>NZ_SNYN01000001.1:0-225846 GCF_004363075.1 Actinorugispora endophytica
TGGGCCGGCGCCAACGCCCGAACCGGTCGCCCCCCCCCCCCCCCCAACCGGCCTCATCCGGCCAAACCCCCCCCAATCCCCCCGGGGGGGGGGGGCCGCCGGTAAACCCGGCTGCCGCCCCCGCGCGTCGTTATTCGGCGGCTACTCCGTCAGCGCCTCGCGCGAACGGAGGTCCCCGCAGGCCTCCGCCAACTGGTTCAGCACCTTGGCGCGCAGCTTCTCCGGAGCGGGATCGCACCCGCAGCACTTGGCCACCACCCGCTTCACCGCCTCCTCCAGGCCGTACTCCTCCAGGCAGGAGCCGCACTCCTCCAGATGCTTCCGGATGTCGGTGCAGCCGTCTTCCTCGAGCTCGCCGTCGATGTAGGCGTAGACCTTGTCGAGTACCTCGCTACAGGGTGTCGCTTGCGGTTCGTCGCGGCTCATCGCTGGTCCCTCCGAGTTGCCCCGCCGTTCGCCGCGCCCACGGACTCCCGTGCCTGCGCGGAGAGGAAGCCGCGCTCCAGCGCGTACTCCTCCAACATGGATCGCAACTGGCGTCTACCACGGTGCAGCCGGGACATCACGGTACCGATCGGCGTGTCCATGATCTCGGCCACTTCCTTGTACGCGAATCCCTCCACGTCTGCGAGGTACACCGCGATGCGGAAGTCCTCGGGAAGCTCCTGGAGCGCGCGCTTGACGTCGGTGTCGGGGAGGTGTTCGAGCGCCTCCGCCTCCGCGGACTTCAGGCCGGTGGACGAGTGCGAGGCCGCCTGCGCGAGCTGCCAGTCCTCGACGTCCTCGGTCCCGGCCTGCCTGGGTTCGCGCTGCTTCTTGCGGTAGGAGTTGATGAAGGTGTTGGTGAGGATCCGGTACAGCCAGGCCTTGAGGTTCGTTCCCTCTTTGAACTGGTGGAACGAGCCGAACGCCTTGGCGAACGTCTCCTGCACGAGGTCCTCGGCGTCGGTCGGGTTGCGCGTCATGCGCAGCCCGGCCGAGTACAACTGGTCCAAGAACGGCATGACGTCCCGTTCGAACCGAGCCCCCCGCTCGTCGATGGTCTCCTGCCCCTGACTCAACCCCGTCGGCCTCCTCGCGCGGTTCTCCCTTGCGGCAACCGCAACCTCACCATACGTCGGGAACGATCCCGGACGCACGCTCCGAGGACGCCGCACGCGCACGGGGCGCTCTTCGATAGAAGCCGACATCGACCTGCCTTCGCTCTCGCACCACCACCGGCGCGCGTTGGTCCGCCCTCCGGTGTCCCCCCGCGACGCGGACGGGATCCCTTGCGGTGATGTCGATGTGAACAACGTTTGGCGGCCGCTGATTCCTGGGAGAACGGGAGTAGGGGACTCCCGGCGGACCGCGACCACACCGCCCCGAGGCATCCCAGCCGTGGCCCCGCCACCGGCGAAGAAACTTCCCGCATCGGCTGTATCCACCGGGTGCGCCGTGCAAAAGTGGGGACAGAAGCCCTCGGCGGCGGCGTTCGGCGAGGTCCCGGCACAGAACCGGAATCTCGGCCCCTCGCGCGGGATACGCCGCCGAAGGAGACCGGGTGTCCGACACCCGGTGATGGGAGAGGAGTGTGCGTGCGTCCGTCCTCCGGTTCCGCAGCACAGCTGACGGCATCACGATCATCCGCAGACCCCGTGGCCGGTGTTCCGGCCGCCCGCCCCACCGCGGCGCACTTCGCGACGGCCGACTCCTTGTCGGCCTACTGGCGGTTCTACTGGGCGGTGGCCGCCGCCCAGCTCACCCGCTGGCTGCCCCGCGAACCGGGGCGTATCCTCGACCTGTCCGGCCCGGAGTTCCGCGGCTCGTCGCGCGCCGTGGCCGCCGGTCACGACGTCGTCACACTGCTGCCGTCCGTGGAGATGGCGCCGCGGCGGACGCTGAAGCTGGTCAACGGGCACGCCCCGGTCCAACGCGACCGTCCCGCGGGCCGGCTGCGCCCGGTCGTCGGCGACTCCACCTTCCTGACGAGCTTCGCGTCCGAGGTCTTCGACGGCGTCATCGCCGACAACCGGGTGCTCTCCCAGCACCTGGTGACCGAGGCGTCCCTCGCCGAGATCGCCCGCGTCCTGCGGCCGGGCGGCCGCACCCTGCTGTGCGTGGACTCCGTGGTCCTGGGGATGGCCCTGCTCGCCGAGCAGGACTGCTGGCCCGAGCTCAGCTACGCCCCCAACGCCGACGTGCTGCTGGTGCCGTGGCCCGACGGGACCATCACCCGGTGCTTCACCGCCGAGCAGCTCGGCGAGCTGCTCACCGACGCGGGCCTGGAGCTGGAGTGGGTCAAGCCCCGCACGGTCCTGTCCGCCTCCACCGTGGAGATGGTGCTGGGCAGCGACCCCCGCGCCCTGAACCGGCTGGTGGAGATGGAGCTGAAGGCCGCCAGCTCCGACGACTACGTGGGCGTCCACCTGCTGGCCAGCGCCAGGAAGCCCGGCTAGGTCGTCGACCGGGGCCGGGCCACCCGGTTGTCGGTGGTCGTACAGGCGCCCCGTCCCACCGATGATCCTGACCGGGGAACCGCCGCGACCACGCTCCGGTCTACCGCTGAAAGACCGGAGCGCGGCCGCGGGGTCCTCTCAGTGTGCCTCACCTTCGGCCAGTGGGAGGTAGACCCGCTTTCCCCCGTCCGCGAACTCGGCCGCCTTCTCCCGCATCCCCCGCTCGATCGCCTCGACCGTGGACAGCCCGTTGTCCTCGGCGAACCTGCGGACGTCATGGCTGATCCTCATGGAGCAGAACTTCGGTCCGCACATGGAGCAGAAGTGCGCGGTCTTGGCCGGCTCGGCGGGCAGGGTCTCGTCATGGAAGGACTGCGCGGTCTCCGGGTCCAGGGCGAGGTGGAACTGGTCCTGCCAGCGGAACTCGAAGCGCGCCCGGGACAGGGCGTCGTCCCGCTCCTGGGCCTTGGGATGCCCCTTGGCCAGGTCGGCCGAGTGCGCGGCCAGCTTGTAGGTGATCACACCGGTCTTGACGTCGTCCCGGTCGGGCAGGCCCAGGTGCTCCTTGGGGGTGACGTAGCAGAGCATCGCGGTGCCGTGCCAGGCGATCTGGGCCGCGCCGATGGCCGAGGTGATGTGGTCGTAGCCGGGCGCGATGTCGGTGGCCAGCGGGCCGAGCGTGTAGAAGGGGGCCTCGCCGCACAGCTCCTCCTCCAACCGGACGTTCTCCGCGATCTTGTGCATCGGAACGTGCCCGGGGCCCTCGATCATCACCTGCACGTCGTGCGCGCGGGCGACGTGGGTGAGCTCGCCGAGCGTGCGCAGCTCCGCGAACTGGGCCTCGTCGTTGGCGTCGGCGACGGAGCCGGGCCGCAGGCCGTCGCCGAGCGAGAAGGTCACGTCGTAGGCGCGCAGGATCTCGCAGAGCTCCTCGAAGTGGGTGTACAGGAAGCTCTCCCGGTGGTGGGCCAGGCACCAGGCCGCCATGATCGAACCGCCCCGGGAGACGATGCCGGTGACGCGCCGGGCCGTCAGCGGAACGTAGCGCAGCAGAACGCCCGCGTGCACGGTCATGTAGTCCACGCCCTGCTCGGCCTGCTCGATCACGGTGTCGCGGTAGACCTCCCAGCTCAGCGCGGCGGGGTCGCCGCCGACCCTCTCCAGCGCCTGGTAGATCGGGACGGTGCCCAGCGGGACCGGTGAGTTGCGCAGGATCCACTCGCGGGTCTCGTGGATGCGCCTGCCCGTGGACAGGTCCATGATCGTGTCGGCCCCCCATCGGGTCGCCCACACCATCTTCTCCACCTCCTCGGCGACGGAGGAGGTGACCGCCGAGTTGCCGATGTTCGCGTTTATCTTGACCAGGAAGTTCTTGCCGATGACCATCGGCTCGGACTCGGGATGGCGGCGGTTCGCGGGGATGACCGCCCGGCCGAGGGCGACCTCGGAGCGCACGAACTCGGGTTCCACCCCCTCGCGCGCGGCGGCGAAGCGCATCTCGGGGGTGATGACGCCCGCCCTGGCGTAGGCCGCCTGGGTGACCGCGCCGTTCACGGGGGCGCGGTCCTGGATCCACTCGTCCCGCAGCCGGGGCAGGCCCGCGTGCGGGTCGATGGTCTCGGAGGGGTCCGTGTACGGACCCGATGTGTCGTACAGGTCGATGTGGGTGCCGTCGGAGAGCCCGACCCGCCGCTGGGGGACCCGCAGCACGCGTCCCTCCCTCGCGGGGTCCGGGACGTCGACGTGGACCTTCGTCGAGCCCTTTACGGGCCCCGTGGTCACACTGGGCCGGACATCGCGGTCGTCTTGCGCCGTCATGGCACGCCTCCCTACGCCGGAATTACCCGAACAGGTTCTGCGGTCGGCGGCACCGGCCCCTTGGGTCCGGCCGCCCTCTCAGCCCGCCATGGCGCGAGCTCCCGCGGTCTTGACTTGTCACGCACCGTCGTCACGGTGGGTGGTACTCCGGCTACGAACACCGGGCCGTATGGCGTAGGCCACCATACCGGTGGCTTATGCGAAGATTCCACCGCTCCGAGCGGTTTGATGTCGGGCGCGAAGGGGTACCGACGATGGTCTCCGCAGCTCACCGGGGGCGGAGAACGCCCTGCGGGACTTCGAGGACGCGCTCCGGCGCCCGGATGTCAGAACAGCGTCCCCGGATCCGCTCCGGGGTCCGTCGCGCTCGGGACGAGCAGCTCCGGACCGTTGTTGCGGACGGTGTTGACCGCCGGGCTCACCTCGTACACGTCGAACTCCGCCACCGGGGTGGAGTCCATGACCGAGTGCAGGTCGGCCGGGCCCGCCTCGGGGTCCAGCCAGGTGCCCCAGTCGCGCTCGCCGACGACCACCGGCATGCGCTCGTGGATGTGCGCGAGCTCGGGCGCGGCCTCTGTGGTGATGACCGCGAAGCTCCACAGCCAGGCCGCGGGGTCCTCCTCGGGGCGTTCGGGGTCGCGCCAGCGCTCGAAGACCCCGGCCAGCGCCAGCGGCGCCTCCTCGCGGTAGCGCACCGCGAACGGCCGCTTCCTCGCCTTGGCCTTACGGCTCTTGTGGTCGGGGTCGGTCGCCGGGGAGGTGCCCGGTTCGGCGGTGCCGGGAAGCGCGCTGGGCAGCAGCTGCCACTCGTAGTAGGCGTCGGCGGGGAGCAGGCAGCGGCGGCGGGCGAACGCGGCCCGGAAGGCCGGCTTCTCCGCCACGGTCTCGGCGCGGGCGTTGATCATCCGGTAGCCGACGTTGGCGTCCTTGGCCCAGGACGGCACCAGACCCCATCGAAGGGTCGCCAGGTGCCGGGGCCCGGCCGTGCGCGCGCCGGTCTCGCCGGGCGCGCGGCCCAGGACCGCGTAGGCGCGCCTGCCGGGCGAGATGTTGTAGTCGGGCGCGAGCTCCTCCAGTGGGGGCCAGGCCCGGGGGGCGCCGTTCACCGGCGAGGCCTCCTCCACTCCGGGAAGGCCGAAGGCGAGCTGGATCTCGTTCCTGCCGCGCGCGAGCGCGTACCGACCGCACATGCCCCAAGCCTAGATCGCGCCCACGACGACATCCCGAAACGCCCCTCGGTGTCGTGGATGTTCCCGGTCGGCTCGGGTATAGCCGTTGGGTACGGCTCCGAGAGCGGCCATACGCGCACGGGCCTCCGTTCCACCCGGCACCACGAGAGAAGGCGATAGTGGGAGTGCTACGCAACCAGGCCCGACGTCTGCTCGCCGTCCCGTTCGTCCTGGACGGGGTAGCGGCGCTGCGCGATCCGGCCCCGCGCGCCAAGGAGTTCGCACCGGCCGTGCACCGGCTGGCCGAGCGCTATCCGCGGCTGCCGGACGACCCCGGACTCCTGGTCCGCCTGCAAGGGGCGGCGGGGGTCGTCGGCGGCCTCCTGCTGCTGGCGGGCCGGGCGCCGCGCACGGCGTGCGCGCTGCTGGCCGCGCAGTCGGTCCCCACCGTGCTGGCCGGACTGCGCGGCGCCACCGGCGGCGACCCCGAGGACCGCGCCCGGCGGCGCGCGGCCGCGGTCAAGGACCTCAGCCTGTTCGGCGCCCTGGTCCTGGCCGCCACCGAACCGCGGAAGCGCCCCTCCCACCTGCGATGGGAGGCCGAGCACGCGGTCGGCCGGATCCGCAGGTCCACCGCGAGGGCCGGGCGGCGGGTCCGCGGGAGAGCGGGGACGGCGGTCTCCGCGCTGGGCCGCTGACCGGGGCCCGGCCCCGGATCAGCCCGCCGCCCGGACGACCGGTTCGTGGCGCACGGGGAAGTTGACCGAGCGAGCGATGAAGCAGAGCTCCCCGGCCTTGGCGTGGAGGGTCTCGGCGGTCCCGACCGTGTCCGCGTCGGCCACCGTCACCACCGGGCGCAGAGTCGCCTCGGTGAACTGGCCCGATCCGCCGGGGTTCGTGACCATGGTGGCGGTGGCGGCGTCGGTGTACTCCAGCACGTTGACCCCGGCCGCCGCCGCCACCGCCAGGTAGGACAGCATCTGGCACTGCGACAGCGCCGCCAGCAGCAGCTCCTCGGGGTTCCACCGGGACTCGTCGCCGTGGAACGACGCGTCCGCCGACCCCTCCAGCAGCGGCTTGCCCGGGGCCTCGATGTCGTGGGAGCGCTCATAGCCCCGGTAGCTCGTGGTCCCGGACCCGGTGTTCCCCGTCCAGCGGACCCGGACGTCGTAGTGGTGCTCCTTGCCGACCGTCGCCATACCCGTCTCCCCGTCTTCATCTCTTCCCCGGAGCTCTCCGGCTGGACAGGCACAGCATGACACCCGCGGCCGTCCCGCGGGCGGCGCGACGCACGCCGTCGGAGGACCGGCCGCCCGGTCCCGATAACCTTGGGGCATGCCTGAATCCGCACCGCACTGGCCCGCGCCGACCGCCTCGGGTCCGGTGAACGCCACGGTCAGCCTGCCCGGCTCCAAGTCGATGACCAACCGCGCGCTGATCCTGGCCGCGTTGTCCGAGACCCCCAGCGTGGTGCGTCGCCCGCTGCGCAGCCGCGACACCTCCCTGATGGCGGACGCGCTGCGCGCGCTCGGCATCGGCGTGGCCGAGGCCGGCGCGGACTGGTCCGTCGTCCCCGCCCCGCCCGCGGGTCCCGCCGCCGTGGCCGTCGGCAACGCCGGGACCGTGATGCGGTTCGTGCCTCCGCTGGCCGCCCTCGCGCACGGAACCGTGTCCTTCGACGGCGACCCCCGGGCCCGGGAACGGCCCGTGGGACCACTGCTCACGGCGCTGCGCGCGCTCGGCGCGGACATCGACGACGGCGGACGCGGCGCGCTGCCCCTCCTCATCCACGGCCGGGGCGCGGTCCCGGGCGGCAGCGTCACCCTGGACGCCTCCGGCTCCTCGCAGTTCGTCTCCGCCCTGCTGCTCAGCGGCGCCCGCTTCACGAACGGCGTGGAGGTCCGGCACGTGGGCCCGCCGGTCCCGTCCCAGCCGCACCTGGACATGACGGTGGAGATGCTGCGCGCCGCCGGGGTCGAGGTGGACGTCAGCGTTCCGAACGTGTGGCGGGTCGCTCCCGGGCCGGTCAAGGCCGTCGGGATCGCGGTCGAGCCGGACCTGTCCAACGCGGCGCCGTTCCTGGCCGCGGCGCTGGTCACCGGGGGCCGTGTGACGGTGCGGGACTGGCCGCGCCGCACCACCCAGCCGGGTGACGCGCTGCGCGCCCTCTTCACCGAGATGGGCGGCGCGGTGGAGTTCACCGGGGACGGTCTGACCCTGAGCGGCACCGGCGAGATCCGCGGGATCACCGCCGACCTGCGGGAGGTCGGCGAGCTCACCCCGACCGTCGCGGCCGTCGCCGCGCTGGCCTCCACGCCGTCGCGCATCACCGGCGTCGCGCACCTGCGCAAGCACGAGACGGACCGGATCACCGCGCTGGCCAACGAGATCAACCGGCTCGGCGGCGACGCCGAGGAGCTTCCCGACGGCCTCGTCATCCGCCCGAAGGCGCTGCGCGGCGGCCTGTTCCAGTCCTACGACGACCACCGGATGGCCACGTCGGGCGCCGTCATCGGGCTCGCGGTGCCCGGGGTGGAGGTGGAGAACATCGCCACCACCGGCAAGACCCTGCCGGACTTCCCGGCCCTGTGGGCCGAGGTCGCTTCGTGAGGGGCGGCCGCCACCTGGACGAGGACGACGTCCGGATCCGCGCCCGGGGCGGCTCCCGGCCGCGCACCCGCAAGCGCCCCAAGCACGATGACGCGCTGCTGGGGTTCGTCACGGGGGTGGACCGCGGCCGGTACCGCTGCCTGGTGCAGGACCGCGCGGTCGTGGCGATGAAGGCCCGCGAGCTCGGCAAGGGCAGCATCGTCGTGGGCGACGCCGTGGCGCTCGTCGGCGACCTGTCCGGCCGCCCCGACACGCTGGCGCGGGTGGTCCGGGTCGAGGAGCGCACCTCGGTGCTGCGCCGGACCGCCGACGACACCGACCCGGTGGAGCGGGTGATCGTCGCCAACGCCGACCAGCTGGTCATCGTGGCGGCGCTGGCGGACCCCGAGCCGCAGCCGCGGTTCATCGACCGCTGCCTCGTCGCGGCCTACGACGCGGGCCTCGACCCGCTGCTGTGCCTGACCAAGTCGGACCTGGCCGCGCCCGACACCCTGGTGGCGGCCTACTCGGCGCTGGGGCTGCGCCGGGTGGTCACCAGCAGGGACGAGGAGCTCTCGGACCTGCGCGAGCAGCTGATGGGCCGGGTGAGCGTGCTGGTCGGCTCCTCGGGGGTCGGCAAGTCCACCCTGGTGAACCTGCTGGTGCCCGAGGCCCAGCGGGCGGTCGGACGGGTGAACGCGGTGACCGGCCGGGGACGGCACACCTCGACCTCCGCCGTGGCGCTGCCGATCGGCGCCGCCGGGGGCAGCGAAGGGCTGGCCCGGCTGCGCGCGGCCCGAGGGAACGGCTCCGACCGGGCCGGCCTGGACTACGGCTGGATCATCGACACGCCGGGCGTGCGCAGCTTCGGCCTGGCGCACATCGACCCCGACGACGTGGTGGCGGGCTTCCCCGATCTGGCCGGGGCCGTGGACGAGTGCCCGCCCGGCTGCCCCCACCTGGCGGGCGGCGACTGCGCGCTGGACACCTGGCTGGCCGGGGACCGCCTGGACCCGGCCCGCGTGGCCTCCCTGCGCCGCCTGCTGGCCAGCCGCGAGGGCGAGCCGGACCACTGACCCGCCCCGCGCCCGCGTCCGGTCCGGACCGTCGTCAGAGGTCCGCTCCCGCGCCTCCGCGCACGCCCAGCTCGTCGAGGCGCTCCAGCATGTCCAGAGGGTCGCTGTAGACCCGGTAGGCGCCGGTGCGCTCCAGCTCCTCCCTGCCGTAGCCGCCCGAGAGCAGCCCCACCCCCAGGGCCCCCGCCCGTCGGGCGGCCAGCAGGTCCCAGACGCTGTCGCCGACCACCATCGTCGACGTCGGGGCCACCTTCAGGTGCGCCGCCGCGGCCAGGAACAGGTCGGGGTCGGGCTTGGCGTGCCGGACGAGGTCGCGGGTGATCATCGGCGTGTCCTCGGGCAGGCCCAACAGCTCGAGCGCCGCGCCCGCGGTCCGGCGCCGGCCGCTGGTGGCGATCGCCCAGGCGATGCCGCGCTCGGTGAGCGTGTTCAGCAGCTCGGCGGCCCCCGGCAGCGGCCGCACCGTCTCGTGCTGCTCGAGGTAGTGCCGGGCGTGCGCCTCCTGCAGGGCCCTGACCTGGTCGGGGCTGAGGTCGATCCCGGTCTCGCGCATCAGCGCGGACACGAACAGCCCGCCGCTCATCCCGATCCTGCGGTGGATGCGCCACACCGACAGGTCGATGCCCGTCTCCGCCAGCGCCGCGCGCCAGGAGACGACGTGCTGGTACACGCTGTCGATGAGGGTTCCGTCGAGGTCGAACAGGAACGCGGGCGGACGGGACTCCGGATACTGGGTGTCGTTCACCCGCCCAGTCTCCCCCACCGCCCCTCCGGGCGGACGGCGACGGGGCTGCCGGAGGGAGCATCCGCGGAAGCCGGGCCGCCCGGGACCGGTCTCGTACGCGACCGGGGAGAGGCTCAGCGGCGACTCGGCTCGGCGCTCCCCACGGAGTGGAGGAGGCTCGCGACGACCATCTCGGTGCGGTGCGCGGCCTGGTCGGGGTCAGTCGGCAGCAGCACGTAGGAGACGGACAGGCGCACCGACACGTCCGCGATCGCGGCGGCGCGCTCGCCCAGGCCGGGCCGGCACTCCAGCAGGAACGCGGCCACCCGCTCCTGCAGGGCGTCCTGCACGGGCTGCGCCCTGGTCGTCAGCACCGGCAGCAGCTCGGTGTCCCCGGCGAGGATCGCGCGCAGCAGGGCGTCCTCGCGCGCGGCGGTGAAGATCCAGCGCGCCGCGCGCGACAGCGCGAGCGTCGGTTCGGCGCTGTTCTCGGTGAGGATCCGCACCACCCGGTCCAGGAAGACCCCGGCGTTGCGCACCACCACGGCCTGGAGAAGTCCCTCCTTGGCGCCGAACTCGTTGTAGAGGGTCTGCCTGGAGACCCCCGCCCCCGAGGCGATGTCGGCCATCCGCATCCGCGTCCACCCCCCGGACACGATCTCGGCGTACGCCGAGTCCAGGAGCCGTTCCCGCACGCTTCTGCCAGAGGTCATCCCCCATGGTGGCATGCCGGACGGCCCGCGGACCGGTAGCGTTACCCGCCATGGCGGCCTTTGATGATGACCTGCGTTTCGCCCACGTCCTCGCCGACGCGGCGGACGACATCGCCCTGAAGCACTTCCGTTCCCTCGACCTGAAGGTCGACACCAAACCCGACCTGACCCCGGTGACCGAAGCGGACCGGATGGTCGAGGAGACCCTGCGCGGTGTGATCTCCCGCGCGCGCCCGCGTGACGCCGTGATCGGCGAGGAGTACGGGATGACCGGCAACAGCTCCCGCTGCTGGGTGCTGGACCCGATCGACGGGACCAAGAACTACGTGCGCGGGGTGCCCGTCTGGGCGACGCTGATCGCGCTGCTGGAGGGGAACCGGCCCGTTGTCGGCGTCGTGTCCGCTCCGGCGCTGCACCGCAGGTGGTGGGCGTCCAAGGACAGCGGGGCGTGGACCGGGCGCAACCTCGCCAAGGCCACCCGCTGCCGGGTGTCCGCCGTGTCCCGGTTGGAGGACGCCTCCCTGTCGTTCTCCTCGCTGACCGGCTGGGAGGAGCAGCAGCGGCTGGAGTCCTTCCTCGGGCTGTCCCGCTCCGTGTGGCGCACCCGCGCCTACGGGGACTTCTGGTCGCACGTGATGGTCGCCGAAGGCGCGGTGGACGTCGCGGCGGAACCGGAGCTGTCGCTCTGGGACGCGGCTCCCCTGCCCGTCATCCTGGAGGAGGCCGGGGGCCGGGCCACCGACCTGCGCGGCGGCCCGTTCGTCGACGGAGGCGCGCTGGTCTGCACCAACGGCGCGCTGCACGACTCGGTGCTGACCCAGCTCAACGGCGGTCCCACTCCGCTCCGTCTGACCTGACGACCGGTTCCGGATCTGATGTCACGACCGGTGGGGACGTAGTAATCTGCCGGTCGTGCCTCCCCTCCACTTCTCCGTTCCCCGCAGTGCCCGGTCGGGCCTGCTTCCCTTCGCCGTCGCGGGGCTGCTCCTCGTGTCGGGCTGCTCGGGCTCCGACGGCCCCACCTCCGAGGAGTTGGAGGAGATGCTCGCCTCCGACCTCTCCGCGTCCTCCTCCGAGGCCGCCCAGGAGCCGGACGCGGAAGAGCCGCGCTTCGACGGCGGGACCCTGACCTGCGCCCCCGCCCGTACCACCGACGTGGAGGGCGCCTGGGAGACCTCCGCTCCCCGGAGCGAGGTCTCCGGCGGGTCCGCCGAGATCGGCCTGCGCGACGCGGAGGGGGCCGGTGAGGTGCCGGTCTCGGTGAGCGTGACGGCGCCCGACGAGAAGGTCTACCTGGCCACCGCGACGCTGAGCGGTTCGGACTGGACCACGCTGGCCTTCCCCGGCGACTTCGAGGCCGGCCCGGCCGGGGTCGCCCCCGGTGCGCACACCGTCGTCTGGTCGGTCGGTGACGACGAGGCGTTCGTCTCCTGCGACGGATTCGTCGGCGCGCAGTAGGAAGTCTCCGGCGCGGGGGTGATTCGGCGTGCCGGTGCTTCGGGTGGGTCGTTCGGCCTCACGCCACGCGCATCGCGAGGTCACGGCGGGCGGCGACGGCGGGTGGGGGTCGGGGCCGCGCCCACGATGTCCGTCGCGTGAGGGGTCCGTTGACGGTTTTGGGCTTTCCGCCCTTCCCGGCCCCGAAACGGGCGGAAAGCCCACGACCGTCAACAAGACCACCGGTGCCCGAATTCACCCCCGCGCCGGAGGCCACATTCCGTTATCGACCCGTTACGATAACTGTGAACCGGGACCGTTTCCGGCCGCGTTGACGTCAGCAGTTCGGACCTCCGGGTCCTCCCACGACCGTGCCCTCTCCACAGAAAGGGCCCACGACTTGCTGCGTTCAATGACGGCCGGACTCGTACTGGCCTTCGCCGGATCACGGGCCAACATCACGCGGACGCTCCTCTCCTGCGCCGGGATCGTCGTGGGCGTCGGCTCCCTGATCGCCGTCGTCACCGCCGGCCATGTCGGCGAGCGCTACGCGGTGGCCTACAGCGAGATCAACTTCGGCCGCGCCGCCACCTTCCAGGTGGACCTCGGCGGCGTGCCCTCGGATCTGGAGGCGTTCGAGTCCGACCTGCGCCGGGCCGGCGCCCGGTCCGTGTCGATGACGACGTGGGTCAACGGCCTCTTCCTCCGGTCCGGCACCGAGACCGTGCCCGAGCCCGGCATCACCCTGGTCGACGCCGAACTCGGCGAGATCCGCACGCTGGAGATGACCCGGGGCCGCTGGTTCACGGAGGGCGACCAGCGGTCCCTCGCGCCGGTGCTGGTGGTCAACGAGTCGCTGGCCGAGGTCCTCGAAGGCGACGCCCGGTTGCAGATCGGCGCGGACCGGTGGGTGGACGCGCGCGTGGTCGGAGTGCTGGCCGACAGCGGCATGGACCCCGGCTGGCACAGCGCCTACCTGCTGCGATCCCCCGCCGGCGAGGCGATACTGCCCGAGCCCGAGCCCGGCACCATGTCGTCCTACAGCGTCCTGGTGGACCCCGCCGACGCCGACCCCGACGCCTACCTGGAACGGCTCGGCTCGGCCTCCTGGCGCTGGGGGCTCCCCGAGACCGACCCCGAATGGGGACCGCCGGTGTCGGCCTGGCGGGCGGACCAGGCCGACGACTTCACGCAGATCATCGACTACCTCTCGCTGGGTCTGCTCGGCATCGCCGCCATCACGCTGACGACCGGGCTCCTCGGCGTCCTCAACGTCGGCCTGGTCACGGTCCGCGAGCGCCGCCGCGAGCTCGCCACCTACCGGGCGCTCGGCGCGAGCTCGTTCACCCTGTTCGTCGCGGTCGTCACCGAGGCCGTCGTGGTCTCTGTGGTGGCCGGAGCCATCGCGCTCGCCCTCTGCTATCTGCTGGCGGGGGTCGGCGACGTCTTCGCCGCTCCCCACCTGCCCTCGGACGTGTCGATCCTCGTGCCTCCGGAAGCGGTCCTCGTGGGCCTCGGAAGCGCGGCGTTCGTCGGCCTTCTGGCCGGTGTCATCCCCGCCTGGCGGGCGCTGCGCGCGTCCGTGGTGGCCGGGCTGCGGGAATAGGAGTAGTGAGAACATTGAAGAAGTGGATCATCGTCGGCGCCGTCCTGGCCGTACTGCTGTGCACAGCGGGCGCGGGCGGTTACCTCCTGCTCTCGTCCGGCTCCGAAGCCGGCGAGGACTTCACCGCCCCGGGCACGGGGCTGGTCGCCGAGAGCGAACCGGTCGAGGTCCGGCACGGGGAGATCAGCAGCCGGGTGGTGCTCTCCGCCACGGTGACGGCGGCCCCGGGAAAGGCGGTGGAGTCGAAGCGGAGCGGGACCGTCGCGCGGGTCTGGCTGAGCGACGGCCAGTCCGTGGAGGAGGGCGCGCCCGTGGTGACCCTCACGGTCGCCGACGAGGTCCCGGCGGCCGCCGGGGCCGGGGACGACGGCGAGGCGGCCGCTCCCGCCACGACCGAGGTCGTCGTGCGGGCCCCCGCCACCGGCACGGTCGCCGGGCTGGGCGACCTCGCGGTCGGCGACCCGGTCGAGGCGGGACCGATCGCGGAGGTCGTCAAGGACGAGTTCCGCGCCGTCGCCCGGATCGAGCCGAACGAGGTCTACCGGTTCTACGAGGATCCTCACGAGATCATGCTGAAGATCGACAGAGGGCCGGCCCCCGAACCGTGCGAGTTCATGTCGCTGGGGACGGGCGAGACCTCGGGGGCGGACGGATCCGACAGCGCCGCCGAGGACGCACCAGGCGCGGGAGGCGCGGCCGACGGGGCCGACGGGGCCTCGATCGAGCTGGTCTGCCGGATCCCCGACAGCCTGAAGGTGTTCCCCGGGGTGCAGGGCCAGCTGTCGATCGTGACCGGCCGGGCGAGGAACGCGTTGATCGTCCCGGTGACCGCGGTGCGCGGCTCGGTGGACGAGGGCGAGGTCCTCGTCGTCGGCGAGGACGGCTCCGAGGAGGTCCGCGAGGTCGGACTGGGCATCTCCGACGGAGAGAACGTCGAGGTCGTCAGGGGCCTGTCGATCGGCGACAGGGTCATGGACCCGGTCCCGCTGTCCGAGGAGTTCGACGTCCCGTCCGCTCCGCCGGGCGGGGACGAGGTCATCGACGGAACCATGTCCGGAGGCTGGTGATGGGTTCCCGCTCCGCGACCGCGGACCGCGCGCGGACCGGGGACCCCGCCCCGGACGGCCCGCTGCTGCGCATCCACGACCTGCGGCGCGGCTTCACCGTGTCGGGCACCACGATCGACGTGCTCAAGGGCTGCTCGATGGAGGTCGCCAGGGGCGAGGTCGTGGCCGTCGTCGGCCAGTCCGGGTCGGGCAAGTCCACGCTTCTGAACATCCTCGGGCTGCTGGACGGCGCGGACTCCGGCGAGCACGTGTTCAACGGCCTGGAGGTGCCCCGGCTGGGCGAGGGGCGACGCGCGCGGCTGCGCAACGAGGGCATCGGCTTCGTCTTCCAGCAGTTCCACCTGCTGGAGCGGCGCACCGCGCTGGCCAACGTGTGCGTCCCCATGGTGCTGGCCGGCGTCCCCCTGGTGCGCCGCCGCGCGATCGCCAGGGAGCTCCTGGAGTCGATGGGCCTGGGACACCGCCTCTCCTCCCGTCCGCACCAGCTGTCCGGCGGTGAGCAGCAGCGTGTGGCCCTGGCGCGGGCGCTGAGCCTGAATCCCCCGCTGATCCTCGCCGACGAGCCCACGGGCGCCCTGGACGCGGCCAGCAGCGAGATGATCATGGACCAGCTGCTCGGCCAGGCGCGGACCCGGGGAGCCGCGGTGATCGTGGTCACCCACGACCCCGAGGTCGCCGCCCGCGCCGACCGGGTCGTCACCATCACCGACGGACGAACCCGCTGAGCGCGCCGGGAAAGACGGAGGGCCCGCCCCGACGCGAGTCTCCTCGCGCCCGGACGGGCCCTCCACTGGTAGCGGGGACAGGATTTGAACCTGCGACCTCTGGGTTATGAGCCCAGCGAGCTACCGAACTGCTCCACCCCGCGTCGGTGTGAACACCACATTAGAGGTGGTTGGCGCAAAGCGCGAATCGACGCCCTGCGACCGCTCTGACCTGCGGAAGGGGAGGCCCTTCGGCGGCGGCCGCCGACCCGGCGCTCCCGGCGGGGGGACGGCGCGGCGTCCGCCCGGGGAAAGACGGAGGGCCCGCCCCGACGCGAGTCTCCTCGCGCCCGGACGGGCCCTCCACTGGTAGCGGGGACAGGATTTGAACCTGCGACCTCTGGGTTATGAGCCCAGCGAGCTACCGAACTGCTCCACCCCGCGTCGGTGTGGACACCACGTTAGAGGTGGTTGATACAAAGCGCAAATCAAACCCCCCGAAAGCACTCGGCCCCGCACCGGCAGGAGGCCCTTCGGCGGCGGCCGCCGACCCGGCGCTCCCGGCGGGGGGACGGCGCGGCGTCCGCCCGGGGAAAGACGGAGGGCCCGCCCCGACGCGAGTCTCCTCGCGCCCGGACGGGCCCTCCACTGGTAGCGGGGACAGGATTTGAACCTGCGACCTCTGGGTTATGAGCCCAGCGAGCTACCGAACTGCTCCACCCCGCGTCGGTGTTCATTCACAGTACCGCGACCTGGGGGTAACACCAAATCGGCCGCGCCCACGCCGAGGGGGCGGGGTCTCCCCCGCCCCCAGGGCGTCGCGCGCGTGCCGGGCCGTCGGAGGCTACTCGCCCCCGCCGCTCTGGGACGCCGCCTCGGCGCGCTCCAGGGCGTCCGCCAACCGCTCGTTCGCCTCGCCGTAGGCCGCGAAGTCGCCCTCCCTGAGGGCCTCCTGGCCTTCGTCGTAGGCCTGCGCCGCGTCGTCCAGGGCCTGGGCGAGGTCACCGCTGACCGGGGCCTCCTGGCCTTCCTCGCCTTCGGCGCTCCCCTCCTCGGGGGCCGCGGGCTCGCCCAGCGGGCCCTCCTCCCCGTCGAAGAGGTTGTTCAGCGCCTCCTGCAGGTTGCTGCCGATGGCGACCTCGTCGCCGAAGCCCACGAGCACCTGCTGCAGCAGCGGGTACGACGCCTGGTCGCTGCCACCGGCCTGCACGTACAGCGGCTCCACGTAGAGCAGGCCCCCGGCGAACGGCAGAGTCAGCAGGTTGCCGTAGGTGACCTGGGCCGAGCTCTGCTCCAGCGGGAGCAGGACCTCGCGCACGTCGGCCGACGCCTGGAAGGCGTTCTGGATCTGGCCCGGGCCCGCGATGGCCGTGCTCCGCGGCAGCTCCAGGATCCGCAACTGCCCGTAGGTGTCGGACGACGCCTCGCTGTCCACCGCCATGAACGCCGCCAGGTTCTCCCTGCCGCGTGGAACGAAGGTGGAGGTCAGTGAGAAGGTGCCGTCGTCGTCGCCCGGGAAGCGCAGGGTCTGCCGGTAGGGCGGCTCGGGGTTGTCCCCCGACTTGGTCGGGTCGGCCGGGACGTTCCAGAAGTCCTGGCCGCCGTAGAAGGCGTTGGCGTCGGTGATGTGGTATCGCTTGAGGATCTCGCGCTGCACCTTGAACAGGTCGTCCGGGTAGCGCAGGTGCGACTCGAGCTCGGCGCTGATCTCGCTCTTGTCGGTGATCAGGTCGGGGAACGCCTTGGACCAGGTCTGCAGGACCGGGTCCTCGTCGTCCCAGCCGTACAGGGTCACGGTCCCGTCGTAGGCGTCGACGGTGGCCTTGACCGAGTTGCGGATGTAGTTCACCTGGTTGCCCGGCAGCGCGTTGACCGCCGTGGTGCCCTCGGTGAAGGTGTCCGTGGTGGCGAGGGCCAGGTCGATCGGCGTGGCGTACGGGTAGCCGTTGGACGTGGTGTAGGCGTCCAGGACCCACTGGATCTTCCCGTCCACCACGGCCGGGTACGGCTTCCCGTCCACGGTGAGGAACGGCGCGACCTTCTCGACGCGCTCGGCGGGGTCGCGGATGTAGATGATCTGCGAGTCGCTGCTGATCGCGCTGTTCAGGAGGATGTCCATCTCCTGGTACCTCACCGCGTACAGGAGCTTGTCGAAGAAGCTGCTGAGCTGCACGCCCCCTTCCCCGTCGTAGAGGTTGGTGGCCTGGCCGCTGTCGCCGCCCGGCACCTGGGCGTCCGGCGACTCCTGCGCCCCGGGGCTCTCCTCGGTGGCGGGCGCGCTCTCCTCCCCGGCCGCCGGAGCCTCGCCGGCCGGGCTCTCCTGGCCTTCCCGGGCGTCGGCGGGCGCCAGCGCCTCGTCGGCCGCGGGCGAGGGGGTCGACGGGACCGCGTCCTCGATCGTGGGCACGTCCGGGGTCTGGGAGTCGAGCGGGTAGTCGTACTCGGGCTCGGCGTTGACGATCACGTAGTCGGCGCCCTCGCGGCCGAAGTAGATGCGCGGCTCGTAGCCGTCACCGATCTCGGAGAGGTCACCGGTGGGCGGGATGTTGTACTCCAGGAACGCCGGGCGCCCTTCGGAGTCCACCTGGTTGCCCGCCGCGGCGACGACACCGAAGCCGTGCGTGTAGACCAGGTGCCGGGTCAGCCAGTTGTCCTGCCCCGCGGGAGGGCCGCTGAGCTCCCGGGCGGCGATGATGGTGTCGACCGTCTCGCCGTCCTCGGTGGTGTAGCGGTCGACGTCCAGCACCTCGGGGAACTGGTAGAAGCCGCGGACCTGCTGGAGCTGCTGGAAGGTCTGGGAGACGACGGCCGGGTCCACCAGGCGCACGCTCGGGATGGTCTCGGCCTCCGCCGCGAGCTCGGACGTGGTGAGCTCGGTCTGCGCGTCGTAGTTGGTCACCTCGACGCCGTCGACGCCGTACGCGGTGCGGGTGGCCTCGATGTTGCGCTGGATGTAGGGGTTCTCCAGCCGCTGCTCGTTCGGCGAGACCGTGATCTGCTGGACGATCGCCGGGTAGACGCCGCCGATCAGCACCGCCGACAGGATCAGCAGGCCGAGGCTCACCAGCGGGACCATGGCGTTCTTGAAGTAGATGTTCGCGAAGAACAGCAGGGCGCACACGAGCGCGATGATGAACAGGATGATCTTCGCGTACAGGACCGCGTTCACGTCGGTGTACGAGGCGCCGAAGGTGTAGCCGCGGTTGGAGAAGACCAGGCCGTACTGGTCCAGCCAGTAGGTTCCGGCGCGCAGCAGGACGAAGACCCCGAGCAGGATGGACAGGTGCACGCGGGCGGCCGGGGTGGCGCGCTGGCCCTGGGACTGCAGTCGCACGCCGCCGTACAGATAGTGCACGACGACCGCGGCGATGAACGCGATGACCACGGCCGCGAACAGGTAGCCCAGGACGACCCGCAGGAACGGGTAGACGAACGTGAAGAACGAGATGTCCATGCCGAACTGGGCGTCGTCGACACCGAACTCGGTGGAGTTGACGAACTGCAGGAAGGTCTGCCACTCCGCGCTCGCGGAGGCCCCGGTGAGCAGCGCGAGACCGCCGATGAGGCCCCAGAAGAAGAGCTTGCGGTGCGGGTCGATGGAGGAGCGGTAGCGGTCCAGGCCCTGCTGTTCGAGGCTGAACGGCCGGTAGGCGGGCCTGGTTCGGTAGGCGAAGTAGACGCTGAGCCCGACGGCGAGGGCCATGACCAGCCCGCCCCCGAAGAAGAGCAGCGCCCGCGTGCGCAACTCGGTCCAGAAGACCGAGGTGTAGCCGACCGAGTCGAACCACTTGTAATCGGTCCAGAAGTTCGCGGCGAACATGACGCCCGCGATGATGACGACCACGGCCGCGCCGACCGGCGCGAGCAATCGGGACCGTCGAGGCATACGCGCAGACGGTGCGCCGGGCGATCGGAAGCTCACGCCTCCCCCTCGTTCCTACTGGGTGTCGTCGGGCGGGTGCCCCGGAAGGACCGGATCCGTTCCCGGATCGCGCGCGTCCCGCCGTCGTCACCCGCCGGTTGGCTCGTTACTGGTCGAATGTGCGGACATGACGTCCCTTACCCTGGCAACTTATTGAGGCCGCGTCAGGTTCCCGCTTCACCGCGCCGAAACCGGGTCGAGATGGCTTCGCGACACCCGGTCCGGCGCGCTCGCGCGCCTCCGCGCGCCAGCCGCCTCCTCGACCATACTCGCCACCGGGGAACTCACCGGTTCCCCGGTCCCCAGGCCGCGGGACCGCTCGGACAGGGGACACTGGAGCGGTGTCTTTCAATATTCGCGAAGTCGTTCTGGAACTGGAGCGCCACGCGTCCGGGCAGGGCTGGGATCAGCCCGTCCGGGTGTACGCGCTGGTGCCGACCTCCGATCTGCTGGAGCGGGAGCCGCACCTGGCGGACCTGCTCGGCGTCCAAGGGGACGTGAGCCCCGATGACCTGACCCCGGTCGAACAGGAGCCGCTGTCGGGTGACGTGCCCCTGGAGGACTCGCTGGGGCGGATCCTGTGGCCCGACACGGTGGCGGGCTGCGCGCTGGTGATGGAGCGGCTGGTCGTCAAGGGGTCCGACGAAACCCTGGACCCGCCCGAGCGCGGCGACGTGGGCGCGTGGGCCAGGGACCAGCCGGGCAGCGAGGAGATCCGGATGGTGGCGGGCGTGCTGCGCGACGGCGGCCGCTACTCGGCGCTGCGCATGCGCAGCCACGACGTGGACGACCAGGTCCTCAACGGGGAGGACCTCGTTCCCGGCCTGACCTCGGCCCTCGCCCTGACCTTCGAGGAGGAGTAGCCAGCCCTCCGTCCTTCCCGCTGATCCTGACCTTTCCGGGACCTCCGAGGCGGCCGAGGCCCCGGAAAGGTCAGGATCAGCGGGCTTCGGACGCGGGACGCTAGCAGCGGGGCAGGTCCTCCAGGCCGTCGCCGGTGCGGACGGCGTCCAGCGCGGTGACGGCGTCGGTGAGCGTGGCCACCTTGAACACCTCGATCTCACCGGTCACGGCCGACTCGAAGGTCTGGTCGCAACTGTCCGCGGCGACCAGGAAGTACTCGGCGCCCTCGCGCTTGGCGCTGACCATCTTCTGCTGGACGCCGCTGACTCCGCCGACGTTGCCCTCGACGTCGATGGTTCCGCTGCCCGCCACGTGGTGGCCGCCGGTGAGCCCTTCGGAGCTGAGCCGGTCCATGACGCCCAGCGCGAACATCATCCCCGCGCTGGGGCCGCCGATCTCGCCGACGCTGATGTCGACCTCGAAGGGGAAGGTCATGTCGTCGCCGATCATGACCCCGATGAGGGGATCGCCCTCCTCGGACTCGACGGTGTCGATCTCGGCCTCCCGCTCCTCGCCGCCGCGCTCGTAGGTGATCCGGACCGGGTCCCCGGGCTCCCGCTCCCTGACCGCGGCCACCGCCTCGCTCTTGTCCGCGACGGGATCGCCGTCGACCTCGAGGATGACGTCCTCCAGTTCGAGGACCCCCTCGGCGGGAAAGTCCTCGCTGACCCCCGCCACGATCGGGGTCGTCTCGTACTCGACGCCGAGTTCGTTGAGGGCCGCCGCGACCGCCGCGTTCTGGGAGTCGTCCATCTGGAGCGCCTGGGCCTGGCTGATCTCCTCGGGACTGCGGTCCGGCGGGAAGATCGCCTCCTCCGGAAGCACCGCCTGGCTGGGCGAGAGCCAGGCGCTCAGCGCGGTGAACAGGTCCACCCGCGAGTTGGGGCCGCCCGCGTACTGGACGGTGACCATGGAGAGCCCGCCGTCGTGCTCGTAGCTCTCGCGCCCCTCGATCCGGATGACCTCCTCGCCGTCGAACTCGTCGAGCGTGTTCAGGGCGAGGCCCGGAGAGGCCACCAGATAGGGCACGCGGAGGAACATCCCCCCGACCGCGAAGCCGACCAGGAGGACGGCGGACACGACCAGGGTCATCGCACGACGGAACATGCGGGCAAGCCTACGACGCCCGGGTGCCCGAGGGGCACGCCCCCGCAGGGGTCAGCAGGCTCCCACCCATTCGGCTCCGCCTTCGGCGAACTCCTGGCGCTTCCAGATGGGGACCTCGGCCTTGATGTCGTCGATGAGCCTGCGGCAGGCGGCGAACGCCTCCTCGCGGTGCGAGGCGGAGGCGGCGACGACGACGGCGATGTCGCCGATCGCGAGGTCCCCGACCCGGTGCAGGGCCGCGACCCGGTGGACCGCCCGCCCCTCGCTCCCGGTGTCGGCGGCGACCTTCTCCATGACCTCGCGCATCCGGTCCGTCGCCGAAGGGTGCGCCGAGTAGGACAGCGCGGTCACGCCGCGGCCGTGGTCGTGGTCGCGGACGGTGCCGACGAAGAAGGCGGTGCCGCCGGCCTGGCCGTCGGCGACGGCCGAGACGACCTCGTCGACCGAGAGCGGGGTGTCGCGCACCCCGACGAGCATGATGGGTTCCACACTCCCGACCGTATCAACCGGTCCCCGCCTTCGGGAGGGAACCCGGGAACCGCGCGGTCCGACACGCGGCGCCCTGCCCCGCCTACCCGTTCCTGCGCCGCTTGCGCAGGTGGTGCGCCGCGACCGCGGTGCCGATCGCGGCGACGGCGGCCCCGGCCCCGGCCGCCGCGGTGATCGTGACCTCCTTGCGGCCGAGGTTCCGCCCGACCAGGGCGTGCCTGCCGGAGCGGTACTCCAGGAGCGCGCGCAGCGCCCCGGCGTTGTCGTGGGCCGGGCGCCACCCGGCGTCACGCAGCGCCGCGCAGTCCACCACGCACGGGTAGACCAGGAACTTCAGCTCGCTGGCGGGCGCCGGGGTGATCCCGGCCCGGTGCAGCCGCTGGGTGGCCCCGAAGGCCAGGTTCGCGGGGAGCTCGAACGCGCGCAGCTGGGCGATCTCCTGGGCCTGCTCCTGGCCGAGGAAGCCGTCGCAGCCGACGGCGAGCGCACCGCCCTTGCCCTCGGTCCCGGTGTCGACCACGAACTCCAGCGCGCTGGCGAGGTCGTCGATGTGGCAGAACTGCCACGCCTGCTCGCACCCTTTGACGGTGAGCAGCCGGGGCGCGGAGAAGTGCCTGCTCAACAGGGTGTCCATGCCCGGGCCCACCAGCGGGGCGGGACGCACCACGGTCACCGACAGCCCCGGGTGGGCGCGGCGGGCCAGCGCCGCCAGTTCCTCGATCTCGACGAAGTCGCTGACCATGCTGGTCCCGGCCTCACTCCGGAAGGGCAGGGTCTCGTCGAGCGGGACGGCGTTCCCGGGGTCCGCGCCGTAGACCATGGTGCTGGTGACGAGGACGACGCGCGGGACCCGTTCGGCCGCGGCCGCGGTCAGCACGGTCTGCGCGGCCCGGATGTTGTGGGCGCGGCGCTCGCGCGAAGGGGTCTCCAGGGAGCGGTCGTCCGCGGTGTGCACGAGCACGTCCACCCCGGTCAGGCTTCCTGCCAGTCGCGGGTCGCACACGTCGGCGACACGCCAGACCGCGCCGTCGGCGTCGCCCCTTTGCGAGTCGATGGCGACGACTTTGGCCGCGCGGCCGGAACCCCCGCCCGCCAGCAGACGTTCCACCAGTATGCGACCAACGCCGGTGGCGGCACCCGTGACCGCGACGACCAGCCCTTCGGCGGGGTGGCTGTGCTGTGGGCGAACCTGGCCAGATCGAGTACTCACTCCGGGCGGCTCCCAGCTAACGTGACAGTGGAGACATTCCTATCCTGCCTGAGGTCTAATCGTGAGCGACCTTCCTTTTGGTTTCAGCATGTCGAACGACCCGGACGACGAGTCCGGCCGCCGGTCGGGCGACTCCGGCTCGGGAGCCGGGAAAGGCGGCTCAGGCGGCGACTTCCCGGAACCGCCGCCCGGCGGCTTCCCGTTCGGTGATCCCCAGCAGATGGCGCAGATGCTCCGCCAGTTCGCCGACATGATGTCCGCGCAGCCCGCCCCGGGCTCGGGACCGCAGTCCGGCGGCAGCGGCATCAACTGGGACGCCGCCAAGAACATCGCCCGGCACACGGTCTCCCAGCACGGCGACCCGAGCATCGGCCCCGCCGACCACGCGCACGTGCAGGAGGCCCTGCGGCTGGCCGATCTGTGGCTGAACGAGGCCACCGCGCTGCCGTCCGGGCTGCACACGATGGAGGCGTGGAGCCGGTCCGAATGGGTCGAGAAGACCATGCCGACCTGGTCCAGGCTGTGCAACCCGCTGACCGAGCGCATCGTGGAGTCCATGGGCCAGAACCTGCCGGGCGAGATGGCCGCGGTGGCCGGCCCGCTGCTGGGCGTGATCCGGCAGATGGGCGGGATGCTCGTCGGCCAGCAGGCCGGACAGGCCATCGGCGAACTGGCCAGGGAGGTGCTCGGATCGACCGACGTGGGGCTGCCGTTGGCCGGTGACGGCCGCGCGGCGCTGCTGCCCGAGGGCGTGCGGAACTTCGGCGGGGGCCTGGGCGTCCCGCTCGAGGAGGTCCGACTGTACCTGGCGGCGCGCGAGGCCGCCCACCACCGGCTGTTCAGCCACGTGCCGTGGCTGCGCTCGCACGTCTTCAGCCTGGTCGAGGAGTACGCGCTCGGCATGTCCTTCGACATGAGCGGGCTCGAGGACAAGCTCGGCCGGATCGACGTCGGCAACCCCGAGGCACTGCAGGAGGCGCTGACGGGGGTCGAGGGCGAGGGCCTGTTCCAGACCGAGGACACCCCCCAGCAGAAGGCGTCGCTGGCGCGGCTGGAGACGGCCCTGGCGCTGATCGAGGGCTGGGTGTCCACCGTTGTGGACGCGGCCGTGTCCGAGCGGCTCCCGCAGGCCGCCGCGCTGAGCGAGGCACTGCGCAGGCGCCGGGCGTCCGGCGGCCCCGCCGAGCACACCTTCGCCACGCTGGTCGGCCTGGAGCTGCGGCCGCGCAGGCTGCGCGACGCCGCCGCCCTGTGGGAGGCGCTGGTCGCGGCGCGCGGGATCGACGGACGCGACGCCGTCTGGGAGCACCCCGACCTGATGCCGTCCGGTTCGGACCTGGACTCGCCCGACGACTTCGTCAACGGCCCGGGCGTCCCCGACGACCTGGACATCTCCCAGTTCACCGACGACCCCGGGCGCGGGGACGACCAGGGCGACGGGAACGGCCGTTGAGTCTGCGTTCCGACGCCCGCTCGGTACTGGAGTCCTGGACCGCGCCGGACCCCGCGCAGGAGGCGTTGCGCCGCGACTACCTGACGTACCTCGACCGCCACCCGGACGCCATGTGGCGGTCCTGCCGGTCCGGCCACCTCACCGCGAGCGCGGCCGTCCTGGACCCTTCGGGCGAGCGCACGGTGCTGACCCTGCACGGCAGGATCAAGCTCTGGCTGCAACTGGGCGGGCACTGCGAGGAGGGCGACCCCTCCCTGGCCGCGGCGGCGCTGCGCGAGGCCACCGAGGAGTCGGGGATCACGGGTCTGCGGCTGCTGCCCGAACCGGTCCGGTTGGACCGGCACGCGGTGCCGTGCGGCGGCGGCTCCTGGCATCTGGACGTGCAGTACGCGGCGGTCGCCCCCGCCGGGGCCGAGCTCGTCCTGGACGCGGCCGAGTCCGACGACCTGGCCTGGTTCGACGTGCGGGAGCTCCCCGAGCCCTCCGACGACGCCTGCCGCGCCCTGGTCCACGCGGCCGCCCGGGCGGTCCGCGCCCTGGCACCCGGGGATCAGGCGGGCGAGGCCGTGTTGCGCAGGGCGAGCCGGTCCGGGTAGGGCTCCAGGTAGCTCTGCTCACGGACCCAGGCGACGCCCTCGGCCGCGCTGTGGTGGCGCAGCAGGCGCACGGGCAGGCACAGCGGCAGGTGGCCCTCCTGGTAGCCGTCGATGGCGTCCAGGACGTCCTGCCGGCGCACGCCGTCCAGCAGCGGGCCGACCATCCCGAAGGCGTGCTGCAGGACGTTGACGTGCTTGCCGCGAGTGGCCCTGAGCGCCATGGCCTCGGAGAACGCGGCCGTGTACGCGTCCCGGACGGCTTCGGGGCCGTCCGTTCCGGCCCGCGCCGCGACGCGGCCGGTCCGTCGGTATCCGTCGGGTTCGTGGGCCATCAGCTGGAGCTTGTGGCGGGAGTGGAAGGCGACGAGGTCGCGCGGGCGCCAGTCGCCGGTGAAGAGGGCGCGCAGGCGGGCCCTGGCGAAGACCCGCTCCACGAAGTGCTCGCGCAGGCCCTCGTCGGAGAGCCTGCCCTGCTCCTCCACGGGCACTTCGGGGCAGAGCTCGGTGAGGCGGGCCGCGAAGACCCCGCGCCCCCTCCCGTCCACCCGCCGCCCGTCCTCGAAGACGGGCATCCCGAACAGCCCGCAGCTGGGCGACCGGTTCTTCAGCACGTAGCCGTCGAGTTCGCGCAGTCCGGCCAGGTGCCGGTCCGCGACGGCGGCGAGGTCTCCGGTGTGGTCGGTCCCGCTCCTGGTGGCGACCGCCCTGGCCGCGCCCCCGACCCGGTTCAGCCGGAGCGTCTCGCGCGGCGCCCCCAGGCCGATCTCGGTCTCGGGGCAGACCGGCTTCCAGTCGACGTACCGGTCCAGCACCTCGGCGAGGAAGCGGTTCCTGGAGTGCCCGCCGTTGTAGCGGACCGGGGCGCCCAGCAGGCAGCTCGACACACCGACACGGGGACGCGTGCCGCCGGAGCGTTCCGACATCAGGGTACTCATACCGACCGAATGCCCCTGAGCAGGGCGGTAAACCCCCCACCGGGTTTTCCACAGCCTCCGGAACCGGCTGGCGCGCGCCGTCGCCGTCCCTGTTCACTGGACGCGCAGGGCGCGGGAGCACCGTGCCCCCGTGGGGAGGAGCCCGCGTGTCCACGATCGTCGTCCTGTTCACCCGCGACCTTCGGCTGCACGACCACCCGGCGCTGCACGCCGCCGTCACCGGGGCCGAGCGGGTGGTGCCCCTGTTCGTGCTCGATCCGGCGGTACTGGGCGCCTGCGCGCGCAACCGGATCGCCTACCTGGTGGAGGCGCTGGCGGAGTTGCGCGCCGGGCTGCGCGGCCGCGGCGGCGACCTGGTGGTCCGCGAGGGGGACACGGTCGCCGAGACCACGAGGATCGCGGCCGAGACGGGTGCCGCGGCGGTGCACGTCAGCGGGGAGGTCGGCGCGTCGGCCGCCGCCCGGGAGCTGGACCTGGCCCGGGCGCTCGGAGGGCCGGGCGTCCGGCTGCGCGTCTTCCCGGGGGTGACGGTGGTGCCGCCCGGCGCGCTGACGCCCTCGGGCGGCGACCACTACCGGGTGTTCACCCCGTACCTGCGGGCCTGGGAGTCCGCCGCCTGGCGCGCGGCCCTGCCCGCCCCCGACCGGGTCGCGATCCCCTCGACGGTGGCGGTGGGCCGCCTCCCCGGCCCCTCGCTCGCCGGCACGGGGACGGGGACGCTGTCCCCGGACCGGACGCGCGGCGGGGAGGACTCGGCCCGCGACCGCGTCCGCGCGTGGACGGCGTCGGCGCTGGCGGGGTACGAGGGCGTCCGCGACGACCTGTCCGGCGACCGCACCTCTCGGCTCAGCGGGCACCTGCGGTTCGGGTGCGTCTCACCGCTGGAACTGGCGCTGGTCGCGCGGAACCTGCCCGGCGGCACCGCGTTCCTGCGCCGACTGGCCTGGCGGGACTTCCACCACCAGGCGGCGCACGCCCGCCGCTGGGCGGACGACGCCGGCCACCGGCCTCGCGACACGGACCGGCGGACCGACGAAGACGGCTTCGCGGCCTGGTGCTCGGGAAGGACCGGCGCACCGGTCGTGGACGCGGGCATGCGCCAACTACTGAGGGAGGGGTTCATGCACAACCGCGCCCGGATGATCACCGCGAACTACCTGACCCGGCTGCTGTCCGTGCCCTGGAGGCGCGGCGCCGACCACTTCCACTCGCTGCTGGTCGACGGCGACCTCGCGAACAACCACGGCAACTGGCGGTGGATCGCGGGCACCGGCGACGACACCCGCTCCAACCGCCGGTTCAACCTGCTGCGCCAGGCCAGGCGCTTCGACCCGGACGGCTCCTACGTGCGCCGCTACGTCCCCGAACTCCGCGGTATCAGCGGACCCGAGGTGCACACCCCACCGCTTCCGGCTCCCGGCGGCTACCCGCCGCCGCTGCTGCCGGAGCCGTGAGGCGCCCGTCCGGTGCCCCCGCGGGCGGAAAGCAGCATCCTGGTCGCCTCCCACCCCTCCAGACCTGGGTCGAGGGCGGCCAGGTCCCGGGGGTCGCGCAGGCGGTGCCAGCCCGGGACCGCGACCAGGGCCCGACGCGCGGGCCGGGCCGCGGTCAGCGCGCCCAGCGCGTCGGGGTCGTCCAGGGACGCGGCGCCGATCCAGTCCGGAAGGGGCAGCCGCGCGGCCAGCGCGACCAGGCCGCCACCGAACGCCGGACAGGCCGCGGCCTCGGCCGTGCCCAGCGCGCGGAAGAGCTTCCCGACCAGGAGCGGCGGCAGGTCCGGGGCGTCCGCGGCGAGGACCACGGCCTGTCGGGCGCCCTGTCCGGCGAGCATGCCGAAGGCGTCCCGGAGCGGGGACGGGCCCCGCACGGTGCGAACCGGGGTGCCCGGCCAGGTGAGCTCGGCGATCCGTTCCGCGAGCTCCGCGTCCCCGTCGACCGCGAACGCGGCCTCGCACAGCTCGAGGCCGGCGACGACCTCGTAGACGTCCTCCGCGAGGGCGAGGGAGAACACCGCCGGATCGACCCCGGGCGGACACGCCCCGGGCGGGTCGGACGTGACGAGTACAGCCGCCATACGCTCCACGCCGGACTCCCCTGCGCTCCCACCACTCACCCGCTGCCGTTCCCGACGTTAGCGCCCGGGACGGGGCGGACATGCCGCGGCGCCGGCGCCGAACCGGCGGGCACGAGCCCGAGCCGGTCCGGCAGGCGGACCTCTCCCCGGGTCAGTGGCCTTCCCCGTCCGTCAGCTCACCGTGGCCTTCGGCGTTCAGACGGGGGGCGGCACTGACGCCTTCCAGGTAGCCGCGGGCCCGCTCGGTCTTGGGGTAGCGGTTCGCGAGTTCCCAGAACTCGTGTCCGTGTCCGGGCACGATGAGGTGCACGAGTTCGTGGATGAGCACGTAGTCCACGACCCAGCTGGGCATCCCCGAGAGCCTGCGTGAGAGACGGATCGATCCGTCTTCGGGGGTGCACGAGCCCCAGCGGGTGTTCTGGTTGTCCACCCACCTCACGCTGGCCGGGCGGACCTGTCCGTCCAGGTAGCGGTCGGCGAGCTCCACCGCCCGGGCCTGGAGCGCGTCGTCACTGGGGCGGCGGCGCTCCTCGCGTGCCCGGAGCCGCCCGAGCATGCGGTCGACCCAGTGCTGCTCTTCGGCGCGGGAGAAGTTCGCGGGCACGAGAATGACTGTTTTGTCCCCGTCGCGATAGGCCGAGACGGTCCGCCGGCGACGGGAACTCCGGCGCACCTCGACTCTCGGATCCGGCGGCACGTTTTCAAGGTAGCCCAGAGTTGACAAGAGCCACAGGGGGTGGATGCCACCCTTCATCACCAAAGACTCGACCGGCCCGACCCCAAGGTTTGGCCACGGCCTCGGCCCCGTCCCGCGGCAGCCCCCGACCAAGCCCGTTGCGATCAGGATCACTCCGGCCACATCCGGCCAATTCGGAAGTTCCTCCGAAAGCGGCCTCGTCGGCGCGGACGCGCCGGACCGGTCCGCGTCCGGAGGAGGACGGCCGGTCCTCCTCCACGACCAGTTCTTCGCAGGGACGACAATATGGGCGTGAGTGATCTGCCCCGGCGCGCGTTCTCGCGCACCGCCAAACTGGCCTCCCTTCCCCTGCGATACGCCGGTCGCAGCACCGTCGGCATCGGCAGGCGTATGACCGGCACCCCTTCCGACGAAGTCATCAGCGACATCCAGCGCCGCACCGCCGAACACGTCTTCGAGGTGCTCGGCACGCTCAAGGGCGGGGCCATGAAACTCGGCCAGGCCCTTTCGGTGTTCGAGGCGGCCCTCCCCGAGGAGTTCGCGGGTCCCTACCGGGACACCCTCACCCGTCTGCAGGAGAACGCCCCGCCCATCCCCGCGGCCACCGTGCACCAGGTCCTCGCCGACTCCCTCGGACCACGCTGGCGGGACCGCTTCTCCTCCTTCGACGACTCCCCCGCCGCGTCGGCGTCCATCGGCCAGGTGCACCGCGCCGTGTGGCACGACGGCCGCGCGGTCGCCGTCAAGGTGCAGTACCCCGGCGCCGGAAAGGCCCTGCTCAACGACTTCCACCAGCTGGCGCGTATCAGCAGGCTGTTCACCGTCGTCATGCCCGGCCTGGAGGTCAAGCCGCTGCTCGCCGAGCTCAAGGACCGGATCATCGAGGAACTCGACTACGGGCTGGAGGCCGACGCCCAGCAGGGGTTCGCCGAGGCCTACGGCGACGACCCCGACTTCGTCGTCCCCGAGGTCCTGGCCGCGCACGAGCGGGTGCTGGTCAGCGAGTGGCTGGACGGCCGCCCCCTGTCGTCGGTCATCACCGACGGCTCCCGGGACGAACGGGACCGGGCCGGTCTGCTGTACACGCGTTTTCTGTTCTCCGGCCCGGAGCGCGCCGGGCTCCTGCACGCCGACCCGCACCCCGGCAACTTCCGGATGCTCGCGGACGGCCGCCTGGCCGTCCTGGACTTCGGCGCGGTCAACCGGTTGCCCGACGGTTTCCCGCTCGCGTTCGGCCGGCTCATCCGGATCGGGCTGCTCGGCGACGGGAGGACCGTGCGGGACGGCCTCGTCGACGAGGGCTTCCTGCGTTCGGACTCGGAACTGGAACCACAGCAGCTGCTGGACTTCCTGATGCCGTTCGCCGAACCCGCCCGCGGCGAGCGCTTCGCCTTCGACCGCGACTGGCTGCGCGGGGAGGCCCAACGCCTCTTCCAGCGTTCCAACGCGGTACTGCCCGAACTGAACCTGCCGCCCTCCTACGTGCTCATCCACCGCGTGGTCATGGCGGCGACCGGGGTGCTGTGCCAACTGGAGGCCGAGGTTCCCGTCCGCTCCGAGGTGGAACAGTGGATCCCCGGCTTCCTCGGCGCCGTCTAGGCGTGGAGTGCCCCCTTTCTCGCCGATCGTGACCTTTCCGGGGCCTCGGAAACGGTTGGGACCCCGGAAAGGTCACGATCGGCGGGGAAACCACCACGAAAAAGGGGGACGGCCCCGGGCCGTCCCCCTTCATTCATTCCCTGTCACGCCGCGAGCGGCGTCAACACAGGCGCGAGACCCGCATTTCCGCGAGGAGCTGTTCCGCACGGCGCTGCTCGCGGAGCTGGGCCCGCAGTTGACGCGCGCTGAGGCGGTGGCGCTGGCGCTCGTTCTTGATGTCGACGGACTTCTGCAGGCGGACGAGTTCGTGGATCAACATGGTGTGCTTCTTTCTCTGCGGACTTCTCCGCGGACGAACGGATCGATGTCGAAAGCGGGCTGGTCGGGCGACCGGCCGGGTACAGCGGTTACGCGGCGAGCGGCTCGGCGTTCTTGCGGGGACGACCCCGCGGGCGCTTACGGGCGACCACCTGGCCGGCCACCAGCAGCTCACCGCCCCAGACGCCCCACGGCTCGCGGCGCTCGAGCGCGTCGGCGAGGCACTGCGCCCGCACCGGGCAGTCGACGCAGAGTGCCTTGGCCGCCTCGACGTCCGCCGGGGCCTCGGCGAAGAAGAGGTCGGGCTGGAGTCGGCACGGGATCTCGGCCTCGTTCAGCCACGGGGTCTCAAGGACCGACGCAAGCATCGGTGTCCTCCCTGTTTCTTTGGTGATCAACGCGGTAGGCAACTGTGGAAGCCAGATCTCGATCCGGCTCTTTGGGGGCCTTGACCTGCGAGAGGTCCCGACAATCCGCCCTCCTCCACTGGGAGGGGAGAGGTTCGGAACACCAAAAAGGCCGCGGCCCCATCTGTGGGGACCCGCGGCCACTGGGAGGACTCCCGGCCTAACTGCTAGGCCGGAGACTCCGTGGACACTTCCCCACCGCGCCACGAGGGCGCTGGGTCTCTTCGAGGTGTGAACCGTTCCGGTGACGGAGCTTGAACAGCCCCAGTCCGCCCGGTTCGCCGGTGCCGACAACCCTGCCGAGGGCATACGACATATCCGCGCGCGCACCACTGCCATTGGCGGTGCCCCAGGCACCCATGAACGGGCCGAAACCGGTGATGATCGTGTTCATTAGATCGGAGCACCTCCTTCTGTCGTGTGGCCGCAGGGATCTTCTCCCGCGACGGGCGCGAACTCGATGACGTAAAGACTAGGGCGCGTCGGCGAAAATCGGCAACCTATTTTTGACCTGCGATTCCGCCCGGATCCGGCCGCGATTCCGCGACGTGTCTCAACTCCCGTCCTCCTCGTCGAGGACGCGGATGAGCCCCTCCTGCACCACCGAGCAGACCAGCTCCCCCGAACGGGTGTAGACCAGGCCGCGCGCCAGGCCGCGCGCTCCGTGGGAGACCGGGGTCTCCTGGGCGTACAGCAGCCACTCGTCGGCGCGGAAGGGGCGGTGGAACCACATGGCGTGGTCGAGGCTGGCCATCGAGATCCCCGAGAAAGACCGTCCGTGCGCGATCAGGACCGTGTCCAGCAGGGTCATGTCCGAGGCGTAGGTCATCAGGCAGACCTGGAGCAGCGGGTCGTCGGGGAGCCTGCCCCCGACCTTGAGCCAGACGAGGTTCTCGGTGCTGCTGAGGCTGCGGTCCTGCTGCACCTCGAAGGAGAGCGGGCCGACGGGGCGCATCTCGATGGGGTGCCAGGTCGCGAACCTGGGCACCTTGCCGAACGCGTGGAAGAGCCGGTCCCGCATCGTGGGCAGCTCCTCCGGCGCGGGCACCTCGGGCATCGGCATCTGGTGCGAAAGGCCGGGCTCGACGTGGTGGAAGGACGCCGACAGCGTGAAGATCGCCTTGCCGTGCTGGATCGCCGTGACCCGGCGGGTGGTGAAGGAGCGGCCGTCGCGGACCCGGTCCACCTCGTAGACGATCGGGACCGACGGGTCGCCCGGGCGGATGAAGTAGGCGTGCAGGGAGTGCACGAACCGGTCCTCGGGGACGGTGCGTCCCGCCGCGACCAGCGCCTGGCCCGCGACCTGGCCGCCGAAGATGCGCTGCGGGCCGCCGTCGGGGCTGCGGCCCCGGAAGATGTTCACCTCGATCGGCTCGAGGTCGAGGACGTCCAGCAGTTCCCGCAGGGACTGGCCCGTCTCGGCCTCCGCCGGTTCCCCCGGGGCGGTCGCCCGCTTTTCCCGCTCGCTCACGCTGTCTCCCCTTCGTCCGCGCCGGTTCGCTCGGGCGCCTCTCCCGCGCACAGCGCCAGGACCGCCTGGCCGTAGCGCTCCAGCTTCACCGCGCCCACTCCGGAGATACGCGCGAGCTGCGTCGTGCTGGACGGCACGTGCTCGGCGATCGCCTGGAGGGTGGCGTCGGTGAAGACGACGTAGGCCGGCACCTTCTGCTCGGTGGAGACCCCGCGCCGCCACTCCCTGAGACTCTCCAGCAACGCCTCATCGTAGTTCGACGGGCAGTCGAGGCAGCGGCCCAGCTTGCGCTCGGCGGCCTCGAGCAGGGTCGTCCCGCAGACCCGGCACTGGGCGGTCCTGGCCTGCTTGCGCCGCTCGCCGCGCTGGGCCGCCAGGGACGGCGAGGCGGGCCGCAGGCCGTCGAGGAACCGGGAGGGCTTGCGGGACTTGCGGCCGCCCGGCGAGCGCGCCAGCGACCACGACATGCTCAGGTGCTCGCGGGCGCGGGTGACGCCCACGTAGAAGAGCCTGCGCTCCTCCTCGACCTGCTCGGGCTCCTCCGCGTAGATGATCGGCAGCATGCCCTCGGTGAGCCCGACCAGGAACACCGCGTCCCACTCCAGGCCCTTGGCGGCGTGCAGCGAGGCCAGGGTGACGCCCTCCAGGCCGGGGGCGTGCTCGGTGGCCGCGCGGGCCTGGAGCTCGGTGACGAAGTCGGCGAGGGTCGCTCCGGCCCGCTCGGTGGCGACGTCCTCGGCGAGCTGGGCGAGGGCGGCCAGCGACTCCCACTTCTCGCGTGCCTGGCGCCCCTCGGGCGCCGTCTCGGTGAGGCCGATCTGGGGCTGCTGCAGGATGTGCCGGACGGTGGCGACCAGGGGCGCGGCGTCGTCGCCCTGGGCTGCCCCGCGCAGCGTGTGCAGGGCCTTCTTGATCTCGGGCCGGTCGAAGAACTGGGTGGCCCCGCGCAGCGTGAAGGAAACCCCCGCGTCGCCGAGGGCCTGCTCGTAGGCGGCGGACTGGGAGTTGACGCGGAACAGCACCGCGATCTGCCGGGCGGGCGTGCCCGACTCGATGAGGGCGGCGATCTTGCGGGCCACCGAGGTGGCCTCGGCGGGCTCGTCGTCGTACTCGGTGTAGGCGGGCTCGGGGCCGTCCGGACGCTGGGCGACGAGCTCGAGGTGGTGCTCGCGGGCGGTCCCGGCGCTGCCCGCGGCCCTGAGCGCGGTATTGGCGACCTTGACCACCTGCGGCGTGGACCGGTAGTCGCGCACCAGCCGGACGAAGGTGGCGTGCGGGTAGGCGGCGGAGAAGCCGGTGAGGTAGCCGGGGGTGGCCCCGGCGAACGAGTAGATGGTCTGGTTGGGGTCGCCGACGACGCAGATGTCGTCGCGGTCGCCCAGCCAGGCGTCCAGGAGGAGCTTCTGCAGCGGGTTGACGTCCTGGAACTCGTCGACGACGAAGTAGCGGTACTGGCTCCGCACCTGTTCGGCGATCTGCGGCGAGTCCGTGATCATCGCGGCGGTGAGTTCGAGCATCGACTCGAAGTCGAGCAGGTTGCGCTCGCGGCGCAGCTCCTCGTAGGCGTCGTACGCGCGGGCGACGTCGCGGGCGGGCATCGGGGGGGTGCGGTTCGCCTTGGTGACGGTGGCCTCGTAGTCGGCGGGACGGGTCTGGGTGACCTTGGACCACTCGATCTCGCCGGCGAGGTCGCGCAGGCCCGTCCGGTCGAGTTGGAGCCCGCAGGCGCGCCCGGCCTCGGAGACGAGTCCGAGCTTGCTGTCGACGAGCGTGGGCTTGGGGCCGCCGATCGCCTGCGGCCAGAAGTAGGAGAGCTGGCGCAGCGCGGCGGCGTGGAAGGTGCGGGCCTGCACCCGGGGGGCGCCCAGCGCCCGCAGCCGCCCGCGCATCTCCCCGGCCGCCCGGGTGGTGAAGGTCACCGCGAGGATCTGCTGCTCGGGGACCACGCCGGTGGCCACCGCGTAGGCGATGCGATGGGTGATGGCGCGGGTCTTGCCGGTGCCCGCGCCCGCCAGGATGCACACCGGGCCGCGCACCGAGCGGGCCGCTTCGAGCTGTTCGGGGTCCAGACCGCGCAGGATCGCCTCGGGTGAGGGGGGCGGTCCCGCGAGCGAGGGCGCGGCACCTCCGGGGAAATCGGTCGGGTGCGCCGCGCGGGGTTCGTCTGGGCCCATCAGCCGTGTCTCCAATCCAACCCGGTCAACGCGGGCCTGTGTCAAACGGTTCGCGGTCCGCGTCCTCCTCCTGGAGCGTGTCCGGGGAGCGACTCCGGTTCCCACGGGCCGCTTCGGGAGCGTTCGCCCGGTCCAGTCTCTCAAGTATCCGCGTGTCCCCGTGCGCACTCGCGGAACCGGCGCCCGCCCTGTGGACGACCGGCGCGCGCCCGAGCGGTCCGTGGCCGGATCCGGCCAGGCCGGAACGGGAACCGGGGCGGCGCCACCCGCGTCTGAACCGGCACTGATCGCGAAGGGAAGCTGGGCGCGGTTCCCTGCGTTGGAGTATGCGGCAGTCGTTCATACGGGCAAAAGACAGCAAAGAAACGGAACAACCCTATGACCATTCCCGCAACCGCGCAGATCACCATGTACACAACCCCCTGGTGCGGGTTCTGCAGGAGGCTGAAGAGCCAGCTGGCGCGCGAGGGCATCGCCGTCTCCGAGGTCGACATCGAGCAGACCCCGGACGCGGCGGAGTTCGTGATGAAGGTCAACGGCGGCAACCAGACCGTTCCGACACTGCTTTTCGCTGACGGTTCGGCGCTGACCAACCCGTCGCTGTCACAGGTCAAGGAGAAACTCGCGGCACAGTCGTGAGGGGACGGCCGCCGCTCGGGGTGAGCGGCGGCCTTTGCGTCCCACGGAGAATGGGGGAATACGTGACGCCTCACAGATCGGCGCGTGGCGAGCGCGAGGCCGTGGCGGGAGCGGGGGCGGGAGCGGACCTGATCCGCCGCACGGCGGGGGGCTGGCGGGTGCACAGCGGGGACGAGGAACTCCCCGACCTGCTCAACGCCATGGTGCTCGCCGATCTTCTGGCCGCCGAGGACGCGCGCGCCGAACCGCTGGCCGCGTCACCGCCCCGGGCGGGATCCGAGGCGTCCGAACTGGAGCGGTTGCGGGTGACGGTGGCGCAGCTGGAACACGCGCTGCGCACCCGCGTGATGGTCGAGCAGGCCATCGGCGTCCTCTCCGAGCGGCACCGGCTCACCCCGCGCACGGCGTTCGAGCGTCTGCGCCACGCCGCCAGGTCGCGCGGCCGCAGAGTCACCGATCTGGCCCGCGAAGTCGTCACCAGTACCCAGAACCCGCTGGTCGCCCTGCCCGAGGAGCTCGCCCGGCAAGGCGCGGCAACCCAACTCGGGCGGCCGCGCCGGGTCGTCGAGTAGGGAAGCTCCGGCGCGGGGGTGGCTCGGGCACCGGTGCTTCGGAGGCTTTTCGGCCTCATGTCGTGCGGATCGCGGGGTCACGGCGGGCGGCGACGGCGGGCGCCGGTCGGGGCCGCGCCCACGATGTCCGTTTCGCGCGGTTTCCGTTGGTGATCTTGCTGTTTCCCCCTGCAATCAAGGATTCCGGGGGAAAACAGCAAGATCACCGGACATTCGAGGGCCGATTCCATCCCCACTCGGAATGATCATGGGCTTTCCGCCCTTCCAGGCCCCGAAACGGGCAGAAAACTCAAGACCGTCAACAAAACCACCGGTGCCCGAGTCATCCCCGCGCCGGAGACTCCCTAGACGGACCGCTCCCGCGCCCGGGGCCTTCGGCACCGGTCCCGGACGCGGCGGCCGGCTTCTCCCCGGTCACCACCCGCCGGGCAGCTCGCCCCCGTACCAGCGCTCGAGGAGCTTGCGGGCGATGGAGACCGGCCCGGGCAGCAGGATCTCCCCGCTCTCGGCCGCGGCGGCCAGCTCCTCGCGGCTGAGCCAGCGGACGTCGGTGATCTCCTCGAGGTCGGTTCGCGGCGCCGTGCCGACGGCCCTGGCGAAGTAGCCGAGCATCAGGCTGCGCGGGAACGGCCACGGCTGGGAGCCGAGGTAGACCGGTTCGTCGACGGCCACCCCGACCTCCTCCGCGACCTCGCGGACGACGGCGTGCTCCAGGGACTCGCCCGGCTCCACGAACCCCGCCAGGATCGAGTAGCGGTTGTCCGCCCAGTTCGGGTTGTGCGCCAGAAGGCACTGCTCGACGCCGTCCACGGTCCGGTGGACCAGCATGATCACGGCCGGGTCCATGCGCGGGAACTGCTCGCTGCCGTCGTTCTCGCAGATCCGCACGTGTCCGGCCGCCTCGATCCGGGTGGGCGAGCCGCAGCGGGGGCAGAACCCGTGCCCGGCGTGCCAGTTGGCGACCGCGACGGCGTGCGTGAGCAGGCCCGAGTCGCGCCCGCTGAGCAGCGCGCCCACGTCCCGCAGGGAGGTGATCTTGGTCTCGGGCCCCTCCTCGAGCTCCACGCCCTGCTCGGCGCGCACCGCGAAGTAGGCCCGCCCCTCGCCGTCCTCGCCCAGCAGGTAGCGCTCTCCCCCGGGCGCCTGGTCCGGGCTGCGGAACACCAGCTCCGGCTGGTCGGTGCCGGTGCTGATCAGCGCTCTGGACTGCTTGGCCAGGAGCGCCGGCCAGCCGTGCTCCCGGATGTCGCCGCGCTCCAGCACCAGGACCCGGGTGCGGGGGTCGGCCCAGGCCGCCGCCAGCCACTCGGTGTCCCTGCGCCGGTGCCCGGCGGTGTCCAGCATCCCCCGGGAGAGGGCGGGGGTCGTCGACCACTCGTTCAACTGTCTCCTCAACGGTTCAACCGCGCAGCGCGGTGGCGTAGGCGTCCCACAGGTAGGCGACGCTCTCGGCGCCCTTGAGCAGCAGCGGGATCTCCACCTTCTCGTTGGGCGCGTGGATGCGGTCCGAGTTCAGGCCGACCGCGACGAACACGAGCGGCGCGCCGAGGACGTCCGCGATGTCGGCCTCGGGCCCGCTTCCGCCCTCGCGCGTGTAGAGGACCTCGGAGCCGAACGCCCTGGCCATGGCCTCACGGGCGGCCCGCACCCCCGCCGACTCCAGGTCCGACGCGCACGGGCGCACGCCGGGGCCGCCGAACCCGATCTCGGCGCGCAGCCCGTCGGGCAGGTTGTCCAGCACGTACCGGCGGACCCGCTCCTGGATCCGCAGCGGCTCCTGGTCGGGAACCAGCCGGAAGCTCACCTTGGCGTGCGCCGAACGCGGCACGATCGTCTTTCCGCCCGCGCCGGTGTGCCCGCCCCACATGCCGTTGACCTCCGCGGTGGGACGGACCCAGACCCGCTCCAGGGTGCTGTACCCGGCCTCGCCGACCGCCGCGGCGCTGTTCGCGGTCCGCAGCCACTCGGCCTCGTCGAACGGCAGCCTGGCGATGGCCTCGCGCTCGCCCGGGGAGATCTCCACGACGTCGTCGTAGAAGCCGGGGACGGCCACACGCCCGTCGGCGTCGTGCATCCCGGCCAGGAGCGCGGCCAGCGCCCGCGCCGGGTTGGGCACGGCCCCGCCGAAGGAGCCGCTGTGCAGGTCGGTCCCCGGTCCGTAGACGTCGATCTGGCAGTCGGTCAGGCCGCGCATGCCCACGCACATCGAGGGCACGTCCGCGGCCCACATGGTGGTGTCGGAGACGACCACGACGTCGCAGTCGAGCCGGTCGCGGTGGCGGGCGAGCAGGTCGGCGAAGTGCGGTGACCCCGACTCCTCCTCGCCCTCGACCAGGAGCTTGACGGTCACGGGCGGGGCGTCCGCGCCGGAGGCGGCCAGGTTCGCGCGCAGGCCCAGGGTGTGGAACAGCACCTGGCCCTTGTCGTCGGAGGAGCCGCGTCCGACCAGCCGATCCCCGACCACGGTCGGCGTGAAGGGGTCGGTGTCCCACGCCTCGACCGGGTCCACCGGCTGCACGTCGTGGTGCCCGTAGACGACGACCGTGGGCGCGTCGGGATCCGCGGCGGGCCATTCGGCGAACACCGCGGGCAGCCCCGGGGTCTCCCAGACCTCCACCACGGGGAACCCGGTGGTCCTGAGGTGCCCGGCCAGCCACTCCGCGGAGCGGCGCACGTCGCCGTGGTGCGCGGGGTCCGCCGAGATCGACGGTATGGCGAGCCAGCGGCTCAGGGTCTCGACGAACCCGTCCCGGCCGGCTTCGATGTAACTGCGCGCGTCCATCCGCGGACCCCGATCACCTCAAGTACGTCTTACGGCGGTTACGAGCCTACGACGTCGGGCGCGTCCTCCCGTTGGCCCCGGCGGACCGGGAGAGCCCCCTCCCGGTGCCGCCCCCGCGCGGAACCGCACGGTCGAGGGAACCGAAAGCCTTCCCCAAACCGCTTCCACCCGAGGGAACCGCGGTACCCGATGGGTACGTACCGGGCAGCGAACGGCCGTCGCAGGGGCACTCCTGCCGACTCGCGCCCCTCAGTCGTGGAGGGGCTCCCGTCCCCGCCGGTGAGGTTCTTCTCGTCTCACCGCCGGTCACCCGTCCGGAAGGACCGCTCATGATCGAGCTGCCAAGACGTGTCCGAGACCACGCGCTGACACTTCCCCCCGACCGCTTCCCCGTGTGGGTCTGCGACCTGGACCTGCTGGACGAGCGGACGCGCGGGGTGCGCGCGCTCCTCCCTCCGGGGGTCGAGCTGCACTACCGCGCGCAGGCCGCTCCCGACCCGGGGGTGATCACCGCGCTGGCTCCGCGCGTGGACGGCTTCGAGGCCGCGTCGGGCGACGAGCTCGAACGGGTGCGCGCGGCCGCGCCCGGAGCGCGGACCGCGTTCGGTGGCCCCGGCAAGACCGCCGCCGAACTCGCCCGCGCGGTCGCGGTCCCGGGAACCGTCGTCCACGTGGAGAGCCCTGACGAGCTGCGCCTCCTGGCGAACGCCGGCGAGGCCGTCGGGCGCGACGTGGACGTGCTGCTGCGGGTGAGCCCGCCCCCCGTGGGGGACGGCGGCCCGGAGGCGGCCCCGGCGGGACCGGACGTCTTCGGGATGGACCCGGCGTCCCTGGTGGCCTGCGCGGCGGTCCTGGCCGCGAGTCCGCGCGTGCGACTGCGGGGGTTCGCCGTCCACGTGGCGCGCCCCCTGCCCGTGGACGCCATGGGCTCGCTGACGCGGGAGCTGATGGCCGCGCTGCGGACCTGGAGCGCCCTGTTCGACCTGGCGGACCCGTGCTACGCGATCAGCGGCGGGATGGCGGCCGACCGCTTCGACTGGGCCTGCTACGGGAGGTTCCTGGCGGCCCTGGTCCGCCCCGGGGAGACCCTGCGGATCACCGCGGGCCGGTCGCTGACCGCGGGCTGCGGCTGGTACCTGACCCGGGTGATCGACGTCAAGCGCACCCACGGCCGTGCCTTCGCCGTGGTCGACGGCCCCAGCGCGGACGTCGGGGACGCCGTCGTCGTCCCCCGGGACGACCCGGCCGCCTGGACCGCGCCCTGGCCCCGCCCGGCCCTGGAGGCCGAACGCGTGGCCGTGGCGGGGCGCTCCCCCGCCTCCGTGCCGGCACGGCCGAACGAGGTCGACGTCGACCGGCTGCGCCCCGGCGACGTCCTGGCCTTCCTCTCGCCGGGCACGCCCGCGCCGACGGTGCACTACGTCACCGGCGACGTCCGCCAGAGCCAGGAGAGCACCCCGGCGCCCTAGCCTCCCGCGTGTCCGTTTCTCTCGCCGGTCGTGACCTTCCCGGGGTCTCGATCGCCTCCGAGACCCTGAGAAGGCCACGACCGGCGGGTTATCCCGGGGCGGGGACCGCGTTGATGAGGGCGGCCAGGCCGTCGGCGTCGAGGAGGTCCGCGGGGCGCACGGTCTCGTCGGCGCGGACGTAGTGGAAGGCGGCGCGCACCCGCTCGAGGGGGACCCCGGCGAGCCGGGCCCAGGCGATGCGGTAGGCGGCCAGCTGCACGGCCACCGCCCGGCGCTCGCGGGCGGTGGCGGGCGGGTGCCCGGTCTTCCAGTCCACGACGTCGTAGCGGTCCTGGTCGGCGTCGTGGAAGACGGCGTCCATGCGGCCCCGGACGAGCCGGTCGCCGAGGATCGTCTCGAAGGAGACCTCCACCTCCAGCGGGGTGCGGTCGCCCCACTCGCTCGCCTCGAACAGGCGCTGGAGCTCCTCCAGGTCGGCGTCCCGCCCCGCGGTCTCGTCGGCGGCGCCGGGCAGCTCGTCCGGGTCCACCAGGCTCTGCTGCCCGAAGCGGTGCTCCAGCCAGGTGTGGAAGGCGGTGCCCCGGCGGGTGTGCGGCGCGGGCGGGCGCGGCAGCGGGCGGCGGATCTGGCGGGCCAGGCCCGCGGGGTCGCGCGCCAGGGACACCAGCGAGGACACCGTCAGGTGCGCGGGCAGCTCCACCTCGGCGCTGTCGCCGCCCGCCTGCTCGGCGTCGCGGTTGCGCAGCAGCAGCTCGGTGTCGCGCTCCCAGCCGTCCAGTCGGCGCCGCCAGGAGCCCTTCATCGCGGCGCGGTCCAGGAGCTCCAGGTACCGCTCCCCGGTCCCGTCCTTGGCGCGCTCCACCAGTTCGGCGGCGTCGGCGACCCGCTCGTGGTGGGCGTCGGGGCGACGCGGCCAGGTTGCGGGGGCCCGCTCGGCCATCTGCGGGTTGGCGTCGTCCTCGCCGGGGGCGGGGGTCCAGACCGCGACGCGGCCCGCACCCGCCTCGCACACCTCTCTGACCTCCTCCAGGAACACCGAGGGCCCGCGCTTCCCGGCGGTCTCGGCCCCCCAGTGGTGCCCGGTGCACAGCAGCGCGAACGCCGCCCTGGTCACCGCGACGTAGGCGAGGCGGCGCTCCTCCATGGTGTCGCGGCGCTTCTCCTCCTCCCGGAAGCGCTTGATGTGCTCGGCTCCCACGTCGACGAGGCCGGGCAGTCCGGCCCGGTCGCCGCGCAGCGGGAAGGGCAGCTCGGCGGGGCGCTCGGTCCAGCTCTTGCCCGTTCCGGGGCTGGTGGGGAACACCCCCTGGCTGAGGCCGGGCACCACCACCATCGGCCACTGCAGGCCCTTGGCCGCGTGCACGGTCATGAGCTTGACGGTGTCGGTCGAGCTGACCCGCTCACCGGGGTTGAGGCCGCGCTCGGTGTCCTCCGCCGAGTTCAGGAACGCGAGGAAGGCGCTGAGCGTGGGCGCGTCGCTGCTGCCGACGAAACGCACGGCGGCGTCCACGAAGGCGTCGAGATCGGCGCGGGCGGCCACCTGGTCGCGGCCGGGCCGGGCGCCGACCTCGATGTCGAGGCCGAGGGTCCGCTCGACCTCGGTGATCAGGTCGGGCAGCGGCTGGGAGACCTGGCCGCGCAGCTCGCGCAGCTCGGCGGCGAGGTCGCGAAGCCGCCGGTGCCCGGTCTCGGAGTAGCGTTCGGCGGGCCCGAGGTCGTCGAGCGCGTCGACGAGGCTGCCGGTCTCGGCGGTCAGGTCCAGGACGGTCCGGCGCAGCGGGTCCGCCTCCTCGACCGGCGCCTCGGCGCCTCGGCCGCGCAGGTCCCGGCGCGCCTCCTGGGCCAGTTCGACGGCGCGCTTGTTGAGCGCCACCAGGTCGCGCGGTCCGAGCCGCCAGCGGGGGCCGGTGAGGATCCGGGCGAGCTCGTGCCCCGCCGTGGGATCGTGCAGGACGCGCAGGGTGGCGACGATGTCGCGCACCTCGGGCACGCTGATCAGCCCGCCCAGGCCCACCACCTCGACGGGGATGTCGCGGGCCTCCAGGGCCCTGCGCAGCAGCGGGAACTGGGAGCGCTTGCGGCACAGCACCGCGACGTCGCCGTACCCCATCGGCCCGCGGGCCTCCTGCTCGGGCCAGGGCCGGCCGTCGGGCGCGTGGTGCTTCCTCCCGGACTCCTCCACGGCCAGCGCGATCTGGTCGGCGATCCACTCGGCCTCCTCGGTCTCCGTGCCGAACAGGCCGCAGGTGACCTGGCCGCGGTCGCGGCGTGCCGGACCGGGGTAGAGCACGGGGACGGAGTCGGCCTCGGCGCGCAGGTCCTCGGCGACGCGCTTGGCCACGGCCAGCACGCTCTCGCCGTTGCGGAAGCTCGTGGCCAGCTGGCGGACCGACGCCGCGCGGCCGGGGCGCTCGGGGAAGTGGGTGGGGAAGGCGGTGAGGTTGCCCGCGCTGGCGCCGCGCCACCCGTAGATGGACTGGCAGGGGTCGCCGACGGCGGTGACGGGATGGCCGCCGCCGAACAGCGCCTGGAGCAGGACCAGCTGGGCGTGGCTGGTGTCCTGGTACTCGTCGAGGAGCACCACGTGGTAGCGGCTCTTCTCGATGAGGGAGACCTCGGGGTGCCGCTCGGCGATGCGCGCGGCGAGCGCGACCTGGTCGCCGAAGTCCATGGCCTCCCGGTCGTTCTTGAGTTGGGTGAAGCGCTCCAGCAGCGGCAGGAGCTGCTCGCGGTGGCCCTGCGCGGCGAGCAGGTTCCGGGTGGCCGCGGCGGGCTTCTTGGGCAGGGCCTCGACGCGCCCGCGCAGCCAGTCGCCGAACCGGCGCACGTCGTCGGGGACGCGCAGGTGCTCGGCGAGTTCCCCCGAGAGCGCCAGGACGTCGTTGACGACGGTGGCGGGAGCCGAGCCCACCGCGTCCATCGGCCCCGAGTAGGTGCTGACCACGCGGTTGGCGAGCTGCCAGGCCACGGCCGGGGAGACGAGGCGGGTCCCGGGTTCGACGGCCTCGCGCAGCGCGTGGTCGCCGACCAGGCGCGCGGCGTAGGAGTGGTACGTGGAGACGGCGGGCTCGCCGTCCAGGACGTCGTCGGGGACGGCGTCCGCGCCGCGCAGCTGGTCGAGCCGCTTGCGGACGCGTTCGGCGAGCTCGGCCGCGGCCTTGCGGGTGAAGGTGAGTCCGAGCACGTTCTCGGGGCGCACGTGCCCGTTGGCGACCAGCCACACCACCCGGCCGGCCATCGTCTCGCTCTTGCCGGACCCGGCGCCCGCGACCACCACTCCCGGCCGCAGCGGCGCGGATATGACCGCGGCCTGCTCCGGCGTGGGTTCGGGTTGTCCGAGCAGCCGTGCCAGCTGCGCGGGGCCGTAGGCGCCGCGGATCGGGGTCTCGGTCATGGAAATCGGCGCGGCCGCGCCGTTCCTCCTCACTGCGGGTCGTCGAGCCGGGAGCCGACTCGAACACCTTTTCTATCCCATTCGCGGAACCGGCGGTGGGAAGGGGAGCGTCACACCTGGTCGCCGTCGCTCTGGGCCGGGCAGCTGGAGCGGACCGAGCAGTGGCGGCACGACCGGTTGACGGTGGCCCGGAAGGTGGCCCCGGCCATTCCGGTCGCCACCTCGCGGACCAGGTGCTCGGGCCACCGGGGCTCGGGGTCGTCCGCCAGGGCCGGCTGGGCCTGCTCCTTGGGTTTGACCCGGTCGCCGATCTGGACGAGGGCCGCGCCCCCCGGGCCGGTCAGGCCGTAGTGGTCGAAGGCGGCCTTGAGCACGGCCAGCTGGTAGACGCCGAGCTGGGGGTGGCGGCCGATCTCGCCGTCGGGCGGCGCCTTGCCGGTCTTGATGTCGATGACGACCCCGCGGCCCTCCGCGTCCCTCTCCAGGCGGTCGACGCGGCCGACGATCTCGATCCCGCCGATGTCGACCTTGAAGCCCTCCTCGGTGGCGACCAGCTCCCGCTGGTTCTGGTCCTGCCAGGTCATGAACCTGGCGACCATCGCCTCGGCCTTCTCGCGCTGCTTGTCGGCGTACCAGGGGCCGCCGAAGTCCAGCTCGGACCAGATCGCGTCCATGCGCCGCCGGATCTCGGGGAGGTCCGCGCCCTCGGCCACCAGGACGGCGATGGCGTGCACGATGCTGCCGAGGTTGGAGGAGACCTGCGGACGCTGCGCGCCCGCGGCGCTCTCCAGCAGCCAGCGCAGCTCGCACTCGCCGAACTTCTCCACCTGGGAGGGCGACACCCGGATCTGCTCGTCGTCCGCCACGAGCGGGCTCTCGTCGGAGGTCTCGGTGAGGGCGTACCACTCGGACGGGTCGGCCCCGCGCACCCCCGCCCGGGCGAGGCGGGCCAGGTGGGCGGCTGCCGCGCGGCGCAGCGGCTGGTCGGTCCGGGGGTCCGCCAGGGCCGACCGCAGGTCCGCGACCAGAGCGGGCAGCGACAGCGAGCGCCTGCCGGTGGCGACCCGCTCGGGTTCGCCCAGGCCCAGTTCGGCGAGGAAGCGCGAGGGGCGCTCCTCGGTGTCCTCGCCCCCGACCGCCGTCACGACGAGGTCGTGCCGGGCCCGGGTGACGGCGACGTAGAAGAGCCGCCGCTCCTCGTCCAGCAGTTTGGACACCACGGCGGCCGTGGAGGTCTCGGTGAACCCGGCGACCGTGTCGAGCAGCTGGTCGACCCCGAGGAGCGAGCCGCGCAGGCGCAGGTCCGGCCACTCCCCCTCCTGCGCCCCGGCCACCACGACCAGGTCCCACTCCAGGCCCTTGGAGCGGTGCGCGGTGAGGACGCGGACCGCCTCGCCCTGCGGGGCGTGCTCGGCGAGCGTGTCGGCGGGGATCTCCTGCGCCTCCAGGTCCTCCAGGAAGCCTTCGGGGGCGCCGGGCGGCAGCCGGTCGCAGTAGCGCGCGGCGCTCTCGAACAGCGCCACGACCGAGTCCAGGTCGCGGTCGGCCGCGGCTCCCCGGCGTCCGCCCGCCCGGCTGGCCCTGAGCAGCCGGTCGGCGAGGCCGGACCGGCGCCACACCTCCCACAGCACGTCCTCGGCCGAGGCGCCCTTGGCGGCGCCGTCGCGGACCAGCCGCAGCAGCGCGGCGATCCGGTCGGCGGGGGCGCGCACCTCGGGGTCGACCATCACGAGGTCCCGGGGGTCCTTGAGGACCTCGGCGAGCAGGACGGCGGAGGTGCGGTTGCCCCCGGAGTCGAGTTCGAGCTGGCGCAGCGCCCGGCCGAGCCTGCGCAGCCGGATGCTGTCGGCCTCCCCGAACGCGCTGGTCAGAAGCTCGTGCGCGGCGGCCTCGTCGAGGCTCTCCGGGTGCAGCGCACAGCGGATCAGCAGCAGCATCGGGCGCACCAGCGGTTCGGCGGCCAGCGGCAGCTCGTCCCCGCCCACGGCCACCGGGACGCTCGCCGCGATCAGGGCGCGGCGCAGCACCGGGATCTGCCTGGACGCCGAGCGCACCAGCACCGCCATCCGGGACCAGGGAACCCCGTCGACGAGGTGCGCGCGGCGCAGGGTGTCGGCGATGACGGCGGCCTCCTGCGCGGGGCTCTCGGCGAGCAGCACCCTGGCCCTGCCCTCGTCGGCCGCGTCGGCGGGCGCGAGGCGGCGGTGGGCGTTGACGGGGCCGCCGTCGGGGCTGGGCGCGGCGGGCAGCCGCTGGGCCAGGTGCCGCGAGGCGGCCAGCAGCACGGGGCCGCTGCGCCGGCAGACCCGGAGCGCGACCACCGGGGCGGCCTCCCCGGTGACGGCGCGGAAGCGGTCGGGGAACTCCAGGATGTTGCGCACGTCGGCGCCGCGGAAACCGTAGATGGACTGGTCGGGGTCGCCCACCGCGACGAGGTCGCGGCCGTCTCCCGCGAGGGCGCGCAGCAGCTCCTCCTGCGCCGGGTCGGTGTCCTGGTACTCGTCGACGAACACCACCTCGCGCGCGGCGCGCTCCCGGGCCTGGATCTCGGGGTCCGCGAGCAGGTTCGCGGCGACGCGGACCAGTTCGGCGTAGTTGAAGGTGGGGACCGGCGCGATGTCGAACCGGCCGATGTAGCGGTCCAGGAATCCGCCGGCGGCCGCCCAGTCGGCGCGGTCGTGCGCGCCGCCGAGCTCCTGGAGGCCGGGAGCGTCCACACCGCGCTCCTGGGCGCGCATCAGGAAGTCGCGCAGCTCCTCGGCGAACCCGCGGGTGTGCAGCACCGGGCGCATCCGCTCGGGCCAGGCGCCCGCGCCGTCGCCGATCTCGCCGGACAGCAGCTCCCGGACCTCCATCAGCTGCTCGGGGCCGGACAGCAGCCGGGGCGCGAGGTCGCCCGCGCGCTGGAACTCACGGCGGATCAGCGCGTAGGCGTAGCTGTGGAAGGTGAGGGCGAGCGGTTCGCGGGTGGTGCGCCGCAGCCGCGCGGTGATGCGCTCGCGCAGCTCCTGGGCGGCCTTGCGGCTGAAGGTGAGCACGAGCACGCGGGAGGGGTCCAGTCCCCGGTTCTCGATCCGGTCCACCACCGCCTCGACGATCGTGGTGGTCTTCCCGGTCCCCGGCCCGGCGAGCACGAGCATCGGGCCGCCCCTGTGGGCGACCACGCGGCGCTGGTCATCGTCCAGGTCCGGAACGGGCGCCGCGCGCTTCGCCCGCCGGACGAGGCGGTACGGGGATGGATTCACCTGCCCTAGTTCACCAGACTCTCCGGGCGGTCGCACCGCGCCGGCCACAGGACGGGCGGGGCCGCCGCCCCGTCTCCCTCCCCGCGGCCCCGTGTTCTCTCCGGTACCGGCCCAGGAGGCCGCGGGATCACGGGGAGGGAGGGGTCGCCGCTCCGCCGTCCCAGCGGGCCCTGGCCATGTCGACGCGGGCGGAGCCGGGGCGCAGGGGGGTGGCCTCGGCGGCGTAGTGGGCGCGGGCTCGGACCTCGTGGCCCGGCGGCGGGGAGCCGTCCGCGCGGATCACCCGCCACCAGGGCACCCCGCCGCCCCAGGCCGACATGACCGCGCCGACCTGGCGGGGGCCGCCCTCTCCGAGGTACTCGGCCACGTCCCCGTACGACATGACCCGCCCGGGCGGGATGCGTTCGGCGATCTCCAGGACACGCTCGGCGTACTCGTCCGGACGGGAATCAGACTGCGGCATGCCACCAGGTTAGGGAGTCCCGGTGCTCCGCCGTGTCAGTGCGGGACCGGGCGCCTGTGGGCGCCGCCGCTCAACGGCAGGCCCACCGCGCCCATGGCCGCGACGAGCGCCCCGAGGACCCACGCGGTCCAGGCCGCGGCGGGTCTGTCGGCGAAGCCCAGCAGCCACGGCGCGCAGAACATCAGCGTGCCCAGGGCCAGCATGACCGCCTCCCCCGCGATCATGCCCGGACGGGTGACGGACATCACCGCGGTGAGCATGACGGCCAGTCCGAGCAGGAACATCGCGACCATGCCGACACCGAACATCCCGTGCCAGATCCAGCTGACGGCGGCTCCGACACCGGCTGCCAAGGCCACCCAGTCGTCCCAGCGTCCCTCCATAGCGCACCTCCCGGACCGCACCCTCTCCTACCCGGGAGGTACCCCGTGCGGCCCGCGTCCCAACCCGCCCGAAGGAGCCGGTCACACGCGCGGGGCCGCCGCGGTGTCCCGCGGCGGCCCCGCCGGCGCGCCCTCACGGCGCGTCGGTCCCGGTCAGTACGTGGGCAGGCTCGGGTCGATGTTGGCGACCCAGGCCAGCACGCCGCCGCCGACGTGCACCGCGTCGGAGAAGCCCGCGCTCTTGAGCGCGGCCAGCGCCTCGGCCGAGCGGCCGCCGGACTTGCAGTGCAGGATGACCTGCTTGTCCTGCGGCAGCTTGGCGAACGCCTCGCCGCTCAGGAACTCGCCCTTGGGGATGAGCACCGAGCCGGGGATGCTGACGATCTCGTACTCGTTCTTCTCCCGGACGTCGACGAGGTGGAAGTCCTCGCCGTTGTCCATCTTCTCCTTGAGCTCCCGGGCGGTGATGGTGGAGCCGGACGCCGCCTCCTGCGCCTCCTCCGAGACCGTCCCGCAGAAGGACTCGTAGTCGATCAGCTCGGTGATCGGCTCGCCCTCGGGGTCCTTGCGGACCTTGACCGTCCTCCAGGTCATCTCCAGGGCGTCGTAGATCATCAGGCGGCCGACCAGCGTCTCGCCGATACCGGTGATCAGCTTGATGGCCTCATTGACCATGACCGACCCGACCGCGGCGCACAGCACTCCCAGGACGCCGCCCTCGGCGCAGGAGGGGACCATGCCGGGGGGCGGCGGCTCGGGGTAGAGGTCGCGGTAGTTGGGCCCGTACTCGTTCCAGAACACGCTGACCTGGCCGTCGAAGCGGTAGATCGAACCCCACACGTACGGCTTGTTCAGCAGGACGGCGGCGTCGTTCACCAGGTAGCGGGTGGCGAAGTTGTCGGTGCCGTCCAGGATGAGGTCGTAGCCCGCGAAGATCTCCAGCGCGTTGTCCGACTCCAGGCGCTCCTTGTGCAGGATCACCTTGACGTACGGGTTGATCTCCTCGACGCTCTCGCGCGCGGACTCGGCCTTGGGCTTGCCGAGGTCGCTCTGGCCGTGGATGACCTGGCGCTGCAGGTTGGACTCGTCCACGACGTCGAAGTCGATGATGCCCAGGGTTCCCACCCCGGCGGCGGCCAGGTACAGCAGTGCGGGCGAGCCCAGCCCGCCGGCGCCCACGACCAGCACCTTGGCGTTCTTCAGGCGCTTCTGACCGTCCATTCCGACATCGGGGATGATCAGGTGGCGCGAATAGCGGCGTACCTCGTCGACGGTCAGCTCGGCGGCTGGTTCGACCAGCGGCGGCAGCGACACAACAGCTCCTCAAACGATCGGTGACGCGGCGTGCCCACGACGGTCCGAGGCCTTCGGGCCGTCCGTGCGACCGGGCACGTCACGAGCTTTTCTCTTATCCCAACCTACGGGGTGGGGTTTATCATTCCCGCCCCGGGATACGGGAACGGACGCGCCGTTCCCACGGCCGCGGACCAGCGGACCGACCGCGGCCCGCCCCTGTCCCCGCTCGTCCTCCCGCACCTGCGGGGCGACGGCGGCGCGGTGCGGGCACCGGGCGGCCGCCAACCGACAGGGGGCCTTCATGACATACGAGGCGAACCACTCGCGCGTCGCACCGCTGGACCGGGCGGAGGAGGAGGGCGGCTCCCCGGAGACGCCCGAGGCCGACGCCGCGGAGCAGCGCGCCTCCGCGGGGGGCGACAACGACGACGACTGGCAGTCCGGCGTCTCCCTCGGCGCCGGGTCCGAGGTCCCCGAGGCCGACGCGGTCGAACAGGCCCGGGAGGTCCACGAGGACGAGGACGACTACCGCTGACCTCCCCGCACGGGCCCTCGGGCCCGTGCGGGCGGCCCCCGGACCGGTCCCCCCGGAACGCGCCCGGGCAACCTACGGACAAGTAAGATATTGCGGTACGCGTCGGACCCGCTGTTTCTCCCCCAGGGCCACGCACATCGCTATCAGGTCAAGCCGCGGCGTCCACCGCCGCGGCCAGTTCGGAGGGTGTGGCTGTGACGGCTCCTTCAGACGCCCGCCCACGCGGGACCCGGCTTCCCCGGATGGCACGCCGACGGCAGTTGCTCGCCGCGGCTCAGCAGGTCTTCGTGGCGCAGGGCTACCACGCGGCCGCGATGGACGAGATCGCCGAACGCGCGGGGGTCTCCAAGCCCGTGCTCTACCAGCACTTCCCCGGCAAGCTCGAGCTCTACCTGGCGCTGCTGGAGCAGCACTCCGAGGCCCTGGTCGAGAAGCAGCGGACCGCGCTGGAGTCCACCGACGACAACCGCCAGCGGGTCACCGCGAGCTTCAAGGCGTACTTCGACTTCGTCGCGGGCGAGGGCGAGGCGTTCCGCCTGGTCTTCGAGTCCGACCTGCGCAACCTTCCGGCGGTGCGGGAGAAGACCGAGCAGACCCTGCTCCAGTGCGCCGACGCCATCGGCGAGGTGATCCGCCAGGACACCAGCATCTCCGACGAGGAGGCGCACCTGCTCAGCGTCGGCCTGGTCGGCATGGCCGAGACCAGCGCGCGGTACTGGCTGAGCAGCTACGGGGACATTCCCAAGGACGCCGCCGAGCAGCTCATCGCGCGCCTCGCCTGGCGCGGCATCAGCGGCTGGGATCTCACCCGGAACTGACCCTCCCCGCCCCACGGTCCGCACGGCCCCGGCCCCCGCGACGATCCGCTGCGACTCCCCCGCGGTTCGCTTTGCCCGATATCGGGTAGTCGCGGGGTCGACAAGTGTTTTCCTCGGTCCCGCCGGATCACGGCCGCGCAGTTCAGGGGGTTCTCTCGCCGGTCTGCCGGCGCGACCGCCTCGGGGGGAGGAACGACATGACCACGCCACTGATCGTGACCGATTTCGGACAGAGCCTCAGCGGCATCTGGGGGGCCGTGGTGTCCTTCGTGCCCAGGCTCCTCGTCTTTCTCGTCGTCCTGGTACTGGGCTGGCTGATCGCCAAGTTCGTCGGCAGGATGGTCGCCAAAGGCCTGGCCAAGGTCGGACTGGACCGGGCCCTGGAGCGCAGCGGCATCGGCGAGTACTTCCAGCGGAGCCGGTACAGCGCCGGCGACATCGCCGGGAAGTTCGTCTACTACGCGGGTGTGCTGATCGTCCTGCAACTGGCCTTCAGCGCCTTCGGCCCGAACAACCCGATCACCCGGATGCTCAACGGCGTGGTCGCGTGGCTGCCGCAGCTCGCGATCGCGCTGGTGATCGTCGTCGTGGCCGCCATGATCGCGCGGGCCGTCCGCGACCTCATCGCGGGCGCGCTCGGCGGCCTGGGCTACGGCAGGATGCTGGCCGGTATCGCCGGCGTCTTCATTCTCGCGCTCGGCGTCATCGCCGCGCTCAACCAGATCGGCGTGGCCACCGCCGTCACCCAGCCGGTGCTGATCACGGTGCTGGCCACCATCGCGGGCATCATGATCGTCGGTGTCGGCGGCGGTCTGATCCGGCCGATGCAGCAGCGCTGGTCGGGCTGGCTGGACACCGCCGAGCAGGAGACCCGGCGCATCCGGCAGGAGGGCAGCTACCAGCGCGGGCGGACCGACGCCATGAGCGGCGCGCGCACGGACGAGCGGACCGGGCCGACGCACGCGGCCACCGGTCAGACCCAGCAGATGTCCACGCCCCGACAGGGGGCGCACGGGTACCGCAACCCGCCGGCGCGGGGGTGAATTCGGGCACCGGTGGTTTCGTTGACGGTCGTGGGCTTTCCGCCCGTTTCGGGGCCGGGAAGGGCGGAAAGCCCAAAACCGTCAACGGAACCCTCACGCGACGGACATCGTGGGCGCGGCCCCGACCCTCACCCGCCGTCGCCGCCCGCCGTGACCTCGCGATCCGCGTGGCGTGAGGCCGAACGACCCACCCGAAGCACCGGCACGCCGAACCACCCCCGCGCCGGAGGTTCCCTAGAGGAGCTCCTCTCCCGCGAGTTCCTCGCGGGACAGGCGCTCGATGCGCCGGAAGCAGAGGACCGCTCCCGCGATCAGGAGCAGGAAGCCGAGCCAGAAGGCCGGGCTGGTGGGACCCGTCACGATCATGACGACCACGGCGATGACCGCCTGAAGGGCGTAGAGCGAGAAGTCGACGCGATCCCGGTGGATCAGGACCCCGATCGGTGGACGCGCCGCCCCATGTCGGCCGCTCCTCATGCGTTTTCCTTTCTCGCGGCACGACGACGGCCGCCTCTTCGGCCACAGGGCCGGGTCTTCCCAGTGGTCGGAGTGGAGTTCGCGTTCAACCCGCGCCGCCCCGCGCGTCCCCCGGCTCCGGGGGGAGCGGAGTGCGCGACCGCACTCCGGGTAGGGCTCAGCGTACGCCCGGTGAACGGACCTCCGTGCCGGTTCACGAATCGCCGTGATTACGGCGGCCGGAACCCGCGTCGCAGATGAGGACCAACCTAGCGGACGAAACCGCGCTCCCTGGCCATCCGGCAGATGGCCAGGAGCCTCAGGGTTTCCCAGTCGTGGTCCACCGCGTCGGAGTGCCATCCGCGCTCGCGGCACCCGTCGAGAAAACCGGTCAGGTAGTAGGCGAGGCTCCGGCGGGACAGCCGGACGCCGTCCTGTTCGATGGAGTCCCGGATACCGGCGGCGTGCTGGTCGACCTCTGCGGTCAGCCCCGGGGCCGACGGCTCCTCCAGCAGGCCGAAGCTGCCGAAGTCGTGCGTGAGCCGGGCCAGCGGGCAGTCAACGAAGAACCCACGGCGCATGGAGATCAGTACCTCGGAATGGTAAAGGAGAGGGAACGGGACAGACTATATACGCCCCCGCACCACGAAAGAGGCCGTCGCTCCCCAACCCGGCAAACCCCCTGACAAGGGAAAAGACCCGACCGAGGGCCCGGGCGCCCGGTGCTCCCGGGCCCGTCCGGAAAGCGCCTCCGCGTCAGCGGGGCCCGTCCCCGAGGAGGGGCGGGTCCCGGAGCGGCTTCCCGAACGCGCCCTAGCTGCTCAGCCCCATCGCCTTCAGCCGGGCGCTGTGCGCGTCGGTCAGCCTGGCGAAGATCCGGCTGACCGCGGCGAGGTCGCCCGATTCGGCGTTGTCCTCCGCGCCTTCGGTGACCAGGAGGGCCGCGAGGTGGGGCCGCTCCGCGGCGACCCGCTGCGCCTGGCTGAGGGCCTCCCCCACGAGGCGGCGCGCCCACAGCGCGAGCCGGCCCGCCAGTTTCGGATCGTCCGCGACCGCCTGCTGGACCTTCTTCGCGATGAAGCCCGCCCGGCCCTCCTCCGAGAGCACGCCGGTGACCAGTTCGCGGGTCTCGTCGTCGGCGAGCACGGCGACCTGCCGGTAGAAGTCGCCGGCGATGCCGTCCCCCACGTAGGCCTTGACCAGGCTCTCCAGCCAGCTCTGCGGCTCGGTCCGGGCGTGCCAGGCGTCCAGCGGGGCCACGAACGGCTCCATCGCCGCCTCCGGGGCGACGCCCAGCTCCACCAGCCGGTCGTGCAGGCGCTGGTAGTGGCCCTGCTCCGTCGCCGCGAAACCCGCGAGTTCGCCCTTGTCCGCCAGGGAAGGGGCGAGCTCGGCGTCGTCCGCGAGGCGGAAGAACGAGACCAGCTCGGCGTAGGCCAGCAGCCCCAGCAGGTCGACCACGCCGCGCGCGGCCGTGGTGTCTTCGGAGGGCGTCTGAGCGGGTCCAGAGGTCATGGGCCACAGGGTAGCGCTCCCCGCCGGGACGCGCCCCGGGACTATTCACCCGTGTCCGCGTGTTCACGAGAAGGACGCGCGGCGGGCGGCGAGGTCCGCGAGGGCGGCGCCCCGCGCTCTATCCAGTGTCAAAGGGCGCAGGCTAGACTCTTCACCGTGACCGGCGCCTGCCGGTCTCCGCGCGGAGCACCCCGTCGCAGTCGGCCGCGACAGCCCCCGCAACAGGGCCCGCGAACGACCACCGACACGTCCGGCAGCGACCCCTGCGACCCGGTACGAGTGCGTGCGAGCCCTCGGTCGAGGAAGACCACCGCACCCTACGGTGGCGGTTCCCCGGCCCGGAGGCGACCGCGCACCACCTCCGCCGCGCACCATGACAACTGCAAGCGGACGGCCCCGAGCCGATCGCGGATCCGTGACTCGGCGGCACCGACGCCGCCCACGGTCGAAGACGCGCCACCCGGCCGCCCACGGGGTCCCGCCCCGGGGCGCCGGTGAGCCGCGCCGGATCACCGCGACAGCCGCGAGCTCGACGTACGAGCCCGTCCGCGCCACGACCCGGCCGCACACGCGGCCCGCCCAGATGGAGGCACGGACCCTGACCGCCACCGACAACACCACCGAACCGCAGGCGACCTTCCGCGAACTCGGTATCACCGACGACATCGCCGACGCCCTCGAAGCCGAGGGAATCGTCTCGCCCTTCCCCATCCAGACCCTCGCCCTGCCGCTGGCGTTGACCGGGACCGACATCATCGGCCAGGCCCGCACCGGCACCGGCAAGACCTTCGCGTTCGGCCTGCCCCTGCTGCAGCGCGCACAGGCCGACCCCGGGAGCGCCAGGCGCCCCCGCGCGCTCGTGGTCGTGCCGACCCGCGAACTCGCCATCCAGGTGGCCGCGGACCTGGCCACCGCCAGCAAGCGCACCGGCGCGCGCATCGTCACCGTCTACGGCGGCCGCGCGTACGAGCCGCAGATCACCGGGCTGAAGAACGGCGTGGACATCGTCGTGGGGACGCCCGGCCGCCTGCTCGACCTCGAGGGCCAGCGCCACCTGGACCTGTCCGAGGTCGGCGCACTCGTCCTGGACGAGGCCGACAAGATGCTCGACCTGGGGTTCCTCCCCGACATCGAGCGCATCCTCAAGGGCATCCCCGAGCAGCGGCAGATCATGCTGTTCTCGGCGACGATGCCCAGCGAGATCGTGAGCCTGTCGCGCAACTACCTGCGCCGGCCCACCCATGTGCGGGCCAGTGACGACGACTCCGGCCACACCCTGCCCAGCCAGGTCTCCCAGCACGTCTTCCGCACCCACCAGATGGACAAGCAGGAGATGCTCGCGCGGCTGCTGCAGGCCGAGGGGCGCGGGCTGACCATGGTGTTCTGCCAGACCAAGCGGGTCTGCGACCAGGTCTCGACCGCGTTGAAGGGGCGTGGCTTCGCGGCCGCCGCCGTGCACGGCGACCTCGGCCAGAGCCAGCGCGAGCGGGCGCTGCGCGCCTTCCGCAACGGCAAGATCGACGTGCTGGTCGCCACCGACGTCGCCGCGCGCGGGCTCGACGTGGACGACGTGACGCACGTGGTCAACTACGAGTGCCCCGACGACGAGAAGACCTACACGCACCGGATCGGCCGCACCGGCCGGGCGGGGCGCTCGGGCACCGCCGTGACGTTCATCGACTGGCAGGAGACCGCCCGCTGGAAGCTGATCAACGGCGCGCTCGGCCTGTCCTTCACCGACCCGGAGGAGACCTACTCCACCTCGGCGCACTTCTTCGAGGCGCTGCGGATCCCGTCCGGCACCAAGGGCACGCTCGCCAAGGAGCAGCGTGAGCGGGCCGGGATCGAGGCCGAGGAGATCGAGGACATCGGCGAGACCGGCCGCCCGGGCCGCGGTTCCGACGACGGCGAGCCGTCAGGCCGGAGCCGTTCGCGCACCCGCCGCCGCACCCGCGGCGGAGCCTCCGCCACGACCGCGACCGCCGCCACCGCCGCGGAGCCCGTCACCGAACCGGCCGCCTCGGCCGACGGGGACAGGCCCGCCCGGAAGCGCACCCGTCGCCGCCGCACCCGCAGCGGTGTCGAGGTCAGGAGCGACCAGGAGTAGTCCGGACCGGGGCCGTCGCGCCCGGCGTCCCCGCGGCGGGGACCCGGTACCGCCGAAGGCCCCTTTCAACGCCTTATCGTCTATGGTGAACCGACGTGAGTACTCCTCGGTTTCTGACCCTCCCGCCCGGGGTGCGGCGCGTCGACGTCGCCACCCCGCTCGGAACGATCGCCGCCCTGGCGGCCAGCCCGGCCGCCGGCGGCTGTGAACTGCATTCGGCGGTCCTGGTCCCGGGGTTCACCGGAAGCAAGGAAGACTTCATCCAGATCCTGCAGACGCTGGCCCAGGCCGGGCGCAGGGTCTACGCGATCGACCTGCCCGGCCAGTACGAGTCTCCCGGCGGCGACGATCCGGACTCCTACTCGTGCGCGTCGCTGGGCCGCGTCGTCACCGACTTCATCGACGCCGTCGACCAGGGGCCGGTGCACCTGCTCGGGCACTCCTTCGGCGGGCTGGTCACCCGGGAGACCGTGCTGGCGGGCGAGATCCCGCTGCTGTCCCACACCCTGATGAGCTCCGGACCCAGCGGCGTGAAGGGCCCGTCCAGGACCGACGCCGAGCAGCTGATGGCCGTACTCGGCGGCTCCCCCACCCGCGAGCGGATGAACCAGATCTGGTGGGCGCACTTCGAGGAGCCGCAGAAGGCGAGCGGCCTCCCCGAGGAGATCCACGTGTTCCTGCGCGAGCGGATGCTCGCCAACCACCCGCTGGGCCTGTTCCGCATGGCCGGCGAGGTGACCTCCGCGCCGGACCGGACCGACGAGCTCGCAGCGGTCGACCTGCCCAAACTGGTGCTCTACGGAGAAGACGACGCCACCTGGCCGCCCGAGGTGCAGGCCGCCATGGCCAAGCGGCTGGACGCGCACCGCGTGGTCATCCCCGGCGCCGCCCACTCCCCCGCTGTGGAGGCCCCCGAGACCACCGCGAGCGCCCTCACCAAGTTCTGGAACGCCGCGGAGACCTTCTAGGGCCCTCGCCCCGAGGTCCGGCGGACGTCCTCTTCCCGCTGGTCTCGACTTTCCCGTGGCCTCGACCGCGTCCGAGGCCCGGAAAGGCCGAGGCCAGCGGGAAACACCACGGGGCGGCCGAGCGCCCGCCCCGGCGCCGGGTCAGTCTCCGGAGACCCAGGAGTCGAAGTTCTTGCTCTCGGCCCCGACGGTGGTCTCCTCCCCTTGGGAGGGAAGCACCCGGGTGTCCTCGGGAAGCGCCAGCAGGACCTCGCCGACGGAGGCGAGCTGGGTGGTGTAGTCCATGTAGCCCTCGCCGACCGTGCCGAGCTCACCGGCGAGGAGGGTGTCGCCGCTGCACACCACGCCCAGGTCGGCGAAGTAGTAGGACAGGGACCCCGGGGCGGTGCCCGGGGTGGGCAGGATCTCCAGCTCGAAGTCGCCGATGGTCAGCGTGCCGCCGCCCTCGGCCTCGATCTCGGGGTTGTGCTCGACTCCGTGGACCTTGCGCCAGCGGCGCAGCTCCCGGGGGTGCACGGCGATGGGCGACTCGTCGCGCTCGGCGACCTCGACCGCGCCCGCGATGTGCGGCTGGTAGCCGTTCGTGCAGGCGACGAGGTAGATCTCGCGGTCGCCCACCGCCTCCAGGACGGCCTTGGCGTCCGGACCGGGGTTGACGACGACGACGCCGTCCTCGTCGACCTGGACGATCCAGGTGCTGGTGACGACCGAGTGCTCCTCGCCGTCGACCTCCAGGACCGCGGGGCTCTCGATCCGCTGGACGCGGGAGTCGTCGGCGTCCTCCGCGACGGCCTTCCCGGGACCGTCCTCGGACTCGGCCTCCTCGGTCCCGGCCGCGTCGCCGGGCTTCTCCCCGGCCCCGCCGGTCTCGGCGGACCCGGCGCCCGTTCCCGCGACCGCGCTCTCGGCGTCCGCCCCGGTCGTCTCGCCGCCGTCAGCGGCGGTCTCCTCGCCGGCCTCCTCCGCGGCCGTCGAAGCAGTGCCCGCCTCGGCAACGTCCTTCTTGTTGGCCTTCCGCTTCCAGAACACGGTGCCGACCCTTCGATTCGCTTGCGACTCAGAGATTGGTGCGGGCCTATTGTCGCGGTCGGGCGCGCCGGACCGGTACCCGACAGTGCCGCGAATCACCGCGCACCGGCCCCGAGAAAGCCCGACTACCCGCATCGGGCCAGCTCACGGCAGTTCCGGGCGGAATGGTTAAAAGTACTAGAGAATCCCGTTCGGCGGCCGTCACCCGGCGATGGGGGACGCGCCGGTCGCGGGCGCGACGAGCCGGGCGTAGGCCTCGGGATCAGTGGTCGAGCAGCCCAGCCGGCGCCCGGTCAGCTCCCCGTGGTCGTCACTGGAGCCGGTGACCACCAGGCCCAGGTCCGCGGCGCGGCCCCGCCACCTCCCGCGTTCGGCTTCGTCGTGGGCGGGATGGTCGGCCTCGATCCCGCCGAGCCCGGCCGCGGCCATGCGCTCGACCAGCTCGTCGGGGACCGCGCCGGTGAGCGCGCCCTCGCCGCGCGCCGGGTGCGCGAGGACGCACACCCCGCCCGCCGTGCGCACGAGCCGCACCGCGCGCACGGGGTCCAGCGCGTACCTCGCCACGTAGGCGGGGCCGCCCGACCCGATCCACCGGTCGAACGCGTCCGGGACGTCCTCGGCCGCACCGGCCTCGACGATGGCGCGGGCGATGTGCGGCCGGCCGACGACGTCTCCGCCGTCCACGTCCCCCGCGATGGCGCGGACCCGCTCCCAGGTGACGGCCACGCCCTCCGCCCGGAGCCGACCGACCATCCCCTCGGCCCGCACGACCCGGTCCCGGCGGACGCGCTCCAACTCCGCCGCGAGTTCGGGGTGCGCCGGGTCGAACAGGTAGGCCAGCAGATGCACGCTGGCCCCCTCGTGGGCGCAGGACAGCTCCATGCCCGGAACCAGCGTGAAACCGCGCGGCAGGCTCGCGGCCGCCTCCGCGTGCCCCGCCACCGTGTCGTGGTCGGTGAGCGCCAGAACGTCGAGTCCGGCCGCGACCGCGTGCTCGATCACGGCCGCGGGCCGGTCGGTTCCGTCGGACACTGAGCTGTGCGAGTGCAGATCGATGCGCATCGCCTGATCGTAGGGCGTCAGTCGGGGACGCGCAGCGCCTCGCTCAGGAACGGGGAGGGTGCGCCGAAGGGGGGTTCGAAGCCGAGTCCGTCGTCGCGCAGGTCGCGCACGGCGTTGATCTCGCACATGAGCAGGCCGGTGTCCGCGGGTTGCAGAATGATCCACAGCCAGCTGGCCAGCGCCTCCCCCACGTAGACGGCGCGCTCCTTCCCCCCGTCGACGCTCCAGAGGTGGATCTCGTGGCCGTCGTGGCGGACCCGCGCGTCGGGTTGCCCCTGGTCGAACCCGTCGCCGGGGTCGGGTCCGTCGAGTCGGGCGATCCGCGTGGCGAGACCGATACCGGGGTCCTCCGCGACGATCACCATCTCCCCGACGCCGCCCAGCGGCGCCGGGCCGGACAGCGCGACCGCGATGGCGAGCTCGCCGCTGCGGTCGTCGCCGGCGTCGGCGAAGCCGGTGACGACCCATCCGACGGGCAGCGGCCACGGAATCCAGATGGGCACCTTCGCCGACTTGGCGAGTATCTCCAGCGAGGCCGTGGCGGGGCTGCGCACACCCCGCAGCGGGGCGACCGGTCCGTGCGCGTCGCACTGCCACGCGCTCGACCACAGGTTCGGTTCGTGGACGGCGCGCCCGCAACGGGGACACGTGGGAACGGTCTTCATGGCTAGCGGAGGTGATACCCGAAACACCTGGTGAAAAACCTGGTGCCTCAGTCGCGTCCGGGAGCCGTGCCGCCGTGGGGGGCCTGCGGGACCGCCGTGGCGACGGCCGGGTCGGACGTGCTGCGCCGCAGGCGGCTGCGGCGCGCCATCCACACCACGACCAGGCAGAACAGTCCCACTTCGATGGCGCTGGCGCTGAATCCCTGCCAGCTGCCGGTGCTGCCCGACGGATCGGGCAGGCCCTCGTAGGCGGAGAAGGCGAACGCCGCGACGTTGTGCAGCACGTGCAGCGTGATCGCGGCCTCCAGCCCGCCGGTGTACCAGGTGAGCCAGGCCATGGCCAGGCCGAACAGCGCCACGTCGGCCATCGCCCAGTCGAGGTAGTCGTGCAGGGCCGCGAAGACCAGGCCGCTCACCAGGATCGACGGGACCGGGCTCGCGAAGAAGCGGTTGGCGGTGGCGGCGAGGGCCGGTCCGGGCCGCCGCGCACCGGCCCGCAGCCCCGCCCGCCCGGCCGGTGCGGAGCCGTAGGAGCCGATCAGCTGCATGAGGAAGCCCCGGGTGGCGTACTCCTCGGCCGCGGCCTGGAAGGGCACCAGCAGCACGATCACGGTCATCGCCAGGACGAACTGGCGGGTGCCCGCGTACTCCCCGAGGACCGGCTCCTCCGGGGCGGTGAGGAGGAGCACCGCGATGAGGTATCCGAAGGAGACCGCGACGCACATCGCGGCCACTCCGGCGCAGCGCAGCAGCCACGACCAGCGCAGGCGCCCCTCGACCGAGGAGAGCGAGCCGATCCGACGCTTCTGCACGACCCGGACGACGAACATCACCACCGGGGTCATCAGCGCCAGCATGACCAGTTCGGCCGCGAGGTCCGGCACCGGCGCGCCGAACAGGGCGGCGTCGGAGGGCATGCGCCGGATCACCGCGATCAGCTTGACCACGAAGACCACGAAGACGCTCAGGGCCAGGACCAGGACGACCGACAGGAACAGCGCCAGCGGCGGCTTCCACCAGTGGTGCCGCTCGGTGCGGGCCATCCGGTGGTACGGGGTGCCGGGTGGCGGCTCGGCCGTCCGCGGCCTGCGCGCGACGGGCGGCGGTGGCCAGGCCCACACCGCGGCCGGGTCCCCCTGGCCCGCCTGGTGGCCGGGGGGCCACGCCCAGGTCTGGGAAGGCTGCGGAACCGGCGACCGCTCCTGCCGGTCAGGATCGGACGGCCAAGGCGGTGGTGGCGGCGCATTTCCCATCGTTCGTCCGACACTACTAGCCGGTCATGTATTGGCCGCGTTAAGAACGCACACCGCCGGATCATGTTCTCGACCAGCGAACCCGCCTGCGGCGGCGGCTCGGGCGCGCCTCCCCGCGACCGTTTCCCGAGGGCGGGCCGGGGGCTACTGCGCGGTTCACGCCCGGGCTTTCGTACCATGGGATACATGTCCTCCACACCCACCACCGAGCAGGTGAACGCGGCTCTGGCGACCGTCCAGGACCCGGAGATCCACCGTCCCCTCACCGAACTCGACATGGTCAAGAGCGTCGAGATCAGCGCCGACGGCGCGGTCTCCGTCGGCATCTACCTCACGGTGGCCGGTTGTCCCATGCGCGGCCGCATCGAGAAGGACGTCTCCGCGGCGGTCGGCAAGGTGCCCGGCGTCACCGGTGTGACGGTCGACCTCGACGTGATGAGCGAGGACCAGCGCAAGGCGCTGCAGACGAAGCTGCGCGGCGGGCAGGCCGAGAAGGAGATCCCGTTCGCCAAGCCGAACTCGCTGACCAAGGTGTTCGCGGTCGCGTCCGGCAAGGGCGGTGTCGGCAAGTCCTCGGTCACGGTGAACCTGGCCGCCGCCATGGCCGCCCAGGGCCACAAGGTGGGGGTCGTGGACGCCGACATCTACGGCCACTCCGTGCCCCGGATGCTGGGCGCGGACGACCGCCCGACCAAGGTCGAGGACATGATCCTGCCCCCGACCGCGCACGGCATCAAGGTCATCTCCGTGGGCATGTTCACCCAGGGCAACCAGCCCGTCGTGTGGCGCGGCCCGATGCTGCACCGGGCCCTCCAGCAGTTCCTGGCCGACGTCTTCTGGGGCGACCTGGACGTGCTGCTGATGGACCTCCCTCCGGGCACCGGCGACATCGCCATCTCCGTGGCGCAGCTGCTGCCGAACGCGGAGATCCTCGTGGTGACCACTCCGCAGCAGGCCGCCGCCGAGGTCGCCGAGCGTGCCGGGGCGATCTCCGCGCAGACCCATCAGCGGGTCGCGGGCGTGATCGAGAACATGTCCTACTACCAGGCGCCCGGCAGCGACGAGCGCACCTACCTGTTCGGCGAGGGCGGCGGCCAGGTCGTCTGCGACGGGCTGACCAAGTCCCTGGGGACCAGGGTTCCGCTGCTGGGCCAGATCCCGCTCGAGGTGGGGCTGCGCGAGGGCGGCGACTCCGGCACCCCGTTCGTGCTGAGCGACCCCGACAGCGAGGCGGGCAAGGTGCTGCGGTCCATCGCCGAGGAGCTCGTCGGCAAGCCGCGCGGGCTGTCCGGGATGATGCTGGGCATCAGCCCGGCCCGCCGGTGACGGCGCGGAGGTGAGCGGTACCGCGGCGCGCTACGCCGACTGGCTCGCGGTGGCCGTCGAGGAGGCCCGGGCCGGCCGGGCCGAGGGCGGCGTCCCGATCGGGGCCGCCCTCGTCGGACGCGACGGCCGGGTGCTGGGGCGCGGGCACAACCGCAGGGTCCAGGACGGCGACCCGTCAGCGCACGGCGAGACCGCGGCGTTCCGCGCCGCGGGCCGCCAGCGCTCCTACACCGGGACGACGATGGTCACCACGCTCTCGCCGTGCTGGTACTGCAGCGGGCTGGTCCGCCAGTTCGGCATCTCGCGCGTGGTGGTCGGCGAGGCCCGCACCTTCCACGGCGGCCACGACTGGCTGGCCGAGCACGGCGTGGAGGTCGTCCTGCTGGACGACCCCGGGTGCGTGCGGATGATGACCGACTTCATCGCGGCCGAACCCGCCCTGTGGAACGAGGACATCGGCGTGGACTAGGGAGGCTCCGGCGCGGGGATGGTTCGGCGTGCCGGAGCTTCGGGTGGGTCTTTCGGCCGCACGCCACGCGGATCGCGAGGTCACGGCGGGCAGCGACGTCGGGTGAGGGTCGAGGCCGCGCCCATGACGTCCGTCGCGTGAGGGTTTTGTTGACGGTCGTGGGCTTTTCCGCCCTTCCCGACCCCGAAACGGGCAGAAAGCCCACGACCGTCAACAAAACCACCGGTGCCCGAATTCACCCCCGCGCCGGAGCCTCCCTCGTGTTCCGCGCCCGAGGCCCGGTGGGCGGTTCGCCGGTGCCCGTTTGCTGGTCTTGACCCTTCCGGGGTCTCGGAGACGGTCGAGGCCCCGGCAGGGAAGACCAGCGGGAGGAACGGACACCGGCGGAGGCTACTCCGTGGAGGAGCCCAGGGTCATGCTGGTCTCCCGCTCGGCGCCGTCGCGCTCGTAGACGATGTCGACCCTGTCCCCCGGGGCCTTGTTGCGGATCAGGGTGACGAGCTGGTTGGAGTCGCTCACCGGGGTGCCGTCGAACTCCACGATGACGTCGCCGGGCCGCAGTCCCGCCTCGTCGGCGGGGCCGTCGGACAGGACGGTGTCGCCGTTGGTCTGGTCCTCGATGATCCGCGCGCCCGGCTCCTGGTAGCTGAGGTCCAGGACCGCGCCGATGACGGCGTGCGGGGCCTCCCCCGTCTCGATGAGCTGGTCCACCACGCGCGAGGCCTGGTTGGACGGGATCGCGAAGCCCAGGCCGATGCTTCCGGTCTGCTCGCCGAGGCCGCCTCCCATGGTGGCGATCGCGGAGTTGACCCCGATGACCATGCCCTGGTCGTTGACGAGCGGCCCGCCGGAGTTTCCGGGGTTGATCGCGGCGTCGGTCTGGAGCGCGTTGAGGTAGGCCTCCTGGCCGCTCTCGCCGACCGTGACGGGGCGGTCGAGCGCGCTGATGATGCCGGAGGTGACGGTGCCGTCCAGGCCGAGCGGCGCGCCGATCGCGATCACCGTGTCCCCCACGGTCACGCTGTCGGAGTCGCCGAACTCCAGCGGCTCCACGTTGACGGGGTCCGCCAGCCTCAGGACCGCCAGGTCCGAACTGGGGGCCGAGCCCACCACCTCGGCCTCGCTGACGTGGCCGTCGCTGTAGACGACCTCGATACCGGTTCGCTCGACCGCCTCGGCGACGTGGTTGTTGGTGACCACGTAGTCGTCGGCGATGACGAACCCCGAACCGTTCCCGCTGGCCTGCGGTCCCGCTCCGCGGATGGACACCACGCTCGGGTTGACGCGCTGGGCGACGCCGGCGATGGTGTCGGGCGCGCGGCTGGGCGCGTCGCTGGGGACCTCGTTGTCCAGCACCCCGGATCGCTCCCCCTCGGTGGGGGCGCCGCCGCTCAGGGAGCTGCTGATCACGCCGCCCACGCCGGCCGAGCCCAGCGCCACGAACATGACGGTGACGACGAGCACCCACAGCGGGACGCCGCGGCGCTGCCTGCGGGCGGGCCCGGGAGCGCCGGGGTGGTGGTGGGGCACGCCCGGCCACTGGCCGGTCGGGGCACCGGGGCCACCGGGGGTACCCGGGCCGCCGGGACCGGGCGGACCGCCGGGGGCCCCGGGAACGCCCTGGCCGAACGGGGGCATCGGGGCGCCCGCGGCGCCCGGTCCGGACGGGGCGCTCCCCCACGCCTGGCCGACAGGCGGGGCCTGGTGCTGCTCGCCGAAGGCCCCCTCCCACCGCTGGGGGTACGCGCCGGACTGGGCCTGGCCCGGTCCCGGTTGCGCCCACCCGGGAGCGGGGAGCCCGTGGTGCGGCGACGCTCCGGCGGGCCACCCGCCGCCCGGCCCGGGCGCGTCCGGCCGGCTGTCCGGCGGCGGCTGCGGCGACTGCTGCGGCGCCTCTGACGGCAGCTCCCGCGCCTCGGCCGCCCCTTGGCCGGTCGCCGTGCTTCCTTCAGGGGTCGACGAAGGATCGGAGCGCGGTTCGGACGGGGTCGCGCGGTCCGCTGCCGTGCCCTCCGCCTCTTCCCCAGAGGCGCGGTGTCCGGTCTCGTCGGTCATGAGTTCTCCGTCTATCGGTGCACGGCCCATCCTGGCGCGCACGACATAAACAGTCAGTTAACGGGCGTTCCCCGACGTGTGTGGACTCCGCCTACCCGGCCCGACCGCTTTTCAACGACTACGACGCTCCTCCGCCGATCCATGTTCCCAATCGGCCGAAACCGCGCCCCACCCGGGCCCAGAAACCGGTGCCGTCCGGAGCGGGAAGCCCCGTGAGCGAGGCTGCGACGACCCCCTTGGGGGCGTCGGCCAGCACGGTGTACACGAACCCGTCGGCCTCCCACACCCGCTGGTGCTGGCCGCCTTCGCCGACGTGGACGACCGCGCCGTCCTCCTCGACCGCGCGCAGCCCGGACAGCGCGCCCTCGCCCAGGCTGCCGTGCTGGACGAACACCGAGACCAGGCAGATCCCGTCGGAGTAGGTCAGGTGCGCCACCCGTCCCTCCCCGCTCCCGGTGGAACGCGCCTCGACCAGCGCGAAGCCCTGGTGCAGCCGCTCGGGCAGCGGCCAGCCGTCGGAGCGGAGCCCCGCCAGGTCGGCCTCGTCGAGTTCGTTGCCCCACGGCATGCCGCCGGGGGCCGTTCCGGACGGCGCGACGGGTTCGTCGTCGACGCCGAACCGGACCGACAGGAAGACGTTGGACCGGGTCAGCGCGCCGTCGAGGTCGTAGGTCTCACTGCGCAGCAGCAGGCCGGTCTCCTCGTCGACCCAGAACCGGGCGGCGGTCAGCCCGCTGTCGCGCCGGGCCTCCACCAGGACGGCGGTCCGGTCGGAGACCTCCTCGCTCTCCTCGGCGCGCACCCAGAAGTTGCCCTCCATCAGGTCGAGGAGCACGTCGTCGGGCCCCGTCCAGGTGTCGGCACCCATCAGGTACCCCTTGGCCCCGGGGGCCTGACCCGCGGCCGGGCCGACCAGCGTGCCCACTCCGGGCCGGTGGACGACGTCGACCAGGGCCGTCCCGGACTCGTCCTCGTCCCACCAGGACACCGACCACGTCCCCTGGTAGGAGAGGTCCTCGCCGACCCTGGCAGCACGGCGCAGGACGTCCATTCCGTCGCCGCCCCTGACCGTGACGGCCCCGCCGACACGGGCGTCCCCGGCCGCGGTGACGGCCAGCAGGAACAGCAGGACGGACAGCAGCGCCGTCGTCCGCCACCTCCGCCGCGCGCCCCCGCTCAGCGCCCCATTCACCGAGTACGGACGGCGCCGGACAGGTCCGGGTCCCCGTCGGTCGGATCGACCGCGTTCACCGTTCCGCCCTGCGCGGGCACAAGGGCCGGCACCGGGATCGCGGCGGGCCCCGGAAGCGGCGCCTGCCCGGACACGACCGCGTGCTCGACCGCGAAGTCGGCCAGCGCGGGAGCGACCACGGGCACGTCGGAGGGCTCCTCGCCCGCGACGAAGGCCGCGCTCAGGGCGACCGCGACGACCGACGCCCCGGCCACCGCGTAGCGGGCCCGCCCCCAGTTGGACCGGAACCGCGCGCCGATGCGCTCGGGCACCGGCGCGACCGCGCGCGCCGGGGGCCCCGGATCGACCGGCGTCCGCACGGCGGCGCCGCCGGACACCTGGGGCAGCCCGCCGCCGATCGGACGGCTGGAGCCCAGGGGAGGACTCGAACCGAAGAACCCCGGACTCCTGCCCGGCGGTCCGGGCGGCACGTCGTCCGGGGGAGCCGCCCGCCCGGTCCCCGACAGGGCCGACAGGCGTCCCAGGAAGTCCGAACCGGGTTCCGGGGCCCCCAGGGCGTGCAGACGGCGCTTGAGCGTGCGCAGCATCTCCGCCTCGAACCGGCATGCCTCGCATTTGGCCAGGTGGCTCAGCACCCGGTCCCGGTCTCCATGCCCCAACTCACCGTCGACGAAGGCCGACAGCCGCTCCCCCAGGTGACTCATGCTTCCTTGACCTCCCCGGCCCGTTCCGCCACGAGGCGGCGGTGGTTCAGGGCGGCGCGCAGCTGGGCCCGGCCGCGGTGGATGCGGCTGCGCACCGTACCCAGCTTCACGCCCAGCGTGGCCGCGATCTCCTCGTAGGAGAGCCCTTCGATGTCGCACAGCACGACCGCGGCGCGGAACTCGGGGGCCAGCGCGTCGAGCGCGGCCTGCACGTCGGCGTCGAAGTGGCGGTCGTCGTACGCCTGGGCCGGGGAGGGCTCACGCCCCTCGAGGCGGTCGTTCGCGGACTCGGCGAGCCCCTCGAAGCGGATGCGGGCGCGGCGGCGCGCCATGTCGAGGAAGAGGTTGGTGGTGATGCGGTGCAGCCAGCCCTCGAAGGTTCCGGGCGTGTAGTTGGCCAGCGACCGGAACACCCGGATGAAGACCTCCTGGGTGAGGTCCTCGGCGTCGTGCTGGTTTCCGCTGAGCCGGTACGCGAGGCGGTAGACCCGCGCCGAGTGGTTGCGCACGACCTCGTCCCAGCTGGGGGGTTCCCACTGCTCGAAGTCCACGGCAGCGTCGGCGTCTGCCACTGGCGCTCCCTTCATCCTGGCGTTCGGTCTCCGGCACGCACCGGGGCGCCGCCCCGGAAGCGATAACCCTTCCGACTGGTTCTAACACCGGTGGCAGGGATTAAGTTCCCGAACGACGCGGCAACAGGCCGCAGCGGGTTAGTCTGTGCCAGGGGACATGGCCGAGCCGTGACCGACACATGACTTTACGTGACGATCGGCCGCCTATCCGCGAATACCACGCTTGGATTCGGCACACGTGCGGGGAGGCCGTCATCGCCAGCCGAGACGACACTTTGGCCTACATCGAGCAGTACGCCGAGGAGGACGAGGCGCTGGTCTCCATCCGGCAGCAGGGGCAGCGCTGGGACACCCACCCGGTGAGCCCCGCGACGGGCGCCGCGCTGCGCTTCCTGACCGCGGCGATCGGCGCGCGCGCGGTCGTGGAGATCGGAACGGGGTGCGGCAGCTCCGGGATCTGGCTGCTGCGCGGAATGCGCCCCGAAGGCATCCTGACCACCGTGGACGTCGAGCCCGAGTACCAGGAGTTCGCGCGAGACGCCTACCAGCGGGCCGGGTTCGCCGCCAACCGGTCCCGGCTGATCCACGGCCGCGCGCTGGACGTGCTGCCCCGGCTGCGCGACGCGGCGTACGACATGGTCTTCCTCGACGCCGACCGGGCCGAGTACGCCGCCTACCTGACCGAGGCGCTGCGGCTGCTGCGCGACGGCGGGATCGTGGTCCTGAACAACGCCCTGGAGGCCGGGAACCTGAACGACGGCCCCCTGCGCGTGTCCGACCCCGCGAACACCGCGATCCGCGAGGCCGGCCGCCTGGTCCGCGAGGACGAGGCCCTGGTCCCGTTGCTGCTGCCGATCGGCGCCGGGCTACTCGCGGCGATCAGCAGCAGGTGAGAGGCCCTCCGGGGAGGGCGCCGTCAGCCAGCGCAGCAGCAGGCGGGTGGCGAACGCGGTGCCGCCCTTGGTGAGGACGCCGTCCTCCGCCATGGAGCGGCCCGGCCCCGCGATGTCCAGGTGCGCCCAGGGGACGCCGCCGACGAACTCGCGCAGGAACAGCGCGGCCTCTGTGGCGCCGGGGTGGCCGTAGTCGTTCTTGGTGCCGATGTTGGCGAGGTCCGCCACCCGCGAGTCGAGCGCGTCGCGGTACTCCTCGTGCAGCGGCATCCGCCACAGCGCCTCGCCCGAGCACTCGCCCGCGTCGGCGAGCGCCGCGGCCAGCGCGTCGTCGGTGGCGAACAGCGCGCCGATACCGGTTCCCAGGGCGAGCTTGGCCGCCCCGGTGAGCGTGGCCACGTCCACCAGGACGTCGGGGGCGAGTTCGGCGACCGCGTAGCCCATGGCGTCGGCGAGCACCAGGCGGCCCTCGGCGTCGGTGTTGAGCACCTCGACCGTCCGGCCGCTGTAGGTGGTCAGCACGTCACCGGGACGGGTGGCGCTGCCGGAGAACGAGTTCTCCGCGACCGCCAGCAGTCCGGTGACCCTGACCCGCGCCCCCAGTTCGGCGAGCGCCGAGAGCACGGCCAGCACGATCCCCGCGCCGCTCATGTCGGTCTTCATGAGCTTCATGTTGTCGTTGGGCTTCAACGACAGGCCTCCGGTGTCGAAGGTGATGCCCTTGCCGACCAGCACCACGTGCGCCGAGGGGTCCTCCGGCGTGTAGGAGAGCTCGACCAACCGGGGCGGACTGACCGACCCCTGGCCCACCGCCAGGATCGCGCCGAACCCGTCGCGCTCCAGGTCCGCCTCGTCCCACACCCTGACCGCCAGGCCCGAGTCTCCGCCGACGTCCACCGCGCGGGCCGCGAGCCAGGCGGGGTCCTTCTCCGCCGAGGGGGTGTTGATCAGGTCCCTGGCCAGGGCGGTGGCCCCTGCCAGGACGGCACCCCGCCGGAGCGGTCCGGCGACCGCGGCAGGGTCGCCGCCGACGAGGTCGACCCTGGGAACGGGCCGGGCCCCCTTGGGCGCGCCGGCCAGCGTGAACGTGTAGGAGGCCAGAAGCGCCCCCTCCACGAACGCGGCCAGCGCGGCGGTGTCCCCCTCCAGCGCGGCGACGTTGACCGCCGCGCGGGACCGGCCCCTGGCCGAACGCGCGAACGCCGCTCCCGCCTTCCGCAGGTCCCCCGGGGCGCCGCCGCCGACCCCCAGGAGCGACAACCGGACCAGCCCGCTGCCGAGGTCCACCGGGAACTCGACGGTCTGGCCCGGTCCGCCGTTGAAGTCGTAGACGTCGAAGAGCCGTGCCAGGGAAGCGGGAAGCCGCGCGTCGAGATCGGCCGGGCTCAGTCCCACCCCGTCCGTGACCGGCCGCGGACCGTCCGCCCCGGTTCTGACGACGAGTGTGACGAGCTCGGCCGCGGACTCGGCGAGGGCGCCTTCGACCGCGTGAATCTCCGTAGCGATGGGCACGGATGCTCACAATCCTTACGTGCTTGCGTTACGTGCCGGGCGGACACTCTCACCGACTCTGTGGTGGGGGAGAAAGGTCGAGGTCAGGTCTTGGTGCCCCGTGGCACGTTGGGACAGCGGTGGAGGAACGGGGACTGCTAACCGACGACTCCGTTGAGAGCCTTGGCGAGTTCACCGGCCTCGGCCGGCGTCAGCTCGACCACGAGGCGCCCGCCGCCCTCCAGTGGAACTCGCATGATGATGCCGCGACCCTCCTTGGTGACCTCCATAGGTCCATCTCCGGTCCTCGGCTTCATCGCCGCCATGCCGTATCCCCTTTCCTAGATGACTGCCGCGCGTGGACGACCCGGTCCAGCGGACTCCCGGCCCGCCGTCGGCGGGTACGGAGTGCGGACCGAACCGGATCCGCGCGACTCAGCGAATGAATCACTGGTCTGTCATTATCTCGGTTTTGGAACCCGATTGGGAACGATCCGACGCCGCGGAAGCCATCGGGCCCGAAGATCGCGAACGGTTAGAGTTGTGGCCGCACGACCTTACGGACGCCTTACGGCCACGTCCGAGCGCACTTCCCGGGTGTGCGGGGCCTCCCCGCACGGGTTCCCACACACCGTCCCGGCCGAACGAAAACAGGGAGTCTCCGTGCCCGACACAGACAGCATCCGCTACGAGCTCGCCGACGGGGTCGCCACCATCACCCTGAACCGTCCCGGGTCGATGAACTCGCTGACCACCGAGGCCAAGGAGTCGCTGCTGGCCGCCGTGGAGCGGGCCCGTTCGGACTCGGCGGCCCGGGCCGTGCTGATCACCGGGGCGGGTCGGGCGTTCTGCGCCGGACAGGACCTCACCGAGCACGCGGGCGCGCTCGGCAACAACGAGGGTCTCAACGGCACCGTGCGCAAGCACTACAACCCGATCGTGCTGGCGCTGACCCGGATGCCCAAACCGGTGGTCGCCGCGGTCAACGGAGCCGCGGCGGGAGCGGGCGCGGCGCTGGCGTTCGCCTGCGACCTGCGGATCGCCTCCTCGAAGGCGTCCTTCTTGATGGCGTTCGCGAATGTGGGGCTCGGCGCGGACTCGGGCGCGTCATGGACGCTGCCGCGGCTGGTCGGACACGCGCGCGCCATGGAGATGCTGCTGCTGGCCGAGCCGGTGAAGGCCGCCCGGGCCCTGGAGATCGGCCTGGTCAACCAGGTCGTGGAGCCCGAGGAGCTGGACCGGACCGCGCGCGGGCTCGCCGAGCGCCTGGCCGCTGGTCCGACCGTCGCCTACTCCGCGATCAAGGCCGAGGTGGGCTTCGGCTCGGCACTCGACCTGGAGAACGCCCTGGAGATCGAGGCGAAGCTCCAGGACCAGTGCGTCGACACGGCCGACCACCTGAACGCGACCCTGGCCTTCCTGGAGAAGCAGACGCCGTCCTTCGAGGGCCGCTAGGCGTAACCGTTCGCGGGCCCGCCGATGCTCCTGACTCCGGCGTTCCGGGATCCCCGGTTCCAGGACGCTGACGCCAGGATCGCCAACGGAGGCGCGGCGATCGCGGCCGGGGCGTCGCTCAGGCGCCGTAGTAGGCGGCCACGACCCCGATGAGGATCAGGCCCAGGATCGTCAGCGCCGTCACGACCCCGAGCAGGACCCCCATGTTGACGTTGCTGGACCTCGGCCTGGACGGAGGCGGGGTGAAGCCGTGCTGCGGCGGAGGCTGCACGGGGTACGAGGGCTGCCGGGGCGCCTGCCGGACGGGCTGGACCGGTGCGGGCGCGGGAGGCCGTGGCCACTGCGGCTGGGGCTGCGGGACCGGATAGCCGGGACGCGCCGAAACGGGGGGCGGGGTGGCCGGACCGATCGGAGGCGGGGTGGCCGGACCGATCGGAGGCGGGGTGGCCGGACCGATCGGAGGCGGGCCGCCCTGGTAGCCCCGGGCCTGCGGACCGGACGGATACGGCGGAGGCTGCGGGGGCCGCGGGGGCTGCGGGGGCTGCGGGACCGGACGCGCGGGAACGGAGGGCGGGAAGGTCGCCTGCCCCTGCCGGGTCGCAGGCGGGTAGGAGCGGTAGATCTCGGCGGCCGCGCTCTCCTGGGCGCCGGTGTCCGCCGCGGCGATCGCCCCCGCCACGAGGGTCTGCTGGGCGACCGGCACGGCCGTCTCGGCCTCGGGCTCCTCGGGTTCGGGAGCGGCCTCGGCCTCCACCCCGAGCACCCACAGCAGCGCCTCCGCGGCGGTCGGCCGCCGGGCGGGGTCCTTGTCCAGGCAGCGCTCGGCGATCCCGCGGAGCGGCCCGCTCAGGTCACCCAGCTCCGGCTCCTCGTTGATGACCCGGTGGACCACGGCCCGCAGCGAGTCGTGCCCGAAGGGCCCCGCGCCGTTGGCCGCGTAGGCGAGGGTGGCGCCCCACGCGAAGAGGTCGACGGCGGGACCCAGCGGACCACCGGTGATCTGCTCGGGGGCCATGTAGGCGGGGGTCCCGGCGATCCTGCTGGTCAGGATCGCCGTGCCCTCCAGAACCCGGGCGATGCCGAAGTCGATCACGCGCGGCCCGCCGGGCGCCACCAGGACGTTGGCCGGTTTGAAGTCGCGGTGCACGATCCCGGCCTGGTGGATGGCCGCCAGGGCCGTGATGGTGCCGACCGCGAGCCGCTCCAGGGCGGCGCCGCCCAGCGGGCCGTTCTCCCTGATCACCCCGTGCAGGGACGGGCCCTCCACGTACTCGCTGACGACGTAGGGCGGGTTGGCCTCGATGTCGGCGGACAGCACCTGCGCGGTGCAGAACCGCGCGACCCGGCGGGCCATCTCGACCTCTTCGGCGAGTTGGACGCGCAGTCCCGCGACGTCGAGGGCGTCGCCGTGCAGCATCTTCACCGCGGCCTGCGAGCCGTCGGCGTGCCGGCCGAGGTAGACGACGCCCTGGCCGCCTTGGCCGAGCCGTCCGACCAGCGTGTACTCCCCGACCTCGGTGGGGTCGGTGTCGATCAAGGGGGCCGGATCGGCCATCGGTCCTCCCGTGCTCGGGCTGCGCGCTCGGTGCCTCTGGCGAGAGCACAGGACGAACCTACTTGAGGGTGCCGACTGAGGTCATCACGGTGCCGCTGCGGGAGGTGGCGACCCACTCGGCCTCCAGGGTCCCGCCGCCCGCCCCCGGCGACAGGGTCAGGATGGTCTCGTCGATGCAGTGGTTCTCGGGGTCGTAGGTCTCGGCGTACTCGAAGACCAGGCTGTCTCCGGTGTCCTCGACGAGGGTGACGCTGCCCCGGCAGCCCAGGGTGAACCAGTCGGCGCTGCCGCGGCCGGTCCCCTCGTCGAGCTTGAGGCTGGCCCCCCAGTCGACGACCGGTTCCCCGGCCTCGTCGTGCTGGGACATCTCCCCGCTCCAGTTCCCGGCGTAGGCCGCGGGGATGCCCCCCTCCCCGCCCGCGCCGGCCTCGTCGGCGTCGGCCTCCCCTTCGGGGAACAACGCCCAGGCGACACCGCCGCCCACGACGACCAGCCCGCCGAGCACGGCCGCGGCCACGACGAGCATCCCCCTGGCCCGCCGGTTGCTGTGCCGGGTGGAGCGCGGCGGCGGCCACAGGGACATCTGCCTGATCGGGGACGCGGAACCCGGTTCGTCGTCCTGATCGGTCTGGGTGGGCAGCCCGTTCACCGGAGTTCCCCGGTGAGGTGACGCGCGTTGGGGTACTGCGAGACGGTCATCGCTTCCTCCAAAGCGAACGAACGCTGGGGAGGTCGTTCGCGGGTACAGCGAATGAGAATAAGCCACACGAACCGAGCCCACGCGGGCGGCGTCCGTGACGAGGGACACATCAGTCTAGCGTCCCGCCCGTTCCGCGCGTCAGTCGCGGCCGGACCGGGAACGCCGCCGGGCGAGTCCGCCCAGGTTCCGCAGCGACCTCCGGAACAGGGAGGCCGTCAGGACGCGCACGAGCGGCCCTGCGAGCCGCCCGACGGGACCCGGCGGCAGCCTAACCCATTCGGACCAGGTGACCAGGCACCGTCCGCCGGGCAGCGGCTCCAGGTCGAACCGGCCGCGGCCCCGGACGACCGCGCCGCGGTGCAGCACCTCGCAGTGGCCGGGCGCGTCGTCCGAGGGCGGGCGCCAGCCCGTGATCTCCATGGGGTCGGAGAAACCGACGGGGCCGATCCCGGTGAAGGCGAGGACGCGGGCGCCCTCGCCGGACCCCCCGCGCGCCCGGGTCAGCACCATCCAGCGGTCGTGCAGCTCCCAGTCGACGAGGGTGTCCCAGACCCTTCCGGCCGGGGCCGGGCAGGTGTGCGCGACGGCGACGCGCGACTCGCGGACGGAGCCGCTCACTCCCGCCCCCCGTGCTCCGCGGCGTCCCCGCCCCCGTGGTCGTCGCGGCGTCCCGCCCAGGCGGGCACCGGCGGCTCGGCCTCGGGGTCGTCGGCCGCCGAGGGCCCCTTCTCCCTGGGCCCCGCGGGGGACGACCCCCCGGACGGGCGCGGATACCACACGCGCGGGGCGGGGGCGGAAGCACCGTGCTCGGCGAGCCGCGCCTCCAGCTGGGCGATGTGCGCGTCGCGCTCGTTGACGGCGGCGGCCACCCGGGCCAGCAGCTCGTCCACCGCGCGCACGTGGTACCCCCACAGCGCGAGGGGAAGCCGGACCCGCGCCACGTCGTGGCCGGTCACGGGCCGGTCCGCGGGCAGGTCGAGCGGCGGGTGATCGGCCTCGAAGCGCGCCAACTGCCCGCCGTGCCCCATGACCACCACGGCCACGACGACAAGCACCGCGAAGGCGGCCAGTGCGGTCAGGATCAGGATGGCTATCACGTCTCCGATCGTGCCACATCGACGGCTCCGCCAGGAGGCGTCGGACGGACCGCGTGGCGTGCGACACTCGTTGACGTGCCGAATGAGATTTTCACGGTCGTGGGACCGGACGAGACCCCGCCCGGGGTGTCGGACGCCGGGCACCGCCCCGGCGCCGACCGCGTGCGCGCGCTCGTGGCCGAGGGCGGTCCCGTCCTGGTCCGCTGCGCCCCCGGTCCGGGGGAGCCGGAGGAGCGCTCCGAGACCCTCGCCCTGGCCTCGGTCTACGCCTGGCTGGGCGTCCGCGCCTTCGCCACCGGGTACCCCGACGAGGTCCGCCAGGCCCTGGCCATGGTCGCCGCGATCCGGGGCGACCGCCCTCCGGCGGTGGCCCGCCGGGGGCTCGCCTAGGGGGTCTCCGGCACGAGGGTGATTCGCGTGCCGGTGCTTCGGGTGGGTCTTTCGGCCTCATGTCGTGCGGATCGCGAGGTGACGGCGGACGGCGACGGCGGGTGCCGGTCGGGGCCGCGCCCACGACGTCCGTTCCTCCCGGTGATCTTGACCTTTTCGGGGTCTCAGAGACGGTTGAGACCCCGAAAAGGTCAAGATCACCGGAGAGGCAGGGCGGCTAGGCCCGTTCCGCGTCGTGCATGGCCTCGCCGAGTTCGGCCACCGCCGCGCTCTCCTCCTTGCTCGCGAGCTCCGCGTGGGCCTTCCGGATGATCTCGATGACCTCGTCCGGGTCGTCGGTGAGGTGGATCAGATCCGGGTCGTGCGGCGAGATCAGGCCCTCGGCGAGCAGGTTCTCGCGGATCCAGTCCACCAGGCCGCCCCAGAAGCGCGTGCCGACCAGGATCACCGGGAACCGGGTGACCTTGCCGGTCTGCACCAGGGTGATCGCCTCGAACAGCTCGTCCAGCGTGCCGAAACCGCCCGGAAGCACCACGAAGGCCTGGGAGTACTTCAGGAACATCGTCTTCCGGACGAAGAAGTACCGGAAGGTGACCCCGGTGTCGATGTACTGGTTGAGCGACTGCTCGAAGGGAAGTTCGATGCCCAGTCCCACCGAGGGGCCGCCGGCCTCGTTCGCGCCCTTGTTCGCGGCCTCCATCAGGCCGGGACCGCCACCGGTGATGACGGTGTACCCGGCCTTCGAGATCCTGGAGCCGATGGCCTCGCCCAGCTCGTAGTACGGGGTCTCGGGCTTGATCCGGGCCGAGCCGAACACGCACACCGCCCGCCCGATCTCGGACAGCATGCCGAAGCCCTCGACGAACTCCGACTGGATGCGCAGGACCCGCCACGGGTCGGTGTGCACCCAGTCGGCCGGGCCGCGTCGGTCCAGCAGGCGCTGGTCTGTGGTGCTCTCTGGGATGGCCTTGCCTCGGTAAGTCAGTGGACCCGCCTGTCGTTCTTCAGATCGAGATTCCGTCATGGCGACACGCTACCCACTTTCGGGTGCCCCCGTGCTGAAGACGGGCCTACACGACGGCGTCCGGAAGTGGTCGAATCGTTCCAGGCCGCAGCCCCCGGACCCGGTTCAGGCCGCGCCGGTCAGCCAGGCCGCCATCCGCCGCTCGGCGGTCGCGATCTCGTCCAGGACCACGTACTCGCCCTCGGTGTGCGCCAGCGTGGGCTCGCCCGGGCCGTAGTTCACCGCGGGCACCCCCAGCTCGGACATGCGCGCCACGTCGGTCCAGCCGAGCTTCGCCCGGGCCCGCCCCCCGCCGACGGTCGCGACGAACGCCGCCGCGGCCGGGTGGTCCAGCCCCGGGCGGGCCGGGGCCGCGGCGTCGGTGACCCGCACGTCGAAGCCCTCGAACACCTCCCGCAGGTGCGCCTCCGCCGACTCGAGCGTGTGGTCGGGCGCGAAGCGGTAGTTGACGGTGACCACGCACTCGTCGGGGATGACGTTGCCCGCCACTCCCCCTCTGACGAACACCGCGTTCAGCCCTTCGTGGAACTCCAGCCCCTCGACCTCCGGCCGCCTCGGGACGTAGGCGCGCAGCACGTCCAGGATCCGGCCCGCGTCGTGGATGGCGTTGCGCCCCATCCACGACCGGGCGCTGTGCGCACGCGCGCCGCGCGCGGTCACCTCCACGCGCATGGTGCCCTGGCAGCCGCCCTCGATCTGGCCGCCGGTGGGCTCCATCAGCACCGCGAAGTCGCCGCGCAGCCATTCGGGGTGGCCGGCCGCGAGGCGGCGCAGCCCGTTGCGCTCGGCCTCGATCTCCTCGCAGTCGTAGAAGACGAAGGTGACGTCGTGGACCGGCTCGGTCACGGTCGCGGCCAGCCTGAGCTGCACCGCGACCCCGCTCTTCATGTCGGACGTGCCGCAGCCGTACAGCCTGCCGTCCGCCACCCGCGAGGGGACGTTGCCGACGATCGGCACGGTGTCGAGGTGCCCGGCGATCACCACGCGCTGCTCCCGGCCCAGTTCGGTGCGGGCCACGACCGCGTCGCCGTCGCGCTCCACCCTCAGGTGCGGGCAGCCGCGCAGCGCCTGCTCGACGGCGTCGGCGAGGGGCCGCTCCGCGCCGCTGACCGATTCGATGTCGACGATCCGGGCGGTGAGGTCGCGGACGTCCGAGGTGAGGTCCAACATGGCTGCGTGCTTTCTGTAGGGCGGAAACGGAGTTGCCACACCGCCCGGCGGGCGGTGTGGCAACGGTACTCGGGAAGCTCTGGGAAGCGCCGTCAGGCGTTGACGCCGTGCTCGCGGAGCATGTCGTTGAGGGCGAGCTTGTCGTGCTCCTGGCCCTCTTCCAGACGCTTGAGCACGAGCAGGCACGGCATCCCGAAGTCGCCGCCGGGGAAGCTCCTGACCCGGTTCGCGGTGACGCACACCGACCACGCGGGGGCTTCCCCGCGCTTGAGCTCCTCGCCCGTCTCCGCGTCGAACACGCGGGTGGAGGAGGTCAGGAGGGTGCCCGCGCCGAGCTTGGCGCCGCGACGCACCCGGGCGCCCTCGACCACCATGCTGCGCGACCCGAGGAACGCCTCGTCCTCGATGACGACGGGGGACGCCTGCGGGGGTTCGAGAACCCCGCCGACGCCGACGCCGCCGGACAGGTGAACGTTCTCGCCGACCTGCGCGCAGGAGCCGACGGTGGCCCAGGTGTCGACCATCGTGCCGGAGCCGACGTGGGCGCCGAAGTTGGTGAAGGACGGCATCAGGACGACGCCCGGCGCCAGGTAGGCGCCCCAGCGGGCGATGGCGCCCGGGACGACGCGCACGCCGTCGAAGCGGGTCTTCAGCGGGATGCGGTCGTGGTACCGGAAGTCGCCGATCCGGGACTCCTCCATCCCCAGGACGCGGAAGCTCAGCAGGATCGCGCGCTTGGCCCGCTCGTCCACGACGACCTCGTCCGTGGCGGCGTCCACGAAGGCGACGCGGGCCTTTCCGGCGTCGAGTTCGTCGACCGCGCCCACGATGGCGTCGCGGGCCTCGGTGTCGTCGGGGGTGAGTTCTGCGCGGCGCTCCCAGAGTTCGTCGATGGTCTGGGGAAGCGGACTGGTGAACGAGGTGGTCATGGCTGTGGAGCCTACTGGGTTCCGCCCCTCCGGTCGGAAACGGACCACCGGCGCGGGCGCTCCGGGGCCGGTTTCCCGGGAGGCGGAGCGTCCCGACCCCCTACTATCGGTTGGCGGGATCCCGAGCCGGACCCCGAGGTCGGCCGCACGTCCCGACCCTGATCCTTCGCGGGCCCCGCCCTGTCCATCTGTACGACGAGGTGTTTTATCACGCGATGGCGTGATTCCACCCCATATCTATATGGTCTTGCCCGTGCCCAAGAAGCGTCGAAGAATCTCCGCGTTCTTCAAGATCCTGATCGCGCTGACCCTGGCCTGTGGTGCTCTGGTCGCAGGTGGGATCTATGTCATGCGATCGATCAAGCCCCTCGACCTCGCCGAGCCTCCTCCCGAGGACGGATGCGAGGTCGTCACCGAGGAGGACACCGACAGCCTGGAGGTGGAACAGGCCGCCAACGCCGCGACGATCTCCGGCGTCGCGTTCGCCCGGGACCTGCCCGAGCACGCCGTCGTCATCTCCTACGCCACGGTGTGGCAGGAGTCGAAGTTCTACAACATCGAGCACGGGGACCGCGACTCGCTCGGCCTGTTCCAGCAGCGCCCGTCCATGGAGTGGGGCACCCCCGACCAGATCATCGACCCCGTGTACTCCAGCGACAAGTTCTACGAGGCGCTGATCGAGATCGACGGCTACGCGGACATGCCGGTCTACGAGGCGGCCCAGGCCGTGCAGCGCAGTGCTGACGGGTTCGCCTACGACCAGCACGAGGCCCGCTCCCGGACCATGGCCGACGCCTTCACCGGCGTGGAGGGCCCGGCGGTGAGCTGCTGGTTCCCGGCCGAGGACGCCGCGCCCACCGACGTGGAGGGGGCGGCCGAGGAGATGCGGCGCGTCTTCGGCGTCGGCCCCGACGAGCTGGCCTCGGCGGAGCGCCAGACCGGCGACCTGGGGTGGGCCATGGCGCAGTGGGCCGTCGCCCACGCCCGCGACTACGGGCTGAGCTCGGTCACCTACCAGGACCGGCGCTGGACGCTCTCGTCGACCCAGCAGGGATGGGGCGACGCCGAGACCCCCGCGGGAGACGGGGGACTGGTCCTGGAGTAGGACGTCCCGCCGGTGGTCCCGACGCCGCCGACGGCGTCGGGACCCTCTCCCGGGCCGCCCACCGGCCCTCCGCCCTGAACAGGGCGGAGGGTCACTCGGACCGCTCCCCGCCTTCCCGCAGGACCGAGGCCCCCCGGTCCAGGGCCTCCAGGCGCTTGACCGCCGCCGCCACGCGCTCGTCGGCGGCGGTGAAGGCGACCCGCACGTGGCCGACGCCCGCGGGCCCGTAGAACTCTCCCGGTGCGACCAGGACTCCCTGCTCCGCCAGCAGCCGCACCGAACCCCACGCGTCGTGGTCGGGGTGGGCCGCCCACAGGTAGAGCCCCGCCTCCGAGTGCGTGATGTTCCACCCGGCGCGCTCCAGCGCGCCGCGCAGCAGGACGCGGCGGGCGGCGTAGCGCTCCTTCTGCTCGACGGCGTGCGCGTCGTCGTCCAGGGCCGCGCGCATGGCCGCCTGCACCGGCGCGGGGACGATCATCCCGGCGTGCTTGCGCACCGCGAGCAGCTCCCCGACCAGACCGGCGTCGCCCGCCACGAAGCCCGCCCGGTACCCGGCCAGGTTGGAGCGCTTGGACAGCGAGTGGACCGCGAGCAGGCCCTCGTGCGACCCCCCGCACACGTCGGGGTGCAGGATCGACAGCGGACGCGTGTCCCAGCCCAGGTCCAGGTAGCACTCGTCCGAGGCGACGACGACGCCCCGCTCGCGCGCCCACGAGACGACCTTGCGCAGGTGGTCCGCGCCGAGCACCCGGCCCGTCGGGTTCGCCGGGGAGTTGATCCACAGCAGTCCGGGCCGTGTCGGCCCGAGCTGGACCAGCCCGTCGGCGGCGACCGGGGTGGCGCCCGCCATCCGGATGCCGATGTCGTAGGTGGGGTAGGCCAGCTCCGGGTACACGACCGTGTCCCCGGCGCCGAGCCCGAGCAGGGTCGGCAGCCAGGCCACCAGCTCCTTGGAGCCGATGGTCGGCAGGACCGCCGCGGGGTCCACGCGCACCCCGTGGCGCCGCTCCAGCCAGCCGGCGGCGGACTCGCGCAGCTCCCGGGTGCCGTACGTCAGCGGGTAGCCGGGCGAGTCGGCCGCGGCCGCCAGCGCCGCGCGCAGGCGTTCGGGGACCGGGTCGACCGGGGTGCCCACGGACAGGTCGACGATGCCGTCCGGGTGCCGGGCCGCGGTCTCCTTGTACGGGGCCAGCCGGTCCCACGGGAAGACCGGCAGGCGTTCGGCCACAGGGCGTCGTTCGGCCATCGTCGGCCACTTCCCCTCGTCGCGTTGGTGTCCCGCCGCTTTCCGGTGGGGGAGGGGGGCGGGGGTTCCCTCCGCACCGGATCCGCCGGACGGGCGCGACCGGCCCGCTCACGGCCGCCGCGCCGCGGTGCGGCGGCCGGTGCGTGCTTCCCGGTTCCTATCCCTCGCCCTGGGGGGGCAGGGCGGAGACGAGCGGGTGGTCCTTGTCGACCTTGCCGAGCTTGGAGGCGCCCCCCGGCGAACCGAGGTCGTCGAAGAACTCGACGTTGGCCTTGTAGAAGCCGGACCACTCGCCGGGCAGGTCGTCCTCGTAGTAGATGGCCTCCACCGGGCACACCGGTTCGCAGGCGCCGCAGTCGACACACTCGTCCGGGTGGATGTAGAGCATGCGCTCGCCCTCGTAGATGCAGTCGACGGGGCATTCCTCGATGCACGCCTTGTCGAGCACATCGACGCACGGTTGCGCGATGACGTAGGTCACGTCGTACTCCTCCTCGGTCTCGCTCGCCACGGTGACCGCATATGTGGTTCGACTGTGTCGCATAGTCTGGCCGGACCGGCTCCCGAGGCGGGCATCCGGAGTACGGTGCGTTCTCGGGACCCGGGACTGGGTACCCGGAACAGAGCCGGCACCGCCCCGGGGTCCGGGAGCCGGACGGCCGGTGACACAGATATCGCTGTCTCTAGTATTGCGGTGCTCGGGACGGGAAACGCAATCGGGGGTGCGCGGAGTGGGGTACGTGGCGCGGTTGGCGCACTCTTTGGCCCCGCGGGACATCGGTCGGCGCGCCACCGTGCGCTTTCGACTTCCCGACGGCCGGTTCCGGGATATCGTCGGAGTGCTGGAGTCGTGGCGTGACGGTGTGCTGGTCCTGCGCCGCCGCGACGGCTCCGTGGCACAGGTCGACGAGGCCGACGTGGTCGCGAGCCGGATCGTGCCGCAGCAGCCTCCCCGGCGCCGCGGCTCACCGGAGTCATAACCGGTACTTTCCAGGGAAGTACTCCAGAAGCAGGAGGTGGCCAGCCCACACCATGCAGGAGACCGTCGCGTCCGCCCTCGCCCAACTCGCGCGCGTCGACCCGACCGCGGCGCAGACCGCCCAGAGCGCTCTGGACACCCTGGTCACCGGGAACGGGCTCGAGGCGCTCACCCAGCGCGCGGTCCAGGAGTTCTGCTGGCACGTGCTGCCCGTCCGGTTCGCCGCCGACTCCAGCGAGTGGAACTTCGTCGCCGAGTCGCTGGGCTCCCTGTTCCGCCTGCTCGACCTCCCGCGCTACGCCGAGATCTGCGTGTCCCAGCGCACCACCGAGGTGCTCGTCGCCTACTCGGTCTCGCACGAGAACGGGGTCGCGGCCTACGAGCGCAACATGCGCTCGTCCGGGATCGACCCGCCCGACCTGCCCGAGCTCACCTGGGGCACCGCGCTGGGCCGCGCCGAGATCGAGGCGCACCACGCCACCTCCGCGGCCCTGGAACTCGCCATCGCCGCGGGTGAGGTCCGTCCGGGCACCCGGGGCTGGCGCGCGGCCCAGGAGGAGCGGGCCAGGACCTTCCTCACCCAGCCCGACCCCCAGGGGCACAGCCGCCTGGACAGGATCCGGCAGGAGAGGGTCGCCGAGTGGCTGTCCTCCCGCTCCCATCCGCACCGCGCGCACCTGCTTCCGCTGCGCGGGCAGATCGTGTCCGGAGCGGAGATCCCGCACGACGCCCCCAAGGCGCTCGCCCCGGTGCAGCGGCTGCTCGACTACGCCGACGAGGGCATCGGCCTGACCCAGATCGGCTACATCTCCCCCACCGTGGTGCGCGATCTGTGCGCGGAGTTCGACTGGGCGACCACGCCCTCCCCGCCGCGCAGCGAGACCGATGTCATGCAGATCATCGCCCTGCACAAACTGCTGCGCAACATGCGCGCGGTGCGCCGCTCCGGCCGGAGGCTGGTGCTGACCCGGCGGGGCCGGCAACTGCACGACAGCATCGACGACCTGTGGCGGGCCGTCACCGAGAGCGTGCTGGTCACCAACGGTTTCGAGCAGGCGGCCACCGAGACGCTGCTGGGTCTGCTCCTGCTGCGCTCCCCGCGCTCGGAGGTGACCCCGAGCCGGGACGAGGACGTGGACATCGCCGAGGAGGCCCGCGTGGTGCTGAGCAAGGCCGGGTGGGAGCACGACACGACGGGCGACATCCCGCAGACCTCCCATGTCCGGTCGGTGCTGATCACGGTCGTCTGGCTGCTGGAGACCCTGGGCTGCGTGGGCGGCCGGGACCTGCTCGGCGAGGGACGCTCAAAACGGCTGACCAAGGTGGGCCGGGCGTTCGCGCTGACCGCCATCCACGTGTCCGCGACGACCCCGTCCGCGTCGATCTGAGCGGCGGGTCCCGGCCCCATGCGCTCGGGTCCGGGGAACCCCATAGCCTGGCAGTAGTCCTCCCCGAGGGCGGATCCACGAACTTCGCGAGCAGCGGGAGCAGCATGTCCACGTCCGAGTCGGCAGCGCAGGAGAACGCGACCGGCGAGCCCGGGCCGGTGGTACCGGCGGAACCGGGTTCCTCGGCCGAAGCCGCACCCAGCAGGCTGGACTTCGCGCCCAGCCCGGTGTTCGTCCTGCTCGTCGGGGTGACCGCGATGGCCGGATGGCTGTCGTGGACCCGCGGGGAGGCCGCCGTGTTCGGGCCGGACACCGCGTACGCTCCGTTCGTGTTCATCCTGGGCGGCTGGATCGTCTGCCTGACCCTGCACCAGTACGCGCGCTCGGCGGCGGCCTACCGCCTCGGGGACCGCGCGCTCCGCGGCACGGGCTACCTTCGGCTCAACCCCTTCGCCTTCCGCGAGCTGGCCGCCGGCCTGCTGCTCCCGGTGGCGTTCGCGCTGGTCGGCCTGTTCGGCCTGAACGGCCCGGCCGCGCACCTGGACCGCGCCGCCGTTCCCGGACGCGGACGCCGCGCCCTGGTCGCGCTGGCCGGACTGCCGGTGAACGCGGTGCTGGCCGCCGCGCTGGCCGCCGCGGTGTTCTGGCTCGTCCCGGCCGGCTCCACCACGAACAACTGGTTCATCGTGTCGCTGATGTTCCTGTGCTTCCTGAACGTCAGCGCGGCCCTGCTCAACCTGCTCCCGGTCCCCGGCACCGACGCCTTCGACGCGATCGCGGCGGGCCTCGGCCGCTGGTTCCCCGGCCGCAACGCCGGGATCTTCGGCACGGTGGCGGTCTTCGCCCTGGTGTGGTGCCCCCCGGTCAACGCCGTCTTCCTCGACGCGGTGTTCGCCCTGTTCACCCTGGTCGGCGTGAACGAGCTCTACCTCAGCTGGGGACAGGCGATGCTGCGGCCCTTCCAGTAGGGCCCGGTCGGGGCGGCCGCCGCCCCCTCCCGTGTCCCCACCCCGGTGGTCTTGACCTTTCCGGGGTCTCGATCACCTCCGAGACCCCGGAAAGGTCAAGACCACCGGGGTGACCGCCGCAGGCCGGACACTAGGGAGTGCCCCGGGGACGCGTCCGGGCGGTAGCGGGGTCGGGTGTGAGCACGGCGCCCATGACCACGGCCGCCACTCCGCCGTACAGGAACAGGTAGTTGGTCGGGGCCGACGTCATCAGCACGTCGCCGCCGTAGGAGACCCCGATCAACGCGAAGCTCGACGCGATCCAGCCCAGCGCGAACGCCCCCGGCCCCCACTTGGCGCCGGTGCTCCAGCCGAGGGCCCGGGAGCCCGCGAACAGCGTGGCCAGGACCAGCAGCGTGGTGACCACGGCCAGTCCCTGGCCGACCGCTCCGACCAGCCAGAGCCAGGACAACCAGCTCGCCGACAGCCCCACCGCGCCCCCCGCGACGAGGCCCAGCAGTGTCAGGAACACGCCGTTCAGCACGGCCAGCGCGGTGCCCAGCCGGTGGTCGAGGACGTCGGTGTCCACCGGGGCGGGGGGTCCCGCCGCAGGATGGGCCGGGTCGGGTGTGGGAGTGCGCACGTCTCGCAGCGTAGCGCCCGGTCGGGGCGCGTCGGGGCGTCAGGCGAACAGGTCGGTCTCGTAGCCCTCGGGCCCGCGCCGGGGGACGGGGCCGCGCAGCAGGGTGAAGTACTCCACCGCGTCGATCTCCTGGGCGATGTCGTTGGAGAGCGCGAACAGTCCTCCCGCCACGGTGATCTGGGTGGCGTGCGCGCGCATCGCCAGGAGTTTGGCGGCCCACTGGCCGGATGCGTCGACGCGGGTGGTCACCAGCTCGTCGGGGGTGCCGGGGGTGATGTCCGCGATGGAGGCGGGCGGGGTGAAGGGCCCGGGGTCGGTCCGCAGCCGCGCCACGGACTCCGCCAGGACCGCGCGGGGGTGCGCGACCGCGTACAGCTTGCGGGTCTGCCAGGGCGAACCGGGCAGAGCGCGTTCGGCCGCCTTGCCGAACGCCCGCTTCGCCACGCGGTGCGCCTGGATGTGGTCGGGGTGGCCGTAGCCGCCGTTGTCGTCGTAGCTGACGACGACCTCGGGGCGGACCTCGCGGATGATCATCGCGAGTTCGTGCGCGGCGGTCTCCAGGTCGGCCTGCCAGAAGCACGCGGGGTCGTCGTTGGCGGGGGCGCCCATCATGCCGGAGTCGCGGTAGCGCCCCGCGCCGCCGAGGAAGCGGTGGTCGCGCACCCCCAGGGCCTGGCACGCCTTGGCCAGCTCCTTCACCCGGTACTCGCCCAGCCCGCCCTCGCGGTCGCCCGCCAGATGCGCCAGCTCCTCCGGGATGACCTCGCCCTCCTCACCGAGGGTGCAGGTCACAAGGGTCACCTCGGCGCCCTCGGCCGCGTATTTCGCCATGGTCGCGCCGGTGACGATGGTCTCGTCGTCGGGATGCGCGTGCACCAGCAGCAGGCGGCGGTCTCTCATACCGGGGACGATACCCGCACCGTCCCGCGCTCGGCGCCGCGAAACCCCGCCCCGTAACGGGTCCGCACCCCCTTCCGGTGGATCGGCTGCCAGAATCGGACCATGACCTTCCCACGTCAACAAGCCCGCACCCAGCGCTTCACGATCGGGGTCCCCCGGGCGTTCCAGATCTCCCCGGACGGCCGGTACGTGGCGTTCCTTCGCGGACGGCACGGCACCGACTCCGCCACCTGCCTGTGGACGCTGGAGGTGGACGGCGGCCGGGAGCGGGTGGTCGCCGACCCCCGCACGATCGGGGACACCGGCGCCGACCTGCCGCCCGAGGAACGGGCCCGGCGCGAGCGGCTGCGCGAGGCCGGCAGCGGGATCGTCTCCTACAGCGTCGACGAGTCGTTCACCCGGGCGGTCTTCACCCTGTCCGGCAGGCTCTACCACGTCGGCCTGGGAGACGACGACGGCGCGCCCCGCGAACTGCCCGCGGTCGGACCGGTCGTCGACCCGGTCATCTCCCCCGGGGGCGACTCGGTGGCCTACGTCAGCGGTGGCGCGATCCACGTCATCGCGGTCGGCGACGGCGCCGACCGGATCGTGGCCGAACCGGACGGCGAGAACGTCACCTGGGGCCTTGCCGAGTTCATCGCCGCCGAGGAGATGGGCCGGTACCGGGGCATGTGGTGGTCACCGGACGGCGCCTGGCTGCTGGCCGCCCGGGTGGACGACTCCGCGGTGTCGCGCTGGCACATCAGCGACCCGGGCGACCCCGCTGCCGCCGCGCAGGCCATCGCCTACCCGGCCGCCGGAACGGACAACGCCGAGGTCCGGCTGGCCGCGCTCGCGGTGGACGGGGGCGCCGACGCGGGCAGGCCCGAACCGGTCTGGCTGGAATGGGACCGGGAGGAGCTGCCCTACCTGGTCACCGCGGGCTGGACGAACGGCCGCGACGGCGTCCCGACGGTGGCCTTCAGCGCACAGAGCCGCTCCCAGCACAAGGTGCGGGTGTTCACCGGGGACCCGGTCACCGGCCTGGTCCTGGACATCTGGACGGAGAGCTCGTGGACCTGGGTGGAGAACATGCCGGGCGTCCCGGCGTTCGACTCCTCCGGGGAGCTGCTGTGCATCGGCCTCCACCGGGAGCACGAGCGCATGCTGTACTTCGGCAGCCAGACCGTGAGCGTTCCCGGGCAGTACGTGCGGGCCCTGCTGGACGTGGACGGGCCCCGGATCCTGTACTCGGCCTCCCCGCCCGACGCCCCCGGCGACGTGCGGCTGTGGATGTACGACCGCGAGGAGCTCGTCCACCGGGAGGTGCGGTTCCCCGACGCGGACGCCTCCGGGGTGCACTCGGCCCGGCTGCGCGGCGGCACCCTGGTCATGCAGCGCCGGGACCTGTCCCGGCCGGGGGTGCGCACGGTGGTGCTGCGCGACGTGAGCGCCGAGGCGAAGTCGCCGGTCGTCGAGGTCGCCAGCTTCGCGGAGGCCCCCGAGCTCCCCGAGGTGAACGTGCGGATCCGGCGGCTGGGGGAGCGCGGCATCCCCGCCGCCCTGGTGCTGCCGTCCTGGTACTCCCCCGACTCCGAGCCGCTGCCGGTGCTGGTGGACCCCTACGGCGGTCCGCACGCCCAGCGGGTGCTCAACGCGCAGGGCGCCTACCTGACCTCGCAGTGGTTCGCCGAGCAGGGATTCGCGGTGCTGGTCGCGGACGGGCGCGGCACTCCGGGGATCAGCCTGGAGTGGGAGGAGGCGATCCACCGCAACGTGTCGGAGGTGGTTCTGGCCGACCAGGTGGAGGCGCTGCGGGCCGCGCCCGAGGCGTTCGGGGTCCGGCTGGACCTGACCAGGGTGGGCATCCGCGGCTGGTCGTTCGGCGGCTACCTGGCCGCGCTCGCGGTGCTGCGCAGGCCCGACGTCTTCCACGCGGCGGTGGCGGGCGCGCCGGTCACCGACTGGCGGCTGTACGACACCCACTACACCGAGCGCTACCTGGGCCATCCGGGCACCGAGGCCGACGGGTACGTCAGGGACTCGCTGCTGTCCGACGCGTCCGGGCTGTCGCGCCCGCTGATGCTGATCCACGGCCTGGCCGACGACAACGTGGTCTTCGCGCACACCCAGCGGCTGTCCTCGGCGCTGCTCGCGGCGGGGCGGCCGCACACGGTGCTGCCGCTGTCGGGGGCGACGCACATGCCCACCGACGAGGCCGTCTCGGAGAACCTGCTGCTGCTCCAGGTCGCGTTCCTCCGCGACGCTCTGGAGTTGGCGCCGCGGCGGGAGCACCAGGGGTGAGGCTCCTCGCGCGGCTGCCAGGAACGTGTTGCTGATCGGGCACCCAGCACCGGGTTCCGTCGCTGAACACGTTTCACCCGCGTAACGGGGAAGGTCGCGGGGCGGCCTTCCCCGCCCGCTGTCCGAACACAAAAACAGCTACTTTTCTGAGTCGGACAAGCACACTCGGTAGCCGAAAGCCGACTCGATCTGGCCTCATCCGGCCAGTCGCCAGACCTTGCCAAACATTGACAAAGTTTTGGGAATCCTGACCGAGTGGCCAAACGCAGCCCCTCGCTTCGCTTTTCGCGTCAGCACCCGAGCGAGGGGGAACACCCCGGAACAGTCACCACAAGATCAATTCGACACAACGGGACTTTCCTCTCCGTGACCGACCTGTTGCGAACTGTCGCCCATGACTTATGGTTTCAAATCGTTTACCGAATGCCCGGTAAACGGGGGTCGGCGTCCGAATCCCACAAGGAGGGACGCCGGCCAAGGAAGGACGCGCTGGGTCCCCGTTCGCCAGCGTGTCGTTCCGCCCTGGTTCCCCCAACCCAGAAAGGGCAGGGTCATGAAGCGATCCTCCGTATTCCGTGCCTTGGGCGGCACGATCCTGACAGCAGGCCTGGTGATCACCGCCGCGCCATTCGCCTCGGCGGCCCCCGTCCACACGGAGACCACCCCCACCGCGGCCGAGGCCGGGGACCAGCTGAGCGCGCTCAAGCGCGACCTCGGCCTGTCCACCGCCGAGGTCGAGGAGCTCCAGGCCGCTGAGGCCGAGGCGATGGACGTCGAGGAAGGGCTGCGCGAGACCCTCGGCTCCGACTTCGGCGGCGCCCACTTCGACATCGACAGCGGCGAGCTCACCGTCTCGGTGACCGACGCCGCCGCCGTGTCGACCGTCGAGGCCGCCGGCGCCAACGCCGAGGTCGTGGACTTCGGCGAACCGGCCCTGGACGCCATCGTCGAGGACCTCAACACGGTCGCGGAGGAGGCCGACGACTCCGTCACCGGCTGGTACGTGGACACCGCCGACGACTCGGTCGTCATCACCGTCCTCGAGGGCGACACCGAGGCCGCCGAGGCCCTGGTCGCGGAGGCCGACGTCGACGGCAAGGCCGTGCGCGTCGAGGAGACCACCGAGCAGCCCAAGCTGCTCGCCAACGTCATCGGCGGCAACGCCTACTACTTCGGCGGCTACCGGTGCTCCGTCGGGTTCTCGGTCCGCCACAGCAGCGGGCCGGGCTTCGCCACGGCCGGGCACTGCGGCGACGTGGGCACCCGGACCACCAGCCCCACCGGGACCATCGCCGGGTCCTACTTCCCCGGCCGCGACATGGGGTGGGTGCGCATCACCAGCGCCGACACCGTCACCCCGCTGGTCAACCGCTACAACGGCAGCTACATCACCGTCACCGGTTCGTCGGAGGCCGCCAACGGCTCCTCCGTCTGCCGCTCGGGTTCCACCACCGGCTGGCACTGCGGCACCATCCAGTCCAAGAACCAGACCGTGAACTACGCCGAGGGCTCGGTCGCCGGGCTGACCCGCACCACCGCCTGCGCCGAGGGCGGCGACTCCGGCGGCTCCTGGCTGACCGGCACCCAGGCCCAGGGCGTGACCTCGGGCGGATCGGGCAACTGCACCTGGGGCGGCACCACCTACTTCCAGCCGATCAACCCGCTGCTGTCCTACTTCAACCTCACTCTCGTCACCGGCTGACCCCCCGCCGTTGACACCGAACCGGTCGGCGCCCCCATCCCCCGCGCCGACCGGTTCCCCCGTGCCCGGACCGCCCTGGCCCCAGGTTCCCTCCAGGGCCTTCCTGGCCGGGGGAGGGACCCGGCGGCCCGGCGGGGCCCCACTAGGCTGACCGCATGCGTTCTCTGTGGGCCCTCCTCGCCGACGCGGCCGTGGTGCTGCTGTTCGTCCTGATCGGACGCTCCAGCCACGACGAGGGCAACGCGCTGCTCGGCGTCGCCGCCACCCTGTGGCCGTTCGCCGCGGCGCTGGCCCTGGGCTGGCTGGCCACCAGGGCGTGGCGGGCCCCCGCCGCGCCGGTGCGCACCGGGCTCGGGCTGTGGGCCGTCACCGTCATCGGGGCGATGGCGCTGCGGGCCGTCTCCGGCGCGGGAACGGCCGTGTCGTTCATCGTCGTCACGACGCTGTTCCTGGGCGCCGGGCTCCTCGGCTGGCGCGCGGTGGCGTCCTGGGTCCTGTCCCGCCGGGCTGGGTCCGCCGCGCGCTAGCGTCCCCGCGCCCCCGGCACCGCGCTTGGGGAACCGTCCCCGCCACGCGCGAGGTCCTGGCCGCGGCCCGCGGACGCGGCATTGACCGCACTCGCGCCCCGAACCGCACCCCGAAGACGTCCTGTCGACGGCTGATACTGGAAACACCCCGAAAGCCGCGACGAAGGACTCCTCCATGCCCCACCCTCCCACCGGGCTCTACGAGAAGCTGCTGACCAACCGGCTCGAACAGCGCGTGGAGGAACTGGAGGCCGAGGGCTGGCGGGTGGTGCGCAAGCAGGTTGGCGAGCACTCCTCACCACGCGTCCTGGCCCGGCACATCGCGGACCGGGTGGAGCGGGCCCTCGACGGTCTTCCACTCGACGACCAGGTCGCGGTCGCCAACCAGATCCTCGGCGCCCTCTCCACCCTGGACGGGACCAAGGACCTTCTCGAACGGGTGGCGGACGGTCCGCGCGAGCTCCTCGCGCTCGCCTCCGCCGACGACTCCACCGACTACACCCGGCGGCCCGCCACCCCGCTGTCCGAGGCAGCGCTGATCACCAACTCCCCCGAGGACCCGAGCCTGGGTTCGGAACTGCGCCACGAGCTGGCCACCGCCGACCGGATCGACCTGCTGTGCGCGTTCGTCAAGTGGCACGGCCTGCGCTGGTTGGAGCGGCCGCTCAAGGCCGCCCGGGAACGCGGCGCGCCCATCCGGGTCATCACCACCACGTACATGGGTGCCACCGAGCGTCGCGCCCTGGACCGGCTGGTCTCCGAGTTCGAGGCCGAGGTCAAGGTCAACTACGAGACCCGGTCCACCCGGCTCCACGCCAAGGCGTGGCTGTTCCGACGCGGCACCGGCTACCACACCGCCTATGTCGGCAGTTCCAACCTGTCCAGAGCCGCGCTCCTGGACGGCCTCGAATGGAACGTCCGGTTGTCCTCGGTGGCCACTCCAGCGGTGCTGAGGAAGTTCCAGGCCACCTTCGACTCCTACTGGAGCGAGCCCGCCTTCGAGGACTACGACCCCGCCGCCGACGCCCAGCGGCTCGACGAGGCCCTCATCGCGGCGGGCGGCGGTCCCGGAACCGGTCGCGTGGTCACCTTGTCGGGACTGGAAGTCCGCCCCTTCCCGCACCAGAGAGACATGCTGGAACGCCTTGAGGTCGAGCGCCGCGTCCACGGCCGTCACCGCAACCTCCTGGTCGCCGCGACCGGAACCGGGAAGACCGTCATGGCGGCCCTGGACTACAAACGGCTGCGTCCGCGACACGGCTCCGACCACACCCTGCTGTTCGTCGCGCACCGCAAGGAGATCCTGGAGCAGGCCCGGCGCACCTACCAGGAGGTCCTCGACGACGCGGGTTTCGGCGAACTCTTCGTCGGCGGCGCGAAGCCCCGCGCGTGGAAGCACGTGTTCGCGAGTGTCCAGGCCCTCAGCACCTCGTCCTTCCCGCCCTTCGCCCCCGACCACTTCGACGTGGTCGTGATCGACGAGTTCCACCACGCCTCGGCCGACAGTTACCGGGCCCTCATCGACCGCGTCCGGCCGAAGGAGCTCCTGGGACTCACCGCCACCCCCGAGCGCATGGACGGGACCGACGTCCAGGACGAGTTCTTCGACGGGCGCATCGCCGCGGAGATGCGCCTGTGGGAGGCCCTGGACAACGATCTGCTGAGTCCGTTCCACTACTTCGGTATCGCCGACGGCACGGACATGAGCGCGGTGGCCTGGAAGCGCGGCGGCTACGACCGGGACGAGCTGAGCAACCTGCTCACCGGTGACGACGCCCGCGCCCGCCTGGTGGTCAAAGCCGTGCGGGACAAGATCGCCGACCCGGGCGCCATGCGCGCTCTCGGATTCTGCGTGTCCGTCGAACACGCCGAGTTCATGGCCGGTTTCTTCGAGGAGGCCGGGATAACCGCCAGAGCCCTCTGCGGCAGGAGCACACCGGGGGAGCGCGAGACCGTACTCGCCGGGCTCCGCGCGGGCACCGTCCAGGTGGTCTTCTCCGTCGACCTGTTCAACGAGGGGCTCGACATCCCCGACGTGGACACCCTGCTGCTGCTCCGCCCCACATCCAGCGCCACCGTCTTCCTCCAGCAGCTCGGCCGGGGTCTACGGCGCACCGAAGGCAAGGCGGTGCTGACCGTTCTCGACTTCATCGGCCGGCACCACAAGAAGTTCCGGTTCGAGAACCAGTTCCGGGCTCTGACCGACCTCAACCGCAAACGCCTGCTCGACGGCATCGAGCAGGACTTCCCCCGGCTGCCCTCGGGGTGCCAGATCGTCCTGGAGCCCAAGGCCAAGGAGACGGTGCTGGCCGGCATCAAGAGCCAGCTCAACGTCACCGTCACCCGGTTGGCAAAGGAGGTGGACTCCCACAAGGAGCCGCGCCTCAGCGGTTACCTGGCCGCGAGCGGCCGCGACATCACCGACGTCTACCGCGCGAAGCGCTCCTGGACGGATCTGCTGCGGCGCGCGGGGCTGCTCTCCGGTCCCGTTCCCGAGGGCGAGGCCGGACTCCTGAGGCGGATGCCCGCGTTCCTGCACGCCGACGATCCCGAGCGGATCAACGTGTACACCCGGATTCTGGCGGACGACGCCCCCGCGTACGAGGCATTGGACGAGCGAGGCCGAGCGTTCGTCCGGATGCTCTTCTTCTCGCTGTGGCCGACGGGAAACGGCTTCCCGACCTACCAGCAAGGACTGGACCTCCTCGGAGCCCACTCCGCCGTCCGCGACGAAATGCGCCAGATCCTGGCCTATGGCCTGGCGCGCACCGAGCGCGTCCCCGTCCCGCTGTCCGGCACCTCCCCCGCGATCCCGTTGTCCGTGCACGCCTCGTACAGCCGCGAGGAGATCCTCCCCGCCCTCGGGCAGAGCGGGCTCGGCGGCAACGCCCTGCCCGGGACCTTCCGCGAAGGCGTCAAGTGGTGCGCGGACATCGCGACCGACGCCCTGTTCGTCACCCTGGACAAGGACGAGAAGGACTTCTCGCCCCAGACCCGCTACAGGGACTACGCACTGAACGAGCGCCTCTTCCACTGGGAGTCGCAGAACCAGACGTCGGAGTCCTCCCCCACCGGCATGCGCTACCAACACCACAGGGAGCGGGGAAGCAGCGTCCTGCTGTTCGTCCGCCGCTACAAGACCACCGACATCGGCACCGCCCAGCCCTGGATGCTCCTGGGGCCCGCCGACTACGTCAGCCATGAGGGGAGCAGGCCCATGGGGGTCGTCTGGCGCCTGCGCCACGCGATGCCCGCGGACATGTGGACGTACTCGGCGATCGCGACGGGGTAGCCGTCCGGCACCGGCCGCACGCCGAACCGCCTCTCTGAGTCAGGACATCACGGCCGCCCGGTCCGGACAGGCGACGTGGCCACCGAGCGGCTCCGGAGCCGCACTCGCGTTCCCCGATGAGGCCGACCGCTTCCAGGTCGTCTGCGCACCTCCTGGGGGCCAGTCAGCGCCGGACCTCGGCCATCGGCGCCCCGCTCGGCGCCACCGCGTGGAACAGGCCGCGCAGGATCAGCCGCGCGCCCGAACGCCAGTGCTCGGCGTCGTTTTATCGAGACTTTTTCTCCGACTTCGAGATGGATTTTCGGCAACACCCATACTCGTTTCGGACATTCCAGAGAAGTACACTCCCCGAGAATACGTAAGCCACAACACGTCACAGACCCACACTGGCGATATCCTCTTCAACTGAAGCTATCGGCAGATCAGACAACAGCTTCCGAACTTCCTCCGGAGCGAGCCGATGGTAACCGTAGATTTCTGCACCGAAGTCATCAGAACGCCGATGAGTCACGCGGATATACTCCTCATTGTCAGTGAATACTTCATCACCCGCATGGGGGCCAGTGTGTTCATACCAGCGAGTTGACTCAGGAAGCGCGATCCCATACTCCGAAATCAGGCTTATCAGATTCCCGGCCGCACTAGGGAAGTCAATACCGGGCTGAAATTCGAAGCGTTCGTCGAGGACTTCACTCAGGACAACAACCGCCTCCCCGCCTATTAGGATATAGACGCGCCCCAGACAGACGTTGTCGTGTTCGTAGAAACCTTTCCATCGCACAGCGGTGACTATCCGCCTGGTTCCGTCGGGGAGATCCTCGATGCGAGGCGTAGAGTTCACTTCACTCACCAGTCCACTCCTTCATTTCCGGATCTGCCGGACTCACCAGGTCCCATCACATGCTCGCCAATCCAGAACCGGTCCTGACCCAGGAGCATGGCGGCTTTCGGGCGAGCAGAGACCATAACCGCGATAATCTCGGAACGCCATTCAGGTTCAGACGGCATTCACCATCGAACCGAGCACACGAGGAACTCTCCACCAGGAGACTCTCACAAACCCGAAACGACTACCCGATCATTCCCTCCCTCCCAAGACGATCGACGGCAGCGGGGTAGCCCCTCGGGATTCTCTTCCTTTCCTCCGGAGACAAGAAGACGAGCCGCCTGAGCTCCTCGTCGTACGGGTGGGAATCTGCGGCGATCCTCTTCCCGCTCTCCGCGTAGAAGCGGCGTTCTCCGCGCTCAAGGACTACCGACCGAATAAGCCGCTCCCTCTCCTCGATACGGAACACCCACAGGCCCGCAGCACGGCATCCCCGACGGCGGGGGCCCGGAACCCCCTGCATGTAGGGCTTCGCGGCCGGAAGCGGTCGAGGGGGCGCCCTGTCGCCGCTCCCTCCCGCGCCTCTATGATCGTGCGGCCGGGGAGTCGGAAGCGGTCTGGTGGAGGAAGCAAGCGTGGACCTGGTCGGGCAGCTCGTCACCATCGCGGCGGTGCTCCTGGGGGCGGTGACGACCTACATCACCAACCACCTGATGGAGCGGAACAAGCACAAGCTGGGGCTCCGCACCCGGTGGGACGAGAAGAAGCTCGACGCCTACGCCGACTACGTGGGCAAGATCCGCTCCTCCGGCTACGCCGCCGTGCTGCTCTACGAGGTGCGGGAGGGGATGCGGACGCTTCCCCGGACCGAACAGGACCTGGCCGAGGGGCTGACCGATGCCGTCGGCGACCAGTCGCTCGCCTTCGAGCGGGTGATGCTGCTGGCCGGCGACGCGGTGATCGACGCCGCCCACGGCGTTCAGGAGGCGATGGCCGCGATCACCTGGCAGGCGCGCGGTACCACCGAGGGCACGTTGGAGGAGTGGCGGGCCCTGCACACGAAACTGTTCACGGCGATCAACCGCTTCCACGAGCGCGCGCGGGCGGACCTCGGCGTGAGCGGGGCCTTCCTGGGCGACCAGCACTCCGCCCGGGGCCTGCTCCTGCCCGAGAACCGGGGGAAGGACGGCAGCATCACCTCGTGACGCCCGGCGCCTCCCTGTTCAGGCCGCGCCGAACCGCCAGCCGTCCAGGGCCGCGAGCGAGCGCGCCCGCGCCTCGACCACGGCCATCCGGGCGTTCCACTCGCTCTCGGCGGTGTGCTCGGGTTGGCTGGTGGCCTGCCCCGGCCACTTGCGGTACAGCAGCCCGGCCTCGGCGGTGAACCATCCCCCGCTGACGGCGTCGAGCGCCATGAGCAGGCCCGTGTCCTCGGACGCGGGCAGCGCCATCCACCCGCCCAGGGCCAGCAGCAGCTCCCGCCGGACGAACAGCGTGGCCGGGTGGACCGGGGAGCGGAAGCCGTGCGCCTTCCAGTGCTCCAGCACGGCGCCCCGCTCGATCGGCCCCTCGGGCGGGTCGTCGAAGCCGACGGTGGAGCCGTCGGGGAGGAGGTCCAGCGCCCGGGACGCGGCCCAGCCGATGTCGGGGTTCCCGGCTAGGGCCCGCAGGTCCCTGGCGAGCACTCCGGGGGTCAGCACGTCGTCCGAGTCGAGGATCTTCACGAACCGCCCGGTCGCGCGGGAGAGGGCCAGGGTGCGCGCCACACCGGCGGACCCGGCGCGCCCCTGCGCGAAGGAGACCCTCGGGTCGTCCGGCACGTACGGCGCGACCGCGTCCGTCACGCCGTCCTCCTGGACCACCCACCGCCACTCCCAGCCTTCGGGGAGGTCCTGTTCGAGGAGGGACTTGTAGGCGTCCGGCAGGTGCCCGGCCCCCGGCGCGTGAACCGCCGTGACGACGGAGATGAACTCGGTCATGGCTACCCTCTGCCCAGCGGGGCCTGATGGCCCCCTCGATGACCGTGACACTAGCGCTCTCCGGGGCGGGCCCGGAAGGACTCCGCCGCCAAGACCAGCGGTGGAACGCGGAACAGTGGGGCGACCGGCTCGTGCTGAAGGACCGTTCTAGCTTGGGGCCATGACGAAATACGCGTGGATGTACCGTCTCGGCCTCACTCCGTGGGAGCGCTACGGCGCCGCGGGCGGGGCACAGCTCGGCTCCCTGCTCGACCGGGAGGCGGAAGAGCGCCCGTCCGGCCCCGGGCGGGCGTTGGACATCGGTTGCGGACGCGGGCAGTTCACCCCCGAACCGGCCCGGCGCGGGTGGGAGACGGTGGGCGTCGACATCGTGCCGGAGGCCGTCGAGGCCGCCCGGCGCAAGGGACCGGCGGAGGTCACCTACGTCGTGGGTGACGCGACCGGCCTCGAATCGGCCGGCCTGGGAACGTTCGACCTCTTCCTCGACATCGGCTGCTTCCAGGGCCTCGACACGGACCAGCGGGTCGCGGAGGGGCGGGGCGTGACGGCGCTCGCCGCGCGAGGGGCCACTCTGCTGCTGCTCGCCTTCGGGCCGTCGCGGTACCGGCGGCTTGTCGAGGGCGTCTCGCAGGCGGAGGTCGAGGCCGCGTTCCCGGGGTGGGAGCTCCTCTCGGCCGAGGACGCGGACACCGCCGGCCTGGGGTGGCCGATGAACCAGACCTCGCCGAAGTGGTACCGGTTCCGCCGCGCCGCCGAGTGACGCGGTCCCGGAGGACGGGCTAGACACCGACGGCCATCATGACAGTGGCCACGAGGGCGGCGGGGGTCAGGACCGCGAGGGCCTGGAGGACGATCGCCGCTCGGGACGGCGGTCTGCGGGGGCGGGCGTGACGGGGGACGTAGTCGCGGTTGCGGGCCATAAGGGGCGTCCTTTCCGGGCGTGGGACCGGAGGCGCGGGGGCGCGGCCGTGCGGGGCCGCGCCCCCGTCCTTCCTCCGGGCTGGTCTAGGTGAGGGGGCTGGCCAGCAGGAGGGTGTTGCGGATGCGGCGGGCCATGTCACGGGTGCGCTCGGCGGGAAGGTTGCGGGTGAGTTCGGGCGCGACCGTGCCGAACTTGTAGGTCTCCTCGGGCCACAGCAGCCACCACCAGGGGCGCCGGGTGTGCGGGTCGGGTCGCAGCACCGCGCGCTGGAAGGCACTGGTGTGCGACCCGTCGCGGATCGCCATCTCCACCGGCACGACCGCGTCCACGGTCAGCACCGACGCGTCGACGCGCGCGTCCAGGCCCAGGACCTGGAGTTCACCCGCCAGCGCATAGAGGGGCTGGAGTTCGGGACCGTGCAACACGGCCTCGACCTCGGGGGTTCGGGACATAGGGGGTCACCACCCTGCGTAGGGGTCGACCGCGACTTGGAGCGATCAACCGCTTACAAACAGAGTAAACTCTAACCGTTAGAATTCAAGTCGGTTAGAGAAAAATCGGTCAGAAAGTTGCTCAACAGCTACTAGTACGGTTCGTAGCTCAAGGGTGGTAAGGATGGTGAAGCCCTCTGCCGAAGAGAGGAAACCCAAGCGATGACTGAGCCCCGGCGCAGCCCCACCGTTCGCCGGAAGCGCTTGAGCACCGAGCTGAAGCGCCGCCGGGAAGCCGCTGGCAAGACAGCGGAACGAGCCGCCACTGATCTGGGCTGGAGCCGCGCCAAGATCACGTTCATCGAAACGAACCGGTGGACCAAACCCAGCAGCGACGATGTCGCCGATCTACTTGACCTGTACGGGACTCCTGCTGACGAGAAGGCAGCGCTACTCGCTCTGGTGCGTGACGCACGCAAGAAGGGATGGTGGGCGAAGTATTCCGATGTCCTCGGCGAAGGCTCTTACACCGGCCTCGAAGCAGAGGCATCCCTACTCCGTTCCTATGACGGACTCTTGGTTCCGGGGTTGCTCCAGACCCCGGCCTACGCGGAAGCCGTGATGCTCCGAGAGGGAATCAGCGACGAATCCGAACTGCGGCGGCGGTTGGAAGCCAGGACCGTACGGCAGACGTCGTTGAGCGGAGAAGACCGCCTCACTCTGCACGCCCTCATTGACGAGGCTGCTCTCCAGCGGCTCGTGGGAGGCCCTGATGTCATGCGCGAACAGCTGAACAAGGTGGTAGAAGCCAACTCACAGGCGAACATCGAGATCCGGGTAATACCGAACAGTGCGGGTGCTCACTCCGCTATGACCGGCCAGTTCGTCATCCTCGACTTCCCCGAAGCAGGAGACGCGCCCGTCGTTTTCATCGAAACCGGGCACAGTGGCCTCTTCCTCGAAGAACCCGAGGAAATACGTACTTATACGATGATGTACGACAACGTTCGCAGCTTGGCACTCACCCCGTCGAAGTCGAACGAACTGATCGCCACAATCATCGACTCCCTGGAGCAGTGATGGAGACTCCGCTGAACTGGAAGAAGAGCAGCTACAGCAGCGGAAGAGGCGAAAACTGCGTCGAGGTCGCTCTGCCCTGGCACAAGAGCAGTTACAGCCAAGGCGACAGTGAAAACTGCGTTGAAGTCGCCTCTTACTCCCTCTGTACCGCCGTTCGGGACTCCAAGCACCCCGGGGCCGGACACCTGGCCTTCTCCGCCTCCGAGTGGGCGGCCTTTGTCGCCGGACTCAAGCACACCCCCTGAGAGGCGGAGAGGGACGCCCCCCGTCGGGGGCGCCCCTCAGTGGTTCTGCGGCTAGTCCCGGCTGTCGCCGAAGCCGCGGGCCGTGCCGGTCACGGTGTCCTTGAAGTCCTCAGCGGTCTCGCGAGCCTGCCCCTTGGTCTGCTCCGCGCGGCCCTCGGCCTTCAGCCGCTCGTTGCCGGTGGCCTTGCCCGCGGCCTCCTTGGCCTTGCCCTTGATCTGCTGGCCCTTGGCTTTCTTGTTCGCACCCATGCGCATCTCCAATGCGTGTGGTCCGGATTCGGTGAGCGGCTGTCTCGCGTATCGCCGGCCGACGCCGCTTCGCGCGGCCTACTACCACGCATCCCCGTACTTCATGCGCAGACCTGCAATGTCATGCCTTTGAGGGGGAAAGGTCCCTTTCGCCGGGAAAGCGAACCACTACAAACGGGGGACCGAACCGCTTGGCCGGGTGCGGGTCTCCTTCGTGTCGCGCTTCTTCGGGGCCGACCGGTCGGACCGGCCGTGGCTGACCACCGAGTACGTGAGCGGCCCGCCCCTGCGCGAACGTGTCGGGGCCAGGCGCCGCTCACCAGCGACCCACTGATCGCCTCCGCCGCGAGGGCCGCCGAAGCCGATCGACGCGGAAGTTCCACAGGAGTACTGGATAAACGCGATGGACTCGGAGAACATCAGCTGCTCCCAGGTCACCGGAAGCATCTCGTCAGGCGAGACTCTGCGGATCACCGGAGAAGAGGAGAGCAACGGGGTCAGCACGACCCACTGGGCGGAGAGCGCCCGATGGGAGGGACTCGCGGACGACACGGCCGGCTGGGCGAGGAGCGGCTATGAGGGCTTCCTTGAGACCGGCATAGAACTGGGAGAGATCAACTTCGACTTGTGGGTGGACCAGCAGAACAGGCCGGTCATCCTCTCCAGGAAAACGGCTCCCACGAGACGGGACTGCAGTAACGCTGGTTCACGCTCACACTGACGGACTGGGACGAGCCTGAAGAATTGATTGAGTCAGATTAATCAAGAACTATTTCATCCTGGAAGAATTCGCTCAAGCCTTGAATGAACGACAGGGACCGTCTTTCGAACGAGAATTCGAAATTCACTCTCAATATCCACATTCTCCGAAGCAGAAGGCGGAGCCTTTAAATCAATCCGAAACACCCCACTTCTTGTTCTCCCCAAAAATGCATAGAGAACTCCCCCCTCCTCCTTTGATCCATATACCGCATAGGATTCTTCGGCCATGTCACCCATAATCTCTTCATTGACAACCGAAGCAAAATCTTCCCTCAAAGATTCCTTTTTTAATGAGAAAACATTCTCCGCGCTATCGACACGCATACTCTCCGATTCTCCACCTGCAAGAGCCTCGTACTCGAGAGAGAATTTCCATTCCATTCCATCTGGGGAGTATATTTCCCAAGTACAGTTGTCTCTGATGATTCTACTGTCAACACCAGGCCCAGGGTCGCTGTATCCATCCCCTGAATCAATCCTCTCAGGCCCCATTGATCTGAACGCTCCAGCCTGAGCCGATGTCTCCAGAGTCTGACAAAGGTTGAGCGCCCCTTCAGTCATTGAGGGCGCCGGCTCCCAACTTCCAACTTGCCCCTCTGTGTCCCCCCCAGAAGGACCATCCACCACAGCGGAGCCAATGGAGTTAACTACTAAAACCAACCCACCAACAGCTATGAGAGCAGCGAGCGCACCCGACCCGACCATCACCAGGAACGCTTTGACCCCATGAAGTCCCTGTTTCTCACTCATCGGTTCTCCAATTGCGCCTTAGCCTCCGATGCCTCCAGCGGCCGGGTGAACCCCATGACCGCCGACCGGTTCGGGCTGTCGTACTCCCGTGTGGCGATGGGTCCGCAGTTGGTGCACCATGCCTCCACCATCAGGCCGTCGCCGATGACCATGCCGACGTGCCCCGGCCCCGGCGGCTCTCCCGCCCTCTGGACGTCGAAGAAGACCAGGTCTCCCGGCTGCTCGTCGCCCTTCTCGATCCTCGGGCCGTAGTTCCACTGGTCCTGGGAGACCCGGGGGATCGTCACGCCGACGCTCTCGTAGGCCCGCATCACCAGCCCTGAGCAGTCGAAGCCGTTCGGCCCTGTGCCGCCCCACACGTACGGCTTGCCGCGCTGGTCCATCGCCCAGTCCACCACCGCCTGGGACAGCTCGTCCGGCGCGACCGCGATGGGGTTCCCCGCCGCGTTCAGGGTGCAGTTGACCGCCGTCGCGATGGACGCCCCGGTCGAGTACTCCCCTTCCGCGTACTGCTCCGCCCAGCCCAGGACGTCGTCCACGTACCACCACGCGTGGTTGTAGCCGTAGATCGCCTGGCGTATGTCCTCCTCCGCGCCGTGCGCGAGCAGGTAGTCGGCCGAGGCCGGGATGGCGTCCGCCGGGTCGTACACGTTCACGATCCCGTCGCCGTTGCCGTCCTGGCCGTACCCCTGCTCGGGGCGGTCCTCGACCGGCATGATCGGCTCACCGCCCCAACTGTTGCCCGCAGCAGAACCGTCCAGCGCGCCGAACTGCATCGGGCCCGCCGCGCCCCAGTCGTTGTGCCCCTCGGTGATGCCCGGCCCCTCCCAGCGGCCGTGGTGGCTCTCCACCTGGCCGACACCGGCGAGGACGTTCCAGGGGATGCCCTTCTCCTCCCCGACCTCCTGGTAGATCTCCAGGTAGTTCTCCGGGATGGAGTCCTCCGCGTAACCGGACGCCTCGACCTGCTCGGCGTCGCTCGTGCAACTCAGACCGTTGGCGACAAGGCTTCCCACGCTCTGGTTCACCGCGGCCAGCGGGATGACGAGCACCGCGAGGCCCACCACGCCCGCGACCAGCACGCCGACGCCGACCGCTAGCTGGGTGGCGCAGTTTCCGTCGTCTGCCGGAGCCTCACGAACGAAAGCCCTGATCATCAGCCCTCTCCGAAGTTTCCCGCGTCCGCCGGCTGGAAGTCGAAGACCTCCCACGCCTGGCCGCTTCCGATCATCGTGACGGCGAAGTCGCCGAGGTTCTGGGTCTCGCCGTCATTGCCCTCGGTGACGGACTGAACCCTGAGGACGAAGACGACGGAGTCCTCGTCGAAGCTGCGGATCGAGCGCACGTCCGCCCGCCCGGTGGACACCGCTTCCTCCTCCTCGCGCTCGCCCCACAGGGCTCCGGCGCCGGAGCTCTGGGCGAGGGTGTCGGCATACTCCTCGGTGGCGTACTCGCCGAGGCGGTCGTAGTAGGTCTCGGGAGGGTCGGAGTAGTCGATGGTTCCGTACGCCTCGGCGAAGGCCTGCGCGGTGGCCGCCGCGGCCTTGAACTCGTCCTCGGAGAAGGGGAGCCAGTCGGCGAGCGCCATGTCCTCGGCCGCCGTCGTGGGGATGGGGGCTACGGGCTGGCCGTCTGCGCCGCCCTCGCCGCTCTCCACCGCCTCCTGCTCCTGTTCCTGGGGGTCCTCCTGGTCGTCGGGCCCGAAGCCGCCCACGCTCCAGTAGATGCCGAAGGCGACGAGGGCGACGACCAGGACTCCGAAGACGAGACGCTGCGCACCGTCGGAGAGGGGCTTGGGCATGGGGGGCTCTCTGGTGAGTCGGGTCTGGTGGCTGAGGGACTCCGCAGGCGGGGGTCGCGCGCCTATCCGGGGATGGCGCGCGGCCCCCGCCGTTGGGACTTTCTAGTCATCGCTGTCGAGCCAGAACGGGACGTCGCGTTTGGGGTCGCGGCGGCGGGTGGCCTCCCCGGCCCAGAACGGACTGGTGGGAGCGTCGTTGCTCTTGCCCGACCCGGTCAGCCAGTTGTCGCCGTCCCCACCGCTCGCGCGCGGCGCGGGGGCCGGGGGAGCCTGGCGTCCCGGTCGGGCCGGTGGCGGGGTCCGCCTCTCGCCACGGGTCCCGGGGCCCGCCCAGCGCGCGGCCCTGGGAAGCGTGCTGCCCTGCGGCGGGGTCTCCGTGCGGCCACCGCCGCCGAACATGCCCGCCCCCGAACCGGAGGTCGAACCGGACACGGGCGGCGCCTCTCCGCCCGCCCTCGGAGTCGAAGCGGCGCGCTGGCCGCTGCCGGAGGAGCCGGTCCCGAAGACCGAACCCCAGCCGGTGTCACCGGTACCGGTGTAGCCGCCGGACGGGCGAGGCGGGATGGAACCAGCGCCCGATCCCCCCGTCCCCTCGAAGAGACCGCCGCTGGCCGCCGATGTTCCGCTGAGGCTGGGCGCCTGGGACGAGTCGCGCTGCGGCGCGACACCACCGGACCTGGCCGGGGTCCCCGTTACCTTCCCGTTCAGGTCCAGCGGTGGCGGAGCCGCCGAGCTGCGAGTCGTACTGTTACCGGCCGTACCCCGGACGCGCGCCTGCTCACCGTTCGATTCGGTGCCGTCGACCTCTGCACTCTCCCCCGTCGCGGTACCACCTCGAACCGCGTCTGCGGTCTCGGCCGCACCGGCGATCGCGCTCCCGCCACCAGCCGGAATGGACGCCGCGATTCCAGCGATCTGGGCCGACCTGTTGAGCCCCCACTTCTGTGCCTTCATGTAGGCGACCGGCGGGAGCACGATGGAGCTGTTGCCGACAACATCACTGTTGATGGCGTCCCTGACCATGCGCGAGGTGAAGGTGTTGGCATTCACCGAGGCGAAGATATTCGCGAACGGTCTGCGGTAGACGACCAACGCCAGCGTGAACAGGGCCAGGAGGATCATCTGGAGGCCCCAGCCCAGATCCGTTGCCATTACCAGCCCGTAACACATCACCAGAAGAGAAATAAGAAGAACAACAAATACTTGCTTAAGCAGCAAACCCAACAGCATTTCCATCCAGCGAATTAGGACCGTCCGCCCATATCCTGGATGAATTCCAATCAGCAAAAAAATCGGAGAAAAAAGAAGCAGGAGAAGAAATCCGATCTTTAGAACAATAAGCGCAACCGAGCCAGCAAGAATCAGGCCGCCAGCAAAGATTGACGAAAAAAGCGCTAGAGTCGCAACCCCCAAACGCCCCCCTTGCTGATTTCCTTCAAAGAGAGGGTAAACTTCAGGGTAAGTTTGCTCAATATTCTGAGCAATTTCTTGATACTCTTCCTGCTTTTGCGAAGTCAGATCAGCTGGATCAATTTCTCCTTGATTTATCTGCTGCTGCTCAGTTCGATTTATCCCCTGCGCTTCAAGCAGCGGGACTGCGTACTGCTCCGCCGCAGTGTCCGCAGCCAATCCGCTACCAAATGTCCCGGCAATCCAGGGCCTGCACACCAGACCAGACCAGAGCATCTGCGAGTTTTGACGGATAGCGAAGTCACTATCGGACTCCCAGTCCGCTTTCTGGATTTCAGGAGAACCAGCCGGACAAGAACCCGCAGCTCCGGGAACACTAACCCTGGAGACAGTAGAATTAATCAACTGCCCCCCCCGAATTGACTACGGTACTCGCATATCCCAAAATTTGAGACGGATTAATCAGTATCCAGATACCCAAAGCAGTGGCAAGGACCATCCAAATTGCGCTCTCAATAGTGAGAGTAACTCGCTTGCGAATAAGTCCATACCAACCAAGCCAAACTGCACCGAGAATTATTACTGTTGGCAGGAGCGGACGCCAAATCCCTTCACGCAGTTCCGTAACAACCCCTTCGACAAGGCGGTTGAAACTGTCCAGAAGCCCATCAGAAGAAGCCGCTTGGTAGACCGTGATGGTGGACTGGTTAATGGTCTTGGACAGGTCCCACGCGGTGTTGCTCAGGGTGGCGACGGCGCTGGAGCTCAGCTTGTCCACGCAGGACTCACGGATGACGTGCCACTGCTGTCCAGCCGTCCCGTACTGCCCGTAAAGGCTTGCGTCTGGTGGAAGACCGTCAGGAGAAGCAGCTGCGGCGTCCGCCGCCTGCGGCGGCACCAGCAACCCGTCCGCGCCCGATCCCGCTGCTTCCGGTTGCGGGGCGGGCTCTCCGTCGCAGCCGGGGACGGCGGCCTGGCTGGACCCAATCGGGACCACCAGGAACGCCAGCATCATCGCGGCCAGGAACACCGCGCGGCGCCATCCCAGCGCCCGTGCCCTGTGGAGCAGCGTCATCGCAGCGGCTCCCTGATTCCCTGTCCAGTGGTGCCGACCAAAGCGCCGTCCTCCTCAACGTGGGGCTTCTGCCGTGTCGGGTTCGTATCGAGCCAGCGCAGCAGCTCGTCCGATACGAGGTCGACGGCGATGCGCCCGGCGCGGCCGTCGAGGTCTCGGAAGATGCACTCGCCGTTGCCGAGGTTGCGCAGCGCGGCCATGTGCTCCTCGGAGGCTTCGACGCCGAGAAGGGCCATCACGTCGCCCACCTCGACCCGCTCGCTGGAGCGGAAGGCGAACACGCTTGAGAGGCAGTTGGTCACCTGCTCGTTGAGGAGGTCGCCGGCGTTCTGGCTGACCAGGATGAGCGCGGTGTTGCGGGACCGGCCCATCCGCGACACCTCGGGAACGAGCTTGGCGCCCTCCGGGGTGGAGGTCACCGCCCAGGCCTCGTCGAGGAAGATCGCCTTGGGCAGGCTCCGGTCGAGCCCGTTCATCAACCGGCGGGCGAACTGCGAGACCAGGTACAGCAGGGCGACGCTGAGCCGCTGCTCGTAGCTGTAGTCGTCGCGGCCGATCGCCGAGTCGGGCAGGGTGAGGCCGCCGAGGGTGAACACGGTCGTCCAGCCCTCGCTGTCGATCTGCTGGTCGCCCTGGGGGTCGAAGCACAGACTCGCCAGGCGCATCTCCGACATGGAGCGCAGCACCGCGCCGAGGTTGCGCGAAGCGGCGTCCTCCGCGTCCTCCAGGTGGGCGACGACCTTGGCGAGGCTGGGCTGCGGCTGGTTCGCCACGGCCGCCACCGCCTGGATCATCGCCGACTCGCGCTCCTCGCTCATGCGGGGGAGCAGCAGCCGCAGCGTCTCGGTGGCCATCGTCTTCTTGGCGGGCAGGTCGTCGCCGAAGCCGAACGGGTCCAGCAGGCCCGCCTCCGCCGACTCCAGGGACATGATCCGCGCCTTGCGGCCGCGCCGCTGGAGCAGCTGCACGAGGGACTCGGCGTCGCCCTTGGGGTCGATGGCCGCGACCGTGACGCCGCGCAGCGCCAGCTGGTAGATGAGCAGCAGCGCCAGCGTGGTCTTGCCGCCGCCGGGCTCCCCGGTGATGGCGATGGCGGTGGGGCGGTTGCGGGCCGCCGCGACCATCGGGTCGAAGTGCACGATGGAGCGCGCCCGGCCCAGCGTCTCCCCGATGTAGGGGCCGATCCAGCCCGCCCCGCCCGCGTCCCTGCGGTCGCCCAGGTCGACGGTCGCGGTGGGCATCCCGCCCGCGATGGTGCGCAGCGGCTGGCGCTGCACGTACGCCTCCAGGCGGGTGCGGTCTCCCGGCAGCGACTCGCAGAACAGCGAGAACTGGTCGCCGGTGGAGTGCGTGATGTCGATGCCCATGTCGCGGTAGTGCTCCACGACCGCCTCGACCCGCTGGACCAGGAGGTTCTCGGTGGGCGCGGCCACCATCAGGCGGTGCCAGCCGTACACGAACGGCAGCCGCTCCTTGGTGATGCCGTGCTCCAGCATGCGCGCCGCGCCGATCTGCTCGGCCAGCGCGATGTCGGGTTCGGCGCCGGCCTCGCGCATGTGGGCGTCCATGTCGCGGGCGTGCGCGAGCCTGCGCGAGACGTCCTTGCTGGCCTTCGCGGGCGGGACCAGCTTCATGCGCAGGCTGGCCTCGACGGGGAAGGGCAGCGAGTCGGCGTAGTGCAGCCACGGCTCGCCGTCGGGGAACGGCATGAGGTCGGGGAACCGGGAGAACGACAGGTACGCCGCGTACGCCTCGCCGCCGGGCTGCTCCAGGCGCAGGAAGGAGCGGCCGTTGTGCAGCACTCCGTCGACGAGGGCCTCGATCTCGCCCTTGCCCCAGCGGCGGCGCCCCGCGGCGGACTCGCGCGGCTCCTCGATGGTGGCGGTGACGGCGTGCCGGATCAGCCAGGCCAGTTCCGGGGAGCGGGCGTGGCGGGCGCGCAGGGAGCTGGCGGCCAGCGCCCGGCCCAGGCGCTCGGCCTGGTCGGTCCAGCGGGCGATCTCCCTGTCGTCGATCGCGTCGTCGCCCATGCCCAGGACCTGCTCGGTGCGCTGGTAGGCGCCGAACAGCTGGGCGAACACGCCCTGGGAGAGCTGGGCGCGCACGCCGCGCTGGCCCAGGCGCACGCCCAGGTAGACCTCCTTGCTCCAGAAGTCCTTGGCCCACACGTGCCGGTACATCTCGTCCAGGTAGTCGAACCAGCCGGGCCCGGAGTCGGAGGTGCCGTCGAGCCTGGTCGCCCAGTCCGCGGCGGGGTAGGCGCGGTGGGCGACCCGCAGGTGCACCTCGGCGTCGTTCATCCGGATCGCGGCCAGCGCGATCGTGATGTTCGTGGCGAGGGCTTCGCGCTCGTCGGGGGTGGAGAACTCGTAGGAGACCGTGGGCAGTCGGAAGTACGCCCATGCCTCGGTGTCGCTGAGCAGGACGCGATCGTCGAAGTAGCGGACCGCCAGTCGGCTGGCGCCCCTGCTGGCGTTCATCGGGTGTCCTCCTGCGAAGGTGCGGTGCGGTGGCGGTGCGGTCCGGCGGCCGCGGTGGAGGCGCGGCGGGTCACCGGTTCGCCTCCGTCCTGCTGCGGGCGGCGGGGTCTGCGGCGAAGCCCGCGGCGACCACTCCGGCGAGGGCGGCGTGGGCGCGGCGGGTGGTGGGTCGCAGCGCGTCGGTGTCGATGACGGCGCGGGCGGCGGCGATGTGGTCGTCCCAGGGGACGCGGACGATGGCGCGGCAGCCGCCGCGGGCGACCTGCTCGGCGGCGTCGACGTCGGCGAGGCTTCGCTTGCTGACGCCGTTGACGACGAGGACGGACTTGGTCCTCAGGTCCTCGTAGCCGTGCCCGTCGAGCCACTCGAAGGTCAGCGCCACGGCGCGGGCGGCGTCGGAGCTGGCCGGGGCGACCAGGACGAGGGCGTCGGCGATGGGCAGCGCGCGCGCCACACCGGTGGCCGCCGGGTCCAGCAGGGTGACCTTGTAGTGGCGTTCCAGCATCGCGGTGAGGCTGGCGTAGTCGCGGTCGTCGAGGGTCTGCACGTAGGGGTCGTCGAGGGTGGCCACGACCTCCAGGCCGCTGGTCGACTGCGAGGTGTAGCCGCGCAGGCCGAGGTAGCCGTGGATGGAGTCGGCGTTGGCGAGCAGGGAGGTGAGCGTCTCGGGGCTCTCGGTGCGGATGCGCCGGGACAGCCCGTTGGGGCCCGGATTGACGTCGATGGCGACCACGCGCTCGTCGCGGTGGGCGGCGAGGGTGTGGCCGAGCATGAGCGCGGTGACGGTCTGGCCCGCGCTGCCGGTGCAGCCCAGGACGACGATGCGGCGGGCCCCCTCGAAGGGGGTGCGCAGCCGTTCCACGTCGGCGGGCGGCAGCTGGGTCCTGGCGCTCGGGGTGTTGCCGCCGGTGACGACGCGGGCGAGCCTGCGCCAGCCCCGGGTGCCCCCGCTGGGCGAGTCGTCGGTGTGGGCGGGCCGGGTGGACCCGGTCCCGGCCTCGTGGTGCTCGGGCGGGGGGACCTCGCCCGGTGCGACGTCGGGGATCCCGGTGGACGCGGAGGCGCCGTCCGAGCCGCCGACCACGCGCACGTCGCCCCGGCCCGACAGCAGTTGCTGCTCGCCGGTGCCGTGGTCGAGTTGCAGGTCCGGCTTCTCGGCGTCGGGGTCCTTCCGCCCGTCCCCGGCGTTTCCCCGGGCGGGGGTGAGCATCTCCCCGACCTTGCGCGCGTTCTGCGCGATCCGGGTGAAGACGCCCCGGTCCTGGCCGGGCTCGGGCTCGGCCGCGGGCTCCGTCGCCGTCTCGGCGCCCGTCGAGCGCATGCTCCGGGAGAGCCGGCTCGACGGCCGGGACTCCTCCGGGCGGTCCGCCTCGGCGGCGGGGCCGCCGGACTCACCGGACTCGCCGGGGTGGTCGTCGGCCCGCTCGCCGCCGGTGGACAGGCCGGCGCCGCGCCGCCGCAGCGCGGCCTGCTCCACGGCCGCCAGGTCCTCCTCCGTGGGCCTGCGCTCGGCGGCGTCGGTGAAGCTGTCGTGCTCGCCGGTCCCGTGGTCCAGCTCCAGGGGCGGTTTGCGCTCGTCCAGGGGGCCGCCGGTGTCGACGGATCCCCCGGCCGGGGTGACCCGCTCCCACGCGCCGGTGCCGTGGTCCAGCTCCGGGGACGGTTCGCGGCCGGTCCGGCCGCCGTCGGCCGGCGCCTCGGGGGCGCCGCCCCGGACGCGGCCGCGCAGGGTGTCGGCGACCTGCTCCCACGCGCCGGTGCCGTGGTCCATCTCCAGGAGCGACTTGCGTTCGGTGCCGGTCGGTACGGCCAGGTCGGTGGTGAACCGGGACTCGGCGGCCCCGGCGGGAGCCGGCTCGGGCTCGCCGACGGGGTCGGGCTCGGCCCGGGCCTCGGCCGGAGCGGCCGCGGGCTCGGTGTCCGCGGGCCCGGCCCCCTCGCGCGTGTCGTCCCGCGCGGGGACGTCCTCCGGCTGCTCGTCCGGCTCGGGTTCCGGCTCCGGGGCGACAGCGGCCTCGGGGGCGCCGCCCGCCACGGGGGTGTCGGCGGGGTCCGGGGCGTCGTCCCGGACGGCCCTGCCCCACGGGGTGTCCGCGGGCTCGGCCGCGTCGGGAACCCCGGCCTCGTCGGTGCGGGCGACCGGGGGCAGGTCCCAGGGCGCGGCGTGCGGGCGGGGGCGCCCGAGGGCGCGTTCGGCCTCGCCGCGCGCCTCCTCGGGGGTGGCGGGGAGGCCGACGCCGTAGCCGCGCGCGGTCTCGCGGGGCTCGGCGTTCTCGGCGCGGTCGCGTTCGAGGCGGCGGGTGACCGCTGCCCCCTGGGTCCGGCCGCGCAGCCTGCGCCGGGCGGTCCTGCGGGCGCGCGCGTCGTCGAGGTCGTCGACGAGGTCGGCCGCGGCGAAGGGCTGGGTGGGGACGTCGACGGCCGGCACGGCGAGGACCTCGTCCGAGTCGGTTCGTGCGACCGGTTCAGCGGGATCCGGCGCGGCCATGATCTCCTCGGCGCGGCGGCGCGCCGCCGCGCGGTCCCGCTCCGCGTCGGCGTCCTGGTCGGCGCGGGCCTCGGACGGGTTCGGGTGGGGGACGTTCTCCGCGAGGACAACGTCGTCGGACGCGCTGGTGCCCCTGGCGGCCGGCGGCCACGGGGTCTGGCCGGACGACTCGCCCGGGGAGGTGTACCAGCTGTCGCCGTCCTCCTCCTCGCGCGCGGTGCGGCGGCTGGGGGCGTCGTCGCGGCGCTTGGCGGTGGCCAGCCCGGTCCGCTGCGCGGCGGGCGTCCTGGGGGCGGGGCGCTCGGGGAGCTCCTCGCGGGCCGCCGCTGCCCGTTCGGGCTTGTCCATGGCCAGGCCGAAGTAGTTGAGGACCCGCTTGCCCGCGGAGCGGGGCCGCGGCCGGGCCGGGGCGGGCTCGGCGGCCGGCTCGGGCCGGCGCGCCTCCTCGGGGGCGGCGGCGCTCTCGACCGCCTCGACCACCGCGGGTTCCACCGCGGTCTCGGCGGCCTCGGTCTCCATGACCGGCTCGGGCGCCGCGACCGGCTCGGGCGCCGCGACCGCCCCGGCGCGCCCGCGCCCGGCGGCCGCGCTCACCGGGAGCGGGCCCGCCGCCGGGTCACGGCGCCAGACCCGCACCGCGATGACGATGCGGTCCGGCTCCCGCTGGGGCGCGAGCCGGGTGTAGACCCTGGCCTCGGTCGCGTAAAGGGCCTGCGACCGCAGGAGTTCGGTGAGGCGCTTGCCCTCGACGACGGGGCGGGTCGCCAGGAACCCGATCACCCAGGGCGGGACGATCCACACCACGTGCCAGGGGGTCTGGAAGGGGACCCCCAGGAGGTTCATCAGCAGGACCCAGACGAGGGCCACGCCCAGGCAGACACCGACGGTGACGAGCGGGACGGGAAACGGCAGCCGGAAGTCGTAGAGCTTGTACAGCCGCTTCTCGATACGCCAGATGTTGGTGTATGTGGGCAGATCCACGTCCCCGGCCTCCTACTCGGTGTTCACGCCCATGGCCCGCGCGATGGCGACAGCGAGGACTTCGATGATCCCTGGCACGTAGAAGACGATTCCGATGAAGATCGCCAGAATGATGAACTGGGCGAAACGGGTGATCTCCCTCGTGAACAGGAAGAAGATCGCGACGATCGACACGATCACGAGGAAGAGCGGGCCGAAGAACCCGCGCAGCCAGTCGGCGAGCCCGCCGGTGTCGGGGCCGTCGGTGACCGTGGTCGTGCCGGCGAGGGTCAAGACGGGGTGCAGCGCGTCCGCCGCGGCGTGCGCGAGGCCGGTGAGGAGGGGAAGCATCTAGCCGACTCCCTCCTTGGTCTCAGATCTGTCCTGCATGGTCCTTGCTTCTCCTTAACAGTGCCTCTGGGCCGGTCGCGGCCATTGTGGCGCGCCGGTCACCCGAACGAGTTCGGGGCACCCTGAATATCGCGCACGTACCAGGACCCGCCGTCCCTGACGACGGTGATCTGGTAGCTCTGGGTGAGTTCGGCGGGGCGCGCGCCCTCGTCCGCGGGGAGACGCCACACCACGGTGGCCCGGGCGACGCGCACGTCCTCGCTCCCCGATGTCGCGGCCGGGACCGCGACCTCCGTGAGCGCGCCGAACTCCATGGCGTCCTGCGGCAGCGCGGCGACGGCGGCGCCGGGTTCGAGGTAGCGGTCGAGGTGCTCGTGGTTCTGCGCGTAGGCCTCGAAGAAGCCTTCGATGTGCGGTTCCAGTTCGGCTCGGGCCTCGGTGTCTCCTTCGACCGAGGGGGCGTCGGGCAGGTCCGCCTTGTCGGGGGCGGCCAGGAGCGCGGGGCGGCCCGAGACCACCAGCGCGGTGCCGCCCTGGTCGGCGTAGACCGGCACGTCCAGGCTCATGGGTTGGCCGTTCACGTCGGCGGCCAGGCGGACCAGCGCGTTGTTCTCGTCCTTGATGTCGACGACGAGCACCTCGATCCCGGTCGCGGACATCTGCGCGCCGGGAAGGTCGAAAGCGGTGGCCCGCCCCTCGGGGACGAACTCCGCGAGCGTGTCGGCGCGCTCGCCCGCCTGTTCGGGGTCGGCGTTGAGGTAGACATCGGCGAAGCGCACCGCGAGGGAGGCGGCCGCGGTCTCGGGGAACTCGACGACGTCGGTCTCGACGGGCTCCTGGGTGGTCGGCGGGGCGACGGCCGAGCGGATCGGCAGCCAGATGCCGTTGAAGATCACCACGAGGATGAACGCCCACAGCACGGCGCGGCCGACCCACACCCACCACCGGCCTCCCGATCCGGCACGGGGGCGCCGGGAACGGCCGCGTCGCGGGTCGGCGTCGAAGGTCTCGTCCGGGTCGGCGGCGGCGTCCGTCTCCATGACACCACCGCGCCCAGCGGTCGACCTGCGGGCCATCACGCCTCCATCCACCCACGGGCGCCCCCCTTATGCGGAGCCGCCGAATTCCGTCATCCGTCTGTCTACCCCATCCTCTATGGTGCGGCATGACTCGGGATCTATGACTGCATTGCGAGGCCGTGTTTCTTCCCAACCCAATCCCTGTACCCGGTGTCACAAAGGCGCAAAGCACCATGACCGGGTCATCACTCGCCGATCGAATGCGTCCGGCAAGGTCAAGTCAGAGTTCCGGGTTGGCCGGAAAGGAAGAAGTCGCTGTTCAGATAGGGAAATGTGGCTGGTGGAGCCAGTGACGGCACGGGACCGGCGTGCCTCAGACGTTGAAGCGGAACTCCACGCTGGTCACCTCTAACCTTATTCCGGTTTCGGGCACAAGAAGACCCCGGCGACACTGCGGGTACAGCAAGTCCGGAGCCATGGGTGCGGGTCGGGTCAGGGCTCGGGGAGGAACTCCGAGATTCGTGTGTACCGGATGAGGTCCTTCAGCGAGTTGGCGGTGAAGACCTTGCCGCGAGTGGCCGCGATCATCTGGCCCATGTCCTCGCGGCGCACTCCGAATCCGCGACCGTCGATGCAGGCGACGACCTCGAAGGACGGGCGTCCCTCACGTTCGCGTTCGTCGCGCATGGACGCGAGTCGCAAGATACGTGAGACCTTGTCGCGGGCGGTGCCGTCATCACCGGTGATCTTGGCCTCGATGATCACTGTGGGGTCGAGCTCATCCGGGATGAAGAAGTCCGGGGCCTGGTCGAAGCCCGGGACTCGCTCAGCACGCTTGGTCTTGCGGGCCGAGACTCCAGCCTGCGAGAGCAGGTCTTCGATGGCGTTCTCCATCACGTCACCGACGAGCTCGGAGACGCCATCGCGATGGCTGGCGAACGGACGGCCGAGGTAGCGCTCGTAGAGCAGAACCGCGTACGGGACATGCTGCTCGGCGACGTACCGGATGGAGTCCAGCCCCTCCTTGGTGTCGAGCTTGTCGAGCCGGTGGATCATTCCGTCCTGGCTGTCGGTCGCACCCTCGAGCAGCACGCGGCAGGCTGCCTGGAACAGGGCCGTGACTCGGCTGACCGTCAGCTCAGAGGATCCACCCCTGGTTGAGAAGTATGCCGGGTTGGTCTTCATGTGCTTGTCGAGCCCGCGCGCCCAGTTGTTCGGGAACTGCTGGTCGGTCTCCTCCTTGGCGAGGTCCTGCCATTCCGGTGGGGTCACGCCGACGATGGTGCGCAGCACTATGCCAGCTATGGCGCACTGCTTGACCGCGTTCCAGCATCGGTCGACGTCGAGCACAGTGAATCCGTTGGTGTGCTTGCGCAGCGCCTCGTAGCCCGAGCGGAACTCCGGGTACTCCAGGAAGGACGCACCACGCGGGAGCAGCATGAACTGGCTGGTGAGGTCGTCGAAGGTGGACTGGACGAGCTCCCCGAGATGCGAGGGGATGTCATCGGGGGCAACCTCGTAGGGGCGCAGGGTCATCAGCTGGTTCCTTCCTGTGCCACCGTGGCCTCCACGACGGCCTTGGTAGCGATCTCGAAGCGACGCTCGATCGACTCCGATGAGTTCCAAGTGGCGTGCAGGCCTCGAATGGCGTCTGCGGCCACGTGGCCGGCGCGCAGGCACAGCATGTCGCCCTGGGTGGGCTCGTAGGGCACCTCGCGCATCGCGGCGGCGTCGAGGGCGACACGCTCGTCAACGCTCGGCACCGAGTCGGGGTCCACTGCCTCGGCGCGACAGACGAAGACCGAGTCAAGGATCGAGGACTTCGTGCCAGCGATGTGCAGTGACGCTGACATCTCACCAGGGGCGACCAGAGTCGCAGTGCAGCTCAGGCCAGCATCAAGGATCGCGATGATAAGGGGGACATAGGCGGCCGGGTCGTTGTGGTGGTAGGTGAACACCAGAGGAGCACCGGGCTTGAGCGCCCCGGACATCTGGCAGAAGACTTCGCTGAGGCCAGCAGCAAACTCCTGCATACCGCGCAATCGCGTGACGTTGCCGGTCAATTCGTCATCCGTACGGGTCGTCTCGGGGGCAAACTCCGCGCGGCCATCCATGAACGTACGCAGCCAGACATAGCAGAAGTCCATCAACTCGGCGTACTGGACCATGTCGAAGTACGGAGGGTCGGTGAAGACACCATCGAGCGAGGCGGGGCGCAGTGTGAGCTTCTGGGAAGGGGCCGCAGCGAGCCAGGCACCCTGAGTTTCTGCCGACGGTTCAGAGGCTTCCAGCGGGGCCTCGATGGACTCCCCCGGGATCGGCACGATGATCTTGCGGCGTCCCTCGTAGCGGGTTTCGTGAGGACTCTTGGCGTACTGCTTGGCCTTCACGTACTTCGCGACAAAGTGGACGAAGGAGCCTGAACCGACCTTGGGAATGCCGAGCAGGCTGTTCTCGCAAGCAAGCAAAGCCACAGGGAAGCCGTGAACAGCAAAGATGTCCTGGCACTTCAGGGCATAGGTGTCGTAGCGGCAGAGCAGGTTCTGATAGCGCAGGAAGTCGCTGAACACGGTCGCCAGGGCATAGCGGGCCTCGTCGTTCTCGACGTCGGCGATCCGACGCATGAGCAGTCCCAGGCCAAGCAGCTGACGGTCGCTAAAGAGCTCGCTCCAGCGGTGGTATCCCCAGCGGTGCAAGCGGCTGGTCTCGTCGCCGGCCTGGATCTCCTGGTCAGGGATCAGCAGCTCCTCGCGATGTTCCTCAAGCAGCTGCGAGGCGCGCTCGGCCCGCGCGATGTCCTCGGCGTCCGGGGTCTTAAACTGCCGACCCTGCACCTGGCCGTAGCAGTGGACGCAGCGGTACTCGATGCCGTACATGCGGTGCTTCGGCGGCTTCGCCAGCAGCGGGGCGAACTTGAACTTGTCGCCGCAGTAACGGCAGGTCGCCGTGCCGCGGTAGGTCGAGCGCTCCTTGAGGTCGTGATCGCACTCAGGACAGCGAGGTGCGGAGCTCTTGTCGACCTCGCGCAGGGCATTGCACCCCGGGCAGTGGTATACCTCGCGGGGGTGGCGCACAGCCTCGGCCAAGCGCAGTCCGGGGAACAGGTCGACGTTCTCACCGCAGGACGGGCAGGCGCACGTCTTCACGAGGTGGGCATACTTCACGTCAGCCGGCTCCGAACAGATCGTGCAACTAGTGCGGTAGAGATCGCCGATCTGGTTGCGCACGTCATCCATGACCTTCTCGGCCTCACGCTGGAAGCGGTCAAGGCCGAGCGGCGAGACTGCCTGGCGCACGGTCCAGTAGGCCATGGGATTCACGTCGCCGCCGACAACGCTCAGACCCAGGCGAGCCGCTTCGAAGACCGTGGTGCCACCGCCCATGAACGGGTCGGCGATGATGCCTCGCACGTCGTGACCGCTGAAGTAGTCAGCGGACAGGGACTGGTCACCGAACTCGGAGAGCAGGAGCGAGCGGAAGACCGAGCCCGGGCGTCGGGCGAACCACTTGTGGATCTGGATGATTGGGCGATAGGACTGCTGGACCTGCTTCTCGCGCAGTGCGAGGCGTGCCACGAAAGTCGGATCATAGCGGCTCTCCAGGCGGTCAACCGGCTCAGTGGGGTTCTCGGTGGTCAGAGCAACTTCGATCGTCATGCTCGAATCCTAGGCAGGGCCTCCAACAGTCGGGGTGTCACTTCTTGTTGCTCCCAGAGGTTGGTGCGTGCCGGAACTCCACCACGTCGCCGTCTGCCATCACGTACTCCTTGCCTTCGATGCGGACCTTCCCGACGGCTTTCGCCGCCTGCATCGAGCCGGCTTCGACCAGGTCGTCGAAGGAGACGACCTCGGCCTTGATGAAGCCGCGCTGGAAGTCGGTGTGGATGACACCGGCCGCCTCGGGGGCCGTGTCGCCCTTGTGGATGGTCCAGGCGCGCGCCTCCTTCGGCCCGGCCGTCAGGTAGGTCTGCAGGCCCAGGGTGGCGAACCCGACGCGCGCCAATTGGGCCAGACCGGATTCGGTCTGCCCCATCGACTCCAGGAGCTCGGCCGCCTCGTCGTCCTCCAGCTCGGCGAGCTCGGACTCGATCTTGGCGTCGAGGAAGATGGCCTCGGCCGGGGCCACCAGGTCGGACAGCTTGGCGCGCAGCGCCTCGTCGCCGAGCTCGTCGGTGTCCAGGTTGAACACGTAGATGAACGGCTTGACGGTGAGCAGGTTGAGCTCTCGCAGGTGGGCCAGGTCGATCCCGGCGGCGGGGCCGCCCGACGACAGCGGCTTCCCCTCGTCCAGGACCCGCTGGGCGGCCTCGGCCGCGGCCAGGAGCTGCTGCCGGTCCTTGTCCTTGGCGTTGGTCCTGGCCTCCTTGGCCAGCCGCGGCAGCGCCTTCTCCAGGGTCTGGAGGTCGGCCAGGATCAGCTCGGTGTTGATGGTCTCGATGTCCCGCGAGGCGTCGATCTCCCCGTCGACGTGCGTCACGTCCGGGTCCTCGAACTCCCGGATGACCTGGCAGATCGCGTCGGTCTCGCGGATGTTGGCGAGGAACTTGTTGCCCAGCCCCTCGCCTTCGGAGGCGCCGCGGACGATTCCCGCGATGTCCACGAAGGTGACGGTGGCGGGCAGGATCTTGGCGGAACCGAAGATCCCGGCCAGGGTGTCGAGTCGGGGGTCGGGGACACCGACCACACCGACGTTGGGCTCGATGGTGGCGAACGGGTAGTTCGCCGCCAGAGCGTCGTTCTTGGTCAGGGCGTTGAACAGGGTGGACTTGCCGACGTTCGGCAGGCCGACGATCCCAATAGACAGACTCACGGAGTTCGAGTGTAGGCGGTCGCGCCCCCGGTCCACCCCCGTTGCTCCCGCGACCGGGGGAAGATCCCCCTTTGTCCCCCTTCGCCTGCGCGTCGGACCAGGTCAGGAGTAACGTCCTGGAGAGTGGTTCGGCCGCGGGCCGCGCCGCTCTCACCCGACCGGCAGGGGCCGGGCGGCCACTTGGGGGGTAAGGGTGGTTCATGATCCTGTGCGGGCGTTCGTACATCGCCATCCGAACGTTCGCTATGCAACAAGACAGATCCGTTCGCGTCTTCCACAGTTCCTGGGTGGAATCGATCCGGAACTCATTCCGCCCCGGGTCCGCTCCTTCGACCTGCCGCTCCCCCGGCGCGCGGGCGGCGACGCGCTGGGCCCCGGGTCGGTCGCCGTCCGCGTGCCGGGCGACCTGTCCGTGCCGCGCCGCCTCCACGAGGCGGGGGTCGCGGGGTACGAGCCGCGGGCCCTCGCCTGCTTCCTGGCCGTCCTGGAGCACGCCCCGGCGGGGGCCGTCCTGGACGTCGGCGCGCACGTCGGCCTGTACGCGCTGCTGGCCGCCGCGCGGAGCCGCCGCCGGGTCTACGCCTTCGAGCCGACGGCCGAGGTCGCGGCCGCCGCGCGCCATCGCCGAGGAGAACGGGCTGCGGGTGCGGGTGGAGGAGGCCGCCCTGAGCAACCACACCGGCACGGGGACGCTGCGGCTGTCCGCGACCGGCGAGGCGTCCAACTCGCTCGCGGCGGGCTTCCGGCCCGAACTCGGACGCGTCCCGGTCCGGGTGGACACCGCGTCGCGGTGGCGTGAGCGGGACAACATCGTTCCGGCCGTCCTGAAGATCGACACGGGGCCGACGGGCCCGGACGTGGTGGCGGGCGCCCTGGAGGTCATGCGCCGCTTCCGCCCGTGGGTCCTGTGCGAGGTGCCGCCCGACCGGGGGCTGGAGGAGCGGCTGATGGCGCTGCTGGAGCCGCTCGACTACACCTGGCACCGCGTCGACGGCGATCCGCCGTACCCGCCCCGCGCCCGCATCCGGGAGCCCGGCACCGGCGACCCCTTGTGGCTGTTCGCCCCCGGCCTTCCCGACGAGGGGTTCTGGGAGACCGCCCGGCTCTGGAACGAGGCGGTCCTCGGCTGCCGCCCGCCGGCCGGCGACGCGGGACCGGCCGGCGGGAACGTCCCGCGCGCCCGGGCCGGACGCGGCCGGAGCCGGTGACGCGGGCCTCCCGCGTGGCGCGGAAGACCTCCGCCCTCCGGGCTTGAGAGCATGGCCGACTATGGCTATGGACGGGTTTTACGTGTTCCTCGCACTACTGGTGGGTCTGGCCGTCGGCGCGGCGCTGGGGTGGTCGCTGGCACGGGCGCGCTACGCGGGGGCGGAGGCGCGGGCCCAGGCCGCCGACGAGCGGGCCGCCTACGTCGAGGAGCAGCTCGCCGAGCGCTTCCGGTCGCTGTCGGCGCAGGCCCTGGACGCCACCAACCAGCGCTTCATGGAGCTCGCCGAAGGGCGCCTGCGCGCGGTGAACCAGGCGGCGGGCAACGACCTGGACCAGCGCCGCCAGGCCATCGAGCACCTGGTCGCGCCGCTCAGGGACACGCTGGCGCGGGTGGAGAGCCGGCTGCGCGAGGCCGACGCGGGGCGACGCGCCGCGCACGCCGAGCTCGCCAAGCAGGTCGAGATGGTCCGCGAGGGGTCGGACCGGCTGCGCGACGAGACCAGCGCGCTGGTCACCGCGCTGCGGCGGCCCGAGGCCCGGGGCCGCTGGGGCGAGCTGCAACTGCGCCGGGTCGCCGAGCTGGCCGGCATGGCGGCCCACTGCGACTTCGAGGAGCAGGTCGGCGCCGCGACCGACGACGGCCTGCAGCGCCCCGACATGGTGGTGCGCCTGGCCGGTGGCAAGAGCATCGTCGTGGACTCCAAGGTGTCGCTGGCCGCCTACCTGGAGGCGGTGGGGAGCGACGACCCCGCCGTGCGCGCGGACCGGCTCGGCGCGCACGCGCGGCACGTGCGCGCGCACGTGGACCGGCTCGCGGCCAAGGCGTACTGGGCGGCGTTCGCCCCGGCTCCCGAGTTCGTGGTGCTGTTCATCCCCGGGGAGGCGTTCCTGGCCCCCGCTCTGGAGCGCGACCCCGGGCTGCTGGAGCACGCGATGGCCAGGCGGGTGCACATCGCCACGCCCACCACCCTTATCTCACTGCTACGCACCGCCCAGTACGCATGGCAGCAGGAGGCGCTCAGCGAGAACGCCCGGGAGGTGTTCGAACTGGGGAAGCGACTGCACGGCAGGCTCTCGACGCTCGGCGGGCACATGGACGGGCTCGGCAGGGCGCTGTCCCGGACCGTCACCGCCTACAACCAGACCGTGGGGTCCCTGGAGAGCCGGGTCCTGGTGACGGCCCGCCGGTTCGAGGAGCTCGGGCTGGTGGAGGAGGAGCTGGCCGCGCCGCGCGGCGTGCACGAGCAGGCGCGGGTCCTGACCGCCGCGGAACTGGCCGGAACCGCCGCGGCGGAGGCCGGCGGCCGCGACGGTGACAGGTCTCACACACCGGTTGACCTGGGCGACGGGGTGCCGGATCGCGATCGGACGGGCCTCGACCGCGACACGACGTCCGAGAAAGAGCAGATTTTTCACATGAAGTGACATAGTCGGTGCTGTGAGCCACACGAGGGAGTATGCGGTGATGACGACACGTGACGCGCGCGGTGCCCGCGCGCCGCACCGGTCGGGGCCGCCGCGCCGCCGCGGCGGCGGCAGCGCACCCGTCCACACCGGGCCGCCGCTGCGCCTCACCGCGCGCGGCGCGATCGTCGGCGTCACCCTGGCCAGTTTCGCCTCGACGATGCTGGCCGACGCCGTGGAGCGCCCTATCGTGAGCGGGATCGGCTTCGTGGCCGCCTGCGTTCTGGCGGCCCTGCTGGTACGCGCCGCCGACCTGCTGACCCTGAGCGTGAGTCCGCCGCTGGCCTACTTCGTCGCGGCGCTGACCGCCGAGATCGTCCTGACCCTGGGGACCGACGGCTTCGCCCGTGGCGTGTCCATCGGCATCGCCACCCGCCTCGCCGACATCGCGCCCTGGCTGTTCGCCGGGACCGCGCTGGTCCTGGTCGTCGTCATCCCGCGCGGGCTGGCCCGCAACGTCCGCGCCCTGGGCGACGAACTCAACGGCCGCAACCGCCGCCGCCCGTAGGAAGGCTTTCCCCGCCGATCTTGACGTTTCCGGGGTCTCAACCGTCTCCGAGACCCCGGAAACGTCAAGATCGGCAGGGAAACCTCTACTAGGCCGGGGAGAGCGGCAGCAGCTTGTGGGCGATGGAGCCGTCCTTGCCGCGGCGGGCGCGCAGCTCCTTGGGGAGGGCGAAGGTGAGCTTCTCCCGCTCGGTCTCGATCTCCTCGACGTCGCCGAAACCGTGGCCGGCGAGACGCTCCAGGAGCTCCTTCACGAGGATCTCGGGCACCGACGCGCCGCTGCTGACGCCGACGGTGCGCACGCCCTCCAGCCACTCGTCCTTGAGGAAGGTGGCGTTGTCGACCAGGTACGAGGCGTTGGCCCCCGCGTCGAGGGCGACCTCCACCAGGCGGACCGAGTTGGAGGAGTTGGCCGACCCCACCACGACGAACAGGTCGCACTCGGGGGCGATCTCCTTGACCGCGGCCTGGCGGTTGGAGGTGGCGTAGCAGATGTCGTCGCTGGGCGGGTCGATCAGGTTGGGGAACCTGGCCCGCAGCGCCTCGACGGCGGCGTTCGTCTCGTCCACCGACAGCGTCGTCTGGGACAGCCAGGAGACCCGGTCGGGGTCCCGGACCTGGATGTTCGCGACCTCGTCGGGACCGTCCACGATCTGGATGTGCTCGGGCGCGTGTCCGCTGGTGCCCTCGACCTCCTCGTGACCGGTGTGTCCGATCAGGATGATGTCCAGGTCCTCGGCGGCGAAGCGCTGCGCCTCCTTGTGCACCTTGGTGACCAGCGGGCAGGCGGCGTCGATGGTCTTGAGCCCGCGCTCGGCGGCCTCGGAATGCACCATGGGCGAGACGCCGTGTGCGGAGAAGACCACCGTCGCGCCCTCGGGGACCTCGGAGGTCTCCTCGACGAAGACGGCGCCGCGCTCCTCCAGGGTGCGCACGACGTGCGTGTTGTGCACGATCTGCTTGCGCACGTAGATCGGTGCGCCGTACTGCTCAAGGGCCTTCTCGACCGTGATGACAGCGCGGTCGACCCCGGCGCAGTAACCTCGGGGCTTGGCGAGCAGGACACGGCGGCGATTCGTCGCAGTCATGCCACCATCCTATGGGCCGTGCGCCCCACCCCGCCCAAAGCGGGTCGAACGGACCCCGGCCGCGGTGCGCGGACCGGTCCGCGCACCGCGGCCGTCCCGGGAAGGGCCGCAGGTAACGCCGGGAACTCACCCCGGTCCCGAGGTGGCGAATTCGGGGCGGCGGCACCTGCTCCGAGGAGTCAAACTCCCCTATTCTGGCTATCTCTCAATCGAAGCGCCGTCGCCGTTCCCGGCAGTCCACTTCCCCGGGCCCGCAGGATGCGTCCGCACCACGTCCCAGACCGTGAACCTCAGGAGCCTCCGAGTCATATGTCCAAGCCCTCGATCGCCAGTAAGCTCACCGGCGCGTTCAAGCGCGTCTTCGGCAAGACCACCCGGCCGGTGGCCTCCAGCAAACCGGAGGACATGGCCGCCGGTGACGCCGTGGTGCACGACCCCGACGCCCCGACCGAGACGACCCCGGCGGACGCCTCCGCCGCGGACGCCGCCGGGGAGTTCGCCACCGAGGCCGCGTCCGCCCAGGAGCAGCAGCCGTTGGAGACCCCGGCGTCCCCGGAGGCCGCCGAGGCCGTCCGGACCGAGCCCGTCGAGACCTCCGAGACCGCCGCCGAGGAGCCCGTCCAGGACGAGGCCGACCTGGTGAGGCCCGAGGAGAAGGCGGAGATCGCCGAGACCCTGAACGTCGCCGAGGCCGAGACCGTCGCGGCCCCGACCAAGGCGTTCGTCGAGGCGCGGGCCGCCGCCGAGGGCGGCTCCTCCCCCGAGGGCGGCGCGCCGCCCCTGCCCAACTACGACACCCTGACGCTCCCCTCCGTCCGGGCGCGGCTGCGCAAGCTCACCATCGAGCAGGTGCGCGAACTGCGCGCGTACGAGTCGGCCAACGCCAACCGTCCCGAGTTCGTGCGCATGTACGACAACCGGGTGGCCAAGCTGGAGGCGGAGGCCGCCGAGTAGCGGTTCCCGGCACGGGCGCGACGGCGCGGGGCCGGGCGCGCGCACGGGGGCGGGATCGCGGCCGTGACCGCCCGCTGGCCGGCGACGGCCCGCCCCGGCGGCTCGCCGGCACCATGTTCGAGGGCCGGTCCTGCCCCCGCTCGGGATGGTCTTGAGCTTTCCGCCCTTCCAGGCCCCGAAACGGGCGGAAGGCTCAAGACCGTCAACGAAACCCTCGCGCGGCGGACATCATGGGCGCGGCCTCGTCAGGCCTCTCCCCGGAGCAGGAGGATCATCCGGCCGACCCACCGAAACACCTCCGCCCCGGAGACTCCCTCCGGCCGGGCACTAGGCTCGGCTGTCATGGGGATGGAGAGCACGCCCGAGTCGCCGCAGCCGGTACGCGTGGTCCTGCAGGCGGTCGGCGGGTGGGTCGGCCGCCTCGGCCGGATCTGGGTCGAGGGGCAGATCGCGGAGCTGAACCGGCGCGGCGGCATGGCCTACATCACGCTGCGCGACCCGGTGGCGAACGTGTCCGCGCGGGTGACCTGCCCGGTCCGGGTCCTGGAGGCCGCGGCCCCCGCGCCCCAGGCCGGCGCCCGGGTGGTGGTCCACGCCAAACCCGACTTCTACGTGCCGCGCGGCACCTTCGCGCTGCAGGCGCTGGAGATCCGCCACGTGGGCCTCGGCGAGCTGCTGGCACGGCTGGAGCAGCTGCGCCGGACCCTGGCCGCCGAAGGGGTGTTCTCCGACGCGCGCAAGCGGCGGCTTCCGTTCCTGCCCGGCACGGTCGGGCTGATCTGCGGCCGCGACTCCGCCGCCGAACGGGACGTGCTGGAGAACGGGCGGCGGCGCTGGCCCGCGGTGCGCTTCGAGGTGCGCGAGGTCGCCGTCCAGGGCGACCGCGCGGTGGGCGAGGTGCTGGCCGCGCTCGAGGAGCTGGACGCGCGCGAGGAGGTCGACGTCATCGTCATCGCGCGCGGCGGCGGCTCCATGGAGGACCTGCTGCCGTTCTCGGACGAGGCCCTGGTGCGCGCCGTCGCGGCGACGCGCACACCGGTGGTCAGCGCGATCGGGCACGAGCAGGACGTCCCGCTGCTGGACCATGTCGCGGACGTGCGGGCCTCCACGCCCACGGACGCGGCCAAGAAGGTCGTGCCGGACGTCGGCGAGCAGACGCGGCTGGTCCGCCAGCTGCGGGACCGGGCCCGCCGGGTGGTCCGGGGCGGGATCGCGCGCGAGGAGGCGTGGCTGGCGGGGATGCGCTCGCGCCCGGTGCTGGCCAGCCCGCTGCGCGAGCTGGACCGCCAGGCCGAGCAGGTGCTGGGCCTGCGCGACCGGGGCCGCCGGGCGCTGGCGACGGCGCTGGACCGGGCCGGCGACGACCTGACGCACACCCGCGCCCGGTTGCACGCCCTGTCCCCCGCGACGACGCTGGCGCGGGGCTACGCGATCGTGCAGCGCGGCGACGGGGCGGTGGTGCGCTCGGCCGCCGAGGTGGCGGCGGGAGAGGAGCTGCGGGTGCGGTTCGCCGAGGACGGCCTGACCGTGACCGCCGGAGACAGGACCGATGAGCAGGGGGAACGATGAGCGACGCCACTGACACCACGGGCACCGCGGCGCCCGAGCCCGAACTGGGCTACGAGGAGGCCCGGGAGGAGCTGAACACGGTCGTGCGCAGGCTGGAGTCGGGCGGCCTGACCCTCAAGGAGTCCCTGGCGCTGTGGGAGCGCGGCGAGGAGCTGGCCAGGACCTGCGAGTCCTGGCTGGAGGGCGCCCGCGCCAGGCTCGCGGTGGCCCTGGCCGAGGACGCCCCCGAGACCGGGAACGGGAACGACACGCCGTTCTGACGACGGGCCTCTGTCCGCGGTGCCCGCTTTTCCCGCTGATCTTGACCTTTCCGGGGTCTCGACCACCTCTGAGACCCCGGAAAGGTCAAGATCAGCGAAGAAACCACCGTCCTCCGCGGTCCTGGGCCCCGACCACCGCGCTCACTCCTGGGGCGGCTCCTGGGGCTCCAGCGCCGCCGCCAGCGTCTCCAGCTCCTCGTACGAGGCCCCGCCGCTGACGACGAGGGTGGCGTCGTCGGCGCGCAGCACGAGGGACCGCTCGTTCTCGGCCTCGTTGTACCGGCGCTCCCACGTCCGGCCGTCCACGGCCGACTCGCCGTCGGGTTCGCCGTTCATCCCGACCTCGGCGACGAACTCGTCGGGGTCGGCGTCGCTGATGCTGAAGGCCGCGTGGCGGTCCTCCGGGGTCGCGAACCCCAGGGTCCAGCGGATCGGCTCCGTCGGCTCCTCGCCCGGCAGCGTGCCGCCGGTCTCCAGGCGCGAGCTCGTGGGGGTCCACCCCTCGGGCAGCCCTTCGGGCGCGTAGGAACGGTACGGCGCGATCTCGCTGAGCGAGAGCGCGTCGGCGGTGTAGTCGACGCTCGGGATGTGCTCCTGCCTGCGCGCGTCCACCACCAGCGCCATCGCGCCGACGATCAGCGCGATCGCTCCCAGCACGATCGCGTATCCGGTGAGGGTGCTGTTGGCGCGGCCGCCACCACTGCTCATGCGGCTTTCCCCGCTTCGTCACTGCGTCCGGTCATGATGGACCCAGCTTGCCCGATGCGCGCGGGTCACTCCGACCGGGGTGGGGTCAGGCGGCTCAGGCGGTCCACGACCTCGTCGGCCAGGGCGCGGGCGTCGTCGGGGTCCTCGCGGCACACGACCTCGCTCACGGCGAGCGAGATCGACCCGCTGACGACCAGCAGCAGCGCCTCGTCCACCGGTTCGTCGGCCTTGCGGAACAGGGCGACGTTGCGGTCGGTCCACTCGCGCAGCCGGGTGCGCATGGTGGCCTCGAACCCGGGAGGGCTGTCGCCGCTGAAGAAGAGCCAGGTGATCTCCCGCTCCTCGATACACCCCTCCAGGTAGGCCCGGGCCGCGGTGTTCATGAGCCGGTTGGGGTCGGTCTCGCCCTCGGCGCGCGCCCGCGCGACCGCCTCGCGGGTGCGGTCCTGCTGGCGCTGCTGGAAATCCTCGTACAGGGCGATGAAGAGGTCGGCCTTGCCGGTGAAGTGGTGGTAGAGGCTGCCCACGCTGGCTCCGGCGTGGGCGACGACCTGGCTGACCCCGGCCCTGTCGAAGCCGACCGTGCGGAACACGTGCGACGCGGCCTCCAGCAGCGCGCTGCGCGTCGCCGCGCCCCGCGGCGACACCCGCACCGGCTTTTCCAGCTTCTCCACAGTCAACCCAATCGTCCTCAATCGCGCGTGAAGGGCTCGCCTAGGGTTGAAAGCGTACGCCAGCGGGTTCCGGACAACCCAGTGACCGGTGAAGCTGAGAGGATCAGTGAATCCCTCACATTGATCGGACACCCGAGCCGAATCCGAAAGGGCCCATCATGACCACTGCGAACGCTCCCGTCCCGATCCCCGACGACGCCCCGGACCGCAACCTCGCCCTGGAGCTGGTGCGGGTCACCGAGGCCGCCGCGCTGGCCGCCGCGCGCTGGGTGGGCCGCGGTGACAAGAACGGGGCGGACGGCGCCGCGGTGCGTGGGATGCGTCACCTCATCAGCACCGTGTCCATGGACGGCACGGTCGTCATCGGCGAGGGCGAGAAGGACAACGCGCCCATGCTGTACAACGGCGAGCGGGTGGGCGACGGCTCCGGCCCCGAGTGCGACGTCGCCGTGGACCCCGTCGACGGCACCCGCCTGACCGCGATGGGGATGCCCAACGCGGTGGCGGTGATCGCGGTGAGCCCGCGCGGCTCGATGTTCGACCCGTCCGCCGTGTTCTACATGGAGAAGCTCGTCACCGGTCCGGCGGCGGCGGGCGCGGTGGACATCAACGCCCCCGTCGCCGACAACATCCGCGCGGTGGCCGCGGCCAAGGGCGGCGGTCCGCAGGACGTCACGGTCGTCATCCTGGACCGGCCCCGGCACGAGCGGCTCGTCCACGAGGTGCGCGAGACCGGCGCCCGGATCAAGTTCATCATGGACGGCGACGTGGCGGGCGCGATCATGGCGGCGCGCGCCGGGACCGGCGTGGACCTGCTGCTGGGCGTCGGCGGCACCCCCGAGGGCATCATCACCGCGTGCGCCATCAAGTGCCTGGGCGGCGTGATCCAAGGCCGGTTGTGGCCAACCGGCGACGACGAGCGGCGCAAGGCCGAGGCCGCCGGGCACGACCTGTCCAGGGTGCTGACCACCGACGACCTCGTCTCCTCGGAGGACGTCTTCTTCGCGGCGACGGGCATCACCGACGGCGAGCTGATCAACGGCGTGCGCTACGCCGACGGCGGCGCCACCACGGACTCCCTGGTCATGCGGGGACGCAGCGGGACCATCCGCCGGGTGGCGAGCGAGCACCGGTTGAGCAAACTCGCCACGTACAGCGGCGTCGACTTCAAGAACGCCAACTGACGCCCCGCGTCGGCACGGGTCCCGCCTCGGCGGGGCCCGGTCACTTTTCGGGAACGAAGACGGGCCCCGGGGAACCCGGAAGCTGCGGATTCGGTCGAATCCGCATTGATAGCGTCTAAAGGAACTCCCCCCGCACGCCCGGAGGATCGATGTCCTACCCCGACCAGCCGAACCAGCCGCCCCAGTGGGGGCAGCCGCCCTCGCAGGGGCAGCCCGTGTACGGGTACCCGCCCCAGGGGCCTCCAGGCACCCCGTACCCGCCGCAGCCGGCGCAGGCCGGGCCGCCACCGCGCAGGAGCCGGGTCTGGATGATCCCCGTCGCCGTCGTCGCGGCGCTGGCCCTGATGGCGACGATGGTGTGGGCGTCGACCTCCGTGGTCGACCGGCTGTTCGGCGGTCCGCAGCCCGAGACGGTGCTTCCGGGCTCCGCGCTGGTGTTCGCCAAGGTCGACCTCAAGCCCACGGGCGGGCAGTGGGCCTCCTACACGCAGTTCTACGACCGGCTCCCCGACACCGTCAAGGACGAGCTCGGCGGCGAGGAGGAGGACTTCGCCAAGACCCTGGTGGAGGAGGAGTTCGACTACCTGGACTACGAGACCGACGTGGAGCCGTGGCTCGGCCAGCGCTTCGGTGTCGCGGCGTGGGAGAGCACCGACGGCGAGCCCGCCTTCGCGATCGCCATCGCGGCCGAGGACGAGGACCGGGCCGCCGAGACCCTGGCCCGGGCGCAGTCCCAGGAGGAGGAGCTCTACTACGTCGTCGAGGACGGGTTCGCGGTGATCACCGACACCCAGGCCTCGCTCAACGACCTGGACTCCCAGGTGGCCCGGTACGGGACGCTGGACAAGAACGAGACCTTCGCCGCCGACATCGACGAGATCGGCTCCGGGATCGCCAACATGTGGATGGACGTCGGCGCGTTCGCGCAGTCGTCGATGGCCTCCTCCAGCGGTGAGTTCGGCAGCGACTTCGACGACATCGAGGGAGTGGGCGAGGTCACCGGACGGGTCGCCGCGGTCCTGCGGGTGGAGAGCGAGTACCTGGAGTTCCGGGCCGACAGCTACGACATGAGCGTCGACGGCGTCACCACGTTCGCCGAGGACGTCCCCGAGGGGGGCATCTCCGCGCTGGGCGACCTCCCGGACAACTCCGTCATCGCCGTCGGCGGCGACGGGCTGGACGGCGTCGCCCAGTCGCTGTGGGACGCCAACCGCGAGAGCATCGAGGGCGCGCCCGACTACGCGGACTTCGACGGGGTGATGCGGGAGATGGGCGTCACCCTGCCGCGCGACTTCCACAAGCTGATCGGGACCAGGACCGCGGTCGGGTTCACCGACTTCGAGAGCCTCGACTTCTTCGGCACCGGCGACGTGTCCTTCGAACTCCGGTTGGACGGCGCCGACCAGGCCCTGTGGTCCGACTTCTCGAACGAGATGGGCGCCGACGGCTACGGCGGCGGTCCGGCCGTCACCACCGACGGCGACACCACGGTGCTCTCCATGGGCACCGCCGGGACGGGCCTGCTCGGCGACGACGCCGTGTTCCAGCAGACCATGAGCGGGCTGGAGAGCTCGCACCTGGGCTTCTACATGGACCTGCGGTTCGCCGCCGAGGAGGGCGGGGAGGCGTACCCCGAGCAGTGGGGCGGCCTGGGCGGCGCCATCGAGTTCAGCGAGAACGGCGGCTCCTCGACCGTCCTGCGCTGGGTGCCCAACCCCAGCTAGGCGGTGTCGGACCACCGATGGGCGGACCCCCCGGGGGTCCGCCCATCGGCGTTCTCCGGCGGCCGCCGGAAGGACCACCGCGTCAGTCGATCAGGCGCCGCCGCATCTGGAGGACCGCCAGGAACCACACGACGGCGGTGAACAGCGCGATCGCGGCGAAGTGCCCGAGGGCCGGGAGCAGCCCGATCCCGAAGGCCAGCCCCCGCACCAGCTCCACGCAGTGGTAGAGCGGGTTTGCCGCGGCCGCCGTCTGCGCCCAGGACGGCAGCTGCTCGATCGGGAAGAAGGTCCCCGCGACCAGGAACAGCGGGGTGATGATCCCGGAGATGATGTAGTCCATCATCCGGATCGACGGGATCAGCGCCGAGAGCAGGATGCCCAGCAGGGCGAACCCGAACCCGGTGACCAGGCCGATGAACGGCACGAGCAGCATCGCCGGAACGGGCTGCAACCCGAAGGCGAACGCCACCAGGAGCGGCGCGCAGCCGTAGACCCCGGACTTCAGCGCGATCCAGAGCGCCTCGGCGGTGACCAGTTCCCGCACGTCGACCGGTGCGGCCAGCATGCCCTCGTAGGAGTGCTGGAACTCGCGCCGCACGAACGTGTTGATCAGTCCGGGGAACATGGACGAGAACAGCACCGACATCGCGACGATGCCGGTGCCCAGGAACTCGATGTAGCTGTAGCCGCCGATGCCGCCGATCAGCGCCCCCATGCCCAGCCCGAAGGCGAGCAGGTACAGGACCGGTTCGACGACCGCGGAGAAGGTGATGGGCGCCCAGGTCCGCCGGTACAGCGCCCACTCCCGGGCCAGCACACCGGTGATCGGGGCGAGTTCGAAGCGTCCGGGGCGGGCGTACCGGTCGGACCTCCGGGCCGTCGCCACGTTCTCACTCATCGTCGTCATTCGACCTTCTCCCCCGTCAGCGTCACGAAGACGTCCTCCAGATTGCCGGCCCGGCGCGTCCCCGTGCCGAGCCGGTCGCGCAGCGAGTCGGGGAGCTCCTCGGCGCGCAGCACCGACAGCGCCGAGCCGGTGCGCCGCGTGGTGAACCCCTCGGCGTGCACGGTCCTCTCCAGCTCCTCGATCCCGTCGGGGCCCGCCGCGTACTCCTCGACCGTCTTTCCGGCGAACTCGGCGATCAGGTCGGCCGGGGCCCCGCGGTTGACGATTCGTCCCTTGGCCATGAGCGCCACCTCGTCGGAGAGCCGTTCCGCCTCCTCGATGTAGTGCGTGGACATCAGGACCGTGACTCCGTCGGCGCGCAGCGCGGTGATCAGGCCCCACAGTTCCTGGCGCACCTGCGGGTCCAGGCCGACGGTCGGCTCGTCCAGCAGCACCACCTGGGGGCGGTGCACCAGGCCGCGGGCGATGAGCAGGCGGCGGCGCATGCCCCCGGACAGCTTTCCGGTGAAGGCGGTGCGGCGGTCCCTGAGGTGCGCGAGGTCCAGGGCCCGCTCCACGGCGGCGGCGCGCTCCCCGCGCGGCACCCGGTACAGGTGGGTGAAGACCCGCAGGTTCTCCTCGACGGTGAGCTCCTCGTCGAGGTTGTCGTGCTGGGGGACCACGCCCATGAGGGAGCGCGCCCACTTGGACTCCTGCGGGATGCGGTGGCCCAGGATGCTGATCTGCCCGGAGTCGGCGCGGCTCTGGGCGGTGAGCATGCGCATGGTGGTCGACTTCCCCGCGCCGTTGGGGCCGAGCAGACCGAGCACGATCCCCTCGGGGACGTCGAGGTCGAGTCCGTCCACCGCGGTCAGGGAACCGAAGCGCTTGACCACTCCACGCAGGGAGATCGCGGGCGGGGACTGGCTCCGCGACGGCTCTGATGTCGACTGGTTCAGCCGTGGCGACGAAGTCATGGACCCCACCGTAGACGCGGGGTCCGGCAGTTTTCCAGCGGTTTTACGGCGGGCCGGGCACCAGGGCGGGACACCGCCGGGTTCTGCGTCGAATCCTTCGATGATCTCGACGCCGGCGTTCTACACAACGGACATCGTGGAACGCCGGCGTCGAGATCATCGAAGGCGGCGGGGCGGCCGCGGTCCCGAAGGCTCGGCCCTACTGTCCGCCCCCGGCAAGAAGTACCTTTGGTCGTGTGAACGAGCGAGTACCACCCGCCCGGCTGCGCGCCTCGGACGCGGACCGCGAGCGTGTGCTCAGGGCGCTGCGCGAGGCGGCCGAGGACGGCCGCCTGGACCTGGAGGAGTTCAGCGAGCGAAGCGACCGGGTGCACGAGGCGCGCACGCTCGGCGAACTGCCGGAGGTCACCAGGGACCTGCTGCCGCCCGAGCGGCAGCCGCTGCGCCTGGACACCGCGCCCGTCTCCGCGCTGTTCCGCAACGACGGGCGCGCCGGGCGGTGGGTGGTGCACGGCGATCAGGTCGTGTACGCGCTCTTCGGGTCGGCCGAGGTCGACCTGTGCGACGCGTTGCTGACGCGCAACACGGTGCGGATGACCGCGTCGGCCCTTTTCGGCCGGATCGAGATCCGGGTGCCCGAGGGGATGGAGGTCCGGGTGCGCGGCTGGTCCTTCCTGGGCCTGCGCACGACCTCGACCCGCCCCTCCCCCGTTCCCGACGCACCGGTCCTGGAGATCGAGGGGTTCTCCCTGTTCGGCTCCCTGCGCGTCAGCGCCCCCAGACGCCGGCGCCGCTGGCTCCGCCGCTCCCCGAAACCGCGGGAGCTCGGCTAGTGTCCCGGGTCCGTTCTTCTCGCCGATCTTGACGTTTTCGGGGTCTCAACCGGCTCCGAGACCCCGGAAAGGTCAAGATCGGCGGAGAGAGCACATCGTTGTCAGACCAGTTCCCAGCCGTAGAGCACGCCCCCCGCCGGGACCGCTCCGACCAGGAGGAGGGTCCCCGCGAGTGCGACGGCCGCCAGGACGGTCCCCGCGATCGCGAGCCCGGCGGGGTGGCCGAGGTTCATGGTCTGCCCGATGCCCATGGAGCGCTTGGGGACCCACAGGGCGGGGTCCTCGCGGTTGACGTAGACCGTCCCCGCCAGGCGCCAGAAGCGGTCGTCGTCGCGCTGGACGTAACCGGTGGCCTCGTCGGCGGGCACTCCGCTCCGCAGCCGCCAGCCGCTCTGGCCGGCGGCCAGGAGGACTCCGAGGAGGCCCAGCGCTCCGAGGACTCCGGGGGCCAGCACGAGGCCGGCCAGCACGCCGTCGGTCATCGTCCCCGTCCACACCAGCGCCGCGAGGCCCGCGAGCGACGTGTTCAGGGCGAGGACCGCGGCCGCCAGACAGCGGGCGGAGATCCGCAGGTAGCGACGGTACTGCTCCGAGGACCGGTGCGGGGCCGCGGCGTCGATGTCGGCGCGCGAGCGCAGGAGCAGCCGGAGCAGTCCCGGGAGTCCCACGCTCAGCAGCGCCTGCGCGAAGACCATGGGAAACGCTGTCCACACCGACGTCGCGGCGGTCTCGATCCGCGTCTCCCCGGCGGTGTGGCGCACGGCGACGACCAGCTCGGGCGGCAGCTCCGGGTACAGCACGGCCCCCGCGACCGCGGTTCCGGCGGCGACCAGCGCCGACGGCAGTATCCACGGCCACGGCAGCCGGACCGGATCGGTGCGCAGCCCGATGTCCGAGGCGACGGCCTGGCGCTTGCCCTCGTACCACCGGCCCCGCTCCTTGGCGGCGCGCAGCGCCCGGAAGGCGCGCACGTGCAGGGCGGTGTGGCCGACGGCGAGCAGGACCGAGGCCGGCACCAGGGCGATGTCCGGCGACAGCACCAGGGACAGCAGCACCACGGCGGCCAGAACCCCCGCGCCGAGCACCAGGACCGCCCTGCGGTACCCGTCCGCGACGTGCGCGACGGCGGGGTCGCCCGCGCGGTCCGGTGGGATCCGGACCCCGAACGGGACGGTCGGCCGCCCCAGGGCCGGCGCGGACCACGCCGCGGCGGTGACGGTGGCCACCAGCAGTGTCGAGGCGAGCACCCAGACGTAGTTCACGGCTTCTCTCCTTGTTCTGTTCCCTGGAACGTTGTCAGACGGTCCCGGCAGAGCCCGACGACCTCCTCCGCGGTGACCCCGTGCGCCACCGCCTCGGCGAGCAGGGTGCCCAGCCGCGCCTCCCAGTCGGGGAGGAACGCCGTCCCGGGCGGCCCGGAGCGGGGGTCACGCTGGATGACCGCTCCCGTCTTGCGGTTCAGCCGCAGGAGCCCCTCGCGCCGCAGCAGGTCGTAGGCCTTGTTCACGGTGTGGAAGTTGATCCCCAGATCCGCGCCGAGCTGGCGCGTCGCGGGGAGGGTGCTGCCCTCCCGCAGCTCGCCCGAGGCGATGGCCTCCACCACCCGGTCCCGCAGCTGCTGGTAGATCGGTACCTCGCTGTCGAGGTCGATGCTGAGGATCACCCGGTACCCCTCGTCGTGTCTCTCGAGTCGTTTCCGGCTCGCGGCCGCCGAGACGATTGTCGCGAACCATCCCGCCGGTCCCGTCCCGGACGGCCGCGGGCCGCCCGGTCACACCACGTCCCGCCGCACGGGCAGCACCACCGCGACCGCGACGGCCGCCAGGGCGTAGCCCGCGAGCACCGCGGCTCCCGCTCCCGGCGAGAGCAGGTCCGGCATCGCCAGGCCCGTCTCGCTTCCGGCCTGCTCCGCGAGCAGCGTGAAGTTGGTCAGGGCCGCGGTGGCCCCTCCGGGCAGATAGGGGTAGACGGTGTTCACCCCGGGAACGACCAGCAGGACCTGGTCGAGGAAGTACAGGGCCCCGCCCAGGACCGCGATCGCGGTGAGCTGGTGGCGCACCAGCGCTCCGACGCCCACTCCGATCATGGTGTAGACGGTCATCGCCATGACGACCCGCAACAGCATCCCGGCGATCTCCGGCGCTCCGGCCCCCAGGGGAACGTCGAGGACGAGCGCGGACCCGGCCAGCGACGCCGCGACCATGGCGGCGGCGACCACCCCGTACCCCGCGCCGATGACGGCGTAGGCGACGACCTTGGCCACGACCACCGGAGAGCGCCGGGGGACGGCCAGGAACGCGGGGGTGATCGTCTGATGCTGGTACTCCGACGTCATCCCGACCACCCCGACCAGGGCCGGGACGGCGGCCAGGAGGGCCGTCACGCCGACGGCGGCCCGGACCCCCTGGTCCGTGTCGATCCCGGGCAGCGGGGGGTCGCTGTAGGGGGCGGCCAGTCCCATCACGGCGACCGCGCCCGCGGCCACGACCGCGAGCAGCAGCGCCGTCCAGAACCAGGCGCGGGTGCTGAAGAACTTCTCGATCTCCACGACCACGAGTCTCGGCGTCATCGGTCTTCCCTCCCGGAGGTCCGCGCCGCCGGTTCGGCGGGGGTGTCACTGGTCAGGCGGAGGAAGACCCGTTCCAGCCCCTCGCCTTCGGGGTCGAGTTCGCCGAGCGTCCCCTCGGCCACCCCGCGCCCCCGGTAGACGACCACGACCCGGTCGACGGTCTGCTGCACCTCGCTGAGGATGTGGCTGGAGACCAGCACGGTGCGCCCCTCGTCGGCGAGTCTGCGCAGGAATCCCCGGAGCCAGGCGATCCCGGCGGGGTCGAGCCCGTTGGAGGGCTCGTCCAGGACCAGCACCGAGGGGTCGCCCAGCAGGGCCGTCGCCAGGTTGAGGCGTTGGCGCATCCCCAGGGAGTATCCGCGTGTCGCCCGGTTCGCGGCGTCGGTCAGGCCGGTCAGTTCGAGCACGTCGTCGACCCGGCTCTGGGGGATGCCCGCGGTCCGGCACTGGATCCGCAGGTGGGCGCGGCCGCTGCGCGCCGGGTGGAAGTTCGACGCCTCCAGCGACGCCCCCGCGGTCCTCAGCGGATCGGCCAGGCGCGCGTAGGGCCGCCCGCCGATCACGGCCTCGCCCCCGGTGGGCCGGACCAGTCCCAGCAGGCAGCGCAGTGTCGTGGTCTTGCCGGAGCCGTTGGGGCCCAGGAATCCGGTGATCACACCGGGCCCGGCGGTGAAGCTCAGGTCCTGGACAGCAGCGACCTTTCCGAAGTGCTTGGTCAGTCCTTCGACGCGGATGGTGACACCCGTGCGTTCCATCGTCCCCTCCTTCTTCTATCTTCTATATTTGTTATACCTCAGATAGAACAAAGAGGGCAAGCGGGCGCCGCTCCAACGCGGTCGGACGCCGGCCCCGTTCCCGGTCCGCGCCGGTGAGGTGTGAATCTCTGTGCCTGGCGGCGGGGCCCGGGCACCGGCTCACAAGAGGGTCTGGCAGTCTTTTGCTCTGAGGTCTCCCTGGAGGTGTCTTTCCCAATGAGTGAATTCCGCATCGAGCACGACTCGATGGGCGAGGTCAAGGTCCCCGTCGACGCCAAGTGGCGGGCGCAGACCCAGCGCGCGGTCGAGAACTTCCCCATCTCGGGGCAGGGTCTCGAGCACGCGCACATCGCCGCGCTGGGCCATATCAAGGCCGCGGCCGCCACCGTCAACGCGGAGCTCGGCGTGATCAAGCCGGACCTCGCCGAGGCGATCCGCGAGGCCGCCCTCGAGGTCGCCGAGGGCCGGTGGAACGACCAGTTCCCGATCGACGTGTTCCAGACCGGTTCCGGCACGTCGAGCAACATGAACACCAACGAGGTCGTCGCGACCCTGGCCACCGCCCGCCTGGGCGCGCCGGTGCACCCGAACGACCACGTCAACGCGTCGCAGTCGTCCAACGACGTCTTCCCGTCCTCGATCCACATCGCGGCGACCGCGGCGATCGTCAACGAGCTGGTCCCGGCACTGCGGCACCTGGAGGCGGCCCTGTCCGCCAAGGCGGACGAGTTCGCCACGGTGGTCAAGAGCGGCCGCACCCACCTGATGGACGCCACCCCCGTCACCCTCGGACAGGAGTTCGCCGGGTACGCCGCGCAGGTGCGCTACGGCGTGGAGCGGGTGGAGGCCAGCCTGCCGCGCGTGGCCGAGCTGCCGCTGGGCGGCACCGCCGTGGGCACCGGCATCAACACCCCCGAGGGCTTCTCCCCCAAGGTGATCGCCGAGATCGCCCGGGTCACCGGACTGCCGCTGACCGAGGCGCGCGACCACTTCGAGGCCCAGGGGGCCCGGGACGGCCTGGTGGAGCTGTCCGGCCAGCTGCGCACGATCGCGGTGGGCTTCTGCAAGATCGCCAACGACATCCGGTGGATGGGCTCGGGGCCGCGCACCGGCCTGACCGAGATCTTCCTGCCCGACCTGCAGCCGGGGTCCTCGATCATGCCGGGCAAGGTCAACCCGGTGCTGTGCGAGGCGATGCTCCAGGTGGCGTCGCAGGTCGTCGGCAACGACGCGGCGGTGGCGTTCGGCGGCTCGACCGGCAACTTCGAGCTGAACGTGCAGCTGCCGCTGATCGCCCGCAACGTGCTGGAGTCGATCCGGCTGCTGGCGAACGTCTCCCGGGTGTTCGCCGACCGCTGCGTGGCGGGCATCACGGCCAACGAGGAGCGGTGCCGCGAGTACGCCGAGTCCTCGCCCTCCATCGTCACACCGCTCAACCGCTACATCGGGTACGAGGAGGCCTCCAAGGTCGCCAAGCAGGCCTTGGCCGAGCGCAAGACGATCCGCCAGGTCGTCATCGAGCGCGGTTACGTCGACGCGGGCAGGCTGACCGAGGCCCAGCTGGACGAGGCCCTCGACGTGCTGTCGATGACCAACTCGCGCTAGCCCCGGGGAGGCGGCGTCCCGGCGTTCCGGGACGCCCCCGGACGGCGGCGGGACACCGCCGTCCGGGCCCCGCGCCGGGCTTGGGGCGCGGAAGCGGCGCGGAGGCCGGCCCCCGAAGGGGCCGGCCTCCGCGCCGACGGCTCAGGGCGTCAGTACCAGCCGACGCTCTGGGAGTGCGCCCATGCCTCGCAGGGGCTGCCGTAGCGGTCCTGGATGTAGCCCAGGCCCCACTTGATCTGGGTGGCGGGGTTGGTCTGCCAGTCCGAACCGGCGCTGGCCATCTTGTCGCCGGGAAGCGACTGCGGGATGCCGTACGCGCCGGAGCTGGGGTTCTCGGCGAGGTGGTTCCAGTTGCTCTCCTTCTCCCACAGGGGTTCGAGGCAGCCGCTGAACTGGTCCTCGCCCCAGCCGTAGTCGGGCAGCATCTGGAGGGCGATCTCCTTGGAGCTTCCGGCGGGCACCGCCGCGCCGCCACCGCCCGAAGAAGTCTCCTCCTCTTCCTCTTCTTCCTCCTCCTTCTCCTGCTCCAGTGAGCCCTCGGTCGAGACCGAGCCGCTTCCGACGACCTGGTCGCGCCTGGAGCCCGCGTCCTGGAGGAGGGTCTGGCGCGACTCCGCGTCGTCGGCTTCGGGTTCGGGGAAGAACGGCGTCTCCTCCGCCTCGGGCACGCCCGGCAGCACCGCGACGGAGGCCGTCTGGTCGGGGCCGGCCCCAACGTCGGCGAAGGCGGAGACTCCGAACGCCGTGCCCGCGACGACGACCGCCGCCGCCCCGGCCGCCGTGGCGACTCGCAGCGAGATTCGGTTTTTCAGCAAGGGTTGGCCTTTCGACGGTCGCACACCCGGTGGTCCACATGCGATCGAACGCGCCCCGGATCTCGTGTCGGGGGTCTCACGGAGGCGGTGACGGGCGGGGTTGGGCAGGTACCACCGGCCGCCCGTGTCACCGGAGATCATCGCGCGCTCGCTGAAGGGGGTTCCCGCATCCAGCACGCGGTCCGCGCGACTCTCGGGGCTCTTAGGGAACGGCACCCACCCTGCCGCATGATCACAGGCACATAACACCGAAATCGATATGAGGTGGATCACAACACGATAAGTGACCATTCACCGTCTCTCCGTACCGTCGAATCGCGGCGCGCTCCCGGGCGGCAACAGCGGGTGCCGGTCGAGACCGCGCCCACGATGACCGTTCCGCGCGGCTTCCGTTGGCGATCGTGCTGTCATCCCCCCGAAACCGAGGATTTCGGGGGGATGACAGCACGATCACCGGACAGGGGCCTGTGGGGACCGTGAACCGGGTCGCTCCGCGCGGCCCCGACCCCCGCCCGTCGTCGCCGCCCCGTCGCCGCGCCGGACACCCAGTACTCACGACGCCCCTCCGCTACTCACCGCGGGTTGAGTACGAGAAGTGATGGCCCGTGGTCCCGACGACTGCGAGTGTGGCGGTCATGAATCCGTACGGCCCAGCCCCCCAGTGCCCGGACTGCTCGGCCCCCCTCGCCCCCGGGACCCCGTTCTGCCACGCGTGCGGGCTTCCGCTGACCGGTCCCGCGGCGAGCCGGCTGGGACAGGTCATGACGCGGATCCAGCGGCTGGAGTACGAGCGCCACGCGCTCTACACCCAACGGGACGCCCTCGTCCGCGAGCTGCGCGCCGTGCGCGACGCGATGCTCGCCGCCCGGCGGCGCCCGGCACCGCCCTTCCCCGGCCCGGCACCCGCCCCGGTCGGCGCCTCCCCGCCCCCCGCCCTCGCGGGGACGGCGACGGGCGCCGGCGCGCCCCTCCCCTCCGCCCCGGCCGCACCGGCCGCGCGCCCCGCGCCCGCTCCGAGGGCCCCGCGGCGCCCTCGGCGGGAGCTGTCCGCGCGGTCGGTGCAGAACATCCTGCTCGGTCTCGGCGGCCTGCTCGTCGCCGTGGCGGCCCTGGTGTTCACCGTCGTCACCTGGAGCGACCTGGGCGTCGGCACGCGCGCGCTGATCCTGGGCGGGTCCACCGCGCTCACCGCGTACGCGGCCCGCCCCCTGCACCGGCGCGGCATGGGGGCCACCGCCGAGACGGTCGGCGCGCTGGCGGCCGCGCTGGTGTGCCTGGACGGGGTCGCGCTGTGGCTGGTCGTCGACGTCCCGGTTCCGCTCCCGGGGTACGCGGCGGGCGTACTGGCGGTGGCGTGCGCCCTGCTGGCGGCCTATCCGAGGCTGGCGCCGCTGCGCGGCCCGCGCGTGCTGGCGCTGCTGCTGGCCCAGCCCGTCCCGGTGCTGGCGGGCCTGGCGCTCCCGTTCGGCGCGGACTCCGTCCCGGTCGCCCTGGCGGTGACGGCGCTGGGGAACGCGGCGCTGCGCTCCGTGCCGGGGGCCGGCCCGGCCCGCCTGGTCCGGGGCCTGGCGGTGACGGCCTGGGCCGGCTCGGCGGCGGCCTCGGCGCTGCTCACTCTGGCCTCGCTCACGCTGCCCGCGCTGTTCGGCGGGGCCGGCGGGATCTGGGCGGCGGCCGCGCTGGCGCTGGCGGGATCCGTGGCGCTGCTGGACGCGCGCTCGTCCTCCGACCCCGTGTCCTCCCTGTCCGGCGGAGGCGCGGCGCTGGCCTGGCTGGCGGCGGTTCCGGCACTGGCGGGAGGCGTCGGCGCCGCCCCGGCGGGGATGGTCGCGGTGTTCGCGGCGGGCGCGGCCGCCGCCGCGGTGGTCATGGGCCGCCGGCCCTCCGCACGGGGCGGCGGAACACTGTGGGTGGTGTCGGCCGCGCTCGCGGTGTCCGGACTGGCCGGGGCGGTGGCGACGGCTCCGCTGCTCGGCCTGGTCGGACAGGCGGCACGGCCCTGGCGGGGACCGTTCACGCTGGTGGAACTGTCCGACGCGTGGCTGCTGGGGCTGGCCGCGGCCCTGGCCGCGACCGGGATCGGGACGAGCGCGCTGACCACGGCCCTGAACCGGTCCTGGACCACGGTGTCGGCGCTGGCGACGGCCTCGCTCGTCGCGGTGGTGTCGGGGCTGCTGGCGGGGCGCGCCGTGTCGGTGGCGGTGCTCGCGGCGGTCTCCGTCCTGCTGATGGCCGTGGCGCTGGCGCCCCGGTCCTCCGGCGGGGGGACCGGCGGCTGGTGGGGCGCGGCGGCGCGGCGGCGCACCGCGACGACCGCCCTTTCGCTGGGTCTGCTGGCGGGGGCGCTGGCGGTGTGCGGTTCGCTGGCCGCGCCGCTGCCGGCGGTGGCGACCGTGGGGACGCTGGCCGTCGCCGCCGTGGCGGGCGCCGCGGCGTCCGCGCCGCTGGGCTCGGCCCCGGTGGCGCGGGTGACGTACTCGGCGGCGGCCGTGGTGCTGGTCTCGGGTGCGGTCGCCGCGTCCGGGGCGGTGTGGCGGGTACCGGCTCCCGTGGTGGTCGCCGCCCTGCTGGGGACGGCCCTGCTGGTGGCCGGGACGGCGACCGCGCTGGACCGCTGGGGCGGCCGCCGCGACCAGGTGGCGGCGCTGGACTCGGCGCTCGCGGTGCCGCTGCTCCTCGCGGCGGGCTGGGCGCTGGGCGTCGGAACCGTGGCGGCGGGGGTCTCCTCCGCTGTCTCGGTGCTCGCGCTCCTGGCCGTGGCCGGGCACCGGCGCTCGCTTCCGGTCCCCGCCCGGCGCGCCGCGAGCGCGGCAGCGGGGTTCGCGCTGGCCGGTGCCGGGGTGGTCGCGGCGCCGCTGCTCGCGCAGGCGCTCCTCGGTCCGCTCGGGCAGGCCTCGGGGACGGCGGTCGCGGGCGAGCCGTCCGCCGGGACCACCGCGGTGGCGGGACTGGCCCTCCTCGCCTCGGCCGCCTGGTGCGTCCGGGGACGCGCCCGGCGCGGTACGGCCGCCGCCTTGGTGGCGGTCTCCACCACGGCCGCGCTGGTCGGCGCGGCATGGCTGTCCGGCGCGCTGCTCGCGGCCGCGCTGACCGCGACCGCCGCGATCCTGCTCACTCTGTCCGTACTGGCCGACCGCCGCGCCGGCGTTGTCGACAAATCGACCGGAGTCCCGTTGCCTCCGGGCCCGGGACGGCTGGACCGCCGGATCCCCCGGAGACCCGAGCAGTGGGTCGTCACCGGAAGGGCCCGCGCACCGGGGACTCCGGCCCCGATCCCCTCGGGAGCGCCCGGCGCGCCTCCCCTGTCCGCCGGGCCCTCCCGGATGGTGGCGGGCGCCGCGCTGGGGTGTGCCGGGTTCACGGGTGTACTGGCCGTCTCGGCCTCGCTGACCGGGCCGGGGGCCACGATCGCGGTGCTGTGCGTGCTCACGGTGTGCGCCGGGGCCGCGACGGTGCTCGCCGCCTCCGCCGCGGTCCGCGCGGCGACCGCGGCGTCGGGGGTCTTCGCGCTGACCGGGCTGACGGCCGCCGTGCTGGCGGTCGGAGACGCCCCTCCGGTCGCGTCGGCCCTGGCGATGGCGGTCGTGGCCGCGGCCGCGGTGGGATGCGCGACGGTTCCCGCGCGCCTGGGCGGGCGCGTTCCCCAGGTCGTCGCGCTGGACGCGGCGGCGACCGCGCCGACGGCGGCCGCTGTCACGTGGGCCGCCTGGGCCGGTACCGCCCCGGCCTCGCTGGCCGTCGCGCTGGGCGCGCTGCTGGCGCTCGTGGCGGCCACGCACACGTACGCTCCTGGCGCCGCCCCGGCCGCGACAGGGTCGCGCGCCGACGCGCGCCAGGCGCTGACCGTGCTGTCGGGGGTGCTCGCAGCGGGGTCCCTGCTGCTGGTCGGGGACCGGATCCTGGCCGTGCTGCTGGGCCCGCTGCTGGCGGCCCGGCACACGTGGCTTCCCGAGGCCGCGGCGTGGACGGCGCTCCCACTGGTGGGACGCCCCTCCGGCGACGACCCCGTGGTGTTCCTCGCGGCCTGCGCGGTGGCGCTGACCGCGTTGTCGCTGTGCGCCGGGCTGGGACGGGGCCGCGGCTCGGTGCTGTCGGCGGCCTCCGTCGCGGGCGGGCTGCTCGTCCCGCTGGCACTGGCCCACCTGGAGGTGCGGTACGACCTCGCGCTGGCGGTCGCGGTGGGCACCGCGGGGCTTCTTCTGTGGCGGTCGGCGCGCGGGACCGGACGGGTCGCGCACGCCGCGCTGTGGTCGGGGGTCTTCGTGGCGGTGACGACGGCCGGCTGGGCGTTGTCCGCACCGCTGCGCACGGTCCTGGTGCTGGCCGTGCTGGGCGCCGCGGCCCTGGTGGCGGCGTCCGGCGTCTCGGACCGCACCCGGGCGGAGGCGCCGACGGTGTCGCGGGTCCTCGCCATGGTCGCGGGGCTCGCCCTGGCGCTCGCGGTGTCCGCCGGATACGCCGCGCTGCCGTTCGCCGGGGTGGCCGCCGACCAGCGCTGGCTGCCGTTCGTGGGTCTGGCCACGGCCGCCGGGCTGGCGCTGGCGGCGCGGCTGCGGGCGGGGTCCGGCCGGTGGGCGGGCGGGCGGCTGCGGATCGCGTTGGCGCCCAGCGCCTCGGCGGCCCGGGAGTGGGCGGCGCGAGGGCCCGCGTCCCCGCCGCCACCGGACCGCCCCGAGCAGAGGAGCGGTCTGATCGGCGCCTCGCTGGCCATGGTGCTGGCCGCTTCGCTGTCGACGGCCGTCGTGCCGGAGTCCCTGGGGCTGGTCGCCGCGCTGGCGGCGCTGCTGCTGTTCGCGCTCGCGGCGGCGCTCCCGCGCGCGGCGGGCCGGGTGGTGGCCGCCGCGGGCGGGACCGCGCTGCTGGTGGCGGGGGGAACGGCGGCCGGGCGGCTCGGGGCGGTCCTGTTCGCCCCCTACGCCTGGGCGGGGGCGGCGTGGACCGGAACCGGCCCCGCCGGCCTGTCGGCCCCCTCCGGGGGCGTGCTGGCGCCGTGGGGCGGCGTCGGCGCCGACCCGCTGCTGCTGCCGGTGGTCACCGCGGGCGCGCTGGCGGTGCTGGTCGCGGTGCGGGCGCGGGCGGCCGGGGCTCTCGCGCCCACCGCGATCATGCTGGTCACGCCGGTTCTGGTTCCGTACGCGACCGCCACGGGCATGTCGTACGGGGTGGCGCTGGGCTGGGTGATGCTGGTGGCGACCTCCTTGGCGGGGGTGGCCGCGCTGGCGCGCGACCCCCGCGTGTCGGCGTGGGCCGGGGCCGCGTCGCTGTGGCCCGCGAGCCTGGCGGTGGCCTGGGGGCTCGCCGAGCCCATCGCCACGCTGGTGGTGCTCGGCCTGTCGGCGGTCGTCGCCGCGACCTGCCTGATGGCGGCCGCGCCGTCGGGCTCCGCCGGGACCGGGCGGACCTCGGTCTTCCCGCGCGGCGCGGCCGTGGTCGCGGTGCTGGCCACCGGGGGCTTCGCGATGGCGCTGCCGCTGGCGCTGGGACAGCCCGCGCAGGTGGCCGCGCTGGCGGTGCTCGTCGTCGTGGCGGGTGTGGTGCTGGTTCCGTACCTGGGCCGGATGGACGCCCCCGTGCTGCTGGCCGCCGAGTGCGCGGCCGGTGCTCTGGGGGCGGCCTCGGTGCTGCTGACGTTGACCGGTGGCGGGCGGCCGGAGCTGACCAGCGCCGCGCTGGCCTGCCTCGGCGTCATCGCGGCGGCCGGCGCGCCCCGGCCCGGGCGGTCCTGGCTCGGCGCCGTGGGCGCGGTGCTGCTGCTGGCCGCCGGGTGGGTGTTCCTGGGCTGGATGCGGGTCGCCGAGCCGGAGCCGTACACGGTGGTGCCCGCGCTCGCGGCGCTGGCCGCGGGAAGCGTGCTGCGGCGCGGCCGCCCCGGGACGAGCACCTGGCTGGTCTACGGTCCCGGACTGGCGCTGCTGTTCGCCCCGGGCCTGGTGGTGGCCCTCACGTCGGCGGCCGAGCCGTGGCGGATCGCGGTGCTGGGCGCGGGGTCGCTCGCGGCGACGCTGGCGGGGGCCCGGTGGCGGCTCCAGGCGCCGCTCCTGGTGGGCGCGCTGGTCCTGCTGCTGACCACGGCCAGGGCGTTCGGACCGCCGCTCTGGGACATCATGCTGGTCCTGCCGAACTGGATCCCGGTGGGCGCGGCGGGCCTGCTCCTCCTGGTGGCGGGCGCCCGCTACGAGCACCGCCTGCGCGACGCGCGCCGGCTGGGCCGGGCCCTGCGCGCGATGGAGTGACGACGGGGCTTCCGCACGTCGACGGGGGTCCGCGACCGGGCGGGCGTGGTTCGCGGGAACCACGCCCGCGTGCGGGCGGTCGGGGTGTCAGCCCTCCAGCATCTCGGTGACCAGCGCGGCGATCTGGGACCGCTCGGAGCGGGTCAGGGTGACGTGTGCGAACAGGGGGTGCCCCTTGAGCTTCTCGATCACGGCCACCACGCCGTCGTAGCGGCCCACCCGGAGGTTGTCCCGCTGGGCGACGTCGTGGGTGAGGACCACACGGGAGTTCTCCCCGAGGCGGGACAGCACCGTCAGCAGCACGCCGCGCTCCAGGGACTGCGCCTCGTCCACGATCACGAAGGAGTCGTGCAGGGAGCGACCCCGGATGTGGGTGAGCGGCAGGACCTCCAGCATGCCGCGGTCCACGATCTCGTCGATGACGTCCTGCGTGGTGAGCGCCGAGAGGGTGTCGTGCACGGCCTGCGACCAGGGCGACATCTTCTCGTACTCGCTGCCCGGCAGGTAGCCCAGCTCCTGGCCGCCGACCGCGTACAGCGGCCGGAACACCACGACCTTGCGGTGCTGGCGGCGCTCCAGCACCGCGTCCAGGCCCGCGCACAGCGCGAGCGCGGACTTGCCCGTGCCCGCTCTGCCGCCCAGGGACACGATGCCCACGTCGGGGTCGGTGAGCAGGTCGAGCGCGATGCGCTGCTCGGCGCTGCGCCCGTGCAGGCCGAACACGTCGCGGTCGCCGCGGACCACCTTCACCGACTTGTCGGGGAGCACCCGCCCGAGGGCCTTGCCCCGCTCGGAGACGAGCACCAGGCCCGTGTGGCAGGGCAGGTCCCGCGCGGTCTCGACCTCGGCCGTCCCCTCGTCGAAGAGCTCCTGGATCTCGTGCGCCGGAACCTCCAGCTCCGCCATGCCGGTCCAGCCGTGCTCGATGGCGAGCTCGGCGCGGTACTCGTCCGCTGCCAGGCCGACCGACGCCGCCTTGATCCGCAGGGGGAGGTCCTTGCTGACCAGGACGACATCGCTGCCCTCCGCGGCGAGGCTGCGCGCCACCGTCAGGATCCGGGTGTCGTTGTCCCCGAGCCGGAAACCGGCCGGGAGGATGCCCGGATCGCTGTGGTTGAGCTCCACCCGCAGGGTGCCGCCCTGCTCGTTGACGTCCACCGGGGCGTCGAGGCCGCCGAAGGCGACCCGGAGGTCGTCGAGCCTGCGCAGCGCCTCGCGGGCGAAGTAGCCCAGTTCGGGGTGGTGGCGTTTGCTCTCGAGTTCGGTGATGACGACGATCGGCAGGACCACTTCGTGCTCGGCGAAGCGGGTGATCGACATCGGGTCCGCGAGAAGGACGCTGGTGTCGAGCACGTAGGTGCGCCGCGTGCCGTCCTCGGTCGAGGAGGTGGGGCCGGCAGGGCTGCGGCGGACGGTCGAGGAACTAGCCACTCGTTCTCCCCCTGGGCGCGTCGGAGCGCCCTAGAATCACGGGAATCCAAGGACCGGGACCAGCCCCGCGAGGACCGGGGCCGGCCCTCGTCGTGAAGAGTTCCTGATCGTTCAGGACCGTCAATGGGTCGGGGCCTCCCGAGTGGAAGGATGTACACCTTCCACCGATACCGACGGTACCCGGCTCGCCTGAAAGAACAAGACCCCGACGTGGCCCGCTTCGTGAACAGCGGGTTACGCGTGTCGCTTCCTGTCCGGGGGTGGGGAGGGGGTCGCGCTCACGAGCCGAAGCGCCGGTTCCGCGCGCCGTAGGACCGGAGCGCGCGCAGGAAGTCCACCTTGCGGAAGGCAGGCCAGAAGACCTCGCAGAAGTAGAACTCCGAGTGCGCGCTCTGCCAGAGCAGGAAGCCTGAGAGGCGCTGCTCCCCCGACGTCCGGATGAGGAGGTCGGGGTCGGGCTGACCGCGGGTGTAGAGATGCTCGGCGATGTGCTCCAGGTCGAGGCGCTCCGCGAGCTCCTCGATCGTGGTGCCCTTGGCCGCCTCGGCCAGGAGGAGCGACCGAACCGCGTCAGCGATCTCACGCCTTCCCCCATACCCAACGGCCACGTTCACAATCAGGCCGGGATTGCCGGATGTGGCCGTACCCGCCTCTTTCATGACACGGGCGGTCTCATCGGGCAGGAGGTCCAGGGACCCCATGGGGTTGACCCGCCAGCCCTCGCTGCGGAGCCGCTTGACGGTGTTCTCGATGATGGCGAGGAGGGGTTCGAGCTCCTCGGGCGGGCGGGTGAGGTTGTCCGTGGACAGCAGCCACAGCGTGACCACCTGCACACCGACCTCGTCGCACCAGTTGAGTAGTTCGAAGATCTTGTCGGCGCCCGCCTGGTGCCCCTCCTTGACGTTGGCGAGTCCGCTGGTCTTGGCCCACCGGCGGTTCCCGTCGAGGATGACGCCCACGTGCCTGGGCGTCTCGAACGTGCCGAGCGCGCGCTCGAGGCGCCGCTCGTACAGCCGGTAGAGGGGGTCGCGCAGCAGACCCATGGGACGGATACCTCTCTCGCTACTCCGGTGCTCCTCAGAGCACCGGTCCAAAAGGTCTCTCGACGGACCCGCGGAGGACCGCCTCCGCGGCCACCGCCCTGTCTCCGCCCTCCCGGAGCGCTCGCTCCCGCGCCTTTCGCGTGACCTGGTCCACGGACGCGGCGGGGAGGGGGCGAAGGCCGGACCCCGCCGCGGTCACGGCGCGACCGGCGGACGTGCCGTGGAAACGGTCGTCCGACGGCGCGGCGTCGGCGGTCCACTCAACGTTAGCCAAGAAACCGGCCCCCGGACGACATCCCCGGCACTCCGGCCCGCGAATCGCCCGCTCAGCTCACGGCGAGCGACTTGCGCACCCGCTTGCGCCCCTCGTGGATCCGGGACTTGACCGTTCCCAGCGCCAGGTCGAGCTCCGAGGCGATCTCCCCGTACTCCATCTGGCACAGGTCCCGCAGCACCAGCGGCGCCACCAGGTTGGGGCGGTCGCGCTCCAGCTGGTCGAGGGCCTCCAGCAGGTCGATCCGCGATCCGGCGATGACGCTGGTGGTGCGCGGGTCGCTCTGGTGCGGGATGCGGTCGGCCTCGGTCGGCATCTCCGCGGCGCGGCGCTTCATGGACCGGTAGGTCTGCCGCGCGGAGTTGGAGACCACCGTGTACAGCCACGTCGTGAAGAGCGACTCCCCCCGGAACCGCTCTATGCTGGCGGCGACCCGCATGAGCGCGTCCTGGCACGCCTCCTCGGCGTCCTGGCGGTAGGGCAGGAACCGGGCGCAGCGGCGCAGGACCTCGGGCTGGATCCGGCGCAGGAGTTCTTCGAGGGCCGGCTTGTCCCCGGCTTTGGCCCTGCGGGCCAGGTCTTCGAGGGATTCCTCTTCGCCAGGGCTGGCATGGGTTGATCCGTAAGGCTGGTCTGCGTTACGCACGACGGGCAACTCCCCACTGACGACGGTCATCCTTTTATTACACGCACAACCCCGGTCAAAGGGTTGACGCGCCTCTTAGATGGGCGCTCCGCTTCACCGGCTCCCCCGGGACCGAGACAAAACGTGACGTTTGGCGGCTGAGGACATGGTAAAAGCTGTAGCTGTGGCACAACCGGAGCGTTTTGGGCGCTATCGCGTTCTCCGACGGCTGGGCTCGGGCTCGTTCGCCACCGTTTGGCTGGGGCATGACGATCTGCTCGACACCCCGGTCGCCATTAAAGTGCTGGCCGAGAACTGGTCACATCAACTCGACATCCACCATCGTTTCGTCGAAGAAGCACGGATCCTACGCCAGGCCGACTCTGAATGGCTGGTAAGGGTCCACGATATCGGAACACTGCCTGATGAGCGCCCGTACTTCGTGATGACGTACGCGGACCGCGGCAGCGTCGCCGACCGAATCGCCGCAGGGCCTCTGCCTATGGACGAGGCGCTGCGCCTGCTGACCGAAATCGGCCAGGGCGTCACCGTCCTGCACCGGCACGGCACGATCCACCGCGACATCAAGCCATCGAACGTGCTGCTGCAGTCGAGTCCGGTCGGCGAGCGGGTGCTCGTGGCGGACCTGGGCTTCGCCAAGAGCATCGACGAGGCGTCCGGGTTCACCGCGGCCGCGGGCACCCCGGGGTACATGTCGCCGGAGCAGAGCGTCGTCGGCGGTGACATCGACGTGCGCGCCGACGTGTACTCGCTGGGCGCGGTCGCCTACGAGCTGCTCACCGGCAGACGCCCGCCCCGCCCGCCGGCGCGGGTCCCGCCCAGCCGGGTCCGCCCGGGCCTGCCGCCCGCCCTGGACGAGCTGATCATGTCCGCGCTGTCGCCGAACCGGGCCGACCGGCCCCCGGACGCGGCCACCTTCACCTCCCGTATCCGGGCGATCCGCATGTCGCCCGACCTGGAGGTCGCCGTGCCGTGGTGGCGGCGCCACCGGGCCGCCTGGACCCGGATCGCGGTGACGACGGCGACGGCGCTGGCGGTGCTGTCCGGGAGCACGGCGGCGGCCGCCTCCCCCGGGGTGTCGCTGGTGGACGTCTACGACTCCAGCGGCGAGATCCACGTGCTGGTCCCGCTGCCGTGGGCGCGCCAGGTGCAGGCCAACGGCTGGTCGCCGCGCGAGCTGGGGATGGTCGGCGGCCACGAACCCGGGCTGCTGGTGGCCACCGACGTCCCGTCCTGGCCCGACCCCGACGCGGAGGTGTCCGGGGTCTTCGCCGGGCTGCTCGACTCCGACGAGCGGGGGCCGCGCCTTGACGGACTGGTCGACTCCGTCCCCTGCGCGGGGACCCCCCAGCAGCGCCCGTTCTCCGACGCCCGCTGGGAGGGCGAGGTCTGGCAGTGGCTGGACTGCCCCGAAGGGGGGACGTTCACCGCCGCGGCGCTGCGGCACCGCGAGCACGACCGGACCCTGTACCTGGAGATCCGCCAGCCCGACCAGCAGCCCGAGGTCGTGGACCGGCTCCTGTCGGGAATCCGGCTGACCAGCTGAGTCACGGTCATCGGTCGGTCCCCTCCTCCCGACGCCGAATCACCCCGCGCCCATACCGTCCGTTGCGAGGGTCTCGTTGGCGGTCTTGGGCTTTCCGCCCGTTTCGGGGCCTGGCAGGGCGGAAAGCCCGTGATCATTCCGGGTGGGGGCGGAGCTTCCCTAGTCGGCGGTCTTGTGGCGGGAGAGGTCGATGGAGCGGACGATCTCGGTGTAGCCGTCCGCGGCGTCCTCCAGCAGGACCGGGACGTCGAACTCCAGGCCGGCCTCCGCGACGAACCAGGCGCGCGTGCGGAAGCCGGCGCCTCCCGTGCAGGCGACGGTCCACTCGCTGAACTCCACCCGCTCCCCGCTGACCAGGAAGAAGTTCCCCCGGTCGGTGATCTCGGCGGACTCGGCCTTGATCGGGTCGGTCAGCTCGGGGGCCTTCGGGCAGGCCGCCCAGGGGCGCTGCCACTTCTCCGGGTCGTCGAGGTCCTCGCCCTCGGCGTCGATGAAGCCGCCCTCGACCGCGTTCGGCCGGATGCGCAGCGCCGAGTGGGGGCAGTCACCTCCGGGCGAGGGCTCGGCCCCCGGCGGTGAGAGGCAGTCGTCGGTGACGCCGACCTGCCAACCGGGCGGCAGCACCAGGTTGATCCCGTTGTAGTCGTGCAGGGTGGCCCCTTCCGGCATCCGGTGCCCGGAGGCGGCCGAGGCCGCCGGGTGCGCCAGGCCGGGCAGCACCCGCGAGGGGCCGTCCATCCCGCATCCCGAGGCCGCCACGAGCACGGCCGCCAGTGGGAGCGTCGCGGCCGCGGATACCCGCATGCACTCCTCCTCTCAGTCTCCCGCCGGGCCGTCGGTGCCCACGCGGGAAACGGCCCTGATTCATCGTCCCCATTCGCGAACCGTTCGGGAACCCCCTGCATCCCATCAGAAGGGGACGCGCGAGGGCGAGAGCATATCCACCCTGACCGCGAACCTCACGGCCGCACCCTTTCGGAGCCCGCGTGGGGGCTTGCTCCGGAAGGGTGCCCGGCCCCGATGCCCGGGACCGCCGCCCCGGCAGGGCGGCCGAGCGGCCCGTCAGGCCAGCTCCAGCTCCGCGACCAGGGCGTCGACGGTGGTGACGGGCAGCCGACAGGTGAAACCCCGGCAGACGTACGCCGCGGGGCGCCCGCCGACCAGCGGGCGGTCGCGCAGCAGTCCTATGCCGCCGTCGTCGACGCCGTTCCCCCTGGTCACCACGGCTCCGGGAGCGGTGGCCAGGAGCGCGGCCCGGTGCAGGGAATCGGTGTCGGGGTCCGACTCGGGGCCGACCACGGCGATCTCCAGCGGCCCCGCCAGATACGCCTCGGCCACGGCCAGCCCCCAGCCCGCGAACCGGGGGGCCTTCTCCGCGAGCACGGCGGCCAGGGACAGCGCGGCCCCGGCGGCCTCCCGGTGCCTGGTCGAACCGGTGAGCGCCGCGTAGCCCAACAGCGCGCCCGCCGCAGCGAACCGCCCCGACGGGGCGGCGTTGTCGGTGGGGTCCTGGGGCCGGTTGAAGAGGGCCTCGGCATCGTCCGCGGTGTCGTAGAACCCGCCCTGGCCGTCGGGGAAGCGGTCCAGGACGGTCTCCAGCAGCTCCCCGGCGACCGCGACCCACTCCGGTTCGCCGGTGACGGCGTGCAGGGCGAGCAGCCCCTCCGCGACGTCGGCGTAGTCCTCCAGGACGCCCGTGCTGGTGCCCGCCACCCCGTCGCGGGAGGTGCGCGCGAGCCGCCCCCGCGAGTAGTGCGTCCCGGTCAGCAGCCGCGCGGCCTCCCGCGCGCGGTCCACCAGGTCGGGGCGCTCCAGCAGCGCCCCCGCCTCCGCGAGCCCGGCGACCGCCAGGCCGTTCCAGGCCGCGACGACCTTGTCGTCGCGGGCGGGCGGCACCCGCAGCGCCCTCGCCTGCCGCAGGCGGGCGCGGACACGGGCGTGCCTCGGGGCGTCATCGGGGTCGGCGCGCAGCTGGAGCACGGAGGAGCCGTGCTCGAAGGTGCCGTCCTCGGTGACGCCGAACAGCTCCGCGGCCCAGTCGCCGTCCTCCTCGCCCAGCGCCTCGCGCAGCTGCGGGCGCGTCCACACGTAGAAGAGGCCCTCCTCGCCCTCGCTGTCGGCGTCCAGCGCCGAGGCGAATCCGCCCTCCTCGGTGCGCAGGTCCGCGACCATCCAGTCAGCGGTCTCCAGGGCGATCCTGCGGGCCAGGGGATCCCCGGTCCGGCGCCACAGGTGGGTGTAGGCGCGCAGCAGCAAGGCGTTGTCGTACAGCATCTTCTCGAAGTGCGGCACCACCCATCCGGCGTCCACCGAGTAGCGGGCGAAGCCGCCGCCGACCTGGTCGTACATGCCTCCGCGGGCCATCTCCGCGGCGGTGTGCCGGACCATCTCCAGGGCGGTCCGCCCGGTGCCCCCGTCGCCGACGCGGGCGTGGTGGCGCAGCAGGAACTCCATGATCATGGACGGCGGGAACTTGGGGGCGTCGCCGTAGCCGCCCCGCTCGTGGTCGTAGCCCTCGAAGAGCCGCCCGACGGCGGAGGCGAGGGTGGCCGCGTCCGGGGGTTCGCCGCCGGGCGGGACGCGCGGTCCGCTCAGCGCGTCGACCACCCGCCCTCCCTGCTCCAGGATTCCGGCGCGGTCGGCGTGCCACGCCTGGGAGACGCCCATCAGCAGCCGCTGGAAGTGCTCGCGGGGGAAGTAGGTCCCGCAGTAGAAGGGCGCGCCGTCGGGGGTCATGAAGACGGTCATCGGCCAGCCCCCCTGGCCGGTCATCGCCTGGGTCGCCTCCATGTACACCGAGTCCACGTCGGGCCGCTCCTCGCGGTCGACCTTGACGTTGACGAACCCGGCGTTCATGAGCTGGGCGGTGGGCTCGTCCTCGAAGGACTCGTGCGCCATGACGTGGCACCAGTGGCAGGCGGCGTAGCCGATGGACAGCAGCACGGGCACGTCGCGCCGCCGGGCCTCGGCGAACGCCTCGTCCCCCCAGGGGAACCAGTCCACCGGGTTCCCGGCGTGCTGGATCAGGTAGGGGCTGGTGGCTTGGGCGAGACGGTTGGGCATGTACTCAACTCTGCCCGAGCCGAGGCGTCGGACACGCGCCGGGGTGGAACACACCGCGGCCCCGCGCGGCCGGTCCGGCCGCGCGGGGCCGTGGTCAGGTTCTGACCTGGTTGTCTCTCCCGGATCATCCGGGCTCGCGCCCGCCAGGACGGCGCCCGCTCATCCGAAGGCGTCCGGGAGGGCTCTCCCTAGTCGTCCTCCGCGCTCTTCTCGGCAGGGACGGTGGCCCCGGCGGCGCGCTGGTCGAAGTCGCCCGAGCGCGCCACGTCCAGGTGTCCCTTCATGGAGCGCATGAGCAGGAACAGGGCCCCGCCGATGAGCGCGATGACGGTGAAGCCCAGGATGCCTGGGGAGGCCAGGTCGGCCACGGGGTTGCTGGAGGCTGCGAGCTGGAGCGCGGGGTGGTTCATACCGACCATTCTCACACCGTGTCGCGCAGGCCCGCGAAGAGGTCGTCCTCCGGGAGCTCCGTGTCGACCATGGAGCGCGCCAGGTGGTACTCCTCGGTGGGCCACACCTCGCGCTGGATGTCCATGGGGACCGCGAACCAGAAGCCGTTGGGGTCGATCTGGGTGGCGTGCGCGATGAGGGCGCGGTCCCGGGTCTCGAAGTACTCCTCGCACCTGACCCGCGTGGTGACCTCCCACTGCGGGTAGTCGCGCTCCTCCATCCGCTCCATCCACTCGGCGAACGGGTTTTCCAGGCCGCGCTCGCTGAGGGCCTTGGCGATGGCCTCGAAGCGCTCGCGCGGGAAGGACACGTGGTAGTAGAGCTTGAGCGGCTGCCACGGCTCGCCGGTGCCCGGGTAGCGGTCGGGGTCGCCCGCGGCGTCGAACGCCTCGACCGAGACCTTGTGGCACATGATGTGGTCGGGGTGCGGGTAGCCGCCCTGCTCGTCGTAGGTGAGCAGGACGTGCGGGCGGAACTCGCGGACCGAGCGCACGAGGGGCTCGGCCGCGACCTCCAGCGGCTGGAGGGCGAAGCAGCCCTCGGGGAGCGGGGGCAGCGGGTCGCCTTCGGGCAGCCCGGAGTCGACGAAGCCGGAGAACTCCTGGCGGACGCCGAGGATGCGCCGGGCCTCCTCCATCTCCTGGCGGCGCACCTCGCCGATGTTCTCCAGGACCTCGGGGCGGTCCATGGCCGGGTTGAGGATCGAACCGCGTTCGCCACCGGTGAGGGTGACGACCAGCACCTCCGCACCTTCGCTCACGTAGCGCGCCATGGTGGCCGCGCCCTTGCTTGACTCGTCGTCTGGGTGGGCATGTACGGCCATGAGCCGCAAGCGCTCGGACAATGGAGAAGACACCTCGGATGGTCGTGATGGGCCGACATGCGCCGCTCCGGTACCGGATATCCGCAGTACGGGACCGCCGCGCGGGACAAGGCGGGGGTGGATCAGAACCCTGTCGGGACAGGGTTATCTTAGACAACGTAGCCCCCACGTTCGGAGATTCCCGCATGCCGTCCAAGCCCGACGAAGCCGTGTCCCACGACGCCGGCCCGGCCACCGGCGCGCGACGACGACTCGGCAACCGGCCGGTCTTCTTCGTCCTGGGCGTCATCGCCGCCGTCGTCTTCACGATCGGCTGGGGCTTCGCGCTCCTGAGCTACAGCGGCAGCATGCCGGGACAGGTCCACTTCCAGACCGCCACCTGGGACGTCGTCTCCGACTCCGAGGCGCGGATCACCTTCCAGACGAACAGCCGCGACGGGGCGCTGTGTCTGATCAGCGCCGTCGACGAGCAGCACGTGCAGGTGGGCCAGTCGGAGGTCCCCGTCGAGAGCGGGGTCCGCGACGTCGAGGCCACGATCGACACAGTTCGCCGCGCTTCGGCGGTACAAGTCGTCTCCTGCAGGGAACAAGCTTCCACAGGCGAGTCGACCGAGTAGTCCCCGACCCTTCCGACAAGAGCACCGACCGCGCCGATCCGCACCGGGCGGACCCTGGTTCCTCCGTCCCCGCGGCCTGCCTCCGGAGGCGGCCGCACCCCGTCCCGGGAGCGGTTTTCCATGGTCGCGCCGCCTGGAGCGCTCGGTGCTAATCTCGTAAGTTCATCTACCGCGCCCACGCGGCGCGGTACCTAGACGCACCAAGGGAGTTCCCGTGACCGAGACCCGTGATGACAACGTCACCTGGCTCACCCAGGAGGCGTACGACCGGCTCACAGCGGAGCTGGAGCACTTGTCTGGGCCTGGTCGCATCGAGATCGCCGACCGGATCGAAGCCGCTCGGGAGGAAGGCGACCTCAAGGAGAACGGCGGCTACCACGCCGCCAAGGAGGAGCAGGGCAAGATCGAGGCCCGGATCGTGCAGCTCCAGTCGATCCTGAACAACGCCCAGGTGGGCGAGGCCCCGCGCAGCGAGGGCGTCGTCGGCCCCGGTATGACGGTGACGATCAAGTTCGAGGGTGACGACGAGGAGGTCACCTTCCTGCTCGCCTCCCGTGAGGAGAGCGGCGCACCGATCGACGTGTACTCGCCGAAGTCCCCGCTGGGCAGTGCCATCAACGGCAAGAAGCCCGGGGAGAAGGCCACGTACACGCTCCCCAACGGCAGGAACAGTACGGTGGAGATCATCGACGCCGTCCCCTACGGCGGGTTCTGACCCCTTAGGCGATACGCGGAAGGGGTGGCCACGAGCCACCCCTTCCGCGTTGCGGGGTTCTCCACCCCCGCGGGGCGACCGGATGCGGCCACGGCGCCGCCCGGATTGGACGTGTCGGGGGGAAGCCGCCAGAATCGACGGGCTCCACCGTCTCGCCGAGGAGTCCGCCTCCCGTGTACACCCCCCAGTACCCCCAGTACCCCGCCCCCCACGCCTCCCCGTACGGCGGTCCGTACGGCGGTCCGTACGGCGGTCCGTACGGCGATCCGTACGGCGGCCCACCGGCCCCGGTGTACGGCCCCGAACCCGCGAGCTGGGGTTCTCGCGCGGTCGCCTCCCTGATCGACTCGGTGCTGGCGATGCTGCTCTTCTACGGCACGCTGCTCGCCGGCTTCGGCGCCGCCATCGGCCTGGAGATGCTGTTCAACCCCGACCGGCGGTACGGCGACCCCAGCTGGTTCGCCGGCCTCACCATCGGGGTCTCCCTCGTCGCCGCCGTCGTCCTCACGGTGCGCTACTGGTACATCCCCGTCGCCAGGTCCGGCAAGACCGTGGGCAAGCGCCTCCTGGGCATCAAGATCGTCGCGCTGGCCACTGGCGAGCCCCCGTCCAAGGGCCGGGCCCTGGGCCGGTACGGCGCCATGGTGCTGCTCTCCCTGGTCTCGATGGTCGGCCTCCTGGACGTCCTCTGGCCGCTGTGGGACCAGCCCTACAAGCAGTCCCTGCACGACAAGATGGCGGCCACCTACGTCGTCCGGGGCTGATCCGACCGCGCTCCGACCAGGCCCGCGGGTGCGGGCGCCCGCGGTCGTGGCGATAATGCTTGGGTGAACACTCCCCCGTGGCCAGGCCAGCAGCCGCCGTACGGAATGCCGCAGGGCCCGCCCCCCGTAGGACCCGGTGGGCCCTACGGCGCGCAGCGGTTTCCCGGATCGGACGTCGACCCCGGAACGGGGCTGCCCCTTGCCGGTTTCGGCCGCCGGCTGTCCGCCAGGCTCATCGACTACACGTTCCTGGTCTCCCTGCTGTTCGTCTTCTTCGTCGTCGTGACGGTCTTCCAGACCATGACGAACCCCGACCTGGAGGAGATGCCGGACGCGGTCGCCGAGGTCTGGGCCTACCTCTTCCTCTTCGGCTGGGGCCTCGCCCAGTTCCTGTACGACTGGCTGTTCCTGGCCGCCTCGGGGCGCACCCCGGGCAAGCGGCTGGTGTCGATCAAGGTGGTCGGCACCGACGGCGGTCTCCTGTCCCAGGGCCGGTCCGCGGCGCGCAGCGCGCTCTTCGGCCTCCCGCACTCGGTCCTGTGCCTGGGCCACCTCTTCCTGGTCATCGACTGCCTGTGGCCTGCCGCGGACACCCCGCGGCGTCAGGCCGTCCACGACAAGGCCGTCCGGTCCATGGTCATCCGCGGCTAGGGAAGCCCCGGCGCGGGGGTGGTTCGCGCACGGGTGCTTCGGGTGGGGCTTTCGGCCTCATGTCGTGCGGATCGCGGGGCCACGGCGGGCGGCGACGGCGGGTGCGGGGCGGGGCCGCGCCCATGATGTCCGTCGCGTGAGGATTCCGTTGACGGTCGTGGGCTTTCTGCCCTTCCCGGCCCCGAAACGGGCGGAAAGCCCACGACCGTCAACAAAACCACCGGTGCCCGAATCCACCCCCGCGCCGGAGGTTCCCCAGCGTCCGGGGTCCGGAGTCCGCCGGACGGGCCCGTCAGGTCCCACACCACGGAGCGGTGTCGCCGCCGTCCGCGTTCTCCGCCGGGATGTAGTGCCCCTCGCCGATGTGGTACCAGACGCCGTCGGCCCCGTCCCGGTCCGTGCGGCACAGCACGTCCACGTTCGCGTTGTGCGCGGCCAGGCCCGTCTCGGCCGACCGGGCCCCCGGTCCCGAGCGCACGGCCACCGGGGCCTCGCCGTCGGCCGAGCGCACCCGGGCGAGGTGCGTGTAGGAGCCCGTCCACAGGTAGTCCACCTGGACCCAGGCGTTGGTGGGGAGCCTGAGGGCATGCCGGAAGGTGCCGTCGGCGAGGTCGATCCCGGCGGGGTTGCGGACCTCGCGGCCGAACCCGTCCAGACCGTCGTTGTACCCGTCCAGGTAGGCGGCCTCGGCCTGGGGCGTGCCCTGCGGCAGGTCGGTCCACATCTGGCGGTCGGTGTTCCAGTGGTCGTCCTTGGTGTTCCACGGGCCCACGTCCCACACGGGCGCGTACGCGCACCTCCGGGGCTCGGCGTCGGTCGTGCAGACCCGCACCGTGTACTCGCCGCCGCCCTTGGCGGACAGGCCCCGGCGGGAGGGCAGGGCGACGAAGTGCGCGTCGGGGCGGATCGTCCCGCCGTTGGCGGTGCGGTGGCCGACCAGTCCGACCCTGGTGGCGAACAGCCGCGCGGAGTACGGCTCGCCGGCCGGTCCGAGGCTCTCGGCGGCGCCCTCGACCGGGCGGGTGCGCACGCCGCCGACCCGCGCCCCGGGGTCGGCCCCCATGCCCACCCGCACCTGGACCCGGTCGACCTCGGCGGGGAGCGCGACGCGGCCGCCCCCCTCCGACCCGGGGTCGGCGGCCTCCCGCCACTCGGTCCACGCCCCGTCGGCACGCGTCCCGCGCGCCTCCACGACGAGGTCCCCGTCCGCTCCGGTGGCGTCCACCGCGACCTCGACGGCCCCGGTGGAGCGGTCGAGCCGGTGCGACGGGAAGAGGGCCAGGGCGGCAGAGCTCCCGGTGTCCCCGCTCCGCCGCTCCGCACCGGCCCCGATCCCGTCGGGGTGCAGGACCGCGCCCCAGCGGTCCGCCGCGGCCAGGTCCTCCCGGATCCAGCCCTCCTCGGCGCGGTGGTCCCCCGCGTCCGCGCCGGCCTCCCCGTTCTGCGGTGGTGCCGCGAGGACCGCGGCGACGACCGCGGCCGCGGTTCCCACTCTCATCCAGGCGTACGGCGCGTGCGGCATGTGGCGGTCTCCCCCGTGACGTTCGGGGCGCCCCTCCGGATCGTTCCGGGTCCGCGCCCCAGGCCGCGTCCAGTAAGCACCGCGGCGGCCCGAAGGCGCGGGAACGGCGCGCCGGACATGACCCGGACCGGGGACGGAGCCGGTCAGCTCTTGAAGGCCAGCACGCAGGCGGTGAGCCCGTGCAGGTGGTTGTGCCCGCCGACGGGGCCGATCTCGCCCGCGGCGAAGAAGCCGCCGACGGCGTCGATGCCCAGGGCCTGCTGGACGCAGCGCACGTCGTGGTCGGAGGAGGGGAACATGCTGGTCCCCCGGCCGTTGCAGGAGAACAGCAGGGCGGCCTCGGCGGCGCCGCCCGTGTCGTCGGCGAACGCGCGCAGGCGCTCCACGAGGTCGCCGTCCGCGGTGTCGTGGTCGCTGACCTGGAAGCGGACCGTCTGGCCGACCTCGACCACGTCACCGATGGTGAGCGCGCCCTGGTCCGGGTCGGCCGCGAGGACGCCGCGGATCAGGAAGTCGCCCCGCTCGTGGCGGTCGGCGTACTCGTCCATGGCGATGCCGATGTGCAATCCCCCCGCGGCCAGATCCTGCTCCTGCGGGGAGATCGCGTTGACGATGTCCTCGAGCTTGTCGTAGGCGGGGGCCCCGGCGAGTTCGAGGAGGATGTTGTCCTCGGCCTTCGTCACGGCCATGGAGGGGCCTATGGGGCGGCAGCCCTGGCTGACCATCGTCCCGATCACGCCCTCCCCGCCGAGCACGAGTCCGACGGCGCCCGACCGGACGGTCTCGCCCTGGAGGAACAGCCGGACGTCCTCGCCGCCGTGCTTGCCGTCGGCGAGGCCCCCCACGATGGGCAGGCCGCCCAGCGCGGGCTCGCTCCGCCGCACGAACGAGTGGGCCGGGAAGATGTACGGGTCGGCCAGCAGCAGGACCGCCGTGTCCGAGGGGCCGGGTTCGGCCATCCCGATGATCGCGAGGTGGTCGCCCTCGGGGATCGCGTGGAGGTCGAAGGGGGTCGCGGTGACGCCGGGCAGCATCGCCGCCCACACGCTCACCGCCCCCTGGTCCTCGGCTCCGCGCCCGCCTCCGATGACGCCGTCGGCGCTGCACCCGATGGTGGTGGCGTCCCCGGCCAGGGCCATGGCGCGCTCCCCCGCGAGCTCCACCTCCTCGGGGTCGGAGCCGCTGACGAACACGCAGACGAGGTCGGCCGGGCCGTCGAGCCGCGCCAGTGCCTTCAGGGCCGCGCGTTCGGCCGCGCTCACCAGATCGGCACCGGTCGCCAGGGCATCGCCGAACCGCGCCACTCGTCGCCTCCTCGCCGCTCACCGCGAGCGTCGCCCGCGGACACCGCTATTCTCCCCGCCGGGAGGGCGTCTCTGAGACAGAGCATTCCCACCTGGGTCCCTGATTCGCATGCGCGGGCCGAGAAAAACCCGGCGCGGCGAAAGCCCGGCGCGGTCGGCGGCCCGCGCCCCGGGACACGCGGCGGCCCCGGCCCCGGCAGGGCGGGAGCCGCGCGAGGGGCGGGACCGGGACCGGCAGCGCGCGCGGGCGTATATGTGACGGAGGCTCCCCACGGGCCGGGGTTGGTGAATAGACTCCCCCGTGTGTCCGATCACGCCGCTCTTCCCCAGACCCTGGGCGCGCTGCGCGCTGCGGGGCATGTCCACCGATCAGTCAAAGACGAGATCCGCGAGAACCTGCTGCGGCGCATGCGGTCCGGGCAGGAGCGCTTCCCCGGCATCGTGGGGTTCGACGAGACCGTGCTGCCGCAACTGGAGCGGTCGCTGCTCGCCGGGCACGACGTGGTGCTCCTGGGCGAGCGCGGCCAGGGCAAGACGCGGCTGATCCGCACCATCGCGGGCCTGCTGGACGAGTGGAGCCCCGCCGTCGCCGGGTGCGCGCTCAACGACCACCCCTACGCCCCGGTCTCCCCCGAGGCGCGCCGCCTGGCCGCCGAGTACGGCGACGACCTGCCCGTCGTGTGGCGGCACCGGAGCGAGCGCTACGGCGAGAAGCTCGCCACCCCCGACACCAGCGTCGGCGACCTCGTCGGCGACGTCGACCCGGTCCGGTTGGCCGAGGGCCGCAGCCTGGGCGACCCCGAGACCGTGCACTACGGGCTGGTTCCGCGCTCCAACCGAGGCGTGTTCTGCCTCAACGAGCTCCCCGACCTGGCCGCGCGCATCCAGGTGGCGCTGCTGAACGTGCTGGAGGAGCGGGACGTGCAGATCCGCGGCTACCGGCTGCGGCTGCCGCTGGACATGCTGGTGGTGGCCAGCGCCAACCCCGAGGACTACACGAACCGGGGGCGGATCATCACACCGCTCAAGGACCGGTTCGGCGCGGAGGTGCGCACCCACTACCCGCCCGAGCTCGCCGACGAGGTCGCCCTGGTCGAGCAGGAGAGCGGCTTCGCCGACGGCGTCCTCGTGCCGCCGCACCTGGCGGAGATCGTGGCCCGGTTCACCCGGCTGGTCCGCGAGTCCCCGTCCGTGGACGAGCGCTCGGGCGTCTCGGCCCGGTTCGCGATCGCGGCGCTGGAGACGGCCGCGGCCTCGGCCGAGCGCCGGGCCGCGCTGGTGGGCGAGGAACGGCCGGTCGCGCGGGTCTGCGACCTGCCCGGCGTGGTGCACACACTGCGCGGCAAGGTCGAGTTCGAGGTGAGCGAGGAGGGTCGCGAGGCCGAGGTGCTGCGGCACCTGCTGCGCCGCGCCACCTACGACGCGTTCCGGAGCGTGCTGGGCGGCGTGGACCTGGGACCGCTGGTGGAGCGCTTCTCCACCGGGGAGACCGTGGAGTCCGGGGAGCTGGTGTCCGCGACCGAGCTGCTGGACCGGGTCGGCCCCTTCCCGGGACTGGCCGAACTGGTCAAGCGGGTCGCGCCCGACTCGGACGGGGCCCCGGAGGCGACGCCGGGCTACGCGGCGGCGGGTCTGGAGTTCGCGCTGGAGGGTCTGTACCTGAACCGGCGCCTGTCCAAGGACACGGTGCCCGGCGGGGCCCGCTACCGGACGTGACCGGGCCTGACCGGAGGAGGCGTTGACGATGAGCGGGTTTCGGTACGGGGAGTACGACGACGGTCCTGATCCGCTGCGCGCCCCCTACGACGCGCGGGCCGCGCTGGACGAGCTGGGCCGCTCGGTGATGTCGGGGGCGCGGCCGTCGCAGGCACTGCGTGACCTGCTGCGACGCGGAACCCGCGGGCTGGCCGGGCTGGACGGCCTCCGGGAGCGGATCCGCGAGCGCGGGCGGCGGCTGCGCTCCCAGGGCCGCCTGGACGGCACCCTGTCCGAGGCGCGGCGGCTGCTGGACCAGGCCGTCGGGCAGGAGCGCGCGGCACTGTTCCCCGACCCGGGCGACGAGGCGCGGCTGCGCGAGCGGGAACTCGACGAGCTCCCGTCGGACGCCTCCGCGGCGATCCGGCGCCTGGCCGGCTACCAGTGGCGCTCGGACGCGGCGCGCGCGACCTTCGACCAGCTGCGCGACCTGCTGCGGCGCGAGGTCCTGGACTCGCGGTTCCTGGGCATGAAGCAGGCCCTGGAGAACGGCTCGCCCGAGGACCTCCGGCGGGTGGCCGCGATGCTGGACGCGTTGAACGCGATGCTGGAGGCCGACGACCGGGGCGAGCACACCCCCGCCGACTTCGACCGGTTCATGGCCGAGTACGGCGACCTCTTCCCGGACCGCCCGCGCGACCTCGCCGAGCTCGTGGACTCGCTGGCGCGCCGCTCCGCCGCCGCGCAGCGGGTGCTGGACTCGCTCACCCCCGAGCAGCGCGCCGAACTGGACGCGCTGGGCCGCCAGGCCATGGAGGAGGCCGGGCTGTCCGAGTCGATGGAGCGGCTCGGGCGGGCCCTGCGCGCGCGGCGGCCCGACCTCGCCTGGTCGGGCGGGCAGCCCATGACCGGCGATCAGGGCCTGGGCATGGGCGACGCCACCACGGCGGTGGCGGAGCTCGCCGAACTGGCCGAGCTGGAGGCGGCGCTGGGCCAGGACTACGCGGGCGCCGGACTGGACGACGTCGACCCCGAGGCGGTGCGCCGGGCGCTCGGGCAGTCGGCCGTGGACGACGTGGAGCGGCTGCGCGAACTCGAGCGGCAGCTGCGCGACCAGGGCTACCTGTCGGGTTCGCGCACCGGCCTGGAGCTCACCCCCAAGGCGGTGCGCAGGCTGGGGGAGACGGCGCTGCGCGAGGTCTTCCCCGCTCCCTCCCGCGGCCGTCCGGGCGGCCACGAGAGCACCGCGGTCGGCGCGGCCGGGGAGCCCACCGGGTCGTCGCGGCCGTGGCGGTTCGGGGACGAGCAGCCGCTGGACGTCGTGCGCACGCTCGCCAACGCCGCGTCCCGCGGCGGCGGGCCCGGCGGCCGGACGCGGCTGCGCCCGGAGGACTTCGAGGTCGCCGAGACCGAGCGGCGCGACGCCGCGGCGGTGTGCCTGCTGGTGGACCTGTCCTACTCGATGGTGCTGCGGGGCCTGTGGGAGCCGGCCAAGCGGACCGCGATGGCCCTGCACGCGCTGGCGACCACCCGGTTCCCCCAGGACGCGGTGCGGGTCATCGGCTTCAACGACTACGCGCGCGAGCTGAAGCCGGGCGAGCTGGCGGGGCTGTCCCTGGAGCGGGTCCAGGGCACCAACCTGCAGCACGCGCTGGTGCTGGCCGGACGGCACCTGGACCGGCACCCCGAGTTCGAGCCGATCGTCCTGGTCATCACCGACGGTGAGCCGACCGCGCACCTGGAGCGCGACGGCACCTCCCGGTTCGAGTACCCGCCGACGCGGCGGACCACCGAGTCGACGCTGGCCGAGGTGGACCGGATGACGCGGCGCGGGGCCCGGCTGAACGTGTTCATGCTGGCCGACGACCCCCGGCTGGAGGAGTTCGTCTCGGCCCTGGTCGGCCGCAACGGCGGCCGGACCCTGCGTCCGTCCCCCGACCGCCTGGGCGCGTTCGTGGTCGACGAATTCCTGTCCAGACGCCGGACGCGGTGATCCCCCCGCTGATCTTGACCTTTCCGGGGTCTCAAAGGCGGTTGAGACCCCGGAAAGGTCAAGATCAGCGGGGGAAGGGCCGTCCGGGTCCTCAGGGCTCCAGGGCCTGGCGGAGGTCCTCGACCAGGTCGTCGGCCGACTCGATGCCGACGGAGATCCGGACCAGGTCGTTCGGCACCTCCAGGGCCGAACCGGCCGTGGAGGCGTGCGTCATCCTCCCGGGGTGCTCGATCAGCGACTCGACCCCGCCCAGCGACTCGGCCAGGGTGAACACCCTGGCGCGGTCGCACACGCGCAGCGCGGCCTCCTCGCCGCCGCGCAGCCGGAAGGAGACCATCCCGCCGAACCCGCTCATCTGTTCGGAGGCGGTCTTGTGCCCGGGGTGCTCGGGCATCCCCGGGTACAGGACCGCGGAGACCTCCGGGTGCCGCTCGAGTTCGGCCACGACGCGCTCGGCGTTGGCGCAGTGCCGGTCCATCCGGACCGCGAGCGTCTTGATGCCGCGCAGGGTCAGCCAGGCGTCGAACGGGCCCGCGACCGCGCCCATGGTGTTCTGGTGGAAGGCCAGGCGCTCGCCCAGCTCCGGGTCGGCCACGACCAGCGCGCCGCCGACGACGTCGGAGTGCCCGCCCAGGTACTTGGTGGTGGAGTGGACCACCACGTCGGCGCCCAGCCGGATCGGCCGCTGCAGGTAGGGCGAGGCGAAGGTGTTGTCGACCACCAGGAGCGCGCCCGAGGCGTGCGCGACCTCGCCCAGCGCGGCGATGTCGGCGATGTTGAGCAGCGGGTTGGTGGGCGTCTCCACCCAGATCGCGACCGTCTCGGGCCGCACCCTGGCGCGCACGGCGTCCGGGTCCGACAGGTCCACCGCGTCCCAGGCCACCCCCCAGCGCTCCAGGACCTTGGAGACCAGCCGGAACGTGCCGCCGTAGGCGTCGCCCGGGATGATCAGGTGGTCGCCCGGCTTCGCGATGGTGCGCAGCAGGGTGTCCTCGGCGGCCATCCCCGACGCGAACGCCAGCCCCCGCACACCCCCCTCCAGCGCCGCCACGCACTCCTCCAGCGCGGCCCGGGTGGGATTGCCGGTGCGGGTGTACTCGTATCCGCCGCGCAGCCCGCCCACGCCGTCCTGGCGGTAGGTGCTCGTCTGGTAGATGGGAACCGCGACCGCCCCGGTCGCGGCGTCCGCCTCCTGACCGGCGTGGATGGCCAGCGTCTCAAACCCCTCGTAAGTCATGCGGCCCAGGGTAGTACCGCGTCGTCCCCGTTCCTCACACCTCGGGCGGGGTGGACTCGGGCGGGCTCGCGGAGGTCGTGTGCGGGGAGCCGCCCCCGCGCAGGGGCGGGAGCCACCCGGCCTCGGGGTCGTAGCGGCGCACGACGCGGCCCGGGACCCCGGCGATGACGCTGTGGTCGGGGTACTCGCCCGGGCGCACCACGGAGCTCGCGGCCACCACGCAGTTGCGGCCCAGGGTCACGCCGGGCAGGATCACCGCGTTCGCGCCGATCCAGGTGCCCGAGCCGACGCGGACCGGGTCGTCGGTGGGCCACTGGCCGCCGACGGGGGTCTCGGGGTCGGTGTAGACGTGGTTCTGGTCGGTGATGTAGACGTAGGGCCCCATGAAGACGTGGTCGCCCACCACGATGGACTTGTGCGCCACCACGTGCGAGCCCCGGCCGATGGCGCAGCCCCCGCCGATCCGGATCAGCGGTTCGGGCCCCAGGTCCAGGCCCGGCACGAACCCCGCCGTGAGCGTGATGTCCCCGCCCAGCAGGGTGTGCGCGCCGATCTCGATCCACGCCTCGCCGAAGATCGTGGCGGGCGGGAACGCGATGGAGGTCCCCTCGCCGTAGGCGGCGAACCGGGCCGCGGCGCGCGAACCGTACCGGATGTCCGCCTTGCGCCTGGCCCACGACCAGGCCGTCCGCACCATCCAGGAAGTCAGTCGCGACACCCGATCCCCGTTCCTACTCGCCGGTAGCGCCGAGGAGAACACTAGCCTCCCGCCGCGGTCCGGTGGTCTCCCCGGGCTGCCACCGGAGGAGCCTCGGGACCGCGGCGGGGGGCTCTCAGTTGGTGAGGTGGGTCAGCAGGTCCTGGCGCGTCAGCACGCCCGCGGGCTTGCCGTCGACCAGCACCACCACGGCCCCGGCCTTCTGGAGCAGCTCCACGCAGCGGCTCACCGGCTCCCCCGAGCCGACCTGCGGCAGCGGGGCGCTCATGCGCGTGTCCACCGGGTCGTCCAGCTGGGCCCGGCCGTTGAACAGCGCGTCGAGCAGGTCGCGCTCGGCGATGGCCCCGACCACCTCGGCGGCCATGACCGGCGGCTCCTCCTTCATCACCGGGAGCTGCGAGACGCCGTACTCGCGCATGACGGCCACCGCCGTGCCCACCGTCTCGTGCGGGTGGACGTGCACGAACTCGGGCATCGCCGTGCCCTTGCCCGCCAGCACCTGCCCGGCGGTGGCCTCCTCGGTCTCCGCGGACAGGAAGCCGTAGTCGGCCATCCACTCGTCGTTGAAGATCTTGCCGAGGTAGCCGCGGCCGCCGTCGGGCAGCAGCACCACGACGACGTCGTCGGGTCCGGCGGTCTCCGCCACCCTGAGCGCGGCCACGACCGCGAGCCCGCAGGAGCCGCCGACCAGCAGCGCCTCCTCCTTGGCGAGGCGGCGGGTCATGAGGAAGGAGTCCTTGTCGCTGACCGCGACGACCTCGTCGCAGACGCTCGTGTCGTAGGTGTCCGGCCAGATGTCCTCGCCGACGCCCTCGACCAGGTAGGGCCGCCCGGTCCCGCCCGAGTAGACCGAGCCCTCGGGGTCGGCGCCGATGACCTTGACCCTGCCGCCGGAGACCTCCTTGAGGTAGCGGCCGGTGCCGGTGATCGTGCCGCCGGTGCCGATGCCCGCGACGAAGTGGGTGATCCGGCCCTCGGTCTGCTCCCACAGCTCGGGGCCGGTGCCGTGGTAGTGCGACTCGGGGTTGCGGGGGTTGGCGTACTGGTCGGGCTTCCACGCGCCGGGGATGGTCGCGGCCAGGCGGTCGGACACCGAGTAGTAGGACTCGGGGTGGTCGGGGGCGACCGTGGTCGGGCAGACCACGACCTCGGCCCCGTAGGCGCGCAGCACCGAGAGCTTGTCGACGCCGACCTTGTCGGGGCAGACGAATACGCAGCGGTACCCCTTCTCCACGGCCACGATCGCCAGGCCCACCCCTGTGTTGCCCGAGGTCGGCTCGACGATGGTGCCGCCCGGCTTGAGCAGCCCCCTCTTCTCGGCGTCCTCGACCATGCGCAGCGCGATCCGGTCCTTGACCGAACCGCCCGGGTTGAAGTACTCGACCTTGGCGAGCACGGTCGGCGCGAGCCCCGAGGCGACCTTGTTCAACCGCACCAGCGGGGTGTCGCCGACCAGTTCGATCAGAGAGTTGTAGGCCCGCATCAGCGGCTCCCCCTTTTTTCTTCGTCTTTCCGTGCCGCGCGACCGCGGACTCCGCGGCGCGGCCGTGAACGGCGTCCGGCCGACCGGACCGGTATCCGTCCGACCTTAACGCGGCGTCCGCTCCGCCCGGCCACCCCGGGACCGGCGTTGCCCTCCTGTGTCGTGCCGGGGGCCGACTTGCCCCGGCGGCCCGGGTATCCCAAGGAGGGAAGGGGAGTATCCACGCGTCCACAGACGGACAGGAGGCCGGAACATGGTGCTGCGTGCGACGCGGGCCCGTCGGATCGCCACCGCGACGGCGTTCGGCGGCGGCGGGTTGACGTTGCTGGGGGCGAGCACTGTCGCGCTCCTGTACCTCCAGACCAGGATCGCGGCCAGGACGATCGGGCTCACCACGTGGAAGCGGCCCAGGGTCAACGGGGTCTACGGCTCGGGCGAGGGCGCCCCCGTCCGGCTCGTGATGATGGGCGACTCCACCGCCGCCGGGTTCGCGGTGTCCGACCCCCTGCAGACCCCGGCCTGCCTGATCGCCTCCGGGCTGTCCGCCGCCGCGGACCGGCCGGTGCGGCTGCGCGACGTGGCCAGGGTCGGGGCCACCTCCGGGGACCTGCACGCCCAACTGGACAAGGTCCGCGAGCGGCCCGTGGACGTGGCGGTCGTCTTCATCGGGGCCAACGACGTCATCCGCCGGGTGCGTCCCGCCGACTCGGTCCAGCACCTGCGGGAGGTGGTGCGCGCCCTCTCCCTGGCGGGCGCGGCCGTGGTAGTCGCCACCTGCCCCGACCTGGGCACGGTGCAGCCGATCCCGCAGCCGCTGCGCTCCATCGCGCGCCGCGCCTCGCGCCAGCTGGCCGCCGCCCAGACGATCGCGGTGGTCGAGGAGGGCGGGCGCACGGTGGCGTTGAGCGACCTGTTCGCGGACGACCTCGAACTCCGTCCCGACGAGATGTTCGGCCCCGACCGTTTCCATCCCTCGGCCCGCGGGTACGCGCAGGCCGCCACGGCGGTGCTGCCGTCGGTGTGCGCGGCGCTGGGGCTGCTGCCCGATTCGATCGGGTGGAGGCATCCGGACGAGGACGTGCTCCCGGTCGACCGCGCCGCGGTCGAGGCCGCCGAGCAGGCCGGGAGCACGGTCAGCCCGGCCGGGGTGGTCGAAGGCGGGCGCGGCGGTCCGCGCGGTCTCCTGGCCCGGCTGCTGCGCCGCGGCCCCGAGTCGGCGTCCGACGAGGCCGACAGTGAAACCGATTCTGATTCGGTCAACGCCACCCCGGATACGGGAGTCCGGAACCCGACCGGTTAACGTTCGGATCACGACGTTCCGTGTGAGCAGTTTCCTCCAGAGAAAGGCCGCGAACATGCCTGAAGCCGTCATCGTCGCCACGGCGCGCTCTCCGATCGGACGGGCCTTCAAGGGTTCGCTCAAGGACCTGCGGCCGGACGACATCGCCGCGCAGATCATCTCCGCCGCCCTGGCCAAGGTCCCGCAGCTGGACCCCGCCACCATCGACGACCTGCTCCTCGGCTGCGGCCTGCCCGGCGGCGAGCAGGGCAACAACCTGGCCCGCGTGGTCGCGGTCCAGCTGGGGCTGGACACCGTGCCCGGCGCCACCGTCACCCGCTACTGCTCCTCGTCGCTGCAGACCACCCGGATGGCCTACCACGCGATCAAGGCCGGCGAGGGCGACGTCTTCGTCTCCGCCGGGGTGGAGATGGTCAGCCGCTTCGTCAAGGGCAACAGCGACTCGCTGCCCGACACCCAGAACCCGCTGTTCGACCAGGCGCAGGCGCGCACCGCCAAGCGCGCCGAGGGCGGCGCCGACACGTGGGCGGACCCGCGTGGGAGCGACGGGCTCCCCGACGTCTACATCGCGATGGGCCAGACCGCCGAGAACGTGGTGCAGCTGCGCGGACTGTCCCGGCAGCGCCAGGACGAGTTCGGGGTGCGTTCGCAGAACCTGGCCGAGAAGTCCATGGACAACGGCTTCTGGGAGCGCGAGATCACGCCGGTGACGCTGCCCGACGGCACCGTGGTCTCCACCGACGACGGCCCCCGGCGCGGCACCACGTACGAGAAGGTCTCCCAGCTCAAGCCGGTGTTCCGCCCCGACGGCACCGTGACCGCGGGCAACTGCTGCCCGCTGAACGACGGCGCGGCCGCACTGGTCGTCATGAGCGACCTCAAGGCCGCCCAGCTGGGCATCACCCCGCTGGCCCGGATCGTCTCGACCGGTGTGAGCGGGCTGTCGCCCGAGATCATGGGCCTGGGTCCGGTCGAGGCCTCCCGCCAGGCGCTGGCGCGGGCGAACATGGCGATCGGCGACATCGACCTGGTGGAGATCAACGAGGCGTTCGCCGCGCAGGTACTGCCCTCGGCCGACGACCTGGGCATCGACATCGACACCCAGCTGAACGTGAACGGCGGCGCGATCGCGGTGGGCCACCCGTTCGGCATGACGGGCGCGCGGATCACCACGACCCTGCTCAACGGCCTGCGGTTCCACGACAAGACCTTCGGCCTGGAGACCATGTGCGTGGGCGGCGGGCAGGGCATGGCCGCCGTCTTCGAGCGGCTGAGCTGACCCGGGCCGGTTCGACCCGTCTGGTCGTCTTCACCACGAAGCGGGGCATTCCTTGCGGATGCCCCGCTTTGCCATCTTCTGACCGCCTTTTCCCACGCCTGGCGGCGGTGGCGGTCGGGGCGTCGCAGCAGGGCAAAGGCGATCTACGGAATCCAGCGTAAAAGCTGGTACCCAGCCCTTGTCCAAACCGGGATCGTGTTGCAGTGTCCTTGATAAGTGCCGTTCACTCTCGGAGGTGCCAATGTCGGTAACCCACTCGCCGGAGACACACGCGCTGCTCATCGCCCGAATCCCGACCGTCACAGGACGCGAACTCCACGAGTGGTTCGACACCTTGGCGAAGGGCCCCGGGTTGTCCAGCTGCGCCGAACGGGCCCACTGGTTGGCCGACGAGCACAACCTGAGCCACGGTTACGCCCAGGCGATCGTCCAGGAGTTCGACCGCCGCCGCCGCAACCCCGCGGTCCCGTTCCCGCGCACCTGAGCCCGTGCCGGACGACACGACGACCAGGAGAAGAGAGCGCCCCGCCCCGTGACGACGGGACGGGGCGCTCTCGGCCGCCGCGCACTCGGCGCTAATCGCTGAAGATCGACTGGATCATCCAGAGCAGGCGCAGGATCTCGATGTAGAGCCAGACCAGCGTGACGGTCAGGCCGAACGCGAGCTGCCAGGAGAACTTCTCCGGCAGGCCCATCGCGATGGCGTCGTCCACGCCCTTGAAGTCGATGGCCAGCACCAGCGCGGCCAGGATGATGGCGATGGCGCTGACGGCCAGACCCAGCGGGCCGGCGGTGCGCAGGCCCAGGCCGCCGTCGATGAAGAAGCTCAGCACGAAGTTGACCAGGATCAGCGCGACGAACCCGATGAGGGCCGCGGTCACGACCTTCACGAAGGTGTTGGTGACCCGGATGATCTGGAACTTGTACAGCGCGAGCATGCCGCCCGCCACGAACAGCGTGCCGAACACCGCGGGCACCACGAGGCCCCCGGCCGCGGAGCCGATCGAGCGCTCCAGCACGAAGCTGAAGCCGCCGACCAGCAGGCCCTCGAACACCGCGTAGGTGAGGATCAGGCCCGGGTTCGTGGACTGCTTGAACGAGATGACCAGGCCCAGGACCAGGCCGCCGATCGCGCCCAGGGCCAGCAGGCCGATCCCGAGGCCGGGGTTGACCATCGCGGCCAGGAAGTAGGTGACGACCGCGCCCAGCACCACGGTGCCGAGCGTGAACCCGGTCCGCATGACGACGTCGTCGATGGTGATCGGACGGTAGTCGGGGGCCCGGTGCACGGGACCGCCGTGGCCGTAGCCCTGCTGGGGGGCGTACTGGCCGGGTCCGTACCCCTGCGGGGGGTATCCGGGCTGCTGCGGGTAGGGCTGCCCGTACCCCTGCTGGTACGGGCCCTGACCATAGGGGCCTTGATGGGTCTGTGCGCCCGCGCCTCCCGGGCCAGACGCCATAGCCCGCTTGAGAACGGGGTTTGAACTGCGCATCCGCATTTTTCGCTCCGCACCTTTCAGGGGCGTGACACTACTGCCATTAACGTAACGGATGCCCTCACGGACGGGTTCCCACGACTCTGTCACAGTGTGGGCACGGGTCTCCCTCTCTTTCACTGCCCCTTTTCGCGCTGATCTCGACCTTTCCGGGGTCTCAACCGCCTGGGAGACCCCGGAAAGGTCGAGATCAGCGGGAGGACCACAGGGAGCGCGCGAAGAACGCCAGGTTGGCGGGGCGCTCGGCAAGGCGGCGCATGTAGTAGCCGTACCACTCCTGCCCGTAGGGCACGTACACCCGCATCCGCCTGCCCCCGGCCGCCAGCGCGGTCTGCTCCTCGGTCCGGATCCCGTACAGCATCTGGTACTCGTAGGAGTCCGCGGAGCGGTTCGCGGCGGCCGCCAGGTGCCCGGCGATCTCGATCACGCGCGGGTCGTGGGAGGCGACCATCGGGTATCCGGCGCCGTTCATCAGCGTCTTCAGGCAGCGCACGTAGGAGCGGTCCACCTCGCCCTTGTCGCGGTAGGCGACCGACGCCGGCTCGTCGTAGGCGCCCTTGCACAGCCGCACCCGCGAGCCCTCGCGGGCCAGGTCCCGGCAGTCGGCCTCGGTCCGGCGCAGGTAGGCCTGCAGGACCGCGCCGACCCAGGGGAAGTCGACCCGCAGCTCGCGCAGGACCTCCAGGGTCGAGTCGGTGGTGGTGTGGTCCTCCATGTCCAGGGTGACCGTGGTGCCGACCGCCTCCGCCGCCTCGCAGATCCGCCGGGCGTTGTCCAGCGCGGTCTTCCGCCCGTCCACGGGCAGGGCCTGGCCGACCGCGGACAGCTTCACCGACACCTCGACCCGCTCGGCGAGGCCCCGCCCGCCGAGCTCGGCCAGCAGCCGGGTGTACACGTCGGCGGTCTCCCGGGCCTGGGCCTCGTCGGCGACGTCCTCGCCCAGGTGGTCCAGGGTGACCAGCCGGTCGGCGGTGATCCCGCCGACGACCGGGAGGGCCTCCTCCAGCGTGGTCCCGGCGACGAACCGGGTCACCAGGTCGCGGGTGAAGGGAGCACGCTCGACGAACTTTCGGCAGGCCGTCGACCGTCCGGCGATCAGTAGCGGTGTACGGAGCATGGGGACCTCGCGGTGTTCACTACGTGGGGGGCGGCCCCGGGCCGGATCGATCCGGCCCGGGGCCCTGGCCTGGTGTCAGCCCTGGTGGGGGTAGCGGTAGTCCGTCGGCGGGACGAACGTCTCCTTGATGGACCGGGGACTGCTCCAGCGCGCCAGGTTCGCCGCCGATCCGGCCTTGTCGTTGGTGCCGCTGGCGCGCGCGCCGCCGAACGGCTGCTGGCCCACGACCGCGCCGGTGGGCTTGTCGTTGACGTAGAAGTTCCCGGCGGCGAAGCGCAGCGCCCGGGACGCCCGGGTGACGGCCGCGCGGTCGGTGGCGATGACCGCGCCGGTCAGGCCGTAGGGCGCGCCGGTGTCGACGGTCTCCAGGACCTCGTCGAAGGCGTCGTCCTCGTACACGTTGACCGCCAGGACCGGGCCGAAGTACTCGGTGGAGAACACCTCGTGGCCGGGGTCCGAGCCGAGCAGGACGGTGGGCCGGACGAAGTAGCCGGTGCTGTCGTCGGCGGTGCCGCCCGCGAGGACCTCCAGGGAGGGGTCCGTGCGGGCCGCGTCGAGCACCCCGGAGAGGCGGTCGTAGGAGCGGCGGTCGATGACGGCGCCCATGAAGTTGCCGAAGTCGGTGACGTCGCCGACGGCCAGCGACTCGACCTCGCCGACGAGGTCGTCCCTCATCCTGTTCCACACCGAGCGGGCGACGAAGGCGCGCGAGGCCGCCGAGCACTTCTGCCCCTGGTACTCGAACGCGCCGCGCAGCATCGCGGTGCGCAGGATGTCGGGGTCCGCGGAGGCGTGCGCGACGATGAAGTCCTTGCCGCCGGTCTCGCCGACGACGCGCGGGTAGGAGCGGTAGCCGGAGATGTTCTCGCCGACCGTGCGCCACAGGTGCTGGAAGGTGCGGGTGGAGCCGGTGAAGTGGATGCCGGCCAGGTCCGGGTCGGTCAGGGCCACGTCGGAGACCGCCAGGCCGTCGCCGGTGACGAGGTTGATGACGCCCGGGGGCAGCCCGGCCTCCTCCAGCAGGCTCATGGTCAGGTGCGCGGCGAAGGTCTGGGTGGGCGAGGGCTTCCACACCACGACGTTGCCCATGAGCGCGGGAGCGGTGGGCAGGTTCCCCGCGATGGCGGTGAAGTTGAACGGCGTGATCGCGTAGACGAAGCCCTCGAGCGGCCGGTGGTCGGTGCGGTTCCACACGCCCGGGGCGTTCGCCGGGGGCTGCTCGGCCATGATCTGGCGGGCGAAGCGGACGTTGAACCGCCAGAAGTCGACGAGCTCGCAGGCCGCGTCGATCTCGGCCTGGACCGCGGTCTTGGACTGGCCCAGCATGGTGGCGGCGTTGAGGCGCTGGCGCCACGGGCCGGACAGCAGGTCCGCGGCGCGCAGCAGGATCGCGGCGCGCTCGTCGAAGGGGGTCTCCCGCCAGGCGGGGGCGGCCCGCTTCGCGGCGGCGACGGCGGCGCGGGCGTCGTCGTGGGTGGCGTTGCCGAAGGTCCCCAGGACCGCGGCGTGGTTGTGCGGCTGCACGACGTCAACGCGGTCGCCGCCGCCCATCCGCCGCTCGCCCCCGATGGTCATCGTCAGGTCGACCGGCTCCTGGGCCAGCAACTTGAGCTGCTCGGCGAGAGCGGTCCGCTCGGCACTGCCCGGCGCGTAGGACAGGACCGGCTCGTTCACCGGCGCGGGAACGTTCGTCACGGCGTCCATGGGACTGGCCCCCTCGTATGTCGTGGTTGAACTGGACAAACGCTATGTCGATCCATCCGGTTCGTTCTTGTGTGGGCGGCTACTCTTCACCGGCCCCGGTTGTCCGATAGGACAAGATGGGGGTGATGGCCGCCTTCGACGACCCCCTACCCGCGAACGCGCTTCCCGACAACGGGCCGCTCGCGCCGTCCGGGGTTCCGCTGCGCCGACTGCTGCTCGCCGTGGGCGAGCCGGTGGTCGAGGTGCTGGCCGCGCCCGCCGGGCTGGACGTGTCGATCCGCGACGTGGTGATCCTGGACCCCGAGGACGAGACGGTCCCCTACACCGGGGACCTGGTGCTGCTGATCGGCGCGCGCGGCCGGGCCGCGGCCCGGCTGGTGCGCGCCGCCGGGCGGCGCGGCGCGGCGGCGATCGCGGTGAAGGCGGACGAGGGCGGCGGGACCGAGCCGCTGCGCGCCACGGCCCTCGACGCGGGGGTCGCGCTGCTGGCGGTGCGCCCGGAGCTGCGCTGGGAGCAGTTGCAGTCGCTGTGCCGCGGCGTCGTGGACGACGCGCGGCTGGGCGGGTCCTCCGACATCGGGGAGGTCTCGGGGGACCTGTTCTCGCTGGCGCAGACGATCGCGACGCTCACCGGCGGACTCGTCAGCATCGAGGACTCCGCGAGCCGGGTGCTGGCCTACTCGGGCGGGGAGGAGGCCGACGAGCTGCGCCGCCGGTCCGTGCTCGGCCGGCGGGGGCCCGAGGCGTACCTGGCTCTGCTGCGCGACTGGGGGGTCTTCCGGAGACTGCGCGCCGGCGAGGAGGTGGTGCGCGTCGACGAGCACCCCGAGCTGGGCATCCGGCGGCGCCTCGCGGTCGGGATCCACGCGGGGACGCAGCCGCTGGGCGCCATCTGGGTGCAGGAGGGCGCCGCGCCGTTCACCCCTCAGGCCGAGGAGGCGCTGCTGGGCGCGGCCCGGATGGCGGCGCTGCACCTGGTCCGCCAGCGCACCGAGGCCACGGCCGGGCTGCGGCTGCGCCAGGACCTGCTGGCCGGGCTGCTGGAGGGCCGGGGAGAGCCCGCCGCGCTGGCGGACAGCGTCCGGGTGGACGCCGAGCACACCGTCGTCGTGGTGGTCTTCACCCTGCGCGACGACGGGTCCGGGCCCGGTCCGGACCGTTCTGCCGTGGAGCTGCGGCACCGCCGGATGGCCAGTCTGATCGGCGTGCACGCGGCGGCGTACCGGCGCGAGGCGCTGGTGACGACGCTGGGCTCGCGGGTGTACGTGCTGTTCCCGTCACTGGCCCGGCGCACCGCGGAGCCGTCCGTGCTGGCGCTGACCCGCAAGGTCGTGGCGGCCGCCCGCGCCCTGCCGGACCTGACCGTGCAGGCCGCGGTGGGGTCGATGGTGGACAGCCTCGCCGACGTGCGTGCCTCGCGGACGGAGGCGGACCGTGTCCTGGACGTGATGGGCCGGGACCCGGCGATGGACGTGGCGACCATCTCGGACGTGCGCTCGCGGGTGCTGGTCGGCGAGACCCTGGAGCGGCTGCGTGAGGACCCCCGCCTGCGCGACCCGCGCGTCGCCCGCCTGGTCCGGCACGACACCGCGCACGGGTCCGCGCTGGTGCCGTCGCTCATCGCCTACCTGGAGGCCTTCGGCGACGTGCGCGCCGCCGCGGCCGGGCTGCACATCCACCCCAACACGCTGCGGTACCGGATGCGCAGGGCCGGGGCGGTAAGCGGGCTGGACCTGTCCGACCCCGACGAGCGGCTGTCCGCCCACCTCCAGCTGCTGCTGGAGCAGGGGCGCTGACGCGCCGGAACGGCGCGCGGACCGCCGCGGTTCCGGCGGGGAACCGCGGCCGCCAGGGCGGATCCGTGTCCTGAGTACCCCCGGTCGGACTCGAACCGACACTTGTGACCCTTTTAGGGGGCCTGCCTCTACCATTGGGCTACGAGGGCCCGACCAGCATACCGGCACGCACCATTTTCCGGGTTCGGTTCCATGTCGCCTCGCACACGTGCGGAGGGCCGCACCCAGGGGGTGCGGCCCTCCGCGTGCTTCCGGCTAGCTCACGCGGCGCAGCAGGTGGCCGTCCTCGATCTGCGGGCGGCTCGCCTCGGCGAACGCCTGGCGCGGGTCGCTCATCTCGGGCATCGACGCGAAGTCGCGGCGCAGGAAGAACCCCAGCGTCCAGTCCGAGAGGACCCGGAACTTGCGGTTGAAGGTGGGCACCGCGAGCAGGTGGTACGAGCGGTGCGCCAGCCAGGCCAGGCGGCCGGTCAGCTTGATCCGGCCGAACAGCTGGGCGGCGCCCTTGTTCATGCCGAGTCCCGCGACCGCGCCCAGGTTCTTGTGGCGGTAGGGCTTGAGCTCCTTGCCACGCAGGGTCGCGATGACGTTGTCGGCCAGGATCGGGGCCTGGCGGACCGCGTTCTGGGCGTTGGGCGGGTAGTAGCCGCCGTTGCCGTCGGGCACCTGGGCGTTGTCGCCGCCCGCGAAGGCGTTGTCCACGCCGTTCACGGTGAGGTACTCGCTGGTGTCCACGTGGCCCTTGGGGCCCAGCGGCAGGTCCGAGGCCTGGACGACGGGGCTCGGCTTGACGCCGGCGGTCCACACCAGGGTCCCGGCGTCGAACTCGGTGCCGTCGCTGAGCTTGATCCGCTGGTCGACGGCCGACTCCAGGAAGGTCGACAGGCGCACGTCGATGCCGCGCAGGCGCAGCTGGTTGAGCGCCTTGCCCCCGACCTCGGGGCCCACCTCGGGCAGGATCTTGTCCGCGGCCTCGATGAGGTAGAAGTGCAGGTCGTCGATGCCGATCGACGGGTAGATCCGGGTGGCGTCGCGGGCGAGGTCCTCCAGCTCCGCGATGGCCTCGGCGCCCGCGAACCCGCCGCCGACGAACACGAAGTTCAGCGCCTTGCGGCGGACCTCGGGGTCGTCGGTGGAGTCGGCGATGTTGAGCTGCTCCAGCACGTGGTTGCGCAGGTAGGCGGCTTCCTCGACGGTCTTGATGCCGATGCCGTGCTCGGCCAGGCCCGGGATGGGCAGGGTCCGCGAGACGGCTCCGGCGGCCACGACGATGTGGTCGTAGGCGATGTCGCGGACCTCGCCCTGGTTCGACTCGAACTCGACCTTGCGGCCGGTGTGGTCGATGCGGATGACGCGGCCGTTGAGGACGCGGACCCGGTTCAGGACCTTGCGCAGCGGGACGACGACGTTGCGCGGGGAGATGCTGCCCGCGGCCGTCTCGGGCAGGAACGGCTGGTAGGTCATGTAGGAGTTGGGGTCGACGACCGTGATGCGGGCCTCACCGGCGCCCAGCTTCTTCTCCAGCCGCATCGCCGTGTACATCCCCAGGTACCCACCGCCGACGATGAGTACGTGCGGGATCTCCGTCTCGTCGCCACCGCCGTGCACCAGCCGGTAGTTCCTGCTCTCGGTCATCGCAATTCCGCCCTTAGCTTCCACGTCCCGCCCCCACGATAGGAAGCGAAGATCGGTAAGTCTTCTTTGACTGACATCTCTGCTTTCTGATTCCCACAGAAAGGACGCGTCTTTTTAACGCTTGCTCGAGATCTCGCCCATCCCGCGCCTGCTTGTGCATTCTTTCACAAGCCCCCTCCGTCAAGGAAGGCACAGGTCAGAAAGGTTTAGACCAGGATAAACCCGACCTGGGACAGGTTCCACCAGGTCAGAGGCCATGTGAACGAGTTAACGCACCCGTAACAACGTGATGGGGTTCACTCGGCCCCCCAATCGGGGGCCGAATCCCCTGGACCTGAGGCGCCGGATCCGCTACCGCCCCCGGGGCGGCGGTCCCTACTCCGCTCCCAGGGCCAGGCTCCAGGCGATCCCGTCCAGGATGTCGTGCTCGCTGGCGACGAACTCCGACGCCCCCGTGCGGGCCAGCACCCGCTCCAGGATGAGCGCGCCCGCGCCGATCACGTCCACCCGGCCCGGGTGCATGACGCCGATCGCCTCGCGCCGCTCGCGCGGCATGGCCAGCAGGTCCGCGGTGATCTCGCCCAGCCTCCCGGCCGACACCCGGGAGTGGTGGATCCGGTCGGGGTCGTACCCGGGCAGGTCCAGCGAGATCCCGGCCACCGTCGTGGCGGTCCCCGCCACGCACACCACCGTCGCGGCCTCGCCCAGCGGGACGGCCGCCGCGGCCTCGTCCAGCGCGGCCTCGATGTCGGCGGTGGCCGCCGCGATCTCCTCCGCCGTAGGCGGGTCCGACCTCAGGTGCCGCTCCGTCATCCGCACGCAGCCGATGTCCACCGACCGGGCCGCGCGCACCGCGCCGTCCCCGGAGTCGTCGGCGAAGCCCAGCACGAACTCGGTGGAGCCGCCGCCGATGTCCACCACCAGGTAGGGGCGCGCCATGCCCGCGGCCGGGTCCTCGGCCGCCTCCAGCTCGGCCGTCGCGCCGACGAAGGAGAGCTCCGCCTCCTGGTCGCCGCTGATCACCTCGGGCTCCACGCCGATGATCGCGCGCACGCCGTCGACGAACTCGGCGCGGTTGGCGGCGTCCCGGGTGGCGCTGGTGGCGACCATGCGCACCGACTCGGGACCGAACTCCACGCCGTTGGCCTTCATCCGCTCCGCGTAGTCGGCCAGCGCGGCGAAGGTGCGCTCCAGCGCCTCGGGCGCGAACACGCCGGTGCGGTCCACCCCCTGGCCGAGCCGGACCACCTCCATGCGGCGCTCGATGTCCAGCATCTGGACGTCGTCACCGTCCACGGGGATCAGCCCGGCCAGCAGCAGCCGGATGGAATTGGTTCCGCAGTCGATAGCCGCGACCGTGTTCACTCGTCCCCGCCGTTCTTCTCTGGGTCTCCGGGGTCCCCCGGATCGTCCGCCACGTGCACGCACGGGCCCTTGGCCCACCAGTCGGGCAGCGCGTCCAGCGCCTCGCGTCCGAACGGGTTGGTGCCCGGCGCGGCCAACTCGTGCCCGACCAGCGCGTGCAGGCACTTGACCCGGGTCGGCATCCCGCCCGCGCTCTGCACGCCCTCGGGCAGCGGCTCGACCCCCGCCTCGCGGGCGAGGCCGTCGCGCTCGGCCAGGTAGGCCTCGTGCGCCTTGGCGTAGGCGGCGCGCAGCCCGGGGTCGCCGTCGAGGCGCTCGGTCATCTCGCGCATCATCCCGCCGCCCTCCAGAGTGCCGATGGCGGAGGCCGCGCGCGGGCAGGTCAGGTAGTACATGGTGGGGAACGGCGTGCCGTCCTCCAGACGCGGCGCGGTGCGCACGACGTCGGGCAGCCCGCACGGGCACCGGTGCGCGACCCCGCGCACGCCCCGCGGCGACCGCCCCAGCTGGAGTTCGACGGCAGCGATGTCTGTACTGGTGAACCGCCCGTCGGGGGCGGACCGGTCTGGATGAGTCATGTCGGGTTCAGCCTAATGCGCCGGGGGCGCCGCCCGGGCCGGTCAGCGCACCCCGCGCAGCAGCTCCCGGCCACCCCGACCGCGTCCACAATGCCCGTTTCGCGAGAGTCTCGTTGCGGAGCGACCCGGCTCGCGACCCCCAGGCCCCTGGCCGGTGATCTTGCTGTTTTCCCCCGAAAACCTTGACTTCAGGGGGAAAACAGCAAGATCACCGGACATTCGAGGGGCGGTTCCGCCCCCCCCGGAATGATCATGGGCTTTCCGCCCTTCCCGGCCCCGAAACGGGCGGAAAGCCCAAGACCGTCAACAAAACCACCGGTGCCCGAATTCACCCCCGCGCCGGGGTCTCCCTAGCCGGACGGGGTCCCCGCCTCGTCCGCCTCCAGGACGGACTTCCACAACTGGGTGAACCAGGGGTCGGCGGGCGCGCTGTCCTCGGGGGTCTCGGGGGCCTCTCCGCCGATGACGACGTAGGCCTGCTCCCCCGGGTACCGGTAGTGCAGCCGGGAGCGGGCCTCGCGTTCGATGTAGGCGGGGTCCTGGAGCTCCTCGTAGCGCTGGGAGAGCTCCTCGACGGTCTCCTGGGTGCGGGCGCGCTGGTCCTGGAGCTGGGCGATCTCCGACCTCTGGGCGACGTACTCGCGCAGCGGGTAGGCCAGGCTCAGCGCGATCACGCAGACGAGCAGGGCCAGGACGGCGGCCCGGCTGGTCAGTGCGGGGCGGACGCTGGGCCTGCTCCCGGTGCCCGCGCGGGGGCGGGGAGCGGCCTTGGGGGCGTTCCCCGCCGGCCGCCCCTTGGCCGCGTCCTTGCCGGCGCCCTTTGCGGAGGAGCCGGCCGGGCGCTCGGCGGCACCGGAGGCCGAAGGACCCGTCCCCGCGCGGGGACGGCGGTCCTTCGGCGGCTCCGATGCCCCGGCCACTTCCGGTCAGCCCTTCCGGGCGAAGCGCGGGAACGCGCCGGCGCCGGCGTAGACGGCCGCGTCGTCGAGCTCCTCCTCGATGCGCAGCAGCTGGTTGTACTTGGCGACCCGCTCGCTGCGGGCGGGGGCGCCGGTCTTGATCTGCCCGGCGTTGGTGGCCACCGCGATGTCCGCGATGGTGGTGTCCTCGGTCTCGCCGGAGCGGTGGCTGATCATCGCGGTGTAGCCGCTGCGCTGGGCGAGCGAGACGGCGTCCAGGGTCTCGGTGAGGGTGCCGATTTGGTTCACCTTGACCAGCAGCGAGTTGGCGGCGCCCTCGACGATGCCGCGCTGGAGCCGCTCGGGGTTGGTCACGAACAGGTCGTCGCCGACGAGCTGGACGCGGTCGCCGAGGGCCCTGGTGAGGGTCTTCCAGCCCTCCCAGTCCTCCTCGTCGAGCGGGTCCTCGATGGAGACGAGCGGGTAGGCGTCGACGAGCTCGCCGTAGTAGGCGGCCATCTCCTCGGAGCTGCGGCTCTTGCCCTCGAACTGGTAGGCGCCGTCGGAGTGGAACTCGGTGGCGGCGACGTCCAGGGCCAGCGCGATGTCGCGGCCGGGGGTGTAGCCCGCCTTCTCGATGGCCTCGACGATGAGGTCGAGCGCGGCGCGGTTGCTCTCCAGGTCGGGGGCGAAGCCGCCCTCGTCGCCGACGCCGGTGGCCAGGCCGTGGGCCTTGAGCACGGACTTGAGCGCCTGGTAGACCTCGGCGCCCCAGCGCACCGCCTCGCGGAAGCTCGGCGCCCCGATCGGGGCGATCATGAACTCCTGGATGTCGACGTTGGTGTCGGCGTGCGCGCCGCCGTTGAGGATGTTCATCATCGGCACGGGGAGCACGTGCGCGTTGGGGCCGCCGATGTAGCGGAAGAGCGGCAGGTCGGCGCTGTCCGCCGCGGCCTTGGCCACGGCCAGGGAGGCGCCCAGGATGGCGTTGGCGCCGACCCGGGACTTGTCGGGGGTGCCGTCCAGGTCGATCAGGGCGCGGTCGATGAGCCGCTGCTCCTCGGGGCCGTAGCCCAGGAGCTCGTCGGCGATCTCCTCGTTGACCGCGGTGACGGCCTTCTCGACGCCCTTGCCGCCGTAGCGGTCGCCGCCGTCGCGCAGCTCGACAGCCTCGAACTGACCGGTGGACGCGCCGCTGGGAACGGCCGCGCGAGCGGTCGTCCCGTCGTCGAGCAGGACCTCGACCTCGACTGTCGGGTTACCGCGGGAGTCAAGGATCTCCCGCGCCTGCACTGCCTCGATCGACGACAACGTAGTACTCCGTTTCCTCGCGTCTGTGCGCGGTTGGGGACCGCGTTCGGCGTGTAGTGACACCGCGCCGCCCGGCGGTACGGGGATCGTGCGCTCCCGTGTCCGCCGCGCGAACCACCCCGAGCCTACCGATCCGGGTGCCGCGCGGTCTCCCCTCCTCCCCCCATTGGTTTAGTCCATTTTCGGCAACTCGCTGATCAGCAACGATGTCGGCGCCCTGGGGCACCGGACGGCGCGGAGGGCGGTGTTCGGGGTGTCGGCGTGTCGCGTCCGCCGCCGCGCCGGGCGCGCGCGGGAGAACGCGGACGCCCCGATGCCGACCGTCCCCGGGCCTTTCACCTACAATCCCGATCAAAGAGGTCGTAAAACCGGGAAGGCTCTCTCCTCGATGCAGACCCTCATCCTCCTGGCCGCCTTCGGCCTGGCCGCGCAACTCGTCGACGGCAGCCTGGGCATGGGCTACGGCGTCACCTCGACCACCCTGCTGCTGGCGATCGGCGCGACCCCGGCCGGCGCGTCGGCGACCGTGCACCTGGCCCAGATCGGCACGACGCTGTCCTCGGGCTTCGCGCACTGGAGGATGGGCAACGTCGACTGGAGGGTCGTGCGGCGCATCGCGGTCCCCGGCGCGGTCGGCGCCTTCCTCGGCGCGACCCTGCTGAGCTCTCTGTCCACCGAGGCCGCCGCCCCCCTGATGTCGGCCATCCTGCTGGCGCTGGGCGTGTACGTCCTGGTCCGCTTCACCGCCTGGGGCACCCCGCGCGGCAACCTCGGCAAGCCGCTGCGCAGGCGCTTCCTGGGGCCGCTGGGCCTGGCGGGCGGGTTCATCGACGCGACGGGCGGCGGCGGGTGGGGCCCGGTCGGCACCCCCGCGCTGCTGGCCAGCGGCCGACTGGAGCCGCGCAAGGTCATCGGCTCGGTGTGCACCAGCGAGTTCATCGTCGCGGTCGCGGCCAGCGCGGGCTTCCTTGTCGGCCTGGGGCACGCGGGCGTCGACTGGGCCTGGGCGGCCGCCCTGCTGGTGGGCGGCTCCGTCGCCGCTCCCTTCGCGGCCTGGATCGTGCGCCACTTCCCGCCCCGCGTCCTGGGCTCGGTGGTCGGCGGCATGATCATCCTGACCAACACGCGTACCGTCGTGAACGGCGACTGGCTCCCCGTACCCCCGGTCGGCCAGGTCCTCGCCTACGTCGCCGTGGCGGCGGTGTGGGCCGCGGCCGTCACCTGGTCCGTGCGCGCCCACCTGGCCGACCGCGCCGCCGAGAAGGCCGCGGCGGACCGGGACCTCGTCGTCCCCGAGCCCGTGCGCGACCGCGCCTGAGACCGCCCGCGCGAAACCGCGACGCGACGACGTCCCCGCGAAGCGGGGGAAGTGAGGCCGCCCGCGGTCGGCGGCGCGGCGTCACGGGCTCTCCCGGGACGCCGCGCCGGCGCCGGCCGGATCAGGCGGCCAGCTGCCGCAGCAGGTCGGCCGAGTCGTGCAGCGCCGTCATCTGCACGAAGCGGCCATCGCTGACCTTGTAGATGGCGTACTCGACGATCTCGAAGGAGGCGCCGGAGGGAGGAACGTCGAGCCACTCCTTCACCGGGGTTCCGGTGTTGACCGCGCGCACGGCGATCCGGTCCCGGTCGAACAGCAGCTCCTCGACCTCCCACTGGAGGTCCGGCACAGCGTCGATGTTGTACTTCATGACCGCGACGACGTCGTCGCGGGTGCCCGGTTCGCCGTTCAGCACGACGTCGTCGGCGATGAACTCGTCCATGCCTCCGAGCTCGTGGGCGTTGAGCGCCGCCACGTAGCGCAGGTACCACTCCTTGACGCCGGAGTCGGTCATCGGTCTTCTCCTTCTGGGTCGCCGATCCCCCTGCGGGGATCGATGGGGAGCGGCGAGGACCGGTGCCCCGCTCGACTCGCTACCGACATTAGGGACGGCGACGGCGGCGGCCCAGAGTCCTCCCGAGCCAGGGGTCCGGGAGTACCATGTTCGCCGCGCCGCGTGGACCCGGCCTCGATTCACGAGTGAGACGTCCGATGAGCCGGGCGCCCGCCCGCGTGCCGAACGCGATCCGGGGAAGCCGGAGCGGGGAGGGCCGGACGGTGCCGGCATGCGGCGCGCGCCGGGGCCGCGTCCTGGCGGAGGCCCCGGGCGCGGACGATCCGAGAAAAGCCGACGCGCCGGCTGCGGGGTTCTCCCGCAGCCGGCGCGTTCATCGGGATGTCGGCGGAACCGGGGGCGCCGCGTCGACTGCGGTGCCGTGCCCGCCCGGCTCCCGGGCGGGGGTGCTGACCGCGCCCTTCGTCGCACCGCGCGTCACCACTGGTGGCACGCGGTGTACGAGGCCGCCAACGCCGGGGCGACGACGCGTGCGCCCTTGCTCATCCCGCCCGGCGCCAACCGGACGAGGCGGGGGCGCCGCACACGGCGGCGAGCAGAGGCCGGGGCCCGCGTGTCCCGTCGAGGGCGCGGACGACGGCCGCGCCCCGCTCCGCGATCGCCGGAAGCGCTGACGGAACCGGCGGGGAAGCCCTGTGCCGTCCGCTCCCCCTCACCACGCGAGGGTGCCGTAGCGGTCGATGAACCGGCCCGTTCCGGCGCCGGGGTCCTCGGTGGCCAGGGTCACGATGGCGTCGGTTCCCTCGGTCACGGTCTGGGTGCCGCTGTGGCCGTTGAGGTCGGTCGCGGTGTAGCCGGGATCGACGGCGTTGAACCGGACGTCGCCCAACGCCTTCGCGTACTGCGTGGTCAGCATCGTGACGGCGGCCTTGGAGGCCGCGTAGACGGGGGCGATGACCTTCGACTCGACCCGTTCGGGGTCGTGCGTGAGCGCGACGGACCCCAGGCCGCTGCTGACGTTGACGACGGTCGGAGCGTCGGAGGCGCGCAGGAGCGGCAGGAAGGCCGTGGTGACCCGCACGACGCTGACCACGTTGGTGTCGAGCACCAGCGCGGCCTCCGCGCCGGTCAGCTCCTCGGCGGGCACGGCGCCACCGGTGATGCCGGCGTTGTTGACCAGGACGTCGATCCGGCCCTCCTCGGCCGCGACGTCGGCGGCCGCGGCCGCGACCGAGGCGTCGTCGGTGACATCGATCCGGACGAAGCGGACACCCAGCTCTGCCGCCGCGCGGCGTCCGCGACCGACGTCGCGGGCGCCGAGGAGCACGGTGTGCCCGAGTCCGGTGAGGCGGCGGGCGGTCTCGAAACCGAGGCCCTTGTTGGCTCCGGTGATGAATATGGTCTTGGGCATGCCCCGAGTCTTCACCGGGTCTGCCGGGACCAGCCAGGGAACGGCTCTCGGTAGGACCACCAGTACCACCCGAGCGGGCGCGGAGGCAGATGCGCGGCTGCTTACGATGTGGTCGTGAACAACAGGAATGCCATCGACAACCAGCTGGGAGCGACACTCCGGGCCTGGCGGGACCGGCTCTCGCCAGAAGCCGTCGGACTGCCGGTGGAAAAGGCGCGTCGGTCGCCGGGCCTGCGGCGTGAGGAGCTCGCCGAGCTGGCCGGCCTCTCCGTCGACTACCTCGTGCGACTCGAGCAGGGCCGGGCCGTCAGCCCCTCCGAGCAGGTCGTCACCTCGTTGGCCCGCGCGCTCCGGCTCTCCCAGGACGAGCGGGAGCACCTCCATCGGCTCACCGGGTTCCGGCCGCCGCAGGACCGGCGGGTCGTCGACGACATCGCGCCGAGCATGCGGCGGCTGCTGACCCTGCTCGATTCCACTCCGGTCGCGGTCTTCGCCGCAGACTGGAAGCTGGTCTGGTGGAACCCCAGGTGGGCCGCGCTGTTCGGCGAACCTACGAGGATCGGGGCCGAGGAACGCAACCTGGTGCGGCTGCGCTTCCCGGTCGCCTCGGACCGCGGCCGCCTGGCGAGCTGGCCGGTGATCCCCGCCAACGCCGAGGCCGCCGACCGGGCCCTCGTGGCCGACCTGCGCCGAGCCGCGGCCCGGTTCCCCGACGATCCGCGCGTGACCGAGCTGGTGGCCGGCAGGATCGCCGGCAACCCCCGGTTCGCCGCGTTCTGGGCCGATGCCGCCGTGGGACGGCACTCCGAGGACCGCAAGACGATCCGGCATCCCGTCATCGGGGAGGTGAGCGTCGACTGCGACGTCCTGACGGACGGGGACACCGACCTCAAGATCGTCGCCTATACGGCGGTCCCGGGCAGCGAGGACGAGTCCAAGCTCGAACTCGCCGGCATCATCTCTTCTCCGGGGAGCGACGCGTGACCACGACCGGCGTCAGTCGGTGATCGTGACGCCGGCGTTCTACAAAACGGACAGATCTGAACGCTGGCGTCACGATCACCGAGCAGGGCCCCGGTGAGGACCGCGACCGTCGACAGCCCGTTCGCGGCTCCCCGGACCGTCTCACGGATCCGGGGCACGCGTCCGCCTATAGTTCGCATTGTCCGTTGGCGGCGACACGGTCGAGCGAGGCGGGGATGACCGACGAGACGACGCCCCCTTCGCAGCGGCGGCGCAACACCGAACTGGCCATGCTGTCCGTGGCCCTGCTGGTGTTCGTCACCGGTTTCTGCTTCGCCGGGCTGAGCCTGGACGGGCGCGTCCCGGATACCCTGTGGATGTTCGCCGCCGTACTCGGCGCCGGGTCCCTGGCCGTGCACGTGGGGCTGCGGTTCCTCGCCCCCCACGCCGATCCGCTGATGCTCCCGCTGGCGGTGCTGCTCAACGGGATCGGACTGGTCCTGATCTGGGGGCTGCACGCCGAGGCCGGACGCCCCGACTCCGGCGCCTTCAGGCAGCTCATGTGGACGGGCCTGGGCCTGATGATGTGCCTGGCCGTGCTGTTCGCCGTGCGCCGCCCCCAGCACCTGCAGCGCTACCCGTACCTGATGGCGCTCGCCGGGCTGGTCCTGATCGCCTCGCCCATGCTGCCCGTCATCGGCCTGGACCAGTACGGCGCGCGGCGCTGGCTGTCGTTCGGCCGGTACACCGTGCAGCCCTCGGAGTTCGCCAAGGTCCCGCTCGTCATCTTCCTGGCGGCCTACCTGGGCATGAAGCGGGACATGCTGGCGCTGGCCGCCACCCAGATCACGGTGCGCGGGGTCAAGGTCTTCAGCGTGCCGCGCGTGCGCGACATGGGGCCGATGACGGTGGCGTGGGGCATCGCCATCCTGCTGCTGGTCGGCACCAAGGACCTGGGCACCTCCCTTCTGCTGTTCGGGCTGTTCCTGGCGATGTTCTACACCGCCACCCAGCGCAAGTCCTGGGTGGGCATCGGCCTGGCGATGTTCCTGGCCGGGGCGTACGCGGCCTACCTGGTCTTCTGGCACGTGCAGCAGCGGGTGACGATCTGGCTGCACGCCTTCGACCCCGAGGTGTACTACGGGCCCAACGGCAGCTACCAGGTGGTGGAGGGGCTGTTCGCGCTCGCCGACGGGAGGCTGACCGGGATCGGCTTCGGCACCGGACGCGCGGCGGGGATCTTCGCCTCCGACAGCGACCTGATCCTGGTGTCCCTGGGCGAGAAGTTCGGCCTGGCCGGGCTGTGCGCGGTGATGCTGGCGACCCTGCTGCTGGTGGAGCGGGCGTTCCGGGTCGCGCTGGACGCGCGGGAGCTGTTCGTCAAGCTGATGACGACCGGGCTGGCCTTCCTGTGGGCCTTCCAGGTGTTCGTGGTGCTGGGCGGGGTGACCCTGCTGATCCCGCTGAGCGGCATGACCACGCCGCTGCTGTCCACCGGCGGCTCCTCGCTGATCACCAGCTGGATCGTGGTGGGCCTGTGGCTTCGCGTGGGCGACGAGGCGCACCGCCCCGCCGCCCCCCGGGTCCACGACGGCGGCGCCACCGTGGAGCTCCCCCTGGGCGCCTCGCGCGGGGGCGGGCTCAACTCCAGTACGTCCGCCACTGGTCCGGTGTGAGGGCACGCGGGTCGAGGCCGTCGGCGCGGGCCGCCGCCTCGGCCGCGCGCAGCCGGGCGTCGAAGCGGCGGGCAGCGGCGCGCAGGTCCATCTCCGGGTCGGCCCCGCGGCGCCGCTCGGCCTCCACCGCCGCGAACAGCTCCCCGCCGGGACCCCCGTCGTCGCCGATCAGCTCCTCGGGGAAGCCGTTGCGCGCGGCGCGCTTCTGCAGCTCGTAGGCCAGCAGCGCGGCGGGCTGCGCGAACGGCACCCCGGCCAGCACCGAGACGTCGGCGGACGCGCCCTCGGCCGCGCGCTCGGCGGCCTTGATCGTCTCCCAGTTGGCCTTGACCTCGTCCGCGCCGTCCACCACCGCGCCGGAGAACACGTGCGGGTGGCGGCGGGTGAGCTTGTCGATGACGGCGTCGGCGACGTCGTCGACGGTGAAGCCGTCCGGGCCCCGCTCCTCCGCGACCCGGGCGTGGAAGACCACCTGGAGCAGGACGTCGCCCAGCTCCCCGGCGAGGGCGTCCAGGTCGCCCCGCTCGATGGTCTCCAGCGTCTCGTAGGCCTCCTCGATGAGGTACTTGGCGAGCGTCTCGTGCGTCTGCTCCGCGTCCCACGGGCACTCGCGCCGCAGCGTGTCCATGACCTCGACCAGTGCGACCACCCGGTGCCCGGGCGGCCCTCCGTCGCGTTCGCTCATGGTCCCTATTGTCCCGGAAGCGTCGGGGAGGCGGGCGCCGCCTCCGGGGCCGAGAGCGGGCTCGCGCCCGGGGTGATCTCCAGGGTGGCGGGGTCGATCACTCCGTAGCGGGGGCTGACGCTCACCTCCTGGGCGGTCAGGTAGGGCTGGATCCGCTCGTTGAGGTACAGGTTGGAGGCCTGGACCCGGATGGACGGCTCCTGCCGCTCCAGCTCCTCCTCCACCTGCCGCTCCAGGTCCTCCTCGGGGACGCCCTGGAGTCTTCCCTGCTCGGTGAGCTGGTCGCGCAGCCCGTCGCGGACCCCGTCCTCCAGTGCGCCGATCTCGCCCGGGGCGGCCCCGCCGACCAGGGCGTCGCCGATGACGGCCATCGTCACCTGGTCGTCGATCTGGGAGTCCGTCAGCCCCTGGTCCGCCAGGGCGTCCCGGCCGCCGAGCTCGGCGAGGCGGGCGCGGGTGTCGTCGGCGGCGACCGTGATGCCCTCGGCGTCCGCCAGCTGCTCCATGACGGTCATCACGATGCGCGTGCGCAGCAGCCCGCTGGCGAGCTGGGAGCGCTGCTCCTGGGGGATCTCCTGGCCGAACGACGCGGCCAGCTCCTCGACCTCGGCGACCTCGGCCTCGATCTGTTCGTTGCCGATCCGCTGGTCGCCGACGACGGCGGCCGCTCCGGCCTGGCCGTTCACGCAGCCGGTGGACAGGAGCATGGCCGCGGCGGCGGCCGCCGCGAGGGCGGTCCGGCGGCGCGGAGAGGTCGGGCGCACGGTGGTGGCCTTTCAGTCGGTGACGGACGTCGGGGACGGAACGGTGCGCCGCCCACTGTGCCGCACGGAGTGCTCCCCGCGCCACTCCGGGTGTTCGCCCGCGCTCGAAGGGGGCAGCCAGCCGCCCCCGCGCAGCGCGTCGATGACCCGCGCGACCGACTCGGCCTCGGTGTCCAGCGACGTGTCGATGACGAGATCGGCGTCCTCGGGGGTCTCGTACGGATCCGAGACCCCGGTGAACTCGGGGATCTCCCCGGCGCGGGCCCTGGCGTACAGGCCCTTGCGGTCGCGCGCCTCGCACACCTCCAGCGGGGTGGCCACGTGCACGAGGAAGAAGTCGCCGGTGTCCTCGGCCATGCGGCGCACCTCGGCGCGGGTCGCGGCGTAGGGGGCGATGGGCGCGCACACCGCGACGCCGCCGTGCCGGGCGATCTCGGCGGCCACGTAGCCGATCCGGCGGATGTTGAGGTCGCGGTCGGCGCGCGAGAAGGTCAGCCCCGAGGACAGCATGCGGCGCACCACGTCGCCGTCCAGGAGGGTCGTCGTGCGTCCGGCGCGGCGCACCCGCTCGGCGACCCCGCGCGCCACCGTGGACTTGCCCGATCCGGACAGCCCGGTGAAGAAGAGGGTGAGGCCGCGGTCGGCGCGCGGGGGCCGCGTCCGCGCCAGCGCGGCGGCCACGGGTCCGGGGGTGAACCAGGAGGGCAGCGCCCTGCCGTGGGCCAGCTCGGTCTCGACGTCGGCGTCGGCGAGCTCGGGCCGGGCGTGCTCGGGCGCGACCTCGGCCGCGGGCCGCCAGACGCCCTCGCGCGTGTCGTGGGCCCACTCCCCCGCGGGCAGCACCACGGCGGGCGCGCCCTCGGGAGCCCGGTCCGCGCGGGCCGGTTCCAGGACGACGTGGGTGGCGCCGTAGGCGGCGGCCACGTGCGCGGCGAGCAGGTCGCGCCGGCGCGCGGGCAGCTCGGGGGCGCCGTCGGCGGCGGCCGTGGGCAGCGTGACGACGGCGAACCGGGTGTGCTCGGGCAGCAGCGGCCGGGCCGCGAGCACGGCGGGCGCGGCGCCCTCGCCGTCCAGGGGGGCGTCGATCAGGACGAGGAGCTCGGGGGCGCCGCCGATGGCGGCCAGGGCCGAGCGGACCAGGGCGAGCGCGCGGTGGTGCAGCGGCCGGTCGGTGACCACGGCCAGCATCGGCCGCCCCGGGTCGGGGCGGTCCGCCCGCACCTGCCCGGTGGTGAGCCGCAGCGGGCGCAGCGCGCCGTGCGCGGGCGGAGCGGCCGGGCGGAGCGCGCCCGCGAGGCGGACGCTCCCCCCTTCCCGGTGGCTCTCGGCGACCTTCAGCTCGGCCAGCGGCGCGCCTTCGGGGTCGGTGAGGACGAGGCCGGGCGCGTCGGCGAGTTCGTCGGGGACGGCCAGGACCGCGGGCACCGGCCAGGGCGCCCCGGCCGGGGGCGGACCCGGCTCGGCGAGCGCGGCGGCCTCGGCGGCCGTCATGAACCCGGGCAGCGGGCAGGCGCCGGTCAGGAGCAGCTCCAGGTGGGCCATGCCCTGCGGTCCCGGAGTGAAAGCGGGCAGGCCCCCGGTGGCCCCGGTCATCGCGGCTCCCTCGTCGGTCGGAGAACGTCCGCCCCCAGCGTATTCGGCCCGGCCCGCCCGCCTCCGCCCAGGTGGCCCCCGCGCGCCCGGCGCCGCCCTGCCGGCCCCCTGTCCCCGGACCGGGGCGGGCCGGTATGCTTCCCACCCCGCGAACGGGCGAAACGGGGCGTTTCGGGGAACAGCGTCACCTCCCGTGGTGTTTTCCATAGTGACCGGAACACCGGTCACCTCCGGTGATCAAGCCGCCGAATCCGGGTGCGCCCGGTGCGACGCCCCGCGTAGTCTGTATCCGGGGAGCACACCGATCCGTAGCCGGCGCGACCTTTCCGCCGCACGGCAGGCACCGACCATCACACGCCCCACCTGGTGATATGAGCCTTTCTGGACTTCTCTCCGTCGTCTCCGGCGACCCTGCCCTCGGCAAGGCGATCGACACCGCCCGCGGCGGGCGCGATCCCCGTCTCGACATCGTCGCGCCTCCCGCGCTCCGCCCCTTCGTCGTGGCCGGACTCGCGGCCGACGCCCCCGTGGGCGCGGGGCGTCCGGTACTGGCCATCACCGCTACGGAGCGTGAGGCCTCCGACCTGACCGGTGCCCTCGGCTCGCTGCTGCCCGCCGACTCCGTGGCCCTGTTCCCCGCGTGGGAGACCCTCCCCCACGAGCGCCTGTCCCCCCGCTCCGACACCGTCGGCCAGCGCCTCGCAGTCCTGCGCCGCCTGGCCCACCCCGACCCGTCCGACCCTCTGACCGCGCCCCTGCGCGTGGTGGTCGCGCCGATCCGCGCCGCCCTCCAGCCGCTGGTCGCCGGGCTCGGCGACCTCAGGCCGGTGCGCCTGCGCGCGGGTGACGAGGCCTCCCCGGACGACGTGGTGCGGTCGCTCGTCGAGGCGGGGTACGCGCGCGTCGACCTGGTGGAGAAGCGCGGCGACATCGCCGTGCGCGGCGGCATCCTGGACGTCTTCCCGCCCACCGAGGAGCACCCGCTGCGACTGGAGTTCTGGGGCGACACCGTCGAGGAGATCCGCTACTTCCAGGTCGCGGACCAGCGGTCGATCGCCGGGGCCGACCGCACCGGGGCCAGCGCCGACTCCGGCCTGTTCGCGCCGCCCTGCCGGGAGCTGCTGCTCACCGACGCCGTGCGCGAACGCGCCCGCTCCCTGTCCGTCGAGCACCCCTCGCTCTCCGACATCCTGGGCAAACTCGCCGAGGGCGTCACGGTGGAGGGCATGGAGGCGTTCGCGCCGGTCCTGTCCGAGCGCATGGAGCTGCTGCTGGACCTGCTCCCCGAGGGCTCGCACATCGTCGGCTGCGACCCCGAGCGCATCCGCACGCGCTCCCAGGAGCTGGTGGCCACCAGCAAGGAGTTCCTGGACGCCTCCTGGATCAACGCCGCCTCCGGCGGCGAGGCCCCCATCGACCTGGGCGCCTCGGCGTACCAGTCCATCGCCGACCTCCGTTCGCGCGCCGACCAGATCGGCCTGCCGTGGTGGACCGTCACCCCGTTCGACGCGGGGGTCCCCGCCTCGGCCGAGGAGGACGACTCCGTCCTGGTCGGCGCGACGGCCTCGGACGAGTACCGGGGCGACACCGAGCGCGCGCTCGCCGACGTCAAGTCCTGGCTGCACGACGAGTGGCGGGTCGTGCTGCTCACCCCCGGCCACGGCCCGGCCGAGCGGCTGCTGTCCATGCTGCGCGACGCCGGACTCGGCGCCCGGCTGCGCACCGAGCTGCCCGAGCCGCCCGAGGCCTCCGTCGCGACCGTGACCACCGGCCTGATCGAGCGCGGCTTCGTGTGGCGGTCGGTGCGCCTGGTGGTGCTGACCGAGACGGACCTGGTCGGGCAGCGCTCCTCCACCCGGGACATGCGCCGGATGCCGAGCCGCCGGCGCGGCGGCGTCGACCCGCTCCAGCTCAAGCCCGGCGACTACATCGTGCACGAGCAGCACGGGGTGGGCCGCTACATCGAGATGGTCAGCCGCAGCATCCAGGGCGCCACCCGCGAGTACCTGCTCATCGAGTACGCGCCCTCCAAGCGCGGCCAGCCGGGCGACCGCCTGTTCGTGCCGACCGACCAGCTGGACGAGGTCACCCGGTACGTCGGCGGCGACGCCCCCGCGCTGTCCAAGATGGGCGGTGCGGAGTGGACCAAGACCAAGAACCGGGCGCGCAAGATCGTCCGGGAGATCGCGGGCGACCTGATCCGGCTGTACTCGGCGCGCCAGGCCTCCCCCGGACACCCGTTCGCGCCGGACACCCCGTGGCAGCGGGAACTGGAGGACGCGTTCCCGTACATGGAGACGCCCGACCAGCTCGCCGCGATCGACGAGGTCAAGCGCGACATGGAGAAGCCGCTCCCCATGGACCGGCTGATCTGCGGCGACGTGGGCTACGGCAAGACCGAGGTCGCGGTGCGCGCGGCCTTCAAGGCGGTGCAGGACGGCAAGCAGGTGGCGCTGCTCGTGCCCACCACGCTGCTGGTCCAGCAGCACCTGTCCACGTTCAGCGAGCGCTACGCGTCCTTCCCCGTCACGGTCAAGCCGATGTCGCGGTTCCAGACCGACTCCGAGATCGAGCGCACCCGCGAGGGGATGCTCAGCGGTGACGTGGACGTGGTGATCGGCACGCACCGGCTGCTGTCGTCCGAGACCAGGTTCAAGAACCTGGGCCTGGTGATCATCGACGAGGAGCAGCGCTTCGGCGTCGAGCACAAGGAGGCGCTCAAGCGGCTGCGCACCCAGGTCGACGTGCTGGCCATGTCCGCCACGCCGATTCCGCGCACCCTGGAGATGGGGCTCACCGGCATCCGCGAGATGACCACGATCCTCACCCCTCCCGAGGAGCGGCACCCGGTCCTGACCTTTGTCGGCCCCTACGACGAGAAGCAGATCGCGGCGGCCGTCCGGCGCGAGCTGATGCGCGAGGGCCAGGTGTTCTTCGTGCACAACCGGGTGGCCTCGATCGACAGGGTCGCCGCGACTCTGAGCCGGCTGGTCCCCGAGGCCCGGGTGGCCTACGCGCACGGCCAGATGAACGAGCAGCAGCTCGAGAAGGTGATGGTCGACTTCTGGGAGAAGAACTTCGACGTCCTGGTCTCCACCACGATCGTCGAGTCCGGCCTGGACGTGCCCAACGCCAACACCCTGATCGTCGACCGGGCCGACAACTACGGCCTGTCCCAGCTGCACCAGCTGCGCGGCCGGGTCGGACGCGGACGCGAGCGGGCGTACGCCTACTTCCTGTACCCGGCCGACAAGCCGCTCACCGAGACCGCCCACGAGCGCCTGGCCACGGTCGCCCAGCACACCGAGACCGGTGCGGGCATGTACGTGGCGATGAAGGACCTGGAGATCCGCGGCGCCGGCAACATCCTGGGCGCCGAGCAGTCCGGCAGCATCGCGGGCGTGGGCTTCGACCTGTACGTGCGCATGGTCGGCGAGGCGGTGCGCGAGCTCAAGGGCGACCCGAACGCGGTCGAGGAGGTCGAGACCAGGGTCGAGCTGCCCATCGACGCGCACATCCCGCACGACTACGTCCCGGGTGAGCGGCTGCGGCTCGAGGCGTACCGGCGTATCGCCGGGGTCGGCGGCGAGGAGGACATCGCCGCGGTGCGCGAGGAGCTGACCGACCGGTACGGCGAACCCCCGCAGCCGGTGGACAACCTGCTGGCGGTCGCGCGGTTCCGGGTGCTCGCCAAGAGCGCGGGGCTCACCGACGTGATCCAGCAGGGCGGCCAGATCCGCTTCGCCCCGGTGGACCTGCGCGAGTCCCAGCAGCTGCGGGTGCGGCGGCTCTACCCCAAGTCGCTCCACAAGGAGTCGGCCCGGACCCTGCTCGTCCCGCTTCCCAAGGCGTCCGGCATCGGCGGCAAGCCGCTGCGCGACCTGGCGCTGCTCACCTGGGCCACCGAGCTGGTCGAGGCGGTCTTCGAACCGGGCCGCAGGCGCCCCCAGGGCTGACCCTTCCGAAGGACGCCCGCCACGGTTGCGGCCGGGGTCCGGCTCGGTGGTGCGGGGTGTGCGCGGCGGCAAGCCGCGGTCCTTCCTCCCGCTCCGCCACGCGTGCCCGCTGAGCAGGAAGCCCTCCTGGGAGGTTCCGCCGCGGGGGTCCGGTGGCGCGCGTCCGGATCATCGGGAACCTGAGCGGGCCTTCGAAGACCACGCGGCCTTCGCGAAGCGACGGCGGCGCGAGCACACGCCGCCGCCCGCCCGCCGTTCCCGGGGTCCGGGGCGTCCGTCCCGTGCGGCCGGATCGTAAAGTCTCCGGCGATCCCCGGTTCATCGCCGATTCTCGACACAACTGGAGCGACTACTCTTAGTATTCGATTATTCACTATAAGTGCCAGCTGTGGAGAAGGACGATCGCCCGATGGAAACCGCCTCCGGCCCCGAACCCGCCGACCACACGGCCCTTCCGCGACGGCGCCGGGCTGCCGTCGCCGCTGGTGCGGCCCCTTCGGACGCCGGCAGGGGCGGGGGCGCCGCCGACCCGTCACCGCGACGATGACGCCCGTCGCGGCCCCGCTTCGGCGGCGGACGGGCCCGCCCGCTCCCGGGGGTGGCGTCCGGTGAGCGACGAGACCGCCTACCTGACCGACCTCGCCGAGGTGCTGTGGCCGTGCGGCGGACTGCTGGGCCGCCGCAACCGGCCGCTCCGGAGCGCGTCGAAGGCGTCCGGCACCCCGCTCGGCCCGATCCGCGAGTACCTCCCGATCCCCTCGGCGTACAACCCGCGGGTGATCCTCCCCGCCACCGACCGGTACGCCGCCGTGCGCGGCATCGCGGCGTTCACGCAGCGGCACTCGTTCGGGGAGCGGCTGAGGGCGGCCCTGCTGAGCACGGCGTTCGCGAGCGGGATGGCCCCGCTGCTGCTGCGCGACCGGCTCCGGGTCGGGTCTGGGCACACCATCGAGCACGCGCTCTCGGAAGCCCTGGGCCGCGAACTCGTCATCGCCATCCACGTCGGCCCGCCGCGCGCCAACCGCAAACCCGTCCTGCTGCTGCTCACCCCCGAAGGGCGGACCGCCGGCTACGCCAAGGTGGGGGTGAACGCCCTGACCTCGCGGCTGGTCGCCGCCGAGACCGACGCGCTTCGCCTGCTCTCGGGCACGCCCCTGCGGGACGTGACGGTGCCGCGGCTGCTGCACGCGGGCGAGTGGAACAGCCGCCCCCTGCTGGTGCAGGAGGCCCTGCCGATCGGAAGCCGGACGGACCGGCCGACCAGGCGCCAACTGCTGCGCTGCGTCGTCCAGGTGGCGGGCCTGGAGCCGATCACCCGGCGGCCGCTGGCCGCCTCGCCCTACCTGCGGGCGCTGGCCGGCCGGGTGGCGGCCCTGGGCGACCGCCCCGAGGCGGGCGCGCTGGGTGCCGCGCTGAGGCGGCTGCCCGACGTCCGGATGCCGTTCGGCGCCTGGCACGGCGACCTGACCAGGTGGAACGTCGCCAGCACGGCCCGGCGGGCGTTCCTGTGGGACTGGGAGCGCCTGGCCTTCGGAGTCCCGGTGGGATTCGACGCGCTGCACTACGAGCTGAACGAGTCGGTGCAGGCCGGCGTGCGCCAGGGGGTGCGGCGGTGGCTCGACAGCGGCTCGGCGCTCCTGGCCGATCCCGTGCTGGCCGCGACCGGGCTCAGGCGCTCGGCCGCGGCCACCGTGATGGCGCTGTACCTCGTCGACCTGGCCACCCGCTACCTGCACGACCGCCAGGCCGAGGCCGGAGGCCGCCTGGCCGCCGTGGACGACTGGCTGCTCCCCGCCCTGGCGGACCTGGAGGAGCGCGCCATCCGCGAGGCCGCCTCGAACTGACCCCGGCCGGGACCGGTCCGACTCCGGTCCCGGCCGACCCGAAGGGCGCACCACCGGTGCGCCGTCCCGAACGAGCGAGGAAGACCCTTGACCAAGACCATCTCCGCGCAGCGGTCCGACCGTCCCCGCCTGAGGAACGCGATCCAGTCGGTGTCGAACGCGTTCGGCCAGCTCACCCGCAACACGCGCACCCTGCCCGACTTCCTCCTCGTCGGCGCCCAGCGCGGCGGCACGACCCCGCTGTTCAGGGCCCTGAAACAGCACCCGCTGGTCAAGGGGCCGACCCTGCGCAGGGGCGTGCACTACTTCGACGTCCACTACGACCGCGGCCTGGACTTCTACCGGGGCCACTTCCCGACCCTGTCGGCCGTGCGCAAGCACGGCCCCGAGGGCGGCGTCCGGGTGTTCGAGTCCAGTCCGTACTACATGTTCCACCCGTTGGGGGCCGAGCGCATCGCCCGGGACCTGCCCTGGGTGAAGGTCGTCGTGGCGCTGCGCGACCCGGTGGAGCGCGCCTTCTCGGCGCACGCGCACGAGTCGGCCCGCGGCTTCGAGACCGAGCCCTTCGAACGCGCCCTGGAACTGGAGTCCGAGCGCCTCGAAGGCCAGGACGAGTACCTGCTCACCCACCCGGGAGCGCGCTCCTACAGCCACCAGCACCACGCCTACCTCGCCCGGGGGCGCTACGCCGAGCAGCTGGAGCGCCTGGAGCGGTTCCTGGGCCGCGAGCGGATACACGTGGTGGAGAGCGAGAGCCTCTTCGAGGACCCCGAGCGGCACTTCGCCGCGCTCGAGGATTTCCTGGGACTGCCGCACCACAACGGCGTCCGCTTCGACCGGCACAGCGCCCGGACGCGCGGTGGCGTGGGCCCCGCCCTTCGCGCCCGCCTGAACGACCACTTCGCGCCCCACGACGAGCGCCTCGCCCGCTGGTGGGGTCGGGTCCCGCACTGGAGGCGCTGAGGGGCCCGCCGCTGCCGGGGCGGCGGAGGGGAGGCGACCGGGGGCACGGCGGCAAGGCCGCCCCCGGCGGGGTCGCGCGGAACGGGACGGTCGACATGGCGGGACCGCCCACGACCACGACTCTATTACCTCAAGTCATAATTAAATTACTCTAAGTTATGCAATCATTGCGACATGGCATCTCCCCATGTCCTGCTCGTCGCCTCCAGCGGAGGACACCTCGCCCGGTTGTGGCCGTCGCGGCCGTGGTGGAACGAGCACGAACGATTCTGGGTCACCTTCCGAACCCCCGACGCGACGTCCACCCTGAAGGGTGAGAACGTCCGCTGGGCCCGCCGACCGACCACCCGGCACATCGGCGACCTGATCCGCAGCACCCTGCTGGCGGTACGCGTGTTCACGCGGCACCGGCCCGCCGTCGTCGTCTCCACCGGCGCGGGCGTGGCGCTGCCGTTCTTCGTCATGGCCAAGCTGTTGGGCGTGCCGACCGTCCGCATCGAGGTCTACGACCGGATCGACACCCCCACGCTCACGGCTCTCCTGTGCCGGCCCTCCACCAGCCTGCTCCCCGCCCAGCGGGAGGAGCGGCGCGAGTCCACGCCGGCCTCGATCACGGCGGGACCGCTGCCGTGACCTGCCGTCACCCCGGTCGGCACCGACCACCGCCTCGACCACGCCGGCGCCGCCTTCGCCGGCCTGCCGCGCTCCCGGACCGCCGAACCGCCCCCTCCGCCTTCCTGATCCGCCGCGCCGCCCCGGTGGACGGCGGCGGGCCGGCCGGCGAGGCGGTCCCGCGCGGCTGCGCCCGGGCGGCCGGACAGGCCGCGTTCGCCGAGACCGCCGACGAAGCACCGCTCGGGATCGCTCACGGACACCGGGAGCGCTGCTCCGAGCAGCCGAACGACCGCTTCGAGTCCCCGGACGTGCCCGCGGCCCCCGAGTCCTCCCGGGAGGACTCGGGGGCCGCGACGAGAGCGGGAGGTCCGCCCGTCACTCGGCGCGGACGATCATCCCCGCGCCGACCGTCGCGTTCGTCCCCTCGTCGATCAGGATGAACCCGCCGGTCAGCCGGTTGCGCTTGTACTCGTCGGCGAACAGGGGCTGGGTGACGCGCAGGTTCACCCTGCCGATCTCGTTGAGGGACAGGTCCGCGGCGTCCTCCTCCCGGTGCAGGGTGTTGACGTCCAGGCGGTACAGCAGGTCGCGGACCACCACCTTGGCGGTGCGGGTGGTGTGCTTGACGACCAGCTTCGAACCCGGCGTGAGCCTGCGGCTCTCGGACATCCAGCAGATCATCGCGTCGACGTCCTGGGTGACGTTCGGCCTGTTGTTCGGACGGCAGATCATGTCACCGCGCGAGATGTCGATGTCGTCCTCGAGCAGCAGCGTCACCGACATCGGGGAGAACGCCTCGGCGACCTCGCCGTCGGCGGTGAGGATCCTGCTGATCCGCGTGCTCAGCCCCGAGGGCAGGTGCACGACCTCGTCGCCGGGCTTGAGCACACCGCCCGCGACCTGGCCCGCGTAGCCCCGGTAGTCGTGCAGCTCCGGGTCGTCGGCGCGGTTCGGGCGGACCACGTACTGCACCGGGAAGCGCACGTCGATCAGGTTCCGGTCCGACGCGATGTGCACGTTCTCCAGGTGGTGCAGCAGCGACGGGCCGTCGTACCACGGCATGTTCAGCGAGCGCTCCACCACGTTGTCGCCGTGCAGCGCCGACAGCGGGATGAAGGCGAGGTCGGTGACGTCGAGCTTGGTGGCGAACGCCGAGAACTCCTGCTTGATCTCCTCGAAGCGCTCCTGGGAGTAGTCCACCAGGTCCATCTTGTTCACCGCCAGCACCAGGTGCGGGACCTGGAGCAGGGTGGCCAGGAAGGCGTGCCTGCGGCTCTGCTCCTGCAGGCCCTTGCGGGCGTCCACCAGGATGATCGCCAGGTCCGAGGTGGAGGCCCCGGTGACCATGTTGCGGGTGTACTGGATGTGGCCGGGGGTGTCGGCGATGATGAAGGTCCGCCGCGGGGTCGCGAAGTACCGGTAGGCCACGTCGATCGTGATGCCCTGCTCGCGTTCGGCGCGCAGGCCGTCGGTGAGCAGCGCCAGGTTGGCGCCCTCCTCACCCCGGGTGCGGCTGGTGCGCTCCACCGCGTCGAGCTGGTCCTCGAAGATCGACTTGGAGTCGAAGAGAAGGCGGCCGATCAGGGTGCTCTTGCCGTCGTCGACGGAGCCGGCCGTGGCGAACCGCAGGATGTCAGTACTCATGTGCAGCTAGTCCAAGTGCGTTGGCGCGGGTGGGTGGGGTCGGGAGGGCCGCGGAGGCCCGGTCGGGGCTCCCGGGCTCCTCCGGGCGGACGCCCCCTGCGGGGGCCGGAACGACTTCTCGGGCACGCCCTAGAAGTAGCCCTCGCGCTTGCGGTCCTCCATGGCGGCCTCGCTGGCCCGGTCGTCCGCGCGGGTCTGGCCCCGCTCGGTGATCCGGGTCGCCGCGATCTCCGCGATCACCTCGTCGAGCCCGGTCGCGGTCGAGCGCACCGCTCCGGTGCAGGTCATGTCGCCCACCGTGCGGTACCGGACGGAAGCCTCGAAGACCTCCTCGTCCTCCTCGCGCGTGATGACCGGGGTGTCGGGCAGCAGGATGCCGTCGCGCTCGAACACCCGGCGGCGGTGCGAGAAGTAGATGGAGGGAAGCTCCACGCCCTCGCGCCGGATGTAGCCCCACACGTCCAGCTCGGTCCAGTTGGACAGCGGGAACACCCGGATGTTCTCACCCCGGTTGACGCGGGTGTTGTAGGTGTTCCACAGCTCGGGACGCTGGTTCTTGGGGTCCCACTGGCCGAACTCGTCGCGGAAGGAGAAGATCCGCTCCTTCGCGCGGGCCTTCTCCTCGTCGCGGCGGGCGCCGCCGAACGCGGCGTCGAAGCCGTGCTCCTCGATGGCCTCCAGCAGCGCGGACGTCTGCAGGCGGTTGCGGCTGGCCCAGCGGCCGGTCTGCTCGGTCACCTTGCCGGCGTCGATCTGCTCCTGCACCGAGGCCACCACCAGGCGCACCCCGGTCTCGGCGACCCGCCGGTCCCGGAACTCGATGACCTCGGGGAAGTTGTGACCGGTGTCCACGTGCATGACCGGGAAGGGGATCGGGGCCGGCCAGAACGCCTTCTCGGCGAGCCGGAGCATGACGATGGAGTCCTTGCCGCCGGAGAAGAGCAGCACCGGCCGCTCGAACTCCGACGCCACCTCCCGCATGACGTAGATCGCCTCGGCTTCGAGGAAGTCGAGCTGCGAAAGCTGATAGCGCCCGAGGGCTTCACTGGCCTGACTCATAACCCGCCTCATGCTCGCTTCGCTCACCGGGCCGAGGGGCCTCAGGCTCCGGTGTGTGGACCCGCACTGTCCAGATCCGCTACGTTGCGAATACTGGCTAACAACATACTCGACAACTCCGGTCGGCATACCAGGATATCCGGCAGGTACGGGTCGGCTTCGTTGTAGGTCAGGTTAGCGCCGTCGATTCGGGAAGTGTGCAGGCCAGCGGCCCTGGCGACCGCCACCGGGGCCGCGCTGTCCCACTCGTACTGGCCGCCCGCGTGGATGTAGATGTCGGCGATCCCCAGCAGCACCGCGCAGATCTTCGCGCCCGCGGACCCCATCGGGACGAGCTCGGCGCCCATCCGGGTGGCCAGGCGCCGCACGAACTCCGGCGGCCTGGTCCTGCTGGTGGTGATCCGCAGCCGCTGCTCGGCCGGACGCTCCTCCGGCAGCCACGGCGGGTCCACCGTCGACAGCGTGCTGCCCTGCGCCGGAAGCGACACCGCGCCCGCGACCAGCTCGCCGTTCTCCCACAGCGCCACGTGCACGGCCCAGTCCATCCGGCCCTCTTCGGAGAACTCGCGGGTGCCGTCGAGCGGGTCGATGATCCACACGCGGCGCGCGCTCAACCGCTTGGGATCGTCCACCCCCTCCTCCGACAGCACCGCATCGCTGGGACGCAGCCTCCCCAGCGCGGAGAACAGGAACTCGTGCGAGACGCGGTCCCCCAGGGTGCGCAGCACCTCGGGCTCGTCGAATCCGCTGCGCGTACGCAACCGCGTCAGGTGCTGCCCGGCCTCGACGGCCAGGTCGCGCGCAACCTCATGATCGTTTCTGATGGTGCTCACCAGGCTCAGTATGCTCCCGCTCCACGGACGACCGCCGAACACGTTTTCCACGGAATCTGAACGTCCAGAGTCAGCGACCAGTTTTCCACGGACCGCGGATCCAGGCGCACCGATTCCTCCCGCAAGGGGCCGGGCCGCCCGCGCACCTGCCACGGGCCCGTCGTCCCGGCACCCTGTCGCCTCCTCGGGAAACGGCGGCCGCGGACCGCCCGACGACATGCCGCCCTCGACCACGTTGACCAGCTGCGGCGGCCCGTCCGACGCACACCACCGCGACCACGGCCCCACCCGGGTGACACGCGGGCCCCGCGCGCCGTGAGCACTCCGTCGTGCCCGCCGCGTGAGCGCGGCGTCGCCTTCCGCGACCCCGCCCCGACGACCATGGTACGAAACCTGTGGAGCGCGGACCCGACCCCACCCCCGCCCGCCCTGGTCTTCCGGAAGAGCACGGGCCCCGGGCCCTCCCGCCCGGACGAGCGGCACCAGGCCCCCGGCGGCGGAGTCGACAGCGCCGGCGGCAGCACCGAGGCCGGCGTGTGGAACAGGACCCCCGGCGACGCGGGGCTGGCGGGGCACGGCCGCGCGACGGCGCGGCCCGGACCGACGCTGGGCAGGCTCCGGACGGAAGCCCCGCCACTCCCCGACCCGCGGCACGGATCGGGGACCCCGACCGCTCTCAGGCCGCGGTGTGGTAGATCAACTGGGCCTTCTCCAGCCCCGAGACCAGCACCGTCTCCACCGCGTCGGCGGCGCGGGCCACGTCCACGTCCAGGTCCCCGCGCTCGACCGAGGAGAAGTCCTTCAGGACGAAGGCCGCCGCGTCCATGCGCCCCGGGGGGCGCCCGATACCGACCCGCACCCGGACGTAGCCGGGGCCGTCCAGCGAGGCCGTGACCGAACGCAGGCCGTTGTGGCCGCCCGACCCCCCGCCCCGCTTCAGCTTCAGGGCGCCGAACGGGATGTCCAGCTCGTCGTGCACCACGACGACGCGCTCCACCGGGACCTTGTAGAACGCGCACAGGTTCGCGACCGGGCCGCCCGAGAGGTTCATGAAGGAGCGCGGCTTGGCCAGCACCACCGGCACGCCCTCGACACGGGTCTCCACGACCTCCGCGTGCGCCTTGTGCGCCTTCCAGCGCTCGCCCGCCTGCGCGGCGAGCGCGTCCACCACCATGAAACCCACGTTGTGCCGGTTCCCCGCGTACTTGGGCCCGGGATTGCCCAGTCCGACGACCAGCCAGCGCTCCGCGCTCACGTCACCACTCTCCACCACTCGTACGTCAGGCCCCGCGGACGCGGACGCGCGGCCTCCCCACAACCGTGTGAGAAGACCGCGCGTCAATGCGAATCCGTTCGACGTGGCGTCGACCTACTCGGCGGCGGGCGCCGCGGCGGCCTCGCCCTCCTCGCCGGCGCCCTCCTCGGAGGTGCGCTCGGCGGCGATCGTCACGACGAGCGCCTCGGGGTCGGTGGCCAGCTCGGCCCCCTCGGGGAGCTTCAGGTCACCGGCGGAGATCTGCGCACCGGCCTCGAGACCGGTCACGTCGACCTCGACGCCCTGGGGAATGTGGGTGGCCTCGGCCAGCACCTCGATCTGGACCAGCTCCTGGTTCAGCACCCCGCCATGGGCGACCTCACCGGTCACGGTCACCCAGATCTCCACCGAGACCTTCTCGCCCTTCTTCACGACGAGCAGGTCGACGTGCTCCAGGAAGCCCTTGATCGCGTCGCGCTGGACGCTCTTGGGCAGGACCAGGTTGTCGCCGCCCTCGACGCCGTCCAGGCGCAGCAGCACGTTCGGGGTCTTCAGGGCGAGCATCAGGTCATGGCCCGGAAGGGTGATGTGACGGGGGTCGGTGCCGTGGCCGTAGAGGACGGCCGGCACCTTGCCCGCGCGACGGGCGCGGCGCGCGGCGCCCTTACCGAACTCGGTGCGCGGCTCGGCAGCGATACGTACCTCGGACACGACGGAACTCCTTGGTGTGGATCATCCCCCGCGGCGACGGGGAGACACGGCTTCTACGAAACAGCCCCGCTCCATACCAGCGGGAAAGCCCCGCCTACGCGGGGAAACACGATCTCGCCGCGCCACTGGTGAAGCGGCCCGCGCGAGCGCGGGGATTACCCCACAGACGCGGGGAAGCTCATAGCAGTCTAACGGCTCCGCCGACGGCTCGTGCACGGGCAGGCCGGTCGGCGGGTGTCCGACACCCGCCGACCGGCCCTTCCGCTCACTCGAACAGGCTCGTCACCGAACCGTCGCTGAAGACCTCCCGGATCGCGCGGGCGACCAGCGGCGCGATCGACAGCTGCGTCAGCTTCTCGAACTGGCGGTCCTTGGGGACCGGCAGCGAGTTGGTGATGACCACCTCGGAGATCCGCGACTCGCGCAGCCGGTCCACGGCCGGACCCGACAGCACACCGTGCGTCGCGGCGACGATGACCTTGGCCGCGCCCTGCTCGAAGAGGGCGTCCGCCGCCTTGACGATGGTGCCCGCGGTGTCGATCATGTCGTCCACCAGCACACAGGTGCGGCCCCGGACCTCGCCCACGACCTCGTGCACCTTCACCTCGTTGGCCACGTCCGGGTCGCGCCGCTTGTGGATGATCGCCAGCGGCGATCCCAGGCGGTCCGCCCAGCGGTCCGCCGTGCGCACCCGGCCCGCGTCCGGGGACACCACCGTGGTCTCGGACGCCTCCACCTGCGAGGCCACGTACTCGGCCAGGAGCGGAAGCGCGAACAGGTGGTCCACGGGGCCGTCGAAGAAGCCCTGGATCTGGTCGGTGTGCAGGTCGACCGCCATCAGACGGTTCGCGCCCGCGGTGCCGAACAGGTCCGTGATCAGACGGGCCGAGATCGGCTCGCGGCCGCGGTGCTTCTTGTCCTGCCGCGCGTAGCCCAGGAACGGCGTGACCACGGTGATGCGCTTGGCCGAGGCCCGCTTGAGCGCGTCCACCATGATCAGCTGCTCCATGATGGACTTGTTGATCGGCTCGGAGTGGCACTGGATGATGAACGCGTCGCTACCGCGCACCGACTCCAGGTAGCGGACGAAGATCTCACCGTTGGCGAAGTCCTGGAACCTCGTCGGCACCACCTCGATGCCCAGCTCCGCCGCGACCTCCTCGGCGAGCTCGGGGTGTGTGCGCCCCGAGAAGAGCATCAGTTTCTTCTGCCCCGCGGCTTTCATGCCGGTGACGTGCATATCCCCCACAGTTTCCCGCCTACTTTCTTCGCCTGCCGACAGAGCCCGCCGGTCGGGGGCACGCCCGCGACGCGGTCAACGGCCCTCCTCCGAGCCGGCCTCACTCGCCCTCTCCGCGGCCTCCGCGGAGGGTGTTCCGGGACGCTTGCGGCGCACCCACCCCTCGATGTTGCGCTGGGGGCCGGACGACACCGCCAGCGCGCCGGGCGGCACGTCCTCGCGGACCACGGTCCCGGCGCCCGTGTAGGCGCCGTCGCCCACGCGGACCGGGGCGACGAACATGTTGTCGCTGCCCGTCCGGGCGTGGTCCCCGATGACCGTGCGGTTCTTGGTGACCCCGTCGTAGTTGACGAAGACCGAGGAGGCGCCGATGTTGACGCCGCGGCCGATGTCGGCGTCGCCCACGTAGGTCAGGTGCGGCACCTTGGAGCCCTCGCCCACCACGGAGTTCTTCACCTCGACGTAGGTGCCGACCTTGACCCCCTGCTCCAGCCGCGCCCCCGGGCGCAGGTAGGCGTAGGGGCCGACGGTCGTCCGGGCGCCGATCACGGCCTCGTGCGCGACCGTGTGCGAGACGACGGCGTCGTCGCCCACGCTGGTGTCGCGCAGCAGCGTCGCGGGTCCCACGCGCGCGCCCTCGCCGACCTCGGTCCGGCCCTGGAGCTGGGTCTGCGGTTCGATCACGCTGTCGCGCCCGACCGCGACCTCCGCGTCCACCCAGGTGGAGGCGGGGTCGACGACGGTGACGCCGTCGCGCATGAGCTGTTCGAGCAGGCGGCCGTTGAGCAGCCGGCGCGCCTCCGCGAGCTGCACCCGGTCGTTCACGCCCTCCACCTCGACCCGGTCCTCCGCGGTGAAGGCGCCCACCCCGTGGCCGTCGCCGCGCAGGAGCGCCACCGCGTCGGTGATGTACTCCTCGCCCTTGGCGTTGTCCGTGGACAGCCGGTTGACGACCTCGGCGAGCAGCGCGCCGTCGAAGGCGTACATGCCGGAGTTGACCTCGTCCACCGCGCGCTGGGCCTCGGTGGCGTCGGCGTGCTCGACGATCCCGGTGAAGGCGCCGTCGGCGTCGCGCACCACCCTGCCGTAGCCGGTCGGGTCGGGGACGCGGGCCGAGAGCACGGTGACGGCGCTGCCGGACTCCTGGTGGGCCGCGACCAGGCCGCGCAGCGTCGAGCCGCGCAGCAGAGGAGTGTCGCCGCAGGTGAGGACGACCGTCCCGGAGAGTTCGACGTCCTGGGCGCGCAGCTCCTCCACGGCCATGCGCACCGCGTGCCCGGTGCCGTTCTGCTGCTCCTGCACGGCGGTGGCGGCCTCGGGCGCGACGTCCTTGAGGTGCCGCGCGACCTGCTCTCTGGCATGCCCGACCACCACGACGGTGCGCTCCGGTTCGAGTTCGGCGGCGGCGGCCAGGACGTGTCCCAGCATGCTCCGTCCGCAGATCTCGTGGAGGACCTTGGGGTGCCTGGACTTCATACGGGTGCCCTCGCCCGCCGCTAGGACGATGACGGCAGCCGGACGGCTCACGCTCACTGGCGGAGACTCCTCGTGTCGCTGGCGGATGAACGTCGGCTCCGGTCCGCGACGGGAACGGTCCTCGCGGTCGGTGCGCGGTGTCGACGGGTCGGAAGACCCACTCAGAGCACGCCGAACACCCACGTCTTGGGCCGACACGGGCAGCATACAGGGGGGATGGCGCGCAGCCGGGCCCGCCTCGGCGGGGAGGGCGACACTTTGGGCGCAACCGGGGTGAAACAGCGCAGGGGCTCCGGCCGCGAAGGCTCGAACCCCTGTGTCTGATTGATGAAGTTTCCCACTGAGCGCGTTTGCGCTGGTCAGTGATGAGTCGCTCCCGGACCAGGACTCGAACCTGGACGATGGGGACCAAAACCCCAGATGCTGCCAATTACATCATCCGGGAATAAAACGGACATTTCCTTCTGGTTCATCTAAGTCTAGGTGACCCCGTGGACCGTCCGCTCTTCCAGGCACCAAGATAACCCTTTCCCCACCTCCAAAGCATCTCGACTGCGCTTCATCCGTCCAACGGCTGTCGGCAACCGGCTGAGCCGCCTCCACCAGGAGACGGCTCACACCGGCTCAAGGGACAGGTCCGCCACTTACTCATCTTCCAGGTGGCTCGACTTCGTCCCTGATGCGAGCGATGGCTTCAGTGGATCCAAGCATGACCGCCCTGGACAACCCTTCGATACGCCGGTAGAGCCCCGCACTCTTCTGCGCGTAGACGACCAGGCACCCTTGGTAGTGGTCTCCCACCTTCTTACGCACCGTTTCGGGGTTGTGCTTCTTCAACGACGGGCTCTTGAATCGATCTTCGGGCACACCTACCACTTCCGCCCAGAAGCGGGTAGCGGCATCGACGTCAGCACTCTCATGGATACTCAGCCGAAACGAGAGGCGGTCGCACCCCCAACCGCAGAGACCCAGGAAACGGAGGAAGAGCCGGATCAAGTCCGGGTCACTGTTGATCAGAACAACTACGTTCTGCCTTCGCCACGGCTTGCTCTTGGCACCCTCACACCAGTAGATCATTGCTCCTGCTATGAGCAGCTCACGGTCCGTGACCTCCCCGATCTCGCTCGCCCCAGCAATGATCTCTCCCTTTCTCTCCTCTACCTTGCCCTGCAAGTAGGCGTCTGCCTTGGCCTTGACCCGGTTCGCGCAGTGCGCCTCCCACTCCTCCTGGGTCATCTTCCGCTCTTTCGGCACCGGACCCGGGTAGGGCTTGTCCGGCTTGGGCAGGTCACGCAGCCACAGGGACAGGCTGCTCTTGGACACCCGCAGCCTGCGGGCGATGGCGTCGTAGCTCCAGCCCTGCTCGCGCAGGTCCAGCGCCTTCGCCCGCACCTCGGTCTTGGCGCGGTTGGCGAGGTTCTCGTGTCTGGGATCGACATGGCCCTGGAAGAGCTGGGTGAGCTTCCAGCCGCTCAGTCCCAGTTCGGCCCGGATCTCGGGGTTGCTCCAGCCCTGCTCGCGCAGGTCGATCGCGCGGGCACGGAGGACGTCGTCCGACTCGTTCGAACGCTTGTTCTGTTCCATGTCCCCAGCGTGGAGCAGTGTCGACACGGCGACGCAAGTGCTTTTCGGCTTGTCCACAGCCGGAATTCGGGCCGGGTCAGTGACATGTGTCTCCCGAGTAAGGTTCCCGGTCGCATTTCCACTGGCCAGGTGGGCAGTCGTCATCCGCACGAAGTTCCCGGCCGTCCACCCCTTGCCAAACCTACGGGGCCGTAGGTTACGGTTACGTAGGTATAAGTTGCACGACGACCGCCGGGCGGTCGGGTGGCGGCCGGCGACGACCGCGCATCCGTCCCCCTGACAGGTCTCGCCTGACGAGGTGGTGTGCGGCCGGTTCCGCGACCGGTCGAACCGACTCCCCCTCTCGGGACTGGGGCCTTATCGCCCCGATCCGCACGGCCGTCCCGAACGAGGTGGACAACACATGACCGCAGCACCCGAGATCGCACCCGAGAACACCCGGAGGGGTCCCGAACCGGAGATCCTGGAGGAGAAGCGCGGCAGGGCCGAGCGCTACACCGTCTTCGCGTTCGTGTTCGTCCCGCTGCTGGCCGTCGCCGCGGCGGTGCCCTTCGCCTGGGGCTGGGGCCTGTCCTGGACCGACGTCGCCATCGGCGCGGTCTTCTACGTCATCAGCGGCCTGGGCATCACGGTGGGCTTCCACCGCCTGTTCACGCACGGCTCGTACAAGGCCAACCGCCCGCTGAAGATCGTGATGGCGATCGCCGGGTCCATGGCGATCGAGGGCGGCGTCATCAAGTGGGTGGCCGACCACCGCCGCCACCACAAGTACGCCGACCACGAGGGCGACCCGCACTCGCCGTGGCGCTTCGGCGAGGACTGGCGCTCGGTGGCCAAGGGCCTGTACTACGCGCACATGGCGTGGCTGTACCTGGACGAGCAGAAGACCTCCCCCCGCCGCTTCGCCCCGGACCTGCTCAAGGACAAGGACCTGGTCCGCATCGACAAGTGGTTCGGCGCGATCGTGGCGTTCTCGCTGCTGGCCCCGGCCGTCATCGGCGGCCTGGTGACCATGTCCTGGTGGGGCGCGGTGACCGCGTTCTTCTGGGCGAGCCTGGTGCGCATCGCCCTGCTGCACCACGTGACCTGGTCCATCAACTCCATCTGCCACACCATCGGCGAGGAGAACTTCGAGGTCCGCGACCGCTCCCGGAACGTGTGGTGGCTGGCCATCCCGTCCTTCGGGGAGTCCTGGCACAACCTGCACCACGCCGACCCGACCTGCGCGCGGCACGGTGTCCTGAAGGGGCAGATCGACATCTCCGCACGGGTCATCTGGGCGTTCGAGAAGTTCGGCTGGGCGACCAAGGTGCGCTGGCCGAACGCGGAGCGCCTCGCGGCCAAGCGTGTGCAGGCCTAGGCTGATCGGCCATCATGGGAGCCGTGAGCGAGCAGACACCCAGATCCCGCAGAAAGCGCATGACCGGCAAGGAGCGCCGGGAGCAGCTTCTCGACATCGGTAGGGAACTGTTCGCCGAACGCGGCTTCGACGGCACGTCGGTGGAGGAGATCGCGGCGCGCGCCGGGGTCTCCAAGCCGGTGGTCTACGAGCACTTCGGCGGCAAGGAAGGCGTCTACGCCGTCGTCGTGGACCGCGAGATGCAGTACCTGCTCGGCATGGTCAGCGACGCCCTCGTCGCGGACCAGGCCAAGGACAAGCTGGAGGGCGCGGCGCTGGCGCTGCTGCGCTACGTCGAGGAGCACAGCCAGGGGTTCCGCATCCTGGCGCGCGACTCGCACGCGGCGTCGGGGACGGGCAGTTTCGCGAGCCTGATCAGCGATATCGCGACCCAGGTGGAGCACGAGCTGGCGGCGGAGTTCCGGTCGCGCGGCTACGACCCGAAGCTGGCTCCGCTGTACGCGCAGTCGCTGGTGGGCATGGTCGCGCTGACGGGGCAGTGGTGGCTGGAGGTGCGCCGGCCCAAGCGCGAGGTGGTGGCGGCGCACCTGGTGAACCTGGCCTGGAACGGGTTGTCCAAGCTGGATCCCAAGCCCCGGTTGGAGTCGTCGGCGCGGACCCGCGGGCCGGAGTGACGCCCTGGTCCGCCCGAACCCGCCGGTTATCTCGATGTCAAGAGATATGCTGGGTCCATGCGCGATGAGGTTGACGGTCTGGTCGAGGCGTGGCGCGCCGAGCGCCCGGACCTCGATGTGGAGCCGCTCCAGGTGTTGAGCCGGGTGTCCCGGCTGGCCCGGCACCTCGACCGCGCGCGCCGCGCGGTGTTCACCGAGCACGACCTGGAGCCGTGGGAGTTCGACGTGCTCGCCGAACTGCGCCGCTCGGGCGCCCCGTACGAGCTGAGTCCGGGGCGCCTGCTGCGGGCCACCCTGGTGACCTCGGGCACGATGACCAACCGGATCGACCGGTTGGCCGCGGCCGCGCTGGTGCGCCGCTTCCCCGACCCCGCGGACCGGCGGGGCGTGCTGGTCCGCCTCACCGACGAGGGCCGCGAGCGCGTGGACGCGGCGCTGGCGGACCTGCTCCGCTACGAGGAGTCCCTATTGGGCTCGCTCAGGCGCGCCGAGCGCGAGCGGCTCTCGTCGCTGCTGAGGTCGGTCCTGTCCCCTCTCGACGAGGATTAGGGAAGCCCGCTCCGGCGCGGGGGTGGTCCGCGCACCGGTGTCCGTGGTGTCCGTTCCTCCCGGTGATCGTGACCTTTTCGGGGTCTCAGAGGCGGTTGAGACCCCGAAAAGGTCACGATCACCGGAGGGAGCGCCGGGAAACGGGCACCTTCCCGCGGCCCGGGGCCCGCGCGTCGTCGCCGCCCCGTCACCGCGCCGGCACGAGACACCCCCGACGATCCGGTCGGCGGATTCCCGACGCCGACACACCCCCGCGCCGGAGCTTCTCCAGGGCGGTGGCGCGCTTCGGGCCGCGCGGGGTGGGAGGAAGCCTCCGGGGACGCGTCCGGGGCCCTCTGAGGCCGCCTGGAGCCGCGTGAGGGTGCGCGGCGCCCCGGCGCCGTCTCCCGGGGCGCCGCGCGCTCACTCCCCGAGCTTCTCGGCCTCGGTGAGCCAGACCTCCTCGAGCCCGTCCTTCTCCGCGGTGAGCGCCTTGAGTTCGGCGTCGAGGTCGGCCAGGCGCGTGTAGTCCTCGGCCGCCTCCGCCATCAGGGCGTGCAGTTCGGTCTCGCGCGCGCCGATCCGCTCGATGCGGCGCTCGACGCGCTGCATCTCCTTCTGCACCGCGCGGCGCTCCGCCGCCGACAGCCCGGGGGCGGCCTCCTCGGCCGCGGGCCGCTGCTCGCCGGTCCGGGCCTGGGGCACCCGTCCGCCGTCGTCGGCGGCCGCGAGCCGGTCCAGGTACTCGTCCACGCCGCCGGGCAGGTGCCGCATGGCGCGGTCGCCGAGCAGCGCGAACACCCGGTCGCACATCCGCTCCAGGAAGTACCGGTCGTGGCTGACCAGCACCAGCGATCCGGGCCAGCCGTCGAGCAGGTCCTCCAGCTCGGTCAGCGTCTCGATGTCCAGGTCGTTGGTGGGCTCGTCCAGGAGCAGCACGTTGGGCTCGCTCATGAGCAGCCGGAGCATCTGCAGGCGGCGGCGCTCGCCTCCGGACAGGTCGCCGACGGGCGTCCACTGGCGGTCGCCGCGGAAGCCGAAGCGCTCCAGCATCTGGCCGGCGGAGTACTCCTTCTTGCCGATGGTGACGTGCTCGCGGATCTCCGTGACCGCTTCCAGGGGGCGGGCGCCGGCGTCGAGCTCGGTGAGGTTCTGCGAGAGGTGGCCGAGGTTGACGGTCTTGCCGCGCCGCACGTGTCCGGCGTCGGGTTCGCGCTCCCCGGCGAGCAGGCGCAGCAGCGTGGTCTTCCCGGACCCGTTCACCCCGACGAGGCCGACCCGCTCCCCGGGGCCGAGCTGCCAGGTGAGGCGCTCCAGCAGGGTGTTGTCACCGGCCCGGAGGGTGACGTCCTTGAGGTCGACGACCGTCTTGCCCAGCCGCGAACTGGCGAAGCGGACCAGTTCCACGGTGTCGCGCACGGGCGGCTCGTCGGCGATGAGCGCGTTCGCGGCGTCGATGCGGAACTTGGGCTTGGAGGTGCGGGCGGGCGGGCCGCGGCGCAGCCAGGCCAGCTCCTTGCGCATGAGGTTCTGGCGGCGCTCCTCGGTGGCCTGGGCCAGCCGCTGGCGTTCGGCCTTGGCCAGCACGTAGGCGGCGTACCCGCCCTCGTAGCGCTCGACCCGGCCGTCCACGACCTCCCAGGTGCGGTTGGTGACGGCGTCCAGGAACCAGCGGTCGTGGGTGACCACGACGAGGGCTTCGCGGCGGCCCCTGACGTGCTCGGCGAGCCAGGCGATGCCCTCGATGTCGAGGTGGTTGGTGGGCTCGTCCAGGATGATCAGGTCGTGGGTCTCGATGAGCATCCGGGCCAGGCCGGCGCGGCGGCGCTCGCCGCCGGACAGCCCCGACATGGAGGCGTCCAGGTCCCAGCCGGACAGCAGGCCGCGCAGCACGTCGCGGACCCGGGCGTCACCGGCCCATTCGTGTTCGGCGCGCTCGCCCAGCACGAAGTCGCCGACGGTGGTCTCGGGGAAGCTGTCGCGCTGGTGCAGGAAGCCGACGCGCAGGCCCCGGGTGTGGATCACCCGCCCGGAGTCGGGTTCGGTCCGGGTGGCCAGGAGGGACACGAGGGTGGACTTGCCGCCGCCGTTGCGGCCCACGACGCCGATCCGGTCGCCCTCGTCGATCCCGAGCGAGATCGAGTCCAGGAGGACCAGTGGGCCGTACGCCAGCGAGACGTCTTGAAGGTTGACGAGGTTCATCACCACCCATTGTCGCGGTTGCCGGGCACTGCGGCGAACGGCCGCTCCTCAGGCGAGGAAGAACCCCCGCGCGCTGGCGGCGATGCCCTCGGCGTCGAGGCCGTGCGCCCGGTCGTGGTCCTCGGGGGCGCCGTAGCCGCGCACCTCGCGGTCGCGGGTGACGCCGAGGCCGAGCTGGCGGTGGCGGCGGTCGGCGAGCGCCTCGGCGATCTCGTGGGCGGAGGTTCCGCGCAGGTACGGCTCGACGATCATGACGTCGGCGTGCGCGGCCGCGGCGGCGATCCGGTTGAGCCCGGCGCGGTCGAAGGGGCGGACGGTGGCGAGGTAGGCGACGGTGACGTCGAGCCCCTCGGTCGCGGCCAGGACCCGGTCGAGCACGGGGCCCACGGCGACGACGGTGCCCAGGGCCCGGCGCGACCCGGCCCGGATGACGACCATGCCCTGCCCGACGGGACGGGCGGCGGCGTTGCCCCGGGTGGACAGCCGAAGGTAGACGCGGTCGTCGCCGTCGAGGGCCGGGCCGAGCAGCCGCCGGGCCTCGGCGGCGTGGCCGGGCACGTGCACGGTCCAGCCGGGCAGGGTGTCGAAGAGGGCGACGTCGCCGGGGGCCATGTGGGTGCGGCCCATCCCGGAACCGTCGTAGGAGGCGCCCACGCTGGCCAGGACCGCCCCGACGCCCTGGTGGCCCAGGTCCAGTTTGATCTGCTCGAACGCGCGCTCGACGAGGAACGGCGCGTAGGTGTGCACGACGGGGCGCATCCCGGTGAGGGCCATGCCTCCGGCGACGCCCATCATGAGCTGCTCCCGGATGCCGACGTTGACGACCCGGCCGGGATGGCGGGAGGCCGCGCGGGCGAACAGGTCGGCGGAGATGTCCGCGAGCACGACGGCCAGGCGCGGGTCGGTGTCGAGCCGGGCGTTGACGGTGTCGGCGAAGGCCTCGCGCATGCGCTGGACGGTGGTGGTCTCGGGGGCGAGGACGGTCATCGGCTACTCCTTGGGTGCGACGCGCGCGACGACGGCGAGCGGGCGGCCTGGGTGGGGTGCGGTCAGGGCGTCGTGCAGGGCGCCGTGGTCGCGGCCGTTGACGGTGCGGGCGGCCCAGCCCTCGCGGGCGAAGCGGTCCCCGATGCCGCCGGGCCAGCCCAGGGAGGCGGACTGGTTGTCGACGACCACGGTGGTCAGGGAGTCCAGGCCCATCCGGGCCGCGGCGGCGACGGCCTCGTGGTTGCTGCCCTCGTCGAGTTCGGCGTCGCCGAGCAGGACGACGACGCGGGGTCCGGTGCGGCCCTGGGCGCGCAGGCCCAGCGCGGTGCCCACCCCCAGTCCGAGGCCGTGGCCGAGGGAGCCGCTGCCGATCTCGACGCCCGGGACGAGGGTGCGGTCGGGGTGGTGGCCCAGCGGCGAGTCGAACTCGCCCCAGCGGCGCAGCTCACCGACGTCGATGAAGCCCTTGGCGGCCAGGATCGCGTAGTAGGCGGCGGGCCCGTGCCCCTTGGACAGCAGGAAGCGGTCGCGGTCGGGGTGGTCGGCGGTCTCCGGGGTGACGTCGAGGATCCGGTCGTAGAGCACCCAGAGCACGTCGAGGGTGGAGACCGCGGCCGCCTGGTGCTTCTCGTCCCCGGTGAGCAGTCCGATGAGCGCCGGGAGGTCGGCGTACCTGGAAAGGGTTCTGGTCGGCATGCGACCAGTGTCGGACTTCAAGTTAACTTGAGGTCAACCGGAACGAAACGAGGAGAGTTGAGTGACATGAGCCACCTTCCGATCCGACTCACCATCGGCCAGCTCGCCGAACGAAGCGGGGTCGCGCACAGCGCGCTGCGCTTCTACGAGGAGCGGGGGCTGATCCGCTCGGAGCGCACGGCGGGCAACCAGCGCCGCTACCACCGCAGCACGCTGCGCCGCCTGGCGTTCGTCTCGGCCGCCCAGAGGGTGGGCCTGACCCTCGGCCAGATCCACGCCGCGCTGGCCACCCTCCCCGACGAGCGCACCCCGACCGTCGAGGACTGGGCGCGGCTGTCCGGCGAGTGGCGGTCCGAGCTCGACACCCGCATCGACGCCCTCCAGCGGCTGCGGGACCGGCTGACCTCGTGCATCGGCTGCGGCTGCCTGTCACTGAAATCGTGCGGACTGCGCAACGACGACGACGCCATGGCCTCCCTGGGCCCGGGCGCCCCCCTCCTCAAACCGGTCCGCGAGGGCGGCGTCTGACGGGCCGTCGTCGGACGGCCCCGGCCACCGCCCGTCAGGACCGTCCGACGACGACGGCCCCCTGGACCGGCCCGTGGGCCACGACGGTCTCGGCGCACTCCTCGGACTCCAGCAGGGCCGCGGCGAGCTCGCGCGCGCGGGGCGCGGATTCGGCGAGGAAGGCGCAGGTCGGCCCGGAGCCGGACACGATCGCGCCGAGGGCTCCGGCCTCCCTTCCGGCGGCGATGGTGGCGGCCAGTCCCGGCCTCAGCGAGAAGGAGGCCCGTTGCAGGTCGTTGGCGAGCGCCGCGCCGAGCCGGTGCGCGTCGCCGTCGGCGAGCGCGGCCGCCAGCTCCCGGTCCGGCTCCGGCTCCGGCGCGTCCGGGCGCAGCCGGTCGTACTCGGCGAAGACCGCCGCTGTGGACAGGCCGCCCTCGGCGAGGGCGAAGACCCAGTGGAAGGTCCCGTTCCCGGCGGCGGGGGTCAGCCGCTCGCCGCGCCCGGTGCCGACCGCGGTCCCGCCCAGCAGCGGGAACGGGACGTCGCTGCCGAGCTCCGCCGCGAGTTCGACGAGCCGTGCCGTCGGGACCCCGGTCCCCCAGAGCGCGTCGCACGCCACCAGCGCGGCGGCCGCGTCCGCGCTGCCCCCGGCCATCCCCCCCGCCACCGGGATGGCCTTGTGGAGGTGGACGCGGACGCCGGTGCGCACCCCGGTCTCGCGGGCGAGCAGCGCGACGGCGCGGGCGGCGAGGTTGCCGTGGTCCAGCGGGACGCCCGCGGTCCGGGAAGGGCGGTCCCCGGTCGCGGTCAGCACGGCCGAACCCGGTTTTGCGTCGGGCGCTCCGTGTGTGACGGTAACCTCGTCGAAGAGCGAGACGGCGTGGAAGACGTTGACCAGGTCGTGGTAGCCGTCATCACGGGCGGGCCCGACCGCGAGCTGGAGGTTGACCTTCGCGGGCACCCGTACGGTTACGGTGTTCATAGCGGTCACGATTCATAGATCGTAAGGGAAACCCCACCTCTGTGAACCCGTGCACCCGGTATGCGACTCTTGTACGGTTCATACGTCGCGCTCAGGATGCATCGACGCGTCAACAGCGAACCCGCTCCGCTGGCGTCACTTTCGTTGCCACATTAGGACTCGATGGCCCGTGCGGGTGGGTATCGGGACAGATTCCCCGCTACCTTTGGGGCCAAGACGGAGTTTGGACACCGTCGGGGAGGGTCGCTTGCCGTCGGATGGGCTCCCGAAGAACCTTGAACCGCTGGCCGCCGGAGATCCGGCCACCATCGGTCCTTACATGCTGGCCGGACGCCTGGGCAGCGGAGGAATGGGAACGGTCTACCTCGGCCGTTCCGCTGAGAAGGGCAGCCATGTAGCGATCAAGGTCATCCGCCCGGAGCTGGCGTTCGACGAGGCCACCCGCGCGCGTTTCCGCGACGAGATGGAGAACGCCCGGCGGGTCGCCTCCTTCTGCACGGCCAAGGTGCTCGACCACGGCACCTTCGAGAACCGGCCGTACATGGTCACCGAGTACATCGCCGGGACCGCGCTGGCCGAGCACATCGCCAAGAACGGGCCGCTGGACTCCAGCACGCTGCACGGCTTCGCCCTGGGCGTGGCCGCGGCGCTGGCCGCCATCCACAAGGCGGGGCTCGTGCACCGCGACCTCAAACCGGCGAACGTGCTGCTGTCGCTGTCGGGGCCCCGGGTGATCGACTTCGGCATCGCCCGCGCCCTCAACACCGTCACCAACCACACCCAGACCGGCATCGTGATGGGCAGCCCGGGGTGGATGGCGCCCGAGCAGCTACTCGAGGAGAAGGTCACCACCAAGGCCGACATCTTCGCGTGGGGCTGCCTGGTCGCCTTCGCGGGCAACGGCACCCACCCGTTCGGCAACGGCGACGCCATGGCGCTGGGCAAGCGGATGCTGTTCGCCGAGCCCGTCATCGGCGACCTGGACAGTCCGCTGGACCGGCTGGTCGCCAAGGCGCTGGCCAAGGAGCCCGAACGCCGGCCCAGCGCGCAGGAGCTGCTCCTGGAGCTGGCGGGCGGCTCCGAGGACAACGACGCCGGCGACGCCAACGACATGGTCAGCCACGCGCTGCACCAGTCGTGGCGGCCGAACCTGCCTCCGGGCCCTCCGGGGTACCCGCCGCAGGGCCATCCCCCGGGCGCGCACCAGACGCTGACCGGCATGCGGCACCCGCAGGCCCCGCCGCACCCCGGCCAGGGGCCGGTCTCCCCCCAGCAGCCCTACCCGCAGGGGCCTCCCTCGTCGATGCGCCCGCCCGCGGCGGGCGGCCAGGGGCCGCCCCAGCAGCACCAGGGCCAGGGCAGGCCCCTGCCGCAGCGGCCCCAGCAGTCCCCGCCCCAGCCTCCGCACCACACCGGGCAGTTCCCGGTCGTGCCGCCGCACGGCTCGGGCGGGGGGCAGCAGCCGCCCGGCCCGCCGCGCCAGGCCCCCACGGGTTCGCACCCGCAGGCCCGGCCGTACGTTCCGCCGAGTCCGCTCGCTCCGCACAACCCCCTGCGGCCGGACACCCGCCGGTCCCGGATGGTCGTGACCGCCGCGATCATCGGGGCGGTGGTGCTGATCCTGCTCTTCAGCCTGTTCGCCGTGGTGGCCGCCAACGGCCGCCTCTCCCTGTTCGGCGACGACGCGCCGCAGGGCGACCAGCAGGAGCAGCCCGTCGACCCCAAGGAGTCCGAGGAGCCGGGCTCCCAGGCCGTGCCGGACGAGGCGATCCACACCGACAACCGGATGGAGTTCCGCATCCAGCCGATGGAGTGCGCGTCGGAGTTCGGGGGCGTGGAGTCCCCGGAGGGCCACCAGTACTGCGTGTTCCCGGTGAGCGTGCGGAACATCTCGGGCGTGCCGCTGGACTTCCGGCCGGTGGACCAGACCCTGGGCTACGAGGACCTCGGCCCCGACACCCCCGCCGAGAGCTCCGTCGGGGGCGACGACGACGAGCTCCTCTGGGGGACCGTCGAGGAGAACGGAACCCGCCGGGGGCACCTCGTCTTCGCCGTCCCCAACGGGCGCGAGCCCACCCTCCTGACGCTGCGGGGCGCCTCGCACAGCTCGGGCGTCGACATCGAGCTGCTCGAAGGCCAGCCCGCCTGACGCCCGGACCGCCGCCCCGGAAGCGTGGTCCGGCGGGAGGCGGAGAGCGGGCCGGCTGGAAACCCTTCCGCCGGCGCTCCTCGCGCTACCCAGCGGCTCAGGGGCGGTGCTCGGCGATCCGGGCGAAGGCCGACACCTCCAGCGCCTCCCCGCGCGTCCTGGGGTCCACTCCGGCGGCGCGCAGGGCCGTCTCGGCGGCGGGCGCCGAGCCCGCCCATCCGGCCAGGGCCGCGCGCAGGGTCTTGCGGCGCTGGGCGAAGGCGGCGTCCACGACGGCGAAGACCTCCTCCCGGGTGGCCCTGGTCTCGGGAGCGGGCCTGCGGCGCAGCGCCACGAGCCCCGAGTCGACGTTGGGGGCGGGCCAGAACACGTTGCGGCCGATGGCCCCGGCCCGCCTCACCTCGGCGTACCAGGCGGCCTTGACCGACGGCCCGCCGTAGACGCGTCCGCCGGGATCGGCGGCGAGCCGGTCGGCGACTTCCGACTGCACCATGACCAGGCCGCGCTCCAGCGAGGACAGCCGTTCGAGCAGGTGCAGCACGACGGGGACGGCCACGTTGTAGGGCAGGTTCGCGACCAGCGCGGTCGGCGGCGGGCCCGGCAGCTCGGTGATCCGCATGGCGTCGGCGGTCACCACCTCCAACCGTTCGGCCAGGCCGGGGGCGTGCTCGGCGACGGTCCCGGGGAGCGCGGCGGCCAGCTTGGGGTCGATCTCCACCGCGGTCACCCGGCGCACGTGCGGCAGCAGCGCCAGGGTGAGCGAGCCGAGCCCGGGGCCGACCTCGACGACCACGTCGTCGGCGCCGACCTGGGAGGTGCGCACGATCCGGCGCACGGTCCCGGCGTCGATGACGAAGTTCTGGCCGAGCGTCTTGGTGGGGCGCACCCCCAGCCGCTCGGAGAGGCGTCGTACGTCGGCGGGGGTGAGCAGGCGGGCGCTGTCGGATTCGGTCACCCGCCTATTTTGGCAGGCCGGGCGAGACGCGCCGCCCGGCCCGCGCCCGGGGCCCTCCCGGGGAGGGCCCCGGGGGTCACTCGAACAGGTGCACTCCGCAGTGGGGCCACTGGCTCTGCCAGTTGCCGCCGACCATGTTGTAGAGCTTCTTGGCGCGCATGGTCTGCTCGTCGGGGCTGGCCTCGCTGGGCAGGCCGGTGCCTCCGGCGGACTGCCAGGTGGCCATCGAGAACTGGTAGAGGCCGTAGTAGCCGCCCGCGGAGTTGACCGCGGCGGGGTTGCCGCCCGACTCGCACTCGGCGAGTCCCGCCCAGTTGAGGGTGTCGGCCTCGCCGCCCACGTTCGGGTCGACCTCGGGCTCCTTGGTGCCGATCTCGGTGACGCCGTCCACCGGCTCCTTGACGACCTCTTCGGAGATCACGTACTCGACCTCCTCGCCCTCCTGGAGGACCCGGCCGTAGGTGACCTCCTTGACGCCGTCCACGGGCTCGGTGACGACGTTCGTCTCGCCCTCGGGCAGCTCGGGGTTCTCCCGCTCCTCGACCTCGGCCTCGATCGGGACCTCCCTCGTCTCGGGCTCGCCGATCAGCTGCATGACCTCGATCACCATGCCGTTGGCGGGCTCCTCGTCCAGGCCGGGGTCGACGGCGTCGTGCTCGCCGAGTTCGATGCCGCTGGCCTCGAGCACCCCGGCGACCGTGGGCGCGTTGGTGTGCAGCTCCGTGCGGACCTGGTCGCGTACGACGACGACGTGCCGGGGGGTGCGGACGTCCACGGCGAGCCCGTCGACGGGGACGGGGGTGGTGGGCGCCACGGACAGGGTGAGCGAGTCCGCGTCCATACCCAGCTGGTCGAGCGCCTCGCCGACGGTGAGGGCGGTGACCCAGTGGGTGGCGGCCTCCTCGCCGTCGACGGCGAGGGTGAACTCGCGGCCGGTGCGCACCAGCACCTGGTCGCCGCTGCCGAGCTCGGTGGCGACCCCGGGCGCCACGGCGTCGCGTTCGCCGAGGGTGACGCCCTCGGCGTCGAGGACGTCCTGGACGGTCCCGCCGAAGGTGTGCACGGTGCGGCTCTCCCCGTCCACGGACAGGGTGACGCGCTTGTCCAGCGCGAACGCGGTGCCGCCGCCGGCCAGGACCACGACCGCCACGATCGCGCCGACCAGGACCGCGCCGCGCGAGCGGGGCAGGGCGATCCGGGGCCGCGCGAGCTTCGGGAGGCCCGGCAGGGCCGGACCCTTCTTCGCGGATCTGCGGCGCCGGTGCCCGTGTGTGGCCGGCTGCGGGCCTGGGGTGGCCGTGTGCCGGGTGGGGGGACCGCCTGGACCAGAAGACCGGGTACGCACGATTGTTCAGACCTTCGGGGTGACTGGGGCCGGGAACGACCTCGGCGGGAAGCGCGGCGAGGGACCGGCCGGGGGCCGACGGGATGCGGCCGAGCGGGCGTCCGCCTACGGCTGGGTGTCGAGAAGACACCCGGAAATTACCACAGTGACCGCATCCGCGCTTTCGTCGTGGCCGAATCGTGGGGCTGTTTCACGGCGGAACCGCCCCTGCCGCGTGGACAGCGTCGGAACCGATGGAAACGGAAGCCCCTGGCGCGACCCGGCGACGGGGAACAGAATAAAACCGAGTTTCGTTCTGTTTTGGTTCGAGCGCATCGGAGGTCGCCCATGGGACCGCTCAGCGGGACCCGCGTCGTGGAGTTCGCCGGGATCGGGCCGGGGCCGATGGCCGCCATGCTGCTGTCCGACCTCGGCGCCAGCGTCATCCGCCTGGACCGCCCCGGCCCCGGGGCGGCCGTGCCCGGGACCGACCGGCCGCACATGAGCGCCGGACGGCCGGTCCTGGAGGTGGATCTGAAGTCCGGGGAGGGGATCGCCGCCGCGCGCGCGGTCGTCGCCGCCGCCGACGTCCTCCTCGAGGGCTTCCGGCCCGGCGTGATGGAGCGCCTCGGCCTGGGCCCCGAGGAGTGCCACGCGGCCAACCCCGGCCTGGTGTACGCCCGGATGACCGGCTGGGGCCAGGACGGACCGCTGGCCGCGCGCGCCGGGCACGACATGAACTACATCTCGCTGAACGGGGCGCTGCACACCTTCGGCCGCCGCGGCCAGGCCCCCGTCCCGCCCGCCAACCTGGTGGGCGACTTCGGCGGGGGCAGCATGTTCGTGGTCACCGGCATCCTCGCCGCGCTGCTGGAGCGCGGCGGGTCGGGGCGGGGCCAGGTCGTGGACGCGGCCATGGTGGACGGCAGCGCCCTGCTGATGTCGATGGTGTACGAGGACCGCTCCCGGGGGGCGTGGACCGACGAGCGCGGCGCCAACTACCTCGACACCGGGGCGCCCTTCTACGACGTGTACGAGTGCGCCGACGGCCGCCACGTCTCGGTGGGCTGCCTGGAGCCGCAGTTCTACGCCGCGTTCCTCCGAGGGGTCGGGCTCGACCCCGCCGACCTGCCCGGCCAGTGGGACCGCTCCGGCTGGCCCGAGCTGCGCGAACGCTTCACGGCGGTGCTGCGGACCCGGACCCGCGACGAGTGGGACGCCGTCTTCGGGCACACCGACGCCTGCGTGCACCCCGTCCTGAGCATGGCCGAGGCGGCCGACCACCCGCACGTCAGGGCGCGCGGCTCCGTCGTGCGCGACGGCGACACCCTGTACCCGGGCCCCGCCCCCCGCTTCAGCCGCACGCCGGGCACCAGCACCCGCGCCCCCGGCGCCCCGGCCCCCGGCCTGGCGGAGACCCTCAAGGAGTGGGGCGTGGAGCTGTAGGCCCCGCCTCGGCGCGGTCCCGCGGCCTCCCGGCCCCGGGACCGCGCCGGGGCGCGGCGGGCGCGCTCAGGGCAGGTCGAAGGCGCGGCGGGCGTTGGCGGCCACGGTCGCGGCGAGGTCCTCCTCGGTCAGCCCCTTGACCTTGGCCAGCGCGCGCAGGGTGTGCGGGACGAGGTAGGGGGCGTTGGGACGGCCCCGGTAGGGCTTGGGGGTCAGGAACGGGGCGTCGGTCTCGACGAGGACGAGTTCGGCCGGGGCGACGGCGGCGGCGTCGCGCAGCTGCTGGGCGCTGCCGAAGGTGACGTTCCCCGCGAAGCTCATGAAGTAGCCCCGCTCCGCGCAGACCTTCGCCATCTCGGCGTCGCCGGAGAAGCAGTGGAAGACGACCCGCTCGGGCGCGTCCTCCTCGGCCAGGATCCGCAGCACGTCCTCGTGCGCGTCGCGGTCGTGGATCATCAGGGCCTTGCCGCGCTCCCTGGCGATCCTGATGTGCGCGCGGAACGACGCCTCCTGGGCGGCCGCGCCCTCGGGGCCGGTGCGGAAGTTGTCGAGTCCGGTCTCGCCGACGGCGCGCACCGGCTCGCGGGCGGCGAGGGCGTCGATCTCGGCCAGGGCCTCCTCAAGGGCCGCCATGCCCCCGGCCGGACGCGCCGGGTCCCATTCGGTGGCCTCGTCCTCGCCGACCCCGTGCACGATGCGCGGGGCCTCGTTGGGGTGCAGGGCCACGGCCGCCCACACGGTGTCGTGCTCGGCGGCGGCCTCGGCCGCCCACCGCGACCCGGCGAGGTCGCATCCGACCTGGATCAGCGGCGTCACCCCGACGGAGGCGGCCTTGGCCACGATCGCGGCGACGTCCCCGCCCTGCATGTCCATGTGCGTGTGGCAGTCGGGGACGGCCACGCTGAGGGGTTCCGGCAGCGGCGGGATCTCTGCTCGGGCCTTGTCCCGGTCCACGCGCTGGCGCTTGCTCTTGCTCACGGAAGGCAAGTCTATGGACGCCCCGGCGCCCCGGCGCCCGCTCCGGAGGAACGGCGTCATTCCCGGCGTCCTTGATGGAGTCTCCGGCGCGGGGGTGATTCGGCGTGCCGGTGCGCGAATCATCCCCGCGCCGGAGCTTCCCGAGTTGGCCCGGGAGCGGGAGGCCACCACCGGGGTCACGCGTCTCACCCGGGGAACCGGGGAGCAGGCTCGCGGGCCGCTGCCGCGAACGGCCGGACGCGGTCTCGTCGAGGCCAGGGGGGCCGCCCGCCACCGGTCGTGCTGCCTTTCGGCGGGCGTGTACCGGCAACCCGACGCCACCGCCGGCTCCATGGGCGTGCGGGGCTTCGACGCCTTTCGGGCGGGACCCGTTCCGTGCTCCCCTCGGACTCCTCGCGTTGAGGGCGCTCGCAGCCGTCCGGCGACACGGCATCCATAACTATGGGACACGGCGTCCATATCCGGGAGCCGGGTCCTGTGGTTCCGCCTCGGCCTGAGAGCCGAAAGGGTCCCCCGGCGCGGGGAACGCCCGTCGCCGTAGGGACCCGTCGGGAGCCGGACCAGCGGTTACGCGTAGCTGTGCAGGCCGCTGAAGAGGTAGTTCACGCCGAAGAAGTTGAACAGCAGGCACGCGAAGCCGACCAGGCTGATCCAGGCCGCCTTCTTGCCCTGCCAGCCCGCCGTGGCGCGGGCGTGCAGATAGGCGGCGTAGACCACCCAGGTGATGAAGGACCAGACCTCCTTGGGGTCCCAGCCCCAGAAGCGGCCCCACGCCTCGTCGGCCCAGATCGATCCCGCGATGACGCCGAACGTCCACAGGGGGAAGCCCAGGACGATCATGCGGTGCGCGAGGCGGTCCAGGAGTTCGGGGCTGGGGAGCTTCGCGGCGATGCCGCTGACCTTCTCGCCGAGGGAGCGCCTGGTCTCGGTGCTGTGGGCGACCAGGTAGGTGATGGTGGCCGAGCCCGAGACCATGAAGGCGCCGGTGGCCATGATCAGCGCGGAGACGTGGATGGCGATCCAGTAGGAGTCCAGCGCCGGGACCACCGGGCCGCTCTCGGAGTAGAGCCACCGGACCGCGATCCCGAGCAGCAGCAGCACCGGGACCAGCACGAAGGCGCCCAGGTAGTGGGCCTTGTAGCGGAACGCGGCGAACAGGAACGCCGCCACGCCGCACAGGCAGATCGCGATGACGAACTCGAACATGTTGCCCCACGGCCAGCGGTCCGCCGCCAGGCCCCGGGTGACGATCTGGGCGAGGCTGAGGACGAAGCCCAGCGCGGTGACGCCCAGCCCCACTCTGCCGAGGACGTGCCGGGACGCCTTCGCCTCGGGCTCCCGGGCGCGCAGGTTCACCGTCAGCCCCTCGGACTCGCCCTCCGAGGCGCCGACCGCGACCAGCCGGGTGCCCTTCAACGACTCGCGGCGGCCGTAGGCGGCCTCGAAGACGAAGCAGAACAGGGCGACCGCGTAGACCACGATCATCGCGAGGACCAGGTTGTCGCTGACCGCCGACAACCCGGTGTCCACCGCGGTCTCCGCGGCGAGAACGTGCACCACCGGTTACTCCTTCTCGACGCCCGGGTCCGCAGAGCCGGGCTCTCTCAACTCTTGGTTCAACTGGGTGGCCAGCTCGTGGAAGCGGCGCAGGGAGGCGGCGCCCTCCGTCTTGACGAGTCCCCCGATCTCGACCACCGTACGCCCGTCCCCGCCGGTCCCCGCACGGACCCACATCCGGCGGGGCTGCACGAACAGGGTGCACAGCAGCCCCAGCACGGCGGCGACCGCGGCGGTGAGCGCCGGCACCCGGGCGGGGTTGCTGGTGACCTGGATACTGACGTAGTCGCGGTAGCCGGTGAACTCGATGGTGGCCGACCCGTCGGGCAGCTCCCAGCTGTCGCCGGGTGCCAGCGCCGGGGAGTCGCCGATCTCCTCCATCTTCTCGGTGTACAGCTGGTACACCGACTGGGAGTTCCCGCTGTCGAGCCCCAGGTCGCCCCTGAAGCCCTTGAGCACCACCACCGGGTTGCGGGCGTCGGGGAAGTCCGAGACGAGGTCCCCGTTCTCGCCGGAGGCCGCCGAGGGCAGGAACACCGCCGTGAAGCCGAGCTGTTCGGGGGCGATGTCGGGGACCTTCACCACGCCGTCGGCGGTGAGGTTGGCGGTGCCCCGGTCCAGGAACGGGACCGGCTGGTCGAAGACCACCTGCCCGTCGGCGTCGGTGACCCTGAAGGTCGGCGCGTAGCCGTGCCCGAGCAGGTAGACCTGCGCGCCGTCCACCTCGAGCGGGTGGTTGACCTCCAGGACGTGGGTCCGCTCGGGGGAGTCGGGGCCCTCCCGGTAGGTGACGTCCGCGCTGAAGGAGCTGGCCTGCCCGCTGAGGTCGCCCTCCTCGATGAAGGAGGCGTCGAAGTCGTCCACCCGCAGCCAGAACGGCTGGATGCCGCTGGGGTCCACCGCGCTGCCCGGATGGAAGGCGTCGTAGGAGGGCAGCGTGTTGGCGAAGCCGTCGCCCTCGACGATCAGCGTGTTGCCCCGGTAGCCGAAGAAGGCGCCGACCGCGAGCGAGACCAGCAGTCCCAGCAGCGCGAGGTGGAAGACGACGTTCCCGGTCTCGCGCAGGTATCCGGTCTCGGCGGACAGCGAGTCGCCGTGGTCGGCGATCCTGTACCCCTTGAGCAGCGTCCGGGCCCGCCGCAGCGCCTCCTCGGGGGCCGCGTCGGTGCTGAGGGTCGCCGAGTAGGGCATCCGGTCCAGGCGGCGCGGCGTCCTGGGCGGGGCGGCGCGCAGCAGCCGGTAGTGCGCCGCCGCCCGCGGCAGCACGCATCCCGCGAGCGAGACGAACAGCAGCAGGTAGATCGCCGCGTACCAGGGCGAGGAGTAGACGTCGAACAGGAAGAACCGGTCCAGCCACGGGGCGAGGTCCGGGTTGTCCAGGAAGTAGTTCTGGACCTGCTCGACGCTGACCCCCCGCTGGGGCAGCAGCGAACCGGGGATGGCTCCCAGGGCGAGCAGGAACAGCAGGACGAGCGCGGTGCGCATCGACGTGAGGACGCGCCAGGCCCAGCGCCCCCAGCCGACGGGCGAGAGCGCGGGCGCGGCGGCCGGAGCGGTCCGGTCCGCCGCTTCTTCTGCGGGTTTGCGTGAGGTCACTGGCTAGATCACCGTCGTGAAGTTCGCGGTCCAGCCCTGCGTGAGGGCTGTGATGTCGGTCCAGAGGCCGGAGACCAGGAGCAGCCCCACCACGACCAGCATCGCGCCGCCGGCGACGGTGACGGTCCGGTAGTGGCGCTTGACCCAGTCGAAGGCGCCCAGCGCCCTGCGGTAGAGCAGGGAGGCCGCGACGAACGGCAGTCCCAGGCCCAGGCAGTAGAAGAGCGACAGCAGCGCGCCCCGGCCCACGCTGCCCTCCGTGAACGCCAGGGACTGCACGGCGGCCAGCGTCGGGCCGATGCACGGGGTCCAGCCGAGCCCGAACAGCACCCCCAGCAGCGGCGCGCCCGCGAGTCCCGCCCCGGGGAGGCGGTGGATGCGGAACTCCCGGTCGAAGCCGGGGACGACGCCCATGAACGCCAGCCCCAGCACGACGGTCAGCCCGCCGAGGACGCGGGTGATGACGTCCGCGTGGTCCAGCAGCAGCCCGCCGACACCGCCGACGAACACCCCGACCGAGACGAAGACCGCGGTGAAGCCCGCGATGAACAGCAGGCTCCCGGCGAGCATGGTCCAGCGCCGGGTCTCCAGGACCTCGTCGACCGAGAGGGCGGTCCCCCCGCTCCCCGCCTCCTCCGCCGCGGCGCGGCGGTGCGCGGCGATGTCCGCGCCCGACATGCCCGTCACGTACGACAGGTATCCGGGGACGAGCGGCAGCACGCAGGGCGAGAGGAAGGAGACCAGGCCCGCGGCCGCGGCCAGCGGGACGGCCAGGAGGAGGGAGCCGCTGAAGACCGTCTCGGCGATCACGGGGAACCCGGGTCCTCGGCGGCGACCGGCTCGACGAGCCCGGTCAGCTCGTCGTAGTCGGTGGCGCCGATGACGCGGGCCGCGACGCGGCCCTGGCGGTCGATGACGAGCGTGCTGGGGATCGCCTGCGGCGGGACCGTGTCGCGGAAGGCCTGCGGGACCTCGCCCGGCTGGTCGTACAGGCTCGGGTAGCCGACCTCCTGGTTGCGCTCGAACGCCTGCGCGGCGGTGCGGTTGTCCTTGATGTTGACGCCGAGGAACTCCACTCCGGCGTCCTGGTGCTCGGCGTGCACCTCCTCCAGGACCGGCGTCTCCGCGCGGCACGGCGCACACCAGCTGGCCCAGAAGTTCAGCACGACGACGCTGCCGGAGTAGTCCGCGAGGCTGACGGCCTCGCCGTCGAGCGTCTCGCCCTCGATCACGGGGGCGTCCTGGCGCTCGTCGGGGGTGAACAGCGTGCTGGATCCGTCCCCCGAGACGTAGCGGTCGTCCGCGGCCGTGGCCCCGGTGTCGACGCCCCCCGCGCATCCGGCCGCGGCCGCGGACAGCGCCAGTGCGGCGGCACCGCAGCGCAGGGCGGCGCGCACACGGGCGCCGGGCTCAGTGAAGGACATCGCGGAAGACCTCGTCAGAGGGAGTGCGGCACGGACTACGTCAACAACGACGAAGTGTAGTAGACGCCTGGGAACCTCTGACGAAAGGCCGTGGGAACGGGGGCTCTCACCACCTCACCTGCGGTCCCGGTACCGGAGGGGCCCTCGCGTGGCCGATTCCTCCGGCACCGGGATCGGTGGTGTGCCGCCCGGGCCGTCGGGAGTCACCCCGCCTCGACGAACGCCTCTCGGAGGTAGTCGTGCACAGCGCGCTCCGGCACCCGGTAGGAGCGGCCCACGCGGATCGCGGGAAGCACTCCCGAGTGCACCATTCGGTAGACCGTCATCTTGGAGACCCGCATGATCGCGGCCACCTCGGCCACGGTCAGGAACCTCACCTCTTCAAGCGAACCCTTGCTCCCACTCATGTCCTGACGCTCTCTCTCCGGACGTGCGTCCGCGTCCCTGTCTGCCGCACGCGACCCGACACCCGCGGGGTCTCCCCCACGCCCTCGGCCGCGCTCGTGTTCCGTCCGGCAACTACTGTCACGTCCGTTTTCAGAGTAAATCCGGGTTCACGGCATTAAAAGAGCGGTTTTGCTGTCCGTGCGGCTGCGTGGGGTTTGGGATGCGTGTGAGGTTTAACGCCTGGGTACCCTTCCCCGCCTCCCCGCGGGGAAGTCCGTGAAGTGCGCCGCCGACCCGTGTGCCGGGCGCCGCGACCGCCCGGCCGGGTTCAGGCCAGGCCCGCGCGACGCACCACGTAGTCCGAAAGCGGACGGTAGTCGGCGGTGAGGTATCCGTCGTCCAACGGGACCGTCGTATGCAGTTTTCCTTCGTGTTCGCCCAGGAACAGAGCGGGATCGTTACTGTCGGCGAATCCGATGGTCTCCACCCCGGCCTCCCCCGCGGCCCCGGCGAACCCGTGGTCCGCGATGACCAGCTGCGGCCATTCCACTCCGCGTTCGGTCAGGTCCGCAAGTGCCGCGCGCATCCCGAAGGGGTGGTGGCTGTGCCGGGGGTTGCCGCCGTCGATGACCAGGCCCACCTCGTCGCGCCAGACCAGGACCCTGCGGGACGGCGGGTGCTCCCCCGAGACGTCGTAGGAGTACCCGGCCGCGCCGGTGACCACCGCGCAGCCGCGCTCGACGAGCAGGTCCTTCCACACCCGGTAGGTCGTGTGCAGGTTCTTCGGGTGCCCCGTGGCGAACATGACGCGCTCCTTGTTCCGCGCCGCCTCGCCCAACCGGTCCGCCAGGGACTCCAGGGCGTCCACGGTGCGGTCCGGGTCGATGGTGTCGATCCCCCACAGGTAGGTCTCGTCGTCGACGACCCCGCACCGCTTGGACATGAGCGCGAGGACCTCGCCGAACGACCACTCGTGGGAGAAGGTCAGCCCGAACTGGTAGTAGGGGTCCCCTTGGACCAGCCGCCGGTAGTGCTTGAGGTTGTTCTGCCGTGGAGTGTCGACTTGACCCGCGATTCCGGTACGCACCAGATGGTCGACGAGTTCCGCGCGGGAGGGCGGCGTCACCAGTTGGACCCCCTTCTCGAATGACTCGGTCAGCGATACCGACAATCGCGGACTATTGAGGCATCGTCATACCCGGTTCACGACGTGTTCAACTCTCCTGTGCACAAGGTGGCACAGCGCGGCCTCCGCACCACCGCTCACAGCATCGGGTCGACACCGTGACAGGGCGGCACCACCCAGGGGGACCACCCCCTTCGACCCCCGACCACCCGCGCCGCTCACAGCATCGGATCGACACCGTGACAGGGCGGCACCACCCAGGGGGACCACCCCCTTCGACCCCCGACCACCCGCGCCGCTCACAGCATCGGATCGACACCGTGACAGGGGAAGA
>NZ_SNYN01000001.1:225937-687591 GCF_004363075.1 Actinorugispora endophytica
AGGGGAAGACTGCCTTGCGCGTCGCCTGGATGGCGCGGTCCACCGGGCTGTCCGGGTCGAAGCCCTCCTCGAACGGGGTGTAGTCGGGAACGTGGCCGTCGGTCATGCGGAGCGGGGCGAACTCGCCGGTGCGCTCCCTGACGAACTCCCGCCACTCCTCGGTGGTCGACGTTCCGGGGTCGAGGGGGTGGCCCGACGCCTCGGCCAGCAGGTGGGTCCAGGCGCGCGGGACCACCTGGACGAGCTCGTACCCGCCGCCGCCCAGGAGGACCCAGCGTCCGCCCGCGGTCTCCTTGGCGAGCTCGTGCAGCGCGGCGTAGGTGCGGCGCTGGCCGTCCAGGCTGAGCACCAGGTTGGCCAGCGGGTCGAGCGCGTGGGTGTCGCAGCCCTGCTGGGTGACCAGGACCTCGGGCTGGAACTCGCGCAGCAGCGGCGGGACGACCGCGTGGAAGGCGCGCAGCCACAGGCTGTCGTCGGTCCCCGCGGGCAGGGCGACGTTGACCGCGTAGCCCTCGGCCTTGGGGCCGCCGATCTCCTCGGCCCGCCCGGTGCCGGGGAACAGGGTCAGCGGGGACTCGTGCAGGCTGACGGTGAGCACGCGCGGGTCGTCGTAGAACGCCGTCTGCACGCCGTCGCCGTGGTGCACGTCCACGTCCACGTAGGCGACCCGCTTGGCGCCCTGCTCCAGCAGCCAGGCGATGGCCAGCGCGGCGTCGTTGTACACGCAGAAGCCCCAGGCGTTCCCGGGCATCGCGTGGTGCAGGCCCCCGGCGATGTTGGCGCCGTGCTCGGCCTCCCCGGTCCACACGGCGCGCGCGGCCGCCACGGAGGCGCCTGCGACCAGCGCGGACGCCTCGTGCATGTTGGGGAAGACGGGGTTGTCCGAGGTGCCCAGGAAGTAGGCGTCGTCGGGGGCCAGGGTGTGCCCGGCCCGCTTGACCGCGGCGATGTAGCCGGGGTCGTGGACGAGCTCCAGCAAGGCGTCGTCGGCGGGCTCCACCGGCGCGAAGGAGACTCCCGGCGCGTCGAAGACGCCGAGGCTTCGGGAGAGCGCCATGGCCAGTTCGACCCGGACCGGCGCGAGCGGATGCTGCGGGCCGAAGTTGTAGCTCGTCAGTCCGTCATCCCACGCGATGCGCAGTGAGCAGCCCATTCGCCCCCCCGTCAGCCGATTCCGTGTTCTGCACCACACAGTAGCCAAACCCGGCGGCGGACAGGATGCCCGGGTGAGGGACGGGCGGCCCGCCGCGCCCCCTCCTCCGCGCCACCGCACGCGGCCCCCGCCCCCGGGTGTCCCCGGGGACACCCGGGGGCGGGAGAACCACCCGTCCGGACCGCCGGGGGGCTCCCCCTGCCTGCGGGGCGGGTGTCACCCCTCGGAGAGCTCCCGGCTGCGGTTCCTGGCGGCCTCGATGGCGTCGGTGAACGCGGTGCGCACACCGTGCCGCTCCAGCTCGCGCACCGCGGCCGCGGTGGTTCCTCCGGGGGAGCTGACGGCCTCGCGCAGGACCACGGGGTGCTCCCCGGAGTCGCGCAGCATCGCCGCGGAGCCGGTGATGGTCTGGGTGACCAGCTTCTCGGCCGTCGTGCGCGGCATGCCCATGAGCACGCCCGCCTCGATCATCGTCTCGGCGATGAAGTAGAAGTAGGCCGGGCCCGTGCCGGACAGCGCGGTGACGGTGTCCATGTGCGCCTCCGGCACGCGCAGCACCTCGCCCACCGAGCGGAGCAGGGACTCGGCGCGGTCCAGGTCGGCCTCCGAGGCGTGCCTCCCGGCCGCGATGGCGGTCATTCCCAGCCCCACCAGCGCGGGCGTGTTCGGCATGGCCCGCACCACCGCGATGTCGGCCGCGAGGTGCTTCTCCAGCACGGCCGTGGTGATCCCGGCGGCCACCGAGACGACCAGGCAGTCCGCCTTGAGCGCGGGCGCGATCCCGTCCAGGAGCGCGACCATGTCCTGCGGCTTGAGCGCGAGGATGAGCGTGCCGGCCCGGGACGCGGCCTCGTCCGCGGTGACGACCTCGACTCCGTAGCGCGCGCGCAGCGCCAGCGCGTGGTCCTCGCGCGGCTCGGTGACGAGCACGTCGGCCGGGTCGTGCCCGGTGTTCAGCATTCCGGCGAGCAGGGCTTCGCCCATCTTGCCCGCTCCGATGATCGCGATCATGAAGTCCACACCTTTCCGAGGCCTCCAACGGTAGCGGGGCCGGGGCCGCCCCGGCCCCGGCGCCTCCTCCCCCGGCAGGGGCGGCCCCGGGCCCACCGGACCGGTCAGGGCCCCTTCGGCAGGTCCATCGCCAGGCGGACGGCGGGGGCGTACAGGGCCACCACGTCCTCGGGGGAGGCCGACGCCAGCGGCTCCACCCGGATGACGTAGCGCACCAGCACCATTCCGAAGAGCTGGGAGGCCACCAGGCTGGCGCGCAGCGGGCTCACTCCGAGCCTGGGGGCGATCCGCCTGAGGAGGACGTCCCCCATGAAGCCGCGGACGATGTCGGCGGCCTGCTCCGTGCCCACCGCCGAGCGGATCAGCGCCAGCATGGGGGCCTGGGTCCGCGGGTCGCCCCACACCTGGAGGAAGACCCGCAGCACCGCCTCGGCGGGGTCCTGGCCGGTGTCCAGCATGACGCGCTCCAGCACGTCGCCCGGATCGTAGGGCAGCTCCATCGCCGCGACGAAGACCTGGTCCTTGGAACCGAAGTAGTGGTGCACCAGAGCCGGGTCGACCCCGGCCCTGCGGGCGATACCGCGCACCGAGGCGCCGTTGTAGCCCTTCTCGCCGAAGTCGGCCCGGGCGGCCTGCAGGATCTCCTCCCGGGTCCGCGTCGCCCCCGGTCTCCTCCCCGTACGAGCCATGGCCGTCCTGTCAGGCCTCTCCGCTGACCGTGCCGTCGTCTCCGACCGAGAACACGCGCGGCTCCTCGTCGGAGGGCCGTGAGCGCATGGCGATCCGCTCGCGGCGGTCGAGGCGCCGGGCTGGCCCGGCTTCCTGCCCCCGCGCGGTCTCCGCACCGTGCCCCCGCGCGGTCTCCGCACCGTGCCCCCGCGCGGTCTCCGCGAAGTGCAACCGGGTGAAGGCCAGCGATTCGGCCAGGTCGGTCAGCCGGCCCTCGCGGTCGGACTTGCGGGTGCTGACCTCCAGCACGATCTGGCCCCGGTACCCCGTGTTGGCCAGGTGCTCCAGCAGTTCGGCGCAGGGTTGGCCGCCCCGGCCGGGGATCAGGTGCTCGTCGATGTTCTGGCCGCCGAACCCGTCGGCGAGGTGCACGTGGGAGAGCCGGCCGCCGAGCTTGTGCGCCATGTCCATGGCGTCGGAGCGCGACATCGCGGTGTGCGAGAGGTCCAGGGTGACGTCGGGGTAGTCGCGGTCCAGCGGGTTCCAGCTGGGCGCGTAGGGGACGACTTTCCGGCCGCGCATGTGCACCTGGTACATGTTCTCGACCGCGAACTTGACGTCGGTCTCCTCCTGCATGCGCTCGATGCCGGTCTCGAACTCCTTGGCGTACTCGCGCTGCCACTTGAACGCGGGGTGCACCACGATGGTCCGGGCGTCCAGCGCCTCGGCCATCTCCTTGGACTTGACGAGCTTGGCCCAGGGGTCCCGGCCCCACACCCGCTGGGTGAAGATCAGGCACGGGGAGTGCACCGCGAGGATGGGGATCTGGTGGTAGTCCGACAGTCTGCGGAGCATGTCGACGTCCTGGCTGACCGGATCGGTGGTGACCATGACCTCGACCCCGTCGTAGCCGAGCTTGGCCGCGATCTCGAAGGCCGCGGGCGTCTTCTCCGGGTAGACCGACGCGGTCGAGAGGACGACCGGCGCGTCTGGAACCTGGATAGCGTTCACTTGAACCACCCTACGTGCTGTCGTAACGGAAATCCCCGCGTATCGGTCAGATGACCGTAAGCGGCGGCCGGTTCCCGGACAGGGCCTCCGAGGAGCGCGTCCGCCGGTCGCGCTCTAAGCTCGTTCGGGTGAACAAAGCGGTCCCCGGGGCGATTCCCAGCCCCAACATCTGGAACGACCCGAGAGCGTACGAGGCGGAGAACCGCGCCGTCGACCCGGACGGCCGGATCGAGGCCGCCATGCGCGAGATCCGCGGCTGGGACGGCGCGCACGTGCTGGACGTGGGCTGCGGCACCGGTTTCCACCTCCCCCGCTTCGCCGCCGACGCGGCCGCGGTGACGGGGGTCGAACCGCACCGGCGGCTCGCCGACGCGGCCCGGGCCCGCGTGCGCGGCCTGCCCAACGTCGCCGTGCGCACCGGCGTCGCCCAGGACCTGCCGCTCCCCGACGCGTCGGTGGACGTGGCGCACGCCCGCTGGGCGTACTTCTTCGGCCCCGGCTGCGAGCCCGGCCTGGCCGAGCTGGGCCGGGTGATGCGGCGCGGCGGCGTCGCGTTCGTCATCGACAACGACGCCACCCGCAGCACCTTCGGCGGCTGGTTCCGCCGCTCCCTGCCGTCCTACGACCCCCGGTCCGTCGAGCGGTTCTGGGCCGGAAGGGGGTTCCGGCGGCGGTCCCTGGACATGGGCTGGCGGTTCGAGCGCCGCGAGGACTTCGAGGCGGTCGTCCGGATCGAGTTCGCCCCCGGCCTCGCCGCGGAGATCATCGCGACCCACCCGGGACTGGAGGTCGACTACGCCGTCAACCTCTGGTGGCGCGAGTACTGACCCGGCCCCGGCACCCCGGGGCCTCCGCCGGAACGGCCCTCGACGGGACGGGCGCCGTGGCGCGTCCCTCTCGGGGGGCGGGAGGGCCCGCCCCTGAGAAGAAGCGCGGTTCTTCCCCTCCGCCGCGGTTCCGGGGGCTCGGCGCCCCCAGCGGGGTCCGGTCGTCCGATGGTCCGTCCTTTGCCGGTCGGCTCCGGGCGGACGAGGGGGACGAGCGCGGACCCCGGGGTGGGAGCGGTCAGTAGCGCCCGTAGAAGCTGAGCCCCCCGTAGACGGAGGTCTCCAGGTCGTAGACGGTGACGCCGCCGTAGCCGTCGTCGGCCTCGCAGGTGATGCCGCTCTCGCCGACGGAGCCGAGCTGGTACTCGTCCATGTCGCAGGCCACGGCCTCGGAGTCGGCCTGCCAGCGCAGCGACTCCTCGGTGAACTCCCTGGACAGCGGGACCATGTCCGCGGCGTACTCGTAGCTGAAGACGTACTCGCCGCCGGTGACGTCCACCGTCCAGGTGCTGGACTGCCCGTAGACGAGGGAGGTGCAGGTGATGGTCTCGTCCGTGTCGGCGTTGGTGGCCGGGCAGTCCGCGTAGGACGCCGGGTCGAAGCTTCCGACGTACGAGCTGGCGGTGGAGAGGATCTCCCACTCGATCTGCTCGTCGGGGGTGCCCTCCGTCGGCTCGGGGGGAAGCTCGCCCTCGTCGAACTCGGGCATCTCGGCCGGGATCGGGCCGGTCCGCAGGCCCAGCCCCGCCGGGTCCGCGCTCTCGGCCGCGTCGGTGGTCTCGACGTCCAGCGGCGGCTGCTCCTGCGGGGGGAGCAGCCGCTGGGGGAACAGCAGGCCGCACCCGGAAAGAGCGACGACGGCCCCGGCCGACGCGAGGCCGAGTGCGATGCGGGTGACGGTCTTCGACGCGGGGGGTGCCACGGCGCGTCCTCTCTCCATGAGGAGTGCCGCGACCGCGGCCTCCAGTGTCGTTGTCTGCCCTTATGCGACTACCGGATGACTGCTCTGGTTCCGGGTTTTCCACAGGAAAATATGGAGAGATTTCCGGACTCCCCTCCGGCCGTGGGACGGAGTGTCCCCGCCAGGCGCTAGCGTGCGGGATATGGCGAAGGCTGCGAAGAGCTCGTTCCGGTGCACCGAGTGCGGGTGGACCACCCTGAAGTGGGTGGGCCGCTGCGGCGACTGCGGCGCGTGGGGCACCGTCGAGGAGGCCGGGGCGCCCGCGCCCGGCAGGGCCCTCGCGACCAGGGTCAGCGCGCCCGCGCTGCCCATCGCCGAGATCGACGTCGAGGCCGCGCAGGCCTCCCCCACCGGTCTGGACGAGCTGGACCGGGTACTGGGCGGCGGCATCGTGCCCGGCGGGGTGCTGCTGCTCGCGGGCGAGCCCGGGGTGGGCAAGTCCACGCTGCTCCTGGAGGTCGCCGCGCTGTACGCGGACCTGGGCCCCGTGCTCTACATCACGGGCGAGGAGTCCGCCGGGCAGGTGCGGCTGCGCGCGGAGCGGCTCGGCGCGCTGGCTCCCAAGCTCTACCTCGCGGCCGAGAACTCGATCGGCGCCCTCGTCGCGCACGTGGACCAGATCGCGCCCCGGCTGCTGATCGTCGACTCGGTGCAGACCATGATGGCGCCCGAGGCGAGCGGCACGCCGGGCGGGACCACCCAGGTCCGCGAGGTCGCGGCCGCCCTCATCCAGCTCGCCAAGTCGCGCAACATCGCCACCGTCCTGGTCGGGCACGTCACCAAGGACGGCTCCATCGCGGGGCCGCGCGTCCTGGAGCACCTGGTCGACGTGGTGCTCCAGTTCGAGGGCGACCGGCACTCGCGGCTGCGCCTGCTGCGCGCGGTGAAGAACCGGTACGGCCCCACCGACGAGATCGGCTGCTTCGAACTCACCGACTCGGGCATCATCGGCCTGCCCGATCCGAGCGGGCTGTTCCTGACCCGCCGCAACGAGCCCGTCCCGGGCACCTGCGTCACCGTCACCCTGGAGGGCCGCCGTCCGCTGATCACCGAGGTGCAGGCGCTCGTGGCGCCCACCGCGCTGCCCCAGCCGCGCCGCGCCACCTCCGGCCTGGACTCGGCCCGCGTGGCGATGGTGATGGCGGTCCTGGAGAAGCGGGCGAACCTGCGGGTGGGCGCCTCCGACGTCTACGCCTCGACGGTCGGCGGGGTGCGTCTGGTCGAGCCCTCGGTGGACCTCGCGCTGGCCCTGGCGCTGGCCGGTTCGCACACCGACCTCGCCCTGCCGAGCGGCATGATCGCCATCGGCGAGGTGGGCCTGGCCGGGGACGTCCGCGTCGTCAGCGGCATCCAGCGCCGCCTCCACGAGGCCCAGCGCCTGGGCTTCACCCGGGCGATCGTGCCCGCGAACACCGAGGAACCGGTCGAGGGCATCGAGACCGTCAGCGTCGAGGACCTGGGCGAAGCCCTGCGCACCGCCCTCCCGGAGCGGCGCCGCTAGGGCGCGGGCCCCGGCACCCTTTTCTCCTGTTGATCGTGGCCTTTCCGGGGTCTCAACCGCGGTTGAGACCCCGGAAAGGCCACGATCAACAGGAAGGCCGGAGGCCCTAGCGGAGCGCGGCGGCCAGGCGCTCCTCGTGGAGGGTCTCCCCCCACGACGGCTGGAGCGGCGGGATCTGGCCCACCCGCCAGCGCAGCAGCAGGTCGGCGAGTGCCGGGTTGCGCGGCAGCGCCGGTCCGTGCAGGTAGGTGCCGAGGATCTGGCCCTGGTAGGCGCCCTCGGTGGCGTCGTCGTTGCCGATCCCCTTGACCGTGGTCGACAGGGGGCGGGCCGACGGGCCGATCGCGGTGCGTCCCTGGTGGTTCTCGAAGCCGGTGATCCGGCCGACGCCCAGCGCCGGGTCCACGTCCGCGACGATCTCCCCGACCGCCCTGGTCTGCCCCCGGTTGCTGCGCACGTCCAGGATGCCGACGCCGGGCAGCGGGTTGGCCGCGTCGTCGCCGTAGGTCTCGCCGATGATCTGGTACCCGGCGCAGACCGCGAAGACGGCCGCGCCGCGCTCGGCCGCGCGCTTGAGGCCGCCGTCCGCGCGCAGCCGCTCCGCCGCGAGGATCTGCGGGCGGTCCTCGCCCCCGCCCAGCAGGTAGACGTCGCCCTCCACCGGCACCGCGTCGCTGGAGTGGACGTGCACGGTCTCGGTGGGGATGCCGCGCAGTTCGGCGCGTCGGCGCAGGATCAGCACGTTGCCCTGGTCGCCGTAGGTGCTCAGCAGGTCGGGGTAGATCCAGACGATCCGCAGCCTGCTGCTGGTGTCGCTCATGGGTGTTCCCTGTCTACTGGACGCGGCCGTAGGCCGTGCGGATCTGCTGGAAGGCGGTGTAGTTGGCGATCACGTCGATCTTGGTGATGTCGGGCTGCTCGCTCTTGAGCCTGCCGATGACCTGGTCGACCCGGTCCACCACCTCGAAGGGAACCTCGTCGGTCTCCAGGCGCAGCGCCAGGTCGGTGCGGCGCTCGCCCATCACGAACACGCGCCGCCCGCGCAGCACCGTGTAGTCCACGTCCCACAGCCAGGAGGTGTCCTTGCCGTCGGGGATCTGCGCGTTCACCGAGAGGATGACCGGCACGCGCGGCGGGTCCAGGACGGCGAACGACTCCAGCCACCCGGCCGGGTTCTTGGACAGCAGCAGCCGCACCTCGACCCCGCTGGTGACGATGGAGGTGTAGCGCCCGGCCACCGACTCGATCTCGCGCAGCCGCGGCAGCGCCTGCTCGGGGTGGATCCCGTAGGCGGCGGCCGTGGCCAGCGCGATCACGCCGTTGGCGCGGTTGGCGTCACCGGGGAGGTGCAGCTGGAGCCTGAACTCCTGGCCGTTGGGGTCGGTGACGGTGTCGGTCGCGTTGTTCACCGCCCACGTGGTGTCGGGCCTGCGCAGCCCGCACTCGGGGCACTCCCAGTGGGGGTCGGGATCGCGCTTGAGGTGGCCGCCGCACTCGGGGCAGCACCACGAGTCCTCCTTCCACCGCTGTCCCGCCGAGACCCAGGTGGCGTTCCGGGCGCCGAGCCCGGCCCAGGCCACCAGGGGGTCGTCGGCGTTGGCGATCACGTGCGTGTCGCTCATGGCCAGGGCGTCGCGCCACTTCTTGGCGAGCAGGTTGATCTCGGAGGCGCGGTCCATCTGGTCCCGGCTCAGGTTCATCAGCACCACGACGGCGGGAGCGGTCTCCCTGAGCACCTGCGGAAGGTACTTCTCGTCGGTCTCCAGCACGCCGTTGCGCGCGTTGGGCCTGTTGGAGAGCGCGGTGATGTGGCCGGTCGGCATGTTCGCGCCGTGCTCGTTGGTGGCGATCTCGCCGAGCTGGCGCAGCGCCGAGGCGATCAGCCTGGTCGTCGTGGTCTTTCCGTTGGTCGCGCTGACCAGCGTGAGCCGACGGCCGCGGGCGAGCTTGGAAAGCAGGTCCGGTTCGACCTTGAGTGCGATGCGCCCCCCGATGACCGAGCCGTCCCCGCGCCCGGTGGCCCGGGACAACGAGGCCGCGCCCTTGCCCAGCGCGGCGGCCAGCTGGGCACGCAAGGGAAGTTCGCTCATTGATCCCCACAAGATTCGATGAAAGAAGTACGATGCGCCTTCGCGACAGGCGGCGGACCCAGCCTATTCCCCGCCGCCGCGCGCCGGATCCGCGCAGCGGGCGGAGCACGCCTTCTTCACACGTCCGAAACGACCGGTCGGCATCCGGACCGCGCGGCCGGGCGCGTCCACGGGTGTCCGGCGGGGGTCAGCCCCGCCAGTCCAGGCGCTCGGGCGGGGGGCCGATGTTGGCGGGCGGCTCCTCCTCGGGCCGGACGATCCGCTCGGGGGCCGGGTCGCCGACGGGGGTCAGGGTGGCGGTGGCCAGGGTGAGGATGCCCGGGTTGGCGTCGGCGACCACGGGTCCTCCCGACGGGGCGGGCAGGACCATGGCGGTGGGCGGCAGCTGCTGGAGGCCGTAGGTGTCCAGTCGGCGGTCGGTGAGCCGGTCCGTCCCGTCGTCGTCCACCGGGTCGTCGTTCTCGGCGGCGTGCGCCGTCGCCCTGCCCCAGGCGGTGGCCGAGCGGATGTGCCGGACGAGGTCGAGCGGGGCGATCGACCTGGCGGTGTAGCGGACCGGGACCGCCGCCGTCACGCTCTCGGCGGTGTCCGTGACGTAGCCGTCCGCGGCGCTCTCGTCCAGCGCGGTGCCGACGACCTCGGTGAGGCGGTGCACCCGGCCCCGGCTGCCGGCGCCGAGGAACGCGGCGGTCGCGGCCGCCGACCCGGCGCCGGGCTGGCGCATGACGACGGGCAGGGTCCCGTCGGCGCCCAGCCACGACAGGGCGTTCCCGTCCGTCTCCCGGTACATCAGGACCAGCCCGACCGACACCCTCTCAGCGGCGTGGACCAGGCGCTCCACCGCCCAGCCGGGCAGCGTGTCGGCCCCGCACAGCACGATCGTGCGCGCCCACGGCCTGCCCGTCCCGCCCCTGCGCGCCCGCAGGTCCAGGAGCTCGCTGAGCGAGTCGAGGGTGTAGGTGCCGTAGGCGCGCCCGGCGAACTCCCCGGTGGAGCGGTCGGTGGCGATGATCTTGACCTGCGCGTAGGGCTCCTGCTCAGCGCGGCTGCCCAGTCCTTCGAAGGGGGTGAGCGCGCGCTGCAGGTCCGGCGCCCGCTCCATGGCCGCCGTGTCCCCGGTGAACGCCGCGCGCAGCTCCTTGCGCTCGTACTCGGACAGCAGCGCCAGGGCGGGGTCGTCCCGGGTGTCGGCCGCGCCGGGCAGGCCGAGCATGCCCAGGGCCGCGGTGACGCGCATGATCGCGGTGTCCTCGCCGAGGACGTCGAAGACCTTGACCAGGATGGTGCGGTCGGCCTCGATGTCGGCCCTGGGGTCGATGGCCAGGACCGTGGAGGCGAGGATGTCCGCCCGGTGCGCGGCGTCGAGGTCGCTGCCCAGCTTCATCCGGGGCAGGTCCGCGGGGAGCACCCACACCCTGGGGATCAGGCCGCAGCGCTGGACGAGCGAGACGAACTCCCCGGCCGCGGCGCGGCCCGACAGGTCCACGACGGTGAGGTCTCCGCCGTCGCGGAGCCGGGCGGCCCCGATCGTGGTGAGGAGGGCGGACCAGCCCACGTTCGCGCCGCCCGTGACCACGACCCGGCCGGTGCCCGGAGGGACCTCGACCGCGTGCCAGCGGGGCTGTGCCTCGTAGGCGCGTCTGCGGGTCTGCCACTCGGTGTACTCGGCGGCGTGCGCCTCCTGCCGCTCGCGCAGGAGGCGTCGCTTCTCCTCGAGTTCGAGGGCGCGCCTGTCCCGCTCGTCGGCGAGCCGGTCCCCCACCGCCTGGCGGCTCTGCATGAGCGCGACGACCACCGGAAGCGCCACGGCCAGGCAGGCCACCCACCCGGTGGCGGCGAGGAAGAACGGCATCGCCCCGAGCATGGCCAGCAGCACCAGGACCGTGCCGATCGCGACGAGCGCGAGGAGCACGAACAGCAGCGGGCGGTTGATGTCGGCCTCGGAGCGGCGCTGGGCCGCCACCCATTCGGCGCTGACGTCACTGTGCTCCTCGGGGGCGGGGCGGCGCGGCGGCGGCCCCGGCGACGGTACGAGCACTTCGTGCCGCCAACCGAGCAGGGTCTTCTCCGAACGCCTTCGAACCGGTCGAACCTCGGACACCGCTCAGCACCTCCCACCCGGTCGCGACCAGACGGACCGGAGCAGCTTTCGCGTGACACGTGCGATTGTTGTCGGACTGTGGCCATGGTGTCACGCGCTCACGCGAAATAAAGAGGAAGAGAACCGCGCCGGGGTTTCGCCTTCCCGAAGGTCTCGGCTTCTCGGGGTCAGCCCGGTTCCACGGGGCAGCTCCGGCGGGAGGCCGTTCCGCCGCCGCTCGCGGTCGATCCGTCCGGGGAGCTCGCCGTGACCGACCAGGTGACCTCGGTGTCCAGCGGGAGGCCCTCGGCGACGGCGTGCCAGCTGCCCGGTGCGCCGTCCGATGCCATGGCGACCTGCCGGGAGCCGAAGGCGCCGCTGACGGTCAGGGTCGCGGCGGACGCCTCCCCCTCGGTCAGCGCCGAGACCGCCAGGGTCCACGCCTCGGGGCAGCCGGGCCCGGTGACGTCCTGCCCGCTGGCCGAGGCCACGGCCAGCGGGACGGCCGGGGGCGCCGCGGTGCCGTCCGTCGGCTCCTCCTCGTCCTGGTCCGCCTGCTCCTCCTGGGCGGCCTGCTCGTCCTGGGGCGGCTCGGGGGCGGACGCCGGACCCGCCTCCTCGTTCCCGGTGGCGGCCGCCTCCCCGCTCCCGGCCCCGGCCGTGGGCCCGGGTTCCGGGGAGGTCTCCGCCGGTTCGGGCTCGACCGGCTCCAGCGAGACGACCGGGACCACCTCCACCTCCCCGTCTCCCAGCTCCGCGGCGAGCAGCGGCAGCGCCATCCAGCCCGACACGACCAGGACCACGATCCCGGCGGCCAGTGCCAGCACGGACGGCAGCCGCGCCGCCGGGCCGGTCCCGGCCTCGGTCTGGTCGGGGAACCCGTCGGGGCGGTAGGGGCCGGCCCGGTCCGCGAACTCGGCGTGGTGGTAGACCAGGTCCGGATCGAAGGCGTTGGCCAGCAGCTGGTCGTGCAGGAAGGCCGGGGCCGCCGCGACGGGCAGCACGCCCAGCAGCGACGCGGGCGCCGCCAGCACCGCGCGGCTGCGCTCGCAGTCCCCGCACGACGACATGTGGCGGTTGACCCGCTTGCGCCACAGCGGGGTGAACTCGCCGTTCCAGCCCTCGAGGAGGGCCCGCAGCCTCTCGCAGTCCCGGCCCCGGGTCCGGGCCACCAGCAGCGCGCCCAGGGCGCGCTCGAACTGCGCCCGCGCGGTGGACGCCACCGCGTTGGCCTGCTTGACGCCGACGCCGAGCACCGCGGCCAGCCCGGGGCCGTCGAGCTGGTGCCGCAGGGTCAGGTGGATGACCTCGTACTCGCGCGGGTTGAGCCCGTCCATCACCTCGTGCACGAGGGCGCGCAGCTCCCGGCGGTGGATGCCGGTCTCCGGGGGGTCCAGGGACTCGTCGTTCATGTCCGTCGCCTCGTCCAGCGGGGCGAACCGGCCGCGACGGCGCAGGACCCGGTGGCACTGGGAGCGGGCGATGGCGTACAGCCAGGGCCGCAGGGCGTCGGGGTCGCGCAGCTGGGCGATCCGTTCGCGGGCGATCAGGAAGGCGTCGTGCACCGCGTCGGCGGCCGCCTCCGGATCGCCGAGCAGCCGCAGGCAGTAGTCGTACAAGCGATCGGCGTACGCGCGGTACGCCTCGCTCAGCCCTTCCCTCTCGCCCGCGGCGATCGCGTGCACGATGTCTGCGTCACGCATGGCCAGAGCCTAGCCTCGCTGTCGTTTCAGGCACAGTCCCGCAATTGTCGCAGCGCGGTCGCGGAAACGGATCCCCAATTTCCGCGATCGCGCGTCGTTTCGGCGCAGCAGACCGGTTCGGGGCGGCTCAGGCGAGGGGGTCCCCTCCCCGCTGCTCGCGGCGGCGGGCCAGCAGCAGCCCTCCTCCGCCGACCGCGACGAGCACCGCGCCCGCGCCCGCGAGCAGCGCCAGGCCCGGACCGGTCACCGGGAGGCCGGGCCCGCCCTCGTGGGCCGGGGGTGTGCCGGGCTCGTCCCCGGGCGTGTCGCCGGGCTCGTCCCCGGGGGCGTCATCGGGGCGGCAGTCGTCGGAGACGTGGGTGAGCGGGCAGTCGGGCGAGGGGTTCACGGAGTCGTCGGGGCACTCCCCCGGCTCGCACGGTCCCGGGTCGCCGGGATCGCCGGGACCGCCGGGGTCGTCGCCGTCCGGGAGGCAGTACACGTGGTCGTTCTTGAGGTAGCAGCCGTCCTCGTCCACCTCCTGGGGGTGCTCCTCGCCCGGGCAGTACACCCACCCGTAGTCGCCGTTGTAGACGAAGCACCCGCTGTCGAGCTCGGTCCACTCGTCCTCGGGGCCGCAGGGGTCCTCGACGGTGCAGCCGTCCAGCGGCGGCTCCTCCCCGGGGTCCTCCGGTCCGCAGACGTCGACCGGGCAGGGCAGCACGAAGTCCTCGTCGCCGGCCGGGTCGGGGTCCGGGTCGGGGTCCGGGTCCGGGGTGGCGGGCGTGGTCCCCAGGTCGGGTCCGGCGGGCGGGTCCAGCCGGACCGGCGCGGACGGCTCGGCCTCGACGAGCGGACCGCCGTCCACCCGGCCGACGTCGGAGTCGGCCGCGGCGGGCGCGGCCAGGACCAGCGCGGTGAGCCCGGCGCCGAGCGTCAGGGCCCCGGCGCTCAGCGCCCGTCGGGCTAGGGAAGAGAACATGATCGCGACTCCTTCGGTGTCGGTGCTTTCTCGCGCGTGCACCGGTAAGAGCCGCGACCCTCCCCGAGGACAACGGTTTTCCCGGGTTTTTTCAGCGGAGTCTCCCGAGGGCGCGGCGCAGGGTGTGGAGGGCGCGGTGGAGTCGGGTGGGGCGGGTCTTGCGGGCGTAGTAGGCGGGGGTGGCGTGGGCGGGCCAGTGCTGGCCGGGGCGGTGGGTTCCGGCGGCGATGGCGCGCAGGCGGGCGATGGAGTCGGCGCGTTCGCGGTTCGCGGGGAAGTCCTCGCGGGTGGGGGTGCGGCCGGTGACGGGGTGCGGGGCGAGCGGGTCGCGCAGGCGGGGCCAGGGCAGCGGCCGCGGCGTCCGGGCGGGCGCCGGGGTCGCGGCCGGAGCAGGGACGGGGGCCGGAGGCGGGGTCCAGCCCATGGCGATCTCGGGGCGGCGGACGGCGAGGAGCCGGATGAGCGAGGCCAGTTCGGCGTCCTGCGCGGCGTCCCGGTCGGTGACCAGGAGGTCGCGGTGGGTGGTGGTCATGGTCATGGGTGTGTTCCTCTCTCGTGCGGGTGTGCGGGGGCCGGGTGAGGGCCGGGAAGGTTCAAGGGGCGGGGGCGAGCGGGCGCGGACGGCTTACGGCCCGGGCGGGCCCGCGTGGAGGCTCGCCCCCGGAGAAGGGATGTGCGGTCCCCTCGGGTGCTGCGGGTGCTGCGGGTGCGGTCAGGAGTGGGGGAAGGCCGGGGGCGGGGGCTCGAAGAGCGCCCACACGGCGTGCCCGCCCTCCTCGGTCACCCAGTACCCCCAGTCGTCGGTGACCTCGGCGACCAGGCCCAGCCCCCGGAAGGCGCAGGCGTCCGGATCGGACGCCACCACGCGCGGCGCCAGCGGCCGCCGGGTGCCCGGACTCGGGCGCGGACCGCCGTCGGCGACCGACAGGAACACCAGCCCGGTGCGCAGCGCCGACACGCTGACGGCGACCTTGCCGCCGTCGCCGCTGCGCGTGTGCCGGCAGGCGTTGCCGAACAGCTCCGACACCACCAGCTCGGCCTCGTCCACCACCCGGGAGAAGGAGGCCAGCACGGCCCGGGTCCGATGACGGACCTCCCGGCACCACACCGGCTCGCCCGGATACTCCCAGAACTCCGACACGGCCGTCAGACGACCGAACCGGTGCCCGGCCATCACACGACCGCCCTCAGCACAGCGACGCGGACCCGCTCAGCCAGGTCGAACAGGACCTGGGAGTCGGGAGGGGGGTTGTTCACGGACATGGGGAAACCTCCTGCAAAACCCTTCCCCTAGCCAAGAGATAGGGGTATCCGGTATTGCCTTCAACACTATGACGGGTAACTCTAGAGATCAAGATAATTTCTAGGGTTACCCGGATTTTCCTGAAGGGAGATAGGGTGATTCGCATGAAACGGAGCTACAGCCCTACTGTCCGGCGACGTCGGATCTCTGCTCAACTACGGAAGTTCCGCAAGCAGGAGGGCCTATCGGCAGCGGCAGCAGGGGAGAAGCTGGGGTGGGCGCAACAGAAGGTCTCGAAGATCGAGAGCGGCGAGCAGAAGAGGATTCCACCAGCGGAGCTTGACGCGCTTCTTGACATCTACAAGGTCACAGACCCACAAGTTCGAGACGCCCTCCATGAGTGCGCACGGCTTGCGAAACAGCGTGGGTGGTGGACGAAGTACAAGGAGGCATTTCCCGGCGGCCTGCCAGACTTCGAGAGCGAAGCGTCGGTGATTCGGTCCTACGAGGCCCAAGTCATCCCAGGGTTACTGCAAACCCCTGACTATGCGGAAGCAGTGTTCCGCGCTTACAAGCTCCGCGAGGATGCGGAGATCAAACGACTGGTTGAAGCACGCATGGAGCGGCAGCACATTCTCAATCAGGTTGGCCCGCCTGACTTCACGGCTGTCATCGACGAGGCAGCACTGCATCGACTGGTCGGGTCGGAGGAGGTGATGCGCATGCAGTTGCGCCACCTGACTCATATGGCGGCCCGGCACAACATCGACATCTATGTGCTGCCTTACAGAGCAGGCGCACATGCCGCAACCAGCGGAAGCTTCACGATCATGGACTTTCCGGACCCAATGGACACCAGTGTCGTTTACGTGGAAACCCCAACCTCTACCCTGTACCTCGAAGAGGACGAGGAAGTCCGGGAGTTCAACACCATGATCAGCCGTGCCCAGTCTGCGGCGCTGAGCCCCACCTTGTCCCTGAAACTTGTCGAAGAGACCATCACGTCCCTAGAAGAGTGAGCCGAGTGCCTGAGCAGCGAGTATGGCGGAAGAGCAGCTATAGCGGCGGACGTGAGAACTGCGTCGAGGTCGCCGACCTCCCTCTCCGCACCGCTGTCCGGGACTCCAAGCACCCCCGGGCCGGACACCTCTCCTTCACCACTCCCGAGTGGTCGGCCTTCCTCGCCGCACTGAAAGACCGCGAGGTCTGACGCTCCCCGGTGGGTTTCCGGCGATCTTGACGTTTTCGGGGTCTCAACCGCTTCCGAGACCCCGAAAAGGTCAAGATCACCGGGAAACCACCGGGTGAACGCGAGAACGCCGGTGGCGACGGGGCTTTCCCCGTCGCCACCGGCGTTCAACCGCCGTGTAGGACCCTGTCCGTCGCTACGCCTGCACCTGGATGTCGATGACCTTGCCGACCTCGGCCGTCACCGCGAACTCGCCGGTGAAGCCCTTGGAGGCCAGCACCCGCACCTTCCAGTCGCCGTCGGCGGCGAAGAAGCGGAACGTGCCCTCGGGGCCGGTCACGACCTCGCCGACGAAGTCGTCGGACGCGCTCAGCAGACGCGCGTACGCGCTGGCGAGCGGCTGGCCGTCCCGGGTCACCGTGCCCTGGATGACCGCCTGGTTGCCGGCGTCGGCGTCGGCCAGTGCCACGCCTCCGACCGGAGCTCCGCAGGTGCTCACTTGGCCTCCCCCAGCTCCACCGGAACGCCGATCAGCGACCCGTACTCGGTCCAGGAACCGTCGTAGTTCTTCACGCTCGGGATGTCGAGGAGCTCGTGCAGCGCGAACCACGCGATGGACGAGCGCTCGCCGATGCGGCAGTAGGCGATGATCTCCTTGTCGAGGTCCACGCCCGCGTCCGTGTAGAGCTCCTTGAGCTCGTCCTCGGACTTGAAGGTGCCGTCCTCGTTGGCGACCTTGGCCCACGGGATGTTGCGCGCGGTGGGGATGTGGCCGGGCACCTGGGAGACCTCCTGCGGCAGGTGCGCGGGGGCCAGCAGCTTGCCGGTGAACTCGTCGGGCGAGCGCACGTCGACCAGGTCCTTGGTGCCGATCGCGGCGACGACCTCGTCGCGGAAGGCCCGGATCGAGTTGTCCTGCTCCTTGGCGGTGTAGGTGGTCCGCTCGCGCTGCGGGACCTCCTCGACCAGCTCGCGGGAGTCCAGCTCCCACTTCTTGCGGCCGCCGTCGAGCAGGCGCACGTTCTCGTGGCCGTAGAGCTTGAAGTACCAGTAGGCGTAGGCCGCGAACCAGTTGTTGTTGCCGCCGTACAGCACGACGGTGTCGTCGTTGGCGATCCCGCGCTCGGACAGCAGCTTCTCGAAGCCGGCCTTGTCGACGAAGTCGCGGCGGACCGGGTCCTGGAGGTCCTTCTTCCAGTCGACCTTGACCGCGTTGCGGATGTGGCCCTTGTCGTAGGCCGAGGCGTCCTCGTCGACCTCGACGATGACGACACCCTCGTCGCCCAGGTGGGCCTCGACCCAGTCAGCGTCCACCAGGACGTCGGAGCGGCTCATGGGAACCTCCTTTTTCTCTTGCTGTCGTTGGTCGTCGCAAGCGTGTGGACCCGCCGGGGCGGGCCGTGGTTCCGGCACGGCACCCCGGGCGCGGCCGGTGGTGATCAGGTGTGTCTCGCGGCCTCGGCGGAAGCCGGGGGCCGCGTCGGGGGAGGCGGTGAAGCGGGGTGGCCCCGCCGGCCGCGTGTGCGGCCACGCGCTACCGGTGGGAAGAACCGCGACGGGTACGAGGGGGACGGCGGCAGCGGTGAAGCGCTGCCCCGGGGATCGACCTGCATCGTGGGTTCCCAGCTGCGTGAGCGGTGCGAGAAGGGGGTGAGGGCGGCGGCCGGGGACCGGGCCGAGCGCGCGAAGGCGGTCCGCTCTAACAGGCAGCGTGACAGAGCGCGGTGGCGACGCGGCAGAAGTCGACCGCGCGTCGCTTCGTCAAAAGCGCCTCTGTCAGGGAAGTCACGAGAGTGATGTTACGTGGTCGCGAACACGATGTCACGGGTGGGGTGCTTCACAATCCGATTGAAACCGACCGTTTCGCTTGGTTTTCACTCCGCGTGACCGCCGCTCCGCGTCAGAGGACCGTGCCCAGCGCCGCGATGACGGCGGGCTTGGTGGGCGGGCCGTCGGCGCGGGTGGCGACGCGCCCCTCCGCGTCCAGCACCAGGACGGTGGGCGTGCGCAGGACGTCCAGGCGCCGGACCAGGTCGAGGTGGGACTCCGCGTCGATCTCGACGTACTCGACGCCGTCCAGCATGGCGCCGACCTCTCCGAGGACCCGGCGGGCGGCCCGGCAGGGCTGGCAGAAGGCCGTGGAGAACTGCACGAGCGTGGCCCGCTCCCCCAGCGGCCCGCCGAGGTCCGCCGCCGTCAGTACGAGCGTGTCCGACATCCGCGCCTCCTTGCTCCCGGTCCCCGAGCGGAGCGCCCGGAACCCGCCACCCGGCCGCCGCGTTCGCCGAACGGGCCCGGCGAACGCGGCGGCCGGGGGCGCGGCGGGTCCCGCCGCGCCCCCGGCCGACCGTGCCGGGCCCGTTCGGACACCACTACCCGTTCTGGGCCCCGACGATGGGGACGTCGGTCCCGGCCGCCGTGGCCTGGATGCCGTTGGGCAGCAGCTCCACCTCGGTGACCTTCAGGTCGAAGGGCAGCCGGGGCAGCTGCACCGACGGAGCCAGCATGGACTCCGCCCAGCTCATCGGGATGATCGCCTCACCCAGCTGGACGTCGGACGGCGTGACCGTCAGGACGTCGTCCTCCACCGAGATCTGGAACTCGCTGGAGACCGAGACGCTGAAGCCCTGATAGGCGAGGTCTCCGGAGATACGGGGCTTCCCGTCCTCGGTCTCGATCACCACACCCGGGGGCAGCCGCTTCTGGAGCTCGCTGTAGGGCAGCAGCACCGTCCCCTCGACCTCTCCGGCCGTCACGCTGGGCGTCGACAGCAGGTCCATGAGCGGCGCCTCGACGCTCCGCAGCGTCACGTCGACCCGGTCCACCTGGACCTCCTCGACGGTCATCGCGCCGGTGACCACGTGGATCTCGGCGTACTCCCCGCCGACGGCCTGGTTTAGGAAGGGGAATCCCCCGATCGTGACCTCGGGCTCGGTGGTCATTCCGTACTGCTGGGCGATCCGCTTGGCGATCTCGGTCTCCGCCGCGTAGTGGGATCCCCGATCCGCGGCCACCAGTAGGACCAGCAGAAAAATCAAGAAGACGAGGAACTTTCGCATCGGGCTTCCAGCACACTCCCGTAGATCTGGCGAGTCGCGTGGCTCGTACGAGCGCACCGGACCCCGGACACCTCTGGATCGTGGCGTGTGGACCGCTCCGGAACCGCGACCACCCGGGGGTGCCCGCGCCGTCGGCGCGTTCGGACGGCCGACCTGGACGGACCGGGTCGGCGGACGCCGACCCCGGTTTGTCCACATGCCACGCCCTAGGAGATTACTTCAGCCACCCGGTTGTTCCGGTTTTGTGGTGGAGTCTCCCAGTGAAAATTGAGGAACGGTTCACTGTCGCGGCATCAGCATGTCCGCGAGGTTGTCGGTGGCCGACGCCCCCGACAGCGCCAGTTCGATGACGTTGGTCGCCACGACGTGCACGGCGCGGCGGCGCGCGAAGTCGACGACGTACGGCTGCTGCTCGTGCTCCTCGAAGGCCAGCTGGTCGCGGTAGATCGCGTAGACGATGCGCTGGAGCGGCGCCCTGGGCACGGTGTGGCAGGCGAACAGGAGCGTGTCGGGCTCGTTGCGGCCCACCTCGTCGACGACCTCCTCCGCGCACTCGTCGAAGGCCGCCGCGTGGCCGTCCGCCAGCGTGTAGATGGTGATGATCCCGTGCAGCTTCGGGGACCTGCTCCGGGACCGGGTCACCGGCTCGTCGTCATAGTCGGCAGCTCGCCGCCTGCGTCGCACCGGCTCCTCCTTCTCGACGGGGTCGTCGTCTTCGTCGTAGTCGTCGTAGTCGTCGTGATCCGGGTCAGCGTCGTCGTCGTGATCGCCGCCGCGCCGCCTGCCCCTGCGGCGCCCTCCGCCGCGTCCGCGCGGCGGGGCCGCCGCCCACACCACCGCGCCCCAGAGCGCGGCGACCGCGCCGATCAGCATGAGCTGGCCCAGCGAACCGAGCCCCAGCCGACTGACGACGACCTCCAGCAGCGCCGCCAGCGCGACGAGCCCCAGGACGGACAGCTCGCGCCGCGCCCCCTCCGGGTCGTCGCCCATCCGGCGCGCCACCGTGATCGCCGCGGCCAGCAGAGCCGCCCCCACGAACACGTGCACGAGCGTGAGCGCGCCCGTCGGAACCACGTCGTAGTGGTCGCCCAGCGCGGGATAACCCGTGTCGTAGCGGCCGCGGAGCCGGTCCATGACGAGGACCACCAGGGGGACCACGGTCAGCGTGGTGACCACCAGGCGGACGCCGAAGCGCGCCCTGGGCGAGTCCACGGCGTACTCGACCGCTCCCCACGCCAGGAGCAGCGGCCCCAGGAGGCCGACCCCGATGTGGAAGATCCGGAAGGTGACGTTGGAGAAATCCAGGAGCGCGGCGGGGAAGGCCGCGCTGAGCGCGACGGTCACCGCTGCCGCGGAGCCCACCCAGATGCCCGCGGCGAACCCCGGGCTCCGGTAGGCACGCGCGCTGAGCGCCGCGGTGGCGATCCAAGCCACCAGGGCGCCGACGAATGCAAGTCCTACCTCGACCATCCCGATAATGATGCTGCACTTTCAGCCCAGAACGCGCATTCGGTCCGGCCTCCCCCTCCTCCACCGAAGGTGATCATGCTGGCATTAGGGCTATTGCCAGCCAGAAGATGTGACTTACCTCACTCCATGTCATTCCTCGTTCCGGAGACGTGAGAACCTCGGTGCTCCGGGCCGTAGGCTCGGACCATGTGGGGCCATCTCCGAGACCGTGACCACGGCCGCGCCGCGCTCGCCGGAGAGGCGTCCGCCGCCGCGGCCGAAGCCCTCCTTCGTTCGGAAGGCGCGCCCGAACACCCCGGACGCACCAGAAGCGCCGCCTTCTTCGACGTGGACAACACCCTCATGCGGGGCGCGTCGATCTACCACTTCGCCCGCGGCCTGGCCGCGCGCGACCTGTTCACCACGCGCGACCTGCTCCGCTTCGGCTGGGGCCAGATGATCTTCCGGATCAGCGGCACCGAGCAGCCCGACCACATCAACGCCGCGCGCGAGGCCGCCCTGGCGTTCGTGGCCGGGCACAAGGTCGACGACCTGGTCACACTGTGCGAGGAGATCTACGACGACTCCATGGCCTCCCGCATCTGGGAGGGCGCGCGCGTCCTGGTGCAGCGGCACCTCAACGCCGGGCAGCGGGTCTGGCTGGTCACCGCGACACCCGTGGAACTCGCCGACATCATCAAGCGCCGCCTGGGCCTGAGCGGGGCGCTGGGCACGGTCGCCGAGTCGGTGGACGGCGTGTACACGGGCCGCCTGGTGGGCGACCTGCTGCACGGCCCCGCCAAGGCCCAGGCGGTGCGCGCGCTCGCCAAGCTGGAGGACCTCGACCTGTCCGCCTGCACGGCCTACAGCGACTCCTACAACGACCTCCCGCTGCTGTCCGCCGTGGGGCACCCCAACGCGGTCAACCCGGACGACGACCTCCAGGGGTACGCGGCCGCGCACGGCTGGCCCGTGCACGACTTCCGCAGGCACCGCAGAGCCCTCACCGTGGGCCTCCCCGCCGCCGTCGCGGGCGCGGTGGCGGGCGGCGTGGCGGTCGGGGTCCTCCGCAGGCGCAGACGGTTCTAGCCCCCTTCGTGGTTCTCCCCCGCTGGTCGTGACCTTCTCGGGGGCTCGGATGCGGTCGAGACCTCGAGAAGGTCACGACCAGCGGGGGGGAGGGCGGGCGCGGAACGCTAGAACGGGTCTCCGCGTTCGACCACCAACCGGTCCAGTGTCCGCTGGACGATCTCGCGCACCTCGTCTCCCACCTCGAAGACCACGCCCGGGTCGTCGGCCGCCTCGGGCTCGTGGCGGTCGGTGCCGACGGGGGCGCCGAACTCGATGATCCACCTCGTGGGCAGCGGGAGCAGGCCGACCGGGCCGAAGAGGGGGAAGCCCGGGGTGACCGGGAAGTACGGGAGCTTCAGCAGCCGGGCCAGGGCCTTCAGGTCCGCGATCTTGGGGTAGATCTCCTCCGCGCCGACGATGGCGCACGGGATGATCGGCGATCGGGTGCGCACGGCCGTGGAGACGTAGCCTCCGCGTCCGAACCTCTGGAGGCGGTAGCGCTCGCTGAACGGTTTCCCCAGGCCCTTGTAGCCCTCGGGGAACACCCCCACCAGCTCGCCCCTGCCCAGCAGCCGCTCCGCGTCCTCCGAGGCGGCCAGGGTGTACCCCGCTTTGCGGGCGAGGTGGGACAGCACCGGGGTCTCGAACACCAGGTCGGCCGCCAGGGTCCGGAGCCTGCGCGCGGCCCGGTGGTGGTCGCGCAGCGCCACCTGGAGCATGAGCGCGTCGAAGGGCAGCACGCCCGAGTGGTTCGACACCAGGAGGGCGCGACCGGTGTCCGGGACGTTCGAGAGGCCGCGCAGCTCGATCCGGAACCAGTACTCGTACCAGAGCCGCATCAGCGGTATGAGGACGTTCCCGGTGAGCTCGTCGTCGTAGCCGAAGTCGTCCACCTGGTAGTCGCCGTCGAGCCTCCGCTCGCAGAACTCCAGGAACCCGGCGAAGGACCCCGAACGGGCGTCCCGCCGGGTCCCGGCGTCCTCCGACCCCGCCGGCGACCCGCCCCGCCGGTCCCGGGGGACCAGCGGCAGCACCGGGGCCAGTCCGCGCTCCTCCTCCACCGGGCGGACCGCGTCATCGCCGGGCATCGTCAAGGCGCCCACTCCTCTCCCCCGGTCCGGCGGGCGGCCGGACAGTGGAACCGTCATTATTTCGTGACAGTGCCGGAAAAGGGAAAACAGCGGTCAGACGCGACGCGGCGGACGGTTCCGCCGGGCGCGGCCCGAACGGGCGCCGTGCGCGGTCCCGCGCTCGGCCACGTAGGCGTCGAACGCCTCCTGCGAGGTGTAGGCGGGCGACCAGTCCAGGGCGCGCTCCAGCTTGCTGGAGTCGAGCACCCGGCCGTAGCACAGCAGCCGCAGCTGCTCGGGGGAGTAGTCGAGCCGCCCCCTGCGCGCGAGGCTGCCGAGCATCTTCAGACCGCGCTCGGGCACCGGCATCTCGGGGCGCCCGGCGCGGCGCAGGCACTGCGACAGCGGCATCGCGCCCGGCGCGGCCACGTTGAAGACGCCGTCGCGCTCGGCGAGCGCCATGCGGCGGATGACCTCGACGCCGTCGTCCTCGTGGATGAACTGCATGCGCGGGTCGTAGCCCATCACGGTGGGCACCAGGCGCAGCCCGAAGTAGCGGGTCAGCGGGGTCTCCACCGAGGGGCCCATGAGGTTGGCGAAGCGCAGGACCGCGATGGACAGGTCCGGCCGTCGGCGGGCCAGCCCCCGCACGTACCGCTCGAGTTCGACGGCGTCCTTGGCGTAGCCCGAGCGCGGCGCGTCCCGTGCCTCCAGGTCCTCGGTGTACAGAGCCGGATCGCGCGAGGACGAGCCGTAGACCGCGGCCGTGGAGCGCACGACCAGGCGGCGCACCGTGCTGGAGCTCTGGCAGGCCGCCAGCAGCTGCATCGTGCCGAGGACGTTGTTCTCCTTCATCTTCGCCCTGCCGCCGACCGCCGAGGGCGTGGCGACCAGGCTGAGGTGAAGGACGGTGTCGGCACCCGAGTCCCTGACGACCGCGCCGACGCTGCCGTCGTGGAGTTCGGCCTTGACGAACTCGGTCCGCCCCAACGGGCGGTCGGGCGCCGCGGAGTCGACGCCGATGATCCGATCGATACCGGGGTCCGCCTGCAGGGCCTCGGCGACCCTGCCTCCCACCTGGCGGGAGACTCCGGTGACGAGCACGACGCGGGCCATGGCGACGCGCCTCCTTCCGCGTGCGGAGAAAGAAAGGTGTCTCCGCGCCGATCGCGAAACCGCCGCGCCTGACGGCGGAAGGCCGGATCTCGCGATGCGTCCGCGGAGAGACGCCTACTTCTTGTTGCGGCGCGCGATGCGGGTCTTCTTGAGCAGCTTGCGGTGCTTCTTCTTCGCCATGCGCTTGCGGCGCTTCTTGATGACAGAACCCATAAGGATCACCTCGGTTGACAGGTCGAAAAGAGACACGACGGCGGAATCGCTGAGCGTGGGGGCTCGACTCGCCGTCTTGCGCGCCCGGCGACGCGCACACGGCGCGGCCCGACAGCAGGGACGATCCGCCTCGACCGAGGCGGCACCCGAACAACCAGCCTACCCTCTCCACCCGTCCGTCGAACGCAGCGTCCCCGTTCCGGGGGTCGCCGACCGTCGTCCGCCGCGGGCTCCCGGCCGGTCTAGGCCCCGGGGACGGAGGGGCCGCCGGTGTACAGGGACCCGGCGGGTTCGGTGTAGGAGACGCTGACCAGCTGCTCCTCCAGGAAGGTCAGCGAGGTGACGCTGGCGAGGTTGCACTGGCGGCGGTCCGGGCGGTGCCACAGGCGCTGCTTCTCGGCGGCGCGGCGGGCCATCCAGATCGGGAGCTGGTGGCTGACGCAGACGGCCTCGCGCCCCCACGCCTCCTTCCGCACGCTCCGGATCACCTCGGTCATGCGCTCCACGATCTTGCTGTACGGCTCGCCCCAGGACGGCTGGAAGGGGTTGTACAGCCTGCCCCAGGTGCGCGGGTCCGCGACCGAACGGGAGCTGAACGCCTTGCCCTCGAAGCGGTTCCCGGCCTCCAGCAGCCGCGCGTCGAGGTGGACCGGGAGGCCGAACCCGGTCGAGACCGGCTCGGCGGTCTCCTGCGCGCGCTCCAGCGGGGAGGAGTACAGCACCGCGAGGTCCCGGCCCGAGAACCACTTCGCCGCGAGTTCGGCCATCTGGTGTCCGCGCTCGCTGAGGTGGAAGTCGGGCAGCCTCCCGTAGAGGATGCCGTTCGGGTTGTGCACCTCTCCGTGGCGCAGCAGGTGGACAACGGTGGTCGTGGTCATCGTGCGGGACCGTTTCCCTTCCGGTTCTTCCCGGCTACTTCGCGCCGTCGGGCTGGTGGGAGGGGACGAGAACCTGTCCCGCTCCCTCCCCCACCGTATCGACCGCTCCGCGCAGCGCCGTCACCATGGCCTGCACAGCGGGCCGGCGCCCGGCCTCGGCGCGCCACACCACGTAGATGTGCCGCACCAGGCGCGGCCGGACCGGAATGGTGACCACGCCCGGTTCCAGGAGGCCGCGGCCGAGCCGGGGCAGGACCGCCACCCCGATCCCCGCGGCGACCAGGGCCAGCTGGGTCGGGTACTCCAGCGAGAAGTGCGCGATCCTGGGTTCGACACCGCCGTTGCGCAGCGTGTGGCAGAGCCAGGCGTGGCAGATGTCGCCGGGCGGGGCGCCCACCCAGGTGTCCTCGGCCAGGTCGGTGAAGGCCAGCGAGCTCCGCCCGGCCAGCGGGTGCGAGGACGGCACCGCGACCTCGGCCGGGTCGTCCAGCAGGTGGAGCTTCTCCAGACCCTCGGGGAAGGGCAGCGGCGAGTTCTGCCAGTCCTGGACGACGGCGAGGTCGAAGTCGCCGCGCAGGACCTGCGGGAGCGCGACCTTGGGGTCGCACTCGTGCAGTTCCGCGGTGAGCTGGGGATGGACGGCGGCGATGTCGCGCAGCACGTGCGGCATGATGCCGCGCGCGGCGGTGGCGAAGGCGGCGACCTTGATCTTGCCCACGACGCTGCCGCGCTGCGCCTCCAGGTCCGCCTCCGCCTCGGCGACGAGGCTGAGGATGCGCTCGGCATGGCCGACCAGCAGCAGCGCGGCGTCCGTGAGCCGGACCCCGCGCCCGCTGCGCTCCAGGAGCCGGGAGGAGGTCTCCCGCTCCAGCTTGGCGATCTGCTGGGAGACCGCGGACGTGGTGATCCCCAGGACTTCGGCGGCCGCGCTCACCGAGCCGTACTCGGCGATCGCGTTGAGCGCCCTTAATCGATCGAGGTCGAGCATTGCACCATCGTAAAGATCTCTTTAACAGTGGGCCAGAGAAATGGGTAGCCCGACTGACCAGCGACAGAAAAGTTACCTCGCGGACAGGGCCGTCGGTGATCTTGACCTTTTCGGGGTCTCAGAGACGGTTGAGACCCCGAAAAGGTCAAGATCACCGGGAGGAACGGACATCGTGGGCGCGGCCCCGACCCTCACCCGCGCCGGAGACTCCCTAGCCCGCCCGCGCCGCGGCCTTCGCGGCGGCGGGAAGGGCGGAGACGACCCGGTCCAGGGCGGCGTCGTCGTGCGCGGCGGAGAAGAACCACGCCTCGAACGCCGCCGGCGGCAGGTAGACGCCCTGCTCCAGCATCGCGTTGAAGAACGCCGCGAACCGGGCGGTGTCCTGGGCGCGGGCGCCGTCGAAGTCGGTGACCTCCGCGTCGGTGAAGAACACCGTGAACAGGCTGCCGCCGTGCTGGACGCGGTGCGGCACTCCGGCGGCGGCCAGCTCCTCGGACACGGCCGCCGAGACGCGCGCGGCGGCGCTGTCGATGCGCGCGTACACCTCGGGGGTCGCGTTGCGCAGCGTGGCCAGGCCCGCGGCGGTGGCCAGCGGGTTCCCCGACAGCGTGCCCGCCTGGTAGACCGGGCCGCCGGGGCTGAGCTGGTCCATGATGTCGGCGCGGCCGCCGAACGCGGCGGCGGGCAGGCCGCCTCCCATGACCTTGCCGAAGGTCATGAGGTCGGGGGTGACGCCCTCCAGTCCGAACCAGCCGGACGGACCGACCCGGAAGCCGGTGAGGACCTCGTCCAGGACGAGCAGCGCGCCGTACCGGGCGGTGATCTCCTTCAGCCTGGCGTTGAAGCCGTTCCGGGGCGGCACGACGCCCATGTTGGCGGGGCACGCCTCGGCGATGACGCAGGCGATCTCGTCGCCGGCCCCGGCGAAGGCCGCCTCGACCGCGGCGATGTCGTTGTAGGGCAGCACGATGGTGTCGGCCGCGCTCGCGCCGGTGACACCGGGAGTGTCGGGCAGTCCGAAGGTGGCGACGCCGGACCCCGCCGCGGCCAGCAGCGCGTCCACGTGGCCGTGGTAGTTGCCCGCGAACTTGACCACCTTGGCGCGGCCGGTGGCCCCGCGGGCCAGCCGGATCGCGGACATGGTCGCCTCCGTGCCGGAGTTGACCAGGCGGACCTTCTCGACCGGCGCGCGGGCGGTGATCTCCTCGGCGAGCTCGACCTCCCCGGGGGTCGGCGCGCCGTAGGAGGTGCCCTTGGCGGCGGCCTCGGTCAGCGCCTCGACGACCGCGGGGTGCGCGTGCCCCAGGATCAGCGGCCCCCACGAGCAGATGAGGTCCACGTAGGTGTTCCCGTCGACGTCGGTGAGGTAGGCCCCCTTGCCCGACGCCATGAACGGCGGCGTCCCCCCGACGGCCCCGAAGGCCCGGACCGGTGAGTTCACTCCGCCGGGAACCTTGGCGGAAGCGCGTTCGAACAGCTCGCGTGATGTCTGATGAGTACCCACGGTCCCAGTGTGTCAGCTGTCCCCGGACGCGCGCGCCGGGGTGCGGTGGCCGCGCCGCGGGCCGGTGGATAGCTTGTACCGCACCTGATCGCCGACCGGGAGGAGCCCGCCATGTCCGACGCGTCCGAGGTGTTCGCCACCGCCGACCTGATCGACGCCCACGGCGACTCGATCGCGAGCTGCGAGACGCAGTTCCGCCAGTTCGGCGCCCGCGCCGCCTTCCACGGGCCGATCCGGACCGTCAAGTGCCACGAGGACAACGCGCTGGTCCGGGAGCTGCTCAACCAGCCGGGGGAGGGGCGCGTCCTGGTCGTGGACGGCGGCGGCTCGCTGCGCTCGGCCCTGATGGGCGACATGATCGCCGGGTCCGCCGCGGCCAACGGCTGGTCCGGGGTGGTGATCAACGGCGCGGTGCGCGACGTGGCGGAGCTGGCCGGGCTGGCGCTGGGGGTCAAGGCCCTCGGCTCCAACCCGCGCAAGTCCGCCAAGGCCGGCGCGGGCGTGGTCGACGAGCCGGTGGCCTTCGGCCAGGTGGTGTTCACCCCGGGCGCGTGGCTGTACAGCGACGCGGACGGCATCGTGGTGGCCGGGAGGGAGCTTCCCAGGCCCTGACCGGGCGCGGGGTGCTTCGGCGTCGGGAATCCGCCGGCCGGACCGCCGCGGTGTTCTCGTGCCCGGCACGGCGGCGAGGCGGCGACGGCGGGCGGGACCACGCGGAAAGGGCCGGTTCACGGTCCTCACCGGGAACCTACCGATGATCGTGGGCTTTCTGCCCGCTTCGGGGCCCGGAAGGGGCGGAAAGTCCGTGATCGCCACAAGCGAGGACAGAACCAGGCCCCGAGCGGCCCCGTCCGGCAGAGCCCGAACCCCCCCGTGCCGGGGGCGCTACCCCGCCTTCGGCTCCTCGCACACGTCGACCAGGACGGCCAGGACGGCGATCGGGTCCGGGAGTTCGACGCCGTCCGCTCCCCGGGACGGCGGGCGGATCCAGTCCACCCGGCCGCCCGAGGGCAGCGTCGACGGCGGGGCCGGGACGTAGCTGTTGCGGCAGTGCCAGCGCAGGCCGGGGCTGTCCGCCACCGTCTCGGGAACGCAGTCGAGGTGGCAGGACCACCACTCGTCCTCGTCCGCCGGGGAGCGGGTGGCGACGAAGAAGAGGTAGCGCCGCGCGTCCACGGCGGCGACGGGGCCGGCGGGCAGGCCCGCCCTGTCCATCTGGGCCATGGCCGACACCCCGGCCTCCGCGGGGACGTCGAAGACGTCGAAGACGCGCCCGGTCGGCAGGATGACGTTCGCGTCGGGTTCGGCGCCCCACCAGCGGGTGATGACGGCGGGGTCGGTTCCGGCCTCCATCGCCCAGGCCGCGGACATCGGGTGCGCGCCCGGGTCCGGGCAGCCCATGCGGTCGCAGGCGCACGAGCGCGGCCCCACCGGGTCGGGGTGGGCGCCCCGGCACACCGGCCAGCCGAGCGCGGCGTACTCCAGCGCGGCGTCGACCATCCCGACCGGGTTCCGGCGGCGCCGCCGCCTGCTCCTACCACTCAATACGTCGACCATGGGTGCCCCCTCGCGATCATGCCCGTTGACGGACGCTCCGCGGGTGCGGCGGACCGGTCAGGGCCGCCCGCGGAGCGTCGATGCCGTTCTTCCCGCTCCCGGCGAAGCCGCCCGGCCCGGGGAGCGCCCCCTCCGCCCGGCTACCGGAGCAGTCCCGCGGCCTCCGTCGCCCAGTAGGTGAGGATCTGCCGCGCGCCCGCCCTCCGGTAGGACGTGAGGGTCTCCACGATGGCCCGCTCGCGCTCCAGCCAGCCGTTCCGCGCCGCCGCCTCAACCATCGCGTACTCACCGCTGACCTGGTAGGCCGACACGGGGACCCGCACGGATTCGGCGACCTTCGCCACGATGTCGAGGTAGGCGAGTCCGGGTTTGACCATCACCATGTCGGCGCCCTCGGCCAGGTCGAGTTCGACCTCGCGCAGCGCCTCCAGGGCGTTGGCGGGGTCCTGCTGGTAGCTGGACCGGTCGCCGAACTGCGGGGCGCACTCGGCGGCGTCGCGGAACGGCCCGTAGAACGCCGAGGCGTACTTGGCCGCGTACGACAGGATCGCCACGTCGGTGTACCCGGCCCGGTCCAGCGCGGTGCGGATCGCTCCCACCTGGCCGTCCATCATCCCGCTGGGGGCGACCACGGCCACCCCCGCGGCGGCCTGGGCCACCGCGATGGAGCCGTAGCGCTCCAGGGTCGCGTCGTTGTCGACCCCGCCCGTGTCGGTGAGCAGTCCGCAGTGCCCGTGCGAGGTGTACTCGTCCAGGCACAGGTCGGTCATCAGCACGGTGTCGTCGCCCAGGTCCGAGGCGAGGTCCCGCAGCGCCAGCTGCACGATCCCCTCGGGGTCGTCGGCGGAGGAGCCCCGCTCGTCCTTGGACTCCGGGATCCCGAACAGCATGATCCCGCCGACGCCCGCCGCGACCGCCTCGTGCGCGCTCTTGCGCAGGCTCTCGCGGGTGTGCTGGTACACCCCGGGCATGGACCCGATCGGGTTCGGCGAGTCGATGCCCTCCTTGACGAACATCGGCAGGACGAGGTCCTCGGGCCGGACCCGCGTCTCGGCGACCAACCGCCGCATCGCGGGCGTGGTGCGCAGTCGGCGCGGTCGGGCCACCGGGAAACGGGCGGTCATGGCGGACTTCCCCCTACTGGATCATTGTCTTGCGGCGGCGGCCGCGGCGCTTCTGGCTGGGACGCAGGACGGGTTTCCCCGCGTCGACCGCGGCCCGGCGCTGTGCCGCACCGTACTCCGAAAGCGCCTCGGCGAGGGCGGAAACCGAGGTTCTGGGCGCGACGACGTCCACGCGCAGCCCGAACTCCTCGGCGGTCTTGGCGGTCTCGGGGCCGATCACGGCGATGACCGTGGTGGCGTGCGGCTTGCCGGCGATGCCGACGAGGTTGCGGACCGTGGAGGACGAGGTGAACAGCACCGCGTCGAAGCCGCCGCCCTTGATGGCCTCGCGGATCGGCGCGGGCGGCGGGGCCGCGCGCACGGTGCGGTAGGCGGTGACGTCGTCCACCTCCCAGCCGAGCTTGGCCGCACCCTCGGCGAGGGTCTCGGTGGCGATGTCGGCGCGCGGCAGCAGGACGCGCTCGATCGGGTCGATCTCGGCGTCGTAGGGCGGCCACACGTCGACGAGCCCGGCGCCGGACTGGTTGTGCGGGGGCGGCTGGAGGTCGGGCTGGATGCCGAACGCCACCAGCGCGGCGGCGGTCTGCTCGCCCACGGCCGCGACCTTGACCCCGGCGAAGGCGCGCGCGTCCAGGCCGTAGTCCTCGAGCCGCTCGCGGATGGCCCTGACCGCGTTGACGGAGGTGAACGCCACCCACTGGTAGCGGCCGGTGACCAGTCCGCGCACGGCCCGCTCCATCTGCTGCGGGGTGCGGGGCGGCTCCACCGAGATGGTGGGGACCTCCTCGGGCACCGCGCCGTAGCCGCGCAGCTGCTCGGACAGGGAGGCGGCCTGCTCCCGGGTGCGCGGCACCAGGACCCGCCAGCCGAACAGGGGCTTGGTCTCGAACCAGGACAGCCGCCGCTGGCTGCGCGCGCCCTCGCCGACGACGAGCAGGGCGGGGCGGGTGACCGTGTGGCCCTTGGCGTCGGCGGCCTTGAGGTCGGCCGTCAACCGGGACAGCGTCGAGGCGACGGTCGTCTGCTCGGTGGTGGTGCCCATGCGGGTGACGGCGACCGGCGTGGTGTCGCCGCGCCCGCCCGCGACGAGGGACTTGCAGATCCGGTCGATGCCGGGCCCGTTCGCCCCGGGGTCGTCCTCGCCGGGCGCGTCGGGGAACATGACGACGAGGGTGGCGTCGCTCTGGGCGGCGCCCGCCCAGTCGGCCCCGGCGTCCCTGGCGTCGATCACACGGACCTCGTTGACGCCCTCGGGCATCAGCGGCAGGCCCGCGTAGGCGGGGACGGCGGTGATCGAGGAGAGCCCGGGCGCGACCTCGTACTCGACGCCCGCCTCGAGGGCGGCGTCGGCGAGGTCGGCGCCCCGGCAGCCGAACAGCGGGTCCCCGCTGTACAGCCGCACCACCCGGCGGCCCTCGGCGGCCTGCGCGACCGCGAACGCGTCGGCGTCGCCCCCGCACTCGTCGGGGTCGACGACCCTGGCGTCCGGGCGGCAGTGGCGCAGCAGGGCCTGGCGGTGCCTGGCCAGCGCGGGTCCGGGCTCGCGGAGCGTGATGACGACGTCGGCCCGCCCCAGCAGCGCGGCGGCCCGCAGCGTCAGCAGCTCGGCGTCGCCCGGCCCGGCTCCGACCAGCGCGATGTGGCCGGCGGCCGGCTCGGCGGATCTCTCCGGCCCGGCCACCCGGTTCTCAGTCTGCGGGTCCAACTTCGCTCCTCTTTCTCACCTGTTCGCGTCCCGTGTGCGCGGTGGGACCGCTGTTCAGGTCTCCCTGCCCGTCGCGGCGTCGGCCACGATCCGGTCTGCTCCGGCCGCGATCATCTCGCGTGCGAGCGCTCGGCCGAGTTCCGCGGCGTCGCGGACCCCGTCGGCGGTCGCGGCCGCCTCGGCGGTGCGCTCCATGCGCACCGACTGGGTGCCGTCGGTGGACACCACGGCGGCGCGCAGCCGGAGCAGCCCCTCGGCGGTGAACTCGGCGTAGGCGCCGACGGGGGCCGCGCATCCGGCCTCCAGCTCGGCCAGGACGACGCGCTCGGCGGTGACCGCGGCGCGGGTCGCCGGGTGGTCGACGGCGGAGAGGTAGCCCAGCGCGCCCTCGGCGTCGGCCAGGCGGCACTCCACGGCGAGCGCGCCCTGCCCGGGGGCGGGCAGCATCTGCTCCGGCTCGAACACGTCGGTGACGTCGTCGAGGCGGCCCACTCGGCGGAGGCCGGCGTGGGCCAGGACCACCGCGTCGAGCTCGCCCGAGGCGACCTTGCCCAGGCGGGTCTCGGCGTTGCCCCGGATCGGCACGTACCGCAGGTCGGGGCGGAGCGTGGTGAGCTGGGCGACGCGGCGCGGCGACCCGGTGCCGACCGCGGCCCCCGCGGGCAGGTCGGCGAACTTCAGCCCGTCGCGGGCGCACAGCGCGTCGCGCGGGTCGTCCCGCTCGGTGACGGCCGCCAGGACGAGCCCGTCGGCGGGCGCGGTGGGCAGGTCCTTGAGCGAGTGCACGGCGAACTCGACGCCGCCGTCGAGCAGCTCGTCGCGCAGCGCGTTGACGAAGACGCCGGTGCCGCCCAGCTGGGTCAGGTGCGCCTTGGTGACGTCGCCGAAGCTGGTGATGAGGACCAGCTCGACCGGAACCCCGGTCCGCTCGGTGATGGCGTCGGCGACCATCCGGGACTGGTTGGTGGCCATGGTGCTGCGGCGTGTGCCGAGACGCGCCGGTGCCGGAGTCATGTCACATCTCCTCGCCGACCGCGGGGCCGGTCCTGGCGACCGCGTCGGGAATCTTGGGGTCGAGATCGAACAGTTCGCGCAGCGCCGCCTCGTAGGCGCCCCCGTCGGGGCCGGCGGCGAGCTGCTTGACCTTCACGGTCGGCTGGTGCAGGAGCTTGTCGACGACACGGCGCACGGCGTGCGTGATCTCGCCCCGCGTCCTGTCGTCGAGGTCGGGCAGGCGCCCGTGCAGCCGCGCCATCTCGGTCTCCACGACCAACTGGGCCTTGCTGCGCAGCGCGACCACCGTGGGGGCGACGCGCTCGGCGCGGCGCACCGTCTCGTACTCCGCCACCTCCTCGTCGACGATCCCGCGCACCGCGGAGATGTCGGCGACCCGCCCCGTGGTCTCCGCGGGCTCCTCGGCCACGGCCGTGCGCAGGGAGTCGATGTCGACGAGGAAGACGCCGGGCAGGTCCCGGACGCCCGGGTCGATGTCGTGCGGCATCGCCAGGTCGAGGAAGACCAGCGGGCGGCCGGGGCGTCCCTCGACGGCGGCGGCGACCTCCTCGGCGGTGAGGACGAGCCCCTGCGCGCCGGTGCAGGAGATGACCAGGTCGACCTCCGGGAGGTGGGCGGCGGCCTCCTCGAACGGCACGGCGGTGCTGCGGATCTCGTCGTAGGCCTCGGTGAGGCACTCGGCCAGCCGCGCGGCGCGGTCGAAGGTGCGGTTCGCCACGACGACCGCGGCGGCGCCCTGCCGGGCGACGGTGTTGGCGGACAGCGCGCTCATGGAGCCGGCGCCGAGCACCATGACGCGGCGGCCGGCGAGGGGGCGCGGGCACGGCAGCGCCGCCTCGACCTCCTCCGCGAGCCCCTGGTGCGCGGCGTCCACGGGGCAGCGGGCCTCCGGCCCCGCGGTCCCGGACAGCGCGTCCGGGGCGGCGGGCAGGTGCCGTCCGGCGACGGCCAGGCCGAAGGTGACCATGTCGGCGCCGGCCTGGTCGAGGTGGGTCTCGGTGTGCGCGCGCTTGCCGACGCGCAGGGCCCGTTGGCCCAGGTCGTTGAGGACCCGGCCGAGGGCCCCGCTGTGCTGGGCGTCCTTGAGGGAGTTGCGGACCTGGCCGAGGATCTGGCCCTCGCCCACGACCATGGAGTCGAGGCCGCACGCGACGGAGAACAGGTGCTGGACCGCGCGCTCCTCGTAGTGCACGTAGAGGTGCCGGGTGAGTTCGCCCAGCGGGACGCCGGTGTGCCAGGAGAGCAGCTCGGAGATCGCGGCCACACCCGGGTGGAACTGGTCGACGTCCGCGTAGACCTCCACGCGGTTGCACGTGGCGACCATCATCACCTCGTTGACCGGGGCCGTGCCGACCATCTCCGACATCGCCTTCAGGCGCGCCTCGCCGCTCAACGCGACGCGCTCGAGCAGCGCCACGGGCGAGCTCCGATGGCTCAGCCCAAGGGCGAGGACACTCATCCGCACTCCAATGCAGGCACGTTTGCGACACTTCGTTGTTCCGCCGGCGCGCGTTCGCCTCCGCGCGCCCCCCGGCCGTCCGTTCCGGACACGTTCTCAGACCTCCAGGGCGTCGGCCCATCCGGGCCCCCGCCGTCCCACGGCCTTCCGCTGCTCGTGGAAGGCGAGGATCTGGAGCTCGATGGACAGATCGACCTTACGCACATCCACGTGTTCCGGCACATTGAGGACCACGGGGGCGAAGTTCAGGATGCTTCCGACCCCCGCGCCAACGCAGCGGTCGCACACCCCCTGCGCCGCCGCGGCCGGGGTGGCGATGACCCCTATGGACACCTTCTCGTCGGAGACAACGTCCTCCAGCTCGTCGATATGCCGCACGGACAGGCCGGCCACCTCGCGCCCCACCGTCTTCGGATCCGCGTCCAGCAGCGCCGCGATCCTGAAGCCGCGGGTCCCGAACCCCCCGTAGTCGGCCAGCGCGCGCCCCAGGTTGCCCGCGCCGATGATGGCCACGGACCAGTCCTGGGTGAGACCAAGCTCACGGGAGATCTGGTAGATGAGGTACTCGACGTCGTACCCCACCCCCCGCGTTCCGTACGAGCCCAGGTGGGAGAGGTCCTTGCGCAGTTTCGCGGAGTTGACCCCGGCCACCGACGCGAGCTCCTCGGACGACACCGTGGGCGTCCCCCGTTCACTCAGGCCGTGCAGCGCGCGGAGGTACAGCGGGAGCCTCGCGACTGTCGCCTCCGGGATTCCCCTCTCCCGAGGCCGTGGTGTCCGGCTGGTCACAGGTGTGCGCTCCTGGGCGACGTCGGCGTTATGGGTCTTCTCCGGCCGGTCGGGGTTCGATGATCCCCTATGACGGTGCCTGTTGTCTGTCAAGCCCCACAGCCGGAAAAGATTTTGACCACTAGGTTACGCCCTTGTGAAAGCGCGCACAAAGTGGGTGCCGCTTTCACGTGCCGCAACATCGCGCGCGAGCGCCGCCGCCCTACCCCAGGGCCTCCCTCAACCGCTTCTCGCTCACCCTCCAGAAGTCGTGCTGCTCCCCGTCGACGAAGGTCACCGGGATCTTCTCCCAGTACTCCTCCTTCTCCTCCGGGTCCGCCACGGTGATGTCCCGGACCTCGTAGCGCACGCCCAGGTCGGCGCAGACCCGCCCGATCACGGCCAGCGCCTCGTCGCACAGATGGCATCCCGGTTTGCCCAGCATCGTGACGACGTGAGGATTCTCACCGGCTTCCCGACCCACCGGCCGACTTCCCATCGGCCCTCCTCTCCACTCCCGGCGCCCGGCCTCCGGGCGCCGCCGCGTCACCCTCCCGCGAACGGGGGCAGGACCTCCACCGTCCACCCCTCGGACAGCTCCACCCCCTCGTGCGGGCGCCTTCCCACCGGGATCTCTCCCACCAGAAAGGACGAACGCTCCAAAACCCTGAGCAATTCGGCGTTTCCCGCGTGCCTCTCCCGAACCCGTCCCAGAAGCTCCGCCAGAGTCCCCGCGTCGAAGGACTCCTCGGCCCGGCCCGCGGCGTCCTTGGCCGCCGCCCAGTACCTGATGGTTCCGATCGTCATCGATTGATTATCCTTGTGTTCATTCGGAGGCAATTTCCAAAGCATTCTCACCGGGGGCAACGGCGCCTTCGAACAGCCGCGTTCCGCGGGCGACGGGAAGAGGCGCATGAGCCACCTTCTGCTGCTGACCAACTCCAACCAACCGTCCGACCACGTCCTGCCCGCCCTGGGCCTGCTCCTGCACTCGGTGCGGATCGCCCCGGCGGAGGCGAGCGCGCTGCTCTCCCCCGGGAACGACCGTACGGCGGGCCTACCGGTGGACGCGATCCTGGTGGACGCGCGCACCGACCTCGCGTCGGTGCGCAACCTGTGCCGCCTGCTGAACACGACCGGCCTGGACTGCCCGCTCATCCCGGTCCTCACCGAGGGCGGGGTCGCCGCGCTCACCCCGGACTGGCAGGTGACGGACTTCCTGCTCACCTCCGCCGGCCCCGCCGAGGTCGAGGCCCGGCTGCGGCTCTCCATCGGCCAGGCCGACACCGCGTCCGACGACCCCGACGAGATCCGCCGCGGCGACCTCACCATCGACGAGGCCACCTATATCGCACGGCTGCGCGGACGGATCCTGGACCTCACCTTCAAGGAGTTCGAGCTCCTGAAGTTCCTCGCGCAGCACCCCGGCCGCGTCTTCACCCGCGCCCAGCTGCTGCAGGAGGTGTGGGGCTACGACTACTTCGGCGGCACCCGCACCATCGACGTGCACGTGCGGCGGCTGCGCGCCAAGCTCGGCAGCGAGTACGAGTCCCTGATCGGGACCGTGCGCAACGTCGGCTACCGCTTCGTCCCGGACCCCGCCTCCAAGGCCGCCAGCGAAGAGGCGGCGCGCCGCGTGGAGGCCCCCGAGCAGCTCACCCGCAAGAGCTGACCGCGGGCCGCGTCGCCGACGGAGGCCCCGTTCGGCCGGAGGGCCCTCATCAGCCCCTGGCGACCGGTCGGAGCCGCGCGGCCGGTCGGGTGGCCCCGGCCCGGGAGGACCACCCGGCCGGCCCCGCGCGCACGGGGGCGACCTCGCTGTTATCGGATGGTCACCGAGGGGTCGTCATCCGGGACCGGAACATCTAGGATGCTGGAGAGGCCCCGTGTGACCGACCCCACCGAGACCGGTCGCGTCGCGGGTGCCCGGACCGATCCGCGCCAAGGCGTCCCATCGAGGAGGATCGCCCTCATGCCGAGAGAAAAGGACGCCGTCGCGTCCAGATCTCCGCTGCGGGGATGGGCCGGAATCCCCCTGGGCGCGGTGTTCATCGGCTGCACCATGATCCCGGCGTCGCCCGCGCTCGCCGACGGCCCCGTCCTCTCCCTGGGCCTGAAGGGAGACCAGGTCGAGCCCGGGGACCGGTTCGAGCTCCCGCTGCTGGTCGGCAACGAACTCGACGGGACCGACATCGCCATCACCGGCGTGTCCGTGACCGACTCCCCGGACGTCCCGGACCTGAGCGTCTCGGAGCTGCCCGAGGTCCTGGAGGCGGGGACCACCGCGGCGGCCGACATCACCGGCACGGCCCCCAGTCCCGTCCCCGTCGAGGTCGCGGTCCTGATCTCGTACGAGTACGGGGTTCCGGTGGACTGCCCCGATCCCTCCCCCTCGGCCGAACCGAGCGGTTCGGCCTCTCCCGACGCCTCCCCCGACCAGGAGCCGCCGGAGGAGTCGTGCGAGGAGACCCGCACGGGAACGGCCCAGATCTCGGCGGACGTGACGGTGGCCCGGCCCGTCCCGACGCCCCCGCCCACCCCCGCGCCCACCGGCTCCGAGTCCGGCTCGCCCGGCGGCGCGCCCCCGGGGAACGGGCAGTCCACGTCCCCGGACGGCGGCGGCTCCCCTGCCCCGACGTCCGTCAGGTCCTCGCGCCCGTCGAGCCCCCGGGGCCCGTCCACCGCCTCGGGCAGCCCCGTCACGCGCCGTCCCGCCGCTCCGAGCAGTCCGGTGACGACAGGATCCTCCTCCCGGCCGGACCTGCCGAGCGGCCCCGCCGACCTGCCGTCGCTCCCGGTCCCCTCCGACGACGGGTACGCCGACCTCCCCATGGTGACCCCGGGCGAGGGGGAGAACGGGACCGCCGCCCCCGTCGCGCAGGAGGCCCGGGCGGTGCGCGGCTCCATCACCCCCGCCATCCTGCTGGGGTTCCTGGTTCTCCTGCTGCTGCTCTCCGCCCCGCTGGCCCCGGTGCGGCGGGTCCGCGTGAGCGGCGCCTACGTCGGCCGCCGCCGCAAGCGCGGGGGCTGAACCCGGGGCGTCCCCGGACTCCGGTCCGGCCGCGAACGTAGGCTCGCACCATGAGCCACATCCTCACCACCGACGTGCTCGACCCCGGCCAGGTCGACGCCGTGCTCGCGCTGGCCGAGGCCGCGCGGGCCGCGGACGGGGTCGACGCCCTGTCGGAGCAGACCCTGCTGCGGGTGCGCCACGGCGCTCCGCTCGGAACCACCCGTTTCCACCTGCTGCACGAAGAGGCCGACGGGGGGCCGCTGCTGGGCGGCTTCGCGTTCGCCGCGGTCACTCCGGACGAGCCGGACGCGGCCGAGCTGGTCGTGGCCCCGTCCCTGCGCCGCCGCGGTCTGGGGCGGCTGCTGCTGGACGACCTCCTGGCCAACGCCAGCGCGCGCGGGCTGCGGCTCTGGGCGCACGGCCGGCTCGACGGCGCGCGGGCGCTGGCCGCCTCGGCCGGGCTGGAGCAGGTGCGCGGGCTGCTGAAGATGCGGCTGCCGCTGCGCGCGGTCGGCGGGTCCCCGCCCCCCGGGCTGTCCGAGCCCCGGCTGTCACCGGAGGTGGCCGAGAGCCTGGAGATCCGGGCCTTCCGGGTCGGCGCGGACGAGCGGGAGTGGCTGCGCGCCAACGCCCGCGCCTTCGCCGACCACCCCGAACAGGGCGGCATGACACTGGCCGACCTGCGCCAGCGGCAGGAGGAGGAGTGGTTCGACCCCGACGGCTTCTTCGTCGCGGCCGACCTCCGCAGCGGTCGGATCGCGGGGTACCACTGGACCAAGACGCACGCCGACGGCGCGGGACTGACCGACGGCGAACCGGTGGGCGAGGTCTACGTGGTGGGGGTGGACCCCGCGTGGCAGGGAAGCGGGCTGGGCCGGGCGCTGACCCTGACCGGCCTGCGCCATCTGCGCGACCGCGGCCTTCCGTGGGTGCTGCTGTACGTGGACGAGGAGAACCGGACCGCGGTGCGGCTGTACGAGTCCCTGGGCTTCGGACTCTGGGCCGCCGACGTCATGTACGCCCGGCCCGAGAAGTAGCCCTTCCCCTGTCCCGTGATCGATAACCCTCGGGCGCTACCGGCCTACTGAGAGGCATAAGCGCAGCTCAAATACGGACAAAAACCTCAAATTGGACGCGGTTCACCTGTTCGACACCGGTGGGCCGCGTTCCTTTCCGCGACACTCATCCTGTCGTTCACCATTCGTTCACCCTCTCTGGTATGGCTGGCCACCTGGGCTCTCTACCTTCGGTTCCGGCGGGTTCGAGTAGGTCGTTCCCCCGCACAGGTGACAAAGTCCAGAGGAAGGACCCCGGGGCTGTGAAGCTCTCTAGGTACGGCCAGATTGCGGGCGCGACTCTCGCCGGCGCCCTCGCGCTCACTGCCTGCGGCAGCGACGACCCCACAGGCGCGGGAGACGACGCCTCCGCGGCGCCCGCGGGCAGCGTCGAGTGCGTCGACGGCGGCGGCACGCTCGCCGGCGCCGGCGCCAGCTCGCAGGAGAACGCGATGGCCGCGTGGGTCGCCGGTTACACCGGCGCCTGCGAAGGCGCCACCGTGAACTACGACTCGGTGGGCTCCGGTGCCGGGCGCTCCCAGTTCATCGAGGGCGCGGTGGCCTTCGCGGGTTCCGACGCCGCCATGGACGAGGAGGAGACCGCGCAGGCCGCCGAGCGCTGCGCCTCCGAGGTCGTGCACCTGCCCGGCTACATCAGCCCGATCGCCGTCGTCTTCAACCTCGAGGGCGTCGACTCGCTGAACATGCAGCCCGAGGTCATCGCGGGGATCTTCAACCAGGAGATCACCAAGTGGAACGACGAGGCGATCGCCGCTGACAACCCCGACGTCGAGCTTCCCGACACCGACATCGTCCCGGTGAACCGCTCCGACGAGTCCGGCACCACCGAGAACTTCGTCGAGTACCTGTCCGCGGCCGCTCCCGACGCCTGGCCGCACGAGGTCAGCGGCGACTGGCCGATCGAGCCCGTCGAGGCCGCCCAGGGCTCCTCCGGCGTCGTCTCCGCGGTCCAGGGCGGAACCGGCACCATCGGCTACGTCGACGCCTCCCACGCCGCCGAGTTCGGCACCGTCTCCGTCGGCGTCGGCGAGGAGTTCGTCCCCTACAGCCCCGAGGCCGCCGCCGCGATCGTCGACTCCGCCGCCCCGCGCGAGGGCAACACCGAGAACGACCTCGCCGTCACCCTCGACTACGCCACCGACGAGGCCGGGGTCTACCCGATCGTCCTGGTCAGCTACGAGATCGTCTGCATGGAGTACGCCGAGCAGGCCGACGCCGACCTGGTGAAGAGCTTCATCGGCTACGTCACCAGCGAGGAGGGCCAGCAGGCCTCCGCCGACGAGACCGGCTCCGCGCCGCTCTCCGAGGGCACCCGCGAGAAGATCCAGGCCACGCTGGACAAGATCCAGGTCGCGAGCTGATCAGCGCTACACCGAACGCCACAAGGGTAGGGATCCACCGACAGGGGTGGGCCCTGCCCTTGGGGCGTATGGCCGTCCTCCTCGTGGAGCCCGCACCGGGCGTGAGCACCACCACGCCCGGCGTCCTCCGCGGCAACGGAGAACCCTGGAACGCCTGCCACACCCCCGCGAAGGAACCGCACGTCAGGGGTGGGACCAGCGCTGAACCCCGAGGCGCGTTCCGGGCCGCTCCGAGCAAGCTCCACAATGTAACAGGCCCCGTCACCGCCTGTCAGGGAAACCGCGAACAGGAACACTCCCCCGGCGGCGAATCTTGAACCATCTGGACCGGAGTCTCACATGACCACCACGGACCCGTCTACGACGGCCCACGTGCCGCGGGGCAAGCGTCGTATCGGCGACGTCGTCTTCGCCAACAGCGCGCGGGGATCGGGAATCCTGATCCTCGTGATCCTGGCGGGCGTCGCGGCCTTCCTCGTCGCGCAGTCCTTCGACTCGCTGACCGCGAACACCGCGAACTTCCTCACCACCAGCGAATGGGACGCCAACACCCGGGAGGCGCCCGCGTTCGGCGTGCTCGCCCTGGCGTTCGGCACCGTGCTCGGGGCGGCGATCGCGCTCGTCCTCGCCACCCCCGTCGCGATCGGCATCGCCCTGTTCATCGTCTACTACGCCCCGCGCCGCATCGCCGCGGTCCTGGGCTACCTGGTGGACCTGCTCGCGGCGATCCCCAGCGTCGTCTACGGCCTGTGGGGCATCGGCTGGCTCGTCGTGCAGCTGGCGCCCTTCTACACCTGGCTGGAGACGTACTTCGGCTGGTTCCCGCTCTTCGCGGGCCCGGTCTCCACGACGGGTCGGACCATGCTCAGCGCCGGAATCGTGCTCGCGGTCATGATCCTGCCGATCATCACCGCCATGTCGCGCGACGTCTTCCTCCAGGTCCCGCAGTCGCACCGGGAGGCGGCCCTCGCCCTCGGCGCCACCCGCTGGGAGATGATCCGCATGGCGGTGATCCCGTTCGGCCGCCCCGGCATCATCGGCGGCGCGATGCTCGGCCTGGGCCGCGCCCTCGGCGAGACCATGGCCGTGGCCATGATCCTGTCCCCCTCCCTCGTCGTCTCCTGGTTCCTGCTGCAGAGCGGGAACCAGACGATCGCCGCCCACATCGCCCTCCAGTACCCCGAGGCCACCGGCTACGGCGTCTCGGCGCTGATCGCCGCCGGTCTGGTGCTCTTCGCCATCACCCTCCTCGTGAACATGGCAGCGCGCTTCGTCGTCTCCCGCCGCAAGGAGTTCGCGTAAATGTCCGCCCCTACGCAACTGTCCGAACCCATCGCCGAGGACGCCCGGATGGCCGCACCGAACACCCTCTCCCTCGGCGGGTCCCTGCCCAGGTTCACGCCGCCGGTGACGCTGGCCGTCCTCCTGCTGGTGTCGGCGGGCGCGCTGTTCCTCCTCGACGCGTGGAACCCGGCGGTACTGGTGATCGTCACCGCCGTCGCCTACATGGTCGTCATCACGCTCGCCTCGGTGATCGTGGAGAACAGCCGCAAGGCCAAGGACCGCCTGGTCACCGCCGTCGTCTACGTCTGCTTCGGCATCGCCATGGTGCCGCTGGTCTCGTTGCTGTGGACGGTCCTGGCCGAGGGCATCGTCCGGCTGGACGGCTACTTCCTCAGCGTCTCCATGAACGGGGTCACCCCGAGCATGGACGCGGGCGGCGCCTACCACGCCGTCCTCGGCACGCTCGTCATCACCGGGATCGCCGCGCTGATCTCGGTCCCGATCGGCCTGATGACCGCCATCTACCTGGTGGAGTACGGCCGGGGCCGCCTCAAGACCGCCATCACGTTCTTCGTCGACGTCATGACCGGCATCCCCTCCATCGTGGCCGGGCTGTTCGTCGTGGCGCTGTGGATCATGATCTTCGGGCCGGGCGAGACCAACGGCCTGGCCGGCGCGATCTCGCTGTCGGTGCTGATGATCCCGGTGGTCGTCCGCTCCTGCGAGGAGATGCTGCGGCTGGTCCCCAACGAGCTGCGGGAGGCCTCCTACGCGCTGGGCGTGCCCAAGTGGCTGACCGTGCTCAAGGTGGTCCTGCCGACCGCGATCGCGGGGATCACCACCGGCATCATGCTGGCCCTGGCCCGCGTCATCGGTGAGACCGCGCCCCTCATCCTCACCGCGGGCTCCTCCGCGGTCGCCATCAACGCCAACCCCGTCGAGGGACAGATGATGAGCCTTCCGGTGTTCATCTACTCGCAGGTCCGGATGGGCGGCGCCATCAACTACGAGCGGGCCTGGGCCGCGGCGCTGACGCTGATCGCCATCGTGATGCTGCTGTTCTTCGTCGCCCGGCTGGTCTCACGCTTCTTCGCGCCCAAGGCGCGCTAGTACCTCCCTCTCCACGAAACACGGTCTTAGGAAACACAGTGGCCAAACGAATCGACGTCTCCGGACTGCACGTCTACTACGGCGACTTCCTCGCCGTGGAGGACGTCTCGATGACCATCGAGCCCCGATCGGTGACCGCCTTCATCGGCTCCTCGGGCTGCGGCAAGTCGACCTTCCTGCGCACCCTCAACCGCATGCACGAGGTGACCCCCGGCGCCCGCGTCCAGGGCAAGGTCCTGCTCGACGACCAGGACGTCTACGGCTCCGAGGTGGACCCGGTGGCGGTGCGCCGCGAGGTCGGCATGGTGTTCCAGCGGCCCAACCCGTTCCCGACCATGTCGATCTACGACAACGTCATCGCGGGCGCGAAGCTGAACAACCAGCGACTGAACAAGTCCGCGGCCGACGACCTGGTGGAGCGCTCGCTGCGCGGCGCGAACCTCTGGGAGGAGGTCAAGGACCGCCTCGGCCGCCCCGGCGCGGGCCTGTCCGGCGGCCAGCAGCAGCGCCTGTGCATCGCGCGCGCCATCGCCGTGGAGCCCAGCGTCCTGCTCATGGACGAGCCCTGCTCGGCCCTGGACCCCATCTCCACGCTGGCGATCGAGGACCTGATCTCCGAGCTGAAGGAGAACTACACGATCGTCATCGTCACGCACAACATGCAGCAGGCCGCCCGGGTCAGCGACGTGACCGCGTTCTTCAACCTCGCGGGCACCGGCAAGCCGGGCAAGCTCATCGAGATGGGCGAGACGAACAAGATCTTCACCAAGCCGGAGAAGAAGGAGACCGAGAACTACATCACCGGCCGCTTCGGATAGGCCGGGGCCTCCTCGCAACGGAGGCGGCGGCGGGCGACGGCCCGCCGCCGCCTCCGGCGTTTCCGGGGACTCACAGGCCCAGCAGGACCGCCAGGCCGTAGACGCCGGCGCCGATGAGCGCCGTGGCGGGAACGGTGCAGAGCCAGACCAGGACGATGTCCCAGGCCACCCCCCAGCGCACCGCCGACAGCCTCCGGGTGGCGCCCACTCCCACGATCGCCGAGGTGGTCGTGTGGGTGCTGGAGATCGGCACCTGCCAGATGAACGAGGTCGCCCCCGTGATGACCGAGACGGTGAGCTCGACGGCGAAGCCCTTGGGCGGGTCGAGCTGGATCACCCGGTGGCCCAGGGTGCGCATGATCCGCCAGCCCCCGGTGGCCGTGCCCAGCGACATCGCCGCCGCGGCGGACACCACCACCCACGCGGGAAGGTCGTAGTCGCTCTGGTAGCCGGTGGTGACCAGGGCCAGGACGACGACGCCCATCGTCTTCTGCGCGTCCTGGAGCCCGTTGCCGAGCGACATCGCGGCCGCCGAGACGCTCTGGGCGAGCTTGAACCGGCGGCCCGCCGAGCGCGGGTTGGCGTTGCGGAAGACCCACATGATCGTCAGCATGACGAGGTAGCCGAGCAGGCCGCCGACCAGCGGGGACAGCGCCATGGGGAGCAGGAAGCTGGTCCCCACGCCGCCCCATTCGATGGTCGCCGCCGAGGCCAGCCCCGCGCCCAGCAGACCGCCGACGAGCGCGTGCGAGGCGGACGAGGGCATGCCCCGGTACCAGGTGAGGAGGTTCCAGGCGACGGCGCCGCACAACGCGGCGAACAGCACCACGAGCCCGTCGTGGCCGCCGGGCGGGGTGATGATGTTCTGCCCGATGGTGCGGGCCACCCCCTCGCCGAGGAAGGCGCCCAGGAGGTTCATCAGGGTCGCCAGGGCGACCGCGGCCCGGGGCGTGAGCGCCCGGGTCGAGATCGAGGTGGCGATCGTGTGGGCGGCGTCGTGGAAGCCGTTGGTGAACGCGAATACCAGCGCCGCTGCCACGACAGCGAGCAGGGCCGGTTCTAAGGGAGGCACGATAGCTCTTCGAGTCGGCGGGGCCGCGGCTCAGGATTCCTTGACCGCGATGCTCTCGACGGTGTTGGCCACGTGCTCGAAGGCGTCCGCGGCGGTCTCCAGCTCCTCGATGACGTCCTTGAGTTTGAGCACGGTCAACGCGTCGTACTCCCCACTGAACAGGTGCGCCAGAAGGCGCCGGTAGATCTGGTCCGCCTGGTTCTCCAGCCGGTTGATCTCGATCCAGTAACCGGTCAGGTCCTTCAGGGAGCGCAGTCTCGGCATGGCCTCGGCGGTCAGCTCCGCCGCGCGCTCCAGTACCTCGACCTGGTCGATGATGCCCTTCGGCAGGCGGTCCAACCTGTACAGCCCGATGAGGTCCACCGCGGCGTCCATGGAGTCCATGACGTCGTCAAGACAGGAGGCCAGCCGGTAGATGTCCTCCCGGTCGAACGGGGTGACGAAGCTCTCGTTGAGCCGGCGCATGATCGCGTGGGTGCGCTCGTCCCCCGTCTGCTCGCAGGCCCGCATCTTCTCGGTGATGGCTTCTCTGTCGGCGTCTTCACTGATGAGTTCCACCAGCAGCCGTGAGGCTATGACCAGGTTGTTCGCGGAGTCCGCGAACATCTCGTAGTAGCTGTCATCGCGTGGAGTCAGGCGAAGACGCACATCTTTCTCCCGTGGAATGCGGTAAGGCTCGTTGTCCGTCTGGGCTGTTCGGACCCTGGTCCCGCGGAAGGCCCCTCCCTTTTGGGCGCGACCGCGCCGCACCCCCCTCCATCGACGCGGGGTGCGTCACTCGATGTTCATCTTTGACCACCCCGGCAAACCGCCGAATGCCGACGTAGTGGAGCAATCATCCTAACCTTCCCCCCTCGCCGTGCGAGGTGGGACGGGAGGATCGGCCGGTCGGCCGCTCTTCGGAGGCGGTGTGCGTGAACGGAACCCGAATCAGCGAGGAACACCCGACTGCGGACGGTCCGCCACCCCTGCTCCATCGTTCCGACATGCAGACTTAACTTACTATCCACTCCCGGTTTCCCCAATGACCAAAATCGGGGGGTTCCCGTCACCGTCCGGCCTCCCTCCCGCGGGCCGATCGTTTCAAGATCGTGATGCCCCCGGCTCGTCGCCGCCTCCCCTGCCGGCCCCGCCCGGGACCGGACGACCGAGGTTCTCAGACGCCGCGTCGCGCCGGGGCGGCCGGGTGGGCCCTACCGCTCCGGAGGCGATCCGGAGGGGTCCCGGCCGAGGACGGTCCGGGAAGCCCGCGCGACCGACGAAAAGCTCAGTAGGGTCGACGGTGTGCCATCCAAGCCCACTGCGGCGCAGCGTCGGTACGCGGCGCTGCGTTCCGCGCTCGACGACCAGCTCGCCGCGCTCGGCGAGGCCCCCCACTCCGGACCGGACCGGCCCGCCCCGGTCCTGGAGGCCTGCGCCCGCGCGGTGCTGCTCGCCCGGGAGCGGGGCCGCGAACCGCAGCGGGCCGCCCTCAAGGCCGTGGTCCGCGGCAGCCTCGCCGAACTCGCCGAACGCTTCCCCGGGCACGCCCTGGAGGTCCGCGTCCCTCCGTACGGGGCCGTGCAGTGCCTGGAGGGCCCGAGGCACACCCGGGGCACACCGCCGGGCGTGGTGGAGACCGACCCGCTGACCTGGACCGCCCTGGCCGCGGGGGAGCTCGGCTGGGCCGAGGCCGCGGACACGCACCGCGTCTCGGCCAGCGGGGTCCGCGCCGACCTGTCTCCGCTGCTGCCGCTGTGGCCGCCCGGTCCCCCGCGTGACCCGGGCCCCGGGAACAGCCGATAAGCTGGATCACGTGTCGCAATCCGACGGCCGGCTCAGCATGGACATCGATCCCCTGGAACGCGGACCGCAGGACGCCTGCGGAGTGTTCGGGGTCTGGGCTCCCGGCGAAGAAGTCAGCAAGCTCACCTACTTCGGCCTCTACGCTTTGCAGCACCGCGGTCAGGAGTCCGCGGGCATCGCCCTCAGTGACGGCGAACGCATCGTCGTATACAAGGACATGGGACTCGTCTCCCAGGTATTCAACGAGGCGACCCTCGAATCCCTCAAGGGGCATCTGGCCATCGGCCACTGCCGCTACTCCACCACCGGGTCCCCGGTGTGGGAGAACGCACAACCGACCTTCTACAGCGCGCGTGAGGGCGGCCTGGCCCTGGGCCACAACGGCAACCTCATCAACACGCCCGAGCTCGCGGCGATGCTCCCCTCGGACCAGCTGTCGGCGACCACGGACACCGAGGTCCTGACCAGCCTGCTGGCCGTCAATCCGGACCGCACCACCGAGGAAGCCGCCATGGAGCTGCTTCCCCTGGTCAAGGGCGCTTTCTCGCTCGTTTTCATGGACGAGGACACGCTGTACGCCGCCCGCGACCCGCAGGGCATCCGCCCGCTGGTGCTGGGTCGGCTGGACAGCGGGTGGGTGGTCGCCAGCGAGACCGCCGCCCTGGACATCGTCGGCGCCACCGTGGTGCGCGAGGTCGAGCCCGGCGAGCTTCTCGTCATCAACGCCGACGGCGTGTCCTCCCGGCGGTTCGCTCCCGCGGAGCCCAAGGGCTGCCTGTTCGAGTACGTCTACCTGGCCCGTCCCGACACCACCATCGCCGGGCGCAACGTCAACAGCACCCGCGTCGAGGTGGGGCGCCGCCTGGCCAAGGAGCACCCGGCCGAGGCCGACATCGTCATCCCGGTCCCCGAGTCCGGCACGCCCGCCGCGGTCGGCTACGCCGAGGGCAGCGGGATCCCGTTCGCCCAGGGGCTCGTCAAGAACTCCTACGTGGGCCGCACCTTCATCCAGCCCAGCCAGACCCTGCGCCAGCTCGGCATCCGGCTCAAGCTGAACCCGCTGCGCGAGGTCATCGCGGGCAAGCGGCTGGTCGTCGTGGACGACTCGATCGTGCGCGGTAACACCCAGCGCGCGCTGGTGCGGATGCTGCGCGAGGCCGGCGCCGCCGAGGTGCACGTGCGCATCTCCAGTCCGCCGGTCATGTGGCCCTGCTACTACGGCATCGACTTCGCCACGAAGGCCGAGCTGATCGCGGGCAACCTCTCCACCGAGGAGATCCGCCGGTCCATCGACGCCGACTCCCTCGCCTTCATCACCCTGGACGAGTTGGTCTCGGCCACCGAGGTGCGCAAGGACCGGCTCTGCCGGGCCTGCTTCGACGGCGTCTACCCGGTCGAGGTGGACGAGGACTCCCGCGGAAAGTACCTGCTGGAGAAGTCCTGCGGCACGCCCAGAAGCGTGTCGCTGCCCACGTCCGCGCAGTAAGTCCTCGCGCTCCCGGTCCGGTCGCGGAACGGCCGGACCGCAGTCGGATCGCGGTTCCACCACAGAAGAGGTTTTTCGCGTGTCAGAGGGTGCCACTACCACCCCGGCGTACGCCGCCGCAGGTGTCGACATCGCCGCCGGCGAGCGTGCGGTCGAGTTGATGAAGAAGCACGTGGCGCGTACTCGCAGGCCCGAGCTCGTCACCGACGCCAGCGGGTTCGCCGGGCTGTTCCGGCTCGACCCCGCCAAGTACACCGCCCCGGTGCTGGCCACCTCCACCGACGGGGTGGGCACCAAGGTGCTGCTCGCCCAGGCCATGGGCCGGCACGACACGATCGGCATCGACCTGGTCGGGATGGTCGTGGACGACCTCGTGGTCAGCGGCGCCGAGCCGCTGTTCATGACCGACTACATCGCCTGCGGCTCGGTCGTGCCCGAGCGCATCGCCGAGATCGTGGGCGGGATCGCCGAGGGCTGCCACCAGGCGGGATGCGCGCTGATCGGCGGCGAGACCGCCGAGCACCCCGGAGCCATGGGCCCGGACGAGTACGACCTGGCGGGCGCGGGCACCGGCATCGTCGAGGCCGACGCGATCCTGGGGCCCGACCGGGTCCGGCCGGGCGACACGGTCATCGCGATGGCCTCGTCCGGACCGCACTCCAACGGCTACTCGCTGATCCGGCACATCGTCGACCGGGCCGGGCTGGACCTGGCCGCGGAGGTGCCCGAACTGGGCGGCGTCCTCGGGGAGGTCCTGCTCACCCCGACCAAGGTGTACGCCAAGGACTGCCTGGCACTCGTCGAGGCGGCCGAGGTGCACGCGTTCTCGCACGTCACCGGTGGCGGACTCGCCTCGAACCTGGCCAGGTCCCTCCCGGACTCGGTGGACGCCCTCCTGGACCGCGCCACCTGGCGGCCCGACCCCGTCTTCGGGTACCTGGCCGCGCGGGGCGGGATCTCGCGCGAGGACATGGAGGCCACGTTCAACATGGGCGTGGGCATGGTCGCGATCGTCGCCGCGGACTCCGCCGAGCGCGCGCTCTCCACGCTGGCCGAACGGAACGTGCGGGCCTGGACCATGGGAACGGTCACACCGGGGACGGGACGGGCCGTCCTCGAGGGGGACCACCAGTAGGCGGACATGCGAAACCGGGGCCTCTCAGTGAGAGAGCCCCGGGTTTCGACGCCCCGTTTCGGGGTTCCCTGTCGTTCGCCTTCGGGCACGAAACCGTCCGTCCGGTCCACTGGCGTGGGCCGCAAGGAGCGTGTCCGTGTTCGCCGACGAACCCGGTTGAGCGGATTTATGCAGCTTGTCGACGGTAAAGCTCGATAGATCAGCGGCGGTCCGAATCGGATCCGTCCCCCGCGGACTTGTCACCACCCGCGTACTTGTCTGCGTAGTCCGCGTAACGGTCGACCAGGTCGTCGTAAGGGTCTTCGTATGGGTCGTCCGGTGGCCCCGAAGGCTCCGTCACCGACACATCTTCCTCAGCGACACCCAGCTCTGACCGAAGCCGATCCAGATCAGTACCACCGGCGCTGTACTTCAACCGCCGGGCGACCTTCTGCTGCTTGGCCTTGGCTCGGCCGCGCCCCATTGGCTCGACCCCCTCAACGATTGGGTTCTCACAAACCCCAGTTCACTAGCAAAAACCGCAATGCCGGGCTGGCGGCCGTCACCGCACTGACGACGAACGCCAGCTTACGTACGGATACAACCGTACCCGGTTCAGAGCCGACCTGCCTACGCCGCCCGTCCCTAACCCGGGCGTGCCTCACCACATCGACGCGGACACCGACAACCTCCGGCGTCCCTCTCGACGGCCCGGCCCACCCCTGCGCACCCGCGCCCGTCTCCCGTCACGAGGCGCACGTCGCAGCCCCGTGACGCTCGTTCCGGCGAGTGCCACGCACACGCTACCGCCTCCTCCGCGCTCTCCCACCCCCGGCGTGCCCTGGGACGGGTCCCGGGGCACGCGCCCCCGAGCGGAACCCTCCACCGCCCGGATGCGGAGCGTCACGGCCCGGGGCGGGCGGAGTGTCCTCCCGGTTCCGGCCGATCGCGCGGAACCCTCCGCACCGCGCCGGTTCTGTGCCACCATGCGAACGTGTTCCCCTACACGGCCTATCTCCGCCTGTACCAGCCGCTCGTGGCGTTCTCCAGCCGGGAGCGGGAGCACTGGAGGGCCTACGCGAACTCACCGCACCGTCCCCGGCGGGTCGACGCGATGGCGGTCGAGCACGCCGAGAGCCTCGCCCGGCTGACCGCCGACCCGCCGGTCGTGGTTCCCCCGGGTGAGAGCCGCGACGCCTACGTGCGGCGCGTCGGCGACGAGCTGTTCGTCTGCCCCTGGCAGTCCCGGCTGCGCTCCTGGATCGCCTTCACGGCGTTCCGCGCCTCGACGTCCGAGCAGGTGAGCAGGGCGTTCGTCCCCGAACCGGTCGCGAGGGAGACGGAGCGCGACTTCGAGCGCTGGCGCCGGCGCACCGGACCGGCCCAGCCGCAGATCCTGACGAGCACCTGGGAGGTGCCGCCGGCCTGGTTCGTGCCGTTCGACACGAGTGAGCGCTGCCTCGTGCTGGGACCGAGCCGGAACGCCACCCGCGGCGAGACCGATTCCCGGTTCTCCGCCCACCTGGGCGGTGCCGGGCTGCCGGGCGAGGCGGCGCTCCCCCCGCCCGAGCACGCCCAGCCCCGCGCCCTGCTGTACGTCGCCGGGATGTCCGACGTGCGCGCGCGCCTGGAACGCGCCGTACGGCTGCTGAGCGGGGTCTCCGCGGCCCATTCCTCGATCCTGTACAACGTGGAGCGGCTGGAGGACTGGGCGGGCTCCCTGGCCCATCCCCGCGCGCTCCTGGAGCTCGACTACGGCGGCCTGGTGCACCTGCTGGACGACGACGCGCTGCGCGCGGACCACTCGGTGGCCGAGACCTCCGCCGTGCTCACCGGCCTGGAGGCGGACCGCCCGGAGGTCGTCAAGGCGATGCGCGCGCGCCTGCGGCGGCGCTGGGACGCGGTGCGCGCGCTCCGACACGCCAACTGACGGCCCGCGCGCCGGCCCTGTCGGGTACCCGGCGGGGAACCTGGTCTACCAGGTTTCTTCGGATGTGTTTCCGGTTTTCGCACGGGTAGGGACGGGATAGGTCCGGACGAGCTACACAGTTGACATCAACTTTGCCGAAATTGGGCATACCATCCGATAGATATCGACATAGACTGTGTTGAGACTGTTACAGAGTGCACTCTGCGTAACCAAGAAACCCGCGCCACGAAGCGGATCCGCGTGGCGCACAAGAGTCGCCGACCCTGGTCGGCGCCAATAACGACCGCTCCGGCCGTGCCGCCGAAAACAGCTGGTGGACGGACCGACGCCGCAACCCTCCCCCGGGTGGGACCCCGTTTGAGTCCGCGTCGCCCTAACACTTTCGGCCCGCCGGATCGAGAAAAACAGGGCCGGAGAACGAAGTTTTGACCGAATACGCCACATGCCACTAAACGTGTCGCTAGAATCACTCAGCGTGACCCGTCGCATGTGCGACTTTGGAGCTCCCATCCAACAAAGTCGCGTTAAGTGGTCGCGCAATCACCTCGGGTGATGCCAATATATAGACCTAAGGGCAATATTGGACATCCGGGCCAAGTGCCAGGATTGAAGTCTCAAGGATCGGCACACAGATCCAGGAGGAGAGGCCGTACACATGTCAACTCGCACGCCCGAGGCGGAGCCCCTGTTGACCCCTGCCGAGGTCGCCACCATGTTCCGCGTGGACCCCAAGACCGTCACGCGCTGGGCGAAGGCCGGCAAGCTGACCTCGATTCGGACGCTGGGTGGCCACCGCCGTTACCGTGAGACCGAAGTCCGCGCGCTCCTGGCCGGTATCCCCAGCCAGCGCAGCGAGTAGCCTCCCTCGACCCGCTCCTAGTCCGGCGGGATAACGGGGGGCCGTCCGACACATGAAGGCGGGGCGCCCGAACAGGCGGCCCGCCTTCGGCGTGCGGTGCGTTCCGGAAGGCGCCCCTCCGGAGGTCAGGACACCACGTGCCCCTCGACGTAGTCGGTGCCGACGCGCTCCCAGTCGATGAAGCGCTCGGTCTCGCCCATCAGCGCGGCGGTCAGCCAGACCGCCACGCCCACGTCGTCGGCGACGCCCAGGAACGGGACGAAGAGCTCGGGGACGAAGTCGACGGGGGACGCGATGTAGGCCAGCGCCACCACGAACAGCGCGATCCGGGACCCGGACAGTTCCTGGTAGTGGCCGCGGAACCGGGCCCCGAACATGCGCGGGAGGGCCTTGACCCGGGCCAGGACGGACGGCTTGCCCTCCTGGGTGCTCTCGTGGACCATCTGCCAGGCGGCGGCGCCGGCAGCGGCGCGGTTGGACTTGCGCATTCGCTTCACCTCGACACTGATCGGTGCGCTCGGGAACGCTCCGAGTGCTTCTTGCGATATGACGCGTTCCCCGACGTTTCTGTTCCCACCGACCGCGCGGTTATTCGGGAAGGCCGTGAGATCCTCCTCCCGCGTTCCACCGGAGGCGCGTTCCGAGGCGGATGTGACGTAGGTTGTTACGCGGACCGTTTCCGGCCGTTCCGTCCCGAACACCGTCAGCCTGGGGGGAAGCATTCCCAGTCACCGCCCGTCCAGGCCTCGCGGCCCCGTCCGCCCGCTCGCGGTGGCGGCCGGACTGCTTCTGGCGACCTCGTGCGGGGTCGCGCTTCCCGGCGAGCCCCGCCCCGAACCCGGGGCCACCGCGACGCTGCCCGGCCCCGGCGGGGGCACCGCCCCGGACGGCGGATCCGCCGCGCCCTCCGTCGCGGACCTGCCGCTGGCCGGCAGGGTCGTGCTCATCGATCCCGGCCACAACGGCGGCAACGTCGACGCGTCGGACGAGATCAACCGGCAGGTGCCCGCGGGGCCCGAGACGAAGGCCTGCGACACGGTGGGCGCCTCGACCGACGACGGCTATCCCGAGCACGAGTTCAACTGGGACCTGTCGCTGCGGGTGCGCGACTACCTGACGGCGGAGGGCGCCGAGGTGGTGCTGACCCGCGAGGACGACGAGAGCGTCGGGCCCTGCGTGAACGAGCGCGCCGAGATCGGCAACGAGGCGGACGCGGACGCGGCGGTCTCCATCCACGCCGACGGCGCCTCGGCGGGCGTCCGGGGCTTCCACGTGATCGCGCCGGGCGAGGTGACCGGTTTCACCGAGCCCATCCTGGAATCCTCCTACCTCCTGGCCGAGGACCTGCGGGACGAGTTCCACGAGGTGACCGGCCAGCCGTACTCCGACTACCTGGGCGAGGAGGGCATCGACGTGCGCACCGACCTGGGCGGCCTGAACATGTCCACCGTCCCGAAGGTCTTCCTCGAGGTCGGGAACATGCGCAACCCCTCCGACGCGGAGAACCTGACCGACCCGGAGTGGCGCGACCTGGCCGCCGAGGGCATCGCCGCGGGCCTGTCCCGCTATCTGGAACGGGACTGAACCGGAGGCGGCCGGCGGCGCGCGCCCGCGCCGCCATCGCTTCGTGAACGCCGCGCACCCATCGGAGGCCCGCTCCGGCCCCCGATGATCCGGACGCGCACCGCCTCGCCACCCGCCGCGGACGCTCCCGGAACACGCCCCACGACCTGCCAGTGTGGTGCCGGTCACCTTCGATCGGCACAATGTTGCCATGCCACTGACGGCCAGTGATGTCCACAACAAGCGGTTCAACACCTCCCGCCTTCGCCCCGGCTACGTCCAGGAGGACGTGGACGCCCTGCTGCGCAGGGTCGAAAGCACACTCTCGGCGCTCGAGCAGGGCGCGCGCCCCGGGGGGCTCATCACCGCCTCCGACGTGATGGGGTCGCACTTCCGGACGACCATGGTGCGTCCCGGCTACGACGAGGAGGAGGTCGACACCTTCCTCGACGAGGTCGCCGAGGCCCTGCGCGCGCGGGGCCTGTACGCGTCGGAGGCGCGGACCGGAAAGCACAGCCCCGAGTACTTCCGGCAGAACGCGCCCCCCGAACCGGCCCCCTCCCCCGGGATGCGTCCCGAGGACGTCCGGGACAAGGGCTTCACCACCACCCGGCTGCGCGCGGGCTACGCCGAGGAGGAGGTCGACGAATTCCTGGACCGGGCCGAGGCCACCATCGCGGCCCTGGTCTCCGGGAACCGGGAGGAAGCCTCCCTGACCGCCTCGGAGGTGCGCGCCGTCCAGTTCTCCGGCACCCGCCTGCGCACGGGCTACGCCGAGGAGGAGGTGGACGACTTCCTCGACGAACTGGCCGACGAACTGGAGCGCTACGGGCTCTCCTAGGGCGTGCGCAGACTGGCCAGCAGCAGGTCGGCGTAGTAGGCGCCGACCTGGGCACCGGACAGCTCCCCCTCCGCGCGGTACCACATGCCCAGGTGGTGGACGGCACCGAAGTACTGGTTGACGACGATGTCGGCCGGGACCCCGTCCTGGAAGGCGCCCTCGCGCACTCCCTCCTCGATCAGCGAGCGGAAGAGCTCGTGGTACCTGCGGCGCTCCTTGCGCACCTCGCTCTGGCGGCCGGGGGAGAGCATGTGCAGCGAGCGGAAGAAGATGAGCGTGTCGTCGAGGTTCTCCACGGTGGTCATGACGACGTCCGCGGCCGCCTCGTGCAGCCGGTCGGCCACGGAGCCGCCGTTCCCGGCGATCTCGGCGAGCCGGGCCATCTGCATGGTCAGCACCCGCTCGTAGACCGCGTAGAGCAGGTCGTCCTTCGACGTGAAGTAGTGGTACATCGCGCCTTTGGTGACCCCCGCGGCCTCCACCAGTTCCTGGACCGAGGTCCGCTCGAAGCCGCGTTCGGCGAACAGGCGGGTGGCCTCCGCGAGAAGCCGATCCGGCACCGAGGGGGTGACCGTCTTCGGCTCGACCGGCTTCGTCATGTGTCCTGCCTCCAGCGTTGGCGGTGCGTCCGCGAGAGCCGCCGGGGCCGTGCGGCCCCGGTGCGAACGCTCCTAGAATAGGCCACCTGGCATACCGGTCGGTCTGTGGCGTTCGCCGCGGCACACGGGACACGCGGGCCCGGCCGGGCGACGGCTCCCCGCCGGGGATCTAGGGTGGAAGGACTCCGACGGCCCCGGTGCGAACGTTTGTTCGATAAGGTGCGCGGGTGAGTCTCTACAACGAACGGATCGACGTCCGATCGACCAACGGAGGGCACCCCGCCCTGTTCTCCTGGCGCGGCGCGGTGTACCGGGTGCGGCGCGTCATCGGCACCTGGGACGGCGGCGGCCCCGCCTCCCCCGGAACCACCGGGGTCCGGCTGGTCCGGGTCGCGGCAGAGTCCGAGCAGGGCCGGTCCAACATCGCCGACATCACCTTGGACACCGCGACGAACGACTGGACGATACGCCGCCTCTGGGACTGACCCCTCCCGCCGGTCCCGCCCTCTCCGGGGTCTCGACCGCCCTCGAGACCCCGGAGAGGGCGAGACCGGCGGGAAAACGCTAGGGCGCGATCTCGACCTCGACGGTCATGTCGTCCTGCTCCTCGCACACGGCCCGGCCTCCGGTGAGCTCGGCGACCCAGGCCCCGAACTCCGCCGGGGCGAGCCCGTCCAGTGCCACGTCCACCTGGACGTCGGCCTCGTAGCGCACGTCCAGGACCCGGTGGCGCGAGTCCCGCAGGTCGCTCTCCAGCCGTCCGGCCCACTGGTAGTCGGCGAGCACCGTGACCACCGGCAGCGAGCGCCGCTCCAGCAGCCCGACCTCGTCGACCGCGGCCGCCACCGCGTTGCCGTAGGCCCGGATCAGTCCGCCCGCCCCGAGCTTGATCCCGCCGAAGTAGCGGGTCACCACCGCGACGGTGTCCGTGATCCCGCGGTGCCGGAGGACCTCGAGCATCGGCACCCCGGCCGTCCCCGAGGGCTCCCCGTCGTCGCTGGAGCGCTGCACCCGGCCGTCCCCGCCCAGCACGTAGGCGGTGCAGTTGTGGGTGGCGTTCCAGTGCAGCCTGCGCCGCTCGGCGATGAACGCGCGCGCCGCGTCCTCGTCCGTCACCCGCGCGAGCGCGCAGAGGAACCGGGACTTCCTGATGTCGAGCTCGTGCTCGCCGTCGCGTCTGATCGTTCTCATGGCCGAACCCGATGGTACGCGCCGGTCCGCGCGGAGCCGTTCCGGCACCGCAGCGTATACACCCGCTTTCACCGTGCCACGAACCAAACAGGGCCCTATGACCCGATCCGGCCAAAAAGCCACAGAAGCGAACTTAGAACACACTCGAAGCAACAAACCTTTTCGAGTGGGGCAAAGCGGCTCCCTCTCCTCGAAACGACCACCGACGGCGAAGCCGTTCCACGGAGAAGCCGGGAGGCGAAGTGTCTGATGTCATGATCACCGGATCATCCGAACACAGACGCGCCACCACGGCCTCGCGGAGCACCCCCGTTCCGGTCTCCTCCCGCGCTTCCACGAAAGGCCCTTCCGGCATGTCCCAAGACCTCCGCACCAGAATCGCCGTCCCCCTCGCCGCAGGGCTCCTGCTCCTCGGAGCCACCGCCTGCTTCGACCAGTCGGAGCCGTCGAACACCCCCTCCGGAACCTCCTCCGGAGCCGAGGATCCCGGGGGGATCGAGGGGGGTGTCAGCGGGACCTTCGAGGGCGAGGTCTCCTACCTCGCCCCGGGCGAGCTCATCGTCAACGACCAGGCGTTCCACGTCACCGAGGACACCGAGGTCTACGCCGGGTACTACGCCTGCGTCCCCGAAGGCGAACCCGCCCTGACCAACGACGACCCCGGCTACCACGAGTGCACCCCCGAGGAGTACGAGCGCGAGATCGAACAGGGCGTGGTCAGCCTCGCCACGGTCATCGTCGAGGGCGGCGTCGCCGTCGACATCACCGAGTACTCGGCCGAGGGCCAGGACACCCCGCAGGGCGGGATCGAGGGGGGTGTCAGCGGGACCTTCAGCGGCGAGGTCATCCACCTCGCCCCGGGCGAGCTCATCGTCAACGACCAGGCGTTCTACATCAGCGAGGACACCGAGGTCTACGCCGGGTACCACGCCTGCGTCCCCGAGGGCCAGCCCGCCCTGACCGACGACGACCCCGGCTACCACGAGTGCGCCCCCGAGGAGTACGAGCGCGAGATCGAACAGGGCGTGGTCAGCCTCGCCACGGTCATCGTCGAGAACGGCGTCGCCGTCGACATCACCGAGTACAGCGACTGACGCCCCCCGGACACCGCTGACCGGCCCGTACCGAACGGGCCGGTCAGTCCTGTCTCGGGGCCCCGCCCCGGGGCCGCGGCGGTTACCGCGCCGGGACGGGCTCCTCCTCCCGGCTCTCGGCGCCGTCGTCCGCGCCCCGCTCGGGGTCCGCCCCAGCGGGCTCCGCGTCCTTCTCGGCGTCGTAGGCCATCAGGGCGTCCATGTCGATGGCGTTGGGGTTGTCCAGGACGTGGGCGAGCCGCTCGCGGTCGAGCCCGCCGGTCCACCGGGCGATCACCAGCGTCCCCACACCGTTGCCGATCAGGTTGGTGATCGCGCGCGCCTCGGACATGAAGCGGTCGATGCCCACGATGAGCGCGATGCCCGCCAGCGGGATGACGTCGCCGAACGCGGCCAGGGAGGCGGCCAGCGTGACCAGCCCCGCGCCGCTCACGCCCGCGGCGCCCTTGCTGGACAGCAGCATGAAGAGCAGCAGCCCGATCTGGGTCCAGACCGAGACGTCCGAGCCGGTGGCCTGGGCGATGAAGATCGCGCCCATGGTCAGGTAGATGGCGGTGCCGTCGAGGTTGAAGGAGTAGCCGGTCGGGATGGTGAGGCCGACCACCGACTTCCTGACGCCCGCCGCCTCCAGCTTGACCATCATGCGCGGGAGCACGGACTCGCTGGAGGAGGTGCCGAGCACGATCAGCAGCTCGTCGCGGATCAGGCGCAGGAACTTGAACAGGCTGAACCCGGTGGCCATGCTGACCAGGCCGAGGAAGAGGACGATGAACAGCACGCAGGTGGCGTAGAAGCTGAGCATGAAGTAGGCGAGGCTGGTCAGGACCTGGCCACCGTACTCGCCGATGGTGAAGGCCATGCCGCCGAACGCGCCGACCGGGGCCACGTACATGACGATCTTGATGACGCCGAACATGATGTGCGACATCGTGTCCAGGGCCCGCACGGCGGGCTCGCCGCGGCGGCCGAGCATCGTCAGCGCGCAGGCCACGAGGACCGCCAGCACCAGCACCTGGATGAGCTGGCCGTCCACGAACGCGGAGAAGAACGAGTCCGGGACGACGTGCAGGATGAAGCCGGAGACTCCCCCGCCCTCGGTGGTGGCGGCGGCGTCGATCGTCTCGGCGGCGTCGGCCTCGTCGAAGGACAGGTTCAGTCCCGTGCCCGGACGCATGATGTTCACGGTGACCAGGCCGATCGCCAGGGCGACGACGGTGGTGGCGGTGAAGTAGACCAGGGTCCGCAGGGCCAGGCCGCCCGCCTTGGCCAGGTTGCCCAGTCCGGCGATGCCGACGACGACGGTGCAGAAGATCGTGGGGGCGATGACGACCTTCACCAGCTTGATGAAGAGGTCGGCGAGCCACTTCATCTGGGAGCCCTGGGCCGGGAACAGAAGCCCCACCAGGATGCCCAGGGCGATACCGACCAGCACCCAGAAGTACAGCTGCCGGTAGACGGGCTTGCGGCGTTCTGCCTGCTCCGCGGCGCCGGACGGTCCGGTGCCAGGAGCGGCTGGGCGTTTGAAGAGCGGCACCTCGGGCCTCCTGAGGGGTGTGGTGTGCGGGGAGTCACACGACTGTCGCCGCGATGCGGTTTCACAGACAAGACACACCACCGAAACTTCAGATTCGTCTGACATTTCGCTCCGCTTCGTGACCGTGCGTCGCCCTGTGTGACCTCCGTCTCGTGCGCCCGGTCACGGCGGCGGGCCGCGAGCGTAGGCTGCGAACGTGGTCGGAACTCCCCTCGTCACCCGTCGCGCCGCCCTGCTGGGCGGCCTCGCGGTGCTGGCCGGATGCGGGGGCGACCCGGCGCCCTCCCCGGCCCGGCTGCGGATCGCCACCGGCCCGCCGGGCGCGGTGTTCCGGGAGATCGGAGCGGCGCTGGCCTCGGTGCTGGCCGCCCGGCTGCCGCGCACCGACGTGGTCGCCGCAGACACCGCGGCCTCCCAGGAGAACCTGCGGCTGCTGCGCGAGGGCGACGCCGACATCGCCTTCGCGAGCCTGGACTCGGTGATCGGCGCGGACGGCGAGCCACCGCCGTGGGCCCGCGCCCTGGGCCGGGTCTACGACAGCCACCTGCACCTGGTGGTGCTCGCCGACTCCCCCGTCGACGACTACTCCGACCTGGCCGACCTCCCCGTGTCGCTGGGCGCCAAGGAGTCGGGCACCGAGTTCACCGTGCGGCGCCTGCTGGAGCTGACCGGCCTGGACGCCGAGGTGGTCCAGCTCGACCAGGCGACCTCCGCGCGGGCCCTGGCGGACGGCGAGATCGACGCGCTGTTCTCGCTCACCGGCATCCCCACCCCGGCGGTGCTGGACCTCGTCCGGGACCACCACGTCCGCTTCATCCCGCTCACCGACCAGGCGGCCGCGCTCGTGGACTCCGCCCCCGGCTCCTACGTCCCGGCGACCATCCCCGCCACGACCTACCCCGGTGTCCCGCCGTCCAGCACGGTCGCCGTGCCCAACCTGCTGCTGTGCCGCGCCGACCTGGCCGACGACGTCGCCGAACTGGTCACCGGCGTGGTCTTCACCGAGTCCCGGACGATCGCGGCGGACCGCCCCGAGGCCGCGCACATCAACGTCCGCACCGGCATCGCCACCGGCCCGGTCCCCCTGCACCCGGGTTCGGAGCGCTGGTTCCGAGCCGCCAAGAAGTGAGAAGCGGACTCCCGCCGGGCCACGGCCCTCCGCCGACGACCTAGGCTCGGAGGCATGTCCACACCCCCTTTCATCCTGGAACTGCGCGAGCACGTGGGGCACCGGCTGCTGTGCCTGATCGGAGTGACCGCGGTGGTCATCGACACCGACGAGCGCATCCTGCTGCACCGCCGCGCCGACGACGGGCGCTGGTCCACCCCGGGCGGCATCGTGGAGCCCGGCGAGCAGCCCGCCGCCGCGCTGGTCCGCGAGATCGAGGAGGAGACGGACCTGCGCGTGCTGCCCGAGGCACTGGTCAGCGCCGTGATGGAGGCTCCGCACACCTACCCCAACCAGGACCGCGTGCAGTTCCTGGACCTCACCTTCCGCTGCCGCCCGGTCAGCGGCAGCGCCCGCGTCAACGACGACGAGTCCCTGGACGTGCGCTGGTTCGACTACTCGGATCTCCCCGCGATGGACGAGCGCATCATGCGCCGCATCGACCACGCCCGGGAGGGCGCGGTCGGCTGGTTCGACCCGCACAGCACCGGGCCGTGGACGCCCGGGGTCAGTCCGCTGCCTCCGGCAGCCTGATGAGCACGGCCAGGCCGTAGCCCCAGGCGGTGGGCAGCCCCGGTTCCAGGCGCAGTTCACCGCCCGCGTCCTGCACCAGTTCGGCGCAGATGGCCAGGCCCAGGCCGGTTCCCACGGTGTTCTGGTGCTTGGGCGCCCGCCAGAAGCGCCCCAGCGCCTGGACGCGCTCCTCCGTGTCCAGGCCGACGCCGTCGTCGGCGACGGACAGCTCCACCCGGACTCCCGGGCGGGCGCGCAGCAGCACCCGCGTCCCGCCGGAGAGGCGGATGGCGTTGCTCACCAGCTCGTCCAGGACGCCGCCGAGCCCTCCGGGCGGTTCGAGCAGCCGCAGGCCCGGCGGGATCCGCGTCTCCAGGGTCATGCCCTTCTCCGCGCACAGGGCCCGCCAGCGCTCCAGCCGGGTGTCCAGCACCGTGTCCAGCGCGACGGGCTCCGCCCTGCCGAAGCTCTCCAGGCGGGTGGCCGCGAGCAGCGCGTTGAGCATGCGGTGCATCGCCTTGGCCTCCTCCACCGCGTCGTCGTAGGCCTCGCGGGCGGCGGGGTCGGTGAGGTACGGTTCCAGGTTCTCCACGGCCAGGCGCAGGCTCGCCAGCGGGTTGCGCAGCTGGTGCGAGGCGTCGGAGACGAACGCCCGCTGGCGGCTCAGGGAGCGCTCCACCACGTCCACCATCGCGTTGAAGGACGCGGCGAGGCTGCGCAGCTCGGGCGGTCCGCCCACCTCGTCGGCGCGCACCGAGAGGTCGCCGTCGGTGATCGTGGCGGCGGCCTCGTCGAGGCGGCGCACCGGGCGCAGCACCCACCGCGACACCGGCCAGGCCACCGCGGCCAGCGCGGTCAGCGGCAGCAGTCCGCCCAGGCCCAGCCACCCCCAGCTGGCCAGGATCCGCGAGCGGAGCCCGTCCGTGGGCGAGACCAGCAGCAGCACCCCCATCACCTCGCTGTCCCGGCCGATCGGCTCGGCGAGGACGAGCGGTTCGGACCTCCACGGCCACACCGCCGTCGGGGGCTCGGGGCGGAACCCGGCGAGCGCCGCGGCGAGAACGGTTCCCGTGGCGGGGTCCGCGAGCACGTCCACCAGTTCGCGCGCCGACCCCGAGGACAGCAGCACCTCACCCGCCGGGTCGAGCAGCGCCACGGGGATGCCGTAGAGCTCCTCGTAGCGGCGCAGCTCCATGTGCAGCGCCTCGGTGCGCTCGGTGTCCAGCGCGGTGGCCGCCAGCGAGGCGAACCGGCCGATGTCGTTGAGCCGGTCGACGTAGACCTCCTGGGTCTCCTGCTGGGCCACGACCGTGGTCAGCGGCAGGCCGAGCGCTGTGACCAGGACGAAGGCCAGCGGAAGGAGGATCGCGAGGAGGCGGCGCAGCATCGTCGGCCCGTCAGTCCGGTTCCGTGCGGGCCAGGAGCCGGTAGCCCACGCCCCGGGTGGTCTGGATGCGCACCGCGGAGCCGAGCTTGCCGCGCAGGGCGGCGATGTGGGTGTCCAGCGTGCGCGAGGAGGACTCCCAGGAGGCGCCCCACACCTGGTCGAGGATGGAGTCCCGGCTGACCACCGCGGGCGCGCGTCCGGCGAGCAGGGCCAGCAGGTCGAACTCCTTGCGGGTGAGGGGGAGCGCCGCCTCGTCGAGCCTGGCCTCGCGCGCCTCGACGTCCACGGTGAGCGGGCCCACGCGCAGCGCCGGCTCGGGGCCGGCCCCGGCCCGCGCCGTCCGGGTGCGGCGCAGCACGGCGTCGATCCGCGCCAGCAGTTCGGCGATCCCGAACGGCTTGACCACGTAGTCGTCGGCCCCCGATCGCAGCCCGCGCACCCGCTCGCGCTCCTCGGCCCGGGCCGTGACCGCGATGATGGCGACCGCGGGGCGCTCGCGGAGCCTGCGCAGCAGGTCGATGCCGTCGGCGTCGGGCAGCCCGAGGTCGAGCAGCACGACGTCCGCCGCGGGCGCCCTCAGCGCGGCCTCGGCGGTGGCCACCCGGTTCACCTCATAGGACGCGTTGCGCAGCGCGGTGACCAGCCCCCGCGCGACGCGGTCGTCGTCCTCCACCACGAGTATGCGCATCGCAGAACATCGTAGGACCAGTGGACGCGCCGGCCGGTCAGCCCGGCAGGTTCTCCTCGATCACGCTGATGATCTGGTGGTCCTCGGGCTGGACGCGGGGCCGGAAGCGGTCCAGGACCCGGCCGCCGGGGGCCACCAGGAACTTCTCGAAGTTCCACTCGACGTCCCCGGCCAGCCCCCGCGAGTCGCGGGCCTTGGTGAGCTCGGCGTAGAGGGGATGCCGATTGGGGCCGTTGACCTCGGTCTTCTCCAGCAGGGGGAAGCTGATCCCGTAGGTCATGGCGCAGAAGAGGCGGATCTCCTCCGCTGTTCCCGGCTCCTGGCCGGCGAACTGGTCGCAGGGCACCCCGATCACGGAGAAGCCCCGGTAGGCGTACCCCTCCTGGAGTCGCTCCAGACCGCTGTACTGGGGGGTGTTACCGCACTTGGAGGCCACGTTGACGATCATCAGCAACTGGTCCTGCGGCAACCGGAACGGCTCACCTTCCAGGGAGCGCAATTCGCTCTGATAAATCCTCATGGCACCGGAGCCTAACCCGCGCGACCCCGCACCATGGGTATTCGGTCCGCGCGGGTACCCACGGTGACGACACGGGCAGGTCTCGTGGTCGGTCCCGCCCGCGGGACCTAGGATCTCCCTATCAGACACGTCGTTCGAGGGGGTTTCAGGGGACATGCGCAGCGGGCAGCGAGGCTCTCGGGCGCTGGCGACCGGCGCGGCCCTGCTGCTCGCCGCCACCGCCTGCGCCGACACCCCCGAACCGGCTCCGGAACCGACCACGCCGCAGCCGCCGCCCACGGTGTACGAGGGCGAGGTCCCGCCCGGCCTGGCCGAGGAGCCGCTGCGCTTCCTGCACGGCGGCGAGAGCCCCGGCCAGGAGATCCTCGCCGACCCCCTGGGCGTACGCATCCAGGCGGTCGGCGACGCCTTCCTGATCAGCTCCAACAGCGAGGAGCGGCACCTGCTGCAGGGCGCCGGCGACGGGCGGCTCCTGTGGGAGGGCGCCTCCCGGGTGGAGCGCTTCACCCGGGACGGCTCCGGCTCGGACGTGTTCGAGGTGAGCACGAGCGACGGCGACGCGAGCGTCCGGACGGTCCTGGACCAGACCGGCGAGCGGGTGTGGACCGGGACGGACCCGCGCGAGAGCTACCTCAACGGCCTGGTGGTCCGCGCTCCCGCCGACTGGAGCGCGGGGGAGCCGTACGGCGAGTTCTCGGTCGGCGGCCCCGGCGACGGCGCCGAGTGGACGTACGAGTTCACCGAACCCGCCGAACCGGCCGAGGACGAGCCGGAGGCGGGGTCCGAAGAGGAGCCCGGGGACGGGGGCCCGCCGGAGGACGCTGAGGAGGACGCCGGCCACATGGGCGTCCCGGTGGCCGCGCGCGGCGACGTGGTGCTCCTGGACGACGGCGTCGGGATGCTCCAGGCCCGCGACATCTCGGACGAGGGCGCGCTGCTGTGGAGCGTCTCCGGCGACTCCCCCGGGTTCGAGGACGAGGCGCTGTCCCGCCCCCGGCCCCGGCTGGTCGGCTTCTACGAGCTCCCCGAGGGCGAAGGGGCGGAGGAGTCGGAGGAGCCCTCCGGCACCCCCTCCCCGGACCGGGACTCCGAAGAGCGGGCCGGGCCGCGCGAGACCGCGCTGATCCGCTGGGGCAGCCCCGAGGAGCCCTCCATGCTGTCCCTGCACGACCTGGGCGACGGCGAACTGCTGTGGTCGCTGCGCGAGCCCGGCACCAACGCCGCCGACGGCGGGTTCGACAGCGCCCCGGTCGCGGGCGTCGTCTGGGATCCCGCCACCGGGACCCTGCTGCTGCCGCAGACCGGCGGCCCGACCCCGATGGTCGCCGTGGACCTGGCCTCCGGCGAGCCGCTCTGGGAGTTCGAGGACCGGGACGAGCGCTCCCTCGCCCCCCGCTTCGCGCTCTCGGGCTACGTGTACGGCGACTCGCGCGCCGACGACGGCGTCTCCCAGGTGGTGCTGGAGGCCGAGACCAAGGACCTGGTCGTCGACGACCTTCCCGGCTACGTGGAGGCGGTCACCGCCGACGGCCACGCCCTGGTCGTCCAGAACCGCCAGCGCTTCGTCTTCGCCCCCGAGACCCCGATCGGACCGACCGCCACCCCGCCCCCGACCCCGAGCGAGCAGGACTAGGGAACCTCCGGCGCGGGGGTGAATTCGGGCACCGGTGGTTTTGTTGACGGTCGTGGGCTTTCTGCCCGTTTCGGGGCCGGGAAGGGCGGAAAGCCCGTGATCATTCCGGGTGGGTGCGGAACCGCCCTCGAATGTCCGGTGATCTTGCTGTCCCCCCCCCCCCCCGAAGTCAAGGTTCTCGGGGGGAAACAGCAAGATCACCAACGGAAACCACGCGAAACGGACGTCGTGGGCGCGGCCCCGACCCGCCCCCGCCGTCGCCGCCCGCCGTCACCTCGCGATCCGCGTGGCGTGAGGCCGAAAAACCTCCGAAGCATCGGTGCCCGAATTCACACCCGCGCCGGAGGTTCCCTAGGACCCCCGCCCCGGAAACCCCTGTCATCCGCTTCCCCGTTGGTCCCTGCTCAGGGATTCGGGGTTGACCGACCCTGGTGGCGGCGTTTCCGAGCGGCGTTCTCTACCATCTCGGGTATGAGCGTGCCGGAGAACACAGCCACGACGCCCGACGCCCTGGCCTTCGCCGCCGAGTTCCCCTCGGCGACCAAGGAGCAGTGGCGCGGTCTGGTCGCCGGAGTACTGCGCAAGAGCGGAATGGACGTCGAGGAGGCGGGCGGGGCGCCCGAGAGCCTCCTGGCCGCCACCACCTACGACGGGATCGTCATCCAGCCGCTGTACGACGAGGGCGACGACGCCGAGTCCGGTTTCCCCGGCACCGCGCCGTTCACCCGGGGGTCGCGGCCGCAGGGCTCGGTCACCGGCGGCTGGGACGTCCGCCAGCGGCACGCGGACCCCGACGCCGCGGCCGCCCGCAGAGCGGTGCTGGCGGACCTGGAGAACGGCGTCACCTCGGTCTGGCTGGGCGTGGGCGCGGCCGGCGTCCCGGTGGACCGGATCGGCGAGGTGCTCACCGACGTCCACCTGGACCTGGCGCCGGTCGTCCTCGACGCCGGGGCCGACTTCGAGGCCGCCACCGCCGCGCTGCTCGCCGCGCACGCCGACCAGGGCCTGCCCGACAGCGCGGTCTCGGGCAGCCTCGGCATCGACCCGCTCGGCCTGGCGGCACGCACCGGCGAGCGCGCCGACACCGGCGCGGCCGCCCGGTTCGCCGCCCCGCTCGCCGCCGCCCGCCCGAACCTGCGGCTGCTGGTCGCGGACGGCACCCCCGTGCACGACGCGGGCGGTTCGGAGGCCCAGGAGCTGGGCGCCGCGATCGCCTCGGGGATCGCCTACCTGCGGGCGCTGACGGACGCCGGGCTGGACCTGGCCGACGCCGCGGCCCGGATCGAGTTCCGGCTCGCCGCGACGGCCGACCAGTTCATGACCATCGCCAAGCTGCGCGCCGCGCGCGCCATGTGGAACCGGGTCGCCGAGGTGTGCGGGCTCGCCGCCGAGCACCGCGGGGCGCGCCAGCACGCGGTCACCTCCGCGGCGATGACGACCCGGCGCGACCCGTACGTGAACATGCTGCGCACCACCCTGGCCTGCTTCGGCGCGGGTGTGGGCGGCGCCGACGCGGTCACCGTGCGGCCCTTCGACGCCGCCCTGGGACTGCCCGACGCGCTGGCCCTGCGCGTCGCCCGCAACACCCAGGCGCTGCTGCTGGAGGAGTCGCACGTGGCCCGGGTGATCGACCCGGCGGGCGGCTCGTTCTACGTGGAGCGCCTCACCGCCGACCTGTACGAGCGCGGCTGGGCGTTCCTCCGGGAGCTGGAGGCCGCGGGCGGCATGGCCGAGGCGCTGGCCTCGGGCCTGGTCGCGGAGCGGGTGGAGGAGGTGTGGCGCGAGCGCGGCGCGAACCTGGCGCACCGCCGCGACCCGCTGACCGGCGTGAGTGAGTTCGCCGACCTGGACGAGAGGCCGCTCGAACGCGCGGCCGCGCCCGGAGCACCCGTTCCGACCGCGCCGGGCGCGCTGCCGGCGCGGCGGTACGCGGCCGGGTACGAGGCGCTGCGGGACCGCTCGGACGCGGTCCTGGCCGCCACCGGCGCGCGCCCGCGGGTCTTCCTGGCCACGCTCGGCCCGGTCGCCGCGCACACCGCGCGGGCGACCTTCGCCGCGAACCTGTTCCAGGCGGGCGGCATCGAGCCGCTGCCGGGCGGCCCGGCGGCCGGGCCGGACGACGCCGCCGCGGCGTTCACCGCCAGCGGCGCGCGCGTGGCGTGCGTGTGCTCCGGCGACAAGGTGTACGCCGAGCACGCCGCCGCCACCGCGTCCGCGCTCAGGGCCGCCGGAGCCGAGCGGGTGCTCCTGGCGGGCAGGCCCTCCGACGACCTCGCGGCCGCCGGGGTGGACGACTTCGTGTTCGCCGGCTGCGACGCACTGACCCTGTTGACAGAACTCAGCGACTTCCTGGGAGCGGCCCGATGAACGCAGGCATCCCGAACTTCGCGGAGGTCCCCGCGGGCACGCCCGCGGCGGCCTCCGGTCCCGCCGAGGCCGCGCGCTGGCGGGAGGCCCTGGCCGAGGCCACCGGCAAGGGGCCCGACGCCCTGGTGTGGGAGACCCCCGAGGGCATCGGCGTCAAACCGCTGTACACCCGCGCCGACCGCGACGGCCTGGACTTCGTCGGCACCTACCCCGGCCTGGCGCCGTTCCTGCGCGGCCCGTACCCGACGATGTACGTCAACCAGCCGTGGACGATCCGCCAGTACGCGGGGTTCTCCACCGCCCAGGAGTCCAACGCCTTCTACCGGCGCAACCTGGCCGCCGGGCAGAAGGGGCTGTCGGTGGCGTTCGACCTGGCCACGCACCGCGGCTACGACTCCGACCACCCCCGGGTGGCCGGGGACGTGGGCATGGCGGGGGTGGCGATCGACTCCATCTACGACATGCGCCAGCTCTTCGACGGCATCCCGCTGGACCGGATGAGCGTGTCGATGACCATGAACGGCGCGGTGCTCCCGGTCATGGCGCTGTACATCGTGGCCGCCGAGGAGCAGGGGGTGCCGCCCGAGAAGCTGGCGGGGACCATCCAGAACGACATCCTCAAGGAGTTCATGGTCCGCAACACCTACATCTACCCGCCGCAGCCGTCCATGCGGATCATCTCCGACATCTTCGCGTTCACCTCGCGGAGAATGCCGCGCTTCAACTCCATCTCGATCTCCGGCTACCACATGCAGGAGGCGGGGGCCACCGCCGACCTGGAGCTGGCCTACACCCTCGCCGACGGCGTCGAGTACATCCGCGCGGGCCGCGACGCGGGGCTGGACGTGGACTCCTTCGCGCCCCGGCTGTCGTTCTTCTGGGCGATCGGGATGAACTTCTTCATGGAGGTCGCCAAGCTGCGCGCGGCCCGGCTGCTGTGGGCCAGGCTGGTCAACGGCTTCGAGCCCGCGAACCCCAAGTCGCTGAGCCTGCGCACGCACTCGCAGACGTCGGGCTGGTCGCTGACCGCCCAGGACGTGTTCAACAACGTGGTGCGCACCTGCGTGGAGGCGATGGCCGCGACCCAGGGCCACACGCAGTCCCTGCACACCAACGCCCTGGACGAGGCGCTGGCGCTGCCCACCGACTTCTCCGCCCGCATCGCCCGCAACACCCAGCTGCTGCTGCAGCAGGAGTCGGGCACCACCCGGGTCATCGACCCGTGGGGCGGCAGCGACTACGTGGAGCGGCTCACCTACGAGCTGGCCGAACGCGCCTGGGGGCACATCCGGGAGGTCGAGGAGGCCGGGGGCATGGCCGGGGCGATCGACGCGGGCATCCCCAAGATGCGCATCGAGGAGGCCGCCGCGCGCACCCAGGCGCGGATCGACTCGGGGCGCCAGCCGGTGATCGGCGTCAACAAGTACCGCCCCGAGTCAGCGGACGAGATCGACGTGCTCAAGGTGGAGAACGGCCGGGTGCGCGCCGAGCAGCTGGAGAAGCTGCGGCGGCTGCGCGAGGAGCGCGACGAGGAGGCGGTCGGGGACGCGCTGCGGCGGCTCACCGCCGCGGCGGCGGCCCCCTCCCACGGCGGGACGCTGGAGAACAACCTGCTCGCGTACGCGGTGGACGCGGCGCGCGCCAAGGCCACCGTCGGCGAGATCTCCGACGCCATGGAGAAGGTGTTCGGGCGGCACTCCGGCCGGATCCGCACCATTTCGGGCGTGTACCGGAACGAGGCGGGGGCCGGCGGCGACGCGCGCGTGGACCTGGACGAGGTCACCGCCCGGGTCGAGGCGTTCGAGGAGGACGAGGGGCGCCGCCCGCGCATCCTGGTCGCGAAGATGGGCCAGGACGGCCACGACCGCGGCCAGAAGGTGATCGCCACCGCGTTCGCCGACCTCGGCTTCGACGTGGACGTGGGCCCGCTGTTCCAGACCCCGGCCGAGGTCGCCGTCCAGGCGGTGGAGGCCGACGTGCACATCGTCGGCGTGTCATCGCTGGCCGCGGGCCACCTGACACTGGTGCCCGCGCTGCGTGAGGAGCTCTCGGCGCTGGGGCGCCCCGACATCATGGTCGTCGTGGGCGGCGTCGTCCCGCCGGCCGACTTCGACGCCCTGTACGAGGCGGGCGCCTCGGCGATCTTCCCGCCCGGGACGGTCATCGCCGAGGCCGCGCTGGGCCTGCTCGACCGGCTCCGCGAGCGCCTGGGACACTGACCGGTTCCGGTGGCCCGCCGCCCCCGGACACCGATCGAATGGAAGACATGGCCAGAACCATCGACATCGACGCCTACGCCGAGGGCGTGCTCGCCGGACACCGGCCCACCCTGGCGCGCGCGATCACCCTGGTGGAGTCGCGCCGGTCCGACCACGCCGAGCTGGCCCAGCGCCTGCTGGTCCGGCTGCTCCCGCACAGCGGGAAGGCGCACCGGGTCGGCGTCACGGGCGTGCCGGGAGTCGGCAAGTCCACCTTCGTCGACGCGCTGGGGAGCATGCTGACCGCGGACGGGCACCGGGTGGCGGTGCTCGCCGTGGACCCCTCCTCGTCCCGCAGCGGCGGCAGCATCCTCGGCGACAAGACCCGGATGTCGCGCCTGGCGGTGGACCCGAACGCGTTCGTGCGCCCCTCCCCCACGGCCGGGACCCTGGGCGGGGTCGCGCGCGCCACCCGCGAGACGATGGTCCTGATGGAGGCCGCCGGGTTCGACGTGGTGCTGGTGGAGACCGTGGGGGTCGGCCAGTCGGAGGTGGCGGTGGCCGCCATGGTGGACTGCTTCCTGTTCCTCACCCTGGCGCGCACCGGCGACCAGCTCCAGGGCATCAAGAAGGGCGTCCTGGAACTGGTGGACGTGGTCGCCGTGAACAAGGCCGACGGCCCGCACGAGACGGACGCCCGCAGGGCCGCCCGCGAGCTGGCCCGCGCCCTGCACCTGCTGCGGCCGGTCAGCCCGTCGTGGACGCCGCCGGTCCTCACCTGCAGCGGCCTGGAGGGCGCCGGGCTGGACGCGGTGTGGGAGAGGGTCCGGGCGCACCGCGCGGCGCTGGAGGAGGCGGGCGAGCTCGCCGAGCGGCGCAACCGCCAGCAGGTGGACTGGATGTGGGCGCAGGTGCGGGACCGGCTGCTGGGACGGCTGCGCACCGACCCGGGTGTCCGGTCGCTGGCCCCGGGCCTGGAGGAGGCCGTGCGCGCGGGGCGGGTCACCGCGACGCTGGCCGCGGAGGAGCTCCTCGCGGTCTTCTGGGGGGCCTCCGGGAAGGAGGGCGAAGGGATGCCCCGAACCGGCGGCACGGCCGAACCGTAACCTCTCGTTCAACGCTTCGACCTCCCATAGTTCCCACAGGACCGCATATGTCCCCCGAATTTGTGACCGTGGAGCGGAAATTTCTTCCGCCCTGCCGTTCCCGATCGGCCCTTCGCCTAATACCGTGTGTTTCCAGAGCCTCGCGAGCGGCCAGGGGATCGGGAGTGGGCCCCCTACGGGCGGTGGAGGATGGAGACCGCACGGCGGGAGCGTCGGCGCGAAAAGGGACCGCGCCGAGGAGAACCGGTCTGTGATGTGGCCTATGGTCGCTGATGGGGATCCCTCATATACTCGCGCGAGGCCGGGAGGAGTAAAAAGTGCACAGGCTTGGGGTGAGCACCCGGGTCGAGAATCACAGCGTGATCGTGTCCGTCGAGGGTGAACTCGACATCGCGACCGCCGGCGACCTCCGTGACGCCGTCCTGTCCGCGATCGACGCGCACGGACCATGGCTGATCCTCGATTTCTCCGCGCTGGACTTCATGGACTCCAGCGGGCTCAACGCCGTCATCAACGCCTACCGCCTGGTGCGGGAGCGCGGTGGCGGTCTTGCTCTCGCCGCGCCCAACGAGCGGGTCACCAAGGTGATCCGGCTGGTGGGCCTGCACCGCCAACTGGCGGTGCACCGCACGGTCGCGGCGGCGGTCATCGCCGTGGAGGCGCTGGAGGCCAAGAAGCAGGCGGGCTGACCCGGTCCGGGAGGGCCGGACGGAACCGCCCCCGATGATCCGCGGGCCCCGCCTCAGGCCGGGCCCGCTTCTCCCGTGTCCGACCGACGACCGACGAGGGGGACCGGTGGCCCCGCACTGGAACCACAACACCCACTACCACGACCTCCTGCTGCGGCACCTGCCCGTCGGGGCGGTGCGCGCGCTGGACGTGGGCTGCGGGACGGGCCGCCTCACCCGGCGGCTGGCGCTGCGGGTGGACCGGGTCGACGCCCTCGACCCCTCCCCCGTGATGGTCGCCGCCGCCCGGGAGCGCACCCCGGACCGGCTGAACGCGCGCTTCACCGAGGCGACGCTGGCCGACCACCCTCTCGAACCGGGTGCCTACGACTTCGTCACCGCGCTCTCCAGCCTGCACCACATGCCCCTGGGCCCGTCGCTGGCCCGGCTGCGCTCCGCGCTGGCCCCCGGCGGGGTGCTGGCCGTGTGCGGCCTGTACCGCAGGGAGGACCCCGCCGACCTGCTGTGGGACGCGGCGGCGCTGGTCCCCCAGTGGACCGTCGGCGCGTCCCTGGCCCTGGGCCGCGCGATGACGGGCGTCCCCGATCCGGACGACGAGGGCGCGCCCATGCCGATGCTCGCCCCTTCGACGTCCCTGGCCGAGATCCGGCGGGCCGCCGCCGAACACCTGCCCGGCGCCCGGACCCGCCGCCTGCTCTTCTGGCGCTACCTGCTCACCTGGCGCGCGCCGGGCGCCGTGTACCCCGCCTGAGACGCCCGCCGGGGTTCGCGGAAGCCGTGCGGTCCCGGGCACGGCGGCGGCCCCCGACCAGGGGAGTGAGGGGAGGTCGGGGGCCGCTTTTCACCGGAGGGCCGTTCTCCTAGAGGGCCGCGACCTCCGGGGAGGCCGCCGCGCGGACGGCCGCGCGGGCCTCTTCCGGGCCGGCCGAGGCCACCGCCAGGGCTGCGAGGTCACGGCAGGCCTGGAGGCTGTGCCTGGCCAGCGCGTAGCGCACGGCCGGCAGGGCGGGAGCGGACATGGACAGGCTGTTCACCCCGAGGCCGACCAGGACCAGGGCCAGCAGCGGGTCGGCTGCCGCCTCCCCGCACACGCCGACCGCCTTGGACAGGCGCTCGCCCGCCGAACCGGTCTCCTGGACCAGGCGCAGCAGCGCGGGCTGCCACGGGTCCAGCAGCCCCGGCAGGGTGTCCAGCATCCGGTCCGCCGCCAGGGTGTACTGGGACAGGTCGTTGGTGCCGATCGACACGAAGTCGACCTGCTCGAGGATGCGGTCGGCCAGCAGCGCGGCCGCCGGGACCTCGATCATCACGCCGACCTCGGCCAGCCCGGCCTCGCGGGCCAGCCCCGCGAACTCGGCGGCCTCGGCGGGCGTCGCGATCATCGGCGCCATCACCCGGACCCGCGCGCCGGTGGCGTCCACCGCGCGCGCGATCGCCGCGAGCTGCCGTTCCAGCAGCCTGGGCATCGCGCGCGTGATCCGGAAGCCCCGGACCCCGAGCGCCGGGTTGGGCTCCTCGCCCTGGTCCGCGAACGCCAGCGGCTTGTCCGAGCCCGCGTCGAGCGTGCGCACCGTCACCGCGCGGTCCCCGAAGGCCCGGAACAGCCGAGCGTAGCTCTCGTACTGCTCCTCGGGGGTGGGCTCGGTCTCCCGGTCCAGGAACAGGAACTCCGTGCGCAGCAGCCCCACGCCTTCGCAGTCGTGCGCCCCCGCCGCGTCCGGGTCCTCCGCGCCCACGTTGAGCAGCAGCTTCACACTGTGCCCGTCCTCGGTCCGCCCCGGCCCGACGCTGGTCTCCAGGACCTTGCGGCGGAGCTCGGCGCGCTGGGCCGCCGCCTCGACCCGCTCGGCGTCCGGACGGACGACCACCTCACCGGTGTCGCCGTCCACCGCCACGGGCGTCCCGTCGGCGAGCCGCTCCGCCCCCACGCAGGCGATCACCGCCGGGATCCCGAGCGAGCGCGCCAGGATCGCGGTGTGGCTGGTGGGGCCGCCGCGCCGGGTGACGATCGCCAGCACCGTCGCGGGGTCCAGCTGCGCGGTGTCGGCGGGCGCCAGGTCGTCGGCGACGAGCACGAACGGGTGCCCGGGGTCGGGCAGTCCGGGCATCGGCGCGTCCAGCAGCACCGCCATCGTCCGGTTCCGGATGTCGTCGAGGTCGGCGGCGCGCTCGGCGAGGTAGCCCCCCGCCGAGCGGAGCAGCTCCTGGTACCCCGTGACGGCGGTGTCCAGCGCCCACTCCGCGGGCTCCCCGCCCTCGATCTCCTTGGCGATGTTCGCGGCCAGCTGCGGGTCGCGCGCCATGAGCGCCTGGGCGCCCAGGATCGCGCTCGCCTCGCTGTCGGCCGCCGCCGCGCGCTCCTGGAGCAGGTCGGCGACCCGCTCCAGCGCCGCGGCGGCACGGGCGGTCTCGGCCGCCGCGTCGACGGCCTGCGGCCGCCGCTCCGGCAGCGCGGGCGGCGGCGACATCACCGCCACCGGTCCTACCGCGGTCCCGGTACTGGCACCGGTACCGGTCAGCATCTCCGGCGCGGTCACCGGGCTCTGACCGCGGTCCTGTTGAACGTCCACTCCGCTCTCCGTTCCTTAGGAACCGACATCGACAACACGGAGACCGTGTGTGCTCACGGCTCGATCGTCACCTTGATCGCGGTCCCCGAGGCGACCGTCTCGATGGCGGTGAGCACGTCGTCCAGGGGCATGCGGTGCGTGATGAGGTCGGACACCGGGACCGCGCCGGACGCGATGAGCTCCAGGGCGCGCTTGTTGTGGTCGGGGCTGGACCCGTTGGCGCCGTAGATGGTGATCTCGCGGTAGTGCACCACGTTGGAGTCCAGCGTGATGGTCGGCTTGTCCTTGGGCAGGCCGCCGAAGAAGCTGATCCGGCCGCGGCGGGCCACCATCCGCAGGGCGTCCTCCTGGGCCTTGCCCGAGGCGGCGGCGGTGATGACCACGTCCACGCCGCGCCCCTCGGTCAGGTCGAGGACCTCCTGCACCGCGTCGACCTCGGCGCCGCAGATGGCGGCGTCGGGGTGCACGGCGTTGGCGGACATGTCCAGGCGGCCGCGGTTGAGCTCGACGAGGAAGACCTTCTCCGCGCCGCGCGCCCGCGCGAGCCGGACGTGCATGCAGCCGATGGGCCCGGCGCCCACGACGACCACCGTGTCGCCCTTGCCCACGCCCGCGAACTCCTGGGCGTTGAGGGCGCAGGCCAGCGGCTCGGCGACGGACGCCTCGTCGAAGCCGACCCCCTCGGGGATGCGGTTGAGCCCGTCCACCGCCAGCACCTTGGCGGGAACGACCATGTACTCGGCGAAGCCGCCCTCGTACTGGTAGCCCATCGACTCCTGGTTGGGGCAGATGGTCATCCAGCCGCGGCGACAGTCGGGGCACTCCCCGCACGGGATGGCGGCGATCACCTGGACGCGGTCGCCCGCCTCCCAACCGGACACCCCGTCGCCCGCCTCCACGACCTCACCGGCGATCTCGTGGCCGATGACGCGCGGCGGCGAGATGTGGTGGTGTCCGTGCCGGTGGATCTTGACGTCGGTTCCGCAGGTGGAGCAGTTGCGGACCCGGATCTTGACCTCACCCGGACCGGCTTGCGGCTCGGGCGCCTCCTCGAGGCGGACGTCGCCGGGTGCGTAGAAACGGGCGACCTTCATGAACTGCCTTCTTTCTTGTTGCTAGTCGGTCGGACGGAGCAGGTCGATGACGGTGGCGGCGTCCTCGGCCTCTCGCAGCCGCGCGGCGCGGGCGGGGTCCATGAGGACCTTCGCCAGTGCGGAGAGCACTCCCACGTGCTCCTCGCCGCTCGCCGCGATACCGATGGCGATGGTGACCCGCTGGCCGTCCCAGTCGACTCCCTCGGGGAACTGGATGACGCCCAGCGCGGTCTTCTTGACCAGGGCGCGGGCCGCGTCGGTGCCGTGCGGGATGGCGACGCCCTCACCGAGGTACGTCGGCACCGACTTCTCGCGCTCGTGCATGGCGGGCAGGTAGCCGGGCTCGACCGCGCCGAGCTCCAGCAGGAGCTTCCCGCACTGGTCGACGGCGTCGGCCTTGTCCGAGGCGGTGGCGCCCAGGCGCACCGCCTCGGGGGTGATCACGAGATCAGTCGGCAAGCGTCTCACCGGCCTTGATGGCCTGCTCCAGACGGGCGAACGCGGGGTCGCCCAGGAACATCTGGAACCCGATGACGACCTTGTCCGGCGCGCCGGCGCGGGCCCGGTCCACGAGGCCGGTGTGGCACAGCACCACGTCGGCGTCGCCGGGGATCCGGTTGACCGGCGTGTGCTCCACCTTGACCGAGTACGGGGCCAGGGTCTTGGACAGCTGGGAGGTCAGCAGGACGCTGCTGCCCATCCCGGCGTCGCAGGCGACGATGACCTTCTTGATGTCCGAGCCGTTGATGCTGCTCATGATGCGGAAACCTCCGAGTTGTCTGCTTGCTCAGCCTTCTCCTTGGCGCGCTCCGACCGACCGAAGCCCATCAGCAGGGCCGCGACCGCGAAGGAGACCGCCGTGGCGGCCAGCACGCCCGCCAGCACACCCAGGTGCTCACCACGCGGGGTGACCGCCATCAGGGCGATGATGCTGCCCGGGGACGGGGTGGCGACGAGTCCGGCGCCGAAGATCATAAACGTGGTGACACCCGCCATGCCGCCCGCGATGACCGCCAGGATCAGTTTGGGCTGGGCGAGGATGTAGGGGAAGTAGATCTCGTGAATACCACCGAAGAAGTGGATGATCACTGCGCCGGGGGCGCTGGCGCGGCTCATCCTCGGGCCGAAGAACCAGCAGGCCAGCAGGACGCCCAGACCCGGGCCGGGGTTGGACTCGATCAGGAACTGGATGGCCTTGCCGGTCTCGGCGGCCGTCTCCACGCCGAGCGGGCCCAGGATGCCGTGGTTGATGGCGTTGTTGAGGAAGAGGATCTTGGCGGGCTCGACGATGATCGAGACCAGCGGGAGCAGGTTCAGGTCGATCAGGAACTGAACGCCGCTGCCCAGGCCCTTGGTCAGGCCGGCGGCGAGCGGGCCGACCGCGTACAGGCCCAGGGCGGCCATGATGCCGCCGATGATGCCGGCGCTGAAGTTGTTGACGAGCATCTCGAAGCCGACGCGGATGCGCGGCTGCACGACCTTGTCGAACATCTTCATGATGTAGGCGGCGAGCGGACCGATGATCATCGCGCCGAGGAACATCGGGATCTCGGCGCCGACGACGACACCCATGGTGGCGATGGCGCCCACGACCGCACCGCGCTGGTCGTGCACGAGCCGACCGCCGGTGTAGCCGATCAGGACCGGCAGCAGCACCTTGATCATCGGGTCGACGAGGCCGCCGAGCGTCTCGTTGGGGATCCAACCCGTGGGGATGAACAGCGCCGTGATCAGGCCCCAGGCGATGAACGCCCCGATGTTGGGCATGACCATGCCGGCGAGGTGGCCGCCGAAACGCTGGATCACGGCCCGGCTGTTGCCGAACCTGCTTGGAGCTGCGGATGTGGACACGTACGACCTCCAGGGAGGTTTTCTCCGACGCCGCCGGGACGGTGGCGGCGCCGTGGGGATTTCATCGGGGGGATGCGTCCGCGTGCGGGGCGCATTGGGGAGGCGTGGGGGCCTCACGGCGTGGCTTGCTGTGTTGTCCGGTTTTCAGTTGTTCCCCGGAGCGGCCGGTCCCGGGAGGGGCTGGTCCGGCCGCTCCGGGCTCAGACGAGGACGACCCTGGGCCCCAGGGCCGAGATGTCGTCCGCGAGTCCGTTCGCGAGCCCGGTGTCGGTGATCAGGCAGTCGAGGTCCTCGACCGCGGCGAACCGGGCGAAGTGGTCGTTCCCGACCTTCGTGTGGTCGGCCAACAGGACCGCGCGGCGGGCCGAGCGGACCATGGCGCGTTTGACCATGGCCTCCGCGGTGTCCGGAGTGGTGAGACCACGCTCGACCGAGACTCCGTTGGCTCCCAGGAAGGCGACGTCCACGTAGATCTCCTCGAGTGCCTGCAGCGCCCACCCGTCGACCGTGGCCTGGGTGCGGGTGCGCAGCCGGCCTCCCAGCAGCATCAGGTTGATGTTGGTCCGGGGGGTGAGGGCGAAGGCGATGGACAGCGAGTTGGTGACCACGGTGAGGTCGCGGTCCGAGGGAAGCTGCTCGGCGAGGCGCCCGGTGGTGGAGCCCGCGTCGAGCAGGACGGCCCCCTCGTCGGGCAGCTCGGCCAGAGCGGCCTTGGCGATACGCTCCTTCTCCTGGATCATCACGGTGTCCCGCACGGTCAGGGCGGGTTCGAACCCCAACCGTTCGACCGGGATCGCACCACCGTGTACGCGGCGCAGCACGCCGTGCCGTTCGAGAGCCGTGAGGTCGCGTCGCACCGTCTCGTAGGTCACCTCGAACTCCGAGGCGAGCTGCGCGACGTCCACACGACCCTCTCTGCGGGCACGCTCGAGAATCAGCCGTTGGCGCTCTTCCGCGTACATGTGGGTTCACCTGTGTTTCAGTGTTGTTTTGGTTGATGTTAGAAGGGTGATGCAGTACACACAAGGGCGACTGAGACTTATTTTTGGTTTTACGTGGGTTTTTTATGGGTGCGTTAGCGTCCCGCGACGCCCCGGGTACCTCCGGTGACGGACCGCTCCCGACGGGACAATAGAGAGCATGAGCGAAACGGAGATCGACGCGATCGGCGCGCTGGCCGATCCCGTACGCAGGCGGCTGTACGAGTACGTGGCCGCCCGGGGCGGCGAGACCACCAGGGCCGAGGCCGCCGAGGCCACCGGCCTGCAGCGCACCCTGGTGGCCTTCCACCTGGACAAGCTGGTCGAGGCCGGCCTCCTGGAGGCGGCCGGCCGCAAGGCCCCGGAGCGCCGGGGCCCCGGGTCCGGCCGCCCCGCCAAGGTGTACCGGCGCTCCGCCCGGCAGATCGGCGTGCAACTGCCGCCCCGCGACTACGAGACCGCGGCGCACCTGCTCGCGGAGGCGGTCGAGCGCTCGGGGGCCGAGGACTCCCTGTACGAGGCGGCGCGCGCCGAGGGCGCCCGCCGGGGCGCCGCCGACCCCGCCCCCGAAGGGGTGCCGGACGAGGACGCCCTGCGCGAGCACCTGGCGCGGTTCGGGTACGAACCCGCCGACGACGCGGACTCCCCCGGCACGCTGCGGCTGCGCAACTGCCCGTTCCACACCCTCGCCCGCGCGTTCCCCCCGCTGGCCTGCGGGATGAACCTGGAGCTGCTGAGCGGCCTGCTCGCGGGCTCGGGCGCCGAGGGGTTCACCGCGCGCATGGCCCCGCGGGCGGACGGCTGCTGCGTCGCCATTTCTAAAAACAAAATTGATTGACTTAGAAGCCGGGGACATGATGGACTCCTCCTCATGAGTGGCTACCACCTCGCCCAGATGAACGTGGGCGTCCTCAACGCCCCCCTCGACACCCCCCGGATGTCCGACTTCGTCGCCATGCTCGACCCGATCAACAGCCTCGCCGACGCCAGCCCCGGCTTCGTGTGGCGGTTCCGCTCCGAGGGCGCCAACGACGCCACCGAGGAGCGCCCCTTCGGCGACGACCTGCTGATCAACTTCTCGGTGTGGGAGTCCTCCGAGTCCCTGTGGGACTTCACCTACCGCACCGACCACCTCGAACTGCTGCGCCGCCGCCGCGAGTGGTTCACCCGGCTGGACGGCGTCTTCCTGGTCCTGTGGTGGATCCCCGCGGGACACGTACCCACTCTGGCGGAGGCCGGCGAACGCCTCGACCTGATCCGGGAAAAAGGTCCCACCCCCGAGGCGTTCGACTTCCGCACCCCCTTCCCCGCCCCGGTCCCGGCCTGAGCCCCCCGACTTACCGGAAACCCTGTGCATTCGCTCGAACACTTTGGGTAACGTGTCGGCTGTTCGTCCGCCACCGACCCGGGGAGCCCTCCACCGTGCGCACCACACCGACCGTCATCGGGATCGCCCTGTCCGCTCTGCTGCTCACCGGCTGCGAGAACGCGGCGACCAACCCCGACGGACCGCCCGAGCCGGGGCCCACCGCCCTTCCCGGGACCGCCGAGTCGTCCGGGCAGTCGCTCCAGGTCTCGGAGTCCTTCGCGGCCTGGAGCGAGGGGGCGACCGCCGTCACCTACGACGAGGAGGCCGTCCCCGCGGAGTCCACCATCCAGGTGTCGGTGGCCCCCGCGGGCTCGGCCACCGGCTTCACCCTCTCCGTGACGGGCCTGCGACCGGACCGCGACTACGGCGCCCACCTGCACACCGAGCCCTGCGGCGAGGACCCGGCCGACTCGGGGCCGCACTACCAGAACGAGGCCGACCCCGAGCAGCCCTCCACCGACCCCGCCTACGCCAACCCCCGGAACGAGGTCTGGCTGGACTTCCGCACCGACGCCGAGGGCGCCGCCTCCGCCCAGACGTCCGTCACCTGGGCGCCCCGCGCGGGCGAGGCCAACTCGGTGGTGATCCACAAGGAGCACACCCAGACCGCAGCCGGCCACGCCGGAACGGCCGGAGACCGCCTGGCCTGCGTCAACGTCCCCCTGTAGGGAACCTTCGGCGCGGGGGTGGTTCGGCGTGCCGGTGCTTCGGGTGGGTCTTTCGGCCTCACGCCACGCGCATCGCGAGGTCACGGCGGGCGGCGACGGCGGGTGAGGGCCGAGGCCGCGCCCATGACGTCCGTCGCGTGAGGGGTTCGTTGACGGTCGTGGGCTTTCCGCCCTTCCCGGCCCCGAAACGGGCGGAAAACCCACGACCGTCAACAAAACCACCGGTGCCCGAATTCACCCCCGCGCCGGAACCTCCATAAGCTCTCCGTCCCCGGCCGCTCCGGCGCCCCCGGCGCCGGGCCCCGTCAGTGCCGCAGCCCGATGGTGGCACTGGCCCGGCGCTGGTCGGTGGGACGCCACGGCAGGGGGACGAGGTCGGACAGGAAGTCGTACTCCCTGCTCAGCCTCAGCCAGTTCGCGTCGTGGCGGGCCGCGTGCAGCTGCCCCCACCACGCGGCGATGTCGGCCCAGCCCGGGGCGGACAGCGAACCGCCGGTGTGCTGCACCGACAGCGCGGCGCACAGGTTGGCGAACCGCAGCCGCCGCTCCAGCGGCCACCCCGCCAGCGTGCCCACGATGAACCCGGCCCCGAACACGTCCCCCGCGCCGGTGGTGTCGACCGCGTCCAGCACGATGCCCTCGACCTCGGCGCGCTCCCCCGTGGTCTGGTCCACCGCGAGCGCGCCGCGCGGACCGTCGGTGACGACCGCGACCGGCACGTACTCGGCCAGCGCCTCCAGCGCCAGCGCCGGGCTGCCCGTACGGGTGTAGGACATCGCCTCGATCGCGTTGGGCATGAACGCGTGGCAGTGCCGCAGCTGGTCCAGCACCGAGCTCGGCCACCGCTGGCTGTCGTCCCAGCCGACGTCGGCGAACAGCCGCGTGCCCTCCCCCGCCTGGTCCAGCGCCCACTGCGGCACGTCTCCGTCCGCGCTCAGGCTGACGAAGGCGGCACGGGCGCGGGGCAGTTCGCGGGCCATGTCGTGCAGCGGGACCGGCGAGGGGTGCTCGTGCGTGACCATGCTGCGGTCGTCCCGGTAGGCCAGCGAGACCGTGAACGGCGAGTGCCAGTCGGGGATCCGCTTGGACGCCGAGAGGTCGACCATCTCCTGCGCCGACAGCGTCTCCCAGCAGAAGTCGCCGTACACGTCCTCCCCGAAGGCCGCCGCGACGGCGGTGTGCAGGCCCAGCCGGGACGCGGCCACCGCCATGTTGGCCACACCGCCCGGACAGGACCCCATCCCCTTCGCGCCGACCTCGGTCCCGCTGGCGGGCGGCGTGGCCAGTCCGGTCAGCACGATGTCGAAGAAGACGGTCCCGCTCAACGCCAGGTCGATCGCGGGCCCGTCGGGTTTGCGCGACCCCTCCAGCACGTCCCGCGGCTCGCCGACGAGGGGAGTCGATTCGAGTTTCCCGTACCCCGACGCCAGCTCCTGGGCTGCTGCTTCTCCGTTCGTCGCCATGCCGGCCCCCTGCGCGTCTCGTGGTTTAGAACCGTAGGGTAGCCGCCTCCACCGTCACCGCACCGGCGGAAAAACGCCATCGGCCCCGCGTGGATAGGCTGGCGGGCGTCGGCGGACCGAAAGGGGAACGGACGTGCGGTTGACCATCCTCGGCGGGGGCGGCTTCCGTGTCCCCCTGGTGCACCGGGCCCTCCTGGCGGACTCCCTGCGCGCGGACGCGCCCGTCACCGAGGTCGTGCTGTTCGACGACGACCCCCGGCGCCTGGCCGCGATCGGCGCGGTGCTGGAGCGCCAACGCGACGCGCACCGCGCCGCACACGGGGAACCGCCGCTGGCCGTGCGCGTCGAGAGCGGGCTGGAGGCCGCGCTGCGCGGCAGCGACATGGTCTTCTCCGCGATCCGGGTGGGCGGGACGGCGGGCCGGGTGCTGGACGAGCGGGTGGCGCTGGCCGCCGGGGTGCTCGGGCAGGAGACGGTGGGCGCGGGCGGGATCAGCTACGGGCTGCGCACCCTGCCGGTGGCCGTGGAGATCGCGCGCGCCGTCGAACGGGTCGCGCCCGAAGCGTGGACGATCAACTTCACCAACCCGGCGGGCCTGGTCACCGAGGCGATGGCGCGGGTGCTGGGCGACCGCGTGGTGGGGATCTGCGACTCCCCCGTGGGGCTGGGGCGGCGGGCGGCGCGCGCGCTCGGGCTGGACCCGGCGCGGGCGCGCTTCGACTACGCGGGGCTCAACCACCTGGGCTGGCTCCGCGGCCTGCACGCGGACGGGCGGGACCGCCTCCCGGACCTGCTGGCCGACGAGGCGGCGCTGGACTCGTTCGAGGAGGGGCGGCTGTTCGGCGCGGCGTGGCTGCGCGCGCTGGGGGCGCTGCCCAACGAGTACCTGCACTACTACTACCTGGCCCGCGAGTCCCTCGCGGCGGTCGCGGGGACGGCGGACGGCGGGCGGACGCGCGGCGAGCAGATCGTCGAGCAGCAGCGCGACTTCTACCGCGCGGCCGCGGAGCACCCGGAGCGGGCGTACGAGCTGTGGGACCGCACCCGGCTGGAGCGGGAGGAGACCTACATGGCCGACAACCGCCGCGCCGCCGGGGGCGTGCGGCGGGAGGCCGCCGACCTCGACGGCGGCGGCTACGAGCAGGTGGCCCTGGCGGTGATGCGCGCGGTCGCCCGCGACGAGCCGACCCGGCTGATCGTGAACGTCCGCAACCGGGGAGCCCTGCCCGGCCTGGACGCCGACGCGGTGGTGGAGGTCCCCTGCCTGGTCGACGGCTCGGGCGCCCGCCCCCTGGCGGTCGACCCGCTCGCCCCGCACCAGGCCGCCCTGGTGCAGACGGTCAAGGCCGTGGACCGCGAGGTGATGGAGGCCGTCCGCACCGGATCGCGCACCGCGGCCCTGCGCGCCTTCGCCGCGCACCCCCTGGTGGACTCGGTCACCACCGCGCGGACCCTGCTCGACGGCTACCTCGGCGCGTTCCCCGCCCTGGCCCGGACCCTGCCCCGCCCCTGACCCCGGCCCTCTTCCCGGTGATCTTGACGTTTTCGGGGCCTCAGAAGCGGTTGAGACCCCGAAAAGGTCAAGATCACCGGGAAGAGGGGTCAGCGGGGCTTGACCGTGCCCATCGTCCTCGTGACGGTGATCTCGATGACGACGCGCTCGGGGTTGGGCCTCGGCGGGCGGTAGCGGCGGGTGTACCGCTCCACCGCGTCGGCGACGGCCGCCGGGTCGTCGTTGACGACCGCGGTCCCCTCCAGGGTCGCCCAGCGCGCTCCGTCGGCCTGGCTCACCGCGACGACGGCCCCCGGCCCGCCGGCGCGGACGTTGCGCGCCTTCCTGCTGCCCCCGCTGGTGATGACGCGGGCGACGCCGGCCTCGCTGTCGTAGGTGACCCCGACGGGGACGAGGTGGGGCGTGCCGTCCGGCCGCGCCGTGGACAGGAAGCCGATGTGGCGCTCCTCCCAGAACGCGAGGAAGGCGGGGTCGGAGCGCAGGTGGGGTGCTGCCATGGTCTTCACTCCCGGTGTCGGCCGCCGGCGTCCGCGCCCGCGTCGGCGGGGCGTCAACGTGAAAGGCCCCTCCCGAAGCCGGGAAGGGCCTTTCACCTGGGAGCCGCCTAAGGGAATCGAACCCTTGACCTACGCATTACGAGTGCGTCGCTCTGGCCGACTGAGCTAAGGCGGCGTGGCCTCGTGGCGAGGCGCAATCAGTCTAGCGTGTGCGGCGGTGTGGCCGGAACGGATACCGGTCCGGTGTCGGCGGGCCGGGCGGGTCCGGTGTCAGCAGGCCAGGCGGGACGGCAGGTCCCGCGTGTCGGGGAAGCGGTCGAGGTAGGTGGCGAGGGCGAAGTCGAGGAAGCGGGACACGTCGGCGATGTTGCTGACCAGCCCCGTCGAGACGCGGATCGCGCCTCCCGACGGCATGCCCAGCGCGCTCATGACGTCGTCGAGGGTGGCGGCGGTGCGCAGGGCCCGGGAGGCCAGAACGTCCCGGTCCAGCTCGAAGGCCGCCTCGCCCGCCCCCGGGTTGCAGAAGCAGCCGGTCCGCAGGGAGATGCGCCGGGCGGCCGCGTCACGGGCGACGACGCGCTCGTCGACGACCGTCCCCGCCGGGTCGAGGAAGTTGAAGGCGACCGTGCCCCCGCGCGCCTCGGTGGTGACCGGCCCGTAGACGCGCGCCAGCGGCTCCCCGGTGGCGTGCCGGGCCGCGGTCAGGCGGTCCAGCAGCCACCCGGTGAGGCATCGGACACGGGCGCGCACGGTCTCCACCCCGATTCCGGACAGCCAGCGCAGTCCCACCTCCACGTCCGGGATCGAGAGGTAGTTGAGGGTGCCGTCCTCGAAGGCGGACTCCCCTTCGGCCGGGTGGTGCCAGTCCCCGGCCACGCTGGCGGACCGGATCGTGCCGCCCGAGAACCACGGGCGCTCCAGCCTGGCCAGTGCCTCCCTGCGCACCACCAGGCAGCCCAGGCCCGTCGGGTAACCGAAGATCTTGTACCAGCTCACCGGCATGAAGTCGGGTTTGGTCTCGCCCAGGTCGATCCGGTTGGCGGGCGCGTAGGCGGCCGCGTCCAGGAGCACGTCGAAGCCGTGGTCATGGGCGGTCTCGATCCACCCCAGGGGGTGCTGGACCCCGGTGAAGTTGCTCTGCGCCGGATAGGCGAGGAGCCCCGACCGCCCGGCGGGGCGCAGCGTCGGCGGCACCGGGCGGCTCAGCGCGGCGCGCACCCCTTCCTCGTCCCCGCGGAGCTCGGGGCCGGTGAGGCCGACCGTGTCGATCTGCGCCCCCCGCGAGCGCGCGAACTCGCGGATGCCGTTCACCGAGTTGTGGTTGTCCACCAGCTGCACGAACCGCCGCCCCGGCTGGAACGGGTACGCCTCCCCGACCAGCCGGCACGCCCCCGTCGCGTTGGCGGTGAAGACGGCCGCGTACTCCTCCGGCTGGGCGTTGAAGTAGCGCAGCACCGCGGCCCGCGCCCGCTCCACGAGCTCGGTCGAGGCCGTCGACGCCGGGCTGGTCGAGTGCGGGTTCCCGAAGCATCCGCGCGCCACCCGCTGCGCGTGCGCCCGGATCTGCGCCTCGGCGGGCAGGCCGCCCCCGGTGTAGTCCAGGTAGAGGTGGCCGTTCTCGTCCAGGTAGCGGTATTCGGCCGCCCGCAGCTCGTCCAGCCCGGCCGTGTCGACGTACCCCGGATACGCGTCCAGGAAGTCCGTCTGCTCCGGGACCCGGGGTCCCGCCGATGTCTGTACCGCCGTCGCGGCCGTACGCCCCGAGGCTGCGCCGCCGTCCTCCGGCCCGTGGGAAAGCGGGGCCGGAGGGGATTCCGTCCGCTTCATGTCTCCCCCCGCACTTCAGTCCCCGGGAACGGACGTTCCCTCAACGGAGGGGTGCGACCCGGCGCGGCCCGGACTTGGCGAAGTTTTGGTCCGGGCAGGCGCTCCGTCGCCGACCGGTTGCGGGTCTCCGCTCCGCCGGTGGCCGTGTGCGAGGCCCGGGCCCGGCGCACGGCCACCGGCGGAGGCCCGGGAGCGAGGCCCCTACGGGAGGTCGCAGACCGTCCCCTCCGCGGGCGCCGTGGTCTCCAGGAGGTAGGTGTCGACGGCCTGGTCGACGCAGTCGTCCCCCGACCGGTAGGCGGTGTGGCCGTCCCCCTCCCAGGTGAGCAGCACGCCCGTGTCCAGGGCCGCGGCCAGGTCCTCCGACCACTGGTACGGCGTGGCCGAGTCCCGGGTGGTGCCCACGACCAGGATCGGCGGCGCCCCGTCGCCGTCCAGCTCGATCGGCTCGGCCACCGCCTCCTCCGGCCAGTACGCACACGTCAGCGCGCCCCAGGCCAACGTCGGACCGAACAGCGGCGAGGTCTCGGCGGCGGTGCGCGCGGCCTCCTCGTACACGGCGATGTCACGCGGGCTCTCGCGGTCCGCGCAGTTCACCGCCACCAGCACGGCGGTGGAGTTCTCGTACTCGTCGCGGTTCTTGCGGGCGTACAGCATGTCGCCGAGCTGCAGCAGCGCGGTGCCGTCTCCGCTGTCGATCGCGTCGGCCAGGCCCGCGCGCACGTCCGGCCAGAACGACTCGCTGTACAGCGCCGCGAGTACGCCCATCTCCGTGCGGGGCCGGTTGACCTCGCGGTCGTCGGCCCGGTTCTCCAGCGGTTCGCGGGCGGCCTGTTCCAGCAGTTCGCCGATCCGGTCGACGCCCTCCTCGACGGTGGTGTCGGGGCCGTCGGACAGCGGGCAGTCGGGCAGGGCGAGGCAGTCCCCGACGAAGGCGTTCAGCGCCGTGGTGAAGCCGCCCGCCTGCTCGACGCTGATCTCCAGCTGGTCGCCCTCGGGGTCGACGGCGCCGTCCAGCACCAGCGCGCGCACGTTCCGCGGGAACAGCTCCGCGTAGTAGGTGCCGATGGAGGTGCCGTACGACTTGCCGAGGTAGGTGAGCTTGTCGTCGCCGAGCACGGCCCGCAGCACGTCCATGTCCCGCGCCACGTCGGCGGTGCCCACGTGCGCCAGGAGGTCGCCGGACCGGTCCTGGCAGGCCTGGACGAACCCGCGGTTGGCCTCCTCCAGCTCCGCCAGCCCTTCGTCCGTGACCTCGGTGGGGTCTCCGTCACCGTCCTCGCTGTCCATCTCCAGGCCGAGGAAGTCGTCCAGCTCCTCCGTTTCGAGGCAGTACAGCGGGTTGCTCCGGCCGACTCCGCGCGGGTCGAAGCCGACGACGTCGAACCGCTCGCGGACCTGCTCGGAGATGACGCCATGGGCCGCTCCGACGTATTCGACGCCCGAACCGCCGGGCCCGCCGGGGTTGACCAGCAGCGAACCGATCCGGTCCGCCCCCGAGGCGGGCAGCCGCTTCACCGCGATCTCCAGCCGCCGCCCGTCGGGGTCCTCGTAGTCCATCGGCACCTCGTAGGCGCCGCACTCGAAGCCGCCTCCGCAGTCCTCCCAGTCGATCTCCTGGGTGTGGAACGCGGACAGCGGGTCGGCCGAGGCGCCCGGCCCACCGGCCCCCTCTCCCGAGCATCCCGCCGCGACCAGCACGACGGCCAGCGCTCCGGTGATCCAGCCAGTTGTCTTCACGCGCTCCCGCTCTCGGTGCCGTCGTCGCCCCCATGGGAGCCCTCGTATGCCTGCCGCGGACCGCACACGTCCGAGCGGTCGCACGCGCAGCGCCGCCCGCTCGCGCTGAGGCGGACGACCACCTTCTCGGCGGGAACATTGTGCCCGACGACGACCCCGTCCCCGTCCGGGGTCCGCACCCTGCCGCCCGCGGGGACGTCCGCCTTGAACTCCTGGTACAGCGGGTGCTCGTACTTGAGGCAGCACATGAGCTTGCCGCACGCGCCCGAGATCCGCATCGGGTTCGCGGGAAGGCCCTGGTCCTTGGCCATGCGCATCGTCACGGGCTCGAAGTCCTTGAGGAAGGTCGCGCAGCACAGGTCCCGCCCGCACGGGCCGATCCCGCCCTGCAGGCGGGCCTCGTCGCGCGCGGCGACCTGGCGCAGCCTCACCCGCGCCTCCAGGGTCCTGGAGAGTTCGCGCACGAGGGCCCGGAAGTCCACCCGGGACGGCGCGGAGAAGTAGACGGTGAAGGCGTTGCGCGCGGCGACGTAGTCGACGCCCACGATCTTCATCCGCAGTCCCCGGGCACGGATCAGCCGCTTGGCCACCGGCCGCACCTCGGCCCGCCGCCGCCGGACGTACTCGTCCCTGGCGAGGTCGTCCTCGGTGGCGATCCCCTCGCACACCGGCAGCCCGTCGACCTCCTCGCTCACCCACTGCGGCGCCCAGACGCACTCGGCGACCTCGGGCCCCTCGTCGGTCGGCACGAGCACCTTGTCCCCGACCCGCGGGCTGGTCGCCCCCGGGTCGAGGTAGTGGAGCCGCCCGTACCGTTCGAAGCTCACCGCCATCATCATGGGCATGGGAGAAGCCTAGGCGATGGCCCTCTCGCGGTGATCTTGACTTTTCCGGGGTCTCAACCGCTTCTGAGACCCCGGAAAGGTCAAGATCACCGCGAGGATCAGCCCGTGTACAGCGCCGCCGTCATCGCCTCCATGGCGATCTGCGGGTGCACGTTGGCGCCGATGCGGCGGCGGCACTCCATGATGGCGTCGATGCGGCGCAGGGTGGCCTCCGGCGTGGACGACCGGGCGACCCCGCGCAGGTCGGCGTCGCGGTCGGCGGTGGGCAGCTCCACCCGGGCGCCGAGCTGGATCGCCAGCACGTCGCGGTAGAAGGCGACCAGGTCCATCAGGGCGAGGTCGTAGGTGTCGCGCTTGATCCTGGTGGCGCGGCGCTTCTGCTGGTCGTCGAGGTCCTTGAGGGCGCCCGCCGCCCCGCGCACCGCCTTGGCCACTCCCTTCCCGGTGGACCCCTCGCCGAAGGCCGCCCTCATGTCGGCCTTCTCCTGCTCGTCCAGCGCGCCGGTGGTCTCCTTGGCCTCGGCCTCGGCGAGCTCGTACAGGCGGGCGGCCGCGGTGACGCAGGCCCCCAGGCCGTCCAGGCGGGCCGGGATGGCCAGCACCTCCTCGCGCCGCCTGCGGGCCGCGGGGTCACCCGCCAGCGCCCGCGCGCGCTCGAAGTGCCCGGCCGAGGCGCGTGCGGCCTCGGCGGCCAGGTCCGGGGCGACGCCGTCCCGGCCCACCAGGGCGTCCACCACGGCCCGCGTGGTGGGGGTGCGCAGGGTCACCAGGCGGCACCGGGAGCGGATGGTGACGAGCAGGTCCTCGGCGGTGGGCGTGCACAGCAGCCAGATCGTGCGCGGGGACGGCTCCTCGACGGCCTTGAGCAGCGCGTTGGAGGCGGCCTCGGTGGCGCGGTCGGCGTCCTCGAAGAGCACCACCCGGAACCGGCCCCCGGTGGGCCTGGAGGCCGAGCGCAGGACGAGGTCGCGCGTCTTGTCCACACCGAAGCTCAGCCCGCTGGGCCGCACGTACAGCAGGTCGGGGTGGGTGCCGGAGAACACCTGGTGGCAGGAGGAGCAGTGCCCGCAGCCGCCGTCGGGGCACTGCAGCGCGGCGGCGAACGCCCGCGCCGCCTCCGACCGCCCCGACCCCGGCGGCCCGGTGAACAGCCAGGCGTGCGTCATCCCCGCGCCGCCGCTGCCCGCGAGCAGCCCGTCGGCCGCCCGCGCGGCCGAGCGCAGCTGCTCGATCACCGTGTCCTGGCCCACCAGGTCGTCGAAGACGCTCATCACGACCAGCATAGGAGCCCCCGGCGACATCGGGGCGCGGTCCGCGCGGTTGCGGCCGCCCCGCCCGCGCGGACGCGGCCCGGACCAGCGGGGTCCCGGACGACGAGGGGCGGCGCCGTGGCACGGCGCCGCCCCTCACCGGACTCCGGTCGGTCGGTCAGTCCCGGATCACCGGGAGCATTCCGGTGATCTCCTCGGCGTCGTCGGGGACCGGGTCGGGCAGGAGCGGACGCAGGCGGCGCTGGATGGCCTTGGTGACGGCCTCCTGCGGGTCCTGGGCGTCCAGGACCAGATAACGGTCGGGGTCGCGGTCGGCCAGCTCCAGGAACCCCTTGCGGACGCGCTCGTGGAACTCGTCGGACTCGGCCTCCAGGCGGTCGGCGGGGCGGCCGCCGTGGCGCTCCATCCCCTGGCCCACCGGCAGGTCCAGCAGGATGGTCAGGTCCGGCACCAGCCCGCCGGTGGCCCAGCCGTTGAGCTCGGCGATCTCCTCCTGCACCAGTTCCCGGCCGGCGCCCTGGTAGGCCAGCGTGGAGTCGACGTAGCGGTCGCTGATGACGATCGCCCCCCGCTCCAGCGCGGGCCGGATCACCGAGTCGACGTGCTCGGCGCGGTCCGCCGCGTACAGCAGCGCCTCGGCCCGCGCCGACATGCCGGTGTTCTCCTTGTCCAGGAGCATCGCGCGCAGCCGCATGCCGATCTTGGTGGCGCCGGGCTCCCGGGTGGTCAGCACGTCGAAGCCCTCCTCGCGCAGCCAGATCGCGAGCTGGCGGGTCTGGGTGGACTTGCCCGCGCCCTCGCCGCCCTCCAGGACCAGGAACATCCCGCCGGCCCCGGCCGACTCGGGAGCCGGCTTGGCCGGCACGCCCCGCAGCGAGGCCACCAGCTCGGCCAGCAGCGACACCTCGTGCTCGTCGTTCATCTGCCGGTAGGCCACGAAGGAGACGATGACGAGCAGCACCGCGGCGATCAGCAGCACGCCCGCCGTGCCGTGGAAGTCGTAGCTGAGCTCGCCCACCTCGAAGCCGTACGAGCCGATCAGGGCCGCCACCAGCGGCGCCGCGGCGACCGAGCCCATCAGCACGATGCGGGCGGTGGCGTGCAGGAAGGCGAAGGTGCGGCCGCGGATCTCGTCCTCGACCTCGTGGCCCAGCATGGTCAGGCCGATCGCCCAGGCGACTCCCGCGCCGACGCCCAGGAAGGTGGTGAGCACCGCGGCCATCACCATGTCGGGGATCAGCCCGACCAGCAGGAGTGCGAAGCCCGACACGCCCAGGGCCAGTCCGAACAGGCGGCGGCGGTTGAAGTCGCGCAGGACCCTGGGTCCGGCGAACATGCCGATCGCCATACCGGTGAAGACCGCGCCGAACATCACGCCGAACCCGGCGTTGCCCGCTCCCAGGTCGCCCACGAAGATCCGCGCGACGCCGATGACCGCGCCGCCCGCGGCGAACGCGCCGAGCATCCCCAGCAGCAGGCCGCGCACCAGCGGGGTCGTCCCCGCGAAGCGCCAGCCGTCCCAGACCGCGCGCAGCACGGACGGCCGGGGGGTGCCCTCGACGGACCGGCTCCGGGGGATCGGCAGGGTCCAGACGACGGCGGCCGCGACCAGGAAGGCGGCGCCGTTGATGTAGAGGGCGAGGTCCGCCTCCGGCGCCTGGAGCGCGGGGAACAGCGCGCCCAGGACCGAGCTGAAGGAGGCCAGGAGCGCGAACAGCCCCGCGGCCACCGGCGCCGAGCCGTACGTGGTGAGCAGGCCGAGCTGGTTGGCCTGCTCCAGCCTGCGCTTGGGGACCAGGTCGGGGACGGTGGCGTTCTTGGCGGAGCCCCAGAACAGCGCCACGCACTCGGCCAGGAAGTTGGCGATGAGCAGCCAGTCCAGGCGTCCCACGATCGGGATCGAGATGTACAGCAGGCCGCGGATGATGTCGCCCACGACCATGGTGAGGCGGCGGTCGACGCGGTCGGCCAGCGCTCCGGCGATCGGGCTGAGCAGCACCGACGGCAGCACCTTGAGGACCACCACGCCGCTCACCGCGAAGTACTGCACGAGCGGCCCGTTGTCCTCGGTGAGGATCGTGGCCAGCGACACGAGGGCGAGCAGGCTGAGCCAGTCGCCGAGGCTGGACAGCGACAGCGAGATCCACAGCCGCCGGAACGGCTTGATCGCGAGAACGTTGCGCGCCTCGCCAGGCGCTCCGAGGGGTGCGGGTCTGCTCATGGCGAACAGCGTATCGACGGTTGCGGGTCGCGCAACGCTTACGGACGGCCCTTTAACAACGAATGCGCGCGCCTGTTGCCACTCCACTGGGTGTTCACCGGCACACCCCGAAACGTGATTCGCCCCACTCCGCCGCGGACCCGGGTTCCCGGCCCGGTGGTGCGCGGGCTGTTCGGCGTCCGGAGGAGGGACTACCGATGATCGTGACGCCAGCGTCCCTCGAAACGGACACCATGGAACGCTGACGTCACGATCATCAACGAAGCCCTCACGCGGCGGACGGCCCCCGCGCCCGAGGATCCCTAGGGCTTCTTCGTCGTGCTCCGCTTGGCCGCGGGCTTCTTGGCCGGGGCTTTGCGGGTGGCCGCGGGCTTCTTCTTCACCGGGGCCTTCGCGCGGCGCTCGGCCAGCAGTTCGGCCGCGCGCTCCACCGTGATCGACTCCACCTCGTCGCCCTTGCGCAGGGAGGCGTTGCTCTCGCCGTCGGTGACGTAGGGACCGAAACGCCCCTCCTTGATCACCATCGGCTTGCCGGTCTCGGGGTCGTCGCCCAGTTCGCGCAGCGGCGGCGCGGCCGCGCGGCGGCCTCGCTGCTTGGGCTTGGCGAAGATCTCCCTGGCCTCCTCGACGGTGACCGTGAACATCTGCTCCTCGGTCTCCAGCGAGCGGCTGTCGGTGCCCTTCTTCAGGTACGGGCCGAACCGGCCGTTCTGCGCGGTGACCTCGGCGCCGTCGATCTCGCCGACCACGCGCGGCAGCGACAGCAGCTTGAGGGCGTCCTCCAGCGTGACCGTGTCCAGCGACATGGACTTGAGCAGCGAGGCGGTGCGCGGCTTGGGCGCGGCCGCCTTCCTCGTCCGGGCCTTCGGCTTGGGGTCGGCCTCGGCCGGGGCCGGCGCCTCGGGCTCCTCGATGACCTCGGTGACGTAGGGGCCGAACCGGCCGTTCTTGGCCACGACCGCGCGGCCGGTCGCCGGGTCCGTGCCGAGCTCGCGGTCCCCGCTGGGCTGCGCGAACAGCTCCTCGGCCATGTCCTTGGTGAGCTCGTCGGGGGCGAGGTCCTCGGGCACGTTCACCCGCTGCCCGTCGCGGTCCAGGTAGGGGCCGTAGCGGCCGACCCGCAGCATGATGTCGGTGCCGGGCAGGGGGAAGGAGCTGATCTCCTTGGGGTCGATCTCGCCGAGCTGGTCGCCGACCAGCTCCTTGAGTCCGCTCTCCTCGCCGCCGCCGTGGTAGAACCGGCGCAGCCACGGCACCCGCTCGGCCTCGCCCCGCGCGATGTCGTCGAGCATGTCCTCCATGCGCGCGGTGAAGTCGTAGTCGACCAGGTTCCCGAAGTGCCGCTCCAGCAGCTGCACCACGGCGAAGGCCAGGAAGGACGGCACCAGCGCCGAGCCCTTCTTGAACACGTACCCCCGGTCCAGGATGGTGCCGATGATCGAGGCGTAGGTGGAGGGCCGGCCGATCTCGCGGTCCTCCAGCTCCTTGACCAGCGACGCCTCGGTGTAGCGGGCGGGCGGGCGGGTGCTGTGCCCCTCGGCCTCGACGCTCTCGGCCTTGAGCGCGTCGCCCTCGTCCACCGGGGGCAGCCGCCGCTCGCGGTCGTCGAGTTCGGCCTGCGGGTCGTCCGAGCCCTCCACGTAGGCCTTGAGGAAGCCGTGGAAGGTGATGATCTTGCCGGTGGCGGTGAACTCCACGGCCTCGCCCGTGGCGGAGGCGCCCGCGATCCGCACGGTCACCGACTCGCCGACGGCGTCCTTCATCTGGGAGGCGACGGTGCGCTTCCAGATGAGGTCGTAGAGGCGGAGCTCGGTGGCGCGCAGGCCGGTCTCGGCGGGCGTCCGGAAGGACTCCCCGGCCGGGCGGATCGCCTCGTGCGCCTCCTGGGCGTTCTTCACCTTGCTGGCGTAGACCCGCGGCGCGGGGGGCAGGTAGTCGCCGCCGTACAGGCGGGTGACCTGGTCGCGGGCCGCGGCCACGGCGCTCTCGGACAGCGTGGTGCTGTCGGTGCGCATGTAGGTGATGTGGCCGTTCTCGTACAGCTTCTGCGCCACCTGCATGGTCTGCTTGGCGGACAGGCCGAGCTTGCGCGACGCCTCCTGCTGGAGGGTGGTGGTGCGGAACGGCGCGTACGGCGAGCGGCGGTAGGGCTTGCGCTCCACCGAGCGCACCGCGAACTCGGCTCCGGCCAGGCGGGCCGCGAGGCCGCGGGCGGCCTCCTCGTCCAGGTGCAGGACGCCCTCGGGCGAGCGCAGCACCCCTTCGGAGGTGAAGTCGCGGCCCTGGGCGACGCGGGCGCCGTCCACGGTGACCAGGTTCGCCGGGAAGCCCGCCGGGGTGTCGTCGGAGCCGCCGGCGACGGTGTCGAAGACGGCTTTGAGGCCCCAGTACTCGGCGGAGGTGAACGCGATGCGCTCACGCTCGCGCTCGACCACCAGCCGGGTCGCGACGGACTGCACGCGGCCCGCCGAGAGCTTCGGCATGACCTTCTTCCACAGCACCGGGGAGACCTCGTAGCCGTACAGCCGGTCGAGGATCCGGCGGGTCTCCTGCGCGTCGACCAGACGCAGGTTGAGGTCGCGGGTGTTCTCGGCGGCTCGCCGGATGGCGTCCTTGGTGATCTCGTTGAACACCATGCGCTTGACCGGGATCTTGGGCTTGAGCTCCTCGCGCAGGTGCCACGCGATCGCCTCGCCCTCGCGGTCCTCGTCCGTGGCGAGGTAGAGCTCGTCGGCCTCGGCCATCAGGTCCTTGAGCTTTTTGACGTGCGACTTCTTGTCGGTGTTGACGACGTAGAGCGGCTCGAAGTCGTGGTCGACGTTCACGCCCAGACGCGCCCACGACTCTTCCTTGTACCGGGCCGGGATCTCCGCCGCCTTGGTGGGCAGGTCGCGGATGTGGCCGATGCTGGACTCCACGACGTAGCCGCGGCCGAGGTAGCCCGCGATCGTCTTGGCCTTGGCCGGTGACTCGACGATGACAAGCCGGTTCCCCCCGCCGCCTGCGGTGTCCTTCGAGCCGTTGCTACCGGAGCTGCCCTTCTTGGGTGGCACGTCTTCCCCTACGTCTAGCCTTGCGTCGTCTACGCGCTCGCCACGCGAGGCGCGAACTGTCGGTTGCCCAGCCACTGACGGTAACCGACGTCGCCGGGCTTCGCCTCCCCCGTCCCGTCCGCGCGACGGACCGTGAGGCTCGGAACTTCCCCGTATGAGCAAAGTGATTCACCAGCGTGTGCGAACGGTGTGGCACAACACCCGTCGGCAGTCGCAGAATAAACGCAATGCTTGACTACGAGTACCAAGAACTCCGTTTCCCTCGCGGCACTTCCAGGAACGTCGCCCGACAGGCTCTCACCGAGCACGCCGAGTACGGCCGGTGGGAGCTCGCCCGGGTCCGGGTGTACCTGGACGGCAGCCGCCACGTCACCCTGCGGCGCAGGATCATCCGCCAGATGAGGACCATGTGAGTTAGCCCACACCGACGGCGCGGACCGTGCCGGTGGAGCGGACGGCGCGGACGACCCGCGGCCGGTCCCGGCCACCGGGCGGCCCCGCCGGACAGGAACAAGGGCGAGCCCCGCGGAAAAATTCCGCCGGGGCCCGCCCCCCTGTGCTCCCGGCCGCCGACTAGAGGGTCGGGCCGTCCTTGCGCCCGCGGTGGCTGTAGCCGATGTAGAGGGCGACCATGCCCAGCACGATCGCCACGATCCCCCCGCTGACCAGGGTCGTCGTCTCGGCGCCGGTCAACGGGAGGACGGGCGTGGTGATCCCCGACGACTCGGTCCCGGTCCGCTCCTCAGGGTCTGCCGGGGCGTCCGCGGGAGGCCGGGGGAGGTCGCTCCTGTCCCCGGGGTCCTCGCTGCCCTCCTTGTCGTCCCCTCCCCCGGGCTTCTCCCCGCCCTGGTTCGGGGGCTCCTCCGGCCGGTCCTCGCCTCCGCAGCCCCGGTCGCGGCCGTCGCACTCGCCGGACGGCTCGTCGTCGTCATCGTCCGTGCCGCTCACGTTGATGTCGGAGCAGGCGGTCCCGACGCTTCCCAGCACCCCTCCGACCGCGTTGCCGCAGACGTTGACCGGCGCGTCGGCGCCGGTGGCCGCCTGGTTTCCGCCGAGGGCGTGGACGTCCCCGGAGCCGGTGGCGTCGCGGTCGCCGCTCCTGTCCGCGGCGGTCGCCCCGCCGCCCTCGCAGAGGGATCCGAACGAGCCCAGGACGATCGCGTCACCGCAGATGGCGGCCGAGGAGTTCATGTCCTCGAGGATCTGGTCCACTCCGAGCGCGGAGGCGGCGGCGTCCGCGTGGGTGATCGGGGCGACCGTGAAGAACCCGGCCGCGAGGAGGGCCGCGAAAGCCGTCTTTCGCATCTTTCCGTGCATGGTGTTTTTTCCTTCTGGTGTCGAGAAGAGAATTGCGGGACAGGTCGGCGACCGGGAATTCGGAAACGAGGTCGCCGGTGGACGGTCCGACCGGAAACGGGTCTCCGCGGCAGGCCGGTGCGGTTCGCGCCCTGGACGGCGCGGCGCTCACCCGGGCCCGGACGCGGGTGTTCCGGACGGCCCGGAGGCTTGGCTAGTCAGGCGAGAAGGAGGGGTCGTCCGCGGCGTCGCGCGCGGCCGGGGCCGGGCCGCCGGACAGCGCGGCGCCCCCGGCGACGAGCCGCGGCGTCTCGACGCGGTGCGCCAGGTAGCCCGCGGTCGGGCTCGGGGCCGACGACGGGGAGACGGTCCCGGCGGAGTCGGCCCCGGGCCGCCACGGCTTGCCGGAAGGCGCGGCCGGGGCCTCGGACGGGTCGCCCGCGTGCGCGGCGTCCCCCGCCGGCGAGCGGTCGGCGTTCGCGGGCGCGCCCGCGCTCCGGAGGAACAGGCCGTCGGGGACGCCCGGAAGGTGTGCGGAACGGCGGCTCGGGACCTCGTGGCCCGCGCGGGCCACCGCGTCCCCGCCGTCCTCGCCGGCGGAGGAACGCTCCGTCGCGGTCGGCGCGGGCGGGGGGCCGAGAGGGGCGGCGGCGTCCGGATCGGGGGTCCGGCGGAGGCCGGGAGTGTTCCAGACGGTCCCGCGCAGTCCGTCCGCGATCTCCCCGGCGGGGCGCGCGAGTCCTCCGGGAACGCCCTCCGCGAGGGGTTTCTCTTCTCCGACCAGGGAGGACTCGGTGTAGGCGCCGATCCTCCCCCCGGTCTCCACCGTCTCGGAGACGAGGTCTCCGGCGTCGCGGGGCGACTCGTCCAGCACACCGCCGACCCGCGAGAGGTCGGCGGTGTCCTCGGCGATCCGCTCGAGCTCCTCGGCCACGGCCGACGTTTCGGCACGCGGCTCCGTGGGGAAGGCGTCGTCGGCGAACGCGGTGCCGACTCCGGCGAGCAGCCACCCCGCGACGGTCAGACCGCCCAGGGTGAGGAGGCGCGCCAAGAGGGGGTTCGCGGAGCGCCGGACCGCACGGACGGGGACGCCCCGCCGCTTACGGTCCGTGGACACCATGAATAACCCCTCGCTGACGACGACGTGGCCGAGGTTGAGCTGATCACATCCCTTAGTCACGAAGAGCTATCGCTCTTGGACTGTGAGTAACCGTAGCACCGGTGCGGAACCGCCACGACCGTCTCCACGGAAAAGCGCCGGGGGCTCCCCGGCGCTTCGGACGCCATTATCCGAAATGAATTGGATTTCCGGCGCGGCCCATTGCTTTTCCCACATGGCGGCCGAACCGGACCATTTCCCGTAATCCCGCCGAGCGGGACGACCCCGCTCCAGGGATTCTCCGGCGCGGGGGTGTTCCGCGCACCGGCGTTGGGAGGGTTTCTCGGCCTCATGCCGTGCGGATCGCGAGGTCACGGCGGGCGGCGACGGCGGGTGCGGCCCCGGACTGCGGGAAGGTGTCCGCTTCCTGGCACTCTCCGGTGATCTTGACCTTTTCGGGGTCTCAGAGACGGTTGAGACCCCGAAAAGGTCAAGATCACCGGGAGGCAGCGCCTGAAACGCCCCCGCGCCGGAGGTTCCCTAGCTGAGGTCGATGAAGCGGTCCAGGACACGCGTTCCGAACTGGAGGGCGTCCACCGGGACGCGCTCGTCCACACCGTGGAACATCCCCGAGAAGTTCAGCTCCGGCGGAAGGCGCAGCGGCGCGAACCCGAAGTTCCGGATGCCCAGCTCGGCGAAGGCCTTCGCGTCGGTGCCCCCCGACAGGCAGTAGGGGACGGCCATGGCTCCGGGGTCCTCGGCGAGCAGGGCCTCGGTCATGGCGTTGACGATGCCGCCGGTGAACCCGGTCTCCACGGCGGGCAGGTGCTGGATGAACTCGCGGGTGACCCTGGGCCCCAGCAACCGGTCGACGTCGGCGAAGAACTCCTCCTCCAGACCGGGCAGGAAGCGCCCGTCCACCTGGGCGGTGGCCTCGCCCGGGATGACGTTGGCCTTGTACCCGCCCGCCAGGACCGTGGGGTTGACCGAGTTGCGCAGGGTCGCGCCGATCATGCTGGCGACCGGTCCGAGCCTGGCGACGGTGGACTCGACGTCGTCCTCGCTGAACTCGATGCCGAACGCCTCGCACACCTCTTCGAGGAAGGTCCGCACGGTCTTGGTCAGCCGGACGGGGAACTCGTGCCGCCCGAGGCGGGCCACCGCCGCGGCCAGCTCGGTCACCGCGTTGTCGTCGTTGACCATCGAGCCGTGCCCCGCGGTCCCGCGCGCGGTGAGCCGCATCCAGGCGAGGCCCTTCTCGGCGGTCTCGATGAGGTACATCCGGCGGCCCTCGCCGACGGTGACGCTGAACCCGCCGACCTCGCTGATCGCCTCGGTGCAGTCGGCGAACAGCTCGGGGTGCTCCCTGACCAGCCAGTGCGCGCCGTACGCCCCGCCCGCCTCCTCGTCGGCGAGGAACGCCAGCACGATGTCCCGCGGGGGTTTGCGCCCCTCCCGCAGCCTCTGGCGCACGACCGCCAGCATCATGGCGTCCATGTCCTTCATGTCCACGGCGCCGCGGCCCCAGACGCACCCGTCGGCGACCTCGCCGGCGAACGGGTGGTGCGTCCAGTCGTCGGCGTTGGCCGGCACGACGTCCAGGTGCCCCTGCAGCAGCAGCGGCGGCCGGCTCGGGTCGGCCCCCTCGATCCGCGCCACCAGGCTGCTGCGCCCCGGGTGCGGCTCGTAGATCTCACTCGCCACCCCGACCTCGTCGAGCCTGGCCGCGACGTACTCGGCCGCGACCCGCTCCCCCGGCCCCGAGTGGTCCCCGTAGTTGGACGTGTCGATCGCGATGAGCTCCCGGCACAGATCCGCCACCTCGGCCCCGGCGCCGTTCACTCCGCCCTTGTCACCCATGCCGCATCTCCGCTTCTCTCGGTTCCCGACCTTCCTCCCACCATCGTCCCCGTCTCCGCAAATCGTGTACGTGGCACCTCAGAGTTTTGCTATGGTTGTCCTGTCCGGCGCTGAGGTGCCGAGACCACCCTGTCCGGGTGGCGGAATAGGTAGACGCGCTAGCTTGAGGTGCTAGTGCCCGTTAAGGGCATGGGGGTTCAAGTCCCCCCTCGGACACAATGAAAAGCCCTGGTCACAGGGCTTTTTTCATGCCCGGATCGCAACGGAGGATGCAACGGGATCGTGTCAGCCGAAGAGGGCTGCCACCTGCTCAGCCGCGTGGGCCTGCATGCCCGGGAGCGCATGAGCGTAGATGTTCATCGTGATGGACGGGTTGGCGTGACCCAACCTCTCCTGAACCACCTTGACGGGAACCCCGGCCGGCTGACGGACCACCGCCGTCTTGGCCTCAAGGCCGAGGCCACGCCCATGGTGTCCGTTGCGTGAGGGTTTCGGTGGCGGTCTTGGGCTTTCCGCCCGCTTCGGGGCCGGGAAGGGCGGAAAGCCCACGATCATTCCGAGCGAGGTCGGGGCAGGGCCGCGGGGCCCTGCCCCGACCGGTCCCCGGTTCAGCTGAGCTGGAGGGTGAAGCACCTGGCCAGCGGCTCGCCGACGTAGGGCCCGTAGCCGTCGGTCCGTTGATAGCCCTCGCGCTCGTAGAAGCGGATCGCGTCGGGCTGCTTCACGCCGGTCGACAGCACCAGCGAGCTGACCCCGTGCCGTCGGGCGTGGTCCTCCAGCGCACGCAGGATGCGGGTCGCCACGCCGGTGCCGCGTGCCTGCGGGGCCACGTACATCCGTTTGACCTCGGCCGTGCCGTCGTCCAGCAGGCGTAGGGCGCCGCAGCCGATCGCGTCGCCGCCCGGGGCGCGGGCGACGAGGAACACGCTGACGGTCTCGGCGGTCGGCGGCTCGGTCTCCTGGTCGGGCATGTTGTAGCGGGCGGCCAGTTCGACCTGCATGGCCCGGCGCAGCCGGACGCCGTCCTCCCCGTCCCACGGATGCTCAGCGATGGCCACGGTCATGGTGTTCCCCGTTTCCTGGTTCTCGTGTTCCACAGGCGATGTGTACTTCACAGGCAGGCTCGCGACCGCACGGTCCGTCTCGTTCACGCCGACGCCCTGGCACGGGCCTTCGCCGACCTGCGCTCCCTCGCCGCGCAGGCGAGGCGCAGGACCACCGAGCGGAGTTCCTCGACGGGACGGCTCGACGGCACGAACATCTGCTGCTTCAGCCGCGCGATCCGCTGGTGCCTCCTGACGAACGGTCGCAGCCCCGACTCCCAGGCGGCCAGGGCGGCGTCGAGGTCGTCCGGGGACTCCAGCAGTGCCCTGCCGAGCTCGGCGCCACCGCGGAGGGCGGTTGTGGCCCCCATCCCCGAGTAGAGGTTCGGACACCACGCCGCGTCGCCCAGAAGGACGACCCGTCCGCTGCTCCACCGGGGCATCCTCACCTGGTGCACCGAGTCGAACAGGAACTCCGGCGTCCTCTCCAGGGCCGCCAGGGCGTGCCGCACCGCGGGATCGTCCATCCCGGAGAATACCGTGCGCAGGCGCTGGACCGCGGACCCGGAGAACTGCTTCCGGGTGTCTTCGGTGCGGTAGGTCAGCAGGACGGTGGGGGGCCGGTCGACGAGCCCGAACACCCACACCGCACGGCCCGCGCGGGCGCTGATGACACTGTCCGCCTCGGCGAAGGACGGCACCTGTTCCTGGAGCTGGAACGCGCAGACCATCGCGCCCCAGTCCGTCATGTAGTCCTCGTCCGGGCCGAAGACCGTGCGGCGCACGCTCGACCGCAGCCCGTCGGCGCCGACGACCAGGTCGAAGCCCTCGGAGTACCGTGCGCCGGTGCCGGCGTCCTCGAACAGCACCCGCACGTCGCCGCCGACGGTGTGGATCTCGACGGGTGTGGTCGCGAACCGCACGTCGACGGGCTCGTCCGTCCCGTCCCCGCAGGCGCTCCACCAGAGAGCTGATTCTATGTCGCCGCGGACCACCGCCACGGGGTCGCCCGGCTGGTGCAGGAAACCCACGCCCGGCTCACGCCTGCCGCGCCGGTCCAGCGACCACGCCTTCCCGCCGTCGGGCGGATTGCGGGTGTGGAGGTGGTCGGCGATACCGAGGGCGACGGCCGCCTGCCTGCCCTCCGTCATCAGTCCGACGAAGTAACCGCCTCTCCGGCGTTCCGGGGCCCGTTCGACGATCACCGGTGTCCAGCCGGCCTGCCGCAGCCCGATCGCCGCGGCCATGCCCGCGATGCCCAGGCCGACGACCAGTGCGCGCTTTCGCATGATGCCGTTCTCCGTTCTCCTTGGACCGGGCCCGATCAGTCCGGGACGATGACGGCGCGGGCGCGCCCCTGGTGCGCCCAGGCCTCGCCGACGCGGCTGAGCGGATAGACGGTGTACGGCGCGTCGAAGGTACCGTCGCCGAACCGGGCGATGATCTCGGGAAGTTCGGCGATCACCCGGGCCTTCGAGACCGAGCCCGTACCGCTGCCGCTGATCCGGATCCGCCGGCTGCGCAGCAGCGCCGCGGGCAGGGCCGCCTCGGTTCCGGCGAGCGAGCCGATCTGTACGTAGTCGACGGGCGCGCTGTCGTCCTCCGTTCCGGTCCTGCCCAGAGCGGCGAAGGCGGCCTCGGCGACGGGGCCCCACACGAAGTCGAGTACGAGCGCGGGCTGCGCCTCGGCGACGACCGCGCCGAGGGCGGCCGCCCAGGCTTCGGGTGCGGCGGCCGCGAGCGGGACGGTGACGGCGCCGAGGCCGCGCAGCGCCTCCAGCGCCTCGGGGTCGCGCCCGGCCGCGACGACCCGTTTCGCGCCGAGGGACAGCGCCGCCCGGACTGCCAGGCCGCCCGACACGCCGGTCGCGCCGAGCACCAGCACGGTGCCCGGCTCGCCCGCCTCCTCACGGCGGGCGGTCAGCGGCATCCATCCCGACATGGCGGGGTTCATGCCGGCGGCGACCGCGAGCGGGTCGGCCCCGGCGGGCAGTTCCACCTCGAAGGGGGTGACCAGCAGTTCGGCCATCGTGCCCCACGGCGACCGGGCGAGCCCCGTGTAGACCAGCCGTCCGTCCTCGGTCCGGGCCACGGCGTCGACTCCCGGTACGAGGGGATACGCGTGTTCGCTGCCGTAGTGGCGGCCGGATGCCAGCCCGCGGACGACGTGGTGCAGACCCGCGCCCACGAGACGCAGCGGCGGCCGGTCGGGCCTGTGTTCCGGGTCCGGGAACTCCGCGCAGACGGGGGGCGATTCGGGGCTGTTGACGACGGCAGCACGCACGGCGCACTCCTTAACTAAGTTCAATTCTGGCGCCTCCAAACCTGCCTGAACTTTGTTAAGCTGTCAACCGTGGCAAAAGGCATCACGAGGGAGCGGATCGTGGCGGCGGCGCTCGAGCTGCTCAACGAGGAGGGCATGGACGCCCTCACCGTCCGCGCGCTCGCTTCCCGGCTCGGCGTGAAAGCCCCCGCGCTCTACTGGCACGTCCGCGACAAGCGGGAACTGCTGGACGAGATGAGCACGGTCGTCATGCGCCGCGTCACCGACGCGCTCTCGGGGATCGCTCCCGGTGCCGGCTGGCGTGACGACGTGGCCGCCTACGCCCGCGTCCTGCGCTCGGAGTACCTGCTCTACCGGGACGGGGCGCGCATCTTCAGCGGCACGCGGATCTCCGACCCGGAGGTGGTGAAGGCGAAGGAGCCCTGGCTCGCGCGCCTGACCGCGGCCGGGTTCACGCTCGCCGAGGCGGACGACGCCCTCGACCTGGTCACCGCGTTCGTGATCGGCTTCGTCATCGAGGAACAGGAGCGGGGCCAGCCGGTCGGCGCCGACCCGGACCGTTACTCGCTCGCCGGGCGTGACGCGTGGCTGGGTGACGGCGCCGAACTGGTCAAGGCCGCCGGGCACCTCCGCGACGACGGCCCCCCGAGGTTCGAACGGCAGCTCGGCGTGCTCCTCGACGGGCTCGCGGCCCGCCCGCGCCGCTGACGGGCCGGGGGAGGCACTCCTCACCGGAGACGTGGCGGACCGGACTGTTTCGTTCCGGGGGTGATGGAGGCTCGGGCATGTACCGGCTTCGGTGGAGCCGCTGAACACGCGGGCTCCTCCACCCGGAGCACCTTCCTCCCCTCCCCGGCGCCAGTCGAGCCTCCCGCGTCCGGACCGTGCGAAGGCGGTCCGCGGGTCAGTCCTCCGGGCTCGCGGACAGACGCTCCCGATTCTCGCGAGCGGTCTCCATCAGACCGTCGATCGCGATCCTGGCCCGAACCAGGTCGTCGATGTGCCCGGTGATGCGGTCGCGCTCCCGGGCCAGGCGCCCCATCGCCTGGTCAATGGTCTCCTGACTGGGCGCTTCCGCGCAGGGCAGCATCTCGGCGATGGCGTGGCTGGGCACCCCGGCGACCAGCAACCGCCGGACGAACGCCACCCGGTCGACCGCGGCCTCGGTGTACCGGCGCTGACCGCTGTCGCTGCGGGCGCTCACGAGCAGGCCTTTCTCCTCGTAGTAACGCAGCAGTCGCACCTTCACCCCGGTCCGCTTCGAGAGCTCCCCGATCCTCATCGTCTCTCCCCTGTGAACCACGACACCTCACTTGCCCCTCACATCGATGTGAGGATTTAGCGTATCCGCTGGTCCCAACACGGGCACCGATACGCGAAGGAGCTTTCCCGTGTCCACACTCCTGCGGCCCTACCGACTCAGCGGGCTCACCCTGCCCAACCGGGTGGTGATGGCGCCGATGAGCCGGGTGCGCGCCACCGCCGACGGTCGGGCGACGACGTCCATGGCCGCCTACTACGCCCAACGGGCCTCCGCCGGCCTGATCATCACCGAGGGGGCGCACCCGAACCAGGTCGGTCAGTCCAATCCGGGCACACCGGGCCTCAGCACCGACGAGCAGGCGGACTCCTGGCGGCAGGTCACCGACGCCGTGCGCGCCAACGGCGGCCGGATCTTCGCCCAGATCATGCACGGCGGCCGTGTCTCGCACCCCGACACCACCGGCACACACCCGGTCGGCCCGTCGGCCGTGGCCGCGGTGGGCGAGGTGTTCACCCCGAACGGACCGCGGCCCACTCCGGTTCCGCGCGCCCTGGAGACCTCGGAAGTGCCCTTGCACGCCCGCTCCTACGCCGAAGCCGCTCGTAGAGCCGTCCGGGTCGGATTCGACGGGGTGGAACTGCACGGGGCGACCGGTTACCTCATCTCCCAGTTCCTCTCCTCCAACGCCAACCTGCGCACGGACGAGTACGGGGGGTCGATACCCAACCGCATCCGGTTCGTCGTAGAGGCCGTGGCCGCCACGATCGACGCCGTGGGCGCCGCCCGGACCGGTATCCGCCTGTCGCCGGGCGGGGCGTTCTGGGGCGTGTCCGAGACGGACGTGCTCGACCTGTACACCGCCCTGTTCCGGGAGTTGACCCGCCTCGGCCCGGCCTACGTCCACCTGGAGGCGACCGTCGACGACGAGCTGCTGCTGGAGCTGCGTCGGGCCTGGCCGGGGACGCTGATCATGAACCCGTCCGTGCCCGGGGAATCCAAGCAGACCGACCGGGAGGGAGCCGAGCGCTGGCTCGGCCAAGGTGCCGACCTGATCAGCTTCGGCCGCGCCTTCCTCTCCAACCCGGATCTGGTCGAACGTCTGCGGATCGGGTTGCCGATCGCGCCGGCGGACGAGGCCACCTACTACCAGGGCGGCGACCAGGGCTACCTGACCTATCCGGCCTACCAGCACACCGCGTGACGTAGGCCGTTTCCGCCCCGGTGGAAGTCCGCCGGGGCGGCGGGCGGCGAACGACGGCTGGGCCGCACTCCGGACCACGCGCTCAGGGCGGGTCCTCCGCCGCGTGGCCGGCGTCCGCTCCACGCATCCTGCGGTATGCGCTCGGGGTGACGCCCACCTCGCGCCGGAAGATCGTCCTGAGGTTCACCGGGGAGCCGAACCCCGTCTCCGCCGCGATCCTCTCGATCGTCCAGTCGGTGACCTCCAGCAATCGGCGCACGGCCACGATCCGCCGAAGCGTGACCCACCGCATGGGCGGCATCCCGGTCTCACGAACGAAATGCCGGACGAGGGTCCGCTTCGACATGCGGCTGCGCTCTGCCAGGACCGCGACGGTGATGGGGTCCCCGAGATGGTCGGCCGCCCAGCCGAGCGTGGCGCGCAGAGTCTCACGGGTGTGCGGCCGAGCGGTGCTGTACTGCGCTTTCTCCGCCGGTCGGGCGGGCTCCGTGACCACCTCCCGCGCTACTCCGTCCGCGGCCGCCGTCCCGAGGTCCGCCTCGATGAGGTGCAGGCACGTATCGATTCCGGCGCTGGCCCCCGCCGAGGTGAGGACGCGTCCGTCCTCGACGAGCAGCCGGTTCCCGACGACTTCGATGTCCGTGAAGCACTCCCGCAGGTACTCGGCGTACCGCCAGTGGACGGTGGCCGTACGACCCGACAGCAGGCCGGCGTCCGCGAGGGCGAACACGCCCGTGCAGATGCCGACGATGCGCGCTCTCCGCTCGTAGGCGACCCGCAGCGTTCTCCGGTAGCGCTCCGGAACCGGCAGGTACGGTTCCCCGTACCCGGGAACGATCAGGATGTCGGCGTCGACCGCGTCACCGAGCGGATGGGTCGTCCGGACACCCGCCACCGCCTCGTCCAGGGACGCGGACTCCCGCCCCCCGGGGCGGTCCTCGTTCCCGTCACCGCAGACCATGACCCGATACGCCGGGTGGCGGCCGAAGACATGAACCGGGATCGTGACGTCGAGTCCGAACAGGCGCGGCATCGCGAGGACCCCCACGACCACGGTTGCGTCCTTCGGCTCCACGCTCTTCCCTCTTTCCTCCAGCCCCGTGACCGGGTCGTGCGACGGGTTCCCGGAGCGCCCACCCGGCACGATGCTTGCCGTGGACGGCACGATCGGATCTGGTCCGCGTCCCGGCGCGTCCGTAGCGTTTCCACCGGACACACAACCGGTCGAACAGGAAAAAACCATGGTCAGCAAGAATACGGTCGAATCCTTCGGCGTCCCGTGGGAGCAAAGCTACGGGTACGTCCAGGCGGTCAAGCACGGGGACACCATCTACCTGTCGGGCCAGGTGGCACACGAGGGAACGGAACTCGTGGCCCCGGCACCGGTCGGACCCGACGGACGGGTCACCGACTTCACCAACACGGCCGCGCAGATGCGCCAGTGCTACGCCAACGCGGCGCGGCTGCTGAAGAGGTTCGGCGCCTCCCTGGACGACGTCGTCGACGAGGTCATCTACGTGGTCGACGCCGACGCGGGAGACGCCGCGGCCGGCCCGGTGCGCAAGGAGGCCTACGGGCGACCGGACCCGCAGGTGGCGAGCACGATGATCGGCACACCGCGGCTGGCGTTCCCCGAACTCCTGGTGGAGGTCAGACTCCTCGCCCGGATGTGATCCCGCTGAGGCCGCGCCTCCCGGGGACCGGCTTCGCGGTTCCCCGGACCGAGCGAGGCGACGGCGCCGTGCCGTCGCTCTGCCGGGTTGCCGCCTCTCGCGTTGACCAGTCCACCGGCGCGCCTCGCGAACGAGGCGCGCCGCGTTCTGCCCACCGGTGAACAGAGAGTCATCCGGTTGCCGGTTCTCCGGCGCCTGCCTCCAGGCGTCCCGCTGAATCCGGGAAGGAAGCCGCTTCCCTTCCCCTCTCCCGCCATCGGCCCGGCCCCGCCGATGGCGGACATGGCGAGACTCGCGAATATTGAGAAAACGGTTATCATTTCCAAAAAGTCTCGTCCACTTCCCGATCACAGCAAGGAGGACCGCCATGGCACGCGACGGGACGCGGCCGATCATCAAGCCGAAGTCCACAGCCGGGACCGGCTACGCCTACGTGACCCGGGAGAACCACCGCAACACCCCTGAGCGGCTCGTACTGCGCAAGTTCGATCCGAAGGTCCGGCGCCACGTGGAGTACCGCGAGGAGCGCTGACATCTCGGGCCGGGTCGAACGCCCCGACCAGCGCGGCACCCACCCGGCCCCGTCCACGCCCGCCACTGACGAACAGGAGCCCTCGTGGCAGTCCCCAAACGCAAGACATCCCGGTCCAACACGCGCGTCCGCAGGTCCGCCTGGAAGGCCGAGCGCCCCCACCTGGTCGAGATCACCGTCGAAGGCCGCACCGCACGCGTCCCCTACCGGCTGGTCCCCGCCTACCGGCGCGGACTCCTGCCCCTGCCAGACTGACCGGACACGACCGCGGCCGGCGTGAGACCCGAGGCGGTGTTGACCGCGGTGCGGGCGATCACGGCGGCCGGCCGTCCCTGGAGGAGTTGAGAACGAAGGAGAAGCGGACGGTGAGGCTGACGACGAGGACGGCGTATACCGGAAACGACATCGCCGCGCCGCTGGACGCGCCTGACGCCCCCGCCCCGTGGTCCCCGCGCTTCGACCAGGTGCTGGACCTACTGGTGGAGGGGATCCGGATCAGCCCCGCCCGGGAGGGGCCCTGCCCCGGGGAACAGGTGGCGGGGAGGGCCCGGTCCGCGGGCGGCTACCGTCGTACCCGGCATTGTCGTCGGACACGGGGGGTGGCGGTGGAGGACGGCGTGACGGCCGCGCCGGCCGACGACGGTGCGTTCGGCGCACTGCTCGAACGGCACCGGTGGGAGCTGCGGGTGCACTGCTACCGCATGCTGGGCTCGTACGACGACGCCGAGGACGTCGTCCAGGAGGCGTTCCTGCGGGCGTGGCGCGGACGGGAGACGTACGAGGGGCGGTCGACGTTCCGGGCCTGGCTGTACAGGATCGCGACCAACGCGTGCCTCGACCTGATCGACCGGGACAGGCGGCGGGCGTCCCCCCACCGGGTGCCGCCGCTGGTCGGGTCGGACGCGGCGACCGCGCCGCCCGCCGACGTCCCGTGGTTGCAGCCGGTCCCGGACCGGCTGCTGGAACCGGTCTCCCACGAGGCGGAGCCGGCCGCCGCGGCGGTCGCGCGGGAGACGGTCGAACTGGCCTTCCTGGTGGCGATCCAGCAGCTGCCCGCCCGGCAGCGGGCGGTGCTGATCACCAGGGACGTTCTGGGCTGGCCCGCCGCCGAGACCGCCGCACTGCTGGAGACCAGCGTGGCGTCGGTGAAGAGCGCGCTGCAACGGGCGCGGGCGACACTCAGGCGGCACCTGCCGCCGCGCCGGGACGAATGGGCGGCGTCCGGTGAGCCGGACGCGGGCGAGCGGGCGCTGCTGCGGCGCTACGTCGAGGCGCACCAGCGCGCCGACCTCGACGCGCTGGCCGGGCTGCTGGCCGAGGACGTACGGGTGACGATGCCGCCGCACCCGGCGTGGCTGGCCGGCCGGGACGCGCTGGTCGCCCTCACCGGGCAGGTCTTCGACCGGGGCTCGCCGCTGTACCACGGCCGCTGGCGCGGCGTGCCCACCAGGGCGAACCTGCAGCCCGCGGTCGCGTACTACGCGCAGTACCCGACAGCGGAGGAGACGAGGGACCTGACCGGGGAGTACCGGGCGCAGGTGCTGGACGTGCTGCGGATCGACGGCGGCCGCGTCACCGCGATCACGTCGTTCGAGCCGCGCCGGTTCGAGGCGTTCGGCCTGCCCCTGGTCCTGCCGTGAGCGGCGGCGCACGCCGTTCGTGACCGATCGCCGCGGGAGCGATTCCTTTTCCGGCCGACCGCCGTCACACAGTCGACAGTACGGCGGAACATCCGAAACGGAGCAGCACCCATGCCCATGACCGGTAAGAAGGAAGCCCCGGTGGAATCGACGGTCGTCTCCGGGGACGGGACGCGGATCGCGTACGAGCGCGTCGGCGAGGGGCGCCCGGTGATCCTGGTCTCCTCCGCGCTCGCCGACCGCAGGGACGCCGGGAAGCTCGCCCGGCTGCTCGCGCGGCGGTTCACCGTGGTCAACTACGACCGCCGCGGCCGGGGCTCGAGCGGGGACGGGGCGGTCTACGCGGTGGACCGCGAGATCGAGGACATCGCGGCGCTGATCGACCAGGTCGGCGGCTCGGCTTCGCTGTTCGGCAGCTCGTCCGGCGCGGTGCTCGCCCTGCGGGCCGCCGCGGCCGGGCTGGCCGTCGAGCGGCTCGCGCTCCACGAGCCGCCGTTCTCGGTCGACGCCGACGGCTTCGGACCGCCGGAGGGCTTCGCGTCGCGCGTCGACACGCTGCTGGCCGGCGGCAGGCGCGGCGACGCGGTGAAGGACTTCATGACCGAGGCGCAGGGCATGCCCGCGTTCATGGTGGGCGCGATGCGGCTGCTGCCGGGGGTGTGGTCGGGCCTCACCGCCCTGGCGCACACCCTTCCCTACGACATCGCGGTCATGGGCGACACCCAGCGCGGCGGGCCGCTGGACGCGGACGAGTGGTCGGCGGCGGCGTCACCGACGCTGGTGCTGACCGGCGGCGCGAGCCCGGCCGGTTTCCACAGCGCCGCCAGGGCCCTGACCGGGGTGCTGCCCGCCGCCGAGCACCGGACCCTCCCAGGTCTGAACCACGGCGCGGTGGCCATGGCGCCGAAGAGGCTCGCGCCCGTCCTCGCGGAGTTCCTCGACGGCTGAGCCCCGGCGGGGACCGCGCGGGAAGCGGCCGCCGCGGCCCCGGGCGCGGCGGGCTTCCCGTGTCCCGGGGTCCGGCGGGTCAGACGCCTCGGAAGCGGTCGGTGCAGACGTTCTCGGACGGGGCCACCTCGTCCACGCTGACGACGGCGACGACGGTGAAGCAGTAGTCGAACGCCGGGTTCAACCCGCTGATCTCCATCCTGGTGGTCATCGGCTCCCCCTGGGCCAGGGTTCCCGGAGCCGTACCGACCGGACCACCGACCACGTGGTAGGACGCCCGGCCCTGGGAGTTGTCGGTCCAGGCCAGGGTGAGCGTCTCCTGGTCGTCGGCGACGATCCGCACCTCCGTGGGCGTCCACCGGGGGTTCTGGGACGCCTCCGAGGGCAGCGTCGCCAGAGAGGGCGGCGCGGTCGGCGCGGTCGGCGCGGCCGGTCCGCTTCCGCCCCCCGGCAGCACCAACCAGGCCGTCACCAGTGCCACCGTGCCGACCACGGCGATCACGATGCTCGCCGCCAGGGTCGCGGCGACCACCATGCGGCCGAACCCGGAGCGCTCCCCGGTGTCGGCGGCCGCGCGCGGGGCGCCCGCCCCGGCGTCGGGGTCCTTCGCGACGCGCTCGACGGCGGGGGCCGCGTGCGGCTTCCCCCTTCCGGTTCGGCCCGCGTCCGGAACCGCCGCGAAGAGAGCCTCCCCGACAGGGTCCGGCGCCGCCGCCCGGGTCCGCGCGGCGGTCCCGAACGGCGCGGTCAGCGGGCGCGCGACGCCGTCCGGCTCCCGCACCGAAACCGGGGCCCCGCTGTCCGCCCCCTCCGAGGCGGCTCCGGTCTCCCGCTCCGGCTCGACCGCCGCCGACGTCTCCGCCGCCTCCACGTGGTCGCGTTCCGCCTCGGAAGGCCCGTCGGGAGCGGCCTGGGAGCCGTCCGCCGCCTCGGAGGCCGCTTCCTCCTCCGGCTCGGCGGTCCGCGTCCCGGCGGGCACCGGGGACGTCGGGGACGCCGCCGGTTCCGGGGCGGGGGCGACCGGCTGCTCCTCCGGCCTCTGCTCCGGAGGCTCCACCGGCCCCGGCTCGGGCTCCGGTTCCGGCTCGGGCTCCGGCGCGGCCGGTTCAGGAGCGACAGGTTCCGGTTCGGTGGACTCCAGTCCGACCGGCTCGGGCTCCGGTTCCGGCTCGGGCTCCGGCGCGTCCAGGGGTTCCGGCACGTCCGGCTCGACAACGACCGGCTCCGGCTCCGGCACGACGGTGTCACCCGGGAGACCAGACCGGGCGCCGGTCCACGCCTCCTCCACCACGTCGTCCCGCACCGGCCCCGGCGCGTCCAGGGGTTCCGGCACGTCCGGCTCGACAACGACCGGCTCCGGCTCCGGCTCCGGCACGACGGTGTCACCCGGGAAGCCGGACCCAGCGCCGGTCCACGCCTCCTCCTCCACCACGTCGTCCCGCACCGGGTCCGGAGGCTCCGGGGCCGCCGGTAGCCCGGTGGACGCCACCGGTCCGGGCCGGTCCGGGGCGTCGTCCTCCGACATGCCGTCGCGGACCGCGGCCAGGGCCGAGGCGAACGCGCGGGCGTCGGGGTAGCGGTCCGCCGGCACCCGCGCCATGGCGACGCGGAGCACCCGGTCGAGCCCGCGCGGCAGACCCGTCCGGGGCGCGCCGGGCCCCTCGGAACCGGCCACGCGCTCCCGGTACGCCTCGAAGGAGACGTACTCCCCCGGGGCGCGCGAGTAGGGCGCGCGCCCCGCGAGCAGGGTCCACAGGGTCGACGCCAGGCGGTAGACGTCCGACCTCGGCGTGGCCCGCCCTCCGTCGAACGCCTCGGGCGGCAGGTGCTCCACGCTCTCCCTGCCGAGGACCAGCGGGGAGAACGCGTCTCCCGCCGACAGCGCCGGACCGCGGGTCGCGGCGAGTTCCGCGCCCGGACCCCGCATGAGCAGCGTCCGGGGGCTGATGAGGTCGTGCGCCATCCCGGCCTCGTGTAGCGGCTCCAGCTCGGCCGCGACCTCGAGCCCGACCTCCACGACGTGGTCGGCCGCCAACGCGCCCTCGCGCCCCAGCAGCACGGCGTAGGAGTCCGGCGGCTCCTCCCCGACGACCGAGTACGGCGCGTCGGGGTCCTGGGCGCCGCGCGGGACGCGGACCAGCACCGCCGCCCCGGTCCGCTCCGCCCGCGCGTGGAACAGGCCCGGCCGCCCTGTCGTCACCGCCCCGGTGATCCTGTGTCCCGGCACGTCCGGGGTGTGCTCACCGGCCGTCATCACGTGCCCCTCCGAGTTCTATGGTGCCCGCCAGAACAGCGGGCGCGGATCCAGCCACCAGCTCCACCGCCGCCACCGGCTCTGGCCCCCGCGCAGGTCTCGCACGTAGGAACGCACCTCCTCCACGGCGCGTTCCGCCCCCTGGCCCGTCACGCTCCCCGCGGTCCCGAAGGCCATCGCGTTGACGGACCGGTGCAGGAAGCGCAGGCGGCGCGTGCCGCCCTGGGTCGGGTCGGCGTGCGCCGCGGCCCTGACCACGTCGGTCACCGTGGAGCCGCTGCGCGGATTGGAACCGGTCAGGCGCAGGGCCTCGCGCAATTCGCGCCACGCGCCCAGCACCGCGTCGACGTCCGGCCGCCCCGCGGCCAGCCGCCGCCTGGAGCGGCCCACGCGCAGCAGGACCACGAGCAGTGTCCCCGACGCGGCGACGGCCGCCGCCCCCAGCGCCGCCCAGAGCGGGGCGCGCCCGGTCTCCTCGGAAGGAGCGGGGGCCGCGTTCTCGCCCGGTTCGCCGCCCGGCCGGTCCGGGACGGCTCCCGTGCCGTCGTCCGCACCTGCGGCCGCGCCGGACTCCTCGGGGTCCCCGCCCGGCTCGCGCCCTCCGGGGGTGACGTCGAAGGGGACCCATCCGGCGCCCTCGAAGTAGACCTCGCCCCACGCGATGGCGTCACCGGTGGTCACGGTGTACTCCCCCTCGGTCTCCTGCGAGCCGGAGTCGAACCCGATGACGACCCGGCTCGGCAGCCCGGCGGCGCGGGCGAGCACCGCGAAGGCGCTGGCGAACTGCTCGGAGGTCCCGCCACCGCCCTGCTGCCCCGGTTCCACCAGAAACCGGCCGAGGTCGGCGAGGCCGTGCCCGCTGGGCGCCCGCGGATCGAACGTGTAGCTGGTCCGCAGGTAGCGCGCCAACCGCACCGCGTGCTCGTAGGGGGACCCCTCGGCTGTCGCCTGGTCGACGACCGCCCCGACCTGCGGAGGCGTCTCGGCGGGCAGGTAGCGGTAGCGGTCGAACCGGTCGTCGGCGGGGGGCCGCAGATCCGTCAGCTCCTCGGGCCGCCAGTGCGCCACGTCCCCGCTCACGGTGTAGCTCGCTCCCGATGCCTCCCCGTCGAGCAGGACCGCGGTGCCCGAAGCGGGGTCGAAGCCCGCGCCCGCGGCGCCGAGCGACCTCGGCGAGCCGACGACGGGCAGCCAGGGGCCGGGAAGCCCCTCCACCTCCACCTCGGCCTCCTGCCGGGTGGCGTGCGGGGGCTCCGGATCGGGAGCGGGCAGCAGCCGCCCCGCGGCGGGGTAGCGGCTCTCGGGCAGCCAGGTGGTGCCGGTGAAGTCCGCCAGCGCCACCCACCGGAGCTGGTTCGCGCGGTCGCCGCGCACGGTCATGAGCACGGTCTCGGGGTTCGCCGCCCAGGTCGGCAGGTAGCCGAGCGGGTTGAGCGCCACCTGCGCGGCGGCCTGCGGCCGGCCGCCGGGCCTCGGGTCGTAGGGCTCGGCCCGCCACCCCGCCAGGGCGGTCGGCGCGGCCACCGCGACGGCGGCGCAGACCGCCACGCATCCCAGCAGCCGGACGGCCCACCGGCGCCCGTTCCCGGGCTCGCCGCGCCGCCTGCCGTCCACCCGGACGCCGCCGACGAGCGCGGTCGGCGCGGCCCGTTTCCCGGCCGACAGCACGAGCAGCACGGCGGCCGAGCACGCCAGCAGGCAGGCCGGCCAGAGGGCCGCGCCCCCGCCCAGCGCGGTGGCGCCGACCAGCAGCAGCGTCCCCGGGAGCAGGGCGGGGAGCGCGCGGCCGGACCGCCACGCCAGGGCGCCCGCCGCGCCCCCCAGCCAGACCGCCAGGGCCGGGAACAGCAGCGTGTCCACCATGACCGGGACCGGCGAGGGGCTGTCCAGGAGGCGGCTTCCCGCTCTCGGGAGCGCGTCGAGCACGTCGGCGAGCGGCGCGCCGCGTCCGCCGGGCGCCCACGCGGCGAGCGCGAGCGCTCCCGCGAGCGCCGCCGGCAGGCCCGCGAGCAGCGCGGCGGCGGGGGGCAGCCTCCGGTTCAGGAGCATCGTCAGCGGCACGCTCGCCACCGCCCACAGCGCCAGGACGGCGCCCGCGCCGAACGGCGAGGCGTAGGCGGGGGCCGCGGCGAACCCGCTGGCGGCGGTCCCCGCCGCCAGCGCGGCCCCGGCGACCAGGGGCAGCGCCCGGGGGGCGCCCGCCGGGCCGGGGGGCGCCGCGTCCTCGGAGCGCTTCAGGATCATCGTCTCCACGGCGCCTCGTCCCACGCGTCCCCGAACTCCGCGGCGCCGGTCGCCGCCACCAGGGCGACCCCCGGCACCTCCCCGGGTCGGGGATCCGGTCCCACGGCCGCCGCCACCAGCTCCGAGCCCCTGCCGCGCAGCTCGGCGAACACCCGGAGGTCGGACTCGCCCAGGGCGTCGCTGACGAGCACCACCGTCCCGCCGCCGGCGCGGACCCGCAGGTCCCGCAGCGCGGCCGCCAGGTCCGCCCCCGGGACGGGGTCGGCGGCGGCCAGCAGGTCGAGCATCGCCGGAAGCCCCGCGCGGTCGTCCACGATCGGACCGCTGGCCAGCACGAGCGCGCAGGGCATCCGGGAGAGCACGGCGGTCGCCGCGACGCAGGCCGCGGCTTCGGCCGTCGCGTCGAGCCGCTCCCGTCCGCCGACGGCGCGGTCGTCGAGCAGCACGGTCAGCCGCGCGTCGGAGGTGTCGGCGTACACGCGCGTCAGGAGCCGGCCGGTGCGGGCCGTGCTGCGCCAGTGGATGTGGCGGATGTCGTCGCCCGGAGCGTAGTCGCGCAGCGTCCGGAAGGTGAGGGTGCCGGCGCGCCCGCTGCCGAGAGTGCTGTCGGGCGCGCTCGCTCGCCCTGCGGGCAGCGTGCGCAACCGCCGCCAGCGGGGGTGCACGCAGACGCGGTCCGCGGGCCCGTGCTCCGCGCCCGCGGCCGCCAGGCCCAGGACGTCGGTCCGCTCCACGCGCACCGGGCCGAGTTCGACGACGCCCCGCCGGGACGGCTCCAGACGGTACGCGGCCCCCGGCCGACCGCTGCCGGAGGAGGAGGCGGGGGCGAGCGTGATCCTCCGCTCCTCGCCCGTCGCGGCCACGCGCTCGCGCAGCACGACGGGCCCCAGCCGCCCCGCGCCCTCCACGGACAGGCGCACCGTGACGGCGCCGCCCGCGCCCACGCGCCTGACGGGGACCGTCCGCCGCACCGCGGCCCGCGAGGGGCGGCCCCACAGCACGAACAGGGACGCCCCGGCGACGGCGAGGACCGCGAGCGCGCCCAGCAGCGCCACGCCGCGATACCCCAGGAGCACCCCGAGGACGCACAGCGCCAGCCCGGCCCCGGCGACCTGGAACCCCCGTGCCGTCGGCATCATGCTCCCCGGGCCGCGCGGGGCGCCGCCGACGCGGACCGCATCAGCGGTTCACCGCCTGCTCGGGCTGCGGCGCCGCGACCCCGGCGAGGACCTCGTCGAGCACGTCGAGCTCCGACCGCCCGCTCACCAGCGCCTCGGGCGTGAGGACCAGGCGGTGCGCCCAGACCGGGGCCGCGAGGCGCTGCACGTCCTCGGGGATGACGTAGGTGCGCCCGCGCGCGACCGCGTACGCGCGCGCGGCGCCCGCGAGCGCCGCGGTGGCCCGGGGGGAGAGCCCGAGTCGCAGCCGGGAGTGGCCGCGGGTGGACTCCGCGATCGCGCGGATGTAGCCGTAGACGCTGTCGGCCACGTGGACCCGCCCCGCCGCCGCGCGGACGCGGGCGAGGTCCTGGGCGTCGGCGGCCCCGTTCAGGGTCTCGGGCTCCGGCAGGCCGGTGCTCCGCATGATCGCGAACTCCGCCTCGCTGTCGGGGTAGCCCAGGGACAGCCGCATCAGGAACCGGTCGAGCTGCGCCTCGGGCAACCGGTACGTCCCGTCGAGCTCCACCGGGTTCTGGGTCGCGACAATGAGGAAGGGGTCGGGGACGACGTAGCGCACCCCGTCGACGGTGACGAGCCCCTCCTCCATCACCTCCAGCAGCGCCGCCTGCGTCTTGGGCGCCGCGCGGTTGATCTCGTCGGCGACCACGACGTTGGCGAAGACCGGACCGGCGTGGAAGTCGAACTCCCGCGTCGCCTGGTTGAAGACGTTCACTCCGGTGAGGTCCGACGGCAGCAGGTCGGGGGTGAACTGCACGCGCCGGTGGTCGCCGCCGACGCACGCGGCGAGGGCCCGCGCCAGGCGCGTCTTGCCCACCCCCGGCACGTCCTCGATGAGGATGTGCCCCTGGCACAGCATCGCCACCAGCGCCAGGCGCGCGGTCTCGGCCGTGCCGACGACGGTCGATCCGATGGCGGCGGTGAGGCCGTCGATCACGGCGGCGTGGTCGCCCGCCTCCGCCGGGGACAGGGGACGCGCCCGCCCCTCTTCGCCGTCACCGTTGGTGTTCATGGTCGTCACTGGTCATCCCGTGGGTTGGAGTTCGGCCGCGCCCGGGTCGCCGGCACGTCGACCGGCGCACTTGACGCTGCTGGGGTCACTGGGGCCGCTGCCGCCGCCGACCGCGTCCACCGCCCGCACGGTGAAGGAGTGGCAGCCCGGGGCCGCCCCGCCGTAGACGACGCTCTGGAACGGCTTCCCGCCGACGTACACGGGCTCGGCCTCGGCGACGTGGCGGGGCTCCAGCGAGGGAACCTCCGGGGCGACCTCGTACCCCGCGGCGCCCTCCACCGGCGTCCAGTAGACGTACGCGTCCCCGGTGTCGCTGAACGCGAACCAGACCTCCTGCGGGGGGTCCAGGGTCGGCGTCGTCACCGCCGGGGCCTCGGCCGCCGCGCTCTGCGCGCCGCCCGGGGTGCGGGCGGCGACGGTGAGGACGTAGGTCTTCCCCGGCTCCAGCCCGGCCAGGTCGATCGCCGTGTCCGAGGTGCTGCGGGCCGCGACGCCGCTGCCGTCGGTCGCCTCGCCGGACACGACGTAGTCGTGGGCGTCGGGCGAGGGGCTCCAGGTCAGCGTGGCCGAGTCGGTTCCGGTGGCCTCGGCCTCGACGTCCGTCGGCGGTCTGGGCGGGGGCTCCTGGTCGCCGAACACGACGGTCTGGGACGTCGCCGCGCCCCCGTGGCCGTGGGCGTTGACCGCCTGGACCTGGAAGCGGTAGGAGGCGCCGTCGCTCAGACCGCCGATGACGGCGCTGTTCTCGCCCCCGCCCACGGTCACGCTCCCGTCGTCCCAGCTGACGACGTAGTTGGCGACGGGGGCGTCGGCGGAGTAGGCGTGCTGCCAGGTGACGGTCACCTCGTCGGCCCCCGTCGAGGCCGTGACCGGGACGGGCGCCCCGGGGGCCAGCGCCGCCGTCCCGCCGGGAGTCGTCGAGCCCACGGGAGCCGCGCCCCCGGGCGGCTGCGCGCCGCCGAGGGGGGGCGGCGTCGTCGGCGCCGGCTCGGTGGGCTCGGGCAGGACCGGCTCGACGCCCTCCTCGGGTTCGGTCCCGGGGTCCACGTCCGGCGGGGGCGGGACGCGTCCGGGCTCCTCGTCCGGCTCCTGCGAGGGCTCCTCTTGCCCCGGCTCCTGTGGGGAGGGCCCCACCGTCCCCGGTTCGCCCGTTCCCTGGTCGACGCCGCCCCCGGGGGCGGGCTCGTCCGTGGGCGTGCCGCCCGGGCCCGGGGGCTGCTCGTACTTGTCGACCTCGACGCCCTCCCCGGACGGGCCGATGACGAGCGCGGAGCCGGAGCCGGGGTCGTTGACGAACAGGTGGCCCTCGCGCACCTCCAGGTCGAGTGCCCCCTCGGCGCCGGGCACGACCAGCGGTTCGGCCTCGCCGCCGTCGCCGTCGAACACCCGGAGGGTGCCGCCGTCCCCGGCGGGCAGGTAGACGCGGCCCTCGTAGGGGACCGCGGCGGCGGAACCGATCCCGTCCGCCTCGACCACCGCGATCCCGTCCCCGTCGTGCGGCCCCGCCAGGGTGAGGATCGCGTCGGCGCCCGGCGCGGTCACCGCGACCAGCGCCCCGGAGGTCCGCTCCGGCACGACGGCGTCCGCCAGGTCGACGGGCGACTCGACCTCGGCGGTCGCGCCGTCGCGCACCTCGACGATGGTGTCGTCGGACCGGTTCACCACGAGGGGGCCCTGGTCCCGCACCGTGACCGCGATGTCGTCGGCGGGGTCGGACACCCCGACCGTCTCCCCGGCCTTCGCGGTGCCGTCGGCGATCCGCATCCCGGCGACCGTCCCCTGGCTGGGGACCCCGATCCACAGCGTGCCGTCGGCGGCGAACGCGCCGCCCTCCAACGGGGCGGGGAGCTTCAGCGTCTCGCCCGTCGCCGTGAGGGTGGCGGGGTCGATCGCGCGCACCTCCCCGGCGCGCCGGTCGACGACGACCCCGCGGTCCCCGTCGAGGAAGACGCTGTGGTCGCCGTCCGCGTCCAGGTCGAGCCGCCCGGAGAACGCCATCTCGCCCAGGTCGACAGAGGTCATGCGGCCGGTGTCGAGGTCGTGCAGGATCAGGTGGTCGTCGCTCTGGGTGACCTCGACCCGGTGCCCGGCGGACTCGGGGACGTTGGTGACCAGGTCGACCCGGCCGTCGTGCGGGTTCGTCCGCGACAGCTGCCCGGCGGGGCTGCTCCACAGCCAGACGTTGCCGTCGGCGAGCCGCACCGCGCCGCTGATCGCCCCCGCGCCGAGGAGCGTGCAGCACAGCGCGATCGTGAGGGCGACGACCGTGCCGGCGGAGGCTGCCCGGCGCACCGCCGCGTACACCGCGGTGACTCGCTGCCGCACAGTGCCTCCCCAGTCTGGCTCGCGGGACCGCGAGGACGGCCGACCCCGTCAGGGGAACGCGGTCGGCCGGACATTCGGTCGAATGATACGGAAAAAGCGCATCCGGTGCATCGAGGATGATTCACCTGTGGAGAACGCCGGGCCCTCCGTCTTCTCCGCCCTGCCCGGGACGGTCCTTCCGGCGGTCAGACGGCCTCCGGGAGAAAGCGGTTCCGCCTCCGCCCCGAAAACCACCGATCCTCCGCGAAGCCATTCCGGACCGGCTTCCACGACATCGGAAAATTTGACGTCCTCGCACGTCAAAGCCCTTATTCCGATCTATTTCACGACCATCGCCCGGCCACCCGTCACATTCCCTTCCGCGACGACCGGTCGGGGCCGGGAAGACGCGGCGCCGAGCTCCGCCCCGACCGGGCCGACCGGCCCTCCTCCGCTCTCCTCCCGGCGCCCGCCCCGGGAGCCATCCCGTTCGGGTAGTCCATCGCGCCCAGGGACATGCCCCTCGTGTCCCGGAGCGCGGGCACCTTGCTGCCGTCCGGCCTCAGAAGCACCCCGTTCGGCCCCTGGACGGTGTGCCCGCGCGGGTCGACCGCGACGCGCCGGAACGCCTCGACCAGACCGGCTGCGGCGTCGCGCCGGGAGTAGTCCCCCAGGACGGCGCGCAGTTGAGCGGCTCTGTCCACCATCTGGGGGTAGTCGGTGATCACGTTGTTGATCGCCCGCGCCCACACCTCCGCCCGTTCACCGGGACGTTCGTCCATCCCCAGGTCGGGGACCACGAACGAGCGGCCGACGGCCTCGGGCACCCGGGTGGTGTCGGAGATGAACTCGCCGAATCCGCTCTCGGCGTTGACCAGGACCGGCAGCCCGCGGGACGCGGCCTCCGCGGCGACCAGCCCGTAGCCTTCGGACACCGACGGCATGACCGCCAGATGTGATTCCGCGAGGTCGGCCTCCAACTCGGCGCTGTCAGCGGTGTAGGGGCGGATGTCCACGAACTCCGCGCCCCCCACGGCCTCGGCCGCGCGGCGGCTCTCGGCCTCGACAGCCCAGTCCGCGACACCCCGCACGCGCAGGCGCGCGTCGACGCCGCGCTCCCGGAGCTCGGCGACCACCCGAAGCAGGTGGTCGTACCCCTTGATCGCGTCGTTGACCCGACCGGTGAACAGGATGTTGGTGGTCTCCCCGCGAACCGGCGCGACCGGCGGCCCGACGATCTCGGCTCCCGGGATCATCTCGTGGAAGGCGGGCTGCCGGGGGTTGGCCGCGGCCATCTCCCGCGCGACTCCGGTGAGCAGCCGTCCGACCCCGACCGCGAGGTCCGCGCGGCCCAGCACCTCCTGTTCGATGCGGGCGATCTTGTCCTGCTCCTCCTGGGGCCGCCCCTGGATCTGGGCGTAGCGCCGGACGGGCATGTGCACGAAGTGGCCGAGCCCGGCCTCGGGGTACCACCGCTCCTTGATGGCCGCCGCCGCCGGACCGGAGTACCGGGAGTGGCCGAAGACCAGGTCCGGCCGCCACTCCTCCGGCGACGGCAGACCGGGGACGTCCGAGGGCTGCCCGTTGCGGGCCACGTCGAGCAGCCGCACGGACTCCCAGTCCTCGGTCTTGGGGATCAGCGCGATCCGGGCGTCGCCGTGCTTCTCGGTGGAGCCGACGGTGAGCAGGGTGACGTTGACGTTGGGCAGCGCGGCGAGGCTCTCGGTGATCTCGCCGCTGACCACCGGGACCCCGCCCAGCTTGCTGCCCCGACCGCTGACGTCCGACACCACCAGGACCTCAAGGGGGGAGTCCGCGGACGCGCTGAGGTCAACCGGCTGTGAGGGCACGGCGGAACCGTCCTTTCAGGAACAGGTGGACCGGGTAGGCGGTGAAGTGGATCGTTCCGGTGCTCGCGCCCGGGGCCAGCCGGGCGGCGAGCTCGTCGAGCAGCTCGGCGCCCACCAGCGCCGCCGCACGGGAGACGGCGACCAGGGACCCGTCGGGGGGCGGATCCTGGAGCACGGGGTCGTCCGGCGCGGCCGCGCGGGGCGCGGGACGGCCCGCGAGGTCGGCACGCAGCTCGGCGGCGCGCTCGACGAAGGAGAGAGGGCGACCCGCACCGCCGCTCCACCGGTACCCCCAGACGAGATGGCGGTCCGGTTCGACGTCCGGGTAGCGCTCCCGCCAGCCCGGAGCCGCCTCTCCCCCGACGATCCGCTCCAGGTCCGCGGCGGCGTCGCAGGCGGCGACCCGCACCGAGAAGTCCGCCTCGCGCTCGGCCTCCGCGCGGGAGGGCATGGCCCGCGCCGCCGCCCGGGCGGCCTGGCTCAGCCTGTCGTGGTCCCCTTCGGCAACGGGCCTTCCGGCTTCGGGGCCTCCCTCGGGGAGCGGTGCGGCGCTTCCGACCGGAGGCTCCGCCCGGTCTCCGAAGGGCGCGCGAAGGGCGGCCGCCATCTCTCCCACCGCCCCGGCCAGGTCCGCGGCGTCCTGCGTGACGACGCATCCGGGACGGCCGGGGGCCAGCCGGGCGGCGAGCTCGTCGAGCAGTTCGGTCACCGTCGTCTGCCACACGGCCTCGACGACCGCCGCGCCACCGCCGACGGGGGCCGACGGCCCCGGGTCCGCGTCGAGCCGGGCCTCCCACCCGCGGACCGCGGCGTCGAAGGGGATCCCGCCCCCGGCGCCCGCGCGTCCGGAGGCGAGGTGGAACGCCGGATCGACCGGGCCCGCCGAGGGGGTGGATCCGGTCGGGACGTCCAGGAGCGCCTTCTCCAGCGCGCGCCAGGTCCGCGCGCGCTCCTCCGGCCAGCGGTCCCCGCGCCATACGGGGTCGCCCTGCGACCACATCATGCGGGCCGCCGCCGAGTAGAGCCTCCGATGGCGCTCGGCGAGATCGGACATTGTCGTCATACCACCCTTCTTCCTCGTCGGGCTCCGCCCGTCTCCACCGGCTCCACTGGCACGTGGCACCCGCGTTCGACCTGCGATCGGTCTCGACGGAACCGCGAAGGTGACCCCGGTCCCGGGGCGTTCGACTTTCCGAGGCGCGCGCCGGTTCCCGCCGAGCAGAAACAATTCCTCGTCACTTCGTCGAAAACGCGAGCGGATCCCCCGGAATCTCGAACAGATCCTTCCACGTTCCGCGAACACCGTGCCACCGGGATTCGCTCTCCGCTCCAATGCCCTGGTCCCCTGTCGGCCGCGCGTTAGGGAGCCTCCGGCGCGGCGGAGATTCCATGGTCACCCGGACAGAACCGAGCATCCCGCTTCATCGTCACTCCCCTCAATATGATGGGAGAATGAATTGGGAATCGTCTTTCTACGAGTTGTCGACCATCGCGGCTCGTCAGCAGGGCCTCGTCACCGCCGCGCAGGCGAAGCGCGTCGGAGTCCCCTCGGAAGCCCTCGACCACTTCCTCGACGCCCGCCTGCTGATGGACCTCGACCTGTCGGTGTTCCAGCTCGTGAGCAGCCTGGCCGCGCCGGTCTACGCCTACCCTTACGCCGCCTGGCTGGCGACCGCTCCCGAGCTCTACGCCTGGGAGCGCGCCGAGGCGCCGCACGAGGAGGTCGTGCTCTCGCACCAGTCCGCGGCCCGCCTGCACCGCATAGGCGCCGGCCTCTCCCTGGCGAGCACGGCGTTCACCGCCCCGACGGAGAGGGAGGCACCGCGCGCCACGATCATCCACGTGGCCCCCCTCGCCCCCCACGAGGTCACCACCGAGGGAGGAGTCCCCCTCACCACCCCGCACCGCACCATCGTCGACCTCGTCCGCATCGGTACGGGCCACGACGAGGTCGGCGGAGTCATGACCAGGGCCCTCAAACACGACCTCGTCGACATCCGGGCGCTGCACTCCGACCTCGTCCCGCTCGCCGAACGCCACGCCTTCCCCCCGGACGGCCCCGGCTTCGTCGACCACTTCCTGATCGGCCCCCTCAGAAGGTCGCTGCCCCGGCCGCTCTCACCGCGCAACCTCCGGGGCCTCGCGGAGCTCCGCTCGCCCGACAGCGTGCGCGGGGTCGAGGAGCTTCTGAGGAAGCTGGCCGCCAGCGGCGGCAGCCCCGCCGCGGCCGTGCTGACCGAGGACCCCGGTTTCACCCGCGACATCGCGGCGGAGATCGTCGGCCGGAACGGACCGGTCGGATAGTGGACTACGGGCCCCACTCCTACGTCTCGTTCAAGAATGAGCTGGACGCGAAGGTCAACCAGCACGCGCGCCAACGCGGGACCATGCCGGACGACGAACTCCAGCAGTGGGTCCTGCAGCGGGTCATGGTCCGGCTGTTCGACACCCAGCCCCACGACTGGATCGTCAAGGGCGGGCAGACCCTGCTGGCCCGTTGGCCCGACGCCCGCTCCACCAGCGACGTCGACCTGATGTCCGCCGAGGAGGTGCCCTCCAGAACCCTGGTGGAGCGCTACAACCACGCGCTGAGCCGCGACTACGGGGACTACCTCAGCTTCGTCCCCGATGAGATCGACCTCGAGATCATGGGCACCGGCAAGGCCGCGCGAATGAACCACGTCGCCTATTTCGGCGACCAGGAGCTCATGGTGGTCCAGACCGACGCGGTCCCCCCGGACGCCCGTCCGGAGTGGAAGCCGCTGGAGACGGCGCCCTTCCCCCAGCAGATCCACGGTTCGGGCACCGACCAGGAGAACCCGGACCTGCGGATCGTGTCGGCCCACGACTCGCTGCTGCACAAGATCTCGGGGATGTTCATGATGACCTGGCGCCACGACCCCCCGATCCGGGTCCAGGACATGGTCGACACCCTCTTCCTCGCGGACCGGTTGGCGCTGGACGGCCCCGAGACCCACGAAATGCTCAGGAAGGAGATCGCCTACCAGCACTCCCAGCACGACCGGCTCGTGATCCCCGACCGCTTCGAGGTTCCCAACCCGGCCTGGCGGGAGGGGTTCGCCACCCACGCCGCCGCCACGCCGGGGCTTCCGTACAAGACCCTGGAGGAGGCGGTCCCCGCCGCGCGGAGGTTCCTCGACCCGCTGCTGGCCGCGGAGCCGCCGCAGGCCGACTGGGACCCGCGGCGCGGCCAGTGGGTGGAGCGGACCGCCCAGGACGCCAAGGGCGGCGCGGCGCGGCTGGAGCAGGCCGACATGACCAGGCTCGACTCGCCGACCGGGTTCCCCCGGCTCGGCCCCCCGTCGGGCCCCGCGAAGGGCGCCGGGCGGCCGGGTCCCTCCCCGAGGCCCCGCCAGGGTCGCGGGCCCACCACCCCCGACAACGGCCAGGGCCGGGGCCCGCGCAAGGGGGCGTGACCCCGCCCCGCATGCCCCGGTGATCTCGACGCCGGCGCCCCGCGCAACGGACACGGCAGGGCGCCGGCGTCGGGATCAACAGCGGGGAACGGGGACCGCTCCTACCACTCGTTCTCGAACCAGCCCTCGGGCGCGGGCTCGGCCGGGAGCGGGCGGGGGTCCTGGTGGCGGCGCGACGTGCACTCGCGGAACGGCCCGGTGTCGCCCATGAGGTAGGCCATCTGGTAGTCGAGGTGGTCGCGGTACCACACCGCCATGCCCGTGCCCGGCTCCCAGCGCAGCACCTCCCACGCGTGCCACAGGGCGTGGAAGCGGGAGACCGCCTCGGAGTGCCGCCACCACTCCCGGCACCAGCGGAACTGGCCGCCCTCGGGGCGGCTGTACATGGGCAGGAACCGGTAGGTGACGAACTCCTCGACGTTCCTGAAGACCGGCTTGTTCTCCTGCTCCGCGCCGTCCTCCTGGGGGTCGTACAGGGCCTCGGGGGTGGTGGTCATCGCTGCTGGCGTCCTTTCGTCGGTGTGCGGTCTCACAGGGATGCGCGCCGTTCGGCGGACCGCTCCTGCCTCTGCCGGTGCTCGCCGGGGGTCCGCGCGCCCGGGTACTTGCTCAGTGTCGTGTTGCCGTCGATGACGACCGGGCCGAGGTCCGCGAAGTCGGCCCGCCGGACGGCCTCGGGCGTCAGCTCCGCGCCCTCCCTGACGGCCAGGACCAGTTCGGCGCCGGTGCCCGCTCCACGGCGCTCCCCGGTCCCGGCCCGCTCCGCCTGCTCGGTCCCCGTCCGCTCGGTCGGCTCCGCCGGGGCGGCGAGCCGCGAGTCGGGGTCGAAGAGGTGGCCGCCGGAGCGCCGGGACACCTCGTCGAAGGCCCCGACCGGGTCCTTCGTCTCCTGGAGCCGCCGCAGGTACTCGGTTCCGACCTCGGGGTTCGCTTCGAGGAGCCGCTCGCTGAACCCCACGAGCGACCGCAGCGCGGGCTCCGCGAGCGCGGTGGCCCCCGTGTCCCCCAGACCGCCGTGCGTGGTCCAGGCGTCCACGAGGTCGCGGAGCTCGCCCCGCTCCATCCCGCGCAGCCTGTCGGGCTCGGCGGTGAGGCGGGCCCACTGCTCGGCCAGGGGAACCGGTCCCCCGTCGGCCGAGGCGACCGGTTCGTCGACGTGCAGCGCGGCGTTCTCGACCGCGCTGATCCGGTCGACCGCCGCCGAGTCCGGGTCGGTCAACCCGGCCTGCGCCGCCTCCCGCATCAGCGACCGCGTCGACGCCTCGTAGAGCTGCGGCTCCCAGCGGGCGACGAGGCCCTCCACGCGCTTTCGCGCGTCGACGGCCTCGCCGTCCAGCGAGGCGATGGAGCTCAGCCAGGCGGCGTTGAGGTGGTCGAGCACCTCGCCGGTCGGCTTCGTCTCGGGGTCCCACTCCGCGAACCGCTGCCACGCCCCGTCCGGCCGGCCCTCCAGTCCCACGCCGTCCGGGTCCCCGACGGCCGGGTTGGCCACCGCGTACTTCCAGGCGTCCTCGAACCGGCCCTCGAACCCGAGCCCGCTGTTCCACTGCTCCGAGAGCCTGTCGATCAGCTCCTCCTGGCGCTTGTTGAGGCGCAGCGCCGAGTCGACGTCGCGGACGTCCATCGAGGCGAGCAGCCCGTCGACCGCCCCGTCCCCGTCCGGCCCGGCGACGTGCTCCCTGACGCGCGCCGGGACGTCGGGGTTGTTGGCGATCGCCGTTCTGATCACCCCGGTGAGCTCGCGGTTGCCGACCTCCTCCCGGGCGGTCCGGACGACCTCGACGTGCACCGTGTTGGCCGGCCTCGGGTTGGCCACGTGCACGATCTGGTTGCCCTCGGTGCCGTTGCGCGCGGCCCTGTTGCGCAGCGCCCGCGCCAGCAGGGCGCCCGCCACGAGCACGGTCAGTCCGGTTCCCACGGCCCGGCCCGCCCTGCGGCCGCGCCGGGCGCTGCCGCGCAGGAGCGCCATCAGCACCTCGAACACGGCCTCCCCGATCGCCCCGGGGGTCTGCTGCACCTGGTCGGCGATGGGCGTGCCCACGCTCCCGCGCCGGTCCGTCGCGTCCGCCCGCGCGACCGCCGTCGCGAACGCCGCCGCGCGGCCGTCCCGCCGGTCGGTCTCCGGCCGGTCGGCCTGCTGCCGGTCGGCCTGCTGTCCGTCGCTCATCTGCTCCTCGGCTCCTCTCCGTGCCGCGTCCCCGCGCCCTGGGCGGCGGGGGCGGCCCCTGTCGTCGGCGTCACGCGCTCCGGTCGTCGCCGTACCTCCGCTGGGCGCCCTCGGTGACCGACTTCTCGGCCGCCTTGATCGACGCGCTGACCAGCGGCGCGTCCGCGCCCGTGTACCAGGGGCACATCTTCAGCAGGGTCGCCTGGGCCGCGGTGGCGAAGAGCAGGGCCTCGCCCTTGCCGATCCTGCGAATGTCGGCGCCCTCCATGATCTCCTGGCGGCGCAGCTGCACCGAGTGGTTGCCCTTGCCGTCTCCGTAGCTGAACGACGTCGTGGACACGTCGTGCTGGCCGATCAGCTTGGACAGCGCTTCGACGATCTTGTGGTCGTCCAGTCCGGCGCCGAACAGCTTGACGGTCGCCGCCGACCACATGGCCTCCATCCCGTTCTCCGTCCAGACCCGGACCCCCTGCCGGTAGCTCTGCAGGATGGTGACGGGGATGATGCCCCGGGAGCCCAGGTGGGAGTAGAGGTCGGGCAGGTCGGCGATCTTGCAGATGTTGGCGGCCTCGTCCAGGACCGCGACCAGCGGCGGGTCGAGCCGGCCGCCCATCCCCTCCGCCGCCTCCTCGGCCGCGATGAAGACCGCGTCGGTCATCGCGGCGATCAGGGGGGCGGCGGCCGAGCGCGACTTGCTGAGCAGGTGCAGCGTCTGCCGGGAGCGGACGAAGTCGCGGGGGTCGAACTCGTCGCACGCGGGGTCGGACGGCGGGTTCACCCACCCCATGATCTCCGGGTCGTCCAGGCAGCGCGCCGCGGTCCGGGCCGTGGTGTAGATGCCGTCGCGCGTCTCGCTCACGATGTTCTGCGTCTCGCGCAGCGCCTCGGCGTAGGCGGTGAACCCGTTGTCGAACAGGATCTCGATCGGGCGCGGCTGCTTGGCGTCGTGCAGCCACTCCCCCACCCGCTCCATGGACTCCCCGTCGAGCGCCGCGGCCAGCATCAGTTGCGAGATGAGCGCCTTCGCGGCGGGGCCCCACATGTCCTTCTTGGAGTCCTCGTCGTCGATCGTGAGCACGAAGTGGCTGGCCAGCCGGTAGGCGTCCTCGACGGTGCGGACGTTGCGCAGCGGGTTCCACCAGAAGGTCTGCGACTGGTGGGTGACGCGCTGCGGGTCGAACAGCCAGACCCGTTCGCCGGTGCGCTCCTCCCGCAGCTTCGCCGTCGCCGCCCAGACGTCGCCCTTGTTGCTGGTCGCCAGGGCGGCTCCGGGCGCGTTGAGCACGTAGGGGATGGCCAGGGCGGTGGTCTTCCCCGCCCGGGGCGCCATGTAGGCGAGGACGGTGTCCTCCCACGACGCGAACAGCCGCGCGCCGGTCCGCCCCTGGGGCAGCTTCACGTCCCCGAGCGTCAACCCGACCTCGGCGTCCTTCAGCTCCTTCGGCTTCCTGCCGTCGAGGCTGGCCCGGCGCAGCCGGACCGCCTTCTCGGCGGCCTCGGGCCGGGCGAGCTCGGCGACGTCGGAGTTGCGCACGTTGAGCGCGGCGACCGGGTCCCCCTCGCTGCCGAACCGGGCGCGCACCAGGCCGAACCCCTTGACCCCGAGCACGCCCAGGCCCCCGGCCATCACAGCGGAGAACAGCACGACCAGGAGCGTGGGCGTTCCCGGCCAGGCGCTGGCGGTGTTCCCGGTCAGGAGCCAGAACGCCCACCGCGCGCCGAACGGGGCGACCTCGCCCGGGGTGACCAGCGCGGCGAGCCACGCCGCCAGCCACACCAGCAGCACCAGGCACACCACGCCCCACAGCGCGAGCACGACGAGCAGCGGCGGCGTGCCCGCGGCCATGGCCCCGCCGCGCGGCTGGTACTTGTTCGAACCCGTGGCCATCGCCCTCACGCCCTCCGGATCGCCTGGTCGGTGTCGTACAGTTCGAACTCGTCGCCGGTGAGCGTCATCTGCACCGGGATCCCCAGCCGCTCGGCGCCGGTCTTGATGAGGTAGCGGCCGCGTCCGGGGTGCAGGGTGCCCGGCTGCCAGGAGTCCGGGGACGACCACGACGACACCAGGCCCTGCTCGGGCTCGGTCAGCGGGGTGATCTGGTTGACCCGCGCCAGCTCGCGGGGCGGCAGGCCGGCCAGGATCGTGATCGCGGACCGGTCGACGAACCCGCGCGCCTTCGCCCGGTCCTCCTCGCTGGCCAGCGCCTCCAGGTCGCTCAGCGAGTGGGTCACCATCACCGACGCCATGCCCTTGCTGCGGTTCAGCCGGGTGAGGGAGTCGGCGTACTCGACCAGGCCGGGGGCGCCGCGCAGCGCGCGCCACAGCTCGTCCATCACCCCGATGTAGGAGCGCGGCCGGATGACGCCGTGCTCGGCGAGCATCGCCGCCGCGTCCACCATGCCGAACCCGTAGCTCCAGGTGCACAGCATCGCGGCGGTCAGCAGCTTGTCGCCCGCCGCCCCGACCCGGGAGATGTCGACGCTGACCCCCGGCGCCGACAGGTCGATCGGGTTCGTGGTCGGCCCGTCGAACACGCCGGCCAGCGACCCGGTGCACAGCAGCCGCAGCGTGAAGACCAGGTCGTCCACGCGCTCGTCGTAGTGGTCGCCGGACTCCGCGCGGGCCATGCGCCTCAGGTCGTCGGGGCCCTCCTCGACGACCCTGAGCACGTCGACGACGGTGGGCTGGCTCCCCGCCCCCAGGCGCTCGTCCAGCAGGTCCACCGCGGCTCCGAGCACGACCTCCTCGGCGTTGGTGATGCGGTCCTCGCGGATCAGCGTGCACAGCGCCATCAGCAGCGAGATCCGCCGGGAGCGGACCTCCCACCGGAGCTGCTCGCGGTCGTCGGCGTTCAGGTGGGCCAGGGAGGTGCCGAGCGGCCCGGCGTCGAGCGGGTTGATCCGGTCCAGGCCCCGGCCGATCCTGACCACCTGCCCGCCCAGGTACTGGATCAGGCTGGTGTAGTCGGGCTTGGTGTCGCCCAGGATGATCGCCTGCGTCCCGAAGGCGACCGCCCCGGTCACCATCCGCTTGACCAGCGTCGACTTTCCGGTGCCCGGTTGGCCGAGCACGAAGCAGCCCGGGTTGGTGACGAGTCCGGCGCGCAGCCAGGCCAGCGGGTCGAGGCACACGACCTCGCCGGAGAGCAGGTCCCGGCCGATCGGGGTGCCGACCGCGGGGGGCTTGCTGCTGGTGACGAACGGGAACAGGCCGCACGCCTGGGCGGTGGTGGCCTGGTACTCGGGGACGTGGGGGATGTTGATCGAGGCGCCGCCGCCGCGGTGCGCCCACCCCATGACCGGGGGCGGCGTGTCCTTGCCGTCGCCGCTGAAGGGCTCCGCCCCGGGGCGTCCCTTGCCGCGCCCGGGACGCCCTTTCCCCGCGCCCCGGGCGGCGGCCCGCTGGGCGGCGTGCTCGCGCCGCACACGCGCCCGCTGCTCCTTGCGCTCCTTGCGCGAGAGCCGCCCGGCCGGGGCGTCCTTGTCGTCGTTGGTGCTGGGGGAAGCCATGGGGATGTCTCCTGGTCAGTTCCGCTGGGCGAGGTAGGGAGGGCAGACGCCGAGCGGGAGCGTGGTGGCGAACGCGACGTCCTGCCCGCCCCACGCGCGGCGCAGGCGGATCCGCGACGTCTCGGCGGAGGACTCCGTGTGGGAGACGGCCCGGTCGAGCTCCTCGGGGTTCTCGACCGTGACCGACGTGTACAGGCTCATCTGCACCAGCCCGGCGCCCATGGTCTCCTCCCGCGCCGCCTGCTGCGCGTAGGCCAGGTCCTGGCTGTCCCGGGCACTGACCCGGTGCCGGATCCGGGCCGACATCTCGCTCTTGTACTGGGCCGCGGTGTTCTGGCCCTCCAGCGCGCGCGCCGCCGAGGAGGCGGGCCAGTGCCGGAAGAGCAGCGTCGTCCGCTTGTTCCACCGGGTGGGGGTGAGCAGCTGCGACAGCACGGTGCTCGTCACGTGGGTCCGGGGCGCCTGCTGCCAGACCCAGGCCACGCTCATGCCGCTGTCGTGGATGTAGCGGTCGTGCAGGGTCTCGGCGGAGACCGGGGTGGCCTCCGACCAGTTGTCCGTCTCGATGGGGTCCTCCTGCGCCCCGAGCATCTGCGCCATCACGCCGCGGGACGCCGGGTCGTAGGCGCTGCGCACGGTGGCGACGAGCTGCTGGGGGGTGGCCCGCCCGACCACGCTGACGCCGCACCCGCCCAGGCCGTTCTCGATCTGGTTGAGGAAGTTGTTCACCTCCGCGGCCGCCTCCATCCGCCCCTTCGGGTTGGTGGGGAACATGCGGGGGTCGAAGGTGATCGAGACGCGCGTCTCGACCTGCGCGCTCACCGCGGGGGCCAGCGCGACCAGCTCTCCGAGGATGCGGCGGGCCGGTTCGGGTGCGGCCGGATCGACCTCGGCCGAGATCTGGTCGCGCAGGGTCGACCCGGGGTCCGGGCTCGACTCGACGGTCACGGCGGTCCACTGCACCCACGGCATGTAGCCGAACCCGGCGAGCCAGCTGTGCCAGTTGGCGACCCAGGTGTCGACGTCGCCCTCCTCCGCGAGCCACACCGAGTTGGAGGAGACCAGGATGGTCGCCGTCATGTGGCCGAGCCGACGGTTCCACGCGATGCCGAACCGGCCGTTGCGGCCGTCCTCGACGGACAGGAGGGTGATCGGCGCCAGGACTCCGGGGAGCTGGAGGGCGCGGGGGTGCTCCACCATGACGCCCGCGCGGTAGCGGGTGCGGCCGAGCAGCGTCGCCCACCACCAGCGGAGGCGCGTCAGCATGAAGCTGAGCAGCGACGCGCCCTGGACCGGGATGAGGGCCAGTGCGAAGACCACCACGAGGGGCGGCACGACGTAGGCCGCGTACCGCTGGTCGAAGAAGGCCAGCACCATCAGCACGACCAGGCTGGCCATGAGGAGCATCGTCGAGACGAAGCCCAGGCCGAACAGCCCGATGCTGCGCTTGCGGCGCCACCCGCCGTAGGTCCGCTGTGTCATTTCTTCTTCCTCGGTTCTAGACCGCGCCGTCGGGGAGGTCGTGGGTGTTGTCCTCCGCGCCCGTGGGGGTGGAGGGGGCGGTGCCCGTGGCGCCGTCGGCGACGGGCGTCCGCGTCGGGGCCGTGCCGCCGGCGGCCGTCGGCGTCGCGGGGGGCGTTCCCCCGCCCGTCGTCGGCGCGCCCGTGGGGGCGGACGTCTGGCCGCTGCTGCCGGTCGCGCCGGTGGCCCCGGTGGTGCCGGAGGGCGCGTCGGTGGAGGCGGGGGCCGCCGTGAACCCTCCGCTCTGCCCCGCGCCCGTGGGCGTGGAGGCCGTCGAAACGGTGGGCGAACCCGTGGTCGAACCGGTGGTCGATCCAGTGGTCGAACCACTGGACGACCCAGTGGGCGAACCGGAGGACCCCTGGACCGCCCCGAACGCCCCCGGCTGCCCCGCCCCCGTCGGAGTCGAAGCGGTCGAACCGTCGGGCGCGCCGGTCGTGCCGGAGGGCGCGTCGGTGGAAGCCGGAACCGCTCCGAACCCCCCGGGCTGCCCCGCGCCCGTCGCCGTCGAGGCCGTCGAAACGGTGGGCGACCCCGTGGTCGAACCCGTGGTCGAACCACTGGACGACCCAGTAGACGAACCGGAGGACACGCCCGCCGTGGTCGTGTCCGCCGCGCCCGCGGGCAGCACCGATCCGTTCTGCGACGTCGTGCCCTCGTTCCCGGTCCCGTCCTGCCCGGTGGTCGAACCGCTGTTGCCGGACGTCTCCTGCCCGGTGCTCCCGAAGCCCCCCTGCGAGCCGCTTCCGGTGGAGACCTGCGACACGGTGCCGCCGCCCTGCCCGAAACCGCCGGACCCGCTCAGCGCGGCCGCGCCCATGGCGGTGGCGGTCCCGCTGGTCGTCGCCATGGTCGTCGCCGAGGGCAGGCCCTGGCCGACCGCCGCCGCCCTGGTCATCGCGCCGGAGCTCTGCGCCGCGTTGCTGGCCCCCGAGAACCCGAATCCGCCGGAGCCGTTGCCGCCCTGGCCGCCGGAGTTGCCCGCCGCGCTGCTCGCGCCGAAGGCGACGGCGCCCCCGGTCAGCTTGGCCGCGACGGTGCTGAGCAGACTCCACAGCATCGGCAGCGCGCCCGTGGCGATGAGGATCAGCGCGACGCCGAGGAAGTACTGGAAGAGCCCGTCCTGGTCGTCGCGCGCCTCCGTGTAGAAGACGAAGCCGAGGGCGTAGATCAGCACGATGACGGGCTTGTACAGGATGGAGCCGATCAGCCACCCCATGACCTTGGAGAAGATGGAGGTGCCGGGCCCGGGGATCATCGCCGCGCTGGCCGCCAGCGGCAGCACGGCCGCGCAGATGTAGATGACGCCCTGGGTGTAGAAGAGCGCGACGATCTGGATCGTGGCCCCGACGACGAGCGCGATCCCGATGATGATGCTGAGCAGCATCCGGAACGGGCCCGTGATGAAATCCCCCGCGTCCTCGGGCACGCCCGTCAGGTCTCTGGCGAGCGCCTCCCCGAAGTTCTCCGCGACGCCCTCGTCGAGTAGGTAGCCCGCCAGCCCGTTGCTGAAGTCCACGAGGCCCTGGATGACGAAGACCCCGGCGAACGTGGTGAAGACGAGCATCAGCAGGCCCTTGACCGTGTCCATCATCGGGTCCAGCCTCCGGTACCAGAGGAGCCGGATCGCCGCGACCAGCAGGCCCGCTGTGGCGAGCAGCGTCACCACCGGGAAGACGAGGTCCTGGAACGCCGAGATGCCCTGGCTCTGGTCCAGGTCGCCGGTGTTGTCCACCGCGGGGTTGTTCCAGAGGATCGAGAAGATCCCCTCGATGGCGGGCTCGATCAGTTCGCCGATGTCTTCGTATAACTGGTCAAGATTGGCCATTGCACTTCCTGGTCACGGCGTCGGTACGGCACGGGGGGCTGGGGGGTGGGGGCTGGGGCGGAACCGGCCGACCGGACGGGGCCGGGTCAGACCCTCATGTCGGGGGAGTCGTCCTCCGTCTCCTGGGTACCGGGCTCCTCGTCCCTCGGCTCGACGGTGGGGGCGTTCCGCTCCAGGTAGACCTGCCAGACGGAGGGGGCGTCGTTGGGTTCGGCCCCCCTCAGCAGCACGGCCACGAGCGGGGCCGCGACCATCAACAGGATGATCCCCAGCAGCACCCACGGCAGCTCCCCCATGCCTCGGGCCGCGATCCAGGGGTCGCCGGTGAAGTTCGCCTGCACCATCTTCCCGGCGATGATCAGGACGGCGATGATCGCGATGACGACGCCCAGGCCCATGACCCAGCCGAGGATGGTGTTCCCGCACGCCTGCCATCCCGCGTCCGCGGAACCGCACGGTTCCGCGGCGAGGACGAGATCCGTCCGCACGTTCGTCTTCTCCCCTCGTTCCTCAGACGTTCTGGGGCTCGTCGTTGCCGGGTGGCTCCTCGGGCGGCGTCCACACCGGCCGGATGATCTCGGGTTCGCCGCCCCCGGGGGCCTGCTCGATCAGCAGCGTGACGACCGACGTGGCGATGAGCATGAGGAAGATCCCCATGAACGTCCACAGCAGCCCTCCGACGCCCTCGGCCCCGAGGTCGGCCCGACCGCCCTTGGCCGCGACCATCTTCCCGGCACAGTAGAGGACGCCGATGACGCCGATCACGGCGATGACCCCGCGCCCCCAGGCGAGCATCTGGTCGATGGGCGGCAGGACCGCGGACGGGAGCTGCGGCTGGGGGGCCCAGTCCCGGACGAGCCAGAGGCCCCCCGGTCCGGCGGCCTCCGCGATCCATACCGACGCGCTCAACAGGATGTGCACGACCCTTTCTCCCACGGCCTCGGCGCCGCGTCCGGACGTGTCCGGACGCGGCGGGGTGGTTCCGCCCGCGAGGCGGCCGGGGCGGGAGCCGACCACCGGCGGGCGATGTCATCAGACGTCCGCGACCGCCCCCGGCAGCAGGAGCGTGATCACCGGGACCGCGATCAGCATCAGCGAGATGCCGAGGACGGTCCACACGAGGCCGCCGACGCCCTCGGCCGCGAGGTCGGACCGGCCGAACTTGCCGACCGCCATCTTGCCCGCGCAGAACAACACGCCGATGATCCCGATGATCACGATGACGCCGCGTCCCCAGGAGAAGAGCGTGTTGACGGACGCGAGCGCTCCGCTGGGGACCTGGACCTCGTCCCCCCACCCGTAGGTCCCGACGTCGGTGTTGAACGGGAGGTACGACTGCACCTTGGTGTATCCGAACAGCAGGAGGTTCATATCCGCTTTTCCTGTTCCTTCGTGTCCGATTCCGGGGAATCTACCGTCCCGCACAGACGCCGGATCTCCGCGAGGGCGCGTTCGGCCTTCTTCGGCAGCCCGACCCTCCCCGCGTCCGCGATGTCGGCGTAGCGCAGCCCCGCGACGAACGGGAACCGCACGACCCGCTCCACCCGGTCCTCGACGAGCCGGAGCCGCACCGTCGCCTCCCGGGGTTCGGGGCCGGAGCCGTCCGCGACGACGACCAGCCCGGCGACGGTCGTCCCGGAGCCGCTGACCCCGGTCACGGCCTCGACCGCCCGCGCCGAGGCCGGCGCGCTGTCCCGCGTCACCAGGAGCAGCGGTCGGCCGAACGTCTCGATCCGCAGGGTTTCCGACTCGTAGCTCCCGAGGTCCCACTGCGTGCCCAGGAGGGCCGCCAGCGTACTGGTCCCGGCGCCTCCGTGGCAGCCGAGCAGAACGCAGTCCGTGGTCGGGGCCTCCTCCGCGGTACTGCTTTGACCATTGGTTTCCCGACCCAGGCGTCGGCCGAGCACTGCCACGGTGTTCACCCCTTCACGCGCTTGACGAATTCGCGGACGTCCTCGAAAGGACCTGGCGCGGTTTCCCGGTCACCCGGCTTCCTCTCGCATAGATGTGCCTTTCGGCGCTACAGTTCCGTCTTTCGTACGGTTTTCTGGCCGGATCCGGCCAAACCGCAGAGGAACCTGGGCCGGAGGATCGACATCTGACATTAGTCGCGAATCGGCTGTCAGAAGAAGCCCGTACGGGCCTTCCACCCCCCGCACGTTCCGTCCCGATCGGCGCCATGACCGGGATCGGCCACGATGAAAGGCGATCGTGAACGACCTCGACAACAATTCCCGGCGGGTGCTCCTCATCATTGCCGCCGCCGCGGTTATCGCGTTGACCTTGGGTTTTTCCATAACGCGCCTCTTCGGGGAGAACGATCCCGCCGTTTCCGCCGACTCGCCCCCCTCCCCCGCGAACGGGACCGACGTGGTCGGCCTGCTGCCCAACTCCGAGGACGAGCTCCGCCAGGCGGTCGCCGTCGCGGAGGAGTTCACCGCGGTCTTCCTCAGCGGGGACGACCAGCGGGCGGGGGAGCTCGCCACCCCCGGCTACGCCGACATGCTCGCGGCCGGGGGCGCGGCCCCGCCGGTTCTGGGCGAGGAGGTCCCCCCGTCGGCGGCCGACGTCGAGGTCGCCGCCGAGGTCACCGGCATCCGCGACCTCGCCGCGGACAGCGTCACCTACCTGGTGCGCGCCGACGTCACCGCGCCGGACGCCGGTGAGCAGCGGTTCGAGTACGCGGTCAACCTCGCCCGGAGCGACGGCGCCTGGCTGGTCAACGGCTTCCAGGACGCGGCCCTGGGCGACGCCGGGGCGGTCTGACATGGACGACGGGACGGAGGCCGCCCGGCCGTCGGCGGTCCGGCGCGCGTGGCTCGCCGCGCGCGCCCGGCTGCGCTCCGGGCGGGCGAGCGACCTGGGGCGCGGCACGCTCTCCTACGCCCTGGCCGGCTCCCTCTTCATGGGCTCGACCATGGTCGTGGTCGGCGGCGAGCAGATCTTCGACTACCTGGGCCTGTCCGGCGGCGGCTCGGGCGGCTGCTCCACCTCGCTCGGCGGGTTCACCGGGAACGCAGACCCGGACTCGGTCCCCGAGAACTTCCTGGAGTACGCCAAGCAGGCCGGTGAGCAGTTCGACATCCCGTGGGAGTACGTCGCCGGGATCTCCTGGCGCGAGACCAACCACGGCCGCATCCCGGACACCGCCGTCTACGGCTCCCTCGGCCGGCGGCCGACCGGCATCGTCTACGGGACCGCCAACCCGGCCGGGGCGGCGGGCCCCACCCAGTTCGGCGTCAAGCACCCGGAAACCAGGGCGACCGGCGGCCCGCTGGGCGACGCCGCGAACACCTGGGGCGGCGAGGCGGACCAGCCCGCGAGCGAGCGCACGGCCGCGCCGGGAACGAACGGCCAGTGGTTCGGCATCGACGGCAACGGCGACGGCAGGGTCAACGCCTGGGACCCCGCCGACGCCGTGCACTCCACCGCGGGCTTCCTCCGCTACTGGATGGACCGGGGCCACAGCCTCGAATGGGCCGTCGGCCGCTACCACGGCTCCGGTGTGGGCGGGGCCTACCAGCAGGCGGTCAGCGCCAAGGCGGCGCAGTACCGGAGCGGCGACTTCACCGTCGCGCCGCCCAACGGGACCACGACCGACTGCGCGGACCAGGCGCTGAACGGCACCGCCGTCGAGAAGGTCATCCAGTACGCGCGGGCGCAGATCGGCAAGCCCTACGTCTGGGGCGGGATCGGCCCCGGAGGCTACGACTGCTCGGGGCTGCTCTGGCGGGCGTACCAGGCGGCGGGCCTGCCCGAGCGGTACACGTCGTACCGCTGGACCACGGACACCATGTACGCCATGGACGCCGCCCGGCAGGTCTCCCTGGACCAGGCCCAGCCCGGCGACCTGATCCTCACCGGCGGGTCCGGGGGCGGCATGCCCACACACGTGTCGATGGTGACGGGGCGCCGGGACGGACGGCTCATGGTGATCGAGGCGTACAGCAGCAGCGTGCCGCGGGCCGCGCAGATCCACGAGCACGAGTACGACTCGGGGCAGTGGCCGCAGCCCGCGTTCCGCGCGGTCGTCCGGGTCAGCCACCTCTTCCCCGCCGACGGCTCCGACGGCGCGGACACCGCCGACGTCCGGCGGGCGCCGGTATGACGGCACCGCGCACCGACCTTTCGAGAGACACGCGCCAGGAGGCACGAGCGACATGCGGGACCGGTCCCTGTTCCACCGCGACTGGCTGGCGATCGGCGCGGTCGTCGCCGCGCTCGCCCTGCTCGCCGCGTTCGCCGTCACCCGCCTCGGCGGCGACGGCGGCGAGAGCCCCCCTCCCGCGCCGGGAACGTCGATGAGCGACCTCCTCCCGGTCACCGAGGACCAGTTCCAGCAGGCGCTCGCCGTCGCGGTCGAGCACGGGCGGGCCATGGGCACGTTCGACCCCGGGGAGACCGAGGACGCCTACTTCGCGCGCCTGGAGGAGACGGCGGACTCGCAGTACGCGGGGCTCCTCTCCGGTGGGGGGTCGGCGGCCGCGGCGACGGTCGGCCTGTTGGCGGAGTGGGGCCGTCCCGCGACGGGGACCGCCGAGCCGACCGGGGCGCCGATGATCGCTCCCGCGCTCGTCACCGTCGAGCTGTCCCTGCGCGCCGAGGAGGCGGGCGGCGGGGACTCCCTGGACCTCGGCGTCGTCCACGTCTCGCTGCGCGAGGACGGCGACACCTGGGTCGTCATCGGGGTCACCGACGCCGCGCGGCTGGACGCGCTGCAGGGCGAGGGGGTGATCTGACATGGCCCGCTCGCGACGGCCGCGCCCCCGCCGCTCCGCGGACCTCGGCCGGGCGAACCTCGGCGCGGGGCTCGCGGTCTTCTTCGCCGGGACCTTCGCGCTGGTCACCGGGGTCCAGGCGGTCGACACCTACGGCGTGGGGACCGGCGGCGGCTCCCCGGGCGTCCGCTCCGGCGACATCCCCTACCACGCGGACGACATCACCCCCGGCGGCGCGCTGGTGGACTGCGGCGCCGGGGTGGTGACCGAGCTGACCTGCCAGGCGTACAAGGCCGTCGTCGCCAACTACCCGGAGTTCGAAAGTTCCCAATGGGGGTGGTGCTACCGGCCCGGCCCGCCCGACCACGGGACCGGCCAGGCGTGCGACTTCATGACCAACGTCAACGGGGGCACGGGGACCGACGCGCAGAACGCCGTCGGATTCGAGCTCTCCCGCTGGCTGATGCGGAACCACGAGCAGATCGGGGTCAAGTACGTCATCTGGCGGCAGCACATCTGGAACCCGTCCCAGGGCGACGCCCCCTGCGTCGACCAGACCACCGCCGAGTCGCTCGACCAGAGCTGCTGGCGGGTGATGGACGACCGGGGGAGCCACACCCAGAACCACTACGACCACGTGCACGTCTCGTTCCTCTACTGAGACGCGCCATCCGCCCCGGCCGTCCGGCCGGGAGCGGCGCAGAACCGGGAAACCGAGAAGAAGGAGGAAGGACATGCCTCTGCCATTGGTGGCCGGCGCCCTGCTCGCGGTGGGCGGCCGGATCGCCGTGTCCGTGGGGGGAAGGGCCCTCCTGTCCGCGGGCACCAGGATGCTCGTCGGGCAGGGCGCCCGGGTCGCGACCCAGCAGGGCGCCCGGGGCCTTCTCCAGCAGGGCGGTCGGGAGCTCCTGTCGGAGGGCGCGTCGTCGCTCGTGGAGGGCCTGATCCCCAACCCGCTCGATCCGACGGGGATCATCGGCGACCTCGCCGAGGAGAAGCTCGGCTTCAACCCCCTCAGCCCCATGGACATGCTCTCCGAGGGCATCGACCGCCTGACGGGGTCGGACTCCGACTCCGACTCCGATTCGAACGAGTCCTCCTCCGACTCCTCGACGAACCGGAACGGGTTCGACCTCGGCGACGCCCTCGGCAGCCTGGGGAGCCTGGGCGGGATCGGCGCCATCGCCGGGCTGCTCGTCGCCGCGATCCGGGCCCTGGCGTCCGCGGGAGACGGCAACAGCAACGGCAACAGCAACGACGGGGGGATCGTCCGGGTCGGGTCCCGGCCGCTCCAGTCCGCCTACAGCGGAGACGACAAGGTGCGGCGGGCCGACCAGGACTACACGCTGACCGCCTGACCGCCCACGGCAAGACGACAAGAGAGAGGAGTACGGCATGGTCGCGACGGCGCAGGCGCCGAGATCGATCCTCGCCGAGTTCGACCTTCCCGGTCGGCGCAGCACCGAGGAGGAGCGGGACCTCCGGAGCAACCCCTACGACGGCGCCTTCCAGACGCTGGCGACGACGGACGGCGCGGTGGTCCCGGCCGGCACCACCGGCTCGGCCGACATCGTCCAGGTGCGGGGCAGGAAGCCGGGCCCCAAGGGCGGCGACAACGACAACGGGAACAACAACAACGGGAACGGCACCGAGACGAAGCCGGACGACAACCGGAACAACGACCGGAACAACAACGGCAACGGCCGGAACAACCGGCGCGAGTTCGACCTGGACCTGGAGGGCGGTCAGAACCAGGACCAGAACCAGGGACAGGAGGCAGGCCAGACGGCCTCCGGCGGGCTCCGCCTGGCCTGGGAGAACCCGCTCGGCCTGGTCGACTCCCTGGTGGACCTCTCCGGCAACGGGGAGAGCCCCCAGCGGCCCGCGTACGGGATGACCGTGGGCCACCGGAGCGTCCGGACCGCCCGGCGCTGACGCCGCGGCCCTCCCCCGCCGGTCCCTCGGGAGGGACCGGCGGGGGAGGCGGGCCCGGCCTCTCCGGTGATCGTGGCCTTTCCGGGGCCCCGGGCGCGGTCGGAGCCCCGGAAAGGCCGGGACCACCGGTAGGAGCGCGGAGAACGCGGGCTCAGCCGTCGAGCGCGTCGAGGTAGGCCCAGGCCCCGTCGTGGCGCAGGAAGCGGCTGTTCTCGTCGAGCGCGCCCTCGCGTCCCTTCTCCCGGTAGACCGCCCGGAAGGAGACGGTGCCCTCCGTGTGGAACGGGCTTCCGCCGGTGGCGGCCAGGACCTCCAGGCGCACCCACTCCAGGCGGGGGTCCAGGGTGAGGTCCGGCGGCCGGGTCCGGGGGTGCCAGGTCCGCAGGAGGTGGTCCCGGTCGCCGACGGCGAACGCGCTGTAGCGCGACCGCATCAGCCGCTCGGCGGTGGGGGCCTCGGCGGCTCCCCGGTGCAGGGGGCCGCAGCAGTCCCCGTAGGCCGCGTCCCGCCCGCAGGGGCAGGGCGCGGCGTCGGTGACCGGGGCCGGTCGGGCGCGCGGGCTGTGTCTGGGCATCCCCACGACTGTAGACGGTTCCCCCCTTGCGGCGCCTGCCGGTCCGGCCGGGGCGGGGGATCAACTCGCGGGGATGAGGATGCTCCTCGTCGTGAAGTCGGTCTCCTCACCGGCGGGGAGGAGCACCGGGTCGCCCACGCAGTCCGTCTCCGGGTACAGCTGGACGTCGACGTCGAGGTCGTTGACCAGGGTGGTCGCGGGGCTGTGCGTCCAGACGAGGGGCTTGACGCACACCTCGTAGGCGGGCGGGGTGTACAGGCGCCAGTTGTAGCCGTCCGAGGTCCACCACAGCCTTCCTTCGGCGGCGAGCGCCGGACTCGCGGCACTCACCGCGAGCAGGGCTCCGACGGCGGCGGCGGTGGCGAGGGTTGCTGCCCGGTACCTCAATGTCACTCCATCGTTCGGAGACAGGAGCGAAGAAGGACAGGAATCCCTTTTCGCACGTTTGTGCGTATTTTACTAAAACTTTGCCCTTTCGTCGCGAGATTTTCGGGAAGAGGATCGCGGGAAGCCGGCGGGCGACGGTCCGGGAACGGCGAAGGGGCGGTCCGAGCGGACCGCCCCTTCTTTCGGTGGCCGGTCTCCGGCCCCCGGTCTCAGCCGACCAGCGCGAGGATCTGCGGGACGGTCAGGACCGCCACGTAGAAGCCCATGAACTGGACGCCGGTGTGCACGTTGAACACCTTGTTGAGCAGGCCGCCGACCAGGCCGACCGTGATGGCCACGCCCACGGCGAGGAGGCCGCCCTCGTACATGCAGATCACCATGATGAGCCCGGCGAAGGCGCCGATGATCGCCTCGTGCGAGACCTTGCGCATCACGAAGGAGGCGGCGCGGTGGGCGTAGGTCATCGCGAACGGGTAGGCGATGATCGCCGCCAGGGCCACGCCGAGCAGGCCGTAGACCAGGAACTCCCCGCTGGAGAGCAGGTTGTGCAGGTTGTTCGTCTCACCGCTCTCGGCGTCGACCGTGTACACCGGGGGCGCGTTGAACAGCGGTGCCGCCGGGCCCGCCGCCATCGGGGACAACGGCAGCCCCAGAGCGATCAGCGGGATGAGGGTCTCGGCGATGTAGGTGGACTCGGTGGTGCCGTTGCGCACCGCCATGACCGAGGTGAGGCGGTGGTAGCCGTTCTTGATCCGGGCCCCGGCGATTTCGCCCATGAGCACGGTCATGGCCACCGGGGAGAACACGAACGTCGCGCTGGAGACGCCCGCCGCGGCGCTCGTGTAGGCGAGCTGCTTGCGGTCGAGCACCTTGAACGGGTTGGGCACGCGGCCCTTCCACGTGCGGGTGTCGGGCGCCAGGTCGAAGCCGCGCGGCGCGTCGCGGCGCAGCGTCCGGCGCCCGCCGGGCGAGAGGGCCGTGAACAGGTCGGCGATCAGCGGACCGGTGGCGATGCCCAGGAAGAAGCTGATCGACAGGCCCGACCCGGTGGTCTGGGTGACGAACGCCTGGAGCCCCACGACCAGCAGGACGAAGGGGACGAGGGCCAGGACCGCGGCCAGCCGCCCCTTGGAGGTGTAGGCGATCAGCACCGCGGCGACCACGAAGATCCACGGGGCGGCCTTGCCGATCGTGTCGGCGAAGGGGCTCAGCAGCCACGCGAACAGCACCGCCAGCGGCACCGAGACGAACGCGGCGATGACGCCCCCGGAGATGGCCTTGCGCAGCGCGATGTGCGGAACGCCCAGGTCGCGCAGCATCTGCGCGTCCCTCAGCATCGGTACCGCCATGGTGTCGCCGGGGATGCCGAGCAGGGCGGTGGGAATGGCGTGCGTGATGTGCTTGGCGACGACGCCCGCCATGAAGAAGGTGAACACGCCGGGGGCCGGGACGCCGAGCAGGACCACGAGCAGGGTCAGCGGGGCGACCGTGGCCGTCTCGTCGGTGCCCGAGACCAGGCCGATGAGGGCGAAGACGACGGCGCCGACCAGCCCCATCGCCAGGGCCCACGAGGCGTCGGTGAGCAGGTCGGGACTCATCTGGCCGCCTCCTGGTGGCGGCGCTCGTGCTGCGCGCGCAGGTCGTCGTAGAGGCCGAGCGCGCGGACCTCCTCCTGGACGGCTTCCGGCAGTTCGGCCGGGTCGCCGAGCGGGCCGTACTCGGCCTCGATGGCGTCCATGGTCTCGGCGCGGCCCTCGCTCGCGGCCGCCTGCTCGGTCACCACCCGCTTGGGCTTGAACAGCAGGGCCCCGGCGAACCCGGCGACCAGGCAGCCGGCCAGCCCGGCCAGCAGCGCGTAGGAGCTCGCCAGGGACGCGTCCGGCGACACCCGCGAGAAGAAGTAGTCGGCTCCGAGATAGAGAGGGGTGGCGATGCCGACCCCCAGGGCGACCGCCCCGATGGTGTGCCTGGCATCGACGGTGTCACCCCAGATCTCCAGCAGGTTGGACATGGTCATTTCCGTTCCTTGAGGGCCGCGACCACACGCGAGGGGCTGGGCCGCCCCAGGTGCGCCGCCAGCCAGGTGCTGGTCTGGACGAGGGCGTCGAGGTCCACCCCGGTCTCGATGCCGAGCCCGCGCAGCATCCACACCAGGTCCTCGGTGGCGAGGTTCCCGGTGGCGCTGCGGGCGAACGGGCAGCCGCCGACGCCTCCGGTGGAGGCGTCGAACTCGCTGACCCCGGCCTCGAGCGCGGCGTAGACGTTGGCGAGCGCCTGGCCGTAGGTGTCGTGGGCGTGCAGCGCGAGGCTCCGGAGCGGCACGCCCGCGCCGTCCAGGGCGGCGACGAGCGCCTTGACGTGACCGGGCGTGCCGACTCCGATGGTGTCGCCGAGGGAGACCGACTCCGCCCCGAGGTCCCGGAGCCTTCGCGTGGCCGCCACGACCTCGCCGATGGGGACCGGTCCCTCCCACGGGTCGCCGAAGACCATCGACAGGTATCCCCGCACGGCGAGGCCCTCCTGGCGCGCCCGTGCGACCACCCGCGCGGCCTCGGCCTCCGCCTCGGCGCGGGGGCGGCCCAGGTTGGCCCGGGAGAAGGACTCGGTGACGCTGAGGAAGACGGCGATCTCGCGGGCTCCGGCGGCCAGGGCGTCGTCCAGGCCCCGGAGGTTGGGGACCAGCACCGGGTGCCGCGTGCCCGAGGCCGTGTCGAGGGCGCCCAGCACCGCCGAGGCGTCCGCCATCTGCGGGACCCGGGCGGGGTTGACGAAGCTGGTCGCCTCGACGGTTCCGAGGCCGGCGGCCACCAGGCGGCCGATCAGCTCGACCTTGGTGTCCGCGGACAGGACGGTCCGCTCCGCCTGGAGGCCGTCGCGCGGCCCGACCTCGTAGACGCGCACGCGCTCGGGCAGGCCGGGCTGGGGAACCGCCATGGGCAGGCCCGGGGGGTGGGGGCTCCGGTCGGTCATCACCGGCTCCGCAGCTCGGCCAGGACGGCCTCGGCGCGGTCGTGCCGGAAGGCCTTCTCCGCGATCAGGGCCGCCACCACCCGGTCGACCTCGCCGTCCCGGGCGCCGACCGCGAGGGCGATGTTCTTGGCGTGCAGGGACATGTGCCCGCGCTGGATGCCCTCCCCCGCCAGGGCGCGCACCGCGGCGATGTTCTGCGCCAGGCCGACCGCGGTGATCAGCTCACCCAGCTCGCGGGCGGAGGCGACCCCGGTGACGGCGAGGGCGGCGCGGGCGGCGGGGTGGGTCCTGGTCGCGCCGCCGACCAGGCCGACCGGCATCGGCAGCTCCAGGGTGGCCACGACGTCGCCGTCGGCGTTCCTCTCGAAGGTGGACAGCGAGGAGTAGACCCCGTCCGCGTTCACCGCGTGCGAGTGGGCGCCCGCCTCGACGGCGCGGGTGTCGTTGCCGGTGGCCAGCACCACGGCGGAGACGCCGTTCATGATGCCCTTGTTGTGGGTGGCGGCGCGGTAGGGGTCGGCGGCGGCGAGCTGGTAGGCGTGGATGACGTCCTCGGCGATCGCCTCCCCGCCCAGGGCCTCGGCGTCCAGGACGGCGCGCGCCCGGCTCAGCCTCAGGTCGGCCTTGTTCGTGAGGATGCGCAGGACCGCGCGGCCCCCGGCGATCTCGGCGAGGCGCGGGGCGACGGCCTCGGCCATGGTGTTGACGGCGTTGGCGCCCATCGCGTCGCGCACGTCCACGACCAGGTGCGCGACCACGTAGGTGTGGGCGGGCGCCTCGACGACGCGCACGACCAGGTCCAGCACCCCGCCGCCGACCTCGGCGAGCTTGGGGTCCTGGGCGGCGGCCAGGGCGATCAGCTCGTCGCGCGCCTCCAGGACGCGCAACCGGGCGGCCCGCGGGTCCACCACGTCCACCACCTGGACCTGCGCCTGCATCACGGGGCCGGTGCTGCTGGTGGTGAACCCGCCCCGCACGCGCGCGATGCGGGCCGCGTTGCTGGCGGCGGCCACCACGGAGGGCTCCTCGGTGGCCATCGGTACCAGCACGTCGCGCCCGTTGACGGTGAAGTTGGTGGCGATGCCCACGGGGATGCCCATGACACCCACGACGTTCTCGATCATGTGCCCGGCGGCGTCGAGGCTCAGGCCGCCCGGGTCCAGTGCCTCGAACGCGGCCGCGTCCACGCCGCTCTCCCGTGCCACGGCCGCGCGGCGCTCCTGGACGCCGAGTTTGCGGAAACCGGTCAACCTGCTGTTGTGAGCCACTCTGCTCGCCCCCATGGAACGGGCACCGCGCTGTGCGGTGCGTCACTGCGAATCCGTCCATGTAAGCAGCGGATGTGACCCGGACGACATATCCCGAGCGGACACCAGATCCGGGATCACCGTGTCCGTTCCGCGCGGTGGCGGAGCCGGTGCAGCCGGGCGGCGACGGCGACGCGGAACACGCGGTCGGGGGACCGCCAGTCCGGGCCGAGGAGCGCGGTGAGCCGTTCGAGCCGCTGCTTGACGGTGTTGGGGTGCACGTACAGGGTCCGCGCCGCGCGCGTGACGCTGCCCCCGCTGTCGGTGTAGGCGGTGATCGTGGCGGCCAGGTCGGTGCGGTTGCGGTCGTCCCAGTCGACCACCGGGCCGATCATCCGGTCCACGTAGGCCAGGGCGCGCGCGCCGTCCGCGCCGAACATGGCCAGGTAGGGCGCGTAGTCGTCGGCCTGGAAGGCGCCGTCGGCCACGCCCAGCGCGGGCAGGAAGCCCGCGCACTCCCACGCCTCCGCGAGGACCGGGGCGATCTCGGCGGGGGCGGCCGACCGGGAGGCCACCGCGAGGAGCGGCGCGGCCGCGGCCGCGCCTCCCCGGCGGCGCACCTCCTCGGCGGCGACCCGCGGGTCAGCGCCGGGCACGAGCACGCTCACGCCCTCGCCCTGCGCCGTGACCAGCCATCGCGGGTCGGCGGCCGCGAGGGAGCGCAGCAGGACGCGGCGCGCCGCGTCGGGCGCGGGCACCACCACGCCCGTCCACGGCTGGTCGAGCACGATCCCCCGCGCGGCCGCCCTGCGTTCGAGCGCGTCCATGTCGGCGACGCCCGACACCAGGTCCAGGGCGAGCTCGCCCCGGACCCGCTCCTCCGCGACGGTCAGCGCGTCGCGCTGCATGGTCAGCAGCGCCACGATCTGTCCGGAGCGCTCGATGGTGCGCCGCTCGACGTCGGTGAGCGGCGCCCTCCCCTCGCCCACGAGCAGCAGCCCCAGCAGGGACGTCCCGGAGATGGCCGCGGCGACCACGTCCAGGCCCCGGGCGCCCACGTCCGCGCAGTGCCCCGAGGCCCGGCTGCGTTCGGCGGCCTCGACGGCCGACGCGATCAGCCTCCCCTGCGTCCACCAGCGGCCGACGCCGTCCTCGGTCGCCGCCACCAGCCGGTTCTCGCGGTCGGCGATGGCGACCGCCCGTCCCAGCGACTCGGCGAGGGTCTCGGCGACCTCGCGCGGCCCGTGCCCGGACAGCACCAGCGCGGTGAGCCGCTCGTGCACCCGGGCGGAGGCGTTCATCGCCTCGATGTGGTGCTCGGCGCGGGCCTGGGCCCTCTCGGCCCGGTCGGCGGCCTCGGTCACCGCCGAGAACAGGCGGGCGGTGTGCAGGATGATGGCGGCGTGGTCGGCGAACGCGGACAGCAACGCGACCTCCTCGCCGGAGAAGGCGCGCGGGGCGCGGTCCGCGGCGAACAGCACGCCCAGGACCTCGCCGTTCGCGGACATGGGGACGCCGAGCAGGGAGCGCAGGTGCTCCTCGACGATGGCCGCGTCGATCTCGGGGTCGCGGGCGAAGTGGTCGTCGTCCCCGTAGTCGGCTGTCCAGTGCGGCGTCATGGACCGCACGACCCGGCTGGCGATGCCCATGCCCGCGGGGACCCGCAGACCGGGGAAGCGGGGGGAGACGGTGCCCCGGCTCGCCCGCACGAACAGCTCGTCGATGTCCTTGTCGTAGAGCGACATGTAGGTGACGTCGGTGCCCATCAGGTCGTGCGCGCGGTCCACGAGCCGCTTCAGGAGCGCCTGCACGTCGCGGACCTCCACCAGGTCGCGGGTGCTGGCGATGAGCGCGGACAGCTCGCCGTCGCGCCGGCGCAGCCGGTTGACCCGCGCGGCGGTGCGCTGCGCCTGCGTGGCGAGGGCCTCGCCGACCGGGCCGAGGAGGGAGCGGACGTCCTCCCGCGAGAGCTGCTCCCCCGACTCCAACCGGGCGAGCAGGCCGGTGACCGAGCGCTGGGCGGCGTCGTCGAGCCGCACGGGCGTGTCGTGCATCCTCCCAGTGTCACATCCCCGCTGATGGGAGGGCGCGGAAGGCCGTTCCCCCGATGTCCGTGCCGTCCGTTGCTTCCGGCGATCTTGACCTTTCCGGGGTCTCGGCGGCGGTTGAGACCCCGGAAAGGTCGAGATCGCCGGAAGCAACGGACATCGTGGGGCGGCTCCGGTTAGGCATTTGGGCATAGCGCGCGGCCGACGAAGCACCGATGCGCGGCGCGCCCCGCCCGCCTAGCGTCGGCGGCGGCAGAACGGAAACACTCCGGAACGGGACGACAGTGCTCACGATGCGCGAACTGACCAAACGCTACGGCGGGACGACCGCCGTCGACGGACTCACCTTCGACGTCCGCCCCGGCGCGGTGACCGGGTTCCTCGGTCCCAACGGGGCCGGGAAATCGACGACCATGCGGCTGCTGCTGGGGCTGGACCGGCCCACCTCGGGCGAGGCCCTGGTGGGCGGGCGCCGCTACGCGGACCTCCCCTGGCCCAACCGGGAGATCGGGGCCCTGATCGACGCCTCGGCGGTGCACCCGGGACGCCGCGCCCGCGCCCACCTGCTCGCGCTCGCGCGCGGCAGCGGCATCCCCCGGGGGCGCGTGGCCGAGGTGCTCGACGCCGTCGGGCTGTCCGACGTCGCGGACCGCCGGGTCGGCGGGTTCTCGCTGGGGATGCGGCAGCGGCTGGGCATCGCCGCGGCCCTGCTGGGCGACCCCGGCGTCCTCGTCTTCGACGAACCCGTCAACGGGCTCGACCTCGACGGCGTGCGGTGGGTGCGGGGCCTGTTCCGCGGGCTCGCCGACGAGGGGCGGACCGTCTTCGTCTCCAGCCACCTCATGAGCGAGATGCAGCTCGTGGCCGACCGGCTCGTGGTCGTGGGAGGCGGTCGGCTCGTCGCCGACGCGCCCGTGCCGGAGCTGATCTCGGCGTGGTCGCGCACGCACGTGGTCGTGCGCACCCCCGACCCGGACCTCCTCGCCGAGCGCCTGCGGCGGGGAGCCGGGACCGACCGCCCGGTCACGGTCGAGCCCGGCGACGGCGGCCTGCTGGTGTACGGGGCGACACCCGAGGAGGTCGGCGACGCCGCGCACGCGGCCGGCGCGCGCGTGCACGCCCTGCACCGGGAGGAGGCGTCGCTGGAGCAGGCGTACCTCGAACTCACCGGGGCCGACGTCCGGTACGCGGCCGGTTCCCCGCGGACCCCCGCCGCCTCCGGCCGCCGTCCCCGCTTCGGACGGCGCCGCACCGAGCGGAAGGAGCACCGGTGACCCGCGAGACCGCCGACGCCCCGTACCCCCCTGCCCCGTCGACCGGACGGGCCCTCGCCCGGGCCGCCGCCATGGAGTGGACCAAACTGTCCTCCGTCCGCTCCACCTGGTGGTGCCTGGGGCTGGGCCTGTTCGGGATGGCCGCGTTTGCCCTTCTCATGGGTTACTCGGCGGCCGACCGGATCGCCGAGGACCCGGCCGTCGCCAGCGGTTTCTCCTACTCCCAGCTCACCTCGCAGGGGGTGTTCTACCTGGTGCAGTTCGTCGTCCTGACGCTGGCCGCGCTCGCCGCCACCAACGAGTACGCCGACAGGGGCGTCACCTCCACCCTGCTGGCCGTCCCGCGCCGCGGCCTGGTGCTCGCGGCGCGCACCGCCGTCACCGCCGGGTTCGCGTTCGCCGCGGGTGTCGCGGCGACGACGCTGGGGATCGGGGTGCTGTGGCTGCTGATCGGCGCGCACGCCCCCCTGGACACGGAGTACGCCGCCCGCACGGTCCTGGGCGCGGGGGTCTGCATGGCGCTGTTCGCGGTGGTGTTCGTCGGGATCGGCACGGCGGTCCGGGGCACCGCCGGGACCATCGGGGTCGGCTTCCTGCTGCTGCTCGGCCTTCCGCTGGTGTTGCAGCTCAGCCAGGTGCAGTGGCTGAACGACCTCGCCGCGGTCATGCCCGGGTTCGCGGGCGTCGAGTTCTACGCCTCGGGCGACGTCGGCTTCTACACCGCGCCCCACGACGGCGCCGTCAACCTGTTCGTGGTGCTCGGCTGGGCCGCGGCCGCCCAGCTCTCCGCCTACGCGGAGCTGCGCGCGCGGGACGCCTGACGGGCGCCGGCGCGGTGGCGGCCCCGGGGAGGGCTCCCGGGGCGCCACCGCGCCGGCCGGACACGGTCACCCGACGAACGCCACGTCCGGGTGCTCTCCGGAGGGTCCGTCCAGGAGCGGCCGCTCCTCCCCGCGCACGTACTCGTCGAAGAAGGCGGTGAGGTAGGCGCGCTGCGCGGCGATACCGCGCCCGGGGTCGACGGTGCCGACGGAGGCCCGCATCGTGTCCTCCCAGGCCGGGCCACCGGGCCGGGCGCCCGCCTCGACCTGCGGGGCCTGCCACTGGAGGTCGGTGAACCCCATGTGCTCGCCCTCCTCCAGGTACAGCTCCAGGGACGGGCCGGTGGACGCCTCGCGGAACATGCGCCAGTCGGGGGAGTGCTCGCTGGTGCGCGGCACGGATCCCGGCGAGGTTGTGCCCCCTCCGATGATCATGAACGGCCGGTCCGCGCCCCGGACGGTGGACTCGGCCCACTCCTCGTCCCCCACGTGGTAGGCCATGCTGCCGTCCAGGTTGGCGCCCGCGTCGAGGCGGTCGTCCCCGAGCATCGCCTCGGCGGTGGTGAACCCTCCGGCGGAGTGGCCGAACATGCCCACCGCGGACGGGTCCAGCGCGCGGCCCAGCCCTTCGGGCAGCGGCCGCCCGTCGACGCGGGGGTCCCCGCCCTCCGCGATCTCCTCCAGGGCGTCCAGGACCAGGCGGACGTCCGCCACCCGCGTCCCGACCGCCGCCCGGAGCGTCTCCGCGCCGCTGCCGGGGACGCTGTCGCGCACCACCCTGCCGTCGGGGAACTCCACCGCCGAGGTCTCGTAGGGGTGATCCACGGCCGCCACCGCGTAGCCCCGGCTGGCGAGCTCCTCCAGCTGCGCGGTGGCCTGGTGGCGCGTCTGGTTGAACCCCGGCGAGTACAGCAGGACCGGCAGCCTTCCCGCGTCGGGGGCGACGTCCGCGCCGACGACGGCGTTGGAGTACGAGCCCGCGAAGTCGACCGCGTCGCGGGAGAGCCCCACCTGCTCGAGTTCGCCCGCGAGGACGCCCGCCACGGAGTCGGGCACGTAGCGCGCCCGTTCGCCGCCCCCGCCTTCGGCCGGGTACCACAGCGTGGCCATGAGCTCCCGCCGCTCGACCCCCTCCACCCAGGGGTGGCCCCGGCCCTCCTCGGCCAGGTGCAGCTCCACCCGCCCGACGGCGTGGGGGCCGGTGGGTTCGGGCGGCACGAGCCGGACCGGGTCGGGGTCGGTGACCGCCGCGAACGCGGACGGCACGGCGCACGAGGCCGCCAGCACGGCGGCGGCCGCCCCGTGGAACAGGACCCGGTGGCGGCGCGGGGAGAACGATCGTCTGTCTGTCATGCCATGGATCCTCACCGGTTCCCCCGGCCCGGCGCATGCGCCGGACGTCTGCGGCTCCCTACCCCGATCGGCATAGCCCGGACCCCGGTCGTTTCCCGGTGATCGTGGCCTTTCCGGGGTCTCGGAGGCGGTTGAGACCCCGGAAGGGCCGCGATCACCGAGGGGAGGACAGGCCCGCCTCGTAGGCCAGGACCGCCGCCTGGACCCGGTTGCGGACGCCGAGCCGCGTGAGGACGGAACCCACGTGCACCTTGACCGTGCCCGGCGCGATGCCGAGGCGGGCGGCGATCTCGTCGTTGGACAGGCCCTCGCTGACGAGCCCGAGCACCTGGCGCTCACGGGCCGACAGCCGGTCGGTCCGCTCGCGGGCCGCCGCGCCGCGCGACATCCGGCCCGCCGTGCCGGTGGCGCCGAGCTCCGCGATGATCCGGTGCGCCACCTCCGGTGAGAGGTAGGCCCCGCCGTCCGCCACCGCGCGCAGCCCGGCGACCAGCTCCCTCGGGTCGCCGGTCTTGAGCACGAACCCGCTGGCGCCGCCGCTCAGCGCCCCGGCGATGTAGGCGTCCTCGGAGAAGGTGGTCAGGATGACGACGGCCGTTCCGGGGAACCCGGACGTGATGGCGGCGGTGGCGGCCAGTCCGTCGGTGCCCGGCATCTGCACGTCCAGCAGGGCGATGTCGGGGCGGTGCTCGCGCACCAGCTCCACGGCCTCCGCGCCGTCGGCCGCCTCGCCGACCACCTCGATGCCGGGGTCGGCCGACAGGATCGCGCGCATCCCCGCGCGGACCATCCGCTCGTCGTCGGCGAGCACGATCCGGATCACCGCGTCCGCCTCGCTCCCCGCGCCGTCGACCGAGCCACCGGCACAGCCTACCGGGAGGGCGCGCCCCGCCCGCTCACTCCCGCGCGACCACGTCCTTGGCCGCCAGCCGCCCCTCCGCGAAGCACAGCCGGTACACCGGCGGCAGGCCGTTCTCCCACCGGACCAGGTAGTAGCGGCAGGCGGAGCCGGGCGGGGCCGGGGGCTCCCCGGGGATCGGGTCGGGCCGGTAGTCGAACACCGGCAGCACCCGTTCCACGGAGGCCAGGTCGTCGCCGACGTCCAACCGCGCGTAGTCCTCGCGCGGCAGCACCGTGTTCGCGCCGACGTACCACAGCAGCAGGAACCCGGCGGCGGTGACGAGGGCCGAGAGGCCCGGCGGCAGGACCAGCGCGGTCACCAGCCGGCGCCGGGCGCCGGAGCGTATCCGGCTCCGGCGGCGCTCCGTCTCCGTCGGGCCGTCGGCCCCCTCCCCCTCGGCGGACGCGGGGGCTCCCGCGTCCGCCGCGTCGGGAATCCGCGCGAACACGGCGAACCCGCCCGCCGCGCGGCGCTCCGGCCCGGCGTCGAACGTCCCGCCCGCCCCCTCGACGAGCGCGCGCAGCCCGTCCAGTCCGGACCCGTTGCCCGCCGTTCCGGCGCCGGCCCCGACGGCGCCCGGTCCGGTGTCGTGGACCCGCACGGTGACCGCGCCGTCCTCGCGGACGACCCGGACGGTCACCCTCGAACCGGGGGCGTGCCGGGCGGCGTTGGTCAGCGCCTCCTGCACGACGCGGTGGACGGCGCGGCCCGGGGGAGCGCCGGGGTCCGGGTCGGGACCCTCCCTGACCAGGCGCACCGACATCCCGGCGTCCACGGCCCGCGCCACGACGGCGGCGGCGTCCTCGGCGGCCGGTCCGGCGTCGGGCCCTCCGGTGTCCTCGCGCAGCACCCCGATGATCGCGCGCAGCCTCAGGGTGGCCCCGTGCGCGGCGGTCCGGAGGTCTGAGGCGGCGGATCGCGGGGCCTCCCCGTCGACGGTCATCTCCAGGGCCGCCGCGCGCACCGCGATCAGGGCGAGGTCGTGGCCCAGGGAGTCGTGCATCTCGGTCGCGATGCGGGCGCGCTCGCGGAGCCGGGCGCGCCCGGCCTCGACCTCGCGGGCGCGCTCCATCCGCTCGGCGGTCTCCCAGCCCGCGGTGCGCAGCTCCGTGCGCCAGCGCCAGTAGCGCCCGAGCAGCCACGGCGCCACGACGACGGCGACCAAGCCGAGCACGCCGAGCGCCCAGTCGGTGAGCCCGGTCAGCGTCTCCCGGGGATCGCCGACGCGGACCCACTCCGCCGTGTACACCAGCAGCGCCGTCAGCGCGGCGGCGGCGGACAGGGCCACGACCGGGGCGGCGCGCTCGGAGCGGCGGCCCGCGAGGAACGCCAGCGCTCCGCAGGGGAGCGTGTAGGCGAGGGCGAACGTGTCCGCCGCGCCGACGACGACGGCCGCGCTGTGCAGGACGGCCGCGCCGACGGCGAGCCCGAGCGCGGTGAACGGCAGCGCCCGCCGGACACCGAACCCCGCGGCCAGGAGCAGCGCCATGCCGACGACCTCGGGGACCGGAGCCGCGCGCAGGCCGCTGACCTCGACGGCCAGGAGACCCGTGCACGACGCCCACAGCGCGAGGTCGGCCGTCGCCGTCCGCCACCGGACCGGCCGGCCTCCCGACCCCGACCACCACGCGCGCATGCCGCCCGGCCTACGCGCCGGACCTCCCCGTCATGGGGCGGAGGCTCCCCCGGGCCGCTCGGCCAGGTCCTTGAGGCGGGGGAGGGTGGCCTCGATGCCGCGGGCGTTGCGGGCCGGGGCGCCGATGAGCTTGTAGACCACCGCTCCCCCGCGGGAGTAGTCGAAGGTCTCGGTGACCCTGGTGGTGTGCTCGTCCACGGGCTCCAGGTGCCAGCGCCAGCGGTGCGGGCCCCCGTGCCGCCAGGCGATGAGGCGGTTCCGCTCGTACTCCACCACCCGGTTGGTGATCCGGTAGGGGAGGCCGAGCAGCTTCATGTCCATCCCGAACTCCGAGCCGCGCTCCAGGCGGTCGGGCCCCCGGACCACGCCGCGAACGCTCCCCGACCCGTCCATGTCCGGGTGGCGGCGCGGATCGGCGAGGATGTCGAAGATCCGCGCCGCCGGGGCCGCGATGACGACGCTTCGGGAGATCTGGTTCCGTGCCATGGCGGTCACCCTATCCGGGTACCCGGGTCACCCCCGGGCGGTGTGGCGCTCCACGGAGGCCAGGGAGCCGTCGGCCACGGAGACGTGCAGCACCCAGAAGGTGCCCTTGCGCAGGGACAGCTGCTGGGAGACCGGCGCGTCCAACCGGGTGAGCGCCTCGCGCATGAGTTCGGCCACCAGTTCGCCGTGCGTGCACACCAGGGTGGGCAGGCGCTCGTCGATCAGGGCCGCGAAGGCCGCCTTGGCCGCTTCCCGGTCGGTCGGGGCCGCCCCGTTGTCGAACGACCCGACCGTGAAGGCGCGCTCGGTGCGGACCTCGGCCGCGTGCGTGACCGAGTAGGGCAGCACCGTCTCGGTGCAGCGCGCGGCGGCCGAGGAGACCGCGCGCCGGACTCCGAAGACTCCCAGCACCGCGGCCAGTTCCAGGGCGTCGGCGCGGCCGGACTCGTCCAGCGGACGCAGCAGGTCGTGGTCGGTCCAGTCGCGCTTCTCCCCGGCCGAGGCGTGCCGGAGCACGACCGTCGGGACCGTGTGCGCCGGCCCGGCCCGGAAGTTGTCCAGGACGTGCACGTCGTGGTCGTAGGTGAGGCGGTGGCGGGCCTGGTCGACCGGGAGCCACTCCAGCGCGTCCACCTCCTCGTTGGGCGTGAAGGACGACTCCCCCGAGGGGGTGGCCGCCCACCACTCGACCTGCTTGGGCCAGCCGTCCTTGAGGTAGCGCTGCGAGGGGAGGCGGCGGCCCAGCACCGGGACCAGCCCCGCCTCCTCGGTGACCTCGCGTACGGCGGAGGTCAGGATGTGCTCGCCGTTCTTCTGCTTGCCCTTGGGCAGGGACCAGTCGTCGCGGAGCGGCCGGTGGACGAGCGCGACCTCGCGGCCGTGCGCGCCGTCGCGCCACAGCACCGCCCCGGCGGCCCGGATGGGCTCCATGTAGCCACCCGGCGCGGTGCCGCGGGGCGGGAAGGCGCTGGTGGCGGTGGACACCGCGGAAGTTCCGATATCGGTTTCAGGCATCGACGACCCGCAGGTGGCGGTCACCGCGCAGGGTGGACTGCAGGTCCAGCAGCGGGATCCCCTCGCCGTCGTGCGTGGCCCGGGTCCAGCTCCCGTCGGAATCGAGCCGCCACGACGACGTGCTGTCGGCCATGGCCAGCTCCATCAGCCCGGCGAGCCTGATTCGCTGCCCCGGATCGGTGACGCGGACGAGCGCCTCGACCCGGCGGTCCAGGTTGCGCGGCATGAGATCGGCGCTGCCGATCCACACCTGCGGTTCCCCCCCGTTCTCGAAGACGAAGACCCTGGAGTGTTCCAGGAACCGTCCGAGGATACTGCGGACCCTGATCGTCTCGGAGAGCCCCTCCACCCCCGGGCGCAGCACGCAGCTGCCGCGGACCCACAGGTCGACGGGCACCCCGGCGCGCGAGGCCGTGTAGAGGGCGTCGATGATGTCCTCGTCCACCAGCGAGTTCGTCTTGATCCGGATGCGCGCGGGCAAGCCCTGGGCGTGGTTGTTGATCTCGTGCTGGATCTGGCGCATGAGCGCCTCGCGCAGCGCGTGCGGCGCCACCAGCAGCCTCCGGTAGTGCTTCTTCCGGGAGAACCCGGTGAGGTGGTTGAACAGGTCGCTGAGGTCCTCCCCCACCTCCGGGTCGGCGCTGAACAGCCCGAAGTCCTCGTAGATCCGGGCGGTCTTGGGGTTGTAGTTGCCGGTTCCGACGTGGCAGTACCGGCGCAGCGTGCCGTCCTCCTCCCGGCGGACCACGAGGGAGAGCTTGCAGTGCGTCTTGAGGCCGACCATGCCGTAGACCACGTGGCAGCCCGCCTCTTCGAGCTTGCGGGCCCAGCGGATGTTGTTCCGCTCGTCGAAGCGCGCCTTGATCTCGACGAGGGCGACGACCTCCTTGCCCGCTTCGGCCGCCTCGATGAGGGCGTCCACGATCGGGGAGTCGCCGCTGGTGCGGTAGAGGGTCTGCTTGATCGCCACGACCTTGGGGTCGACGGCGGCCAGCGCCAGGAAGCGCTCGGTGGTGGTGGCGAAGGACTCGTACGGGTGCTGGACGAGCAGTTCGCGCTCGCGCACCGTCTCGAAGAAGTCGCCCTGGGCCAGCGCCCGGGGCTCCACCGCCACCATCGGCGGGTACTTGAGCTCGGGCCGGTCCAGGCCGGAGAGCTGGGCGAGCCCGGCCAGGTCGAGCGGGCCGGGGACGCGGTAGATCTCCTCCTCCTCCGCGCCCAGCTCCTCGCACAGGATCTCCAGGATGGCGTCGGAGATGGTCTCCTCGACCTCCAGGCGCACGAGCGGGCCGAAGCGGCGGCGCAGCAGCTCGTTCTCCAGGGACTGCACGAGGTCGTCGGTCTCGTCCTCGTCGACTTCGAGGTCGGAGTTGCGGGTGACGCGGAAGGCGTGGTGCTCCTGGATCTCCATTCCCTCGAAGAGCTGCGGCAGGTGCGCGGAGATGACGTCCTCGACCGGCACGAAGCGCTCCCCGTCGAGTTCGATGAAGCGCGGCAGCACCGAGGGGACCTTGATCCGGGTGAACACGCGCCGTCCGGTGTGCGGGTCGCGCACGGTCACCGCGAGGTTGAGCGAGCGCCCCGAGATGTAGGGGAACGGGTGCGCGGGGTCGACCGCGAACGGGGTGAGCACCGGGTAGATGGCCCGGCGGAAGAACCGGTGCATCCTCTGGGCCTCGGACTCGGTGAGGTCGGCCCAGCGGACGATGCGGATGCCCGCGTCGGCCAGCGCCGGCGCGACCGACTTCTGGAAGCAGTCGGCGTGCCGCAGCATCAGGTCGTGCGTGATCTCGCTGATGTTCTCCATCTGCTTCCGGAGGCGGCGGCCGCGCGAGGACACCGCCACGCCCGTGGCCAGGCGGCGTTTGAGCCCGGCGACGCGGACCATGAAGAACTCGTCGAGGTTGCTGGAGAAGATGGACAGGAACATCGCCCGCTCCAGGAGCGGGATGGCCGTGTCCTCCGCGAGTTCCAGGACCCGCTGGTTGAACCGGAGCCAGCCCACTTCACGGTCCATGAAGCGGTCAGCAGGAAATTCCTCACTATTTTGAGCCGTCTGAGCCATATGTACCGGTTCCACACTCACAGGTCGCAGACTCCCCCATTCCGGTGAACGGATGTCAAAGCCATGGTTACCGCACCATTGCGGCCGCATGGCTCACATACCCGCTCTTCATCGTGTGTGAGCACCCCCGCTAGACGATCTACCCCGGAACGAGGTCTTTCAGGCGGCACGCGCGCGGCGGGTCGCGGGCGGCGCGGCCCCGCGCGGCCCGGAGCGCGGCCGCGCCGCCCCGGGAATCACTGGTAGCCGCGGATCTCCCGGAAGACCCGGACCAGGGAGGTCTCGCGCGCGTCGAAGACGCGACCGCCGCTCAGCTCGGCGAGCGACTCCATCTCCTCGGCGTCGGACTCGCCGAACAGCACCGTGAACACCGGGACCCCGCGCAGCTCCTCGGGCAGCCCGGCGTGCACCTCGTCGCGGAACTCCGCGAAGTCGCGCCCCTCGTTCACCTCGCCGTCGGTGAGCAGCACGATGGAGGTGAAGGCGTCCTCCTCGCCACCGCCCTCCTCCAGGGTCTCGTAGGCCGAGGCCAGGGCGTCGTAGGCGGCGGTGGCCTCGCCGAGGGACAGGCCGTCCACCGCCGTCCCGATCTCGTCGAGGACGGGGGCGGGGTTCCCCGGGGGGATGGTGAAGGTCATGGGCGGGTGCGGAACCGTGTCGAAGGGCAGGAGGGTGACCTCCTCGCGCTCGTAGAAGCGCTGGTAGCGGCCTGCCGTGGAGTCGGTGCCGCCGCCGGTCAGGGTGTGCATGGCGTCGCGCAGGCCGTCGATCCGGTCGCCCTGCATCGACCCCGAGACGTCCATGACGTAGACCGTGCGGGCGGGCCTGCGGATCTCATCGAAGTACGCGGCGACCAGTTCGTCGACCACTTCGGGACGCGCGGGGAACGGCAGCTCGGTGACCGGGGGGAACATCTGCGCGGCCTCGCTGCCCTGCGGGACGGCGGCCATGGGGCGGCGGTGCGTCTCGGCGCTGATGCGCTCCTGCGTCCCGGGGGCCGTCAGGTGCTCGACGAGCCGGTCGTAGCCCTCGGCGACCTCGTCGGAGGCCGTCTCCAGCAGGGAGAGCGGGTAGTCGGCGGTGATCACCCCGTCAGCCGGGCGGACGATCCGGAGCGGCTCGGCCAGCTCACCGGACTCGGACAGGGAGAGCAGCACCGACTCGTAGTTGACCATCGCGTTGAGCCCGCCGTCGGCGGCCCGCCGCACGTACTCCTCGGTGAGCCACCCCGAGGAGCCCGCGGTGAGCTCCTGGCCGGAGAAGAACTCGGTGAGCTCGGGGGCGACCTCGGCGACGTCGGCCGACTCCAGCGCCGACCCCGTGTCCGCGAGCGCCGAGGCGATCCCGACCAGGGCCGTGAAGCCCGAGTTGGAGGCCGCGGGGCTGGTCATGCCGTAGGACAGCTTCCCGTCCGCGGCGGCGTCGGCGATCTCGCCCCAGGTGACCTCGGCGTCCTCGTCCCAGCCGAGTTCGGCGGCGGCCGAGGAGGTCACGCCCAGGACCACCGGCGAGGCCATGACGGGGGTCTCCGCGCGCAGGGCCGCCCTGCCGTCGGCGTGCAGGGTCAGGTAGCGGTTGGAGGAGAACCAGACCGCGTCGTAGCGGTTCTCGGTCGCGCCCGAGCGCACCATGTCCACGCCGTCCAGGGTGCCCACGTAGTCCATGTGGACGGTGACCCCGATCTCCTCGGCGGCGTCCGCCAGCAGGGGTTCCATGTCGGCGAGCTCGCTCCCGGCGAGGACCCGCAGCTCCCCGGGTTCGCCGGGTCCCTCCAGGTCGTCCTCTGACGGGGCGCAGCCCGCCGCGGCCAGGGCGAGGGCGGCCGCGAGGGCGGCCGCGCGGGCGGTGCGGATGCGGTCACGGTTCATCGTCGCGTCGGTCCGGTCTCTCGTCGGGAGTGGGTCAGTCGTCGGTGGGGGCCGGGTCGGGCATCTCGCCCTCGTCCTCCGCCGCCGCCCCGGCGCCCTCCGCGGAGTAGCGGCTCTCGATCTCGCGCAGGAGCCCCTCCAGCACCTCGTACGAGGGGGCGTTGACGACGTCCCTGGGCTGTTCGGGGACGGTGATCCCGTGCTCCAGGGCGACGTCGGTGAACTGGCCCGGATCGGCGGTGCGGAAGCCGTTGAGCGCGGCGAGCCGCTGGAGCTCGGGGTCCTCCACGAGGAGGCGGCCGACCTCGTCGCCCTCGTCGGTGAGCGGGATCAGCGTGTGCGTGGAGGTCGTGGTGGGCGCGGGGTACAGCATCACGACGTCCTGGGGGAACGCCTCCGTGTTCACCCTGGCGCTCACGAACTGCGCCTCGTACGCCCACAGCAGGGGGGTGTGCCCCGCGCCGAGCGCGACGAACTGGTCGAAGGGCTGCTGGGAGGTCCGCGGCGGGTCCCCCTGGGCCAGGAACAGCCGGGCCGCCTCGTCCACCAGCTCCGGGTCGGCCCCGGTGATGATCTCCTCGTCGTTCAGGAGGTAGCCGACGACCGCGAGGTACATCGCGGCCGAGTTGGAGCTGCGGGGGTCCGTGGTGCGGATCAGCAGCTCGTTGCGGTTGGCGGAGCTGAACCCGCCGTCGCCCGGAAGGTCGCGCCAGCGGGTGCGCTCGGCGGCGAGCTCCAGGTAGGCGGCCATGTCGAAGACCCGGACACCGTTCTCGTCCTCGCGCACGAGCCCGCCCTCCATCAGCGACCCGACCACGGACTCGCGGGTCAGGACCACCATCGGGGAGTAGAACGGCTGGTGGTCGCGGTCCGCGCCGGCCTCGGCCTTGAGGGTCTCCGCCGAGGCGGTGCTCGACGGGAAGGCGAAGTCGCGCCCCTCCAGGTCGGCCTCGGTGGCGATGGACCGCGACCCGGCGGTCTCCACCTCCACCTCGTAGCCCAGTTCGGCGAAGCGGGCGCGCACGTCGGGGTGGGAGAAGAACGGCTCCTTCTCCGAGCCGATGACCCCGCTGACGACGACCCGGTCGTCGACGATCCGCACGGCGACGACCACGGCGAGCGCCAGCGCGAGCACCACGGCGACCGAGCCCAGCACCATGACCAGCAGGGTGGGGGCTCTCCTGCTCCGTCCAGTCACGTCTCTCCCGGGTCAGCCGGAAAACCCTTCATTCCGGCGATTCTGCTCCGTCCGGGCATCGCGTCCAGATCCATCACGTGTCCGGGAGGTGTCCGGGATGTGGCCGGGATCAGACGGCGAAGGTGACCGCCGGTTCCAGGATCAGCACGAGCACCCCGGTGCGCAGCGCGATGTTGAGCCAGATGTTCCGGTAGCGCGCCCACAGGTAGCCGTAGAGCAGCCCGTTGACCCCGTAGACGGCGATGGACAGGACGTAGTCGCCGTCGACGGCCAGCACGTCGGCGCGGTAGAAGTCGACGTACCGGTTGAGGGCCGCGTAGGTGGCGGCGAACAGCAGCGCCGTCAGGACGACGCCCGCGGCCTTGCCCAGGCCGGCCTCCAGCCTGGTCTGCAGCAGGGCGCGGAAGAAGACCTCCTCCGGCAGGGCGATGGTCAGCAGGACGACCGCCGCCACCAGCAGGAACTCCACGCGCAGGGGCAGCAGCGTGGCCCACTGGCGCGCGAGGAGCACCCCCAGCGCCACCGCGGCGGGGACCGCGCCCCACCAGCGCCAGTGGTCGCGCACCCGTATCGCCAGGCGCTCCATGCCGTCCCGGGCGCCGACGGAGATGAGGCCGCCCCGGTCCACCAGCAGGACGGGGACGGCGGCCAGGAAGGCCGTCCGGGCCACCGGGGTGCCCAGGACCGTCAGGGCGTCGCCGAACACGCCGAACACCCACGAGAGCACGGCGGCTCCCAGCAGGAACCCGGCCAGGCACAGGCACAGCCGGGTGATCTCGCGGCCCACCGGGTGCCCGGCGAGGACGCGGCGCACCCGCTCGTCGAGCTCGGCCTCGCCCCGCCTGGAGGGCAGCAGCCGCAGCAGCGCGCAGCCCGCCGCGGCCGGCACCCAGGCGATCCACAGCGGGGAAGCCGTCTGCCGCAGGTCGACCCAGTCCGTCCCGCCGAACTCGGCCCCGGCGACCACGAGCACGCACACCGCGAACAGGACGGACCCCGCCCCCAGCACCCAAGCGCGCGCCTGCTCCACCCGCCCTCCCCCGGCAACCGGAGACCCAGTCTGCCCCCGGACGTCCCGAACGCCCGGGAACACCCTCGGTATGTCGTTGTTCCCCTCGCTCGCGATGATCACGAGCTTTCCGTCCCTTCAAGGTCCGGAAACGGGCGGAAAGCCCACGATCATCGCCGGCTCCGCCCCCAGCACCTTCCGGTCACCGCGCTAGGCCCGCTCCGCCGCGGCCAGCGCGGACACCGCTCCCAGTTCCCAGCAGGCCTCCCGGTCCGCGCGGCCCGGTTCGCCGATGACGGTGACCGGCGGCCGGAGGCGCTCCCAGGACATCCCCCTGGCGATCGCCTCCACCGCGCGGACGGCGCCCGCGGTGTCGTTGTTGCCGTGCGCGTAGAGGCCGTAGGGCAGACCGGCCGTCTCGTTGAGGCACGGGTAGTACACGGAGTCGAAGAAGTGCTTGAGGGCGCCGGACATGTACCCGATGTTGGCGGGCGTCCCCAGGACGACGGCGTCCGCCGCGAGCACGTCCACCGCCGTGGCCGCCAGCGCCGCGCGGGTCACCACCTCCACCCCCTCCACCTCGTCGGTCCGCGCCCCCTCCAGGAGCGCCTCCAGCATCGCCTGGGTGGACGGCGACGCGGTGTGGTGCACGATCAGCAGTCGGGCCATGACGCCAGGGTCGCACCCGACGGCCGGGAAGTCCCGCGCGGGCCGCCGCCAAGCGCCCGCCAAGCGGTTGCGAAGCGATTCGGAAGCGCGTGCTGGAAGTGTCTCCCCGGGCACCGCGCCGGGCGGTGCCGTGAAGCCGATTGGACAGGTATGCAGAAGACGCTGAAGAAGTTCGCGGCTACGGCGATGGTGGCGGGGGCAGCCCTGGCGGGCACGACGGCGCTGGCGGCCCCGGCGTCGGCGGCCACCTACAACGGGGCCTGCGGCAGCGGTTACACCGTCGTCAACTCGGCCGCCGTCGGCTCCCAGGGAACGGTCTTCCTCACCTACAACAGCTCCAACGGCTACAACTGCGCGGTCACCGTCCGCAACTCCCCCGGCTCGGCCGTCCTGATGGCGGTCGCGCTGAAGAGGTCCTCCGACATCCCGGAGAACGCCAAGCAGGACACCGGCTACTACACCACCTACGCGGGCCCGGTCTACGTCCACGGCGAGGACGCCTGCATGGACTGGCAGGGCATCATCGGCAGCGCGAACGTGCACCGCGAGGGCACCAACTGCGGCTGACCCGCTCCGCCGGGCGCCCGGCTCCGGGCCTCGCGCCGTCCCGGGGTCGGGCGCCCTCCGGCACGCCGTCAGCGGCGGCGCAGCAGGTAGGTGTCCATGACCCAGCCCCGGGCCTCCCTTGCCCGGGCGCGGGCGGCGCGGATCGGCTCCAGGGCCTCGGACAGCCGCCCCGACACGAGCTCCTCGCCGCCGGTGCCGAGGTTGGCGCCCCACCACACGTCCCAGTCGTCCCCCGGCAGGTCCGCGCAGGCGAGGCCGCCGTCGAGCATCACCACCAGGTTGTCGGCCCCCGACGCGACATCGGCGGCGAGCCGCCGACCGGTGGTCACGGTGATCGGGCTGCCGATCCGGTTGAGCACCAGCCGGTGCCGGGCGGCGAGCACCTGGACGCTGCTGATCCCGGGGACCACCCTGTACTCCAGGTCCACCTCCCCCGAGGCGCGGACGCGCTCCACCACCCGGATGGTGCTGTCGTAGAGCCCCGGGTCGCCCCACACCAGGAGGCCGACGGTCTCGTCGGGCCCGGTCTCCCGGGCGAGGACCCGCGCGTAGGCGCGGGCGCGCGCCGCGTGCCAGTCCCGGACCTCGCCGCCGTACGCGCCGTCCGCCATGGGCGCGCGGTCCCGGGGCGGGTCGGGCACCGCGATGATCCGGTAGCCGTCGCCGGTGATGTGGCGGCGGCAGATCTCCTCCCGCAGCGCGACGAGGTCCCCGGTGCCTGTCCGCCCCGCGCCCGCCTCCTTGTCGGCGACCAGGAAGACGTCCACCTCGTTGAGGGCCCGGACCGCCTCGACGGTGAGCTGGTCCGGGTCGCCCGACCCGATGCCGACGAGCAGCAGGCGCCGCGTCACGGCCGGTCCGCCCCCCGGTCCTCCAGGTCGCCCTCGACGTCCAGGTAGACCTGCCGCAGCGCGTCCATCGTCGCGGGGTCCGGCTCCGCCCAGAGCTCCCGGTCGGCGGCCTCGGTGAGCCGCTCGATGATGCCGCGCAGCGCCCACGGGTTGGCCTCGCGCAGGAACTCCTGGTTCTCGGTGTCCAGGGCGTAGGTCCGCGCGAGCGCCTCGTACATCCAGTCGGCGACCACGCCCGCCGTCGCGTCGTAGCCGAAGAGGTAGTCGACGGTCGCCGCGAGCTCGAACGCCCCCTTGTAGCCGTGGCGGCGCATCGCGGCGAGCCAGCGCGGGTTGACCACCCGCGCCCGGAACACGCGGGCGGTCTCCTCCCCCAGGGAGCGGGTGCGCACCTGGTCGGGGGTGGTCGAGTCGCCGATGTAGGCCTTCGGGTCGGCGCCGGTGAGGGCGCGCACGGTGGCGACCATGCCGCCGTGGTACTGGAAGTAGTCGTCGGAGTCGGCGATGTCGTGCTCGCGGGTGTCGGTGTTCTTCGCCGCCACCGCGATCCGCCGGTAGTTGGCGCGCATGTCCTCCGCGGCGGGCTCGCCGTGCAGGTCGCGGCCGTAGGCGAAGCCGCCCCACGCGGTGTAGACCTCGGCGAGGTCGGCGTCGGTGCGCCAGTCACCGGAGTCGATGAGCGGCAGGATGCCCGCGCCGTAGGAGCCCGGCCTGGAGCCGAAGACGCGCCGCGCCGCGCGGTCGGCGTCGCCGTGCTCGGCGAGGTCCCGCCGGGTGTGGGCCCGGACGTAGTTGGACTCCTCGGGCTCGTCCAGCGCGGCGACCATCCGGATCGCGTCGTCGAGCATCGCGACGACGTGCGGGAACGCGTCGCGGAAGAAGCCGGAGATGCGGACGGTGACGTCGATGCGGGGGCGGCCCAGCTCCTGGAGCGGGACGACGGTCAGCTCCCGCACGCGGCGGGACTCCTCGTCCCACTCGGGGCGCACCCCGATGAGGGCCAGCACCTCGGCGATGTCGTCGCCGGAGGTGCGCATGGCCGAGGTCCCCCACACCGACAGGCCCACCGAGCGCGGGTACTCGCCGGTGTCGGCGCGGTAGCGCTCGATCAGGGCGTCCGCGAGCGCCGCGCCCGTCTCGTAGGCCAGCCGGCTCGGGACGGCCTTGGGGTCGACGGTGTAGAAGTTCCGGCCGGTGGGGAGCACGTTGACGAGGCCGCGCAGCGGCGACCCCGACGGCCCGGCGGGGACGTGGCCGCCGTCGAGGGCGTGCAGGACGGCGTCGAGCTCTCCGCCGGTGCCCGCCAGGCGCGGGACGACCTCCTCGGCGGCGAACCGCAGGACGCGCTCGACGTCCGGCCCGGTCTCGCCCAGCCCCTCGGCCGCGCCGCGCGCCGCCTCAGGGTCCCAGCCCGCCTTCTCCATGGCCTCGACGAGGGCGCGGGCCCTGGCCTCGACGGCGTCGACCTCGTCGAGCCGCCCGGTGTCGCCCTCCAGGCCGAGGGCGCGGCGCAGGCCCGGGACCGCGCCCGCCTTCCCGCCCCACACCTGGGAGGCGCGCAGGACCGACAGCACCAGGTTGACGCGGGCCTCGCCCTCGGGGGCCTCGCCCAGGACGTGCAGCCCGTCGCGGATCTGCGCGTCCTTGACCTCGCACAGCCACCCGTCGACGTGCAGCAGGAAGTCGTCGAACTCGGCGTCGTGCGGCCGGTCGGACAGGCCGAGGTCGTGGTCGAGCCGGGCGGCCTGGATGAGGGTCCAGATCCGCGCGCGGATGGCGGGCAGCTTCGCCGGGTCCATCGCGGCGATGTTGGCGTGCTCGTCGAGGAGCTGCTCCAGCTGGGCGATGTCGCCGTAGGACTCCGCGCGCGCCATCGGGGGGATGAGGTGGTCCACGATGGTGGCGTGCGCGCGCCGCTTGGCCTGCGCGCCCTCCCCCGGGTCGTTGACCAGGAACGGGTAGACGAGCGGCATCGAGCCGATCGCGGCGTCGGTGGCGCACGACGCGGACATCCCCGCGTTCTTGCCCGGCAGCCACTCCATGGAGCCGTGCTTGCCGAGGTGGACGACGGCGTGCGCGCCGAAGCCCCGCTCCAGCCAGCGGTAGGCGGCGAGGTAGTGGTGCGAGGGCGGCATGTCCGGGTCGTGGTAGATCGCCACCGGGTTCTCGCCGAACCCGCGCGGCGGCTGGATCATGACCACCACGTTGCCCGCCCGCAGGGTGGCCAGCACGATGTCGCCGCCGTCGACGAAGAGCGCTCCGGGCGCCTCGCCCCAGGTCTCGGCCATCGCGCCGGTCAGCTCGGCGGGCAGGTCGGCGGTCCATTCGCGGTACCGCTCGACCGGGACGCGGACGGGGTTCCCCGACATCTGGTCGGCGGTCAGCCACTCCTCGTCCTGGCCCCCCGCCGCGATCAGCGCGTGGATGAGCGTGTTGCCCGCCTCGGTGTCGTCGTCGGCGTCCAGTCCCGGCAGCCCCTCGCCGAGGTCGTACCCGGCGTCGCGCATGGCGCGCAGCAGCCGCACCGCCGACACGGGGGTGTCCAGGCCCACGGCGTTGCCGACGCGGGAGTGCTTGGTGGGGTAGGCCGACAGCATGACCGCGATCCGGCGCTCCGCCGGGGGGATGTGCCGCAGGCGGGCGTGGGCGACGGCGATGCCCGCGACGCGCCGGCACCGCTCGGGGTCGCTGACGTAGCGGGGCAGGCCCTCGGCGTCGAACTCCTTGAAGGAGAAGGGCACGGTGATGATGCGGCCGTCGAACTCGGGGACGGCGATCTGGCTGGCGGAGTCCATGGGCGAGACGCCGTCGTCGGACCCGGCCCAGGCGTCCCGTCCCCAGGTCAGGCACAGGGCCTGGAGGACCGGGACGTCGAGCTCCGCCAGCGCCCCGACGTCCCACGCCTCGTCGTCGCCGCCCGCCCCGGCGGTGGCGGGCCGGGTTCCCCCCGCCGCCAGGACGGTGGTCACCAGCGCGTCGAAGGAGCCCAGTTCGGCGACGAGGTCGTCGGGCGCGCCGCGCAGCGAGGAGCAGTACACGGGGACGGCGACGGCCTCGCCGGTGGCGTCCACGGCGTCGGCCAGGTCGTGCACGAACCGGGTGTTCCCGCTGGTCTGGTGGGCGCGGTAGAAGAGGATGCCGACCTTCGGCCGGTCCGCCGCGCCGTCGGGGGCCGGGCGGTCGAGGAGCCCCCACTCGGGCGGCTCCGCCGGGGGGTCGAAGCCCTCGCCGCCCAGCAGCACCGTGTCGGAGAGGAACCCGTGCAGCGCGGCGAGGTTGGCCGGGCCGCCGTAGGCCAGGTAGCGGTGCGCCTCCGCGGCGGTGCCGACCGGCACGGTGGAGTGCCCCATCAGCTCCGCGTCGGGGGTCTGCTCCCCGCCGAGCACCACGACCGGCGCCCCGTGGGCCAGCACCAGGTCGAGCCCCCGCTGCCAGGAGCGGGCCGAACCCAGAATGCGGACGACCACCAGGTCGGCGCCGTCCAGGAGCGCGCGCAGCGACCCCGGGCCGTCGCCTTCGGTGTCGATGCGGGAGGGGTTGCCCAGGACGTAGTCGGCGCCGCTGGCGCGGGCCGACAGCAGGTCGGTGTCGGACGTGGAGAGCAGCGCTGCGCGGGGCATCCCGGGGCCTACCGTCGCGCTTCGGCGGACGGGACCGCGAGCGGCGGGACGGCTCGCGGCCGAACGGCGCGCGACACAGGACTGACCATGGTCGGTGTCTCCAAAACCCTCGTGGACATGACACGTCGTGGCCGGTCTCCTGGCTGTCGAATCACCGCCGGCGGACCGACCTTCCCACGCTCGCGCGCAGTGGCCCCGGGGCGGGAACCCGTCCCGGAGAGGTCCGACGACTCCTCGATCACAGTGGCGAGGGCCGCGCCGGTCTCTCACCGGCTTCCCGTTCACCACGACGGACGTCACCATACGCACTCGCCGACACCGTGTGCAAGCATGTGCCGGTGCCCGACCCACTGCCACCCGACCGCTGCCCCGGCGTGCTGCGACCCCATCTCGCGGCCGACGGCGCGCTGCTGCGGATCCGTATCCCCGGAGGCCGCGCCGCCCCTTCCACGATGGCGGCGCTCCGCCGGATGTCGTCCGAATTCGGCGACGGCGACCTCCATTTGACCTCGCGTGGAAACCTCCAGATCCGGGGGATTCCCGCGGGCTCCGACAGAAGCGTCCCCGAATCCCTGGTGAATTCCGTCGTCGAGGCCGGACTCCTGCCGTCCCCGTCCCACGAAAGGGTGCGCAACATCGTCGCCTCGCCCCTTTCCGGGGTCGTCGGCGGCCGAATGGACGTGCGGCCCGTGGTCGCCGCGCTCGACCGCGCCCTGTGCGCCGACCCGCTCCTCGCGGACCTGCCCGGGCGGTTCCTCTTCGGGATCGACGACGGCCGCTCCGACCTGGACGGACTCCCGTGCGACCTGGGCGTCCGCGCGGTCGGCGCCGCCTCGGCGCGGGTCCGGGTGGACCGCCTCCCCGGGCCGCTGGTGGAGCGGGACCGGATCGTCCCGGTCCTGACGGGCCTGGCCCGCCGCTTCCTCGGAATACGCGCGGACCTCTGGAATGTCCGCCAGCTCCCGGGAAAGGGGCGGGAACTGCTCGACGGGGAGGAATTCGACGATTCCGGAGACGGGCCCCCCGCCTCCGGAACGGAATACCGGGGGGACCGGCCCGGGGAAGTCCACGGCGTTTTCGCCGTCTCGGATTCCGAGGCCGCGGTGGCGGGTTCCGTCCCTCTCGGAATCCTCACCCCCCGGATCCAGGACGCGCTCGTCGAATCGGCCGCGCACGACTCCGGTGCGATCATCCTCACCCCGTGGCGGGGCGCCGTCGTGGCCCCGGTCCGCGCGGACCGCGCCGACCGCGTGGCGGAGTCCCTCTCCCGGGCCGGGCTGGTCGTGGACCCGGACTCCCCGTGGACCCGGATCAGCGCCTGCGCCGGCTCCCCCGGCTGCTCCAGGAGCCGCGGCGACACCCGGTCGCACGCGACGGCCCTGGCCCGGCGGCTCGCCGGGCCCGGTTCCGACCGCTCCCCCGTCCACGTCGTCGGCTGCGAGCGCGCCTGCGGCGCGCCGCGCGGCCCCCACTCCCTCGTCCTCGCCGGAGGAGCCCCGTGACCCAGCCCCCTCGGCGGCCGCCCCGCCGCTACGAGTACGAGACCGACGGCGCGGGGATCTACGTCCGCTCCTTCGCCACCATCCGCGCCGAGGCCGACCTGTCGAAGGTACCCGCCGACGCCGAGAAGGTCGCCGTGCGCATGATCCACGCCTGCGGGCAGACCGACCTGGGCCGCGACCTGGTCGTGCACCCCGGTCTCGTGGCCGCCGCGCGCGGCGCGCTGCGCGCGGGCGCGCCGATCCTCACCGACGCCCACATGGTGGCCTCCGGGGTGACGCGCTCGCGCCTGCCCGCGGGCAACGAGGTGCTGTGCCTGCTGCGCGACCCCCGGGTGCCCGCCCTCGCCGAGGCGTGGGGGACCACCCGCTCGGCGGCGGCGGTGTCCCTGTGGGGCGACCGCCTGGACGGCGCCGTCGTCGCGATCGGCAACGCCCCGACCGCCCTGTTCCACCTGCTGGAGCTGCTCGACGCGGGGGCTCCCCGCCCGGCGGCGGTCATCGGGGTGCCGGTCGGGTTCATCGGCGCCGCCGAGTCCAAGGACGCCCTGGCCGCGCACCCGATGGGGATCCCCCATCTGGTGGTACGCGGCCGCCGCGGCGGCTCCGCCATGGCCGCCTCGGCGGTCAACGCCCTCGCCCAGGAGAGAGAATGAGCAGCACCCCCGGCCGCCTGCACGGCGTCGGCCTCGGCCCCGGAGACCCCGAGCTGATCACCCGCAAAGCCGCCCGGCTCATCGGCGGGGCCGACGTGGTCGCCTACTACTCGGGGACGCACGGCCGCTCCATCGCGCGGTCCATCGCCGCGGAGCTGATCCCCGACGGAGCCGTCGAGGAGCGGCTCGTCTACCCGGTCACGACCGGGACCACCGACCATCCGGGCGGCTACGACGGCGCCATCGCGGACTTCTACGACGCGTCCGCCGAGCGCCTGGCCGCGCACCTGGCCCGGGGGCTGGACGTGGTGGTGCTGTGCGAGGGCGACCCGCTGTTCTACGGCTCCTACATGTACCTGCACGACCGCCTGGCCCCGCGCTTCCCGGCCGAGGTCGTCCCCGGGGTGACCTCGGTGTCGGCGGCCTCCGCCGCCACCGCGAACCCGCTGGTGCGCCGCACCGACGTGCTGACGGTCCTGCCCGGCACCCTCCCCGTCCCCGAGCTGGCCCGGCGCCTGGCCGACGCCGACGGCGCGGCGGTCATGAAGCTGGGCCGCACCTTCGGCGGGGTCCGCGACGCCCTGGAGCAGGCCGGACGGCTCGACGACGCCGTGTACGTCGAGCGCGCGTCGATGGAGGGGCAGCGCGTCCTGCCCGTCCGGGACGTGGACCCCGCGAGCGTCCCCTACTTCTCGGTGGTCCTGGCCCCCGGGGACACCGCGCCGCGCAACCGGGGCGTGGCGGACCGGTCCCGCGCGGGCCTCGCGTCCCCCGAGGCGCTCCCGGCCGTCGACGCCCCGGCCCCGGGGCCCGCCGAACTGCTCGTGGTCGGCCTCGGCCCCGCCGACGGGCGGTGGCTGACCCCGGAGGCGGCGGAGGCGCTCGCCGGGGTCGACCACGTCGTCGGCTACGGCCCGTACGTGGACCGCGTCCCGCCGCGCCCGGGGCAGCGGCGGCACTCCAGCGGCAACACGGTGGAGGTGGACCGGGCGCGGCTGGCCCTGGACCTGGCCCTGGCCGGGGAACGGGCAGCCGTGGTGTCGGGCGGGGACGCGGGAGTGTTCGGGATGGCGTCGGCGGTGTTCGAGGCCGCTCAGGACCCCCGTTACGCGGAGGTCCCGGTGCGGGTCCTGCCCGGCCTGTCGGCGGTCCAGGCGGTGGCGGCCAGAGCGGGCGCCCCGATCGGCGGCGACTTCGCGGTGCTGAGCCTGTCCGACCGGCTCAAGCCGTGGGAGGTCGTCGAGGCCCGGCTGGACGCGGTGGCCCGCGCCGACCTGGTGCTCGCGGTCTACAACCCCGCGTCCCGCTCCCGCACGACCCAGGTGGCGCGCGCCCGCGACGTGCTGCTGCGGCACCGCCCGGGCGACACCCCGGTGGTCGTCGGCCGTGACGTGGGCCGCGACGGCGAGTCCCTGGAGGTCACCACCCTCGGCAAGCTCGACCCGGGCACCGTCGACATGCGCTGCCTGCTCATCGTCGGGGCCTCCACCACCTCGGTGACCCCGTCGGGCGCGGTGTGGACCCGCCGATACGTGCGCGGGTGACGGCGAGGACGACCCGCCGGAGCCGGGACGGGCGGGTCTTGCGGGCGTAGTAGGCGGGTGTGGCGTGGGCGGGCCAGTGGTCGCCGTGCCGGTGGGTCCCGACGGCGATGGCGCGCAGGCGGGCGATGGAGTCCACGACGTCGCGGGGGGCGGGGAAGTCGTCGCGGGTGGGCCGTTGCCCGGTGACGGGGTGCGGTTCGAGCGGGTGCAGGAAGCGGGGGGCGGGCAGGAACCGGCGCGGTCGCGGCGCGGGGGCAGCCGCAGCGGGTCCCACGGCGAGTGCGTCGAGGTCGCCGACACCCCCGGAGCATCCGCCGTGCGCGACACCCGGAACCGGGACAAGGCCACCCTCCTCTTCCCTGCTGCCGAGTGGCGCGCCTTCCTCACCGCCGCCAAACACGACCGGCTCTGAATTCTTCTCCCGCACCGTGATCGCGGTGCGGGAGAAGAATCAGAGTCCTGAGTGAGCCGCGATCGACGACACCACAACCAGTCGGCCGCGAGCCGACGAAGCGGTAGCTCCCCGGCCGAACCGGTTTCAGCGAGTTCACCCAGGTGACCCAACGGTTGGCGACAACGCCGACCACGAACTCGGCGCTCCCGTCGCGGGCGACGTCCTCAAACGGGCAGTTCAGATCATGGCTCGTCCAAGCCGACGGCTGGGAAGACGGTGTCTTTACCCGGTGAGACCGATGCGTTCGGCGAGACGGTGGACCTGTGGTGCGAGGCTGCGACGCGCATGCTTAAGGACTCCTCGCACGACATCGTGCGCTACCGGGTCGTACCGCAGGTCCTCGGGGCTCGTCCGCTCGGCTTTCAACAAGTGGACGACAGCGGCGTCTTCGTCCTGGCTCTGGTGGTAGCAGCGAGCGACATCCAGAAAGAACGTGGTGTGCCGTTCTCGGGAAGGAAGAGGAGCGGGATCGACCCCGGCCGCGATACGCAGGGCATCGGCTGTCGCGCCGTCTTCCAGTTCGACGTACATGGCGTGCAGGGCGACGTTGGCCGGTCCGAAAGCCGTCCACAGCACATTGCCTTCACCTGTGCGCCCGGAGGCAGCCACAGCTTGCCCGTGCACGCGCTTCCGAGCCATCCGGCCGCGGTTTGATCGCGCTGCGGCAACCGCAGCGGTCAACCACAACGCTCCGGACAACGCCGTCAGTTCTTTACTGCCCTCCGGGTGCCTCTCGGCCGCATCGACGGCTGCCAGGGCTACATCCTCGGCGGCTTCCGGTTCGTCTTGGGCGAGTAGGGCGTGCGCGATGTTCCACTGGGCACCAGCCGTGTACACGGGGGACGAAAGCCGGTCCGCTGCCGCCTTACCGCGATCAGCCGCAATGAGGGCCAAGTCGGAGCGGCCGATCCGCCGGGCGAACGTCCGGAGCAGGAAGTAGCCCTCACAGGCGACCTTGTGCGCGTCCTCGCCGGCGGCCATGCTTTCGGAGCGCCGTCGAATATCGGTGACCAGGTCGATGATCGTCCCGGCCAGACGGGTGTAGCGGTCTTCTCTGTTCTGCCATGTGAACCAGGCGTGCCGGACCTGTCGGCTGAGTTCGGCCACCCCTGGGGCTCCTCCCTCAGGGGCTACTGGAACCGGTGCCATAAGTGCCTGGTGGAGGCCGCTCCCAAGATCCGTGCGCAAGGAGGAGGGCCTGCGTTCGGGGAAGTCTGAGACCAGGTCCGCCACCGATACACCAAGCACCTTCGCCAGTGCTTCGAGTGCCGACAGCGACGGGGTCCGATGCCCCCGCTCGACCTGCCCCAGATATTCGGGATGGAGTCCGGCAAGCCCAGCGATGACGGCCTGGGACTTTCCACGTTGAGTCCGGTACCACCGCAAACGCCGACCAACGACCTTCTCCAGCGACGACGACATCATTCCGCCTTTCCGGAATGGAGTGGTGGATGCACGGTAGGGAACACGTTGAGCCTTCAGGACCGATGAGTGCAAGAGACGGGAAAGCGCCAGTATGACTCTTCTTCTCTGGGATGTTGACCACACACTGATCGAAACCGGCGGAGTTGGGACCGAGGTGTTCGGCGACGCCTTCAAGAAGGCCACCGGAAGGCCGATGACAGCAGGAATGGTCAGAGCCGCAGGCCACACCGAACCCACCTTGTTCATGAGGACACTCGAACTCAACGGGGTCGAACCGTCCCCGGAGTGCTTCACCGTTTTCTCCCGGGCCCAGGCGGAAGGATACCGGTCACGGCTACGGGTCCTGAAAACTCGGGGCCGAGCACTACCAGGTACCACCGAGCTTCTTCGAGAGCTAGACCGCCGCTCCGATGTCATCCAAACCGTTCTCACCGGAAACACTCGCGAATCCGCTCAGATCAAACTCGAGGCATTCGGTCTCACCCCCTACCTCCATCTCGAGATCGGAGCCTACGGAGACGAGGCCCCCGACCGTCCGGCCCTTGTCGCCATCGCGAGAAAACGGGTCCAGAACAGGTACAAGACCATCGTCACCCCTGATACCACAATCCTCATCGGAGACACCCCTCAGGACATCAAGGCCGCGCATATCGGCGGAGCACGGGTGATCGCCATCGCCACCGGCTCCAGCACCGTCGAGGACCTGTCAGGAGCCGACCTCGTACTCCCCAGCCTGGCGGAAGAGGAGCACGTTCACTCTCTCATCGAGTTCATTGCCTGATCCGAAAAGTAAACCGACTTTCCCAAAATGAGACAACCTTCATTTTTCCGACTTTAGGAGGCTCCTGGGCGAGGGCTTCGCCCAGACCTCTTCGCTCCCCCTGCGCCGGGTGAGAACCCAAGCCGGGAGCTTGGCTTCTTTCCCATCCGAAGGATTAGCGTCCATCGCGGAACCCGATGATGAGCTTCCGGTCCTTCCTCGACCCTTCTAAAGGCCAGAAGAAGGAAGCTTGAGAAGCCCCCGGATTCCGGGAAGGAGGTGAGACGAGAATGACCTTGGATGAGATTGACGAGCTCATCGTCGAGATGGGCGACATCGCTGACATGACTCTCGGAGGCAACGCTTCCACCAACGAGAACAAGCGTGAGATCTACGAGTGACGACTCAAGGTGCCCGGCTCCCGCAGCCGGGCACCCATCCCGTCGAGAGAGGAGGAAGCCTTGTGGTGCTTCGGTGGGTTCTCAGGGGAGTCTTCTGCTTTAAGACCGAAGGACTCCCGCCTTCTCTGGAGCGACACTCCGAACATATGGGTCAGTGGCCAGACCTCTGACAGTGACGTTCGGTGCACACGGCATGGTGACCGCCGAATCGCGGTATTCGGACCGAACTCGGTACCTGACGGTGAGCTGATTCGTTTGGGAGTAGAGGGGGTCCCCGACGACGCCGCGTGGAAATGGCCCGGCTCGTACGTCGTCATCGAAATCTCTTCGACCGGAACCAGTATCTGGACCGATCTGTGTTCAGCCCAGCCCGTCTACACGCTTCCTGTTGACCGCGGCACCCTATGGGCCTCCAGTTCCCGACTGCTTGCTTCCCTCAACGGCATGCACCTGGACCTCGACCACCTCATTCACCGCTTGGTGGCTTCCGGTTCGTCCTTACAGGCTGCTGATCGGTCATACTTCGCGGATGTGAGCCTGGTTCCGGCAGCCCACCGGTTTTCCCTGGACACAGCTGGCCGGAGCACGACTCGACCGCTATGGCACCCTCGTTTCCACACCGAAAACCACGCTCGCCGACTTCGCGGCGCGTTGGAGGAGGCAGTCGCACTCCGTGTGGACAAGGCGAAGGTCCCGTCAACGGACTTCTCCGGAGGGTTCGACTCGACTGGACTGGGCTTGTTGGCCGCTGAACGGCTCCACCCGGAGCGCGTGATCATCGGTGTTACCGTGCATCCCGCAGGAGTGGTAGAGGGTGGGGACATCGACTACGCGCGGGAAGCCGCAAGCCATCCCGGCATCCGGCACGAATGGATGGCTCTGGGGTGTCAGCACTCCCCCTACCAAGGGATCAGCAGCGTCACCCCGAGTGACGAACCTGCTCCCTCCACGGTGGCCTACGCAGCACTGTCCGCTCAATTCCAATGGATGCGGGACCGTTTCGGTTGCGATCACCACATGACAGGCGATGGTGGCGACAGCCTTCTGACCACACCGGTCACGATCGTCAACGACCTGTTAGGGAGCGGCCGTTTACCACGAGCCGTCGCGGAGGTGTTCCGCTGGGCGAGACTTCGCCAGACATCGGCCTGGCAGGCGTGGAGGTCTGCCCGTGGAAACCGTGAAGCACCGGATACACCCGGCTGGCTTACCGGCGATGCCCTTGAGCGGCTGAACTCGTTACCGGACGGAGTTCCGGACAGGTTCGGAGGCGACTCGACAGCTTTGAAAGCTGTACTCAACAGCATGTCCGAAATCGGGCGCAGTGCTCGCAGCGAATCCCAGCTCGCCGAACCTTTCGGAATTCAACTCCACAACCCCTATACGGACTCCGCTGTCGTAAACTCCTATCTGTCAATTCATCCAAAACGGCTGCCAAGTCCTAGCCACTACAAACCGGTCATGGCCGAAGCGATGCGGGACCTTTTTCCGGACCGACTCCTTCGGCGGACCACGAAAGGCGACGCTTCCAGCGATCACTACAGAGGAATTCGTAATGCACTGCCTGAAATCCACGAACTGATGGACGGAGCACTCAGCGACCTCGGGCTTGTCAAGCCTGACTCCCTGCGCCATTCCGTGTCCCGAGCCGCAGCAGGTACCACCACCCACTTGTCCTCGATCAAGAACGCCGTTTCCACCGAAATATGGGTACGAGCTCTGCGGGCCGCTCCGCCAGTGGCATGGATTGCCAGTGAGAAGGAGATACGGTGATGATCCGGTACGTTCGCGCTCCCGATCACATCGCGGCTTGCGACCTCGGCCCCGCCACCGTCATCTTGGACTACCGTTCAGGCCGAGTGCACACACTTATCGGCGCGGCGGCACGCTGGTGGACCGAGCTCTCCGGGACCGGTGACATGTCGAGACCGACCGCGCTACCACCGCGAGCCGCGCGTACGCTCTCCTCTCACCTCCTCTCAACCGGGGCACTGGAAGACAGCTCTTCAAAGCGGCCGTGGGCGCCTCCACTCAAAGGAAGGCCCTGGGAACCGAGCTGGGGAGTCCATGAGGTCCGCTTCGCCTTGAGCGAGATTCCTTCGGCTCCCGTACGGTGGACCCTGATCGGGATTGGAGCACTCGTGGCCACCCTGGCGGTACAACGGGCCGGAGCCAAGACCGCGAGTATGGCGAGGTTGACGGCTCTGGTCGGAGCGGTCAACCGGCGTCGCCGTATTCCGGCCTCTCCGGGAGAGGTTCTCGATGCCGTCCATGCGGTCAGGCGCGTGGCCCTCGCGAGCCCTTTTCGAGTGGCCTGCCTGGAAGAATCCGTGGCGGCCGTGATCATTCTGGCGATGTTGGGGAAAAACGCACGCTGGTGCCACGGAGTGGCCGCTGATCCGATCCGGTTGCACGCCTGGGTGGAAACGCCTGATGGCGACGCGGCGGCCGAGCCGCCATCGACACGGCGCTACACGAGAACACGCGTCATCCCTGAGACGAAGGAACCGGTAACCGCATGAGTGACTCCGACATCTGGTTGCGCGGTGCGACCGCCGGGATCGGACCGGTTCGGGCCGACCTGGTCGAGGAGTACTGGAGGTGGGAGCAGGAAATCCCGACCATCGTCGGGTACAACCGGCAGACACCCCAGCCGATCGAGGTCAGCCGCAAGATCTACGACACCTACGACCGCACCTGCGACAACCAACTCAAGTTCACCATCTACGACGTCACCTGCCAGAGCCCGCTTCCCGTTGGGTTGGCCCAGGTGTACATCGACGTCATGCGCCGCAACGGCGAGTACGTGGTGGCTCTTACCAGAGAGTCCCGAAGCAAGGGGATCGGAACCGAGGCGTCCCGCCTTGTCCTGGACTACGCCTTCCACATCACCAACCTGCGATGCGTGTACCTGACCGTGATCGAACCCAACAAGGGGGCGATCACGGCATACGAGCGCGCCGGGTTCAGACGCCAGGGGGTTCGCCGCAACTCCAACCAGTGGCTGGGGCGAACCGTCAACGAGGTGCTGATGGACGCCATTCCCGAGGACTTCGAAGGGCCGTCACTGGTGAAGGCCCAATTCGATCACCTGGAGGGCTGAGACCACGGCGGTCGCAGAAGGTCCGCAAGGGTCACATGCCATGAGGATGGCGTCGGCGGTGTTCGAGGCCGCTCAGGTCCCCCGCTACGCGGAGGTCCCGGTGCGGGTCCTGCCCGGCCTGTCGGCGGTCCAGACGGTGGCGGCGCGGAGGCCGGGGGCAGGGCCGGGGCCGAGGATGCCGCCGTGTGTGACGGTGCCGGTCATGGGTGTCGGGATCCTTTCCGTGGTCCTGTTTTCCCGGTGATCTTGCTCTTTTCCGGGTTCCGAGCGAGTCTGAGGCCGGAAAAGAGCAAGATCACCGAGGAAACGCCGGTGGTCAGGCGGTGTGCACGAAGCGGGGCAGCCCGGCGGGGACCTGTGCGGGGTCCACGGGCAGGTCGGCCCACACCACCAGGCCCAGGTTCAGGGTGGGGTGCGCGAACACCGGGTAGAAGCCCCAGCCTTTGGCGAGCGCCGACACCATGAGCAGGCCCCGGTGGCGTTCGGAGGTGAACCAGTCGTCGCCGGACAGTTCCGCCACAACGGGCCGGGTGTCGGTGAAGCCGCCGTCGGCGACCTCCACCCGCAGCAGCCCCGCCTCGGGCAGCGACAACCTGCGCACCACCTCCCCGCCCTCGCCTCCCGAGGCGGTGTACTCCACGTCGTCCACCAGCCCCGGCGCGAACCCGGACAGGTCCCTGCGCACGTGCGAACGCACGACAGCGGCTTGCTTCAGCGACCCCTCGTAGATGCGCGGCTCCCACCGCACCGGCGCGAACACCCCAGACGACACCACGGGCGCCCCCACAGGATCAAGCCGCCTCTCAGCGGCGCGTGTACCGCAGCTTATATATACCTTGAATATACGGTTCGTGTTGTGAAGGCAAAGGACTTCCGCAGAAGGTCAGGCAGACAACCCGTCCTGTCGGTGATCATGATCTAGTAGGCATATATGCGGTAGGAAGGAAGCCATGACCCCTGAGATACAGAGACCGAGCCCGCCGTACGCGCAGATCGCGGACCACTACCGAGACCTCATCGCCACCGGCGCGCTGCGCGAAGGCGACCGCCTGCCCACCGTCGTCGATATGGCGGAGAAGTTCTCGGTCTCACCCGGGACCGCGCACAAGGCGGTCAGGCAGCTGCGCGGGGAGGGGCTGCTCCGCACCACCCAGCAGGGCACCGTCGTGCTGGGTCCCCGTGCGCTCCCCGCCCCGGCGGAGCGAATCCGGCGGTTGAAGCCTTCCGACCACGACATCGTCGACGTCAACGAGGTCGGGGGCGTGCCCATGCTCCCCAGCATCGGAGCGGCCCTCGGCATCAACGCCGACGCGTTGAACATGACGGTGATCCGACGCCAGGCCGTCACCTACCGGGAGGGCCGCCCCTACCGGCTCTCGGTGAGCTGGCTTCCAGCGCCTTTCTCCCATGACGTCCCGGAACTGTTGGTGGCCGAGCCGATTCCGAACATCCTGCACCTCATTGGGGAGCGCACCGGCCGGAACGCCACTCACGGCCGCGACTACTTCGAGGGGCGTACGGCCGACGCCAGAGAAGCCGCGGCCCTGGAGATCGACGAAGGCGCGGCGGTCCTCGCGGGCACCTCCGTATGGAGCGACGGCACAGGCCCCATCCAGTACTACGAGTTCGTGGCACCACCGCGCCACGCCGTCACCAACGACTACCTGCTCGAAACGCGGGCGGAAGACCCCGCGTGACCGAAGGCCGCGCGAGTGGAGAAAACCGAGCCGCAGCGGGTCCCACGGCGAGTGCGTCGAGGTCGCCGACGCCCCCGGAGCGTCCGCCGTGCGCGACACCCGGAACCGGGACAAGGCCACCCTCCTCTTCCCTGCTGCCGAGTGGCGCGCCTTCCTCACCGCCGCCAAACACGACCGGCTCTGACCCCGGGTCAGACCGGCAATCGCCACGACGGCCCGTCCGGGGTTTCCAGCCACACCCGTTGGCCGCCCGGCGCAGCGGTGAGCCCGAACGCGGAGGCGTGCGGCGACCCCGCGTCCCGCCACACCGCGACGGCCTCCTCGACCGCGTCCCAGAGGCGCACCGGCCCGTGCTGGGCGACCCGCCAGCCGCCCCCTTCCGAAACGCGCACCCGGGCCTGCGACCCGGTGGACACGTCGAGCAGTCCGCCTTCGGACCCCATCCCGTACCGCACCGCCGACGGGGCCGCGAGCTGGGCCACGAACACGCCGGTCCAGTCGTCGAGCACGTCCAGGCCGACCGGGGTGTCCCGTTCCGGTGCGCCCGACGGGAAGAACACCGGTCCGCGCGGCGGCGGCTGGTGGGAGCGCGCCATCATGAACGACCGGAACCCCGGCAGGAACCGCCCCGACGCGGTGCCCTCGTCGTCGACGTCGAGCAGCACCTGCGCGTTGGCGTGCAGCCATCCCGAAAGGGTCACCAGGATCTTCGCGCCGGTGTCCACCTGGTACAGCCACGGCGGAGGAACGTAGCGAAAGGCGCACGTGGCGATGATCCGGTCATGGTCACGCCCTCCCGCCCCGCCGAACCCGTCCCCGACACGCAGATCAGGCTCGTACCCCAGAGCCGCCAGAGCGGTCCGGGCCCGGGCCGCCGTCCCCGGGTCGACCTCGACCGAGGTGACCTGCCCGGCTCCGGCCCTGTGGCACATCAACGCGGTGGAGTATCCGGTGCCGGTACCGATCTCCAACAGGTCCTGACCGTCGCGGACGTCAAGGTCCTCGAGCATCCCCACGACCAGGCCGGGAAGCGACGACGACGACGTCGGTGCTCCCGCGACCCGGTCGAAGGCGTCGACCGCGTCGACGCCCCCGACCTGGGTCACCCACGTCTCGTCCCGGTAGACCAGGTCGAGCCACCCGGGTTCGCCGATCTCCGATCTGCGCAGAACCGACCAGGTATCGGTGTCGGCGTCCATCCGGTAGACGGCGTCTCCCAGGAACACCTCACGCGGCACGGCCTCGACCGCAGCTCTCCACCCGTCGCTGTGGAGCCTGCCATCGGCCGCGAGCCTGTCCGCCAATGATCTGCGGAGCGCGGCCCCGGGATCAACGCCCGTGGTCATACCCGACCTCTCTCCAGCTTTCTCGCGATCGCCGCGGCGATGCGATCGGAAGTGCCGTCACCGAACCATCCCCACTGGCCATTGGGATTGCACTCCAGGAACACCCACGTCCCGTCCCGCCCCAGTGCGAAGTCGAACGCACCGAACTCCAGTCCGAACACGGCCAAGTAACACCGCACCGCCGTGGAGACATGTTCTGGAACGTCGAGAGGGGTGTAGGTGAGAAGTGGGTAGTCCTCTCGCCAGTCCAGACGAGGGGCTCCGTCGATACGAACCGCGAACAATTCCGGGCCCACAGCGGTGAGTCGGATGTCGGCTTCCTTGTCCACCTCCGCTTGGAACAGGTGCGCCGCTCCGGAAACGGACTCGTCGAGTTCTTCGAGAACGACTCTCCGCACCCAGATCACCCGCCCGCTACCGTCATCGGCGTGGTAGTCGCCGCGCCACAGTGGCTTGTAGACCACAGGCGCATTTGCGGTGACGAACTCCCGCGCCCGTTCCGGATCGTTGGTGACCAGGCTCGGCGGAATCGTGAACCCAGCCGAGTTCGCGGCGGCGAGTTGCGCGGGTTTGGACTCGGCGTCCCGGTTGCGCCACGGATGGTTCACGTACAGCGCCTTCGGAACGCGGGCGAGCAGCCCACCAAAACCCCATCTGGACTGGTCCACGACCCAAGCCTGATCCCGGGCATCGAGGGACTCAGGAGCACGGTACGCCGAAGGGCGTCGCCAGTACACCGACCGGACCGCCGCTATATCCGTGCTCCGCGTGGAACCGGACAGGACGCCGGACATGCCGCCATCGGTGAAGAACACGGATGCGCGCGCATGGTTGGGAAAATCACCGGGGTCAATCCGGACAACCGACACTTGACGGTTATTGAGTTCGCGAATGACGAGGTCAGCGGTGGGATCATTGACCTCGGTCACCACAAGGACGGTGTTGGACACAGAATCAGTCGGAGACCCAGTCCGTGCTGGTGTCGGTCTGAGTCCCTTGTGGCCCCTCGCCGTCCCCTCCGACCGGGGTTTCGTAGGGCGACTGGACTTCCGCGTTGGTTCCGTGCTTTCCCGCTTCCAGAGGCCGTCCGGACGGGTCGAAGTAGCGACCGGTTTGGGACTGCGGATCGAGTTCGACCCGTGAGTATGGCCGCGGAGCCGAAGCCGGATAAGGAGCCATCCGGGAGAGTCCCCACGGACGGGGATGTTCGGAAGGAGAATGGTTCATGGCAGGGGTCTCCTGATCAGCCGTAACCACGCATGATCGACGGTAACCGGGTTATCGCGACCTGTCAGCGGTTACGACCGGTTCCGGACAACGGATTCCGGGGCCGACTCCTCATCCCTTCCCACGTCAGGAGAGCCGTTTCGCTCGCATGCCCTCTTAATGTGCATTCCACTGGTCGGCGGTGGCTTTGAGATTGGTCCGCGAGGACTCCGCGGTGGTCTTGACGCTACTGCCCCGAAAGCGCGGTTTCGGGGCAGTAGCGTCAAGACCACCGGTCGCCGCCCGGACGGCTGCGGCGCGGGGTCAGGGCGCCTGGGACCGGTCGCGGTTCGGGTCGTACAAGTGGGAGCAGACCGCCTCGTCCACGCCCGGGTCGCGGCCGGCCAGGGCCGGGCCGACCAGGATGACGGCGGTGTGGCGCAGCCCGGCCACCTCCGCCTGGTCGGCGATGTCGTCGAGGGTGCCGCGCAGGACCAGCTCGTTCGGCCGGGACGCGTGGGCGACCACCACGGCCGGGCAGTCCGCGCCGTACTCGGGGACCAGCTCCTCCGCCAGCGCCCGGACCCGCCGGATCGCCAGGTGCAGGACCAGGGTGCCGCGCAGCCGCGCCGCGTTGACCAGCGACTCCGTCTCCGGCATCCTCGTGGAACGGGCCTGAGTCCGCGTGAGGACCACGGTCTGCGCGACCTCGGGCACCGTGAGCTCGGTGCCCAGCAGCGCGGCGGCGGCCGCGTACGCCGGGACCCCGGGGGTGACGTCCCAGGCCACGCCCGCCGCGTCCAGCCGCCTGGTCTGCTCGGTGAGGGCGCTGTACAGCGACGGGTCCCCCGAGCACAGGCGCACCGCGTCCAGCCCGCGCCGGTCCGCGTCCACCAGGCGCGCGGTGATCTCGTCGAGGTCCAGGTGGCGGGTGTCCACCAGTTCGGCGCCCTCCGCGCAGTGCGCCAGCACCTCGCCGTCGATGTAGGTGCCCGCGTACAGGCAGACCGGGGCGGCGCGCAGCAGCTCCACCGCGCGCAGGGTCAGCAGGTCGGCGGCCCCGGGGCCGGCTCCGACGAAGTGGACGGTCATGTCTGGTTCTCCTGATCTGTCTTCGTCGCGGCCCACTGGACGACCGGGCGGGCGGGCTCCCAGCCGGTGAAGGAGCCGAGGGGGGCCGCCCGCTCGACCGACAGGCGGACCAGCTCCCCGCCGTGCCGCCGCCACCGCCGCACCAGCCCGGCCTCGGTCTCCAGGGTCACCGCGTGGACCACCATCCGGCCGCCGGGCCGCAGGGCCGACCAGCACGCGTCGAGCACCCCCGGGTTGGACGCCCCGCCGCCGACGAACACCGCGTCCGGCTCCTCCAGCCCGGCCAGGGCGTCCGGCGCGCTCCCCCGCACCACCCGCAGGGACGGCACGCCCAGCCGCGCGGCGTTGCGGCCCACGCGCTCCGCGCGCCCGGGGTCCCGCTCGACCGCGACGGCCCGGCAGCGGGCGTCGGCGCGCAACCACTCCACGGCCACCGACCCCGCTCCGGCGCCGACGTCCCACAGCAGCGCGCCCGGGCGCGGCCCCAGCGCGCACACCGCGGCGACCCGCAGGTCGCGCTTGGTGATCTGGCCGTCGTGCTCGAAGGCGTCGTCGGGCAGGCCGGGGGTCAGGGCGAACCCGCCGCCGGTCGCGACCTCCACGCACACCACGTTCAGCGCGGGCGCGGGCCGCTCCCCCCACTCCGCCGCGACGGCGTCCGCCCGCGACTCGCGGTCGCCGCCCAGGTCGGCCAGGACGGTCATCCGGCTGGCGCCCAGGCCGTGCTCGACCAGCCGCGCGGCCACCGCCGCGGGCGTCGCGCCGTCCGAGGACAGCACGACCAGCCGCCGTCCGGGCGTGAGGGAGCGGCGCACGGCGTCGGCGTCCCGGCCCACGAGCGTGACCACGTCGACGGACTCCGCGCTCCACCGCATCCGGGCCCGCGCCAGCGCGACGGAGCTCACGGCGGGCAGGACCTCCACCCGGTCCGGCCCGAGCAGGCCGACCAGGGTGGTCCCCACCCCGGACAGCAGGGGGTCGCCGGACGCCAGCACCGCCATCCGGCGGCCTCTGTGCCGCTCCAGCAGCGCGGGAAGGCCGCTGGCCAGCGGTGACGGCCAGGTCTCGCGGACCGCCCCGGTGTCGGGGACCAGGCCCAGGTGCCGGGCTCCCCCGACGACCACCTCGGCGGACTCGACGGCCGCCCTGGAGGCGGGGGCGAGCCCCTCCCAGCCGTCGGCCCCCACGCCGACCACAGTGATCACTGGTTCCATGGCGGGCAACCCTAGTGCTCCCCCGCCCCGGGCCGCCGAGGGGGGCGGGCGCGGCGGGGTTCCGGTCCGGCCCCGGCACCCGGCCGTCCGCCGCCCACGGGCTAGACTCGGCCGCGGCAGAACCGTCGAGGTGCCCTCCGGGGGTAAACGGGAAGCCGGTGAGAATCCGGCGCAGGCCCGCTGCGGTGACCTGGGAGCCGCCGATCACGCGCACCGCGCAGCCACTGGACGCACGTCCGGGAAGGCGATCGGACGGTGTCGATCAGGAAGTCCGAATACCGGCCTCGACACGGCTGCCGCCATGCCCGATCCCAGCGGGAGCCTGTGGAGGACAGTGTGCACGTGTACCCGTTCAGCGCCGTCGTCGGATCCGACGACCTGGTGCTCGCCCTGACCCTGGCCGGTGTCAGCCCCGAGATCGGGGGCGTCCTGGTCCGGGGGGAGAAGGGCACCGCGAAGTCGACGGCGGTGCGCGCGCAGGCCGCCCTGCTCCCCCCCGTCACGGCGGTCGACGGCTGCCGGTTCTCCTGCGACCCCGCCGCCCCCGACCCCGGCTGCCCGGACGGTCCGCACGCCCCCTCCGCCCCGGCCTCCGGCCGCCCGGCGCGGCTCGTCGAACTGCCGGTGGGCGCGGGCGAGGACCGGGTGATCGGCTCCCTGCACCTGGGGAAGGCGCTGTCCGGCGGCTCGGTCGAGTACGAGCCCGGCCTGCTGGCGCGCGCCCACCGGGGCGTCCTCTACGTCGACGAGGTCAACCTGCTGCACGACCACCTCGTGGACCTCCTGCTCGACGCGGCGGCCATGGGCCGCGCCACCGTGGAGCGCGACGGGGTGTCGGTCTCCCACGCCGCCCGGTTCTGCCTGGTGGGCACGATGAACCCCGAGGAGGGCGAGCTGCGTCCGCAGCTGCTGGACCGCTTCGGCCTGTCGGTGGACGTCGCCGCCCCCCGCGACCCCGCGCTGCGGGTGGAGATCGTCCGGCGCAGGCTCGCGTTCGACGCCGACCCCGAGGGCTTCCGCGCCGCGCACGCCGACGCCGAGCGGGAGCTGTCCCTGCGGATCGCCGCCGCGCGCGCCCTGCTCCCCGACGTGGTGCTCGACGACGACGCGCTGCTGTCCATCGCGCGGGTGTGCGCCGCGTTCGACGTGGACGGCATGCGCGCCGACCTGGTCTGCGCCCGCGCCGCCGCGGCCCACGCCGCCTGGTGCGGCCGCGACCGGGTCACCCGGGAGGACGTGCGCGCCGCCGCCCGCCTCGCCCTGCCGCACCGGCGCAGGCGCACCCCCCTCGACGGCCTCGACGGACCCGGCGCGGACGACCTTCTCGACGAGGTCCTCGGCGACGACCCGCCGCCCGAACCGGACCCCGGACCGGACGGCCCCGGCGGCTCCCCCGGTCCCGACGGCCCGACCGGTCCCGACGGCCCGGACGGCCCCGCCGAATCGGCGTCCGCCGACGAGCCCGGTTCCGCCGCGCCGGACACCCGGTCGGGCGGCGCCGAGCCCCGGCCCGACAGCCCGGCCCCGGTGTCCACGGCCGCCCCGGAGGACGCCTACCGCACCCGGCTGTTCACCGTCGCGGGCACCGGCAAGGGCGTGCTCGGCCGCCGCTCGCGCGCCGTCACCACGTCCGGGCGCACCGTCGGGGACGTCCCCGCGGACCGGGGCTCCGGTCCGGTGCACCTGGCGGCGACGATCCGGTCCGCGGCGGCGCGCGCCGCGGCGCCCGCGCGCCGCTCCGGCCGCCTGGCGATCGTGCCCGACGACCTGCGCCGGAGCGTGCGCGAGGGCCGCGAGTCCAACCTGGTGCTGCTGTGCGTGGACGCCTCGGGCTCCATGGCCGCCCGCCGGCGCATGACCCAGGTCAAGACCGCCGTGCTGTCCCTGCTCATGGACGCCTACCGGCGCCGCGACAAGGTGGGGCTGGTGACCTTCCGGAACCGGGAGGCAGTCCTGGCCCTGCCGCCCACCGGATCGGTGGACGTGGCGGCGGCCCGGCTGCGGGAGCTGCCCGCAGGGGGCCGCACCCCGCTCGCCGAAGGGCTGCTGGAGGCGTCCGAGGTCCTGCGGCGGGAGCGGCTGCGCGACCCCGACCGGCGGGCCCTGCTCGTGGTCGTGACCGACGGCCGGGCCACCGCCGGACCCGACGCGCTCGCCAGGTCCCTGCGCGCCGCCGACCACGTCGCCGCCGAGCACGTGGCCCGCGACGGGTTGTCGGTGCTGGTCGTCGACTCCGAGACCGGCCGCTTCCGGATGGGGCTGGCCGCCGTGCTCGCGGGGCGGCTGGGAGCCGAGTACACGCACGTCGGCGAGGTCAGCGCCGAGTCCATCACGAGCGCCGTCACCGGCGCCGCAGCGAGGGGACGGGCCGCCTGATGCCGAAGGGACAGCCGGAGTCCGTGCCCGACGACGGGCTGACCACCCGCCAGCGCCGCAACCGGCCGCTGGTCATGGTGCACACCGGGGACGGCAAGGGGAAGTCCACCGCCGCGTTCGGCCTGGCGCTGCGCGGCTGGAACCAGGGCTGGAACGTCGCGGTGTTCCAGTTCGTGAAGTCCGCGAAGTGGCGCCTCGGAGAGCAGACCGCCTTCGAGGCGCTGGCGGGGCTGCACGCCGAGAAGGGCGTCGGCGGCCCCGTCGAGTGGCACAAGATGGGCTCGGGGTGGTCGTGGTCCCGCAAGGCGGGCACCGAGGACGACCACGCCGCGGACGCCGTGGAGGGGTGGGCGGAGATCAAGCGCCGCATCGCCGCCCAGGAGCACGACCTGTACCTCCTCGACGAGTTCACCTACCCCGTCAACTGGGGCTGGATCGACGTGGACGACGTCGTGGAGACGCTGCGCGGCCGCCCCGGCCACCAGCACGTGGTGATCACCGGCCGCCGCGCGCACCCCGCGATCCTGGAGGCCGCCGACCTGGTCACGGAGATGACGAAGGTCAGACACCCCATGGACGCCGGGCAGAAGGGCCAGCGCGGCATTGAGTGGTGAGGACCCGGCGGGCGGCCCGCTGACGCCCCTGCCCCGGCTGGTCGTCGCCGCGCCCGCGTCGGGGCACGGCAAGACCACCGTGGCGACCGGGCTCATGGCCGCGCTGCGCGCCGCCGGGCACGAGGTGTCCGGGCACAAGGTGGGCCCGGACTACATCGACCCCGGCTACCACGCCCTCGCCACGGGGCGCCCCGGCCGCAACCTCGACGCCCACCTGCACGGCGAGGCGCTGCTGGCCCCGCTGCTGCTGCACGGGGCGCGGACCCCCAGGCCCGCGGACATCGCCGTGGTCGAGGGGGTCATGGGCCTGTACGACGGGCGGATCGGCGGGCGCGGCTTCGCGTCCACCGCGCACGTGGCCACGCTCCTGGACGCCCCCGTGGTGCTGGTGGTGGACATCTCGCACGCGTCGCGGTCGATCGCGGCGGTGGTCGCGGGCATGGCCGCGTTCGACCGCCGGGTGCGCCTCGCCGGGGTCGTCCTCAACAAGGCCGGTTCCGACCGCCACGCCGGGGAGGTGGTGTCCGCGCTGGAGGAGATCGGCGTGCCGGTGCTGGGGACGCTGCGCCGCGACGACGGGATCGCCGCCCCGTCGCGGCACCTGGGCCTGGTGCCCGCGCAGGAGCGCTCCGACGCGGCCGCGTCCCTGGACCGGCTCGCCGCGCGGATCGCCGAGCGGGTGGACCTGGCGGCGGTCGTGCGCGTCGCCCGGAGCGCCCCGCCTCTGCGCGCGGCGGCGTGGTCGCCCGAGGCCGCGCTCGCCGGGGCGGGCGCGCCCGCCCCGGGCGGGGACGGGACCGGACCGGTGGTGGCCGTGGCGGGCGGGCGGGCCTTCACCTTCCGCTACGCCGAGACCGAGGAGCTGCTGCGCGCCGCCGGCTGCCGGCCGGTGGCGTTCGACCCCGCGGCCGACCCCGCCCTGCCCGAGGGCACCGCCGGGATCTACCTGGGCGGCGGCTTCCCCGAGGTGCACGCCGCCGACCTGTCCGCGAACACCGCGATGCGCGCGGCCCTGCTCGACGCCGTGCGCGGCGGGGTCCCCACGGTCGCCGAGTGCGCGGGGCTGCTGTACCTGTGCCGCGAGGTCGACGGGACGCCCATGGTGGGCGCCCTCGACGCGTCGGCGCGGATGACGCCCCGGCTGGCGCTGTCCTACCACGAGGCGCGCGCGGACCGGGAGACGCTGCTGGCCCCGGCGGGGGCGCGGGTTCCCGGGCACGAGTTCCACCGCACCCGCGTCGCGGCGCCGGGCTCCGGCGGGGACCCGGCCTGGCTGCTCGGCGACCGCCCCGACGGCTTCTCCGCCGACCCCGCCCGGACCGGCCGCCCCACCCTGCACGCCTCCTACCTGCACACCCACTGGGCGGGATACCCGGAGGCCGCCGCCCGCTTCGCCGCTTCCCTCTCCCGTTGATCGTGGCCCTTTCGGGGTCTCGACCGACTCCGAGACCCCGGAAAGGTCACGATCGGCGGGGAAGGGCGGCGGTGAGCCACTCCAGGGCCCGCGGCACCGTCTCGACCACCGCGTGGGGGCCGGAGGCGTACCGGGGGCGGCGCACGACCACCACGGACACGCCCGCCTCCCGGGCGGCGTCCAGCTTGGCGCGGGTGTGGGAGCCCCCGGAGTCCTTGGTGACCAGCACGTCGATCCGGTGCCCGGCCATGAGCGCCCGCTCGCCCTCGACGGTGTAGGGGCCCCGGTCCCGCAGCAGGGTCCAGGCGGGCGGCAGTCCGACGTCCACGGCCTCGACCACGCGGGCCAGCACCGCGTGCGCGGCCAGCGGCCCGGTGAAGTGGTGCAGGGCCTGGCGGCCCGTGGTCAGGAAGACGCTCCGGCCCAGCGCGGCGGCGCGCACCGCGGCCTGGTCGTGGTCGTCGACCCAGGTCCAGCGCGCGGCGCCGGGGTCGGCCGCCCAGCCGGGCCTGGCCAGGCGCAGCAGCGGGACACCGGCCCGCGCGCACGCCTCCACCGCGTTGCCGGAGATCCGGGCGGCGAAGGGGTGGGTGGCGTCGACCACCGCCGCGATCCCGTCGCCGTCCAGGAACCGGGCCAGCCCGTCCACTCCCCCGAAGCCGCCGATCCGGACCCCGCCGACGGGGAGCCTCGGCTCGCTGACCCGCCCCGCGAGGGAGGACAGCACCGGGACCCCGGCGCCGACGAGCGCGGACGCCAGCGCCCGCGCCTCCGCCGTGCCGCCGAGGACGAGCACCGTTCCCGTTCCGGTCCCGTGTCCAGCCGTCATCCGCCCCGCTCCCTCGCCCCGCCGTGGTCCCGTGATTCTGGCGCATCCCGCGCGGACCGGCGCCGCCGGGGTCGCGGGCCCCGGCGGGCGGCGGCTCAGCCGTGGTCGAGGACCGCGTGCAGGAACGTCCTGGTGCGCTCCTCGCGGGGGTCGCCGAAGATCTGCTCGGGCGGCCCCTCCTCGACGATCTTGCCCTGGTCGAACATCAGCACCCGGTGCGAGACGTCCCGGGCGAAGTGCATCTCGTGCGTGACGCAGAGCATCGTGATGTCGGTGCTCTCGGCGATGCCGCGCAGCACGTCCAGGACGCCGCTGACCAGTTCGGGGTCGAGCGCGGAGGTGACCTCGTCCAGCAGCAGGATCTCCGGGCGCATGGCCAGCGCCCGCGCGATGGCCACCCGCTGCTGCTGGCCGCCGGACAGCCGCGTGGGGTGGGCGTCGATCTTCTCGCCCAGCCCCACCAGGTCGAGCAGTTCCTCGGCCCGCTGGTTCGCCTCGTCCCGGGAGACGCCCAGGCTGTGGATCGGCCCCTCGGTGACGTTCTGCCGGACGGTCATGTTCGGGAACAGGTTGAACTGCTGGAACACCATCCCGATCCGCTTGCGCACCTCGCGCTGGTGCTTCTCGCCGGCCCGGACCAGGCCGCCCTTCCCGCGCATGTGGCTGAGGGGTTCGCCGTTGACCCAGATGACGCCGCCGGTGACCTTCTCCAACGTCATCAGCAGCCGCAGGATGGTCGTCTTGCCCGAACCGCTCGGGCCGATCAGGGTCACCCTCTCGCCCGCGTCGACGGTGAAGTCGAGTTCGTCGAGCACGGTGTTGGCGCCGAACCGCTTGACGACGCCGTCGAAGCGGATGAGCGGGCCGCCCGCGCCGGGCGCCCCGCCGGGGAGAAGGTCAGACTGCGGCATAGCGTCGCTCCAGTCGTCGGATCAGAACGGCCGAGGGCACGCTCACCAGAAGGAAGAACAGGCCGACCAGCGTCATCGCCTCCAGGTAGCGGAAGTACACCCCGCCGATCCTGGACGCCTGGTACATCAGCTCGCCGACCGTGATCGCGAACAGCAGGGGGGTGTCCTTGAACATGGCGATCAGGTAGTTGCCGAGCGCCGGGATCACCCTGCGGACCGCCTGCGGCAGCACCACCGCGCCCCAGGTGCGGTGCGCGGGCAGGCTCAGCGCCCTGGACGCCTCCCACTGCCCCGGCGGCACCCCCTCGATCCCCGAGCGGTACACCTCGGCGGTGTAGGCGGCGTAGTGCACGCCCAGCACGAGGAAGCCGATCGTGAACGCGGAGATCCCGCCCGGCGCCAGGGTGAAGACGAACACCAGCTGCACCAGCAGCGGGGTGCACCGGATGAACTCCATGACCGCGTGCAGCAGGGGCCCGACGACCGGGACCCGGCGCACCAGCGCCACGGCCAGGCCCAGGACGAGCGCCAGCGCGTAGCCCAGGACGGTGGCCTGGACCGTGACGACCAGGCCGCTGAGCAGGTCCGGGATGATCCTCCCGGTGAACTCCCAGTCCCACGCCATTACCGGCCTCCCCCTGTCGCGGTGACGGGCGGCGGCCGGAGCAGGGCCAGCAGCCCGCTCCCCCCTTCGGGGGCGCGGCCCAGCCGCCGGTTCGCCCGGCGCTCCAGCAGGCGCACGCCCAGGATCAGCGCCTGCGCGATCACGAAGTACATGACCAGGGCGCTGCTGAAGGCGAGGATGGTCTCACCGGTGGCGGACCGCTGTTCCTGGGCCACCCGGGTCAGGTCGGTGACGCCGATCAGCGACACGATGGCGGTCGCCTTCATCAGCTCGATGACCAGGTTTCCGAAGGTGGGCAGCATCTGCGCCCACGCCTGCGGCAGGACCACCGACCAGGTGCGGCGCGCCCACGACATGTTGAGCGCGATGGTCGCCTCGATCTGGGCCCGGGGCACCGCGTTGACCGCGCCCCGCACCACCTCGGCCCCGTAGGCGCCGATGTTCAGGCCCAGGGCGAGGATCGCGGCGAACATCGGGTCGAATTCGTAGGGGGTGAGCTGGGGGATCGCGAACGCCATCCAGTACATCAGGACCAGCGCGGCGATCCCGCGGAACGTCTCGGTGTAAAAGGTGGCGACACCGCGCGCGACCGGGTTGCGCATGGTGCCGAGAACGCCGACGGCCATGGCCAGGACGAAGGCGAGCGCGGCGCCGATCAGCGTGATCGTGAGGGTGACGCCGGCCCCGCTCAGGTAGAGCGGGAACCGGTCGATGAAGAATTCCACGTCAGAGGCCGTCCGTCAGCCCTGGCAGAGCTGCTCGGTGGTGAGGTCGCCGGGCAGCTCGGCCTCGGTGAACCCGAACGGCTCCATGGTCTGGAGCAGCTGCCCGTTCTCCTTGAACTCGGCCAGGACCCGGTTGACCTCGGCGAGGAGTTCGGTGTCGGCGGGGCGGAAGGCGAGCGCCCCGGCGGGGGTGACCTCCTCCCCGTCCACGACGGGGGTGAACCCCTCGGTGACCTCGAAGTCGCCGCCGTGCTGCTCCATGAGCCGGTTGAGCGAGATGGTGCTCAGGCCCACCGCCTGGACCCGGCCGTTCTCCAGCAGCTCGTAGGCGGTGACCTGGTTGTCGACCGTCTCGATCTGGTCGGCGGGCACGCCCGCGCCCTCGGCGTAGCCCTGCTCCACCGAGGCGTTGAGCACCGCCACCTTCACGTCAGGGTTCGACGCGATGTCCTCGAACGTGGCGAGTCCGTCGGGGTTTCCCGCGGGCACGAGGAACGCCTGGAGGATCCGGTAGTCCGGCTCGGCGAACGCGACCTCGGCGCAGCGCTCGGGGGTGACGTACATCCCCGCCGCCACGGCGTCGTACCGGCCGGCCTTCAGGCCGGGGACGAGCCCGTCCCAGGCCACCGACTCGGCCCGGACCTCCCCGACCCCCAGCTCCGAGAAGATCGCGCGGAGCAGCTCGGGCGAGGACCCGGTCACCTCGCCGTCGTCGCCGATGTAGCCGAACGGCGCCTCGTTGTTGATCGCCACCCGGATGAACCCCTGCTCGCGCAGGCTCTCCAGGGTCACGGTCTCCTCCGTGCGGGAGCAGGAGGCCAGAGCAGGAGCCAGCGCGACCGCGGCCAGGCCGATACCACCCGCCCGGAACAGGCCCCGGCGACCCAGCGATCCGTTGTTCGTCATAGTTGTTTCGCTCCTTCTCGGGGCGTCGCGGGGCTTGTGGGCCCTCTGTCGCACGCCCTATGGGGGGTGTGTCGGCTTCCCGGACGGGCGCGCCCCCTGCGCGCGGGGTCGTGACCGGCCCGTCCGGAACACCTGGTCGGACGCGCGGGTCCGATGATTCCTGCCTGCGTTCCCGATCAGATCGGGACAAAACTCGATAAATCTGGACTTCGGGGCCACATCCGGCCCCGAAGTCCTCATTCATCGACGTCCTCGCAGGTGAAAACGGCTCCGCGCCCCGTCCCGGACGTCCGGGACGGGGCGCGTCCGGCTCCTACCCCACCGGGGTGAAGTCACGGGAGCCGAGGAATTCCGGCCGGGGAGACGGCGCGGAGAACGGCTCCCCGCAGGTGTTCTCCACGCTGTTGAAGACGATGAACACGTTCGAGCGCGGGAACGGCGTGATGTTGCCGTTCGACCCGTGCATGCAGTTGGAGTCGAACATGATCGCCCCTCCCGCCGGACCGGTCAGCACGTCGATCCCGCGCTTGTCCGCGAGGATCGAGAGGCTGCCCTGGTCCGGCGTGCCGATCTCCTGCTTGGTCAGGGAGGCCTGGTAGTGCCCCTCCGGGGTCTCCCCCACGCACGAGACGAAGGTCTTGTGCGAGCCCGGCATGATCATCAGCGCGCCGTTGTGCGCGTAGTTCTCGGTGAGCGCGATGGAGATGCTGACCGCGCGCATCCGCGGCATCCCGTCCTCGGCGTGCCAGGTCTCGAAGTCGGAGTGCCAGTAGAAGTCGGTCCCCGTGAAGCCCGGCTTGTAGTTGACCCTGCTCTGGTGCACGTAGACGTCGGAGCCGAGGATCTGCCGGGCGCGGCCCACCACCCGGGGGTCGCGCACCAGCGCGGCGAAGTGCTCGCTGATCTTGTGCACGTCGAAGACGGAGCGGACCTCGTCGGACTTGCGCTCGACGACGACGCGTTCGTCGCGCCTGAGTTCGGGGTCCTCGCTCAGCCGCTTGAGCTCGGCCCGGCTGTCGGCCAGCTCCTCCGCGGTCAGGAGCTGGTCGATCTGGAGATAGCCCTTGTCCTCGTAGCCGTCGAGGGTGGCCCGGTCGATCGGCCCCTCGGCGGCGTCACCCCAGACCACCGGGTCCCTGCGGTAGAGGAGCGCGGGCTCCGTCGTCTTGCGGGTCGGGTATTCGTCGGTAGTCGGTTGCGCGAAGTCGGTCGTCAGAGCAGTCATGCCGCTTCCTCCTGCGGGTCTCCTCGCCTGCGTTCGGTCATCCGCACCCGGTGGGCCGCGCCCCGTCCCGAAGGGCGGGGCGCGGCCCGGATGCGGGGTACTTCCCTACGCGCCCGTCGCGGGCTCCTCCGTGATCAACGGGTACACGCCGTTCTCGTCGTGCACCTCTCGGCCGGTGACGGGCGGGTTGAACACGCACAGCACGCGGAAGTCCGTCTTGGGCCTGACGGTGTGGTGCTCGTGCCCGTTGAGCAGGTAGAGCGTGCCGGGCGTGATCAGGTGCGTCTCGCCGGTCTCGTCGTTGGTGACCTCGGCCTCGCCCTCGATGCAGTGCACGAGCTCGATGTGGTTGGCGTACCACATCGACGTCTCGGTGCCCGCGTACAGGACGGTCTCGTGGAACGAGAATCCGACCCCGTCCCTGGCCAGGACGATTCGCCGGCTGCGCCAGGTCTCCGCCCGGACGTCGGCCTCGGTTCCGTCGATGTCGGCAAGACTGCGCACGATCAAGGTTTTCGTCTCCTTGGAAGGTTCGGTAATCGGGAAATCGCGGTGCGCGACTGACTACTACCCGGTCAGGCGGGCTGCGGCACCCTCACGACGGCACGAACCGAGTCGGCGAGGATCTCCAGGCCCTCCTCCAGCTCGTCGACCGTGGTGGTCAGGGCCGGCAGCAGTTTGGCGACCTCGTCCTCGGGGCCGGAGGTCTCCATGAGCAGGCCGCGCTCGAACGCCGCGGCGCACACCGCCTTGGCGACGCCCTCCTCGGGGAAGGCGATGCCGCGCGCCATGCCCCTGCCGCGCGTGTGCGCGCCGGTGTCGGCGTGGTCGGCGGCGATCGCGTCGAGCCGCTCGCCGATCAGGGCGCCCTTCGCGAGGGTCTCCTTCTCGAAGACCTCGTCCCGCCAGTAGGCGTCGAGCGTCGCCGTGCCGGTGACGAAGGCGGGGTTGAACCCGCGGAAGGTGCCGTTGTGCTCGCCCGGCTCCCACACGTCCAGTTCGCGCCGGAACAGGGTCAGCGCCATGGGCAGGCCGTAACCGCTGACCGACTTGGACAGGGTGACGATGTCCGGGGTGATCCCGGCCGACTCGAAGCTGAAGAACGGCCCGGTGCGCCCGCAGCCCATCTGGATGTCGTCGACGATGAGCAGGATGCCGTACTCCCGGCACAGCGCGGACAGGCCGCGCAGCCACCCCGCGCTGGCGACGTTGATGCCGCCCTCGCCCTGGACCGTCTCCACGATGACCGCGGCGGGCTTGTCCAGGCCGCTGCCGCTGTCCTCCAGGAGACTGCGCAGCCACAGGAAGTCGGGGGTCTGGCCGTCCATGTAGTTGTCGAACGGCATGGTGGCGGTGTGGCCGAGCGGAACGCCCGCGCCGCCGCGCTTCATGGAGTTGCCGGTGACGGCGAGCGCCCCCAGCGTCATGCCGTGGAAGCCGTTGGTGAAGCTGATGACGGTCTCCCGCCCGGTGTACTTGCGGGCGAGTTTGAGGGCCGCCTCGACGGCGTTGTTGCCCGCGGGGCCGGGGAACTGCACCTTGTAGTCCAGGCCCCGGGGCTCCAGGACCACCTCGCCGAACGTTTTCAGGAAGTCCCGTTTGGCGACGGTGTACGCGTCCAGGCTGTGCACGATCGAGTCGTTGACCAGGTAGTCCACCAGCGCGGACTTGAGCACGGGGTTGTTGTGCCCGTAGTTGAGCGAGCCCGCCCCGGCGAAGAAGTCGAGGTAGGGGCGGCCCGACTCGTCGTGGACGCGGCTGCCGCGCGCCTTGTCGAAGACGGTCGGCCAGCTTCGGCAGTAGCTGCGGACTTCGGACTCGAGGTGGGAGAAGGTCTCCATCAAGGGTCTCCTTGGGATCGGTGCGGGCACGGGGACGGTCGGGATCGGACGCGCTGTCAGCGCAGGGGTCCGATGCGGACCAGGTCCTCCGCCTCGTGGGCGTCGTGTGTCCCGGCCGGGAAGTGCCCGCGCTCGAACAGCGGGGTCCAGGAAAGGTCGGCCGCGCGGTCGCGTGCGAACGAGGCGAAGAGCGCGCGGGAGGCGGCGTTGTCAGGAGTGACCGTCGCCTCCAGGCGCCGGATACCGCGTTCGGTGACGCGGTCGCCGATGTGGTCGAGCATTCTGCGGGCCAGGCGGCGCCCCCGGAAGGCGGGGTCCACCGCGACCTGCCACAGGAAGTAGGTGTCGGGGTTGTCGGGTCGTACGTAACCGGTGACGAACCCGCGCAGAGCGCCCGTGTGGTCGCGTGCCACGACCGTCGTCGCGGCGAAGTCGCGGCACCACAGCACGTAGGCGTAGGGCGAGTTCACGTCGAGTCCGGAATCGCGGGCCAGACGCCAGAGGTGCCGTCCATCGTCGAGCGAAGGCGACTCCAGCGAGACGTCATCACCGCCGAGGGATGCCCTCAGGTGGTCACTATCGGTCGCGTCGTCGTCCCGGCCTGCGGTATGGATTCTTTGGTGAGGCACGTCGAAGGACCATAGCGAACCTTCCTGAGCAGCGATTTCACGAAAATCGCGGGAAATGTTTCATCGCCGCCCCGTCGGGTAAATCAAGTCCCTTTGTCCGGATTCGTCACTTTGTGCCACGTCTCGGGGCGGCGCGGGCGTCTCCGCGCGACCGTTGCGGACCCCATGCCCACCAGGAGATACGGAGGCCCCGGACGGCACCTCCCGAACATCCCGTGTGTGAACGGGCTCTCATCGGGCAGTCCGGAACCCATCTAAACATGAAGAGGTCCAAGCGAATTTTAAGGGTGTCTTAGGTCACACGAATTCGGGCCAAAGGCCCAAGCAGGAACAAGGCCGCCCGGCCGGCCCGCCGCCGCCCCAAGGGCTTCCGCCCCTGGCGCCCCGGCGCGGCCCCCTCCCCGGCCCGGCGTCCGCCCGACCCTCCCCCTTGAAAGTCGTCCCGTTTTTTCGCAGACTTTGCGTAGTACGACCGAACGTAGTACTACAATCGGTCGAGACGCGCTGAAGCGTCCTGAGCCCGCACGTCCGGGCCGATTCTTCGCGCGTGCGTCAGCTGCACAGCGGCCCGCGGAGTCAGCCGACCGCCGAGGCCCGCCGCCCCCGCGACACTTTCGCCGCGAAGGGCAAGGACACGAGCCAGGGAACGGAGGCGCCTGGTGAACCGCCTTTACCACGAGAGCGAAGACTGGGTCCAGCAGGGTGCGTGCCGAAGGTACGACCCCGAATTGTTCTTCCCGGTGAGCACCACCGGCCCCGGGCGCCACGACGCGGAGCTCGCCAAGGCCGTCTGCCGCAGTTGTACTGTTCGCCAGGAGTGCCTGCGGTGGGCGCTGCGCGCCGGGGAGGCGCATGGAGTGTGGGGGGCCACCACCCCCGAGGAACGCCGCTACATGCGCCGGGAGCTGCTGCCCGCGGCAAGCTGATCCGCCGCGCAGCCGCGAGGAGCCGCCGGGGCCGTCCGACCCCGGCGGCTTCTTCCGTCCCCGGCCCCTGGGGCGGGGCCGTCCGGGAGAGGGCATGATGCACGACGAGAACCGAACGCAGAAGGGTCCCCTGATGACGACCACGTCCACCGGCCGCCGCCTACGCACGCTGTTCACCGGCATCACGGCCGCCGCGCTGCTGGGGGTCGGCCTCGCTCCCGCCGCCCAGGCGCACAACACGCTGATCTCCTCGTCCCCCGAGGACGGCGCCACGCTCGACGCCGTTCCCGACGAGGTGGTGCTGACCTTCAACGCCGATGTCAACGACGGCGGCAACGGCATCGTCGTCACCGGCCCCGACGGCGCCGACCACGCCGAAGGGGAGGTCGAGCTGGACGGACCGGAGGCCTCCATCGCGATCGCGCCGCTGACCGAGGCCGGCGAGTACACCATCGACTACCGGATCGTCTCCGCCGACGGCCACCCCCTGTCGGACACCCTCACCTTCACCCTGGACGAGGCCGCCGTCCCCGAACCGGTCGAGAGCGAACCGGCTCCGGCCGGGGAGGAGCCCGCCGGGGAGGAGCCCGCGGCCTCCCCCGCCGCCGACGAGGCCCCGGCCGACCCGCTGTCGCCGACCGGCCCCCTGGGGCCCGTGGTCGGCGTCCTGGGCGGCGTCGCCGCGATCGCGCTGGTCGCCATCGTGATCATCCGGATCCGCAGGCGCCCCGGCTCCGGGAAGTGACGCCGAACGCGACGGGCTCCCCCTCGAAAGGGGGAGCCCGTCGTGTTCGGTCCGGGTCCGGAGTTCAGCCCCGGCGCGCGAGCAGGATGCTGATGTTGTCCCGGCCGGAGGCGTCCATCGCGGCTTTCCACAGGTTGTAGACGGCGGCGTCGTCGCTGCCCGCGTCCGCGATGATGCGCTCCATGTCCTCCAGCGCCACGAGGTCGGACAGCCCGTCGCTGCACATCAGCCACGCGCCCGGTCCCGGTTCGGGGTCCTGCCCCACGTGCGGGACCATCGCGGTGTTGCCGCTGCCGCCGAGGGACTGGGTGATGAAGTTCGTGGTCACCGGGCGGCCGTCCTCCGAGGGGGGCAGCGCCGGGGAGTCGTCCTCCGACAGCTGGATCAGCTTGGAGTCCTGGAGGCGGTAGGTGCGGGAGTCCCCCACGTTGAACCAGTAGTTCGAGTCCTGGGTCAGCAGCATCCCCGCGACCGTGGTGCCCATGCCGGAGAACTCCACGTGCTGGCCGGCGTGCTCCTTGATCTCCTCGTCGATGTGCTTCAGCAGCAGGTCCACCGACTCGGGACCGGTCAGCTGGGGGCCGCTCTCGGCCATCCGGTGCACCGCGTGCTCGGAAGCGATCTCCCCGGCCGCGTGCCCGCCTAGACCATCGGCGACCGCGAGGATGACGGGGTCAGCGATGGGCAGCCAGCAGTGTGCCGGTGCGTTCATCTCAGCGCCCGCGACCGTGAGGGCGCCCAAGACCACGGCGTCCTCATTGGCCTGGCGGACAGCGCCCCTGTGCGTGAGGGCCGTGACCTCGACTGCCCCACCAGCGACACCCATGCGCCCTACCTCCTGTTTCATCGGCATCAACTGCCGAACAGTGCCAAGCGGCGCCTCATCCGGACGGTGGTTGAGACGCGTTGATCATGTAACCGTATCGGCGGACGGTCGGCCGTGGTCGAAACCCGGGTACATCATGACGGAAATCGCCCTGGTGCGCAGTCCCCGTAGACAATCCCGACGATTCAGCCGGGATTCGGCGAACGTCCGACCAAGGTCTCGACGAGAGGGGGTTCGGGGCGGCACCCGCCGCGCGGGTTCGGGAAGCCCCCGGTGTCGCGCTGATCGTCCCAAGAGGACCGGCCACCTCCCTCACCGCCGGTGCGCCCGGCGCTTCCACCTGTTCTCCAAGGCCACCGGAACCCCTGCGGAGGCGTTCAAGCGGCTCCCGTGTCCGTATGACGCCGCGAGGGACCGAATAGTTCGCGATTTCGGGAGATGTTCTCCCGCGCTTCCCGCCGCCGGCGGGATCAGTCCGCGCGCCGGCGGCCGGGTAAGGACCACACCTCGCCGGTGTCCTGGCCGGAGGTGGCCGTCGCCAGTTCGAGGCCGGCCTCGGCCGTCCGCCGGGGGTCGTCCGCGCCGTCGAGGAGCAGACCGTTGATCGCGATGCCGCGCTCGCGCATGGGGACCGCGAGCGAGCGCGCCATGCTCATGACGCCCGCCGCCCCGGCCGCGTAGCCGACATGCTCGGCCCCGCCCCGCCGCGTGGCGGCCAGGACCACGGCCGATCCCTCGAGCATGTACAGCGAAGCCGCCTGGACCAGCCAGAACGCGCCGAACACCGAGTCCCGCAGGCCCCGCTCCAGTTCTCGGGCGCCCAGGTCCGTCATGCGCCACGCGGCCGGGGGGACGTCCGCGCAGACCACCAGCAGGTCGATACCGCCGAACTCCAGGGCCGTGTGCGCGACCGCCTTCCGGCAGTCCGTCTCGTCGCCCGGCTCGCAGTGCAGCGGAAGCGTGTGCGCGCCGAGGCCGCCGAGTAGGTCCGCGGCCGCCAGGACCCCCGGCTCCGGCCGTGTACCGGCCGTCGGCCCGCGGCGGCCCCGGGTCCGCTGCGCGGGCACGGCGCCGCCGTTCGCGGCGCCCGCGACCGCGACGGCCGCCCCCTCCTTGGCCAGCGCCGCGGCGAGCACCCGCCCCGGCCCTTCGACCCTGTCGAAGCCGCCCGCGACCAGAGCCCTCCTGCCCCTCAGCCGTCCCGCGCCGACGTGTCCGGGGATCGGATCGTCGCCCCCCTTCCGAACCGCGCCCGACCGGAGCCCGGCCGGTGTCCGCCCTTTCACACGCACCGCTCCCTCCGAGGGCGCGCCCTCCCCGGCACTTTCCGGAAAGCGCGCCACATCTATCTCTTGACCTCATCTTTTGGTAGGAGCGACGTGCCCTGCCCGGGACGGGGCAAACACCACGGGCGCCCCTGCGGCCGTCCGGGATTCGGTATCGGCCGCAGGGAGGGGTTGTTGAAGTCTCGAAGGATCTGGCACAATGACGGCGTTGGGTGTCTAAGACGCAGACACACCTTCGCCTTCGCGCGCTCTTTCCCGACCTTTCGGCCGGTGTGCAAATGAGCGCTTTTTGTGTTTCCTCGAACGGCTCAAGGTGTGATTCTCATGCGTCTTCCCTCCTTTTCCTCGTCTCCCGAAAACGAGTCATCGCCCGTACGGGCTCTCATCCGCACGCCCTCCTCGCGCGCTGCCCTGCGCGAGGCCGCTCGTCGTTGCCGCGAGCGTGCCGGGCGTGTCAGGTCGCCGTCGCCATTGAGGAGTCGCACGTGAAGATCGCCCTGGTTTCCGAGCACGCCAATCCGCTTCCCGCCCACAAGGGCGAGCCCACCGACGGAGAGAGCGTCCACCTGTCCTGCCTCGCCCGGCAGCTGGCCCGCTTGGGGCACCGAGTCACCGTCTACACGCGCTGCAACGATCCCGAACTGGCCGAACGCGCGCGCATGGGGCGCGGCGTCACCGTCGAGCCCCTGACCGCGGGCCCCCGGCGGCCCCTGGAGGAGAGCGAGTACGCGGAGCACACCGCGGACTTCGCGACCGCGCTGACCGGGATGCTCGACGCCGACGTCCCCGATGTCGTGCACGCCTTCGGGTGGAGCAGCGGCCTCGCCGCCATGGTCGCGGCGCGCGACAGCGGGCACGACATCCCCATCACGCAGAGCTTCCACTCCCTGAACGTCAGCGAGCAGCGCGCGGGCCTGCCCCGGCGTCCCGACCGGGTCCGGCTGGAGGCCGCACTGGCCCAGAACGCCGGTTCCGTCCTGGTCAACTCCGCCGACCAGCGGTTCGAACTGGCCCGGATGGGCGTGCCGCGCGGCCACGTGAGCGTGGTCCCCTACGGCGTGGACGCCGAGCACTTCAGCGTCGAGGGCGGCGCTCACGGGCCGTGGCAGAACCGGCGCTCGGCCTCGGACCAGCAGCTGCGGATCATCGCGGTCACCGACCTGGGCGTCCACGGCGGGGCCGACGCGCTGATCGACACGATGGCGCGGGTGCCCGAGGGCGAACTGGTCATCGTCGGCGGTCCCGACTCCGACCACCTCGCGATCGACCCGGACGCGCGCCGGCTGGAGCTGCGGGCCAAGGAGGTCGGCGTCGACGGCCGGGTCACGCTGACCGGGGCGGTCGACCGCAAGGAGCTGCCCCGCCTGCTGCGCTCGGCCGACGTGTTCGTGTCCGCCGCGAGCTACGACCCGTACGGCGGAGCCGTCCTGGAGGCCATGGCCTGCGGGCTTCCGGTCGTGGCCCGCGCGGTCGGCAGCGTGACCGGGGCGATGCTCGACGGCACCACCGGCGTGCTGCTGCGCTCGTCCCGGCCGGACTCGCTGGCCCGCGCGCTGCGCCAGCTGGCCGGCGACTCCACCAGGCGCACCGCCTGCGGGATCGCCGCCGCCGACCGCGCCGCCTCCCGGTTCGGGTGGCCCCGGGTGGCATCGGAGACCGTTCGCGCCTACACCCGCCTGCTCCCGGTGGAGGTCGACCTGCCGCTCGCCGCGGGCGATGATGCACACTAGGTCGTGTTTCCGGACCGGGGTGGGCCTTGCCGCGTGGTGACCGCGCGGCGGGGCCCGCCCCGGCGGCCGCGCTCGGGGCCTCCCCTGGGGGACCCCGCCCCAGAGACACAGCAGGCACAACACAATCGGGAGTCATTCCTGGCATGAGGCACAGGCGCCGGATGATGACATGAGGCCGCGGGCTGAGACCGCAGGCGCCGACGGGGCCGAGGACTTCGTCCACGTCGGCCTGCTCTTCCACTCACCCTCGGAACTGTCCGCCGCGGCCGCGCCGCTGATCCTCTCGGCGGTGGCCGAAGGAGACCACGTCCTCGTCGTCCTCGACGAGGAACCCCGGGAGGCCGTACGCGCGGCCCTCCCCCTCCTCCCGGAGGAGGCCGTGCGGTTCGCCCCGCCCGCGTCCTTCTACGATGCCCCGGGGCGGACCCTGGCCGCCCTGCACCGGCTCTCGCTGCCGCGTCCCCGAAGGCGGGTCACCGTCGTGGCCCAGCCGCCGCTGCCCGACGACGACCCCCTCGCCCTGCGCGAGTGGCAGCGTCTGGACTCGGTGCTGAACAGCGCGCTCGCCGGCGCCTGGATACGCCTGCTGTGCGTGCACGACACCCGGGTCCCGCCCCCGCCGGTCCTGGACGCGGTGCTGCTGACCCATCCGGTGGTGGCCACCGGGGACGGCCCCCGTCCGAACACGCGCTACCGCGACCCCGTCGAACTGAGCGCGGACGACGCCGCGACGCCGCTCCCGCCGCCGACCGGGCGAGTGGAGCACGTGGACATCACCCCGGACCTGACCGACGTGCGGAGCCGGGTGGCCCGGACCGCCGCCGCGCTCGAGGTGCCCGCCGCGCTGACCGGCGACCTGGTGGTGGCGGTCAACGAGATGGCCGCGAACGTGCTGGAGCACGGCACGGGCAAGGGGGTGATCTCGCTGTGGCGGCCCGACGGGCACGTGGTGTGCGACGTGCTCGACGAGGGCGGCAGTCTGACCGACCCGCTCAGCGGCTACCACCCGAACGACACGCTGAGCGTGCGCGGCTACGGCCTGTGGATCACCCGGCAGGTGTGCGACTTCATGGAGGTGCGCGGCGACCCCCGGGGCTCGGTGGTGCGCCTGCACTTCAGGATTCCGGAGAGCCGGTAGGGCCCGGCCCTACTGGTCCGCGAGCACCGCCTTGACCGCGCGGCCCAGGTCCTCCTCGATGGTGATCACCTGGTCGATGCCGGCGATCACGAACAGCCGGTTCACCGTTCCCTGCGGTGACGCGACGGCCAGCCCCATGCCCCGGTCCCTGGCCTGCCGGTAACCGGCGACCAGGACGCCGATGCACCGGGAGTCGCAGAAGTCCACCTCCGAGAAGTCCAGGACGACGCCCCGGCACGGCTCAGCCGCGCCGAGGTACTCCTCGAGCGTTTCGGCCAGCGCGGGCGAGGTGATGGCGTCCAGCTCGCCCCTGGGGACGATCACCACCACGTCGCCCTCTGTCCTGCTCGTAATGCCGAATTCCGCGCTCACACTTCTCGCTCACTTCGCCGCCGCGTTCCCCGGCGCCACGTCGTCGGCGTCCCCGGACGACACCGCGCGGGCGACGTCCGGCCGAGATTCCTGCCGCAACCTTAGCGCCATCGCCCGTGGCGAAACAGGTTCACCGTTCTCCTTTGACGGCGCCGGCCCGGCTTCCCCCCGCGTCCGCGCCTCCCGCGGGGTGCTACCGGTCGCGGCCGCTGCTCGTGGCCTGCTCCACCATGAGCCGCCGGGCCACGTCGGCGACCTTCATCCCGTTGCGCTGGGCCACCCTGCGCAACTCGTCGAACGCCTCCTGGGAGCTGAGGCCGCGGGCGTGCATGAGAATGCCCTTGGCCTGGTCGATGACGGCACGGGCGGTCATCGCCCGGCGCATGTGCACGGCCTCGCGGATGGCGTCCTCGTTGCGGTCGGCGCTGCGCAGCGCGGTCGCCGTGTGCTCGGCGAGCATCGCCAGCATCGGCACGACCTCGTCCCGGACGAACCCGTCGGCCCGGCAGGAGTGGACGCCGAAGGTCATCACCTCACCCGCCAGGTCGCACGGGTAGGTCACCGAGGAGCGGTCTCCGCACTGCACCGCCATGCTGGTGTAGTCCGGCCACCGGTCGCTGCGCAGGACGTCGTCGACGACGACCGTGCGCCGCTCACGGACCGCCTGCACCGCGGGCCCCTGGTCGGTGGCGTACTGGTGCTCGAAGGCGGTGGCGAGGTCGGAGTGGGAGGCCCCGTAGTCCACGACGACGTGGCGGCCCCTGATCTCGGCGTCGAGGTCGTGCTCCTCGGGGTGCACGTCCCGCCAGATCACCACGAGCGCCGCCGAGCACCCGGGGATGCCGCGCGCCGCCAGGAGGCTGACCTGGTCCAGGGCGCGCCCGGGGGCTCCCTCGGCCGCCTGGGCGAGGGCGCCGATGTCGCGTGCCAGCCGCTCGACCCACATCGCCGTCCCCCCTCCCGCGACCCGGTCCCCATCGTCCGGAGATCGCTCGTGGACTCCACGGTAACCACCGTTTCGACGTGCGGCGACATGGGTTAGCGTCGGTTCTGCCACAAACCGCGGAAACCCCGGAGCCGAACCAGGAGCCAGTAGCTTGCCCGAGCATCTCGCCAAGTTGGAGCGTGCGATCGCCGATCTGCGCGATCGGGTCGAAGCCCTGCGCACCACGCACGCGACGTATCCCGACGACGCCGCCGGGACCGCCGAGGCGGCACTGGCCGAACTGGGCTTCGCCGAGCGGCTGCTGCGCGACTGCGGGGAGCGGCTGGCCACCCTGGTCAACTCCGGCGCGTCCCGCCGCACCGACGACGAGCGCGTCCTGCTGCGCGCCGTCTTCAACGAGCTCAGCATCCCGGTGGTGCTGCTCGACCACGAGGGGTTCATCCGCAGGATCAACGCCATCGGCGCGGAGCGGCTGGGCAGCACGCCCGGCTACCTGACGGGCAAGCCGTTCTCGATCTTCGTGGACCTGCGCGGACGCGCCGCGATGCGCTCGTGGCAGGCGGCCGTTCTGCAGGGCGGCGAACCGGCCTCGTTCGACTCGCGGCTGGCGCGGCGCGGCTGGGCCGAGGACGTGCACCTGACCATGACCCGGCTGGACGTGCCGACCGAGCCCAACCCGTTGGTGCTGGTGGCGATGTCGCCCCCGCTGCGCACGAGCGAGGACGACGGGCCCGCGCCGCTGGAGGCCGCGGTCGAGGACCAGGTGGTGGTACTGGCCGCGCGGCGGCTGGACGTGCTGACCCGGATGACGCGGCTGCTGCTGCGCAGCGCGGGCCCCGGCGGGGAGGGCGCGCCGCTGGCCCTGGACGACGCGGCCGCGCTGCTCGCCGACTCCTACGCGGACTGGGTGATCGTCGACGTCTGCGACCTGCCCGACGACCCGCGCCGCGCCCGCCGCGCCGTCGTGGCCGGCCCCGCCGACGAGCCCCACGGCAAGCTGGTGCGCTCCCTGGACCCGATGGCCTCTGAGGTCCCGAGCCAGGTGCTGGCCAGCGGGCAGTCCGTGCTGTACCAGCTCATCGAGGACGAGGCGCTGCTCGGCCTCGACCCGGACGGCGTCCCGGCGCTGAGCGCCCTGAGCGCGCGCTCCCTGCTGAGCGTCCCGCTGCGCGGCAGCCGCGGCGTCCGCGGCGCCCTCACCCTGATCCGCCGCAGCAACCGGGGCTCCTTCCGGCTGGCCGACCTGGGCCTGATCGAGGAGATCGGCGAGCACATCGGCCTGGCCCTGCCGCCCCGGCCCACCACGTGACCTGACGGCCCCGCCGCGGGGCGGGCATGACGATCGTCATGCCCGTCCCGCGCGTTCCTCACGTGCGCCCGGTGACAACGCCTTCTACCGTCGGCCTCCCGTCCCCGGCAGGCTGGTGGACATGACGACGACACAGTCCGACACCGCGATCAGCGTCCGGGAGCTACGCCAGGCGTACGGCGACTTCGAGGCCGTACGGGGGATCTCGTTCACCGTCTCGCCCGGAGAGCTCTTCGCGCTCCTGGGCACCAACGGCGCGGGCAAGACCACCACCATCGAGACCCTGGAGGGCTTCCGCCGCCCCACCGGGGGATCGGTCCGGGTGTTCGGCGTCGACCCGTTCGGACAGCCCGCCGCGCTGCGGCCGCGCGTCAACGCGGTGCTCCAGCACAGCGGGGTGTTCGAGGAGCTCACCGTCGCCGAGACCATCGAACTGGCCCGGGACCTGGCCGCCGACCCGCTCGGCACCGACGCGGTGCTGGAGACGGTCAGCCTGGCCGACAAGGCGGGGGTCGCCGTCCGGCAGCTGTCCGGCGGGCAGAAGCGCCGCCTCGACCTGGGCCTGGCCATCCTGACCCGGCCCGAGGTGCTGTTCCTGGACGAGCCCACCACCGGCATGGACCCGGAGATGCGCCGCGAGACCTGGCGGATCATCGGCGACCAGGTCGCCGACGGCGTCGCGGTGCTGCTCACCACGCACTACCTGGAGGAGGCCGAGCGCCTCGCCGACCGGCTCGCCATCATGCACCGGGGCGAGGTCCGGGTCGAGGGGACGCTCGCCGGGGTCGTCGCCGAACGGGGCGACCGGATCGGGTTCCGGCTCCCCGACCGCGTCCGCTCCGAGGACCTGCCCCGACTGCCCGGCGCCGAACTCGCCATCGACGTGCGCGAGGGCGTCCCGTGGGCGGTCTACACGGTTACCGGGGCCGAGGTCGCCTCCCGCGCCCACCGGGCCCTCGGCCCCCTGCTGGCCTGGGCCCAGGAGCGGGGGACCACCCTGGAGCGCCTCGAACTGCGCGGGGCCTCCCTGGAGGACGTGTTCCTCGCCGTCGCCGACGGGTCCCTCTCGGAAATCCCCGGCAACTGACCCCCAGCCCCAGAAGGAGCCCCGCCATGGCAGCCCCGACCACCTCGGCCCCCGCCCCGCGCACCCGGCCCGCGCGCGCCGCCGTCAGCACCGTCCGCCAGGCCCTGCGCCTGACCCGGACCGAGTTCACCCTGTTCCACCGGTACCGGATGGCCCTGTACGTGGCCGTCCTCCCTGCGGTCTTCCTGCTCCCGCTGTTCTCCACGGAGCCCGCCGAGGTCCTGCCCGGCGTCGACGCCGCCGCCCTCGCGCTCACCCAGTTCTTCGCGATGGCCGCGATGACCGTCGGCGTCGTGCACGTCTCCAACGTCTACGCGGCGCGCCGCGAGCAGCTGGTCCTCAAGCGCATGCGCGTCTCGGGGGTCACGCCCGCGGCGCTGTTCGGGGCCACGACCCTGTCCGTGCTCGGCGTCGTCGTGCTCCAGTCCGCGGCGGTCGTCGCGTTCATGGGCGCGGGACTGGACGCGCTGCCGGTCGACCCCGTCCTGCTGGTGCTGTCCATCGTGCTGGTCACCGTCGTGATGTCCCTGCTCGGGGCCGCCCTGACCCGGTTCGCCCGCAACGCGGAGAGCGCCCAGATGATGGCGATGGTGCCGTTCCTGGTCCTGCTCGCGGCCAGCGGCTTCTTCATCCCGCTGGAGGTGCTGCCCGAACCGGTCGCGCTCGTGCTCGGCTTCCTGCCGATGGTCCCGGCGATCGAGCTGGCGAAGTCCGCCTACTTCGGGTACGACCTCTTCTCGGGGACCGCCGACGCCGTCCCCGCCACCGGTCCGGACCTGTGGATCGCGGCCGCGCCGTCCCTGCTCGTCCTGGCCGTCTGGGTCGCGCTCGTCGCCTACCTGCTGCGGTTCTTCCAGTGGGACCCGCGCGGCGCCCGGTAGCCCGGTAGCGCCGACCGGTCCGGACGGGACCGGTCGGCGCCGCCGACGTTACGCTGTCCGTCGAGGAGAGGAGAGACCGATGACGGGACTCCGGAACGGGCGCGCCCCCGCCGCGCCCCCGGCGGGGACCGCCGAGCGGAGCGCGCGCCGGCTGCGCTTCTCCCGCCGGGTGGTGCACTGCTCGCTCGGCGCCGTTCCGCTGATGATGCTGCTGTTCATCACGGTCCAGGTCCTCGTGAACGCGTCGAACGGCGTCGCGGAGGGCGTCCTCGCCGCGGTCGGGGCCGACCGGCCCTGGACCGCCGCGCTCGCCTTCGTCCCCGCGGTCCCGCTGGCCTGGCTGACCCTGTGGCTGGTGGGCATCCGCCTGGGAAGGTCGGCGGCCCGGCCTGAAGTGGTCCTGCACTGCTCGTTCGCGCTGCTGCTCGTGCTCATGGCCCTGCTCGACGTGGGCCTGTGGTCGCTGGCGACCGCGTCGATGTGGTGGTCGGTCGCGGTGCTGGTCGCGACGCGCCGCCAGGCGGTCGGCTACTCCCTGGTCCTGCTCCTGGTCCCCGCCGCGCGCCTGGTGTTCTTCCCCGAACCCGACCCGCTGCTGATGGCCGTGATCGTCTTCTGCTCCTGCTTCTACGCGGCGCTGTTCCTCGTGTGCAACCTCGCGGTGCTGTGGTTGTGGGAGATCGCGCACGAGGCCGTCCTCGCCCGCGAGGCCCAGGCCCGGCTGGCCGTCAGCGAGGAGCGGCTGCGCTTCGCCCGGGACATGCACGACCTGGTCGGCCACAGCCTGTCCGGGATCGCCGTCAAGAGCGAGCTGGCCGCGCGCCTGGCCGCGCGCGACCCCGAGCGCGCCGCCGCCGAGATGGCGTCGGTCCAGCAGGTCGCCCGGGACGCGCTGCGCGAGGTGCGCGCCGCCGTCAGCGGCTACCGGGACGTGGACCTGGCCGCCGAGATCGCGAGCGTGCGGTCCGTGCTCACCGCCGTCGGGGCCCGCACGACCGTGGCCGGCGAGCACGTCGCGCTCCCCCCGGACCTGCGCACGCTGACCGCCTGGGTCATCCGGGAGGCCGCCACGAACGTGCTGCGGCACAGCTCCGCCCGGCGTTGCGACATCACCCTGACCGAGCAGGACCGCGCCCTGGTCGTCGAGGTGTACAACGACGGGGTGTCCTCCGGCGCGGACTCGCGCTTCGGCAACGGGCTGACCGGCCTGGCCGAGCGGGCCGCGGGGGCGGGCGGCGCGCTCTCCGCCGCGGCCACGGACGACGGCGGCTTCCTGCTCCGGGCCGTGCTCCCGGTGCGCGCCCCCGCCGGGGCCGGCCTGCGGGAGGCGGCCGCGTGATCCGGGTGGTCCTGGCCGACGACGAACGGCTCGTCCGCGGCGCCATCGCCGCGCTGCTCGGCCTGGAAGAGGACCTGGAGATCGTCGCCGAGGTCGGTCGCGGCGACCAGGTGCCGGCCGCCGTGACCGCCCATCAGGCGGACATCGCGGTCCTGGACATCGAGATGCCCGGCGCCAACGGCCTGGACGTCGCCGCCGAGCTCCGGACGGCGGCGCCCGGCTGCGGGGTCCTCATCCTCACCAGCTTCGGCCGCCCCGGCTACCTGCGCCGGGCCCTCTCCGCGGGCGCGCGCGGCTTCCTCGCCAAGGACGCCCCCGTCGACCAGCTCGCCGGAGCCATCCGCACGGTGCACTCGGGCGGCCGCTACATCGACTCCGAACTCGCCGCCACCGCCATGATCGCCGGGGAGAACCCGCTGACCCAGCGCGAGACCGACGTCCTGCGTGCCGCCGCCGACGGCTCCTCGGCCGCCGGGATCGCCCGCCTCCTCCACCTGAGCGAGGGGACCGTGCGCAACTACCTGTCCAGCGCCATCACCAAGACGGGCGCCGACAACCGCATCTCGGCCATCCGCACCGCCGAGGAAATGGGCTGGCTGTAGAACCGTCCCTCTCGCTGATCTTGACCTTTCCGGGGTCTCGACCGCCTCCGAGACCCCGGAAAGGTCAAGATCAGCGGGGAGACCACCACGAACCGGCCGCGTCCTAGAGGAACCGCAGCACCATCATCGCCGTGTCGTCGGTGTGGCCGCCGGGGGCGAACTCCTCCAGGTCGCGGCCGATGCGGGCGATGACCGCCTGGGCGGTCAGTCCCGAGCAGCCGGAGAAGATCTTGGTCAGGCCCTCGTCGCCGAGCATCTCGTCGCCGTTGCGGCGCTCGGTCACGCCGTCGGTCACCGCCAGCAGCACGTCGCCCGGCGCCACCTCGACGGTCTCGGTGAAGAACTCCACGTCCTCGAACGCGCCCAGCAGCGGCTGGGAGGTCGCCAGGGACTCGACCTCGCCGTGCCTGTTCAGGCGCAGCGGCAGCGGGTGCCCGGCCGAGACCAGCCGGATGCGCATGCCCCTGCCCGCCCCGGAGCCGCCGATCGGGACCATCTCCCCGTACAGCATGGTCAGGAAGCGGGTCGTGGTGTTCTCGTCCAGGATGGCCAGGTTCAGGCGGTGCATGATGTGCGCGGGCTGGCAGCCCTCGCGGGCCAGCGCGCGCAGGGTGTGCCGGGCCAGGCCGGTGACGGCGGCGGCCTCGGGGCCCGTCCCGCACACGTCGCCGATCGCGAAGCACCAGCGGCCGTCCGTCGCGAACAGGTCGTAGAAGTCGCCGCCGACCACGGTGCGCTCGCCCGCGGGCTGGTAGAAGACGGCGTGGTCCACCTTCGGGATGGCCGGCTGCTTCTCCTTCGCCGGGAGCAGGCTGCGCTGGAGCGCTTCGCTCATCGACGTCTGGTTGGAGTACAGCCGCGCGTTCTCCATCGCCGAGGACACCCGCTGGGCCAGGTCGTCGGCGACGTCCACCTCCTCGCGGGGGAACTCCTCGCCCGCGTTCTTGCCGATGGTGATCCGGCCGAGGGCGCGGCCGTGCGCGGTCAGCGGGATGCTGATGCCCGGCCCGCCCGCGAGGTCCAGGGTCAGCTCGTCGTCCAGACCCGCCGCCACCAGCGTCTCGACCGGCCACAGCGGCGCCGGTTCGCGCCGCTCCTCCGGCATGAGCGCGGCCACCAGGTCGCGCAGCACGTCGGTGGCGTTCTCGTTCCGGTGCGTGGCGAACGCCAGGCGCTCCATCCCCAGGTCGTTGGTGGTGTGCACGACGCACCAGCTGCCCAGCCGCGACGTGGTCAACTGCGCGGCCAGCGCCGCCGTCATCTGCTCGTCCAGGGTTCCCGACAGCAGGTCGCTGGCCTCGGCCAGGAAGCTCAGGGAGGCGCGGCGGGTCAGCTCCACCTGGGCCAGCCTGGACCGCTCCACGGTGAGCGCGATGCGGTCGGCTCCCTCCTGGAGCCGGTCGGCGGCGGTCTGGCCGAAGTGCCGGACCCGCTTGGAGGCCACCCCGATGAGTCCGGTGATCCGGCCGTCCACGATGAGCGGGGCCGTCACCAGGGAGCGCATCCCCGCGGCGGACAGCCGCCCCCGGTGCGCGCGGGCGATCATCAGGTCGTCGTTGATGACCGGGCCGGGTTCGGGCGCCGAGGAGGGGAAGGTCTCCTCGGTCCGGCTCCGGAAGGACCGCCACTGCCCCGACGACAGGCCGACGGCCGCGCTCAGTTCCCACTCGGTCTCGTCGGTGGTGGCCAGCGCGATGTAGGCGGCGTCTCCGCCGAGGACCACCCGGGCGTAGTCCACGGTGCGCTCCAGCAGCTCGGGCAGTGAGAGCCGGGCGGTCAGCGCGGCGTCCAGGCGCGCCCACGGCTCGGCGTGCGCCGGGCGCCTGCGCCCGTGCCCCGGGAGCGGCGGGACCAGCGAGGTCCGGGCGCCCTGCCCCATGACGGACTCGGCCTCCTCGATCCGGAACCAGACCGCCTTGTCCTCCTTGCTGTAGCTCACCCCCCAGCTGTCGGCGATCGCGCCCGCCAGGGCCAGGCCCAGACCGCCGTTGCGGGTGTTCTCCAGGGAGGGCGAGGTGTCCACCCTGAGGGAGCCCGCCTTGGGCACCGCGCGCGGGACACGGTCCGCGACGACGACCTCCACCCCGTCCGGCAGCCGCCGCACGGTCAGCTCCAACGTGGTCTCGGCGTGGATGACCGCGTTCGTCACCAGTTCGCTGACCAGCAGGATGATGTCGTCGAATCCGTGTTTCACATCCCACTCGCGCAACGTGTCGCGCACGAACACGCGCGCCTCGCCAACCGTCTCGGGGGCGGGGGAGAATTCCCTGTGGGCGACCTTCATAGCGTCATGTGGCATTGTGAAGCCGTACGGTTCCTTTGGGTGGCTGGGAGGTGCGGATCGGTCGGAGGCGGGGGGACGCGGACCCTGAGCGGTCCGGGACGTCCCGGATCCGATTAACCCATACCCCTCTTTCCTCGGTCGTGAAGGGCTTGGGAGTGCCCGGTTCCGGCCAGTGTCCCAGGGGTGGGCGGCGTCGTCGTGTCGTTCGGGGGAACTCCGTCACGATGTCGGAACGTCATGGTAGTGAGCAGGTTGTCGAATTAACGTAGTGCACTGTGGTCCGTTGGTGAGTTCTGAGGGCCGGAGACCCGCTTGAGTAACGCCGTACGTCTTTTTCCTGGACGCACACTGCAGAGCCTCGGCCGGTGGAGGAGGGGATCGATGCCCAAGGCGAACAGCCCGACCGTGTCGGACGCGGAGCTCGACGCGCTCCTCGAAGCGCTCTACAAGATGCGCGACGGGGACTTCACGGTTCGTCTCGACCCCCGTGGCCAGGGTACCCACGGTGAGATCGCCCGCGTCCTGAACGAGGTCCTGGACCACAGCGAGCAGCTCAGCAGCGAGATCCAGCGCGTCAGCGGCGTGGTCAGCACCGACGGGCGGCTGTCCGAGCGCGTCTCGATCAACCCGGCGCGGGGCGCCTGGGGCAAGAGCGTGCACGCGCTCAACCAGATGCTCGACGAGTTCAGCGAACCCGTCACCTCGGTGGCGCGGATCCTGGACTCGGTGGCCAACGGCGACCTCGCCCAGCGGGTGGACCTGACCAACCGGCACGGGGAGCTCCACGGCGACCTGCTGCGCCTGGCCACCTCGGTGAACCGGATGGCCGACCAGATGGCGGCGTTCACCATGGAGGTGACCCGCATGGCGCGCGAGGTGGGCACCGAGGGCAAGCTCGGCGGCAGCGCCCGGGTCGAGGGCGTGTCGGGCGCGTGGCGCGACGTCACCGAGGCCGTCAACCAGATGGCGGCCCGCCTCACCGCGCAGGTCCGCGACATCTCCACGGTGACCGTCGCGGTGTCCCGGGGCGACCTGAGCCGCAAGGTGACCGTCGACGTCCAGGGCGAGATGCTCCAGCTCAAGGACACCGTGAACACGATGGTGGACCAGCTGTCCACCTTCGCCGACGAGGTCACCCGGGTCGCCCGCGAGGTGGGAACCGAGGGCAAGCTCGGCGGACGCGCCAACGTCAAGGGCGTCTCGGGCATCTGGAAGGACCTGACGAACAACGTCAACTCCATGGCCGACAACCTCACCAACCAGGTGCGGGACATCTCCCAGGTGACCACGGCCGTGGCGCGCGGCGACCTGACCAAGAAGGTCACCGTGGACGTCCAGGGCGAGATGCTCAAGCTGAAGGACACCGTGAACACCATGGTGGACCAGCTCGACTCGTTCGCCGACGAGGTGACGCGGGTCGCCCGCGAGGTCGGCACCGAGGGCAAGCTCGGCGGACGCGCCAACGTCAAGGGCGTCTCGGGCATCTGGAAGGACCTCACCGACAACGTCAACTCCATGGCGAACAGCCTCACCTACCAGGTGCGCAACATCTCCCAGGTCACCACCGCGGTCGCCAAGGGGGACCTGACCAAGAAGATCACCGTGGACGCCCAGGGCGAGATGCTCACCCTGAAGGACACCGTGAACACCATGGTGGACCAGCTGTCCGCGTTCGCCGACGAGGTCACCCGCATGGCACGCGAGGTGGGCACCGAGGGCAAGCTGGGCGGCCAGGCGCACGTGCGCGGCGTCTCCGGGGTCTGGAAGGACCTCACCGACAACGTCAACTCCATGGCGAACAACCTGACCCACCAGGTGCGCCAGATCTCCGTGGTCACCACGGCCGTGGCGCGCGGCGACCTGACCAAGAAGGTCACCGTCAACGCCAAGGGCGAGATCCTCGAACTCAAGGACACCATCAACGTCATGGTGGACCAGCTCGACTCGTTCGCCGACGAGGTGACGCGGGTCGCCCGCGAGGTCGGCACCGAGGGGCAGCTGGGCGGGCGTGCCAACGTCAAGGGCGTCTCGGGCATCTGGAAGGACCTGACCGAGAACGTCAACTCGATGGCGCACAACCTCACCACCCAGGTCCGCAACATCTCCCAGGTGACCTCCGCGGTCGCGGCGGGCGACCTCGGCAAGAAGATCACCGTGGACGCCCAGGGCGAGATGCTGGAGCTCAAGGACACCATCAACACGATGGTCGACCAGCTGTCCACCTTCGCGCTGGAGGTCACCCGGGTCGGCCACGAGGTCGGCAGCGAGGGCCAGCTGGGCGGCCAGGCCAAGGTGGACGGGGTGTCCGGGGTCTGGAAGGACCTCACCGACAGCGTCAACGAGCTGGCCAAGAACCTCACCACCCAGGTGCGCGCGATCGCGTCGGTGGCCAGCGCGGTCGCCCGCGGCGACCTCACCCAGTCCATCCAGGTGGGCGCGCGCGGCGAGCTGGCCTCGCTGAAGGACAACGTCAACCTGATGGTGTCCAACCTGCGGGAGACGACCGCCGCCCAGCGCGACGAGGACTGGCTCAAGAGCAACCTGGCGCGCATCTCCGGCCTCATCCAGGGCCACCGCGACCTGAACGACCTGGCCCGCCTCATCATGACCGAGGTGACCCCGCTGGTCACCGCGCAGCACGGCGCGTGCTTCCTGCCCGAGGACGAGAACGACGAGGAGAACTTCCGCCTCTACGCGGGATACGGCTACCAGCCCAGCGAGCAGCGCCGCTGGATCACGTCGGGCCGCGGCCTCGCGGGGGAGGCCATCGAGCAGAAGTGCGAGATGATCATCCCGAACGTCCCCGGGGACTACGTGAAGGTCGAGTCGGGCCTGGGCGAGGCGCCGCCGCTGAGCATCGTGATCCTCCCGATCCTGTCCGAGGACCGGGTGCTCGGCGTGATCGAGCTCGGCTCCTACGGCCACTTCCGCGAGATCCACCTCAACTTCCTGCGCCAGCTCGTCAACCTCATCAGCGCCACGATCAACACGATCCTGGCCAACTCCAAGACCGAGTACCTGCTCACCCAGTCCCAGCAGCTGACCACCGCGCTGCAGGAGCGCTCCAACGAGCTCCAGCGCCAGCAGGAGGAGCTGCGCCGCAAGAACGCCGAGCTGCACAGCAAGGCGGGCCAGCTCGCCAGCCAGAACCGCGCCATCGAGCTGCAGAACCGGCAGATCGAGCGCGCCCGGCGCTCCCTGGAGGACCGGGCCCACCAGCTCCAGGTGTCCTCCAAGTACAAGTCCGAGTTCCTGGCGAACATGTCGCACGAGCTGCGCACCCCGCTCAACAGCCTGCTGATCCTGGCCCGGCTGCTCGCCGACAACAGCGAGCAGAACCTCACCCCCAAGCAGGTGGAGTTCGCGCAGACCATCCACAAGGCCGGCAGCGACCTCCTGCAGCTCATCGACGAGATCCTGGACCTGTCCAAGGTCGAGGCGGGACGCATGGAGCTGAGCCCCGCGGACGTGTCCATCAGCCAGCTGGTGGACTACGTGGAGGCCTCGTTCAGGCCGATGACCAGCGACAAGGGGCTGGCGTTCGCGGTCGAGGTGTCCCCGGACATCCCCGACCACCTGTGGACCGACGAGCAGCGCCTCCAGCAGGTGCTGCGGAACCTGCTGTCCAACGCGGTGAAGTTCACCAACATCGGCGAGGTGCGGCTGCTGATCGAACCGGCCTGGGCGCTGGAGGACGCCGACCTCGACATGTTCACCGACGACGAGGTCATCGCGTTCTCCGTGGCCGACACCGGGATCGGCATCCCCGAGGACAAGCTCCAGCTCATCTTCGAGGCGTTCCACCAGGGAGACGGCGGCACCAGCCGCCGGTTCGGCGGGACCGGCCTGGGGCTGTCCATCAGCCGGAACATGGCCCAGCTGCTCGGCGGCGAGATCCGGGTGCACAGCGCCTTCGGGGAGGGCAGCACCTTCACGCTGCTGCTCCCGGTGCGGCTGCCCGAGGGCACCAGCGAGCGGCTGTACGGCTCGGTGGACCCGGTCGACACGCTGGCGACCGCGGCGCCCCCGCCCGAGAGCATCGCGCTGACCAGCGGGGAGGCCCCGCCTCCTCACGAAGACGACCCCGACCGGTTCAACCTGGACGGGTTCGACGAGCCCGCCCCGGTCCCCGTTCTCGCCGTCGAGGAGAACGCGCCGTCCCCCCTGGGCGACCACGAGGCGCGCACGGACCCCGAACGGGACGCGGTCCTGGCCGGGAAGCGGGTGCTCATCGTGGACGACGACGTGCGCAACGTCTTCGCGCTGACCAGCGCGCTGGAGGCGAACGGGCTCCAGGTGCTGTACGCCGACAACGGGCACTCGGGCATCGAGAAGCTCGAGGCCAACGAGGACATCGCCCTCGTGCTGATGGACATCATGATGCCCGGCCTCGACGGCTACGCCACCACCCGCGTGATCCGGGAGATGCCGCAGTTCGAGGACCTGCCGATCATCTCGCTGACCGCGAAGGCCATGCAGGGGGACAGGGAGCGCAGCCTGGACGCGGGCGCGTCGGACTACGTGACCAAACCGGTGAACCTGGACCACCTGCTGGATGTCATGCGGACGTGGTTGGATCGGAACGGCGACAGCAGCGAACCGAGCCGGGAGCAGTGACCACCGTGCCGCACAAGGCCAACATCCTCCTCGTCGACGACCGCGACGAGAACCTCATGGCGCTGGAGGCCGTCCTCACCTCTCTGGACCAGAACATGGTCCGGGCGAGTTCGGGCGAGGCCGCGCTCAAGGCGCTGCTGGAGGAGGACTTCGCGGTCATCCTCCTCGACGTCGTCATGCCGGGCATGGACGGCTTCGAGACCGCCGCGCACATCAAGCAGCGGGAGAAGACCAAGGACATCCCGATCATCTTCCTGACCGCCGAGGGGATCGACCGCCACCAGGTCTTCCGGGGGTACGCCAGCCGGTTCGTCGACTACATGACCAAGCCGCTGGATCCGTGGCTGCTGCGCGCCAAGGTCGAGGTGTTCCTCGAACTCGACCGGCTCAGGCGGCAGCTGCTGGACCAGTCCGCCCGGCTGCGGCGCGGGCTCGCCGAGGAGACGTCCGGCGCGGGCGGGTCGGTGGTCGCCGAAATGTCCGCGCTGGTCGGAGAGGTGAACCAGAAGCTGGAGCTGCTTCGGGAGCGCGCCGTCGGCGACGAGAACGCCACCGTCGAGGCCGCGCGCGAACTCGACGCCCCCGTGGGACGGTTGACCCGGCTGGTGGAGGCCCTGCACGGGCCGGAGTGACCGGCCCCTGCCGCTCTCGGCGGCACCGGTTCGGTGGTCTTGGCCTTTTCGGGCCCTCAAGCGTTTCCGAGACCCCGAAAAGGCCAAGACCACCGAGCAGAACGGTCACCAGCCCCTTGGAGTGGAAACGGACCATGCGGCACGGACGGCTTCCCTGGTACCCGCCCGACGCGCTCTCGGACGAGCAGCGAGCGATCTACGAGGGGGTGCTCGCCAAGTACGGGCCCGAACCGCCGTTCGCCCTCCACGACAGCGAGGGTCGGCTGCACGGGCCGTTCAACGCGATGCTCGCCGCGCCCGGGGTCGGGGCCGCGTGGCAGGGGCTCAGCGCGGCGGTGGGCGGTGCGACGTCGCTGTCGGCGCGGGTGCGCGAGATCGTCATCCTGGCCGTCGCCATCGAGCGGGACAGCGCGTTCGAGTGGTTCGCGCACCGCCGGGCGGGGCTGGCCGCCGGGTTGACCGAGGACGAGGTCGCGGCGCTCGGCGAGCGGGCCGCCGCGGACTCCCTCTCCCCCGCCGAACGCGCCGCCCTCGACTTCGCCCGCTCCCTGCTCCGGGAGGGCGACGCCGACGACGCCCGCTACGCCGCGGCGGAGCGGCACCTCGGCGACCCCGGGGTGGTGGAGCTGATCGTGCTGGTGGGCTACTACGACATGCTCGCCACCCTGCTGCGCGTCCTTCGGGTGCCCGTCCCCGAGGAGTGACCGCCGCGCGCTGGCGGGCGGCGCCCTCCCGCCGGCGCGCTCCTCGGCGCACCGGGCATCCGGCCGCGCTCCCCTCGCGATCGGACCGCCCAGGTACGGGTCGGCGCTCTTGCCGCCGACGCCCCGAACCGCGGTCTCCCGAGCACCGGTGTCAAGATCATCGGCGGATATTAGCGGCCTGGCCGGTGGAACCGGCAAACTCCCGACCAAATAGCGACAGTCCGCAATCAATGTACAGCTAAGAGTGACTGATTTCGTGTTTCAATGCCGTCTGGCAGGCCCTGTCTGGATTCGCTCCCGAGCGGTTCCGCGGGCGAAGCGATCAGCAGTGCTCACTCTTGGGGGAAAGATTGCGCCTTCTGACAAAGGGAATCGTGGCGGCCGGGATATCGGTCGCCCTGGCCCTTCCAGCGACACCACTGGCTTGGGGGCAGGCCGACCGCGTCGGTTCGGGGTGCTCCGCCGACGGCTTCCAGAACCTCGTGGCGGCTTCCGGCCACCGGGGCTGCCCGCCCAGGAAGGGCTCCGGCTCCCACGGACTTCCGTGGCCGCTCGCGGACCACCCCGGAATGGGCGCTGTCGAGGACTTCTGGCCCGGCCACTGGCCGCCCGCCCACCACCCGCACAAGCCCCGGCCACCGCACGAGCCGACGCACTCGCACACCCACCGGCCCACGCACTCCCACACCCACCGGCCCACGCACTCGCACACCCACCGACCCACGCACTCGCACACCCACCGGCCCACGCACTCGCACACCCACCGACCGACGCACTCCCACACCCACCGGCCCACGCACTCCCACACCCACCGACCCACGCACTCCCACACCCACTGGCCACCGCACCACCCGACGCACTGGCCACCGCACTGGCCGACGCACGAGCCCACGCACTCGCACACGCACCGGCCCACCCACTCGCACACCCACCGACCGACGCACTCCCACACCCACCGGCCCACCCACTCGCACACCCACCGACCGACGCACTCCCACACCCACCGACCGACGCACCACCCGACGCACTGGCCACCACACAAGCCGACCCACTGGCCGCCGCCCGAGCCGACCCGTTCGCCCACCCACCAGCCGACGCGCACCCCCACCGCGTCACCCACCACGTCACCGACGACGACGCCCACCGCGTCACCCACCGCGTCACCGACGTCTTCGCCGACCACGTCGCCGACCGCGGGTCCGACGAGACCGCCGACCTCGGCTCCGACCGCGCCTCCCCAGGGCGGCGGCGGGCTGCCGGTCACCGGTGTCGAGCTGACCGCGTTCATCACCGGCGCCGCCGTCGCGGTCGTCATCGGCGCCGTGCTCATCGCGGGCACCCGCCGACGGCGGTTCCGGCGTCCGACGACCTGGTGATCCCGGCGGCCACGACACCCAGCCGGTGAGACGACGCGCGGCCCGCCCCGTAAGCGGGGGCGGGCCGCGCGTCGTCTCACCCGTCGAGGGAGTCTCCGGCGCGGGGGTGTTTCGGGCCCTGTCGGAGCAGGGTCCGCTCGGGACCTCGAGGGCCGGTCCCACCCCACCCGGAACGATCATGGGCTTTCCGCCCTTCAAGGCCCCGAAACGGGCAGAAAGCCCAAGCCCGTCAACGGAACCCTCACGCAACGGACATCACGGGCGCGGTCCCGGCCCCCGCCCGCCGTCGCCGCCCGCCATAACCTCGCGATCCGCGTGACAGGAGGCCGAAAGACCCCCCGAAGCACCGGCACGCGAACCACCCCCGCGCCGGAGGTTCCCTACTCGCCCCTCCAGACGGGGCTGCGCCTCTCCGCGAAGGCGGCGGCGCCCTCCATCGCGTCGCGGCTGGTGAAGACCGGCCCGGTGATCTCGTCCTGCCTCTCCCACATCTCGCCGCTCGGCCAGTCGCCGGATTCGGCGATGACGCGCTTGGAGACGGCGACGGCCATCGGGGCGTTCGGCGCGATCCGGGCGGCCAGCGCCAGAGCGCCGTCGAGCGCCCCGCCGCCGGGCGTGACCTGGTTGACCAGCCCCAGTTCGGCGGCGCGCGGAGCCGCCACGAAGTCGCCGGTGAGCGCGAACTCCATGGCGATGTTGCGCGGGATCCGGTGCTGGAGCCGGAGCAGGCCGCCCGCGGCAGCGACCAGGCCGCGCTTGACCTCGGGAATGCCGAACCTGGCGTCCTCGGCGGCGACCACCAGGTCGCACGCGAGCACGATCTCGAAGCCGCCCGCCAGCGCGTAGCCCTCGACGGCCGCGATCAGCGGCTTCCTCGGCGGCCTCTGGGTGAGACCGCCGAACCCTCGGCCCTCCGCGACCGGCAGCTCGCCCCGGAGGAACGCCTTGAGGTCCATTCCGGCGCAGAACGTGCCGCCCGCTCCGGTGACGACCCCGACGGCCAGGTCCGCGCGCGCGTCGAGGTCGTCCAGCGCCTCGGCGATCCCCGCGGCCACGGCCGCGTTCACGGCGTTCCTGGACCCGGGCCTGTTGATGGTGATGACGGCGACGCCGTCCCTTGCCTCGTAGAGAACCTCGTCCGCCACGGCCCCGCCCTACTTCGGCTGCATGCGCAGGCCGCCGTCGATGCGCACGACCTCGGCGTTGACGTAGCTGATCTCCAGCAGCGCGCGGACCAGCCTGGCGAACTCGGCGGCGGTGCCCAGGCGCTTGGGGAACGGCACCGGCGCGGCGAGGCGCTCCTTGAACGCCTCCGCCTCGGGTCCCCGGCCGTAGATGGGGGTGTCCAGGATGCCGGGCGCGACGGTGTTGACGCGCACCCCGACCGCCGCGAGGTCGCGCGCGGCCGGGACGGTCATCCCGATGATGCCGCCCTTGGACGAGGAGTAGGCGATCTGGCCGATCTGCCCCTCGATCCCGGCCAGCGACGCGGTGTTGACGATCGCGCCGCGCTCGCCGTCCTCGTTGGCCGGCTCGGTCCGGGCCATCGCGGCGGCGGCCAGGCGCACCAGGTTGAAGGTGCCGATCAGGTTGACGTCGATGACCTTCCGGTAGGAGGCCAGGTCGTGCGGTGATCCGTCCCGCCCCACGGTGCGGGAGGCCCAGCCGATGCCCGCGCAGGACACGGCCGCGCGCAGCGGCTTCCCGGTGTCCACGGCCGCCTGGACGGCCGCCTGGACCTGGTCCTCGTCGGAGACGTCGGTGCGGACGAAGACGCCTCCGACCTCCTTCGCCAGCGCCTCGCCGCGGTCGGCGTCGATGTCCGCGACGACGACGGTCGCCCCGGCCGCCGCGAGCTCCCTGACGGTCGCCTCGCCCAGTCCACTCGCGCCGCCGGAAACGAGGGCGGCAACTCCATTCAGCTCCATGCGGCGCACTCTACCGACTCGGAACCCGAAAAACTAGAACGGGATTCGGTCCTTCTCGGCCGTGTCTCCCGTTCCCCCGGACCGCCGGATTCCACGCGGGGAAGCCGTCCCGCGCCGAAAGCGTTGCGTCCATAATCGATCGGGACGAAGGGAGGCGCGCGTGGACGAGTGGTTCGCCGCCTACATCGTGGGCACCGGACGGCTTCCGCTGTTCAGCTTCTTCGTCGCGTTCGTGTCGGGCTTCCTGCTGATCCGGCTCAGCGTGCGGATGATCCGGGCCCGGGTCCGGTGGTGGCCGGGCAATCTGACCCCGGGCGGGCTGCACATCCACCACGTGGTGTTCGGAGTCGCGTTCATGCTGGTCGGCGGGGTCGCCGGGCTGCTCATCACCGAACGCGAGGGGTGGTCCATCGCCGTCGCGGCGGGACTGTTCGGGTTCGGCTCCGCTCTCGTGCTGGACGAGTTCGCGCTGATCCTGCACCTGCGCGACGTCTACTGGACCGAGCAGGGCCGCACCTCCGTGGACGCGGTGTTCGTGGCGATCGCCCTCAGCGGGCTGCTGCTGACCGGCCTGCGCCCGGTCGGCTGGACCGAGTTCCAGAGCACCGCCCAGGGCGCCGCGCTCGCGCAGACCTGGCTGGCCGCGCTCGTCCTGGTCAACCTGGCGGGGTCCGCCGTCAGCCTGCTCAAGGGCAAGATCTGGAGCGGGATCGCCGGGGTCTTCGTCCCGGGGATCGGCGTCGTCGCGGCCGTGCGCCTGGCAGTCCCCGACTCGCCGTGGGCGCGCTGGTACTACCCGGAGGACTCCGCCAAGCTCACCCTCGCGGTCCGCCGCGACCAGCGTGTGCGCCGTCCGCTGATCCGGACCAAGATCCGCTTCCAGGAGCTCATCGCGGGCCGCCACGACCTCATGCCGGAGACCCACGCCGAGTCCCACACGCCGCCCTCCCGGTCCCCGGAGGCGCGGCCGTCACCGGGAGGTGCCGGCGGACCCTCCGCCCAGGGGGATTAGTGTTCTCTGGCTATGACATTCACACGGGAGACCAGGACGTACCGGCGCGGGCTCACGATCGGGGTCGACATCGGCGGGACGAAGGTGGCAGGGGGCGTCGTCACCCCGTCCGGCCGCGTCCTGGCCCGGCTGCGCACCGAGACTCCCGACCGGAGCAAGAGCCCCAAGGTCGTCGAGGACACCATCGTGCGCGTCGTCGAGGAGCTGCGGCGCGACCACCGCGTCAGCGCGATCGGCGTCGGCGCGGCCGGATTCGTCGACGAGCGGCGCGCCAGCGTGCTGTTCGCGCCGCACCTGTCCTGGCGTGACGAGCCGCTGCGCGACTCGCTCAGGGCCCGGCTGGGGCTGCCGGTCGTCGTGGAGAACGACGCCAACGCCGCGGCCTGGGCCGAGGTGCGGGCGGGGGCGGGACGCCACGTGCGCGACGTCGTCGTGGTGAACCTGGGCACCGGCATCGGCGGGGGCGTCGTCATCGACGGCGTGCTGCGCCGGGGGCGGCACGGCCTGGCCGGGGAGTTCGGGCACATGACCCTGGTGCCCAACGGGCACCGCTGCGAATGCGGCAACCGGGGCTGCTGGGAGCAGTACGCCAGCGGCAACGCCCTGACCCGCGAGGCCCGCGAACTGGCCGTCGCCGACTCCCCGGTGGCCACCCGGCTGCTCGACGCCGTGGGCGGCGACCCCCGGCTGATCACCGGCCCGCTGGTCACCCGGCTGGCCCGCGAGGGCGACCGCGCGTGCGTCGAACTGCTGGAGGACGCGGGGGCCTGGCTGGGCGTGGGCCTGGCGAACCTGGCGGCGGCCTTCGACCCGGACCTCTTCATCATCGGCGGCGGCGTCTGCGAGGCGGGCGACCTGCTCCTCGAACCGGCCCGGCAGTACTTCCGCCGCAACCTCACCGGCCGGGGCTACCGTCCCGAGGCCGCCATCGTGCGGGCCTCGCTGGGAAACGAGGCGGGCCTGATCGGAGCCGCCGACCTGGCCCGGGAGGCCCTCCCCCGCCGCCTGGCGTTCCGGCGGAAGCGGTCGTCGCGCCGCCGCCCGCTCCGCTGACGGCCCGCCGGGAACCGCGGCGGAGGCCGCGCCGCTCCGGTCCCCGGAGAGGGCCGGAGCGACGCGGCGGGGCCTACGGCAGGGCGGCCCTGACCAGGCCCGAGGCGTCCGCGGTGAACGCCTCCTCGTAGGGGAGGCGGGTGGCCCCCAGGGCCGGTTCCAGGTCGAACAGCCAGGCGGCCTTCTCGTCGTACTTGGCGAAGAAGGGCCTGCCGACCAGCTCGGGGTCGCGGGCCTGGATGAAGTGCAGGACGAACACCTTCTCACCGTTGACCTCGGTGATCCCGTCCACGCACACCTTTCCCGGCGTGGCCGACATGGACGGCCCGCGCACGGTCCGCGCCAGGCCCGAGACGCTGTTGTAGGCCGCGCGGAAGATCTCGTACGCCTCCGCGAGCGGCACCGCGAAGTAGTCCTGCGGACCGGTGTCGCGCTCGACGAACATGTAGTACGGGATCATCCCGTGCCGCACGTGCGTGCGCCACATGTCGGCCCAGACCGCGGGGTCGTCGTTGATCGTGCGGATGAGCGGGGCCTGGGTCCGGATGACCGCGCCGGTGCCGCGGATGCGCCGGACCGCCTCGTGCACGAGGGGCGGCGCCATCTCGTTCGGGTGCGAGAAGTGCGCCATGAACGCCAGGTTCTTCCCCGCGGCCACGACCTTCTCGAACAGCCGGAGCGTCTCGTCCGCGTCGGGGTCGGTGACGAACCGCTGCGGCCAGTACGCCAGCGACTTGGTCCCGATCCGGACGGACTCCAGGGTCTCGATCTCCAGCAGCGGCTCGATGTAGCGGGCCAGCACGCTCCCGCCCATGATCATCGGATCGCCGCCGGTGAACAGGACGCTGCTGACCTCGGGGTGCTGGCGCAGGTAGGAGACCAGCTGATCGATGTCGCTGGAGGCGAACTTCAGGTCGGGCTCGCCGACGAACTGCGCCCAGCGGAAGCAGTACGTGCAGTACGCGTGGCAGGTCTGGCCCTGCTTGGGGAAGAACAGGACCGTCTCGGCGTACTTGTGCTGCACGCCGGGGATGGGCTCCTCGTCCCCCGCCTTGGGCACGTTGAGGTCCATCTGGCCCGCCGGATGCGGGTTGAGCCCGGCGCGGACCTGGTTGGCGACCAGGTTGAGCTCCTTGCGCGGCGCGTCCGAACGCAGCAGGTCCGCGATCCTCGCCACGTCCCCGGCCGGGAGCATGTCCGCCTGGGGGAAGGTCAGACGGTAGATGGGATCGTTCGGCGCCGCGTCCCAGTCGATCAGTTCGTCGACGACGTAGGTGTTGACCCGGAACGGCAGCACCGTGGCCACCGCGCGGACCGCCAGCCTCTCGTCGTCTCCGAGGCCCGCACGGGCCGTCAGCTCGTCGAGGTGCTTCGACGTGTAGGCACGGAACCGACGTCCGGTGGACGCCGGGAGTGCCGTGTCGTGCGTAAAGCTCACGCGTCTCCTCTCGTGTCGTTCATCACGCAGGCCGACAGCCTGCTGACTCCGCGCGACACTGCGGTAGCGATGTGTGCGCACACGGCGCTCGCTCATGACATGGACAATGCGGTCGTTATGAGGTGGCGGCAGGTCTCCGTCACCCGGCCGCCCGACGGGCGTACCCGATTCAGAGGGTTTCATACCCTATTGGCCCAGTTCCGACCTGAGCATTCCATGTGAGTGCAATATCCCTGAAATAACGGAGGGCGGGCAGGAGACCCACGGACGGTCCGACACATGACGGAAACGGGCCGGACGCGGACGGGGGACGGGCGCGGCATACCCTGGCGCAGAAGGGCGCGGCCCCCGGACCGGCTCTCGCGACCAGCCGCCCCCGCCCCGATCGAGGAGCCCCATGAGCAGCGCAGCCACCGCCCGGCGGCCCCCGCCACAGCGCCCCGTGATCGCGGTGGACGCGATGGGCGGCGACAACGCCCCGCGCGAGGTGGTCGCGGGCGCGGTGCGGGCGGTACGCGAGCACGGGCTGCGGCTGGTCCTGGTGGGACGCACCTCCGAGCTGGCCCCGATGCTGGCCGCCGAGGGCGCGAACCGGGAGCTGCCGATCGTGCACGCCGACGAATCCCTGGCGATGCACGAGGGCGCGCTGGCCGCGTGGCGGCGGGCGCGCTCCAGCGTCGCGGTGGCCTGCAAGCTGATCAGGCAGGGCGACGCGGCCGCGCTGGTGTCCGCGGGGTCCACCGGCGGCGTGGTGGCGTCCTCCACGGTCCGGCTGCGCACCCTCCCGGGGGTGCTGCGCCCCGCGCTGGCGCTGGTGCTGCCCACCGTCCCCAGACCGACGATCCTGCTGGACGCCGGGGCCAGCGCCGACGCCAAGCCGGAGATGCTGGTGCAGTTCGCGCACCTGGGGGCGGCGTACGCGCGGATCGGACACGGAATCGCCGAGCCCCGGGTGGGCATCCTGACCATCGGCTCGGAACCCGGCAAGGGCAACAAGCTGGCCCGCAAGGCGTCCGAACTGCTGTCCGCGCACTCCGACGAGGCCCCCTCCCTGGACTTCCGCGGCAACATCGAGGGCCACGACCTGCTGGCCGGACTGGTGGACGTGGTCGTCACCGACGGTTTCACCGGGAACGTGGCGCTGAAGTCGGTGGAGGGCGCGGTGGGCTTCGCCTTCGAGGAGATCCGCGCGGCGCTCACCTCGACCCCGCTGGCCCGGATCGGCGCGCTGCTCCAGCGCAAGGCGCTGCGCGGGCTGCGCGCGCGCTTCGACTCGGACTCCTACGGCGGCGCGGTGCTGCTCGGCCTGAACGGGACGGTGGTCATCGCGCACGGGGCGAGCCACGCCCGGGGCGTGGCCCAGGCGTGCCTCCTCGCCCACGACCTCGCCGCGGGCCGCATCACCGACCAGATCCGCCGCAGCACCGCGAGCCTGAGCCGCGCCCCGTCCTGGCTGCACCGCCTCGGCCAGTCCGACGAATAGGGGTCCCGGCGCGGGGTGTTCCGGGCTCTGTCGGAGCAGGGTCCGCTCGGGGCCTGTCACGGCGGGCGGCGACGGCGCGCGGGTCCCCGGGCTGCGGGAAGGTGTCCGTTTCCTGGCGCTCCCTCCGGTGATCGTGACCTTTTCGGGGTCTCAGAGACGGTTGAGACCCCGAAAAGGTCACGATCACCGGCAGGCTCCCCGCCCGTGGACACTCCGCTCGATGGCGTGCGATGCTGCGTACCGTCACACGACGCGCCCGAACACCCGCCCCCGGACCCCCTTCCCCCTCCCCGCAAAGGCGTCCCCCATGGTGCTCTCCCCCGCTCGGAGCGGACGAGGAGCGGCGCGTGTCGCCCTCCTGCTCGTGACCGCCGCGCTGCTGTTCCTGGTCCCGCTCTCCTACGCCGTCGCCGCGCCCGCCGCCGCGTCCACCGGGCACAGCAGCGGCCTCGAACGGACCAGCGCCCCCGACTGGATGGGACGGCTCCCCGACAGCGCGAACCTGGCCGGGCTGTCCATCCCCGGCACGCACGACAGCATGGCCTTCGACTCCTCGATCATCTCCCTGACCCAGGACAGCGACCTGCCCGAGCAGCTGCGCGCCGGGGTCCGCGCCCTGGACATCCGCACCCGGCACTACCGGGATTCCTTCCCCATCCACCACGGCTCCGAGTACCTCCACGCCGACTTCGCCGACGTCGTCCGCGACACCACCGACTTCCTGCGGGACAACCCCACCGAGACGGTGCTGATGCGGATACGCAGCGAGCACACCGAGGCCGAGAACACGCGCTCCTTCGAGGCGACGCTGAACTGGTACGTCGAGGACAACCCCGACACCAGGGACCGGCTGCGCGACCACCTGTGGCGGCCCCCCGCCGGGTACGACGGGCGCGTCCCCGACCTGGGCGAGACGCGGGGCCGGATCGTCATCCTGCAGGACTTCGACTCCTCGGTCCCGTACGGGCCGCGCTGGGGCGGCGACCGGACCGACATCCAGGACGAGTACCACCTGCCCACCCTCTTCCACGTCCCGCAGAAGTGGGACCTGGTCCGATCCCACTTCGAGCGCACCGACCAGGGCGCCCCCGACGTCCTGCACGTCAACCACCTGAGCGCGTCCGGCGGGGCGCTGCCGGTCTCCGTGGCCAAGGGCGCGCTCGGCGTCACCGGGATGAACGAGCGCGCGCTGGACCACCTGGAGGCCGGGAACGTCCGGCGCACCGGAACGGTCATGGCCGACTTCCCGGGCCCTGCCCTGGTCGAGGCGGTCATCGCGCGCAACCTCCCCTGACGGTCCGTTGATCCCCCGCACACACGGCGTCGGGCATCCTGGGCGGATGCCCGACCAGCCCCTCCGCCGCACGCCCGCCCGGACCGCCCTGGCCTGCCTGCTCACCCTGGTGACGCTCGCCGTGGCCGCGCCCGTCGCGCTGGTGAGCGCGCGCTCCTACACGCCCTCCCCGCTGGCGCGGACCGACGCCGAGGTGGTCACCGACACGCTGCCCCGCCTGGCGTTCGTCAAGAGCGCGCTGGCCGACGGCGGCGGGCAGGACATGCAGGCGCTGTTCCCCGAGGGCTACTTCTTCACGCACGCGCTGTACGGGCTGACCTGGCTCGACACCGCCCAGCGCGACCCCGCCCTGCGCGCGGAGGCGCTCCGGGAGGCCCGGTGGGCGCTGGACCTGCTGTACTCGCCGGCCGGGACCGCCCCGTTCCCGGCCGACGCCGCGCCCGCGTACGGGGTGTTCCACGCGGGCTGGGCGAACTGGCTGCGCGGGCGGATCGTGGCCGTGGCGGGCGGCCCCGGGGCCGCGCCCGAGGAGGCGGCCGGGCTCGACGCGTCCTCCGAGGAGCTGGCCGCGGCGTTCGAGGACTCCATCGCGGCCGGGACCCCGTTCCTGGCCGCCTACCCGGGGCAGGCCTGGCCCGTGGACAGCGTCGTGGCCGTCGCCTCGCTGCGGCTGCGCGACCACCTGGCGGGCGACGACCGGCACTCCGCGCTCATCGGGGAGTGGACGGCCCGGACGCGCGACCGCCTCGACCCGGCGACCGGCCTCGTCCCGCACCGGGTCGACGCCGCGGACGGCGGCGTGGCCGACGGCGCGCGGGCCACGTCCCAGTCGCTGCTGCTGCGCTTCCTGTTCGAGATCGACCCCGAGTGGGCCGCCGCCGACTACGCGGTCTTCCGCGAGCTGTTCACCTCGGACGTCGCGATGCTGCCGGGGGTCCGCGAGTACCCGGTCGGCGACGACTCCCCCGGCGACGTCGACTCCGGCCCGCTGGTCTTCGGGCTGTCCGCGTCGGCCAGCACGGTCGCCGTCGCCGACGCGGTGCTCTTCGCCGACGCCCCGGCCGCCGCCTCCCTGACCGGCTTCGCCGAGGCCGCGGGCATGGCGGTGGAGTGGGGCGGCGAGCGCCGCTACCTGGGCGGCGCGCTGCCCGTGGGCGACGCCTTCCTGATGTGGTCCCTGGCCGCCGTGCCGGCCGTTTCGGCCGACACCCCGCCGGTCCCCACCGACACGGCCTCCCCCTGGTGGCGCGTCCCCTGGCACCTGCTGACCCTGCTCCCGGTGGCGGCCCTGGCCCTGCTCGCGGTCCGCGCCTGGCGGCGGCCCGCCGCCGCGCACCGGTGAGCGTCCCCGGACGCCCCGCCCGACCAGCGATCCCGATCGGGCGGACTCACTAAGCTGGAGGGCATGGCCGACCCGCAAGAAGTTCTCACGCAACGGGTCCAGTCCGCGCTCGGCGCCGCCTTCGGCGCCGATTACGCCGAGACCGACCCTGTCATCCGCCCTTCACAGTTCGCCGACTACCAGGCCAACGCCGCGCTGGCGCTGGCCAAGAGGGTCGGGCGAAAGCCGCGCGACGTCGCCGCGGAGATCGTCGCGCACCTGGACGTCGCGGACGTCTGCCGAGAGGTGGAGATCAGCGGCCCCGGCTTCGTCAACCTGACGCTGCGCGAGGACTGGATCGCGGGCAGGGCGCAGGAGCTGCGCGCCGACGACCGGCTGGGCACGCCCCGGCAGGAGCCCCGGAACATCCCGATCGACTACTCCGCGCCGAACGTGGCCAAGGAGATGCACGTCGGGCACCTGCGCACCACCGTCGTGGGCGACGCGCTGGCCCGCACGCTGGAGTTCCTGGGCCACAACGTCATCCGGCAGAACCACATCGGCGACTGGGGCACCCCCTTCGGCATGCTCATCGAGCACCTGCTGGAGGTCGGCGAGGACTCCGCCGACGCCGCGCTGCTGAAGACCGACCCGAACGCCTTCTACCAGGCGGCCCGCGTCAAGTTCGACGGCGACGAGGAGTTCGCCGCGCGCTCGCGCGGGCGCGTCGTGGCGCTCCAGGGCGGCGACGCCGAGACGCTGCGGCTGTGGCGGGACCTGATCGAGCTGTCCAAGGCCTACTTCAACAGGATCTACGCCACACTCGACGTCACCCTCACCGACGCCGACCTCGCGGGCGAGAGCACGTACAACGACATGCTCGGCCCGATCTGCGACGAGCTCCAGGCCAAGGGCATCGCGGAGGTCAGCGAGGGCGCGCTCTGCGTCTTCCTCGACGGGTTCACCGGCCGCGAGGGCAAGCCGGTCCCGCTGATCGTCCGCAAGAGCGACGGCGGCTACGGCTACGGCAGCACCGACCTGGCCACCATCAAGTACCGGACGGAGGAGCTCAAGGCCGACCGGATCGTCTACGTCATCGGCGCCCCGCAGTCCCTGCACCTGCAGATGGTGTACGAGACCGCGCGCAAGGCCGACTGGCTCGGCGACACCGAACCGGTCCACGTGCAGATCGGCAACGTGCTCGGCACCGACGGCAAGATCCTGCGCACCCGCAGCGGCGCGCCCATCCGGCTGATGGCGCTGCTGGACGAGGCCGTCGAGCGCGCGGCCAAGGTGGTCGCCGAGACCCGCCCCGACCTGGACGACGCGGCCCGCGCCGCGATCGCCCGCGAGGTCGGGATCGGCGCGGTGAAGTACGCGGACCTGTCGATCTCGCACGACACCGAGTACATCTTCGACTTCGACCGCATGCTGGCCCTCAACGGCAACACCGGCCCGTACCTCCAGTACGCCACCGCGCGCATCCGCTCCATCTTCCGCAAGGGCGGACTGGACCCGGCCGAGGCCACCGGCCCGGTCGTGGTCACCGAGGCCGCCGAGCGCGCCCTCGCCCTGAGGCTGCTGGGCTTCGGCGCCGCCGTGGCCCAGGTCGGCGACACCCTGGAACCGCACCGGCTGTGCGCGTACCTGTTCGACCTGGCCCAGTCGTTCACCTCGTTCTACGAGTCCTGCCCGGTGCTCAAGGCCGAGGACCCGTCGGTGCGGGCCTCCCGCCTGGCGCTGACCGCCGTGACACTGGACACGCTGGTCAAGGGCCTCGGCCTGTTGGGCGTGACCGCGCCCGAGCGGATGTAGCGGCCCCGATCCCCGTGAGGGCCGCTCCCACGACCGTGGGAGCGGCCCTCAGGCGTTCCCCGGTGCGCCCTCTCGGCCTCCGCCCTCGGATTTGCGCTCGGCAGGCATACTCACAACGGGGCATTTGAAGTACTTATCATTACGAAAACGGTGAAAACCGGGGGAAACCACCATGAACCAACAGTCGGAGGGCCATAATCCCGTGGGACCGCGGCCCGGGACGTGGCACCTGGACCCGCTGCACTCCAGCCTGATCTTCGTCGCGCGCTACCTGCGCTTCGGCCGGGTCCAGGGCACCATCAACAAGGCCCGGGGATCGGTGCTGGTCGCCGAGGACCCGCGCGACTCCACGGTGGACGTCGCCATCGACGCCGCCAGCGTCAACACCGGCGTCCGGGCCCGCGACGACCACCTGCGCTCACCCGACTTCCTGGACGTCGAGCGGTACCCGGAACTGCGGTTCACCAGCACCGGGCTCCGGGAGCGCGGCCGGTCCCGCAACGCCTTCACCATGTCCGGCGACCTCGCCCTGCACGACACCACGCTGCCGATCACCCTGGACTGCCAGTGGGTCGGCGAGGCCCCGCACTACGGGGACCACGAGAACGGCTACGGCCACTTCTTCACCGGCGGCACCCGGATCCGGCTGTCCGACTTCGGCATCGGCGACGGCGGCGAGCTCCCGTGGGGCGGACGCCTCGTCGGCGACGAGGTGGACATCGTGCTGGAGGTCCGGGTCCAGAACCACGACCCGGAGCCCTTCCTCCACCAGATCGGGCACGTGTAAGAGGGCGGGAACACGGGTTCTCCCGGCGATCTTGACCTTTTCGGGGCCTCAACCGTGGTTGAGGCCCCGAAAAGGTCAAGATCGCCGAGGAAACCGGAGGCCCGGTCCCGGCGGATCAGCCGTTGGACGGGCGGGCGGCGGCCTCCGAGTGCTGGTCGCCGTCGCCCGGCCTGGGGCGACGCATCCGGGGCTTGCCCGCCTTGCGGGGGCGGTAGGTGAGCGGCTGCTGCGCCGGGGCCTGCCCGGCCTCGTCGGCGGCCCGCTCCGATGCCGCGTTCTGCGTCCGGGGCGCCTTCGCGACCGGCTTCCGCTCCCGCCTCGGGGCCGGGGCCGCAGGCCTGGCCGGGGCCGGAGCCGCGTCCTGCGCCGGGGCAGGAGCCGGGGCCGCCTCCTCGACGGAGTGCGGGGTCGGCGCCCGGAACCGCTTGGGGGTCGGCTTCCGCCGGACCGGGGGCGGCGCGCTCGGCTGGTTGAGGCTGGAGAAGGCCGAGGCCAGGCCATCGGACGGCTCTTCGGCCGGGGGTTCGGCCTTCGCGACCGGGGAGGGCTCCCGCTCCTCGGCCTCGCCCACGGGCTCCTCCGCGACCGGCTCGAAGACCCGCTCGACGGCTACCGGCTCCTCGACGACGGGCTCGGCCACCGCCTCCTCCGCGACCTGCTCGACGGCCACCGGTTCCGCGACGGCCACGGGCTCCGGCTCGAAGACCTCCGCCTCCCAGACCTGCTCGACAGGCGCGGCGGGCTCGGGCTCCTCGACCACGGGCTCGGCCACCGCCTCCTCCGCGACCGGCTCCGGCGCGGCGCGGCGCCGCTTCCACGGCGAGGGCCCGCGCGGCGCGGCGATGGCCCGGAGCGCGCGCTCCCGGTCCGCCTCGCGGGCTTCCTCCTCCTCGAACGCGCTGGTGAACGCGTCCCACGCCGCCGACGCCCCGATCGTCCCGGTCGTGCGCTCCGCCCTGCGGCGCGCCGCACCCGTCTCCGGGGACTCCTCCTCGGCCGCTTCCCAGACCTCCTCGCGGGCCGCTTCCCGGACCGGCTCCTCGTCCCGGCCCCAGAAGCCCGCGTCCTCCAAGCCCGAGGAACCGAAGGCCGAGGAGTCGAAGGCCGAGGAATCGAAGGCCGCGGAGTCGAAGGCCGCGTCCTCGACGCCCGCCTCCCGGACGGAGGCGTCCGCGCGCGGCGACTCGTCGACGACCGGCAGGATGATGGCGGTCGGGTCGTCGTCCCCCATCTCCTCGGCCTCCTCCGCCGCGCTGTAGCCGCGGATCAGCTCGTTGACCCGGGTGGCGTCGCACCCCGGCCACCAGGCGTGGAAGATCCCGGTCAGAGGCGGACTGGTCTCGGTGATGAGGCCGTCCGCCTCGATCACGCAGCTGCCGCCGAGCGGCCAGCGGCCCAGCAGGACCGCGCTGATACCGCGCTCCTGGCCGTGCAGCAGCAGGCCGGAGAGCGCGACCTCGTGCTCGGGGGTCGGCGTGGCGATCAGCACCAGCGGCGCGCGGTCGTCCACGGCGATGGGCTGGTCCGCGTTGTCGTGCAGTTCCCGCTGAAGGATCGTCAGCGCGTCGTGCATCGTCTCCACGACCCGCACCCCGGCGAACCGGTCGGAGGCCAGCAGGGCCTGCCCTTCGGATCCGAGCAGGATCAGCACGTCGGGCTTGGTGATGAGGACGCGCGCGGACCGCTCGTCCTCGGTGGACAGCGCGTTGGCGATGAGCCGCCGGGCCGCGGCGCGCGCGCCCGGTCCGGTGATCCCGATCCCCGGGATGTGGCTGATCTCGATGATGACGCGCCCGTCGACGTCGTCGCCGGGCAGCGGGCGCGGCGACGCGTCGATGGACCGGCGCTCCGGCTTCTTCGGCGTGCCCGCCGTCAGGGCCCGGGTGCCGCGCGGCAGGGCCAGCGCGACCTTGCGGACGCCGCCGCGCCGGCCCGCGACGAACCCGCCGACGACCCCCGCGAACGCCGCTCCCATGAGCGCGCCCGCGGCCGGGACCTCCAGGACCACGACCTTGCTCGTCGCGCCGGAGACGGCGGCCTGCTGGGGCTCGTCGCCGATGTCGCTGGTGTTCGCGACCGGCACGATCGGCACCACCGGAGCCGTCTCCTGCTCCCGGTCCGGCTCCGCCGCGCCCTTCGCGACGACGGCCGTCCCGGCGGCCTGCTCCGTTCCGGCCTCGGAGGCGGTCTCGGAGGCGGGCTCGGAGGCGGGCTCGGGCTGCGGGGCCGGAGGCGCGGGCCTGACCGCGTAGGTCACCTCGACCCTGCGCTGCGCCTCCACGTCGGCGTCGTCCAGCAGCTGCTCCGAACCCACGCCCTCGACCTCGATCTCGGGGGCCTCCTCGCCGAGTTCGGCGGCGAGGTGGTCGGCGACGCTCTGGGCGCGCCGCTCGGAGAGCTCCAGGTTGACCGCGTCGCTCCCCGACCGGTCGGTGTGCCCGGTCACCAGGACCGGGACCTCCGGGTCGCCGTGCTCGCGGATCAGGTCGACGACCGGTTCCAGGTCCTCGCGCATCCCGTCGGTGAGCGAGGCCGAGTTGATGGTGAACCCCGAGAGGGTCCGGACGCGCTCGGTGCTCGCCGTCCCGCCGTCAGCCTCCCCGGTGGACGGCGGGGCCGTCCGGTCCTGCTCCTGCGCCTCGTCGCCGCCGGTGTCCGGCGTCTCCACGCCCTGCACCCCGACCACGTCCTCGACGACGACGGTGTCGGCGAACGCCTGGGTCGGCGCGGCCAGGGAGCCGCCGATGGCGGTGGCCGCGATGATCTGGAGCGGCCCCAGGGGGCGGAACCGCCGCGCCCGGCCGCGCCCGCGCGCGGCGAACTCGACGGCCAGGCTGACCGCGTAGAGCCCCCACAGCGCCCACAGCGTGACGACCAGGAACGCGGTCGCCAGGCCGGGCGGCAGGCTGAGGCTGCTCAGGTGGACGACCAGGCTGTTCCAGGTCAGGTCCGAATCGGGCCACGGCAGGTGCCACAGCAGCACGTAGGGAAGTCCGAGCAGCAGGACCAGGGTGAAGAGCAGTGCGCCCAGTCTCCGGATCACTCGCATCGCCGCCTCCACAGGACGCTAGGGCTAGGTGGTCGGTTCAGTGTAGGGACGGGCACTGGCGGTGCCGTCGACCGTGTTGCCCATCGGCAGCATGGCGGAGTCGTAGGAGAGCGACGCGGTGACCGTGACCGTGTCGCCGTTCACGGTGACCGTTCCGGTGGCCCCGGAGGTCGAGAGGAAGCCCTGCGCCGCCTGGCTGGCGGCTGCGGCGTCGATCTGAACGGTACCGGACCGGTAGGCGGCCCAGTCGAGCTGCTGGGCCCCGACCCGCGCGGCCTCCTGCGCGATGGTCATGGCGTTGTTCTTGGCCCGCAGCGCGCCGCCGCCTTCGATGACCAGGGCCAGGCACAGGATGAACGCCGACGCCATGACGACGACGAAGGCGGTGACCTGGCCGCTGTCCTCCCCGCGCCTGCGGTTCCGCGCGCGGATGCGGTCGCGTCTCACGGCGTCCCCCGGTAGGTGTCGACGACGACGGTGGACTCGCCCTGCACCGTGCGGGTGCCGGGCACGTTCAGCCCCGACAGGTCGCCGAGGTCGATGTGGCAGCTGAGCACGGCGGTGACCGCGCCGCCGGGCTGCAGCCCGCCGTGGTTCAGGGCCAGGGTGTAGTCCGCGCAGACCAGCCCGTGGCTGCTCAGCGCCTCGCCCGCGACCTGGTCGGCGGCGGCCTGGGCCTGCGGCGCGGTCCGCTCCATGGAGGCCGCGCGCGCGGCGGCGTGCGCGATCTCGTCGGCGGTGCTCTGCGCGCCGACGACCCGCCCGGCCAGCACCATCAGCAGCGCGAACGCGATGAGCAGCGGCGCGACCAGGGTCAGCTCCACGGAGGCGGACCCGCGCTCGGTCCGGCCCCGGGTCACGGCTGGGCTCCGACCGGGGTCGGCGGGACGAAGCGCTCCACCGGGGCGGACAGCTCGTGCCGGACCGGCCAGGTGAAGCCGGGGAGGATGCTGGGCACCTCTGCCTCCACGACGACGTTGACGGTGGTCGCGCCGGTGCTCACCGTGACGCTGCGGTTGGCGAGGATGGAACCGCCGAGCTCGTCGGCGATTCCCCCCTCACCGGTGGCCTCCACCGTCCGCGCCGCGTCGATCGTCTGCTGCGCGATGGCGGAGGCCACGTTGTTGCCGTGCATCCACATCGCGACCTGCACCACGAGCAGCACCAGGAACATCATCAGCGGGGTCGCGATGACCAGCTCGGTGGTGCTGCCTCGGTCGTCGCGCGGGATGTCGGGTCGCATCGGGCTATTCGCCGCCGACACTGAAGGAGATGGCGCTGGCCGCCGCCTCCACGTTGCCGGCAATGATCCCCACCACGCCAATGGCCATACCGACCAGCGCCGCGATGACGACGACCGTCTCGGTGGAGTAGCCGCCGTCGTGCCCGTTGGGGCGGCGGGAGCGGAGGAAGGCGCGGATTCTGTTCACTGGTTTTCTCCTTAGGTTGGGGGTCTAGAGACCGGTCATGACGAGGGAGAGGGCCGGGTAGCCCAGCATGACGAGGAAGCCCGCGAAGAGCAGCACCACGGGCAGGCTCATCTTCTCGGTGGCGGACTGGGCCTCGGCGTCCATCTCGGCCAGGTGCTGCGTGCGCAGCGTCCTGGCCTTGGCCGCGAGGGAGCCGCGCACCCGCGCGCCGTCGGACCCGGCCAGCTGCAGGCTGGCCGAGAGCTCGGCGAACTCGGGCACGTCGTAGCGGTCGCCGAGCTCGCGCAGCGCCGCCCACGGCGGCCTACGGTCCAGCGCGGCGCCGCGCAGGGCGGTCCTGATGCGAGTCATCGCCCAGCTGGTGCTGGTGGCGGTGGCGTCGGTGAGCGCGCCGTTCACGCCCGCGCCGCCCGCCAGGGCGACCACCACCAGGTCCGAGAACCCGGCGAGGGCGTGCCGCATCAACTTGCGGCGCTTGTTCGCCTCGTCCCGCAGCGACGAGTCGGGCGCGAACCACAGGACCAGCGCGAACAGGACCCACCCGCCCAGCGCCACCAGGGGGGGCAGATTGACCCCGGCGAGCGCCATCAGCGTGCCGATGAACGGAGGCGCCACAATGCCCAGCAGCAGGACGGTGAACTTCTCCGCCAGGTAGCGCTCGGCGTCGCGCTCGCACACCGCCAGGTCGCGCAGGACCTTGGGGCCGGGCAGCCCCAGCGTGGACAGCACCGGGACGCCGAGGGTGCCCAGGCGCGCCGTGAACCCCTCGTCCGGGGTCGCGACGCGCGCCGCGCGCGGCGGGGGCGGGTCGGACAGCCGCTCGGCGAGGCTCGGGCGGGCGAACCGCACCGCCAGGACCAGCCAGGCCCCGATGCCGACGGCGACGCCACCGAGGGCCACGAACAGCAGGTCGCTCTGGGTCACGCGGCCCCGCCTTCCGGTACGGGCCCGGGCGCGAGCACGCGCGGGCCGAGCTTGGGACGCGACATCCGGGTCAGCCAGACCAGGGCCAGCGCCCACAGGCCGCCGATCACGGCCAGCACCAGCTGGCCGACGAAGCCGTCGAAGGGCGCCATGTAGTCGGGGCTGAACATCAGCAGGAACACCGCCATCCCGAGGGTGACCGCGATGATGATGCGGGTGGAGGTGCGCATGCGCGCCCGGCTGGCCGCCAGCCGGACCAGCATGCTCGCCTGGTCGCGCGCGGCCTCGGCCAGGGTGCCGAGCAGGGTGCCGAGGTCGGCCGCGTGCCGGTTGGCCGCGCTGCTCAGCGCGGCGGCGACCAGGTCGGCGGTGGGGTTGTCGACGTCGTCGGCGAACGCCTCCAGCGCCGCGTGGGGGGAGCCGCCCGAGCGCATCCGCTCGGCGAGCCGGGCCACGTCGGCGCTGATCGGCTCGGGCGCGATGGGCAGCGTCGCGGTGATGGCCTGGTGCAGGCCCGAGGAGCCCGCCATCAGGTCGCGCAGCATCTCCGTCCACGCCGCGACGGCCTCGATCTTGTCGACCTGCTTCTGGTGGTGGCGATCGGGCCCGAGCAGGACGGGCAGCCACCAGCCGCCCACCCCGGCGAGGATCCCCGCGACCGGCCACCCGGTGACCAGCCAGACCAGGATCCCGCCCGCGACCGCGAGCACGAGCCGGAGGGGGCGCCCCCGCTCGAACGGGGCGGAGCGCAGCCTGCGCACCCTCTTCCCCGCCTGGGGGTCGGCGAGGACGGCCAGCACGAGCCAGATCCCCGCCCCGACGGCGACCCCGCCCGCGGCGGTGACGATCAGCGGAATCACGCCGACCACCCGCCCACGCCGGCGCCGCCGCGCAGCAGCGCGATGTCGAAGCCCGCCTCGGCGAGCGCGTCGATGGTGTCGGGGCTGGGCGGCGCCGACGGCAGCACCTCGCCGTTGGGGCGGCGCCGGTAGACCTCGTTGGAGACCACGCGCTGGTCCTCCGCTCCGACGACCTCGCGCACGCTCGTCACCATGCGGTTGCCGTTGGGGGTGGCCGAGACGTGCACCACGAGGTGCACCGCCGAGGCCACCAGCGCGGCGGTGGCCTCCAGCGGCAGCCGCTCGGCGGACTGCGCGGCGTAGGCGCCGAACTTGGTGAAGGCGCCGGACGAGTCGCTGGCGTGCAGGGTGGTGAGGCTGCCGTCGTTGCCCTGGCTCATCGCGTTGAGCAGCGGGACCGTCTCGTGGCCGCGCGTCTCGCCGACGATGACGCGGTCGGGCGACATGCGCAGCGCGGTGCGGACGAGGTCGGCGATGGTGATCTGGCCGGTCCCCTCGATGTTGGCGGGGCGCGCCTGGAGCGCGACGCAGTCGGGGTGCGCGTCGCCCTTGTCCAGGCCGAGCTCGAAGACGTCCTCGATGGTGACCAGGCGCTCGTGCGGGGGGATCTCCGACGCGATCGCGCGCAGCAGAGTCGTCTTGCCCGCGCCGGTGCCGCCGGTGATGACCATGTTGCGCCGCGAGCGCACCGCCGCGCGCAGCAGCGCGACCAGGACGGTGTCGAGCGTGCCCAGGTCCTGGAGCTGCTCCAGGCTGGTGGTGCTGTAGCGGTGGCGGCGGATGGAGACGGACGGCTCGCGCGCGACCTCCATGACGGCGTTCAGCCGCTCCCCGCCGGGCAGCTGCATGTCCAGGATGGGCGCGCCGGGGTCGAAGCGCCGCTCGCCCGTCGTGGACTCGGCGGCGACCCGTCGGACCAGGGCGATCAGCTCGGCCGGGTCGTTGAACACGTCGGTGCGCTGCTCGCGCCTGCCGTCGGCGTAGCGGACCCAGACGCGGGTCCCGTTGCAGTTGATGTTCTCGATGTCGGGGTCGTCCAGCAGGGGTTGCAGCGGGCCGAGCCCGCTCACCTGGGCCAGAACGCGCCGGGAGATGGCGGCCTCGGTGGCCGAGTCCAGCACCGGGCGCCCCGAGGCCAGGGCGTCGCTGGCCGCCTCGTCCAGGATCCGGGCGATGGTCCGCTCGGCGCGCCTGCGGTACTCCTGGCTGGAGTCGTCGGTCCCGTCGCGCATCGCCTCGCTCAGGCGGCGGGTGGTCTCGGCGGCCACCCACTCGGTCCACTCGCCGACCACCCTCAGGTGGCCGGGGTCGACGACGCGGCCCGGGTCCTCGTAGAAGGAGGAGGGGTCGGACTCGGTCATGACTGGACCCCCACCGGTCGGGTGTCCGGTGCCGGGATCGGTGCGGTCTCCTCGGCGAGCCGCCGCGCCAGCACGGCCGCGGTCTTGAACAGCGGGCGCTTGTGCGGGCGCCGGTCGTTGCGCTCACCCCGGAGGAAGGCCGCGGCCTTGTCGTCGCGGCCGATCCGCTCCGCGACGGGCAGGCCGGTGGCCTCGGCGATCTCCGACGTGGAGTCCGCGCCGGTCCTGACGACGACCCGGAGGTCCCGGAACGCCTCGCGGAACGCGGCGGCCGAGTCCTTGACCCTGCGCAGCTGCGCGAGGTCGTCCTGGACCACGAGGACCACGACGTCGGCGGCCATGGCCAGGCGGGCCGCCGGGGAGCGGGGCGCGAGCCGGCCCAGGTCGACGACGACCGCCGGGGCCTGGTCGGCCCCGAGGATCCCGGGGTTCTGGGCGAGCAGCTCCACCGCCCCGTTGGCCCGGTCGGCCGTGGTGGGCGCGGCGCAGACCGGGAGCCCGCCGGGCAGCGCCTGGGAGTGCGCGAGCGGTCCGCCGGTGGCGCCGCCGTTCTCGGCCGGGCCGCGGCGCGCGGCCGCGGCGAGGTCGATGAGCGCCGGTGACGCGTGCAGACGGTACCTGGTGGCGATGTCGCCACCGGAGGCGTCGGCCTCGACCAGCACGGCGCCCGCCTCGCCGGGCCACACCGACGCCAGGGCCATGGACAGCGTCGTCACACCGGGGGCGCCGCCCAGGGAGAAGAGCGCTACCGTCCGCGTCACTGGCCACCGTCCTGCGGGGAGACCTGGACCACGGTGATGTTCTCGGAGGCCGCCGCGGAGGCGACCTGGGCCGCGTCCGCGGCGCTGACCACGAGCTCCACGACCGCGGGGCCGTCGGCGGTCCCGGGCTCGAAGGACTGGAGGTGGGCCGCGTACGCCTGGACGCCCGGGGTCGTGGCCCCTCCTCCGGCCCCGCCCGCGTTGCCGCCGGCGTTGCCGCCCGCGTTCTGCGATCCGAGGACCACGACCGAGACCCTCGCCCCCGGCTCCAGGGAGGTCGGGAAGCGGCCCGGCGCCAGCGAGGCGCCCACGACCGCCTGCCCGGTCACCGGGTACGCCGAGTCCGTGCCCAGCGCGGTCTCGGGCAGCACGCTGCCTTCTGCCACCGGGAGGGTGAGCGTCTGGCCGATGACCTCCTCCAGCCGGTCGTCGAAGACGACCGACAGGCCCTGCGTCCCGGCGAGTTCGGTGACCTGGAGGTCGCCCGCCGTCACCACGTGCCCGGCGGGCAGGTCGCCACCGGCGACCAGCACCCCCTGGCGGTCGTCGAGCTGGTCGGCGGCGGTGGCCGCGATGAGCCCGCCCGCCGCCATCAGTGCCACGCCGAATCCGAGCCAGCGCCATCGCCGCGGGCCGTTCCCCAGCAGCCGGACCGGTGGCGTGCCGCCCTTGGCGGTCCGGTTCGCTCCGGTCGTCGCTGTCTCAACCACGGTCTCTTCCGTCCTATCCCTGACCCACGCCGGTCACCAGGCTCTGGGCCTCCTTGACCGTAAGTTCGACCTCCGACGCCACGACGACGGGACCCAGCGTCCCGTTCTGGCCGTCGGAGAAGTTCCAGCCGATGTCCCAGGTGACCTCGGCCTTGACCGGGAAAGCGCCGCCGGGCTCGGCGTCCGAGGAGCGGGTGTAGACGTGCCCGCAGTCGGGGGACTCCGAGGCCGGGTCGTGCGCCGCCGGGTCGTAGGGGGTGCCCGGACCCTCGCAGACGATCTCGGTGCCGTCGCCCAGCGTCCACTTCGTCCGCACGGGGGCCGCGGTGACCTCGGCGGAGAAGCCCTCGTCCGCCGCGACCGCGCTCTCGGCCTCCCAGCCGTCCGGTTCGAGCCACAGCCACACGGGCGTGTGCACGAGGATCTGGGAGTCGACGCCCGGCGAGGTGGCGATGTCCGGGGCCGGGATGTTCAGGGAGGCCATGGCCTCCCCGGCCAGGGTCTCGGGGTCGACCTCGTCCTCGCCGTCGGTCCCGTCGTAGTCGATGGACTCCCAGTCGATGGCGTCCCAGTCGACCGATTCCCAGTCCACGGCGTCCCAGTCGACGGCGTCCCAGTCGACCGAGTCCCACTCGCTGCCGCCCGAGGGCGCGTCGGTCCCGCCGCTTCCGGACCCGCCGGTCCCGCCGCCGCCGTTGTTCTTCAGCCACCACTCGATCATGACCGCGCAGCCGCCACCGCCGGAGCTCCCGCACTCGACGCTGCCGAGGAAGGAGGGGGGCTCGGCGTGGGCGGGAGGCGCCACGCCCAGCGCGATCGCGGCGACCACCAGCGTGGTCGCGCCTGTTCGTCTCAACACGTTCCTGGCTCCCAGATTCGCAACTCGGAGACGCGCCACACGAGCCCGTCATGGCTGACGCCCGCCTCGACGAGGCGACCCGCCCCGCCCTGGCCGGCGGTTCCCGCCGCGCTCCAACCGGAGTCGTCGACGCAGTCGGTGATCCGCGCGACCCCCTGCTCCACCTCGGTGACCACGGGGTCCAGCACCGGTTCGCCGCTCATCTGCCCGCCCTCGGCGCCCACCCCCGCGAGGGCCTGGTGCATCAGCTCCAGGGCTCCCCCGGTGGCGTAGCGTTCGAGGTCGGGCGGGGCGGTGTCGCCGGCGTGCGAGGCGTCGACGACCGTCGCCCACATGTCGTTGTAGGCCGCGAGCACCGCGTCCTCGGCCGCCGTGGCCGTCTCCGTCGCGGAGGTCTCCGGCACTGCGACCGCTTGGGGTCCGGAGTCGTCCGCGCAGCCGGCGAGCAGTACGAGTACCGTCCCGCAGCCGACCAACGCCCCCAGGGCTCTGGCCGTCCTCATCTCACCACCCCGATCACACCCGGGCAGGTATCGCACTGCGGACAGAGAAAGGCGCGGAGTCCCGCGCCGGGCGGCACCGGGTGCCGCCTTTCGTTTCGGACCGGGCTGGGGCATCCCAACCCCGGCACCGTAATAGTAAGGGCACCAAAGCCACTTGACAACCATTCAGAAAAGGCCTGGCCGGAGCATTCACCCTTGTACACCGGGGCCCGGCAACAGAAAGCGAGGCAACCGTGAACGTGACATGAACAACCCTCGGAACACCTGAAGCCAAAGGCGTTTCAGCTGATCAGAGCATATATTTGACCGTCATCCCGCTTATTTTCGCACCTCATTCCACCCCCATCCCGGAGGGCGGGCGGGGAGGCGCAGCGGCCAGCGTATCCGAATAACGCACACAACCCGGCAGCCGAACGCCGCGCCATTCGGAGGAATAAAGCCGAACCGACTCGAATTCGACCCCGTTTCTTTACCGAAGCACCCTGTATTCGGCCACCGGAGCCGCACGGGGGAGCGGCAGCCGGGCACTCCGACCGCCGGCCCGCGGCCCCCTCGCCCGGCGAGAGTCCGCCGATCCGGCCGGCGTGTGTGATCGCTTGCAGTTTGCCTTGGTTTTAAGTGAGTTTATGGACCTGACGCGTGGTGCACAAGATCGGTGCCCGGCCTTTCGCCCCGAGCTTCCCGACGAAGCACGTATCCGCACGTCATCGGTCGTGCATCACCGGAAAACAGAACCTCCGCTCACCCTCCGGAAGCCCTCGGGGCCCCGCCGCCACCCTCGCGACGGGGATACGGACGGGGTTTCGGTCCGAGTCTAGGGAGGTTCGGACACCGGGACAATCCAGCGGCCCGCCCTGGCCCGCCCCCGTCGATGATCTTGGCGTTGCTGCCCTGAAACCGTGGTCCCAGGGCAGCAACGTCAAGACCACCACGGTCCTGGCCTCCACGCTCTATACGGATCCGGTGGAGCCCGACACGCTCCCCGTGGCGGGGATCTTCGGTCCGAACGCCTCCGGCAAGAGCAACGTTCTGGACGCCCTTTCGTTCATGCAGCGCATGGTGCGCTCGTCGATGGCCGACCACGAACCGGACGCCGGAATCGAGCGGCACCGTCCGACCGAGGGTGAGATCGCCGAGGTCGAGGAGCGGTACGCCGATGCCCCGGAATCCCTCCGCCGCAACCGGATCCGCAGCCTCGACCGGGTGGAGCTCCTCTTCCACCACCGCTCCGCCGACGACGACGTCCGGCCGCTCGGTGTCAGACAGCAGTCCCAGGGCACCATCGCCCTGCTGAACCTGGGGCACAACGTCGTCGCCGCGTTGCGGACGAGGGGTTCGGCTCCGCCACCCGGGTCTACAGCGAGGACGACGACCTTGGCTGACGTGGACAGGCCTCGCAGACGGACATCACTCGACCGACGCGAGGGTGCCCGTAATCCCAGGAAGAAGGTCCTCGTGGTTCGACCTAGTCGGACCTGGTTCGGCGTAGTGGTGTCTGGCCTGGTTGCCGGGGGTTTTCGGAGGCGCCCGGCTTCAGTCGGGTGCGGAATGTTCCGAAGTCGCATGTTGACACCCGGTTGACACGTTGCCCCGGTGGCGCGGGGCGGGGATTGCCGGCTGCTCCCGTGTTCGTCGGACGCCGGATCTTCCCTGCGTGAGCGGCCGGTATCTGCCGATTCCGCTGACAGCCTGCGGCTTCCTGGTTACCGTTTTTACGGTGAGTGTCCTGTAGCAGACAGGAGTCAAGAGCGTGGGAAAGCACGAGAACCAGGACAAACCCGCTGACGCGGGCAACGACCCGAAGCCGACGCAGGATTCCGACAGTCCCAGCCCGCATGGCGGCGGTGGCGAGAAGACTGGAAAATAGCGGTGACGGAATCCTTCCCGGACCACACGTCCGGGCTTGAGTCACTGGTGGGTGAACTGGCGGGGCGGGGCGCTCTGGCGGACGCGGCGTGGAAAGACGCCTTCACCCGGGTGCCTCGTCACCTGTTCATCCCCTCTCTGGTGTGGGACAACGACGATGACGGGTGGCTGTCTCCGGTCACACGGGACGATCCCCGCTGGTGGCGCTGGATCTATGAGGATCGCCACATCGTCACACAGGTTGACGACGGGGCACCGTCGGGGGCGGACGGGCGCGGGCAGACGGCCACGAGTTCAGCGAGCCTGCCTCGCCTGGTCGCGCGCATGTTGGAAGAACTCTCGGTCGGTGACAACATGCGGGTGTTGGAGATCGGCACGGCCACGGGCTATAACACGGCGCTGTTGTCGGCGCGGCTGGGCTCGCGGAATGTGATCACGGTTGAGATCGATCCGGTCTTGGCCGAGCAGGGACGTGCGAATTTGGAACGCGCGGGCTGGTCGCCGACCGTGGTTGTGGGCGACGGTGTTGAGGGCGTGCCCGACTACGCGCCCTATGACCGGGTGTTGGCGACCGTGGCGGCCAAGAACGTGCCTTATGCGTGGGTGGAGCAGACTCGGCCCGGCGGGGTGATCGTGACCCCGTGGGGCAATGACTATCTCGGTCACCGATTGCTGCGTCTGGAGGTCGGGACCGATGGCACCGCGTCAGGGCGTGTGGTGGGTCTGGCGGCGTTCATGTGGCTTCGTGATCAGCGGGCGCGGGTGGGGCCGTGGCGAGACTTCGTGGTCGCCGATGAGGCGATGACCCGAACCCGGATGACTTTGGACCCCAACGCGGTGCTCGTCGAGGAGGACAGCGGCGCGCGGTTCGTGATCGGGGTGAACGTCCCGGATCTGTACTATGCCCTGTTTCGCGCACAAGACGACTCGGGAGAGTTCACGCTTTACCTGTATGACCGGCACGGCTCCTCGGCGTTGGCCGAATACGAACCGGGTGCGGCTGATTACGAGATGCGTCACCACGGGCCGCGCAACCTGTGGGCAGAGGTCGAACACGCTTACCGGGCCTGGGAAGAGGCTGGATGTCCCGATCGTGACCGGCTCGGCGTCACCGTATCCCCTGCCGGTCAAACGGTCTGGCTCGATGTCCCGGGTAACCCGGTCGGAGCTTGAGCCCGACCGTTCGGAGATGTTGCGAGAGGCCTTCGCGCGGGTGAGCCTGCTCGCCTGGTGGTGTGGGGCCGGGTGGTCGGGAGCGTCGGGGAAGCCGTGAGCACGTCCCGGCTTCCGCTCGGTCGATACGTCAACCGGTTCCATGTCCTTGTCCTGGGCGATGGCCGCGACGAGGTCCACGGACTCCGACAGGCTCAACGCGACTCTCTCAGCGTTCACGCGGGTCCCGTCGATGATCTGGCGTCAGCGTTCTAAAAACCTGGTTCTTGGAACGCTGACGCCAGATCATCGACGGGGGTGGGCCGAAGGCCCTCCGTGGCTAGAGCCCGGCGCGCTTGACCGCGAGCAGGAACGCCGCCCACTCGGGAGCCGCGAACACCAGATGCCCGCCCCCCGGGTCCTTGGAGTCCCGCACCACGAAGGAAGAAGAAAGAGGGGCGCACTCGACGCAGTTGGCGTGCGGTCCGCTGTAGGAGCTCTTGCGCCACCTGCCGTGGTCACTCGCCGGCGCGTTCATCTTCGCTCTCTCATTCCTGGCCGAGATCCTTGGCGATGGCGGCGATGAAGTCCACCGACTCCTCAGGACCCAAAGCGATCTCCCTCAGCCTAGCCATCTCTGTTTGGTAGAACGCGACCTGGTACCCCTCCTCCAGGAAGAAGCCCGAGATTCCATGATCCAGATAGACGATCGGGCTGTTCCTGGCGAAGGTGAGGATCTCCAGTGAACCGTCCAACCCGTTGTGTCCGCCGAGGGAGAAGGGCAGGACGCGGACGGTGACGTTGCCTCGTTCGGCCGTCTCGCAGATCTGCCGGAGTTGTCGGCTCATGAGCCGCGAGGAGACGATCGGACGCCGCAACGCCCCCTCGTCGATCGCGAACTCGACTTCTGGCGCGTTCTCTTTTCCGAGGACTGTTTGGCGCCCCATGCGAGCTACCACCCGGACTTCGATGTCACCTTCGGGGACATGGCACGCCTTCATCACGGCTCGGGTGTAGTCCGCCGTCTGGAGCAGACCCGGAAGCCACAGAGGTTCGAGGTTGAAGATCCGATCGGCTTCCGCTTCGAGTTCTATGAGGGTGTGCGACTCGCGGGAGAGGCCGCCGCGAACCTCTAACAGGCTGAGATCCTCTGTTTTCTCCACCCTCGCCAACAGGCGTTCGCGCTCGTGGCCGGTTACTCCGTAGACGGCGAGCAGGGACGCCGCATCCGTCGGGCTGATGCCTTGCTGTCCGTTCTCGATGCGGGAGATCTTCGACGACTGCCAGCCGAGCTTGTCCGCAGCGTTGCGCATGCTGAGTTTCTTCTCCATGCGCAGCGCACGAAGCTCACGTCCCAGCCCTCGACTCGCAACACCCATCAAGTCCTCCCTTGTTTCAAGAACGCCACGCAGAGCCTAGCGATGCGGAACTCCCGACTCCCTTGCCTTCCGCCAGAGCAGCGTTGCCAGGAAAATTTATTGCCCAGAGATCTAGCAGCAACATCGCAGCGCTGCTTTACTTGAAGCAACGAAATCAGCACTCTTCGTCTCCTGGGAGGACTGTGATGTCTTCAACCATGCCCTCAGCCGCTCTGCGGCCACAGCCGGGCGAAGCCCGGCGGTTGTTGCTCGCCCGGCTTCAGGCCGAGATCCACGCGCTGGGCGGGACCGCGCTGGTCGCGCTCGGCGGGTCCGACAACCCCGTGCTCTACACCGTCCGCGACGGCCGCCGGGTGGCGGTGGTCGCGGTCCGGGTCGGCGACGCCTGGTGGTTCATCTGGGGCAGGCGCGACCAGGCGGCGGCCGAGCACCCCGACGCCGCCGCGCGCCGCCTCACCGGTCCCCGGCCCCACGCGCCCGCCGGTCTCCTCGCCCGCCGCCCCCAGCCGCGCGGCGCCCGCCGCTCCCTGAAGGCGGTGGCGTGAGCGTGGACCCCGCCCCCGTCTCCCTGCTCAGCGACGGCCGGTCCTTCCCCGGCGCGGCCCCCCAGTGCCGCGAGGCCCGCTGGTGGACGCGGGCACTGCTCCGGCCCTTCCCCGACATCGCCGACGCGGTGGAACTGGTGGCCGGCGAGTTCTTCGCCAACGCCGTCACGCACACCCGGTCCGGCCGCCCCGGCGGCCTGGTCTTCGTGAGCCTGGTGGCCCTGGTCGGCGGCGTCGTCCACCTGGAGGTCGTCGACCAGGGGCAGGCCCGCACCGAGGCCCGGGTCAAGCCCCCCGACCCCGACCGCCCCGGCGGCCGCGGCCTCTTCATCGCCGACGCGCTCTCCCACGCCTGGGGCCGCGTCCCCGCCGAGGGCGACCCCCTCCACGGCGTCTTCGCCGCCGTCCCCGACGGCTACGACGGCCCCATGGTCACCTGGGCCGACTTCCGCACCAGGAGCGGCCCCGGACCGAACCCCCGCTGATCCCGAGCCCGAGCACCCCGCGCGGCGGCTGTCCCTTCCGCTTCGAGCGTCGCACCACAGCCGCCCCTCACCCGCTCAGAAGGCGTCGATCTCCGCCCGGGACGGCATCGAGGTGCTCGCGCCGTGGCGCTGGACGGACAGGGCCGCCGCCTTCACCGCGAAGCGCAGGGCCGCCTCGGGGTCGCCGCCCTCGGCGCGGGCCACCGCGAACGCGCCGCAGAAGGTGTCCCCGGCCGCGGTGGTGTCCACCACCGCGACCCGCACGGCCGGGACCCGGATCGGGTCCCCGCCCCGGCGGCCGTACAGCACGCCGTCCCCGCCGAGCGTGACGACCGCCTCGGGCACCAGCTCCAGCAGCGCGGCCAGGGCGCGGTCGGGGTCCCGGTGGCCGGTGACCGCCGCCGCCTCGTGCTGGTTCGGCACGACCAGGTCCACGTTCTCCAGCAGCTCCGGCGGGAGCGGCCGGGCGGGCGCCGGGGTCAGCACCGTGGGCACGCCCGCCGCGCGCCCCGCGCGGGCCGCGGCGACGACGCCCTCCATCGGCAGCTCCAACTGGAGCAGCAGCGCGTCGCTGCCCTCGATCAGCGCGGCGTCCCCGTCCCGCAGGCCGGTGACGGCGTCGTTGGCGCCGGGGACGATGATGATGGAGTTGGCTCCGGCGCCGTCCACGACGATGTGCGCCACCCCCGAGGCCCCGGGCTCCATGCGCACGCCCGACACCTCGATGCCGTGGTCGACGAGGTTGGTGCGCAGCTGGGTGCCGAACGCGTCGTCGCCGACCGCGCCGAGGAAGGCGACGTCGGCGCCCGCCCTGGCCGCCGCGACCGCCTGGTTGGCGCCCTTGCCCCCGGGCACCTGCCGGAACTCCCGGCCCAGGACGGTCTCGCCGCTGGCGGGCGCGGTGTCCGCGTAGGCCACGAGGTCCATGTTGACACTGCCGAATACCGCGATCCGCGGCGCTGCTGCTCGGTTCATCCCAGGTACGTTACCCAGGTTCCCGGTCCCGCGCGCGGAGTGGTCTCAGCCGAGTTCCACGATGACGGGGGCGTGGTCCGACGCGCCCTTGCCCTTGCGCTCCTCGCGGTCGACCATCGCGCCGGTGACGCGTTCGGACAGCTTCGGGGAGGCCATGACGAAGTCGATGCGCATGCCCTTGCGCTTGGGGAAGGACAGCGCCTTGTAGTCCCAGAAGGTGTACACGCCGGGGCCGGGGGTGTACGGGCGCGCGACGTCGGTGAAGCCGGCGTCGACCACCGCCTGGAAGGCGTCGCGCTCCGGTTTCGTGACGTGCGTGCTGCCCTCGAACGCGGCCATGTCCCACACGTCGTCGTCCTGGGGGGCGACGTTCCAGTCGCCGCACAGCGCGATCCGCGCCTCGGGGTCCTCCTTGAGCCAGCCCTCCCCCGCCGCGCGGAGCCGGTCCAGCCACTGGAGCTTGTACGCGTAGTGCGGGTCCTGGACGTCGCGGCCGTTGGGGACGTACAGGCTCCACACCCGGACCCCGCCGCAGACCGCCCCGATCGCGCGGGCCTCGGCCGCCGCGGGGTCCCCCCAGCCGGGCTGCCCGGGGAAGCCGACCCGGACGTCGTCGAGCCCGACCCGCGAGGCGATCGCGACCCCGTTCCACTGGGACAGCCCGTGGTGGGCGACCTCGTAGCCGAGGTCGGTGAAGACCGCCTCGGGGAACTGCTCGGCCTTGCACTTCGTCTCCTGGATCGCGACGACGTCCACGTCGCTGCGCTCCAGCCAGGCGGCGACGCGCTCGCCGCGGGCCCGGACGCTGTTCACATTCCAAGTCGCCAATCGCACACCGCAAGGCTAACGCCCCGGTGCGACGGCCCGACGCCGCGCCGTGCGCGGTTCCCGGGCACCGAGGCGGCCCTTGGCGCGGCCGTCCTCCGCACCAAGGGCCGTGCACGACTCCCGGCACACGGTGGAGCTCGTAGTCGCTGTTGAGTTAGATGACCACACCCGGTCCACGGTTCACACGATTTTCCCGAAATTCACTGCGTCACAAACAGGCAACGCAGGGCAAGGGATCCTTCCCCGACCGCCTTCCGGCGGCGGAGTCCAGGGTTCTCCCAGCCTCTGCCCGGCGGAATCACAGGATCTGTCCGTTATATGGGGAGTCCGCCCCCGCCTCTCCCTTCGGCCGGTCCCCGGCCGCGCGGACGCGGGTCCGGCGGAGCACCCCGCGTCGGGCGGCGGCCGCGGCGCGGCCCCGGACGAGGCGCCGTCCCCCGTACCGGTGCGAACTACCATGGGCAGATGCCCCGACGCCTTCCCGCTAGGTGAACCGATGACGGACGCAGAGACCACGCCGAGACCGCACGTGCTCGTGATCGACGACGAGCCCAACATCCGGGATCTGGTCCAGGCCGCGCTGCGCTTCCACGGGTTCGACGTGAGCACCGCCGGGACCGGCGGTGAGGGGCTCTCCCTCGCCCGGGCCCGGCGGCCGGACCTGATCCTGCTGGACGTGCTGCTGCCCGACATCAGCGGCTTCGACGTCTGCCGCCGGCTCCGCGAGGAGGACGACGACGTCCCCGTCATCTACCTCACCGCCCGGGACACCCCCTCCGACACCGTCACCGGCCTCTCCCTCGGCGGCGACGACTACGTCACCAAGCCCTTCTCGGTCGAGGCCCTGATCGCCCGGGTGCGCGCCCTGCTGCGCCGCGCCAAGCGCGAGCCCGGCTCCGCCGCGCCCACGGCGGACGGGGTGCTCCGGGTCGCCGACCTGGAGCTGGACGAGCGGACCTGGACGGTGCGCCGCAGCGGCGTTCCCGTCGAGCTGTCCCCCACCGAGTTCCGGCTGCTCGCCTATCTGATGGGCAACGCCGGGCGGGTCCTGACCCGGGCCCAGCTCCTGGAGAACGTCTGGGGCTGGGACTACGCGGGACAGTCCCAGATCGTGGAGACCTACGTCAGCTACCTGCGGCGCAAGCTGGACCCGTTCGGCCCCAACCTGATCCACACCCAGCGCGGGGTGGGCTACGCGCTGCGCGCCAAGGACGAGAAGTAGGGCCGCCGGTGCCCCCGGGAACGCTCCGCTCACGCCTGCTGGTCGGCCTGCTCATCGTGACGGGGGTCGGCCTGCTGGTGAGCTCGCTGGTCAGCGTCCTCACCCTGCGCGCCTTCATCAACGAGCGGCTCGAGGCCCAGCTGCTGCTCACCACCGAGCGGGCCATGGTCCGGCTGGACAACGGGACGCCGCCGGTGGGCGTCGACGCGCCCAGTCCGTCGCCGTACTTCGTGATCCTGCTCAACCCCGAGACGGGCGAGGTCAACCAGATCTACGGCGACACCTTCCGCGAGGACGTGGTGCTGAACCGCATCGCCCGGCTCTCGCTGGAGGAGCTGCGCTCCCACGCCTCCTCCCAGGAGATCTTCGAGGTGGACGTCCCCAACGGCACGGTGCCCCCGCACATGGTCACCGTCCGGGCCCGCCACGACGCGATCATGGTCAGCGGGGTGCCCACCGAGGAGCGCCAGGACTACCCGCGCCAGCTGATGACGGTGCAGATGATCACCGCGGTCCTGCTCCTGGGCGCGCTGATCCTGGCCGGGGGAAGGCTGATCGTGCGGGCGCTCGCCCCGCTGAACCGGATGGCGACCACCGCCGGGCGGATCAGCACCGGCTCGGACCTGGCCGACCGGATGCCCGACGCCGACCCCTACAGCGAGGTCGGACGGCTCGGGATGGCGATCAACACGATGCTGGGGCGGCTGGAGAACGCCTTCAGGGCCAAGGCCGAGTCCGAGCGCCGGGTCCGCGACTTCGCCGCCGACGCCTCCCACGAGCTGCGGACCCCGCTCACCACGATCCGCGGCTACACCGAGCTGTACCGGCAGGGCGCGATCCCGCCGGAGGACCTGCCCGAGGCCATGGGCCGGGTGGAGGGCGAGGCCACCCGGATGTCCCAGCTGGTCGCGGAGCTGCTGGAGCTGGCCCGGCTGGACCGCACCGGGTCGCTCGAACTGGCCACCTGCGACCTGGCGACGCTGGCCCGGGACATGGCCGGGGACGCCGCCGCGCTGGAACCGGACCGGAGCGTCACGCTGGACGTGCCCGACCGGCTCTTCTGGGAGGTCGACGAGACGCGGTTCCGCCAGATCCTCGCGAACCTGCTGGCCAACGTCCGCGAGCACACCCCCGCGGACACACCGGTGACGATCCGGCTGCGCGCGCACGCCGACGAGGAGGCCGTCCTGGAGGTGATCGACGCGGGTCCGGGGATGCCCCCCGACGACGCGGCCCGCGCCTTCGACCGCTTCTACCGGGGCACCCGCTCCCCGGGCGCGGGCAGCGGCCTCGGGCTGTCCATCGTGCAGGCCATCGCCGCCGCCCACGGCGGCGCGGTCGCCATCGACTCCCGGCCCGGCGAGGGCGCCACCGTCACCGTGCGCTTCCCGGCCCGGCACTGACCCGGGCGGGTCCGGCCTGCCCGGGAGCGGAGGGACGGGGCGGATAGATTGGGGGCATGGACATCGCGATCGTCTGCCAGGACTGCCACGGCAGCGGCTACCGGGTCCGGGTCTACGGGTACGTGTCCGCCGACGACGACCACGCCGAGATGCTGGTCCCCCGTGACTGCGAACCCTGCAACGGCTCCGGGCGGATCCTGACCTCCGGCTGGTCGGCGGGCTGATCCCGTCCGGCTTCCGGGCCCCGGACTTGTCCAACCGGCGGAAGACTCAATAGCCTTCGACGGGAACCCCCCTTCGCCGGCATCCCGGCACTCCCAGCCGTCCCTTGAGGAGGCGTCCCCCCATGAGCCTGGAGCCCGATGCTCCCGTTTCCCCGGACTCCGGCCCCCGCCACCGGTTGCGGCAGAAAGCGTCCCCCTCGCGCGCGCCGGACCTGGTCCGGTGGTCGCTGACGGTCGCGTCCGCACTCGCCGTCGGCTGCGCCGTGGCCCTCGCCCTCCTCGTCCAGCCGGTGGAAGGGCACGACCCGCAGGAGGCGGCGTCCCTCGTGCCGCCCGCCGTCCCCTCGGCCTCCCCCTCCCCGGTCGAGGCCACCCCGTCCTCGACGCCCTCACCGCCGTCCCCGCCGCCCTCCGCCGAGGCCGCCGCCTCGGGCGCCGCGGAGGTCACGACCGAGGAGGTCCGGGAGACCGAGGCCCCTCGGCCTCGGCCCGAGGCCGAGAGCCCCGCCCCGGCGCCCTCCCCCGAGGACTCCTCGTCCCCGGCGCCCTCCCCCGAGAGGGGCGAGGACGGGAACGGCAGCGGAGGCGAGGAAGAGGAGGACGACCAGCAGGAGGACGACGACTCCCCCGAATGGTGGGAGTGGCCCTGGGGCCACCGGCACTGACCACTTGGCGCCCGCCTCCGCACGCCGTTACGTTAGTACTCGTGTACGAATCAACACCGCTGCCCCACCCCCGGCGCGACGCCGTCCTCTCCCGCCCGCAGGCCCGCCGGGTGGCACTGGGAGCCCAGGGGTTCACCGACCGGCGGCCCTCCGCCCCGGCGACCATGCGGCACCTGCGGCGGGTGGTCGACCGGGTCGGCGTCATCCAGATCGACAGCGTGAACGTGCTCTCGCGCAGCCAGTACCTGCCGGTGTACTCGCGGCTGGGCCCCTACGACCGGACGCTCCTGGACCGCGCGGGCACCGCGCGCAGCCGCCACCTCGTGGAGTACTGGGCGCACGAGGCGAGTCTCGTCCCTCCCGGGACGCACCGGCTGCTGCGCTGGCGGATGGCGCGCGCCCGCGACGAGGCGTGGGGCGGCATGCGGCGGATCGCCGCCGAACACCCGGACCTGGTGAAGGCGGTGCTCGCCGAGGTGGACCGGATCGGCCCGGCCACCGCGCGCCGGGTCGAGGCCGCGCTCGAACACGACGCGCCCCGGACCAAGGACCAGTGGGGCTGGAACTGGTCGCTGGTGAAGTCCGCGCTGGAGTACCTGTTCTGGTGCGGCGAGGTCACCACCGACGGACGCACCCAGCAGTTCGAGCGCCGCTACGACCTGCCCTCCCGGGTGCTCCCGGCGGCCGTGCACGAGGCCCCCGACCCCGACCCCGCCGACGCCCGCCGGGAACTGGTGGCCATCGCGGCCCGCGCGCACGGCGTGGCCACCCAGAAGTGCCTGCGCGACTACTTCCGCCTCGACGCGGGCCAGGCCCGCGCGGCGATCGCCGACCTGGTGGACTCCGGCGAGCTGGTACCGGTGCGCGTCGAGGGCTGGAACCAGCCCGCGTTCCTGCACCGCGACGCCCGGTTCCCCCGCGCGGTGGCCGCCCGCGCCCTGCTCAGCCCGTTCGACTCGCTGGTCTGGGAGCGCACCCGCACCGAGGAGCTGTTCGGCTTCCGCTACCGCCTGGAGATCTACGTCCCCGCGCCCAAGCGCGTCCACGGCTACTACGTGCTGCCGTTCCTGCTGGGCGACCGCCTGGTGGCCCGGGTCGACCTGAAGGCCGACCGCGCGGCGGGCGTGCTGCTGGTCCGACGCACCACGGTCGAACCGGACGCGCCGCCCGAGACCGCGCCGGAACTGGCCGCGGAACTCGCCCTGATGGCGGAGTGGCTCGGCCTGGAACACGGCGTGCGGATCCCGGAGTAGGGAACCTCCGGCGCGGGGGTGAATTCGGGCACCGGTGGTTTTGTTGACGGTCGTGGGCTTTCTGCCCGTTTCGGGGCCGGGAAGGGCAGAAAGCCCAAGACCGTCAACGAAACCCTCACGCAACGGACATCACGGGCGCGGCCCCGACCCGCACCCGCCGTCGCCGCCCGTTGTGACCCCGCGATCCGCGTGGCGTGAGGCCGAAAGACCCCCGAAGCACCGGTGCCCGAATCACCCCCGCGCCGGAACCCCCATAGTCCCGGGTTCCTCGGAGGCACACCGGCCGCCACGGCGCATCCCCTCGCCTGGGGATCGCCGAGGCCGCTTGAGGCCACCCGTTCCCCGCTCCGAACAGGCGTTCCGGCCCTGCCCGGAGGACCCGGGCCCCTAGGATCCGGTTGAGGGGCCGGTTCCACGGCCCCCTGACAGAAAGTCCCCCGAAGATGCGTGCACGCACCCTGGCCGCCGCCCTCGTGGCGGCCCTCACCGCCGCGCTCTGCCTTGCGGCCCCCGCCGAGGCCGCCCCGGCGCTCCAGTTCACCTACGCCCGCTACGACAGCCCGGGCACCGACACCGGATCCAACAAGTCGGTCAACGGCGAGTACGTGACCATCCGGAACACCACCAACAGGACCGTCAACCTCAGGGGCTACGTCCTGCACGACGCGCCCTCGGCCGCGAACCGGTCCAAGGGCCGCAAGTGGAACTACGCCTACACCTTCGGCAGCTACTCGCTCGCCGCGGGGAAGTCGGTGACGGTGTACACCGGGACGGGGTCGGCGGGCTCCACGAGCCGGTACTGGGGGTACAAGCGGTACGTCTGGAACAACGACGGGGACACCGCGACCCTGCGCAGCCCCGGCGGCTCCGTGGTCGACAGCTGCGTCTGGCGCTCGAAGGGGTCCGGCTCCACCAGGTGCTGACGCCTGCCCCTTCCCTCCCGGTGACCGTGACGTCTCCGGGGTCTCAACCGCTTCCGAGACCCCGGAGACGTCACGGTCACCGGGAGAGGGAGGGCGCGGGACACCAGGGGGTCTCCGGTGCGGGGGTGATTCGCGTGCCGGTGTTTCGGGTGGGTCTTTCGACCTCACGCCGTGCGGATCGCGGGGTGACGGCGGGTGCGGGGCCGGAGGCCCGCGCGTCCCCACCGGATGTCCGTGACGCGGCGGTCCGAAGGCCGGCCCCGCCCCCACCCGGAATGATCACGGGCTTTCCGCCCTTCCAGGCCCCGAAACGGGCAGAAAGCCCAAGACCGTCAACAAAATCCCCACACACCGGACATGATGGACGCGACCTCGATCCGCACCCGCCATCACTGCCCGCTGTAACCAGGCCCCGAGCGGACCTCGACCCGACAGGGCCCGAACCCCCCGCGCCGAAGCCTCCCTAGACCCGCTCGATGACGGTGACGTTGGCCTGGCCGCCGCCCTCGCACATGGTCTGCAGGCCGTAGCGGCCTCCCGTGCGGTGCAGTTCGTGGACCAGCTTGGTCATCAGGACGGCACCGGTGGCGCCCAGCGGGTGGCCCAGGGCGATGGCGCCGCCGTTGGGGTTGACCCTGGCCGGGTCCGCCCCGGTCTCCTCGATCCAGGCCAGCGGGACGGGGGCGAACGCCTCGTTGATCTCGGTGACGTCGATGTCGTCGATGCCGAGCCCGGACTTCTCCAGCGCGATCCGGGTGGCCGGGATCGGCGCGGTGAGCATGTACACCGGGTCGTCCCCGACCAGGGAGAGCTGCACGATCCGGGCCAGCGGGGTGAGGCCGTGCCCGGCGACGGCCCGCTCGGAGGCGATCAGGAGCGCGCTCGCGCCGACCGAGATCTGGCTGGCCACGGCCGCGGTGATCGCCCACCCCTCGCGCAGGGGCCTGAGTCCGGCCATCTTCTCCAGGCTGGTGTCGGGACGCACGCCCTCGTCCCGGGCGACCCCGGCCAGCGGCGCGATCTCCTTGTCGAAGCGCCCCCCGTCACGCGCCTCGGCCGCCCGGCGGTGGCTCTCCAGCGCGTACTCCTCCAGGTCGGCGCGCTTGTACCCCCACTTCTCGCACATCAGCTGCGCGCCGCGGAACTGCGAGATCTCCTGCGCGCCGTACCGCTCGGTCCAGCCCTCGCCGTAGACCGGGATGTCGTTGTCGACGGCGAACCGGGCGTTGGCGCCCATCGGCACCATGCCCATGTTCTCCACACCGGCGGCCACCACGAGGTCCTGAGTCCCGGACATGACGCCCTGCGCGGCGAAGTGCACGGCCTGTTGGGAGGAGCCGCACTGGCGGTCGATGGTGACGCCCGCCGTGGTCTCGGGCAGCCCCGCCGACAGCCACGCGGTGCGGGCCAGGTCCAGCGCCTGCGGTCCGACCTGGCTGACGCAGCCCATGATCACGTCCTCGACCGCGGCCGCGTCCACCCCGGTGCGCCGGACGAGCTCCTTGAGGACGTGCGCCCCCAGGTCGGCCGGGTGCACCGCGGCGAGCGCGCCCTTCCTGGTCCCGACCGGTGTGCGGACGGCCCCGACGATGTATGCCTCAGCCACGGTTCCTCCTGGAGGACGTCGTTCCCGACGGTTCGGACTATCCAACCGAACGATATTCGGTTCTGTTGGAATGGCAAGAGCCGGGCCCGCCCGCGCGCCTCCCCGCTTACCGGCACTTCACCTCCCGCCCGGGGATAATTCCGCCATGCTGCTAGAACGGGTCGGCAAGCGGTACCACCCGCGCGCGCCGTGGGTTCTCCGCGACATCGACCTCCACCTCCCCGAGTCCTCGCTGGTCCGGATCTCGGGCGGGAACGGCGGAGGCAAGTCCACCCTGCTGCGCCTGCTCGCGGGGGTCAGCGCGCCCACCGCCGGGAGTGTCCGGAACCGGCCGCGCACCGCGTACGTGCCCGAGCGGTTCCCGCCCGCGCTGCCCTTCGACGCCGCCCGCTACCTGCGGCACCTGGGACGGGTGCACGGCCTCGGCGCCGCCGAGGCGGCACGCCGGGCCGACCACTGGACCGAGCGGCTCGGGCTCGGCGACCACGCGCGCTCCCCGCTGCGGCAGCTGTCCAAGGGCACCTCGCAGAAGGTCGCGGTCGCCCAGGCCCTGATGGCCGAACCGGGTCTGCTGGTGCTGGACGAGGCGTGGACCGGGCTGGACGCGGGGTCCCGGGCCGTGCTGGACGCGGCGGTGCTGGACAGGGTCGCGGCGGGCGGACGGGCGGTCTTCGTGGACCACGACCCGCGGCGGCTCGCCGGCCGCGTCGACGCCGCCTACGCCGTCACCGGGACGGGGCTGCGGCCCGTCGGGACCGCCCCCGCGCCCCCTCCCGGCGCGCGCGTGCTCATCGAGGTCGACGGGCTCGGCCCGGAACCGCTCCCCGCCCTGCCCGGCTCCCCCGAGGTGACGCCCGCCACCTCCGGCCGCACCCGGTTGACCGTCTCCGAACACCACTCCGACGCGCTGCTGCGCGCCCTCCTCGACCTGCCCTCCGCCCCGCACGTGCGCGCCGTGCGCGGCGCCACCGACCCCGGGGAGTCCGCGTGACCGCCCTCATCGGCTACCGCCTCGACCTGGTCCTGCGCTCCTACCGGTGGGTGCCCCCGCTCCTGCTGTGGGCGGTCGTCGTGGCGATCGGCAGCATGCCGGGACAGCCGCTGACCGAGGCCCTCGCCTACAACTCCGCCGCGCTGCTCCCCGCCGCCGCGTGGCTGGCCCGCGTCTGCCTGCTCGCCGAACCCGACGCGGCGCGGGCCTGCGCGGCCGCCGCGCGCGGCCCGGTCCGGACGCACCTGTCGGGGGTGGCGGCGGCGCTGCTGGCCGGTGCCGCGCCGGCCCTGCTGGGCATCGGGGTCGCCGCCGCGTTCACCGGAAGGACCGATCCCGCTCTGCGCGGCGCCGCGGACTGGGCGGGGGCGCTGGCGGTGGGCTGCGCGACCGGGGCGGCGTGCGTCCTGGTCGGGGTGGCGGTCGGGGCGCTGTGCACGACCCTGCTGGAGCGCCGCCCGGCCTACGCGGTTCCCGCCACCGGACTGCTGACGGTGACGGCCCTGCTGGTCGCGGGCTCGCCCGCCAACGCGGCGATCACCTCGGTGACCGGCGGCCCCGAGGCGACGCCCGTCCAGGCGGCGGCGCTGGCCGGGGCCCTCGCCCTGGCCGCCGCAACCGCCTGGGGCACCGCGCTCGTCGCGCGCCGCCGGTATTGACACCAGCGCCCTCTGCAAAACCGAACTCAATTCGGTTACTGTGATCCACAGCACACGGCTCCGTTCCGGAGACCGCCCGCACCGCGACGCCGAGGGGTCAGTCCTATGCAGAGGGAGCTGTTCGAGGCCGAGCACGACCTGTTCCGCGACTCGGTGGCGGAGTTCCTCGAGCGCGAGGTGACGCCGTTCCACGGCCAGTGGGAGAAGGACGGGATCGTCCCCCGCGACGTGTGGCTCAGGGCCGGGGAGGTCGGCGTCCTGGGACTCGGGGTGCCCGAGGAGTTCGGCGGCTCCGGGGTCGCCGACTACCGCTTCAACGCCGTCGTCGGCGAGGAGATCTGCGCCGCCGCCGCGTCGGGGCTCGGCTTCACCCTCCAGAACGACGTCGTCGCCCCCTACCTCGTCGGGCTGACCGACGACGAGCAGAAGCGCCGCTGGCTCCCCGGCTTCTCCCGGGGCGAGCTGATCGGCGCCATCGCCATGACCGAACCGGGCGCGGGCAGCGACCTCCAGGGCATCCGGGCCACGGCCGTCCGCGACGGCGGTGACTACGTCCTCAACGGGCAGAAGACGTTCGTCACCAACGGTGTCAACGCCGACCTGGTGATCGTGGTGGCCCGCACCGACCCCGACGCGGGGGCGCACGGGATCTCGCTGCTGGTGGCCGAACGCGGCATGCCCGGCTTCGAGCGCGGCCGCAACCTCGACAAGGCCGGCCTCAAGGCGCAGGACACCGCGGAGCTGTCCTTCACCGACGTCCGGGTCCCCGCGGCCAACCTGATCGGCCGGGAGGGCGGGGGCTTCCTCCACCTGATGCGCAACCTGCCCCAGGAGCGGCTGGCCATCGCGGTGTCGGCCACCGCCTCCGCCGAGCGCACCCTCGCCCAGACCATCGCGTACTGCAAGGAGCGGACGGCTTTCGGACGCCCCATCGGCGCGTTCCAGAACACCCGTTTCGTGCTCGCCGAACTCGCCACCGAGGTCGAACTGGCCCGCGTCTACGTGGACCGCGCCATCACCCTGCACAATCGCGGCGGGCTCGACGCCGCGGACGCCGCCAAGGCGAAGTGGTGGACGAGTGAGCTCTGCAACAAGGTGATGGACCGTTGCCTCCAGCTCCACGGCGGGTATGGGTACATGATGGAGTACCCCGTGGCGAAGGCCTGGCAGGACGCCCGCATCCAGTCGATCTTCGGTGGCACCACCGAGATCATGAAGGAGATCGTGGGCCGTTCGCTGGGCCTGTGAAGCGCCACACCCCCTACGGGCCCCGGCGAAAGGCACAACACCATGAGCGGCGCGTTCGACGGCGCGATCGTACTCGGACTGCTGGTCCTCTTCGTGATCCTCGGAATCCGCTGGCTTCGCAAGCGCGTGCAGATCCCGTGGACCACCAGCGGACTCGTCCTGTTCTTCGTCGTCCTGGTCCTGCTGCTGTGGGCGTACCAGACCACTACCTGACCTCCTGACCTGGAACTCCCCCCTCGATCCACGGTTCGTCCGCTCCTCCCGGGGCAGGTGCGGGCTCTAGAGGCGAGGAGAAGGGGGAGTTCCGTGAGCACATCCGAACACGGTCGGCGATCCGGGCGGGCGACCGTCGGCGACGACCGCTCCATCGACCTCCCACCGCAGAGGGGGAGGCACTCCGAGGACCTGCCTTCGGGAGGGCCCCCCCGAGGCGCCGACCGCGCCTCCGACTCGGGGGACCACCCCGGCGGCGGCTACGCCGAGCCCGACTCCCTGAGCGAGCTCCCGGCGACGTCGTGGTGGGCGTCGCTCAAGCGGACCGTCGTGGAGTTCAAGGAGGACAACCTGACCGACCTGGCCGCCGGGTTGACCTACTACTCCGTGCTGTCCCTCTTCCCCGCCCTGCTGGTGCTCGTCTCACTGCTGGGCCTGGCCGGGCAGTCGGCCACCGACGCCATCGTCGGCGAGCTGAGCGCCGTCGCCCCCGCCGAGACCACGACCATCGTGAACACCGCCCTGCAGACCCTGCAGCAGAACCAGGCCGCTGCCGGGCTGTTCGGTCTGCTCAGCCTCGCCGTCGCGCTGTGGTCGGCGTCCGCCTACATCGCCGGCTTCATGCGGGCCTCCAACGTGGTCTACGACGTCCGCGAGGGGCGCCCGTTCTGGAAGACGCTGCCCATCCGGGTCGGCGTCACCCTGCTCATGCTCGTGCTGCTGACCATCAGCGCGCTGATCGTGGTCTTCTCGGGCGGGCTGGCCGAACGCGCCGGAGAACTGCTGGGCCTGGGCCCGGTGGCGGTCACCGTGTGGCGCGTCGCCAAGTGGCCGGTGCTGCTGGTCCTGGTGAGCTTCATCATCTCGCTGCTGTACTGGGCCGCCCCCAACGCCAGACGCCCCTTCCGCTGGGTGAGCCCGGGCAGCCTGCTGGCCGTCCTCATCTGGGTGGCGGCGTCCGCGGCGTTCGCCTTCTACGTCGCGAACTTCGGCTCGTACAGCAGGACCTACGGAAGCCTGGCGACCGTCGTCATCTTCCTGGTGTGGCTGTGGATCTCCAACATCGCGATCCTCCTGGGCGCCGAGTACAACGCGGAGATCGAGCGGAGCCGCGCCATGGCCGGGGGGCAGCCGATCTCGGAGGAGCCCTACGTCGAGGTGCGCGACGAGCCCGGCCCCAGGCCGTTCACCGAGGGGAGCCCGTAGGACCGCGGCGGTCCGGCGGAAGCGCCCTACTCCTCCGGCCGCATGGAGATCTCGAACCACACCGCCTTGCCCTCGGGGGTCGGGCGCGACCCCCAGCGGGAGGCCAGCTGGTCGACGAGGTAGAGGCCGCGGCCCCCCTCGTCGTCGGCGCCCGCGGTGCGGATGCGGGGCAGGCGCAGGTCGTTGTCGAAGACCTCGACCCAGACGGAGGAGGCCCCGCGGCGCAGCCGGAGCAGGAACTCCCGGCTGCTGACGGCCTCCGGCTCGCCCTCGGCAGCCTCCTCCAGCAGGTCCGACCAGTCCTCGTCGAACTCGTCGAAGCCCTCCAGGGCGGGCTGGACGTCGGAGTCCTTCACGCCCTCCTCGGTGAACTCGCGGCTCACCGGGTGCGGGGTGGCGTGGATGACGACGTTGGTGACGATCTCCGAGACCAGCAGGCAGGCCAGCTCCGCCTGGTCGCGGTCCATGCCCCAGTCCTTGAAGGTGTCGGCCGCCAGATGCCGCGCCTCGCCCACGGTGGGGGCCTCGGCGGGGAACCAGCTCTGCTCCAGCCCCAGCTCATCGGGGTGCGACCGGACGACCAGCAGGGCCGTGTCGTCCTCCATCTCGCCCGGGACCGCGTTCTGCGCGACCATCGCGATCTGGTCGACGTCCTTGTCCGCGACCTCGCGGACCCGCTTGTGCAGCAGCCTCAGGGCGCCGTCCACGTCGATCGAACCGCCGAGCGGCCGGCGCGCGACCAGGCCGTCGGTGTACAGCAGCAGGGTGGCGCCCGGCGGGAGCGTGAGCGTGGACTGCCGGTAGACCGAGTCCCCCGGCACGCCCTTGGGCTTGACGCCCAGCAGCTTGTCCCGGAACTCCAGCTCCAGGTCCGTGACCTCCCCGCCGCAGATCAGCAGCGGGGGCTGGTGCCCCGCGTTGGCGTAGGTCAGCTCCCGGGACCAGGCGTCGTAGGCCATGTAGAGGCAGCTCACACTGGGTACCCAGGTCCCGCCCTCGCCGTCGGGCTGGCCGAGTCTGCGCACCCACTCGTCGAGTTCGCGCAGGATCTCGTCGGGCTCGCGGTCGGCCTGGGCGAAGGCCCGCAGGGCCGCGCGGAGCTGGCTCATGACGGCGGCCGCGTGCGGCCCGCGTCCCTCGACGTCGCCGATGACGATCCCGACCCGTCCGGCGGACAGCGGGATCACGTCGTAGAAGTCTCCGCCGACCTGGGTCTGGACGCCGTGGCCGTGCGCCTCCAGCGGCTTGGCGGGAGCGTAGTCGTGCGCGATCGACAACCCGTCGAACTCCGGGAAGTCCCGGGGCAGCAGGCTGTTCTGGAACGCCAGCGCGGTGTCCCGCTCCTCCTCGAACAGCCGGGCGTTGTCGATGGACAGCGCGACCCGGGAGGCGATGGCGCCGATGAGGTCGCGGTCGAAGCTGTCGTAGTCGGTCTTGTTCCGGGCCGAGAGGCTGGAGAGGGCGAGCGTGAGCACGCCCAGGACCTCGCCGCGGGCGCGCAGCGGCGCCGCGATGACCGACGTCACCCCCACCTGCTCGGACACCTTCGCCGAACGCCCGTTCGGCGCGACCTTGTTGAGGTGCGAGTAGTCGCCCGCGATCACCGTCTCCATGCGCCGGATGGCCTTGTGGACGAAGTGCTGCTCGGAGTAGCGGACCTCCTCGCCGACCTCCGTCCAGCTGCCCGGCGGGGGGCTCCAGCCCTCGGCGTGCACCGAGACGCGGCGCACCAGGTGGTCGTGGTCGTAGAGGTCGATGAAGCAGTGGTCGGCGAACTGGGGGACCAGGGTCTCGGCGACGGCCTTCATCGTGGTCCCGAACTCCAGCGAACTGGCGAGGCGGCGGCCGATCCGGTCCAGGAGGCCGTACTGCTCCTCGACCCGGCCGCTGCGCAGCGCCTCGTTGGCGAAGACCGCCACGCCGTCCACGGCGTCCGGGGACCGCTTCGTCGGGACCGCGCTGACGCGCACGTGCACCCAGGTGGAGTCGCCGCGCAGGACCGCGAAGGTGCCCTCCCAGGTGTCGCCCCGGAGCACCCGGCGGATGAGTTGGGCGACGTGCTCGTGGTCGGACTCGTGGATGCCGATGTCCACCAGGGGGACGCCGAGGTAGTCGCGCCCTCCGACGAAACCGAAGAGCTCACCGGCGTGGGCGTTCCAGTACCGCAGGTTGCCGAAGCGGTCCGTCACCAACACGGCGACCTGCGCCTGCTCCAGGACCTCCGCCCCGGCCAACGCGTTGTCGTCGTAGAAGGCTTCCCCCCACCGCTTCATTACGCAGCCACCTCGCCGTCACGGACCGTACTCATGATGACCGACGCGACCCGCTCCGTCCTCCGCCAGACGAGCGTACGCGCTTTCATGTCTACCGGCCCACGCCATGTGGCGAGAGTAGCAACAGCCCCGATGTATCCGCAGAGCAACGTGACATCTCGCGGACCGTCCGCACGGCCCGGAAGACACGCGCTAGGGCCTGGCGACGAAAATGTGAGTGGCGATCTGCCGCGGTAGTTCGGTCGGCTCGCCATCCTCGCGGGTACCACCAATCACTCGCACACCCTCGTCGCTCGCGACGAGCGTCACTTCCTCTTCGGGCTGCACCCCGGCGCGCTTGAGGGCGAGCATGACCTCGGTGTCGCTCTGCACCTGCTCGCTGATGCGGCGGACCGTCACCACGACCGGGCTGCCGGACGCCACCTCGATCATCGGGACGATGGAGCCGTCGGCGAACGGCTCCGGCGAATAGTCCACCAGGCCCAGCTCGTCCAGGCCGGGGACCGGGTTGCCGTGCGGACAGGTCCACGGCGCCTTGAGCAGTCCGACCAGGCGCTCCTCGACGGCCTCGGAGATCACGTGCTCCCAGCGGCACGCCTCGACGTGGACGTCCTCCCAGGGCAGCCCGATGATGTCGACCAGTAGCCGCTCGGCCAGCCGGTGCTTGCGCATGACGTGCGTGGCCAGGCGGCGGCCCTCGGCCGTCATGACCAGGTGCCGGTCGTTCTCCACGCGGAGCAGGCCGTCGCGCTCCATGCGCGCCACGGTCTGGCTGACGGTGGGCCCGCTCTGCTGGAGGCGTTCGGCGATGCGGGCCCGAAGCGGCACGATGCCCTCTTCTTCGAGCTCGAAGATCGTACGGAGGTACATCTCCGTGGTGTCGATGAGTCCGTGTGCGGTCAAAGCTCCCTCTCCCGTCTTGGGCCCGTTGAGAGCGGATAACGGTGTTCGTCTCAACACGGGCCGGCGCGCGGGTGTTCCGGTGACCGCGCTCTCGGGCGGTCCGGAGTGGGGTCAGCCCGCCGATCCGATCTGAAAGCGCGTTCCCGGCCGCGGAAACGGCCACCGTTCGGGGTCAATCATAGCCTGACGGAACACCTCCCATTTCGGGGAAATGTGATTCACGACACTCTTTGGAGCGGCCTCCGATTCCCGCCGTTCCGCACCCCTCGTCCGAGGGGAGCGCCTCACGGGGAGAGCCGGTCGATCACCCAATCGCCGTCGGAGGCCGCCCCGGCGGCCAGCAGGTACCGGAAGCGGTCGTGCATCCGGTCGCTCCGCCCCTGCCAGAACTCCACCTCCCGCGGCACGAGACGGAACCCGCCCCAGTAGGCGGGCCGGGGGATCTCGACGCCGGGCGGCCACACCTCCGCGAACCGCGCGTACAGGCCGTCGAGCCCGGCGCGGTCCGCGACCGGGGCGGACTGGCGCTCGCTCGCCCACGCGCCGAGCTGCGAACCGCGGGGGCGCCGTGCGAAATACTCGTCGTTCTCCCGGTCCGTGAGACGTTCGACACTTCCGGAAATCATGACTTGACGCCGGATCGCGTGCCACGGAAACACCACGCAGGCGCGCGGGTCATCTTCGAGCGAGCGTCCCTTGCGCGACCGGTAGTTGGTGAAGAATCGCAGGCCAGCGTGGTCGTACCCCTTCATGAGGACCGTCCTGGCGCGCGGCGCCCCGGTGGGGTCGATCGTCGACAGCACCATCGCGTTGGGCTCCGCCAGCCCCGATGTGTGGGCTTGTGTGAACCAGGTGTGAAACTGCTCCATAGGGTGCGAGGACAGCTCAGAACGGCACAACGGCGTACCGTCGTACGGTTCACGCAGCTCAGCAGGGTCACAATGGTTCACAGTGGTGCATCCTCACATGACCTGTGGGGTAGGCGCCACCTGGCGGCAGGACCATTAGCGACACCTCGCGTGTCATTGGAAAATCCCCAAACGGTTCAATGGATCCATCCCTTCCTAGGACCGAGGAGACGGAGGAAGCCGGTATGTCGGACTTCAAACCCGGGCTCGAAGGAGTCGTGGCGTTCGAGACCGAGATCGCCGAACCGGACAAGGAGGGCGGTGCCCTTCGGTATCGGGGCGTCGACATCGAGAATCTCGTCGGTCATGTCACCTTCGGGCGTGTTTGGGGGCTGTTGGTCGACAACAGCTTCAACCCCGGACTTCCCTTCGCGGACCCGATCACCCTGCCGGTCTCGACCGGTGACGTCCGTGTCGACGTGCAGAGCGCGCTGGCGACCCTCGCACCGCTGTGGGGCTTCAAGCCGCTGCTCGACATCGACGACGCGGAGGCGCGCGACAACGTCGCCCGCGCCACCGCCGCAGCGCTCTCGGTGATCGCCCAGTCCGCCCGAGGCGACCGGCCGAAGGTCGCGCAGAGCCGTGTCGAAGAGGGCACGACCATCGTCGAGCGGTTCATGATCCAGCTCCGCGACGAGCCGGATCCCCGCCACGTCAAGGCCGTGGACGCCTACTGGACGTCCGCCGCCGAGCACGGCATGAACGCCTCGACGTTCACCGCCCGCGTCATCGCGTCGACCGGCGCCGACGTGGCCGCCGCGCTCTCGGGCGCGGTCGGCGCCATGTCGGGTCCGCTGCACGGCGGCGCCCCGGCCCGCGTACTGCACATGCTGGACGAGACCGAGCGCATCGGCGACGCGCGCAAGTACGTCACCCAGGCCCTCGACAAGGGCGAGCGGCTCATGGGCTTCGGCCACCGCGTCTACCGCGCGGAGGACCCCCGGGCCCGCGTCCTGCGCCGTACCGCCAAGGAGCTGAACGCCCCCCGGTACGAGGTCGCCGCCTCCCTGGAGAAGGCGGCCCTGGACGAGCTGCACGCCCGCAAGCCCGACCGCGTGCTCGCCACCAACGTGGAGTACTGGGCCGCCGTCGTGCTGGACTTCGCCGAGATCCCGTCGTCGCTGTTCACCTCGATGTTCACCAGCGCCCGCACCGCGGGCTGGTCGGCGCACATCCTGGAGCAGAAGCGCACCGGCCGCCTGGTGCGCCCCAGCGCCGACTACACCGGTCCCGCCGAGCGCGCGCTCTCCTCGGTCGAGGGCGCGGACGAGGCCGTGGCCCAGGGCGTCTGACGGCCTGGCCCGACCCCCGCGAGGCCCCCGCGACCTGACGACAGGCCGCGGGGGCCTCTCCCGTGGGCGGGTCCTCGGGCCGCCCGGGGTCTCAGGGCAGGCAGTTGGGACCCGGGGCCCACCGTTCGAAGGTGATCCGGCCGCACGCCGCCAGCACGTGCTGGGTGTCCTGGGGGCCCGCCTGGACCAGTTGCACGAGCTTGTCGTCGAACCAGTACCCGTCGCCCGGCCGGTCGAAGGCCAGCGTCCCGCTGACCCCGACCAGGTCCCTGGTCCGCTGGATCGCGGAGAGCAGGTCCGACGGCGGTTCATCGGAGCGCTCCGGGCCGAACTGGGACCGCTGGGCGCGGTCGACGGAGTCCGAGACCACGGTCAGGGTGTCGTAGGCCATCGCGGCGTGCGCGACGGAGGGGCCCCGGACCCGGTCCTGGTGCTCTGTCACGTCGATCTCCGAGGGAAGGTCGAGTTCCTCGCTGAGGCGGGCCAGGTTGGCGTAGAACGGCCGCTCCCCGTTCCCCCCGGTGAGCCCCCAGGTGCCCGTGGCCGCCAGCGGTGTGTAGTAGACGGGGGTCTGGCCGCTGACGTCCCCCAGGTGCGTCAGGTTGTCGGTGGCGTACTGGGCGATGTCGTCCGACCCCATGACCCGCACTCCGCCGGGGCACCGCCCCGTCTGCTGGAGGGCGTTGAGGAAGCCGCCGAAGTCGGCCGACCGGCCCGCGTAGTAGAACAGTTCGGGCGGGTCCGCGCAGACCTCCCGGACCACGTCCTGCAGGCTCGGCTGCCCTTCGCCGCCGTAGGGGACGACCCCCGGCGGGAAGCCCTCCGCCGCCTCCGCCCCGGCCTCCCCGCCCAGGGCGGTGAACCGGGCCATGAAGCTGCCCGCCAGGTCCACCCCGTAGCTCTCCGTGCTGGAGTCGTCGGCGACGGCGACCGCCGACCTGGACGGCTCCAGACTCCCGTCGGCGCTCTCCGCGCCCGACCAGCCCCACTGGGCGGCCTGCCGGGCGAGGCGGGTGTTGGACGGCGCGATGGGGAAGAAGAAGTCGGTGCGCTCCTCACCGATCCGGGCGATGTCGTCGTAGGTCGCGGTGCTGGAGACCATGGGCAGCCCGAACTTGGAGAGCGCCCCGATGGTGGCCGTCGTCGTGGTCAGGCTCTGCCCGAAGCCGACGGCCGCCATGATGCTGTCGTCCTTCCTCATCTCCTCGCCGATCCGCTCGGCCACCGTCTCCCCGTGCGCCCATCCGGGACCGGTGTTGGCCAGCAGCAGCCGGATGAGCGGGACGCCCTGGTTCACGGCGTCGTCGTTGTGCATCTCCTGGCGCAGCGCCAGTCCCGCGAGCTCGCCCTGGACCCCGGCGAGCCTGCTGTTGTCCGCGTCGGGGTCGCGGACCGACATCTGCCCGAAGTAGACCACCGTCACATAGGGGTCCTTCTTCGTGTCGATCGCGTCGTTCTGCTCCCTGATCCGGTCCTGGACCGACTCCAGCCTCGGGTCGAAGGGGAACGAGCCGTCGGTGAAGCCGACGCAGTCCCTGGCGCCGCTCCCCGTCGTGGCCCCCCACACCCCCTGGTGCCGGACCATCGGGCGCCAGCACTCGCCGTTGAAGTGGTCCACCGCCCAGCCGGCCCCGAGCAGCGGCGCCAGCACGGCCAGGCTGACGACGGCCCGGCGCAGGGCCTCCTGCCGTCTCCTCCTCCTGCTGGGGACCCTGGCCTCGCGTCCCCTGAGGCCGTCGGGGATCCTGCCGCCCAGCGCCGCCCGCGCCCCGGCCGTGGGACCGAGGTCCCAGGAGAGCACCCGGCTCGGGCCCAGGTGCGCGCCGCGGTGGCGCCGGAGCGCCCAGTCGGTGATCTCCTGGACGAGCGTCCTCTCGCCGTTCCGGTCCTCGGGCGCGTCCGGCGGCCGGTCCGCTCCCACCGGGCCGGGGACGACCGTGACGACGACCAGGGGGTCCGGCGCGTACTCGGTGGTGCGGACCTCCTCGATCGCCTCGACGAGGTCGATGCGCCGGGCCGGGGACTCCGAGACGCCGTCCCAGCGGGTCGCGGTCCGGTCCGCGATCAGGACGGGGCGGTCGAACGCCGTCCGGTAGCGGCGCTTGGGGTAGGCCTCCTCCAGGTCCGCCAGGACCGCGTTGACCAGGAGCAGCCGCAGCCGGTGCGCCTTCTCTCCGAGCTCGGCGCGCCGCCTCTTGCCGAGGCCGGGACCCGAAGGCCCGTACACCACCGCCTGGTAGGCCCGACCCACCTCCTGGGCGACGATCCGGTGGTCCGGGAACAGGGACTGCTCGGTCTCCGGCTGCAGGGAGAACTGCCCGGTCAGCCACCGGTAGGGCCGCCACGGCTGGCTCCAGCACAGGTAGACCAGTCCGCGCAGGAGCGCGATGAAGGAGAAGACCAGGACCGCGATGACCTGCTCGAGGGTCTCCAGGTCGGGCACGTTCTGCACGCCCAGCAGGAGGAACAGGCCGAGCAGGAGGTTGACGACGAAGCCCAGCGGCGTCATGACCTTCTGGTCGAACCAGTCGAACGCCGGGACGTTCCCGTCCTTGCCGTCGTTCCCCCGGATCCTGTCGACCACGGTGTACAGGCCCGCGTAGAGGACCTGGTAGACCAGCCTGCCGACGCCGTCGAGGACCCCCTGTCCGGCGCGGACGGCCCACACCCGGGCCGACCGCGCCGTCCGCAGCCGGCCGTCGTCCCCCGCGCCGCGCCGGGCCGCGGAGCGCTCCTCCGCGGCCCTGGACCGCAGTGCCTCGGCGATCTCGGGGGAGCTCCTGACCCCGCTGTCCGCCTCCCGGGGTTCGAGCCAGCCCCCCGACGGCCGCCCCGAGCTCTCGGCCTGCGTCCCGAAGACCTGGAACAGCGCCAGCAGGGACTCGGTCCTGGGGAACTCCAGCGGATCGGGCGACCTCCAGTCGGGGTCGGCAACCTCTGTCCGCCGCTTCGCGAACTCCTCGACCAGCCCTCTGACGTCGGCCTCGGTGCGCAGCAGGTCCTCCGCGGCGCCGCCCTCTCCGTTCGGGGCCTTCTCGGGGTCGGTCCTCTCGGCCTCCGCCAGCACCGCGACGGGCTGGTTGGCGCTGCGGGCCAGCAGCAACCCGGTGATGATCCCGGCGTCGGCGCCGGGAGGCTCCTCCCCCGCCCGGAGCTCCAGCACGGGGAGCGGCCGCTGTTCCACGGCCTCGTCTCCGCGGCTGAGAAAACGCCAGGGGCGGCGGCGCCGGATCCGCCGCTCGGCCTTGCGGCGGCCGGCGACCAGTTCTCTTCCGAGGGGCCGGCGCGCCTTGTCGTAGGCGTCGAGGAACTCCGGCACGTAGGCGGGGCTTCCGTCGGGGGGCGCGGAGCCCTGTCGCTGATCCTCTGTCACGAAACAGGATGCCTTTCTGGGGGGCACGCCGCGGGAGAACGGCGGCGTCCTTTCTTTCTTCCCTGAACCCGGGTTTGGTGCCACCTGATTCACCGAATCGCGGCCGTCCGGTTCCGGCCCCGCCGAAACGGCCGCTGTTTCCTCCCCCTCACCTGCGGCACAGCGCGTCGTCCGAGTAGGCTGACGGCGTGACCGAGATCCACATTCCCGAGACCCTCCTGCCCGGCGACGGCCGGTTCGGCTGCGGGCCGTCCAAGGTCCGTCCCGAGCAGTTGAGCGCCCTGGCCTCCTCCGGTACCGCCTACCTCGGTACCTCCCATCGCCAGAAGCCGGTGAAATCGCTCGTCGGCCGGGTGCGGTCCGGCCTCGCCGACCTCTTCTCCCTCCCCGAGGGCTACGAGGTCGTCCTCGGCAACGGCGGCACCACCGCGTTCTGGGACATCGCCGCGCACGGCCTGGTGCGGGGCAAGTCCCAGCACCTGTCGTTCGGTGAGTTCTCCTCGAAGTTCGCCAAGGTCACCAAGGGCGCGCCGTGGCTGGCCGAGCCCACCGTCGTCTCCTCCGAGCCGGGCACGCACGGCGCCGCGCGGGCCGAGGCCGGTGTGGACGTCTACGCGCTCACCCACAACGAGACCTCCACCGGTGTGGCCGCCCCGATCAGCCGGGTGGCGGGCGCCGACGAGGACGCGCTGGTGCTGGTGGACGCCACCAGCGGCGCCGGCGGCCTGCCCGTTGACATCAGCGAGACCGACGTCTACTACTTCGCCCCGCAGAAGTGCTTCGCGGCCGAGGGCGGGCTGTGGATCGCGGTCATGTCGCCCCGGGCGCTGGAGCGGGTGGCCGAGATCGCCGCGACCGACCGGTACGTCCCGGAGTTCTTCTCGCTGCCCACCGCGGTGGACAACTCCCGCAAGGACCAGACCTACAACACCCCGTCGGTCTCCACCCTGCTGCTGCTCGCCGAGCAGATCGAGTGGATCAACGGGCGGGGCGGACTGGACTGGGCGGTGCGCCGCACCGCCGAGTCCTCGGGCATCCTCTACGCCTGGGCCGAGAAGTCCGCCTTCGCCTCCCCGTTCGTGGCCGACCCCGCGCAGCGGTCGCAGGTCGTGGGCACGATCGACTTCAGCGACGAGGTGGACGCCGCCGCCGTGGCCGCGGTGCTGCGCGCCAACGGCGTCGTGGACACCGAGCCCTACCGCAAGCTCGGCCGCAACCAGCTGCGGGTCGGCATGTTCCCGGCGATCGAGCCGGCCGACGTGCAGGCCCTGACCGAGTGCGTCGACCACGTGGTGGGCCGGTTGGCCTGACCGCCGACCTCGGTATAGACATAGGGGCTGGTCCCGGATTCACCGGGGCCGGCCCTTTCGCTTCGCCCCACACGGACGGACCCGGCCTTGCGCAGGAACAAGCAGCTGCCCCACATCAAGATCATCTCGCACCGCGGCGCGTCGGGCCACCGGCCCGAGCACACCCTCTCCTCCTACACGCTGGGGGCCCGCTACGGCGGCGACTTCATCGAGGTCGACCTGGTCTCCACCAAGGACGGGCACCTGATCGCCCGGCACGAGCCGGAGATCGGTCACACCACCGACGTGGCGTCGCGCCCGGAGTTCGCCGACCGCCGCGGCACCCGGACCATCGACGGGGTCGAGGTCACCGGTTTCTTCGCCGAGGACTTCACGCTGGAGGAGATCCGGACGCTGCGCGCGGTGGAGCGGCTGCCCTCGGTGCGCCCGGACAACGCCGCGCACGACGGCGACTACCCGGTCCCCACCCTGGTGGAAATCATCGAGCTGGCCAAGGCGCTCACCAGGGAGTTGGGGCGTCCCATCGGGGTCTACCCCGAGACCAAGCACCCCGCCCACCACGCCTCGGCCGGCCTCGGCCTGGAGCCGCCGCTGATCCGGACCCTGCGCGAGCACGGCCTGGCCGGGCCGGAGCCCGAGGTACCGGTGTTCCTGCAGTCCTTCGAGCCCGAGAGCCTGAAGAAGCTGGGCGAACTCCGGCTGCCGCGGGTCCTCCTGATCGGCGCCGAGGAGCGGTGGGCGCCCTTCACCACCCGCGAGGGGCTGGCCGGGGTGGCGGCCTTCGCCGACGCGATCGGACCCGACAAGTCACTGGTCGTCGCCGTCACCGAGGACGGCGAGCTGGGCGAGCCGACCTCCCTGGTCGCCGACGCGCACGACGCGGGCCTGCTCGTGCACCCGTACACCTTCCGCAGCGAGAACCACTTCCTGCCCGAGTCGCTGCGGTCGGGCGGCGGCCCGACCGCCTACGGGGCCTTCGCCGCCGAGTACGAGGCGTTCTTCGCCGCGGGCGTGGACGGCGTCTTCACCGACCACTCCCGTCACGCCTTCCTCGCCCGCGAGATCTTCCTCGACGAGGGCTGATCCGGGAGAGCGGCGCGGTCGGGGCCGCGCCGCGACCGGGAGAACGGCCTCCCCGCCTCTGCGGACCGTGTGAAACGGCCGGTGCTTCTTTATCCTGTGGACGACGACGGGCAGGCCGGAAGCGATGCGGTTACACTTCCGGCCCAGGAGGTGACGTAGCGAAATGAGTCTCGCTGTGATGGAAACCGTTTCCGGTGGCGACACGCCTGATTCCAACCCCTTGCTGCGCGCCTGGCAGGAGCTGGACGTGCCCGAAGGCTGGCGGGCCGAGATCATCGATGGAGAAATCAGGCTGATGACGCCGCCTTCGAGACCGCACAACTTCATCGCGGCGAAAGTGTCCCGGGCGCTGCTGCGCTCCATTCCCGAGACATGGGACGTCTACCAGACACTGGGGCTGCGTATCGACTCACTGGGAGACCTCTACGTACCGGATCTCGTCGTCATCCCCGACAGCGCCATGCTGGATGACGGCGCGGACCTCCCGTGCTCCGCCGAGGACGCGCTCCTGGTGGTCGAGATCGTTTCCAAGAGCAACGGCGACCGTGATCGCAGGACGAAGCTGCGGGGATACGCGCACGGCTTGGTCCCGCTGTACCTCCTGGTCGACCGGTGGGCCGAGGAAGGGCCTTCGGTGACCCTGTACGAGGATCCGGAGAACGGGCGGTACCGCAGGCACACCACCGTGCCCTTCGGCGCCAAGGCCAGCCTTCCCTCTCCGTTCGGACTGGAACTCGACACCTCGGACTTCCCCGACGCGAAGCAGTGGAAGTAGTCCTCAGCCGCTGCGGGCCAGCCAGGTGATGGCGAGGACGACCACCAGCGCGACGCCGACGCCGCCGAGGATGAGGAGGCCCGCTCCGCCGTCCTCGCGGGGTCCGGACGCCTCTCCCCCGCCGGAAGGCCGCGACTCCTCCTCGCTCGGAGCCGCGGGCGTGGACGGTGTCTTCACCGACCACTCCCGCCACGCCTTCCTCGCCCGCGAGGTCTTCCTCGACGAGGGCTGACCCGGGAGAGCGGCGCGGTCGGGGCCGCGCCGCGACCGGGAGAACGGCCTCCCCGCCTCTGCGGACCGTGTGAAACGGCCGGTGCTTCTTTATCCTGTGGACGACGACGGGCAGGCCGGAAGCGATGCGGTTACACTTCCGGCCCAGGAGGTGACGTAGCGAAATGAGTCTCGCTGTGATGGAAACCGGTCCCCATTCCATGGAACCCGATCCCGAGGACGTGCTGCGCGCCTGGCAGGAGCTGGACGTGCCCGACGGATGGCGGGCCGAGATCATCGATCCTGGAAAGATCAGCCTGATGTCGCCCCCCTCGAACCCGCACAACTTCATCGCCGAACTGGTTCAGGACGCTTTCCACCCGGCCAAGCCAGACAAGACCGGTCTCTATCAGACCGTAGGGCTGTGGATCGCCGTCACCGGTCGGCTCTTCATCCCTGACCTCGCTGTGATCCCCCGGTCCATCGTGCGGGAGTCCAAGGCACCGCTGGCGGCACACGAGGCCCTCATCGTCGTGGAGATCACTTCCAGGGACAACGCCACCGACGACCGCGTCAAGAAACTCGCCGGATACGCGCACGGCATGGTTCCGCTCTACCTGCTGGTCGACGCCTGGGACCCGACAGGCCCGTCGGTGACCCTGTACGAGCAGCCCCACAACGGCCGGTACGACGTGCACCACACGGTTTCGTTCGGCAGGGCCATCACTGTTCCGGCACCGTTCGACATCGAACTGGACACCTCGGAGTTCCCCCCCGGTTCGGAGTGGAAGTAGCCCTCAGCCGCTGCGGGCCAGCCAGGTGATGGCGAGGACGACCACCAGCGCGACGCCGACGCCGCCGAGGATGAGGAGGCCCGCTCCGCCGTCCTCGCGGGGTCCGGACGCCTCTCCCCCGCCGGAAGGCCGCGACTCCTCCTCGCTCGGGGCGGCCGGGGCGGGCTCCGTCTCCGGGAGCGGAACGCGCCACACCGGGCTCCCCACCCCCTCGGTCCCCGCCAGCAGCGCGGTCCCGTCCCGGGTGTAGGCCAGCGACTCGCCCTGGTCGCTCTCCGGGAGCCCCAGACGGGCCGTGCTCCGCCCGGGGACCCCCTCGGAGGCGTCGTAGACCGCCACGCTCCAGTAGGTCCGGATCGCGTAGTACCCGCCGTCCGGCGAGAACGACGCGTCAGTGGCGAACAGCGGGGCCGGGCCGACTCTGGTGAGGGTGTTCACGGCCTCGGGGTCGAGCCGCTCGGGCGCGGCGTAGAGCCCGCCCGCGAGCTCCTTGCTGACGACGTAGAGCCGGTTGTCGCGCGGGTCCACGAGGATGCCCTCGGCGTCGCGGCCTCCGTCGGCGTAGGCGAGGGTGAACGCGGTCGCCGTGACCGTCTGGTCGACGAGGTCGCGGGGCTCCGGCAGGCGGTACACGCGCACGTCCGGCCAGCCGCCCTGGTAGTTGTCGCCGATGTCCGCGACGTAGACCGCCGGCTCGCCCGCGTCGTCGGCCCCGACCGCGACGGCCTCCCAGTCCCGGGCCTCCACCCCGTCCCCGGCCAGCCGGACCGTGGCCACCGTCTCGCCCCGCTCGTCGACGGCGTAGACGTCCGGGCCGTACTGCGGGCCGCTGTCGTTGTGCGTCCAGTACACGCCCTCGTGCCGTACCGAGGCCGCCATCCCGCTGGACTCGGCGATCCGCGGGTCGGTGAGGGCGAAGGCGGTCTCGGTGCCCTCGGGGACCCGCTCGCCCGCCGACGCCCCGGGGGACTCCGCCGGTTCCCGGTCCTGCGCGGGGAGTGCCCCGGCGCCCAGCAGCACGGGAAGGATCATGGCCGCAACCGTCAACCGCACGCGGACGCCTGGTGTCATGGTCCACATCCTCGCATCCGGTTCCGCGGGGCTCCGGCGCCAGGACCGTCGGGGGCCGGGCCTACTGGAGCAGGGCGCCCACGACGACGACGAGCATGATCGCCGCGAGCACCGCGGGAAGCAGCCAGCGCTGCTTCCGGTTGTTGGTGAGCATGCTCATGGGACGTCCCGGCTTCCTCGCGGTCTTTCCAGTGTTCCGGCCTTCGGTTCTGCTCCGCGTGCTCAGGTTAGTGCCCAGGTGTCGACGGTCCGGTACCGGGGAGCGCCCCCGCGACGGCTGTGCACGAGCCGCACCTCGGCGGCCCGCCAGCGCTCGGTGTCCAGGGCGTCCAGTTCCGCGCGCTGGGCCGACAGGTCTGCCGCCCGGCGGGAGCGGGCCAGGGTGAGGTGCGGCGTGTAGGCGCGGTCCTCCACCCCGACGCCGGCGGCGACGGCGGCCCCGCGCAGCTCCGCGGCCAGCGCGGTCAGCTCCGGGACGTCCCCGGTGAGGCTCGCCCACAGCACGTGGGCGCGTGCGGGGTCCGCCGGGAAGGTCCCGGCCCCGCCCAGTCCCAGCGTCATCGCCCGGTGCCGCGCGGCCGCGCGGGCCAGACCCGCGCGCACCGCGTCCACGCCCTCGTCCGGCACCTCTCCCAGGAACAGCAGCGTCACGTGCCAGTCCTCCCGCGACGTCCAGCGCAGGCCGTCGCGGCGGCCGCGCGCGGCGGCCGCCGCCGCGGCCAGTTCGTCGAGCGCGGCAGCGGGCGGGACGAGCGCGGCGAACAGGCGCATCGGACCTCCGGGGTCAGGCGGCCGGCTCCCTGAGGGGGCGCCGGGTCAGTTCGACGTAGGGGCGTCGCGGAGTGATCCGCACGCCGACCCCGAGCCTACGCCCGAGCGCGACGGCGACCAGGGAGGTGACCAGCACGCTCACCACGCCGCCGACCGCCAGGCTCACCGGGGGACCGAAGACGTCCGCGAGCACGCCCACGACGGGCGCGCCGATGGGCGCGACCCCGAGGAAGACCAGCATGTACATGGCCATGACGCGGCCGCGCATACTCGCCTCCACGCTGAGCTGGAAGAACGCGTTCATCGTGGTGGTGAACGTCATGAACACGACCCCCATGGGCACCAGGACCAGGGCGAAGGCCCAGTAGGCCGGCATGAATCCCGCGACGACCTGGAGGACTCCGAACATGAACGCCCCGAACAGCAGCGTCCGCAGCCGGGGCTCCTCCCGCCGGGCCGCGAGCAGCGCCCCGGCGAGCGCGCCGACCGCGAAGCAGGCGGCGGCCAGGCCGTACGCCTGGGCTCCCGCCCGGAAGACGTTGTTGACCATGAGCGCGAACTGGTTCTGTCCGTTGGAGCCGAACAGCTGCACGAAGCCGACCATGACGAGCAGCAGGACCAGGTCGCGGCGGCCCGCGACGTAGCGCAGCCCCTCGCGGATCTGGCCCTTCGCGCGCCGGGCGGGCTCGCTCACGTGCAGTTCGCCCGGCCGCATCATGGCCAGGCCCGCGAGCACGCCGGTGAAGGACAGCGCGTTGACCAGGAAGACCGGCCCCGTGCCGGCGGCGGCGATGAGCAGGCCCGCCACAGCGGGACCCACGACCCGGCCGAGCTGGAAGCTGGCGCTGTTCAGGGCGACCGCGTTGGGAAGGTCCCGCCGTCCGACCATTTCGATCACGAAGGTCTGGCGGGCCGGGTTGTCCACGACGGTGACCAGGCCGAGCCCGAGGGCGAAGAGGTAGACGTGCCAGACCTGCGCGGTGCCGAGCGTGGCGAGCACGCCGAGGCCGAGGGCCAGGACTCCCATCAGGGCCTGGGTGGCGATGAGGATGCGGCGCTTGGAGAGGCGGTCCACGAGCGCGCCGCCCCACAGGCCGAGGAACAGCATGGGAAGGAACTGCAGGGCGGTCGTGACGCCGAGCGCCACGCCGCTGCCTCCGCTGAGCTGCAGGACCAGCCAGTCCTGGGCGACGCGCTGCATCCATGTGCCGCTGTTGGAGACGGCCTGGCCGAGGGCGAAGAGGCGGTAGTTGCGGACGCGCAGCGAGCGGAACATGCCCGGCCTGCGGCCGGGGTCGTCCGCTGCGGCGTCCTGGTCGGGGCGGGGCTCGTCCGGGGCGGGGTGCGTGGCGTGCTCCTCGGTGTCGTCGGATACCCCGCCGCTTCCCCCGTTGGCTAGGACCGGCTCAGCCGGTTCAGGATCTCCGCCGCCGTGCGCAGCGTCGCCTTCTCCTCCCTCGTCAGCTCCGCGAGCCGCTGGGTCAGCCACGCCTCGCGGCGCTGCTGGTCGGACTGCACCAGCAGGGCGCCCTCGTCGGTGAGTTCCACGAGCTGCTGGCGCCGGTCGTCCGGGTGCTTCATCCTGCGCACCAGCCCGCGCTCCTCCAGGGCCGAGACGATCCTGGTCATCGACGGGGGCTGCACCTTCTCGTACTCCGCGAGCGCGCCGGGTGTCATCGTGCCGTGCCGGGCCAGGGCGAACAGCACCGCGCCCTGCCCCAAGGAGAGGGAGGAGTCGGGCCGCTGCGCGCGAAGCCGCCTGGCCAGCCGTCCCACGGCCATGCGAAGCACCGCGGCCAGACCGGCGTCCGTGCCGGTCTGCTGGGAAACGTCGGGATACTTCATTAGCATGACTCATTACTCTTGCTAACGATATCTCGCGCCGGGGGATTCCGACAGAGAACAAGCGTTGAACCATGATCCCAGTCGTGCGCGCGCCCCGCCCACCGGAAGGCGGACGGGGCGCGAGGAGCGAGACGCGAAGCGCGGGGGTCAGGCCAGAGCCGCCTGGATCGGCTCCAGGCAGAAGTAGACGAGGAAGGCCGCGGCGACGACCCACATCAACGGGTGCACGTCCCTGGGCCTGCCCTGGGCCAGCTTGATCACCACGTAGCTGACGAAGCCCGCCCCGATGCCGTCGGCGATCGAGTAGGCGAACGGCATCACCACGATCGTCAGGAAGGCCGGGATCGCGACGCCGAGATCGGTGAAGTCGATCTTGGTCACCTGGGTCATCATCAGGAAGCCGACGACGATGAGCACCGGGGTGGCCGCCTCGAACGGGACGAGGTTGACCAGTGGCGAGAACAGCGTCGCCACCAGGAAGAGCACGCCCGTGACGACCGAGGCGAGTCCGGTGCGGGCCCCCTCCCCGGCCGCGGCGGCCGACTCCGCGTAGACGGTGGCCGAGGAGGACGAGGTCGCGCCGCCCGCGACGGCCGCGAGGGAGTCCACCACCAGGACGTTGCGCGCGCCCGGGAGGTCGCCGTCCTCCTCCAGGAGGCCCGCCTGACCGGCCACCCCGACCATGGTGCCCATGGTGTCGAAGAAGTCGGCCAGGATCAGCGTGAAGACCAGCAGGATCACGGCGACGACGCCGATGTGCTCGAAGCCGCCGAGCAGGTTGAACCGGCCGATCAGGCCGAAGTCGGGGAGGGCCAGCACCGGCCCCGACAGCTCGGGCACGTTCAGCGACCAGCCGGTCGGGTTGACGTTCCCCTGCCCGTCGCTCATCGGGCCGACCTCGGCGACGGCCTCCACGACCAGCGCGACCACCGTGGCAGTGATGATGCCGATCAGCATCGCGCCCTTGACCCCCCGGACCATCAGGACGACGGTCAGCGCCAGGCCGATCACGAAGACCAGGATCGGCCAGCCGTTCAGGCCGTTGTCTCCCAGCTGCACCGGCACGGTGGTGTTGGCGATGTCGGGGACGCGGCGCACGAAGCCCGCGTTGACGAAGCCCACCAGGGTCAGGAACAGGCCCAGGCCCACCGCGATCGCGGTCTTGAGCCCGGCCGGGATCGCGCGGAAGACGGCGACGCGGAACCCGGTGAACACCAGGACCAACAGGATCAGCCCCTCGATGACCACCAGGCCCATCGCGTCCGCCCAGGTCATCTGGGGCGCGATGGTGACGGCGACGATCACGTTGAGGCCCATTCCGGCCGCCAGGCCGAACGGGTAGCGGCCGATCACACCCATCAGGATGCTCAGCACGCCCGCCACCAGGGCGGTGGCGGCGGCCACCATGGGAATCGCCACGCCGGGGTCCGACGCGCCGCCGACCAGGTCGCCGTTCATGTCGACCGCGGTGCCGATGATCAAGGGGTTGAGGACGATGATGTAGGCCATGGCGAAGAACATCGCCAGGCCGCCCCGGAACTCGCGCGCGAAGTCGGACCGGCGCGCCGAGACCTGGAAGTAGCGGTCGACGGCGGCTTTGAATCCGGTCGGCGCGGGGGTCCCCGCGCCCGGGGCAGTGGGATTGGACGGTTCGTTCACTTGCTCAAGCCTGACAGACGATGGTCACGTTGCCACGTCAGGGCAGTTTCAGATTCCTACTGGTTTTTACTGTTCTGGGCGTTTTCCTCCGGGGGGACATCCGGCCGCCGCCACTCCTCGCCGGGCGGCTCCGGGCGATCGTCTAGCCTTGGAGCGTGCGCAGACCCCGCCGACCGGACCCCGAGGTCCACGAGACCGACTACCGCGTGCCCACGGCGGTGGGCTCCGTGGCGTGGGCTGTCGCCCTGGTCGTGCTGCTCGCCCGGGGTGACGACCTCGCCGCCGCGGAGCGCTGGTGGATCTGGGTCTGCGTGACCGGGATCGGACTGGGCGTGTTCGCGTTCTTCTACATCCCCTGGCTGCTGCGCAGGCGCAGCGAGGCCGACGGGCGGAACCGGTCCGCCTGACCCCGGGCGCCCGCCCCGGCCGCCGGCCTTCCCCCACCGGTCCCGACATTCGGCGCACGTCCTTGATAATGAGTGCGTGTCCGAATCGCTCCGCCCCCTCTCCCGCCACCTCGCCGACCGCTTGCGCGGCATCCTGCTCGACGCCGACTACACCGTGTCCGGTGTGCGCGACCGGCTCGGCGACACCGCGGCGCGCGCGCTCGCCCGCGAGCAGCTGGTCCCCGCCCTGCGCGCCACCGGCGGCGACGAGCGCCTCGGCCTGCTGCTGCGCCTCTGGTGGCTCCAGGAGGCCGCCCCCGAGGCCGCGGCGCGCGCGATCCTGCCGGTCACCGAACTCGCCGAGGCCGGGCTGCTGTCGGTGCGCGACGGCCGGGTGCGCGCGCTGGTGCACCTGGGCCCGTGGGAGCTGGGCGGGGGCCGCCCCGGCTACGTCGTCTCCGACCCCACGGTGCGCCCCGGGCGCGGCCATCCCCGACCGGACCACGTGGTGGGCGCGGGCGGCGCGTCGGCCACCCTGTCCAGGCTCATCGTGGACGGCCCGGTGGAGAACGCGCTCGACCTGGGCACCGGCTGCGGGGTGCAGTCGCTGCACCTGGCCGAACGGTCGGGCCGGGTGTGCGCCACCGACCTGAACCCGCGCGCCCTGTGGATGACGCGGCTCAGCTGCGCGCTGTCCGGGCTGGACAACGTCGAGGTGCGCGAGGGGTCGCTGTACGAGCCGGTCGGTGGGCGGCGCTTCGACCTGATCGTCTCCAACCCGCCGTTCGTGGTCACCCCCGGCTCGGCCCGCTACACCTACCGCGAGTCGGACCTCCCCGGCGACTCGGTGTGCGCCGAGATCATCCGCGGCGCCCCCGCGCACCTGACCGAGGGCGGCTGGTGCCAACTGCTCGCCAACTGGCTGCACGTGGACGGGGAGGACTGGCGCGACCGCGTCGGCGGGTGGGTCGAGGGCACGGGCTGCTCGGGCTGGGTGGTCCAGCGCGACGTGCAGGACCCGGCCGAGTACGTGGAGCTGTGGCTGCGCGACTCGTGCGAGCAGGGCTCCCCCGAGTACGCCCTGCGCTACGACGCCTGGCTCGACTACTTCGACCGCGAGGGCGTCAAGGGGATCGGCTTCGGCTGGATCTGCCTGCGCAACGACGCCGCCCAGGACGCCACCGTCCGGGTGGAGGAACTGCGCCACGAGATCGCCCAGCCGGTGGGCCCCTACCTGCCCGAAGTGGTGAACGGCACGATGACCGCGCACCGCCTCACCGACGCGGCCCTGCTGTCCGCGCACGTGGCCCTGGCTCCGGGGATCGAGGAGGAGCGCGTCGGCGCGCCGGGCGCGCCGGACCCCGAGCGGATCCTGCTGCGCCAGACCGAGGGCCTGCGCCGCGTGGCCCAGGTGGGAACGGTCGAGGCGGCCCTGGCGAGCGTGTGCGACGGCACGATGCCGGCCGGTCCTCTGCTGGACGCCATCGCCGAGCTGACCGGCCAGGACCCGGCGACGCTGCGGGAGCGCACCCCCGCCGTCCTGCGCGGCCTGATCGCGGAGGGCTTCTTCCGGGTGGCGCGCTAACCCCTCGACGGTTTCCTCGGTGATCGTGACCTTTCCGGGGTCTCAGCGGCGATTGAGACCCCGGAAAGGTCACGATCACCGAGGAGACCACAGGTTTTCCGGAGATTTCATCCGGGCGTGGGGGCGGACCGGCCCGGAGGCGACCGGGTGGTCGCGTACCGTAGTGCAGCACCGGCTCTGGAGAGGTCCCCATGACGCAGACGAAGGCCGACCCGTTCGGCGTGGGCGAGCTTCGCAGGAGGGTTCTCGACGGGTGGGCGGACTCGCCCGCGCGCTTCAGGGAGGACGCCAACGCCGAGGAGGACTACGCGCTCGGCGGCTACCGGGACCGGGTCGTCGTGGAGCTGGCGCAGAACGCCGCCGACGCCGCCCACCGGGCCGGGGAGCGGGGACGGCTGCGCCTGGCCCTGCGCGGACGGGAGTTCACCGCCGCCAACACCGGCGCTCCGCTGACCCCCGAAGGGGTGGAGTCGCTGGCCACGCTGCGGGCCTCGGCCAAGCGGGACGCCGCGCACGGCGCGGTGGGCCGCTTCGGGGTGGGGTTCACCGCCGTGGTCTCGGTCTGCGACGACGTGCTGGTCGCCTCGCGGGACGGCGCGGTCCGGTGGAGCAGGGAGCGCGCCGAGGCGCTGGTGCGGTCCGAACTCGTGGACGGCGGCCGGGCGCGACCCGAACTCGCCGACGAGCTGCGGCGGCGCGGCGGCCGGGTGCCGCTGCTGCGGCTGCCCTTCGAGGAGGACGCCCGCGCCCCCGAGGGCTACGACAGCGCCGTCACCCTCGTCCTGCGCGACGCCGACGCCGGGGCCCGGCTGGCGACCCAGCTCGCCGAGACCGGGCAGGCGCTGCTCCTGGCCCTGCCGTGGCTGGCCGAGGTCGAGATCGACGTGGACGGCCAGGTCCGCACGCTCGGCTCCGAGCCGGGCCCCGAGGGCCGCGTCACCACCCGCGTCGTGGACGCGTCCGGTGAGCGCGCCATCCACTGGCGCACCCTCACCCGCTCGGGCCGGTTCGCCCCCGACGCGCTGGCCGACCGCCCCACCGAGGAGCGCGACCAGCTCGACTGGACCCTGACCTGGGCGGTCGCGGTGGACCCGGCCGGGACCGTGGCGGGGCTGCCCGCGGACGTGCCGCGCGTGGTGCACGCGCCCACCCCCAGCGACGAGGAGCTGCACGTCCCCGCGCTGCTGGTCGGCACCTTCCCCCTGGCCCCGGACCGCCGCCGGATCGCGCCCGGACCCGCCTCGGAGGCTCTCGCCACCGCCGCCGCCACCGCCTACGCGGACCTGCTGTGCCTGCTGGACGCCCGGGCCACCTGGGACCTGGTTCCACTGGACCTGATGCGCGGCGCCGAGTTCGACGCCCGCTTCCGGGCCCGGGCCGCCGAAGCCCTCCAGGACGCGCCCTTCCTGGAGACCGCGTCCGGGGCCCCCGTACGTCCCCGCGACGCCGTCGTCGTGGAGGGCGGCGCGGACCTGGTCGAGGTCCTGGCCGACCTGCTGCCCAACGCCCTGCCGGGCGACTGGAACCTTCGGCACCCGGGACTGCGCGCGCTGCGGCTGCGCCGGATCGGACTCGCCGACCTCGCGGACCTGCTCGGCGACCTGGACCGGCCGCCGAGGTGGTGGGCCCGCCTGTACGCCGCGCTGCGCGCCGCCGGGCAGCACGGCGCGGACCTGGGCGAACTGGGCGCGCTGCCGGTCCCCCTCCTGGACGGGCGGCTGGTGCGGGGCCCGCGCGGGCTGCTGCTTCCCGTCGGCTCGTCCTTCGCGAGCGGCACACTGGACGTCGGGGCGCTGACCCCGCTGGGGCTCCGGATCGTCCACCCCGAGGCGGTGGACCCGCTGCTGACCAGGCTCGGCGCGATCGAGGCGAACGAGCGGGCCGTTCTGACCGACCCGCTGACCAGGGCCGCGGTGGAGAACTCGCTGGACGCCGACGACCCCGACGAGATCGCCCAGGCCGTGCTGGAGCTGGTCGCGGCCTCGGCCACCACGCTGGAGGAGGCGCCGTGGCTGGCCGATCTGGCGCTGCGCGACGACGAGGGCGGCTACTCCCCCGCCGCCGAACTGCTGCTCCCCGACAGCCCGCTGCTGGAGATCCTCACCGACGACGCCCCCTTCGGCGTGCTCGCCGAGGACCTGGCCGAGGCCTACGACTCCGAGACCCTGGAGGCGGTGGGCGTGCTGCGGCTGTTCGCCGTGTGCAGGGGGCACGACGTGACGCTGGGCGAGGCGCTGGAGGAGAGCCTCGACGACCTTCCGCTGGACGGCCTGGAGGAGTGGGCCTCCGAGGTCACCGCGCTGCTGGGCGACCTCTCGCTGCCTCCGGTGGTGCCGGAGCTGATGGGGGTGCGGGACCTGGAGTTCGTGCGCGAGGACCGCTGGCCGCAGGCGCTGGCGCTGCTCGCCGTGCCCGGGCCGCGCGGCGCCGTGGTGGAGCCGACCCGGGTGCTGACGGGCGACGGCCGCTCGGTGGACGTGCCCTCGTACACCGCGTGGTGGCTGCGCACCGGCGCGCTGCTGGACGGCAGCCCCCCGGTGGAGCTGCGCGCCGCCGACGCCGACCCCGCGCTGACCGGCCTGTACGACGAGATCCCGGCGCACCTGGACCCCGAACTGGCCCGCGCCCTGGGGGTGCGCACGAGCCTCGACGACCTCCTCGCCGACCCGGACGGCCCGGACGACCTGCTGGAGCGCCTGGGCGACCCGAAGCGCCAGGTGTCCCGGGAGTCGCTGCGCCGGATCTGGACCGCGCTGGCCGGGGTCCCGGACGACCACGTGTCCCCGCCCGCGGCCGTGCGCGCCGTGCGCGGCGGCGCGGTCGTCGTGGTGGACGCCGAGGACGCGGTGGTCCTGGACTCGCCCGACCTGCTGCCGCTGCTGGCCGACCGCCCGGCGGTGCTGCTGCCGGCCGACCGCGCCGCGGCCCTGGCCGACGTCCTCGACCTGGACCTGGCCTCCGAGGTGGTCGACGGCCGGGTGACCTCCTCGGGCGACGTCCGCCCGGTCCCCGACGAGGTGCGGGTCCTCCTCGGCCCGAGCCCGCTGACCTATCTGCACCACGACGAGCTGCGGGTGGACGGCGTCCCGGTCGAGTGGCGCTGCGCGGGAGGCCACCTGCACACCGCGACGACCGACGGCCTGGCCCGCGCCCTGTGCTGGTCCACCGGCCAGTGGTCGCGCCGCCACCTCGTCGCGGCCCTGCTGCGCGACCCGCAGACCCTGTCGGTCCTGCTGGCAGAGGCCGACCTGGACTGATCCCCGCTTCCCGCCGCGGAGGCCGCGGGAAGCGGTCCGGGTCAGCCGCCCTGGGCCACCACCTGCGGGCCTTCGGACGCCTGGACCAGGACGAACCCCTGGCCCTGGAAGGCGAGCTGGAACGCCTCACCGCTGCCGCGGCCGATCAGCGCGCCCATCTTGGCCGTCCTGCGCACGCTGGTCTGCAACGAGGTGGCCCAGGCGACCGCCGAGTCGGTGTCGACGTAGGTGGGCTGGTCCACGTCGAGCATGACCGGGGTGCCGTGGCAGGCGATGGCGACCCGCCCCCTGCCGGTGAAGACGGTGTTGAACAGGCCCCCGGCGGCCATGCCGACGCCCTCGACCCGGCGGATGTCCCACTCCAGTCCCGGTTCGAAGGCGAGCACGTTCTCGCCGTTCACGGTGACGGAGTCGTCTTCGAGGTCGATGACGTGGATCTCCCAGGCGTCCCGGGCGAGGAAGACGTCGCCCCGCCCCGAGACCTTCATGAGCGGCAGGCCCTCGCCGGTGAACGCCTTCTTGAAGAACCGGCCGACACCGCCCGCGCCCTGGTAGGCGAAGTCGACGTCGCCCTGGTAGGCCACCATCGCCCCCTGCCGGGCGAAGAACTCCCCGTCGAAGGAGACCCTCAGCATCCTGGCGTTCTGCAGGGTCATCCCCTGCTGTCCGGACTCCTGTGCCTGCTGGAACAGCTCACTGCGCACGTGCTCACTCCTCGCGAGATCGATGGTCTCCAACTCAGACGCCCCCGACCGGAACCGGTTCCCGAACGGAGGCGTCGTCTTCGGCCGCCCCGCGCCGGGGCGGGCGTCCCGCTGGGAGGCACTCCGGCCGCCGGAGCGGGCCCACCGCGATCGGACGAGGAAGGCCGGGCCCGGCGCGGGGCGGGTCCGGCCTTGGTCAGGGCTGCTTCGACTCCGCCGGGGTGCCCGAGGCGACGAGTTCGAGCTCGGTGGTGTCGTCGAAGACGATGTTGTCGTAGCCCATCTCGTCGACCACCGGGGTGAGCGGCTCGGGCCCGCCGGCGGGCAGCTCGGCCTCGGAGTGGGCGCCGCAGCCGTGGTCCAGGGAGACCACCCGACCGTCGTCGGGGGCGTACTCGTTGGCGCAGACACCGAACATCTGACGGAACTCGCCCGCCAGCGGGGTCATGAAACCACAGGTCGCGCATTTGGCGGGGGCGGCGTTGGCGATCGGGCTGTCGGGGCCGGAGGTGCCGGTGTACCAGCGCTCGGCGGCGGCCTCACGGCCCGTCTCCGAGAGGACCCGGGCCCGGCCCAGGCCCAGCTCCCAGACCATCTGCTTGTCGTAGCCGTCTTCGGCCGTCTCGTCCTCGGCGGCCTGGGAGTAGCCCGGCATCAACCGCTCGTCGTCCGCGGAGCTCGGCAGCAGGTCGCCGACGCCGAGGTCGCCCGGGCGCAGGCGCTCCTTCCAGGGCAGCCATTCGGGGGCGAGCAGCGCTTCCGCCCCGGGCAGCAGCACCGACTCGTTGACAGTGACGTACTTGGCGCGGGCGGCGCGCACGACCGTGACGGCGTAGTGCCAACCGGGATAGGCGGGATCGAGGCACGCGAAGAGGTGGGTGACGACGCGGTCACCCTCCACTTGGGCGCCGATGTGTTCGCCCACCCACTCAGGACGCCCGATCTCGGCTGCCGCCGCGCGGGCCTGGCCCTGGGCCTCGATACATGCCTGGTCTGGTACGGGAGAACGACGGGTACGGCTCACCTCTCCATTTTCGCTGATTACCGGCACCAACTTGACCATGACAGCGATCGATAGACGACCGTTACCCGCATCACCCCCGAAAAGGACACGTCCCGTCACGCGAAGGCGACAGGACGCGTCGGGGGTCAGGCCTCCAGATCGTCCGCGACGATGCGCAGGACCTGGGCGATCTTGGCCGCCTCGCGGCGGTCGGGGTGCTTGTTCCTGCGGTAGGAGTTGGAGACCCCGTCGAGCAGCTTGATCAGGTCCTCGATGATGGGGACCATCTCGTCGGGCTTCTTGCGCAGGGCCTTGGCCACCGACCGGGGCGCTTCGAGCAACCTGACCTGGAGCGCCTGGGCGCCCTTGCGGCCCTCCGCGACCCCGAACTCGACCCGCTGCCCGGGACGGAGCGCGGCCGTGTCGGGCGGAAGCGCCGAGGAGTGCAGGAAGACCTCGCCGCCGTCGTCGTTGGTGAGGAAGCCGAACCCCTTGTCCGCGTCGTACCACTTGACCTTGCCAGTGGGCACGTGTGACCTCTTCGCTGTCGCCGTGGAGACAACGAGGACGACCACGCGTGCCCTCCTCGGGGGACGGTCGGTCTCCTCGCCCCTCCGTCGTCGGATGGGAGCTTTCAGGCTAGTCCCGAGCACACTGGACAGCCACCGGATAATCGCCCTAAACAGGACGAGAAGGCACTCGGTTCCGACCGCAACCGGTCACCGCTCCTTCCCGTGCGAGGGTTCCGGACACCGTGCCCGCGTTCTTTCGGTCACCGCTCCGGCCGCTTCCCGGACCGGCCGGCGGGACCGCTGGACGGGCGACACGGGATCTCCCGGTGTGCGGGTGTCCCCGTCCACGCGACGCCACCGACCCGCGCCTCCGACGGGCGTCGACGGCGCCGTCCGCCGGGCTCTCCCCCCGGCTCCCCGAGCCCGAGCGGCAGGCCCCGCGCGGACGCGTCCCGGCCGCCTGGGACGGGGCCCTCCCCGCCGTCCCGGCGCTGACGACCGCGTGAGGGTCCGCCCGAAAGGGCGAGAGGCCCGGAACGTGTTCCGGGCCTCTCGTGGCGGCACCCCTCGCACCGCTGGTTGCGGAGTTGTGGGACGGGACCCGGCGGTTTCGGGGTGCCGTCGCCACCGACGCTCCCCCGGAGGCGGGCTGCCCCGGCGGCCGTCGTTGGTCGTCTCATCCATCGGAACGGGACGCGTTGACATCATTACCCGGCAAGGCCGCGCACACTCGCACAAAAACGCAGGTCAAGGACTATATTCCGGATCGTTTGCCAACCTGTGACCGAACCCGGCCGACCGTGTCGCGCGTACCCCGGGAAGGGGCCGCGCGCACGGGGCTCCGGGACGGGGACCCGTCCGAACGGACACATCGGGGAAGCGATGGAATAGCGTAAAGAGCGATGAGCGACGACGCGGAGCCTGTCGCGCGCCGGGACCCGGAGCGCGCCCCCACCTATACCTCCTGGCTGCGGGGTCTGTCGGACACCGAACTGGGCGCGCTGTTCATCGTGCGCCCGGACCTCGTCAACCCGGTGCCGGCCGGAATCGCGGCGCTGGCCGCGCGGGCCACCGCCAAACCCACGGTCGTGCGCGCCCTGGACCGGCTGGACCGGTTCTCCCTCCAGGTGCTGGAGGGCCTGCTGGCGCTGGGCGACCCGTTGTTCTCCGGCCCTCCCGCGGGAACCGACCGGGCGGCGCTGGCCGCGGCGCTGGACGTCCGGGGCCCGCTCCTGGACACCACGCTGGACCGGCTGCGCACAGCCGCCCTGGTGTGGGACGACGGCGGAACGCTGCGTCCGATCTCGGTCCTGCGCGGCATCCTCGACCGGCCCGCCGGACTCGGTCCGCCGCTGGTCGCGCTGCTCAGCGTGCAGTCCCTGGAGCGGCTCAACCGGTTGGCCGCGGACCTCGGCCTGTCCGCCGGCTACGCGGACGGCGACCCCGCGGCGCGGATCGCCTCCGAGCTGACCCGCCGGAGCCGGCTCGACGCGCTCCTGGCCGAGGCCGGCGAGTCGGCCCGGCCGGTGCTGGACCGGCTCGTCTGGGGGCCCTCCCACGGCAGCGTCACCAACGCCCGCCGCGAGGTCTCGCTCGCCTCCGCCGCCTCGCCCATCGACCGGCTGCTGGCGCTCGGCCTGATCGTCGCCACCGACGAGCACACCGTCGCGCTGCCCCGGGAAGTGGCCCTGCACCTGCGCGGAGGGCGGCTGTTCTCCAGGACCGCGTCGATCCCTCCCCGGCTCGACGGACCCGCGCACGACCTCGCCTCGGCGGGCCGGGCCGCCGCCGGCCAGGCGTTCACGGTGGTCCGGGTGGTCGAGGAGCTCCTCGAGGACTGGGCCGGGAACCCGCCGGGGGTGCTGCGCAACGGCGGCCTGGGGGTGCGCGACCTCAGGCGCGCGGCCCGCACGCTCGACACCGACGAGCCGACCGCGGCCGTGCTGCTGGAGATCACGTACGCGGCCGGACTGATCGCGGCCGACGGCGAGGTGGACGGCGAGTGGCTGCCCACCGGGGAGTACGACATCTGGCGTGCGCACGGCCCCGCCCGCCGCTGGGTCTGGCTCGCCGAGGCGTGGCTGCGCTCCCCCCGGGTGGCGAGCCTGAGCGGGCAGAAGGACGCGCGCGGCCGGGCCCGCAACGTCCTGGGCGAAGGACTCGAACGGCGCTCGGCCCCCGAGACCCGGCTGGACGTGCTGCGCGCCCTCGCCCGAGCCTCCGAGGCGACCGCGCCGACCCCCGAGGCGGTCGCCGAGTACCTGGCCTGGCTGCGTCCGCGCCGGCAGGGGACCGCCTTCGCGGACCTGGTGCGCGGCACCCTCGACGAGGCCGCGACCCTTGGGCTGACCGGGCGCGGCGTACTCGTCCCGTACGCGCGGGCCCTGCTTCCGGAGCGGAACGCCGGCGCCGCGGCGCCCACCGGCGCGGAGGGGGCCGCCGCCGCGTCCCTGCTCGCCTCCCAACTCCCCGAACCGCTCGACCACTTCCTCCTCCAGGGCGACCTCACCGCGGTGGCCCCCGGCCCGCTGCTGCCCCCGCTGGCGCGCGAACTGGCACTGGCAGCGGACGTGGAGTCGACCGGGGGCGCCACCGTCTACCGGTTCAGCGCCGCCTCGGTCCGCCGCGCCCTGGACGCCGGGCGCGGCGCGGACGAACTGGTCGGGCTGCTCGAACGCCACTCGACCACACCGGTGCCGCAGCCCCTGCGCTACCTCGTGACCGACGTGGCCCGGCGGCACGGGCGGCTGCGGGTGGGGACCGCCTCCAGCTATCTGCGCTGCGACGACCCCGCCGTGCTGGACGAGCTCCTGAGCGACCGGCGCGCCGCCGACCTGCTGCTGTTCCCGCTCGCCCCGACCGTCATCGCCTCCCGGTTGAACCGGCCGGTCCTGCTGGACCGGCTCACCGAACTGGGGTACCACGCGGTCCCCGAGGCGACCGACGGAACGATGCAGCTCAACCGCCCCGAGACGCGCCGGGCCGCCGCGCGCGCGAGCGTCTCGGAGCTCGCCGAGCCGGATCCCCCCGGTCCCGAGCTGCGGGCGGCGGCGGTGCGCGCGATCCGCGCGGGCGACGAGGCCGCGACCGCGGTGCGGCACCCCATCGACTCCCCCGACGCCGAGCAGCCGCGCTCCCCGGTCGCCGCGACGACGGCCGCGCTCGCCGCGGCCGCCGCCGAGGGAAGGCGGGTCTGGATCGGCTACCTGGACACCGAGGGCATCGCCGGCAGCAGCATCGTGGAACCCGCAAAGGTGGACGGCGGGTTCCTCACCGCCTACGACACGACCCGGGCCGCCGTGCGCCGCTTCGCCGTCCACCGCATCACCGGGGTCGCCTCACTCGGTGGGGAACCCGCGTCCTCCTGACCGGTGCGGGCCGCACCGGACTGGGTATCCACCCCTCGGAAATCCCTCCCGGGTTCTGATGAGATGGGAGGGCCATGTCCGGTGCACGGAAACGAGGATCCTCCCCCCATGAGCAACCAGTCGCCGCTACCGCCCGGAGCGTCCGACCCCCGCGACGAGCCGCCGCCCCGGATCCGCCGAACCGAACGCGACCGGGACGGTGACCGGCGCGACGACGCGGAGGGGGAACACCGGCCGACCGGGGCGAGCAGCTCCACGATGGCGCTCATCCTGCACGCGCTGACCTTCCTGTGCTGCGCCAACTGGCTGTTCGGGGTCATCGGCATCGTCTTCGCGATAAGGGCGGCCCACAAACGCGACCGGGGGCTCTACACTCAGGCCGAAACCCTCACCCGGTACTCGTGGTACTGCCTGGGCGCCGCGGCCGTCATGTTCACGGTCATGCTCATCTCCTTCGGTGTCATCCTCACCCAGTCGGGGTCGTGGGTAGAGGGGTTCACATCGGACTTCAACTACTGACCGGCGCCCCGAACAACGGCCCGGTACTCGTGGACAGCAGAAAAGGCAGGAGCTCATGAGCAGCCAGTGGCCCGGCTCAGGCGACTATTGGGGCGACCCTCACCAGCCCCAGCAGCCGGGCCGGGACGGTGGATACGGCCGAACCGGCGGCCCCTGGCAGCCACCCGCTCCCCAGGTGCCGCCGCACCCCGGGTTTCTCCCCCAGCCCCCCGGCGTCCCCCCGGGTCCGCCGCCGGCCAAGGGGAACACGGTCCTGGCGCTGATCATCGCGATCATCGTCACCCTGTCCTGCTGCGGCTTCACCAACATCATCGGCATCGTGTTCGCCTCGGTCGCCCTCAGCAAGGAGCAGGAACCGGAGGCCTTCGAGAAGTACACCCGGTGGGCGTGGCTGTCCAACTTCGTCCACATCGGCATCCTGGTGCTCATCGTCGTCCTCTTCGTGATGCTCAGCTACATCTAGGGAAGCTCCGACCCGGGGGTGATTCGGCGTGCCGGTGCTTCGGTGGCCTTTCGGCCTCCTGTCACGCGGATCGCGGGGTCACGGCGGGCGGCGACGGCGGGTGGGGGTCGGGGCCGCGCCCACGGTGTCCGTTTCGCGTGGTTTCCGTTGGTGATCTTGCTGTTTCCCCCCGAGAACCTTGACCTCGGGGGAAACAGCAAGATCACCGGACATTCGAGGGCCGGTTCCGCCCCCACCCGGAATGATCTTGGGCTTTCCGCCCTTCCCGGCCCCGAAACGGGCAGAAAGCCCACGACCGTCAACGGCCCCCTCACGCAACGGACGTCGTGGGCGCGGCCCCGACCCCCGCCCTCCGGCCCCGCCCGCCGTCACCTCGCGGTCCGCACGGCATGAGGCCGAGAAACCCACCCGAAGCATCAGCACGCCGATCCCCCCGCCGGAAACTCCACAGCGCGGTCGCCGCGGACGTCCACCGGACCGGAGGACGGATAGCCTGGAGCGTCGCGCCGAGAGGAGACGCCCGTGTCCGGTCCGCTCATCGTCCAGTCCGACAAGACCCTGCTGCTCGAAGTCGACCACGAACTGGCCGCCGAGTGCCGGCGGGCGATCGCGCCGTTCGCGGAGCTGGAGCGCGCCCCCGAGCACATGCACACCTACCGGGTGACGCCGCTGGCGCTGTGGAACGCGCGGGCCGCCGGGCACGACGCCGAGCAGGTCGTGGACGCGTTCGTCAAGTACTCGCGCTACCCCGTGCCGCACTCGCTCCTGGTGGACATCGCCGAGACGATGGACCGCTACGGGCGGCTGCGGTTGCTCGCCCACCCCGTGCACGGCCTGGTGCTGAACGCGCTCGACCAGGCCGTGCTCGAGGAGGTCGTGCGCGCCAGGAAGATCAAGCCGATGCTGGGCGAGCGGGTCGAGCCGGACACCGTCCCGGTGCACCCGAGCGAGCGCGGCAACCTCAAGCAGGCCCTGCTCAAACTCGGCTGGCCGGCCGAGGACCTGGCCGGCTACGTGGACGGCGAGGCGCACCCGATCGAACTGGCGCAGGACGGCTGGGAGCTGCGCGGCTACCAGCGCGAGGCCGCCGAGAGCTTCGACGCGGGCGGGTCGGGCGTGGTCGTGCTGCCGTGCGGAGCCGGAAAGACCATCGTGGGCGCGGCGGCCATGGCGCTGGCCGGCGCCACCACGCTGATCCTGGTCACCAACACCGTCTCGGTGCACCAGTGGCGCTCGGAACTGCTGCGCCGCACCTCGCTCACCGAGGACGAGATCGGCGAGTACTCGGGCACCCGCAAGGAGATCCGGCCGGTCACCATCGCCACCTACCAGGTGATGGCCGCGCGCCGCAAGGGCGTCCACACGCACCTGGAGCTGTTCGAGGCGCGCGACTGGGGCCTGGTGGTCTACGACGAGGTCCACCTGCTGCCCGCGCCGATCTTCCGGATGACCGCGGACCTGCAGGCGCGCCGCCGCCTCGGGTTGACCGCGACCCTGGTGCGCGAGGACGGACGCGAGGGCGACGTGTTCTCCCTGATCGGCCCCAAGCGCTACGACGCTCCCTGGAAGGAGATGGAGAACCAGGGCTGGATCGCCCCCGCCGACTGCGTGGAGGTCCGGGTCACCCTGACCGAGTCCGAGCGGCTGGCCTACGCCACCGCCGACCCCGGGGAGCGCTACCGGTTCTGCGCCTCCACCGACGCCAAGACCGAGGTCGTACGCGAACTGGTGCGTCGGCACGAGGACGAGCAGGTGTTGGTGATCGGTTCCTACATCGACCAGCTGGACGAGGTGGGCGCGGCGCTGGACGCCCCCGTCATCAAGGGCGAGACGCGGGTCGGGGAACGGGAGCGGCTGTTCGACGCGTTCCGCTCCGGCGAGCTGCGCACCCTGGTGGTGTCCAAGGTCGCGAACTTCTCCATCGACCTGCCCGAGGCCGCCGTGGCCATCCAGATCTCGGGCTCCTTCGGCTCCCGCCAGGAGGAGGCCCAGCGACTGGGCCGGGTGCTGCGCCCCAAGTCCGACGGCCGGGCCGCCCGCTTCTACGCGGTGGTGGCCCGCGACACCCTCGACCAGGACTACGCCGCGCACCGCCAGCGCTTCCTGGCCGAGCAGGGCTACGCCTACCGGATCGCGGACGCCGACGACGTGGTCGCGGGCCGGGAGGTCTGAGCCGCTCCCCGAAGCCCGGGACGGAGGGGCCGGCCGGTGCTAGCATCCCGGTGCCCCTCCCCTTCCCCTCATCCCCGGAGCCGCCATGTCCCGGCTACGCCGCGGCCTGATCACCGCGACCGTCCTCCTCGTCAGCCTCGCCCTCGTGCTCTTGGGGACGAACACGCTGATGAACTCGCGCACCTTCCAGCTCACCGGTGAGATCGTCCACCGGGTGGACACGGACGACCGCGTCGTGGCGCTGACCTTCGACGACGGTCCCACCGAGCACGCCGAGGAGGTGGTGCGGACGCTGGACGGGCTCGGCGTCCGGGCGACCTTCTACGTGACGGGCCGGGAGCTGGAGGAGAACCCCCGGATGGGGGCGCTCATCGCCGAGGCGGGCCACGAACTGGGCAACCACACCTACTCGCACCAGAGGATGGTCTTCCGGTCCGCCGACTTCACCACCTCGGAGATCGAGCGCACCGACGCGGCGATCCGCGAGACCGGGTACTCCGGCGAGATCACGTTCCGCCCGCCTAACGGCAAGAAGCTCTACATCCTCCCGAGCTACCTGGCCGAGCACGACAGGACCACGGTGACCTGGGACGTCGAGCCCGATTCCGCGGAGGTCTCGGACGCCGGGACGATCGCCGAGGCAACCGTGCGCCAGGTGCGTCCCGGGTCGATCGTCCTGCTGCACCCGATGTACGACGCCCGCACCCCGACCCGCGACGCGCTCTCCTCCATCGTCGAGTCCCTGACAGCCGACGGGTACCGCTTCGTGACCGTGTCCGAGCTGCTGGCCCTGCGCCCTTCCCGCTGACCGTGGCCCTTCCGGGGTCTCGGAGACGGTTGAGACCCCGGGAAGGCCGGGACCGGCACTTCAAGGCCCGGGAGGCTACGGGGTTTCCGGTGCGGGGGTGGCTCGGGCACCGGTGCTTCGGAGGCTTTTCGGCCTCATGTCGTGCGGATCGCGGGGTCACGGCGGGCGGCGAAGGCGGGCGGGGGTCGGGGCCGCGCCCACCCGGAATGATCACGGGCTTTCCACCCTTCCCGGCCCCGAAACGGGCAGAAAGCCCAAGACCGTCAACAAAACCACCGGTGCCCGAGTCATCCCCGCGCCGGAGACTCCCTAGATCGCCGGCAGCGAGCCCACGATCAGGGTTCCGCCCGCGATCGCCCAGGCCACCAGGGAGTAGCCGAGGGTCTGGGCGCGCAGGACGGACCTGGCCCGCAGCGCCGGGGTGGCGAAGGCCGCGACCATCAGGATCAGGGCGAGCATCGCCGGGATCAGCGACGCGATGGCGAACAGCGCCATCTGGTCGACGCACTTCTGATAGCCCTGGACCAGTGGGTCACCGCAGAACACCCTGTCTCCCGACTCCGTGAAAACCAACAGCGAATAAGCGGCCGCCATCGCGGCGCCCGCGACCACCAGACCCGTCAGCACCGCGGAAACCGCGCGTACTCCCCCGAACCGGTCGTGTGAGGACGACACCTCCTGACCGTACCCCGGACGACCGATCCAGATCGAACGTCACCCCGAAACCGCCGGGGAGCGACACGAGGGAATGGCCACACGGTGTCGGTAAGGACCCCGCGGTCCGTAGGGTTGGACCATGGACATCCCCGACACCGCACCGCCCGCCGTCGTGGACGCGCTGGCATGGGTGCACGTCCGTGACGGGCGGGTGCTCAAGGTCCGCTCGACCGGCAAGGACGCCTTCTACCTGCCGGGCGGCAAACGCGAGCCCGGTGAGAGCGACGCCCAGGCGCTGGTGCGCGAGGTCTCCGAGGAGTTGTCGGTCCGGCTCGACCCGGCGACGCTGGCACTGTTCACGGTGGTCGACGAGGCCGCGCACGGCTATCCCGAGGGCACCAGAGTCCGGTTGACCTGCTACACGGCCGAGTCCACCGGTGAGCCCGTCCCCAGTTCGGAGATCGCCGAACTGGCCTGGTTCGGCCCCTCCGACGCCGCCCGCTGCGCCCCCGCGGGGGTTCGCGTCCTGGCCGAACTGACCGCGCGGGGGATGCTGTTCTGAGAGACGGGTCCGGCCGCACGCGAAAGGGGCGGCCCCCGAAAGGGCCGCCCCCGGGTGGAGCGGTGAGCGGTGCGGACTAGAAGTCCATGCCGCCCATGTCGCCGCCCGGAGCGGCCGGAGCGGCCTTCTCCGGCTTCTCGGCGATGACGACCTCGGTGGTCAGGAACAGACCGGCGATGGACGCGGCGTTCTGCAGGGCGGAGCGGGTGACCTTGGTCGGGTCGATGACGCCGTCCTTGAACAGGTCGGTGTACTCACCGGTGGCGGCGTTCAGGCCGACACCCGCCTCCAGGTTCTTCACCTTCTCCGCGACGACGCCGCCCTCGAGACCGGCGTTGACCGCGATCTGCTTCAGCGGCTCCTCGACGGCGCGGCGCACGATGTCGGCGCCGATGGCCTCGTCGCCGGCCAGCTCCAGCTTCTCGAAGGCCGGGACGCTGGCCTGGAGCAGCGCGACGCCACCACCGGGCAGGATGCCCTCTTCGACGGCGGCCTTCGCGTTGCGGACGGCGTCCTCGATGCGGTGCTTGCGCTCCTTGAGCTCGACCTCGGTGGCGGCACCGGCCTTGATGACGGCGACGCCGCCGGCCAGGCGCGCGAGGCGCTCCTGCAGCTTCTCGCGGTCGTAGTCGGAGTCGGTGCGCTCGATCTCGGAGCGGATCTCGTTGACCCGGCCGGCGATCTGGGCGGCGTCACCGGCGCCGTCCACGATGGTGGTCTCGTCCTTGGTCACGACGACCTTGCGGGCGCGGCCGAGCAGGTCCAGCTCGGTGCTCTCCAGCTTGAGGCCGACCTCCTCGGTGATGACCTGGCCGCCGGTCAGCACGGCGATGTCGCCGAGCTGGGCCTTGCGGCGGTCGCCGAAGCCGGGGGCCTTGACCGCGACGGACTTGAAGGTGCCGCGGATCTTGTTGACGACGAGGGTCTGCAGCGCGCCGCCCTCGACGTCCTCGGCGATCACCACGAGCGGGCGACCGGCCTGGAGGACCTTCTCCACGACCGGCAGGAACTCGTTGTTGTTGGAGATCTTGGAGTTGGCGATGAGAATGTAGGGGTCCTCCAGCACCGTCTCCATGCGCTCCAGGTCGGTGGCGAAGTAGGGCGAGATGTAGCCCTTGTCGAAGCGCATGCCCTCGGCGAGCTCCAGCTCGAGCCCGAAGGTCTGCCCCTCCTCGACGGTGATGACGCCTTCCTTGCCGACCTTGTCCATCGCCTCGGCGATGTACTCGCCGATCTGGGGGTCGCCGGCGGAGATGGAGGCGGTGGAGGCGATCTGCTCCTTGGTCTCGATCTCCTTGGAGAGGTTCGCCAGCTCCTCGCTGATGCGGGCCACGGCGGCGTCGATGCCGCGCTTGAGGCCGACCGGGTTGGCGCCCGCGGCGACGTTGCGCAGACCCTCGCGTACCAGGGCCTGGGCCAGCACGGTGGCGGTGGTGGTGCCGTCACCCGCGACGTCGTCGGTCTTCTTGGCGACCTCCTTGACGAGCTCGGCCCCGATCTTCTCGTACGGGTCCTCGAGCTCGATCTCCTTGGCGATGGAGACGCCGTCGTTGGTGATGGTGGGCGCGCCCCACTTCTTCTCAAGGACGACGTTGCGGCCCTTGGGGCCGAGCGTCACCTTGACGGCGTCAGCGAGCTGGTTCATGCCGCGCTCGAGGCCGCGCCGGGCTTCCTCGTCGAACGCGATCAGTTTGGCTGCCATAGAGTTCTGGTCCTCCCGAGACCGGGCTGATACGCGAAGGAACGAGCGATGCCCGCGACGGACGCCCGCGACCCGACCGGCAACCCGTCTGCCGGAGGCCACGGCCTCATCTCTCGATCCGTGATTAGCACTCCCGATGCGAGAGTGCTAACGGTCTTCTTTTTAGCACTCTCCTCGGGAGAGTGCAAACGCCCTCGCGGTTTCTCTCAACGGAAGCCACCCGCAGGTCAGAGCCGGGAAAACCGGTTCCCGCCAGGAACCCGGGCACGCTCGGAGGCCGTTCCCGGACAGGAAAACGGCCGGAGCGCTCGGCGCGCTCCGGCCGTTCAGGGTGTCCGGGGACGGGTCAGCAGCCGCCCGCGACCGCCGGGATGATCGAGACCTGGCTGTTCTCGGGGGTCTCGGTGTCCAGGCCGTCGGCGAACCGGACGTCCTCGTCCCCCACGTACACGTTGACGAAGCGGCGGATCCTGCCGTTGTCGTCGAGGATGCGGGCCCGGATCCCCGGGAAGTTGGCCTCCAGGTCGGCGAGCACCTCCTTGAGGGTGCCGCCGTCGGCCGCGACCTCGGCCTCGCTCTTGGTGTAGGTGCGCAGGATGGTGGGAACGCGGACGCTGACGCTCATGGCTGTGGGACTCCTCTGTTCGTGCTGCTGCTCGTCGGGAACGGACCGGCCGCTCGAAAGGGCGGCCGGGATCGGGCCGGAGGAGGCCTCCGGGTGCCTGCTCAGAGCAGGCCGGCCTCCTTGAAGGCCCCCAGGGACGGCTTGATCGTCGCGGTGACGCCGGCGCCGGACACCGCGTTGAGCGTCTTGAGCCCGTCACCGGTGTTCAGCACCACGGTCTCGGCCTCCGGGTCGAGCAGCCCCTTGCCCAGGAGTTTGCGCAGCACCCCGGTGGTGACGCCGCCCGCCGTCTCGGCGAAGACCCCCTCGGTGCGCGCCAGCAGCCGGATCGCGTCGACGATCTCGGGGTCGCTCACGTGTTCCACCGCGCCGCCGGTGCGGCGGCAGATGTCGAGCACGTACGGCCCGTCCGCGGGGTTGCCGATCGCCAGCGACTTGGCGATGGTGTCGGGCTTGACCGGCTGGATCACGTCGTGGCCGTTCTCCCACGCCCTGGCCACCGGGGAGCAGCCGGTGGCCTGCGCGCCGAAGATCCGGTACGGCCTGTCCTCGACGAGGCCGAGCTTGACCAGCTCCTGGAAGCCCTTGTCGATCTTGGTCAGCTGGGAGCCCGAGGCGATCGGGATGACGATCTGCTCGGGGAGGCGCCAGCCCAGCTGCTCGGCGATCTCGTAGGCGAGCGTCTTGGAGCCCTCGCCGTAGTAGGGGCGCAGGTTGACGTTGACGAACCCCCAGTCCTCACCCGCCGGGTCCCCGATGAGCTCGGAGCAGAACCGGTTGACGTCGTCGTAGTTCCCGTCGATCGCCACCAGCCGGCCGCCGTAGACAGCGGCCATGACGACCTTGCCCTCCTCCAGGCCCGCCGGGATGAACACGCAGGACTCGAACCCGGCCCGGGCGGCGGCCGCCCCGACCGCGCCGGCGAGGTTCCCGGTGGACGAGCAGGACAGGGTGGTGAACCCGAAGGTGCGCGCCGCCTCGACGGCGATCGCCACGACGCGGTCCTTGAAGGAGTGCGTCGGGTTGCCGGAGTCGTCCTTGACGTGCAGGGAGCGCAGCCCCAGTTCCGCGGCGAGGCGGTCGGCCCTGACCAGCGGGGTCTGGCCGGGGTTCATGTTCGGCAGGTCCTGGACGTTGCCCGGGACCGGCAGGAGGTCCTTGTAGCGCCAGATGTTGTTCGGTCCCCGGGCGATGGACTCGCGGGTGACCCGTCCGAACTCGTAGGCCACTTCCAGCGGGCCGAAGCACTCGGTACACGCGAACCGCGGACCGAGTTCGTAGCGCGCGCCGCACTCGCGGCAGGACAGCGCGACGGCGGGGCCGAAGGCGTCGGTGGCGGACGTGGCGGGTTCCGTGGCGGCAAGCACCATGAGGCGTCTCCCCTCATCTTTCCCGCGCCGCTCTGGCGACGGGACGGAGTTGGCACCTGTCCCGGTCGCCCCGCACTTGACGAGAAACGTGTACCGGGATGGTTGCCGGGGCTTCGCAGGGCCGTATCCCTCCACCCCTCTGGATGAGCAATATGAAGTTGTCGCCCGGTTTCGCGCCGAGACCTGTCGGTCACTCTAACCGACGGCATGTCGGATTTTCCATCCGGGGTCGCCCCCGTTCCACGGCCCCGCCCGGGGGCGTGAGAAAGCCCTCCCGGGGGAAGGACGGGTTTGCGGAGGGACGCCCCGGGCGAGACATACCGAGAACGTCACGTGACCCGCCTCCCGTCACCGTATGGGCGGTGTAGTCAAATGGGGCATCCGACCCGAACCGCTGAGAGGTGGACCAACAGGTGGACAAGGCACAGATCCTCGTCGCTTCCAACAGGGGACCGGTGTCCTTTTCGATCGGGGACGACGGCTCCGTCAACTCGCGCAGGGGCGGCGGGGGGCTCGTCTCCGGACTGAGCTCGGTGACCGCCGAGACCGACACCCTGTGGGTGTGCGCGGCGCTGTCCGACGCCGACCGCGAGGCCGCCTCCGCCGCGCCCGAGGGCCGGCTGGACAAAGCGGGGCACGACCTCGGCGGGGCGCTCGTGCGCATGCTCGACATCCCCGCCGGCACCTTCGCCAACGCCTACAACTCCGTGGCGAACTCCACACTCTGGTTCGTCCACCACATGCTCTACGACACCCCGAACAAGCCCGCGTTCGACGCGGGCTTCCACGCCGAGTGGGAGGACTACCGCGCCTACAACTCGGCCTTCGCCGAGGCGCTGCTCACCGGCTCCGCCGAGGGCGCGAAGGTGGCCGTGCAGGACTACCACCTGGCACTGGTGCCCCGGATGCTGCGAGGCCGGCGCCCGGACCTGCGCATCGCGCACTTCTCACACACGCCCTGGGCCCCGCCGGAGTACTTCCGGATGCTGCCCGGCCGGGTCGGCCGCGAACTCCTGGAGGGCATGCTCGGCGCCGACCACGTCGGCTTCCTCAGCACGCGCTGGGCGGACGCGTTCCTGCGGTGCTGCGAGACGTTCCTGCGCGCCGAGGTGAACTGGGAGAACCGGACCGTGGACTACGGCGGCCGGGTCATCCAGGTGGGCGTGCACGGCCTGGGCGCGGACGCCGACGGACTGCGTGAGAGGGCCTCCGCCGAGGACGTCGCCCAACGGCGCGCGGCGCTGCGCGAGCTCGTGGGCGACCGCAGGCTGGTCCTGCGCGTGGACCGGACCGAGCTGTCCAAGAACATCGCGCGCGGCATGGCCGCCTTCGGCGAGCTGCTGCGCGACCGGCCCGAATGGCGCGGACGCGTCACCCACCTGGCGTTCGCCTACCCGAGCCGCGGGGACGTGGCGGAGTACCGCGCGTACACCGAGTCGGTGCGCGCGGCCGCCGAGGCGGTCAACGCCGAGTTCGGAACCCCCGACTGGACCCCGGTGGTCCTGGAGGTCAACGACGACTACCCGCGCTCGCTGGCGTCCTACCAGATCGCCGACGTGCTGCTGGTGAACCCGATCCGGGACGGCATGAACCTGGTCGCCAAGGAGGGGCCGGTGCTGTCCGAGAACGGGGTCGCCCTGGTGCTGTCCACCGAGGCGGGGGCCGCCGACGACCTGGGCTCCGACGCGCTGCTGGTCAACCCGTACGACGTGAGCGAGACCGCCGCGGCGCTGCACGAGGCGCTGGCCATGGACGGCGACGAGCGCAGGAAGCGCAACGACCGCCTGGTCGAGGCCGCGGTGGCGCTGCCCCCGCAGCGCTGGTTCCTGGACCAGCTCCGGGCCCTGGGCTGATCTCGCGTCGCCTGGTCTGGCCGCATGCGGCCAGACCAGGCGATATCACCGCTTCCGACCTTGACCGTCACCCAGGGTCGCCATACTGGTTTCCATGCACGACGGGAGGCAATATGGCAGTCATGACTATTGGCGAGACACGCGCACCGCACCGGCGGTTGACCTCGGAGGACCTGCTGCGGATGCCGGACGACGGTCGCCGGTACGAGCTGGTCGAAGGGCGGCTTGACGTGTCGCCCGCACCGGTGTTCCTGCACACCCTCATCGAGTCCCGGTTGACCATCTATCTGGGCGGTATCGCGCCGGACGACCTCATGGTGCTGTCCGGCCCGGGGATCGACTTCGACGCCGACCGCGCCCACCACCGCATCCCCGACCTCGCGGTCATCCACTCTGCGGACGCCGAGCGGCCCTACCTCACCAGGCCGCCGCTGCTGGCCGTCGAGGTGGTCTCGCCCGAGAGCGTGTTCCGCGACCACCACACCAAGCTGCGCGAGTACGCCGGGTTCGGCATCGGGTCGTACTGGATCGTCAGCCCCTCGACCGACAAGCCCGGCATCGCCGAGTTCCGCCTCGACGGCGACCGCTACGTCGAGACCGCCCAGGTGTTCGGCGAGGACGTCTTCACCACCGACGCGCCCTTCCCGGTCCGGATCGTCCCGCACTGGCTGCTGGCGGACGGCCCCTGGAAGAAGCGCATCGGCGGCGAGGAAGCGGACTCAGACTCCTAGCGTCCGGGCCAGGTCCTCCAGGAACGCCACGACCCCGGCGGGGCCGTCCACGACCAGGTCGGCCCGCGCGGCCAGTTCGACGACCTCGGCGGAGCCGCTGCACAGCTTCAGCCCGGGAACGCCGTCGGCGCGCAGGCGCTCGACGGCGTCGAAGGCCGCCAGGTCCCCCAGGTCGTCCCCCGCGAACAGCACCGTCTCCGCGCCCAGGGCGCCGGCCAGGCCGGTGAGCGCCACGCCCTTGTCCATGCCGGGCGGGCGCAGTTCGATGACCATGCGGCCCGGCTCCACCGCGAGTCCGGCCCGCTCCGCCAGGTCCGCGAGCGGGGCGCCCAGCAGGTCGAGCGCGCCGTCGGGGTCGGCGGTGCGCCGCGTGTGCACGGCCAGGGCGTGGTTCTTGTCCTCGATCCAGGTGCCGTCGGGCGCGCCGAGCCGCTTGAGCACCCCGGGCAGCGCCGCGCGCACCCGGGCCACGCCCGGCGGCGGGTCGGGCACGGCGAGGCGGCCGTCCTCCCAGCGCTCCCGGCCGTACTGGCCGAGCACCGTGAGGCCCGGCACCGCGTCCAGCCCCCCGTACTCCACGGCCACTGCGGCGGGGCGGCCGGTGACGACGGCGACCGCGCGCACCCGGTCGGCCAGGGCGCGCAGCGCCGGGACGACGCCCGGGTGCGCCCGGGAGTCGCGCGGGTCGGGCACGATCGGGGCGAGGGTCCCGTCGAAGTCGAAGGCGAGGAGGGCGCGGCCGGGCTCGCTCTGGATGCGGTCGAGCGCGGCGCGGCCGTCCGCGGTGGTCGGGCGGTACGGAGTCATGGGCGGCTTCCCGTTCGGTGGTGGGACGTGCGCCGCGCCGGTCGCGGCGCTCGACGGGGAGCGGGTCGGCGTCCCCGGGGCTACAACTGGATGCCCAGCTTGCGGGCGGTGCGCTGGCGGCGGCGGTCGGCACGCCGCCTGCGGAGCCGTTTGACGGTCATGGGGTCGAAGACGAGCGCCTCGGGGCGCTCGATCAGGCCGTTGAGGAGCTGGTAGTAGCGGGTCGGCGAGAAGCCGAACTCGTCACGGATGGCCTGCTCCTTGGAACCCTCGAACTTCCACCACTGGCGTTCGAAGGCGAGGATCCGCTGCTCGCGTTCGTCCAGTCGGGGTTCGTCGACGGGTATCGCCCCGTCTGCTGGGAGATCGGACGGATCCCGGTCTCTCGGCCCTGCATCGGACATTGGGCGCCTCCTCGTCCGGATTGGCGCGACTTATGCTAGCGAGTCCACATGAACCCGGGAACGCGTTCCGCCGGACGGCCCTCCCGTACTCCGGAGGCTACCCGACAGGGCCGCGCGGCAGCGGGCGGGAAGAGGGCCCGCCCCTCCCGGCCGGGTGAGCCGACCGAAGGAGCGACCCGGCATGACCGACCCAGGCGGCCACAGGTGCCTGTCCTTCCTCACCGACTACGGAACACGCGACGGCTTCGTGGCCGCCTGCCACGGCCAGATGCTGCGGCACGCCCCCGGCCTGCGCGTCGTCGACATCACGCACGAGATCCCGCCGGGGGACGTCCGGCGCGGCGCGACCGTGCTGGCCGACACCGTGCCCGAGTTCCCGCGCGCGGTGCACGTGTGCGTCGTGGACCCCGGGGTGGGCACGGAGCGGCGCAGCGTCGCGCTGGCCGCCGGGGGGCACGTCCTGGTCGGCCCGGACAACGGCCTGCTGGTCTGGGCGGCCGAGGCGCTCGGCGGGATCGACGCGGCCTTCGAGCTGACCGACGAGTCGCTGTGGCGGCGTCCGGTGTCCGACACCTTCCACGGCCGGGACGTCTACGCCCCCGTCGGCGCGCGGATCGCCGCCGGCCTGCCCCCGGCCGGGGTCGGCCCGGAGCTGGACCCGGCGGGCCTGGCCCGGCTGCCCGAGCCGCTCCGTGAGGTCTCCACGGGATCGGCCCGCGGCGAGGTGCGCGCCGTCGACCGGTTCGGCAACTGCCAGTTGTCCCTGCGGCCCGGCGACCTGCGCGCCGCCCTCGCCGGAGCGTCCGCGCCGGACGCGCTGACCGTCCGCCTGCCCGGCGGCACCCGTCCGCTCGCCGCGGCCCGGACCTTCGGCGCGGTCGGGGCAGGCGAGCCGCTGCTGCTGACCGACTCGGCCGGGAGGCTGGCCCTCGCGGTGAACGGCGGCAGCGCGGCCGAGGTGTTCGGCCTGGACGTCGGTGATCCGGTCGAGCTCGGAGCGCACCCGCGCATGACAGAATGACCGGACCTCGGGGGCTGCTGCGGTCGGGCCGCGCGGGGGAGGGAGCCATCGGCCGTCGGGGAGGGTTGCACCGCCATGCGCATGACACGGACCGGGACACTCATCGCGCTGGGCGCCTGCGCGGCGGTCGTCGCCGGACCGCTCACCGTTCCGGCCGCGGCCGACGTGGCGGACCTGCGATACGACCAGTGGGGGCTGGAGACGGTCGGCGCCTCCCAGGTGTGGGAGACCACCCGGGGCGCGGGTGTCACGGTGGCCCTGCTGGACACCGGTGTGGACACCGAGCACCCCGACCTCGGCTCCGTCACCGCCGGCCCCGACCTCACCGGGCAGGACCTGGCGCCCGGCAGCGAGCACTACGGCGTGCACGGCACGATGATGGCCGGGATCGTCTCCGCGAGCGGACACGGCGTCGAACACAGCGGCGGGGTCATGGGGGTCGCCCCCGACGCGGACCTCCTGTCGGTCCGGGTGGCGCTCGACGAGGACGACCCCGAGCGGGGCGACTTCCCCGGCGGAGCGGGGTCCGGCAGCGCGCTGGCCGAGGGCATCCGGTACGCCGTGGACCAGGGCGCGCAGGTCGTCAGCGTCTCGCTCGCCGACGCCAACGCCGGTTCCGAGGGCCGCGAGGACGAGCAGCGGGCCATCGACAACGCGCTGGCCAACGGCGTGGTGGTGGTCGTCTCGGGTGGCGACGGCGGCGTGGACGGCGGGCCGGCCTATCCGGCCGCGTACGAAGGCGTGCTCGCGGTGGGGTCGGTGGGCGAGGACGGACTGGTGTCGGACTTCTCCAGCCGCCAGGACCACATCGCGCTGACCGCGCCGGGCGAGGAGATCATCGCCCCCGCTCCGAACAGCGAGTACCTGGCCGCCACTGGCAGCAGCGCCGCGGCGGCGTTCACCTCCGGCGTCGCCGCGCTGATCCGGTCGCGGTATCCGCAGTTGAACCCCGAGCAGGTCACCGAGGCGCTCCTCTCGGGCTCCGTGCTCCCCGAGGGCGCGGAAGGGCAGCCGGGCTACGGAGCCGGGGTGCTGAACGCGCCCCGGGCGATGGCGGCCGCCGACGTGATCGCCGCCGACGTGCCCGCCTTCGACCCCGAGATCGCGGAGGAGCTCGCCGACAGGCCGCTCGTCCCGACGTGGGCGCTGTGGGCGGGCGGCGCGGTGCTCGCCGTCGTGCTGGCCGTGGCGGGGGGCCTGCTGCTGCGCAGGCGCCTGTCCAACCCGTACGACCTGCCCCCGCGCGAGGCCCCGCCCGAGGGGCGGACGCGCCGCAGGAGGCAGCGCGGCGGCCGTCGGCGCAGGATCACGCGCTGAAGGCCGCGCGAACCGTCGCCCGCAGGTCGAACAGCCCGGGGCGCCGCCGCCCGTAGTGCACGGCGTTGGTGAGCAGACCGACGTAGCGGCCGCTCCGCGGGTGCAGGTACAGGCTCGTCCCGGTGAAGCCGTTGTGGTAGACGAGGCCGTCGTCGGTGACCAGCCAGGCCAGCCCCCGGGAGTAGTGCTCGTGCACCACTTCGTGCGGCGTCCAGCTCTGCCTGACGAAGCTGGTGAACGGGTTCGCGCCGTGTTCCCCCATGTGCCGCGACAGCAGCTCCCGGGCGAACACGCCCAGGTCCGTGGCGGTGCTGAAGACGCCGGCGTGCCCGGCGACGCCGCCCATGAGTGCCGCGCTCTCGTCGTGTACGACTCCCCAGGTGGCCGCGGCGCCGGGGATCCGGCGCTCGGTGGGGGCGACCGAGGCCGTGCGCGGCAGCGGGCCGTACGTCGTCGCCGTCATCCCGGCCTCCCGCCACGCCTCGCCCGCCAGCCGGTCCAGGGGCCGCCCGTACAGGCGCTCCAGCAGCAGCCCCAGCAGGATGAAGCCGCGGTCGATGTAGCGGTACCCGGGCTCCTCCAGCTCCTCGGAGAGGATGGCCTCGGCCAGCGGCTGCTCGGTTCCGACGTAGCGTTCGAGCCAGGTCACCGGGTTCAGCCGGGACGTGTGCGTGAGGATCTGCCGGGTCGTCACCGCGCCGCCCGGGTACGGCCCTCCCGGGTGGTAGCGGGCCATGGGGGCGTCCAGGTCCAGGAGCCCCTCCCCGACCGCCCGGCCGACCAGGATCCACGTGGCCATGATCTTGGTGAGGCTCGCCACGTCGTAGCGCACGTCGGGCGCGGTGACCGCCTCCCCGCACTCGGTTCCCACCCGTCCGACCGGGACGAACTCCCACATCGTTCCGGAACCGACCACCGCGACCCCGCCGGGCAGCCATTCGGCGTCGACCATCACCTTCAGGACACCGCGCAGCTCCGCGCCGGTCGCCGCCACCCAGTCCCCGTCACGCACACTCTCTCCTCGCCTTGCCTGTCCCCACCCCCCGGATACCCGAACCGGAACCGGATCTCACCCGGGCGGAATACGGACGGAACTTTTCAGCCGGGTAAAAACCGGGCCTCGGCGGCCCGGATCACGGTGACAAGGGACGCCTCCGACCACTTCACCACGGAGGCACCCCTTCAGGCCGAAACGGCAGGGACCGACACACCGCGCGCCCCGGACGAAAACCGGTTCCGCGTGAACCCGTCGGGCCGCGGGCCCGAACCGGTCCGCTGGCCACCGATCGCGTGGAGGGCCCGGCCCCGTCAGCCACGACGAGCAGCGGAAGGAAGCGTGGCTTCGGAGGAACACCGTCCGGCCCGGTACGACTTCTGGAAGGCTCGGTACCGGGCTTCGCGCAGGGCCTGCGGGAACCGCCGGGGACAAGGCCGGGGCCCGGCCAGACCGGGCATCGGACGACGGGAGTGGGGAGTGCCCTCGAAGTGGACATCGAACAGCTGTCGGCCGCGGTCGAAGAGGTCTCGAAGGGCTACGCCGCCAGGTTCGACATCGAGCGGAGTGCCGACTGGTTCGTCCTGAAGCTGCACGAGGAGCTCGGCGAACTGACCCAGTGCCACCTCATGGCCACGGGCCGGGCCCGCCCCAAGGGCCGGTCGGCCGAGGAGATCCGGGACGACCTCCACGCGGAGATGGCCGACGTCCTCAGCCACGTCCTGCTCCTCGCCCGCTTCCACGGGGTGGACCTGGAGGCGGCGGTGACGAGGAAGTGGCTGTCCCGCGACTCCCGGACGGCCGCCCCCTCCCCCGCCCCCGGCTCTCCCGGGTGAGACCGCGGACGGGAACGGCCCGTCCGGACGAATCCGGACGGGCCGTTCCCGTCAAGCCTGCCAAGTGCCGCTTCTTCGGTTGTGAGAGCCGGCGAGGGGACTTGAACCCCTAACCTGCCGCTTACAAGGCGGCTGCTCTGCCAATTGAGCCACGCCGGCCGGTGTCGAGACACCCACGGGGAATGGTACCGGTTCCGGAGTCAGTCCGCTGACGAGCGGCGGCGGGCGACCTCGTAGAGGGAGACCCCGGCGGCCACGGAGGCGTTCAGGGACTCCGCTCCACTGATCGGGATACCGGCCACGGCGTCGCAGGACTCGCGCACCAGGCGGGACAGGCCCTTGCCCTCGGAGCCGACCACGACCACCAGCGGACCGGTCGTCAGTTCGAGGCGGTCGATGCTGGTGTCGCCGTCCGCGTCGAGGCCGACCACGAAGAGGCCCGCCTCCTTGTACAGCTCCAGGGCGCGGGTCAGGTTGACGGCCTGGGCGACGGGCAGGCGCGCGAGGGTGCCGGCCGAGGTCTTCCAGGCGGCCATGGTGACTCCGGCCGCGCGGCGCTCGGGGATGAGCAGGCCGTTCGCCCCGAAGGCCGCGGCCGAACGCGCGATGGCGCCCAGGTTGTGCGGGTCCGTGACCCCGTCCAGGGCGATGATCAGCGGAACCGTCTCGCCCGCCAGGGCCGCGTCGAGCAGGCCCTCGGCGTCCCAGTAACGGTAGGGGCGCACCTGCAGGGCGATGCCCTGGTGGACCGCGCCCGGCAGACCGTTGCTGTCGCAGCGGCGGTCCAGCTCGGAGCGGTTGATCTCCAGGATCTCGATGCCCTTGGCCCCGGCGAGCTTGGTGGCCTCGGTGATCCGGTCGTCGGGGTCGAGGCTGTTGGACAGGAACAGCTTCGCGGCGGGCATGCCCGCGCGCAGCGCCTCCAGGACCGGGTTGCGGCCGATCAGCAGCTCGGCGCCACCCCCCTTGGTCTGCGCGACGGGGTGCGCCGGCCCGCTCGGCCTGCCCTGGGCGCGCTTGGCCGCGGCAGAGCGCTGCTTGCCGCTGTACCAGTGCCGCTCCTCAGCGGGGAGCGTTCCCTTCTTTCCCTCCAGCGAGCGGCGGCCCTTGCCTCCGCTTCCCTTGGTCGGACCCTTCTTCGTTCTCTTCGACGGCATGGTGCCCGTCCTCTCTCCGCCTTCTCGGCGGGCATGGTGAAGGCCACGGCCGCGACGGCCGTGGCCTGGGACGCGTCCCGGAACTAACCGCGCTTGAGCTCCCAGCGCGGCCCCTGCGGGGTGTCCTCGACAAGGATCCCGGACTCCGCGAGCTGGTCGCGGATCTCGTCGGCCGCCGCGTAGTCCCTGCGTGCGCGCGCGGCCTGGCGCTGGCGCAGCGCCACCGACACCAGGACGTCGACCACCTCGCGCAGGCCCGACTCCTCCGAACCGGCCCACTGCGGGGCCGACGGGTCCAGACCGAGCACCGAGAGCATCGCCCTGAGCCGCGCGGCGAGTTCGGCGGCCCGTTCCTTGGCGCCCTCGGCCAGCGCCGAGTTGCCCTCGCGCACGTGGCCGTGCACGACCGCCAGCGCCTGGGAGACCCCGAGGTCGTCGTCGAGCGCGGCGGCGAACTCGTCAGGCACCGGCGCGCCCTCGGGCACCGGGCCGGTGACCTCTCCCGCCCGGGTGAGGAAGCCCTCGATCCGCTGGTAGGCGGCCGCCGCCTCCTGGAGCGACTCCTCGGAGTAGTCCAGGCCGGAGCGGTAGTGCGCCTGCCCCAGGTAGTAGCGCAGCTCCACCGGGCGGACGCGGCGGATCACCTCGGGGATCAGCAGCGAGTTCCCGAGCGACTTGCTCATCTTCTCGCCACCGGTGGTCAGCATCCCGTTGTGCAGCCAGTATCGGGCGAACCCGTCCCCGGCGGCGTTGGACTGCGCGGTCTCGTTCTCGTGGTGCGGGAAGACGAGGTCGATCCCGCCGCCGTGGATGTCGAACACGGGGCCGAGGTACTTGGTGGCCATCGCGGAGCACTCCAGGTGCCAGCCCGGCCGGCCCGACCCCCACGGGGTGGGCCAGGAGGGCTCGCCCGGCCGCGCGCCCTTCCACAGGGCGAAGTCCCGCGGGTCGTGCTTGGCGCGCTCGTCGCCGTCCTCGGCCGCGCGCACCGCCTCGACGCGCTGGTTGGACAGCGCGCCGTACTCGGGGAACGACGGGACGTCGAAGTAGACGTCACCGGAACCGTCCCCCGCCGGGTAGGCGTGCCCTCGCTCGATGAGCCGCTCCATCAGCCCGATCATCTCCGGCACGTGCCCTGTGGCGCGCGGCTCGACCGTGGGCGGCAGGCAGCCGAGCACGTCGTAGGCGTAGGTGAACGCGCGCTGGTTCCGCTCGCTCACCTCCCACCACTGCACGCCCTCGGCCCCGGCCACCCGGATGATCTTGTCGTCGATGTCGGTGACGTTGCGGCAGAAGACGACCTCGTACCCGCGGTACACCAGCCAGCGCCGGAGGATGTCGAAGTTCACTCCCGAGCGGATGTGCCCGATGTGGGGGGGAGCCTGCACCGTGGCACCACACAGGTACAGCGAGACACGTCCCTCGTTCAGCGGGACGAAGTCGCGGACCGTGCGGGCTCGGGTGTCATAGAAGCGCAGACTCACGTTGTCAAGGGTAGCCGTTTCCACGTGTACAACGCGGTTTTTCCGGGTGACGGTTCGACCTCCCGCGAAACCGCCCGGCAGCTGGGAGGGGGCCGGCGGCGCTCGCGCTCCGGCCCCCGAAGCGGTCCGCACGTAATTCCCCGGAATGCCGCGGCCGAAGTCGCGACACGCCGGATCGGCACCGCGCCGGAACACCACCGCGAGGACGCGGGCGAACAGCCCCAACTGCGGGAACGGGAAATCGACCGTGATTATGCCCCGGACCACCGCCCGCCACTTCCAGCGGGTTTCGGGCGGAAGCCTCGTGCGAGCGGCCATTACGGACTAGCCTGCGCACAATGGCAGCCAATTCCTCCCGAAAAGCCCAGGCCCCCCGCAGCGCGCCGCAGCCGCCCGGCACGGGGGGACCACGCACGGGCGTCATCATGACGGCGGTACTCGGCGTCGCGACGATCGCGGCCTGCGCCATCCTGCTGTCCTACAACGGGATCTACCAGATCGCCGTCCGGGGCGGCATCGACGAGCGGCTGGCCCACCTGTACCCGGCCCTGTTCACCCTGCTGCTGGTGATGGCCTTCTGGACCACCTACCTGCTGCGCGACGCCCAGCGGCGGCGCCGCCTCTGGGTGGACGCCCTCGTACTGACGCTGATCCTGCTGGCGGCCGCCGCCAGCGCCATGAACTCGCTCCGCTACGAGCTCCTGGACTGGGCCGCCGCGGTCGTCGTAGCCGTCGCGCCCTGGATCGCGCTGCTGATCGCCTTCCGGCTCCTGCTGTGGATCACGCTGCAACTGCGCGGCGAGCGCTCCCGGCCGCGCCGGGGCCGGGCGGGCACGCGCACCGGCGACACCCCGGCCGGGCACGGCTCCGACGACGCCGACCGGTCCGGGTCCGAACGGACGGCGGCGACGAGCCGCCCCGCCTCGGCCGCTCCGGTGCCGCGCTTCGCCGACGAGCACGCCGACCGCGATCCGGGGCCCGCCTCCGGGCCGGCTCCGAGGCCCGCCCCGGATCCGGTTCCCGCTCCGGTTCCGGCCGCGGACCCCGCCGTGGAGGAACCCATCCGGCCGTTCGGATCTCCCGCGGCCGAGACCGTACCCGAGTCCTTCGTGGACTCGGTCCCGCTCCGGGCCGAGGAACTGTCCGCCCCCGACAACTGGACGGTCGAACCGCGGCCGGTCGCCCCCGAACCGCCCCCGGTCCCCGCAGAGGTCGCGGATGTCACGGATGTCACGGATGTCACGGATGTCGCGGATGTTCCCGGGAACGACGAGGAACTGCCCAGGCGCCCCCGCACGGGAGAGGAGAGCGCGATCAGGAAGGCGGCCGCCTCCCCCGAACCGGTGCCGCTGCCCTCCCTCCGGACCCCGGACCCGAGCGACAGCGACAGCGACAGCGACAGCGACCCGATGGCGCCGGACGACGGCTTCGACGCGGACGAGCCACTGGACGACCCCACGAGCGATGAGGCGCACGAGCCCGTCGGGGAGTCTCCGGAACCCGCCGTGTGGTTCCCTCCGGACCCCGAACCGGAGCCCCGTCGCCAACCCCTTCCGCAGCTGCGCAAGCGGCCCATGGTCCTCCGGCCGCGCAAGACCGGCAGCCTTCCGCAGGAACCCCCGTCCGGGCGGGTGCGCAGCGCACCGACCCCGCCGAGGGACTGACCGGTCCGCACGCCGGGTGCGCCGCTGACCGACGACGAGGAAGGGCCCCGCTCAGTCTGAACGGGGCCCTTCCTCGTCGTCGGTCAGCGGCGCACCCGGACGCACAGGGCCGTGGCGACCGCCGCTATGCCCTCTCCGCGACCGGTGAGCCCCAGACCGTCGGTCGTGGTCGCCGAGCACGACACCGGCGCCCCGATCGCCTCCGAGAGGGTCTTCTCGGCTTCGAGGCGGCGCGGGGCGAACTTCGGCCGGTTGCTGATGATCTGGACCGCGACGTTGCCGATCTCGTACCCGGCCTCCCGTACCCGCCGGGCGGTCTCGGACAGCAGTGCCACCCCGGAGGCCCCGTGCCAGGCGGGGTCCGAGGTGCCGAAGTGCGCACCGAGATCCCCCAGGGCACAGGCCGAGAAGAGAGCGTCGCAGGCCGCGTGGGCGGCCACGTCACCGTCGGAGTGTCCGCTGACCCCGTCCTCGCCCGGCCATTCGAGTCCGGCGAGGAAAAGGGTGCGTCCCGACGCGAACGGGTGGACGTCTGTTCCGACGCCCACCCTCGGCATATCGCGAATCAATGCGTTATTTCTCAGCTAACTCGTGAGGACCTCGTCGAGAAGGGCCTCTGCCTTGTCCTCGTTGGTCTTTTCGGCGAGGGCGAGTTCACTCACCAGAATCTGCCGGGCCTTGGCGAGCATTCGCTTTTCGCCGGCGGAAAGACCGCGCTCCTTGTCGCGCCGCCAGAGGTCCCGGACGACCTCGGCGACCTTGTTGACGTCACCGGAGGCGAGCTTCTCGAGGTTCGCCTTGTAACGCCGCGACCAGTTGGTCGGCTCCTCGGTGTGCGGTGCGCGAAGCACCTCGAAGACCTTGTCCAGGCCTTCCTGACCCACTACGTCGCGAACGCCGACGTCCTCGGCGTTGTCCGCCGGCACTCGTACCGTAAGATCGCCCTTGTCGACCTTGAGGACGAGGTAAATCTTGTCCTCGCCCTTAATGGTCCGTGTTTCGATAGCCTCAATGCGAGCAGCCCCATGATGGGGGTAGACAACAGTGTCGCCGACCTTGAAAGTCATGTGACAAGTACCCCTTCCGCTACCACAAGGGTACCACGTATCTACGACTTAACGTACCTATTGGATTTGTGAACGCGCAGGTCAAAGCCATAATTGCAGGCTTGACAAAGCCAACCCGGGGTGCTTGTCGGACCTCTGAGAAAGCTTGTGGGACACGTCCGGGGCCGCTTCTCCTGGCCACACCGGGAATCCCTCCATTCTACCCGGGATACCGGCGTTCGGCCATGGTCGCGCGCGTGACGCGGGGCCGTGGCGTACGCCACGGCCCCGCTGGTGCCGATTCCGGTCCCCGCCCGGATCAGGCGTCCGTGTCGATGTCCTTGGGCCTCTCCCCGGTCACCATGTAGACGAGGTGGTCGGCCACGTGCACGGCGTGGTCGCCGAAGCGCTCGTAGAAGCGGCCCGCCAGGGTGACGTCCATCGTGGCCTCCACCCCGTGCTCCCACCCCTGCCGAAGGATGCGCTCGAGCAGCTTGCGGCGGAGCCGGTCCATCCGGTCGTCGTCGGCGTCGAGTTCCAGCGCGGTCTCGGCGTCCCTGTTGAAGACGACGTCACCGGCCTTGATCACCAGCAGTTCGGCCTGGTGGCCCATCTCCAGGACGATGGAGCGCAGCTCCTTGGGAATGGCCGAGTCGGGGTGCCGACGGCGCGCGATCTTGGCGATGTGCACCGCGTGGTCGCCCATCCGCTCCAGGTCACCCGACATGTGCAGCGAGGTGATGATGGTGCGCAGGTCCTGTGCGACGGGCTGCTGGCGCGCCATCAGGTCGAAGGCGCTGTTGTCGATCTCCTCGTTGAGCCGGTTGATCTCCGCGTCTCCGGAGATGACCTCCTGGGCGGCCGAGAGGTCGGCGTCCAGCAGCGCGGTGGTGGCGCGTGCGATCGCGTGGCGGGCCAGCCTGGTCATCTCGACCAGCCGTTCGGTGAGGGCGTCAAGGTCCTCGTGGTAAGTGTCGCGCATGGCCTCAATCGTCCCAGGTGGTAACTGAATCACCGCGGAAGCGATGATGAATTCTCGGGGAACCTCGGTTGTAACACATGGCCAATCGGGTAAAGCGGCGTTCTGCCCGCTTACGATCGGATTGTGCAAGGGGAGCTGTTGGCCGCGATCGCGGGGATCGTCGGACTCGTGACAGGGGTCGCGGCCGGTCTGGCGTTTCGAATGAGTGAGGCGGGCCGTAGTCGTACCCCGAATCCGGCGCCGCAGTCGGAACTGCCGTCGGGGATCGCCGAAGTACTCGCGGCGCTGCCGTCGTCGGCGGTGGTCCTGGACCCCGCGGACCGGGTCCTCCGGGCCAGTTCGGCGGCCCGCGCCTACCGGCTCGTGCGCGGTGACGAGCTCGTCATCGGGGACCTGCTGGCCCTGGCGCGCCAGGTGCGCCGGGACGGCGTGATCCGCGAGACCGAGATCGAGGTGGCGGTGCGCAAGTTCGGCCCCGACTCCACGTCCTTCGCGGTGCGGGTGGCCCCGCTGGGCGGCACCGGACTGGTGCTGGTGCTGGCCGAGGACCAGACCGAACGGCGGAGGGTGGAGGCCGTACGGCGGGACTTCGTCGCCAATATCAGCCACGAGCTGAAGACCCCCGTCGGCGCGCTGTCGCTGCTCGCCGAGACGGTGGCCGACGCCAGCGACGACCCCGAGGCGGTGCGCCGCTTCACCGGTCGTATGCAGCAGGAGGCGTCGCGGCTGACCAGCGTCATCCAGGACCTCATCACCCTGTCCCGCATCCAGGGGGCCGAGCCGATGGCCGAGCCCACCGACGTCCCGCTCGACAGCGTCGTGGACGAGGCGCTGGACGCGGTGCGGATGGCCGCCGACTCCAAGCACATCGAACTGGTGTCGAGCGGCACCGAAGGCGTGTCCGTGGTCGGCGACGAGGGCCTGCTGGTGACCGCCATGCGCAATCTGGTGGCCAACGCGGTCGCGTACAGTCCAGAGCGCACCCGGGTCTCGGTATCGGTGCTGGTCACCTCCTCGACAGTGGACATCAGCGTGGCCGACCAGGGCATCGGGATCCCACAACAGGACCTGGAAAGAGTCTTCGAGCGCTTCTACCGTGTGGACGCGGCTCGGAGCCGGGCGACCGGAGGCACCGGTCTCGGCCTGGCGATTGTGAAGCACATCATGACCCACCATCGTGGGGAAGTGACCGTGTGGAGCAAGGAGGGTTCGGGGTCGACGTTCACTCTGCGTCTGCCCCGGCCCGAAACTCGGGAGCCCCAGCGCTCCGGTGGAAATACCTATCGGGAGGCAGCACAGTGACGCGTGTACTCGTCGTCGAGGACGAAGAATCCTACAGCGACGCCCTGTCGTACATGCTCCGCAAGGAAGGCTTCGAGGTCGCCATCGCCCCGACCGGCACGATCGCACTGGAGACCTTCGACCGTACGGGGGCCGACCTGGTCCTGCTCGACCTGATGCTGCCCGGCCTGTCGGGCACGGAGGTGTGCCGCACGCTGCGACAGAAGTCCAACGTCCCGGTGATCATGCTGACCGCCAAGGACAGCGAGATCGACAAGGTCGTCGGTCTGGAGCTGGGCGCGGACGACTACGTGACCAAGCCCTTCTCCTCGCGCGAGCTCGTGGCCCGCATCCGCGCGGTGCTGCGCAGGCGCGGCGAGGACGAGACGCTTCTGCCCGCCACCCTGGAGGCCGGACCGGTCCGCATGGACGTGGAGCGCCACGTGGTGACGGTGCGCGGCGACAGCGTGCAGCTCCCCCTCAAGGAGTTCGAGCTGCTGGAGGTCCTGCTCCGCAACGCCGGACGCGTCCTGACCCGCCCCCAGCTGATCGACCGGGTCTGGGGCGCCGACTACGTGGGCGACACCAAGACCCTCGACGTCCACGTCAAGCGCCTGCGCGCGAAGATCGAGTCCGACCCGGGCAACCCCCAGTTCATCGTCACGGTCCGCGGCCTGGGCTACAAATTCGAGCCTGCGGCCTGATCTTCGGGGTCGAAGGGGTCGCCCCCTGGGCAAACACCGAAATTCGAGCCTGCGGCCTGCCCTTCGGGGTCGAAGGGGTCGCCCCCTGGGCAAACACCGAAATTCGAGCCTGCGGCCTGCCCTTCGGGGCCGAAGGGGTCGCCCCCTGGACAAACACCGAAGTTCAAGCCTGCGGCCCGGCCCCCGGAGGCGAAGCGGTCATCCCCTGAACCGGCACCGAAGTCCGAATCCGCAACCCGATCACTCTCCCCACCTCTTCCGATCGCCGTGACTCTTGTGGCCTCTGCGGCACGCCCCCGTACGGGGGCGTGCCGGTCACAAGGTCACGGTAGGGGCTGTGGCCGCCGTCCGACCCTCGACAGCGCGACTCCCCTGGCCGCGAGTACCGCGAGGGAGACCAGCGCACCGACCGCCAGGAAGATCAGCTCTGCGGGTATGCCGTAGAAGCGCTGCAACCATGTGCCGTCCCTGCCTCCCATGATGAACGTCGCCGCGGCGTTGGCGGACAGCAGCACCGCCGGGGGGACCAGGTGGGGCAGCATGCGCGACGCGGTGGCCCACCAGGGGCGTCCCGCCCTCCGTGAGGCCCAGACGCGTGCGCGCAGCACCCCGCGTACTCCCAGGGCCGCCACGAGCAGGGTGAGCGCGCCGAACACCGCGTCCACCTTCCACAGGACCGAGCCCTCGCTCGGTGGGGTCCTGCCCTCGGTCAGCGCGATCAGTCCCTCGAGCATCTGCCCGGTGTCGTTCTCGTTGAGTGTGATGCCGCTGTTGAACAGCACGACGATGCCGTAACCGGTTTCGGGGACCAGCACCTGGTAGGAGGAGTAGGTGGAGACGACACCACCGTGCCAGACCTGGGTCGAACCGCCGCTGTCCTCGGGCGCCCGCCGCATCCAGCCGAGCGCGTAGCGCCCGTTGGGGGCCGAGGGGGTGTGCATCTCCTCCACCGCTTCCGCGGAGACCAGGGGCGTGCCGTCCGGCAGGCGTCCGCCGTCACCTTGGAGGATCAGCCACCGCGCCATGTCCTCGGCGGTCGAGACGACCCCGCCCGATCCCGTGCTGAAACCGTCGGGTTCGGTGACGGCGATGTTCACGCCGTAGGCGCGGATGTGCCCGAGGGCCGGAGCCTGGTCGGAGCTGTCGGCCGCCCCCAGTGACCAGGTGTCCCTCATGCCGGCGGGCTCGAAGACGCGGCTCTCCAGGTACTCCTCGAACGGCTCTCCGCCGACCACTTCCACCAGGCGGGCCGCGACGTGGTAGTTGGGGTTGTGGTATGTCCACTCCGCGCCGGGGTCCGCGGCGAGTCCGGCGTCGCGCATCTGCGCGACGGCCTCGGTGAGGGAGCCGGGCTGATGTGGTCGGGAGGCGTCGTGGAAGGTGCGGTCGGACATCCCGGAGCTCTGGTCGAGCAGTTGGCGCACGGTGATCTCGTCTCCGCGCGGATCCGCGATCTCGAACTCGGCCAGGTAGTCGCGGACCGGGCGGTCCAGTTCGACGTCCCCTCGGTCCACCAACTGCATGACGGCCAGCGCGGTCATCGACTTGCTCAGCGACGCGATCCGCATCGGGGTGTCGGGGCGCATCGGATTCCCCTCGGAGTCGTACCCGTACCCGCCGGTGTGGACGACCTGGTCGCCCCTGGTGACCGCGATGGTGGCGCCGGGCAGGCCGACGCGCTCCAGGTGGGCCTCCGCGAAACGGTCCAGTTCGGCCGCGCTCACCGGCTCGTCCACCGGCCCGCTCAGCGCCCCCGCGGACCCGGCGAGCGGCCCGACGAGGGCGACGACGACCGCGACGCAGCCCACCAGCGCGCCCCGCCGTCCTCCTGCCGTACCGCGCCGCGGCGTACCGCCGGGGCTCTCTGGGTCTCCATCGGACATCCCGGATCCTCCACGTGTCTGTCGTCTTCACTCGGACAGGAGAGACGCTAAGGATCTCGACGCTCCTCGGGCATCGCCGGAAAGCGGTCGGCCTGTCCGGCCTTTCTGGTCCTTTCGTGGCAGTGGACACCGCTCGGACGCCACCTTCGCGCGATACCGACACGGCTCGGCTTCAAATAGCTTTGGAGCCGTGGAAACGACCGTCACCGCGCGCCGGAGCACCCTCCGGCGCGCGCTCGCGCGTGGTGCCGCGCCCTCCGGAAGGAGTGCGGGCCGGGGGCTGCTGCTGGCGGGCTTCGTACTCGCGGCGGCGCTGGACTCCCTGACCCCCTTCACGACGACCCAGCCCGTGTCGCCGTTCGCCCCCCTCATGGCCGTGCCGGCCTACCTGATCGGATGGTCCCCGCCCACCGGCCGGGGCGCCCGTCTCTGTCTGACCGGAGTCCTCCTGGGGCAGCCGGCCGCGGCGCTGCTGCTGTGGGAGGGCGCCACGCCGGCGTTCCTGAAGGGGGCCGTCGCGGTCCTGTTCGCGCTGCTTCCGTGGCTGGTCGGCCGCTACCGGCGGCAACGCGCCGAGGCCGCGGGGCTGGGCTGGCGCCGCGCCGAACTCCTCGAACGCGAGCAGGAGGTGGCCGCCGAACGCGAGCGGCTGCGCGAGCGCGCCCGGATCGCCGCACGGATGCACGACTCGCTGGGGCACGAGCTCAGCCTGATCGCCGTGCGCGCCGGCGCCCTGGAGGTGGCCGAGGACCTGGGCGCGGAGGACTACCGCCGCGGTGCCGCGGAACTGGGCGCGGGGGCGATCGGGGCGGTCGAGCGGTTGCAGGAGATCATCGGGCTCCTGCACGACGACCGGCCCCCCGACGACGCCGAGCCGTGGCACGAGGACCTCCGGGCCCTCGTCGAGCACGCCCGCGCCTCGGCGATGGCCGTGGAGCTGGACGGCGGCGGCCTCTGGCACGACCTCTCCCAGACGACCCGCGCCGCTCTCTACACGGTGGTGCGGGAGTCCCTGACCAACGCCGCCAAGCACGCCCCCGGCGCGGCGGTGGCGGTCCGCCTGTCCCGAAACCCCGACGTCCGGGGCGGCGTCGTCGCCAGGGTGGTCAACGGCCCCGCGACCGGCCCCCCGAAGAGCGCGCGGGCCTCCGGCGGGCGCGGCCTGGCGGCGCTGCGCGAGCGGGTGCGCGCCGACGGCGGGTCCCTCGCCTCCGGTCCCCGGCCGGACGGCGGCTTCGAGGTGATCGCGCGGCTTCCGCCGAACGACGGGGCGGCCCCGCTCGGGAAAGGGGCCCCGTCGGAGTCCGAACGCCAGCGCGCCGCCACCCGGCAGCGGGCGAACCGCGGACTCGTCACCGCGATCGCGGTTCCCCTCGGGCTCCTCGCGGCGCTCGTACTGGCCTGGGGCGGGTACTACGGCCACACGTCGGCCCGCTCCGTTCTGGCCCCGGAGGCCTTCGCGTCACTGCGCGTCGGGGACGGGCAGGAGCGGGTCGAGGCCGTACTGCCGCCGACGCAGATGATCGATCCGCCCTCCGCGGCCGGTCCACCGGTTTCCGGGGCGTGGACGTGCTCCTACTACCGGTCGAGGGTGGCCTGGCCGGGGACCCTCGCGAACGCCTACCGGCTGTGCTTCGCCGACGGCCGGCTGGTCGGCAAGGACACGGTGCCCCTCGGCGCGCGGCAGGAGACCGACCGGTGATCCGGGTGCTGCTGGCCGACGACGAGCCCCTCATGCGGGTCGGGATCCGCACCATCCTGTCCTCCGACCCCGGCATCACCGTCGTCGCCGAGGCGTCCGACGGGCGCGAGGCGGCCGAGCTCGCCGGGCGGCACCGGCCCGACGTCGCGCTCCTGGACATCCAGATGCCGGGTACGGACGGCTTCACCGCCATCACCCTGATCCGCAGAGCCTCCCCCGCCACGACGGTCGCGATGCTGACCACGTTCAGCAGGGACGAGTACGTGTCCCGCGCCCTGGACGACGGCGCCAGCGGCTTCCTGTTGAAGGCGGCCGCACCGCGCGAGCTCATCACCGGGGTGCGCGCGGTCGCCGAGGGCGGCGCGTTCCTGTCCCCCAAGGTGACCCGGCGCGTGATCACCGGTTTCCGCAACCGGAGGGAGAACCGCGCGCACCCCGCCCACGAGCGGATCTCCGCTCTCAGCCCGCGGGAGAGGCAGGTCCTGGCGCTGCTGGGCGCGGGCCTGTCCAACGCCGAGATCGCCCGTGAGCTGCACCTGGTCGAGGACACCGTCAAGACCCACGTCAGCGCGGTCTACGCCCGGATCGGGGTGAAGAACCGCGTCCAGGCCGCGATCATCGCCCATGACACCGGTCTCAGCGCCGACCGCTAGGCGGACGCGGCGCTCCCGGAACTGGGAGCGGCCCCGGCCCCTTCCCGGGACGGGGCCGCTCCTGCGAAAACCGCGCGGGCTACTTCTTGCCCTGGTTCTTGACCGCTTCGATGGCCTGCTTGGCCGCCTCGGGGTCCAGGTACTCGCCGCCCGTCTTGCGGGGGGTGAAGTCGTCGTTGAGCTCGTAGAGCAGCGGGATGCCCGTGGGGATGTTGAGTCCGGCGATCGTGTCGTCGTCGATGCCGTCCAGGTGCTTGACCAGCGCGCGCAGGGAGTTGCCGTGCGCGGCGACCAGCACGGTGCGGCCCGCGGCCAGGTCCGGGACGATCGAGTCGTACCAGTAGGGCAGCATCCGGTCCACGACGTCGGCCAGGCACTCGGTGCGCGGCATCAGCTCGGGCGGCAGGTCCGCGTACCGGCGGTCGCCGACCTGCGAGAACTCGTTGTCGTCGGCCAGCGGCGGCGGGGGCGTGTCGTACGAGCGCCGCCAGGTCATGAACTGCTCGTCGCCGAACTCGGCGCGGGTCTGGGCCTTGTCCTTGCCCTGGAGGGCCCCGTAGTGGCGCTCGTTGAGCCGCCACGAGCGCCTGATGGGAAGCCAGTTCAGATCGGCCTCGTCCAGGGCGAGGTTCGCGGTGCGGATCGCCCGCTTGAGCAGGGACGTGTGGACCACGTCGGGGCGCACGCCCGCGTCGAGCAGCAGCCTGCCGCCCTTGCGCGCCTCCTCCTCGCCCTTCTCCGAGAGGTTGACGTCCACCCAACCGGTGAACAGTCCCTCGGCGTTCCAAACGCTTTCGCCGTGACGCAGCAGAACCAGAGTCGACATGCCCCTCAGCCTAGCGACCCGTCCCCGCCCGCATCGCACCGGGCCGCCCACTGGTCTACGCCAATTCGCCGCGGCGTCATCCGCCCGGCCGCTCCCCCACCATGTGCCGGAACGCCTCCAGGTTGCGGAGGCTCTCCCCGCGCCTGGTGCGCCACTCCCACTCCTTGCGGATCGCCGTGGCGAACCCGCGCTCCAGCGCCGGGTTGAAGTTCTCGTCGGAGTAGGTGAGCGCGCAGCCCAGCAGCCGGTCCACCTCGTCGGGCGTGACCCCGCCCAACGGCAGCCGCCCGGTGATGTACACGTCCCCCACCTCGTCGGCGGTGAAGGCCATCCCGTACATGCCGTCGCCGCGCTGCATCAGGTACCGGTAGAACTCGCCCTCGTTCTCGTCGGGGCGGCGGCAGAAGAAGCTCTTGACCAGCAGGCTGTGGTCGCCGATGTTCAGCCACACCAGCGTCTTGAGCTTGCGACGGCCGGGGAGGGTCACCAGGAAGGCGTCCTGGTTAGGCCGCTCGTAGTCCAGCTCGGCCTCCTCGAGGGCGGCCCTGATGGCCGCGGCCGCGTCGGCCTGCTCCCGCGTTGGCATACCGGTCCTTTCCTGATCGCCGTCGGCCGCCGGACGCGTCCGGCGCGCGGACGGTCCCGCCGGCCCGCCGGCCCCCGTCAGACGCGCCCGCACGAGGCGATCCTCGACTGTTGCCGCTCCAGGCTGCCACGGTAGACCCCCAGCAGTCCGTCCACGGTCGCGGACCAGCTGAGCCCGGCCGCGTGCCGGACCGCGGCGGCGGCCATCCGCCTGTGCCCGGCGGGCTCGGTGACCACCCTCTGCAGGACGCGGGCGTAGTCCTCGGGGTCGTGCCCGTCGATCAGCACTCCGGAGACTCCGTCGCGCACCGCCGTGGGCAGCCCGCCCACGTTGGCCGCGACCACGGGCGTACCGCAGGCCTGGGACTCCACCGCGACCAGGCCGAAGGACTCCGAGTGGGACGGCACCACGGTGACGGTGGCGGCCCGGTAGTAGTGCGCGAGTTCGGTGCGCGAGCGCGGCGGTTCCAGCCGCACGATGTCGGCGATGCCGAGCGAGTCCGCCAGTTCGACGAGGTGGGCGGGCTCGGCGTACCCGGTCCCGGACAGGCCGCCGACGATCGCGACGACGAGCCTGTCGCGCAGTTCGGGCGCACGCTCCACCAGCCGGGCCGCCGCGCGCAGCAGCACGTCGGGGGCCTTGAGACGCTGGACGCGGCCGACGAACAGCAGCAGCACGGCGTCGGCGGGCAGGCCGATCCGGCGCAGCGACCTCGTACGCGGACCGGGCGTGAACACGTCCAGGTCCACCCCCGGTGGAACGGTCGCGATGCGGTCGGGGTCGGCGCCGTAGTAGTTGACGAGCTGGACGGCCTCCTCGTCGGTGTTGGCGACGAGGCGGTCCGAGAAGGAGACGAGTTCGTCCTCGCCGCGCACCCGCGCCTCGGGTTCGGGGGTGTCGCCCTCGGCCAGCGCCATGTTCTTCACCCGGGCCATGGTGTGCATGGACTGCACGAGCGGCACGCCCCACTGCCGCGCGGCCGACCATCCGGCCTGCCCGGAAAGCCAGTAATGGCCGTGCACGAGGTCGTAGTGCCCGGCGAGGTTCTCCGCCTCCGCGCGCAGCACGCCGTGCACGAACGGGCACAGGTAGCGGGCCAGGGCCGCCTTGTCGAGCTTGCCGTAGGGGCCCGCTGCGATGTTCCGGACGGTGACCCCGGGGGCCATCTCGACCTCGGGCGGCTGGTCGAAGGAGGTGGCCCGGGTGAACACGTCGACGGCGACACCGCGCTCGGCCAGCCGCTTCGCGACCTCGACGACGTAGACGTTCATCCCGCCCGCGTCCCCGGTGCCGGGCTGGTCGAGCGGAGAGGTGTGCAGACTGATGGTGGCGATCCTGCGAGGGGCAGCCGTCCCGGTTCCCCGCGCCACGTCCGGTGTCTCCACTCGACTCCTCGTCCCTTCCCGTTCCCACGCGCTCACTGCGCGCCACATCGGTCAACAGCCGCTCGGTGGCGCGGTGTTCCCAATAATGGCCGCGTGGTCCCGGCCGCCCGGAGATCGGGGTGGGGATCGGGGCGCGGCGGAAGGCTCGCAGCCCCGGCACCTCCGGCTCCGCGTGCCCGGTCCCGCTGCTCCGCCTGCCGCGCGGAGTGGGGAAGGTCACGCTTCCGGACCGCTGCTCAGGCGTCCTCGGGGCCCGCAGGCGCGCGCCAGCCCTCCACCAGGAAGTCGACCGCGTCGGGAAAGGTCGGACGCCAGGCGTCCATGGTGTGGCCGCCCGGGGGGAACAGGGTGGTGTGCTCGATGCCGCGCTCGGCCAGCAGGGCGGCGAAGCGTTCGGCCTCGCCGCCGATCACGCCCTCCTGGAGGGGTGTCTCGTCCTCGGTCCCCTCGATGAGCATGAAGCGGATGTCCCGCGCGCGGGGTCCGTCCAGCAGCTGGTCCGGGGCATGCGGATCGGGGTTGTCGCCGAAGGTTCCGGACGGGTCGTCCACTTTGAAGTAACCCGCCCAGCTGACGACCTGGGCGTAGTCGTCCGGATGCCGCAGGGACAGCGCCGCCGCGCCGTAGCCGCCCATGGAGAAGCCGCCGATGGCGCGCAGGGCCCGGGGGCGCGGGTTGTCGCCCTCGACCGCCTCGATCGCCTTGTCGGTCACGAAGGTCTCGATCTTGAAGCTGCCGTCCACCGAGTCGCCCCACTCGGTGTCCCTCGCCATCTCCTCCTGGCCGTAGGGGGCGGCGATGACGAACTCCACGCCGCTGCGGCACATCTCCTCGTCCAGCAGCGGCCCGACGTCGGCGTCGCGCAGCCAGCGGTGGGTGCCGGTGGAGCCGTGCAGCAGGTACAGGACCGGCCGGTCCGCGCTGTCCGGGCCGGGTGGCCGGCGGACCCAGATCGCGCGGGTGTCGTCGGGCGCGCCCTTGTCGGGAACCTCGATGATCTCGTCGGTGCCCGGCTCCCGGCACACCGGGACGTCGTACGGGCGCGGCAGCAGCCCGACCTGTCCGAGCAAGGGGCGCACCCGGTCGGGATCGGTGGCGGCGGATTCGCCGGCGCTCTCCGTGACGGCGTTCGCGTCTGTGGCCCTGTCCTCGGCAACGGCCACAACGCATGCGGCCATCACGGTGAGCGATGCGACGGCCAGGGTCGCGGTCAACGCCGATGACTTACCCAACACGTATCGTTCCTCAAGGTCAGGGACTACTCGAGTGAGAGTTCGGCGAGTACTGAGGCAAAGGTCGAGTAAGCCTCAGCGCCAAAGAGGACAAACCGAATGTCACCCACTGTAGTAGAAGATTCGCGGAGTGTCATGACGGCGACACGCGCACCGTCGTCCATCGGCCAGCCGTAGACGCCGGTGGAGATCGCGGGGAAGGCCACACTGCGCGCGCCGAGCTCGTCGGCGACACGCAGCGACTCGGCGTAGCAGGAGGCGAGGAGCGCCGAACGGTCCTCCGTCGGGCTGTACACCGGCCCGACCGTGTGGATCACCCACCGCGCGGGCAGCCGCCCGGCCGTGGTGGCCACCGCCTGGCCCGTGGGCAATCCTCCGCCGTACCGGGAGGCGCGCAGCGCCCGGCACTCGGCCAGGATCTCCGGGCCGCCCCTGCGGTGGATGGCGCCGTCCACCCCGCCTCCGCCGAGCAGGGTGGAGTTGGCCGCGTTGACCACCGCGTCCACCCGTTCCTCGGTGATGTCGCCCCGAACCAGCCCGATCCTCATCCCCGCCCCCTTCTCACACGAATCCCCCGGCGACCGGCCTTGGCGGTCGCGAACAGCCCTTATCGCACTTTCTCACCCTGAGCGACCACATGTTTCCGGAAGGTGCTTAACCGTTGCCCTTCCGGGGCAAACAATCCGGTAAAGCCCTACCCAAGGACGTTCTCTCCCCGCACGGAGGGCCGTATGCCCCGTCCCGAGAACTACGTGTCCAGATCCGCCCTCGGCTGGGGGCCGTCCCCGGCCGGGCGGGCCGACCCGAAGAGCGGCCTGGTGATCCACTACGACTCCACCGACCAGCGCCTCGCCGACAAGCCCCACGCCGAGTGCCTCGCCTACTGGAGGCGCGTCAGGGAGTTCCACACCGGGCCGGCTCGCGGGTGGGCCGACATCGGTTACTGCGTCGACGAATCGACCGAGATCCTCACCGAGGACGGCTGGAAGACCTTCCGGCAGGTCAACGAGAGCGACATCGTCCTCACTCTCCACCACGAGACCGGGATGTCGCAGTGGCAGCCGGTTCTGGCCGTGAACATCTTCCCGAAGGCCTCTCGGGAACTGGTGCTCATGGAGGGCCGGGACCACTCCTCCCTGACCACCCCCGCCCACAGGTGGCCCGTGGAGCGTTTCCACCGGCGCACGGGCACCGAAGGGAAGAAGGACGGCAGCGGCAAGTGGGCTGCCACCGGCCGGGCAGAGCGCGCACCGCAGGGGCGTGAGCGCGTGTGGGCGACCACCGAGTCCCTGACCTACCGGGACCGCGTCCCGCTGTCAGCGCCCTGTGGCGGCCTGCCGACCGAACCCAAGTGGTCGGACGCCCTCGTCGAACTGGTGGCGTGGTTCTGGGCCGAAGGCCACGACAAGCCACAAAGCAGGAGCCGGTCTCCCGGCACCGGGGTGGCGATCCGCCAGTCGGAACAGAAGAACCCCGGGAACGCGGCCCGGATCAGAGCGGCACTTCACGCCCTGTTCGGCCCCGCCTGTGACGGGTTCCCCCCGCCCGGTCCCGTTCCGGACGGGGTTCCCCGATGGGGGGAGGCCCGGAACAGGAACGTGGCGGAGTTCCGCCTCTCCGCGGGAGCGGAGCGCGTCCTGGCCGACCAGGCACCGGACCGGGTACCGCGACACGAGTTCCTGCGCACGCTCACCCGAGCCCAGCTCGACCTGTTCCTTCAGGTGTCTCTGCTGGCGGATGGGCACGGCAACCGGACGGTCGACGCTCAGGCGCTCAGCCAGAAGAGCAGAGCCGCCGCCGAGGCGTTCCAGTTCGCCGCGACGTTGGCCGGCCACGCGACCTCGCTGCGCCGTCGGCCTCCCACCAAGAACACGAAGTACGACATGTGGAAGGTCGAACTGCGTCGGAAGACCCACTTCTCTCCCAAGGCAGCAGCCGCGCGCGAGTCGACGTTCTCCATCACCCGGGAGCCCTACGAAGGCCACATCTGGTGTCCGACGACTCCGAACGGGACCTGGCTGGCCCGCCGCAAGGGAACGGTGTACTTCACCGGGAACTCCTTCATGGCGTGTCCGCACGCCTACGTGATCGAGGGACGCGGCCTGTTCCGGACCCAGGCCGCGCAACCCGGCGGCAACACCACCCACTACTCGGTGACGCTCGCGACCGGGCCGACCGACGAGATCACCCCCGGCCAGGTCAACGCCGTGCGCCAGCTCCGCGAGTGGCTCATGGAGCCGCGCTCCAGCATCGCCGGGACGGTGAAGGGGCACCGCGACTTCGTCCCGACGTCGTGCCCCGGCGACGAGGCGTACGCCCTCGTCCGGAACGGGACCTTCGCCGAACCCGCGACCTGGGGAAGCATTCCTTCTTCGGAGGACGACATGCCGCACTACCTGAACATGGCGCACACCAAGCGCGTGGAGATCCCGCCCAGCAGATACGTCGCCCTGCGCTGGGACACCGTGTGGACCGACACCGCCGGGACCGCGCACAAAGACGGGCTCGCCGTCATGACCAGGCCCGGCGACGTCAACGGGGCCCTGTGGCTCGACCTGGAGGGGCTGGAGACGGGCCGCGAGGTCCAGATCCGCATGGTCGACTACATCCGCGCCACGAAGGAGTACCAGCTGCACCCGCCCGCGGAGGGGCTCGGCACGGGCGGCCGCGAGTTCCCGGTGATCCCGGTCGTCAACCGGATCGCCGACGGCCGGACGATGGATCTGCGCCTGCACAACGTCGGCAGGCATCCGATCCACCTGAACCGCGCCACGTTCAAGGGCCACGTGTGGCCGCGCTGACACCGGGGTCCCGGCCGGGCCCCGCCCCGGCCGCCCGCTCAGTGTCCGCGCGACCCGTTGACGGAAGACGCCGGACCCCCTTCCCCACAAGGGGACCAAGTACTTGGCCAGGGGTCCTACAGTACGGAGTGCGGGGGCTTCTTCGCGTGCGCGGCCCGCCTGCCAGCTCATCCCTGGCTGGCAGGCGTCTACGGCGACCGCCGCATCCACGCGCTCGCCTGCTCGGCGGCGCCCGGCTCCCGCAGATGCGGCGACCGCAGCAGAGATAGTGCCTGCCCGTAGGCGGCCGCGAGGCGGCGCACGACGTCCTCGACGGCACGCGGATCCACCGAGCCGGACAGCGGCTCCGGCCCGTCGTCCGCCGCCGTGTACACCTCGACCCGGCAGCCGACGTGCACCGCGACCGAGTTCAGGTCCACGACCTCGACGCGGATCGCGTCCGGCGCGACCAGGGCCGCGATCTCCTCGGCCGTCAGCCAGTGCTCGCCGGGCGACAGCTCCCGGCCTTCGGGGCCAGCCGCCTGGTCGCCGCCGATGTCGTAGGTGGCCACAGCCGTCCTCCCTCAGTCGATGGTGATGTCCCACCAGTCCACGCCGAGGCCCTCCAGCTCGGCCTGGACCAGGTCGCGGACGTGGTCGCGGATCGCCTGCTCGGGGCCGAGTCCGTGCTCGAACCGGTACGCCTGCTCCTGTTCGGCCGTGAGGGCCAGGTCCAGGCGCAACCGGAGCCGAAGCCGGGGCCGGGTCACGGGGCGGGCGCGTAGGCGCGGGCGCGGCCGCCGCGCGGCGGGCGGGCGCGGGCGATGTCCGGGTTCGTCGGCGGCACGACGTAGGCGTACAGCGCCCAGTCCAGGGTGGCGAGGTCGCCCGCGGCGACGATGGTGCCGTTGGCGCGGTGCCGCGCCGTGTAGGGGGCGCGGCCACCGTACTCGTAGGTGATCTCCCACAGGGGGCTGTGGGTTTCGGCGGTCTCGGCGAACGCCGGGTAGTTCGGGATGCGGGCCTCGGGCGCGGGGATGGGCCGGGCCTGGCGGCGCGGGGGCGCGGCGTGGCGCGGCGCGGGCAGCACCGGCTGGGCGGGCCCGGTCCGACGAACCGGTGTGGCCATCGCCAGCAGTAGCGAAACAAGCAGATACAGGAAGCGCATCATCGATCCTTCGGTCGCATGCGGCTGGGAGGGCCGCTCCACCAGGGAGATGGGGCCGCGCGACCGGTGACCGCCAAGTCAGGCACGGCCGCGCGGCGTCCGGAGCGCGCGAGCCAGAGGTGTGGGGCAAACTGGGGTCTGTGACCGCCAATCATCCGCCCGCCCTCTCTACCCCGGATAGTCCCTTATGGGAGACTATTTATAGGGGCTAAACTTTGCGCTACCGCGACGGTAACCCAGCCGTGCGACCACGCACAATAGAGGGGCTAAAGTTCGCGGGTGGATTTCGAGAAGAGGACCCACCAGCGTGGATGCGAGGACGCTGCACGACATTGCAGCCATCACCGACCCACTCGACCGGGCGCGCGCCGCGTCGAGCGCCATGACCACACTCCAGGGGCAGTCCGTGGAGCTGTCCCGAATTCGCCGTGCCGCGATCATCGAGGCGCAGCAGTCCGGGCTCCGCCAGGAGGACATCGCCCGACACCTCGGCGTCACCCCGGGGCGGGTCTCGCAAATGAAGAAGGCCGGCGCTGCTGACCACCAGGCGCCTGCCGGGCCGACCGAACCGCGGCCGCGCATCCTCGTACAGCGGGCGCTACCGACCCCGCCGGCAACCCGCGGATCGAGGAGTCTGTACCTCACCGAGGCTGCGCAGCAGGGCCTGGAACCGGAACGGAAGATGCTCTACGTGGGCCGCGAACCCGCGTCGGAGCACGTTGCCGCTGGGCTGCGCGTCGAAGCGGGTGAGGACGTGATCGCGCGCCGCAAAATGTTCTGGGCGAACACGGTACCGGTGCGAATCTCGACGTCCTACTTCCGGGTGGATGTCGCCGAGGGGACCCGGCTCGACGGGGACGGGTTCGTCCTCCCAACCCTCCAGGCCGCTATCGAGGAGATGGGCCACGTCTTCAGTCACGCCACCGAGACGCTGACCGCGCGGCCGCCGACACCGTATGAGGCCGATCTCCTGGATGTTCCGGGCGAGTGGGTGGTGCAGGTGCTGCGGGTCAGCTACTCCATGGACGATGCGCCGATCCACGCGCTGGAAACGGTTTGCGCTGCGTCCCGGCACGTGTTCCCGATCGGGCAGGTCGCAGGCTCTGACCAGTTCTGAAAAACGCGACGGCCCCCCGGATCTTGGGTTCTAACGGTGGTCGCAACACCCTGACTCTGGGGAGGTTGCGACCACCGTGTCGTTTTCCAAGCAAGAACTAGCCCGGCTGCGGGAACGGTTCCTAGAACGGATGGCCCAGTCCGGCAACGTCACCGGGACAGCCCGAGAGCTGGGGATCAATCGCAACACCGCGTTCGGGTGGGCACGCAAAGCAGGGCTGCGCTCCCGGCGAGGGGATCCCCCCCGACGTCGTAGACCGCGTCCGCAGCATCCTGCGCACCGCCCGGATCATCCGGGACTCGCTCCCGCCCCACGAGGCCGCGCTCGCCGCGTACACGCCGGGCGGGATGCCGGTCGCCGAGATCGAGGCGCTCATCACCCGCCAGCGCGCCGCGGCTAGGGCTCTTCCTAAGCAGGGATGATCATGGCTGGGTCTGGGAAGTACTATTCACCGCACATCGGGACGCGCTATCGTGGCGTTTCCGCAGGTCGCACATCGGGAGCCCTACCCCCTACGTGCCGTAGTACTACCGGCGGTAAACTGACTTCTATGAATCGGCTCGGCGACCTTGAACGTGCGGTAATGGATGTACTGTGGGAACGAATCGAGCCAATGACGGTTCGCGAAGTGGGGCGCGCCCTCTCTGACCGCGATCTCGCGCACACGACCGTCATGACCGTGCTCGACCGACTCGCCAAGAAGGGGGTCGTGCAACGCACCCGAGAGGGGCGCGCGTGGCGTTACCGTCCGGCCGCCAGCCGGGAGAACTACGTCTCGGAACTGATGTTCGACGCGCTTGGTCAGACGGGTGACCGGGACGCCGCGCTGGCCGCCTTCGTGCGGTCGATGAGCGGACCGGAAGCCGAAGCGCTTCGCCGCGCGCTCGCGGAGAGCGACGAGCCCTAGGACGTAGTCGAATGGTCAGTGCCGCACTGCTCACCACGATCGCAGGCGGCTGTCTTTTCGCCGCTTACCACCTCCGGCGTGCCGAATGGCCTGCCCGGGGGCCCCACATCGCGATCATCGCCTGGCAGGCGCTGGGTCTGGCCTGGGGGATCTCCACCATCGGCGCGCTGCTGGCCTTCGGCCTCACCTCCTACGGGCGCGGGGTCGCGCACGGCCTGCTCGCCCTCGCGCGGGACGCGAGCGTGAACGGCGCGCAGCTGGCCGCGTTCGACGGCAACCGGTTCGCCGCCACCCAGGTGGTCGCGGTCGTCGCCGCGGTCGGGCTGACCCTGCTCCTCTTCTGGGGCCTGGTCACCTCCTTCGTCCAGGTGCTGCGCACCCGCCGCCGCCACCGCGACCTGCTCGAACTCGTGGCCCGCGACGACCCGGAGGTGCCGGGCGCCAGGGTGCTGGACCACCCCGCCGCTGCGGCCTACTGCCTGCCGGGTGTGCTGAACTCGCAGATCGTGATCAGTGCGGGGGCGCTCGCGGTGCTGGACCGCCACGAGCTCGCCGCGGTCCTGGCCCACGAGCACGCCCACCTGCGCCAGCGGCACGACCTCGTCCTCCTCCCCTTCTCCTCGCTCAAGCGCGCCTTCCCCCGGGTCGGCTTCATGGAGAAGTACTACAACACCGTGGCGCTGCTCATCGAGATGTGCGCGGACGACCGGGCCCGCCGCGAGCACTCCCCCAGAGAGCTGGCGACGGCGCTGGTGCGCTTCGGGACCGCGGGAGGTCCCGCGGTCCCCGCCGGAGCGATGGCGGTCGTGCCCAACTCCCAGCAGCCCGAGGTCGTGACCCGCGTGTCCCGCCTGCTCAACCCGGCCGAGCTGTCCCGGTCGGCCACCGCGGCCGTCCTGCTGGGCTCTGTCGCCCTGATGACCACGACGCTCGCCCTGTGGCACCTGCCCATGTGACGCGGCGCCGCCCGGCCTGTTCCGGGCACGATTCGCGGCGGTCCCGCGTTTACCCTGAAGACAAGGTTCTCTCGCTAGGCAAAGGCCGGGTGCTCACGTGTTCGCCATGACCTTTATCGGTTTGCTGTGGAAAGTCATCTACCTGGCGATCTTCGTGACAACGCTGTACGCGCTGGTCGAAGCCGTCCGCACGCCCGCGCAGGCGTTCCCCGCGATGGACAAGCAGACCAAGGGCCTGTGGGTGGGCCTGCTCAGCGCGGGCACGCTGATCTCGCTCGGCGCGGTGATGGGCTGGTTCGTGTTCATGACGATCCTGGCGCTGATCGCCGCCCTGATCTTCATCCTCGACGTGCGCCCCGCGGTACGCGGTATCGGCCGCCCCGGTGAGGGCCCGTACGGTCGCTGGTAGCGGCCCCGGCGCACCGTCCGGGAGCGGCGGACGGACGGCCTCCTACTGGAGCACGTCCTCGTCCGCGCTCCAGGTGTTGCAGGCCCCGGGCGACTGGTGCTCCATACCGTGCTCGATCCACAGCATGCTGTTGTCCGCAGAGCCGTGCGTGCGCTCCTCCTCGGTGCTGTCGGCGCGGTCCGCGGTGGCGGCCGCGTCCTCGATGATCACCTCGCGTTCGGCTCCGCCGATCGGGTAGGTGACGCTCACCGCGCCGAGGAACGCTCCCGCCAGACAGTTCGCCTGGAGTTCGCTCTTCCGGGTCCAGGCGCTCCGCTGCGCGGTCTCGGGTTCCAGGCGGCGGCGCTCGTGGTAGTACTCCAGCAGCCCCGACTCGCCCTGCACGTGATGGCCGTACTCGTGCGCGAGCAGGGAGGCGTAGACGACGCTGTCCGTGCTGCGGTTCCACTTCTCGACCACGTCCGCGGTACCGATGTACACGCTCTTGCTGGACCTGCAGTAGAACCCGCCCGCGGTCGACGGGTACTCACGGCACGGGCTGACCCCTGGCTCGTCCCAGAAGACCCGCCCCGGAGGCTCGAAGACCAGGCCCGCCTTGGCGAACTGGGTGGCCCAGGTGTCGTCCAGGCAGTCCGCGACCGTGTTGAGGAAGTCCTCGACCGACTCGGAGGAGTCGATGTCGAGCTCCGGCGCCGGGCAGGGCAGCGGGGCGAGGCGGCCGGTCGAGTAGAGCGGGTTGTGCAGGAGCGCGGTCTCACCGGTGGGCGCTCCCGGACTCGGCCCGCCGGTGACCGACCGGTGCTCGTCTCCCGGAGCCGGTTCCAGCGGGGCGGTCGAGGCGGCACCGGCCGAGTGCGGGCCCGCCGGACCGCCTCCCGCAGCGGTGCTGTGCCACACGAGGACCACCAGGGCCAGCACCGCCGCCCCGACCGCGGCGTAGAAGGCGATGCCGCGCGCGGGCGGATCCGCGGAGCGCGCACCGCCGTCTCCTGCCCCGCCGTACACCCGCATCCGCAACCGCCTCAGCTCGCTCGCCCGCCGCTCCGGTCAGTCGACCAGTTCCTCCTCGGCCTCCCACGTGTTGCAGGACGCGGGGTCCATCCGGTCCATCCCGTGCTCCGTCCACATCCGGCCGTTGGCGGGGGTCCCGTGCGTGTGGACGTCACCGCGGTCCGCGCGCATCGCGGCGTCCTCGAGGACGTCCGCGCGCTCGTCCTCCCCTATGGGGAAGCTGTCCGCCACCGAGCCCAGGAACACCCCTCCCAGGCAGTTGGCCTGGAGTTCGCTGCGGCGCGTCCACAGGTCCCGCTCACCGGCGGCCTCGCTGTCCCCCCGCGACTGCTGGTACTGGCCCAGAATGCCCGACTCGCCCTGCACGTGGTGGCCGTACTCGTGGCTGAGCAGGAAGGTGTACGCCTCGGCCTCCCCGATGTGCCCGGACGTCTCCACGATGTCCTCCACTCCGAGGTAGAGGCCCTTGTTGGCGTGGCAGTAGAACGCGGACGACCCCTCGACCGGGTAGTTTCCGCACGGGCTCTGCCCGGAGGTGTACCAGTAGATCCGGTTCGGCGGTTCGAACGGCAGCTCGGAGTCCTCGAAGTGGACGCTCCACGCCTTGTCGAGGCAGTCGGTCACACTGTGCAGGAACGCCTCCATGGAGACCGGGTCGTCGACGTCCAGAGCCGGGGCGGGGCAGGTGACCGAGGCCAGCTGCCCACTCGTGTAGAGCGGGTTCGCCCTCAGCGTCTCCCGCGCGAGGGACGCCTGGTACTGCTCCGTGTCGGCCGTTGCCTCCGCCGCGGGCTCTGCCGGTGGGACGGGGCGGGCTCCCGTCTCGAAGAAGGACGCCACCGTCGCGAACCCGGCCAGCGCGACCGCGGCCAGGCCCGTGATGAGCACGACGAGAACGCCTATGTCCAGGTGCGGCCGGGGCTTGGCGGCGTGCACGGGCAGCGCGTACTCGCCTCCGCGGCCGCGGCCCCCACTCGGCTGTGCCATCGAGTCGACCCGCCTCCTTCCCAGCCACCACCCCCGTGGCCGGACCATCGATGCGACTTTTCGATTATGCCGGGTGAAAAGGGGTGCCTTCTGTCCCGGCTCCTTTCTCGATGCGGCCACCTTCGGCCGGTAGGCTCCCCGAATGCGAGCCGGTGGACGGGATGTGGAGGGGGTGGCGGGGGTGGCTTCCCGAGGAGTGCTGGCTGTCGTGGTCCTTGTCGGGACGCTGCTTGCGGGAGCTCCCGCCGCGGAGGCCGCCCAGAGCGAGCCGCCGACGCACGCGGTCCGGCCGGGCGAGGCCGCGGACGGGCAGATCGTCAACGAGATCTCCTTCCGCCTCGACCAGAACGGCGTCCTGCACGCGCAGGAGCGCATCACCTTCGGCGGGGGCGGCCCCGAGGAGTTCACGCGGACCTTCCTCGTCCGCAAGCCCTACGACACCGAGCACGACCGGAAGTACGAGGTCGTCGACCTGACCGCGCAGGCGGGCGACGGCAGCCCCGTGGCCGTCTCGACCACCGAGCACGAGACCACCCTGGACGCCACGCTGACCGTGGCCGGCAGCGGGTTCGTCATCGTGGACTACAAGGTGCTGGGCGCCGTCGAGGGCATCGGCGAGCGGCTGGAGCTGGAGTGGACGGCTGTCGGCGGGTACAGCGCCCCCGTCGACGAGACGACGGTGGTCGTGGACGCCCCCCAGCCGCCGCAGGCCCTGTCGTGCTCCGCGGGGGAACCGCGCAGCTCCATCTACTGCACCTCCTCCGACATGGGGGGTTCCCAGGCACTCATCGCCCGCTTCCTGCAGGCCGACCTGGACGCGGGCCAGACGCTCGGCATCGTGGTCGGGTACCCGTCGGGGACCGCGCCCAGCACCCTGGTGCTGGACCGCACCTGGTCGTTGGCCTCGGCGTTCGCGATCACACCCGGTACCGCGAGCGTCTTCGGGCTGCTGCTGGTGGTCCTGGTGGGCGGGCTGGTCGTGCTGATCCGGATCCGGGGGCGGGACGAACGGGCGCTGCGCACCGAGGCCCGGCTCGGCGACCACGCCCCGGTGCAGTCCGGCGTAGGCGGGAACCTGCGCTTCCGGCCGCCCGACGACGTGCACCCGGGGCAGATCGGCACCCTCATCGACGAGCAGGCGGACGTGGTGGACATCACCGCGACGGTGGTGGACCTGGCGGTCCGCGGCTACCTGTGCATCGAGGAGCTGCCGCACGAGCGCTTCGCCTCGATCGAGTGGACGCTGACCCGCACCGGGCGGCGCGGCGAGGGCTCCCTCCTGCCGTACGAGCAGCTGATGCTGGACGCCCTCTTCCACGCCCGCGACACGGTCCGGCTGTCCGAACTGGACGAGGAGTTCGCGCACCGGCTGGCGGGGGTGCGGCACGAGCTGTACCGCGACATGGTGCGGTTGAAGTGGTTCGCGCGCAGGCCCAACCGGGAGCGCAACCAGTGGACGACCCTGGGGATCGCGCTGACCGTGCTCGGGGTGGTCGTCACCGTGGCCCTGGCGGTCTTCACCCGCGCCGCGTTCACCGGGCTCGCGCTGGTCATCGCGGGCGCCGCGGTGACCGTCGGAGCGCAGTACATGCCGGCCAAGACCCGGCTGGGCAGTGCCGTGTTCGCGCACACCGCCGGTTTCCGGGCCTACCTGCTGCGCGCCCGGGTGGACGACATCCCGCCGGAGCGCCGGGTCCAGCTGTTCTCGCGGTACCTTCCGTACGCGATCATCTTCGACAACGTGGAGCGCTGGGCGCGAATCCTCGCGGCGGCGGGCTCGGCCGACCCCGGGGAGGGCGGCCTGTCCTGGTACTACGGGCCGCAGGACTGGGGCCTGGACGACTTCGCCGACTCCATCAGGACCTTCACCCTGACATTGTCGGGCGTCATCTCCAACACCCGGCAGTTCCGGGCCCTGGGCTGAGCGAAGGAGGATTTCGATGCGAGCGGTGGTGCAGCGGGTGGCGCACGCCTCGGTGACCGTCGGCGGCGAGGTCGTCGGCGCCATCACCGAACCCGGGCTGATGGCGCTGGTCGGTGTGACGCACACCGACGGCGAGCGGGAGGCCGCGGCGCTGGCCCGCAAGCTCTGGACACTGCGGATACTCGGGGGCGAGAGGTCCTGCTCCGACGTCGGCGCCCCGTTGCTGGTGGTCAGCCAGTTCACGCTGTACGGCGACGCCCGCAAGGGCCGCCGCCCCACCTGGCAGGCCGCGGCCCCGGGCCCGGTCGCCGAGCCCCTCGTGGACCTGGTGGTCAAGGAGCTGCGGGGGCTGGGCGCGCGGGTGGAGACGGGCGTGTTCGGCGCGGAGATGTCGGTGTCGCTGACCAACGAGGGGCCGTTCACGGTGATCGTGGAGGTGTGACCTGCTCCCCGCGCGGCCCTGTTCCCGCGCGGAGGGCCTTTCCCGGAACTTCTCCGGGTGTTAGATTGGCCACCGATCATCACACTGTGACAACGCTCACACTGCACTTCATGGGAGCGTTCCCATTCGTGGATGGTCGGTACCGGCAGCTGTGGGGGCGAGTCGGTCGCGGAAAAGGTACGCACCGTCGCACGAAAGGACGCACCGATGGCGGAATCCCGTCACCGCACCACCCCCCGGAGAGCAGCCGGACGGCTGCTCGGCCTCCTCCTCACCACCAGCCTGTTCGCGGCCGGGCTCGTCGCGGCCGGTACCACGGCGGCCCACGCGGCCGACCCGCTGCGGCAGGTCGCGGCGCGGCAGGGCATCCACTTCGGATCGGCGATCGCCAACCAGCACCTCTCCGTCCCGCAGTACCGGCAGATCGCCGGGGAGCAGTTCAGCGCCGTCACCGCCGAGAACGAGATGAAGTGGGAGTCCCTGGAGGGCCGGCGCGGCCAGTACAACTGGGGACCGGCCGACTCGATCATCGACTTCGCCGAGCAGAACGACCAGATCGTCCGAGGGCACACGCTGGTCTGGCACAGCCAGCTGCCGTCCTGGCTGAACGACGGGAGCTTCTCCGGCTCCCAGCTCCAGGGCATCATGGACGACCACATCGAGGCCGTGGCCGGGCGCTACGCGGGTGACGTCTACGCCTGGGACGTGGTGAACGAGCCGTTCAACGAGGACGGCACGTTCCGCGACAGCATCTGGTACCGGGGGCTGGGGCAGGACTACATCGCCGACGCGCTGCGCAAGGCGCACGAGGTGGACCCGAACGCCGAGCTGTACATCAACGACTACAACGTCGCCGGGATCAACTCCAAGAGCGACGGCCTGTACGACCTGGCCGTGCGGCTCCTCGACGAAGGCGTCCCGCTGCACGGCATCGGCATCCAGTCCCACCTCGTCTCCGGCCAGGTCCCCTCCTCGATGCGGCAGAACATCCAGCGCTTCGCGGACCTGGGCCTGGACGTGGCGATCACCGAGCTGGACATCCGGATGCAGACGCCCTCCGACGCCTCGAAGCTGCGGCAGCAGGCCGACGACTACACAACGGTCGTGAACGCCTGCCTGGCCGTCCCGCGCTGCATCGGGGTGACCGTCTGGGGTGTCGACGACGGCCACTCCTGGGTCCCCGACGTGTTCGACGGGCAGGGCGCCGCGCTGCTCTACGACGCGCAGTACCAGCCCAAGCCCGCCTGGGACGCGGTCTACGCCGCCCTCGGCGGAACCGAGGACCCCGGAGACCCGGACGACCCCGACGAGCCGAGCGGTCCCTGCGCCGTCGACTACACCGTGGTCAACGACTGGGGCAGCGGCTTCCAGGGCTCCGTCGAGATCACCAACACCGGCTCCTCCGCGGTCACCGACTGGCAGCTGGCCTGGGACTCCCCCGGGGTGACCGTCACGAACGGCTGGAACGGCCGATGGTCGCAGAGCGGCGGCCGGACCACCGTGTCCGCCCCCTCGTGGAATCCCACCCTCCAGGCGGGACAGAGCACGACCCTGGGGTTCGTCGCCGACAAGAGCGGCAGCGTCTCACCGCCCAGCGAGTTCCGGCTCAACGGGACCGTCTGCTCCTGACCGGGCCACGCCCCCTGACTCCCGGTGACGGGGCGGCGGGGATCCTCCGTCCGGTCCCGCCCGCCGCGGCGGGCGGGACCGGACCCGGGGCTCAGTAGACCAGCGCCTGGACGCCCTCTTCGGTGACCTCTTCGACGAAGCTGGGCGCGCCCGCGATACGCACGCCCGGGACGAGGTCGGCCCGGGTGAGTTCGCGGCGGGCCGCGCACTGGGTGCAGACGGTGACCCGGCCGCCGGTCAGCACCACGTCGAGCAGGTCGTCGAGGGGGGCCGCGTGCGGGAGCGCGAACTTCGCCGCGCGACCGGGGACCGCCAGCCAGCTCGCCTCACCGGTGAGCCAGAGCGACACCCGCACTCCGCTCGCCACCGCCGCCGCCGCGACCGTGAAAGCCTGGTTGCAGCGCTCGGGGGATTCCTCGCCTGCCGTCGCCTTGATCACCAACGCGCGATTCATGCTGTCAGCGTAGTGGCCGCCGGGCCCGGTCAGATTCCTCCCAGGACGAACAGCAGGCCCACCAGAGCCGAGGCGAGCGCGCCGCCGCCCAGCAGCAGGGCGTCGGTCGCCCGCGCCGGGACGGACGAGACCACGGCGGCCCCGTGCTCGATGCTGAGGCGGCCGTCCTGGGGCGCGACCAGGATCGGTCTGCCGTCGCGCATCGCGACCCTGCCGCGCACGATGATGGGATCGCCCGGGCGGATCACCCACTCGCGGTACTCGAACTCGATCGTCTCCCCCCGGAAGATCCCCGAGATGCGCCCCTTGACCCGGCCGAGGAGGTCGTCGGCGGGGGCGGGGACGCCGCGCTGGGGACGGCTCACGACGCGCTGGAGGCACATGTGCACGCCCTCGGTGTGCGCCTCGACCGGGTCCACCAGGATCGGCTGCTCATTCAGCCAACCGCTTTCGGAACCGGTGATCCCGAACGGTTCCGGAGAACCGTAATCGGCGATCGAGTCGCTTCCGAGGACCTGCTCGCGCTCCCCGGTCTCCTCCAGGGTGCGCCAGGTCGCGTAGTGCCGCAGCACCTCGTGCCCGTGCCAGACGCACTCCGCCCCGGCCAGGCGCGACTCCAGGCCGCCTTCGGGTCCTTTCGACGCGAAACCGCTGAGCGTGACCTCGTCGCCCTCCAGCGCGGCGAACGCCTCGGGACGCAGTTCGGCGATGTCCCGCCGCACGGACCAGCGCCGAAGGGCGAGGAGGCCCAGTGGTGCCAGGATCGCCGCGCCGAGTAGGAGGGCCGTCCCAATCACCAGCATGAAAGCCGCCTCTTCTCTGTTGTCGCTCGCCGCAGGCTATCCATGATCGTGCGTCCCGAGGTCCGTTGCTTCTTCTTTACCAGGATCCGTAGTGATATCCGTCATGGCGGTCCTTGCCCGAGGATGCCTTCAGTGATAGTCGGAGCGGGAGAATCGGGCGGGAATGGGGAGTGGACTCCCGCGGAGGACGGGACGAAGCCGAAGGGGAAACGGCTGCCCGGATCCACCGCCCCGCCAATGGATCCGGACGGGCGCGCGCGCCGCTAGGCTCGGAGATTATGCAGCCTGAGATTCACCCGGAGCTCGCGCGCCTGTCGTTCCTCCTCGGCCGCTGGGAGGGCGTCGGCGTCGCCGGCTATGAGGGCACCGAAGAGTTCCAGTTCGGCCAGGAGGTCGAGTTCACCCATGAGGGCCACCCGTACCTGAGCTACCGGAGCCGGGTGTGGCGGCTGAACGAGGACGGCTCCCTCGGCGAGCCGGTCACCTCGGAGTCCGGCTACTGGCGGGTGCGCCTGGGCGAGACCGCCGAGCAGAGCACCCCGGACAAGCCCGGTGTGCACCTGGAGGTGCTGCTGTCGCACCCCGAGGGCTTCAACGAGGTCTACCTCGGCACGATCTTCGCCAATCGCGTGGAGATCCACACCGACGTCGTACTGCGCACCGAGACGGGGCTGGCCGCGACCGGCGGCCACCGGCTGTACGGGCTGTTCGGGGACGACCGTGAGACGCTCGGATACGCGTGGGACCTGGCCGCCGACGGCCACGAGCTCCAGTCGTACATGTCCGCCCAGCTCAAGCGAGTGGACAGGTAGCAGAAGACGCGGAAGGGGTGCGGGGTCCGGACATGGACGGACCCCCGGGCGTATTGTCCGGCATCGTGCCGGGGCCGGTCGGACAAGGCCGGCCACCCGAGGGTCTGGGTGTCCATCGTGGAATCGCCTGGGCGATCCGAACAGCGATTCGCCCTAGCGGACGAACACCTCGCGAGTCCTAAAAGAATACACTTTTGGACCACCTCCTTTCCTGCGTACTCCCGACGTTACGCGTCCGCCCCTCGGGGCCGCAAATGTTTTTCCGGGTGGATCGGAGAGGCCCCGCGCGGGCGGGGACATAAGCTCACAGGTATGACTTCGCCGCTGCTCAAGCGTCCCGGCGCGGTGTCCGCCGAGACGCCCGACACCGCCATCGCAGCCCACTACGGAGAGCCGTCCCAGGAGCAACGCGCGCTGGAACGCGGCTCCGGCTGGACCGACCGGGGCAACCGGGGCGTCGTCCGCGTCACGGGCCCGGACCGGTTGAGCTGGCTACACAGCCTCACCAGCCAGTTCCTCGACGGGATCGCCCCCGGCACCGCCACCGAGGCCCTGGTGATGGACGCCAAGGGGCACATCCTGCACCACCTGTCGGCCGTGGACGACGGCACCTCGCTGTGGGCGCACGTCGAGCCGGGGACCGCCGCCGAACTCACCCGCTTCCTGGACTCCATGCGGTTCATGCTGCGGGTGGAGGTGGCCGACCTCAGCGACGAGCGCGCGGTCCTGACCGTCGCGGGACCCGAGCGCGCCGCGGTCCTGGGCGCGGCCGGTTCCGCGCTGCCGCCGGGGACGCCCGTCCGGGTCGCCGACGACGAGACCGACCTGTTCCTGCCCGTGGACGCGCTCGAGGCCGTCGCCGACGCCCTCACCGCCGCGGGCGCCCGTCCGGCAGGCATGTGGGCTTACGAAGCGCGCCGGATCGCCGCGCACCGCCCCCGCCTCGGCCTGGACACCGACCACCGCGCCATCGCGCACGAGATGGGCTGGATCGGTTCCGCCGTGCACCTGGAGAAGGGCTGCTACCCGGGCCAGGAGACGGTGGCGCGGGTGCACAACCTGGGCCGCCCGCCGCGCCGCCTGGTGATGCTGCACCTGGACGGCACCGCCGAGCGGCTGCCCGAACGCGGCGCCCCCGTCGAACTCGACGGCCGCGCCGTCGGCTTCGTCGGCTCCTCCGCCCGCCACTTCGAACTGGGACCCGTCGCCCTGGGCCTGGTCAAGCGGAACATCCCGGTGGACGCGGACTTCACCGTGGACGGCATCGCCGCCGGCCAGGAGGTCGTCGTAAGCCCCGACACCGGCGCCAACGCCGAGATCACCCTGCGCCGCCGCCCCGGATAGGCCTCGCCTCCACCCGCCGACCTCGACGTCTCCGGGGTCTCGACCGCTTCCAAGATCCCGGGGAGGTCGAGGTCGGCGGGTGGGAGCGGGCGCAGGACGCTAGTTGAGCCGGAAGACCTGGGCCTCCGCGCCCTCGTCGTAGTCGCTGTGCAGCGTCACGACGTAGGTGCCGGAGCGGGCGTCGGAGTCCTGGTCACGGCAGTCGGTCCAGGAGCGCTTGCGCTCCCAGGTGACGACGGCGGTGTGCGGAACGCCCCGGCGCAGCTGCTCGTTGTCGGCGGCGTCGCCCTCGACGCAGTCCGCGGTGGACCAGATCCGGTCCTCACCGGAGGTGACGCGCAGTTCCATGGCTTCGCGGCCGATGTCCACCGTGCAGGTCTGGGCCCCGGTGTTGACCACCGAGACGCTGAGCTTCGGCTCCTCGTCCCAGGCGTAGTCGGCCTGGTCGGTGCTGAGCGTCACGACCACGTCCTCGGGGCGGCAGGCGTCCTCGGGGGCCTCGGGCGCGGGAACGGCCTGACGGTCCGCGTCCGCGCCTTCGCCCCCGTCCTCGGCGCCGGCGTCGGCGTCGGCGTCCGCGCCGACCCCGCCGGAACCGCCCCCCGCGCCGCCCTCCCCGCCGGGCCCGGCATCCGGCTCATCGGCGGGCTCGGCGCTGGGCGGGGGCGAGGCTGGGATACTGGGATCGGGCGACTCGGCCACCTGGTCATCGGTCTCCGGACCGGAGTCGACGTTCGCCGAGTTCGTCGCGTTCTCCTCCGCGGACGGCCTGCACGCGAACGCGATCAGTGTCAGCACCGCGAGCAGTCCGATCAGCAGAAAGACGCGACGCCTCCAGTACGTCGCGTTGCTCACCGGTCCAGGGTGTCCAGCGCTCGAAGCCATGGGCGTAGTATCCCGGGTTTCAGATTTTGCACCTACCCGACCCGCCGTTGGATGTCTGATTGCGTATGACCGAAAACCCGTACCGCACAGCGGTTCTCGCCTGGTATGACGCCAACGCCCGGGATCTCCCCTGGCGCGCGGACGACGCCACGCCGTGGAGCGTCCTGGTCAGCGAGATCATGCTCCAGCAGACGCCGGTGGTCCGCGTCCTCCCGGCGTGGAAGGCGTGGCTCGAACGCTGGCCCACCCCCGCCTCCCTCGCGGCCGAGCCCTCCGGCGAGGCGGTGCGGATGTGGAACCGGCTCGGATACCCGCGCCGCGCGCTGAACCTGCACGCCTGCGCCAAAGCCGTCGTTGACCGGCACGGCGGCGAGGTCCCCCGGGCGCACGCGGACCTGCTGGCGCTTCCCGGGGTCGGGGTGTACACCGCGGCCGCCGTGGCGAGCTTCGCTTTCGGGCAGCGGCACGCCGTCCTGGACACCAACGTGCGCAGGGTCCTGGCCCGGTTGGAGACCGGGGTCGAGTACCCGCCCAGGACCCCCGGCAGGGCCGAGTACACGCTCGCCGAGTCGCTGCTGCCCGAGGAGCCGGCCGTGGCCGCCCGCTGGGGCGTCGCCGTGATGGAGCTGGGCGCGCTGGTGTGCACCGCGCGGGCGCCCAAGTGCGGGGTGTGCCCGGTCTCCGACCGGTGCGCGTGGGCGCTGGCCGGAAAGCCTCCGCACGACGGTCCGCCCCGGCGCGGGCAGAGCTACGCGGGGACGGACCGCCAGGTGCGCGGCAGACTGCTCGCGGTGCTGCGCGACGCGCCCGGGCCGGTGCCCAAGGCCGCCCTGGACGCGGTCTGGGACGAGGCCGCGCAGCGCGAACGCGCCCTCGACGCGCTGGTCGCCGACGGCCTGGTCGACCCCCTGGAGACGGGCGAGTACGCGCTGCCGGGCTGACTCAGTACCAGCCCGATTCCGCGGGTTCCCCCGTTTCGTCGACCCCGCCCGAGCAGGCCGCTCCGGGTTCGAGGGTCTGGGGACCCTGCACGTAGGCGACGAGGAACTCCACCAGGCGGGGGTCGGTCGCCTCGTCCACACCGAGCTGCTTGCCCCACGCGGAGGCCACGACCGGGGCCGGCAGGTCCTGGACGGGGCTGACGATGATGTAGTCGCCGGGAGAGTACAGCGCGCGCAGGGTCTCCACCTCGCTCTCGCCGAGGGCCGCGTCGTAGGTGATCCACACCGCGCCGTGCTCCAGGGAGTGCACGGCGTTCTCCGCCGGGACCTCGCTGCTGTAGACGCCGCAGTTCAGCCACACGGGGTTGTGCCGGCCTCCGACCGGCGGGTTCTGCGGGTAGTCCACCCCGCCCTCGACGTGGTCCGCCGAGAGGCCGGTGAAGGTCTGCACACCGTCGACGTCGCCGGGCTCCTCCTCACCGCGGGCCAGTGCCGGGTGGGCGCCGCTGTCGCCGCCCGACAGGACGACGACCAGGGTCACCACCACCCCGACGACGAGGACGAGCCCCGCCACCGAGCCGCCGATGACCCAGCCCAGGGCCCCCGAGCGGCGCGGCGCCGGCGGGCGCGGCGGGCCGGGCCGGGGGTAGTGGCCTCCGGGCGGCGGCTGCTGCCAGCCGGGCGAACCGGGTGGGACACCGGGGCCCTGCGGCCACACCGGGCCGTTGGACGGGCTCGAGCCACCGGGCGGAGGGCCCTGCGGATGCGGATGCGGCGGTGGTGGTGGACCGCCCCAGGGCCGCTGCGGTCCGGGGCCGGAAGGCTGCTCTGGAGGATGAGACACGTTCGGACACTACCGCCCCGGACTGCTCCGGGGAACAGGAAGAGGGACGACCCGCTGGGCCGCCCCTCTCCCGTCAACCGCTGGTCAACGCCGCGGAAGCGGTCCGCTCACTCCCCGCGGCCCGCCGTCTCCACCTGCGCGGTGTCGGGCACCGCCGCGGGCTTGGGCACGCCCCGGAAGGTGAACCTGGCCTCGGTTCCCTCGCCCTCGGCGTCGACGATGACGATCTGTCCGGCCTTCAGCTCGCCGTAGAGGATCTTCTCCGACAGGGCGTCCTCGATCTCGCGCTGGATCGTGCGGCGCAGCGGCCGGGCGCCCAGCACGGGGTCGTAGCCCCGCTCGGAAAGGATCTTCTTGGCGTTCGGACGGATCTCGATCCCCATGTCGCGGTCCTTGAGGCGCTCGTCCAGACGCGCGACCATCAGGTCGACGATGGTGAAGATCTCCTTCTCCGTCAGCTGGTGGAAGACGATCGTGTCGTCGACGCGGTTGAGGAACTCGGGCCGGAAGTGCTGCTTGAGCTCTTCGTTGACCTTGGCCTTCATCCGGTCGTAGTTCGTCTTGGTGTCGTCGGACCGGGCGAAGCCCAGGGGCTGGCCCCTGGAGATGTCCCGGGTGCCCAGGTTGGTCGTCATGATGATGACCGTGTTCTTGAAGTCGACGTTGCGGCCCTGGGCGTCGGTGAGGCGGCCCTCCTCCAGAACCTGGAGCAGCGAGTTGAAGATGTCGCCGTGGGCCTTCTCGATCTCGTCGAACAGCACGACCGAGAACGGCTTGCGCCGCACCTTCTCGGTGAGCTGGCCGCCCTCCTCGTAGCCGACGTAGCCGGGGGGCGAGCCGAACAGGCGGGAGACGGTGTGCTTCTCCATGAACTCGCTCATGTCGAGCTGGATCAGCGCGTCCTCGTCGCCGAACAGGAACTCCGCCAGCGTCTTGGACAGCTCGGTCTTACCCACACCGGACGGGCCGGCGAAGATGAACGAGCCGCCGGGGCGCTTGGGGTCCTTCAGACCCGCCCGGGTACGCCGGATCGCCTGGGAGAGCGCCTTGATGGCGTCCTCCTGGCCGATGACGCGGCGGTGCAGCTCGTCCTCCATGCGCAGCAGCCGGGAGGACTCCTCCTCGGTCAGCTTGAAGACCGGGATTCCGGTGGCGGTGGCCAGGACCTCGGCGATGAGCTCCTCGTCCACCTCGGCGACGACGTCCATGTCGCCGGCCTTCCACTCCTTCTCCCGCTGGGCGCGCTTGGCCTGGAGCTGCTTCTCGTCGTCGCGCAGCGAGGCGGCCTTCTCGAAGTCCTGCGCGTCGATCGCGGACTCCTTGTCCCGACGCACCTGGGCGATCTTCTCGTCGAACTCGCGCAGGTCCGGCGGCGCGGTCATGCGGCGGATGCGCATCCGCGAGCCCGCCTCGTCGATCAGGTCGATCGCCTTGTCGGGAAGGAACCGGTCGCTGATGTAGCGGTCGGCCAGCTGGGCGGCGGCGACCAGCGCGCCGTCGGTGATGGACACCCGGTGGTGCGCCTCGTAGCGGTCCCGCAGCCCCTTCAGGATCTCGATGGTGTGCGAGATCGTGGGCTCGTCGACCTGGATGGGCTGGAAGCGGCGCTCCAGCGCGGCGTCCTTCTCCAGGTACTTGCGGTACTCGTCCAGCGTGGTCGCGCCGATGGTCTGCAGCTCGCCGCGGGCCAGCATCGGCTTGAGGATGGAGGCGGCGTCGATCGCGCCCTCGGCGGCGCCCGCGCCGACCAGGGTGTGCAGCTCGTCGATGAACAGGATGATGTCGCCGCGGGTGCGGATCTCCTTGAGGACCTTCTTCAGGCGCTCCTCGAAGTCACCGCGGTACCGGCTGCCCGCGACCAGGGCGCCCAGGTCGAGCGTGTAGAGCTGCTTGTCCTTGAGCGTCTCGGGGATCTCGCCCTTGACGATCTTCTGCGCCAGCCCCTCGACGACGGCGGTCTTGCCGACACCGGGCTCGCCGATGAGGACCGGGTTGTTCTTGGTCCGGCGCGACAGCACCTGCATGACGCGCTCGATCTCCTTGTCCCGGCCGATGACCGGGTCGAGCTTGCTCTCGCGCGCCGCCTGGGTGAGGTTCCGGCCGAACTGGTCCAGGACCAGCGAGGTGGACGGAGCGGACTCCGACGCCGCGCCCGCGGCCTGCGGCTCCTTGCCCTGGTAGCCGTGCAGGAGCTGGATGACCTGCTGGCGCACCCGGTTGAGGTCGGCGCCCAGCTTCACCAGGACCTGGGCCGCGACGCCCTCACCCTCGCGGATGAGGCCGAGCAGGATGTGCTCGGTACCGATGTAGTTGTGGCCGAGCTGAAGCGCCTCGCGCAGCGAGAGCTCCAGGACCTTCTTGGCGCGGGGCGTGAAGGGGATGTGGCCGGACGGGGCCTGCTGCCCCTGGCCGATGATCTCCTCCACCTGCTGGCGAACGGCTTCGAGGCTGATGCCGAGGCTCTCGAGGGCCTTCGCGGCGACACCTTCACCCTCGTGGATGAGGCCGAGCAGGATGTGCTCCGTGCCAATGTAGTTGTGGTTGAGCATCCTGGCCTCTTCCTGCGCCAGGACAACCACGCGCCGTGCGCGGTCGGTAAACCTCTCGAACATGTCTCGTCGCTCCTCACAGAGCGGTCAGGCAGGGACGGAAGTTCCGACCCTCACTTTTCCGCATATCGGCCCCTCGGGGGAAAGCCCTCCCGTCGGAGCGCTTCCGCACCCGTCTACACCGTGCCGTCCGGTTTCCCGGGCGGCTCCACGAAACACCCATCCACGGATCTCTTCACACGATGTCGTCTAGAGACTTTCCCCGACGATAGGGCGTTCACCCTCATCCAACTACCAATCGGGCCTCTGGTGTTCCAAGTACGCCGCAAGCGAACGGCCCGCGCCTCTCTATGAGTGAGAGAACACGGGCCGTGATGCGCGTTCGCGGGTTATTTGCTCTGAGCGAACAGGATCCTCCCGCCCCTCCCGGGCGGGGGACCGGGCTTTGCGACCCACCGCGAAGCCCCCATTCGTACCATCAGCGGCGAGGCACGAATCCGCCGTCCGCCGACCGCCTGGTCAGCGCTGGGCGGCGTGGTACTCGTCCATGATCGACTGGGGGATGCGGCCCCGCTCGTTGACCTGCTTGCCCGCGGCCTTGGCCCAGGCCCGGATCTCGGCGCTGCGCTCGCGGCTGGGCGCGCTGCGCTGCTTGCCGCCGCGGACCACGCCGCGCTTGCCGGGCGCCTTGCGGGCGGCGTCGACGAACGGGGCGAGCGCCTCGCGGAGCCGGGACGCGTTGTTACCGCTGAGGTCGATCTCGTAGGAGGAGCCGTCGACCGCGAACGAGACCGTCTCCTCGGCCTCGCCACCGTCGAGGTCGTCGACGAGAAGCACCTGAACCTTTTGTGCCATGGATACAGTCCTTTCACAGTGGAGAAGTGCGTTAACAACACCCTGAATATAAAGCTATACCGATCACATAGAGAATGACAATTCAAGCCGGATAAAATTTGTTTCAGCCGGCCTTCGCCGGGCGGGGGAAATCAACATCCGGGCACGCGGAAGCCTCCAACCCGGTCGGGACCGGGCCGGAGGCGCATAACGCCGACTGCGGAGGCGTCATTCCCTACTGTCAGTGCTTAGCGGCCGCCGGGCTCCTCCCGGCCGTCCGGGACTTCGGTCGAAGACCCGGGGGCGTTCTTTGCTCCGCCATCGGCCGAGGCATTGGTATCCGGGCGCGATGCCGTTTGGACATCCCCGGCTTCGGCTTCCTTGAGCAACCGCCCGTCCGAAGTCCTCGGCGCCATCTCCTTACGGAGCACGGTGTAGACGATCGCGCAGAACACCGCCGCGACAACAGTAGGGGGGATGAGCGCCGACAATACGTCCCACATCAGGCGGGCCCCTTCTCCTGGCCGTTCCTTTATACAGTGATTACCCCAGGCGGGGGGTGGTGCGGCCGACACCGCGGGAGGGAGTACGGATCTCCCGCAAACGCGTCCCGGTCATCATAGGCAGGCCCCCGGAAGTTCCACCGGGCCCCCTCCTCGTCTCTTTAGCCGTTCGGGGCGGTCGGCTAAAGAGGACGCTGCCGAGATCTTACTCAGCCCAAATCACCCGGAGCGCCAGGCCAAAAGACGACCGCCCGTAGCCGACGCGGAACTCGAACGGCCGGCCGCTCATGGGTGCGGACCGAATAAACCGGGGGTGCGCAAAGCCCTCGCAAGGACCCGATCGGACAAGACTCCGACAAGACGCCCGACTTCCCGGCCGCAATCCCCAGATTACCGCCCCCTATCGGCCCCGCCGCCTCCCCGGCATTACCGGCTAAGGCGTCCCGGAGTTGTGGGATCGTGGCATGGTAACCGAGACGAGACGCCAGGCCCCGCCCCGGCACACCACGGGGGGCCGGGAAGCCCGCAGCCATGGGCATTGGGAGGATCCCGCAGTGGAGTTCCACGCCGATCTGCATATTCACTCCAAGTACTCGCGGGCTTGCAGTAAGGATTGCGATCTCGAGCACCTCGCCTGGTGGGCCGCCCGCAAGGGGATAGCGCTCGTGGGAACCGGTGATTTCACTCACCCCGCCTGGCGGGCCGAACTGGAGCGCGAACTGGTGCCCGCGGAGCCCGGCCTGTTCCGGCTCCGCCCGGAGATCGAGGCGCGCGTCCTGCGGACACTACCGCCCAACTGCCACCGGCTTCCCCGTTTCATGCTGTCGGTGGAGATCTCCACGATCTACAAACGCGACGGCCGCGCCCGCAGGGTGCACCATCTGCTCTACGCGCCGTCACTGGACGCGGCCCGGGCCATCACCGCCGATCTGGCCAGGATCGGGAACCTCGCCTCGGACGGCCGCCCCATCCTGGGCCTGGACTCCCGCGACCTGCTGGAGATCACCCTGTCCAGTGACCCCGGCTCCTATCTGGTCCCCGCGCACATATGGACGCCGTGGTTCTCCGTACTCGGCTCCAAGTCGGGTTTCGACGCCGTCTCCGACTGCTACGCCGACCTCGCCGGCCACATCTTCGCGGTCGAGACCGGCCTGTCCAGCGACCCCGCCATGAACTGGATGGTGTCGTCGCTGGACTCCTACACCCTGGTCAGCAATTCCGACGCGCACTCGCCGCCGATGCTGGCCCGCGAGGCCACCCGGTTCGAGACCGACCTGGACTACTACGCGGTCCGGCGGGCGCTGGAGACCGGTGAGGGATTCGGCGGTTCCGTGGAGTTCTTCCCCGAAGAGGGGAAGTACCACCTCGACGGACACCGGAAGTGCGACGTCCGGTTCACCCCGGAGACCACCCGCGAGCACGGGGGGCGCTGCCCGGTCTGCGGAAGGCCGTTGACGGTCGGCGTGTTCCACCGGATCCACGAGCTCGCCGACCGGACCGAGGGCTACCGGGTGCCGGGGGCCGCGGGATTCACGAACCTGGTCCCCCTTCCCGAGATCGTCAGCGAGATCGTGGGCGTGGGCCCCAAGAGCAAGCGGGTCATGGGCGAGGTCACCCGACTGGTGGCCGCGCTCGGGCCGGAGCTCGACATCCTGCGGACGACGCCCCTGGACGAGGTGACCGGAGCCGGCGGCGAGCTCCTCGGCGAGGCCGTGGCCCGGCTGCGGCGCGGCGAGGTCGTCCGGGACGCCGGGTACGACGGCGAGTACGGCACCATCCACATGTTCACCCCCGAGGAGCTCCGCGCCGAAGCCGAGACGATGACGCTGTTCGGCGAGAACGAGGTCGTCCCCGCCAAGGCCCGCACCCGGCGCAGGGCCGCGGCCCGCCAGAAGCGCGGCGGGGAGCGTCCGGTCCCGCCCCCCGCCGAGGACCTGCTGTCCCCTGACGCGGCGCCCGACCCGGCCGAGCGCGCGGAGGGCCCCTCAGAGCCCTCCCTCTTCCCGGAGGCCGTGGACGCCGCCCCGGTCCGCCCCCAGGGCCTCCTGGACGGACTCGACCCGGACCAGCGCGCGGCCGCCGAGCACGACTCCGGACCGCTGCTCATCGTCGCGGGTCCGGGCACCGGCAAGACCCGGACCCTGACGCACCGGATCGCCTACCTGGTGGCCGAACGCGGCGTGCGCCCGCAGGAGTGCCTGGCCATCACCTTCACCCGCCGCGCGGCCGAGGAGCTGCGTGAACGCCTGGCCGCCCTTCTTCCGGACCGGGCCGGCCAGATGACGGTCACCACCCTGCACGGCCTGGGCGCGCTGATCCTGCGCGAGCAGCACGAGCGGGCCGGACTCGGCGCGCGGTTCGGTATCGCCGACGAGGCCCGCCGGCTCGAGGTCGCCGCCGAGGTCGCGGGTTCCGAGGCCGAGGGGCGCCGGCTCCTGGCCCGTCGTGGCGAGGGGCCGGACGACGGGACCGGGGACGAGGAGACCGCCCGCTTCGAGGCCCGGCTGCGCGAGCTGGACCTGGTGGACTTCGCCGACCTGCTGCGGCTCCCGGTCCGGCTGCTGTCCGCCGAGGAGGAGCTCGCCGCGCGCTACCGCGCCCGCTGGCCCTGGATCAGCGTGGACGAGTACCAGGACGTCGACGAGACGCAGTACGCGCTGCTGCGGCTGCTCACCTCGCCCGACTCGAACCTGACCGCGATCGGCGACCCCGACCAGGCGATCTACGGCTTCCGGGGGGCCGACGTCGGCTTCTTCCTGCGCTTCGCGGAGGACTATCCGAGCGCCCGCAGCGTCCAGCTGACCCGCAACTACCGCTCCAACGCCACCATCGTGGACGCGGCGGTCCAGGCCATCGCCCCGGCCTCGCTGGTGCCGGGGCGGGCGCTGCGCGCGGTCGGGGACTTCCGCGACCCGCCCAGGATCGGCGTGCACGTGGCCGCCGACGAGCGCGCCGAGGCGTCCTTCGTGGCCCGGGCCATCGACCGGCTGCTCGGCGGAACGTCCCTGCACTCGCTGGACAGCGGCCGGGTGACCGAGGACGGGGACGACACCCTGTCCTTCGGCGACATCTGCGTGCTGTACCGCACCGACGCCCAGAGCGGGGCGATCATCAGCGCCTTCAACAGCGCGGGGATCCCGTTCCAGAAGCGCTCGCACGATCGGCTGCTGGCCCGGCCGGGGGTGCGGGCGCTCGCCGCCGAAATCCCGCACCACCCCGAGGGGCCGCTGACCGGGCGGGTACGCGCCGCCGTCGAGGCGCTGTGCGCGCGGCACGCGGAGGACCCCGACCAGGTGGTGGACCTGCGCTCGGCCGGTGAGCTGGCGGCTCCACTGGCCGAGCGGTGCGGCGCCGACCTGCCCGAGTTCCTGTCCGCGCTGGCCCTGGGCGCAGAGGTGGACGCCCTGGACCCGCGCGCCGACCGGGTCTCCCTGCTCACCCTGCACGCGGCCAAGGGGCTGGAGTACCCGGTGGTGTTCCTGGCCGGCTGCGAGGACGGGATCCTGCCGTTCCGCTTCCCCGGCGCCGAACGCGGCGACGAGGCCGAGGAGCGCCGCCTGTTCTTCGTGGGGATCACCCGCGCCCGGCAGCGCCTGTACCTGTCCCGGGCCCGCGTGCGCGCCCGGCGCGGCGCGGCGGCGGACATGGCGGCGTCGCCCTTCCTGGGCGCGATCGACCCCGCCCTGACCATGCCGGTGGACGAGGAGTCCGCCACCCGCAGGCGACCCAGGGGCCGCCAACTGCGGTTGATGTAGGAACAGCCGGTCCGGCACCCGGTGCGGCCGGCCTCCCGAGGGGAGTCCGCCGGTGGTCCGGGCGCCGGATCAGTCGTCCCCGGAGTCCAGGTGCAGCAGCATCCGGACGTTGCCCAGGGTGTTGGGTTTGACCCTCTCCAGGCCGAGGAACTCGGCGACGCCCTCGTCGTAGGAGCGCAGCAGCTCCTCGTAGACGAGGGCCGAGACAGGGGTTCCGTTGATCTCGGTGAAACCGTGCCGGCCGAAGAAATCGGTCTCGAAGGTGAGGCAGAAGACCCTGCGCACGCCGATCTCGCGCGCGGTGGCCAGGAGCGCCGCGACGATGCGGTGCCCGACCCCGCGCCCCTGCACCCGCGAATCGACGGCGACGGTGCGCACCTCGGCCAGGTCCTCCCACAGGACGTGCAGCGCCCCGCAGCCGACGATGCCGCGGTGCTCCCCGTCGTCGCTCTCGGCGACCCAGAACTCCTGGACGTCCTCGTAGAGGTTGACCGTGCTCTTGGAGAGCACGCGGCGCTCCCCGCTGAAGGTGTCGACGAGCCTGCGGATGTGGACGACGTCGCGGGTCTGCGCCCGGCGGATGGTGAAACGCTCTTCTACTGACATGGCCGGGCCAGATTACCGGCCCCGAAAACGATATGTCCGCTCCTGCGCTACGTGTGTATCCCACGGCACAAGGAGCGGACATCGTCGGTCGGCTGCGGTCGGCGCGCCGGACGGTCTTCTACCCTCATCGAGGACCGTCTCGGCTGGTCAAGTCGGTTCGAAAGATCAGATCAGGTGTCGGCGGGCGGCCCAGACGACCGCCTCGATCGGGGTGTTCACACCGAGCCGGTCGCATACCGCTCGGAGACGGCGGCGCAGGGTGCGCGCGCTCAGCTCGAGACGCCGGGCGGCCACGTCGGTGGTGACACCGGTGGCGATCTCCGCCAGCATCCGAAGATCCTCCTCGTCGAGCCCGCCGGCGTGCATGACCGCGACTCCGAGGTCGTGGGCGGTTGCCTGGGCCGAAGCGACGCTGCCGCCCTCCCGCAGCGCCGAAACGCCTGACTCCTTGACCGTCTGACGTACGAGTGTGGCCTGTTCCACTCCGTCCTCCCTCATCATGGTGAGTGCGGAACAACGACTCATCGCCGCATAGACACTCAATGAGATGTAGGCCGGAGCCTTCCGGTTCACATACTTTGGGTGTTTTCCTTGGAACCCCGAGCCACCCCGCCCCTCCGGATCCCTGGCACCGGAGCGGAGGACCGGTGCGTACCGGGCCCAAGCACCCGTTCGCGGCGATCTGGGACGGACAGATCACGCGAAGGCGTGCTCACCAGAGGATGGACGAAACGACCACGGTCGCTCCGGGTCACCCTCACTCATCGTGTTGTAGGTCCTGCGACGAACACGCGGAATTCTCCGCTCGCAGCAAAACGCTAAGCGGATGACGACAGACCGTCAAGGGCTATTTGACCACGCAAGGTGATGAAACAGCTCTCCATAGTCGCAAAAGGCGAGTGCGAGAACCTACAAAAACCATATTGACCTGCGAAAATAAACTCCATCACACGGGCGCCAGAGAAGCGTCAAGAGATTCAAACAGTATTCTCAAAGTGGCTCTCGGGACAGTCCGCCAAGCCGTGCAATTGCACTTTGGCCGCGGTCGGCCAGTCCTCTTCACGGCGCCGGCACCAATATAACCCTCCGTGAGAAAGCCGTCTCCCGCGGTCGCGGGAGACGGCCTCGCCCCGGATCGGCTGCGCTCCCCCGGGTCAGCTGGGCTTGACCAGCGGGAACAGGACCGTCTCTCGGATGTTCCTCCCGGTGAACGCCATCAGCAGCCGGTCGATGCCCATCCCGACCCCGCCCGTGGGCGGCATCGCGTACTCCAGGGCCCGCAGGAAGTCCTCGTCCAGCTGCATCGCCTCGGGATCGCCCCCCGCCGCCAGGAGCGACTGCTCGGTCAGGCGGCGGCGCTGCTCCACGGGGTCGACCAGCTCGGAGTATCCGGTGCCCAGCTCCATGCCGAACCCGATCAGGTCCCACTTCTCGGTGAGCAGCGGGTCCTCGCGGTGCTGGCGGGTGAGCGGACTGGTCTCCATCGGGTAGTCGCGCACGAAGGTCGGCTGGACCAGGGTGTGCTCCACCAGCTCCTCGAAGAGGTGCTCCACGAGCTTGCCCTGCCCCCACGCCGGGTTCCACTCGATCCCGCGCGCGTCGGCCAGCTTGCGCACGGCCTCCAACGGGCTCCGGGGGGTGACCTCCTCGCCGAGGGCGCCCGAGACCGCCCCGTACAGCGTGACCTCGGGCCAGTCGCCGCCGAGATCGATCTCCTCGTCGCCGCGCAGGACCACCGTGGTGCCGAAGACCGCGGTCGCGGCCTCCTGGACGAGGTCGCGGGTGATGTCGGCCATCACGTTGTAGTCGGCGTACGCCTGGTAGAACTCCAGCATCGTGAACTCGGGGTTGTGCGTGGAGTCCGCGCCCTCGTTGCGGAAGTTCCGGTTGATCTCGAAGACTCTCTCGACCCCGCCGACGACCATGCGCTTGAGGTAGAGCTCGGGCGCGATGCGCAGGTAGAGGTCCAGGTCGTAGGCGTTGATGTGGGTGGTGAAGGGGCGCGCGGTGGCGCCGCCGTGCACCTGCTGGAGCATCGGGGTCTCGACCTCGACGTACCCGCGGTCGTGGAGGCCGTCGCGGATCGCCCGGACCGCCTTGGCGCGCCGGGTGACCATCTCGCGCGAATCGGGGTTCACGATCAGGTCCACGTAGCGCTGGCGGACCCGCGCCTCGGGGTCGGTGAGCCCCTTGTGCTTCTCCGGCAGCGGACGCAGGCACTTGGCGGTCAGCGCCCAGGACTCGACCATGATCGACAGCTCGCCGCGCCGCGAGGTGATGACCTCGCCCACGACGCCGACGTGGTCTCCCAGGTCGATGTCGCTCTTCCAGGAAGCGAGCGACTCGGGGCCGAGCCTGTCCAGCGAGAGCATGACCTGGATGTCCCCGGAGGCGTCCCGGATCGTGGCGAAGCACAGCTTGCCCCCGGTCCGGTACAGCATGACCCTCCCGGTGAGGCCCACGCGCTCGCCGGTGCCCACGTCGGGCTCCAGCGCCCCGTGTTTCTCCCGGACCGCCGCCACGCTGCTCGTGCGCGGGAACGTGACCGGGTAGGGGTCGACGCCCTCCTGGCGCAGTCGGTCCAGCTTCTCGCGGCGGACCCGCATCTGTTCGGGGAGATCATCCAGTACTTCACTCACACAGGCGATCCTATCGGCGGTTGTGAAGACGCCAACCCTCCGCGCGAACCACGTGTGCGGTTTACACATGAGGACCAATATTGATATCGACGAAGAACTGATCACCGCTGCTATGCGGAAGTTCAATGTGCAGACCAAGCGCGAAGCGGTCGACATCGCTCTCCGCCGCTCAGTCGGCGCGCCCCTGACCAAGGAGTTCCTTCTCAGCCTGCGCGGGATCGGGTGGGGCGGCGATCTCGACGAGATGCGTTCCGGTGGGACGGACGGGCCGGAACGGGACCGGTGAAGAAGACCTACCTGATCGACACGTCCGCGTGGATCGAATACCTCAGAGCGACCGGTTCCGACACTGACGCTTTCGTCACCGAACTCCTCACCAGGGACCGCGAGATCGTCACCACCGAGCCGATCATCGCCGAACTACTGGCCGGAGCGAAGACTCCCACCGAACTCATGCAGTTGGAGCGCCTCACCGGCGGCTTGCCGCTGCTGTCAGTCGACAACCGGGTCGACTACCACGAACTCGGCAGGATCTGTCGGGGGCCCGGGTCAAGGGGAAGACCATCCGCAAGTTGTCCGCCTGCCTGATCGCGGCGGTGGCTCTGCGGACCGATGCCGTAGTCGTCCACAACGGCCGTGATTTCGACCGTATCGCGGAGGTCTTCCCAACCCTGCGCACCCAGCGCCACGACAGGAACTGATCAGGTGTTCCGTTCGAAGACCAGGCGCAGGCCGATGAGGGTGAGCCACGGCTCGTGGACGTCGACCGTCTCGCACTCGTCCACGACCAGGGGCGCCAGGCCGCCGGTGGCCACCACGGTGACGTCGTCGACGTTCGCGGTGAGCTCCTGGGCCATGCGGTCGACGATGCCGTCGACCTGCCCGGCGAAGCCGTAGACGATCCCCGAGCGCAGGGCCTCGGTGGTGTTCTTGGCGATGACCGAACGGGGCTTGACGATCTCCACCATGTGCAGCTGCGCGCCCCGCCTGGACAGCGCCTCCACCGAGATGTCGATGCCGGGGGCGATCGCGCCGCCCACGTACTCGCCCTTGGTGCTGACCGCGTCGAAGGTGGTGGCGGTGCCGAAGTCCACGACCACCGCCGGGCCGCCGTACAGCTGCACGGCGGCCAGCGCGTTGACGATGCGGTCGCTGCCGACCTCCTTGGGGTTGTCCATCCGGATCGGCACCCCCGTCTTGACGCCGGGCTCGACGATGACGGCGGGCACGTCGCCGTAGTGGCGGCGGAACATCTCCCGCATCTCGTGCTGCACCATCGGGACGGTGCAGCACATCGCGATGCCGTCGATGCTGTTCCGCATCAGTGAACCGGAGTGGATCAGTCCCTGGACGACCACCGCCCACTCGTCGGCGGTGCGACGGCCCTCGGAGGAGACGCGCCAGTGCTCCAGCAGGTCCTCGCTCTCGAACAGGCCGAGCACGGTGTCCGAGTTGCCGACGTCGATCGTGAGCAGCATGTAGGGCCTTCGGGGTCGTGGCTGGTCAGGACGTCTCGCGCAGGTCGAGCGCGATGTCCAGAGCGGGACTGGAGTGGGTCAGCGCGCCAACCGCAAGATAGTCGACGCCGGTCTCGGCGACCGCCGCGGCCCGGTCCAGGGTGAGCCCGCCGCTGGACTCCAGCCGGGCCCGCCCCGCCACCAGCGCCACCGCCTCGCGCAGTTCGGGAACGGTGAAGTTGTCGAGCAGGATCTCCTCGGCCCCGGCGGACAGCGCCGGTCCGATCTGGTCGAGGCGGTCCACCTCGACCTCCAGCGGCACGTCCGGGAAGCGCTCGCGCACCGCTCGCACCGCCTCGGCCACGCCTCCGGCGGCGGCCACGTGGTTGTCCTTGATGAGGGCGGCGTCGGCCAGGCCGAAGCGGTGGTTCACGCCGCCGCCGCAGCGGACCGCGTACTTCTCCAGGACGCGCAGTCCGGCGTGGGTCTTGCGGCTGTCCCGGACGGCCGCGCCCGTCCCCGCGACGGCGTCCGTCCACGCGCGGGTGGCGGTGGCGATGCCCGACAGGTGGGTGAGGAAGTTGAGAGCGGTGCGCTCGGCGGTGAGCAGGTCCCGGGTGCGGGCGGTGACGCTCATGAGGACGTCGCCGCGCTTGACGGAGTCGCCGTCGGCGGCGTGCCTCCGGATCTCCAGGACGCCTTCGGCGACCGTCCGGAACACGAGCTCGGCCAGCGGCAGCCCGGCGACCACCCCGTCCTGGCGGGCGACCACGTCCGCGGTGTCGATCCGGGTGGCGGGGATGGTGGCGACGGTGGTGACGTCGGCTCCCGATCCGGGCCCGCCGACACTCCCGTCCGGTCCGAACAGCAGGTCCTCGCGCAGGGTCTCGGCCACCAGCCGGCGCAGGAAGGGGACGGGCGCCTCGGGCAGGTTGGCCGGGAGGCGGTCGGCGAAGGCCGCGGCGATCTCCCCGGCGGCGGGCTCCACGGCGTCGCCCGTTCCGAAGGGCTCCGTCCAGCAGACCAGGGAGTCGGCCGCCAGCAGGGAGTTCACCCCCTTGGCCCGGGCGTCCGGCTCCGGGTGGTCGACCCGCCAGTGCGAGCCCCTGCTCTCCTCCCGCTCGATCGCGGCCCCGACGAGCGCGGTGGCGACCGTGAGCATGTTGGCGGCCTGCCAGGCGGCCACGCCGGGTTCGACTCCGCCGCCCTCCGTGCTCCCCGCGAGCCGGCCGAGGGCCCCGCGTGCCGCTTCGAGCCCTTCGGCGTCGCGGCGCACGCCCACGTGGCGCGACATGAGCGTCTGGAGTTCGGGGATCACCGCCGGGTCGACGAGGCCGCTCTCCTCCGCGCCGCCGGGGCGGGCCGGGGCTCCCCGCGGCGGCTCCTCCCCGGCCAGCCGGGCGGCGATCCGGTTCGCGAAGACGATGCCCTCGAGCAGGGAGTTGGAGGCCAGCCGGTTGGCCCCGTGCACGCCGGTCCGGGCCGTCTCGCCGACGGCGTACAGGCCGGGCACGTTCGTGCGCCCGTCCAGGTCGACCACCAGGCCGCCCGAGGCGTAGTGCGCGGCGGGGGCGACCGGGACGACGTCGGTGACCGGGTCTATCCCGTGGGCTCGGCACGACGCCAGGATGGTCGGGAAGCGGCGCTCCCACTTGGCCGCGCCGAAATGGCGCGCGTCCAGGAACACGTGGTCGGTGCCGGTCTCGGCCATCGCGCGGGCGATGCCCCTGGCCACGACGTCCCGGGGCGCCAGGTCCGCGAGTTCGTGCGCGCCCTCCATGAAGCGGCGGCCGCGCGCGTCCACCAGGAACGCGCCCTCCCCGCGCACCGCCTCCGACACCAGGGGCTGGCGGCCCTTGGCGTCGGGCCCCAGCCACAGCACCGTCGGGTGGAACTGGACGAACTCCAGGTCCTGGACGCGGGCCCCGGCACGCAGGCCGAGCGCGATCCCGTCGCCGGTGGAGACCTCCGGGTTGGTGGTGGCGGCGAAGACCTGGCCGAGGCCGCCCGTGGCCAGGACGACCGCGCCGGCCAGCACCGCGCCGACACCGTCGCGCTCGCCCTCGCCCATCACATGCACGGTGACGCCGCGGACGCGGTGCCCGATCCCCTCGTCGCCGGACTCCCCCAGCAGCAGGTCGGGGACGAAGGCGTGCTCGATCAGCTCGATGCGCTCCTCGGCCCGGACCGCCTCCACCAGTGCGCGCTCGATCTCGGCGCCCGTGGCGTCGCCGCCCGCGTGCGCGATGCGGTCGGCGCGGTGCCCGCCCTCACGGGTCAGCGACAGCTCTCCCGCCTCGGTGCGGTCGAAGGCGGTGCCCTGCTCGATCAGCCAGCGCAGAGCGTCGGGGCCCTCCTGCGCGAGCACGCGGACGGCGGCGGGGTCGCACAGTCCCGCGCCCGCCTCGATGGTGTCCACCATGTGCGCCAGCGGGTCGTCCCCCGGGTCGACGGCGGCCGCGATGCCGCCCTGGGCCCAGCGGGTGGACCCGTTGGCGAGCACGTCCTTGGTGACGAGTACGACCCTGCTCTCGGGCGTCCGCTCGATATGGCGCAGTGCGGTGCTCAGCCCGGCGATGCCGGAGCCGACGACGACCACGTCGGCCTCGACGGTCCAGCCGGGTTCCGGTGCGGTCAGCCGAAGCGGGAGGGGGGAAGGGGTCGCACTCACGACGATTCTCCCTTAACGGGTGGAGAAAGTGGATTACAACGTCATTGGCACGTTATCAATCAACCTTGTCTCACCCACCCACGCGGCCACGACGAGCACGGCGTCCCCCGTGAAGCCGTCTCCCACCTCGGCGAACGTCCTGGTGTCCACGAGTGCCAGGTAGTCCACGCTGACCGGGGGCCTGGCGCGCGACCCGTCGCCGAGCACCGAGCGGGCCGCGGCGAGAATGCCGTCCGGGCCCGAGCCGACGGCGGCGGCCCCCGCGAACAGCGCCCGGGACAGCGCGAGGGCGCTGCGCCGCTCCTGCGCGCTCAGGTAGACGTTGCGGCTGGAGACGGCCAGCCCGTCCTCGTCCCGCACGGTCGGCCCGGCCAGGACCGTGATCGGCAGGCACAGGTCCCGGACCATCCGGCGGACCACCGCCAGCTGCTGGGCGTCCTTCTGCCCGAAGACCGCCACGTCCGGGCGGACCAGGTTGAACAGCTTGTTCACCAGGGTCAGGACACCCTGGAAGAAGCCCGGCCGGAACTCCCCCTCCAGGACCTCGCCCATGGCGCCCGGGTTCACCGTGACGACCTGCCCGAAGTCCTTCACCCCGTCGGCCGCGTCGGGGTACATGACGTCCGCGGAGGGCGCGAACACCACGTCCGCGCCCTCCTGGGCGCAGACCTCGAGGTCGGCCTCGAACGTGCGGGGATACCGCTCGTAGTCCTCGTTCGGCCCGAACTGCAGGGGGTTCACGAAGACGCTGACGACCACCGAGTCGGCGTGCTCGCGGGCCGCGCTGATGAGGCTGCGGTGCCCCGAGTGCAGCGCGCCCATCGTGGGGACCAGGGCGATCCGGCCCGATCCGGGGCGCAGCGCCGCCAGCTCCTCGGGGGTGCGTGCGACGACGGGCGTCCTGCGGGGGAGTGCGGTCGGTTCGGTCACGGCTCGTCTCCGGTCTGTCGGGAAGTTCGCGTGTGTCAAGCGAGGACGTCGAGCAGCCGCTCGGCGTCCTGCGGCTTGAGCAGGCCCGCCGCGAGGGCGCGGTCCGCTGTGAGGCGGGCCAGAGCCACGTAGCTCGCGGCGCTTTCCGGGGAGTGCTCGCGTAGCTGGGCGATGTGCCTGGCGACGGTGTCGGCGTCGCCGCGCAGCACCGGCCCGCTGAGACCGTCGATACCGAGCCGGAGCGCGTTGTCCAGCGCCGCTCCCAGCAGTGGTGCGAGCATCCGGCCGGGGTGGTCGACCCCGGCCAGGTTCAGCAGTGAGGCGCTCTCGGCCACGAGGGTGACGAGGTGGTTCGCGCCTCCGGCGAGGGCCGCGTGGTAGAGCGCCCTGTGCTCCTCGGCGATCCACACCGGTTCGGCGCCCATCTCCACGACGAGCGCCTCGGCGATGGGACGCAGCGGCTCGGGCGAGGTGACGCCGAAGGAGCAGTCGGCCAGCCGGGTGAGGTCCTCGTCCCGGCCGGTGAAGGTCATCACCGGGTGCAGGGCGAGCGGCAGCGCACCCGCTCTGGTGAGCGGGCCGAGCACACTGTGGCCGTACGCTCCGCTGGCATGCGCGACGAGTTTTCCGGTGACGTCCACACCGGTCTCGGCCAGCCCTCCCGCCAGTGGTTCGAGGGCGTCGTCGGGCACCGTCACCAGGACGAGGTCGGCCGCGGCGACGACTTCGGCGGGTTCGTGGACCCGCGCGTCCGGAAGGCGCGCGGCGACCCTGCCCCGGGACGCCTCCGACACCGCGGAGGCGGCGACGACGCTGTGCCCGGCGCGCTCCAGCGCCGCTCCGAGGACCGAGCCGACCCGGCCGGGTCCGATGATCCCGACAGCGAGGCGCGCGGGACGCTGGCGTGTGGTGTGCGCCGTGTTCATAGGTGTTCTGTTCCAGTCCACTCGGGTACCGGACCTGCTGAGGGCCAGGTTACTCGCCGGTCGGCCGCGGCCGTCACGCGGGGCGGGGCCCGTGCGGACGGCGACGGCCGCCGCCGTCCGCAGGAGCGGTCGGCGGCGGCCGGATGCGCGGTTCCGGGTCTGCCCGCTAGTCGATCACGAAGGCGCCGGACTTGTAGCAGTCGGCGCCCGCGATACCGATGATCGCGATCGCGTTGCCGCAGACGTTGGCCGGCACGTTGGCGTCGACGTCGACCTGGTTGCCGCTCAGGATCGAGCCGTTGCCGGAGGTGATGGCGTCGTCACCCGAGTAGGCGGAGGCCGACGTGGCGCCCGCGAGGAGCATTCCGGCGGCGGCGGCGGTGACGGCGGCGGCGGCGAGGGCCTTCTTCAGCACAGCGAATCTCCTTGGAACGGGCCGGGCGGCAAGGGGACACCCGGCCTTTTGCTGACAATGCGTACTTCTTTGAACACATGTCGTGTTCGCCCTCCATCTAGCCACATCAACGAGCGCTCGAGAGGGTTTTCACCGAAAGTGAATAACTTAGGGGAGTTTTTCAATGACACCGAGTAGTGGAAAATGTCGTGATTTGCCAGTGGAAAATCCCGCCACCCAGACCGCGTCGAGTGACGGGAGTCACATTTCCCACGAAGACATCCCGATGACGTCGCCGTCGGTGTTCCACGACGGCGGATCGTGGAACACCGACGGCGAGGCCATCGGGAGAGGCGCGTCCGCGGCTCCCTACTGGCGGGTGTCCGTGTCGCTTCGGGTCGCCCAGCGCTCGGGTCCCCCCGAGGCCGCGCGGGCGCGCTCCGCGCGTTCGGCGACACCGTCGACCACCCGCCGGGCCTCCCCGAGTTCACGGTGCGGAGCGCGGGCGCGGACCGGACCCGGCGGGGTCTCCACCTCGACGGTGGCGGCGCCGAGCATCCGGGCCAGCGGCCCCGCCGTCAGGCGCAGGGTCTGCATCCGCGAGTGCGGGACGATCTCGACCACCCTGCAGAACAGGCCGCGCCGGGTGACGAAGAGCGAGTCGTCCACGCCGAGCGCCTCCTGGCCGGCCTGGCCCAGGTGGGCGGGGTGCAGCGTGACCGAGGAGACGTCGGTCCCCGGGAAGAGCTCCCCGACCAGCGCGTAGGCCAGCCGCTTGGGCACCACCGGAAGCAGCGTCGAGGAGTCCGTCTGCCGCTCCCCCACGTACCCGGCGACGTTCGCCTCGACCCGCACGACGTTGAAGACCCGCCACAGCAGCGGCTCGACGATGCGCACCGCCTGCACCCGCCCCGGCGGCACCGTCTGCATCCGCGCCTGGAAGACGCCGTAGCGCAGCCGCAGCCCGTCCGGCGAGAGCGAGGCGTAGAAGTCGATGTACCGCAGCAGCGGTCCGAGGAAGCCGCGCATCAGGCCCAGCAGCAGCGGGACCGCCCCGCCGAGCACGCCCGGCTCGCCGAAGGCCAGGCCCGCCACGATCAGCAGCATGAAGAGCACGAAGGCCGCCAGCACCGGGACCCGGAAGACCAGCGCGCCGATCAGCAGCGAGAACGGGAGCTTGTACAGCGGGGTCTCGGGCGCCTCCGGGGTCCGGCCGGAGAGCCCGGCGGCGTGCGCGAGCAGGCTCGCGCGCAGCCGCTCGGCCTGACCCCGTCCGAGGTAGCGCAGCCGCAGTTCGCCGCTGTCACCCCCGGCGAGTTCCACCCGAAGCTCGGCAAGCCCGATGACCTGCATGAACAACGGCCGGACCACGTCCACCGCCTGCAGCCGGCTCAACGGGATCTCCCGCGTCAACTGCCGGAACAGCCCGGTGTGCAGGACGAGGTGGTCGCCTTTCAGCCCGAAATAGGTGTTCCACCAGGCCACGAGCGAGTAGGCGGCGGTCCCCATCGCCACCGCCAGGGTGAGCAGCAGGGTCCACCCGATGCCGAAGTCCAGCAGGATCGGCCCGGGCAGCGCGAAGAACACCAGCGTGACGACGGCCGTCCGAAGCGCCACCGTCGCACCGTGCAGGCGGTGCGAACCCGTGGTGATGTCGGCCTCGGGTCTGGGCGGCAGCGAACCGGGGAGCGGAGCGGCGCCGCTCCTGGGCTGCCACGCCCCCGGAGGCGGAGCGGGCTGGGTGTACGGGGCGAACCGCACGTGCGAGCCGGTCGGCGCCGGGGGCCCGTAGTGGTGTCCGGGCGGCGGCGCGCCCGGGTGGGGGCCCTGCGCGGCCCACTGCCCGGGGGCCGGGTGCTCCGGACCCGACGGGCGGACGTTCGTCGTGGGCGGTCCGACGGGCGGCGGGTACCCCGCTCCCTGCGGACCCCCCGGAGGCGAGGCGGCCTGACCGGACGGCGCGGCGTACCCCGGGGGCACCGGCGGCACATAGGGGCGGCCCTGGGTGACGGAGGGCGGCTGCGGCGTGGGCGGCGCGTAGGCCGGCGCGAACCGGGGCCCCTGGTTCCACAGCGGCTGCCGCGGCCGTTCGGGCTCCTCCCGCGCCGGGGGGCCGGACCACAACGGCGCCGACGTCTCAGGCCCCCGACCGTTCGGGTCGGCGGGGTTTCCCGGTTCCGAGCCCTCCGCCCTCGACCCCCAGAACGGCGTCTGACCGGGACGCGCCCTCCTGGCGGCGGCCTCTTCGGGCCTCTCCGCTCCGGGAGCCGCGTCGCCGCGGCCGTCCTCGACGCGCGGGGCCTCGGCCCGGACCCCCCAGAACGGGGTCCGGCCGGGCTCGGGCGCTCCGGGTCCGGGTTCGCCCTTCCGCTCCCCGGGGGCCCCGCCCCGGTCGGAGGGCCGCTCGGGGCTCGGCGCCCGCTCGGGCCCGGCGGCCGCCTCCTGGACCGGAGGAGCCACGGGGGCGAAGCCCGGCTCGGGCCCGGGCCCCGGGGCTGCGGGGGGTTCGATGTGGGCCGCGTCGCGCAGGGCCTCGAAGGACCAGGCCGAGATCGGCGCGGGCGCGTCGATGTCGACACGGTTGGTGTCGGTGGGCGCGGTCACCTCACGCAGCGGAGGCGTGGGGTCGGGGCGCTCGGGATGGTCGAAGAGCCAGCCGTCCGAGTCCTGGCGGCCGGTTCCGGCCGCACCGTCCCCGGCCGTCCCGCTCCGGGCCGGGCCGGGGTCGGGCAGCGGCTCGGGGTCGGGCAGGTCGCCGTCGTCGTCGGACGCCTCCCGGGCGTCGAACCAGTGCGCGTCCAACGGCGCGCGTCCGACGGGCGCGGCGTGGTCGGCCTGCTGTTCCTGGGGAATCGGGCCCCGTTCCGGTTCGGTCACGCGTCACAGCCCCGTGGAGAAGGTCTCGCTGCGCGCCGCCAGCCGGTCGCGCAGTGCGGTCGCGTCCTGCAGGCTCAGCCCCGGGATGCGCGCGTCGGCGGTGGTGGCGGCCGTGCGCACCCGGACCGTGGCGATCCCCAGCGACTGCTCCAGCAGGTTCGCGGTGACGTCCACGACCTGCATCCGGCCGTAGGGAACCACGACGAGCTGCCGGATCACCGTCCCGAACGTCAGGTAGAAGTCGCTGCGCCCCTCGGCGTACCCCCACGACTCCCGGGTCCGCCCGGCGACGAACCAGACGGCCGCCCCGGCCAGCAGCGCGAGGACCGCGAGCGCCGCGCCCGCACCCCAGTTCAGCCGGACCCCGAGGCCCGCTCCGCCGAGCACGGCGACCGGCACGGCCACCATCAGCGCGAGCAGCCTGCGGTACCACGTGAACGCCGGGTCCACCCGGTTCCACGAGGTCCCCTCGGGCGCGGCGAAGGCCGCCTCGACCGGAGAGCTCTTCGGCTTCTGGACGTCGGACGCGGTCATTTCGGGCTTCTCTGGAGATTCGGCGAAATCCACGATTGCAGTCAACCATCCTCGAACGGATCAATCGTTCTGCTATGCCGGACTTCCCCGACGTTCCCGGCCTTATCCACGCGATGCGGCCGGTTTTGTGGTGGAGAAAGTCAAGATCCGTGCCACTCACCCGTCGGATCGGGAGTCCTGGTCGTCCTCCGGGACCCTGCAGGCGTACTCCAGGAACAGCGCCGCGCCGATCAGGAACAAGCCGGACAACGCGGTGCCGCCCGCGACGAACGCGTCGGTCCGGGCGTGCGGACTGTGCAGGAGGTCCAGCAGCGCCAGCCCGAAACCACCGAAGCCGCCGAGGGCGACCGCCCCGAACAGGACGCTGGCCTTCGCGAACGCCACCAGCCGGGCGACGCTGATCGCCTCGATCGGCTCGGTTCCCGGAGCCCTGCGGATGCGGCGGCGGGTCTGCACCGCGGTGATCAGCTCGCCCAGCGCCAGCAGCGACAGCGTGGGGATGGCCGTCCAGGGCAGCAGGAACAGGCTGGTGTAGGCCTGGCGCACGACCAGGAACACGACGACGCCGGCGACGAGGGCGATCACCAGCGGCATCCTCCACCCGGTGGGGCGCACCCGTCCCTCGCGGTCGTCGTGCTCGTTCGACGGGAGGTTCACTCGGGCACCCTCAGCACCAGGTCGTCACGCCGCCGGACCTCCTGGTCGCCGAGCCCCGACAGCAGCTCCCGGACGCTCCCCCGGCCGACGATCTCGGCCTCGGGGTCGGCGTCCGCCCAGGGCCGCAGCACGAAGGCGCGCTCGTGCGCCCGGGGGTGCGGGATGGTCAGCTCCGGGTCCGTGCGGGTCTCCGCGCCGTAGGCGATGACGTCCACGTCCAGTGTCCGGGGCCCCCACCGCACCTCGCGGAGCCGGTGGAACGCCTCCTCCACGCCCTGGGCCCGCTCCAGCAGCGTCTCGGGACTGAGCAGGCTGTCCGCGACGACCACCGCGTTGAGGTAGTCGTCCTGCTCCGGGCCGCCCACCGGAGCCGTCTCGTACACCGGGGACAACCCCACCAGGCGCAGCCCGCTCGTGTCGAACAGGGCGTCGACCGCGCCCTGGAGGTTCTCCAGCCGCTCGCCCTGGTTGCTGCCGAGCGCGAGCACGACCCTGCTCGCCCTGGTCCAGTCGGTTCTCATGCGCGGCTCCGGTGAATGGTGACGGTCACGTCGTCGAACGGGTGCGGGATGGGCGCGTTGGGCTTGTGTACCGTGACCTCCGCCGCCATGACGCCCTCCTCGGCCAGGCAGACCTGCGCCAACCGCTCGGCGAGCGTCTCGATCAGGTTCACCGGTTCGCCCCCGACGACCGCCGCGAGGCGGTCGCTGAGGACTCCGTAGTGGACGGTGTCGGCGACGTCGTCGCTGCGCGCGGCCGGGCGGGTGTCCACCTCCAGGAGGACGTCCACGACGAACTCCTGGCCCTCGCGCCGCTCGAAGTCGAACACCCCGTGGTGGCCCCTGGCGCGCAACCCGCGCACCGCGATCCGGTCCGGCGCCGGCGGTCCGGGTCTGTCAGTCATCGGTGCCCTCGTCCTCTTCGAGCATCACCGGCGACGCGTGGTGCGACCACAGCCGCCAGCCCTGCTCGGTCCGGACGAACAGGTTGGTGGTGACCACCTGACCGCCCGCCACGAACCCGGGGTTGTCCTCCTCCGCGGTCAGCACGTTCTCCTCACAGGTGACCATCGCGATCTCGCCGTCCACCCCGACGTGGGTCTCGGTGAGCACGTACTGGATGTAGGGGATGTTCGCCATGACCAGCGACCACGCGCGCATGATCTCGGCGCGCCCGCGCAGCATCGGCCAGCCGGGGTTGACGCAGACCAGGTCGGGAGCCTGGTCCTCGTTCGCCCACACCCGGTCCATGAGGTCGATGTCACCGGTCTCGATCGCCTGGTAGAACTCCGCGTTGGCCTCGGCCACGCGGTCCACGATCTCCTGCCGGGACTTCACTGGCCGCCCCGGGTCCGGGGCGCGTCCGCGCGGCCCTCGTCGAGGGACGCGCCCCCGCTGCGCCAGGCCTGCGCGACCCGGACCGCGTCCGCGTTGGGGCGCACGTCGTGCACCCGCACCCCCCACGCCCCGTTGGCCGCGGCCAGTGTGGTCAGGGCGACGGTGGCGTCGTCGGACCCGGCGAAGGAGCGCGGTTCGCCCTCGGCGTCGCTGAGCAGGCGGCCGAGGAAGCGCTTTCGCGATCCGGCGACCAGCAGCGGACGGCCCATGGCGGTGAAGCGGTCGAGGCGGGCGAGCAGCGCCCAGTTGTGGCCCTGCTCGGGGGTCTTGGAGAACCCGAGGCCGGGGTCCAGGACGATCTGGCCCGGATCGACGCCCTCGTCGACCATCACGGCCATGCGCTGGCTCAGCTCATCGTGGACTTCTTGGACGACATCGGTGTACACGGCGCGCTTGTGCATGTCATGACTATGCCCACGCCAGTGCATCAACACGTACGCGACGCCGGTCCGTGCCACGAGCCTTGCCATTTCCGGGTCGGCCAGCCCTCCGCTGACGTCGTTGACCAGCCGCGCGCCGGCGTCGACGGCGGCCGCGGCGACCTCGGCCCGCATGGTGTCGACGCTCACGACCACCCCCTGGCGGGCCAGCTCGGAGACCACGGGGACGACCCTCCGCAGCTCCTCCTCCAGGGGGACCCGCTGCGACCCGGGCCGGGTGGACTCACCGCCCACGTCCACGAGGTCCGCGCCGTCCCCGACCATCCGCAGCCCGTGCTCGACCGCCGCCCCGGGGTCGAACCAACTGCCACCGTCGGAGAAGGAGTCCGGGGTGACGTTGACGACCCCCATCACCAGACACCGGTCCTCGGCCGGAAGGCCGGGAAGCTCTATCGTCGTCGTCATACCGCAAGCCTACCGATCCGCTCCCGCCCGGACCCGCCGCGCTTCCGCCGATGATCTCGACACCCGACCGGCCGGGACAACCTCCCCGCTGATCTTGACCTTTCCGGGGTCTCGGAGGCGGCTGAGACCCCGGAAAGGTCAAGATCAGCGGAAAGAACGCCTACAACCGCTCGGGGGCTTCGATCCCGAGCAGGTCGAGCCCCCGCTCCAGAACCGTGGCGGTGTGCAGGGCCAGGGCCAGGCGGGACTCGCGTGTGGCGCCCTCGGACTTGAGGACGGGGCAGTTCTCGTAGAAGGTGCTGAAGGCCGCCGCGAGTTCGAACAGATAGGTGCACAGGCGGTGCGGCTGCAGGTTGGTGATCGCCGTCTGCACCGCGTCGGGAAAACGCGCGAGTTTCAGGGCCAGGTCGCGTTCGGCGGACTCGGCCAGCAGCACCGGAGCGCCGAGTTCGGGAACCCGGTCCGCGCGGCGCAGGATCGAGCGGATGCGGGCGTGGGCGTACTGGAGGTAGACGGCGGTGTTGCCGTCCATCGCCAGCATCCGGTCCAGGTCGAAGACGTAGTCCTTGTCCCGGTCGACGGACAGGTCGGCGTACTTGACCGCGCCGATCCCCACCGCGCGCGCGATCCGGGTCCGCTCCTCCTCGGACAGTTCGCCGCGCCCGGCGATCAGGCCTGCGGCGCGTTCGACGGCCTCATCGAGCAGGTCGGTCAGTTTGAGCGAAGCACCGGCCCGGGTGCGCAGCATCCGGCCGTCGGCTCCGAGCACGCTTCCGAATCCGACATGGGTGGCGACGGTCTCCGGGCTGATCCACTCGGCCTTGCGCGCGGCGGCGAAGATCATCGCGAAGTGCAGCGCCTGCGGCGCGCCGACGACGTAGACGAGGTGGTCGCCCTTGAGGTCCTGGGCACGGTAGCGGATGGTCGCCAGATCGGTGGCGTCGTACCCGAACCCACCGTCGCGCTTGCGGACGATCAGGGGAACCGGTTGGTCCTCGCGGCCGGTGAAACCGTCGAGGAACACGCACAGCGCGCCGTCGCTGTCCTCCGCGATGCCGCGGCGGCGCAGCTCGTCGGCGACGTCGTCCAGCCAGGGCTGGTAGGTGCTCTCCCCCTTGTAGTCGTCAGGGGACAGCCGCACACCGAGAAGCTCGTAGACGGCCTCGATGTGGTGCTTGGACTCTGTCAGCAGCCGCCCCCACAACTCCAGGGTGGCGGGGTCGCCCGCCTGCAGCGCGACCACGCGCATACGGGCGCGTTCGGCGAAGTCCTCGTCGGCGTCGAACTTGGTCCGGGCCTGCTGGTAGAAGACGTTGAGGTCACCGATGCTGAAGTCCTGCTCGGCGAGGCCCTCGTCGATGAGGTGCTCGACGAGCATCCCGAAGGGCGTTCCCCAGTCGCCGATGTGGTTCTGGCGGATCACCTCGTGTCCGGCGAACTCCGTCAAGCGGACGAGGGTGTCGCCGATGATGGTCGAGCGCAGGTGGCCGACGTGCATCTCCTTGGCCATGTTGGGTGAGGAGTAGTCGATGATGACCCGCTGCGGTTCGGAGGCCGGGGCGTACCCGAGTCGGGGATCGGCGGCGAGCCGGGCGGTTCGGTCGGCGAGCCAGGCGGTGGACAGGGTGATGTTGATGAAGCCCGGACCGGCGACCTCGGCGCTTTCGGCCATGCCGCCCAGATCGAGGTTGGCCGCGATGACGTCGGCGACCTCGCGGGAGGACCGTCGGAGCCGCTTGGCCAGCGCCATCGCGGCGTTGACCTGGTAGTCGACTCCCTCGCGCTGCGAGGGGCGGACCACAGCGTCCTCGATCGTGCATGCCACGCCGAACGCGGCACTGACGACAGCGGCGACCCGCTGCCCCAGATCGTCTCCGATGTCCCCTGACACGGTGACTCCGTTTCTCCTATTGGCCGGTGGGCCTGTATCGCCCAGCTCGGTGACAAGTCTGTCACGGCGCTCGGTCCGCCCATACGCTTTCCACAGTGCCGAGATGCTCCCCCGCGTCCACGTGGATCACCTGGCCGGTGACCGACGCGGTGTTCTCCAGGAAAAGCAGAGCCGCGGTGATGTCGTCAAGGGGTGCGGTCCGACGCTGCGGGCTACGCCGGAAGGCGAGCCGCGTGAGTTCGTCCTTCCCGGCGCCTGGAGGAGGAAGGACGAGTCCGGGAGAGATCGCGTTGACGCGGACCCTGGGCGCGGGTTGTTTCGCGGCCAGGAGGGTTTGCTGTGCCAGCGCGTGCTTGGACAGTTCATAGCCGGGGCGTTCACCGTCCAAGAGCGCGAGGCGCGCGTCGAGCATGTTGACGGCGTGTCCTCCGCGTCGGGGAGGGCCTCCAGAAGAACAGTGGCCGCGATCAGATGAACCTGCATCCCCCTGGTCAGGTATTGGGAGCTTGGACGAGTAGTCCGCTGAGCGAATAAGCGTCGGCCCCGACCTCTGGCGGGTCGAGACCGGCTTTTTCATGCCGTCAGGAGGCTGGTGGCCATGATGGCGATGCTGAGCAGTACGCCTATGCCCAGGATGTTCTGGAAGGTTGTGCGAACGGTTCGGCTGACGCGCTGCCGGAGAGTGGGCCTGCGTTTGCGGGCGTAGTAGTCGGGTGTGGCGTGGGCGGGCCAGTGGTCGCCGGGGCGGTGGGTGCCTGCGGCTTCGGCGCGCAGGCGGGCGATGGAGTCCACGACGTCGCGGTCGGCGGGGAAGTCCTCGCGGGTCGGCCACTGCCCGGTGACGGGATGCGGTTCGAGCGGGTGCAGGAAGCGCGGGTCGGGCAGGAAGCGCGGTGATCGCGGCGCGGGGGCCGGGACCGGGGTCGGGGGTGGTGTCCACCCGATGGCGATCTCGGGCCGGAGGTCGGCGAGTCGGCGGATGAGCGCGGCGAGCTGCGTGTCCTGCCGTCCGGTGTCGAGAGTGCCGAGAGCGGCGGGGATGCCGAGGGCACCGGGGGTGCCCGGGGTGGGGCGGTTGGCGCTCCGGTTGTCCGTGGTGTCCGTTTTTCTCGGTGATCTTGACGTTTTCGGGGTCTCAACCGCGTCCGAGGCCCCGAAAACGTCAAGATCACCGAGGAGACGCCGCCCGGCGGCTGCGGTTCAGGCGGTGTGCACGAACCGGGGCAGCCCGGCGGGGACCTGTGCGGGGTCCAGGGGTAGGTCGGCCCACACCACCAGGCCCAGGTTCAACGTGGGGTGGGCGTACACCGGGTAGAAGCCCCAGCCTTTTGCGATCGCCGACACCATGAGCAGGCCCCGGTGCCGCTCCGACTCGAACCAGTCGTCCCCCGCCAGTTCCGGAATGGTCGGCCGGGTGTCGGTGAAGCCGCCGTCGGCGACCTCCACCCGCAGCAGCCCCGCCTCGGGCAGCGACAACCGCCGCACCACCTCCCCGCCCTCGCCTCCGGAGGCGGTGTACTCCACCGCGTTGGCGAACAGCTCCGAGACGCACAACTCCACGTCATTTACCAGCAAAGCCGCGAACCCGGACAGGTCTTTGCGCACGTGCGAACGCACGACAGCGGCTTGCTTCAACGATCCCTCGTAGATACGCGGCTCCCACCGCACCGGCGCGAACACCCCAGACGACACCACGGACACCCCAAGTCGGGCTGGAACGCGTCCGAAGTGGACGCGATCACAGTCAACCTCAAGAAATAAGCAAATGCAATCTGCATTTACAAATTCCTTTGGATTGATTACCCTGGGGCACAAGGAGCGGCAGGATGAGTGCCATGACGACAAGAACTCCGACTGTGGCCCAATGGCAGCTTTCAACCGAGCTGCGCAACTTGCGCGGCGAAAGGAAGCTCGCTGAGATCGCGAAGGCCATCAAGGTGAACTCCTCCACCGTCTCCAGGTGGGAGACACCCGGGGTTGAAGGAGTGATCCCGGGGCCAGGAAGTCTGGAACGGCTTCTGCAGTACTACGACCTCGATGAACAGGCGATCTCACGCTTCATCGCCATGCGTAAGGAAGCCAGGACTCCCGGGTGGTGGCAGTCCAGTGGCGTTGCCGAGGACTACGGGACCTATATCGGCCTGGAGACCGCAGCCAAGCGCATCAAGACCCACGAGGCCACGCTCATCCCGGGGCTGCTTCAGACGGAGGACTACGTACGTGCCCTCTTCAAAGGAACGATGCCCGAAGCCGGACCAGACTTGGTCGACTCGGCGTTGGAGGTACGACTCACCCGGCAGAAGACCTGGCGTGAAAACCGTACGCACCTGTGGGCGATCGTGAGTGAAACGGCGATCCGTACGGTTCTCGGAGGGCCGAAGCTCATGGCACGGCAATTGCGGCACCTCATCGAGGCGGCAGAGGAACCGAACGTGATGCTCCAAGTCCTGCCGTTCGAGGTCGGGGCGCACGCCGCCCTGGAGATTGGCGGTTTCACGATCCTGGCCCTCGAAGAGCTCACCGTTCTGGTCACGGTAACGGACAACGTTAGCCTTTTCAGGGACCAACCGTACGATTTGGAACGGCACTCAGAGGCGTTTGAGCGACTGAGCGCTGACGCCTGGCGTCCCGCCCAAACGATCGAGTTCTTGGCCGAGACGGCCAAGACCCTGGAGGAGGAATGAGCGATGCGAGCCTCACACCTGACGTGGTTCAAGAGCAGCTACAGCGGCACCTCGTCCAACTGCGTTGAAGTCGCCCACGTCCCCACCGGCTTCCGCACGTCCAGCTACAGGCAGGGACGCTCGCAGAACTGCGTCGAGGTCGCCGACACCCCCGGAGCGTCCGCCGTGCGCGACACCCGGAACCGCCACCTCGGCGCGCTCCTCTTCGACTCCGCCGAGTGGCGCGCCTTCCTCTCCGCCACCAAGCACGACACCCTCTGATCCCTCGCTGATCTTGACCTTTCCGGGGTCTCGGAGGCGGCTGAGACCCCGGAAAGGTCAAGATCAGCGGGGAGGCCCTCGGAAAGCGTGTTCTCCGGAGCCGAACGGAGAAGGCGGGCCGCCCCTGTTCGGGGCGGCCCGCCTTCGCGTGCTCTCGTGGACGCGCCGGGTCAGCGGCGGCCCAGGATGAGGCTCATCGCCTCGGCGCGGGTCCTGTCGCTGTCCCGGAAGCCGCCGCGCACGGCGGAGGTCAGCGTCTTGGCGCCGGGCTTGCGCACGCCGCGCATGGTCATGCACAGGTGCTCGGCCTCGATGACCACGATGACGCCGCGCGGCTTCAGGTTCGTCATGAGGGCGTCGGCGATCTGCGTGGTCAGGCGCTCCTGCACCTGCGGGCGGCGGGCGTAGACGTCCACCAGGCGGGCCAGCTTGGACAGCCCGGTGATCTGGCCCTCGGCGCTCGGGATGTACCCGATGTGCGCCACCCCGTAGAACGGGACGAGGTGGTGCTCGCAGGTCGAGTACATCTCGATGTCCCTGACCAGCACCATCTCCTCGTGCCCGGCCTCGAACACCGTGGTCAGGACGTCCTCGGGACGCTGGTCCAGGCCCGCGAACTGCTCGGCGTAGGCCCGGGCCACCCGCGCCGGGGTGTCCAGGAGGCCGTCCCGGTCCGGGTCCTCGCCGATGGCCAGCAGGATCTCCCGGACCGCCTTCTCGATGCGGTGCTGGTCGACCCCCGCGGGCGGCAGGGGCTCCGCGTAGTCGCCGGCCTCCTCGTGGTACCCGCTCACGCCAGGTCCTCCGGCTCTCCCTCGGCGCCGGAACCGGCGACGCCGTTGGCGCGCTCCTCCCAGGCTCCGCCCCGGGACACCTGGCCGTTGGGCGCGGTCAGCTCCTCGACGTCCTTGGGTCCCATGAGCGCGAGCTCCTTGGGGGTGAGCACCGGCGGCTTGTCGGAGGGCAGCCGCTTGCCGTAGCCCTTGTACGACCCGCGCGACGGGCGCTTGCGCACCGGCGCGAAGATCTCCAGGACCTGCTCCTTGGACAGGGTCTCCTTGTCCAGGAGGTGCAGGACCAGGTCGTCGAGGACCTCGCGGTACTCGACCAGGATCTCCCAGGCCTCGTCGTGCGCGGACTCGATGAGGCGGCGCACCTCCTCGTCGATGAGGGAGGCGATCTCCTCGGAGTACTCGCGGCTGTGCGCCATCTCCCGGCCCAGGAACGGCTCGGTGTTGCCGTTGCCGAACTTGCGGGCGCCCAGGCGCTCGCTCATCCCGTACTCGGTGACCATGTTGCGGGCCAGCGTGGTGGCCTTGTCGATGTCGTTGGCGGCACCGGTGGTGGGCTCGTGGAAGACGAGCTCCTCGGCGGTGCGGCCGCCCAGCATCATGGCCAGCTGGTCCATCATCTCCGAGCGGGAGGTGAGGAACTTGTCCTCCATCGGGAGCGACATGGTGTACCCGAGCGCGCGGCCGCGCGGCAGGATCGTGATCTTGTGCACCGGGTCGGCGTTGGGCAGCGCGTGCCCGACGAGGGCGTGGCCGCCCTCGTGGTAGGCGATGACCTTCTTCTCCGCGTCCGACATGACCCTGGTCTTGCGCTCGGGGCCGGCCATGACGCGGTCGATGGCCTCCTCGAGGGTGTCCATGTCGATCTGGTCGCGGCCGCCCCGGGCGGACAGCAGCGCGCCCTCGTTGATGACGTTGGCCAGGTCCGCGCCGGTGAATCCGGGGGTGCGCCGGGCGATGACGTCCAGGTCCACGTCGGGCGCCAGCGGCTTGCCCTGGGCGTGCACCCGGAGGACGCCCTTACGGCCCTCCATGTCGGGGCGGTCCACCACGATCTGGCGGTCGAAGCGGCCGGGACGCAGCAGCGCGGGGTCGAGGATGTCGGGACGGTTCGTGGCGGCGATCAGGATGACGCCGCCCTTGACGTCGAAGCCGTCCATCTCCACGAGCATCTGGTTCAGGGTCTGCTCGCGCTCGTCGTGGCCGCCGCCCATGCCCGCGCCGCGGTGGCGGCCGACGGCGTCGATCTCGTCGACGAAGACGATCGCCGGGGCGTTGGCCTTGGCCTGCTCGAACAGGTCCCGCACGCGGGAGGCGCCCACGCCGACGAACATCTCGACGAAGTCGGAACCCGAGATGGAGTAGAACGGCACCCCGGCCTCGCCCGCGACCGCCCTGGCCAGCAGGGTCTTGCCGGTTCCCGGAGGCCCGTACAGGAGCACGCCCTTGGGGATCTTGGCGCCCATGCTCTGGAACTTCGCGGGGTTCTGCAGGAACTCCTTGATCTCGTGGAGCTCCTCGATCGCCTCGTCCGCGCCGGCGACGTCGGCGAAGGTGGTCTTGGGGGTGTCCTTGGAGATGAGCTTGGCCTTGGACTTGCCGAAGTTCATGACCCGGGAGCCGCCGCCCTGCATCTGGTTCATGATGAAGAAGAAGAGGGCGAGGATCAGGATCAGCGGCAGGAAGCTGAACAGCAGGGACACCCAGATGCTGTCTCCGGGGACCTCGACGTCGTAGGCCTCCAGGTTGCCGTCTTGGTTGCTCTGGAGACTCTGCGCGAGCTCATAGCCCTGTCCGCTCACCCAGTAGGCCTCGTACAGGTCGCCGTCGACGGTGGTCAGCTCGACGCGCTGATCCTTGTCGATGATTTTGGCGTCCCTGACCTGGTCCTGCTCGATCAGGGAGAAGACCTGGGAAGTATCGGTCTTGACGTGCTCGGGCGCACTGCCCCAGCCCATGAGCTGGGACGCCACCAGAAGCATCAGCAAGATGGCGATGAACCACAGCCACGGTCCACGGTACAAACGCTTCAGATTCATCTATACGGAACCCCGCCGGGCCCGTCCCTCCTGACGCGGTCCGCTCCGTGAACCCAGAGACAGTCGGTGCGGGGAACCGTCGGGCCGGACGACGAGCGCCGTACCCAGAACTCCACCGTTCCACCGCAGTGCCTCATGCCGGCCACCAGAAGCGGACCTATCGGACATGTGCTCCCTACAATGATGCCGGGATAATCGACGGTACACCCTGATCCGCCCGAGCCACCTACTCGATGCCGGGGCCGTAACCGGTGATGTCCCGTCATGACGCCAACGTCCACCGGTGCCCTTGTTGTTCCCGCTCGGCGCATCGCGTTGCCGGGCTCCGGGCGCGCGGCGCGCCCGGAGCCCGGAGCCCGGACGGATCAGCTGTACATGTGCGGCGCGAGCGTGCCGATGAACGGAAGGTTCCGGTACTTCTCGGCGTAGTCCAGGCCGTATCCGATGATGAACTCGTTCGGCAGGTCGAAGCCGACGTACCGGACCTCCAGGTCGACGTCCAGCGCCAGCGGCTTGCGCACCATGGTGCAGATCTCCACCGACGCCGGCCCCCGGGACCTGAGGTTGCCGACCAGCCAGGACAGCGTCAGGCCGGAGTCGATGACGTCCTCGACGATCAGCACGTTGCGGTTCTGGATGTCGGTGTCGAGGTCCTTGAGGATGCGGACCACTCCCGAGGAGTTGGTGCCCGCGCCGTAGGAGGAGACCGCCATCCAGTCCATCGCGCAGGGGTGGTGCAGCTCCCGCGCCAGGTCGGCCATGACCATGACCGCGCCCTTGAGGACACCGACGAGCAGCAGGTCCCTGCCCGCGTAGTCGGCGTCGATCTCGGCGGCCATCTCCCGGTGCCTGGTCCTGATCTGCTCTTCGGTGACCAGAACCTTCTCCAGGGCGTCGCCCATGTCTTTCGCGTCCACGCTTACAAGTCCTCGCTGCTCAGCTCGCGGTTGCTGGAACGCCAACCAGGATAGACGCGCCGAGCGGCCGCACCGTCAGCGCGGCGGGCCGCGCGGCCGCGGTCAGGGACCGCCCTCCTCGTCGGCGGAGACGACGATACGCCCGTCCGAGCGGCGGCCTCTGCGCACCCCGGGCAGGTCGACGTGGGCCTGGCCCCTCCAGTCGGTGACGAGCCGGTCCAGTTCGAAGACGTGCCGCGCCGTGAGCGCCCCCGCCGGGCAGCCCGCCGCCAGCGCCGCCCGGCGCAGCACCCGGCTGCGGACGGCGCGCGGCAGTCCGGCGAGCTCGGCGACGTCCAGCGCGGCCGGACCGCGCCGCGCCCGCTCCTCCGCCTCCTCAGCCCAGGCGTCCAGGGCGTCGGCGTCGTCGCGCAGCAGCCCGGCGGTGCGGGCCAGCGCCTCGGCGATCCCCGGCCCGAGCACCCGCTCCAGGGCGGGCAGCGCGTCGTGCCGCACCCGCGACCGGGTGTAGGCGGGGTCCGCGTTGTGCGGGTCGGCCCAGGCCCTGAGGTCCATGAGCGCGGCGGCCGCGTGCACGGTGCGCCGGTCCAGGTCCAGCAGCGGGCGAAGGTAGCGGCCCGAGCGCGCGGCCATCCCGGCCAGCGATCGGGCGCCCGACCCCCGGGCCAGCCGCAGCAGCACCGTCTCGGCCTGGTCGTCCCGGGTGTGGCCGAGCAGGACCACGGTGGCGCGGTGGGTGTCGGCGGCCCGCTCCAGGGCCGCGTAGCGCGCGGTCCGCGCCGCGCCCTCGGGCCCGCCCTCCGTTCCGACGGCCACCGCGATCCGCTCCACCGGATCCAGTCCGAGGCCGCGGAGCACGGCGGCGACGTCCTCGGCCCGCTCGGCGGAGCCCTCCTGCAGGCCGTGGTCCACGGTGACCCCGCCGGCGCGCAGCCCGAGCCGCGGCGCGACGAACGCCGTCGCCCCGGCCAGGGCCAGCGAGTCGGCTCCGCCGCTGCAGGCCACCAGTACGAGGTCGCCCGCCGCCAGCCCGGACAGCGCGCGGCGCACGGCCACCCGCACCCGCGCGACGGCCGGCGGCGGTCCGGTCACGTACTCTCCTCGGGTCAGGCTCCGGGCGCGGTCGTTCCGGTGTCCGCGCCGCCGTCGGCCTCCCCGTCGGGCTCGGCGTCTCCCGTGGTGATCGGGACGGGGGGGTGCAGGACGCGGGAGATCCACGCCTCGGGCTCGCGGATCTCCGCCAGCGTGGGCAGCGTCTCGGGCGACTCCCACACCTTGTTGAAGTCCGCCATTCCGACACGCGCGACCACCGTTCGCACGAAGGCCGCGCCCTCCTCGTACTGCTTCATCTTCAGGTCGAAGCCCAGCAGCTGCCGGATGACCTTGTCGATCCGGTTGCCGCCCTCACGGCGGCGCTGGAAGCGGCGGCGGATCTCGGCAACGGTCGGCACCACCTGGGGACCGACCGCGTCCATCACGTAGTCGCCGTGCCCCTCGGCCAGCGTCATGACGGCGGTGATGCGATCCAGGATCTCGCTCTGCTCGGCGCTCTGGAAGACGTCGATGAGGTTGGCCTCGTTGCCGCGGACCGCGTCCGCGACGGCCTCGCCGATCGCGCGCAGGCGGTCCAGGAAGACGGAGGCGTCCAGGTTCGACGCGCTCAGGTACAGGCGCATCTGCTCCTGCACGTAGTCGCGCAGCCACGGGTTGGCGGTGAACTGGGTGCGGTGCGTCTCCTCGTGCAGGCACACCCAGAGGCGGAAGTCGTGCGGGTCGACGCCGAGCTCGCGCTCGGCGTGCACGATGTTGGGGGCGACGAGGGTGAGGCGCCCGGTCGGGGCCCTGCCGTCGGGGTCCGGCGGCAGGAACAGCTCGTACTGGCCGAGCACCCGCCCGGCGAGGTAGGAGAGCACCGCGCCGAGCTGCACGCCGGTGACCCGCGAGCCGACCGCGGTGGTGATGCTGCCCGCGGTGGAACCGGCCAGGCGGTCGCCGCCGAGGCTGTCGAGGATGGGTTCCAGGACCACCCGGAAGCCTTCGACGTTCGCCTTGATCCACCCGGGGCGGTCGACGATGACCGCGGGACCTGCGGGCTCCAGGCTGTTCATGCCGGTGAACTCGCGCACGTGGTGCTGCGCGGTCACGGAGAGTTCGCGCAGCTGGGCAACTGCCTGGCGGGCCTCGGTGAGGTCCACCTGCGGGCCCGGCCGCACGAGGCGGACACCAGTGTTGACGGCTACGTCCCAGTCGATCAGAGTCACGCCTTCACCGTACCCACTGGGCCACCGCGAATCGGGGATCCCGCCGTGAATCAGGGGATTTCTCAGGGCGCCCCCGAGCGGGAGGCCGGGGTGCCCGGCCGGTTCGGCGCTCACCCGGAGGCGCTCCGCCGACGCCGGTGCAGCAGCGGGGCGACGACCGCGAAGACCAGCGCGAACAGCAAGGGTGTGAACCTGAGCACCGTGAGCTCTTCGGGTGGCACCCCCAGGGCCAGGTGCGCGACGACGGCGACGACCTCCGAGAGCACGAGGCCGCCGACGAACCCTCCCAGCAGACCGAGAACAGCCACTCCGGCCACCTTCAGCATCCCCGCACCCCTTTCCCTCGTCGTGTCACCCCCGACGCTAGGACGCGACAGCGCCGCCCGTCGTCACCCGCCGGGACCCATCGGCCCTACCCCTCTCGCGGCAGCCTCGGGGAAGCCGCTACTCCGACGGGGGAAGCCGGGACACGCCGGGACACGCCGGACTCCGATCGAACACGGGTTCGAACGCTTGCGATATGCTCGGGCCATGGCCGACCAGCAGTTGCCCGAGGAGTGGCCCGCGGGGGTCCGCCCGCCCTGGGCCGAGGACTTCGCCGAGAGCGCGGCCGAGTGGCTGTTCGACCTGGTGCCCGCGGACTACCGGTTGCACGGGGTGCTGCGCAGGCATCCGGTGGCGCTCTCCCGGCTGGCGCTGCGGCACGTCGAGGCCTGTCTGGAGGCCGCTCGAGAGGGCTACCGCACGGCCCGGGTGGACCTGGGCGGCCACGTGCCCCCGCCCGTACTCGACCAGGTCATGCACGCCTACCTCACCGAGGGCCGGCGGCTGGCGGGCGCGCTGCGCGCGGTCGGGCACGTGGACGGGGCGCTGCGCGCCGCCTCACCCGGGACGACCGCCGGATGAGCGGCCCGTCAGGCGGTGACCCGGACGACCACGGCCGTCTCGGTACCGGTGTTGACCAGCTGGTGCCCGCCCGCGCTGCCGAGCACACGGGCCCGGCGCTCGGCCAGCTCCTGCACCGCCAGCAGCCTCCCGCCGTCGCCGGTGACCACCGCGTGGGCGCGGCCGCTCACCAGGTAGAGCACGTCGGACGCGGACACGGACGGGCGCGCGCCGGTCAGCGGGACGAACCCGTTGGGCTCCAGCGCCACCACGGTCACCCGCATCCGGCCGCGGGTGTGGCGGCGGGCGGCCCGCGGCGCCAACTGCCAGCGCCCCCGGCGCCCCGGCCACAGGGCCCGGTCGGCCAGCGCCTCGGCGGCCCCCCTGGCCGCCGTCACGAGGCGGCCGACGGTCGGCAGCGCGCGGGTGGACAGGTGTGTGTAGCCGCTGCGCTCCCCCGCCATCACGATGTCGCCGATCCCGTTGAACGAGTCGGCGAGGGTGTCGCCCCGTTCGGGGAGCAGGTCCGTGGCGGCAGCGGAGACGGGGCTGGTGGTGGAAACGTCGTAAGACACCGGTGGTGGTCCTTCGTGGCCGAAGACCGCGCGCCCGGGTGCGGGGCCGCGCGGGGAGAGTGCTGCGGGCCCGTGTCCGACGCGCGTGCGGCGAAGGGACCGGGCGGGAGCGCGCGATGGCGCGGAGCGGACGGGGTCACCCCTGACGGGGGCGGACATCCCGCCGAACGAGGTCGATCAGCGGATCAACGACAACACGAGGAGACCGAACACAGCGCACTGGCCACACGGCGGAAGGCCACGGGGGCCTTCCGGGCCATGACCGGCCGGACCTGGAGAGTGCGCGGATGCATGGTGGTAAGCAGACCAATCCCGGCAGGCGATGTCAAGTCGGCGCGGAGCGCCGGGATGTCACCCTTCTCACGTTCGCGGAACATGTCGGCACATGTCCGCAGAACCGCCGCCCGGGAGTTCCCCCCGGACCGCAACTCCCGATGTGCGCCGGCCAGTTTTTCGGCAAACTCATTGCGATTCCGAGGGTTCGGGTGATGGCATTGGGCACTACCGGGGTTGCTGGGACTCCGATGCCGCGTGGCCCGGAGACCGCACGACGCGGGGCGGCGCGAATCCGCCCACACCAGAACACGGCTTTCCACGTCCCGCGGGAGCGGCCACCGCCCGCCCGCGGACCGCGAGGAGAGACACTCGGCCGGTCCGAGGCAGCGGCGTGACCGGCTCGGCCGGTCCGCGCCACGCCCCGACCGGCCCGCAGAGCCAAGGACGGCGACCCCGGTCCACGGGGCTCGCGCCGGAGGTGACACGTGGGGCAGGGCGGACACCCTCGTCCGGAAGGACCCGGGCGACCCGCCGTCGTGTCCGACTCGGTCGGCGCGCGGCTGACGCGGTTCGCCGCCCGGTCCCTGTTCGTGCTGGCCGCAGGCGTCATGGCGGGCGGCTTCCTCGGCTGGCGCGCGGGCCTCCTGGTAGCGGCGCTGGTCGCGCTCAGCCATCCGCTGCTGGCCGTGCTCGGCCCGCGCCTGCGCGCGCCGTACGGACGTGGACGGCTGCTGCGCGCGCTGCACCGCAACGGCTACCACGTGATCCCCGACGGGCACTCCCGGCATCTGGCGGTGGGCCCCGGCGGCGTCTACCTGCTGGAGACCCGCGTGTGGCAGCACGCGGTGTCCTGGAACGGCGACGACTGGATGGTCGGGAACCGGCCGGCGGCCCACGTGGTGGAGCGGCTCGGCTCCCACGCCGCCCGGCTGGAGCACCTCCTGCACCTGGCCGAGGACTGGCCGGGAATCTCGGTGGTGCCGGTGGTCATGGTCGCGGGCCGCCTGCCCGAGCCGGTGATGCGCGCGGGCCGGACGATCATCGCCCGCCCTCGCAGCGCGGTCGGACACGTCCTGGCCCAGCCGACCGTCCTGGATCCGAGGGAGGTGGACGGCGTCGCGGAGCGGATCGACCACCTGGTCCGCTGATCCCGCCCCCTTGGACATCCGATGATCCAGGGTCTTTTGTCCCTGATCTTGCGGAAAAGCCGGTACCGGACACGGAGTGACCGTAATTTTGTGTCCATGACGGACCGGGAGCTCTTCAGGGCGCTGCGATCGAGCGGATACACCGCGGCGCACGCCTGCGGCCTGCTCTTCGACGCGTACGGCGAGGAACTGTACAGGCATTGCCGGGCGGCACTCGGCGACGACGACTCGGCACAGAGCGCGCTGCGCGACACCGTCATCGTCGCCAGGGCGCATATCGGGCGGCTTGCCGACCCCCGGCTGCTGCGGGAGTGGCTCCTCGCCCTCGCCGACGCCGAGTGCGCGCGGCACGCGCCCGTCCCGGACCGCTTCTGCGGTCCGCGGCCGCGGACCGCCGCCGCGGCGGACGCCGAGTCCGCCGCGCGGCCCGCGGCGCTGCGCGTCCGGGTGCTGAGCGGGGCCGCCGCCCCTGAACTGACCGGATACCGCGACCACGTGGCGACCAGGGCGGACCACTTCGACCGGCGGGGCTTCCCCCTCCCCGCCTCGGTCGAACGAACGCCGGGGCCCGGTTCCTACCTGGTCCCCGGACTGGTCGTCAGCGTCGGAGTACTGCTGGCGCTGGCCCTGGTGCTGGTCCGGCTGGCGGCCGGAGCCACCTGGTTCGGCTAGCGGCGCGTCTCGCGGACCACCTCGGGCGCGCGTGCGCCCGGAACGGTCCGAGGACGCCTCCTAGTCCAGCTTGAAGTGCGTGGTGTCCCCGTGGTGCCCGTGGTCGGCCGCGCGCTTGATGGAGTTCTTGATCTCCTCCTCGGCGTCGTGCCGGCCCACCCAGGTCGCGCCCTCGACCGACTTGCCCGGCTCCAGGTCCTTGTAGACGCTGAAGAAGTGCTGGATCTCCAGCCGCTCGAACTCGTTGACGTGGTGAATGTCACGGAGGTGCTCCATGCGCGGGTCCGTGGACGGCACGCACAGCACCTTGTCGTCACCGCCGGCCTCGTCGCGCATGCGGAACATGCCGATGGCGCGGCATCGGATCAGGCAGCCGGGGAAGGTGGAGTGCTTGAGCAGAACGAGAGCGTCCAGGGGGTCGCCGTCGTCGCCCAGGGTCCCTTCGATGAACCCGTAGTCGGCGGGGTAACTGGTCGAGGTGAAGAGCATGCGGTCCAGCCGGATGCGGCCGGTCTCATGGTCCATCTCGTACTTGTTTCGCTCACCTTTAGGGATTTCGATCGTAACGTCGAATTCCATGCTGTTTCTCGGCTCCCCTTGCGACTAGTGTCGCTGCATAGTTCACAGGTTTCTCGCGATGCCAACGTAAGGCAGGTACCGGAAGTGCGGCACGATCGGGTTTGGGCTCTCCTCACCTTGGCGCTGCTCAACGTATTCGTGCTGACCACCGGCCTGGTCGCCCGCGATGTGATCGCTGCGCGCCCGCCGGAGACCGTACCTTTTCCCGTTGCGGACGCCGAGACGGTTCCGCTTCCGGCGGCCGCGGACGCCGCGACCGTCGATCCGGCTCGGCTCGCGGATAAGCTCGATGATCCCATGGCGCTCTCGGGGATCGGCGAGGGGCTCTCCGCATACGTCGTCGACGCGGAGACCCACCAGGAACTCTACGCGCGCGACGAGAGCACCGGCGTGGTCCCGGCCTCCACCACCAAGGTGGTCACCGCCGTGGCCGTCCTCCACTCCGTCGGCCCCGACGCCCGCATCACCACCGAGGTCGTCCAGGGCGCGGCCCCCGGCGAGGTCGTCCTCGTCGGCGCGGGGGACACCACCCTCACCGAGACCGCCGACCCGGACCGCTACCCCCGCCTGGCCTCCCTCGAGGAACTCGCCGCGGACACCGCGGACGCCCTGGAGGCCGCGGGCGTCACGTCGGTCCGGGTGGGCTACGACGACTCCGCCTACTCCGGCGAGGCGCTCGCCCCCGGCTGGAAGCAGGGCTACATCGACGAGGGCAGCACCGCCGCGGTGCACGCGCTGATGCTGGACGGCGGCCGGATCGACCGCGACGACAAGTACAGCTCGCGGGTGGACGACCCGCCGCTGGCCGCGGCCGAGGCGTTCGCCCGGCAGCTGTCCCGGGCGGGCGTCACCGTGGAGGGCACCCCGCGGCCCGCCGAGGCCGCCGACGACGCCGCCCTCCTGGCCGACGCCGCGTCACCGACGATCTCCGCCCTGGTGGAGTGGATGATGACGCACAGCGAGAACAACATCGCCGAGGCCCTGGCCCGGCAGACCGCCCTCGCCAGGGGGATGGAGCCCAGTTTCGGCGGAGGCGCGGAGGCGACGCACGCGGTCATGGCCGAACTCGGCGTCGAGGGCGTGCGGGTCAGCGACGGCAGCGGCCTGTCGGTGGAGAACCGGATCAGCGCCGAGGCCCTGGTGGAGCTGCTCCTGCTCGCCTCCGACCCCGAACGCCCCGAGTTGTACTCCACACTCTCGGGCCTGCCCACCGCCCGCGCCACCGGGAGCCTCGCCTACCGCTACACGCCCGACGGGGGCGCCGCCGCGGGCGCGGGCGTGGTCCGCGCCAAGACCGGGACACTCAACGGGGTCAGCGCGCTCACCGGAACCGCCTACGACGCGGACGGCCGCCTGCTGGTGTTCGCGTTCGTGGCCAACGACCCCGCCGCGACGGGCACCGCCCTCGACCTGTTCGCCGCCGCCCTGGCCGAGTGCGGCTGCTCCTGAGTTTCCCGGTGTTCGTGGCCTTGTCGGGGTCTCGGCCGCTTCCGAGACCCCGACAAGGCCACGAACACCGGGAAGAACCCCCTGCTAGGTGGCCGCGCCTCCGGCCGTCTCCTCTTCCTTCCGGCGTTCGAGTTCGACCCTGATCGCGTTCTCCGCCGCGTCCACCGAGGCCCGGGCGGTGATCGCGTTCGTGTGCGCCCGTTCCAGATCCCCGAGCGCGATGCAGTCGAACGTCACCCGCGCGTCGTGGATGGCCTGCTCCAGTTGGCGTGACGCCTCTTCGAGTCCGACGCTCATACTCTCCCCCTGATCCACGAGTCCCATGAACGATCAATATGCCCAGGCGTCCTCGTGGTACTCACCGGAGACGGATCCGCCTGCGGAGTGCGGCCGAACCGGTCCGTAACGTCTCTACCCGCCGATAAGTTCGCCTCATGACGGACAACAGCGTGACCGCGACCGACTGGCTCCTGCGCCCGCTGGCGGCCTTCGACCTCGAGACGACCGGCGTGGACCTCGAACAGGACCGCATCGTGACCGCCGCCGTGATCGAGACCGCCGCTGACGGGACCCCCACCGCCGAATGGTCCTGGCTGGTCGATCCCGGGGTGGAGATTCCCGAGGCCGCCGCCGCCATCCACGGCGTCACCACCGAGCGGGCCGTCGCCGAGGGCGTGCCCGCCGCCGGGGCCGTCGCCGAGATCACCGGCGTGCTGGAGCGGATCCTGTCCTCCGGAACCCCGCTGGCCATCATGAACGCGCCCTTCGACCTGACGATCCTGGACCGCGAGTGCCGACGGCACGGCGTCGTCCCGCTGTCGGAGCGGCTGACCGAACTCGGACCGGTCCTGGACCCGCTGGTGCTGGACAAGCACGTGGACCGCTACCGCAAGGGCAAGCGCAACCTGGAGGCGCTGTGCGCGCACTACCGGGTCCGCCACGGCGGAGCGCACGAAGCGGGCGCCGACGCCGCGGCCGCCGCCGCGGTGACCAGGCGCATCGGCCGGTCCGCCTCCCGGCTGGCCGGGATGTCCCCGTCCGAACTGCACGGCCTCCAGGTCCGCGCCGCGGCCGACCAGGCCGCTTCCTTCCAGGCGTACCTGCGGCGCAGCGGCCGGACCGACGCCCTGATCGACCCGTCCTGGCCGCTGTCCCCCGTCCCCTCCGACGCGGTGTGACCGCCCCGTCGCCCCGACCCGTCCCCCGGAACCGCGGTTCCGCGTCGGCCGTCCGGGCAACGGCCCGGCCCGGACACCGCAAATACCCGGCCGGGTCCGCATAACAGCCCCTGACCGGGGCAGCAGGCTGCGCAGATGTTCCAATGCTCTGCTCTCCTGCCGGTAAGGAGGCGGCGCGTGCACGCGCCGGTTCGCCGTGGTACGACAAGAACCCCATCCATCCGGGGAGCCGGCTCACACCTCTCCCTCCGACGCGCGGGACCTGCTGTGGGAGCCGCCGCCGGTTCCCGCGGCCGATCTGACTCCCCGCACCGACTGGGTCGTCTTCGCCGTGGCGGCGGTCCTGACCCTGGCCTTCGTCCTCTGGGGCGCGTTCGCCGGGGGGTCGCTGGGCGCCATCTCCGACACCCTGCTCGGAGGCCTGCTCCACTACGGCGGCTGGGGGTTCGTGCTCTCCGCGTCGACCTTCGTGGTGATCGCGCTGTGGCTGGCGTTCAGCAAGTACGGCCGGATCACCCTGGGCCGGGACGACGAGGAGCCCGAGTACAACACGGTGTCCTGGATCTCGATGCTCTTCGCGACCGGCATGGGCATCGGGATGATGTTCTACGGGGTGGCCGAACCGCTGACCCACTACGTCTCGCCCCCGCCGGGGACCGGGGGCGGCAGCGGGGAGCAGCAGGCCATGACCGCGATGGCCACCACGCTGTTCCACTGGTCCCTGCACCCGTGGGCGATCTACGCGGTGGTCGGCCTGGCCATCGCCTACGGCACCTACCGTCGCGGGCGCCGCCAGCTGATCAGCGCGGCGTTCATCCCGCTGATCGGGGAGAAGGCCGCCGACGGACCGGTCGGCAAGCTGATCGACGTGCTCGCCATCTTCGCCACCCTGTTCGGCTCGGCGTGCTCGCTGGGCCTGGGCGCGCTCCAGATCGCGGGCGGGTTCCAGATCCTGGGCTGGGTGGAGCTCGCCACCACCGGCCTGCTCGTCGGCATCATCGCGGCGCTGATGGCCTGCTTCCTGCTCTCGGCGCTGTCCGGGGTGAGCAAGGGCATCCAGTGGCTCTCCAACATCAACATGGTCATGGCCGCGCTGCTGATGGTCTTCATCCTGGCGGTGGGGCCGACCGTGTACATCCTGGACCTGATCCCGGGCACGGTGGGCAGCTACTTCCAGGACTTCTTCTCGATGGCGGGGCGCACCGACGCCGCGGGCGGGGAGAGGACCGCCACGTGGCTCGCGACGTGGACGGTCTTCTACTGGGCCTGGTGGATCTCCTGGACCCCGTTCGTCGGGCTGTTCATCGGCAAGATCAGCCGCGGCCGCACCATCCGGCAGTTCGTGGCGGGCGTCATCCTGGTCCCCAGCGTGGTCAGCCTGGTCTGGTTCACCGTGCTCGGCGGCACCGCGATCGACCTTCAGGCCTCGGGGGTGGACCTGGCCTCACAGGGCGGGATCGAGGAGCAGCTGTACGGGCTGCTGGCGAACTTCCCCTGGGCCACGGCGGTGAGCGTGCTGGCCGCGCTGCTGGTCGCGATCTTCTTCGTGACCGGCGCGGACTCGGCCTCGATCGTGATGGGGACGCTGTCCCAGCGTGGCGCGAACGACCCCCGGCGACCCATGACGGCGTTCTGGGGCGTGCTGATCGCCGCGGTCGCCGCGATCATGCTGGTGGTCGGGCAGGGGGAGGGAAACGCCCTCGAGGGCCTGCAGAGGATCACCATCCTGGTGGCCGCGCCCTGGACGATCGTGATGCTCCTGCTGTGCCTGTCGCTGCTGAGGGACCTGCGGAACGACCCGCTGATCATGCGTTCGCACAAGGCGCGCGAGGTGGTGGCGGCCGCCGTCGTCACCGGTGCGCAGGTCTACGACGGCGAGTTCCGGATCGACGTCTCGGCCGCGGACGAGAAGGGGTCGAGGCGGGTCGGTGTGGAACCGGTGCGCGGATCGCGTCGGGCCCCGAATAGCGAGGGCGACGAGGGTAGTGGTGACGGCAGGACATCCCGACCCTGACCCCCGCGGAGGATTCGATGCTGCGACTGATCCTGCTCCTACTCGCCGTCTGGCTGGTTCTCGCCGTTCTCGGCCTCGTCGTCAAGGGCCTGTTCTGGCTGTTCGTCATCGGCGCCGTGCTGTTCGCGGCGACCGCGGTCTGGGGCTGGTTCCAGAACCAGCGGCGGTGACGCGGCGGCGCCGCGGGCTGGTCCGGCCCGCGGCGCCCGCACCCGCGCCGGATCAGCCCGCCGGGACGATCCGGCGCAGGGTGGTCCGTTCGGCCACCGTCCAGGCGGTGCTCGTGACCAGGTAGACCCCTGCCGCGAGCGGGGCGACGAAGGCCACCAGGAGGACGGTGTAGGGCAGATAGCCGACAACGCCCATCCCCGGCAACTGCTGCTGCCCGCCCGCCGCGCCCTCGGCGAGGGCCGGGAGGGTCAGCCAGCGCCTGGTCGCCCAGGCCCCGGCCGCCAGCAGCGCGAGCAGCACCGCGAAGACCAGGACCGGTCCGACGCTCCCGCCCCCGAGGGTCTGGGTGAGGGTCGACCCCAGCGGAACCCCGGCCAGGCGGTGCGCGAGCAGCCCGTTGGGCTCGCCTCCGACACTGGAGGTCACGAACAGGCCGTACAGGGCGATGAACACCGGGGTCTGGGCGAGCCCGGGCAGGCAGCCCGCGAGCGGGGAGGTGCCCTCCTTCGCGTAGAGCTTCCGGGTCTCCTCCACCAGCTTCTCGGGCTTCTTGCCGTACCGTTCGCGCAGTACGGCGAGTTGCGGCGCGAGCCGGGCCCTGGCCTTCTCCCCGCGCACCTGGAGGTAGTTGAGCGGGAGCACGAGCAGTCGGACGAGGACGGTCAGGCAGACGATGGCGACGGCGGCGGACGCCGTCCCGAGCGTCGGGGTGAGAGCATCGGTCAGAACGGTGACGACGGTGTGGGCGGCGCTGATGGCAGCGGCGATCGGTCCGAACGTGTACATGGGTTGGCCCCTCGGCTGGAAGATCGGTCACAGGCGAGAAGGCCGCGTCGGACAACGGGAGAGGGGACCGGTTCCCCGGAAGGGGTCAGCCGGTCGGCGGGGGTCGCCCGGTCACGCGGCCTCTTCAGGCCGCGCCGGGGGCTCGGGGCCGGGGTTTTCCCGAGGCGTCGGGATCTCGGGAGACGATGGCGCCCGCGCGTCGCTCCCGTCGGCGCATCGCGCCGCGCCGGGCGTGGATCTCGGTCTCGCTGAGCGGCCGGACGCCGTACCCGTGCGCCGTGATCCACACGACGGCCGCGCCGACCGCCAGGACCGCCAGCACCGTCGCGAGGGACCCCACACCGAGCTGTGTGCCGTCCAGCCCGAAGAAGAGCACCTGGAGGAGCGCGTAGCCGAAGTCCATACCGCTCCCTTCCCGAGTCGAGGCCCGCTACAGAGACGTTCGGGGCGGGGAAAGGGTTCCCGCGGTCCGGATCGGACCGCGGGACACGGGGTCAGGCCCCGATGAGGGCGCCGACCCCGCGGCTGAGCAGCGCGGCGGAGACGCGGGTGCCCAGGCGGGTGGGGCGGTTGGGGGCGTCGTGCTCCCGGACCTCGACGAGGTGCCTGCCGTCCCGGGTGAAGGCCATCCCGCGCAGGGCGAGCCTGCCGTCGGGCAGGGTCTCGCAGTGGCCGGCGATGGGGCTGTCGTAGTGCGCCTTCAGCCCGTGCTGGAGGGTGCGCTCGGCGGTGACGTGGGAACGGGTGACCGGGTCGTCGACCGTGTAGAGCAGGTCTGCGAGGCGGACGTCGTCGGTCCTGCACGCCACCCCGACCGCCGCCGCGCCGATCGGCGGGCACATCACGGCCAGGCTCAGCGTCTCCACGGCCCGTCCGGGGGCGAGAGGACGGGCGATCTCCGACCGGGCCAGGACGACGGCCTCGTAGCCCGCACCGGCGTCGAGGGCGTCGATCTGGCTGTCCGCGTCGCCGGAGGTGGTGCGCACGCGCAGGTCGGGGCGGTACCGCAGGAGCTGCCCGCAGCGGTGCACCGAGGAGGCGCCCACCGCGCTGCCCCGGGGGAGTTCGGCGAGGGAGCGGTAGGGCGAGCCCGTCCGGAAGACCGCGGCGTCGTGGATGTCCTCGCGGCGCAGGTAGGCGCCGAAGGTGAGGCCCTCGGGAACGGTGCAGTCGCTGGGGACCTCCTTCATCCAGTGCACCGCGAGATCGATCCGGCCCTCGAGGAGCTGCCTGTCCAGCTCGTGCTTTGCCGCGGCGCGCCCGTGCAGCGAGGCGAACCCGCCCGCGCGGCGCTCAGCGGCCGTTTCGATGGTGGTGACCTCCGTCTCGACCTCGGGGAGGGTCTTGGCCAGCAGGTCGCGTACCTGGAGTGCGTGTACACGGGCTGTGGGGGATGTGCGGGTACCGATGCGCAACAGCTCTTGTTCTACGGACACACTCACAAAGATAGGCAAATCACGCGCCCTCCAGCGGGAATTTAACAAGCTCGAAACATCGAAATCCGGCATTGGAACCTCGCGTCCCTCCCGCCCCGAACAAGAATCGGAACGAAAACGGCGACACACCACCCGAAGACCTTCTGTTCACCCAGGGTGACGGTTAAACAGCCATAGGAAGAAACCCGCGCCACCCGACCGAGGAAGTCAACCGTGCCGATCCGCCCGCAGAACCTCGCCACCATGTCCGCCACCATCGCGGGAGCCGCGAGCTCGGCCGCCAACCGCCGTCCGGGGGCCGGTCCGGTGACGGTCGTCTTCGAGACGGGGTACCGGCAGGTGGTCGAGGGGCCCACCGGACGCCCCCTCGCGCACGGCCAGGGCGGGATCGTGGCGCTGGAGACCGGGGAGGACACCCGCCACACCCTGTTCGCGGGCGCCACCTGCCATCCCACCCTGCTCCTGCGCTCGGGCCGCGGCCCCGCCGCCTTCGAGGTCCCGGTCCGGGCGGGTTCGATAAAGATCGGGTGAACCGCGGAAAGGGACGGTTCCCCACACCGCCCTCCCCGTCCTCTTCCTCGCGCTCGCGGAAAAGGACGGAAAGACCGTTCGGCACCGCACCGGTCGGCGCAGAAACGCGGACACGTCCGCGATGACCGTTTTTCCCGGCGTTCTCGGCCTTTTCGTCCCCAAACGCCTTGGGGCCTCGAAAAGGACGTGGACACCGGGGAGACCGCCGCGAGCCGGACGTTCCTCCGCGCTCCCGCCCGGCCCCGCCGCTCCGGGCACGAACCCATGGACGGCCCGCCTCGCGGACCTCCGGCGCTACGGCGTGTCGGCCTCGCGGAGGCGGGTGTTCTCGTCCTGGAGGTCGAGGATGCGCCGTACCCCGGCGAGGTTGACTCCCTGGTCGACGAGGGCGGTGACACGGCGCGACCGGACGATGTCGTTGTCGCTGTACAGGCGGGTCCCCCCGCTCGTGCGCGTGGGGGCGAGGAGCCCGAGGTTCTCGTACGACCGCAGGGTGCGAGGGGAGACCCCGGCGAGCTGGGCCGCCACCGAGATGGTGTACAGAGCGCGGTCGGGGTCGGGGTGGTCCGGGGTCATCGTCGCGGTTCCCGCTCTGCCCTCCCGGTGCCCGGGGTGTCCTGGCGACGACCCCCCACCAGGTGCGGAGTGTCCCGGTCAAGCACGGTCGACCTCCTCTCGGTCAGTGATTTACCTGCCTGACGGTGTTTAACCTACAACGGTCGCGGTATAAAACCTGCGTCGGCAAGCATCAAGTCTACTGGCAGCAATGGAGGTGTCCCTGATGCTGATGCGTACCGACCCCTTCCGCGAGTTCGACCGGATCACCCAGCGCCTCTTCGAAGGCGCGCAGGCCGGCGCGATGCCGCTGGACGCCTACCGGGACGGCGAGACCTTCGTGGTCCACTTCGACCTTCCCGGAGTGCGCGCGGACTCGATCGACCTGGAGGTCGAGCGCAACGTCCTCACGGTCCGGGCCGAACGCGGCAGCGTGACCGACGGGTACGAGACGGTCGTCGCCGAGCGCCCTTCGGGAACCTTCTCCCGCCAGCTGTTCCTCGGCGAGACCCTCGACACCGCGAACATCTCCGCCGAGTACACCGACGGCGTCCTCACCCTGCGCGTCCCCGTGGCCGAGCAGGCCAAGCCGCGCAAGATCAGCGTCGTCGGGGGTTCCGGCCAGGCCAGGCAGATCAACGCCTGAGATCTGGCGGGGCTCCGCCCGCGCGGTCCGTCGGGTCGTCTGATCCGTACACGCGAAGCGGAGGGACCGGGTCCCGGTCCCTCCGCTTCGCGTGTACGGATCAGACGACCCGACGGGCGGAGTGGAAGTGGGTGGTGTAGTGCCCGACCATGCTCTCGACCTGTACCCTCCGGCCGGGCTTGGGCGCGTGGATCATCTTGTCGTCACCGACGTATATGCCGACGTGGCTGATCCTGGAGTAGAAGAAGACCAGGTCACCGGGCTGCAGATTCGAGCGGGACACCGGAGTGCCCTGCTTGACCTGTTCATAGGTCGTGCGTTTGAGCGTCACCCCGGCCTGTCTGTACGACCACTGCACGAGCCCCGAACAGTCGAAGGAGCTCGGCCCCGTGCCGCCGCGCCTGTACGGCGAGCCGATCTTGCTGCGGGCGTACCTGACGACCTCCTCCGTGACCTCGTGGCTGTGCGAGGGCCTGCTCTCCCGCACCTCCCGAACCTGGCCCGCCGCGTGGCCCGCTCCCACCAGTCCGACCGACGCGGCCATCGCCAGCGTCGAGAGGGCCGTGGCGACCCGGACCATGGCGCGCAGACCGTTATCTCTCCGCGACCGACCAAAACCCCTGCTGCAGAACATCACGATTTTCCCCAAGTAAATGGACAAGTAGCACATTCACCCAACGAGGTGAATGTCGCTGCCCACCGAAACACACGGGAATGACTGCTTCGGAAATGAAAAAGAGGTCGGCGTGTCGTTGCGAATCACTTTTCAGCCCCGCTCTGAAGCGAGGAATACGGAACTCGCGGAACGCGCCCACCGGTCCGCGCGCCGACGGCCCCGCCGCGGGCGCGCCCTTCCCGGCGGGCGGCGGACGCCACCGGGAAACCCCCTGTCCGGCAGCGGGTCCACTCCTCCCCGGAGGGTCGGCCCGGCAGCCCGGAATGATCCGATGACCCATTGACCGAAAAGGCGCGGGCCATGATCCGAATCCGCTACCGAATCCCGGTTCGCGGCCCTGTGGAAAACTCCGCGACCGGCACCCCGCATGCGGTTTGTTGACTGCCCGTTGACTCTTTCAGAACCGCGGCCGCCCCCCGCGAGAAGGGCTCAGGAAGGGTGATATCGTCCATGTTTCGGGGGATATCCGAACGTCATCCGCCCGGGGACACGGACTCCTCCAGGCAGGCCTCGATGATCCGGGTGAACCGTTCGGTCAGCTCCCGCCGGTCACACTCGGCGAACGCGGCCCCGCCCTCGACCCGGCGCAGCCCCGCCAGGCCCAGCACGACGGCCGCCACCGACAAGGCCCGTGTCCGGGCGCCGGCCCCGCCCAGGTACTTCTCCAGCGGTTCCAGGACCGCGGACTTGAGGCGCTCGTCGTAGACCGCCTTGAGGTCGGGGTCGCCGCTCGCCCCGTCCAGCGCCCGCTGCAGCGGCGTGGCCTCACCGTGCACCCGGGCCGCCAGCCGCTCGGCGATGCGGCGCGCCAGTGTGGCGGGGTCGCCCTCGAAGACCCCCGGATAGACCGCCTCGCCGGCGATGACCTCCGCGAGGAGCCCGCGCTTGGCCCCGAAGTACCGGTTGATCAGGGCGACGTTCACCCCCGCGTGCGCGGCGATGCGCCGCGACGACACCTGCGTGTAGCCGTCGGCGGTGAACAGCTCCCGCGCGCTGTCCAGGATGCGTCGGCGCGTCGCCGCCCGGTCGCGCACCCGGGCGGAGTCCGCCGCGCACTCCCGCGCCGTCTCGGACCGGTCCATCCCAGGGCCCCCGCTCACGTCCGGCGCGCCTCTCCGCGCTTCCCCATCATGGGGCATCCGGTCCGCGTGCCGCCAACCGGCCTTCTTGACGTGTAAGCGCCGTCCACCCGCGTCGGCGGGGTCCTCCCCGCGCGACGGCACGGCCGCGCCCCGCCGCCCCTCGCGGCGGCGCTCTTCCCGCGCCCCGCTCCGCCGCGGCCGGGGGGCCGAGCGCTATGGGTGCTGCTGTGAGGCATCGCCAGCCTTGTCGGCTACGATGCCGAAAGCCATGATTATCCGTGCGGCCATCCGGTCTGACCTCGGCGCGATTCTGCGGCTCTTGCGTGACCTGGGCGATACCGCTCCCGCGCAGAGTGGCACCGTTCGCATGTCCTCGGCGGCGGTCCGGGCCTGGACCCGGATCGAGAACGACCCCGAGCGCACCGTGCTGGTCGCCGAGCGCCGCGGGCAGATCATCGGCACCCTCGACCTGATCGTGGTCGCCAACCTCACGCACGACGCCCAGCCGTGGGCCGTCATCGACAACGTGGTGGTCGACGCGGCCTGCCGGCGCACCGGGATCGGCCGGGCCCTGATGGACGACGCGGTGGTCCGCGCCGCTCGGGCCGGGTGCTACAAGGTCGAACTGCTCTCCCACGAGAGCCGCGACGGCGCGCACCCCTTCTGCCTCGCGATGGGCTTCTCGAACTCCGCCGAGGGCTTCCGCCGCTACCTGTGATCCTCCCCGCCCCGCCCCTCGGGGAACGGGAAGAGGGCGGGACCCCGGCGGCCCCGCCCTCGACACCGGACTCTCGTCGCGCCGTTACGGCTTGATGACGCGTACGCCCTCGTCGGCCTCACCGGTGTCCCCGGGCTTCTTCGGGGCCTCCGTGCCGGGGTGGCGGTAGATGCCGGTGAGCCCCGGGTCACCGGCGGGCGGCACCGGGGCGGTGGGCTCCTCCGGGGAGGGACCCGCGTAACGGAAGCCCTGGGGGGTCTGGGGCGCCTGGGGGGACTGCGGACGCGGCGGGTGCTGGCGGACCGGCTGGGAGGCCGGCGCCGGACGCGGCGCCCGACTGTCGGGCTCCATCCGGACCGTGGCCTCGTCGTCGGCCGGGGTGATGCGTACCGTGGCCTCGTCGTCGGCCGGGGTGATCCGGACGGTGGCCTCGTCGTCGACCGGAGCGGCGGGCTTCGCCGCGGGGGCGGGCCTGGCCTGCTCCACGGGGCGCGCCGCCGACTGGGCGGGGCGGGACGGCTGAGCGGGCTTGGCGGCCTCCGCGGGCTTGGCCTCGGCGGCCGGCTCGGCGGCCTCGGTCCTGGCGGACGCGGCGGGCTTGGCCTTCTCGGACCTGCCCTCGAAGTCGGACCGCTTGAGCCCCTCGTCCAGGACTCCGGCCTTGACCTCCGCCTGCAGCAGGTCGGCGAGGGTGTCGCGCATGTCGTTGAGTCGGCGGACGGCCTCGCCGTGCGTCGCGGTGAGCGTCTTCAGGCGCCGGTCGGCGGTCTCGTGGATCTTGTTCGCGCGGTCCTCGGCCTCGCTCAGCTTGCGCTCGGACTCCTTGTTGACCTGGTCGCGCAGCTGCTCGGCCTCCTGCTTCGCGGAGGCCAGGAGGTCCTTGGCCTCGTCGCGGGCGCTGCCCACGATCCGCTCGGACTGCTCCTGCGCGCTCTTGACCTTGGCCTTGGCCTCTTCCTGGGCCTTGCTGCGGATCTCGTCGACCTCTTTGTCGACCTTGGTCCGCTTGTCCGCGGCCTCTTCGTCGGCGATGCGCAGGATGTTGGCCAGGCGCTCGCTGATCTGCTCGTGCTCCGGCTTGACCGCGGCCTTGGCCTTGGCCTCCGCGAGCTCGCGACGCAGCTGCTCGAGCTCGTCGTGGGCGCGTGCCAACCGCTCCTGCAGGTCGCGGAGCTGGTTGTGGTTTCGGACGACGAAGTCGTCAACCTGACGCTTGTCGTATCCGCCCTTCCGCACGGTGGGAAAGGCGTCTTCTCGAAGCAGATTCGGCAGTATCTCTGTGCTGTGCTCGTTCATGTCCTAATCAACCAGGTCGACAGCGGGTGGGAGGGGATGCGCGTTTCTCTCTACCTATCATTCCCATAACGCCCGAAACGCGCGCGCATCGCGGGGATTCCAATTTTTTAACCCCGGGAGGCGATCAGCGGAGGGGAACGCTTTGCTCACGGAACGTGATTTCACGGCCTCCGCCAGCGCGTTCACAGTATTGGGGTGTCCCGCCCGACCTCAATGGCTCCGGCGGGCGGTGTGCGCCCGCCCCGTCACACCGGGCCGGATACTCCCCTACTAAGGTATGTGCGATCAGACTCGCGCGTGGATGGTATCGGTCATCCCGTTGCCCGCGCGTGGCCCGTCCCAGAAGGAGGACCCGCATGTCCGCTCCCGGCCCGCGGATCGGCTCGGCCCCCTTCGGCGAGCCGGTGGTCCACCCCGACGCCTGGATCGCGCCGGGCGCCGTGGTGGTGGGCCGCGTCCGGATCGGCGCCGGGAGCAGCGTCTGGTACGGCTCCGTGCTGCGCGCCGACACCGAGGACATCGTCGTGGGCGACCTCTGCAACCTCCAGGACCTGTGCTGCCTGCACTCGGATCCGGGGGAGCCCGCGGTCCTGGGCGACCGGGTCAGCCTCGGGCACAAGGCGACGGTGCACGGCGCGGTCGTCGAGGAGGGCGCGCTCATCGGCATCGGCGCGATCGTGCTGGGCGGGGCCCGGGTCGAGGCCGGCGCCCTCGTGGCGGCGGGCTCACTGGTGCCTCCGCGCAAGACGGTCCCCGCGGGGACCCTGTGGGCCGGGGTCCCCGGCCGGGTGGTGCGCGAACTCACCGACACCGACCGCGAGGGCTTCGCGCGCACCCCCGAGAAGTACGCGGGCTACGCCGAGCGGCACCGCGAGGTCGAGTGGCGGCGGTGATTTCGCGGGGGCGCGTTCTCCTTCCGGCCCCCCTCTCGGAATGTAGGGAAACTACGCGGGACGAACAGTAAACCGGCAAAAAACAACAGACGTCGCATTCGGCGATCTTCGGGATTCCGCAAAAGAAACACCCCTTTGCCCGCCCCTTCGGCACGACCGTGCCCAAACGCCGTACCAGCAGGTCGCGAGCACAGCACGGGTTTTCCTATTTCCGCACCACAAAACAGGGGTTCGGGACTGCCGATTCGGTTGCCCTGGTCCGCATGGTCGCCGAAATGCCGTGAATCCATGGCATTGAAGAACTAGATCGGCGGGTGGCTCGAAAATGGTCCCTATGGGTCATGCCCTCACCCCTACTGCCGCGTAGCCTTGGGAACGACACTGACGGTGGCCCTCCCCTCGGCTCCTCCGAATCGGTAGGGCTTCCCCTGCGCGGGGTTGTTCGGGATTGGAGGTGGTACGGGTGGACACCGGCCTCGACACACGCCTCCACGACGACGTGGCACTGGCCGAGATCGACCTCTACACCGACGTCCTGATCGCGGCTGGAGAGGCCGACGCGCCGCTCACCCTGGAGGAGCTCGACCAGGTCCTCGGCCTGCTTCCCCCCTCCCCCGAGCCGGCTCCCCCGCCCCGGGCCCCCCACCGCGAGAAAGCGCCCGTTCCGTGGCGTTTTCCCCGCTGATCTTGACCTTTTCGGGGTCTCAACCGCCTCCGAGACCCCGAGAAGGTCAAGATCAGCGGGAGAAGCGGACACCGCGCGCCCTGCTCTAGCGGAGGCGGGCCAGCAGGTGGGCGTCGAGGAAGCCCCGCTCCGAGGCCGGGTCGTGGAACAGCCGGGCGAACGTGGCGAACCCGGCCCCGGCCAGCAGCGCGGCGAACCGGTCCGCCGGCCAGCTGTAGGCGGGCGCCACCTTGTGGTCGAAGCGGACCGGCTCGGGCCCGTCGGTCGCGAAGAACGAGACCAGGAGCAGGCCGCCCGGCGCCAGGACCCGCGCCTGCTCGGCGAGCAGCGCGGGCAGTTCCCCGGGAGGGGTGTGGATCATCGAGTAGTGGGCCAGCACGCCGCCGAGCGCGCCGTCCCCGACCGGCAGGGCCTCCATCCGCGCCTCGTCGAACCGCAGCGCCGGATGGGCCCGCCGGGCGTGGTCGACCATGGCCGGGGAGAGGTCGAGCCCGAAGGCGTCCAGCCCCAGGTCGCGCAGCATGGCCGTCAGATGTCCGGGCCCGCAGCCGACGTCGGCCGCCCGCCGGTTCCCCGTCCCGCGCACCAGCTCGGCGAAGGTGCCGATCATATTCCGCGAGAAAGGCTGCGTCTCCAGCCGACCAGCGAACATCGACGCGTACAGCTCGACGATCCCGTCGTAGGCCGCCCTGGTCCCGTCCTGGTGCTCCACCACGGGAGGGAGGCTAGCATCCGCGCGTGGTCGCGGCTTCTCCACCCCGTGCCGCCCCCGCCCCTCAGGGGCCGCCTGTCCGGCCGCACGATCACGGGACAGGCCCTGGGACGGGTCCGCGGGCGTCCGCCGAACGGTCCTCCCCGGCCGCCGGCGACGACGTCCGGCGGTGGCCCGGACGCCCGCGGGCGTCCGGGCCACCGCCGCGGCGGGTGACGGTCAGACCGTCTCCCTGGCCTCCGGCCGGTCGCTCCTGGCCGAGAGGAGCAGGAGCTGGGCCACGTCCATGACCTCCAGCTCCTCCTTCGCCTCGTTCTTGGCCTTCTTCTCGTTGACCGCGTCGCTGACCATGACCTGGCAGAACGGGCAGCCCGTCGCGATCATGTCGGGCCTGGTGGTCAGCGCCTCCTCCACGCGCTCGGTGTTGATGCGCTTGCCGATGCGCTCCTCCATCCACATGCGCGCACCACCCGCGCCGCAGCAGAAGCTCCGCTCCCGGTTGCGCGGCATCTCGGTGTTGGTGACGCCGGGGACCCCGTCGATGAGCTCGCGCGGCGGCTCGTAGACCTTGTTGTGGCGGCCCAGGAAGCACGGGTCGTGGTAGGTGATGTTCTTGTCGATCCGCTCGACCGGGGCGAGCCTGTTCTCCTTGACGAGTTCGGCGAGCAGCTTGGTGTGGTGCACCACGTCGTAGTCGCCGCCGAGATCCGGGTACTCGTTGCCGAGCGTGTTGAAGCAGTGCGGGCAGGTGGTGACGATCTTGGTCGCGCCCACCCCGTTGAGCGTCTCGATGTTCTGCTGGGCAAGCATCTGGTAGACGAACTCCATGCCCAGTCGGCGCGCGGAGTCACCGGTGCACATCTCCATCGAGCCCAGCACCGCGAACTTCACTCCCGCGATGTGCAGCAGCTCCGCGACGGCCTTCGTGGTCTTCTTCGCACGGTCCTCCAGCGCGCCGGAGCAGCCCACCCAGAACAGGTACTCGGTCCCCTCGGGCAGCTTGTCCTCGACGACGGGGACCTCGAAGTCGACCTCGGAGATCCAGTCCATGCGCTTGTCTTCGCTCATGCCCCACGGGTTGCCCTTGTTCTCAAGGTTCTTGAGCAGGGTGTTGGCCTCGGAGGGGAAGCTCGACTCGATCATGACCTGGTAGCGGCGCATGTCGATGATGTGGTCGACGTGCTCGATGTCCACCGGGCACTGCTCGACGCACGCGCCGCAGTTGGTGCAGGACCACAGCACGTCGGGGTGGATGACGCCGTTCTCCTCCTCGGTGCCCACCAGGGGGCGGCTCAGCAGGGCGAGCACGTCGGTGCCGGCGTGGCTCTCGTCGCTCTCCTCGTCGAGCCCCTGCATCAGGTACGGGGCCTTGGCGTAGGCGTGGTCCCGCAGGTCCATGACCAGCTTCTTCGGGGAGAGCGGCTTGCCCGTGTTCCAGGCGGGGCACTGGGACTGGCAGCGGCCGCACTCGGTGCAGGTCGTGAAGTCCAGCAGGCCCTTCCAGGTGAAGTCCTCGACCTTGCCGACGCCGAAGGGGTCCTCGTCGGGGTCGGCCTCCTCGAAGTCCAGGGGCTTCCCGTCCTTGTTCAGCATCTGCTTGGCCGGGCCGAGCGCGACGCTGCCGTCGGCGTTGCGCTTGAAGTAGATGTTGAAGAAGGCGGTGAAGCGGTGCCAGCCGATGCCCATGGTCAGGAGCTTGCCGATGACCGCGAAGAACAGGAAGGACAGGACCAGCTTGACCGTGGCCACGACGGAGAGCCCGAGCTCCGACGGCGGCAGCACCGCGCCCAGGGCGTGGGACAGCGGAGTGGCCCAGACCGGGTAGACGAAGTCGTCCATGGCCACGCGGAACCCGCGGATCAGGAAGATGCACAGGTAGATGCCGAGGATGTACGCCTCGACGTAGTACGCCTGCCAGTGCGTGGAGTTCTCGAAGCGGGACTTGCGCCCCAGCCGCCGCGCCCCCTTGACCTGGCGGTAGACCGCCAGGCCGATGATGGCGATCATACCGAGGCCCGCGATGAGCTCCATCGCCAGGCCGTAGACCGTCCAGTGGCCGATGACCGGCAGTTCGTAGTGCGGGTTCCACACCTCGGCGAACGCCTCGACGATGGTGAAGAACAGCGCGCCGAAGGACACCATGACGAACCAGTGCGCGACGCCGATCCAGCGCCACTTGAGCATGCGCGTGTGACCGAGCGTCTCGATCAGCATGTTCGTCAGGCGCCTGGTGAACGGCCCGCTGCGGTCCGAAACCGGTTGGCCGAGGCGCACCGTTCGCACGATATGGCGGATGCCAAACGCGAACATCACGGTCCCGACCACGGCGAAGGCGATCGTAAAGATCCCCAGAATGACGTGGATCATCGTCCGCGGCCTCCCATCCTGCTGGTTCGTATCTCCCGATGCGCCACACATCGGAGCTCGAAATTATGTTACTAGCGGGTAATAACACTTGGGGACGCGCCCTGCGGACAGGCGCATACCGAAGAGTATGCAGACTCCTACGTTAGTGATCGGCGCTCCCCGCGGGCCACACCGGGCCGCCCCGCCGCGCCCCGCACCTGGGTGTCCTCGGTCACCCCGGCCCGTTCCGGCCCCGCGGGACGGGCGGGCTCCGCCCGCCCCCATCGGGGTCCTCCCCCAGGAGGGGGTCAAGGCTTCCCCTGACTTGCCCCCCGGTTCCGTGGATTCGCGGTGAGAGTCGCCGGCCACCGGGAACATTCCGCACGTCTCCCACGTTGGCCCCTCATGTGAACATCCTTGAGCCTCCCCGACTCAAGTGATTTGACACGACGGCAGCCACGAAGCAATATTGCGCTTGTAAGACTCAACTTTCACGGAGGATGCACTCATGGCACGTGCGGTCGGCATCGACCTGGGTACGACGAACTCGGTCGTCTCGGTCCTGGAGGGCGGCGAGCCCACGGTCATCGCCAACGCCGAAGGCGCCCGGACGACCCCGTCCGTCGTCGCCTTCGCGAAGAACGGTGAGGTACTCGTCGGCGAGGTGGCCAAGCGGCAGGCGGTCACCAACGTCGACCGGACCCTCCGCTCGGTCAAGCGCCACATGGGCACCGACTGGAAGACCGAGATCGACGGCAAGACCTTCAACCCGCAGCAGATCAGCTCCTTCGTGCTGCAGAAGCTGAAGCGCGACGCCGAGGCCTACCTCGGCGAAGAGGTCACCGACGCCGTCATCACGGTTCCGGCCTACTTCAGCGACTCCGAGCGCCAGGCCACCAAGGACGCGGGCAAGATCGCGGGCCTCAACGTCCTGCGCATCATCAACGAGCCCACCTCCGCCGCGCTCGCCTACCACCTGGAGAAGGAGGAGGAGGCCACCATCCTGGTCTTCGACCTCGGCGGCGGTACCTTCGACGTCTCCCTGCTGGACGTCGGCGACGGCGTGGTCGAGGTCAAGGCCACCCACGGCGACAACCACCTCGGTGGCGACGACTGGGACCAGGCGGTCGTGAACTGGCTGGTCGAGCGGTTCAAGAACAGCAACGGCGTGGACCTGGCCAAGGACAAGATGGCGCTCCAGCGTCTGCGCGAGGCCGCCGAGAAGGCCAAGATCGAGCTGTCCAGCTCCAGCGAGACCTCGATCAACCTGCCCTACATCACGGCCTCGGCCGAGGGCCCGCTGCACCTGGACGAGAAGCTCTCGCGCGCGGAGTTCCAGCGCCTGACCTCCGACCTCCTCGAGCGCACCAAGGCCCCGTTCCAGCAGGTCATCCGGGACGCGGGGATCGACGTCAGCAAGATCGACCACGTGGTCCTGGTCGGCGGCTCGACCCGCATGCCGGCCGTCGTGGACCTGGTCAAGGAGCTGACCGGCGGCAAGGAGCCCAACAAGGGCGTCAACCCCGACGAGGTCGTCGCGATCGGCGCGGCCCTCCAGGCGGGCGTGCTCAAGGGCGACGTCAAGGACGTGCTCCTGCTCGACGTGACCCCGCTGTCGCTGGGCATCGAGACCAAGGGCGGCGTGTTCACCAAGCTCATCGAGCGCAACACCGCCATCCCGACCAAGCGCTCGGAGATCTTCACGACCGCCGACGACAACCAGCCCTCGGTGCAGATCCAGGTCTACCAGGGCGAGCGCGAGATCGCCCAGTACAACAAGAAGCTGGGCGTCTTCGACCTGACCGGCCTGCCCCCGGCTCCGCGCGGCGTCCCGCAGATCGAGGTCACCTTCGACATCGACGCCAACGGCATCGTGAACGTCACCGCGAAGGACCTCGGCACCGGCAAGGAGCAGTCGGTGACCATCTCCGGCGGGTCCGCCCTGCCGAAGGAGGACATCGACCAGATGGTCCGCGACGCCGAGCAGTACGCCGAGGAGGACCGCAAGCGCCGCGAGGAGGCCGAGGTCCGCAACAACGCCGAGTCGCTGGTCTACCAGACCGAGAAGGTCATCGCCGACAACGAGGACAAGATCCCGGCCGACGTCAAGACCGAGACCCAGGACGCCGTCGGTGAGCTGAAGAAGGCCCTGGAGGGCTCCGACATCGAGGCCATCCGCTCCGCGAGCGAGAAGGTCGCGCTGTCCAGCCAGAAGATCGGCTCCGCGATCTACAGCCAGAGCCAGCAGGGCACCGAATCGGCGGCCCCGGGCGCCGATCAGGCCGCCGCCGAGGACAACGACGTCGTGGACGCCGAGATCGTCGACGAGGAGCCCAAGCGCGAAGGCAACGCCTGAGCCGGGAGCCTGGATTAGGAGGCGTAGCTAAATGGCGCTGCCGGAGAACGAGAACGGCAACGAAGAGCAGGGCCCGGTGATCCGCGACAAGCGGCGCATCGATCCCGACACCGGCGAGCTGCGTTCCCCGGAGGGGGCCCAGGAGCCCTCTGCGGACTCCGAGGAGGAGTCGGCGGAACCCGCGGCGGAGGTCGGGGCCCCCGCCGCGGACGACGCGGAACTCGACTCGCTGCGGACCGAGGTCACCGAGCGCACCAACGACCTCAAGCGGTTGCAGGCCGAGTACGTCAACTACCGCAAGCGGGTCGAGCGCGACCGGGCGGCCGTACGGGAGCAGGCCCTGTCCCAGGTTCTGGGCGAGCTGCTGCCGGTCCTGGACGACATCGGCCGGGCGCGCGCGCACGACGAGCTGACCGGCGGTTTCAAGTCGGTGGGCGAGTCGCTGGAGGCGCTGGTCGCCAAGCTGGGGCTGAAGAAGTACGCGGAACAGGGCGACGAGTTCGACCCGAACGTGCACGAGGCCCTGACCATGGTGCCCTCGCCCGAGGTGAGCGTTCCGACCATCATGGAGGTGTTCCAGCCGGGGTACCTCATCGGCGAGCGGGTGATCCGCCCGGCCCGCGTGGTCGTGGCCGGTCCCTCCGCCGAGGAGGCGGGGGCCTCCGCCGAGGAGGCCGCCGAGCCCGTCGGGGACGAGTCCGACGGATCGCAGTAGCGGGACGGCGCGCCCCGGGGCGGGATCCCCGGGGCGCGCCCACCATCCACCACCACCTGAGCACGGAGCGGGAGAAGGCAAGCGTCGATGAGCACCAAGGACTACCTGGAGAAGGACTACTACAAGGTCCTCGGAGTCTCAAAGACGGCCACCGCGGACGAGGTCAAGGCGTCCTACCGCAAGCTCGCGCGCCGGTACCACCCTGACGCGAACAAGGGCGACTCCGCGGCCGAGGACAGGTTCAAGGAGATCTCCGAGGCGTACAGCGTCCTTTCGGACGAGAAGCGCCGCAAGGAGTACGACGACGCCCGGTCGCTGTTCGGCGGCTCGTACCGGCCCGGCGGTGGCGGCGGCGTCGGCGACTTCAACCTGGGCGACCTGTTCGGCCAGGGCGCCCCGGGCGGGGCCGGTGGAGGCGGTGGCGGCGGCGAACGGCTGACCGACCTGTTCGGCGGGCTGTTCGGCGGTCGCGGCCGGACCGCCACCCAGTCCCGGCGCGGTGCCGACCTGGAGACCGAGACCAAGCTGACCTTCGCCGAGGCGGCTAACGGGGCCACCCGGTCCTTCAACCTGACCACCGAGGTCTCCTGCCCCACCTGCCGGGGCAGCGGGGCCAAGCCCGGGACGACGCCGCGGGTGTGCTCCAAGTGCTCGGGCACCGGGCACGAGAACAAGAACCTGGGCGGCTTCTCGCTGTCCGAGCCGTGCAGCCTGTGCAAGGGGCGCGGCTTCCTCGTCGACGACCCGTGCACGACCTGCAAAGGCTCCGGCAACACCAAGAGCACCCGCACCGTGCAGGCCCGCATCCCGGCGGGGGTGTCCGACGGGCAGAAGATCCGCATCAAGGGCAAGGGCGAGCCGGGCGAGCGCGGCGGGCCCGCCGGAGACCTCTTCGTGGTGGTGAAAGTGCAGCCGCATCCCGTGTTCGGCAGGTCCGCCGACAACCTGACCATCACCGTCCCGGTGACCTTCCCCGAGGCCGTCCTCGGCGCGGATGTGCGCGTCCCGACGATGAACGGCTTCCCGGTCACCGTGAAGATCCCTCCGGGCACCCCGAGCGGGCGCACCCTCCGGGTCCGGGGCAAGGGCGCCACCCGGCGCGACGGCACGGTCGGCGACCTGCTGGTCACCGTCGAGGTCGCGGTGCCGCAGAACCTCAACGGCCCGGCCAAGGAGGCCCTGGAGCAGTTCCGCGCCGCGACGGCCGACCAGGACCCGCGCGCCGACCTAGAGGCGCGGGCGAAGGGGGCGTAGAACCATGACCACTTCCGCGTTCGGTGACGACACCCCGGTCTACGTCATCTCCGTGGCCGCGGAGCTTTCCGGACTGCACCCGCAGACGCTGCGGCAGTACGACCGGCTCGGGCTGGTGAGCCCGGGCCGGGCGTCGGGACGCGGTCGGCGCTACTCGATGCGCGACATCCAGATGCTGCGCGAGGTGCAGCGGCTCTCCCAGGAGGACGGCATCAACCTCGCCGGGATCAAGCGCATCCTGGAACTCCAGCGCGAGGTGGCCGAGCTTCGCGAGCACATGTTCCACCTGCACAACGAATTGAACGCGGCGCGGGCCGCGGTGGCCCGGCGGGCGGGCGGGCAGCCGTCCGCCGGTGGCGAGCTGCTGCCGGTCCGGCGCACCCGCGTCACGATCTTCGACCACACGCCCCGCCCTCCCGAGAAGCAGTAGCGTTCCGGGCCCGACCGGGCCCCTCCCGGGGTGGCGGACCCGGTCGGCGGTGCGCGGGGTCCAGGGACACCACACGTTTTCGGGGAAGGAGCGGCGAGAGTCGTGGAGTACAAGTTCACCAAGAAGAGCCAGGAGGCGTTGTCGACCGCCATCCGGCGGGCGACCACGGACGGCAGCCCGCAGGTGGAGCCCGTCCACCTGCTCGCCGCGCTGCTCGGCCAGAGCGAGGGGATCATCCGCCCCCTGCTCAAGGAGGTCGGCGTCGACCCCGGCCGGTTCGACGCCGACGTCGAGAAGGCCGTCGCCGCGCTGCCCCGGGCGGCGGGTTCGACGGTCAGCGCCCCCGCCAGCTCCCGGCAGCTCATCGTCTCGCTGAACACCGCGGCGCAGCGCGCCAAGCAGCTGGAGGACGATTTCGTCTCCACCGAGCACCTGCTGGTCGGCCTCGCCGCCGACGGCGGGTCGGCCGCCGCCCTGCTCAGGGAGGCGGGCGCCACGCCCGAGGCGCTGCTGGAGGCGTTCGAGCGGGTGCGCGGAGGCGCCAAGGTCACCTCGGAGAACCCCGAGGACACCTACCAGGCGCTGGAGAAGTACGGCGTGGACCTCACCGAGCGGGCCCGCGACGGCCAGCTCGACCCGGTGATCGGCCGGGACGCCGAGATCCGCCGGGTCGTCCAGGTGCTGTCCCGGCGCACCAAGAACAACCCCGTGCTCATCGGCGAGCCGGGCGTGGGCAAGACCGCGGTCGTGGAGGGCCTGGCCCAGCGCATCGTCGCCGGGGACGTGCCCGAGTCCCTGCGCGGCAAGCGGCTCATCTCCCTGGACCTGTCCGCGATGGTGGCGGGCGCCAAGTACCGGGGCGAGTTCGAGGAGCGGCTCAAGGCCGTCCTGAACGAGATCAGGCAGAGCGACGGCCAGGTCGTCACGTTCATCGACGAGCTGCACACCATGGTCGGCGCGGGCGCCGCCGAGGGCGCGATGGACGCCGGGAACATGCTCAAGCCGATGCTGGCCCGAGGCGAGCTCCGGATGGTCGGCGCGACGACGCTGGACGAGTACCGCGAGCGGATCGAGAAGGACCCGGCGCTGGAGCGGCGCTTCCAGCAGGTGCTGGTGGGCGAGCCCTCCGCGGCGGACACGATCGCGATCCTGCGCGGCCTGAAGGGCCGGTACGAGGCGCACCACAAGGTGCAGATCGCCGACTCCGCGCTGGTCGCGGCGGCCACGTTGTCCGACCGGTACATCACCGCGCGGTTCCTGCCCGACAAGGCCATCGACCTGATCGACGAGGCGGCGTCGCGGTTGCGCATGGAGATCGACTCCCGTCCGGTGGAGATCGACGAGCTCCAGCGCGCCGTGGACCGGCTCAAGATGGAGGAGCTGGCGCTGGAGAAGGAGTCCGACGCCCCCTCCAAGCACCGCCTGGAGCGGTTGCGCGCGGACCTGGCGGACAGGCAGGAGCAGCTCAACGCGCTGGTCGCCCGCTGGGAGCAGGAGAAGGCCGGGCTGAACCGGGTCGGCGAGCTCAAGGAGCGGCTGGACGGGTTGCGCGGCCAGGCCGAGCGCGCCCAGCGCGACGGCGACTTCGAGGCGGCGTCCCGGCTGATGTACGGGGAGATCCCGCAGCTGGAGCGCCAACTGGAGGAGGCCGCGTCCGAAGAGGGCGAGGCCGAGCGCGAGCAGGCCACCATGGTCAAGGACGAGGTCGGCGCGGACGACGTGGCCGACGTCGTGTCCTCGTGGACCGGCATCCCGGTCGGACGGCTGCTGGAGGGCGAGACCGCCAAGCTGCTGCGCATGGAGGACGAGCTCGGCAGGAGGCTGATCGGCCAGTCCAAGGCGGTGACCGCGGTCTCGGACGCGGTGCGCCGCGCCCGCGCCGGGATCTCCGACCCGGACCGGCCCACCGGCTCCTTCCTGTTCCTGGGCCCCACGGGTGTGGGGAAGACGGAGCTGGCCAAGGCGCTGGCGGAGTTCCTGTTCGACGACGAGCGCGCGATCGTGCGCGTCGACATGAGCGAGTACTCCGAGAAGCACTCGGTGTCCCGCCTGGTCGGAGCGCCTCCCGGGTACGTCGGCTACGAGGAGGGCGGCCAGCTCACCGAGGCGGTGCGGCGCCGGCCGTACACCGTGGTGCTGCTGGACGAGGTGGAGAAGGCGCACATCGAGGTCTTCGACACCCTGCTCCAGGTGCTCGACGACGGGCGCCTCACCGACGGCCAGGGCCGGCACGTGGACTTCAGGAACACCATCCTGGTCCTCACCTCCAACCTCGGCTCGCAGTTCCTGGTCGATCCCGCCATCGGGGAGGCCGAGCGCCACGACAAGGTGATGCAGGTGGTGCGCAACACGTTCAAGCCGGAGTTCCTGAACCGGCTGGACGACGTGATCGTGTTCGACTCGCTGTCCACCGACGAGCTGACCAGGATCGTGGACCTGCAGGTGGACCGACTCGCCAGGCGGCTGGCCGACCGCCGCCTGAACCTGGACGTCACTCCGGCCGCCCGCGAGTGGCTCGCCCTGACCGGCTACGACCCGGTCTACGGCGCCCGTCCGCTGCGCCGCCTGGTCCAGGCCGCCATCGGCGACCCGCTGGCCCGCGCCCTGCTCGCGGGCGACCTCGTCGAGGGCGACACCGTCAGGGTCGACCTGGACGAGTCCAAGGACGCCCTGAGCGTGGGCCCGGCGGAGGACTGACCGATACGTGCCGGCTCCTGGCGTCGGCGAGGCCGGGACCGCGGCCGGTCCACGCCGGCGCCGGGAGCTCCGATCACCGCAGAACCGCGCAGGGGTCCACCACTCGGTCCCGCCTGCCGTTCCGCGTTCGGCGTCGCCCGGGACCGCCGCGCCCCCGGCAGCGGTACGGCTCGGTCGCCGCGGAGATGTGCCTGTCGATGTGGGGGGCAGACGACCTCACCGGTGACACGACGTAGTGGGCGCCGCTGGAGAAGGGCACCCGCACGGAAATGCCCCGATGCAATTGCATCGGGGCTTTGCGCTGCGAGGCGGTCCTCCCCTGGCGGAAGGCGGGGTCTCAGCGGGCGGCGGACTCGATCAGGTCGGCCGCGCGCGTGACGCCCTCGCGGCTGCGGATCTCCTCCCCGATCTCGGTGAGGTTGCGGCGCAGACTCGCGTTGCCCAGGAGGCTCTCCATCGCGGTGCGCAGCTCCTCGGGCGTGAAGCGGTACGTGTCCAGCCGCTCCCCGAGGCCGATCTCGTGGACGCGCTGGGCGTTGTCGTACTGGTCCCAGAACAGCGGCAGCACCACCATCGGCTTTCCGAAGTGCAGGGACTCGGTGACCGTGTTGTTGCCGCCGTGCGTGATGACCAGGTCCACCAGCGGAAGGATCGTGGTCTGTGGCAGGAACTCCGCTCCCCACATGTTGCCGGGGAGCTCGATCTCGTCGTGCCGCGGGCCCTTGGAGACGATGTAGCGGTGCGGGGTGTCGGCCAGGACGCCGATGACCTCGCGCATCAGCTCCACGTCGGCCGAACCGAGCGAGCCCAGGCTGAAGTAGACCAGCGAGCCGCCGCCCGAGGCGATGTGGTCGGGGACCCGGGCCTCCGCGTCGACGCGCCGGACCGAGGAGTCCAGCCGGTGCCACTTCTCGCCGAGCGGGCGGCGGTCCACGTAGTCGGCGACCTCCGGGAAGAGGTAGAGGTTCACGTCGGCCTCGGGCATGAACTCCATGTGGGGGAGCGCGGGGGCGCCCTGGGCCTGGACGTACTCGTCGAACCGGGCCCAGAGTTCGCCGTGGGTGCGCTCGTACTCGGCCCGGAACGCCGCGGCCGCCTCGTGGTCCCCGCTGGACAGCCCCGAGAACGCGGGCGGCACGGCCTTTCCGGGGACCTCCAGCGGGTTGCAGGAGACGATGCGCACGAACGGCACGCCCGCGGTGGCCAGCGCGGGGAACAGCACCACGTTGTCCTCGACGACGACGTCCGGGCGGACCTCGTCGATGATCCGTTTGAGCTGCGGTTCGGCGTACTCGACCCCCGCGATCAGCTCCTCGAGGATCGGCCTGGTCACCGTCTCCAGCTGCTCGGTGGTGGACTTGCGGAACTCGGGGGAGATCTGCGTGATGTAGTCCTTCCAGAACTGCCCGGCGTCCTGCTCGCCGCCGTCCTCCGACGGCGGCGTGAGGTCGACCAGAGCCTCCTCGAAGCCCAGCGGGGCCAGCCGCCCCTTCCAGGAGGACTCCGCGGCGAACACCACCCGGTGCCCCCGCTTCAGCAGGATGTCACCGATACCGATGCAGTTGTTCGTCGGACCGTACGCGCTTTCGGGCAGGAACAGCACCGTCAGTTTCTGATCGGCCATCAGTCAGGGCACCACCTGTCGGGAAAGGGGCGGAAAAACCGCTTCACGCCTATTTATAGAACACCTTGTTACGTGATTATCAGCTTTGAATCATGATCGAAAGAGGGCATCAGCCCACAATTCCATACCTCCGGGCGGCTGAAACACTTGAATCAGTCGCCGACCAGCGGCTTTGTCGATTTCTGTCATCGCCTACCGCCGGCCCACCCGCTCGATCTCGTCCGCCGCGAGGTCGAGTCCGTTCCGGTTCCGGATCTCCGCGCCGATCTCGTGCAGGTGCTGGCGCAGCCAGGCGTTGCCGAGCAACCGCTCCATGGCCTCGTGCAGTTCCCGAAAGGAGACCCGGTAGGTGTCCAGGCGTTCGCCGAATCCGAGTTCCTGGACGCGCTGGGCGTTGTCGTACTGGTCCCAGAACAGCGGCAGCACCAGCATCGGCTTGCCGAAGTGGAACGACTCGGTGACCGTGTTGTTGCCGCCGTGCGTGATGACCAGGTCCACCAGCGGAAGGATCGTGGTCTGGGGCAGGAACTCCCCGCCCCACATGTTGTCCGGCAGCCGGAGCTCCCGGTGCCGCGGCCCCATCGAGACGATGTAGCGGTGCGCGGTGTGCTCCAGCATGTCGATGAGCCGCTGCATCAGCTCCACGTCGGCCGAGCCGAGGGAGCCCAGGCTGAAGTACACCAGCGAGCCCTCTCCCCGCGCGATCTTCGCCGGGATCTCGAACGGCTCGTCGGTGCGCCGCACCGAGGACTCCAGCCGGACCCAGTTGGGGTTCATCTCCCGGCGGTCCACGTAGTCGGCGATCTCGGGGTAGAGGTAGAGGTTCACGTCGGCCTCGGGCAGGAAGCGCAGGTAGGGCAGCGGTCCGGCGCCCTGGGCCTGCACCCACTCGTTGAAGCCGGCCCACAGGTCGCGGTGGGTGCGCTCGAACTCGGCGCGGAAGCCCGCCCAATGGCTGCGGTCGTTGGACGGGAACCCCGAGAAGATCGGCGGGACGTCCGTCCCGGGGACCTCCAGCGGGTTGCACGAGGCGATGCGCACGAACGGCACGCCCGCGGTGGCCAGCGCGGGGAACAGCACCACGTTGTCCTCGACGACGACGTCCGGGCGGACCTCGTCGATGATCCGTTTGAGCTGCGGTTCGGCGTACTCGGCACCCTCGACCAGGGTCGCGAAGATGTCCGAGATGACCGTGGTCAGCTGCTCGGACGTGGACCGTTGGAACTCCGGTTTGATGGCGGCGACGTAGTCCTTCCAGAACTGCCCCGGCTCCTCGGGTTCGCCGCCCTCCCCCGGCGGCTCCAGGCGCACCAGCCTCTCCTCGAAGCCGTGCACGGCCAGCCGCCCCTTCCAGGAGGACTCCGCGGCGAACACCACCCGGTGCCCCCTGCCGCGCAGCACGTCGCCGATGCCAATGCAGTTGTTCGTCGGACCGTAGGCGCTCTCAGGGAAGAACAGCACCGTCAGCCTCTGCCCGTCCATGAACGGCCTCCGCACCGCTATTCACGCAGAAATCAGTCGATGCGTCGATTCAAGTGGCTTTCGGAACATTACGTCAACACGGGCTAATGATTACATAACCGTACTAAGTACTCATTTCCCCGTTAAAACCGCGAATCATGGCATTTCGCCGAGGACGGGCCTTCTCCCCGGCCGGGCCCTGATCACCGCGTCCCCCACGGCATCGCGCGCGGACTGGCGCGGATGCGGCCGGCGGAGGAGTGACGAACGTCTCCCCGCCGCTTCGCTCCCACCCCTTCCGGGCATGTCGGAGGCAATACCCGAAACTCGGGAGAATAGTGCTTCCAGCACTTCACACGGAGGCCAGAGGATGCGTGTCGGGTACCCGCCGGGCCGGGGCGACGACGCGCCCCGGCGGCACCACCACGACTTCACCAACGTCGTACTGCGCGCGATCACCTTCCAGCTCGGCCACCGGTTCTTCACCCTGGCCCGCGAGGGCCTGCTGGCCGACGGACTGCACGGGGCCTGGCAGCGGGCGGGGGCCGGGATCCCCGAAGGGCAGCGCCTGCCCTCCACCGGACTGACCACGGTCTTCACCCGCCGCGGATCACTGGAGGCCGCCGTGGTCGTACTCCCCCAGCCGCTGCGCGCGGGCGAGGCCTACCTGGTGTGCGGAACCCGGACGGACGACCCGTTCCTCGGACCGGGCGACCCGGACTTCTTCCTGCTGGAGGCGGACCACCAGGCACGCGGCCGGCGCACCGAGCGCCGGACCCGGCTGGCCCGGTGGACCAGGGACGGACGCCGGCTCGACCTCGGCGAGGGGCCCCTGCCCGAGGTGGGCGCGCTGCTGGACGCGATCGCGCGGGTGATGGCCATCGGGTCATAGAGGCGTCACCCGCCCCCTACTGGCACAGCACTACTACTGGGTAGTAACATCGGTTTGTTACCAGTCAGTAGATCGGCTGTGCACACGCAGCGGCCATGACACAGCGGAGCGCGGGCCATGACGCATTACAAGAGCAACCTTCGCGACCTCGAGTTCAACCTGTTCGAGGTCTTCAAGCGCCAGGACGTGCTGGGAACCGGCCCGTTCGAGGAACTCGACGAGGACACCGCCCGCACCATCCTGGACGAGGTCAACCGGCTCGCCACCGGGGTCGTGGCCGAGTCCTTCGAGGACGCCGACCGCAACCCCCCGGTGTTCGACCCCCGGACCAACACGGTGCGGATGCCCGAGAGCTTCAAGCGGTCCTACCAGGCCTACATGGACGCCGAGTGGTTCCGCCTGGACCTGCCCGCCCAGCTGGGCGGCAGTGAGGCCCCCCGCTCCCTCGTGTGGGCCGCGGCCGAGCTGATCCTGGGCGCCAACCCCGCCGTGCACATGTACTCCGCCGGGCCCGGCTTCGCCAGCATCCTCTGGAAAGAGGGCAACGAGGCGCAGAAGAAGTTCGCCAAGACGGCGATCGAGCGCGGCTGGGGCGCCACCATGGTCCTGACCGAGCCCGACGCGGGCTCGGACGTGGGCGCCGGGCGCACCAAGGCGGTCCAGCAGGACGACGGCACCTGGCACATCGAGGGCGTCAAGCGCTTCATCACCTCGGCCGAGCACGACATGTCCGAGAACATCTACCACCTCGTGCTGGCCCGCCCCGAGGGCCACGGCCCCGGCACCAAGGGCCTCTCCCTCTTCCTCGTGCCCAAGTACCTGGTCAACGAGGACGGGACGCTGGGCGAGCGCAACGGCGCCTACGTGACCAACGTCGAGCACAAGATGGGCCTGAAGGCCTCCACCACCTGCGAGCTGACCTTCGGCGACAAGCACCCCGCCGTCGGCTACCTGGTCGGCGACAAGCACGACGGCATCCGGCAGATGTTCCTCGTCATCGAGTACGCCCGCATGATGGTCGGCACGAAGGCCATCGCCACCCTGTCCACCGGCTACCTCAACGCGCTGGAGTACGCCAAGGAGCGCGTGCAGAGCGCCGACCTGACCCGGCAGTCCGACAAGAGCGCGCCGCGGGTGACCATCACCCACCACCCCGACGTGCGCCGCAGCCTCATGACGCAGAAGGCCTACGCCGAGGCGCTGCGCGCGCTGGTCGTCTACACCGCCACCCAGCAGGACGCGATCCAGATCGCCCAGGCCGCGGGCGAGGACGCCTCCGCCGCCTCGGCCCTGAACGACCTGCTGCTGCCGCTGGTCAAGGGCGTGGGCTCGGAGCGCTCCTACGCGCTGCTGTCCGAGTCCCTGCAGACCCTGGGCGGTTCGGGCTACCTGCAGGAGTACCCGATCGAGCAGTACATCCGGGACGCCAAGATCGACACCCTCTACGAGGGCACCACCGCGATCCAGGGCATGGACCTGTTCTTCCGCAAGATCGTGAAGAACGGCGGCCAGGCGCTGGGCGCGCTGATGGGAGAGATCCAGGCGTTCGCCTCCGGCGAGGCGGGCAACGGGCAGCTCAAGAACGAGCGCGCCCTGCTCGCCGAGGCCGCGGCCGACGTCCAGGCGATCGTGGAGAGCATGGTCGGCGATGCGATGCGCTCCGTCGAGGAGCCCCGCGAGGTCTACAAGGTGGGTCTGAACAGCACCCGCCTGCTGCTGGGCCTGGGCGATGTCGTGCTGGGCTGGCTGCTGCTGCGCCAGGCCGAGGTGGCGCTGTCCCGCCTCGACGGCGCGAGCGAGTCCGACCGGGACTTCTACACCGGCAAGATCGCCGCCGCGCGCTTCTTCGCCGACCAGGTCCTGCCGCGCCTGGCCGTCGAGCGCAGGATCGCCGAGCGCACCACGCTCGACCTGATGGACGTTCCCGAGTCCGCGTTCTAGCGATGTTCTGGCGATGAGCGCCGGGGGCCGGATCCCTGAGCGGGGTCCGGCCCCCGGTGTCCCTGCGTCAGTCCCGCTTCGGATAACCCCGGAGCAGGAGCGTCAGGGTGGCCGCGGCCAGGAGCGAGACCGCCGTCATGGGCACGAAGGCGAGCTGGAAGGACGCGTCGGCGCCCTGGAGGTCCAGCAGGACCCCGGCGCCCACCACGCCGACCGTGATCGACGTGAAGCCGCTCATGTTGACCAGGCCCGAGGCGACACCGGTGCGGTGCGCGGGCATGCCGTCACGGGCGTAGTCGAAGGACACCGACGGGGCCAGGACCGCGCCGAAGGCGCTGGCCACGACCACCGCCCCGGTGACCTCCAGCGGGGGCAGCCCCCCGGGCCAGACCACCACGGCCAGCCAGGCCAGTGAGATCGTCCAGGACAGCGTGAGGCCCAGCGGCTTGCGCAGCCCCGGCCGGCTGCCGGTGAGCCGGGCCAGGAACGGCACCAGGCCCATCGGGACGACCGCCGCGCCGGTCAGCAGCAGGCCGGTCAGCCCCGGGGAGAGGCCGTAGCCCTGCTCCAGCAGCGGGTAGCCCCACAGGATGCCCAGGACGCCGAACGGCACCATGATGACCGCGTGCGCGGCCATGCCGACCTGCGGTCCGCGGGTGGACAGCGCCTCCCTGACGCTCTCCAGCACCGAGACGGGGGCGGCGTGCGCGGACTCGGCGTGGCCCCCGGGGTGGTCCCGGACCGCCAGCAGCACCAGGAGTCCGATCAGCACGCTGACCGCGCCCGCGCCCAGGAAGGACGCCTCCCAGCCGACCCCGCGCAGCAGCGCCGACAGCGGCGCGACGCTGACGATCTGCCCGATCCCCCCGGTGAGCCCGGTCAACGCGCTGACGAGGGCGTACTGGTGCCGGGGGAACCACAGGGCGCCGATCCGGATCACGTTGAGGAAGACCAGCGCGTCGCCCGCGCCGATGAGCACCCGGCCCGCCACGGCCGAGCGGATCTCCGGCGCGACGGCGAACAGGATCACGCCGACCGCCATGACACCCAGGCCGATCAGCAGCGACCTGCGCGGCCCCAGGCGGTCCGCGAGAACCCCTGAGGGCACCTGGAGGACCACGTAGACGGCCAGTTGCACCATGGGCAGCGCGGACAGCAGGGCCGGTCCGACGTCGAAGCGCTCCTGCGCCTGCAGGGCCGCCGCGCTCATGCCGTTGCGGTGGAACATCGCCAGGAAGTAGACGGCCGCGGCCACGCCCCACACAAGCCACGCGCGGGCGCCGCCCGGCGGATCGGCCGCATCGCGCGCCGCCACGTTGGTCCGGTCATCGGACCTTCTCCGACCCGCCGAAGCGTCCCGTCTCGCGTCGATACTCATCGCTTCGCCCCCAATAGCTCCGCGGCGTGGTCCATATGGGCGTGCACCGCCCTTTCGGCCGCCGCGGGGTCTGCGTCCCGGATCGCGGTCAGGATCGCGGTGTGTTCCTCGATGTTGCGCAGCATTCGGTCGGTCCCCCGCATTCCGGCCCTCATCATCCGCAGCTGGCGGTCGCGCAGGGAGTCGTACAGGCCGGTGAGGATGGCGTTGCCGCCCGCGGCGACGACCAGCCGGTGGAAGTCCCGGTCCGCGTGGACGAACTCCTGGCTGCCGGGCTCCAGGCGGGCCCGCATCTCGGCCAGCCGCGCGGTGAGCGCTTCGACCAGCGCGGCGCGCGCCCGGGTGTCCGCCCCGGCCGCCACCCGGGCGGTGAAGCCCTCGATGAGGCGCCGGGTCTCGATCACGTCGTCGATCTCCTGCTGCGACACCGGCACGATGAGCGCCCCTCGCTTGGGGTAGAGCCGGACGAGGCCCTCGACCTCCAACCGGAGCAGCGCCTCGCGCACGGGCGTTCGGGACACGCCCACGTCCGCCGCGATGTCGCCCTCGCTGACGAGCTCGCCGCCGGGGTACCGCCCGCCGAGGATGGCCTGCTTCGCGTGGGCGTACGCCCGGTCCGCCGCCGAGATCTTTGTATGCATGTTGTATCTATGCTAGCTCCGGACCCCGGCCCCTCCCACCGCCCACGGCCCGCGCACCGAGGCGCAGAACACACGCGGACGGCGTTTGCGCGGCGAACCCGCCGGATGCGGCGCACGGACCCCCTACTACACAAGGAGGACCGAAAGCGGCGACTCCAGGGCGGACGGCCGGGGACTTTTCCGCCCGCCTCGGGCGCACGGACGCCTCAGAGCCGCGCCAAACAGGCAATGACCAGGCAAAACGTTCTCCATATCGTGATTTCGGGATGATCACGATGTGAGATGGCATACATTTCCCGGACTCGCCTACCCGCAGCGGTTTCCTGCTAACATCCGGACGCGAGGATAACTACGAGGTAACGGTGAACCCTGACCCTCGCAAAGATTGAGGATTCTCCGACCGCCTCGTCCGGCGGTCCGGGCGGTCGCAGCCGGCGGCTCCCGAACGATGAATGGTGTGCTGCCGCGGCCACCGCGGAAGTACCCGAGCCACACCCGTCAGGAGACGTCTTGAGTCACCCGCGACTGAACAACCCCCGGTCCCACCGGGCGAAGTTGGCGGAAGCGGCCCGCGTGAAGCGCGCCCCCCGGCACGGCTTCCGCGCCGACCGCTCGGTCGAGGCCCTCTTCAGCGAACTGAACGCCCGCCAGGCCCGCCCCCTGTTCCAGGCGGGCTCCGCCGACGTCGCGATCGTCTCCACCCGCTGCGGGCTCAACGTCTGGTGCCGGGACGGCAAGTTCATCTGGAACGACGTCCTCGGCTCGACCATCACGCACCCCGCGAGCGACCCCTCGGGAGCCGCCGCCCTCATCAACCCGCTGCGCCCGCTCCACATCGCCGCTCCGGCCCCACGCCACGCCCCCCACCACTCCCTGCGCCTCAGCGCCGCCTAGGCGGTCTCCGGCGCGGGGGTGGTTCGGCGTGCCGGTGCTTCGGGTGGGTCGTTCGGCCTCACGCCACGCGGATCGCGAGGTCCCGGCGGGCGGCGACGGCGGGTGGAGGTCAGGGCCGCGCCCATGACGTCCGTCGCGTGAGGGTTCCGTTGACGGTCGTGGGCCTTCTGCCCTTCCCGGCCCCGAAACGGGCAGAAAGCCCACGACCGTCAACAAAACCACCGGTGCCCGAATTCACCCCCGCGCCGGAAACCCCATAGCGGGTTGACCCGACCCGCTGATCGTGGCCTTTCGGGGGTCTCGGAAGCGGTCGAGACCCCCGAAAGGCCACGATCAGCGGGAAACCAGGGGCCTGAGCACGTGAGGCGGCCCCCGGACCGGGGGCCGCCGGGTTCTCCGGCCGTCTCCTATCCCCAGGCCAGTGCCACCGTCTCGGGGTCCTCCAGCATCAGGCCGACGTCGCGCAGGACCTTGGAGCCCAGCTCCCCGTCGACCAGCCGGTGGTCGAAGGACAGCGACAGCGTCGTCACCTTGCGGATCTTCAGCCTGCCCTTGTGGACCCACGGCATGTCGCGGATCTGGCCGAAGGCCAGGATCGCGGCCTCGCCCGGGTTGAGGATGGGGGTGCCCGCGTCCACACCGAAGACGCCCACGTTGGTGATCGTGATGGTGCCGCCGCTCATGTCGGCCGGAGTGGTCCGCCCCGCCCTCGCCGTGTCGGTGAGGGCCTGCAGGGCCCTGGCCAGTTCCGGCAGCGGCAGGCGGTCGGCGTCCTTGATGTTCGGCACGACCAGGCCGCGCTCGGTGGCCGCCGCGATCCCCAGGTTCACGTACCGCTTGACCACGATCTCCTGCGCGTCCTCGTCCCAGGAGGCGTTGACCTCCGGGTGGCGGCGCACCGCCGTGACGAGGGCCCTGGCCACCAGCAGCAGCGGGGAGACCTTCACCCCCGCGAACTCCGGGCGCTCGCGGAGCTTTCGCACGGACTTCATCATCCTGGTGACGTCCACCTGCAGGAACTCCGTCACGTGCGGCGCGGTGAACGCGCTGTTCACCATCGCCGCCGCCGTGTGCCTGCGCACTCCCCTGATCGGGACGCGCTGCTCCCTGGCCGCCCGGTCCGCGACGTCCTCCGCCGGTCCCGGAGGCGTCCGGAGCGGGGCCTCGGGGACGGGCGCGGCGGCCGCGGCGGCGGCGTGCCGCTGCACGTCCTCGCGCGTGACGATCCCGCCGGGACCGCCGGCCGCCACCGCCGTCAGGTCGACGCCGAGGTCCTTGGCGAGCTTGCGCACCGGCGGCTTGGCCAGGACCACGACCCGCTCCGCGGGAGCGGGAGCGGCGGGTTCGACACGCGCCGGCCCGGACGGCTCCCGGGTCCCGGCCTCCGGGCCTCCGGGAGCCCGGCGCGCCCGGCGCCGGGTGGCGCCCGCCTTCACCCCGTAGCCCACCAGGACCGGTTCGCGCTTCTCCGGCTCCTCCCGCTCGGTCGGCACGGCGGCCGCGGGCTCGGCGGCGCCCTGCGGCGCGGCGTCCCCGCCCCCGGTGTCGACCGTGATGATCGGAGTGCCCACGTCCACCGTCGCCCCGGTCTCCACCAGGAGTTCGGTGACCGTGCCCGCGAACGGGCTGGGCAGCTCGACGGCGGCCTTGGCCGTCTCGATCTCGCAGATGACCTGGTTGACCTTCACCTCGTCGCCCGGCTTCACGCTCCAGGAGAGGATCTCGGCCTCGGTCAGCCCTTCCCCGACATCGGGGAGCCTGAACTGCTGCGTGCCCTGCTGAGTCATGTCCACCTGGCTCCCGTCAGAACGCGAACGCGCGGTCGATGCCGTCCAGGACCCGGTCCAGGTCCGGAAGGTAGTGGTCCTCCAGCCGCGACGGCGGGTACGGGGTGTCGAACCCGCCGACCCTGATGACCGGGGCCTCCAGGTGGTAGAAGCACTCCTCGGTGACGCGCGCGGCGATCTCGCCGCCCAGGCCGTGGCTGACCGGGGCCTCGTGCGCGATGACGAGGCGGCCGGTGCGCCGGACCGACGCGATGACGGTGTCGTAGTCCACCGGGGAGAGCGAACGCAGGTCGACGACCTCGATGGAGTGCTCGGTGTCGGCTTCGGCCGCCTGCAGCGCGGTCTTGACCATCGGCCCGTACGCCAGCAGGGTGGCGTCCGCGCCCTGCCGGGCCACGCGGGCCGCGCCCATGGGGGTGGCCGAGGCCGGGGCGCCGCCCGTCACGACGTCGGCCTTGTCCCAGTAGCGGCGCTTCGGCTCGAAGAAGACCACCGGGTCGTCGGAGGCCACGGCCTGCTGGATCATCCAGTAGGCGTCCTCGGGGTTGGCGACGGTGACCACCCGCAGCCCGGCGGTGTGCGCGAAGTACGCCTCGGGGGACTCGCTGTGGTGCTCGACCGCCCCGATGCCGCCGCCGTAGGGGATGCGGATGACGACGGGCAGCTTCACCGTGCCGCCCGAGCGCGCCCGCATCTTGGCGAGCTGGGTGAACGTCTGGTTGGTGGCCGGGAAGAAGAAGCCGTCGAACTGGATCTCGCAGACCGGCCGGTAGCCGCGCAGCGCCAGGCCGATCGCGGTGCCGATGATGCCGGACTCGGCCAGCGGGGTGTCGATCACCCGGTCGGAGCCGAAGTCCTTGTACAGGCCGTCGGTGATCCGGAAGACGCCGCCGAGCCTGCCGACGTCCTCGCCCATCACCAGGACCTTGGGGTCGTCCTCCATGGCCCGGCGCAGGCCCTCGTTGATGGCCTTGCCGAGGGTGAGTCTCGTCCCGCTCATCGGACAACCCCTTCCGCGCCCTCGAAAGAGGCCAGGTAGTCGGCGAACTCCGCGCGCTGCCGCTCCAGGTGGGTGTGCGGTTCGGCGTAGACCTCGTTGAAGATGTCCAGCGGGGCGGGGTCGGGCAGCGCGCGGCAGTCGCGGCGCACCCGCTCCCCCAGTTCCTCGGCCTCGGCGTCGACGGCCGCGAAGAAGGCGTCGTCGGCCAGGTCGTTCGCCGCGAGGTAGGACCAGACCCTGCTGATCGGGTCCTTGAGCTTCCACTCCTCGGTCTCCGCCGACGGCCGGTAGCGGCTGGGGTCGTCGGAGGTGGTGTGCGCGCCCATGCGGTAGGTGAACGCCTCGACGAGCGTGGGTCCCTGGCCCTCGCGCGCGTTCCGCAGGGCCTTGCGGGTGACCGCCAGGCACGCCAGCACGTCGTTGCCGTCCACCCGGACCCCGGGGAAGCCGAACCCGGCCGCCCGCCGGTAGATGGGCGCCCGGGACTGGCGTTCCAGCGGCTCGGAGATGGCCCACTGGTTGTTCTGGCAGAAGAAGACGATCGGCGCGTTGTTGACCGCCGCGAAGTTGAACGCCTCGTTGGTGTCGCCCTGGCTGGTGGCGCCGTCCCCGAAGTAGGTGATGACCGCGGTGCCGTCCTCGCCGACGGCGCCGTCGCGCTGGACGCCCATCGCGTACCCGGTGGCGTGCAGCGTCTGGCTGCCGATGACGATCGCGTAGAGGTGGAAGCCGTGCTCGGCGGGGTCCCAGCCCCCGTTGGTGACCCCCCGGAACATGCCGAGCAGCTGCTTGTGGTCGACCCCGCGGCACCAGGCCACGCCGTGGTCGCGGTAGGAGGGGAAGGCCATGTCGTTCGGCCGCAGCGCGCGGCCCGAACCGATCTGCGCGGCCTCCTGCCCCAGGAGCGAGGCCCACAGGCCCAGCTCCCCCTGGCGTTGCAGTGCGACCGCCTCGGCGTCGACGCGCCGTACCAGCACGAGGTCGCGGTACAGGCCGCGGACCTCCTCGGGAGTGATGTCGAGGGGGTAGTCGGGGTGCTGGACGAACTCCCCTTCGGGGGTCAGGAGCTGGATGAGTTCCGGCTCTTCGTGCGCGGTGCTGTCAGACACCTGTCGCTCCTCGGTCTCGGGGCCGATTGACGGGGTACCGGTGGTCGGCCGTCTGTCCGCCCACCAACCCGGGGTAACGGGTGCGAGTGGGCGGCCGTACCGCCATCGTGACAGATCTCACCGCACACGGCGCAAGACCCCGGCAACACCTTTTGTCGATCGGCCCATGATCCCGTAGAAGGGTGAAAACCCCAACTACCAGGACTTCCTAGCAGAAACAAGGACATCCGAATAAAAATTCGGCCGTCCTAGCGGAGTCCGGGCGCGGTGGAGGGCCGAGTCCCGTGGGAGCGGCGCACAAGGGAAGGGGGAGCGGTCGCTTCGTCACCGGGACCGCGAACAACGGTGACGGAAAGCGACGGTTCTGAGGCGTGTTCTCGATCGGGCCCGCCCGTGCCCGTCAGGAGGAGCGCGGTCCGGGTCAGGCCGGCTGGAGGCCGCGCTCCCTGGCGTAGTCCGCCAGGAGGACGCGCAGCTGCCGCCGCGCGCGGTGCAGCCGGGACATGACCGTGCCCAGCGGGGTGTCCATCCGCGCGGCGACCTCCTTGTAGGAGTAGCCCTCGATGTCGATCAGGTAGACGACGAGGCGGAAGTCCTCGGGAAGCTCGGCCAGCGCCGTGCGGACGGCGGAGTCGGGCAGGCGGTCGAGGACCTCCGACTCGGCCGAGCGCGACCCGGTGGACGCGTGCGTGTCCGCCGCGGCGAGCTGCCAGTCCTTGATCTCGTCCGTGGTCTCCTGGCGCGGCTCGCGCTGCTTCTTGCGGTAGCCGTTGATGAAGGTGTTGGTGAGGATCCGGTAGAGCCACGCCCGCAGGTTGGTCCCGGCCCGGAACTGGTGGAAGTTGGCGAAGGCCTTGGTGAAGGTCTCCTGGACGAGGTCCTCGGCGTCGGCCGAGTTCCGGGTCATCCGCAGGGCTGCGGGGTAGAGCTGGTCGGCGTACGGCGTGACGGCCTCGGCGAAGTCGGGGACCTCGGGGATCTCCGCACTACCGGTGTCCGTCGGGCGCTCGAGTTCGATGGTCGTCAAATCTCCCCCTAGGGACGACCGTGGATGCTGACACTTACTTAGACGCGATTCCGGGCGGTCCATGATGACCGGACCTGGGGTGATTAGCGTCATAGTTCCTATTCTCCGGTTCACCCAACGGTGAGAATCCGGTAAAGGATCCCTCTCGCGTTCCCTGCCCGCGAGGGGTTTCGTGTCACGGGCCGGTTCCGGCCACCGCGTCCACGCCGCCCCCACCAGGCGACTGCTTCTCGCTGTGTGGAGTTGTCCCCTGCCCGAGCGGGCGCGCTCCACACATCGGGCCGGGGCCGCGGCGGCCGGTTCGGCCGCCGGACCGGCCTTGCCGTACGCTTCTCAGTGCTCGCCAGATCAACCATGGAGGACCCGTGGCCCGCGTCATCGTCGACGTCATGCTCAAGCCCGAGATCCTGGACCCCCAGGGCCAGGCCATCGTGGGGGCCTGCGGTCGTCTCGGCTTCCCCGGTGTGACCCAGGTCCGCCAGGGCAAGCGCTTCGAGGTCGAGCTCGAGGGCGAGGCCGACGAGGCCAAGCTCGCCGAGGTCCGCAAGCTCGCCGAGACCCTGCTCGCCAACCCCGTCATCGAGGACTTCACCCTGCGCGTCGAGTAGCCCTGCCAGGGCCTGCCCGCGACCTCCACCCCATCCGGAAACCGTCCGAAACTCAGCGGTTTCACAGGAAAGACCCCGGGAACGTCTTCACTGTGCGAAACGCTGCGGGGACCGGGTCGATGGACGAGCGATTCTCGATCGCGTTGCCCCGGGCCGCGTACACCGTTCCCGTCATGCGCCAGTTCATGGGCGGCGCGCTGGAGGCCAACGGGGTCTGCGCCGAATGCCTTTCCGACATCCTGGTCGCGGTCACCGAAGCCTGCGCGAACGTCGTCGACCACGGCGACCCCGCGCCCGGCTACGAGGTTCTGGCCAGAGTGAGACACGGTTTCTGCACGTTGGAGATCGTGCACACCGGCCGTTACTTCAACCCCGCGGTCGTACCGCCCCGCCCCTCCCCGGACTCGGAGTCGGGGCGGGGCATCCTGCTGATGCGCGAACTCATGGACCGGGTGGTATTCGACACCGATCCGCGCGACCGGATCACCGTCTACCTGGCGAAGCGCCTGTGCGTGGCGCCGTCCCTGACCGACCCCCGCCTGACCACGATCCCGGTCCCCCGGTAGCGCCCCGTCCGGCCACGGGCAGATCCGCCGGGTGGGGGCACCGGGTAACCTCGTATGCGGCCGAGCTGTTCGGGACGCACTCGGCCCTGGCCTTGCTCCCGTCCACACCTTTCGGAGAGTGCCCATATGACTGCCCGCGTGGGCGTCGTCACCTTCCCCGGTTCCCTTGACGACAGGGACGCCGCGCGCGCGGTGCGCGTCGCAGGCGCCGAACCCGTCTCGCTCTGGCACGGCGACGCCGACCTCAAGGGCGTCGACGCGGTCGTCCTGCCAGGCGGGTTCTCCTACGGGGACTACCTGCGCTGCGGAGCCATCGCCCGCTTCGCCCCGATCATGACCGAGCTCGTGCCCGCCGCGCGCTCGGGACTCCTGCCGGTGCTGGGCATCTGCAACGGCTTCCAGATCCTGTGCGAGAGCCACCTCCTGCCCGGCGCGCTGACCCGCAACTCCTCCCGGCACTTCGTCTGCCGTGACCAGCTCCTGCGCGTGGAGGCCGCCGACACCGCCTGGACCGGCTCCTACTCCTCGGGCCAGGAGATCCTCATCCCGCTCAAGAGCGGTGAGGGCAGCTACGTGGCGGGCGGCGAGACGCTCGCCGAGCTGGAGCGCGAGGGCCGGGTCGTGGCCCGCTACGTGGACTCCTCGCCCAACGGCTCCCAGAACGACATCGCCGGGATCACCAACGAGCACCGCAACGTGGTGGGCCTCATGCCGCACCCCGAGCACGCGGTGGAGGCGCTGACCGGCCCCTCGGTGGACGGCCTCGGCTTCTTCACCTCGGTCCTGGCCCGCCTCGCCGACGGCGCGCCGCTGGCCGCCGCGACGGGCTGAGCGTGCCGCCCCGGGGGAACGGCTTCGCGCTGATGACGCTGCTGCGGTCCAGGACGGCGATGGTCGTCCTGGCGACCCTGGCCATCGTCGCCATGGTCTCGACCACGGCCGTCGGGCTGCTGAACTCCGCGCAGGCCCCCGGAGGCGTCGAGGGGGCCGCGCAGAAGCCCCCGGACGCTCCCGGCGTCGCGGCCCTGGGAGCCGCCCCCCAGGGCATGACGTACACCGACCTCGGCGAGCAGTGCGACCTGTCCGAGTGCTTCCGCCCGATCGCGGTGACCGCCGACGGCCTCGACTCCGAGGAGACGATCGACGCCGTCTACACGCACCTGATCGACGAGGGCTGGGGGCGGCTGCTGCCCGAGGGGCGGACCGACCCGGACGAGGTGCCGTTCTCCGAGTCCGCGCTCAGCGACGGCGCCGTCCTCGTCCAGGCCAGCGTCCAGCCGTACACCACGGACTCCACGGCCGGGCTGCTCCTGGCGCACACGGTGCCGCCGTCCCCGGCCTCCTAAGCCCTGATCCGCTCCAGCCTTCCCGAACGGAAAATGACCCGCATGTCTGAAGCATCCCGGTTCGACACGGTCGCCAAGGCCGAATCCACTCCGGACACCCCGCAGCCGTACGCCGAACTCGGCATGAAGGACGACGAGTACGCGCGGGTCCGCGAGATCCTGGGCCGCCGTCCCACCTCCGCCGAACTGGCCATCTACTCGGTCATGTGGAGCGAGCACTGCTCCTACAAGAGCTCCAAGACGCACCTGCGCCAGTTCGGCGAGAAGGCCCCCGAGAACGACGCCCTGCTGGTCGGCATGGGCGAGAACGCCGGCGTCGTGGACGTCGGCGACGGCTACGCGGTCACCTTCAAGATCGAGTCGCACAACCACCCCTCCTACGTGGAGCCGCACCAGGGCGCGGCCACCGGAGTGGGCGGCATCGTCCGCGACATCCTCACCATGGGCGCGCGCCCGATCGCGGTCATGGACGCCCTGCGCTTCGGCCCGGCCGACGCCCCCGACACCCGGCGGGTGCTGCCCGGCGTGGTGTCCGGAATCTCCTTCTACGGCAATTGCCTGGGGCTGCCCAACATCGGCGGCGAACTCGGCTTCGACTCGGGGTACTCGGGCAACCCGCTGGTCAACGCCTTGTGCGTGGGCGTGATGAAGCACGAGGACATCAAGCTCGCCCAGGCCCCCGGCCCCGGCAACCACGTCGTGCTGTTCGGGTCGACCACCGGCCCTGACGGCATCGGCGGCGCGTCCGTTCTGGCCAGCGCGACCTTCGACGACGAGAGCCACGCCAAGCGGCCCAGCGTCCAGGTCGGCGACCCGTTCATGGAGAAGCTGCTCATCGAGTGCAGCCTTGAGCTGTTCGCCCAGGACCTGGTGGTGGGCATCCAGGACCTGGGCGCGGCCGGGGTCTCGTGCGCGACCACCGAACTCGCGGCGGGCGGCACCGGCGGCATGCGCGTCGACCTGGACCGCGTCCCGCTGCGCGACCCTCGGCTGACGCCCGAGGAGATCCTGATGAGCGAGTCCCAGGAGCGGATGATGGCGATCGTCGAGCCCGCCAAGCTCGACGACTTCCTGGCCGTCTGCGCCAAGTGGGACATCCTGGCCAGCGTGATCGGCGAGGTCACCGACGTCACGGAGGAGGAGGCCCGGCGCGGCGGCCGCCTCGTCATGACCTGGCGCGGCGAGACGGTCGTGGACATGCCGCCGCGGACCGCCTCGGACGAGGGACCCGTCTACGAGCGCCCCTTCGCCCGCCCCGACGACCAGGACGTGCTCCTGGGCGACGACCCCGCCGCCCTGGCCCGCCCCGCGACCGACGCGGAGCTGCGCGAGCAGGTGCTGCGGGTGCTGTCCGCCCCCGGTGTCTGCGACCCTGGCTGGGTGACCAGCCAGTACGACCGGTACGTGCTGGGCAACACGGTGCTGGCCGTCCCGCACGACAGCGGCATGGTCCGGATCACCGACTCGAGCGACCGGGGCGTGGCCCTCGCCACCGACGGCAACGGTCGGTACACCCGCCTCGACCCGTACGCGGGCACCCAGCTGGCCTACGCCGAGGCGTACCGCAACGTCGCGACCACCGGCGCGCGCCCGCTCGCGGTGACCAACTGCCTCAACTTCGGCTCGCCCGAGGACCCCGCGGTGATGTGGCAGTTCGCCGAGTCCACCAAGGGCCTGGCCGACGCCTGCCAGGCGCTGGGGACCCCGGTGACCGGCGGGAACGTCAGCTTCTACAACCAGACCGGGTCGACCGCGATCAACCCGACCCCGGTGATCGGCGTGCTGGGCGTCATCGACGACGTGCACGACCGCCTGACCAGCGCGTTCAGCCACGACGACGCGGGAGCGACGATCTTCCTGCTCGGCGAAACCCGGGAGGAGCTGGGCGGTTCGGCGTGGGCCGACATCGTCCACGGCCACCTGGGCGGCCGCCCGCCGAAGGTGGACCTGGCGGCCGAGGCCGCGCTCGGCCGGGTACTGGCCGACAGCGCGGACCACGGCGTGCTCGCCTCGGCGCACGACCTGTCCGACGGCGGCCTGGCGGTCGCGCTCGCGGAGTCCTGCCTGCGCGGCGGCGTCGGCTGCGAGGTGGATCTGGGCTCTGACGCGTTCACCGCGCTGTTCAGCGAGTCCGCCGCGCGCGTGGTCGTGAGCGTGCGCCCCGACGCCGAGGCGGCCTTCGCCGAGCTGTGCGAGCGGCACGGCGTCCCGGTGGCGGCGATCGGCACCGTGGGTGGCACCGCCCTGTCCATGGCCCACTCCGGAGGCCGGATCGCCATCGACCTGACCGAGCTGCGCACCGCGTACGAGTCGACGCTGCCCGCCGTCTTCGGCGGCGAGTAGGAGACCGGCCCGGCCCCCGCCGAGTTGGGGCCGGGCCGGGTCTGTCCGCCCCTGGTCCGTGGTCACCGCCCAGGGGCGCGTCCTTTCCCCGACGGATGCCGGGGCGTGTCTCTCGATGTCTTCAGGGGGTGGGCCGCCCCACCGCGCGTGCTCGGGCGGCCGGTGCGGCGGGCTTCCCGTTCCGGAGAGGGGAGCGAGCCCGGGAGCGCCCCGGAGGGCGCGGCCTAGCCCTCGTCCTCCCTGCTCGCCCGGGGATCGGTGGCCGGGACCCCCTCGTCGTCGACCATGGGCTCCGGTTCGTGCTCCTCGTGGGCCCGGGTGGGGTGACCGCCCTTGATCACTCCGTCGACCTCGTGTTTCATCTGATCGTCGATCTTGGGACCGTGCTTGTCGCTGCCGCGCTGTATCACGACCGGCTCCTTTCCCCGAACCTGTTGAATCCAGCGCACTACCCCTCCCCCGGACCGGGAAACCCGCACGTCAAAGCGGATTCCGAACGCCGCCGGAAAGCCGGTCTAACCCCGTGGACAGGGGTTCCTTACCCCGCGCATGAGCCCGCTCGAGGACGGGCAGCGGGCCCGGACCAGGTGAACACACGAGTTCAGAGGGGGTGAGCGGGCGGCGGACGGCGCGGCCCGCGGAGCATGGATCTTGGACTTCTGCGACCGCTCTACAAGACGACCGCCCCGGTGGCCTCGGTCTCCCTGGACACCACCCTGGCCGTGGAGAACGCGCCCAGGGAGATCAAGCTGCGCTGGCGGGGGCTGCGCGAGCGGCTCGCCGGGGAGGGCGCCGACGAGGCGACTCTGCAGGCTCTGGACGACGCGGTCGGAGGAGCACCGGGCGTCCCCGGGCCCCAGGGCGAGGCGCTGTTCGCCTCGGAGGGCCGGATCCTCGCCGCGTACACGCTGTCCCGGCCGCCCCTGCGCGACCGCGCCTCCTGGCTTCCGGTCGTCGACCCGCTGGACCTGGTCGCCGACCGGAACCGCCAGCTCCCGTACGTGGTCGTCGCCGCGGACCGGGAGGGCGCCGACGTGGACGCCTACTCCGCGGACCGGCACGACCCCGTCTCCAAGCGGAGCTTCAGCGGCAGCACCCTGCACATCCAGAAGGTGCGCGTGGGGGGCTGGTCGCACAAGCACTACCAGCGCCGGTCGGAGGAATTGTGGGACGACAACGCCGCCGGGGTCGCCCAGGACGTCGAGGCGGCCGTGGCCGACGTGGGCGCCGAGCTGGTGTTCGTCGGCGGTGACGAGCGCGCCATCGGCAAGCTCCGCGACCACCTGGGCAAGTCCGTCCTGGACATCGTCGTCGAGCTGCCGACCGGCGGCCGCTCCGACCACGCCGCGCTGACGAGCCTGCGCGAGTCGGTGGACCGGGCCTTGGAGGTGGCGGTCGCCCAGTCGCACGCCCAGGTCCTGACCCGGTTCACGTCCGACCTGAAACGCGGCGGCGCGGTGGAGGGGGTGTCCATGACGGCCGAGGCACTGCGCCGCTCCCAGGTCGAGACGCTGCTGCTGACCACCGGCCGCAACGACGAGCCCCGGGTCTGGGCCTCCCCGACCGATCCGCTGGAGGTGTCGTCCGAGCGCCACCGGCTCACCGACCCCGACTCCGCCTTCGCGGGACCGGCGAGCGCGCTGCTGCTGCGCGCGGCCGTGCTGAGCGACGCGGGCTTCGCCGAACTGCCCGACGCGAGCAGGGCCGCGGAGGGAACGGGCGCGGTACTGCGCTTCACCGTGGCGGACTGACCGTGCGGAGGGTGGAGCGCGCATGCGACGCGGGCGGTTGAGAGGCCCCCTCGGCAGCCACGACCGACCGGCGAGCGCGCTGACGTTCCGGCTGGTACTGGCCGTCTTCGGGGCCGCCGTCCTCCTGGCCGGAGCGGTCCTGGCCGCCGTATGGGCACGCTCCGTCCCGCTGGCGGTCGTGCTGGCCGCCGGGTTCCTGGCGGCCTGCCTCAACATCTACCGGGTGAACCGCCGCCGCCGCTTCGAACGCCGCTGAGGTCCCCGTAGCCGTGTCAGGCCCGGTCCGTCTCGGGGATCCACGGGCGCCAGACGTCGGGGTTGTCCGCGACCCACCGGGCCGCGGCCTCGTCGCGGTCCAGGCCCTCGTCCGCGATGAGCCGGGCGACGGCGTTCTGGTCGGCGTTGGTCCACTCCCACGCGTCGACGAGCTCGTAGGCCGGTCCGCCCTCCTCCGCGAAGTCCTCGCGGTAGATCTTGTTCAGGTCGTACCTGGGGTAGTCGCAGCCGACATCCTCCAGGTCGGCGTCGCAGCCCTCGGTGTACTCGGGGAACTCCACCCTGACGAGGTCGAGTTCCTCGAACAGCCACTGCGGCTCGTAGAAGTAGAACAGCACCGGCTCCCCGTCCGCGTAGCGGTTGCGGACCTCGGTGATCTGCGCCGCCTCCGACCCCGCGTAGACGATCTGGAAGTCCAGGCCGAAGTGGTCGATCATGCCCTGGTCCTGGGTGACGAAGCCGGGTGCGCCGGACAGGAACTCGCCCTGGTCGCCGCTCTCGGGAGTGCGGAACAGGTCGGCGTGCTCCTTGAGCCCTTCGACGGTGTTGACGCCCGGGTACTCCTCGACCAGGTAGGCGGGCATGTACCAGCCGATGTGGCCGGTGTTGCCGTTGGGCCCGCCGTCGACGACGGTGCCGTTGCCCCCGGGGCCGTAGGTGTCCATCAGGTCCTGGTGGCCCCAGTTCTCCAGGATCACGTCGATCGCGCCCTGGTCGAGGGCCTGCCAGGAGGGCTGCTCGTCGAGTTGCACGAGCTGCGCCTGATAGCCCAGCTCCTCCTCCAGCAGGTACTGCACGACGGCGGCGCTGGCCTCGTACCCGACCCAGGCGTTCAGCGCTATGCGCACCGTGTCGGGATCGCGCAGGATCGAGGTGGTGCGCACCGCGCACGAGGTGGTCATGAGCAGCGCCATCAGCAGCGCGGCGGCCTTGGCCGCCCGCCCGGCGCCCGGGGTGGTGGACATCGGACCTCCTGTGCGGTCTGCGGGGTACCGGGGTGTCGCGGTCACGGAGCGCCTCACCCCGTCCTCCGGGCCGCGCTCTGGGTGAGCCGGTCCAGGAGCACACCGAGGCAGACGATGGCCAGCCCCGAGGTCAGGCCCAGGCCCAGCTGGTTCTGCGCGAGGCCGAAGACGACCCCGTACCCCAGCGCGCCCGCGCCGACCAGCGCGCCGATCACGACCATCGCCAGGACCATCATGATCCCCTGGTTGACGGCGAGCAGGATGGAGGAGCGGGCCAGCGGCAGCCGCACCTTGGTGAGCAGCTGCCAGGAGGTGGAGCCCAGCGAGGTGGTGGCCTCGACGGACTCGGGCGGAACGCCGCGGATACCGTCCTCGACGAGCCGGATGACCGGTGGCAGCGCGAAGACGACGGCGGCCGCCAGCGCCGGGACGCGGCCGATCCCGAACAGCGCGACGGCCGGGATCAGGTAGACGAACGGCGGAAGCGTCTGCATGGCGTCCAGGATCGGGCGCAGGATCCGGGAGAAGGTGTCGCCGCGCGCGGCCAGGACGCCCACGACGACGCCGAGAGCGACCGTGACCAGGGCCGCCACCAGGACCTGGGAGAGGGTGTCCATGCTGAGCCCCCACACTCCCAGCAGGCCGGTGCCCAGGAGGGACAGGCCGGCCACGAGCGCGGTCCGCCAGCCGCCCAGCACCAGGCCCAGGGCCGCGGCGGCCAGGAGCACCAGCCACCACGGCGAGTCGGTGAGAAGCGTGCGCAGGGGGTCGAGCACCCAGCCGAGGAGGAACTCCCCCACCGCGGCGGTGGCGTCACCGAACAGGTCCTGCACCGCGTCGTTGAACGCGTTGATCGGGCCCGCGGCGCTGAGGGTCCACTCCCTGGGCCAGTCCGCCACTCCGGCGAGCCGGGCGAGCACGGACGCGGCCACCGCCGCCAGCACCGCGGCGGCGGTCATCGCGAGGCGTGGTACCGGGGAGCCGCCGGAGGCGTACTCGCGGTTTCCCGCGGCCGCGGTCACCCGGTCCAGCGCGATCGCCATGAGCACGATCGCGAGTCCGGCCTCGAACGCCTGGCCCACGTTGACCTTGTTGAGCGCCTGGTAGATGGCGTCGCCGAGACCGCCCGCGCCGATCACCGAGGCGATGACCACCATGGACACCGCGAGCATGATGGTCTGGTTGACGCCCAGCATGATGGTGCGCCTGGCGAGCGGGAGCTGCACCTTGGTGAGCAGCTGCCAGGAGGTGGAGCCCAGCGAGGTGGTGGCCTCGACCGCGCCCTTGTCCACGTTGCGGATGGCCAGGGCGGTGATGCGCACCGCGGGCGGGAACGCGTAGACGGTGGTGGCCACCGCCGCCGCCGGGTTGCCGATGCCGAACAGCAGCAGCATCGGCATCAGGTACGCGAAGGCGGGCATGATCTGCAGGAAGTTCAGGACGGGGCGGATGGCGGCGTCGAAGCCCTCGTTGCGCCCGGCGAGGATGCCCAGCGGGATGCCGATGAGGAGCGCCAGCAGCACCGAGGTGATGATGAGCGCGAGCGTGGTCATCGCCTCGCTCCACAGCCCGGTCAGGCCGAACACCGCGAACGCGGCGAGCACGAGCGCCGCGGTCCGCGGCCCGGCGACGCGCCAGGCGGTGAAGGTGCCCAGGACCGTCACGCCCGGCCAGGTCAGCAGGGTCAGCACCTGGTTGACCAGGATGACCGCCGACCCCAGTCCCACCGACAGGTAGTTGAAGCCGTACAGGAACAACGGGCTGGTGTTCCGGTTGGCGACGACCCAGTCGTAGACGCGGTCGAAGAACGGGCCGATCTGGAACGGTTCGGGCAGGGCCGGGAAGGCGTGCTCGCCGCGCAGCACGGCGAACCCGGCGAGCAGGGCCGCGAGCACGAGCAGCGCCTGGGTCCAGCGGCTGGTCAGCCAGGTGGGCGGCCCGTCGGCGCGGATCGTCGGCGCGGCGCCGAACGCGGTGGACACGGCTCAGCCCTCCGTGCTCGCGCCGGCGCCCGAGGCCGCGGACCCGCTGTCGCCCTCGCTCTGGTCCTCGGCGATGACCCGCAGCACGTCGGTGCGGCCCACCACGCCCAGCAGCCGGTCGCCGTCCACGACCCGGACCGGCGCGGTTCCCCTGGCGAGCTGGGGGACGACGTCGCGCACCACGGTCGTGGGCGCGGTGACGGGCCCGTCCAGGGGCTCGTCACCGGCCGGGGCGCGCATCAGCCAGCTCACGGTGAGCACGTCGGTGCGCGAGACGTCGGAGACGAAGTCGCGCACGTAGTCGTCGGCGGGGCGGCCGACCAGCTCCTCGGGGGTGCCCACCTGGATGAGCTCGCCGTCGCGCATGATGGCGATCCGGTCGCCGAGCTTGAGTGCCTCGGACAGGTCGTGCGTGATGAAGACCGCGGTCACGTCCAGTTCCCGTTGCAGGCGGCAGACCTCGTTCTGCATGTCACGGCGGATGAGTGGGTCCAGGGCGCTGAACGGCTCGTCGAACAGCAGCACCTCGGGCCGCACCGCGAGCGCGCGGGCCAGTCCGACCCGCTGCTGCATACCGCCGCTGAGCTGGCCCGGACGCGAGTTCTCGGAGCCGGACAGGCCGACCATGTCGATCATCTCGCGGGCCCTGGCGTAGCGGTCGGCCCGGCTCATGCCGCGCACCTCGAGCCCGTAGGCGACGTTGTCGATGATCTTGCGGTTCGGCAGCAGTCCGAAGTGCTGGAAGACCATCGCGATCTTGTGCCTGCGCAGTTCGCGCAGTTCCTGGGGGTCGGCCTGGCCGATGTCCGCGCCGTCCAGGACGACCTTGCCGCTGGTGGGTTCGATGAGCCGGGTCAGGCAGCGCACCAGAGTGGACTTGCCGGACCCGGACAGGCCCATCACCACGAAGACCTCCCCGGGGGCCACGTCGAAGGAGACGTCGCGCACCGCCACGGTGCAGCCGGTCCTCTCCCGGATGGCGTCGCGGTCCATGGACTGGTTCTCGGTGCCGAGGACGGAGTCGGCGTTCCCGCCGAAGATCTTCCACAGGTGGCGGACTGCGATCTTGGCGTCCCCGTTCGAGGGGTGCCGCTCGGTCGTTTCGGTGGCCTGGGAGGTCATCGGGGTCTCTCTCCTTGGGAGGCCCCCCGGGGTTCGGGGCGGCCCGGCTTGCCGGGGGACTGGTCAGTGGTCGTCGGCGCGGATCAGGTCGGCGGCGCGCTCACCGACCGCCAGGACGGTGACCATCGGGTTGGGCGTGGGCAGGGTCGGGAACACCGAGGCGTCGGCGACGCGCAGTCCCGACAGGCCGCGGACCCTCAGCGCGGGGTCGACGACCGCCATGGGGTCGTCGGCGGCGCCCATCCTGCAGGTCCCCGCCGGGTGGTAGACGGTGTGCGCGGCGCGGCGGCCGTACTCGCTCAGCGCCTCGTCACCGGTGACGTCCGGGCCGGGCGCGACCTCGCGTTTGAGCCAGGACCGGAACGGCTCGGTCCGGGCGATCTCGCGTGCGATCTTGAGGCCGTCCACGATCGTGGTGGCGTCGTGGTCGTCGGGATCGGTGAAGTATCGGAAGTCCAGCGCCGGCTTGACCGACGGGTCCGCGCTGGTCAGCCAGAGCTTGCCGCGGGAACGGGAGCGGGGGACGTTCGGGGTCATGCAGATCGCGTGCCGGGGCCGGTCGTAGCCCAGGCGCTCGATGTTGTCGGCGAAGGGGATCTGGTAGATGTGGAACATCAGGTCGGGGCGCGGATCGCTCGCGTCGCGCCGGACGAACAGCGCCGCGTCGGAGTCCATCACCGTGGTGTGCGGCAGCTCGTCGGTCTCCCACATGATGATCGACTCCGGGTGGTCGAGCAGGTTCTCGCCGACCCCCGGAAGGTCGTGGCGCACGGGGATTCCGACCTCCGCCAGGTCCGCCGCCGGCCCCACCCCGGACAGCAGGAGCAGGCGGGGGGTGTCGACGGCCCCCGCGCACAGGACCACCTCGCGCCGGGCGCGGACCGCGGCGTACCCGCCGGACGGCTTCCTGACCCGGACCCCGGTGGCGCGGTCGCCGTCGAACAGGACCTTCTCGGCCCAGGTCTCCAACATCAGGACGAGGTTGGTGCGGCGGCCCATGATCGGGTGCAGGTAGGCGACCGAGGCCGAGGACCGGTACCCGGTGTAGGGGTCGTAGGCGATGGACAGGAAGCCGACGCCGTCGCGGAAGCCGTCGCCGTGCGAGAGGGACGCGTTGAAGTCCTCGACGACCGGCACCCCGGTGGCCTCGGCCGAGGCGGTGATCCAGTCCTTGACGATGTCGTTGCGGTCCTTGCGGGCCACCGGGACGATGTTGCACTTGATCCGGTCCGCGTACGCCTGGACGGTGGCGTTGTCCCAGCCGGTGGCGCCCGCGGCCACCCATTCGTCGAGGTCGCGCGGGAACGGCCGGAAGCTGATCAGCGTGTTGTGCGAGGAGCAGCCGCCCAGGACGCGGGCGCGCGAGTGCCGGATGTGCGAGTTGCCGCGCGGCTGCTCCACGGTCGGGTAGTCGTAGTCGAGGTCGCCGCCGAGCAGGCCGAGCCAGTCGCGCAGCTTCAGGACCCGTTCCAGGCCCATGTCGGAGGGACCGCCCTCGATGACGCACACGGTCGTGCCGGGGTCCTCCGTGAGGCGGTCGGCGATCACCGAGCCCGCTGTTCCCCCGCCGACGATGACGTAGTCGAACACGGATTCGGGTTCGGACACTGAGGTCTCCTTCTTCGGCTCTCGTGGTGCCGCGGCCGGACGCGCGGCGCGGCGGCGGCCGTGAACCGGCCGCCGCCGGGCCTCATCCGAACCAACGCTGCGGTTTCGGGTCGAGGTTGCGGTAGATGTGCTTGGCCTCCCGGTACTCGTCGAGTCCGGCCGGGCCCAGTTCGCGGCCGACGCCGGAGCGCCCGAACCCGCCCCATTCGGCACCCGGGAAGTAGGGGCCGAAGTCGTTGATCCACACCGTTCCGTGCCGCAGCGCGGCCGCGACGCGCTCGCCGCGGGCGGCGTCCGCGGTCCACACGCCGCCGGACAGCCCGTAGTCGGTGTCGTTTCCCAGTGCGACGGCCTCGGCCTCGGTGCGGAACCTCTCGACGGTGACGACCGGCCCGAAGACCTCCCGTTGGACGATGTCCATCGCGCGGTGGCAGTCCACGAACACGGTCGGCCGGTAGAAGTAGCCCCTGGACAGTTCCGGGTCGTCGGGGCGCCTGCCCCCGGCGATGATCCGGGCCCCCTCCTCTGTCCCGCGGGCCACGGCGGCCTCGACCTTGGCCCGGTGCTCCGCGGAGACCAGCGGACCGCAGCGCACGCCCTCGCCCTGCGGGTGGCCGATGACGATCGCGTCGGCGCGCCGGGCGAGTTCGGCGGTGAACGCGTCGTGGACGTCCTCGTGCACGATGAGCCGGGCGCCCGCCGAGCAGACCTGGCCGGAGTGGAAGAAGGCGGCGCTGAGCGCGTAGTCCACGGCGGTGTCGAGGTCGACGTCGTCGAAGACGATGTTGGGGTTCTTGCCTCCCAGTTCCAGCGCGACCTTCTTGACCGTGGGCGCGGCCGCGGCCATGATCCGCGTTCCGGTGTCCAGGCCCCCGGTGAAGGAGACCAGGTCCACGCCGGGGTCCTCGGTCAGCGCGGAGCCCACGGTCGCGCCCGACCCGAGCACCAGGTTGACCACTCCGGCCGGGATGCCCGCCTCCTCGACGAGCTCCACCAGTTTGAGGGTGGTGACCGGGGTGACCTCGCTGGGTTTGACGACCATGGTGTCGCCCGCGGCGATGGCCGGGGCCACCTTCCAGGAGAGCTGGAGCAGCGGGTAGTTCCAGGGCGTGATCATCGCGCACACCCCGACGGGCTCGTAGACGACGCGGCTGAACACCCCTTCGGGCGCGGAGACGATCCGCCCGGCGTCCTTGTCGGCCAGTCCCGCGTAGTAGCGGAACACCGCGACGACGTCGTCGACGTCGATCCCGCCCTCTTCCAGGGTCTTCCCGGTGTCCAGCGACTCCATCAGCGCGATCTCGGCCCGGTCGCGCGCCAGCAGGTCCGCGACGCGGTGCAGGACCGCGCCGCGCTCGTCCGCGGGGACGGCGCGCCACGGCCCCCCGTCGAAGGCGGCGCGCGCGGCGGCGACGGCCGCGGCGGCGTCCGCCGCGGTGGCCTCGCTCACCACGGTCAGCACGCTGGCGTCGTACGGGTTCACGATCTCGCGCACGCCGCCGTCGGCGGCGGGACGCCAGGAACCGCCGATGTACAGTCCCGCGGCCGTGCTGGAGCCCGGCGCGGACAGGTAGGGCTTGTCCGGCAGTGCTACGTAGGGTTGCGTCACGGAGGCGGTCTGCCCCCGAACAAAGGGAGCAAACAGTCGCTTTGCGTTCTTTACCGTTCCGAAGGCCCGAACAGGGAGTAAAAATACCTGCGAGAACACGGTGGGTCGACGCTCCGGCGGAACGCGGACCCGCCTCATCCCCGAAGTCGATCACTCTTCGTGTCCATGATCCGGGTTTCGGGCGTATCGGGGCACCGGCTGGGCGGCCCCCGCGCTCGTGACGTACCTTAGGTAAGGCTGCCCGTACCGAAGCGGCCGGAGAAACCCTCGCGCCGTCTGCCCTTCGAGGAACCATGCTGCTGGAGCAAGAACGCCGACACGTCTGCCTGACCGCGCGGCGGCTCGTCGAGACCGGCCTCGCCTTCGGCGAGGGCGGCACGGTCAGTGTCCGATCGGGCGATCTCGTCGTGGTCACCCCGGCCGGGACCGCGCTGGACCGGGTTGAGCCGGGCGACTGCCCGGTGCTGTCCCTCGACGGCGGCCTGCTGGAGGGCCGCCGCGAACCGGCGGCGGAGACCACCCTTCACATGGGGGTGTACCGGAGCACCCGCGCGGGAGCCGTCGTGCACGCGCACTCGCGCTCCGCCGCGGCGGTCTCGGCGGTCCTGGCGGAACTGCCGCCCGTGCACCACCGGGCGGCCCGTCTCGGCGGCGCGGTCCCGGTGACGCCGTACACCGCCTACGGGACCGCCGAACTCGCCGACCACGCGGCCAAGGCCCTCAAGGGAAGGCGGGCCGCGCTCCTGGCCAACCACGGAGGCGTGGCGACCGGCTCTGACCTGGACGAGGCCTTCGAGCACGTCCGGCTGCTGGAGTGGCTGTGCTCCGTCTACCTGGACGCCGCCCGCCTGGGCCCTCCCCGGGTGCTGTCCGAGGACGAGCTCGCCGAGGTCCGCCACCGCGACACCTACGCCTGGGGCGGACCCGACCTCTACTGAGCCTCGTCGTCGGGGACCTCGTCCGGGAGGGTCCAGGCCAGGTAGGCGGCGGGGAAGCTGGTGTGCGTCATCACCGCCAGCCACGCGGACGCCGCCACGACGCCCGCCTCGACCGGCGCCGCCCGCGCCGTCCACAGCACGGTCGCGGCCAGGAACAGCGCGAACAGCAGGCCGGCGGTCACGTGGTGCCCCATCCGACGGGCCCGTTCCTGGTCGGCGCGCTGCCGCTCGTCCAGGGTGGGCAGCCCCGCCACCCAGCGCGCGGCGATGTTGAGCTGTGTCCCCAGCAGCACGCCCGCGGCCATGAGGACCAGGAACACCGGCATGATGACGACGGCGGGAAGGCGGGGGACCAGGTACATCCCGACCGCCGCCGCCGAGCACACGAGGGCCTGGGCCAGGACGAGGGCCCGGCGACGGTTGCGGGAGGACCAGCGGCGGCGCGCCGGGCCGTGCTCCACCATCCGGACGAGGACCTCCCCGTGGGACGCGGTCCTCGGGGCACCGGTGTCGTCGTGGTCGGTCATCAGGCTTTCTCCTCACTGCCGATGCGGGGAAACGGGGTGGTCGAGAAGACGATCTCGACGGGGACCTCGAAGTACGAGGCGATCCGCAGCGCCAGGTGCAGGCTCGGGCTGTACTCCCCGCGCTCCAGGTAACCCACCGTCTGGTAGTGCACCCCCAGCGCCTCGGCCAGCTGCCGGCGGGACACGCCCCGTTCCGCGCGCAGCACGGCGATGCGGTTGTAGACGTTCTCACCGCTCACGGTCTTGCCTCCGCCCATCCGGTTACTCAACCCACCCTCTGCAGGGCCTTTCGCCTGCGCTCCTCAAGGCTCGTGCCGGACTCGCGGCGGGCCATCCGGCGCAGCACGAAGGGGGCGACGAGCAGACCGAGCGCCGCCCACGCTCCCAGCGCGCCCGCGGTCTCCAGGTGCCGCCACGACCCGCCGACCTCTTCGACCAGCGCGGCGTCGGGCAGCATCGACGAGCGCAGCCCCAGCCCCAGCCAGTAGACCGGGAACGCCTGGGCGACCCAGGAGACCCACCCGGGCAGCATGGAGATCGGAAAGAAGATACCCGAGACGATGATCAGGGCCATGAGCACGAGTACCAGAACGCCCACCACGGCCCTGGGGTTGGGGAACAGCGATCCCGCGATCGCGCCGAGCGGCAGGGTCGCCAGGAGGCCGAGGCCGACCACCCACAGCAGCGTCAGCCCTCCGGCGGGGGTGAACTCCAGCCCGTCGATCAGCAGCACCGAGGGGACCAGGAGCACCAGCATGCTCATCAGGCTCATCAGCGAGACGCTGACCACCTTGCCGACCAGGTAGCCGTGCGTCCCCTTGGGGGTGGCCTTGGCCCGCAGCAGGGTGCCGTCCTCCCGGTCGGTGGCCAGCAGCTGGGCCGTGGACAGGACCCCTCCGAACACCAGCAGCACGGCCAGCGTCCCGGGCATCGACAGCGTCGCCTGCGACACGCCCGTCCCGGCCAGTGCCGTGTTCTCCATGTCGTTGCCGCTCATGAAGAGCAGGACGGCCAGGAAGACCATGCTGTTGAGAAGGTAGGAGCCCAGGTCGGCCTTGCTCGTCAGGGTGTGCCGGAACTCGGTCCAGCCCCGGGCCAGCCCCAGCCGCACGGCGAAGAGCGTCGTGTTCACCGGTTCTCCTCCCCGAACCCGGGCTCGCCGCCCGCGGCGCCGGTCTCGTGCCGGTGCACCATGGCCATGTAGACGTCCTCCAGCGTCGCCCTGCGGACCTCCAGGTCGGCGATCTCGTCGCCGTACTGGGCGAACAGCTCCCGGACGAAGCCGGTGCCGTCGGCCGCCGAGTGCACGAACCGCTCCCCGCCGCGGGTCCAGCGGACCTCGGTGTCGCGGCTCACCCGGCGGGCCAGCTGGTCCGCGCTGCCGTCGGCGACGATCCGGCCCTGGGCCAGGATCAGGATGCGGTCGGCGAGCTTCTCCGCCTCGTCCAGGTCGTGCGTGGTGAGCAGGATCGTGGTGTCCTCCAGGTCGGACAGCCGGTGCACCAGGTCGTGGAAGTCCCGTCGGGCCTCGGGGTCGAACCCGGCGGTCGGCTCGTCCAGGAAGAGCAGCTCCGGACGGCCGACGATGCCGATCGCCACGTCGAGGCGGCGGCGCTGGCCGCCCGAGAGCGTCTGGACCCGCTTGCCGGCGTGCTCGGCCAGCCCCACGACGTCCATCAGCTCGGCGGTGTCGCGCGGCCGCTCCACCGCCCCGGTGGAGTAGGGCCGGTAGTACCGGCCGAAGTGGTCCAGCAGCTCGCCGACCCGCCACTTCCCGTGGTCCCGCCAGGACTGGAGCACCACGCCCAGCCCGGCCCGCCACCGCTCGTCCCCGTGCGCGGGGTCCACGCCCAGCACGCTCACCGCACCGGCGGAGCGCATGCGGAAGCCTTCAAGAATCTCGATCGTGGTGGTTTTTCCCGCGCCGTTCGGGCCGAGCAGGGCGAGCACCTCGCCGCGCCGCGCCGCGAAGTCCACCCCCTTGAGCACGTCCACCGAGCCGTAGCGCATCCGCAGGTCACGGACCTCGATGACGGCGTCCGCCGACGGCGGCCGCGACGACGACGGCCGGACGCCGGTGTCGGCCTCGAACCGCTGTTCCACTGCCACGTTCCTTCCTCCTTATCGCTCGACTACGCTCATTGATAGCATGAGTACTACATTTCGCCAAGCCACTACTACATACCCCCGTGGCGTCGACCGTCCGGAACCGGACAGCCGACGCCACCGGAGATCCTTGGAGAGCAGGTGCGGCGAAGGCACAATGGTCGGGAGGACCGGTCGGCCCCTGCGACGGAGGTACACCATGCGGATGAGCTACGTTCGGCTCCTCGCCGACGACTACGAGGCGTGCTTCCGCTTCTACGCCGACGTCCTGAAGTTCCCGGTGCTGCGGGGTTCGGAGGAGACCCGCTACGCCGAGTTCGAGGTGGGGTCCGAGACCCTTCTCGCGCTGAACCAGCGCGAGGTGGTCGCCGAGGCGCTGGGCACCGACGCCGAGGACCCCCACCTGCCGAGGCAGGACCGGATCGCGGTGATCTTCGAGGTGGAGGACGTGGACGCCAAGGCCGCCGAACTCATCGAAGCGGGCGTCCCGATGGTCTCCCCCGCCAAGGAGTGGACCGCGTGGGGCATCCGCGCCGCCCACTTCCGCGACCCTGACGGATACCTCCTGGAGATCAACCAGCAGGTGCCCGTCGGAGCGGCGCCCCCGATCAAGCGGTCACTGGCCGCCTACGACCACTGACGACCGGGGCACCCCACCCCCGTCAACGATCTAACCGAGGAGTGCCCGGCCGCACGCCGCTCCGATCACGGCCGCGCCCAGGCCCGCGCCCAGTGACGCCAGGACGTTGGCGCAGGCCAGGAAGGTCTCACGGTTCTCCAGCAACCGGAACGTCTCGTACCCGAACGTGGAGTAGGTGGACAGCGCCCCGAGGAAGCCCGTTCCCGCCAGTGCCGTGGCCCAGGGCGGCAGCGCCAGCGCGCCCGCGAACCCCAGCAGCAGGCAGCTCGTGGCGTTGACGACGTGCGTCCCCCACGGGAACACCGAGTCGTGCCGGGCCTGCACGAACCGGTCCACGAAGTAGCGCAGCGGCGCGCCGACGGCGGCTCCGAGCGCGACCATCAGCACGGTCACCGCTCCTCCCCCGCTCCGGTCCGGGCCGCGGGCCGCGCGCGGAACACACGGGTGGTCGCCGCCAGGCCCAGCCACACCGCCAGGAGCCCGCCGACCAGGGTCCCCGCCAGGGAGACCAGCGCGGTGCCGGCGGCGCCGGCGTCCAGCATGCGCAGGGCGTCGACGAGGTGCGTGGAGAAGGTGGTGTAACCGCCCAGGACCCCGACCCCGAGGAACGGGCGCAGCAGCCGGGAGTCGGGCCGGACATCGGTGACCAGGGCCATCAGGACCCCGATAAGGAGGCAGCCCGAGACGTTGACCAGCGCGGTCGACCAGGCGAACGCGCCCGGGGCGTGCGGGATCGCGACGCTCAGCCCGTGGCGGGCGACGGCCCCGATCGCACCGCCCGCGGAGATCGCGGCCGGCACCGCCCAGGGGGCGTCGCGCGGTTCCCGGACCTGCCGGGGGAGGCGCGGGTCGACGTCGGAGTCGACGGGACGCGGTGGTCCTCCCTCGCTCACGGGCGTGTCACGGCTGTCCTGCCGGCAGCCCCGGGGACGAGGCGAGGTGCTCCAGGAGCAGATCGTTGACCCGGTCCGCGCGCTCGATGTTGGCCAGGTGCGCCGCCCCGTTGACCGTCTCGAACCGGGCGCCCGGGATGCTGCCGGCGAGTCTGCGGCCGTGGCCCGGCGGGGTCCGGGGGTCGTGCGCCCCGGAGAGGACGACCGCCGGGGCCCGCACGCGCGCGGCCAGGGACCGGTGGTCGAGGTCCGCGAGGGCGTCACAGCATCCGGCGTAACCGTTCGCGTCGACCTGCTCGAACTCCTCGGTGAACCGCGAGACGATGTCCGGCCGCCGCTCGCCGAAGCCGGGGGTGAACCAGGGGCGTACGGCCTCCGCCGACACCGCCGCTGTGCCGAACGCGCGCGCCCGCTCCCCGATGCCCCGCCAGTGTCGCGGCGGCGGCGCCCACGAGGTGGACGACAGGAGCGCCAGCCCGGTCACCCGCGAGGGCTCTGCCGCGGCCAGCCAGAGCGAGACCATGGCCCCCAGCCCGGAGCCGACGAGCACCACCCGCTCCAGTTCGCACCGGTCCAGCAGCGACAGCAGGTCCCCGCCGAGTTCCTGCACCGAATAGGGCCCCCCGGGGGCGGGCGAGTCCCCGTGGCCTCGGTGGTTGACCCTGAGCACCCGCAGCCTGCGCGTCAGCTCCGGCATCTGCGGCTCCCACATCGACCACTTGGCGCCGAGCGTCGGGACCAGCACCGCCACCGGCGCGCGCCTCGGCCCGTCAAAGCGGTACTGAAGGGGAACAACGGCCATCTGTAGACCTCCTGGGACAGCAAGCCAAAAGCCTACCGGTATCCCCCCTCCCCGAAGAGACGTTTCCCGGCCCGCTCCGGCCGCGGCAGTGCGGCTACTCGCCCGCCGGCGCGCCTCCGCCTCCGGCTCCGGCTCCGCCTTCGTCGGTCCGGTCGGTCTGGTCGGTCTGGTCGGTGCCCCCGGAGTCCCCTCCTCCGTCGCCACCGCCGTCGCCACCGGTGTCACCGCCGCCTTCGCCGGTATCGGTGCCGCCGTCCCAACCGCCATCACCGGTGGGGCTGGGGTCCCCCCACGTGGGCGGGTCCCAGGAGGGCGACGGTTCGTAGGACTCGTCCACGGGGGGAGGCGTGTACTCCTCCTCCGTCTCCCACGACTCCACCGGGCTCGGCTCCGTCAAGGGCGACTGCTCCGCGCTCGGCTCCGGCGAGTCGACGACGGCGTCGTCCACGGGAGCGATCTCGGGCCCGTCGGACGGCGGACCGCCCCCGAAGAGGAACCAGCCCCCCGCACCGACGATGACGAGCAGGCCCACGGCGAGCATCCACGACAGCGCGTGCCGGAGCCCCCGCTGGGCCCCGGGAACGGGCGGCCGGGGGCCGACCGGGTGCACCGGGCCGCCGCCGTGACCGCCGTGGTCGCCGTGTCCGCCCGGCTGAACGGGGCTCCCCGGGCTGACCGGGTCGCTCTCGGGGCTCACCGTGGGGGCGGGCACCCTGCCCCCGGCGACCGGGGACGCGTCGGCCTCGGGAGCGCCGCCCTGCGCGGGAACCGCGCCCGCGCCGCCGGCGGGACCGGCCGCTCCGCCCGCCGCCCCCGCGGCACCGCCGCCGACCAGTGAGGCGAGTCCGCTGGTGGTGCGCAGCGCTCCGCTGGTCGTGGTGGGGCCGGTGGTGGGGCCGGTCGCCGGCCCGCTCCCCTGCTCTCCGTCGGACACCCGGGTCGCGGCGGGGCCCGTCAGCCCCGCCAGACCGCCGACCGCTCCTCCCCCGGAGCCGCCGTCGCCGTACCTGCGGGTCGCGGCCGTCTGGGCGGTGGGGATCGGCAGCGCGACCGTGGCCGCGATCTTCGTCTGCTCGCTGACCGCCGCGGTGTACCCGTCCGCGAGCACGGACGCGACGGGGACCCCCGGAACGGTGGCGGGGTCGTGCCCCACCAGCATGCCGAGCACCTGGACGGCGCTCGGCCGGTTGTCCGGGTTCTTGTCCAGGCAGGCCTCGATCAGCGGCCGGAGCCGGTCGTCCACCTCGTCCAGCAGGGGCTGCTCGTTCAGGACCCGGTTGATCACGGCGGGCAGGGTGTCGTCCTGGAACGGGGAGACACCGCTGGCGGCGAAGGCCATGACGCCCGCCCAGGCGAAGACGTCCACGGCGAAGGTGACCTCGCGCCCCCGCACCTGCTCCGGCGCCATGTAGGCGGGGGTCCCGACGATGGACCTGGTCGAGGTGATGGTGGCGTCGCTGGACCGGGCGATGCCGAAGTCGATCACCCGGGGACCGTCCGGGCCGAGCAGCACGTTGGCCGGTTTGAAGTCGCGGTGCACCACGCCCGCCTGGTGGATCGCCACCAGCGCGGTCGCCGTGGCGATGGCCAGCCGGTCCAGCGCGGTGCCGCTGCGCGGCCCCTCCTCCAGCACGGCCTGGCGCAGCGACGGGCCTTCGATGTACTCGCTGACGATGTAGGGCGGATCGGCGTCGGGCGCCGAGTCCAGGACCGCCGCGGTGCAGAAGGCCGCCACCTTCGAGGCCGCCTCCACCTCCTTGGCGAACCGGTTGCGCAGCCTGGTGTCGGCGGCCCAGGAGCCGGTCATCACCTTGACGGCGACCCTGTTCCCCCCGGGGTCCCGTCCGAGGTAGACGATGCCCTGCCCGCCTTTGCCGATCCGTCCGGTCAACTCGTACTCGCCGACCCGGGTCGGATCCTCGGGTCGTAACGGACTCGTCATGTGTGCTCTCCCCCTCCGCGCCGCGAGCACCAGGCCGACTCCGTGAACCCTCGGTTCACCTCGCACTCGGAGCCGTCCGGGACGAGTAGCCCGGTCGGGCCGGTGACCACCCGAAACGGCCTTCACCAGCCAGCGAACCACAACCTGGCCCGCCGTACCAGGGCACATTCCCATTGCCTGGAAACACGGTGCGTCTCACAGGGGTAGATGCGTGAGAAGGGGGGATAGTTCCGACCCGGCCGCGCGTTCCCGACCGTCCGATTGGGGTCACCCGTCGGTGGTGCTCCCCTGCTCGGTCTTCTCCCGCATCTTGCGCAGCAGTTCGCGCTTCTCCTCCAGGGGGTCGGCCGCGCCGCCCTGCTGGCCCTTCTCGTTGCCGCGCAGCGTGTTCTTGGAGAGCTTCTTCCGCTGCCCGCCCAGACCGAGCAGGCTGTCTCGTCCTCGCGCCATGGGTTCCTCCGTACGTTGGTGAACGGCCCGGCCGGATCGGGCGGGACTCCCCGTCACCGTACTTTCCACTCCGACCCGCCGCATCCGTTTTTCCCGCCCGACACGGGCCAGGAGAGCTTTCCGACGGTTTCGGTCCGCGTGACCGGACCGACGGGACCGAGATCCTCGTCCACGCCTGCGACGGGTGGTCGGGGCGGAGAGCTGGAAGGAGCGGGGCCCGCGCGGCCGGGTGGGGTCGTCCCCCGTGCGCCACCGGCCGGTCGCCGGGGCCGTCAGGGCGCCGGCCCCTTGCGGCGGGGCGGGGGCGGGGCGCGGACTGCGGGAGAACCGGGCCGAACGCGAAAAGCGCGAAGGCCGCCTCCATGTCCCCCCTCAAAGCACGGAGGCGGCCTTCGCCTGGGAACGGTCGGCGACTCCTCCCCCCAGGAGTCGCGACCTCGGAAGGTCTCGCACAGCGGGTTATCTGTTTCATCTCTCCCCGCTGACACCCAGATTACCCACACCCACCTGGCGAAACAACCGTCAGTCACAGTTAATTACTTAAAGTAATAACCAGCTGCATCCCTGGCACAGGCCAAGTGCCGCACGCCCCCGCGGTCTCTCCGCATCAGGGGGCCACCGTCCCCTCGCCCGAAGTCGGACATAGCCTGTGAGAGTGCGTTTTCCGCTTCTCCACCCCCGCTGGCTCGGCACCCACCTGATGGCCGTGCTCGCCGCGCTCGGCTGCCTCGGGCTGGGCTACTGGCAGTACGAGCGCGCCCAGGAGCCCGACCGCAGCGCGATCACCAACCCCGTCGAGGACCTGGCCCGCGCCACCGACATCGGCGCGCTGCTCGAACCGGGCGCGTACATGCCGCTGGACCTGGCCAACGAGGCCGTCCGCACGTCCGGGGTGTACGACGCCGAGAACCAGCTGCTCTCCCCCGCGCTCTCGCCCGAGGGCGAGGAGGGGTACTACGTCATCGTGCCGCTGGTGACCGACGACGGCGCCGCCGTGACGGTGAACCGCGGCTGGATACCCCTCGACGCCGCCGGGGCCGACGGCGCGGTTCCCCCCGTGCCGGACGGGGAGGCCACCGTCAGCGGGTGGCTGATGCCGCCGCAGGGCGAGGCGACCCGCGGCTACACGGCGATCGTGTCCGAGGGGCAGATCGCGCGGATCTCGTCCGCGCTGCTGGTCAACGAGTGGCCCTACCCCCTCTACGAGGGGTACGTCACCCTGGCCGAGCAGACCCCCGCGGAGACCGCGGGCGCGGCGTCGCAGCTCCGGGAGATCCCGCCGCCGGACCCGCCGCAGGAGATCACCTGGAACATCAAGAACCTGAGCTACGCCGCCCAGTGGGTGGTGTTCGGGATCGCCGTCGTCGTGTTCTGGATCTCCCTGATGCGGCGCGAGCTGGACGAGCGCCGCGCGGCCCGGGAGGGCGGCGCCGGGGGGACGGCGTCCCCCTCCGCCGCCGACGGGCCTCAGCCCTCGGTGGCGGGCGCGACCGCGGACTGAACCGGGGCCGCGGCCTCGGCCTCCATCGCCGCCTTCTCCCTGGCCGCGACCCGGCGCTCCACGAAGAACCCCACCAGCGGGATCGTGCCCGAGAGCATCACCCCGACGGTCTTGGGCGCGCTCCACCGGCGGTTCAGCGACAGCCACAGGACCACCAGCACGAACAGCATGTAGATGTAGCCGTGCGGGGTCGCGATGAGCATCATCAACGGGGTGTCGTCACCGAACCACCCCTCCGTCCCGGCCGGAGCGCCGACCAGGGAGAACCGGGCGTCCTCACCGACGAGGTACTTGGCCGGCATCGCCACGAACGTCAGGAGCAGCAGCCAGACCGACGTCACGTAGGCCAGCACGCGGTACAGCGTGAAGGGGAGACTGCTCTTCTTGTCCACCAGGGCACCTCGACACTAGGACGGTTCGATCGAGAACGGATCTCCGGCGGCGCCCGTGCGGGCGCCGCCGGAGATCCACTTGTCCTTCGAGCCTAAGTGCCGTGTCGGACCGCCCTCGTCCGGGGTTCGGGTCGCGCCCTCGGTCAGGGCTTCAGCGCCGCCCGCTCGGGGCTCTTCCACCGGCCGTCGGACTTGGCGGTCCACGCCTGCGGGATGGTGCGCAGCGTCAGATAGGAGTCGAGCAGCCGCATCGGCAGGAAGAACAACCCGTAGAAGAGGTAGCTCGGCCGACGGCGGATCATCGCGATGATGCAGGTCAGCATGTAGTCGGGGACGAAGAGTCCGACGGCGACCGTGCTCAGCGGCAGCACCGCGGACACCGCCGTGTAGCCCTCGGCGTACCACCCGACGCCGAGCACGGCGTCCCCGATGAGCGTCGGCGGCAGCACGAACACGCCGATCAGCGCGGTGATGATCAGCAGGACCGAGACGAGAACGACCTCGAGGATGTAGAAGAACAGCGCGAACCAGAAGAGGCTCGGCCACACGCCGTGCCGCCGGACCGTCTGCCAGAAGCCCAGGGTCCAGCGCTTCACCTGGCTCCTGTAGTCGCGCAACGTGAAGGGGTCCTGGCTGTACGCCTTGGTGTCGGGCTCCATCGAGATGCGGCCGAGCCGCTTGTGGTGCACCTCGAAGGTCATGTTGAAGTCCTCGATGACCAGCCCCTTGGGGTTGATCTCCAGGTGCTGCAGGACGCTGGTGCGGTACGTGCTGGCGAAGCCCGGGACGATGAAGCTGACGCTGGTGAAGCGCCAGGTCTGCCCGAAGCGGAGCAGGTACTGCAGGAGCCAGTACAGCCGGTCCCGGTAGGCCGAGATCAGCCGGCCCATGACGGTGCGCTGCTGCGGCTTCCACTCGGCGACGACGAACCCGGCGACGGCGGCGACCGTCGCGTCCTTGAACTGGCGGCGCACGCCCTCGACGTAGTTCTCGTCGAGTTCGGTGTCGGCGTCCAGGATCGCCACGCCGTCGTAGTTCTCGATCAGGTCGAACTCCTGGATGACCGCCTCGATCGCGCCGGCCTTGCCCAGGTTCGTCAGCAGCTCCAGGATGTTGACGCCGGTCTGCGCCGCGATGTCCGCGGTGGCGTCCCTGGAGCTGTCCGACACCACGTAGATGTCCCACCGGTTGAACAGCCGCAGGGCCGAGCGGATCGCCCCGTCGATGACCACTTCCTCGTTGTGCGCGGGGATGATGACCGCCAGCGAGATCGTCTCCGGGTCGGTGGCGTTCTCGGGCGCCCTGACCGTCCCCGGGCCGGTCCCGGTGTCCGGCCCGGGCGGTCCGCCGCCCGGGGCGGGGCGGTCCCCGTCACCGCCGTCGCCCCCTCGGGAGGCGACCAGCACCCGCTGCTTCTGGTGCCGCGGCACGCTCCCCGCCGGGCGCGGGGCGTTCCGGCGGCGGACGATCGTCGCGGGTTCCCGGCGCATGACCTTGTGGACGGCCTGGTCCGCGAGTCTGAGGACCCCGACCAGCGACCACACCAGCAGGTTGATGCCGAAGCCGATCAGGAGCAGCAACGGCAACGGGGTGCCGTCCCCCGCCGTACCGATCACGAACCGCAGCCACAGCACGAAGAGTAGGACCGCTGCCGACAGGGAGACCAGGCCGGCTAGCCAGCTTCCGATGAAACGCGCGGTGCGCACTGGGAGAACCTCCGGGTGGTGACGGGACTCGGACCGACGGCAACCGACGAAGCCGATGTATTGACGTTCCGCCCAAGGGATCCGTTGTCCGCTGATAGCGACCTAAGTAGGCCAGGGGAAACCACATGCGCGGGCTTGCGACCAGTCTGCCCTATTGGTCCAATATCGGTGAGGTCTTTCACCTCCCATAGTGCACTCGAACGACAAGTTTCCTCGTATTTGAGGATGAGCCGCAGCCAAAGATCACGAAAATATGACTTGGGCGGTGAAACGGTCCACCTCAGCCCTAGTCGGCGGATGCCACCGTGGGCCGTGATCCGGCCGCCCAAAAGGCCACAGAGCGTGCCGATACAACCTCGAAAGGGAATGCCCGTGCGCGTCGCGATGCATCAGCCGCACTACCTGCCCTGGTTGGGCCTGGTGGACAAGATCGACCGCTGCGATCTGTTCATCGTGCTCGACGATGTGCAGTTCGAGCGCAAAGGGTGGCAGCACCGCAACTATGTGGCGTCAAAAAATGGTCCGGTTCTTCTTACTGTTCCGGTAATACAACGCAGCAGGAACGAACGGATAATCGACAAGTCGATTAACAACGAAACTCCGTGGCAAGAGAAGCACCAGCGGACTCTGGCTTCCCACTGCTACCGCAACTCCCCTTTTTGGTCGGAGTTCGGCGAAGGGGTCACGGACGTCTACAACCGCGAGTGGGAACGGCTCGTCGATCTCTCGACGGCGACGACCGACCTCGTTCTCAACGCGTTCGGGGTCACCACCCCGATGGTGCGTTCCAGCGAGCTCGGCGAGTTCCCCGGGCAGAAGAGCGAACTTCTCGCCCAACTCAGCGCCAAGGTCGGCGCCACCACCATGCTGTCCGGTGAGGGCGCCCGGGGGTACGTCGATCCGGAGGTGTTCGCACGGTACGGCATCACCGTCGAATGGCAGACCTTCCGGCACCCGGAGTACCCGCAGCACAACCGGCGCGGACAGGAGTTCCTGCCCCGTATGGCAGCCCTGGACCTGCTGCTGAACGCAGGTCCCGAAGGGATGGACCTGGTCCGCGCGGCCCGTTCCACCGAGGCGGCCTGAGACCGCCGCGAACCGGACGGGACCGCACGCGGCCTCCCCGTCCACTTTCCGATTCCACCCGTTTCATTCCCAGGCTAAGGACACCTCATGACGATCGACTGGTCCCGTGAGCGGATTCTGATTCTCGCTCCGCACCCGGACGACGAGACCCTCGGCTGCGGCGGTCTGATCCGCAAGGCCAAAGACGCGGGGGCCGAGGTGTACATCCAGTTCATCACGGTCGGAGACACCGAGGACAACTCCGCGAGAGGTCCATCCACCGCACAGGAGCGCTACGGGGAGATCAAGGAGGTCGCCGACTTCTTCGGGTGGGACGGCTGGGACTTCGCCTTCCCCGGCGACGAGTACCACCTGAAGCTGGACGTCCTGTCCCGGTTCGAACTGAGCAACGCGATCGAACGGCACAGCCCGCTGTCCGTCACGACGCTGAAGCCGACCGTGGTGATCACTCCGCACCACACCAGCTACAACCAGGACCACCAGGCCACGGCAGAAGCGGTGCACACCGCGCTGCGCCCGTCCGACAACCGGTTCCGGCACCATCCGCGCCTGGTGCTCGCCTACGAGGAGGCCGCCGACCAGTGGCGCCAGGACACCGCGCCGCCGCCGAACTTCTTCGTCGAACTGACCGAGGCGCAGGTCGACGCCAAGATCGAGGCGATGCACCTGTACGGGAGCCAGGCGCACGCACACCCGCACACCCGATCGGACCTCACTCTGCGGAGCCTCGCCGCCCTGCGCGGAATGCACGTGGGGGTGCCCTTCGCCGAGGGCTACCACACGCTGCGCTGCCTCGTCTGACCTGCTCACGGCCCGGCGGTGTCTCCGCCGGCCGGTCAGCAGTGCATCATCAGCACATCAGTGCTTTCTCTTGGAGGGAAACAACTTGAAGGCCGTGGTCACCGGCGGTGCCGGATTCATCGGTTCTCATCTGTGCGACTACCTGACCGCCCAGGGGCACCAGGTGGTGGTACTCGACGACCTGTCCACAGGATCGGAGTCCAACCTCGAACAACTCACCGGCGAACCGGACTTCGAGCTGGTCAAGGGCTCCATCCTGGACAAGGGGCTCGTCAACGACCTCATCAGCGAGTGCGACACCGTGTTCCACCTGGCCGCCGCGGTCGGCGTCCACACCATCGTGGACAAACCGCTCCAGTCGCTGCGCACCAACCTGCACGGCACCGAGACCGTGGTCGAGGCGGCCGCGCGGCACGGAGCACGCTTCCTGGTCGCCTCCACGAGCGAGGTGTACGGCAAGAACGACACCGACGGGCTGACCGAGGACGCCGACCGCATCCTCGGCTCTCCGTTGAAGAGCCGGTGGTCCTACGCCGCGGCCAAGGGCCTGGACGAACTCGTGGCCTACGTCTACGGCCAGGAGACCGGACTGCCCACCGTGATCACCCGGTTCTTCAACATCGTGGGCCCGCGCCAGACCGGGCGCTACGGCATGGTCGTGCCCCGCTTCGTGGGCCAGGCCCTGGCGGGCGAGCCGATCACGGTGTACGGCGACGGCAACCAGCGGCGCTGCTTCGGGTCGGTCTTCGACATCATCCCGGCCGTGGTCCGCCTGATGGACACCCCCGCCGCCTACAACCAGGCGGTCAACCTCGGAGGGCTGGAGGAGATCTCCATCCGCGGCCTCGCCGAGCGGGTCATCGAGCTGACCGGCTCGACCAGCACGATCGAGTACGTGCCGTACGAGAAGGCCTACGGCGAGGGGTACGAGGACATGCAGCGCCGTATGCCCGACACCACGCTCGCGGGCGAGCTCATCGACTACCGGCCGAGCCGCCGCCTGGACGACATCATCAACTCGATCATCGAGTACAAGCAGGGTTAGGGGGTCGGCACCGCGGTCGCCGCGACCGCGGTGCCCAGGAGCGCCACGGCCGCACCGAGCAGCACGAGTGCCCAGGGGCGGGCGAGCGGCGCGGGAGGGGTCCCGGTGTCGTCGTCGTGCAGGCCGTGGTCGGTCCGGCGCCAGCGCCGCCGCAGGTGCACGATCAGCACGATGACCGCCCCGAGGACCCCGAGCACCGTCAGGACCCGTCCGGCCATGTCCGCGGCGGGTCCCTCGGCGGACTCCCCCAGCGGAACCCTCAGGTACAGCAGCACGACCACGACCAGCAGGAAGACGGTCCGCTGCCAGGACAGCAGGGTGCGTTCGGGCTGGAGTCCCCTGTCGCGTGGGGGGCGCGCGCTCATCGCCAGTAGTTCCCCACGACCACGACCAGGCACACCAGGGCCACGCCGACGGCGGTGACCAGGGGCAGCGGGCTGGTCGGCAGCGGCCGGTCGCGCCGCATGGCGCGCTGCACCCGGAACCAGCGCAACGGCGCGTAGGCGGTGATGACCACGGCCAGCGCGGCGAGCGAGAGGCCCACGGTGAGCTGCAGGCCGTGGTGCCACTGGAGCGGGACGAGGTGCAGCACCGCCACCGCTCCGGCCACCAGCGCCAGCGCCGTCCGGATCCAGGCCAGGAAGGTCCGCTCGTTGGCGAGGGTGAAGCGGTAGTCGGGCTCCCTGTCCCCCGACTCGTCGTCCCACCGCGTGTTGGAAGGCGAAACCGTACTCACCGCACCCCTCCTGCCCGCGGACCGTTGCCCCTGCCCCTGCCCCGAATGTACGCGTGAACCCGATTTCCCCCCAAGTCGGTATTGGCCAGGGGTTTTGTCGGTTGTCCCGGCCGGACCCGCGGATTCGGGCGCGCCGCCCGCGCATGCGGAACAAAACAGCGGGAAGGACCGCTTTAGCCAGAGACCAAGCATTCCAACGCAGGAGATCCCGTGGCCACCATCGAACTCACCAAGGACAACTTCAACGAGACGTTGACGGACAACGGCTTCGTTCTCATCGACTTCTGGGCGTCCTGGTGCGGTCCGTGCAAGATGTTCGCCCCCATCTTCGAGAAGGCCTCGGAAAAGCACGACGACCTGGTCTTCGCCAAGATCGACACCGAGGCCCAGCAGGAGCTCGCGGCCAGCTTCAACATCCAGTCGATCCCGACTCTCATGATCGTGCGGGACCAGACCGTGCTCTACGCCGAGCCGGGGGCCCTTCCCGAGGCCGTACTGGAGGATCTGATCAAGCAGGTCCGCGAGCTGGACATGGACGAGGTCCGCGAGCAGATCGCCAAGAACCACGAGGAGGCGTCCGCGAAGGAGTAGGCGGAGGCGTTCCTCCCGGTGGCCCCGGCGTCGGCGCCGGGACCACCGGTCGCGCGTGCCGTCAGGCCCCGGACGGGCGTGCCAGGTAGACCACGTCGGGCCCGCCCCTGCGGGCAGGGACGCTGACGGTGGCGACCCCGCCGAACCGCTGGCCGAGCAGCGCGGCGAAGCCGGGCGCGGGCATCGCGCTCCAGAACGCCACGATCCCGCCGGGCGCGGTGATCCCGGCCAGCCGGTCCAGCGCGGCCGGTTCGTACAACAGCCCGTTTCCCTCGACAACGGTCCAGTCGGGGCCGTTGTCGATGTCCAGGCATACCGCGTCGAAGGTCTCGTCCGCTTCGGCGAGCCACTCCACCAGGTCGGCGCAGGTGATCTCGCAGCGCGGGTCGTCGGCCGGGTGTCCGGCCGCCGGTCCGAGGGGGCCCGAGTGCCAGGCGATGACCCGGGGCTCCAACTCGATCACCCGGACCCGCGCGACCGCCTCGTGCGCCAGGGCCTCCGCCGCGGAGAACCCGACGCCGAGCCCGCCGATCAGCACGCGCAGGCCCGTGCGCCCGGTCAGCGCGGACAGGGAGGCACGGACCATCTCGCGTTCGGAGGAGCCGTCGCGGGTGTCCATGAGGAACACGCCGTTGCTGATGATCTCGTAGTCGGCGCCCGCTCTCCGCAGGACAAGTTCCCCGCCGGTCACCCCCGGCACGCGCTCGACGACCACGGCTCCGGCCGGCTCGGCGGAGAACTGCACTGCCACGACGGACCTCCAGTGCCGCCGGGCTCGTGCCCTACAGGCGGCAGGCGTAGATATCGGTGACCAGGATGGCGCGCGCGCCGATCTGCCACAGATCGTCCATGATCTGCTGCGCGCCGCGACGCGGGACCATGGCCCGCACGGCGACCCAGCCCTCCCTGTGCAGCGGGGAGACCGTGGGTCCCTCCATGCCGGGGGTGAGCGCGATCGCGTCGTCGAGGCGCTCGGCGTGCACGTCGTAGTCCATCATCACGTAGTCGCGCGCGACGAGCACCCCGCGCAGCCGGCGCAGCAGCTGCTCGACCTTGGGGTCCTCCGGTTCGCCCTTGCGCCGGATGACGACGGCCTCGGACTCCAGGATGGGGTCGCCGAAGGTCTCCAGCCCGGCCTGGCGCAGCGTGGTGCCGGTGGACACCACGTCGGCCACCGCGTCGGCCACGCCGAGCTGGATCGAGCTCTCCACGGCGCCGTCCAGGTGGATCACCCGGGCGTCGATGCCGCGCTCGGCCAGGTAGGCGGTGAGCAGCCCCTCGTACGAGGTGGCGACGCGCTTCCCCGAGAGGTCCTCGACCTTCATCCCCGAGCCGCCGCGCGCGGCGAAGCGGAACGTGGAGCCGCCGAAGCCCAGCGGCAGCAGCTCCTCGACCGGCGCGCCGGAGTCGAGCAGCATGTCGCGGCCGGTGATCCCGGCCTGCAGGATGCCCTCGCCGACGTACACGGCGATGTCCTTGGGACGCAGGAAGAAGAACTCGGTCCCGTTGTCCGGGTCGAGCAGGACCAGGTCGCGGGAGTCCTTGCGCTGGCGGTACCCGGCCTCGCGCAGCATGGCGCTGGCGGGTTCGGAGAGCTGGCCCTTGTTGGGCACGGCGATGCGGAGCTGGTCGTTCATGGAGGTTCTTCCTCGACTCACTGGTTCGGATGCCTGCTGTGCGGACGCGACAGTGGGGTCGGTCCCGACACGGGGTGCGGGATCGACCTACAGATGCCTGTAGACGTCCTCGAGGCGCAGGCCGCGCGCCAGCATCAGAACCTGGAGGTGGTAGAGGAGCTGCGAGATCTCTTCGGCGGTCTGCTCGTCCGTCTGGTACTCGGCCGCCATCCAGACCTCGGCCGCCTCCTCGACGACCTTCTTGCCGATCGCGTGCACGCCGGCGTCCAGCTGGGCGACCGTACCCGAGCCCTCGGGCCTGGTACGCGCCTTCTCGGACAGCTCGGCGAACAGCTCTTCGAAGGTCTTCATGATCACTTTCCTCGGCAGCGTGCCCTCCTAGAGTAGGCGCACCCCGCTCCGGCGCGTGAACCGGATGGCCGAACCGGGGGTGAACAGTCCGCGGCGGAGCGCTGGGCCACGCCACCAGGATCTAGCCATTGACTAAATAGCCGTCGGGGCGCAAACTAGACAGCGACAAGATTGGATGGCGCCCGTAGGACGCCACGTCGCGAAGGGACTGGGATCATGTTGATTCCACTGGTGCTGCTGACGGCTCTGGCGGTCTTCCGGACCGCCGGCGCGCTGGGGGTCCGCCGGTTCGACGGCTGGCGGGTCAGCGCGGCGCACGCCATGGCGGTCATGCTGTTGTTCACGGCCGGCGCGCACTTCGCGCCGCCGTCGGTGACGGTGATGCCCAACAGCGCCGACCTGACCGCGATGGTGCCTCCGCAGATCCCCTTCCCCGAGCTGGTGGTCTACGGCACCGGGGTGCTCGAACTCGCCGGGGCGGCCGGGCTGGTCCTGCCCGCCACCCGGCGCGCCGCCGCGGTGTGCCTGGCGCTGCTGTTCGCGCTGATGTTCCCGGCCAACGCCTACGCGGCGCTCAACGGTGTCGAGCTCGCCGGCGACGCCCCCTCCCCGCTCGTGCCGCGCGCGCTCGAACAGGTGCTCTACATCGCCACCGTCACCTGGGTCGCCTGGCCCGCCCGCACCCGCCCGCACCCGGCCGCGCCCGGCCGCGACGCCGACCGCGCCACCGGGGCAGGACGACGGTCTTGAGCGTTCTGCCCGTTTCGGGGCCTGGAAGGGCGGAAAGCCCAAGATCATCCCGGATCGGGGCGGAACCAGCCCTCGGACCACCGTGTCACGGATCCCCTACGGGCACGCGCGGCCCTCCGGCCCCACCCGCCGTCGCCGCCCGCTGTGGCAGGCCCCGAACGGCGTGGCGTCCCCGCCCGGTCGAGGGCCCGGTCAGCGCAGGAGGTAGCGCAGGAGGACGACATCGCCTATCTGGCGGGTTTCGGCCAGTTCCATGCGCTTGTCCTTGTTCCTGGGGAAGGCTCCCGGGTGGACGAATCGGGGCGCTTGAGCCTGCCCGACGAAGAACGGGGCGATGACGAGGTGGATCTCGTCCGCGAGGTCTTCGGTGAGGAAGCGCGTGTGGATCTGCCCACCACCTTCGACCATGAGGCGTCCGACACCTCGCGCGGACAGGTCGGAGAGCACCCCGCCGAGGTCCACCGGCTGCCCCGCGTCCACGACCTCGGCGACCCCGTCCAGGTCCTCGCGCAGCTTCCCGACGGCGGAGGAGTCCGAGTACACGATCTTGGCGGTGTCGCCCGCCGTGAAGAACCGGCTCGCGGGGTCGAGTCCGCCACCGGCGGTCAGGGTCACCTTGACCGGATGCCGCGCGGCGCCTCGCGCGAGCCGCTCCTCCTGACGCCGCTGCGAGCGGACCAGGAGCCGGGGGTCGTCCCGGCGGATCGTGTTGGCGCCGACCAGGATGGCGTCGTTGTGCGCGCGGACCTCGTCGACGCGGTCGAAGTCCGCGTCGTTGGACAGCAGCAGCCGCTGGTCACTGAGGTCGTCGATATGCCCGTCAACGGACATCGCACAACTCAGGGTCACATAGGGACGGTCGCTCATACACGCTCTCCATAATCCATTGAGGTCATTCTGTGGACCAGTGAGACGAATCCGTCCGCGTCTGCTGACGCAAGCGCGTCGAAGTCCTCATCCCTCATCCATGACCGCACCCCTGCGTCGCGGCCCATTCGACTGTAACCGGACCTCGCGGCTCCACCACTAGCCGGGAATGGGATCACCTGCTTGCGCATGGAAAAAGCCAGGAGGATTTCGTTCTCGGTACCCTTGCCACCTCCGACCACAAGGACGTATCCGGCGAGAGGTGTTGGACTCTTTCCACGGCCTGCGACCACGGGAGGAAACTATTTCTCGGGAGCCCCATGACTGCGAGACTTGCCGTGCCGGTGAGGGGTGCCGTTAGGGAAGCTCCGGCGCGGGGGTGAATTCGGGCACCGGTGGTTTTGTTGACGGTCTTGGGCTTTCTGCCCGTTTCGGGGCCGGGAAGGGCAGAAAGCCCAAGATCATTCCGGGTGGAGGCGGAACCGGCCCTCGAATGTCCGGTGATCTTGCTGTTTTCCCCACGGAATCCTTGGCTTCAGGGGGAAACAGCAAGATCACCAACGGAAACCACGCGAAACGGACACCGTGTGCGCGGCCCCGACCGGCACCCGCCGTCGCCGCCTCGTCACCGCGCCGCGCACGAGGACACCTCGACGATCCGGTCGGCGGATTCCCGACGCCGAACCACCCCCGCGCCGGAACCCCCATAGTGCCCTGACACCGCGGTTTCAGGGCACTAACCTCACGATCATCAGCGGGGTGCGCGGTCAGAGGGCGTCGCGCTTCACCGCTTCGACGAGCGCGCGCCACTCGGTGCCGCCGAACTCGATGTGGCCGGCCTCGCGGTTCCTCGTGTCGCGCACGGCCGCGCCGTCCGGGAGGTCGGCGACCTCGACGCACTCGGACGCACCAGCGCTGTGGCTGGACTTGCGAAAGGTGGGGACGGAAGAACGCATGTGTCTCGCCTTGCTACTCGATGGCCTTTTTCAGAAACTCGATCGACTCCGCCTTGGAGAGCGCGTCCATGGCGACATGGTCGAACGCCTGCCGATAGCCCGCTACCTGTCGGGGCTCTTCCAGGTACAGCCCCTCGGCACGCGTCTCCAGATAGACGATGCTCGGATCGAGGGGGTCGGCATAGTCGAGGATGACCATCGCGCCGAACGTCGCCGAATGTATACCGGCGTCAATCGGCAGAACCCGGATCGTGACCGTGTTCAGGGCCTCCGCTGTCTCGATCAGGTGACCGATCTGCTGACGCGCGAGCAACGGGTCCCGACACAGGCGCAGTAGTGCGGCCTCGTCCACGACCGCGCGCAGTTCGGGAGCATCGTCCCGAGCCAGAAGCTTCTGGCGCTCCTTGCGCACAGCGACGATCCGCTCGATCTCAACGCTGGTGCGCAACAGGGCCGCGCGGGCGATCGCCGCAGTGTAGTCCGGAGTCTGGAGCAAACCGGGGATCACAATGGGCTGGTAGGTCGAGATGACCGCGGCCTCCGCCTCGAAACCGATATAGGTATCGGGAAGCACGTCCGCGTAGACATCCCACCAGCCGCGTTCCTTGGACTGGCGACCGAGCGCGAGAACCGCCTCGCGACGCGCCGGATCGGTGACCCCGTAGGTGTTCATGAGGTCCCGAAGCGCTGACGAATCGGGACGGGAGCGTCCTGATTCCATGTGGTTGAGGCGTCCGGACGACCAGCCGAGTTCTCTGCGGGCGGCATCCACCGTGTACCCGGCAGCCTCTCGCATGTGCTTCAGTTCAGCGACGAGACGGCGTTTGCGCACGGTAGGACTCTGCCTCATGTCTGCCTCCGCGTCTGCTGGGTCATGGTCGTGTGGCCTGCTGATCATATGACCGCTCCACGATCCGGCCATTTCGCTCAAATTGAAGCGTTCACCTTGACGCTTCAAATTGAAGGCTTCATCATGAAGAAAGGTTCGTTTGCTGGTGCCCTAACGCACGTCCGCGATCCCCTTGGAGGGGTTATGCACTGCCTGTCCCTGTTCAGCCTGGTCGGTGTCCTGCTGTTGGCGGTGGTCGCGCCCGCGCCTCAGGTCGGGCCGTCGTATCCGGTGGTGCGGCGGCCCCGGCACGCCTCTCCGCCCCGGCGGCAGGCGCGCGCGGTCCCCTCCGCCTCGGCGCGCATCCCCGACTACGCGCGGTTCGCCGAGGCCGCCGAGGAGCACAGCGGCCGGTGGGAGGTCACCTACGAGCACGGCGACGAGTGCCCCTACCACGCCCGGCACCGGGTCAGCGGCGACTTCGTCGCCACCCGCGACCTGGCCCTGCTCGACCGGGCGCTGCGCTGCTACGTCGTGCCCCCGGCCGACCGCTCGGTGGCGCGCTGTCGCCGGGGCCAGGCCCGCTTCGCCGCGCTCACCTGGACCTGACCGGACAGGCTGGAAGGCCCAGGGGCGGGGCTCAGCCGCCGAAGCGCTTGGCCACCGTGTTGAACAGGCCGTGCGGGACGACCCTGAGCAGGCCGCTCGCGGCCTTGTACTGGAGGCCCGGCACCACCTGGAGGCGGCCCGCCGCCCAGGCGCGCAGGGAGTCGGCGACCACCTTCTCCTTGGGGACGAAGGCGATGTCGGGGGCTCCGGCGTTCTGGACGTACTCGGTCATGTCGGTGCGCACGTAGCCCGGAAGCACGGCGGACACCTTCACCCCGTGCTTCCCCACCTCGACCGCGATGGTCTCGCTGAAGGACCGCACGTACGCCTTGGAGGCCGCGTAGACCGCGCCGCCGGGGGACGACGGCAGCAGCCCCGCCACCGAGGCGACGTTGATGACCCCGACCAGCAGGGCGCCGTCGGCGGCCTTCGAGCGCTCGATCTGCACCGGCAGCACGGCGCGCGCCAGCCGGGTGACGGCACGCACGTTCAGCGCGATCGCGCTGTCCACCGCGGCGGTCTCCTGTCCGGCGAACGATCCGCCGTGCCCCTGTCCCGCGTTGTTCACGAGCAGGTCGACGGGGGCGGGACCGCCGTCCTCCCCGGTGGCCCGCAGGCGCTCCTCGACCGAGGCCAGCCCGTCCCCGTCGGTGAGGTCCGCGGGCAGCTCCTCCACCGCGGCCCCGTAGCGGTCCCGCAGTCCGGCGGCGCGTTCGGCGAGCAGGTCGCCGCGGCGGGCCACCAGGACGAGGGCGAACCCCCGCTCGGCCAGCTGGCGGGCGTACTCCGCGCCGATCCCGGTGGACGCTCCGGTGACCAGTGCCGTGCGGGGGTGGGTGCGACGGTCGCTCATGGTTCCGAATGCTAATCGAAGGCCGCGCACCGCAGCCGGGCACGACCCGACCGGGAGACCGCGAGGGGAGCCGGTTATCGTCGGTCCGAGCAGCCCGATGACGGAAGGCCCCCTATGTCCATCAGCCCTGGCACCCGGAAGTTCATCGACGCCATGGTCGCCGCCTCGCCCCAGGCCGGAACCGTCGGCGTGGACGCCGGGCTGCTGCGCTCGTCCCGCAGGGAGCGCAGGACCGTCGCGGGACCGGACGTCGCGCTCGTGCGGGACCTCTCCGTCCCCACGCCCGACGGGGACGTCCCGGTCCGGCTCTACCACCCGGCGCCGGACGGGCCCGCCCCCGGCTGCGCGGTGTTCTTCCACGGCGGCGGCTACGTGGTCGGCGACCTCGAGACGCACGACCACATCGCCCGCCTGCTCGCCGCGGAGAGCGGCGCCGCCGTCGTCGCGGTGGACTACCGGCTGGCTCCCGAGCACCGCTTCCCCGCGGCCGTCGACGACGCCTACGCGGCCACCCGGTGGGTCTCCGAGCACGCCGCGGAACTGGGGGTGGACCCGGACCGGCTCGCGGTCGCGGGCGACAGCGCCGGGGGCGGGATCGCCGCGGCGGTCGCGCTGATGGCCCGCGACGGCGGCCCCTCGATCACCCTCCAGGTCCTGATCTACCCGGTGACCGACCTGACCGGCTACCCGGTGACCGGGGACACCCCGTACGGGTCCCGGATCTCCAACGGGGAGGGCTACCTCCTGACCTCCGAGGGCATGCGCTGGTTCGCCGGGCAGTACCTGGCCGTCCCGGCCGACGCGGACGACTTCCGGGCCTCCCCCATCCGCGCGACCGACCTTTCCGGCGCGGCGCCCGCGTTCGTGGTCACCGCCGACTTCGACCCGCTGCGCGACGAGGGCGAGGCCTACGCCCGCGCGCTCTCGGCCGCCGGAGTCCCCGCCACCACCGTCCGGATCAACGGCGGCTTCCACGGGATGTTCGGTCTCGGGTCCCTGCTGCCGCTGGGCCGCCAGGCCGAGGTGCCCGTCGCCGCGGCGCTGCGCGACACCCTGGCGGGAACACGACGGACCTGCTAACAACGGCCTTACCCTCACAGGCAGTAGCGTGCAGTCATGGCAGCCACCCAGACCTCCTCCGACCCCCTGCGCCTGGAGCACCGGCTTCGCGACGCCGGCCTCTTCATCCGGCAGGCGCTCCAGACATTCCGCGCGACAGGAGCCGTCGCGCCCAGCAGCTCCACGCTGGCCAACGCTCTGACCCGGTACATCACCGAGCGGGACGACCCGTCCGCACCCCTCAGCATCCTGGAGGCGGGCTCTGGGACGGGACCGGTCTCCCGTGCGATCGCCACGCACATGCGCGACGGCGACACCTTCGACATGGTCGAGCCGAACGAGCAGTTCGTCACGCGCCTGAACGGCCTGCTCGAGACCGATCCGGACTTCACCCCGGTCGCCGACCGCACCACGGTCCACCAGGCGCTGGTCACCGACCTGGGGACCGACCGCCGCTTCGACGTCATCGTGTCCGGGCTGCCGTTCGCCAACTTCACCGCCGACGAGGTCCGCACGATCATGGAGTACTACTTCACCGTGCTGCGCCCGGGGGGGCACCTGTCCTTCTTCGGCTACCTGTACACCAAGCAGGTCAAGGCGGTCATCGCCCCACGAGCGGACTACTTGCGCCAGGCGCAGTCCGGCTGGGTGGTGGACGAGTGGGTGGACCGCTACGGGGTGGGCAGGGAGCGCGTGTTCCGCAACCTGCCTCCCGCCTGGATCTTCCACCTGCGCAAGCCCCTTGACTGAGCGCGCGTGAACGGCCCCGGCGCGGTGACCGCGCCGGGGCCGTTCACGTCGGGAAGCCACCGGACGGGGGGCCGGGCTCCGGCCGGAGGGGCGCCGCTCGGGCGCGCTCAGAGGATCCGGCCGACACCGGCCTTCCTGACCTGGGCGGGAACGGCCCGCGTCGGATCGATCCGGTCGTGCAGTTCGGGCTCCCAGCCCGCCTGCCCCTCGATCAGCGGGGTGTTGACCGCGTTGTACTCCTCCAGGAAGCTGACCCGGTTCCGCGCGGAGCGGCCGTTGGCGTGACTGCCCGACTCGTACATCCGGACGCCCTTCCAGTGGGCGACGACGTCGGAGCGGTCGACGCCCGGGTCGATGTCGAAGTAGTTGTTCTCCGCGTAGAGCCGGGACTCGACCCCCACGCCCCAGGAGTACTGGTAGGTCTTCTCCCCCTCGGGTGTCGCGGGGATGACGTAGTGGTTGTTGTACGCGTGCACCTGGCCGTAGCGGACCCGGGGCGCCCGTTGGAGGACGTTCTCCCACTTGTTGTGGTGCAGGGTGACCCGCAGCCGGCCGACGTCGTAGGCGGGCGAGTCGGTGCTGCCGATCAGCATCGTCTTGTCGTGGTCGCGCAGGTGGTTGTAGGAGACCGTGACCAGGTCCGACCCGTGCGTGATGTCCAGCAGTCCGTCGTGCACCTGGTACTCGCGGCCGAAGTACTCGGGCAGGTCCCGGTCGAGCACGTCGCCGTCGCCGAACTCGTTGTGGTCGATCCACACGTGGGTGGACCGGCGCACCGACACACCGTCGAACTCGGAGTTCCAGTTGCCCGCCTCGCCGTCCGTCGGATCCCACTGCGGGAAGCAGTCCTGGGCCGTCTCGAAGGAGATGTTGCGGACGATGACGTTGTCGACGCCGTCCACCATCATCTGCGCGCCGACCAGCGCGGCGTCGTCGCCGACGCCGATGAGCGTGGTGTTGGAGCCGACCTCGAAGACGGCCTGGTCGGCCTGGTTCCGGTACGACCTCTCCCTGGCCTCCTCCAGCGGCCCCGACGGCTCCTCGTCCCAGCCCCAGACGGCCGGGTCGTAGGCGGCCAGGTACGCGTCGAAGTCGTACCCGGGATCGGCGTAGTCGGCGCAGCCGATCGGGGCCCCCTGGTCGTCGGTGTCGGCGTCGATCCGCCCGTCCACCAGGACGATCTTGGGGGTGTCGTTGTCCCGGCCGCCCTCCAGCGCGGCGCGCAGTCCGGCGTAGTCCCGCACGACGTACACGTGCTCGTCGGCGGCCGCGGAGCCCCCCGTGGTACCGGGACCGAGCGCGGCCCAGCCGTCGTGGGGGCCGAGGACCTGGCGGGCGACCCGCTCGGTCGTGCGGGGGACCTGTCCGCGCCCGTGCTCGCCGGCCACCGCGATCCCCGTCGCCGCGAGTGCGACGGGCAGGGCGAGCGCGACGCCGAAACGGACTGTTCTTCGCATGGGATCTCCTAGCCGCTCGGCCGCTCGCGCCGAGGGCGCGGGCGGCGTTCGCCGGGGGACGTGCCGGACACCAATGGAAAGCGCTTGCCGTGACCTTAGTCACATATCTTGCGTTGTGTCAACGAAGTTCCACCCAGGGAGACCGAACCAGCCCCCTCCACCCCAACCGGAAAATCGCGGTTCCGCCATTCCAGCAGCGCTATCCGACCTGCTCGCCGCCGCACCGGACATGACATCCGCAGGGCACCCCATGAGACAACGAAAGGAAAGCCCTTACCGGTCTCGAAAGGCACTGCGGCGTCCAACGCCCCCTGCTCCCCGGCGGCCTCGACCCCGCGCTCGTAGGCGCGCATGGTCTCGACGAAGGTCCGCCGCTCCTCCGAGGTCAGCGGTTCGAGCGCCCGGAGCCACGACCGGGCGCCTCCGGCCGGCCGTGGCTCCGGGCAGGACGCGGCGTCCCGTCAGCCGCCCAGTTTCGACAGGGTCGCGTCAAGATTCCGGGCGAGGGCGGCCGCGTCCTCCGCCGCTTCGCCGTCCACCAGGTCCTGCCTGCTCACGACCTGGAGAGCCCCCCGGTACTCGGGGTCGCCGAGCCGGGCCTTCGGCACGACCTCGGCGGCGCCCCTCCGGACGACAAGCACCGGCTCGGGCACGGCTCCCCTCAGCAGCTCCTCCACGTGCTCCGCACGGATGACCGCCATGACCGCCGCTCCTTCCCCGCGGGCACGCACCCGCGTCGAGAGGCGTGCGGCTACCCGGCGGGCCGCGTCCCACACCCGGGCCCGGCCGGAGCGACGGGGGCTCTCAGCCCTTCTCGATCTCCGCCCGGAGGCGCTCGTACTCCCCCCGGTCGATCTCGCCCGCGTCCAGCCTGCGCTCCAGTTCCCGGACCTGCGGATCACCGCGGGCGCGCCGATCCTCCCAGCGCTCCGGCGACCGCGCGGCCCTCTGCCGGCCCCTCCCGAGGACCAGCACGACGACGATGACCACCCCGATGGGCACGATCAGGCCGAGAAGCAGCATCAGCAGCCCCCCGAACTCCACTCCGTCCATCACGACCGCGGCCTCCCCTTCTCCTCCGGAGACCTCCGCGGCTACCCGCCGAGCCGAGATCGACGCCTCGCCCCTCGAAGCGGATCAGTGCCTGAAGTGCACGAACAGACGGCCGAAGTTCTTCGAGTCCTTCTCCACCCGGTGGTAGAGGGGTTTGATCTCCTTGGACTCCAGGAAGCGGATCACCCGCTTCTTCAGCTGGCCCGAGCCCTTGCCCGGAATGATCTCGACGGTCTTGGCCCTGGTGCGGACGGCCTCGTCGATGATCCCGCGCAGGGCCCGGTCGATGTCGGCGCCTCGGTTGTAGACGTCGTGCAGGTCGAGCTTGAGCTTCACGGTCACGGCCTCTCTGGTCGCTCGGCGACGAAGATCGCGGTGCCGGGGAGGAGGCGGCCCCGCAGCGGGCTCCAACCGCCCCAGGTGCTGGTGTTGTCCTCGGGCCACTCGGGTTCGACGAGGTCGCGCAGGACGAGCCCGGCCCCGATGATGGCGCGGACCCAGTCGCCGACCGTGTGGTGGGACTCCACGTACAGCGCGCGCCCCTTCTCGTCCTCCTCGACGTAGGGGCGGCGGTCGAAGTAGGAGTCGCGGGCGGTGAGACCGCCCTCTCCCGGGTCGTCGGGGAAGCTCCAGCGGATCGGGTGGCTGACCGAGAACACCAGCCGCCCGCCCGGACGCAGCACCCGCGCGGTCTCCCGCAGCGCCGCCCCGGCGTCCGGGATGAACGGGAACGCCCCGTAGGCCGAGCAGACCGCGTCGAACGCGGAGTCGGTGAACGGCAGCCGCTGGGCGTCGGCCTGCGCGGTCGGCAGCGACCCCCCGGTGGCCTCGTCGATGCGGCGCGAGTGCTGGAGCTGGCGCGCGGACACGTCGATCCCCACCACCTCGGCCACACCCCGGCCGCGCAGCCACCTGCCGCACTGCCCCGCTCCGCAGCCGATCTCCAGCACCCGGCGGCCCGCCAGGTCGGCGGGGTCCCCGAGCAGCCGCGCGGACTCCTCGGTCAGTCCTTCGGGCCCCCACACGAACGCGGCGTCACCGAGGAACTCCCCGTGCTCGGCCTGGTAGTCGTCGGCCTCGCGCTCCCACCACACCCGGCTGGCCCGTGCGCTCTCCCCCGCGCCGGCCTCCCGCCGCGCGACCCGCTCGACGGACGCGCTCATCAGGTCATCGGTCATGAGCCCATACTCGCACCGCCCCGGCGCGCCCCAATCCCACCGTGCCCGCGGCACCGGGCCGGAGGAGCGGCGTCCCCGACTCAGACCGCGGCCTCGGAGCGGGGTGCCGGATCGGAGGCGGCCGGGGGCGCCCCGCCGTCCCTGTCGTCCTGGATCTCGCGTCGGACCAGGAAGACCCAGCCGACGATCGCGATGACCGTGAAGACCCACCACTGCACGGCGTAGGAGAAGTTCATCCCGGTGTCGACCTCGGGCACCGGGACCGGGGCGGGGGCCGGGTCGGACGGCGGGGCCTGCTCCACCAGCTCCACGAAACCGCCGTAGAGGGGGTAGGGCGCCTCCTCCGCGATGGCGGCCACGTCGATGACCATGATCTGCCCCTCGGGCAGGCCGTCGCGCACGCGGATGCCGGTGTTCTCGGGGGTCTCGCTGAACTGGAGCCGGCCGGTCACCGTCACCTCGCCGTCCGGGGCGGGCGGCACCTCGGGCTGCTCTGTCGAGGTCGGCGGCTGCGGCACCCAGCCCCGGTTGACCAGCACCGCCGAGCCGTCCCCGGTCACCAGCGGGGTGACGACGTAGAGTCCGACCCCGTCCAGGCCGTCCCGGTTGCGCACCAGGAGCTCGTGCTCGGGATCGTACGTCCCCGTGGCGGTGACGCTCCGCCAGCGGTCCTCCCTCGGCACGTCCGCGCCGACCGCCCCCAGTTCGTCGAGGGGCACCGGCTCGCTCGCGAGGTTGGCCTCCTGGAGTTCGACCACCACGGACTTGGCCACCGAACGCTCGTACTGCCAGAAGCCCAGCCAGACGAACGAGGGCACGACGAGGAGCACCAGCGCGTGGAACGCCAGCATTCGGGGTGAGGTCAGGACGCGGAGCACACCATCGAGGCTATGAGACCCCGGGCGGCGCCCCGCACCGGCCCACCCGTTCCGCCGCGCCGCCGCCCGGGGGCGCCGCGGAACCACGGCCTCCCCGTGTCCGGACGGATAATCCAGGGGTGACCAATGACGGCATCGCCCTCGCCACCGAAGTCTGGACCCGCCCCGTGCAGGAGGGGGACTCCCGCGACCTGGCCGCGGCCTACCTGCGCAACCGGGAGCACCTGCGCCCGTGGGAACCGCTGCGGCCGCAGTGGTTCTACACCGCGTCGGGGCAGGCGAACGTCATCAGACGCCGGACGGCCGAGCACGAGAGGGGCGCGGGCTCGCAGTGGGTCATCAGGACCCGTGAGAGGATCATCGGTTCCGTCAGCATCAACAACATCGTCCGGGGGCCGCTGCTCAGCGGTTCGCTCGGCTACTGGATCGACGCCGACTTCCAGGGGCGCGGCATCATCACCAACGCCGTGGAGCACATGCTGTGGGTCGCCCGCTCCTCCTTCGGCCTGCACCGGGTGGAGGCCGGGACGCTCCCCGGGAACACCGCCTCCCAGCGGGTCCTCGCCAAGGCCGGTTTCACCCGCTTCGGCCTGGCCGAGAACTACCTGCTGATTCAGGGCGCCTGGCAGGACCACGTGCTCTTCCAGAAGATCCTGCACGACGACCTCCCCGAGGTCCTCTAGGGAAGCTCCGACGCGGGGGTGTTTCGGGCACCGGTGGTTTTGTTGACGGTCGTGGGGGGTGGGGCCCGGGGGGGGGCGGGGGGGGGGGGAAAACCACCACCCGCCACACGCCCCCCACCCCAACGACACCAAAGGGGCCGGCCC
>NZ_SNYN01000001.1:687601-941274 GCF_004363075.1 Actinorugispora endophytica
GTTTGGGGGGCTGGGTGTTTGTTGGCGCGGGTGGGGGGCAGTCGGGCGGGGGGGGGGCCCCCCCGCCCACCCCCCCCACGACCGTCAACGGACCCCTCACGCAACGGACAGCATGGGCGCGGCCCCGACCCCCGCCCGCCGTCGCCGCCCCCGTCACCGCGCCACGCACGAGGACACCCCGACGATCCGGCCGGCGGATTCCCGGCGCCGAACCGCCCCCGGCCGGAGCGGCCGGGAGCGGGCTCGGATCGGGCGGGGCCGCTACTCCTGCGACGCGGCCGCGGCCGCCTTCTTCCTGCGGCTCAGGTACATCGCCGCGCCGCCGCCGCCCAGGGCCGCGACCGCGGCGGCGACCAGTCCGCCGAGGGCGACACCGGTCACCGGCAGGCTGCCGTCCGCAGCGGGCCTCTCGTCGGCCTCGGCCTCCTCGCCCCCGCGGTCGTCACCGGGGCCCTCCGAGTCGTCTCCGGGCTCCTCGCCGTCGGAGTCCCCGGGCTCCCCGGGCTGCTCCGGGCCCTCCGAGTCGTCTCCGGGCTCCTCGCCGTCGGAGTCCCCGGGCTCCCCGGGCTGCTCCGGGCCCTCGCCGTCCCCGGGCTCCCCGCCGTCGGTGATCTCCTCCATGCACTCGGTCTCGGCCAACGACAGCACGGTGACCGCGTTGCCGCAGACGTCGACCGCGGCGTCCACCGGGATGTTGACCTGGTTCCCGCTGGCCACGCCCCCCGAGCCGTCGGACGCCTGCCCGCCGCCGCCCTCGTTGTCGGACGAGGCGCTGATCGCGTCGACGACCGTCTCGCACTCGGCCTTGGAGACGCCCAGGACCCCGATGGAGTTGCCGCAGACCTCGACCGCGATGTTCACCGGGATGTTGATCTGGTTCCCGCTGGCCACGCCCCCCGAGCCGTCGGACGCCTGCTCGTTCTCCGAGGAGCCGGCGATCTCGTGGACCACCTCGGTGCACTCGGCCTTGGACAGGCCGCCGACCGCGACCGAGTTGCCGCAGACGTCGACCGCGGCGTCCACCGGGATGTTGACCTGGTTCCCGCTGGCCACGCCCCCCGAGCCGTCGGACGCCTGCCCGCCGGCCGCCTGTCCCTCGTCACTGGCGGCGTAGAGGACCCGGGAGACCTCGGTGCACTCGGCCTTGGACAGACCCAGCGCGGCCAGGGCGTTGCCGCAGAGCCCGGCCTCGACATCCACCGGCACGTTGACCTGGTTCCCCCCGGCCACACCGCCCGAGCCATCGGTGATCTGGTCCGCGAACGCGAAGGGGGAGAAGGGGGAGAAAGCGCCCACCAGGCCGACGGTGAGCGCGGCGGTGGAGGCGGTGGCGAGCATCTTCTTCTTGCGCATGTTTCGGCACGACCTTTCGCCCATCAAAAACTTTGAGTGAGCAATCAAGGACGGAGAGTCACCGCGAGCGGATCGGTGAATCGCCGCCCGACTAACGAGAAGCGTGGATCAGCACCCGAAGGGCGCCGGGGACCGGCCCGGTCGATCAGCAGCGCAGGCCGTCCGGAATAGAGAGCGGAAAACCGCTCCCACCTGCTGACGAACGGCAACGCTAGCAGCCTTTCGGACGACTGGAAGGGCTTTGGACAGAATTCCCGTAAATCCTGGAACACAGTCGGCCAAGTTCCTAAAATGTCCGCTTTGACCGGCCATGACGCGGCAACGGCAAAACAGGCCCCCGCACACGGAGAAGGATGGAATTCCGATTCTCGGGCCTCCCGGCAACCCAATAAGAGGGGAATTCATCGCATTTCCACAAAACCCGTCAAACCCCCCGGGGCGTCCGTGCCTCCCCTCGGACGCGAAGAACCCCGGTCGGGATCCGTGGATCCCGACCGGGGTTCGCCGACAGCGGGCTCTGCCCGGGTCCTAGCCCTGGACGCCCAGGCCCTTGGCGACGCCGCCGCCCAGGTCCGGGTGGACGTTGGTCCAGTACTCGACGACGCGCCTCTTCATGTCCGCCGTGACCTCGGGGGCCGAGGCGTGGCCGACGATGTTGCCCACCAGGTTGGCGCGCTCGGAGTCGGTCAGGACCTTCTCCCACAGCGCGCGCGGCTGGGCGAAGTCGTCGTCCTCCTTGTGCAGCTCGTAGGCCGAGCGCACGATCTCACCCGCGACGTGGTAGTCCGCGCCCGTGAACAGCTCCTGGTCGGCGACCGGGCCGCCCACGGTGTTCGGGGCGTAGACCGGGTCCGGGCTGGCGTGGAAGGCCATCGCACCGTCACGGTTGTAGCTGTGCACCGGCGACAGCGGGCGGTTCACCGGCAGGTGCAGGAAGTTCGGGCCGATGCGGTAGCGCTGGGTGTCCGGGTAGGAGAACAGGCGCCCCTGGAGCATCTTGTCCGGGCTGGCGGCGATGCCGGGAACCATGCTCGACGGCTGGAAGGCGGACTGCTCCAGCTCGGCGAAGTAGTTCTGCGGGTTCCGGTTCAGCGTGAACCTGCCGATGGTGATCTCGGGGTAGTCCTCGTGCGGCCAGACCTTGGTCAGGTCGAACGGGTTGAACCGGTAGTCGGCGGCGGCCTCGAAGGGCATGACCTGGACGTTGACCGTCCAGGAGGGGTACTCGCCCTTCTCGATCGCGTTCCACAGGTCGCGGCGGAAGGCGTCGGGGTCCTCGGCCTCCAGTGCCTTGGCCTCGCCCGCGGTCAGGTTCTCGACGCCCTGGTCGGTCTTGAAGTGGTACTTGACCCAGAACTTCTCACCGGCCGCGTTGTACCACATGAAGGTGTGGCTGCCGAAGCCGTGCATGTGGCGCCAGTTCTTCGGGGTGCCGCGGTCGGTCATCACGAAGGAGACCTGGTGGGCCGACTCCGGGTTCAGCGTCCAGAAGTCCCACTGGTTGTTGTTGTCGCGCAGCTGGTTGTCCGCGCGGCGCTTCTGCGAGTGGATGAAGTCGGGGAACTTCGAGGGGTCCCGGATGAAGAAGATCGGGGTGTTGTTGCCGACGAGGTCGTAGTTGCCCTCCTCGGTGTAGAACTTCAGCGCGAAGCCGCGGGGGTCGCGGGCGGAGTCGGCGCTGCCCAGCTCACCGGCGACAGTGGAGAAGCGCAGCAGCAGCGGGGTCTTCTTCCCCTTCTGGAACAGGCCCGCCCGGGTGTACTGGCTGACGTCCTCGGTGATCTCGAGTTCGCCGTAGGCGCCGCCGCCCTTGGCGTGCACCACGCGCTCGGGGACGCGCTCGCGGTCGAAGTGCGCCAGCTTCTGGATCAGGTAGTGATCCTGCAGCAGCAGGGGGCCGTTCGGGCCGACCGACTGCGAGAGTCCGTCGTGCGGTGCCGGGATCCCGGCGTCGTCCGTGCTGTAAGCAACCACTGCTCACACCTTTCTGATGAAGCTCGGCCTCGAAAAACATGCGGGTACCGCCCTCCGGGGAGGCCGGTGGTCATCGGGTGGGTCCCGGTTCACGCGCCGCGCGGAGTGGCTCCGGGGGTTCTGGCGTCCGGGGCCGCGCCCGCGGACCGGCACTCGGGACAGACGCCCCAGAACACCACTTCGGCTTCGTCGATGTCGTAACCGTGCGTCTGCGACGGCTCCAGGCACGGGGCCCGGCCGGTCACGCAGTCGACGTCGGTCACCTCTCCACAGCGACGACAGACCAGGTGGTGGTGGTTGTCCCCGACCCGGGCCTCGTAGCGCGCCGGTGAACCGGCGGGTTCGATGCGGCGGAGCAGCCCGGCGCCCGTCAGGGCGTGCAGGCTGTCGTAGACCGCCTGGGTCGACACGTGGCCGACCCGCTCCCGAACGGCACGCGCGACACGGTCGGCGTCCAGGTGGTTTCCCAGCCTGATCGCGTCGAGGATCGCCAGCCGGGAGGCGGTCACCCGCAGCCCGGCCGCGCGGAGAGCGGCGGCGTCGTCCATGGCCTCACTCTAGGGCATTAACTGGAATGGTTCAAGAAAACGAACTCTTACAGACAAGCGTCCGCCGACGGAACATTCCCTTTCCCCCCATGGCGACACAGGGAGAAGTTATGATCACCGGCAGTCGCGACCGCCGGCGTCCCCGATTCGGAGGAGGAAAGCCCGGCATCCGTAACGAGTAAGACTCATGGCCCGGCCCCTCTCAACGGAGGACCGGCTTCGGGCGTCCTACCGACACCGGCCGAACCAGCCCCCCAGGAGACCCTCGTGATCCCCCGGACTCCCCCGTTCGTCCCGTACGGCCCCCCACTCCGCCTCGGCGCGCTGCTCCTGGCCACCGCCCTCGCGGCCACCGCCTGCGACACCGATGTCGGCGCGCCCGTCGCCGCGGACCAGCCCCGGGACGGCGCCCCCGCGGAATCCGCGGCGCCCGCCCCGAGCGAGTCCGCCGGGGAGCCGTACACCGTCGCCATCGGCGGCGACGTCATGTTCGAGGGGATGCTCCGCCAGCGGCTGGACGCGGACCCAGCCACCGCGGTCGGCCCGGTCTCGACGGTGTTCCGGGAGGCCGACGTCAGCGTGGTCAACCTGGAGACCGCTGTCACCGGCGGGGGCACCCGGGCGCCCGGCAAGCAGTTCGCCTTCCGGGCCCCCGCCACCGCGTTCACCGCCCTGGACTCCGCCGGGATCGACGTGGCGACCCTGGCCAACAACCACGGTATGGACTTCGGGGCCGACGGCCTCGCCGACACGCTCGCCAACGCCGAGGCCGCGGGATTCCCGCTGGTCGGGGCAGGCGATGACGCGGACGAGGCCTACGCGCCGGAGGTCTTCGAGGTCAACGGGAACACGCTGGCGGTCATCGGCGCCACCGACGTCATGGACGAGCACCTGACGGCCGAGTGGACGGCCGGCGACGGCAAGCCCGGTCTGGCCTCCACCAAGGGCGAGGCGCTGCCGCGCGCGCTCCAGGCGGTCGAGGAGGCCCGGGCCGAGGCCGACGCCGTCATCGTGTTCCTGCACTGGGGCCGCGAAGGCGACCACTGCCCGCTCCCGCACGCCCCCGACCTCGCCCGGCAGCTCATCGACGCGGGCGCCACCGCCGTCGTGGGCGGGCACGCGCACGTGGTCGGCCCGGGCGGCTACATGGGCGGCTCCTACGTGCACTACGGCCTGGGCAACTTCGTCTTCTACAACTTCGACGGCCCCACCGCCGAGACCGGCGTGCTGCGGCTGACCCTCCAGGGGGACGAGGTCCTCGACAGCGAGTGGCTTCCCGGCGAGATCCAGGGCGGTGTGCCGGTCCTGCACGAGGGGGACGCCGCCGAGCAGGGCGTGGCCTCCTTCGAGGGCTACCGGGACCGGTGCGGCGGAGCCGGCCTGACCGCCGAGCCCGACGGTTCGAGCGCCTGACCCCCTCCGGGGCGGTGGAGGGCCGCGCCCTCCACCGCCCCCGTCACGCCCCGGCCAGGACCGCGTCGATCTCGGCGGTCAGCCCCCGCTTGTCCGCGTCGTCCAGGTACGAGGCCGCCACGCCGTTGCGGGCCAGGAGGGCCAGGTCCGCCGCTCCCAGGCCGAGGGCGTGCGCGGTCCGGTACTCGTTCAGCAGGTCGGTTCCGAACATGGGCGGGTCGTCGGAGTTCAGGGTCACCACCAGGCCCGCCTCCAGCATGCGCGGCAGCGGGTGCTCCTCGATGGTCGAGATCGCGCGGGTGCGCAGGTTGGAGGTGGGCGAGACGTCCACCGGGATCCGCGCCTGCCCCAGGTGGTCGACGAGACGCGGGTCCTTCATGCTGTCGATGCCGTGCCCGATCCGCTCGGCGCCCAGCACGGTGACCGCGTCCCACACCCGCTGCGGGCCGCCGTTCTCCCCGGCGTGCGGAAGGCTGTGCAGCCCGGCGGCGCGGGCCCGGTCGTAGATCCCCTTGAAGGGGACGCGGTCCACCTCGATGCCGCCCACCCCGAACCCCACGACGCTGGAGGGCCCGTCGGCGAGCACCGCGTCCAGGGTCCGCTCCCCCGCCTCCACCCCGAAGTCTCCGGGGAAGTCGGGGATCCAGCGCAGCCGGATCCCGTGCTCGCGCTCGGCCTCCCTGCGGCCGTGCTCGACCCCGGCGAAGACCACGGACGCGGGGATGCCGCGCATCAGGTGGTTGTAGAGGCTGATGTGCAGCTCGGCGTACCGGACGTTCTGCGCGGCGAGCCGGGCCGCCACGTCGGCCGTGAGCAGCGCGAAGTCCTCCTCGTCGCGCAGCACCTCCACCGAGGCGATGTACACGTCGATGAAGTGCGGGAAGTCCCGGAACTCGTAGTACGCGTCGACCTCTTCGAGCGAGCGCGGCAGCCCGGCCACGTCGTGCTTGCGGACCAGCCGGAGGAAGGTCTCGGGCTGCATCGAGCCTTCCAGGTGGACGTGGAGCTCTACTTTGGGCAGCTCTCTGATGAACGCCTCGATTCCGGAGGCGGGAACGGCGGTGCTGTTCATACGTGGACGCTAGTGAGACAGGGCGTCCTCCCCAAAGCGAATCAGACGTTCTTCACAAATAATTGTCAGAAACGGGCCCCGGTCGGCTCCGGAGCGGTCCCCCGGCACCGGGTGCGGGCGCCGGCCGCCCCGGTCACGTGAATCGGGTCCGGTCGCGTCCGCCCCGGCAGGCCCGCCCCGGGCCGCGGAGCCGGTTGATTGGGAATCGACGGACGGAAAAGGCCGGGAGCGGCCGCCACCCCGACTCCCCCGCCGAAACAGCGACGGTGGTCGCGCCATCCGCGCCGGTCCCCTGTCCGCTATCCGGCCGACGCCTTGGCGGGAGACGGTTCGAACCGCTACCTCCCCACCCCCACCTGCTAGAACGCGATAGTCGAACCCTCATTGGAAACCCGCGGGAAATCGGGACGCGCCGGATCGGGGTATTCCGACGAGAGCGGCTCCGTGGTTCTTCCCAACGGGGTTGCTTCGCTATCCCGACCGGAAGTGGCCAAAAGCGTCCACACCGCCCCGGCCGAGCTCGAAACCGGAATATTACGGGAACCAATTGAATTCGGAAAGGCATCATAGAAGACGTGACGACTACTTCCCGAACCTCCTCGACCACCGCTCCCGCGCAGCGTCACGGCTCCAACGCCGACGAACGCCCGGGGGACAACGCCGAGAACACTCGGAAAAACCGGGTCGCCTCGCCGGACCAGTCCCTGGCCAACGCCCCGCTGCGCCGGCTTCCCGCACAGCAGCGCAGCATGGCGCGCGTCCAGCGGATGCTGGACGCCTGCGCCGAGCTCCTCGACGAGGGCGGCTACACCGAGCTGTCCACGACCAGGATCGCCGAGCGCGCCGGGGTCGCCATCGGCTCGGTCTACCAGTTCTTCCCGGACAAGAAGGCCATCACCCAGGCACTGGGGCTGCGCTACCTGGACACCTTCACCCTGCGGGTCGCCAACCGGCTGGCGGAGGAGTCCTTCGGGCACTGGACCGAGGCCGTCGACGCGATCGTCGACGAGTACATCGACATGCACCGCAACGAACCGGGCTTCCGCAGCCTGCACTTCGGCGACGTGGTGGACATACGGCTGCTCGACTCGGACAACGAGAACAACAGGGTCATCGCGGGAAGGCTGCGAGATCTGCTGATCTCCGTCGCGGGGGCGTCCGACGGTGAGAAGCTGGACCGAGCGATCGTCGTGGCGGTCGAGGCCTCGGACGCCGTACTCAAACTGGCCTTCCGCGACGACCCCGACGGCGATCCGCGCCTCATCGCCGAGGCAAAACTGCTGGTCCGCGGATATCTGGAGCAGCTTTTCGGCCCGAGGCCGAGAAGATGACAAAGGTTTATGACAAAATAGGACACACCGGAAAAGAACGGTAAAGTAGCACCGATCCGGATCCGGTCGGAGGCCCCGCGGGCCCCGTCCGACGCGCCCGGACACGGCGCGGACCGCTCCGATCCGGAAGCACGGCGCGCGAGCCGCCACGGGGAGACCCGCACCGCTCCGCGCCCGTCGCGCTCCCTTCGCCGACCGCATCCTTTTCTCGCCCACTACGCGCGCCGAGGTTCGCAACGCGTGGCGGCACACCGCCCTCCGTGGTCGGCGCAGCGCGTTTGAACAGGGGAGGAACCCTCAGTGGTAGCCGACAGCACACTCGCCGACCCGTTGACCGGGACCGCCGCCGGGGTTCCGTACCTCGCGGTCCCGCCGGTCGACACCAGCCGTCCCGCGCCCATGGTCATCGGGCTGCACGCCTTCGAACCGCCGCGCAGCGAGGCCGCGATGGCCGGAGCACTCCCGCTCTTCGGGCTGCACGCCTGGAAGTTCTACTTCGGCCTCCCCCTCTTCGGACACCGCCTGCCCCAGGGAGGCGTCCCCGAGGTGAACCGGCTGGGTCAGACCGACTACCTGATCCAGCTGTACGGACCGGTCGTGGAGCAGGCCGCCGCCGAACTCGACCGCACCGTCGCCGAACTGCGGAACACCTTCCCGGTCGCGGACGGCCCCGCCGGCCTGATGGGCGTCGGCGCGGGCGGCGCCGCGGCCCTCCTCGCGCTCGCCGAGGGAGACCTCCCGATCAGCGCGGTGGGCGTGGTCAACCCCGTCATCGACCCGACCCAGGTGCTCGCGGCCCGTGCGCGCCGGCTCGGCGTCACCTACCACTGGAGCGAGAAGTCCCGCGAGATCGCCACGTGGCTGGACTTCGCCGACCGGGCCGACGAGCTCTCCGCCCGCACCCCCCGGACGCCTCTGCTCATCGTCAACGGCGGGCACGACGAGATCATCCGCCCGAGCCACGGCCGGCTCCTGCACGACGCGCTGGCCGCGTACCACCTGCCGCACACCCTGCGGCACATCGTGATCCCCGACCTCGCCCACACGATGGGACCCGAGCCCGGTCTGGAGCCGGGCCCGCCGACCCCCGGCAACGTGCTGGCCGACCGCGCCCTCGCCGAGTGGTTCCACCTGCACCTGGGCACCGGCGCCGAGGCGACCGTCCGGTTGTGAGTCCGGCGGTTCAGTACGCGCGCTCGGCGAGCTTGCGGGCGGCGATGAGCACCGGGTCCCACACCGGGGAGAACGGCGGCGCGTAGGAGAGGTCCATCCCGGCGACCTCCTCCACCGTCATCTCGTTCCACAGCGCGGTGGCGAGCACGTCCACCCGCTTGGCCGCGTTCTCGGCCCCCACGATCTGGCCCCCCAGCAGCCGGCCGGTGCGGCGCTCGGCGAGGAGCTTGACGGTGACGGCCCCCGCGTCGGGGTAGTAGCCGGCACGGGTGGTGGAGTCGACGGTCACCGTCTCGAACTCGAAACCCGCTGAGCGCGCCTCCGCCTCGTTCAGCCCGGTGCGCGCGATCTCCAGGCCGCAGAGCTTGGTGGCGGCCGTTCCCACGACCCCGCCGAAGCTCGCGTAGCCGCCGCCGATGTTGGTGCCCGCGACCCTGCCCTGCTTGTTGGCGTGCGTACCCAGCGCGATCGCCACCGGCGCGCGCGAGACGCGGTGGAAGGTCTCGACGCAGTCTCCCGCCGCCCAGACGTTCTCGTCCGACGTGCGCATACGCCGGTCCACCACGATCCCGCCGGTCGGTCCGATCCGCAGTCCCGCGGCGCGGGCCAGGTCGCTGTCGGGGCGCACGCCGAGTCCGAGGACCACGACCTCCGCCTCGTACACCGCGTCGGCGGTCGCCACCGCGCGCACCCGGCCCTTGTCGGTCTCGAACCCGGTCACCCACGCCCAGGGCCGGAAGACCGCGCCCATCTCCGTCATCGCCTCGCGCACCAGCGCGCCCATGTCCGCGTCGAGCGTCCCCATCGGTTCGGGGCCGCCGTCCAGCACGGTGACCGCGATCCCCCGCTCCAGGAACGCCTCGGCCATCTCCAGCCCGATGTACCCGCCCCCCACGACCACCGCGCGGCGCGGACCGCGCGTGTCCAGGTACTCGCGCAGCCTGATCCCGTCCACGAGGGTCTGCACCCCGAAGACGCCCTCGGCCCTGGCCCCGGGCAGCTCGGGACGGTTCGGCACCGCCCCGGTGGCGACCACCAGGTGGTCGTAGCGCTCCTCCCGCTCGGTTCCGGCCGCGTCGACCGTGTGGACCGTCCGCTCCTGGAGGTCGATGTCCGTGGCCTCGGTCCCGGTCCGCACCAGAATCGAGAAGTCGCGCGCGAAGGTCTCGGGGTCGCGGGCGATCAGGTCCTGCGGACTCGATACGGTCTTCCCGACCAGGTAGGGAATGCCGCACGCCGAGTAGGAGGTGTAGGTCCCACGTTCCAGCGCGAGGATCTCCAGGTCCTCGGGGCCGCGGCGGCGGGCCTGCGAGGCCGCGCTCATCCCCCCGGCATCCCCGCCGATGACGACCAGCCGCGGTCTGTCGTTCATCCGTCGCTCCATGGCTCCTCCTCTGCCCGATGCCTCCCCGTCAGGATGCCCGCATTGCATGGATGTCTGTGGCGTGGGACCCGGTGTTTTCCTCTGGTATCCACCATCGTGATGAATAATCGCACGTGTCCCCCGCTCAGCGGCCCGTTCCCGCCGCGCGCCCGCGCCGGGGCCTACGGCCTCTCCCCCGCGGGACTCGCGTGCGACAAGTTTTCTAGGAGGGCGACTCACGTGACCGAGCCCGCACCGGTGTTCACCAGCGGCGTTGATCATGAACGACTCACTGCCCAGCTCCGGTTCGTCCTGGAGGTCGACAAACTCAAGCGGATCCTGCGCCGCAACCTGCTCGTCGACGGTTCCCGCAGGGAGAACGACGCGGAGCACTCCTGGCACCTGGCGGTGGCCGCGCGGGTGTTCGCCGAGTACGCCCCCGAGGGCACCGACATCGAGCACGTGGTCGAGTTGCTGCTGCTGCACGACGTCGTCGAGATCGACGCGGGCGACACCTTCGTCTACGACACCGCCGCGTCGGAGTCGCAGGCGGAGCGCGAGCGGCTGGCGGCGGACCGCATCTTCACGCTGCTGCCCGAGGACCAGGCGATCCGGGCACGGGCGCTGTGGGACGAGTTCGAGGCCCGTGAGACGTCCGAGGCGCGCTTCGCCAAGGCGGTCGACCGGCTCGCCCCGATGCTCGCCAACTGGCACACCGACGGCGGCACCTGGAAGCAGTTCGGGGTGACCAAGGAGCAGGTGCTCGAGAAGGTGAAGATCATCTCCGAGGGCTCGGAGGCTCTGGGCTCCTACGCCCTCGCCCTGATCGACGACGCGGAACGGCGCGGCTACCTCCGCAGGGGCTGACTCACCGCAGCAGCAGCTGCACCACCGCGGTGAGGCCGATGACCACGACCAGGACGCGCAGCGCGACCGGTTTGAGCCTGCGGCCGAAACGCGCCCCCAGGTATCCCCCGACCACCGATCCGACGGCGATGAGGCACACGACGGGCCAGGACGGGGTCGCGAAGAGGATGTAGAAGACGGCCGCGGTGGAGTTGACGACGAAGGTCAGCGCGTTCTTCAGGGCGTTGACGCGCTGGAGCTCCTCGTCCAGGGAACTGCCGATCAGGCCGATCAGGATGATGCCCTGGGCCGCCGCGAAGTAGCCGCCGTACACACCGGCCCCGTAGATCCCGAACGGCAGCAGGGGGCCGCCGTTCGGGCGGGCCGGGCGGCGCGCGCGCAGCCAGGCGTTGATCCTGGGCTGGAACACGATGAGTACACAGGCCAGCAGGATGAGGACCGGGACGACCACCGCGAACACCCGCTCGGGGAGGTTCAGCAGCAGGACCCCGCCGGTGATCGCCCCCAGGAAGGACATCGCGCCGAAGCGCAGCAGCCGGGTGCGCTGCCCGGCGAGCTCCCTGCGGTAGCCGATGGCGCCGGTGAGGGAGCCGGGCGCCAGCCCGACACTGTTGGAGACGGTGGCGACCACCGGTGGGAAGCCGAGCGCCAGCAGCACCGGGAAGGTCAGCAGCGTCCCCGATCCGACCACCGCGTTGATGCCGCCCGCCCCGATCCCCGCCCCCAGGACCGCAAGCGCTTCCCACCAGTTCATCCGTGGCCTTCGTGGTCGTTATCCGGCCCGTGCCGGAAGACTGCGTCCAGGCTACGGAGCACGTCCGCGGGGCTTTCGTCCGGGTTCGGGACCACCGGGGCCGGTCCGGGGGCCCGGTGCGGGTCCCCCGGCCGGCCCTCGGAGGCGGGCCGCCTGGTCGCGCGTGTCCACCCGTTCGCGGATCCGGTCCGCGAACGGGGTCCGGGCTCCGGCCGTCCGGGGCGTCGGTCGGGCGCCGCTTCGCCGGATGCGGCTCAGACGGCGCGCGCGGACCAGCGGTCCCCGTCGTTCTCGACCTTGAGTTCCAGGCCGAAGGTCGCGCTGAGGTTGTCGGCGGTCATCACGTCCTCCAGCGGTCCCGCGGCCACGACCCCTCCCCCGCGCAGCAGCAGGGCGTGCGTGAAGCCTGGCGGGATCTCCTCCACGTGGTGGGTGACGACGACCATCGCGGGCGCCGCCTCGTCGCCCGCCAGTCGGCCGAGTCGGCGCACCAGGTCCTCCCGGCCGCCGAGGTCCAGGCCCGCCGCGGGCTCGTCCAGCAGGAGCAGCTCCGGGTCCGCCATCAGCGAGCGCGCGATCAGCACCCGCTTGCGCTCCCCCTCCGAAAGGGTCCCGAACCTGCGGTCCTCCAGCTGAACGGCGCCCCAGCGGGCGAGCAGCGCGCGGGCCCGCGCGTGGTCGGGGGTGCCGTACTGCTCCTTGCCGCTGCCCAGGTAGCCGTAGGCGGCGCTGACGACGAGCTCGCGGACCACGCTGTCGTCCTCGATCCGGCCGGCGACCGCGGAACTGGCGAAACCGATGAGCGGCCGCAGCTCGAACACGTCGCTGCCGCCGAGGCGCTCCCCCAGCACGTCGACCGTCCCCCGGGTGGGGTGCAGCTGCGTGGCGGCGATCCGCAGCAGCGTGGTCTTGCCCGCCCCGTTGGGGCCGATGACCACCCAGCGCTCGTCCTCCTCGACCGTCCAGTCGACCCCGTCCAGCAGTTCGGCCCGACCGCGGCGTACCCCGACGCCGCTCATGCGCAGCACGTGCCCGTTCATCGCTCTCCTTCGTCACACCCGACTAGCGAACATACTGGACTCCGGGTTTCCGCCGGAGCCGGGTTCCCGCGGGGTGACGCCCCTTCCGGGGACGCGACGCGGCCCCGGTGGCGCGAACCCCTGACGAACCGGTGGACATGGCTAATACTGTGAACCGATGCTTGAAGAACTGTCATCGGCACCCCTGGTCGCCTGGGGCAACGCCTGGCTGGCCGGTCAGGTGGGACTGGACGACGCCGTCGACGCGGTGGAGCGGCGGACCGGACCGCACCTGGTCGGAGCGGTGGCCGACCCGTCCCTGCCGTTCGAGCCGGGCGCGCCGCTGCGCAGCGCGCTGGCCCGGTTGCGCGGCCTCGGACTGGCCGCGTTCCGCCTGAGCCTCCCCGTTCCCGGTGACCCGCTCGGCCTGGTGGGCACCGCGGAGCTCAACTCGGCGGCCATCGAGGCCCGGGAGGCGGTGCTGGTGCGCCTGGCCGACCGCCAGGTCGGGCTCGTGCCCCGCACCGACCTGCGCGGCTCCTCGTACCGGGGCGTCTCCTGGACCCCTTACCCGGCCGCCGACTCCCTCCCGGAGGCGGTCCAGCTGGCCGAGTCCGAGCACGGGCTCAACATCGCGATCCGGGAGTCCACCGCGCTGTTCGGCCAGGTCGACGACGTCGCCTCCTGGGGGCCCGAGGTGGTCGGGGCGCTGGCGGAGCTGCGCGACGCCGGACGCGCCCCCACCGAGGGGCTCGCCCCCGGCTACCCGCAGCGGGCGCACCGCCTCGCCGCCCTCGCCGACCGGCTGGCCGTCGTCGTGCGTCTGGCCGGCGCGGACGAGGGCCGGGGGCTGAGCGGCTCCCAGATGGAGTCCCGCCGCTCCGCGCTGCGCCTGCTCGACCGTGCGGTGCGGCGCGCCCGGGTCGCCGCCTACTGCGCGGTCCTGGAGCGGCCGCCGGGACCGTGAACGGCCCGCCGCGGCGGCGCCCGGTACAGGAGCGTCAGGGTCTCGGGGTCCCCGTATCGGGGAGACATCAGGGTCGTTTCCCGATCCACCCGCCGTCCCGCACGGGGATACTTGTGACCATGGCGAACATCGCGAACCAGCCCCAGCCCCCGAAGCCGAACCTCATGCGCGCGTCCGACGCCGACCGCGACCGCGTCGCCCAGGTCCTCGCCGACGCCCTCGCCGACGGTCGCCTCGACCAGGAGGAGCACGCCGAACGGCTGGAGTCCTTGTACTCCGCCAAGACGCTGGGCGAGCTCGTCCCGATCACCGCCGATCTCGGCACCGCGCCCGCCTCTCCGGCGACCGGCCGGATCTCCGAGGACCTCGCGCCCTCCCCCGACGGCGCGGAGAACATCACCGCCGTCTTCGGCTCCGCGGAGCGGACCGGCCGCTGGCTGGTCGAGCCGCGCACCAACGTCTCCGCGCTGTTCGGCAGCGTCGAACTGGACCTGCGCGAGGCCGTGCTGTCCCAGCGCGAGGTCGTCGTCCAGTGCGGGGTGGTGTTCGGCGGGCTCGAGGTGGTCGTTCCGCCCGGCGTGCGCGTCACGAACTCGACCACGGCGATCTTCGGCGGGGCCACCCTCAAAGGGCTCGCCTCGGACGTCCCCGCGGACGCGCCGGTCGTCCGGCTGACCGGAGCGCTCATCTTCGGCGGCGTCGAGGTCAAGACGCTCGCCCCGGGCGCGAAGAAGAAGTTCGGCTTGTCCTGCTGACGGTTTCCCGGAGAGTCGAGTTGAGGAACCAGAACATGGAGCCAGACCGCATCCGCGCGTCCGACGCCGACCGCGACCGCACCGCCGCGCGGCTCCGCGACGCGCTCGCCGAGGGCCGCATCGGCCACGACGAGCTGGAGGAGCGCCTGGACGCGGTCTACCGTGCCAGGACCCTGGGCGAGCTGGCCCCCGTCACCCACGACCTGCCCCCCGCCGCCGGCACCGGTCCCGCTTCGCCCGCCGAGCCGGTCGGCATGACCGTCTCCTCCGAGGAGGCCCGGCGGCTGGCCGCCGAAAGCCAGGGCAGGGAGACCGTCTCCGCCGTGTTCGGCGGGGTCGAGCGCGCGGGCCGCTGGCTGGTCGAGCCGCACACGAACGTCTCTGTGCTGTGCGGCGGGATCGAACTCGACCTGCGCGAGGCCGTGCTGTCCCAGCGCGAGGTCGTCATCCAGTGCGCCGTGGCCCTGGGCGGGCTGGAGATGGTCGTCCCGCACGGCGTCCGGGTCGTCAGCTCGGTGAACGCGATCCTGGGCGGTGTCGACATGTCCAAGGTCGACAACGTCACCGACCCGAACGCCCCCACCATCCGGCTCACCGGCACCTGCCTGCTGGGCGGTGTCGAGGTGCGGACCAAGGCCCCGAAGAAGAAGCGCAAGTGGTAGGCCCGTTTTGCCCGGCAACGCCCCGACCCCTGATGACCAGCGGGTTAGCGGCTGAGGAACGTTCGGTGACCTGGTCTACGCCACTCCGGGACGGCGGAGTACCTTAGACCCCGTCATGACTCTTGCGAATTCTGTGCCCAAAACGCTCCTGGTGACGGTGACCGGCCGCGATCGTCCCGGTGTGAGCGCCCGACTGCTGAGCACCCTGTCGGTCTTCCCGGTGATCCTCACCGACCTCGAGCAGGTGGTCATCGGCGGTCGCCTGGTCCTCGCCTCGCTCCTCGAGGTCGACGACCGGGCCGCGCCCGGTGTCAGCCGCGAGCGCATGTTCGGCGAGATCCGCAGCGCCGTCGAGAAGACCGTCGTCGACCTGGACATGGAGGTCGACTTCGCCGAGGGCGGCGAGCGCGTGGGCTCCAGCGGCGACGGCAGGCTCGACGTCACGATCCTGGCCGACCCGCTGCGTCCGTCGGCGCTCGGCGCGATCGCCTCGTGCGTGGCGCGCGCGGGGGCCAACATCGACCGGATCGAGCAGCTCGCCAACTACCCCGTGACCGCCGTCTCGCTGGCCGTGTCCGGGGCCGACACCGAGCGCCTGCGCGCGGACCTGGCGATGGAGGCGGTCACCCAGTCGATCGACGTGGCGGTGCAGGCCGCCGGTCTGCACCGGCGCTCCAAGCACCTGGTGGTCATGGACGTGGACTCCACCCTCATCCAGGGTGAGGTCATCGAGCTGCTGGCCGAGCACGCGGGCTGCGGCGACGAGGTCGCCCGGGTCACCGAGGAGGCCATGCGCGGTGAACTGGACTTCGAGGACTCGCTGCGCCGCCGTGTCGCCCTGCTGAAGGGGCTCGACGCCGACGTGCTGGACGACGTGCGCGAGAAGCTGGTGCTGACCCCGGGGGCCCGCACGCTGGTGCGCACCCTCAAGCGCCTGGGCTACGAGTGCGCGATCGTCAGCGGAGGGTTCACCCAGCTCACGGACACCCTGGTGGAGCGGCTCGGCATCAACTACTCGGCGGCGAACACCCTGGAGATCGTCGACGGCAAGCTCACCGGCGGGCTGACCGGTCCGATCATCGACCGCAAGGGCAAGGCGATCGCGCTGGAGCGGTTCGCGGCCGAGGCGGGAGTGCCGCTCAGCCAGACCGTCGCCATCGGCGACGGCGCGAACGACCTGGACATGCTCCAGGCCGCGGGGCTGGGTGTGGCCTTCAACGCCAAACCCGTCGTCCGCGCCAAGGCCGACACCTCGGTCAGCGTTCCCTACCTGGACACCATCGTCTTCCTGCTCGGCATCTCCCGCGAAGAGGTGGAGGCCGCCGACCGCGAGAGCGCCGACTGAGGTCAGGGCCGCTCCAGTATCCGCGCGGTCCCCGTTCCGGGGGCCGCGTAGAGCCAGTCGACGTCCAGATCGACCACCGCGACCGACGCCGGCGGGAAGTGCGGATACCCCCCGTCGCCGAACGCCGCCGCCAACTGCGCCATCGTCGGGTTGTGCCCGACCAGCAGCAGGGTGCGCACGGCCGGGTCGACCCGGCCGACGAGTTCGAGCGCGGTGTCCACCCCGGCCGAGTACAGCGACGCTGTGACGTCCGTCTCCGGTTCGGTCGGCAGCCCCTCGGCGACCAGCCGCCAGGTCTCGCGGGTTCGCCTGGCCGCCGAGCAGATGACGTGCTCGGGGACCAGCCCTTCGCGCGCCAGCAGCGCTCCCACCGCTCCGGCCTGGGCGCGCCCCGTGTCGGTGAGGTCCCGTTCGACGTCGGCCAGGCCCGGGGCGTTCTCGGCCTTGGCGTGCCGCATGACGATCAGCCGTCGGTTCATGGCGAGAGCACCGTCGCCACGACGGCCAGCAGGCCGATGAACGCCAGCATCACGCCGACGATGACGGCGAGTCCTTTCATACCGCTCATGCGCAGAGTCTGCCATGGGTCCGGCGCCGGCTCCGACGAGGTACCGGTTCCGGGGACGGGTGCGGACGCGCCGGGAAGCGGTCCGTACCGTTCCCCGGCGCGTCCGCTGACGGGTCGGCGCCCGTCAGCCGGGTGTCACTCCTTGGCCACGCTCTCGCCCCGCCGGGCCGTGCCGTTCACGCTCGGCTCGGGCTCCGTGCCCTCGCGGAGTCCGGGGTTGCCGCCCTCCGACACGGCGGCCGGGGACGGAGCCGGGCCGTCCGACCCGCGCCGCTTGGACCACAGGATGGCGCCGACGATGACGAGCACCGCGACGGCGCTGACCCCGATCCTCAGCACGGGGGCGTCCGCGTAGATGACGACGCTGGGCGCGATGATCAGGGCCACCAGGTTCATCACCTTGAGCAGCGGGTTGATGGCCGGACCGGCGGTGTCCTTGAACGGGTCGCCCACGGTGTCGCCGATGATGGTGGCCTCGTGCGCGGCCGACCCCTTTCCGCCGTGGTGGCCGTCCTCGACCAGCTTCTTGGCGTTGTCCCAGGCCCCGCCCGAGTTCGCCAGGAACACCGCCATGAGCGTGCCCGCGGCGATGGCACCGCCCAGGAACGCGCCCAGCGGGGCGTATCCGAGGGCGAAGCCGACCGCGATGGGGGTGAGCACCGCCAGCAGACCCGGGGTGATGAGTTCGCGCAGCGAGTCCCGGGTGCAGATGTCCACCACGCGGCCGTACTCCGGCTGCTCGGTGCCGTCCATGATCCCCGGCCTGGTGCGGAACTGCTCCCGGACCTCCTGCACGACGCGGCCCGCCGCGCGGCCCACGGCCATGATGGCCAGCCCGGAGAACAGGAACACCACGGCCGCGCCGATGATCACGCCGACCAGGACGTCGGGCCGGTCGATGGAGAGGCTGAAGGCCTCCGCGCCGAGTTCCGCCTCCACCGCGGTGCGGAACGCGCCGAACAGCGCGGTCGCGGCGAGCACCGCGGTCGCGATCGCGATGCCCTTGGTAATCGCCTTGGTGGTGTTGCCGACGGCGTCCAGGCTGGTCAGAACGTCGGCTCCGGTGCCTTCCACGTCCCCGGACATCTCCGCGATGCCCTGGGCGTTGTCCGCGACCGGGCCGAAGGTGTCCATGGCCACGATCACGCCCACCGTTGTGAGCAGTCCCGTTCCGGCCAGCGCCACGGCGAACAGGCTGATGGTGATGTTGCCCGCGCCGAGCAGGAAGGCGGCGTAGACCGCGCCCGCGATGAGCAGGGCGGAGTAGACGGCCGACTCGAGTCCGACCGAGATCCCGGACAGGACCACGGTGGCCGCGCCCGTCTCCGAGCTCTCCCCGATCTCGCGGACCGGACGGCGGGTCGTCTCGGTGAAGTAGCCGGTGAGCAGCTGGATCGCCGCGGCCAGCACGAGGCCGATCAGCACCGCGCCGATCGCGATGTAACGGGGGTCTCCGTCCAGGGCCGCGATCTCCTCCGAGACCCCGTTCAGTTCCGCGAAGCTGCCCGGGAGGTAGAAGAGGGCGGTGCCCACCACGAGCACGGCGGAGATGACCGCCGAGATGAAGAAGCCCCGGTTGATGGCCGCCATGGCGTTCTTGTCGCGGGCGCGGGGGGCGACCACGAAGATGCCGATGACCGCGGTGATGACGCCGATCATCGGGACCAGGAGGGGGAACACCAGCCCCCCGACCCCGAACGCGACACGGCCCAGGATGAGCGAGGCCACCAGGACCACCGCGTAGGACTCGAACAGGTCGGCCGCCATTCCGGCGCAGTCGCCGACGTTGTCGCCCACGTTGTCCGCGATGGTCGCGGCGTTGCGGGGATCGTCCTCGGGGATTCCCTGCTCGACCTTGCCCACCAGGTCCGCGCCGACGTCGGCGGCCTTGGTGAAGATGCCGCCGCCGACGCGCATGAACATCGCCAGCAGCGCCGCGCCGAAACCGAAGCCCTCAAGGACCAGCGGCGCGGAGCCCTGGTACGCCAGGACCACGACCGCGGCGCCGAGCAGGCCCAGTCCGACGGTGAACATCCCGGCCACACCACCGGTGCGGAAGGCGATACGCATGGCCTTGTGCTCGGCGCCCGCCCGCGCGGCCGCCGCCACTCGCACGTTTCCGCGCACGGCGAGCCACATTCCGACGAAACCGGTCAGCGCGGAGAACGCCGCACCGACCGCGAAGAACAGCGAACGCCCATAGCGGACGGCGTCCGATTCGGCCGGCAGCAGCAGAAGCAGCAATGGAATCGCGACGACGAAGACGATCAGGGTGCGGAACTGGCGTTTCAGATAGGCCGCCGCTCCCTCTTGCACGGCCCTGGCGATGTTCTGCATTCGCTCGGTGCCCTGGTCCGCGGCGAGGACCTCACGCACCAGCGTCCCCGCGACGGCCAGCGCGAGCAGCGCCACCGCCAGGACCACGATGACAAGCGTGAAGTCCATGCCTTCCAGGACGAGCCCCGCGCCGCTCTCGGCGGCTAGGTTAAGCCCGGTCAATCCGTCCTCCTCCAGACGGGCAGGGCCCCGCGAGCGCGCGCCGCCGCCCGGAACGGGGCCGGGCGGATCGCCCGAAGGCACATCTGGCGGGGTCTTGCCGGTGCCACCACAGATCAGGAAAAGCTCATCGTTACCGTTGTGTCAACAATCACGATGTGCCGGGAGTCTACGCATCGCTACCCCGAAAAGTGAGGGTCCAAAGAAGCTTTTCGCGGAAGTCCTTGGATATGTGATCTTCCGGTGACCCACAAAAAGCCGCAATCCGCCGCACAGTTGGATTGTTTTTTCTTTTCCCCAAAAACAGTAATTTATGCCAATAATAAGGATAAAAGGTTCATAAGTTTCAGAAACCGACGTCCGCCCGGCCGGCGCGGGGGTGGAAGGGTTTCGTTGACGGTCTTGGGCTTTCTGCCCGTTTCGGGGCCGGGAAGGGCGGAAAGCCCATGATCATTCCGGGTGGGGGCGGAACCGCCCTCGAATGTCCGGTGATCTGCTGTTTCCCCCGAAATCAAGGTTCTCGGGGAAAACAGCAAGATCACCAACGGAAACCACGCGAAACGGACACCGTGGGCACGGTCTCGACCCGTACCCGCCGTCGCCGCCCGCCGTGACCCCGCGATCCGCGTGACAGGAGGCCGAAAGGCCACCAAAGCACCGGCACGCGAACCACCCCCGCGCCGAAGGTTCCCTAGTCGCGGGTGAGGCGAAGCCCGGCCGGGTCGACCCGGTCGCCGTGACCCGCCTCGACCTCCCCGGCCACCGCCCGCCCGTACGCGGCCACCCCGAGGGCGTCCACCCCGTGCGGGGCGGCCCCGCCGTACTCGGCGACCCGGTCCGCGCCCCGGCGCAGCAGCCTGGCCGCGCCCTCGGCATTCCCCCGCTGCGCGTGCGTCAGGCCCACCGCCACCTGCGCCAACCCGCGCCACAGCTCCCGCTCGGACTCCACGGCCGACTTCCACACGGCTTCGAGCACCTCGTGGGCGTGGAAGGCGTACCCCTCGCCCAGCAGCCGCTGCGCCTCGGCCAGCCCCTCGTCGGGCGTGAACACCGCGTCGTCGGGGACCCGGGGGACCCCGGGCGAGCCGTACGGCAGCGGCCGCCCGTAACGGTCCCGGGGGCGCTGGTTCTGGGCCTGTCCGCCCACGTTGCGGTCCCGGTCACTACGCATCAGAATCCACTCCATCGTTGTCGAGCCACTCCATGAGCAGGGCGTTGACCTGCTCGGGCCGTTCCTGGTGCGGGAAGTGCCCCGCCCCCGGCACCAGCCGCCACCGGTAGGGCGCCGCCACGTACCGCTCCGAGCCGCGCGCCGCGGCGGGCAGCACGAGAGGGTCCAGCGCCCCGTGCACGTACAGCGTCGGAACAGTGCAGGGCCGCCGCATCCGGCGCAGGTAGCGGTACCCGTCCGGACGGAACCGGGAGCGGAACAGCCAGCGGTGGTACTCGAGCGAGCAGTGCGCCACCATGGGGATCCGGAAGGCGTCCCGGCAGCGCCGCTCGGTCTCGGCGTCCGGCCAACCAGGCCCCGACCAGCCGCGCAGCATCCGGGCGACCGGTTCGGCGTCGTCGGCCACGAGGCGGCGTTCGGGCACCATCGGCACCTGGTGGCCGAGCAGGTGGCGCGCCGCCCAGCCCTGGCGCCCCTCCAGCATCGCCTCGCGCATCCGCAGCGGGTGCGGCATCGACAGCACCGCCAGGCGGCGGACCGCCCCGGGGAAGCAGGCGCTCATCGTCCACGCGGCCAGGCCGCCGATCCCGTGCCCGACCACGACCGCGTCGACCTCGCCCAGGGCCCGGACCAGGCCGGCCGCGTCGGACGCCGCCGTCAGGAGGTCGTACCCGCGCGGCGTCTTGTCGCTCGCGCCGTATCCGCGCAGGTCCACCGCCACCGCGCGGTAGCCCGCCGCGGCCAGCGCGGGGATCTGGTGCCGCCAGGCCCACCAGAACTGGGGGAAGCCGTGCAGGAGCAGCACCAGCGGTCCCTCACCGGCCTCGGCCACGTGGAACCGGGTCCCGCCCGCGCTGACCGTCCGGTGCGTCCACGGGCCGTCGACCAGGGCGACCGATTCGTCGGACATCGCGGTCGGCCCCGTCGGTACTTCAGAGTTCGGCGGCGTGCTCGCGACGCAGCACGGCCTTGGTCCTGGCGAGGGACTCCCTGGTGCGGGGCATGCGCTGGATCGCCTTGTACGAGCGGATCCCGAAGAAGCCGAGGACGACGGCGACGAGCGTGTAGAAGCCGGTGACGATCAGGAAGGCCGCCCATTCGGGAAGCCCTCCCGCGACCAGGCCGAAGGCGATGGTCACGGAGGCCAGAATGAGGATCAGGTGCGCGATCAGGGCGGCGACCACGAGCAGACCGGTCCCCTTGGCGACCCGCCGGACATCCGCGGCGAGTTCCACCTGGGCGAGCTCGATCTGCAGGCTCACCAACTGGGAGAGGTTGCCGGTCACCTCGGCGGTGAGATCCCCCAGCGAACGCTCGGTGGCGCCGAAGTCCACCGGTTCCCCGCCACCCGTCTTGGTTTCGGACACCGAGGCGGCTCCCTTCATTCGGACACACGTCCTTGGCATCCTTGCACAGATCCCTCCGGCCGCTCCTCACGCCTCCCGGAAGAACCGCGTGTCCCGCCCGGCCGTCCACCCGTTCACCCCCGCGACGTAGGGTTCGTAGCGTGAGTGCTGCGTCAGCCGATCCCCTGCTGCGGATCGCGGAACTTCCCGGAGTCGCCGAGGCCGTCCAGGAGACGCGCGACCTCGTCGACCTACTTATCGGCCAGAGGGTGCTGCGCCGCCGCGGCAGCGACGTCTCCATGGAGGCGGCGCTGCGCGGTGCGCGCGCCTCCGCGGTGCTCGAGGGCGCCGACGCCGCACTGGAGCGGGTGCGCGCCGGAGAGAGCGAGGACCCCCGGGTCAAGGGCGCGCTGCGCGTCTCCGGCGAACTGGGTGTCCTGGTGGAGACCTGGTCCAGGGCCCCACGCCAGGCACTGGCCCGGCTGCACATGCTGGCCGCGGCCGACGCGGTGCCCGCCGAGGCCCTGGGACGCCCCCGGGCGGACGGCGAGGACGCGACGGACCCGCTCGGCGTCGGCGCGCCGCCGAGCGCCGCCGAGGTCGCGGCCCGCCTGGACGCGCTCGGCTCCCTGCTGACCGCGCGGACCACCGCTCCCGCGCTGGTGACCAGCGCGATCGTGCACGGCGAACTCCTGGCGCTGCGCCCCTTCGGCTGGGGCGACGGCATCGTGGCACGGGCCGCGGAGCGGTTGACCCTGCTCGAACGCGGCCTCGACCCCAAGTCGCTGGTGCCCACCCAGCTCGGGCACGAGGAACTGCGCGCGGAGTACGTCGCCGCGCTGCGCGGCTACCGGGCGGGCACCCCCGAGGGGGTGGCCGGATGGGTCGTGCACTGCGCCCGCGCGGTCGCGGCGGGCGCCCGGGACTCCCTCGCCACGTGCGAGGCGCTCAGGCGCGCGTGAGCAGGACCGCCACGGGAGGCGCCGGAGGAATCACCGCCCGCGGATAAGCGAAACGGTACTCCGCGTCCCATTTCTCTCCGGAACCCCCGGTCACCGTTTCGGTCCGATGGATTCGTCACGGACGGACGGCGCCGGCGGATTCCGCGCGGGGCGGACAAAGACGAACGGCACCCCGCCCATCCCTGTACCGGGACGGGGCGGAGTGCCGCCGCGGACACGTCGGGCCAGGTTAGCAAGCGTGCAATATCTATAGTCTGACCAGGCAGAACCTGATCTAGACGAGCCTCTCGCGGCTTGATGACGCGTGGGTTCCCGGCTGCCGTGCCTGGTGGGTTCCACCCACCAACTACTTCCTTTGTACGCCTAGTCACACGACTTGAAAAGAGTCTCAGAGGGTCATTTTCGAACAAGGCCGCAAACCAGCGTGATAACGTTGCGTATAAGTTTTATTACTTGAGGGCAGGCGCGTCGAGCGCGTGTCTCACAAAGTTCCTCCCATCTTCCATCCAGGTGCGCGGCGGTACTCGCGTCCGCGCCGACCGGGACGGGTCCGCGCCGGTCGACCGCGCACCGCGACGGCCCGTCAGCGGGCGGCCTTCGGCTCCCGCGATCGACCTCACTGGATAACGGAACCGGCTCTACCCCCCCGGAGCCGGGCCGTAGGACGGCCCCCGCTCTCCCCCCGGCGGGGGCCGTCACCTCTTCCCCTCCGGTCACCGGATCCCTCCCCGGAGAGGGCCCCGCTCCCGTCTCCGGCGCCGCAGGCGACCGCGGCCGCGGGACCGGCGGAAGGCACAGGTACAGGCACCGGCACCGGGAGCCTCTGCGGGACGCGTTGTCCACAGGCCGGAGATCCGGCTTTCCCCGGCCTACGGGACCAGGCGAACGTGGAGACACCACTCCATCGCCCCGGAGGCCCCGATGACCGAGACCGATCCCGCACACCCGCTGGTCGTCACCGACGACGCGGACCTCCTCGACGACCTCCTGCGCCTGGCGGCCGCGGCGAACGTCGAGGTGACCGTGGTCCACGCGGCCGCGCGCAGCGGCCGCTACTGGGCCTCCGCCCCGCTGGTGGTCGTGGGTGCCGACCTCGTCCACGCGCTGGCCCGGCTCGAACCGGCGGACAACCCGAACGTGGTGGTCACGAGCCGGGGCCCGGCCCGTCCGGACCACTCGCTCTACGCCGACGCGCTGCGCGTCGGAGCGCGCGACGTCCTGCCGCTCCCCGACGCCGAGGCCCGCCTGGCCGACCTGCTCGCGGAGTCCGCCGAGCGCGCCCCCGGGCACGCGCCCCTCGTCGCGGTGATCGGCGGACGCGGCGGTGCCGGGGCCAGCCTGCTCGCCGTGTCGCTGGCCCTGGCCGGGCGGCGTGCCCGGCTGCGCACCGCGCTGCTCGACGCGGACCCGCTCGGCGGCGGGCTCGACCTCCTGCTCGGCGCGGAGCACGCCCCCGGGTCCCACTGGGAGGAGTTCAGCGGGCGCCGGGGCCGGATGATCTGGTCCGCGCTGCGCGACGCCCTGCCCTCGGCGCACGGGATCTCCCTCATGACCTGGACCGCCCGCCGACCGAGCTCGCCCGTCCCGCCGACGGCGATGCGCGCGGTGCTCACCTCCGCCACCCGGGGCGCCGAACTGGTGGTCGCGGACCTGCCCCGGTCGCTGGACCCCTCCGCCGAGGAGGTGCTGCGGCGCTCCACCGTCACCCTCCTGGTGCTGCCCGCCGACGTGCACTCGGTGGTGGCCGCGGAACGGATCATCCCGCTCCTGCGAGACCTCGTCCCGGACCTGCGCCTCGTCGTGCGGGGAGCCTCCCCCGCCACGCTGTCGGTCGAGGCCGTCACCGAGTCCCTCGGCCTTCCCATCGCGGGCGAACTCACCGACGAGCCCGGCCTCGCCAGGCTCCTGGACCGCGGCGACACCCCCGCCCGGGACCCGCGCTCCCCGCTGGCGGCCTTCGGCGACTCCTTCGTCGCCGGACTCCGCGCCGACCTCGCCCTCTCCGCGTGAACGGGGAGCAGCCGGTCCCCGGCGCCGCGGGCGGACCCCTGCTCGAGGCGGTCCGGGCCCGCCTCGTACGCGAGGAGTCCGAACCGACGCCCGCCAGGGTGGCCGCCGCCGTGCGGGCCGAGGGCGGGATGCTGGGCGACGCCGAGGTCCTGGCGATCGCCCGGACCCTCCGCGCGGAGCTCACGGGGGCCGGCCCCCTCGAGCCCCTGCTGGCCGCCCCCTCCGTCACCGACATCCTGGTCAACGGGCCCCAGGACGTCTGGATCGACGACGGCGACGGACTCCGCCGGGTCGAGGGGGTCCGGTTCCCCGACGAGGAGGCGGTCCGCCGCCTGGCCCAGCGGCTGGCCGCACAGGCCGGGCGGCGGCTCGACGCGGCGGTCCCCTGGACCGACGCGCGCCTCCCCTCGGGAGCGCGGTTCCACGCGGTGCTGGACCCGATATCCCCGGACGGCACCCGCCTGTCCCTCCGGCTGCCCCGGCACCGGGTCTTCTCCCTCGCCGAACTGGTCGACTCCGGCGCGCTGCCGCCTTTCGGCGCGCTACTGCTGCACGCCCTGGTCGAGTCCCGGTCCGCCTTCCTGATCTGCGGTGGGACCGGGACCGGGAAGACCACCCTGCTGTCGGCGCTGCTCTCCCTGGTCGGCCCCCGGGAGCGGCTGCTGCTCGTGGAGGACTCCGCCGAACTCCGGCCCGAGCACCCGCACGTGGTCCGTTTGCAGTCGCGGCCGCCCAACATCGAGGGCAGCGGCGGCGTGGACCTGCACCAACTGGTCCGCCAGGCGCTGCGGATGCGCCCCGACCGGCTCATCGTGGGGGAGGTCCGCGGGGCCGAGGTCGTCGACCTGCTGAACGCCCTCAACACCGGCCACGAGGGCGGGGGCGGCACCGTCCACGCCAACACCGCCGCCGACGTCCCCGCCAGGATCGAGGCGCTGGGATGCGCGGCCGGCCTGAGCCGCGAGGCCGTGCACAGCCAACTCGCCGCGACCCGCGCCCTGATCGTGCACCTGGTGCGCGACCGCGGCGGCGGGCCGCGCCGGGTCGCGCAGCTGTGCGTACTGCGCCGCGGGGCCGACGGCCTGGTCCGGGCGGTTCCCGCGGTCACCTTCCCCCGCAACGGCGACCTCGTACGCGACGAGGCCTTCGACGAACTCCACGACCGGCTCGCGCCGCTCCCCGGGGAGAAGGCGTGATCTCCGCTCCCGGGTGGCTGGCGCCACTCGCCCCGTACGGCGGGGCGCTGCTGCTGATCGGCTGCGTCGGCTGCGTCGCGGTCTGGTCGCTGCCCTCGGCCGCCGAACTCCGGCTGCGCCTGCTCACGCCACGGCCCGCGGGCGGAACCGTCCACAGCCTGTGGACGACGATCGGCCGGGCCACCGCGCGGAGGCCCGGCCGGCTCCGCGCCCGCCGGCTCCGCGCCTGCGTCGAGCTGTGCCGCGCCCTGGCCGCCGAACTCCGGGGCGGCGGCGCCCCCGCCACCGCCCTCGGAGCCGCCGCCCGTGAAACCGACCCCCTGCTGGCGTCGGAGCTCTCGGGAGCGGTGGCGCTCGCCGGGGCCGGGCACGACCCGGTTCCCGCGCTGCTCGCGGCGGCCGAGCGCCCAGGAGCCGCGGGTCTGGCCCACCTCGCCGCGTGCTGGCGGGTCGCCGCCTCGTCCGGGAACGGCCTCGCGACGGCGGTGGAACGGCTCGCCGAGGGCCTCACCCAGGAGGAGGCGCTCCGACAGGAACTCTCCGCCCAGCTCGCCGGGCCGCGCGCCACCGCCCTGCTGCTCGCGGTGCTCCCGCTGCTGGGGCTGGTGATGGCCGGCGCGCTCGGCGGCTCCCCGTTGTCCTTCCTCCTGACCACCGCGCCGGGTCTGGCCTGCCTGACCGCCGGGGGCGCGTTGAACGCCCTGGGACTGTGGTGGACGCGTCGGATGGTGAACAGGGTACTGGCAGCGGTACGAGCGTGACCGGGAAAGGGACCGACGGAAAACACGTCTCCCCCGGGGAGACAACCCGTGCCCCCGAGGCCGGATCCGGACGGCCGGCGTCCCGACCACGGGGATTGACCGCGATCGTCCGTTTTCGCGGTCGTCCCGGATGGGAACAGCGGGCACCGCCCCTCCCACACCCGTTTTTCCGGGAAGGAGTCCCGAGTGGCACCCCCGGGAGACCCCGATCCCCGGGTACGGCACCGCCTCCCCGCCCTGTCCCTGTCCCGACCCCCGGAAAGGCGGACTCCCCGGATGGACCTGTTCGAGGCCGCGCTCGTCGGCATGGCCGCGCTGGCCGGTGCCCTGCTCGCCGGGGACGGGCGGTCCGTCGCCGAGCACCGGCTCGCCGCTCTCTCGCCGAAGCCCCGGCGGCCGTCCCGCCGCCAGCCCCGCCGGGTCCCCGTCGGGCTCCGCGTCCTCGTCGCGTGCGCACCGCTGGGCACGGCCTGCCTGCTCCTGGGAGCGCCGATCGGCCTTCCGGCGGGGCTGGCGGCGGGCGCGCTGGTGTGGTGGCGGCTCGGCCGCGGCGATCCCGCGGCCGCGCGCGGACGCGCCGCCGAGAGCGCGATGGCGCTCCCGCTGGCGGTGGACCTGCTGGTGGCCGGACTCCGCTCGGGATCCGACCCGATCGGGGTGGTGGCCGCGGTCGCGCGGGCGGTGGGCGGGCCGCTGGGGACCGAACTGGGCGAGGTCGCCCATCGGCTCCGCCTCGGCGCGGACCCCGCCGAGGCATGGCGGGAGCTGCGCGGACCCGCCGAACTGGTGACGCTGGGCAAGGCCATCGCGCGCGCGAGCCGCACCGGCGCGCCCCTGGCGGACGTCCTGGAACTGCACGCCGCCGACTGCCGCCGCGCCGCACGGGTCAGGGCGCTGGCGCTCTCCCAGCGGGTCGGCGTGGCCGTGGCGGCCCCGCTGGGCCTGTGCTTCCTCCCGGCCTTCGCCCTCATCGGAGTCGTCCCGCTGGCGGCCGGGCTCGTCTCGGACCTGGTCCTGTCCTGACCCCGGGGCTGCTCCACCCGGGGAAACCCCGAATCCGCAACTCTCTCCTCACCGCCTGTGGACAGAGACGAGCGGTTGTCCACAGAAAAAGAACCCGGCTTTCCGCGCCCGCCTCCCCGGCGCACCCTGGTTTCAGGCCGGTCGTTCGGAACGACCACCCGGGCCCGTCCCAAGGAGGTTCCCCTTGTCCGTCCCCACCGTCCCGCTGTCCCGCCTCCTGCCCGCCACCCGCGACCGCGACCTCGGGATGGCGACGGCCGAGTACGCCCTGGCCACGGTCTCGGCGTGCGCGTTCGCGGCCGTGCTGTACCTCATCCTCACCAGCTCCGAGATCAGGGACCTCCTCACCCGGATGGTCGTCGACGCGCTCCAGGCGGGTGGGTGAGTTGCCCGGCACCCGCCCCCGCACCCGCCCCCGTCGCGACCGCGGAACGGTCACCGCGGAGATCGCCGTGGCCCTGCCCTGCCTGGTCGTCGTCCTGGCCGTCGCGCTCGCCTGCGTCCAGGCCGCCACCACGCAGCTCGAATGCGTGGACGCCGCCCGGATCGGGGCACGCGCGCTCGCCCGGGGCCAGGACCCCTCGGCGGTCAGGTCGCTGGTCTCCCGGGTCGGACCGCGCGACGCCGTGGTCGAGCTCTCCCTCTCCTCCGGTTTCGCCCACGTGTCGGTCACCGCGCCGGTCCGGATCCTCTCGGGGGCGTCTCCGCCGTTCCGCGTCGGCGGCACGGCCTCGATCCCGACCGAACCCGACAGCTGAGGAGCCCCCGTTGCGACACCGCCGCTTCTTCCCGTTCGACGACCCCGGCTACCGGCGCCCGCTCCGCGAGGTCGTCTACCGGGGAGTGCGCATCCGCGCCCGCCCCTACTACATCGTCCTGCGCTGGTGCGTGCGCCGTCCGTTCCACCGGTTGCGCACGTGGGCCGACGCCCGCCGGGGCCTCGACGGCGGCCGGTGAGATGCGCGTCCACCCGGCGGGATCTCCCTGGGGCTCGGACCGCGAACGCGGCTCCGGGACCATCTGGGTGCTCACCCTGTGCACCCTGGTCTGGTTCAGCACGATCGCCGTCATCCTGGTCGTGAGCGTGCGGACCGACCGGCACCGCGCGGCCACCGCCGCCGATCTGGCGGCGCTGGCCGGAGCCCGGGAAGCGGCGGAGGGCCGCCGGCATGCCTGCGGACTCGCCCGGCACACCGCCTCGGCGAACGGGGCGCGGCTGACCCACTGCACGCTTTCCGGGCTCACTCTGGACGTCGGCGTCGACGTACCGGCGCGGTTGTGGCCCGGCCGCGTGTCGGCCCGCGCCCGCGCCGGCCCTCTCGGAGCCGCCTCCGCCCCCGAGCCGCCGCTCCCCGACCAGGCGGCCGCCCATTCCCCGCCCGCCGCTCCGGGGCATCCTCCCCCGGGGCGGTGGGCCACCGCCGACGGAGCGGCCCCGAAGCGCCTCCCCGAACCCCACGACGGATTGGAAGCGTGATGCCCCCTCCCACCCGGTCGCCCGGACTCGCGGCCGCCGCCGTTGCCGCGGTCGTCGTCTGCTGCTGCTCCCTCACCGCGACCGGGGAGGGAACGGCTCTCCCCGGTGCCTCCTCCGCAGTGGCCTCCGTCCCCTCCCCCGGGGAGAGCGGCACCGGAACGGCCCCGGCCGCTCGGGCACTGCTCGAACCCGCCGCCGAGACACGGTACGGCGGCCTGCCGCCGCCCGCTCCCGGCTCCTCCGCCGGCCGGGTCGCCGGGGCCGTCGCCACCTGGGTGCTCGTGGCGGCCGCGGCACTGACGCTGGCGATGCGCCTGAGCGTCGGCTGGCCCCGCTTCCCACCGAGGTACCGAGGCCGCCGCCGGACCCGCCCGTGACCCAACCACCCCCGGAGTCGCATCCGATGCCGTCATCAGGCCGTTTCACCTACTGCCCCTGCTGCCTGTGGGCCCGCCCGGTGCCCCGCAGCGGACACTCCGCCGCCCCCCGGGCCGTCCGGCGGCGCGGTCCGCGTCCGCTCCGGGGGCCTCTGGCCCCGCGCCGGGACCACCACCCCGCTCCCCCCGAACCGCCCGCCGAGGACCGGCCCGAATGACCCGCCGGACACACCCCGGGGCGTCCCGCGATGCCCCGGCTACCGCACGGCGCGGGGAGGGGTCCTGATGCCGCCGCCCCGGGGGCACCGGTTCCCCGGCGCCCCGCGCGCCGGTTCAGGACGGGGCCAGCAGCGCGTCCAGGAGGCGCAGGGCGCCGGGTTTGCTGAGCGGGTCGTTCCCGTTCCCGCACTTGGGCGACTGGATGCACGACGGGCAGCCGTCCGGGCACTCGCAGGTGGCGATGGCCTCGCGGGTGGCGCGCAGCCAGGCGCGGGCGGCCGCGTAGCCGCGTTCGGCGAAGCCCGCGCCGCCCTCGTGGCCGTCGTAGACGAAGACGGTGAGCAGACCGGTGTCGGGGTGCAGCGCGGTCGAGACGCCGCCGATGTCCCAGCGGTCGCAGGTGGCGAACAGCGGCAGCAGGCCGATCGCGGCGTGCTCGGCCGCGTGGGCGGCCCCGCGCGGCTCCACCCCCTCGGCCCGGAGTCGCTCCTCCGCGTCCCGGCCGACCGTCCACCACACCGCGCGCGAGTGCAGCACCCGCTCCGGCAGGTCCAACGGCTGCTCCCCCAGCACCGAGCCGGTGCGCAGGTCCCGTTTGAGGTAGGCCACCACCTCGCGGGCCACCCGCACCTCGCCGAAGCTCACCGTCGCCCCGCCCCACGCCTCCTCGCGCAGGGTCCTGCGGATCTCGATCTCGGTGACCTCGCGCGCCCACGTGCTGTGGTCGGGGTTCTCCCCCCGCACCAGGGCGACGCCGGCCTCCAGGTCGAGTTCGTCCACCACGTAGGTCAGCCCCTGGTGGAGGTAGACCGCCCCGGTGTGCACGGTCGAGTGCGCCGCCGCCTCGTCGATGGTGCCCAGCAGCAGGCCGCTGCCGTCCTCCACGATCTGCACCGGCGGCCCGCCCGAGCCCCTGATGTCCGCCAGGTCCGGGGCGCGGTCCCGCCGCGTCCAGAACCAGCCCCGGGGCCTGCGCCGCAGCATCCTCCGGGCCACCAGGTCGGCCAGCACCTCCTCGGCCGCCGGACCGAAGACCGTCAGGTCCTCCGGCGTGAGGGAGAGTTCCGCGGCCGCCGCGCACAGGTGCGGGCCCAGGACGTACGGGTTGTCCGGGTCCAGCACGGTCGCCTCGACGGGTCGGCCGAAGATCGCCTCCGGGTGGTGCGCGAGATAGGTGTCCAGCGGGTCGTCCCGCGCGATGAAGACCGCGAGCGCGTCCTGTCCACCGCGTCCCGCCCGTCCCGCCTGCTGCCACAGCGACGCCCGGGTGCCCGGCCAGCCGGTCAGCAGGACCGCGTCCAGTCCGGTGACGTCCACCCCCAGCTCCAGCGCGTTGGTACTGGCCAGGCCCAGCAGTTCGCCCGAGCGCAGGGCCCCTTCCAGTTCCCTGCGCTCCGCGGCCAGGTAGCCGCCCCGGTAGGCCGCGATCCGGTGCGCCAGGTCGCGCTTCCCGGCGTCGGCCAGTGCCCGCTGCGCCGACATCGCCACCAGCTCCGCGCCCTGGCGCGAGCGCACGAACGCCAGCGTGCGCACCCCCTCGCCCGCGAGGGCGGCCAGCAGGTCCGCGGCCTCGGCCGTCGCGGTGCGTCGCACCGGCGCCCCGTTCTCGCCCTTCGACCCGGTCAGTTCCGGCTCGACCAGGGCGAAGTCCAGCGCCGCGCGGGGCGAGGCGTCCTCGGCGACCGCCGCCACGGGCAGCCCGACCAGCCGCTCGGCGGTCTCGGCGGGCGCGGCCGAGGTGGCCGAGGCCAGGATGAACACCGGTTCGGACCGGTACCGGGCGCACACCCGGCGCAGGCGCCGCAGGATCTGCGCCACGTGCGAGCCGAAGACCCCCCGGTAGTGGTGCGCCTCGTCGACCACCACGTACCGCAGTCGCCGCAGGAACCCCGACCACGCGGCGTGCCGTGTCAGGATCCCGCGGTGCAGCATGTCGGGGTTGGTCAGCACGTAGTTGGCGTGCGCCCGCACCCAGGCCCGCTCCTCGGGGACGGTGTCACCGTCGTAGGCGGCGGCCCGCATCCCGGGCAGGGCCAGTTCCGCCAGCGACCGCCGCTGGTCGGCCGCCAGGGCCTTGGTGGGTGAGAGGTAGAGCACCGTTCCGCCCTCGGCGACCGCGTGTGCGCACGGCAGCAGGAACGCGACCGATTTTCCGGAGGCGGTGCCAGTGGCTATGATCACATTCTCGCCACCGTAGGCCAGGTTCGCCGAGCGGACCTGGTGTGACCAGGGAGCCGGTACCCCTGTCTCGACCAGTCGCTCCACCACCGCAGGCGCCGTCCAGTCCGGCCAGTCTTCCCTTACCCCGGGACTACTCGCCAGACGTTCCACATGTGTCACCTGCGAAGGGCGGGTATGTTCACGCCACAACCGTTGGAGGATCGGTTCCCAGCGGTTCAACCCGGCACCCTCCTGTTGGGTCGCGCGCCTTCACTCGGGACGGCAGCTGATGTTTGACGGTTTCAGTGTGACATCCGGGGTAAGACTCGCGCGGTGGCGTGGTTTTCTTGTGCGTAGCAAGCAGATGGCAAGGCCAGGCGTGGTTGAATGCCGCCCTGTGGGGTAACGCCCGGCAGAGATCCCTCGCGAGTTTTCGCGGTTCGGCGCTGGAGGACTAGTGGATTTGAAGCTTGATCACTACACCGAGGACGACACCGAGATCGTCGTCGTCGAAGGTGAAATCGACGTCTATACGGCGCCTCGGCTGCGTGAGCTCCTGATCGACCTGGTGAACAAGGGCAACTTCCACCTCGTCGTGAACATGGAGAAGGTGGAGTTCCTCGACTCGACCGGTCTCGGCGTGCTCGTCGGCGGCCTCAAGCGGGTGCGGGCGCACGACGGCACCCTCGACCTGGTGTGCACCCAGGAGCGGATCCTGAAGATCTTCCGCATCACCGGTCTCACCAAAGTCTTCGGCATTTACGAGTCGGTGCGGGAAGCCATCGACAAGCGTAAGTCGAAGTAGTCACGTAAGCACAAGCGATGGCAATCGTTCAGCTCACGATCAGTGCGCTGCCCGCACACGTACGCACCGCCCGCCTCATGGCCACGGCCGTGGCCAGGCGCGCGGGCATCAACGAGTCCACCCTTGACGAGGTCCGTCTGGCGGTGGGCGAGGCGTGCTCGCGCGCGGTGGAGGCGCACCGGGCGCACTGCCCGGAGCAGCCGATCCAGTTGGAGCTCATCGACAGCGCCGGCCCCGGTGGTCCGAGCGGTCCGGTGGCGCCCGACCGGATCAACGGCAACCGGTCGGGCCGGTTCGAGGTGGTCGTCTCCGACCGGGCTCCCGCCAAGGAGCCCGACGAGGGGTCCCCGCTCAACGGCTTCGACAGCGACGCACACGCCTACATCGGCGAGCACACGCCTCCGGGCGGGGTGACCGGGCTCTCACCCGATGTCGGCCTGGCCGTCATCCTGGGCCTGGCCGACGAGGTGAGCATCGAGCCCAACGAGGTCGGCACGGTGGTCCGCATGAGCTGGCCGCTGCACAAGGGCGGGGTCGAACCCACCGGCGCGCACGGCATCGGCTGACACGGCACACGCACCCGCGGGCGCCTCCCCACGACCGGGGAGGCGCCCGATCGTCCGTTGCGTGAGGGTTCCGTTGACGGTCTTGGGCTTTCCGCCCTTCCCGGCCCCGAAACGGGCGGAAAGCCCAAGACCGTCAACGGAACCACCGGCGCGCGAACCATCCCCGCGCCGGAGACTCCCTAGTCACACTCCTGTGTCGAGACCGGGGTGGTGGCGTCGGCGCCCGTCCGCGCGTTGGCCTGGACCTCCTCGGCGGTCAGCACGTACCCGGTCTCGTCCTCGTTGGTGGCGGCGGCGAAGACCACACCGTAGACGGTGCCCTGGGGGGAGAGCAGCGGCCCGCCGGAGTTGCCGGGCCGCACGACCGCGCGCACCTGGTAGATCTGGCGGCTCACCTGCTGGGAGTGGTAGAAGTCGGGCCCCTGGGCGGTCTGCTCGGCGCGGACGCGGGCCGGGACGACCGTGAACCCGTTGTTGCGCGGGAAGCCCGCGACCACGGCGTCGTCGCCCTTCTCGGCGTCCTGCTCGAACTCCAGCGGCGCGAGGTCCAGCCCCGGCACCTCGAGCACCGCCAGGTCCTGCTGCGGGTCGTACAGGACCACGGTGGCGGCCAGCTGCTCGCCCGTCCTGGTGAGGATCCTCAGCTCCTCCTCGACGCCCGCCACGACGTGCGCGTTGGTCATGACGCGCTCGTGCGCGTAGACGAACCCGGTTCCCTCCACCCTGCGCTGGCAGGACGGCGCGGTCCCCAGCACCTTGACCACGCTCTGGCCCGCCACGCGCAGCTCCTCGGTGCTGAGCGCGCTCGGATCGGGCTCGGCGACCTCGGCCGGCTCGCTGGAGCCCAGGCCGCTGAACACCTGCGGGAAGGCGCTCTGGTCGACGACCTTGCGGAAGGTGGAGAACCACGTCTGCGCGGAGTCGGGCATGACGGCGTCCACCGCGTGCAGGATCCGCGAGTTCTGCACCTGACCGGCGACCATCGGGATCGCCGAGTTGGCGACCGCGCTGCCGATCAGCCAGGTGACGAGCAGGACCGACAGCCCGCTCACCACCGCGCCGCCCATGGCGTCCACGATCCGCGCCGAGTTCCAGGTGACCCTGTTGCGGATCAGCGCTCCGAGGTAGGAGGCGAGGAACTGGCCCACCGCGGCGGCCAGGAACACCACCGCTATGGCCAGCAGCGCCTGCTGGGTGGGGTCCTCCACCAGCGCCTGGATCACCGACGGCGTGCCGAGCGCGGCGAGCACCCCGCCGCCGATGAAACCCGCGAAGCTCAGGATTCCGACGATGAAGCCCTGTCGGTAGCCGGAGATCGCGAAGACCACGACGAGCACGACGAGGATCGCGTCCAGCACGACTCTCCCATCCTCCTAAGGTGCGCCAACGCCGCCGCGACCGGTGCGCGCGATCACGTCGACCACCTCACCCGCCCCGCTCGGCCACGGCCGTTCCCAACCACCCAATACAAGCAGTTGGTTCAGTATCCCCGCCGTAAAGCCCCAGACCAGCATGTCCCGGACCCGGAACGCGGGGGCCGTGCCGCCGTCCGGGTGGCGGGTCCTCAGCCGGTTGGCCGGGTCCACGAGTTCGGCGACGGGCACGCGGGCGACCGAGGCGACCTCCCCGGTGTCCACGGCGCGCACCTCCGAGGGGGTGTGCCACCAGCCCATGACGGGGGTGACCCGGAAACCGGTGTTGGGGATGTAGAGCTCCGGCAGCGTCCTGAGCACCTGGACGCCGTCGCGGACCACACCGGTCTCCTCCTCGGCCTCGCGCAGGGCGCAGTCCACGGGCCCCGCGTCGGCCGGGTCGATCGCGCCGCCGGGGAAGGCGGGCTGGCCCGAGTGTCGCCGCAGCCCGGTGTTGCGCTGGATGAGCAGGACGTCGGGGCCCAGTTCGGTCTCGCCGAACAGCACCAGGACGGCCGAGGCGCGTCCGCCGCTCGCCGGCGGCCGCATCACGGCGGGCACCGGCATGCGCCGCGCCGCGTCCGCGAGGGACGTCATCCACCCGGGTGTCCGCGTATCGGGCCGCGTCACGAGAACGGCCCCGTCCGCACGAGGCCGCGCGCCGTCGCCTCGTCCACGGGCCCCTCGCCGAACGCGGGGCACAGGCGGGCGATCTCGCACGCCCCGCAGGCGGGGCGCCGCGCGTGGCACACCCTGCGGCCGTGCCAGATGAGCCGGTGCGACAGCATCGTCCACTCCTTCGGGGGGAAGAGCCCGGCGATCTCGTGCTCGACCTTGACCGGGTCGGTCTCCCGGGTCATCCCGAACCGGCGGACCAGGCGCCCGAAGTGGGTGTCCACGGTGAGTCCCGGGACGTCGAACGCGTTGCCCAGCACCACGTTGGCGGTCTTGCGTCCGACCCCGGGCAGCGTTACCAGGTCGGCCAGCCGTCCGGGCACCTCGCCGCCGTACTCGTCGCACAGCCGCCGCCCCAGGCCGATGATGCTGTTCGCCTTGGCGCGGTAGAAACCGGTGGAGTGGATGATCCCCTCCAGCTCCTCCCGGTCCGCGCCGGCGTAGTCGGCGGCGGACCGGTAGCGCGCGAACAGCGCGGGGGTCACCTTGTTGACCCGCTTGTCGGTGCACTGGGCGGACAGGATCGTGGCGACCAGGAGTTCCAGGGGGTCGGTGAAATCAAGCTCACAGTGCGCGTCGGGATAGAGCCGGGCCAGCTCCCGGTTGACGCGTCGGGAACGTCTCACCAGTGCGAGACGCGTCTCACCCGTCGGGGTGTCGCGCCCGGCCGGGGCGACGCCGCTGGTCGCTGTCGCGGAAGAGGAGGTGGGTACGTCACGGGGCACGGGTACCAGAGTACGGACCCCGCCCCTCCCCGGACGCGACTCGGGTCCGATCGGCCGAACCCCGCCCTGATTCCGTTCACGGGAGTGGGGATGGCGGCCACGCGCCTTGGAACAATTAGGATCATGGTGCTGACGTCGGCTGTGACGGGCTGGTCGTCCCCCAAATGACAGGCCAGGATAACAAGCTGGTTTCACAGCTGGTGCGATATGCGTCACACTGTTGACGGTCAGGCTGCGAGGAGGAAGTGGTGGACGAGACCAACGAGGTGCTGAGCAGAGCCCCTCTGTTCGAGGCACTCGACGAGGACGGCGCTGCGGCGCTGCGCGCCTCGATCACCGAGGTGCGACTCGGCCGGGGCCAGACGCTCTTCTCCGAGGGCGAGGAGGGTGATCGCCTCTACGTGATTCTCAGCGGGAAGGTCAAGCTCACCCGCACCGCCGTCGACGGGCGCGAGAACCTGCTGAGCGTGCTCGGGCCCGGAGAGATGTTCGGCGAGCTGTCCCTGTTCGACCCCGGCCCGCGTACGGCCAGCGCCGTCGCGGTCACCGACACCGTGCTCGCCGGGCTGGGCCACGACGACCTGCGCCCGTTCATCGCGCAGCAGCCGGAGGTCGCCGTACACCTGCTGAAGTCGCTGGCGACCCGGCTGCGCCGCACCAACGACGTCATGGCCGACCTCGTCTTCACCGACGTTCCCGGCCGCGTCGCCAAGGCGCTGCTCGACCTCGCCGAGCGGTTCGGCAAGGAGGGCGAGGACGGCCTGCACGTCCACCACGACCTCACCCAGGAGGAGCTCGCCCAGCTCGTGGGCGCCTCCCGGGAGACCGTCAACAAGGCGCTGGCGGAGTTCGCGCTGCGCGGGTGGCTCCGGATCGAGGCCAAGGCCGTGGTCCTGCTCGACATCGAGCGGATGCGGCGCCGGGCGCGCTGACCCCGCGTTCGACCGGGCCCGGCCGTGACGGCCGGGCCCGTCGCCGTGCCCGCGCCCTCCGGGGGCGTCAGCGCGCGCACGCGGCGGCGCGCTCCGAGAGCAGCGCGCGCTCGCGTTCGTTGCGCGTGAGCGACGCCGCGCGCTCGAACTCCTCCCGCGCCTCGTCGAGGCGGCCGAGCCTGGCCAGGAGGTCGCCGCGCACACTCGGCAGGAGGTGGTAGCTCTTGAGCGACGGCTCCGGGAGCAGGGCGTCGACGATGTCCAGGCCCTCGGCCGGACCGAACGCCATCGAAACCGCCACCGCGCGGTTCAGCTCCACGACGGGCGACGGCGCGCGCCTCGCGAACTCCCCGTAGAGCGCCGCGATCCGCGCCCAGTCCGTCTCCTCCGGGGTGCGCGCCCGCGCGTGGCAGGCGGCGATCCCGGCCTGCATCGTGTACGGGCCGGGCTCACCGCCCAGCGCCTCGGCGCGTCCGAGCGCCGCGAGGCCGCGCCGGATGAGCAGCCGGTCCCAGCGGCCGCGGTCCTGGTCCAGCAGCAGGACGGGTTCTCCCGACGGGCCGACGCGCGCGGCGGTCCGCGACGCCTGGATCTCCATCAGCCCGACCAGGCCGTGCGCCTCGGGCTCCCCGGGCATGAGCCCGGCCAGGACGCGGCCGAGCCGCAGCGCGTCCTCGCAGAGGCCCGGCCGGATCCAGTCGTCGCCGGCGGTCGCCGAGTAGCCCTCGTTGAACACCAGGTAGATGACCTCGAGTACGGACGACAGCCGGTCGGCGAGTTCGGCGCGCGGCGGCAACTCGAAGGGGACGCGCGCCTTGGCCAGGGTCCGCTTGGCCCGGACGATCCGCTGCGCGACGGTCGGTTCGGGGACCAGGAACGCGCGCGCGATCTCACCGGTCGTCAGACCGCCGAGCAGGCGCAGCGTCAACGCGACGCGCGCCTCGGTGGACAGGACCGGGTGGCAGGTGATGAACACCAGGCGCAGGAGGTCGTCCTGGACGTCCTCGAGGACCGCGTCGAACTCCGGTTCCGCCTCCTGGCGCCCGGTCTCCAGCTCGTGCCCGAGCACCTCCAGCTTGCGCGCGAACCGCTCCTCCCGGCGCAGCCGGTCGATCGCGCGGCGCTTCGCGGTGGCCATGAGCCAGGCGCCCGGATTGTTCGGGACCCCCTCCCCGGGCCACTGCTCCAGCGCGGCGACCAGGGCGTCCTGGGCGAGTTCCTCGGCGATGCCGACGTCGCGCACGACCCGGGTCAGGCCCGCGATGAGTCTCGCCGACTCGATCCGCCAGACCGCGTCGATGGCGCCGTTCGTCTCAGAAGCCGTCACAGTCGCCCATCAGAGCATCCCCGGCGGCGGGCCGCAAACACGGCGGGGCCCGCTCCGCACCCCGGAGCGGGCCCGTCCCCGGGACTACGGCCTGGCGGCGGCCGCCCGCTCGGCGGCCTCGGCGCGCATCTCCCGCTCGCGCTCGATGATCGCGGGGTCGATGACGTCGGCCGGGAAGTCCGACACCTCGACCACCTGGCGGACCTCCAGCACCACGCCGGGGCCGAAGGGGGCGCGCGTGGCCCACTCGACGGCCTCCTCCCTGGTCTTCACCTGGATCAGCCAGAAGCCGCCCACCAGCTCCTTGCTCTCCGTGAAGGGCCCGTCGACCACGGTCCGCCCCTCCTCGGAGAACACCACCCGCGCGCCCTTGGCGCTGGGCAGCAGCCCCTCGCCCGCGAGCAGCACCCCGGCCTTGCTCATGGCCTCGTTGTACTTGCCCATCTCGGCGAACATCTCGGACGTGGGGGCGGGGGCGGGGACGCTCTCGTCGACCGTGAACAGCATCATGAACCGCATGTCGTGTCTCCTCGTTGGCTCTGGTTCCGGAGCGGGGTCCCGCCGGGCTCGTCGCGCCCTGCTCGTCCCCGCCTCTACTCAAGCGTCGAACGGGGAACCCCCGGATCGACACATCGTGCCGACTTTTTCAGAAGAATTTCCCGAAGGCCCTGGAGACTTCTCCGACCTGCGGAATCACTCCGGAAGAAGTTCCGGCGGCACGTCACCGCGCTTGATCAGGTACCGCAGTTGCGCGCGCACCGACTCCGCCGCGGCGGCCCGCAGCGGACCGTCCACGTCCGCGTAGACCCGCGCCAGGACCGCGTCGACGGAGTCGTCCCCGGCGTCCACCGCGCCGAGGACCTCCCCCAGCCGGTCCTCGCGGTGCCGGATGTAGTAGTTCAGCTTCACCAGCGGCTCGGTGCAGATGGGCCCGTGCCCCGGCAGCAGGGCGCGCGCGTCGGTGGCGGCCGCCAGGTCCCGCAGGCGGGCCAGGGAGTCCAGGTAGTCGCCGAGGTCGCCGTCACCGGTGATGACCGCCGTGCCGCGGCCCAGGACCGTGTCGCCGGTGAGGATGACGTCGTCGGCCGGCAGGTGGAAGCTGACCGAGTCGGTGGTGTGCCCCGGTGTGCGCAGCACCCGCAGCGCCAGTCCGTCCGCCTCAACGGACTCCCCTTCGGCGAATCCGTCGCCGCCGATCCGCTGCCCCGGGTCCGCGGCGCGCACCGGGGACCCGGTCAGCTCGGAGAAGTACCTGGCCCCCTCGGAGTGGTCGGGGTGCCGGTGGGTGAGCAGGGTCTGGGTCACCTGCGCGCCCTGCTCCTGCACCATCCGCGCCACCCGTTCCAGGTGCCGCTCGTGGTGCGGACCGGGATCGACCACGACGACGCTGCGCGCGCCGGGCTCCCGCAGCACCCAGGTGTTGGTGCCGTCCAGTGTCATCGGGCCGGGGTTCGGGCACAGGACACAGCTCGCGCGTAGGGTTCCGGAACCGTCGATCCTCATCGCACCTCATTTCGCGGCATGCCGACAGGGGGATATCAGAGCGGATAGTCGACGCCGTCGGGAAGCACCAGCGTGAGCTCCCCGGCGACCTCCCGGAGTTCGGGTGTGATCGGGACGACCTCGCGCTCGGTCGCCAGCACGTCCTCGGGGGCCGCGCGGCCGACGAGGTCCTTGAGGTTGGCGACGGTGGGCGCCATCATCGCCAGTTCGCCGGCGCGCCGGAGCCGGATCGCCTCGGCCGGGCGCAGCCACGTGACGTGGTCCGCCTCCCCGCCGACGTCGCGGGTCTGCTGGCCCTCGGGCAGCACGGCCGCGAAGAAGCGCGTGTCGAAGCGGCGCGGCTCCACGGTCGGGGTGACCCACCGCGACCACGGCCGCAGCAGGTCCGAGCGCAGCACCAGGCCGCGCCGGTCGAGGAACTCGGCGAAGGACAGCGTGTGGTCGACGAGGGAGCGCCGGTCGGCCTCCCAGTCGTCGCCCCGGGTGTCGGCGACGACCTCGTGCTCGGAGGCGCCCGCCAGCAGCACGCCGGACTCCTCGAAGGTCTCCCGCACGGCGGCGCACACCAGGGAGCGCGCCAGCGGCTCGTCCTCCCCGAGCCGGCGGGCCCACTCCGCGGGCGGCGGACCCGCCCAGCGGACCCGGTGGTCGGCGTCCCGGGGGTCCACCGAACCGCCGGGGAAGACGTACACGCCGGGGGCGAACCGCATCGAGGGGACCCGCCGCAGCAGGTACACCTCCAGCCCCCCGCCTCTCCCGCGCACCAGCATCACGGTGGCGGCGTCACGGGGCTCGGCGGGGGCGACGCGCCCGGAGAGGACGTCGCGGACCCGCGGGGGCACCTCACCACCGAGGTGGCGGGCGACACCCGGCCCGGCCGGACCCGCGGCGACCGAGGGGGCGCTCCCGGGGAGCGCCCCCTCGTCCCCGCTCGGACCCGGCGGAAGACTCATCGACACGGAACATCCTCCCGGGGTTCTGCGTCCCGGCCGGGGTGTGCTGCTATCCGACCTCGACGATCATCTCGACCTCGACCGGAGCGTCCAGCGGCAGCACCGCCACGCCGACCGCGCTGCGCGCGTGCGTCCCGGCCTCGCCGAACACCTCGCCCAGCAGGTCGCTGGCCCCGTTGACGACCAGCGGCTGGCCGGTGAAGGAGGGGTCGCTGGCAACGAACCCGACCACCTTGACCACCCTCCTGACCCGGGACAGCTCGCCCACCTCGGCCTTGACCGCGGCGATGGCGTTCAGCGCGCACACCGCCGCGAGCTCCCTGGCCCGCTCGGGGGTGACCTCGGCGCCCACCTTGCCGGTGTCCGCGAGCACCCCCTCGACGAACGGGAGCTGGCCGGAGGTGTACACGTGGTCGCCGCTCCGCACACTCGGCACGTAGGCGGCGACCGGCCTGGCGACCTCGGGGATGGAGAGCCCCAGCCCGGCGATGCGCTCCTCGGGGGTGGCCACGGTCACTTCTCGCGCTTCAGGTAGGCCACCAGCTGCTGGTTGCGCGGGTCGCCGTCCACGGAGGGGCCGGGGATCACCGAGACGAGCTCCCAGCCGTCCTCGCCCCAGTTGTCCAGAATCTGCTTGGTCGCGTGCGACAACAGCGGCACGGTCGCGTACTCCCACTTCGTCATGGCGCCACCTTACCGACTGGACCGCCGGGTTTCCCGTCCGGCCGACCGATGCGGGAACCGCGTCCGCCGTCCCCGGGCCGTCCGGCCGCCGCGCATAAACTCCGTTGGGTGAGCGCACGCGATCGCGATTGGGATGGGGTCCGCCTCCACGTCGTCACCGGCAAGGGGGGAACCGGCAAGACGACTCTGGCCGCCGCTCTGGCTCTGGCACTGGCCTCGGGCGGGAAGAAGGTGCTGCTGGTCGAGGTCGAGGGGCGTCAGGGCATCGCCCAGCTCTTCGACTGCCCGCCGCTGCCGTACGAGGAGCGCCGGGTGGCCGTGGCGGCACGGGGCGGGGACGTCCACGCGCTGGCCGTGGACGCCGAGGCCGCCCTGCTGGACTACCTGGAGATGTTCTACGGGCTGCGCCGGGCCGGGCAGGCGCTCACCCGGTTCGGGGTGGTGGACTTCGCCACGACGATCGCGCCGGGCATGCGCGACGTGCTCCTGACCGGCAAGGCCACCGAGGCGGTGCGCCGCCGGGTCAGACCCGAGCGGGCCGCGCGGCGCGGCGCCCGGGACGAGGCCCGCGCCCCGTTCGTGTACGACGCGGTGGTGCTGGACGCCCCGCCGACCGGGCGGATCGCGCGGTTCCTGAACGTCAACGCCGAGGTCGCGGGGCTGGCCAAGGTCGGCCCGGTGCGCAACCACGCCGACCGGGTGATGGAGGTCATCCGCTCCCCCGAGACCGTGGTGCACTTCGTGACCATCCTGGAGGAGATGCCGGTCCAGGAGTGCCTGGACGGAATCGCCGAGGTGCACAAGGCGGGCCTGAACGTGGGGGGCATCATGGTCAACATGGTGCGCTCCCCGCTGCTGGACCCCGCCGGGCTGGCCGAGGCCGCCGACGGCGCGGTCGACGTCGAGGCGATCGCGCGCGGGCTCAGGGCCGCGGGGCTGGACCGGCCCGAGCAGGTCGCGCGCGAGCTGTCCGGCGAGGTCGTGGAGCACGCGCGCCGGCTTCGGGCCGAGACCGCCGCGCGCGAGCGGCTGACCGCGCCGGGACGGCCGCGCTACGCCCTCCCCCACCTGGGCGAGGGCGTGGACCTGGCCGGGCTGTACCGGCTGGCCGAGGCGCTGCGCGAGCAGGGGGCGGCATGAGCCCCGCCCTTGACGTGGACGCGCTGCTCGACGACCGCGGCACCCGCATCATCGTGTGCTGCGGCTCGGGCGGCGTCGGCAAGACCACGACGGCCGCGGCGCTGGCGCTGCGCGCCGCCGAGCGCGGTCGGCACGCCGTGGTGATCACCGTGGACCCGGCCCGCCGCCTCGCGCAGTCGCTGGGGCTGACCGAACTCGACAACACCCCCCGGCGGGTCCCGGTGGACGGCGGGGCCGCGGGGGATCCGCCCGGGTCGCTGCACGCCATGATGCTCGACATGAAGCGCACCTTCGACGAGATCGTGAAGGCGCACGCCGATCCCGAGCGGGCCGCGCAGATCCTGGAGAACCCCTTCTACCAGTCCCTCTCGTCCAGTTTCTCCGGCACGCAGGAGTACATGGCGATGGAGAAGCTGGGGCAGCTGCGGCGGTCCGACGCCTGGGACCTGATCGTCGTGGACACGCCGCCGAGCCGGTCCGCGCTCGACTTTCTGGACGCGCCGAAAAGGCTCGGACGGTTCCTGGACGGGCGGCTGATCCGGTTCCTGAGCACCCCGTCCAAGACCGGGGCGTTCCGGCTGCTCGGAGCCGGTTTCGGTCTGGTCACCGGGGTGGTCGCCAAGGTCGTCGGCGCGCAGCTGCTCAAGGACGTGCAGTCGTTCGTGACGGCGTTCGACGCCGTGTTCGGCGGCTTCCAGGAGCGCGCCGACCAGACCTACCGGCTGCTGCAGGCCCCGGGGACGGCGTTCGTCGTGGTCGCCGTGCCCGAGGGCGACGCGCTGCGGGAGGCGTCCTACTTCGTCGAGCGGCTCGACGCCGAGCGGATGCCGCTCGCCGGCCTCGTGCTGAACCGGACGCACCGCGCGCTCGCGCCGCGGCTGTCCGCCGCGCGCGGCACGGCGGCGGCGGAGGCGCTGGAGGAGTCCGGCGACCATCCGCTCGCCGCCTCCGTCCTGCGGCTGCACGCCGAACGCGTTCAGACGCAGGCCAGGGAACTGCGCCTGCGGGAGCGCTTCACCACGGCGCATCCCGGGATCGGCGTCGTCGAGGTCCCGGCGCGTCCGGAGGACGTGCACGACATCGACGGGCTCCGCGGGATCGGGCGCTCGCTCGCCCGAACCGAACCGGCGGACCCGCTGTGACCCCGCGGCCCCGCGCCCGCCCTGGAACCGGGCGGGCGCGGGGCCGCGGTGAGAAGCCCTGCCATCGGGGTTCCGACCGTCCCGTGATCCCCCTCCAAAGATCGTCGGGACGCCTTCCCCGGTCAGCCCGAGACGAACTCGTCGCTGTCGGAGCCCACCCGCTGGTACTGCCGGCGGGCGTGCTCAAGAAGGTCGCGCCACGACGTGACCTCCGGCCGCCGGCGCAGCAGCGCTCGGCGCTCCCGCTCGGTCATCCCTCCCCAGACACCGAACTCGATCCGGTTGTCCAGCGCGTCGGCCAGGCACTCGGTCCGGACCGGGCAGCCCCGGCAGATGAGTTTGGCCCGGTTCTGCGCGGCTCCCTGGACGAACAGCGTGTCCGGATCGGTTTCACGGCATACCGCTCGCGCGGTCCAATCAGTGATCCACATGTGCCCCACTCCCAAGATCATCATGTGTCGTGCTCCTGTTGTGCGGCCGACGGGCGCGGTCGTCGGCGGGGCGGAGGAGTGTTCCAGACGTCGCCCGCGAGTGCGCCGGGCCGGTTCAGGGGCCGGCAGGGGGCGCGGGGGGCTCGCTGGCGATGTACTGTCCCTTGCATCTCCGCTGGTGAAGAAATTACGGTTCGTGGCCGACCGCCAACAGGCCCCATTAGGCCCATTTCTGATATAGCCCGGGTGGGCCATTAAAGACTTGAAAGCTAGTCACTCTACGAACACATAGAGTGACAAAATGCTAGTGGAAGGTGATCCCCGACCAACCCCGTGATCATGGAAAGATAGGTCTTAGGGTCTGCGGTTATGGCATGACCGAAACGGGCGAGGTAGCCGCCCACGGCGGCGGTTCGGCGCCGGTTTCCTTGCTGCCGCACGTAGTCTGGACGGGTGGGTCAAGGGACATTGCTGCAGAAAATCGGTCAGTTGCTCGGAGTCGGCGTCGTCGCCGGCGTCCTGGTCGCCGCACTCGCCTTACCGGCGTTCGGCGGTATCGGCATCACCGCGCGCAACGTCGCGACAGGCTTCCTCAACATGCCGAGCGAACTGGAGACTCCGCCTCCGCCGCAGCGCTCGATCATCTATGACGTCGAAGGCGGCGTGATCGCGGAGATCTACGACCAGAACCGCGAGCTGGTCGCGCTCGAGGACATGTCGCCGATCATGCAAGAGGCGATCATCTCCATCGAGGACAGCCGGTTCTACGAGCACGGCGGCATCGACATCACGGGCACCTTCCGCGCCGCCCTGCGCACCATCAGCGGAAGCACCCAGGGCGGCTCCTCGCTGACCCAGCAGTACGTCAAGAACGTGCTGATCGAAAGCGCCACCTCGCAGGCCGCCCAGGAGGAGGCCCGCGAGACCACGCTGTCGCGCAAGGTCCGCGAGCTGCGCTACGCGATCGCGCTCGAGCAGCGGATGACCAAGGACGAGATCCTCGAGGGGTACCTCAACATCGCCTACTTCGGCGACGGCGCCTACGGCGCGGAGTCCGCCGCGCAGCACTTCTTCAGCGTCGAGTCCAGCGAGCTGACCCTCCCCCAGGCGGCCACCCTGGCGGGTCTCGTCCGCTACCCCGAGCTCTACAACCCCCGGCTCAACCCGGAGCAGGCCCAGGAGCGGCGCGACGTGGTGCTCGACCGGATGGTCGACACCGGGGCGATCACCAAGGAGGAGGCCGCCGAGGCCAAGACCGTGGAGCTCGACCTCGACGTCACCACCCCGAGCAACGGGTGCGTGCCCAGCGACCAGCCGTTCTTCTGCGACTACGTGCTCCAGGAGATCGAGAAGGGCGAGGAGTTCGGCGACTCCGAGACCGAGCGCGCCCGCTGGCTGCGCACCGCCGGGCTCCAGATCCACACCACGCTCGACCCGGACATGCAGGAAGCCGGCCAGAAGGCCGTCGACAAGTGGGTGCCGCGCGAGAACGAGTCCCGCAAGGTGGCCGCCGAGATCTTCCTCGAACCGGGCACCGGCGCGATCCGGGTGATGGCGCAGAGCCGCAACTACGGTCCGGACGAGAGCAGGATCGGCGAGACCTCGATCAACTTCGCGACCAACGCCGACCGCGGCGGCAGCAGCGGCTTCCAGGCGGGGTCGACGTTCAAGGCCATCACGCTGGCCGCGGCCCTGGACGAGGGCCTGCCCTTCAGGACCTCCTTCACCTCGGGCAGCACGATCACCGTGACCGGGCAGCGCTCCTGCACCGGCGACCCCCTCGCGTCCTGGACGCTGAGCAACTCCAGTGAGAGCGGCGGGGCCGCCACGCACAACATGATCTCGGGCACCAAGGGGTCGGTGAACACCTACTTCGCGCAGCTGCAGAAGCGCGTGGGGCTGTGCGACGTGATCAAAATGGCCGAGAACCTCGGCGCGACCCGCGCCGACGGCCAGAGCTACGACAACCCCCGGACGAACGGGAACAACTCCTTCACCCTGGGCAGCGAGGAGACCTCCCCGCTGAACGTGGCCGGGGCGTACGCGACGTTCGCCTCGCGGGGCATCTACTGCGAGCCGCAGGCGATCACCCGGATCGAGGACCGCCAGTCCGACCGCACCATCGAGATCGAGCCCGAGTGCGAGCGGCGCCTCTCCCAGGAGACCGCCGACGGCGTGAACTACCTGCTGCAGCAGACCTTCAAGGGCGGCACCGCCTCGGGCCTGGGGATCGGCCGCCCGGTGGCGGGCAAGACCGGCACCACCGACGGGTCGGCGAGCGCCTGGTTCGCCGGGTACACCCCGAACCTGGCCGGCGCGGTGTTCGTCGGCGACCCGCGCGGCCCGAACCAGCACCCGCTGCGCAACGTCACGCTCGGCGGCCGCTACTACGGCGAGGTCTTCGGCGCGACCATCCCCGGTCCGGTCTGGCGGGACACCATGATGGGGTCCATCGACAAGATCGACGCGGAGAGCTTCGCGTCCGCCCCGTCCCGGTTCGGCTCCACCAGCGAACCCGCGCCTCCGCAGCGGGACGAGCCCGACGAGGTGAACGCGAGCCCCACCAGCGACCAGGGCGGCGTGCCGAACGTGGTCGGCCAGTCCCAGGACGCGGCGGTGGCCGCGCTCCAGGCGGCCGGGTACCAGGTGAACGTGTCCGACTTCCGGATCCCGTCGGACCAGCCCGACGGCTCGGTGGCCGCGGTGAACCCGGGGGCGGGCACCCGGCTTCCCGAGGGCGCCGTCGTCAACGTCTTCCTGAGCAACGGGAGCGGCGGCGGCAGCGGCGACGACTCCCCGGGAGGCGGCTGGGACTTCCCCGGCCGGGGTGACGAGACCACCTTCTTCCCGGCCCTGATGGACTAGGGGAACGCCGAAGGGCGGGCGACCAACGCGGTCGCCCGCCCTTCGGCGTTCCGGGGGCTCAGGCCAGCTGCCTGCGCACCTCGGCCGCCACACGGCCGCCCTCGGCGCGCCCGGCGACCTTGGGGTTGACGACCTTCATCACCCGGCCCATCGCCTTGGCGTCGCTCGCGCCGGTCTCCGCGACGGCCTCGGCGACCAGGGCGGCCAGCTCCTCGTCGGACAGCTGGGCCGGGAGGTAGTCGGCGAGGACCTCGCCCTCGGCCCGCTCGGCCTCGGCCTTCTCGGGGCGTCCGCCCTGGTCGAACGCCTCGGCGGCCTCGCGGCGCTTCTTGGCCTCGCGGGTGATCACCGTGACGACCTCGTCGTCGCTGAGCTCACGAGCCGACCGGCCCGCCACCTCCTCGTTGGAGATCGCGGTGAGCACCATGCGCAGCGTCCGGGTCCGCACCTCGTCCCGCGCCTTCATGGCTGCGGTGAGTTCGGTCTTCAGACGGGTCTTGAGTTCGGCCATGGAAGGGATCATAGGGTTTCCGCGCCCGGGACGCGGAACGGTTTTCCCCGGTGTCGGACACCGGACCCGTCGCGGTCCGCGGAACCGACCTCCTCCCGGGATCTGAAAGCATCGGAACATGACAGGTGTGGTGGACATGGGCAGAGCAGGCAGGGCGCTGCGCGGCGTCGGGAAGGCGGCGGCGGTCGCGGGAGCGGTCGGGGTCGCGGGGTTCGCGTACGCGTCGGTGATCGAACGCAACTGGTTCCGGCTGCGGCGCTACGAGATCCCGGTGCTGGCCCCGGGGAGCGCCCGGCTGCGGGTGCTGCACCTGTCGGACGCGCACCTGACACCGGGACGCAGGATGCTCATCGACTGGATCCGCGGCCTCGACGCGTACCAGCCGGACCTGGTGGTGAACACCGGGGACTCGCTGGCGCACCCCGACGCCGTGACGCCGTTCGTCGACGCCCTGGGGCCGCTGCTGGACCGGCCCGGCCTGTTCGTCTACGGCTCCAACGACCTGTTCTCGCCGCGGCTGAAGAACCCGGCCCGCTACCTGTGGCGCAGCAGCAAGACCGACTACAACAAGCGCACCGTCCCGGACCTGCCCTGGCGCGCGCTCGGGGCCGCGATGAGCGGGTCGGGCTGGCTGGACCTGAACAACCACAAGGGCCGTCTCAAGGCCGGGGGCCTGGACATCGCGGTGGCCGGGGTGCACGACTCGCACATCAACATGGACCGCTACGAGAAGGTGGCGGGCACCGCCGACCCCGCCGCGGACCTGCGCCTCGGCGTGATGCACTCCCCCGAGCCGCGCAACCTCGACCGGTTCACCGCCGACGGCTACGACCTGCTCCTGGCCGGGCACACCCACGGCGGCCAGGTGTGCCTGCCGTTCTACGGCACGCTGGTCACCAACTGCGGCATCGACCGCGCCCGCGCCTGGGGGCTGAGCCGCAACGGCGCGTCCTGGCTGCACGTCTCGGGCGGCATGGGCACCTCCCCGTACGCCCCGGTGCGCTTCTGCTGCCGCCCCGAGGCCGCCCTCCTGGACCTGGTCCCCCGCTCCTAGCGTCCCGCGTCCGGTGATCGTGACCTTTTCGGGGTCTCAACCGCCTTTGAGGCCCCGGAAAGGTCACGATCACCGGGAAGAACGCACGCCCTAGCCGTCGGTCGGCAGCAGGGTGCCCAGCGGGCCCAGGTCGAGGTTGAGGTCGGCGGCGGTGAGGCCGTAGCGCTCCCGGAGCTCGGTCATCCTGTCCTCCAGCAGCATGAGGGTCATTCCGACGCGCTCCTCCTGCTCCTCCGTGAGGTCCCCCTGGTCGACCCGGCGCAGCGCCTGGCGCTCCATGAGCTGGCGCACCAGCTCGACCACGGTCAGCACGAGCCGGACGAGGTCGCGCTCCACCGTGTCGGCGTCGGAGGCGAGCCGGTCCGCGCCGCCTCCGGGCCGCGCCTCCAGAGCGCGGGCGAGCCGGGCGAGCGTGTGGTCTCCGGTCTTCTCGGACACGTCCGCCTACCTCCCGCGTCCCCGCGGCGCGGCCCTCCGCGGGGCCCGGTCCCCCCACGGGGAGGGCACGTCCTCGTTGACCGAGGAGACCAGGGCGCGCAGCGACACCCGGACGAGGTCGACCTCGGCGATGGAGATGGTGACGTCCCCGCTGATCACGACCCCCTTGGCGAGCAGCCGGTCGAGGAGGTCGACCAGCGCGACCTCCCGCTCGGCGAACACCGGCGCCCCGGCGGCCGCCCGGTCCACCGGTCCGGGGGCGTATCCGCCGCTCACGCGGGCTCCCCCGGTCCCACCGGGTCCGGTGCGCCCGCCGCCGCCCCGCCCGCGAAGGAGTAGGGCGCCCAGGGGCCCGAGAGCTCGACGCGCACCCCCGCCGCGAGGTCGCGCCCGAACTCCCGCACCGCGCGCAGGAACCGCTCGCCGTCCCCTCCCCGCGCCACGAGGTAGGCCGCGTTCAGCACGTTCTCCCCGGACGCGCCGGAGAGCCTGCCGTCCTGGGGGCGGTGGCGCTCGCCCGCCTCGGCCAGCTCCCGCAGCCGCTCGTCCAGCCGCCGCGCCAGCTCCGCGGCCGCGCGCCAGGCGTCCTCGCGGCCGTGCCGCTGCTCCCTCCTGCGGTTCAGGTAGGCCCGTCCGGCGCCGACACCGGCGGGGGCCCGGGGCTCGTCCGGGGTCGGCCGCGCCGCGGCGCGGTCGGGGTCGGCGTACACCTTGACCCCCCACTCGACGCGGCCGTCGAGCCGCGTCAGGACGGCGCCGAAGCGCTCGCGGTTGCCGCGCAGCACCGCGCGCACCCGGTCGTCGTCGCGGTAGAGCGTGGACAGCCGCAGCGGCATCGCGACGGCGGACCGCGCGACGGCGTCGACGACCGCGTGGTGGGCCCGCGCCGTCGCCTCCAGCCAGGCGCGGTCCTCCAGCCGCTCCGCCAGCGCGTCCTCGTCGAACTCGTCGAGCGGGACGGCGCTGACGGCCGCCGCCAGGCCGTCCTGGACGACGAGTCGGACGGGGGCGCCGCCCACGCCGCGCGCGCCCGTGAGCCGGTCCTCGTCGAACGGCCTGGTCACGGCGTAGACGTAGCTGGCCGTGCGCGTCCCGTTCACTCCCGGCCTCCCCGTTCCGCGCCGACCCCGTCCGGCTCCCGCGCGCCGCCCCGCTCCAGTTCGGCGACGCGCTCCCTGAGCCTCTGGTTCTCCTCCGTGATCCGCTTGTGCCTCGCCTGGGAGGACAGCGCCTCCTCGTTCTCCCACCAGTCGATGCCGACCTCCTTGGCCTTGTCCACCGAGGCCACCAGCAGCCGCAGCTTGATGGTGAGCAGCTCGATGTCGAGCAGGTTGATCTGGATGTCCCCGGCGATGACGACGCCCTTGTCCAGGACCCGCTCCAGGACATCGGCCAGGTTCGCGGGCGTTCCGGACCGGTAGGTCCCGGCGGCCCGGACCTCGTCGCTCCACGGCACCGGTCCGGTCACGCGGGCGCCCCCCGCTTCCGGCGGCGACCGCCGGGGTCAGCGGCGCCCGCGGCGCGGGCTCTCCTGCGGTTCTTCCTCATCCTCGGCCTCCTCATCGTCCTCCTCCGGCTCCTCCCCGCCCTCGGGCTCCTCCTCTTCCTCCTCGTACTCGCCCTCCCCGGGCTCTCCCTCGTACTCGTCCTCGTACTCGCCCTCCCCGGGCTCCTCCTCGTACTCGTCCTCGCCGCCGCCGCGCTCCTCCTCGGCCAACGCGTCCTCGTGCTCGCGGACGACCTCGCCGTCGCGGATCTCGCCGCGCCACCCCTCGACCTCCTCGGAGGGGGAGCGCATCATCACGTGGCGGCGGAAGTGCTTGAGGTCGAGGCGCAGCCTGCGGCCCTGCGCCCGCCAGATGTTCCCGGTGCGCTCGAACAGGCCCTTGGGGTAGTACTCGACGACCACCAGGATGCGGGTGAGGTTCTCGCCCAGGGCGTGGAAGGTCACCACGCCCTTCGTGGTGCCCTTGCCGCCCTCCGAGGTCCACGCGATGCGCTCGTCCGGGATCTGGTCGCTGACCTTGCCCTCCCAGCTGCGCGCGGAGAGGAAGACCTTCATCTTCCAGTTGGAGGAGACGTCGTCGTTCCTCTCAACGCTCTGCACGCCCTTGGTGAACTTGCTGAAGTCGGGGAACCGGGTCCACTGGTCGTAGGCGACGCGGACGGGGACGCCCACGTCGATGTTCTCGACGATGTTGGTGGCCTTGACGCTGCCGCCGCCCCCTCCTCCGCCGGTGAGCCTGCTGATCAGGTCCGACGCCTTGTCCTTGACGGTGTCCTTGACCTTCTCCTTGCCCGCCTCGGCCACCGCGCCGGCCACTCCCTTGCCCTCGGCGAGCTTCCTGCCGCCCTTCAGCAGCGATCCGACGCCTTCCCCTTCGGCCATGCGCTCGGCGCCCTCGCCCAGCCGGCGCGTGGTGGAGCGCACCGCGTGGCCCGCCTTGGCGGAGACGTAGCGCTCGGCCTCCTTGAGCAGCCGCTCGGTCCCCGGGTTGCGGCCCGCCGCCTCGCGGAGCCTGCCGAGCGGGCCGGTGCCCTCGTCAGCCATCGTCGCCCCCCCTCTTCCCGGTGCTCCCGCGGGTGGCGCGCGGGCGCGTGCTCCGGCCGGGCGCCGCCCGGCCGGTTCCCCCGCTGCGGCGGCCCGTCCTCCCCGACGCACCGGCCGGACGCGCCTTCTCCTCGGGCTCGTCCCCGGCTCCCCCGGCCCGCTCCGGCTCGGCCTCCCCGGCCTCGGCCTCGTTCCCGGGCTTCTCCTCCCCGGACCCCTCCGGCTCCTTCCCGGCCTTCTCCTTCCCGGCCTCCTCCGGCTCCTCCTCCCGGTCGTCGGGGTGGAGCAGCCGCTCGGTGCGCCGGTTGAGGGAGTCGGCCACGGTGTCGGCCATCTGCGAGACCACCGCGCCGGTGGCGGTGCGCGCCGCCTTCACCAGCTCCTCCCTGGCCTCCCCCCGGATCTCGTCCACGACCGGAAGGCCCGAGAGCTCCTTCTTCAGGTCGTCGAGCAGCTGCTGGGGTTTGATGTCGAACCGCCTGAGGACCAGCCACATCCCCAGCCCGGCGGCCATCTTCGCCTTCTTCTTCCTTCCGAGCACGTAGCCGGCCGCCATCGCCAGCAGGACCTTTCCCATGTCCATCGCCCCTTCGTCCGTCAGTCCGGTGGTCCGCCCCGAATCGCCTCCGCCTCCTCGAGCCGGGCCAGCAGCTCGTCCTCCGCGCGGTCGAACCCGGCCTCGTCGATCTCGCCCTCGTCGTAGCGGGCCCACAGCTCGGCCAGCTCCGCCCTGATCACCGCCGGGTCGTAGAACTCCCGCTCCGCCGCGTCGAGAACCTGCCGGGCCACCCAGGGAACGGCCCTGAGCGGCGCGAACGGCGCGGTCAGGATCATGCCCACCAGGCCCACGCGCCCCTCCTCACCCTGCGGCGGCGGGCCGCCCGGCGGCCACGAAGCTGTAGGGGCTCAGCGGGCCGTGCAACCGGATGTCCGCGAGGCCGTCCAGCGCCTCGCGGAGCCGGTCGACCTCTCGCTCCACCGCGCCGACGCGGTCCCGGTCGACCAGGATCGACAGGTTGAGCGAGCAGCCGTTGACGAGAGGGCCGAGGCTGACCCGCTCGGCGTGCCCGCGCAGGGCCCCGGTGACGCGGTCCGCGTCGCGGCGGCACCGCGCCTCGACCGCGCGCGCCACCGACTCGCCGAAGGCCAGCCGGTCCCCGATCCCCGCGCCCGCCGCCCGCAGCTCCGCGCAGGTCTCCCGCAGTCCCTCGTCCTCCCGGAGCACCTCGCGCAGCACCGCCTCCTCGCTGTGCGCGGCCCTGACGTTCAGTTCGACCCGCCCCCGCAGCTCCTCCAGCAGGGAGCGGTAGTGCCCGGCCCCCGCCCGCAGCTCTCCGGCCACCGCCTCGTCCGAGGGCGCGACCGTCCCGAAGCGCATGGGCAGCACGGTGCCCTGGCCGCCCAGGCGGTCCAGCAGCGCCTGGTGCGCCAGGACGTCCCGCCGCTTGGCGCGCACCCGCTCGGGCGCGGTGCTCACCACGGCGGCCAGCCCCGCCTCCCCGACCACCCGGACCTCGGACCCGGGCGCCCCGATCCCCCGCAGGCCGTCCAGCCCCAGGGGGTGGGAGTCCGCGACGATGCCGTAGACGCAGGTGCTCACCGTGCGTCCTCGTCGTCCGGCCGGGGCCGTCGGGCGCGGACGCGCGGCTTGGCCTTCTCCTCGTCCGACGCGCTCCTGGCGCGCTGACGCGGCTTGGCCTCCTCCTCGTCCCCGTCGTCCTCCTTGCGGGAGCCCTTCGGCCTGACGATGTCGCCGACGGCCTCGGCCGCCCCCGACAGCGCGCCCCTGCCCTTGCCCTGGGCGCCCTTCTCCGTGATGTCCCCGATCATCTCCGGCAGCGTCTGCGCCTTGGAGTTGTGGGTCAGGTCCAGCCGGTTGGTCATCTCCGCGAAGCGGAGGTAGGTGTCGACGCTCGCCACGACGATCCGGACGTCCACGGTCAGGATCTCGATCCCGATCAGCGAGACGCGGGCGAAGACGTCGATCACGATCCCCTTGTCGAGGATCAGGTCCAGCACGTCGTAGAGAGTCCCGGCCCGGGACACAACGGGTGTCCTGACGGTTTCCGCAACCACAGACATATCCGAATCGCCTTCCGATCGTCGGGTTCATCCAGTCGGGCGGAGGAACCACCCGCCCCGTCGGGCCGGGGCGGGGACCGTTCGCGGCGCCCGCCGCCGCGTCAGACACGGTCGGGGCGCCCGCGCGTGTAGCGGCGGACCCGGCGGTACCGCTCGACCCTGCCCTCGTCGTCGAGGCCGACGACGTAGGTGGCCAGCAGGCTGACGGTGTCGGGGATCCTGGCCAGTTCGAGGACCTCCAGGGTGACCTCCCAGCCGTCGTCGGCGCGTTCGACCCCCGAGACGTTCTCGACCTCCACGCCCGCGAACTCGCCCAGCTGCTCCCGCGCGGACCTCGCGTAGTCGCTCGCCGTCCACTCCTCCCGCCCGCGTTCCCGCCGCGCCATCTCGCCCCCGCTCGTGTCGACGGGACCGGCCCTCCCCCGGGGACCGCTCCGCCAGGTCGGTCTAACCCGGGCCCGCCCGCGCTAAAGCGGTGCGTTGCCCAAGGAAGGCAAAAGAAGGGAAAGGCGGGTCGCCGCCCCCGCTGCGCACCTTCCGGCGTCTTCGCAGTTCAACGGCTTTCTCAGCATGAGATAACGCCTCTTGGCCACGGGACCGCCCTGTGGTCACATGAGTGAACCGGATCACACGACCCCGAGGCGTCCCGGGAGGGATCATGCGCGCCGTCCGAGTGCACGAGTACGGCGAACCGCCGTCGATCGACGCGGTTCCCGAGCCCCGCGTCGCCGGTCCGCTGGACGTGCTGGTCGAGGTGAACGCGGCGGGGGTGTGCCGCACCGACCTGCACATCGTCGAGGGGCAGTGGGCCGCGAAGAGCGGGGTGGCGCTCCCGTACACGATCGGGCACGAGAACGCCGGGACGGTCCGCGCGGTGGGGGCGGCCGTCGGCAACGTCGCGCCGGGCGACACCGTCGTCCTGCACCCGCTGGCCACCTGCGGGCTGTGCCGGGCGTGCCGGGCGGGCGACGACGCGCACTGCGCGGACTCCCGCTTCCCCGGCATCGACTGCGACGGCGGGATGGCCGGCCTGCTGCTGACCAACGCGCGCGCGGTCGTCCGCCTCGACCCGTCGCTGGCCCCCGTGGACGTGGCCGCGCTCGCCGACGCCGGGCTGACCGCCTACCACGCGGTGCGGAAGGCCGCGCCGCTGCTGCGGCCGGGCGCGCACGCGGTGGTGATCGGGGCGGGCGGGCTCGGCCACATCGGGCTCCAGGCGCTGACCGCGCTGACGGCGGCGGAGACCACCGTGGTGGACCGCTCCGCCGAGGCCCTGGAACTGGCGGCGGGGCTCGGCGCGGACCACACGGTGCTCTCCGACGGCGGGCAGGTCGCCGCCGTCCTGGACATCACCTCGGGCGCGGGCGCGCACGTCGTCCTGGACTTCGTCGGCGAGAACGGCACCGAGGCCGACGGCGTGGCGATGACCCGCGACGCCGGGAGCTACTTCGTGATCGGCTACGGCGGCCGGGTCGACGTGCCCACGATCGACGTCATATCCCGCGAGATCAGCGTGGTGGGCAACCTGGTGGGCTCCTACAACGACCTCGACGAGCTGATGACGCTGGCGGCGCGCGGCAGGGTGGCCCTGCGCACCCGCGCCTACCCGCTCGACGCCGCGCTCGACGCGCTGGCCGACCTGGACGCCGGGCGGATCCCGGGCGGCCGGGCCGTCCTCGTCCCCTGACCCGCCACCGGCACCGAAGAGGAGCACAGATGTACGAGAAGGACGGCGAGCGCTACTTCATCGTCGACGAGCACATCCACTTCTGGGACGGCACCCCGGCGAACCAGGCCAACCGGTACGGCGAGGGGTTCCTGAACTGCTTCTACGACTACCACCGCAACCTGAGCCCCGAGGAGCACCGGTGGGACCTGGAGCACTTCCAGAAGCAGAGCGAGGAGGACCTGATGCGCGACCTCTTCGAGGAGGGGCACGTCGACAAGGCGGTATTCCAGCCGACCTACCTCACCGACTTCTTCGTCAACGGGTTCAACACCACCGAGCAGGACGGGGCCCTGGCCGAGAAGCACCCCGACCGCTTCATCGTGAACGGCTCCTTCGACCCCCGCGACGGCGAGCTGGGCCTGGAGAAGCTCTCGGAGCTGGCCGAGCGCTGGAACCTCCGGGGCGTGAAGCTGTACACGGCCGAGTGGAAGGGCGGGTCCAAGGGCTGGAAGCTGTCGGACCCGTGGGCCTACCGGTACCTGGAGAAGTGCCAGGAGCTGGGGATCCGCAACATCCACGTGCACAAGGGGCCCACCATCTACCCGCTGAACCGCGACGCCTTCGACGTGGCCGACGTGGACGACGCGGCCTCGGCGTTCCCGGAGCTGAACTTCGTCGTCGAGCACGTCGGGCTGCCGCGGCTGGAGGACTTCTGCTGGATCGCCACCCAGGAGCCCAACGTGTACGGCGGGCTGGCCGTGGCGATGCCGTTCATGCACACCCGGCCGCGCTACTTCGCCCAGATCATCGGCGAGCTGCTCTACTGGCTGAACGAGGACCGCGTCCTGTTCGCCAGCGACTACGCCATCTGGACGCCCGGATGGCTGGTGGAGTCCTTCGTGGACTTCCAGATCCCCGAGGACATGGCGGGCGAGTACGGACAGCTGACCACCGACGTCAAACGCAAGGTCCTGGGGCTGAACGCGGCCCGGCTGTACGACATCGAGGTCCCCGAAGGACTCGGCCTCCAGGTTCCGCGCCAGCGCGAGACGGGGCCGGTCGTCGGGGCCGAACGCAACGAGGAGGTGCTCCGGTGAGCGTCACCGTGCCGGAGGCCGCCCTGGAGGCGGCCGTGTGGCGGGCCCTGGGCGCGGTCCGCGACCCCGAACTGGACGAGCCGGTCACCGACCTGGGGTTCGTCGCGTCGGCGACGGTGTCGGCGTCCGGGCGGGTGGACGTGGACCTGCGGCTGCCCACCTACTTCTGCGCGCCCAACTTCGCCTTCATGATGGTCGCCGACGCCCACGACGCGCTGCGCGCGCTGCCCGGAGCCGTGGAGGTCCGGGTCCGGCTGCTGGACCACTTCGCCTCCGCCGAGATCAACGCGGGCGTCACCTCCGGGGAGGGGTTCTCCGCCGCCTTCCCCGGACTCGCCGAGGGCGAGCTGGAGGAGCTGCGGCGCGTGTTCCGGCGCAAGACGCACGCCGCCTGCCAGGAGGTGGTGGCGCGGCGGCTGCTGGCGGACGGGGCCGTGCCCGAGGCGCTGGCGTCGCTGACGCTGGGGTCGGTGCGCGGGCTGGTGCCCCGAAGGGACCTGGACCGGCTGCGGCACAGGCGCGCCGAACTGGGGCTGCCGACGGGGCCGGGCGCGGCGCTGCTGGTGGACGACGGCGGCCGGCCGCTGCCGCCGGAGGAGATCCCGACGCGCCTGCGCCTGGCCCGCACGACGCGGATCAGCATCGAGGGCAACGCGGGCCTCTGCCGGGGCCTGCTGCGGACCCGCTACGGGGAAGGGGAGGCGCCGTGAGCACCCGGGCCCCGCGCCGGGGCGGGGGCGCCCGGCTGCGGGTCGCCGAGGAGGCGGCCGGACCGGACGCGCCCGCCGTCGAGGGGGCGCCCGCGCCGCGCTCCGAGGGGGCACGGACACCGGTGCTCCAGTCGGCGACCAAGGCGCTGCGGGTGCTGGAGGCGGTCGCGGAGTCGCCCGCGGGGATGACGGCCAAGGAGGTCTCCGCGCACCTGGGGCTGGCGCTGCCCTCGACCTACCACCTGCTCAGCACCCTGGTGGACGCGGGGTACGTGGTGCACCTGAGCGGGAAGGCCCGCTACGGGGTGGGGTACAAGGCCCGGTTCCTGGGCCAGGCGCTCACCCGCCAGCTCGCGGTCCCGCGCGAGGTGGCGGCAGCGATCCGGCGGGTGCACCAGGAGAGCGACGCGGCCGCCTACTACGCGGTCTACCGGGAGGACGAGGTGGTGGTCGCGCACGTCGAGGAGTCCGACCGCAGGCCGTGCGTGCGGGCGCTGGACGTGGGCTTCAACGAGGCGATGCACGCCACGGCCTTCGGCAAGGTGATGCTGGCGGCGATGGGCGCCGCCGACCGGGCCGCCTACCTGGAGCAGGCGGGGCTGGCGGCGCTGACCCCGCGCACGATCACGGACCGGGGGACGCTGGAGGAGCACCTGGCGCACGTGCGGGACTCGGGCGTCGCCCTGGAGCTGGAGGAGTTCCAACCGGGCCTGGGCTGCATGGCCGCCCCGGTGAGGACCCCTTCGGGGATGGTGACGGGGTCGGTCGCGATCAGCCTCCCGGTCGCCGAGGTGCGCGCCCGCCGCTGGCCCCTGGAGCGCGCCGTCCGCCACGGCGCCACCCGCGTCACCCGGGCCCTGGCCCAGCCGACCCGCTGACCGTGTGCGAGCACCCCGGAGGGTCCGCTAGACTGACAACGTTGCTTCGGGGTGTAGCGCAGCTTGGCAGCGCGCTTCGTTCGGGACGAAGAGGTCGTGGGTTCAAATCCCGCCACCCCGACCAGCCAAAACGCCGGTTCCACTGGAACCGGCGTTTTGCGTTGGGGGCCAAATAGGGGGCCAGTGCGGTCCCGCTGGCCACGGTCAAGCGAAGAGGTCCCCCCATCACTTCCGCACCCTCAGTGATGACCGGCCGGAGCTCCTTCCGGTGGACCGGCTCCGTTGTGGCGGTGCTGCTGTGGCCCACCAAGCGCGCGATGGCTTCGAGGGGGACGCCCTTCTCCGACATCAGCGAGACGAAGCTGTGGCGCAGCTCGCGCGGCGTCCAACCCGGTCCCGAACCGGGTGCAGAACACGAGGTCGCTGTCCTGCCACTTCTCCCCGGCGGTCTTGCGTTCGCCTTCCTGCCCGGCCCTGTGCGCCCGGAGCGCGTCCACAACCTGGGGAGGAGGCGCCAGCGTCCGACGGCTCCTCCTGGTCTTGGTGTCCCCGTGCCTGTGCACCGACCGCCGCACCTCCACATGCGGCGGCACACCGGTCACCGAACCGGCTGACCTCACATGGCGAACACCCCCACGTCTGGGGACTTCCCAGGCGTGGGGGGCTTCGTTGATTCCTGGATCAAACGCGCGTGGTGGTGACGAACCCCAATGTGTCGAGTCCTTCGCCCCGACACAGCCGGTCGGACGCGCCACCCAACTCGGTCTGTAGAACCTGGTAATCGGCCCCGGCCTGCTGTCCCCACTCCATAGCCGCACGCCACAAGGCGCGCCCGTGGCCGCGCCCCCGGTGGTCAGGCAACACCCCGAAGTACTGGGGCAGCAACCGAATGCGCCCGACAGGATCGGGATGGGTCGCCATGGGTCCGATCGCGCCGACCACCCGACCAGCCTCGGTGACGGTCAGAATCGGACCGTCGAGAGCGCCCGCCCGTTCCTGGGCGGCAAGGTATGCGAACCCCTCACCCGTCAAGGCATCGGTGAAGTCCGGCCACGTGTCGCGCACTGGTCCGGACAGGCGATCAAGCTCGGTGACCCCTTCAACGACGGTCGTCTCGAAGTCACGGGCGAAGGTGCGAAGCTGGATACGGCAGCACTGACCGAGCTGTGGTTCGGTGGTGAGTCGCACCAGCTGGGCACGGTCGGCGCCGTGGTCAGCCGCCAACTTCGCCACCTGGTCGGCCGCCTGGTCGAGGTCGAATTCCCCATACAGATGTAGACGTACCGTGCGCCGTCCGCCTCGGTCGAGCATGGTCGCCGCGGCCATGCCTTGAGCGCCGTCGACCGAGTGGTCGAGCACACGCTCGGACTTGACCCCACCCCACCGCGCGTCCTTGTCGTGAGGTAGGAACCGGCCGGTTCCGGAGATCGCAACGACCTGATCCCACAACCCGGGAGTGATCGCGTCCGGATGCATGGGCCCAAGGGTGGGGACGTAGGGCACCTGGAACACAAGCCCCTCGGGGCGGCTGGTGTCGCGCATGGCGGCATGCTACTCACACGCCACGGGCCCCGTGGCCTCGAAAAGACATCAGGGCACGCGGGCGTCTAGAAGGACTGCCAGTCCTGGGCGCGCTGCACGGTGTAGACGGTCAGGTTCTCCACCGTCGCCCCGCACACCGGTCGGCGTTCGGCCTCCACCAGCGCGGCGGCGACCAGGGCCACGTCCTGGCGTGCGGCTTCGTCGGCCGCCGAGAGCACCGGGGGAATGACGCGGCGGACATGGTTACACACCGCCTTGCCGGTGCTGTGCCAAAGACCCACGACATAGGTCAGCCGCAGGCGTCGCAGCGCCAGGGTCCGGGGCAGCACGCACCGGTACCGCTGCACCACCGCGGTTCCGTCCGGGCCGGTGGAGACGGCTTCGTAGGTGATGGACCCCCAGTCCTCGGAGGCCACCCGGACCCGCACACCCCGGCCCCGCGCCCGGGCGGTCGAGGCATCACGGCCCCCAGAGGAGGCACCGCTGTCGCTGTTCATCGCCGCACCGCCCCGACCGCGATGGCCGTGCGCACCAGATCACGCAACTCGGCCATGTCATCGGGGGCGGGAGTCGAACGCGCGATCTGCACCAGCAGTTCGATCCTCCGCCGATCCCGCTCGGCGCTGTGGACGCGGCGCCGGTGCTCCAGATGGGCGTAAGGGCCGCGTGGGAGACGGTAGGCGCGGGGGTCGTCGCCGTCCATCACGATGGGATCCGGCGCCGGCCACGGTTCCACCTGCGCGGGAGCGGGTACGCGGAACGGCCGAGGGCCGGTGCGGTGGTGTTTGCCGTGTCGTGCCGGTCGTATCAGAGTCACCAGCGCCCGAACCACGGCGATAAGGTCTTTCACGTCAGCCTGCTTTCCTCAGGTTGGCCGCGCCCCCGGACGCCTAGCCCGCGTCGCGGGGGTCAGTTGTCTGTAGGCGGTTGCTCCGATGACCGGTAGTCATCCGGCAGGAGCCTTCTCCGCCCTTGTGTGTCAGGAGTCCGTACCGGTCCCCCGGCACGCGGTGCACGCCACGACGCGTGTCGCCGGTTCCCGTGTGGTCGAGGAGCGCAGCACTACCAATCGCCGAGAGCGGACGGTTTTGCGTCCGCGTCCACGACAGGACCTGCACCGCTTCGGTTCAGAGACGGCGGCATCCACCAAGCACGCTCCAGGGGGACATGTGGCGCGCCGCTTCGCCAGGTCGCCAGCGCGCCGCTCACACCAACGGACTACAGAACATCCCCTATACATGAGCCCGTCACATGTACTCATGTATATGGGTTGTGAGATTAGGTTGCCTCACTCATGTACATGAGTCAACCCTGTGAGCACAGAAGCTCACCCGAGGAGACAGGAACTGGATGCCTCAGTCCGTGGCGGGGATGCGGTAGTCGAGCACGAACTGGTCGGCGGCCATGATCGTGTCACACACCTCCACCACACGGCCGACCGTCGTCACGGCGTTGCGCGTCAGGTGGATGATCGCGGAGCCGGGGCTCAGACTCAGGGCACTCGCCTCCTGCTTGGTGGCCAGGCGCGCCCGCACGGTCTCGGTGTACTCGGCGAACTCGTGCTCGTGTTCCTCCAGGCGAGCGTAGATGCCACCGCCGCCGGGGTTCTCCTCGAAGAGTTCGGGGATGTCCCGCGCCACGTCCCACGGCAGATAGGAAGTCGCTTCCTCGGTGGGGGTGCCGTCGCTGAAGTAGAGGCGACGGCGGGCAAGCACCTTGTCGCCCTCGTCCACGCCCAGGCGCTCAGCGATCTCGGCGGGAGCGGGCACGGGCCCGATGGAGAGGACCTGAACGGTGGGCTTGACCCCGGCCTGTTCGGTCTCGGCGATGTAGGCCGCTTTGCCCGCACGGCGGTGTGAGCGCCGGAAGCGGTCGGAGGACTTGCGGGTGACCGGAGGCCGGGACTTCACGAAGGAGCCCCTGCCCTGGTAGGTCTCCACCAGACCGGTCGTGCGGAGCTGGGCCACGGCCTTGCGAACCGTGCCCGAGGAGACGCCGTAGCGCTCCATCAGCGCGGTCTCACTCGGGATCTCCTCAGCGGGAGCCAGACGTCCCGCTCTGATCCGCTCTTCGATGTCGTCCGCGATCTGGAGGTACCGGGGCTTCGCGGACCGCGCCCCTACAGTGCTCACCATAGTCCTTCTATGCCTCCTATGCTCCTGTACATGAGTAACAGCCCCGGAGACAAGCCGTCAACGCCGCTGCACTCCGTGTCCGTGGCGGGAGCCGTCATCCGCGAGGACGGGCGGATGCTGGTGATCAAGCGCAGGGACAACGGCAACTGGGAACCACCAGGCGGAGTACTGGAGCTCAACGAGACCCCCGAGGAGGGGGTTGTCCGCGAAGTCCTGGAGGAGACCGGTATCCACGTCGAGGTGGAACGGCTCACAGGCGTCTACAAGAACATGGCACGCGGAATCGTTGCCCTGGTCTTCCACTGTAAGCCATCCAACGGCACAGAACGACCAACCAGTGAAGCAATTGCAGTCAAGTGGATAAGCCAGAAAGAAATTGAGGAAAAAATGCAAGAAGTCTACGCAATCCGCCTGCTCGACGCCCTTACGAAAGACGACCCTCACATTCGAAGTCACGATGGGAAAAATATATTCTAGGAATAAAAAATTCCGCCTGAGGCAACCTTGATACCTGCCAGCGTTGGCAAAAATTTTCCAAGGGAGAGGCGATGGGCAGTTCAGGTCTTACAATTCTCGCCATATTCTTTTAATAGATATCAAGAAACATTATAAATTGCAGGATAAAAGCGCTTGGCATCTAACTGAAATTGAATATACTTCTGGTGGCTCAAGAAGGCCTCCTTAAGGTTCTCCCCGTCGACCCCTGATTCAATGAGAAGTTTACAAAGGATAACCCAATGCAGAGAACGAGTAAGGATTATATATTTTTCAATACCAGACCCCTGTACATCTAGCGAAGAAAGCGCATGAGCCAGCCCGTTCCTAGCCAAGGCAACAGATTTTTTCCACTCGTGCTTGTCTCCACAAACACCCGGAATAAATTCGGAGACCTCTTCTGCGAGCATCAGCAGGCGCTCAGGGAAAGAGTAGTTCCAAAGGTAAAGATTCCACGCATTCAGGATGGAATCGAGCTCCGCTTTTTCGATATCAAGCTTCTGTAGAGCGCGCGCCACACTCCTTTTCCTTGCCTTACTAATCTTTCCCTGCCCGTCAAAAGACCGGCGATGCAACCCTTCGGCCGAAAAAGCGAGCTGTACGAAATTTCCTTCCAAGGATTTATCTCGAAGTGAATTAGAAAGAATTATTGGCAGCGGACTCAGTCGCTTCGATGCTTCTATCCAACCAGCCAAACCCTCAGCACCAAGCTGCGAGAAACCCATCAGACAGGGAGCAAATTGGTTCTTTTCTGCATTGCCTCCCTTCTTGAATCCTATGACCTTTAGCCAATTAGAATCCTTACCCTTCTTCACTTCAAGCTTCCGAAGATTGCACTCTTCTCCGTACATGAGGCTGAGAAGTGATGCCATAGGCCAGCACAGATTCGTTTTTATATCGAACTCTTTCAAAGGAGAAGCAAACTTGGCAAGAGCCCACGTTTCTGTAGACACTTTGACACCACTCAAACTGGGAAAACTTCTAGTCAGATACTGATCAAAACAGAGGTCCCCCAAACCTCCACCGAGAGGAATAGACTCAAACTCAGGAAATACATACTTGAAATTAAACTCCTCCTCTCCGTCTTTACCCTTCCACATCAAGCCACTACGGCCAACCCAGTTGGTCAAATTATCGATCGAAAACTTCGCCTCCTGGTACTCCTCATCCACCCCAGTAATAAGATCCCCTTGAACTGCGTAGTCAAAAACTACTTTCTCACGTTCGAAAGTGCCCTGGTTAAAGGTATCTATTTTTGAGGAAGCGACCGTTCCACCCACGAGAGACACATGCCAAAGGCGGCCAGAAAGAATTCCATGAATTACGGGAATCTTCCCCGAACTTACACCAAAATTACCCCCAGGAAGATGCTCTGAGATTGACCCAATAAGCTCAATCCTGGGCCACCCTTCGCCGAAAATAAAATACCCAGGAACTGAATTTTCTTTTTCTCCAGGCAGCCAGAACTTGCCTTCAATTTTCTCTTTTTCATAGGTATAAATATTTGACATGAGGTTCCTATGCTTGCCGAGTTGAGCTGTACCGAATCAAGGCGACGGCGCTTCGCGCCGTCGCGGCGGTTGGGCTGGGGCTCCGGCTGCGGGCTGCCGCCCGGTCCGGAGCCCCAGCCCAACCGCCGCGAGGGTTGAGGGCCGCTATGGACATCCCAGCACAGCAGTAAACGGTGAATCATGACATCGCAAAAAATGACGTACCGTGACATCTTCGTGTCGCCTGTAGTGCTGCCTATGGTTGCCGGTGTGCTCGGATCGCGTGGCACTCGATCGCGCGACCCGAGCTGTCTGTGGTCCAAGCCCCGGCGCGATCGAGCACCACGCCCCGAGCCCGTGGTCACCCGCCGCGGTGGTTGTCGGGAGCGCACTGCCCCGCCGCCTTGTCCCCGACCGGTCAGCGCCACCACCCGCGAACCGCAGGAAAGCACACAGCCAGTGATGGGGCCGGCCAATCTCCCCATGCCAGTTCCGTGCCAGATACGGGAGTGCTTCAGAGGAAACCACGGGGAATCAGCGGCACATCAGCCGCAACAGCACAGGTCAGCGAAACACCAGCTCAGCGATAAACCGCCCCGGCCGCTTCCCAGGCTAAAACTATGCGCGCCTCCGCTAGGTGCAGGAACCGCTAGCCGTTCCAATGCACATTCAGTGCACATGGCTCCGGGAGGGGCCCAGAAGCGGTGAGAACCGACGGGGACGAACGACGAGGTCAGGGCCGGCTTCCGGGGTCCGTCCACCGGTCACCGCAGGCCCCCGGTACGGGAAGAGGTCGTGGGTTCAAATCCCGCCACCCCGACCAGCCAAAACGCCGGTTCCAGTGGAACCGGCGTTTTGCGTTGAGAGGCCAAACAGGAAGCCACTCCGCTTCCGGCGTGGTTCACAGTGGTGGTCGCTGTCCTGCTCGCGTGCGGCAGAAGACCGGCGACCGGCGAGGCCGTGCGGGCCGACTCAGTTGAAGACTGTGGCCACGGCGTCCGCGAGCTGATTCAGTACGTCCCGCGAGAGTTGCACCGAGCCGGTGAACGAGAGGAAGCCGTGAATGGCTCCCTCGACCGGGAGGTGCTGGACCGGCACGCCGGAGTCGGCCAGCGTGCGGGCATAGCGGTCGCCCTGGTCGCGCAGGGGGTCGTTCTCGGCGGTGACGATGACGGCGGGAGCGAGTCCGGCCAGTCCGTCGGAGCGCGCCGGCGAGACCCGTGGGTCGGCGCCCTGGTCCGGGGTGCTGAGGTAGGCGCCCCAGAACCACTCGAGGTAGGAACGGGAGAGGACCGGGCCCGTCATGTTCTCGTACATCGAGGGACTGTCGTCGAACCGGTCGACCGCAGGGTAGGCGAGCACCTGGAGCGCGATGCGAGGTCCTCCGCGGCGCAGGGATTCTTGTGCGAGAACCGCAGCAAGGTTGCCGCCGGCGCTCTCGCCGAACACGGCGATGCGCTCTCCGTCGCCCTCGAAGCCCGGGGCGTTGTCCGCGACCCAGGTCAGCGCGGCGTAGGCGTCGTCGACCGCGGCCGGGAAGCGGTGCTCGGGCGCCAGCCGGTAGTCGACGGAGACCACGATCGTGCCGGAGCGGCTGGCCATGATGCGGGCCATGTTGTCCTGGGTGTCCAGGTCGCCGAAGACCCACCCGCCGCCGTGGAAGAAGAGCGTCACGGGCAGCGGCCCGGCGTCCGGCTCGGTGAGGGGCCGGTAGATACGGACGGGTATGTCGCGGCCGTCGGCAGCGGCCGTGGTGTCCCGGACGTCGGCGACCGGCACAGGAGCGCCGGCCAGGGCGCCGAAGGCGCGCCCGAACGCGCGGTTCTCCGCCACCGTCAGGGTTTCGGGGGCTGGTCCGCCTCGTGCGGCCACTTTCTTGAGCAAGGTCTCGATCTGGGGGTCGAGGGGCATGGCACTCACCTGTCCGAAGAGACGGCCATCCGGAGTGGAATGACCTTTCCAAGACCATAGGTAGGACATAATTGGAATGTCAATTCCAATTTGGGTAGCGTGGGCATATGAGCGCACCAGTGAAGGCCGGGGAGTCGAAGAGCCAGCGGCTCACCAAGGGCGGCCGCAAGACCCGCGAACGCATCATCGAGGCCGCTGCGGAACTGATGTTCCACCACGGCGCGGGAGGCACGAGCATCCCGGACATCCAGGCGGCCGCCGGGGTCAGCGCGTCGCAGATCTACCACTACTTCGGCGACAAGCAGGGCTTGGTCCTGGCGGTCATCGACCACCAGACGGACACCCGGCTCGCCCAGCAGCGTCCGCTGCTGGACAGCTTGGACAGCATCGAGGCCCTGCGCGAGTGGTGCGACAGCGCAGGGAACCGGCAGGACGCAAGAGGATGCGAGGGCGGCTGCGAGATCGGCTCGCTCGCCAGCGAACTCGCCGACAGCGACCAGTCGGCGCGGACCAGCCTCATTTCTGCCTTCGACCGGTGGGAAGACCCCATCAGGTCGGGACTCGCGCGCATGCAGGCACGAGGCGAGCTGAGCGAGCGCGCCGATACCGCCGCGCTCGCCACCGCCCTGCTGGCCGCCATTCAGGGCGGCATGCTGCTGTCCCAGGTCCGCCGGTCGAGCACCGCCTACCGGCAGGCCGTGTCAGCGGTGATCGACCACATCGAGAGCTATCTCGTCCGGTAGCGGCTCGGGTGCGCCAGCTCACCACTGACACCCTTTGACCTTCTGATACAGAGTTCAGAAACAGGCACTGGTACTGCCCGTCGCCTCGACGAGTGGGTGACGGGCAGTGTCAGTGCCGTGCCGTTGAAGCGGGTGTCGCCCCTTCCGCCAGCTCTCGTTGTCAAGTGGCCCTTGCGACGAGGGCAGCGGCGAGGAAAGCACGCCATCCGGCGGAGTCAAAGAGGAGCGCGCCGAGGTGGCGGTTCCGAGTGTCGCGCACGGCGGGCGCTCCGGGATGCCAGCGACCTCGACACAGGAATCACCGGCCCCTCAGCTGCCCGTACTCGAGAAGATCTTCCGATCACCGTTCTCCACCCAGTCTTGACCGGAAGTGGTCAGCGGCAGAGTGCACCGGGTGTTCATTGGTTCCACTTCAAGGACGCAAACATGCAGGTAGAACCTGCAATGGATCACCGATCAGGGACAACCACCGCTCTTTGCCGCCAGCTCCGCTGATCATTCCCTCTTCGCATTTGATTGGTTTCTCTGCGTTATCGTTGCTGTTCGTCGGACACGAGGGCAGGGGAGTGGTCATGCGCGGTGGGCTTCCGGGGTCGTTGAAGATCGTGCGGGGCCTGCTGTTCACCTACACCGCGATCACCGCCCTGACGGTTCTCGGCGGGTTGCTGGCCTTCGGGGTGTCCCCCGAGGTCCTGGGGGCACTCGCCTACCTGGCGATACCCGGGACCATCGCCCTGGTCTGCGCACTTCGGACGCCCAGAGGCGGCCGAGGTCTGCTGTGGGGGATCGTCGTCCTGCAAGTGGTGCTGATTCTGCTGGGGATCGGTCGACTGGGAAACGGTGAGCCCCAAGGGCTGACCAACCTGGTCCTTCCCGCCCTGGTCCTCTTTTTCGTGCTGCTCAGACCATCCCGGGACCGCCTGAGCGGCTGAGCCCGCCCGAGACCTGCCTCCTCCCCCACCCCCTGAGACTGGTGGATCGCAGTGCTGCGCAGAATCCACAGCCCCGATCGCGGTGTGAGCATCACCGAGTACTCCGCAGTCATCGTGCTGGTCGCCGCCATCGTGGCGGCGCTGTCCAACACCGGCATCACCACGACGATCACCACCTCCCTGTACTCGGGGGTGAACCGGGTTCTCGGTGACGGGAACGCGCTCCCTGACGGCGACGCAGCCGCAGGCGATCCGGCGAGGGAACCGCTGCCTGCTGCTTCGGTGGGTCCCGACGGCGAGGTCACTTACTCGGGTGACAGCCGCAGCCCTGAGCAGGACCAGCGCAACGAGTTCCGCCTCGCGTTCAACGGTGGCATCGCTCCTGAGGACGTCGACCCCGACGACTTGGTGAACGAGAACGACGTCGTCATCCCCGACGACCACGCCGCAGCCGATGACGAGGGCAAGCCTTGGTGGCTGTCACTCCTGGACGCGCTGGACGGCAGCGCCGGCATTCTCGAACGGTTCGCCGAAGCCCTGGGCACCAGCGTCTCCAATGACATCCAGGGCATGATCGACTCCCTCACGACCAACCCGGTCGACAGCGTCCTGGGCCTGGTCGACACCATCGTCAACGACCCGGTCGGCCTGCTGTTCAGCGACGAACTACGCGACACCTGGGCTGAAGGCGACTGGCCCGCCATCATCGGCCATGGTCTGTGGGAGATCGGAAGCTGGCTCATTCCCGGGGCCGGAGCGGTCATGAAGGTCCTCAAGTTCCTCGGCAAAGGCCCAGACGCACCCGGCCGACCGCCCGACACCGAATCCGGTGGAGGACCGAACACCGACAGCGAGGACGTTGAGGGTGGCGAGGATCAACCAGACGAGGGAAACGGAGCGGACGAAGGGGATCGGAACTCCGAAAGCACGCCGTGCGCGGGCAACAGCTTCCCGCCCGGCACCCTCGTTCTGCTGGCCGACGGCACGCACACCCCCATCGAGGCCGTCATGGTCGGGGACGAGGTGTGGGCCACCGACCCGACCACCGGCGAGTCCGGTCCCCGTGAGGTCACCCGCCTGATCACCGGCAGCGGGGAGAAAACCCTCGTCGAGATCACCGTCACCGACGACACCGGCACGACGGGAAGAGTCACCGCCACTGCAGCCCACCCGTTCTGGCTCCCCGACCGCCGACGGTGGGCCGATGCCATCGACCTGGCCCCCGGCGACCGACTGCACACCTCCACCGGAGCCCGGGTCCGGATCACCGCGACCGAGTCGCGGCCCGCCACCGACCAGCAGGTGCACAACCTGACCGTCGACGGTCTGCACACCTACCACGTGGCAGTTGGTCAGGTGGACGTGCTCGCACACAACAACGGGTGCGGCGTAACCTACACCGACAAACAGCTGCAGAAGAAGTTCAAGCACGCACAGGATTTCGGCATTTCAGGCGACTACAGCAGGGCGAAAGCCGACGAGTTCAGAGAGGCCCTCGACAACCACATCGACTCCCCCGGGACGGTCCAGATACAGGGGACCTACCACAGGGAACCGGTCACCCACTTCCTCGACCCCAATACCGGCCTCAACGTCATCACGACGAGGAGCGGCGAGTTCATCAGCGGCTGGAAGCTGAGTCCCGGTCAACTCGCGAACGTCCAGCAGCACGGAGGGCTCTAGTGGACATTCCCCTGGCGCCATATGCCGACCTGGCCAGGAGCTACGTCGAAGGGGAAATCGAGGCGAGGGCCTTTGAGACGGCCTTCCTGCGGCTCTTCAAAACAGACGAACGCCTTTTCGGTCCAGCCGACTACGAAGCTCTCGAAGAGCTTTTCTGGGCGGTCGACTCGTACTGCGCCGATCCGGAGCTACGGGACGAGCGCGACCTGGACGAGCCCCAGCTGAGGCGCTACGTCCAGGACTTCCTCGACCGGATCTCCGCATAGAAGTCACCACAGAGCGGTTCGTCCCTCCAGTACTGGCGCGGACCGGCCTGCATCTCCTGCAGACGATCGCGGAGGGTCCAGGCCATCTAGCCCATCAGGGCCTCGGATTCCGGCATCGGCGGCAGCCGTTACCCGAGCGGTTGCGCCGCGATCTTGCGTCTTTGTCGGGTCCTTCTGGGACGGCATTGACAGAACCACAAGATCGCGGCAAGACGGAGCAGTAGATCAGAGGGCGTCGTGCTTGGCGGCGGTGAGGAAGGCGCGCCACTCGGCGGAGTCGAAGAGAAGCGCGCCGAGGTGGCGGTTCTGGGTGTCACGCACAGCGGACGCCTGGGGGGCGTCGGCGACCTCGACGCAGGAACCGCCGCTTCCACCGCTGTAGCTGGACGTGCGCCACTGGCTGTGCTGGCGGTTCACGGTAGCTCCTTGCTGATCCGACCGATGAGTTCGACCGATTCGGACGGGTTCAACGCTACCAGGAGCGGCAGTCCTGCACCTTCTCGGTGATCTTGACCTTTTCGGGGCCTCAACCGCTTCCGAGCCCCCGAAAAGGTCAAGATCACCGAAGAAAACGGAAGGCCGACCTCCACGCCTGCGGGCTCCACGGTGATACGGCGGAACGCGGTCATACGCGACGGGGCGGTCGCTCACGTCGGTGGCCGGTCGGGCGTCGACCGCGAGAGCCGTGACCCCGCTCTCAGACAGTACGGAGGTCGCCGACGAAGAGTTCGTAGGAGCGGCTCCCGCCGCATTGTGAACGGACCGCTGCGCTGGGTTTACACAGTGAACCAGGGTTGCACTTATTTCAGATATCGACTGTCAGTGATGAAGGGCAGGAGCCGACATGGCGCGTAGCAGTGTCCTGGCGCAAGCCACCAGAGTCACTCCCAGAGCTTCCAACCGGAACGTACTGACCGAGGCCAGCCTCATGAGGGCCGGTGAAGTACAGGTCGTACTGCGAATGTCCGACGGCAGGGAACTGTCCCTTCCCTCCGAACTGGTCGAGGTCCTCATCGCCTCGGCCGGTGAGCTGGCCGACGGGCACGCGGTCACCGTGCTCGCCTCCGAGGTCCAGCTCACCCCGGCCGAGGTCGCCGAACTGCTGGGCTTCTCCAGGGCGTTCGTCGTACGGCTCCTCGACTCCGGCGACATCCCGTCGGAGCACCTCCCCGAAAGCCGCCACCGGGTGGTTCGCCTCGCCGACGTCCTCGCCTTCCAGGCCCGCCGCGACCGTCACGGGAAAGGGCGCCGCCAGATTGCCGAAGCCGTGGACACCTCCGAACTCCCGTACTGACCGAGCACCGCACCGACCATTCAAGAAAGCACTCCGTTGCTGGTCTTTGTCGTCGCCGGGGAAGAACGAGGACGGCCTCGACGCGTTCGTCGTGTGATCCGCTCTGGCTGGACCTGCGCCATTGATCGTGTCGGCGGTTCACAGTAGTTCCTTGGCTGATCCGGCCCATGGGTTCGGCCGGTTCAGGTGGATCGGCTCCGTACCGCACCCCAGCCGTGGCCATTGCAGGCCAATCGCTTTACGCGCGGTCGCTCCCCGCGTACCGTCGTGCGGTGGACGTGGCTTCTGCATGCCCGAAACCGGGTGGGAGCCCACACCCTCGACAATTGAAGCGGAGACATCGTGCGGCGTCGGCAGCGGCTCGGACTACTCCTCCAGCTGTTTCTCGTCCTCGCGGCGAGCCTTCTCGGGGTCGTCACGAACTACGCGACGAACGACGGCAACGCCCCGTTTCCGCTGAACATCCTCGAACGCGCCGCTCTGCCTGGTCTGGCTCTACTGCTCGTGGCACTGGTCATCGGCCACTTCGTCGCCTACCGGTTGGAGAACCCTCCCGACCCCGAGTTGACCTGGGACCGGTCACGCATTCCGTTTCCCGGTCTGGAGGCGTTCAACGAGGACGAGGCAGCCGTCTTCTTCGGCCGCGACGTCCAGATCAGCGAGGTCGTGCGCCGTCTGCACGAATCGGGAACCGACACCCCGGCCCGCTTCGTCACCGTCGTCGGGGCCTCGGGCAGTGGCAAGTCCTCCCTTGTACAGGCGGGGGTGCTCCCGCGGCTCCGCGCGCAGAGATGGATGGTTCTCCGGCCGATCGTTCCAGGCACCGATCCCCTCGGTGCACTGGCCCGGAGTCTTTCCGATGTTCTGGACGAATCGGTGGAATCGGTGAGCCGGCGACTCCGCAGATCCGAGACGGAGCTGGCTTCGCTGCTGGCCAGAGCTCGGCGTGAGAAAGGACGCAGGCTCGGCCGCACCCTCCTGGTAATCGACCAGTTGGAGGAGTTGGCCTCGCTCAGCGGGGAACGCGACCGGAACCTGTTCCTGGCCTCTGTTACCGAAGCCTTGCGCCGAGATCGGCATCTGCGGGTCGTCGCGACTCTGCGGGTGGAGTTCCTCGGTGACCTGCTCTCCGGTGAGCACTCCCGGCTCTTCACCAGCCCGGTGGCGATCGGCGCCATTGACCGGGCCGGCCTGGCGGAGGTGATCGAACGTCCCGCTTCGTTGGCGGGCCTGCGGTTGGAGCCAGGACTGATCGAGCGAATCGTGGCCGACACCGGCAGCGGTGACGCGCTCCCCCTTCTCGCGTATCTGCTCCAGGAGCTCTACCTGAGCGTAGGGGCTGGCCGCACCGCGACCCTGCACGACTACGCGGCTCTGGGCGGAGTAGGGGGCGCGCTCTCTCGGCACGCCGACCAAGTGGTCGCGGAGCTACGTGATGACGGTGACCCCGCCGAGGTACTGCGCGTGCTGCTGCTCTTCGTGACAGTGACGAGCGAGGACGCCACCCGGCGACGGGTCCCGTTGGGGAGTTTGGAACCCGCGCAGCGGCGGATCGTGGACGCGTTCGTCGATGCCCGCCTTCTGGTATCCGACGTCCACGACGGCAGCCCCACCGCGCAGGTCACCCACGAGGCGCTGTTTCGCCAGTGGGCGCCGCTGCGCCAGGAGGTCCGGACCCACGCCGAACGGCTCAGGCAACGCGCCGAACTGGAAAGGTGGGCCGCCGACTGGGAACGGTCCGAACGCAGTCCGGACTACCTGCTCGGCGGTCAGCGGTTGGCCCTCGCCGAGCAGTGGCTTGACGGCCTGCGGCAGGTGGGGCAGGAGACCTCCGAACTCGTGGCGTTCGTGGAAGCGTCGAAACGCCGTGACCAGGGATTCCTCCTACGTGTGTCCAAAGGGATCGCCGAATACGTCTTGGCCAACGTCGAGCAGTACCCGGAACTGGCTGTTCTGCTGTCCCTCGCCGCGTTGAGCGAGTGCGCGCCCACACCCGTGGTCCAACGCGCGCTGATGGCGGCGCTGTCCTTCAGCCATGGGCGTCTGGTACTGAAGGGGCACACGGATACGGTCCGCAACATCGCCTGGTCACCTGACGGGACCATGATCGCGACCGCGTCGCGGGACGGGACGGCCCGGGTCTGGGACGCGGAGACCGGTGAGACGACGCGGGATCTCACGGGACACCTGGGGATGGTGGAAATGGTTGCCTGGTCCCCCGACTCCACCCGTCTGGCCACCGCGTCCCGGGACCGCACGGTGCGGTTGTGGGACGTGGCGACGGGGGAGAGCACGACACGGTTTGCCGACGCGACCGACGTGGTGCGCGGGGTGGCCTGGAGCCCTGACGGTCGCTGGATCGCGGGGGCCTCCCGGGACCGCGTCGTACGGGTGTGGGAGGTGGCCACCGGGCGCCTCTCGGCAAGTCTGGTCGGTCACGAGGACAATGTCCTCGGCATCAAGTGGTCCCCTGACGGGGATCGGCTGGCAACCGCCTCACACGATCAAAACGTCATCGTGTGGGACATCATCAGCGCGAAGCCCCAACTGGTTCTGCGAGGGCATCAGGACTTCGTCGAAGGTGTCGACTGGTCACCGGACGGCCGGTCCATCGCCACGGCTTCAGGGGACCACACGGTCAGGGTATGGGACGCCTCGGACGGGCGGCAGAGCCTCCTGATCCGCGGCCACCGCGACCGCGTGTGGAACGTCGTCTGGTCCCCCGACGGAAAAAGCCTGGCCACCGCATCGGCGGACCGAACCGCGCGGGTCTTCTCCGCGTCGGACGCCGACGAGAAGGCCGTACTGCGGGGACACGATGACGGTGTCTGGGGCGTTGCCTGGTCCCCCGATGGGCGGCGACTGGTGACGGGATCAGAGGACGGGACCGCTCGTGTGTGGGATCTCATTCCACAGACGGTGGAACGGAAGGTCCACACCTCGCACACCGCATCCGTGACGTCGGTGCGATGCGTCCGGGATTGGGCGGTGATCGTCAGCGCGGCAGAGGACGGAACCGTTCGGTTGGGTGGACTCGGCGAGAACGACGGTGCGTCCTCCCTTCATCAGCACGGTGGCAAAATCCGCGCTGTCGCGTGCTCCCCCGACGGGCAACGCTTGGTCTCCTGCGGTATCGACCGCCGAGGGGTGTTGTGGTTCGTCGGTGGCGAACGGCAACCGGTCATCCTCGACCATGACAGTGCCATCGTTGAATCGGCGGCCTGGTCGCCTGACGGAACCCGGTTGGCCACCGGTGCCCAGGACCGGTCCATCAGAATCTGGGACGCGTTCGACGGTTCTCTTCTCACAGTGCTCACCGGCCACCAGGACTGGGTGGTGGGTCTGGACTGGTCACCCGGCGGAGGGATGATCGCCTCGTCCTCCGACGACCGGACCGCGCGGGTGTGGGACCTGTCCACGGGACGCGAGCGGTTTGTTCTGCACGGGCACGACAACTGGGTTGACTCGGTGTCGTGGTCACCGGACGAGAGCCACCTGGTCACCTCCTCGGCCGACTGGACCGCACGGATCTGGAACATCTCAACAGGGACGCAGAGCGCGGTCCTGCGCGGCCACGAAGGCCGGGTGCCGTGCGTGTCCTGGTCACCCGACGGCACCCGGATCGCCACCGGGTCCTACGACCGGACGGTGCGTTTGTGGGAGCCACGCGACGGTTCCGAGATCGGCGTAATCGGTATGCACCGCGATCGGGTGACTTGTGTCGACTGGACATCCGATGCCAGGAGCGTGGTCTCGGGTTCCTTCGACACCACAGTTCGTGTATGGCCCGCCGAGGTCGATCTGGAGCGGCTCCAGCTCCTGGCGCGGAGACGGGTCTTCCGATCCTTGACGGTGGAGGAACGCCGGGCGCACATGCTGGCCGTCGCCGAGGACGGTCAGTAGGCCCGGGTCACTTCGCGCACGTCGGTGCTGACCAGGTAGTCCTTGGGGTCCAGGCTCATCGCCTCGCGCTTGGGCGAGGCCCAGTACTGCTGGTTGCGCTCGGCGAACGTCTCGGGGCCGTCGTAGGCGATGGTCCACACGAACTGGTTGCGCTCCCGGTCGATCCACGCCCCGTCGAGCACGAACCCGAACTCCAACCGCAGCGGGACGATCTCCGACCGCCACCGCTCCACCCACTCGTCGAGCAGGCCCTCCTTGACCGTGTACGTGCGCAGTTGAGTAGTTCCGGACACCTGTTCCCCCAGTCGAACTGTCGGATCTTCCCGCCATTCTCCCCAGGGCGGCGCCTCGCGGAGACGGCCCGGGCCGGAAAAGGCCCGGACCGCTTCCCTGGGATATCAAAAGAGAAGCGCGCCGAGGCGGCGGTTCTGGGCATCGGCGTCAGGTGGCTTCCCCGGGCTCGCGACTCTCGGCCAGGGCCGAGGCTCGTCTGCGGGCCCGATACGCCGCGGCCTTGACGCGGTTGCCGCACTCGTCCATCCCGCACCAGGTGCGCCGGGCGCCGCGCGATCGGTCGAGGTAGATGCGGGCGCAGTTGGCGCGACCGCACTCCTTGAGACGGGCCCGGGGGTCGGCGAGCACGGCGATACCGCTCCTCGCCAGTTGGGAGAGCACGGCGAGGATGCCCCCCGACATACGCAGCCCCGCGTCTGCGAGCTCGACCGTGGGGACCGGCCCAGCGGCCGTGCCGTTGACGATTTCGAGGCTGCCCGGGTCGAAGGGCCGATCGAGCACGCGGTCGAGAGCGAGCCGGTAGACGGCTTCCCGCAGTGACAGCGCGGACTCGAAGGCTGCGAAGTCGGCGGTGACACCGTCGGGGAGCCCGTCGCATTCGGCCACCCACCGCTCAAGGTCGGCGGGCGTGGCCAGGAGATCGACGGGCTCGTCTCCACGAGACCTGACGGTGCCGGCCAGGTCGAGAGCCGGGTTGCCGCTCACGAACGCGAAATCCACGTCACCATCTTGACCGGTAACGGCACCGATGACAAGATCGTCACCGGTTGAACAGGTGACGCCGAGGCGAACGGGGAAACGCATGGCCGGGATCCGCGACATCGAGGCCGTCGTCTTCGACGTCCTCGGAACGCTGGTGGACGAACCCGGCGGGCTGCGAGCGGCGATCCGCGACGCGCTGCCGACGTCCGACGACGCGTCCGCCGACGAACTGCTCGCCTTGTGGCAGCGGTACGTCGAACGGGAGCAGCACCGCATCGCGCGAGGGCACCGCGCCTACGCCGGCACCGAGATCATCGACGCGGAGGCCGCTCAACGGGTGGCCGACCATGCCGGACTCACCGATCCGGCGGCCATCGCCCGACTGGCCACAGCAGGTCAGCGCCTTCCCCCCTGGGGCGACTCCGTCGCCTGTCTCGAACGGCTCGCGCGGCGGTTCCCCGTGCTCGGGCTCTCGAACGCCGGTTCCACCGCTCTGCTGCGGCTCAACGCGCACGCCGGGCTGCGCTGGCACCAGGCCCTGTCCTCCGAAACCGTTCTCGCCTACAAACCGGCTCCGGAGGTCTACCAACTCGCCATCGACACCACCGGATACCCGGCCGAACGTGTGCTCATGGTCGCCGCCCACGCCTGGGACCTCCGCGGAGCCCAGGCGAGGGGCATGCGGACCGCCTACGTCCAGCGACCGGTCGGGGATCCGCCGACGAACTACGACCGCTTCGACTGGCGCTTCAACGGGCTCGACGAACTGGCCACCGCGCTGACGGCGGCCGTCGCCGAGGACGGTCAGTAGACCCGGGTCACTTCGCGCACGTCGGCAACGAACGCGGTGATCTTGACGTCAGCGTTCTGCAAAACGGACAAAATAAACGTCAACGTCAAGATCACCGCAGTTCTGACCTTCAGAGGGCGTCGTGCTTGGCGGCGGTGAGGAAGGCGCGCCACTCGGCGGAGTCGAAGAGAAGCGCGCCGAGGTGGCGGTTCTGGGTGTCACGCACAGCGGACGCCTCGGGGGTGTCGGCGACCTCGACGCAGTTGGCGCTGTTGGCGTTGGTGTAACTGGACGTACGCCAAGCGACTGTGCTGAGGTCCATGAGGCACCATCTCGTTTCGGAACAAGCCAGTTCAGAGCAGGCACGCCATGAACTCCGCAGAATCCTCAACGGAGAGGGCCGTCGCCTGGATTCGGTCGTAGATCAGCTTATGGCGCTTGATGCCGGTTTCGTCCTCGACGTATTGGCCGTCATCCGGCGACTCGAAGAAGACCACCGAGTCGGTCCCGCCCTCGAAGCCGAGGATCACGAAGGGAATGGTTCCCCCCGCGTGTGCCCCTGCCTCGAAGGGGATCACCTGGATGTTCACGTACTCCCGTTTGGAGAGTTCGAGCAGATGCCGTACCTGGTCGCGCATCACCTCGGCTCCGCCGACCTGTCGCCGTAGGGCGGCCTCGTCGATGACGGACCAGATCGACGGCGGTACCGACCGATTGAAGATCGCGTCCTGGCGTTCGAGTCGCGCTCTGGTCCGGTTCCGGGCTTCGGGTTCGGAGATGTCGGCCGCTCGCTCCATGAGAGCGGCGATGTAGTCGGGGGTCTGGAACAAGCCGGGAATCAAGCCGACAGTGAAGTCCTGGATCTCGGTCGCCTCAGCCTCGAACTCGATGAAGTGGCCGGGGAACAGGTCCTTGTACCTGAACCACCACTCTTTGCTCCTGCGGGACTGCAGGGCGATCTCCACCAGCTTGCGGCCTTGTTCTTCGGATGCCTGGTAGAGACGGCACAGTGCCATCACGTCGGCGCTGTTGATCCGCTGGAAGCGTCCGGTCTCGATACGCAGGATCTTCTGTCGGTCCCATCCCATCTCCTTGGACACGTCGCTTTGGGAGAGACCTGCTTCGTTGCGCAGTCTCCGCAACTGGATGATCAGGTGCCGCCGTCGGACCGGCATCGCCTTGGACATGACTGCCTTTCCCTCTGATGGAAGTGGTTTCGACGATGATATACAACGGCCTGAACTTCTCATTACCGGATAAATGAACCATAGATTTATCAGGCTGTTGTATTTTCAGGCTTACGACTCCATGATGGAGACCAGAAGAAGCACTCACGCCGCCACCGGCGGCCTGGTCCTGTGGGGGTACTCGTGTTGTCTGTGGTGTCGTCTGGGGCGTTTTCGCCGGTGCGGTGGGAGCCGCGTATCTACGAGGGGTCGCTGAAGCAAGCCGCTGTCGTGCGTTCGCACGTGCGCAAGGACCTGGGCGGGTTCGCTCCGGGGCTGGTGGACGACGTGGAGTTGTGCGTCTCGGAGCTGTTCGCCAACGCGGTGGAGTACACCGCCTCCGGAGGCGAGGGCGGGGAGGTCGTACGGCGGTTGTCGCTGCCCGAGGCGGGGCTGCTGCGGGTGGAGGTCGCCGACGGCGGCTTCACCGACACCCGGCCCGTTGTGGCGGAACTGGCCGGGGACGACTGGTTCACCTCCGAACGCCACCGGGGCCTGCTCATGGTGTCGGCGATCGCGAAGAGCTGGGGCTTCTACCCGGTGTACGCCCACCCCACCCTGAACCTGGGCCTGGTGGTGTGGGCCGACCTACCCCTGGACCCCGCACAAGTCCCGACCGGCCTCCCCCGGTTCGTGCACACCACCTGAACCACAGCCCCCGAGCGGCGTCTCCTCAGCGATCTTGACGTTTTCGGGGTCTCGGACGCGGTTGAGACCCCGAAAACGTCAAGATCACCAAGAAAAACGGACACCACGGACAACCGGAGCGCCAACCGCCCCTCCTCCGACCCGCGCGCCGTCGCCGCCCCGTCACGGCCCCCGGCCCCGCACCCCCTCGACGACCACCACGGCCGCCACCCCGAAAAGACCCCCGGAAAGGACCCGACACCCATGACCGTCACCGTCACACACGGCGACATCCTCGCCACCCCCGGCACCCCCGGCATCCCCGGTGCCCTCGGTGCCCTCGGCATCCCCGGAACCCCCGGCACTCTCGACACCGGACGGCAGGACGCGCACCTCGCCGCACTCATCCGGCGACTCGCCGACCTCCGCCCCGAGATCGCCGTCGGATGGACACCGCCCCCGACCCCCGCACCGGCCCCCACACCCACCCCCGCGCCGCGACCGCCCCGCTTCCTGCCAGACCCCCGCTTCCTGCACCCGCTCGAACCGCACCCCGTCACCGGGCGCTGGCCCACCCGCGACGACTTCCCCGCCGACCGCGAGCGCGCCGACTCCATCGCCCGCCTGCGCGCCATCGCCGCCGGAACCCACCGACACGGCGACCACTGGCCCGCCCACGCCACACCCGACTACTACGCCCGCAAACGCAGGCCCACCCTCTGGCAGCGCGTCACCCGGACCGTCCGCGCGCTCCTCCGCTGAGGCCTACCCGCCCCGCAGGTGGTCGCGGAGGGCCCGGGCCACCCGGCCCATCAGTGCCTCCGCTCCCGGCTGGCTGATGGCGGGGACGCTCGACTCCGTGAGGGCGGCCACGGCGAACGCCTGGCCGTCGGCGTGCTCGACGACGCCGATCTCGTGGCGGAGGTTGAGGAGGGTCCCGGTCTTGGAGGACCACTTCGACGCGTCGGAGCTGAAGTCGGGCGCCAGCCGGTGCCTCAGGACGTTGTCGCCCATGAGCGCCCGCACCCGCTCCGCGACCTCCGGGGCGATCGCGGAGGGCGTCCACAGCGCCCGCAGCAGGTCGACGCACGCCCGCGCGGATCCCGAGTTCGCGCGGGTGACGTCGAGCTGGGCCACCCGGTGCCCGCGCCCGGCCGTCCCCGCCCCGATGGCCAGGGAGTGGGCGAGGTGGACGTCGTCGGGGTCGAGGCGCTCCGCCGGGGTCTCGTTGAGGTCGCGGATCGTGTGCCGGACGGTGATGCCCCGGAGCCCGACCGCCTGGAGCGACCTCGCGACCTCGGCGGGCGGGGTGAGGTCGAACAGCGCGTCCGCCGCCGTGCCGTCGCTCATCGAGGTGCTGAGGTAGACCAGGTCGTCGATCGCGACCAGGGCCGGATGCCGGAACTTGCTGAGCCCGGTGGGCCCCGGGGCGGTGATCCCGCCCGGACGCACCAGGATCCGCTCGGCTCCGTCGAGTTCGCCCCTCCGGACGCGTTCGAGCGTGGCGACGGCGAGCGGGACCTTGACGAGGGAGGCGATGGGGAACACCAGGTCCGGCTCGATCCCGACCTCGTCCCCCGAGTGCAGGTCCCGCACGAGGAACGACCCGCGCAGGCCCGCGTCGTCGAGCGCGCTCCGCAGCTCCCGGAGGAGGGCCTCGGCGCTCACCCGGCCTCCTCGTCCGGGACGGGCGCGCCGAGGCACCGGGCGATCCCGTCCCCGAGGAGCGTCCGGACGCGCTCCGCCTCGTCCCCGTCCCCCGCGAACACGTCGAAGCCGCGTTCGAGGCCGATCTCGCCGATCGGACGCCAGTGCAGCCCCAGCTCCCCGGCCTGCTTGGGCGAGGACAGCAGGAAGTCGGCCGAGCCGAGGACCTCGGCCACCGCCGACGTGAGGGACCCCGCGACGGCGACCTGCGCGGGCTGGAGGCCGACGGCGTCCCCGAGCCGGACCACGCGGTCGCGGATGTGCGGGACGTCGTCCTCGGGTTGGATCCAGACGCGGCGCCCCGGAGACGGGTCGGCGCGGCCGACCCGGAGGGTCTCGACGTAGACGGTGTCCGCGCGGGGCGCGGCCGCGCTCGCCAGCCCCAGCGGCACGGACCAGCGGCCCTCGCCCTGGGCCACCTCCGTGATGGCGGCACGCACCTGGCGGGTACGGAGGAGTTCCGCCCGCAAGGGCGGCGGGGCAGGGCGGAAGTCCAGGTGGACGCCTTTCCGGCGCCCCTCGGCGTCGAGGCGCGCCAGGTCCCGGGTGGAGCAGGTGTCGGGGACCGCGAGGCGGACGGGCCTGCGCCGGGCCCTCTCCGCGTCGTGCTCCATGGCCTCGGCCAGCTCGACCAGGCGCTTCGCCGAGGGCAGCATGTCGCGGCCGAACCGCGTGAGCGTCGCCCTGCGCGTCGACCGGTCGAACAGCCGCGCGCCCAGGTGCTTCTCCAGGGCCGCGACGCGGCGGCTCGCCACCGGTTGGGGGATGCGCGCGGCTGCCGCCCCGAGGGTGAAGCTGCCCCTCTCGCTCACGCTCACGAACGCCCGGCAGGCGCTGACCATGTCCACGTCCAGAGGCTATGCCGTTTCCGCATCGAACCGCTCGTTTTTGTCTTCGACAGCATCGGTCCCCTCGGTGAGACTTCCCGATGGCACCCGAAAGTGGTCGCGCGATCACGCGAGGGGCCGACCGGAGGCGACTCCGGCACGCGGTCCGGACGCCGTCGCGGACCCCGAGAACCCGAGAACCCGAGAACCCGAGAACCCGAGGACAGGACACCGACCCATGCCGATCCAGCTCACCCCACGCGTGAAGTTCGCCGCCCTGGCGGCGGCCGCGCTCATCCCGCTCACCGGCTGCGCGGCGGCCGACGACGCCCCCGCGCTCGAGGCGGCCGCCGGGACGGCGGAGTCCCCCGCGCCCTACGAGGAGGAGTTCGAGCGGCTCGAAGGCGAGTTCGACGCCCGCCTCGGCGTCTACGCGGTGGACACCGGCACCGACGAAGCCGTCGCCTTCAACGCCGACGAGCGGTTCGCCTACGCCTCCACGCACAAGGCGTTCTCCGTCGCCGCCGTGCTCCGGCAGAACTCGGTCGAGGAGCTCGACGAGGTCGTCACCTACACCGAGGACGACCTGGTCGACCACTCCCCCGTCACCGAGCGGCACGTGGACACCGGCATGACGCTGCGCGAGATCGGCGACGCCGCCGTCCGCTACAGCGACAACACGGCCGCGAACCTGCTCTTCGAGGAGCTCGGCGGCCCCGAGGGCCTGGACGCCGCGCTGGAGGAGGTCGGCGACGACGTCACCCAGGTCGACCGGATCGAGACCGAGCTGAACGAGGCCGTACCCGGGGACCCCCGCGACACCAGCACCCCCCGCGCCATGGCCACCACCCTCCGCGAGTACGCGCTCGGCGACGCCCTGCCTGCCGGGAAGCGCGTGATCCTCACGGACATGCTCCAGGGGAACACGACCGGGGACGCGCTGATCCGCGCCGGGGTCCCCGACGGCTGGGAGGTCGGCGACAAGACCGGGGCCGGCGGCTACGGGACGCGCAACGACATCGCCGTCCTCTGGCCCCCGCACGGCGACCCCGTCGTCCTCGCCGTCATGTCCAGCCGCGACGCCGAGGACGCCGAGCACGACGACGCGCTCATCGCCGAGGCCGCCGAGGTCGTCGTCGACGCCCTGGCGTAGGACCCGGACCGGCCCGCGCGGACGACGCGTCCGCGCGGGCCGGAGGACGTCGTCCCCGGCGGCCGGGGGCGGCCCCCGCGGGGGACTCCCTCCGGCCGGGGACCGGGGTCACCCGCGGGAGGGAGGCGGTGGAGCGGCATCGCGGGGAGCATCGTCCCATGAGCGCGTACGAGAGGCCCCGGGCGGGCCGAGAGCACCGACTTTCCCCGGGCGTCCCCCGGTGGGCGAACATCGCGGCCCACGCCACCGCACTCGTCTCCCTGCCCTCGGGTCTGTGGCGGATCGCCCTGGTGGCCGGGGTCCCGCTGGTGGCGTTCGACACCAGCCGCATAGGGGTCTGGGAGTCCGTCTACATCGTCTCGCTCAGCGTGGTCCTGGAGGGGCTGGCGTTCCTGACGCTCGGTCTGGTCCGGCCGTGGGGCGAGACCGTGCCCCGCTGGGTCCCGCTCCTCGCGGGCCGCCGGATCCCGCCGCTCGCCGTGACCGTCCCGGCGCTGTCGGGAGCGGCCGCGCTGACCTGCCTCTGGGGGTACGGCTGCTACGCCATGGCCGTCCTTCCCCCCATCGGCACGCCGGTCCAGCACGCGGTCCTCGTCGCCTGCTACGCGCCGCTGCTGCTCTGGGGACCGCTGCTCGTGGCGGTCACGGCCCACTACCACCGGCGCAGACGTGCCGAGCCCTCGCGCGTCTGACCCGGTCCGCGCCCGGCGGCCTCCTTCTCCCCGTCCTTCTTCCGGTCCCGGCCGGTCCGCTACGGCCGGGGAACGTCACCCCCGTGTGCCAGGATGTGCCGGGCCGCCGGTCGCGGCCGGACGCCAGCCGACGAGGAGGAGCCCTCCCATGACCCCGCAGCAGTTCATCGACGCCGCGCTGTGGTTCCCCGAGTCCGTCGAGACCGAGCCGTTCGGGCCGGGAACGCTCGTGTACAAGGTCGCGGGGAAGATGTTCGCCCTGCTCGGCGCCCCCTCCGGCGACGACCCCGCGCGCGTCACGCTCAAGTGCGAGCCCGGCCTCGCGCTGGAGCTGCGCGCCGAGTTCACCGCCGTGACCGCCGGGTACCACACCGACAAGCGGCACTGGAACACCGTCGTCCTGGACGGGACCGTGCCCGACGACGAGCTGCTGGAGATGCTCCGGCACTCCTACCAGCGGGTCGTCGCGGGGCTGCGCAAGGCCGACCGCGAGCGGCTGCTCGCCGTGCTGGGCGAGGACGCGCCCCCGCCGCCGTCCGGGTGACCCGCGCCCGCCTCACCCGGAGGCGGACCGCCGTCTGCCCGCGGCGCGCGCGTAGTGGCCCGGGGTGGTGCCGACGACCCGCCTGAAGTGGCGGGTCAGGTGGGACTGGTCGTAGAACCCGGCGGCGGCCGCGACGGCCCCGGCGGGCTGCCCGGCGAGCAGCAGCCGACGGGCGAGGTCGATCCGGCGCGCCGTCAGGTACTGGTGCGGCGCCATGCCGAACTCGCGGCCGAACGCCCTCACCAGGTGCGTGGGGTGCGCGTGCAGCAGGGCCGCCGCCTCCTCCAGCGTCACCCCCCGGCGGACGCGCTCGTCGAGGAGCCCGCGCAGGCCCCGGGCGAGGCGCCGGTCGCGGCGCGGCGGCGGTGGCGGGACCCGGTGCCGCAGGTGCCACCGCAGCCGATCGAGGATCAGGGCCAGGCGGCCCTCCGCCTCGAACTCCTCGCCGGGAAGCGCCAGGGCCCCGTGCAGCCGGTGGACCCGGCGGCGCAGGACGGGGTCGTCCAGGGTCGGGCCGTCCACCGCGCTCCCGATGAGGCCGTCGTCCAGCAGTGCCGCCTCCAGGTACAGCACCCGCTTGCGGAAGCCCCCGGGGGTGGCCGAGCAGCCGTTGTGCGGCACGTGCGGCGGCAGGATGGTCACCGGGCCGTTCAGCGCGCCGTGCTCGTGGCGGTCGAGGTCGTACCGCACCACGCCGTCGTCGACGAGCAGCAGCGTCCACGCGTCGTGGGTGTGCATGGGGTACGCGTGGTCGGTGAAACGGGCGTGGAAGACCTCCGCGACGCCTCCCACGGAGGGGCGCCACGCCTTGACGTCCGGGCGGGCGGCCATGCCAGGATCGTACAAGACCGCGCACCGGCCCCGGCGGCAGAATCCGGGGCATGGAAACCGAGAACCCTCCCGTCCGCTTCGACACCAAGATCGCCGTCCTGCTCCGCGACGACCTGCACACCTGGCAGCGCCTCAACGTGACGGCCTTCCTCGTCAGCGGGATCGGCACGGCGGTCCCGGAGGTGGTCGGCGAACCCTACGTCGACGCCGGGGACGCCGGGTACCTGCCGATGTTCCGCCAGCCCGTGCTCGTGTTCGCCGGGTCCAAGGAGGTGCTGACCGGGGCGCACGCCCGCGCGCTCGGACGCGGCACGGCCATGTCGGTGTTCACCTCGGACCTGTTCGCCACCGGCAACGACCGCGACAACCGCGCCGCCGTGCGGGCGGTCCCGACGGACCAGCTGGACCTGGTCGGCCTGGCCGTCCACGGCCCGCGCAACGCCGTGGACAAGATCCTCAAGGGCGCGGTCATGCACCCCTGAGCCTCAGCGCGCGTCCCCCGGTCCGCTCCGGAGCGGACCGGTCAGGAGCGGGGGTTGCGGCGCTTGAAGTCGTCGGCGATCTCGTCGAAGGTGACCCAGCGGACGCCCTCGTGGCCGTTGATGTGCTCGATGAGCCGCTCGTGCATGAGCAGGGACTGCGGGCGGCCCGAGACGTCGGGATGGACCGTCATGGTGAACACCGCGTAGTCGCTCTCGCGGTAGACCCAGTCGAACTGGTCCTTCCACATCTGCTCGAGGTCGCGCGGGCTGACGAACCCGTGGCTGTTCGGGCTGGACTTGACGAACATCATGGGAGGCAGGTCGTCCAGGTACCAGGACGCGGGGATCTCGACGAGGTCGGTCTCGGCGCCGCGCTCCAGCGGCCTCATCCACTCCCGGGCGGGCCGGTCGTAGTCGATCTTGGTCCAGGAGTCGCCGACGCGGACGTAGTAGGGCTCGAAGTCCCTGTGCATGAGGGAGTGGTCGTACTTGATGCCGCGTTCGAGCAGCAGCTCGTTGGTGACGGGGGAGAACTCCCACCACGGCGCGACGTAGCCGGTGGGGCGGCGGCCCGTGCGGTTCTCGATCAGCTCGACGCAGTGGTCCAGGACGGCCGCCTCCTGCTCGCGGCTCATCGCGATGGGGTTCTCGTGGCTGTAGCCGTGCACGCCGATCTCGTGCCCGGCCTCGACGCACCGCGCGAACTCCCCGGGGAACGTCTCGATCGAGTGCCCCGGCCAGAACCAGGTCGTGGGGATCTGCGCCCTGCGGAACAGCTCCAGCATGCGCGGCACGCCGACCTCTCCCGCGAAGAGCCCGCGCGAGATGTCGCAGGGGGAGTCCTCGCCCCCGTAGGAGCCGAGCCACCCGCCCACGGCGTCCACGTCGACGCCGTACGCCACCAGGATCTCCTTCGCCATGACGGCACTTCCTCTCGTTGTCTCGGTTCTCGGTCGGTGCCCGGGCCGGGGCCCGGGGTCAGGGGTCAGGGCCGGGGCTCCGCCGCGACGGCTCCGGCCTCGCGCAGCCACGTCCGGCAGCGCCGCGCCGGGGCGTCCGGGTCCGCCGCGCCGGACTCGGCGGACAGGGCGGCGGCCAGGAGCAGCCGCGCCTGCCAGGGCGAGAGGTCTCCGGCGAAGACCGCCCCGGCGGCGGCGAGGTCGGCCCCGCCTCCGTTGTAGAGGCCGACGACCGGCCCCGAACCGGTCCGGCTCGCCATGACCACCGGGACGCCCGACTCCAGCAGGCCCAGGCACGCCCGGGTCACCGCCGGCGTGGCGTTCCCGGAGCCGAACCCGGCGACGACGACGCCGCGCGCGCCCGAGGCGACCGCGTGCTCCACCGCCGACGCGTCCGCCCCCAGGTACTGGCTGACGACGTCGACGCGCGGCAGGTCGGCGGCGCCCGGGGCGATCAGGGGCGCGGGGGCGGGGGCGGTCCGGTGGCGGCGCACCCCGGCCTCGTCGACGTGCCCCACGGGCCCGCGCCCGGGGGCGGAGAAGGCGTCCAGTCCGAGGCTCCGGGTCTTGCGCACGCCCACGGCGGGCAGCACCGCGTCGGCGAACACCACGGTGACGCCCGTCCCCCCGGCCTCGGGCGACGCCGCCCAGCGCAGCGCGGCGGCCAGGTTGCGGGGGCCGTCCGGCGCGGGGTCGTCGAACGGCCGCTGCGCGCCGGTCACGACGACCGGGGCGGTCCCCTCGTGCGCGAGCGCCAGGAGGAAGGCGGCCTCCTCCAGGGTGTCGGTGCCGTGGGTGACGACGACCCCGTCGGCGTCCCTCAGCGCGGCGCGCACCCGCGCGGCCAGGGCGAGCACGTCGGGGATCCCCGCCGCGAAGCTGGCGACGCTGTTCACGTCGTGCGTCTCGACGCGCGGGGGCACCGGGCCCCAGACGGCCTCGGCCGCGCGGAGCAGTCCGGCGGCGTCCACCTCGACCCGGCGCCCTCCGGGGGTCCCCCGCGTGGCGATGGTCCCGCCTGTCGCCAGGAGTGCAAGATGACGCACAGATCCTCCGCTAACGTTTGCGCAATCGATTGCGTATGATGATCCGCAACCGCCGGGGCCACGTCAAGGAGCGAAACGCAGAATTTACGAATTCGTGCATACGCGACCAATGCCGCGTGACGTACGGCAGAATGGCCACGGTCCGTGAGGCGGGGTGAAGGGGGGACGACGACGGTGGGCAGCGACTCTCCCGACCGCGGCGCGGGCACGCCCGGCCCGGACGCCCCCGGCGGGGAGCCCCACGGAACGGGCGGCCCCGTCCGGATGTCCGACGTGGCGCGCGCCACCGGGGTGCACATCACGACGGTGTCGCGCGCGCTGCGCGGCAGCGAGGGGGTCGGGAACGCCACCGCCGAACGCGTCCGCCGGGCCGCCCGGGAGCTCGGCTACCTGCCGCACCCGGCGGCGGCCAGCCTGCGGACCGGCCGCTCGAAGATGATCGGCGTCGTCGTGCCGCGCCTGACCGACCTCGTGCTCGCCACCGTCTACGAGGGCATCGAGGAGGGGTCGGCCGCCGCCGGCTACCAGGCGGTCGTCGCCAACAGCGGGGACGACCGCGCCGTCCAGCGGCTCCGCGTGGAGGCGCTGCTCGGCGCGCGCGTCGACGGGCTCATCCTCGGCGACGCCCGGACCGACTCCCCGCTGGTGGGCGAACTCGTCGAACGCGGCGTCACGACCGTGCTCACCTCGCGCCGCCTCCCCGGCGTCCCCTCCGTCACCTGCGACGACCCCCTCGGCGGCGCGCTGGCCGCCGAGCACCTGCTGGGCCTCGGCCACCGCCGCGTCGCGGTCATCGCGGGCGAGCCGTACGCCTCGACGGGGATCGAGCGCACCGCAGGGTTCCTGCGCGCGTGCGCCGACGCCGGTGTGGACGTCCCGGCGGACCGCGTGCTGAACTCGCGGTTCGACGTCCGCGGCGGCCGCGAGGCCGCCGAGGCGCTCCTCGCCCTCTCGCCCCGGCCCACCGCGCTGTTCGCCGTGAACGACTTCGCCGCCATAGGCGCCATGGGCGCGATCCGCGACGCCGGGCTGCGGGTCGGCGACGACATCGCGGTCGTCGGCTACAACGACGTGCCGCTCGCCTCCGAGCTGCCGGTCGCGCTGACGACGGTCCGCTCGCCGATGCGCGCGATGGGCCGCGAGGCCGCCCGGACGCTCGTCCGGCTCATCGCGGGCGAGGACGTCGAGTCCGCGCGGCTCCGTCCCGAACTGCGGGTCCGCGCGTCGAGCCTGGGCCGGGCCGGCTGACCCCCGGCGCGGTCAGGAGGCCGGGCGGCTCCCGCCGGTCACCCGGCGCAGCGCCGCCGCCAGGCGGTCGCGGGCCTCGGTCTGGGCGGCGACGCGCGCGTCGAGGACGGCGAGGCGGTCCAGGGCGATCCGGATCCCGCCCTCCGACGGCGGCGCGGCGGCCATGTCGCCGTCCAGGCAGGGCAGGAACGCGCGCACGTCCTCCAGGACCAGGCCGGCGGCCAGCAGGTAGCGGATGTTGCGGACCCGCGCGACCGCGCCCTCGTCGTAGACCCGGTAGCCGTTGGACGCCCGCCGGGAGGCGATCAGCCCCTCGTGTTCGTAGTGCCGCAGCGCGCGGGGCGTCGCACCCGTGACCCGCGCCAGCTCGCCGATCCGCACCGGTCCCCCTTCCACCGCCCCGTTCCTATCACGCGACCACGGCGCCCCCGTCCACCGGGAGGATCACCCCGGTGACGAACGAGGCCTCCGGCGAGGCCAGCCGCGCGATCGCCCACGCGACCTCCTCGGGGCGGCCGATCCGCCCCATCGGCGTGTTGGCGACCTGCCACTCCCGGACCGCGGCCATCCGCTCGGGCGACAACCCCTGGTGCGCGCCGATCGGGGTGTCCACCGCGCCGGGCGCCACCCCGACAACCCTGATCCCGCGCGGCGCCAGTTCCACCGCCCAGCTGCGGGTGAGCAGCTCCAGGGCGGTCTTCGTCGCCGCGTACACCGAGTTCCCCGGCCAGGCCCGCTGCCCGACCGACGTGCTCACGTTCACGATCACCCCGCCCCGGACCTCCAGCGCGGGCAGCGCCGCCTGCGCCAGCAGGACCGGCGCGGTCAGGTTCGTCGCCAACTGCGCCCCGATCGCCTCGGGGGTGAGCGCCCCCAGGGCCTCCCCCCGGACGATCCCGGCATTGTTGACCAGCACGTCCAACCGGCCGTGCCGTTCCAGGACGGCGTCCACGATCCTCCCCGCGGCCCCCTCCGCCGTGATGTCGGCGGGCAGCGGCCCGATCCCGGCGTGCCCCCCGGCGGTCTCCGCCAGCGGTTCCGCCCGCCGCCCCACGGCCACCACCCGCGCGCCCTCCCCGGCGAACGCGCGCGCCGTCGCGCGCCCGATCCCGGTGCCCGCGCCGGTGACGACGACCACCCTGTCCTGCCGCTGTGAACTGTCCATGCGCGGAATCCTGCGACCCTGCCGCCAACGGCAGGGTCAAGCCCCGGGGCGTACCCGCCCTTCGGGAGCGTCGTCCAGCGCCTCCTCCACGGCGGCGACCGCGTCCACCCGGGAGTGGTCGGCCAGGCGCCGGGTGAGGCAGGCCATCGCGTAGCCGCGCTCCGGCGACCACCACGCGGCGCCGCCCCCGATGCCGCCCGTCCCGACCTCGCCCTCGTCGTGCCGGAAGCCGAGCGTCCACACCACGTCGCGGACCGCGCCGAAGCGCGGATCGACGACGCCCTCGCTCGGAATGATCATGAGCTTTCCGCCCTTCAAGGCCCTGAAACGGGCAGAAGGCTCAAGATCATCGACGAGAGCCTCCTGTAACGGTCATCTTGGACGCGGCCCCGGCCCCCCGCTCGTCGCCGCCCCGTCACCGCGCCGCGCACGAGAACACCCCGACGATCCGGTCGGCGGATTCCCGGCACCGAATCACCCCCGCCCCGGAAACCCCATTGCTACCGGTCGCCCGGCCTGGCCGCGCCGGGCCTGCCGGGCGTTTCGGCCTCCGGCTCCCGGAGCGGCCTGTGCCACTGGTGCGGCAGGTGCGGCAGGTGCAGCCCCAGCGGTTGGTGCGGCCGCGTCGGCGGCACGGTCTCGGTCTTCAGCGAGCGCAGCAGGGCCGCCATCATGAGGAACCCCATGACGAAGAACGGCAGGCCGATGACGGTGATCACCTGTTGCAGGGCGTCCAGCCCGGAGCGGCCCGTGGCCGCGATCAACGTGGCCGCCACCACCCCCTCGGTCAGCGCCCAGAAGACGCGCTGGCGCACCGGCTGCACGTCCTGCTCGCCCGAGCACAGCATGTCGACCACGAGCGAGGCCGAGTCCGACGACGTGGTGAAGAAGACGACCACGATCAGCACCGACAGGGCCGCCATCAGGACGGGGAACGGGAAGTTCGCCAAGAAGGCGAACAGCGCGCCGGGGATGTCCTCCTCCACCACGACGGCCCGCACGAGCCCGCCCGCCCCGTTCATCTCGATGTCGAACGCGGACAGCCCGAAGACGCTGAACCAGACGATGGTGAAGGCCGTGGGCAGGCCCAGGACCCCGAGCACGAACTCGCGGATCGTGCGGCCCCTGGAGATGCGGGCGACGAAGATCCCCACGAAGGGCGACCAGGTGATCGTCCAGGCCCAGTAGAACACCGTCCAGGTGCCCTGCCAGCCCGTGTCGCCGAAGGTGTCGTTCCAGAACGACAGGGGGACCAGCCAGCTCAGGTAGACCCCCGTCATCTCGACGGTCCCCCTGACCAGGTACAGGGTGGAACCCGTGACCAGGATGAACAGCAGCAGGCCGACCGCCAGCACGATGTTGATGTTGGACAGCCACTTGATGCCCTTGTCCAGGCCCAGCGACACCGAGATCGTCGCGATGACCGTGACCACGGCGATCAGCACGACCTGCACGGGTTTGCTCACCTCCACCCCGAAGAGGGTGGCCAGTCCGCTGTTGATCTGGAACGTCCCCAGCCCGATCGAGACCGCGACGCCGAACAGGGTCCCGATGACGGCGAGGACGTCGAGGCTCTTGCCGATCGGCCCGTGGATCCGGTCACCCAGGAACGGGTGGAGGACCGAGCTCACCCGGAGCGGCAGCCCCCGCCGGTAGCCGAAGTAGGCGAAGCACAGCGCCGGCAGGCAGAAGATCGTCCAGGTGTGCAGGCCGAAGTGGTAGAGGGTGTACGCCATGGCCTGCCTGGCCGCCGGGGCCGTCCCGGGTTCGACGTTGTCCTGCGGCGGATCGGCGAAGTGGCTGATCGGCTCGGCGACCCCCCAGAACATCAGGATGGTGCCGATCCCGGCCGCGAACAGCATCGCGAACCACACCAGGCTGCCGTATTCGGGCCGCTCCCCGTCCCCGCCCAACCGCAGGCGTCCGTACCGGCTGAACCCGATCCAGGCCAGGAAGACCAGGAACGTGGTCACGCCCAGGATGTAGAACCAGCCGAGGTTGGCGATGATCCACGTCGACACCGAGCTGAACAGCGTGTCCACCGGGCCGGTGAAGACGATCGCGGCGACGACGAACACGACCGTCAGCGTCGCGGAGGCGGAGAAGACGACCGGATCCGTACGCAGTCCCAGTCTGTTCAACAGGTTCACCCGGACAACTCCTTCTCGTTGGACGGCCCGTCGGCCCTGCCCCGAGTGGGACCCGGCCGTCACCCCGTGTGCCCACTGCGCCCCGGGGCGCGTCCGAACGGATCGCGGCCCGGCTGGTGCCCACTGCCCGCCCGACGGGGAAATCCACACGCCCCGCGCTCCGCCCGCCTCCAACGGGGCACGGCTCCCGGCGCGGTCTCACCCCGGCTTGATGTTGTGGTTCAGGTGGAAGACGTTGTCCGGGTCGTACCGGGACTTCACCGCGGCCAGGCGCCGGTGGTTGTCGGCGCCGAACCCCGCGGCGACCCGCTGCTCCCCCTCGTCGCCGATGAAGTTCAGGTAGACGTCCCCGGTCGACCACGGCCGCATGTCGTCGCGGACCGCGCGGGCCCACTCCCTGGCCCGGTCGTCGTCCGCCGGGTCGGCCCACAGGCCGAGGGGGTGCACGGCCCACGGCGCCCGGCGCCACGGCACCGGGTAGTCGGCCCCCGACCGCGCCACCGCGCCGCCCTGGGGGAACAGCACGTGCTGCGACGGCGACGGCACGACCATCCGGTCGGCCCCGGAGCAGAAGAGCTCCACGGCCTGGTCGGGGAAGTCCTCCAGGTACTCGGCGGACCAGTGGTTCCGGTAGCCGGGCGGGTCGTCGAGCATGGACTGCAGGTCGGCGTAGGGGAGTCCGGTGACCATCCCGCCGACGTGGCCGAGTCCCAGCATCGGCCGGAGGACCCCGCGCCCGGTCTCCTCGTCCCCGGCGTAGGTGAGCAGGACCGCGCAGGCCAGGCGCCCCACCAGCGGCTCGGGCACGAACGGCTCGGGCGGCGCGGTGAGGTACAGGACGGCGCCACCCACCTCGTCGGGCGCCGTCGCCACGAAGTCGCGGAAGGCGCGCACCACCTCGGGCCCCGCCCCGGGCTCCCAGAGCAGCAGGGCCAGGGTCATCGCCGACAGCGGGTGCAGGCGCAGGGTCAGGGACGTGGCGACGCCGAAGTTGCCGCCGCCGCCGTGCAGCGCCCAGAACAGTTCGGGGTTCTCGTCCCCGGCCGCGCGCACGGCCTCGCCGTCGGCCGTCACCAGTTCGACGGCGAGCAGGTTGTCGCAGGCCAGCCCGAACTTGCGCTCCAGCCAGCCGCTCCCCCCGCCGAGGACGAAGCCGCCCACCCCCGTTGTGGACACCCGGCCGCCGGTCGTGGCCAGTCCGTGGGTCTGGACGGCGCGGTCGAGGTGGCCCATCGTGGCGCCGCCGCCCACCCGGACGGTCCTCGCCCCGGGGTCGACCACGACGCCGTTCATCCGCCGCAGGTCGACGACGAGGCCCCCGTCGGTGAGGGCCTTCCCCGCGACGCCGTGGCCGCCACCGCGGACGGCGATCTCGAGTCCGCGCTCACGCGCGAACCGGACCGCTCCGACCACGTCCCGGACCGTCTCGCACTGGGCGATGGCGCCGGGGGACCGGTCGATCATCGCGTTGAAGACGGTGCGCGCCTCGGCGTAGTCCGGGTCCGCGGGTCCGATGACGCGGCCGGTGAAGTCGGTCCGGAGCTCGGCCAGCGCCGCCTCGGTCGGGGAGCTGTTGGTCTGGGTCATGGGGATCTCCCGTCCTCTCTCGGGCCGGGTGGGGCCGCACGGCCCCCACTCTCGGCAGAGGCCTTCCGACCAGGCCCTCCACCGCCTCTCAGGGACCCGTCCGCTGCATCGTAGGACTCCGGTCCGAGGCGGTCGCCCCCTCATGCGCATTCCATGCGAGAACTTGCCCGGAGCATGCCGGGCCCGACACCGAAAGGGCGGTCCCTCCGCTCGGGGGACCGCCCTGCCGTGGTCGGGGCGCCACCGGAGAGGACTCGGCGAACCCGCCGGTGGCCGCCCCCGGGACCGGCGGGCGCTAGGAGCGCCGCTCCGGGGCTACCACCAGACCGTCCCGTTCTCCCCCGTGACGCACTCCTCGTCGTAGGTGTCGACGACGCACGCGCGGAACGCGCGGTCCTTGGACGAGGAGGTCGGGTAGCCCGAGGTGTAGTTGCGGGCGCCGATCCGCCACGACTCGTACTCGTCCCAGGACCGGTCGCCGTCGAGGTCGACCTCGAACCGGACCCAGTGGTTGTCGTTGGTCCGGAGCCCCCGGGCCCAGCCGTACTTGACGCCCTCGTGGGTGCCGAACCGGAGCTGCGCGATCCCGGTCACGGACTTCTGGGTGCGGGCGGTCCCGACGCCGGAGGCCACGGCGGGGTCGTCCAGCCACGTCGTCTGCCCCGTGCGGGGCACGGCACTCCTGACCCCGTGCGCTCGTTCGTTGCTCTCCTCCGTCGCGCCGGCCGGCGCGGCGCCGAGCAGCGCCGTCGCGACCGCACCGGCCGCGCCGACGGCCATGAGTCGGCGGATGGTCTTACGGCGTTCGAACATGCGGGAACTCCGTTTCCGGGAACGCGTGCGGCGCTCCCTCGGGCGATGAACCATGAAGCCGAGGAGTGGAAGGCTCCTTCGACAGCCCTTAACTTACGCATAGTAATGACTTGACTACAACAAGCCATGACCTGCGTTTTCCATCGCGCCGACCGCCCCGCGGCGCCCTCCGCGCCGCAGACCCTCTAACCCAGTCGGTAGCCCACTCCCGGGAAGGTCTCGATGAGTTGTGGTTCGCCCAGTTTGCGGCGCAGGCCGCGGATGGTGACGCGCACGATGGTGGTGAACGGGTCGATGTTCTCGTCCCACACGCGCTCCAGCAGGGTCTCGGCCGACACCGGCGCCCCGTCCGCGTTCAGCAGCTCCTCCAGCAGGGCGAACTCCTTGCGGGACAGCAGCACCCGCCGCCCGTTCCGGAACACCTCGTGGTACCGCGTGTCCAGGCGGACGCCGGAGCGCTCCAGCACGGGCGGGGAGGCCCGGTCGGGGCGGCGGGCCAGGGCCCGCACCCGGGCGACGAGCTCGTCGAACGCGAACGGCTTGGCGAGGTAGTCGTCGGCGCCGAGGCCGAACCCGTCCACCCGTTCGGAGACCGAGGCCAGCCCGGTGACCATCAGCACCCGCACGCCCATCCCCTCCGCCACCACCCGGCGGCACACCTCGTCGCCGTGCACCTTCGGCAGATCCCGGTCGAGCAGCAGCACCGCGTACTCGTTGACCGAGAGGTTGTACAGCGCGCCCTCCCCGTCGTAGGCGACGTCCACCGCGAACCCCCGCCTGCGCAGCCCCGCCGCGATGGCATCGGCAAGCGGTTTCTCGTCCTCCGCCACCAGCACCCGCATGAGATCCTCCGTCCCCGGCCCCCGCCGCGTCCCCCGCAGGGCGGTCCGGGCCCCCGTGGGCCCGGGCACTCACCTCCCGCTTACGAGGGATGGTGTCTAATTTCCCTATGCCGCAGACCGATAAGGGGGACCCGACCGCCCCCGCGCCCTCGATCCAGTCGGCACCCGCCTTGGCGGAGGCCGTCATAGACATGAACGCGATCGTGCACAACACCCGGTTCATGGCAGAGCAGACAAAAGCCGAAATCATGGCCGTGGTCAAGGCCGACGGGTTCGGGCACGGCATCGTCGAGACGGCCAGGGCCACCCTCTCAGCCGGCGCGACATGGCTGGGTGTGACTTCCTGCACAGAGGCGCTGAGGCTGCGCGACGCGGGGGTGCGCGCGCCGGTGCTCAGCTGGATGAGCGTCCCGGACCAGGACTTCACCCGCGCGGTCGGCGCCGACGTGGACATCGCGGTCTCCGCCGCGGAGCACCTGGACGCCGTCGCGGACGCCGCTCGCGCGGTCGGCGCCACCGCGTCCGTGCACCTCAAGGTGGACACCGGGCTCGCCCGCAACGGCTCGGCCCCGCACCTCTGGCCCGCCCTCGTGGACCGGGCCCGCGCTCTGGAGCGCGACGGCGCGGTCCGGGTGCGCGGCGTCTGGTCGCACCTGGCGTCCGCCGACATCCCCGGCGACCCGACGACCGGCGAGCAGATCGCGCTGTTCGACCAGGCCGTGGCCCAGGCCCGCGCGGCCGGGCTCGACCCGAGCCTGCTGCACCTGGCCAACTCCGCGGGCATCCTCGACGTGCCCGAATCGCACTACGACCTGGTGCGCGCCGGAGTCGGGCTGTACGGCGTGGAACCGGTCGCGGGGAAGCGCTTCGGGCTGCGCCCCGCCATGACGCTGCGCGCCCGTGCCATCATGGTCCGCGAGGTTCCCGTCGGCACCAGGGTCGCCTACAACCACACCTACACCACCCCCCGTGACGGCTTCCTGGTCCTGGTGCCGCTGGGCTACGCCGACGGGGTCCCGCGCTCCGCCGGTCCGCGCGGCGAGGTCTGGATCCGGGGCGCGCGCCGCCCGGTCGCCGGGCGGATCGCGATGGACCAGTTCGTCGCCGACATGGGCGGCACCGAGGCCCACATCGGCGACGAGGTCGTCGTGTTCGGCCCGGGGGACGACGGCGAGCCCACGGTCGCCGACTGGGCGCGCTGGGCCGGCACCATCCCGCACGAGATCCTCACCGGAATCGGGGCCAGGGTGGCCCGCACGTACTCGGCGCGACCCTCCTCGCGCCCCGGCCACAAGGAACTACTGAGTGTCTGAACGAAGAACCCGCGTCGCCCTCATCTTCGGCGGCCGCAGCGGCGAGCACGACGTCTCCTGCTCCTCCGCGGCGGCGGCCATGACGCACCTGGACCGCGAGCGCTACGAGGTGGTCCCGGTCCGGATCACCTCCGAAGGCGTGTGGGTGGTCGGCCCGTCGGACACCGGGCCGGCCGTGCTGGACGCCGCCGCCCTGACGGCGCTCACCCTCGAAGAGCCGGACTCCGCCGCCGGGACGGGCTCGTCCGCGCGGGTCTGCCGCAGCCTCGCCGACGCGCTCACCGCCCTCGGCTCGATCGACGTGGCCTTCCCCGCGCTGCACGGGCTCCACGGCGAGGACGGCACCGTGCAGTCCCTCCTGGAGATGCTCGGCGTCCCCTACGTCGGCAACGGCGTCTTCGCCAGCGCCGCCGGGATCGACAAGGAGTTCAGCAAGGCGCTGTTCCGCGCGGCCGGGCTGCCGGTGGCGCGCGGCGTGGTCCTGCGACGCCCCGACGACGACCTCTCGCCCGAATTGCGCGGCGCCCTGGGCCTGCCGGTCTTCGTCAAGCCCGCCCGCGGCGGCTCCAGCCTCGGCGTGACCAAGGTCCGCTCCTGGGGCGAGCTCGACGCCGCCCTCGAGCAGGCCCGCGCGGTCGACCCCAAGGTGCTGGTCGAGGAGGCGGTGCACGGGCGCGAGGTCGACCTCGCGGTCCTGGAGGACGCCGACGGCGAACTGCGCGTGGGTCCGCCGCTGGAGATCCGGGTGACCGACGACCGCCGGTTCTTCGACTACGACGCCAAGTACAAGGGCGGGTCGGCGGTCTTCGACATCCCGGCCCGGCTCAGCCCCGAACTGGACGCCCGCCTGCGCGAGCTGGCCCTGCGCGCCTTCGAGGCGCTGGACTGCGCGGGCCTCATGCGGGTGGACTTCTTCCTGCGCGACGGGGTCGACCCGGTCGTGAACGAGGTCAACACCTTCCCCGGGTTCACCGCCGCCTCGCAGTTCCCGCAGATCTGGCAGACCGCGGGCGTCAGCTACCCCGAACTCCTCGACATCCTGATCGCCAACGCGCTGGGCCGGGGCGACCGCGCCCGCCGCCCCGCCCGGGCCGAAGCGGCGAGCTGATCCGGCCGCTCCGCGCGGGCGGTCAGCGGAACCGGCCGCGCGGAGCGGGACCAGCCCTACCCCTCGCCGAAGTCCTCGCGCCCCACCCCTTTCTCCTCCATGCGGTCCCGCAGCTCCGCGCCCAGGGTGGGGCGGGCCTCCCCGGGCGGCAGGGGACTGTCCTCGGGGCTCGCCGACACCTGCGCGGTGTCGCGGTTCCTGGAGGCGCTCTCCTCCGGCATGGCCATCGCCGTTCTCCTTCCACTCGGTGGTCGTTCTCCCGTGCGCGGCCCGGCTACCCGCCCGGACCGGCCTGACACGTCGCGGGAGAGGAAGGCGCGGGAAAACACGGGCGGCCGGTGTGCCGGGGCGCGGCGTCACGGCGCGCGGTCACCTCTTGTACAAGGACCGCCGCGGATCCTCCCCCAGGGACCCTGGCGGCGAAAGCTGCTCGAAGCGGTTCCCGGCGTGGGGGTGTCCGGCGCGCACTCGCGACGATCATGGGCTTTCCGCCCTTTCAGGCCCCGGAACGGGCAGAAGGCCCACGATCGTCGAGCAGGTCCCTTCGACGGACGCCGGACCACCCCCGCGCCGGAAACCCTTAGAGGCCCTTGTCCAGGCCCGCGCGGCGCAGTGCGTCGGCCAGGGCGCCGGTGGGCTGCTGCTCGGCGCGGCCGCCGCGCTGCTGCTGGCGGCCGCCGCCACCGCCACCACCGCGCCGTCCGCCGCCCGAGCGGTTCCCGCCGCGCCGCTCACCGCCGCCCGAGCGGTTCCCGCCGCGCCGCTCACCGCCGCCGTCGGAGCGGTCGCGCTCGCCGCCGCGCCGGTCGGCCTCGTCGTCCAGGCGCAGGGTGAGCGCGATGCGCTTGCGTCGGGCGTCCACCTCCAGCACCTTCACCCGCACGATGTCGCCGGGCTTGGCCACGTCGCGCGGGTCCTTGACGAAGTTCCTGGACATCGCCGAGACGTGCACCAGGCCGTCCTGGTGCACCCCCACGTCCACGAAGGCCCCGAACGCGGCCACGTTGGTGACCACGCCCTCCAGCAGCATGCCGGGCTCCAGGTCCGTCAGCTTCTCCACGCCCTCCTTGAAGGCCGCGGTCCTGAACGCGGGGCGCGGGTCCCGGCCGGGCTTCTCCAGTTCGGCGAGGATGTCGGTGACGGTCGGCAGGCCGAAGGCGTCGTCCACGAAGTCGGCCGGACGCAGCTTCCGCAGGGTGTCGCCGTCGCCGACCAGCGACCGGATGTCCCCGCCCGTCGCGCCCAGGATGCGGCGCACCACCGGGTACGCCTCGGGGTGCACGCTGGAGGAGTCGAGCGGGTCGTCCCCTCCGGGGATGCGCAGGAAGCCCGCGCACTGCTCGAACGCCTTGGGCCCCAGCCGCGGCACCCCCTTGAGCCCGGCGCGGGAGCGGAACGGGCCGTTGGCGTCGCGGTGCAGCACGATGCTCTGCGCGAGCCCCGCGCTGATCCCCGAGACCCGGCTGAGCAGCGGCGGGGACGCGGTGTTGACGTCCACGCCGACGCCGTTCACGCAGTCCTCCACGACCGCGTCCAGGGACCGCGACAGCTTCACCTCGGACAGGTCGTGCTGGTACTGGCCGACGCCGATCGACTTGGGGTCGATCTTGACGAGCTCGGCGAGGGGGTCCTGGAGCCGCCGGGCGATCGAGACCGCGCCGCGCAGCGACACGTCCATGTCGGGGAGCTCCTGGGAGGCGTACGCCGACGCCGAGTACACCGACGCGCCCGCCTCGGACACCATGACGCTGGTGAGCTTCAGGTCGGGATGCCGCTTGATCAGCTCACCGGCGAGCCTGTCGGTCTCGCGCGAGGCGGTGCCGTTGCCGATCGCGACCAGCTGCACGCCGTGCCTGCCCGCGAGCGCGGCCAGCACGGCGATCGACTCGTCCCAGCGGTTGCGCGGCTCGTGCGGGTAGACCGTCGCGGTGTCCAGGACCTTTCCCGTGCCGTCCACGACGGCGACCTTCACCCCGGTGCGCAGCCCCGGGTCCAGGCCCATGGTGGGGCGGGTACCCGCGGGCGCGGCCAGCAGCAGGTCGCGCAGGTTGGCGGCGAAGACGTTCACCGCCTCGTCCTCGGCGGCCTGCCACAGGCGCGTGCGCAGGTCGATGTCCAGACGCACCAGGACGCGGGTGCGCCACGCCCAGCGGACGGTGTCCAGCAGCCAGCGGTCGCCGGGGCGGCCCCGGTCCGCGATCCCGAAGTGCTTGGCGATGCGCACCTCGAAGCCGCTGGGGCCGGGCCGCGCGCCGGCGTCCTGGCCGGCCTCCTCCGGCTCCAGGGTGAGTTCGAGGACCTCCTCCTTCTCCCCCCGGAACACGGCCAGCACGCGGTGCGAGGGCAGCTTGGTGAAGGGCTCGGAGAAGTCGAAGTAGTCGGAGAACTTGGCTCCGGCCTGCTCTTTGCCCTCACGCACCCGCGAGACCAGGCGGCCCTGCTCCCACATGCGCTCGCGCAGCACGCCGATGAGGTCGGCGTCCTCGGTGAAGCGCTCCACCAGGATGGAGCGGGCGCCCTCCAGCGCGGCGGCCTCGTCGGCGACGCCCCGGTCCTCGTCGACGAACCCCGCCGCCTCGGTCCGCGGGTCCAGCCCCGGGTCGCCGATCAGCGCGTCGGCCAGCGGCTCCAGCCCGGCCTCGCGCGCGATCTGCGCCTTGGTGCGGCGCTTGGGCTTGTACGGCAGGTAGACGTCCTCCAGCCGCGCCTTGGAGTCGGCGGCCATGATCCGTTCCCGGAGCGCGTCGTCGAGTCTGCCCCGGGACTCGACCGACTCCAGGACGGCCTTCCTCCGCTCCTCGAGTTCGCGCAGGTAGCGCAGGCGCTCCTCGAGCGCGCGCAGCTGGGCGTCGTCGAGCATCTCGGTGGCTTCCTTGCGGTAGCGCGCGATGAACGGCACCGACGACCCGCCGTCGAGCAGCTCGACCGCCGACCGGACCTGCCGTTCGCGCACCCCGAGCTCCTCGGCGATCCGCTGATGAATAGACGTCGTCACAATCCTGATCCGCTTTCTCCCGGAGATGACAGGTTGCATTGTCCCGTTGTTCCGCGACCGCGTGCGACCGCTCTCCCCCTCGGCGAACCCGCAGGTCGACATGTCGATCCGGTGCGCGGGCCGCCGACCGCTCAGCGCACGCCGCGGAGGTCCCGGAGGTCGGCCCTGGCGGTCTCGGCCTCGGGCACGCCGAGGCCGGCGAACACCTCGACCGCCCTTTCCAGCATGGCCTCCGCCGTGTCCGCGCCGATGACGTCGGAGGGCAGGCCGGCCAGGCCGTGGAGGGCCCGCGCCTCGGCGAAGAGCTCGTGGCGCTCGCCCGCCAGGCGCAGGGCCCGCTCGTGGGCGAGGCGGGCCTCCTCGTAGCGCTTGCCGCGCGCGTAGGTGGTGCCCAGGTCGTTGAGGATCTCGGCTTCGGCGCTGCGCTGGGCGCTCCTCTCGCCCAGTTCCAGTGCCAGCAGGTGCGCGGCGACCGCCTCGTCCAGCCGCCCGGTCTCGCGCAGCACGACGCCGATGTAGTCGCGGGTGTAGATCTCGCCCGCGCTGTCCTCCAGCGCCAGGAAGAGCTCCAGCGCCTCCTGGAGCTGGGCGTGCGCCAGCTCGTTGCGGCCCAGCCGGATGTTGATCTCGCCGAGGACGCGCAGCGCGGCGGCCCGGCAGTCGTCCGGCTGCCCGTTGGAGCCGGCGGCCAGGACCCGGTCGCAGTGCTCGACGGCCTGGTCGAACTCGCCGAGGGACTGGTGGATGACCGCCATGTTGGTGCGCTGGCGGATCTCCTGCTCGGTGTCGCCCGCCTCGACCGCGTGGTCCAGCACCTCCCTGAGGGCGTCCAGCGACTCGGTGTACCGGCCCATCCGCTCGTACACCATGGCCATGTTGGCGGTGGCCCTGGCCTCGCCGCCGCGGTCCCCGAGCCTGGTGAAGAGGTCGCGCGCCTCCACGAGCAGGGACAGCGCCAGGTCGAACCGGCCGGACAGGCAGTGCGCGATGCCCAGGCCCACCAGGGTGACCGCGGTCCCCATGTCGTCGCTGTCCGCGCGGCTGGCCTCCAGCGCCTGCTCGTGGGTGGTGAGCCACAGCTCGGTCTGGCCGTGCCCGGCGTAGAAGCGCCACAGCGAGTTCGCCAGTTGCCAGGCCTGCGTGCCGCGCTTGTGCTCGGCGAAGTAGCCGACAACGGCGGCGAGGTTCTCCCGGTGCCAGTCGAACCACTGGGCGGCCTCGGCCCACCCCGACCAACTGGTGCGGTACCGGGAGCCGTCGGAGACGTCCAGTTCGTAGTCGTGTCCGCGCGGTCCCAGCATCCCGGCCGCGCGGTCGGCGGTGCGCAGGTAGTAGTCGCTCAGCCGCAGGCGGCTCTCCTCGACGACCCCGTCGGCCAGGCGGGTGACGGCCTTGTGCCGGGCGTACTCCCCGATGAGGTCGTGGAAGCGGTACAGGTCGACGTTCTGCTCCTCCAGCAGGCACACGCTGACCAGCTCCTGGAGCAGGTCGTCGGTGTCGGGAAGCTCCCGGCCGACCAGTTCCGCGGCCCCGTGCACGTCGATGCTGCTGCCGATCATCAGGCCGAGGCGCAGGAACGCGTCCTTCTGCGCGTCGTTGAGGCTCTGGTAGGAGAGTTCGAAGACCGCCTCGACGCTGTGGCTCTCGGTGCGCAGTTCGCGGAACCGGCGGTGCTGCCCGCTGAGCCGCTGCTCCACGTGGGCGAAGGTCCACTTGGGCCGGGTCGCCATGCGCCCGGCGACGATGCGCAGCGCCAGCGGCAGCCCTCCGCACAGCTTGACCACCCTGCGCATGGGCACCGGCTCGGCAGAGGTGCGCTCGGGACCCAGCACCGCGCTCAGCAGGGCCTCGGCCTCGCCCGTCCGGAGCATGCCCAGGGAGACGTAACGGGCGCCGCTCAACCCGGCGAGGTCGTTGCGGCTGGTGATGAGCGTCAGCGAACCGGCCGAGGCCGGGAGCAGCGGTCCGACCTGGGCGTAGTTGACCGCGTTGTCCAGGACCACCAGGACCCGCCTGTCCACCAGGATGGAGCGCCACAGCGCCGCGCGCTCCTCCAGCGAATCGGGGACCGCGTCGGCCTCCAGGCCCACCGCCCGCAGCAGGCTGCCCAGCGCCGTGTCCGCGGTCACCGGCTCCTGGTCGACGGTGTGCCCGTACAGGTCGATGAAGAACTGCCCGTCGGGGTACCGCTCGGTGAGCCGGTGCGCGGCGTGGATGGCCAGGGTCGTCTTGCCCGCGCCGCCCGGACCGGTGATGACGCAGGCCTCGGCGCCTCCCGCGCCGCCGGCCTCCAGGACGCGGCCCAGGTCGTGCTCGCGTCCGGTGAAGTCGGGGATGTCGCGGGGCAGGTCGTTGCGGGACGCGAACGGCGGGGGCTCCTCGTCGGGGGGGTCGGGGTCGGGCGGGGCCTCCGCGTGCTCGACCGGCGCCGGGGCCCTCTCCTCGGTGTCGGTCACGATGCGCTGGTAGAGGTCGCGGACCTCCTGGCCCGGATCGATCCCCAACTCCTCGGCCAGGTATCCGCGGAGCTCGTGGTAGGCGGCCAGCGCCCCGGCGCGCTCGCCGCTGCGGTGCATCGAGGCGACCAGCAGGTAGTGCAGCCGCTCGCGGGAGAGGTCCTCGCGCACCAGGGGGGCGAGCCGGGTGGCCAGTTCCGCGTAGCGCCCCAGCGCGAAGCCCGCCTCGGCCCAGGCGGTCACGGCGGCCCACCGCTCCTCCAGCAGCGGCCCGCCCACCGCGTACCAGAGCCGGTCCGACCCCGTTCCCGAGAAGGGGCGCCCCCGCCAGCAGGCCAGCGCCTCCTCCCACAGCCGCACGGCCTCCTCCGCGTCCCCCGACTCGCGGGCCCGCCCCGCGAGGGCCCTGAAGCGGTGCAGGTCGACGCGGTCGGGGTCGGTCTGCGCGAGGTAGCCGCCGGCCGTCGTCCGGATGAGCTCCGGAAAGGCGCGGCGCAGATGCGAGATCTGCACGTGGATGACGGACTTCGCGGTACGCGGCGGCCTGTCGTCCCAGAGGAACTCGACCAGCCGGTCGAAGGGGACCTCCCGGCCCAGGTCGGCCAGGAGCGCCCCGAGGACACAGCGCTGCCTGGGTCCGCCGACGGATACCGGCTCCCCGTCACGCCAGGCCGCCACGGGACCCAGAACGCCGAATTCCACAAACGGCACTCTAGCAATGCCATTCGTGATTTTTGGGGTAAATAGAACACCGCCGCACCCGTGCTCCCCTCCCACAGAAAGCACGGGTACAGCGGCGGCGGGCCGGTCAGGCCGCGGGCTTGTCGGCCCCGTCCTTCTCGGCGGGCGCCGGGGCCTCCTCCTCGGGCGCGGGCGCCGGAGCGGGCTGCTGCTCCGGGTCGGGCTCGTGCCGGGTGGGCCGCAGCTTCGCCGTCGCGGGGGCCCCGGCCGGAGTCCGGTCCCCGAACCCTTCGACGATGGCCAGGAACTCCGCGTCCACGGCGGCCTCCACGGCCGGCAACTGCACCATTCGCACTCCTGAACTCCTGTGGTGAAGGGGGGACAGCGAACCGCCGTCCCGCGACCAGGACGCCACGATGACCCGGTCGAGGGGCGGCGAAATTCCCACTGCCGCCGACCGGCGAACGCGGGCCGTCCTCCCGCGAAACCCGTCGTACGGAGCGGTTCCCACCCTAGGAAGGGCCTCTTCCAAGCCGCTTTCGATCCGCTTACGGCGGTCCTCCGGCAGAAGGGCACCCCGACTGTACTGCCCCGCCCGACACGGCCCAAGCACCGCGGCGGTGGCCTGAAGAGGACGCGCCCATGCCCCGAACGGGCCATTGACCCTAGAATTCCGGCGTGGCACACCACGCACCCGCACAGGAACCGCAACCGGTGGACATCCTCCCCCAGGGCCCGGTCGCGCGCGTTCTGGCCATGGGCGGGTTCGTCGGGGTCGCCGGAGCCCTGGTCCTCACGCTCTGGCAGGTGGGCGGGCTGGAGAAGGCCCCGCCGCCGGCACCCGTCCCGCCCGGGACCGAGGTGCGCAACGAGCTGTTCGCCCTCACCGTCACCGGGCCCCGGGCGGTGGTCGCGGACGACGACTTCGAGACCCGGGTCCAGGTCAGCGGCGAGTTGACCTCCCTCTCGAAGGAGCCGGTGCGGGTGTCGGACCTCAACTCCGTGTTCGCCCCGAAGCTGGCGCCCGGGGACGCGGCGCTGACCACCTCGTCCCTCCGGATCCGGTTCGACCGCTCCCCCGAGCGCTTCGTCACCTACCTCCAGCCGGAGGTGACCGAGCGGGTGACGCTCAGCTGGGCGGCGCCCGAGGGCGCGGCCGCCGCCGAGGCCGAGGAGGTCCTGCTGGCCGTCACCGGCGCCGCGTACGAGCCGGGGTTCACCGACCAGCGCCTCTCCTGGTGGACCGACAACGAGGTTCTCCAGGTCGTCGGGCTTCCGATCGAACAGGGATGAGGCCGTGACCCGCGACTTCCGGCGACGCGTCGGCGTCTTCGCGCTCTCGGTGGTCCTGCTCGTGCTGATCGGCCTCGCGCACCAGACGTACCCGACCCGGAACGAGCTGACGGCCCCCATCAGCCACCGGGGTGACGCGGGCGCGCCCGTGGACGCCAGGCGCTTCGCCATCGAGGTGGACAGGGTCGAACTGGCCCGCGCCGTCAACGACCCCGAGTCCTCCCCGGACTCCGCCGAGGCGGGGCCCGGCCTGGTCTGGGTCGTGGTGTGGGCGACGGTGACCGCCACCGAGGAGCCCCTCCGGATCGGGAACCCGGTGCTTCTGGAGACCGCGGACGGCTACTCGTTCGCCGGCGACACCACCATGGACAGCCCTCTCAACGGCTTCTCCGTGGTCCAGGAGCCCGGCCTCGGCCGGTACGGCGCGTTCGCGTTCGAGGTCCCCCGGGAGAGGCTCTCGGACCTGTCCCTGCGGGTGACCGCGTCCGGCGACCTGGACACCCGGCTGAGCGCCCAGGCGGTGGTCGACCTCGGGCTGGACGCGGCACGGTTGGAGGAGATGCTCGACACGGCGGCCGACTCCGTCGAAATCGCCCCTCCCGAGTACCGCTAGGCGAGGCCATGCCACCGACCGATCCCCGCCCCTTCCGCTACCGGGTGACGCCGCCCCCGCAGGCGCCGCCTCCCCGCCCGGAACCGCCGGAAGCACCGGAACCGCGGCCGGCCGTCCCTCGGCGCGCCCCCTGGTGGCGGCGCCGCCACCTGCCGTCCGCGCTCGCCCTGCTGGTGCTGCTCCCCCTCGGGGTGGGCGTTCCGTGGTGGCTCGAACGCGAGGACCTCCTGGCGGAGGGGGTCATGGCACCCGAGGCGGTCCCGGTTCCCGGGACCACGGGAAGCCTCTCCGGAAGCGAGTGGGAGTTCCGCGGGATGGTGCTGGGCGAGACCGGCGGCTTCGGCGAGCCCCTGCCCGACGGGGTCGAGCTGGTCGACGCGGTGTTCCTCGTGACGCCCGGGGACGCCTCCGCCTCCGAGCTGCTCCTGGCGTCCTGCGAGTTCCTGGCCGTGGACGGCCGGGGCCGGACCTGGACGCAGACCTCCGCCTACGCGGGGCGGGTGATGCCCGAGGAGGTCGGCTCGACCTCGTTTGGCTGCGCCGGTCCCGACGCCGAGGCCATCGCCCCCGGCAGCGAGCAGGGCCTGGTCGCCACCTTCCTCGTGCCCGAGGACGCCGTGGACTCCCTGCGGTTCGAGGTCAGAGCGGACACCAGCGACGACCCCGAGGCCCCCCGCCCGGCCGCCGTCTCCTTCCGCGCCGACTCCGCCTAGTGTCCTCTCCCCGGTGATCGTGGCCTTTCCGGGGTCTCGAAGGCGGTTGAGACCCCGGAAAGGCCACGATCACCGGGGAACCGGCGCGGAACGCTAGAACCGGTCGGCGGCGCGACGAGCGCGGCGGCCGACGCTGCGGGTGCCCAGGCGTCGCAGCGTCATCTCGAAGGCGGCGGCGAGCAGGCACACCCGCGCCAGCTCGTGCAGCGCGTCCAGGACGAAGCCGACCGGGCCGAGCCACTGCCACCACCAGGCCAGGAACTCCTGCGGGCCGACCAGGACGTAGACCCCGCGCTCCAGCCAGCCGAAGCCCAGCTCCAGCAGCACGTAGTACAGGCAGTAGGAGAGGAAGAACACCGGTCCCACGCGCAGGACGAACCGGAGGGCGTTGAGGAACGGGGTGTACTTCCCGCGCAGGTCGCGGCCGACCAGCCGACCGAACCCGCGCAGCAGGCCGCGCGCCCCGCCGGGCCCCTGCTCGGGGGACCGCCCGCCCCCGCCGAACATGGGCTGCTCCTCGTCCACCTCGGCGCCGAAGACCACCGCCACGATGGTCAGCCACAGCAGGGGTTCGAGCAGCCCCTCCTTGAGGTGCTCCCAGAGCTGGGCGACGACGAGCAGGGCTGCGGCGTAGGCCTCCACCGCGGGCAGCCTGGTGACCTCCTCGACCGTCAGGAGCAGGCCCTCGACGGCGAAGGCGAGGTCCGCCATGAACACCCGGCCGGCCAGCCACTCCTGGGCCCGGGCCACCAGCCTGGTGACCGTGAAGACCGCGAAGAACATCCAGTTCGCCTCGAACACCGCCGTGAGGAGGCCGAGCCACCGGTCCCCGGCGCGCCGGTACAGGCCCTCGAAGACCGTCCGCCCGAGCCAGCAGGCGATGGCGACCACCAGCGGCAGGCCGGCCGACTCGATGTCGGACAGCTCCAGGTAGGCGTCCAGGCCCCGGTCGTTGGCGACGCTCGTGGCGTACTGGCGGAACTCCTCGGCGAACATGCCCCAGGCGCTGTAGAAGAGCAGGAACGGCAGGATCGCCATGGTGACGGCGTCCACCACCCGCCGCTCGCGCTCCGCGAAGGGGACCCCCGCCCGCTCCCCGATCCCGGGCAGCTCCGTCGCGAGCGTGGGCATGCCGGGGGCGAGCAGGTGGAACATGATGATCGTGACGGCCAGCGTGACCAGCACGGCCAGGCTCAGCCCCGCCATTCCCAGCAGCCGGTGGACCCCGGAGAGCCACACCATCGCGTGGACCAGCAGATCATGCAGCAGGGTGCCCGCCGTGTACACGCACAGCAGCGGAGCCCAGTACCGCCGCAGCAGATCCGCGGCGTAGAGGGGGGTCATCGCGGCGTTGGACGCCATCCTGTTCATCGCACCGCGATCCTAGGCCACGGCCCCCGGGACCGGTCCGCTCCGGTTTTCCCGTTCCCCCGACCAGGGGAAGCCCCGACCGGGCATGCTGGTTATGCGACATGCGGGGCCGGACGCGGCCCCGCCGAACGACGCTGGAGGTCTGATGCTCAAAGGCGACGGTGACGGCTGGGTGGTCCTGCCCGACGGCTCGCGGCGGTGGGGGCTGCACGGAGCCTCGGGCCTGCTCCTGCACACCCTCGACTCGGCCGGAACCGGCCAGGTGCTGCTCCAGCACCGCGCGGCGTGGACGCATCAGGGCGACACCTGGGGCCTTCCGGGCGGCGCCCGCAACAGCGGGGAGTCGTCGGTGGAGGCGGCGCTGCGCGAGTTCGGCGAGGAGGTCGCGGGGGAGCTGGGCGTGCTGTCCCTGGCGGGGATCCACCGGCAGGACCACCAGGTCTGGTCCTTCGACACCGTGCTGGCGAGCACCCCCGAGCAGGGGGTCTTCTCCCCCGGCAACTCCGAGAGCAAGAGCATCCGCTGGGTGCCGGTGGACGAGGTGCCGTCGATGGAGCTCATCCCGGCGTTCGGCCGGGTCTGGCCGCAGGTCGAGACCGCCCTGTCCGAGCGGCTGCTGCTGATCGTGGACGCCGCCTCCGTGGACGGCCGCGCGGACGCCGGGCGGCTGCGCGACGACCTGGCCGGGCTGGCCCGCGCGGGGATGCCCGGGGCCTCGCTGCCGCCGGGGGTCCCGTTGACCCCGCTGCACCACCGCTTCCCCTCCGTGGTGCTGGTGGTGGAGGAGTCCGCCCGCTCCCTGTCCCCGGCCCCGGGTGTGGAGGTGCTGCCCGCCGCGGGCGGGAGCGCCGAGGCGATCACCGAACTGGTCCGGCTGCGCTCGGACCGGGCGTGCGCGGTGGTCGCCACCGCCGACCGGGCCCTGCGCTCCCGCTGCGCCGCGGCGGGCGGCCATCCGGTCTCCCCCGCCTGGCTGCTGGGCGCCGTCGGGATGACCGAGGCCGCGGACCTGGTCGGCTGACCGGGCGCCCGCCGCCTCCCGCGCGCCCGGAGGCGCGGGCTCACCCCGGGCACGCGGGGCAGTGGCCGCGGGTGCGCTGCTGGTAGTCCCAGGTGGCGCAGGTCAGGGCCGCGGCCCAGAGCAGCCAGGACAGGTAGAACGTCACGTAGACCCACGAGCTGATCCCGCCGATCGCCGTGAGGAGGCCGTCGTCGAGCAGGGTCCGCCCGGCCACGTACGCCGCCGGCAGGCCCACGGTCCCCAGCACCACCGCGCTGAACCAGCCGCCCGCCAACAGGAGCCACCGGGGCGCGCCGAACCCGCGCGGATGGGCCAGGGCCAGGGACAGGGCGAGGCCGACGAGCACCGGGAGCACGGGGAGCCACGCCAGAGCGTCGTGCGCGAAGGTGTCGTCGGAGGCCAGGCCCACGTTCACGCCCAGCATCCACAGGGTCTTGAGAACGGGGTACGGCAGCGCCGCGACGACGGCGACGACGGCGGGCCCGCGCGCGGGAGTCCGCGGCGGCGCGCCCGGTACGCGACCGCAGCGCGCACACGCGTTCGCCGTGGCGCGGGCGAACCGCAGCCCCGCCACGGCGACGAGCAGCGCCGCCGCCAGCGCCGTGAGGCGTACGGGCACGCCCGGCCAGTCGACCTCGGCGGGCATGACGTCCGCGCCGGTCACCAGCGAGGCGATCCTCAGCAGGTCGAACACGAGGCCGCCGGAGGTCCACAGCAGCGCGACGGCCGCGACCCCGATCACGGCGAGGAGCGCCGTCCTCGACGCTTCCCCCCACCGCCGTCCGGCGAGGGAGGCGAGCATGCCGCCGGTGCCCAGGGCGGCCGCGAGGACCGGCAGCCCTGGTGGGACGAACGCGTCGGTGTAGTCGGCGGCCCCGGGGAGCAGCGGCCCGGCCGCGACCGCGATCGCGGTCAGGGCGGCGGCCGCGGCGGCCGCGAGGCGCGGCTCCGGGGCGCCGGTCCCGGAGTGCGACCGCCTGGGATGAGTCGTGTTCACGGCCACCAGCCTGCCGGGCCCCGCTCGCGCGCGGATCCCGCCCGGGAGCGAGGGCCGTCCCCCTGGGGAGGGAAGCCGGACGGCCCGCCGGAAGCCCCGGAGGCGAACTCTCCGAAGCGGTGTCAACGCGGAGAGTGGAAAATCTTCCCCTCCAATGCAAACTGTGTGTTTCGTCTCAGTTTCGAAGGGTAAAAATCCTAGGGATGGGAGCGCTCCCATTGTCCGGACCCCACAACCGGAAAACGGAGACCGCACGATGCACTCTCGAAGAGGAACCACGTCCTCCCGCCGATCGCTCCGCGCCCTGGCCCTGCTGTCCGCAGCGCTGTTCCCGCTGATGGCCTGGGCCACCCCCGCCGCCGCCCACGGATCGATCATCGACCCGGCGTCCCGCAACTACGGCTGCTGGGAGCGCTGGGGCAGCGACCACCTGAACCCCGACATGGCCCAGGAAGACCCCATGTGCTGGCAGGCGTGGCAGGACAACCCGAACGCCATGTGGAACTGGAACGGGCTGTACCGCGACAACGTCGGCGGCGACCACCAGGCGGCGGTTCCCGACGGGCAGCTGTGCAGCGGCGGCCGGACCGAGGGCGGCCGCTACGACTCCCTCGACGCCGTGGGCCCGTGGACGACGACGGACGTCGACGCCGGCGCCTTCTCGGTCCACCTGTACGACCAGGCCAGCCACGGCGCCGACTACTTCCGGGTCTACGTCACCGAGCAGGGCTTCGACCCCGAGACCCAGGCCCTGGGCTGGAACGACCTGGAACTGATCCGCCAGACCGGCAGCTACGCCCCCAGCCAGAACATCACGGTCACCGGCCTCAGTGCCCCCGGGCGCAGCGGCCACCACGTCGTCTACACGATCTGGCAGGCCTCCCACATGGACCAGGCGTACTACCTGTGCAGCGACGTGAACTTCGTCTGATCCGCTGATCCACGCCGTTCCCACCGGGCCCGCCCGACGCCACGGCGTCCGGCGGGCCCCTCCGCCTACGGGCGCCCGCTCACGTCGGCAGGAAGCGTTCCCGGAAGACGTTCCCCTCCGGCACGCCGCCCTCGACCGCCGCCTCCACCACCGAGTCGATCAGCGGCGGCGGCCCGCACACGTAGACGTCCGGCCGCGCGGCCTCGGTCTCCAGGCCCGCCCGCACCAGGTCGGCCGGGGTCCCGACCGGCCCCCGCCACCCCGCTCCGGGGCGCCACACGCAGACGTCGTACTCGAAACCGGGGAGCCCGGGGACTCCGGAGACCGGGGCGGCCTCCGCGGCCAGGGCCCGCAGCTCGGGCAGGCCGAAGACGTCCGCTTCCCCGTTGACGCCGAGGACCAGCCGCACCGGGTGCGGCTCCTGCCACTCGACCATGTGCCGCGCCATCGCCAGCATGGGCGCGAGGCCGGTCCCCCCGGCGACGAGCCAGCGCGGCCGGAGCCCGGTCTCGCTCAGCCCGAAGGCGCCCTGGGGACCCCGGACGACGAGCGGATCGCCGGGGCGGGCCCGCTCCCGGAGGTGGCCGGAGAACCGGCCGCCGGGCCGCAGCCTGATGAAGAACTCCATCAGGCCGTCCCAGTTGCCGGTGTTGGCCAGCGAGTACGCCCGCTTGACGTCCTCCTCCCCCGGCGGTTGCAGCTCCACGAACTGGCCGGGTTCGAACTGGCAGCCGGGTCCCTCCTCCGGATCGGGTTCGAGCCGTACCTCCAGCCGGACGGTCTCCTCGGCGACCTCCTCCAGCGCGGTGATCACGCCCTCGCGGACCGGGATCGCGCCGCGCAGGACGCGCGAGCCGTCGTAGGGAAGCGTCGCCGTCAGGGGGCCGCGGGGGAACGTGCGGCACAGCAGCACGCCCCCGCGGTCGCGCCGCTCGTCGGGCGGCAGCGCCTGCGGGCTGTGCGCGCCCAGCCGGTACTCCCCGCTCGTGGCGGTGGCGTGGCAGGACCCGCACGTGCCCTGCCGGCAGGAGGCCGGAAGGGTGACCCCGGCCTCCGCCGCGGCCTCCAGCACGCTCTGCCCGGAACCGCAGCAGAACTCCAGCGCCTCCCCGTCGGTGGTCGACAGCGTGACGGGGTGACGCCCGCCGGAGTCGCCTTCGGCGCCCGGCGGCACCGGGGGCGACTCCGGCCCGGCCGGGGGCGTCACGGTCACGACCGCACCTCGCGCAGCGCCGCGGCCACGTCGGCGACCGGGTCGTTGATCGTCCGCAGCCCGAACCGGTCCACGAACTCCCGGACCAGGTCCGGCGTGAGGTAGACCGGCAGCGTGGGACCGAGGTGGATGCCCCGGAAACCGAGCGCCAGCAGCGTGAGGAGCACCGCGACCGCCTTCTGCTCTGTCCAGGAGATCACCAGGGTCAGCGGCAGGTCGTTGATCCCGCAGTCGAACGCCTCGGCCAGCGCCATGGCGATCCTGATGGCGGAGTAGGCGTCGTTGCACTGCCCGACGTCGAGCAGCCGGGGGATCCCGTCGATCTCCCCGAAGTCGTGCCGGTTGAAGCGGTACTTGGCGCAGCCGAGGGTGAGGATGACCGAGTCCGGGGGCGCCCCGAGCGCGAACTCCGTGTAGTAGCTGCGGCCCGGGGTGGGGCCGTCGCAGCCGCTGATCAGGAAGAAGTGCCGGATCGAGCCCCGCTTGACGGCGTCGGTCACCCGGTCCGAGAGGGAGAGCACCGCGTCGCGCCCGAAGCCCACCATGATGGTCTCCTCCGGCTCGGTCTCCCGGTATCCGGGCAGCGCCCGCGCTGCCCGGACCACGGGGGCGAAGTCGCCGTTCGCGACGTGCCGCACACCGGGCCACCCGACGGGGCCCGTGGTGAAGATCCGCCGCCGGTAGGAGGCGTGCGGCTCGATGATGCAGTTCGACGTCATCAGGATCGGCCCGGGGAACCGGGCGAACTCCTGCTGCTGGTCCTGCCACGCCCCGCCGTAGTTGCCGACCAGGTGCGGGTACCTCCTGAGCAGCGGGTACCCGTGCGCGGGGAGCATCTCCCCGTGGGTGTAGACGTTGACGCCGGCGTCCTTGGTCTGCTCCAGCAGGTCGCCCAGGTCCCGCATGTCGTGCCCGCTGACCAGGATCGCCTTGCCCTCGACCGGCGTGGTGCGCACGGCGGCGGGCTGCTGGGCGCCGTAGGTCCCGGTGTTGGCGGCGTCGAGCAGCTCCATGACCGCGAAGTTGAGGCGGCCCAGGTCGAGCGCCCGTTCCAGCAGCTCTTCGACGTCGACGGGTTCGGTGGCCAGGTAGGCGAGCGCCGATTCGACGCCGCCGAAGACCTCGGCGCTGTGGCGGCCGAGCACGTGCGCGTGGTGGGCGTACGCGCAGATCCCCTTGAGGGTGTACAGGTGCAGCGAGCGCAGTCCGACGACGTCGGGGCCGACGAGGGCGAGACCGGCGTCGACGCGGACGTCGGCCGCCTGGCGCAGCAGTCCGTCCGTGTCCGGCGCGGGCTGCCACGCGGCGGGGCCGTCCGGCTCCTCGGGCGTCAGCCCGCGGGCGCGCGCCGCCTCGCCGTACGCGTCCCTGACCCGGTCGCGGACCGCCGCGGCCTCCCGCAGGAGGCCGACGAACCGGGTCTGGCTGAAGTTGACGTTGGTGAGCGTGTTGAACACCGAGAAGAGGATGAAGCCCGCCGCGTCGTCGTCGGGGGCGGCCAGCGCCCGGGCCCTGGCCGCGTACTGGGCGATGCCCTTCACCGCGTGGACCAGCAGGTCCTGCAGGTCCGAGGTCGGGGCGTCCTTGCCGCAGTTGCCGACGGGGCCCCCGCAGCCGGGAACGGCGCCGGTCCTGTCGGTCTGCTCGCACTGGAAGCAGAACATACGTGGTCCTTTCACGGACTCGTCGTCTCCGTCGGCTCCGGAGGTGGTCGGAGCCGCGGGGCGAACGTAGACCGGTGCCCCGCCCTGTTTCCTTGACCCGCGTCAATCGGCGGCCGACTGTGAGCGGGATCCCACCGGCGTCCCCGCTACTCCAGCCGGGCGGCCAGCCGGGGGACGTCGTGCAGGGTGATCCGGTGCCCGTCCACGCTGATGAGACCGTCGGCGGAGAGGTCGTGCAGGACGCGCGAGAACGTCTCCGGCGCCAGGTTGAGCCGGGAGGCGAGCACCTGCTTGCGCGCGGGCAGCCGCACCTCCCCCCGGGGCGTCCCGTACGCCTCGGCCTCGCTCAGCAGCAGCCCCACGACCCGTTGCGCGCTCGAACGCAGCGAGTAGGACTTCACGTCCTGCACCAGGCCGCGGAGGCGGCCCGCCATGTTCGCCAGCATCCGGCGGGCGAACCCCGGGTCCCGGTCGAGCAGGCCGAGCACCGCCGCGCTGGACACGGCCAGCAGTTCCGTGCGGGCCAGCGCGGTCGCGGTGACCGGGTAGTCGATCCCCTCGAAGACCACGGCCTCGCCGAAGCCCTCCCCCTCCCGGATGATCTCCATCACCTTGCGGGCGCCGTCGGGGGTCGAGACCGTGATCTGGACCTGTCCCCGCAGCACGAAGAAGAACCCGCGGACCGGGTCTCCCTGGTGGAAGACGATCTCACCCCGGTCCAGCGCCACGAACCGGCAGCCCGCGGCGACGGCTCGGAGCTGGTCGGGGGTGAGCCCCCTGAAGAGTTGCAACCGCGACAGCAGGCCGGGCAGCGGCATGGCCGTCGGCTCCCTGTCGCGTACCGTGTGTGACGACCCGGGGGCGTGGTCGCCGAAGGCTGCGATCGGCATGCGGCGTCTCCTGATCGGGAGGGGCGGGCCGGAACCGGGCGTCCGCGCGGTTCCGGCCCATTCCGTTAATCGGTCGCCCCCAGTGTCTCCCCGCCTCCGGAGACGCCGCTCAGACCCCCGGTCCCGCCGGGGTTTCGTCTTCGGGGCGCTCCGGATGGCGGCGCAGCTGGACGATGGCGGCGACCAGGCCGCCCCAGACGATCACGATGGACACGATCATCATGACGACCGCGCTTGTCGACATCAGTTCTTCCCTTCTTCCCGTGTGACCGCTCCCGTGTCCGACCCCGCCGAGGCGGGCCCGGGGCCGCCGCGCCAGGGAACCAGCGAGACGAGCACGCCGACGAGCAGCGCGGCCCCGGCGACGCCCCAGCCGGCCCAGAGCAGGAACCCGGTCGGGTAGTCCTCGTAGTTCTGCGCGAACTCCGCGCGCAGGCTGTCGACCATCATCCAGCCCAGCACCAGCGGGGTGACCGCGCCGAGGCAGACCAGCCACCAGCGGCCGAGCGGCACGGCGGAGGTCTCGTTGGCGTGCCTCTGGAGCGAGGGAAGCCGGCGCAGCACCCAGCCGACGACGACCACCACCACGAGCCCGGCGAGCACGATGCCGTACTGGTTGATGAAGTGGTCGGCCGTGTCCAGCAGGTAGACGCCCCCGTCGGTCGGGAACACCAGGACCGAGACCAGGGCGATCGCGCCGCCGACGCCGAGGACCGCCGGGAGCCGCCCGATGCCGGTGCGGTCCCGCACCGCCGAGACCACGACCTGCACGATGCTGATCAGCGAGGTCAGGCCCGCGACCACCAGCGACGCGAAGAACAGCACGCCGAACAGGCCGCCCAGCGGCATCTCGGAGATGACCGTGGGGAACGCCACGAACGCCAGACCGATCCCGGCGGCGGTGACCTCGTTGACCGCGACGCCCTGAGCCGTGGCCATGAAGCCGAGCGTGGCGAACACGCCGATGCCCGCGAGGAGCTCGAACGAGCTGTTGGCGAAGCCCGCGACCAGCGCCGAACCGGTGAGGTCGGAGCGCTGCCGCAGGTACGAGGCGTACGTGATCATGATGCCGAAGCCGATCGACAGCGAGAAGAAGATCTGCCCGTACGCGGCGACCCACACGCCGCCGTTGCCCAGCACCGACCAGTCGGGCGTGAACAGCGCGTCCAGACCGGTCCACGCGCCGTCCAGGGTGAGCGCGCGGCCGACGAGGACGACGAAGAAGACCACCAGCAGGGGGATGAAGAGCTTGTTCGCCTTCTCGACGCCGTTGCGGATGCCGAGCGCCAGGATGGCGAGGACGACCACCCAGACCGCGATCAGGGGCCAGAGCACCCCGCCGACGTAGGAGGAGACCGTCCCGGGCGCCTCGGCGGCCTGGAGGAAGTCGCCGAAGAAGAAGGCGTCGGCGTCGTCCCCCCACTGCTCGCCGAGGGAGAAGCCGATGTACCGCAGCGCCCACGCGATGATGACGGCGTAGTAGGCGGCGATCACGAAGCAGATCGCGACCTGCCACCAGCCGATCGCCTGGGCGGGCTTCGCCAGCCCGCGGAAGGCCGCCGGGGGCGACTTCCGGAACTTGTGGCCGATGGAGTACTCGAGGACGAGCAACGGGATGCCCGCCGTGAGCAGCGCGATCAGGTACGGCAGCAGGAAGGCGCCGCCGCCGTTCTCGTAGGCGACGGCGGGAAAGCGCCAGATGTTGCCGAGGCCGATCGCCGATCCGATCGCGGCGAACAGGAAGCCCGAGCGGCTGCCCCATTGCTCGCGGGATGGGTTGGACATGGTCATGTTCTCCTGGTTGTTCTTCTGTGTCTGGCCGCACGCTAGCAATGCGCCTTTCTCCGAACGCGGTCGCCACCGCTTGTCGGGGCGCGGTTTCGGGAGTCTCCGACGCGGGGGTGGTTCGCGCACGGGTGCTTCGGGGGCCTTTCGGCCTCATGTCGTGCGGATCGCGGGGTCACGGCGGGCGGCGACGGCGGGCGCGGGTCGGGGCCGCGCCCATAGTGTCCGCTGTGTGGGGTTTCGTTGTCGGTCGTGGGCTTTCCGCCCGTTTCGAGGCCGGGAAGGGCGGAAAGCCCGTGATCATTCGGGGGCAGAGCGGGACCGGCCCTCGGACCGCCGCGTCACGGGCGCCCGGCGGGGACGCGCGGGCGTCCGGCCCCGCCCGCCGTCGCCGCCCGCCGCGAAAGACCCCGAGCGAACCCCGACCCGACAGAGCCCCGGACACCCCCGCACCGGAAAATCCGTTCCGGATGGCGCGGGCCGCGTCCGGCGGCGCGTCACTTCACGGCGTAGTCGGCGAGCGACCCCTCCAGCAGCGCGAAGACGCGCCGGGCCGAGGCGGCCACCGCGTCGGCGATCCGCTCGTTGTCCCGGCCGTCGAGGGTCAGCTCCAGGATCCGCTGGAACAGGATCCGGTGGGCGCCGCCCAGCTGGGCCGCCGCCGCCCGGGGGGTGATGTCGTCGGGGGCGGCGCCGGTCTCGGCGGCGAGGAGCCCGGCGAGCGCGGCCTCGCGCTGGTCGTGCAGGTCGCGCAGGCGGGCCAGCAGCGTGGGGCTGTCCGCGATCATCCGGGCGAACACCTCCCCGGAGAACCCGATCACCGGGTCGCGCCGCTCCACCCCGTCGAGGAACCCGCGGCGCAGCGCCGTGAGCGCCGACTCCCCCTCGGCCCGGCCCGAGACGGTCCGGGAGAGGCCCGCGACGAACTCCTCCTGGTGGTCGAAGGCCAGGTCCTCCTTGCGGGCGAAGTAGTTGGTGACCGTCTTCTTGGAGACCCGGGCGGCCGCGGCGATCTCGGCGATCGTCGTCGTCTCGAAGCCGTTCTCGATGAAGAGCCTGGTCGCGTGGTCGGAGATGAGCTGTCGGGTCTCCTGCTTCTTGGACTCGCGGAGTCCCGTCGTTTCGTTACCCATGGGAAAATCTTACACTCGTCATAAATTTCTACTTGACGAACTGATTATCTTGAGGGTAAGTTTACGTCCGTAGCAAGTTTCCCTTGAGTCGTCCCCGGAAAGGCAGAGATTGGAACCCTCGCTCACGATCGACATCGCCGCCGCCCTCGACCGCGAGAAGACCGCGCCGGGCCGGCAGGCCGCTCCTCCCGCCCACGTCCCGCCGTTCACCCCGCGGGGCCGTGGAACCGGGCGCTCCGGACACGTCCCGTCGTCCGCCGCTCCGCGCGGGGACCGCTTCCGGCCGGGCAACGCCCCGCGCAGGCGCTCGTACTGACGGCCGCCCGCAGTCCCTCTCTCTCCCGCCTACGCCCAGGAAGGCCGCCCATGACCGAGTTCGACGCCGGTACCGAGTTCGACCGCCAGGTTCGGACGCTGGTCGACAAGGGCTACCCGGGCCTCGCCGGGATGACGGAGGCGGCGTTCCGCGCGCTGCTCGCGCCGCTGCGCGGGCCCGTACTCGCCCGGGCCGCCGCGATGGCGCCGCCCTCGGAGGGGCGGGTGCCGTTCCTGCTGGTCGCCACCAGGGCGCTCGTACCCCTCGAGGAGTCGGTGCCGCTGACCGCGCTCGCCGGGAAGAGCGCGCCCGGGGTCATCGAGCGCTTCTACGCGCCGGGCGAGCTGGAGCGGTTCGTCTCCCTCCGGGAGCTGGCGGTCCCCGAGGAGAAGGCGTACGTCGTGTTCGACGTCGACCGGGGCGAGGAGTTCTGCGGGGTCGTCCCCCTGGACGCGCTCGCCTCGGTCGCGGAGCGCGGCCGCACCCCGCTCACCATGGAGGAGGGCGTCGCGTTCGTCACCCAGTACCCGGAGGCACTGGCCAGGAACAAGTGCTTCTCGCTCGGCGGCACCCGCATGGGGGGCGGGGACCGGCGGGTCCCCGCCCTGTGGATCAGCAAGGGCGCCCCGAAACTGGGCTGGTGCTGGCAGGGCAACCCGCACACCTGGCTGGGCCTCGCCTCGGCCGGCGGCCGGGACCGCTGAGCGCGGGAGCGGCGCGGACGGACCGCGCGCCGCGGCGGCCCCGGCCGTCAGAGGGCGTCGCCCTCCACGACGTGGCCGATCTCCGCGTGGATCTCCTCGGCGCTGGGCTGCGCGTAGAGCTCCGAGGGGACCTCCTCGTACTGCAACCACGACGGGCAGTCCGTGGTGAGGCCCGATCCGATGAAATGCCCGTTCGTCACCGTGAAGTCGCTCTCGTGGACCGTCCGGCCCGTGGCGAGCTCGTACACGGTGACGGAGAAGTCCTGACTGTGCATCGGGATCAGGTACTCACCGCCCCTTCCGGACCCGCTGTCGTACTCGCAGTCGTGGAGCTCCTCGCCCTTGCCGTGGCCCGTGGCGCAGACCAGGAGCTCGACCTCGTCGAGACCGGCCGGAAACCAGCCCTGGATGGGGGTCGCGTCCGGAGCCGCGTCCTCCCGCGCCTCGAGCAGGCGCGGTCCCGGGGAGGTGTCGGTGTCGGCGGCGGCGGCCTCGAAGAACATCGCGGGCGGATGCGGTCCGCCACCGGAGTACCCGGCCGCGCCGGAGTACCCCTCGCCGATGTCCTCGCACAGCACCCGCAGGTCGTCGACCTCCTCGATCGGGGGCTGCCCCAGGTTCCCGGGCACCTCGCCGGAGCATCCGGCGGTGGCGAGCAGGAGAGCGAGGGGAACGACGGATCCACGCACGACAGAAACGGGCATTCGGCACTTCCTGGGGTCGGGAACCGGAATCGGCCCGCCTGAAGCTACCGGCCGCCTACGACGGGGACCCGGCCGGTGATCCGGTCGGGAGCCCGCGGACGACCCGTCCGGCCGCGGCGGGGCCCGTTGGGCTGGTGAGCGCGGCAGCATGCATGGGGCCTCCCGGAGCCGACGGCGTACGCGGTCGCACGTCATCCGAGAGCGCTGACGGAGCGCCTAGCTTTGGATGCCTCCTGGCTCCCAGACGATGTAGTAGGTCACGGCATCACACATAGTCCGTCTCGGGGTGGGTCCACACGTAGTCCGCAGTCCGCTAAAGGGGGCCCGGGTGGCCTCCCCGTCCTGAACGAGCCTGATGGTGGAGGTTGAGCCCCGTGCGGCATGGGGGGCAGGATGAGTACGAAGCACCGGGCTTGGGGGTGGGCTACTGGACACGGTGCCGCGTGCCTGATCGGCCGAGATTCTCTTGGGGGGATGGGCAGCATGGTGAAGCGTGGTCACTGGCGGGAGTCCGACGGCTCTCCCATGAAGACAGCGGACGCCCGCGACATCTGGGCTGAAGAGGCGTACTCGCTGCTCGTTGACGTCGCACGCACCTATCACGCGGTCATCACCTACAAGGAGCTCGCAGAAAAGGTCCAGAAGACCTCCGGTATCCGCACTTCGGCTCTACTCCGCAACTGGATCGGCGCCGTGCTTGGCGTGGTCGTCCGTGAAGCGCACCGTCGTGGTGACCCGCCGCTGACCGCTCTGGTGGTGCACAGCGACGACGGCATGGTGGGTGAGGGATACAAGGAGGTTCTCTGGGTTGCGGGAGAGCCCCCGCTGGAGGACGTTTTCGAGCGCGAGCATCACGCGGCCGAGGCACGGTTGGCTTGCTACCGCCGCTTCGGCGCAACGCTGCCGCCCGACGGTGGTACGGCGGCACTCGCCCCCCGATTGCAGGCGACCGTTGAGCGCCGACGGCGGGCGGGTCCCCGGGCTGCGGGAAGGTGTCCGTTCCTCCCGGTGATCTTGACCTTTTCGGGGTCTCAGAGACGGTTGAGACCCCGAAAAGGTCAAGATCACCGGGAGGAACGGACATCGTGGACGCAGGCGCCTCGGACGGGGCCGGTCACCTGCGTTCATGGGCGTCCGGTCGTGAGAGCGGCCACCGGCTTCGGTCCCGTCTGAACGGCCGTGAACGGCACTGAATGAGACGGAGACTGAGACGGACGGATGGGCCGGGCTCGCCTCGCATCGTCGCTGTTGAAGGGGGTGTCATGGCTCTGGTCCGCAAGGGATCACGACGGATCGTTGTCGACGGTACGGCCTACCGCTGGCGGCTGCGTGGGAGGCCGACGTACTTCCAAGGCTTGGCCTGGTCGCCGTGCACGTTCGCGGTCGAGCATGCGGACACCCCGGGCATGATGCTCGTGGCCACCACCGACCAGCCGCATCCGAGCAACTGGATTGGTCACGAGGCCGAACCTGTACTGCCGTCCGGTGTTGCTGCGGCTGTTCGGGGTTGTACCTTGGCGGTGCGCGAGCGGCAGGAAGATCACGAGTTGGATGGTCCATGTGATGCGGTTGCTGTCGTGGGTGACGGCGACGGTGCAGGGCTCACTGCGCAGGAGGGTATGCCGTGTCGCGATGCGGCCTTGGTAGAGCCAGCCCCATGCCTCATCGGATGCCTCGGGGTCGAGTGCCGATGAGATGGTGCGCAGTGCGACGGCGCTTCGGCCCTTGCAAGCCGACCTTGAAGATGTGCGCTGGGGAGCGACCGGTCAAACTCCGAGGATGGTCCGCCTCACCGCTCCCGCCCTGCCCCGCGGGTAAGGTCCCTGGCATGTACCCGGTCACGCGTTCCGGTCCACGCATCGGCCTCCGCGAACTCACCATGGAAGACGTCGACGAGGTGCTCGCCGTCTACGGCAGCCCCGAGGCCACCGAGCACCTGTCGTTCGAGCCGCGCACCCGCGACCAGGTCGCCCAGATCGTGGCCCGGTCCATCGCGTCGGCCACTGAAGAACCCCGCGCCGAGTACGCCCTCGCCGCCATCGAGCGGGACACCGGGCGACTGGTCGGGTTCGGGCGGATCGCCATGGACCCGCACCAGCAGCGCGCGGCCACCTTCGGCTTCGCGTTGCGCCCCGACGCCTGGGGCGTCGGCTACGGGCTTGAGACCGTGCGCCTCCTGCTCGGCCTCGGCTTCGACGACCTGGGCCTGCACCGCGTCTGGGGAGCGCGTTCCCCGCTCAACGAGGCATCGGCGAAGACCATGACGGCCGCGGGCATGGTCGAAGAGGGCACCATCCGTGAACACATCCTGAAGGCCGGCAAGTGGCGCGACTCGGTCGTGCACGCCGTCCTCGACCGCGAATGGCGGCCGACCGCGCCGGAGTAACGGCACGGCCCACCACACGTGTGAACTGGTCCCCGATAGTTGGACCGGCTCATTGAAGGTTAGGCCGTCAGGGCCTGGGTTCGGTACTGCACCGGGCTCAGGTCCTCAAGGTAGGTATGCACCCGTTCGTTGTTGAACCAGGTGGTGTACTCGTCCAGCCGCCTGGTGAACGCCTCGATGTTGTCGAACTCGGCGTGGGTGTAGAACTCTTCCTTCAAGTGGCCGAAGAAGCTCTCGATCACCGCGTTGTCCAGGCAGTTGCCCTTGCGCGACATCGACTGGACGCACCCGGCCCCCGCGAGCAGACGCCGCCAGGACGCGTTCTGGTACTGGGCGAGTTCAACCAGTCGTTGCAACACCGGGCTGTTGAAGCGAGCGTAGCTGCTCGGCGAAAACCTCGGCCGGAGTCCGCCAGCCCAGGACCTTACGGGGCCGATTGTTCACCGCCAGAGCAACGGCTTCGAGGTCCTCAAACGACCACCGAGACAGATCAGTGCCCTTCGGGAAGTACTGGCGCAGCAGCCCGTTCGTGTTCTCGTTCGTCGGTCGTTGCCAAGGCGAACGCGGATCAGCGAAGAACACCTTCGTCCCGGTCTCGAACGTGAACTGGGCATGCGCGGACAACTCCTTCCCGCGATCCCAGGCCAGGGTCTTTCGTAGCTGCCCGGGTAGTTTCGCCATCGACACCGTCAGCGCCGCGTTCATCGCCACGGCACCGTAGCCACCAAGCGAGGGACCGTTCTTCACCGTCGGTTTCTCGCCCCAACCCTCCAACCGGGGCAGGTGCACCAGCAGCGTGGATCGGCTGCTGCGCTCCACCAGCGTGCCGATCGCGGACCGGCCCGTCCCGATGATCAGATCCCCTTCCCAATGCCCCGGGACCGCGCGATCGGCAGCTTCGGCGGGCCGCTGCGAGAGGACGACATCGGCGGTGACATGTCCTTGCGGCTTGTTGTGTGCCCGCTCTCTGGGAACCCGCAGCGCCCGCCCGGTGCGCAAACACGCGACCAACTCACGCTTGAGCGTGGCGCGCCCCTCGATGAACAGGGACTGGTAGATCGCCTCGTGGCTGATACGCGTGGACTCATCATCAGGGAAATCGAGCTTGAGCCGTTGGGAGATCTGCTGCGGGCTCCACGCCAAAGACCATCGCCTGTCCTGTCGACGCGGCTTGTTCAGCCCCTTCCACGTTGGTGTGTGGGGGCCGACGACGGTCGTGCCGTCAGGTCGGCGGACGCTCCCGGCGAGCCGTTCCCGCACGTACTCGCGTAACCGATCGTTGTCCATGAGCTTGGCCGTCTTGGGGCGCTTGCCGGTCTGCTGCGCCTTCCACTGCGCTACCAAGGCCCGGTATTCGGACTTGCCGCCCCTGGTCGCTGCGTTACGGCGCGGCTCACGCGAGATCGTTTCCGGATCGCGTCCGATCCTGCGGGCGATCTCTCGCACTCCGCACCCTTGGGCACGCAGCAGCGCGATCTCCTCACGCTCGGAGAAGGACAGGTAGCGGCCGGTGGGCTCGTCCAGGCTGATCGGCGGCATGCCGCCAGCGTGGCGGAACCAGCGGACCCCGACCGGCCATGACACACCAACGGCCTGCGCGGCCTCTACCGTGGTCACGCCTGACGCGATACGCCGCCAGAAGTCCCGCTGCACCGTACGAGAGGGCTCCGGGCGACCGGGTGAACGCATCGGTGGCCGTAGTGCCCGATCTGCTGCCCATTGCCGTCGTGCTCCCGCAGGCACCTGGGGTATCGGCTTCTTCTTGCGTTCCATCGCACACCTTCGTGATCGAGGTGTTGCGACGACCAGTTGAATCCGCCGCGGAGCCACCGACTCACCGATGCAACGCGTACGGCTGGACACCGCCCATGGCCACATCCTGCTCTCCGACACGGCGACCCGGGATGATGGGCTCCTCGTCCTCGATCAGGCCACGCGCACGGCCGCGCAGTACGGACTCGTCCACCAACTGCGCAGTATCGAGGGCATCAAGGCCATGAACGAGGGGTCGACCGCCCCCCGGCGACGGTGACCAGGGAGAGACACGTGAGCGACAACCAGCAGGCCATCACCGAGGACCAGTGGCACCGGGCCGCGTTCATCTGGGACTACCACCAGATGCACCACCGGTTGCGGCCCGTCGACGTGGCAATCGGCCTGGGCAGCCATGACCTCGGCGTCGCCACGCACTCCGCCGAGCTGTACCGCGCCGGACTCTTCCCGACCCTGGTCTTCACCGGCGGCAACAGCCCCACCACCGCCAAGGTCTTCCCACGAGGCGAGGCCGTCCACTTCCGCGAGCACGCCATCGACCTCGGCGTACCCGCGGAGGCGATCCTGCTGGAACCGGACGCCGGCAACACGGGGCAGAACATCACTCTCTCCCGTCAGGTCCTCGCCGCCGCCGATATCCACCCGACGACGGTGCTGCTGGTCTCCAAGCCCTATATGGAACGGCGGTCGTTCGCGACCGCCCGCAAGCTCTGGCCCGACGTCGAGATTCTCTGCGCGTCGGAGCCGTTGGAGCTCGACGACTACGTGAAGTCCATCGGCGACGAGAAGCTCGTCCTGGACATGCTCGTCGGCGATCTCCAGCGGGTCATCGAGTATCCGAAGCTCGGATTCGCCATCGAGCAGGAGGTCCCGGAGGACGTGCATGCAGCGTACGAATCCCTCATCCGTGATGGCTTCACCAGCCGTCTCATTGCTTCCTGACCTGCCGAAGTCGGGCGGGCTGTGTGCCATCCGCCAGCCCAATCTGTTGCCGAGACTGACGACGCTGACCAAGCTGTTCGCGGCGGGCTACTGGGTCGTCCTGGACGACGTGCAGTTCACCCGCCACGACTACCATCACCGAGCCCACCTCGGCGACCTCGACGAACCGGACCGTCGGCAGTGGATCACCGTCCCTACCCGCCTCCCCCACGGACGTCCGACGCTCATCCGGGACACGTTGATCGACAATCTCGACCGGGCCTGCCGCAAAACTGCGGGGATGCTGCGGCAGTACTACGGTGCGAGCCCTTACTGGCCCGCACTCGCACAGGCCCTGGCCCCAGTACTGGATGCCTTCGGTACGGGCAGGACCGCCACGGTCGCCGAAACCTCCACGCGTGCTCTGCTCGGCCTGCTCGGCTGGCAGGGCAAGATCCTCACCAGCAGCGATCTGCCCTCCCGGCCGGGCCGCTCCCAGTGGCTCGCCGATCTCTCCGCCATCACCGGTGCCCGCGCCTATCTCTGCGGAACCGGCGGCATGACGTACCTCCATCCGGCATCGTTCGCCGCCGAGGACATCGCTATCACGCCGTTTCGGCCGCCGACAACCGGCACCTGGTCCTCCGATTGGAGTCTCAGTTCGCTTGGGGTATTGGCAGCACTCGGCCCGCAGGAGGTGGCCGCCATCATGCAGAGGCTCGCCTTGGACCACGTCTGATGGCGGCCGCCGCTTGACCGCGGCCTGTTGGCGACTGTTCCGGATCAGCGGTGTGCGCGGATCGGCCGACTCGTGGGAGTAGCGGCAGGCACCGGCGGCAGGTCGTTGGGGGAAGGGGTGCCGAAGACTGATGCGGTAGTGCTTCGTAGGCGGGCTGCCTCGGCACGGAGATTGGGCGCGGGCGGGCCTGTGGGCGGTGCCGAGCTCTCGGCGGGCGGCGGCTTCCTTGAGGAGCTGGGGGGCGTGGCCGCCGACTTCGGCGTCGGCGAGGACGGTGGCGAGGACCGGCCCGGTCGGGTGGCTCAGGTCGGGGAGATAGCGAGGGAGCAGTGGGATTACGAGGCGGGTGCTGGCATCCAGCTCATCCGCCACGAGATCCCCGACCGCCGGTTGGTGCACCATGCCCATGCCGTGTTCCTGGCGGGAGGCGAACGGCTCAACGTCGGAAGTCCTGCCCAATGGTCAACGTGGGCCTGGGAATTCGAGTCCGGCCTGTACACGGACCTCTCGGTGCGTTAGCACACTTCGCGTCGCCCAGGCCAGGAGGTCGAGGCCCAGGTGCGTGGCACAGACAAGGACGCCGTCTCGTCGGTCTACGTGGAGGCGTGCGCACAGGCTGTGGACCGTGCGCACCCCCGACACGTACGGCGACGGTCAGAGGCAGGGGCCGTCGTTCCTGTGAAGGGAACCGAATACGGGGCCTCGACCAAGTTGGTCGGGGCGCTGTTCGTCACATTCAGCTGGGAAGCCCGAGCTCCTTCAGATACGTGAGGCGAGCATTTATGGCAGCCGAGAAGTGCCGCCAGTCGAGGCTGTTCACCAGTTCGACGGGCTTAGGATCCTCGGCTGAGGACGTGACATAGCAAGCGGCGTACCAGGTTGCGAAGTCGATTGCTTCGGGAGCACCGAACGCCCGCGTGGTATCGGCTGCCACTGCAGCGCCTTGAGGGCGGTTGGAGATGAGCGTGATCGCAGGGTAGGCGGAAACCTGGTCATCGAAGGCGTCGACGTCGTGCATGACCAGAACCAGGTCCATGCTGAAGCTCTTGGTCACCAGCTGGCGAAGTCGGCGACCGTATTGATTACGCATCCAACGGTCCGCACAGATGAAGCCCAACTGTCCGCCTGCGCTGAGGCTCCGGAGGGCGACTCGTAGAAGCCGACATAGATGTCCGCCCGACCGCCCATGGTGGGGCATGCATGGCGGTAGACGGCCATCCGGTCATCGGGGATGTCTTCGAGGCGGATGTCGGGTGGGTTCCCGACCACGTAGTCCGCTCCGTGGGCCGACTCGGGCTGGAGCAGATATGGGGTTTCCGGCGCGGGGGTGTTTGGCGTGCTGGTGCTTTGGGTGAGTCGTTCGGCCTCACGTCCGCGAACCGCGAGGTGACGGCGGGCGGCGACGGCGGGTGAGGGTCGAGGCCGCGCCCACGACGTCCGTTGCGTGGGGGTTCCGCTGACGGTCTTGGGCTTTCTGCCCGTTTCGGGGCTTGGAAGGGCGGAAAGCCCATGATCGTTCCGGGAGGGCGGGACCGGCCCTCGAACCGCCGCGTCACGGACATCCGGCGGTTATGCGCGGGCCTCCGGCCCCGCCCGCCGTCGCCGCTCGTCGTAACAGGCCCTGAGGGGACCCCGCCCCGGCAGAGCCCCGAATCACCCCCGCGCCGGAACCCCCATAATCGCCCTGCTCAACCCAGGCTGCCGCCACATCCCGGGCTTCCTCTGGTTGCCATCCCTCGTCGACCAGCTGCCACTCAACGACCTCACGGCTGGCTTGGACGTTGCGCTCCAGTAGACCGAGAGCGCGAACGGCCCCGAGCGCGTCACCGATAGGACGGTTCTGCTTGCGGCAGGACGCGCTGATGCGTTGCGCGACAACTCCTAGGAATGCTCCTGAGCCACAGGCCGGCTCAATGAGTTTCACGTCACAGAGCGCCTTGTCCGCCGTGTAGCCCACGAGGTCGAGGGTCAAGTCGACCACCCAGCGTCGCGTGAAGACCTCACCGTGCTCCACGGCCTCCTCGGGGACAGCGGGAAGGGTGCGGAGGGCGGTGTCGAAGAACAGGGGAGCGGCCACATCTCGCCCCTGCTAGGGACAATTTCAGCTGCGTGAGTTATCCGCAGGGGAGTGAGTGTTCAGCTCCCGGATGCGTGGAACCGGGTTACTCTGCCCCAATGCGGTGGATCCGTACGGTGTTCTACGGCGGCGCGAAGAAAAGTGCCTCGTTCCCTGCCCAAGTGCGATGAGCGACCGCCGCTGCGACGCACTGCTCCTGAAGCTGCCTTCGGACGGCGGGAACGATGTCGCAGAGCGAAGCTGGCCGGACGCCCGCCGAGGAATCCCGGTGCGGCCGACCAACTGAGACTAAAACTAAGACTACGAACGTCGAAGGGCCCCACCGCTCGCGGTGGGGCCCTTCGACTTCGTGCCCGGTGAGGCACTGGCGGAGGATACGAGATTCGAACTCGTGAGGGCTTGCACCCAACACGCTTTCCAAGCGTGCGCCATAGGCCTCTAGGCGAATCCTCCGCAGACAACTCTACACGGGCCGCGCCGGTGCTCCGAACGGATGAGCGGGGGCGTGTCAGGGGCGGTCCGGTTCGCGGCACTCCCGTGATCCCTATATGCTGGGGGCAGCCCCTCGTGCGGCGTCACCTTATGAACCTCCCCAGGGCCGGAAGGCAGCAAGGATAAGTAAGCTCTGGCGGGTGCGCGGGGGGTCTTTTCGTGTCTCGGGACACCCCCGGTCCCCGCGTCCTCGCCCCTCCCAGCGGGCGATCCGGGCGAAGCCGCCCCCAGCTGTCACCGGCGCAGGGTTGAATGGGTGGCGTGGGCCCGGCCGGGGTCCGACAACCGCACAGTGCCGGTTCGCGGAGGGAGCAGTGAGCACGCCGTGAGCATCGCCCTGTATCGCAAGTACCGCCCCGCGACCTTCGCCGAGGTCCGTGGGCAGGAGCACGTCACCGAGCCGCTGCGCCAGGCGCTGCGCAACGGCCGGATCAACCACGCCTACCTGTTCAGCGGTCCGCGCGGCTGCGGCAAGACCTCCAGCGCGCGCATCCTGGCCCGCTCCCTCAACTGCGAGCAGGGCCCCACCCCCGACCCGTGCGGGGCGTGCGACTCCTGCGTGGCGCTGGCGCCCGACGGCGGCGGCAGCATCGACGTCATCGAGATCGACGCCGCCTCGCACGGCGGCGTGGACGACGCCCGCGACCTGCGCGAGCGCGCCTTCTTCGCGCCCGTGAACTCGCGCTACAAGGTCTACATCATCGACGAGGCGCACATGGTGACCCGCGAGGGTTTCAACGCGCTGCTGAAGCTCGTCGAGGAGCCGCCGCCGCACCTGAAGTTCGTCTTCGCCACCACCGAGCCCGAGAAGGTCATCGGGACGATCCGGTCGCGCACCCACCACTACCCCTTCCGGCTGATCCCGCCGAGCACGCTCCGCGAGCTCATGGAGCAGATCCTCGGCGACGAGGGCGTCCCCTTCGACCCGGCGGCGCTGCCCCTCGTGGTCCGGGCCGGCGCGGGGTCCGCGCGCGACTCGCTCTCCATCCTCGACCAGCTGCTCGCGGGGTCGGACGAGAACGGCATCACCCGCGAGGGCGCGGTCCAGCTCCTCGGCTACACCGACTCCGGCCTGCTGGGCGAGATGATCGACGCGTTCGGCGCGCGCGACGGGGCGGCCGTGTTCGGCCTGATCGACCGCATGGTCGAGGGCGGGCACGATCCCCGCCGGTTCGCCGCCGACCTGCTGGAGCGCGCCCGCGACCTCGTGGTCCTGGCCGCGGTGCCCGACGCCCTGGACAAGGGCCTGATCAACGTCCCGCCCGACGCGGTCGAGCAGATGCGCGAGCAGTCCGTCCGGCTCGGCCCCGCGGAGCTGACCCGCGCCACCGAGATCCTCAACACCGGCCTGACCGAGATGCGCGGCGCCACCTCCCCGCGCCTGCTGCTGGAACTGCTGTGCGCCCGGATCCTGCTGCCCGGCGCTGCCGGAGCCGAGGACGGGACCGCCGTGGCCGCCCGGCTGGAGCAGCTGGAGCGCCGCGTCGCCTCCGGCGTCCCGGCGGCACCGGCCGCCCCGGCGCACCACGCGCCCCCCGCCCCGGTCGCGCCCCCGCCCGCTCCCGCCGCCCCGCCGGTTCCCCGGCACTCCCCCGAACCCGCCGCGCCGACGCCCCCCGCCCGCCCGGAACCGCGCCGCGCCCCCGCCGACGACTGGGGCACGCCGCCTCCCGCTCCCGCGCCCGCTCCCGCGCCGGCCCCCGAGCAGGCGCCGCCCGCCGTGTCCCGCCCGTCGGGCGGCCTGCCCGACGCCAGCGCCCTGCGCGGCGCCTGGCCGCAGATCCTGGAGGCGGTCAAGCGCCGCCGGAGGTTCGCCTGGATGATCCTCACGGGCAACGACGTGCAGGTGATCGGGGTGGACGGCAACACCGCCCAGCTCGGGTTCGCCAAACCCAACGACGCCAAGGGCTTCTCCAACAGCGGCAGCGACAAGGTGGTCGCGGGCGCGATCCAGGACGTGCTGCGCGTGGAGATGCGCGTCGTCGCGCTGGCGGGCGGCGGAGCCCCGCCGTCGGCCCCGTCCCGCGTCCAGCGCCAGGCCGCCCCGCAGCCCCAGCCCCCCGAACCCGCGATCGTCGACTCGCCTCCGCCGCCCCCGGCACCGCCGCGCAACGAGGGGTGGGACACCCAGCCCCCGCCGCCCGACGACGGCTGGGACGACGCCCCGGCGCGCCGACGCCCCGAACCGGCCCCCCAGCCTCCTCGGAGCGCCACGCCGCCGCCCGCTCCCGAACCCGCCGACGACGCGCCCCCCGGCCCGGAGGACGCCGTCGAGAACGACCTCGACGAGGCCGCCTTCACCGGTTCCCTCCTGATCGAGTCCGAACTGGGCGGAAAAGTCATCGAGGAGATCGACAACACGGCCTGACACCCGCTTCCCTCGGTGATCTTGACGTTTCCGGGGTCTCGGACGCGGTTGAGACCCCGGAAACGTCAAGATCACCGAGGAGAACGGGAGGCCGCCCCACCCTCCGTCAGCGCGTGGTCCGCGCGCTCGCCGGACGGCTGTCTCCGGTGCGCGGTAGCGTTGGGAAAGTCGTAGGCTCATGACTCGCCATCCGTCCATCGAGCCGCGTTTGGGGTAGTCGCGTCGTGACGACAGATTCCTTCGTCCACCTGCATGTCCACACCGAGTACTCGATGCTGGACGGCGCCGCCAAACTCAAGCCGCTGTTCGCGGAGGCCGCCAGGCTGGGGATGCCCGCCGTGGCGATGACCGACCACGGGAACATGTTCGGAGCCTACGAGTTCTGGAGCCAGTCCAAGGGCTCGGGGGTCAAGCCGATCATCGGCATCGAGGCGTACGTCGCCCCGGAGTCGCGGTTCCACAAGCAGCGGGTGTTCTGGGGGCGGGGCAAGGACGGCGGCGACACCTCGGCGGAGGGCGGCAAGGACGTCTCCGGCGGCGGCCGGTTCCTGCACCTGACCATGACGGCGCGCAACGCCCAGGGGCTGCGCAACCTGTTCCGGATGTCGTCGATGGCCTCCATCGAGGGCTACTACACCAAGCCCCGCATGGACCTGGAGCTGATGTCCAAGTACAGCGAGGGCGTCACCGTCACCACGGGCTGCCCGTCGGGCGGGGTGCAGACCCGGCTGCGCCTGGGCCAGGAGCGCGAGGCCATGGAGTACGCCTCGACGCTCCAGGACATCTTCGGGCGCGAGAACGTGCTCATGGAGCTGATGGACCACGACCTCGGCATCGAGCGCGACGTCCGCAACGGGCTGCTCAAGCTCGGCAGGGAGCTGGGCATCCGGCCCGTCGTCACCAACGACTCCCACTACGTCACCGAGGACCAGGCGGCCGCGCACGACGCGCTGCTGGCGGTGGGCGTGGGCAAGAACCTCGACGACCCCACGCGCTTCCGGTTCAACGGCTCGGGCTACTTCCTCAAGAGCGCCGAGGAGATGCGCGGCATCAACTCCTTCGAGGAGTGGGCCGAGGGCTGCCGGAACACCCTGTGGGTCGCCGAGCAGGTCGAGGACGGCGCCTACGACGAGGTCTTCAAGCACCGCGACCTGATGCCGCGCTTCCCCGTGCCCGAGGGGGAGAGCCAGTCGAGCTGGCTGCGCAAGGAGGTCGAGCGCTGCCTGCCCAACCGGTTCCCCGACGGCGCCGACCAGGAGACCCGGGACCGGATCGAGTACGAGCTGAGCGTCATCGAGGAGATGGGCTTCCCCGCCTACTTCCTCGTCGTCGCCGACATCTGCCAGTACGCGCGCAAGTCCAGGATCGCGCTGGGCCCGGGCCGCGGTTCCGCCGCGGGGTCGATGATCGCCTACATCCTGGGCATCACGGACCTGAACCCCATCCCGTACGGCCTGCTGTTCGAGCGGTTCCTCAACCCCGAGCGCGTCACCATGCCCGACGTCGACCTGGACTTCGACGAGCGCAAGCGCGGCGACATGATCCGCTACGTCACCGAGCGCTACGGCGACGAGCGCGTGGCCCAGATCCTCACCTTCGGCACCATCAAGGCGAAGGCGGCCATCAAGGACGCCAACCGCATCCTCGGCTTCCCCTACGCGCTGGGCGACAAGATCACCAAGGCGTTCCCGCCCGCCGTGATGGGCAAGGAGATCTCGCTCTCGGCGGTCTACGACGAGGGCGACCCCCGGCACCACGAGGCCGGCGAGCTGCGCCAGATGATCGAGTCCGAGCCCGACGTCCGCAAGATCTACGAGACCGCCAGCGGTATCGAGGGGCTGACCCGCGGCACCGGCGTGCACGCGGCCGGGGTCATCCTGTCCGCGGAGCCGCTGCTGGACGTCATCCCCATCCACAAGCGCGACGCCGACGGCGCCATCATCACCGGCTTCCCCTACCCTCAGTGCGAGGACATGGGCCTGCTGAAGATGGACTTCCTCGGCCTGCGCAACCTCACGATCATGGACGACGCCGTCCAGAACGTGAAGGCCAACGAGGGCATCGACCTCGACCTCCCCAGCCTGCCCCTGGACGACAAGGCCACCTACGAGCTCCTGAGCCGCGGCGACACCCTGGGCGTCTTCCAGTTCGACGGCGGCCCCATGCGCAACCTGCTCAAGCGCATGCAGCCCAAGTACTTCAGCGACATCTCCGCGGTCAGCGCCCTGTACCGGCCCGGTCCGATGGCCGCCAACGCCCACAACGACTACGCCGACCGCTCGAACGGCCGCCAGGAGATCACGCCGATCCACCCGGAGCTCAAGGACGCTCTGGACCCGATCCTCGGCGAGACCTACCACCTGCTCGTGTACCAGGAGCAGATCATGGCGATCGCCCAGCAGCTCGCCGGGTACACCCTGGGCGGCGCGGACCTGATGCGCCGCGCGATGGGCAAGAAGAAGAAGGAGGCGCTGGAGAAGGAGTACGTCACCTTCCGCGCCGGGATGCTGGAGAAGGGCTTCTCCGAGGAGGCCATGCAGGCCCTGTGGGACGTCATGCTCCCGTTCTCCGGCTACGCCTTCAACAAGTCGCACTCCGCGGCCTACGGCGTCGTCTCCTACTGGACCGCCTACCTCAAGGCCAACCACCCGGCGTCCTACATGGCCGCGCTGCTCACCTCGGTGGGCGACGACAAGGACAAGATGGCCGTCTACCTGGCCGAGTGCCGCAAGATGGGCATCAAGGTGATGCCGCCCGACGTCAACGAGTCGGGCCTGCGCTTCACAGCGGTCGGCACGGACGTGCGCTTCGGGATGGGCGCGGTCCGCAACGTGGGCGCCAACGTCGTGGCCTCGGTGGTCAAGACCCGCGAGGAGAAGGGCAAGTTCTCCTCGTTCGTGGACTTCCTGTCGAAGATCGAGGTCACCGCCTGCAACAAGCGCGTCATCGAGTCCCTGATCAAGGCGGGCGGGTTCGACTCCCTGGGCCAGCCGCGCCTGGACCTCTACCGCCACCACGAGACGGCGGTGGACGCCATGATCGGGGCCAAGAAGCAGGAGGCCAACGGCCAGTTCGACCTGTTCGGCGGGGGCGACGACGCCGACGGGGGGTCCGCGCCCATCGGGCTGGACATCAACTGGCGCGAGGAGGAGTGGGACCGCAAGACCAAGCTCGCGTTCGAGCGGGAGATGCTGGGCCTGTACGTGTCCAGCCACCCGCTGGCCGGCGCCGAGCGCATCCTCGCGCGCTCGCGCGACGTGGCGATCCTGGAGGTCGTCAACGGCGAGCGCCGGGGCAACGACGAGGTGCGCGTCGCCGGGCTGATCTCCAAGGTCGAGAAGCGGGTGAACAAGGCCGGCAACCAGTGGGCGATCGCCACCGTCGAGGACCTCGACGCCGCGATCGAGGTGCTGTTCTTCCCCAAGACCTACCCGCTGTACGTGGACGCCCTCGTCGAGGACACCGCGGTGACCGTCAAGGGCCGCGTCAACGACCGCGACGGCACCTACTCGATGTTCGTCTCGGAGATGTCCATCCTGGACATCTCGCACGTCTCCGAGGGCGAGCCGCCGGTCCTGCTCACCATCCCGGAGAAGCGCATCACCAAGGAGCTGGTCGGCGACCTCAAGCAGGCGCTGCGCAGCCACCGGGGCGACACCCCCGTGCGGATCAAGGTGGACAACCCGCTGCGGTCGCGGATCTTCGCCGTCGACGACTACCCGGTGCGGGTCGGTCCGGAGTTCTCCGGCGAGATCAAGAGCATCCTGGGGCCCGACGCGATCCTGTACTGACCCGGACCCGGCCGCGCGGGGCGGTCCCCGCGCGGCCGAGCGGATACGCTCGGGGACACGGACATCGCAGGCAAGGAGCGGATCAGTGAACCCTGGCGGCGGAATGGACATGCAGGCGATCCTGCAGCAGGCCCAGCAGATGCAGCAGCAGCTCATGGCCGCTCAGCAGGAGCTGGACGAGGCCAAGGTGGAGGGCACCTCCGGTGGCGGGCTGGTCACCGTCACCGTGAGCGGGCGCGGGCAGGTCGAGGACATCAGGATCGACCCCAAGGCGGTGGACCCCGACGACGCGGCGGACACCGCGCAGACCATCGCGGACCTGGTGCTCGCGGCCATCCGCGACGCCGAGCGCCTGGTGGACGAGATCCAGCAGCAGAAGATGGGCCCGCTCTCGCAGGGTCTGGGCGGCGGGATGCCGGGTCTGCCCGGTTTCTGACCCGGGGCGGGTACTCCGGGCCGGCGGGGCCCCGGCCGGGTCGGCGGCCCCGCTTCCTTGGGCTACCTTGGTAACCGAGCACTCCACGAGTAGGTAGGCGATGTACGAAGGCGCGGTCCAGAATCTGATCGACGAGCTCGGGCGGCTGCCCGGCGTCGGTCCGAAGAGCGCGCAACGCATCGCCTTCCACCTGCTCTCCGCCGAGACCGCCGACGTCAAGCGGCTGGTCGGCGCGCTCGTCGAGGTCAAGGAGCGGGTCCGGTTCTGCTCGGTGTGCGGCAACGTCGCCGAGGAGAGCGAGTGCCGGATCTGCCGCGACCCCCGCCGCGACACATCGGTCATCTGCGTCGTGGAGGAGTCCAAGGACGTCGTGGCCATCGAGCGGACGCGGGAGTTCCGCGGCCGCTACCACGTGCTCGGCGGCGCGATCAGCCCCATCGAGGGCGTCGGCCCCGACGACCTGCGCATCAAAGAGCTCATGACGCGCCTCGCGGACGGCCAGGTCACCGAGCTGATCCTGGCCACCGACCCCAACCTGGAGGGCGAGGCCACCGCCACCTACCTGGCGCGCCTGCTCAAACCCTTGGGGCTGAGAGTCACCCGGCTCGCCAGCGGGCTGCCCGTGGGCGGCGACCTCGAGTACGCCGACGAGGTCACCCTCGGCCGGGCCTTCGAAGGCCGCCGGTCCCTGGACTTCTGACCGGTCTCAGCCCCCTCGCCCCAGAGCACGCGAAGTGTTCTCCCGAGCGGAGCCCTGCCCCGACCGGGAAGCATTTTGCGTCATTCATGCGTATTCGTCCGTCTCATGGGTAGGCCCTCGGCTCGGCGACCACAGGCCGGTCGGCCAGGTCCCATGAGAAACCCGATCGCTAGACTCTCTGGTTGATTACCTTGAACCCAACTCCTCAGGAGCGCCGACCGTGGCTCTGATCGTGCAGAAGTACGGTGGTTCTTCCGTGGCTGACGCGGAAGCCATCAAGCGAGTGGCCCAGCGGATCGTCGCCCAGAAGAAGGCCGGATACGACGTCGTCGTGGTGGTCTCCGCCATGGGCGACACCACTGACGAACTCCTCGACCTCGCCCAGCAGGTGACGCCGCTGCCGCCGGGCCGCGAGCTCGACATGCTGCTCACGGCCGGTGAGCGCATGTCGATGGCGCTCGTCGCGATGGCCATCGGCAACCTCGGCTACGAGGCCCGCTCGTTCACCGGTTCGCAGGCGGGTGTCATCACCACGTCCCTGCACGGCAACGCCAAGATCATCGATGTCACGCCGGGCCGCATCCAGGGCGCCATCGACGAGGGCGCCATCTGCATCGTCGCCGGCTTCCAGGGGGTGTCCCAGGACAGCAAGGACATCACCACACTCGGCCGCGGCGGCTCGGACACCACGGCCGTCGCGCTCGCCGCGGCGCTCGACGCCGACGCGTGCGAGATCTACAGCGACGTGGACGGCGTCTTCACCGCGGACCCGCGAATCGTCCCCAACGCCCAGCGCATCCCCAAGATCTCCTACGAGGAGATGCTGGAGATGGCCGCCTGCGGCACCAAGATCCTGCACCTGCGCTGCGTGGAGTACGCCCGGCGGTACGGCATCCCGCTGCACGTACGCTCGTCTTTCAGCCAGAAGCCCGGTACCTGGGTCGTCTCGGAAGTTGAGGAAACCGAAGGCATGGAACAACCGATCATCTCCGGCGTCGCGCACGACCGGAGCGAGGCCAAGATCACGGTCGTGGGCGTCCCCGACCGCGTCGGCGAGGCGGCCGCGATCTTCAAGGTCCTCGCCGAGGCCGAGATCAATGTCGACATGATCGTGCAGAACGTGTCGGCGGCCTCCACCTCGCGCACCGACATCTCCTTCACCCTTCCCGCCGACTCCGGCCAGACCGCGCTGAGCGCGCTGAAGAAGATCCAGGAGAAGGTCGGCTTCGAGTCGCTGCTGTACGACGACCAGATCGGCAAGGTCTCCCTGATCGGGGCCGGGATGCGGTCCTACCCCGGCGTCACCGCGCGGTTCTTCGACTCCGTGGCCCGCTCCGGGGTCAACATCGACATGATCTCCACCTCGGAGATCCGCATCTCGGTCATCGTCAGCCAGGACGGCGTCGACACGGCCGTCGCCGCGGCGCACACCGAGTTCCAGCTGGACGCCGACCAGGTGGAGGCCGTCGTTTACGGAGGTACCGGCCGATGAGCAACCGTCTTCCCACCCTCGCCGTCGTCGGCGCCACCGGCGCCGTGGGCACCGTCATGCTGGACATCCTCTCTACCCGCGAGAACGTGTGGGGCGAGATCCGGCTGATCGCCTCGGCCCGCTCCGCGGGACGGAAGTTGACCGTACGCGGCGAGGAGGTCGAAGTCCAGGCTCTGACCCCCGAGGTCTTCGACGGCGTGGACGTGGCCATGTTCGACGTCCCCGACGAGGTCTCCAAGGAGTGGGCGCCGGTCGCGGCCGCGCGCGGCGCGGTCGCCGTCGACAACTCGGGCGCGTTCCGGATGGACGCCGACGTGCCGCTCGTGGTGCCCGAGGTCAACGCCGATCAGGCCCGCAACCGCCCGCGCGGCATCATCAGCAACCCGAACTGCACCACGCTGTCGATGATCGTCGCGCTGGGCGCCCTGCACCGGGCCTACGGGCTCACCAACCTGGTGGTCAGCTCCTACCAGGCCGCGTCCGGCGCGGGCCAGGAGGGCATCGACACCCTGCACGACCAGATCGCCAAGGCCGCCGCCGACCGCACGCTCGGCAGCCGCGCCGGCGATGTCCGGGCCGCGGTGGGCGCCCTGGGGCCCTTCCCCGCGCCGCTGGCGATGAACGTGGTGCCGTGGGCGGGCTCGCTCAAGGACGGCGGCTGGTCGTCCGAGGAGCTGAAGGTCCGCAACGAGTCCCGGAAGATCCTGGGCCTGCCCGACCTGAAGGTGTCCGCCACCTGCGTACGCGTCCCGGTCGTCACGACCCACTCGCTCACGGTCCACGCGACCTTCGCCGACGAGGTGGACGCCGACGCGGCCCGCGACCTGCTGGCCTCGGCCCCCGGTGTGGTCGTCCAGGACGACCCGGCGCGGGGCGAGTTCCCGACACCGGCCGACGTGGTCGGCACCGACCCGACCTGGGTGGGGCGTATCCGCCGCTCCATCGACGACCCGCACTCCCTGGACCTGTTCCTGTGCGGGGACAACCTGCGCAAGGGCGCGGCGCTGAACACCGCCCAGATCGCCGAGGTCGTCGCCGGGGAGTTCACCGGCTAGCGCGGGGTTCCGGGGTCCCGCGGGATCCTTCGGCGGGCGGCGGTCCGTTCCTTCGGGAGCGGACCGCCGCCCGTTTCGGGGGTCTATGGCCCCCGATCGCAGGAGATCAACCGCACCGCTGAGGTAAAAGACTGGCAACGCCCTCCGCATTCGGGTTTTCTTTGCGCCGATTATCGGGCATTGTATCTCTCGGTAACCGAACGACTACAAAGAGCGTTCGGGCGACCGGTTGATAGTCGTCTTGGAAAGGGATGTACTCGATGCGTCGAATCATGAAGCTGGCGACGGTGGGCGCGATGAGCGTGGCTCTGGTCGGCGGAGGGGCCTCCGCGGCTCTCGCCAACGGCTACGGGGACACCGACACCAACGTGCAGTGTGTCTCCGGCCAGGAGGCCACCGGTGCCGGCCTGCTGCTCGGGCTGGGCCTGAACCTGAACCTGCTCAACTCCTACTCCTGCTCGGGCAGCAACGTCGACATCGACGACTAGCGACTGACTTCCCGGTCCGTTCCCGGACCCGGGATTCAGCACCGCCCTTGGGAGGGACGGCCGCCCCCCGCGGAGATCCGCGGGGGGCGGCCGCGTTGCTCCCCCGGACCGGTGGTCACGGCGCCCTGCGGGGCGCCTCGAACCGGTAGCCCAGCCGGCAGTGGTCCGCGGAGGCGATGAGGTCCGAGGTCTCCACCGGGCGCCGGCCGTCGAAGTGGGTGCGCCGGACCACGAGGGCCGCGGAGCCGGAAGGCAGTCCCAGGCGGTCCGCCTCCGGACCGCGCAGGGCGCGCACCGACACCTCCTCCTCGATCCGGTCGACGAAGACGCCCACCCCGGCGAGGCGGTCCGAGACGCTGAGAGCGGGCGCCGCGCCGGGCGCGCCGGACGTGTTGAGGGTGAGGGCCGCGGGTTCCCAGGAGACGTGCAGCGCGATCGGCGCGCCCCGCGCGTGGCCCAGGCACTCGGTCCGGTACAGCGTCTCGCCCGCGCGGACGCGCAGCCTGACCGCCAGCCCCCGGGCCGCGGCCTCGCTGCGGGTGCCGCGCCGTTCCACCAGGAGCGGCGCCAGCGCGGAACCGGGGCCGCTGCCGGTGCGAGGGAGCAGGTGGTCCGCCCGGGTCGCGCGCACGTAGTACCCGGAGCCGGGGCGGCTCTCGGCCAGCCCTTCGGCCACGAGCAGACGCAGCGCGTGGCGGGACACCTGCTCGCTCACCGCGTAGCGCCGCGAAAGCTGGACGCGCGAGGGCAGTCTGGTTCCGGGGGGCAGCGCACCGCCGAGAATGGGGCCGCGCAGGATGTCGGCGATCTGCTGGTAGCGCGGCTTCGCGGCCACGGCTAGCCTCGCCGGGCGGCCGGGCCCTCCGGAGGACGGTCCGCGTCTCTGGCCGGGGCCGACGGGGCGGCACGCCCGACGCGCTCTTCGAAGACTCGACGGAACCGATCCTGCCGATGTTCGCCCATGCCCCCAGTAAAGCAGTCGGACCGTCGCTCAGGGTGACGAATCCGGGGGTAGCCGTCGGTCCCGGCCGAACCGGCCGCGCGGGCCCCGGGAAAACCGGTGGAGGACCGTCGCGGCGGGGCCGCACAATGACGCCCATGACACTCCGCCCCCGTCCCCCCATGACCGTCACCGAGCTCCGGGCCCGGCATCTCCGCGGGGAGCGGATGAAGTACCTGCTCTTCCGGGGACACCGCCCCGGCGCCGACGGCTCTCCCGGTCCGGGCTGCCTGAGCCAGTGGTGGCCCGCCGCGTTCACCGTGGACGGCGTGGCCTACCGCACCGCCGAGCACTGGATGATGGCCGAGAAGGCCCGACTGTTCGGCGACGACGCCGCGCTCGCGCGCGTCCTGGCCGCGGACCACCCCCGGACCGCCAAGGAACTGGGACGCGGGGTGCGCGGCTTCGACGAGGCGGTCTGGCGTGAGCGGCGCTTCGACATCGTCGTCCGGGGCTCGGTGCACAAGTTCGCCGGGCACCCGGGGTTGCGCGACTACCTTCTCGGCACCCGCCGGCGCGTCCTCGTCGAGGCGAGTCCGCTCGACCGCGTCTGGGGCATCGGCCTGACCGCGACCGACGAGCGCGCCGGGGACCCGTCGCGCTGGCGCGGTCCGAACCTCCTCGGCTTCGCCCTCATGCGGGCCCGGGACGAACTGGCGGCCGCGCGGCGGGCCCCCGCCGGGGCGTGACCGCCGCGGCGGGGGCGGCGGCCCCGTCCCGGCTGCGGGAGCGCCGGCCTCGGGCCCTGGCGGAGACGATCGCCGAGGCCGCGGTGTGCACCGTCGCGATCGCCACGGGGAACAGCGCGGCCGCGCCCGGTCCGACGGGCACAGCGGGCACCCCCGCCCTGCGCAGCTCGCGCCACGCCCACAGCGAGAACGGCGCCGCCACGAGCGGAGCGGTCACGACACCGGGCGTGTACCCCCGGGTCGCCACCGCCGAGGCCACGTGCGAGACGGCGTGCAGGCCGAAACCGGCCAGGACGGTCTGGTAGAGGGCGCTGCGGCCGTTCGTGCGGGCCCCGTCGGCGGCGGCCGCCGCCACCAGGCAGCCCATCAGGCCGATGGAGACGTTCACGTGCTCCTGGGAGACCCTCATCCGGTCCCACACCGCTGTGGGGACCCAGGGCAGGCGCGCCTCCAACCGGGGCCGGGCCCGCTCCGCCCACGTCGCCATGGTCGCCAGTTCCTCGATGTCGTGCGCCACCCAGGCCGCGAGCAGCCCCCAGGTCGCGGCGGCCGGCACTCTGGTCTCGGAAGTAGTCACGCGCGCTCCAGTCGCCGTAGGGAGTCGGGTCCCGCTGTGGGCGACACTCTGCCAGACCGCGTTCCGCCGCCCCTCCCGGGCCCGGGCGGCTCCGCACACGGGAGCGGTGCCGCCCGGGCCCCGCCCCGACGGCACCGCTCGCCTACGAGGAGCAGACCGCCAGCGCCCGGTCGTCGTCGAACATCCACTCCTCCGCGGCCACCCGGTACAGCTCGTGCCGCAGCGCCAGCTCCAGGGCGGTGTCCCCCGGCGCGACCTCGTCGAGCCGGTCCAGCGCCGCCGAGAGCTCCTCGGCGGTCATCGAACCGACCGGCTTCCTCCCCCAGTTCCGCTTCATCTCATCCCCTTCCCGCCCCGCGGCCGAGACGGACCCGCGGGGCCGTGGCCGGTCCTCCCGGCCGGACAACGGGGCCCGCCCCCTTCGGGGCCCCGCCCGGGTACGCGCCTCCCGGTCCCATCCCCCCGGGACGCGCGCGCCCCAGCGCTCCTGACGAGCGCGCCGCGCCCCCATGACGCGGACTCCCAACGATGTCCTTCGACGGAATCGTGGATCCCATCGTTCCAGGAAGCTACGACAATGTGTCCTCGGTCCGCATGACCGGTACCCTGCTCACGTGATCGACCTTCGTGCTCTACGGGATGACCCCGACCGGCTGCGGACCTCGCAGCGCGTCCGCGGCGAAGACGACTCCGTCGTCGACCGGCTGCTCGACCTGGACTCTCGGCACCGCTCCGCGCTGACGCGCTTCGAGTCGCTGCGCGCCGAGCAGAAGAGCGTCGGCAAGTCCGTCTCCCGGGCCTCCGCGGAGGAGCGGGAGGCCCTGCTGGCCCGCGCCAAGAGCCTGTCCGCAGAGGTCAGGACGGCCGAGACCGAGGCCGAGTCGCTGTCCGGCGAACTCACCGCGCTCCTGGGCACCGTGCCCAACCTGGTCGAGGCCGGCGCGCCCGAGGGCGGTGTGGACGACTTCACGGTCGTCGAGGAGGTCGGCGTCCCGCGCGAGTTCGACTTCACCCCGCGCGACCACCTGGAGCTGGGCGAGATGCTCGGCGCCATCGACACCGACCGCGGCGCCAAGGTGTCGGGGGCGCGCTTCTACTTCCTCACCGGCGTCGGCGCGATGCTGGAGCTGGGCCTGCTCACCATGGCCATGCAGCGGGCGGCCGCGAACGGCTTCACGCCGATGATCCCGCCCGTGCTGGTCAAGCCCGAGACGATGGAGGGCACCGGCTTCCTCGGCGAGCACTCCGCCGAGGTCTACCACCTGCCCGACGACGACCTGTACCTGGTGGGCACCTCCGAGGTCCCGCTGGCCGGGTACCACTCCGGGGAGATCCTCCCCGCGGACTCGCTGCCCAACCGGTACGTCGGCTGGTCGCCGTGCTTCCGCCGGGAGGCCGGGTCCTACGGCAAGGACACCCGCGGCATCATCCGGGTGCACCAGTTCAACAAGGTCGAGATGTTCGTCTACACCCACCCCGACCAGGCGCACGAGGAGCACCTGCGGCTGCTGGCGTGGGAGCGCGAGATGCTCGACACGCTGGAGCTGCCCTACCGGGTGGTGGACATCGCGGCGGGCGACCTGGGCACGAGCGCCGCGCGCAAGTACGACTGCGAGGCGTGGGTGCCCACCCAGGGCCGCTACCGCGAGCTCACGTCCACCTCGAACTGCACGGACTTCCAGGCCCGCCGCCTCAACATCCGGTACCGCGACGCCGACGGCAGGCCCCGCTTCGCCGCCACGCTGAACGGAACGCTCGCCACGACCCGCTGGATCGTCGCGATCCTGGAGAACCACCAGCAGGAGGACGGCTCCGTGGTGGTCCCCGAGGCCCTGCGCCCGTTCGTCGGCCGCGACGTGCTGGAGCCCGTCGGCAAGAAGTGAGCGAGCCCCGAACGCCGGTGGCCCGGTCCTTCCGAAGGACCGGGCCACCGGCGTTCGACGTGCCGCGCTACAGGTACGGGCCGGAGCCTCCCGCCATGCGGTGCGGGACGTCGCCCTCGGAGGCTCCCGGGGACATGCCCGCGGGCAGCGCCTTGCGCATGTTCTCCAGCTGGGCCCGGGCCGCCATCTGCTGGGCGAACAGGGTCGTCTGGATGCCGTGGAAGAGGCCCTCCAGCCAGCCCACGAGCTGGGCCTGGGCGATCCGCAGCTCGGCGTCGCTCGGGGTCGTGCCCTCGGTGAACGGCAGCGAGAGCCGCTCAAGCTCGCTCACGAGCTCCGGGGCCAGGCCGTCCTCCAGCTCCTTGATGGAGCTGGAGTGGATCTCCTTGAGTCTGACCCGGCTCGCCTCGTCCAGCGGGGCGGCCTTCACCTCTTCGAGCAGCTGGCGGATCATGCTGCCGATCCGCATGACCTTGGCGGGCTGCTCGACCATCTCGGTGATGGGGCGCTCGTCGGACCCCGCGCCGTCGCCGTCGGGCTCCCCGGACGGGAGGTCCGTCCCGCCCGGTCCCAGAATCAGGACCTGGGGGTGCTCTTCTCGATCTGGTCCGTTGCTCATTGAACTCTCACCTTGCGACTGTTCGTATCGGGGATGGGGCGGAAAACTCGGTCTATCCGGTGCTGAGGAGGATCTTGCCGACGTGTCCGCCGGACTCCATGATGCGGTGCGCCTCGGCCGCATCGCGCAGGGGGAGGACCCGGTCCACGACAGGCCGGACCGTCCCCTTCCCGACCAGCGGCCATACTTGCCCGGCCACCTGGGACACGATCTCGGCCTTCTCCGCGAGCGGGCGTGAGCGCAGCGTCGTGGCGTGCACGGAGAGCCGCCTGACGAGCATCCGGCCCAGGTCCAGTTCGGCCCTGCGCCCGCCCATCAGGCCGATGACGACCAGGCGGCCGCCCACCGCGAGGGAGCGGAGGTTGGCGTCCAGATAGCTCCCGCCCATGATGTCGAGCACCACGTCCACTCCGGCCCCGCCGGTCTCCTCCCGCACCCTGGCGGCGAAGTCCTCGGTCCGGTGGTTGACGGCCGCGACCGCGCCGAGTTCGAGGCAGCGCGCCAGCTTCTCGGGGCTGCCCGCCGTGGTCAGGACGCGGGCGCCGCGCGCGCGGGCCAACTGGATCGCGAAGGTGCCGATACCGCTGCCGCCGCCGTGCACCAGCAGGCTCTCGCCCGGGCCCAGGGCCGCGGTCATGAACACGTTGGACCACACCGTGCAGGCGGTCTCGGGCAGCGCGGCGGCCTCCACCAGCCCCACCCCGGCCGGGACCGGGAGCAGCTGGCCGACGGGGACCGCCACCCGCTCGGCGTAGCCGCCGCCGGCGAGCAGCGCGCACACCTCGTCGCCCACCCGCCAGCCCGACCCGTCGGTGCCGGGACCGAGCGCGGCGACGCGGCCCGAGCACTCCAGCCCCGGGTACTCGGACGCGCCGGGGGGCGGCGGGTAGCTGCCCTGGCGCTGGTTGACGTCGGCCCGGTTGACCGCCGTGGCCGCCACCTCGACCAGGACCTCGCCGGGTCCCGGTTCGGGATCGGGGACCTCTCTCCAGGTGAGGACGTCGGGACCGCCGGGCTCGCTGATGGCAATCGCTCGCATGCTGATCACGCTACCCACTGCCGGGAGGAGGATCCGCCCGGCGGGCCGGTGCCGTCGGCCGAGCCCGCCCGCCGACCGGTCGCCCGGCCGGACCGCGAACACGGCGGACAAACCCCAGGCGGCCACTTCTCATCCCTTGACCGCTAGTTTTATCGTTGTTGACCCGGAGCACTACGAGCAGGCGGAGGCGTGGCTCCCCGACACGGGCAACCGCCTCCGCCTCGTCCGCGTCCGGTATGTGTGCATACGAATGGTCCTCGAAGCGCCCTTAGGAGAACCGCGGTGGCCTACAGAGAGCACGACGGTTCGGAGCACTTCGGTGCCCGCTCGCCGCGTCCGGACCACGACGAGGCCGCGGCGCCCGGTGCCGCGCGCGACGAGGACCCCGAGCGGGCGGACGAGGCCGGGCCGTCGCCCGCGGACGAGTGGTTCGGGGACGACTTCGACTCCGGGCCGATCGCGCCCCCTCCGCCCTACGCCCAACCGCAGGGACCGGCTCCGAGCCCGCTGTACCCGCCGGCACCACCGCCGTTGTCCGAACCGCGGCCCGGACTCCCCGTCCCGGACCCCGAGCCCCGGGACGCCTCACCCGAACCCCCGGCCACTCCTCCGGAGCCTCCCGCGCCCCTGCCCAAACCCCCCACCGCTCCTCCGGAGCCTCCCGCGCCCCTGCCCAAACCCCCCACCGCTCCTCCGGAGCCTCCCGCGCCCCTGCCCGCACCCCCGGCCACTCCTCCGGAGCCTCCCGCGCCCCTGCCCAAACCCCCCACCGCTCCTCCGGAGCCTCCCGCGCCCCTGCCGAAGCCCCCCGCCGCCCTGCCCAAACCCCCGGCCACGCGCCCCGAACGGGTCGGGCCCGCCCCCGAGCCGCCGCCGAACGCGGCCCCCCTGTCGCCGCTCGCCCGCAACCGGCCGCAGATCCAGCGGCTGCTCCAGGAGCCCCAGCGCCCCGCGCCCAGGCCGGTCACCGACGACGTCCCCGAGCCGGAGCCGCTCCCGCCGCTGGACTACTCGGACGGGGCGCCCTACCGGACCCCCGCGCCGAACGCGCCCGCCCCCTGGGGCGCCGAGCCGCCGCGGCCCCCCGAACCGCCGGCGGCCGCGCCGCAGTCCCCCGCCGAGCAGTGGGGGCTGACCCCTCCGCTCGGCGCGCGGCCCCTTCCCCGGCCCGAGGCGGGGCGCGACGCGCCTCCGCCGCACGACGCCTCCCACACGGGGCCCGCCCCGATGGCGCCCCCGGCCGCGCCGCAGCCCCCTCCCGTCCAGCCTCCTGCCGCCCGGCAGCCCGCACCCTCCGCCCCGCCGGTCCGGCCGCAGGAGCACCGCCCACCGCCCCCCGCCCCGCCGGGACCGGCGGCGTTCGGGCACACGCCCCCCGGCGGCACGGTCCCCGCCGAGCCGACCGGTTTCGACCCGGGCGGGACCGCGCGCCGCCGCCAGGCGCCCGCGTCGGGGTGGCGCCGGATCGTGCACTCCGCGACCTTCGGACTGGTGCATCCGGGCGACTCGCCCGCCGAACTGCGCCGTCGCGAGCTGATGGACCGGGCGCGCACCTACGTGGTGGGCGGCCACCACCGGGTGGCCGTGCTCTCGCTCAAGGGCGGGGTGGGGAAGACCACGACGACCGTGGCGCTGGGCTCGACCCTGGCCAGCCTGCGCGGGGACCGGGTGCTGGCGGTCGACGCCAACCCCGACCGCGGCACGCTCTCGGACAAGCTCCGTCTGGAGACCGCCGCGACCATCCGGGACCTGCTGAGGGAGAAGGAGACGATCTCGCGGTACGCCGACATCCGCGGGTTCACCTCGCAGGCGTCCTCGCGGCTGGAGGTGCTCGCCTCGGACCGGGACCCCGCGGTCTCGGAGGCGTTCAGCGAGTACGACTACCGGGAGGTCTCCCGGCTCCTGGAGCACTTCTACTCGATCACGCTGACCGACTGCGGCACCGGCCTGCTGCACTCGGCGATGCGCGGCGTGCTGGGGCTGGCCGACCAGATCGTGGTGGTGTCCACCCCGTCCGTGGACGGCGCGCGCAGCGCCTCGGCCACGCTGGACTGGCTGGAGGCCCACGAGTACGGCTACCTGGTGCGCGGCGGCGTGGTGGTGCTGTCGATGGTGCGCCAGGGCGGCCGGTCGAGCGTGGACCTGCGGCGCCTGGAGGACCATTTCAACTCGCGGTGCCGGTCGGTGGTGCAGATCCCCTGGGACTCTCACCTGGAGGAGGGCGCGGAGGTGCACCTCGACCAGTTGCACCCGGCCACCCGCGACGCCTATCTGGAGCTGGCCGCCACCGTCGGGGAGGCGTTCGCCTGGCCGAGGTGACCCGCGTGTGTCCCGGACGGACACGGGCGGCCGGGGGTTTGTGTCCTCCCTGCACATGGCCGCCCGGGTGCCCCAATCCCTAGCGTTCCGCCTGGAAGACGCTGCGCATCCGCGCGAACCCACCGGGAGGACGCTTGCCGCTGAACAAGGTCGTCGACGATCCGGCCGCGGCCGTCGACGTGATCAGGAGCGGGGCATCGGTGGCCGTCGGGGGGTTCGGCCTGTGCGGCACCCCCATGGCGCTCATCGAGGCGCTGCACGCGGGCGGCGCCGACGACCTCAGGATCGTCTCCAACAACTGCGGGGTGGACGACTGGGGGCTGGGCATCCTGCTGCGCGACCGGCGGATCTCCCGCGTCACCGCCTCCTACGTCGGTGAGAACAAGGAGTTCGCCCGGCAGTTCCTGGCCGGGGAACTGGAAGTCGAGCTGTGCCCGCAGGGCACGCTGGCGGAGAGGCTGCGGGCGGGCGGGGCCGGCATCCCCGCCTTCTTCACGCCCACGGGCGCGGGCACCCTCATCGCCGAGGGCGGGCTCCCCTGGCGCTACGACGCCGAGGGGCGGGTCGTCGTGGCCTCCCCGCCCAAGGAGGTCCGCTCCTTCGGCGGGCGCGAGCACGTGCTGGAGGAGTCCGTCACCACCGACGCGGCCCTCGTGCACGCCGCGCGCGGCGACCGCCACGGCAACCTCTGCTTCACCACCGCCGCCCGCAACTTCAACCCCGTGTGCGCCATGGCCGGACGGGTCACCGTCGCCCAGGTCGAGGAGCTGGTCGAGCCCGGTGAGCTCGACCCCGACGAGATCCACCTTCCCGGCGTCTTCGTCGACCGGGTCGTCCCGCTGCGCGGCGCCGCCGAGAAGCGGATCGAGCGCCGAACCGTCAGGAGGAGCTGAGCCATGGCCCTGACCCGTGACCAACTGGCCGCGCGCTGCGCCGCCGAACTGTCCGACGGCGAGTACGTCAACCTCGGGATCGGCCTGCCGACCCTCGTGCCCAACCACGTCCCCGACGGGATCGACGTCGTCCTGCACAGCGAGAACGGGCTCCTCGGAGTGGGACCCTACCCGCTGGAGGGGGAGGAGGACCCGGACCTCATCAACGCGGGCAAGGAGACGGTGACCCTGCGCCCGGGCGCCTCGGTGTTCGACTCGGCGCTGAGCTTCGGGATGATCCGCGGCCGCCACCTCGACGTCGCGGTCCTGGGCGCCATGCAGGTATCGGCGGGCGGCGACCTGGCCAACTGGATGATCCCCGGCAAGATGGTCAAGGGCATGGGCGGTGCGATGGACCTCGTGCACGGCGCCCGCCGCGTCATCGTGCTGATGGAGCACACCGCCAGGGACGGCTCCGCCAAGATCGTCACCGAGTGCTCGCTGCCGCTGACCGGACGCGGCGTGGTCGACCGGATCATCACCGACCTGGCCGTCGTCGACGTCACCGCGGCGGGCCTGGTCCTGGTGGAGACCGCGCTCGGTGTCACCGTCGACGAGGTGCTGGCCGCCACCGACGCCCCTCTCGACACCACCGGGGCACACGCCGCGTAGCGGGGCGTCCGGGGCTCCCGCCGGGGCCGTGACGAGGAGAGGGCCCCGCTCCGGCCGCGGGTCGCGGCGGGGCGGGGCCTCCAGGGGCGGAGGGTGTGGGATTTGAACCCACGAGGCCGGGGTTACCGACCTAGCGCTTTTCAAGAGCGCCGCACTCGGCCGCTATGCGAACCCTCCATGCGGGGCGGATCCCCCGCAAGCAGATGTTAGCCCAACCGGGGCCGCGCCCGGGAAACCCGGCGGCGCGCCCCGGACCGGACGGGGCGCGCCGCCGTCGGGCGGCTCCGGGCCCGCCGGGTCAGCGCGCGAAGAGCTCGAACGCGACCGCGGGACGGCCGCCGAAGGCCGGGGCGGTCGCCTCGGTGCCGCGGTCGAGGAACGCGCGCGCGTAGGCCTCGGGGTCCTCGTCGGTGAGCGCCTCGATGTAGCCGCGGTGCTCCAGCAGGGAGCGCAGCGCGCGTTCCCTGCCCTCGGTGACGTCGACCGCGTGGGTGGGCCGGGGCGAGGCCGCGACGGCGACCCAGCGGACCCCGTCCCAGGGTTCGATCCCCTGGTCGGCGAGTTCGGGGAAGATCCAGCGGTTGCCCGCGTCCGCGGCGGCGTCGATGGCGGCCCGGCCGACCGCCCGGTGGTCGGGGGTGTTCCAGGCGGTGCCGCCCCAGGTGTCGTGGTGGTTGAGGGTGATCACGAGTTCGGGCCGGTGCCGCCGGATCGCCGCGGCGATGTCGCGGCGCAGCGCGGGGCCGTACTCGATCACCCCGTCGCGGTGGTCCAGGAACTCGACGACGGACACGCCGACCTCGGCGGCGCCGGCCAGCTGCTCCCGCTCGCGCAGCGGCGCGGCCTCGGCCGGCGGGACCGTGTCGATCCCCGCCTCCCCCCGGGTGGCCAGCAGGTAGGCGACCTCCCTTCCGCCGCCGGTCCAGGTGGCGACGGCCGCGGCGGCCCCGTACTCCATGTCGTCCGGGTGCGCGACGACGGCCAGGGCGCGCCGCCAGTCGGCGGGCATCGGGGCGAGCTGCTCGGTCATCCGCGTCTCTCCTTCTGTTCCCCGGCGGTCCGCCGAACGCGCCGCCGTCCGGACTCCGATGCTGCCAGGCGGACCGCCCGCGTGTCCGGTCCCCGCCGGGACGGAGGGCTGCCCAAAAAGACTACCGGCAAGTAACATCGATGCCATGACAACCAGTGACGCCGACCTCGTGAAGTCGGGCCTGCTCGCGGCCGTGCCCTTCGCGCGCACCCTCAAGCTGGAGTTCGTGGACCTGTCCGGCGGCAGCGCCGTCCTGCGGCTCCCCGACGACCCCGCCCACCGCAACCACGTCGGCGGTCCGCACGCCGGCGCGATGTTCACCCTGGCGGAGACGGCCTCGGGCGCGATCGTGCTCGGCTCCTTCGGGGACCGGCTCGACCGCGCCGTCCCGCTCGTCGTGAGCGCCGAGGTCAGGTACCGGAAACTGGCCATGGGCCCCGTCGTCGCCGAGGCCCGCCTGGGCCGTCCGCGCGAGGACGTCGTCGCCGAACTCGACGCGGGCGCCCGCCCCGAGTTCCCGGTGGAGGTCGAGATCCGCACCGAGGACGGCGTCCCCACCGGCGCGATGACCGTCGTGTGGACCCTGCGGCCCAACCGCTGACGCCCGCGCCCCGAGGGCCGCCCCGGGGCTCCCGGCCGCAGAAGGGGCGACAAGTTTTCCACAGCCTGTGGACGGCGCATGAGGATTGTCACCCGCCCTGGGTAGGTTCTCCTCGACTCCGGAAAACCGGACGCGCACGACCTGGAGGACCGAGTGAGATTCCGAGCCGACCGCGACGCGTTCGCGGACGCCATCACCTGGACGGCGCGGGCACTGCCGGTACGCCCCGCGGTGCCCGTGCTCGCCGGGATGCGCCTGGACATCACCGACGCCGCGGCGGGCACGCTGGGGCTGTCCGCCTTCGACTACGAGGTCTCCACGCGCGCGTCCGTGGACGTCCAGGTCGAGGAGCCGGGCAGCGTCCTGGTGTCCGGCCGCCTCCTCTCCGAGATCGTCCGGAACCTCCCCCCGTACCCCGTCGAGATGCGCACCGACGGCTCCCGCGCGCTCCTGACGTGCGGAAGCGCCCGTTTCACACTGCTCACCCTCCCCATCGAGGACTACCCCACGCTGCCGTCCATGCCCGACGTCACCGGGTCCCTGCCCGGCGACGTGTTCGCCTCGGCGGTGCGCCAGGTGGCCCCGTCCGCCAGCCGCGACGACACCCTGCCCATGCTCACCGGCGTGAACCTGACCTTCTCCGGCGGCACCGTCTTCCTCGCGGCCACCGACCGCTACCGGATCGCCGTACGCGAGGCGTGGTGGCAGCCGCGGTCCCCGGACGTCGACACCTCCGCGCTGGTCCCCGCGCGCACCCTCTTCGACACCGCGCGCTCGCTCACCTCGGGCGGAAACGTCGACATCGCGCTGTCCGCGGTGGACGGGAGCGGCGCCCGGGCCACCCGGGGGGAGGGCATGATCGGATTCGAGTACGCCGGTCGGCGCACCACCACCCGGCTCATCGACAGCGACTTCATCACGTACGACTCCCGCTTCCCCACCGAGTTCGCGGCCACCGCCGAGGTCCCCGTCGCCCCGCTGGTCGAGGCGGTCAAGCGGGTGGCGCTCGTCGCCGACCGCAGCACCCCGCTGCGGCTCTCCTTCGGCCAGGGCGAGGTCGTCCTGGAGGCGGGCTCCGGCGACGACGCCCAGGCCGCGGAGGCGCTGGACGTCAAGTTCGAGGGGGAGCCCATGCGGATCGCCTTCAGCCCGCAGTACTTCCTCGACGGACTCGGCGGCGTCGAGAGCGAGACCGCCTTCCTCAACTTCACGGCCCCCACCAAACCGGCGGTGATCACCGGGGCCCCCGCCGAGGAGGGCGGCCGACCGAACTACCGCTACCTGGTGATGCCGCTGCGCGTCGCCTGAACCCCCGGGAACCGCGCAACACAACGGTGTCAAACAGGGGGCGGTCCACGGGTCCCGGCGCGCCGGTTGAAAGACTGGGCCGGATACGACTCGGGCGGGCCGGCACGCCGAGCGCCCACAGGCGCGGCGCGGCCCGCGGCAGTTCTAGTGTGACCAGGAGAAAGTAATGGCCAAGGCTCCCGTAAACGTCACTGTCACCGGCGCTGCCGGGCAGATCGGATATGCGCTCCTGTTCCGGATCGCCTCAGGCCAGCTCCTCGGCGCGGACACCCCCGTCAAGCTTCGCCTGCTGGAGATCCCGCAGGCCGTCAAGGCCGCCGAGGGCACCGCGATGGAGCTCGACGACTGCGCCTTCCCGCTGCTGGCCGGCGTCGACATCTTCGACGACGCCCGCCAGGCGTTCGACGGTGTCAACGTCGCCCTGCTCGTGGGCGCCCGCCCCCGCACCAAGGGAATGGAGCGCGGTGACCTGCTCGAGGCCAACGGCGGCATCTTCGGCCCGCAGGGCGAGGCGATCAACGCCGGGGCAGCCGACGACGTGCGCGTTCTGGTCGTGGGCAACCCCGCGAACACCAACGCCCTGATCGCCCAGGCGCACGCCCCCGACGTTCCCGCCGAGCGCTTCACCGCGATGACCCGGCTGGACCACAACCGGGCGCTGTCCCAGCTCGCGGGCAAGCTCGACGCCACCGTGAACGACGTCAAGAAGCTCACCATCTGGGGCAACCACTCCGCGACGCAGTACCCCGACATCTTCCACGCCGAGGTCAGGGGCGAGAACGCCGCCAAGGCCGTCGGCGACGAGGCGTGGCTGCGCGACACCTTCATCCCGACCGTCGCCAAGCGCGGCGCGGCGATCATCGAGGCCCGCGGGGCGTCGTCGGCGGCCTCCGCCGCGAACGCCGCCATCGACCACGTCCACGACTGGGTGAACGGCACCCCCGAGGGTGACTGGACCTCCGCCGCGATCCCCTCGGACGGCTCCTACGGGGTCCCCGAGGGCATCATCTCCTCGTTCCCCGTGGTGTCCCGCAACGGCTCCTGGGAGATCGTCCAGGGCCTGGAGGTCAACGAGTTCTCCCGCGAGCGCATCGACGCCTCCGTGCGGGAGCTCCAGGAGGAGCGCGAGGCCGTCCGCGGGCTCGGCCTGATCAAGTAGCGGCACGCGGCCTTTCCGCGAAGCACGCGCGAGCAGCGGGGGCTGGTCAGTCGGGCCAGCCCTCGCTGCTCTCCACCTCGTCGTCGCCGACGATCCGCAGTTCGTAGTGGAGCGGCCGGTACCGCAGCAGCCGGTCCGACAGGGGCATCGCCCAGCGTCGCAGCATCGGGTGCCGGCGTTCCAGCATGCGCGCGGCCCGGACCGCCTTCTCCCCTTCGAGCAGGCGCACCTCGCCGCGCAGCGGCTTCCCGGTCGGTTCTCCCCGGAACGTGCAGGTACGCAGGTCGACCAGCGGGTGGGCGGCGACGCGCGCGGCCGTGCCCGATTCCCTGCCGGCGCGGAAGAGCAGGCTGTCACCGTCCAGCACGATGCTCACCGGCGTGTCCACCGCGGTCGTGCCGTCGCGGTGGTACGTGGTCAACAGGGCGGTCTTGTAGTGCCTGAACTCTTTGAGGAGAGTGGCCGCGGACATCCTCGTCCTCCTCTGAACCGATACGCCGTCGGCTGCTTCCTTCCCCGATTCCGTGATTCGAGTCACTTTCGACCGGGCCGGTATCGGCACACCACCGGCAGAGGAGAGAACGGCCGATCCGCCGGAGTCGCTTTGTCCACAGATTTCCACAGGCTTATCCACAGACTTCGAATACCGGGAAAACCCCATTTTCACCCGTGCCGTCCGTTTTCCCTGGTGATCTTGACCTTTTCGGGGTCTCAGCCATGGCTGAGACCCCGAAAAGGTCAAGATCACCAGGGAAAACGGACACGAACCCCAGACGCGGGAAGCTAGTCCCCCTCGGCCAGTGAGTTCGAGTTCCCCCGGCCCACCGCCGTCTCCATGCCCAGTTCGGCGCGGCGGCCGCGAAGGTAGCCCGCCCGGTATCCGGCCCGGTGGTGGGTGCGTTCGGGACGGGTGGGACGCAGTTGCGGGAAGCGGCGCTCGAAGTCCTCCTGGACGCGGTCCACGTCCTCGCGCAGCACCAGTTCGGCGCCGCTCTTCGGGCTCTCCGACGCCGAGGCCGACCCGCTCCCCGCGCCGCCCGAGGAGTCCTCGGCCAGTCGGGCCCGGAACTCGCGGATGCGTTCGGCGACCGCGGAACCGTAGGCGCGGATGAAGGACCGGTAGAACCGGCTGCGTTCGGTGGCCAGCGCCGACCGGTCGTAGTTGCGCAGCTCCCGCAGACCTGTGACGTGCTCGCGCGCGGTGAACCGGGCGGACGCCTCCATCTGCATGGTGATGGACGGCAGCAGCACGCGCAGCGAGTCGAGCGCGGTGACCGTCCCCACGATGATCAGTGTCCGGTCGGTGTTCGCCGAGGTGTTGCCCCGCACGGCCGACTGGCAGCCGTAGGCCGAGGCGATCGCCGCCAGCGACTTGACCCTGGCCTTGCCGTGCCCCCCGACACCGGAGACCGGGAAGTCCAGCCGGGTGATGTCCTCGGCCGCCTCGCCGCGCTGCGCCCGCGCCTCGGCCTCGGCGATCGCGTGCCGGGTCATGAGTTCGGCGGCCTTGGCCGTGAACGCCTGGCTCTCGGCGTCGGTGACCGCGGGGTCCTCCGCCATCCGGAGAAGTCCGCGGACCCGCTCGATCATCTTGTTCCGGGCGTCGTTCCCGGTACGTCCCTGCGCGTCAGACGCCATCGGCGAAGCTCCGCTCACGCCGTCGGACCGTGGTCATGGACCCGCTCCGGGGCGGGGCGCCCGGAGCGGTCGGTGTGTTCTGCTCTGCTGTGCGGTGCGTGGTCATTCCTCCATGATCGGGCCGGGAAGCCCCCGGCCTGTCATCGCTTGTTCCCCGCCACCATGCCCATGATGCCGAGGATCACCCAGATTACGGCCGCGGTGCCGATTCCGGCGGCGATCGCCCCGAACAGTCCGCCGATCAGCGAACCGCCCAGCGCCGAGAGGACGAAGGAGACCAGCGCGGTCCCGGCTCCGCCCACCATGGCCGGGGCCGCGGCGAACCGCCACGGGTACTGCCCGGCGTACCGGCGGGCCCGGCGGTCCCCCTTGCCGCCGAGGATGGCGACGCCGCCGCCGACCATGGCGAAGAAGAAGATCGCGGTGGTGGCCCCGCTGCTCAGCATGGAGAGCGGGCCGTTGCCGAGGTTGAGCAGCAGGGAGGCCGCTCCGGCGACGGCCCCGGCGGCCACCGAGGTGCCCCAGGGCCAGATCATCGTCGCCGAGGCGACGGGAGTGAATGCGTTGCCGCGCTCCAGCGTCATGTCTGCTCCAAGTCCGTAGTGAGCGGTCCGGGCCGTACGGCCCGGCCATCCTCTCCCAGCATGTCCCGACGAGGTCTCCGGCGCATCGGGGCCTCTACCCTGACTTACCCCTGAGCCTCCCTCCGGGCACCCGGGACGCCCGGGAAAAGTCAGCGGCGCCGCTGCGACTCGTCCACTCCAACGAACGGCGGCGGCCGGAAGTGCCCGTTCACACCCCTTCGGAGGGACCTCCTAGCCTGGACCTCATGCACCGCTTCCGCGTCGTGGACGCCTTCACCGACCGCCCCTTCCGCGGCAACCCCGCCGCGGTCCTGGTTCTCGACCAGCCCTACGACGACGGCTGGGCCCAGCGGGTGGCCGCCGAGTTCAACCTCTCCGAGACCGCCTTCGTCCGCCCCGCCGACGGCCCCGGCGCCGACTACGAACTTCGCTGGTTCACCCCGGTCGCCGAGGTGGACCTGTGCGGACACGCCACCCTGGCGGCCGCCCACGCGCTGCGCGCGGACGGGCTCTCGGGCCCCTTCCGCTTCGGCAGCCGCAGCGGCGTGCTCACCGTGGCCGAGCGGGACGGCGTGCTTTGGCTGGACTTCCCCGCCAACCCGCCGCACGACCACGAGGTCCCCGGCGGCCTCGGCGACGCGCTCGGCGGCACCCCGGTCTGGACGGGGTACAGCGAGGTGGGCGACTACTTCGTGGAGTACCCCGACGAGGCGGCCGTCCGCGGGCTCGCCCCCGACTTCGGCGCGCTCCGCCGACTCCCCGGGCGCGGGGTGATCGTGACCGCCGTCGCGGACCCGGGCAGTCCGTACGACTTCGTGTCCCGGCTGTTCGCGCCCAACCTCGGCATCGACGAGGACCCCGTGACCGGGAGCGCCCACACCGCCCTCGCCCCCTACTGGGCGGACCGCCTGGGCCGCACCACCCTCACCGCCTTCCAGTGCTCCGCGCGCGGCGGCCGCCTCGTCCTGGAGCTGCCCGCCGACGCTCCCGACCGGGTCCTGATCGGCGGAACCGCGGTGACCGTCAGCGAGGGGACCCTGCACGCCTGACCGGTCCCGGTCGCCGCGCGGCGGCCGCCGGGGTCCGGAACCCACTTCGACCCGCAGGTGTCGGACCGGTCCTCGCGGTTATGTTCGTCCGGAAGGGGTCGGCGTCGCCGGGGCCGGCCGTGGTGCTTTCGGCGAGTCCGGTGGATGACAGGGCGCTACCGGCCGGGGGGCGGGATCCGATCGTGGACGAGCACGGTGGTGGGCACGAACGGCTGCTGGGCGACCTGCTCGACGCCAGCCACACGCTGTCGATGGAGCAGCTTCCCGGCACGGTGGCCGGGCGCGCGGCCCGCGCGGGGCTGCACGACACCCTGATCTACCTGGCCGACGTCCGGCAGGAGGTGGTCCGGCTGCTGACCGGGAGCGGGCCGGGCGCGAAACTGCGGGCGGACGGGGAACCGGCGGAGCTGCGCATCGACGGCACCCTTCCGGGGCGGGCCTTCCAGACCGGGCAGGTCCTCTCCGTCACGGGCGCGGGCGGCGGCGGCCGGTACCGGTGGTGGACCCCCCTGCTGGACGGAACCGAGCGCATCGGGGTGCTGCGGGCGGACACCGACACGGCCGACGAGCGGACGCGGACACTGCTGTGGCGGTTGGCGTCCCTGGTCGCGCTGCTGGTGGTGAGCAAGCGGCCGCACAGCGACTCCGGCGCCCGCCTGGTCCGCACCCGGCCGATGACGGTGGCCGCGGAGATGCAGTGGAACCTGATGCCGCCCCAGACCTTCTCCAACGACGAGGTCACCATCAGCGCCTCCCTCGAACCGGCATACGAGGTCAGCGGGGACGCCTTCGACTACGGGCTGACCGGCGGGGTCGTGCACCTGGCCGTCTTCGACGCCATGGGGCACGACACGGCCGCCGGGCTGACCGCCAACCTCGCGGTGGCCGCCTGCCGCAACCACCGCCGCCAGGGCGCCGGCCTGGACACCCTCGGGGAGAGGATCGAGCAGACCCTGCTCTCCCAGTTCGGGCACGACCGCTTCGTCACCGCGGTCCTGGCCGAACTGGACACCCGGACCGGCGTGTTCTGCTGGGCCAACCACGGCCACCACCTCCCCGTCCTCATCCGCGGCGGCCGTTGGGCCACCGACCTCGCCTGCCGGCCGGGCCACCCCCTCGGCTCCGATCTCGGCCTGCGGACCACCCTGTGCCAGGAGCGGCTCCAGCCCGGCGACCGCGTCGTGCTGTACACCGACGGCATCCTCGAGGCCCGCGACAGCCTCGGCCGGGAGTTCGGCCTGGAGCGGTTCACCGACTTCCTGATCCGCCACCACACGGACGACCTGCCCGTCCCCGAGACCCTGCGCCGCCTCTCCCGCAGGGTGATGGCCTACCACCACGGAAGCCTCCAGGACGACGCCACCGTGCTGCTGACGCAGTGGCACGGCCCCGGCCAGGCCCCCTCCGGGGCCGCCTCGGACGGTCTCGGCAGAACCGGTTCGTGGCGGCAGCTGCGGGGCCGACCGGAAACGGCCCCCCGGCCTCCCCTCCGGCCCTGACCCGGCGGAACCTCCCCGCCGACCCGGCCCCTCCCCCCGGACCCCTGTAATCCCTGCTCAGTCGGTAAAATCCGGCGGCCCCGCCGTCCCCGTCCCCGCCTACCATTGGCCTCATGGTCTTCAAGCGGGTCGGCAACGGCCGCCCCTACCCCGATCACGGCCTGTCCTCAGGAGAGTGGGCGCGGATAGCGCCGTGCCAGGTCCGGCTCGACGAGCTCGTCACCACCAAGGCGACCCTCGACCTGGAGCACCTGCTCGCCAGGGACTCCACCTTCTTCGGCGACCTCTTCCCGCACGTGGTGCGGTGGGAGGGCGAGCTCTACCTGGAGGACGGCCTGCACCGGGCCCTGCGCACCGCCCTCCAGCAGCGCGGCACGATGGCGGCCCGGGTGTTCGAGACGCCCCGCTGGTTCCCCGGGTGACCGCGGCCCCGCCCCGGCCGGCCGGCCGAAGACGCCCGGCGTGTCCCCCGCCCCCCGCGGGAGAGAATCCCGTCCATGGACACCACCGCTCCGGCCCTCCTGCCCGCCTCGGTCCGCGACGAGTTCACCCGCGACACCGTCTTCCTGAACACCGCCACCTACGGGCTGCCGCCGCGCGCGGCCACCGAGGCCGTGCACGCCGTCGAGCGCGACCGCGTGTCGGGAACGCTCTCCATGTCCGCGGCCGACGAGGTCGTGGCGCGCTCCCGCGCGGCCTTCTCCCGGCTCGTCGGCGTACCCGAGGCGCGGGTGGCGGTCGGCTCGCAGACGTCCCAGTTCGTCGGCCTGGTCGCCGCCTCCCTCCCCTCGGGCGCGACCGTCCTGGTCGCCGAGGGCGACTTCACCTCGCTGCTCTTCCCCTTCCTGGTCGCCGCCGAACGCGGCGTCCGGGTGCGGTCCGTACCGCTGGAGCGGATCGCCGACGAGGTCGACGGGACCGTCGACCTCGTCGCGGTCTCGGCCGCGCAGTCGGCCGACGGGCGCGTCGCCCCGGTCGATGACCTGATGGCGGCCGCCTCCGCGCACGGCGCCCGGGTGCTGCTGGACACGACCCAGTCCTCGGGCTGGCTGCCCGTTCCCGCCGACCGGGTCGACTACCTGGTCTGCGCCGGCTACAAGTGGCTGCTCGGTCCCCGGGGCACCTGCTTCCTCGCCGGGACCGAGGAGGCCCTCGACGCCCTGACTCCCCTGGCGGCCAACTGGTACGCGGGCGAGGACGTGTGGACCTCCATCTACGGGGCCCCGCTGCGGCTGTCGTCCGACGCGCGCCGCTTCGACCTGGCCCCCGTCTGGCCCGCGTGGACCGGGCAGGCCCCGGCCCTGGAGTTCCTGGCCGACATCGGCGAGGCCGCGATCGGCGCCCACGACCGCGCGCTGGCCGACCGCTTCCGCGCCGGACTGGGCCTGCCCCCGGGCGACTCGGCGATCGTGAGCCTGGCCGTCGACGAGGGGGCCGCCGAGGCCCTGGCCGGGCACCGGGTGGCCGCGGCGGTCCGCGCGGGCCGCCTGCGCTGCGCCTTCCACGTCTGCAACGACACCGCCGACGTGGACCGCGCCGTCGAGGCGGTCAGCGGACACCTGCTCCGGTAGCCCGCACCGCGACGCGCGAGGGCGCTCCCTCGACCGCCGGGGCCGCCCTCATGCGTCGGGAGTCTTCTCCTCGGCTCTCTCCTTGACGAACGAGCCCATGCCCGGCGTCGTGGTGATGAGCCCTTCTGATCGGAGCGCTCCCGTGGCCTTCCGCACCGTCACGCGGGCCACGCCGAATTCCTGCTCAAGCCGCACTTCCGAGATGAGGTGGCGCGGCGGATACTCACCGGACTCGATGCGATCCCGGATCACGTCGGCTATCTGCACCCATTTGGGGCGCGTCGGATCGTACTCCATCACCTTCTGGACTGTACGTACCAGCGTCCCGCCGGTCATAGAGGCTCCTACGAGCCCACAGGGGTAGACAGGTATAGATATGCTCAAGTAGATTCCCATGCGAGACCCCCGCGACGGTTGCAGCCGTCCGGGGGCGCGGCACCCAGCTAAAACCCCAAGGAGCTGAGCACACATGAACCCTATCCCCATGCGCTCGACCGGGACCCTCGTCAGGTTCCTGTCGTCCGTGGCCGGCCTCTTCCGGGGCGCTCCTCCGCCCTGCGGACGGCATGTCCGCGTCCCGGGCTCCGTCCCCCGGCCGATCCCCCTCCTGGCCCCGGCCGAGGGACGGTCGCGGACGCGCCCGTACGCGCCGGTGCCCTTCACCCCGATCCCCCGCGCCCGGCCGGTCCGGCCCCGCGCGGCGATGGTGCGCCCCTACCTCCTCGCCGCGGAACACCGCCGCCACGCCTCCGCATACGACCTGCTCGCTCCGGCGGCGGCTGCCTGATGGACCACCGGGACGCCGACGAGGAGACACTCGCCCGGCTCAACAGGGACTACCCGGGCTACCGGACCTGGCGCTCCCTCGACCGCCGGGGCCGCCCCTCCGGCTGGGTCGCCACCAGCCGCGCCCCCGACAACGGGGACGCCCCCACCCTGCACGGGAGCACCGCACCCGAACTGGAGGAGCAGCTGCGCCGTCCGCCCCCCGGCTACGGCCGGAGCCTGGCCCGCCTGAAGACCGGCGAACAGGGAGTTGCCGGCGCGGGGGGTGAGGGCCGGTCCGGCCCTCACCCGGAATGATCACGGGCTTTCCGCCCTTCCCGGCCCCGAAACGGGCAGAAAGCCCAAGACCGTCGACGGAACCCTCACGCAACGGACATCACGGGCGCGGCCCCGACCCGCACCCGCCCGCCGCCCGCCGTAACAGGTCCCGAGCAGGCCCTGCTCCAACAGAGCCCGAACCACCCCCGCGCCGGAGACTCCGTAGGACCGGCCGCACGCCATCGCGGACACGAAAAAACCGCCTCCGGCGCACCGGAGGCGGTTCTTGGCGGTGGAGGTGGGATTTGAACCCACGGAAGGTCTCCCTTCACACGCTTTCGAGGCGTGCGCACTCGGCCGCTATGCGACTCCACCGCGGACAACTCTACCGGACCCGACGGCGTGCGAAGAACTCGGTCAACAGGCGGCGGCACTCGTCGGACAGGGCCTCGTCGACGAGGTCCGGGGGGATGACCTCGGGGCGGTGGTTGAGGCGGCGGTCGCGCACCACGTCCCAGAGGGAGCCGACGGCTCCGGCCTTGTCGTCGCGGGCGCCGTAGACGAGGCGGTCCACGCGGGACAGCACGACCGCCCCCGCGCACATCGTGCACGGCTCCAGGGTGACCGCCAGGGTGCAGCCGGTCAGCCGCCACTCGCCCCTGCTCCGCGCCGCCGCCCTCAGGGCCAGCACCTCGGCGTGCGCGGTGGGGTCGCCGGAGGCCTCGCGCTCGTTGCGGCCCGTTCCGATGACCTCGCCGTCGGGGCCGAGCACCACGGCACCCACGGGGACGTCGCCGCTGCCGGAGGTCAGCCGCGCCTCGTCCAGGGCCAGGCGCAGCGCCGCGTCGAACACGGCGCGCCCGCCGGGAGCGGTCATACCCGCAGCGCGTCCAGCGCCTCGGCGAACCCGGCGCGGTCGGCGACCTCGGCGAGCGCGTCCGCGGGCAGCAGGCCCTCACGCAGGGTCAGCGCCACCAGCTCCGCACCGGACGTGCCGAAGTCGGCGAGCAGCCCGGTGTCGCCGCTAGGATCGGGGTACGGGGTCTGCCCGGTGCCCTCGGCGTCCTCCTCCTCGGGCTCGGGCGCGGCTCCGGTCTCCAGGAAGAGCAGGGCCACGGGGTGGCCGCGCACCGCCCGCACGTCGGAGAGGAAGACCCGGGGGTCGTTGCGGTCGTCCACCCGGACGATCCCGAACCACTCGTCGTCCGCCTCGGCGAACAGCAGCATGCCCTCCTCACCGGCGCCCATGGCCGCGGCGGTGTCCCGCATCAGATCGGCGACGTCGTCGATCCCCTCGACTTCCGTCAGATCGACCTCAGCTCCCGTCCATCCCTTCGGCGAGCGGGAAAAAACCGCTGAGAAGACCGACACCCTCGGCTCCCGTCCTCTCTCCGGAGCCCGCGGTGCGCGGGCGCCCGACACTCCTTCCGCGCGCGCCGGCGGGCACGTCGCGTCCACCGGTCCGAGGTCTACCCCATCGTGTCCAACGCACGCTGGAAAGCCTGCCGGAATCCCAGTCTTTCGGAGATGCTGGCCAGCACCTCGTCCGGATAGAGGTCGAGATCGCCCGCGAGCGCGCCGAGCTCCATCTCGTCCAGTCCGAGATCGGCCAGGATCGACAGGTCCCCCGCCGGCAGGACCTGGTCGAGGTCCTCCTCGTCGGGGATGTCGATGTCGAGGTAGTCCAGCACGTCCCGCGCGACCTCCCAGTCGACGGAGGCCGTGACGTCGGACAGGAAGAGGCTGACGTCGTTCCGCCCGTAGACGCGGACGAGGATGAAGAAGTCGTCGCCGACCGAGACCAGGCCGATCGCCCCGCTGATACTCGGCTGCTGCCGGAGCGCGTGCAGGAGCCCCTTGAGGTCCTGCGTCAGCGCCACCGGGAGCATGTCGACATCCCAGTAGTCCTCTTCGCGGTAGGCGACCGCGACGAAGTCGCCGTCGTCGTCCTGTTCGGGTCCCGTCATCGTCACTCCACCCGGCTGGCCTTGATCTGGCCAGGATCGCAGATCGTCTCGGGCGGCGTCACCGAAATGGCTGCCCCCGTCCGCGACTCGGTCTCCCCATGGGGAGCTGTCTCCGTGATAGAAGTCCGCGCTCACGACTCCTATTAGAACGGACGCCCCATCCTTAACAGAACAAGAGCCCTGGTTCGCTCTCTCCGACACGGCTTCCGCGCTTCGGGAGCCCCGCACGTCGGCGTAAGAAATCCCTGGTGACGAACACCGCGCCGGTGCGGGGAGGGTCACGAACAGGACGAAGGGTAGTTTTGTCGACTATGGAAATCCACGTCGTCGACCATCCGCTGGTCGCCCACAAGCTCACGACCCTGCGTGATGTTCGCACCGACTCCCCGACCTTCCGCAGGCTGACCGACGAACTGGTCACCCTGCTCGCCTACGAGGCGACTCGGGACGTCCGGGTCTCCGACGTCACCGTCCAGACCCCGCTGACCGAGACGTCGGGCGTCCAGCTCACCCGGCCGACCCCGCTGGTGGTCCCGATCCTGCGCGCGGGCCTGGGCATGCTCGACGGCATGACCCGGCTGCTGCCCACCGCCGAGGTCGGCTTCCTCGGGATGGCGCGCGACGAGGAGACCCTCCAGCCCGCCACCTACGCGGACCGCCTCCCGCAGGACCTGGCCGGACGGCAGTGCTACGTGCTCGACCCGATGCTGGCCACCGGCGGAACGCTGGCGGCCTCCCTGAAGCTGCTCGTCGGACGCGGCGCCGACCACATCACCGCCATCTGCCTGCTCGCCGCGCCCGAAGGGCTGGAGGCCGTGGGGGCCGAACTCGACCGCGCGCTCGGCGCCGAGCGCGACGCGGTGCTGCGCGTGGTCACGGCCGCCGTGGACGAGCGGCTGAACGAGCAGGGCTTCATCATGCCGGGCCTGGGAGACGCGGGGGACCGGTTGTACGGCTGCGCCTAGGAAGCGCCCGCTCCCGCCCCGGACCGCGCGTCCGGCCGCTCCCCGGCCGGGCGCGCTTCTCGTACCAATGGCGAGACAATGGCGGATTCCCTGGTTTGAAACGCCGGGATCAGGGGAAAGATTGGCTTTTAACCCTCATCCGGGAAAGACGTGTGAATACTGTGACCCGGGTTTTCTTGTGTCACCCGAATTCATCTTGAGACGCAGATGTGACACATTGGGGCGATCCTGGTTCTGATCGCCCTTAATCCTCCGAGCGAGACCGCCCGAAACCGCCATACCGCTCACGCCCTCACGAAGGCCCCGAACAGGCGCCGGTGACGGTCGGACGCGGCGACACCCGAAAACGTGCGCCCATCGCGTACGCCCGCCCGAGCCCTGCACCGACTACCGTCCGCAGGCGGGCCGGAGCGCACCGCGACCACTCACCCCCATCCCCTGAGGAGTGAAGATGTCCCAGAAGCAAGACGCCGCGCCGCGCGAGTTCGCCCCCGTCACCCTGCGGCTCAGCACCGAGTTCGAGGGCGTGCACCCGCGGTCGACCGTGGCCCGCTGCGTGGCCGCCGCCCGGCACGGCGCCCTGGACGTGACCGGACGCGCAACCCCTGACCTGGTCGAACGGATCGCCCGCCAGCACCTGAAGGTCCTGGCCCTGGCTTTCGCGGAACAGCGCTGACCGATACCGTCCCATGAGCAGGACCACAACACCCCCACCTGGGACGGCGCGCCGATAACGGTCATCTGCCTTTACGTGGACGATTACCGGTGTAACAATCGGGGTGGGTTAGTGGGTCTTCACAATTGGGGAGTGCGTCCATGGCGAGGTTGAAAAAGTGGCTGGGGTATGCCCTCATTGCCTTCGTCATCTTCTACCTTCTGACTCAACCAGAGACCGTGGGGACCCTGGTCCTCTCCGCCTTCTCGGGCCTGGGCGGCGCAGCCGATTCGCTCTCCCGTTTTGTGAACACCCTGCTGCTGTGAGGGCCTGAGGCCGCATGAAGCTCGTAACGCCAGGTGACGCCGCGCCGGCGTCGGTCAACCGCTATCTGCTTCCACACGAACAGCAGGTCATCACCATGCGACGGCACCCCGCGGTCCTGCTGGGGCCGGTCGGGATCGTACTGGGCAGTCTGCTCGCCGCGGGGATCCTGAGCAACACGCCGTTCACGTCGGAGCCGACCGTCCTGGCCGTCATCTGGTGGGTCTGGCTGCTGGTCCTGGTCTGGTTCGTGTGGAAGGTGGCGGAGTGGTCGGTGGACTACTTCGTGATCACGTCCGCACGCCTGCTGCTGACCACGGGCCTGATCACCCGGCAGATCAACATGATGCCGCTCGGCAAGGTCACCGACATGCGCTTCGAGCGGTCGCTCATGGGCCGGCTGATCGGCTACGGCACGTTCGTCATGGAGTCCGCCGGTCAGGACCAGGCGCTCAGCAAGATCAACTTCGTGCCCTATCCCGAGCAGCTCTACCTGGAAGTGGTCGGTCTGATCTTCCCCGACAAGGGGTGACCGGACCGGCCACCGGAAGAGCCGACACCAAGCGCCCGCCCACCGGCGGGCGCTTTTCGTTGTCCGTGACCCGGAACACGTGGCCTCAAATTGACTTCAAAGTGAACAGAAGGTTAACTTGGCCTATCGATACATTGAACGAGGGGGTGACGTCATGGCTCGCGAGGTGAGCAAGGCGCCGTCATCGGCCACCCGCCCGCCCACAACCCGCCGCCGTCGCCGTCCGGCCCGCGCGCTCAGCACCACGGGGCAGCTCTCCCCGTCCCCTGTCCCCCAGCAGCGTGAGGCACCCGAGGCCGAGACCATCTCGACCCGTCCCCGCCTGAACTGGGTGCTGGCTCCCGACGCGACCGGACGCATGCGCCCGGAGGCGCGCTGGCGCTGATCCCGGACAGCCGGGACGAGTGAGGGGCCGACCACCCACGTGGTCGGCCCCTCACTCGTCCGTCCGCCGCCCCGACGGCTCCGGCGAACCGCCGGGCGCCGTCAGACCCCGGCCAGCGAACCCAGGACCCTGCCGACGGCCCCCTGCTCGTCGTCCGGCAGCCACCGGGCCGCGTGCAGCATGTGCAGTGCCGTGGCGATCCGCGTCCGGTCGTCCTCCGTACCGAGGTCCCCCAGGTAGGCGGGCAGCACCATCCCGAGCGCCCGGTAGTCGGCGCGGGCGCGGAACCCGTCGAGCAGGTCCACGAGGAGGCCGTCGGCGACGCGGGGCGCGGCCCCACCGGTCGAGCGCAGTCCCTCGGCGACCGCGAAACGGATCCAGTCGCCGTACTGCCCGGGAGGCACCTCGTGGATGTGCCCGGCGGCCAGCGCGAAGTGCTCACGCGCCCTGTCGGGTTCTCCGAGGTCCCGGTGGGCCCTGGCCATGTTCAGGTGCAGGGAGGGGTAGAAGCCCTTGACCCGGTCGTCGGCCACCCGGTCCGCCCGGTCGAGGCACTCCCGGTTCCAGCGGAGGACCTCCTCGGGGGTCGGCTGGTGCCGGGCGAGGTAGTGGGCGGCGACGCACGCCTCGTAGTCGTCGGCGGCGGACTCCCAGGCCCGCAGGAAGAGGCCGCGCGCGTCGGCGTCCCTGCCTTCGGTCTCGGCCCGCATTCCCTGCGAGCACAGCCGGACGACCGGATTGTCGGAATCCATGTCCTCGTTCTCTCCTTCACACTGCGACGGGTACGGCGGGCGGGGCTCAGGCACCGGCGGGCAGGTCGCGGACCGGCATGACCAGCGTGGTGAAACTTCCCTGGTCGGCGGAGCGGACGACCACGGGAAGCGTCGGCGACGCGACCTCCAGGAGCACGTCGGGGCCGACACCCGCGTCGAGCGCGGGCAGGAGGACCCCGGGATCGAAGGCGACGCGGAGCGGCGGGCCCGCGCAGATGGCACGCAGCCCGGTCTCGCCCGGGCCCCGGCCCGAGACCGCGACCCGCTGCCCCTCCGCACTCAGGACGACCGGACCGTCGCCCCCGACTCCGGCGAGGATCCTCCTGAGGACGTCCCGATCGGTGATCACCCGGTTCCGGACGGCCGGAAGGTCGTCCAGGACCGTCCGGTAGAGGGGGAACTCCCCGTCGACGGCCGACAGCGTCCGGGACTCCCCGCCGCCCCGGACCAGGACGCTCCGCCCCTCGACCTCGACATCGACCTCCGGCAGGCGCAGCGCCCATGACGCCGCCTCCCTCATCTCCGACGCGTCGACCGGCACCCGCAGGGGACCGCCGTGGATGAAGGCGGGGCGCAGCACCCGGACGGCCATGCGGTAGCGGTCGGTGGCCACCAGGCGGACCTCCTGGCCGTCGAGCTCGACCAGGACGCAGCCGAGCACCGGGAACTCCTTCCGGACCGCCGCGGAGGCCACAGCGGGCGCCACCTGCCGCACGGCACTGGCCAGCTCCGCTCCGCCGATCCGTGCCCCGGCCCGGTGCGCGCCGTCCGGCAGGTCCCGGAGGATGTCCTCGACCACCGAACGGGCCGCCGTCGCCGTGTCCATGGTCCTTCGCGCGTGGCCCTCCAGGACCTCGCGGGCCTCGTCACGGGGGCCGTCGAGCACGACCGAGGCGTCGACCAGGGGCAGCCCGGCCTCCCGCAGCCGCCGCACGAGGACCGCGCGGGGCTCCTGCCCCGGGTCGTAGTAGCGGTATCCCGTCGCCCCGTCCACGAGGGCGGGCCGCAGGACACCGCAGTCGTCGTAGAACCGCAGGGCGCTCGGCGCCAGCCCCACCCGCCGGGCGAAGGCGCCGATGCCCAGCAGCGATCCGGTGTCGTCCATGAACGCGATTGTGGACTCTCAACCGGCTTGAAGGTCAAACCCCGGGGCCGGCTCCCTCCCCCGCGCGTCCGCCGGAGCCGCCCGGGACCGCCGGGGAACCGCTCCCGCGGACGGGCCCGTCACCCCGGCGCCATGTCGACGAAGCGGCTGTAGTGCCCCTGGAACGCCACGGTCACCGTCGCCGTGGGGCCGTTGCGGTGCTTGGCCACGATCAGGTCGGCCTCTCCCGCGCGCGGCGACTCCTTCTCGTGCACGTCCTCGCGGTACAGGAGGATGACCATGTCGGCGTCCTGTTCGATCGACCCCGACTCGCGCAGGTCGCTCACCTGGGGCTTCTTGTCCGTTCTCTGCTCCGGACCACGGTTGAGCTGGGACAGCGCGATCACCGGGACCTCCAGTTCCTTGGCCAGGAGCTTGAGCGACCGGGACATCTCCGAGACCTCCTGCTGGCGGCTCTCCACCCGGCCCGGGGAGCTCATCAGCTGGAGGTAGTCGACGATGACGAGCTTGAGGTCGTGCTGCTGCTTGAGCCTGCGGCACTTGGCCCGGATCTCCATCATCGACATGTTCGGGGAGTCGTCGATGAACAGCGGCGCGCTCGCCACCTCGCCCATCCGCCGCGCCAGCCGGGTCCAGTCGTCGTCGGTCATCAGCCCCGACCGCATGGTGTGCAGCGGAACCCGCGCCTCCGCCGACAGCAGTCGCATGACGATCTCGTTGCGCCCCATCTCCAGGCTGAAGAAGACCGAGGTCAACTGGTGCTTGATCGACGCGGCCCGGGCGAAGTCCAGGGCCAGCGTGGATTTTCCGACCGCGGGCCTGGCCGCGATGATGATCATCTGGCCCGGGTGCAGGCCGTTGGAGAGCGCGTCGAAGTCGGTGAAGCCGGTGGGCACGCCGGTCATGGTGCCGTCGTGGGACGAGATCGCCTCGATCTCGTCCAGGGCGCCCGGCATGATCTCGCTGAGGGGGAGGTAGTCCTCGCCCGTGCGCTTCTCGGCGACCCGGTAGATCTCGGCCTGGGCCCGGTCGACGAGGTCGTCGACCTCCCCGTCGCCGGAGTAGCCGATCTGCGCGATACGGGTGCCCACCTCGACCAGGCGGCGCAGGACCGCGCGGTCGGAGACGATGCGCGCGTAGTAGCCGGCGTTGGCCGCGGTGGGGACGGCGTCGGTCAGGGTGTGCAGGTAGGGAGCGCCGCCGACCCTGGCGACCTCCCCGCGCTTGGTGAGCTCGGCGTTGACCGAGACCGCGTCCACCGGCTCGCCCCGGGAGAACAGGTCGATGATCGTGTCGTAGATGGTCTGGTGGGCGGGACGGTAGAAGTCCGCCGAGCGCACGATCTCGACGACCTGGGTGATGGCCTCCTTGGACAGCAGCATGCCGCCGAGGACGCACTGCTCCGCCATGATGTCGTTCGGCGGTGTGCGCTCGAACCCGCTCTCCCCCGCCTGCTGGTCAACGCTCACGGCTTCCCCCTGGAGCTGGACTACATGCCCGAACGTGACATGCCCGAACTTGGATTCTCGCCACTTCCTCTGACAGTCGCAAAGTGACCTGTGGACGAACCTGGGGACAACCTGTGGATGACTGTCCCCCTGCTGGGGATAACCTGTGCACGCAGCCTGTGGATAACTTTTCCACACCCTACATACATACGACTTGACCTGCAAAAACGCTGCCCGTCGGCTGTGCATGAAAGAAAGTTCACACCCGGATATCCACAACTTATCCACAGGTCGCCCCGACGTCGGTGGATAACCTCACGCACCTCCGCCATGACCCCGCGTGTCGCCGGAGACCCGGCCACCGGACCGCGCCGGCAACCGGTGATCCTCCCACCGGTCGCGAACCGGGCCCCGGTAGCGTTGTGGTGCCATGCCACGCCTTCTCAGCGCCGCGCCGTTCCGGCACCCCCGCGACCGCGAGATCCTCCGCCTCGCCGTCCCCACCTTCTTCGCCCTGATCTCGGAACCGTTGTTCCTGCTCACCGACTCCGCGGTCGTGGGGCGGCTCGGCACCGAGGCGCTCGGCGGGCTCGGCGTGGCCGGGCAGGTCCTGCTGACCCTCGCGAACCTGTGCGTCTTCCTGGCCTACGGCACCACCGCCGCCGTCGCCCGGAGGTTCGGCGCCGGGCAGACCGGGCCGGGGATCAGGCACGGCGTCGACGGGCTGTGGCTGGCCGTGCTGATCGGAGCCGCCACCGTCGCCGCGGGCTGGCCGCTGGCCCCGTGGCTGGTCCAGGCGCTGGGCGCGTCCGAGGCGGTCTTCCCCTACGCGCTGACCTACCTGCGGATCAGCCTGCTCAGCCTCCCGGCGCTGCTGATCATCATGGCCGGGACGGGCGTGCTGCGCGGACTCCAGAACGCCCGCACGCCACTGCTGGTCGCGGTGGGCTCGAACCTCGCGAACATCGTGCTGTGCGTGCTGTTCGTGCTCGTGCTGGACTGGGGCATCGCCGGTTCGGCGTGGGCCACGGTGATCGCGCAGACCGCGGGCGCCGCGGTCTACCTGGCGGTGGTGGGTCGGGCCGCCCGACGGCACGGCGTCTCGCTCGCCCCCACCCTGACCGGGGTGCGCGCCGCCGCCACGGCGGGCTTCGCGCTGTTCGTCCGGACGGTCTCGCTGCGGGTGGTGCTGGTGGTCATGACCGCGATCGCGGCCCGGCTCGGCGACCCCGAGATCGCCGCGCACCAGGTGGTCTCCCTGCTGTGGTCGCTGCTGGTCTTCGCGCTGGACGCCATCGCGATCGCCGGTCAGGCGATCATCGGCCGCTACCTGGGGGCCTCCGACACCGTCGGCGCCCGCGGGGCCACCCGCCGGATGGTCGAGTGGGGGGTGCTGCTGGGACTCGTCTTCACCGTGCTGGTCCTCGCGCTGCGCCCCTGGGTGTGGATCCCGTTCACCGACGACCCCCGGGTCCGCGCCCTGATCCTGGCGGCGCTGGTGGTGGTCGCGCTCCTGCAGCCGCTGGGCGGGGTCGTGATGGTCCTGGACGGGATCCTGATGGGCGCCGGAGACCAGCGCTACCTCGCCTGGGCGAGCCTGTGGACGATGCTCGTCTTCCTGCCCTTCGCCGCGCTGGTCCCCCTCCTGAGCCCTCCGGGCACCGGCGGCCTCACCCTGCTGTGGTCGGCCTTCGCGGTGTGGATGCTGGCCCGCGGGGTGACGCTGGGCCTGCGCGCCGCGGGGAGCGCGTGGCTGGTGACCGGGGCGGACAGCGGACGCTGACCCGCGGGGGGCGCACCCCGGGGAACGGGGTGCGCCCGTCGGATCAGCGGTCGGCGTCCTGTTTACCCAGGGCCGGGCCGTGGTAGTACTCCGCTGTCCGCTCCTGCCGGGGGACGTCGGGGAAGGTCGGGTGGTTCTCCTCCGGCACCTCCGCCGCCTCCTGCCTCGCCTGGTCCGTCGGCGGCAGGGCCCGCCGCAGGCGGGCGACCCGCGCGGTCGTGTCGGTGCGCAGCTTGGGCAGCAGCTCGTACAGCTCGTCTCCGGGACAGTTCGTGGAGTTGTAGTCCCGGTGCCCGACGATCGCCGTCACGGGGTTCAGCCGGTATGCCAGGCACAGCCAGGCGCACGTGTCGATCAGTGCAGTCAGTAGCGCGGTCGGCGGCAGGGTCGACATGTAGGTGCCCTCGTTCTCGATGCCGATGGTGTGGTCGTTGTGGTTGGCCACGTGCGCGCCGACCACGTGCTCGCCCTCCTCGACGGCGGACAGGCTGCCCCTGCGGCCCTCCATGACGTACCCGCCCCGGCTGATGGTGATCTGCTGACCGGTGTCGTTCCAGCCGTTGACGTCCATGTGGTGGTTCTGGATCGCCCTGGACAGCGCGAACGCGCGCTGCCTGGAGTAGTCCTCGACGTTGGCGGTGGCCGTGTGGTGGACCACGATGTGGTCCGGTCCGCTGTCCAGGACCTTGATTCCGTACCGGGGATGTCGGGCGCCCCACTCCTCACGGGAGTACACGGACGGACCGCTGTCGGCCAGCGCCCCCCGTACGGCTCCGAGGTCCGCGCCCCCGCCGAGGAGCACCCCGCCCACCGCGAGGACGGCTCCCCTGACCACGTTCCGCCGGTTCGGTCCGGGCTTCCCCGCATGCTGCTCATCAGTTGACACTTGACCTGACCCTTCCTTGGACCAATGGATCCACAGGAAAAGATAAGTGACCAACTGTAGCTAAATGACTACTTTAAGTAGCATGGCGTGTTGTCAAAATCCGGCAAAGGGCACCCAAAAACGAGAGGTCCCGGCCCGCTCGAAAGCGGACCGGGACCTCTGCGCGACGCTTGGCGCCCGACGCCTCAGGCGCCGACGACCTCGATCGCGACGGGGGCGCTGACCTCGGGGTGGAGGCGGACCTCGACCCTGTAGTCACCCACGGACTTGATCGGGTTGCGGATCTCGATCCGGCGCTTGTCGACCTGCGGGCCGCCGGCGGCCTTGATGGCCGCGGCGACGTCCGAGGCGGTGACCGAGCCGAACAGGCGACCGCTGTCACCCGAGCGCTGCGACAGCGTCACCTTGAGGGCGCCGAGCTGGCCGGCGACCTGCTTGGCCTCGTCCAGGCTGCGGATGTCGCGCGCCGCGCGGGCGCGGCGGATCGAGTCGACCTGCTTCTGCCCACCGCGCGTCCACCGGATGGCGAACCCGCGCGGCAGCAGGTAGTTGCGGCCGAAGCCGTCCTTCACCTCGACAACATCGCCCGGGGCGCCGAGACCGGTGACCTCGTGGGTCAAAATCAGCTTCACGACTAATACCTCCTCGTCAGTCCCGGTCAGCGAGCGGTGCTGGTGTAGGGCAGCAGCGCCATCTCGCGGGCGCTCTTGACCGACGTGGCGATGTCACGCTGGTGCTGGGTGCAGTTGCCGGTGACCCGGCGAGCGCGGATCTTGCCGCGGTCGGAGATGAACTTGCGCAGGAGGGTGGTGTCCTTGTAGTCGATGTAGGACATCTTTTCCTGGCAGAACATGCAAACCTTCTTCTTAGGCTTGCGAACTGGCGGCTTTGCCATCGTGGTGCTCCTTTTCAAGAGCCCCGCTTCTCACGGGGATGGTCACTGGGACAAATACTTAGAACGGCGGTTCGTCGGAGTAGCCTCCGCCACCGCCGCCGAAACCTCCGCCACCGCCGTTGGTGGCCCACGGGTCGTCCGCGGGCGGGCCGGACCTGGCACCCTGGTTGCCGCCGAAGCCGCCACCCTGGTTGCCGTAACCGCCGCCACCGCCCTGCTGGCCGCCGCCGAAGCCGCCGCCACCACCCCCGCCGAAACCGCCGCCGCCCTGGCCGCCCTGGCGCTGCGTCTTGGTCACCTTCGCGGTGGCACTGCGCAGCGCGGGTCCGACCTCTTCGACGTCGATCTCGAAGACGGTGCGCTTCTCGCCTTCCTTGGTCTCGTACGACCGCTGCTTGAGCCTGCCCTGCACGATGACGCGCATGCCGCGCTGCAGGCTCTCGGCCACGTTCTCCGCGTACTGGCGCCAGACCGAGCAGGAGAGGAACAGCGACTCGCCGTCCTTCCACTCGCCCGACTGGCGATCGAAGGTACGCGGGGTCGAGGCCACGCGGAAGTTCGCGACCGCGGCCCCGCTGGGGGTGAACCGCAGCTCAGGATCGTCGACCAGGTTGCCGACGATCGTGATCTGAGTTTCGCCTGCCATTGCTTGGCTCCGGATTCCTAGAAGCGGGGTGCGATGGGCGTGGTGCTGTGACCGGAGGGGTCGGGGTGCTCGGGAGGGCCGTTCCGGGCCCGCGTCCGTCGGGGACGGCGTCGACCGGAGCGGAGGCCCCTTCCGAACACGCCCTAGTGGACCTCGGGACGCAGGACCTTGGTGCGCAGGATGGCCTCGGTCAGGTTGAGCTGGCGGTCCAGCTCCTTGACCGTGGCGGGCTGGGCGGTGAGGTCGATGACCGCGTAGATTCCCTCGGAGTTCTTGGCGATGTCGTAGGAGAGCCGACGCTTTCCCCAGACGTCGACCTTCTCCACGGATCCGCCGTCGTTGCGGACGACCGCCAGGAACTGCTCGAGCGACGGTGCGACCGTGCGCTCGTCAAGGCTGGGGTCGAGGATGACCATGACTTCGTAACGACGCATAGGCGTACGTACCTCCTCTGGACTGTTGCGGCCATGGTCTCTCCATGGCAGGAGGGCAGGAAGCCCCGGCAGCGAGCCTCGGCTCGCGGGGGCTTCGATAGCCGGACGAAGGTTAAGGCTATCAGTTGTCAAGCCGTGGAATCGCCGTTTCCCAGACAATCCACAACGATGAGCACACACACCATGAGCAGGGAGAACAGCCGTCCGAAAGCGAGGACGGCGTAGGCCGGCGCATCGATCCCGGCCCCCTGCCCGGGGGCCAGGACGAACTCCAGGTGGTGCCAGATGCCCGCGATGTAGCCGATCTCGGCGAGCTGCCACAGCCCGACCACGGCGACGGCGACCCTCCGGCGGCCCCCGCCGCGCGGCCAGGCGAGCGCCGCGAGCGGCAGCAGCCACAGCACGAACTGGGGCGACCACACCTTGTTGGTGACCAGGAAGGCGGCCACGACCAGGAAGAGGAGCTGCTCGACAGGAGGGCGGCGCGGGGCGAGCAGGGCCAGCAGGGCGATGCCCACGCAGGCCAGCAGCAGCGAACCGGTGCCGAACAGGTTGACCGCGTCCAGGTCGTCGGAGGGGAACAGTCCGAAGCCGCCGAGCACGTAGTAGACCGAGCCCCAGTCGGCCCCGCGCTCCTGGCTGAAGGTGAAGAACTCCGCCCACCCCTCGGGGGCGGCCAGGTAGACGGGGAGGTTCACCGCGCCCCACGCGAGCAGCGCGCCGGCCAGCGGCCGGGCGAAGTCGGCGACGGCCGCCCGCCCCCGGCCCGCGAGCAGGTCGCGGACCATGAGCACGAACAGCGGGCCGAAGAACAGGAACGGGTAGAACTTGGCGGCGGTCGCCAAGCCGATCAGCGCCCCCGCCAGCCACATCCGCCGACGCGCGTACGCGGCGATCCCGCCCACCGCGAGCGCGACCGCGAGCAGGTCCCAGTTGATGTAGAGGGTCAGCAGCGCGGCCGGGACCAGCGCGGTGAAGGCCCCCGCGAGCAGCGCGGTCCCGGCGCGGAACGGGCGGCCGGGCTCGGCGCCGACCCCGCCGCGGCCCGCGAGCCAGCCGACCCCGACCACGGCGGCGACCAGGCACAGGCCCAGGACCGCGACGGTGGCGTCGAAGTAGCCGTAGCCCCGGGCGGACGGGCCGGGGAGCCAGGACACCGCCCTGGCCACGGCGTGCATGAGGCCGCCGGTGAGCACCGGGTACTCGACCGGCTTGTCGACGTAGGGGACGGTGCCGGCGTCCAGGCCGTCCCGGTAGTAGAGCGGGAAGACGTCGCTGTAGCACAGCTTCCGGAACTGCGTGCCGTCGGACCAGGCGCCGCCGAAGCGGCAGGGGGCCTTGGCCAGGTAGCCCAGGACCGCGCCGAGCAGGCCGATCCCGGCGAGCGGCAGCCAGGGCACCGCGTCCCGTCGTGGAACAGGCGGGGCGCCGACGGCGTACGTGCCGTCGGCGCCCGCTGTTCCGGTCTCACCGGAAGGGTGCGACATCGGGATCAGAGGAATCCGTTGTCGTCATCGTCGTCGTTGCCGTTGTCGTTTCCGCCGCCGTTGTCCGGCGGTTCGTTCGAAGCCCCCGGTCCCGGGGACTCCTGCTCCATGCACTCGGGACGCCACCACTCGACCTCGCAGTCGGGCGCCTCCATGCTGGGCGACTCGTCCGGCGACTCGGGCGGCGACTCGACGGGCTCGTCGCTCGGCTCCGCCTCCTCGCTCTCCGACGGCGACGGGTCCGGGGTGGGGGTCGGGACGTGGTTCTGGACCTCGCCGCCGTACACCGGCTCGGGGAAGCTCTCGTGCTCGAGGCCGTCCAGGACCTTGGTCATGTAGGCCTTCCAGATCCGCGACGGCATCTGGCCGCCGTAGATGCTGTCCTCGCCCGGCAGCACCAGCGGCTGCCTGTCGCTGCGGTGCAGGCCGACCGCCGTGGACAGCTGCGGGACGAAGCCCACGAACCAGGCCGAGACGGCGTCGTTCGAGGTACCGGTCTTGCCCGCCATCGGACGCCCGTCGTCCAGCCGCGCGTTGTGGTCCGGCGTGATCACCTGCTGCATCGCGTAGGTGGCGTCGGCCGTGGTTTCGGCGCTGAACGCCACGGACCCGGTCTCCAGGAGCTCGGCGTCCTTGGGCACCAGCGGCTCGCCCTCGGGGCCGATGATCTCCTTGATCATGTGCCGGGGCATGTGCACGCCCCCGTTGGCGAAGGTCGCGAAGCCGCCCGCCTGGTCCAGCGAGGAGACCGACACGGTGCCCAGCGCGATGTTGGGGCCGGGCTCGGCCGTGTCCAGCTGCTCCTGCGGGATGCCCGCGGCCAGGGCCGTGGCCAGCACGGCCGGAGGGGTGACCTGCTCGGCCAGCTGCACGTAGCTGGTGTTGATCGAGTCCTTGGTGGACTGGATCAGGTCGACCGGGCCGTAGTTCACGTTGCTGTCGTTGTTGACCGGCTGGGCCAGCCCGGCGAACTCCTTGGGGCCGTCGCCGTCGTAGGTGCTCCTGAGGCTGATGCCCTGCTCCAGCGCGGTGGCCAGCACGTAGGGCTTGAACGCCGATCCCGCCTGCTCGCGCTGGACCAGCGACTGGTTGGCGTACTGGGTGGGGTCGGGCCCGCCGTAGAACGCCTTGATCTCTCCCGTGGCGGGGTCGACCGTGGTGATGCCGAACTGGGTCTCCGCGGGGATCTCCTGGCCGGTGGTGTCCAGGACGCGCTGCCGCTCCGCCTCGACGACCTCCTCGGCGTACTTCATCCAGTCCTCGTTGAGGGTGGTGGTGATCTGGTAGCCGCCCCGCCCGATCTGCTGGTCGCTCAGGCCGTAGCGGTCCGCCATCTCGGTGCGGACGGCCTCCTGGATGTAGCCCCGGTAGCCCGAGTAGTTGTCGTTGTCCGACTGCGGCAGGGGCTCGGGGAACTCCAGCGCGTCGGCCTCCTCCTGGGTGAGGCCGCGGTCGGGGTTCTCCGCGTTCATCTCGACCAGGCCCTCGACCGTGTACCCCCAGCGCTCCTGGAGGATGTCGTACATCTCCGACCCGGGAACGGCGGGGCCGAAGTTGCCCGGCTGCTGGATGACCGTGCCGATGAACGCGCCCTCGGCGTAGTCCAGCTCGCTGACGTCCTTGCCGAAGTAGCCCTGGGCCGCGGTCTGCACGCCCAGGCCGCGCCCGAAGTAGATCGTGTTCAGGTACTGCTCGATGATCTGGTCCTTGCTCAGGCTCTGCTCGACCTTGAACGCGATCATGATCTCGTTGAACTTGCGGACGTACGACTCGATCCGGGACGGCTCGTTCCGGGTCAGGCCGTCGTAGTAGTTGCGGGCCATCTGCTGGGTGATGGTCGATCCGCCGCCCTGGGTCCCGCCGAAGACGACGCCGCGCGCCAGGCCGACGGGGTTGATCGCGCCGTCCTCGTAGAAGGTGCGCTGCTCGGCGGCCAGCACGCCGTCGATCACGGAGTCGGGAATCTGGTCGATGGTGACCGGGATGCGCTGGCTCTCGCCGAACTGGGTGGCCTTGTCGCCGTCCTCGAAGGTGACGAGGGTCGCGGCGAGTTCGACGTCGGCCTGCGAGTCCATCTCCTCGGGTGAGGGCGCCATCACGTACGCGACGCCGATCCCCACGACGCCGAGGATGAACAGGACCGAGAAGGTGATGAGCGCGGGCTTCCACGTCTTGGCGAAGAAGCGCTTGACCGGGCCCCGCTCGTCGAGCTCCTCGTCCTCGTCCTTGCGTGCGCGGCGGCGGCCGGACTCGGCGCGGGCGCCGTGCGCGGTGGCGCGGCGGCGCCCTCCCCTGCCCTCCTCGTCGGGACGGCGGCGGCGCGGAGGCCGCTCGTCGGGGTCGCCGTCCCCGCGGGCGCGGCGGCGGCCGCCGGCCCCCCCGCTCTCGGCCGCGGCCGCGCGGCGGCGCGGGCGCTCCTCGTCGGCGTCCCCGCCCGCACGCCGGGAGCGGCGCGGCCGGTCGTCCACGTCGTCCTGCGCGGCACGGGAGCGGCGCGGCCGCTCCCCCTCGTCACGGGACGGCGCGGAACGGCGGGGGCGCTCGTCCGCCCAGAAGCCGTCCTCCTCGCGCGGCCCGCGGCGGCCCGCCGCGGCGCGCTCGTCCTCGGCGGGACCGCCCCGGCCCCGCCTGCCGCCGTTGCCGCGCGGTTCGTCCACCGGGCCATCGGCCCGGCGGCGACCACCGGCGCTCCGTCGTCTTTCGGTACTCACGCGTCCTCGTTCGTCTGATAGCGGCCGATCGGCCTGATGACTCCTGGGAGGGGCAGCTGCGGCCCCGGAGCGGCGCGGGGAGAGCCCGCCCGCCCTAGAGCGTGTTCATCAAGGTCGTTCCGGAGTCGCGACCACCAGGACGGCGTTCGCGGAACCGGTGTCGCCCGTACAGCCGACCGGGCGGACCGTCCTGCGATCTCTGTTCTGGATGACGCTCGCCAATCCGGAAGCACCCGAGAATCACTCCCTGGGTCGTAGTTCTCGAAAAGCGTTTCGGGCCCGTGGTCGTCCAGGCGCGTTCGCTCGCGATTATCGCGCAACGGGCGCACTGGGTCGTTCCACCGGTCGAGAGACCTTTCTCGATCACTCCCGTCGTTCTCCCGTCCTGGCCTCCCCCACCGGATCCGTCCTCCGGACGTGGCGGTACGGGGCTCCCGGGCGGGATCGAACCGGCTGCTGCCTGACCTCCTGTCACTGGCCGTTCGGAGCGGGGCTTCAGGGGCGACTCCGCGTTCGCGGACCCTTCGCGCGGGCCGCGCTTCGACAGGACGCCACGGGGTAGAGAGATCCCCGGGACGACCACGAGGCCGCTCCTCGTTCTGGCCGTTCACTGTCGTCCGTGAACGGTGGACCGGCCGCACCGCCGGTATCTGGCTTAATACCGGCTGCCGCGCGGAGCGCTCTGCGGCGGTGGTCCTGTTGGGGGCGAACGTTACGTTAGGGCGGTAGCGCCGCATAGCACAACCCACGCGTGAGGGTACCCGCCCCGGTGCCCCGAGCGCATCGTCCGGAGCCGGCCGACGCGCGGATGACAGCGTACGCCCCAACGCCCGGACGGCGGGGACCCGTCGGGGGCGCGTGTCCACCGGAGGGGCCGCACAGGCGGAAGAAGAGCGGAAAGCGCTTGTCACCCGGAGGGGTCACGGCAGCCCGGTGTTAGGAACGCAACACCGGACGGCGGAAGAAAACAGCGGCCTCCGCCGCGGCCCGCCGGGACGTCGCCCTCCGCGCCCGGTTTCCGCACCGCCGGACCCGCCCGTGATCTCGCGGTTTCCCCGATTTCCTCCGAACGGCCTCGGGAAGGGCTCCGGAGCGGCTCCGTCCGGGGAGGGGGCGCCCGCTGCGGAAGAAGCCTCGCCCCCCAGGCGTTCCAAGGGTCACAGGGTGGTGAAATATATCGGCCCGATATACTCATACTCACCCAAAACACGTGGACGCGCACGCCCCTCCCTCTCGGGCAGGGGCTTTTCAATGCGTCCGGTGAAGGCACGGGCGGAGGTGACGGATGAGCGCGCGCAGGACGAGGGTGCTGGAGCTCGCGGTGCTGGGGCTGCTGTACGAGGCCCCGCTCCACGGCTACGAGCTGCGCAAGCGGCTGACCTTCCAACTCGGCGCGTTCCGGGCGTTCTCCTACGGCTCGCTGTACCCCTGCCTGAAGGAGATGCTCCGCCAGGGGCACGTCTCCCAGACGCCGCAGGCCGAGGGCTCGGCGCGCGGCGGCAGGCGGTCCCGGATCGTCTACCGGCTCACCGACACCGGCCACGAGCACCTGCACGGGCTGCTCACCGAGGTCGCTCCGGCGACTTCCGACGACGAGTGCTTCGGCGTGCACTTCGCACTGTTCGGCCACACCGGGCCGGACGTGCGGTTGCGCATCCTGCACGGTCGCCGGGACCGGTTGCACACCCGGCTGGCGGACCTGCGAGCGCGCCTGGCGCACGCTCCGGGACCCGCCGACGACTACACGTTCGAGCTGTACCGCCATGACGCCGAGTCCGTGGAACGGGAGATCCACTGGCTGGACGGCCTCATCGCGCGGGAACAGCGAGACGCGCGGTCCCGGCCGGGCCCCGCACCGCCCCGGCCGGGACCGCCGGTGTGACACCCGGCGACACCCGGCCACAGCGCGGCGCGCCCCGGGAGGCGCCGCGCGAACTCAGGATTCAGACCAACAGAAGGAGACCACCGCCATGGGTTCGGTACGCGTAGCCGTCGTGGGCGTGGGGAACTGTGCCGCCTCGCTCGTCCAGGGCGTCCATTACTACCGGGACGCGGACCCCGCGTCCCGCGTGCCCGGCCTCATGCACGTGGAGTTCGGCCCGTACCACGTACGGGACATCGAGTTCGTCGCGGCGTTCGACGTGGACGCCAAGAAGGTGGGACAGGACCTGTCCGCCGCGATCACGGCGAGCGAGAACAACACCGTGAAGATCTGCGACGTCCCGCCGAGCGGCGTGACGGTGCAGCGCGGTCCGACCTTCGACGGGCTGGGCAAGTACTACCAGGAGACCATCGAGGAGTCCTCCGAGGACGCGGTCGACGTGGTCGCGGCCCTCAAGGCGGCGAAGGTCGACGTCCTGGTCTCCTACCTTCCGGTGGGCTCGGAGGAGGCGGACCGCTTCTACGCCCAGTGCGCCATCGACGCGGGCGTCGCGTTCGTCAACGCCCTTCCGGTGTTCATCGCCTCGGACCCCGTGTGGGCGAAGAAGTTCGCCGACGCGGGCGTGCCCATCGTGGGCGACGACATCAAGTCGCAGATCGGCGCGACCATCACGCACCGCGTGCTGTCCAAGCTGTTCGAGGACCGGGGGGTGATCGTGGACCGCACCTACCAGCTGAACTTCGGCGGCAACATGGACTTCAAGAACATGCTGGAGCGCGAGCGGCTGGAGTCCAAGAAGATCTCCAAGACCCAGTCCGTCACCTCGCAGATCCCGCACGAGATGAAGGCCGGCGCGGTGCACATCGGCCCGTCGGACCACGTGCCGTGGCTGGACGACCGCAAGTGGGCGTACGTCCGCCTGGAAGGCCGCGCCTTCGGTGACGTCCCGCTGAACCTGGAGTACAAGCTGGAGGTGTGGGACTCGCCCAACTCCGCGGGGATCATCATCGACGCCGTGCGCGCCGCGAAGATCGCCAAGGACCGCGGCATCGGCGGACCGATCCTGTCCGCGTCCTCCTACTTCATGAAGTCCCCGCCCGAGCAGTACTCCGACGCCGAGGCCCACGACGCCGTCGAGAAGTTCATCTCCGGCGAGATCGGGAGCTGAGCGGGGGCGGGGCGACCACCGCTCCGCCCTCGCGGCCCCGCGGGTGCCGGCGCGACCGCCGTTCGGCGGTGGCGCCGGCACCCGTTTTCCGTCGGTCCGCGAGGAAACGACCGGGATGATCCCGAACCAGACGCCGGTTCACGTCATCTCAACGGAGTGCGAGGAACCGGGGTGGTGCGGGAACCGCACGACTCGGAAGAGCCCGGGCACGGGCCCCGCTCCCGCCGAGAAGCCGCCGGACACGAACGCGGAACGGTCGGCCGACACCTGGTGTGCTCCCCATGCCCCGCGTCCTATGATCCGCTGGAAGAACTGGCGCCTTTTCCCCCGGAAGGGACGGCCGAACCGTGACCTACCCCCAGCAACCTCCTTTTCCGCCCGAGCAGGGGCCGCAGTGGCAGGGCGGCTACCCCCCGCCGCAGTACGGCCCGCCCGCGCCGCCTCCCCCTCCCCGGCGCGGGAACCCCGCCGGCGTGGTGCTGGTGGCCGCGGGAGGCGTCGTCATCGTGGGCCTGGTCATCGCGATCATCGTGGTGCTCGTACGCGGAGGCGGGTCGGGAGGGCCCGAGGCCCGCCAGGACCCCACCCCGGTGACCGAGTCCTCGCCGGCCGAGGAGACCACACCCGAGAGCACCCCGGAGACCACCCCGGAGGAGACCCCCCGGGAGTCCCCGGAGGAGACCACGGAGGGGCGCGGCGTCTTCCCCGAGGCCATGGACGGCAGCTGGTCGGGGACCATGACGCAGTACGACCCCGACGGCGCCGAGGTGAGCACCTGGGAGCTGGAGATCCACATGACCGCCGGGGAGAGGGTCGGCACGGCCGACCTGTCCATGGGCGACGGCACGACGTGCGAGTGGGAGGTCCTGGCCACCGACAGCACCGATGAAAGCGTCGACCTCCAGTACTCCACCACCGACGACGGCGGCGGCTCGTGCACCAGCAGCGGCTTCGTCCACCTCATCGTGAGCGGCGACCAGCTGGCCGCCGGCGTGGCCACCGACTGGCCCACCGGGGTCAGCACCGCGGACGGCATGCTGGAGTGACCGCCTTACGCTAGGCGGGTGTCCTTCTACGGTGATCTGCGCGAAGTGCTGCGCGGCCCCCGGTTCCGCAGGCTCTTCGCGACCCGGGTGGTCTCGCAGTTCTCCGACGGCGTCTACCAGGCCGGGCTTGCCGGGTACGTCTTCTTCACACCCGAGCAGCACACCACGGCCGGGGCGGTGGCGGCGGCGTTCGCGGCCCTGCTGCTGCCCTTCTCCCTGGTGGGGCCGTTCGCCGGGGTGTTCATCGACCGGTGGTCGCGCCGGCAGGTCCTCCTGTCGTCCGCGCTGATCAAGGCGGTGCTCGCGGCGGCGACGGCCGCGCTGGCCGCGGCCGGGTCGGACGGCGCGCCGTTCCTGCTCGCCGCGCTGTGCCTGCTGAGCGTCAACCGGTTCTTCCTGGCGGCGCTGTCGGCCGCGCTTCCGCACGTGGTGGCGCGGGAGAAGCTCGTCATGGCCAACGCGGTCACCCCCACCTGCGGGACCGTGGCCGCCTTCCTCGGCGCGGGCGCCGGGGCCGGGCTGCGGCTGCTCGGCGGGGAGGGCACCGGCGGCACCGCGCTGATCCTGCTCGGCGCGGGCGCCGGGTTCGGCCTGGCCGGGGTCGCCGCCGCGACCCTCCGCCGCGACGAACTGGGCCCCGACCTGGCCGCCGAGTCGGAGCGGGTGCGGGCGGCGCTGCGCGGCGTCGTGGCGGGGATGGCCGACGGCGCGCGGCACATCTGGCTGCGCCGGCCCGCCCGCGACGGACTGGCCACGATCGCCGGGCACCGGTTCCTGTTCGGCGTCTCCACGATCATGACGCTGCTGCTCTACAACAACACCTTCACCGCCGGGGGGACCGCCGGGCTCGCCTCGTTCAGCGTGTCGCTGGGGGCGTCCGCGGCGGGCTTCCTCGTCGGCGCGGTCGCCACCCCGTGGGCCCGGGACCGGATGCGCGCGGAGACCTGGGTCGCCGGTCTGCTGGTGTCCGGGGCGGTGTCGCTGCTGGCGTTCGGGACCCCGTTCGACGCCGCGGTGTTCCCGGTCGCGGCGTTCGCGCTGGGCGTGGTCTCCCAGGGCGTGAAGGTCACCGTCGACACGCTGGTCCAGCGGCATGTCGACGACGCCTACCGGGGCCGGGTCTTCTCCGTCTACGACACGCTCTTCAACGCCGCCTTCGTCGCGGCCGCCGCCGTCGCGGCGCTGGTGGTCCCGCCCTCGGGGGTCTCCCTCCCGGTGGTGCTGGCGATGGCCGCCGGGTACGGCCTGATGGCCGCGTGCTGGCTGGTCCTCCGGCACCGGGCGGCGCCGGTTCCCGAACCCGCCGCGCGCACCTGACGGATGCCCGTGACGCGGGGGTTCGCGGGCCGGTCCCGCCCGGAATGATCACGGGCTTTCCGCCCTTCCCGGCCCCGAAACGGGCAGAAAACCCACGACCGTCGACGAAACCCTCATGCTCGGTCCTCGCCCCGGGGAGCGCGGATCCGAACCCGCCCTCCACAACTGACGGGATCTGTCAGCTTCGGGAGCGAGGATCGTCCCATGTCGAAGAACCCACAGCACGAGGAGTCCTCAATGCCGCCCCGGACCGGTACCAACCCGCGGATCGGCGCGGCCGCGGGGGTTCCCTACGTCGCCCTGCCCCCGGCCGGCGGGGCCGCCTCCGCCCCGCTGGTCGTCGTCTGGCACATGATGGACGCGCCCCGCTCCGCCGAGGCGATGGCCGCGGCGCTGCCGCTGGCGGGCCTGGACGCCTGGCGGGTCTTCCTGGACCTGCCGCTGCACGGGGCGCGCACGCCCGACGACATCGAGACCGTCATGGGCGACGCGGTCACCGATCCGCTGCTGAAGCTGTACCGGCCGCTGATCCGGGACGCGGCGCGGGAGTTCCCCGCCGTGCTGGCCGCGCTGCGCGAGCGGTTGGACGCCTCCGACGGGCCGGTCGGCCTGGTCGGCGGCTCGGCGGGCGGCGCGGTCGCCCTCACCGTGCTGGCGGAGGCCGAGGTGCCGGTCGCCGCAGCGGTACTGGTGAACCCGGTGATCACCGCGCGCGGCCTGATCGCCGTCGGCGAACGCGCGTACGGCGGGCGCTACGAGTGGACCCCCGCCGCCGAGGAGGCCGCCGACCAGATCGACTACGTCGCCCGCGCCCCGGAGATCGCCGGACTCGCGGTGGCTTCCCGTCTGCTGCTGATCAGCGGCGAGCACGACCACGCCGAGTTCCGCGACGACGCGGTCCGGCTCCGCGACGCCCTGGGCGCCGCCCTCGTGGAGGTTCCCGGCATGGCGCACCCCCTCGCGGAGGAGCCGGGTGTCTCGGCGGCCCCGCAGACCCCGCACGCCAGGACCGTCGACGCGGCGGCCGCCGACTGGCTCGGCCGTCACCTCACGGACGGGAGGCCCTGAGAAGACGGGCCGTCCGTTCCCGGGGCTCTCCCGTGGACCGGCCCCGGTTCAGCCGCCCGCGGCCTCGGCCAGGTAGGCGCGGGTGGCCTTCTCGTCGCCGAGCCAGCCCATCATGTCCGCGGGGTCGTTGAAGCCCTCGACGAAGCGGTCGGCGACGGCCTGGCAGGTGTTCGCGGTCTTGTACACCTCGTACAGGTGCGGCGGGACCGTGGACATGAGCCGTACCAGGTCGCCGCAGAAGGGCCGGGAGAACTCCTCGAACCCGGCGAAGGCCGCGCGCATGAAGTCCTCGTCGAAGGGCCGGTCCTCGTGCTCGAGGATGGCCCTGAGGTAGACGTCCGCGCTGCGGCACTCGTTGTTGGCGTTCTGCGCGAAGCCCGGCATCGTCACGACGACGGTGTCGCCGATCCCGAGCACCCGCCTGCCCGAGGGCAGGACCGCCACCGGATCGCGGACCAGCGGGACCGAGTAGTCCATGGTCACGGACCTGCGGTCGACGAGCTGGACGTCCTTGTACACCTCGTACAGGTCCGGGAGGTGGTCCTCGACCGCGTCCAGCATCAGGTCCAGCTGCTTCCGGGGGGTCATCCGCTCGGGCCATGACCCCATGGCCCCGGCCGTGGGCCCCCCGATGTAGAGCAGGCGGCAGGGGCCGTTCAGCGACAGGCTGGGGATGCTGATCAGCTGACCGATCCCGGGCATCCAGCCCCCCACGCTCAGCTCGGCGGCCGGGTCCCCCTCGACCTCGGTGACGTAGGCGATCGCCGTGACGCTCTCGACCAGGCCCTCCCGCCCCCGCCGGTCGTGGTCCGCCGGGAACATCTCCGCCAGGCCGGACTGGCCCGCGGCGACGACCGTCAGGTCGTACATCCTCGTGAGGTGGTCGAGGTCCGAGACGGTGACGGGGTGGATGACGACCCTGCCGCCCATCCGCTCGAACAGATCGAGCCAGACCGACATCTTGACGCGCTCGTCCACCGACTGCGCGGGCTCCCGGTAGTAGCCCGTCCAGTCGTATCCGGGCCACGGCCCGACCTCGGGGCTGAACAGGTGCGAGCCCCGGATGGGGGGTGCCTGACCGTCCCACAGGTCCAGGCCGTAGGCGCGCTCCAGGGCGAGCTGGTCCCCGGTGATCATGTTGACCGAGACGGCCCGCCCGGTCGCGACCTCACCCGCGGTGCGGGCCGTCATGACGGTGACGTCGTACTCGTGCTGCAGGAGGCTCAGGGCGAGCTGGAGGCCCGCCTGTCCGGCCCCGACGATCAGTATCTTGCGCATTCCCTTGTCCACTCACTCGTCAGGCGGTCAGGGCGGGGCCCGCCTCGAACCTCATGGTGTACTCCACCAGCTGCGCCAGGACCCCGGCCGACTGCCTCCGGTCGCGGGCGTCGAACACGGTGACGGGTACGTCGTCGTCCAGGGCGAGCGCCGAGCCGATGTCCTCCACCGGGTGCATCGGGACACCCTCGAACCGGTTCACCGCGATCAGGAACGGGAGGTCGGTGTACTTCTCGAAGTAGTCGATGGCCTGGAAGGAGTCCTCCAGCCGGCGGGTGTCGACGATGATGACCGCGCCGAGCGCCCCGCGCGTGAGGTCCTCCCACATGAACCAGAACCGGGACTGGCCCGGGGTTCCGAAGAGGTAGAGGATCAGGTCCCGGGCGATGGTGATGCGCCCGAAGTCCATGGCGACCGTGGTGGTCGTCTTGTCGGGGACGTCCGAGAGGTCGTCGTGGTCCGCGCCGGCCTGGGTCATGATCGCCTCGGTGTTGACCGGGGGGATCTCCGAGACCGCGCCGACCAGCGTCGTCTTGCCGACGCCGAAGCCGCCGGCCACGACGATCTTCGCCGAGACCTTCTTGGAGCCGCTACCCGGCGATGGCGTGGAGGCCATGAAGGATCCTCTCCAGGAGTTCGGTGTCCGCCTGCGGCCCGCTTCCGACGGTGCGGTGGACCTCGACCAGGTTCTGCTGGGCGAGGTCGCTGACGAGCACCCGCACCACGCCGACGGGCAGTTCGACCTCGGCGGCGATCTCGGTGACCGACCGCGACTCCGCGCAGGCCAGGTAGATCCTCCGCTGCTCGGGCGTCATCGCCGCGAGCCCGGCCGGGCCGGGGTCCAGGGCGGTCACGAGGGTTTCGAGGAGCAGCGGGACGGAGGGCCTGGTGCGGCCCAGCGTCAGGGCGTACGAACGAACCCGCGTGCTCGCCCCCGGTGGTGGCGTGGGGATCATGGTGCGCGTCCCTCCTGGGTGGTCGTCGGCGGCCGCGGTCAGTTGATGAGTGCTTCCCGTAGTTCACCCCGGAGCCTGGGGGTGAGCACGTGCCCGGTGTTCTCCACGAGCATCGCCATCTGGTACGCCACGACCTTCATGTCGCAGTCGCTGGCGGCCAGGACGGTCAGGCACGACCCGTCGCCGATCGAGGTGAGGAAGAGGTAGCCGCGCTGCATGCGGACGATGGTCTGCTCGCAGTCCCCCTGGTCGAACATGCGCGACGTGCCCTGCGCGAGGCTGAGCATCCCGCTGGCGACCGCCGCCAGCTGCTCGGCCTGCTCGGTGGGCAGCCCTCGGGAGCGGGCCAGCAGCAACCCGTCGGCCGAGACCACCGCGGCGTGGTTCACCCCCGCCACGTCCCGCACGAAGTTGTCGATGACCCAGTTGAACTTCTCGACCTCGGAACCCGAACCGGTCATTTCTCCACCGCCTTCCCCGGACCTGCTGCGCGCTCGTTCCCCTCGCCACCGCGCGCGACCCGCTCGGCCGCCTCGGTCTGCCCGCTGATGAAGCCGTCCAGGTCGGCGCGGATCCGCTCGGCGAAGCCGGGCGACCGCCCCGCCGCCGACGCGGCGGCCCGCTGGGGGCGACGGCCGCGCGCCGGCGCCGTCTCCTCCCCCTCCTCCGCGCTCCTCCCGCCGCGGCTCCGGCGCGGTTCCTCGACGGGCCTGCGGCGGGGCAGCTCCCACAGCTCGCCGTCGGCCCTCTCCGGGGCCCCGTGCCGCCGCGGCCCGTCCCGCTCGGGAGCGGGCTCCACGGGCACGTCCCGCCTCCGCTCGGGGTCCCTGCGGGGCAGACCGGTCGGCCCCACGGACGTGGCGGAGCCGGAACGGGGGACAGGGCCCCGGCGTGGTGCGGGAAGGCCCGGGGCCTGCGGCTCCACCGGAGCGGCCGGACCGCGCGGCGGACGCGGAACGGGACCGATCACCTCGGCCGGGACGCGGATGTGGGCGGTGGTCCCGCTGAAGGGCCTGGTCTGCAGCCGCACGCCGGCGCCCTGGCGGGCGGCGAGGCGGCTGACGACGTAGAGGCCCATGTGCCGGATGACCTCCTCGTTCAGCGAGGGCGGGGTCGCGAGCCACGTGTTGAGCTGGGCGAGGCGGTCGTCCGGTATCCCGATCCCGTCGTCGACGACCTCCATCAGGAGCGCGCCGTCCTCGGCCAGCCGTCCCCTGACCGTCACCGGGATGCTGTCCGAGGAGTTCGCGATGGCGTTGTCCAGCAGTTCGGCGATGAGGTGGCTGATGTCGTCCGCCGCCTCGGGGGAGATCGCCGTGTCCTCCGGAAGCTCCCGGGTCCGCACCCGGGTGTACTCACTGACCTCGGACATCGCGGCGCGGACGACGTCGAGCAGGGGGACCGCCTCGCGGTGCTTGCCCTCGACCCCGTGTCCCGCGAGGATCAGCAGGTTCTCGCCGTTGCGCCGCATACGGGTGGCGAGGTGGTCGATCTGGAACAGCACGTCGAGCTGTTCGGGGTCCTCCTCCTGCCGTTCGAGCCGTTCGACGAACGCCAGCAGGGAGTCGACGAGCGTGAGGTCGCGCATGGCCAGGCTCGCCAGCGCGGTGGGAAGCAGGTCCTCGGAGTCGTCCCGGTTCTGCGGCTCCGGGTCGCCCTGGGGCGGCCTCGACTCGGGCCGCGCCTGCCGGGCCGGGGGCTCCGGCGCCGGCGGGGCCTGCGCGGCTCTGCCCGTCAGCCACCGCCACCAGCGCTCACGGCGCGGTCGACCGCCTCTCGCGAGCCCGGGCGCGCCCTCCGGGGAGTGCGCGCGCTCGCCGTCGACGGGCTTCCCCATAACGCCATCCCCTTACTCTCCGTGAGAACGGAAGAATGCCATCCGTTCTCGCCGGACCGTGCCGGAACAGATCGGAACCTGCCCGTCAGAGGTGCTCCCCCTCGGGAACCCGGGATGACCACGGCGACCTTAGCAGCACCCGGGCGGAATTCTCGAGGGGTCGCAGCGGATGCTCCGGACCATCAGGCCGTACTCCCCGTCCACTCGTCTTCCGCGAATCCCGCAGGACAGAAGGGGCTATTCGATCGCGGGTTCGAAAATTGAATTCATTTCAATTTTTCGACAAATGCTAACTCTCAGTAGCGAAAAACGGATTGCGTTCAGCTTCGCCCTTCGCCGGAAGCCATCGATCGCGGCCGGGACGCGGCCTCCCGATTCCGGGCCGGGGCGGAACCAGGGGGACGGAACGTCTTACCCGGAAGGAGATACGCCGCGTCGCACGACTTTCCGCCGCAGACGCCCCCCATACCCCCGATAGGTGACCGATCGTTCACAACAGTGACAACGGAACGTAATGGACACAGGTGGAAGGACACTGGACGGTAACGATGGCGCGGAGGACCGGCCGGTTCCCCGGGGAAACGCCCCGCCCGACAACGGCAACGGGACCCGCCGGGCGGGGAAGACCGCGGCGGCGGCCTCCCCGCGGGTCCGGCGGTCCACCGCTCAGTCGACCCGTTCCTGCCCGGCGGCCCAGGCACGCAGCTCCTCGGCCGCGGCCTCCTTCCCCATGGGGCCGTTCTCCAGGCGCAGCTCCAGCAGGAACTTCCACGCCCGGCCCACGACGGGGCCGGGACCCACACCGAGGACCTCCTGGATCTCGTTGCCGTCGAGGTCCGGGCGGATCCGGTCCAGTTCCTCCTGCTGCTCCAGCTGCTCGATACGCAGTTCGATGTCGTCGTACGCGCGGGCCAGCGCGGCGGCCTTGCGCCTGTTGCGGGTGGTGCAGTCGGCGCGGGTCAGGATGTGCAGGCGCGACAGCAGCGGCCCCGCGTCGCGGGCGTAGCGGCGCACCGCGGAGTCGGTCCACTCGCCCTTGCCGTAGCCGTGGAACCGCAGGTGCAGGGCGACCAGCTTGCTGACGTCGTTCACGACGTCCTTGGGAAAGCGCAGCGCGCCCAGGCGGCTCCTGCTCATCGACGCGCCCACCACCTCGTGGTGGTGGAAGGTCACCCGGCCGCCCGACTCGAAGGCCCGGGTCTTGGGCTTGCCGATGTCGTGCAGCAGCGAGGCCAGGCGCAGCACCAGGTCGGGCGCCATACCGCGGGCGCGCTCCAGCTCGACCGCCTGGTCGAGGACCGTCAGCGAGTGCTCGTAGACGTCCTTGTGGCGGTGGTGCTCGTCAATGGCCAGCCTCATCCTGGGAAGCTCGGGGAGCACGTGGTCGGCGATCCCCGTGTCCACCATCAGGGCGACGCCGACCCGCGGCGCGGGACTCAGCAACAGCTTGACGAGCTCGTCGCGGACCCGTTCGGCCGAGACGATCCCGAGCCGGTCCGACATCGCGGTCGCGGCCTCCCGCACCGGTCCGTCGATGGCGAACCCCAGCTGCGCGGCGAACCGGACCCCCCGCATGATCCGCAGCGGATCGTCGCTGAACGAGTCCTCGGGCCTGCCGGGCGTGCGGAGCCTGCGCGCGGCCAGGTCCGCGAGCCCCCCGAACGGGTCCACGAACTCGCCGCCGGGAAGCCTGACCGCCATCGCGTTGACCGTGAAGTCGCGCCGGACCAGGTCCTCGTACAGCGAATCGCCGTAACTCACGTCGGGCTTGCGGGACTTGAGCCGGTAGGACTCGCTCCGGTAGGTGGTGATCTCCACCTGGTGGCCGTTCTTGCGCAGGCCGACGGTGCCGAACTCGATCCCGATCGTCCACACCGCGTCGGCCCAGCCGTCGACCAGTTCCAGGACGCGCTGGGGCACCGCGTCGGTGGTCAGGTCGATGTCGTGCACCTCACGCCCGAGCAGCGCGTCGCGGACGGGGCCGCCGACGACCGCCAGCTCGTGCCCCGCCCCGGCGAAGCGCTCCCCCAGTTCGGTGACGACCGCGCCGACCGAACCCAACAGCGAGGCGACCGCCGCCCGCTGCTCGCTCGTCAGCTCGGCCTCGGACTCCGCCGCAGCGGCCTGGGGATCGGGCATCCGATCCGGAAACGCAGTGTTCGACACAGGCACAGAGGTTACCGGCCCTGCCAGGCGGATCGACGGCGACAGGGGAACCGGCGGGAGCGGTCCGCGCGGACCCCGCGAAGTCGACATGCCGTCCCGCCCCGCCCTCCGGGTCCCTCTCCCGAGCCGGTTCCGGGGCCGCCGCCGGCGTCCGTCGGCGCTCCCGGGAGAACCCGGTCGCCGCCGCGGAGGACCCGGCCCCGGAACCGGCGCGGCCGACGCCGGACCGACTCGGGCGGACCAGGTTCCGGAACAACGGGGAAGGACCGCCCGGCCTCACCGAAAAGCGCGCCCGTCCCGGCACCGGGCCGCTCCGCAAGTTCTGCGAAGCCCGACCGTTAAGAGGTATCGTCAATCCGGGCGAGCGCACTCCCCGCGCTGTGCTTCCCGCCCACACTCACCCGAAGACATCCGGACTGAAGACCGTTGCCGCGGGCACCCGCCTCCACGGTTCATCACGACCTTACGGCGGCTCTCCTATCCTGTGGAGCCACCGGCGTGGCAGCTCCAGCCGGGCGTCGAACCCGATTCGGAAGACCCAGAGGCGTGCGTCGAATTGCTCACCTGGGCGCGGTCATGGCCACCGCCATCGCGGTGCTTCCGGCACTGACCCCGCTCCAACCCGCTCCGGCCGCGGCCGCTGTCGCGCCCGCGCCGTCCGCCCCCGGGGCCGTCCCGGCCGTGCCCTCCTCCGACGAGGACACCGAGAACCCGCCCCTGGTCATCTCCGAGATCACCCCCGAGGCGGTCGGTGAGAAGAGCACCGTCACCGTCACAGGACGCGTCAGCAACACCACCGAGAACCCCATCGGGGGCATCACGGTGCGGCTGCGCTACAACCTCTACCCGCTGGCCGACCGCGCCGCCCTCGACGCGCACGCGGAGGGGTCCTCCCCGGCCCCCTTCCAGTCGGGCCCCTCCGTCGAGATCGACGCCGACCTGCCTCCCGGCGCCTCGGCCCCGTTCGAACTCGAGGTCGACGCCGAGGACCTGGACCTGCGCGGCGGGTTCGGCGTCTACCCGCTGACCGTCGACGCGACCAGTGAGGACTCCGGCGAGATCGGCGTCCTGCGCACCTTCCTCCCCTACACCGCGGGCGAGGACACCGAGGCGCTCGAGGTCGCCTGGGTGTGGCCGCTCATGGACCGGCCCCGGCGCTCCGACGACGACACCTACCTCGACGCGGACCTGCCCGAGGAGCTGACCGGGGAAGGCCGGCTGGGCCGCCTGCTCAGCGCGGGCTCGCAGGACGGAGAGATCGACCCGACCTACACCGGCCCCGAGGAGGCCGAAGCGGACGCGGCCCCCGAGAACACGCAGAGCCCCTCGCCCTCCCCCCAGAGCAGCCCTTCGGCCTCCCCCGACGAGACGCCGGCGGACGAGGAGCAGACGGACGTCGAGCCCGCGCCCGAGACGGCGCCCAGCCCGGCCGACCCCGTCCCGATCACCTGGGCGGTGGACCCCGGCCTCCTCGACGACATCCAGCGCCTGGGCGCCGGCGGCTACTGGTCCGCCGAGAACACCCCGGAGACGGGAGCCGGTCCCGCCCTGGCCGAGCACGAGGCCAGCATCGAGGCCCGGGTCTGGCTGGCGCACGCCAGGCTGTGGCTCGCCGAGGACCCGCTGCTGGCCACCCCCTACGCGGACACCGACCTGCCCGCGCTGCTCGGCGCCGACCTCGAGGACGACGCGCAGGCGTCGATCACGCTGGGGCGCGAGACGGTGGCCGGGCTCCTGGGGCGCGAGGCCGACCCCTCGCTCGCCTGGCCCGCGCAGGGCACCATGGACGAGGCGACCCGCGACCTCCTGGCCGCCAACGGCGCCACCACCTTCGTCCTGGACGACTCCGCTCTGCCCGCGCGGCGCACGCTCGGCCACACCCCCTCCGCGGCCGCCTCCCTGCCCGTCCCCGACCGGGACGACGCCACCGCGCTCGTCGCGGACAGCGGTCTCACCCGCGTGCTGGGCGCCGACAGCCGGGCCCCCGGGTCGGCCACCCTCGCCCGGCAGCGGTTCGCCGCCGAGACCGCGATGATCAGCGCGGAGGGCGCCGGCTCCGACCGCACCCTCGTCCTGGCCCCGCCGCGCGACTGGGACCCCAGCCCGGAGTACGCCACCGGACTCCTCGAGGCCACCGAGGACCTGCCGTGGCTGGAGGCGGTCTCGCTCGCCGACGTCGAGGCCGACGCCGGGGGCACCGAGGAGCGGCAGGGACTCGCCTACCCCGATCAGGCGTCCGAAGCCGAACTCGACGACGACCACCTGGAGCGGGTCCACGACATCCGCCGCCAGGTGCAGCTGTTCAACAGCGCGCTCACCGAGGACGGCGACCCGTTCCGGCCCTCGGTCCTGCGGGTGGAGTCGGCCTGGTGGCGCGACGACGAGGAGCTGGGCGCCGCGGCCCTGGCCCGGGTCGGCGAGGCCGTGCAGGACGGCAAGGACAGCGTCCACGTCATCCCCGGCGACCCGATCACCCTGGCCAGCAAGAACGGCACCCTCGGCGTCCTGGTCGCCAACGACCTGAGCGACCACTCGGTGACGGTGCACCTGTCGATCTTCTCGGAGAACTCCGAGCGCCTGTCGATCGGCGAGTACACCAAGTCGATGGAGATCGGCCCCGGCGGCAAGACCACCGTCTACGTGCCGCTCTCGGCCACCGTCAACGGCCGCACCGTGCTGCACATGAGCCTGCACAACGCCGACGGCGAGCCGATCAGCGACGCCCAGACGATGATCCCCGTCAACGTCACCGGTCTGGGCACCGGCGCCCTGGTCATCAGCGGCGCCGCCGCGCTGGTCCTGGTCGCCGCGCTGGCCCCGCGCGCCGTGCGCAAGTGGACGCGCGAGCGGTCCGGGGTCGCCGAGGCCGCAGCGGGTCCCGACCCCGACGCCGGGGCCGACGCCGCGGCCGCCACGACCGATGGCCGCGGCGGGGACGCCATGCACGACAATGGCAGGGGCCCCGTCACCGCGGAAGCGGACGGGAACGAAGCCGTCCCCGCGGCCTCCGACGACCCGGCGGGCGCCTCGCAGGCGTCCGAGACGGCGCCCACCGAAGGCCAGGAGTCCGGCGGCGTCACCGACACCCGCCCCTGAGGCGGTCCGCCCCGGTCACGACGGGCCACGATGACCTTCCCCTGACGTAGCGAAGGCGACCGCGGCCGTACCCGCGGCCGCCACCGAAAGGAGCCCAGCCGGTGGCGACCGAAACCACGAACGGCGACGACGACCGCATCGGGCCCGACCCGCTGCCGCCCGAGCCCGCTCCGGAACCCGCCCCGGAGGCGGTGCCCGAGGAGACCGGCCCCTCCCGAAGCGGCATGATGCGCTCCAGCGCGGTCATGGCGGCCGGCACCATGGTCTCCCGGATCACCGGCTTCGGCCGCACGGTCGTGCTCGCGGCGGCCCTGGGCACCCAGCTGCTCGGCGACGCGTACAACGTCGCGAACACCATCCCGTTCATCATCAACGACCTGCTCATCGGCGGTCTGATGGCGAGCGTGATCGTGCCGTTCCTGGTCAAGCGGCGCAAGCGGGACTCCGACGGGGGCAAGGCCACCGAGGACCGGCTGTTCACCGGGGCGGTCCTGCTGCTGTTCGCGGTGACCGCCGCCGCGATCGCCGCCGCCGAGGTGCTCATCACCGTGTACGCGGACAGCTTCCTGCCCGCGCAGGCCGAGGTGTCGGTCTACCTCGCCCGGTTCCTGCTGGCGCAGATCTTCTTCGTCGGTCTGAGCGGCCTGATCAGCGCGATGCTGAACACCCGCGACAGGTTCGGCGCGCCGGTGTGGGCTCCGGTGCTGAACAACCTGGTGATCATCGCGGTCGGCGTGCTCTTCCTGCTCGTGGCCACCGGTGACTCGGTGGAGACCGTGACCGACGCCGACCTGGTCCTGCTGGGCGCCGGCACCAGCTGCGGCATGCTGCTGCAGACGGTCGTCCTGTTCGGGTCGCTGTGGCGCGCGGGCTACCGCTGGCGCCCGCGCCTGGACCTGCGCGGTTCGGGCCTGGGCGAGGCGCTGCGCACCGCGGGCTGGATGTTCCTGTACACCTGCATGACCCAGGTGGGCTTCGTCATCACCACCAACATCGCCGCCGCCGCGAACGTGGCGAGCGCGGAGAGCGGCGTGGACGCCGGCGCGGGCATCACCGCCTACAACTACGCGTACCAGCTGTTCCAGCTCCCCTACGCGATCATCGCGGTCTCCCTGATCACGGTGCTGCTGCCGCAGATGAGCGGGTTCGCGGCCGACGGGCGCTGGGACGAGGTGCGCGCCGGGTTCTCCCGAACGCTGCGCGTCTCCGCCCTGGTCCTGGTCCCGCTGGGGGCGGCCATCGCGCTGTACGCCACCGAGGTCTCGGTGCTGCTGTTCGCCCGCGGCAACACCTCGGTCGCCGACGCCGAGAACATCGGCTTCGTTCTGACGATCATGGCGCTGGGCCTGGTGCCCTTCACCGTCTTCCAGCTGATGCTGCGGGTGTTCTACGCGCTGGGCGACACCCGCACGCCCGCGATGCTGAGTATCGCCAACGTCGTCGTGCACGGCGCGGTGGCCGTGCTCGCCTACCTGACGCTGCCGCCCTCCCAGGTGATCGGCGGGGTGGCCGCCGGGTTCATGTTCTCCTTCCTCACCGGCCTGGTCATCGCGGGCCTCGTCCTCAGCCGCCGCCTGGGCGGCCTGGACGGGCGCCGCGTCCTCGGCACGCTCGTCCGGCTGCACCTGGCGACCGTGCCCAGCGTCCTGGTCGGCTGGGGCGTCCTGGTCCTGGCCGGCCGCTGGCTCGAGCCGGGCCTGCTCGTCAACATCGGCGCCCCGGTCGTCGGCTGCCTGCTGGCCCTGCCCGTGTTCCTGCTGTTCGCCCGGCTGCTGCGGGTGAGCGAACTCCAGGCCGTGGTGGAACTGGTCCGGGGCCGGCTGCGGCGCGGCTGACGCGGACGGCGCCGGGCGCCCTGTTCCGGCGCCGCCCGCACCGATACGATCGCCACCGTTCGACCCCCCGTCCGGGTCCGTGCCCCCTGCCCCAGCGGCACGGACCCGGCGATCCCCTTTCGACAGGAAGACCCCGCGGTGGCCAGCGAAACCCCCGAGCATCCCCGGCGCCCCCGGATACCGATGCCCGAAGAGGTGCTCGACGCCATCGAGCGCACCGAGCCCGCGGGCGAACCCGAACCCGGCCTGACCACCCTGCGCGACCCCAGCGACATCGGCGACCTCGGCACCGCCGACCGCCCCGGTGAAGAGGGCGACGAGATCGGCGGCGCCGCGCACGCCGCGCCCCCGAACCTGCTGCGCTCCAGCGCGGTCATGGCCGTGGGCACCGTGTTCTCCCGCGCCACCGGGTTCATCAGGACGATCGTGCTGGCCGCCGCGGTCGGCACCCAGCTGCTCGGCGACGCGTACCAGACCGCCAACATGGTGCCCTTCGCCGTCTACGACCTGCTCATCGGCGGTCTGCTCGCCAGCGTCTTCGTGCCGTTCCTGGTCAAGCGCAAGAAGCAGGACCCCGACGGCGGCGCGGCCACCGAGCAGCGGCTGTTCACCGTGATGCTGCTCGGCCTGCTCGCCGTCACCGTCCTGGCGTCGCTGGCCGCGCCGTGGCTGATCAGCCTGTACGCGGGCGAGTTCCGGGGCGACCAGTACGACGTCTCGGTGTACCTGGCGCGCTTCCTGCTGGCGCAGATCTTCTTCATCGGCGCCAGCGGGATCGCCAGCGCGATGCTGAACACCCGCGACAGGTTCGGCGCGCCGATGTGGGCGCCGGTGCTGAACAACCTGGTGATCATCACCGTCGGCCTGCTGTTCCTCTTCGTCGTCGCCGGGCCCGGCCGCACCCCCGAGACCGTCGGGCAGCAGGGGCTGACGCTGCTGGGCCTGGGCACCACCGCCGGGCAGGTCCTGCAGTGCGCGGTGCTGCTGTGGGCTCTGCGCGCGGCCGGCTTCACGTGGCGCCCGCGCCTGGACCTGCGCGGTTCCGGCCTGGGCGAGGCGGTGCGCACCGCCTCCTGGATGATGCTGTACATCGGCGTGGCCCAGGCGGGCCTGCTGGTGACCACCAACGTGGCGACCCGGGCGGGCGCCCGGGTGGCCGCCGAGAACGGCGGGGAGGCGGCGGGAGCGGGCATCACCGCCTACCAGTTCGCCTCGATGCTGTTCCAGCTCCCCTACGCGATCATCGCGGTGTCGGTGATCACCGCGCTGCTTCCCCGGATGAGCGGGCACGTCGCCGAGGGGCGCAGGGACCTGGTCCGCTCGGACTTCTCCCGGGGCTTCCGGTTGGCGTCGGTGCTGCTGGTGCCCGTCTCGCTGGCGATGGTGGTGTTCGCCGTCCCGTTCTGCGTGCTGGTCTACGCGCGGGGCAGCACGTCCGCCGAGGACGCCGCGGGCATCGGACTGATCCTGATGGTCTTCGCGGTGATGCTCATCCCGTTCACGCTCTTCCAGTTGCAGATGCGGGTCTTCTACGCGCTGGGCGACACGCGCGCGCCCGCCCTGTTGGCGATCCCCGCCGAGGCCGCGCACGCGGCGACCGCGATCGGCCTGCTGTTCCTGGCCCCCGCCGACATGATCGTGGTGGGCCTGCCGGTGGCGTACGGGCTCTACTACATCGTCGGCGCGATTCTGGCCTGGATACTGCTGCGCCGCCGCCTCAACGGTCTGGAGGGCCGCGCCACCGTGCGTACTCTGGTCCTGCTGCACGTGGCGTCCATCCCCAGCGTGGCGTTCGGAGTGGCGATGATCTTCCTCTTCCGGTCGGTGGACGGCGCCGTGGTCTCGAACCTGCTGCCCGTCTTGCTCGGGGGCGCGGTCGGTGCGATCCTTTTCATCTTCACCGCCAAAGTCCTCAGGGTGACCGAAGTCACAACCTTCCTGGACATGGTGCGAACTCGCCTGCTAGGGCGCTGATCACCAGGAACGCATGACGGTGGGTACCGTCGAAAGGACCTGTATGAACGGCATGTCCCGAAGTCCTGTCCTCCTAACGGCACGGTCAAGCGTCCTAGCATGGAACGGCGTGACTCTGCTCCAAGACCCAGTTTCCTCCAAGCTGCCCGAAGGGAGGTCGGGGACAGGCGCCACGGCCCGACACCACGGAGGTCCCCTCCTCCCCGTCGGTCCTCCAGCCCGTCACTCCCGGTATGAGCACCTTCATGATTGAGCCCGGTGCGCGGCTCGCCGGTCGCTACCGACTCGACGAGTTGGTGAGCGAGACCAGCGGAGCCGCGCTGTGGAAGGCCACCGACGAGACCCTCGCACGCCAGGTCGGTGTGTGGACGTTCGCCGACGGCTTCGGCCGCACCGACGAAGTGGTGCGCGCGGCCCGCGCGGCCAGCCGCATCGCGGACGCCCGCGTCACCCAGGTCTTCGACGCGGACGACTCCGGCCCCACCACGTACGTGGTCCAGGAGTGGATCTCCGGCCAGTCGCTGTCGGACCTGCTCCGCAACGGCCCGCTGGAGCCCGAGCGCGCGGCCGGCCTGGTCGCCGAGGCCGCCGAGGCGGTCACCGCCGCGGCCGCGGCCGGAATCCACCACCTGTGCCTGACCCCGGGCAAGCTCATCTGGAGCAGCGGCGGCGCCGTCAAGGTGACCGGCGTCGGGGTGGACGCCGCGCTCCAGGGCATCAGCTCCGGCGACCCCGCGGTCGTCGACGCCCAGGGCCTGGGCCGCCTGCTGTACGCCGCGCTCACCGCGCACTGGCCGGGCCCCGAGCAGACCTCGCTGCGCCCCGCCCCCATCGTCTCGGGCCGCCCCTGCGAGCCCAGCCAAATCAGGGCCGGCATCCCGACCCGCCTCAACGAGATCGTCTGCCGCGCGGCCTTCCAGGCGAGCGGGCGGGAGGGGCCCCTGCGCACCGCGCAGGACGTCGCCGACACCCTCGCGGACGTCCCCCGGATGGTCCCGCTGCCGCTGGCCGAGGCCGCGCCCGCGCCGCAGCCTGTGCGGGGCACCTCGCGCACCTCCGGACAGCTCGGCATGGCCACCGAGAACGACCTCCTGCCCCCGCGCCCGCCCCGGCGCCGCGCGGCGCCCCCTCCGCCTCCCCCCACCTCCCTGACGAACAAGATCCTCATGGGCGCGGTGGCCCTGCTGGTCTTCGTCGCCGTGGTGATGGGCGCCTGGGTCGTGGGCGCCAACATGAGCGGCGGTACCGGCGGCACCGACGTCGAGAACGCGTCGGTCCCCGAGGAGGACGAAGAGACCGAGCTCCAGGTGATCACACCGGCGAGCGCGACCGGCTTCGACCCCCCTCCGGGGGACAGCGACGAGCACAACGACAAGGCCTCCCTGGCCATCGACGGCGACCCCTCGTCCTCCTGGAACACCCAGGGGTACAACAGCGCGGAGTTCGGCAACCTCAAGAGCGGTGTGGGCCTGCTGGTCGACATGGGCGCGGAGGTGGAGCTCCACGAGATCGACATCACCTTCGGAAGCGGCGCCCACAACGCCTCGGTCTACGTGCGCGGCGACGCGGGCGGTGTTCCGGGCGAGGGCGAACAACCGCAGTGGCAGGGGTCTGGAGTAAGCGGGGAGGTCCCCGTTAAGCTGGACCAACCCGTCACCGGGCGGTACGTGGTCGTCTGGTTCTCCGCTCCGCTCCCCCAGGACGACGGCAGCTACCGGGGCGTCATCAACGAGGTCGAACTACGCGGAATTCAGTGAGCACGGTGACCGACGCGGTTCAGGAGCTCTCCGACAAGGAACTGCTGTTCAGGCACAACCAAGGTGACAAGTACGCTTTCGGCGAGCTTGTGAAGCGGCACCGCTCGCGGATGTGGGCGGTGGCCATCCGCGTGCTCGGCGATCAGGAGGAGGCCTCCGACGCGCTCCAGGACGCCTTCCTGTCCGCGTTCAGGGGCGCCCACCGCTTCCGCGGCGAGGCCATGGTCAGCACCTGGCTGCACCGCATCGTCGTCAACGCCTGCCACGACCGGCTGCGCCGCAAGATGGTCCGCCCCGCGGTCCCCACCGACGACGCCAACCTCGACATCCTCTCCAACGACCGCCTCAAGAACACCGTCTCCGACCCCACCAACCGCAGCGACGCCGCCATGGACGTGCACGCCGCGTTGGAGCACCTCCCCGTCGAACAGCGGCTCGCCCTCATCCTCGTGGACATGCTCGGCTACCGGGTGGACGAGGCCGCGCAGATCCTGGAGATCGCCTCGGGAACGGTCAAGAGCAGATGTGCCCGGGGACGCGCGCGACTTCTGCCATATCTTTCCCATCTCAGGAACCCTGGGGACGCCACAGACGTCACATCTCCGAGAGGAGGTGGCAGGAGATCGTGACGTCTCATGTCGACCCGGAGACACTCGCACTATTCGCCGAAGGGCTGCTGGACGAGGACGAGGAACAGCAGGTACGCGCCTGTCTGGCCGAATCCGAGGAGACCAGGGCACAGCTCTCGGCGTTGACCGAAGTGTCACAGATCCTGGCGGCCGCACCGGTGCCGCCAATGCCCGACGGGCTCATTTCACGCATCGACGAAGCGCTGCGCGCGGAGTCGGACCAGCACACCGCGGCCTCGGACGACGGCTACGCGCCGCCGCCCTCGGTCGACGACGTCGCGGACGTGGTTCCGCTGCGGCGGAAGCGCGGGCCGGCCCGCTGGATGCCCTACCTCGTGGCGGCCGCCGCGGTGGTCTTCGTCCTCGGAGCGGGCGCCGCGGTGCTCAACGGCCTCTCCTCCTCGACCGGCGGCGGGGACACGGCGGCCCAGGCGCCCCAGGAGGCGGCCGAGCCCGACACGGCGCTGTCCTACCAGCTCTCCGTGGTCTCCAGCGGCACCGACTACACCGCCGCCGACCTCCCCGGGCAGGGCGCGTCGGTCCTGGAGCGCTCCGTCGTCCGGGACGGCCCCGCGACTCCGGGCGGGGACGCCGAGGAGGCCGCCCCGCTCCAGGAGCAGCCCTTCTCCGCCGAGGTCTCCTCGTGCGTGGGCACGCTCAGCAGGACCTACCCGGCCCAGCCCGTCCTGATCGACCTCGCGTCCTACGAGGGCCACCCCGCCTGGATCATGCTCTATCCCATCGCGGAGGGCACCGGTGCGGGAGGTCACGAGCTCCTGGTCGTCGGACCGGACTGCGCCGAGGGAACCGACCCCGCCGCCGCGGTCATCGCGACGGCCGTCATTCCCTCGGACTGACCCGCGGCGGGGCCGGTCCCACGGGGGTCTCCCCGATGGGACCGGCCCCGCCGTACCGGTTCGAGGGCCAACCCCCACACTCGTGCCCGGACGGGAATCACGGACGCCTACCATCGGTTGAAGTGAGAGTCTTCCTGTCGCAACGACAGAACGAGTGTTCAAGGGGTCTGACAGCTGTGAGCGACGTCCGTAACGTGATCATCATCGGATCGGGGCCCGCGGGCTACACCGCAGCCGTGTACGCGGCCCGCGCCGAGCTGAACCCTCTCGTGTTCGAAGGTTCCATCACGTCGGGTGGTGCGCTGATGAACACCACCGACGTGGAGAACTACCCGGGCTTCCCTGACGGCATCATGGGCCCGGACCTGATGGACAACATGCGCAAGCAGGCCGAGCGGTTCGGCGCCGAACTCGTCCCGGCCGACGTCACCGAGGTCGACCTCTCGGCCACCCCCAAGGTGGTCAGGTCCGGTGACGAGACCTACTACGCGCACACGGTGATCGTCGCCACAGGCTCCCAGCACCGCAAGCTCGGGATCCCGGGTGAGGACCAGTTCTCCGGCCGCGGCACCTCCTGGTGCGCCACCTGCGACGGCTTCTTCTTCCGTGACCAGGACATCGCCGTCGTCGGCGGCGGCGACACCGCGATGGAGGAGGCCACCTTCCTCACCCGCTTCGCCCGGTCCGTGACGATCATCCACCGCCGCGAAGAGCTGCGCGCCAGCAAGATCATGCAGGAGCGCGCGTTCGCGAACGACAAGATCACGTTCGTCTGGAACAGCGAGGTCACCGAGGTCCTCGGCGAGACCAAGGTCAACGCGGTGCGGCTGCGCAACCGGGAGACCGGCGAGGAGAGCACCCTCGACATCACCGGCCTGTTCATCGCGGTGGGCCACGACCCGCGGGTGGAGCTCTTCGAGGGGCAGCTCGACCTCGACGAGGACGGCTACCTCAAGGTCGCCTCCCCCACCACCAAGACCAACATCCCCGGCGTGTTCGCCTGTGGCGACGTGGTCGACCACAGCTACCGCCAGGCCATCACCGCCTCTGGCACCGGTTGCGCCGCGGCCCTGGACGCCGAGCGCTACCTCGCGCACCTGGCCGGCTGATCAGGCCCGTCGCATCCCGACTTTCCCGGCACCACCCCCGAGAACAAGGAGAATTCCGATGAGCTCCCTGCAGAGCGTCACCGACGACACTTTCGACGAGGTCGTTCTCAAGAGCGACCTGCCGGTACTGGTCGACTTCTGGGCCGACTGGTGCGGTCCCTGCAAGATGCTCGCCCCGGTTCTGGAGCAGCTCGCGGCGGAACAGGAGGGCAAGCTGACCATCGTCAAGCTGAACGCCGACGAGAACCAGGAAATCGCGCGCCGGTACGACGTGATGGGACTGCCCACCCTCAACCTGTACAAGAACGGCGAGGTCGTGAAGCAGCTCGTCGGGGCCAAGCCCAAGCGCCTCATCGAGAAGGAGATCGCGGAGTACCTCTAAAGGGCTTCTCCGCCGGATGACCACCCGGCGGCCGCGAACACGCCGGTCCCGTGTTTCACGTGAAACACGCCCGGGCCCCGGAGACGTGCTGTGGCACGCCGCCGGGGCCCGGCTCTTTTCGCCCTCCTGTCACGGACGACTCGAAGCCCTCGGCGCAGTCCGGGTCCCGCGGCAGCGGAGACCGCGCGTCACCCGGCCCTCCGCCGGGCGCGCCCGGGTCGTCCGGGGAGTCCCCACCGCGATTCCGGTACGGGCCCGCCGACGACGGAGGGCCCCGGATCACGACAGATCCGAGGCCCTCCCTGTGAGCCGTGGATCAGTTGGGGCTCTGCTCGGGGGCCATGGTCGCGATGATGCGCTCCAGGTCCTCCATGTCCGCGAACTCCACGACGATCCGGCCCTTGTTCCGGCTCATGTTGACCTTCACGCGGGTGTCGAAGACATCGGAAAGACGACTTGCCAACTCCTCGATCTGCGGAGAAGGCGTCTTCTTGTGAGGCGGTCTGCGAGGTTCGGTCGGAGTGTCGTCCTCACCGAGCTGGATGGTCTCCTCCAGCATCCGCACCGAGAGGCCCTCCTCGACGATGCGCTGGGCGAGGCGGTCCTGCAGACCCGGGTCCTCAACTCCGAGCAGGGCACGGGCATGCCCCGCGGTGATGACCCCCGCGGCGACCCTGAGCTGGACCGCCGGAGAGAGGTTCAGCAATCGCAGGGTGTTGCTGATGTGCGGACGGGACCGCCCGATCCGCTTGGCCAGCTCGTCGTGGGTCACCCCGAAGTCGTCCAGGAGCTGCTTGTAGGCCGCGGCTTCTTCCAGCGGGGTGAGTTCCTGCCGGTGCAGGTTCTCCAACAGGGCGTCACGCAGCAGGTCGTCGTCGGAGGTCTCGCGTACGATCGCCGGAATCCGTTCGAGACCGGCTCTCTTGCTCGCCCGTAGGCGCCGCTCCCCCATGATCAGCTCGTACTTGGCCTCGCCGTCCCCCGGCTTCTCCACCTTGCGGACGACGATGGGCTGGAGGAGTCCGACCTCGGAGATCGAGGCCGTCAACTCCTCGAGGGCGTTCTCGTCGAAGACCTCCCGGGGCTGCCGGGGGTTGGGGGTCACTTCGGCGAGCAGGACCTCCTCCAGGTAGGCCCCGACGATGGGCTCGACAGCGGTCGGATCCGCCTCCGGCAGACCCTGCGGAATGAGCGCGCTCAGTCCCTTGCCAAGACCGCGCCGCTGCTGGCTCAACGCAATCTCCCTTCAGATTGCTCGGGGCGTCGCATCAACGGTTCCCTACGAGGTTCTGCGCCCGGAAGGCCAGTTCCCGCCCGGCGTCCAGGTAGGCCACCGCACCGGTCGACGCCGGGTCGTAGGTCATCACCGACTGGCCGTAGCTCGGGGCTTCGGAGACGCGCACGCTGCGGGGAATCATTGTTTTCAGTACCAGGTCGTCGAAGTGCCCCCGGACCTCCTCAGCGACCTGCGACGCCAACCGGGTTCGGCCGTCGTACATGGTGAGCAGGATCGTGGAGATGGCGAGTTCGGGGTTGAGGTGCGATTTCACCAGATCGATGTTGCGCAGCAGTTGTCCCACGCCTTCCAGCGCGTAGTACTCGCACTGGATGGGGATCAACACCTCTTCGCACGCGACCATGGCGTTGACCGTCAGCAGCCCCAGAGAGGGCGGGCAGTCGATCAGAATGTAGTCGAGTTCGTCGTAGTCGTAGGCGCTGAAGGCGCGCTTCAACCGGGATTCCCGGGCCACCAGGGAGACCAGTTCGATCTCCGCGCCGGCCAGGTCGATCGTGGCGGGCACACACCAGAGGTTGGGGACATCCGGTACCGGACGGGCCAGCTCCCGGAGGTCCTCGTCCTCCACCAGGCAATGATAGATCGAACGGGACTCCGAGGTGCGCTCCATGCCCAGGGCTGTGGACGCGTTGCCCTGCGGATCGAGGTCCACGACGAGGACCCGGTTGCCGTGCATCGCAAGCGCGACCGCGAGGTTCACGGTGGTGGTCGTCTTACCGACGCCGCCCTTCTGGTTGGCGACACTCATGATCCGGCAGCGCCCCGGACGCGGCCAGGTCTCGTCGGCCCTCCCGCGTACACTCATCGCCGCACGAGCCGCCCGCGCGATCGGCGTGTCGATCTCCATGTCGAGCCCGCCACCGGCCCTCTTGGCGGAGCGGGAGCCTGCGTCGGGCGTGGTTTCACGTGAAACATGAGCCCCGGACATGTCGACCTCGACAGGGACAGGGAAGGCGCTGCCCTCGGTCGGAAAGGTTTCACGTGAAACAGCCGACTCAGAGTTGGTTTCACGTGAAACGTAGGCGCCGTCGGAGTGGTTGTAGGGCACGAATGAGTTCACCTCTTCCGTCCTCGCTTCTTCCTTCCGCCCGGCGCCCGTTGGGACCTGGGCGGAGTCGCCTTGCTGGTTCCGGCCTCGAGCTCAGTCGTGACCGTGACGCGAACGACCGTGGTGGCGGGATTGACCTTACCGCCACCGACTCGGATCACATCTGCGACGCAAGGACGCTGTTTGGACAAATCTTGACGGGCGGCATCCAACTCGGCCTCCGCCTGCTCCCCCTTCATGGCGAGCAGGCTTCCGCCTTCTCGCAGCAGCGGCAGCGCCCATCCGGCGAGTCTCGGCAGTGGAGCCACGGCTCTCGCCGTGACGAAGTCCGCCCGTAGCTCCCGTCTGACCTCTTCGGCCCGTCCTCGGCGAACGGTGACGTTCTCCAGGCCCAACAGATCCACACACTCCTCCAGGAACACGGTCCGACGCAGCAGCGGCTCGAGCAGCGTCACGGCCAGGTCCGGGCGCAGAATCCCCAACACCACGCCGGGAAGTCCCGCTCCCGAACCGATGTCGATGACATCCGCCCCCTTGGGAAGCAGCTCCTCCACCACGGCGCAGTTCATCAGATGCCGTTCCCACAGTCGAGGCACCTCCCGCGGCCCGATCAACCCGCGTTCGACCCCGGCGTCCGCAAGGAGGTCGGCATACCGCTGTGCCACCGGCAGCACTTCACCGAACAACTCCCGAGCACCCTCGGACGGGACGACATGCCCGGTCATCAGTTACCACCTTGGCCTTTTCAGCGGGACGATCAAGCAGAGTTCGACAGAGCGCCAGGTCCGCGGATCGACAGATCGACAAAGCGGCGCCCTCCCCGATCTTATGCGCGCCTGACACGCCACTTCCGTCTCGCGGTCGGCGTGTGAGTCTTTTCAGCCGTCCACGCCACCCGAAAAGTCGAGCGCCGCATGTTTCACGTGAAACATGCGGCGCTCGACTTTGGCAAAAATTTACGGGGGTGTACTCAACGGGAGCTTCCCGCCGGGGGATTCACTGGCCGGGGGTCAGCCCACCGGGTGGACCACGACGTAGCGGTTGGGCTCCTCGCCCTCGGACTCGCTGCGCAGGCCCGCCGCGGCGATGGCGTCGTGTACCACCTTGCGCTCGAACGGAGTCATCGGAGCCAGCGGCTTGACCTCTCCGGTCTTCTTGACCTCTGCGGCGGCCTCGGCCCCCACCTTGGTGAGGGCCTTGCGGCGGGAGTCCCGGAAGCCGCCGATGTCGAGCATGAGGCGGCTGCGGTTGCCGGTCGCGCGGTGGACGGCGAGACGGGTCAGCTCCTGGAGCGCCTCCAGGACCTCCCCCTTCTCACCGATCAGTTCGTCCAGTGTGGCCCCCACGACGGAGACCATGGCCCGATCGCCTTCGACGTCCATGTCGATGTCGCCGTCGAAGTCGGCGATATCGAGCAGGCCCTCGATGTAGTCGGCGGCGATGTCGCCCTCGTTCTCAAGCGCCTCGACGTCGATGTCGACGGTCTCCTCCGGCGCCTCGGCCACTGCCACGGCGGCGCCGGTCTCCTCCACGCCTTCGGTGTTGCTGTCGCTCACGGCGAGCTTTCTCCTTATGTCGCGGTCTGATGCGCGGACCTGTACGGGATGCGCGTCGAGGGCTCGCGCCCGCGCATCCACACAGCGGACGTCTCGCACAAGGGACTTCCCCGGGAAGAGCCGGACCTACTTACCGCCGGTCCGCTTGGACCTCGTCTGCTTCTTCGGCTGCTTACGCTCGATCTTAGGCTGTTCCACCGGCGCGGGCGGCTCTTCCTCCCGACGCTTTCCGAAGAGTCCCTTGCCGGAGCTGTTGGTCTCGGCCTTGACCGGCTGCTCCCCGGGGGCCGGGAACTTGCGGTAGAGGAGATGCTGCTGCCCCATGGTCCAGGTGTTGGAGGTCACCCAGTAGATCAGGACGCCGATCGGCATGCTCAGACCGAACAGGCCGAAGGCGGGCGCCAGGTACATCATGATCTTCTGCGACTGCATCATCGGGTTGTCGGCCATACCCGGCTGCTTGAGCGTGCGGTTCATGCTCTGGCGCATGGTGAGGAAGGTGGTGGTACCCATGATCACGCAGGCGATCACGATGACCACCTTGGCCATGATCGGGTCCGCGCCGAACCTCGCCAACTCCTCGGCGGAGGAGGTGAACTGCGCCGCGATCGGCGCGTGGAAGACCAGGGCGCCCCGGGCGCTGTCGGCGAGCTCCTGGGTGAAGCCGTACTGGGCCTCACCCTCCGCCACGCTGCGCAGCACGCTGAAGAGCGCGAAGAAGACCGGCATCTGCAGCAGCAGGGGGAGGCAGCCCATGATCGGGTTGGTGCCGCTCTCCTGGTAGAGCTTCATCGTCTCTTGCTGCAGGCGCTGCTTGTCGTTCTTGTACTTCTCGCGCAGCCTCACGATCTGGGGCTGGATGTCCTGCATCTTGCGCTGCGTGTGCATCTGTTTCACGAACAGCGGGATCATCAGGAGACGCATGAGGAGCGTCAGGGTGACGATGGACAGCCCCCACGCCCATCCGCTGTCCGGATCGAGGAAGGTGCTCAGGCCCGCATGGATCCAGACCAGCACCTGGCCGACGATGTTATAGAGCCAGTCCAGCACCGGCTATCTCCCTTGGTTCTCCAACTTCACAGACTCGACGCGCCGGGTGCGGCTTCGCCGCCGGTTCCGGGCCCCGTGTCACTGGTCTCTTCGACGGGTCCGCCCTTGCGCGGCGGTACCGGATCGAGCCCGCCCGGATGGAACGGGTGGCACTTGCCGAGCCTGCGGACGGTCAACCACAGTCCGCGGAACGCTCCGTGCACGCGCAGCGCCTCGACGGCGTAGCTGCTGCACGAAGGATAGAAACGACAGACCGGCGGGAAGAGCGGGCTGATGAACCGCTGGTAGCCCCTGATCGGCAGGATCAGTACCCGCGCCAGGGGGGTCGGTCTGTCGTGCGTCATTGGATCGGCCGTTCTCCAGCTGCCGGGACATCCGCGGGTGCGGCCCCGCGGGGAACCCGGTCACGGCGCGTCGGCTGTCTGCGTGGACGCGTCACCGAGGTGAGTGCGCCGTCCAGTTGGGCTGCCAGCGCATCGTGCCCGAGGAACGCGGAGGCGGGTTTGGCCCGCACTACTAGCAGGCTACCCGCAGGCAGGAGCGCGACCCGATCGCGCATCAGATGCCGTAGGCGGCGCTGGACGCGCTTGCGCACCACGGCTCCTCCGACGGCCTTGCTCACGATGAAACCGATCCTGGGCGGCTCCGCGCCGACCTGCCGATCGGCCCTCGGGGCGGACACCGGAGTGAGCAGGATGACCATGAGGGCGTCCCGACCGGTACGGCGTCCCTTGCGCATGACGAGACCGAAGTCGGCGCTGCGCCGCATTCGGTTGCGCGGGGACAGCATCGGATCTGAACACCCCCGAACACAACAAGCGGACCGGCTGCCGAAGCGGGCAGACCGGTCCGTTGAACGATTGACTCGTGGCGACTAGTGGCTGACGGTCAGCGCTTCGCGCCCCTTGCGCCGGCGCGCGGCGATGATCGCGCGGCCCGCACGGGTACGCATGCGCAGCCGGAAACCGTGGACCTTGGCGCGACGCCGGTTGTTCGGCTGGTACGTACGCTTGCTCACTGCTTAACTCCAGGGGCGTTCAGGAAGTACTACGACGGTCAGACCGCTCGACTGCGTCGATGGCCTTCGGTTCCTGCTGCTGTCGCGGGGACGCTCAGCTGGAACATCGCCCGCTCAGGTCGTCTCCGCCTCGGGCCGGGGAGTCCGGATCCCGACGATCGGGACCGTGTTCCACCAGCGCGCAGACAGATATCGACGTAAGCATAAAGAACATACGGGCTGTCCCCGGCCTGGTCAAATCAACCGCCTCAAGCGCGCCTGCGGGCGCCGACCGGGGTCGGCCGCAGGCGAGGTTTTCCACGAACCGCTCGGTCTGTGGAAAACCTTTGTCCACAGGCTGCGAGTTGTTCACAGAGGGACCTAAGCTGTGGATAACCTCGACCGTGCACACCCCCCGCCGATGCCGCCGGAAGTCCCCTCGGACAGCACGATCGAGCCGGTAGTGCACATACTCTCAACTGGGAAATGTGGATAACCCACCCCTGTGGACAACGTCTCGCAAGGCTGTGGACAACGCTGTGGACAACTTGTGGATAACAAGCAAAAACTGTGGATGAGCGCGATCCACACGGTCCGCTCGCGGCGTTGGAGGCAGCCTAGCCGCCCACAGGGGAATCCACAGAAAACACTGAGTTACCCACAGAACACCGTTCGTAATCACATTTTGGTCACGCAGCCTTCCCATCCCTGTGGACGGACGGGGGGCACCGTGTTTACCGGGACAATGGGTCGTCGTGCTCCCGTACGCCCCCCGTGGGACGGGAACCGACCGGCAGGACACCGCTAGAAGGGGCGAACCATGGCAGGCCACCGTGTCTGAGGGACAGGTCAACCTCGCAATGGTGTGGTCGAGCGTGCTGGACAGCCTCGACAACAACAGCCTTCCCCCCCAGCAGCGGGCCTGGCTCCCGCAGACCAGGCCGCTGGGCCTCATCGAGGACACCGCGCTGCTCGCCGCCCCCAACGAGTTCGCGAAGGAGATCCTGGAGACCCGGCTGCGCCAGGCGATCAGTCAGGCGCTGTCGAACGAGCTGGGCAGGGAGATCAGGGTCGCGGTCACCGTCGACCCCACCGCGGTGCAGCCGTCGGCGTCGACCGGTGTGTCTCCGGTCCCGCCCCCGCCGCCGCACTTCTCCCCTTCGGGCCCCGACCCCCAGGAGGGCCACCGGCCCCGCCCCGAACAGGCCGCCCTCCCCTCGTGGGACTCCCCTCCCCCGCCGCGGCGGCGCGGCCGGAGCAGGGACGACTCCCCCCAGCAGCCGCCCTGGCAGCAGCAGCCCATGCTGCTGCCCGAGGCCGCCCCGGGCCAGGACGAACCCGGACCCGCGCGGGACCACGGGCCCGGTCCGGTCGCCCCGGGCCAGGACCTCCTCGCCTCCGGGTGGAACGACGCCGGAGCCGGCCGGAGCCGGCCGGGCGCTCCGGCCCCGCTCCCCGAAGCCCAGGCCGACCCCCGGTACCGAAGCTGGGACGACTCCGCCCAGTGGGACTCCCCCAATCGCTGGGAGACCCCCGCGACCTGGGAGAGCGCCCGCAGGCCGGGAGCCGGGCGCCGACCCGACGACGCCCCGGGCGAGCACGGCGCGGACGCCGCGGACCAGCCGCCGGTGGCCCCGCCCCCCGGCGGGCCCGAACACGGGGAGGGCGACACCGCGCAGAAGCCCGTCGGCCCGGGGCGGCTGAACCCCAAGTACACCTTCGACACGTTCGTCATCGGTTCCAGCAACCGCTTCGCGCACGCCGCGGCGGTCGCCGTGGCCGAGGCGCCCGCCAAGGCCTACAACCCGTTGTTCATCTACGGCGGGTCGGGGCTGGGCAAGACCCACCTGCTGCACGCGATCGGCCACTACACCCAGCGGCTGTACGACGGCGCGCGGGTGCGCTACGTGAGCTCGGAGGAGTTCACCAACGAGTTCATCAACTCGATCCGGGACGGCAAGGCCGACGGGTTCCGCCGCCGCTACCGGGACATCGACGTGCTGCTCGTGGACGACATCCAGTTCCTGGAGAACAAGGAGCAGACGCAGGAGGAGTTCTTCCACACCTTCAACACCCTGCACAACTCCAACAAGCAGATCGTCATCTCCTCCGACCGGCCGCCCAAGCAGCTGGTCACCCTGGAGGACCGGTTGCGCAACCGGTTCGAGTGGGGCCTGATCACCGACGTCCAGCCGCCCGAGCTGGAGACCCGGATCGCGATCCTGCGCAAGAAGGCGGCCCAGGAGGGGTTGGCGGCGCCGCCGGAGGTCCTGGAGTTCATCGCCAGCAAGATCTCCACGAACATCCGGGAGCTGGAGGGCGCCCTCATCAGGGTCACCGCGTTCGCCAGCCTGAACCGGCAGTCGGTCGACCTGCACCTGACCGGAATCGTGCTGCGGGACCTGATCCCCAGCGACGAGCTGCCCGAGATCACCGCGTCGGCGATCATGGCGCAGACCGCCTCCTACTTCGGGCTCACACCGGACGACCTGTGCGGCACCTCCCGCTCGCGGGTCCTGGTCACCGCCCGCCAGATCGCGATGTACCTGTGCCGCGAGCTCACCGAGCTGTCGCTCCCGAAGATCGGGCAGCAGTTCGGCGGCCGCGACCACACCACGGTCATGCACGCCGACCGCAAGATCCGCTCCTTGATGGCCGAGCGCCGCTCGATCTACAACCAGGTCACCGAGCTCACCAACCGGATCAAGCAGCAGTCCCACAACATCTGAGCCGACCGGCCGACGGCCCCGTGTCCCCTTCTCAGGGGAACCGGGGCTTTTTTTCACGTCTTCCCGGTCTTCTTGCCGCAGCGCTAGCACATCCCAAGCTGTGGACAAGCTGTGGACAAGCCTGGGGATAACCCGCGATTTCCTGTGGACAGACTGTGGATGACCTGTGCATAACTCACAGCAACATCCCATCACCCAATGATAGGAACTGTGGGTAAAGTCGTGGATAACCTGTGGACGAACTGTGGATGACCTGTGGACAGTCTTCAGCCGTCCACAGGCGGGCGAGTTGTCCACACCCGTCGTCCACAAGTCCTGTGGACAAAAATTTCTGCACTGACCTGCAAAAACGATGGTTATCCACATTATCCACAGCCCCTACTACTACGACGCCACCTTTAGAGATTTCGTGGCTTGGTAAACGGGCTCCGGCCATTTCTGTGGATAACCGCGAGCCGATCGCCGCTCCCCCGCCGTCTCCCGCCGACCGCCCCGACAGGCCGCAGCGAAGCCGCGCGGGCCGAGTGCGTCCGCGCCCGAATCCGGGTACCGTGTGAAGCCGCCCCCTGAAGACCCGACCGGTGCCCGCTGCGCGGAAGCCCGGTCCGGCCGGTCTCGGGCAGCGCCGGGCGCGGGTCAGTGCGCGACAGGCGTCTCCGTGGTTTTCGAGGAAAGTGAGACCGATCGTGAAGTTCCGGGTCGAACGCGACGTGCTCGCCGACGCCGTCGCCTGGACCGCCCGCACCCTGCCGGTCCGGCCGTCGGTCCCCGTCCTCGCCGGAATGCTGCTGGACGCCGGAGAGGACGACGGGCGCCAGCGGCTCAGGCTGTCGAGCTTCGACTACGAGGTCTCGGCCCAGGTGTCGGTCGACATCGACGTCGACGAACCGGGCAGGACCCTCGTCTCGGGGCGGCTGCTCGCCGAGATCGTCCGGAACCTTCCTCCACAGGCTGTGGAGATCAGCACCGACGGCGCCAAGGTCGTCGTCTCCTGCGGCAGCGCGAAGTTCACGCTCCTGACCCTGCCCGTGGAGGACTACCCGACCCTCCCCGCGATGCCCGAGCTGACGGGTTCGGTGCTCAGCGACGCCTTCGCCGCCGCCGTCAGCCAGGTGGCGGTCGCCGCCGGGCGCGACGACACGCTTCCGATGCTCACCGGTGTGCGGGTCGAGATCGAGGGCGAGACCGTGACGCTCGCCTCCACCGACCGCTACCGGCTCGCCGTGCGCGAGCTCACCTGGACGCCCCAGGACCCCGGCGTGTCCGCCGTCGCACTGGTCCCGGCCAAGACCCTCGCCGACACCGCGAAGTCCCTGACCAGCGGCGCCCAGGTGTCCATCGCCCTGTCCACGGCGGGCAGCGGAGAGGGCATGATCGGCTTCGAGGGCGGCGGCCGCCGCACCACCACCCGCCTGCTGGACGGGGACTTCCCCAAATACCGCGCGCTGCTGCCCGACTCGTTCAACTCCGTCGCCGAGGTGCAGAAGTCGGAGTTCGTGGAGGCCGTCAAGCGCGTCTCGCTGGTCGCCGAGCGCAACACCCCGCTCCGCCTCGCCTTCAGCGACGGCCGCCTGGTGCTGGAGGCCGGGGCCGGCGACGAGGCCCAGGCGGTCGAGGTCCTGGACGCCTCCCTGGAGGGCGACGACATCCAGATCGCCTTCAACTCGACCTTCCTGGTCGACGGGCTGAACGCGATCGAGTCCGACATCGCCCGCCTGCAGTTCACCACCTCGACCAAACCGGCCATCATCACCGGCAAGCCCGTCGACGACGGGGCCTCGGACTACCGGTACCTGATCATGCCCGTGCGCCTGTCGAGCTGATCGGGGCGGTACGCCGGTTCGTCGGCACATCCACAGACCGGGCACAAGTAGGGGGAACGCGAGCATGCAACTCGGGATGATCGGCCTCGGCAAGATGGGCGGCAACATGGCCGCCCGGCTCCGGGACAAGGGGCACGACGTCGTCGGCTTCGACTTCGACCCGGACCTGCGCGATGTCGGGTCCGTCGCCGAACTCGTCGAGCGGCTGGAGGCGCCGCGGACCGTCTGGCTGATGGTCCCGTCCGGCGGGCCCACCCGCAGCAGCGTCCGCGAGCTCGCCGAGCTGCTGGAGCCGGGCGACCTCGTCATCGAGGGCGGGAACTCCCACTACGTGGACGACCGCGAGCACGCCGACACGCTCAAGGAGCGCGGTGTGGAGTACCTCGACGCCGGGGTCAGCGGCGGTGTCTGGGGCCGTGAGAACGGCTACGGCATCATGGTCGGCGGCTCCGCCGAGGGCGTCGAGCGCGCCCGCCCGGTCTTCGACGCGCTCACCCCTGACAACGGCGGCGGCTTCGTGCACGCGGGCGGGGTCGGCGCCGGCCACTTCGTCAAGATGGTCCACAACGGCATCGAGTACGGCATGATGCAGGCCTTCGCCGAGGGCTACGAGCTCATGGCCGCCTCCGACGTCGTGGACGACGTCCCCGGCACCCTGGCCAGCTGGCGCGAGGGCACCGTGGTGCGCTCCTGGCTGCTGGACCTGCTCGTCCGGGCCCTGGACGAGGACCCCGAGCTGGAGCGGCTGCGCGGGTACGCCCAGGACTCCGGGGAGGGGCGCTGGACCGTCCAGGCGGCCGTGGACCACGCGGTCCCCGCCCCCGTCATGACCGCGGCCCTGTACGCCCGGTTCGCCTCCCGCCAGGAGGACAGCCCGGCGATGAAGGTCGTCGCGGCGCTGCGCAACCAGTTCGGCGGGCACGCCGTGGCCCAGGCCGACGAGTAGGTCACCATCGGCGCATAGCCTGTGACCAGGGTGTTCCCTCCCCAGTGAGTCGGAGCGCCCCAGCCGCCCGATCCCTGACGCGGCCTCCGACACGGCCGTACCGACATCCCCCGGGTCCGCGCGCACCCAGTGCGCGCGGACCCGGTCGCCGTTTCACAGGAGCAGCCAGATGTACGTATCCCATCTGCAACTGGCCGACTACCGGTCCTACGAGGCCGCGAACCTGGAGCTGGAACCGGGCATCAGCACCTTCGTCGGCCCCAACGGCCAGGGCAAGACCAACCTGGTCGAGGCGATCGGCTACGTCGCCACCCACGGCAGCCACCGGGTGGCGAACGACGCCCCCCTGGTGCGCAGGGGCGCGGAGCGGGCGATCGTCCGGGCCGCCGTGGTCAGGGGCGACCGCCGGGCCGTCATCGAACTGGAGATCAACCCGGGCAAGGCCAACCGGGCCAGGCTGAACCGCTCGGCCGGGACCCGCCCCCGGGACGTGCTGGGCATCCTGCGGACCGTGCTGTTCGCGCCCGAGGACCTGTCCCTGGTCAAGGGCGACCCGGGGGAGCGGCGCCGCTTCCTGGACGAGCTGCTGGTCGCCCGCGCCCCGCGGTACGCGGGGGTCCGCTCGGACTACGAGCGCGTCCTCAAGCAGCGCAACGCCCTGCTCAAGTCCGCGTCGGCCCGGTACTTCAAGCAGCGCGCCGAGCCCGACCTGACCACCCTGGAGGTGTGGGACCAGCACCTGGCGGAGGCGGGCGCCGAGCTGCTGGGGGCCCGCCTCGTGCTGGCGGCCGAGCTCCAACCGCTCGTGGAGAAGGCGTACGGCGAGCTCACCTCCTCGGCCGGCTCCCCGGCCCTGCACTACCGAAGCTCGGCCGTCGAGGAGGGCGACGAACTCCCCGTGGACCGTCCACAGCTTGTGGACGTCCTGCGCGCCGCGCTGGCCGAGGCCCGCCCGCAGGAGCTGCGGCGCGGTGTCAGCCTCGTCGGACCGCACCGGGACGACCTCCAGCTCCGGCTGGGCGACCTCCCCGCCAAGGGGTACGCCAGTCAGGGCGAGTCGTGGTCGTTCGCGCTGGCGCTGCGGCTGGCCGGGTTCGAGCTGCTGCGCGCCGACGGCGACGACCCGGTGCTCATCCTCGACGACGTCTTCGCCGAGCTCGACTCCGAGCGCAGGCGCAAGCTCGCCGAGCACGTCCGCACGGCCGAGCAGGTCCTGGTGAGCGCCGCGGTCCCGGGCGACGTCCCCCCGGAGCTGATGGGCGCCCGGTACCGGGTGCGAGAGGGGACGGTCGAACGTGAGCGGTGACCAGGGACCCGAGTCCTCCCGCCGCCCGCGGTCCGGGGACGGCGACCCGCCGGCGGCTCCCGCGCTCAGCGGTGTCGAGCTGGCCCGCCAGGCCCTGGCCAAGGCGCGGGCCGAGGCCAAGGAGCGCGGCGGCGCCCCCGGGCAGCTCCCCCGGCGGCCGCGGCGCGGCCCCATGCGCTCGCGGGGCGAGCCGCAGCTCTTCGGCGACGCGGTGCGCGCCTGGCTGATCGAGCACGGCTGGCAGGAGCAGGTGGCGATCGGCGGCGTCTTCGGCCGGTGGTCCCAGATCGTCGGCGAGAGCCTGGCCGAGCACGCGCGCCCCGAGACCTATTCGGAGGGCGAGCTCGTGGTCGCGGTCGACTCCCCCGCCTGGGCCACGCAGGTGCGCGCGCTCGCCCCACAGCTGGTGCGCAGGCTCAACGAGGAGCTCGGCCACGGCAGTGTGCGCGTGATCAAGGTCCGGGGCCCGGGAAGCGGACGTAAAACCCGAGGTCAGTGGCGGGTCCGCTAATCCTTTCGGCGGACGGGCGGGAGGCCGGGCCGGTGCGCCGGGTGCCCCGAGGAGCCGATTCCGGGTGGCGGAGCCGCCCCGCGGCCCGTCGAAGGACCGTCTGACATCACTCATTCGATCGCGGCGCTGATTCCAGAGTGGGTCGCGTGTGGGGACTCGGCTCCCCGCCTGTTCGGTCGCTGTGGGCCAGCACAGCGCCGCGAATGCGACTTTCAGACCGTGCGCGCGGTATCATGAGGAAGGTTCTTCGGACGCCTCCACCGGCAAAGACCGCACCAAGAGCGGAGTACCGGGAATCGGGGTCGCAGCAGCGTCTTGGCGGGGGCGTGACAGCGCGTTTCGCCTGGGGCGCCGTGCGCTCGTCGATTGTCTTGGGGCTGGTCGGCGTCCCCAGCAGGAGGGTGTTTCCAACTTGGCCTACGACGCGCGATCAATCACGGTTCTTGAGGGCCTCGAAGCAGTACGCAAACGCCCCGGTATGTACATCGGCTCCACCGGCGAGCGGGGTCTGCACCACCTGGTCTACGAGATCGTCGACAACTCCGTGGACGAGGCCCTGGCGGGCCACGCCACCGCGATCGAGGTGACCATGATGGCCGACGGCGGCGTTCGCGTCGCCGACGACGGCCGGGGCATCCCGGTCGACATGCACCCGGTCGAGAACCGCCCCGCCGTGGAGCTCATCCTGACCACGCTGCACGCGGGCGGCAAGTTCGACGGGGAGTCCTACGCGGTCTCCGGCGGCCTGCACGGCGTCGGCGCATCCGTGGTCAACGCACTCTCCACCCGGATGGACGTGGAGATCCGGCGCGACGGGTACCTCTGGACCCAGCGCTACGAGATGACCGTTCCGACGGAACTGGTGCGGGGCGGGCCCACCACGGAGACCGGTACCCAGATCACCTTCTGGGCCGACGACTCCATCTTCGAGACCACCACCTACAACTTCGAGACGCTGTCGCGGCGGCTCCAGGAGATGGCCTTCCTCAACAAGGGGCTGTCCATCACCATCCGCGACGAGCGGCCCGAGCACATCGACGACTCCCCCGTCGTCCACACCTACCACTACGAGGACGGGCTGTCGGACTTCGTCCGCCACCTCAACGCCACCAAGGACCCCTCGCACGCCACCATCATCGCGTTCGAGGACGAGGGCGACGGCATCGCGGCCGAGATCGCGATGCAGTGGAACCAGTCGTACACCTCCTCGGTGCACACCTTCGCCAACACCATCAACACGGCCGAGGGCGGCACCCACGAGGAGGGTTTCCGGGCGGCGCTCACCTCGATCGTCAACCGGTACGCGCGCGACCAGAAGCTGCTGCGCGAGAAGGACGACAACCTCACCGGCGACGACGTCCGCGAGGGCCTCACCGCGATCATCTCGGTCAAGCTCACCGACCCCCAGTTCGAGGGCCAGACCAAGACCAAGCTGGGCAACACCGAGGCCAAGTCGTTCGTGCAGAAGGTGTGCAACGAGCACCTGCGCGACTGGTTCGAGCGCAATCCCGGCGAGGCCAAGGACATCATCACCAAGGCGAGCCAGGCCGCGCGCGCCCGCATCGCCGCCCGCCAGGCGCGCGACCTGACGCGGCGCAAGACGCTGCTGGAGTCCACGTCTCTGCCCGGCAAGCTGTCCGACTGCCAGTCGACCGAGCCCGAGCGGTGCGAGGTCTACATCGTCGAGGGCGACTCCGCGGGAGGATCCGCCAAGGGCGGCCGCGACCCCCACTACCAGGCGATCCTGCCGATCCGCGGCAAGATCCTCAACGTCGAGAAGTCCCGCATCGACCGGATCCTCAAGAACGCCGAGGTCCAGGCGATCATCACGGCGCTGGGCACCGGCGTCCACGACGACTTCGACGTCGAGAAGCTGCGGTACCACAAGATCATCCTGATGGCCGACGCCGACGTCGACGGCCAGCACATCCGCACGCTCCTGCTCACCCTGCTGTTCCGCTTCATGAAGCCGCTGATCGAAGCCGGGTACGTCTACCTCGCGCAGCCTCCCCTCTACAAGATCAAGTGGGACCCGCGCGGCGCCGACGTGGACTACGTCTACTCCGACCGCGAGCGCGACGAGGTCATCGCCACGGGCATCGCGGCCGGGAAGCGCGACCCGCGCCCCCGGGACCTCGTCCAGCGCTTCAAGGGCCTGGGGGAGATGAACGCCGCCGAGCTGTGGGACACCACGATGGACCCGGGAGGCCGGGTGCTGCTCCAGGTGACACTCGACGACGCCGCCCAGGCGGACGAGATGTTCAGCGTGCTCATGGGCGAGGACGTCGAGTCCCGGCGCTCCTTCATCCAGCGCAACGCGCGGGACGTCCGCTTCCTGGACATCTAGGGTGCCCCGACGGCAGCGAACGACTCACCAGAAAAGGATCGACATCCAGTGACGGATGCGAACATTGAGAACCCCGCCGGCGGGCGGGTCGAGCCGGTCGACATCCAGGTCGAGATGCAGCGCAGCTACCTCGACTACGCGATGTCGGTCATCGTCGGCCGCGCACTGCCGGACGTCCGCGACGGGCTCAAGCCCGTGCACCGGCGCATCCTGTACGCCATGTACGACGGCGGATACCGCCCCGACCGCGGCTACTTCAAGTGCGCCCGCGTCGTCGGCGACGTCATGGGCAACTACCACCCGCACGGCGACAGCGCGATCTACGACGCGCTGGTGCGGCTGGCGCAGCACTGGTCGCTGCGGATGCGGCTGATCGACAGCAACGGCAACTTCGGCTCCCCGGGCAACGACCCGGCCGCCGCCATGCGGTACACCGAGTGCAAGCTCGAGAACCTCGCCATGGAGATGGTGCGGGACATCGACAAGGAGACCGTCGACTTCTCGCCCAACTACGACGGCAAGACGACCGAGCCCGACGTGCTGCCCGCCAGGTTCCCGAACCTGCTGGTCAACGGCTCCAACGGCATCGCGGTGGGCATGGCCACCAACATCCCGCCGCACAACCTGCGCGAGGTCGCCTCGGGTGTCACCTGGTACCTGGAGAACCCGGAGGCCGCCGACGAGGAGCTGCTCGACGCGCTGATCGAGCGGATCAAGGGTCCGGACTTCCCGACCAGCGGACTGATCGTCGGCAAGCGCGGCATCGAGGACGCCTACCGGACCGGGCGCGGCTCCATCACCATGCGCGCGGTGGTCGAGGTCGAGGAGGACAACCGCGGCCGCCAGTGCCTGGTCGTCACCGAGCTCCCCTACCAGGTCAACCCGGACAACCTCGCGCTGAAGATCGCCGAGCTCGTCAAGGACGGCAAGATCACCGGGATCGCCGACGTCAAGGACGAGACGAGCGGCCGCACCGGCATCCGCCTGGTGGTCGTGCTCAAGCGCGACGCCGTGGCCAAGGTCGTGCTGAACAACCTGTACAAGCACACGCAGCTGCAGGAGACCTTCGGCGCGAACATGCTCGCCCTGGTCGACGGGGTGCCGCGCACGCTGCGCCTGGACCAGTTCGTGCGCACCTGGGTGGCCCACCAGATCGAGGTCATCCTCCGGCGCACGCGCTACCTGCTGCGCAAGGCCGAGGAGCGCGCCCACATCCTGCGCGCGCTGCTCAAGGCGATCGACCGCATCGACGAGGTCATCGCCCTGATCCGGGCCAGCGCCTCGGCGGACGCCGCCAAGACCGGCCTCATGGACCTGCTGGCCATCGACGACATCCAGGCGCGCGCGATCCTGGACATGCAGCTGCGCAAGCTCGCCGCGCTGGAGCGCCGTCAGCTCACCGCCGAGTACGACGAGCTGATGGCCCTCATCACCGACTACAACGGGATCCTCGCCTCGCCGGAGCGTCAGCGGAGCATCGTCCGCGAGGAGCTCACGGAGATCGTGGAGAAGTTCGGCGACGAGCGCCGTACGCACATCATCCCGTTCGAGGGTGACATGCGTATGGAGGACTTCATCGCCGAAGAGGACATCGTCGTCACCATCACCCGCGGCGGCTACGCCAAGCGCACCCGGATCGACAACTACCGGGCGCAGAAGCGCGGCGGCAAGGGGGTGCGCGGGGCCCAGCTCAAGCAGGACGACATCGTCCAGCACTTCTTCGTGACCACCACCCACAACTGGATCCTGTTCTTCACGAACAAGGGCCGGGTGTACCGCACGAAGGCGTACGAGCTGCCCGAGCTCGCCCGGGACGCGCGCGGCCAGCACGTCGCCAACCTGGTCCCCTTCCTCCCCGATGAGGAGATCGCCCAGGTGATGGCGCTGCGCGACTACGAGGCGGCGCCGTACCTGGTCCTGGCCACCCGGACCGGACTGGTCAAGAAGACCAAGCTGGAGGACTTCGACTCCGCGCGCGCGGCGGGCATTATCGCCATCAACCTGCGCGAGGACGACGAGCTCATCGCGGCGCGACTGGTCTTCGGGACCGACGACCTGCTGCTGATCAGCAGCAAGGCCCAGGCGATCCGGTTCCCGGCCTCGGACGAGTCGCTCCGGCCGATGGGCCGGGCGACCAGCGGCGTGATCGGCATGCGCTTCCTGGACGGCGACTACCTGCTGAGCATGGACGTCATCCGGGAGGGCGAGGGGGCCACGGACGTGTTCGTGGCCACCGACGGCGGCTACGCCAAGCGCACCCCCGCGGACCAGTACCCGGTGCAGAACCGGGGCGGCAAGGGCGTGCTCACGGCCAAGGTCGTGGAGGCCCGCGGCAAGCTCGTCGGCGCGCTGATGGTGGACCCGGCCGAGGACGAGATCCTCGCCATCACCTCCAACGGCGGTGTGATCCGCACCAACTGCGCGGAGATCAAGCAGTCCGGACGCGCCACGATGGGCGTGCGGCTGATGAACCTCAGCAAGGGCAACCACGTGGTGGCCATCGCGCGCAACGCGGAGGGCATGGAGGAAGAGGTCGAGAACGCCGGCGAGGCCGAGGGCGCTGCCCCGGTCGAGCCGGAGGGCGACGCCGAATAGCGGTTCGACCCCGGTCGGATCGTGTTTCACGTGAAACGGTTCGGCGGCCCGCGTGCGAGGGGGACGTGTTCCCCTCGCACGCGTTGGCCGCTTCTCGTGGCTCTCAATAGAGTGGCTCCCTGTCATAAGCGACATTCATCCCGTGGAGTTCGGTTTGTTTGCTCCCGCTCTCCCGGATTCCACCGTCATATGGAAAGTCCAGCGGTAACGTGGCTATGTCTGACAATGTGCAACGGCAATCCGCTGCCCTGGAGTCGGTCGACGACGACCGGGAACAGAGCGGAGAAGAAGCCGGAGTGACCACTGGGGTCGGCGCCCCCTCGAGTGAGGAGACCGAGGCGTCCGAGACGTCCGAGGTGGCTGAGAAGCCCGAGGACGCCGAAGACGCCAAGGACCACCAGGCCGAGGACCCGCCGGCAGAGAACGCCGCACAGGGGGATTCGAGCATGGCAGCAGAAGCACCCGTCACGCCGCCGGGCCGCGGCGGCAAGGCCGCCAAGGCCGGGCGCAAGGCTCACCTGACGTTGAGCCGTGTGGAGCCGTGGTCGGTGATGAAGTTCAGCTTCGTCGTCTCACTGGTCTGCTTCATCATTCTGTTCGTGGCGGTCGCGGTCATCTACACGATCCTGTCCACCCTGGGTGTCTTCGACGCGGTGACCGAGCTGATCGCCTCGCTGACCGAAGGCGACGACGGCGGTGACGAGGTCTCCCTCAACCCGGCGAGCTGGTTCTCGCCCACCCGGGTGCTCGGCTACACCGCCCTCATCGGCGCGCTGAACATCATCCTGATCACGGCCCTGGCCACCGTCGGCGCGATGCTCTACAACCTCGCCGCCGACCTGGTGGGCGGTCTCGACGTGACCCTGAGCGAGACCGAGTAGCACCGGCTTCTCCTCGGGCCCCCGCCGAAAGCGGGGGCCCGAGGACCCCGCCGCGGCGGGTAGTATGAACCCCCGAGGGACGCTCCCGAAGCGCCCCTCGACTCCGTCCATCAGGGTTTTCCGGTTCGCCGGACCCCGGAGGATGCGATAGAGTTCCTCACGAACGAGGGCGTATAGCTCAGTCGGTTAGAGCGCATCCCTGATAAGGATGAGGCCCCAGGTTCAAGTCCTGGTACGCCCACCAGAGAAAAGGCTCCCTATGGGGGCCTTTTTTCGTGCCCGTGCGCCACGTCGAACTCGGAAATCGTCCGATTCGACCGTGCGTCACATCGAGCGGCGCCCCACGCCCTCAGGCGCCTCCTCGCGCGTCGCGTCCTTCGTCGAGTCGCGCCAAGCATCCCGGAAGTCGTCGTACTCATCCGGTGTCAGGTGAGCGTACCGCTGGGTCGTCAGCGGTGACTCGTGCCCGAGAAGCATCTGCACCTTGCACAAGGACGTGTGGCATGTACCGGGCGGCCGTCACCGCGATGGCCTCGAACCGTCTTCTGGGAGCACCACCTTCCCCAGCGGCTCACTGGCGCGGCGGTGGATGGCCGGCTCGGCCTCCAGTTCGGCGATGCGCTTGTTGGCCGCGGTCGGCTCGGTGCCGATGTCCGGATCGTGGGCCGCGTCCGCGACGCCGCGTCCGGCCTGGACCAGGTCCGGGACCTTGCGGCGGAACCCGGCGGGGTATCCACGACGTCCCACGATGCCCTCCTCCAAGGGTCACGTGGTCCCAGGATCCAGAAAACCGACTCCGAAAAACGCAGGACACACCAGCCGCTAAAGAACCCGGAACGAAACAGGGCGTTCGACAGCGTGGTCGTCTGTGGTGCTCAAGGCAGGGGTTCTTCTGTGGCTTGGCAGGGGTTTTGGGGTTTCCGCCGCAGGGGTGATTCGGGCTCTGTCGGGTTGGGGTTCGCTAGGGGCCTGTCACGGCGGGCGGCGACGGCGGGTGGGGCCGGAGGTCCGCGCGTCCCCGCCGGGTGTCCGTGACGCGGAGGTTCGAGGGCCGGTTCCGCTCTGCCCCGAAATGATCATGGGCTTTCCGCCCTTCCAGACCCCGAAACGGGCGGAAAGCCCAAGACCGTCAACGAAACCCTCACGCAGCGGACACTATTGGCGCGGCCTCGACCGGCACCCGCCGTCGCCGCCCGCCGTGACTTCGCGATCCGCACGGCATAAGGCCGAAAGACCCACCCGAAGTACCGGTGCGCGAATCACCCCGCGCCGGAGCTTCCCTAGAACAAGGTCGGGTCTTCCGAGGCGAGGACACCCGGCACCGATGCAGCCGCCAGCAACTCGGCCACAGTGTGAATCTCCGGGGACTCATCGGCCAGGCGGAGTAGCAAGAGGGCGGCGGCGACGGTGTCCCCCAGAGCCCGGTGTGGGCGCCCCCCGGGAGCCAGGTTCTCCACCTGGTTGCGCAGTTCGAACCGATCGAGCAGCGTCCCGAGCCCGCGCGGATCGGGGATTCGGGCATGGCGGGCAAGTCGAAGCGTGTCGATCAGCCCGGAAGGGCGCACGCTTGGGTGGCGCAGGTGGAGGAGTTTCCAGTCCACCCCGATGTTGTGGCCGACCGGGTAGTGGCCGTTGACGCGGGCCTCTAGCTCGGGGCTGATGGGGGGTCAATCGCTGCAAGGGAGTCCTTCCGTGCGGGGGAACGTCCTCGAGCCCCTGTGACTCGAGGACGGGGGGCTGGCGACAGCCACGAACACCGGATGCCCCGACGTGGGTGCCTGTGTCCTCCCCTCGTCTTTCAGCGGCAGGCGCCCGGGGAGAGCGGCCCAGTGCGACCAGGGTCGACGGGATCGGACGTCGCCACAACGGAGCACTCAGAAGCCGCCGTTCACTGAAGGCCGGATTCGCGCGGGGAGCGGTAGCGGAGTTTGGCCAGCAGCGCGTCACGCGTTTCCGCTGTCACGCGTTCATGGGGCTCGGGACCGGTCCAGCCGAAAGGCCGGAAGGCGACGAACTCCCCTTCTTTGCTGACCGACAAGATCCACTTATCGGCGATCAAGTCGCTGTTGGGGTCGGGCGCGGCACGTGGCATCACCGGACAGCCCCAACGAGAGGCTGCTGCTGGTGGGCGAGGCCGGCCACGCCGGACCGCTGCCGGTTTTCCAGTTCGTGGCGCCTGCGCTGCCAGCGTCCATGGAGGTGCTCGCGGTCGAGGACGTACGGGCGCACCGGGGGGACGGTCGGGATGAGGTCGGTAGGGCTCGAATCAACCGGGGTCATCGGCTGGTGTCGGGCCCTGTCGGGAGCGCTCGGGAAGGAAGACGCCGTCTCGGGCTGTGCGGCCGTTCGGGCGCGCTCGGCTCCCTGGAGGAGTCGGGCGGCGTATCGCTGAAGTCGGCCGACAACTCGGCCGAGGAATACCGTCGCCCGCGAGTGCTGCGTTGTCGTCATCGTCGCTCACCTCGGAGATTCGTGGATGATGACGACGCTACGGACAGTGAGACAGGTATTACAGACACGGAGTGTGGTACTTCACCGTGGTAGCCCCACGGTGGTACCACGCTCCGCAGCGAACGAAGGGGTGCCTATCCGGCAAGCAACATGGCGAGCTTGCGCTGGTCGCTCGTCAGAGCCCGCTTCCGGCGGCTCCGGATCTCGGCGAAGGTCTCTTCTGCCATCCGCTGATGGGACAGCCACTGGGGCGACGTCGCTGCGAGCCGGGCGAGGACCTGGGTCGCCTCGGCATCCTGGCGCATACGCGAATGCGCCTTTGCCACATCCAGCATGTGCCGGTTCCAGTTGTCCGAGGTAGACGATCCCTGGGCGAGCGGCTCGGACATCGCCAACACCCGGTCCGGGCGGTCGGCGATCGCCTCGTTCTCGATCGCCTTCAACTCGACCGTGATCGGACCGAAGGACACCCAGCCCCGCAGGCGGTGCGTGACCTCGTCGCCCAGCGCCGCCCCTGCGGTACGGGCGAGGCGGATCGCTTCCCGAGCCTCGTCCGGGCGGTTGTTGCGAGCCGAGGCGGCGCTCGCTCGGAGCAGCAGCCAGCCCCACGCGGCCAGTTCCTCCTCGGACGCCTTGCTCACGCGCGGCTCGACCTGATCAGCGGTGGCGGTGGACAGCCCTTCGGCTTCCTCCATACGCCCTTGCCGCAGCAGTACCCACGCTTGCCCGATGACGGCAGCCGAGGCGTTCAACCGATCTCCGGCGGCCGACGCGTCGCGCACGGCGTCCGTGAGTGCCATCTGGGCGAGGTCGTAGGCCCTGATCTGGGTGAGGTACCGGCCGGCGAGCTGGAGAATCTCCGAACGGACCCGGTGGGCGAGGGCTTGTTGCGGCGTGTGCGCGTAGTGGGCGACCGCCGCGTGCGCCGAGGTGACCAGGTTCGGCACGAGGGTAGCCATGTCCTGGTACTTGTCGGCGTGGTAGGAGTTGGCGAACTCTGCTGCTGCTGCTCGGAGATCGGCGAGGTTCGGTTCCTCCTCGATGCGGATCGCGCGTCCGTCGATGCCGACCGGCGGTGCGATGGCTCTGCGCATGGCCAGAAGCGAGACCTTGTTCTCGTCGCCGTGGTGCTGCTTGCCTACCGGCTCTCCGGCGACGAGGCGGCCCGTGGTGACGCCGAGGCTTCGGGCGAGGCGGTGGTACGTCTCCATCGACGCTGTTCCGCCTTGCTCGATCTTGCGGATGGTGTTGACGTGAAGGGCGGCGGCTTCGGCGAGGCCCTCTTGTGTGAGTCCGCGTTCGTCTCGGAGCGCGCGGAGGGTGGCGCCTGTCGAGCGATCCTGTGTCACGTTGGCCCTGCCTTCCTGGTTGCTCGCAACTCCCAGAGTAGGCAGGGCCGTTCGTGTGGGGGGTGAGCATCGGATTGCTGCTTCGGGCGGGCGGGGCCGGAGGGCGGGGTCCCGGGCTGCGGGAAGGTGTCCGTTTCCTGGCGCTCCCTCCGGTGATCTTGACCTTTTCGGGGTCTCAGAGACGGTTGAGACCCCGAAAAGGTCAAGATCACCGGAGAGGCAGCGCCCGAAACACCCCCGCGCCGGAGACTCTCAACTCCCAGAGCAGGCAGGGTCGTTCGTCGCCCTCCGGTCACCTCGCCGAGGGCGCGCCGGACCCGCGTCCGACCGGTGGGAAGGGCCGGGTCTTCTTCCGGGCCGGTGGACTCGCCGCCGCTGCCGAGCGGTGCCTCCTCAGGTCGTGGTCCGCTCCACGGGGACCCACAGTTCGGCGTCGGCCCGTGTTCCGTCGTCCGAGAGGCTGGTGCGCAGGATCGAGGGCCCCGGCGCGCTCCGGTACGGGTTGGAGGGGAACCACTGGGTGAACACGTCCCGCCACATGTACTGGAGGGACCGCGGGAACTCGCCCGAGTTCTCGAAGACCGCCCAGGTCCCCGCGGGGACGGCGAGGGCGTCCATGTCCCCGGGAGCCTCCGCGCCGGTCACCACGCCGTGGTAGTAGTCGAGCTCGGAGCCCTCCTCGACGTTGCCGGCACCGCCGTCGTCGCTCACCGAGACGACCCCGCGCGGCTCCTGGTCGGAGAGCTCCGCCACGCGCTGCCGGACCTCCTTGTCGACACTCCGCACGAACGCGACGATCGCCGGGTTCATGCCCTCGTGCACGAGGGGGACGCGAGCCTTCTTTCCGACCACGCTGAACTCCCCCTTCTCCACGATTCGGTACCGCATTCCACTGCTCCCTTCGACGGTGAGTCGGAAGGACAGCCGGGACTGGGAGCGCAGAGCCGCGCCGGTCCGCCTGGCCTCGCCCGGGCCGATGCCGTGCACGGCGCGGAAGGCGCGCGCGAAGGCCTCGCCCGAGCCGTAGCCGTAGCGAACCGCGACATCGAGCAGAGTCCGCTCACCGGCGAGGACGTCCGCGCCCGCGACGGTGAGCCGCCTGCGGCGGATGTACTCCGACAGCGGAAGGCCCGCCAGCGCGGAGAACAACCGACGGAAGTGGTACTCCGACGTGGCGGCGATCCGCGCGAGCTCGGCGGCCTCGATCCGCTGGTCGAGGTGGTGCTCGATGTACTCCATGGCCTGGTTCAGCCGTTCCAGCATCCCGGCCCTCCTTTCCGGAACCCACGCTAGGCAACGGCGTTCCCGCCGCACCCGACATTCCGTGCCCGGTCCGGTCGGGTGGGAGACAGCCCGCCCGACCGGGCGGTGGTGAACCGACTTCCCGACATGTCGACTTGGCTCCGAACCGGCCCCCGCACCGGGTGCGGTCAGGACGCGACGGCCCTGTCGGTACGGGGGTCGCCCGTCCGGAGCGTGGGTAGAGGGCACGGCGGTCCGGGCCGGTCGACACCGTCGGGCGGGCCCGGGAAGGACCGGAGAAGGAGAGAACGCCATGCGGAAGCTGACCGCCACCACGTTCCTGTCGCTGGACGGCGTCATGCAGGCGCCGGGAGGCCCCGACGAGGACCGCAGCGGAGGTTTCGACCTGGGGGGATGGCTGGTCCCCTACGCCGACGAGGACATGGGCCGGTTCGTCGCGGCCTGGTTCGCCGAGGCCGATGCCTTCCTGCTGGGGCGCAGGACCTACGAGATCTTCGCGGCGTACTGGCCGCGCGTCACCGACGCGGACGACCCGGTCGCCGCGAAGCTGAACAGCCGCCCCAAGTACGTCGCCTCGCGGACCCTGGACACCGCGGAGTGGAGCGGGACGACGCTGATCAAGGGCGACGCCGCCGAGGCGGTCGCCGGGCTGAAGCGTGAGCCGGGCGGGGAGATCCAGGTGCACGGCAGCGGCGGCCTCCTCCAGACGCTGATGGCGCGCGGGCTCGTCGACGAGTACCGCCTGTGGGTCTACCCGGTGGTCCTGGGACGCGGGAAGCGCCTCTTCCCCGAAGGGGTGGCGCCGACCTCCCTCGAACTCCTCGACACCAGGGTGACGAGCACCGGGGTCGCGGTCCACACCTACCGCCCGGGGGGAGCGGTGCGGACCGGCGAGTTCACCCTCGACAGGCCCTGACCAGGGCGTCGGTGCGGCGAACGGGTGGGGGCGGGGCCGGGGGGCAAGCCGGACGACACCGGGATTTCCAGATCAAAAGGCCGTATTAACTGTTTCCGGTGTTCGTGTTCACCGACTCGTTGAGAGCGATCCCTACAGTCAGTGGCCTCTACCCGGTCTCCGGACCCGCGGCGGAGCTTCTTTCTCTCTTTTCTCTCGACCTGTGGAGTTGCGGCCTGTGAGCGTTGTCGCGGTCATCCCCGCCCGAGGGGGTTCCAAGGGAATCCCGCTCAAGAACCTCGCGCCCGTCGGAGGGCGCGCCCTGGTCGCCCGGGCGGTCGACGCCTGCCGCGGCGCGGAGCTGATCGACGCCGTGTTCGTCTCCACCGACCACGACGGGATCGCGGCGGCGGCGCGGGAGGCCGGAGCCGGGGTGGTGGAGCGCCCCGCCGACCTGGGCGGCGACACCGCGTCCTCGGAGTCGGCGCTGCTGCACGCGCTGGACCGGCTGGCCGAGCAGGGGCGGGAGCCCGAGATCCTGGTGTTCGTGCAGTGCACGAGCCCGTTCATCGACTCGGGCGACATCGACGACGCGGTGCGCACGGTGCGGGACGGCCGGGCCGACTCGGTGTTCTCCGCCGTCGAGACCTACGAGTTCCTGTGGCGCTCCACCGCCGACGGCGCGCGCGGCGTCAACCACGACCACGCGTACCGCCCGCGGCGCCAGGACCGCGAACCGCACTACGCCGAGACCGGAGCCTTCTACGTGATGCGCGTCGACGGCTTCCGCGAGCACGGGCACCGCTTCTTCGGCCGGGTGGCGTTCCAGGAGGTGCCCACGGCGCACGCCGTGGAGATCGACTTCCCCGAGGAGCTCGAACTGGTCCGCGCGCTCGCCGGGGTCCTGGACCGCCCCGCGCCGCTGGACGTCGACGCCGTGGTCACGGACTTCGACGGCGTCCACACCGACGACCGCGCGCACGTCGACCAGGACGGCCGCGAGGCGGTGTCGGTGAGCCGGACGGACGGCATGGGCGTACGGCTCCTGCTGGAGGCCGGAGTCCGCGTCTGCATCCTCTCCACCGAGGTGAACCCGGTGGTGCGGGCGCGCGCGGAGAAACTGGGTGTCCCTGTGACGCACGGGCTGAACGACAAGCGCGCAGCCCTGCGCCAGTGGATCGGCGACGAGGGTCTTGACCCGGCCCGCGTCGCCTACGTCGGAAACGACGTGAACGACCTCGGTTGCCTGGCCGAGGTCGGATGGCCGATCGCGGTCCCGGACTCCCACCCGGAGGTCCTGGCCGCGGCCCGGCTTGTTCTGACACGTCCCGGAGGCTCCGGGGCGGTCCGCGAGGTGTGTGAACGCGTCCTCGCGGCACGCAAAGGATAGGTAGCCATGACTGCGAACGCAACAGCCGGCCTCAGCGTGTCCGCTCCGGCCCCCGTCGCGATCGGTGATCTGCTGGTCGGCCCCGGACAGCCCACGTACATCATCGGCGAGATCGGCATCAACCACAACGGCGACGTGGACATCGCGCGCCAGCTGATCGAGGTCGCGGCCGAGGCCGGATGCCACGCCGTCAAGTTCCAGAAGCGCACCCCGGAGATCTGCGTCCCCAAGGAGCAGCAGAGCAAGATGCGGCAGACGCCGTGGGGTGAGATGACCTACCTGGAGTACAAGCACCGGGTGGAGTTCGGCGAGGAGCAGTACGGCGAGATCGCCAAGATCTGCGCGGAGAACGGCCTCCAGTGGTTCGCGTCCCCGTGGGACGTGCCGTCGGTGGAGTTCCTGGAGTCCTTCGACGTCGTCACGCACAAGGTCGCGTCGGCCTCCATCACCGACTTCGAGCTGCTGCGCGCGCTCGCCGCGACCGGCAAGCCGATCATCCTGTCGACCGGCATGTCCACCATCGAGGAGATCGACGCCGCGGTGGAGGTCTTCGACCGCGACAAGCTGGTCGTCCTCCACTCGACCTCCACCTACCCGATGCCGGAGGAGGAGGCCAACCTGCGCACCATCGAGACCCTGCGGGCGCGCTACGGGGTGCCGGTGGGCTACTCCGGCCACGAGCGCGGGCTGCAGATCTCCCTGGCGGCGGTCACGCTGGGCGCGGTGGCGGTCGAGCGCCACATCACCCTGGACCGCGCCATGTGGGGCTCGGACCACGCCGCCTCGCTGGAGCCCAACGGCCTCCAGCACCTGGTCCGCGACATCCGCGTGATCGAGCAGGCCCTCGGCGACGGCGTCAAGCGGGTCTTCCCCGGCGAGGAGGAGCCCCGCAAGCGGCTGCGCCGCGCGACCGTCTGACCGGCGGTCCCCGCAACGGGTCCGGGGGCGGTCGGCGAGCCGCCGCCCCCGGACCCCGAACCTTCCGACCACCCCCTGGAGTCCCGAGTGTCCACGTTGTCGGTCATCGTGCCGGTACGCAACGTCGAACCGTTCATCACCGACACGCTGATGAGCCTGAGGCGCAACGCGCGCACCGATTTCGAGTTCATCGTCGTCGACGACGGTTCGACCGACGCGACCCCCGACCTGGTGAGCGACGCGGGGCTGCCGGGACTGTCCCTGATCCGCAACGACGCCCCGACGGGGCCGTCCGCGGCGCGCAACCGGGGGCTGGCCGCGGCCGGCGGCCGGTACGTCACCTTCCTGGACGGCGACGACTGGCTGGCGCCCGGCTACCTGCCCGCCGCGGTCGAGGCCATCACCGGACTCGGCGTCGACTTCGTCAAGACCGACCACGTCAAGGCCACCGGCAAGGCGCGGGCCATGGCCCGCGCCCCCGAGGGGCGCCGGGGGGTGGCGCTCCCCGCGCGGTCGGGCATCCTGCCCGAGAACGCCACCACGATGGTGGACTACCCCAACGTCTGGTCGGGGATCTACGACCGGAGCCTGATCGATCGGGGGCTGCTGTCCTTCGACGAGGACCTGCACACCGCCGAGGACCGGCTGTGGACCTGGCGGCTGCACCTGCACGCCGACACCTACGCGGTCGTCCCCCTGGTCGGGGTCTTCTACCGGCGCGAGGTCTCGCAGTCGCTGACCCAGATCGGGGACGAGCGCCAGCTCCAGTTCTTCGACGCCCACGACCGGGTCCGGGACGAGCTCGCGGCGCTGGACGACGGGGACCTCTACCTGCCCAAGCTCGTCCGCACCTACTGCGCGCTCATCGCCTTCCACCTGAGCAGGGCCGAGCGGCTCGACCCCCGCCTCCGCAAGGAGCTGCGGTCGCGGGCCGCTCAGAGGCTCGCGGACATGCCGCGGAACCTGGTGGCGCGGGTGCTGCCCGCCCTCGGCCCCGAACGCGAGCAGTACCTGGCCGAGCTGGTCGACCTGGAAGCGGTTGCCTGACCATGACGCAGATCTACGTCGCCAGTACCTTCTTCGGCGCGATGTCGCTGGCCGCCGCGATCGACTCCGGCCGGTTCGGCCCGGCCGACCAGCGGCGCGTCCTGCTGGTGTCGAACAACGCGGGCATCCCCGAGGTGGTCCCCGCGCTGGACGCCTCCCCCGGCTTCGACGCGCTGCGCTCCCGGTTCGACGAGGTGGTCTCCTGGAACGAGCTGCTGTGGCCGTTCCACCCCTCGACGTGGAGCCCCCGCGACCAGGAGCTTCCCCTGCTGAACCGGCTGCTGCGCCGGTACTGGGACCTCGAGGGCGAACCGGTCCACCTGGTGGTCGAGTCGATCCAGGTCCCGCCCGCCCGGGCGCTCGCCGAGATCTTCGACGACGCCGTCGTCACCGTCTACTCGGACGGGCTGATGAGCTACGGCCCCACACGGGAGTCCCCCCCGCGCGACGTGGCCTCGCGGATCGACAGGGTGCTCTACCTCGACCTCGTCCCGGGGCTGGAGCCGCTGCTGCTCAGCGAGTACCCCATCGAGCGCGTCGCGATCGACGCCGAGGCGTTCCGCGCCGTCGTCAGCGAGGTGGCCAAGGCCGTGGACGGCGTGGCGGACGCGCCCGAGCGGTCCGGCCTGCCGATGATCATCGGCCAGTACCTGGCGGCCCTCGACATCGTCACCGCCGCGGAGGAGGACGGGCTGCACGCGCGGATGCTGCGCGGGGTGGCCGCCCAGGGCCACCGCACGGTGCTGTTCAAGCCGCATCCCTCCAGCACCACGCGCACCTTCACCGCGCTGAAGGAGGCCGCGGCGGACTCCGGCGTGGAACTGGTCGTGCTCGACGAGCCCGTCCCCGTGGAGATCTGGTACGAGACGCTGCGCCCCTGCCTGGTGGTGGGCGCGTTCTCCACCGGACTCAGCACGGCGAGCCGCTTCTACGGCATCGACGTGGCGACGGTGGGGACCGAGCTGCTGCTCGAACGGATCACCCCCTACCAGAACAGCAACCGGGTGCCCGTCACCCTCGCGGACACCACGATGCCCCGCCTGGCGGAGAACGGCGCGGTCCAGGGGCCGCGGATCCCCGACGAGCGGGTCGCCGCCGACCTGGTCCCGCTGATGGCGGCCGTGGGCTACTGCATGCAGAACGCCGCCTACCCGCACCTGCGCGACCGCGCGGCCGCGTACCTGGCGGAGCATCTCGACAACGGCACCCGGCGCTACTTCAAGAAGCGCCGGCTCACCGCGCTGCGGCTTCCCGGGGCGAGCGCGCCCAGGCGCTACCCGGTGTGGCTGGCCGCGGGCGCGCGCCGTCTGCGCGGCGGTGCGCAGAGCAACTGACCCCCGCGGCGAGCCCGCCCCGCCCGCCCCCGCCCGGCCGGGCCGGTGGTGACCCCTCCTCCGGCCGGGCCGTGGGAGAGCCGTGTCCGTTTCCGCACCGACAGCCGTGGCCGAGGTCCGCACCGGGGGCGCGCCGCCGCGGGCGCCGTCGGCGGACTTCCGCCCCGAGATCCAGGGGCTGCGCGCGGTCGCGGTGCTCCTGGTGGTCGCCTACCACGTCTGGCTCGGCCGGGTTTCCGGCGGCGTGGACGTCTTCCTGCTGCTCACCGGCTTCCTGATCACCGGGAGCCTGGTGCGCATGGTGGAGCGCCACGGCGGCGTCCGCTACCTCGCGTTCTGGGGGAGGCTGCTGGGGCGGCTCACCCCCGCGGCCGCCGTGGTCCTGCTGGGAACGCTGGCGGCCTCGGCGCTGTGGCTGCCGCAGTCGCGGTGGCGGGACGTGATCGAGGGCGTGGTCGCCGCCGCGCTCTACCACGAGAACTGGCTGCTGGCCGTGAACGCGGTGGACTACCTGGCGCGCGACGACGCGATCAGCCCGGTCCAGCACTTCTGGTCGCTCTCGATCCAGGGGCAGGCGTACCTGCTGCTGCCGGTGCTGGTCGCCCTGGCCGCGTGGGCCGCCCGCAGGACGGGCCGCGACCTGCGCGGCGTGGTCGCGGTGGTGCTGGGCGCGGTGGGCGCGGTGTCGCTGGGCTACTCGGTGTGGATCACGGCGGCCGACCAGTCCTGGGCTTACTTCGACAGCGGGGCGCGGATCTGGGAGCTCGCGCTCGGCGGCGTCTTCGCCATGGTCCTGCCCCGGCTCCGGCTGCCGGAGGCGCCGCGCGTCGTCCTCGGCTGGACCGGGCTCGCGGCGCTGGTGCTGTGCGGGATCCTGCTCCAGGTCTCGACGATGTTCCCCGGCTGGATCGCGCTGTGGCCGACGGGGGCCGCGCTGCTGGTCGTCCTCGCGGGCGGGGCGGGCGGCCGGCGGGGAGCGGGAGGGCTGCTGTCCTGGCGGCCGCTGACGTCCCTCGGGGACCTGTCCTACGCGCTGTACCTGTGGCACTGGCCGGTGCTGGTGGTCTATCTGGAGGTCGCCGACCGCGAGCTGGCCTCGCCGCTGGGCGGCGGCTGCGTCGTCGCGGTCTCCCTCCTGCTGGCGGTCGCCACGAAGCGACTGGTCGAGGACGGCGCGAAGCGGTTCACCCGGACGCGGCCGTCCCCCGCCTGGTCGCTGCTGGTCGCGGCGGTCCTCCTGCTTCCGCTGCTCACCGCGGCCGGGGGGTGGACCGCCCACCTGGACCGGCAGGAGACGCTGCGCCGGGAGCTGGCCGCGGACCCGGACAACTACCCGGGAGCGCTCGTCCTCCTCCCGGACCGCGAGGGGGACGGGGCGGGCCCGACCGGGCCGCTGCCGGACGTCCCGGTCCTGCCGCAACCGATCGACGCCGACGACGACCGGGGCGACAACCAGGGGCCCGAGGGGTGCCACAACTCCTTCGAGGAGGCAGAGGTGGCGCTCTGCCTGGACGGCCCCGAGGACGCCGAGCACACCGTCGTCCTGGCCGGGCAGTCGCACGCGGCCCACTGGTACACGGCGCTGCGGGACGCGGCGGAGTCCCGGGGGTGGCGGCTGGTCACCATGACCAAGGACGCCTGCCAGTTCAGCACGGAGCCCTCCTACCGGGGAGAGGACGAGTACGTCGAGTGCGCGGCCTGGAACGAGCAGGCCATGGAGATCATCGCGGACCTGCGGCCCGACGCCGTGGTGACCACCGCGACCCGCTCCAGCCCCGGCAACGGCGAACGCGTGCTGGACGGCTACTCCCAGCGCTGGCGCGACCTCGACGCGATGGGCGTCCCGGTGATCGGGATCAGGGACACCCCGCGCATGGGCTTCGACACCTCGGACTGCGTCGCGCGGCACCTGGACGACCCCGGCGAGTGCGCCACCGACTTCTCCCGTTCGCTCGCGGAGCGGCCGCCCTACGAGACCGAGCCGGGCGTGCCCGGGTCGACGGAGTTCATCGACCTCAGCGACTACGTCTGCCCCGAGGGGCGCTGCCCCGCGGTGGTCGGCAACGTCCTGGTCTACTACGACGACTCGCACATGACCGCGACCTACTCGGCGACCCTGGCGCCGGTCGTGGAGGCCGAGATCAGGCGCGTGACGGGCTGGTGACGGGCGGCGCGGCCGGCTGACGGGCGGCGGGGTCAGGCGACGAGGGCGTAGCCGACGGCGACGGTGCCGACGAGGGAACCGGCCCGGACGACCCACTCGGGCCAGGTCCCGGTGCGGAAGCGCATCCAGCGGGGCGCGCCGAGCATCGCCCACCGGCGGCCCCGGACCGGCACCGGCCAGGCCAGCGGCACGCCGGCGGGGGTCAGCGCGTCGCCGAGGGAGTGGACGACCATGCCCAGCGCGACGGCCGCGCCGACGACCCAGCCCGGCGGCTGGCCCGCCCAGGACGACAGGAACAGCGCGGTGGCGGCGGCCGCGGCCACCGCCGAGCCGGCCCAGGAGGCGAGGAGCCTCCGCGCGCCGCCCCGCACCAGGCGGCGGACCAGACCCCGCAGCGCGAGGAAGGACAGGAACCACACCGTGGCGGTGGTCGCCCACCACGACAGCTGGCAGGCGAGACCCGTCAGGGCGCCGACGGCGACGGCGAACGCCGGGGTGTGCAGGAGGTGGCGGTGCCCGCCGCCGGAGTCGTCGGCCGGCGTCCTGGTGAAGTCGTAGACGGCGAGGGAGAGGGAGCGGGCGCCCCGCGACAGCAGGCCGGTGACGAACCCCTGGGAGCGGGTGACGGTGGAGGACGGGTGGTCGAGGTCGGGGACCAGCGCCGCCCCCGCGCCGAGGACGGCCCAGGCGGCCAGTCCCACCGGACCCTGCGGCCCGCCGACCGCGACGTGCAGCGGCGCGGTGACGGCGATCCCGGCGAGCACGCCGGTCGCGGCGTGGCTGAAGCCCATCATCGGGGGGACTCCCGTTCTTCGGTTGTCGGAGCGGATCGGGGCGCTCTCCCCCATACCCACTTTTCCCGGCCCCTCCGAGTCCGGGGCGGCGTTCCGCTCGGGTCAGCCGCTCCGGCCGGTCCCGGACCCCGGTAGGCCCAGGTGGCCCAGGCTGAGCGGGGCCGTCGGGGGAAGGGGCTCGTCCGGGGCGGCGCGGTCGGCCCGGAAGGACTCGATCAGGTAGGCGACGAGCCGGCGGGACGCGGCGGGCGCGGACCGGGCGGAGCCGGCGACGAGGCCGCTGTTGGCCATGAGTACGAGAACGACGTCCTCCGGGGCGAAGTCGGCGCGCAGCCGCCCGGAGGCCTGGGCGCGCCGTACCAGCTCGGCGAGCCCCTGCTCGGCTCGTACGCGCGTCCGCTCGTAGTCGAGCGCGTCGGGGAAGGCCGAGAGGAACGCCTCGGTGAACCCCCGGTCGAGCGCCTGCATGGCGCACACCTTCTCGATGAGGGTGCGGAACCCGTGCCACGCGTCGGGCTCCGCGAGGGCGTCGTCGACGACCGACGCGCACTCCGTGAGCTGTTCGGCGAACACCTCCGTGACCAGCGACTCCCGGGTGGGGAAGCGCCGGTAGAGCGTCGCCACGCCGACGCGGGCGCGCCGGGCGATCGCGGCCATCGGCACGTCGATCCCGAGTTCGGAGAACGCCTCGCGCGCGGCTTCGACGATGCGGTCGCGGTTGTGCCGCGCGTCGACGCGCAGACCGGCCGTTCCGGTGGGGGCGGTGCCGGGGGAGCGCGGTATCCGAGAGGAGTCCGTGGACATGTCTCTCACTTTAGCCCAAGTGGAGTCCCCTCTCCGTTTGTCCTGTTAGCGTGGCGGACAAACGGAGAAGGCCGTCCACTTGTCGGCGGGACCGGCACGGGGCGAACAGGACGGGAAGAGGACATTGAGCGAGATGCGCGCGGCCCGGTACGACAGGTACGGGCCTCCGGAGGTGCTGTACGAGGGCAGGGCGCCGAAGCCGGTCGCCGGACCGGGAGAGGTGCTGGTGCGCGTGCACGCCGTCAGCGTCAACGGGGGCGAGATCGCCGGCCGCGCGGGGAAGCTGCGCCTGCTGACCGGCAACCGTTTCCCCAAGGCGGTCGGGATCGACTTCACGGGCGAGGTCGCCGAGCAGGGGGCCGGGGTGACCGGCCTCAGGGCGGGCGACCGGGTGTGGGGGGCGCTGCCCCGGGGCCGCTTCGGCAGCGCCGCCGAGTTCGTGGCGGTGCGCCCCCGGCAGCTGGCCCGCGCCCCCGAGGGGATCGACCTGGTGGAGGCCGCGGCGCTCCCCGTCGGCACGACCGCGATCACCGCCCTGCGCGACAAGGCCCGCCTCCGGAAGGGCGAGCGGCTGCTCGTGCGCGGCGCGAGCGGCGGCGTCGGCAACACGGCCGTGCAGCTCGGCCGGGCGTTCGGCGCGCACGTCACCGCGCTCGCGGGGGCGCGGAACCTGGACCTCGTGCGGGAACTCGGCGCCGACGAGGCCTTCGACTACGCGACCACCGGACCGGCCGACCTGGGCCGGTTCGACGTCGTCTTCGACACCGTCGGAACCGGGCTCGGCGCCTACCGCGGACTCCTCGCGCCGCGCGGGCGCATGGTGGCCATCGCCTTCGACCTCGAGAAAGCGGCCTCCTCGGTCTCGTACCTCCTCGCGTCCGCCGTGTTCGGCCCGCGCAGGGTCCGCTTCTTCAGCGGAAACCCCAGGCACGATCTCTTCGCCGACCTGACCCGGTACGTGGAGAGCGGGGCGCTCCGGGCGGTCGTGGACACGGTGCACCCGCTCGCCGACATCGCCGGGGCGCACCGCGCGCTGGAAGCGGGCGGAGTACGGGGAAAGCACGTCGTCCGGATCGTGTGAGCGGCGCCCCGCGTCCCTCTTCCCCGCCGATCTTGACCTTTCCGGGGTCTCGGAGGCGGGTGAGACCCCGGAAAGGTCGAGATCAGCGAGAAGAACGGACGCGGGTCACTGGCTCAGCAGGCGGCGGCGGACCCTCTTGATCCTCTTGCGGACCCGGCCGATGGTGCGCAGGGCGGTCGGCGGGACGTCCATGCGGAGCCGGGAGCGGCGGCGGCGGGCGGTCTCCCTGGGGCCGGTCAGCAGCAGAGGACGCGCGGGCAGGCCGCCGGCCCGGGCCCGCTCCACGAGCGCGACCAGGCGCGCGGACCAGTCGTTGCCGTCCGCGTCGTGGAAGTAGTTCTCCGCGCACCAGCGCGGGCTCGGCGTCCTGAAGCGGCCCTCGCGCAGGTCGTCGAGCGTGCCCAGCGCCTCGCTGCCCTCGAATACCAGGTTGATCATCTCCGCCGAGACGCCGAAGTCCGACAGGATCAGCAGCGGGACGTCCTGCGCGACGGCCTCGAGCGCCGCGGTGGAGCTCACCGTGACGAAGCCCGCGGCGTGCTCCAGCTGTTCGCGCATCGAGCCGTCGGCGAAGGAGACCGCGTCGGCCGGGACCTCCCCGGCGGCCACGAGGTCGTGCCACAGCGTCTCGAAGTGGTGGTGCTCGCGGTGGGTCTGCTGCTCGTGCGCGCGGGCGCGCAGTTTGACCACCACGTTCAGGTCCGGTCGACGGGCCGCGAGGTCGGCGAGCGCGCGCAGGACGAGCTCCCGCTCCTCCCGCTGCACCGGGACCTTGGCCTGGGTCGCGAAGACCACGCGGTCGCGGGGCGCCTGCTCGGGCGGGTCCGCGATGGTCGGCGCGCCGGAGCCGGGTTCGGGGCCGCCGGCCAGGAACGGCAGCGTGGCGAGCCCGATCTCGCCGGTCGCCCCGAGCCGGGCGCCGAGTTCGCCGAACTCGTCCACCTCCCGGCGGCTGTGCAGGATGAACAGGTCCACCGGGGCGCGGTACAGCCACGCCTTCTCGGTGGCGGGCACGGAGATCCCGGGCAGGCCCGAGACCAGCACGGGGCGGGGCGACAGCCCGGCGAGCACGTCGTTGACCAGGACGTCCACGACCGGTCCGGTGCAGGCGACCACGATGACGTCGGGCCGGACGCGGCGGACCGTCCGGCGCAGCGCCAGGGCGGACAGGACCGGGGGCACGCTCGCGCCGTTGCGGGTTCCCAGCACGGCGCCGCGCATCTGGGACGGCGAGGGCGCGATGGGGGTGCGGACCACCGCGAGCTCCCCGGACCACCCCTCGGGCAGGGAGTCGAGCAGGCCCGCCCCCCACTTGAGGTAGGAGTCCGAATCGGCGATCGCCATGACGTGCGCGGTTCCGCGGTCGGTCAACGAGAGTCCTTCTCATCGGTAACGAAGATGCTCAGGTGCGCGCGCAGTCCCGGCGCGGCCTGGCCGGTCCACCACGACTCGGGGACCTCGGCCGCCTCCACGGCGACGCCGTGCCGCCCCAGCAGCACCCGCAGGGACGTCACCGCGGTGGACGGAAGGCTCACCACCCGGTGCCGATCGCGCAGCCCGCGAAGCCCGAGCTCGGCGGGCAGGCCGTGGGAGGCCACCCGGATCCGGGGGTCCGCGTTCAGGGGTTCCAGGGTACGCGCGTCCTCGCGGCGGTGCGGGTAGTACACGACGGGCTCGTCCGACGCGTGCCCCAGCACCCAGTCCAGGTACGGTCCGGCGTGCAGCAGGCCGTCGCGCACCATCGCCGAGCCGAGCACCACCCGGTTCTCGGCGGGGGCCGCGGCTCCGGGGAGCGCGCGCAGCCACGCGAAGTCGTGCTCGACGACGCGGATGCCGACCGCCGCGGCGTCCCGGCGGAGCCCGTCGGGCAGCGGAAGCACCGTGAAGACCGTGAGCCTGCCGGCGCGCGCCGCCGCGCGCAGCCGCACGGCGGTGGCCAGCCCCAGGGCGAGGCGGGCCGGCGTGGAACGGACCCGGGCCCGCTCCAGCGGGACCGCCACCCGCCGGGTGAGCAGCCGCAGCAGGTGCACGGTGGCCAGGCCGTCGTCGACGACGACGTACTCGCGGACCCCTCCGCGCAGCAGGGCGCGCTGCACCTGGCCGGAGAACGCGTCGCCCACGAACCAGGTGTCGGTGTTCTCCCGGTACAGCGTCGGGGTCGTGCCGGACGGCAGGACGTCGACACCGTCGGGAAGGCCCGCGGCGGTGACGGCGGCGACCGTGGCGTCCAGCGCACCCGACCCGGACCGGGGCAGCACGCGGGTGTGCCGCGCGAAGCCGCCGGTGTGGTGGGCCTCGAGTACCGAGAGCAGCTGCAGAGGGGTCTCGACCCAGGCCGCGGCCGCGACGAGGTGGTCGGTGCGGTGCGGGGCGGGCGCGGAGGCCGCCTTGTTGTTCACGGGCGCCTCGTTAGCTTCCGTGGCCGGTTGAGGGGAATGCCCCGAACATAGTCATCCCGGGTTAACGGGCGACAGAACGGGGTGAACATCAGGCCAACGGCAGCCGCTCCCGCCCGGTCGCGCGGCCGCGGCCGCAGCGGGGGAGGCGGTGACCGCGTCGGCCACGGTCGCCACGACCACGCGGGCGCGCCCCGTGGCCAGGACCGATCCGGTCTCGGCGGCCAGGAACGCCGACTCGCCCCTGCCCAGTCGGAGGTTCGCCCCCGACGGGGCGTGCAGTTCGGCCTCGCCGTCCAGGACAAGGGCGATGGCGGGGCCCGGGGGAAGCCACACCGCCTCCTCGCCGGGTTCGGCCATGGTGAGCGCGAAGTCGTCGATCTCCGGTCGGTACTCCAGCCGCCCGCCGCGGGCGACGGGCTCCACGTAGGGGACCGGGAGAACGGCGTACTCGAGCACGTCGAGCAGCTCGGCGGGGTCCACGTGCTTGGTGGTCAGCCCCGCGCGCAGCACGTTGTCCGAGGTCGCCATCACCTCCACCGCGGTCCCGCGCAGGTACGCGTGGACGTTCCCGGCGGGCAGGAAGAGCGCCTCCCCGGGGGACAGGACCACGTGGTTCAGCAGCAGCGACGCCACCGCGCCGGGGTCGCCGGGGTAGCGTTCCGCCAGGTCGAGCGCTGCTCGCAGGTGGCGCGAGGGGGAGTCGCCGACCCGCTCGGCGAGCTCGGCCATCAGGTCGGAGACGAGGCCGGCGCGGTCCGCGGCGGGGATGGTCAGCAGGCGCGTCATCGCCCCGCGCAGCGCGTCGGCGGGGGAGGGCGCGGCCAGTTCGGCCCGCAGCGCGACCGCCAGCGGCGCGGCGAGCCCGCCGAGGTCGGCCGAGGCCGCGGCGGGGGCGCGGAACCCGCACAGCGCCTCGAACTCCCCGAGCGCCATGACGAGTTCGGGCTTGTGGTTGGAGTCCCTGTAGTTGCGGTGCGGGGCGTCGATGGGCACGCCCGCGGCCTCCTCGGCGGCGAACCCGTCCCGGGCGCGCCGCAGGCAGGGGTGTGCCTGGAGCGACAGCGGCTGCTCGATCGCCAGGAACTTGAGCAGGAAGGGCAGGCGCGCGCCGAAGTTCTCGGTGACGTCGGCCCCGAGCGTGGCGACCGGGTCGGCCGCGATCACCGTGTCGAGTCCGGCCTCGTCCGCGCCTCCGCCGATCCGGCTGGGGGCGCTGGGGTGCGCGCCCAGCCACAGTTCGGCCTGTGGCCTGCCGTCAGGCCGCTCCCCGAGCAGTCGGGGGATCTCGGTGGTCGATCCCCATGCGTATCGGCGCACGTGGTTGGCGAGTCGCCACATGATCAGGGTCCCTCCGTGAGGCGGAACAGCACGCCCCGGAGCCGGTGTGCCGGGCGCGATCGTCGCCACGCTAACCGCAAGCACCGGTGCAAAACCGGGAAGAGAAGCGTGATCGCACCGAATTTCGTATTCACGCCGTGAAGATTTAACCCCCCGGTGGGGTGGAGGTGGGGTGGCGCGCGCCGGGCGCTCCGGCGGGGTTCCGGGAACCGGCCGCGGCCGGACGCGCGGTCCTCCGCCGGGAAGCGGGGGCCGAACGGGAAGCCGGCCGCCGAACCACGAGGATCGCGACGGAACGGCACGGTTCGAGCGGTTCGCTCCCGGTGTCACCCCCTTACCCCCCACCCCCACCCCCGTTCTCGCGGTCCGCGGTCCGGGGTCCGGGGCGATTCCGGAGGCAGCTCTTGATCCCCATCCGCGCGGCCCCCCGTTCCGCGCCCGGACCTGCCGGTCGTCATCGACTTCGACATGCCGGTGCGGAACAAGGAACAGGTCGAGGCGGCCGTGGTGGTCCGCTCCGAGAGGCCCGCCGAGGGCGCGTGGAACTGGTTCGGCGACAAGTGGGCGGTCTTCCGCACCGAGGACTACTGGGAGCCCGACCAGGACGTCACAGTGGACCTGCGCCTGGCGGGGGTGCCCGCCGGCGAGGGCGTCTACGGAGTGGAGAACCACCGGTTGACGTTCCACGTGGGCCGTCCGCAGATCAGCGAGGTCGACAACGACACCCACCGCATGCTCGTCACCCGGGACGGCGAGCAGGTGAAGGACTTCCCGATCAGCAACGGCGACGGCAGCGCCGCAGTTCTGGACCACGAACGGCCTCCACCTGGCCATGTCGACGGAGCAGGACGTCGTCATGGACTCCAGCACCTTCAGCATGCCGGAGGGCGCGGCCCCCTACCGGGTCGCCGCCGACTACGAGGTCCGGATCCCCAACAGCGGGGAGCACGCGCACACCTCGTCCAACCCGCTCCTCGGGCAGGCCGACACCAGCCGCGGCCGCGTCAACATGAACCACGCGGATTCCCGGTGGTTCTACGGGAACACCCTCGTCGGGGATCCCTTCATCGTCACCGGCAGCCCCCGAGCTGGAGGTCGACAACGGCCGGGGCTTCTGGCAGCGCTCCCGGGACGAATGGGTGGCCCGGAGCGCAGTCGGCGAGCCGGACGCGACCGACGACGGCACCGCCCGGGCTCCGCGTACAGCGGGTCCTGACCGGGAGCCGAACCGACGCGGACGGGCGTGCCGGGACCGCTCAGCGGTCCCGGCACGCCCGTCCGCCCGTCCGGCGGACGGCGTTTCGCCGGACGGGGGAACGCCGCGCGGGGGACGGGCGCGGCGTCTGGCGCGGTCTCACTTCGCGGAGGCGGCGATGTTCGCCCGGATCCGCGCCGAGGTGGCCGAGCAGCGGGTGAGGTACTCGATGAACCGCTTGGTCTCCTCCTCGGTGAAGGACTCGCCCAGTTCGCTCTCGATGGCGACCGCGGCCTTGTCGGCCTGGCGTAGGAGGGCGCGCCCGCCGCGGGTCAGCCTGGTCTCCAGGATGTGGGTGTGGATGGGGTGCGGCTTGCGCTCCACGAGCTTGCGGCGGTTGAGCGTGTTCAGCACCGATGACATGGTCTGGGGGGTGACCAGGCAGCGCCTGGCCAGCACCGCTCCCGAGAGACCGGGCTCCTCGGAGAGCACGAACAGGACCGTGTATTGCGGCACGGTGAGGTCGTAGGCCCTGAGCGCCGCGTGCTTGGCCGAGATCAACTCCTGCTCGGCGCGTTTCAGGTAATGACCGATTCTCTGGTCCAGTGGCAGCGTCGTCATTCACTCAGTGTATATCAGGATGCTGATGGCTTTATGCTTCCTTGGGCTGCACTGATACCTCTTCACCTGCGTCGATTCCATCTCCGGACTGTCTCTCTTGTCTGTTTAGTTACGATTTCGGTGCAGATTTGACTACCCTCCGTGCAGAATGAGGGTGGTGTCGGGGATGGGTCGAGCCAGGGACGAAGGGTGGTGAAAGGCGGTCGGGCGGCGTTTTGTTTCCGCTGTATTACGCCGCTCCCGCTTCTGTCGCCGTGTCGCCGGTGGGGCCGGAGAGGGAAGTCCGATGCGCGTCGGATTTCCGTCGTGAATTCCGGGTGCTCGGGGCGAGGTCTCGTCCGGCCGTGGGCATTCGAAAAATTCCCGGTTCCCGTCCTCTTGGCCGGAAGTGGCAAGCGGTCCGCCCATGGGGGGCGGGGCTTCCGGGTAGTGCCTGGTCGGAACATGTGAATTTCCCGCAAGAAGGCGACGGTGTGGAGATGGTCACACTGCGGTCCGAGTGGCCCAATGGTCGCGCGGGTTAGATTCGGGCCAGTCGATTTCTTCTATCAAGGCCGGGAAAGAGTAGATGTGACATCAGTGGCCACTGGCGAACTGGAGCCGTCCTCTGCGGATTTCTCACCGTCAGGATTGCGACAGGCCATTCGGGATGCCGCAGCCATACCGATGCTGCGTAAAAAGTACCGAAGATTGCTTGAAAATCCCCAAGCGATCAACTTGAGCGAAATTCCCGTTCTTACTCAGAGTGAGTACAGCGATGCGATCAGGTATGTGGCGGCGCGGCTGCCGGAGCGGCTCTCCGGAACGTTCCTGCACGTGGCGGGGGGAACCCGGGACGCGCCCCGGCTCGGGGGAGTCCCCCGCGACATGGTCCTGCCCGACATCACGGCGCGCTGGAAACCCCTGGCCCCGGGCTCGGTGCTGGTCAACCTCTCCCCGCCCGGCCGATTGTGGTCGGCCCACTACTTCTACAACTCCCTCGCCTCCGCAGCGGGGGCCCTGACCGTCCCGTTCGAGGAGCCCCGGGACGACGAGATCGGGCACTGCCTGGACTTCTTCGAGGACCAAGGGGTGACCGCCGTCGCGGCGTCCCCCGCCACGATGCGGCGGATACTCGGATTCGCCCTCTTCGAGGGCCGGCGGCTGCCCTGGCTCGACCGGATCCTCTGGAGCGACGGGATCCCGGACAGGGCCCTGGGCGAACTCGTCGCGGACGAGTTCCCGCACGTGCGCACGTGGGGGGTGTACGGCACGGCGGAGACGTGGATGATCGGCCACAGCGGGCCGGACTGCCCGCCGGGCGTGTTCCACGTCTTCCCCCACCAGTACGTCGAGGTCTCCGAGGACGGGATCCTGGTCACGACCGTGCGGGGCGGGGCGGCCGGCCCTCTGCTGCGGTACCGGGTCGGCCGGGCCGGGACCTGGGAGACGTGCCGCTGCGGCGGGACCGGACCGGCGCTGCGGGTGCGGGAGCGTGTCGACTCCATGGTCGAGCTGTTCGGCCGGGTGGTGGCCCCCGAGGACCTGGTCGGCCTCGCCCGGCAGATGGACATGGTGGACCGCGCCCAGGTCGCCCTGATCGACCCGGGCACCGGGACGGAGCGGATGTACCTGCGCGTCACGCTGCGGCCCGGCGTCGAGGACGACCCGTACACGACGGAGTGGATCCGGTCCCACGTCGTGGCCGGGGACCTGGGGCTGGCCGGGGCGGTCGGCGTGAACGCGGACTCCTTCGACGTGGTCGTGGTCGACCGGCTGGCGCGGGGCGACGGGCGGACGGAACCACCGCTCCTGGTCGTCGAGCGGACGGTCTGACCCCTCCCCGGTCCCGCCCTCCGCGAACACGCGTTCCCGGAGGGCGGGACCGGGCGGTCGATCAGCCGCTCGCGACCGGCTGCGGGGCCTCGGCCGGCCGGAGCGCGTGGATCAGGTCTTCGCGGGCGCGCGCCACCCGGGAGCGGACGGTGCCCACGGGAACCCCGGTCAGTTCGGCCACCTCGGCGTAGGAGAAGCCCTGGAGCCGGGTGAGCACGAACGCCGTGCGCCGCGTCTCGGGCAGCCGCGCCAGCAGGTCGGTCAGGGCGAACTCCTCCTCGAAGCGCGCCCGTCCTCCCGCCAGCCCGGCCTCCGCCGCCGTCTGCCAGTCCGGGCAGGCGGCGGCGCGCGGACGGGCGGCGGCGGACCGGTACCGGTCCGCGACGGTCCGGCGGGCGATGGACAGCAGCCAGGACCGCGCGGGCGCGCGTCCGGCGAAGGCGGCCAGACTGCGCAGCGCCCGCACGAAGGTCTCCTGGGTGAGGTCGTCGGCGGACTGCACGTCGGTCAGGTGGGCGGTGAACCGCCACACGTGCGGCCGGGTGGCGCGTACGAACTCCTCGACGGCGCTGGAGCCGCCGTCGCGCGCGGCCAGCGCGAGGGCCGTGATGCGGGCGTCATCCATGGTCCGCACCCCGCCTCCCAACGCGCCGGACCCCCTGGTTCGCGGGAACCGCGGCGGTATCGGCGATGATGGAGGGGTGAGGTGCATCGACTGTCGAACAGCTCTCTCCGCCGAACTCGACGGGGAGGAGGCCGGGCACCCGCCTGACGTGGTCCGCGCGCATCTGCGCGAGTGTCCCGAATGCGGGGACTGGCTGTCCGCCGCGAGGGGGCTGCAGCGGTTGATCGGCGCGGAACTGCTCGGGGCGGTCCAGGACCGGGGCGGTCGGGTCGGGCAGGGCGTGCTGCGGTAGCCGCCGAAGACTGCGGAACGTGCGGTCGTTACCGGTCATGGGGGTTCCTCGGATCGGTTCGCGGCGCGCCGGGTCACGGGCGCGCCGACAAGCCGCGGCACGGACGTGCGGCGCGGCGGGAAAGGGCTAGGAGTCCGAGGAACGGGGTGGTCCGCGCCGTACGACCACGTGTCGCAGGACCACGCCGGTGCCGTGCCGGGGCTCGGCCCAGGAGCGGGGCCGGTCGGGCGGCGGGCACGGCGCCGCGGGGAGCGGGCCGAGCAGCCGGAGGACGCCGGACAGCAGCGTCCGCAGTCCGCGCGCGAGGGTGAAGGCCGCGTCCTCGCCCCCGCGCAGCCACAGCGCGCAGATCAGCGCGGCCGCGATGTGCGCGGCCAGCATGCCGACGGACGAGTCGGCGGTCGCGGCGGTGTCGATGCCCGACGCTCCGGAGTGGTCCGGGTGCGCGGGCCCGTCGGGGAGGGGAGCAGCGCAGGACTGGGCGGTGCTGAAGACCAGGTGCAGCGCGAGCTGCCCCCAGAGCATCCAGCCCGCGATCGCGCCGCCGCCGCGCTCCCTTCCCGCGAACCCCCAGGCCGCGGCCAGCATCCCGACGTAGCCGACCAGCGTGCCGCCCAGCGGGACCTCGTGCCCGGACAGGAGCGTGTGCCCGGTGGCGGACACGCCGACGCACACCGCGGCGAACACCCCGGCGCGTGTCAGTCGGGCGGGCGACGATCCGTGCACAGCAAGCCAATCGTCGCACCGGGGCCGCGAGCGGCGTGCCCGGGGTCTCTCCGGCGCGGGGGTGGTTCGGGGGTCTTCCGGGCTCACGACACGCGGATCGCGGGGTGACGGCGGGCGGCGACGGCGGGTGCGGGTCGAGGTCGCGCCTGTCATGTCCGCTGCGTGAGGTTCCGTTGGCGGTCTTGGGCTTTCCGCCCGCTTCGGGGCCGGGAAGGGCGGAAAGCCCGTGATCATTCCGGGTGGGGGCGGAACCGGACCTCGAACCGCCGCGTCACGGACGTCCGGCGGGCACGCGCGGACCTCCGGCCCCGCCCGCCGTCACAGGTCCCGAGCGGACTTTGGTCCGACAGAGCCCGGAACACCTCCGTGCCGGAGCCTCCCTGCTACGCCCGCGAACGCCGGCCCGCCCTCCGGCGGCGTGTGGTCCGCGCGCTCGGCCGTGCGCTCCTCCTCGGGGCGTGAACCCACTCGGGGCCGCCGTCGTCGTCGTCATCGTCGTCGGGCCCCCACGCTCCGGAGGTGGACCGGATGAGCGCGCGCGTGTTCCCGGCGATCACGCGGGATCTGTCCGCGCCCACCGGGAGGTTCTTCAAAAGCATGCGGCAACCCTAGTTATGGGCGTGTTCAACCGGAGTGAGGAAACCGAATGAGATACGGGTCACTGTCGCCCCTCCGAGGGCGGTTTCACGTGAAACGGCCCAGGCCCCCCGCCCTCCGGCGGGGCCGCGTGCCGGCGAGCGTCTGTGACCGCAGCGCGGACAGCATCGCCCCCACCGGCGTCGTCGCCCCGATCGACAGGTCCTCCAGCGGGGTCGTCGTTCCGTCGAGGAAGCGCAGCAGCCTGGGCAGCGGGTTGCCCGAGAACAGCGACGCGAAGAACTCCGCTCCGTCGATCATTCCGTCGTCCAGGCCGCGCAGCAGGACCGCGTCCATGAACAGGTGCCGTCGAGGGTGCGCGCGGGACGGGCCCGGCGGCCGCCCCGCCGCCAGCGCCGCCGCGATCTGCCGCGTCTGGCGCTGCACCCCTGTGAACGTGTACCCCGTCGAGGGCCGCGTGGCGCCGCCGGCCGTGCCGATCCGGAACACCCGGCGGCCCGTCCGCACCGGCAGGCGCGCGCTCGTCATCGGAATCACGCCCTGCTCGACGGCCGACACCGTGAGGCCGCCCAACCCCAGCACCCGCCCGGTGTAGTCGCGCAGCGCGGCCTCGTACCCGGCGTCGTCCAGCACCTCCCGGGTGAACTCGGTGTACTCCACCAGCGCCGTGTGCGGTGAGAACGGCAGCACGTAGCCGAACGCCACCCCCCGTGGGGGCTGTGGCACGCGCAGGTCCATCAGGACCGCCGCCGAGGTGTCGAAGCGCGGCTCGGTCGTGCGCACGAACCAGCCCCGGAAGTGCTGGCGCAGTGTGACCGCGTTCGCCGGGAACCCCCTGGGCGGCCGGGAGTCGAACACGAGGTCGGCGGCCAGTCCCGCCTCCCGCCCGTCCCCGCCGCGCAGCCGCAGCACCGCCCCGCCCCGCCCGTCCACCACGTCCAGGACCGTCGCCACGACCAGGCGCGTCCTGTCCAGGCCGCTCCGCACCAGCGCCTCGAAGACCGGTGAGCGCACCATCTTGTACACCAGCGGATCGGTCGGCGACCGCCACCGCGTGCCGTCCGGCCCCACCACCGACAACGCGTGCCAGCGGCGGTCCACCGCCGCGTCCCACTCCCCCGCCGCCGGTTCCCAAAAGCACCAGGTGCGCTCGAGCGGGCGCAGCGCCGGCTCCGCGGTGTCCACCAGGGCGACCGACCGCCCCGGCAGCCCCCGCTCCAACCGGTGGGCCAGCGACAGCCCCGCCGCCCCCGCGCCCACGATCGCCACGTTCACCCGATCCACGACACCATCCCTCCGTGACGCGTCTTCTCCGGCATTCCCCGTCGTCCACGGGTAACGTTCCCCGCACACCGCACGGATTCAGGGGACGCGCATGACACCACCACCGGACGACACGAGACGCCACCGGATCACCGCCGAGTTCGACCACTCGGCCGCGGCCTACGACCGCCTCGTCAAGGCCAACCCCGGCTACCACGAGCACCTGCGCCGCTCCGTCGCCAGGCTCCGGCTGCCCGGCAACGGCGCCGGACTGCGTCTGCTGGACCTGGGCTGCGGCACCGGGGCCTCCACCGCCGCCCTCCTGGACGCCGCGCCCAAGGCCGAGATCGTCGGCGTGGACGCCTCCGCCGGAATGCTGGCGACCGCCCGCGCCAAACCGTGGCCCGCGAACGTGCGGTTCGTACGGGCCGGCGCAGAGGAGCTCGCCGAGGCGGGCGTCACCGGCCCCTTCGACGCGGTCCTCGCCGCCTACCTGCTGCGCAACTGCGCCGACCGCGACGCCGCCCTCGCCGACATGCGCGACCTGCTGCGCCCCGGCGGCCGCCTCGCCGTCCACGAGTACTCCGTCGCGGACTCCCCCGCTGCCAGGGCCGTGTGGACCGCCGTCTGCTGGTCGGTGATCATCCCGTTCGGCCGTGCCGTCTCGGGCCGCGCGGACCTCTACCGCTACCTGTGGCGCAGCGTCCTGGAGTTCGACGGGGCCGAACGCCTCGCCGAACGCATGCGCGCCGTCGGACTGCGCGAGGTCAAGGTCCTGCCGATGACCGGATGGCAGACCGGGATCGTGCACACCTTCCTCGGCCGCCGCGCCCGCGAGGGGGAGGACGCCGAATGAGGCACCCCCCGCCCGGCCGCGATCCCCGCGCCCGGCGCGTGGACCCGCCGCCGCCCGAGGGATCACCACCGGCGGGCACCCCCAGCGCCGCCGTCGTCGGCGGCGGCGTCGCGGGGCTCTCCGCCGCCGTGGCGCTGGCCGAACGCGGTGTCGACGTCACCGTCCTGGAACGCGACACCCGACTGGGCGGACGGCTCTCCGGCTGGGACACCGTCCTCGCCGACGGGACCCCCGCCACCATGAGCCGCGGCTTCCACGCCTTCTTCCGCCAGTACTACAACCTGCGCGCGGTCCTGCGCCGCGCCGACCCCGGGCTGCGCACGCTCACCCCCCTGCCCGACTACCCGCTCACGCACGCCGGCGGCGCGTACGACGGGTTCACCGGGCTGCCGGCCGCGCCTCCGTGGAACGCGTTCGCGTTCGTCGCGCGCAGCCCCAGCTTCCGCTGGCGCGACATCGCCGACGTCAACATCGTCGCCGCGCTCAACCTCCTCGACGTGGACGTGCCCGGCGTCTACCACCGGTTCGACCACATCGACGCGCTGGACCTCCTCGACCGGCTGCGCTTCCCCGCGTCGGCGCGGCACCTCGCCCTGGAGGTCTTCTCCCGCAGCTTCTTCGCCGACCCGCGCGCGATGTCGGCCGCCGAGCTGCTCACCATGTTCCACATCTACTTCCTCGGCTCCAGTGAGGGACTCGTCTTCGACGTGCCCTCCGCGCCGTTCCCCCGGGCCCTGTGGAACCCCCTCGCCGCCCACCTGCGCTCGCACGGCGCGACGGTGCGCACCGGGACGCCGGTCGAGGAGGTCGCCGACGGGGAGCGCCGACGCTACACCGTCCACACCCCCGACGGCGCGCGCGAGTACGATGCCGTCGTCCTGGCCGCCGACGTCCCCGGGCTGCGCGGCCTCGTCGCGGCCTCGCCGGGACTCGCCGACGGGGAATGGCGCGAACGCGTGCTGGCCCGGCCCAGCGCGCCGCCCTTCCTCGTCTCCCGGCTGTGGCTGGACCGCCCGGTCCGAGCCGACCGCCCCGGCTTCCTGGGCACCAGCGGATACCCCACCCTCGACAACATCAGCGTCCTGGAGCGCTACGAGGACGAGGCCGCGGCCTGGGCCCGCCGCACCGGAGGATCGGTCGTCGAACTGCACGCCTACGCGCTGCCCGCCGACGCCGACGCCGACGCCGAGCAGGCCCGCCTCGTGGAGCAGCTGCACCGCGTCTACCCCGAGACCGTGCCGGCGCGCGTCGTCGACGCGCGCCGCGAACTGCGTGCCGACTGCCCCCTCTTCCCGCCCGGCGACTTCGCCCGCAGGGTCGCCGTCGAGAGCCCCGACCCGTTCCTCGTGGTGGCGGGCGACCACGTCCGCGTCGACCTGCCCGTGGCACTCATGGAGCGCGCCGCCACCAGCGGCCTGCTCGCCGCCAACGCGCTCCTGCGCCGCTGGTCCAGGCCGGGCCACCCCGTTTGGAGCGTCCCGAACCGGGGACGCCTCCCCTTCGCCCGCCGCCTCCTGCCCGGACCCCGCTGAACCCCGCGGTCCCCCGGGCGGACGCGCCCGCGCCGCGCCCCGCGGCCGGAGCCGTGCCCCCTTCACCCGGGCCGGAGCTCCCCCGAGCGCAGCGTGTAACGGCGCTCGGCGTAGGCCAGGTCGTCCCGCCACAACCGGCGCGCGGCCAGGCGCATCACGGGGCGCACCAGCGGGGCGAGCCGCCTCGCGGCGGTGAACCCCGGCCGGTCCGACGCGGCGACCGTCGCCTCGACCACGGCCGTGCGTGGCACGCCCCGCCCGTCCACCCCCAACGGGGTGGCGTGCGTCTCCACCACACTGCCCTCGCCCTCGCCCTCGACGATGCGCATGACCACGGTGCGCGGCCCCGGACAGCGGAACTCCGCCCGCACCGGCACCCCGAACCGGCCCACGACCCTGAACGACACCTCCACCAGGAACCGGTCGTCGGCGTCGGACACCCCCTCCTCCGGAGCGTCCACCACACGCAGCCCCACGAACGAGTACGGGTGGAACCACGACCCGTGCCACGGGTCCAGCCGGTTCGCCACCACGTCCTCCGGCTCGCACCGGCCCGCCACCGACTCCACCGCGGCCAGGACGCGCCCCTGGTCCGGACGCTCGGACAGCACCGGCGCGTCCCACGGTTCCTCACCGCCCGCCGCGTCCAGGCGCACCCACGCCAGCACCCCGTCGTCGTACGCGGGAAACGGGGACCAACCGGGGATCCCCTCCGGGCCCAGTGCCAGTCCGTGCCAGCGGCACACCAGCCGGTCGCCGCGCACCGCTCCCCGGCACAGCGGCGCGCCCAGGTGCGGGCAGGCCCCCGGTGCCGCGTGCAACGCGCCGTCCGCAGTGCGCCACGCCACGACCTCGAACCCCGACACCATCCGGCCGAACGGCCGGCCCGGGCGGATCTCCGCGCTCGCCGCCAGCACGAACCAGTTCCCCGACGGCCGTGCCAGCGCCCGCTTCAGCGCCCCTTCGATGAGACCGGGCCTGGCGTCCCGCCACGACGGGGCCTGGCGCTCCCACGCGGTTCCGGGCAGCCGGCGCAGGGGAACCCTGCGGGGGGTGAGGTCGTCCGTCATCCTGCGTCCTTCCATCGCACCTGGGTGCCGCGCACCGACGGCGCGGACCCGAGGGGCCGCCGCACCGCGTCCACCGTCCGGGCCAGTACGGCGCGTCCGAGGGCCGGGACCGCCACCCGCGCGCGCCGCCGCCCCGAAACCGAGTGCCTGAGTCCCCACACGTCGAAGTCCGCGGCCTCGATCTCGTCGATGATCCCCCGGTAGAGCGCGAACGCGGTGGCGACGCACGGGCGCGACACCGGATCGAGCATCGCGATCCCGGGCTCGGCCGCCCGGTAGCCGTCCCGGTTCACCTCCACCAGGTGCGCCAGGGCGTCCCGCACCCGGGGGTCCCCGCTGCGCCGCTCCCTGCACCACGCCAGCAGGCCCCGGTCCACGCCGTGGCCGGACAGCACGTCCGCGGGCAGGTAGACGCGTCCCCGGTCCAGGTCCTCGGCCACGTCGCGCAGGAAGTTCGTCAGCTGGAACGCCTCCCCCAGCGCCGCGGCGTGCGGGGCCGCGCGCTCGGGCGGGACCACCGTCCCCAGCACCGGCAGGACCTGGAGGCCGATCACCGCGGCCGACCCGTACATGTACGTCCGCAGGTCGTCGAAGGTCGGGTAGTCCGTGACGGACAGGTCCATCCGCATCGACCGCATGAACGCGGCGAACAGCCCCGCCGCGATCCCGTATCGCCGCGCGGTGTCGGCGACCGCCCTGATCACCGGTTCCGCGCCCGGTCCGCCGGCGAGGGCCGCCGCCAGGTCCGCGTCCAGCCGGGCGACCTCCGCGATCCGGTCCGCCGGGGCGGCCTCGTGGCCGAGGCCGTCCACCACGTCGTCCACCCACCGGGCGAACCCGTACAGGGCGTGGATCGCCGGGCGCCGTCCCGCGGGCAGCGCGAGCGTGGCCAGGTAGTAGGTGCGCCCGTGCCGGGCGTGCAGCTCCCTGCAGCGCGTGTAGTCCTCGCGAAGTCCGGGGTCGGTGATCCCCGCCGCTCTGAGCTCCCTGTTCACCGTGTCTTCCCCGCTGTCGTGATCGGCGTCGCGTACCGGGCGGGTCCGCCTCCGGTGATGCGCGCGGCGGCCAGCTTCCCCGAGACCAGGACGGTGGGCAGGCCCACCCCCGGAGTGGTCCCGCACCCGGCCAGTACCGCGTTGGCGACTCCCGGGACCAGGTTCCGGGGACGGAACGGGCCCGTCTGGGCGAAGGTGTGCGACGCGGCGAACGGGGTCCCGAACGCGTGTCCGCGCCGCGACCAGTCCTCGGGGGTCACCAGCCGCTCCACGCACACCGATTCGCCGAACCCGCCCATCCCGCGCGACTCCAGCGCGGCCACCAGCCGGTCCCGGTAGCGCGGGCCGAAGTCCGCCCAGTCGATACGCCCCGCGCGCAGGTTCGGGCAGGGCGCCAGCGCGTAGAACAGGTGGCGGCCCGGCGGAGCCAGCCCCGCGTCGGTCGCCGTCGGCTGCGTCACCAGCAGCGAGGGGTCGCGCATCGGCACCCCCTCGCGGGTGATCTCGGCGAACGTCGTCCGCCACGCCGAGCCGAACAAGATGTTGTGGTGGCCCAGGTGCTCCCACGTCCGGTCGGTTCCCGCGTGCAGCACCACCGCCGACGGCGAGAACCGCAGCGGTACCGCCCGCCACGGGGTCCGTCCCAGCAGCCGGTACGCCATCGGCAGGTCCACGGTCAGCACCACCGCGTCGCAGGGGATCCGGTCGCCGCCGCGCAGCACCACGGCGCTCACCCGGTCGCCCCGCCGCTCCAGCCGCTCCACGGCGCCGCTGTAGCGCAGCACCGCGCCGGCGCCCGCCGCGGCATCGGCCATGGCCCCGCCCAGGGCGCGCATGCCGCCCTTCGGGAAGTAGACCCCGGCGACGGTGTCCATGTAGGCGATCACCGCGTAGGCGGCCAGCGCCCGTTGCGGCGGCACCCCCGCGTACAGCGACTGGAAGGAGAACACCCTGCGCAGCCGCTCGTCGTCGACGAACCGGCCGACCGCGGGCGCGAGCCGCCCGAAGCCGCCGACGGCCGCCAGCCGGGCCAGCTCCGGGGAGAGCAGGCCGAACGGGGAGTCGAAGTTCACGTCGATGAACCGGGACATCTCCAGCTCGTACAGTTCGCGCAGCCACGCCCTCAGCCGCAGGTAGCCCGCGACCGCGCGCGGGCCGCACGCACGCTCGACCTCCGCCGCCATCGCGTCCGCGTCGGTGTGCACGTCGATCACCGATCCGTCCGCGAAACGCGCGCGGTAGGCCGGGACCAGTGGAACGAGGTCGAGGCGGTCCGCCACCGACTCCCCGACGGCGGCCAGCGCCTCGTCGAGGATCTCCGGCATCGTCAGGACGGTCGGCCCCGTGTCGATCCGGAAGCCGTCCAGGTCCAGCCGTCCGGCGCGCCCTCCGGGATGGGGATCCCGCTCCACCACCGTGACGCGGCGCCCCGCTCCCAGCAGGTGCAGCGCGGCGGCGAGGCCGGACAGGCCGGCTCCCACCACCACAACATGGTCGGTCGGGCCGGTGACGGTTCGCACGGGGTCCTCCTGACGGGGTCGGGTTCAGTGGTCGCGCACGGTCGCGCGGACCGCGAGGTCGCGCAGGGCGTCGCGCGCGGCGGGATCGATCGCGGCCCCGTCCAGGCGCGCCGCGCCCCGGTCGGCGAGGTCGCGGATGCGCTCCTCGACGGCGTCGCGCGCGCCCAGCCGCGTGAGGGCGTCGCGCGCGGCGTCGATGCCGCCGGCGTCGACGCCGGGGTCGCCCAGAACCTTCTCGATGACCGCGAGCGACACGCGGTCGCCGCGGTCGCGGGCCCTCCGCAGCCCCAGTGCGACGAGCAGGGTGCGCTTGCCTTCGCGGAGGTCCTCGCCTGCGGGCTTCCCGGTGCTCTCGGGATCGGCGTAGACGCCCAGCAGGTCGTCACGCAGCTGGAAGGCCACGCCGACGTCGGCCCCGTACCCTCGGAGCGCCCCGACCACGGCCCGGTCCGCTCCGGCCAGCGCGGCCCCCATGTGCAGCGGCCGTTCGACGCTGTACGCGGCGGTCTTGAGCCGGTTGGTCTTGAGCGCGGTGGCCTCCGAGCCGTCCCGGCGCGCCTGCCCGTACACGTCGAGGAACTGGCCCGCCATCATCTCGGTGCGCATGGCCTGCCAGGGGCCGCGCGCGGCCGTCCACTGGGCCGGGGACAGCCCGGCTCCGGCCAGCATGTCGTCGGCCCAGGCCAGAGCGATGTCGCCGAGCAGGATGGCGAGGGAGGTCCCGAAGCCGTCGGCCGACCCCGACCACCGTTCACGCCGGTGCGCCCGCGCGAACCCGGCGTGAACGGAGGGGGCGCCGCGCCGCGTCCGCGACCCGTCCATGACGTCGTCGTGGATCAGCGCGAACGCCTGGAGGAGTTCGAGGGCGCTCATCGCGCGCAGCACGGGCCCGGTCCCGGGACCCGAGGCCGCGCCGTGAGCGGCCCGCCACCCGTACCAGGCGAACAGGGGGCGAAGCCGCTTGCCGCCGCGGCCGACGAACTCCGCGAGCCGGGTGACGGCGATCTCGGCGAAGTCGCCGTCGATCCTGCCGCAGGAGTCGAGCCGCTCCCGGAGGAAGTCCTCCAGGTGCCGCTCCACCAGCAGCGGGATCGAGGCGTACGACGTGTCCCCGGGCTCGGTCGGCACCGGCTCGGCGGACTCGCGGTGCGGTGGACGGACGGGACGGACGGGTGTTTTCGGCATGACAGCTCTCCTGTGGCCCGGTAGGGCCGAAACACGGTCACGGTGCGAAGGCGCTGCTGGTCTCGCTCTCGGCGGGAAGGTGGTCGGCGGCGTCTCCCCCTGTTCGGATCGGTGCGGGCGGAACCCGGTGTCCCTCTCGGCGGTGCGGGGGAGCCGACCGGCGGGACACCTGTTCCGAGGCGTTTCCAGGACGTGTGGCATTCGCAATGAGACTCTAAGTAGTGACGGGGATGATGGCCGGTAACCAGGTCGGAGCGTTGGAGGAGAACTGATGAGCGGTGTCGCGAAACCGGCGGAACCGGGTGGGCCGAACGAGGAGGAGAGCGTCGTCCTGCTGGACGACGAGCGCAGGCCGATCGGCGTGGCGCCCAAGAGCGGGGTGCACCACGGGGAGACACCACTGCACCTGGCGTTCTCGTGCTACGTCTTCGACGCGCGGGGGCGCCTTCTCGTCACCCGGCGCGCGCTCGGCAAACGGACCTGGCCCGGGGTCTGGACCAACTCCTGCTGCGGACACCCCGCGCCGGGGGAGCCGAGTGAGGACGCGGTGCGCCGGCGGGTGCGCCAGGAGCTCGGGATGGGGATCGGGAGCCTGCGCCCGGCGCTCCCGGACTTCCGCTACCGCGCGGTCGACGCGAGCGGCGTGGTGGAGAACGAGGTCTGCCCCGTCTACGTCGCCGAACCCGAGGGCGACCCGGTCCCGGACCCCGAGGAGGTCATGGACTGGCGGTGGGTCGACTGGCGCACCTTCGCCGACATGGCCGAAGCCGCGCCCTGGAGCATCAGCCCGTGGGCGGCGGAGCAGGCGGTACTGCTCAGGGACGCGCTCTTCACGAATTCGTGACGTGGATCACCGGGCTTTCGGTTGTTCCGCGGTCAGGTGGGGGCTAAGCTCGGTCGGGTCGCCCTGAAAGCCCCTGGCTCTGCCTCGGGAAGCGGGAGCGGCTTCTCTCGGGCGATCCGGACACCATCGGGTGGACGTGCCCGACACCAAATGGTCTTGAACGCTAATTCGTTCTGGCATACTCATTGTGCCGCGAAGGAATTGGCGGCAATACCTTGTCGGTACTTGCAGGATGTTTCCGAAAACGCCGGTTTGGCGGGTCGGAGAAAGCCTGATAAAGTACAGACACAACGGAGCGGAACAACGGGGGAAACCCCCACGGGAAACTCCACCTCCTTCTTTCGAGGGAGTCGCCGCGAAAAGCGCGAGTTTGCGCCGGCGCGGAGGCCCTGATAAAGTCGGAGCGCAGGAACAAAGCGGAGAATGCCGCACCGGTCGAAGAGCCCCATCCGGGGCTTGTGGACGGAGCAGCGGTTGTTTCTTGAGAACTCAACAGCGCGTGTTTGTT
>NZ_SNYN01000002.1 GCF_004363075.1 Actinorugispora endophytica
CTGTCGGCCGGGCTGCCGCTCATCGAGGACGGGTCCCGGCCCTCCTCGATGAGCGGTGGCCAGCAGATGCGCAACCGCCCCGACCGGCCGGCCGGCCGGGGCGGCCCCCGACACTCGATCCGGCCCCGACCTGCGGCTGTCCGACCTCGCCCCTCGTCGTCGAAGGCGTCGTCGGGCGCACCCGGCGACCGCAGCCCTTGTTGTCAAGTGGCTGTCGCGACGAGGGCGGCGCTGAGGGCTTCGGCGGGGGTGGACGGTCCGCGGCTCTCACCAGCGGACGGGGAGTTCGCGGGGGCCTCGGACGAAGGTCTCCTCGCGCCACCGCACCCGGTGCGGCGGTCCGGCCAGGGCGAGTCCCGGCAGGCGCCGCGCCAGGGCCTCCAGGGCGGCCCGCAGCTGCGTCCGGGCCAGCGCGGCGCCGACGCAGTGGTGGGCGCCGTGGCCGAAGCCGATGTGCGGGTTGTGCCCGCGTCCGATGTCCAGGGTGTCGGGGTCCTCGAAGACGTCCGGGTCGCGGTTGGCGGCGGACAGCTCGACGATCACGGACTCCCCGGCGCGGACCGTCACCCCGCCGACGTCGGTGTCGGCGAGAGCGAAGCGGGGGAACGAGCCGATGGACAGCAGCGGCACGTAGCGCAGGAGCTCCTCGACCGCTCCGGGGACCAGCCCCGGATCGGCGGCGAGCCGCGGGTAGTCGCCGCCGCGCAGCAGCAGGTAGGTGAAGTTGGCGATCTGGCTCGCGGTCGTGTCGTGGCCCGCGATGAGCAGGGGCCGCAGCAGCGCCCGCAGGTCGGCCACCGCGAGCCCGCCCTCCGGGCCGCGGACCCGGGCCAGCGCGCCGATCAGGTCGTCGGTGGGGTTCCCGGCGCGCTGGACGGCCAGGCCGAGCAGGTAGTCGTCTACGTCGGCCAGCGCGCGTCCGATCGCCTCGGGGGACCGGCCGGAGGTGTCGACCAGGGTGTCGGTCCAGGACCGGAACCGGGGCCGGTCCGCCGACGGCACGCCCAGCAGTTCGCAGATCACCTCGACGGGCAGCGGCAGCGCCAGGCGGTCGACCAGGTCGGCCGGGGAGCCGGCCGCGGCCATCTCCTCGACCAGCTCCTCGGCGATGCCTTGGATCCGGGGGCGCAGCGCCTCCACCCGCCTGGGGGTGAACACCCGGGCGACCAGGCCGCGCACCCGGGTGTGGTCGGGCGGGTCCAGCGCGGCGATGTTCGCGCCGACCGGGTCGACCGGTGTCATCCGGGGGACGCCGTCCGGGGCGATCCCGGCGCGTTCGGCGTCGCGGCCGAACCGCGGGCTGGACAGCACCAGCCGGGCGTCCTCGTGCCGGGTCACCAGCCAGGCGCCGCCGCCGAACGGCAGTCGGACGCGGACGGGGGACGCGGACCGGCGGAACGCGGCCAGCCGGGCGGAGGGGGTCAGCGGCTGCTCGTCGGGAAAGGGGAAGAGGGGGGCGGCGCTGTCCGAGGTCATGGGGGGTGTCCTGTTCGGTGCCGGGCGCCGGGGCGCGCTCTCCCGGTGACGGAGAGGCCCGGGGCAGGGTGGGGTGTCGCTGCCAGCCCAAGGTATCGGGAGGAGCGGCGGGGCGTCTGTCCTGGCGGGCACGGCGGCGGTCCCGTCGGGAGAGGGCCTCGGGCGGGTCAGCCGAAGGAGCTGAGAAGCAGCAGGAGAAGGGCGGTCAACGCGACCGAGACCAGGATCGACAGGAAGCAGCCGAGACGGCTGCTGAAGAAGACGAACACGATGCCTCGCCGGGCTTCTCGGAGGTCGGGTCGGGCTGGGGCGGCCGGGCGGATCCCCTGGTGTCCCGGCCGGAGACGTCCAACGATTCGGCCGGGTGGTCCTTCCCGGCCGTCGCCGGTCGGTGAGGACCAGGGAATCCCGCACGACCTCCGAAAAGGCCGGTAGCGGCCTTTTCGGAGGTCGTGCGGGCCCGCGTCGGCATGTCGCCGCGGGGCTGGGCCGTCGGGCCGGGCCGCAGCCCGGGGCGGGGGTCGTGAGCCGCCCGCCCCGGGCGCGGTCCCGGGCCGACAGCCCGGGGCGCTCGTTCCGCCGATCCCCTATGAGCAGTGCCTGAAGACGCTCACGCCGGACAGCTCGTCGTTGCCGACACCCCTGTAGGGGAAGTTGCCGGCCCTGTTCTTCGGGAAGAACGCCGAGGGCCGTGTGCCGGGGTCGTGGGCGTGGAAGAACCCGCAGAAGCCGAATGAGCCCCACGCGCTCGCCTCGTCGTTGAACCGGGCGGGAACGTAGTAGAGGCCGGGCTCGACGAAGTAGAGCTCCCAGCCGCGGCGCTGCGCCCGCGAACCCCAGGGGCCGTGCTCCGTCACCACCACGTAACGGGTTTCGTGGCCGTCCCCGTGACCGTGTCCGTGTCCGTAGCCGTCCCCGTGTCCGTGGCCGTCCCCGTGACCATGTCCGTGTCCGTGACCGTCCCCGTGGCCGTCATCGCAGCCGTGGCCGCCCCCGTGTCCGTGGCCGCCCCCGTGGCCGTAGCCATCCCCGTGGCCACCCCCGTGGCCGTAGCCGCACCCGTCCGGACCGCGCCCCTGGGAACGCTCCGAGGCGCTCTCGTCAATGCGTTGCAGGCACTCCGCCCCTTCTTGGCTGCCCGCCTTGGGCGCGAAGACCACCGCGCAGCCGGGAAGGGTCACCGGCTCGGGCTGTTCGGCCGCCGCGACGGTGCTGGTTCCGCTGACCGCGAGGGCCGTTGCGAAGACCCCGGCGAAGGCGGCTCTGGTGAGACGACACATGATTTCCCCCGATTGTCGCTCCTTACGGTAGCCATATGATTACATATAGTGGTTGGAAGTGCACCCCTCCGACCCGGGGGCGGCGTCAGGGGAGGCGGGGGAGGCGACCGGCCCCCGGCGCCGGTGCGGCGCGGTTCGCGGCGGCCTCGAGCCCGTCCAGCAGAAGGACGAGCCCGGCCTCGAAGGTCTCCCGGGCCTCCTGCTCCAGGTACGGCGTGGTCTCGTCCTCGTTTCGGAACCCTCCCCGGGCCTCGAGCCAGGCCACCGCCGGAAACCGCTCGGCGAAGTCGGGGGCGACCTCCGTCAGCAGGGCCGAGCGGGTGTACCACCACTCCTCCTCCGACACCCCGGTCGCTTTCGGGGCCTGCCACGTCTCCGCGATCGTGCTCGCGGTGCCGCGTACGAAGTGCAGCAGGGTCCCGACGGCGCGCCGCAGCATCCGGGCCTCCAGGCCGGTCGGGCGCAGGACGCGCACCGCGGTGTCGAGCATGACGTACTCGTTGGGTCCCAGCACCGACCGCGCCTGCGACACCTGGAGCAGCCACGGGTGCCGCAGGTAGAACGCCCAGAGGTCCGCGGCCCAGGACGACGCCGCGGCCCGCCAGTCCGCGTCCGGGTCGTAGTCGGCGGGCAGTTCCGCGAGGGCCTGGTCGTACATCAGGTCGACCAGCTCGCTCTTGCTCTGGACGTAGGTGTAGAGGGCCATGCCGGTGCGTCCGAGCCGCTCGCCCACCGCCCGCATGGACAGCGCGGCCATCCCCTCCTCGTCGGCGACGGCGATCGCCGCGTCCACGATCGCGTCCACGCTCAGTCCGGGTTTGGGTCCCGGGCCGGTCCGCGCCCCGCCGGCCTCCGGCGCGCGCCACAGCAGGGCCATCGAACGGCGTGCGTCGCCCTGTCCGGCGAAGACGGCCACTTGCAACTCCTTGTGACATAAAGTAACTTGTCCGAGCTATCACTTTATACCTTAAAGAAATCAGGAGAGGCGGCATGGACCCCCTGCCCCCCAGCGGCCGACGCTCCCCCGCGGACAGCCACGACGTCATCGAGGTCCGCGGCGCCAGGGAGAACAACCTGGCCGATGTCTCACTGGACATCCCCAAGCGCAGGCTCACCGTCTTCACCGGTGTCTCGGGTTCGGGGAAGTCCTCCCTCGTCTTCGGCACCATCGCGGCGGAGTCGCAGCGCCTGATCAACGAGACCTACACGGCCTTCGTCCAGTCGTTCATGCCGAGCCTGGGCCGCCCCGACGTCGACGCGCTGCGCAACCTGAGCGCGGCGATCGTCGTGGACCAGGAGCGGATGGGCGCGAACTCCCGGTCCACGGTCGGCACGGCGACCGACGCCCACACGATGCTGCGGATCATCTTCAGCAGGCTCGGCACCCCGCACGTCGGCACGTCGACCGCGTTCAGCTTCAACAGCGTCGAGGGCATGTGCCCCGCGTGCGAAGGGCTTGGCAGGGTCTCGGACATCGACGTCGGCCAGCTCGTGGACGTCGAGCGCTCCCTCAAGGAAGGGGCGATCACCGTCCCGGGCTTCGCCGTGGACTCGTGGTACTGGCAGAGCCTGGCCCTGTCCGGGCTGGTTGACCCCGACGCCAAGCTGAAGGACTACACCCCCCGGCAGTGGGAGGACTTCCTCCACAAGCCCGCCACCAAGGTCAAGATCGGCACCACCAACGTCACCTACGAAGGGCTCGTGGTGAAGGTGCGGCGGCTCTACCTCTCCAAGGACCGGGAGTCGATGCAGTCCCACGTCCGGGAGTTCGTGGACCGGGCCGTGGTGTTCACCCGCTGCGGGGCGTGCGGCGGCGGCAGGCTCAACCCCGCCGCGCTGGCCTCCAGGATCAACGGCCGCAACATCGCGGAGTGCTCGGCCATGCAGATCAGCGACCTGGCCGGGTTCGTCCGGGGCATCGAGGACGCGTCGGTGGGGCCGCTGCTGGCATCCCTGCGCAACACCCTGGACTCGCTGGTGGAGATCGGCCTGGGATACCTGAGCCTGGACCGCGAGTCCGGCACCCTGTCGGGGGGCGAGGCCCAGCGGGTGAAGATGATCCGGCACCTCGGCTCCAGCCTGACCGACATCACCTACGTCTTCGACGAGCCCACGGTCGGGCTGCACCCGCACGACATCCAGCGGATGAACGGCCTGCTGCTGCGCCTGCGCGACAAGGGGAACACGGTCCTGGTCGTCGAGCACAAGCCCGAGACGATCGAGATCGCCGACCACGTGGTCGACCTGGGGCCGGGGGCGGGCCCGGCCGGAGGACGGGTGTGCTTCACCGGCGACGTGGCCGGGCTGCGGGCCTCCGACTCGCTGACCGGGCGCCACCTGGACCACCGGGCCCGGCTGCGCGAGCGGGTGCGCGAGCCGCGCGGGCACCTGTCGATCACCGGCGCCAACCTGCACAACCTCAAGGACGTGAGCGTCGACATCCCGCTCGGCGTGCTGACCGTGGTCACCGGCGTCGCCGGGTCGGGCAAGAGCTCGCTGATCCACGGCTCGCTCCCCGGCCGGGAGGGCGTGGTCGTGGTCGACCAGTCCGCGATCCGGGGGTCCCGCCGCAGCAACCCGGCCACCTACACCGGGCTGCTGGACCCGATCCGCACCGCCTTCGCCAAGGCCAACGGGGTCAAGGCCGCCCTGTTCAGCGCGAACTCCGAAGGCGCCTGCCCGAACTGCAAGGGCATCGGCCTGGTCTACACGGACCTGGCCATGATGGCCGGGGTGGCGTCGGTCTGCGAGCAGTGCGAGGGCAGGCGGTTCACGTCCGAGGTGCTCACCCACACGCTGCGCGGCAAGGACATCAGCGAGGTCCTCGCCATGTCGGTGGCCGAGGCCCGCGACTTCTTCACCTCCGGGCAGGCCAAGGCGATCCTGGGGCGGCTCTCCGACGTGGGCCTGGGCTACCTGGGACTGGGGCAGCCCCTCACCACCCTGTCGGGGGGCGAGCGGCAGCGGCTCAAGCTGGCCATCCGCATGGCGGAGAAGGCCACGACCTACGTGCTGGACGAGCCGACCACCGGCCTGCACCTCGCCGACGTGGACCAGCTCCTGGCCCTGCTGGACAAGCTCATCGACGACGGCAACACGGTCGTCGTCATCGAGCACCACCAGGCCGTGATGGCGCACGCCGACTGGCTCATCGACCTCGGCCCGGGCGCGGGCCAGGACGGCGGCCGGGTCGTGTTCACCGGAACCCCCGCCGACCTCGTCTCCCAGGGGGGCTCGCTCACCGCCGAGCACCTGCGCGCCTACCTCAAGGAGTCCGGCCCGCGCTGACCCCGGACGGCGCCCGCTCCCCGGTCCGGAGGCCGGGGAGCGGCGGCGCCGAGGCCGCCGAGGGGCGCGCGGTTAGACTCGGCCCGACGAGACACATCGGCGAGGCGGGGGCGCGATGACGGGCTGGGTCGACCACGCGGTGTGGTGGCACGTGTACCCTCTGGGGTTCACCGGGGCGCCCGGAAGCGCCCCCGCGCCGGGGGAGCCTCCGGTCCCCCGGCTGGGGGCGCTGGAGCCGTGGCTGGACTACGCCGTGGAGCTGGGCTGCTCGGGACTGGCCCTGGGGCCGGTGTTCGCCTCCTCCACGCACGGATACGACACCGTCGACCACTACCGCGTCGATCCGCGCCTGGGCACCGGCGCGGACTTCGACCGGCTGGTCGCCGCGGCCCGGAGCCGGGGCCTGCGCGTCCTGCTGGACGGGGTGTTCAACCACGTGGGCCGCGCCTTCCCCCGGTTCGCCGAGGCCGTGGAGCGGGGTCCCGGCTCCGAGGCGGCCCGCTGGTTCCGGCACGTGCCCGGAGGCGGCCCCGCCGACTACGAGGTCTTCGAGGGCCACCACGCGCTGCCGCTGCTCGACCACGCGGAGCCCGGGGTCGGCGACCACGTCGCCGACGTCATGGGGCACTGGCTGGACCGCGGCGCCTCGGGCTGGCGGCTGGACGCCGCCTACGCGGTGCCGCCGCGCTTCTGGCGCTCGGTGCTGCCCCGGGTCCGGGCCCGCCACCCCGACGCGTGGTTCGTCGGCGAGGTCATCCACGGCGACTACGCTGGCTACGCCGCGGACAGCACCCTGGACTCGCTCACCCAGTACGAGCTGTGGAAGGCGCTGCGCGGCTCGGTCGAGGACGCCAACCTGTTCGAGCTGGCCTGGGCCCTCAAGCGGCACAACGCCTTCACCGAGGCGTTCACCCCTCTGACCTTCGCCGGGAACCACGACGTGACGCGGCTGGCCAGCGCCCTCACCGACACCCGCCACATCGGCCACGTGCTGGCCGTGCTGTTCTCCGTGGCCGGGGTCCCCGCCGTCTACTACGGCGACGAGCAGGCCTACCGGGGGGTCAAGGAGGAGCGCGAGGGCGGCGACGACGACGTGCGGCCCGCCTTCCCGGCCGGACCCGGCGAACTGGCCCCCTGGGGCGCCGAGGTGTTCCGGACGCACCGCGACCTCATCGGGATGCGCCGGCGCAACCCCTGGCTGGTGCGCGCCCGCACCGAGGTCCTCCACCTGGACAACCGCGCCATGGCGCTGCGCTGCGCCGCCGACGGCCCCGCCGGGCCGGTGATGGTGCTGCTGAACCTGGACGACGCCCCGGTCCGGTTCCCCCTGGACGGCCCGCTGCCGCCGGTCGCGGTGCGCGGCGGGGGCCCGGCCGCCGCGGACCCGCGCGAGGTCCCCGGCCACGGCTGGACCGTCCTGTCCCCGGACTGATTCCGCGGGTCCACGGCAGGAGAAACCGCGCGGCAGGCCGTCGCGGCTTCCCTCGTGTTGCTCCCGCCGATGGCGGGCCCCGGGGCGACACTGGCGGAGGAGGAACCATGGCCGCGCGAACGGCGAAGCGGGTTCTGGGCACGGCGGTAGCGTGCGGAACCCCGCGCCGGGCGCGAATCTCGCTGGTGAGGACATCCGATGGACTGGAACGCGATCCTGCTGCCAAGCGCGCCGACACTGGAACTCGTCGTGCGCGGAAGTATCACCTTCCTGTCGTTGATGCTGCTGCTCCGACTCGTCGGCCAGCGGGAGGCCGGGGGCCTCGGGATCACGGACCTGCTCGTGGTCGTGCTGGTCACCGACGCGGCCGGAGCAGGCATGACCGGCGACTCCAACACGGTCGCCGACGGTCTGGTGCTGACGGTCACCATGCTCTTCTGGAGCGTCGCGCTCGACGCGGCCGCCTACTGCTGGCCGGGTTTCGCCCGCGTCGTCAAGGCCCGGCCGCGGCCGCTCATCCGGGACGGGCGACTCAACCGCCGGGTGATGCGGCGCGAGTTCATGTCGGAGCAGGAGGTGCTCTCCCAGCTGCGGCTGCACGGCATCTCCGACCCCGCCTCGGTCGCCCGCGCCTACCTGGAGCCCAACGGGATGGTCAGCATCATCCCCGGGGAGGGCACGCGCACCTGACCCGCCCGGACCGTCGACCACGCGACCGCCCGGACCACGGATCCGACGCGTGGGACGTCGGCGTCAGGACCACCGGCGGGACCCGTGCGGCGACCGCGAGCCGGTCACCGGGGCAGCAGGTGGGCGAGGGCGTCATCGGGGGCCGGGTAGGGGCGCTCCTCGGGGAGGAGGCGGGCGGCGGCGGCCAGGTCGCCGCCGCGCACCAGGGCGCGGACCTCGCGCGCCAGCGGGGTCCGGTCGGTGACGGAGACGATCCACTCGTCGGCGTACCGGTGCGCGGCCTCGCCCGACAGGCCGAGCTGGAGGGAGCGGTACGGCAGCGGACGCAGCCGCAGGTCGCGTTCGGGGTCCCACTGGACGCGGGCCGGGGAGCGTTCCAGCCGGTCCTTCCAGGCGGCCCGGTCCGGGTGGGCGCCGCGCTCGTAGTGCGAGAGGCACGCGCGGCGCAGCGCCCACTCGAACCCCGCGCGGGTGATCTCGACGGCCAGGACGGTCTCCTGGTCCCGCGCGGCGCCCCAGTCGCAGCGGTGCATCATCCACAGGAACGACGGCTTGACCCACGTCATCCGGTTCCGCCGCCAGGAGGCCGGGAAGCGGCCGTCGCGGGCCGCGGGGAGGCCGATGCCCGGAGAGTACGCCTGGTAGACGGTGACGGTGGACTCGGTGTGGAGCGCGCGGATCCGGCGCTCGGGCTCTTCCATGGGGACCAGGATGGGGGAGGCGGTCGGGGGACGGCCACCGGTTTTCGGGCCCGGGGCGGCGGGCGGGGCCGCCGTCACTCCCGGTCGTCGAGGAGGCCCGCGTCGTGGACCAGCAGCGCGATCTGGACGCGGTTGTTGAGGTCGAGCTTGGCGAGGATGCCGGAGACGTGCGTCTTGACCGTGGGGACGCCGAGGTGGAGCACGGCCCCGATGTCGGCGTTGGACCTGCCCTGGCCGACCGCGACGGCGACCTCGCGTTCGCGGCCGTTCAGCAGCGCCAGGCGCTCCCGGGCCCGGGAGCGGCGCAGGTCGTGGCCGGAGCGGGCGACGCGGTCGATGAGGCGGCGGGTCACCGCCGGGGACAGGACCGGGTGGCCCCGGGCCACCCGGCGCACCGCGGTCACGATCTCCTCGGGCGGGGTGTCCTTGAGCAGGAACCCGGCGGCGCCGGCGCGCAGGGCGCGCAAGACGTGCTCGTCGGCGTCGAAGGTGGTCAGGACGACGACCTCGGGCGCGCCCCGGCGGGCGCGCAGGGCCTCGGTCGCGGCCAGCCCGTCCACCGACGGCATCCGGATGTCCATCAGCACCACGTCGGGGGCGTGCCGGTCGACGAGGGACGGGACCTCGGAGCCGTCGCCCGCCTCGGCGACGACGCGGATGTCGGGGGCGCCGCCCAGCATCATCGCCAGGCCGACGCGCACCAGCGGGTCGTCGTCGGCGACGAGCACGCGGACGGTCTCGGGCGCGGGGGTTCCGGGTTCGGTCACGGCGACCACGCTAGCCAGGCCGCCAGCCGCCAGCCACCCGACGGGGTGGGGCCGTGCTCCAGGCGCCCCTCGGCCAGGGCGACGCGCTCGGCCAGGCCCACCAGGCCCTGGCCGAACCGCGCGTCGGGGGCGGGCGCGGCGGCGGGGGCGGTGTTGCGTACCTCGACGGTCAGCCCCCGGCCCGCCTCCCCCGCGACGCGGACGCGCACCGGGGCCCCGGGGGCGTGCTTGCGGGCGTTGGTCAGGCCCTCCTGGACGATCCGGTAGGCGGTGCGGCCCACCCGGTCCGGGACGGTCCCGGTGACATCCTCCTCCAGCTCCACCCGCGTCCCGGCCCGCTCCGACTCCTCGGTGAGCCGCCGGACGTCGGCGAGGGTGGGCTGGGGCAGCTCGCCGACCGGGGCGCGCAGGACACCCAGGACCTCGCGCAGGTCCTGCAGCGCCCGGTGCGCGTTCTCCCGGATCACCCCGGCCGCGCGGGCGACGTCCTCGGGCGGCGCGTCGGGACGGTACTCCAGCGCGCCCGCGTGCACGCTCAGCAACGACAACCGGTGGCCGAGCACGTCGTGGATCTCCCGGGCGATCTCCTCCCGGACCTGGTTCCGGGCCCGCTCGGCGCGAAGGCGGGCCTCGGACTCGGCCCGGCCGAGCAGCGACAGCGCGAGCCGGCGCCGGTGGTGGACGAACAGGCCCCAGCCGACCGCGGCGCCCTGGAGCGCGGAGCCGAACAGCAGCAGGAGGACGGGGCCCGCGTCGGGTTCGGGGCGCAGCACCACGTAGCAGCTCGCGGAGAGCAGGCTCAGCCCGAAGACGGCCGCCGTGGTCCGCGGCGGCCGGTGCACCGCCACCGTGAACAGGCCCACCAGCATCGCGCCCGCGACCATCTCGGAGAACGCGGACACGGCGACCAGGGCCACGGCGGTCTCGGTCGGCCGGCGGCGGCGCAGCCACAGCGCGGCGCAGCCCAGCGCCCCGGTGGCCTGGTCGAGGGTGAACAGCCACGGCGGGGGCAGGGGGTGCGTCTCGAGGCGCGTGGCGGCGAGCACCAGGCCGAAGCCCGCGGCGGCCAGGAACAGGGCGGAGTCCACGGCCCAGTCGCGGGGGCTGCGCCGGGGCCTCGGCGGGGTCTTCTGCTCGTTCATCGTGCCGAGAGCCTACGGCCCGGGACGAAGGTCGGGGCCGGTGCGGGCGCCGGTCCATACCGAAGTCGGGGAGGTCGATACCTCGGTCGGACGCGGGGGCCGAACGGCGGGACCCCGGTCGGGAGGGGCGGTCCCGACGGCCGATCCGCGCGGGGGCGACGGAGGCCTAGCGTTCGGGGCATGCGCAAAGCCATCCAGTTCCTCGGGGCCTACCTGGTCCTGTCGGGGATCAGCGGGGTCGTCGACCACCTCGCCGTGCAGCCCGTCATGGGCGTCTTCCTCAACTTCTTCAACCGGGTCGTCATCCCCCGCGTCGACTTCCTGACCGGCTACGAGGTCTTCGCGAACCTGGTCCTGTCGGCCATCGGGGTGGCCGTGGTCGTCGCCGCGGAGAGGACGGAGCCGTGACGGAGGCCGAGGGGAGTCCGCCGCGTCCGCGCCGCCGGGTCCGCTGGCCCCTCGCCGCGGGACTCCTGGTCCTGGCCCCGCTGAGCGCCGAGTACGCCACCGGCTACGACAGCAGCACCGGCGACCCGCTGGCGCTCCTGGGCGGCCTGCTGCTCCTCGCCCCGCTGTACGGGGCGCCCGCCCTGCTGATCCGCGAGGCGGCCCGGCGCCTGGGGGTGCGCTGGCCGGGGGTCCTCGCCCTCGCGGCGGCGTTCGGGGTCGTCCAGGCGGGGGTGGTGGACCAGTCGCTGTTCAGCGAGTCGTACCGGCGGATCGAGTACTGGGACGAGATGCTCCTGCCGACGTTCGTCGAACCGCTGGGGTTCAGCGTCTACCTGGCCATGGTCTTCGTCGTCGGCCATGTCGTCTGGAGCTTCTGCGTCCCGATCGCGCTGGTGGAGTCGCTGGGCCCCGACGCCTCCGGGCGGCCGTGGCTGCGTCTGCCGGGGCTCGCGGGAGCGGTGGCGCTGTACCTGGCGTCGGCCGCGTTGATCCTGTCCGACCACCTCGCGACCGAGGCCGACCACGCCTCGGCCGCCCAGGTCTGCGGGGCGCTCGCCACCGCCGCGGCCCTGGTGGTCCTGGCCCTCACCGCGGGCCGCCGCCGCCCCCCGCTCCGGGACGCCGCGGTGCCCCGGCCCCTCGCCGTGGGCGTGGCGGCGCTGGCCGCGGCGGTCGCGTTCAACCTCGTGCCGGAGAGCAGGGCGGGCACCGCCGCCGGGCTCGCCCTGCTCGTGCTCGCGGCCGCGGCCGTCGGCCGTCTCGCGCGGTCCGCGCGCTGGGGAGGCCGCCACGTCGCGGCGCTCGCGGCGGGGGCCCTGGTGGCCCACTCCGTCATCGGGTTCCTCGCCGTCCCGCTGGGCGACGTCGAACCGCTCGCCAAGTACGCGCACAACACCGTGTTCTTCGCGGGTTCGGTGCTGCTGGGCGTGTGGGCGACGCGGCGCGCCCGCCCGGCCGGGGACGCCGGGCGCTGAGACGGGGCGGGGCCGACCGGGCCGGCCTCAGAAGTCGACGGTGAGGTGCTCGCCGATGTGGGCGCGCAGGACGGCGGCCATGTCCACGGACGCCCGGTTCAGGAGCCACTGCACCTGGAGGCCGTCCATGAGGGCCACGACGCCCTGGGACGCGACGCGCGGGTCGACCCCGGCGCGCAGCGCGCCGCTTCTGGCGGTCTCCGCGAACGCCTCCTCGATCAGGGAGGTCGTGCGCGTGTAGCGGTCGGCGAAGAACCCGTGCGCCGGGTGGCCCGGGGCGGTGGCCTCGGACGACAGGACGCAGTAGAGCTCGACGATCCCGGGCTGCTCGGTGTTGCGGAGGGTGAGCTCGACCAGGCGGCGCAGCAGCTCCACCCCCGTGACGCTCCCCAGGCCGCTGCGGGCGGCGTCGACCTCGTCGCGGCGCTTGAGGACCTCCAGCAGCAGCGACTCCTTGGTGGGGAAGTGGTGCTGCAGGCCGGCGTGCGTGATCCCGCACCGCTGCGCGATCTCGCGCAGCGACGCGGACCGGTAGCCGACCTCCCCGAAGAGGGCGATGGCCTCGTCCAGGATCTGCTCGCGCTTGGCGCGCCCCTTGGCGTAGCCCCGTTGTCGCCGATCGTCCGCCATCGCTCCCTTTCCCCGGCCGGGTCCGGTCCGTGCACGGCAGCGTAGCGCCGAGGGGCGGAACGGCAAAAGGGGAAACCTTCCACCTGGCAGGTTTTCTGTTGTATGGTGAACCACGTCACCTCCGCAGGCCCGGGGAGAGGGCCCCGCCACGTCTGCGACCCCGGAGGAGACCGTCGGCCGGACGCGCGGCCGGAGGCCCCACGGCAGAGCATCGGAGAGAGCCCATGGCGACCACCGCAGCATCCGGCACCGCGCCCGAGGACGGGTTCGACGTCCCGGCCCTCCTCCAGGAGCTGACCCTGGAGGAGAAGGCCGGGCTCCTGGACGGCTCGGACTTCTGGCACACCCAGCCCGTCGAGCGCCTGGGCATCCCGGCGGTCATGGTCACCGACGGGCCGCACGGCCTGCGCAAGCAGCCCGCCCAAGGCGACCACCTCGGCCTCGGCGACAGCGTCCCGGCGACCTGCTTCCCGCCGGCGGCCGGGATCGCCTCGTCCTGGGACGTCGACCTCATGACCAGGGTCGGGGCGGCCCTCGGCCGCGAGTGCCGCGCGGAGCGGGTCTCCGTGCTGCTGGGGCCCGGGGTCAACATGAAGAGGACCCCGCTGTGCGGCCGCAACTTCGAGTACTACTCCGAGGACCCGGTCCTGGCGGGGGAGCTGGGCGCGGCGTTCGTCCGCGGCGTGCAGAGCCAGGGCGTCGGCACGTCGCTCAAGCACTTCGCCGTGAACAACCAGGAGACCGGGCGCATGTCCGTCTCGGCCGAGGTCGACGAGCGGACTCTGCGCGAGATCTACCTCCCGGCGTTCGAGCGCGTGGTCACCGGCGCGCGCCCGTGGACGGTCATGTGCTCCTACAACCGCGTCAACGGGGTGTACGCCTCGGAGGACCCCTGGCTGCTCACCGACGTGCTGCGCGGCGACTGGGGGTACGACGGCCTCGTCGTGTCCGACTGGGGGGCGGTCAACCGGCGCGCCGACGCCGTGGGCGCGGGCCTGGACCTGGAGATGCCCTCGTCCGGCGGCTCCGGGACCCGCGCCGTCCTCGACGCCCTCGCGGCCGGCGAGCTGAGCGAAGAGGACGTCGACCGCGCGGTCGGGCGCGTGCTGCGGCTCGTCGACCGCGGCCGGGCCGCCCTGGAGCCCGGCCACGCCTTCGACGCGGACGGGCACCACGCGCTCGCCCGCGAGGCGGCCGCCGCCAGCGTGGTGCTGCTCAAGAACGAGGGGGGCGTCCTCCCCCTCGACCCCGCGTCGGGCGGCGCGGTGGCCGTCATCGGCGAGTTCGCGCGGACCCCCCGCTACCAGGGGGCCGGAAGCTCCCAGGTGGTCCCCACCCGCCTGGACGACGCGCTCACGTGCCTGCGGGAGGCCCTGGGCGGCGCCCGCGACGTCACCTTCGCCGCCGGTTACGCCGTCGACTCCGAGGCGGCCGACCCGGCGCTGGTGGCCGAGGCCGTCGAGCACGCCCGCGCGGCCGAGGTCGCCGTCGTGTTCCTGGGCCTGCCGCCCTCCTACGAGTCGGAGGGCTACGACCGGCCCCACATGGACCTGCCCGCCCAGCAGGTCGAACTCCTGGCCGCGGTCGCCGAGGCCAACCCGAACACCGTCGTCGTGCTGTCGAACGGTTCGGTGGTCACGCTCGAACCGTGGCAATCCCGCGCCAGGGCCGTCGTCGAGGGATGGCTGCTCGGCCAGGCGGGCGGCAGCGCCATCGCGGACGTGCTGCTGGGCCGGGTGAACCCCTCGGGCAAGCTGGCGGAGACGGTGCCGGTGCGGTACCGGGACAACCCGACGATCGGCGCTTTCCCCGGCGAGCACGGAACGGTCCGCTACGGCGAGGGCCTGCTCGTCGGCTACCGGTGGTATGACGCGCGCGGACTCGACGTCGCCTACCCGTTCGGGCACGGGCTCTCGTACACGACCTTCGCCTACTCCGACCCGCGGGCCACCGTGCTGGACGACGGGGCCGAGCCCCGGGTCGAGATCGCGTTCACGGTCGCCAACACCGGATCGCGGGCCGGGAAGGAGACCGCCCAGGTCTACGTGGCCGACCCGCAGGCGTCGGTCCACCGCCCCGAGCAGGAGCTCAAGGCGTTCGCCAGGGTCGACCTCCAGCCGGGCGAGAGCACGCGCGTGGTCCTGGTCCTGGACGCCCGGGCCTTCGCCTACTGGCACACGCCGCTGCGCCGCTGGGCCGTCGAGGGCGGCCTCTTCGAGCTGCGTGTCGGCGCGTCCTCGCGCGACATACGGCTCTCGGCCACCGTCGAGCTGTCCGGCGAGGACGTCAGGGCGCCGCTGACCCCCGCCTCCGAGGTCGGGACCTGGCTCGACCACCCCACGGCCGGGCCGCGCCTGCGCGAGGCCCTGGGGGTGGGCCCCATGGCGGGGATGCTCGATGACCCCCAGCACGGCCGGATGTTCCGCTCGATCCCCCTCGACCGGTTCTCGCGCTTCCCCGGATCCCCCGTCACCGAGCGGCAGCTGGAGGACTGGGCCGCCGAGGCCGACGCCGCGCGTTCCTGACCGCGGACCGCCGCCCCCGGCCCCCGCCCGGGGCAAGGGGCGGCTCCTCGCCGACTACGGCGTGATCGAGGCCGTCCGGGACCGGGGAGCGGCCGGTGACCAGCGGTTCGGCGAGCCTCTTGCGCCCACGGCCGTCAACAGTGAAAGGTGGAAACGCGCGGAGCGGGCACCGGACTAGGGGGTGGTCGGGTATGTCCCAGGACGCCGGTGACACCGGGAACGGACTGGACGGGGTACTCGAGCAGGCGCTGTCGCGGCTGATCCTGCTGGCCGAGGTGAGCACCGTCCTGGGCAGCAGCCTGGACGGTGACGACGTGCCGCGGCGGCTCGCCCGGCTGCTGGTGCCGCAGCTGGCCGACTGGTGCGAGGTCGACCTGCTGGAAGACGGCCTGTACCGCGCCGCGCTGGTGCACCGCGACTCCGACACGGTGCTGCCCCCCGAAGCCGAGAGAGCGCTGCCCGACCCCGATCCGCTCTCGAAGAGCCCCGTGGAGCGCGTGCTGGCGGGGGAGGGGCCGCTGCTGGTGGAGGAGTTCGCCGCCGCCGCCACCCCGCTGGAGCGCGCGCACAGGGAGCTGACCGACGCCCTGGGCGCGCGCACCGAGATCCTGGCCCCCCTGCACGTGCGGCAGCGCGTCCTGGGGGTTCTGAGCCTGGTGCGCACCGACCCCGAGCACCCGCTGACAAAGGACGACCTGGCCCTGGTCGAGGACGTGGCGCGCCGGGCGGGGCTCGCCCTGGACAACGCCCGGCTCTACGCCGCCCAGCGCGACGCCGCCCAGGACTTCCAACGCGCGCTGCTCCCCGTGCTGCCCGCCGTGGACCACCTGAAGCTGGCGGCCCGCTACACCGCCGCCCAGGTCGGGGCAGAGGTGGGCGGGGACTGGTACGACGCGTTCGTGCTGCCCGACGGCGTCACCGCGCTGGCCGTCGGAGACGTCAGCGGGCACGACCTGGCGGCCGCGGTGCAGATGTCGAAACTGCAGAACATGCTGCGGGCGCTGGCGTGGGACAACGTGGAACCGCCCAGCGGGGTGATGCGGCGTCTCGACGGCCTCTTCCAGTACCTGTCCGACGAGCGCACGGCCACCGCCGTCTACGGGCGCGTCGAAGGGCCGGTCGGCGGCCCGTGGCACTGGCGCTGGTGCAACGCGGGCCACCCGGCGCCGCTGCTCGTCACCCATGAGGGCAAGACCCGCTACCTCACCGAGGGGCACGGCGTCCTGCTCGGATTCGACGCCTCCTACCAGCGCCGCGACGCCAGGGAGGCGCTGCCGCCGCTCTCCACGCTGCTGCTCTACACCGACGGCCTGGTCGAGCGCCGCGGCGAGCTGCTCGACCGGGGGATGGCCCGGCTGCGCCAGCAGGCGGCGCTGCTGGCGAGGGAACCCGTCGACGCCTTCTGCGACGGCATCCTGGCGGGCATGCCCACCGTCCCCGAGGACGACGTCGTCCTGCTCGCCCTGCGCGTCCCTCAGGCGGACCCGGGCGCGACCGGCCAGAGCGGGCCGCCGGTCAGCGCCCGGTCGGTACCTCGCCGGTCTCGGTGAGCCGGCGCGCCACCTCGCGGAGTTTGACGTTGGACTCCATGGACGCCCGCTTGAGCACCTCGAAGGCCTGCTCGCCGGTGATCCGGTACCGCTCCATCAGGATTCCCACCGCCGCGCCGATCTCCTGGCGGGTGGCGTAGCCGGCGCGCAGGGTCTCGGCCCGCTGGGCGGCGGCGATCGCCACGGACGCGTGCGAGGCGAAGACCCAGCCGATCTCCCGCGCGCGCTCGTCGAAGGCGCGCGGCTCGCGCGAGTACAGGTCCAGCGCGCCGAAGACCCCGTCGTGGGCGAACAGCTCGAAGCCCATCATGCTCGCGACCCCCAGCGCCACCGCCCTCGGCCGGTAGCGCGGCCAGCGGGTCTCCGCGGCCATGTCCGGGACCAGGAAGCTGCTCTCGTTCCGGGCGGCGTCCAGGCACGGCCCCTCGTCGCACTCGAACTGAGCCCGGTCCGACTCCCTGACCAGGTCGCCCGACGCCGAAGGGGTCTCGAAGTCGCGCCGCCGGTCCAGCACCAGGACGCCCGCCTCCTCGCAGCCGTCGACCGTCTCCACCGCCAGCCGGACGATCGCGTCGAGGACGTTCGGCAGCGCCTCGTGGGCGATCAGCCCTCTGGCGACCTCGGCGAACACCTTCGTGAGCTCTTCGGGTCGGACGTCACTCACGGAACCACTCCTCGCACGGATCGCGTCCCCGGGCATCCGCGACCCGGGGCCCATTCCCCTACCCCGAAGGGGTTCCGTCAGTCCACGGGCGCGGGGAGCGGCCGTCAGAGGACGCGGACCGCGCCTTCGGACGGGGAAGCGGTGAGTACGGCCGGAGCGGCGAAGCCGCTGCGGGCGAAGGCCGCGCGCACGGCCGCCCCGACCCCGTCCGCGTCCCCGGAGCGGACCAGCGCGATCGCGGAGCCGCCGAACCCGCCGCCGGTCATCCGGGCGCCGAGGGCGCCCGCCGAGAGGGCCGCGGACACGGCGGTGTCGAGTTCGGGGCACGAGACCTCGTAGTCGTCGCGCAGCGAGGCGTGGGAGGCGTCGAGCAGCGGGCCGGCGTCGGCGGCGCGGCCCGCGCGCAGCAGCGCCGCGACGTCGCGGACGCGGCCGATCTCGGTGACGACGTGCCGGACGACGCGCCGCAGCCCGTCCCCGGGCAGCAGGCCCAGGGCGGCGTCGAGGTCGTCGACCTCGCGCAGCGACGACACGCCGAGGACGGCGGCCGCCCGCTCGCAGGCGGCGCGCCGGGCGGCGTACTGGCCGTCGACGAGCCGGTGCGGCGCGCGGGTGTCGATGACCAGCAGGGTGAGACCCGCCGCCGCGAGGTCGAGCGGCACGTGCTCGACCGAGCCGTCGCGGCAGTCCAGCAGCAGGGCGTGGTCGGCGCGGCAGCGCAGTGAGGCGGCCTGGTCCATGCCGCCGGTGGGGGCTCCGGCGACCTCGTTCTCGGCGCGCACGCAGGCCGCCGCGAGCCGGGCGCGGCCCTCGTCGTCGGTGGGCAGCCCGGCCAGTTCGGCGGCGGCGAGGGCGACGGAGCACTCCAGGGCCGCGGAGGAGGACAGGCCCGCCCCCACGGGGACGTCGGAGTCGACCGCCACGTCGAGCCCGGCCAGGTCGGCGCCCTGCCCGCGCAGCGCCCAGACGACACCGGCGACGTAGGCGGCCCAGCCGCCGACCCCGCCGGGGGCGATGTCGCCGACGCGCCCGGTCCACGGGTGCTCCTCCTGCGCCGACACCAGTCGCAGCACGTCGTCGCCGCGCCGCCGGACCGCCGCGCGGGTCCGCATCGGCAGCGCTGTCGGCAGGCACAGCCCGGCGTTGTAGTCGGTGTGCTCGCCGACCAGGTTCACCCGCCCGGGCGCCGCCCACACGCCGTCCGGCTCGACCCCGAACCGCTCGCGCAGCAGCGCCGCCGGGTCCACCGCGGCGCTCATCCCGCCGTCCCCTGTTCCGCCACCTCGCGCAGCCGCGCGGCGACCGCCTCGGGGGCGGTGTCGTTCACCCAGGCGGCCATGCCCGACTCCGAGCCCGCCAGGTACTTCAGCTTCCCCGGGGCGCGCAGCACCGAGAACAGCTGGAGGTGGAGGCGGCCCAGGGCGCGGTCGCGGCGCACCGGCGCCTGGTGCCAGCCCGCGATGTAGGGCAGGCGCTCGACGCCGTCGAAGAAGCGGTCCATGCGGCGCAGCAGGTCGAGGTAGACGTGGGCCAGTTCGTCGCGCTCGGCGTCGTCGAGTTCGGCGAGGTCGGCCACGTCGCGGTGCGGCGCCAGGTGCACCTCCACCGGCCAGCGCGCGGCCGCGGGCACGTACGCCGACCACGCCTGCCCGGACAGGACCATCCGGCTGCCCGCGGCGCGCTCGGCGTCGAGCACGTCCCGCAGCAGGTTGCCGCCGGTGGCGGCGCGGTGGGCGGCGGCCCGGCGCAGCAGCGCCTCGGTGCGCGGGGTGACGAACGGGTAGGCGTAGACCTGCCCGTGCGGGTGGTGCAGGGTCACGCCGATCTCCTCGCCGCGGTTCTCGAAGCAGAACACCTGCTCCACCCCCGGCAGGGCGGACAGCTCGGCGGTGCGGTCGGCCCACGCCTCGACGACGGTGCGGGCGCGGCGCGGTCCGAGGTCGGCGAACGCCGAGGAGTGCTCGGCGGTGAAGCAGACGACCTCGCAGCGTCCCGCCGCCGCCCGCTGCGGCCACAGCGGGTCCCCGTCCACGGGGTCGGCCTCCCCGGGTTCCCCCGAGAAGGACGGGAAGCGGTTCTCGAAGACGGCGACGTCGTAGTCGTCGGCCGGGACCTCGCCCGGCTCGCGGCCCGTGCCGCTCGGACACAGCGGGCACAGGTCGGCCGGGGGCAGGTGCGTGCGCGTCATCCGGTGCGCGGCGATCGCCACCCAGTCCCCGGTCAGCGGGTCCCGGCGCATCCGCGTGGAGCGCCGGACCGGGGCCAGGTCCCGGCGGTCCACCAGCTCGCGCGTCGCGCCGCCCGAGACGTAGGGCTCGGAGTCGTCGAAGTACAGCAGCTCCCGGCCGTCGGCCAGGCGGGTCGCCGTCCGGCGCACCGAACCGGGGACCGCCCTGGACACCCCCCTCGGGGGGGCGCTCACCGCGCACCGTCCTCGGCCAGGACCAGCCGTCCCACCCGCTGGCGCAGCAGCCGCCGGGCGTCCGCCGACAGGCCGTCGTCGCTGACCAGGACGTCGACCTGGTCGAGGTGGACGATCGTGCTCAACCCCACCACCCCCCACTTCGTGCTGTCCGCGAGGACCACGGCGGACCGGGCGCTGGCCACCATGGCCTGGTTCGTGGCCGCCTCCAGCAGGTTCGGGGTGGTCAGCCCGGCCTGCTCGTCGATCCCGTGCACCCCCAGGAACAGCCAGTCGACGTGCAGGTTCGTCAGGGCGCCCAGGGCGACCGGGCCCACGAGCGCGTCGGACGGGGTCCGGACGCCGCCGGTGAGGACGACGGTGAGGTCCCGCCGCCCCGACTGGTGCAGCAGGTCGGCCACCGGGAGCGAGTTGGTGACCACCGTCAGGTCCGCGACGGCGAGGAGCTCGCGGGCCAGGGCCAGCGTCGTGGTGCCCGCGGACAGGGCGACCGAGTCGCCGGGCGAGACCAGCGGGACGGCCTCGCGCGCGATCGCCGCCTTCTGCTCGGTCTGCAGCGCGGACTTGGCGAGGAAGCCCGGCTCGTCGGTGCTGCGCCCGCCGGTCGCCGCGACCCCGCCGTGCACGCGGTGCACGAGCCCTTTACGGGCGAGGTCGGCGATGTCGCGCCGGACCGTCATGTCCGACACGCCGAGCGCGTCGACCAGGTCGGACACGCGGGCGCCGCCGTGTCGGCGGACCTCCTCCAGGATCCGCTCCCGCCGTTGCTGCGCGAGCATCAGGGCTCCTCTCTCACCACGGCCGACCCTCCGGCGGGGAGCACGAGATCGCCGTCGACGTCCGACCCCGAGACCAGGTCGCGGCCCCGCGCGCGCACCCGCGCCGGGGCGCGCCCGTGGTTGAGCGCGAACAGCCAGGAGCCGCCGCCGTCGGCGCGCCGCCGGACCAGCTCGACCTCGCCCTCGCCGCCCCGCAGCGGCGCGGTCGGGTGGACGCCCGCCTCGGCGCGCACCCGTCCCAGCAGGGCGCGCCAGGAGGAGCCGCCCAGCCGGGTGGCGACGTACCAGGCGGCGCCCCGGCCGACGGCACGCCGGGTGACGGCGGGCGTGCCGGGCAGCGGCCCGTCGGTGTAGCGGGCCAGGACCTCCGCGTCGTCGGCGTCCAGGTCCTCGGTCCAGACGGTGCCGGTGGAGCCGTCGTCGAGGCGGACCCGCTGGCCGGGGGCGAGCGGGAAGAACTCCTGGGCGCTCACGCCGAGCAGGTCGCGGAAGGCGCCGGGGTAGCCGCCGAGCCTGACGTGGCCGCGCGGATCCGCGACGCCGGAGAAGTAGGTGACGACGACGTGCGCCCCCGCCTCGGCGGCCCGCCGCAGGGCCGGGGCGAGGTCGTCGTCGCACAGGTGCAGCGTCGGCACGACGACCACCCGGTAGCGGGACAGGTCGGCGTCGGGCGGGACGACGTCGGCGACCACGCCGTCGGCGCGCAGCGCCCGGTGCACGTCGCGCGGGGCGTCCAGGTACCGCAGCTCCCCGCTGGGCACGGAGTGGGTGTCCACCGCCCACCACGAGTGCCAGTCGAAGAGCACGGCGACGTCGGCGTCGACGGTGCTGCCCCGCACCTCCGCGATCTCGCCGAGCACCCGGCCCAGTTCGAGCACCTCGGCCCAGCGGCGGGTGGGCCGCTCGACGCTCCCGGTGCCCGCGTGGGGGACCAGCGCGGAGTGGAAGCGCTCGGCGCCCGCGCGCGAGGCCCGCCACTGGAAGAAGAGCACGCCGTCGGCGCCGTGGGCGACGTGCGACAGGGAGGTCCGCAGCATCTCGCCGGGCACCTTGGCGTAGTTGACCGGCTGCCAGTTGACGGCGCTGGTGGAGTGCTCCATCAGCAGCCACGGCCGCCGGCGGGCGACGCCGCGGGTCAGGGACGCGGAGAAGGACAGCTCGGCCGGCGGGTCGGCGACCCTGCCGTCGACGTAGTGGTCGGTGGAGACCAGGTCCTGCTCGGCGGCCCAGCGCGCGTAGTCCATGTCGCGTGTGCCGGTGTTGACCATGAAGTTGGTGGTCACCGGGACGTCGGGGGTGATCCGCCGGAGGACGGCGGCCTCGGCGGTGTACTGCTCCAGCAGGGCGTCCGAGGAGAAGCGGGCGAAGTCGAGCAGCTGCCCCGGGTTGGACTGCGCGGTGCTCGCCGACGGGACCACGACCTCGTCCCAGTCGTCGTAGCGCTGGCTCCAGAAGGCGGTGCCCCAGGACTCGTTGAGCGCCTCGACGTCCCCGTAGCGCGCCGCGAGCCAGCGCCGGAAGTGCGCGGCCGTGGCGTCGCAGTAGCAGCGCGAGTTGTGGCACCCCAGCTCGTTGGAGACGTGCCACATCGCCAGCGCGGGGTGGTCGGCGTAGCGGGTCGCGAGGGTCTCCACGAGGGCGAGGGAGCGCTCGCGGTAGGCGGTGGAGCTGGGGCACCAGGTCTGCCGGCTGCCGATCGCGTACCGGGTGCCCCGTTCGTCGACGGGCAGCGCCTCGGGGTGCAGGCGCGTCAGCCACGGCGGCGCCGCCGCGGTGGCCGTGGCCAGGTCGACGCGGACGCCGTGGTCGTGCAGCAGGTCCAGCACCCGGTCCAGCCAGCCGAGGTCGTACTCCCCGGGGCGCGGCTCCAGGCGGGCCCACGCGAAGACCCCGACGGTGACCAGGCCGACCCCCGCCCGCGCCATCAGCGCGGCGTCCTCGGCCCAGACCTCCTCGGACCACTGCTCGGGGTTGTAGTCCCCTCCAAGGGCGATGCCGGTCACTTCCCGTGGCCATCGTGTCATGGCGCAAGCCTGCCCGGACTTCGAACAGAAGTCAACATTTACCAACATCGCCCTGGCGGGGTCCCGCCGGTCCACGCCGCGCGCCGGTCCGGTCCGGCGGCCGAGGTCGCGGCGGTGGCGACGGTGGCGGGCAGGCGGCCGAACCGGAGACGCCCCTCCCCGTGGCCCCGTGATCCAATCCCTGTGCTTCCTGGGGAAACGTCGAAGAGGACATGGGGTCGAGGGGAGTCGGCGGGTTCTTCGGGGTGTCGTCCGCGTTGCGCAACCGTGACCAGCGGGTTTCGCGTCGAGGTCTTGACAAGCATTCCGGCGCCTAGTCCACTGTTGTGAACTTCTGTTGGTTTATGTTCGGTATCGATCGGCAGCCGCCGACCGTTCGCCTGCTGAGGAGACGACGCGCATGACCCGTCAGCCGAAGTACAGTCGGTCGCCCTCCCCGTCGGCCGTCGGGATGCCCGTCCTGGGGCGCCGCTCCGTCCTGCGCGGCATGCTCGCCGCGGGGGCGGTCACCGCGCTGCCCTCGCTGACCGCCTGCGGCGGCGGCAGCGGAGGGGGCGACACCACCACGCTCTCCTTCGGGTCCAACGAGACCGGCAGCGTGTTCGCCGAGCAGCGCCAGGCGATGGCCGACGCGTTCACCGAGGCGTCGGGCACCGACGTCGCCCTCAACGCGGTCGACCACAACACCTTCCAGGAGAACATCAGCACCTACCTGCAGGGCAACGCCGACGACGTGTTCACGTGGTTCGCCGGCTACCGGATGCGGTTCTTCGCCGAGCAGGGCCTCATCGGGGACGTCAGCGACGTGTGGCCGCTGGAGGGCGTCCCCGACAGCTTCAAGCAGGCGTCGACGGGCAACGACGGCAAGCAGTACTTCGTGCCGCAGCAGTACTACCCGTGGGCCGTCTTCTACCGCAAGTCGGTGTTCGAGGAGAACGGCTACACCGTGCCCACCACGCTCGACCAGCTGGTCGACCTGTGCGAGGGGATGCGGGACGACGGCCTGGTGCCGTTCGCCTTCGGCGACAAGGACGGCTGGCCCGCGATGGGCACGTTCGACATGATCAACATGCGCGTCAACGGGTTCGACTTCCACATCCGCCTGATGTCGGGCGAGGAGGCGTGGAACGGCCCCGAGGTCAAGGCGGTCTTCGAGACCTGGCGCGACCTGATGCCCTTCCACCAGACCGACTCCCTGGGCCGCACCTGGCAGGAGGCCGCCCAGACGCTCCAGCGCCGCGAGTCGGGGCTGTACGTCCTGGGCACCTTCCTCAACGAGCAGTTCCCCGACGACGAGGACGACCTGGACCTCTTCACCTTCCCCGAGATCGACCCGGCCATCGGGGCGACGGCGATCGACGCCCCGATCGACGGCTTCTGCATGTCGGCCGACCCCGACAACCCCGAGGCCGCCAGGGAGTTCCTCGCCTTCCTGGCCTCCGCGGAGGCCGCCGCGGCCGCCGAGACCACCGGGCTGCCGTTCATCTCCGCCAGCGACACCGCCGACACCAGCGGCTACTCCGCACTGCAGAAGAAGTCCGCCGAACTCGTCGGCCAGGCCGAGCACATCGCGCAGTTCCTCGACCGCGACACCCGGCCCGACTTCGCCTCCACCGTGATCATCCCGTCGCTGCAGGCCTTCATCAGCGACCCCGACGACATCGACGACCTGGTCGAGAGCATCGAGAGCCAGAAGCAGTCCATCTTCGTCGACTGACCGCCCCCCGCCGGTCCGCGGGGGCGGACCGGCGGCCGCAGCCCAGGAGAGGACCCTCCCACCCATGACGGTGACGCAGGACAAACCGGCCGAGCGGCGGGCGGCGCGCAGACCGCCGCGCCGCCGCGGGCACCGCCTGACCGGACGCGACCGCGCCGTCGTCACCGCGATGGTGGCGGTCCCGGCGCTCTTCGTCGTGCTGCTGGTGTGGTTCCCGGCGATCGCGTCGGTGCTGCTGTCCTTCGCGTCCTGGTCCGGCTTCGGCGGGATCGAGGACATCGAGTGGATCGGCCTGGAGAACTACGAGAACCTCACCACGAACTACCCGCCCTTCTGGCCCGCCATCCGGCACAACCTCCTCTGGCTGGCCTTCCTGTTCCTCGTGCCCACGCCGCTGGGGCTGCTCCTCGCGGTGCTGCTCGACAAGGAGATCAGGGGCACCCGCTTCTACCAGACGGCGCTGTACCTCCCCGTCGTGCTGTCGCTGGCCCTGGTCGGGTTCATCTGGCAGCTCGTCTACTCGCGGGACCAGGGCCTGCTCAACGCGGTGCTGGGCCTCGAAGGGGAGGCCCGGATCGACTGGTACGGCGATCCGGAGATCAACCTGTGGGCGGTGCTCGTCGCCACCGCCTGGCGCCACACCGGGTACGTCATGCTGCTGTACCTCGCCGGGCTCAAGGGCGTCGACAGGTCGCTGCGGGAGGCGGCCTCCGTCGACGGCGCGAACCAGGCGCAGACGTTCTTCCGCGTCGTGTTCCCGGTGATGCGGCCGATCAACGTCATCGTCCTCGTCATCGTCGTCATCGAGTCCCTGCGGGCGTTCGACCTGGTCTGGGTGGTCAACCGGGGGACCAACGGCCTGGAGATCATGGCCGCGCTGCTGACGCAGAACGTGGTCGGCGAGGCCAGCCGCATCGGGTTCGGCTCCGCGATGGCGGTGATCATGCTCCTGATCTCCTCCGTGTTCATCACCGTCTACCTGAGAGTCATGTTCAAGGAGGAGAAGCGGTGAGCACCGTGACGCCGACACCGGCCCCGACACCGGCGCCGACGCGGGAGCCCGCCGCCGGCCCGGCCGCCCCGCGCGCCCGCCGGACGCCGCGCCCCGCGCGCGTGGCGCTCCACGTGTTCCTGGCCGCCACCGCGCTGGTGTGGCTGTTCCCGGTCGCGTGGGCGGTGCTGAACTCCTTCCGTGACTACGCCTTCACGGCGGAGAACGGCTACGTCTCCTTCGGCGGCTTCACGCTCGACAACTACGTCCAGGCGTGGGAGCGCGGCGGCTTCGGGCAGAGCTTCGCCAACTCGCTCGTCATCACCGTGCCCGCGGTGCTGCTGGTGCTGTTCCTGGCCTCCTGCACGGCGTTCGTGCTGGCCCGGTTCAATTACTGGTTCAACCTGACCCTGCTGGGCGTCTTCCTCGCCGCGAACCTGCTGCCCCCGCAGGCGCTGCTGGTGCCGGTCTTCCGGGCCTACCGGATGATCCCGCTCCCGGAGTTCCTCAGCGACAGCGGCACCATGCTCGGCAGCTACTGGGGGCTCATCCTCGTCAACGTCGCCTTCCAGCTCGGCTTCTGCACCTTCGTGCTGAGCAACTACATGAAGACGCTGCCGCGCGAGATCTACGAGTCGGGGATGCTCGACGGCGCGAGCGTCTGGCGCCAGTACTGGCAGCTCACCCTGCCGCTGTGCCGCCCCGCCCTGGCGGCGCTCGCGGTGCTGCAGACCACCTGGATCTACAACGAGTTCTTCTGGGCGACGGTGCTGCTCCAGTCGGGCGACAAGTTCCCGGTCACCAGCTCGCTGAACAACCTCCGGGGCCAGTTCTTCGTCGACTACAACCTGCTGTCGGCGGGCTCGGTGATCGTGGCCTTCCCGGTGCTCGTCGTCTTCTTCGTCCTGCAGAAGCAGTTCGTCTCCGGCCTCACCCTGGGATCCACCAAGGGCTGACGCCCCCGTGCCAGCACCCGGACAGGAGCAGTGCCGCATGCCCGCACGTCCAACGACCGTCCAGCTCAGGGCCGCCGGTGTCGGCCTCGTCGTCGACCTGCCCGCCGACGGCCCGCCCGTCGTCCTGCACTGGGGCGCCGACCTCGGCGCCCTGGACGACGACGGCCTGGCCGGGCTGCGGCTGGCGGCCGCGCCCGCGGTGCCGTCCAGCGCCCTGGACGAGCGCTGGTCCCTGTCCCTGCTGCCGGGCGAGGCGGACGGGTGGTCCGGGCGCCCCGCCCTGCGGGCCCACGTCGGCGGCCGCGCCGTCCTGCCCCGCTGGACGACGACGGCGGCCGAGGTCCGCGAGACGGCGGACGGCGCGCGGGAGGCCGCCATCCGCTGCGAGGACCCGGCCGCCGGCCTCGCGGTCGACTCGACCCTGCGCCTGGAGGCGTCGGGCCTGCTGCGCGCGCGGCACGCCCTGGTCCGCGACGTCGACGCGGAGGGCGTGCTGGACCTCGCCGGGCTCGACGTCCTGCTCCCGGTGCCCGCCGACGCCGTCGAGCTCCTGGACCTCACCGGCCGCTGGTGCCGGGAGCGCTCGCCGCAGCGACAGCCCTTCCACCACGGCACCCGGCTGCGCGAGTCCCGGCGCGGCCGCACCGGCCACGACGCGCCGCTGCTGCTCGCGGCGGGCACGGCGGGCTTCGGGTTCGGCCACGGCGAGGTGTGGGGGGCGCACGTCGCGTGGAGCGGCGACCACGTCCACCTCGCGGAGCGGTTCGCCGAAGGCGCGGGCCAGGCCGCCGGGGTCCTGGGCGGCGGCGAGCTGCTGCGGCCCGGCGAGGTCCGGTTGGGGCCGGGGGAGTCGTACCGGACGCCCTGGACCGTCCTGACCTGGTCCGACCAGGGACTGGACGGCGCCGCGCACCGCGTCCACCGGTGGCTGCGGTCCCGTCCGGGACATCCGGCGTCCCCGCGCCCGCTCGTCCTGAACACCTGGGAGGCGGTGTACTTCGACCACGACGCGGACCGGCTGCGGGCCCTCGCCGACGTCGCGGCGCGCGTCGGGGTCGAGCGGTTCGTCCTGGACGACGGCTGGTTCCCCGGCCGCCGCCACGACCGGGCCGGGCTCGGCGACTGGGTGGTGGACACCGGGGTCTGGCCCGACGGGCTGCACCCGCTGGTCGACCACGTCCGGGCGCTCGGCATGCGGGTGGGGCTCTGGGTGGAGCCCGAGATGGTCAACCTCGACTCCGACCTCGCCCGCGAGCACCCGGACTGGCTACTGGCGGCCCCCGACCGGCTCCCCCGCGCCTGGCGGCACCAGCACACGCTCGACCTGGGCCGCCCCGAGGTCCGCGCCTATCTCCTGGAGCGCCTGGGCGCGCTGGTCGCCGAGTACGGCCTGGACTACCTCAAGTGGGACCACAACCGGGACCTGCACGAGGCGGTGCGCGCCCCGACCGGCGCGGCGGGGGTGCGCGCGCAGACGCTCGGCGTCTACGCGGTGCTCGACGCGCTGCGCGAGCGCCACCCGGGGCTGGAGGTCGAGTCCTGCTCCAGCGGCGGGGCGCGGGTGGACCTGGGCGTGCTGGAGCGCGCCGACCGGGTGTGGGCCAGCGACACCAACGACGCCCTCGAACGGCAGCGGATCCAGCGCTGGACCCAGCAGCTGCTGCCGCCCGAGCTGGTGGGGAGCCATGTCGGCCCGCCCGTCGCGCACACCACGGGCCGCACCGGGGACCTCGCGTTCCGCTGCCTGACCGCGCTGTTCGGGCACGCCGGGCTGGAGTGGGACCTCACCTCGGCGGGGGAGGCGGAGCTCGCCGTCCTGACCCGGTGGAGCGCCCTGTACCGGGAGGTCAGGGGGCTGCTGCACAGCGGCGACGTGGTCCGTGCGGACTCCCCGGACCCGGGCGCGTGGACGCACGGCGTGGTCGCCGCCGACGGCTCGGAGGCGCTGCTGGCCTACGCGCGGCTCGACACCTCGCCCGAGGCCCAGCCGGGACGGGTCCGGCTGCCCGGCCTGGACCCGCGCCGCCGCTACCGGGTCCGCGTGCGCGACGAGCTGTCCCCGCGCGCCCGGGGCGAGGCGCCCCCGGCCTGGTTCGACGGCCCCCCGCCGGTGCTCGGCGGAGCGGTGCTGGGCCGGGCGGGCCTGGCGATGCCGGTCCTGGACCCGGGCGCCGGCGTCCTGCTCCACCTCACCGACGCGGGGACGTGACCGGCGCCGCCCCGGGGAACCGGTCCGCGTCGTGCCCCTCGCCGATCGTGACCTTTCCGGGGGTTCAGAAGCGGTCGAGACCCCGGAAAGGTCACGATCGGCGGGTGATAAGGGGGTTCCGGCGCGGGGGTGTTCGGGCTCTGTCGGGTCGGGGTTCGCTCGGGGGCCTGGTTACAACGGGCGGCGACGGCGGATGGGGCCGGGGCTCGCGCGTCCCCGCCGGACGTCCGTGACGCGGCGGTTCGAGGGCCGGTTCCGCCCTCGCTCGGAATGATCTTGGGCTTTCCGCCCTTTCCGGCCCCGAAACGGGCAGAAAGCCCAAGGCCGGCAACGAGACCCTCACGCAACGGACATGATGGGCTCGGCCTCGACCCTCACTCGCCGTCGCTGCCCGCCGTCACAGGTCCCGAGCGGACCCTGCTCCGACAGAGCCCGAAACCCCCCGCGTCGGAGCTTTCCTAGAAGCCGCCATCCTTGAGGTCACACAGGAACGACGCCCAAGCGGCGGGCGAGTACTCGATGTGCCCCAGCTCACGGTTCTGGGTGTCGCGCACGAGGACAATCTCGCCTTCGGCGACCTCCACGCAGCTACCGGACGCGGCACTGTAGGTGCTCTTGTGCCTAGTGGGGGTCGGGGTTCTGCCGGTTCTGCCAAGGCAGGGCGGGGCGGCGGCGGTCCGACCCGCTTCCCTTGCCGGGGCGGCTGTTCCACATCAGCAGGAGGTCGCGGACGTGGTACCTCGCGCGGGGGTACCAGCGCTGCCCGTCGACGGTGTCGGGCAGGGTGTCGGGGCGGTGGTCCTTGATCTTGTTGATCGTTCCCGTGTTAACGCCGAGCAGCGCGGCGAACCCGCCGAGGGTGACCTGCTTGCCCAGGTCCTCGTCGGGCAGCTCGACCGGGGCGGGGCCGCGGGGCTTGAACCTTTCGAGCTTGGCCGGGTCGTACAGGTTGTTTCCCGTCCCTCCCCCTTTTCCGGCATCCCCCTTGCGGCGCCGCTCGGGCTCGGGGAAGTCGGGGTAGTGGCGGCGCATCGAGTGCATGACGTAGTCGTAGCTGTAGCCGCACTGCTGGGCCCACTCCTTCAGAGTGATCAGCTCGCCGTCTTCGGGGGACATGGGAACCTCCGGAACCCGGACATCGATATTGATTAATTGTATTAACTGAAGGATGAGGGCTTGGTCGAGTGGCCGAACGTGGGCACGGGCCTCCGGCACGACGGATTCCTGGAGCCATCGGGGCCGACCGGGTGAACAATTCGCGGGTGGAAGCGGTGTCGTGGTCGACGCGACGGTGGTCTCACCCCTATCGCCCCCGATCGGCTGGCGGGGCCGCGAAAGGCGTCGCGGCACCTGATCACCGCCGAAGTCCCGCCGGGAGACCAGGCCGGTTCCGCGGTCCACGTTCCCGTACCGAGAGACGGAACCACTGATGCCAGGAGGAGACAACCGCAGAGCGGTTCCTGTCCCGCCACCGAACCGGAAGACGTCCGCCTCTGGCGAGACGATCTGGGCGGTGCGGAATGGGTGCGAACCGGTCCTCCGGAAGAACGTGCCGTTTCTCTCGCCGATCTTGACGTTTCCGGGGTCTCGACCGCTTTCGAGACCCCGGAAAGGTCAAGATCGGCGAGGGGAATGGCGCGGACGTTAGCTGGTCAGGGTCAGTTCGAAGGTGTAGCGGGACGCGCGGTAGACGTGGGAGCCCGCTTCGACCACGCGGCCGATGTCGTCGTAGACGGTGCGGTCCATGGTGAGAAGCGGCGCGCCGCGGGCCTCGCCCAGGGCGCGGGCCTCGGCGGCCGTCGCGCCGCGCGCGCCGATGCTCTGCGAGGCGATCTTCAGGTTCACCCCCGCGGCGCGCAGCAGCGTGTACAGCCCGATCGAGGCGCGCATCGGGTCACTGCGCCAGTCATACGACCGGTAAGCGCGCCATGCCGGGCAGGTCCTGTGAGGCTCTGGGCATCTCAGGGGACCTGCCACAGGGCGCCGGTCACGGATCGGTGCCCCGTTCCGCTGTGTCATCGCAGACTGGGTATTTTCTGGGCTTAATCGCTGGGCATTTTCTGGGCATCATGTTTCACTGGTCGCATGCCCCATGAACCCCCCAACCTCGACGACGAGTTCTTGCGCTCGTCGTTGGCGTCGTTGCTCCGTAAGGGCCTACCCGTGGCCACGGGGAAGGCTGACCCCTCCCTGTTGTCGCTGCGGGCCGTCCTGGTGCGCGCGGTCGACCCTGCCGACACCGCATCCCGTGTCGCGGCACTGAACGCGGTCCTCCGTACGCTGCTGCTGCGCTTCGACGACGCGCGTTACGCCGAGGCAGTGCGAGCCTTGTTCGGCCTTTCTCCAGGGAAAGCCGGGACCACGCTCACCCAGCGTCGAGAAGCCGCCGCGAAGGCCTGCGGGCACGATGTCGACCACTTCCGAAAGCGCGTCGAACCTCGACTCGTCGAGCGGCTCGCGTGGATGTTGTGGCAGGACTCCGAACAGTTCCGCGCGGTGCCAGCCGCCGCGCCCCGACTCACCCTTGCCCCGAAGAACATGCCGACCCTTCCGGCTGATGTATTCGCCTGGGAACTCGCCGAACACGAGACGCAGCTCTCGCGCGTGTGGGCTTCGCTCTACGCCCTTCGCGCCGAGTTGCTGACCCTCGACCGTATGGCCGCTATGGGTGCCGACCGGCAAGAGGTCATCCGGCAGGCCGTCACTTCGGCATGGCGGTATGGCGTTCTCCGAGCCGATGTCGACGACTACCTCGACGCCTACCCGTCCGGGGGGTTCGGCGCGCTCGCCGACGCTTCTCCGGACGACCTGGTCGCGCTCGCCGGATGGACGCCATCTCTAGGTACCGACGCCGTCGACAAGCTCACCCACGCCGGCCGAACCCATCGCGACCGCGACGGCTTCGTTATCGCCATGCGCGCAGAGGTTGCTCTCGGTAACGCCTGGGCGGCCCCGTGGCTCGATCGGCGCATCACCACTGACAAGGACACGACAGCATGACCACTTCCCAGAACGATCGGCTCGCCGCAGCGATCGAAGCCGCCCAGAACCAGCCGCCGCGGCGGTTTGTCATCACTGGTGGCCCCTCGGCTGGCAAGGACGACGTCATAGCCGAGCTGATCCGACACGGCATCCCGTGTATGGAGACCGAACCCGGACGCGAGATCTACCGCAAGCATCGGCAGCGTCTCGGCCGACACCTTCGTACCGAAGACCGGCGAGAGTACGCCGCCGAGGTTCTCGAAGCGTTCATCGCCGAGTTCGAGGGGCACAAACACGGGTTTCGGTTCTACAACCGCGGAATTCCGGACTCTTACGGCTGGGAACGCTTCTTCGGTCTGGCGCCGACCATCCAACTCGAAAAGGCGAACCGGGTCTACCGGTATGACACTGTGTTCGTGCTCGACCCCCTCGACACCTTCGAGGATCCCGATGACATCGTGTGGGCGAAGGAACGCGAGATCAGGCGCGTTCACGAGCTGATCGTGCAGGGCTATTACGACGCCGGGTACGAACCGACCTTTGTTCCCGCCGAGTCGGCCGAGTACCGGCTCGACTACATCCTCACGAACGTGCGCATACCCAAGCCCCAGAGGTGACATAGTGTCGGCTTCCCCCCTGCTGATCTCGCCCAACTCGGTCCTGGCGAATGCCCTACTCCGGTCCATCGACATGCTGCGCCCCCGCGTACACGCCATGCGCCCCCGGCGAATCGAGTTCGTTGTCGGTACACAGATCAACGGCGCCCCGCATCTGGGGACGAACCTGGTTCAGACGACGGCATTCCTACTTGCGAAAATCGCCCGACGCGAGTTTCCGGTCGAGACCTCGGTACGCTTCGGTGCCCTGGACAACGCGCCGTACGAGGTGATCCTCGACCCCGAGACCCACCACGCCTACCAGGCCACGTACTTTCACGCCCTGGGCAAGGCCGGCGTCGATGAACTGATCGACACCTATTACCGGGCGTTCTTCGACTCCCTGTCGGAAGCGACGGCGACGGATTACGCGCTGGAGACCTACACCGACCAGCAGTCGAGCCCGGCGTTTCGCGCCGAGTTCCTCCGCACTCTTGAGCGCCTCGACGAGATCCGATGGTGGTTGGCGCCTTCACACGGGGTCGTGCACGTCCGGGTGCCCTGCCCCCAATGCGGCTGGGCGGAGAAGCGCGCCGACCGGACAAAGCTCGTGCACCTGGACGAAGACGGAGCCCGTTTCGCTGCGGTCTGTCTCGACCACGGTCCTTATGAGATCGACGTCGATCCCGAGAACAGGACCTACGTCGACTTGGCCACCCTGTATCGGAACCTGGTCAAAGAGCGCTTGCTCATGCGTGGCAACGACACGCTGTACGTGATGCTCAAAGGCGGTGACTGGGCGTTCGGATGTCAACTCGTCGACGGTGCCCTCGGCGCACTGGACGCTCCTGGGACGCGCATGCCGATCCGGATCTTCACACCCCAGGTACTCGCGCCCACGGGCGCGAAGCTGTCCAAGTCGTTGTTGCGCGACCGTGGTAAGGACGCATTGCCGACCGACGTCGAACCGTGGATGATCGACACCACCCAATGGCCGAGGGACACCGATCACTACGTCGACGCGCTGTTGTGGCTTGTCGGCGAACTGCTCACCGATCCGAAGCACTTCTTCCGAAGCTTCACCGTCAAGGAACTGGGCCGAATCATGACCAACCGACCCGCTGACCTTGCGCAGCGTCCCCGCGCGCACGAGATGGGTATCTACAAGCGGTACTTCGACCTGATCGCCTCGGGCGAGAAGACGACCGAGATCAGGGTCGACGACTCGTCGCGCAAGCGGTTGAAGGAAGGCGACCTTCTCCGCTTCAAGTGCCGTGACGAGGAGGTACTCACCCGGATCACCAGGATCGCCCGGTACGCCGACTTCGACGAGATGTTCGAGCACGAGCCGGTATCGTCGGTCAACCCGACCGCGTCCCGCGAAGACCAGCTTCGCAACATCCGGGAGATCTACCCGCCCGAGCGCGAAGCCCTGGGGGTGGTCGCGATCGGGATCGAACTCGTCGGTTTGTAGCGGGGAACGGCGCGGACGTTAGCTGGTCAGGGTCAGTTCGAAGGTGTAGCGGGACGCGCGGTAGACGTGGGAGCCCGCTTCGACCACGCGGCCGATGTCGTCGTAGACGGTGCGGTCCATGGTGAGAAGCGGCGCGCCGCGGGCCTCGCCCAGGGCGCGGGCCTCGGCGGCCGTCGCGCCGCGCGCGCCGATGCTCTGCGAGGCGATCTTCAGGTTCACCCCCGCGGCGCGCAGCAGCGTGTACAGCCCGTTCTCGGTGAGCGACGCCTCCGACAGCCCCACCAGGCCCAGCGGCAGGTGGTTGTGCATCAGCGCCAGCGGCTCCTCGCCCGCGTAGCGCAGCCGTTCCAGGAGGTACACCTCGGTGCCCGGGGGGACCTCCAGTGCCGCGGCGACGGCGTCCGGCGCGGGTTCCACGGCGAGGCGCAGCACCTCGGTGCGCGGGCGCTGCCCGGCGTGCGCCAGGTCGTCGTAGAGGCTGGACAGCTCGACCGGGCGGCGCACGCGGGGGGTCACGACCTGGGTGCCCACCCCGCGCCTGCGGACCAGCATCCCCCGGTCGACGAGGTACTCGATCGCGCGGCGCAGCGTGGGACGCGACAGGCCGAGCCGGTCGGCGAGCAGGATCTCGTTCTCCAGCCGCGTCCCGGCCGGGAGCTCGCCGGCCTGGATGCGCCGCTCCAGCTCCTGCGCGACCTGGAAGTACAGCGGGACAGGACTGCTCCGGTCGAGGGTGATCGACAGCGGTGACTCGGTCACACGTCTCCGTTCTGGTCGGACGGTTTCCCTTCAGTCTACGGGGCTCTTGCTGTTGACGGCATATTACGACGTGAATATGTCTAGACAAACTGTTGACAGGAAGTTTCGGGGAGGCGTACAAACGTCTTCGAGCCTGTGACCCACGGAACAGGCGAGTGAGACCCAGGTCAAACACGAAGGGGGAGAGCCATGCGGATCGGTCTCGTCGGCGCGGGCAGGATCGGCGCGTCCCACGCCGCCGCCATCGCGGCCCGGCCCGAGGTCACCGAGCTGGTGGTGGCCGACGCCGACGGCGCCCGCGCCCGGGCGGTCGCCGCGGGCGTGGGCGCGCACGCCGTCGATAACGTCGAGACGCTGTTCGCCCCGGGGGCCGTGGACGGCCTCGTCATCACCGCGGCGACCGCCGCCCACCCCGGCCTGATCCTCGCCGGGGTGCGCGCGGGCGTCCCGGTGTTCTGCGAGAAGCCGGTCGCGCCGGACGTCCCCGAGACCGTCGAGGTGCTGCGCGAGGTCGCCAAGCACGACGTCCCCGTGCACATCGGCTTCATGCGCCGCTTCGACGAGGGCTACCGGCGGGCCCGGCGGGCGCTGCGCGACGGCGAGATCGGCACGCTGCACCGGGTGCACGCCGTCACCGCCGACGCCGCGCCCCCGCCCCCCGGGTACGTCCCGACGTCCGGCGGCATCTTCCGCGACTGCCACGTGCACGACTTCGACATTCTGCGCTGGGTCACCGGCCGCGAGGTCGAGGAGGTGTACGCCTACGGCGCCAACCGGGGGGCCGCCTACTTCGCCGAGGCCGGCGACGTCGACAACACCGCGGCGGTGCTGCGCATGGACGACGGGACCCTGGCCACCCTCCAGGGGTCCCGCTACAACGGCGGGGGCTACGACGTGCGCATGGAGCTGGCCGGCTCGGCGGGGACCATCGCCGTCGGCCTCGACGAGCGGACCCCGGTGGTCTCGGCCGAGTCCGGCGTCGACTTCCCGCGCGAGCGGCCGTGGCAGGAGTTCTGGTCCCGGTTCACCCCCGCCTACGAGGCGGAGATCGACGCCTTCGTCCGCATGGTCGCCGGCGACGGGACGAGCCCGTGCACCGTGGCCGACGCGCTGGAGGCCGTGCTCGTGGCGGACGCCGCCGACCGCTCGGCGCGCGAGGGGCGCCCGGTCCGGGTCGCCGAGGTCCGCCCCCGCCCGTGAGAACCCCGCCGAACGAACCACTGAGAGGAGGAGCCCGATGACCACCACCCCGAAGACGCCTTCAACGCCCCGGTTCCCGGGCGCCCTCCCGGGGCGCGGCCGTGGTGCCGCGGACCACCAGCTCCGGGGCGAGCACGGTCTCCCGGAGGGCGGAAGACCGGTCCTCCAGCCGGTTCACCGCCGTGGCCACGGCGGCGGCGGCCATCCCGGGGACGTCCTGGCGCACCGTGGTCAGGTCGACGTGGGAGAGGCGGGCGACCGGGATGTCGTCGAAGCCGACCACGGAGACGTCCTCGGGCACCCGGACCCCCGCCCGCGAGAGCACGTCGAGGAGGCCCAGCGCGCACCGGTCGTTCCCGGCCAGCACGGCGGTCGGCAGCCGCTCCTCGGCGAGCAGCAGCCGGGCGGCCGCGGCGCCGGACTCCTCGGTGTGGTCGCCGCGCAGCACCCGGACGAAGTCGCCCAGGCCGAGTCCGCGCATGGCGTCGCGGTAGCCGCGCCGCCGCTCCGCGGACCCGGCCCCGGTCCCGCCGTCGATGTGGGTGATCCGGCGGTGCCCCAGGCCGGCGAGGTGGCGCACCGCCAGGCGGACCCCCTTGGCCTCGGCGGTGTGCACGGTCTCCACGTCGGCGCCGGGGAACCGGCGGCCGACCGAGACCACCGGCGCCCGGCGCGCCGTCTCGCGAAGGAACGCCGGGTCGGTGTCCGGGCCGAGCAGGAGGAGCGCCTCGCAGCGGTGCCCGAGCAGCGCCTCGACCGCCGCGCGCACGTGCCGCGTCGGCGCCTGCGCCGAGAGCAGGATGTCGTACCCGAGCCGTTCGGCCTCGGGGTAGACCGCCTCGACCAGGTCGGCGTGGAAGGGGTTGTGCACGGTGAGCACGACCCCCAGCACCCGGCTGCGGCTGCTGGCCAGGACCCGTGCCGCGCTGTCGGGACGGTAGCCGAGCTCCTCGGCCGCGCGAAGCACCCTCTCCCGGGTGCGGGGGCTGGCGCCGGGGGCGTCGCGGAACACCAGCGACACCAGCGCGCGCGAGACCCCCACGCGCGCCGCGACGTCCTCCATGGTCGGGCGCCTGCCGCGACGCGGGTCCGCGTCGCGGCCCGGGCCGGGATCCGGACTGGGCACGCTCACCTCCCTCTCTCGTTTCCCCGCCCCTCCGTGGGAACGGGGCCGAGGCTTGACACTTACTTGTGACTCAGCTCACCATAGCTGGAACTGGAGCGCTCTACTAGAGCGCTCCAGGGGCCAAGGTGACCGCATCAGGAAACCGCGCCGGACGACCGCCGCCGGTGCGCAGCCAACCAAAGGAGGTTCGAGTGGAAGCCAGTGACCGCCGACGCGCCGACGGCCCCTTCGAGGTCGTCACCATGGGCCGCGTGGGCGTCGACATCTACCCCGAGCAGGTCGGTGTCGGTCTGGATCGGGTGCGGTCCTTCGGAAAGTTCCTCGGGGGCAGCGCGACCAACGTCGCGGTGGCCGCGGCCCGCCACGGCCGCAGGACCGCGCTGATCACCCGCACCGGGGACGACCCCTTCGGCCGGTTCGTGCACCGGGCGCTGGAGGGCTTCGGCGTGGACGACCGGTTCGTCTCCGCCGTGCCCGGCCTGCCCACCCCGGTGACGTTCTGCGAGATCCTCCCGCCCGACGACTTCCCCCTGTACTTCTACGGCCGCCTGCCCAAGGCCCCCGACCTGGAGGTCCACGGCTCCGAACTGGACCTGGACGCCGTCCGCGAGGCCCGCGTGTTCTGGGTGACCGTCACCGGCCTGTGCCAGGAGCCGAGCCGCTCGGCCACCCTGGACGCCCTCAAGGCGCGCGACGGCGGCATCACCGTCATCGACCTGGACTACCGGCCGGTGTTCTGGGAGTCCCGCGAGGAGGCCCGCCGCCGGGTCCGCGAGGCGCTGCCCTACGCGACCGTCGCGGCGGGCAACCTCGACGAGTGGCTGACCGCCGTCGGCACGTCGGACCCGTACGAGGCCGCTGCGGCGGCCCGGGACCTCGGAGTCGACCTCGCGATCGTCAAGCAGGGGCCCGAGGGCGTGCTCGCCGTCGACGGCACCGGGGCGGTCGAGGTGCCGCCGGTCCCGGTCGAGGTCGTCAACGGGCTCGGCGCGGGCGACGCCTTCGGGGGCGCCCTGTGCCACGGCCTGCTCTCGGGCTGGGACACCGGACGCGTCATGCGGTTCGCCAACGCGGCGGGCGCCATCGTGGCCTCCCGCCTGTCGTGCTCGGACGCGATGCCGACATCGGACGAGGTCGAGACCGTGATGAGTGGAGAGCGCGATGCTGGCTGACCGACTGCGCGACATCGTCGAGACGCGCGTGCACAACCCCGGCGCGATCGCCGAGGCGGCCGCGCGCCGGGTGCGCGCCACCTCCCTGGTCGGCCCGACCGGGAAGGCGATGATCGTCGCGGCCGACCACACCGCCCGGGGGGCGCTGCGCGCGGGCGACCGGCCGATGGCCATGGCCGACCGGGCCGACCTGCTGGACCGGCTGTGCGCCGCGCTGGCCAGACCGGGGGTCACCGGCGTCCTGGGCACCGCCGACATCCTGGACGACCTGCTGCTCCTGGGCGTCCTGGACGGCAAGAACGTCTTCGGCTCGATGAACCGGGGCGGGCTCACGGGAGCGTCCTGGGAGATCGACGACCGGTTCACCGGCTACGACGCCGAGACCATCACCAGGATGGGCTTCGACGGCGGCAAGATGCTGCTGCGCGTCGACTACGACGACGCGCGCACCGCGCCGGCCCTGGAGAGCTGCGCCCGCGCCGTCAACGAGCTCAACGACGCCAGGGTCATGGCCATGGTCGAGCCCTTCGTCGCGCGCCGGGTCGACGGGGCGGTGCGCAACGACCTCTCACCCGACTCCGTGGTCACGTCCGTCGCCATCGCCTCGGGGCTCGGCCGCGCCTCCGCCTACACCTGGCTCAAGGTGCCGGTGGTGGACGAGATGGAGCGCGTCACGGCCGCCACCACGCTGCCGACCCTGCTGCTCGGCGGCGAGCTGACGGGCGACCCCGACGCCGCGTACACCCGCTGGGGCGAGGCGCTCAGGCTCCCCGGGGTCAAGGGGCTCGCCGTGGGCCGCTCCCTGCTCTACCCGGCCGACGACGACGTCGTCGGCGCCGTCGACACCGCTGCGGGGCTGCTGTGACCGAGACGCGAACCCACCACCTGCCCGCCGGGAGCACCGCCACCGGGCCGTACCCGACCGTGGTCACCCCCGAGTCCGCGGGCTGGGACTACTCCGGGCTGAAGGTCCTCGAACTCGCCCCGGGCGGGGCCGTCGAGATCGACACCGGCGACGCCGAGACCCTGGTGCTGCCCCTGGCGGGCGGCTGCGCCGTCGCCTGCGACGGCGAGGTCTTCGAACTCCGGGGCCGCGACGACGTGTTCTCCCGCGTCACCGACTTCGCGTACCTGCCGCGCGACGCCCGCGCCACCGTGCGCAGCGCCTCGGGCGGCCGGTTCGCGCTGCCGTCGGCCCGCTGCGAGCGGCGGCTGGCCGCCCGCTACGGCCCGGCCGAGGACGTCCCGGTCGAGCTGCGCGGCGCCGGGCAGTGCAGCCGCCAGGTGAACAACTTCTGCACCCCCCAGACGTTCGACGCGGACCGGCTGATCGCCTGCGAGGTCCTGACGCCCGGCGCGAACTGGTCCTCCTACCCGCCGCACAAGCACGACGAGGCCACCGCGACCGAGTGCGCGCTGGAGGAGGTCTACTACTTCGAGATCGCCCCCGGGCCGGAGGGCCCCGGAGTCGCCTACCAGCGGGTCTACGGCACCCCCGACCGGCCGGCCGACGTCATGGCGGAGGTGCGGGGCGGGGACGTGGTGCTCATCCCGCACGGCTGGCACGGCCCGTCCATGGCCGCGCCCGGATACGACCTCTACTACCTGAACGTCATGGCGGGCCCCGGCGCCGAGCGCGCCTGGCTCATCCGCGACGACCCCGCCCACGGCTGGATCCGCCGGACGTGGGCCGACCAGGACGTCGACCCCCGCCTCCCGCTGTGCACGGCTGACGGAAGGAAAAGGTGAACGCGGTGACCGAGACCGTCCGGCTGACGACCGCCCAGGCGCTGGTGCGCTTCCTGGCGGCGCAGTACTCCGAGCGCGACGGCGTCGAGCAGCGGCTGATTCCCGCGGTGTGGGGCATCTTCGGCCACGGCAACGTCGCCGGGATCGGCCAGGCGCTGTTGCAGGCCGCCACCACCGGCGACGCCGACCTGCCCTACCACCTGGCCCGCAACGAGCAGGGCATGGTGCACGCCTCGGTCGGCTTCGCCAAGATGCGCGACCGGCTCCAGACGTTCGCCTGCACCGCCTCCACCGGCCCGGGCTCCACCAACATGGTCACCGGCGCGGCGCTGGCCACCACCAACCGCATCCCGGTGCTGCTGCTTCCCAGCGACATGTTCGCCACCCGCGCCCCCGACCCCGTGCTCCAGCAGCTGGAGGACGCCCGCGCCGGGGACGTCAGCGTCAACGACGCGTTCCGCCCGGTGTCCAAGTACTGGGACCGCGTCACCCGCCCCGAGCAGCTCGTCCCGGCCGCCCTGGCCGCGATGCGGGTGCTCACCGACCCGGTCGAGACCGGCGCGGTCACCCTGTGCCTGCCCCAGGACGTGCAGGCCGAGGCCCACGACTGGCCGGCCGGGTTCTTCCGCAGGCGCGTCTGGCACGTCGACCGCCCCCAGCCCGACCCGGCGGCCGTGGCCCGCGCGGCCGAGGCGCTGCGCGGCGCGCGGCGGCCGCTGATCGTCGCCGGGGGCGGGGTCGTGTACTCCGGGGCGATGGCGGAGCTGCGCGCGTTCGCCGACGCCACCGGTGTCCCGGTGGCCGACACCCACGCGGGCAAGGGCGCGCTGGCCTGGGACCACCCGTGCGCGGTCGGCGGACTCGGCTCCACCGGGACCGGCGCCGCCAACACGCTGGCCCGCGAGGCCGACGTGGTGCTCGGCATCGGCACCCGCTACAGCGACTTCACCACCGCGAGCCACACGGTCTTCGGCGACCCCGACGTCCGGTTCGTCAACCTCAACGTCGCCCGCCTGGACGCGGCCAAGCACTCGGCCGTCCAGCTGGTCGCCGACGCCCGCGCCGGACTGGAGGCGCTGGGCGCGGAACTGGCCGGATGGCGGGCCGACGCCGGACACCGGCGGCGCGCCCGGGGGCTGGCCGAGGAGTGGGCGCGCGTCACCGACGCGTGCTACCGCGTCGAGCACGGGCCGCTGCCCGCCCAGACGGCCGTCCTGGGCGCCCTCAACGAGACCCTCGACCCGCGCGACGTGGTGATCAACGCCGCCGGGAGCATGCCCGGCGACCTGCAGATGCTGTGGCGAGCCAGCGACCCCAAGGCCTACCACGTGGAGTACGCCTACTCCTGCATGGGCTACGAGATCGCCAGCGGCACCGGCGTCAAGATGGCCGACCCGAGCCGCGAGGTGGTGGTCCTGGTCGGCGACGGGTCCTACCTGATGATGGCGCAGGAGATCGCGACCATGGTCTCCGAGGGGATCAAGGTGATCATCGTCGTGGTGCAGAACCACGGCTTCGCCTCGATCGGCTCGCTGTCGGACTCCCTGGGATCGCAGCGCTTCGGCACCGCCTACCGCTACCGCGACACCGAGAGCGGGCTGCTCGACGGCGGCGTGCTGCCCGTCGACCTGGCCGCCAACGCCGCCAGCCTCGGCGCCCGGGTCATCCGCGCCGAGGGGGTCGAGGAGTTCCGCGAGGCCGTCGAACGCGCCAAGGCCGCCGACACCACCACCGTCGTGCACGTCGAGACCGACCTGTACGGCCCCAACCCGCCCTCGCAGGGCTGGTGGGACGTGCCGGTGAGCGAGGTCTCGGACCTGGAGAGCACGCGCCGGGCCCACGCCGCCTACACCGACGCCAAGCGGACCCAGCGACACTACCTGTGACACTCCCTACGGAGGAAGAAATTGAACACCATCCAGCACTGGATCAACGGGTCCGCCACCGCGGCCGGCTCCACCCGCACCGCCCCGGTGTGGAACCCCGCCACGGGGGAGGAGCAGGCGCGGGTGCTGCTGGCCGAGTCCGCTGACGTCGACGCCGCCGTCGCCGCGGCCGCGGAGGCGTTCGAGACCTGGGGCGAGTCCTCGCTCACCCGGCGCACCCGCGTCATGTTCCGGATGCGCGAACTGCTCACCGAGCACGAGGACGAGCTGGCCCGCGTCGTCGCGGCCGAGCACGGCAAGGTCGTCGACGACGCGCGCGGCGAGATCGTGCGCGGCCGCGAGGTCGTCGAGTACGCCTGCGGGATCATCAGCGCGCTCAAGGGCGGCTACTCCGACCAGGTCTCCACCGGCGTCGACACCTTCTCCTTCCGCCGGCCCCTGGGCGTGGTCGCCGGGATCACGCCGTTCAACTTCCCGGTCATGGTGCCCCTGTGGATGCACCCGATCGCGATCGCCTGCGGCAACACGTTCGTCCTCAAGCCGAGCGAGCGCGACCCGTCGGCCTCGAACATCATCGCCCGCCTCTACGCCGAGGCCGGCCTGCCCGACGGCGTCTTCAACGTCGTGCACGGCGACAGGGGCGCGGTCGACGCCCTCCTGGACCACCCGGGCGTCGAGGCGGTGTCGTTCGTCGGGTCCACGCCGGTCGCCCGGCACGTGCACGAGCGGGCCACCGCGTCGGGCAAGCGCGTCCAGGCGCTCGGCGGGGCCAAGAACCACGCCGTGGTGCTGCCCGACGCCGACCTGGAGTCCGCCGCCGACCACCTCACCGCCGCCGCCTACGGCTCCGCCGGGCAGCGCTGCATGGCCCTCTCCGCGGCCGTGGCCGTCGGCGACGCCGCCGACGCCCTGGTGGCGGCGCTGGCGGACCGCGCCAAGGCGGTCAGGGTGGGCCCCGGCCAGGACGCGGCCAACGAGATGGGCCCGGTCATCACCGCCCAGGCGCGCGACCGCGTCGCGGGCTACGTCGCCTCGGGCGCCGAACAGGGCGCCGCGGTCGTGGTCGACGGCCGGGACCTGCGGGTGGCCGGGCACGAGAAGGGCTTCTTCGTCGGACCGTCCCTGCTGGACCACGTCACGCCGGAGATGGACGTCTACCGCGACGAGGTGTTCGGCCCGCTGCTGGTCGTCGTGCGCGCCGCCGACCTGGACGAGGCCATCGAGCTGATCAACGCCAACCCGTACGGCAACGGCACCGCGATCTTCACCGCGGACGGCGAGGCCGCCCGCCGCTTCCAGCGCGGGGTCAGGGTCGGCATGGTCGGCGTGAACGTGCCGATCCCGGTGCCGATGTCGCACTACTCCTTCGGCGGCTGGAAGGACTCGCTGTTCGGCGACACCCACATCCACGGCCCCGAAGGCGTCGGCTTCTACACCCGCGCCAAGGTCGTCACCAGCCGCTGGCCGCACGTGGACCGCCCGGCCGGCGCGGCCTTCAACTTCCCCACCCACGGCTGACCCGCCCCTCACAGACAAAGGACGACGCCATGACGGACAGACTGGTCCTGGGATCGGCCCCCGACTCCTGGGGCGTGTGGTTCCCCGAGGACGAGCACCAGACGCCGTGGAACCGGTTCCTGGACGAGCTCGCCGAGGCCGGATACGAATGGCTGGAGCTGGGCCCCTACGGCTACCTGCCCACCGACCCCGACCGGCTCGCCGACGAGGTCGGCAGGCGGGGCCTGAAGGTGTCCGGCGGCACCGTGTTCGGAGCCCTGCACCGCCCCGACGCCTGGGACGACACGCTCGCCGTGGTCCGCAGGGTCGCCGGGCTGACCGCCGCCGTGGGCGCGCGCCACCTGGTCTTCATCCCGCCGATGTACCGGGACGAGAAGACCGGCGCGTTCACCGAGCCGCCCACGCTCGACGCCGACGGCTGGGCCTCGCTGCACCGCGGCGCCGACGAGCTCGGCAAGATCCTGCTGAACGACTACGACATCCGGCTCTGCCTGCACTCCCACGCCGACAGCCACGTCCAGACCCAGCCGGAGATCGAGCGGTTCCTGGACGGCACCGACCCCGAGTACGTGTCGCTGTGCCTGGACACCGGGCACGTCGCCTACGGGGGCGGCGACGCCGTGGACCTGATCCGCCGCTACTCCGAGCGGGTCGGCTACGTGCACATCAAGCAGATGGACCCGGGGGTGCTCCGCCAGGTCGCCGAGGAGAAGCTGTCCTTCGGCGAGGCCGTCAAGCGCGGCGTGTGCGTGGAGCCGCCCGCAGGCGAACCGGCCCCCGCGGCGGTCATCGACGCGCTGAACGAGGTCGACGCCCGGGTCTTCGTGATCGTCGAGCAGGACCTCTACCCGTGCGCGCCCGAGGTCCCGCTGCCCATCGCGGCGCGCACCCGCGAATACCTCAACAGCTGCGGCCTGGGCGCCCGCCACCAGAAGGCGTGACCCCGCCCCCCGCGCCGAGCCGCACCCCCCGGACACCCCGGGGGAGCGGGCCCGGTACCGTACCGCGGTTCAGAAGAACCATCCCGCCGTCTCCCCGCACCACCTTTGAGAGGTTCCCGCAATGAACCGAAACCGCAGACTCCCCGTCCTCCTCGCCGGAGCGGCGGGCCTCGTCCTCGCCGCGTCCGCCTGCAGCTCCAGCGGCGGCCGGCAGGAGGAGACCGCCACCGGGGCCGACACCCCGGAGCTGACCATCGCGATGATCACCCACGAGGCGCCCGGCGACACCTTCTGGGACCTCGTGCGCGCCGGCGCCGAGGACGCGGCCGCCAAGAGCGGCGTCACCCTGGAGTACTTCTCCGACCCCGAGGCCGCCCGGCAGGCCACCCTGATCCAGGCGGCGGTCGACAAGGGGGTCGACGGCATCGCCATCACCCTGGCCAAGCCCGACGCGCTGCAGGGGGCGATCGACAACGCCGCCGCCGCGGGCATCCCCGTCGTGGGCTTCAACGCCGGCATCGACCACTGGCAGGACGCGGGCCTCATCGAGTACTTCGGCACCGACGAGACGCTCGCGGGCGAGGCGTTCGGCGAGCGGCTGGACGAGGTCGGCGCGGAGAAGGCGCTGTGCGTCATCCAGGAGCAGGGCCACGTCGCCCTGGAGACCCGCTGCGACTCGCTCGGCGAGGCGTTCGAGGGCGAGTCCGAGACGCTCTACGTCGACGGCGCCAACATGCCCGAGGTCAGGTCCGGCATCACCGCCAAGCTCCAGGAGGACGCGGACGTCGACTACGTCGTCACGCTCGGGGCGCCGTTCGCGATGACCGCGCTGGACGCGGTCGACGACGCCGGGAGCGACGCGAGCGTCGCCACCTTCGACACCAACGCCGACCTGGTCGGCGCCATCGAGGACGGCCTCGTCGAGTGGGCGGTGGACCAGCAGCCGTACCTGCAGGGCTACCTCGCCGTCGACGGACTCTGGCTGTACGGCACCAACGGAAACGTCTCCGGCGGCGGCTCCGAGCCGGTGCTCACCGGGCCGAACTTCATCGACCAGGACAACATCGACTCCGTGGCCGCGTACGCGGAGAACGGGACCCGGTGATCCCCCGATGAGCCAGACACTCACCATGCGGACGCCCGGCCCCGGCCAGGGCGGCTCGGAGAAGCGGGAAAGGGTCGGACGGCGCTCGCCGCTGCGGAGGTTCCTCGCGCGGCCCGAGGTCGGCTCGCTGATCGGCGCCGTCGTCGTGTTCGCCGTGTTCTTCGCGGTGGCCGAGCCGTTCCGGCAGGCCGCGTCGTTCTCCACGGTGCTGTACGCGAGCTCGACCATCGGCATCATGGCCGTGGCCGTGGCGCTGCTGATGATCGGCGGGGAGTTCGACCTGTCCGCCGGTGTCGCGGTGGTCACCTCGGCGCTGGCGACCGCGATGTTCAGCTACCAGTTCTCGCTCAACATCTGGGCGGGCGCCGCGCTCGCGCTGGCGCTCGCCCTGGGGATCGGCTTCCTCAACGGCTGGATCCTGGTGCGCACCAACCTGCCGAGCTTCCTGGTCACGCTGTCCACGTTCCTGATGCTGCAAGGGCTCAACATCGCGGTCACCAAGCTGGTGACCGGCAGCGTGTCCACCGACAACGTGTCCGACATGGACGGCTTCGCCTCGGCCCGGGCGGTGTTCGCCTCCAGCATCCCCGTCGGGGGCGTCGACGTGCGGATCACCGTGCTGTGGTGGCTGCTGTTCGCCGCCCTGGCCACCTGGGTGCTGATGCGCACCCGGGTCGGGAACTGGATCTACGCCGTCGGGGGGAACGCCGAGAGCGCCCGAGCCGTGGGCGTTCCCGTGAAGCGGGTCAAGATCGGCCTGTTCATGACGGTCGGGTTCTTCGCCTGGTTCAGCGGCATGCACCTGCTGACGGCGGCGAACGGCGTCCAGCAGTCGGGGGAGGGCGTGGGCAACGAGCTCCTCTACATCATGGCGGCGGTGGTCGGCGGCTGCCTGCTCACCGGCGGCTACGGCACAGTCGTCGGGGCGGTGATCGGCGCGTTCATCTACGGCATGACCAGGCAGGGAATCGTCTACGCAGGCTGGGACAACAACTGGATCATGTTCTTCGTCGGGGCGATGCTGCTGCTCGCCGTCGTGATCAACATGTGGGTCCGCAACCAGACGAGCAAGAGGTGAGCAGAAGGTGGTCACGTTGACCGACACCACCGAGGCGGCCCGCGAGGAGCGGGCCCCCTCCGAGCCGGTGCTGGAGCTGAGGGGCGTCGGCAAGACGTTCGGCAACATCCGGGCGCTGTCCGGCATCGACCTGAAGGTCGGGGCCGGGGAGGTCACCTGCATCCTGGGTGACAACGGGGCCGGCAAGTCGACCCTGATCAAGATCATCGCCGGGCTGCACGCGCCGACGTCGGGGGAGTACCGGGTCGACGGCGAGCCAGTGGCCTTCACGTCCCCGCGCCAGGCCCTGGACCGGGGGATCGCCACCGTCTACCAGGACCTCGCCCTGGTCCCGCTGATGCCGGTGTGGCGCAACTTCTTCCTCGGCTCGGAGATCCGCACCGGGTTCGGCCCGTTCAGGATGCTGGACGTGGCGGGGATGCGCCGCGTCGCCGAGGAGGAGCTCGGCAAGATGGGCATCGACCTGCCCGACATCGACGCCCCCGTCGGCAACCTGTCCGGCGGCCAGCGCCAGGTCGTGGCCATCGCCCGTGCCGTGTACTTCGGGGCCCGCGTGCTGATCCTGGACGAGCCGACCGCCGCGCTCGGCGTCAAGCAGTCCGGGGTGGTGCTGAAGTACGTCAACGCCGCCCGCGACGCCGGGCTGGGGGTCATCTTCATCACGCACAACCCGCACCACGCCTTCATGGTCGGGGACCACTTCGTGGTCGTCAAGCTCGGCCGGACGGAGCTGGACGCGCCGCGCTCGGAGCTGACCCTGGAGGAGCTGACCCACCACATGGCGGGGGGCGCCGAACTCGACGCCCTGGAACACGAGCTCAAGCGCGGGGAAGGGGAGGGGCGATGACCGTCAACGTCGGGGTGATCGGCGCCGGGATGATCGGGGCGGACCACACGCGCCGGCTCGGGACCGTGGTGAGCGGGGCGCGGGTGACCGCGGTGACCGACATCGACGCGGACCGCGCGGCCGCGCTCGCCGCGACCGCGGGAGCGCGGGTGCTGCCCGGCGACCTGGAGCTGATCGGAGCCGACGACGTCGACGCGGTGCTGGTGGCCTCCTGGGGGCCGGCGCACGCGCGGTCGGTGCTCGCGGCAGTTGAGGCGGGGAAGCCGGTGTTCTGCGAGAAGCCGCTGGCCACGACGGCGGAGGACTGCCTGCGCGTCGTGGAGGCCGAGCAGCGGCACGGCTCCCGCCTGGTCCAGGTGGGCTTCATGCGCCGCTACGACGCCGGGTACCGGGAGATGAAGCGGATCATCGACGAGGGCGGGATCGGCGCCCCCCTGATGGTCCACTGCGCGCACCGCAACCCCTCGGTCCCCGAGTCCTACCACTCGGCGATGGCGACGCACGACACCGCCGTCCACGAGATCGACGCGGTCCGCTGGCTGCTGTCCGACGAGATCGTCTCGGCGCAGGTCCTCACCCCGCGCCGGACCTCCCACCGGTTCGAGCACCTGCAGGACCCGCAGATCATGCTGTTCGAGACCGCCGGGGGCGCGCGGATCGACGTCGAGGTGTTCGTGAACTGCCGGTACGGCTACGACATCCGGTGCGAGGCCGTGGGCGAGACCGGAACGGTGAGCCTGCCCGACCCCGCCCGGCCCGTGGTGCGCGGCGGCGGGAGGGCGGGCACGGCGGTGCTCCAGGACTGGAAGAAGCGGTTCGCCGCGGCCTACGACGACGAGATCCAGGACTGGGTCGCCGCCGCGGCCACCGGGGGCGCCGCCGGACCCGACGCCTGGGACGGCTACGCCGCCGCGATGATCTGCGACGCGACCGTGGAGGCGCTGGGCTCGGGCGGCGTCGTCGCCACCGGGGTCAAGGACCGCCCGGCGTTCTACGCGCGAGAGGAGGCCGGCCGGTGAAGATCGCCATCGACCCCTACATGTTCCGTGACCTCCCCGTGGACGCGATGGTCCGGACGGTGGCCGACATCGGCTACCGGTGGATCGAACTGTCGCCGCGCGCGGAGTTCATGCCGTTCTTCCTGCACCCCCGGGCCGACGACGCGCGGGTCGCGGAGCTGCGGAAGGCGCTGCGCGACACCGGGACCGGGCTGTCCAGCATCCTGCCGCTGTACAGGTGGTCCAGCCCGGACGAGGAGGAGCGGCGGGCCGCCGTGCGCTACTGGCGGCGGATGATCGAGGTCGCCGTCGAGCTGGACTGCCCGCTGATGAACTCGGAGTTCAACGGGAGGCCCGAGCGTGCCGCGGAGAGCGAGGCCGCGTTCTGGAGGTCGATGGAGGAGCTGCTCCCGGTCTTCGAGCGCGAGGGGATCGCGCTCAACCTGGAGGCGCACCCCGACGACTTCTGCGAGGTCAACGGCCCGGCCGTGGACCTGGTGCGGGCCGTCAACAAGCCGTGGGTGAACTACCTGTACTGCGCGCCGCACACCTTCCACCTCTCCGGTGACGACCCGGGGGCCGACATCAGGGGGATGCTGGAGTACGCGGGCGACAAGCTCGGGCACGTGCACATCGCGGACTCCTTCAACCACAAGGGGTCCTCGGGGCTCCGGTACATCCTCAACCCGCCGGGCACCCCCGCGCGGATCCACCAGCACCTGGACATCGGGCAGGGCGAGGTGGACTGGGACGTCTTCTTCGGCGTCCTGCGGGACACGGGGTTCGACGGAGTCGCCACGGCCTGCGTGTTCGCCTGGGAGGAGCGCGCCCGCGAGTCGAGCGCGTTCATGCTGGAGCGGATCACCAAGGAGCTGGGGGCCTGACCCGGCCGCGCGGCGCGCCCCCCGGGGGCGCGCCGCGCCCTCCTCGCGCGGGAGCGGCGTCCGGTGATAGGTCTTACCGGGTGGGGTGACCGTCCGCGAGGTGAGGAGAGCCGATGTTCGCCGTGTTCGCCGAGAGCCTTTCCCCCGAGGACCCGCTGTCCGGCCTGGCCCTGGGGGAGCGCCCGGATCCGGAGGCCGCCGGGGACTGGGCGGTGGTGACGGTCAGGGCCGCCGCGCTGAACCACCACGACCTGTGGTCGCTGAGGGGCGTGGGCCTCGGCCGGGACCGGCTGCCGATGATCCTGGGCTGCGACGCCGCCGGGTACGACGAGAACGGCGATCCGGTGGTCGCGCACGCCGTCGTCAGCGACCCCGCCTGGAGCGGCGACGAGACCCTGGACCCCGGGCGCTCGCTGCTCAGCGAGCGGCACCAGGGGACCATGGCGGAGAAGGTTCTGGTGCCCCGGCGCAACCTGGTCCCCAAACCGGGGTCGCTGTCGTTCGAGGAGGCGGCGTGCCTGCCCACCGCGTGGCTGACCGCCTACCGGATGCTCTTCACCCAGGGCGGGGTCAAGCCGGGGGACAGCGTGCTGGTGCAGGGGACGGGCGGCGGCGTGGCCACCGCGCTGATCACCCTGGGGCGTGCCGCGGGGCTCCGCGTCTTCGCGACGAGCCGCGACGAGGCCAAGCGCGCCCGCGCGCTCGACCTGGGCGCGCACGCGTCGTTCGCGCCCGGCGAGCGGCTCCCGCAGCGGGTGGACGCCGTCATGGAGACCGTCGGCGAGGCGACCTGGTCGCACTCGGTCAGGTCGCTGCGCCCCGGCGGCACCCTGGTCGTCTCGGGGACGACCTCGGGGGGCCGGCCCCAGGACCCGGGCCTCGGCCACGTCTTCTTCCGGCAGCTGCGCGTGCAGGGGTCGACCATGGGCACGCGGCGCGAGCTCGAACAGCTCATGAGCTTCCTCGACGTCACCGGGACCCGCCCGCTCGTCCACACGACGATGCCGCTGGACCGCGCGCGGGACGGCTTCGCCCTCATGGCCGGGGGGGACGTGTTCGGCAAGATCGTCTTCACCCTCTGAGGCGGCCCCGCCCCCACCCGGCCTGGGGGTTTCGTTGGCGGTCGTGGGGTTTCTGCCCGTTTCGGGGCCCGGAAGGGCGGAAAACCCATGATCATTCAGGGTGGGGGCGGGACCGGCCCCACCCGCCGTCGCCGCCCGCCGTGACAGGTCCCGAGCGGACCCTGCTCCGACAGGGCCCGAATCACCACCGCGCCGGAGACTCCCTACCCGGCGCGGGCGGGGAGGGCGGCGACGACCTCGACCTCGATGACGGCGCCGGGGCGGAACAGGGCGGACACCTCGACCGTGGTGCTGGTGGGCGGGGTCCCGGGAAGGAACTCGCGGCGCGCGGCCGCGTACTCGGGCAGCCGGGACATGTCGGTCAGGAAGGTGCGGATGCTCACCACGTCGGCCAGGGTCGCGCCCTCCGCCCGCAGCAGCGCGTCGAGGGACCGCATGACCTCGCGCGACTGGACGGCCATGTCGCCGGGGGCGACGACCTCGCCCGCCTCGTCCAGGGCGACCTGGCCGGACACGAACAGCAGCGCGCCGCCGCCCAGCTCGACGCGGCCGACCTGGGAGTAGGGGCCCGCCGGACGGGGGGCGTTCTCGGGGTTACGCAGAGTGACGTTCACAAGGTCTCCTGTCTTTCGGTTCGGATGTGCGGGACGAGGCGCCCCAGGTCCTGGTCGGCGATCCCGGACGCGCCGAGGAGCAGTCCGTGCGCGGCGCGCGCGAGGGGCAGGTCGGCCGCCGCCCGCGCGAGGGCGGTGTCCTTCGCGGCGAGGCCGAGCGGGTAGTGGGCGTCGGTGTCCAGCGCCCGCCGCAGCGGTCCGGCCAGCGGCCCCCGCGCCAGCGCGTCGCGGGTCAGCTCCTCGGGAAGACCGAGCGCGTCGCCCAGGGCGAGGGCCTCCCCGACCAGCGCGACGCCGCCGATCACCGCGTTGATCAGCACGACCTTCAGCGCCGCTCCCGATCCGGCGGGGCCGCAGCGGGTCACCGTTCCCAGTTCGGCCAGGACCGGCTCGACCGGGGCGACGTCACCGCCCGCCAGGATCGACAGCGTCCCGGTGGCCGCGCGGTCGACGCTGCCCATGACCGGCGCGTCGACCAGCGTCGTCCCCTCCGGCAGCCGTGCGGCCAGTTCGGCGACGGTGCCCGGGCCGACCGTGGACATCTCCACGAGGCGGGCCCCGCCCCCCAGACCGGGGAGCGCGGCGTCGGCGACGGCGAGGACGGCGGCGGGGCCGGCCAGCATGGTGATGACGATGTCGGCGCCGCGTACGGCGTCGGCCGGGTCGCGGGCGACGCGGGCGCCGCCACCGGCCAGCGGCTCGGCCCGCGCGCGGGTCCGGTTCCACACGGTGACGGGGTGCCCGGCGGCCAGCAGCCGCCGCGCCATGGGCGCGCCCATGGCGCCGACCCCCAGGAAGGCGATGGTGCTCATGGCGGAAACGCTACGAGAGCCAGACCGATGCGACAAGCGAATGTATAGCATGGCATCCATGTCTGACTCGCATGGCTTGCAGGTGTCGTGGCTCCGCGTCTTCAGCGCCGTGGCCCGGCTCGGCTCCTTCACCGCCGCCGCCCGCGAACTGGGATACACCCAGTCGGCCGTCTCCCGGCAGGTCTGCGCGCTGGAGGGCGAGACCGGGGCCCGCCTGTTCGACCGGCTCCCCCGGGGGGTCCGGCTCACCGAGCAGGGACGCTCCCTGCTGGGGCACGCCGAGGCCGTCCTGGACCGCCTCGACGCGGCGCGCCGGGACCTGGAGGCCCTGCGCGAGGCGGCGGTCGGGCGGCTGCGCGTGGGCGCGTTCGCGACCGCCAACGCGGCCCTGGTCCCCGCGGCGGTCTCCGCCCTGCGCGCCCGCCACCCCGGACTCGACGTCACCACGCGGGAGGGCCTGAGCGCCCGGCTGGCGGCGGCGCTCGCCGCCGGGGACCTGGACGTGGCCGTGCTCAGCGCCGTCTCGGGGGAGCCGCCCGGCGGGCTGGACCTGCGGCCGCTGCTCGACGACGCCATGTTCGTGGCGCTGCCCCGGACGCACCGGTTCGCCGACCGTCCGCGCGTCCGGCTCGCCGACCTCGCCGGCGAGGAGTGGATCGCCGGGCGGCGCGACCCCGAGGACACCCTGATGGCCGCCGCCCTGCACGCCGGGTTCCGCCCCAGGATCCGGTTCGTCGTGGCCGAGTGGATCGCCAAGCAGGGCTTCGTCGCGGCGGGCCTGGGTGTGACCCTGGTCCCGGCCCTGGCCGCCGGGGTGGCACGGCCCGATCTCGCGGTGGTGCCCCTGCACCCCGACGACGTGCCGCCGCGCGCGGTCTACGCGGCCACCGCCCGCGGGATCACGCCGTCCCCGGCCGCGGCCGCCTTCCTCGCCGCGCTCCGGGACTCCGCCGCCGTGCTGCGGCGGTGAGAGGCGGGGGCCGGCCGCGCCCGGGGGAGGGCCCCGGCGCGTCCCCGAACCGGGTGACCTGCGGTTCCATGGCGGCGGCTCGGGGCGGCGGACGCGGAGGACGTGATGTTTGCGCGGGGGAATGGCGGGCAGCCGTCATGTCGGGTCCAGAAGCGAGGCCCGAGACGCGGTGGCCGCAGGACGTCAGGCGGCCGTCCGCCTCCGGAGTGATCCCGTCACCGGACCGGGATCCGCGTCAGGACAGGTGAACGTGAAACAGCAGACGCAGATCATCGCGAAAGTCGACTACATCGGGTGCGGCGCCGTCGTCACCCTGCCGCAGAGCGTCGAGGAGAGGCACGGCTACGCCCTCCGCGAGCAGATGCTCTGGTTGCTGAACGAACGCATCGACGAACTGGTCATCGACCTCAGGAGGGTGATCTTCTGCGACTCCTCGGCGGCCGAGGTGGTGGAGCGGGTGCGTTCGCGCACCCAGGCCATGGGGATCAGGCTCTCCCTCGTCGTCACCCCCGACTCCCCGGCCGAACGGGTGCTGCGCGAATCCGGGCTGACGAGGCTGCTCGCCGTCCACCCCACGCGCGCGCACGCCGAGCAGGCCCTGGCCGAGGCCGCGAACGCCGCCCGCGGGTGCGCGGGCGGGGGCATTCCCGCCCAGCGGCGCCGCGGGGGGACGCTTCTGTCCTCCTGACCCCGGTGCTCCGCCGTCTTCGAGGTTTTCCCGGAATTCCCGGCCGGGATGTCGAGAACGGGGAGGCGTGCTCCGACCTCCGGGTGAGAGCGCCGAGAAGGGCGCGGGGACCGTGAGGAGCAGGACATGAAGTACATGCTGCTGATGCAGTTCAACGCGCGGAGCGGCCTTCCCCCGATCGACACCTGGTCTCCGGGGGAGGTCGGGGCCCACGTCGGCTTCATGCGGGCCGTGAACAGCGGGCTCGCCGACTCCGGGGAGTTCGTCGACGCGCAGGGGCTGGCGGACCCGGGGGAGGCCAGGATCGTGCGGGCCGACGCCGGAGGCGCCCCCGTCGTCACGGACGGCCCGTACCCGGAGACGAAGGAGTTCCTGGCCGGCTACTGGATCGTCGAGTGCGCGGGTCCGGAGCGGGCGGTCGAGATCGCCGCGCACGTCTCGACCGCGCCCGGCCCCGGCGGCAGGCCGCTGAACATGCCGATCGAGGTGCGCCAGGTGATGTCCGCCCCGCCCGTGGAGTAGCGGCCGCCGGGGCGGTTCGGGGCGTGCCCTCGGAGAGGCGTTCGGGCGCGCCCCGGCCCGTCAACGCTTCCGGCCCCGGTCGGGAGCGTCCGGGTCCTCCCGGTGGAGCACCAGGTGCTCGTGGTAGAGGACCCCGTCGCGGACGTCGCCGGTGGCGGTGAAGCCGGTGTCGTCGAGGTAGTCGATGTGGTCGCCCGTCACGGTGTAGCTGCCGGTGTACGCGCTCCTGCGCGTCCCCCGGGCCTCGTCGTACCGTCCGTCCGGCAGGAGCTCCTGCCGGATGTGGCCGTCGGCGGTGACCCACATGCCGACGAAGGGGTGCGGGTCGTGGGAGGGTTCGGTTGCCATGCCTCCACCCTCCTCCCCGCGCCGGGGTCCCGCCAGGCCGCCGTGTACCGGGGAGCGCCGCACCCACCTCCGGACCGCCGGGGGCCGCCGCGCCCGGAGGAGGAGCGGCGGCCCCCGGCGGACTCAGGGGGACGGCCGCTCCGCGCGCAGCCAGCGGCAGCCGTAGCCGTCCAGCGGCAGCCGGACCCCGCCGTCGGCCGGGACCCGCGCGACGCCGTCGGAGAGCAGGTCCACCAGGGTGGTCCCCTCCTCCAGGTCCGCCAGCGCGAGCCTCGCCTCCACCGGCCGGTCGGCCAGGTTGTGCAGCGCGATCACGGTTCCGCCGTCGGGCCCCGCCACGTCGCAGCGGTGCGCCAGCACCTCGGAGGCCCCCGGGTCCAGCACCTCGTACCCGCCCCACGCGATCTCGGGGCACTCCCGGTAGCGCCGGGCGAGCAGGCCCGTCCAGGACAGCAGCGAGTCGCGGTCCCGCAGTTGCGCCCGCACGTTGACGTGCTCGGGGCCGAACGCGCCGGTGACCATCGGCGCGGTGAACCGGTCGGGGGCGGCGGCCGAGAAGCCGCCGCCCGGGCCCCGGTCCCACTGCATCGGGGTGCGCACCGCCATGCGCCCCTCGGCGCCCAGGTCCTCGCCCATGCCGATCTCCTCGCCGTAGAACAGCACGGGCGTCCCCGGGGTCGAGAACAGCAGGCTGTACACCATCCGGACGCGCCGCTCGTCGCCGTCGAGCATCGGCGGCAGCCGGCGCCGCAGGCCCCGGCCGTACAGCTGCATCCGCTCCTCGGGCCCGAACGCGTCGAAGACCTCCTGGCGCTCCGCGTCGGAGAGCTGGTCCAGGGTGAGCTCGTCGTGGTTGCGCACGAACGTCGCCCAGTGGGCGTCGTCAGGAGGCGCGGGCCGCTCGCGCAGCGCCTCGGCCAGGGGGCCCGCGTCGCGGCGGGCCAGGGACAGGAACATCCGCTGCATGCCGGTGAAGTCGAAGCACATCGTCAGCTCGTCGCCGTCGCCGTCGCCGAAGAACGGCATGGTGTCCGCGTAGGGCAGGTTGACCTCCCCCAGCAGGACCGCCTCGCCGTTGCGGCGGGAGAGGAACCGCCGCAGGTCCGCCAGGTACTCGTGCGGGTCGGGCAGCGCGTGCGCGTCGTCCTGGCCGGAGGTCTCCAGCAGGAACGGCACCGCGTCGACCCGGAACCCGGACAGGCCCAGTTCCATCCAGAAGCCCATGATCCTGGCGATCTCGTCGCGCACGGCCGGGTTGGCGATGTTGAGGTCGGGCTGGTGCCGGTAGAAGCGGTGCAGGTAGTACTGGCCGGTCGCGTCGTCGCGGGTCCACGGGCTGTCCTCCTTGTCGGGGAAGACGACGCCCTTGGGGCCGTCGGCGGGCGGCTCGTCCTGCCAGACGTACCAGTCCCGGTAGGGGGAGTCACGGCTCTCGCGGGCGCTCTCGAACCACGGGTGCCGGTCGGAGGTGTGGTTGACGACGAGGTCGGCGATCACCCGCATGCCCCGGTCGCGTGCGGTGCGGGTGAACTCCACGAAGTCGCCGAGGGTGCCCAGGCGCGGGTCGACCCCGTAGAAGTCGACGACGTCGTACCCGTCGTCGCGCTCGGCCGTCGGGTAGAACGGCATCAGCCAGACGCAGGTCACCCCCAGCCGATCCAGGTGGTCGACCTGTTGGGCGAGGCCCGTGAAGTCGCCCACGCCGTCGCCGTCGCCGTCGCGGTAGGTCTCCACGTCCAGGCAGTACACGACGGCGTTCTTCCACCACAGGTCCGCGGCGCGGGTCAGCCTCATGAGCGGTTCCCTCCGTTCGTCCCGGTCAGCCGGGGCAGCACCTCGGCCCCGAACGCGTCCACGAACCCGCTCTGGCTCCGCCCGACGTGGTGCAGGTAGACCTCGTCGAAGCCGATCCGGGCGTACTCGTGCAGCCATTGGGCGTGCCGGGCCAGGTCGGCGCTGATGTTGACGACCTCGGCCACCCGTTCGGCGGGAACGTGCTCGGAGGCGGCGTCGAAGTGCTCGACCAGTTCCAGGTCCCAGCACACGGGCGGGGCGAACACGTTGCTCCGCCACTGCTCGTGGGCGACGCGCACGGCCTCGGCCTCGTCGGGGGCCCAGCTCAGGTGGACCTGGAGGAGGAGCCGGCCGCGGCCGCCCGCGTCCCGGTAGGCCCCCACGATCCGGCGCAGCGTCTCCGTCGGCGCGTTCACCGTGATCAGGCCGTCCGCCCACGACGCGCACCAGCGCGCCGTCTTCTCGCTCACCGCCGCGCCGAACAGCGGCGGAACCCGGTCGGGGCGGGTCCACAGCCGCGCCCTGTCCACGGTGACGAGGCCGTCGTGGCTGACCTCCTCTCCCGCCAGCAGGGCGCGGATCACGTCGACGCACTCGCGCAGCCGCGCGTTGCGCGTCTCCTTGCGCGGCCAGCGGCCGCCGGTGATGTGCTCGTTGCTCGCCTCGCCGCTGCCCAGGGCCGCCCAGAACCGGTCCGGGTACATGGAGGACAGGGTGCCGATCGCCTGGGCGAGCACCGCCGGGTGGTAGCGCTGGCCGGGGGCGGTGACCACTCCGAAGGGCAGGCCGGTCGCCTGGAGGGCCGATCCCAGCCAGGACCAGGCGAAGCCCGACTCCCCCTGGCGCGTGCTCCACGGGGAGAAGTGGTCCGAGCACATCGCCGCGGCGAACCCGGCGTGCTCGGCGCGGGAGACGGAGTCGAGCAGGTCTTTGGGAGGGATCTGTTCGTGGGAGGCGTGGATTCCGTAGACCGTCATGCGGAAGCGCCTACCCCGTAGGCGTTCGCACTCACATGGAACCCGTTCGGACGCGGCCGCCCCGCCGTGCCGGACCTTCAAGATTTTTGAAATTCCACTGAGGTGAGGTTAGACTAACCTTTGTTTTAGTCCGGATTGCTCCATTTCATCCGATTGTGCCGACCGGGTCCTCTGCCGTCCCCCTCCACGCGTGAACGGAGGCGGACACCGGAACCCGGCGCCCCGGGTGGACGGCGGAACCGGTCCGCGCGCCTCGCGTAGGCGCGGCCCCCGTTGCAGCGAAGAAAGAAGCGAGTATGGACCCGAACCTCCGTGCCCGAGGGCGCCGTCTCGGCGTCGCGGGCGTCAGCGCAGTCCTGGTCCTCGGTCTGGCCGCCTGCGGCGGGTCCGGCGCCGAGAGCGGGGAAGAGCCCGGCGCCGAGACCGGCGGGGCCTTCCCGGTCAGCATCGAGAGCGCCCTGGGGACCGCGGAGATCCCCGAGCGCCCCGAGCGCGTCGTCACCCTGGGCCAGGGGTCCGCCGAGACCGCCATCGCGCTCGGCACGGTCCCGGTGGGCGTCGAGAGCTACGAGTGGGGCAGCGACGACACCGGCTACCTCCCGTGGATCCACGAGGCCGTCACCGAGGCCGGGGAGGAGCTTCCGGCGCAGTTCGCCGGGGCCGAGGACATCGACTTCGAGGCGATCATCGAGCTGCGGCCCGACGTGATCCTGGCGCCCTGGTCGGGGGTCACGCAGGAGCAGTACGACATCCTCAGCGACATCGCCCCCACCGTCGCCTACCCCGACCTGCCGTGGAGCACGGACTGGGACCAGCAGATCGAGATCATCGGCCAGGCGCTGGGGCAGCCCGACGAGGCCCGGGGCCTGATCGAGGATATCGAGACGCGCTTCGAGGAGACCGCCGCCGAGCACCCCGAGTACGCCGACCTCACCTTCTCCTACATCTACACGGACGGCCTCGGCAGCCTGGGGGTGTTCCTGCCCGACGAGCAGCGCGTGGCCATGGTGCGCGGCCTCGGCCTGACCGTCGACCCGGTCGTGGAGACCTTCACCGAGGTCGAGGGCACCGACTCCGCGGTGATCGGCCTGGAGAACGCCGAGCAGCTGAAGGACAGCGACCTCGTCTTCACCTTCTACACCGACGCGGAGACGCGGGCCGAGGTGGAGGAGCAGCCGCTGTACGCGGAGATCCCGGCGATCGAGCGCGGCTCGGTGGTGGCCAGCGACGACAACTCCTTCGTCACCGCCTCCTCCATCATCAACCCGCTCACCGTGCCGTGGGTGACGGACCGCTACGTCCCGCTCATCGACGAGGCGGCCGAGAAGCTCGACTGACGACGCGCGCGGCCCCGCCCCCCGGGGGCCGCGCGTCCCCGTCCCTCCTCCCCGACCCCTGACAAGGCGATCGTGAACGCAGCAACGGCGCCGCCCAAGACCGGCCCGGCCCGCACCGCCCTCCTGCTCGGGGCCGGAACCGCCGCACTCGCGGGCGCGGTACTGCTCAGCCTCGCCGTGGGCAGCAGGCCCACCAGCCCGCTCCAGGTGTGGAGCGTGCTCACCGGGGAGGCCGACTCCTACGTCGCGACGGTGGTGCGGAGCCGCTACCCCCGGACCGTGCTGGGGCTCCTCGTCGGCGCGGCACTGGCCCTGGCGGGCACCCTCATGCAGGGCGTCACCCGCAACCCCCTCGCCGACCCGGGCCTGCTCGGCGTGAACGCGGGAGCCGCGGCGGCGGTGGTCACCGCCACCGCCCTCCTCGGCCCGACCTCCACCGTGGCCGCCGTCTGGTGGGCCCTGCCCGGCGCGCTCCTGGCCGGCCTCGCGGCCTACTCCATGGGAAGCGGGGGCGGCGGAATGGTCCGCCTGGTCCTGGCGGGAGCGGTGGTCTCGGCGGTGCTGACCGCCTATGTCGAGGCGGTGTCGCTGAGCCTGCCCGAGGTCTTCGACGACTACCGCCACTGGGTGGTGGGCTCGCTGGCCGGACGCGGGTTCGACGTGGTCGCCGCGATACTGCCCTTCCTCGCCGTCGGCGTGCTGGCGGCCCTGCTCGTCATGGGCGGGCTGAACGCGCTGGCCCTCGGCGAGGAGGCCGCCGCCTCCCTCGGCGCCAACACCCTGCTCGTGCGGTCCGTCGGCCTGGTCGCCGCCACGTTCCTGGCGGCGGGGGCCACGGCCGGAGCGGGGCCGATCATGTTCGTCGGACTCGCCGTGCCGCACGTGGTGCGCGCCCTGGTGGGGGTCGACTTCCGGCTCCAGGTCCCCTTCGCCCTGCTGGCGGGGCCGACACTGCTGCTGCTCGCCGACGTCGTGGGCCGGTCGCTGGTGCGGCCGATGGAGTTGATGGTGGGAGTGGTCACCGCGTTCGTCGGAGCGCCCGTCCTGCTCTACGCGGTGCGCCGGACGCGGGGTGCGGCGTGAGGACGGCCCCCGCCCGCTCGGCGCCGCCGCTGCTGCGCCTGGGCTCCGCCGTGGCGCTGCCGCTGCGCCCGCGCCCGCTGCTGTGGGCGCTCCTGCTGCTGGCCGGCCTCCTGGCCGCCGCCGCGTCCACCCTCGTCCTGGGACGCCTGGGGATCCCCCTCGCGGACCTGCCGACCGCGCTGACCGGGGGAGCGGAGCCGACCCAGGACTTCGTCCTGCGGCGGCTGCGCGGTCCGCGCCTCGCCGTGGCGGCGGGGACCGGCGCGGCCCTCGGCGTCGCCGGAGCGCTGTTCCAGTCCGTCACCCGCAACCCTCTGGGCAGCCCGGACGTGATCGGCCTGGGGGCCGGGGCCGGGGCCGGAGCCGCGGTGGTCGCCCTGGTGCTCCCCGGCGTCGTCCCGGTGCCGCTGGGCGCGCTGCTGGGCGCGAGCGCCGCGGTCCTGGTCGTGGCGGGCGTGACGGGGACCGGCCTGCGCCACCCGGGGCGGCTCATCGTCGCGGGAATCGGTGTGGCGGCGATGGCCTCGGCCTTCACCCAGTTCGTGGTCTCGGTGGTGGCGCGCGACCGCGCCAGCGTCCTGCACGCCTACGTCAACGGCAGCCTGGGGGCGCGCTCCTGGGACCACGCGCTCACCATCTGGCTGGTGGTGGCCCTGGCGGTGCCGTTCCTGGTCGCCCTGGCCGGGCCGATCGCGCTCAGCGAGATGGGCGACGAACTGGCCGAGAGCCTCGGCTCCAGGGCCGGGCGCACCCGCACCGCCGCGGTCGTGCTCTCGGTGGTGCTGTCGGCGGCGGCGGTCAGCGTCGCCGGGCCGATCGCGTTCGTGTCGCTGACCGCGCCGCAGATCGCGCGGAGGCTGAGCCGGGTGCCCGGCCCCAACCTGGCGCTGTCGGCACTGGTCGGGGCGCTGCTGCTGGTGCTGGCCGACCTCGCCGTGCAGCAGTCGCCGTTGGGCGACGGCCTGCCGGTCGGTATCTTCACCATGGCCCTGGGCGGCGTCTACCTGGGGTTCCTGCTGGTCCGCGAATGGCGTAGGGGAGTGCTGTGATCGAGAAGGGCCGGTCCTCCGTGGCGGAGGGCGCGACGGCGGCGGGGGGCGCCCCCCGCGAGCGGGGACTGCGCGCCGAACGGCTCACCCTCGGCTACGGCGCCGATCCGGTGGTGCGCGACCTGGACGTCGAGGTGCCGGAGGGCGGGTTCACGGTCGTCGTCGGCCCCAACGGCTGCGGCAAGTCCACCCTGCTCAAGGCGCTGGGCAGGGTCGTCAAACCCGTGTCGGGCCGCGTGCTGCTGCACGGCCGGGACGTCCGCGCCCAGCGGGCCAGGGCGGTCGCCAGGGAGCTGGCGCTGCTGCCGCAGAGCCCGATCGCCCCCGAGGGCATCACGGTGCGGGCCCTGGCCGCGCGCGGCCGCTACCCGCACCACACGCTGCTCCGGCAGTGGACCCCCGAGGACGAGGAGGCGATCGGCCGGGCGCTGGAGCTGACCGCGCTGACCGACCTGGCCGACGCGCAGGTGGGCGCGCTCTCGGGCGGTCAGCGGCAGCGGGCGTGGGTGGCGATGGTGCTCGCGCAGGACACCGGGATCGTGCTGCTCGACGAGCCCACCACCTTCCTGGACATCGCCCACCAGTACGAGCTGCTGGAGCTCTTCGCCGACCTGCACCGCAGGGGGCGCACGGTCGTGGCGGTGCTGCACGACCTCGCCCAGGCCGCCCGCTTCGCGACCCGCCTGGTCGTCATGAGCGCGGGACGCGTGGTCGCGGACGGGCCCCCCGGCGAGGTGCTCACCGCCGGACTGGTGCTGGACGTGTTCGGCCTGCCCTGCGACGTGGTCCCCGACCCCCGCACCGGGACCCCCCTGGTGATCCCGCACGAGCGGCGGCGGTAGAAGGGCGGCCGTGACCGCCGCGAAGGGCGGACACCGCGTCCCGGCCCGCCGTCAGGCCGGCCGGTCGTTCGCGGGCGCGCGCCGGGCCTTGTACTCCTCCCAGTGGGCCAGGAGCGTGCCGTGGTAGCCGTCGAGCCAGGTCATGTAGTCGCGCATGTTCACCAGCCGGGACCGGCCGACCGGGCCCAGGCCCGGGAGCCGGTCGAGGGCGGACTGCGCGAGGTCGCGCTGGCACCGGAGGTAGTCCCGCTCGTTGCGCAGGAAGCCGCCCCAGGCGTCGTCGTCCATCGCGACCAGGCGCCCGCGCCGCCCGGGGACGCGCACCCGCCTGACGAAGCCCAGCTCCTCCAGCCTGCGGATCGAGGTCGACACCGACCCCCGGCTGGCCTCCGCGCCGTCGGCGATCTCCTCGGCGGTCACGGCCTCGCGGTCGGACAGGAGCAGGTAGCCGACGATGCGCCCCTCGGTCTTGGGGCGTCCCTGCGACTGCCAGTAGTCGGCGAACCGCCGGATGAAGTCCTCCCGGAACGCGTGCTGATCCCCTGCGTCGTCCGGCATGGCGTTCAGGATAGACCACCGCCCGGGCCCCTTCCCGGAGCCCGCCGAGGGGTTCAGCCCCCGGAGGGCGCGCGCAGGCGGGCGGCGAGCAGCTGGGCCAGGTGGACCCCGCGCACGCCGGCGAGCTGCTCGGCCTGGGTGCGGCAGGAGAAGCCGTCGGCCAGGAACACCGTCTCCGGGTCCCTGCCGCGCAGCGCCGGGAGCAGCGCGTTCCCGGCCACCGCGACGGACACGTCGTAGTGGTGGCCGCGCTCCATCCCGAAGTTCCCCGCCAGGCCGCAGCACCCCGCCAGCGCGGTGACCCGCGCCCCGGCCGCGCGCAGCAGCCCCAGGTCCCGCTGGTAGCCCATGACCGCGTGCTGGTGGCAGTGCGGCTGCGCGAGGACGGTGACGCCGCCCAGGTCCGGCGGGCTCCACGGGCGGCCGTCGGCCGCCCCGCGGGTGAGCAGCTCGGCGAGGGTGGCCACGGAGCCGGAGACGACGCGCGCCCGGGGGTCGTCCGGGAGCAGGTCCACCAGGTCCGAACGCAGGGTCGCGGCGCAGGAGGGCTCCAGGCCGACCACCGGGATCCCCGCGGCGGCGTAGGGGCCGAGCACGTCCAGCAGCCCCGAGAGGCGCCGCCGGGCGCCGTCGAGCTGCCCCGTGCTGATCCGGGTGAGTCCGCAGCAGGCGCGCCGCTCCGGCACGACCACGCGGTACCCGGCGTCGGCCAGCACCTCGGCGGCCGCCCGGGCGATGTCGGGGCCGAGCCCGTCGGTGAAGGAGTCGGCCCACAGGACCACCTCGGGGCGCCCGGCGCCGGTGTCGGAGCGCCGGCGCCGCCACCAGCGGGTGAAGGACGTGCGGGGGAACCGGGGCGCGCGGCGCCGGGGGTCCACCCCGGCGAGGGCGAGCAGCGGTCCGGCGAGCGGCCGCGCCGAGAACACGGCGTTGGCCGCGGCCGGTCCGACGACGGGGAGGCGGTCGAGCAGGGCGAGCCAGCCCGGCAGCCGGCCCAGGCTGTAGTGGGAGACCGGGCGCCGCCGCCCCGCGTAGGCCCGGTGCAGGACCTCCGACTTGTACTGCGCCATGTCCACCCCGGCCGGGCAGTCGTTGACGCACGCCTTGCAGGAGAGGCACAGGTCCAGGGACTCGCGCACCTCCGGCGCCGACCAGCCGCCCCGGACCAGGCCGCCGTTGGCCATGTCCTGGAGGACGCGGGCGCGGCCCCGGGTCGAGTCCTTCTCGTCGCGCGTGGCGAGGTAGGAGGGGCACATGAAACCGCCCGCCGCGCTGTTGTCGGCCCGGCACTTGCCGACGCCCACGCACCGGTGCACCGCGCGCGTGAAGTCGCCGCCGTCCTGCGCGAAGGCGAACCCGGTGCCGGCGGGCAGCGGCCGGGCGGAGGGGCGCCGCAGGTCGGCGTCGACCGGGGCGGGCCCGACCAGGACGCCGGGGTTGAGGACGCCCTCGGGGTCGAACAGGGCCTTGAACGCCCCGAACACGTCGATGGCCCGCCGGGAGTACATGAGGGGCAGCAGCTCGCCGCGCGCCCGCCCGTCCCCGTGCTCCCCGGAGAGGGAGCCGCCGTGCGCGACCACCAGCGCGGCCGCGTCGCGCAGGAAGGAGCGGAGCGCCGAACCGTCCCGCTCCAGCGGCACGTCGACGCGCACGTGCACGCACCCGTCCCCGAAGTGCCCGTAGGGCAGCCCGTCGACGCCGTGGCGCGCCATCAGCGACTCGAACTCGCGCAGGTATCCGCCCAGCCGCTCCGGCGGGACCGCCGCGTCCTCCCAGCCGGGCCAGGCCTGGTTCCCGGCCGGTGTGCGCCCGGCGAGGCCCGCCCCGTCCTCGCGGATGCGCCACATGGCGGTCGCCTCCGCCCCGGCGGGGAGGACGACCCGGCCCAGCGCCCCGGCGTCGGCGGCGAGGGCGCCGGCCGCCTCCAGCGCCGCCCCGGCGCTCTCGCCGCCGACCTCCACCATCAGCCATCCGCCGCCGCGCGGCAGGTCCGGGACGCCGTGCTCCCCCCGGTGGCGGCGCACGACGTCCACGAGCCGGGCGTCCAGCCCCTCGACGGCCAGCGGGCGGTGCCCCAGCAGCCGGGGCACCGCGTCGGCGGCGTCGGCCATGCCGGGGTAGCCGAGCACGACCAGGACGCGGGCGGGGGCGGTCTCCACCAGGCGGACGGTGGCGTCGAGGGTGACCGCGACGGTTCCCTCGCTGCCCACGAGCGCCCTGGCCAGGGAGCGCCCGTTCTCCGGCAGCAGGTGCTCCAGGGAGTAGCCCGAGACCTGCCGGGGGAAGCGGCCGAGCTCGGTGCGCAGCACCGCGAGGTTGGCGTCCACCAGCTCCCCGAGACCGGGCACCGCCTCCAGGCCGGTCCCGGCGGTGAACCGGCGGCCCGTCCCGTCGACCGCCGTCAGCGACCGCACGTTGTCCGAGGTGCGCCCGTAGGCGACGGCGTGCGGACCGCAGGCGTTGTTCCCGATCATGCCGCCGAGGGTCGCGCGCGCCTGGGTGGAGGGGTCCGGGCCGAACCGCAGGCCGTGCGGCGCGGCGGCCCGTTGCAGGTCCGCCAGGACCACGCCCGGCTGCACGACGGCGGAGCGGGCGCCGGGGTCCAGGGAGACGATCCGGTTCATGTGCCGGGAGAAGTCCAGTACGATCCCCGGCCCGATGGCGTTGCCCGCCACGGAGGTGCCGCCGCCCCGGCAGGTCAGCGCCGCGCCCTCGCCGCGGGCGATGTCCAGCGCGGCGAGCACGTCGTCGTTGTCGCGGGGGAAGACGACGACGTCGGGCACCACCCGGTAGTTGGAGGCGTCGGTGGAGTACTCGGCGCGCCTGCGGGCCGAGTCGGAGACCTCCCCGCCCACGCGCCCGCGAAGGCGCGCCGCGAGCGCGGACGCCTCGCCGGTACCGCTGCGGACGGGGTTCATGGGCACTCCTGGACGGCGGGTGGTCCTCTCGGCACCGACGTTACCGGGAACCGGGGCCACGACGGGCGGCGCGCGGGAGGGGATGACCGGGATGGGGCGCGGGCCGCGGCGGGGACGGGGCGGCCGGGGCGCGGCCGCGCGTCTGTGATAGCTTGCCGCAGCCAGTCAACCCATTCGTTGGGCCAGGGAATCCGGTGCGAACCCGGAACTGACGCGCAGCGGTGAGGGGGACGGGCGGGGCATCGGCCACTGGAGGAGACTCCGGGAAGGCGCCCCGTCCGGACGAACCCGAGTCCGAAGACCTGCTGGCACCTCCGCCCGCCGCGAGGCGAGCGGAGGCCGAACAGCCGCCAGGCTCCGCGAACGAGCCTCACGCACACGAGGAACCGCATGACGTCATCACGTCGCCCCCTGCCCGCCGCCGCCCTGCCCGCGCTCGCCCTGCTCGTACTGCTCACCGGGTGCGGAGCCGGCGCCGGAACCGCCGGCACCCCCGAGACCGGGACCGTGGAGGGCTACCCCCGGACCATCGAGAACTGCGGCCGGGAGGTCACCGTCGAGGCCCCGCCCCAGCGGGCGGTCTCCCTCAACCAGGGCTCCACCGAGATCCTGCTGTCGCTCGGCCTGGCCGACCGCATGGTCGGCACCGCCACCTGGACCGACCCGGTCGCCGAGGACCTGGCCGAGGCCAACGCCACCGTGCCGCGCCTGGCCGACGACAGGCCCTCCTTCGAGCGGGTCCTGGCCGAGGAGCCCGACTTCGTCTCCGCGTCGTTCACCTCCGTCCTGGGCGAGGGAGGGGTCGCGCCGCGCGACGACTTCGAGGACCTCGGGGTGGCCACCTACCTGTCCCCGGCCGACTGCGCCAAGTCCGACAGCGGCGACGGCGACGGCTCGCGCGACGAGCCGCTGACGATGGACGCCGTCTACCAGGAGGTGCGCGACCTCGCGCTGCTCTTCGGGGTGGAGGAGCGCGGCGAGGAGCTCGTCGCCGGGCTCCAGGGCCGCCTCGACGCCGCCACCGCCGACGTCGACGCCGCCGACGTCACCGTCCTGTACTGGTTCGCCAACTCCGAGTCCCCCTACATGGCGGGCTGCTGCGGCGCGCCGGGCGTCATCACCAGGGAGCTCGGCGCGGAGAACGTCTTCGACGACACCCGCGACGAGTGGCCCCAGATCAACTGGGAGACCGTCGCGGACCGCGACCCCGACGTCCTCGTCATCGGCGACCTCACCCGCGAGAGCCAGACCGCCGAGACCGCGGCGGCCAAGATCGCGTTCCTGGAGTCCAACCCGGTCACCCGGCACATGGACGCGGTCCGCAACGAGCGCTACATCCTGCTCAGCGGGGCCGCCATGAACCCCTCCATCCGCACCGTCGAAGGGGTGGAGCAGGTCGCCCTGGGCCTGCGCGACCTCGGTCTCGCGGGCTGAGCCCCGTGACCGGGATCGGAACCCGGGGCACCGCCGCCGTGTGGACCGGCGGCCTCGCCCTGCTCGCGCTCTCCACCGCGGCCACGATCACGATCGGCCCCGCCGGCATCGCCGTCGGCGACGTCTGGGCGGTCGTCGCCTCCCGGTTCGGCGGGGCCGCGTCCGGCCTCACCCCGATCCGCGAGGGGATCGTCTGGGACCTGCGCCTGCCCCGCACCCTGCTGGCCGCGGTGTGCGGGGCGGGGCTCGGCGTCTGCGGCGCCGTCATGCAGTCGCTGCTGCGCAACCCGCTCGCCGACCCGTTCGTGCTCGGCGTCTCCTCGGGCGCCTCGACCGGGGCGGTGCTGGTGGTGGTCCTCGGGGTGGGCGGCGGCGCGGTCTCCCTGTCGGCGGGCGCGTTCCTGGGAGCGCTGTGCTCCTTCGCGCTCGTGCTGCTGCTCGGCTACGCCTCGGGCGGCACCACCGACCGCGTCATCCTGGCGGGGGTCGCGTCCATGCAGCTGTTCTCGGCGCTGACGTCGTTCGTCGTCATCTCCTCCGCCGACGCCGAGCAGACCCGGGGGGTGCTGTTCTGGCTGCTGGGCTCGCTCAGCGGCGCGAGCTGGGGCGACGTGGGGCTGGGCGCGGCCGCCCTCGCGGCGGTCCTGCTGGTGTGTGCCTTCACCACCACCGCGCTGGACGCCTTCGCCTTCGGCAGCGACGCGGCGTCCTCTCTGGGCGTCGACGTCGCCCGCGTCCGGCTGCTGCTGCTCACCGCGACGGCGCTGCTGACCGCGGCCCTGGTGAGCGTCGCCGGGGCGATCGGGTTCGTGGGGCTCGTGCTGCCGCACGCCGCGCGCGCCGTCGTCGGCTCCGGCCACCGGAGGCTGCTGCCGACGACGGCCCTGGTCGGGGCGCTCTTCCTGGTGTGGGTCGACACGGCCGCCCGCACCGTCATGGACCCGCAGGAGATCCCCGTGGGCGTGGCGACCTCGCTGATCGGGGTGCCCGCCTTCGTGGTCATCCTCTACCGGGGCCGGAGGATGTCGTAATGGACGGAGGAGGGGACGTGGGGCTGCGCGCGGAGGACGTCTCGTGGGCGGTGGGCGGCCGGATGATCGTCGACGGGGTCAGCGTCGAGCCCCGGACCGGGGACACGGTGGGGCTGCTGGGGCCCAACGGCTCGGGGAAGTCGACGCTGCTGCGGCTGCTCGCCGGGGTGCGCCCCGCCTCGTCGGGGGTCGTCCGCCTCGACGGCGACCCCCTGGGCGCGCTGGGCCGCAGGGCCGTGGCGCGCAGGGTCGCCGTCGTCGAGCAGCACTCCGCCACCCAGGTCGACATGACCGTCCTGGACGTGGTGCGCCTGGGGCGGATCCCGCACCGGCGCGCCTGGTCGGCCCGGTCCGCGGAGGACGACGAGGCGGTGCGCGACGCCATCGGGTACACCCGGCTGGAGGACCGGGTCGGGCAGTCCTGGCACACCCTCTCGGGAGGGGAGCGCCAGCGGGTGCAGATCGCCCGCGCCCTCGCCCAGCGCCCGCGCGAGCTGCTGCTGGACGAGCCGACCAACCACCTGGACGTCCGGCACCAGCTCGACCTGCTCGCCCTCATCGCGCGCGCCCCGGTCACCAGCGTGGTCGCGCTGCACGACCTCAACCTCGCGGCGATGTTCTGCGACCACCTGGTGGTCCTCGGAAACGGCCGGGTCGTCGCCGCGGGAACCCCCGCCCAGGTGGTGACCGAGAAGCTGATCGCCGACGTCTACGGGGTCCGCGCCGTCGTCACCCCCGACGGACCCGACGACCGCCCCTCGGTCCGCTTCCTGCCGACCGGCGGGTAGGGCCGGCGCGCGGCCCGGGACGAGGGGCTTACCGGGAGGCCCCCGGGGTAGCGGGGCCGGGGAGACAGCGATGGGGCGGCACGCCCCGGTTCCCTGTCCGCACGCCGAAGAGAGGAACCCGCCGCCATGCGCCTGCCCCGTTCCAGAGGCCCCGTGACCGAGCGGCTGTTCGAGGCGCTCGCACGCCCGCCGCGCGACGGCGCGCCGCGGATCCCCGATCCCGACAGTCCGGGGGTCGCGGCGCTGGCCGACGAGGACCTGCAGCTCGCCCTGCACGTCTGCTACGAGCTGCACTACTGCGGATTCGACGGCGTGGACGACGCGTGGGAGTGGGACCCGGGGCTCCTCGCCGCGCGGGCCGCCCTGGAGGCGCGGTTCGAGGGCGCCCTCGGCGCCCTCGTCGCCGGCTCCGCCCCCGAGGGGTTCGAGAGCGCGGCACCGCCCGGTGTCCCCGCCGCGCTCGCCGCCCTGGTCCGGGCGGACGGCGGCGGCCCGTCCCTGGCGGCCTTCCTGCGGCGCCACGCGGACCTCGGGCACTACCGCGAGTTCGCCGTCCACCGTTCGGTCTACCACCTGCGCGAGGCCGACCCGCACACCTGGGGCATACCGCGGATCCGGGGGAGGGCGAAGGCGGCGCTCGTGGAGATCCAGTCCGACGAGTACGGCGAGGGGAACCCGGATCGGATGCACTCCGCGCTCTTCGCGGCCGCCATGCGGGGGCTGGGGCTGGACGACGGCTACGGCGCGTACCTCGACGCGGTCCCCGGGGTGACGCTGGCCGTGAGCAACACGATGTCCTTCTTCGGGCTGCACCGCCGCCGCCGCGGCGCGCTCCTGGGCCATCTCGCGGCCTTCGAGATGACGTCCACGGGGCCCAACCGCGACATCTCGCTGGGCCTGCGCCGGCTGGGCGCGGAGGACCGGGTGCGCCGCTACTTCGACGAGCACGTCGAGGCCGACGCGGTCCACGAGCAGATCGCCGCCCACGACATGTGCGGCGCCTTCGCGGCGGACCACCCGGAACTCGCGGCGGACGTCCTGTTCGGCGCGGCGGCCTGCCTCGCCGTCGACCGGCTGTTCGCCGGGCACGTCATCGACCGCTGGAAGCGCGGCGCGACGTCGCTGCGCCCGCTGCGCAGCCTGGCGCCGGTGTGAGCGGCGCGGTCCCGGTCAGCCTCGTCATCCCGCTGCGCTGGGAGGACGACCGCGCGCTCGGCGGGATGACCCGGTACCTGGAGGGCCTGGTCGGGCTGGCCGACGAGGTGGTCGTGGTCGACGGCTCACCCGGGCCCCTCTTCGCGAGGCACGCCGACGCCTGGAGGCGCTGCGGGGGACGGCTCCGCCACCTCAGGCCGTCCGGCTCCGCGCGGTGCGCCAACGGCAAGGTCGCCGGGGTCCGGACCGGTGTGGCGGCGGCGGCGAACGAGAAGGTCGTCGTCGCGGACGACGACGTCCGCTACGACCCGGCGGCACTGCGGCGGGTGTGCGCCGAACTCGACCGCGCCGACCTGGTCCGCCCGCAGAACTACTTCGACCCGTTGCCGTGGCACGCGGTCTGGGACACCGGCCGGACCCTCCTGAACCGGGCGTTCGGCCACGACTACCCGGGGACCTTCGGGCTGCGCCGCACGGCGTTCCTGCGGATGGGCGGCTACGACGGGAACGTCCTCTTCGAGAACCTGGAGCTCATCCGGACCGTACGGGCGTCCGGGGGCTCCGAGGCGCGCCCTCTCGACCTCTACGTCCGGCGGCTGCCGCCGGAGAGCGGCCGGTTCTGGTCCCAGCGCCTCCGGCAGGCCTACGACGACACCGCGCAGCCGGCGCGCATGGCGCTGTTCCTCGCCCTCGGGCCCCTGGCCGGACTCGCCGCCCTGCGGGCCCCGGTCCTGCTGCCGTGCGGCGCCGCCGCGGTCGTCCTCCTGGCCGAGGCGGGGCGGCGCCGAGCGGGCGGGGCGGCGGTCTTCCCCGCGGCCGCCTCACTCGCGGCCCCGGTCTGGGTCTGCGAGCGCGCGGTGTGCGCCTGGCCGGCCCTCGCCGCCCGGCTGACCGGAACCGGCGTCGCCTACGCGGGCTCCCGCCTCGCCGTCGCCGCCCACTCCCGTGGACGGCTCCGGCGGAGGGCCGGCGGGGCGCCGGCCCTCCGCGAACCCCGGGGCGGTGAACCCGATGGCCTTGTGGGTGCCGTCGCAGAACGGCCGGGCGGCCGAGGCCCCGCACCGGCACAGCGCAACGGTGCGCCGCCCCGGCGCGACGGCGCTTCCGTCACCCGCCAGCAGCCGGAACGGCCCTCGGACCAGTAGCGGGCCGTCGGGGTAGGCGGTGACGGTCACAGGGGAGTCCTCTTCGTCGTTCACCGGAACGCCGCTACCCGTGCCCCGGCCCCGGAAACGACGCCCGTGTCAGCCGCCCGCAGGAGCCGGGGCGAGCCGTTCCCCCAGGGCCTCCAGGTCGGGGAGGAACCAGAGCAGGCGTCCCCGGTTGCTCTCGCGGACGAAGTCGCGCAGGGCGGTTCCGGCGTCGGTGTGCCGGGATATGTCGCCGAGGACGGCGAGGCCCAGCCGGTAGGTGGCGAACTTCTGGACGACGTCGCCCGCGACGCGGGTGCGCAGTCGGAAGAAGTCGTCCGAGAGGCGGTCCGCCGGGAGGGCGACCCAGGCGGCGCCGTGGTGGAAGGCCTCGCCGATCAGGTCGGTCGCGTCGCGCTCGCCGCGCAGCGGGGCGCCGTCGGCCGCGCACACGAGGACGGGCGTGCCGTGGATGTCATGGAGAACGTCGGGCATGGGCGGGGTCCTTTCACGGACGCGGGAGGACGGGGGCGGACGCGGTGCGGTGGGAGGAGAGGAGCCCGGTGCTCACCGCTGCTCCTCGACCAGGGCGGCGGCGAGCCCGAGCAGCGCCGAGGTGTCGCCGGGGCCGCCCAGGACGACGATCCGCAGGACGGCCCGCTCCGCGTCGTGGACCACCTTGACGTGCAGGTCCCGGCCGTCGTGGTCCCTGCTCCCGGCGGATGCCGTGAGCAGGGTGGCCAGGCGGGACGCCGTCTCGGGGTCGACCCCGTCGATCCGCACCGTGGCGGACGCCTCCGCGTGGAGGGGCTCCCGCGCGGGCGGGGACACGGGGGCGCCGGTGAACGACTCCAGGTCCTCGCGCGCGATCCTGTACTGCTTTCCGATCCGGGCCGCCTTCAGCCGCCCGTCGCGCACGTAGCCGCGCACGGTCCGCACGTGCAGGCCCAGCAGCTCCGCCACCTGCTCCACCGAGTACAGCCGCTGCGGCACAGGACCCCTTCCGCCTCCGGAACCGGACCGCTCCTGTTGTGAACGATCTTTTCAATCCCTAAACTACCCTAATCTCCGGAAGGATAGGGAAGGAAAGGTAGTGAGCGGTCGGGAATGGGACGCGCGCGGATCCCGAGCGCGCGTCCCACCGGTCACCGGTCACCGGTCCGGGCGCAGCACCGCCGCGTGGCCGCCGCCGCGCCGCTCCGCCTCCGCGACGGCCTGGAACCGCCCGCGCCCCAGGAACTCCAGACCCACGGCGGCGCCGATCTCGGGGACCTCGGTGAAGGAGTGGCCCCGCGCGGCCAGGTCCTTCTCCGCCCGGGTGCCGAAGAAGGCCGGTTCGGCCTGGGTCTGGGCCGCGTTGCGCTGGGAGAGGCGGGGCTCGGCCATCGCCTCGGGCAGGGTGAGACCCCGGTCGACCCGGTCGACCAGCAGCTGCAGCACGGTGGTGATGATGGTCGCGCCGCCGGGGGTGCCCAGGGCCAGGTAGGGCTCGCCGTCCCGCAGCACGATCGTGGGCGACATGCTGGAGCGCGGCCGCTTGCCGGGCGCGGGCAGGTTGGCCGCGCCCGCGCCGGTGTCGGAGACCTCGAACTCGAAGTCGGTCAGCTCGTTGTTGAGCAGGAAGCCGCGGCCGGGGACGGTGATTCCGCTGCCGCCGGTCTGCTCGATGGACATCGTGTAGGAGACGACGTTTCCCCACCGGTCGGCGGTGACCAGGTGGGTGGTGGAGGAGCCCTCGTAGCCGCCGTCGGCCGTCGGCCCGTCGGCGCAGCCGCCGCCCGGGGCCGCGTCGCCCGCCGGGACCGGCGCCGCCAGCGCGGTGTCCAGGTCGATCCCGCAGGCCCGCCGGGCGGCGTAGCCGTCGGACAGCAGCGTCTCCAGCGGCACGTCGGAGAACTCCGGATCGCCCACGTAGGCGTTGCGGTCGGCGAAGGACAGCTTGCCGGCCTCCAGCATCAGGTGCCGGACCCCCGCGTCCCCGACCTCCCCGGGGTCGAAGCCCTCCATGATGTTCAGCGCCTCGCCCACCGTGGAGCCGCCCGACGACGACGGCGCCATCCCGTAGACGTCCAGCCCCCGGTACTCCACGTGCGTCGGGTCGCGCTCCACCGGCGCGTACCCGGCCACGTCCGCCGCCGTCAGCAGCCCCGGCCGTACCACCCGGTCCGCGTCCCCGGCCACCGGCGGGTCGGAGGCCGCCTCGGCGACGTCCCGCCCGATCCTCCCCGACAGGACGTCGGCGCCCCGCACCGCGAACGCCCGGTAGGTGTCGGCCAGGTCGGGGTTGCGCAGCACCGTTCCCGGCTCCGGTGGCGCGCCGCCGGGCAGGAACAGCTCCGCCGTCGCCGGGAAGTCGGCGAACCGATCGGCGTTCTGCGCGGTCTGCGCCCGGAACGTCTCGTCCACCACGAACCCGTCCTCGGCCAGTTCGACGGCCGGGCGCATCACCCGCCTCAACGGCGTCCGCCCCCACTCCCGAACCGCGTACTCCCAGGTGGACGGGGTTCCTGGGGCGCCCACCCCGAGACCGGAGGTCACGGCCTCGTCGAACGGGATCGGCTCGCCGTCCTCCAGGAACGCCTCCTCGCCCATCGCCGCGGGCGCGGTCTCGCGCCCGTCGAGCGTGTGGACCCGGTCGTCCCGCGCGCTGTAGTAGACGAAGTAGCCGCCGCCGCCGAAACCGCCCGAGTACGGCTCGGTGACGCCCAGCGCGGCCGCCGCCGCGACGGCGGCGTCGACGGCGTTGCCGCCGCGTCGCAGGATCTCCAGTCCCGCCTCGGTGGCGTCGGGGTCGACGGTGGACACCGCCCCGCCCCCGCCCACCGCGACCGGATCGCGGTCCGGCCCCTCGTATCCCTGGGCCGGGACCGGCGCGACGCCGATCCCGACGAGAACGGCCGCTCCGAGCACCGCTGTGATGCCGATGGTCTTCCCGCCCACGCAACCCGCCCTTTCCGGTCACTTCCGGTCATAAGCCGGTCACAAACCTAACCCGAAAGGCCGCCGCTGCGCCTCCGTCATCCGGAGGAATCCGGGAAGGACACGGGGGATCCCGGCGGACCCGGCCGCCGGTGCGCGCGGCCCGGCGCGTCCGGCCGCGGTTTCGCGTGCTCCCCGGGGAAAGCGGACGGCCCGCGCCGTTCCCAGCGGGGCTGGGGCGACACGGGCCGTCGAGAGAACCTCCGGTGCGGGGGTGTTTCGGGCACCGGTGCTTCGGAGGCCTTTCGGCCTCCTGTCGTGCGGATCACGGGGTCACGGCGGGCAGCGGCGGCGGGTGCGGGTCGAGGTCGCGCCCAGAGTGTCCGTTGCGCGAGGGTTTCGTTGGCGGTCTTGGGCTTTCTGCCCGTTTCGGGGTCTGGAAGAGCGGAAAGCCCATGATCATTCCGGATGGGGGGCGGGATCGGCCCTCGAATGTCCGGTGACCTTGCTGTTTTCCCCTGAAAAACCTTGATTTCAGGGGGAAACAGCAAGATCATCAACGGCAACCACGCGAAACGGACACCTTCCCGCAGCCCGGGGCCCCGCTCGCCGTCGCCGCCCGCCGTGACCTCGCGATCCGCGTGGCGTGAGGCCGAAAGACCCACCCGAAGCACCGGCACGCGAATCACCCCCGCGCCGGAGCCTCCCTGGTGCTTCGGGTTCTCGGCTACGCGGCGTTCCCGCGCAGGGTCGGCCGCTCGGAGCGCCCGTTCCGGGGGGCGGAGCCCCGGCGCGACTGCGCGGAGCGGCCGCGGTTGCCCCGGGACGGGGAGCCGCCGCGCCGGGCGGGCGCGGGGGCGGGGGCGGCGATGACGACCGGGACGCCCGAGGGCTCGCGGGCCCCGGTGACCCGGACGAGGTCGGCGTTGCCCGGACGCACCTGGACGGTGCCGGCCTTGATGTTGGCGGCGGACATCAGGCGGCTCACCTCGCGCCGCTGGTTCGGCAGGACGAGGGTGACGACGCTGCCGGACTCGCCCGCGCGGGCGGTGCGCCCGCCGCGGTGCAGGTAGTCCTTGTGGTCGCCCGGCGGGTCGATGTTCACGACGAGGTCGAGCCCGTCGACGTGGATGCCCCGCGCGGCCACGTTGGTGGCGATCAGGGCGGTGACGTTCCCGTTCTTGAACTGCTCGAGGGTGCGGTTGCGCTGCGGCTGCGACTTGCCGCCGTGCAGCGCGGCGGCCCGGACCCCGCTGGCCAGCAGGTGCTTGGCCATCTTGTCGGCGGCGTGCTTGGTGTCCATGAACATGATCACCCGGCCCTCGCGGGCCGCGATGTGCGTGGCGACGGTGCGCTTGTCCAGGTCGGACACGTGCAGCAGGTGGTGCTCCATCGTCGTCACGGCCCCCGCCGACGGGTCGACCGAGTGGACCACCGGGTCGGACAGGAACCGGCGCACCAGCTTGTCGACGTTGCGGTCCAGGGTCGCGGAGAACAGCATCCGCTGCCCGTCCGGGCGCACCTGCTGGAGCAGGGCGGTGACCTGCGGCATGAAGCCCATGTCGGTCATCTGGTCGGCCTCGTCCAGCACGGTGATGGCCACCTGGTCGAGGTGGCAGTCGCCACGGGAGACCAGGTCCTTGAGCCGGCCGGGGGTGGCCACGACGATCTCGGCGCCGTTGCGCAGCGCGTTGGCCTGCCGGGAGATGGACATGCCGCCGACCACGGTGGTCAGCCGCAGCCGCACCGACTGGGCGTAGGGGGTGAGGGCGTCGGTGACCTGCTGGGCCAGCTCGCGGGTGGGGACCAGCACCAGGCCGAGCGGCTGGCGCGGCTCCGCGCGCTGCCCGGTGGTGCGGGAGAGCAGGGCCAGGCCGAAGGCGAGGGTCTTGCCCGAGCCGGTGCGGCCGCGGCCCAGGACGTCGCGGCCGGTCAGCGAGTTCGGGAGGGTGGCCGCCTGGATCGGGAACGGGGCGGTCATGCCGTTGCGCTCGAGCGCGGACAGCAGGGGGGCGGGCATGCCCAGCTCGGCGAACGACTCGACCGGCGCGAGCGCGGGGGTCGTGCTGACCGGCAGCGCGAACTCGCCCTGCGGGGCGGCGGAGGGGCCGCGACGGTTCGGGGACTGGCTGCGGGGGCGCTGACGCCCTCCCTGGCCCTGCCCCTGGCGGGAGAAGCGATCGTTGGAGCGGGTGGTGCGATTCATTCAGGAACCTTCCTCGCGACGGCACGTGTCGAGGAAGTCCCGGCGGAAGAGCGCCGCGCAGGGGACCACAAGAACGAACCGAAGAAAATGGATACGAAGCGCGGACGGATGACCGTGCGATGGGCTTCGAGGCGGTCGGAGACCGCCGGGAACGGCGGTCGGTGATCCGGACCACGGATGTGCGCCGCCGGGGGGCGGCTGCGCGGGTTCCGCGGTGACGGCGGGACCCGCGCGGTGCGGCGTGCGCCGCGTCAGCAGTGTCAGACGAGTGTGATGTTCTCGGCCTGCGGACCCTTGGGCCCCTGCGTGATGTCGAACTCCACCTTCTGGCCCTCGGCCAGCTCACGGAAGCCCGTGGCGTTGATGTTCGAGTAGTGGGCGAAGACGTCGGGGCCGCCGCCGTCCTGCGTGATGAAACCGAAGCCCTTGGTTCCGTTGAACCACTTCACAGTGCCAGTACTGATGCCAGTCTCCCTCGGGGCCGTACCGGAGGTCCGCGCTCTGCGGACTCCGCGTTACCGCGATGATCACCCGACCGGAAAGAAAGCACCGGAAAACAAAAAGTGCGTCTGAAGGTTCGGAAACCAGCAGGCGCGCACAAAGTCCATGGGAACCACAACTGTAACTACGGTCCAAAGTAGCACGTCCCGCTCCCGCGCGGGCGGAGGCCGGACGTCGCCTCCGTCACACCCGCGGTGCGGAGCGTGGCCGCAGGGCGGACCCGGGACGGCCGCGTCCCCGGAACCTGAGCGCCGGGGCCGGAGGGGTCAGGACCAGCCCAGAGCCCGGACGAGCAGGTCGACGTAGACGAGGTTGACGACGGCGTGGACGGCGACGAGGACCCAGATGTTGCGGTAGCGCGCCCACAGGTAGCCCTGCATCAGGCCGAACACCCCCTGGAAGGCCGCCAGCGAGGCGAGGCCGAGACCGACGGCGTCCCCGTGCAGGTGGCTCGTGTGCATCGCGGCGAACAGCAGCGACGAGGCCAGGATCGCGGGCCACCGGCCGTAGCGGACCTCCAGGCGGGTCTGCAGCCAGCCCCGGTAGAAGACCTCCTCCAGCACCCCGGCGGTCAGCAGGGTGACCAGCGAGCCGACCGCGAGCGTGACCGGGTCGGGCAGCTCCTGGGTCAGGGGCGGGGCCAGGGGGCCGGCCTGCGAGAGCAGGAACCACGCCGCGACGGCGGGGAGCGGGGCCAGCCAGGTGACGGGGGCGGGGATCGCGCGGCCGCCGGGCGCGTCCCCGCGCAGCAGCCGAAAGGCCGCCAGCGGTACGACCAGCAGGAGCAGGACCTTGGCCAGCGGGTACCACAGCGACTGGTTCTGGCCGATGACCAGGACCGGGAAGACCGTCGCGGCGGCCACGAGCACCCACGTCTCCCGGGCGAGGCGCCGCCCGGTCACCCCCTCCAGGGGGCGGGGGAGCGCGGCCCGAGGGGGGACGAGGCGGGCGAGCGCCATCGCGGCGAGAGCGGGCAGCACGCTCGCCCACAGCGAGACCGGCGTGGCACCGGGGTCCGCGGAGGCGGTGACGCCGGTGGTGCCGGTCCGCAGCAGCCAGGCGAACGCCGCGGCGTAGACCGCGATCCCCGTCACCGTGATGGCGGCGGCGCCACGAGAGGCCCTGGGGCCGTCGGTGTCGATCATGCCGGCAATACTCCGCCGGCGCGGGCCCGGCGTCGTCGTCATTCGGGACCAGACCGCGTCCATCCTTGGATGGAGGCGGGGCCGGACGGGCGCGTTTCCCTCCCCGGGGCGGGCCTCACTCTCGGGTCGGCTCCCCGGCGGTCCCGCCGTCCCGCGCGGCACGCCCTCCGGCGCGGCGGGGGCGGCGCCAGCCCGCCAGCATCAGCAGCGCGCCGCCGACGAGCACGACCGCGGTCACCGTGCCCAGACCCTGCCCGTCGACGCCGTAGGCCGCGCGGAAGAACGCGCCGATGCCCACGTGCAGCAGCGCCCACAGCGTGCTTCCCAGCATCGCCCAGGAGATGAAGCGCCGGTAGGGCATCCCGACGGTGCCCGCCAGGACCGGGACGATCGCGTGCACCACCGCCACGAACCTGGACCCCACGATCGCCAGCCCGCCCCGGGGCCGGGCGAGCACCTCCTCGGCGTGCAGCCACCGGTCCTCGCCGATCCACCGGCCCATCCTGCCGTGGCGGAACCGCGTCCCCGCGTACCGCCCGATCGCGTACCCCGCGGTCTCCCCGATGAGCGCTCCCGCCAGGGTCGCCCCCGTGACGAGGACGAACCCCGGCACGTCGGTGACGCTCGCCCCCGCCACCAGGACGACCGGGTCCCCCGGTGCGAACAGTCCGATGAACGCCGTCGTCTCCAACGCCATGAACAGCAGCACGGCCCCCGCCACCAGCAGCGGCGGGAGGTCGGACAGAGAGGACAGGAGCCCGTCCGTGAAAGAGGTCATGGGGGTGATTCTTCAACCTCGCGGCCGCGCGGCGGCACGACCGGGACGACCGGTTCGGGACTTCGGACCGCTGACGTGGGAAAGCCGGGGCCCCGCCGTCCCGCGCGGGCCGGTTTCCGCTGTTTCGCGCGGGTGCGGGCATCGTGCACCATGGACGGGTGACTCGGGTGACGGAAACGGGACCCGGCCGCGCGCCCGGCGCGCGGCCCGGTCTCGCAGAGGTGTTCACGGGCCCCCGGTTCCGCATGCTGGCCGACCTGGTCTCGGACGGCGACGTGGTGGTCCTGAGCGGGGCCGGGCTGTCGACCGAGTCCGGCATCCCGGACTACCGGGGGGAGAGCGGCCGCAGGCGGCGGGCCGAGCCCATGACGTACCAGGCGTTCGTGGGCAGCGCCGAGGCCCGCAGGCGGTACTGGGCGCGCAGCCACCTGGGATGGCGGCACATCGCGCGCGCCGCGCCCAACGCGGGCCACCGCGCGGTCGCCGCGCTGCAGGACCTCGGGCTGGTCGCGGGGATCATCACCCAGAACGTCGACGGCCTGCACCAGGCCGCCGGAGCGCGGGACGTGGTCGAGCTGCACGGCGGCCTCGACCGGGTCCTGTGCCTGGGCTGCGGGCGGCGCACCCCGCGCGGCGCGTTCGACGAGCGGCTGCGTTCGGCCAACCCGCACTGGCGGGCCCGGGCGGACGGGGTCAACCCCGACGGGGACGCGGCCCTCGCCGACGACCAGGTCGCGTCCTTCCGGGTCCTGGACTGCCTCGACTGCGGCGGCGTGCTCAAACCCGACGTGGTGTTCTTCGGCGAGAACGTGCCGGGACCCCGCGTCCGGGAGTGCTACGCGCTGACCGAGCGCGCCGGGACGCTGCTGGTCCTCGGGTCCTCGCTGACCGTGATGTCCGGCTACCGGTTCGTGCGCCGCGCGGCCGAGCACTCCGTCCCCGTGACGATCGTCAACCAGGGGCCCACGCGGGGCGACGCCCAGGCGCTGCTGACCTTCGACGCCCCCCTCGGGGAGGCCCTCACCGCGCTCCTGGCGGGCCTCGGCCCGGCGCGCTGACACCGCCGGACCCTCAGGGGGAGCCGGGCCAGGAGCCCCGGCCGGCCAGGTGCAGGACCAGAGCGGCGATGTTCCAGGCGTCGTCCTCGCCCCGGTGGTGGCGGCCCTCCAGCGGCAGCCCGGCGAGGCGCAGGGCCTGGGCCATCCCGGGGCGTTTGCGCAGCCCGTGGGCTTCGGTGAAGACCGCCTTGGCGTTGGTGTGCCGCCTCCCGAAGGGGTACGCCGCGCCGGTCGCCCGGCACTGGCGGGCGAACTGGTGCCGGTCGTAGTCGCCCCAGCTGGCCCACGGGCGCGAACCCGCCCGGTGCCGGGTCGCGAGAAGCCGACAGGCGTCGGCGAAGCCGACCCCCGTGTCCACCTCGGCCTGGGTCAGCCCGGTCAGTCCGGTGCAGAAGACGCTGACGGTCGACCGCGCGGGCCGGACCAGGACGCGGTGGCGCCCGGTCCGCCGCCCCGCGCCGAGGTCGACGACGGTCAGCCCGATCTCGATGATCTCGCTGACCTCCCCGCGCGGGGGCTCGCCGTCCCAGCAGGTCGCCTCCACGTCGACGACGTTGAGCAGTCCACCGGTGCTGTCCATGCCGCAGAGCCTAGATCGTTGATGGGAAATCCCTGAAACGCCTGCGCCCATGGCGAAGGGCGTCGAGGGTCGGTGTGTGAAAACTGACCTTGACGCCCTTCTGACAGCACTCTACGTCCATCTAGACGATGACGTGATCCCTTCGACCAACCAACGTCCCGGACCGGGCCGCTTGTACTGACCACTGAGGTTGGTGACACCCACCCGCCTGACACAAGCGAAGAGGGCCTCCGGTATCGGTGTGGATTACGACATCTACCACCGGACCGGAAGGCCCTCGATGCCCCACACTACCCACGCCAACGCCATCCTCACCCCCGCCGGCCGTCTGGCATTGGCCCGCTGCGTGGTCGAAGACGGCTGGCCCCTGCGCCGGGTTCTCCCGGTGCCGCGGCCCGGGCGGCGGTCACCCGGACGCGGGGGCGGCGCTCCGGTCCGGGTCCCCGCGCAGCAGGAGCGCGGCGGTCACCGTCGTCCACGTCAGCCCCGTGACGACCGAGATCCGCTGGTAGAGGCCGCCCAGCTCGACGAACCCCTCGGTCTGGGAGAACCCGGCGCTCGCGAGGAGGAAGAAGGCGGGGAGCACGGCCGCGCTGAGAGCGGAGTACACCGCGAACCCCCACCGGCGGCCGCGCGCGGACCGGACGGCGAACGCGGCGCAGGCCGCCGGGATCCCGAAGAAGAACAGCATCGACGCGCCGTCGTGGGCCGCGCCGGCCGCGGTGTACACCAGCGCGTGGGGGGTCCCCGGCGGATAACCGCTCACCGGGTCGGTCGGGAACAGGCCCGCCCCGATCAGCCCGGCCCCGCCCGCCCCCAGCAGCCACGGTCCGATGCCCGGCCGCGCCCCGGCCGGGCGCGGCGTCCGCCGCACGCCGACCGCGAAGGCCGCCAGCAGCGCTCCGGCGACCAGGAAGTTCGCCACCTGGACCCATCCGGTCCCGGTGAGCGCCAGCGAACTGACGGGGTGGCGCAGCTGGTCGTAGCCGGGCCGGAGCGAGCCGGAGACGGTGAACACCAGGACGAAGAGGGGGCCCGCGGCCGCTCCGCACCACAGGAGTCCGCGTGTCAGCGTCATGGGGGTGGCCTTTCTCCAGGAGGGGCGGACCCAGGATCCGGGTCCGGGCCGCGCCCCCGGAGGACTTCCGAGGCGGGCGCCCCCGCCGCCGGGCTTCCGGCGCCCTCGCGGCGCTTCGGGGCGGGGGCGCGTCCACGTATATCATCCGCCGGGGGCTCCGCCCGCGACGCCAAGGGCACAGCCGGTCACCGGCGCGCCCGGGAAACCGGTCCGGCGCCGTCGGGGGAGCGGATCGGAGAGGACCAGACGTGGCCGACATCGACCTGCGACGACTGCGGTACTTCGTGGCGGTCGCGGAGGAGCGCAACTTCACCAGGGCGGCCGAGCGGCTCATGATGACCCAGCCCGCCCTCTCGCGCGCGATCCGGTCGCTGGAGGACGACGTGGGCACCTCGCTGCTCGTCCGCGGCTACCGCGACGTCGAGCTGACCAGGGCGGGCCTGGTGCTGCTGGAGCAGGCGAGGGGGGTCGACGACCAGGTCAACACCGCCGTCCGGCTGGCCCGGCGGGCCGAGGCCGAGGACTTCCGGCTGCGGGTCACCGCGCGCGGGTGCGACGTCGACGTCCTCAGCAGGCTGGTGTCCTCGTACAACCTGGCCGGGAGGCCGGTGCCCGCGGTCGCGACGGTCGTGGAGTGGCAGGAGCAGGGCGACCAGCTGCGCGACGGGAGCGCGGACGTGGGGCTGATGCGGACGCCGTTCGACGAGCGCGGCCTCGACAGCGACGAGCTGTTCAGCGAGCCGCGCGTCGTGCTGCTCCCCGAACGGCACCCGCTCGCCCGCGCGGACGAGGTGGCGCTCGCGCAGCTCGCCGACCAGCCGGTCGCACGCTGGAAGGGGGACCACCGGGACGCCTTCCTGCTGTGGCCCGCCGAGGACGTGCCGCAGCACGAGTGGGTCCCCGGCCCCGTGGTCGGCGACACGTCGCAGTTCCACGCGGTGGTGCGGCTGGGCCAGGCCATCGGCTTCGTCCCGGAGTCGGTCTCGTTCGCCTCCGTGAGCGCCGGTGTCCGCGCGGTGCGCGTCAGGGACGCCCCGCCGTCGGTGCTGCGCCTCGCCTGGACGCGGACCAGCACCTCGGCGGCGGTCGCCGACCTGGTCCGCCACGCGACGGCGCTGGCCGACGGGCTGCGCTACGCGGCACCGGGGAGCCCGACGCCCTGACCGGGTACGACCAGGGAGTGTCCGGCGCGGGGGTGTTTCGCGTGGTCGGCGGGGAAACGGGCACCGTCGACGGGCTCAGGCGGGGACCGCCTCCAGGACCGTCACGAGGGAGTCGGACCGGGTGGTTCCGACGAACCGCAGCCCGGCGCGCTCGAAGAGGCCCCGGTACTCGTCGAGGCTGCGCTCCCGTCCGGGGGCCAGGACCATCATGTTGAGGTCCATCAGGGGTTCGAGCCCGGGCCTGCCCACGTCGGCGATCAGCAGCTCCATTACCAGGATCCGGCCGGAGGGGGAGAGGGAGGCGCGGCAGTTCCGCAGGATCCGGACGCACGACTCGTCGTCCCAGTCATGCAGGACGAACTTCAGCAGGTGCAGGTCCCCTGCGGGCACGCCCTCGAAGAAGTCGCCGCCCACGAAGGAGAACCGGTCCTGGACCCCCAGGCGCCGCGCGGACGCCTCCGCCTCGGCGGCGACGTGCGGGAGGTCGAGCACGACCCCGGTCAGCCCGGTGTGCTTGCCCATGATCGTCTGCACCAGGTTCCCCCCGGCCCCGCCGACGTCGACGACCGTCCCGGCGTCCTTGACGTCGATGACCGAGGTGAGCTGGTGGGCCAGGCCGTCGGTCATCGCCGTTATCGCGTTGGTGAAGACCTCCGCCTCCCGGGGGTTCCCGGAGATCCAGTCGAAGAACGGGGCGCCGAAGGCCGCCTCGGTGCTGCTCCCCCCGGTCCGCACGGCGTCGGCCAGCCGCCCCCACGGCAGCCAGTGCGACTCCGCGCCGCCCCACAGCGCGAGGTCGCGCAGCGACCGGGGGCTGTCGGAGCGCAGCGTCGCGAGCAGCGGCGTGCCCGCGAACCGGTGGCCGTCGGCGCAGGTGAGCAGGCCGAGCGAGGCGCACGCCCGGAGGAACCGGAACGTCGCGGACGGGTCCAGGGACTCGGCCTCCGCGATCTGCGCGGCGGTGGCCTCGCCGTGGGCGACGTGGTCGGCGATCCGCAGCTCGGCCGCGGTCCGCACCACCTGGGTGACCCAGTACCCCGTCATCATCTGGATCATCCGACCCGTGTCGTCGACCGGCGGTTCGGCGGAGCCGGAGGCGACAAAGGGGTGTTCGAAGAGCGTCACGGCGGGTGTTCTTTCGTTCTCGTCCGATGGCGGTGGCGACCGGTGCGCACGGGGTCGGTGGGACCAGCCAAGCAAAAGGACGTTCGGAGCGGAAAGGCCTCTTCGGCATGGTGTGATGCGCCCGGGGCATCGGAGGCGCCCTCCGGCTCGGAGGCGCCCGGTTCCCCGCGGGGAGCGCGGTTCCGGCGCGGTTGACATCAACCTTGGTTGATGTTGTCTGCTGTCCTGCGGAAGCCATGAAGCAGCAAGACCCAGGAGGTCCCATGTCCACCAGCCAGCCGGTCGAGAGCCACGTTTCACCGACCCCCCGCCGCCCCGGACTGCCCTGGTGGCAGGCGGGCCTGCTCGGCGTCGCCGGAGCCGTCGCCGCCAACCTCGTCCTCCTGGGGGTCGGCCACCTCGCGGGGGCCTCCATGACCCACCCCGACGAGACCGGGCAGACGGTCGGGGTCACGGTCGGGGGCGTCGCCTTCATGTCCGTGCTCCCCCTGGCCGTCGGGTTCGCCGCGGCCGTGGCCCTGTCCCTCCTCTGGAAGGGCTTCCTGCGGACCGCGCAGATCACGGGCGCCGCCCTGGCGCTGGTCTCGGCCGCCGGCCCCCTCCTCCTGGAGGCCGACACCCCGACCCGCGTCGTGCTCGCGCTGATGCACGTGGTGATGGCGCCCGCGGTGTGGCTGAGCCTGGAGACGGTCCGCCGCCGGGTGCTCGCCGGCTGACACGGCCCCCGGCTCCCGCTGGAGGGCCGCGGCCCGGTGGGGATTCCCGTCGTCCGTGGGTAGGTCCCCGTTGGGTCCCCGACACGGCCGCCGATCCGTCGGATTCCCCGTGGGAGGTGGTGGAACGCCTGTTTTCCGCCTATGGCCGGAGCGGCCTGCCGTCGAGGACGTCAACAGGTCGGCGTTCGGGACCCGGAACGCCGACCCGCGAAAACCCCGCGGACCCGCAGGGCCCGCATCCTCGGAGAGACGTGACATGGCAAAGATCCTTTTCGTGGTGACCGGCGCCGACCACTGGACGCTGGCCGACGGAACGAAGCACCCGACCGGCTTCTGGGCCGAGGAGCTCGCCGCCCCCTACGAGGCGTTCACGGCGGCGGGCCACGAGGTCGTCGTGGCGACCCCCGGCGGCGTCGTGCCCACCGTGGACCAGGGGAGCCTGGCCCCCGAGGCCAACGGCGGCCAGGAGGGCGCGGACAGGGTCGCGTCCGTCCTCGCGTCGGCCGCCGGGCTGCGCGAGCCCGTCAGCCTGGAGGACGTGGACCCGGCCGACTACGCCGCGGTCTTCTACCCCGGCGGCCACGGCCCCATGGAGGACCTGGCCGTCGACGCCGACTCCGGCAGGCTGCTCACCGCCGCGCTGGCGTCGGGCAGGCCGCTCGGCGTGGTCTGCCACGGCCCGGCCGCGCTGCTCGCGGCCCGGAACGCGGACGGCTCCTCGCCGTTCGCGGGCTACCGGCTGACCGGCTTCACCAACGCCGAGGAGGCCCAGGCGGGCCTCGCGGACAGGTCCGCGTGGCTGTTGCAGGACCGCCTCGTCGAGCTCGGCGCGGACTTCCGGGAGGGCGAGCCGTGGGCCCCCCACGTGGTCGTCGACCGCAACCTCGTCACCGGCCAGAACCCCGCCTCCTCCGCCCCGCTGGCGGCCGAGCTCCTGAAGGCCCTGGCCTGACGCGCCGCCGGGCGGGGGCCGGGGCCGCGTGGAGCGACCCGGTTCGCGGTCATCCCCGGGCCCCTGTCCGGTGATCGTGCTGTTTCCCCCCGAAATCCTTGATTCCGGGGGAAACAGCACGATCACCAACGGAAACCACGTGAAACGGACATCGTGGGTCCGCCCCCGCCCCCGCCGTCACCTCGCGATCCGCGCGGCGCGAGGCCGAACGACCCACCCGAAGCACCAGTACGCAAATCACCCCCGCGCCGAAAACTCCATGACGACGCTCCGCTGTCAGAGCGGCCCGGTACCGTGCTGCCGCGAGCCGGGAGGGTCCCGGCCCGCAGACGAGGAACGAGCCGATGCAGCCGCTGCCCGAGACCGAGGACCCCCTGGTCGTCCGTACCGACTTCTCCGACGACGCGGCCTGGAGGGCCGTCGTCGAGGCCGTCCGGGAGCCGACCGGGGGGGACGGCTTCACCGCCTACGTCGACCTCCTGGACGACCCCGCCTACCAGGGCCTCTCCAAGGACCGGCTGATGGAGCTGGTCTCCGAGGACTCCGACCACACGTTCCTGATGGTCGTGGACGACGTGGCCATCAGCCACCCCGAGCACCCGCTCCTCGTCGTCGACCTGTACGACGAGCCGGGCCTGGCGTTCCGCGCCGTGCCGAGGTCGATCGCGGCGATCGCGAACAACCTGTCCATCGCCAACATGGACTTCGACGACTTCTTCGTCGGGGAGGGCCACATCCAGCGGGGGTTCGGCTGACCGGAGCCTGATCGCCGGACCACACGGCCGCCCGCGCCCGTAGTGTCCGTTCCGCCCGGTGATCGTGACCTTCTCGGGGGCTCAACCGTCTCTGAGACCCCGAAAAGGTCACGGTCACCGGAGGGAACGCCAAACACCCCCAAACCGGAAACTCTCTATGGGATTTCCGGCGCGGGGGTGTTTGGCGTGCCGGTGCTCCGGGGGGGTCTTTCGGCCTCACGCCACGCGGATCGCGAGGTCACGGCGGGCGGCGACGGCGGGCGGGGCCGGAGGTCCGCGCATAACCGCCGGATGTCCGTGACGCGGCGGTTCGAGGGCCGGTTTCCGCCCCCACCCGGAATGATCGTGGGCTTTCCGCCCTTCCAGGCCCCGAAACGGGCAGAAAGCCCAAGACCGTCAACGGACCCCTCACGCAACGGACACCGTGGGCGCGGCCCCGGCCTCCGCCCGCCGTGACCCCGCGATCCGTGTGACAGGAAGCCGAAAGACCCACCCGAAGCACCGGCACGCCGAAACACCCCCGGGTCGGAGACTCTCTAACCCCGCCAGGCCTTCCACATCCGGGCGAAGCGGCCGTCCAGGGCGAGGAGCTCGTCGGGGGTGCCCTGCTCGACGATCTCGCCGTGCTCCAGGACCAGCACGCGGTCGGCGGTCACCGCCTGGGAGAGGCGGTGCGCCACCAGGACGCCCGTGCGGCCGTCGAGGGCCGCCGCCGAGGCGGCCTCCAGGCGCGCGGCGTCCTGGCTGCCCGCCTCGGCGGTGGCCTCGTCCAGGACCATGACGAGCGGGTCGGCGAGGACCGCGCGGGCCAGCGCGAGCTGGGCCGTCTGCTCGCGGGTCAGGGCGTGCGCCGACTCGCCGACGGCCGTGTCCAGGCCGTCGGGAAGCTCCCCCACCCACTCGGCGGCCCCCACGCGGGCGAGCGCGTCCACGAGTTCGGCGCGCGTCGCCTCCGGCCGGGCCAGGCGCAGGTCGGCGTGCAGGGGGCCGGTGAACACGTGGGCCTCCTGCGAGACGAGGGCGACGGCGCGCGACCCCGCCTCCCGGGCCGCCGCCGCGTCGACGCCGCCGACGGCGACGCTCCCCGAGGAGGGCCGCAGGAGCCCCGCGATGACGGCGGCCAGGGTGGACTTGCCCGCTCCGCTCGCGCCGACCAGCGCGACCCTCTCGCCGTCGCGTACGCGGAAGGAGACGTCGCGCAGGACGACCGCGTCGCCGTAGCGGTGGGTGAGCCCGCTGACCTCCACCTCGCCGGTGCGCGGACCGGCGTCCGCCCCGCCCGTCGGTACCGGCCGCCGCTCCGGGCTCCGCGCGATGCCGACGATGCGCGAGAGGCTGGCCCCCGCCGACTGGACCTCGTCGAAGCTCGTCGCGATGAGGCCGAGGGGGTTGAACAGCCGGTGGAAGTACAGCGCCGCCGCCGTCACCGCCCCGGCCGTGACCGCGCCGGAGGACACCAGGGCGAACCCCGTGGCGATGACGCAGCCCAGCCCCACGAGCTCGGCGATGTTCAGCCACTTGCTCCACCCGGTGAAGAACCACAGCACGTCGCGCGAGATCGCGCGGGCGCGCGCCGACGCCCCCTCGACCAGCTCCGCCTGCCGCTCCTCCACGCGGTAGGCGTGCACGGTCGGGAGCCCGGTGAGGGAGGCCACGATGAGCTCGGCGCGCTCGGCGAACGCCACCCGTTCGGCCGCGTAGCGCGGCGCCGACCGGGGCAGGTACCAGCGCAGCGACACCGCGTAGACCGGTACGGCGCAGAGCCCGGCCAGGGCCAGCCACGGGTCGAGGGAGGCCAGGCCCGCCACGGTGAGCGAGACGGTCAGGGCGGCGCCCACCCACGGGGCCAGCAGGGACACCACGGCCTGGCTGACCACCGCCACGTCGTCGCCGATGCGCGTGAGCAGGTCGCCGTGCCCGCTCTCCTCCAGCACCGCCGAGGGCAGGTCGAGGGCGTTCGCGACCGCGTCCTCGCGCATCCGGGCGAGGACCCGCTGGCCCAGGCGGCCGACGAGCGCGGAGCCCAGGGCGGTCAGCGCGGCGCCCGCGGCGACGGAGGCGGCCAGGACCGTCCCGAGGACCGCGATCCGCTCGGTGCCGTCGCCCGCCGAGACGCTGTCGACGAGGAGCCCGACGGTCCACGGTCCGACGAGGCCGGACGCGGCGGCGAGCAGGGACGACGCCAGGGCGGCGGCCGTCAGCACGGGCATGGCCGCGACGCGGCGGCCCAGCGCGGACCAGGTCTCGGCGCGCCCGGCGATGGGGAGGACGGTCATCGGAGCACCCGCTTGCGGTAGGGCTCGCTGTCGCGGAGCAGTTCGTGGTGGGTGCCGCTCGCGGCCACGCGGCCGTCCTCGATCAGCACCACGCGGTGGGTCCGCGCCAGGAGCGCGGGGCTGGTCGTGAACAGGACCGAGGTCCGCGCGCGGTCGCGGTGCCGCAGGGCGGCGAGGCCGTCCGCGATGGCCTCCTCGGTGACCGAGTCCACGGCGGTCGTCGGCTCGTGCAGCACCAGGACGGGAGGGTCGGCGTGCAGCGCCCTGGCGAGGGCGAGCCGCTGGCGCTGACCGCCCGAGAGGGTGAGCCCCCGGTCCCGCAGCGGGGCGTCCGTCCCGAGGGGCTGCGCGGAGACGAACTCGGTCGCGTTCGCGGCCGCCAGCGCGCGGTCCAGGTCGGCGTCCCCGTCCGAGCCGAGGGTGAGGTTGTGTCGGATCGTGCCGGTGAACAGGTCGGGCCGGTGCGGCTCCAGGTGGATGAGGGAGCGCCGCGCGGCGTGGCCGAGTCCGGCCACGGGGGTCGGGCCGAGGGCGAGCGTGCCGCTCGCCCCGTCGGGCGGGTCGCCGTCCAGGAGGCGGCGCAGGAGTTCGACGGTGGGCTCCTCGGCGACGACGCCCACGAACTCGCCCGGTTCGACGGTGAGGGTGATGCCCTCGGGGTCCCCGTCGGAGCGGGGCCGCGCCGAGACGTTCCGGAACACCAGCGGGAGGGCGGCCCCGGCGGGGGCGGGCGCGGCTCCGCCGGCGTTCGCGCCCCGGGACGGCGGGGAGTCCAGCACGCCGCCGACGCGGACCGCGCCGGCCCGGGTCGCGGCGCGCAGCTGGAGGTAGGACCCCACGTTCGTGAGGGGTTCGGAGATGAACTGCGCGGCCCCCACCGCGGCGACCAGGGCCCCGATCGAGATATCGCCGCGGGCGGCCAGGAGGCTGGCGCCCGCCACGGAGACGACGAGCACGAGGCCGCTGGCCAGGACCGTCGCCCCGCTCTGGAGCGCCTTGGCGTCGCCCGCCCGGATCCCGGCGTCGGCGGCCCCGGTGCTGACCGCGCGGTAGCGGTCGGCGGCGCTGCGCTGCGCGCCGATCCCCTGGAGCGCGCGCAGGCCGGAGACGAGGTCGGTGGCGAGCGCGGACGCGTCGGCGAGGGTCTCCTGCTGGGTGGTGCTGCGGCGCGAGAGCAGCGGGGAGAGGGCGTTCAGCGACAGGGTGGCCGCGATCGACGTCGCGATGAGGACGGCCCCCAGCCTCAGGTCGACGGTCAGGAGCACGGCGCAGCTGACGGCGAGGGCGGCGGCGGCGCCCCACAGCCCGGGGACGTAGTTCACCGCCTTGGCCGCCAGGTCGGCGTCGGACGACGCGATGGAGAGCAGCTCCCCGCGGGTGCGCCGCAGCCGGGTCCCGAGGGGGTCCAGGAGCCGCCGGGCGAGTTCGGTGCGCAGCAGATGGGCCTCGTCGATGGCGGCGCCGTAGCCGTAGCGCGCCGCCCAGCGCCAGCACAGGGTGAGCGCGCCGAAGAGGACGGCCAGCCCGAGCAGGCAGAGCAGGAGCAGGCCGGGGCTCTCGCGGACGATCGCGGTGTCGATCGCCACGCCGATCGCCACGGGGACGAGGGCCTCGCACGCCTGGTGCCCCATGATCAGCAGGGCCGAGCGGACGACGCTCGACCGGTGGCGCCGAAGGGTGCGGCGCACGCCCCTGCGCGCCGCCGCGGTGTCGTTCGGGGCCGCGCCGGGGTCCTGGCCGGGCGGCGTGCTGTCGCGGGTGATGACGGGCTCCTCGAAGCGGCCCCGAGCGGGGGGACTCTGTTGACGACCTCGACGTTAGCGCCCTGTCATGTCCGTTTTTGCACGGCGCCGGCGCCGAGGTCGTCGGCGGGTTTCTCGCGGGGGGTCAGTCCTCGAGCTTGTCGACGGCTTCGGTGAGATCGGGGACCACCGCGTCCAGGGCGATGCCGATGCTCGCCGTGGTTCCGGCGGTGGCGCCGCGCATGACGTCGCCCTCGGGGTCGACGAACAGGGCGCGCTCGTCCTCCACGACCGGGAGCGCCTGGATGAGCGGGTCCTCGGTGAGCTCAGAGAGCGGGTAGCCGATGGTGGTGAGCACCGCGACGTCCGCGTCCAGGGCCGAGACCTGCTCGACCGAGACGCCCGCGTAGAAGCCGCTCGGGTTCGGCAGCTCCTCGATCGCGGGGTTGAGCACGAAGCCGAGCTCGCCGTAGATGTCGAACCGGCTGTCGCCGGGCAGGCTGGCGCCGTAGGCGTCGCCGAACTTGGAGCCGGAGGCCATCGTGACGCCCTCGAACTCGGGGTGCTCGGTCCGCAGCTCCTCGAACCGGGCGTCCAGGTCCGCGACCAGCTCCTCGCCCTCGGCCTCCCTGCCCAGCGCCTGGGCGATGACGCTGGTGTGGGTGCGCCAGTCGACGGCGAAGTCCGGGGTGTCCTTCGGCGGGGCGACAGTCGGCGCGATCTCGCTCAGCCGCTCGTGCGCCTTGTCGTCGAGGGCGGCGCGCACGTTGAGGATGAGGTCGGGGTCCAGGGCCTGGATCTGCTCGTAGTTGACGGAGCCGTCCGTGCTCTCGATGAGTTCGGGGGTGTCGTCGCCGAACTGGTCCGCCGCCCAGGAGCCGACGCCCTTGTTCTCCGCGCCGAAGCTCTGCCAGTCGTGGATGGCGACCGGCTTGACGCCCAGGGAGAGGGCGACCTCGCCGTCGGACCAGCCCAGCGCGACGACGGTCAGGTCGCCGTCCTCCGGCTCGGGGATGTCGACGGTGCCGAAGTGGGTGTCGACGGAGGCGAGCAGCGCGGCCTCGCCCTCCTCCTCCGCGCCCGACGACGTGCCGCAGCCGGTCGCGGCGAGGGTCAGGACGGCGAGCCCGGCGGCGAGCGCGCGGAAGCCCTTTGCTGCGTGTGTGGTTCTCATTCTCGGCTTTCCGTGTGAGTGGGGAAGGGGTGTGGTCAGGGGCGGGCGGCGACGGCGCCGCGGGCCAGCGGGACGATGAGCGGCGTCCCGGTCTCGGGGTCGTCGACGACGCGCGCCCGGACGCCGAAGACCTCCGACACGAGCTCCTCGGTGACGACGTCCCGGGGCGGCCCCTCCGCCGCGATCACGCCGTCCTTCATGGCGATGAGATGCGTGGCGTAGCGCGCCGCCTGGTTGAGGTCGTGGAGTACGGCGACGAGGGTGCGCCCCTCGTCGTTGAGCGTCGCGCACAGGTCCAGGACCTCGATCTGGTGCGCGATGTCCAGGAACGTCGTGGGCTCGTCGAGGAGCATGACGGGGGTCTGCTGCGCCAGCACCATCGCGATCCAGACGCGCTGGCGCTGGCCGCCCGACAGCTGGTCGACGACGGCTTCCGACAGCGGGGTGAGGCGGGTGGCCTCCAGGGCCTCCCGCACGGCCTGCTCGTCGGTGTCCGACCACTGGCGGAACACGCCCTGGTGGGGGTGGCGGCCCCGCGACACCAGGTCGACGACGGTGATCGCCTCGGGGGCCGTCGAACTCTGCGGCAGCAGGCCGACCTTGCGGGCCAGCTCCTTGGTCCGCAGGTCGCGCAGGTCCGCGCCGTCCAGCAGGACGCTTCCGGACCGGGCGGGCAGCAGGCGCGAGAGGCTCCGCAGGAGCGTGGACTTGCCGCAGGCGTTGGGGCCGACGATGACGGTGAAGGAACCGGCGGGGATGCCGACGTCGAGGCCGTCCAGGATCGCGCCGCCGCCGTAGGAGACGGTGAGGCCGCGCGCGTCCAGGCGTCCCCCGGCGAGGGGCCGGACGCCGTTCTCGGGAGCGGTCGGGGGCATTCGTTCAGGCCTTTCTCGCTTGCGCGACCAGCAGCCAGACCAGGTAGCCGCCGCCGATGGTGGCGGTGACGACGCCGACGGGGAGCTGCGCGGGGGCGATGACGGTGCGCGCGACGAGGTCGCCGAGCGCGAGGAGGGACGCCCCGAGGAACGCCGTGGGCAGCAGGGGGATGGCCGGTGTCCGGGTGAGGCGCACCGCGAGCTGCGGCGCGACCAGCGCGATGAAGGCGATGGGACCGGCCACGGCGGTCACCGCGGCGGTGAGGACGACGCCGACGGCGAGGAGCACCAGGCGCAGCCGCTCGACGTCCACGCCTCTGCCGTGGGCGGCGTCGTCGCCGAGCGCGAGGAGCCCCGAGTCGCGGTTCACGAACATCAGCACGGGGGCGAGCACGGCCACGACGGCCAGCACCGGGACGACGTCGGTCCAGGCCGCGGTGGCGAGCGACCCCGCCCCCCACACCGAGGCCGAGAGCGACTCCTCCAGGCTCACGGTGATCTTGAGGTAGGCGTTGAGTGACGCCAGCAGGGCGCTGACGCCGATACCGACGATGATCAGGCGGTAGCCCTGGAGGCCCTGGCGCAGTGCCAGCAGGTAGACGACGAGCCCGGTGAGCGTGCCGCCGACGAGGGCGCCCGCCACGGTCGCCAGGTAGCCGCCGCCGATGACGAGCATGCTGACGAGGGCGCCGGTGTACGCGCCCATGTTGAAGCCGATGACGTCCGGGCTGCCGAGCGGGTTGCGCGTGATGGTCTGGAACACCGCGCCGCTCAGCGCGAGCGCCGCGCCGCCGACCACGGCCAGGAGCACGCGGGGCAGGCGCCATTCGAGGACGATGCGGGCCACCCCGTCGTCGGCGCGGCCGAGCAGGGCGTCCGCGACGTCGCCGAGCGGCAGGTCGGACTCGCCGATGGTGAGCGAGTAGGTGCTCACCAGGAGCGCGGCGGCCAGGAAGGCGAGTCCCACAGAGAAGGAGCGGAGGCCGATCCGGAGGCTGAGCCTCCCCCTCCGGGAGCGGAGGAGGACGACGCCCCGGGGCCACAGTCGGGTTGCGGTCACAGGGGTTTGACCTCCTTGCGTCGGACGAGCCAGACGAGCACGGGCGCGCCCAGGAAGGCGGTCACGATCCCCACGGGCAGTTCGCCGGCGGTGACGACCCTGCCGAGGATGTCGGCGGACAGGAAGACGACGGGGGCAGCCAGGAGGCTGAGCGGGACGACCCACCGCTGGTCCGGCCCCACGACCATGCGCACGGCGTGGGGGACCATGAGCCCCAGGAACGACACGGGGCCGACGGCGGCCGTCGCGGCCCCGCACAGCAGGGTGACGGACAGGAACCCGGCGCCGCGGACGAGGACCACCCGGCCGCCGAGCGAGCGGGCGAGGTCGTCGCCCAGGGCCAGGGTGTTGAACGACCGGGTGAGCGCGACCGCGATCAGCAGCCCGGCGGCGACGAAGGGGAGGACGCCCCAGAGCACGTCCGTCTGGCGGCCCTGGAGGGACCCGGCCGACCAGAAGCGGATCCGGTCGAAGACCTCGGGGGTCATGAGGGTGATGCCGTGGCTGAACCCGCTGAAGACGGCGCCGACGGCGACCCCGGCCAGGACCATCTGCACCGGGTTGCCGCCCTGGCGGCCGGACGTTCCGACGAGGTACACCGCGACGGACGTGGCCAGCGCGCCGCCGAGGGCCCACCAGACCTGGCCCGAGGTGCCGGTGGCCCCGAAGAACGCGGCGCCGACGGCGACGGCGAGGAACGCCCCGGCGTTGACCCCGAGGATGCCGGGGTCGGCGAGGGGGTTGCGGGTGATGGCCTGGATGACGGCTCCGGCCGTTCCGAGCGCGGCCCCGGTGGTGACCGCGAGGAGGGTGCGGGGCACCCGGTAGTCGCGGACGATGACGACGTCGGCGGCCGTCCCGACCCCGTTGAGGGCGTTCCACGACTCGCTCGGGGACAGGTCCCCCGAGCCAACGAAGAGGCTGAGCGCGGAGAGGGCCGCGCAGAGGGCGACACCGACGGCGACGACGAGGAGCCGGCGGGCGGTGCCGCGCCGCGCGGCCGCTGGTGCGGGTGGCCCGCCGCGCGCCGGCGCGGCGTCGCGCGCGGTCAGCACCGCGCTGCTCGGCTGGTGGACATGCGTGTTCGTTCCTCGGCTGTCGGCTCGGGGGCATGACGGGAAGCCCCGAATCCAACGGAAGTTAGATCAGGCTTGCCTAAGTCGCATGCTAGGTAAGGTTGCCCTCATGGCGCAATCCGCGACTTGAGACATCAAATGCGGCATAACGGACAGGATACTGTCTGTCGCTCAAGGAGAACGCCTTGACCAGCGATTTCTTCGGCGGTGCCCGTCCGGGCCGCGGCGGGGTGTGTTCGCCCACCCGGCGACCCGGAGGCGGGGCCGGGGCGCGGCGCGGGTCACAGGGCGGTCTGGCGGTACTGCCCGGGGGTCGTGCCGGTGGCGCGGCGGAACACGTCGATGAACGAACTGGGGGTGCCGTAGCCCACGGCCTCGGCGGTCTCCGAGACCGACAGGCCCGACGACAGCAGGGCCAGCGCCACGTGGACGCGCAGCGTCTGCCTCCACCGGCCGAAGCTGTGCCCCGTCGACGCGAGGAAGGCGCGGGCGAGGGTCCTGGTGCTGAGCCCGGTGACGGCGGCCCAGTCGTCCAGGGAGCGCTGGTCGGCCGGGTCGTCGACCAGGTGCGAGGCGATCGGCTCGATGCGCGGGTCGAGCGGCAGCGGCAGGTCGAGCGGGTGCGCCGACGGTTCCAGGAGCTCGAACACGAGCTTCTCCGCGTGGCCGCGACCGGAGTCGGGGATCTTCGTGTCCGCGAGGAACACGAGGAGCTCGTGCAGCAGCGGGCCGAGCCGGACGCTCACGGGGGCCTCGGGGGCGAACGTGGAGCTGGACGGCGAGAAGTAGCTCGCGTGGAACTCGGCGCCCGCGGACAGCCGGCCGCCGTGCACGGTGCCCGCGGGGATCCACAGCCCCACGCTGTTGGGCAGCGCCCACACGCGCCGGCCGACGCGGACGCTCATGACCCCGCGCCGCACCCACACCAGCTCGTGCACCGGGTGCGCGTGCGGTTCCCACTCCACCTCGTGGCTGGGGACGTCGGCCTCCGTCGCGATGACGAAGGGGATCTCGGCGTCCGGGTCGAACGGAACGGCCGGCCGCACGACCACGGAGGCGCCTTTCCTCCGCGTGGCCGCGGCCCCCACCCGCCCACTCGTGCCCATGGCCGCCCAGTCTAGGGAACCTTCGGCGCGGGGGTGGTTCGGGCTCTGTCGGGCCGGGGTCCGTTCCTCCCCGGCGATCTTGACCTTTTCGGGGTCTCAACCGCTTCTGAGACCCCGAAAAGGTCAAGATCGGCGGGGAGGGCACCCGAAAACGGCTTTCGGGACGGGCCGGCGGTGTGGCAGGGTGTGCCGGTGCCCACTTCCCGTTGTGACCTGATGCGATGGCAGTTCGACCTGACCTGGTCGCTGTTCGAGTTCCACCTGGAGAGACTGGAACCGGAGGACTTCCTGTGGGAGCCGGTCCCCTACTGCTGGACGCTGCGGCGCGGCGCCGACGGGGAGTGGGCGCCCGACTGGGCGGAGACCGAGCCCGATCCCGTCCCGGTCCCCACGATCGCCTGGGTCGGCTGGCACATCGGCTGGTGGTGGACGACGACCATCGACCACGCGCGGGGCCGGACCCCGCCGGACCGGACCGAGGTCGGGTGGCCGGGCGGCGGCCCGGCGGCGGTCGAGTGGCTGCGGGGCCTGCGCGCCCGGTGGCTGGAGGTGCTGGACGGGCTCTCCGACGCCGACCTGGACGCCCCCGCGCCGTTCCCCTGGCAGGACGACCCCGACAAGACCGTCGCCCACATGCTCGCCTGGGTGAACGCCGAACTGATGAAGAACGCCGCCGAGATCGGCCAGCTCCGGTTGCTGCGCGCCGCGTCCGCGCGGTGACGCGGCCCGCCCCCGGCCTCAGGCTCTCAGTAGCGCGCTCAGGACCGGTTCGGGGCCGAGGGTCGCCGGGAGGCCGCTGACCTGGCCGTCGCCCACCTCGACCACCCGCCACCGGCCGTCGGCGCGGAGGGCGAGATCGGTGGTGACGAACGGGTGGCCCAGCGCGCCCACCAGCGGGCGGACGTCCCGCAGGTCCGGGACGGGCCGCTCCCCGGGGCTGTCGGGGTGGGCGCCCACGGCCGCGGGCTCCCCGCCCACCCACCACACGCGCGCCTCCGCGCCGGTGAACTCCTCGAACGCGCGCACCACGATCCCGCCGTCGAGGAAGCCGCCCTGCAGCTCCACCATCCGCGCCACCACCCGGTGCAGGCGGGCGGCGTCGCGCAGGTCGGGCACGTGGCAGGCGTCCTCCCACTCGTACTTGCGCGACTTGACGAAGTCCTTCACGACCCCGGGGCCGCCGCCCAGCGGGGCGACCAGCTCCGCCAGCAGCCCGGCCGGGGGGACCTCCCCCGGCGCGGCCCCGCACCACACGCTGCGCGGGGTGGCCCCGGCGAAGAGCGGGTACCAGCCGGGAAGCTCGTGGGCGCGGCGGTAGGCCGCGGCGTCCACCACCAGGGCGCCGCCGCGGGAGGCGAGCGCGGCGGCCAGCGCGTCGTAGCGCGGCGCGGGGACCATCCAGCCGCGGTACCACAGGGGCCCGGCGTCGGCGGGCACCCGGCCGACCGCCCCGTCGACGTCCCCGCGCAGCAGCGCGTCGTGGTCGAGCAGCGCGGTGGCGGCGCCCAGGTCGCGGGCGGCCGCCGCCTCGCCGCGGAAGTGCGCGTCGACCAGGTGAGGCCGGAGCGGGTCGCAGGGGTACAGCACGGTGGAGGCCATGCCCGGTAACCCTAGCCGCCCGCGGCGGCCGTCCCCGCCCGGCGTGCGAACCGGATGGGCGTCCAGGTCAGCAGCAGACCGACCACGAGGGCCAGGAGGGCCGACAGCGGTGCCACGCCGGCCTGGAAACCGACGATCGTCAGCGTGAGGAGCCCTCCGGCGATCAGCAGGCCCGCCACGATGACGCGGACCAGGCCGGGGGAGCCGTACGCGACGCGCGGCGGTTCCTCGAACCGCGCGGTCCACTGCACCAGAGGCCACAGCATCGGCGTCATCACCACGATGCCCAGGACGCTCCAGCCCAGCCACGCCAGGCCGAACGGGGACGGGGTGTCCACGCCGGCTCCCACCACGGCGACCCCGGTGAAGACGGCCATCGGCACCAGGTGCCACAGGTAGACCGTCATGAGCCTCGGGCGGGCCCAGTCGAGCAGCCGCACCGGGAGCCTGTGGTCCGTCCACGCGAGGATCCGGCCGCGCAGCAGCATGGCCGTGCCGATCTGCCCGGCGGCCAGCGCGGCGAGGACCAGGGTCGGCGGGTTGACGTTGGACGCCTCCACGGCGAAGACACCGGTCATGTTGAGCGAGTAGGGGCCGAAGGCGGCCAGGGCGATCGCGATCCCGAAGCCGCAGACCGTCATCACCAGAGAGGGCGTCCGGGTGAGCGCCCCGCCCGCGTAGCGGAACCCGAGCTGGTACACGCCGATCCACACGAACGCCACGTTCAGGTAGCCCAGCTCGGACACCCCGGTCGTGAAGCGCAGCAGGTCCACGGCGACCGCGGCGGCGAGCAGGGCGGCGGGGGCCCACCAGCCGTACCGGCGCTCGGCCAGGCCCGCCAGCGGCGTGAGCGCGACCACCATCAGGTAGGCCGCCAGGAACCACAGGGGGATGGCCGCGACCTTCGCCGCGACCGTGAACGGCTGCTCCGGCGCGCCCCAGACGAGGTAGGCGGACGAGAGCACCAGCCACGTCGCGGCCAGCGGGACCACCGGCCAGGCGAGCCGGCGCAGGCGGCGGGCGAGCCACCCGGGCAGCGTCCCGCCGCGTCGGCGCACGCCCCCCCAGCTCATGGCGTTGGCGGTGCCGCCCACGAAGAAGATCAGCGGCATGACCTGGGCGACCCAGGTGAGCGTGAACGCGCCCGGGGCGGTCAGGACGCTCCCCAGGCCCAGGGTCTGGCCGGAGTACGACAGGACCGGCATCAGCCAGTGCTGCAGCACCACCAGGGCGATCACGAAGAGCCGGAGCGCGTCGAGGAACAGGTCGCGCTCCGCGCCGGCACCCGGCGGTGAGGGGGGTGGGGAGGCGCGGAGCACTCCCGGATCAAGTACCAGGGACATCGGATCCTCCAGTCAGCGGCTCATTCCGGTCCCATGGGTGATGGTCCTGGGTTCCGCGACAATGCCGAAGAGGGATTGCGAGAGAACGTGTGGCAGCGGCGTGCCCGTCCGTGGTCTCCGGCCGCGCCCCGCGCCCCGCTTCACCCGCGTGGATTTGGGTTCTTCTCGCGCGAGGGCTTGGCGGTCTCCCCCGGTTCGCTGCTGCACCAACCCTAGAGTCCGCCGCCAACGGGTAGCCAGGTGGCTTTCCTCCCCATCCGCGCGCATACGCGCACCCCTTGACGGAGTAGTGCTGGCCCCCCTGCGGAGGAGAGGGGAGGGGCCCACCGGCTCGGGCGCGGATCCCGGTCGTCCACGGAGGAGCGCGGTGAAAGGGGCGCGCGACTCCGCGGCGTCGACCCGGACGCCGCTGGGGTCGATTATGACGCAAGAGAGGCATCCCCGCCGACAGGCGGAGTCCTCCGGGACCACCCCGCAGGGCTCTTGCGGGACCGGTCGGGATGCGGTAGAAATCCGCTTATGAACCATGGGAAAGGCGACAACGCCGCTGCCCGATGACCGGGACGATCGGGCCGGGAAGCCCGATCACCGGTTCCGAACCGCTGCGGCAGGCCGTCGACATCCGCGAGGAATGGCTGGGCCGCGCGTTCTCCACTCTCCCCGCCGACCGGCCGGCCGCTGAGGCGGTGATCACCGGGTTGTACGGGCTCGTCGGCGGGAAGCGCCCCCACTTCCTGTGGGTCGAATCCCCCGCGGCCATGCTGGACGTGGATCCGGCCGCACGCCCCGCCCCCTCGCCCGCGCGGCTGGGGAGCCTCACCGGGCTCCACAACGAGGCCGACCGGCCGTTCGCCTCCCGGCTGGCGTCCGCCACGGCGCGGCTGCGCCAGGACCTCGACCGGCGGATCGACGCGAGCCTGGCCCGCGTCCCCCGCCACGGCCAACGGGCGGTCGTGAGGGGAACACCCCCTCATGAGGCCCTGCGGCAGGGGACGGACCTGCGACTGCTGCTGGACGCCGTCGTCCGGGACCCGCTGCGGCGCGGCGTCCACGACGCGGTGGGCGCCCCGCTGCGCACGGCTTTCACCACCCTGGCGGGCGGCCCGGTCGGTGTCCTCTGGAGCGGCCGGCACGAGGCGCACTGGATCGCCCGCTACGACGCCTGGCGCCGCCTGGGCATGATCACGGTTCCCGGGAGACCGGCCGCCGACTGGACCTGTGGGCGGCGCCGGCCCGTTCCTGCGGCTGGTGGTGGCCGGGGGAAGAGGTGTGCGTCGTGGCCGAGCGGCCCAGGGCCGTCCACCGCGAACCGCTGCCCGTCGCCCCGAACGGGGAGGTCCGGCTGCACCGCGAGGACGGGCCCGAGGTGGAGTTCGGCGACGGCTGGGGCGTGCACGTCCGGCACGGGACCCCCGTGCCGGAGTGGGTCCTGCGGGAGCCGACAGCGGAGCGGATCGCCGCCGAACGCAACGTGGAGGTGCGCCGCACCGCCATCGAGCGGCTGGGCTGGGACGCCTACGTCGACCAGGCCGGACTGCGCCTGGTCGCCTCGGCGCCCGGCCCCGGCAACCCCGGCTGCGAGCTGAGGCTGTACGACATGCCGCTCGACGTGCGGTTCCGGCCCGCGCGGCTGCTGCTCGCCGTCAACGGCTCGGTCGAGCGCGACGGAAGGCGCCGCCGCCTCACCGTCCCCGACGGCATCGACGACCCGGTCGCGGCGGCCGGATGGTCCTACCGCCTCCCCAAGGCCCTGTACGCCCGGCTCGCCCGCCGGACCTAGCTGTATGAGGCCATGACGTTGTTGACGTGTTGCGGGGTCGCGGAGGCGGGTGGCTTGCCGTCGTGCGCGCCGTGGGGCCGGTGGTAGTTGTGGTGCAGGTTCCAGGTCTCCAGCGCTTTTTCGCGCTGCTGCTCTGAGGTCCAGGTCCTCGCGTCCAGGAACTCTTCGGCCAGGATGCGGTTGTAGCGTTCGACTTTCCCGTTGTGCTTGGGCGTGTACGGCTTCGTCCGCCGGTGCTCGGTACCGTTCGGGGTGGCGGCGAAGGCGTTGGAGCGGTAGCAGGCGCCGTTGCCGGTGATGATCCGCTCGATCTTCACGATCCCGTGCTTGGCGAACCATTCGCGGGCGCGGTTCAAGAACGCGACGGTGGTGGGGCCCTGTTCGTTCTCGAGTGACTCGGTGTACGCCAGGCGCGTGTGCCCGTCGATCGCGGAGTGCAGGTACGCGTACCCCGCTCGCGCTCCGCGGGTCTTCGTGCGGGCTGCGGCCCTGGCCTCGGGGCTGTCTTTGCCGTGGGCGCGCCAGCCGCCGTCGGGGATGCGTCCGACCTTCTTCACGTCCAGGTGGGTCATGTGCCCGGGATGCTTGGAGGCGATCGTCTTGACCTCCCGGTTCGTCTCGCCGTTCGGGTCGATGAACCGCCTGTGGTTTAAGCCCAGCTGAGCCAGGTGCCGGGTGATCGTGCGCCGGCTGACGGCGGGTCCCTCCTCGCGGAGCTCGAAGGCGATGCGGGAAGCCGACCACTTCTCCTCCCTGCGCAGCTGCCCGATACGCGCCACCGTCTCGCCGGGTGTCGCGCTTGGCTGCCGGACCGGCGCCGAAGAACGGTCGTAGAGGCCGAGTTCGCCATGCTGGCGGTACCTGTTCACCTACTTCGAGGCGGTCGCTCGCGAGATCCCTATCTCGGCGGCCACGTGCGCGATCGGCCGGGTGCGGCAGCGTTCCACGAGTCGCTTGCGACCCTCGGGAGTGAGCGGTGCGTTCTTGTGGCTGCTCGTGCGTGACTTGCCGCCGATCGACGAGCTCGGGCTCGAAGTCATGCTCTGCTGCTCCGTCTTAGGACGTGGCTTATACGGGAAGCGCCGCTGCGTCGGCCGATGTGATCGTTAGCGTGATGAGTCGCTTGGTTGCTCGAGTCTGCGCGACATAGAGGTCGCGGAGGCCGGTCGCGCTTTCGCCTTGGATCTCGTCGGGATCGATGATGATCACCGCGTCGAATTCCAACCCTCGCGCGTCGGGGGCAGGCACGACGACGGTCCCGTGTCTGAGGGGCCCGCCCTCGATCCTTCGGGCTCGCCGAGTGGTGGCGATGATGCCGACCAGATCGTCGGGATGCTCGTTTTGAAGCCGAGCGACGAGATCGTCGAGAGCCGTATCGACATCAGAGTCCGGGACGGTGAGGTAGGCCGGGGGTTCGCCGTGGCGGATCGAGTACGAGAGGCGTTGCGACGGGGCGATGCGGGCGAGTACGGGCATGGTGGCGTCGAGGATCTCGGCGGTCGTGCGGTAGTTGACGGTGAGCGTGTGATGCGCGTATCGATCGGCGACGAACGGTTCCAGCGCGTCCTCCCACCGCGTGATCGTGGTTGTTGGTCCTGCTTGTGCGAGGTCGCCGACAATGGTCATCGAGCGGCTCGGGCAGCGGCGCATGAGCATCCGCCACTCCATCTCGGAGAGCTGTTGCGCCTCATCGACCACGATGTGCCCGTAGACCGTCTTGGGGAGCCCATCCACGAGCGCTCGCGCTTCGTCCAGCGCCGCGAGATCAGCTCTGCTCCACCCGGTCTCCACCGCAGAGCCGATCGAGGCGATCTGCTCGCCGGAAAGCTCGGGCATGGCGCGGGCCAGCGCATCCGGGTCCGTGAGCAGCCCGCGCAGGACGTCCTCCGCGCGAAGTGACGGCCACACCCCGGAGATGATCCGATCGATGCCGGAATCTTCGAGGAGATCATCACGGATGCGATCCCAGTCAATGTCGAGGCCGTCAGAAGACTGGATGCCGTCCGGTTCGGGGTCTCCGGGTCGGCGGCCGAACATGCGGTCGAGGTCGACCCCGACTTCCTTGAGCTCGTCCTCGAAGTCCGAGATCTCCTTCGCGGTCTGCTGCTCCAACTCGTTCACCAGGTCATCCACGACGTGCTCGAGGAACAGGCCCCGTGCGCGGTTGTGGCCGACGCCGCCCTGCAAGGCGCTGCGCCGGGCCGCGTCCACGCGAGGGGCGTCCAGGACGGCCTGACCGTGCGCGGTGGTGAGCCGGAGAGGCACGCCATGCGGCTGCCGCTCCTGCACCCTTCGTGCAAGCGCTTCGCCGAACGAGCGGCGCCCTTTGACGAGCGCTACCGCGTCCGGCTCGGACCTCGTCGCCTCAACCCCGACGAGATCCGGCGCAGTGGCCAGCTCGACATTGTTCTCTCCGAGCGAGGGCAGCACTTCGGAGATGTAGGCGAGGAAACGTCTGTTCGGACCGAAGACGAGAACGCCGCGCTCAGCCATCGTCGGAAACGCGTAGAGCACGTACGCGGCCCGGTGCAGGGCGACGATCGTCTTGCCCGTTCCGGGGCCGCCGTCGACGACCATCACTCCCCGACACTCTGACCGCACGATCTCGTCCTGCTCCCGCTGCAGCGTCGAGGCCGCCTCGCGCATACGCCCCGTCCGAGCCCCGCTCAACGCCGAGACAAGCGGCCCATCGCCGACCACGTCCACCGCGGTCGGAATCGTCCCGTCGAGGATCTCGTCGGAGACATCGACGAGCCGGCGACCCTCGACGCGCACGTGACGGCGGCGGCGTACGCCCAAAGGAGAGGCCAACGTAGCCGCGTAGAAGGGCCGAGAAGCCTCCGCGCGCCAGTCCACCAAGAGGATCTCGCCTGACTCGGAGCGCAGTCCGACGCGGCCAACATGCAGCGATTCGCCAGTGCTGCTGTCGATCCGCCCGAAGCACAGGGACCGTTCCGCCAGCTGAAGCCGGCCGAGGGCTCCCTCCAGCCGTGCGAGCTCGGCATCCCTCGCCTGGCGGGCTTCTGCCCCGTCGACCGGCGAACCCATCAAGCGGGCTCGCGCCGCCCCGATGTCGGACTTCTCAGCGTCCAGGCGCCCGTACATCGTCTCTATCGCACACTGCTCTAGTTCGAGCTGTTCCGCCTTGCCAACGACCGCATCTGCCACCAGCTGCTCCTCTCGTCCGGCGTCCACCATGAAGGGTCGGGCAGATAAAGGCAACTTTGACTTTTCCGTCCGAATCTGGCCCTCTGACCAGCACATCTGATGCGCAGAACCAGCGGCGTGTTGAGGCACGAACACGCGATTTTCGCAACCGTTCAAGGCCATGCGTCGTTGACGCCCGTCAAGATCAGTCCGCGATAGCGACGCCGTCAACAACCTCATGGCCAGCACCACCTAGCGCCCCGCCCGATATCCGTTTCTCCCACCGATCGTGACCTTTTCGGGGTCTCGGACGCGGTTGAGACCCCGGAAAGGCCGCGATCAGCGGAGGAGCTTCCGAAACGCCGGCGCCAAGGCCGGTGTCCCGACGAGCGGCCAGAGGTGACCGACATGACCGTGACCCTTGCCCAACTCACCGAACGCAGCGGCCTGGACGTCCTTGACCACCTGGAGCGGGAGGCGGCCGTGCCCGTCATCGACGGGCTCCAGGCCCAGGGCGACCTGATCGTCGTTCCGCGCCGGTTCGTCGTCGACGACGTCGACCTCCCGGACGGGGAGTGGTGGAGCGAGGTGCCTCCCGAAGGGGTCGAGGTGCTGCGCAGCGCCTCGGGAGGCAACCCGCACACCCTCGTCGCCGACCCCGGGACCTGCCGCTGGACCACCGTGGTCCGCGACCGCTCCTTCCTCGCCCTGGGGGCGATCACCACCACCGCCGCCTACCTGGTCCACGCCGGGCACGGGGCCACCGGTATCGCGCCGGGCGGCTACGTCGCGCGCCGCCAGCGGGAGGGCACCGGCAACGTCGCCGTTCGCAGGGCATCGCCGAGCTCCCGCTCCGCCGTCACCTGGCTCGTCGCCGACTGAGGCGGCCGCGCCCCGGGCGCGGGGGGCTCAGGACGCGGCCACGGCGGCCGGCCTGAGGCCCGCCCGCGCGGTGGCGCGGAGGACGAGCCTCCGGGGCAGCCGGGGCAGGAGGCCCGCGAGGAATGCGTTGGCGCGCCCCGACACGACGCTGGGCCGGTTCGTGCGCAGCGCCCGGAAGGTCGTGTCGACGACCTGGGCGGGCGTCTGGAAGCGGATTCCTTCGGTGGGTGTGCGCGAGATGTCGAAGAACTCGCTGGTGGTCGCCCCGGGGGAGACGCACAGGACGCGCAGCCGGCTGCCGCGCGCCTCGGCCCACAGGGCCTCGGTGAAGTAGACGACGTACGCCTTGGCCGCCGAGTAGACGGCCATCCCGGGGAAGGGCGCCTGCCCGGCCATGCTCGCCACGTTGACGAGGACGCCCGCCTCCGCGCCGAGCAGGTCGGGGTAGAAGGCCTTCGTCAGGTCGACCGTGGCGGTGACGTTCAGGGCGACCTGGGCGGCGACGTCGTCCGGGTCGGCCTCCGAGAAGGGCTCGCTCCTGCCGAAGCCCGCGCAGTTCACGAGCCCGCCCGCGATGATCCCGAGCCCGGTGAGCCGGGAGCGCAGCTCCCGGCCCGGGTGGGGGGCCGTGAGGTCGAGGGCGACGGGGGTCGCCGTCACGGAGTGGCGCTCGCGCAGCTCCTCGGCGAGGCTTTCGAGCCGGGGCAGGCGGCGGGCCACGAGGACCACGTCGTCGCCCCGCTCGGCGAAGCGGCGCGCGAACTCCCTTCCGATGCCCGAACTCGCCCCGGTGATGATCGTTGCTCTGGTGGATCCCACAGTGCACCTCACGTGGTTGACAGGTGTTAATGACGGTACATTGACAGCCGTCAACCGGCAAACGAGCAGCTACGAGGACAGCGGATGAGCGCCGATGGGCGAAGAAGAGACGGCCGCGATCTGCGCCAGGCCCTGATCGACGCCGCGTCGGCGATGCTCCAGGAGGCCCAGCCCACCCCCGCCCCCTCGCTGCGCGCCGTGGCGCGCGCCTGCGGCGTCTCGCCCACAGCCGTCTACCTGCACTTCGACTCGTGGGCCGCGCTCATCGACGCCGTGCTCCAACAGCACTTCGCCGACGCCCGCGCGCGGGTCGAGTCCGCGCTGCGCGGCGTCGAGGGGCCGCGCGAACGGCTCGACGCGTTCGCGCTGGTCTACGTGACCTGGGGGCTGGAGCACCAGGGGCCGTACCAGCTGCTCTTCGGGAGCATGGAGTGGCTCAAGGAGACCGACGAGGTCAGCGCGTGGCTGGAGGGGTGCGTCGACTCGATGGCCGGAGACCTCCTGGCCGTCGGCGCGGCCGACGACAGGGCGGACGCCCTTAAGCGGGTCGAGTGGCTGTGGGTCGCCCTGGACGGGCTCATCTCGCTGCGCCGCCGCAAGGGCCGCTACCCCGCGCACCGCAGCGTCGCCGAGGACGTCGCGGGGATGGTTGAGGTCTTCGCGGGACCGGCGGCCGGTGGACCCGGGGCGGGCTGACCCGGGTCACGCGACCCTCGGCGCGGCGCGCATGCCGACGAAGCAGTACTCGGCGCCGTCGGCCGGGATCGCGAACACCACGGGCATCCAGCCCCCGCTGAAGGCGCCGGTCCCCGGTCCGGCGAACACCGTCTCCGACACCGGTACGAGGACCGGTCCGAGCGGCGGGGAGAGGTCCTTGCCCCGGCCGGTTCGCCGGGCGGATCCCGCCGGGATCCCTTCCGGTGGCCTTGGCCTTCCCGGGGGCCCCAACCGCCTCAGAGACCCCGGAAAGGTCAAGACCAGTGCAGGAGACCGCCGCGGCGGGTCAGCGGTACCCGGTCGCGTCGGCGGGCTTCCCGGCGTCCTGCACCTCGACGATGTAGCGCCAGGCGTCGGGGCGGCTGCCGTCGAGGTCGGTGAAGCCGTAGACCCGCGCGAGGCCGCCGCTGGACAGCGACTCCCCGTTCCAGCGGGAGACCTCGGGGTCGGCTGCCAGGGCCGCGACCGCGCGCCCGACGTAGCGCGGGGTCTCGGAGATACAGAAGTGCGGCTCGCGCCGCAGCGCGTCCCTCCAGGTGTCCTCCGTGACCCCGAAGTGCTCCAGCATGATCTCCGAGCGCATCCACCCCGGTGTCAGCGCCACCGCGGTGGCGCCGCGCGGCCCCAGTTCGCGCCCGAGGGCGAAGGCCATGCGCAGCACGGCCGCCTTGGCGACGTCGTAGAAGAACGAGACCCGGTACCGGGACGCGTTGTACTCGGCGGTGCCGTCGGTCATCTCCACGACCAGCCCTCCGGGGCCGCGCAGCAGCAGCGGGAGGGCGTGGTGGCTGGTGATCGCGTGGGTCTCCACCGCGAGCCGCAGCAGCCGCAGCCCGTTGTCGAGGTCGTGCTCCCACACGGCGGCGTCCCAATCGAAGAGCAGTTCCCCGCCCCAGATGTCGTTGACCAGGACGTCGAGCCTGCCCTGCTCGGTGTCGATGCGCTCCACCAGGGCGCGGACCTGGTCCGGCACCAGGTGGTCGGTGGGGACCGCGATGCCGCGCCCGCCCGCCGCGGTGACCAGGTCGGCGGTGTCCTCGATGGTCTCGGGCCGGTCGTACTCCGAACGCCGCCCCCGGGTGCTGCGCCCCGTCACGTAGACGGTCGCCCCCGCCGCGCCGAGTTCGACCGCGATCCCCCGGCCCGCCCCGCGCGTCGCCCCGGCGACCAGGGCGACCCTGCCTTCCAGTGATTCCGGCATCGCTTCCCTCACGTCCTCGTGTTCCTCGTGTGCCGATGGTGCCACCCGCTACCTGACATCTCCTGTCGTGTACCGGCCGCGCCGCCACAGGCGACCGGACGGGAAGGGAGCGGCGACGAAGGCGTCCTCGGTCGTCGCGGGCCGGGAAGGGGCTCTCGTCCCCCTTCCCGGCGGACGCGGGCGGCCGGAGCGCCGGCCGGGACCGGAGCGACTGACGGGGGCCGGGCTCCGGAGGGCCTCGCGCGGGTCGGGAAGGCCGTCAGCCGCGGGGCCCGGCGTCCCCCGGGACACGGGGCGCCACGACCGGGCGCCCCACCTCGTGCAGTACGGACCGGGCGGTACGGGGTGAGGCGAGGCCGCTGAGGGTGTGGCCCTTCACCGACGCCGCGGCCATGCCGCCGGTACGCAGTGACGTCGCGGAGAGGCGCGCGGGCTCCAGACACGCTTTCCGCCCGTGGGCCTGGACGATGGCGCTGAATCCCCGAACGGTGAGGCGCCCGTCGTTCTGTCCGGCGGACTGTCCCGCCAGCGGTCCGGCTTCACCGAACACGCGGTTGTGGCGGTCGATACGGCGGAAGAGGGGACCCGAGACGATGCCCCGCTCGCTGAGTCCGCGCTTCCACTCCCTGATGGCGTTGACCGGGCAGAGCGCGGGGTTGCTGGGGGTCCAGACGAATGGGAGAAGAGCCTCCTCGTCCCTTTGGGGAGGGGTGAGCGGGTGCTTGATGAGGATGGTGCCCTCGGGGCCGTGGACGAGGTGGTCGATGTCGACGCGAAGCAGTTCGGAGGGCCAGGAGGCGGTGAAGAAGCCGACGAGGAACAGGGCCCGGTCGCGCAGGCCCGCGATGTGTTCGAGATCGACGGAGCGGACGAGGCGGGTGAGTTCTTCGGGCGTCACGGGATGGATCCCCTTGGAAGTGGCGGCCGCTTCGGGGGTGCGACGGGGCGGGGACGGGATCGGGGGGCGTCCGGGCGGAGCCATCCCCTGGGACCGGTGCGTGTAGCGGATCGCTGTGAGAGCGCGTTTGATCGTCGAAGAAGCGGTTTTCCGACTGACCAGGTCAGAAACATACGACGCGACGGTTTCGTCAGAGGCGGGGAGGGGGCTCGTGCTTCTCTTTCTACACCAGTCCGCGAAGCGGTTCATGTCGTCGGAATACCGAGCCTTGCTCGGTTCGGACGGGCCTCGGAGTTCCATTTTCTTGACCATGATCCCGTGTGTCTGAGGATGTCCCTTTTGAAATCTGACTTCCGCATTCAAGGGCAGGAAGTCAGCTTCCTGGGGCGAGGAGTATACAGATAATGGATGCACGTGCATTTAGTTGGAGGGTGGGTGCGGGTGGCTGACCTGGGGTACGATTGGCCCGCGAATCGCGATAACGCCCCATTGAGCGTGTATGCGGGTGAAGCGCTGAGAGTTGTCGAGTGTGCAACGAAGAGGCGGCTGACGGCAAGCCGGTCGTACCGCCTCTTTTCCGTTCCGTGGGGTGCTCACGCGAACGCCGTGTGGAAAGCCGTATGGAAAAAGGGAGCGTGGTTGTAGCCCGGTGCCGCCCGCCTGGAGCGCGGTGTGCCGGATTTGACCGGGGACGAGGTGGTCGGCTTCGCCGGGGGGTGTTCCCGCCGGTCGCCCAGCCAGGGTTCCCGCACACCCGGCCTCCGGATTTCGGCTGCTCGGACGTCGGCCGCGCTGCCGACGGCATCACCTGCGTGGGGTCATGCGAACGGGTACGCTTTTTGCGAATGCCCCGATAAACGGCGAATTCCCTGGACCGCGAACTCTCCTCGGCAATCCGGCCGAGGAGCGCTGCCGGTCACAAGGCCGGCAGGACGCCGTTCAAGAAAGGGCGTTCCATGCTGTGGAAGCCCCGTTATGTTGGCAAGCACCGCAAGAGGCCGCCCGCCGGGCGGTCGAAGGATCTCGTGGAGCTCGTGCGCTTCGGAAACCGGGGAGCGCACCTGGTCGTTGACCTGGCCAACGCGTATGGCCACGGCAATGGGGAAGGCCCCGGCTTCTGGGACCTCCTGGAGATCGTCTCCCGCTGGGGAGCGATCCTCCTGGGTCTCTAGAAGCCGAGGCCCCCGCGCGGGCTCTCGGACGCCGAGCTTTCCTACGGCGCAGGCGTTCGAGGGCCCCTTTTTCGTGCGCACGACGATCCCTGCCCGAGGAGGCGGGAATTCATGCGTCCTGCGCACAGCCCAAAAGGTGCCGATCGGGGAGGGCGCGGATTCCTGGTCTCCGGTGTGCGGCTCCGCGACGGGAAAACCCCGGGTGCCGCGCCCGCTCGGACGTCTCCTCACCTTATGTCGAAGAGGTTCGCCTTCGCGGGTTTATCGACTTACAGACCCGTTTTCGGGCGGTCGATATCTCCATAATACATGAGGCGACAATCCCTTCCGGTCCGCCGGGGAAAGGCCGTTCGCCTTACTGCCGGGGGTTTCGGCCCTCCCGAACCGGGCGGCCGGGGCGACCGGAGACCGGGCCTTCCGGGCGCCCCCGCCCCGTCCGTTCGGCCGTGGCTCCCGATTCTCGCGGTGGCGGGGAGGAGGCCGCCATGCTCTGGGAACCATGGACGTGATGGCGACGGCCCGTGGTCCCGGCCCCGCGGCGCGGTTCGGGGCCGTCCGGGTTTCGGCGCGGGCCGATGTCCGCCCCCGGTGCGGTCCTGCGGGGGGTTCCGGCGCGGGTGGTCCGCCGCGGCCGGGGAGGCCCCGGGCGGGGAGGCCCCGGGCGGGCGCCGCCGCGTGCTCCTCCCCGAAGTGCCGCACCCTCCCGGCTTTCGCTGCGGGCTCGAACGGAGTACTTTGACAACGATAGTCATTGTCATAAATTGGGCGGGGGTGCCGCGCGTGCGGCTGGTGAGCACTCGGTCGGGGGAGACCCGGGACCGACCGGTGGGGGACCCCCCCGACCGGGGGGCCGACGGGCGGAGGCCCCGCTGGTCGGCCGGGTCGGGCTGGACCGCGGCCATGGCCGCGGCGCTGGCGGTGGTCCTGGGGGTGTCGGTGGTCCTGGCCATCGGCCTGGGATCGGCGGTCGTCCCGCCCGCGGAGACGGCGCGCTACCTGTGGGCGGCGGTCAGCGGAGGCGCCATCCAGGCCGACGAGGTGACCCGGTACCAGATCATCTGGCAGATCAGGACCCCGCGCGTCCTGCTGGCCGCCGTCGTCGGCGCCGGACTGGGCGTCGTGGGCGTCGCCGTCCAGGCGATGGTGCGCAACGCGCTCGCGGACCCGTTCATCCTGGGGGTCTCCTCCGGGGCCTCGGTGGGCGCGGTCGCGGTGGGCGTCTTCGGAGCGCTCTCCGCGCTCGGCGTCTACGCGGTCTCGGCCGGCGCGTTCCTCGGCGCGCTGGTGGCGACCCTGCTGGTGTACCTGGTCGCGTCCACGCCGACCGGCGTGACGCCGCTGCGTCTGGTGCTGACCGGCGTGGCGATGTCGTTCGGGTTCCAGGCGGTCATGAGCGTCATCGTCTACTTCGCGCCGAGCAGCGAGGCGACCGGCACCGTCCTGTACTGGACGATGGGCGGCTTCGGCGCCGCCACCTGGGGCTCCTTCCCCGTCGTGGTGGCCGTCGTCGTCGCGGGAACCGTCGTCCTGCGCGGGTTCGCCCGCCCGCTCGACGTGATGGCGCTGGGCGACGAGACCGCGGCGAGCCTGGGCGTGGACACCGACCGCCTGCGCAAGGGGCTGTTCGTCCTGACCGCCGTCATGACCGGGGCCATGGTCGCGGTGAGCGGCGCGATCGGGTTCGTGGGACTGGTGGTCCCGCACGTCGTGCGCATCGCCGTGGGGGCCGACCACCGGCGCGTGCTCACGATCGCGCCGCTGGCGGGGGCGGTCCTCATGGTCTGGGTCGACCTCATCTCGCGCGTGCTCGTCGCCCCGCGCGAACTCCCCCTGGGCGTCATCACCGCGCTGGTCGGCGTCCCGGTGTTCATCACCCTCATGCGCCGCAGGGGCTACCTGTTCGGAGGCCGCTAGTGGATCTGCGCCTGGACGGGCTCTCCGTCCGCATCGACGGCAGCGAGATCGTCCGCTCCCTGTCGCTGGACGTCCCCCGTGGCCGGGTCGTCGGCCTGGTGGGGCCCAACGGGTCGGGCAAGTCCACGGCCCTGCGCTGCGTCTACCGGGCGCTGCGCCCGAGCGCCGGAGCGGTACGGCTCGACGGGGACGACATCGCCTCGCTGAGCCTGCGCCAGAGCGCCCGGGTCGTCGCGGCCCTGACCCAGGAGAGCGGGACCGACCTCGACTTCACCGTCGAGGAGGTCGTCGCGCTCGGACGCGCGCCGCACCTGCGGGGCAACCAGGCGCTCGGCGCGCGGGAACGGGAGCTGTGCCGCGAGGCGATGGAACGGATGGACGTGGCCCACCTGGCCCGGCGCGGCGTCCTGGGCCTCTCGGGCGGGGAGCGCCAGCGGGTCCTCGTCGCCCGCGCCCTCGTCCAGGAGCCCCGGGTGCTGGTGCTGGACGAGCCGACGAACCACCTCGACGTGCGGCACCAGATCCGGCTGCTGTCCCTGCTGCGGGGGATCGGGCCGACCGTCCTCGTCGTCCTGCACGACCTCAACCTGGCCTCCGCCGCCTGCGACCGCCTCGGCGTGCTGTCCGAGGGGCGCCTGGTCGCCTCCGGCACACCCGAGGAGGTCCTGACGCCGGGACTGGTCAAGAACGTCTTCGGCGTCGACGCGGAGATCGTTCCGCACCCGCTCACCGGAGACCCCCAACTGCTGTACACCCTCGATTCCCCCCGACACTGAGAAGAGGAAGAGATGATCACCAGACGCGCGGGACGCCCCGCCGTCCCCTGGTCGGCGCTGGCCCCCGCCACCGCCGGGATCCTGCTGCTGGCGGGCTGCGGCGCCCAGGTGGAGGAGGCCCCCGGGCAGGCCGACGCCGTGACGGTGCAGCGGTGCGGGGAGGAGGTCGAGTACACCACCCCCCAACGCGCGGTCGTCTACGAGGGCGGCAGCGCCGACAAGCTGTTCTCCCTGGGGCTGACCGACCACGTGCACGGTTACGTGATGCCCCCCGCGAACCCGCCGGTGTCGGAGTCCCCGTGGGCGGCCGAGTACGAGGAGGTCGAGTTCCTCGGCGACGACCTGCTCAACAGGGAGCTGGTGGTCGACGCCGGAGCCGACCTCGTCGTCGCCGGGTGGAACTCGGGGTTCAGCGACCAGCGCGGCATCACGCCCGAGATCCTGGACGGGCTCGGCATCCAGAGCTTCATGCACACCGAGTCCTGCTACAACTACCCCGGCCACCCCGAGCGGGTCACGCCGTTCGAGGGCCTGTACACCGACCTGGAGCGGCTCGGACAGATCTTCGGGGTCGAGGACAGGGCCGAGGAGGTCGTCGCCGGCCTCAAGGAGCGGGTCGAGGCCGTGCGCGAGCAGGCCCCCGAGGGGGACCCCGTGCCGGTGTTCCTCTACGACTCCGGGACCGACCAGCCGTTCACGGCCGGGAGCCAGGTGCCGCCCAACGACATCATCCGCTTCGCGGGGGGCGAGAACGTCTTCAGCGGCCTCGACGAGCGGTGGACCCAGGTGAGCTGGGAGTCCGTCGTCGACGCGAGCCCCGAGGTCATCATCATCCTGGACTACGGCGACCAGCCCGCCGAGGAGAAGATCGAGTTCCTGAAGTCGTCGCCGATCACGGCGGAGCTGCCCGCGGTGGTCGACGACGCGTTCTTCGTCCTCGACTACAACGAGGGCATCAGCAGCCCGCGCAACGTCGACGGCCTGGAGAAGTTCGCCGACTACCTGCGGGAGCGCCGGGAGGAGGGCTGACCCGGACCCCGGACCGGCGCCGAGGGGCGCCGGTCCGGGGCGGGCGGGGACTCAGCCCCGGTCGTCGTACACGGCGCCCAGCGGGGTCGGCGCCCGCCCCCACTCCATGCGCGACCACGGCAGCGTCAGGTGCGACGCGTCCGGGACGTCGTGCGGAGCGAGGGAGTCCACGGGCAGCGCCTCGTCGTGCCGGGCGAAGACCGAGTCGACGTAGCGGTGCCCCGTGTCCGCGGCGACGAACACCACGGTCCGGTCCGGCGTCCGGCGCCGCTCCCAGCGCGCCGCGAGGTAGGCGGCGCCGGAGGACAGCCCGGCGAAGACCGCGTGCCGGCGCAGCAGGTCCACGCTGCCCGAGAGCGCGGCCCGGAACCCGGTCCAGTGGACGGTGTCGTAGCGCGTGTGGTCGACGTTGCCGAAGGGGATCGAGCTCCCGATCCCCGCGATGATGATCTCCGGGTCGGCGACGTGCTCGCTGCCGAAGGTGACGCTGCCGAACGGCTGCACGCCGACGAGGAGGGTGCCGGGGGCGCGCTCGCGCAGGAACCCGGCCAGCGCGCCGGTGGACGCCCCCGAGCCGACGCCCCCCACCAGGGTCACGGGGGCGCCGCCGACCTCGGCGCAGACCATGTCCGCGACCGCGCGGTACCCCAGGTAGTGGACGTCGTCGTGGTACTGGCGCATCCAGTGGTGGCCGGGGTTGTCGCGCAGGACCTCCTCGACCCGGCGGACCCTGCGGCTCTGGTCGAGCTTGAGGTCCGGGCACGGCTCCATCTGGTCCAGGCGCGCGCCCAGGACCGCGAGCTGGACCCGCAGCGTGTGGTCCACCGTCGTGGACCCGACGATGTGGCACCGCAGGCCGTACCGGTGGCAGGCCAGAGCGAGGCCGTAGGCGTAGATGCCGCTGGAGCTGTCGACCAGGGTGTCGCCGGGCCGCACCGCGCCCGTGTCGAGCAGGTGGCGGACCGCGGCCAGCGCCGACACCACCTTCATCGTCTCAAACCGCAGGCAGACGAGTCCGCCGCCGAGGTCCACCAGGTCCGGTCTGCCGATCGTCTCGGAGATGTGCTCGTCCATGCTCGCGCTCCGTCGCTCCAGAGGGGGTCCGAAAGATCCGGGTGACGCGGACGCCGTTGTCCCGTAGATCCCGCGCGCAGTGCCGCAGCCGGTCGCCCAGGTCGGGCGCCGAGGCGTCGAAGAGCACACCGGCGACGTTGCCGCTGTGCGCGACCTGCACGCCCACGCCCCCGCAGCGGAGCGCGGCGCGGTCGAGGACGCCGAGCTCGGCCTTGGGGAGTATCCGCTGGTTGAGGTGGGCGCTCTCGCTGCCGACCAGCCCGAGCAGGGCCGCGTCGGCCTCGGCGACCGCGCGCCGCAGCAGCGCCCGCAGCCGCTCGAAGGCGGCCACGTCCTCCCCGGGGAATCCCTTCCCGGTCAGTCCCAGGGTGTTGACCGGGCGCCCGTCGCCGGTCAGGCAGCCCACCACCACGGTGGGGGGGAGCGCGGGGCCGAGGTCTTCCAGGACCCGCCCCTCCCGCTGGGCGAACAGCACCGGCCGGTCGCCCAGCATGGTCGGGTCGGCGGCGCGCTCGGCGCGCACCGCGAGGCGCGCGACCACCCGGGGCGGCAGCTCCACGGAGAAGCCGGCCGCCACCGCGCGGACGGCGGCGATGACGTCGCTGGTGGAGGAGCCCATGCCCAGTCCGACCGGAACACCGCCGCTGAGGCGCAGCCGGCCGCCGCGCGGGGGCAGCCCCGAGCGGCGCGCGCACTCGGCGACGGCCAGGGACGCGGCCCGCGCCGCCTTGGCGCGCCCCGCCGGGAGGACCTCGATCCGGTGGGCGGGCGCCCCGGGGACGGGGGTGAACACGGCGCGGGTGACGGGCGCCGACATCGGCAGCGTGACCAGGCCCCGGCGCGGCAGGCCCCGCCCGTCGAGGAAGACGCCCTGGAGGACCTCGCCGTGGTGGCACGGGGCCCGTCCCCTGCCGGTGATCATGCCCCGCTCTCCGCGCGGTACCGGTAGAGCGCCGTCGGGTCCGCGCTGAACTGGGAGAACGGGAAGGGCTCGGCGGACAGCGCGGTGACCCCGGAGCCCAGGAACGCGCGGGCGACGGAGCTGCCGGTCTGCGCGTAGACGGTGAGCGGGATCCGGCGCTCGCGGCAGCGGCGCAGGATCTCGTCGAAGGTGCCGTTGCCCAGGGTCATGCCGGTGGCGACGACGGCGTCGGCGATGTCCAGGACCTGCGCCATCGCGGTGGTGACGGGGTCGCCCCACTGGGTGGCGCGCAGGTTCAGGTCGCACGGCAGGCACTCGCCGCCCCGGGCGCGGATCGCCGCGACCAGGGGGTTGACGACGCCGATCAGGGCGACCTTCGCGCCCTCGGGGGTGTCGAGGAGTCCGGCGACGGCGGCGTCGCGGGCGCGGGCGCGCTCCTCGGGCGTCCCCGCGGGCAGGACCACCGCCTCGGCGCGGGGGTCGTCGCGGTGGGGGAGCCCCCGCGCCAGGTAGGCGTCGAGGGCGGCCACGCGCAGGGGGAGGGGGCCCTCGCGCATCAGGTCGGCGAGGGAGCGGCCGGAGGCGTCGCCGCAGACGGCGGGGTCCACCTCGCCGTCCTCGAAGGCGCACGCCCCGAACGAGCCGCCGGACCGGACGAGGACGTACCGGTTGAGGTAGGTGGTGTCGCCGCCCGCGAGCCTGGTCCCGTGGTGCAGCCAGAACACGCTGGTCGCGGTGAGCGAGGCCGGGTCGGGGCCGGAGCCGCCGGCCAGGGCGTCGCGGAAGAGGTCGTCGACGGTGTTCACGCGCGGGCCTCCCGTCGGAGCCGGAACAGGTAGGTGAGGACCCCGTCCTCCCAGTCGTGCCGGTGGTGGACCTCGGGGGTGAACCCGTGCCCCACCGCGCTCTCGACGATCCGGCGCAGGTCGGCGGTGTTGGAGGCGATGACGAACACCTGCCCGCCGGGCGCCAGCAGGTCGCGCTCGGCGATCTGGGCGAAGAACGCCTCCAGGACCGGGGCGCCCGCGCACACGTTGCGGACCACGTCGGGGTCGTCGCTGACGGTCTGGCTGACGGCGGGCGGGTTGAAGGTGACGACGTCCGCCCGCGCGCCTTCGGGGAAGCCGTCGAAGACGTCGGCGACGACGGCGTGGAAGGCGGTCCCCGGCCGGTCGCCGACGAGCCGCTCGTAGTGGCGCCGGGCCGTGGCGACGCTCTCGGGGTGCACGTCGACCGCGTAGACCTCGCGCGCCCCGCGCAGCCCGGCCGCCACCGCCTCGACGCCCAGGCCCGCGCCCATGGCGACGTAGCGGAGTCCGCGGACCTCGATCCCGCCGTCGAGGACGCGCTGGTGGATCATCCTGCTGGTGGCGCCCGGGAGGAAGACGCCGGGCGGCACGTCGAAGTCCCACCCGTTCCACGTGTAGGAGCGGGGGGTGCCCAGGTCGGCCTTCGGCCGGTTGAGGGCGATGATCTGCTCTGCGGGTAGCGGTGGGGGGAGGAGGTCGACCAGGGGGTGCGCCACGAAGGTCCTCTCGGGAGACGGCGGGCCGGCCGGCCGGACGCGCGGGGCGCGGCCCCGGTCCGGGCCGTCGCCGTTCGGTCACATCCTGCCAGCGACGGCCATATTACAAATGAAAATCATTTTCGTCCATGGTTTCCCGCGTGTTCGGAAGGTGCGGGGGTGGCCGCGTGGGAGAAAAGAGGACCGCCGTTCCGTCGTCGCGGAGCACGTCAGCGGGTTCCCGGCGGCGCCGCGCCGGGGCCGCGCGGTGGGAAAAGATGTGAATGATAACTGTTTTCACTACAGTGGGTAGTCACTCGTCCGCCAGTACCCGAGAGAGAAGAGAAGACCGGTGCCTTCCCACACGCAGCAGGAGACAACCGCCCCCGCCGAACTGCGGACGTCCGTCCTGCGCGACGCCGCCTTCGCGCGCCTGTGGACGGGGGCGACCGCGTCGGGGCTGGCCACCTGGGCCCTGCCGTTCATCCTCGGCCTGGCCGTCCTGGACGGCTCCCTCACCGCGGCCGGACTCGGCCTGGTGCTCGCGGTCCGCACCGCGGGCTTCCTCGTCGCGGTCCCCGTCGGGGGCATCCTCGCCGACCGCCACTCCCGGCGCGGAGCGGTCCTGTGGTCCGGCCTGGCCGCCGCGATCGCCACCCCCGCCATCGCGCTCGACCCGGGCGGCCCGGTCTCCCTGGCGGCGGCGGCCGTGGTCGGGGCCGGGCAGGGCGCCTGCCGCCCGGCGTACCAGGCCCTCACCGCCGAGGTCGTCGCCCCGGGGCAGCGCCGACAGGCCAACGCGGCCATGACCTTCGCGGTGCGGATCACCACGCTGCTCGCCCCCGGCCTGGTCGCGCTGCTGGCCACCACCACGGGCACGGGGACGCTGCTGCTGGGCACCGGCGCGCTCTGGCTGGCCGCCGCGCTCGTGCCCCCGGCCGGGACCCGGGCCCCCGTCGGGGAGCCCGCGGCCAGAGCCCCGTTCCACGCCGAGTTCGCCGACGGGGTCCGGGAGGCGCGCAGGCACCCCTGGTTCCTGGCGGGGCTGTTCGCGCTCACCGCCGTCATCGCCACCGGGTACTCGGCGACGGGGGTCCTGCTGCCGATGGTCAGCCGCGACCACTACGGCACCGAGGCGGTCCTGGCCGGAGCGCTGACCGCCTACACGGCGGGGGCCCTCGCCGGCGCCGTGCTCGTCGCCCGCTGGAGCCCCCGGGCCCGGGGATGGTTCGCGCTGGCCGGGCTGGCCTGCTACGGCTTCGCCCCGTTGAGCCTGCTGGCGCCCGTCCACCCGGGGGTCGTGGTCGCGGCCTACGTCCTGGCGGGGGTGGGCATCGAACTGTTCAACGTGCCGTGGTTCACCGCCGCGCAGCGCGAGGTGGCGCCCGACAAGCTGGCCCGCGTCTCGTCGCTGGACTTCCTGCTGTCCTACGGGCTCGCCCCGGTGGGCCTGGCCCTCATCGCCCCCGCCGCCGCCGTGTACGGGACGGAGGCGGTGCTGGGGGTCTGCGCCGTCGTGTGCTTCCTGGCCCCCGCCGCCGCGGCCCTGGCTCCCGGAGCCCGCCGCTTCTCCGGCGCGGCCCGGTAGCGGTTCCCCGGTGGTCGTGGCCTTTCCGGGGGCTCACACGCGTCTGGGACCCCCGAAAGGCCACGACCACCGGCGGGGACGGGGCCTACCTGTCCAGGAGGTCGCGCAGCGCCTTGACGACCTCGGCCGGGGCCTCCTCCGCCATGAAGTGGCCGCAGGAGACCGTGGTGTGCCGCAGCTCGGGAGCCCACGCCCGCCACAGCGCGGCGCCGTCGAAGCCCATGGCCGCGCCCCAGTCCTGCTGCAGCACGGACACCGGCATGCGCAGCCGGTTCCCGGCCCGGCGGTCGTCCCCGTCGTGCTCGACGTCGACGCCGGCCGACGCCCGGTAGTCGGCGACGATGGAGGTGACGGCCTCGCGGGACGCCCTCAGGTAGGCGGCGCGCACATCGGCGGGGATCGCCTCGGGGTTCCGGGACCAGACGTCCAGGAAGTGGCCGAAGAAGGCGTCCGGGCTGCCGCCGATCAGCTGCTCGGGCAGGCCGGCCGGCTGGGCCATCAGGTAGAGGTGGAAGCCGACGGCGGCGGAGACCCCGTGCATCACCTCCCACATGTCCAGGGTCGGCAGCACGTCGAGCGAGGCGAGGTGGGTGACCGCGTCGGGGTGGTCGAGCCCGGCGCGGACGGCGACCAGGGCGCCCCGGTCGTGGCCCGCGAGGGCGAAGCGGTCGTGGCCGAGGGCCCGCGCGAGGGCGACGACGTCGGCGGCCATGGCGCGCTTGGAGTAGGTGCTCCCGCCGGTGTCGGCGGGCTTGTCGCTGTCGCCGTAGCCGCGCAGGTCCGGGCAGATGACGGTGTGGTCGGCGGCGAGGTCGGCCGCGACGTGCCGCCACATCAGGTGGGTCTGGGGAAAGCCGTGCAGCAGTACGATCGGCCGCCCCGAGCCTCCGACGGCGGCGTTGAGCGCCACCCCGTCGGCGACGGGGACGCGCTGGTAGTCGAATCCGCTGATCCTCGGTTCCACGGTGGTTCCCTTCGTTCGTCCGGTCGGTCGGGAACGAGCCTGCCGGGCGCGGATGAGCAGGCGGTGAGCAACGGATGAGCGAGGCCGCCGGAGGGCCGGGGGACGCCGCGGGCGGCCGATACATTGGGCGGCATGGCAGCGGAGGCGACGGGCGCGACGGCGGTGGCCTTCCGCGTGCTGGGTCCGCTGGAGGCCGCCGACGGGCGCGGACCGCTCCCGCTGAAGGGCCCCCGGCACCGGGCGGTGCTGGCGCGGCTCGTGGCCGCCGAAGGCCGGGTCGTCCCCGTCGACCGGCTCGTCGAGGACCTGTGGGAGGCGCCCTCGGACGGCGCCGTGGCGGCGGTCCGCACCTTCGTCTCCGGACTGCGCAGGGCCCTGGAACCGGACCGCCCGCCGAGGCGGCCCGCACGCCTGCTGGTGACCGCGCCGCCCGGCTACGCGCTCCGGGCCGCCCCGGCCGCGGTCGACGCCCGGCGCTTCGAGGCGGCCGTGACGCGGAGCGGACCGCTGCTCGCCTCGGGGCGGAGCGGCGAGGCGCTGGCCGGGCTGGAGGAGGCGCTCGCGCTGTGGCGGGGCCCCGCCTACGCGGAGTTCGCCGCGTACCCGTGGGCGCGCGGCGAGGCCGACCGGCTGGACGGGCTGCGGCTGCTGGCCGTGGAGCGGCGGGCCGAGGCGCTCCTGGACCTGGGCCGGGCGGTCGACGCCGTCCCCGCCCTGGAGGCGCACGCCCGGGAGCACCCGCTGCGCGAGAACGCCGGGCGGCAGCTCGCGCTGGCGCTGTACCGCTCCGGCCGCCAGGGCGACGCCCTCTCCGCCCTGCGCCGGGTCCGCGAGGCCCTGGTGGCGGAGCTGGGCGTGGACCCCGGCCCCGAACTGCGGCGACTCGAGGCCGACATCCTCGCCCAGGCGCCGCGCCTCACCCCCCGCGCCCCGGCCCCCGCCACCGCGCTCCCCGACCCGCCGCCGCGGGCGGAGCCGACCGACGAGCCCGTCTCGCGCCCGTTCGTCGGCCGGGAGCAGGAGCTGGAGCTGCTGGAGCGGGCCGCCGGGGCCGCCGCGCGGCACGGCGCGACCAGGGCGGCGCTGGTCTCCGGAGACGCCGGAGCGGGCAAGACCGCCCTCGCCGAGGCGTTGGCGCGGAGGCTGGCGGAACGCGGGTGGACGACCGCCTGGGGCCGCGGCCCCGAACACGACGGCGCCCCCGGGGCCTGGCCCTGGACCCAGATCGCCGACACCCTGACCGCCGGCGCCGGGCTCGGCGCCCCCCGCGCCCCGGCGGACGCCCCACCGGCCGCGGACCCCGCCGCGGCCCGGTTCCGCGCGCTCCGCGAGGCCGCCTCCCTCCTGGCCTCGGCGGCGGCCCGGGGACCCGTCCTGCTGGTCTTCGACGACCTGCACCGGGCGGGGGAGGAGACCCTGGAACTGCTCACCGCGCTGGCCGCCGGAGAGGCCCCCGGCGCGGTGCTGCTGGTGGGGACCTACCGGACCGGCGAGGTCTCCCCGGCGCTGGCGGGGGCCCTCGCCCGGCTCGCCCCCCGGGAGCCGGCCCGGGTCTACCTGGGCGGCCTTCCCGAGGAGGCGACGGGCGAACTCGTCCGGGCCGTCGTCCACCGCGGCGTCGACGCGCGGACCGTCCGCGTGATCCACCGGCGCAGCGGCGGCAACCCCTTCTTCGCCCGGGAGCTCGCCCGGCTCTTCCACAGCGAGGGGGGCGCCGCCCTCGACGCGGTCCCCGCCGGTGTGCGGGACGTCATCCGGCACCGCCTGGCCGCGCTGCCGCCGTCGGCCCGGCGCCTGCTGCGGCAGGCGGCCGTGATCGGCCACGACGTCGACCCGGACGTGCTGGCGGCACTGGCGGACGACGAGGACGACCTCCTCGACTCCCTGGACGCGGCGCTGCGCGCGGGCTTCCTCACCGAGCGGGACACCCGGGGGCCGCGGTTCGCGCACGCCCTGGTGCGCGACACCCTGTACGACGACGTCTCCGGCCCGCGCAGGGCGCGCTGGCACACGGCCGTCGCGGAGGCGCTCGAAACGCTGCGCCCCGACGACGTCGACTCGCTCGCCCACCACTTCGGCCGGGCGGCCACGCGCGCCACGGCCGCGCGGGCCGCGCACTACGCCCGGGCCGCGGCGTTCCGCGCGGAACGCCGCTTCGCCCCGCACGAGGCGGCCCGGCTGTGGCGGGACGCCGTCGCGGCCCACGACCGCTCGGACGGCGGCGATGCCCGGGGCCGCCTGGAGGCGGTCATGGGCATGGTGCGGGCGCTGGCCGTGACCGGCCGGCTGGAGGAGGCCCGGAGGCACCGCGCGGAGGCGGTCGCCGCGGCGGAGGGGCTGGGCGACCCGGAGCTCACGGCGGAGGTCGTCACGGCCTTCGACGTGCCCGCCGTGTGGACGCGCGGCGACGACGAGACGCTGGCCCGGCAGGTCGCGGAGGCGGCCGAGCGCACCCTGGCCGCCCTGCCCGGCGACCGCGACGAGCAGCGCGCCCGCCTGCTGGGCACCGTCGCCCTGGAGACGCGCGGAACGTCCACCGACCGCGGCCGCCGCGCCGCCCGCGAGGCCGAGGCGATCGCCCGACGGCTCGGAGACCCGGCCCTCCTCGCCCTGGCCCTCAACGCCCGCTTCATGCAGTCCTTCCAGCGCGCCGGAGCGGCCCCGCGGCGCGTCGAGACCGGCACCGAACTGGTCGAACTGGCGACCAGGCACGATCTGGTGACCTTCGGGGTGCTCGGCCGCCTCGTCCTCGTCCAGGCCCACTCCGCACTCGCCGACTTCACCGCCGCCGACACCCACGCGGCGGCCGCCGACCGGCTGGGCGCGCGGTACGAGATCCCGCTCGTCGGCGTGTTCACCCAGTGGTACGCCGCGCTCCGGCTGGCCGCCGCCGGACGCGGGGACGAGGCCGAGGCCGCCTACCGCACCGCGAGCGTACGGCTCGCCGACACCGGCATGCCGGGCGTGGAGGAGGGCATCCTCCCCCTCGCCCTGCTGTGCCTGCGCCTCCAGAACGGGGAACCCGCGCTCGCGGACGCCCGGGCGGCCTGGGGCCCCTACGCGCCGTGGGTCCGCCCGTGGACCTCCCCGGACGCCGCCCCCGGAGAGGCGGAACCGATACCGGACGCGCCTCCCGGACAGCTCAACGAAGCCCTCACCTGCCTGGCCGCGCGGGCCGCCGTCGCCGGAGGCGACCGCCCCGCGATGGAGCGCGCGTACCGCCGCCTGCTCCCGGCGGCCGGGGAACTGGCCGGCGCGGGCAGCGGCCTGCTGACCCTCGGCCCCGTCGCGCACCACCTCGGCGACCTTGCCCGGGCGCTCGGCCGCCGCGCCGAGGCCGCGGACCACTACCGGCAGGCCCTGCGCGTCGCCACCCGAGCGGGAGCTCCCCACTGGACGGCCGCCGCCCGGGAGGCCCTGGGCGGCCAGGACCGGTGACGGCCTCTAGCCGAGAGCGGCCAGGGCGGACAGGCCGACCGCGCAGGCCACGAGCATGGCGACGCCCTCGAAACCGATGCCCTTCCGCTGGCGGCGGATCAGACCGGCCGCCACCAGGAGGTTGAGGACCACGCCCAGGCCGATGAGCAGGTACACCTCCCGGTTCATGGCCCCGTAGAGGGAACCCTCGCGGTAGGCGACGTCCGAGGCGGACAGGAACAGCAGGTCGAACCCGTTGCCGCCGATGATGTCGCCGACGGCCAGGTGCAGGGCGCGGATGCGCACCGCGTACAGCACGGTGACCAGTTCGGGGGTGGACGTGACGAACCCGGTGACCACCGCCCCGGTGAACCCGCTCGACATGCCGGTCCGGTCGGCCAGGGACAGCCCGGCCTCCCCGATCACGTACCCGGTGACCGAGACCACGGCGGCGAGCAGGGCGAACTTCGCCCACATCGAGGCCAGCGGCTCCCGCGCCGCAACCGGATCGGGGTCGGGCTCGTCCTCGTGGGTGTGGCGGGTGGGTTCCACCCGCCACATCGGGTGCCTCCCCACCTCGCGGGAGACCCGCAGCCAGTACCAGTAGACGAACACCAGGAGGGCGGAGACGGGGTGGACGCCCAGAACGGTGACCTGCGGCGCGGCCCCCGCGACCAGGACGATCCCGAGCATGGTGGACAACCCGACGGGGGCCAGCAGGTTCGGCAGCGACGCGGCCGCGTGCTCGAGGTTGGCGCGCCGGTAGAACAGGTCCGCCAGCGCGATGAACGTCGTCTGCAGCGCGATCCCGCCGAGCGCGTTGTTCATGGCGAAGGCCGCGTCGCCCCGGGCCGCCCCCACGAGGCTGGTGACCAGCCCGGGAAGCGCCGTGACCGCGCCGAGCAGGATGAACCCGGCCAGCGTCTCGCCGATCCCGGTGCGGTCGGCCAACCGGTCCACCAACCGGGTGAAGGGCCCGCCGCCGACGACGAGCACGAGCACGGCCGCCGCCATCACCAGCGCGCTGATCCAGACCGGCCAGGAATCCATGGGGTGCGCCATCTCCTCGCGTTTCTCGGGGGGTCACGCCATAAGGCATCCGTTGCCGACTACCCCTGGTCCGCGAGGAAAACTTCCCGGGAGGCGACCGGTTCGGGAAAAGGCGGCGATACCGGTTTCCCGCTGGATCGGGCCCCGAATACCCGCCGCCCCTCGACGGCCTTGACGTTGGCGCCCCGGGTCCCGCGGGTTTCGGGGGGCGCCAACGTCAAGACCGTCGAGGGGCTGTCGCCGCGGTCCGGAGTCGCGCCGCCGTGGCCGGAGGGCCGTTCATAGGAATAGCGCGGCCACCTTTCCCCCTCGGAACGGGGGACGACCGGATCTAGGCTCGAATCCGTGGAAAGCCGATTTCCTTCAATTCGGCGCTGTCCGGGAAACCCCCTCGATCCAGGAGAAGAACCATGAGCATTCCCATGCCCGCCGACGCCAGGGGCGGGGACCCGAAGGTCGTCCTGATCACCGGGGCGAGCAGCGGTATCGGCCGGGCCACCGCGCTCCGGCTCGCCGGCGAAGGCCACCACGTCGTCCTCGGCGCCCGGCGCGAGGACCGCCTGGCCTCGGTCGCCTCGGCGATCCGGGAGGCGGGCGGCGGCGCCGACGCGCGTCGGCTGGACGTCACGGACAGGGCGGACGTGGCCGCCTTCGTCGACGCCGCGGCGCGTGAGCACGGGAGGGTCGACGTCATCGTCAACAACGCCGGTGTGATGCCGCTGTCGCGGCTGGACTCGCTCCTGGTCGAGGAGTGGGACCGGATGATCGACGTCAACGTCCGAGGCCTGCTCCACGGGATCGCCGCGACCCTGCCGCACTTCCGGAAGCAGGGCGGCGGGCACTTCGTCACCGTCGCCTCCATCGGCGCCCACGAGGTGGTGCCGACCAGCGCGGTCTACAGCGCGACGAAGCACGCGGCCTGGGCGATCACCGAGGGACTGCGGTTGGAGGCCGACCCGGGCATCCGGGTCACCACCGTGTCCCCCGGTGTCGTGGAGTCCGAACTCGCCGAGTCCATCACCGAGCCGGGGGCGAAGGAGATGATGCGGGACTACCGGCGGAACCTCATCCCCGCCGACGCCGTCGCCCGGGGCATCGCCTACGCGATCGGCCAGCCGGCCGACGTCGACGTCAACGAACTCGTCATCCGCCCGGCCGGGCAGCGTTAGGCCGTTCCTGAGCGGTTCGGGGGCCGAGCCCACCGGAGAAAGCCGGACGTCCGGCCCGAAGGGCCCCTTGCGGTTCGGCGCCGGGGGCGGCGGCCAGGGGAAAAGGGTTCCGGCGGGGTTTTCGCGGTCGTCCTGTCGTGAATTCTCTTTCCTTGGCAGGAATTCATCTTTCCGGACGGGCGCTGCCCCCGGAGGGGCGGGTCGTCCCCCGCTCCTTTCGGAGTGTTCCGAAGGGATTTCTCGGTGCGACCGGGCAGTTCGGGGACGGGGGTCATTCGCGGGATTTCGGCGCGCCCCGATCGGCCTCCGGGAAACTCCACTATTGCCGGGGTGCGCTTTCCGGTGGTACTTTCCGGAGGCGTCCGCGATGGGCCTTTGTCCCCGTGAATTCCCGGTGGGAGCCGGAGGGGCCGAACAGGCCGGAGCAGAACGGAAAAGGGGTTCCGGAATGGTGGAGGTACGCGAGCGCTCCTGGGGCGCGGTGCACGTCGTCCGGCCGGGGATCGGCGTGGAGGTCGCCAACGGCCAGGACGAGACGTTCCCCGGTTTCGTGGCCGGAGCTCTCGAGCAGGTGAGGGGCGTCCCCGTGGGCGGGGACCTGGTCGACGCGTTCGCCCCCGACGGGGACGGCGCGGGGTTCAGGTGCATCACCGACCCGGGGAGCGGGGGCGGCGAGGGCGGCGCCTACCACGGCGTCACCCTGCTCTTCCAGCAGTCGGTGGCCCTCAGGCCCAGGATCGGCGCGGCCAAGCCGCCGGCCATCGAGACGAAGGCCGTGGGCGGCCGCCGGGACGACGGGACAAGGGTGTTCGAAGCCCCCTGGATCCCGTGCGTCCGGCTCCCCGGCCGCCCGGCGGAGGGCAGCCCGGTGATGCTCGGCGAGGGCCGCGAGATGCACCACGACGGGGTGGTGAACCCGGACTTCGCGGGAAAGGCGGACTTCGGCCTGGTCGTCTTCCACGAGATGTGCCACGCCTACTACGACCAGGCGGGCGCGGCCGGCCTGATGTCGGGCAGGGCGGCGGAGTTCGAGGCGGCCCCCGGCCACAGGGTGGCGGACTTCCAGAACTACGCGGAGGAGATCCTGGTCTGCGGTCTGCTGCAGGGCAAGGGCCTCAAGTACTGCGAGAACACCTACAGGCGGCAGAAGGGACTGCCGCCGCGCCCCGCGTACTCGGCCGTCGGCCTCAAGGACGATCCGGACCTGGCCGCCTTCGCCTGGCCGTCGGGGGGTCCCGACGCGCCGTTCAAGGAGTGGAAGGCCGTCCTGCGGGAGCTGAACTTCTCGACGGCGTAGCCTCCGCCGCCCGGGGGCGAGCGGCTGCGGCCCGGGTGGTCCCGGGCCCGGACGCGCGGCGCCGCCTTGGCGGGGGCGGCGCGCCGCCGGCCGCGCCGCACGTCGGCCGCCGTGGGCGTCTTCTCCTGGCCCCTCCGGTGGGACGGCCGGGTGGCCGAGTGCGTCGGCCCGGGGGAGGAGGCGGGCGGACCCCGGGGCCCTTCGAAGGAGTCACCCCAGTGGGATATAGTCCTCCGCAGGTCATGAGCGCCAGCGCCAAGCCCCGGCTCGCTGGCCGGCAACCCTCCTTTCGCGGTGGGGTGCCCCGGGTGAGGACCAGGTCGAGACACCGCCGAGAACGCGGCGTGTCAGACAAGCGCGGACCCCCGTCTGTGCGGCCGCACCCCCGTGCGCGCCCCAGGGGTCGGGTCCCCCGAGATCCGTGAGAGGTGCCCTGTGACCACTGTCGCCCAGCCCCAGACCCCCGCGATCCGCACTCCCGTGCCCGGAGTCGTGGGCGCCGACGTCCTGGTCCCGCTCGTGAACGGGGAGCGCGTGACGTACGCGAACTTCGACTACGCGGCCAGCGCCCCGTGCCTCGAAGCGGTCCGCGACGTCCTGGACGGCGCCCTTCCCTACTACGCCAGCGTGCACCGGGGCGCGGGCTTCCACTCCCAGGTCAGCACCGACGCCTACGAGAGGGCGCGCGCGACCGTCGCCGGGTTCGTCGGAGCCGGGGCCGAGGACGCGGTCGTGTTCGTGCGCGGCACCACCGACGCGCTGAACCTGCTCGCCCGCTCCGTGCCGGCCGGATGCGAGGTCGTGGTCTTCGCCGGGGAGCACCACGCGGCCCTGCTGCCGTGGCGGCACCACGGCAGCGGGGCCGGGCGGGTGGTGCGCCTGCCGCTGCCCGAGAGCCCGGCGGCGGCGGTGGCCGCGGCGCGCGAGGCGCTGGGCGCGCGGTCGGAGGGACCGCGCCTGCTGGTGGTCACCGCGGCCTCCAACGTCACCGGTGAACTGTGGCCGGTGGAGGAGCTCGCGGCCGTGGCGCACGCCGCGGGGGCGCGCATCGCGGTGGACGCCGCCCAGTTCGTCCCGCACCTGCCCTTCGACCTCGCGGCCACCGGCGCGGACTACGTGGCCTTCTCCGGGCACAAGCTCTACGCGCCCTTCGGGGCCGGGGTGCTCGCCGGGCGCGTCGACTGGCTGCGCGCGGCGGCGCCCTACCTCGCCGGAGGCGGCGCCACCGCCAACGTGACAGAGGACGACGTGCGCTGGAACGACCTTCCCGCCCGGCACGAGGCGGGCAGCCCCAACGTGCTGGGCGCGGTCGCGCTCGCCGCGGCCTGCGCCGCGCTCACCGAGGCAGGGCAGGACGCGCTGCACGAGCGGGAGCAGCGGCTGCTGGGCCGGCTGCGCGCGGGCCTGGCCGGGATCCCGGGCGTGCGCGACCTGAGCCTGTGGGACGCGGACCACCCCCGCGTGGGGATCGTGTCCTTCGTCGTGGACGGCCTGCCCGCGGACCTGCTGGCCGCCGCGCTCTCGGCCGAGTACGGGATCGGGGTGCGCGACGGGCTGTTCTGCGCGCACCTGCTCACCCGGCGCCTGCTGCCCTCCGGCCACACCCAGGCGGTGCGCGCCAGCCTGGGGCTGGGCACCACCGTCGAGCACGTGGACCGCCTGGTGGACGCGGTCGCCGAACTCGCCGGGCGCGGTCCGAAGTGGGGCTACGAGCTCGTCGACGGACGGATCTCCCCGGTCCCCGACCCCCGCCCCCGCCCCTGACGGCCTCGCCGAGCCCCCGCCCGGCCGAGAACCTCGAACCGGACGGACCGGACCGGCGACGACGGCCGGAACGCCCGACCGGAACACCGTCGGCGCCCCGGCCCCGCATGCCTTCAGCCGTCCGGGAAGTCGTTCTCGACAGCCTCGGCCAACCGGGCGGCGTCCCGCTCGTCATCGGTGCCGACGGTGAGGGGGAGCTTTCTGGCGCCTCGATAGGCGGACCGGCCTGGGGAGGGGGCGTCGACGAACCCGATGATCGGGCGGACCGCGTCGTCGGGGCGCTGTCCGACCAGCGGTCCCAGGACCGCGGCGGCGGTCTTCATGCCCTTTCCGAGGTCGCCCGCGAAACCGGACCGGACCAGACGGGCCGGCCCCCAGGTCACGTATGCGAGGCCGGGGACGCCCCGCGTGGCGAGGACACCGAGCAGTTCGTTGGCCCGCCGCTGCTGCGCGTTGGATTTGGCGAAGGTGTAGCCGCGGGTCAGTTCGAGGTCCCCGAAGTCGATGGCGTCCGCTCGCGCGCCCGGCACGGCGGTATTCACGACGACCGGCCGCCCGGCCGCGCGGAGGAGCCCGGCGAGCCCGGTGACGAGCAGGTACTTGGAGACGAAGAACAGCACCCAGGACGCCTCATGGCCCTCGGAGGTGACATGGCGCCGCTGCCGGATGAACGAGGCCGCGAGCACCAGGGCGTCGACGTGCTCGTAGTGCGTCCTCAGGTGCTTCACCAGGCGGCGGCTGTCGGCGGCCGAGGACAGGTCCGCGGCGGCGAACTCGGCCCGCGCGGTCGCTGACGGATCGCCGTCGGCCGCAGCGGCGAGCAGTGCGTCGAACTTGGCCCGGCTCCGCCCGATCACGACGACGCGGTCGCCTGCCTTCAGGAAGTGGCGTGCCAGCGCGGCGCCCATGCCGTCAGTGCCTCCGGTGACCACGATCGTCCTCATGCCGGCCCCTCCTTTATCCGGAACAAGCGTTCCGGATGAGCGTAGCATTCAAGCGGAACTAGAGTTCCGCTTTGGTATGCTCGGTCGGTGATCGAGGAACGGCGGCAGCGGCGCGACGCCGTGGCCAATCGCACCCGGATCGTGTCCGCCGCGAGCGAGGCCCTGCGCGAGGACGGGCTGGGCGTGGACATGCGCGCGATCGCGGCGGCTGCCGGGGTCGGCATCGGCACCCTTTACCGGCACTTCCCGACTCGTGACCACCTCGTCCGCGCCGTGACGAGCGCCGACCTCGCCGGCCTCGCGGAGACCGGCCTCCCGGAGGGGGTGCCCGCGATCGCGGCCCTCCGGGAGTTCTTCACCGCGACGATGGCCCAGCTCACCGGCAACAAGGCGATGATGGACCTGTTCGCCGACGGGCCGCTGTCCGACGAGGACTTCGCGCGATGCGTCGCCCACCTCACCCGGATCGGGCAGGACGCCGTCGACCGCTCGCGCGCCGATCACACCCTCGCCGCCGATGTGACGGCGAGCGACATCGCGTACCAGCTGATCGGACTCGTGCGTATCGCGCAGCTGCTGTCCGGCTCCGGGGGCCACGCAACCGCCCGGCACGTGGACCTCGCGCTCCGGGGCCTGGCGTCGCCGTAACGCGACATCCCCAGCGCCCCCAGCCCGGTCGGCCTTCCGCCGAAGTCCCGCCCCGCCGCACTCGACGTCCTGCGCGGATTCGCCCTGTCCGGTCTTCTGGCCGCAGGAGCAGGCGCGTGCGCCCTGCTACGTCTGGCAGACTGGCCCGCATCGGCGAGTCTCGCCTGGACGACATCCCCAGGCAGGATAACGCGAAGATAACGCCCCATAAAGTCGCAGGTCATTAACTCCAAACCCCACGCACGTGGGGATGAACCGGAGTTTCGGGTGCCGATCATCCTCGCCGCTCACCAAACCCCACGCACGTGGGGATGAACCGCCAGGCTCACGCCTCCGATAAGCGGGGATTATCCAAACCCCACGCACGTGGGGATGAACCGCACAGCCCTAAAATGGTCTTGATTGGGGGCTACCAAACCCCACGCACGTGGGGATGAACCGGTCATCGTGGTCGGCACGCTGAAGCAGCGCTCCCAAACCCCACGCACGTGGGGATGAACCGCGTTCTACGCCACCGTCACCCGCGCCTGACCGCCAAACCCCACGCACGTGGGGATGAACCGTCTCACCCCGGTGGAGGACCCCCCGTCTGGGACCAAACCCCACGCACGTGGGGATGAACCGGCCCGCCAGGGCAAGACCGGCCCCGAGGCCCACCAAACCCCACGCACGTGGGGATGAACCAGTCCTCCCCCCTACCCCCCGGCGACGACGTCCCCAAACCCCACGCACGTGGGGATGAACCGCCACCGGGAAGGGGGTACGGATGACCGAGAACCCAAACCCCACGCACGTGGGGATGAACCGGCGATCCTGGGCAACACCACGTCCATTACTCGCCAAACCCCACGCACGTGGGGATGAACCGCGCACGTGCCGCACGTCGCGCCGGGAACATTCCCAAACCCCACGCACGTGGGGATGAACCGAGCGTGGCGCGGCGGGCGCCCCGCCGCGCTGACCAAACCCCACGCACGTGGGGATGAACCGACGGCGACGTACAAGCGCGGCTGCCGCTGCCCCCAAACCCCACGCACGTGGGGATGAACCTGATCGTCATCCGCTACAAACGAGGCCCCCTCCCCAAACCCCACGCACGTGGGGATGAACCGGCGGTCAGCCGCGCCCAGGTGCTGGCCGCGGTCCAAACCCCACGCACGTGGGGATGAACCGGACACGGCCACCCAGTACTGGTCCTGGCCCTCCCAAACCCCACGCACGTGGGGATGAACCGACCCCGACGCGTGGGTGCCCGAATACCCGCCGCCAAACCCCACGCACGTGGGGATGAACCGGCGGTCCCTCATTCGGGTGAATGGGTGGAAATCCAAACCCCACGCACGTGGGGATGAACCGAGACCGGTCAGGGTGCCTGTGAGCCGCGCCCGCCAAACCCCACGCACGTGGGGATGAACCGGACGAGGAGAAGCCGGATGCTGCTTGACCCGACCAAACCCCACGCACGTGGGGATGAACCGGCGCCGACAGCCAGCTCGTCGCCGCCGTCGTCCCAAACCCCACGCACGTGGGGATGAACCGTCTCCGAATCCGTCTCGAAAAGACCCCCAGTTCCAAACCCCACGCACGTGGGGATGAACCGCCCCGCATCTCCGTGGTGGCGTGGGTGACGTCCCAAACCCCACGCACGTGGGGATGAACCGCCGTCGTCCTGTCGATGGCGGGGCGCGCGTATCCAAACCCCACGCACGTGGGGATGAACCGGACAGCGCGAGCGGCAGCCCGATCGTTTTCTACCAAACCCCACGCACGTGGGGATGAACCGATCGTGCACCGCATCACCGAGTACGTGCGCGACCAAACCCCACGCACGTGGGGATGAACCGGCATCGCCGCGACGATCGCCGCCGCGCACGGCCCAAACCCCACGCACGTGGGGATGAACCGGCGTACCAGCGGTCCAAGGGCTTGGATGACGACCAAACCCCACGCACGTGGGGATGAACCGGCCCGGGATGAGGGTGTCGCTGAAGCGCGCGCCCAAACCCCACGCACGTGGGGATGAACCGCAGATTCGGCTGCCGAAGTTGGCGCGGGCGTCCCAAACCCCACGCACGTGGGGATGAACCGGACACCCAAGAGGTCGGGGCTCGAGACGATCAGCAAACCCCACGCACGTGGGGATGAACCGCCGGTTTCGGGGGCGTCGCTGCCGGCGCCGAAGCAAACCCCCACGCACGTGGGGATGAACCGTCGTACAGCTCTGCGGCGTCGACGGGCCCTTCGCAAACCCCACGCACGTGGGGATGAACCGGGCTCCCCGAGCTGACCCTGGGCTGGGGCGTCGCAAACCCCACGCACGTGGGGATGAACCGGGCTCCCCGAGCTGACCCTGGGCTGGGGCGTCGCAAACCCCACGCACGTGGGGATGAACCGGCCCCACCCGGACCGCCATCCGGATGAGGCCACCAAGCCCCACGCACGTGGGGATGAACCGCTCAGGCCTGTGCGTCAGTAGGGAAGCTCCGGCGTGGGGGTGGTTCGGTGTCGGGAGTCCGCTGAGCGGATCGTCGGGGTGTCCTTGTGTGCGGCGGGGTGACGGGGCGGCGTCGGCGGGCGGGGGCGGAGGCCCGCGCGTAACCGCCGGACGTCCGTGACACGGGGGTTCGAGGGCCGGTCCCGCTCTCGCTCGGAATGATCATGGGCTTTCCGCCCTTCCAGGCCCCGAAACGGGCGGAAAGCCCAAGACCGTCAACGAAACCCTCACGCAACGGTCATCATGGGCGCGGCCTCGACCGGCCTCCGCCGTGGCCGCCCGCCGTCACTCTGCGATCCGCGTGGCGCGAGGCCGAAAGACCCACCCGAAGCACCGGTACGCCAAACACCCCCGCGCCGGAAACCCCCATAGTCGTCGGCCGGCCAAGCCCCACGCACGTTGGGATGAACAGACCTGGTTCATGCCAGCGGCCTGCCTGACCGACCCGCGTACGCGGGTCGGAGCCCGGCACGGACCGGTTCTTCGGGGAACCCGGCTGAGCCACCGGAGCGGCCCTGCTCCGGGAGGTCCTCGGCCTCCTACGGGCCACCGGTGGCGGCCCGGCCCCCGGGTCTCGCGGCGGGAACCGCGCCCGGGGGCCGGTCGCGTTCAGGGGCGCCCTTCAGTGCCGTTCCGTGCCGGTGCGTGTCCGTTGGGGCGGGGGGAGGCGGCGCGGGTCGTCTCCGCGCGGAACCGGGTCGGGGTCATTCCGTACTCCCTTCGGAACTGGCGGTTGAAGTTCGACAGGTTCGAGTAGCCGACGGCGTGGCTGATCGCCGCCACGGTGTCGCCGCCGCGCTCCAGGAGGCGGCAGGCGTGGGACAGGCGGAGCCTGCGCACCATGTCCGTGAACGTCATCCCGCTCGCGCGCTTGAAGTACTTCGAGAAGGACGACTCCGACATGTCCACGGACGCAGCGAGCTCGGACATGCGCACCTCGCCCGTCAGGTTCCCGACGACGTACGCCATCGCGCGCTCCATCACGACCCCCAGACGCGGATCCTGGTTCGGCGCGAACCACTCCCGCGCGAGCGCCCTGCGCTCGGACGCGGGCGCGGTCGAGAGGATGTTGAGGAGCCCGAGGACGTGCAGCACCCGCTCGATGCCCTCGGACGCGCCCACCAGTTCGAGTTCGCGCGCCGCCTCCGCGGCGCTGCGCCCCGAGAACTCGATGCCGCGACCGGACTCCGCCAGCAGCGGGTCCAGGGAGTCGAGTTCCGGAAGGACCTGCTGGCACGCGCGGACCCAGTCCGCGTCGAACTGCAGCACCATGTCCCGCCCCGTGATCACCTCGCCCGGTTCGAGGTCGCTGATCCAGCCGTGCGGCACGTTCGGCCCGACGAGCACGAGCTGTCCCGCGCCGAAGGGGCCGACGGCGTCGCCGACGATGTAGCGGCCGCTTCCCGAACGGATCAGGTGGACCTCCAGCTCGGGGTGGTAGTTCCACCGCGCGTAGGGGCTCGGGTAGTCGTGGACGTGCCAGCGCACGGAGTGGCGGGGGTCGTGCGGGACGACCTCGCGCGTGGCCGTCCGGCCCATGAGCAACTCGGCCACGCCGGCGGGGTCCATCACGGCGGTTTCACCCCTTGTCGTGTCGCGGGTTCTCTCGTTCCGGCACGCCCCCGAAAAAGCCTCCGGCAGGCGAACACAGGGAAAACAAGTACCACAAGTCATCACCTGGCGCGCTAGAGCACCGGACGGCGGCTTCCTAGCATTGTGACGAACGACACGCTCGCCGGTCACCCCGAAGCGCAGTCCCCGCACTCCCGCCCCACCGGGCTCCGCCGTACCACGGCCCCGGCCGGCGACGCGCAGCCCCTCGCCACCCGACCGGTGCCCGGGACCGGCGGCGGCCGCACCGCCCCCGGCCCCGGCCACGACGACCAGGAGATCCCCACATGCCTCCAGCACCCGCGCCACCCCCCTTCACCCGCCGCCGCTTCCTCGGCCTGGGCGGACTCGGCCTCGGCGCCGCGATGCTCGCCGGATGCTCCTCCCCCGCGGCGGCGCCGCCACCGGCGCCCACCCCCGGCGAGGACCTGTGGCGCCGCTTCGCCGGCACCACGATCAACTTCATCTCCGAGAACACGGCGCCGACCGCGGCGATCGCCGCCAACCTGGGCCCGTTCGCCGAGCTGACCGGGGTCACGGTCGACATCGTGACCCTCGAGCTCCAGTCGCTCGTGCAGCGCGTCGCCCTGGACATGGCGGGCGGCCAGGCGCAGTACGACGTCGTCTACGCCGACCCCTACCAGGTGCTCGCGCCGTACCGGAAAGGGTTGGTGGACCTGCGGACCCTCGTGGACGACCCGCAGTACCCGCCCCTCGACCAGCCGGTGGAGGACTTCATCCCGACGCAGCTGCGGGCCGCCGGGACGTTCGGGACGGACGGCGCGCTGTACGCGCTCCCCTACGACGCGCCGACCATGATCTGGCAGTACCGGATCGACGTCTTCGAGAAGTACCGCGACAGGATGGCGCGCGACCTCGGGTTCGACCCCGCCCCGGGGCCGGACAGCACGTGGGAGCAGTACCACCGGACCGCCGCCTGGATCAACGAGCACGTCTCCGAGGTCCCCTACGGCACGGGACACCAGGCCAAGCAGCACGACTCCCTCATGTGCGACTTCTCGAACGTCCTGTGGAGCTACGGCGGCGACTACTTCGCCGACGGCGCCGGCGTCGGGCTCACCGGGTCGGACGACCCCGGCCCGTGCCTGCTCGCCAGTGAGGAGGCCGTCGAGGCCGCCGAGTTCTACAACGACCTCGTGGGGATCGCCCACCCCGGCTCGCGCGGCTGGGACTGGGACGGGGTCGGGGCGGCGCTGCGCGCGGGCGAGGTGGCCATGGCGCCCAACTGGCACGAGTACGCCGCCGCCAACGAGGAGGCGCTTCCCGGCCTCATCGGCTACGCCCCCATGCCCCGGGGCCCGGTCCGCTCCGCGAACATCTACGGCGGGACCGGGATCGGGATCAGCGCGACGAGCGAGGGGGCGCGCCTCGGCGCCGCGTGGCTCTTCGTCCACTGGGCGACGTCGCAGGCGACGCAGCTGTCGAACCTGGAGAGCAGCGTCGGCGGCGGCACCCCCACCCGGCGGTCGGTGTACGAGATGCCCGAGGTCGAGGCCGCCACGAGCCGCCCCTCGGACCTGCCGAACATGCTGACCGCCGACGCGGTGACCGCCGCCTGGGAACCCGACCGCATCGGCCTCAGACCCAAGATCCCCATGTGGAACGAGTGCGACACCGCCGTCTTCACGGAGCTCTCCCGGATGCTGGCGGGCCGGCAGTCGCCCCGCGCCGCCATGGAACGCTCCGCGAACCGCATCGACCAGATCGTCTCCCGGGGGTGGGTCGCGTGACCTCCGCAGCGCGGCACGCGCCGACACGCTCCGCCGCGACGGCGGGACGGCGGTTCGGGCTCACCTTCAACGGCCGCCTGATGGCGCCCGGCGTCGTCATCCTGGGCGCCCTGTCGTTCTTCCCGCTCGCGGCCCTCATCGCCATGAGCTTCAGCCGGGTGCGCCTGCTCGGCGGCGTCCGCCTCGAATGGGCGGGCCTCGACAACTGGGAGAGGGCCTTCTCGGACCCGGAGCTCTGGCGCTCCTGGGGCCTGACGATCCTGTGGTTCACCACGACGCTGGGCGTCGAGATGGTGCTCGGCGTCGCCGTGGCCGTCGCGCTGTCGCGCCTGGTCCGGGCGCGGGGCGTCGTGCTCGCCCTGGTCCTGCTGCCGATGTTCGCGGCGCCCGCGATCGTGGGGCTGCTCGGCCGCTACCTCGTCGACCCGACGTTCGGGCTCTACGCCTGGATGCTGCAGGGCGCAGGCCTGGACGGCGACATCCTCGGCGACCCCGTGACCGCGTTCGTCGCGGTCGCGCTGATGGACGTGTGGGAGTGGACGCCCCTCGTCGCGCTGATCACGCTCGCGGGGCTCAGCGGGGTCAACCCCTCGGTGCTGGAGGCGGCGGCGCTCGACGGGGCCGACCAGTGGACGACGTTCTGGCACGTGGTCCTCCCCTCGATCCAGGGGATCCTCCTCGTGGCCCTGCTGATCCGGTCCATGGACGCGGTGCGGTACTTCGACGTCATCACGGTCACCACCAACGGCGGCCCCGCCGACGCCACGAAGATCATCCCGCTCCGGCTCTACGAGGCGGCCTTCCGCTTCTTCGACCTGGGCTACGCCGCCGTCATCGGGCTCATGATGCTCGTCCTCACGATCGCGATCGCGCGCCTCTTCGTGCGGATCCTGTCCGGAAAGGGTGCCAGGCCATGAGCGCCACCACCACTCGTCCTCCCCTCCGCGGCAGGGCCTCCGCGGCGCCGTCCCGCCCCCGCGGCCCCGCCGGGGCCCAGAACGGCCGGGCGAAGCGGGTCGTCGGCCGCGCGCTCCTCGCCCTCCTGCTCGCGGTGTTCCTGCTGTGGACGGTCGTGCCCCTGGCCTGGATGCTCCTCGGGTCGTTCAAGTCCGCGGTCGACGTGACGTCCTCGACCCCCAAGCTCCTCTTCGAGCCGACGCTCGACAACTACGTCGGGCTGTTCACCGGCGCCAACAACCTCCTGCCGTACCTGTGGCACTCGGTCGCCGCGTCCGTGGCGTCCGCGGTCCTCGCGACCGTGCTCGGGACCCTGGCCGGGTACGGGCTCGCCCGCACCCGCGGCAGGCGCAAGGACGCGCTGTCGTTCTGGTTCATCTCGACCCGCATGGCGCCCATCGCCGCCGTCGTGCTCCCGCTGTTCCTGATGTTCCGGCTGGCCGGGCTGATCGACACGATCCCCGGCCTGGTCCTGGCCTACCTCAGCTTCAACCTGCCGTTCGCGATCTGGATCATGAGCGCGTTCTTCGAGAGGATCCCGTCGTCGCTGGAGGAGGCCGCCCACGTCTCCGGGTGCACGAGGTGGCAGACGTTCTGGTACGTCGCGCTGCCGCTGAGCCGCTCCGGCCTCGTCACCACCGGGGTCCTGTGCCTGGTCTTCTCCTGGAACGACTACGCGTTCGCGACCGTCGTCTCCGGACCGGACTCGCAGACCCTCCCCATCGCCGCCACGCAGCTGGTCACCCAGACGGGCGTGGACTGGGGGCAGCTGACCGCCATCGGGACGATCGTCGTCCTGCCGATGGTCCTCGTCGGGCTCGCCGTGCGGAAATGGCTCGTCACGGGCCTCACACTCGGCGCCGTGACGGGGGAGTAGCCGTGACCCGACCCTCGATCCCGACCACCGAACCGACCCGATAAGGAAGCCCATGACCAGCCAGCCGGTCCCCCTGCCCACCACGACGCGCGCCAGCGTCCTGCTCGCGGCGGGCGAGCTCGCCGTCGAGGAGCGCGCGCTCACCCCTCCCGCGGCCGACGAGGTGCTCGTGCGTGTCGCCTCCGTCGGGGTCTGCGGCTCCGACGTCCACTACTTCAGGGACGGACGAATCGGGGACTTCGTCGTCGAGGCGCCGCTCGTCCTGGGGCACGAGGCCGCGGGGACGATCGTCGCGGTCGGCGGCGCGGTCGACCCCGCGCGCGTCGGGACCCGTGTCTCGATCGAGCCGCAGCGCGCGAACCTCACGTCGGCGGAGACCCTCAGGGGGCGCTACAACCTCGACCCCGACATGGAGTTCTACGCGACCCCTCCGATCGACGGGGCGTTCGCGGAGTTCGTGACGATCCAGGCGCACTTCGCCCACGAGGTCCCCGACTCGGTCAGCGACGACGCGGCGGCGCTGATGGAGCCGCTCTCGGTCGGGGTCGCCTCCGCCCGCAAGGCGGGCCTCACGGTCGGCCACCGCGTGCTCGTCACTGGGGCCGGGCCGATCGGCCTGATCCTCGTCCAGGTGGCGCGGGCGTACGGAGCCTCCGAGGTGATCGTCACCGACATCGAACCGTCCCGGCTCGAGACGGCCCTTCGGCTGGGCGCCTCCCAAGCGCTCGACCCGCGCGAGGCCGACGTCACCGCGCTGGGGGTCGACGTGTTCCTCGAGGCGTCCGGCGCGGTTCCCGCGATCCGCTCCGGCCTGCGGGCGCTGCGCCCCGGAGGGGTCGCCGTCCTCATCGGCATGGGGCCCGACGAGGTCGCGCTCCCCCTGCCCGTCATCCAGAACCGCGAACTCGTGGTGACCGGGGTGTTCCGCTACGCCAACACCTGGCCGACCGCGATCGGGCTCGTGCGGAGCGGGAGGGTGGACCTCGACGCCATCGTCACCGGGCACTACGACCTCGACCACGTCCGCGAGGCGCTCGAGTCCACGTCGTCCCCGGCCACCCTGAAGTCGATGGTGGTGCCGGGCTGACCACGCCCCCGCCCACCCGGCCGGGGCTCGCCGTCGAGCGCGTGCTCGGGGGCCGGGGGCGCCCGGCACGGATCGGGCGGGGTGTCCAGGCGTGTCCGGTGTGATCATCGAGGTATTCGACTCCTGGGGTTTTGTGGCTATATGTCTCTTTCGGCGAAAACCGTGAGCTTGACACGGAGCGAGAGGAGACCCGAGACTGGCGGGCGTTGACTTAGGTAAGCGTTACCTTAGTTTCCTTGGGTGGTTGGGGGCAGTGTGGCTCGGGACGGGTCCGAGGGGGCGATCGCCGTTGTCACCGGCGCGGACCAGGTCGGGGCGCCCGTCGTGATGGGCGCCGTCCCCTTCGACCGGAAGGCCCCCGGGCGCCTGGTGGCGCCCGCCGCCGTCCGGTGGGGCCCCTCCCCGGCGCAGGCGAGGACGTGCCCCCCGCGCACGACGAACCCACCGGTCCCGCCGCGCGGGGCGTGATCGGACCGGTGCCGGGCAGGGCGCCCGCCGCCTTCCGGAACACCCCGACCCCTGACCGACCCGACCCCAACGGAGGAACCCGTGAGCACCAACCCGTTCGACGACGCCGAGGGCGTCTTCCTCGTCCTGGTCAACGACGAGGACCAGCACTCCCTGTGGCCGGAGTTCGCCGACGTCCCCGAGGGATGGCGGACCGTCCACGGCCCCGCCACCCGCGAGGAGGCGCTGGCCTACGTCAACGAGCACTGGACCGACCTGCGGCCCCGGAGCCTGCGCGTGGCCATGGGCGACGCCTGACCGGCCCCGCGACGGTGGTGGCCGACGGTCTTGAGCCTTCTGCCCGTTTCGGGGGCTGTGAAGGGCGGAAAGCCCAAGACCATCCGAGCGGGGGCGGGACCGGTCCCCGAACCGCCGCGAACCCGGTGGACCCGGTGGTCCCGGTGGACCCGGTGGGCCCTCCCGGACGCGGCGCTAGGCGTTCAGGCCGGTCAGGACCTCGCCGCGCCGGTCGAGCAGCGTGGTCGCCGGGGCCGCCGCCGAACCGACGAACATCGAGGAGGACAACGCATGACCGCCACCGTCCGCGAGATCCGCGCGGAGCGCTACCCGCTGAACCCCCGCGTCCTGGAGGTCGCCTCCGTCGAGAGGATCACGCCGCGTATGGTCCGCGTCCGCCTCTCCGGCGACGACATCGCGGGGCTGCGCAGCGACGGCTTCGACGACCACGTCAAGCTCTGGTTCCCCGACCCCGAGAGCGGGGAGCACGTCATGCCGGTCGTGGAGGACGACCGGTGCCTCAACTTCCAGGACCCCCGCGCGGTCTTCCGCGACTACACGATCCGCCGCCTCGACCACGGGGAGGGCGTCCTCACGGTCGACTTCGTCGCGCACGAGCACGGGGTGGGCGGGCGCTGGGCCATGGCGGCGCGCCCCGGCGACCGCCTGGGGGTGCTCGGCCCGCGCGGGACCGAGGTCCTTCCCGCGGACTTCGACTACTACGTGCTCCTGGCCGACGAGACCGCGCTGCCCGCGGCCGCGCGCTGCCTGGAGGAGCTTCCGGCGGACCGCCCGGCGCTGGCGTTCCTGGAGGTCGCCGACGAGGCCGAGGAGCAGCCGCTGGAGGCCGGGCCCCGGGCCCGGGTCGCCTGGCTGCACCGGGGCGACGCCGAACCCGGCACCACCGACCTGCTGGAGCGCGCGCTGCGGGACCTGGAGCTCCCGCCGGGCGACGGGTTCGTCTGGGCGGGGGGAGAGGCGCTCACCCTCAAGCCGGTCCGCCGCGCCCTCAAGGAGCGGGGCTTCGTCCGGGGGCGGACCTGCGTGGTCGACGGCTACTGGAGGCGCGGCGTCGTCAACCTCGACCACCACGAGGAGGACGAGGACTGAGCCGGTCCGCCGGCGGGCGGGGGCCGCGTGCCGTCCCGCCCGCCGGCGATGGCCGGAATCACATCCCCCGCCCCGCCCCGGCGGCGGCGCCCGGCCCGCCGCGCGCCCGGTCCCGCCACCCCGTCCACCAGCCGGTACGGCCGCGAACGGGCCGCTAACGGGCCGTTGTCCCGTCCGCTCCGGGGCCTCGGGCCCGTTCGGGCGGTACCGGGGTCACTGACGACCGGCCGCCCGCAGGAGTTGTCTGGAACCGCATCACTCGCGCCTGCGAAGGAGTAGGAAGATGTCGGAGAACCAGAACACGGTCCAGGCGGCGGTCCCGGCCCGGAGCGGCCGCCGGGAGCAGGCGGGCCGGGAGGTCGTCGACTCGTCGGCGGCGCGGATCGTCCTCGCGGCGGTCCGGCTGTCGATCGGCTGGATCTTTCTCTGGGCCTTCCTGGACAAGCTCCTCGGCCTCGGCTTCTCGACCCCCTCGGAGGGTGCCTGGGTCAACGGCGGCAGCCCCACCGAGGGATTCCTGGCCCACGGGGTCTCGGGGCCGTTCGCGGGCCCGTACCAGTCCATGGCCGGCGCCGCGTGGGCCGACGCCCTCTTCATGGCGGGCCTGCTCGGGATCGGGGCGGCCCTGGTGCTGGGCATCGGGATGCGGGTGGCGGCGGGGTCGGGCGCCCTCCTGCTCGTGCTGATGTGGACGGCCGCCCTTCCCCCGGAGACCAACCCCCTCATCGACGACCACGTCGTCATGGCGCTCACCGTCGTCGGCCTGGCCCTGCTGAACGCGGGCGACACCCTCGGGCTCGGGCGGTACTGGGCGGCCCTGCCCCTGGTGCGCCGGGTCCCGGCGCTGCGCTGACCCGCGCGGACCTCCGGAGGGGCTCGGGACGGATCCACCCGGGGGCCTCCGGTCGGGGAAGGAGGAGACAGGGGACGGGACCGGTCGATGCCGCCGACCGGTCCCGTCCCGTTGCCGCGCCTGCCTCCCGGCGCCGGTGGGCGGTACCGGAGGCGGGGAGTCGTGAGGAGCGCCCGCTCAGGCGCGGATGACCCAGGTGCCTGCGGCCTTGTCGTGCCAGGTCCGGATGGACCGAGGGTCCTGGAGGGCGATCAGCGCGTTGGCGACCTGCCCGAAGGGCACCAGCTGCACGGCCAGGCGCACCAGGGTGCGCTTGGCCGCGTTCCACACGGTCGGCGGACGGCCGGTGGCCACGTCCACCACCCTGATCCCGGTGAGGAACTTGCCCGCCGTACGGCCCCACCGCGCGGTGAACAGCCAGTGGTGGAGGAACATCACCACGAATCCCAGACTCATCGAGACCAGGATCCCGGTGATGACGGTGGCCTGGTTGTCGGGGACCCACCCCCGGAGGGTGATGAAAACGAAGCCCAGTATTCCGCCGAAGTAGCACACGACCCACAGCACCATGCTGATCGTGCCGTCGATCGTGGTCGCGAGGAACCGCAGAGCCAGGTCCGCCGGGAGCGGTCCGGTCCGCGCCGGGGGAGCGGGCGGGAACCCGTACGGGGGCGCCGCCGTGGGTTGAGGGGGAACCGGCCAGGGCTGCGGGGCGGGAAGCCTCCGGTCGGCGGCTGTCGTCCGGGAGGCGGGGGGTAGGCCATGAGGGTGAATCCTCGCTAACGGATGTGTCGGTCGGAAGCATCCTTCCATCGGGGCGGCCCCTGCGGGGACGGCGTCGGCCCGCGCAGCGGGGCCCGGTTCGCGGCCATCGCGGGGACCCGCCCGATGATCTCGGCGCCGACGCCCCGCGATGTCTGCTCCGGAGCGTCGGAGGCTCCCCGGGGCTCGGCCGAAGCCCGGGGCGGCCGCGCGGCCGGGGGCGGGATTCTGTCGGCCCTTTCGCTGATTTTCGGAAGGCCATGCGCGGTTAAAAACCCGGTCGACGCTTTTGTCTATTCTGTGGAACTTGTGGCGGATTCATGTTTTCCTCTCCATGGTTCTTTTGGAGTAGATGGGTCCGGATTTGATTCTTCCCCGTTTCCTTTCTGGTGACGGGGGGTATTCTCGCCCGTGGCGTACTGGCAACCTTGCCTGTTCGGGGCGGGTTTGCTGCTATTTCGGATGTGCGTCGAACCCCGTTTTGCGCAGAAAGTCTTCATGTGCTGAGAACTGGTTGCCGAGGTTGCCGTCCTGTCGGCCTCCTTTTCCGGTCCGCGACCGGGGGAGCCCGCAGCCTTCCCTCCCCCTCCGCCCGCTCTCTCCGAAGGAGTTCCGCACCGTGCCGACCGAATGGAAGCCCGGCGGGCGACCGCTCGCACCCGCGCCCCTGCACCGCCTGTTCCGGCGCCAGGCCGAGCGGACCCCCGACGCGGTCGCCGTGGTGCGCGGCGACGACCGGCTGAGCTACGCCGGACTCGAGGCGCGCGCCAACCGGATCGCCCACCGCCTCGTCGAGCACGGCTGCCGCCCCGGCGACGTCGTGGGCGTCGCCCTGCCCCGCTCGCCCGGCCTCGTGGCCGCGGTCCTCGGTGTCCTCAAGGCGGGCGCGGCCTATCTTCCGCTGGACGCCGGCCACCCCGCCCCGCGGCTGCGCGCCCTCCTGGCGCAGACCCGCGCGCGGACCGTCGTCTCCGACACCCCCGCCCCGCCCTTCGCCGCCGGGGCCGACGTGCTCACCGTGGACGGGGCCGGTACCGGCGGGGACCCCGGGCCTCCCCGGGTACGGGTGGGCCCCGAGGACCTCGCCTACGTCATGTACACCTCCGGCTCCACCGGCCGCCCCAAGGGCGTCGCCGTCCCACACCGCGCGGTGGCCTCGCTGGCCGCGGACCACCGCTGGCGCGGCGGGGCGCACGAACGGGTCCTGCTGCACTCACCGCACACCTTCGACGCCTCCACCTACGAGATGTGGGTCCCGCTTCTGGGCGGCGGGTGCGTGGTGGTCGCCCCCGAGGGGCGCCTCGACGTGGTGGAGCTGGGACGCGCCATCGCCGACGGCGGCGTCACCGGGACGTTCCTCACCAGCGCGCTGTTCAGCGTCATCGCCGACGAGTTCCCCGACTGCCTCGCGGGCATGCGGGAGGTCTGGGTCGGCGGGGAGAGCGTCTCGGCGAAGGCGTGCCTGCGGGTCCTCGACCGCTGCCCGGACCTGGCGCTGGTCAACGGGTACGGGCCGACCGAGTGCACGACCTTCGCCGTCTGCCACCCGCTGTCCGACGGCGAGGTCGTCGAACCGGTGCCGATCGGGCAGCCGATGGACGACACGCGCTGCCACCTCCTCGACGCCCGGCTGGCCCCGGTCCGGCCCGGCGAACCGGGGGAGCTGTACCTGGCGGGGGACGGGCTCGCGCACGGATACCTGGGCGCGCCCGCCCTCACCGCCGAGCGGTTCGTCGCCGACCCCTTCGGACCGCCCGGCGCGCGCATGTACCGCACCGGCGACCTGGCCCGCCGCAACGGCGACGGCGTGGTCGAGTTCCTGGGCCGCACCGACGACCAGGTGAAGATCCGGGGCTTCCGGATCGAGCCCGGCGAGGTCGAGGCGGTGCTGCGCGAACACCCCGAGGTGGCCCGGGCCGCCGTGACGGTGCGCGAGGAGCAGCCCGGCGAGCGGCGGCTCGTGGGCTACGTGGTGGCCCGCGACCCTGGCGGGAGGGACGCCGGGAACGCCGGCGACGACCAGATCGGCGAGTGGCGCGGCGTCTACGACCGGTTGTACGGAGCCGCGGCGGAGCAGGAGGACGGCCCAGCGGAGCTGGGCGCCGACTTCTCCGGCTGGAACAGCAGCTACGACGGGAGCCCCATCCCGCCCGGGCACATGCGCGAGTGGCGCGACGCCACCGTCGAGCGCGTCCGCGCGCTGGACCCGCGCCGCGTGCTGGAGATCGGGGTCGGCACCGGCCTGCTGCTGGCGGGCCTGGCCCCCCGGTGCGAGGCGTACTGGGGCACCGACTTCTCGCCGCCGGTCATCGACGCGCTGCGCCGCCGCGTCGGCGCGGACCCGCTCCTCGCCGGCCGCGTGGAGCTGAGGGTCGCCCGGGCGGACGACCTGGGCGGCCTGCCCTCCGGCTACTTCGACACCGTCGTGGTCAACTCCGTCATCCAGTACTTCCCCAACGGCGACTACCTCACCGGCGTCCTGAAGGGCGCGGCGGAGCTGCTCGCCCCCGGCGGCTCGGTCTTCGTGGGGGACGTGCGCGACCTCCGGCTCGCCAGGGTCTTCCACGCCGAGGTCGCCCTGCGCCGCGCGGCCCCGACCGCCGACGCGGCCTCGCTCCGGGCGGCGGCCGAGCGGCGCGCCGTCGCCGAGCAGGAGCTCATGGCCGCGCCGGACTACTTCGCCGCGCTCCCCGGCGCCGTCCCCCGGATCACCGGTGTCGACGTGCGGGTCAAACGGGGGCGGTACGACAACGAGATGACGCGGTACCGCTACGACGCCGTGCTGCGCACCGCGCCGCCCGCTCCGGGAGGCGGGGGACGCCCGCCGCTCGACCTCGCATGGGGCGTCGACGTCGCCGACACCGACCGGTTGGCGGCCGTCCTGTCGGCCGCGCGCGACGCCCCCCACGTCCGGCTGCTCGGCGTGCCCAACCGGCGCGTGGCCTCCGCCGCGCGCGCCTGGCGGGCGCTCCTGGACGGCGACGCGGACCGGGCCCGGCGCTGCCTGGAGGAGCCCTCCCCGGAGGCCCCCGACATCGAGGCGCTGCACGAGGCCGCGCGCCGCGCGGGCCGCGAGGCCGTGGTCACCTGGGACGCCGACAGCGGCGACGGCGCCCTCGACGCGCACTTCCTCGACCGCGCGCGGGCGACGCCGCCCGCGCTCCTGTACCGCGCGCGCGACACCGACGCCGCGCGGCTCGCACGCCACACCAACAGCCCGGACCTGTCCCGCCGGGCCGGCGCCCTGCTGGAGCGGGTGCGCTCGCACCTGCGCGACCGCCTGCCCGACCACATGGTCCCCGGGCACGTCATGGTGCTGGAGCGGCTGCCCCTGACCCCCAACGGCAAGCTCGACCGCGCGGCCCTGCCCGCGCCGGACGTCGGCGCGGTCGACGGCCGGGCGCCCCGCACCCCGCTGGAGGAGCGCCTGTGCGCGCTCTACGCCGAGGTCCTGGGCGTGGACCGGGTGACGGTCGACGACGACTTCTTCGCCCTCGGCGGGCACTCGCTGTCGGCGACCCGGCTCACCAGCCGGATCCGCGCCGCGCTGGGCGCCGAGCTGACGGTCCGGGACGTGTTCGAGACGCCCCGCGTCGTCGACCTGGTGGACCGCCTCGACCGGCCCGGGGACCGCCCCCCGCTCCGGGCGCGCCAGCGCCCCGAACGGGTCCCGCTGTCCCCCGCCCAGTCGCGGCTGTGGTTCCTGCACCGCCTGGAGGGGGTCACCCCCGCCTACAACGTGCCCCTGCGGGTCCGGCTGTCCGGGCGCCTGGACCCCGGGGCGCTGCGCGCCGCGTTCACCGACGTCGTGCGCCGCCACGAGAGCCTGCGCACCGTCATCGGCGAGAACGGGGGCGTCCCCCGCCAGGTGGTGCTGGACGACGCGCGGCCGGAGTTCGCCTTCGCCGACGTCACCCCCGAACGGCTGGAGGAGCGGGTGGCCGCGGCCGCGCGCCGCGGGTTCGCCCTCGACTCCGAGATCCCGGTCCGCGCGACGCTGCTCCGCCTCTCCGAGGAGGAGCACGTGCTGCTGGTCGTCCTGCACCACATCGCGTGCGACGGGTGGTCGCTCGCCCCGCTGTGGCGCGACCTGTCCGCCGCCTACGCGGCCCGCCTCGACGGCCGCGCCCCCGACCTGCCCCCGCTGCGCGCGCACTACGCCGACTACACGCTCTGGCAGCGCGACCTCCTCGACGGCGCCGACGGGGTCGCCGAACGGCAGCTGGCCTACTGGCGCGGCGCCCTCGCCGGACTGCCCGACCGGCTGGCCCTGCCCACCGACCGGCCGCGCCCGCCCGTGGCGCGCCACCGCGGCGACACCGTCCGCTTCGACGTCCCCGCGCCGCTGCACCGGGGACTGGCGGCACTGGCCCACCGGCACGGCGCCACCCTGTTCATGGTGCTGCACGCGGGGTTCGCGGCGCTGCTCACCCGCATGGGCGCCGGGACCGACATCCCCGTCGGCAGCCCGATCGCGGGCCGCACCGACGACGCGGTGGAGGACCTCGTGGGGTTCTTCGTCAACACCCTCGTGCTGCGCGCCGACACCTCCGGCGACCCGCGCTTCCGCGACCTGCTCGCCCGGGTCCGCGAGACCGGCCTCGCCGCGCACGCCCACCAGGACCTGCCCTTCGAACGGCTCGTCGAGGAGGTCCGGCCCGCGCGCTCCCTCTCCCACCACCCCCTCTTCCAAGTCATGCTGGCCCTGCAGAACGCGCCCGCGACCGGGCTCCGGCTCCCGGGGGCCACCGCCGAGGCGGACCTGGCGGGGACGGGGACGTGCCGGTTCGACCTGGTGCTCAGCCTCACCGAGAGCACCGGCGGCGACGGCGGGCCCGGCGGGCTGGCCGGGATCGCCGAGTTCGACACGGACCTGTTCGACCGGGAGACGGTCGAGGCGCTCACGCGCGGACTCCTCCGCCTGCTCGACCGCGCGGTCGCCGACCCCGACCAGCGGATCGGGGCCATGGACGTCCTCGGCGACGAGGACCGCCACCGCGTGCGGACCGCCTGGAACGACACCCGGCGCGACCTCCCGGCGGAGCCCTACCCGGCGCTCTTCGAACGCCGGGCCGCCCTGGCCCCGGACGCCCCGGCCGTCGTCCACGGCGACGCCGCCTGGACCTACCGCGAGCTGAACGCCCGCGCGAACCGGCTCGCCCGCGCGCTCGTCCGCCGGGGCGCCGGACCCGAGCGCTACGTCGCGCTCGCCCTGCCCCGGTCCGCCGACCTGGTGGCCACGATCCTCGCGGTCCTGAAATCGGGCGCCGGATACCTCCCGCTCGACCCCGGCCACCCCGGCGAGCGCCTCGGCCGGATGCTCGCCGAAGCGCGCCCGGTCCTCGTCCTGGGCGCCGGGCGGGGCCCCGGCGGCCTCCCCCCGGGCACGGTGTACGAGGCGCTGGACAGGGTCGAGGCCGAGGCCGCCGGCCACCCCGACGGCGACCTCGCCGACGCGGAGCGGCGCGCCCCGCTGCGCCCGGACCACCCGGCCTACGTCATCTACACCTCGGGCTCCACCGGACGTCCCAAGGGCGTCGTGGTCACCCACACCGGCCTGCCCGGGGTGGCGGCCGCCCAGCGCGAGCGCTTCGGCGTGACCGCGTCCTCCCGCGTCCTCCAGTTCGCCCCCGTCGAGTTCGACGGCGCGGTGTGGGAGATCCTCGGAACGCTGGCCCTGGGCGCGGCCCTGGTCACCGCGTCCCCGGAGCAGACCGCCCCGGGCCCGGCGCTGGCCGGGCTGGCCGCGCGCCACGGCGTCACGCACGCCACGCTGCCGCCGGGCGTGCTCGCCGCCATGGACCCCGCCGACCTGCCCGGGGTCTCGTCGCTGATCGCCTCGGGCGACGTGCTGCCGGGGCGCCTCGCCGCGCGGTGGGCGCCCGGGAGGCTGCTCGTCAACGGCTACGGGCCGACCGAGACGACGGTGTGCGCCACGCTGAGCCGCCCCCTGACGGGGGACGACGGCGCGCCGCCGCCCATCGGGGAGCCCACCGTCAACGCGCGCTGCCACGTGCTCGACGCGAGGCTCGCCCCCGTCCCCGTCGGGGCGCCGGGCGAGCTGTACGTCGCCGGTCCCGGACTCGCCCGGGGCTACCTCGGCCGCCCCGGCGCCACCGCGACCCGGTTCGTGGCCGACCCGTTCGGCCCGCCGGGCGGGCGGATGTACCGCACCGGCGACCTCGCCCGCTGGCGGAGGACGGGGGAGCTGGAGTTCCTGGGCCGGGCCGACGACCAGCTCAAGATCCGAGGGTTCCGGGTCGAACCGGGCGAGGTCGCCGCCGTCCTCGAACAGCACCCGGGCGTCGCCCGCGCCGTGGCCGTGGCGCGCGAGGACACCCCCGGGGACCGGCGCCTCGTCGCCTACGCGGTCCCGGCCGCCGGACCGCTGGACGGCGCCGAACTGCGCCGCTACGCCGCCGAGCGCCTCCCCGCCGCCCTGGTCCCGGCCGCCGTCGTCCCGCTCGACGCGCTCCCGGCCCTGCCCAGCGGCAAGGTGGACCGGTCCGCGCTGCCCGCCCCCCGGTACGGGACGGGCGAGACCGGCCGCCCGCCGCGCACCGACGCGGAACGCGCCCTGTGCGCGCTGTTCGCCGAGGTCATGGGGCTGCCCCTGGAGCGGGTCGGCGCGGACGACGGGTTCTTCGACCTCGGCGGGCACTCGCTGCTCGTCCCCCGGCTGCTCGGCGGAATCCGCGACCGGCTGGGCGCCGACCTCACGGTCCGCCGCCTGTTCGAACTCCAGACGGTGGCCGCGCTCGGCCGCGAGATCGAGGGAGCCGGGGCACCCCGCGCGGACACCGGCGGCCCCGCCGCGCCCGACCTCGCCGCCGAGGCCGCACTCGACCCGGACGTCGTCCCGCGCGCGCCCCGCCCCCGGACCGCCGCCCGCGCCGCCGAGCCCCGGCACGTCCTGCTCACCGGGGCGACGGGCTTCCTCGGCGCCGCCCTGCTGCGCGAACTCCTGGACCGCACGCCGGCGACCGTGCACTGCCTGGTCCGCGCCGCCGACGAGACCGCCGCCGCCGAACGCCTCCGCCGCGCGTTGCTCGACCGGGGGCTCCGGCTCGGCGACGAGGCGGCCGCCCGGGTCGTCGCGGTCCCCGGCGACCTCGCCCGGCCGCTCCTGGGACTGCCCGAGGACCGCTTCGACCGGCTCGCCGACCTCCTCGACGCGGTCTACCACAACGGGGCGAGGGTGAGCGCGGTGGAGCCCTACTCCCGCCTGCGCGGCCCCAACGTGCGCGGGACGCACGAGGTCGTCCGGCTGGCGGCGCGCTCGCGGACGCCGGTGCACTTCGTGTCCACCGCCGCCGCCGCGGTGTCCGCCGCCGGGAACCCGCCCGTGATCGCCGAGGACCGCCGCGTCCCCGCCGGGGCGGTCCTGCCCGGCGGGTACGCGGCCAGCAAGTGGGTCGGGGAGGAACTGCTGCGCGCCGCGGCGGGACGCGGTCTGCCCGTCACCGTGCACCGCCCCGGGCGGATCGGCGGGCACTCCGCCACCGGCGCCGGGGGCACCGACGACACGCTGTGGCACCTCGTCCGGGCCATGCTCGTGCTCCGCGCGGTCCCCGAGAGCGTCCACGCCCCCTCCGCCGCCGTCGACCTCGTCCCCGTCGACCACGTGGCGCGGATGGTGGTCCACCTCTCCCTGCGGCCCGGCTCCGTGGGGCTGACCCACCACCTGACCTGCCCGGAGCCGGTCCCGTTCACCGCGCTCACCGACGCCCTGCGCCGCGCGGGCCACGACCTGGCCGTCCTGCCCGACCGGGAGTGGGCGGCGCTGCTGCGCGACGCCCCCGGGCGGGCCCCGGGCGCCGGCCTGGAGGCGGCGGCCCTGCTCGAAGACCTCCTGCCCGCCGTCGTCGGCCTGGGCGCGCTCCGCTTCGACCGGCGCAACACGACAGCGGGCCTCGCCGACGCGGGGACCGGCTTCCCCGTCATCGACGACGCCCTCCTCGCGCGCTACGTCGCGCACCTCACCGGCTCCGGTTTCTTCCCGGCGCCGGTGAGCACACCGAACCGACCGGAAGGAACGGCCCCGTGACCAACCCGTTCGAGGACCCCGACGGCTCCTACCTCGTCCTCGCCAACGACCTCGGGCAGCACTCGCTGTGGCCCGCCTCCCTCGACGTCCCCCGGGGGTGGACCGTGCGCCACGAGCGGGCCGACCGCGCCGGGTGCCTGGAGTACGTCGAGCGGGTCTGGACCGACATCCGCCCGACCGGACCCGCCGAGCCGGTGGACTACCCCTTCCGCGACTACGACCGGCTGGAGGTCGACCCCGTCTACGCCGAGCTCCGCCGCCACCGGCCGGTGCTCCGCGTCCGGGTTCCCTACGGCGACGACGCGTGGCTCGTCACCCGCCACGAGGACGTCAAGACCGTGCTGGCGGACCCCAGGTTCAGCCGCGCGCTGGCCGCCGAGAACGACGAGTCGCGCCTGACCCCCCTGCCCGTCAACACCAGCATCCTGGGCACCGACCCGCCCGACCACACGAGGCTGCGGCGCCTGCTCGGCCACGTGTTCACCCCGAGGAAGGTCGAGGCGCTGCGCCCGCGCGTGCGGCGGACCAGCCTGGACCTGCTCGCCGCGATGGAGTCCAAGGGCGCCCCCGGCGACCTGGTCGAGGACTTCTCGCTCCCGCTCACCGCCCTGGTCGTCTGCGAGCTCCTCGGCGTCCCCCACGACGACCGGCCGAGGTTCCGGGTGTGGCTGGACGCGTTCTCCAGCACCACGGCGCTGAGCGCCGGGGAGGTCGAGTCGCGCACGGCGGCGCTCTACGACTACATCGGCGACCTGGTCGGGCAGCGCCGCCGCGACCCCCGCGAGGACCTCATCAGCGCGATGGTGAAGATCAGCGACGACAGCGGGAGGCTGAGCGAGAAGGAGCTCGTCGAACTCGCCAGCGTCCTGCTGATCGCGGGCTACGAGACCACCTCGGCCCAGCTCATGAACTCCGTCCACGTGCTGTTCTCGCACCCCGGGGCGCACGCCGAGCTGCGCGCGGACCCCGCCCTGCTGCCGAAGGCCGTGGACGAGCTGCTCCGCTTCGTGCCCCTGGACGCGCACGTCGCCTTCGCGCGCTACGCCCGCGAGGACGTCGAGCTCAGCGGGACCCTGGTCCGGGCGGGCGAGGCGGTCCTCCCGGTCCTGCCCTCCGCGAACCGGGACGCCTCGGTCTTCGAGGACCCCGACCGGCTCGACCTGCGCCGGGGGCGCAACCCCCACCTCGGCTTCGGCCACGGGATCCACCGCTGCGTCGGCGCGCCCCTGGCCAGGATCGAACTGGAGGAGGGGCTCGACACGCTCCTGCGGACGTTCCCGGGGCTGCGCCCCGCCGTGCCCCCGGAGGAGATGGAGTTCAGGGAGGGCATCCAGGTGCGGATGCTCAGGCGCCTGCCGGTGCGCTGGTGAACCGGCACGAGGACCACCGGCACGAGGACGACGGACACCGGAACGACAGGGAAGAGGGACACGGGAACATGAGCGCCGAGAAGCCGCCGCAGGGCGGGGACCCCTTCGTCGTCAGCGGCCCGCTGCCGAGGGACCACCCGCTGCGCCTGGCCACCGACCGCTACCCGCCGGCCACGAGCCGCCTCGACGCCGCCGCGGACAAGCTCGCGCGCTGCCACAAGGGGCTGGGCCTGCCCTCGGAGCAGGCCGCCGACGCGGCCCGCCTCCTCTCCGAGGTGTGGGGGCCGTCCGCCGACCGGCCGATCGGGGACCCGCGCTGGCGCTGCTACATCTCCGTCGACGGGTCGCCCTTCGAGCTTTCCGCGTCCTGGCGGGGCGGGGCCGCGGAGGTGCGGATCTCGGTCGAGGCGCTGGCGGACCCGCCGGAGCCCGTCGCCAACCAGGCGTTCGGGTGGGACTACCTGCGCGGCCTCGCGGGACGCCCGGGAGCGCGCGTGGAGCACGTCCTCGCGCTGGAGGACCTGTTCCGCTCGGCCGCCCCCCGCGAGCACTACTGGATGGGGCACGGGGTGGCGTGGCCCCCCGGAGGCGACCCGCTGTTCAAGGTCTACCTCGACCCGCACGTCGGCGGCCCCGAGCACGCCCCGGCGGTGGTCGGCGAGGCCATGGAGCGCCTGGGGGCGGGGAAGGCGTGGCGCGCCGCGCTCGCCCACATCGACGGACACGGCGGCCCGGGGCGGATCGGGGCGCTCTCCCTCGACCTGGTGGACCCGGAGCGGGCGCGGGCCAAGGTCTACCTCCAGTACCCGGACCTGGACGCCGAGGCCATCGACCGGCAGGCCGGGATCGCCCGGGGCCACGTCCCCGGCGCGTTCGCGGCCGCCCTGCGCGCGATCCTGGGCGGGTTCGACCCGCCGTTCGCCAGGCCCCCGGTCACCTGCTTCGCCTTCAGGAAGGGCGAGGCCCGGCCGGTGTCCGCGGCCCTGTACGTGCCGATGGTGCCGCCGTTCGCCGACGACGCCGAGGCCCGCGACCGCGTCGCGGCGTTCATGCGGGGCGTGGGCGTGGACCCGGGGCCGTACGCGTCCTTCCTGGAATCCCTCGCGGACCGGCCGCTCGACGGGTCCCGGAACCAGAACTTCATCGCCTACGAGCCCGCCGGTCCGGGGCGGGAACCCCGCTTCTCCGTCTACGCGGCCCCCGGCCTCTACGCCTGAGCATCCCCGCGCCGCAGATCCCGTGGACCTGACCGAGAGAGGAACCAGACCGTGACAGAGTCCGGACCGGAGACACCGCCCGGCCCCCTGGCCGGGAAGAGCGCCGTGGTGACCGGCGGCTCCCGGGGCATCGGGCGCGCCGTCGCCCTGAGGCTGGCCCGGGAGGGCTGCGCCGTGCTGTTCAGCTACCGCGACGACGCGGCCGCCGCCCGCGAGGTCGTGGCCGAGATCCGCGCCGCCGGGGGGCGGGCCGAGGCCGAACGCGTCGACCTGGGGGTCCTGTCCGACCTCGACCGGCTGTTCGCCGCCGCCGAGGCGTTCGGCGGGGCGGACATCCTGGTCAACAACGCGGCCGTCAGCGGGGCGAGCGCCATCGCCGACATCACCGAGGCGGAGTACGACCGGATCATGGCGGTCAACGCCAAGGCGCCGCTGTTCGCGCTGCGCTGGGCCGGGAACCACCTCCGCAAGGGGGGCCGGATCGTCAACGTCTCCTCGCTGAACACCGCCGTGCCCGAGCCCGGGGCGGCCGCCTACTCGGCGAGCAAGGCGGCGCTGGAGCAGTTCACCCGGGTGGCGTCCCGCGAGTTCGCGGATCGCGGGATCACCGTCAACACCGTCTCCCCGGGGCCCGTCGAGACCGACATGCTCCTGGCCGCGAACCCGCCGGAGGTCCTGGAGCAGGCCGCCGCCATGACCCCGCTCGGCAGGCTCGGGCGGCCCGCCGACATCGCCGACGTGGTCGCCTTCCTCGCGGGCCCCGACGCCCGCTGGATCACCGGCCAGAAGCTGGTCGTCGCGGGCGGCCTGGCCTGACCCACCGCCCCCTCCACCGCCGCCACTGTCCCCGCCCCCGCCCCCGCCCCCTCCACCGTCCCGCCTCCGCCGGTGATCTTGACCTTTTCGGGGTCTCAACCGCGTCCGAGACCCCGGAAAGGTCAAGATCACCAGGGAGGAGGGCGGTGGCGGGGTCAGTCGGTGCCGTAGACGACGGTGCGGGTCTCCAGCAGGACCGCGTCCTCGGGCAGGGGCGCGGCGGGGACGTCGGGTTCGACGGCGCGGATCCAGATGTCGGTGTCGGACGAGTACAGGTCGTGGCGCTCCAGGGCTTCCCACAGGTCGAAGGCCAGGGCGGTGGCGGCGCAGGCGCACGAGCCGGTGATCGGCGGGCGCAGCGGCGAGCGCCGACCGGCCAGGCTCATCCCGTCGTCGTCGGGCTCGCCGCCCTTGATCACCTGGATGAGGGCGGTGTGCAGCTGCACACCGTCGGGCACGGACGCGGACATGGCGGAACTCCTTGGATGCGGGTGGTGCGGGAAAGGGAAAGGGACGGCAGCCCGTGCGGGGCCGCCCGCTGCCGGATCAGGCAGCGGGGGAGGGACGCGCGGAGGCGGGGGCGGAGGGTCCGAGCCAGTCCAGCTCGAAGAACACGCCGGGGCCGCGCGGGGACTCGAAGCGCCCCCACCGGTGGGCCAGGGCGGCGACCAGGAACAGGCCGCGCCCTGACTCGGCGTCGAGGCGGGGGAGGTCGGGGGGACCGGATTCGGTGGCGGAGGTGGTGGCGGCCTCGACGGCGAAAGGGTTCCTGCCCTCGCTGGTCACCTGCACCCGCAGGTGAGCGGCGCCGAGGAAGGCCCGCACGTGGAACGCGCCCCCGCCGCCGTGCCGGACGGCGTTGGCGGCCGGCTCCGACAGCAGGAGCAGCGCGTCGCCGATCACCTCGCCGGGGACCAGGGCCGGTCCCATCCGGTCCCGAAGCCACAGGCGGGCAAGGCCGACATCGCCGGGCCGCCCCTCGAACCGCCGCGCGCACCGCTGCGGACGCGGAGATCGGGGCGGCCGGGGGAAGTCCCCGGGCACGGGAAAGATACGGTTGAGCATGGGTCCTCGCCTGTTCTGAGCAGGTTGGGGGCCAAGGCCCTGACCGGGTGTTCCAGCACCAGGTCAGGGCCGCTTTCGTGTGCGACGCTTAATTCCTGAGTGTTGCGTCGTCTACATCGATGCATCATGCCGTGCATAATGCATTGACTTATGTGTACTACACTCTGTTGCCAAGCGCTAGCTGTTCCACAAACTTGTTTTGACGGGGAGACGGAGAGATGCCCGTGCCTCAGAGGCAAAGGAAGACGGTGCGGGGACGCAGGCTGTCCACGGAGTTGAAGCGCCTTCGAGAGGCGGCTGATATGCCGGGAGAGCAGGTCGCCTCAGAGTTGAAGTGGTCGCAGTCCAAAGTGAGTCGGATCGAGAACGGCCGGACTCAGGTGAGCGCAAGGGACCTTCGCAGTCTGCTCACGCTCTACGGTGTCGAAGCGGACCGTCACGAGAGGTACCTCGAACTGAGCAAAGGGGCCAGGCTCAAGGGCTGGTGGGACGAGTACGCCGATGCGATCCCACGCGACTACGCCAACTACATCGAGTTGGAGACCGAGGCGAGCAGCCTTTTGATCTACACCCCGCAGATCGTCACAGGCATCCTCCAGACCGAGGACTACGCGCGACACGTCATCCAGTCGGCCTTGCTGATCTCGCCTCCCGGGGAGGTCAACCGCCGGATCAAGGTCCGGATGGAGCGCCAGGAGCGGTTTGTCCGAGACCGGCCTCGATCGCTGTCGGTCGTACTCGACGAAGCTGCGCTGCGCCGCGAGGTCGGTGGCCCCCAAGTCATGCGAGCGCAGTTGAACCGGCTTCTTGAGCTGGGAGAAGAGGACAACGTCACCTTGCGGGTGCTTCCCTTCGATGCCGGTGAACATCCCGCCACCGCAGGCGAGTTCACTATTCTGCGGTTCCCTGACGAAGAGGACACCGACGTTGTTCATGTGGAAGCCATGACAAGTAGCCTCTATGTCGAACAAGAGGCGGAAGTCTTCCGCTACACGCTCGCTTTCAACCAGTTGTGTGCTTCTGCGCTTCCCCCTGAAGAGTCCAGCGACTTCATGGCCTCACTGCTCAAGGAAGGGGAGGGGTAGGTCTACCGAGAGGAGTCATGGAATGCCCACATCGCAGCCTTCCCCGACAGGTTGGCGCAAGTCCAGCTACAGCGGGGACGGCCCTACCTGCGTAGAGGTCGGTGGGCTGGAACAGGGACGTGCGGTCCGCGACTCGAAGAACCCCGGTCTCGGCTTCCTGGCGTTCGGCGCCCCCGAGTGGCGCGCCTTCCTCTCCGCGCTCCGGGCCGGGGACCTCGCCGGGTAGGGAATCCCCGTCCCGGAAACCCCATAGGGAAGCTCCGGCGCGGGGGTGGTTCGCGTACCGGTGCTTCGGGTGGGTCTTTCGGCCTCATGCCGTGCGGATCGCGAGGTCACGGCGGGCGGCGACGGCGGGCGCCGGTCGGGGCCGCGCCCATGATGTCCGTTGCGTGAGGTTTCGTTGGCGGTCGTGGGCTTTCTGCCCGTTTCGGGGTCTGGAAGGGCGGAAAGCCCATGATCATTCCGGGGCAGAGCGGAACCGGCCCTCGAACCTCCGCGTCACGGACATCCGGCGGGGACGCGCGGGCCTCCGGTCCCACCCGCCGTCGCCGCCCGCCGTGACAGGCCCCGAGCGAACCCCGACCCGACAGAGCCCGAATCACCCCTGCGGCGGAGACTCCATAGCGAGAGCGTCCAGAGGATTCGGTGGTCTCCGGTCCAGGAGGACCGCCCCCCACGCTCAGGCCGATAGGGCCAGGGCGGCCGGAGCACGGGAGAGGAACGCCTGTTCCCGTTCTCCGGCCTGCCTGTTCTCGAAAGGGTGTCCTGGAAGGGGGAATCTCCGAGAAGGTCGCTGACGGTCCGGACGCGCGCGGACGTGGCGGCGGCGTGCGACCGCGTCCGTACCGGGACGGCGACCCCCGGCAGGCCCTTCTGCGGTTTTCCGCAGTCGAAGCGGGTGGCGGCCACCATGTCGGCGACCGCCGCTGATCCGTACCCTCGGGGGAATGCCCCTGCTCGGAAACCCCAGAACCCTCCGCCTCCCTTCACGCCCCGCCGCCCGCCTCGCCGTGGCGGGCGCCCTCGCCCTCGCCGCCCTCGCCGTGTCGGCGCCGGGCGCGCGCGCCGACGGCCCCGCGCCGGTCACCCCAGCCTCCGTCGACGCCCTCGTCCGGGACTACCGGGAGGACACCGGGCTCCCCGGCGCGGCGGTCGCCGTCACCCGGGGCACCGAGGTCGTGCACGCCCAGGGGTACGGCGAAACGCCCTCGGGGGAGGCCGTCACCGCCCGGACCCCGATGGCCGTGGCCTCGGTGAGCAAGTCCTTCACCGCGTTGGCGGTGCTCCAGCTCGTGGAGGAGGGCCGCGTGGAACTCGACGACCCCGTGCGCGACCACCTGCCCGAGTTCGTGACGGCGGACCCGCGCGCGGACCGGATCACCGTGCGCCAGCTCCTCGACCAGACCTCGGGCATGTCCGACACCGGGTTCCCGTCCTTCACCCGGCCCCGGCCCGACACCCTGCGCGAGGCGGTGGAGGGGATGCGCGGCGCGGAGCTGGCAGCGGACCCAGGGACCCGCTGGGAGTACCACAACCCCAACTCCCAGGTCGCCGCGCGGCTGGTCGAGGTGGTCAGCGGCCGGTCGTTCGCCGACTACCTGGAGGCCCGCGTCTTCGGCCCGCTCGGAATGGACGACAGCTCCACGGGCGACACCGACCGCGACCTGCCGCCCAGCGCGCACGGCCACCTCAGGGTCCTCGGCCGGGCCGTGGCGGCGCCCGAGCCGCCCGCCTTCGGCAACGGCTCCGGCGGCGTGCTCAGCACCGCCGAGGACATGGCCGCCTGGCTGATCGCGCAGAACAACGGGGGAGCGGGAGCGGACGGCACCCGGATCGCCTCGGCCGAGAGCGTCGCCCTGGCGCACACCCCCTCGCCGGTCTCCGGCTCCTACGCGCTGGGCTGGTCCGTCGGCGAGACCCGGTCGGGGGCGCGGATCGTCGAGCACAGCGGGGACCTGTTCACGTCCACCGCGCACCAGGCGCTGCTGCCCGAGTCGGGTTACGGCGTCGCGGTCATGGCCAACACCGGGATGGCGTACGGGGACGCCTCGGCCATCGTCGAGGGCCTGGTCGCCATGATCGAGGGCGGGGACGCGACCGTCCCGCAGCCCCAGGGGCAGGTGCTCCTGCTGGGGACCGACGCGGTCTTCCTGCTCCTCGGCGCGGCGGCCGTCCTGTTGTCCGGGCGCGGCGTGCTGCGTTCGCGCCGGTGGGCCGGGCGCCGCGCGGGAGCGCCGCTGTGGCGGACGGCGGCGCGGCTGCTGCCCCTCGCGGGCCCGCCCGTGCTGTTCGCGGAGGTCCACAGGGTGGTCGGGTTCCTGTACCGGGGACGCGACGTGGCCTGGATCCAGGTGCCCTACCTCTACCCCTCCTTCATGGTCCTTCTCGGCGCGGCGGCGCTGGGCTGCGCCGCGGTCGCCGCCGCGCGCCTCGCCGCACTGGCGCGGGGGAGGGCGGACTGGAGGAGCCGGGCCGCCGAGCGCTGAGACCGGGAAAACCGGTTGCCCCGGGGAAGGCCCGCCGTGAGAATGCCGGGATGCGGGTAGGGGTGGTCGGTCTCGGGATGGGCCTGCACCTGGCGGAGTGGTGCCGCCGGGTGGGCGTGGACGTGGTGGCGGCGTGCGACCGCGACCCCGGGCGCCGCGCGGCGGCGGGGGAGAGGCTGCCGGGCGCCGCCCTGACCGGCCGCTGGCAGGACCTGCTCGACCACCGGCTCGACGGGGTGGTGCTCGCCAACGACTTCGACGAGCACGCGCCGCTCGCGATCGCGTTCCTGGAGCGCGGCGTTCACGTGCTGTCCGAGGCCGCCGCGTGCGCCGACGAGGACGAGGGGCGGCGGCTCGTCGAGGCGGCGGAGCGGTCCCGCGCCACGTACTCCTTCGCCGAGAACTACGTGGCGCACCCCCACGTGCGCCTCGTCCGCCAGGCGGTCGACTCCGGCGAGGTGGGGCGGATCAGCCTGGTCGAGGCCGACTACCTGCACGGGATGTCCCCCGACGGGGTCGCGGCGCTGATCGGCGACCCCGCCCACTGGCGGGGCCGGATCGCCCCGACCGCGTACTGCACGCACACCGTCTCGCCCGTGCTCGCGCTCACCGGCGAGCGGCCCGTGGAGGTCTCGGCGTTCACCGTGGACGAGGCCGACGCCCGCGCCTCGGTCGTCATGCTGGTGCGGCTGTCCGGCGGGGCGCTGGCGGTCACCCGGCACGGCTTCCTCCAGGGCGAGCCCGACAGCCACTGGAGCTGGGTGTCGGTGCGCGGCACCCGCGCCCTGGCCGAGTCCGTGCGCGGACCCGGCGAACGGGCGTGGTCGGTGCGGGTCCGGGCCGAGGGGTGGACCGAGCCCGGCGGCCGCGCGCGGGAGGAGGAGCGCGTCCCGCCCCCTCTCCTCCTGGACGGGAAGGCCGTGGAGCGCGCCGCGGAGGGCACCGTCCTGGTCCTCCGGGCGTTCCGGGCCACCGTCGAGAAGGGGGAGCCGCCGCTGGTCCCGGTGCGGCCCGCCGTGGCCGCCTCACTGGTCGGCGTGGCGGGCGCGGAGTCGCTGGGGAACGGCTCGCGCCCCGTGCCGGTCCCCGACGTCTTCGGGGACGCCGACCGGCGGTAGCCCCGGCACCGGCCGGAGCGGTCCCGCCTCACGTGTCGGCCGCTCCCTCCGGGGCCTCGACCTCGTCCAGCCTGCGCCGCAGGAGGGCCCGCTCGGGGTCGGTCCCGGCCAGGGCGAGCGCCTCCCGGTAGGCCGCCGCGGCCTCGGGCGTCCGGCCGAGGCGGTGCAGCAGGTCGGCCCGCGCGACCGCGTAGGGGCCGTAGCCGCGCAGCAGCGGCTCGCCGGCCAGCCCGTCGATCAGCGCCAGACCCGCCTCCGGGCCGTCGCGCATGGCCACCGCCCCGGCCCGGTTCAACGCCACGACCGGGGACGGCGCCAGAGCGAGCAGCACGTCGTAGAGCGCCACGACCTGCGGCCAGTCGGTGGTCGCGACGTCCGCGGCCTCGTCGTGCAGCGCGGCGATCGCGGCCTGCACCCCGTACGGGCCGGGCGGACCGCCGGTCAGCGCGGCGACCACCAGCCCGCGGCCCTCCTCGATCATCGCGCGGTCCCAGCGGCCGCGGTCCTGCCCGTCGAGCAGCACCGCCCCGCCGTCCGGGCCGATCCGCGCGTCGCGCCGCGCGTGGACCAGCAGCATCAGCCCGAGCAGCCCCGCGACCTCCCGCTCGGCGGGCAGCAGCCGGCGCAGGATCCGCGCCAGCCGGACGGCCTCCTCGGCGAGGCCGACCCGCAGCAGGTCCGCGCCCGAGCTGGCCGCGTAGCCCTCGGTGAAGACCGAGTAGACGACCTGGAGCACCCCCGGCAGCCGCTCCGGAAGCTCGTCCGCGCCGGGCACGCGGAACGGGACGCGGGCCTCCCGGATCCTCTTCTTCGCCCGCACGATCCGCTTGGCCATCGCCTCGGGCGCCACGAGGAAGGCCCGCGCCACCTCGGGCGTGGACAGCCCCGCGAGGCAGCGCAGGGTCAGCGCCGTGCGGTCCCCGGAGGACAGGGCCGGGTGGGCGCAGGTGAAGAACAGCCGCAGCCGCTCGTCGGGCAGGCCGCCGTCCGCCTCCGGGGGCGGGACCGGACCGGCCCGGTCGGCCTCCACCTGCAGGACGGCGAGCCGGGCGGCGTAGGCCCGGTCCCGCCGGAGCCGGTCCACGGCCCGGCGCCGCGCCGTGGTCATCAGCCAGGCCCCGGGCTTGGACGGGACCCCTTCGACCGGCCAGTGCCTCAGCGCCGCCTCGATCGCCTCGGAGGTGACCTCCTCGGCCAGGTCGAGGTCGCCGAAGCGGTGGACGAGCGCGGCCAGCAGCCGGCCGCGCTCCTCCCGGAACACCGCCTCCACGACCGCCCCGGCGGGCGGCCCGACGGGTGTCGCGGCGTCAGAGGCCCGCTCGTCCACCGGGGCGGCCTAGAACTCGGCGATCGGCCGCACGACGACCGAGCCGCCGCCGCGCGACCCGGGGCAGCGGGCGGCCCAGTCGAGCGCGACGTCGAGGTCGGGCACGTCGATGACGTAGTAGCCGCCGAGGACCTCGCGGGTCTCGGCGAACGGCCCGTCCGTGACGGTCCGCTCGCCCGTGGGGCCGACCCGGACCGCCGTCGCGGTGGTCAGGTCCGCCAGCGAGTGCGCGGACACCCGGATCCCCGCCTCGCCCACGGCCTTGTCGTAGGCCATCCAGTCCTCGACCGAGCACCCGTCGGCGGCGTCGGCCGCCTCCGCCGTCGCGGAACTCTGGATCAGCAGCATGTACTTCATGTGTCGGCTCCTGTGTGTCATGGCGCGGGGCGCTTCCCCGCACGGCGGAGTCCGCCGTATGCCATGACGACGAACGGGACGCGGCCGCATGGACATCATCCCGAAGATTTCTTCCCGGGAGGCGCGCGGTACCGCCCCGCCTCCGGCCGCGTCCACGGGACCGGCCCCGGCGGTCAGCGGCCGGACGCCCGCGCGGCCAGCCCGCTGACCCGCTCGTGCAGCCACTCCACGTGGGTCTCGCTCTCCGGTTTCATCAGCACGCTCCGCAGGACCCGGGCCCGGTCCGCGTCGGCCGCCACCCTCGGGTGCCGCGCCCGCATGTCCGCCCCGCCGACGTCCATCGTCGACAGGAAGACCGGGTCGTCCTCGGTCATGCCGACGTTCAGCACGGCCGCGCTCGCCGCGTCGACCGTGGTCATCGCCGGGCGGTCCAGCGTCGGGAAGTAGCCGACGATGTCCAGCTCGGGCGGCTGGTAGAGGGTCAGCTCCGACGACTCCGAGATCAGGCGGGCCCACTCGCGCGCCGCCCGCAGGTTGGCCGCGAGCACCGCGCCCAGGCCCCGCGCGGTCAGCGGGAACAACTGCTGCGTCAGCCACAGCGCCGCCGCCGCGGCCCCCGGCCGGGAGCACTCCAGGCTGATCTCGCCGAGGTGGAGCGCGCCGGAGGTGAAGTAGGTGTAGGGCGAGTCGTGCCGGTAGAACCGCCCCACCGAGGGGTCCCGGAACAGGACGGCCCCGCACCCGTAGGGCTGCAGGCCGTGCTTGTGCGGGTCGACGGCCACGGAGTCGCAGTCGGCGATCGCGCGCCAGGGCTCCGGGGGGAGGCCGTCGGGGGCGCCCGCGAGCAGGGTGTAGAAGCCCCCGTACGCGGCGTCCACGTGGACGCGCGCCCCGTGCGCCCGGGCCAGCGGCAGGACCTCGTGGACGGGGTCGACCGCGCCCAGGCCGGTCGTCCCGGTGGTCACGACGACGGTGCCGACGTCACCGGCGGCCAGGACGGCGGCGAGCGCGTCGAGGTCGATCCGGCCGCGCGCGTCCGGGGGCACGACCCGCGTCCGGACGCCGAGCAGGTGGCACATGCGGGCGTGCGTGTAGTGGCTCTCGGCGCAGAAGGCCACGGCCCTTCCCGGGTGGGTCTCGCGCGCGACGAACAGCGCCTCCAGGTTGGCGACGGTGCCGCCGGAGGTCAGGTGGCCCAGGTGGGTGCCGAACCCGAACATCCGGGCGAGCGCGGCGACCGCCTCCTGCTCCATCTCCGCCGTCGGCGGGCCGCCGTCGAGCGCGTGGTTGTTGGGGTTGACCAGCATGGCGGCCAGGTAGCCGACGACCGCGACCGGGTGCGGGGGTTTGAGCATCTGGCCCGCGTAGCGCGGGTGGAAGAACGGGTAGTTGCCGGTGAGGCGCCGGGCCAGCTCGTCCAGCCGCTCGGCCAGGGCGTCCGGGTCGACGTCCAGGGAGGGGTGGCGCCGGTAGCCGCCCCACTCCGCCTGCCAGTCGGCGACCGCGTCGACCGCCCGCTCCGTCCAGTGGCGTATGTCCAAGGGGGTTCCGTTCGGTCGTGGCCCGCCCCGCAGGGCGCGCGGGCGGTCCGGCGGTGTGCCGGGGGCCGGCGGGGCGCTCGCGCCACGCGGTCCGGTCACCGCCCGGCCCTGCCGGGGGACAGGAGGGCGAGGCGCTGGGCGGAGAGTGTTTCGAGCACCTGGCCGGCGGTCCGCGCGGGGTGCGGAGGCGAGCCGCGCCCGCGCGTCCGCAGGCTCGGCAGTTCGCCGCCGCCGAACCGGGAGCAGACGAGGCGGTGGGCCGCGTGCAGCTCTCCGACCGACGCCACGAAGCGCCGGTAGGAGTCCCCGGCCGCGACGGGGCCGGACCGGAACTCGCGCAGGCCGCCGAACAGGCGGACCAGGTGGCGGTGGTCGCGCCCCTGGAGGCCGCTGAACCCGGGGGCGGTGAAGGGCGGCTCCATGCTCGGCCGCACGACGGCCGGGTACTCGGCGGCCGGGAAGTCGCTCGCGTACCGCATGGCCACGGCCGAGGCCCTGTTCAGGAGGACGGCGAACTCCAGGGCCTCGCGGGCGCCGTCCGCGTCGCGTTCCCCGGCCGCCGCGCGCAGCGGGGAGAGGGCGACGATCAGCGCCTGGGTGAGCGTGAAGAACAGGCGGTGGCCGGTGCGCCACCGCAGGAGGGACGCCGGTTCGCCCGGCGTGCCGAGAGGGGGCCGGTCCCCGTCCCCCCGGCCCGGGACGGGGGCCGCCCCGGGCGAGGTGAAGGCGAGGACGGCGCCCGGGACGCGCAGGACGGTCCGCCACTGGTTCGCGTCCAGGCCGGTCCCGTGGGCGTCGACATCGGCGAGCACGTCGCGGAGGGCCGTGGACAGGCCCGCCAGGAACACCCCGCCGGGGTCATCCGACACGCGCTCGACGCCGAAGTGCGCGTCGTAGGCGTCGGCGTCCCGGGCCTGCTTCCCCCGTTCGGCGAGGCGGGCCGGGGTCGGGCCGACACGACCGTCGGCCTCCGGGCGGGGGAGCGCGCCGCCGAGGCCGCCACGGCACGTCGGCAGGTGCTCGGGCAGCGGCAATCGCAGTGCGCGGGCGCGCTGGGCCACGGGGGCCGTCCTTTCCGGCTGTCGCGGGCACCGGCCACTGGAGCGGACCCGGTGGGGGTGGTGCGGGGCCGGGCCCGGAAACGGCCCGCGGCGCGCCGCCGCGACGGGCCCGGCGGGGGTTACCGCGCGGTTCGCGCTCGCGGTTCTTCGGTTCCGAGGGTGCGGCCGCTCGGTCGCCTTCTCCTGCCGTCGCGCTCTTCCCGGCGATCAATCCATTGCGAAGAGTAGTTGAACAACTTCGAAGGGTCAATTTGGCGGGCGGGTCGCGCGGATCCGCCCCTCAGCGTGGTCTCGCGGTCCCTCCCCGGGCCGGGCACGCGGACGGCCCCGACGAGCACGGGCTCGTCGGGGCCGCGTCTTCCGGCCGAGGTGCTTCGGGGAGCCGGCGGACGGCGCCCGGGACGCCCGTCACCGCGCCGGCCCGTGCCCGCCCCGCCCCGTCACGCCGCTCCGCGCTCCGGGATCAGGCCCTGGCGAGCATGCGCTGGCCCAGCTCGTGGGCGCACCGCTCCAGTTTGCCCGCGGTCTCCTCCTCCTGGAGGAGGTTGGTCTCCAGCGACTGGATGAGCTGGGTGTCGCCCATGAGCATCGCCTTGCCCACGAGGCCCCGGTAGGAGGCGATCTCGAAGTGCTCGATCTTGGCCGCCCCGCCCAGGATGAACATGGTCAGCACGTCCTCGGACGGCTTCATCCCCACGAACTCCCGGTACTCCTCGCGGATCGCGTCGACCGTCGCGCAGGGAACCCGCTGGGGGGACTCCCCCAGGTGCTCGAAGCACTTCTCCAGGTTCTCGATCTGCTGGTCGGTCTCCTTCTTGTGGGTGCGCAGCATCTCGGCCAGCGCCTTGTCGTTGACCTTGCCCGCGACCTCGGTCAGCATCTCGGCGATCTTCTTCTCGCCGTCGTGCATCGCCGACATCTCGTAGAGGAACAGGTCCTTCGGGGTGTCCAGCTTCATGGTGCCTCCGTTGAGGTGGACGGTTGTGGAGCCCCCCGGCTACCCCCGCCCGCCCCGCCTACTCCACCGGTCCGCCCGGGTCGGGGAGGACGCCGGCCAGGGGCGCTCGCCCGTCCGAGCCCGGGGGCTTCCCGTCGGGCCCCGACACCGGGCCGTCGCGGACGCGGCCCGTGGACCCCCAGAATGGGGCCATGGCACGACGAGTCCTCCGGCCGGTCGACCTCGCCCGCGAGCACGGGCTGTCCACCCAGGCGGTCCGCAACTACGAGGACGAGGGAATCCTTCCCCCCGCCGAGCGGAGCGGCACCGGATACCGCCGGTACTCCGCCGTCCACGCGCACGCCCTGCGCGCCTTCCTCGCCCTGCGCCCCGGGCACGGGCACCGGACGGCCGCGGCGATCCTGCGCGCCGCGCACCGCCGCGACGAGGAGGTGCTCTTCCGCCTCCTCGACCAGACGCACGCCGACCTGCTGCGCGAGCGCGACCTCCTCGACGAGGTCACCGCCGCGCTCGACGCGCTGACCGCCGGGCCCGCCCCGGAGGAGGGCCCGTCCACGGGGCTGACCGTCGGGGCGCTCGCCCACCAGATCGGGGTGCGCCCCGCGACGCTGCGGAAGTGGGAGAAGGCCGGGATCCTCAGCCCCCGCCGCGACCGCGCCACCGGATACCGCGTCTACCCGCCCGACGCGGTGCGCGACGCGCGGATCACCCGCCAGCTCCGGCGCGGCGGCTACCGGCTCTCCCAGGTCAGGGACTTCGTGGACCGGCTGCGCGGCGCGGGGGACGCGGCCGCCCTGGAGGACCTGCTCCACGAGTGGCGGGCCCGGATCGGGCGCCAGAGCCGGGCGATGCTCGCGGGAGGACGACGGCTCGGCGACTACCTGGACCTCCTCTCCTCGGACGCGGGGCCGGTGCGGAGCGGGGAGGAGACGGACGGGCCGAAGATCCGGGGAACTGATCGCGCCTCCCGTTCGTGATCAAGGAGGCCGCTGCCGTGCCGCTACCGGGGTCCGCTCACCCCGGGGGGTGCCACACGGCCGTGGCCGACCCCGGAACGTCCCCGCTGTTTCACGGGGAGTTCTTCCGGGACGGATACAAAGGCTCGACCGACGACTTCGGGCGTTCCGCGCCCGCACACACGGAGTGATACGCAGATGATCAACGACATTCTCGACTGGTTCAAGGGCCTGTTCGGCGACACCGCCGGAGAGGCGGTGCAGGGGGCGTCCGACACCCTGCAGGGAGCCGGGGCGGACGCCGGGCAGACGGTGGGCGGAGCGGCGGAGTCGGCCCAGCTGTTCCAGGAGGAGGCGCTCGCCGGTGCGACCGAGCAGGCGCAGGCGGCGCAGGAGCAGGCGCTGGGCGGGGCGGGCGAGACCGTCCAGTCGCTCCAGGAGGAGGCGCTCGCCGGTGCGACCGAGCAGGCGCAGGCGGCGCAGGAGCAGGTCCTGGGCGGAGTGGGCGAGACCGTCCAGTCCTTCCAGGAGCAGGCCGACACCGTCAGCGGTGTCGTCGAGAACCCGGCGGACGCCGCCGCCGACGCCGCCCGCGACAGGCTCACCGGCCAGGGCTAGCCCCCGCGCCGCGCCGTGCGGCCCGGACACGACCCCCGAAGGCGTCGGCGCCCCGCCGACGCCTCCGGGCCCGGCGCCGCGTCCGAGAGGGAGCGCGTCGCCGGGCCCGCCGTGCGGAACCCGGCGCCGACGAGGGCCCGACGGCCCCCGGCCGGGCTCAGACGACGGTGGAGAGCTCCTGTCCGGAGTCGGCGCCGTCCCGCGCGGCCGGCTTCCCCCGGGTGAGGACGGTGAAGGCGAGCACCGCCAGGACGGTCGAGACGAGCATGGCCAGCCCCATCGGCACGGCCGTCCCCTCCCCCCGGAGCCCGACCAGCGGCGAGACCGCGGCGGCGAGGGTGAACTGCAGGAAGCCCAGGAACGCCGAGCCGGTCCCGGCGTGCGCGTCGGTCTCCGCCAGCGCCAGCGCGGTGGCGTTGGAGAAGACGAAGCCCAACGAGCCCTGGAAGACCGCGAACAGGACGAGCGTGGGGAGCATGGGAGCCCCGTTGAGGACGGCCGCCAGCAGTCCCGCGCTCGCCAGCACGGACACCGCGAGCCCCCCGGCGATCATCCCGCGATACGTGACCCGGCCCGCCAGCGCCGCGGCCGCGCTGCTGGTGGCGACGATGGCCAGCGCGTTGAGGCCGAAGACCAGCGAGTAGGCGCCGGCCGACAGCCCCATCACGTTCTGCATGACGAACGGGGAGGCGGAGATGTAGGCGAACAGCGCGGCGAACGCGAAGCAGAAGGTGAGCAGGTAGCCGACGTAGTGGCGGTTGGCCAGGACCTGCCGGGCCCCGCTGACGGTCGACCCGAGGCCGCCCCTGGCGCGCGCGCTCTCGGGGAGGGTCTCCTTGGCGCGGGCCGCCGCGCCGATGAGCATGACCAGCGCCAGGACCGCCAGGACCCAGAACACCGCGCGCCATCCGGCGCCCGCGATGATCGCGCCGCCCGTTAGGGGGGCGACCACCGGGGCGATGATGCTGATGATCATCGTCACGCCCAGGAGTTTCGCGGCGGCGGCGCCGCGGGAGGTGTCGGAGATGATCGCCCTGGCCAGCACGACGCCGGCCGCCCCGCTCAGGCCCTGCACGAAGCGGGCCGCCGCGAGGGTCTCGACGTTCGGGGCCAGGGCGCACGCGACGCCGGCGCCCAGGCACACGAGGGAGCCGATGAGCAGCGGCCGCCGCCGGCCGACGGCGTCGGAGAGCGGTCCGATGAACAGCTGCCCGAGGCCGAGCCCGATCAGGAAGGCGGTCAGCGTCAGCTGGACGCCGGAGGCGGTGGTGTCCAGGTCGTCGGCCATGTCGGGGAAGGCCGGAAGGTACATGTCGGTCGCCAGCGGGGCGACGGCGGTGAGCAGGGCGAGAACCGCGATCAGGGTCCTGGTGACAGGACGGGGCGTGCGCGCGGAGGCGTCGGGTGAGGCGGGCATCGAGGGTTTCCCAGGGAGAGGTGGAGTCGGAAATTAGTTATGAGGAAATATATATCTAACCATATGGGATAGGATGCTCCGCATGAACGCGGATCGTGACGCGCCGCCGGGGCCGATGGGACAGCGCGAGTTGGCGGCCATGCTGCGCACGCTGGCCTGGACGGTCCAGCGGCTGGTGCCCGAGACGGCGGGCCTCGAACCGCTGCCCATCACCGAACTCGTGGTGCTCAGGAACGTCCTGGACTCGCCGGGCGTCACGGTCACCCGACTGGCCAGGGACCTGGGAATGCGGCAGAGCAACACCAGCGCCGCCGTGCGCGGCCTGGTCGAGCGCGGCCTCGTCGCGCGCGAGAGCAGCCCGACCGACCGGCGGGTCACCAGGCTGGTCCCGACCGAGAAGTCGCTGGCGGAGAGCGAGCACATCGACACCGTGTGGTCCGGCACCATCCAGACCGCGATGGCCCGGCTCAGCCACGAGCAGGTCGCGGCCATCGAGTCCGCCGGCAGCGCGCTGCAGGCCCTCGGCCAGGCCCTGCACGCCGAGCAGACCGAGTCGCGCCCCCGCCGCTGACGGCCACCGGACCCCCGCGCGTGCCGGGGGCGGCCTCAGGAGCACGACCGGGGGAGCGCGGGAGCGTGGGAGTACCACGGCCACCCTCGGGCCGCCCGCGCGCACCGCTCCTGGCCTAGCCTCGAAGGCATGGACACGGAGAACCCGCTCGGTCAGTTCCTTCGCGCCCGCCGCGCGCTGCTCCGGCCCGAGGACCTCGGCATCCCGGCCGGGACCCGCCGCCGCGTGGCGGGACTGCGCCGCGAGGAGGTCGCGCAGCTCGCCGGGGTGAGCGCCGACTACTACGTGCGGCTGGAGCAGGGCCGCGAACGCAACCCCTCGGTCCAGGTGGTCGACGCGCTGGCCGAGGCGCTGAAGCTGGAGGAGGACGCGGTCACGCACCTGCACCGGCTCGCCCGCCCGACCCCCGGCAGGCGGCGCAGGCCCGCCCAGCGCGAGCGCGTCAGCCCCAACCTGCTGCGCATGATGGCGGCCTGGCCCGACACCCCCGCCGTGGTCCTGGGCCGCTGCCTGACCGTGCTGGCCGCCAACCCCCTCGGCGAGGCCCTGTTCGACGGCCACACCTACGGGGGCGACCTGGTCCGGCTGGTGTTCCTCGACCCGGACGCGCGCGACTTCTACCCCGACTGGGACCGGGTGGCGGCCAACACCGTCGCCGGGCTGCGCGCGGCCGCAGGCGCCGACCACGACGACCCCCGCCTCGTCGAGGTGGTCGGGGAGCTGTCGATCAGGAGCGAGACCTTCCGCCGGTTGTGGGCCCGCCACGACATCCGCCAGAAGACCCACGAGACCAAGCGCTTCCGCCACCCGCTGGTCGGCGAGCTGACGCTGCACTACGAGACGCTGACCGTGAACAGCGCCCCCGGACAGCAGCTCGTCGTCTACCAGGCCGACCCGGGCAGCCCGTCCGAGGAGGCGCTGTCCCTGCTGGGCAGCCTCACCGCCGACGCGGCCCCGCCCCGCTCCCGGGAAACCACCCCGCAGACCCCGGCGCACCACCGGCCACCGCCGCACGAGCCCGGAGCCTGATCCCCGCTGTTTTCCCCACGTGCGTGGGGCTTGGGTGCTGCCCAAAACACGAGGAGTAACACGTGCCGGTTCATCCCCACGTGCGTGGGGCTTGGCTAGGGGCGTTGACGACGTGCTCGACGAGTCCGGTTCATCCCCACGTGCGTGGGGCTTGGCAGCGGCCGGGCGGCGGCCTCCGCAGCGGCGGCGGTTCATCCCCACGTGCGTGGGGCTTGGCCGGCGAGCCCGTCGGCGTCGTCCGCGATCTTCGGTTCATCCCCACGTGCGTGGGGCTTGGGAATACGCCGGGGTCCAGTACCTGGGCGCTGACGGTTCATCCCCACGTGCGTGGGGCTTGGGACAATCCAGCGCCGTGCCGCTTCCCTCGCCGCGGTTCATCCCCACGTGCGTGGGGCTTGGTCGGTGCCGACGATCGCGGTCACGAGCACTCCGGTTCATCCCCACGTGCGTGGGGATTGGAAACACCCGGCCTCGCGGATCGCGGCCGTCCGCGGTTCATCCCCACGTGCGTGGGGCTTGGTCACAGCCTCTAGCCGTCCGGCGCTGTGTGCGCGGTTCATCCCCACGTGCGTGGGGCTTGGTAGAGAAGCGGGAAGATGATTTTGATGACGACCGGTTCATCCCCACGTGCGTGGGGCTTGGTCCGCCGCTGGTGTCGAGCTGCCGCGCGAGCGCGGTTCATCCCCACGTGCGTGGGGCTTGGAGGTACCGGGGCAGGTCGCCGCCGCCGCTCTTCGGTTCATCCCCACGTGCGTGGGGCTTGGCCTGAGCCCTCGACGTCCCGACGCCGCTCCCGCGGTTCATCCCCACGTGCGTGGGGCTTGGGGATCGTCCACAGGTCCGGCCAGCCCGCGAAACGGTTCATCCCCACGTGCGTGGGGCTTGGGTCATCGAGATGTTCGCGGCCCGGGGCCGCCCCGGTTCATCCCCACGTGCGTGGGGCTTGGGCACGACGTCCGGAGCGGACCATGATCGGGACCGGTTCATCCCCACGTGCGTGGGGCTTGGGATGAGCGTGGCCGGGAGCGGAGTGTCGCGGGCGGTTCATCCCCACGTGCGTGGGGCTTGGGATCGACCGGGACGCGGTGGAGAGCGTGATGGCGGTTCATCCCCACGTGCGTGGGGCTTGGGCCCACCGCGCGCTTCCGCCTTGAGCCGACGACGGTTCATCCCCACGTGCGTGGGGCTTGGGTGGGTTTTCCCCGCGGCCTGAGCCTGCCAGGCGGTTCATCCCCACGTGCGTGGGGCTTGGTGCGCCCAGGGCCAGCTGCGAGGGTCCGAGATCGGTTCATCCCCACGTGCGTGGGGCTTGGATGATCTTGAGGATGCGGTCGATGGCCGCCAGCGGTTCATCCCCACGTGCGTGGGGCTTGGCTGGTCTTGAATCGGGGGTCGTCGGTGTAGGACGGTTCATCCCCACGTGCGTGGGGCTTGGTCGGCGGAGTCGAAGATCGCGGCGGGGATGACCGGTTCATCCCCACGTGCGTGGGGCTTGGTCAGGGGGTGGCTACTTCTGGACGCGCTTCGCCGGTTCATCCCCACGTGCGTGGGGCTTGGGCTACGGCGGCCGTCGGCGTCCCCGGGTACGCCGGTTCATCCCCACGTGCGTGGGGCTTGGGGGGCCGTTACTGGAGCCGGTGAGGGGCGGGCCGGTTCATCCCCACGTGCGTGGGGCTTGGAGGGTTTCGGACGTGAACCGGGTGATGACGGGCGGTTCATCCCCACGTGCGTGGGGCTTGGGTGGGTGCGGGTCACGGGAATGACGATCAGCCCGGTTCATCCCCACGTGCGTGGGGCTTGGTTGTCGTCGTAGTCGCGGAGCGGGAGCTTCATCGGTTCATCCCCACGTGCGTGGGGCTTGGACGACAACAGCGTCGACATGGGGGGGAGCACGCGGTTCATCCCCACGTGCGTGGGGCTTGGGTACGCGTCGTAGTTCCCGGAGTCGCGCGCCCAGGTTCATCCCCACGTGCGTGGGGCTTGGTCGGCGTGCAAAACGACCGCCACCACAACCCCCTGGTTCATCCCCACGTGCGTGGGGCTTGGCGAAACCCGTTCTTCGTGGGTCTGCTGACGGGCGGTTCATCCCCACGTGCGTGGGGCTTGGCCCGGGCGTTCCCCAGCGGATACGGAGCGCGCCGGTTCATCCCCACGTGCGTGGGGCTTGGGGGCCCCCGCCCCCCGGGGTCAGGACGGACCGCGGTTCATCCCCACGTGCGTGGGGCTTGGGGGATCGCCGCGTGGGACGGGGCGTGGGCCTGCGGTTCATCCCCACGTGCGTGGGGCTTGGGTGACGTTCGACCCGTTCGGCGAGCACGCCTGCGGTTCATCCCCACGTGCGTGGGGCTTGGTTCCCGGAGGAGCGTGGCGGCCTTGCGGAGTTCGGTTCATCCCCACGTGCGTGGGGCTTGGGCGCCCACCCGTCTCACCAACGGCGTCCCCGACGGTTCATCCCCACGTGCGTGGGGCTTGGACACAGTCCTGACGGTTCCCGCTGTACGACGACGGTTCATCCCCACGTGCGTGGGGCTTGGCGGCGCTGCGCCACGACGTCCTGAGGACTGGTCGGTTCATCCCCACGTGCGTGGGGCTTGGGTGCCGACTCAGGATCGAGAACTGATGGACATCGGTTCATCCCCACGTGCGTGGGGCTTGGAACCTCACCGCCGTCCGCGAACGCGAGCTTGCCGGTTCATCCCCACGTGCGTGGGGCTTGGCTCCAGCCCTGCCAGACCCGAGTGCTGCCGTCCGGTTCATCCCCACGTGCGTGGGGCTTGGCGTGGAAGCGACCACGAACCTGACCCAATCCCCGGTTCATCCCCACGTGCGTGGGGCTTGGTCGGCGAGCTGCGTGGTCATGTCCGACACGGGCGGTTCATCCCCACGTGCGTGGGGCTTGGATGTTGTTGATGGTGCTGCGGGAGATCCCCGTCGGTTCATCCCCACGTGCGTGGGGCTTGGCGCACCTGGCGGCTCGGGGCGTCGCCGGTGATCGGTTCATCCCCACGTGCGTGGGGCTTGGCAGAACACGGTCTTGCCGGTCGCGGCGACAGGCGGTTCATCCCCACGTGCGTGGGGCTTGGGTTGGGTGTCTGTGAGACACCCCGCGGGGTGTCGGTTCATCCCCACGTGCGTGGGGCTTGGAATCGAGCGGGGCCGCCTGGCGCGGCCCCCGCCGGTTCATCCCCACGTGCGTGGGGCTTGGATCAGGCAGGGGCCGACCTCGTGGACGCGCATCGGTTCATCCCCACGTGCGTGGGGCTTGGCCCGCAGGCGACGACATGGCGCTGGAAGCGAGCGGTTCATCCCCACGTGCGTGGGGCTTGGCAACTGACCCGCGCACCAAAACTGGCCACCGCCGGTTCATCCCCACGTGCGTGGGGCTTGGTTCAGCGTCCTGGTTTCCGGGACCCTGAACGTCGGTTCATCCCCACGTGCGTGGGGCTTGGGGCCGACCGGATCACCCCGCGCCCCACGCCGTAGGTTCATCCCCACGTGCGTGGGGCTTGGCGGCCCAAGGTCATCGACGAGGACATGCTCACCGGTTCATCCCCACGTGCGTGGGGCTTGGAACCGCCCAAGACCCGCCTGCCAATACCCGATCGGTTCATCCCCACGTGCGTGGGGCTTGGTGGTCATCGCCACCCGGCCCGCGAAGAAAACGCGGTTCATCCCCACGTGCGTGGGGCTTGGCGGCCGCGCCCAGGCCGGACCATGCCGACGGGCGGTTCATCCCCACGTGCGTGGGGCTTGGTCGGCGACCGCGCCGACCACCGCGACGCCAACCGGTTCATCCCCACGTGCGTGGGGCTTGGTCGTGTTTGTGCAGGTCAGACACGACAAAGAACGGTTCATCCCCACGTGCGTGGGGCTTGGGGCGAGCGCGAGGAGTTTCCCGCCGGCCGCCCCGGTTCATCCCCACGTGCGTGGGGCTTGGAGAGGCCGCCGCCGCTCCGGCCCCGGCTCCGGCGGTTCATCCCCACGTGCGTGGGGCTTGGCGGCGGCGGTTGCCCTTCTTGGCCAGCGCCCACGGTTCATCCCCACGTGCGTGGGGCTTGGTCAGCCGGTCAGGCCGGCGGTCCGCTGGCGCGCGGTTCATCCCCACGTGCGTGGGGCTTGGTACGCCGGGGTCCAGTACCTGGGCGCTGACGGTCCGAGCCCCACGCACGTGGGGATGAACCGAGCGGCCTGATCAACCTGATGCTGTCCGAGCTCCGAGCCCCACGCACGTGGGGATGAACCGCCCACCAACATCACCATCACCACCGAGGGCAGCCGAGCCCCACGCACGTGGGGATGAACCGGACGCGATGCGCCGCACCGAGCAGGCCGTCGGCCGAGCCCCACGCACGTGGGGATGAACCGGTTTCCCACTGTGCGCCGGTGTACAGCACCAGCCGAGCCCCACGCACGTGGGGATGAACCGGCGCGGCGTCCGACCAGTTCTCGATCCCATCCCCGAGCCCCACGCACGTGGGGATGAACCGGACGACGCCCGCCTCACCCAGGCGGTCAACGCCCGAGCCCCACGCACGTGGGGATGAACCGCGGCCGGGTCGGTGACCATCGGGTCGACGGCGCCGAGCCCCACGCACGTGGGGATGAACCGCTGGCTTTCGTCGCGGACTGCAGGGCGAACGTCCGAGCCCCACGCACGTGGGGATGAACCGGTTCGACCCGCAAGGAGACCCTGCCTGCTGACCCGAGCCCCACGCACGTGGGGATGAACCGCCCGCCTCGACCGTGATGGTCGGGGCGGGCTTCCGAGCCCCACGCACGTGGGGATGAACCGTGGCTGCGCAGGCTGCCCCAGGTCTTGGAGGCCCGAGCCCCACGCACGTGGGGATGAACCGTCGGCGTAGTACCTCATGTAGCCCCCACCCGGCCGAGCCCCACGCACGTGGGGATGAACCGAGCACCGTGTCCACCAAACACATACACATCGACCGAGCCCCACGCACGTGGGGATGAACCGGCCGCCAAGGAACGCCGCCGCCTGGCGGCCGACCGAGCCCCACGCACGTGGGGATGAACCGGATGGCGAGGCCGGCTGCCGCTGCTGCGGTGACCGAGCCCCACGCACGTGGGGATGAACCGTACCTGCTCGGGGCCACCCCCGCTGAGGCCGCCCGAGCCCCACGCACGTGGGGATGAACCGGGAACAAACCGAACCCCCAGGATCACACACCACCGAGCCCCACGCACGTGGGGATGAACCGCCGCGAGATGGGCATGTACCGGGTCGGCGTCGCCGAGCCCCACGCACGTGGGGATGAACCGGCGCGGCAGGCGGAGTTGGACGCGTTGCCGGGCCGAGCCCCACGCACGTGGGGATGAACCGATCACCACCCCCGACCTGCTCGCCACCCTCGCCGAGCCCCACGCACGTGGGGATGAACCGAGCTCGGATGCCACCGGCCTGGTCGGGTGCCGCCGAGCCCCACGCACGTGGGGATGAACCGGCCGCCACACCCTCGGCTCCCGGGACGCCCCCCCCCGAGCCCCACGCACGTGGGGATGAACCGATTTTCGCGGTCGGGGTGGGGTCCCCGCGTCCCCGAGCCCCACGCACGTGGGGATGAACCTGCGGGGATCTTGACCTTCGCGCCGAACTCGACCGAGCCCCACGCACGTGGGGATGAACCGTCGCTTCGTGGCGCGAGCACGGCGGCCAGCAGCCGAGCCCCACGCACGTGGGGATGAACCGCGCAGGTGCCGGTACAGACCGTCGTCGTGGGCACGAGCCCCACGCACGTGGGGATGAACCGCGCAGGTGCCGGTACAGACCGTCGTCGTGGGCCCGAGCCCCACGCACGTGGGGATGAACCGGCCGGCGACGGGCTCGGCCGCGGTCTTGCCGACCGAGCCCCACGCACGTGGGGATGAACCGCGTGCGGCGACGACTGGCGCGCGGACGAAGCGCCGAGCCCCACGCACGTGGGGATGAACCGGGGGTGATCATCCATGACCGGCTCTTCACCAGCCGAGCCCCACGCACGTGGGGATGAACCTGCATAGAGTGCCCTTGACTTTAGATGTAGGGCCCGAGCCCCACGCACGTGGGGATGAACCGGTACTGATGGGGGGTTGTGTCCGCGTGCTCCTCCGAGCCCCACGCACGTGGGGATGAACCGCACAGTCCAGACATTCACCGTGGCCCGGGGCCCCGAGCCCCACGCACGTGGGGATGAACCGAACATCGACAAGGAGACCGACTCACAGTGAGACCGAGCCCCACGCACGTGGGGATGAACCGCCGCACAGCTCGTGGACATCGAGGAGCTGGTCCCGAGCCCCACGCACGTGGGGATGAACCGGCCACCGGGTTCTCCCGCGCCTCCTCAATGGCCCGAGCCCCACGCACGTGGGGATGAACCGGCATGGAAAAGACCACCGCCAGTGTGCAGGAGCCGAGCCCCACGCACGTGGGGATGAACCGGCCCGGCCGTTCGGCCGGGCCTTCGTCGTGTCCCGAGCCCCACGCACGTGGGGATGAACCGGTCTCGTCCTCCTCGACGATCTCGGCGTCCACCCGAGCCCCACGCACGTGGGGATGAACCCAGGCACGCCGCACCGTAGTAGGCGTTGCCCGCCCGAGCCCCACGCACGTGGGGATGAACCGCGGCCGGGTCGGTGACCACCGGGTCGACGGTGCCGAGCCCCACGCACGTGGGGATGAACCGAACCCGCCGCATGGGTGCGGCCACCCCTGGCCCCGAGCCCCACGCACGTGGGGATGAACCGTCGACCGCCACGCCAATGAGACGTGGATCACGCCGAGCCCCACGCGCGTGGGGATGAACCGGGGCCGGGGTCCTCTGAGAGGGTCACGGTTGCCCGAGCCCCACGCACGTGGGGATGAACCGACATCTCCGTCTACCCCCGCGTCCCACAGCGCCCGAGCCCCACGCACGTGGGGATGAACCGGACTGGCCGAACGCCCCCCGCCTGGGGCCGTACCGAGCCCCACGCACGTGGGGATGAACCGCCGCCCCGCGACGAACTCTCCTGAGGGCAGGACCGAGCCCCACGCACGTGGGGATGAACCGAACCGACTACCCCCCACGTTTCTTCTCAGCCACCGAGCCCCACGCACGTGGGGATGAACCGCAGTACGGACCGAACCCGGTGGGTTCGGGGCGCCGAGCCCCACGCACGTGGGGATGAACCGGAGACCCCGCACCCGGATCCGGCGGTGCTGGACCGAGCCCCACGCACGTGGGGATGAACCGGTGAATCGTGGCGTTGAGCCCTGGGACTGCTCCCGAGCCCCACGCACGTGGGGATGAACCGCGAACGCGACCTCCTCCGAGACCTCAACACGGCCGAGCCCCACGCACGTGGGGATGAACCCGCGGTTGGGACGCCCACTCACCCCCGCCGAACCCGAGCCCCACGCACGTGGGGATGAACCGGAGTCCGTCCGCGACACCACCCTCCGCGTCCTCCGAGCCCCACGCACGTGGGGATGAACCGTCGACGGGGCCAAGCTCCGCACCCGCCGCGAACCGAGCCCCACGCACGTGGGGATGAACCGCCACTGGAGTAGACGCGCCGCCCACACAGCGACCGAGCCCCACGCACGTGGGGATGAGTCGCTGCGGTTATGGAGTTTCCGCCGCCGGGAGTTCGCTGGCCGGATCGTCGGGGTGTTCTCGTGCGCGGGGCGGTGACGGCGCGGTGACGGGGCGGCGACGGCGGGTGGCGACGGCGAGTGGGGCTGGAAGCCCGCGTGTCTCCGCCGGATGTCCGTGACGCGGCGGTTCGAGGGCCGGTTCCGCTCCCACTCGGAATGATCTTGGGCTTTCCGCCCTTCCAAGCCCCGAAACGGGCAGAAAGCCCAAGACCGCCAACGAAACCCTCACGCAACGGACACTACGGGCGCGACCTCGATCCCCGCCCGCCGTCGTTGCCTGCCGTAACAGGTCCCGAGTGGACCCTGATCCGACAGAGCCCGAAACACCTCCGTGCCGGAGGTTCTCTAACCGCGCGTAGTACTCCGAGGCGCCGGGCCCCACGCACGTGGGGCTCACTCCCGGGCTCCTCGTGGCCGAGGGGGGAGCAGGGAGGTGCGGGCGGCGCGGGCGGAGGCGTCCAGGAGTTCGGCGATGCGCCGGGCCGCAGCGGGCTCACTGCCGACCGGGACGAGGGAGAAAGGGGCGTCCACCCCGGCGGGGGGTTCGATGACCCAGTGCGGGTCGCCGGACGTGGCGGCCAGCCGCACGGTCACCGCGTGGCCGAAGCGGGTCACGGTGAGGACGTCCCGTGAGGCCGCCAGGCGCAGTCCTTTCCGAGAGCACGCCAGGTGCAGCCGGTTCAGGCGCCGCATCGCCTCGTTGGGGGGTTTGCGGTCTCCGACCACCGGTCACCCCGCGCGGCCGTCGGCCCGGACGGTGATCTGGTTGGGGTCGAGGTCGACGCTGATCAGGTGGTGGTCGCTGGCGTCGTGCGGAATACGGCGGTAGGCGGCGAGCGCGGGGACCAGGGGCGGGGTGACCCACGCCTGGTCGGTTCTGATCCCGCCCCCGGCGGTGGGCGCGGTCAGCGAGGCGTCGCCCGTGACCTGGGCCAGGTGCGCGGCGGCGTCGGTCATCCGCGCGAGGACGAGCTTCCGGGCCAGGGACCGGTCGGGCACGATGGAGCCGTCGGGGCCGAAGCGCCACCGCGCCGCCACGCTCAGCGGTGACCGGGTCGTGTGGTCGGGGGCCGGGTCGTCGAGGGTCTGGTGGTTGAAGTCGCCCATCACCACGCCCAGGCCGCCGTACCGGTAGGCGCGCGAGACCGCCAGCAGGGCCTCCTGGGTGGCGGCCTCGATCGAGGCGACCTGGAGGTGCACGCCGGCCACGGTCAGGGGGGCGTCGCCGCCGAAGTCGAACACGGCCACGCCGAGGCCGTTGTACAGCTCGGTGGAGTTCGCGCTCTCCCACTGGCGCATCCGGATCCCACCGGGCCGGTGCCGGTACATCAGCAGGGTGCCGCCGCGGCTGCGCGCGGGCGGCACCCATCCGGCCACCCGCATTCCCAGGTCGCGCTCGGCGCGGAAGAGCTGCTGGTAGTTGTGCGAGGTCCAGCCGTGGAGTTCCTGAAGGCACAGGATGTCGGGGTTCTCGGCGCGGATGGCCTCGGCCACGGCGGGCCACCGGTCCTGCGGGACGCCTTCGGGGGTCTGCGTGGCCCCGTGTAAGAGGTTCTGACTGGTCAGGCGCATGTATCGGCTCCTCGTTCGTTGGGGGTCGGTGTGGTTGAGCAGGGTGCGCAGCCGGTGGCTCAGGTGCGTGAGCTGGGAGATCTGGGCGTGGACCCGGCGGGGGTCGGTGTCCGTGACGGTCGCGGGGGAGCGGACGGGAAGGTCGAGCAGGGCGTGGTAGGTCCCGGTCTCGGGGCGGTACTCGCATCGCCAGCCCGGATGCGACGCCTCGATGAGCAGCGCCCACTGGGATTGGGCGGAGCGATGGCGCACGGCTCCCCCCGAGCGTCGGTACTGCTTCCCAACGCGATCACCGGCCCCACCCGAATCACCATTCATCCAGGTCGCTGTCAGGAGTGACTGGTGGTAACCCTGTTCGGGCCGCAAAACCGGAATTACCGATTCGGGTTACTCTGGGTTCGTTTCCCTGGTAGATACCTTGACGACTCGGCTGGGTGCTGGGCTATGGAAACCACCACCCCGTCACCATTTCTCAAGGAAGGTGGCTTTTGGTTGTCGGGTGGTGGCGGCTCTGTGGATTCTGGTCATCTCAAAGGCAGGCAGGTATGGGACGAAGGACCAACCCCATTTGGCGCAGGTTCGGCTCCGAACTACGGAAACACCGCAAGGCGGCGGCGATGTCGCAGGGGCAGGTGGCCAAAGCGCTCAATGTGTCGTCTTCTCTGGTCTCGTACCTGGAAGGCGGTACGCGAGGACCCCAGCTCGACCAGGCCAAGGCGCTGGACAGGTTGTTCGAAACGTCGGGCACGTTCGAGCGATTGTGGAAGACGGTCAGCAACCACGCGATATACCCGGTAGGGTCGCGAACGTCCATCGACTTCGAGCGGATCGCGTCCGAGGTGCGGGAATACCACACGATCCTGATTCCCGGACTCGCGCAGACGGCCGCCTACGCCCGGGCGACGTACACCGCGATGAGGCCGTTCGCGGACGAGGCCACCATCCGGGGCCTGGTCGCGTCCAGAATGAAACGTCAGGAAATCCTGGAGGGAACCGACCGCCCGCTACTGTGGATGGTGTTGGATGAGAACGTCATCCGGCGCGTCCTCGGTGACGCGGCCACAATGAAGGAGCAGCTTGACCATCTTCTGAAAATGGTCGAAGGACACGTTCTCCGACTCCAGATCGTGCCGTTGACATGCAGACTGCCGCCGGGGCTCTCCGGCCCCTTTCGCCTCTTCGCGTTCCGGGACCGCCCGATGGTCGTGTCGGCGGAGTACGTACTCGACGATCTGGTTATCGACGAGGCGGAACAGGTCCGTGAGTGCGCCAGCCTGTTCGGGGCGATCCAGGCGGAAGCTCTTTCGGCCGGCGATAGCGTTGAACTGGTCCGGCTGGTAAAGGGAGAACTCGATGGGTAATACGCGCGAATGGCGCAAGAGCAGCTACAGCAGTGGGGTCAACAACAACTGCGTGGAGGTTGCCGGGGGCACTGGAACGGTCAGCGTGCGCGATACCCAGAACCGTGGACTCGGGAAGATCGACTTCACCTCCGCCGCCTGGGCGTCGTTCCTGCGCGACCTCAAGGACGGCCGCCTCTAAGGTCCTGACCGAGGTTCGACCCCTTGGTCCTCGCGGCCGCAACCCTCGATGATCGTGGCGCCGGCGTCCTGAAATCCGCGATTTCAAGACGCCGACGCCACGATCATCGATAGGGGGTCGGCGGTTTCCGGCCCGAGGGAAACGGCACGGTACTGCCGGGTTGTTCGGCCCGTCGGGCTTTCCGTTGACCGTGTGTGCTTGGGACGGCCTGCCGCCTTGGAACGGGGCGACGTCCGGCAGGGCCCGGCCCTGGAGTCTCTTCGGGGCGCCGCAGGACCGGGGAGCCCGGTGTCCGGGCCGGCGCCGTGCGCTACGGGGCCTGGTAGCCGAACTGTCCGAGCCGCTTGCGCGCGGTGTCGGTCTCCTTTTCGGTGAACAACGGGGCGAAGCGCGGGGCGGCCACGAGGGCCTCGACGGTGAGGTCGAGTCGGCCGCGCTCCCACAGAGCCGCGAAACCGTCCGACACGGCCGGCGCGTTGAGCAGTCTGCGCGCGGTCGCGAGCGGGCCGAGGTCGGCCAGCATCCGCAGGAAGTGGGTCGCCGGGTAGTTGGCCTCGTCGCGGGACCGCTCGTAGACCGTGCGCATCGCCCTGCCGAAGTCCCGCGTGAGCGGGTCCGAGCCGTCCGCCGGTTCCGTCGCCTCGGCGGGGGCTGCTCCGCGTCCGGCCCCGCGTCCCCGGCCGCGTCGGCGTTGCACCGATTGACGTAGCCCAGCAGCGCGTCCATCGAACGGTGTGGCCGGCCGCCAGCAGGGCGTCGGCGATGCCGCGGCCCAGGCCGGGGCCGCCCTCGATGGCCCAGGTCACGGGCCGGGTGTGGGCCAGCGCGCGGATCCAGGCCAGCAGCCGGACGAGTCTGTCGGCGTCGTTTTTGAGTTTGAGGGGGCGGCCCAGGCGTTTGCCGGTGGCGTCGACGGCGACGGCCACGTGGACGTGTTTGTGCGGATCGATTCCCACTGTCACCATGAGGAGGCGTCCTGGTTCTGCTCGCGTGTGGACAGGACGCGTGGTCGGGGCCCTGGTCCGGGGGACAGATCTATTGCGAGTTGGCGTGCTCGACAGGCTTCTATGAAGTCACTCCCGGGCCGGGGCCCCGCCCCGAGGGCGCTGGTGGACAAGTCATCGCGATGTCACGCGGACAGATCGTGACCGAGTCACCCCAGCACCCCGGTCAGGGCCGCTCCCGTCGAAACGACCCCGACATCCCCGTCATGAACCAATAGACCGGCTTCTACGACGAGACCGGCTGGAACAACGACGACTGGTGGGGCGACTTCTCCGGCGCCTGGACCGAGATGGGCCACTCCATGGTCCCCTGGCGCGAATGGGCCGACCGCCCCGGCTACGTCATCACCACCGGGCTCATCAACGTCGGCAGCCTCGTCGCGGGCGTGGCCCTGACCGTCACCGGCGTGGGCGCCCCCGCCGGAGCCGCCCTCATCGGCTGGCGTGGCCTCCAGGGCGTCCGCGCCCTCAACGCCCCGGACAACGCCACCCCCGACAACGCCCCGGGCCGCCTCGACACCGCCCTCGACAAACTGGACCTGGACCTGCCCGGCCACCGCCCCGGCACCGACCCCACCACTCAAGACCTCCAGGATGCGCTCGACGGCCTGGACACCGACACCGGCCACCTCCACGGCCTCAGCGACGCACTCGACAATGCCGCCGGCCTCGACAACCACCCACCCGTGCCCGTAGGCGGGGACAACACGCTGAGTATCCCGGGGGCGCCCGGTGACGGGGTGAGCACCGAGGGCCTTTCGCGCAGCGACCGCCTCTCAGGTAATGGATCTGAACCTGATCATGGCTACGTCGGCGGAGACGGCGACCAGTACAACGTGCCCCTTGATCATTCACCTGGTGGAGGATCGGAGAAGGGCCCCGGCAATTACGAAACAGAGACAGGCTCTTACAGCGACTCCGACGGATATGATGAAATCGAACAGTCAGGAATCCAGGAGTCGGAGAAAGGCCTGGCGGCAATCGCGATGAGATTGCCCCTGGGGATACGGGCCAGCTTCCCCCGGAATTCGGGATGCCGTTCCACGAGGTAAATCCGGAACAGAATCCCGATCAGGAAGTCGTCTCGCTTCTAGATCTCCAAGGGCTCCCAAGAGTCCCGGATGCCGTGAGCGACACCGAAGTACGACAGAACATGAAGGAGGCAATCGAGATAGTAGAATCGGTTCACGGCTTCCCGGATTCCATGAGATCCGTACAGTTCACCACGTTCACCGGCCCGGCAGATCATCTCGGCGAGTATGACATGCTGACTCGTTCCATCGACATCAATACGACAAACCCAGAACTGCGGAGCACTCTGGTGCACGAGATCGGTCACGCGATCGACCACGGCGCCTTCGAAGGTTCAGGACTTGCTAGCGCAATGCCACGCACACCACAGATGCGGGCATGGCGAGAAGCCGTATGGAACTCCGAGGCGGTCCGCGCGCTCAAAGGGGAGCCCGAGGATCAGTACACCACCTACCTGCGATCCCTCCCCGAGATCTGGGCACACTCCTACGCCCAGTGGGTTGCGGTGCGATCAGGCGATGAGCAGCTACTCACCGAGCTTCGCAGTAGACTTTCCTCCTCCGAGGCGGACCAATACCGCCAATGGGAGGATCAAGACTTCGAACCCATAGCAGAGGCTCTTGACCATATTTTCCAATCCGAGGGATGGCTGAAATGATTAGAGTCGTAAAAGATCCGGAAAATTATATGCTCGAGGAGTTGATTGAACTCTACATTGCCGCAGGGCTTGACGAGGAAAATGCAAAAATCTATGCCAAAATGGCCAAATATCCACCTCCGAACGTGAAAATAGAATAGAAATATCACAAAATTGGCCAGGGAAACGCTCCTGATGCAAGAGGAAACAAACCTCGACAGGCGCCTTCCGCCTGAATGGCCGACTCCAATGGACCACAGCGATGGGGCGGGGTAAATATTGAAAACAACTTCTACAAATGGGGGACTGCTGGTCCAGTCTCCTGAAGGGAAACCCCGCCACAGAAATAAGGGTGGGGATCGAGTGTGACTTCCAGGCCGGAGTCACAGCGTCGGAGACCATCCGAGTCGGCTACTGGATCAACGGGAACACGGTAAACTCGATCTCTCTGGAGAACGCCCCTTCCCTGAAAATCCCATAGAATCCAGCCAAAGGAAGTGGAAATGGAATCCCGGACACCGATTTCACCCGTGGAACAGGAAGCAATTCTTTAGGAAATCGGAGCCTCCCTCGTCAGCACCTCTCCCAGCGACGGGGAGGAGATATCTTTCCAGTACGACGCTCTTGTCGACATCGCCAGCTCGAAGCTGGAAGTAGTGTAGGGAGTCTTCGGCGCGGGGGTGTTTCGGGCACCGGTAGTTCCGTTGACGGTCTTGGGCTTTCTGCCCTTCCCGGCCCCGAAACGGGCAGAAAGCCCAGGATCATTCCGGGTCAGAGCGGAACCGGCCCTCGAACCGCCGCGTCACGGACACCCGGCGGATACGCGCGGGCCTCCGGCCCCACCCGCCGTCGCCGCCCGCCGTCACAGGCCCCGAGCGGACCCTGCTCCAACAGAGCCCGAAACACCCCCGCGCCGGGGGTTCTCTAGAACAATCGTAGGGGCGTGGAAACCGATGATCTTGACGCCGGTGCCCGGTGATGTCCGTTTGGGGGCGCCGGCGTCACGATCTATTGGTTCATGATGGGGATGTCGGGGTCGTTTCGACGGGAGCGGCCCTGACCGGGGTACTGGGGTGACTCGGTCAAGATCTGTCCGCGTGACATCGAAGAAGCCGGAACCGGGGCGGGAGCTGGAGAGCAAAGGCCTCTGGTGGCTGCCAGCCGGGGCCAGACTGACGGTCAAGTCCCTGGAGGGTCCCAAGGACCTGGTCATCCGGGACGGGCTTCTCTACGTCGGCAGCTACCAGCTGCAGACCGGTCGGGTCGAGCCCTCGATGATCGACCCGAACACGATGTCGGTCGGGCAGGCCGTCAACTTCCGGCGCGACATGCTGAAACCGACCTCGCTGGTTCCCTACCACAGGTTCTCCCCGACGGTCAGGGCCGCCTACCTGGAGTGGCTGGCCGGTGGACGGAGGAACCGCGACGCGGCCATCAACTTCGTCTCCCTGTTCTTCACCGGGCTGGAGCGTCGGATCCTCGGGCAGGGTCTGGCTTTGCAAGGGGTGCGGCGTTTCGGCGAGGCTGTCGAAGCCCATACCAGGGCCCGTGACCTGTATGACGAGTCCGGTGACCGCCATAGTGCGGCCGGGGCGTGGAACAACCTGGGACTGGCTTTGGAGGAGTTCGGGGGACGAGAGAAAGCCGTGGCCGCTGTGGAGCGGGCCGCAGCCCTGTACACCGAGACCGATGATGACCGTGGACAAGCCATCGCCCAGGAGTTCCTCGATCACCTGAGAGGACAGAGCGGCGACAGTGCCGAAGGCGGCTGACCCGGCCTCGGGATCTTGTCGATGGCCTGGTGTCGAAGAGCGCGACCGTCGCGGATCCCCGGGCGCGCCGCAGGCATTGCCGGCACGTCCTCAACCGAGCCGTCGAAAGGCCCGGGAAGGCTTCCCGGCATTCCCCCGGCCGTAGGTGTGCGAGGGAGCGTCTGGACCGCCCTTTTGCTCTACCAGGTGAGGGCCGGTGCAGCCGCCCCCTGCGGAGGCGGGCCGGCTATCCCAGGGCGTCGACGACGACCTCGGCGGCCTCGGCGATGAGCGCGTCGTCGTGTTCGGCGTCCTCGGCGTCGCGGCTGGACATGACCGCCAGGACGATGGGGTCGCCGTTCGGGGGCCAGAGGACGGCGATGTCGTTGCGCGTCCCGTAGTTGGCGTTGCCCGTCTTGTCGCCGACCTCCCAGCCGTCGGGGACCCCGGCGCGGATCAGCGCGTCGCCGGTCAGGTTCCGCTTCATCAGATCGATGAGGATCGCGCTCTTCTCCTCGGGCAGGGCGTCGCCCAGGGTGTACGCCCGGAGGGTGGTGGCCATGGCCCGGGGGGTGCTGGTGTCGCGGATGTCTCCCGGCTCCCAGTCGCTCAGGTCGGGTTCGATCCGGTCCACGTGGGTGACGTCGTCGCCGATCTCCTCCAGGGCGGCGTCCAGGCCCTCGGGGCCGCCGAGCTCCTCGAAGAGCAGGTTCGCGGCCGTGTTGTCGCTGTAGCGGACGGCGGCGTCGCTGATCTCGCGCAGCGTCATGCCGGTTTCGACGTGCCGTCTGGTGACGGGGGAGTGGCCGACGAGGTCGTCCTCGGTGTAGGTGACGACCCGTTCGAGCTCCTCGATCGAGTTCTGCCGCAACAGGGCGCCGACGGAGAACGCCTTGTGGGTGGAGGCGTAGGCGAACCGCTCGTCGGCGTTGAAAGCGACGGTGTCGCCGCTTCCGGTGTCCACCGCGTAGACGCCGAGGCGGGCGTCGAACTCGCCCTCGAGCCGCTCGAACTCCCTCTCGTAGGGAGAGGGGGACTCCGCAGGGGACGCCGCCGGGGAGACGGCGGGGACCGCCGACTCGAACGTGGCGGCGTGGCCGTTCGCCGAGCAGCCGGTGAGGAAGGCGAGCGTGAGAGCGGCGGAGGCCACCGCACCGGCGCGTCGGGTGTGTGGGATCGGCATGGTCTGGGGCTCCTCGTTTTTCGCCGTCGGTCAGTGAGGGGAACGGGCGTTGGGGGCGCCCGCGGGCGATTCGCTCACACGATAACAGCGGGTGTCGCTGTCGGTAGCCCGGCCTTTCCGTGCGGTGACCGGCCCCGGCGGCCCCGGCCTGCCCCGACGCGCCTCGGAGCCGGTTCACCGCGTGTCCGGGCCGCTTCCCAGGAGCGCCGACAGGATCTCCCCGGCGTGCGTCCACAGCAGAGCGCCGCCCGCCTCGGGGAGGAGGCGGCGGCGGGCGGCGGGGATGCGGCGGGCCAGCGTGGCGCCGTGGTCGGGCGAGTGCACGGGGCTGGCGTCCCGGCCGCCGTACCAGAGGTCGACCGGGACGGTGATCCGCTCCGGAGTGAAGGGCCACGGGGCCATGCCCAGCGCGAGGTCGCGGGCGTAGCCCGCGGCGCCCTGGGCGAACCCATCGGCCAGGCAGCGCGCGTAGGCCTCGCTGAAGGCCGGCGCGGTGTAGACGGCGGCGTCGGCCTCGGAGCTCATGTCGACGACGAGCCGCCGCAGCAGGTCCGGGCCCACGCCGGAGAACGACGCCTCGAATCCGGCGGGGTCGGCCTCGGCCGCCGAGAGCATCCCGGCGACGTCGGGCGCGAGGAGGCCGGCGAGGTCCGGATGGCGGAGGTCGTCCTGGCCCGAGACCACCGCGACCGCCTCGGCGACGCCGGCCGCGGCGCACGCCAGGGCGAACGGCGCCCCCTGGGAGAAGGCCGCGATCCGGAACGCGGGCAGGTCCAGGGCCGCGGCGAGGCCGCCGATGTCGCGCACCCAGTCGTCCAGGGTCCGTCCCGGGGCGGGGTCGGACGCGCCCAGTCCGGGCCGGTCGACGGCGATCAGCCGGGCCCCCAGCGCGGGTAGCGCGTCGGCGCCGAACCCCAGGCGGCGGCCCATCCCGGCGCCGGAGAAGAACAGCACCGGCGTCCCGTCGGCGGGGCCCCACCGGGCCCACCCCAGTCTTCGGCCGTCGGGGAGCTTCACCGCGCCGGCGCGGTCGGGTTCGGTCACGTCCGGTTCCATGGTCGGCAGCGTAGGGGGAGCCGCCCCGACGGCCAATCCGTTTTCACCGGGCGTCCCTCGCCCCTGTGCCCCGGCCCCGGAGCCCACGGGGAAGACTTCTCCCATGAGCGCACCGGTCCCCTTCGACGTCCCCGACGCGTTCGCCGCGTCCTACGGGGCCAGCGGCGCGGAGGCGCGCGCCTGGGTCGCCGGGCTGCCCCGGCTCGGCGGCGAGTTCCTCGACCGGTGGGGGCTGCGGCCCGACGGCCCGGCCGCCCACGGCATGGCCTCGCTCGTCCTGCCCGTGCTGCGGGGCGACGGCACGCCGGCCGTCCTCAAGCTCCAGCAGCCGCGCGAGGAGACCGCCGGAGCCTCCGCCGGGCTGCGGGCATGGGGAGGCGACGGGATCGTGCGCCTGCTCGACGACGACGAGCGGAGCGGAGTCCAGCTGCTGGAACGGCTGGACGCGTCCCGCCCCCTGTCCTCGGTGCCGGAGGGGCGCGTGGCCGTGCGGGTCCTGGCCGAGCTGATGGCGCGCCTGTCCTCGGTGCCCGCCCCGCAGGGCCTGCGGCGGCTCTCCGACGTCGCCGCGGCCATGCTCGAACAGGCTTCGCGGGCCGTGTCGGCGCTGCGCGACCCCGCCGAACAGCGACTGGTGCGCACCTGCGCGTCGGCCGTGGCCGAACTGGTCGACGACCCCGGGGACCGCCTGCTGCACTGGGACCTGCACTACGACAACGTCCTCGCCGGGGAGCGGGAGCCGTGGCTGGCCATCGACCCCGAGCCCCTGGCGGGCGACCCCGGGTTCGAGCTGCTTCCCGCGCTGGACAACCGGTGGGACGAGGCGGTGGCGGCGGGCGACCCCGCGCGCGTGGTGCTCTACCGCTTCGACCTGCTGACCGAGGCCCTCGGCCTGGACCGTCGGCGGGCGGTCGGCTGGACCCTCGGCCGGGTGCTGCAGAACGCCCTGTGGGACGTCGAGGACGGCAGGTCCGCCCTGGAGCCCGTCCAGGTCGCCATCGCCACGACGCTGCTGGGCCGTTCGGCCCGCTGAGATTCCGCCGGTCGTGAAGGCCGGGACGCCGGGGGCCCGGACAGGCCGTGCCCCGCCGGACTCCGGGCGTCCGCCGTCCACGGGCGGGACCTGGGGTCAGGCTCGTCGGGACGGAAGGTGGCCGGATGCGGTCAGGAGGCGCGCGGGCACTCTGGGTGTGCGAAGCTGGCGGTAGCCGACCCCATGGAGACGCACCCCCGGATGCAGACCTTCGTGCTCTTGGCAGCCCTCGGTGGAGTGCTGCCCAGCCTGCTGAAACTCTCCTCCCAGATCTCCGGCTGGCAGCTCGCCCGGACCAGGCACCTGAACAAGAAGGGCAGTCGGAGACGGCGGCCCGCACTGCGCGACCACTGCGACGTGGTCCCCCTCCTCGTCGGAGGCGCCTTCCACAGTGGGCTGGGGGCGCTGGCCGGGTACGTGCTCACCGTGACGGACCAGATCACCACACCCCTGATCGCCTTCGTGGCGGGGGTGTCGGCGCGGTCGATCTTCCAGCAGGTGGCCAGCGTCCGGATCAACCTCTTCGACACCGCGCCCGCCGAGACCGGGGAACCGGCCCTGGTCCGGACGCCGGACGGGCTGGGGATCTCCCCGCTCGAACCGGGGGCGGCCGTGGAGGACCGTTCGGTAGCAGCCGAGGGGGAGGAACTTGAGCGCGGTCGCTAGGAGGATCCTCAGGGAGGTCGTCGGCGTCCCGTCCGCGCCTCCCGACAGGCGCCACCCGCTCGGAAGGCGTGTCTGGGCGGAGATCACGGGAAGGCCGCTGCCGGTGGTCCTGGCTGCGGAGGACCGCGAGGAGGAGTGGAGCCCGGAGACCGCGATCGCCGTCCTGGAGGGGGTCCTGGAGCGGCTGAGGGCGGAGGACGGCCCCGCGCGTCTTCGGCTGCGCCCGTACACGGGGACGGCGGCGGTTCGGCCCGGCCGCCATGGCCCCGTTCGTGCTGCCTACGCCCCTCTCCCGCCTCGCAGTCGCGTTCTCGGCCGCCTCCGCGACCGCTGCGCGGTCGTCGCTTCCGACTACGCCCGGAGAGCGGAGTCCGCCCGGAGCTACGGGGACGCGGTCAAGGCGACCAGGGCCGTTCGGGAGTCGCGTGGCCTGGGTGAGGCCCTGGACCAGGCCCGACGTCTTACCGCCGACCTGGGAAGGCTCTCCCGCTTCTCCGGAGCGGAGGAGTACGCGTGGGCCGATGAAAGGGCTTCGCGCATTCTTGGGGAGTTCGAGGAGGCGTGCAGTGTCTTCTACGACGCCGATCTCAGCGGGGTCGACCTCGGCGGAGCCGTTCCCGAGGGAGGCCGTCTCGAAGGGGTGCGGTGGAACACGGGGACCCGGTGGCCCGCGGGGTACGAGGAGCGGATCCGTCGGATCTCCCGCGTGATCGCTCCGGGGGTGTACGAGATCCGGCGGGACCGGCAGGACTGACGCGCTTCCCGGGGGTGACTTTCCTCGTCGACCGTGACCTTTTCGGGGTCTGCGAGGCGGTTGAGACCCCGAAAAGGCCACGGTCGACGAGGGGGATGCTCCCAGGGGGCAGACGGTGGGGCCCGGCTGTACGTCGGGCCCGGCTCGGTTCGCGAGTCGGCGGGAAAACCGGTACCGGTCCGAACCGGGCCTCTGTACCATCGGGCCGCGCCGCCGACCTCCGGCGGCGCGGCCCGAAGCCCGGGCACACGGAGCAGCGAGGTGTCCGCGGACGTGGACGAGTACGACGGGGCGATCGCCGATAACCGCGCCAACTGGGATCAGCGCGCCGACGTCCACGCGCGGTCGCGGATGTACGACGTCGACGGGCTGCTCGCGGACCCGTCGCGCATGTCCCAGGTCGTCCTCAACGACCTCGCGGTCCTCGCGCCCCACCTGGAGGGCGGGACGGTCGCGGGGAGGTCGCTGCTGCACCTCCAGTGCCACATCGGGACCGACACCGTCTGCTGGGCCCGGCTCGGCGCCGTGGACGTCCACGGCCTGGACCTCTCGCCGAACTCGCTGGCCCACGCCCGGCGCATCGCCGACGCCGACGGCGCGCGGATCACGTGGGTCCAGGGCGACGCGCGCACCGCGTCGCGGGCTGTCGACCGCCGCTTCGAGGTGGTCGTCACCAGCGCCGGGGCCATCGTGTGGCTTCCCGAGCTGCGGTCGTGGGCCCGGTCGGTCCACGACCTGCTGGAACCGGGCGGGGTGTTCGCCGTCCGGGACGACCACCCGATCCTGGGCGCAATGGACTTCGAGCCGTGGCAGGTCACCGGCGACTACCTCGGAGGAGGAGGCACGAACACCTACGAGGACGCGGCCACCTACACCGACGGGCCGACCGGGGCCATCACCCACACCGTCAACCACGAGTGGCGCCACGACCTCGCGGAGGTGACCGGCGCGCTGCTCGAGGCGGGGCTGGTGGTGGAGGCGCTCGGCGAGCACCCGTTCATGGATTGGCGGGCCTTCCCCGACCTCGTGGAGTGCCCGGAAGGGTGGCGGCTGCCCGAGGGCGCGCCCAGGATCCCGCTGAACTTCTCGGTGGTCGCGCGGCGCCCCGGGTGATCGTCCGCCCGGTTCGCGCCGGGCTCCTGAAGAGGACGGCGCCGAGCGCGCCCAGGGCGGGGATCAGGCCTGCCAGGCGCCGTTCCTCGCGGCTTCGGCGGCGTAGGCGGCGAAGCTCTTCGGGGCGCGTCCGGTCACCCGCCGCACCGCGTCGGTGGGTTCCGCGTCGCCGAGGCGGCGCAGGGCCGCGAAGGAGTCCAGGGCCCGGCGCGCCTCCTCGACGGGGACGCCCGCCGCGGCGAGCGAGGCGGTGTAGTCGTCGTCGCCCCCGAGGTGACGGATGGTCCTGCCGCTCGCGCGTCCGATGGCCGCGAGGGCGTCGGGGAACGACAGCGCCTCCGGCCCGGTCAACTCGTAGACGCGCCCCGCGTGGCCGTCGCCCGTGAGGGCCGCGGCCGCGACCGCGGCGATGTCGCCGGCGTCGACGAAGCCCTGCTTCACGTCGCCGAGGGGAAGGGCGAGTTCACCCGCCAGGACCGCCGGTCGGAAGAAGCCCTCGTCGAAGTTCTGGTCGAACCAGTCCGGGCGCACGATCGTCCAGTCGGCCCCGGAGTCGCGCACGGTCCGCTCCGCCGCCGTCAGCCGCTCGTCGCCCATCGCCTCGATGCTCCGACTGGACAGGAGGGTCATGTGTCGCACCCCCTGCTCCACGGCGCACGCCACCAGCGAGGGATCGACCGCCAGCCCGTCCGGCGCCATGAGGTACAGCTTCGTCGCCCCCGCGAGGGCGGGTTCCCAGGTTTCGGGGTCGGTCCAGTCGAAGCGGACCCCGCCGCCGCGCGAGGCCGCGCGCACGTCGTGCCCGGCGGAGCGCAGGAGGCCCGCCACCCTTCGGCCGGTCGAACCGGTGGCGCCCAGCACCAGAATCGTCTGTCGGGTCATGGACCCAGGCAAGCACGGACACCTGACGTCCTGTGTCGGTTCGTCGCTCCTGATGCCAGGGGGTGGTGGAGCGGGGCGCCTCAGGCGGCGAACGGCCCGCCGTCGCCGAAGGCCAGGGCCGCGAAGTGTTCGCCGATGAGCCGGTGCGTGGCGGCGTCCGGGTGGAGCCGGTCGGGCAGCGGCAGCTCGGCGAAGTCCGCCTCGCCGTAGAGGGCGCGGCCGTCGAGGTGGTGCAGGTTCGGGTCGTCGGCCGCCCGCTGCTCCACGACGCGGGCGAGCTCCTCCCGGACGACGGTGAGCGTCAGCTTCCCGGCGGCGCGCTCGGCGGGGTCGCCCGTGGCCCGGAACCGCAGTTCCCCGGCGCCGAGGGAGTCGAGGTCGAAGGCGCCGGGGCCGGGGGTGTCCTCGTGGATGGGGCACAGGATGGGCGAGACGACCAGCAGCGGGGCGGTGGGGTGCCCCTCGCGGATGGTGTCGAGGAAGCCGTGCACCGCCGGGGTGAAGGCGCGCAGGCGCATCAGGTCGAGGTTGACGAGGTTGATGCCGATCTTGACGCTGATCAGGTCCGCGGGGGTGTCGCGCATGGCGCGGGCCGTGAACGGGTCGAGCAGGGCGCCGCCGCCGAACCCCAGGTTGACCAGCTCCACCCCGCCCCCGGCGGAGGCCAGCGCGGGCCAGGTCGTGGTGGGGGTCGCGGCGTTGGAGCCCTGGCTGACGGAGCTGCCGTGGTGCAGCCACACCCTGCGGCCCCGGTCCGGCGCGGGCTCGACGGGGGCGTTGGTGCGCAGGGCGACGAGTTCGGTGGTCTCGTTGTGCGGCAGCCAGATCTCGACGTCCTTGGCGCCGTCGGGCAGGCCGGTGAAGCGGGCGGTGCCGACCGGGCCGGGCCGGACCTCGGTGGCTCCGGTGGCCATGTCGACCACCAGGGTGTTGCCGCCCGCCACGCGGGCACGCCCGGCCAGGCGGCCGTCGACGAGCAGGTCGTACACGCCGTCCGGGCGGGGCGGGGCGCCCGTGTGGACCCGTTTGGTGGGCAGCGTGTCCAGCTCGACGGCGGTGGCCTCGGTGCGGAACACCAGCCGCACGCCCGACGGCTGGGCCTCGGCCATGGCCAGCTGCCCGTCGGTGTGCTGCGCGCGGGCCCGTGCGGGCAGCCGGTGCGGCAGCACGCCGTGCTCGGTGCGCTCCAGGTCGAGGGCGCCGCGCAGGAGTTCCGCGGTGAGGGGCGTGGTGGTCCAGTCGTGCTCGGCGCGCATCGTCGTCAACCTGTCGATCGGGGTGTTCGCGGTGTTCCGCCCCGCCGGTGCGGGGCGCGGGTCAGGGCGCGGGCCAGTTCCGCAGCAGGGAGTCGAGGGCGTCCAGGGTCCGGGTCCAGGTCTCCTGGGTGTCGGGGGTGCTGTGGCTGAACCCGCCGCCCATCTCCAGGCTGACGTAGCCGTGGAAGACGCTGCCCAGCAGCCGGACCGCGTGGGTCTGGTCCGGCTCCGCGAGGTCGTAGCCGCGCAGGACCGCCCGCGTCATCTGCGCGTGCCTGACCCCGGCGCTGGCGGCGGCCGTCTCCGGGTCGAGCCGCGTCTGGGCGGCGGCGTAGCGGCCGGGGTGCTCCCGGGCGTAGTCGCGGTAGACGTTGGCGAGGGCGGTGAGGGCGTCCTTGCCGGCCCGCCCGGCCAGGGCGGCGGAGCCCCGGTCGGCGAGCTCCTCCAGGGCGAGCAGGGCGATCCTGGTCTTGAGGTCGTGGGAGTTCCTCAGGTGCGAGTACAGGCTCGCGACCTTGACGTCGAACCGCCGGGCGAGCGCCGAGACGGTCACCCGGTCGAGGCCGGCCTCGTCGGCGAGTTCCGCTCCCGCCCGGGCCAGGCGCTCCGTAGTCAGCCCCGCGCGTGCCATGGCCTCTCTCCCCTCTGCCTGAAGCCATTATGCGTCTGCCTAAAAGGTTTAGGCAAATCGGCATGTCCCTCAGGCGGCGGTCGGGACCCCTTCCCGCGTCCACGCGCTGACGCCGGCCCCGCCGGTGCTGTCGCGTGGTGGACTTACCAAAAGAGGGGTACCTGACTTAAAGATGTGTACCAACTTTTGGAATGTTAAGAGGGGTGGACTGGTTACCACCACACGATGACCGGGAACACCCGGTCCGCGATCGGAAGGACCAGCACACATGTCCGTCGTCATCACCGGTGCCACCGGCCACCTGGGCCGCCTCGTCGTCGCCGACCTCCTGGCCCGGGGCTACCCGGCCGACCGGATCACCGCCGTCGGCCGCGACACCGGCAGGCTGGCCGGGCTCGCCGGAACCGGTGTGCGGACCGCGCCCGTCGACCTCGACGACCCCGAGACGCTGAAGGCCCCCTTCCAGGGCGCCGACACCCTGCTCCTGATCTCCGGCAGCGAGGTCGGCAGGCGGGTGGTCCAGCACACCAACGCCGTCGAGGCCGCCAAGGAGGCGGGGATCGGGCACATCGTCTACACCAGCGCGCCCAAGGCCGCCGACACCACCCTGGTCCTGGCCCCCGAGCACAAGGCCACCGAGGAGGTCGTCGCCGCGTCCGGTATCCCGGCCACGATCCTGCGCAACGGCTGGTACAACGAGAACTACGCGCAGCAGCTCGACCAGGCCCGCGAGAGCGGCGTCGTCATCGGCAGCACCGGTGAGGGAAGGGTCGCCAGCGCCTCCCGGCAGGACTTCGCCGAAGCCGCCTCCGTCGTCCTGCGCGACCCGGGGGCGCACGCGGGCGCCGTCTACGAGCTCTCCGGCGACACCGCCTGGACCGGCGCCGAGCTGGCCCGGACGCTGTCCGAGGTGCTGGGCCGCGAGGTCGTCTACCGGAACCTCACCACCGAGGAGCACGTGGCGGCCCTGACGGAAGCCGGACTGGACGAGGGCACGGCCGGGTTCGTCGCCGCCCTGGACGCCAACATCCGCGACGGCGAGCTGGGGGCCGTCAGCGGCGAGCTGTCCCGCCTGATCGGCCGTCCGACCACCCCGCTGGCCCAGACCCTGCGCGCCCTGGCGTAGCCCCTCCCGGTTCCGGTCCGCGCGGGGAGGCGGCCGCCGGGGCCGGGGCGTCGGCCCGCGGCAGGCGGCCGCCTCCCCGGCCTCACCCGGTCCGGGGCCGGCGCCGTGGGCGGACGACGAGGAGGGCGAGCAGCAGCGCGGCGACACCGCAGGCGGCCGCCCACGCGGGGAGCCGCCCGGCGCTCACGCCCGCGCCCAGCAGCGCGCTGCCGAGCGCGGCCCCGACGGCGGCGCCGAGGTACATGGCGGCCATCTGGAACGCCACGATCGAAGTGGTCCGCTCGGGCCGGGAGCGGGTGAGGGCGTCCTGCAGCGCCGGTACGCCGGACCAGCCGCAGGCGCCCCACAGGGCGACGGCGACCAGCCAGACGGCCGGGCCGTCCAGGAGGGCCAGGATCGTGAAGGACGCGAGGAGCAGGCCGGCGACGAGCGGGAGCAGCCGGTGCGAGCCGACCGCGTCGATCGGCCCGCCGGCCAGGGCGGAGCCCGCCACGCCGCCGATGCCCCAGGCCCAGACGAAGGCGAAGCCCCAGTCGGCCATGCCGCGTTCGGCCGCCATGGGCAGCAGGTAGGTGTAGAGGCCGAGACTGCCCAGGCCGAACAGGAACGCCAGGGCGACCCCGCCCGCGACCTGGGGGACGGCGATCGAGGACAGCGTCCTCCCGTCCCCGCCTCCGACGGGCGGCATCGGCCGCGACCGCACGGCCAGCGCGAGCATGCTCACCACGCCGACGGCGACGACCAGCCCCATGGTCCACCGCCAGCCGGCCTGCTCGCCGACCAGCATCCCCGCCGGCACCCCGGCCACGGTCCCGGCGGAGAGCCCGAAGGTCACCAGCGCCATCGCGCGCCCCCGTTCCCGCGGGGCGACCATGCCCGCCGCGGCCGCCGTGGCCACCGCGGTGAGCACCCCGGCCCCCGTGCCCGAGACGACGCGCGAGCCCAGGAAGACCCAGAGGTCCGGGGCGAGCGCCGTGGCGAGGTTGCCGGCGTTGAACACCCCGAGCGCGACGAGCAGCCCGCGGCGCGTCGAGACGGCGGTCAGTGGACCGGACAGGAGGGGCCCGGCCACGGCGTAGGCGCCGGTGAAGGCCGTGACCCCCAGGCCGATCGCCCCCACCGTGGCGGCCAGGGAGTCCGCGATCCGGGGCAGCACGCCCGCCAGGACGTAGGCGTCGATGCCCAGCGAGACCGCGGCGACGACCAGCGGCCAGACCCTGCGGATCACTCGCCGGCCTCTTCCCCGTGCGCGGCGGGCGCGTGGTCGGGGTCGTAGCCGGCCAGCACGGTGTCGATCAGGCCGGGGAAGCGCTCGTCGAGGTCCTCGCCGCGCAGCCGGATCATGCACTTGCGCCCTTCGGCGCGGACGAACACCACGCCCAGCTCGCGCAGCAGGCTCGTGTGGTGGGTCAGCGTCGAGCGCGGCAGGTCGGGCCCCAGTTCGATGCTGTCCACCTCGCCTTCGGCCGCGAGCCTGCGCACCATCTCCAGCCGCAACGGCTCGCTGAGCGCGAACAGCACGCGCGGCAGAGCGATGTCCCGCGTCTCGGGATGGACGTAGGTCCGTGCGGCAGCCATCAGGGGCCTCCAATCGTTCGAAAATTACCGAACGATAATAATTCGACAATAGTCGCACGGTCAAGTCGGAAGCGGGGCGAGGGCGGAGCGCCCGCGGCGGCCCCGTCGCGACGGCGCCCCGCCCGGGCGTCCCGAACGGGGCGAAGCGCGTTCCGGCTGTCGGCGGGAGACCCCGGTCCGATATGGCGCGGCGGGGCGGCGGTTCCCCCGTCCGACGCGGGCGCGGACGGTATTCGCGAACCCTTCACCGGGCGCGGGAAGGCGCGGGAAAAGCAGTTCGCCGGGAAACCGGGCGGCCTCTCGGGGGCGCCGCCGAGTCTGCCTTCCGCCGTTTCCGCCGGGGGTCTCTTTTTCCGGCCGCCGCGCGTCGGGGAAGCGGGAGCAGCCCTTCGCCGGGCGCACGCCCCGGCCCTTCGGGTTCGGGAACGCGTTCCCCATAGGCGGGCGGGCGGAAAGAGGCGCTCGCCACAGCTTTTGTTCCCCCTGGAAGAAGGGGATTCCGGTCGCACGGGTGTGCGCTAATGGGGCAGGTCATCCGAAAAGCGTTGAGGGGGTTTATCGATATCCCCAAAGGCTTGTTAATGTGTGCGTGCAATTCGGTATTGCTGTATGTTGGCGTCTGGTGGAAATCAGTTTTATTCCGATTGGAGGAGTGGGGGACCATGGCGCAGAAAGTTCAGGTTCTTCTCGTTGACGACCTCAATGGCGGGCAGGCCGAGGAGACGGTCTCGTTCGGGGTCGACGGCTCCGTCTACGAGATCGACCTCAGCGGCGACAACGCCGCGCAGCTGCGCAGCGCGCTCGCCCCGTTCGTCGAGGCCGCCCGCAAGGCCCCGGTGAAGACCGGGAAAGGCGTGAAGGCCAGGCAGCGCGGCGCGCTCAGCCGCGACAAGAGCGCGGAGATCCGGGCGTGGGCCAAAGCCCAGGGCAAGAAGGTCAACGAGCGGGGCCGCATCCCGCAGGTGATCATCGACGAGTACCGCGCCGTCCAGGGCTGACCCCGGACCGGGACGCGGTGGCAGGGGCCCGGACCGGGAGAGCGGTCCGGGCCCCGCGTCGTACCGGGCGGGCGGGAGGGGCCGCGTCCCCCTCACCGGTCCGGGGTGTCGCGTTCGCCGTCGTCGATCAGAGCGCTGAGCGCGGCGGCGCCCCGGAGGAGGGCGCGCGCCCGGGAGGCGACGTCGGCCTCCCGGGCGGCCAGCGCGCCGGCGACCTCCTCCCACCGCGACGCCCGGCGGAGCCGGGGCATGAGGGCCTTGAGCGGGCCGACGCGGTAGCCGGCCAGGCGCAGCTGGTGCACGACGCGCGCGTCCCGGACGTCACCCGGCGAGTACACGCGCGCCCTCCGGGGAGCGGACCGGCGGGGGACCACCAGCCCTTCGGCGTCCCAGTGGCGCAGGGTCGACGGCCGGACGCCGAGGGCGTCGGCGAGCTCGGAGACGCCCATCGAGTCCGACGGCCGGGGATCCTCGATCGGCTCCGCCGCGATCGTTCCGGCCGCCTCCTTCGCCAGCGCCAGCCCCTGGCGTTCGGCGTGCAGCCGCGCGTGGGCGGCGTCCAGGAGTTCGAGCAGGTCGGAGGCCGGGTACCGGTGTGCCGCGCGCACCATCTCCCTGGCCTCGGCCGGGCCGACACCGGCCGCGAGCGCCCGGTAGGCCAGCGCGGCCCGCACGTGCGCCTCGGTGTAGACCCGGTAGCCCGCCCGGGTGCGCGCCGCCAGGGGGAGCACGCCGTCGCGCTCGAGATCGCGCACCTGCTGGACCGAGCACCCGACCCGCCGGGCGACGTCGACGGTCCGCAGACCCGACTTGCGACTTTTCACATCATCCTCGCAGGGTGGGCGGTCCGAAGTCTCCATAAGCACGTGAATGAAACGCTAGAGCACATGGACATCGACGAGATCATCGGGCACGTCAGCGCCCTGGAAGGGGTCCTGGTCCTCAGGCCGGGACCCGGCGACGGCTCACCGGAGATCAGCTGGGGCGACGTGTTCTTCTACTACGCGCCCGACGGCGTGGTCCCGAAGGTCCAGCCCTTCGCGACCGTCGTGACGAAGGACTACCCCGGCGACCGGGACTCCCGCCTGGACCGGCCCGGCGCCTTCCGGGTGAACGTCTCCGCCGGATCGGCGGAGTTCCTCCGGTGGACCGGCCGCGAACCACGGGACGCGGCCCCGCACGACACGGACCCGGCTACGGCGGACGCCGTGCTCCCCCACCCCGTCTACGGCGGCCTGGGGTGGCTCGCCGTCGTCGACCCGGGGCCGCGTACGGCGGCGCCGGTCCGGGACCTGCTCCGGACGGCCCACCACCTCGCCCGCGCGCGCCACCGGCGCCGCTCCGGGACGGGGCCGCCGGAGACCCCTGACGGGGGTCAGTCCCGGGTGTAGACGCCGCCCGCGAACCGCGCGAGCGCCGTTCGCAGGCGGGCCGAGGGCGCGGCGCCCCTCGACGGCATCGGCAGCCGCGCCACGACCAGGCCGCCGTCGTGCCAGAGGTCGACGCCGTGCCGGTCCCGCCAGTCGAAGTCCGGCGCGCGGTCGTCCTCGAAGTCGACGACGACCGCGTGGGCGGCGCCGTCGGGATCGGCGGCCACGCGGACCCTCTCCAGCTCGCCCCAGAGGACGGAGAAGGACCGGTCCGGCCAGCGCAGCCACCGCCGGTCCATGACGGTGAGGTTGTGGGGGTCCACGACCAGCAGGTCGCGTCCGTCGGCGCCCTCCGAGCGCAGGGACATGACCAGTCCGGCCAGGGCCGCCGCCGCCATCACGGCCGCCACCCCCGGGATGGTCCCGGGGACCCCGTACCCGTGGGTGAGGGCCGCCGTCCAGTCCCCGGCGGACAGGGCGCCCCTCTCGTACGCGGAGACGACGCCGTAGAAGCCCGGAAAGGCGGCCGCGGACGCGAGTCCGCCGATCCACGGGAGCAGCCGGGCGATCCGCCTGCCGATCCGCGCGGCGGGAGTGGTCAGCGCGAAGACCTCCACGTCCGGTTCGGAGCGGCGCGCCCTCTCCCGCCCCGGGGCGGCCTCCCCGTCCGGGACCGGCCGCTCCGAGGGCGCCGGGGAGTGGAACGTGACCGGTCCGGAGAAGTCCCGCCCCTGGAGCGCCGTCCCCGAGACGCCGCCCCCGATGGTGTTGACGGTCGTCTCCCCGGGGAGCGGCCGCGGGTCGGCGGGTTCCCCGGTGCCGCGCAGCGCCCACACCCACACCGGAGCGCAGACGAGGAGGAGGGCGGCCACCGCGGCCACCCACGAGGCGGCCTCCCAGCCCTCGCGGGTGAACACCCCTCCGCCCAGGCCCAGCGCAGCCCCGGCCACCGCGCCCGGCACCACCGTGGCCGCGACCGCGCAGGCGATTCTCGTCAACCGGCTCATAACCCGGAATTCTGCCCTGCGGCCCGGCCCCGTGGGGGGCGAAGACCGGATCCCGGCCGGAACCGGCCTCCGCTGTGGAGGTTGCGGCGCGGGGGTGGTTCGGCGTCGGGGATTCGCCGACCGGATCGTCGGGGTGTCCTGGTGTGCGGCGCGGTGACGGGGCGGCGACGGCGGGTGCCGGTCGGGGCCGCGCCCACGACGTCCGCTGCGTGAGGGGTTCCGTTGCCGGTCGTGGGCTTTCCGCCCGTTTCGGGGCCTGGAAGGGCGGAAAGCCCGTGATCGTTCCGGGGCAGAGCGGGACCGGCCCTCGGACCACCGCGTCACGGACGTCCGGCGGGCACGCGCGGGTCTCCGGCCCCCGCCCGCCGTCGCCGCCCGCCGTCACAGGCCCCGAGCGGACCCCGACCCGACAGAGCCCCGACCACCCCCGCGCCGAAGGTTCCCTACCAGGGCGCGCAGGGGGGCTCGTCCGGCGTCTCGTGGCACGGCACGAAGGTGCGTCCCCCCGAATCGCCGAACGCGTAGCCCGCCAGCCAGTGCTGCTCGGGCCGCTCGGGCGGGGCCTCGGAGAAGAAGGGCCGGTCGCCGTCGCGGAGGACGACCTCGTCCGTGTTCTGCAGGGCGTCGACGTACCGCGCCCGGATCTCCCACTCGCAGGACCGGCCCCGGACCAGCGCCTCCACCCGCAGCCCGCCCGGCTCCAGCCCGCCGCCGAGGTCGATCCGCCTGCGGCTGAAATACGGCTGCCCCTGGTCGGGGCCCTCGTCGGAGATGTACAGCGCCGGATCGCGGTGGTTGAGGTCGACGACCACGCCGGGGTAGGACGCCTGTCCCGCCGGAGGGTACTCCACGACGGTCGTGGCCGTCGGCTCCGCGCAGGAGATGTTGACGGGGGTCATGTCCACGATGCTCAGCTGGGTGCTGCGCGTCGACAGGAGGGTCATGGTGAACACGGTCGCGCCGGCCTCGCCGGTGGCGCCTTCCGGCTGCTCCCAGGACCACCCGCCCGGAGGGCTCGCGCTCATGCCGCCGAAGCCGCGGATCAGCCGCCCGCCCAGGGGCCGGAGGAGGTCCCAGACCTCCGCGGCCGGAGTGGCCTCGAGGGCTTCCCCCTCCTCCGGGGTCAGGGGGCGGTCGAGGACGATTCTGAAGTCGTCGGAGAGAGACGTGTCGTAGGTGACGGAGCTGGTGAACGGCGCTCTTTCCTGGTCCATCCCCGCCTCGGCCGCCCGCTCCTCGCGGACCCGGGCCTCGGTGGACCACAGGTCGTAGGTGTAGGTCCCCGCGAACCCGCCCCCGCCGACCAGGAGGGCCAGCGCGACGGAGACCGCCCACGCCCGCAGCCGGGTCCGGCCCGAGGCGCCCCGGGCCTCGGGAAAGTACCGCTCCCGCAGGACGTCGCGGACCGACGGCCCGTCCGGTCCGGGGCGATCCCGCGGCGGGCGCCGCGCACCCCGGCCGTCGGAGTCCTTCTTCTCCTCGTCCCTGCCCATGGCGAGCTCCGGTCCTCCTTCTCACGGGGATGGACTCGGGCTGACAGTAGTCCCGACATCACTTTCTGTCGCCCGGTCTGGCCGGAAGAGGCCATTCCCGGAATCCCCCGGGGAGCCCGGCGGAGCCCGGGGCCCGGTTCCCGGCTTTCCGCCCCCCTGCGGTCGTTGCGCGTGGTCGGCGGAGGTGCGGCGGGACGCGGGCCCGGGGCGGGGCTACCAGGACGGGCCCGCGCCCGACGGATAACGGTTGGCGGCGGCCCCGGCCGACGCGGGCATGCTCTGGCCATGATCGACGACGCACAGGTGGATGCCTTCATCGAGGACGGCTTCGTCCGCGTCGGTGGCGCGTTCCCCGGGAGCTCGCGGCCGAGTGCCGGGAGCTCCTCTGGCGGGGCATCGGCGCCGACCCGGCCACCTGGCCGTGGCCGGTGGCCGGGCTCGCGGACTTCACGCAGGTGCCGTTCCGGGCCGCGGCCAACACGCCGGCCCTGCGCGCCGCGTTCGACGTCCTGGCGGGCCGGGGGCGCTGGACGCCGCGCGACAGCCTGGGCGGCTTCGTGGTCCGGTTCCCCGGCGACGTGCCGGCCGTCGTCGACGGCCGGCACGTCGACGTGAGCTTCCCCGGTGAGGAGTCCGACCCCGCCGACTACCTGAGCTGGAGGGCGAACATCGGGTCCAGGGACTGCGCGCTGCGCATGTTCTTCCTGTTCTCGGACGTGGGAGAGGACGACGCGCCCACCCGCGTCCGCGTCGGCTCCCACCTGGACACCGCGCGGGTCCTCGCGCCCGAAGGGGAGGCGGGCCTGGACGCCCGGGAGCTGGCGCGGCGCGCGGAGGCCGCCAGCAGGCGCCGCCCGCTCGCCTACGCCACGGGCGGCGCCGGTGACGTCTACCTGTGCCACCCGTTCCTGGTGCACGCGGGCCAGCCCAACCGGGGGGCGAGACCGCGCTTCCTGGGCCAGCCGAAGCTCGTCCCGGCCCGGCCGCTCGAACTCGACCGCGAGGACGGGGCCTACTCGCCGGTGGAGACCGCGATCAGGCGCGGCCTCGGACGGTGACCTCCGAGAGAGGTCGGGCGGGCCCGATGGGCGCGGGTCGTCGGGCCGGCGCGGCCGGCCTGTACGAGCGGGCCGTGCCGACGCCCCGCCCCCGGAGTTCGATGGGTGTGTTCACGTTCGGAACCGTCCCCCTCCCGGCGTCCCCGGACTCCGCCCGCCGGTAGCAATACGGTTGTACGATATCGGGATGCCGAGAGTCGTCGATCATGACCAGCGCCGTGCCCAGATCGCGCGGGCGTTCCAGCGCATGCTCGCCGCGGAGGGGTTCGCCGGTGTCTCGTTCTCCCGGGTGGCGGCCGAGGCCGGGGTCTCGGTCGGGCTCATCCAGCACTACTTCGCCGGAAAGGACGTGCTGCTCCGCTTCGCCTACGAAGACGCCGTGAGTCGTATGAGCGAGCGGGTGCGGGCCCGCGTCCGCGAGGGCGGGGCCGCCCGCCTTCCGGCCGGGGAGGTGCTGCTCGACAGCCTGGCCGAGCTGCTGCCGCTCGACGAGGAGCGGGACGTCGAGTACCGCGTCCGCCAGGGCCTGCAGGCCCAGGCGCTGCACCACGCCGGTCTCGCCGATGTCGCCCGGAGGGCGGGCGGGGACATCCTCGGATACGTCACGGCGGTGGTCGAGAACGGCGCGGAGCGCGGTGAGGTCGAGCCCGGTGTCGACGCCGTGCTCGCCGCCCGCATGATCCTCGCGACCGCGCAGGGCCTGGCCGACCAGGTCGCGCTCTCGGGCGTCGGCGCGTTCCCGGAGCGGGACGTGCTGCGCCGGGCCGTCGCCACGGTGTTCACCGGGCGTCCCGGTTCCCACGACCGCTGATCCTCCCCGCCGCGACGCACCGCGTACGAAACCCCCACGACGGCAATAGGGCCGTACTGCTACGGTGGCAATATGATCATATTGCCAATGGGCGCCGATGCCGCCACCGGGCGGAGACCGTCACGCGCGCCGGCCGGGGAGCACACGCGATGACCCGACACGCGACCGTGCGGCTGGGCAGCGGCGCCGTCCGCGGCCGCCGACTCGACGGGCACCTCTCGTTCCGGGGGATCCCCTACGCCGCGCCCCCGGTCGGAGAGCGGCGGTGGCGCCCGCCCGCGCCGGTCGAGCCGTGGCCCGGGATCCGGGACGCGACCGCGCCCGGGAACCCCGCGCCGCAGTCGGCTCAGTCGTTCGCGGACGTCGCCTCCCTCGACGAGGACTGCCTGACACTGGACGTCACCGTGCCGGAGGCCTCGGGCACCGGGCGCCCGGTGATGGTGTGGCTGCACGGCGGGGGCGGGACGAACGGGTCCGCCGCCGCCTACGACCCGCGGCGGCTCGCCGTCACCGGCGACCTCGTCGTCGTGGCGCCGAACTTCCGGCTCGGCGTGTTCGGGTGCTTCGGCTACCCGGGCCTCCCTGACGGCGGGACCTTCGGTCTGCGGGACCAGCAGGCCGCGCTGCGCTGGGTGCGGCGGGAGATCGCGCGGTTCGGCGGCGACCCGGCGAACGTGACCCTGGTCGGGGGGTCCTACGGGGCACTCATGGTCGCGGCGCACCTGGTGGCACCCGGATCGGCCGGGCTGTTCCACCGCGCGGTCCTGCAGAGCGGGTTCGCGGTGACGGGCTCGACACCGGCGCACACCTTCATCCCCGGCGTTCCGGAGCTCCCGCCGAGGTGGATCCCGGCGGCCGAGCTGGACCGGCTCGGCGCCGCCACCGCCGCCGAGCACGGCTGGGTCGCGCCGGGCGGGGATCCCGAGACGGCGCTGGCGCGGCTCCGGAGGGTTCCGGTGGCGGACCTGCTCCAGGCGTCGGCCGACTTCATCCGGCCGGCCTTCGGCGGACCGGCCCTGCCCGAGTCGCCCGCAGAGGCGCTGCCGGCCGGACGCTTCCGGCGGATGCCGCTGATGCTGGGCACCACGCGCGACGAGGCGCGGTTCTTCGTCGGGCTCTTCGCCGACCTCGCCGGCAGTCCGGTCACGGCCGAGAGCTACCCGCGGCTGCTGGCCGAGGCGTTCGGCGACGCGGCGGACGAGGTCGCCGCGCGCTACGCGTTCGACCGCTTCCCGACGCCGAGCCTCGCCTGGGCGCAGGTCTGCACGGACCGGGCCTGGGCGCGACCGGCCTGGGAACTGGGCCAGGCCCTCGCCGCGCGCACCGACACCTGGTTCTACGAGTTCGCGGACCGGGACGCCCCGCCCCTCGTCCCCCTCCCGGGGTTTCCCACCGGTGCCCAGCACTCCAGCGAGCTGGTGTACCAGTTCGACTTTCCCGGAGGCCCGTCGCTGTCGGCGGCGCAGCACCGGCTCGCCGACCGGATGAACCGGTACTGGGCGGCCTTCGCCGCCCACGGCGATCCCGCCCGCGCCGACCTGCCGGCCTGGCCCACCGTTGACAGCGGCCACGTCCAGTCCCTGGCACCCGAACGGATCGGCGGCACGGACTACGCGGCCGAGCACCGCCTCGACTTCTGGGCGCGTGTGCGGTAGCCCCGTGGATGATCTTGACGCCGGCGTTCCAGTATGTCCGTTTCGAGGAACGCCGGCGTCAGGGTCATCGCGGTCATGGGCGGCCCGGGGGCTCACATCGGCCGCGCGCCGCGCCTCGCCGCGTCGTAGGGGGAGAGGTGCCCGCACATGCCCAGCGTGTCCTGTGCGGGCTGCTCGATCCTCGACACCCTCGCCGCGCGCAGGTGCGTGTGGTCGCCCGCGGCGAGCGCGTCGATCTCCCGGCCGGTCCGGGCGCTCGCGGCGTCCGCGCCCCGCTCCCAGCGCTCCCTCCACTCCGCCAGCCGGGGGCGGACGAGGGCGGCGGCCGCGGCGTGGAACGCGTCGAGCGCCGAGGCGTCCCCCGCCTCCGTGCGCCCGCGCAGCTCGGCGAAGCCCTCGACCGCGAGGTCGCGCCGGGCCCGGGCCCGTTCCGGCGACGGGGCGCCGTCGGGGCCCCGGAGCGCGACCGCGCGCTGGTAGGCCGCCGGGTCGGCCAGGTGCTCCGGCGGCAGGGTCAGCACGGCGTCGCCCGCCTCGGGGAGGCCGCCGTTCTGCATGAGGACCAGCACGCGCAGGTCGCCGTCGTTCACCGCCCGGTGGATGGTGCCGGGGGTGAACCAGACGACGTCGCCCGCTCGCAGCGGCTCCTCGGAGTACCCCTCCGCCGTGAGGGTCTGCAGCCTGCCGGCGCCGCCCGTCACGACGTAGCCCTCGGTGCAGCACAGGTGCATGTGCGGGGACCCGCCGCACAGCCCGTCGGCGGCCTCCCACGGGTACACGCGCAGCGCGCTGATTCCGACGGAACCGGGGAACTCCGGCAGCGGGGCGGTCACAGCCCGTGCTCCGCGGTGTAGGCCTCGATCTCGTCCCGCGTCCAGACCCGGTCGGCGACGGCGAACCGGTGCCGCAGCGCGAGGGTGTCGCCGTGGCCGAGGACGATCTCCTCGTGGAACGCCGGTGACGGGTTGACGGCCGGGAACGGTTCGTTGCGGACGAACCAGGTGAGGGCGCCGCGGCTGGAGGAGCCGGCGAAGACGACGAGCGTGGAGCCGCCGTCGACGTCGTCGTTGAGGCCGGTGTAGGCGAGCCAGGGCGAGTCCGCGGTGCCCATGGCCTCCGGCCCGCCGCCCCCGCCGGCGGTGAGGACCTCGCCGCCGGTGAGGCCCCGGGGGCCGCGCCAGAACCAGCCGGTGTAGCCGGCGTTGTCCCGGCCGTGGGTGGTGGGGCTGCCCAGCTCCAGGTCCTCGCCGCGGACGTTGCGCAGCTCGCTGGCGACGTCGAGCGCCCAGACGCCCCGCCCGGGGTCCACGCCGTGGAAGCGCAGGGTCCGGTGCTCGGAGACCCACTCCTCGCCGGTGGAGGCGACCCAGGTGAGCTCCTCGGACAGGGTCAGCTCGTCCCCGGTGAGGTCGATGGCGCCGAAGCCGTCGTGCCGCATCGACCCGACGTTGTCCAGGGGGACGTAGCCGGTGCCGTGCACGTAGGTGTTGCCGCCCCAGAAGTTCTGGCCCGACACGTGCGACCACGTCATCTGCAGGCCCTTGTGCCAGCGGTGGTCGTGCGGCCTGTGGGCCGACACCGGCGCGCCGGACAGGGTGCGCATCGGGTGCAGGTAGGGCTTGGGGGCCTCGAACGCGGGGATGTCCGCGCCGTAGACGTAGACCGCGATCTCGACGCCGCCGACGGCGACGCCGACGCTTGTTCCGTGCTCGTGGGTCACTGTCAGCGGGCTCATCGGGCCACCTCGGTCTCGTCGCGGGCGGGGGTGTCGGACTCGCGGCGGCGGCCGCCGTCGAGGCGCTCGTAGAACGGGCTGCCGGGCCCCAGTTCCGAGCGCAGCACCGGACGGCCGGTGACCGCGGACCGGTACAGGCCGGTGATCAGCTCCATGCTCCGCCGCCCGTCGTCGCCGCTGGCCGGCGGCCGGACCCCGGAGTCCATCGCGTCGAGGAACGCGCCGAGCTGCGCGGCGTGCGAGCTCGGCACGTCGGAGGCCGGCCGCCAGGACCGCGCGCGCTCCTCGCCCACCCCCTCGCGCGGGGTCCAGGTCCAGTCCGCGTTGTCGTAGCCGTACAGGTGCGACAGCTCCACGGTCGCGTCGCTGAAGTCGAACCGCAGGTAGCTCTCCTGGCGGGGGGAGAGCACGCTGTTCACGACCGACACCAGGGCCCCCGACTCGAACCCCACGGCGGCCACGGACACGTCCTCGGTCTCCACGTCCCGGGCGAGCGTGCCCATCATGGCGCGGACCTCCCGCCAGTCGCCCAGCAGCGACAGCATCAGGTCCATCTGGTGGATCCCGTGCCCCATCGTCGGCCCGCCGCCCTCGCTCGCCCACGTCCCCCGCCACGGCGCGGTGTAGTAGGCGTCGTCCCGGTACCAGAGGGTGTGGCACACCCCCACCAGCGGCCGGCCCAGCGCCCCGTCGGCGATCTGCCGGCGCAGGGCGCGCGCCGCCGAGCCGAACCGGTGCTGGAACACGTACCCGACGTACGGGCCGCCCGCGCGCTCGGAGGCGGCCATCTCGTCGTACTCGGCCAGCGAGAGGGCGGGCGGCTTCTCGCACCACACCCACGCCCCGGCGGCCAGGCACTCCAGCACCGCGTCGCGGTGGGACGCGGGCGGAGTGCAGACGATCACCAGGTCCGGGCGGTCGGCCGCCAGCGCCGCAGCCAGGTCCGTGCCGCTGCGCCCCACCCCCCACTCGGCCGCGAACGCCGCCGCGCGGCCGCCGTCCACGTCGACGACCGAGACCACCTCGACCCGGTCGGCGTGCGCGCGGACCGCCGGCATGTGGCGGCCGCCGGCGATCGCGCCCGCTCCGACCACCGCGATCCGGTACCGCTTCCTGTCTCCTGGCGTCACCACATCCACCTGTCCTCCGGCGGGCCGCGCTCGTGAGGCCCTTCCGGCGCGTCTCGTTCGCCCCTGGTGTTGGAAAGCGCTATCCCAGTGGTCAGTCAACCATCCCGGGCAGGTGCTTGACAATGAGGAGCTCAGGCGGGGCGGTGGGCTCTGATGAGGTGGCGCGTGGAGTGCGTGACGAAGGGGCCGTCGCGCTCGACGAGTTCGTGGAGGTCCCTCAGCCGGTCGCGGTAGGCCGCCACGGTGAACCCGGGGACCCACCAGACCAGTTTGCGCAGCAGGTAGACGACCGCGCCCACGTCGTGGATCTCGACGCGCAGGCGCGCCGTCCGCACCTCCGCGACCTCGAGTCCGGCCGCCCGCGCCGCGGCGGCCTCGTCGTCGGGGCGGCGGTCACGGCGGGCCTCCGGCCGGGGGCCGAGGAAGAACTCGGTGAGTTCCAGGACGCTCGCCGGGCCGACGTGCTGGGCCAGGTAGGTTCCCCCCGGCCGGAGGACGCGGGTGATCTCCTCCCACCGAAGGGAGATCGGGTGGCGGCTGGTGACGAGGTCGAAGGCGCCGTCGGCGAAGGGCAGCGGCGACCCGTCCGGGGCGGCCACGACCGCGACGCCCCGGGGGTGCAGGAGCGCGGTGGCCTTCGCGAGGTTCGGGGGGAACGACTCGGTGGCGACCGCGAGCCTCGGGACGACGGGCGCCTCCGCCAGGACCTCGCCGCCTCCCGTCTGGACGTCGAGCGAGGCGTCGGCGCGGGCGAGGTGCTCCGCGAGCATGCGGGAGTACCCCCAGGGCGGGCGCTCCTCGGTGGCGCGCCCCTCCAGCCAGGAGAAGTCCCAGCCGTCGACGTCGACCGCCTCGGCCTCCGCGACGAGGTCCTCGAATGATCTGTCCATCGCACCAGTATCGCGGAACCGCGGCCGCTCCTCCCGGACCGGCCCGCGGGGCGCCTCAGGGGGTGAGGCGCATGAGGGCGCTGGAGCCGTCCAGGGCGACCAGGGCGACGGTGATGCCGTTCATGACGAAGGTGTAGGGCTGTTCCCCGTCCGGCGGCGGGAGGTGGCCCGAGAGCGTGATGCCGGCGCCGTACCCGCTCATGCTCAGCCCCTCCTCGTCGACCGCGTCGACCACGAACCGGTCCACGCCGTGGGCGCCGTCCATGGCGAACTCGTCGCCCTCCTCCACCAGGACCTCGCAGTCGGCGTCGGCGCAGGCGTCCAGGTCGGTGCCGTCGGCCGCCTCGGGCACGGCCTCGGCGACGGCGGAGGGGGACGGGGACGGGGAGGGGCTCGCCTCGGCGTCGGCCGGGTCCTGGTCGGCCGGAGCGGCGGCGCAGCCGCCGAGCAGGAGGGCCGTGGCGACGGCGGCCAGGATGGGGAGGGGGGTGGTGGTCATGGCGCCTCGTCCTTGGTCCGATCGTGCGAGGAGGGAGGCCGCGCGACGCGGCCCCGTGACCGAGCGTCCTGTCCCGGTTACGCGCAACCCTATCCCCGGGGTCCGCGCCTGTCGTGGCGTTCGCCGAAACCGCCGGACGGCACGGTCCCACCAGAGGGGCCGGCCACCCCTCCGGCGGCTCCGCGGCCCCGCCCCGGCGACGCGCGCCGGACGCTCCCGCGCTGTCCGCGGCCGTGGGTACGCTGGCGGCCATGGAGCGCACACCGTACCCGGCCGCCGAGGCGCCCCCCGGACCGGGGGTGGCCGCGGCCTCCGAGCCGGGGGCGGACCCCACCGTCGAGCACCTGGCCGCGACCCTCCGCCGCCGACGCGAGGAGCTCGCCGACGCCGTCGGCGCCCGGATCGGCCAGGGGGCCGTGGTGCACCAGGTCGAGACGCAGTACTGGGCGGGCGTCCCCGTTCCGGCGGTCGCGTGCCGGGCCGCCGTCGACCCGCTGCGGCTGCACCCGGCCGCGAGCCCGGTGACGTGCCGCCGCTGCCTGTCCCGGGGCGGGGTCGAGCGCGACCACCAGGTGCCGGGACAGACCGCGCTGGGGGTGTGAGGGCGGTCCGCCGACCCGGATCCTCTCCGGTGATCTTGACCTTTTCGGGGTCTCAGAGACGGTTGAGACCCCGAAAAGGTCAAGATCACCGGAGAGAGCGCCAAGGAGCCGGCGAATCCCCGACACCGAGACACCCCCGAGGCGGAAACTCCATAGGGAAGCTCCGGCGCGGGGGTGATTCGGCGTGCGCGAACCCGCGCGCGGTGTACAAGGCGCCCACCAGCAGGAACAGGCCCAGCACGACAACGGCGGAGCCCGCCCCCGCGGCCAGGCCCGTCAGGACCACGGTGAAGGAGACCAGGGCCGGCGGCAGGCCCAGGAGGACGTAGCGGGTGTCGGTGACGACCCGGACGAGGGGGTTGTCGGTCGTGTTCATGGCCTCGAAACTACGCGCGGCCGGGCCCGGCGTCAGGGTCGCGCGGACGTGGATCGGAGGTGGTGCCGGCTCCCCCTCCGGCAGGAGTCCCTCCCCCCTCCGCGAGGGCCGGCCCGGGGCCCGGGCCCGGTGCAGGCGCGTGCGGCGGCCCGGTCCTCGCGCGGGTCAGCCCTCGTGCGCGGTGAGGGCGTAGCCCTCGGGGCCGGTGAAGGTGAACGTGCGGCCGAAGGGGCTCTCACGCGGCGGGCCGGTGACGGCGACCCCGGCGGCGGCGAGCCGGTCGTGCAGCCCCTGGGCGTCGGCGGTGCGGAACCACAGGGCCACGCCGAGGCCGGGCCGCGCGGCGCTGTCGAGGTCGACTCCGGGCAGCGGTTCGCGGACGGCGAAGGGGATCGGCTCGGTGGCGAACACCACCGCGCCGGGAGGCGAGGCGGGGGCCCTTCGCAGTCCGAGGTGCTCCTCGCAGAAGGCGGCGGCCGCCTCGACGTCGCGTACCTGCAGTGCGACGAAGTCGGGGCCGTCGACGGTGGCGGTCATGGGGTCTCCTCGATTTCTTCATGTCAGGACTTTGACATGAGAGACTGTACGTGCGACGGGCTCCCTATGTCAAAATGCTGACATGGAAGACCGGAAGGCCGTGGACCCGCCCCACCCCGCTCAGGACGTCACCGAGCACGTGGGGTACCGACTCAAGCGCTCCGCCGCGGCGCTGCGCGGCGCCATGGACAGGGCGCTGCGCGAGCACGGCCTGACGGTGCCGCAGTACGCGTGCCTCGAACTCCTCGACGAGAGGCCGGGCCTGTCCAACGCCGAACTCGCCCGCGGCGCGTTCGTCACGCGCCAGTCCATGAACGTCGTCCTCCGGGGGCTCCAGGACGCGGGCCTGACCTCCCGGCCCGCCGCCGCCGACCGCGGCCGCGCCCTTCCCGCGCACCTCACCGCCGAGGGCCGCGCCCGTCTCGACGCGGCCCGGTCCGTCGTCTACGCCATCGAACGGCGCATGGTCGACGCGGTCCCGCAGCGGCGCCTGGCCGCGCTCCTCGCCGACCTCGACCGCATGGCGGAGGCCCTCGACGGCTGACCCGCGGACCCGCGCGGGGCGGCGGTGGCGTGCGGCGGGCGAGGGAGCCGCCGGAGACGACGGCCCCGTCCGTGGAGCGGATCGCGCGGACGGCCGGGTCCGGACCGGCGGGGACCCCGCGCCGCCATTCCGCCCGGCAGGCCGGCACCGGACGAGGGCTTACCGGGCGGCCTTCCACACCCCTGGCCACCCGCGGCGCCGTGGTCCTGCCGGTGGTCCCGACGTTGTCGCCCCGGCCCGGCCCCGCCTCCCGCGCCGACACGGGGACGGCCTATCGCGGCTTCCCCGTCCGGGCCGCCCGGTAGTGCGACGGCGGGACCCCGTACCGGCTGGTGAACGCCTGGCGGAGGGTCTCGGCCGTCCCGAACCCGCAGCGCGCCGCCACGCTCGGCATGGGCAGCGACGTGGTGGCCACCAGATGGGCGGCCGCCTCGGCGCGGGCGTCCCGGACGAACCGGCCCGGCGTCCGTCCCAGGTGGGTGAGGAACAGCCGGGTGAGGTGTCGGACGCTGACACCGCCCACGTCCGCCAGCGCGTCCGTGGTGAGGTCGCCGTCCAGGTGCGCGCCGATGTGGTCGACCACCCGCCGGACCAGGCCGTGGTCGGGGGGAGGGGCCGCGGTGAACATGCTCATCTGCGCCTGGTTGCCGGGCCGCTGGAGGTAGGTCACCAGATCGCGTGCGACCGACCGGGCGAGCTCTGCGCCGTGGTCCTCCTCGATGAAGGCCAGTGTCAGGTCCAGGGCGCTGGTGATGCCCGCCGAAGTGGACACCGCGCCGTCGCGGATGTAGATCGGGGCGGGGTCGACGGTGACCTCCGGATGGCGGGCTGCGAGGTCGTTCGCGAACCGCCAGTGGGTGGTGGCGCGCCTGCCGTCGAGCAGACCGGCGGCGGCCAGGACGCTCGCCCCGGTGCACACCGACGCCACCCGGCGGCTCTCCCGGGCCAGGCGCCGGACGTGGCCGACGATCAGCGGGTCGGCGGCGGCCCGCACGTGTCCCCGGCCACCGGAGACGACCAGCGTGTCGAGCGGGCCGGTGAGCCGCTGGAGCGACTGCTGGCTCTGCAGCGTCAGCCCCGTGCCGCAGGCGATCGGGCGTCCCCCGGGGCTGGCGACCCTCGTGCGGTACTCGGTCCGCGCCGATCCGATCGCGTTCGCCATGGCCAGGGCCGTGGTGACGCACGCGATGTCGAGCAGCTCCGCGTCGTCGTACCCCACCACCACGACCTGGCGTGACCTCATGAGCAGAGCATAGGCCGAAAGGCCCGGCATCCCAAGGTTCCGGACATCTCCGGCCGCCGGACCGGACGCTGGAGGGGGCGGGACGCCACAGTCGGACCATGAGGAAAACCACTTCTGCTCCCGCTCCCGCTCCCAATCCCACCGATGAGGCGGAGGCGGGCGGACACGCCCGCTTCCCGCGCCTCGCCGCAGCACTCGCACGACGCTGGCCGACATGGCTGGCGGTCGCCTTCGCCGCCGTTGTCCTGGTCGACCTGGACGACGGGCGCGGGTTCGCGGCCGTCCTCCTGATCGCCGCACTGGGCTACCTGGCCACGGCGGTCATCGACCGTCCCGGCGCGATCTGGGGTGTGATCGCGGGACTGGTGGCGCTCCTGGCGCTCGTGAGGACGTGGGACGTCGACCCGTGGCTCCTCCTCGCGCCGCTCGCGCTCCTGCTCGTCGTGGCCGGCCTGGTCCGCGGACAGCTGCGCCGACCCGGGCTGTTCGCGCTGCAGACCCCGGCGCTTCTGGCCTTCGGCGCGATCGCGCTGGGCGCCCCGCACGTCCCCCCGGGCCTCGGCCATCTCCTGGTCGCCGCGGGGCTGCTCGGCCACGCCGCCTGGGACGCGGTCCACTGGCGGTCCGGCAGGGTCGTGGCGCGCCCGTTCGCGGAGTGGTGCGGCGTTCTCGACCTCCTGCTCGGGGTGGCCGTCCTCCTGCTGGCGGCGGCCACCCGGCTGTGAGGGTTCGGGGCGGCGCCGGTCAGCCGTGGCGCCAGTAGCCGCAGAAGGTGATGTGCGGCTTGGGGACACCCGCGCCCACCCAGTGCCTCCGAAGGCCGGTCGCCAGCCCCTGCTCGCCGACCACCCAGCCGTAGAAGGGCCCGTCCGGCAGGGGAGCGGTCCGGACGGCGGAGAGGACGGTCCGGCCCGGGGCGGTGGCCTGCTCGCGGGCCAGCCAGGTCACCTCGACGCCGGCCGGCGCCGTCAGGTCCTGGCGGTCGGCCTCGGACGGCACCTCGACGTAGGCGCGTCCGGTCGCGCCGGCCGGCAGCGAGCGAAGGACGCCCGCGACGGCCGGCAGCCCCGATTCGTCGGCGGCCAGCACGACGCTCGCCTCCAGACCGGCGGGCGGACGGAAGCCGAGGCCCTCGTCCAGGATCGCCACCGGATCGCCGGGGCGGCAGGCCAGGGCCCATTCCGAGGCGGTGGCCGGGGCGCTCCCGTCGGCCGGTCCGTGGACGACGAAGTCGACGTCGAGTTCGGCGCCCCCCGGCCCGTCCGGCCGGAATTCGCGGACCGTGTAGTTGCGCAGCAGCGGCCGGGTGGTCCTGTCCGTCATCAGGAAGCGCAGGTAGCTGATCGTGCCCAACCGCTCGGGCAGCCGTCCGAGGACCGACCGCCGCTGCTCGACCGAGCCGCTGACCGGGATGAAGATCCGGAACCACTGGTCGAAGCCGAGCGGGACGAACCGCTTCAGGTCGTCCCCGCCGAAGGTGACGCGGACGAAGTGGGGCGAGACCTGTTCCCGGCGTCGGACGGTGAGGACGAGCGCGCCCGCGGTCTCCGGCCCGGTCCGGGCCGTTCGCGTGTTCTGTCCGGCCATGCCACTCCTTCTCAGTAGGCCAGCCTTACCTTACCTTCCTCGGGTGGGTGTGGGAATCCCGTCCGCTGCCGTGTCGGACGGGAGCGCGCCACGGGCGGACGCGTCGTGGGCCGGCCGCGAGAACGGGCCGGGCCCCGGGGCAGACGACGGCCCTGGGGGAGCCGGACACCGGTGGGGACATCGTCCGCGCGCCGGGGCCCCGCCGTCCCCGGCGCGCGGACGGGCTCCGCTCACTCGGTGCCGAGGTCCTCGCGCCACCCGGCCTCCTTCTTGACGTACTCGTTGTCGGAGTGGTCGGCGAAGTCCTCCGCCTCGTTCACGCGGCGCACCTCCAGCCGGGCACCCGCCCCGAGGGGTGCGCGCTTCGCCCACGCGGCCGCCTCCTCCCGGTCGGCGACCCGGATGATCCAGAACCCGTGGAAGAGCTCGCGCGTCGGGCCGTAGGGGCCGTCGGTGAGGACGGGCTCCCCGGCCCCGAAGCCGACGACGAAGCCCTCCCCGGCGTCGGACAGGCCCTCGCCCGCCACCAGCACGCCCGCCTTCACCATCGACTCGTTGTAGGCGCCCATCGCGTTGATGACCTCCTCGAAGTCGGTCTCCGCGTACGCCTCGGCCGCCGAGTCGTCCGCGCGCATGATGAGCATGTACTTCATGGTTCTCTCCCGTGCTGTCGAGGCCGCCGTTCGCGTCCTTCCACCCCTGCGTCGAACGGGCGCGGACGAAATCGACACCACCGCGAGAATTTTTTCCGCCGTCTCGCCCACGCCCCGGAAGAGCGGGGGAGACGGGGCCCGCCGCCGTCGCGCGGCGGGTGCCGTCCGCCTCCCGGGCGGCGCCGCGGCGAAGGCCCTCCCGGGCGGCGGTCAGCGGGTCCGCGCGAAGACGTGGTCCAGGTGGTCCAGGGCGGCGCGGGTGTAGTGCCGCCGACCGCTGCGCACGCCGTAGGCGAGGTCCTCCAGGAGGCAGCAGCGGGCGTAGAAGGCGATCCGCTCCCGGGCGGCGTCGTCGCAGCGGCCCGGGTAGTGCTCCATCAGCAGGTCGAAGACCTCGGGGGGCAGGTCCCGGTAGAGCCGGGCCAGGTCGTGGGCGGGATCGGCGAGGGCCGCGTCGGTCCAGTCGAGGACGCCGGTGACCGTGCTCGTGGCGGCGTCCGCCAGGATGTGCTCGGCGCCCAGGTCGTTGTGGCAGAACACCGCGTCCCGGGGCTCGGGCGGCGGCGTGCGGTCGAGGAAGTCCTCGACCAGGCGGAGGCGGTGCGCCGGGACGAGGTCCCGGACCTCCCGGTAGTCCTCCTCGGCCTCCCGCAGCCACACCGCGAGAGGGGTGTCGTCGGGCGGCGCCAGCGCCGCCGTCTCCTCCCGGGGAGTCCCGTGCAGGCGGCCGACGAACTCGCCCAGCGGGGCCGCGAGCCGCGCGGGATCGGCGACCGGGCACTCGTTCAGGGGCAGGCCGGGAAGCCGGGGGTAGGCCAGGACGCCCGCCGCCGGGTCGACGAGGACCGGTTCGGGGACCGGCAGCGGGGACAGGCCGGCCACCACGGCGAGGAGGTCCGCCTCGCGCCGGACCGACGCGCGGCGGAGGGCGGGATCGGCCTCCCTGCTCACACGCACGATCAGTTCGCCGTTGACCTCGTAGGCGAGGTTGTCCAGCCCGCCGCCCGCCCTGGTGACGGAGCGGACCTCCAGCTCGGGGAGGCGCAGTGCCAGCAGCACGCGGATCTCGTCGGTCATGTCCGAACCCTAGTGCCCCGCGCCCGTTTCTCCCGGTGATCTTGACCTTTCCGGGGTCTCGGAGGCGGTTGAGACCCCGGAAAGGTCAAGATCGGCGGGAAACCACCACGGTCCGGCGGGCGTGTCGGGCTAGGATCGCACGGTGCCCCGACGCGACACCGCGACCCCCACGCGCGACACCATCGCCACCGCCGCGACACGCCTGTTCATCGAGCGGGGGTACTCCCGGACCTCGGTCCGCGGGATCGCGGCGGCGGCCGACGTGGACCCGGCCCTCGTCATCCGCCACTTCGGAACGAAGGAACAGCTGTTCCTGGAGACCATGCGGCTCGACCAGCAGCCCCTCCTGGAGGGGCCGATCGAGACGCTCGGCCCCCGTTTCGTCGACTACGTGCTCACGGCCGACAACCGCACGCGCGGGGTCTACCTCGCGCTGATCCGGGCCAGCGACGCCAGCACGGTGGGGTCGCGCCTGCGCGAGGCCCACGAACGGGCCTTCGTGCGTCCGCTGGCCGAGCGCCTCACCGGGCACGACGCCGAACTGCGGGCCCGCCTGGCCGCCGCGCTCGTCGGCGGGCTGCTCTACAGCCTGTGGATCGTCGGCGACGACGTGCTGGCCGCCGCCGACCACGGGGAGGTCGTGGCGCGCTACGGCGGCCTCCTCCAGGACCTCCTCACCCCCGGGAGCTGAGAGCGCCCCCGGAGCACCGGGTCACTGGACGGACCAGCCGCCGTCGGAGGCGAGCACCACGCCGTTGACGTTGTCGCTGTCGTCGCTGAGCAGCCAGGTGATCGACGCGGCGAGCCGGGCCGCCTCCGCCACCGGCGGGATGAGCCGCATGAACTCCCCCATGCGCGCCTTGGCGAACGCGGAGCCGAAGGCGCCCTCGATCCCCGTCGCCACCGGCCCCGGCGCCACCGCGTTGACCCGGATCCCCTGCGGGCCGTACATGAACGCCGAGCTGCGCGTGATGCCCACGACGGCGTGCTTGGACGCCGTGTAGGCGGCCCCGGCGGCGTTGCCGCGCAGCGCCGCCTCGGAGGTGACGTTGACGATCGCGCCGCGCCCGGCGGCGAGCATGGACGGCAGCACCGCGCGCGAGAGCTTGAAGGCGCCGTCGACGTTGACCGCGAACACGCGCTCCCACGCCTGGTCGCTCACCTCGTGCAGGGGCGACATGTCGTCCATGATCCCGGCGACGTTCGCCAGGCCGTCGACGCGCTCCCCGGCCGCGGCGACGATCCGCGCGATGTCCTCGTCCTTGGTGATGTCGCCCGCGACGGGGACGACCGAGCCCTCGGGAGCCCCGTCGACCAGGGCCCGGAGGCGGTCCTCCGCGATGTCCACGCCGACGACCCGGCCGCCCTCGCGCGCGATGCGGGCGGCGGTGGCGCGGCCGATCCCGGACGCCGCACCGGTGACGATGACGGTCCGCCCGGTGAAGCGCGCGCCGCCGGGGGGCGTCTCCGGCTCCTCGTCCTCCTCTTCCCCGACGACGGGGGCGACCCCGCCGTTCGCGCGGATGACGAGCTCGTCGACGAGCTCTTGCGGGAACCGGTCCCCGGCGAGCTCGACGAGCCTGGCCAGGGGGAGCTTGCCGACGGGGCGCAGGGCGTCCTCGTCCTGGCCCGACCGCTCGATCAGCTCGCGCAGGACCGGCCCGCCGACGGGGTGCGCGAACCATTCCTCCACCGAGTTCCCCGCGGTGATCGGCCTGTCGTCCGTGGTCATGTCTTCTCCTCGCCTGCGGGGCCCCGCCCTGCCGCTCGTCCGCGCCGTGGCCGTCCACGGCCCTGTTGTCAACTTAGTTGACACCCTGGAAATGGTAGGCGCCCCGGAGAAGCGAGTGGTCCCGCGTGCGCGTCGGGCCGCTCCCGGGTCCCGTCCGGGGAGGGTCAGCCGCCGTTGGACTGGCGGGTCCCCTCGGCGAGCGCGTCGAAGGTGTAGACGAATCCGCCGTCGCCGCCGCTGACCGTCATGTAGGCGTCGGTCGTCCCCGGCGCGATGGCGACGTTCGTCGCCGACTCCAGCCCGTCGGCGTCGTCGGCGGGGACGGAGACCGTCGCCAGGTGCTCACCGGTCGAGCCGTACACGAAGATCCTCGGTTGGCCGTGGACGGCCTGGTAGAGGTTCCCGGCGGCGTCGACCGCGATGGAGTCGACCCGGCTCGTGCCGCCGTCGAAGTGGATCGCGGCGTGGGAGGTCTCCACCTCCGTCCCGTCCCCGCCGAGCGTGTAGTGGTCGACGCGGTTGGCGGCGTACTGGCCGACCCACAGGCCCGAGAAGTCCTCGTCGAACGAGATCCCGTTGGGCGCGGGGAGGTCCTTCGCCAGGACGGTCGCCTCCGCCGTGTCCCGGTCGATCCTGACGACCCTGCCCCGGGCCTCCCAGGCGGGCCCCGAGAAACCGGTGGAATCGCTGACGTACATGTTCCCCGCCTCGTCGAAGGCCAGGTCGTCCGGCCGCATCGGCGCGCCGTCGACGTCCCCGGAGAAGAACGTGGTGTGGTCGTCCCCCTCCGGGGTGACGCTGTCGATCCCGCCGCCCGCGAAGTCCGTCAGGTACAGCCGACCGTCGAACGGGCTGAACTGGGCGGACGTGTAGGCGCTGTCCTCGTTCGTGAACACCGGGACCACCTCCCGGGAGTCGGTGTCCACCCTCAGCACCTTGGGCTCCCCGGCGGGAGCGGTGACGTCGACGAGGACGAGGCCGCCGTCCGGGGCGAAGGCCGGCCCCTCCAGCAGGGTCGTCCCCGTCTCCTCGTGGACGGAGGTCACCTGGACCAGGAGTCCGGCCGTCCGCTCCCCAGGCTCCTGGTCCGCGCCCGTGGCCGCGGCGCCGGAGCAGCCCGTCACCGCGCCGGCCAGGACGAGTAGCGAGAGCGCGCGGACGGTCGCCGAGGGGCGTGCCTCAGGGCGGTGCGGCGTCATGGGGTTCTCCTTCGATCGGGGCGGTGGGGCGCCTGACGGAGCCCGGGTCGCGGACGGCCTCCCTGCTACGGCTTCGGCACCAGGACCTCGTGCACGCGGTTGTCGCGCCACTCCTTGAGGAGCCGGTGGAAGGCCACGGGGCCGGGGCTGTAGGAGGCCCCGCCGTGGACGCCGGCGCCTTCGCGGTTGTAGTAGCCGGGCGTGCACCCGGCCTGGAACGCGGAGTTGTCGTGCGCGGTCTCGCGCACCGTCCGGCCCCACGCGTCGGCCGCCTCCTGCGAGGGTTCGACCACCGCGGCCCCGGCCTTGCGGGCCTCCGCGACGACTGCGGCGATGTGCTCGGCCTGCTCCAGCAGGACGTGCGCGAAGTTCACCGAGTTGGCGTTCTGCAGCGAGCCCAGGTGGAAGAGGTTGGGGAACCCGTTGCCGTAGAAGCCGTGCAGGGTGCTGGGTCCGCGGCTCCAGGACGCGAGCAGGTCCCGGCCGCCCCGGCCGCGGACCCGCAGCGTGCCCGCCAGGACGCCGGAGACGCCGACGTCGAACCCGGTGGCGAAGACGACGCAGTCCACCGGGTACTCGGTCTCGCCGACGACGATCGCGTCCTCGGTCATGCGCGTGACGCCGCCGTGGTCGGCGGTGTCCACCAGGGTGACGTTCGGCCGGTTGAACGTCTGGAGGTAGTGGTCGCTGAAGCAGGGCCGCTTGCACATGTAGCGGTACCAGGGCTTGAGCAGTCCGGCTGTCTCCGGGTCGTCGACGACCTCGTCCACCCGCGCCCGGAGCTGGTTCATCTTCCGCGCGTCGACGAGTTCGTCGATCCGCTCGCGTTCTTCCGGGGAGACGCTCGTGTCCAGCGCGCCGGAGATCATCTTCCGCTGGAGCCGGGCGGTGGACGTCCAGCCGTCCCGGGTCAGGTCGGTCTCCACCGGCTCGCCGGAGACGACCGCGAGGAAGTTCTCCATGCGCTCGCGCTGCCAGCCGGGTCTGAGGGAGGCCGCCCACTCGGGGTCGGTGGGGCGGTTGTCGCGGACGTCCACCGAGGAGGGGGTGCGCTGGAACACGTACAGGTGCCCCGCGTCCCGGCCCATGTGCGGGATGACCTGGACGCCGGTCGCCCCGGTGCCCACCACCGCGACCCTCTTGTCCGCGAGGCCGTCGAGGCCGCCGGTCTGGTCGCCGCCGGTGTAGCCGTAGTCCCACCGGCTCGTGTGGAAGGTGTGGCCCTTGAAGGTGTCGATCCCCGGGATGCCCGGCAGCTTGGGCCGGGTCATCGTGCCCGAGGAGGTGATGACGAACCGGGCGCGCATCCGGTCGCCGCGGTCGGTCCCGACCACCCACTCCTGTGCCCGCTCGTCCCAGTCCAGGCTGGTGACACGGGTGTGGAACAGCGCGTCGCGGTAGAGCCCGAACGTCTCGGCGATCGCCACCGCGTGGCGGCGGATCTCCTCGCCGGGGGCGTAGCGCCACTCGGGCACGTAGCCGACCTCCTCCAGCAGGGGCATGTAGGAGTAGGACTCGATGTCGCAGTGGATGCCCGGATAGCGGTTCCAGTACCAGGTCCCGCCGAAGTCGCCCGCCTCGTCCGTCATCCGGATCGACTCCACGCCCGCCTGCCGCAGCCGCGCGCCGGTCGTCAGGCCGCCGAAACCGCCGCCGATCACGAGCACCTCCACGGTGTCGGTCAGCGGCTCGCGCTCCTTCCACGGGGTGTAGGGGTCCTTGGCGTAGTAGCCGAACTCGCCCGAGGCAGAGCGGTACTGGGCCGTGCCCTCGGGGCGGACGCGGCGGTCGCGCTCGCGGGCGTACCTGGCCCGCAGCGCGTCGAGGTCGATCTCCTCGGCCGGGCCGCCGGTGCTCGCGGTCGTGTCGGAGTCTGTGCTCACGTGCCGTTCTTCCTCTCTCGCCTCCGCGACACCGGGGAGCGGGTCTCGACGGCGGCCGGACGGCGGGTGCCCTGGTGCGGGCGTCGGTCATCGGGTGGGCCCCGTTTCTCACACGCGGAGGCGCCCACTTTTAAGTCAGTCGCATGACTTATCTTAACAGTACGTGCCTGGACGGTTCCGAACCGGGAGGAGGAGGGGGCGTCGGGAAGGCCGCCGTCCGGCGGCGCGCCCCCGTCGCGGGAAGGCGCGCCGGCCGCGTGCGGAACCGGCGTCGGGCCCGGGTCCGGGCGGCACCGGTGGGCCGGTGCGGGCCGGGGTCGGTACGGTGGTCCCCATGAGCGGCAGGATGACGAGGACGGACCGGGTCGCCGCGACGCGGGAGACGATCCTGTCCGCGGCGGAGAGGCTTTTCGCCGAACACGGAGTGGCCGCGGTCTCCAACCGCCAGATCAGCCAGGAGGCGGGCCAGGGGAACAACACGGCGGTCAGCTACCACTTCGGCTCCAAGGACGCCCTGGTCCGCGCGATCGTGCGCAGGCACACCGAGCAGATCGAGGAGACGCGCCTCCGAATGGTGCTGCGGGCCGACGGCTCCGCCGAGGTGAGGGACTGGGTCGCCTGCATGGTGGAGCCCTTCGCCCGGCACCTCGCCGATCTGGGCGCGCCCACCTGGTTCGGGCGCTTCAGCGCCCAGGTCATGACCGACCCCGCCTACCGCGAGATCATGTCCCGGGAGGCGCTCAACTCCCCCTCGCTGCTCCGGGCCGGCGAGGAGCTCAGGAGACGCCTCCCCGACCTGCCGCCGGACGTCCGCCTGGAGCGCCAGGACATGGTCGGCCGGCTGATGGTCCACACGATCGCCGAGCGCGAGCGCGCCCTCGCCGAAGGGGCCCCCGTTTCCCGCGAGTCCTGGGACCGGGCCGCCTCGGGGCTGACCGACGCCCTCACCGGACTGTGGCTCGCCCCGGTCACCGCCCCCTCGGCGCGGACCTGACGGGAAGCCGCGCGCCCCGACGGTCGTTGAGAGATCCCCGCGCCGACGATCCAGGACCCGCGTCCGTTCCTCCCGGCGATCTTGACCTTTCCGGGGTCTCAACCGCTTCTGAGACCACGGAAAGGTCAAGATCACCGGGAAGGCGCCGTGATCCCGGGGCTCTCCGGGTGACTTCCTCTCCGGTCGACGGGACTCCTTGCCCTGCTTATCGAATATCGATAGATTGATATCGCTTTTCGATAGAAGGAGAAGTGATGGGGAAGTTGACAGTGCTCGCGCTGCGCGTCGTGCTCGCGGTGCTCCTCGTCGGCTCGGTGCTCGTGCAGACGGTGATGGTGCCGCTGTTGGCCGCCGACCTGGAAGGGCTCAACGCGGACTTCGCCCACCTGCGCGCCCCGCTCCTCGTGATCATCGTCCTGGGCGTCGTGGCCGTCCAGGTCGTCCTGGTCTGCGTGTGGCGGCTGGTGACGATGGTGCGGCGCGGAACGGTGTTCTCCCACGCCGCCTTCCGGTACGTGGACGTCGTGACCGGCGCGATCGTTGCGGCCGCCCTCCTGGTGTTCGCGCTCGGCGTCGTCCTGGCGCCGGGCGACCCCGTCGCCCCGGGAGTGGTCCTCCTGCTGGGCGGGGTCGTCGTGGCGGTCCTGGGGGTCGCGCTCATCGTGCTCGTGCTGCGGACGCTGCTCGCCCAGGCCGTCGCGCGCGACGTCGAGGCGTCGCGGATGCGGGCCGAGCTGGACGAGGTGATCTGATGCCGATCGCCGTCGACATCGACGTGATGCTGGCCCGGCGGAAGATGTCCGTGGGCGAGCTCGCGGACCGCGTCGGGATCACCCCCGCCAACCTGGCGGTGCTCAAGAACGGCCGCGCCAAGGCGGTGCGCTTCGCGACGCTCGCCGCGCTCTGCGAGGCGCTCGAGTGCCAGCCGGGAGACCTGCTGCGCTGGGAGGCCGAAGGCGCCGCGAACGGATGACGTCAGCCGTCCGCGGCGGCTGCGGGCCGGTGACGAGGCCTGCGCGCGTCCGGTGTCCGTTCTCCCGGTGATCCTGGAGTGGCCCCGTCCGGACCGGGGGAGGCGGGCGGTCGGGCCGGTCAGCCGAGGGCGGCGAGTTTTCCCTCCAGCACCGACCGCTCGCTTCCGTTGCCGCACAGCCGCACGGCGAGCTCCAGTTCGACGCGGGCCTCCCCGGTGCGTCCCAGGCGGGTGAGCAGCTCACCGCGGACACCCGGCAGCAGGTGCGAGTTCGGGAGCGCCCCGGCGGCCGCCAGCCCGTCCACGATCGGCAGCGCCGCGGCCGGCCCCCGGGCCATGGAGACCGCCACCGCCCGGTTGAGGTCGACCACCGGTGACGGCGCGAGCCGGCCGAGCGCCTCGTAGACGAGCACGACGCGCTCCCAGTCCGTCGCGCCGACCGACGGAGCGAGCGCGTGGCACTCGGCGATCGCCGCCTGCAGGCCGTAGGCGCCCAGGCCCCGGCCGGCGCGCTCCGCGCGGGCCAGGGCGGCCCGCCCCCGGCGGATCGCGGCGCGGTCCCAGCGGCGGCGGTCCTGGTGCTCCAGCAGCACGGGCCGCCCGTCCGCCCCGGTGCGGGCGGGGAAACGCGCCGCCGTCAGCTCGAGCAGCGCCAGCAGGCCGTGGACCTCGGGCTCCTCCGGCACCAGCCGGGCCAGCACGCGCGCCAGCCGCTGGGCCTCGCCCGCGAGGCCGGGCCGGAGCAGGTCGTCGCCCGAGCTGGCCGAGGACCCTTCGGTGAAGATCAGGTAGACCACGTTGAGCACCGAGCCGAGCCGCTCGGCCCGCTCCCCGGCCGACGGCACCTCGAACGGCACCCGGGCCGCTCCGAGGGCCTTCTTCGCCCGGGTGATCCGGGCCTGCACGGTAGCGGTCGGGACGAGGAGCGCCTTGGCGATCTCGTCGCTGGTCAGACCGCCGACGACCCGCAGGGTGAGCGCCACCCTCGCCTCCCGGGGCAGCACGGGATGGCAGGAGACGAACATCAGCGCGAGCACGTCGTCGTCGATCCGGTCCGGATCCCACAAGACCTCCTCGGCGTCCCGGACCGGATCGGCGGGCGCGCCCCCCGAGGAGGCGCCGCCCTCACCCAGGTCGCGGGCGAGGACGGCGTACCTCTCGTCACGGGCGGCGCGCCGGCGGAACACGTCGATCGCGCGGCGCCGGCCGACCGTGAGCAGCCACCCCGCCGGGTTCCGGGGCACGCCCTCGCGCGGCCAGGTCACCAGTGCCTCGGCCAGCGCCTCCTGACCGAGGTCCTCGGCCAGCGCGAAGTCGCCGGTGTACCGCGCGAGCGCGCCGACGATCCGCGCGGAGTCGATCCGCCAGACGGCGGCGACGGCCTCGCGGCCGGTGGGGTCGGCCATCTCGTGTCGATCCGCTCAGAGCTGGCCGGTGGCCTCGCGCCAGGCCCGCTCCTTCTGGATCCACTCGTTGTCCTGCGGGAACTCGTCGATCGAGGCGACCCGGCGGATCTCGGTCCTGAAGCCCGGTCCGGTGATCGGCAACCGCTTGGCCCACTCGACGGCCTCCTCCTTCGAAGCCACGTCGAGGATGTAGAACCCGCCGAACAGCTCCTTGGTCTCGCCGTACGGGCCGTCGCTGACCACGGGCGGCTCGGAGGAGTGGTCGACGACCACGCCCTCGGCGGCGTCGTCAAGGCCCTCCGCGGCGACCAGCACACCGGCCCGGATCAGCTCGTCGTTGTACCTGCCCATGGTCTCGATCATCTCGTGGAAGTCGATGTCCGCCATCTTCGCGGAGGCCTCGTCGGTGGCGCGCATGACCAGCATGTACTTCATGGCTCTGTCTCCCTGAACAGTCCGGGCCCCTGTGCGGGCCCCTCATCCCTAGGTCGAACGGGAACGCCGCCGATCGACACGACCGCCGGTCTTTTCTCGAGGGGTCCCGACAGCGTAGGGCACGCCGTCCGGAGGCGGGCGGACCGACGCCGCTGCTTCAGCGGAGGCCGCCGTGGGGTGGTCGAGGCGGCCGACGCCGGCGAGGACCCAGGCCTGTTCGGGGGTCCAGGTGGGTTCGTTGGGGGCGGGGCGCCAGTGGCCGACGTGGACGAGGCCGGGGTCGAGCAGGCGCAGGCCGGTGAGGAAGCGGGCGATCTCCTCGGGGGAGCGGGTCCTCCCGGGCGGGGAGAGGGTGGCGTAGAGCTGGTCCAGGCGGGCGGCCTGGTCGGGGGCGACGGTGTTGTCGGGGTGGCTGACGGCCAGGTAGGAGCCGGGGGCGACGCGGGCGCGCAGGGCGGCCACCGCGTCGTGGGGACGGTCGTCGTCGCCGAGGAAGGCCAGGACCGAGGACAGGATGAGCGCGACCGGGCGGGTGAGGTCGATGAGGCCGGTCACCTCGGGGTGGTCCAGGATGCGGTGGGGGTCGCGCAGGTCGCCGTGCACCACCCGGACCCGGGGGTTCTCGGTGAGAAGGGCGCGGCAGTGGGCCAGGACCAGGTGGTCGTTGTCGACGTAGACCACCCGCGCGGCGGGGGCGGCCGTCTGGGCGATGGTGTGGGTGTTGCCGGTGGTGGGCAGGCCCGAGCCGATGTCGAGGAACTGGGCGATGCCGGCTTCGCCGGCCAGGTGGGTGACGACGCGGCCCAGCCACGCGCGGGTGGCCAGTGCCATGGTGGTCAGGCCGGGGATGGTGTCGGTGAGTTCCCGGACGGCGGCGCGGTCGACCTCGAAGTTGTCCTTGCCGCCCACGAGGAAGTCGTGGACCCGGGCGGGGGAGGGGTTGTAGAAGTCGATCTCGGGTTCGGGGGGGTGCGCGGTCATCGTGTGGGCCTTCGGTGTGCGGGCGGCTGGAGCGGCGGGCGGACGGGTGGCGGATGCGGGTGGCCGTGGCGCGGCGGGGCTGTGACCTGGTGAGGTGCGAAGCCCTTGCCCCCAACTCTCCCCGTTTCAGGGGCGGGAGAGGGATGAATTCGCCAGAGTGGTCGGTGAAGGGGGCCGGCGAAACGATCCACTGGTCCCGCTCCGTGTCGGCTCGGGTGATCTGTCCGGGGCGTCGGCGGGCCCGGCCGGTACGGGTGCGCCCGCCGATCGCGTGGTCCACCGGGCCGGCGGCGCCACGTGGTTGCACCGGGCGTCGAGGGGCAGTCCATAGGTGTGGCACGACGACCGACCGCTCCACGTGAGGCGGGAGAACCCCTGCCCAGGCTGCCGGCCGCGCTGTTCCGCCGCCTCGCGCGGGCGCGCCGGGCGCGCGCGTTCCATCCCCGGGGCCTGTGGCTCACCGGGGAGCTGACCGCCGGAACAGGCGGGCTCCTCCCGCTGCCCGAGGGAACCAGACCGGTGGTCGCCCGCCTCTCCAAGGGAGCGGGAGTCCCCGGCGGGGGCGCGGACGTCCTGGGACTCGCGGTGCGGATCCCGCACGGGGAGGGCCTCGACGGCCCGTGGGACCTCGCCCTGTCCGCTTCGGGAATCGGAAGGCTCACCCGCCTCCTCCCGCTGCCCGCGCGCGGCTGGGGCCGGGCCCGCTACGGCAGCCTCGTCCCCTACCGCAGCGAGGGCCGGGCGGTGTGGCTGCTCGCGGTGCCGCGCGGCGGGGACCCGGTGGCCCCGGCCTCCCTGGGCCGACTGGAGCGGCGGGTGCGCGCCCGGCCGCTGCGGTTCACCCTGCTGGCGGGGGCGGCGCGCGGCGGCTGGCGGCCGGTCGCGCGGCTGACCCTGGACACCGTGCTGCCCGAGGCCGGACGCCTCTCCTTCGACCCGGTCCTGAACCGCCCTCCGGGGCTGGAGATGGCACCCCGCTGGCTGGCCGAGGCGCGTGAGGCCGCGTACCGGGGCAGCAGGAGCGGCCGCCGCGCCCCCGAAGAGCCGCGGCGCCGCTCCTGAGCGGTCCCGGCCGCGCCGTACGCGCTTCGTCAGCCGATCGGCGCGGTCGGCTTTTTATGGAAATGTCCGCTCTTTGCCGGAAGATTCGGGAGTTCGCTCCATTTAAGGAAATCCCGGGTATTCTCTTTTCGGTCGACTTCGTGGAGCGAATCCCGTCCTCCTCCCGCGGAGTCCCGGAGTGGTTCCGTTTCTCTCGGCGATCTTGACCTTTTCGGGGTCTCAGCCGCCTCCGAGACCCCGAAAAGGTCAAGATCACCGAGAGAAACGGACGCCACCCGAAAAAGGCGTGAATTGTATCTTCCGGCGCGTGCGGATGTCGGCTGTTTTCCCCTTCCGGCCATATTCCCGCCGTATCCCGAATGGCGGCGGGAAATGCTGTTGGATCGGAGTCGCGCCATCGCCGCCGTTCTCGGGCGGCGGGCGGTCGGAGCGGTGCCGGACACAGCAGGGGGACGGGAAATTGGCGAATGAACCAGGGGCCGTGCGGCGCGAGGAGCGGTCCGTCCACGGGACGTCTCCGGACCCCGCCGTCCTCGACCTCCCGCACTCGGGCGACGGAGCCGAGTGGTGGTGGTTCCACGCCCGCCTGAACGACGGCGACGGCGACTTCGGGCTCGTCCTCCGCTTCCTCCGGCACCGGACCCGGCGGCCCGACGGAACCCCGCTGGACTCCCACGCCGTGGCGTGGTACCGCAGCGACACCGGCCCAGGGACGCACGCCGGGGAGTCGTGGATCGACGAGGGCTGCGTGGAACTGGCCCGGGCACTCGCCCGCGGCGACGGCGCCCTCGACCCGCGGGTCCGCGAGGCGGTGCTCGGCGGACTGGCACCGGGGCGGGCGCCGCTTCCCGACAGGGGGCTCCCGCGCCCGGTCCGCGTCGGCGGACAGCGGCTCGACCTGGACTTCGGCGGCGTGGGGCGGCTGACCAAGGACGACGGCGGCGCCTACGTCGCCGAGGCCGACGGCGAGCACAGCGGCTTCCGTCTGCGCCTGGCCCCGGAGAAGCCCGCCGTCGCCCAGTTCCCGGGCGGGGCCGGGGGCCGCTCCGGGGACGGCGCGACGCGCTCCTACAGCGTGCCGCGCCTGGTCGTCGAGGGGACCTTCCGCCGGGGCGGGTGCACCGCGCGGGTGCGCGGCCGGGGCCGGTACGAGCGTGCCTTCGGCGGCCCCTGGCACCTCCTGGAGGACGGACAGCGGGGCCCCGACCCCGTGTGGACCTGGGCCGGGCTGCGCCTGGACAACGGGTGGGACGTCACCGTCGCCGACATCGGCCACACCGACGCCGCCACCGGGGAGACCACTCCGCACGCCCGCGGCGCGGTCCTCTCCTCCCCCGACGGGGACCGGGTCGAAGCCTCCGCGACCCTGCGCGGTTCACGGCCGTGGACCTCCCTCGCCACGCTCAACACCTACGACACCGGCTGCGACGTCGAGGTCCCCGAACTGGACCTGCGCCTGCGGGTCAGGGCGTGGTTCCCCCGCCAGGAGGCGCGGTCGCTGGTGTTCGGCTCGGGGATGCTGGAGGCCGACGCCGACGTCGAGGGCACCATGGCCGGAAGGCCGGTGCGCGGCGGCGGGCTCCTGGCGGTGCTCCCCTCCAACCGGATCGGCGACTTCGAGCGCTACATCACCCGCGTCCGCGACACCACCCTCGAGGAGATCGACCACCTCTACCCCGAGACGCCCGACCACGGCGCGCTGGCCGCCGTGGCCGGGATGGAGGACCGGCCCGGGGAGCTGGACGGGCTGGTCGTCGAGGACCTGCACGCGTCGCTCGTGCGCCCGATGCGCCACGCCACCGACGGCCTGGGCAGGAGCTGGCGCTCCTATGTCGGAACGGCCGCCATCGAGCTGTGCGGGGCCGACAGCGAACCGTACCGCCCGCTGCTGGCCGCCACCGAGCTCCTGCACACGGGCTGCCTCGTGGTCGACGACGTCGAGGACCGCTCCCCCCTGCGGCGCGGCCGCCCGGCGGTCCACACCGTCTTCGGCGACCCCACCGCCGTCAACGCCGCCACCGCCGCCTACTTCGCCTTCGACCAGGTGCTGCGCCGGGTGCTGCCCGAGGACGACCGGCTGCGCCTGCGCGTCTACCAGACCTACCTGCGGGCGCTGCGGTGCGGCCACGCCGGCCAGGCCATCGACATCACCGGCCACCGGTCGGCGATGGACACCGCCGTGGCCACCGGCGACGCCGAGCCCGTCCTGCGCCGCGTCCGCGTCACCCACCGGCTCAAGACCGCGGCCCCCGTGCGCGCGATCGCCGAGATCGGCGCGCTGATCGCGGGGGCCGACGAGGAGCGGCTGCGCGCCATGGGCGACTACTTCGACGCGGTCGGCCTGGCCTACCAGATCAGCGACGACGTGATCGACCTGCGAGGCGTCACGGTCCGGGACCGCGACGGCCGCGCGAGGCCGACCAAGCACACCGCCGAGGACCTGAGGGCGGGCAAGGTCACCATGCCGCTGGCCCACGCCGTGGCGCTCGTGCCGGGACCGCGCATGCGCGAGATGTGGCGCGCCGTGCGCGACGGGGACGCCGACGAGGCCGCCGCCGCGCCGATCGCCCGGGAACTCCAGGACTGCGGCGCGGTCGCCGCGTGCGAGGACGAGGCCCGGCGCCTCGTCGACCAGGCGTGGAAACCCCTCCAGGACCTGGTCCCCTGCAGCTGGCACTCCGTCATCGCCCGCGCGCTGGGCGTCTACGCCGCCCGGCGCGAGCGCGAGTGACCGCCCCGCCCGGCCCCGACCCGACGCAGAAAGGCCAGCAGGTGCCCGACCCCCTGCCCACACTCCAGGTCAACGACGTGCACAAGTCCTACGGCGCGCACCACGTGCTCCGGGGGGTCGACATGGAGCTGCCCCCGGGCCGCCTGGCCGGGGTCGTCGGCGAGAACGGCTCCGGCAAGTCCACGCTGCTGCGCGTCCTCGCCGGCCGGCTCGCCCCCGACCGGGGCACGGTCGCCTACCCCGGCGGCCTGGGGTACTGCCCCCAGCACACCGTGCTCAACCCCGCCTTCACCGTCGACCAGCACCTGCGCTTCTTCCAGGTCGCCTACGACCTTCCCACGCTCGACCGCGCCCGCGAACTGCTGGACGTCCTCGGCTTCGCCGGCTACCGCCGCCACCGGGTGTCCGCGCTCAGCGGCGGGACCCGGCAGAAGCTCAACCTCACCCTGGCCCTCATGCACGACCCTCCCCTGCTCCTGCTGGACGAGCCCTACCAGGGCTTCGACTGGGAGACCTACGAGCGCTTCTGGGACCTGGCGGCCGAGCTGCGCGACCGCGGCCGCTCGGTCCTCGTGGTCTCCCACATCGCCTTCGACACCGCCCGGTTCGACGTCCTGTGGCGGCTGGACGAGGGCCGCCTGGCCGACGGGACCCGCGGCCCCGGCGCCCTGACGGGAAGGGGGTGACCGTGCGACGCGCCTGGACGCGCTACTCCACCGCCACCGCCTACGCGGTCACCGAGCACCTGCGCAACCGGTTGGCACTGGTCCTCGTCGTCTTCTTCGTCCCCCTCTGGATCACCCTGGTCACCGTGGTGATCGCCGACACCGACGTGCGGTTCTTCCTGCGGGCCTCCGACCAGACCGTCACCGTGCACGGCAACCACGTCAGCAAGGTCTCGGGCGCCATCAACGCCGTCACGCTGATCGTGGGCTTCATGATGTTCGTCGTCACCTACCGCTCCGCGGGGTTCGACCAGCGCCTGGCCATGGCCGGCTACCCCCGCGCCTCCCTGCTGGCGGCCAAGCTCACCGCGCTGCTGGCCGCCGCCGCGGTGGTGTGCGCGTACGCGGTGGCGGTGATCTGCCTCCACTGGGTCCCCGAGCAGCCCGTGCTGCTGTGGGCGTCCCTCCTCGGCGCGGCCCTGGCCTTCGGCGGCATCGGGGTCATGCTGGGGGCGCTGCTGCGCGGCGAACTGGAGGGCATGTTCGTCATCATCATGCTCAGCATCATCGACATGGGGCTGCAGAACCCCGTCGCCAACCCGGCCTCCGACAGCGACGTGGTCCGCTACCTGCCGTCCTACGGGACCATGCAGACCGGGGTCGCCGCCGGGTTCCTCGACACCACGCCAGTGCTCCACCTGCTCCTGGGGCCGCTGTGGTTCCTCGGCGCCGTCGTCGTGGCCGGGACCGCGTTCAGGCTGCGCACCCGCGACCGCAGGCGCGTCCTCGTCCGGCTCCCCGGCCGGAGGCGGCGCGCCGAAGGCCCCGGCGCGGACGAGCGGGGGGCGGGGACCGGTACGAGCACGCCCGCCGCAGGGGCCCGGCCCTCCCCGTTCTCCGCCGGGGAGCCAGGAGGGTCGCCCCTGTTTCGACGGCCGCGCCGCAGGAAGTGTCCGGACACCGGCGGACCTCACGGCACCGGCGAGGCCGCCCCGACACGACAGGAGCCCGGATGAGTCGCCCACCACGCATGACCGTGTCCGCCACCACGTTCGACGCCCCGGACCCGCGCGCCCTGGCGGGCTTCTACCGAAGGCTCCTCGGTTGGACGGTGACGGAGGACGGGACGGACTGGGTGACCCTGAGGCCGCCGGGCGGCGGGCCGGGGCTGTCGTTCCAGACCGAGCCGGTCTACACCGCGCCCGAGTGGCCCGCGGTCGAGGGCGCGCAGCAGATGGCGGCCCACCTGGACATCGAGGTCGACGACCTGGCGGCGGCGGGGGAGCATGCCGAGGCCCAAGGCGCGGTCCTGGCCGGGTTCCAGCCGCAGGACGACGTCCGCGTCTACCTCGACCCGGTCGGGCACCCGTTCTGCCTCTTCCTGGCGGACGGCCACCGGTGACGCGCCTCGGACCGGGCCCCGGGGACCCGGCCGCGGTGTTCACCGGCGCGCGTCGCACCGCGCGCGGCGGCGGCCGACGCGTCCGGGGCGCCCGATGACCTCGACGAGACCACGGGTCTCCACGAGCAGGACGCCGACCTCGGGGCCGCGCGCCGGGGCTCAGCCCGCGGCCTCCCGGGCTCCGGGCGGCACGGCACCCGCACCGCCGTACTCGCTCGCGGCCCAGGAAGCGAGCAGACCCATCCGCTCGGCGGACGGCGATCCGGGCTCGGCGGCGTAGATCGTGACCGTCAGCCCGGGTTCGGACTCCATCTCCATCCCCTCGTAGGCGAGCGTCATCTCGCCCACGACCGGGTGGTGGAAGGTCTTGAACCCGGTTCCGTGGTGGCGCACGTCGTGCGCGCCCCACAGGCGGCGGAACTCGTCGCTGCGGGTGCCGAGTTCCCCGATGAGATCGTGAAGCTCCTTGTTGTGCGGATCCCGACCGGCCTCGGTGCGCAGGAGCGCGACGGTCACCTCGGCGAACATCCCCCAGTCCGGGTAGAACTCGAAGGCCCGCCCGTCCAGGAACGTGAACCGGGCGATGTTGGGCGGCCGCCCCGGCATGTCGAAGACGTCCTTGTAGAACGCCCGCGCCAGGGTGTTGGCGGCGAGGACGTCCATGCGCCCGTTGCGCACGAACGCGGGCCCCGCGGTGATCGCGTCCAGCGTCCACCGGAGGCTGGGGTGCGGGGACCAGGACCTCGGGTTCCGGCGTTTGCGGGGCCGGGCGACGGGACTCGCCGCGTGGGCGAGGTCGAACAGGTGCGCGCGCTCGGCGTCGTCCAGGCGCAGAGCCCTGGCCAGGCTCTCGAGCACCTCCGGGGAGGCGCCGCTGATCCCCCCGCGCTCCAGCCGCGTGTAGTACTCCACGCTCACCCCGGCCAGGGCGGCGACCTCACCGCGACGCAGCCCCCGCACCCGCCGGTTCGTCCCGGCGGGCAGTCCGACCTGCCCGGGGGTCACCCGGGCCCTGCGTGTCGTGAGGAACTCCCGGACCTCCGCTCGGTTATCCATACACCCACGGTAAGTCGGAGCACGGGTGTGGAGGAGTCCCTGCCGGTACCCCCACCAGCTGTGACTCCCTCGCCCGCGGTGAACGTGGTGTCGTTGGCCTGGAGCAAGACCGAGAGTGGAGGAAACCCATGCGCGCCGTCGTCATGCACGCCCCAGGAGACGTCCGGGTCGAGGACGTGAAGCCCCCGGAGATCGTCGAGCCGACCGACGCGGTCATCCGCGTCACCGCCGCCTGCGTCTGCGGCTCCGACCTGTGGCCCTACCGCGGCGTCGAGGAGGTGAACGGGCCGACGCGGATGGGCCACGAGTACATCGGCGTCGTCGAGCGGATCGGAGCCGGGGTCCGCGACATCGAGGTCGGCGACTTCGTCGTCGGATCGTTCGTCGCCTCCGACAACACCTGCGAGATCTGCCGGGCCGGCTACCAGTCCCGCTGCGTCCACCAGGTCATGATGGGCGCGATCGGCACCCAGGCCGAGTACGCCCGCGTCCCGCTCGCCGACGGCACCCTGGTGAAGGTGCCCGGCGAGCCCACCCCGGAGCAGGCCCGCGGCCTGCTGGCCGCCTCCGACGTGCTGGGCACCGGCTGGTTCGCCGCGGTCGCCGCGCAGGCGGGGCCGGGCAGGACCGTCGCCGTGGTCGGCGACGGCGCCGTCGGCCTGCTCGGTGTCCTCGCCGCCCGGCACTTGGGCGCCGAGCGCGTCATCGCGATGTCCCGCCACGCCGACCGGCAGGCGCTCGCCCGGCGGTTCGGCGCCACCGACATCGTCGAGGAACGCGGCGAGGAGGGCGTGGCCAGGATCAAGGAGCTCACCGGCGGATACGGCGCGCACTCGACCATCGAGGCCGTCGGCACCCAGGAGTCGATGCAGCAGGCCATCGGGGCCACCCGCCCCGGCGGGCACGTCGGATACGTGGGCGTCGCGCACGGGGTCGAGCTGGACGGCCTGGAGCTGTTCTTCGCCACGGTGAACCTGCTCGGCGGTCCCGCGCCCGTCCGACGCTTCCTGCCCGAGCTCGTCGATCTCATCATGGCCGACCGGATCGACCCGGGCGCCGTCTTCGACCTCACTCTCCCGCTCGAGGAGGCGGCCGAGGGCTACCGGGCGATGGACGAGCGCCGCGCCACCAAGGTCCTCCTCACCCTCTGAGGCGGGCCTCGCGAGCGTCCCTGGGGGTGGCCTCCAGGGACGCTCCCCTGCGCTCCCCGCGGGTGATCGGCCCGCCTTCACGGAAGACCACACATGACCGACCCCCGATCCGGTCGCCGGGCGGGCCCCGCCCTCGCGGCCCTGCTGATGCTGCTGACCGTTTTCGGCCCCGTCTCGATGGACCTCTACCTGCCGGTGCTTCCCACGCTGACCGGGGAGCTCGGCGCGGCGACGTCCGCCGCGCAGTTCACCCTCACCGCGTGCCTCATCGGGCTCGCCGTCGGCCAGGTGATCGCCGGGCCCCTGTCCGACCGGTTCGGACGGCGGACGCCGCTGCTCGTCGGCGTCGCCGCCGCCTATGCCGCGTCCTCCCTGCTCGGCCTCGCTCGTTTCGGGCTCGGCGGATCCGAAGCCGGCCTCCCGCTGGGCGTCGTGACCGCCGCGTCGATCGCTCTGGCCGTGCTCGCCCAGAGCACTCTGGTCGGCCGCGAGCGCGGACCCCGCCCGGTCGTCCCTTCGGCGCAGAAGTCCGCCGTCACGGTTCGACAGGTCACCGGCGAATGACGGTCCGGGCCGGTCCGCCATGCCCGACCGAGGTTCCGGAAAGCCACCGTCACGGCCGGCATCCGGCGGGCATACCGTGCCGTGGTATTGCCGCCGCCACGGCGGCGGCAATACCGTCGGAGGCGGCGTCGAGTCGGAAAGCCGGCCCGTCGCCCCTTTCGGGTTGACGTGGTCCGCGTTCCAGAAGGAGGAGAACCGGAGATGATTCGCAGGCTTCAGGCGGTCGCGTTGGACTGCCCCGACCCGGTACGGCTCGCGGAGTTCTACGCGGAACTGCTCGGCGGGCGGGTCGTGGTGGATCCGGAGTCCCCGGACTGGGTGGAGGTGCGCGGATTCGAGGGGACGCCGCTGGCCTTCCAGCGGGCGCGGGACCACCGCCCGCCGGAGTGGCCGGGGCAGCGGATGCCCCAGCAGGCGCACCTGGACTTCGACGTGGACGACATCGAGGCGGACGAGAAGCGGGTGCTGGAGCTCGGCGCGACCGTGCTGGAGCGCACCGACCAGCTGCGCCCGGAGGCCAACTGGCGGGTCTACGCGGACCCGGCGGGCCACCCCTTCTGCCTGTGCCTCCATTGAGACGGCCGAGCCCCCCGGGGCCACCGCGCCCATGACGTCCGCTGTGCGAGGGGGCCGTCGGTGAGCCCGGGGCCGTGGGGCGCTCAATCGCCCGCGGCGCCCGCGGCGCGTCGTGCGCGGTCCGACAGCTCGGCGAAGGCGTCCCGCAGGGGGTCCGGGCCGACGACCTCGATCTCGGCGCCGAAACCCGCCAGCGTCGCCGCGAGAGCGGCCCAGGACCAGGAGCCCGTCAGCAGCCTGGTCCGGGCGGGGCCGAGTTCCTCGACGAGGCCGTCGGCGGCGAACGGGGCCACCCGCGCGGCCGGGAGACCGAGGATCACCTCGCCCTGGCAGGGCCAGGCGTCCGCGTCCTCGGAGCCCTTGAAACGGGCCGAGAGGAAGGCGGCGACGTCGCCGCCCGGCACCTGCCGGGGGGTGAAGCGCGGCCCGTTGGGGACGCGGAGCGTCATCCGGTCGGCGCGGTAGATCCGCCATTCCGCGCGCTCCGGGTCCCATCCGACGAGGTACCAGCGTCCACTCCGGACCACGAGGTGGTGGGGGCGCACCCGGCGCGGCGGCCGGAGGCCCGCGTCGTCCGGCCGCGTCGGCGACCGGTAGTCGAACCGCACCTCCTCGGCGGACCGGATGGCGGCGCTCAGCGCGAGCAGGACACCGGTGTCGATCGGGGGGCCGCCCCCGCGTCCCGCTGATCCGACCGCGGTGATCTCGAGGGTGTCGACGCGCCGGCGCAGACGGGACGGCAGGACCTGGCGCACCGTCGCCAGGGCTCGTGCGGCGGCCTCCCCGATGCCCGCCCCCGTCCCGACGGCGATCCGCAGCGCCACGGCGAGCGCGATCGCCTGCTCGTCGTCGAACAGCAAAGGCGGCAGCCTGCTGCCCGCCTCGAGCCGGTACCCGCCGTCGGGCCCCTTGACCGCCTGGACGGGATAGTCCAGCTCGCGCAGGCGGTCGACGTCGCGGCGCACCGTGCGTTCGCTGACGCCCAGCCGCCGGGCGAGCGCGTCCCCCGGCCAGTGGCGGCGGACCTGCAGCAGGGACAGCAGCAGGAGCAGGCGGGAAGAGGTCCCGGTCGAGGAAGAGGCTGGCATGGCGCCCAGGCTGCCACAAGTAGCGGACGTTCCCTGACCGGTACCGGTGCCAGAGTCACTGACGTCGCCGGAGACCTCCGGCGACGAAACCCTTGTGATAAGGACCAGACCACCATGTCGGTAAACGCTGTCGCCCACCTGAACTTCCACGGCCAGGCCCGCGCGGCCCTGGAGTTCTACCAGTCGGTGTTCGGCGGGCAGACCACCATCGCCACCTACGGCGACTTCGGGATGCCCGCCGAGGCGCCCGGCGCCGCCAACGTGGTGTTCGGCCAGGTCGTCGCCGACAACGGCTTCCGGGTCATGGCCTACGACGTGCCCGGCGAGGGCGCGCCGATCGCCCAGGGCGCGCCCACCACGCGCCGCGAGAACGGGACCACCATCACCGAGGAGCCGTTCTTCCTCTCCGTTCGCGGCGAGACCGTCGAGGAGGTCGGCGCGCTGTGGGAGCGCCTGGCCGAGGGCGCGAAGGTCATCGAGGCGTTCGGTCCGGCCCAGTGGGCCCCCGCCTTCGGGATGCTGACCGACCGCTTCGGCATCACCTGGGTCCTCGACGTCGCCGCCGAGTACACCCGGGCCTGAAGCCTTCCGACCACCACCGCCCCGGGGCGCGGCCCGATCCGCCGCGCCCCGGGGCCCGGACACCACACGGGAGGGAAACCCATGCGCACACGCCCGCTCGGCCGCACCGGCATCCGGGTCAGCCCCTACACCCTGGGCACCATGCGATTCGGGCGGGCCGGCAACCCCGACCACGACGAGTGCGTGCGCGTCATCCACCGCGCGCTCGACGCCGGGATCAACGTCATCGACACGGCCGACGTGTACGGCGGCGGGGGCGAGTCCGAGCAGATCGTCGGGAAGGCGCTGCGCGGTCGCCGGGACGACGTCGTCGTCGCCACCAAGTTCAACGGACCGATGGGCCCGGGCCCCAACCAGCGCGGCAGCTCCCGCCGCTGGATCGTCTCCGCCGCCGAAACGTCCCTGCGCCGCCGCGCCGCAGCATCGTGTGCGGGGAACCCGGGATGTGTGGAGGTTTCGGCGCGGGGGTGATCGGCGTCCGTAGAAGGGGCCCGCTCGATGATCTTGAGCCTTCTGCCCGTTTCGGGGCCCGAGAAGGCAGAAAGTCCATGACCGCCACGGACCGTCGCCGGGGGCAGGGAGGGACCACCCGGCCACCCCGCGGAACAACCCCCGGCCTACTGGATGACCTCGGCCCGGAACGAAGGCGTAGCGGAGCCTTTCGGTCCGCGGCGCCCCTCGTGGTGCCACGGAGCAGGCGGAGCCGCCCGCTCCCAGCAGCTTGCCGCGCAGGCTCTCGAAGACACCGTGAGGCGTGCGGAGGCCGACGCCGCTGAAGGACGCTCCGCCCCGTCCTGTGGCCCTGGTGAAGACCGACGACGCTTCGCTGTGTCATGGCCGTGCCGGGCCCGCGCTCCTGACGCGCCGTAGCGGTCAGGGGGTCCCGTCGTCCTGTCGGACGCCTCACGAGCGGAGTCGAGACGGAGGCGCTCGCGCGACGACCGATCACTCATCGCGGAATCGATCTTCTGGAAGGCGCCGCGGGAACCGCTGCGGCTCTACACGCTCCGGGCGGTTCCCAGCCGGGGGACGGATGGGATTTTCTGCTGATGGCCGCCGGAAAGGTGCCTGTGTCCCGTGGATGACGGAGAGGAGGTCCCCGCCGAGTGGTTCCGGTGGGACTGTGCCGGGCGGGCGGCGAGCGCCCTGCTGCTTTCCGCGTTGGAGCCCGGGCAGCGATGCGGCCCCGCCGACCGGTGGTTCATCCGCGAGGAGCCGCACCGGCGGCTGCGCTGTACCGGGAGCCGCCCCGCTCGTGTGCTCCTCGACGTCGTACCGGGGAGACCGCGGGAACAGGACGCTGTCACCCCGTGGACGCACGGCGTCCACGAACCCGAGGTCCGTGCTTTCGGTGGCAGCGCCTCCACGGAACCGGCCCACGTCCTGTTCCACACCGCCGGCCGCCACCTTCTGGCTTACCCGGCTCGAAAGAACTCCGGCCGGGGAGGAACTGGGCTGCCACGAACCCGCTCTGCTGATGTGCGGCGTTTTCCTGCGCGGAGCTCGTCCTGACTGGTATGAACGAGGCGACGTCCGGGTGCGCGGCGCCGAGCCGCACGCCACGCCCGTTCCCGGTGGGGAAGCCCCGGACCTGCCGCGACAGACACGTGCCCCCTCACCGCCGATCCACGACGGGTGACCGCGTCAGCGGCCCCGGGACACCTCGCACCCCGGCCGGAGGAGCGCGGGAAAACGGGCACGGCCCGGGGGCCGCCCCGGCCGTTCGGGGGCAGGCTGAGCCGTGGCCTGCGCGCGGTGTGCGCCCATCACGTCGTCTTCACGGGGAACCGGCGGGGACCGTCCCACCGGGACCGGCATCGTCTCTCGACCGCCGCAAGGAAGGCATCCATGACCGACCCCGCCCGCACCACGGCCGACACCGAGGAAACCGCCGGCCTTCTGCGCACGACCCTGGTCGACCAGTTGTGCGCGAACGGAGCCATCACCACCCCGGCGGTGGAGGAGGCGTTCCGCGCCGTGCCCCGGCACCGGTTCGTCCCTGACGCCCCGCTGGAACAGGCCTACGCCAACCAGACGGTCAGCATCAAGGACAACGAGACCGGAGCGTCGATCAGTTGCGCGTCCCAGCCCGGCATCGTCGCGCTCATGCTGGAACAGGCCGCCCTCGAACCCGGTATGCGGGTCCTGGAACTGGGTGCGGGCACCGGTTACAACGCCGCCCTGCTGGGGCGCCTGGTCGGACCCTCCGGAACGGTCACCACGATCGACGTCGACGCCGACCTCGTGGAGGGGGCCCGGACGCGTCTGAGGGACGTCGACACCACCAACGTCGACGTGCTTTTGGGAGACGGAGCCCTCGGCCACCCCGACGGGGCTCCCTACGACCGGATCATCGCCACCGTCGGTTCCCACGCGGTCCCCGAAGCCTGGGTCGGGCAACTCGCCCCCACCGGGCGTCTCGTCGCCCCGGTCCGCATCGCGGGGGACGTCAGCAGGTCCATCGTCTTCCAACCGGGCAAGGGTCGTTGCACGAGCGTCGACAGCCAGTTGTGCACGTTCATACCGCTGCGGGGCGGGATCGGCGACGATTCCCGCCGGGTGCTGAACGTCACCGGGGACGGCGCCGTACGGTTGCAGTCCAACCAGGAGCAGCGCATCGACCCCCGGCAGGTGTGTGGGGTGCTCGACCAGCCTTCCGAAACGGTGTGGACCGGGGTTGACTTCGGTGGGATGCAGTCGCACGACGGGATGTGGCTGTGGCTCGCGCTGACCCTGGACAACGCGGTCTCCCGGATGCCGGTCGACAAAACCGCGGTGGCCGGCGGGCTGGTCGCTCCCAGCCTGGGATGGGGCACCATGGCCAGTGTCCCCACCACCGGCCCGGGGCTGGCGTACCTGACAGCACGCCCGATCGAGACCCCTCAGGGCCGCCGCTACGAGATGGGGGTGGTCGGCCACGCCCCCGCAGGCCATGAGCTGGCCCGGCGGATGGCCGAGCAGATCACCGTTTGGGAGCCGAGGCGCGACCAGCAGCTCGGCTTCACGCTGCTTCCCGCTTCCGGTCAGGCCCCCGCACCGGGTCCGGGCCGGTTCGTACTGGACCGCGGCCGCTTCCGCCTGGTCGTGTCCTGGCAGGAACAGAGGTGACGTCCTTCGCTTCGTGTCCGTGTCCAGGGGAGGGACGAGCGTGGATCCGGCGGGGTGCTCCGTACCGGGTCTTCAGAGGCGGTGCGCGCCGGGTCCCGTGAGGACGACGCACACCACGGCCACGGTTCATGCCCTGGAAAAGCGACCAGGGGATTATGAGTCTGCTCCACTGTGTGTCGCCCAGTGTCAGAGTGCGCCGTTCTGTGCCGCTCTGTCCACACCTCGACCGGTTCGGGTGCCGTCAAATGCCGCCCGGTGCCGGGACGGTCCGGTACTGCCGAGCACATCCGGAGCACATCACGGTTGCGTGTTGTCTATTTGGCACCTTCTGGTAGACAAGTCTGAATTCAGGGTGGTCTGGCGTGCCTGTGAGGCCTGTCCCGTGCTTCGGCGATGATAATGATGGACTCGACAGGACTTGGACTGATGCTCCGAAGACTTCACTTCTGATCTGGAGTGAAGGGAGTGTGGACGGAGCGGGATCAAAGCTGGGCCGGGTGTTTTTGGTGGCGTGTGCTGAAGGTGAAGAGCGGTTGTTGTCCGTCGACCATACCGAAGCCAAAGTGAATGAAAAATGCTCAGGGGTCCGATAAAGACCCAGGTCAAGAAGAGTGCTCCCCGCGCACGCGGGGGTGATCCGGACGGCACGGTCACACCACCTGCATCCACAGCGTGCTCCCCGCGCACGCGGGGGTGATCCCCGCGACCGTGCTGGGCGTGAGCGAGCTCGACTGTGCTCCCCGCGCACGCGGGGGTGATCCCCCGCGCGGCACCAGGTCGGGGTCCCGCGCGACGTGCTCCCCGCGCACGCGGGGGTGATCCCTGCGCCGACACGCGCTGGGCGCCATCGTTGCGGTGCTCCTCGCGCACGCGGGGGTGAGCCTGAAGGCCGCCGCGAGCCTCATCGCCGGAACCTGTGTTCCTCGCGCACGCGGGGGTGAGCCCGCTCCATTGAGCCTTTCTCATTCGGCTTCGCATAGCTGAAGTACGAGGAATGCTCGGGTGATCTCGCCTGCCCGCCATGGGCAGCAGCGGAATTTGCGCAGGACCTTCCGGTTATTCAGCTATGCGATCGCTCGTTCGTCGGGGCTGCGGAGCCGGGAGTGTGAGGCGCTCCGAGGTTTCCGGGAGTCCTTTGGATACTTCTCTTGCTTCTCGTGCGTGAGGTGAGCGTGCATTCCGTATGCGCGTCGCGCTGGGCGGTGCTTATACGGCTACGAGGAGGCTCAAGTGGAGCAGGGGGTTCAGCGGTCCGCGTCGCGGATCGATGAGGAGAACCGGCGGCTGATCGGGTGCCGGGTTGATGAGGTTCCGGCGGTGCGGGTGTGGGCTGCGCGGCTGCTCGCCGATCATCCGCGTCTCGACGAGGTGCTGCTGGTGGTGGGGGAGTTCGCGGCGAACGCGGTCCTGCACTCACTGGCCGGCGGAGACGGCGCGGAGATCCGGCTGCTTCACGCCGGGGAGCAGGTCGAGGTTCGGGTCCGCAACCGGGGCGCGGCCGGTTTCGGGCCGCGCGTGCGGCGGGTCGACGGCGCTGCGGAGTCGGGGCGCGGGCTGCTGCTGGTCGAGGCGCTGGCCGATGGCTGGGGGACCCGCGCCGACGGCGGCTGGGTGACGGTGTGGGCGCGTTTCAACGCCGAGACGGGCACCTGATGCCGGAGTTGATCCGGACTCCGTTCCGGCGGGGTCTGTGAATCCTGGCGCCGACGGCTGGGAAGGCCGACGGCGCCGTTGCGCTTTTGCCCGGCCAGTATCGTCTCCGGCCGCGCGGGGGTCTTGTGGCGGCTTGCTCGGGACGCGGTCTCTTCGAGACCCGGATGGGGCGCACCTTTCTTCGGGGCAGGGGATCCGCTGTGTGGACGTGGCGCCGGGATGGAGCCTTCGTCTGGCGGGAACGCGGCGGGGGTGAGAACCGGTCGCCCGCCTCGGACGCGGGGCCGGGCATCGTCTTCTGGGCGTGACGGCCCGTGGACAGGGCCGACTTCTGGCTGTTGCGGGCTCTCAGAGGTCGCGGGCCGCGTACAGATCACGCACACGGCACGCACAGACGGCGAACACCCTCCTGCTGGCCGCAACGGCGGCTGCGATCGGTAGTCGGGAAGTCCGTCGGAGGAGGGTGTTCGCGGTCTGTGCGCGGCGTGTTCATGACGTGTGCGCGTAGTGCGTGCGGGGTGTTCGTGTGCTGTTCGCGGGGGGCTTTGTGGTGGGTGGTGTCCGGAAAGTCGAGCCCTTTGGGGGTTGGTGTGGGCACCGTGCACGATCGGAACAGCCGGGTTTCGCCGCTGCGGGCGGCCGAGGCGGAGTTCCTGCGGGTGGGAGAGCGCCTGGAGTTGACGGCGGAGGAGGCGGGCCTGGTGTGGCCCGTGGCGCGGATGCCGCTGGTGCGGGTGCGGGCGTGGCTGCTGCGCGGGGAGGCCGCGACGCGGGACGGCGACGCGGTGTGGCGTCGGGTACTCGCCCGTGCCCGCGCCGACGAGGCGTGGATGGTGGGCGCGGTCGGGTTGGCGATGCCCGGACTGCGCTCGGCGGCGCGGCGGGTGGCGTTCGGGCTGGCACCGGACGCGGCCGACGAGGTGGAGGCCGAGATCCTGGCCGGATTCCTCGACGCGGTCGCCAAGACCAACCCCGACTGGTCGCGGCTGGCGTGGCGGCTGCGCTGCCGCGCCCAGCGTGCCGGGCTGCGCGCCCGCTACGCCCAGGCGCGCCAGCCGGTGGTGTCGGGGCCGGTGCCCGATTCGGCGGCGCCGCGCCGCCCGTGGGGGCATCCGGATCTGGTGCTGGCCGACGCGGTCCGCCACGGCGTGGTGACCGCGGCGGAGGCGCAGCTGATCGCCGAGACCCGGCTGGAGAACACGCCGCTGACGCGGGTGGCCGCCGAACTGGGAGCGGACTACCGGACGCTGCAGAAGCGGCGGGGTCGGGCCGAGAAGCGGCTGGTCGACGCGATCCGCGCGGGCGAGGTGTCGTCTGCGCCCGCCGGCGCGCCGACTGCGGCGGGGGATCGGCGGGTGCTGGCCGCGATGGTTGAACGAAATGTGCTGTCCGCGGACGAGGCCCGGTTGATCGAGCGGACCCGACTGGAGGGGGTGCCGTTGACGCGGATCGCGGCCGAGGCTGGGGCGGCGTATCCGACGCTGGCACACCAGCGTCGGCGCGCGGAGGCGCGGCTGCGGTCGGCGCTCGCCTCGGGCGCGGTGCCGGCGCGGGCGTCGGCCCGGTTGACCAGGCTGGAGGTGACGCGGCGGCGGGCGGCGTGAAAAACGGTGATCGGCGGTGTCGTTTTCCGGGGCCCGGGCGCGAGTTTTTCAGGGTGAGTTCGGCGCCGCTTCCGGCAGTGGTCGCCTGCCCGCCCTGACAGCTGACCGCCTCTTCCCGCCGAGACCGTTCGGAAAGGAGGATGTGCCCGCTTTGGCCGGGGCGGTGCCGGACTCGCGATTGCGGCCCACCTGCTGCTTGGAGGCCCCGTGACCCGAAACGACGACTCCGCCCCGCCTTCCTCGATGGGAGGCCCCCGCTCCCGCCTGCCCGCGGCGCTGCTTCTCGCCGGAGCCGTCCTGGTGCTGGCGGGGGTGGGGGCCGATCCGGTGTGGGCCGGTGAGGCCGACCCGGCTGCTCCGGCCTCGACCGAGGACCTGATCGCGGTGGTGGACCGGATCCGCGAGGTCATCATCACCCTGTCCGCGTCGGTGGCCACCCTGCTGCTGACCGTGGGCGGGGTGCGGTGGCTCATGGCGGGCGGCGACCCCGGCGAGGTCGACAAGGCCAAGCGGGCCCTCACCGGCGCGGCGATCGGCTACGGGATCGCGCTGCTGGCCACCGTCCTGATGGGAATTCTCAACTACATCGTCTCGGGAACCGTCGATGCGTGAATCCCGGGCGGGAGCCCCGGCCCAACCCGAGCCGTCGCCCGCTCCCGGGGCCGAGCCCGAGCCCGTCGACCCCGACTCGGCCGAACCGCCTCCCGAACCTGAGCCGTCTCCCGAACCCGAGCCGTCGCCGGGGCCCGTGCCGCCGGACGACCCGTACGAGGAGCTTCCCCAGGCTCCCCCGCCGGCGGACGGCGGGGGAGGGGAGGCTCCGTTGGACTGCGGGATGGTGGAGGTGTCCTGCCACATCTCCAACTGGTTCTACGGCCTGGTCGACTCCGCGTTGAACCCTTTGTTCGGGTGGATCGGGCAGATGGCGTTCTACACGCCGCTGCCCACTCCCGGCGCCGAGGGGCTGTGGAGTGGGACGCTGCTGGTGGCCAACACCGTCTACGTCCTGCTGGTGCTGGCCGGCGGCGTCGTGGTGATGACGCACGAGACCCTGCAGAACCAGTACACGGTCCGCGAGGTCCTGCCGCGTCTGGTCGTCGGCTTCGTCGCGGCCAACGCGTCGCTGTGGATCACCACCGAGATGACCCGCGCCGCCAACGGCCTCTCGGCGGCGGTCTCGGGCGCGGCCCTGGATCCGGCCGAGGCCGCGGCGAACCTGCGCGACCGCATGGACTGGATCCTGCTCGAAGGCACCCTGTTCGTCGTCCTGCTGCTGGTGGCGGCCGTGGTGCTGCTCATCGTGTGGTGCGTGGTCGAGGTGGTGCGCGTGGTCATGGCCACCACGCTGCTCGTCGCCGCGCCGGTGCTGCTGATGTTCCACGCCCTGCCCTACACGCAGCGGCTGGCGTCGCTGTGGTGGCGCTCCATGACCGGGGTGCTGGCCGTCCCGGTCGCGCAGAGCCTGGCGTTCGCGGCGTTCATGCGGCTGTTCTTCGAGGGCCAGTTCGAGTACTTCGGCTCCTGGGAGTTCTCCGGCGAGGACGGCGACGCCGAAGGCATCTACGCGGTCCTGCTCAACCTGTTCCTGTTCCTGACGCTGCTGTACATCCAGATCCGGATCCCGTTCTGGGTGCTCAAGCTGGTGTGGTCGGCGAACGCGGGGTCCTCGCCGCTGGCGGGGATGGTCCGCACCGGGGCGATGATGCTGCTGTTTCGCCGGGTGCTCCCCGGCATCCGCGGCACACCGGGCGGCGCAGCCCCGGGCGGCAGCGGTGCCGGTGGAGGCGCGCCCCGCGGTGGCGGTCCCGGACGTGGAGGTCCCCGGCGCGGGGGTTCGGGGCGCGGGAGTCCGTCCGGAGGCGGGGCGCGTTCCCGAGGGCGCGCCACTCCGCCGAGGACGCGATCCCGTACCAACTCGACCGGCGCGGGCCCCTCGCCCCGGACCGCGCCCACGGCCCCCGGAGGGTCTTCCGCGGGGCAGGGGGCACCGGCGCCGGGGCGCGGCGCGCCGTCGGCTCGACCGGGGGCCGCGCCTTCCGGAAGTCCCGCCGCGCCCGTGCCGGGCCCGGGGTGGGACCCGTGGGACCTCGACGATCCTTTGGACGCCCCGATCGACCCGGTCCGCCTCCGTCCCCGGCGCGCAGGATCGGCCGCCCCCGGCCCGGCCACCGCGCCCGCCTCCCCGCCGTCCGGCGCCGATCCCGCGCCGAAGCCGCCGCGTCCCGCCACGACGGGCCGCCTCCTGCGCCGACGTCCTGGAGCCCGCCCCGTGAACACTCCCCGCCCGCCCGGTGCGGCCACGCCACCTCCTTCGACTGCTGCGACGCCGGATCCGGCGGAGCCGCCGCGCCCGGCCCGGCCCGGTGGCGCGGCGCCGCGTCCGCGCCGCTGGCGCCAGGGCGTGCTGCCCACCCCGCCGCCGGAGAAGGTGAAGGACCGCCGCGCCCCCGAGCGCGTCGGCGACCTGCCCCAGCGGCCCGACGTGCCGCCGGGCCCGGCCCCGGGCCAGCGGCCCCTGCCCGGACTGGTGCGCCCCCGCCGCTGGACCAGGCCCACGCCGCCCGCCCCGCCTTCGGCGGACATCGACCCCGACCCTTTGGACTGACGCGATGAGCGACTTCTCGCGGTGGCGGGCGCGCATCCCCGCCGACATCGACCGCCCCGACCCGCTGCTGGGGCCGCTGACCGGCCGCCAGCTCCTGATCCTGGCGCCCGCCGCGCTGGGCGTGTGGCTGCTGTTTCTCGCCCTGGGCGAGACCGCGCCGCTGTGGGCGGCCGCCACCGTGGCCACCGTGCTGGCCGGGACCGCGACCGCGCTGGCGGTCGGACAGCGCGACGGCATCGGCCTGGACGCCTTCGCCGCCGCGGCCCTGGCCTGGACGGCCGCCCCCAAACACCGGGTCGGCGCCCCCGACGGCATTCCCCCGCTGCCCCGGTGGGCGCCGCGCCGCCACCGGGGCCCCGCCCTGGAGCCGCTGCGCCTGCCCGCCTCGGCCATCCACCCGGACGGAGTGATCGACCTGGACGAGCGGTGCGCGGCACTGATCGCGTGCACCACCGTCAACTTCCACCTCGCCGCGCCCGGCGACCAGGACGCCGCGGTGGGAGCGTTCGCCGCCGTGCTGGACGCGCTCACCACCCCGGTGCAGATCCTCGTCCAGGGCCGCGCCGTGGACCTGTCCCCCTACACCAGCGGACTGCGCGAGGGCGCCGCGGAACTGCCGCACCCGGCGCTGGAGGACGCCGCGCACGCCCACGCCGACTTCCTCGACGCCCTGCAGGCCGAGCGGGACCTGATCGAACGCGTGGTCCTGGTCGCCGTCACCGCCCCCGGCACCGCGGCCAAGGCCCGCCGCGCGGTCCTGCGCCGCGCCGAGGACACCGCCGCCCACCTCGCCGCAATCGGCATCCGCGCCCGGATCTGCGACGGAACGGCGGCCGAACGGCTGCTGCGCGCAAGCCTCGCCCCCGCCTTTCCTCCCGCCCCCGACAACGAGGAGTAGCCGATGCGGTGGTTTCCCTCCCGCCCGGCCCAGCGGGGCTCTCCCCGGTTGGGCGGGCCCGCGATCCGGATCGGGGCGCGCCGCCTGGACGTGGACGGCTCGGTGTGCCAGACGCTGATCGTGACCGGATATCCGCGCGAGGTCGGCGCCGCCTGGGCCGAGCCCCTGCTCACCTTTCCCGGCCGCGTCGACGTCGCCGCGCACATCACCCCGCTGCATCCGGGGACGGCCGCCGACCGGCTGCGCCGGCGCCGGGCCCGCCTGGAGTCGGCGTGGCGCCTGGACGCGGTCCGCGGCCGCGTCGAGGACCCCGCCCAGGCCGCGGCCGCCGCCGACGCCGCCGTGCTCGCCGAACGCCTGGCCACCGGCCAGGGAAGGCTGTTCACCCTCGCCGTGTACATCACGGTGCACGCCGCCACCCCCGAGACGCTGGACGCCGAGGTGGAGCAGGTGCGGATGCTCGCCGCCTCCCTGCTGGTGGACACCGCGCCCGCGACGTTTCGCGCCCTGGGCGGCTGGATCTCCACGCTCCCGCTGGCCACCGACGCGCTCGGGGCGCGCCGCACCGTGGACACCGACGCCCTCGCGGCGCTGCTGCCGTTCACCTCCCCCGACCCGGCCGCCGACCTGGGCGAGACCACGGTCGTGTACGGCACCAACACCCACAGCTCCGGACTGGTGCTGTGGGACCGGTTCTGCGGCGGCCTGGACAACCACAACGCGGTCGTCCTCGCCCAGTCCGGCGCGGGCAAGTCCTACCTGGCCAAACTCGAGATCCTGCGGTCGCTGCTGGTCGGCGTCGAAGTGTCCGTCATCGACCCCGAGGACGAGTACGCGCGCCTGGCCGACGCCGTCGGCGGCACCCGCGTCCCCCTCGGCACCCCCGACGGGCGTATCAACCCCTTCGACCTGCCCGAAGGCGGCGGAGACCAGGCGCTGACCGGGCGGGCCCTGTTCGTCCACACCCTCGTCGCCGCCATGCTCGGCCCGCTCACCCCGGACGAGGCCGCCGCCCTGGACCGCGCGATCCTGACCGCCTACGCGGGCGCGGGCATCACCCGCGACGCGCGCACCTGGGCCCGCACCCCGCCGCTGCTCGCCGACCTCGCCTCCGCGCTGGCCGGCGACGGCGACGCCGCCGCGGCGGGACTCGCCGACCGCCTCACCCCCTACGTGTCCGGCTCGCACGCCACCCTGTTCGACGGCCCCACCACCACCCGCCTGGACGGCCACCTGGTGGTGGCGTCCCTGCGCCGTCTGCCCGACGAGCTCAAGACCGTCGGAATGCTGCTCGTCCTGGACGCGCTGTGGCGGCGCACCATCGACTCGCCGACGCGCCGCCCCCGGATGATCGCCGTGGACGAGGGATGGGCCCTCCTGCAGGACCCGGTCGGCGCGAAGTACCTGTACCGGCTGGCCAAGGCCGCCCGCAAGCACTGGACCGGCCTGACCGTCATCACCCAGGACGTCGGCGACGTGCTCGCCACCGACCTGGGAAGAGCGGTCGCCGCCAACGCCGCCACCCAGATCCTGCTGCGCCAAGCCCCCCAGAACCTCGACGCCGTCACCTCAGCGTTCCAGCTCTCCGACGGAGAGCGCCACACCGTCGCGGCCGCCCCGCGCGGCCACGCCCTCCTACTCGCCGGACACCAGAGAGTCGGCCTGCGGGCGCTCGCCTCACCGGAGGAGCACCGGCTGATCACCTCCGACCCCGCCGAACTCGACACCCTCGACGACGCAGAAGGGGAGAAGCCGTGGTGAGGCTCGTGGACCTGCTGCCCGTCCTCGGCACGCTGCCACTGACCGGAACCGCCGCGGCGGTGGCGGCCGGCGCCCTCGCCTGGGCCGCCGCAGTGTCCGCCGCGCGCCTGCTGCGACACGCGCTGCTGGCCCGCCACGCCCGGATCGTCCAGATCCTGCCGCCACCCCGCGCCGCCCTGGCCGAGGCCGAAGCGTTCTGGACCCACGTGCTGGGCCTGCTCAAACCCCGCTGGAACCGCGCCCTCCTGCAACCGCACCTGGCGTTCGAATACACCGCCACCGCCGACGGCATCACGATCCAGCTGTGGGTGCCCGGCACCGTTCCGCCCGGCACGATCGAGCGCGCGGTCGCCGCGGCCTGGCCCGGCGCCACCACCCGCACCCGCCCCGCCACCGCCCTCCTCCCGCCCAGGAGGAGGCGGCGGTGACGGGCGGGTGGATGCGGCTCGCCCGCGCCGACCACTACCCGCTGCGCACCCGCTTCGACGACGACCCGCTGCGCGGCCTGCTCGGCGCCCTGACCGACCTGGACCCGGACCAGCGGGTGGGCGTGCGCGTGTGCGCCCGCCCCGTCACCGGGCCGCGCCTGGCCCGCGCCCGCACCGCCGCGGCCCGCCTGCGCGGCGCCGCCCCCGCCGCGTGGGGCCCGCTCCTGCTCGACGCGGCCACGCCCCGCACCCGCGGCCCGGCGGGCCCGCTGCGGCCCGACACCGGCGACACCATCCGCGCCATCCTGGCCAAGGCCGCCTCTCCGCGCCTGGCCTGCGCCGTCTCCTACCGGCTCGCCACTTCCCGGCCCGACGGCCCGGCCGCCGAGCGGCTGCGCGGCCGCGCCCACGGCGTCGCTTCCGCGTTCGCCGCGTTCACCTCCGGTACCAACCACTTGCGACGCCGGCGCATGTGGCGTCCCCGCCCGTGGAGCGGGCACCGGTGGCTGGCCCGCGGCACCCTGCTCCGCATCCCCGAACTCGCCGCCCTCGCGCACCTGCCCACCGACACCACCGTGCCCGGCCTGGAGCGCGCCGGGGCCCGCCGCGTCGCCCCCACCCCCGCCGTGCCCGCGGGCGGCGCCAACACCCGGCTGCTCGGCGACGCCGACGCCGGAGCCCCCCGCCCCGTCAGCCTGGGGGTGGCCGAGTCCCGCCAGCACACCCACGTCATCGGCAAGACCGGATCCGGCAAGTCCACCCTGCTGGCCAACCTGATCCTGCAGGACGCCGAAGACGGCCGCTCGGCCCTGGTCATCGACCCGCGCGGCGACCTGGTCACCGACGTGCTGGCGCGCCTGCCCGAAGCGGCCGCCGACCGGGTGGTGCTGTTCGACCCCGACGACAACGCCCCGCCGCCGCGCCTCAACCTGCTCCAAGGCCCCGACCCCGAGTTCACCTCCGACAGCGCCACCGGCATCTTCCGCCGCATCTACGCCCACTGGTGGGGGCCCGCACCGACGACATCCTGCGCGCGGCCACCCTCACCCTCACCCGCGCGCAGGATCCCACGCTGACCCTGGGCCACGTCCCCATCCTGCTCTCCGACGACGCGTTCCGGGCCGGGCTCGTGGCCCGCGTCGACGACCCCGCCCTCGCCGACTTCTGGACCTGGTACGACGCCCTGTCACCCGCCGCCCGCTCCTCGGCGACGGGGCCGGTCCTCAACAAGATCCGCACCGCGCTGCTGCGCCCCTGGGTGCGCCAGGTCATCGCGTCCGGGCCCTCCACCATCGACCTGCGCGAAGTGTTCGACGGCGGCCACCTGGTGCTGATGCGCCTGCCCAAAGGCCGCCTCGGCGAGGACACCGCCGCCCTGATCGGATCCTTCGCGCTCGCCGCGACCTGGCAGACCGTCACCGGCCGCGCCCACCAGAGCGAACAGGCGCGCAAGGACACCGCCGCGTACGTGGACGAGTGCCACAACTTCCTGAACATGCCCGGCAGCCTGGCCGACATGCTCGCCGAGGCGCGCGGCTACCGGCTCGCCCTGACCCTGGCCCACCAGGAACTCGGCCAGCTTCCGCCCGAGCTGCGCAAGGCCCTCTCCGCCAACGCCCGCTCCAAGATCTACTTCACCTGCTCGCCCGACGACGCCGCGCAACTGGAGGCCCACACCCTGCCGAGCGTGTCCGGCTACGACCTCACCCACCTGGGCGACTACCAGGCCGTCGGCCGCCTGCTGGTGGGAGCGCGCGAACGGCCCGCGTTCACCCTGCGCACCCGCCCCCTCCCGCCCCTCGTCTCCGGACGGGCCACCGCCGTGCGCGCGGCCGCCCGCCGCCACACCCCCACCTCCGCCGCGCCGCGGCCCGGTACGCGCCGAACCGACGTGCGGACCCGATGGTGACGAAAGGAAGGAAACCCGGTGCCCGCCCAGCCCACCCCGGCGATGACGGCCCGCTTCGCCGGCCGCGCCACTCCCCGCGACTACGCCCTCCTGGACGCCCTGCACACCCACCGCGTCCTGACCACCCGCCAGGCCGCCGCCCTGTTCTTCGGCGACCCCCACTCGCGGCGCGCCCGCACCCGCCTGCTGCAACTGCACCGGCTCGGCGCCGTCGACCGGTTCCGCCCCCACACCGCCACCGGGTCGGCCCCCTGGCACTGGGTGCTGGCCCCCGTCGGCGCCCACGCGCTGGCCCACCGCCGAGGCGTTCCGTTCGCGCGGCTGCGGTGGCGCCACGACCACGCCCTGGCCATCGCCCACTCCACCCGCCTGGCCCACACCACCGGCACCACCGACTGCCTGGTGGCGTTCACCCGCGCCGCCCGCGCCACCCCCGGCGCGGCCCTGGAGACCTGGTGGGGCGAGGCGCGGTGCGCCGCCGAGTGGGGGCGGCACATCCGCCCCGACGCCTACCTGCGCTGGCGCCAAGACGGGACGGTCGTCGACGCGTTCGTCGAGTACGACACCGGCACCGAGCCCCTGGACCGGGTCGCCGCCAAACTTCCCGGCTACGCGGCTCTGGCCCACACCAGCGCCATCACCACCCCGCTACTGGTCATCACCACCGGTCCGATCCGCGAGGAGAACCTGGCCGAACGCCTCGCCTCCGCGGCCCCCGCCGTGGTGCCGACCTGGCTCACCACCGTTGCCCGGCTCGACGCGCCCGGCCCCGCCGCCGCCGTCTGGCGGCCGGCCTCCGCCCCGGACCGGCACCTCCTGGCGGCCCTGGCCCCGGCCGAAGACGAGGACCCGTGATGGCCAAAGCCGCGATCGCCGCCACCGCGGCGCTGCTTCTGCTTCCGGTCCTTCTCGGCGCGGTCGCGGGCACCACCTCCGCCCGCACCACCAGTAGCGGTCCCGCCCACGTCGACGGCATCCCCGACGTCCTGCTGGACGCCTACCTCCGCGCCGCCGCCCGCCTGAACAGCCTCGAACCCGGCTGCACCGGCATGACCTGGGCGATCCTCGCCGGAATCGGCCGCGTCGAGTCCACCCACGCCGCTGGACACGACATCGCCGCCCACGGCGACGTGGAGCCGCCCTTCACCGGCCCCCGCCTCGACGGCTCCGGCGTCGGCGGAAACCTCACCCCCCACTACGACACCGACAACGGGCGCTGGGACGGCGACACCACCTACGACCGGGCGGTGGGCGTCACCCAGCACCTGCCCGCCAACTGGGCCCGCTACGGCCGCGACGGCAACGGCGACGGCGCCGCCGACCCCCACAACGCCTACGACAGCGTGCTGTCCACCGCGGTGGAGCTGTGCGCCAGCGGTGGGAGCAGCGTGGACTTCACCGACCGCGCCCAACTCGACGCCGCCCTGTACCGGTACAACCCGAGCCGCGACTACGTCGACCACGTCCTGGAGTGGATCGACGCCTACACCGCCCTCCCACCCGCCACCGTCGGCGGGGGAGAAGGCAGCGACGCCGGACGCGCCGCCGCCGAATGGGCACTGGCCCAGGTCGGCAAGCCCTACCTGTGGGGCGGAACCGGCCCCAACGCCTTCGACTGCTCAGGCCTGACCATGCGCGCCTGGCAGGCCGCCGGAGTGGACATCCCCCGCGTCACCACCGACCAGGTCCGAACCGGAACCCCCGTCGGCCTGGACGAACTCGCCCCCGGCGACCTGCTGTTCTACGACACCGGATCGGGCCCCGCGCCCAGCCACGTCACCATGTACGTCGGCGGCGGCCAGATGGTCAACGCCCCCTCCACCGGCAACCCCGTCCGCGTCGAACCCGTCCGGTCCGACTACTACTCCCCCCGCTTCACACAAGCCCGACGTCCCGCGTGACCGCTGGTTGACCGTCGGCCGACCGCCGCCGTGGCCCGGTCTGCAGGAAAGGCCGGACCACGATTCCCGGCCATGCGACCAACTCTTGACGAGACCGGCAAGGAGCGCTCCCGTTTCAGTCCGTCCCACCGGGTGTTCGTCAGGGCCGATGATGAGCGGGGTCTGGTAATAGACGTTCGTTGAGTAACTGATGACTTCCCCCGATGCGGCAGTTGATCACGGTCGCCAGAGCCTCCAATAAAACCGGCACAAGACAATCACCGACTTACGACGGAGGCTGCGCGAGGCCAACAGCCGGGTCACTGAACTGCAGGGCAAGCTCGACGCACTCGCCACGGTGACCGCGAACCTCTACTACGAGAACCTCGAGCTGAAGAAGAAGGCGTCTGCCCAGGGACAGCGCCGGATCGCCATCCTGCCTGCTTCGGGTCCCTGGCTGGAGTAACTCCGCAGGCACCGAAGCCGAGACGCGGACGGGGATCTGTTAGTCATCATTGATGTCTGCGGTGATCCAATCCTGAGGCACGAGAGCCTGGTCGTTGCTGCGCCTCCAACGTGCCTCGACCGAACTACGGAAGGGTTCGTCGTCCAGGTCCGCGTGTTCCATCACAATCACCTGGAAGTCACCGTCAAGGGCTTCAACCGTGCTCTGAATGGTCTTGTAGAGGTTGAGTAGAGCTGTTCTGTCGGGTCCGGCCAAGGCGGTGCTGTCCGGAGCGTCTTCAGGGAAATAGACCTGGGACGGCTGGTCGAGGATGAGGAAGCGAGGCACGGGACTGCGCTGCTCGGAGAACCATTCGTGCATGCTCAGGAGGGTGGCGACGTGGTAGCCGAGCCAGTTCTCGCCGCCTCCCATGTCGGCCAGACGGACCGGACCGCGAGCGGTATCTGCGATGACGGTCAACCCCTGCGGATCGAGACGGATTGGTGACTCTTTGTGTTCAAGGTCCAAAGTGGCAGCCTTGTCCTTGATCTTCGTATTGATCCGGGAGACGAAACTGTTGAGTCGGTCGTCTCGTGCTCCGGCTCCGATCGCCTCCTCGAGTTCTGCAATCTTCGCTCCGATTTCTTCGCGCCGGTCCACGACCTGAGGGCCTTGGACATGGCGTCCAGCCGTCTCGAGGAAAAGGCTGATGCGGCCTTGGACAAGCACGGCCCGTCGCGAGACGTCCGCCTGGCCTTGCGCAGCGCGCTGGCCGGCGGTCAGCGTATCGAGCTGCTCCTGATTGCGGCCCAAAGCACTGCGGATCTCCTGGAGGGTGTCTTTTTCCGCTGCGATGAGGGCGTTGATTTCAGGGGTGTCGCTGCCGATGACAGTCATGTCGGCGTCGAGACGGCCGAGGTCCCGGTTGATGACCTCCGCGATCTGGCTCAACTGCGGCTGGTGGCTGTCACACACCGGACAACGCGGCTCCTGGTCTGCCGTGTTGGCTGGTGCGAAGAGGTTGAGTGTGGCCAGACGGGCATGCTGCTCTGCCGCCTGGTCCAGGAATTCATTGTTCTCCTGAGCGGCACGCTTCAGGTTGGCGATGCGTGCGCGAGCCCGTCCGTGCCGTTCACGCAGGCCTCGACGCTGCTCTACGAGAGCGGAGACGGGATCATCTCCGGCATCAGGTATCTGTGTGGGGGCGCTCTCCGCGATGGCTTGGCGGAGATGCTCCAACGCTCTCTCTGCTGTCATCCCCTCACGTGGCGGTTGCAGCAGGCCTGCCTCGACAGCTTCAGTGACCAGAGCCAGTGCCTGCCCGGAGGCTGCTGACAGGCTACGGGCGGCAGCCAACGCAGCCTCCAACTGGGCGAGTTCGTGGCGCAGTAGACGGAGCCGGTTTTCCAGCAACGCCTGATCGGGATCGACGGCACCAAGGAAGTAGGGAATCATCGCCCGGATCGTCGCTGGCAAAAACTCCTCGCCCTGCGAGTGGAACAGCAGGTCCGGATTGGCGACCTCGTTCTGCTTCTGCAGACAGAAGAAGAGCGCATGGCGCACTGACGGTGGGATCGGGGTAGCGCTGCGGACGGCCGGGATCCGCACTGTCCGGTCGATGTCGGCGAACTCCGACAGGACGTTCTTGGCTATGTCGAGAGGAGTGGAGAAGTTCAGCTCTGCCCACTGCGGCGGTGGTGCGCCAAGTGCTTGAGCGACGACGCACATCGTCGTCGCTGTTGCCGCCTTGCCGGCCGGGGCAGGCCGCGCGACGAACAATTGCTGCTGGTCCTTCACCAGGGTGACGGCAAAGACCTGCACGAAGTTGCGCAGCGCGGCGCCCTTAATGACGTACTTCTTGCTGGCCAGGCAGTAGTCGACGATGTTGAGCAGAGCGCTCTTCCCGCGCCGCGAGTCGCCAGTAATGATGTTGAGCTTGCCGGTCTTGAAGGGGACGGTGCGGATGCGGCCGTCTTCGTTGTAGATGGAGATGGCGCTGATCTGGAACGTCACGGCCGGACTCCTAGCAATGCCATGACGGTGCTCAGGCTGCCCGTACTCGGGAGCCAGCGGCCCAAAAGGTATGCCGCCTTCTGGATGGCCTGGATCTCGTCCGTGGCACCGTTGATCGTTTTCGTGAGCCGACTGGGTGCCACTGTGAGCTTGCCTGCCTCATTGACGTGTACGGCCTCGCTCTGCAGCGCCAGGAGAAGCCCTGGGCGCACCACTGCGGCCAAGACGGTGGCGTTCTGTGACATGGTCACTTTGACAGCCTTGTTCTCCTCCAGCCATCGAGTCAGCCCACTGTTGAGGGATTTCGGCAGGGTGCGGCGCACAGCCGGTTGCAGGGCCATCACGGCAGACAAGACAGCTACCGCGATCGGGCATGGCTGGCTGTACTGAAACTCATGGCCCTGGACTGCGCGGCAGGTGACGAGCGCGGTAAACGGCGGGTTGTACAAGGCACGTTCTTCCCGGCTGAGTTGAGTGAAAGCGTTCACGCCTTCGCCACTCCTACCGGCTCCAGTACGGCCATGAGCCGTGTCATGAAATCAATATGCCAGCCCACCTGCAGGTCGTTAGCCAGGATGTGGAAGGAGCCCTTGGAGACGAACGGTTCGTCGCATCCGACGCGGATACGCGGACGTGCTTCGCGCGTGGCCCACTGATAGATCTTCTTGGCGGCCGCCACCTTCTCCGCTTCCGTCGACTCTGCGCCGATGTTGTCTTCCATCTCCGCGAAGAGGTCCTGCCATTCCTCGACGAGCCGGCGCTCATACTTGCTGATCTCGCCGGGCAACAGCAATTTGTCCTCCGACCACCGGGAACGCTGGGTGAAGGCGCGAATGTAGTCGCGCACTGCGATCCCGACCCTGGTCTTTCCGATGTCGATCAGGTCCATCTGGCGGACGAAGACCATGCTTGCGTAGTCCGACGGATTCGGTTGGAGGACGGCAATGTCCTCGTCGATGGGAAGGTTCTCCGGCCGGAACTGATTACGCAGGTCGGTGAACACGTAGTCGAACTCGTTCCCCGTGATTGCGTCCATCTCCTCCGTGCGCAGCTGCCGGATCGTACGCTGATAGAACCAGCCTTCCAGGCGCTGCAGGAAGGGGCTGGCATACGCATGTCCGACGGCGGAGACCACTCGCTCGAGCAGCAACTTTTCCACCTCATCGACATCTGGGGCATTGCCGATGACCTGTACTCGGGCGAGCATGGCTCGTCGCTCATCCGCCGAGAGCTTGTCGAAGGCTTCGTATGCCTTCTTGTTGTCCTTGCTGGTGGAGGCTTTCCTAGCAGCCTCCAGCGCTTGGAGCCCGCGGCTCTCGTCCCTGACCCCCGAGGCGACGGGCTGCAGTAGGTAGCCAGCCGAATCGGGAGTCAGGTCGGCGGTAGTCAGGAGGAAGAGGTCCGTCTCGTCAAGATCAAGCTGCTTGTTGGTGACACTATGGGCCCAGATCCGCAGGGTTTTCCACAGGTCTGTGCTGTAATCCGACATTGTGACGCCAGCGGCTCGATGCTTGAGCTGGTAGAGGATCCGGCCGCCTTCGACGACTTCCTCTACGTCGTCGCCCGCTTCGATGGCAATGCACCAGTCAAGCCCGCGGCCGTGCTGGTCGACACAGGAATGAAGGGCCTTGCGGAGCTGGTACACGTACCCAACCGCGGATGCCGATGCTTCGAACGGAGCTGTCGTACCCGCCATCTTTCCTCCAGCCTGACCTCTGGCGTATGCCTCACTGATCTTTACATGGCACGCATATCACCCGGAACCCTTTCGCCAAGAGGTGAGGTGGATCCGCACACTCCATTAGGGGAGTGACTGAGATACACGCCAAAGGGGAAACGGGGTGATCTTGAAGCCCTGATCCGCTCGGATTTACGTGCGGCGACGTGCAGCGGGGTCGCGTTCGGCGACGTGCCGGGCGACCGAGTCGACGCCGGGGCGGGCGTACCGCTTCAGGGAGCGGACGGAGGCATGGCGGGAGCGGGCCAGCAGCATCGGGGTCGAGGTGCCGTCCTCTGCGTCGTGCGTCAGGGCACTGTGCCGTAGCCGGTGAAGCGTCCAGAACCCCTCGCGGAACAGCCGCACGTTGGTGAGCACCCGCACCTGGGCGGGTGACGCCAGTGGCGCGGAGAACCAGTCCAGGGCGGCGGTGCGCTGGGTGGCGCGATGGGTGGAGTTGAGGTGGCGCGCCGCGACGTCGACGCGGTGCTCGCCGTCGAGTAGGGCCGCGGCTTGGGGCAGCACCGCCGTCCACAGCCGGGCGGCCGCCACCCGGGGATGGAAGGACAGGGCGCGGTGGGCGCCGAACTCGCGCATGGCCTTGAGCGCGGCGATCTGCGCGGCGAGCACGTCGGCGCTCACCGCGGCCCGCCCCACCCGCACGGGCGCGGAGCGGTCCCACAGGTCGTGGACCTGGCTGTCGGTGACGACCGGTACCACCACCCGGAACGGGGCGAGCAAGCCGCGCCGGATCGCGGCGTGGAAGCCGAGTTCGTAGCCGCGCACCCCGAACACCGCGGGGTCGTTCATCGACGCCGCCTCGGTGTCGCCGCCGCGCCGCGCGGTCAGCAGCTTGGCGGTGGCGGTGGTGTACCGGCGCCGCCGGGCGGGCAGGTGCGCGTCGGAGTGGACCCGGGTCCAGGCCCCGGTGCCGACGGTGTGGTGGGCTTCGTCCAGCTGCACCAGGTCCCAGGCGGGGAGGGCGTGGGAGGCGTGGGCGGTCATGACCGCCTCGCAGGTGCTGTCGTAGGTCGCCACCACCGTAACCCTCCCCGGTGCGTCGGACACGAGGCGGGTGATCGCGGCGGGGTCGGTGGTCACCACCGTGTCCAGGCCCGCCAGGCGCGGGTCCCGGGCGACGGAGGGATCCGAGCAGATGATGAGCACGCGGCCGAGCCCGGCGTCGTCGAGCCGCTGGTAGTCGTGCAGGGTCTGGGTGATCAGGTTGATGCGCGGCACCACGGCCAGCGTCCGGCCGTTGGGGGCGACGGTGTCGGCCACGACGCGGCCGAGGATCGTCTTGCCGGTGCCGCAGGCCAGGATGTCGTGGACGCGGTCGTGGAGGGTGAGCTGTTTGGCCGCGGCTTCGACGGCTTCGATCTGGTGCGGCCACAAGGTGAACACCGCGGAGGACGTTTCCATGAGGGTTTTTCGTGGTCGAGGAGGCGAATAGGGGGCGGGGCGGGGGTGGTGGCCCCGCCCGGCGGCCTGACGTACTGGAGCAGACCAGGACGGAAGCTGCGGTGAGGTGGAAGAGGAGGTCAGGTTTTCGCGGTGCGGGCGTGGCGGGTTTCGTCGAACAGCACGCGCCACGAGACCACGTCGGGGTGTTCGCGGAGCAGCTCCCGGCGTTGGCGGGTGGTCATTCCGCCCCACACCCCGGCGGGGATCTGGTTGTCGAGGGCTTCGGCCAGGCACTCGGTGCGTACCGGGCAGGGGCCGCACACGCGTTTCGCCCCCTTCTTGCGGTAGGCCTCCTCGGCGGCGAACAGCAGCCAGTCGTCGTCGGGGGTGCAGGCGCCGTGCCTGCGCCATCCGTGGGACACGCCTACTCCCGGCACTCGCGGGCAGTGGCGGTTCCCGGGCCGACGGCAGGGGCGGGCACGGCGGTGGAGCCGGTGGGTGGTGTCACGGGGAGTGGTTTCTTGTTCTCGATCATGTGGCCGGGCGGAAGGGAAGTCCGGGGTCAGGGTGGGGGTGTGGCGGGGTGGTCGAGGCGGCCGACGCCGGCGAGGACCCAGGCCTGTTCGGGGGTCCAGGTGGGTTCTCCGGGGGCGGGGCGCCAGTGGCCGACGTGGACGAGGCCGGGGTCGAGCAGGCGCAGGCCGGTGAGGAAGCGGGCGATCTCCTCGGGGGAGCGGGTCTTCCCGGGCGGGGAGAGGGTGGCGTAGAGCTGGTCCAAGTGGGCGGCCTGGTCGGGGGCGACGGTGTTGTCGGGGTGGCTGACGGCCAGGTAGGAGCCGGGGGCGAGGCGGGCGCGCAGGGCGGCCACCGCGTCGTGGGGACGGTCGTGGTCGCCGAGGAAGGCCAGGACCGAGGACAGGATGAGCGCGATGGGGCGGGTGGGGTCGATGAGGCCGGTGACCTCGGGGTGGTCCAGGATGCGGTGGGGGTCGCGCAGGTCGCCGTGCACCACCCGCACCCGGGGGTTCTCGGTGAGCAGGGCGCGGCAGTGGGCCAGGACCAGGTGGTCGTTGTCGACGTAGACCACCCGCGCGGCGGGGGCGGCCGTCTGGGCGATGGTGTGGGTGTTGCCGGTGGTGGGCAGGCCCGAGCCGATGTCGAGGAACTGGGTGACGCCGGCTTCGCCGGCCAGGTGGGTGACGACGCGGCCCAGCCACGCCCGGGTGGCCAGTGCCATGGCGGGCAGGCTGGGGATGGTGTCGGTGAGTTCCCGGACGGCGGCGCGGTCGACCTCGAAGTTGTCCTTGCCGCCGATGAGGTAGTCGTGGACGCGGGCGGGGGAGGGGTTGTAGAAGTCGATCTCGGGTTCGGGGGGGTGCGCGGTCATCGTGTGGGCCTTCGGTGTGCGGACGGACGGGTGGCGGACGGACGGGTGGCGGATGCGGGTGGCCGTGGCGCGGCGGGGATCTTCAGTGACTGTCCCGCGCGGGTAGGGCCAGGCCGATGGCGAGGCCGGCCAGGTGGTTCAGGGTGGTGCCGGGGTCGAGAAGGGTGCGCACGTTCAGGGCGGCCAGGGCCGGGTGGGCGGCGCGCAGGACGTCGCGCAGGCCGATCACGGCGACCGAGGACAGGCCCAGGTCGATGAGGGGGACGTCCCGTGGCAGGGCGTCGGGGGTGGTGGCCAGGGCGTCGGCGGCGAGCCGGGCCAGCGCCTCGGCGGTGGCCGCGGCGTCACCGGGCCCGTCGGCCAGGACCGCGGCCAGACTCGGCCGGTCCGCGCTGCTTGGCGCCTTTTCGCGTTCCCAGAACACCGGGAGCCGGACCGGGGCGCGGCGCGGTTCGGGCCACCGCGCGGGGGTGTGTCCGGCGGTGTGCAGGGCCGCGAGTTGGGTGAGCAGGGCGGCGTGGTCGTCGGCGCCGCCGCGGTCGGTGGCGGCCACCACCAGACTGGAGTCCGCCCCGGTGGTGGCCAGGGTCGAGGCGGCGGCCGAAGCGAGGGTGGAGCGTCCCGCGACCTCCAGCACGACCGCGCCCGGCGCCGCCGCGTCGGCCAGCGCCTCGGCGAACCGCACCGGGGCGCGGAGCTGGTCCGTCCAGTAGCCGGCGTCCAGCCGGTCGCCGTCCACCGGGCCCGCCTGGACGGTGGAGCAGAAGACGGTGCCGGGCGTGGCACGGGGGGCCAGCCCCGCCAGCGCCTCGCCCAGGCGCGGCACCAGCGGCTCCACCGCCGGCGAGTGCGCGGGCACGTCGTCGGCGACGCGGCGCACGTACGCCCCGTCCGCCTCCAGGGCGGCGCGCAGCTCCTCCAACGGGGCCTCGAAGCCGCTCACCACGGTGGTGTCGGGCGCGTTGCGCGCGGCCACGACCAGGGTTTCGGTGTGTCCGTGCTGGTCGATGACGTGTTCGGCGTGCTCCGGGGTCAGGTCGGTGACCAGCAGCCCGCCCAGGTGCTCGGTCTGGGCCAGCAGCGACGAGCGTGCGGCGACCACCCGTGTGGCGTCGTCCAGGGTGAGCGCCCCGGCGGCGTGCGCGGCGGCGACCTCGCCGAGCGAGTGCCCGATCACCACGTCGGGGGCGTACCCCCAGTGCCGCCAGGTCGCGGCCTGGGCGACCTGGGTGAGGAAGATGGCGTGCTGGGCGGCCTCGAACCCGTCGATCTCCTGGCCCGGCCGCCACACCGCGCGGCCCAGGTGCGCGACCAGCGCGTCGCGGGCCTCCTCCAGCGCCTCGCGGAACACGGGCAGGTCCCGGTAGGAGCTCCGGGCCATCGCCGCGTGCTGGGAGCCCTGGCCGGCGAACATCCACACCAGCGGCCCCGGCCGGGCCGGCGCGGCGCGCGGCCCGACCAGCGCGGGGTGGGGGGTCCCGTCGGCGAGCGCGCGCAGCGCGTCGGCCGCCTTCTCGGAGGTGGAGGCGACGACGGCGGCCCGCACCGGGGCGTGGTCGCGGCGGTGCTGCGCGGTCGAGGCCACCGCGCCCGCGTCCGCACCCTCGGCCAGGAGCGACGCCCACGCCTCGGCGGTCCCCGCCAGCCGGGCGGGGGTGGCGGCGCTGACGGGGACGAGGAAGAACCCCGCCCCCGCTTCCGGTGCCGGGTCCGGTTCGGGGTCGGGGGCCTGCTCCAGGACGACGTGCACGTTGGAGCCGCCGAACCCGAACGCGCTCACCCCGGCGGTGCGGGGCCGCCCCGTCTCGGGCCAGGGCTCGGCCTCGGTCGGCACCCGCAGGGGCTGCCGCGCCAGGGCCGGGCGGGGCCGGGTGTGGTTGGCGGTCGGCGGTACCGTGCCGTGGTGGATCGCGAGCGCGGCGGCGACCACCCCGACCAGCCCGGACGCGCCCTCGCTGTGGCCGAGTACGCCCTTGACCGACCCGACCAGCAGTGGCCGCTCCGCGGGGCGGCCCGCGCCGGGCACCGCGGCCAGGGCGCGCGTCTCGGAGGAGTCGCCGGCCTTGGTGCCGGTGCCGTGTGCCTGCACGTAGTCCACGTGCGCGGGGTCCAGGTCCGCGGCCGCGTACGCCGCGGCGAGCAGGGCCCGGTGCGCGGGCGGGTTGGGGGCGTACAGGCCGCGGGAGCGGCCGTCGGAGTTGGCGGCCGAGCCGCGCACCACCGCGTAGACCCGGTCCCGGTCCTCCCGCGCGTCGGCGAGGCGGCGCAGCACCACGGCCACGACTCCTTCGGCGCGCACGTACCCGTCGCCCGCCTCGTCGAAGGGGCGGCACACCCCGTCGGGCGCGAGCACCCCGGCGTCGGCGAACGCGGCCGTGACCCCGGGGTTGAGCAGGATGTTGGAGCCGGTGACGATCGCGGTGTCGACCTCGCCCAGCTCCACGGAGCGGCGGGCCAGGTGCAGCGCGGTCGCCGACGCGCTGCACGCGGTGTCCACGGCCATGGACGGGCCCCGCAGGTCCAGCAGGTAGGAGACCCGGTTGGCCAGGATCGACGGCGACGTCCCCGACACGGTGCCCATCGCGATCGCGCGGCCGGGCGCGAAGTTGATCCCCGCCTGGTCGAAAGACGCGGACCCGGACCACACGCCGACCCGATCCGACCCGGCCAGCGCGCCGGGCGCGATCCCGGCGTCGGCCAGCGCCTCGGTCACGACCTCGGCGATCATGCGCTGCTGGGGGTCCATCTCGGCGGCCTCGGCCGCGCCGATGGCGAAGAAGGCGTGGTCGAAGGCGTCGATGTCGTCGATCACCCCGACGCTCCACGGCCGCTCGGGCCGCTGGTCGGGGTGCAGGCGTCCGACCATCCGCGCCCACCGGTCCGCGGGGATCGGCCCCGTCAGATCCTCGCCCGCCGTGAGCGCGTCCCACAGTTTTTGAGGGGAGTCGACGCCGCCGGGCAGGCGGCAGCCGATCCCGGTGACCGCCGCACGCGTCCGTGGCTGCCGGGAGCTCATCGGGTCACCACCCACACCCCGGTGCATCCGTGCACTTCGTAGCGCACCTCGGAGAAGTGCTTCTCCAGGAGCGCGCGCAGGTCCTCGGAGGAGTCGTTGGCGTTGGCGAACGTGTTGCTCTGGCCGTTGTAGGTGTTCATCAGCCTGGTGGCGAGCCCGTTGAGGACCACGCCCTCGCCCTTGGCCAGGATCGTGGCGCCGATAAACCTCCCGCCCGGTCGGAGCGCCTTGGCCGCCTCGGCGATCAGCCCCTCCTTGTCCAGCATGCTCGAACCGCGCACGGTGTGCAGCATCATGTGGCAGTCCACCGAGTCGAGGCCGCCCTCGGCCACCGGCCACGGCTTGAGCGCGTCCTGCTCGATCGTGCGCACGTCGAACCGGCCCCGGAGCCGGTCCCCGGCGACCTTCAGGCAGGTGGCGTTCAGGTCCATCAGGGTCAGCGAGCGCAGCGCCGTGGAAGGCGGCAGCTTGGACAGGAAGTAGCCGTTTCCGGGACCGACCGTCAGGTGGTTCGCCCCGATGTTGTCGGCGTGGTTGCGGTGCAGGACGGAGTTGGGAACCTGCCAGGCGAAACGGTGGCTGAAACGGATCACATAAGGCGTGTAGACGAAACCCAGCACGGCCGGGCTGTAGGCGTTGGGGTTGGGCTCGTTGGATCTGCGGGGTCGGGAAGGGGGCTGGGGCATGAGGGGGCCTCGATTCGGCGCGTGGGTGTAGAGGAGCGGAGACGGCGAGGAGGTCAGGTGGTGAGGAACCAGTCGGAGAACGCGGCGGGGTGATCGAAGGAGGACACCCACTCGTCGGCGACGGCCGGGTCGGTCGAGGCCTGGGCGAACGTCGCCAGCACGGTCTCGGGCAGGGTGCCGGCCCAGAACTCGGTGACCATGCGGGAGAAGTCGCTGGTGTAGCGGCCGTGCGCCCGCCAGTACGCCTCGTAGGCGCCGGTCAGGAACGCGGCGTCGGACAGGAGCCCTCCCGCGGCGGCGCGGTCCAGGAGCCACTCGCGCACGGTCGCCGCGACCAGCGTGGAGGCGGCCGCGCCCTGCCCCGAGGCGGGGTCCACGGTCAGCACCAGGTCACCGATTCCCAGCACCGGGGTGCCGCCGACCATCGCGACCGGGCGGCGCACCGCCGGATCCACGCGGACCACGAGCGCCGAGTGGTCCACGGCCTCGGCCCCGGCGCACCGCTCGGCCAGCGCCGGGGCGCACCGCCGCAGCGCGCCGGCGGTGAACGCCCCGACCTGGGGGGTCGGGTCGGCGCGGCGGCGCGGCCCCGGACCGGCGGGGTCGAGCAGGCCTGGGTCCAGCGGCCCGCCGGGGCGGGCGAAGACCTGCACGCTCGTGGCGGGCCCGTCCGGAGTCAGCACCGGAACCGCGACGACCTCGCCGTGCGGAGTGGTGGCCACTTCCATGTCGGCGCCGCCGGGGACGACGCCGTCGAGGTAGACCTGGGAGACGACCCGGGCGGTGGCGCCGCCCGAACGGGAGGCGTCGTTCTCGAACAGGACGCCGAGTTCGCTCCGGCTGCCTCCGGCGAGCACCACCACGTCGTACATGCCCCGCCGGGCGAACCACTCCAGGTCCGACAGCGTGACCGTTTTGACGTGCACGCTCCCGCCCTGGTCCTCGAAGTGCTCGAGCCAGTCCGCGGTCTTGAGCCGGTGGTCGACCGCGTACCCGGGGGCCGGCAGACGGCCGGTGAACGACGACGGCGGCGCGTTGTCGGGGCCCATGGTGAGCCGGATCGACGTGAACCCCGGGGCGCTCGCGGACCAGAAGTCCAGGTGCGCGTCCCGCTCGGCGGCCAGGACCGCGGGAAAGGTGAGCTGGGTCAGGGCGGGCGGACGCGCGCGCAGCTCGGCGGTGGAGTCGCGGGTGAACACGTCCACCGCCACGCCCCGGCCCAGCAGCCCGGCGGCCAGCATCAGCCCGGACTGGCCCGACCCGACGATCAACATCCTGGTCATGACCGGCCTCCTTCGTGACCGTCATCCATCGCAGGGGGCAGGGCCGGAAGCCGGTCTCGGGCGACGCGCAGGGCATCGCGCAGCAGCCCCACCCCCGAGGCGCGCAGTCGCAGGTCGCAGAGTATGACCGGGACTGCGGACGCCAGCTCCAACAGCTCCCGAACCGCGGACGAGGACGGCAGCGGAATGCCGGCCACCATGGACACGGCGACCACGAACGGGACGCCCCGCTCCTCCAGCAGCGCGATGTGCTCGTAGGCCGCTGCGACCTCGCGCGGGTGCGCCAGCACGATTGCCGCCGCAGCATCGCGCAGCGCCTCGTCCCACATCGGGTCGGTCCACGGCGCGGACGGCGCGCCCACCAGCGCCAGCACCAGACCGTCGGGCAGGATGCGGCGCCCGACGTTCATCACCACCGCCCCCGCGGCGAACGCCCCGGGCCAGGACGAGACCGACATCTCAGCCAGGCCGTCCGCGGAGTACACCAGGTCGGCCACCAGCAGCGGAGGGGAATCCGACAGGGCGGCCACCAGCGTGGACTTTCCGGCCCCCGGCGCACCCGTCACCAGCACCTTCACCGAGGTCAGCGAACCGTCAAAGACCGGCGAGGGCATCGAGAACCCCTTCCAACATGATCCGCGTGGGCACACCGGTGCCCGCACGCAGCAGCCCCTGCTCCACCAGGCCGGTGACCAGAACCAGCGCCGCGCCCCGGGGGATCTGCAACCGGGCCGCGACCTCCACCAGCAGCAACGGCTGCTGCGCTTCCAGGCATACTCCATACACGGCTCCGGCCCCGTCAGGCAGCGCCACGACCACCGGATCTGACGGTGCCACCGAAGCGTCGGCCACCCGCACCAGGGTGTGGGCCTGCACCATTACTCGCGGACACGACCCGCGCCGAGGCGCGCCGGCTTCAGGACGGAAGGAAACACGGGTCATCGGACCGCGACCTCCCGCCGGCCGTTCCGCAGCTGCTGGCGCAGCCGCGGGGTGAGCGCGTGCCCGGCGCCCTCGACCAGCACGGCCATCTGGTAGGCCACCACCTTCATGTCGGCGTCCGGCGCGGTCAGAACCGCCAGTGAGGAACCCTCACCGATCGCCGTCACCACCAGGTGGCCGCGCCGCATCCGCAGCAGCAGCTCCTCGCTCTCGCCCTTGCCGAACAGCCAGGCCGCCCCCTTGGCCAGGGACTGCAGCCCGCTGACGACCGCCGCCAGCTGCTCGGCGTGCTCGACGGGGAAACCGCGCGAAGAGGTGAGTAGTAGCCCGTCCGCGGACACCACGACCGCGTGCTCGACCCCCGAAACCTCGGAGGCGAAGTTGCCGACCAGCCATGCGAAATCCTCGGGAGTGAACACCTGTAATGGTTTGGCGCCGCTTGAGGTGGGGGGACCCTGGTGTGTTCTGTGCATGCTGTAATCGTTGCGAAGCGGCTGTGCGCAGTGCTTGCCCGTACGAGGGGTACCCATCATGGGTAGAGCCGCTGATGGCAATTCATGTGCAACCGTCGAGGATGTCTGCGAGACAAGCGATGAGCGACTATGTTCCTCCTGCCGCACTCCCGACTCATGTCTTGCAGCGCTTGGATGTCCAGCAGGCCCTAGCGCGTAAGGACTTCGGTCGTCTCTTCTACCTCACCCGCAAATGGGGCGGTATCAGCTACAGCAAGATTGCCGAGTCTTGCGATATCAAACCCGAACGGGTGGGAACCCTGGCCCGAGGGAAAGGAGGAATTACCACTTACGACAAGATCATCCAGATTGCTGACGGAATGCGGATCCCCGGGCACTTCCTCGGTCTACTCCCTCGTCCATGGGAAGCCGCCACTGCCAGTAGTTCTATCGCTGGGCAGCCTGGTCATCCAGAAGTCGCTGCAGTGGAGCTTGCGGGACAGATGTACGAATCCGAACTCCTGCGACACCTGGGTCAGCAGTGGCATCACCTGGTCAAGACCGACAATCTGCTCGGCCCGCGAGCAGCTCTACGAGGAGTCTGCGACCAGATCCGAATCATTGAAGAACTCCTGAATCTGGCGTCCTTCGGAACGGCCCTGCGCAAAGGACTGCTGTCTCTGGCAGCACGCTACGCCGAATCAGCCTCCTGGCTGTATGAGGACTCCGGCGATGTCGTTAAAGCCCATGCCTGGACCGACCGTGCTGTTCAATGGGCTTACGAAGCTGATGACCAAGCCATGCTGGCCTGGGCGTTCTTTCGGAAGAGCCAACAGGCCGAAGAGCCTGGCAACAGCATCGCTCTGGCTGAGACAGCTCAACGCAACCGCGACGCACTACCCAGGCCAATGCGTTCGGCTATCGTCCAGCAGCAGGCCGCTGGTTTCGCGCGCATTGGGGATGAACAAGGCGCACACCGCCTCTTCGATCAGGCTTTGGAATGGGCGGTGGACCCAGACCTCTACGGCGATGCCCGCAACGGTCACGGCAGTTTCTGCACGCTCAGCTACATCGAACTCGAGCGCGCCCGTGCCTGGACCGTTTTGGGGCTTCCTCAGCGCGCCGTCGCTATCTATGACCACGTCATTCCCCGCATGCCAGTCGTCTACCAACGCGACCGAGGTGTCGCGCTCGCTCGCTGTGCTGCCGCCTACACCTTCCTTGAAGAGCCCGAACACGCTGCTGTTTTAGCCCGCGAGGCTTTGGCGATCGCCCATGCCACCGGGACCGGCAGAGCGGTCAATGACCTTGCCGCTATCGCTGCTCCTCTTCGTCGGCACCAAGCTCTGCCTGTGGTGAAGAGGCTTCTCAACGAACTTGATGCGGCAGGAGAGAATTGATCATGGCCAACCCCACCGAACAGGCCGCGATGAGACGCGCTATCGCGCTTTCAGCCCATGGTCTGGGTACTACCAGCCCCAATCCGCCTGTGGGATGCCTGATTCTCGATGTCACTGGAAAGCCGGTAGGGGAGGGCTATCACCATCGCAAGGGCGAAGCCCACGCAGAAGCCTTGGCCCTCGCCCAAGCAGGAGTCCGCGCACGAGGGGGGACCGCAATCGTGACTCTGGAACCGTGCAACCATCACGGCCGCACCCCACCCTGCCGTCAAGCCCTCATCGATGCCCGCATTGCCCGCGTTGTCATCTCCCTGATCGATCCCACATCCCGGGGTGAAGGCGGTGCAGCACTCCTACGTACCGCCGGCCTCGACGTCGAAGTCGGGGTTCTCGCGGACGAAACCAGACTGGTCCTGGGGCCCTGGATGGAAACTCTGAACACCCGTCATCCGAACGTGTGGTGGGCCTACACTTTCGGTCCCAACGGGGTTGCCGCTTCTGATTTTTCTCGTATCCGTACTCACGCGGACGCGGTTATCTTTGCCGATGGCCGTATCGCTGAAGCTGTTCCGGACAGTCACGGGGTCGGTATCCTCAACATCCCTGACCGTCACGATCCTGCCGATCCTTTCGCCACTCTGCGCGCATTGTTCGACGGTGGAGTCCGCACCGTCCAGCTTCACGGAGGGTACGAGCTCGCCGGACCGTTTCTTCAGCGGAGCCTGATCAATCAAATTACCGCTCGGCTCACTGCTGAAGGCCATGGAAAAAGCGACGGTAAGTGGGAAATCCTTCCGGATGGCTTTGCTATCAGCGGCATCACGCGTGAAGCAGACGCGGTCATCATCGAGGCCGCTTTGAGTTGAACCGAACGGGCGCAGAAGCGCGTACCGCTACCAGCTTCGCTCGCCCGTGATCTTCGAAACCCGCTGCTGAGATTTAATTCGTGGGGTTACGGATCCAGGAACAGACCGGTCCCAGCCAGACACCCCTCGAGTACTCCGGGGCGGTACTGCATGGGTTTGAGTCGGGCGCGGATCAGCGCGGCGAGCTGGTCGATACCTCCGGGTACCAGGTTGGCCAGGCCGCCGCGCATCACCGACCACACCCCCTCGACCGGGTTGAGGTCAGGGGCATAGCCGGGCAGCTGCTCCTTGACCGGGCGCCACCGCGCGGTGAGGTCGCCGTGGTAGAAGTCCACGGGGCCGCCGCGCGCGGCCTCCAGGTGGTGGCGCAGGGCCAGCAGGTCGCGGTCCACGTCCCCGCTGCGCTCGGTCGGCTCGTCGGCGAAGGCGTCGACGATCTGCTGCTTGTGGGTCCGCGACACGATCGCCTCGAACACGGCGGGGAACGTCAGGTGCAGGAGGGCGTTGCGCTGGCTGTACGCCGTCATGACGGGAATCGAGTCCACGATGCCGCGGAACGTCCACGGGTCGTCCAGGGCCTGGCGGCGGCTGTCCGGAGGGAGGGCCTTCCACGCCTGCACCAGGCGGACGAGCCAGCCGATCTGGCGGTCCCGGTAGGCGACGTAGGCGCGGCCGACGTTCGCGAACCCGTCACCGAGCGCGCTGTCCAGGCCCGAGGGGACCGGGATCGGTTCGGCCGCGGCCGCGAGGACACGCGACAGCAGGGCCTTCTTGGCCGGGGCGCCCACGTTGCTGGGCGCGAGAAGGTGCAGGAAAAGCAGTTCGCCGAGAAGCTGGACGGTCTCCGTGGGAGCGCCGTGCAGCTTGCGCTCCACCGTTTCGGTGAAGGACTCCTTCTCCAGCCGCGGAGGATCGACGAACCGGAGGCGCAGATCGTCGGCGACGGCGGCGGTCCACACCGCGCGTTCGGGCGTGAACAGGGAGCCGTCTCCTGCGAAGCCGGCTTTCACCAGGGCGCGGGTGGCGGCGTGGATGGGTCTCTCGGGCACCTGCTCTGGCCCTTCGGGGTCGAGGGGACGCGTTCTTCGTGGTCGGCGGCGTCTCGAAGGAGTGGGATTCTCCACCATTCTAGTGGCCGGGGAAAGAGGCATTAGCCATGGTCTTTTCTCCCCCCATGAAGAAGGGCCCGGACGCATGGGTGTGCGCTGACGGGTCAGGCCTCTGGAAAACGTGGAGGAGTCTCACCGATATCCCGGCGGTGGATTGCCGGTGCGTGCACGCCATTCCGGTTCGCTGTATGTTGGCGACTGGTGGAAGCCAGTTCTATTCCGATTGAAGGAGAAAGAAGCCATGGTGCAGAAAGTCCGCGTTCCTCTTGTTGACGACCTCAACGGCGGGCAGGCCGAGGAGGCGGTCCCGTTCGGGGTCGACGGCTCCGTCTACGAGATCGACCTCAGCGGCGACAACGCCGCTTCGGCGTTGACCACCGGAGGGAAGTCGCAGAAGGACCCGAGGAACGAGGACACCCCCGCCCCGGACTCGCCCAGCACGACCAGCTTGACCAGCAGCGGCTCCGCGGGAGCGGGGTCAAAGACGTCGAAGGCCATCAAGGACCCCTTCCACGACCTCAGGGGGGTACGGGAGGACCGGGCGGGCCGACACCCGCAGCAGACCGGGACCGGCGAGTTCGGAGGCCAGGACCACGGCGACGCCGAGGGGCAGCCGTTGGCGCGCGGCGATCTCGGCCACCGCGACCGGACGCGGCGCGCACCGCACCGCTTCGTACACCGCCACCACCGCGTCGGGAAGGCCGGCGGCGGATCGGTTCGGGTCAGCGGCGCTGAGGAGGCTGTGCGCGAACACCGTCCTCGACCATCGCGGGCGCGGCGGCGAGGGCTCGGTCGGACGCGGGGCCGATGCGGGCGTCACGACACCGGTCTCGGGGGAACCGTCCGCAGCTGCTGGCGCAGCCGCGGGGTGAGCGCGTGCCCGGCGCCCTCGACCAGCACGGCCATCTGGTAGGCCACCACCTTCATGTCGGCGCCCGGCGCGGTCAGAACCGCCAGTGAGGAACCCTCACCGATCGCCGTCACCACCAGGTGGCCGCGCCGCATCCGCAGCAGCAGCTCCTCGCTCTCGCCCTTGCCGAACAGCCAGGCCGCTCCCTTGGCCAGGGACTGCAGCCCGCTGACGATCGCCGCCAGCTGCTCGGCGTGCTCGACGGGGAAACCGCGCGAAGAGGTGAGTAGTAGCCCGTCCGCCGACACCACGACCGCGTGCTCGACCCCCGAAACCTCGGAGGCGAAGTCGCCGACCAGCCAGACGAAATCCTCGGGAGTGGATACGGTGCCCATCACCACTCCAGTCCGGGAGAGGACGCGGACTCTGTGTGCGACCAGGCGCACCGATACCGGTAATTCATGGAAACGAGTCTCGGAGAAGAGGGAATAGGATCCCATTAGAAGCCGATAGTGATCTGCAATGAATTGCGATATTGCTGCAATGAAGAGGCGGTGGTTGTCCTGGTCTGCGGGAATTGTGGCCGTGAGCGCGGAGGTGTCGCCGGGTGCCGGTGTATTCCCTCGGGGTTCTGGCGGAGACCGGAGGTCGCGGCGGCACTGGAGTCCCGGGATGTGACGCGCGTCGTTCGGCTGCTGCGGGCGCACACCGACCTGAGCCAGGACGCCATCGCCCGAATGACCGACCTGTCGCAGGGGATGCTCTCGCAGATGGAGTCCGGGCAACGCTCCCTGCGCTCGGCCACCAAGAAGCAGCGCGCCCTCGAAGGACTCGGCGCACCGGAACCTGCCGTCGAACGACCGGACAAAACCCCGGAAGCACCGAAGGAAAACCGCAGTGGCGTGTTTATCCCAGCTCCCGAACTACCACCGGACGAGCTGCCGAAGCCGCTGTCGTCACGTGGCGGCAGGCGTGTCGGCACAGCCGTAGCCGACACTCTGGCATCGCGTGTGCATGCCTTGCGTCTGGCTGACGACTTCCTCGCTGGAGGCGACCTGATCGGCCCTGCACGGCGTGAACTGGAAGCCGCCGTGGCGCTTCACCGGGGCAGCGTCTACACGGACCGTGTGGGAAACGCGCTCTTGGTCGCTATCGGCGAGTTCTCACAGATCACCGGATGGATACTCAGCGACGCCGGACAGCACTCCGAAGCGGAACAGGTTTACCGGCTCGGCCTGAGCGCGGCCCGGGAGGCCGGGGACTCCGCCCTTGCCGGGCACCTCGCGGGAAGCCTGGCCTACCAGTGGACCAACACCGGCCGCGAGCGCGAAGGACTGCGACTGGCGCTGGCCGCGCTCGACGAAGCAGGCTCGCACGCGCACCCGAAAACACGCGCACTGTTCCTCGACCGCGTCGCCTGGGCCCACACCCGAAACGGTGACCAGCAAGCCGCGGTCCGCGCTCTGGGCGAGGCACACGACACCCTGGTCCAGGTCGCCGCCGACGAAGCTCCGACCTGGGCATACTGGGTCTCAGACGACGAACTGGAGGTGATGGACGCCCGGGTCTACACCGAACTGCACCGCCCCCTGCGCGCCGTTCCCCTGCTCTCAACCGTTCTGGGGCGCTACGACACCACCCACGCCCGCGAGTTCGCGCTCTACCTGTCGTGGCTCGCCGTGGCACTGACCGACGCCAACGAACCCGAGCAGGCCGCCGAGGTCACCACGCGCATGCTGGCCGTATCCGCCGACACGGCCAGCGACCGCACCGCGCAGCGCTCGCGTGTTGTTCTGCGGCATCTGACACGCTTCCGCGACGTGCCCGAGGTCGAAGAACTGTTCGCCTCACTCCCAGACCCCGGGGAACGGAAAACCACGGACCGGTCGTGCTGAGGTCCGGATGAGCACCTCCACCACCCCCACGCCGACCGGCGGCAGCCTCTCCCTCGCCACCCTCCCCGCGGTCCTGGACGCCGTATGCGCCCAGGCCGGACTCGATCCCGCTGGCGCGCGGCTGATCAAGTTCACCAACAACGCCGCGCTCCGGCTCGCCTCCGCGCCGGTGGTGGTGCGCATCGCCGGATCACGGGCGATCAGCACCAGTATCACCAAGGTCGTGAACGTCGCGGCCTGGCTGGCCGAACACGACATGCCCACGGTCCGGCTGCTGCCCGGCATCACCCAGCCCGTCCACGCCGCCGGTCACGCCGCCACGCTCTGGGAGGAGGTCCCCGCCACCGGCCCCGCTCCCACCGGGGCCGACCTCGGCCGGATCCTGCGCCGGTTCCACGCCCTGCCCGAACCGGGCTTCGAACTGCCGCGCTGGGATCCCTTCACCCGGATCCGCACACGCATCGACGACGCCCGCGGCATCGGTCCGGACGACCGGGAGTGGCTGCTGGAGCGCTGCGCCGAGACCGAGACCGCGGTCCGGGCGCTGGACTACAGACTGGAGCCCGGCCCCATCCACGGGGACCCGTTCCCGGGCAACCTCGTCCCCGGCCCCGACGGCCCCGTCCTGTGCGACTTCGACGGAGTCTCCCACGGCCCCCGCGAATGGGACCTCACCCCCGTGGCCGTGGGACGGCTGCGCATGAACTACCCCGTCGACCACCACACCCCGCTCGCCGCGGCCTACGGCGCCGACGTCACCGCCTGGCCCGGGTTCGACGTCCTGCGCCGGGTTCGCGAGCTGGTCCTGGTCACCAGCGTCCTGCCCCAACTGGACAGCAACCCCGGCCTCCGCGCCCAGTGGGAGCCCCGCTACCGGAGCCTGCGCCAGAGTGACACCAGGACCCGCTGGAACACCTACCGCTGATCCATAGTGATTAGAACCCGGGCGGCGCGGAGCGGCGTCCCGCGCACGGTGCTCCCCGGTCGCGGCCACGATCCGCCGAACCGGCTGACACGGCGGCGCCCACCGGGCTACCGTCGGGGCGGCGATGCCCTTCCCGCACCCGAGGAGAGCGAATGGGCGGTCACGGAAACCCGGACAAACCCACCGACACCAACCCCGGCAGCGACCGCGACGGCCAGAAACCCGGCAGCGGCCACGGCAGCGGCGAGCCGTTCCCCGAGCAGGGCGGCGACGGCCAGAGGCCCGGAGGATGACCGTCCGGCCCGGCGCGGCGATCGCGCGGCGGCTCACCGCGCGCGGCGTGGTCCAGGACCCGGCCTGGCACCGCGCGGTCCTCGCGGTGGACCGCGCGGCGTTCATCCCCGACACCGTTTGGGCCCCCTCCACCGAGCATCCCGGATGGGAGGAACCCGTCACCCGCGACGACCCCCGCTACCGGGAATGGATCGACGAGGACTACGCACTGGTCACCCAGGTCGACGACGGCGCACCGGCGGGGGCGGGCGGCCTCGGGCGGGTTCCCACCAGCAGCATCAGCCAGCCGTCGCTCGCCGTGGCCATGCTCCAGGCCCTCGACACCACCCGGGGCCACAGAGTCCTGGAGATCGGCACGGGGACCGGATACAACACGGCGCTGCTGTGCGAGCGCCTCGGCGACCGGAACGTCGTCTCGGTCGAACTCGACGAGGACGTGGCCGCCCGGGCCCGCGAGAACCTGCGCGCCCTGGGCTACGAACCCACCCTGGTCACCGGGGACGGCGCCCGGGCGGTGGAGGGCGGCCCCTTCGACCGGGTCCTGGCCACCGTCGCCGCCAAGCGCGTCCCCGCCTCGTGGCTCGCCCAGACCCGGCCCGGCGGCGTCATCGTCACCCCGTGGGGGCCGGGCTTCACCTCCGCGGCCCTGCTCCGGCTCCACACCGCCCAGGACGGTACCGCGTCCGGGCGGATGCTCGCGGACGCGCCCTTCATGTGGCTGCGCGCCCAGCGGCGCGGCGCCGACCCGTGGCACGCCTACGTCGACGAGAACGCCCCCGGTGTGCGAACCGGGAGGACCGGCGTCAACCCGAGAGTGGTGGCCGACCGGGCTCCCGGATGGGGCGTGGCGCTCGGACATCTGGTGCCCGGTCTGGCCTACGCCGGTTTCGAGGCCGACGCGCACGAGCACGCGGCCGCCGGGGAGGCGTCGGTGTACGTGTACGACCGGGCGGGCTCCTGGGCCCTGGGCGAGTACACGCCCGACGGCGGCCCCTACGAGGCGAAGACGGCCGGGCCCCGGGACCTGTGGGCCGAGATCGGCGCCGCCCGGCGGACATGGGAGGCGGCGGGACGCCCCGGACGGGACCGGCTCGGCCTCACCGTCACCCCGGACGGCCAACACCTGCTCTGGGTCGATGACCCGGCCAAGGCCATCGAGGTGTCCGGGGGTTCCCGGCCGTGAACCCGTCCGATGAGGGGAAGGACACCGTGCTGTGCGGTAACTGCGGCCGCGTCCGAACCGGTGGTTGCCAGTGCATCCCCTCGGATTTCTGGCGGCGTCCCGAGGCCGAGGCGGCGCTGGAATCCCGGGACGTGACGCGGATCGTCCGGCTGCTGCGGGCGCGCACCGACCTGAGCCAGGACGCCATCGCCCGGATGACCGGCCTGTCGCAGGGGATGGTCTCGCAGATGGAGTCCGGGCAGCGCACCCTGCGCTCGGCCACCAAGAAGCAGCGCGCCCTCGAAGGACTCGGCGCACCCTGGCCCGAGCCCGTCCCGGATAGCTCCCCGTACACGAGACAGGCACTTCCGACGGCTACTTTCCTCCAACACGCTGTTGGCACGGGCAGCATGACAGGAGACCCACCACATAGCGCTCAGAACCGCGAGTCGCGCATCCTTGAGGATGTGCAACGTCGAGAATTCCTCAAGACCGCGGGTGCGGGCTTGGCCGTCTCCCCCCTGATGTCGCTGACCTCTTTCTTTTCCCAGAACCAGGGTGTCGACCAGATCCGCGCCGCTGATATCGGCCAGATCCGAGACGCCGCCGCGGTGTTCTCCGGTTGGGACCACACCTACGGAGGTACGGCCGCCCGCGCCGCTGTCGGCGGACAACTGCGTTGGGCCGCCGAACTTCTCAACACCCCTTGCCCTGGAGCGCTGCGCGCCGACGCCTTCGCGGCGGTGGCCCAGCTGTTCATGGTCGCCGGGTTCATGGCCTTCGACGCCTACGCGCACGACGACGCCCGAATCCTGTTCGCATTCGCCACCGAATGCGCCGAGGAGGCGGGAGACTGGCATCTGCGCGCCAAGGTCTACTCCCACCGATCCAGGCAAGCGATCTGGTGCGGCGACCCCGATACCGGAATCACCTACGCCGACCTGGCCCTGGTCCGCTCGGACCGGCTCTCGGCACGGGAAAAAGCGATGCTGCACACCGCGCGAGCCCGGGGCTTCGCCAAGCTGGGAATGCCGAAGGAGACGCTGGCAGCGGTTGACGCAGCCGATTCCGCGTTCACCACGCAGTCGGATGCCGCGGTTCCCGAGTGGATGGGCTACTACGACGCCGCCCAGCACGCGGGCGACACAGGGCACGCCCTGTGGGATCTGGCCACCGTTGGCCTGTACTCGACAGCCTCGGCCAAGAGCCGCCTCCAAGAGGCTGTTGACGGGCACCGCGACACTTACGCGCGCTCACGCGCCATCTCGGGCATCAAGCTCGCGTCCCTCCAAATGCATGACCGCGATATCGAATACGGCGTCGCCACCGCCACTCGCGCCTTGGAGGACATGAGCCGGGTGCGTTCACGCCGTGCCCAAGACGACCTGCGTCAACTCCGCGCCATCGCCGCGCGCACGCCCGACGCCGCAGGGGTCGAGGCTCTTGACACCCGGATCAAGACGCTGGTGGCCGCGTCATGACGATTCCCGAACCGTACGACCGGATTCTGGCCGAGGCGGGCCGCCGCGCGGGCGTGGCCACCGCGGGAGCGGAGGTGGTGAGGATCGGGGAGAACGCCGTGCTGCGCCTTCCCGGCAAGGTGGTCGCCCGGATCTCACGGCTAGGACAAGACGCCGCGGCGGCCCGCGAGGTCGCCGTCGCGCGCTGGCTCGCCGACCAGGGGGTCCCGGCGGTGCGCGCCCTCGCCATCGACCAGCCCGCCTTCGTGTGCGGGCGCGCCGTCACCTGGTGGGAGGAACTCCCGCCCCACGGCCCCGGCACGGTCACCGACGCCGCCGTCCTGATCAGCGCGCTGCACGCGCTCACCCCACCCGCAGACCTGAACCTGGGGCGCCTGGACCCGTTCGTGCGCCTGGACCAGCGCATCGACGACGCCACCACCCTGGCCGAGAACGACCGCGCGTGGCTGCGCGGCCACCTCGACCAGTTGAGAGCCGCCTGGCGCGGTCTTCCCCAAGGACTGCCGGAACGCGTCGTGCACGGCGACGCCTGGGTCGGCAACATCGCCAGGACCGAAGACGGCGAAGCCCGGCTGATGGACCTGGAACGCTGCTCGCTGGGACGGCCCGAATGGGACCTGGTGTCCACCGCGATCAAGCACACCAGCTTCGGCTGGGTCTCCGCCCCGGACTACGAGCGGTTTGTGGAGGTCTACGGCTACGACGTCACGGCCTGGGACGGCTTCGAGGTCATGCGCGATGTCCGAGAACTCCGGATGACCTTGTACTTCGCCCAGCACGCCTCCGGCGATCCCGTAATGGACACCGAGGCGAAGCTGCGCCTCGATTCCCTGAGAGGCGGACAGGCCCCCCGTCCCTGGACGTGGACTCCATCGTCCTGACCGCCGTGAAAACGACGTTCTCCCGACTTCTGGCAGGAAAGAGCCGTCCCGTGACCGAAACAACCGTTGACTCCGAGCGCGCGGCGCGGCTGCGGAACCGGGTCGTCGATGACCTCGTCGCAGACGGCACGATCGTCTCCGCGCGCGTCGAGGCCGCGATGCGCACGGTTCCCCGGCACCTGTTCGCCCCGGAGGCGAGCCTGGAGGAGGCCTACCACCCCTACAACGCCGTGTTCACCAAGACCGACGAGCACGGGGCCACGGTGAGCTCGGTGTCCGCGCCCCAGATCCAGGCGATGATGCTGGAGCAGGCCGGGATCGCGCCCGGCATGCGGGTGCTGGAGATCGGGTCCGGGGGCTGCAACGCGGCGCTGATCGCCGAACTGGTCGGCGGCTCGGGCGAGGTGACCACCGTCGACATCGACCCCGAGGTCACGGCCCGCGCCACCCGCCTGCTCGCCGCCACCGGCTATGCTCGGGTGCGGGTCGTGCGCGCCGACGCCGAGAACGGCGTGCCCGCGCACGCGCCCTACGACCGGATCCTGGTCACCGTCGGAGCGTGGGACGTCCCCGCGGCCTGGACCGCGCAACTGGCCGAGGACGGGCGGCTCGTCGTGCCGCTGCGGATGCGGGGCCTGACCCGCTCGGTCGCGTTCGAGCGAACCGGCGACCACCTGACCAGCACCTCGGCACTGGTCTGCGGCTTCGTGCCCATGCAGGGCGCGGGAGCCCACCAGGAGCAGCTGCTGCTGGTCAACGGGACGAACGCGATCGCCCTGCGCTTCGACGACGGGCTGCCCGCCGACCCGGGCCTGCTGGACAACGCGGTGCGCACCCCCCGGGCCGAGGCGTGGACGGGCGTGACGGTGGGCCGCCAAGAGCCGTTCGACACGCTCCAGACGCACCTGGCCACGGTGCTGCCGGGCTTCTGCGTCATGGCCGTGGACCCCGACCTCGACACCGGCCCGGTGACCCCCGCCAACAAGTGGTTCTCGCTCGCCACCGTCGACGGGGACGGCTTCGCCTACGTCACCACGCGCCGCACGCCCGACGACGCGTCGGTCGAGTTCGGCGTCCACGCGCTCGGCCCCGGCGGCCCCGCGCTGGCCGAGGCGGTGGCCGGGCAGGTGCGCGCCTGGGACCGGGAACGGCGCGGCGGCCCCGGCCCGCGCGTCAGTGTCCACCCGGCCCACACCCCCGATGACCGGCTGCCCGGCGGGCGGGTCGTCGACAAGAAGCACAGCCGCGTCGTCCTCTCCTGGCCTCCGCAGGACTGAAGAGGCCCGCACCGGTTCGCGAAGAAGCCGGGGCTCAGCGCGCCCGCCCCCGGGGCGGGACGGGCCCGGTCGATGGTCCGGGCGAGGGTGCTGGTGTGCGGGGCGGCGTGCTCGTCGGTTTCGGCGAGCAGGTCCACGGGCCGGCACCAGGCGTGCGTCTGCGGTTCGCCGGACCCGGCGGCCTGAGTGGGGATGAACCCGCACGGCGGGCACAGCGGGCTGCGCGGAGTGGAACAGGGCTTGGAAACGAGCGACCGTGTCCCCACGAAGACCAGCTGGTGTGGACAGTCGGTCCGGGGCGAAGCGATGAGGGCCGCGCATGCCGATCGCGCGGATCAGCGCCTTGGGCGCGGAAAGCCCGCGTGGCCTCGATGGCCGGTTCCGCCCCCGCCCGGAATGATCCCGGGCGTTCCGCCCTTCCCGGCCCCGAAGCGGGCAGAACGCTCAAGGCCGTCGACGAGACCCCTGCGCAACGGACGTCGTGGGCGCGGCCCCGACCGGCGCCCGCCGTCGCCGCCCGCCGTGACAGACCCCGATCGGACCCCGACCCGACAGAGCCCGGACCACCCCGCGCCGGAGGCTCCGTACAGTCCCGCGCGGGGGTCAGGTCCGCGGGGCCGGGAACGTGACCCCGGTCAGCCGTTCGCTCTCACGCCACAGCCGGGAACCCAGCTCAGGGCTGTCGGCCCCGGCGGGCAGGGGTGTCGGCTTGGGGGTCCCGGAGGTCTGGTCCCGTCCGGCGGGACCGAGGAAGGCGCCGCTGGCGGCCGCGGTGTGGGTCGCGCCATACAGGGAGGGCCAGGCGGCACCCTCGGCCGAACCCATCAGGGTGCGCGCGGCCAGGGCGACGAACAGCCGCCCCGTCCGCCCGGCGGACGTGTGGCGCTGCAGGTTGGTGACGGCCGAACCCGGATGCACGGCCAGGGCGCGGTGCGCGCTGCCGTCAAGGCGGCGGGCGAGTTCCTGGGTGAAGACGATATTGGCGCGCTTGGACTTCGCGTACGCGCCCATCGGGCGGTAGCGCTGTTCGCTCATCAGATCGGCGAGGTCGCCTGAGCGCCAGGTGGCGGCGATGGCGCTGACCGTGACGATCCGCGCGGCCACCGAACGCGTCAGGGCGGGCATCAGATGGGCGGTCAGTGCGAAGTGGCCGAGGTGGTTCGTGCCGACGGTCAGTTCGAGGCCGTCACGGGTAGTGCGCCGTTCGGGGACATCCATGACGCCGGCGTTGTTGATGAGGATGTCGATCGTCTCTCCAGCGGCGAGCGGGGCCGCCGCGTCGCGGATCGCGGCCAGGTCGCCGAGGTCGAGCTCCACGGTCTCCGGGCGCGCGCTGGGCACGTCGGCACGGAGGCGGGCGGCGGCTTCGGCCATCGCATCCGGACGGCGCCCGGCGAGCAGGACGCGGGCACCGTGCTGGGCCAGGACCCGGGCGGTGCGGTAGCCGATGCCGCTGTTGGCGCCGGTGATCAGAGCGGTCCGGCCGTCGAGCGACGGAATGTCGGCGGGAGTCCAGTGCTGCGCGGTCATCACACACCTTCTTAAATGAATGTTCATTTAACGCGTTCAGCATGCTCGCGCGATCCCGGATTGTCAAATGAACGTTCATTAAGCGAGGATGGAGGCATGGCAACGCGTGATCCCGACCGCAAGCGGCAGCAGTTGATGGAAGCGGCCCTGGCCGAGTTCGCCGAGTACGGCGTGGCCGGCGCCCGGGTGGACCGGCTCGCCAAACGCGCCGGCATCAGCCCCGGCCTCGTGTACTCGTTCTTCGCCGGCAAGGAGGGCCTGTTCGAGGCGGTCTACGAAGCGATCGTCGAGCAGACGGTGGACGCCGTGCCCATCGACGCCGACGACCTGCCCGAATACGCCGGACGCCTGCACGACACCGCGGCACGGCACCCGCAGGTCATGCGGTTCCTCGCGTGGTATGCGCTCGAACGCGCCGAACGGCCGGTCCCCGAGGTCGTCGCCCGCTCCATGGACGAAAAGATCACGGCCATCGAGGCGGCGCAGCGGAGCGGCACCGTCAGATCCGACAAGCCGGCCGGCGAGGTCCTCGCCCTGGTGCTGGCGCTGGCCAACATGTGGCAGCACCAGGGCGAGGACGTCGGCCACCTCGTCACCGACGCACAGCGACGCTCCGTCATCACTGACGCCGTACGCCGCCTGGTCACCCCGTAGGAGCTCCCTCGGGGCCGGCCACATCACGGCGGCCCGGTGGCAGGGCTGACCGCCTGCCAGATCGCAGACCAGGCCCGCCCGGACGCGCCGGCGCACCGGCCGTGACCGAAGCGGGGCCACGCGCCGTCGCCGAGCGCGATGGCGACGGGCGCGATGGCGACGGGCGGGCCTTCACCGGGCTCCGGACTCGAACAGCCGGCACCCACGCCGCCCGCGTACAGGCGCGACCGGATGCCGGCGGGCGGCTCCCGCCGGCCGGGGTGCCGATCGGCACCCCGGCCGGCGAAGGAACGGGCGGCATCCCGTCCCAGCGGATGACCGCGGCAGGCTGCGTACCTGTTCCGTACCGGGTTTTCAGGGTTTCGGCGAGTACCGGCTACTTCAGGAGCTGGCGGGCCATCACCAGGCGCTGGATCTGGTTGGTGCCCTCGTAGATCTGGGTGATCTTGGCATCGCGCATCATGCGCTCCACCGGGTAGTCGCGGGTGTAGCCGTAGCCGCCCAGGAGCTGGACGGCGTCGGTGGTGATGTCCATGGCCACGTCCGAGGCCAGGCACTTGGCCGCGGCGCCGAAGAAGGGGAGGTCGGCGTCGCCGCGTTCGGACTTGGCGGCGGCGACGTAGACCATCTGGCGGGCAGACTCCAGCTTCATGGCCATGTCGGCGAGCATGAACTGGATGCCCTGGAAGTCGGCGACGGCCTTGCCGAACTGCTTGCGCTCCTTGACGTAGCCGAGCGCGTAGTCGAGCGCGCCCTGGGCGATGCCCACGGCCTGGGCGCCGATCGTGACGCGGGTGTGGTCCAGGGTGCGCAGCGCGGTCCGCAGGCCGGAGCCGACCTCGCCGACCAGGCGGTCGCCCGGGAGGCGGACGTTGTCGAAGACCAGCTCGCGCGTCGGCGAGCCCTTGATGCCGAGCTTCCGCTCCGGTTCGCCCAGGGAGAAGCCCGGGTCGTCGGCGTGCACCACGAAGGCGCTGATGTTGCGACCGCGCGGGCCGTCGGGGTCGGTCACGGCCATCACCGTGTAGTACTGGGACACCCCGGCGTTGGTGATCCAGGACTTCTGGCCCGACAGGATCCAGTCGTCGCCGTCGGCGACCGCGCGGGTGCGCATGCTCGCGGTGTCCGAACCCGCCTCGCGCTCGGACAGGCCGTAGGAGAACATCGCCTCGCCGGCGGCCAGCGGGGTGAGGTAGCGCTGCTTGACGTCCTCGGAGCCCGCCAGGATCAGCGGCATCGAGCCGAGCTTGTTCACCGCGGGGATGAGCGAGGACGAGGCGCACACCCGGGCGACCTCCTCGATGACGACGCAGGTGGCCAGCGCGTCCGCGCCCGCGCCGCCGTAGGCCTCGGACACGTGCGGGGCGTGGAAGTCGCTCGCGCGCAGCGCGTCGTAGGCCGCCTGCGGGAACCGCGCGGTCTCGTCGACGGCCGCGGCGTGCGGGGCGATCTTGTCCTCGGCGACGGCGCGCACCGCTTCGCGGATCGCGTCGTGCTCCTCGGACGGGCGGTAGAGGTCGAAGGCGCTCATGGGATCTCCTTGCGTGGCGACATTCCGAGTATGACACTGCGTATCAGGAAAAGGAACGGAGTCTCAATCCGAGTGTCGCGCGGGATCGCGGGACAATGAGCGTCGCCCCGTCGGGACGCGGGCGTGGAAACGAGGAGCACATGACCGAGCGCGCGGGTTCCCGCGGGGTCGTGGCCGCGGCGCTGCGGCTGTTCGACGAGCGGGGTTTCGAGGCCACCACGATGGACGACGTCGCGGTGGCGGCCGGGGTCAGCCGCAGCACCCTGTTCCGCCGCTTCGGCTCCAAGGACGACGTGGTCTTCGCCGACCAGGAGGAGCTGGTGGAGTCGGTGCGCGCGCTGCTGGACGCCTCGCACGGGGACCCGGTCGCGGCGGTGCGCGCGGCCGCGCACGCCGTGCTGCGCGCCTACACGAGCCGCCCCGAGGTGGCGCTGCGGCGCTACCGGCTGGTGCGCGCCCACGCCGCGCTGCGCGACCGGGAGCTCGCGATGACGGCCCGCTACCAGGCGCTGTTCACCCAGCACCTGTCGCGCGGGTACGGCGACCCCCGGCGGCTGCTCGCGGCCGAGGTGCTGGCGGCGGCGGTCATCGCCGCGCACAACCACGTGCTGCGCGCCTGGCTGCGCGACCCCGGGGAGGGCGGCCCCTCGCCCGCCGCGCGCCTGGAGGAGGCGCTGGAGTTCGTGGTGGCCGGGCGCGCCGCACCGCCGGGCGGCTCGGGAGGACCGGTCCCGGCGGGCGGCGGGGAGGTCCTGGTGGCGGTGTACCCGGCCGGGGCCTCGGGGGAGGAGGTCCTGGCCCGGGTGCGCGCGGCGCTGGGGGGCGCTCCCTGAGTCGTCCCGGGCCCGCTCGTCCGGTGGTCTGCTGACCGGTCGGCGTCCCTTCGGGCAGGGGGCGCCGGGCCGTCCGGGCGAAGGTGCGCGAAGTGTCGGGGCCTGCTTCGGAAAACGCATTCCTGAACGACCGGGCGCTATTTCTTATTGGTGGAAACATGGGATGTCCGTGTGCTTTCCTCCGATGTGTCGTTATTGGGGAGTGTGAGTGTGATCCCAATGCCGGAGCGCGTCCGAGGTTCATCCGCCAGACACCAATGAGGGGTTTATAGTTTTTCTGATTGGTTTCAGTTGTCTTTTTGTTGGCTTGGTTGTGGCAATGGGGCCCGGCCGGGCCACGAAGCCCCTTCACTGCCGGCGCGGGCTCACTGAGCAGCGCGGACACCGGCACAGGGCACCCGAACTCGTCCGGGTCGACAGAAAGGAAACCCCCCGCCCATGCGGAACACGCAGACACTGGACGCCCCCTCTGGTCAGGCCGCCGTCTTCGACATCGAGGCGCTTCTGGCCTCTGTGGGAGAGAGCGGCGACAAGGGGGTCGATCCCTTCGCCGGACTCCCCGCCTACTTCGGCGACCTGTTCGCCGGCGCGACGCTCGGTGTCGACGTCCTCTCCAAACCGGCTCCCGACGCGGACACCGCCGAAACCGCCGATGACGTCGACGCCGACGCGCCTCCCACCGATCCGGCCTCGCTGAGCGCGGCCGAGGTCCGGATGCTGCGCGGTCACCTCGCCCACGACCTGAGGAGCGACCGGGTGACGCGGAGGGCGTTCGACGCCTACCGCGTCCACCGCGGCGGCCTCGGCGTCGCCGACATCGCCAGGGCGCTCGCCTACCGGCCCAGGGTCGTCGACGCCGCCGGGATCACGCGGACGCTCGCGTCGGCGGAGAGCAAGGGCGAGTGGCTGGGCCGGGTGTTCGCGATGTGGGAGGGCGACGCCGGAATCCGGCGGCTGCTGGCCGCGCGCGCCGTTCCGGTGGCGGGGGAGGAGGCCCTCCTGCTGTGCGGCGGCCCCCTCCTCAACCACCGGAACGACGCGCCGGACGCCGCCCCGGATGCGGAGGCGGCCGGGCCCCCCGACGCCACCGCGGACCCCGCCCCCGACACCGGCCCGAAGGCCCCGGGAGCGGCCGACCGTCCGACCGGCGCGGACGGGACCGCTCCTTCGCGCACCGCCTCCGACGAGTCCCCCGCTCCCGCCGCCCCGCGCCCGCCGAGCGACGCCGAGGTCGAGGTGCTGCGCGCCCCCCTCGCCCGCGACCTGAGGAGCGACCGGCTGGCGCGCCGGGCGTTCGGGTCCTACGCCGCCTACCACGGCGGCGGGAGCGTCGTCGACATCGTCAGGACGCTCGCCTACCAGGTCAAGGTCCTGGACGAGGACGGCGCCACGCGGACGCTCCGCTCGGTGGCGAGCCGGAGCGAGTGGCTGGACCGGGTGATCGCCGGCTGGGAGGGCGACACCGGGGCCCGGCGGCTGCTGGCCGACCGCGGCCTGGACCCCGCCACCGCGACGGGATGGCGCCTGGACCCCCGGGCGCTGACCGAGGCCGAGGTCGAGGTGCTGCGCGCCCCCCTCGCCCGCGACCTGAGGAGCGACCGGATGGCGCGCCGGGCGTTCGACGCCTACCGCGCCCGCAGGAGCGGCCTCGGCGTCGCCGAGATCGCCCGGACCCTCCTGTACTTCCCCACGGTCCTCGACGAGGACGGCGCCACGCGCGCGCTCCGCTCGGTGGAGCAGAAGAAGGACTGGCTGGACCGGGTGTTCGCGGCGTGGGAGGGCGACGCCGGGACCCGGCGGGTCCTGGCCGCGCGCGGGGGCCCGGCGGCCGGGGCGAGCGGCGACGACGCCCCGCCCGCCGAGGACGCCGCGCCGGTCCCCGAGCCCACCGGGCCCGAGGCGGGCCAGGCCACGCTGAACAGCGTGTTCGCCGGGGCCCTCCTGCCGTCCGACGACCCCGCCTGACCCCGGTCGGCCCCGACGGGCCCCGTGGCCCGGCGACCGGGGAGAGGGCGCCGGGCCACGGGGCCGCCGCCGGGGCGGTCAGGGACGCAGGATCAGGGTGTGCTCCGCGTCGGACTCCACCGACTCGCGGGACAGGCGCATCGGGGTGGTCCCCCCGTTCGCCCACAGCTCCATCTGGTCGGCGTAGTTGGGGTGGAAGGCGTGCCCGGAGGCCCCGGTGAGGTTGACCCACCGGGAGGCGTCCTGGTCGGCCAGGTCCACCACCATGCGCATCGACGGAACCGTGGTGACGGCGTAGCCGTCCGCCGCGTCCCAGCCGGTGGCGTTGACGACGCTGGAACCGCCGCCGGCCTCCACCGGGCCGCGGTTGAACAGCCGCTCCACCGGAGCGATGCCCGACGTGCCGAAGGAGGCGTTGCGCGCGGTCAGGGAGTGCAGCGCCCCCCAGCGCCAGTCCTCGGGGTCCTCCTCGCCGGTCAGCACGGTCAGCTCCTCGACGGCCTGCTCCATGGCCACCGCCAGCGCCTCCTCGCGGGTGCCCGTGCGCTCGCCGCGCCACCACGGCGAGTCCGGCTCCTCCAGCAGGCCCGACAGCAGCACCCAGCCCCGGGAGGCGCCGATCGCGGGGTCCTCGCCCAGCTCGTCGAAGACCAGCGGGACCAGGTGCCGGTAGACGGAGTTGTAGAAGGCGGCCGGGGCCGAGTCGGCGTCCTGCTGGAAGTCCCAGTCCGCCAGCAGCTCCCGCGCCCGGGCGGCCGTGCCCGAGACCTCGGCGCCGAGCAGGTGCGGCACGACGGCGCGCGCCCCGGAGTTCTCGTTGTCCATCTGGATCGCGGACATGTCGGCCACCGTCAGCCCGCCTTCGGCGATCGAGGCGTCCAGCAGGTCGTTGATCCGCTGCGAGCGGTACCCGTGGTCCCAGTCGGTGGTGAGCAGGTGCGGGTAGTCCGCGCCGACGACCGCCTGGTTGGCGGTGACGACGACCCCCGACCCGGGGTTGAGCACGCTCGGCAGCTCCTCGAAGGGCAGATACCCCTGCCAGTCGTAGTCGGAGTCCCAGCCCGGCGCGGGCCAGCGGCCGTCGCCCTCGCCGCGCACCGGGATGCGCCCCGGCGCCTGGTAGCCGATGTTGCCGGAGGTGTCCGCGTAGACGAGGTTCTGCGCGGGGACCTCGAAGGCCGCGGCCGCCGCGCGGAACTCGTCGAAGTCGCGGGCCCGGTTCAGCATGAAGAGCGCGTCGGCGGTGCGGCCGGGCCGCAGCGCCGTCCAGCTGATCGCGACGGCGTAGGAGCCCTCCTGCCAGGTGTCGGTGTAGGCGCCCCCGGGGTCCACCGGGGCCTTCTCACCGAGCGCGCGCAGCTGCGCGCCCAGCTCGGGGTCCGACAGCAGGGGGCCGTGCCCGGAGCCGCGCACGGTGATCTCCACGTCCTCGCCGCCCGCGACCCCGATGGTCTCGGTCCGGGACTCCAGCGGCCGGGGCTCGCCGTCCACGACCACCGAGTCGCCCTCGACCTTCTCCAGGTACAGGTCGACGACGTCGGGGCCCAGGTTGGTGAAGCCCCAGGCGACCGTGTCGTTGGCGCCGATCACCACGGCGGGCAGGCCGGGGAAGGTGAAGCCGGTGACGTCGAACGGGCACGCCCGGCCGACGGAGGTGCAGTGCAGCCCCATCTGGTGCCACACCGAGGGCATGGCCGCGCCCAGGTGCGGGTCGTTGGCCAGCAGCGGGAGCCCCGAGTCGGTGTGCTCGCCGGAGACCACCCAGGAGTTCGAGCCCAGCTCCGGTGACGTGGGCCCCAGGACCTCGGGCAGCGCGGACAGGTCGGCGCCGAGGTCGGCCACCGCCCGGGCGGCGTCGGCGTCGGTGGGCGGGGGAGCCGGGGGGTTGGCCTCGTCGGCGGGCTCCTCCCCGCCGGCCGGGCCGGCGGTGAACGTCCCGTCGCTGATCCGGCCGTCGGGGACGATGGGCTCGTGCAGCTCCTCCGGGTAGGCCGGGTACAGCTCCTCGACCTGCTCGCGGGACAGTCCGCGGGCCAGCAGGGAGGCCCGGTCGATCTCCTCGGCCATGTTCCCGGCCAGGTCCCAGGCCATCGCCTTGAGCCAGGCCAGGCTGTCGGCGGCGGTCCAGGGCTCGATCTCGTAGTCGCCGTTGGTCAGCCCCAGCACCGCGTACTCGAGGCTCGCCCGGGGGCCGGACCGGCCGTCCAGGTAGGCGTTGACGCCGTCGGCGTAGGCGTCCAGGTAGTCGCGGGTGTCCTGGTCCAGCAGGTCGTACTCGGCCTCGGCGACCCGCCGCCAGCCCATCGTGCGCAGGTACGCGTCCGTGGCGACCTGGTCGGGGCCGAACAGCTCGGCGAGCCGCCCCGCGGTGAGGTGCCGGTTGAAGTCCATGGCCCAGAAGCGGTCCTGGGCGTGCACGTAGCCCTGGGCGGTGAACAGGTCCTCGGGGGTGTCGGCGTACACGTGCGGGATGCCGTGGGCGTCGCGGTGCACGGTGGCGGGGGCGCTCAGGGCGGGCAGCTCCAGGGCTCCCTCGGTTACGGGGAAGGACCGCCGCACGGTCCACGTGCCGAGCGCGGCGGCGACCAGGAGGAGGGTCAGCAGGACGGCGAGGACACCGGCGGTCCATCGCTTGAGGAGGGGGACGGCAGCAGGCATGGGGTGACCTTAGGGCCCCGGCATCGCGGTGGAACAGGTTCTCTGTATCGCTTCCGCAACTCCGACGTCGCCATCCGGAACCTGACGGTGACCAACACCGCCATCAGGGAGAGCCCGTGCGGGGACGACGTCACCTTCGGCAACATCACCCGCGTCAACAGCAGCCTCGACGTCTGCTGACGCGCGCCGTCCCGCAAGGGCGCCCGCCGGTCCGCCGACGGGCGCCCTCCGCCGTCCGAGAGGGGGGTTAGAGTGCGAAGCGGGGCTCCCGGGGCGTCGGGGGCCGATCGAGTCGATGGACGGGACTTGAACCGTGCGTGATCAAGGACAGGACCCGGCCGCCGCGGGGCCGGCCGCCGCGCCGGAGCGCCCCCTGCCGCCGGGGCCGCCCTCGGGCCGGGTGGACCGCTGGCTGTGGGCGGTGCGCCTCACCAAGACCCGCGCCGACGCCGCGGGGGTGTGCAGGGCCGGGCACGTGAAGGTCAACGACAAGCCGGCCAAGCCCGCCACCCCGGTGCGCGCCGGGGACGTGGTCCGGGCCCACATCAACGGGACCACCCGGATCATCGAGGTCGCCCACGTGATCGAGAAGCGGGTGGGCGCGCCGCTCGCGGTGCGCTGCTACGTCGACAACACCCCGGTCCTGCCGCCCGAGGCGGCCGTTCCGGTGGCCCGGCGGGCCCGGGGCGCGGGCCGCCCGACCAAGCGCGACCGCCGCCGCCTCGACCGGCTCCGCGGCGACGGAGGGGACGCGCTGTGACCCCCGCGCGCGGGACGGCGCGTGGACCGGGGCCCGCAGGGGGGCGCCCCCCTGCGACGTGACCTGGACGTTCGCGGGGGATCGGGCGGGTTTGAGAAGGGCCGGATCCGGCCACTGTGAACGTAACACCAGGTGAGTGCGTACACTTGCCGATAATCACCGGGTCGTCGGACACGACGGGGACAGGCGCAGCGCCGCGCCGCCGGTCAGCCGAGGAGCACCCGCTCTCCGGATCTCCGCGCTGCTGGGCCCTCCTCTCCGTCGCCGACTCGCCCGGGTCATATGCGTCCTTCACAAGCGGAGGTGGATCGTGTCCGTTGATCCCCGAGAGTCCCAGCCCAACCCGCAGGGTTCGCGCATCGACCCCTACGTCGGCTCCTACGCCGCACGAGCCCAGGGGATGGTGGCCTCGGAGGTCCGCGCACTGTTCGCCGTCGCCTCCCGCCCGGAGGTCGTCTCCCTCGCCGGGGGGATGCCCAACATCAGCGCGCTGCCGCTGGAGGCCCTGGGCGAGATCACCAGGCGGGTCGTCGTCGAGCAGGGCCGCGCGGCGCTGCAGTACGGCTCCGCCCAGGGCGACCCCGTGCTGCGCCAGCAGATCTGCGAGGTCATGGGCCTGGAGGGCATCGACGCCAACCCCGACGACGTGATCGTCACCGTCGGCTCCCAGCAGGCCCTGGACCTGGTCACCCGCATCTTCGTCGACCCCGGCGACGTCGTCCTGACCGAGGGCCCCACCTACGTCACCGCCATCAACACCTTCGCCGCCCACCAGGCCCGGATCGAGCACGTCCTGATGGACGACGACGGCGTGGTCCCCGAGGCGCTCGAGGAGCGGCTCGTCCGGCTGGAGAAGGAGGGCGCGCGGGTCAAGTTCTTCTACACCGTGCCGACCTTCAACAACCCGGCCGGGGTGACCCTGACCGCCGGGCGCCGCGAACGCGTCCTGGAGATCTGCGACCGGTTCAACCTGCTGGTCCTGGAGGACAACCCGTACGGCCTGCTGCGCTACGAGGGCGAACCGGTCCGGGCGCTGCGCGCGGACTCGCCCCGCAACGTCATCTACCTCGGCTCCTTCTCCAAGATCCTGTCTCCGGGTTTCCGGATCGGCTACGCGCTGGCGCCCCCGGCGGTGCGCGACAAGCTGGTGCTGGCCGCGGAGTCGGCGATGCTCAGCCACTCCAGCTTCAACCAGGCGGTGGTCGGCCGGTACCTGGCCGACCAGCCCTGGAAGGAGCAGGTCAAGGACTTCAACGAGATGTACCGGGCGCGCCGCGACGCCCTGCTGTCCAGCCTGGAGTCGCTGATGCCCGAGGGCAGTTCGTGGACGCGCCCCCAGGGCGGCTTCTTCGTCTGGGCCACGCTGCCCGAGGGCCTGGACTCCAAGGCCATGCTGCCCCGGGCGGTCAACGAGCGCGTGGCGTACGTGCCCGGCACCGGCTTCTACTCCGGCGGCGACGGGCGGCGCAACATGCGGCTCTCGTTCTGTTATCCCACCCCCGAGCAGATCCGCGAGGGGGTGCGTCGTCTGGTCGGTGTCCTGGAGAGCGAGATCGCGCTGCGTGATACGTTCGGCAGCGCGTCCGCCCCGCCGCGCCCGGGCGACGCCGCCCCAGCCCCGGATCTGCCGTGACGAGAAAGACCGTAGGGTGTCGTGACCGCAGCAGCAGGACAGAAAGAGGGCAGGACCGTGGCCGACCTTAACCGGGTGCTCGTGCTGGCCGGAGGGTTGACGCCCGAGCACGAGGTGTCGGTGCGCTCGGGTCGGCGCGTCGCCGACGCGCTGCGCCGCCTCGGGGTGGAGGTGCAGATCGGCGACGCCGGGTCGGGGCTCGTCAACACCCTGACCACGGACCCGCCGCAGGTGGTGTTCCCGGTCCTGCACGGCACCTCGGGCGAGGACGGCGCGATTCGCGAGGTCCTGGAGCTGTCCGGAATCCCGTACGTGGGCGCCCGCCCCGAGGCGTGCCGGATCGCCTACGCCAAGCCCATCGCCAAGACCCTGCTCGCGCGGGAGGGCGTCGCGGTCCCGCGCGGACTGGCCCTGCCCAAGGCGCTCTTCCACGACCTGGGGGCGCCGGCGGTGCTGGAGCGGATCGTGGCGGCCCTGGGCCTGCCGCTGTTCGTCAAGCCCGACCAGGGCGGGTCCGCGTTCGGCGCGAGCGCCGTGGCCACCGCGTCCGAGCTCCCCGCGGCACTGGTCAGCTGCTTCGCCTACAGCGACACCGCGCTGATCGAGGAGCAGGTCTCGGGCACCGAGATCGCGGTGGGCGTGCTCGACATGGGCGACGGCCCGGTGGCGCTGCCCGCCGTGGAGATCGTCCCGGACGGCGGCGTCTACGACTACACCGCCCGGTACACCGCGGGCCGCACCGAGTTCTTCAGTCCGGCCCGCCTGACCCCCGAGGCGGCGAAGGCCGCCGCGGAGGCGGCCGTCACCGCGCACCGGGCCCTGGGTCTGCGGGACGTCTCGCGCACCGACCTCATCGTGGACGACTCCGGCCGCGTGCACTTCCTGGAGGTCAACGTCTCCCCGGGCATGACCGAGACCTCCACCCTGCCCCTGGCCGTGGAGGCCGCCGGCATGGACTTCGCGATCGTCTGCCGCGAACTGGCCCACCGGGCACTGCTGCGCGGTTAGGGAACCTCCGGCGCGGGGGTGTTTCGCGCACCGGTGCTTCGGGTGGGTCGTTCGGCTCCACGCCACGCGGAACGCGAGGTGACGGCGGGCGGCGATGGCGGGTGAGGGGCGAGGTCGCGCCCACGATGTCCGTTTCGCGTGGTTTCTGTCCGGTGGTCTTGCTGTTCCCCCCGGAATCCTTGATTTCGGGGGGAAACAGCAAGATCATCAACAGGGGCCCCGGGGAGGACCGCGAACCGGGGCTCTCAACGCGGCCCCAGCCTCCGCTCGTCGTCCTCTGCCGGGGAACCGGCCAGCTGGGGGTGATCGCCGGGGGTACGCGCAGCGGGCCGCCGAACCGGAGTCGGCCGGTTGACCCGGTGCGGTGACGTTGACGTTTCCTCCTTCAGGTCCCGCATCGGCGGCGATGCGTACATATAGGCTTCCGAGTGCCCTGGCGGCCAGGAGCGTCGAGCCTGTGCCCGAGGAATTGAATGAAGGGACCGCCTCCTGTGGCTGATGCGCATGACGAGGAAGTGCGCGCCCGGATCGCCCGCGGGCTCGTCTACACCGAGTCGGAAACGGCTTTTCTTGCCTTCGGGCGCCGGACGGAGCAGATCTTCGAGTACAACCACACACCCCCGCGCGAGGCGGAGAGGCGTCGGTCGCTGCTCGCCGAGATCCTCGGCTCGGTCGGTGAACGCGTGGTGCTGCTGCCGCCGTTCCACGCGGCGTTCGGCAGCAACACCCACATCGGCGACGACTTCTTCGGGAACGTGAACCTGACGTGCGTCGACGACGTGGCCATCCGGATAGGCGACGGCGTCATGATCGCCCCCAGTGTGACGCTGACGACGACGGGGCACCCGGTGCATCCCTCGCGGCGAGCCGACTTCGGGCGGTTCTCCGAACCGATCGTGATCGAGGACAAAGTGTGGATCGGCAGCAATGTGGTGGTCCTGCCCGGTGTCCGTATCGGATACGGATCGGTCATCGGTGCCGGCAGCGTCGTCAGCCGTAGCATCCCCCCGATGACCATCGCACTCGGAACCCCCTGCCGCGTGGTCCGCGACATCACGGATGAGGACCTCACCACCCGCCTCGCCGGACAGTAGGGAGGCTCCGGCGCGGGGGTGATTCGCGCACCGGTGGTTTTGTTGACGGTCGTGGGCTTTCTGCCCGTTTCGGGGCCGGGAAGGGCAGAAAGCCCAAGACCGTCAACGAACCCCTCACGCAACGGACATCATGGGCGCGGCCCCGACCGGCACCCGCCGTCGCCGGCCGCCGTAACCCCGTGCTCCGCGTGGCGTGAGGCCGAAAAGCCTCCGAAGCACCGGCACGCCGAACCACCCCCGCGCCGGAACCCCCATAGACGGCCTCATCCGGTTCAGCGGGCGGGACGGCCCGCACCGGCTCCGGCGAGGCCCCGGCTCAGAGCCGCCGGTAGTAGACGGCGACCGGGAGCGGGGTGCACCCGAGGCTCTCGTACAGGGCCCTGGCGGGCGCGTGGAAGGGGTCTCCTCCGGTGCCGATCTCGACCGCCTCGGCCCCGAGGGCACGCATCTCCTCGAAGGCGTGCTCGCACAGGGCGGAGCCCACGTGGTGCCGGCGGTGCCCGGCCGAGACGGCGAGGATCGTGATGACGCCGTTGCGGCGGGCCGGGTCGACGCTCCACGCCACGTAGCCCGCGATGCGGCCTTCCGCCTCGGCGACGGCGACGTACGCGTGCCGCTCGGGCGCGTGGAGCCCGGCGACCTGCCTGCGGTAGTCGCCGCGCCAGTCGCCGTGCTGGTTGGCGAAGACGACCTCGCCGACCAGGGGCCGGAAGACGTCCTCGTAGAACGGGCGGAAGGTCTCGATGGTCAGTTCGGTGAGCGGCGCCAGGTCGTGCCGGACGAACGCGCGGATGAGCATGGGAGTGCGCCTTTCGGGCTGAGGGCCTGGTCCCCCGGGCAGGGGGAAGGGCGTGGGCCGGCCCGCTCCCGGCCGACGGGATCGGCGGTGAGCAGGGCCCTCAGCGGCGGGTGCGCCAGGCGGCGAAGCACTCCATAGTCCGCATCATAGCCTCCGGGGCGCGTCCCGGAGGCGCCGGTCGCGGCCGCTCGCCGACGGAGGCCGCGCCCCGGACGCGGGCCCTGTTCTCACCGGGGCCTCCGCCCGTTCCCGCCGGACGGGTCCCCCCGCCGGTTCCCGGAGTTCCCCGCGCTCCCGGAGTTCCCCGCGCTCCCGGGGGGCCCCGCGTTCCCGGGGGACCCCGGATCCCCGGCGTTTCCGGAGTTCCCGGCCGCCGGGCCGCGCGAAGGGTTCCGGGCCGGACCGGGGGCGGCTCCCCCGGAGGAGGCGTTCGACGAGGCGGGGGGCGCGGCGTTCCCCCCGTTGCCCGCGGACGCTCCGGCGGGGCGGGCGGCCGGGCCGCCGGAGCCGCCGCCGGAGGCGGCCCCGGAGGCGGCCCCGGAGGCGGCCCCGGAGGCGCCCGGGGAGTCCGCCCCGGAGCCCTCCGCCCCCTCCGGGTCGGTCCACTCGCACTCGGTGTCGCGGAGGCCCCCCGGGCCCCGGCCCTCCGGGAAGACCGGGACCACGGGCAGCCGCCACCACGTCGAGGCCGGCGTCCCCCTGGTCTCGGAGGGGCCGTCCTCGGGGGGAGCCCCGACGGCCAGGCACCGCCTCCGCGCGGCCTGGGCGGGCACCTGGGCCTCCGGCGGCCCGAAGGCCGGGTCGGGCGTGAGCGGGGAAGAACCCTGCCGCTCCCCGAACCGGACGGAGGACGACACCGGGGTGAGCGGGGCCGAAGCAGGGGAGGCGCCCGGAGTGGACCGGGGGTCTCCGGGGCCGCCCTGGCCCTGGACGGCGGCCGAATCCGCCGCGGCCGGCGGAATGCGCGGGTCGAGCGAGGGGACCATCGGGACGCCGACCAGCGCCAGCGCCACGGAGGCGGCGGCCATGGCGACGGTGCCGCCCCCCTCCGTCGCGGCCTGCTGCGGGCGCTCGGCCAGGGACCCCCAGAGGCCCCGGAGCGGCCCGCCGCCGGAGAGCGCGGCGAGGTAGTCCGCCGCGGCCGGGCCGATGAGGAGCGGGGCGACGACCCCGCGCAGGCCGACGTTGACCTCCGCGAGCTCGGCCCGGACGGCGCGGCAGTCCGCGCAGTCGCCCAGGTGCCGCTCCACTCTCGTCCTGTCGCGTTTGGCCAGCCCGCCGCGCACGTACGCGCCGAGGCCCTCCAGCGTCGGCCGGCAGGACTCGGTGAACGAGCCCTCGGCGAGGTGCGTCTGGAGATACGCCTGGCGCAGCCCCTCCCTGGCCCGGTAGGCGAGGGCCGCGACGCTGTTGGGGCTCATCCCCAGCACCTCCGCGACCGCCGCGGGCTTCTCCCCCTCGATCTCGGTGTGCCAGAGGACCGCCTGCCAGCGCTGGGGCAGGGAGAGGAACGCGCGGGCGACGAAGGAGCGCTCCAGGCCTTCCACGGCGGGATCGACGAAGGGCGTGTCCCGGTCGAGGCTCTCCATGTCGTCGGTGGTGACCTGCCGCCGCTCGGCGCGGCACCGGTCGTGGCAGGCGTTGCGCACCGACGCCAGCAGGTAGGCGCGGAAGCCGTGCCGGGGACCGCCGCCCTTCCGCACGGCCTCAAGGATCCCGGCGAACGCCTCGGAGACGACGTCGTCCACCTCGGCCTCGCCCCGGACCAGTTGGCGGGCCAGTCCCCGGGCCGCGGCGGCGTGCCGTTCGTAGAGGAGGGCGTAGGCGTCGCCGTCGCCTCTGCGGACAGCCGAGACCAACCGGTCGTCACCGGGCGGGGCCTCAGCGTCATCGCGCCGCGCGTCAGTCATTGCCAGTGCCTTCCGACGAGGGGTCACCGCTGTCGGCCGGTGCCGTGAGCGGGGGAGGGTGACCGGGCCCGCCGCCCCCTCGGAGAGGTCGCCCGAGGGGGCGGCGGACACCTTCCAGAAAAATACTCGTATTCGGCGTCATGAACACCGCTTATCCCAGTGTTCAGGGGTGAGGGCGGTGACGCGGACCCGTTTCCGTGGGAGGAGGGGCCGCGTCGCCGACGTCCGGGCCGACCGGGGACTCCGTTGAGGGGCGGGGGAACCGGTCCGGCCCGGAACACCGACCGCGCCGCTCACCGGCTTCCCGGCCAGGAGAGAGGGAGGCAGAGGGCCGGTCGGCGCGCGGGGAACGCGGGGGTGTTCCCCGCGCGGCCGGGGGCGCGTCCACGGAGAGGGGGGTGGACGCGCCCCCGGCACACGCCTTTCCTCCCTCAACGCTCCCTGGGTGGCGTATCCGCAGGTCGAGGGGTCTCTCAGCGCTCCCCGGGTGGTTCCGACGGGTCGGCCGGGGCCAGGGCGCCGGTGGTGAGGCCGTCCCTGGCCAGGCCGGCCGCGCGGGCGGCCAGTTCGGACAGCCGCCTGGCCTGCTGCTCGAAGTCGTCCAGGGCGCGGAACGCGGCCCCGTAGCGGCGCTGCGCGTCGATGTCCATCTGCGGGACGCGCGCGGACCGGGCGTCGGCCTGGAAGGTGCCGCTGGCGCTGGTGGAGCGGCGGGTGTTGGCCGCGCCGCGCAGGAAGCCGTTGAGGTAGTCGGTGTCCAGGAGGTCGCTCGCCGACCGCAGCGCGGCCCCGTCCACCTCGACCAGTCCGCCGTCGATCAGGTCGGCGACCCGGGCCTGGGCGCCGCCGAGGTCCCGGGGGGCGCCGTCGAGCGGGGGCAGGCCCCGGGCCAGCGCGTCGAGAACGTCGCGCAGGTCGGCGCGCGCGGCCGCGTAGTCGGCCGGGTGGTCCGGGGGCGCCGGGGCGACGTGGTGGGGCGGGGCGAGGTCCACCTGGTCGTCGAGGAGGTCGATCAGCGGAACGTCGGCCCGCTGGTGCTCCCCCGGTTCCAGGGGGCCGTCGGGGTCGGCCGAGGACAGGTCCGTCATCCGCACGGAGGAGACCGCCTCCGACGGCGCGGCGGGCCGCCGCAGCAGCCACAGGTGCACCGGCTGGGTGTGGGTGGACGCCATCCCGGCGGGCAGGGCGACGACCTCGGTCAGGAGGCCGCGCCGCACCAGGTCGGCGCGGATCCGGCGGCCGGTGCGGCGGTAGGCGGCCGACGTGGACATGACGACGGCGGCGCGGCCGCCGGGCGCGGTGTGGGCGTAGGCGTGCTGGAGCCAGGCGAGTTCGCTCTCGGCCCTGGGCGGCAGCGCCAGCTCCCAGCGGGGGTCCAGCAGGAGCTCCTCGCGGCCCCAGTCGGTGGTGGGGGTGGGAGGGTCGCACACCACCAGTTCGGCCTGGTGGCCCGGCCACCGGTCGGCGCGCAGCGAGTCGCCGGCGCGGACCTCCACCTCGGCGGAGCACTCCATCGCGGCCCTGAGCCGGGTGAGCCTGGCCGCGTCCGGGTCGATCTCCTGGCCGGTCCGCCGCGCGTCGGGGCTCCCCGCCGCGAGCAGGAGGGAGCCGACGCCGCAGGCGGGGTCGAACACCGTGGCGGCGTCCGCCCCGGTGAAGCGGGCGACGGCCCGGGCCAGGCGGGGCGTCGACGAGGTCTCGGCGTCGGCGCGCTGGGGGGAGGCCAGCAGGCGGGCGAGGAGGGCGGCCACGACCCGCGCGGGCGAGGTCTCCTCGGCGAGCCGCAGGGCGGCCCGGACCGACGGGGCGGCGGGTTCCGCCGGGCCTTCGCCGCGCAGCGCCTCGGCCACGTCGGCGACGCCCCGGACCATGGTCTCGGGGTGCTCGCCGCGCAGCGCCTGCCACAGCCGGACCTCGCCGGACTCCTCCACGCCCTTGTGCTGGGAGTCGAGCCAGGCACGGACCTCCGACAGCGCGAAGAGGGGGCTGGCCTTCGTCCCGGCGGCGGGGGAGGGGAAGTCGTCGTGGCGCCTGCGCCAGTTGGACACGGCGGCCCGGGTGACTCCCGCGAGCCGGGCGATGTCGGCGGCGGTGACGTGCTGCTCGTCGCTGTTCCGAGCGGTGTTCTGCATGCATGCACAGTACACGGTCGGCTGTAAACCCAAGGGGTGGAGTCTGTGCGCGTTGTCAACGGCGTCAGGTCCCAATCGGACCGGACCGGCGATGACCGTGACGCCAGCGTTCCAAGATCGCGGTTCTCAGGACGCTGGTGTCACGATCATCGTCGTTGCTACAGACGTCCCGACTTCACCTCGGTGAGGAAAGACACCCACGCCTGGGTGGGGAATCCGAGCTGTCCCAGCTCCCGGTTCTGGGTGTCGCGTATCGTCGCGCCCATCTCCCAGTCCGCCACCTCCACACACGCGGTCTGATCGGCGCTGTAGCTGGACTTTCTCCAGTTCGCCGCGTTCGTTGTGGTCTGTGGCGTCATCGCTTGTCCTTCTAGAACTCTTTGCGGATACCGGACAGCAGGTTCCGCAGCATGTCACCGCCGATCCCCACAAGCCGGAGCTGGTTGAAGATCGCTTCGTGGTTGGCCAGATCCTGAGGGCTGTCCAGGAAGAGGTTACTCCGGTATCCCTCCATGTATACGGTCGAAAGTCCGGATTTGGGCAGTTTCAAGATCATGAAGGTCGGTATCAGCATCCCGATATGAGCCCCTGCGATATACGGAATCACCTGGAGCGTGACCTTTGGGTGTGTGGACAGCTCTTGAAGGTGAGTGATCTGGTCACGCATCACCTCAGCGCCGCCGACCTGCTGGCGGGTTGCTGTCTCGCCCATGATCACCCACAGATCCGGGCCGTCTTCCGAAAACGCCTGATTGATGCGTTCGCGCCGGACTTCCATCTGGCGCTCAAGGTCATCGGAAGCAATAGTGCTGTTGACCCCTGTGATGATGGCGCGGGCGTAGCGTTCCGTCTGGAGTAAGCCCGTCACCATGGTGCTGGCGTACGCCTCGATCTCTGTCGCGCTCGCTTCGAGGCCGATGAAGGTGCCGTAGCGCTGTTCTAAGTCGTAGGACTGCCACCAGCCACGTTTGCCCGCTTGGCGGCGAAGTTGGAGCAGCGCTTCGGCCTCCTGTGCGGGGAGTCCGTAGTGTTTGGCCAGCTGTCGCAGTTCCTTCTCTCGGGGAACGCGCTGTGCGGCCTCCCAGCGGCTCACTGTCGAGACGGTCACTTCAAGGATCTTGGCTACATCGGTGACGGTGAGGGGGGCTCGTTGTTCCCGTAGCTTCTGGAGCTCGCGTGCAAGCTGCCATTGGGCAACGGTAGGGGAGGTTGACATGGGCTTATCCCAACAAATTAGAGTTGCCAGTTAGGCTTGCCAAGTAGATGACGCATAGTCATACTCTAACTATGGCTGGAGTGTGTCGCCGCCATATCCCAACGAAAACGGCCCTGACCAGTGAGGACACACCGATCAGGGCCTTAGTCCCCGACCTGAGAGACCAGGTGGAGACTCGATGAGTAAGGCTACCCCCCGCCGTGCCCCGGGCACGGAACCCCGTCCGCGTAGGGCTTCCCGCGTCCGGCTGTACGTTCTGGCGCTCGTCCGCGCGGCGGTGACCTCGTGACCACGTTCGCCACCGCGTTCGTGGGGGCCCCCGAGCAGGTCGGTGCCGCCCGGCGCTGGCTGTCCGGGGTCCTGGGCCACACCCCCGAGACGCACGTTCCCGACGACGTGCGGGACGCCGCCGCGCTGCTGGTGTCCGAATGCGCCGCCAACGCCATCCAGCACACCCACAGCGGCCGGCCCGGCCGGTCGTTCTCCCTCTCCGTGCGCGTGGACCCCGGCAGGGTCCGGGTCGAGGCGCGGAACCGCCGCCCCTACGACGCCCTCTCCGCGCCCCGGGCCCGCCGGGCCGCCCCCGACGAGGAGAACGGGCGGGGCCTGGCCCTGGTGCGCGCGTTCGCCGCCGAGTGGGGGCCGCTGGCGCTGGAGCACGGCGTCTTCTTCACCCTCACCTGGCAGCCCGACCCCGGCCCGGACCCCGGCGGCACGCCCCCGGCAGCCCCGGCCCAGGCCGCCTGACCTCCGCCGGTCCCGCTCCGCTCCCCGTTCCGTGAAGGAGTTCCGCCATGACCGTGTCCGAGCCCGAATCCGCTGCGATCCCCGAGGGGGTCACCGTGTCCGTCTCCCTGGTGCAGGTGCTCAAAGGCGGTGAGCCCGACGACCACGGGCTGAGCCTCGCGGGGCGCCGCTCGCCGCTGCGGCCCGCGATCACGGGGGCCTGCGCCTGCGCCACCGCCGTCCTCCCGTACGACCTGTGGGAGGCCCTGGAGCGCCACGACCTGTACTCGCCCGACACCGACGTCTGGGTCCGCGTCATCGACCCCGACGCCCCCGACCCGCTCCCCGAGGGCGCGGTCCTGCTGGAGACCCGCACCGTCGTCTACGGCACCGACGGCCCCTGACCCCGCCCCGGCGGTGGCCGTGGCGTCGGTGTTCCAGAGCCGTGGTTCTTGGAGCGTCGGCATCACGGTCACGGCGAGAACCGCGCACACCTATTGATTATCGATCGAAAACCATTGATAATCGATAGATGGATCGATACTTCATCTTCTCCCTCCGCGTCGCCGCCGTCATGGTGATCCTCGTGGGCTTCTTCGGCCAGTTCGTGGTCATCCCCGTGACGGCGGCCGACGAGGTCGTCCGGTTCCCGCCGTACGAGCCGTACGCCGCCCCCTACGTGGCGGTGGCGATCGCCGGCGTCGCCTGCGTCCAGGTCGCCCTCGTCGCGGTGTGGATGCTGCTCCCCATGTTCCGCCGCGACGCGGCCTTCAGCTCCCGGGCCTTCCTCTGGGTGGACGTCATCATCGGCTCCACGGTCGTGGCGACGCTGCTCGCGGCCGGGGCCACGGCACACCTCGCCGTGGCCGACATCCCCTTCCGCAACGGCGCCATGGAGGCGGTCGGCACGCTGGGCACCGCGTTCGTGACCACCTGCGTGGGGGTGTCGTTCGCGATGCTGCTCGTGCTCATGCGCGGCCTCCTGCGCAAGGCGACGGACCTGCAGACAGAGATGTCCGAGGTGGTCTGACGGCGATCGTCGTCCTCCTGCGCCGGGCGCCCGACGACGACCGTTGACGATCTCGACGTCAGTGCCCCGTGACGTCCGTTTCGGGGGCGTCGGCGTCGAGATCATCGCAGGGGCCCGCGCGGCCGGTGGGCGTCCGTGGTGGCCGCTGGCGCCGTCGGGCGAACAGCTGCGGGTACGCGGGGGCGAGCATCGAGACGAGGACCGCGCCGACGGCGAACGGCGCGGTGCCGAGGGCGAGCAGCGCGAGCGGCGGGGGACCGGCGAAGTCCAGCACCCCGTGGGTGAGGACGAGTTGGGAGCCGGTCTGGAAGGCGGTGTGGAACCCGACGGTCGTCCAGACCGATCCGGTGGCCAGGCGCAGGTAGCCGAGCCCGATGCCCATCGCGGCGAACATCGTGAGGTCGGCGAGGCCGCTGTATCCGCGCAGCAGCAGGGCGAACCCGGTGAAGAGGGCGGACTGCGCGAGGATCGTCCACCAGTCGGGCAGCCGCTCGCCGAGCGCGCCGGTGACGTAGCCGCGGAAGACGATCTCCTCGGGGACGGCCTCGCTGAGCAGCACGGCGAGTAGCAGGAGGAACGCGGTGCCGGCGAACTCCGGCCCCGGGGCGGTCGCGGTGAGCGGCGCGCCGAAGAGCGCGAGGACCGCGAACGCGGTGGAGGCGGGGACGAGCCAGGCCAGCGCGCCGCTCAGGAGCGCGCGCCAGGCGTCGCGGGGCGGGGTGAGCCCGAAGTGCCGCAGCGGCCGCCGGTGGGCGAAGCGCGCCAGGACGACGATCACCGCGACGGCGGCGACGGAGACGGCGGCGCCGCCGACGGCGCGCAGGACGAGTGTCCGGACCTCGGTCACCGGGGCGTCGCCGCCGAGCGCGGTCGCGGTGAGCAGTCCGGCGCCGAGGACGCCGACGGGAAGGGCGACGCGCAGGAGGAGGGACACGATCCCCGGATCCCGGTGCGGGGCCGCCCGCTCGTCGGCGTGGGTCATCCGCTTCCTCCGTCGTGTCGCCGCGCTGTCGGACACATGACGATGCCACGGTCCGCGGCCGCCCGTCACCGCGGCCGGTACGAGAACGGTCACGCCGCCACCTGCCGACGGCGGCCGCCGGTGGCGACCCGGCTGCGCGGAATTCCCGAAACGTTTCGGAAGTAGTGGTCCGCTTCTGGTTCCGAAGTCGAGGTTCTCGTTGGCCGAACTCGGGGCTGTCTAAATAAATACGCCATTCACCAGGGGAGATGCCTCATTGGGAAAACCCTGGTTGGCATAAAGTTTTCGTATTTTTTCCGAAAACTATTGACAGCCCTATGGAGTCGGACGAACACTGTCGGCACCGACAGGGCTCACCCTCCGTCAAACCGGGTCGCTCACCGCGGCTCGCCCCTCCTGCCGTCGGCAGCCCCGCCGGGTCGTGTCACGCTGCCTGGCCCCCACCAGCCTTCACGGAGAAGGAAGCACGCACATGAACGACGCCCCCGCCCCTCCGAAGGGCCGCAGACGCGGCCGCGCCCTCCTCACCCGCTGCGCCGCCGCCGTCCTGGCGCTGGTCGCGGCCACGCTGATGCTGCCCGGCACCGCCCACGCGGCCATCACCTCCAACCAGACCGGAACCAGCAACGGCTACTTCTACTCGTTCTGGACCGACGCCCCCGGAACGGTCTCCATGGAACTGGGGTCCGGCGGCGGCTACAGCACCTCGTGGCGCGACACCGGGAACTTCGTCGCCGGTACGGGATGGAGGACCGGCGGGCCCCGGACCGTGGACTACTCGGGCAGCTTCAACCCGTCCGGCAACGCGTACCTGACCCTCTACGGGTGGACCAGGAACCCGCTCGTGGAGTACTACATCGTCGACAACTGGGGCACCTACCGGCCCACGGGCGAGTACAGGGGCACGGTCACCACCGACGGCGGCACGTACGACATCTACAAGACGACGCGGGTCAACGCGCCCTCGATCGAGGGCATCCGGACCTTCGACCAGTACTGGAGCGTCCGCCAGTCGAGGAGGACCGGCGGGACCATCACCTCGGGCAACCACTTCGACGCGTGGGCCCGCCACGGGATGAACCTGGGCGGCCACGACTACATGATCATGGCGACGGAGGGCTACCAGAGCAGCGGGAACTCCGCCATCACGGTGGGCGGCTCCGGCGGCGGCAACCCCGGAAACCCGGGCAACCCCGGCGGCTGCACCGCGACGCTGTCCGCGGGGCAGCAGTGGGGCGACCGCTACAACCTCGACGTCTCGGTCAGCGGTTCGAGCGACTGGATCGTGACGATGAACGTGCCGTCCCCGGCCCGGATCCTGTCCACCTGGAACGTCAGCGCTAGTTACCCGAGCTCCCAGGTGCTGACCGCCCGCCCCAACGGCAACGGCAACAACTGGGGCGCCACCATCGAGCACAACGGCAACTGGACCTGGCCCACGGTCTCCTGCAGCGCCAACTGACCCCGACCGTGCCCTCTCCCCGCTGATCTTGACCTTTCCGGGGTCTCAACCGCTTCCGAGACCCCGAAAAGGTCAAGATCACCGCGATCTGTCGGCCGGCCCCCGGCCCGATACGACCGCTGACGTAAAGGCCGCCGCTAGGATCTGTGGGGTGACTGACTCCTCGACGCGTACCAGGTTCGCTCCGTCGCCGACCGGCATGTTCCACGTGGGGAACGCCCGGTCGCTGCTGCTGAACTGGGTGGTCGCGCGACAATCGGGCGGAGCCCTGGTGCTGCGGATCGAGGACACCGACGCCGCCCGGTCCCGCCCCGAGTGGACCGAGGGCATCCTCTCGGCCATGGCCTGGCTCGGTGTGGACGCCGAGAAGTACGAGGGCCCGTACTCGCAGAGCGACTACCTCGACAAGCACACCGAGGCCGCGCGACGCCTGTTTGAGAAGGGCCTGGCCTACTACTGCGACTGCACCCGCGAGCAGGTCCAGGAGCGCCGGGACAACCCGAACCTGGGCTATGACGGGTTCTGCCGCGATCGCGACCTGGCCCCCGCTTCCGGCCGCGCGCTGCGTTTCCGGATTCCCGAGGGCGGCCCGACCGTGATCGAGGACCGGATCCGCGGCCGGGTGGAGTTCCCGCACGAGGCGCTCGAGGACTTCGTGATCGCCCGTGGCGACGGCTCACCGCTGTTCGTGCTCGCCAACGTGGTCGACGACGTGGAGATGGGCATCACCCACGTCATCCGCGGCGAGGAGCACCTGTCCAACACCCCCAAGCAGCAGCTGCTGTGGGAGGCGCTCGGTCACACCCCGCCGGTGTGGGCGCACGCCCCGGTGCTGGTCAACGAGAAGCGGCAGAAGCTGTCCAAGCGCCGCGACAAGGTCGCGATGGAGTCCTACCGGGCCGAGGGCTTCCTGCCCGAGGCCATGGTCAACTACCTGATGCTGCTGGGCTGGTCCCCCGGCGACGACCGGGAGATCATGCCGTTCGACGCGATGGTCCCGTTGTTCGACCTGGCCGACGTCAACTCCTCACCGGCCTTCTTCGACGAGAAGAAGCTGCGCGCGTTCAACGGCGAGTACATCCGCGCCCTCGACCCAGAGGATTTCGCCCGGAGGTGCGCCCCCTACCTGCGCGCCGAGAACGTTCCCTGGAAGGCGGACGACTACGACGAGGCCGTGTTCAGCGCGATCGCGCCGTTGGCCCAGAGCCGTATCGCGGTGCTCGGCGAGATCGTGCCCAACGTCGACTTCCTTTTCCTGGACGAACCGGTCCTCGACGACAGGAGCTGGACCAAGGCCATGAAGCCGGACGTGGCCGTACCGATGCTCACCGCCGCGCTGGAGCGTTTTACTGACCAGGCCCTGGCCTGGGAAACTGACCCCCTCAAGAACGCGTTGGAGGAGGCCGGCGCCGCCCAGGGGCTCAAACTGGGCAAGGCTCAGGCCCCGGTGCGGGTCGCCGTCACCGGCCGCACCGTCGGACTCCCGCTGTTCGAGTCGCTGGAGCTGCTGGGCCGCGACCGCACCGTGCGGCGGCTGCGCTCGGCGTTGGCCAGGCTGACCGCCTGACGCGCCGCCGCGATCCTGCCCGGGACGAGCGCCCCGGGCAGGACCGCCAGTAGTTCGTCGATACCAGGACCATCGGTTCGGCCGGTGAGAACCCATCGGACCGCTTGCGGCGGTGTGTCCTGGGTGGTTCCCCCGGTCCAGGCGTCAAGCCAGCGCAGTGCTTCCTCCGCCTGTTCGGGGGGCGGTTCGTGATCGATCTGAGGTCGAGTGAGTGCTTGGCAGAGCCGGAGTTGCTGCGGGAGTGGTCTGCGGTAGTGGGTGGCGACCCATTCGATGGTGTGTGCGGGGCCCGAGGCCCCGTTATCACGTAGCTCGCAGGCGCACACCGCTGGAGACAGTACAGCCGAGATCTTACGGTCCAGGGATGCCAGACGTCGCTCGTCGAAGCGACTGTCGCCGTGCTTCGGTAGCACATGACAGGCCTGGGAAACCAAGTCGGCAAAGGTTTCCGGAAGCGTCGCCGGAACTGTTCCCAGATAGGGCTCGGCCAGGAACCAGCGGATTGCAGCCGGCCGAATTCCCGAATCGAGGAGATGGACGATACGGGACGCGCTGCCGTGCTCGTCGAGCAACCGTGGGAGGAACACATGAGCCGGTGGTGCTCCCCCGGAGGTCAGAGCCCAGTGGAGGCGTACCTGCACAGTGGTGGCGTTTATTTTGTCTCTGCCGCGGACGATCAGCGTTGTCCGCTGGTCGATGTCGTCGACGACAGTCGCCAGGTGCCACAGCGCGCGCCCGTCAGCGCGAGTCAAGGGAACGAAGTCCTGTGTCGGTGCGTGGGCCTTCCGAGCGTTCACCATTACCGAGGCTGCCAGTTCCTCGGGGGTGCGTCCGTGTTCGGCCATGAGGCGGTCCACGGCTGCGATATCGAGGCATGGGACACCCCGGCGGGAGGCCAGAACCCCTTGCTTCGCGAGTGTTCGCAGTGCCTCGTTGTAGCGGGAGCCGCGCAGGCTTTGCCTGAGATCCTGCTCCCCTGAGTGGACAGGGATCTGCGCGACCCGTTGGACCTCGCCGAGCAATCGGGCCCGGTGAGCGTCGTCGCTTCGGGCTGCGTCGGTGTCGTCCCACCGGATCCGGACCAGAGCCGATGTACCGAGGAATTCTGCGGCGGTGTACGCCAGTAGCGAGGTGAGCAGATGAGTGCGGAGCACACCGACGCGGAACGAGGCGTGGTTGGGGGCGATCCCCAGCCGGGTGCGGATCTCGCCCGAAGCCGTTGCGGCAACCGTGGGATGGGTGTACCAAGCCCTGTTCGTCATCCCGAGTACTCCTCGGGATCCAGGAGCCCGCACCAGAGTGGGACGGTGGAGACCGATGAGTGGGGATGGCCGTGCCCGTACCGGCCGCTCTCACCGAACTCCTCACCGTGGTCGGCGCACACCACCACGAGCGGCCTCCGCGTCGCCAACCGGGCGAAGAGACGACCGAGTTGGTGGTCGGCCCACTCCAAGGCCCGACGCTGCATGTCCAGAAGATGACGGACATCGTCGCGCGAAAGTGGGGGAGGTCCGGCTGGCCATGGGACTTTGGTGTCGTGCAGGCGGTACAAGCGGCGGAGGGCGTCCGAGGTCTGCTCGGTAAGAGGGCTGTTGGGCGTGGTGTAGGGGATGTGTGTGCTTGAGCAGTTGACGAACAGGAAGAAGTGGTCGGCGTCCGCGCACCTGTCCGCCAGTGTTTCGACGTGGGTGAGAGGCAGCGTGTCGGCGCGGTCGGCAACACGGCTGTCGAGGTTGGAAAGGGCACGGGAAGAACGTCCGAAGTAGTGAAACTCGGGGAACGGTTTCGGCAAGCTGTTGGCGGTGTCGGCAGGATCGAAGAAGGTGACGCCGCCGGCTCCGATGACGCGATGGCCGCGTTCGACGTAGTGCTCCATCAGAGTGGGACCGGTGAACGTCACCGCGACGGAGCCCCCGGTCGGGCGGGCCGCAGCGGATCGCCAGATCATCTCCACCGGCTTGCCGGACAGGAGGAAGCGCCCGGAGGCAGGGCGGGGGAGAAAGCCATTGAACAGGGCGGCATGGGCGGGAAGTGTGTAGGTTCCCGGACTCTCGGCTCGGAGCAGGGGGCCGAGCCTGGACAGATGAGGGGTGTTCGCGTCCGCCGCGACGTCGTAGCGGCACGAGTCCAGGGTGATGAGTAGGACATCGCGATCGACGAGATCGACGCCTTGCATCTCCTCACACCTCCAGGACCAGGGAAGGGGTACGGAAGCGGTCGATGGGACGCACGGTCAGCAGCTTCTGGGAGAGAAGGTGAAGCTCGCTCAGGCACGCCCCGGTGATCTCCTCGATGCTCTGCCGCTCTCTGAGGGCCACCGACTGAGCCAGGCGGACACCGACGAAGGAAGGCTCGGTGAGACGATCACCGTTGCGGGAGACCAGGACCGTCTCGTTGGGAAGCCCGAGACGGGTGAAGACCTGATCGGCGATACGGGCGGCGACCAGGGTGTAGAGCTTGCCGGTGTGGTGGATCGGATTCTTTCCCGCGAGCGCCTCCACTCCGGATCCGTAGTTGGCGGAGATGACTCCGTTGGCCTTGTTCCCACGTCCTACGAGCCCGCAGTCGCCCTTGCCGAGAGAGGTGCCGAACGGCGCAAGGTAGGCGCTCCGGCCGCGGTCCTTGCTGTTGAGCGTCAAGCTCGTCTTCCAGTGATGCCGACGGACGGTGGAGTGGCCGCTGATGAATGCGTCGATCCGCTGCTTGGCCTGGGTTACCACGTCCGCGTATTGGCTGTGGGAGCTGATCGCCTTCGGATGCACCGGAAGGCACACGGTCGCGTCGAGGACTGTCTCGGCGCGGGTGAGCATGACTTTCACGTCGGAGCCGACCGCCGGGAACAGTGTGGAGAAGGCTGGACCGTTGATGTGGTTCTCGAGGTCGATCGCCAGCAGGTCGAGGGGGTCCGCAGGGGCGTAGGCGCTGCAGAACGCGGTGTCATTGGCGTGCGCGCTGGCCTGTGGAATCACGCAGTCCGCCGCAGTGTCCGGACGATAGAAGGAGACCGGATGATCCGCGCCGACGCCTGCGGTGTTCTCCACCCGTGTCCGTAAGTGCCGCAGGAGGGGGCTACTGCCGGTGGCACTGTGCAGTACGTCTTCGACGACGGTGCGGAACAACTCCTCGACCGGTATCACCTCACCGCCGACCGAAGGCGTCACCTTGCCGAACAGGTAGACGCTGACAGGCTTGTGAATCGTATAGCGCCCGAAACCGACCACGGCTTCGGCGCCGACCAGGGCGACCTTGTCGACCCAGTGGTTGGGGACGGCTCCGAACCGATCGACTCCAAGAAGCGAGTAACGCCGGGAGAACTCCTCGGCGATGAGGTCGGCGAGAGAGTCGGGGTGGCCGATCCCTTTGCGCTCGACCACGTTGAAACCGAGGTCTGGCCGGGAGAGATTGAGGCCGCTGCTGAGAGTTGTACGCATGCACAGGCTCCTGGGGGTGGGAGAGTCCCGAGGCCTCGAAGAGGCGGAGGGAATGCGCTGGTCGTGTGTGATCCATGACACCTTCGATGGGGTGGAAGCGGTATCACGTGGGCTTTCCGCTCTTGTTCAGTGAGGGGCCTCGTGATTTTTCAACATCCGTTTACACATGGTCCCGCGACGTGCAGACTTAGGGTCGCGTTCATGGCGGAGCGGGGACGGGCGGACGGCGACGTGGCGAGAGCTCGCACGGGATGGCGGCCGGAGAAGCTCAGGGAGCAGCGTGAAGCACACGGCCTGACTCTCGAGTCGGCTGGGGAGACTCTGCGCGCGGTGGCCGAGGCAGCAGGAGTCACGGTCCCGGCGGCGAACTTCCAGACGCTGTGGCAGCACGAGCAGGGAGAGGTCTACCCGGGGCCGCACTATCGTCGGGCCTACTGCCTTCTCTACGCGATGAGCGAGCCAGAGCTCGGCTTTCGCAACGCGCTGCCCGGTGAGCAGACACCCATGGATTTCCTGCCAATCCGGTCGGGGAACGGAGACCGCTCCAAGGCGGTGGAGGATGTGCTGTCTCGGATCGCGTTCAATGACGTGGACGCGAACGGACGGGAACTGCGTGAACGGATCCTGCGCGCCTGGAGTCATCGCCAGGCCGGAGGTGATCTGACCGGCAGCCCGCTACTGGTGATCATCGGAGGTTACGCGGGCAGTGGTAAGTCGGAGTTCGGCCGGTTTCTGTCCCAGCTCACCGGATGGCCCGTCCTGGACAAGGACCCCGTCACCCGCCCGCTGGTCGAGCAGTTGCTCATCGCCTTGGGAAGCGATGCGCATGACCGGCACACGGACCTCTACTGGACGAAAGTCCGCCCACTGGAGTACCGGTGTCTGCTGGAAGCGGCCTATGCCAACCTGGACTGCGGCATCAGCACGGTACTGACGGCTCCGTTCATCGCCGAGCTGACGGACCCCGGCTGGATGCGCCGGATGGCCAACCGGTTCGAGGCTCGCGGGGTGAAGGTGTCCGTGGTCTGGATCGACTGCGACCTGGAGACGATGCGTGAGTACATCGGGTTCCGGTCCGCCGCGCGTGACTCCTGGAAACTGCAGAACTGGGAGGACTACGCCGCCACCGTTGACATCGGCCTACGTCCGGCGGTCCCGCACCTGGTCGTCGACAACCGGATGGGATCGGCCGTCTCCCTCACCGATCAGGTTCAGCGGATGCTCGGAGCGGTCTCCTGATGCGAAGGGGTGTCGTGCTGTACGGGCCGCCAGCCGCGGGCAAGGACACGATTACCGCCGCGCTGTCCGCTCTGGATACCCGGTACGCGCTCTTCCGCCGTTTGAAGATCGGTTCGGGAAGGACAACGGGATACCGTATCGGCTCCGCGAGAGTTCACGCGGAGTTGGTGGAATCCGACGCGGTGATCTACTCCAATGAGCGCTACGGCAACGTCTATGTCATTGACCGGCCAGAGCTCGACGCGGTGTTCCGCACGGGAGGCATCCCGGTTCTACACCTTGGCCAGCTTCGCGGGGTTCAAGCCGTGGTCGAGGGCTACCCGGTTCGATGGTGCACAGTGCTTCTGCGGTGCCCGCGTGAGGTCACCCGGATACGCTCCATCGAGCGCGGGGACACGGATACCCCGGCAAGACTGGCAGCCTGGGAAGCCACGGAGGAAGACCTCGCCGCTCATCCTGACACCGTATGGGACCTGAGACTGCATACAAACGCTCTTTCCCCCGATGAGGCGGCCAAAGCGATCGACAGCCACCTCGGCCACCTCCGGTTCTAGCGTTCCGCGTCTGTTGTCCGTTCGCAGAGGGCCCGGTATCGGTATCTGGCCGAACTTCGCCGGTCAAATACCTGTTCGCAACGCGGCGATCGCCTGTGTGAGCGACAGATCCGCCTGGTCCTTGCACTCCTCCCAGTTCGAGAGCGCGGAGGCTGCCGCACGCATCACCTCGTCGGGTAGAGAGGCCTCAGCCAGCAGGTCCGCTGCTTCCAAGAGCTCTGGCCCCCATCTCCAGGCGCGTGCCGCGGTTATGGGGATGTAATCGGTTTCGGCCAGGTAGCTGCCGGAGCGTTTCCGGGCGACATCGAGAAGTTCGGCCTCCACCCCGTGCTCGGCAGCCAGCGCGTAGGCGAGAGCGGCGAGAACACGTGAGGCCTTCTGGAAACTGGAGTAGGACAGTTTGAGGGCCGATGCCTGCCCTGGCAGGTCTCCGACCACCAGTGGTTTCACGTCCGTTCCTGAGAAAAGTGCCTTCACTGAGGCCGTCTTCACCGGATCACCGGACAGATAGAGCGAGGGTCGTTTGCCGTTGGCCGGAGGAGAGCCGATCACAGCCCCGTCAACCACCGTCGTGGTTGGCAGAAGGCGACTGACGGAGCGGACCTTCTCCGGTGTGACCGCGTTCGCCTCCAGGTAGACATCGCCGCTGAAACCGTGTGCGGCCACTTTCCGGGCGACGTCTTCGGCTGCGGCGGGTGGACACAGCGAGATGACCACATCGGCCTGGCCGAGCAGTGAGGAGAAGTCCGTGCCGGGGAGTAGGCCGGCCTCACGGGCGCGGAGCCGTGTCCTTTCGCTGCGGCCCTCGACGCACCACAGCACAGTGTGGCCCCGTCTCCGTAGCTGTGCTCCGACTGCGGCTCCCATGCTTCCGGGGTGCAGCAGTCCGATGGTCGGTTCAGGGGGACTCATTCGACCTTCCAACGGGCTATGCGCTTGCGGAGAGAAGAGTGCTGATGGCGGACCGGGTATCGGCTGCGATTCGGTCCGGAACGGTGTGTTTCCCGGGCCAGGAGCGGCCATGACTGACCCAGACGGTCCGCAGGCCCGAAGCGCATCCACCCCGGATGTCATTCACCGGTCCGTCTCCGACCATCCAGCCGGGGCTTCTTCCCCTGGCTTCAAGACTGCGCATGGCCGTATGGAAGGCTTCGACGGCGGGCTTGCGGATTCCCGTCTCCCCGGAGACGGCCACCGCGTCCACGAGGTGGGAGAGCCCCGCCGAACGCAGTTTCGCGCGCTGGATGTCCGAGGCTCCGTTGGTGAGCACACCTACGGCCCACCCCGCGCTCCGTAGTTCTCCCAGCCCATCGAGAACGCCCGGGAAACAGGCGACCGACCGTGCCATTATCCGGCGATAGTCCGTCCACAGGTCCTGCTGGGCCATCGCGAGTCCGTACCGCTGGGACAGGGGCGCGAAGTGTTCAGGGGTGGCCCGGTCTTCAAGAGCGGCGAGTAGCCACGTCCGGGCGCCGGTGTTCAGACCATGTAGGTCACAGAAGGCCGCGACGCTTGTATCAAGGGCGGTTCTTCGGTCGATAAGGGTGTCGTCCAGGTCGAACAGTGCTGCGGGTCGCATCCGAGGTCTCCTGAAATGTGTTCGCTTCCTGATGGTAGGGGCTCGGTATCCCGGGGCTGTGAGAGCCCGCCATCAGCCGCTGTCGCGCCCTTGCTTCTCAAACCACCGAGGATGAACTTCGCGTTCTTCTCAAACGTGTCAAAAATACTCTTTCGAAGTGTTTCCTTCATCTTCAATATGCAAACGGTATGAAGGTCAACTTGTATGTTGACTCAGTTTTCGATTAATGGTCAACTGTGAGTGCTGTACGTGATTGTCGCGAGACAGCGCCGGTGTGCGCTCCCGTTCGGGAGCAGGCGGCCGATGCCGCCCCTCCGGCCGACGTGAGAAGGCGAACGTGTATCTCCAGCAGCTTCGTATCAACGGCTTCCGGTCACTGGCCGACGCCGTCATCGACCTCCAACCGGGCGTGACGGTCCTGGTGGGGGAGAACAACGCAGGCAAGTCCAACGTCATGGACGCGGTCCGGCTCCTCACCGCCCCTCTGGACGGCAAGCGCGATCTCTACTTCAGGGCAGAGGACCTCCATCGAGACGGATGCCCGGAAGAGGCGCACCATGACGGGTGTTCCCGGGACATCCGGATCTCGGGGCGCTATACGTCCGCTGACGAAGGCGACCTCGCTGTCTACAGCCAGGCGTTGAACGCGGACCTGAAGTCCCTCGGATACCACCTCACCTACACACCGCCGTCCTTCGGCTCGCAACGAGGAGAGAGCACCTGGCGGGCCGGTGACACGGACACCACGGACCGCGATCCCGAACCGGCCGCCCGCGGGCGCATCCGCCACCTGTACCTGCCGCCTCTTCGTGACGCCCAGCGCGAACTCGCCTCCCATACGGGAAGCCGCATTCGATACGTCGTGGAGAGCCTGCTGAAGGAGCAGTCGGACCGGGACGAGTTCGTGGCCCAGGTGAGAACCGGTTTCAGTGAGGTTGAGAAGACTCCCCGACTGGCCGCCGCGGTGCAGGCCGTCCAAGGGCAACTCGACCTGCTCACCGCTGGAGCCCACGCGCAGAAGGCGGGGATCGGGTTCGCGGACGCCACCGTCCACTCGGTGACCCGGGCACTGCGCCTGCGTTTGGACGAGGCCGGACTGAAACCGCAGGACCTCGCCCAGAGCGGCCTGGGCTACGCCAACCTGCTGTTCATGGCGACCGTCTTCATCCAGCTCCAGAAGGCCGCCGAAGCCGACCTCACCCTGCTGCTGGTGGAGGAGCCCGAAGCCCACCTGCACCCGCAGCTCCAGACGATCCTCATGGGATACCTGGAGGAGGAGGCCGCCCGGAGCCGCGAGCGCCGGGTGGAGGGAGAGGCGTGGCTCGGCCGGATCCAGATCGTGGTCACCACCCACTCGCCGCACATCGCCACCGCTGTCGCCCCGGAGAACCTGGTGGTACTCCAACGGCACAAGCACGCGGGCACGGTCGCTCCCAGGGAGAACCGGACACGGGCCATCGCCGTCCGGAACCTCGGCCTGGACGCGAAGACCCTCAACAAGGTCCGGCGCTACCTCAACGCCACCCGCAGCACCATGCTCTTCGGTCCCCGGGTCCTCCTCGTCGAGGGCATCGGCGAGGCGATCCTCGCCCCCGCCTTCGCCCAGCGGCTCTTCACGGGAGAGCGCCTGCAGCGTTTCCGGGGCACCGCCGTGATCCCCATCGACGGCGTCGATTTCAAGCCGTACCTCCACGTGCTGTTGGCCGCTGACAGCAACGGCAACCGGATCGCGCAGCGGGTGGCGGTCATCACCGACGGGGACTTCCACGGCCTGGACGAGAAAAGGAAGACCGACCGCCCCGGAGACCTCCGTAAGCAGATCAGCGACCTGGGCGCCGCTGACGCGGCCGAGGTCTTCTCCAACGAGACCACGCTGGAGCCCGAACTGCTGAACGCCGACGAACGCAATGTCCCGCTGTTGGAGGAGGCGTGGAAGAACCAGCGGTCAGGAAAAAAGGGGGACCGGGATTGGAGGTTCCTTCGCTCCGACTCCTGGGAGGGGGAGACGGAGAGCCTTCCGAAGGGCTGGGCGGAGAAGATCACCGAGTCGCGGGAGCGGAAGCTCCGTTCCTGTTCGGCGCGTGCGAAATCCGCAAGGGCGACTTCGTCCAGGAGCTTCTGGCGGCCTCGGCGGCGCGGGGCGAGGACGAGCAGCTGATCGCCCCGGCCTACTTCCGGAACGCCCTCGAATGGATCACGGAAGGCCCCGCCGATGAGCGTTGAGACACGGACCCAAGGCGGCCAAAACCCCCGTCAGGACGAGGCGTATCGCGCGCAGCGCGAGGTGGTCGACACGGATGTGCGGCCCGGTGTCCCGCTCCTGGTGCGGGCGTGCCCCGGAGCGGGCAAGACCCGCGTCATCGTGGAGCGGCACCTGACCCGCCCCCTCCCTCCGCGCAAGGGACGCGCGATCGTGTCCTTCACCAAGGTGGCCGGACGGGAGCTGCGCAGGCGCTGCCAAGAGCAGGGCCTCCCCGAGTCCGCCGGATTCCCCAACTTCATCGGCACCCTTGACACGTTCTTCTGGCTCCACCTGGTCCGTCCGTATCTGGGCACGCTGCCGGAGGAGGGAAGGACATGGCGTCGCCTGGAGTCCTGGTGGGACCACCCGAAAGGCCGAGAAAAAGAATACGGGGACCATCCCGACCTCGCTGGGAAGGGCTACCTCACCGGCGACCAGGTCAGAAAGCTCGCGCGGCGGCTGCTGGCCGAAGAGGGGACGGGCTCCCGCATCACGGGGTTCCTCACCGCCCGGTTCGACGAACTGATAGTCGACGAGGCGCAGGACTGCTCCAACGAGGACCTGGGCATCCTCGCGACGCTGGGCGAACGCGGTCTTCCCCTGGTGCTCGTCGAAGACCCCGACCAACGCATCTACGGGTTCCGCGAGAAGGGCGCGCTGCGGGAGGTCCCTCCTCTTCTCCGGTCCGCGCCGGTCATGCGCCTGCGGCACAACTGGCGGAGCAGCCAGACCATCTGCGACCTCGCGGCGACCCTGCGTACGAGCGGTGGGAGCCGCCCCGACACCGCCACCGGACAGCACCAGGACGACGGCACGCCGATCACCCTCATCCCCCTCCCGGAGCAGGGCGTGGACCACGTTCGGGCCTTCTGCGCCGAAGCGGGGAAGCTCGGTATCCGGCAGTCGGAACGGCTCGTCGTCGCGTACGCCGGCGCCTCGCTGCCGGTGGAGTTGGCGGGCGCGAGCTGCTTGCCCGAGTCCCCGTTCGGCCGCATGGCCTGGGCGGTCGGGGTCCTCCGTGCCCCGGTTGCGCCGAGGAGGCAGCGGGAGAAGGCCCGCCGGATCATACGGGAGAACATCCTGGACGTCTGGTACGGGGCGGACGAACGTCTTGAGGAGGAAAGGCGCGAGAAGCACGGCGTCACCGGGGAAGGGCTGACACGGGCGACGGCCCTGGTGCTGCGGGATCTGCCGTCCCTGGACGAGCCGGCGGAGAAGTGGCGGATCGGTGCGCGGGAGGCGTTCGAACGGTACCGACCCGGTCCCGGTCTCTCCTCCCCGGTTGGCGTTCCCGACTGGTCGGGCGCCTGGTGGGAGAGGGATGCCAGGCCCGCCCGCGAAGTCGGAGGACACGGTGTCGCCGCGCTCGCCAGCCAGGTCGAAGTAGGGCGGGTCACCACGATCCACCAGGCCAAAGGAGGGGAAGCGGACGCGGTGCTGATCGTCGTCCCGAAACGGGGGAAACAGGGTGATTCCTCCGCGAAGACCATCCGCCAGTGGCTCGCCCGGACACCGGTCAAAGGAAAGGACGAGGAGGCGCGCAACGTCCTCTACGTCGCGGCCACCCGCGCCCGCCGCCTCCTGGCCTTCGCGATGGGTGAGGAGCAGGTCCGGCTGGTGGAGGCCTTCCTGGAGGAACGCGGTATCCCGTGCCGTGTGCTCCCCTGACCCCGACCGTGCCCTCTCCCCGGTGATCTTGACCTTTCCGGGGTCTCGGAAGCGGTTGAGACCCCGGAAAGGTCAAGATCACCGCGAGGACCCGACGGTCGCCGTATGGTCACGATCGGCGGGAAACCGCATCCTTTCGGGGCGGTCCGGCGTCGGACGGTGCGGATGTCGGTTCGGTTCGGTTCGGTTCGGTTCGGGAAGCGGGGTGCGCCCATGCGGGTGGTCGGTGCGGTGCGGCGGGCGGCGGCGGTGGCGGCGGCCTCGGTGCTCGTGGTGGCGGGCGGGTGGGCCGCCCCCTCGTGGGCGTGCGCGTGCGGGGCGATGGTCGGCGCGGGCGACGTCGACGTCTACGGCGAGAGCACGATCGTGCGGTTCGGGGAGGGGACCCAGACCGTGGTGCTGCGCCTGGACGTGGACTCGGCCGAGAGCGACGCGGCGCTGCTGCTGCCCACGCCCGCGCCCGCCGAGGTGGATCTGGGCGACGCCGCGATGTTCGACGAGCTCAAGGAGGTCTCCGAACCGCGGATCGAGTACGTCGACCAGTGGTGGCCGCCGATGTCCGCCTCCGACGGCGCGGGCTCGGTCGGAGACGCGCCCGGCAGCGGGGTGGAGGTCCTGGACAGCACCCGGCTCGGCCCCTTCGAGGTGGCCACGCTCGCCGCCGACGACGCCGCCGCGCTGCGGGACTGGCTCGACGGGCACGGCTTCGCGCTGGAGGGCGACCTGGAGGCCGCGCTGGAGCCGTACGTCACCGAGGGCTGGTACTACGTCGCGGTCAGGCTCGCCGCCGGGGACGAGGAGGCGCTGTCGGGGACGCTGGACCCGGTCCGGGTGAGCTTCGCCGCCGAGGAGATGGTCTACCCGATGCGGTTGACCGCGCTGTCCGAGCACGGCCAGTACGCGCGCCTTTACCTGCTCGCCGAGCACCGCGTGGACCGGGCGGACGACGTCGACGTCCCCGGCGAGGTGCGGTACGCGGGCCGCCTGGAGGCCGCCGACGTGGAGTCCGGGGGGCTGCGCGCGCTCGTGGGCGAGGACGGCGCGTACCTGACCACCATGGACCACGACATCTGGGACCCGTCCCGGGTCACCGGGGACTTCGCCTTCGCGCCCGCGGCCTCGGACGAGCCCCACCAGGAGGTCGTGCGCGTCGAGCGGACCGTGCGGATCATGGGGTTCGCGGCGGGGCCGTTCCTCGTGCTGGTCGGCGCGGTCGTCCTGCTCGCCGGGGCGGGCGCGGCCGTCGTCCTCGTGCTGCGCGCGCGGCGGTCCGGCTGACGGACTGTGGCAGAATCCCGGGAGGGGCCGGACAGCCGGGTAAGGACATGCGCGACCCCGCAGGGCTGGTCGGGCGGGTGACATACCAGTCGCGCGTGTCGCCCTCTCCACGATTCGCGGGGCCGCGCGCCCGGCCGCGCGCTCAACGGCGCCTCCTCGGGGCGGGAAGCCCCACGATGTCCTCCGGGCGGATCGGGACGCGGGTGAGCGCCCTGCCGGTGGCCGCGCGCACGGCGGCGGCCACGGCCGGGGTGGAGGACAGGGTGCCGGGCTCCCCGGCGCCGCGCAGCCCGTAGGGCGCGGCCGGGTCGGGGCACTCCAGCACGTCGATCCGCATCGGCGGGGTGTCCAGGACGGTCGGGATCAGGTAGTCGGTGAACGACGGGTTGCGGATCACGCCGTCGGCGACCTGGACCTCCTCCATCAGCGCCAGCCCGACGCCCTGGGCGGTGGCGCCCTGGATCTGGCCGACGAGCTGCTGAGGGTGGACCGCCCGGCCCACGTCCTGGACCGCGGTCATCTCGACCACCTTGACCAGGCCCAGCTCCACGTCCACGTCCACCACGGCGCGGTGCACGCACATCCCGAACTGGACGTGCGAGTCGCCCTGGCCGTTGACCGGGTCGACCATCCGGGTCGCGCGGTGGTGGTACTCGCGGGTCTCCTCCACGGGGGAGCCGTCCAGCAGCTCCGCCAGGGGGACCAGCACGTCCCCGGACGCCGAGACCACCGCGCCGCCGCTCAGGGAGAGCCGGGCGCCGGGCGGGACCGGGCCGCGCTCGCGCGCCAGGGCGAGCACGCGCTCGCGCACGGCCTCGCAGGCGGCCTTGACCGCGCCGCCGGTCATGTAGGTCTGGCGCGACGCCGAGGAGGAGCCCGCCGACCCCACCCGGGTGTCGGCCGGGAGCACGGTGACCCGCTCGACGCCCAGCTCGGTGCGCGCGATCTGGCCCTGCACGGTGACCAGGCCCTGGCCGACCTCCGCCGCCGCGGTGTGCACCGTGACCGCGGGCCCGCCCCCGACGGACTCCAGGCGCACCCGCGCCGTGGAGTAGTCGTCGAAGCCCTCGGAGAAGCACAGGTTCTTCATCCCCACGGCGTACCCCACGCCGCGCACGACGCCCTCGCCCAGGACCGTGGCGGAGACCCCGCCGGGCAGGGTGCGCGGGTCGGCGGGGTCGGGCAGGGCCGAGCGCCCGGGCGGCATCGGCGCGTCCCGGGCGCGCAGCAGCATCTCGGCCATCGGCAGCGGCGCGTCGATCCGCTGCCCGGTGATGACGCGCGACCCCTGCGCCAGCGCGTTCGCGACCCGCAGGTCCACCGGGTGCGCGCCCAGCCGCGCGGCGAGCGCGTCCATCTGCGACTCGTACCCGAAGCACGCCTGCACCGCGCCGAATCCGCGCATGGCCCCGCACGGCGGGTTCGTGGTGTACACGCCGTAGGCGTCCACCCGGACGTTGGGGATCGCGTAGGGCCCCACGCCCATGGAGGCGGCCACGCCCACGACGGCCGGGGTCGTCGAGGTGTACGCCCCGCCGTCCAGCACGATCCGCGCGACCGCGTAGAGCAGGGCGCCGTCGCCCGTCGCGCCGTGCTCGTACTCCATCCGGGCCGGGTGCCGGTGCACGTGCCCGAGGAAGGACTCCTCCCGGTTGTACACGATCTTGACCGGCCTGCGGGCGCGCAGGGCCAGCAGGCACGCGTGGACCTGCATCGACAGGTCCTCGCGGGCGCCGAACGCGCCGCCCACGCCCGCCAGGGCCAGCCGCACCTTGTCGGGGGCCAGGCCCAGGCACGGGGCGATCTGGCCCTGGTCCACGTGCAGCCACTGGGTGGCGACGTACAGGTCCACGCCGCCGTCCTCGGCGGGAACCGCCAGGCCCGACTCGGGTCCCAGGAACGCCTGGTCCTGCATGCCGACCTCGTAGGACCCGGTCACGACCACGTCGGCCCGGGCGCGCAGCTCCTCGACCGTGGCGCCCTCGGCGAACGCGCCGGTGCGGACGGGCTGGTGGCGCGCCAGGTTGCCGCCGCGGCGGTGCCGCCCGTCGTCGGGGACCGACCCCTCCTCGTGCACCAGCGGGCAGTCGGGGTCGAAGGCGGCCCGGAGCGGGTCCGACACCGGCTCCAGCACCTCGTAGTCCACCCTGATCCGGTCCAGCGCGCGGCGCGCGGTCTCGGGGTGGTCGGCGGCCACGATCGCCACCGGCTCGCCCTTGTAGCGGACCTTGCCGAAGGCCAGCACCGGCTGGTCGGCGTACTCCAGGCCGTACCGCTTCTCGCCCGGCACGTCCTCGTGCGTGAGGACCGCGTGGACGCCGGGGAGCGCCAGCGCGGCGGCGGTGTCCACGCCCAGGAGGCGGGCGTGCGGGTGGGGGCTGCGCAGGGTCGCCCCCCACAGCATGTCCTCCGTCCACATGTCGGAGGAGTACGCGAACTCCCCGGTCGCCTTCAGGGCGCCGTCGGGGCGGAGCGGGCTCGCCCCGACGCCGTCCCGGGTGGCGGTGGGAAGGCCGGTGGACGCGGGCGCGGTCGTCTCGCTCATCGGCCGTCCGCCTCCCCGGCGAGGGCGCGGTGGGCGCGGCGGCCCGCCAGGGCGGCCGCGTCGGCGGTGACGGTGCGCGGCTCGCCGGACTCCACGACCGTCTCGCCGCCGACGAGCAGGAGCTCCAGCGGGGGAGCGGGGCCGAAGACCAGGGCGACCACCGGGTCGTCGACGACGTCGCGGCCGAACCCGTCGACCCGCCACAGGGCGACGTCGGCGAGCCTGCCCGGCTCCAGCGTCCCGATCTCGCCGTCCCGGCCCAGGCAGCGGGCCCCGCCGACGGTGGCGATCCGGAGGGCCTCGCGGGCGCTCAGCGCCCGGGGGCCCTTGCGGGCGCGGGCCATCAGCAGCGCCTGGCGCATCTCGCCCGACAGCGGGGTCAGCTCGCTGGAGGCGGGGCCGTCCACGCCCAGGCCCACGGTCGCCCCGGCGGCCAGCAGCTCGGTCACCCGGCAGATCCCCGCGCCCAGGCGGGCGTTGGAGGTGGGGCAGTGCGCGACGCCGGTCCCGGTGGCCGCGACGCGGTCGACCGCCGCGTCGGACAGGTGCACGGCGTGCGCGAGCCACACGTCCGGGCCCAGCCAGCCGAGCTCCTCGGCGTACTCCACCGGGGTGCGGCCGGACTCGGCCAGGCACCGGCGCTCCTCGTCGGCGGTCTCGGCGAGGTGGGTGTGCAGGCGCACCCCCTTGTCGCGGGCCAGCCGCGCGGTCTCGACCATCAGGTCGCGGCTGACCGTGAACGGCGAACAGGGGGCGACCGCGACGCGGGTCATGGAGCCGAAGGACGCGTCGTGGTGGGCGTCGACCGCGTCGGCCGTGGCCTCCAGCGCCTCGTCGAGGCCCTCGACGACGCTGTCGGGCGGCAGCCCGCCCCGGGACGCGCCCCGGTCCATGGAGCCGCGGGCCAGGTCCAGCCGGATCCCGACGGCGCGGGCGGCCGCCACCTCGGCGTCGACGATGTCGCCGCGCCCCTCGGGGAAGACGTAGTGGTGGTCCGAGGCGGTCGTGCAGCCCGACAGCGCCAGCCAGGTCAGTCCAGCGGTCGTGGTGTCCGCGACGACGCCCGCGTCCAGGCGGCGCCAGAGCTCGTAGGAGCCCGCCAGCCACTCGAACAGGGCGCTGTCCGCGAACAGGCCCTGCGTGGCCCACTGGTACAGGTGGTGGTGCGTGTTGACCAGGCCGGGCGTGGCGAGGCAGCCGGTGCCGTCCACGTACCGGGCGCCGGGGAGGCGCGGCGCGGGGCCCGCCCCGACCCGGTCGATCCGCCCGTCGACGGCGACGACGTGGCCCGAGGGGTACTCGGCGCCCGCGACGGTCGCGACGTGGGCGTTGTCGATGACCACGGTCCGGCTCACCGGGCGCCTCCCCGGACGGCGGCGTCGGCGCGCTCGGCCGCCAGGCGCACGGCCTCGACGATCGCCTCGTACCCCGTGCAGCGGCACAGGTTCCCGGCCAGGTGCTCGCGGATCTCGGCGTCGCCGGGCACGCCCAGGCCCCGGCGCGCGGTCCGCCCGACCAGGTCGTCGGCCTGCACCAGCAGGCCCGGGGTGCAGAAGCCGCACTGCACGGCCCCGGCCTCCAGGAACGCCTCCTGGACGGCGTCCAGCCGCTGCCCGCCGCCGGGGGACGACAGGCCCTCCACGGTGCGCACCCGCCGGCCGTGCGCCTGCCCGGCGGCGACCATGCAGGCGCACACCGTCACCCCGTCCAGGTACACCGTGCAGGAGCCGCACTCGCCCTGCTCGCAGGCGTTCTTGCTGCCGGGCAGGCCGAGCCGCTCGCGCAGCACGTACAGCAGGCTCTCCCCGGCCCACACGTCGTCGGCCGTGACCGGACGGCCGTTGACCTCGAATGTCACGCGCACCGGGCGCCTCCTTCGCGGTAGTCGGCGGCGGCGCGCGCCAGCGCACGCCGGGCCAGGACGGCGAGGGCGTGCCTGCGGTAGCCGGCGCTGCCCCGCACGTCGTCGATGGGCCGGGCCGCCGCGGCGACCAGCTCCCCGAACCGGTGGACGGCCGACTCGGGAAGCGGCGCGCCGCCCTCCCAGTCGAACTCCGCGGCGGCGAACTCCTCGGCCCCGGGCGCGCGCAGCGGCGTCGGCCCGGCCGAGCCGATCCCGGTGCCGACGGTGCGGGAGCGGGCGTCGAGGGCCAGCGCGAAGGACACCACCGCGATGACCATCGCGTTGCGGGTGCCGACCTTGGCGAACCGCTGCGGACCGGCGGGCGCGGGCAGCAGCACCGCGGCGATCAGCTCGTCGTCGCGGCGGGCGGTGCGCCGAGGCCCCAGGTAGAACTCGCGGGCGGGCACGCGCCGGACGCCGCCGACCGAGGCGAGCTCGACGACGGCGTCGGTGGCCAGCAGCGGCGGGTGCGCGTCCCCGGCCGGGGACGCGCCGCCGAGGTTGCCGCCGACCGAGCCCCGGTTGCGGATCTGCGGGGAGGCGACCGAGCGCGCGGCCGCGGCCAGCGCCGGGGCGGCCCCGCCCAGCGCGTCGACGATCCCGGTGTAGGGGACGCCCGCGCCCAGCCGCACGCCGTCCCCGTCGGCCCGCCACTCCCGCAGCCCGGGCACGCGCGTGAGGTCGATCAGCGCGGGGGGACGGCGCCGGTCGAAGTTGATCTCCACCATCACGTCCGTGCCGCCCATGATCGGCACCGCGTCGGGGCGCTCGCTCTTCGCGGCGAGCGCCTCCTCCCACGTGGCGGGGCTCAGGAACTCCATGTGCCTCCTTGCCGGCCGCCGTACCGCCGACGGCGCCCATGCGGATACCCGCACCCGGACAGATACCCGGTGCGCCCGGACAGACACCCGGTGTTCCGGGACACGGCACGGGAAGGGGCGGAAACCGTCGGTACCACCGGGTAGCGTCGGGCGCGCCGCGGCGTTGGCCGTGACGATCGCGGGCGCGCCGCCGTGGAGGACGGACCCGGCGGCGCGCCCGGCCCGCTGCCGGACCGGGCGCGCCCCGCCCCGGGGCGCCGTACCCCCTCCGCGCCGCGCGGCCGCGCCCCCTCACCGTCCGGGGCCCTCCGCTCCCGGGAACGCCCCAGGTCCCGGGGGCCTGTCGGCGGATGCCCCTAGGGTCGCCCCATGGAGAACACCCCCGCCATCCCCGAGAACCCGCCCGCGTGGTGGGCCGCGCTGCCCGAGCGGGAGCGCAAAGCGCTGGAGAAAGCCGAGAGGACACCCGCCCCCGGGGTGCGCGCGGTGCTGGCCGCCGTCGCCGAGAACGCGGCCGACCGGGTGGCCGGCCTGGCCGCCGCGCTGTCGCAGAAGGAACGGCGCTCCTGCGCGCGCCTGCTCACGGCGTGGAGCCGCATCCTGCACGAGACGTACGACCGGCGCCTGAACACGCTGGTGATCGCGGCCGTGCTCTGCCAGGACTCCCCCGCCTCCGTCGCGGACCGGATCATCACCCTGGGGCCCGGCGCCACCGGCCCCGAGACCGGCGGCAGGATACTGGAGGTCCTGGCCGACCGGCCCGGGGAGTGGCTGGCCGCCGTCGCGCACCACATCGTCACCAGGGACGGCGGGATGCATCTGAGGCGCCACTTCCCCCTGGTCGAGCACCTGATCCTGCTCTCCGACACCCCCGTGTCCGCGGACAGGCGGTTCGTCCTGGGCTGGATGAACGACCGCACCCCCGGCTTCTCCTACGAGGACTCGGCCTGGCCCGACGTCGTCGAGGAGGGCTCGGAGCCCCGTGCGGAGTACCGGGACTGGGACCTGTTCGTCGAGCGGCTGCGCGCCGACCCCCTCCTGGACAGGGTCCTGCCGCACGTGTTCGAGGCGGAGGGAGCCGGCCACCTGATGCGGTGGAACAGGCACTGGGCGATCGTGCTGTCCGCGTTCGCCGGGAGCGGGCGGGTGGACCGGGCCGCCCTCGTGGACGGCGCGCTGGGGCGGCTGCTGCGTCCGGGGCGCCCCGACGAGCTGCGCGGTTTCCGGGAGCTGCTCGACGCGCTGGCGCCCACCGGGGACGAGTACGCGGCCCGCGTCCCCGCGCTGCTGGCGCTGCTGTCCGACACCCCCTCCAGTGTCGCGGGATACGCGCAGAAGATCCTGGTCGGGTTGGACGAGGCGGGGCGTCTGTCCGACGAGCACCTGGCGGAGGCGTCGGCGTCGGTGCTGTTCCGCACCGAGAAGACGCTGGTACGCGCCCAGTTGTCGTGGCTGGACAGGGCCGCGCGCCGGGACCGGTCGCGGGCGGGGGTCGCGGTGCTGGCCGCCGCCGACGCGTTCGGCCATCCCGACCCGGCGCTCCAGGAGCGCGCGCTGGCTCTGGTGGAGCGCCATCTGAAGCACGCCGGGGACGCGGTCCGCGCCGATCTGGCGGCGGCGGCCGAGGCGCTGAGCCCGGCGCTGCGCCCCCGCGCCGCCGAGCTCCCGGGCGTGCCCGGCGGCGTTCCCGGATCGGAGGCGGCCGTCGTGCTGCCCGCCGTGCCCGAGGCCCGGCCGGTCGCGCCGCCGGTGACGGACCCGGCCGAGGCCGCCATCGAGATCAACGCGATCCTGGTGTCCATGCGGAGCGGAAGAGGGACCGGCCGGTACGAGGCATCGGGCCTCTCCGTCGACGTCCCCACGTTCGAGCGGGTCCTGGACGGGCTGGTGCGGTGCGCCCACACCGACCGCGACGCCCTCCTCGCGGAGCTGCGCGCCGTCGCCGGGGCCCACCCGTCGGAGAACTGCGCACCCAACGACGACTGGAACATGGGCGACGTCCGCTGGGTGGTCGCCGAGGTGCTGGGAGAGGAGCGGAGCCCGAACCGCTGGGACCCGGGGTACCCCCACTCCGTCACGACCGTATACAGACGCTCCTACCACGGTTCGGCTCCGTTGAACGCGGTGCTGCGGGAGCGGTTGCGTGAGGTGGCGGGGATGGTGGCCGGCGGGGACGGGCCGCCGTTCCTGTTGGCGGTGCCGACCCTGTCGGACGGGCGGATCGATCCGGCGGTGCTGGTGGACCGGATCGCGGGGTACGAGCGGCTGGGCGTGGTCCCGGGCGGGGTGGACCTGTCGCAGGCGCTGCTGCGGGTGGACACCACGGCGGCCACTGAGGGGGTCCTGGCGGACGCGCGGCGGTTGTCGTCGGAGGCGGGGGCCGGGCTCGCCGCCTGGCTCGAAGCGGGCGGACTCCCCGAACCCGAACCCCTCCGCTCCGACGTCGACGACTGCCCGTGCGGCGAAAGGTCCCCGAGTCACCTGCTGTTCGGCGCGGAGCGGCTGACCGCGCCGTGCGCGCTGCACGAGGTCTTCGGGCCCGTGCTGGGGCCCGCGCGCGGCCTTCTGCACGAGGTCTTCGGGCCCGTGCGCGGACTCCACCGCGCCGAAGTCCCCAGAGCGGGGATCGACCACTGGCCGGCGGTGGTCCCGACGCGGCGGGAACTGGTCGCCCTCCGCCTGCAGGAAGCGTTCGCCGGCCGGAAGGCGCTGCTGCTTCCGGAGCTGGCCGCGGCGCACGGCCAGGCCGGCCCCGTCCTGCACATGGGGGTGGCCTGCGGTCTGGGTTCGGACGAGGACGAGCACCGGACGGCGGCGGTGGACGCGCTGCTGGTCCTGGCCGCGCGCGGCGACCTCGACACGGGACTGCTGGCCCGCGAGGTCGCCGAGGCGGCGCGCTGGGGGACCGTCAGGCCCGAGAGCCTGGCCGGGTCGATGCGCTCGCTCATCGACGCGGGCCTCCACCACGCCGCGTGGGAGGCGCTGGAGGGGGCGCTGCCGTTCCTGATCGACGACCTCCCGGTGGAGCCGGGCTACACCCCGGGCATGAGCCGGTCCGAGAAGGCGCGGGTGGAGAAGACGCGGAAGCTGGCCGACGTCTTCGAAGTGGCCGTCGACTGCGCCCACCTGTGCGGCGCGCGGGGCGGAATCCCCCAGGTGGACATGGTGGCCGGGCAGAAGGGCTCCTCCCGCCTCCTCAAGGAGGCCCGCAGGCTGCGCGCGGTGCTCGGCGGCACGCCGCGCGCCGACGAGCGGGCCGGGGCGCGGCCGGCGCCGTCCGGACCCCGGCCGGTGGCGCCGCCGGTCACCGGCGCCGCCGAGGCCGCCGCAGGGGTCGCGGCGGTCCTGGAGTCCGTCCGGACCGACTGGTCCCACCACGCCTACGTCGTCGGCGCCGACGTCCCCGTGTTCGAGCGGGTCCTGGACGGGCTGGTGCGCTGCGCCCACACCGACCGCGACGCCCTCCTCGCGGAGCTGCGCGCCGTCGCCGAGGCCTACCCGTGGCGGGACTTCCGGCGCGAGCTGGACTGGAACATGGGCGACGTCCGCTGTGTGGTGGCCGAGGCGCTGGGCGAGGCCAGGGGCGCGGAGGTGTGGGACGCCCCGCGCGTGATCCCGGCGCCGCAGGTGGACGACCCCTACCACGGTTCGGCTCCGTTGAACGCGGTGCTGCGGGAGCGGTTGCGGGAGGTGGCGGGGATGGTGGCCGGCGGGGACGGGCCGCCGTTCCTGTTGGCGGTGCCGACCCTGTCGGACGGGCGGATCGATCCGGCGGTGCTGGTGGACCGGATCGCGGGGTACGAGCGGCTGGGCGTGGTCCCGGGCGGGGTGGACCTGTCGCAGGCGCTGCTGCGGGTGGACACCGGCGCGGCCACTGAGGGGGTCCTGGCGGACGCGCGGCGGTTGTCGTCGGAGGCGGGGGCCGGGCTCGCCGCCTGGCTGGAGGCCGGCGGACTCCCCGAACCGGTGACGACACAGGGAAAGGTGGTCGAGTGCGCGACCCCCAGGGAGGACCCGGCGTACTGGTGCGGGTGCCGGCTCCGCCTGGGGGCCCTGCCGGTGCTGTTCACCTCCGAGCGGTCGGCCGCCCCGTGCGCCCTGCACGAGGTGTTCGCCCCCGTGCTGGCGGAGAGGAGCGATCCCCAGCACCACTACGTCCCGGTCGGCAACATCGGCCACTGGCCCGCCGTCCTCCCGCTCGGGCGGGAACTGGTCGCCGTCAACCTGCAGAGCGCCTTCGTCGAGAGGAAGGCGCCGCTGCTTCCGGAACTGGCCGCAGCGCACGGCCAGGCCGGTCCCGTCCTGCACATGGGGGTGGCCTGCGCGCTGCTCTCGGACGCGGCCCGGGTCCGGATGACGGCGGTGGACGCGCTGCTGGCCATGGCCGGGCGTGGGGACCTCGACGCGGAGCTGCTGGCCCGTCTCCTGGTCGGGATGTTCCAGGAGAGCGGATGGATGTCCCCGTTCCCGAAAGCGTGGAACCTGGCCCGGACCGTGCGCGAGGCCACTCGCGGCGGCGCCCACGCCGTGGTGTGGCGGGTCCTGGTGCGGGCGCTGCCCGGCCTGCTCGCCGACGCGGAGAAGGCGCTGCCGGCGAACGAGAGCCGGTTCGAGGGCCGGCGCAGCGGCATCGAACGGGCGCGGTCCACGAGCGTTGTGCTGGCGGAGGCCGTCGAGTGCGCCCGGCGCAGCGGAGCCAGGGGCGAGATCCCCGAGTTGAGCGCGGCGGCCGCGCTGGAGGGCCCCGCCCATCTGGTCAAGGAGGCCCGCCGCCTGCGCGACGCGCTCGCGGGAGCCTGACCGGCCGGGCCTCCGCCGAAGAGGCGGAGGCCCGGCCGGTCCCCGCTCCGGGACAACACGGAAGGGCTTCCCCGACGATCCAGGTCCCGGGGGTCTGTCGGCGGACGGCCCTAGGGTCTCCTCCATGGAAACCACTGCCCCCACCGTTCCCGGGAACCCGCCCGCGTGGTCGGCCGCGCTGCCCGAGCGGGAGCGGACCGTGCTGGAGAAGGCCGGGAAGACGCTCACCGCCCAGACGCGCGCCGTGCTGTCGGCCGTGGCCGAGGAGAAGAACGACCGCCTGCCCGGTCTGGTCGCCGCGCTGTCGGAGCAGGAGCGGCGCGCCTGCGGGCGTGTGCTCAAGGCGTGGCTGGCGCCGATGCACGAGACCTCCGAGGACTACAGGGTGCGGACCTCCGAGGTGTGGCAGGCCGCCGAGCGGCGCAAGGAAGCGCTGAAGGTGGCGGGCGCGGGCTGCGCCACGGGCGCGGCCGACGCCGCCCGGTGGATCACCCACCGGAGCCTGTCGGAGCAGTGCGACACCTCCACCCTCCTGGAGGTCCTGCTCGACCGGCCCGCGGAGTGGCTGGCCGACGTCGCGCACCGCGTCGTGGCCCGGTCCGGCCGGGAGGACTGGCCGTGGGGCCGCTTCCCCCTGGTCGAGCACCTGATCCTGCGCTCCGGCGCCGCCGTGCCCACCGACGGGCGGTTCGTGATGGCGTGGATGAGAAACAGCATGTGGTACGACAGCGGATTCGCCTGGACCGACGTCCTCGACGGGAAGGCGGTGCTGCGCCGCGAGGGCCGGAAGTGGGACTCGTTCGACGAGCGGCTGCGCGACGACCCCTTCCTGGACGACCTGGTGCCGCTGCTGTTCGAGGCGGACGGTGCCGGCCACCTGATGCAGCGGAGCGACCGGTGGATTCCCGCGCTGGTCGGGTTGGCCGGGGACGGGCGTCTCGACCGGGGGATGCTGGTCGACGGCGCGCTGGGGCGGCTGCTGCGTCCGGGCCGCCCCAACGAGCTGCGGGGCTTCCGGGAGCTGCTCGACGCGCTGGCGCCCACCGAGGACGAGTACGCGGCCCACACCGTCACGCTGCTGCGGATCCTGCCCGACGCGCCCTCGCCGGAGGCGGGCTACGCCCAGAAGATCCTGGTCGGGTTGGACGAGGCGGGGCGTCTGTCCGACGAGCACCTGGCGGACGCGTCGGCGTCGGTGCTGTTCCGGCCGGAGAAGGTTCTGGTACGCGCCCAGTTGTCGTGGCTGGACAGGGCCGCGCGCCGGGACCGGTCGCGGGCGGGGGTGGTGGTGCCGGCCGCGGCCGTGGCGTTCGGCCATCCCGACCCGGCGCTCCAGGAGCGCGCGCTGGCTCTGGTGGAGCGCCATCTGAAGCACGCCGGGGACGCGGTCCGCGCCGATCTGGCGGCGGCCGTCGAGGCGCTGAGCCCGGCACTGCGCCCCCGCGCCGCCGAACTCCTGGGCGTTCCCGACAGCGTTCCCGGACCGGAGGCGGCCGCCGTGCTGCCCGCCGTGCCCGAGGCCCGGCCGGTCGCGCCGCCGGTGACGGACCCGGCCGAGGCCGCCATCGAGCTCAACGCGGCCCTGGCGGCCGTCCGGGACCGGTGGGTCGGCTACTCCCGCGACTACCGCGTCCTCATCGACGTCCCCGTGTTCGAGCGGGTCCTGGACGGGCTGGTGCGCTGCGCCCGCGCCGACCGCGACGCCCTCCTCGCGGAGCTGCGCGCCGTCGCCCGCGACCACCCGTGGCGGGAGGTCGGGGACGGCGACGACGACTGGGACATGGCGGGAATCCGCTGCGTGGTCGCCGAGGCGCTGGGCGAGTCCGAGGGCCCGAAGACGTGGGAGACCCGGCGGGCGGCCGGCGGCTACTACGGCACGGCTCCGTTGAACGCGGTGCTGCGGGAGCGGTTGCGTGAGGTGGCGGGGATGGTGGTCGGCGGGGACGGGCCGCCGTTCCTGTTGGCGGTGCCGACCCTGTCGGACGGGCGGATCGATCCGGCGGTGCTGGTGGACCGGATCGTGGGGTACGAGCGGCTGGGCGTGGTCCCGGGCGGGGTGGACCTGTCGCAGGCGCTGCTGCGGGTGGACACCGGCGCGGCCACTGAGGGGGTCCTGGCGGACGCGCGGCGGTTGTCGTCGGAGGCGGGGGCCGGGCTTGCCGCCTGGCTGGAGGCCGGCGGACTCCCCGAACCGAAGGCGGACCGCGCGAACACCGCCGACTGCTCCTGCGGGGACCGCCACGCCTCGCATCTGCTGTTCGCCTGGGAACAGGTGGCCGCGCCGTGCGCGCTGCACCCGGTCTTCGACGACGTGCTGGACGGGAACCGCTACCCCCAGCACAGCCTCGTCCCGTACCGCAACAACGACCACTGGCCCGCGGCGCTCCCGCTCGACCGCGAACTGGTCGCCCTGCACCTGCAGAAGCCGTTCCCCGAGGGCAGGGCGCCGCTGCTGCCCGCCCTGGCCGCCGCGCACGGCGCGGCCGGTCCCGTCCTGCACATGGGCGCGGCGAACGGGCTCGGGACGGACCACGCCGACGTCCGGGCGCAGGCGGTGGACGCGGTGCTGGTCCTGGCCGCGCGCGGCGACCTCGACACGGAGCTGCTGGCGGGGGAGCTGGCCGGGGCCGCGCGGCGCGGCCTCGACACCGAGGGGCTGGCCGAGTCGCTGCGCGCGCTGGTCCACAGCGGCCTGCACGCCGTGGTGTGGGCGCTGCTGTCGGCGGCGCTGCCCGTCCTGGCCGACGACGTCCCCGCGGAGCTGCGGATCGTCAGGGACATGGACTGGACGCTGGAGAAGAGGGTCACGAGGGCGCGAGGGCTGACCGGAGTACTGGAGGTCGCCGCCGAGTGCGCCCGGCTGTGCGGAGCGGGGGGAGAGATGCCCCAGGTCAGCGCTCTGGCCGCCCGCAAGGGCGCCAACCGCCTGGTCAAGGCGGCCCGTACCCTGCGCACGGTCCTCGCGGGAAGCTGACGGCCCGTCGCGCGACTGCCGGTGATCCCGACGCCCCCGGGAACGGTCATAGCGGGGCGCTAGCGTCAAGATCACCGGCAGGCCCCAGTGGGGCGCACTCCGGACACCGAACAGCCGAGCAGAATGGAAACCCCCCATGGAAACCGTCTTCCCCGCAGACTCCGGGAACCCGCCCGCGTGGTCGGCCGCGCTGCCCGAGCGGGAACGGGCCGTGCTGGAGAAGGCGGTGCCGGAGAAGGCCGGGAAGACGCTCACCCCCCAGGCGTCGGCGGTGCTGGCGGCGGTGGCCGACGGCGCGGCCGAGCGCCTGCCGGAGTTGGTCGCCGTGTTGTCGGAGCAGGAGCGGCGTTCCTGCCTGCGCCTCCTCAGGGCGTGGCTGGCGCCGATGCACGAGACCTCCGAGGACTACGGGACACGGACCCCGGAGGTGTGGCAGGCCGCCGAGCGGCGCAAGGAGGCGCTGAGGGTGGCGTGCGCGGGCTGCGCCGCGGGCGCGGCCGACGCCGCCAAGTGGATCACCCACCGGAGCATCGAATGGTCGAGGGGCAACGACCTCCTGGTCCTGCGGACCCTGGCCGAACGGCCGAAGGAGTGGCTGGCCGACGTCGCCCAGCGCGTCCTCGCCCGCACCAGCCGCGACGACCTGGCCTGGGGCCGCTTCCCCCTGGTCGAGGGGCTGGTCGCGCTCTCCGACGCCCCCGTCTTCGCGAACGAGCGGTTCGTCCTGGGCTGGTTGAACGACCGCACCCCCAACTGGTCCTTCACGGGGTCCGCCTGGCCCGACGTCGTCGATGAGGGCTCGGAGCCCCGTGCGGAGTACGGGGACTGGGACCTGTTCGTCGACCGGCTGCGCGCCGACCCCTTTCTCGACAGGGTCCTGCCGCACGTGTTCGACGCCGACGGCAGCGGCCACCTGATGCAGCGGAGAAAGCACTGGGCGATCGTGCTGTCCGCGTTCGCCGGGAGCGGGCGTCTCGACCGGGGGATGCTGGTCGACGGCGCGCTGGGGCGGCTGCTGCGTCCGGGGCGCCCCAACGAGCTGCGGGGCTTCCGGGAGCTGCTCGACGCGCTGGCGCCCACCGGGGACGAGTACGCGGCCCACACCGTCACGCTGCTGCGGATCCTGCCCGACGCGCCCTCGCCGGAGGCGGGCTACGCGCAGAAGATCCTGGTCGGGTTGGACGAGGCGGGGCGTCTGTCCGACGAGCACCTGGCGGAGGCGTCGGCGTCGGTGCTGTTCCGCACCGAGAAGACGCTGGTACGCGCCCAGTTGTCGTGGCTGGACAGGGCCGCGCGCCGGGACCGGTCGCGGGCGGGGGTCGCGGTGCTGGCCGCCGCCGACGCGTTCGGCCATCCCGACCCGGCGCTCCAGGAGCGCGCGCTGGCTCTGGTGGAGCGCCATCTGAAGCACGCCGGGGACGCGGTCCGCGCCGATCTGACGGCGGCGGCCGAGGCGCTGAGCCCGGCACTGCGCCCCCGCGCCGCCGAACTCCTGGGCGCGTCGGAAACCGGGGAGCAGGCCGGTCCGGCCGTCGTGCTGCCCGCCGTGCCCGAGGCCAGGCCGGTCGCGCCGCCGATCACCGGCGCGGCCGAGGTCGCCATCGAGATCAACGCGATCCTGGTGTCCATGCGGAGCGGAGGAGGGGAGGCATCGGGCCTCTCCGTCGACGTTCCCGCGTTCGAGCGGGTCCTGGACGGGCTGGTGCGGTGCGCCCGCGCCGACCGCGACGCCCTCCTCGCGGAGCTGCGCGCCGTCGCCGAGGCCCACCCGTGGGGGATGCACCGGTGCGGTGACGACTGGCACCCGGGCGACGTGCGCCACGTGGTCGCCGAGGCGCTGGGAGAGGAGCCGAGGAAGGCCGATTGCGGGTACCAGGGGTTCTGGCACCCCCACGGTTCGGCTCCGTTGAGCGCGGTGCTGCGGGAGCGGTTGCGTGAGGTGGCGGGGATGGTGGCCGGCGGGGACGGGCCGCCGTTCCTGTTGGCGGTGCCGACCCTGTCGGACGGGCGGATCGATCCGGCGGTGCTGGTGGACCGGATCGCCGGGTACGAGCGGCTGGGCGTGGTCCCGGGCGGGGTGGACCTGTCGCAGGCGCTGCTGCGGGTGGACACCGGCGCGGCCGACGAGGGGGTCCTGGACGATGCGCGGCGGTTGTCGTCGGAGGCGGGGGCCGGGCTCTCCGCCTGGCTCGAAGCGGGCGGACTCCCCGAACCCGAACCCGTCCGCGAGGACGTCGGCGCCTGCCGGTGCGGTTACTTCCAGAAGAACCACCTGATGTTCGTCCACGAGGGGCTGACCGCGCCGTGCGCGCTGCACGAGGTCTTCGCGCCCCTCCTGGGAACCGGATCCGCGCCCCGGAGCAGGACCGTCCCCGATTCGGGGGTCGACGGCTGGTCGGCGGCGCTCCCTCTCCGGCGCGAACTGGTCGCCCTGCACCTGCAGCAGGCGTTCCTCAACGGCAAGGCGCCGCTGCTGCCCGTCCTGGCCGAGGCGCGCGGAGCGGCCGGTCCCGCCCTGCACCTGGGCGTGGCCTGCGCTCTGGGCTCGAAACGGGAGGAGCACCGGACGGCGGCGGTGGACGCGCTGCTGGCCATGGCCGCGCGCGGCGACCTCGACACAGGACTACTGGTCAGCGAAATGGTCGAAGCGGTCCGCTACGGGGTCGTCGAACCCGGGGGCCTGGCCGCGTCGACGCGCGCGCTCGTCGGTCTCGGATTCCACCGCACGGCGTGGGCGGCACTGGAGGCGGTGCTGCCGATCCTGATCGAGGCGTCCCCGCTGGAGCCCAACTACACCAAGTACATGAACTGGCAGGAGAAGGACCGGGTAGCGAAGACGCGGGAACTGGGCGAGGTCGTGGAGGCGGCCGCCGAGTGCGCCCATCTGTGCGGCGCCAAGGGCGAGATCCCCCAGGTGAGCGCCCTGGCCGCGCGCAAGGGATCGGGACGGCTGCTCAAGGCGGCCCGCACGCTGCGCGGCGCTCTCGGTGGTGGGGCCGCCTCCGCCGACGGCTCCGGAGCGGTCCCCGACGCCGCGCCGCCCGCCGTCTTCGAGGCCCGGCCGGTCGCGGCGCCGATGGGCGGCGCCGCCGAGGTCGCCGACGGGATCGACGCGATCCTGGCGTCGGCGTGGTTCGACCGGATCCACCGGGCCCGCGTCGTCCCCGTCGACGTCCCCGCGTTCGAGCGGGTCCTGGACGGGCTGGTGCGGTGCGCCCGCGCCGACCGCGACGCCCTCCTCGCGGAGCTGCGCACGACCGCCGAGCGCCACCCGTGGCGGGACTTCCCCCGGGAGACGGACTGGAACACGGGAGACGTGCGCCGCGTGGTCGCCGAGGCGCTGGGCGAGGCCACGGGCGCGGAGCTGTGGGAGGAACCGGGCGAGGAGCCGGAGGAAGCCTACTGCGACTTCCACGAGGCGCGGCACCACCACGGCACGGCTCCGTTGAACGCGGTGCTGCGGGAGCGGTTGCGGGAGGTGGCGGGGATGGTGGCCGGCGGGGACGGGCCGCCGTTCCTGTTGGCGGTGCCGACCCTGTCGGACGGGCGGATCGATCCGGCGGTGCTGGTGGACCGGATCGCGGGGTACGAGCGGCTGGGCGTGGTCCCGGGCGGGGTGGACCTGTCGCAGGCGCTGCTGCGGGTGGACACCGGCGCGGCCACTGAGGGGGTCCTGGCGGACGCGCGGCGGTTGTCGTCGGAGGCGGGGGCCGGGCTCGCCGCCTGGCTGGAGGCCGGCGGACTCCCCGAACCCGAACCCGTCCTGGGCGGTGTGCTGCCCTGCGACCTCTCCTCGCGGGAGGAGAGGAAGGAGGACAAGTGCTACTGCAGGGTCCACCACGGCGACGGCTTCTGGAACCTGCTGTTCGGCTACGAGGGGCTGACCGCCCCCGGTGAGCTGCACGAGGTGTTCGCCCCCGTGCTGGCGGGCGGCCGCGACAAGCCCCAGCACGGCTACGTCCCGTCCGAGAACGCCGGGCACTGGCCGGCCGCGGTCCCGCTCCGGCGCGAACTGGTCGCCCTGCACCTGCAGAGGACGTTCCTCGACGAGGAGGCGCTGCTGCTTCCGGCGCTGGCCGCCGCGCACGGCGCGGCGGGCCCGGTCCTGCACGTGGGCGTGGCGCGCGGGATGAACTCGCGGGCGGCCTGCCACCGGACCGCGGCGGTGGACGCGCTGTCGGTCCTGGCCGCGCGCGGCGACCTCGACGCGGCGCTGCTGGGCCGCTTCCTGGCCGAGGCGGTCCAGGTCAGGGGCAGTGGCTACCACACGAAGGAGACCCTGGTCACGACGGTGCGAGAGGCGGTCCGCCGCGGCGCGCACGCCGTGGTGTGGGCGGTCCTCGCGGAGGCGCTGCCGGTCATGCTCGCGGATGTCGACGAAGCGAAGGCGCTGCGACCGAACGAAGACCTGAACTGGTCGGAGCAGTACACGGCCTCGGACGCGCGGTCCGCGTCCGTGGTGCTGGCGGAGGCCGTCGAGTGCGCCCGGCGCAGCGGAGCCAGGGGCGAGATCCCCGAGGTGAGCGCGCTGGCCGCGCGGGAGGAGCCCGTCCGCCTGGTCGAGGAGGCCCGCCGCCTGCGCGACGTCCTCGCGGGGGTCTGACCCGCCGGTCGGGGCCGCCTCCCGGCGGCCCCGACCGGCCCGGCGTGCTCAGCCCGCCTGGATCTCCCCGCCCACGGGGGTCAGCACCTGCCCCGAGTAGTACGAGGACGACTTCCCGCTGGCGAAGAACACGTACGACGGCGCGATCTCGTCGGGCTGGGCGGCGCGCCCCATCGGCGCCTGCTGCCCGAACCCCTCCACCTTCTCCTCCGGCAGGGTCGCGGGGATCAGCGGGGTCCACACCGGGCCCGGCGCCACGCAGTTCACCCGGATGCCCCGCTTCATGTAGTGCTGGGCCAGCGACGACACCAGGTTCATCACCGCGGCCTTGCTGGCGGCGTAGTCGATGAGCGAGGCGTTGCCGCGCAGCCCGTTGACGGACCCGGTCACGATCACCGAGCCGCCGTCGGGCATCCTCGGGACGGCCGCGCGCAGCAGCCAGAACACGCCGAACACGTTCACCTCGAAGGTCCGGCGCAGCTGCTCGGTGCTCAGGTCGGCGAAGTCCTCCACCGGCGCCTGGGTGCCGTGGTGGGCCACCAGCACGTCCAGCCCGCCGAACTCGGAGACGGTGCGCTCCACCACCTCGGCGCACCGCGCCTCGTCGCCGAGGTCGCCCGGCAGCAGCAGGCTCCGCCGCCCGGCGTCCTCCACCAGGGACGCGGTGTGCCGGGCGTCCTCGTGCTCCTCCAGGTAGGCGATCGCGACGTCGGCGCCCTCCTTGGCGAAGGCCGCGGCCACCGCCCGCCCGATCCCGGAGTCACCGCCCGCGACCAGCGTCCGCTTCCCCTTCAGCAGGCCGCTCCCCGCGTACTCGCGCATCTCGTCGCGGGGGCGGGGGACCATGCCCTCGGTCCGCCCCGGGTAGGGCTGCTGCTGCGCCGGAGGCCGCTGGGCCATGGTCGCTCACGCTCCTCGGTCGAAGTGCCTGTCACCGGGAGCGGCTAACCGGCCGGGGGCGGGGCAAACACCACCGCGCCCGACCGCGCCGGGATCACTCCGCGCTGATGGCGTCGACCGTGTCCAGCAGCTCCGCGCGCAGGTCCGCCGAGAGCGGCGCGGACCCGGCCTCCCGCGAGGCGGCCTGCTGCCCCTCGTCGCTGAGCAGGTACGAAAGGAACGCCTTGGCCCCCGCCGCGTCGGTCTCGTCCGGGTAGGTCAGGCAGACCACCTCGTAGCTGACCAGCACGATCGGGTAGGCGCCGGTCCCGCTGGCGGTGTAGTCCAGCTCCAGGGCGTGGTCGTGCTCGCCGCCGCCCTCGCGCCGGGGCGAGACCGCCAGGATCTCCGCCGCCGCCTCGGGGGACAGCTCCACGAAGTCCCCGTCCGAGCCGATCCGGGCCGTGGACATCCCGTGCGCGTGCGAGGCCTCCAGGTACCCGATGGTGCCGGTGCCGCCCTCGATCGCCTCGGCCACGCCGCTGTTGCCCTGCCCGGCCTCCACCGGCGGGAACGGCCACTGGCCGTCGGGCTCGTGCGGCCACTCCCCGCCCGCCGCGGCCGCCAGGTAGGACGTGAAGTTCTCGGTGGTGCCGGACTCGTCCGAGCGGCTGACCGGCACCACGGGGATGTCGGGCAGCTCCACGTCCGGGTTGTCCGCGGCGAGGGCCGGGTCGTTCCACCGGGTGATCTCACCGCTGAACAGGCGGGCGAGGGTGGACGCGGTCAGGTTGAGTGAGTCGACGCCCTCCAGCCGGAACGCCACCGCGATCGGCACCACGTAGGCGGGGACGTTCACCGCGTCGCCGCCCGCGCAGCGCGCCCGCGCGTCGGCGGCCTCGTCGGCGTCGAGGGCGGCGTCGGTGCCCGCGAACGCCACCGCGCCGTCGATGAACTGGCTGCGGCCGCCGCCGGAGCCGATCGCGTCGTAGTAGACCCGGGAGTCGCCGCACGCGGTCTGGTACCCGGCGATCCACACCTGCATCGCCAGCTCCTGGGCGCTGGAGCCCGCACCCGAGATGGTGCCGCCGAAGCACTCCAGGTCGGCGGGGACCGGGACGGGATCGCCGCCGCGCACAGCGTTGTCGCTGCCGCAGCCGCTCGCCAACGCCAGCGCGCCGAGCAGCGCGATCGCGGACATCCTGCGGTAGGTCGACGGTGACACGGTTCTCCCACTTCCCCGATGGAACACTCGGTTATCGAATGCCGTCGAAGAATTTAACAAGAGATGAACACCCGTTCGGACACGGCCCCCTGCCCCGGACGGCCTCTACCGGCTTTCCCCGCTGATCAGCGACACCACGTGGCGCAGCGCCAGCTCGTACCCGTGCACACCGCAGCCGCTGATGGAGCCCCGCATCACCGGCGCGGTCACCGACGTGTGCCGGAACGGCTCGCGGGCGTACACGTTGGAGACGTGGACCTCCACGCACGGGGCGGCGACCGCGTCCACGGCGTCGCGCAGGGCGATGCTGTAGTGCGCGTAGGCCCCGGGGTTGAACACGATGCCGTCCATGGCGCGCGCGGAGTGGACGTGGTCGACGAGCGCGCCCTCGTGGTTGCTCTGCGCGCAGACCACGTCCACGCCCAGTTCGGCGCCCAGGGCCGAGACCCGCTTCTCGACGTCGGCCAGCGTGGTGCTGCCGTACTGGGCCGGGTCCCGCTCGCCCAGCAGGTTCAGGTTCGGGCCGTTCAGCAGCAGCACGGTCGGGCGCGCGGCGCGGGGAGCGTCCATGGGAAGGGGCCTCTCGTCGGTCGTGCGGCGCGGGTCCCGGCCGGGACCCGCGCCGGGGTCCAGGTGGACACAGCCTATTGACCAGCGGCGCGGCAACACGCCGATGAGCCGAACGCCCCCTTCGGCGCGGCGCGGCGTTCTAGAGTCGTCACGCGCGGCCAACGCGCGAACCCGTCGCGGCGGCCGGACCGTCCTCCTGAGAGACCGACAACGCTCCGCCGGACCCGCACCCCGGCGGACCCCGATAAGGAGCCCGTTTTGCGACCCTGGCTGGGTGCGCCCTATCCGCTGGGCACCACCTTCGACGGCGCCGGCACCAACTTCGCCCTCTACTCCCAGGTGGCGGAGTACGTCGAGCTGTGCCTGTTCGACGACGAGGGCACCGAGACCCGCGTCCGGCTCCCGGAGGCGCGCGGTTTCGTGCACCACGGCTACCTGCCGGGCGTGGGGCCGGGGCAGCGGTACGGGTTCCGGGTGCACGGACCGCACGACCCCGCGCGCGGCCTGCGCTGCAACCCCGCCAAGCTGCTGGTGGACCCCTACGCCAAGGCCGTCGACGGGCAGGTGGAGTGGAACGAGGCGCTGTTCGGCTACACCTTCGGCGCCACCCACCGGCGCAACGACGCCGACTCGGCCCGGTACGTCCCCAAGTCCGTGGTGGTCAGCCCGTACTTCGACTGGGGCAACGAGAACCGGCTGCGCGTCCCCTACCACGAGACGGTCATCTACGAGGCGCACGTGCGCGGCCTCACCATGCGCCACCCCGACGTGCCCGAGCGGCTGCGCGGCACCTACGCGGGGCTGGCCCACCCGGCCGTCATCGACCACCTGACCCGGCTGGGGGTGACCGCGGTCGAGCTGATGCCGGTGCACGAGTTCCTGCACGACCACGCGCTGCAGGCGCGCGGCCTGCGCAACTACTGGGGCTACAACACCATCGGGTTCTTCGCCCCGCACAGCGGGTACGCCGCCCACGGCTCCGACGGCGCCCAGGTGCAGGAGTTCAAGGCGATGGTCCGGACGCTGCACGAGGCGGGCATCGAGGTCATCCTGGACGTGGTCTACAACCACACCGCCGAGGGCAACCACCTGGGCCCGACCCTGTCCATGCGCGGCATCGACAACGAGGCGTACTACCGGCTGGTGGACGACGACCCGGCCTACTACATGGACTACACCGGCACGGGGAACTCGCTGAACGCCCGCGACCCGCACTCGCTGCAGCTGATCATGGACTCGCTGCGGTACTGGGTGCTGGACATGCACGTGGACGGCTTCCGCTTCGACCTCGCGTCGGCGCTGGCCCGGGAGTTCTACGACGTGGACCGCCTCAGCGCGTTCTTCGACATCGTGCAGCAGGACCCGGTGATCTCGCAGGTCAAGCTGATCGCCGAGCCGTGGGACGTGGGCCCGGGCGGCTACCAGGTGGGCAACTTCCCGCCGCTGTGGACCGAGTGGAACGGCAAGTACCGCGACACCGTCCGCGACTTCTGGCGCGGCGAGCCGGCCACGCTGGGCGAGTTCGCCTCGCGCATCACCGGGTCCTCGGACCTGTACCAGGGGGACGGGCGCCGGCCGGTCGCCTCCATCAACTTCGTCACCTGCCACGACGGCTTCACCCTCGCGGACCTGGTGTCCTACGACGACAAGCACAACGAGGACAACGGCGAGGACAACAACGACGGCCACAACGACAACCGGTCGTGGAACTGCGGGGTGGAGGGACCCACGGACGACCGGGCCGTCAACGAGCTGCGCCGCAGGCAGAGCCGCAACATCATCGCCACGATGATGCTCAGCCAGGGCGTGCCGATGCTGCTGCACGGCGACGAGATGGGCCGCACCCAGGGCGGCAACAACAACGCCTACTGCCAGGACAACGAGATCGCCTGGATGGACTGGTCCCTGGCCGGGGACAACGCCGACCTGACCGACTTCACCGCCGCCATCACCGCGCTGCGCCACCGGCACCCGATCTTCCGCCGCACCCGGTTCTTCGCCGGAAGCCCCATCCGCAGCGGCGACGAGCTGCGCGACATCGCCTGGTTCACCCCCAAGGGCCGGGAGATGACCCAGGTGGACTGGGGAGCGCGCTTCGGCCGGTGCGTGGTCGCCTTCCTCAACGGCGACGGCATCACCGATCTGGACGTCCGCGGCCAGCGGATCACCGACGACTCGTTCCTGCTGTGCTTCAACGCCCACGCCCGCGACGTCGAGGTGACCGCGCCCGGCGAGGCGTACGGCGCGGAGTGGACGGTGGTGGTGGACACCGCCACCGGCGAGGTCTTCGCCGACCCCGGGGGCGCGCTCGCCGCGGGGAGGGGGGAGGGCGGCCCCGACCGGGCGCGCGTGGTCAAGGCCGGGGGGAGCGTCGTACTGCCCGCCCGCTCGCTCCTGCTGCTGCGGCGCACGGCGGTCGCCCGCTGACAGGGGTTGACCACGGACAGGGGTTGACCACGGGCCGGTACGGGCAGAAGGGAGCCGATGAGCGCACACACCCGTCCCGCGTCCACCTACCGCCTGCAACTGCGGCCCGAGTTCACCCTCAACGACGCCGCGGGCGTCGCGGACTACCTCGCGCGCCTCGGCGTCGACGCGGTGTACACCTCCCCGATACTGGCCGCCGCCCCGGGCTCCACGCACGGCTACGACGTCGTGGACCCCACCCGGGTCTCCCCGGCCCTGGGCGGCGAGCGGGCCCGGCGCACCCTGGCGTCCCGGCTGCGGGAGGAGGGCCTGGGCCTCGTCGTGGACATCGTGCCCAACCACATGTCCATCGCCGACCCGGCGGCGAACCCGTGGTGGTGGGACGTGCTGCGCTGCGGCCGGGAGTCGCGCTACGCCCGCTGCTTCGACATCGACTGGGCCTCGGGGCCGCTGCTGATCCCCGTCCTCGCCGACGAGGGCGACGACGGCGCGGCCGCGCTGGGCGAGCTCACGATCGCCGACGGCTGCGTCACCTACTACGAGCACCGCTACCCCATCGCCGAGGGCACCTACGAGCCCGGTGACAACCCGCTGGACGTGCTGGAGCGCCAGCACTACCGGCTGGCGTCGTGGCGCCGCCAGGACTCCGAGCTGAACTACCGGCGCTTCTTCGACGTGGCCACGCTGGCGGCGGTGCGGGTGGAGGACCCGGGGGTCCTGGAGGCCACCCACGGCGAGGTGCTGCGCTGGGCCGCCGACGGCGACGTGCGGGGACTGCGGGTGGACCACCCCGACGGGCTCAGCGACCCGGGGGAGTACGCGCGGCGGCTGCGCGACCGCTTCGACGGGTGGCTGGTGCTGGAGAAGGTCCTGGCGCCCGGCGAGCAGCTGCCCGCCTCCTGGCCGGTGGACGGCACCACCGGCTACGACGCCCTGCGCGAGGTGTGCGGGGTGTTCGTCGACCCGGCGGGGGAGGAGCCGGTCACCGCGCTGGCCGCCGAACTGGGCGTGCCCACCGACTTCGGTGAGGTCGAGGCCGAGTGCCGCCGCGCGGTGGCCGGGACCGTGCTGGCCGCCGAGGTGCGCCGCATCGCCGCCCTGGTCCCGGGCCCCGACCCCGGGCGCGTCCGCGAGGCCGTGGCCGAGCTGCTGGCGGCGTTCGGGGTGTACCGCTCCTACCTGCCCGAGGGGGAGCGGGACTGGGCGCGCGCCCTGGAGCGCGCCGCGCGGCGTCGCCCGGACCTGGCCGACGTGCTGGAGCGCGTCGACGCGGACGCGCGCTCGGACCCGCGCGGCGAACTCGCCCGGCGCGTCCAGCAGACCAGCGGGATGGTGGTCGCCAAGGGGACCGAGGACACCGCCTTCTACCGGTACTCCCGGTTCGCGGCGCTGAACGAGGTGGGCGGGGCCCCCCAGGAGTTCGGGGTGTCCCCGGCCGGCTTCCACGCCGCCGCGGCCCGGCGCGAGGCGTCCTGGCCGCACGCCATGACCACCCTGTCCACGCACGACACCAAGCGCTCCGAGGACGTGCGGGCCCGCCTGGCGGTGCTCGCGGAGGTTCCCGGGGAGTTCGCCGACGCGGTGCGCGCCTGGACCGCCCGCGCGGGCCTGGGCGAGCCCGCCCTGAACCTGCTGGCGTGGCAGACCCTCGTCGGGGCGTGGCCCATCGAGGAGCACCGGCTGCGCGACTACCTGGCCAAGGCCGCCAAGGAGGCCAAGCTCCGCACCTCGTGGGTGGCGCCCGACCCGGACTTCGAGGAGGAGGTCGGCTCCTGGCCCGGCCGGGTGCTCGGCGACGCCGGCCTCGCGGCCGGGGTGGCGGCGTTCGCCGACCGGGTCCGCGGGCCCGGCTGGTCCAACGCGCTGGGCCAGAAGCTGGTCCAGCTGCTCGCCCCGGGCGTGCCCGACGTGTACCAGGGAACGGAGCTGTGGGACTTCTCCCTGGTCGACCCGGACAACCGCCGCCCCGTGGACTACGCCGAGCGGCGCCGCCTGCTGGAGCGGCTCGAACAGGGGTGGCGCCCGCCGGTGGACGGCGGCGGCGCCGCCAAGATGCACGTGGTCCGCCAGGCGCTGCGGCTGCGCCGGGAGCGCGACCTGACGGGGCACCTCCCCCTGCGCGCGGAGGGCCCGGCCGCCGACCACTGCCTGGCCTTCGCCCGGGGCCGCGCCCGCGACGTGGTGGCCGTGGCCACCCGCCTGCCGGTGGGGCTGGACCGGTCGGGCGGCTGGCGCGACACGGTGCTGCCCCTGCCCTGGGGGCGCGGCGACTGGACCGACCTGCTCACCGGCCGCCCCGTGTCCCCGACGAGCGCGACCGGCTCCGCCGCCGCCCCGCTGTCGGGACTGCTCGACCACTACCCGGTCGCCCTCCTGCTCCGGAAGGACTGACCGATCCGTGTTCTCCTGTGCGGCGCGGTGACGGGGCGGCGACGGCGGGCGGGACCGGGGCCGCCCTCACCCGGAATGGTCTTGGGCTTTCCGCCCTTCCGGGCCCCGAAACGGGCAGAAAGCCCAAGACCGTCAACGAACCCCTCACACAGCGGACATCATGGGCGCGGCCCCGACCCTCACCCGCCGTCGCCGCCCGCCCTGACCCCGTGCTCCGCACGGCACGAGGCCGAACGACCCGCCCGAAGCACCGGCACGCGGAATCACCCCCGCGCCGGAGACTCCCTACGGGCGGCGCGGTAGCCTGGACGGGATCATGGACCACAGCGGCGAAGACGAACGGCCGCCGGTGCTCGCGCGGCTGCGCATGCCCCCTTCCGTGCTCGCGGCGCTGGCCTGCCCGCACTGCGGCGGCGGCCTGGGACCCGCGGGCAACGCGCTGGGCTGCGCCGGGGGGCACTCCTTCGACGTGGCCCGGGAGGGGTACGCCAACCTGCTGTCGGGGCGGCCCGTCGCGGGCGGCGGCGACGACCGGGAGATGGTGCGGGCGCGCCGGGAGTTCCAGGAGGCGGGGCACTACGCGCCGCTGGCCGCGCGCCTCGCCGAGGTCGCGGCGCGCCACTGGCCGGGTGGTCCCGTGGCCGACATCGGCGCGGGGACCGGCTACTACCTGCGCGCGGTGCTGGACGCGCTGCCCGGGGCCGAGGGCCTGGCCGCGGACGCCTCCAAGTTCGCGCTGCGCCGCGCCGCGCGCGGCCATCCGCGCGCGGGCGCGGTCGGCTGCGACGCCTGGCGCGGCCTCCCCCTGCGCCGGGCCGCCTTCGGGCTGCTGCTGAACGTGTTCGCGCCCCGCAACGGACCGGAGTTCCGCCGGGTCCTGCGCGCCGACGGCGCGCTGCTGGTGGTGACCCCGGCCCCCGGCCACCTGGCCGAGCTGCGCGGCCCCCTGGGCCTGATCGCGGTGGACCCGCGCAAGGACGAGCGCCTGGCGGCGGGCCTGGAACCGCACCTGGAGCCGGAGCACCGCGAGGACGTCGCGTTCGGCCTGCGCCTGACGCGCCCCGAGGCGGCCGCCCTCGCGGGGATGACCCCCAGCGCCCGCCACGTCGCCCCCGGTGAGCTGCGCGACCGCGTCGCCGCGCTCCCCGCCGGGGTCGAGGCGTCCGCGGCCTTCAGGCTGTCGGTGTACCGCCCGGGAGGGGACGCCTGACGCGGGGAAGGGGCGCCCCGGCGTGGCGGGCGCGGGGGAGGGGTACGAACCCGCCGTGGACGCTACTGGGGTGTGGGAGTTCTCGGTGTGGGCGCCCGCCGCCGAACGGGCGCGGGTGCTGGTCGACGGGGCGGAGCACCCCATGGCAGGCGACGGCCGGGGGTGGTGGCGGGCCCGGGTCCCGGGGGCCGGGACGGGAACGGACTACGCGTTCCTGCTCGGCGACGACGACACGCCGCTGCCCGACCCCCGCGCCGTGTGGCAGCCCGGCGGCGTGCACGGGCCCACCCGGGTCTACGACCACGGCGCCTTCGCGTGGACCGACACCGCCTGGACCGGGCGGGCGCTGCCCGGGGGGGTGGTCTACGAGCTGCACGTCGGCACCTTCACCCCCGAGGGGACCTTCGACGCCGCGGTCGGGCGGCTGGACCACCTCACCGCCCTCGGGGTGGACTTCGTCGAGGTCATGCCGGTCAACGCCTTCGACGGCCGGCACGGCTGGGGCTACGACGGCGTGCTGTGGGGCGCGGTGCACGAGCCCTACGGCGGCCCCGACGGCCTCAAGAGGTTCGTCGACGCCTGCCACGCGCGCGGGATCGCCGTCCTGCTCGACGTCGTCTACAACCACCTCGGCCCCTCGGGCGCCTACCTGCCCCGGTTCGGCCCGTACTTCAGCGGCGAGAACGCCTGGGGGCCCTCGCTCAACCTGGACGGCCCCGGCTCCGACGAGGTGCGCGCCTACGTCGTGGCCAACGCGCTGGGCTGGCTGCGCGACTTCCACCTGGACGGCCTGCGCCTGGACGCCGTGCACGCGCTGCGCGACACCCGGGCCACGCACATCCTCACCGAGCTGTCCGCCGAGGTGGACGCGCTCGCCGCCGGGCTGCGCCGCCCCCTCACCCTGATCGCCGAGTCCGACCGCAACGACCCGGCCACGGTCACCGCCCGGGAGGCGGGCGGCAACGGGATGGACGCCCAGTGGTGCGACGACCTGCACCACGCGCTGCACGCCGCCCTCACCGGCGAGGAACAGGGCTACTACCGGGACTTCGCCGTGCCCGGGGCGCTGGCGGGCACGCTCGGCCGGGCGTTCTGGCACGCGGGGACCTGGTCGTCGTTCCGGGGCCGCTCGCACGGCGCGCCGGTGGACACCGCGCGGCTGCCCGGCCACCGGTTCCTGGCCTGCCTGCAGAACCACGACCAGGTCGGCAACCGGGCGGCCGGCGACCGGATGGCCGCCACGGTCTCGCCGGGACTGCTGGGGTGCGGGGCGGCGCTGGTGCTGTGCTCGCCGTACACCCCGATGCTGTTCATGGGGGAGGAGTGGGCCGCGGGCACGCCGTGGCGGTTCTTCGCGTCCTTCCCCGACCCCGACCTCGCCGACGGGGTGCGCCGGGGGCGGCGCCGCGAGTTCGCCGCGCACGGGTGGGTCGGGGCCGAGGTCCCCGACCCGATGGACCCGGCCACCCGCGATGCCTCGGTGCTGCGCTGGGACGAGCCGGAGCGCGGCGAGCACGCGCGGATGCTGGAGCTGTACCGCGCCCTGATCGCGCTGCGCCGCGCCCACCCCGCCATCGCGGACCCCCGGCTGGACCGCTTCACCGTGCGCTCGGATCCCGACGGACGGCTGCTCGTGCTGCACCGGGGGCCGGTGCGGCTGGTGTGCAACCTCAGGACGGGACCGGTCGTCGCCGAGCTCGACCGCCCCGTCGCCGAGACCCTGCTGACGTGGGGAGGGGCCGAGGCCGACGGGGCGGTGGTGAAGCTGGCGGCCGAGTCGTTCGCGCTGGTGCGCACGGGGTGACGCCCCGACGCCGGTGTCGGGGGCGCCCGCGGGTCAGGAGGCGTGCCGGGCCCGGTGCTCCTCGATGAGCCGCTGGTACCAGGAGTAGCTGTCCTTGGGCAGGCGCTCCAGGGTGTCGTAGTCCACCCGGATGATGCCGAACCGGCGCTCGTACCCGAACGCCCACTCGAAGTTGTCCAGCAGCGACCACACGAAGTAGGCGCGCACGTCCACGCCCGCGTCGATCGCCGCGGCCAGGGCGTGCAGGTGGCCGTTCAGGTAGTCGACCCGGTCGGTGTCGTGCACCCGGCCGTCCTCGGACACGGTGTCGGCCTCGGCGGAGCCGTTCTCGGTGATCTCGATCGGCGGCAGTTGCGGGTAGCGCTTCTTGAGGTCCACCAGCAGGTCGGTGAAGGTCCCGGGCACCACGGGCCAGCCCATGGTGGTGTGCCGGACCCCTTCGACGCCGCGCTCGGGGGAGCGGATGTCCACGGCGGTGCGCAGCGCCGGGTCGGGCTCGGTGAACGGGCCGTCGGCGACCACGGTGGGCCGGTAGTAGTTGACGCCGAGGAAGTCCAGCGGCCGGCCGATGGTCTCCAGGTCGCCCTCGCGCCGGTAGGAGCCGTCCGCGAGCGGCCCCCACACCTCGGCCTCGTTGGCCGGGTAGGCGCCCGCGAACAGCGGGTCCAGCCAGACCCGGTTGTGCAGGGTCTCGGCGCGGTCGGCCGCGGCGACGTCGGCCGGGTCGGGGGTGTGCGGGAGCACCCGGTCCAGGTTGAGGGTGATGCCGACCTCGCCGGCGTCGGCCGCGCGCAGCTCGCGCACCGCCAGGCCGTGCGCCAGCAGCAGGTGGTGGGCGGCGGCCAGGGCGGGTGTGCCCTCGCGGGCGCCCGGGGCGTGCCGCCCGATGGCGTAGCCGACGAAGGAGGAGCAGAACGGCTCGTTCAGGGTGATCCAACGGCGGACCCGGTCGCCCAGGGCGTCGGCGACGACGCGGGCGTACTCGGCGAAGCGCTCGGCGGTGTCGCGCGAGCGCCAGCCGCCCAGGTCCTCCAGGGCCTGGGGCAGGTCCCAGTGGTAGAGGGTGGCCACCGGCGTGATCCCCGCCTCCAGCAGCGCGTCCACCAGCCGGCTGTAGAAGTCCAGGCCCTTGGGGTTGACCGGGCCGGAGCCGCTGGGCAGCACGCGCGGCCAGGCGACGGAGAAGCGGTAGGCGTCCACGCCCAGGCGGCGCAGCAGCTCCACGTCCTCGGGGTAGCGGTTGTAGTGGTCGCAGGCCACGTCGCCGGTGTCGCCGTTGAGGACCAGGCCGGGGGTGTGGCTGTAGGTGTCCCAGATGGACGGGCCCCTGCCGTCGGCGGTCACCGCTCCCTCGATCTGGTAGCTGGCGGTCGCCGCGCCGAACTGGAATCCGGCGGGGAACTCGGGCAGGCGGTCGTTGGTCAAAGCGGCTCCTGACGGCTCTCGCGACGCGGTTGGGTTAACCGGTTCAGTAATCAGGGTAGGCGCTACCGGCCCCCAGGTCGAGGGGGCGCGCGGCGTCCGCTTCGGCCGCCCCGGCTCGGTGTCACCCATTGACATCACCCGGTCACCCTGTTTTTATGGCGTAGGTCACAGTATATGGGAGCGCTCCCATATGTGTCCATCCCTCGCACGCGGCTTCCCCCGACGCCGATCCCCCGCGAAAGGACTCCCGTGTCCAGGAGAACCAGAAGAAGACGGCCTCCTCTCCTCGCCGCGGCGGCCGCCGCCTGCGCCGCCGCCCTCGGACTCACCGGGCTCGCCGCCCTCCCCGCCCACGCCGACCCCGTGGAGCAGATCGTGAACGGCGGCTTCGACGACGGGCACGCCCCCTGGTGGGGCAGCCCCACCATCGAACTCCGGACCGAGGACGGGGTCCTGTGCGCCGAGGTGCCCGGAGGGACCTCCGCGGCCTGGGACGTGATCATCGGGCAGGACGACGTGCCGCTGGTCGCGGGGGAGTCCTACTCGTTCTCCTTCACCGCCTCGGGCGCCGAGGGCCTGTCGATCCGCGCGCTGGTGCAGCAGCCCGTCGACCCCTGGCGGACCCAGATGGACGAGCGCGCGCTCCTGACCGGGGAGGAGCAGTCGTACGAGTACGTGTTCACCTCCACCGCGGACTGGGACGACGCGCAGGTCGCCTTCCAGATCGGCGGCGCGGACGAGGCCTGGACGTTCTGCGTGGACGACGTGTCGATGCTGGGCGGGGCCGAACCGCCCGTGTACGAACCCGACACCGGGCCGCGCGTGCGCGTCAACCAGGTCGGCTACCTGCCCGACGGCCCCAAGCGGGCGACCGTGGTGACCGACGCGGCCGACCCGGTGGACTGGGAGCTCGCCGACTCCGGCGGCGCGGTCGTGGCCCGGGGGCGGAGCGAGCCGCAGGGCGCCGACGCCTCCTCCGGCCTGTCCGCGCACACCGTCGACTTCGGCTCCCACACCGAACCCGGCGAGGACTACACGCTGACCGCGGACGGCGAGACCAGCCACCCGTTCGACATCGGCCCGGACGCCTACGACCGGCTCCGGGTGGACTCGCTGTCGTTCTACTACCCCCAGCGCAGCGGCGTCGAGATCCTCGACTCCGTCGCGCCGGGCTACGGCCGGGAGGCCGGGCACGTGGGCGTGGCGCCCAACCAGGGCGACACCGACGTACCGTGCGCGCCGGGGACCTGCGACTACTCCCTGGACGTGTCGGGCGGCTGGTACGACGCGGGCGACCACGGCAAGTACGTGGTCAACGGCGGGATCTCGGTGCACCAGCTGATGAGCGCGTTCGAGCGCGCCACCGTCGTCGACGGGGCCGGGGCGGACGCCCTCGGCGACTCGACGCTGCGCCTGCCCGAGCGGGACAACGGAGTGCCCGACGTGCTGGACGAGGCGCGCTGGGAGATGGAGTTCCTGCTGAAGATGCAGGTCCCCCAAGGCGAGCCGCTGGCGGGGATGGCGCACCACAAGATCCACGACGAGCGGTGGACCGGCCTGCCGCTGATGCCCGCCGACGACCCCCAGCCCCGCTACCTGCAGCCGCCGTCCACCGCGGCGACGCTGAACCTGGCCGCCACCGGGGCGCAGTGCGCCCGGCTGTACGAGCCCTACGACGCGGACCTCGCCGCCGACTGCCTGGCCGCCGCCGAGACCGCCTGGGCCGCGGCCGTGGCGAACCCCGAGGTCTACGCCCCCGTCGGCGGTGAGGGCGGTGGACCGTACAACGACACCGACGTCTCGGACGAGTTCTACTGGGCCGCCGCCGAGCTGTTCCTCACCACAGGCGCCGGCGAGTACCGCGCGGCCGTGACCGGATCGCCGCTGCACACCGACGACGAGGAGGTGTACCGCGCCTCCGGCTTCGACTGGGGGTGGACCGCGCCGCTGGCCCGGCTCCAGCTCGCGACCGTGCCCAACGACCTGGCCGACCGCGACCGGGTGCGCGCCTCGGTCGCCGCGGCCGCCGACGGGTACCTGGCCGCCGCCGGGGCGAGCCCGTGGGGCCTGCCCTACGCCCCCGACGACGGGGTGTTCGCCTGGGGCTCCAACGGCCTGGTCCTCAACACCATGGTGGTGATGGCCACCGCCTACGACCTGACCGGCGACGAGCGGTACCGGGACGGCGTCCTGGAGGGGATGGACTACGTCCTCGGCCGCAACGCGCTCAACCAGTCCTACGTCACCGGGTACGGCGAGAACGCCTCCCGCAACCAGCACAGCCGCTGGTACGCCGACCAGCTGGACCCGGGCCTGCCCAACCCGCCGCGGGGGACGCTGGCGGGCGGCCCGAACTCCGACACCGCCTCCTGGGACCCGGTGGCCCAGGCGGACCTGGCCGGCTGCGCGCCGCAGTTCTGCTACATCGACGACATCGAGTCGTGGGCCACCAACGAGCTGACCATCAACTGGAACGCCCCGCTGGCCTGGATCGCCTCCTTCGTCGCCGACCAGGGCGGGGACGGCGGCGAGGCCCCGGACCCGACCCCGCCGAGCGCGCCGGGGGACCTGGCCGCCTCGGACGTCACCGACACCGGCGCCTCCCTGTCCTGGAGCCCCGCCACCGACACCGGCGGCAGCGGCCTGGCCGGGTACGAGGCGGCCCTCCAGCGTCTGGACGCCGTCGAGGTCCTGGGAACCACGACCGGGACCGGTTACGAGCTCACCGGCCTGAGCCCCGACACCGAGTACACCTTCCGGGTGAACGCCTACGACAACGCGGGCAACACCTCCGAACCCAGCACCGTCACCTTCACCACCGAACCCGGGGACACCGGCGGCGGCGCCTCCTGCGCGGTGGCCTACAGCACCAGCGACTGGCCGGGCGGCTTCACCGGAACGGTCCGGGTGACCAACAACGGGGACGCCGCGCTGCGGGACTGGACCCTGGCCTTCCGCTTCACCGCCGGGCAGCGGATCAGCCACGGCTGGAGCGCGACCTGGCTCCAGAGCGGCCCGGACGTCACCGTCAGCCCGCTGGCCTGGAACGCCGGCCTCGCGCCGGGCGCCACGACCGAGGTGGGCTTCAACGGCACCTGGACCGGGGCCAACCCCCGCCCCACCGGGTTCACCCTCGACGGCGAGCCCTGCGACACCGCCTGACCCCCGACCCGCCCCCCGGGAAGGAACCGGGCCCCGTCGGCACGCGTCGGCGGGGCCCGGACTTTCGACCGCCCCCGGGCATTGGTCAGGTCAATCGCGGGGCCCCGGCCGGGGGGACCCCGCCCTGTCCGGTCTCCCGGCCGTTTCCGCCGAGACGGGAGGGGGATTGGTCGGATCATTCTCCTCGGGGGAGGCGCGATGATGCCAGGATAGGGACTCCACCACTAGTGAGGGAGCCATCGCGATGATCTCCGAGGGCCTCGTGCAGGCGGACCCCGTCGGGACCGAGCGGATGCCGGTCACCCAGCGGGCGATCGAACGGATCAAGGCGATGATCGCCGACGGCTCGCTCCAACCCGGCCAGCGGCTGCCCACCGAGCGGGAGCTCGCGGTCGAGATGGGCCTGTCGCGCAGTTCGATGCGTGAGGCGATCCGCGCGCTGACCACGCTGGGCGTGCTGGAGGCGCGGCACGGCGCGGGCGTCTACGTCACCGCGCTGCGCCCCGGGGACCTGCTGGAGACGTTCTCGGTGCTCGCCGAGGTCTCCCGGGGGCAGACCCTGCTGGAGGTGCTCCAGGTGCGCCGGATGATCGAGCCCGCCGCCACCGCGCTGGCCGCGGCCCGCGCGACGGAGGCGCAGCTGGACGAGCTCTCCGCGGTCCTGGACCGGATGGGCGAAGGCGACAGCGTGGGGGAGACCGTCACCGCCGACCTGACCTTCCACCAGGCCATCGTCGCGATGACCGGCAACGCCACCCTGGCGGCCGTCAACGACGGGTTGTCCTCGCGCACCTTCAACGCCCGGGTGTGGCGCGGCCACCGCGAGGCGGGGGTGACGGCCCGGCTGCGCGAGGACCACGACCGCATCCACCGCGCCCTGCTGGCCCGCGATCCCGACGCGGCCCGCGCCGCCGCCACCATGCACGTCCTGGAGGTGGAGAACTGGCTCCGCGCCCACCTGGACGACTTCGCCTGAATCTACACTGTAAAGGCGACGGTCGGGGTGTCACCCCACCCCGGAGACGACGACCCGCTCACCACCCGTGTACACGTTCATCGACTCCCCCCGCAGGAATCCGACCAGGGTCAGTCCCGCCTCGGCGGCCAGGTCCACGGCCAGGGAGGACGGGGCGGACACGGCGGCCAGCAGCGGGATCCCCGCCATCACGGCCTTCTGGACCAGCTCGAAGGAGGCGCGGCCCGACACCAGCAGGCCGGTGCCGCCCAGCGGCAGGCCGCGCTCGTTGACCGCCCAGCCCACGAGCTTGTCCACGGCGTTGTGCCGCCCCACGTCCTCGCGCACCGCCAGCAGCTCGCCCCCGGGCGTGACCAGCGCGGCCGCGTGCAGCCCGCCGGTGCGCGCGAACACCTTCTGGGCCGCGCGCAGCCGGTCCGGGAGCGCGGCCAGCGTCGACGAGGCGAACCGCGCGCCGTCCCCGTCCACGGCGAACCGGGCCACCGTGCGCACCGCGTCCAGACTGGCCTTGCCGCACACCCCGCACGAGGAGGTCGTGTAGAAGTTGCGCTCGAGGGAGCCCTCGGGAAGCGGCACCCCCGCGGCCAGTACCACGTCCAGCACGTTGTAGGTGTTGGCCCCGTCCTCGGCCGCCCCCGCGCAGTACCGGATGGAGTGGACGTCCTCCGCGCGGGCGACGACCCCCTCGCTCACCAGGAACCCCACGGCGAGTTCGAAGTCGTGGCCGGGGGTGCGCATGGTGACGGTCAGCGCCCGGCCGCCCAGGCGGATCTCCAGCGGCTCCTCCACCACCAGCGAGTCGACGCGGTCGCGCGCCGTCCCGCCGTCGATCCGCCGCACCTTCTCCCGAACCGTGACGCGTCCCATCGGCTCGCCCTCCCGCCTCGTGTGCCCGGTCCCGGGCCCCACCGGCCAAACTATCCGGTCGGCGCCCCGGAGACGGCCCCCGGAACCGCTGACCGGATGCGGCCGGGGACGGCGGGGGACGGAAGGGGGGAAGAGGGGCAGGTACCACAGGGTGGTCGAACGCGGAGGACGAGAGGGCGCGATGGCCGGGGAGTGGGAGGAGCGCGACCCGATCTGGGACCGGGTGGCCGGTGCGATGGTGGGCGGCGCGGTGGCGCCGGTCCTGGCCGGGCGGGAGGCGGGTCCCGACGACGGGCGGGAGTACGCGCGCGGCGTGGGCGCCCTGGTCACCGGGGTGCTGCGCGGCCTGGCCGACGAGGGGCGAGACCCCGGGGACGGATGGTCGCGGGCGCTGCGCGCGACCGTGCTGACCGGGGAGGTGCCCGCGCCCGGGGCCGGCTCCGGGCCGTCGGCCGTGGGATGGGGCGCGGCCGCCACGGCCCCGGCCCCGGGACTGGACGCCGCGCGCGGGGTCTTCCCGTGCGCCCAACTGGTCACGGCGGTGCGCGCCGCCCACGGCCGGGGCGGTGTCGAGGCCGCCCGGTACGCGGGCGCGCTGGCCGGCGCGCGCTGGGGGGTGTCGGGCGTCCCGCTCGCGGCCCAGCGCGCGTTCGCCGCGGTGGCGCCGCCGAGGCGCCTGGTCACGGAGGCGCTCGTCGCCGTCCGGGGGGACGCGCCCGAGCAGTGGCCGCAGAAGCGGACCCAGGTCCACCCCACCCTGGACCGGGAGAACCGGCGGACGTTCGCGGTGCCGCACCCGTACGACCCGGGGGTCACGCTGTGCAACATGGAGTACGTGCGCGACAGCGCCGACGCGGAGGCGGTGGTGTCGCTGTGCCGGATGGGCGCCGATGACCGGCCCCGCCACCTGGCCCCCGGCGACGTCGTGGAGGTGTGGCTGCACGACAGCCCGGGGGCCAACCCCAATCTGCACTTCGTGCTGGACGACGCCGCGCGCGCGGTGGCGGCGATGCGGGCGGAGGGCAAGCGGGTGCTGCTGCACTGCGCGGCCTGCCAGTCGCGCACCCCCGCCGTCGCGGCCCGGTACGCGTCCCTGACCGGCGGGGCCGACGTGGTGCGGGCGCTGCGAACCGTCATCGAGACGGTGGCGGGCCACCTGGACAACCCGGAACTGAGCCGGGCCGCCGCGGCCCTCGACGGCGTCGACCTGGCCGACCCGCCGGCCCTGCTCTTCCCCGACGGCCTCCCGGCCCTGACCAGGACCCCGAGGAGCTGACGGCCACCGCGGAAGTCCGGCCGGGCCGCCGTCCCCGGCCGCTACCGGCCCTCGTGCGCCGCCGCGCTCTCCTCGTCCTCCACGCGGCGGTTCCAGTCGGCCTTGACCGACCGCCAGGCCTCGTCGTCGCTGCCCAGGCGCCAGTAGCCCGAGACGGACAGCTGCTCCAGGGGGATGCCGTGGTCGATCCGCAGCAGCCTGCGCAGCTCCTTGACGAAGCCCGCCTCCCCGTGCACGAACGCGTGCACCCGGCCCCCGGGGAAGGAGAGGGCGCGAACCGCCGCGACCAGGGCCGAACCGACCGGGCCCGACCCGCGGTGCACCCAGGTGACCTCCGCCCCGGCGGGCGCGGACAGTTTGACCTCCTCGTCCGCGTTCGCGATCTCCACGAGGACGTGGGCGCGGGCGTCGTCGGGGAGCCGCTCCACCGACGCGGCGATGGCGGGCAGGGCGCTCTCGTCGCCGACCAGGAGGTGCCAGTCGGCCGAGGGGTCGGGCGCGTACCCGCCGCCGGGGCCGAGCAGGTTCATCGGGTCGCCGGGGCGGGCATTCGCCGCCCACGGCCCGGCGAGCCCCTCGTCGCCGTGGTGGACGAAGTCGACCGCCATCTCCAGGGACTCGGGGTCGAAGGAGCGCACCGTGTAGGTGCGCGTGCTCGGCCACTGCTCCCGGGGCAGGTCGCGGCGGACGGCCGCCATGTCGAACGGCTCGGGGTAGGCCACACCGGGCCTGGGGAACAGCAGTTTGACGTAGCTGTCGGCGTGGCGGCTCGGGTCGAACCCGGCGAGGTCGTCCCCGCCCAGGACGACCCTGATCATGTGCGGGGTCAGTCGCTCGACCGAGCGCACCACGGTGCGGAACGCGCGTGGTGCCTCGCGTGCGGGACGGTCGGACATGGCCCTCCACCTACTTTCCGATACGGTTAGGCGAACCTAAGCAATGGTCAGCCTAGTCGCTCGGTGGACGGCCCGGGGCCCTCCGCGGGCCCGGGAGGCCGTCGTCCGCGTCGTCAGGAGGATGCCTTGGTCCAGCCCTTCCCGCCGATCGAGCCGTACGCGCGCGGCCTCCTGGATGTCGGCGACGGCAACCAGGTCTACTGGGAGACCAGCGGCAACCCCGACGGGAAGGCGGCCCTGTGCGTGCACGGCGGCCCCGGAAGCGGGGGAGGCCGGGGCAGCCGCAGGACGTTCGACCCCGAGGTCTACCGGATCGTCCTGTTCGACCAGCGCGGTTGCGGTGAGAGCCGGCCGCACGCCTCGGATCCGGGTGTCGGCCTGGAGCACAACACCACCGACCACCTCGTCGCCGACATGGAGCGGCTGCGCGAGCACCTGGGCGTCGACCGCTGGCTCCTCTACGGCGGCTCCTGGGGCTCGACGCTGATCCTCGCCTACGCCGAGCGCCACCCCGAGCGGGTCAGCGAGGTCGTCATCGCCGGCGTCACCATGACCAGGCCCGAGGAGATCGACTGGCTCTACCGCGGTGTCGGGCGCCTGCTGCCCGGGCCCTGGGAGGCGTTCCGCGACGCGGTTCCGGAGGAGGACCGGGACGGCGACCTCGTGGCCGCCTACAACCGGCTGCTGAACAGTCCGGACGAGGCGGTCCGGGCCAGGGCGGCGCGGGACTGGTGCGCCTGGGAGGACGCCGTCATCGCCCACGAGACCACGGGCGCCCCGGGCCGGTACAGCGACCGGCCGGACGACGCGATGGCGGCCTTCACCCGGATCTGCGCGCACTACTTCGCGAACCGCGCCTGGCTCGACGACGGGCGGCTGCTGCGCGACGCCCACCGGCTGGCGGGGATCCCGGCGGTGCTGGTCCACGGCCGGCTCGACCTGAGCAGCCCGCTGAGGACCGCCTGGGAGCTGGCCAAGGCGTGGCCGGACGCGGAGCTGAGGGTGATCGACGACTCCGGCCACACGGGCGGCCCCGCGATGCGGGACGCGGTCCTGGAGGCGGTCGCGCGGTTCGGCGAAGCACCCCGGAACGACCGCTGAGGCCCGGGGGGGCGCGGGACCCCGGAGCGGGAGGACCGCGTTGAGGACTTCCGGCCTGTCGCGGGGACGCGGTCGACGGACGAGGATCAGGCGGTTCGGAGGGAGCCCCGGGGGAAGGCGACTCCCGTCAGGTCCTCGGAGGCCTTCCACAGGCGGCGCGCCGCCCCGGCGTCCCGCGCCCTCGCCGGGCGGCCGACCGGTTTCGGCGCGCCGCGTCCCTCCAGGAAGCCGCTCGGGCCCGCGTAGCCGTCGCCCGGAACGCCCGCCACGGCCGCGTGCAGCGTCGGCAGGGCGCCGTCGTCGTCGCTCTGCGCGAAAAGGCCGACCACCGCCTTCTGCGCGAGGCGGCGCGCGCCTCGCCGGCCGTCGGACCTCAGCGGGTTCGTGGCCGCCCTGCCGGGGTGCGCGGCGGTCGAGACCACCGGTGAGCCGGCTCGGGAGAGGAGCCGCTGGAGTTCCGACGTGAACAGCAGGTCGGCGGGTTCGGCCCGCGCGTACGCGGCCAGCGCCCGGTACGGCCCGCGCTCCCGGTCGAGGTCCTCGACGTCGGTCGAGCCCGCCTTGCGGCCGTCGGACGGGACGGTGACGACCCGTTCCCGGACGCGCGGCAGGAGCCGGATCCACACAGCCGCCACCTTCGACGACCTCGACGCCGGCGCCCCCGAGACGGGCGTCGCAGGGCGCCGGCGTCGAGGTCGTCGAGAGACGGTCCAGGCGCCGTGCCGGCGCGCCTACCGCGGGGGGGACGCGGCCGGAGTGCTGGCCGCTTCGAGGGCGACGACCTGTTCCAGAGCGCGCCGCAGTGTGGCGGCCTGGTCGCTGCCGAGAAGCCGAGACCATCGCTGCTCGACGCCGGCGAGGATCCGGGCCGCTGCGGCCCGGGCCGCCCTGCCCTGGTCGGTGAGCCGGATGATCTTCGCGCGGCGGTCGGTCTCGTCGGCGACCCGCTCGAGGTAGCCGTGCTCCTCCAGGTCGCCGACAAGTTCGCCGATCGCCTGCTTGGTGAGTCCGGAGCGCTCGGCGAGCGTGGTCAGCCGCGAGCCTTCGGCGTCGATGCATCGGAAGACCGAGCCGTGGACGTACCGGATCCCCTCGAACCCCTCGTCGGCCAGCTGCTGGTGAAGTCCCTCGATCGCGATGTCCCTGACCTGTGTGAGCAGGGTGGGGAGCGGCAGCTTCGGGTTGCCGCTCCCGCCTTCCGAACGCGTCGTCATCGTCGTGCGGTCCTTCTCCCGGGCGAGTTCATCAGGTCGCTTGACAGTATCAGCCAAAATGGTAAGGTTCCTTGACTGTAAGGAGGCCTGACTAAATTATGGAAGACGAAACGCACGGCATCACCGAACGGCGCGAGCGGTTCGCGGCGATGTTCACCCGGTCCCTGCCCGCGGATGTCACCTCGTCGGCGACGACACTCGGCGGGCGGCCGGCACTGCAACTGAGGACCGCGACGCCCGGCACGGCGGGCGAGGATGTGCTGCTGTACCTCCACGGCGGCGGGTTCGTGGTCGGGTCGGCGCGAGTCACCGCCCACATCTCCGCCGCGCTGCTGCGGCACCTGGACGGCCGGGCGGTCTCGCTCGACTACCGGCTGGCGCCCGAGCACCCGTTCCCGGCCGCGCCCGATGACTGCCTGGCGGCCTACCGCGAGCTGCTGGACTCCGGTGTCGATCCGCAGCGGCTGGTGCTCGCGGGCGACTCGGCCGGCGCCGCTCTGGCTGTCGTCACCATGACGCGCGCCCGGGACGCGGGCCTGCCGATGCCTGCGGCGGCGGTCCTGTTCTCGCCGGCGGTCGACCTGACCCTCAGCGGCGCGAGCATGCGGTCCAAGAACGGGGTGGACCCGGTCTTCGCTCCGGCCGACCTCGCGTGGCTCTTCGATCGGTACCTCGCCGGGGGCGACGGTGCGGCGCCCGAGGCGAGCCCGGTCTTCGCCGATCTCACCGGGCTGCCGCCCCTGCTGATCCAGGTCGGCTCGCGCGAGCTCCTGCTGGACGACGCCGTACGGCTGGCCGGACGTGCCGGGGCCGACGAGGTCGCGGTGACGTTGGAGGTGGTCCCGGGGCAACCGCACGTGTTCCAGCTCGACGACGAATCGGCCGAGGCGGCAGCGGCGCTGGAGCGTGCCGGCCGGTTCCTGGCCGCCCGCTCCGGCGGCGAGAAGGAGGAATCATGAACCGGCTGGCCGACCGGGTGACAGGGCCGGTACTCGCGCCCCGCGACGAGGGGTACGACGAGGAGCGCGCCGGTTGGCAGACCGCCCGCCGGCACCGTCCCGACCTGGTGGTGGGCGCCGCCGGACCCGCCGACGTGCAGGCGGCGGTGGCGTACGCGAGCGGCCGCGGGCTCCCGGTGGCGGTGCAGGGCACCGGGCACGCCTCGGCCGCCGTCGCCGCCGAGGGCGGAGTGCTGATCACCACCGCGCGGATGAGCGCCGTCCGGGTGGACGCCGATGCCGGCACCGCGTGGGTGTCCGCGGGGACACGCTGGGATCAGGTGGTCCACAGGGCGGCGCAGGCCGGACTGGCGCCCCTGTCCGGCTCGGCCCCGCGCGTGGGCGCGGTCTCCTACACCCTCGGCGGTGGCCTGGCCCTGCTGTCCCGGACCTTCGGCTACTCCGCCGACCACGTGCGCGGCCTCGACGTCGTCACGGCGGACGGCCGCCTTCGGCACGTCACCCGGGACCGCGAGCCGGACCTGTTCTGGGCTCTGCGCGGCGGCCGGGACAACTTCGGCGTGGTGACCGGGATGGAGATCGATCTGATGCCGGTCACCACGCTGTACGGCGGAGCGCTGGTCTTTCCCGTTGAGAAGGCCGCCGAGGTCTTCGGCGCCTACCTGCAATGGGCCGCCACGGTGCCGGAGGCGATGAACTCCTCGGTCGCGCTGATCTCCCTGCCGGACGTTCCGGCGATCCCCGAGCCGGTGCGCGGCCGTCACACCGTCCATATCCGCGTCGCCTGCGCGGCCGGCGGCCCCGGAACCGGCGAGCGCCTGGTGGCGCCGCTGCGGGCCATCGGCCCGATGAGCGACACCCTCGGCGAGCTGGCCTACGCCGAAGCCGGGTCGATCTACAACGACCCCGTCGCACCGGGCGCGGTCGAGTCGGGCACGGCCATGCTCGGCGAGATCGACGCCGCCGCCGTGCAAGCCGTCCTCGACCTGGCGGGTCCCCACGCGCCGGTGCCGCACGTCGTCGAACTGCGCCACCTCGGCGGCAGGCTCGCCCACCCGCCCGCCGTGGGCAACGCCGTCGGCAACCGCGACGCGCGATACCTGTTCAACGTGGTGTCCCGGCTGGAACGCGCCGACATCGCCCGGATCCGGCCGGCGCACGCGCGCATGTTCGAGGCGATCACGCCATGGAGCACCGGCGGCCGGTTCCTCAACTTCATGAACGGCGAGAACGCCGCCACACAGGTGCGCTCCGCCTACGACGCCGCGGACTACCGGAGGCTGACCGACCTCAAAGCCGTCTACGACCCGGAGAACACCTTCCGCCTCAACCACAACATCCCGCCCGGCCGGGGGCTGATCCGGGGCTGAGGGGATCGGGGGGGAGGGCAGGGCGAGGCCGAGAAGGGCGTCCGGCTGCGGCGGACGGTCGGCGGGGGGTTCCGGACACTCCCCTCCACTCTCAACGTATAGCGCACCCGGGGGCTTGCGGCAAGACCCCGGTCGTGCCGCAGAATCGCTGTCCGAGGTTAGAACCCGCGGAAACGGGAGTGGCGAAGTGCGTGTGTCGTTGACGATGACGGGGTCGCGCGGGGACGCGGCGAAGGAACACGAGGAGGGTGGCAGGTGATGGACATCGACGTGGTCGTCGTGGGCGGCGGACCGACCGGCTTGATGCTGGCCTCCGAGCTGCGGCTGGCCGGAGTGCGCGTGGTCGTGCTGGAGAGGCTGACCGAGCCGACCGCGCAGTCCCGCGGACGCGGCCTGCACGCGCGCAGCGTCGAGGTGATGGACCAGCGCGGCATGCTGGACCGGTTCCTCGCGGTCAGTGAGAAGTTCCGGGTCGGCGGTCTCTTCGGCGGAATCATGAAGCCGTGGCCGGACCGGTTGGACACGGCCCACCCGTACGGCCTCGCCGTCTCGCAGCCGGTCACCGAGCGGCTGCTCAACGAGCGCGCCCTCGAACTCGGCGTCGAGATCCGGCGCGGCTGCGAAGTGGTCGGGCTGGGCCAGGACGAGGAGGGGGTGACCGTCGAGCTGGCGGACGGCGCCCGCCTGCGCTCGCGCTACCTCGTCGGGTGCGACGGCGCCCGCAGTGTGGTGCGCAAGCGGCTCGGCGTCGGTTTCCCCGGCGAGCCCGCCACGGTCGAGACGCTGCTGGGTGACATGGAGGTGGCCGAGGACCCGGCGACGATCGCCGCCGTCGTCGAGGAGGTCCGCAAGACCCAGCTGCGGTTCGGCCTCGCCCCCGCCGAGGAGGGCGACGAGAAGGTGTACCGCGTGCTCGTGCCCGCCGGCGAGGTGGCCGAGGACCGCGCGACCGCGCCGACCCTCGAGGAGTTCAAGCGGCAGCTGCGGGCCTTCGCGGGCACCGACTTCGGGGTGCACTCGCCGCGCTGGCTGTCCCGGTTCGGCGACGCCACGCGGCAGGCCGAGCGCTACCGGGTCGGCCGGGTGCTGCTGGCCGGGGACTCGGCGCACATCCACCCGCCGACCGGCGGGCAGGGGCTCAACCTCGGCGTGCAGGACGCGTTCAACCTCGGCTGGAAGCTGGCCGCCGCGGTCAACGGCTGGGCGCCGGAGGGGCTGCTGGACAGCTACCACGCCGAACGGCACCCGGTGGGAGCCCGCGTGCTGGAGAACACCCGCGCGCAGATCACGCTGCTGGGGACCGACCCGGGCGCGGTCGCGCTGCGGGAGCTGTTCTCGAGGCTGATGGACTTCGAGGAGGTGAACCGGTACGTCACCGGGATGATCACCGCGGTCGAGGTCCGCTACGACTTCGGCGAGGGCCACGAACTGCTCGGCCGGCGGATGCGGGACGTCACGCTGAAGCGGGGACGCCTCTACGAGCTGATGCGGGGCGGCCGCGGACTGCTGCTCGACCAGACCGGCCGGCTCACGGTGGCGGGCTGGCAGGACCGGGTCGACCACGTCGTCGACGTCAGTGAGGAGCTGGACGCGCCCGCGGTGCTGCTGCGGCCGGACGGGCACGTGGCGTGGGTCGGAGAAGACCAGCAGGAGCTGCTCGGCCGACTGCCCGAGTGGTTCGGCGCTTCCGCCGGCTGAGGGAGTTTCCGTCGCGGGGGTGGTTCGGGCTTTGTCGGATCAGGGTCCGCTCGGGGGCCGTCACGGCGGGTGGGGCCGGGGGCCCGCGCGTGCCCGCCGGACGTCCGTGACGCGGCGGTTCGAGGGCCGGTTCCGCTCTCGCTCGGAATGATCGTGGGCTTTCCGCCCTTCCTGGCCCCGGAACGGGCGGAAAGCTCACGACCGCCAACGAAACCCCCATGCAACGGACACTATGGGCGCGGTCCCGGCCCTTCGGGCCGGGACCTGCCTCCGGCGTGCTCCGGTGCCGGACCCCGGCCGGTTCGAGGCCCCGCGAAGTACACCCCACGGCTGTCGCGTTCCGGGATTCCCGTGAACGGGGGATCGGGGTAGGATGCCAGAGTCCTGTCGTCTCCGATAGAGGTGGACGTTGCGCATCTGAGGTCCGCGATCACCGCGCGGTACACCCGTCACGCCGTAGCCGGCTCTTCTGCCGCCCGTGACCCCGCGCGGATGCGACCTCGGTGCACGAGCCGTCTCTGTCTTGCTCTTCGGACGGCCGCACTTCTCCCTTCCCACGGTCTGGTCGCCGCGTGGTGCTCGCATACGAAGCCCCTTCCGACCACGTCTGTGACTGCGAGAACCGCCATGTCCGAATCCACAGTGCCCAGCGCCGCCGTGACCTGCTCCGACCTGTCCTTCCGGTGGCCGGACGGCACGACCGTCTTCGACGGGCTCTCCCTCGGCGTCGGCCGGGGCCGCACCGGCCTCGTCGGCGCCAACGGCTCGGGGAAGTCCACCCTCCTGCGGCTCCTGGCCGGTCGGCTGCGGCCCTCCCACGGGTCGGTGGCGGTCGACGGCAGCCTCGCCTATCTTCCGCAGAACATCACCCTCGACACGACACTGCGCGTCGACCAGGCCCTGGGGATCGCCGAGCGCCGCGCCGCGCTGCGCGCCATCGAGGCCGGGGACGTGGGGGAGGAGCACTTCGAGACGGTCGGCGACGACTGGGACGTCGAGGAGCGGGCCCTGGCGACACTGGGCTCGCTCGGACTCGACGGCGTCGGGCTGGACCGCACCGTCGGGCAGATGTCCGGCGGTGAGACCGTCCTGCTGCGCCTGGCCGCGCTGCTGCTGGAGCGCCCCGATGTCCTGCTGCTCGACGAGCCGACCAACAACCTCGACCTGTTCGCGCGCCGCAGGCTCTACGAGGCGGTCGACTCCTGGCGCTCCGGTGTGCTGGTCGTGGTCAGCCACGACCGCGACCTGCTGGAGCGGGTGGACCGCGTCGCCGACCTGCGCTCCGGGGTGGTGCGCTGGTACGGGGGCGGCTGGTCCGCCTACCAGGAGGCGCTGGCCGCCCAGCAGGAGGCGGCCGAGCGGACGCTGCGGGCCGCCGACGCGGACGTGCGCCGGCAGAAGCGGGAGCTGGAGGAGACCCGGATCAAACTGGCCCGCCGCCAGCGGAACGGCAGGAAGCTGGACGCCCAGGGGGGAATCCCGAAGATCCTCGCCGGAAGGCGCAAGCGGTCCGCGCAGGAGTCGGCGGGCAAGCTCCGCGGCGTGCACGAGGAGCGGCTCGACGACGCGCGCGAGCGGCGTGAGGAGGCCGCGGAGGCGATCCGCGACGACGCCGAGATCCGCGTGAGCCTTCCCCACACCGAGGTGCCCGCGGGCCGCACCGTCCTGAGCCTGGACGGGGTGGGCCTCCGGTTCGGCGGGCTGCGCGAGGGCGGCCTCCAGGTGCGCGGCCCCGAACGCGTCGCGCTGGTCGGGCGCAACGGGGCCGGCAAGACCACGCTGCTGCGTACCATCACCGGGGAGATCGCGCCGCTGACCGGTGAGGCCAGGGTGTTCGTGCCGCTGCGGTTCCTGCCGCAGCGGCTGGACGTGCTGGACGAGGAGCTGAGCGTCGCGGAGAACGTGTCCCGCCTGGCCCCGGGGGTCACCGACAACCACATCCGCGCCCAGCTCGCGCGGTTCCTGTTCAAGGGGGCGCGTGCCGAGCAGTCGGCGGGCACCCTCTCGGGCGGGGAGCGCTTCCGGGCCGCCCTCGCGGCGACGATGCTCGCCGCGCCGGCTCCGCAGCTGCTGGTTCTGGACGAGCCGACCAACAACCTCGACGCCGCCAGCGTGCGGCAGCTGGCGAGCGCGCTCGACTCCTACCGGGGCGCGCTCCTGATCGCCGGCCACGACCTGGCCTTCCTGGAGTCGGTCGGCGTCACCCGTTGGCTGTTCCTGGGGGAGGAGCTTCGGGAGACGACGGCCGAGGAGGTCCGAGACCTGCTGGACGGGTCGGAGGCCGGTTGACGGTCCGAGGTCTTCGCTACCGTGTACACCCGCGTTGGAACACCGATGGATTGGGGAACCCGTGACGATGGCTTACGCGATCGGTGAGGTCGTGGCCGAGCGGCGGATCGATGCCGTCGCCGAGGACGGCGGGCGCGCACCGGTGGTCGTGCGGATCGGCAAGCCGGTGCCGGACACCCTCCCGGGAGGGGACTGGTGCTGCCCCCACCAGATTCTGGGCCTGGGAGACGAGGCCGTGGAGGCGTCCTTCGGCGTCGACTCCCTGCAGGCTTTCCTGCTGTGCGTGTACAGCCTGCGGCTGAAGCTGGGGGAGCGGGCGGAGGCGGCGTCGGTCCGGCTGGACTGGCTGGGCCAGGCGGGCCTGGGGCTGGACGTCGACCCGGAGCTGTACGGGTCGGCGCCGCCCGGCGGTGGTCGGGCGGCGCGCTGACGGCGTCGGGGGCCGGGACTTTGCCGCCCCGGCCCCCGACCCGGTCCGCACTCGTCTCCGGTGGGCAGTATGAAATCTACAACGTAAAGGTGCTGGTTTTGTAACCAAACCCAAAAACAAAGAAAACAAACACAAAGGTCTCCTACGGAGCCCCTCCAAAAGGCTCGAACCAGCCGGAAACTGTGGGCGGTCACTCTTCCACGGAGCGTCGCGCGCGCAGGGACCGCACTTTGTGGCGGTTGCCGCAGTGCTCCATGGAGCACCAGCGGCGGTTGCCCGGACGCGAGGTGTCGACGTAGACGAGGTAGCAGTCGTCGGCGGAACAGGTTCGGACGCGGTGCGCGAACGGGCCGGTCAGCAGGTCCACGGCGTCGCGTGCGACGGTGGCGATGAGCTGGGTCCCGCTGGCGGTTCCGGCCCAGCGCCGTTCGCCGTCGGGGCCGATGGCGGGCGTCAGCGGGGGGTGGGCGGCGGCCTCGTTGACGGCGTCCAGGTCGGCGGGGGCGGGTGGTTCTCCGCGTGTGCGGGCGACGGCCGTCCGAAGCAGCGCGTCGCGCACGCGTCGGGCGGCCCGCAGTTCGGCCTCGGAGATCTCCAGTTCGGGGGTGGGGGTCAGCCGCGACCGGTCCGCCCAGGCGGCGAGGTCCGCGGGGGTGTGCAGCACCTCGTACCGGCTGAACGCGCCGGGACCGCCGGTGGGCAGCAGTTCGAGGCAGAGCGCGCCGGGGTCGAACCGGTAGGTGGCGCCTGTGTGGGAGCGCAGCAGCAGCCCGGGGGTTGCGGGTGAGTCCATGTAACCAGTATAAAGGGTTACATGGCACTGCACTGGAAACTGATCATCGACACGAGGGACGCGCCCGCTCTCGCGGACTTCTGGGCCGCCGCGCTGGAGTACGAGGTGGAGGACCCGAGCCCGCTCATCGCCCGCCTGCTGGGCGCGGGCCACATCGGCGAGGACGCCGTCGCCGAGCACCGGGGTCGCCGGATCTTCCGGGGCTACGCGGGGATCCGGCACCCCGAGGACCCGTTCGACGAGGTCAGCGGTGTCGGCCACGGCCGTCGGCTGCTCTTCCAGGACGTTCCCGAGGACAAGACCGTCAAGAACCGGCTGCACATCGACGTACACGGCGCCCCCGGCGGACTGGAGGAGCTGGTGGCCCGCCTGGAGGCCCTGGGAGCCACCCGCCTCCGCGAGGTCGACAGGGGGCCTGCCGGCCACTGGTGGGTCATGCGGGACCCGGAGGGCAACGAGTTCTGCGCGGTGTAGGCCGTTGACGGGAGGGCCGCCCGGCATCCGGTGGTTCGATGTCAGGAATCACCCGTGCGGGGGAGGACGCTCTCCGCACGGGGGAATCGGCGTGCAAGGTCGCTCCCCGCGCCTCGCGGTCGTATGGATTTCACGCGCGTCCCGGTCGACGAGGATTCTGGTCCCTGGCCGTGGTAGGGCCCGTACCAGGCGTTCAGGCAGATGGCAGCGCTATGGAGTCTCCGGCGCGGGGGTGATTCGGGCACCGGTGGTTCCGTTGACGGTCTTGGGCTTTCCGCCCTTCCCGGTCCCGAAACGGGCGGAAAGCCCACGATCATTCCGGGTGGGGGCGAAATCGGCCCTCTAATGTCCGGTGATCTTGCTGTTCCCCCCCGAAGTCAAGGTTCTCGAGGGGAAATAGCAAGATCATCAACGGAAACCACGCGAAACGGACATCGTGGGCGCGGCCCCGACCGACACCCTCCGTCGCCGCCCGCCGTGACCCCGCGATCCGCGTGGCGTGAGGCCGAACGACCCACCCGAAGCACCGGCACGCGAATCACCCCCGCGCCGGAGGCTCCCTGACCGAGGTGTCCGCGTTCTCGAAGCCCGGCTGGAAGGCGGGGTCGCCCTGGGTGAGTGCAGCCGACGCCGCCATGTGCCCGCCGGCCGAACTGCCCGCGACGAACAGCGGCGTCGGATTGGCGCCGTACTGGTGGGCGTGCTCGCGTACCCAGGCGATGACCTTCTTGAGGTCGATCAGCCTGCTCAAGTCGGGCGAGGCGGCCGGTTTCTGCTCATGGCTCGGCCCGGCCTTCGTTCCCGTCCGAGACGCCCCCTCTGCCAGTGGTCCTTCGTATGGCGTACTTCGGGCGAGGATCCACTCGTTCGCGCATTCGCCAGAGCGGCTGTCGATGCCCATTAACTCGTCGGGGGTGAGCAGGCGGAGACGGCCTCCCGCCCACTTAGGGTCCAGGCAGCTCAGCCCTTGGTCGTTGAAGGCGTGGATGACCTCGCGCACGGTTCTCTCGTCGTCGGCGGCCAGACGGGCGATGACCGGGACGGTGCCGCTGGACGAGGCCAGGATGATCATCGCCCGCCGGTAGCGGACCGTGGTGGTGCTGCTCCGGCGGACGATGCGACGATGCGTTGCAGTTGTCGGCCTTCAGGGTCGGTGAGCCTGCGGGCTTTGAGGGGTGCGGACACCGCGGCTCCCGGGGTTGACCGCTGTCGCGGCCATCCCTGGCACCGGTCACTCGCCCGGGCGAACGTTTCCGGCCACGGCACTAGATGATCTGTTCGGTCGGGAGGATGGTGATCTCGGTCAGGTTGACGTGCTTGGGGACCGAGGTCATGAAGGCGACCGTCTCCGCGACGTCTTCGGGGGAAAGGACGTCGATCTGGGCGATCAGATCGGCCATGAGCTTGCTCGCCGCCGGGTCGGTGACGTGGTCCGGCAGCTCGGTGTCGACCATGCCCGGTTCGATCGTCGCCACGCGGATCCTCTTGCCGCCCAGCTCGGTGCGCAGCAGTTTGGTGAGCTGGGTGACGTAGGCCTTGGTCGCCGAGTAGACCTGGAAGCCCTCCAGGATCCGGACGGCGGCGATCGATGACGTCATGATGAGGTCGGCGCTGCGGCCGGAGGCCGCGGCCGATTCCAGGGACGGCACGAAGGCCTGGACAGTGTTCATGACGCCCTTGATGTTGAGGTCGATCTGGGCGTCCCAGTCCGCTGTGGCCAGGTCGGTGATGCCGGAGATGAGCTGTACGCCGGCGTTCGCGAAGACGAGGTCGGCCTGGCCGAGTTCGTCGGCGACCCGGTCGGCCGCCGCGAGGACGGCGGCGCGGTCGGTGACGTCGGTGGGCAGGGCGAGGGCGGTTCCGCCGTTGGCGCGGATGCGGTCTTCGAGCAGGTCGAGCCGGTCGCCGCGGCGGGCCATCAGTGCCACTTTCGCGCCGAGTTCGGCGAAGCGGACGGCGGTCGCTTCGCCGATGCCGCTGGAGGCGCCGGTCACCACGGCGATACGTCCGGCGAGCGGGGTTCCGGAGACGATTCGGGCGGAGGGTTGGGGGTTCTGTGTTGTGTTCATGTCGACAAGCATGAAACCGGTTCTGCCGGATCGGGGGGTAGTGATACGACCCCCTCACTGACCGGGATTGGCGTCGTACCCGTGGGTAGGGGCGGGGAATGCCACGCACTGAGTTGGGCGGGTTCCTCATGACCCGCCGTGCCAAGGTGACCCCCGAGGTCGTTGGAATGCCCGCGGCGGGCGAGCGCCGTGTTCCCGGTCTGCGCCGCGACGAGGTCGCCGCGATCGCCGGATTGAGTGTCGACTACTACCGCAGTCTGGAGCAGGGCAAGGAGACCCGCCCGTCGGAGGTGATTCTTGCCGGTCTCTCCCAGGCGCTGCGGTTGACCGTGGCCGAGGAGCGGCACCTGTACGCGCTGGCCGGTGCGGCGCGCCGGCTCGGTGCAGAGGCGACGGTCCAGCCGGTGCCGGTCGAGTTGCTGAACCTGATGGACTCCTGGAGCGATTCCGGGGCGATCGTGTTGGATCCGGTGCTCGACGTCCTGGCGATGAACGCGAAGGCGCGGGAGCTGTTCGCCGGTTTCGGGGAGACCGCGAACCTGGTGGAGATGGTTCTGCTGGCCCCCGAGGGCCGTCGGTTCTTCGTCGAGTGGGAGGCTTCCGCCGAGGAGACTGTGGCCAACCTGCGTGCCAGTGCCGACTTCGCTGTCGCTCCCGCCCGGCTCCGGGAACTGCTCGGCCGGCTGAAGGCCGAGAGTCCGGAGTTCCCCGGCCTGTGGGAGCGCCACGACGTGTGGCCTAAAACCCACGAGACGAAGGTGTTGCGCCATCCCACCCGGGGCCTGCTGAGTATCGACTTCCACGCTTTCAATGTCGCCAGCGTGCCCGGTCACCAGCTCCTGATCTACCAGGAGAAGGGGGTCGGGGAGGGGTGATGCGGGATTGAGGGGGTGGAGCGAGTAAGCCGGAAAGCGGTTTGCGCGCTCGCGTAGCACTGGTGCGAGACGCGCACGGTTACTTGTACGGGGTGGGGGTGTCGCGGGTCGGCCGTGCGGGGGGTGGCGTGGGGTGGGCGGTTGCGAGAGGGTTTCGGTTATGGAGATCGGGGAGCGCAGGGAACCGCCGAGGGGGTTGGGCCGGATGCTATTCCGGTTGCCCGTTCATCTCTACCGGATGCGGTTGGGGCGGCTGTTGGGTGGCCGTTTGCTGTTGTTGGAGCACACGGGGCGGGTTTCGGGGAAGCGGCGTCTGGTCGTCGTGGAGGTGGTCGAGCGCGACGCCGGGGGCGGTTACACGGTCTGCTCGGGGTTCGGGGCCGGGGCCGATTGGTATCGCAACGTCCTGGCCGCGCCGGAGACGACGGTCCGGGTGGGCGGGCGGGTGGTGCGGGTGACCGGTGTGCCGTTGTCCTCGGGGGATGGTGGCGAGGCCATGGTGCGTTACGCGCGGCGGCATCCGGTGGCGGCGCGCAGGTTGTCGGGCTTCATGGGGTTCGTGGTGGACGGTTCTGAGGGGGATTACCGGGAGGTGGGGCGGCGTCTGCCTTTCGTCCGGTTCGTTCCCCGGCGGTGAGATGTCCTGGTTCTGTTTCGGCGGGTGGTGTCTGTGTTTCGCTGCCGGTGAGCGCTCCGCGCGCCATCGCCTGTGCGAGGGCGTGGACCTGTTCTCGGTCGAGTAGGTCGGCGGGGAGGGTGACCAGGGTGAACAGTGTGCCGGAGTAGAGGGTGACGAGGACGGGGATCGCGGTCTCGGGTACGGGGGTCCCCGTTTCGTTGTGCAGTTCGGTGGTGGCGGTGAGCGCGGTGGTGTTCAGCCGGGCCAGGACGGCGGCCAGGGCGGGGCGGCGGCGGGCTTCCAGTTGGAGTTCGAAGATCGCCAGGTAGCGGTCGCGTAGGTCGGTCGCGGCGGTCCACAGCGAGGCGGCGAGGATTTCGGCCAGGTCGTGCGTGTCGGTGGTCCTGCGGGTCGCCGGGTGTGTCTCGTCCGCGGGGGCGGTGGCGGTGGCCATGTCCGCGAGGTGGAGTTCGAGGACGCGTTCGGCGGCCGCGACGAGGAGGGCTTCGCGGTTGCGGGCGTAGTTCGTGGCGGTTCCGGCGGGGACCCCTGCGCGGGCTTCGACGGCGCGGTGGGTCAGGCCGTGTGCCCCTTCCTCGGCGAGGAGGGCGATGGCCGCGTCCGCCAGGGTGTGGCGTCGGCGCAGGTTGGGGGGTGGCATGGGGGTCAGTATAGGTCGGCGACGCTTATCACTACTATCGTATTGAATGGCGGCCGGTCCCCTGCCGGGCGCCCGACGGCGAGGGAGCGGGCTATGAGGGAACCGGTGGCGACGGTGGTCGGCGGCGGCATCGCGGGGCTCGCGTCGGCGGTGGCGCTGGCCCGGGAGGGCTGGCGGACCACCGTGCTGGAGCGTCGGGATGGCGCGGCCGAGGTCGGCGCCGGGGTCGCGGTGCCCGCCAACGGCGTCGCCGCGCTGCGCGCGCTCGGATTCGACGACGGGCGCGTCGCGGAGATCGGGTACGCGACGACCGCGACGGGTTTTCGGGACACCCGGGGCCGTCGCGTCCTGCTCATCCCCGACGACCGCGCCGACGTGCGCCCGGTGGTCTCGCTGCTGGGCCTTCACCGGCAGCGGCTGCGCGCCGCCCTCCTGCGGGCGGCGGAGGAGGCCGGGGTGGTGGTGGCCGCGGGGGCGCGGGTCACCGGGGTGCGCCCCGGAGCGCCCGGCGGGGCGCGTGCGGAGGTGGAGTGGCGGAGCGGGGACGCCGCCCACCGCGCGGAGGCCGATCTCGTGGTCGGCGCCGACGGGATGTGGAGCGCGGTGCGCGCCGCGCTCTTCCCGGGGGCGCGTCCCCGCTACAGCGGGAGTACGAGCTGGCGCGCGGTCGTGCCCGACACCGCCCGTGACGGGCGCCTGGCCGAGTACTGGGGGCCGGGCGCGGAGTTCGGGTCGGTGCGGGTCGGCGCGTCGGAGTTGTACTGGTACGGCTACGTCCGGGCTCCGGAGGGGGCGGTCGTGGGCGACGAGCACGCGGTGGCGTGCTCGCGGTTCGCCCGCTGGGCGCCCGAGGTGGGCGGGCTCATCGCGGCGACCGCCCCCGACCGGCTCGTGCGGCACGACGTCTACCATCTGCCGGGCGGGTTGCCGGGTTATGTGCGGGGGCGGGTCGTGATGGTCGGCGACGCCGCTCACGCCGCGCTGCCCACGATGGGGCAGGGTGCCGCCACCGCCTTGGAGGACGGTGTCAGCATCGGGCGTCTGGTCGGCGGGCGGGTGGCGCGCGGGTGCGGTCTGGGGTCGGCGCTGGCGGAGTTCGACGCGGTCCGGCGCCCGCGGTGCCGGGCGATCGCCGCGCACGCGGTCCTCATGGCGCGGTTCGGGGCGGATCTGGGCGGGGGGTGGCGTCAGGCGGCGCGCAACTCCGTGTTCCGTCTGGTTCCCGGCGGGGCTGTGGTGCGGGCGTTCTCCTCGGTGGCGCGCTGGACGCCGCCGTCGGTTCCCGGGTCCGCCCGTCCGGCCGGTCGGGGGGCGGCCGCCACTTGATCCTGGTGTTGTTGGTGGTCAGGGGCTCGTGAGGATGACGAGCCGGCGGGTGGTCCGGGTCATCGCGACGTAGCGGTCGACGGCTCCCTCGGTGCCGTCGCCGAACGCCTGCGGGTCGACGAGGACGACCAGGTCGAATTCGAGTCCTTTCGCCAGGGCGGGGGTCAGCGACCGGACGCGGGGCGTCGACCGGAGGGAGGGGGCGCCGATGACGCAGGCGGTCCCGTCGGGGTTGGCGGCGAGCCAGGTGTCGAGGAGCGGTTCCAGGTCCGAGGCGGGTCCGTGTGTGACGGGGACGCCGTTGCTGCGGATGGAGGTGGGTACGTTGGCGTCGGGGAGGGCGGCGCGGATGGCCGGTTCGGCTTCGGCCATGACCTCTTGGGGGGTCCGGTAGTTGATGTTCAGGGGGGCCAGGTTGATCCGGTCGAACCCCGCCCGGGCGAGCCGTTCTTGCCATGACTCCGTGAACCCGTGCCTGGCCTGGGCGCGGTCGCCGACGATGGTGAAGCTCCGGGAGGGGCAGCGCTGCAGCAGCATGTGCCATTCGGCGTCGGTGAGTTCCTGGGCCTCGTCCACGACGATGTGCGCGAACGGGCCGGTGAGCGGGTCCGGGGCGGCGTCGGGCAGCGCGGCCTCGTCGACCAGGCTGTCTCGCATGTCCTGTCCGATCAGCATCGTCACCAGGCCTTCGCCGTCGTCGTCGGCGTGGAGCAGGTTGTCGACGACGCTGTCCATGTGCTCACGTTGGGCCGCCAGGGCGGAGTCGTGTCGGTGTCTGCGTCGTGTGGCCCGGGGGTCGCCGAGGCGTTGGCGTGCCGCGTCCAGGATGGGCAGGTCGGACACGGTCCAGGCGTGGGGGTTGTCGCGCTGGAGTTTACGGATGTCGTCGATGCTGAGCCAGGGGGCGCATTTTCGCAGGTAGGCGGGTACTGTCCAGAGGTCTCCGACGAGGTCGGCGGGTTCGATCAGCGGCCACGCGCGGTTGAGGGCCCCGGTCAGTTCCGTGTCGCGCAGCAGCGATGCCCGGATGAGGTCCGGCGGGACTTCGTCGTCGTCGTGCTTGTCGGTCAGGATCGTGATGAGTTCTTCCAGGATCTGTCCGCGCGCTTCGTTGTGCGGGGTTCCCGGTTCGGGCGCCTCGAACGCCTCGGCCCAGTCGTGGGGGTCGAGCTGGATGTCGGACCAGTCCGTGGTGACCGTCGTCGCCTCGGTGGGCGGTTGTTCGTAGAACCTGACGGCCGCCTCGATCGCCTTCACCAGGTTCGCGGACGACTTCAGGAGGGTCACGTCGGGGTCGGTCTCGGTCGTGGCCGTGGCTCCTTCGGGGACGAGGTCGCGCAGGGTGCAGGTCTGCACGCCCTCTTCTCCGAGGCTGGGGAGGACGTCGGAGACGTAGGCCAGGTAGGGGTGGTGCGGGCCGACGAACAGCACGCCGCCCCGGCGGTGGCCGAGTCGGGGGTCGGAGTAGAGGAGGTGGGCGGTGCGGTGCAGGGCGACGACGGTCTTGCCGGTGCCGGGGCCGCCGTCGACGACGAGGGCGCCGCGGGATCCGGCGCGGATGACGGCGTCCTGGTCGGCCTGGATGGTGCCGAGCACGTCGCGCATGCGCGACGTCCGGTTGGCGCCGAGGCTGGCGATGAAGGCGGACTGGTCGTCGAGTGCGGCGTGCCCTTCGAATCCGTCCGCGGTGAACACCTCGTCCCAGTAGTCGCTGATCCGGCCGCGGGTCCAGCGGTACCTGCGGCGGCTCGCCAGTCCCATGGGGTTGGCGTGGGTGGCCGCGAAGAACGGTTCGGCCGCGGGGGAGCGCCAGTCGATCAGCAGTCGGCGTCCCTGGGGGTCGGTGAGGCCGAGTCGTCCGATGTACACGGGTTCGGGGTGGTCCGTGCTGACGATGCGTCCCAGGCACAGGTCCAGGCCGAAGCGGCGCAGGGCGCGCAGGCGGGCGGCCAGCCGGTGGGCCTCCATGTCCCGTTCCAGGACCTCTCGGCCTGTTCCGCCGGTCGTGGCGTGTTCGGCGTGGAGGCGGTCGGTCAGGTCGGAGATGGTGTGTTCGAGGCTGTGCGCGATGGCGGTGAAGTGCTGTTCGTCGTCGGCGACGAGTGTGGGGGAGGCTTTGGCGGCGAGGTGGTCGGGGAGGTCGAACGCGCTGGTGGCGGGGTGTTTCACGTCGTCTCCCGTGGTGTGGGTTCTGGTCACGGTCGACGATTCTGCGGCATGAGGGGGGTCTTGTGGCAAGCCCCGGGGTGCGCTATAGCTTGGGAGTGGAGGGGAGTGGCCAAAGCCCTCTCCTTCGGTCGTCCGCTGCCGGTGGGCCGTCTCCTCGCGAGGGGGCGGTGGCGCCGCGGGCCCGAAAGGGCTCCGCCGCTCACCGGTGTTGCGCGGCGCGGGTGCCGGTCGTCGTGCGGGGCGTGGTCAGGGGGACGGCACGCGGACGCGGCGTCTCGGCGTTTCCGGTTTCTTCCGGGGTTCTGACGGTGGTTCGCCCAGGCGGTACTGCTGGGGGCTGACGCCGTGGACGCGTTTGAAGGCGGTGCTCAGCGCGAACGGGGTGGCGTAGCCGACTTTGCGGGCGACGGAGGCGACGGTGGTGTCGGGGAAGCGCAGCAGGTCCGCGGCCAGGGCCAGGCGCCACCCGGTGAGGTAGGCCATGGGGGGTTCTCCCACCAGGTGGGTGAAGCGGCGGGCCAGTGCCGCGCGGGAGACGCCCGAGGCCGCGGCCAGGGCCGCCACCGTCCAGGGGCGGGCCGGGTCGCCGTGGATCAGCCGCAGCGCGCGCCCCACCACGGGGTCGCCCAGAGCCAGGTACCAGGCGGGCGCGCGGGCCTCGGGGCGGGAGAACCAGGTGCGCAGGACCGCGATGAGCAGCAGGTCCAACAGCCGGTCCAGGACCGCATCCTGGCCGGGGTCGTCCTTGGCGATCTCCTCGCCCAGCAGCGCCATGAGGGGGCTGTCCCAGGCCCCGTGGGGCAGGACCAGCAGTGTGGGCAGCGCTGTGAGCAGGCTCCGGCTGACCTCTCCGCTCCTCTGGTAGGTGCCGACGAGGACGGTCGTCGCGCCGTCGGGGTCGTTTCCCCAGGACCGGACGCCCAGGCCCATCTCCTGGGCGAGGGGGCGGCCGGCCGGGTCGGTGCAGTGCTGGCCGGGGTGGACGATGACCAGCGGCTCGGTGGAGGGGGAGTCGGCGATCGTGTACGGTTCGGGGCCGCGCGCGACGGCGACGTCCCCGACGCCCAGTTCCAGCGGGTCGCCGTCGTCGGGCACCACCCACGCCGAGCCGCGCACCACGGCCATCAGGGTGATCGGCGCCTCGTCGCGCACGCGGATGGACCAGGGCGGGTCGAATACCGCGCGGAGCAGGAAGGCGCCGCGGGCCCGCGGCCCGTCCAGAAGACCCGCGAGTGCGTCCATAGGCGGCAGTGTAGACGCTCGGACATGGAGGCGAGCCTCTGGGCGATGGCCCGCCCGGGTGCCGGGCGCTTGACTTGGGGCATGACGCAGAACACGCGAGAGCGCGGGACGACACTGGTATTGGGCGGCACCGGTAAGACCGGCCGCAGGGTGGCCGGGCGGCTCACCGGTCTGGGCCTCCCGGTCCGGGTGGGTTCGCGGTCGGGGGAGCCGCCGTTCGACTGGCAGGACGAGGCCACGTGGGCGCCCGCCCTGGAAGACGTCGGGGCGGTGTACCTGGCGTACGCGCCCGACGCGGGGTTCCCGGGGGCCTCCGACACGATTGGGGCGTTTGCCGCGCGGGCGGCCGAGGCCGGGGTGCGGCGCCTGGTGCTGCTGTCGGGGCGCGGCGAGGAGGGGGCCCGGCGCAGCGAGCAGGTGGTGCGCGACTGCGGGGTCGAGTGGACGATCGTGCGGGCGGCTTTCTTCTCGCAGAACTTCAGTGAGGACTTCCTGGTGGAGGGGGTGCGGGGCGGTGTGGTCGCGTTCCCCGCCGGTGGTGTGGCCGAGCCGTTCGTCGACGCCGAGGACATCGCCGACGTCGCGGTCGCCGCGCTGACGGGGGACGGGCACGCGGGTGAGCTCTACGAGGTCACCGGCCCCCGGCTGCTGACGTTCGCCGGCGCGGTCGCGGAGATCGCGAGGGCCGTCGGCCGCGAGGTGGGGTATCTGCCGGTCTCCTTGGAGGAGTTCACGGCCGCCATGGCGGGGCAGGGGGCGCCGCCGGAGTTCACCGGCCCCTTCTCCGACCTGTTGGCCGACATCCTGGACGGGCGCAACGCGTCCTTGTGTGACGGGGTGCGGCGCGCGCTGGGCCGGGAGCCCCGCGACTTCGCCGAGTACGCGCGCGCCACGGCCGCCACCGGGGTCTGGGACGCCTGACCCCGGAAGGGCCGGCGATAGGGCCCTCGCGGGGCGGGGGTCTTCCCGGGGGCGGCGGCCGCGCGAGAATCCCGGGTCGTCGAACGCTTCCCGGTACACGAAGGACGAGGAACACCATGACCGAAGTGCTGGGCGGTGCCGTGCTGGTCGCGGCCACGATGGCCACCGGGCTCCTGGCGGGCCTGTTCTACGCCTTCGCGATGTCCGTCATGCCGGGCCTGCGCGGGGCCGGGGACCGGACCTTCGTGGAGGCCATGCAGCGGATCAACGTGGCGATCGTCAACCCCTGGCTGTTTCTGGCCCTGCTCGGCGCGCCGGTGCTGTCCCTTGCCGCGGCGGGGCTCATGCTCGGCGGCGGCGGGCGGGGCGCGCTGGGGTGGACCGTCGCGGGGTTCGTGCTGTGCGTGGCGACGCTGGCCGTCACGGGCGCGGCCAACGTCCCGCTCAACAACGCGCTGGACGCGGCCGGGCCGCCGGAGCGGATCGTCGACCCGGCGAAGGCGCGCCGGGACTTCGAGGCCGGGTGGGTCAGGTGGAACACCGTCCGCGCGGTGACGTCGGCGGCGGCGTTCGGCTGCCTGGCGTGGGCGCTGGTGCTCCACGGGCAGGGCCTCGCGGGTTGAGTGGGGTTGCCTGTGCCTTTCGGGGTTCTGTCCCCGGGGGAGGAGGGGCGCCGGGGCGGGGTCAGTCGTGGTCGGCGGCGACGAGGATCTTGCCGCCGGGGTGTCCCTGTTCGCTGAGGCGGTGGGCGTCGGCGGCCCGGTCCAGCGGGTAGACGCGGCCGACCGGTACGCGCAGCGCGCCGCGTCGCACCAGGGGGAGGACCTCGGTGAGGACGTCGGCGGCGGGGGTGTTGCCGGGGCCGCCGCCGGAGAAGCGCACGCCGTGGTCGGCGGCGTGGTCGTCGGCGATGGTGATGACCTTCTCGGGGCTTCCGGCGAGTTCGACGGACAGGGCGAGCACGCCGCGGCCCGAGGCGTCCAGGACCGCGTCGACGCCGTCGGGGGCCAGGGCGCGGATCCGGTCGCGCAGGCCCTCGCCGTAGGGGACGGGGTGGACGCCGGTGGCGCGCAGGAGGGCGTGGTTGCGGGTGCCGGCGGTGCCGATGACCCGGGCTCCCCGGGCGAGTGCCAGTTGGGCGGCGGCCTGGCCGACGCCGCCCGACGCGGCGTGGATCAGCAGGGTCTGGCCGGGGCGCACGTCGAGTTGGCGCAGGGTGCGGTGGGCGGTCTCGGTGGCGACGGGGAGGGCGGCGGCCTCGTCGAAGGGCAGCCAGTCGGGTTTTTCCACGAGGTCGCCGGTGTCGGCCAGCGCGTGGGTGGCCAGGGCGGGCGAGAGGGGGCCGAAGACGGCCTGGCCGGGGGTCCAGGCGGTGACGCGGGGGCCGACGGCGTCGATGGTTCCCGACGCCTCCAGGCCGGTCCCGGTGGGCGCGTCCGGGGGGGTTTGGGCGAACAGGCCGCGGCGGACCTTGCAGTCGTAGGCGTTGACCGCGGCGAAGCGCACCCTGATCCGGACCTGCCGGGGGCCGGGTTCGGGGGTGGGGACCTCGTCCAGGGTGAGGACGTCGGGGTCGCCGTAGCGGGTGAAGCGGACGGCCTTGGCCACGGGGTTTCCTCCGGTGTGTGGGGTGTGCGGGCTGGTCGGTGGCGCTGTTTCGGGGGCGTGGCGGGCCGTGGAAGGTGTCGCGGTGGGTGGTGGGGCCGCGTGCGGGTGTTGGTGTGGCGGGGCGGCGGTGCCGAAGCCCGCGTCGGTGCGGTTCCGTCCGGGGCCGGGCGCGCGGAAGCGGCCATGGCCCGATCCTCGCACATGTCGTCTTTCGGGCCGCTCGTGCGGTGATCGGTGGCGCGGTGTGGGTGAACACGGTGTTCAGCGGGTCGGGCGCGCTGTGTGTGGTGGCGCTGCTGGTCCGCCGGGGCCCGAGGCGCGTTCTGTTTCTCGATCCCTTTCCTGTGGCGTGGATCAATAGCAGGATTTAATGGTAGAAACGTATCGTTTCTCAGTGGTCACCGCACAGATCACTGATATCGGACAAGCCAGAGTCCGCGGCGCGCGGCGCCCGGCTTTGCCCGCACACCACAGCGATAGGCACCATTCCATGCGAAGAATCCTGGTCGTCGGCGCCGGCCAGTCCGGTCTCCTCCTGGCCCACGGGCTGCTCGGGAACGGCTACGACGTCACCCTGCTGACCGGGCGGACGTCCGACGAGGTCCGGTACGGCTCGGTCTCCGTCGGCCAGTTGTCCTTCCCGGGCGTGCTCGACTACGAGCGCGGCATGGGCCTGGACTTCTGGGAGGGGCGGGCGCCGATGCTGATGACCACGGTCATGACCCGCACCACGCAGCAGGGCGAGGTGTCGAGCCGGCTCATAGGGCACATCGCCGGCGGCGGGGTGTGCATCGACCAGCGGGTCAAGATGGCCGACTGGCTGGAGGCGTTCGAGGACCGCGGCGGCAAGGTCACCATCCACGGGGCGACCGTCTCCGACATCGACTACTTCACCCGCATGTACGACCTGGTGGTCGTGGCCGTGGGCGGCGGGGAGCTCGGCCAGCTGTTCGACCGGGACCACTCCCGCTCGGCCGGGGGGCAGCCGCTGATCGCCGTGGACGCCTACGTGCAGGGGGCGAGCGGTGAGGAGGGGGACCAGTTCCAGGTCAACTTCATCGACGGGCTGGGCACCCAGTGCCTGGACCCCGCGTTGACGCCCTACGGCCAGGCGCACCGGGTCACGTTGTACGCCGCCCCGGGCGGGCCGCTGGACTTCTCCGGGGAGCGGTTGTCCCCGGACGGCACGCTCGCGCGGCTGCTCGACGTCTTCGCCGAGCGCGCGCCCCACATGCACGCGCAGCTCGCCGGTTCCCGGCTCGTCGACGAGCTCAGCGTCAACATCGAGAAGGTCGTCCCCTACGTCCGCGACCCGGTCGGGACGCTGCCCTCGGGCGGCCGCGTCCTGGGGATGGCCGACGTGGTCTTCTCCAGCGCGCCCTCGATAATGCAGGGCTGGAACAACTCGACCGCCTGCGCGCACATCTACCTGAACCGGATCCTCCGGCACGGCGACGAGCCCTTCGACGCCGAGTTCATGCGCGGCGCCTTCGACGACTACTGGGAGTACGCCAAGTACACGGCGTGGCTGGCGGACCTGCTCTCGGGGGCGAACCCCGAGAGCACCCCGCCGCACGTCGCCGGACTGCTGCAGAGCCTGAGCACGGACCAGGCCGTCTCCGACCTGATCCTGGGCGGGCTGGACAACCCCATGAAGCTCGCCGAGAAGCTCGCCACGCCGGAGACGACCGCCCAGGCGCTGGCGGCACTGTCGTAGGAATCCGGCGTAGCGGACCGGATCAGGGGCGGTGGTAAGGCCCGTATCCCCCTCGGGGGGTACGGGTCTTCCTCGTCGGTCTCCGCGGCCGCGATCCCTCCCGTTACCGCGCCCACCGGCGGCGCCGCAGACGCTCGTGCCGCTTCTCCCGGGGCCGGCCTGGCCTCGGGCCGCGGGGCGCGGGCCCTCTGGCGCCACTGCTTCACCGTGGTTCCGGGGTGCCTCGGAACCGTCTGGACGTCGTCGCGGACGACAGCCTGAAATCCCATGTTGCCGAGCACTGCCTGCCGCGTCGTGTGGAAGGCCGGGGACACGCGCCAGGCGGGCTGGCGAGACCGGCCCGCCTCCCAGGACTTGCCGCATGCAGTCGTAACGACTATTGTTACGACTGAAGTCGAGGGGTGAGGGGGAGGAGTCCGACGTGAGCGCCAACAGCAGGCTGACCATCGCGGCGCACGCCCTGACATGGATCGGGCTGTACCAACGGCGCGGCCACGAGGTCGCCACCTCCGAGCAGATCGCGACGAGCGTCAACACCAACCCGGTGGTGATCCGCCGCCTGCTGGCCAAGCTGGGCAAGGCCGGCCTGGCCGGTTCGCGACGGGGGGCGGGGGCGGGCTGGATGCTCGCGCGGGACCTGGCGGCGATCACCCTGCTCGACGTCCACCAGGCGATCGAACCGGGGCCGGTCTTCGCCCTGCACCGCGCGACGCCGAACCCCGAGTGCGTCGTGGGCCACGGCATCGGGCCGGCGATGACCGCCGTGTACGACGGCGTGGAGGCCGCCCTGCGCAGGGAGCTGGCCAAGACCACGCTGGAGGACGTGCTGCGGGACGTCCTGCAAGCCGCCTGAACCAGGACCGCCGACCTCCCCTGATCGAGGGGGCCGCACCACACGCCCATCAATGTAACCAAAATAGTTACATCAAGAAACCGGAGAGTCCCATGGGACGGCTGGACGACAGGACCGCCTTCACACGGCTGCCGACCGAGTCCGGGTTCGCGCCGGTCGGCCTTGGCGCGCCGCGCGAAGGCGGGGCGCTCATCCCGTCCGGCGGGCCGCCGAGCCGAACGGCAAGCGCTCCCTGTTCCCAGGGCTGAGGCCCGGCCGACACGCCTCGTACGAACGAGAAGACAAGGACAAGGACGATGGCAACAGATACCCAGACCTCACGGATCGTGGCCGAGAAGTTCGTGGAGCGCCTCGCCGGGCAGGACCCCGACGGCATCCAGGAACTGTTCGCCGAGGAGATCGACTGGCATGTCCCCGGCAGTGACGCGCTGTCCTGGTCCGGGCGCCGTACCCGCAGGGAGGAGGTCGCGCCGTACTTCACCACGATGTGGCCGCACTTCGCGCACGGCAAGAGCGAGGTCGTGCTGGAGCGCGTCATCGCCGACGGTGGTGACGTCGTACTGCTGGCGGTCTGGACGCACACCGTCGTGGCCACCGGGAAGGAGTTCACCACACCGGCGGCCGTGCACCTGACGGTCGAGGACAACCGGATCGTCCGCATGCACCTGTACGAGGACACGCTGACCGTCGAGAAGGCGTTCGACGCCGGCTGAGCAGGTCGCGGGCGCGGCGGAGGCGTGGAAGACCACGGGGTCGAGGAACATCGAAACAGGATCCGGCGCCAAGGACACGGGCTTCCCCGAGACTGGCGCCGGACCCTGAAGAACACCCGCACCGCGCGGGGCGCCCGCCTGGGCGCGGCCACCGTCAACAACCGCCTGGCCGCCGTCGAGGGCAACTACGTCGACTCCCCCGGCCAGGCGGAGCCCAGCTCGCGCCCTCGCGCCGACAGCCCGCGCGAGGGCATCGGCGGGATGGACCGGATCGTGGACGTGCCGGCCCAGTGGGTGGAGGAAGCCCGCCCGGCCTGCGCCCACGCCGGCTCCCCGGCGCTGTGGCCCTCAGAACGCGGGCCGCGCATCGGGTGAATACAGATCACCCGATCAACGGCTCCTGCCGGTCTCGCCCCCCATCAGCCCGCCCCCACGCGCGGGTCGACGGGTGTGAGCACCCCGAGCCGGTCCTCGATCGCCTGCGCCGCGTCCAGGCACAGGTCCTCCCGGAACGCGCGTCCGACGATCTGCACTCCGGAGGGGAGCCCGTCGACCACGCCGGTCGGCACTGCCACGCCGGGCACGCCCACGAAGCTGGTCACGCTGCACAGGCGCATTCCCGACCCGACCCGGTCCCGGCCCGCCCTGTCGCGCGACTCCAGCCCCGGTTCGACCGGCGGCTCGGTGAACGACGGGCCGAGCAACAGCGGGTACGCGTCGAGGAATTCGGCCCACGAGCGGCGAATGCTCATCCAGGTGCCCGTCAACCTCACGAGCTCGTCCGCGCTCGCGGGCGGGGTCTGCTCCATCGCCATCTCGATGTAGCGGTCCCCGCCTTCACCGAGCAGCCGGCGCACCGCCGGCCAGGTCGGGGCGAACTCGGTCACGGTGATCCGGCCGTACGCCTCGAGGGCCTCGTCCATCCGCGGCACGTCCCGTACCTCGCGCACGTCGTATCCGGCGTCGCGGAGAGCGTCGGCCGCGGTCGCGACGGCTCCGCGGATCGCGGGGTGGACTCCGTGCCCGCCGGGGTCCGCCACGACCGCGACCTTCACCGGCCCGGGGAGCCCTTCGCCGTAGGCGGGCACCGGCACCGCGCGCGGGTCCCGCGGATCGGTCCCGGCCAGCACCTCGTAAGCCAGCCGTAGGTCGCCCACGCTCCGGGCCAGCGGGCCGTCGGTGACCAGCATCTGGGACGCCGGCCCGGGGTCGTCGGGGCCGAGGACGCGGTGGTCGGCGGGGAACCGGCCGGTGGACGGTTTCAGCCCGGCAACACCGCAGAACTGGGCCGGGACGCGCACCGATCCCCCGGAGTCGTTGCCGAGCCCGAGTGCCGCCATCCCCGTGGCCACGGCCACCGCGTCACCCCCGCTGGAGCCGCCCGGGGTCCGGCTGCTGTCCCACGGATTGACCGTGTCGCCGAACAGCTCGCTGCGCGTGTGCATCCCCGCGAGGATCAGGGTGGGGATGTTGCTGTGTCCGATGGGAATGGCCCCGGCCGCGCGCAGCCGCGCCACCGGGGGTGCGTCGGCCGACGCCACCAGACCGCGGAAGCGCTCCACGCCGAACGTGGTCGGCACGCCTTCGACGGCGGTGCTCTCCTTCACGGTGAACGGCACTCCCGCGAGTGGTCCCAGCGTCTCACCGGCGGCCCGCCGACGGTCCGTCTGTGCCGCGGCCTCGCGTGCGCGCTCCGCCAGGAGCTGCGTGACCGCGTTCACTCGCGGGTTGACCTCGGCAATGCGGTCGAGGTGACTGTCGACCAGTTCGACGGCCGAGACTTCCGCGCTGCGCACGGCTTCCGCCTGAGCGGCGGCCGACATCCTCCACAGGGCGTCCTGCATGGCCGGTGACCTCTTCCCACGTACCAATTCGACCGTATCGGAACCGTGACCGTACCCTGGAACCGATACAGGCGCAACGAAAAAAGTACGCCGTGGGACAGGAAGGCGACCGGGCATGCCCAGACAGGTGGATCACGCGAGCCGACGTCGCCTCATCGCCGAGGCCGTCTGCCACCTCGCCGACGAACGCGGCCTTGAGGGCGTCACCCTTCGCGATGTCGCCGCCCGCGCGCAGGTGTCCGTGGGCGCCGTTCAGCGGTGCTTCCGGACCAAGGAAGAGATGCTCGTCTTCGCTCTCGGGCACATCAGCGAGCGGATCAGCGAGCGCGTACGGGCCCGCCTTGTCAGGAGCCCGGCCCAGTCGGCCGCCACCGCCCTGGGGCACGCGGCCGCCGAGATCTCACTACTCAGGGAAGCGCACCGCGCCGAGGCCAGAGTCTGGCTCGCCTTCGCCGCGCAGGCGGCTGTCAGCAAGGCGCTCGCCAAGACGCTGAAGGCGAACTACGCAGCTGTGCAGGAGGCGTTCACCCGCCTCATCTCGGAAGCCGGCGAGGGCACCGACCGCGCCGTGTCCCTCGATCCGCAACGCGAGGCCCGCACCGTCCTCGCCCTTGCGGACGGCCTCACCACGCACGTCCTCATCGGTCACCTCACCCCGCGAGAGGCACACGACGTCCTCCACGCGCACTTGGCCGGCCTCTGGGAGCAACCGGCCCAGCCCTCTCACTCCCGTGAAGACCGGGCCGGGTGAGGCGGAGAAGCGACAGGCGGATCAGGGGCGGAGCTGATGCTGTCGGTGGCCGCCCCGACCGGCCGGCCGGTCGGGGCGGTTGCGCATCTGCTGGCCACCGCTCATCGAGGAGGGCCGGGACCCGTCCTCGATGAGCGGCAGCCCGGCCGACAG
>NZ_SNYN01000003.1 GCF_004363075.1 Actinorugispora endophytica
CACATGGGGCCGCGGCCCGGGGGGCCCCCCCGTTGGCGCGAGGGCCTCCGGTTTTCCCCCACAAAAACCACCGCGGGGGGGCGGCCGGGGGTTTCCCGGGCGCCCCCCCCCGCGCGTCGTTATTCGGCGGGTTATGCCCGATTCAGGACTGTTGGCGGTGGGCGGGGGGCTCCGGTTTCGGTCGTTCGCGCCGGCCGTTTCCGTGACCGGGCGTGGGGGACACGCCGGGCGGCGAGCGCGGTTGGAGCCGGGACGGATCCCGGATTCTTACCGGACCGATACTTCGCTGAAAACTTACACTTGACTACTCACAGTGATCTGTGCTGGTCTGTGTGGGCGTCACTCGATCAGGGGAATCGCCTGCCGCTCGGCGTTATTACTCCGTCTTTGAAAAGTCGAACGATTGCGGAGCGTTACTCGGTCAATTACGAATGGGATTCGTATTTCCGCATTTTGAAAACGCTGTGGCGCGTCTTTGTCGTGCCCGGACGCGAGTTTGGCTCGGTTGAATGTCGAGCCCGGTGGCTACCGTTAAACTGGCCGCTGCATCCATCGTATGGGGACAATTCGTGTCGCCGTCCACGGGGGCGAAAGCGCGGGGGCGCTAGAAAGGCGGGATAGTGATGACCTGGATGTTCGGCAAGTTCATGTTCTTCATGGCAGCCCTGGCCATGTCCGTTACCACGATCAGTGGCTGGAGCTGGTGGTAGGACCAAATCTCTGAAACTATGACGGAACGGCTGGCATCAGGATGAGAAGGAGCGGGAATTGCGTGCCCTACCAGTGGCCGCGCGGTTGTACGTCGGCCTTGTCGCACTAGGTGCCGCCGTCGTCGTACTGCTCGAGGTGATCTTCGGCCCCATCAAGGGGGTCGACCTCGGCACCCTGGTGCTCCTGGCGACCCTGTTCGTGGTCGCCGAGTCGATCGGCACGATGGTCGACAGCGGCAAGACCGGGATCTCGCCGAGCTCGGCGGCCTCACTCGCCGCCGCGGTCCTGGTCGGACCGTTCGGCGCGGCCATCGTCGGTTTCTCCTCCGTTCTCGTCATTCGTCGGCAGGACCTGGTCAAGCGGCTGTTCAACGGAGCGCAGTTCGGCCTCGCCGGGTACGTCTCGGGGTACGTCTTCAAGCTGCTCGGCGGAAGGGTGGGAGTTCCGGGGGAAGAGGCCTTCCCGTGGGCCATCCTGCCGTTCATGGTGGCGGTCCTGGTCTACTCCGCCTGCAACACGGTGCTCGTGACCGGGTTGATGTGGTGCCTGGGCGAGCTGAGAATCCAGCGGCCGCGCCGCATGCGGTGGCGGCCACTGGCCACCCTGGAGCTGTCCTCCATCGGGTACGCCATGCTGGGTCTGTTCATCGCCGCCATCTGGGGGGCGGTCGGCCCGTTCGCGGTGCTGCTGGTGCTGCTGCCGCTGTTCATCGCGCGATGGGCCTTCGACCAGTACGTCTTCCAGCAGCGCGCGCACGACGCCACGCTGGCCACCCTGTGCCAGGCGGTGGAGACCAAGGACTACTACACGCGCGGCCACTGCATGCGGGTGGCCAAGGCCGCCGGGATGATCGCCGAGGAGCTGGGCATGCCGGTCGAGCGCGCGCAGACGATGCGCTACGCGGGCATGCTGCACGACATCGGGAAGCTGGGCGTGCCGACCAAGATCCTGCAGAAGGCCGGGAAGCTCACCGAGGACGAGTTCGCCGCGATCCAGCTGCACCCCATGCGGGGCTACGAGATCGTGCGCGAGATCGACTTCCTCGACGAGGCGCTCGCCGGGATCATGCACCACCACGAGCGCATGGACGGCGGCGGGTACCCGATGGGGCTGGCCGGGGAGGAGATCCCCGAGGCGGCCCGGCTGGTCTCGGTCGCCGACGTGTTCGACTGCCTGACCTCCACCCGCTCCTACCGCACCGCCTGGAGCGCCGCGGACGCCATCGCGGAGCTGCGCCGGTGCGCGGGCACCCAGTTCGACCCCCGGATGGTGGAGGCGCTGGTGCGCGCGGTGGACCGCGAGGGCTGGGAGGTTCCCGACCTCGTCGAGCCGATGAAGGACGAGTGCGAGCAGATCGCCGAACGGGAGCAGGGCAAGGCCGGCACCGGTGCCCCGGTCCGGGTGGCGGGAGAGACCTCCAGATCATGACCGACAGCGTGTCGACCGCCCGGGTGCCGCAGGGCGTACGCGGCGGGCAGTGGCGGACCGTCGGTCCGACGAGGCCGCTGCTGATCGGGGCGGCCCTGCTCGTCGCCACCGGATCGCTGCTGTGGACCACCGCCGCGACGGGGTTCGAGCACCCGAGGGTGGCCCTGGCGTTCGGGATCCTGGTGTCGCTGGGCGAGTTCGCCCGCATCACGCTGCCCGGCCACCGCGAGGTCGCGCCCATCGCCTCGGCCTCGGCCATGGCCTACGCGTTCCTGTTCACCATCGGGAACGACCCCGTCACCCACTCGGCCTGGCAGGTCATCGCGGTGGTCGCGGTCGGTCTGGCCCTGGGCGAGCTGCCGCACATCATGGTGGGCCGCGTGCCCCGCTGGGGGGATCTGGCGCGGAGGCTGCTCAACGTCTCGGCCGTCGTCCTGGTCTTCAAGTCCCTCGCGGCCGCGGTGGACCAGGACGGCCCGCTGTGGTGGCTGTCGCTGGTGCTCATGGCGGTGGTCGTGGTGGCGGCGTGGGCGCTGGACTCGGTCGCCGCCGCGGCGGTCCGCGCCGACCGGCTGCGCACCCGGTTCCGCGTCGCGGTGCTCGACGAGATGCGCGCCCAACTGGCGATCGGCATGGCGATCGGCGCCTCGGCCATCCTGATGGCGCTGTCCGCGCACGTCATGGGGCTGACCGCGCTTCTGGTCTTCACCGCTCCGCTGCTGGTCACCCAGGTCGCGTTCCGCCGGTACGCCGAGATCCGGCTCACCTACCTGCAGACCGTGCGGGCGCTGTCCCGGGTCACCGAGGTCGGCGGATACGTCGAGACGGGGCACTCGCGCCGCGTCAGCGGACTCTCCCAGGCGATCGGCTGCGAACTGGGGATGCCGGAGTCGGACCTGCTGGAACTCGAGTACGCCGCGCTGATGCACGACATCGGCCAGCTCTCGCTGCGCGATCCCATCCCCAGCGGGGCCACCGTGCTGGCCTCGCCCCGGGAGCAGCGCCGCATCGCCGAACTGGGTTCGGCGATCATCCGCGAGACCGGGGTCCTGGACAGCGTCGCCGAGCTGGTACGCCGCCAGTGCGAACCGGCCGCGGGCTGCGGCGACGACGGCCCGCCTCCGCTGGGCAGCAGGATCATCAAGGTGACCAACGCCTTCGACGACCTGGTGGGGGAGTCGAAGGACCGCGACCGCACCGAGGCGGTGCTCCAGCGGCTGCGCATGGACACCGACCGGGAGTACGACCACGCGGTGGTCGAAGCGCTGGCCGCGGTGCTGAATCGGCCGGCGGCACGCTGGTGAGGCCGCTTCCGGGTACTCCTCCAGCATCGGTTGGCCAACGCACACGGGGACAGGGGAGGGGGATCGAGACCGATGACTGAGATCCGCGCGGAGACGGTCGCGAGCGTCTGGAAGGTCACGGCGCACCAGGGGGACGAGGTCGCCGAGGGAGACACGCTGGTGATCCTGGAGTCCATGAAGATGGAGATTCCGGTCCTGGTCGAGGACCCCGGCAGGGTCGTCGAGATCGTCGTCGCCGAGGGCGACGTGGTCCGGGAGGGCGACCTGCTCGCGGTCGTGGAGTAGCCGGACGCGCGTCCGGGGCGCCGTCGCGCCCTCCTCCCCGTGGTCCTGTGCTTCCCCGGTGCGCTTCGGAGGAGACCGCAGGACCACGGCGGGGGACCCGACAGGGCGGTCAGACGCCCATGGTCTTGCGGGGGTAGACGTTCTCCGGGTCGGTGGCGATGTTGACCAGGTACGGGACGCCCGAGTCGAAGGCGCGGCGCAGGGCCGGGCCGATCTCGGCCGGGTCGGTGACCAGCTCGCCGCCGCCGCCAAGGGCCCGGACGACCTCGTCGTACCGGGTCTGCGGGGTCAGGTCGGCGATCACGTCGTAGCCGTAGATCATCCGCATCGGGGCCTTCTCCAGTCCCCAGACGCCGTTGTTGCCGCAGACCATGACCACCGGCAACCGGTGCCGGACCAGGGTGTCCACGTCGGCCAGCGAGAACCCGATCGCGCCGTCCCCGAACAGGGCCACGACCTGGGAGGAGGGCCGGGACAGCCGGGCCGCGACGGAGTACCCCATGCCGGTGCCCAGGCAGCCGAACGGGCCGGGGTCGAGCCAGTTGCCGGGCTTCGCGGGCTCGATGTACTTGCCCGCGTAGGAGACGAAGTCGCCGCCGTCCCCGATCACGACCGCGTCGTCGTCCAGGAGCCGGTTGAGCTCGCCGTAGATCCGGGCCGGGTGGATGGGCGCGGAGCCGCTCCCCAGGGCCTCGCGGTCGGTGGCGGCCGCGGCCGCGGCGGTCTCGGACACCGAGGCGCGCCACCGCTCGACCTCGGGGCCGGGCTTGGCGCCGTCGGCGATGCCGCGCAGGACCAGCGACAGGTCGCCCGAGGCGGCCCCCGCGAGGGTCAGGTGGGTGGCGAGCCGGGCGGGGGAGTCGGTGACGTGCACGGTCTTGGCCGGCGGAGCGCCGTCGCGGCCGCCGAACAGGCCGTGGTTGAGGCGGAAGTCCAGCGGGGTGCCCACGACGACGACCAGGTCGGCGTTGCCCAGGGCGAGACCGCGTGCCCGGTTGGCCAGCAGCGGGTGCCCGCCCGGGAGCACCCCGCGCCCCTGCCCGTTGGTGATCACCGGGACGCCGAGCTCCTCGGCGACCTCCAGCGCGGTCCGCTCGGCCCCGTCGAGCCACACGTCCGAGCCGTACACCAGCACCGGCCGTCTGGCCTCGCCGAGCAGCCGGGCGATGCCGGCCACCGCCTCGGGGTCGGGCGCGCGGTCGGCCGCCGGGCCGCGTCCGTCGAGTTCGACCTCGGCCTGGTCGTAGAGGCGGTCCATCGGGACGTCCAGGAACACCGGGCCCCGGTGCGCGGAGTTGGCGAGGGTGAACGCCTCGTCCACGGCCGGGCCGATCCCGGCCGTCTCGTGCACGGTCCAGGCGCGCTTGGTGATCGGGGCGAACAGCGGCGGCTGGTCCAGTTCCTGGAGCAGGCCCTGGCCCCAGCGGCTGTCGGGGGCGCGCCCGCCGACGACCACCAGGGGCGAGCCGTTGAAGTGCGCGGTGGCCACCCCGCTGACGGCGTTGGTGACGCCGGGCCCGGCGGTCACCACGGCCCATCCGGCCCGCCGGGTGAGCTTGCCGACGCCCTCGGCGGCGAACACCGCCGTCTGCTCGTGCCGGACGTCCAGCAGCCGGACGGCGGGTTCGGGCTTGACCGCGCCGTCGTAGATCGGGAAGACGTGCCCGCCCGAGAGCGTGAACATGGTGTCCACGCCGTGGTGCCGGGCGATCTCGACGGCGTGAGCGCCGCCGTGGCCGGCGAGCCGTCCGGAGAAGGAAGAAAAGGAAGAAGAGGTGCCCATTGTGTCGCGTCACGCTCCTTGTGGGGTCCCGTGGCCGAGGGGCGGACGCGGGATGCGCGCCACCGTCTGCCAAGGCGTAACCTACCAGCGGGTAACCCCGATTGGGTGACCTGCCCCACAGTGCCCGGTGGTTCCGGACACTGCGGGGCCCCGGAAGCGCTCCCTAGTCCCTCGGCGGCCGGAGCCGGGTCACGAACTTGTACCGGTCGCCCCGGTACAGGGAGCGGACCCACTCCACCGGGTGGCCGTCGGCGTCGAAGCTGTGCTGGCAGTGCAGCACGAGCGGCAGGCCCACGTCCACGCCGAGCAGGCGGGCCTCGTTGGGGGTGGCCAGGACGGTCTCGATGGTCGCCTCGGCCTCGGCCAGGCGGACGTCGTAGGCGCTGGCCAGAGCCTCGTAGAGGGAGGCGTACCGGTCCAGTTGGCGGCGCAGGCCCGGGAAGCGGCGGGCCGCCAGGTGGGCGGTCTCCACGGCCATCGGCTCGCCGTTGGCCAGCCGCAGGCGCTCGATCCGCAGCACCCTGCCGCCCGAGCGGATGGCCAGCAGTTCGGCCAGCTCCTCGTCCGCGTTGATGTAGCTCACATCGAGGATCCGCGTCGCGGGGTGCAGGCCGTGCGACCGCATCTCCTGCGTGTAGCTCGTGAGCTGGAGCACCTGGGCCACCTTGGGCTTGGCCACGAAGGTGCCCTTGCCCTGGATCCGCAGCAGCCTGCCCTCGACCACCATCTCGGTGAGCGCCTGGCGCACCGTCGTGCGCGAGGTGCCGAACTGGGTGGCCAGAGCGCGCTCCGGGGGGACCGGATTGCCTGCGGGCATCGCCTCGATGAGCTCCAGAAGCTGCTTCTTGACCTGGTAGTACTTCGGAACTCGGGGGCTGTCCTCGAGAGTTCGCTGAGCCGTCACGTCGGTTTCCTCCACCGCTTCCCACCCGTTCAGCATTTGCCGCATCTTCGCAGTGTCAGGGGGCCGACACATACCTGGATCACCAGAAAGGCCAGAACTGGTCTAGGCCATTGGTAGAAAGACGCGCCCCTTGAGTATGCCCTCACTCGTGGGATGATTTGTGAGTGCCTCACCTCAGTGATCTGATCAGAAGGTATACGGCGCTCAAGACGGCGGACCTGGAGTGGCTGCACTCACTGGTCTCCGACTGGCAGCTGCTCGCGGACCTGTCGTTCGCGGACCTGGTGCTGTGGGTGCGCCTGCGCGACGACAGCGGCTGGGTCGCGGTCGCCCAGATGCGCCCCACCACCGGGCCGACCGCCTTCCAGGACGACCTCGTCGAGAAGTTCCTGCGCGACGCCCCCGACGGCGCGGGCGACGACTCGGTCACCCCGCAGATGAGCGCCAAGCGCGCGCTGATCGACCGCGCCTGGAAGGAGGGACGGATCTGCCGCGAAGGCGACCCGGACTGGTCGGGCGGGGTCCCGGTGCGCGAGGAGACGGTCCCGGTGCGCAGGGACGGCGTCCTGCTCGGCGTGATCCAGCGCAGCACCAACCTCAGCTCCGCGCGCACCCCCAGCCGCCTGGAGCTCACCTACCTGCAGAGCGCCGGCGACATGGCGCAGATGATCGCCGAGGGCGGTTTCCCGTTCAGCGACCAGGGGCCGCTGATGGTGCGCTCGCCCAGGGTCGGCGACGGCCTGCTCCGCCTGGACAAGGAGGGGCGGGTGGTCTACGCCAGCCCCAACGCGCTCTCGGCCTACCGCAGGCTCGGCCTGACCGCCGACCTCGTCGGCGCCTCACTGGCCCGCACCACGCTGGAGCTGTCCGCCGCCGCCGACCCCCGCGACGAGTCCCTGACCTGGACGGCCGGGGGGCGGGTCCCGAAGGAGGCGGAGGTGGAGGCGCGGGGGTCCACCATCCAGCTGCGCGCCATCCCGCTGATCATCAGCGGGGACCGGATCGGCGCCCTGATCATGGTCCGCGACGTCACCGAGCTGCGTCGACGCGAGCGCGAGCTGATGACCAAGGACGCCACGATCCGTGAGATCCACCACAGGGTCAAGAACAACCTGCAGACCGTCGCGGCCCTGCTGCGTCTTCAGGCGCGCAGGCTCCAGCACCCGGAGGGGCGCGCGGCACTGGACGAGGCGGTGCGCAGGGTCGGTTCGATCGCGATCGTGCACGAGATGCTCTCGCACACCCCGGACGAGACCGTCGACTTCGACGACATCGCGGACCGGGTCATCGAGATGGCCGCGGAGGTCTCCTCCACCGGCGCGGTGGCGGTCGTGCCGCGCCGGGTGGGGCACTTCGGGCTGCTGTCCGCGCTGGTGGCGACCCCGCTGTCGATGGTGCTGACGGAACTGGTGCAGAACGCCATCGAGCACGGGCTCAAGCACGGCCCCGGCAGCATCGAGGTGCGGGTGCACCGCGAGGCCCCGCTGCCCGATCCCGAGGAGAGGGCCTCGGCCCGGCTGCTCATCCAGGTCATCGACGACGGTGTCGGCCTGCCGGCCGACTTCGACCTGGAGAGCAGCAGCAGTCTGGGGCTTCAGATCGTGCGGACCCTGGTCACGGGCGAACTCGCCGGCCGCCTGGAGATGGCCCCGAAGGACGACGGCGGCACCAAGGTCCTCCTGGACCTGCCGGTGGACCACGAGGTGCAGCCCTACAACTAGGGAGCCTCCGGCACGCGAACCACCCCTGTGCCGGAGCCTCCCCGGTGTCCCGCGCCCGTAGTCCGCTGGCCAGGTCGCCTTCGTGGTGGCCTACCCGCCGATCGTGACCTTTCCGGGGCCTCATCCGCCTCCGAGGCCCCGGAAAGGTCACGATCGGCGGAGAGAACGAACACCGGGCCCCGAAACCGCCCGCCTTGACGGCAGTCGGGCGCGTACCCATGAGAAGAGGGGCGGTCGCGGGACCGCCCCTCGGGGGTCGTGTTCTCGGCGGGGTGCACGGCGGACCCTGCTCAGAACACGACTGTCGTCGTCTCGGTCAGGCCGCGCTGCGCAGCCGGGGAACCGGTCGCGCGGAGCGGCGGCGCTTGAGCGCGCGGCGCTCGTCCTCGCTCATGCCGCCCCAGACGCCGCCGTCCTGGCCGCTCTCCAGCGCCCACTGCAGACAGGCGCTCACCGCCGGACAGCGGCGGCACACCTCTTTGGCTTCCTGGATCTGGATCAGTGCCGGCCCGGAATTCCCGATGGGGAAGAAGAGCTCGGGGTCTTCGTCACGGCAGGCAGCGTGGTGGCGCCAGTCCATGCGGGTCCACTCCTCACAGTGAGGCGATCTGGGGGCGTGAGCTTTGTGAATCAGTTCACGAAGTGAAACGTCGTTTCGGGGCCACGTCGTTGTCGGTCCCCGATCTCACTTGCGCCCCGCACGGGTCGTCGTGGGCGAATCCGAATGACCGCGAAGCGCGGGTGACTCTCGTGTTGCGGCCACTGACCTCGGAACCGACCGTTAACGTGCCCGTAACGTGCGGCGATACTCTGAGCGTGACAGGGATACCAGGAGCTTTCAAGTGCGCCGAGTGCACTATCCTGGCGGACGGGGTGTCGTGTGCGTCACAAGCGCCTTGGGGCGGCTGTTCACGTGTCGTCAACCGACCATTCGTAATGCCTTCGGAATCGACCGGAAGTTGACCCGTTTCCGGTGCCCGAGGTACTCCCCGTCGATCTGGAAGGCGCGAGGCCGCCGCGAGCGGATGGTGAACTCGCTCTGGTCGTGCCAGGTGAGATATCCGCGCCCCTGGGGCGGGACCCCCCGCTCCGACAGCATCCGGCGCAGCACGCCGGCGGCCACCGGGGTGTTCATGCGCGTCATCGCGAGCACGTCCAGTCCCAGCTCGAAGCGCGACCGAGGGGTCGGCTGGACCGCGACCGCGCCCGCGTAGGTCCACGGGGTCGTGTTCGTCACCAGCGCGAAGTACAGGTCCCGCACCGGTTCCCGGCCGGGGACCTCCACGCTCAGTGACGGGTCGCGTCCGACCCCGCCCTTGAGGAACAGCTGCGTGGCGATGCTCGTGTAGAGGAGGGGGGAGGCGCGCCGGCCGCGCCGCCGCTGCCGTTCGACCTCGTGCACCACGTCGGCGTCCCAGCCGAACCCGGCGCAGAAGGTGAAGTAGCGCCCGTCGCCGGGCTCGTCGATCTGGCCCAGGCCCACCGTGCGGCGGGAACCGGTGCGCAGCGCCTCCAGCACCGCGCCGGTGGCCTCGATCGGGTCGGAGGGCAGCCCCAGGGCACGGATGAAGACGTTCGCGCTGCCACCGGGAAGCGCCGCGTACGCCGGGCGCTTCGCCTCGTCGGGCACCGACAGCAGACCGTTGACGACCTCGTTCACGGTGCCGTCCCCGCCGAGGCTGACGACCAGCTCATAGCCTTCGTCGGCGGCCTTACGGGCCATCTCCTTGGCGTGGTCGCGGTACTCGGTCTGCGCGACGTCGAGCTCGATGTCGCTGGCGAGGGCCCGCACGATCACGTCCCGCGAACGGGCCGTCGTCGTGGTGGCCTGCGGATTCGAGATGAACAAGGCGCGCACGCGCACAGTCTAGGGGCAGTGATCACGTCTCCGGGGAAGTCCGGGGCGAAGGCGGGGTTACAGTGAACCCGTGTCCAGACGACCCATCACCCTCGTCCTGGCCGCCGCGCTCGAGGCGCTGCTGGCCCTGGTCCTGCTGGTCCTCGGCGGGTTCGTCCTGCTGAACACCCTGCTGGGCAATGCCACCGACGTCACCTACGCGCTTCCACTGGCGGTCTTCGCCTTCGGGGGCGGCGCCGTGCTCGGCTACGTCGCCTGGGGCCTGTTCGACCTCAGGGAGTGGGCGCGCACCCCGGTCGTGCTGACCCAGATCTTCGCCCTGGTGGTCGCCTATTACCTGTGGACCAGCGAGCAGTACGGGCTCAGTGTCGGGCTGGGCGGATTCGCTCTGGTCACCGCGGCGCTGGTGCTCGCCCCGGCGACCACCGCCACGCTCTTCCCGGCCGAGGGCGCCTCCTCGAAGCGGTGAGTGCGCGGAGGCGCCCGGCCGCATCGGCCGGGCGCCTCCGCGCACACGGGGCGGTCAGTCGTCGGTGGTGAGCGCCTGGCGCAGCTGGGCGAGTGTGCGGGCCAGCAGCCGGGACACGTGCATCTGCGAGATGCCGAGTTCCGTGGCGATCTGCGACTGGGTCATGTTGCCGAAGAAGCGCAGCAGCAGGATGCGCTTCTCGCGGGGTGGAAGCTGCTCCAGCAGCGGCTTGAGGGACTCGCGGTACTCGACGCCCTCCAGGGACTCGTCCACGATCCCCAGCGAGTCGGCGACCGCGGGCGCGTCCTCGTCGCCGCTGTCGGGCGCGTCGAGGGAGACGGTGGAGTAGGCGTTGGCGGACTCCAGGCCCTCCAGCACTTCCTCCTCGGTCATCTTCAGGTACTCGGCGAGCTCGGCGACCGTGGGCGCGCGGCCCTGCCGCTGGGACAGCTCACCGACCGCCTTGGTCAGCGAGAGCTTGAGCTCCTGCAGGCGGCGCGGGACCCGCACCGCCCAGCCCTTGTCCCGGAAGTGCCGCTTGATCTCGCCGACGATCGTGGGAGTGGCGTAGGTGGAGAACTCCACCCCGCGGCCCAGGTCGAACCGGTCGATGGACTTGATCAGCCCGATCGTGGCGACCTGGGTCAGGTCGTCGAGCCACTCGCCGCGGTTGCGGAAGCGCCGGGCCAGGTACTCCACCAGTGGAAGGTGCAGCTCCACGAGCTCGTCCCGGATGCGCTGACGCTCGGGCGCGTCCGGGTCGAGCTCGCTCAGGCGTTCGAACAGCTCCCGCGCACGGGCCCGGTCAGGCGTCGAGTGCTCCGTTTTCGCCGTCAGAGCGGACCCCCTCTCGCTCACGCCGACTCCACCACGTCGCGGCGTTTGTGCAGAACGATGGACACCCGGTCGTCGGGACCGACAGCGGCGTCGACGTCACCCGCGAGGGCCGAGAGCACGGTCCATGCGAAGGTGTCGCGCGCCGGAAGGCGGCCGTCCGCGGTCAGGACCGAGACGCTGATGCGCATTCCGTCACCGGTGAGTTCGAATTCCGTCGTCAGGTCTGTACCGGGCAGGGCCTGGGAGAGCAGCATCGCGCAGGCCTCGTCGACGCCGATGCGCAGGTCCTCGATCTCGTCCAGTGTGAAGTCGAGTCTGGCCGCGAGTCCTGCGGTAGCCGTGCGCAACACGGACAGGTAGGCGCTGTCGGCAGGCATGCGAACCGTTACCGCATCCCTCACGCCCATGGCGCCCGCCGTCGGTACAGCGGTGTCTTCGGTCACGTCCCTCCTTAGGGAAGCGAGATTGCCGCTTGAAAGCAATCTATCTTGTTCCCCCCAGGTACGTGACAAGTGCGCTGCTCCGTGTCCCCGGGCGGGGAGCGGCGCGGCGGGTTCCGGGGCAGGGGGTGCGGTCGGGGCCCGTCAGGCGCGGCCCAGACCGGTGAGGGCGTCCCCGTCGAGCCGGTAGACGCTCCAGCCGTCCATGGGAACCGCGCCCAGGGACCGGTAGAAGCCGATGGAAGGAGCGTTCCAGTCCAGCACCGACCACTCGAGGCGCCGGTACCCGCGGGCGACGCAGACGCGGGCGAGTTCGGTCAGCAGGGCCCTGCCGTAGCCGTGCCCGCGCAGTTCGGGGCGTACGTACAGGTCCTCGAGGTAGATGCCGTGCCGTCCGGTCCAGGTGGAGAAGTTGCGGAACCACAGGGCGAAGCCCGCCACGGAGACGGAGCCGTCCTCGGCGGTGTGCTCGGCGACGTGCGCGAAGGCCGCGGGGTGCTCGCCGAACAGGGCGGCGGAGAAGTCGGCCTCGGTGGCGGTCGCGGACTCGGGCTCCTTCTCGTACTCGGCCAGGTCCCGGACCAGCCGGGTGATGGCGGGGACGTCCTCGGGACGGGCCGGGCGGATCATCGAATGCCTCACAACGTGACGAAAGGGGCGCTGGTCCGTCCACGCTAGCGGAGTGCCCCGCGTGGACGGACCGGCACCCCGGCCCCGGTGCCTACAGGACCTTGGACAGGAACGCCCTGGTCCGCTCGTGCCGCGGGTTGCCCAGGACCTCCCGGGGAACGCCGCTCTCGACCACGACCCCGCCGTCCATGAAGACGAGCGTGTCGCCGACCTCGCGGGCGAAGCCCATCTCGTGGGTCACCACGACCATGGTCATCCCATCGGCGGCCAGCCCCTGCATCACGTCCAGGACCTCGCCGACCAGTTCGGGGTCGAGCGCGCTGGTGGGCTCGTCGAACAGCATGAGGGACGGGTTCATCGCCAGTGCCCGGGCGATGGCCACCCGTTGCTGCTGCCCGCCCGACAGCCGGCCGGGGTAGGAGCCGGCCTTGTCGGCCAGGCCGACCCGGTCCAGCAGCTCCATCGCGGTCTCCCGGGCGCTGCTCCTGGCCACCCGCTTGACCTGGACGGGTGCCTCCATCACGTTGGCCAGCACCGACATGTGCGGGAACAGGTTGAACCGCTGGAACACCATGCCGATGTCCCGGCGCTGCGCGGCCACCTCCGACTCCCGCAGCTCGTGGAGCTTGCCGCCCTTCTGCCGGTAGCCCATCAGGTGGCCGTTGACCCACAGCCGCCCCGCGTTGATCTTCTCCAGGTGGTTGATACAGCGCAGGAACGTGGACTTGCCCGAGCCCGAGGGGCCCACCACGCAGCAGACCTCGCCGCGCCGGACCTCCAGGTCGATTCCGCGCAGCACCTCCAGCCTGCCGTAGGACTTGTGGACGCTCTCCGCCACCACCACGCGCTCGTCGGCCGCGGGAGTGCTCTCCTCCGTCATCGTCAAGCCTCCCTAGTTCTTGGCCCGGACCTGCGTCATCGTGACCTCGGCCTGCGCCTGGCGGTCGCCCTTGGTGAAGGAGCGCTCCAGGAAGTACTGGCCGAGCATGAACACGCTGGTGATCGACAGGTACCAGATGCAGGCCGCGACCAGCATCGGGAACGGGTCGAAGGTCCGGTTGCCGATGGCCTGCAACTGGAACCACAGCTCCGTGGTCAGCGGTACGTAGGCGACCAGGGAGGTGTCCTTGAGCATCGCCGTTGTCTCGTTGCCCGTCGGCGGCACGATCACCCGCAGGGCCTGGGGCAGCGTGATCCGGCGCAGCAGGGTGGACCTGCGCATGCCCAGCGCCTGGGCGGCCTCGGTCTGGCCGGGGTCCACCGACTGCAGGCCGGCGCGGACGATCTCGGCCATGTAGGCGCCCTCGGACAGCGCCAGCGCCAGCAGCGCCGCGACGAAGGCGGTCAGGATGTCGCGGGTGTCGAAGGACAGGAAGCGGGCGTCTCCGCTCAGCCCCAGCAGCGGCATCCAGTAGTTGTCGAAGGGCAGGCCCAGTTCGACGCGGCTGTAGAGCACGCCCAGGTTGCCGAACAGCACGCACAGCACCAGGCGGGGGACCGCGCGGAAGAACCAGGTGTACAGCCAGCCCACGAAGGAGAGGACGGGGTTGCCGGACAGCCGCATGACCGCGACGACGACGCCGAGCACGATGCCGATGAGCATCGCCAGCACGGTCAGGACGAGGGTGGTGCGCACACCGATCAGGACCGGTTCGGTGAACATGTTCGCCACCATGAACGGCCAGTTGAACGCCTCGTTGGTGATCAGCATGTGCACGAACATGGCGGCGAGCAGCAGGATGAGGGCCGCGGCGACCCAGCGGCCCGGGTAGCGGACGGGGACCGCCCTGATGGCCTCGGGCGCCCCGGGCCGCGGAGGCCCCGCGGCCCGGAGGTTCTCGTTCTCGGAACTCACGGGGTCCTACTGCTCCACGCTCGGGTTGACCTCGGGGGTCTCGATGGCGCCGTTCCCGATCCCCCACTCGGCGAGGATCTCGCCGTAGGTGCCGTCCTCGATGATGGCGGCGTACCCGGCGGCGATCGCCTCGGCCAGTTCGGTGTCCTCCTTGGGCGTGACCACGCCGTAGGGGGCGGCCTCGTACTGGTCGCCGTAGGTCTCCAGCTTGCCGCCGCCGGTCTGCTCGATGGCGTAGCCGGACACCGGGAGGTCGGCCAGGCTGGCGTCGCTCTGCCCGGACACCACCGAGGTGGTCGCCTGGGTCTGGCTCTCGAACTGCTGGATCTCGATCGGGGCCTCGCCGTCCTCCTCGCACTGCTCGCTGCGCGCCTCGATGTCGGGGACCTGGACGGTCCCGGCCTGCACCGCGATCCGCCTGCCGCAGGCGTTGTCGGGGTCGACGTCGTTGGGGTTCCCGGCCAGGCCGAACCACTGGGTGCCCGCGGTCAGGTAGCTGACCATGTTCACGTTCTCCAGCCGCTCGTTGTTGATCGTGAACGAGGAGACGCCGACGTCGTACTTGCCGGAGTCCACGCCGGTGATGATGGCGTCGAACGGGGCGGACTGCCAGTCGGTCTCCAGGCCGAGCTTGGCGGCGGCGGCGTCGAACAGCTCGACGTCGAAGCCGATGACGGTCTGGCCGTCGGTGTCCAGGAACTCGGCGGGCGGGTACTCGCTGTCCACGCCGATCGTGATGACACCCTCCTCGGCGAGGTCCGCGGGGACCATCGCCGCGAGCTCCTCGTCGGCCTCGACGACGGGGGAGTCCTCGGGGTCGGAGGCGTCGCCGCCGCCACAGGCGCTCAAGGCCAGGACCGCGGCCACGGGCAGCGCGGTCAGGTAGGGCAGACGCACACGGGAAACGGGTCTACTCGTTCCAGGGGTCCCCGTGGACTCCGGTGAGTTCCAGAGAGCCTTCACGTCAGTCTCCTTCTCCTGCGGATGGGCCGGCTGATCGGTGGGCCGGCCGAGTGGGAGCGACGGCTGCTGGCGCATCGCACGGAAAAGCGTATTGAGCACGGAGGGTCCATCGTCACCACTGGGCATGTGCCTGCGGTCACCGTTATGAGATGATTGAATAACGGGTCACCCCCGTGACACCAGCAGCGCCCCGCTTGTACGAGCACAGCGGAGACCGGACCGCCGCCAACTGGTCATGGCCGACCAGCGTGGACGGGTCCTCCCCTAGCACCGTCTCCGCGCGCTGTTTCTCAACGCAGGCACGTCCCCGTCATGGCCGACGTGGACGCGCATGACCACCGAGGGGTTTTCACTTGACCAGCGACCGCTATTCCCAGCTCGACGAGGATCCGGCTTTCGCCCTGCACCGGGGCGGAAAGCTCGAGGTCCACTCGACCGTCGAGGTCAGCGACCACGAGGGCCTGGCCCTCGCCTACACGCCGGGCGTCGCCCGTGTCTGCACCGCCATCGCCGACGACCCGGACCTGGTCGACGCCTACACCTGGAAGAGCAAGGTCGTCGCCGTCGTCACCGACGGGACCGCCGTGCTCGGCCTGGGCGACATCGGTCCGGAGGCGTCCCTGCCCGTCATGGAGGGCAAGGCGCTGCTGTTCAAGCAGTTCGCGAACGTCGACTCGGTCCCGATCGCGCTGGCGTGCACCGGGGTCGACGAGATCGTCGAGACGGTCGTCCGCATGGCGCCGTCCTTCGGCGGCGTCAACCTGGAGGACATCTCCGCCCCCCGCTGCTTCGAGATCGAGCGGCGGCTGCGCGAGCGCCTGGACATCCCGGTCTTCCACGACGACCAGCACGGCACCGCCATCGTGGCGCTGGCCGCGCTGCGCAACGCGGCCCGGGTGACCGGGCGTGAGCTCGGCGACCTGAGGGCCGTCGTGTCCGGGGCGGGGGCCTCGGGGCTGGCGGTCTCGCGGATGCTGATCAACGGCGGCATCGGCGACCTCGCCGTGGCCGACAGCAAGGGCATCGTCTACGAGGGCCGCGCGGGCCTCAACGAGCAGAAGACCGCCCTCGCGGCCATCAGCAACAGGGCCGGGATCCAGGGCTCCATCGAGTCCGCGCTGGTCGGCGCCGACGTTTTCGTCGGCCTGTCCGCGGGCGAGGTGCCCGAGCGGGTCGTCGCCACGATGGCCGAGAACGCCATCATCTGCGCGATGGCCAACCCGACCCCCGAGGTGCATCCCGACGTCGCCCGCAAGTACGCGGCGGTCGTGGCCACCGGGCGCAGCGACTTCCCCAACCAGATCAACAACGTGCTGGCGTTCCCCGGCGTCTTCCGCGGCGCGCTGGACGTGCGCGCCACGGACATCACCGAGAACATGAAGGTCGCGGCGGCCGAGGCGCTGGCCGATCTGGTCGGGGACGACCTCGCCCCCGACTACATCCTGCCCAGCCCGTTCGACGAGCGGGTCGTCCCGGCGGTCTCCAGGGCCGTCGCCGAACAGGCCCGCAAGGACGGAGTCGCTCGAGCGTAGTCGAATGACTGCGTAGAGTAACTGATCCGGAGCGGGGTACTCCCGCTCCGGATCCTTCCGCAAAAGGGTCCCCCCGTGTCGCGGCCGCGTCGAGACGGACGGATCACGTCTCCCGGTGCCGCGGGATGCCGTCGGACGTGACGGCTAGAGACCGCCGTGGATCGTGGCCTTGAGGAAGGCCGTCCACCCATCGGCGGGGAAGCTCAGGACGACGCCCTGCGGGGCCCTGGAGTCGCGGACGCCCACGGCGCCGGGTGTGTCCGCGACCTCCACACACTGCCCCCCACCGGTCCCGCTGTAGGAGCTCGTGCGCCATTGGGCGCTCTCCGTTTCGAACGCGGCCATGCCGCGCCCCCTTCCCTATTCGTTCTCATACGGTTGCTGCTCCTTCGCCATCGATCGCATTCGCTTTTCGTTGTCGGCGAGGAGCCCCCGGGTCTCCTCGGGGTGCAGCGCGGCGGTACGCAGGTGCTCGAAAGCGACCGAGTAGAACCGCACTTCTTTCGCCTTTTCGACGTAGAGGCTGCTGGTCAGATTCTCCAAATGGACCAGCCGTGGCGCGTAGATATCCGGTTCCCTGAATTCGAGGATGTCGAATGCGCCGTTCAGGCCGGGATGCGCCCCTCGGTCAAACGGCAAGACTTGTAGGGTGATATGGGACAAACGACTCATCCGGTCCAGGTGCTGCAGCTGCTCGGCCATGACGATCGGGCCGCCGATGACGCGGTGGACGGCCGCCTCGTCCAGCACGACCCACACGTTCGGCGGGTCCTCCTTGGTCAGAAGCGCCTGGCGGCGGAGCCGCAGTTCGGTCCGCCGGCTGACCTCGTGCGGTTCGACCGGCGCGGGGTGCGCCTCCAGCAGCGCCCGCGTGTACTCCTGGGTCTGGAACAGTCCGGGCACCAGTTGCGGGTGGTAGAAGCGGAGCGCGTGGGCCTCGGGTTCGAGGCCGAGGTAGACGTCGAACCGCTCGGGCATCACATCGCCGTACACGTGCCACCAGCCGCGGCGGCGCGACTCGCGGGCGAGCAGGATCAGCGCCTGGGTGATGCCGGGGTCGGTGACCGCGTAGAGCTCGAGCAGGTCCCGGACGTCGTCGGAGTTGCTCGAGACCTGACCGCGCTCGATACGGGAGAGCTTGCTGCCCGACCAGGACATCCGCTCCGCGGCTTCCTCGCCGGTCAGGCCGGCGTTCTCGCGTAGACGACGCAGTTCGACGCCCAGGCGGCGCCGTCGGGCGCTGGGGTTGTCGGTGGCCACCAGGATCCTCCTTCTGCCGGGGGGAGGCTTTTCGGGATCGAGAAGAAGGGTACTTCACAGCGGTGCCGACGAACTTCTTTCGGGTCTGGGGAGCAAGGGGAATCGCATGGGGCTCCGGGTTTTTCGGGGACGCGTCCCCCGGGTCCGGGCGGATTCCCGGACGGGGCCGATTCGGTGGAAAGCCGGAGTCCTTCCGGGCCGGCGTTCCCTTCTCACGGCAGCCGGGCACGCCAGGGGATTCCCGCCGCACCATGATCAAATAAAGCGTAGCGAATCGGGAGGCGGTAATTCCCGGGAACGCGGAGAAGAGGGGCCGGAAATGCTCCGGCCCCTCTTCTCGGGGTGATCGTTCGGTCAGTTCCCCGGCTTGTCCGGCCCCTCGCCGCCCGGGGCGGGGTCCGCAGGCGGCGGAGCGCCCCCGCCGGTGTCGGCGGAGGGTCCGGCGGACGGCCCGGGGGGCTCCTCGGCGGCGGGCGGGGGCCCCTCGGCTCCGCCCCCGGTCTCGCTCGTGTCACCGGACGGCTTCGCGGTGGTCTCGGACCCCGCGGGCCCCCACCCGGCGGCGTCGCGCCGGATCACCTCGACGGTCTCGTCCAGGATGCGGCGCAGGTCGGTGACCGCCGCCTCGCCGACGTGGCCCGCCTCGCGGGCGACGTCGCGGACCCGGTCGGCGAAGTCGTGCAGCGTCCGGTCGAAGTCGGCGCGCTCGCCACCGCACTCCTTCCCGGTGCCCTTGCCCCAGGTCCCCCATCCGAAGCCGTAGGCGAACTTCTTCTCGCGCTCCCACCAGGAGCCGCCGTGCTCGCGCTCCCGCTCACCGGTCCCGCCCGGCTTCCCGGGCGCGCCCCCGCCGCCCTTCGGGTCCCCCGCCCGGGCCTCCTCGGCGGCGGCGCCCCACACGTCACCGGTTCCCGCGTCCGCCGGCGGGGGCTGACCGGTCCGGTCCGACCGGGTGCCGCGGCGGGTGCCCCTGGCCGCGAACTTCAACTCCTCGCGCAGGTGGCTGATGGTGTCGCGGACGTCCTGCTGCACCGCGCGGGCCACGTCCCGGACCGACTCGGTGAGCTCGCGCTCCAGGTCGTCCAGGTCGCCGCTGCGGCTGCGCAGTTCGGCGCGCCCCTTGTCGGTGAGCCGGTAGACCTTGCGTCCGTTGACCTCCTCGTGCGTGACCAGCCCCTCCTCCTCCAGGCGGGCGAGCCGGGGGTAGATGGTGCCGGGGGAGGGGGAGTAGACGCCGAGGAAGCGGTCGCGCAGCAGGCTGATGATCTCGTAGCCGTGCCTGGGGCTCTCGTCCAGCAGCTTGAGCAGGTACAGCCGGAGTCGTCCGTGGCCGAAGATGGTGCTCATGCGTCCCCCCTCGGGATCGCGGCCGGCGCGTCGGCGTCGCGGCGCAGAAGCGACACGGCACCGGACACGGTGGTCGTGGTGATGGAAGCGGGGTCGACGCCGTTGCCGACCTTGCCGCTGAGGTGGCTGCGTCCCCGCAGGTCGCGGCGGTCGAGCCCGAACGCGGAGGACAGGGTGCCGGTGGCCGAGCGCAGCTCCACACTGGCGGAGGTCTCGGCCGGCACGCGCAGGGCGACCTCCCCGGAGACGGAGCCCAGTCGGACCCGGGCGGCCGGGGCCAGGTCCACGTCGGCGAGCAGCCGCCCCGACGCGGTCTTGCCCGCGAAGTCGGAGAAGCGGCCCCCGGCCACCTCGAGGTCGCCGCTCACGCTGTTGAAGTCGAGCCTGCCGGTGAGGTTCCGGGCCTCCAGGCTGCCCGAGACGGTGCTGACCTCGGTCTCGCCGCCCACCCCGTCCAGGGTGACGCCGCCCGAGGCGCTGCGCAGGCGCGTCTTGGCGCTCAGCCCGGCGGCCACGACCGACGCCGTGGCGGTGGTGACCTCGACCGGGCAGTCGTGCGGTACCCGGAGGCTGATGGCCGCGGACCGGCCGGCCATCCCCCGGTAGCTGGACAGCTGCACCGGGCGCAGCCGGTCCACCAGGCCGCTGCGGGTCAGGTCGTCGTAGGTGATGGTGAGGATCCCGGCCTCCTGGGTGGCCAGGATCGGCTCCCCCGAGATCTCGGTGACCTCGAAGGTCACCGGGTCGTCGGTGGGAAGGATGTCGACATGACCGCCGATGATCCGCACGCGCAGGGCCACGATCCCGTCAAGCGTGCGAGTGGTCGGCTGGTCGATGGTCCAACGTGCCATCGCGGTTCCCTTCGTCGTGAACGTCTCTGGGAACACGATATGTCGCGATGGCCGCGATCTCAAGATATGTCGTGAGATCTCAGGGGTGTCGAGGGGAATCCCCGGGTTCTTCCCGGAAGCCGACACCGCCGCGGCCGGGGGAGGGGGCGGTATCGGTGTCGGGAAAAGGGCAGGGCCCCGGCCGAACGGCCGGGGCCCTGCTGGATCTTCACCATGTCACTCGTCGTCATCGTCCCGGGCCAGCCAGGTGGCCAGCCGGTCGACGGCGGTCTCGAACTCCGGGTGCAGGTCCGTGAACGTCCGAAGCTGCTCGGCGACCCACGCGAGGGAGACCTCCTCCTCGCCCCGGCGCTTCTCCAGCTCCTCGATCCCGCGATCGGTGTAGTACATCCCGCCCCGCCTAGTCGGCCGGGGGGAAGACCGTGTTCACCAGGGCCTGCTGCTCCACCTCGTGCCGCTTGGCGGAACCCGCGGCGGGCGACGAGCTCGCCGACCGCGACACCCGGGTGAACGGGCGGTCGAGCTGCTCGGAGAAGACCAGCGCGACGAACGGCCACGGGCCCATGTTCGCCGGCTCCTCCTGCACCCACAGGACCTCGCCCGCGTTCGGGAAGGCCTTGAGCTGCTGCCGGATCTCCTCGATCGGCAGCGGGTACAGCCGCTCCACCCGCACGATCGCGGTGTGCTTGTCACCGGTGCGCTTACGGGCCGCGTCCAGGTCGTAGTAGACCTTGCCCGAGCACAGCACCACGCGGCGCACGTCGTTCGGCGAGATCCCGCTGTCGTCCGCGATCAGCGGCTGGAACGACCCGGAGGTGAACTCCGAGGCCGCCGAGACCGCCGCCTTGAGCCGCAGCATCGACTTGGGCGTGAACACCACCAGCGGGCGCTGGTACGGCGACTTCACCTGCCAGCGCAGCAGGTGGAAGTAGTTCGCCGGCGTGCTGGGCATCGAGACCGTCATGTTCTCCTGCGCGCACATCTGCAGGAAGCGCTCGATGCGGGCGGAGGAGTGGTCCGGGCCCTGGCCCTCGTAGCCGTGCGGAAGCAGCAGGGTGACGCTGGACCGCTGCCCCCACTTCTGCTCGCCCGAGCTGATGTACTCGTCGATGATGGTCTGCGCGCCGTCGACGAAGTCGCCGAACTGCGCCTCCCACGCCACCAGGGCGTTCGGGCGGACCACCGAGTAGCCGTACTCGAAGCCCAGCGCCGCGTACTCGCTCAGCAGGGAGTCGTGCACGTAGAACTTGGAGGTGCCCTTGTCGAACGCCTTGAGCGGGGTGTGCACCTCGCCGGTCTCGCGGTCCACCAGGGAGGCGTGCCGCTGGCCGAAGGTGCCGCGGCGGCTGTCCTGGCCGACCAGCCGGACCGGGTGGTCGTCGATCAGGAGGGAGCCGAGCGCCAGGGTCTCTCCGAGCGCCCAGTCGATCCGGTCCTCCTCGACCATCTGCGCGCGGCGCTGCATCTGGGGCAGCAGCCGCGGGTGCGGAGTGAAGCCCTCGGGCAGCGAGACCTGCGTCTCCACCACCCGCTTGACGGTCTCCTCCGAGATCGCGGTCTCGGTGCCCGAGTGGTCGATCCGGCCCTCGTTGAACACCTCGGGCTTGATCACCGACCCCGGCTCGACCGGCTTGCGCCCCGCCTCGCGGGTCTCGGTGAAGGCGCGCTCGAGCTGCTGCTGGTAGTCGCGCAGCGCCTGCTCGGCCTCCTCGAACGAGATGTCGCCCCGGCCGATCAGCGCCTCGGTGTACAGCTTGCGGGTGGACCGCTTGGCGTCGATCACGTCGTACATCAGCGGCTGGGTGAACGAGGGGTTGTCGGTCTCGTTGTGACCCCGGCGCCGGTAGCAGACCAGGTCGATGACGACGTCCTTGTTGAACGCCTGCCGGTACTTGAAGGCCAGCTGCGCGACCCGCACCACGGCCTCGGGGTCGTCCCCGTTGACGTGGAAGATCGGCGCCTGGACCATGCGGGCCACGTCGGTGGCGTACACGCTGGAGCGGCTGTCCGTGGGAGAGGTGGTGAACCCGACCTGGTTGTTCACGATCACGTGCACGGTGCCGCCGGTGCGGTAGCCGCGCAGCTGCGACAGGTTCAGGGTCTCGGCCACCACGCCCTGGCCCGCGAACGCGGCGTCGCCGTGGATCAGCAGCGGGAGCACGGTGAAGCCGTTGGCGCCCTTGTCGAGCACGTCCTGCTTGGCGCGCACGATGCCCTCGGCGACCGGGTTGACGGTCTCCAGGTGGCTGGGGTTGGCGGCCAGCGAGATCGCGATCTTCTCGCCCTCGGGGGTGGTGAACGTGCCCTCGGTGCCCAGGTGGTACTTCACGTCACCGGAGCCGTGCGCGCTGCGCGGGTCGAGGTTGCCCTCGAACTCGCCGAAGATCTGCCCGTAGGACTTGCCGCAGATGTTCGCCAGCACGTTCAGCCGGCCGCGGTGCGCCATGCCGATGACGACCTCGTCCAGTTCGGCCTTCGCGGCCTTGGCGATCACACCGTCCAGCAGCGGGATCAGCGACTCCCCGCCTTCGAGGGAGAAGCGCTTCTGGCCGACGAACTTGGTCTGCAGGAAGGTCTCGAACGCCTCGGCGCTGTTCAGGCGGCGCAGGATGTGCAGCTGCTCCTCGCGGCCGACCTTCTCGTGCTCGCGCTCGACGTGCGCCTGGATCCACTCCCGCTCCTCCGGGCTCTGGATGTGCATGTACTCGATACCCACCGTGCGGCAGTAGGTGTCGCGCAGCACGCCCAGGATGTCCCGGAGCTTCATGGACTGCTTGCCGCCGAACCCGCCGGTCGGGAACTCGCGCTCCAGGTCCCACAGGGTGAGGCCGTGCTCGAGGACGTCGAGGTCGGGGTGGCGGCGCTGCTTGTACTCCAGCGGGTCGGTGTCGGCCATCAGGTGCCCGCGCACGCGGTAGGCGTGGATGAGCTCCTGGACCCGGCTGGGCTTGTCGAGCTGGCTGTCGCTGCTGATCGAGATGTCCTGGACCCAGCGCACCGGCTCGTACGGCAGGCGAAGGGACTCGAAGATCTCGTCGTAGAAGCCGTCCTCGCCCAGCAGCAGGCGGTGGATGACCTTCAGGAACTCGCCCGACTGCGCGCCCTGGATGACGCGGTGGTCGTAGGTCGAGGTCAGGGTCATGACCTTGCTGATGGCGAGCTTGCTCAGGGTCTCGGGGGCCGCGCCCTGGAACTCGGCCGGGTACTCCATGGACCCCACGCCCAGGATGGTGCCCTGGCCGGGCATCAGGCGCGGAACCGAGTGCACGGTCCCGATCCCGCCCGGGTTGGTGAGGCTGATGGTGGTGCCCTGGAAGTCGCTCACGCCCAGCTTGTTGCCGCGGGCCTTGCGGACGATCTCCTCGTAGCCGTTCCAGAACTCCTTGAAGCTCATGGTGTCGGCGGCCTTGATGCTCGGCACCACCAGCTGGCGGCTGCCGTCGGGCTTGACCAGGTCGATCGCCAGGCCGAAGTTGACGTGCGCGGGCTTGGCAACGCCCGGCTTGCCGTCGATCTCGACGTAGGAGTGGTTCATCTCCGGCATCGACTTGAGCGCCTTGACCATGGCGTAGCCGATGAGGTGGGTGAACGAGATCTTCCCGCCCCGGCCGCGCCGGAGGTGGTTGTTGATCACGATCCGGTTGTCGAACAGCAGCTTCACCGGGATCGACCGCACGCTCGTGGCGGTCGGCATGGTGAGGCTCGACTCCATGTTGGTGGCCGTGCGAGCCGGCGCGCCGCGAAGGCGCTCCTCGGACACCTTGAGCGCGTCGTCGGGCTCGTCCTTGGTGGAGTCGCCGGAGTCCGGGGACTTGCCGGGGGGACTCTTGGGAGCGGCGGGCCGGGAGACCTCGGAGGCCTTCGGCGCGCCGGTGGCCTTGGCGGCCGTCGGGGTGGGAGCCGGGGGCGCGCCGCTGGCAGCGCTCCCACCGGACTTGGCGCCCGTAGCAGGAGCGGTCGCTCCGTTGGTGGCGGACCCGGACTTGTAGTCCGCGAAGAAGTTCCACCACGCCTTATCAACTGAGTTGGGGTCGGCGAGGTACTTCTGGTGGAGCTCGTCGACCAGCCACTCGTTCGGGCCGAAATCTGTCAGGGGTTGAGACGCCTCAGACGACACGGCGGAGATCGCCCTCTTCCGCAGCTCGCTTGTGAATGTGATGGAGAGACGGCCGCTCATCGGGCACAACGGGGCGCTGCTTGACCGCACCGGAAAGAACCCAGCGGGCCATCTCGTGGTAACAGGCTACTTTGCCAGGGGGTCGGATGTGGACCTCGGGGCAGTGCCGCGCTGGGATATACCTAACATTTATTCACAAGTCGGAGGTATTCCGTTTCGGCGCCGGCGCGTTGACCTCGGTCTCCGCGGAGGGCCTCGCGGGGAGCGGGGAGCGTCGGCGTCGCAGGCGACCATGCCCGCTTCCGGCCGCGGCCAACCCTCCCGGGCCGGGCGGATCCGCCCGGCCGCCGGTCCCCGGGCGCGGTCCCCGAACCGTGGCGGCGGGTTCGGGGACCGCGTCCGCGCGGCGGTCGTACGGGTGGGTTTGAATCGGGTAGGCAGTTCTGGACCCCGCGCCCGGGCGCCTCGCCCCGGGTGTCTCACCGAGGAGGAAGCAATGGGCGATCTGCGGTTCGACGGGCGAGTCGTCGTCATCACCGGGGCCGGGCACGGGCTGGGCCGCGCGCACGCCCTCGGATTCGCGGCGCGTGGCGCCAAGGTCGTCGTCAACGACGTGGACGGCGGCGCGGACGGCTCCGCCGCGGCCGCGGTGGCGGAGCGGATCAGGGGGAACGGGGGGACGGCGCTGGCCCACACCGGCGACGTCTCCACCGAGGAGGGCGCCCGGTCGCTGGTCGAGGCGGCCAACGACGCCTACGGGCGGGTGGACGTGGTCGTCAACAACGCCGGGATCCTGCGCGACAGGTCGTTCAAGAACATCTCGGCGGAGGAGTGGGACGAGGTCCTCGCCGTGCACCTGCGCGGCACCTTCCTGGTGTCCCGCGCGGCATTCGCGCACCTGCGCGAGCACGGCTTCGGCCGGATCGTCAACACCACCTCGCCGTCCGGGCTGTTCGGCAACTTCGGGCAGAGCAACTACTCGGCCGCGAAGATGGGCGTCGTCGGGCTCACCAAGACGCTGGCGATCGAGGGCGCCAAGTACGACGTCAACGTCAACGCCATCGCCCCTCTCGCCTACACCCGGATGACCGAGGACCTCCTCCCGCCCGAGGCCGCGGCCAGGCTCGGGCCGGAGCGGGTCACCCCCCTGGTCCTGTGGCTGGCGCACGAGGACTGCCCGACCACCGGTGAGGTCTACTCGGTGGGCGGCGGGCGGATCGCCAGGGTCTTCGTGGCGGAGGGCCCCGGCGTGGTGCTCGGCGACGACGCCACCGTCGAGGACGTCCACGACAACTGGCCCGAGATCAACGCCGAGCGCCCGTACGTCATCCCGCGCAACCTCGCCGAGCAGAACGAGATCCACCTTCAGGGCCTGCTCTAGGGAAGCTCCGCCGTGTGGGGTTTCGTCGGCGGTCTTGGGCTTTCTGCCCGTTCCGGGGCCGGGAAGGGCGGAAAGCCCGTGATCATTCCGAGCGAGGGCGGGACCGGCCCTCGAACCCCCGCGTCACGGACATCCGGCGGGTGCGGCGGGTGGCGCGGCCGTAGAAACGGCGCCGCCGTTCCCGAAAACGCCGTCGGGGGTGTCCCGGAGCGGTGATTCCGATGGTTTTGTGCCGGCGAGGATGCGGATCGGTTCTGGTGGCCGCGTTTCGCCGCGAGGGGGACGCCTCCGCTCCTAGCATTCTGACCCGGAGGTGGGGAAGGTGAAGGCACGGGAGTTCGGTGAACTGGAGGCCGCCATCATGGACGCCCTGTGGTCCGCCGACCGCGCGCTCGTGGTCCGCGAGGTCCGCGAGACCATGACCTACGACCGGGACATCGCCTACACGACGGTCATGACCGTCACCAACATCCTGTTCCACAAAGGGCTGCTGGACCGGGAGAAAGCAGGACGGGCCTGGCGGTACTGGCCCCGCGAGACGCGCGAGGAGCACACCGCGCGGGTCATGAGCGAGGTCCTGAGCGAGGGCGGGGACCGGGGCGCGACCATGCTCCGCTTCATCGAGCGCTTCAGCGACGAGGAGATGTCCCGCCTCCACGAGGCGGTCGCGAAGGTCCGGACCCGAAGGGGGATCGCCTCGTGACCGGGGCGGGGAACTAGGGTGTGGTCTGTGGACGAACCTCTGGTGACGCGCATGGCCGGGTTCGGCGAGACCGTCTTCGCCGAGATGACCCGGCTGGCCGACGAGACCGGCGCCATCAACCTGGGCCAGGGCTTCCCTGACACGGACGGGCCGAGGTCCCTGCTGGAGGGGGCGGCCCGTCGGATCGCCGGGGGCGTGAACCAGTACCCGCCGGGATCGGGGCGGATCGAGCTGCGGACCGCGGTCGCCGAGGACCGCAGGACCCGGTACGGGCTGGACCACGACCCGGAGACCGAGGTGTACGTCACCGTCGGGGCCACCGCCGGGATCGCGGCGAGCGTGCTGGCGCTGGTCGAGCCGGGCGACGAGGTCGTCCTGTTCGAGCCGATGTACGACTCCTACTCGGGGGCCGTCGCGCTCGCCCAGGGCGTGCGCCGCCCGGTGACGCTGCGGCCCTCCGCGGACGGCGCCGGAACCCGGTTCGCCTTCGACCCCGACGAGCTGCGCGCGGCGGTCACCCCCCGCACCCGGATGATCATCGTGAACTCCCCGCACAACCCGACGGGGACCGTGTTCACCGCCGCGGAGATGGGCCTCATCGCGGAGCTCTGCCGCGACAACGACATCGTCGCGCTCACCGACGAGGTGTACGAGCACCTCACCTACGACGGCGTCGCGCACCTGCCGCTGGCCTCCTTTCCCGGCATGGCCGAGCGCACGCTCAGCGTCTCCTCGGCCGGGAAGACCTTCTCCGTGACCGGGTGGAAGGTGGGGTGGGTGACGGGCCCCGCCCCCCTCGTACGCGCGGTGCGGACCGTCAACCAGTTCCTGACCTACTCCGCCAACGGCGCCCTGCAACTGGCCGTCGCCGACGCGCTGCGCGACGAGGCGGAATGGGTGCGCGCCCAGCGCGACGCGCTCCAGGGCAAGCGGGACCGCCTCGCCGCGGGGCTGGCCGCCGCGGGGTTCGGGGTGGAGCCCGCCCAGGGCTCCTACTTCCTGATGGCGGACATCCGCCCGCTCGGCTTCGCCGACGGGGTCGAGACGGCCCGCTCCCTGCCCCGCCTGGCCGGGGTGGCGGCGGTTCCCGCGCAGGTCTTCTACGCCGACCAGGAGAAGGGCCGGCACCTGGTCCGGTTCGCCTTCTGCAAGAAGGACGGGGTCCTGGACGAGGCGGCCGCCCGGCTGCGGGCCTTCGGCGGCGGATAACGTTCTCGGGACCCCGCCCGTACGTGAAGGTGAGACCGCCCGTGACGATTCCCATGCCCGCCGACCTGCTGCGTGTGGCCGAGACGGCCAAGGGCTTCATGCCCACCGACGAGGGGCTCGCCCTGTACGAGGCCGCGCTGGCCTACGCCCCGCTCGGACCGGTGGTGGAGATCGGGACCTACTGCGGCAAGTCCACGGTGTTCCTGGGCGCGGCCGCGCGCGCGAGCGGCGGCACGGTGGTCACCGTGGACCACCACCACGGCTCCGAGGAGCACCAGGTCGGGTGGGAGTACCACGACGCGTCCCTGGTGAACCCGGTGACCGGCCGGCTCGACACCCTGGGCGCCTTCCGCGAGACCATGGCCGCCGCGGACCTCGAGGACAGGGTCGTCGCGGTCGTCGGCCGCTCCGCCGACGTGGCCCGGCTGTGGGGAACCCCGCTGGGGATGCTCTTCATCGACGGCGGGCACACCGAGGAGGCCGCGCAGGCGGACTACGCCGGCTGGAGTCCGCACGTCCTGCCCGGGGGCGCGCTGGTCATCCACGACGTGTTCCCCGATCCGGCGGACGGCGGTCGACCGCCCCACAACGTCTACCTCCGGGCCCTGGGCTCGGGCGAGTTCACCGAGGTGCGGGCGCTGGGATCGCTGCGGGTCCTGGAACGCGCGCGCTGAGCGCCGCGGAGGGGCGTCCGGCCCTCGCGGAGGGGCCCGGCAAACGGTCCTCCCGCCATCGGAGGCCGGTATCGTAAGGCGGGAGGGCTTCGGCGGACCCCCCGCAGGCGCCGACCCGAATCCGAACTTTTCGTGAACCGATCGCACCCGTCTGCGCGTCATATCCGTTAGCGCCCGCAGTGCGTGGGGAGCGAAGATTCCAGGGGGCGAAGAACTGAGCGAGATCACCAACGGCGACGGCGGGATCGATCCGCGCCCCGAGACCGAGACAACGGACACCGGCCCTTCTCCTTCTGCGACGAGCGACGTGGATTCCAAGCAGCCTGACTCCAATGACCGTCCTGGCGACGGCACTGACGAGCGCCCTGGCGGCGCCGAGAACCAGAACCCGGCCGACGCGTCCGGTAACGACGAGAACGAGTTCGGCTGGTTCGGCGCTCGTTCCGACGATGATCCGGACGACGGTTCCCCCTACCTCGCGAACAGCGCCTTCAAGGACAGCGGCAGCTTCTTCCGCGACAGGGTGGCCCGCAACCTGGCCGACCAGTACGGTCTCGACCTGCGGGAGAACGGCGACGCGGAGAAGGCGGGGCCCGAGCCCGTCGAGCCGCCCGAGCCCGACGGGGCGGAGGAGCGGGAGGCCCCGGCCGGTCCGGCCGCAGACGAGGCGGCCGCCTCGGACGCACCCGCCGCCGAGGCGCCCGCGGACTCCGGTGACGCGGCCGGGCCGACAGTCCGGGACGAGGACCCGGCCACGGCCGTCCGCGCCGAGGCCGCCCCGGACTTCGGGGAGGACCTGAGCAGCAACACCAACTGGGACCCCGAGGGCACCGCCGAGTTCACACCGGTCTTCGCCGACGACTCCGCCGACGAGCCCGCCGAGTCCGGGGCGGCCCTCTCCGAGGCCGCGAAGAGCACCGCCGCCTACAGCTACGACCTGGGCCGGGCCGCGCGGGACCAGCGGAGGCCGGAGCCCGACCCGGCCGACCTGCCCGAGTCCGAGGCCGCCTCCGGCGGCGCCCCCGGGCCGGAGTCCGGTCCCGAACCCGCGGAGCGGCCGGTCGCCCCGGTCATCCCGGCGGCCTCGGCCGCCCCGGTGGAGCCGGTGGAGCCGGGCGGGTCGAACGACCCGGGCGAGGCCTCCGGTTCGAGACCCGGGACCGATCCGGTCGGCCGCCCGGCCGCACCCGGAGCGGTCCCCGCACCGGACCCCGCCGGCGGGCCGGCCGCCGAGGCCGCCTCCGGGGCGGCGCCCGAGGGCGCGGCCAAGGCCGGCGCCGCGGGGAAGAAGCCCAAGCGCAAGAAGCCGCTGTGGTGGCGCGTCACCCGCGTCGGCCTGGTGGCGGCGCTCGTGATGGTCGTCGCGGTGGTGGGCGGGTTCACCTACTTCTACTCGGTCATCCAGGTCCCCGACGCGACCCAGGCGGACGCCGTCGCGGAGGGCTCGACCTTCTACTACGCCGACGGCGAGACGGTCCTGACCGAGCGCGGGGTCAACCGCGAGCCCGTGAGCCTCGACGAGGTTCCCGAGCACGTCCAGAACGCCATCCTCTCCGCGGAGAACCGCGGTTTCTGGGACGAGCCGGGCGTCTCCGTCTCCGGCACCGCGCGGGCGGTCTGGTCCACCGTCACCGGCAAGCAGGTGCAGGGCGGTTCCACCATCACCCAGCAGATGGTGCGCAACTACTACGAGGGCCTGAGCCAGGACCAGACACTGGAGCGCAAGCTCAAGGAGATCATCATCTCCCTGAAGGTGGACCGGTCCAAGGACAAGGAATGGATCCTGGAGCAGTACCTCAACACCATCTACTTCGGCCGGAACGCCTACGGCATCCAGGCCGCGGCGGAGGCGTACTACCACAAGGACGTCGGCGACCTCACGCCTGACGAGGCGGCGTTCCTTGCGGCGGCGATCCAGCAGCCCACCAAGTTCGGCTTCGCGGACAGCGACACCACCCCGGAGATGGAGAACCGCTGGGAGTACGTGGTCGGCGGCCTGGTCGACATGGAGTCCATCACCCCGGCCGAGGCCGGGGAGTACGAGTTCCCCAAGCCCGAGAAGGAGCGGCCGCAGGACGGCATCGACCTCAGCGGCTACAAGGGCTACATGTTCCAGCAGGCGATGGACGAGCTGGCGGATCTCGGCTACACCGAGGACAACATCAACCGGGGTGGCTTCGAGATCGTCACGACCTTCGACAGGGACCTCATGGACGCGGCCAAGGAGGCCGTCGAGAGCACCGTCCCCGTCGACGACCTTCCGGAGGGCGTCCGGGTCGGCCTGAGCGCGGTCGATCCGGCCACGGGCGAGGTCGTGGCCTTCTACGGAGGCAAGGACTACTTCGAGAACCAGTACGACAGCGCGTTCCTGGGCACCGCGCAGGCGGGCTCGGCGATGAAGCCGTACGTGCTCGCGGCGGCGCTCAGGAGCGGGCTGAGCCTGAACACCATGGTGGACGGCACCGGGCCGAGGACGATCGCCGGCTCGACGGTGCAGAACGCGGGCAACGCCCCCGGCGGGGGGATGAACCTGATCCAGGCCACCACCGTCTCCAACAACCTCGGGTTCATCGACCTCGCCGAGCGGGTCGGACTGGAGGAGGTCGCCCAGACCGCGTACGACATGGGGCTGCCCGAGGACACGATCGACCTGGTCCCGGTGCTGCCGCTCGGTGTGAACAGCGTGAGCCCCACCAACCAGGCCGGCGGCTACGCCACCTTCGCCAACGGCGGCGAGCACGTCGAGACGCACGTGGTCAGGTCCATCCTCAACCGCGAGGGCGAGGACGAGCGGCCCGAGGTCGAGCGGAACCGGGTCCTCACCGAGGAGCAGGCCGCCGACGCCACCTACGCGATGCGCCAGGTGGTCACGTCGGGCACCGGGACCTCGGCCAACTTCGGCCTCCCCGCGGCGGGCAAGACCGGGACCACCGACAGCAGCGTCGCGGCCTGGTTCGTCGGCTACACGCCGCAGTTCTCCTCGGCGGTGGGCATCTACAGCGGTGACAACCAGCCGTTCTCCGTCCCCGGTTGGGGCGCCCTGTCCGGCGGCACGCTTCCGGCCACGGTCTGGAGGGCCTTCATGCAGAAGGCGATGGAGGGCGAGGAGTACAAGGACTTCCCCCAGCCCTCCTTCGGCGGGACCACCCACAACTGGGCTCCCGCGCCGCCGCCCGAGCCCGAGACCCCCGTCGAGGGCGACGGAACCGGGGAGGAGCCGGGCGCGACCGATCCGGGGACGACGGAGCCGGGGACGACGGAGCCCGGTGGGACGGAGCCCGGTGGGACGGAGCCGGGCGCGACCGATCCGGGGACGACGGAGCCGGGCACGACGGAGCCGGGCACGACGGAGCCGGGCACGATCGGCGGTGGCGGCGACGGCACCGACGGGTCGCCGCCGACAGGCTGACCGATGGCGGAGGGCCGCACCCCTGCAGGGGTGCGGCCCTCCGTCTTCCCCGCTGATCTTGACGTTTCCGGGGTCTCAACCGCCTCCGAGACCCCGGAAACGTCAAGATCAGCGGGGAAGACGGGGAGTGCTAGGGAACCCGCAGGGTGCGGGAGCGGTCGCAGCAGCCGGTGTCCTCGGCCGCGGCTCCACCGGGCGGGTCGGTGAAGACGCGCGCTCCCGGCGTGGCGCCGCACAGGGCGTCGGACGCCAGGATCACCGCGGCCGCCGTCCAGGTGCTGCGCTCCACCGGCCAGCGGACGTCCTCGGCGAACTGGTAGCCGGTCCAGTAGGCGCCGTCGTCGGGGTCGCGCAGGTGCTGCATCGAGGCCAGCAGGTCGGTGCCCCTGTCCGTCTCGCCGATGGCGGCCAGCGCGAGCACCAGTTCCGAGGTCTCCGCCCCGGTGACCCACGGCTGGTCGCTGACGCAGCGGATGCCCAGCCCCGGAACCACGAAGGTGTCCCAGCGCGCCGCGATCCGCTCGTCGGCGGCGTCCCCGCGCAGCGCGCCGCCCAGGACCGGGTAGTACCAGTCCATCGAGTAGCGGCTGCGGTCCGCGAAGATCGGTTCGTGCTCGCACACCAGGTGGGCCAGGCGCGCGGCGGCCAGCTCCCAGTCCGGTTGGGGGCGGCCCAGGTGCTCGGCCAGCGCGACGGCGCAGCGCAGCCCCTGATGGATGCTCGCGCAGACCGTGAGCAGGGCGTGGTCGCCCGCGTTGCCGTCGGGGTCGCGCGCCCACCGGATCTCCCCGCGCGCGGTGCGCAGGCCCAGGACGAACCCGATACCCGCGCGCACGGTCGGCCACAGCCGTTCGGCGAACGCGTCGTCGCCGCTGATCAGGACGTGCTGCCAGACGCCCACGGCGGGGTAGGCGGCGTGGTTGGCCTCGCGGACGGGGTTGACGGCCTTGCCCTGGCGCAGTTTGGCGGGCCAGGACCCGTCCGGGTTCTGCGCCGACGCCAGCCACTCGTAGGCGCGCACCGCCGCGGCCTCGTGCCCGGCCACCGACAGCGCCATGGCGCACTCCACGTGGTCCCAGACGTCCAGGTGGCCGCCGGGGAACCACGGGATCGCGCCCGAGGGCTCCTGGACGCCGAGCAGGTAGTCGGCGCTCTGGGCGACGTCGTCCGCGCTCAGCACGCCCGGCAGCTCGGGAAGGACGCGCGCCCTCATCCAGCGGTCCCCGCGCGCAGCGGTTTGCGCAGGTAGACGACGACGCTCTTGCCGATCAGCGGGTTGAGGGCGCGTTCGGCGAGCCGGGTGACCCGGGGGGCCTCGAACATGTCCCACACCAGGAGCCGGTGGTACGCCCGGACCAGCGGGTGGGTGTCGTTCCCGGTGCCGACGGCGCACTTGATCCACCAGTAGGGCGCGTGCAGGGCGTGCGCGTGGTGGTGCGGACCGATCTCGAACCCGGTGGCCTTGAGCTTGGCCTCCAGCTCGGCGCGGGTGTAGATGCGGATGTGTCCGCCCTCGTTGGTGTGGTATTCCTCCGACAGCGCCCAGCAGACGCGCTCGGGAAGCCAGCTCGGTACGGTGACGGCGGCGATCCCGCCGGGTCTGAGGACGCGGTGGAGCTCGGCCATGGCGGCGGTGTCGTGCGGGATGTGCTCCATGATCTCGGCGGCGAGGACCCGGTCGAAGGAGTCGTCCTCGAAGGGCATGGCCAGGGCGTCGCCCTTGACGGTCTCGGCCTCGGCTCCGGCGGGGGCCTCGCCCTCGGCGCGCATCGCGGCGAACATGGCGGCGACGTCGGCCAGGTCGTTCTCGTTCTGGTCGAAGGCCACCACGTCGGCGCCCCGGCGGTAGATCTCGAACGCGTGCCGGCCGCCGCCGCAGCCCAGGTCCAGCACCCGTTCGCCGGGGCCGACGGGGAACAGGTTGAAGTCGACGGTGATCAGTGGAGGCTCCTTCGGGTCGGGATCGCGTCGTCCGGAAGCGGCACGCAACGGTGGTGGGTCGGTGGCGGCGGGACCGCGCGGGTCATCGGCTCGACCGTGCCCGCGCCGCCTCGACGGCCTCGACGTAGCGGCGGGCGGTCGTCTCGGCGACCGTCCGCCAGGTGAACCGCTCCTGGACCCGCAGCCACGCCGCTTCGCCCATCCGGGCGCGTTCGGCGTCGTCGTCCAGCAGGCCGGCGACGGCCGCCGCGAGCGCCTCGGGGTCGCCCGGGGGGACGAGCAGCCCGGCGGCGCCGTCCTCGCCGACCACCTCGGGCAGCGCACCGGCCCTGCTGGCCACCAGCGGGGTCGCGGCGGCCATGGCCTCCACGGCGGGAAGCGAGAAGCCCTCGTAGAGGGAGGGGACCACGGCGACCTGCGCGCTGGAGAGCAGGCGGGCCAGCTCGGTGTCGTCGATGCCGCTGACGAAGGTGACGCGGTCGCGCAGCGACAACTCGTCCACCAGCAGGTCGGTGGGGCCGCCGGCTTTGGGCCTGCTGACGACGGTCAGCTCGACGCCGCGCTCGGTGGCGAGTTTGGCGGTGGCGCGCAGCAGCGTCGCCACGCCCTTGAGCGGGCTGTCGGCGCTGGCCACGCAGACGATCCGGCCGGGGACCCGCGCCACCTCGGGGCGCGGGTGGAAGAACCGGGTGTCCACGCCGAGCGGGACCACGTCGACTCCGGAGCGGCGCACGCCGAACTCGCGCACGATGTCGTCGGCGGAGGACTGCGAGGGCACCAGGATCGGCCGGAGCCGCCGGGCCACCCGGCCCTGCATGCCCACGAAGCCGTACCAGCGGCGCTTGGAGAGGCGCTGCCAGCCGGTGGCCTGCTCCAGCTCGATGCGGCGGTCCACGGTGATGGGGTGGTGGATGGTGGTGACCAGGGGGAAACCGGCGGCCCGGATGCCGAGCAGGCCGTAGCCGAGGGTCTGGTTGTCGTGCACCACGTCGAACTCGTCGCGCCGGGCGCGTAGCTCGCGCATCGCCCGCAGGGAGAAGGTCAGAGGCTCGGGGAAGCCCGCGGTCCACATGGTGGCGACCTCGAGGGCGTCGATCCAGTCGCGCCACTGCCTGACGGGTGGGGTCTGGAACGGGGTGGCGTCGTTGTACAGGTCGAGGCTGGGGATCTTCTCCAGTTCGACGCCCTCGTCGAGTTCCGGGTAGGGCTGGCCGGACAGGACCCGCACGTGGTGTCCGAGGGCGGCGAGCTCCCGGGAGAGGTGCCGGACGTAGACGCCCTGGCCGCCGCAGTGCGGCTTGCTGCGGTAGGAGAGCAGGGCAATGCGCAGAGGACGGTCAAGAGGCATGTGGTTGACAACCCATCACAGGCGAGGAGCTGCGGGCGTGCCCGCCCGCGCGGGCGCGGCTCCGTGCGCCGTCGGCGGCGGAGTGGAGCGGGAAGGCGGAGGCGGCCGGGCGGTTCGCGGGGCGCGGAGTGGAAGGTGTACGGGGCGCCTCCCGTTCCCACGGTGCCAACTGACCACTCCGCTCGCCATCCGCCCCAGACATTACCCACCAGTTTAATACCCGGACTTTCCCGGCGAACGGCCGGTGAACGGTCGGGTCCGGGCGGGCCTCTCCACGGCCTCCCGGGCGGGCGGTGGTCCGGAAGGGCGCTTCAGCATTGCTAGAACGAGTTCTATTCTCTCGTTCGGAAGGGAGGGGTGGTGCTCGCACACCGTCGTTGTTACGCGCCAGTAGCCTGCTAGTGAGGCGTTATCCACAGGTGTCGAGGGCTGAACTTGCGGGGGATCATTAGATAACGTGTTCTTGGAACAATCGAATGGGATGCCGGGCGACCGGCGCTGGTGGACGTCGTGTCGCGACACGGTCCGTGCGGTCACTCCACGGAGGTGACGGGGCCGTGCGGGCGGCCCGCCGGACGATGAGGGGAGTCACCGTGGCGGTCCAGGCACCGATCGGGGCGCGGTCGCGCAGCCAGAACCAGCGTCGCAAGAGGATCGTGCAGACGGCGGCGGCACTGGCGCTTCGCGGGGGCGTCGAGGCGATGCAGATGAGAGCGGTGGCCGAGCGCGCCGGGGTGGCGCTGGGCACGCTGTACCGGTACTTCCCGTCGAAGATGGACCTGGTGGTCGCGGTCGTCACCGAGGAGCTCGACCTCCTCGAGAGCAGTATCCGCCGCCGCCCGCCCCAGGCAGGGACCGCGTACGGCCGCGCGGTGGACGTGCTCATGCGGGCCACCCGCGGGCTGATGCGCGAACCCGAGCTCGCCGACGCGCTGGTGCGCTCGCTCATCATGACCGAGGCCCGGGCCGAACTCGGCCCGCGTATCACCGACCTGCTGTGGCGGGTCTGCGTCGGAGCGCCGCTGGGCCCGGACGGCGGGGAGCAGGGCGGTCGGCCCCCGGCCGAACCCGACCGCGACAGCGCCGAGTACATCCTGGTCGGCTCGCTGGCCGGCATCTGGATCTTCGAGATGCTGGAGACCCTCAAGGGGCACCGCGACATCGAGGAGGTCCAGCGCCGCCTGGAGGTCGCGGCCGAGCCGCTGCTCGCCCGGTTCTGATCCCCCGACCGTCGACGGCTCCACGCGGCCCCTGGGAATCTCCTGGGAGAAGCGGGGCGGACCGCCGGTCCGGCGAAGGAATAGAACCCGTTGCATTCGGTAGGGGGCAGGGCCGTGTCCCGGCCCCTACCTCTGGTCTCTGTCCAGGCCCAGAAGGTCACGAACCCCGTCGAGCAGGGTGGTCACCGCGTCGTCCGGCTTCTCGGAGACCGGGTCCGGGGACGGCGCGGCCGTCGACGGGGACGCCTCGGGGCTGGGGCGCGACTCCGGCCCGGGATGCGGCCCGGGGGACGGCGGGGTGTCCGGGTGGTGCGGCCCGGAGGTCGGATCCGCCGTGGCGGAGCGCTCCCCGGTCGGGGGCGGCGTCCCCGGGGCCGACGCGGTCGGAGCGGTCCCGGCCGCGGCAGGCCCGTGGTCCCGGTCGGGCTCGGGAGTCCCGGCGGCGTCGCCGGACAGGGGAGTGGCGTTCACCTGGCCGGGGGGCGGCCCTTCGGCCACGGTGGTCTCGGGGACGTCCCGCAGGAGGGCCCCCGCCCCCCACAGCCCGAAGGCGACCAGAGCGGTGGCCAGTCCGGCGGTGGCCGGGAGCAGCCAGCGGGACCGCTGGTCGCGCTCGTCGGGCGCGGCCCCGCCGACCGCGGGCGCGAGTTCGGACAGCGGCTCCGTGTAGTGCGGGAGGGGCAGGTCGAAGGTGGTGACCCGGTCGGCGGGAACCCTCGCGGGGTCCGCGTCCTCCTCGGTGGCGTCGAAGAGCGGCGCCTCCTCGGGGCCCTGCGGGGCGGACGGGACGGGGCCGCGTGTCCGGTGCAACGGGAAGCCGTTCGGACCCAGCGGCCTGACCAGGGTCCCGGCCGCCTGCCGCTTCGGAGCCGCGTCCGGGTCGGCGCAGTCGGAGACGACCCGCTCGCGCAGGCTCCGCGGCGGACCGGGCAGCGCGACCGAGGACAGCAGCCCGGGGAGGTCCGCCGGGACCGGCCGAAAGGGCATGGCGCCGTCCGGCTCCACCTCGTCGGAGAGCAGGTCCACGGCCCGCTTCGCCGCGGAGCGGCACAGTTCGCCCGTCGTCTCGGGGTCCAGGCCCAGCACGGTCGCGATCTGGGTGTGCGACAGGCCGTGCCGCATGGAGAGTTCCAGCAGTTCGCGCTGGCTGGGCGGCATCTGGAGCACCGCGTTGACGACGGGGCGCTCCTCGGCCGAGGTGGGAAGTGCCCCGTAGGGGGTGCTCCGGGCGAAGCCGCGGTGCTGGCAGGCGGTCCGGGCCAGCGCGAACAGCCAGGGCCGGACCGCGTTCCGGTCGCGCAGCCGCGGCAGCAGTTCGACCGCGGCCAGGAAGGTCGCGTACACGGCCGCGCCGGGGGCGTCCTCCTCCCCCGGGCCGGGGCCCAGTAGGCTCCAGCAGTAGCGGTAGAGCGCGGGGGAGAACGCGTCGTAGCACTGCTCGTGCCCCCGTCCCTCCCGCAGCAGGACCGCGAACCCGCCGTCGTCCTCGGCCCGGTGCCGCCCCGATCCTCGCTGCGTCGTCACGCCTCCTCCGCCCGTCCGCTTCCACGTGGGGTCCCCGGACGCCCGGAAGGGGCGAAAAGCCGGGGATGCCCGAGACGCTAGCGACCGGGGTCACCGCTGTCCCCGGGTTCCAGGATATGTATCCAAACCGCAAGGTTGCTCTTACCCCGGGTAGTGCGAGCAGGGGCGGCGGAGGCCGGACAGGGACCCCTGTCCGGCCTCCGCCGGGCGGCCGGAGGCTACTCGCCGCCGCGCGAGGGCGACCCGATGGCGACCATGCGCTCGACGGACAGGCGGGCCCTGGCCGCGATGTCCTCGGGAACGGTGATCTCGGTGGTGCCGTGGCGCAGGGCCGCCAGCAGCTTCTCGGCGGTGATCATCTTCATGTAGTGGCACTCCGCGCGGGAGTTCACCGGCTCGAAGACGGTCGTGGGGTTGGCCGCGCGCAGCTGGTGCAGCATGCCGGTCTCGGTGGCGATGAGGACCTTGCCCGCGGTGGTCTTCTCCGCGGCGCTCAGCATGCCGCCGGTGGAGAGCACCTTGACCCGCTCCTGGGGCACCGCGCCCGAGGCGGCCAGGTACAGGGCCGACGTCGCGCAGCCGCACTCGGGGTGCACGTACAGCTCGGCGTCGGGTTCGGCCTCGACCCGCCGGCGCAGGGTGTGGCCGTCGATCCCGGCGTGCACGTGGCACTCGCCCATCCACACGTGGATGTTGTCCCGCCCGGTCACCCGCTTGACGTGCGCGCCCAGGAACTGGTCGGGCAGGAACAGGATCTCCCTGTCCTCGGGGACGGACCGGATGACGTCGGCGGCGTTGGAGGAGGTGCAGCAGATGTCGGTCTCGGCCTTGACCGCGGCGGTGGTGTTGACGTACGCCACGACGACCGCCTCGGGGTGCTCCGCGCGCCACTTGCGCACGTCGTCGGCCGTGATCGTGTCGGCGAGCGAGCACCCGGCCTCGGGCTCGGGAAGCAGGATGGTCTTCTCGGGGGACAGGATCTTGGCCGTCTCCGCCATGAAGTGCACGCCGCAGAAGACGATGGTGCTCGCCTCGACGCCGGCGGCCAGCCTGGACAGAGCGAGGGAGTCCCCGGTGTGGTCCGCGATGTCCTGGATCTCGGGGCGCTGGTAGTTGTGCGCGAGGATGACCGCGTCGCGCTCCCTGGCCAGGCGGCGGACCTCCTCGGCCCACTCCTGCCTGGCCCGTGTGTCCATTGGGGCGGTGACCGTTGCCATGTCGGTGCTTCTTCCTTCAGCCGGGCCGGAGGCCCGCCGCGCCGGTCGGCGGGACGGTCCCGAACGTGCCGATGTGGTCACATCTAGTTTTCGTCTGATAGGCAAAAACTCGACGCAGCTTAACATGACTTCCAACGGACGGAAGGGACCGGGGTGAACATCGACGAGGTCGGCGAGAAACTCGTGAGCGGTCTCCAGGAGCGTTCCTCCGGGAGCGGGCCCAAGGCGGCCCACGAAGTGCTGGCCGTGGTCTTCCAGATCCGCCAGGACCGGCTGTGCGTGCTGGTGTGGCGGCGCGGCCGTCCGCCGTGCGAGGGGCTGTGGGCACTGCCCGGAGGGCGGCTGGGCGCGGCGGAGGGGCTGGGCGAGTCGATCCGCCGCCAGCTCGCGCAGAAGGTGGACGTGCGCGACCTCTCCCACCTCGAACAGCTGGAGACCCGGGGCGATCCCGACCGGGACCCCTTCGGCCGCACTCTCGCGACCGCCTACCTGGGGCTCGTCCCCGCCGGGATCGACCCGGTCGTCCCCGTCGACACCGAGTGGCGGCCGGTCCCGGAGCTGCCGCCCATGGCGTTCGACCACGCGGCCATGGTCGGCTCGGCCCGGCGCCGCCTGCGCGCCAAGCTCTCCTACACCAACATCGGTTTCGCGCTCGCGCCGCCCGAGTTCACCATGTCCGAGCTCTCGCGCTACTACCGCGCCGCGCTCGGCCACGACGTGGCGGCCACCAACCTGCGCCGGGTCCTGCTGCGCCGGGGGCAGATCGAGGAGACCGGGCAGAGCGTGCCCTCGGGGCGCTCGGGCGGGCGGCCCGCCGCGCTCTTCCGGTTCCGCGCCCGGAGCCTGGAGATCACCGACGCCTTCGCGGTGCTGCGCCCGCCGAGCGGGTAGGGAACCTCCGGCGCGGGGGTGACTCGGGCACCGGTGTTTCGGGGGCCTTTCGGCCTCATGCCGTACGGATCACGGGGTGACGGCGGACGGCGACGGCGAGCGGGGGCCGGGGGTGGGAGCCATCCTTCCCGACGTCCGTGGTGTCCGTTCCTCCCGGTGATCTTGACCTTTTCGGGGTCCCAGAGACGGTTGAGACCTCGAAAAGGTCAAGATCACCGGGAGGCAGGGCCCGAACCACCCCCGCGCCGGAGCTTCCCCAGTGGCCGCGAAGGCCGCCGCCGGAGCCGCGGGCGGCAGCCGGAACCGGCGCGCTCCCTTGTGTTAGCGTCCCTTTTGTGACGATCCGCAGCGTAGTTTTCGATGTCGGTGAGACCCTGATCGACGAGACCAGGATCTTCGCCCGGTGGGCCGACCGCCTCGGGGTGCCGCACCTGACCTTCTTCGGGGTGCTCGGCGGGGTCATCACCGAAGGGCGGCCGATGCTGGACGCCTTCAGACTGGTCAAGCCCGGGTTCGACCTGGGGGCCGAGACCGCCGCCTGGCGGCGGGACGAGCCGGAGTCGCTGCGCGAGGACTTCGACGAGGAGGACCTCTACCCGGACGTGCGCGCCGCCCTGGGCGACCTGCGCGCGCGGGGGGTGCGGGTGCTCGTCGCCGGGAACCAGCCGGTGCAGGCGGGACCCGCGCTGGAGGCCATGGGCCTGCCGGTGGACGCCGTCCACATCTCGGACGTGTGGGGGGTGGCGAAGCCCGCCCCGGAGTTCTTCGCCCGGGTCGTCGAGGAGGCCGGCGCCGACCCCGACCAGATCCTCTACGTGGGCGACCGCCTCGACAACGACGTCCTTCCGGCGAAGGCCGCGGGCCTGCGCGCCGCGCTGCTGCGCCGCGGGCCCTGGGGCTACCTGCACGCCGAGCGGCCCGAGGCCGAGCAGGCCGACGTCATCCTCTCCGGCCTGTCCGAACTGCCCGACTGGGTGGCGAAAGCCGACTAGAGAGTCCCCGGGGTGGGGGTGATTCGGGCACCGGTGGTTCCGTTGACGGTCTTGGGCTTTCTGCCCTTCCCGGCCCCGAAACGGGCAGAAAGCCCACGGTCATTCCGAGCGGGGGCGGAACCAGCCCTCGAACCGCCGCCTCCGAGACCCCGGAAAGGCCAAGACAGCGGGGGACGTCCGCTTTTCCCGGAAAGAGAGAAAAGTGGCAAATGTTAGATTTGGTGGTCCGAGTGGTTTGGGGTGTGAAACAGGGGGAACGAGGGTGCGCATGACCGAACGGCGGCTCTCCCAAGGACACGTCCACGTCCCATGATCACCTTCGCGGGCGTCACCAAGCGTTACCCCGATGGCACCACGGCCGTCGACGACCTCCACATCGAGATCCCCACCGGGCGGATCACTGTCTTCGTCGGCCCCTCGGGCTGCGGGAAGACCACCTCGCTGCGGATGATCAACCGGATGGTGGAACCCACCTCGGGTTCGATCGCCATCGACGGCCGGGACGTGCGGGCGCAGGACCCCGCGGTACTGCGCCGCTCCATCGGCTACGTCATCCAGCAGGCCGGGCTCTTCCCGCACCGCACCGTCGTCGACAACATCGCGACCGTGCCGCTCCTGCTCGGCTGGAAGAAGGCCGGGGCCCGTGCGCGCGCCCGGGAACTGATGGAACTGGTGGGCCTCGACCCCGAGCAGGCCGGGCGCTACCCGCACCAGCTGTCCGGGGGCCAGCAGCAGCGCGTGGGCGTCGCCCGGGCCCTGGCCGCGGACCCGCCCGTCCTCCTCATGGACGAGCCGTTCAGCGCGGTGGACCCGGTCGTGCGCACCGGCCTCCAGGACGAGCTGCTCCGGTTGCAGAGCGAACTGCGCAAGACCATCGTCTTCGTCACCCACGACATCGAGGAGGCGGTCCGGCTCGGGGACTCCATCGCGGTCTTCCGGCCAGGCGGCGTCCTGGCCCAGGCCGACGCGCCCGAGCGGCTCCTGGCCGAGCCCGTGGACGCGTTCGTGGAGGGCTTCATCGGCTACGACCGGGGTGTGCGGCGGCTCTCGTTCTTCCCCGCGCGTCTGCTCGACCTCCACACGGACGCGATCGTCGGCGAGGGCGCCCCGATCGCCCGCGCCCGCGAAGTGGCCCGGAGCAGTGGCGAGCCGTGGCTGCTGGCGGTGGACGGGGAGCGCCGCCCGCGCGGCTGGGTCGCCGCCCGGGACCTGGAGCGCGGCGCCGTCGGCTCCGTCGACGCCGTCGGCGACCTCGACCTCGTCGGCTACGGGCACGTCTTCACCGTCGCCACCGACTCCCTGCGCGCCGCCCTGGACGCCGCCGTGCTGTCGCCCGCGGGGCGCGCCGTCGGGGTCGACGAGGAGGGCCGGGTCGTCGGAGTGGTCGCCCAGACCGACCTGGGGTCGGCCATCTGGGCGGTCGGCACCGACGACGCGCCGACCACCCGACCGGTGGGCCGGAATGGGTGACCAACCGCTGGTCCGGTGGGACTGGATCACCGGGAACCTGGTCGACCCGATCGGCACGCGGCTGCTGGAGCACCTCCAGCTGTCACTGTCCCCGATCCTGATCGGCCTGCTGCTCGCCGTGGTCCTCGGCGTGGCCTGCGCGCGCTGGCGGTGGCTCTACCCGCCGGTGTTCACCGGCGTCAACGTCCTGTACGCGGTGCCGTCCATCGCGCTGTTCTTCCTGCTGCTGCCCTACACGGGATTCGGCCCGTGGACCGCGATCATCCCGTTGAGCCTGTACACGCTGGCGATCCTGGTGCCCAACGTGGTGGACGGCCTCGGCCAGGTCCCCGACCACGTGCGCCAGGCCGCCGTCGCGATGGGCTTCTCGCCGCTGCGCAGGCTCGTCCAGGTGGAGTTCCCCATCGCGCTGCCGGTGGTCATCGCGGGCCTGCGGGTGGCGGCCGTGGCCACCATCAGCATGGTCAGCGTCGCCTCCCTGGTCGGGCTCGGCGGACTCGGCCAGCTGATCCTCACCGACGGGTTCCGGCGCCAGTTCACCACCCCGATCGTCGTGGGGATCACGCTCTCGGTCCTGCTGGCCTTCCTCGTGGACGGGGTGCTCGTGCTGGCGCAGCGCCTGCTCACGCCGTGGACGCGCGACCACGGGGCCGCGGCCGGGCGCGGGAGCGCCCGAAGGGGAGAGGGAGCCCGGACGTGAACATCCTTCTCTCCTTCTGGGAGTGGTTCGGCGACCCCGCGCAGTGGTCCGGTGCCGCCGGCATCCCGGCGCGCCTGGCCGAGCACGTCGGCTACTCGGCGCTGGCCCTGCTGCTCGCCGCCCTGATCGGCATCCCCATCGGCCTGGCCACCGGGCACACCGGCCGCGGGGGCTTCCTCACCGCGAGCCTGGCCAACATCGCCCGCGCGCTGCCCACCATCGGCGTCCTCATGCTGGTGGTGCTCGCCGCCGGGATCGGCCTGCTCCCGGTGATGGTCGCCCTCGTGGCGCTGGCGGTACCGCCGGTCATGGTCAACGCCCACGAGGGGGTGCGCGGCGTCGACCCGCAGCTCAGGGATGCCGCCCGGGGCATGGGGATGCGCGGCTGGGAGGTGCTGCTCAGACTGGAGCTGCCCGTGGCGCTCCCGCTGGTCCTGCTGGGGCTGCGCACCGCGGCCGTCCAGGTCGTCTCCACGGCCACCATCGCCGCCTACGTCGGCATCGGGGGTCTGGGCCGCTTCATCGTGGACGGCCAGGCGCGCAGGGAGTTCGACATGGTGGTGGGCGGCTCGCTGCTGGTCGTCCTGCTCGCCGTGCTCGTCACCGCGCTGTTCGCCCTGCTGCGCCGGTTCCTGGTGGCCCCCGGTCTGCGCGGGGCGGCCACGGGGTAGCCGCCCGGTCCCGCACCCCGCGTTTCCGTGAGATCCTCCGCGATACAAGAAGAGAGCGACACAATGCGAGTTCTGGCACGGCCCGTCGCAGCGGGCGTACCGCTCCTGCTCCTGCTCACCGCATGCGGCGGTGGCACCGACCCGTTCGCCGGGGGCGAGGGCGCCGACGGCGCGCCCGAGGCCGGGACGGTCGTCGTCGGCTCCGCCGACTTCCCCGAGAGCACCCTGCTCGGCAACATCTACGCCCAGGCGCTGGAGGCCGCGGGTGTGGACGTGGAGACCAGGTTCAACATCGGCAGCCGCGAGGTCTACTACGACCAGATCGCCTCGGGGAACCTGTCGGTCTTCCCCGAGTACAACGGCGCGATCCTGTTCTACCTGGACCCCGACGCCACGGCGTCCGACACCGAGGGCACCAATGCGGCCGTCGCCGAGGCGCTGCCCGAGGGCCTGGAGATCCTGGACTCCTCAGAGGCGGAGAACAAGGACTCCCTGAGCGTCACCCGGGACACCGCGCGGGAGCACGACCTGGCCACCATCGCCGACCTGGAACCGGTGGCGGGGGAGCTGGTCCTGGGCGGACCGCCCGAGTTCGAGACCCGCACCCAGGGCGTGCCGGGACTCCAGGACCGCTACGGCCTGGAGTTCCAGGAGTTCCGGTCCCTGGACATCGGCATCGTCTGGCAGGCGCTCCGGGACGGCGACGTCGAGGTGGCGAACCTGTTCACCACCGACCCCACCATCGTGGCCAACGACTTCGTGGTCCTGGAGGACACCGAGAACCTCTTCGGCTCGCAGAACGTCACCCCGCTGATCCACAGCGACAGCGTCGACGACACCGCGCGCGCGGCGCTCGACGCCGTCTCCGCGGAACTCACCACCGAGGTCCTGCTGGAGCTCAACCAGCGCGTCAGCATCGACCACGAGGACCCGGACGAGGTGGCCGCGGACTGGCTGGAGTCGGCGGGCCTGGTCTGACCGGGGCTTGACCGCCGGCTCCCGCGTCGAACTCCTCGATGGTCGTGACGTCAGCGTCCTGAAATCCGCGATTTCAGGACGCTGACGTCACGACCATCGAGGGTGACGGCTGCGAGAACCGGGTGATCAAATCTCAGTGAGAAGAAGAAGGAACCTCCGCTCTTCCTACTTCTTGGAAGTTCTGCCAGTGGTAATCTCCTTGCATGAGTGACATCGATGAACTGCGTCCAGGGGAGGGAAACGCGACCAAGGTCAGCGTTTCCCTCCCTGAGGGAACCGTGGCCGCGGTCCGCAAGCGAGTGGGGAGCAGGGAGTTCTCCAGTTACGTGGCGGAGGCGATCGAACAGCAGCTGCGCCGCCAGGTGCTGGCGGAGGTTGTCGCCGAGCACGAGACAGAGAACGGGCCTGTCCCGGAGAGGTCTCGGAAGAAGGTCCGCTCCGCGTGGCATGACGCCGAGCGGAGGCACGCCGAATGGTCCGTAAAGCAGAGCGCGTGAGTTCGGGGACCCTTGTCCTCGACAGTCAGGCACTCTCACTGCTCCTGCGCTCGGACGCGGACCTGATCGCCTACATCGATGACGCGCGTGATCACAACATCGCCGTCGTCATCAGTTCCATGACGGTCATCGAGGCACGAGACACCCGGATCAAGACGGCACGACTGAACTGGGTGCTCTCCGGCCTCGAAGTCAGAGAGGTCACCTTGGAAATCGCGCGGGCGGCCAGTGACCTCCTCGGCCGATCCGGACTGCACGGCCACCACCATGCCATTGACGCGGTTGTCGCGGTGACCGCCATGCGGGAGCCAGGGCCGGTGCTCGTCGTCACCAGCGACCCTGACGACCTGCGGCGCCTTTGCGACGACAGGGTCGCGATCAGCGCGATCTAGCTGGTGTCCTGCCTCTGGAGTCCACCCGGTGATCGTGATGCCGGTGTCCTCATCGTCGAGAGGATCACCCGGTCACAGGATCGCGGCGAGGATCAACCCCACGAGGAGAATGCCGAGGATCGTGTACATCGTTTCCATGTACCCATTGGACTCCGTTGCGGCCCAGGAGTGAACTGACGCGCCAGGAGTATGGACGTAACATTTGAGTGACCCAGAGTTGCCTCTCTAGAGAGTTTCGTTCAGGCCAGAGTGCGGTACCGGCTGCCGTACCGGACCAGCGGACCGGGGTCGGTGGCCGTGGGGCCGACGCGGGGAAGGGCGTCCACGGCGGCCAGGTAGACGGTGTGGTCGCCCGCCTCCACCTGCTGGAGAAGCGAGCACTCCAGCGCGGCGATCGCGGTGTCCAGGACGAGCGCGCCGGTGCGCTCGCCCCGGTGGTGGGGCTCCCCGGCCAGCAGGAGGCGGGCGCTGGGGCGGCCCTCGGCGGAGAACCGGCCCGCGATGGCCTTGTGCCGGGCGCCCAGCACGTTCACCGCGAAGCGGCGCCGCCGCTCGATCACCTCGGCGAGGTAGCTGCTCGACAGCACGCTGAGCATGACGACGGGCGGCTCGGCGGAGATCGACGCGAAGGCGTTGACCGTGCTGCCGATGTCGTCGCGGTCGTCGGCCACCGTCACCACCGTCACCCCGGTGGCGAACCGGGCCAGCGTCTCGGCGAACTCGGCCGCCGTGATCAACGGATCTCCCAGGTCCCGGGCATCACCAGAGGGCCCGCCGCGGGCAGCCCGAGGCGGGCCGACGCGGCGGCCAGCGGCCCCCACGCGCTCAGCCGCGCCCGCGCCGTCGCGGCTCTGTCCTCACTCGACTCGGCCGGGACGAACCGCTCCAGCGGGCCCAGTCGCGGGAAGTGGCGCACCGCGGCGGTCGACGGCAGGCCGCCCTTCTCGCGGGCCAGCCGCACCGCCGTCTCCATCCCGCCGAGCTCGTCCACCAGGCCCCGCTCCAGGGCGTCGCGGCCCGTCCACACCCGTCCGCGCGCGACCTCGTGGACCTGCTCGCGGGTCATGCCGCGGCCCTCGGCGACCTTGGCGGTGAAGTCGTCGTAGATGTGGTCGAGCATCGCGTCGACGCGCTCCCACTCGGAGTCGGTGAAACGACGGCCGCTGCTGAACATGCCCGCGTGCTCGCCGCCGTCGATGGAGTCGCTGGTGATGCCGAGCCTGCCGAGCAGCCCGGACAGCACCGCCTTGCCCATGAACACGCCGATGGATCCGGTGATCGTGCCGGGCTGGGCCACGATCGCGTCCGCGCCGACCGACACGAAGTAGCCGCCCGAACCGGCGACCTCGCCCATCGACACCACGACCGGGGTCCCCGACCGGCGGGTCAGGCCCACCTCGCGCCAGATCACGTCCGAGGCGGTGTACGAGCCGCCGGGGCTGTCCACCCGGAACACCACCGCGCGCACCTGCGGGTCGGCCCGGGCCGCGCGGAACGCCGCGGCCACGGTGTCCGAGCCCATCGCCGCGCCGCCGCCGAGGGGGGACCGCCTGCTGCGGCCGGGGACGACCTGGCCCACCCCCGAGACCAGCGCCACGTAGCCGCCCCGGTGCACCGCCGGGACCCGGTCGACCAGGGAGTGGGCGCGCTGGTAGCGGGAGACGTACTGAAGGTGCGCGGGCCCGTCGGCGGACGGCCAGCGGCCCAGCAGCTCCGCGTAGATCTCGTCCCGGTAGCCGAGGCGGTCCACGAGGCCGGCCTCCAGCGCTTCGGCGGCCAGGAACGGGCCGCGGTCGATGAGCGAGCGCGCCTCGTCCGCGGAGATCCCCCGGCCGGTGCTGACGCCGTCCACGAGCTGCTCGGTGAACGACTCGACGATCCGCCCGCTGGCCTCGCGGTGCGCCTCGGTGAAACCGCGCTCCTTGAAGACGTTGACGGCGGTCTTGTACTCGTGCCGGGCGCCGATCTCGTACTCGACGCCGAGTTTGTCGACGGCGTCGCGGAAGAACTTGTTCTCCGCGCTCAGGCCGGTCAGCCCCACCGCCCCCGACGGCAGTAGCACGATCTCCTCGAACGCCGTGGCCAGGTAGTAGGGGATCGACCCGGGGCCGAACTCGCCGAACGACTCGCTCCAGGCCACCGTGGCCTTGCCCGAGCGGCGGAACATGTCGACGGCCTGGCGCAGCTCCTGCACCTTGGCCATGCCGATCGGGTTCCCGCCGATCCTGACGACCAGCGCCTTGACCCGGGGGTCGTGCGCGCCCCGCCGGATGCCCTCGACGGTGTCGGACAGCCGCTGCCGCCGCATCGCCAGGATCTGGCCGAGGGGGTCGCCGGGGGCCTCGTCGGAGACCCCCTCGGCCAGGTCGAGTTCGAGGACCAGCGGAGCGGTGCGCCGCCGACGGATCTTGGACACGGGTTCGAGCAGCTTCGCGACATCCACCATGCCCCCAGGCTAGCCGCTGAGCCGGACGGGGTGCGGGACCGTCCACAGGCGGGCCGGGAGGCGGCGGGACGCCCGCTCACCCGTTCATGGCGCGCACCAGGGAGCCCTGGGAGTCGTCGTTGTCCAGCGACCACAGGCTCAGGCCGCCCAGCCCCAGGTCCCTGACGTAGGCGGCCTTCTGGCGGATGAGGCCGGGGTCGTCGTAGCTCCAGAACTCGTCGCCGTCGTAGAGCCACACCGCGCCGTTGTCGGGGTCGCGGAAACGCCTGCCCGGGCGCCGGGCGAGCGTCTTGTAGTCCTCGTCGCCCGGTTCCCAGGCGCCCGGGGCCAGGTCCGCGGCGCGCTGGTAGAGGCCGTCCCGCCGGCTCCGGACCCCGCGCCAGCCGCGGCCGAAACCCGGGACGCCGACCACGAGCCGGTCCGGCGGAACGCCCAGCTCCAGGTAGTTGACGACACCGGCGTCCACGCTGAGCCGGTCGGGGGAGGGGTCGTCGCGGGGGGTGTAGAGCTGTGAGGCGTGGTTGGTGGTCAGGTCCCAGTCGCCGTTGAAGTCGTACCCCTGGACGATCCCGAAGTCCAGGTAGCGGAACAGCTCCGGCTCGATCCCCGCGTCGCTGCGCGCCCTGTCGGCGGGCAGGTAGGCGCTGATGCCCGTCGGGCGCCCGGTCCGCTCGGTGAAGGCGTCCAGCTGGCGTCGGGTCTCGGCCAGCAGCAGGGTGAAGTTGCGCCGGTCCTCGGGCCGGGTCACGTTGTGCGCGTTGCCCTCCGAGGCGGGCCACTCCCAGTCCAGGTCGACGTAGTCGAAGATCCCCGCGGCCACTCCGGGGCCGCCCTGGGGTTCGCCCGGCAGCACCGGGAGGTTCCCGTCGAAGTAGGTGGAGACCACCGAGGCGGCGAAGGCCGCGCGCGACTCGGGGGTGAGCGCGGCGTTGGAGAGGTACCGGGAGGCGTTCCACCCGCCGAAGGAGATCCCGACCCTGAGGTGCCGGTGCCGCTTCTTCAGCTTGCGCAGCTGGTTGAAGTTCCCGGCCAGGGGCTGTTCGTAGGAGTCGCCCTTGCCGTCCACGCTCTCCGAGGCGCCGAACCGGCACTGGTAGTCGGCCCAGGCGTCCCCGGTCGCCTCGTCGGTCATGACGCAGACGCCGTCTTCGTCCAGCTCACCGAAGGCGTAGGTGAGGTGGGTGAGCTTGGCGGCCTGTCCGCTGGAGTGGACGTCCCGCAGGAAGTAGCGGCGGTCGTAGATGCCCCATTGGGGGAAGTAGCCGACGATGCGCACCGGGAGTCCTCTCGCACGGGGGGCGGTTGGCGTACGGGGTGTGGCACAGAACGCCAGATTCGCCCGCTATCGTCGTTGAGGTCAAGCGTGTAGAGAAGGGAATCGCATGTCCGGCAAGCCAGGCCGAGCGCGGTTCGAGGTCGGGACCCCCACACGGCGTGCCCCTGTCCGCGCGGCGGCGGCCCTGGCGGCCGTGGCGCTGCTCGCGGCCGGTTGCGGCGGATCCGACCAGGCTTCGGAGATCCCGTCCGCTCCCGAGCCCGACACCACGTACGGCGGTGTCGTCCCGGCCGCGCAGGCACCGGCGCCCGAGGGCTTCACGCCTTTCGAGATCGAGGGCGTGAGGATCAACGCCCCCGAGGGCTGGGAGGTCGACCAGGCGGACGGGCGGCTGTGCATGCGCCCCCCGGGCCAGTCCGAGTGCGGGTACGGCGCGATCGAGGTGCTTCCCAAGGCCGCGGAGCGGAACCCCGGCAACTGGCCGAAGAAGGGCGACGCCTTCCACCAGGACGGCGGTTGGGCGGCGGACACCTCCAAGTGCCGCAGCCTCAACACGGCCGCGGCCGGGGACGTCGGGGTCGTGAGCGCCGAGCTCGCCCTGGTCGGGGACGGCCTCACCACGCACGCCGACGGCCTCAAGTCGCACTACTCGACGTGGACGGTGACCTGCGAGAACAACGACACGTTCGAGGTGCGGCTGTGGTTCCTGCCGCAGAGCGACGTGGCCGTGTACGCGTGGTCGGTGGACCAGCAGTACGAGGGCGTCTACCTGGCGGTCGCCGAGTCGATGGACGTCACGGAGTACAACAGCTAGCGGGGTCTCGCCGGGCCGTGTCCGGCCGCACCGGGCGGTACCGGGCGGGGGCACGGCCCGGCGGGGCGCTACTGGTCCTCCCCTCCGTCGAACACCAGCCATGACGCGCCCAGGGGCGGGAAGGTCACCACGGCCGAGGCGGGCTGGCCGTTCCACGGGACCTCGGTCGCCTCGATGAGGCCCGGCTGGGAGACGCCGCTGCCGCCGTAGGCCGAGGCGTCGGTGTTCAGGACCTCGCGCCAGCGGCCCGTGTGGGGGAGGCCGACACGGCGCTCGGGGTGCGGGCCGCCGCTGAAGTTCACCAGGCAGGCCAGCACCGAGCCGTCGTCGCCCCACCGCAGGAAGGACAGCGTGTTGCCGCCCGCGTCGCCGCCGTCCAGCCAGGTGAAACCCTCGGGCGCGGTGTCCAGCGACCACAGCGCCGGGGTGTCCCGGTAGACCCGGTTGAGCTCGGCCACCAGCTTCTGCACCCCCGCGTGGTGGCCGTACCGCAGCAGCCACCACTGCACCCCGGCCTCGTGCGACCACTCGTCGCCCTGGCCGATCTCGTCGCCCATGAACAGCAGCTGCTTGCCGGGGTGCGCCCACATGAAGGCCAGCAGCGCCCGCAGGTTGGCGCAGCGCTGCCACTCGTCGCCGGGCATCCTGCTCAGCAGGGAGCCCTTGCCGTGCACCACCTCGTCGTGGGAGAGCGGCAGCACGTAGTTCTCGCTGAACGCGTACACCATCGAGAAGGTGACCTCGTTGTGGTGGTACTGGCGGTGCACCGGCTCCTTCTGCAGGTAGGACAGGGTGTCGTGCATCCAGCCCATGTTCCACTTGAAGCCGAAGCCGAGCCCGCCCGCGTCGGTGGGCCGGGTCACGCCCGGCCAGGCCGTGGACTCCTCGGCGATCATGGTGATCCCCGGGCTGCGGCGGTAGGCGGTGGCGGTCAGCTCCTTGAGGAAGTCGATCGCCTCCAGGTTCTCCCGGCCGCCGTAGGCGTTGGGCGCCCACTCGCCCGACTCGCGGGAGTAGTCCAGGTAGATCATCGAGGCCACGGCGTCCACCCGCAGGCCGTCGACGTGGAACTCCTCCAGCCAGTACAGCGCGTTGGCGACCAGGAAGTTGCGCACCTCGGTGCGGCCGTAGTCGAAGATGAGCGTGCCCCAGTCGGGGTGCTCGCCCCGGCGCGGGTCGGGGTGCTCGTACAGCGCGGTGCCGTCGAAGCGGGCCAGCGCCCACTCGTCCTTGGGGAAGTGCGCGGGAACCCAGTCCAGCAGGACGCCGATCCCCGCCTGGTGCAGCTCGTCGACCAGGTGCCGGAACCCGTCCGGGTCGCCGAAGCGGGAGCTGGGCGCGTAGTAGGAGGTGACCTGGTAGCCCCAGGAGCCGCCGAACGGGTGCTCGGCCACGGGCAGGAACTCCACGTGCGTGAAGCCCATGACGCGGACGTAGGACACCAGCCGCTGGGCGAGCTCGGTGTAGGACAGGCCCGGCCGCCACGAGCCCAGGTGCACCTCGTAGACGCTCATCGGCCTGCGCGTGGCGTCCGCGATCTTGCGCTCGGCCAGCCAGGCGTCGTCGCGCCACTCGTAGCGGGAGGTGAACACCACCGAGGCGGTGTCCGGCGGCACCTGGGCGGAGAACGCCATCGGGTCGGCCTTCTCGCGCCACACGCCGTCGGCGCCCAGCACCTGGTACTTGTAGAGGGCGCCGTCACCGACCCCGGGCACGAACAGCTCCCAGACGCCGGCGGAGCCCAGCGAGCGCATCGGGTGCGCGGTGCCGTCCCAGTGGTTGAAGTCCCCGGCGACCCGGACGCCGCGCGCGTTGGGCGCCCACACCGCGAACGACGTGCCCGAGGTCTCGCCCAGCGCCGACGGGTGGCGCCGGGTGTGCGCGCCCAGCGCCCGCCACAGCTCCTCGTGCCGCCCCTCGCGGATGAGGTGCGTGTCCATGTCGCCGAGCGTGGGCAGGAACCGGTACGGGTCGTCGACGACGATCTCCTCGCCGTCGTCCGAGTAGCGCACCGCGAGCCGGTAGTCGGGCACCCGCGATCCGGGGACGGTGCCGGTGAACACGCCCTGGCGCAGGTGCGTCAGCTCGATCCGGCCCCCGTCCTCCAGCAGGACGTGCACCGACCGGGCCAGCGGCCGCAGGGCGCGCACGGCGACCCCGTCCGGCCCCGGGTGCGCGCCGAGCACGCTGTGCGGGTCATGGTGGTGTCCGGCGACCAGCCGGTCGATCTCGGTGGTGAGCGCGTCGTTCATCGGCCATCCGTAGCGTTCGGGGAGGGGCGTTCTGGACGTGTGCCCGCGAGGGGCCTTCGGGGTCTTCCGGGAAGCGCGTCCCGGGACCGGTCGGGGGACCTCACCTGGTCAGCGCCATGATCGAGTCCAGTGGGATACCGATCCAGCCCGGGCGGTGCCGGGCCTCGTACATCACCTCGTAGACGGCCTTGTCGTACTCGAAGGCGCGCAGCACCACCTGGTGCTTCTCCGGGTCCACGCCGCCGCCGAAGGCGTAGCCCTCGCAGAACGCGTCGCGGTTGCGCTGGGCCCACGCCCGCGCCGACTCCGCCAGCGCGTCGTTCTCGGGGTGCCCGATGAGCTGGTACCGGGCGGCGTAGTCGAACGAGCGCAGCATCCCGGCCACGTCCCGCAGTGGGCTGGACAGCCTCTGGCGCTCGCGCACCGACACCGCGGGCTCCCCTTCGAAGTCCAGCAGCACCCACCCGGTGTCCGTGCGCACCACCTGGCCCAGGTGGTAGTCCCCGTGCACCCGCTGCACCGGAAGGTCGGTGTCCACCTCCCCGAGAGCCTCGAACGCCGAGTACAGCGCGTCGGCGTGCGGGGCCAGCGCGGGGACCTCGGCCACCGCCGCGTGCAGCCGCGCGACCATGCCGCCCGCCATCCGGGCCTGCGACCGCGGGCCGAGCACGTCCGTGGGCAGCGCCCGGGACAGGTCCCGGTGCACCGCGGCGGTGGCCGCGCCCAGGCGTTCGGCCTCCCCGGCGAAGTCGCCGCCGGCGTCGCCGGGCGGCACGCCCGGCGACGCGTAGAGGTCGCGCACGCTGGTCGCGGCCAGCACCCAGCCGTCGGTGGCGCTGCGCAGGTACTTCTGCAGCATCGCCAGCGTGGTGGGGACCGCCGCGCCGGTGTCCGGGTCGACCAGGTCCGTCTCGATCCAGCCGTACGGCCGGGCGATGTAGTCGGATTCGGCGGCCGCCAGCGCCGAGGTCAGCTCCAGGTCGGGGTTGCGGCCCGGCCACAGCCGCCGGAAGGTCTTGAGCACGTACTCCTCGCCGTAGACGAGGGTGGTGTTGGACTGCTCCCCGGTCAGCACCAGGCTGCGCAGCCCGGTGCGCACGGTGCTGCCGGACGTCCTGCGGAACCGGACCGGACCGCCGTCGGCGTCCTCGGCGATCCGCTCCAGCAGGTGCGTCGTCATGCTCGCGTCGTGCGCGGCGTCGTACGCGACCACGGGCGCGCGGCCGCCCAGGTCGGGGGGCGGCGCGCACAGGCCGATCACGGCGTGCGCGAGCTCGTCCCCGATCGCGTCCGGGGTCCTCAGCCCGAGGAGCACCTGGTAGCGGTCGGTCCTGCTTCTCTGGCCAACCGCCACCACCAGCATCCGAAGGCCTGGCGCGCCGGGGACCAGGACGTGTTCGGACTCGATCCGCACCGCGTCGACGGGCACCCCCTTGCCGGCGAACCAGCGCTGCATCGGGATCCAGGTGGCCAGTAGCTCCTCAAGCCGGGTCATGTCAAAGAGATCCGTTCTCCTTAGGACCGTCGGGTAGGTCGCCGGACCGCGCCGGCCCCGGCCGCGGTGGCGGGCGCCTCGGAACCGACCGACGCGACGGTGGACGCGGCGCTGACCGGTGCCTCTTCCCTGGGAACCGGTGGAAGCTGGAACCAGTAGAAGCCGTGTCCGGGCAGGGTCAGCAGGTAGGGAAGCTCGCCGATCGGCGGGAAGTGCACGCCGCCGGTGCACTCGATGGGGGTGACCCCCTCGAAGCGGCGCAGGTCCAGCTCCACCGGCTGGGGGAAGCGCGACAGGTTGTTGACGCACAGCATCCGGTCGCCGCCGAACTCGCGCACGAACGCCAGCACGCTGGGGTTGCTCGCGTGCAGCTCGGTGAACTCGCCGGTGCCGAAGACCGCGTGCTGCTTGCGGATCTGGATCATCTTCCGGGTCCAGTTCAGCAGCGAGCTGGGGTTGTCGCGCTGGGCCTCGACGTTGATCGCCTGGTAGCCGTAGATCGGGTCCATGATCAGCGGCAGGTACAGGCGGCCCGGGTCGCAGCGGGAGAACCCGGCGTTGCGGTCGGACGTCCACTGCATGGGAGTGCGCACGCCGTCGCGGTCGCCCAGCCATATGTTGTCGCCCATGCCGATCTCGTCGCCGTAGTACAGCACCGGGGAGCCGGGCAGGGACAGCAGCAGCGCGGTGAACAGCTCGATCTGGTTCTGGTCGTTGTCCAGGAGGGGGGCCAGGCGCCGCCGGATGCCCACGTTCGCGCGCATCCGCGGGTCCTTGGCGTACTCGGTGTACATGTAGTCGCGCTCTTCGTCGTTCACCATCTCGAGCGTCAGCTCGTCGTGGTTGCGGAGGAAGATCGCCCACTGGCAGTTCTGGGGGATCTTCGGCGTCTGCGCGAGGATCTCCGAGATCGGGTAGCGCTGCTCGCGCCGCACGGCCATGAACATCCGCGGCATCAGCGGGAAGTGGAAGTTCATGTGGCACTCGTCGCCGCCGGACTCGAAGTCGCCGAAGTAGTCCACGACGTCCGCGGGCCACTGGTTGGCCTCGCTCAGCAGCACCCGGTCCGGGTAGAGGCGGTCGACCTCGGCGCGCACCCGCTTGAGGAACTCGTGCGTCTCCTTCAGGTTCTCGCAGTTGGTGCCCTCGCGTTCGTACAGGTACGGCACGGCGTCCAGGCGGAACCCGTCGATCCCCAGGTCGAGCCAGAAGCGCAGGACCTCCAGGATCGCCTCCTGCACCGCCGGGTTCTCGAAGTTGAGGTCCGGCTGGTGGGAGAAGAACCGGTGCCAGTAGTACTGCCCGCGGACCTCGTCGTAGGACCAGTTGGACTGCTCGGTGTCGACGAAGATGATCCGCGCGTCGGCGTACCGCTCGGTGCTGTCGGACCAGACGTAGAAGTCGCCGTACGGGCCCTCGGGGTCCTCCCGGGACGCCCTGAACCACGGGTGCTGGTCGCTGGTGTGGTTCATGACCAGGTCGGCGATGACGCGGATGCCGCGCTCGTGCGCCTTCTCGACCAGCTCCACGAAGTCGGCGATCTGCCCGAACTCCGGGAGGATCTTCATGTAGTCGGAGATGTCGTACCCGCCGTCGCGCAGCGGGGACTCGTACAGGGGGAGCAGCCAGACGCAGTCGATGCCGAGCCATTCGAGGTAGTCGAGCTTGTCGATCAGGCCGCGCAGGTCCCCGGTACCGTCGCCGTTGGAGTCGTGGAAGCCCCGGACGAGGACTTCGTAGAAGACCGCGTGCTTGTACCAGTAGGGATCGCGGGGCTTCTCGTGCGTGAACGTGTTGGGCACGGACACGAGAGGCGTGGTGCTGGTGCCGGGTACCGGCTCGAGTGTGGTCATCTACTTCTCCACCAGTGTTGGCTGTCCACTGCGTTCCCCCGATGAGGCTCCGGTGCGAGCGGTCAGCTCGGAGCTCCTACGGCAGAAGTGACGGTGAATACGTGGGCGGTCTGGACGTGCGGGTCGAGGCGGACGTAGTTGGCCTCTGCCCATTGGTACGAAAGGCCCGACAACTGGTCCGTGACCGTGATGCGGTCGTCCGGTGCGAACCCGAGCGCGGGAAGGTCGAGCCGCACGGTCGCTTCGCGCGCGTGGTGCGGGTTGAGATTGGCGACGACCAGGACGACGTCGTCAGGTCCCTGGTCGGCGGCCGCCAGCCGTTTCGAGTAGCAGATGATCTCGGGCTGGTCCACATGGTGGAACCGCAGGTTACGCAGTTCTTGCAGGGCCGGGTGGCTCCGCCGCAGGTAGTTTAACCTGCTGATCAGCGGAGTGATCGTCATTTGGGTCGCCTCGGCCGCGTCCCAGTCGCGCGGGCGGTACTGGTACTTCTCGGAGTCGAGGTACTCCTCGCTTCCGGGCCGCACCGCCTGGTTCTCGCAGAGTTCGTAACCGGAGTAGATCCCCCACGTCGGCGAGAGCGTGGCGGCCAGGACCGCCCGCACCTCGAACGCCGGGCGCCCGCCGTGCTGCAGGTACGCGTGCAGGATGTCGGGCGTGTTGGGGAAGAAGTTCGGCCGCATGTACGCGGCCGTGTCGCCGCTGAGGTCGCGCAGGTACTCTTCCAGCTCCTCCTTCTCGTTGCGCCAGGTGAAGTAGGTGTAGGACTGGTGGAAGCCCGCCTTGGCCAGCGTGTGCATCATGGCCGGCCGGGTGAACGCCTCGGCGAGGAAGAGCACGTCCGGGTCGGTGCGGGCGACGTCGGCCAGCAGCCGCTCCCAGAACGCCACCGGCTTGGTGTGCGGGTTGTCCACCCGGAAGACGCGCACGCCGTGCGCCATCCAGTGCCGCACGATCCGGTTCACCTCGGCGAAGATCCCCTCGGGGTCCTTGTCGAAGTTGAGCGGGTAGATGTCCTGGTACTTCTTCGGTGGGTTCTCCGCGTACGCGATCGTGCCGTCGACGCGCACCGTGAACCACTCGGGGTGCTCCTTGACCCACGGGTGGTCGGGGGACGCCTGGAGGGCCAGGTCGAGGGCGACCTCCATGCCGAGTTCGCGGGTCCGGGCCACGAACGCGTCGAAGTCCTCGATGGTGCCCAGGTCCGGGTGGACGGCGTCGTGTCCGCCCTCGTAGGAGCCGATCGCCCAGACCGAGCCGGGGTCGCCGGGCTGCGCGGTGGGGGCGTTGTTGCGGCCCTTGCGGAAGGAGTGCCCGACGGGGTGCACGGGCGGCAGGTAGACGACGTCGAAGCCCATCGCGGCGATCGCGGGCAGGCGCTCGGCCGCGGTGGCGAAGGTGCCCGAGCGGGGTTCGCCGTCCTCGGTGTCGAGCACCGCGCCCTCGGAGCGCGGGAAGAACTCGTACCAGGAGCCGAAAAGCGCGCGCTTGCGGCTGACCGTGACGGGGAAGCGCCGGGACTTGGTGACGAGCTCGCGCAGCGGCCGGGCGGCCAGTTCCTCGGTGACCGCGGCGGAGACGGCCAGGTCCAGCCGCTCCATGGCCGGACGGGACTCGTCCCGCAGGACCGCGGCGATCTCGGCCATGGCGGGGCGGCGCGGGACGCGGCGGGCGACGCGCTCCAGGAGGCGGGCGCCCTCCTCCATCACCAGGTCGACGTCCTGGCCGATCGGGATCTTGATCTCGGCGTTGTGCCGCCAGGTCGCGTACGGGTCGCTCCACGCCTCGATGGCGAAGGACCAGCGCCCTTCGGAGACGACGGTGACGTCCGCGCCGTAGCGGTCGGTGCCCGGAGCGAGTTCGCGCAGGAGGACGAGGGGTTGTCGGCGGCCGTCGGGATCGTAGAGGACCACGCCCGCGCCGAGCGCGTCGTGCCCTTCGCGGAACACGGTCGCGCTCACCGGGAAGGTCTCGCCGACAACGGCTATGGCCGTTCCGGATTCGACCGCGGGCGCGACGTCGAGAATGGGAAATCGTCCGATCACAGATGCACCGTAGATGTAGAGGCGTGGGTGTTTTTGGTGGTTTCGGCGGGTTCATGGGGATGGGAGCGGATCGGGGTATGGCGAATTAGCCGAAAAGCCGCTCGCGCAGATTTCCGGACCGGGGTGTCAGGGTCTCTCTAATGTCTATCGTCAGGCCGAATTCCCCACTCTTCGACAGTCCGGAGAGTTCCGTTTTTGTGAGAGTAGTCACAGGTTTCACTGTTGTACAAGGGGGGGTCGATCGTTGACCAGGGGTGACATCGGCGGACATAGCGGACTTGGTTCCCGGGTGTCACATCCGTCACCCCGCTGCAGTTCGACGGTCTTTTCCCTGTAAACCAAGCGAAACACGCACGCATTCCGCATGACATAACACAGTGTTCCGGCCGATATGACTCAGTGTGGTCCTCCGGGTTTCCACTTCCCCGGATCGCGGGAAACATTCCTGACACTTCCCTTGGCGGGGGATGAGGTTCCGAAAAAGCTTATTTCGTGACATGTGGCGCGAGATGGCGTGGAGGGCTCGCATACGGCGGGTACATTGACTAGCCTCACGCTCCGTGAAGGCCATTCGTAGGTTCACCGTCCGTACCGTCCTGCCTGGCGAGCTGGCCCCCTTGGGCAGGCTCGCCGCCAACCTGCGCTGGGCGTGGCACGCCCCCACGCGCGCGGTGTTCGCCGCCGTCGATCCCGAGATCTGGGCGGCCGTGCGCCACGACCCGGTCCGACTGCTCGGCGAGGTCCGCCCCGAGCGCCTCGCCGAACTCGCCGCGGACGACGGGTTCCGCGCCGGCCTCGCCGAGGCGGCCGCCGACCTCGACGACTACCTCGACGCCTCCCTCTGGTACCAGCGGCTCCCGCACGACGCCGAGACCGCGCCGCCCTCGGCGATCGCCTACTTCTCCGCCGAGTACGGACTGGACGCCGCGCTGCCGCAGTACTCGGGAGGGCTGGGGATCCTCGCCGGGGACCACCTCAAGAGCGCCAGCGACCTGGGTGTCCCGGTCATCGGCGTGGGCCTGCTGTACCGGCACGGGTACTTCACCCAGTCGCTCTCGCCCGAAGGCTGGCAGCTGGAGGGGTACCCCGAGATCGACCCGCGCGGGATGCCCATGAGCCGGCTGGAGGACGACGGCGACCCGGTCAGCATCGTGGTCGACCTTCCCGACGGGCGCGCGCTGGTGGCGCACGTGTGGGTGGTGCGGGTGGGCCGGGTGCCGCTGCTGCTCCTGGACGCCTGCCAGGAGGACAACGACCCCGAGCTGCGCGGAGTCACCGACCGCCTCTACGGCGGCGGCAACGAGCAGCGGCTGCGCCAGGAGCTGCTGCTGGGAGTCGGCGGGGTGCGGGCCGTGCGCGCCTACTGCGCCCGGACCGGCCACCCCGAGCCCGAGGTCTTCCACATGAATGAGGGCCACGCCGGGTTCCTCGGCCTCGAACGCGTACGCGAGTACATCGGGTCCGAGGGGCTGACCTTCGACCAGGCGCTGGAGGCCACCCGCGCGGGCACGGTGTTCACCACGCACACGCCGGTGCCCGCCGGGATCGACCGCTTCCCCCGCGAGCTGGTGGAGCGCCACTTCAGCGGGCCCGTCGCGCTGGAGGGGCTGCCCGTCGAACGGGTCATGGCGCTGGGCGCCGAGAACTATCCGGGGGGCGACCCCGGCCTGTTCAACATGGCCGTGATGGGCATGCGCCTGGCCCAGCGGGTGAACGGCGTCAGCAGGCTGCACGGCGCGGTCAGCCGGAGCATGTTCCAGGGCCTGTGGCCGGGATTCGACGTCGACGAGGTGCCCATCACCTCGATCACCAACGGTGTGCACGCGCCCACCTGGGTGGCCGACGAGGCGTTCGCGATGGGCCGGTCCCTGGTCCCCGACTCCGCGGACTTCGACACCGCCCAGGGGTGGGAGCGCGTCGTCGGGGTGGGAGAGAACGAGCTCTGGGAGATGCGCCGCTCCCTGCGCGGGCGGCTGGTCGCCGAGGTCCGGGCCCGGTTGCGGCACTCGTGGCACCAGCGCGGCGCGAGCGACGCCGAACTCGGCTGGATCGACGACGTGCTCGACCCGAACGTGCTCACCATCGGGTTCGCCCGCAGGGTGCCCTCCTACAAGCGGCTCACCCTGATGCTGCGCGACGCCGAGCGGCTCACGTCGCTGCTGCTGCACCCGGAGCGGCCCGTCCAGATCGTCATCGCGGGCAAGGCGCACCCCGCGGACGAGGGCGGCAAGCGCCTCATCCAGGAGATCGTCCGGTTCGCCGACGACCCCCGGGTGCGGCACCGGATCGTCTTCCTGCCCGACTACGACATGGCACTGGCCGAGTCGCTGGTGCAGGGCAGCGACGTGTGGCTGAACAACCCGCTGCGCCCGCTGGAGGCGTGCGGCACCTCGGGGATGAAGGTGGCGCTCAACGGCGGTCTCAACCTGTCCGTCAGGGACGGCTGGTGGGACGAGTGGTTCGACGGCTCCAACGGCTGGGCGATCCCCACCGCCGACGGCGTGCAGGACCCGGACCGGCGCGACGACATCGAGGCCACCGCGCTGTACGAGCTGTTCGAGGAGCAGGTCGCGCCGCTGTTCTACGACCACGACGAGGCCGGGCTGCCCAAGCGCTGGCTGGAGATGGTCAAGCACACGCTGGTCTCCCTGGGGCCCAAGGTGCTGGCCACCCGGATGGTCCGCGACTACGTGGAGCGCCTCTACCGGCCCGCCGCGTGCTCCTCGCGGCGGCTCGCCGCGAAGGCGCTGAGCGGTGCCCGGGAGCTGGCCGCCTGGAAACAGCGGGTGGTGCGGGCCTGGCCGGGGGTGCGCATCGAGCACGTCGAGATCACCGGGATGGACGACCCGCCGCAGGTCGGCGGGGAGCTCACGGTGCGGGCCACCCTCGTGCTGGGCGGGATCGACCCCGAGGACCTGCGGGTGGAGGTGGCGCTGGGCCGCGTCGACGAGGCGGAGGAGCTGGTGACCCCGTCCTTCGCCGAGCTGGCGGTGCTGGCCGGCCAGCCCGCCGAGGGCCCGCTCGTGCGGTTCGCCGGATCGGTCCCCCTGGCCAGGTCGGGCGCGTGCGGCTACACGGTCCGGGTGCTGCCCAGGCACCCGCTGCTGGCCGACCCGGCCGAGATGGGCCTGGTCGTCGTCCCCGAACCCGCGGCGGGCATCGGCGGGGTGGTCCTTCGCTGACAACGAGGCCGGGACCGGCGGGCCGGGCCCGCCGGCCCCTTCGCGGGGGGCGCCTTGACCCGAAGACGGACCGTGCGCCCATAATGGGGGAAACCGACAGGGGAGCGCTTCGGCGCTGAGAGTGCGGCACCCCGCCGCAGACCCTTACACACCTGATCTGGGTAATGCCAGCGAAGGAAGTCGTAGGAACCGCCGCCGGTGGCGTGCTCCCGCGCGCCGGCCGTTCCGGCGCGCGCGGCACGGCCCGGTAGTGCTCTTGGCAGCAGAGCCCTCTCGTCATGCACGAAGGGACTTCGTTCAATGGACACCCAGGCCGCCCCCCAGCCGCGGAGGGGCCTCGCCGCCTTCTTCCGTGCTGTTCTGCGGGACCTGCTCGACTGGCGCACCGTGGACATCGTGGTGGCCGCCGTCATCGGCGTCGGCGTCGGCGTCGTCTTCTGGCTGTGGGGGATGGTGTGGACCGCCACCACGCCCCTGTTCGTGGTCTTCCCGCCCGCCCAGGCCGTCATCTACGGCATGTGGATGCTCTCCGGGGTCCTAGGCGCCCTCGTCATCCGCAAGCCGGGCGCGGCGCTGCTCACCTCCATCGCCGCGGCCTCCGTCTCGGCGGTCCTGGGCACCCAGTGGGGCCTCATGGTCGTCATCGACGGAACCCTCCAGGGGCTCCTGCCCGAACTCGTCTTCCTCGCCCTCGCCTACCGGCGCTGGGGCATGGGCGCGGCCGTGCTGGCCGCCATGGCCGCGGGGCTCTCGCCCGCCGTCAAGGACAACATCCTGTGGAACGTGACCTGGCCGCTCGGCCACCAGATCGCCTACGGGGTCATCGTCGTGGTCAGCTCCGGCGTCATCGCGGGCGTGGGCGCCAGGCTGCTCACCACCGCGCTGGCCAGGGCGGGCGCGCTCGCCCCCTTCCCGTCGGCCGGGGACTGACACCGTGGCCGCCACGGACCGGGCCGCCCGCGCGTCGGGCGGCCCCGGCGCCCGCGTCGAACTCGAGGGCTGGGGCTGGAAGCACTCCGGCCGGGACGAGTACGCGCTGCGCGGCGTCGACCTGAGCGTCGAACCCGGTGAGCGCGTGCTGCTGCTCGGCGCCTCCGGCGCGGGGAAGAGCACCCTCCTGCACTCCCTCGCCGGCCTCACCGGCCCCGACAGCGCCATCAGCGGGGAACAGGAGGGCGTCCTGCTGGTCGACGGCGAACCCGCCACCCGGCGGCGCGGCCGCGTCGGCCTGGTCAGCCAGGACCCCGAGACCCAGCTGGTGATGGCCCGAGCGGGCGACGACGTCGCCTTCGGACCGGAGAACCTGGGCGTCGAGCGCGACGAGGTCTGGCGGCGCGTGGACGCCGCCCTCGGCGAGGTCGCCTTCCCCTACGGGCGCGACCACTCCACCGGCGCGCTGTCGGGCGGGGAGAAGCAGCGGCTCGTCATCGCCGGGACGCTCGCCATGCGCCCCCGGCTGCTGCTGCTGGACGAGCCCACCGCGAACCTGGACCCCGCGGGGGCCGAGCTCATCCGCGGGGTCCTGGCCCGGCTGCTGGCCGCCACCGAGGCCACCCTCGTCCTGGTGGAGCACCGCGTCGCCGAGGTCGTGGACCTGGTGGACCGCGTCGTCGTGGTCGAACCCGGCGGCGGCGTCATCGCCGACGGCGCCCCCCGCGCGGTCTTCGCCGAGCACGGCAGGGCGCTCGCCGGGCAGGGGGTGTGGGTCCCGGGTGGCGAGCCCGACCCCGGGCTCGCCCCCGCTCCCGGGGGGCCGGTCCTCATCGAGGCCGTGGACTGCCTCGTGCGCACCCCGCCCGACCTGGGCATGCGCGCGGCCCCGGCGCGCACCGTCCTGAGCGGTGTGCGCGCCGCCGTCGCCGCGGGGACCGCCACCGCCCTCACCGGGCCCAACGGCGCGGGCAAGTCCACGCTGCTGACGCTGCTGGCCGGGCTCGCCAGGCCGCGCGCCGGGGCGGTGCTGCCGCGCGGCCCCCTCGCCGAGGCCGACGCCCGTCCGCTGGCCAGGTGGCCCGCGCGGCGGCTCGCCCGGCACATCGGCACGGTGTTCCAGCACGCCGAGGACCAGTTCGTCACCGCCACCGTGCGGGACGAGCTGCGGTTCGCGCCGCTGAGGGCCGGGATGGGCCGGGCGGAGACGGACGCGTGGGTGGACGAGCTGCTGGAGCGGCTGCGGCTGGCCCGGCTCGCCGACGCGCACCCCTTCACGCTGTCGGGAGGCGAGAAGCGGCGGCTCTCGGTGGCCACCGCGCTCAGCTCCGGCCCCGCGCACGCCCCCGACGCGCTGGTCCTGGACGAGCCCACCTTCGGCCAGGACACCAGGACCTGGGCCGAACTCGTGGAACTGCTGGGCGACCTGCGCGCCCAGGGGCGGGCGATCGTCATGGCCACACACGACGCGCTGCTGCTGCGGCACCTCGCCGACACGCGCCTCCGCGTCGCCGACGGCCGGGTCACCCCCGTGGAGCGCCCGGACGGCGTGGAGCGCCCGGACGGAGGGACGCGATGAGGACGACCGACCGGGGGCGGGGCGACCCGATGACCCTCGACGCCCCCGGGGACGGCGGGGCGCGCTACTGGCTGCTGGGGTTCAATCCGGCCGCCAAACTGATCGCCGCGCTGGTCCTGGCCGTCGGCCTGGTCCCGGCGGTGGACGCGGTGACCGGCGGGGTGGTGCTGGCCGCGGTGCTGCCGCTGGTGCTGTTCAGCGGGGCCGACCGCCGGACCCTGCTGGTCCTCGGAGTCCCGTTCCTGTTCATGGGCCTGTCCAGCGGCCTGGTCAACCTCCTGTACGGCGAGGCCGGGCCGCTGGGCGCGCTCGGCGCCGCGGTGCGGCTGCTGGCCATCGCGCTTCCCGGCATCCTGGCCGCCGTCAGCAGCGACCCGACCGAGACGGCCGACAGCCTCGTGCAGCGGCTCCGGATCCCCGAGCGGCCCGCCATGGGGGTGCTCGCGGCGCTGCGGCTGATCCCGCTGCTGGCGGGCCAGTGGCGCACCATCACGCTGGCCCGCCGCGCCCGCGGCCTGGAGGCGGGGCACAACCCGGTCGCGATGACGGCGCTCTTCTTCGGTCGGCTGTTCGCGCTGCTGGTGCGCTCCATCCGGACCGGGACCCTGCTGGCCACCGCGATGGACGCCCGCGCCTTCGGCACCGGTCCGCGCTCGCACGCCCGGACCAGCCGGTGGCGCCCGGCCGACACCCTGCTCGTCGCGGCCTGTCCGGTGCTGCTGGCCGCCGCCTACGCGGTCTCGGCCGGACTCGGCACGCTGACACTGCTGTTCGGCTGAGCTCCGCGGGGCCGGGAGGCGGGGTCCGGCCTCCCGGTCCTGCGGACGAGGGAAGGGTGTGTCCTCGGGGTCACCTGGACCGAGGACACGCCCCGGTGCCGATTCTGGGCGGGTCCGCCGCCGGACGGCGCGCCGCGGCGCGCCGACGTGACCGGTTCGGGGCGCGAAGCGAACCGGAGGTTGACGCTCCGGCGCTTCGCGGGCGCCTCCGGATGGTAGGCAGGGGGTGGAAAGCGAAGCCGCGTGAGAGGTGTCGACTGTGGGCGAGTTCGTTCGTGTGGAGACTGACCCCGACAATCCGGCGGTCGCCGTCATCAGGCTGGACCGGCCCAAGATGAACGCGCTGAACGCCCGGGTCCAGGCCGAGATCGCCGAGGCCGCCGCGCAGGTGGGCGCGGACCGGTCGGTGGCGGCCGTGGTGCTCTACGGCGGGGAGCGGGTGTTCGCCGCGGGGGCCGACATCAAGGAGATGGCGGACATGGACTACGTCCGCATGGCCGAGCACTCCCGGACGCTCCAGAGCTCCTTCACCGCCGTGGCCCGGATTCCCAAGCCCGTCATCGCCGCGATCACCGGCTACGCCCTCGGCGGCGGCTGCGAACTGGCGCTGTGCGCGGACTTCCGGGTCGCGGCCGACGACGCCAGGCTCGGCCAGCCCGAGATCCTGCTCGGTGTGATCCCGGGCGCGGGCGGCACCCAGCGGCTGCCCCGCCTCATCGGCCCGGCCAGGGCCAAGGACCTGATCTTCACCGGTCGGCACGTCGACGCCGCGGAGGCGCTGGCGATCGGCCTGGTGGACTCGGTCGTGCCCGCCGGGGAGGTGTACGCCGCGGCCGTGTCCATGGCCGCGCGCTACTCGGGCGGTCCGGCGGTCGCGCTGCGCGCGGCCAAGCAGGCCATCGACGCGGGCCTGGAGGTGGACCTGGACAGCGGCCTGGAGGTCGAGCGGCTCCAGTTCGCCGCGCTGTTCGCCACGGAGGACCAGAAGACCGGCATGCGCGGCTTCGTCGAGCGGGGGCCCGGCAAGGCCGCCTTCTCGGGGCGGTGAGCGGGGATGTGGGGGCTCGACGCCCGTCCCGCCGTCGAGCGGACCGACCTGCTGGCCGCGCCGGTCGCCGCGGCGGTGGCCGACTGGAAGCACACCACCCCGGTGGAGCGGTTGCTGGTGGCCGGGATCGATCCGGAACTCGCGGACACCGCCGAGTTCTGCGCCGCCTACGGCGTGCCGATGGACGCCTCGGCCAACTGCGTGGTGATCGCGGCCAGGCGTGGTGGTGAGACCCGCCTGGCGGCCTGCGTGCTGCTGGCGACCACCAGGGCCGACGTCAACGGTGTCGTCCGCAGGCGGCTGGGGGCCCGCAAGGCCGGCTTCGCCCCCCGGGACGACGCGGTGCGGGAAAGCGGTATGGAGTACGGCGGGATCACCCCGGTCGGCCTCCCCGACGACTGGCCGGTCCTGGTCGACGCCGCCGTGCTCGCCCGGCCGCATGTGGTCGTCGGCAGCGGCCTGCGCCGCTCCAAACTCGTCCTGCCGGGCGCGGCCCTCGCCGGGCTTCCGGGGGCCGAGGTCGTCGAGGACCTGGCACGACCCGCCTGAGGGGAGGCCCCGGGGCGTCCGGCGGGAGCGCCGGGCCCCCGGGGCGCGGGTCGCGGCGCCGGGGGCGGGGTCTCGGGGGGTGAGACGGAGAGCGCCCTGATCACCCAAGATCAGCGGACCGCTACGATCCGCACAACCCCGAGGCCAGGGCCTGTCCGGGAGCCGGCCGGGCAGGCGGCCGCCGATATTCGCGGGAACCGGATCGCCTGTTTTTCCGTCATACTCATGGAGTCCCTCCGTGGGACGCGTGGGACGTCGAGGGCAAGCTCTTTGCGGCCGTGCGCGATCCGGTTAGCGTGAGGTGACCGCGGTGATACCGCGTGGACCGCCCGGTGTCGCCGGGAGGCTGTGTCGGCGCGGTCCTGGTGATCGGCGCGGCGCACAGCGCGGCCGGGTTCCGGTGCGCGGGTCCGAAAGATTGCGGCGACCAGGCCGGTTTTAGGCGGTATGCGGTGTTCGAGGGGATGAGTTCACTATGGCAATGACGGCAGGTTTCCCCGAGGCTGAGGGGCTGCCGGAACACATCGGCCCGTACAAGATCCGCCGGCGTATCGGCCAGGGCGGAATGGGCGTTGTGTACCAAGCCGTAGACCCTGAAGACCGCCTTGTCGCGGTCAAGGTGCTGCGCTCGGAGGTGGCCGGGGACGACATCGCCCGGGCCCGTCTGGCCCGCGAGGTCGCGACCATGCGGCGGGTGCGCAGCCGCAACGTCGCCGCGGTCATCGACGCCGACACCAACGCGCGGCTGCCCTGGGTGGTCACCGAGTACATCCCCGGCCCGACCCTGGACTCCACCGTGACCAACCACGGGCCGCTGCGCGGACGCGCGCTGACCCGGCTGGTCACCGGCCTGGCCCGGGCGATCGGCGACATCCACGTCGCCGAGGTCATCCACCGGGACCTCAAACCCGGCAACGTGATCATCTCCAACGGCGAGCCGATCGTCATCGACTTCGGCATCGCGCACGCGGTCGACGGCGCCAAGCTCACCCAGACCGGCACCTTCGTGGGCACGCCGAGCTATCTGTCCCCCGAGGTCATCGAGGGGTCGGACCTGAGCCCGGCGACCGACATCCACGCCTGGGGCGCCACCGTGGCCTTCGCCGCCACCGGCAACCCGCCCTACGGCGCGGGCGCCTTCGAGGTGATCTTCTTCCGGATCCTCAACGGCGAGATCAACCTGGACGGCATCCCCGACGCGCTGCGCCCGCTGGTCAAGTCCGCCGTGGCGCGCGATGTCAGTTCCCGCCCCGACGCGGTCCGGCTGCTCGCCGAGACCGAGCGGCTCAACCTGGACCTGCCCTGGACCGAGGCCGACTACCAGGCCTCGGGGCTGACCGGCAACCACACCGTGGCCGCGAGCCGGCCCGACACGTCCAGGACCGAGGTCGCCCCCGTCGCCGAGAACAGCGACCGCACCATGGCGGCCGGGGCCGAGAGGGCCCCGGAGCAGACCATGGCCGCGCCCGGGGACGACCCGCGGCGCACCGGGCTGCTGCCCGCCGAGGGCGATCCCGAGGACGACGACTCGCCACCACATACCCAGTTCTTCAACTCCACCCTGCGTCCGGACGAGTTCCGCGACATCCTTCCTCCCGTCGACTACGACGGCGGCCGGGCCAACCGGACCTCCACCTTCTCCGCGGACGAGTTCGAGGACGACGAGCCCAAGGGGCTGCTCGAGCGGTTCCGCGCGCGCCGCAGGGGCGAGGACCGGCTCAGCGACTACCTGGGCGGGGACGACGAGGACGAGTACGACGACCGCGAGGCCCGGCGGCTGCCGTGGCTGCTGGCCGTTCCGGCCGCCCTGTGGATCGTCGGCCTGACCCTCATGGTCCCCACCATCGGCTTGATCCTGGGACTGATCGCGGTCTCGATCCTGGGCGGTCTGGACATCGCCAAGCGCGAGCACGCCCGCCGCCTGCACGAGAGGGGCCCGCGCAACTCCGACAACATGGTCGTGGCGTTGAGCCTGCCGTGGGCGGTCCTGCGTACGCTGGGGTCCGCGGCGGCCTACGGGCTCGGTTACCTGCTGGCCGGGATCGTGATCGGCATCGGCATCGGGCTGGCGACGGGGAGCAACTCGGCGAACGTGGTGGGCACCTGGGCCGTGGGGATCGTGGTCCTGATGAACTTCCTGTTCGGTCCGCACGCGCGGGGCGCCCAGCGCCAGGCGCGGTGGCTGGTCGGCAAGATCACCGTCCGCAACCCGTACGTGTACTGGGGGACCATCGTCGCGGTCAGCCTGATCGCGTTGTTCCTGGTGGTGTTCGGGATCCAGCCCGGCCAGGCGTGGGACCCCCTTCCCGGGCCGTCGGAGTGGTTCGGGTCCTAAGCTTAGGAGAGCCTTCCCTCAATTGACGAGGGGAGGTGGTGTTCGCGCCATTTGCTACCAGTCAGTAACATCGGTCTGGAAGCAGTAGACGAGACAGCGCGGGACGGCGTTCCCGGAACGCCGACCCGATGCCGAATCCCGTTCGGGTATTTGGCACTCTTGAGAGAAACCACGGACGCGCCAGCGTCCACGGCGTCCACCAGGGCGGCGCAGGCAAGGGCAGGGAGGTCGGCCACCGGCCATGAATATTGTCGTTTTGGTCAAGCAGGTCCCGGACACCGCGACCGAGCGCAAGTTGGACCCGGCGGACAGCACGGTGGACCGTGCCGCTTCGGACGGTGTGATCAACGAGCTCGACGAGTACGCGATCGAAGAGGCGCTGCTGCTCAAGGAGAAGCACGGCGGTGAGGTCACCATCCTCAGCGCCGGTCCCGACCAGGCCACGGACTCCATCCGCAAGGCCCTTTCCATGGGCGCGGACAAGGCGGTGCACCTGAACGACGCCGCGCTGCACGGCTCCGACGCGCTGCAGACCGCCTACGCGCTGGCGCAGGCGCTGGGCACGGTCGAGTACGACCTGGTGATCCTGGGCTCGGAGTCCACCGACGCCCGCACCGGCGTCGTGGGCGCGGCGCTGGCCGAGTACCTGGGCCTGCCGCAGCTCACCCTGGCCAACAAGGTCGACATCGACGGCACGTCGGTGCGGATCCAGCGCCAGACCGACGAGGGCTACGACGTGGTCGAGGCGACGCTGCCGGCCGTCGTCTCGGTCGTCGAGAAGATCAACGAGCCGCGCTACCCGTCGTTCAAGCTGATCATGGCGGCCAAGAAGAAGCCGGTCGCCAAGCTCGGCGCGGCGGACGCCGGCATCGACACCGCCAGGGTCGGCCTGGCCAACGCCACCACCGAGGTCGTGGACTTCGCGGCGGCCCCGCCGCGCGCGGCGGGCACCGTCGTCAAGGACGAGGGCAACGGCGGCGTGCAGATCGCCGACTACCTCGCCGCCAAGAAGTTCCTGTAAGCGACGAGACGAGAGGAGAAAGATCATGGCTGAGGTCCTCGTCCTCGTCGACCACGTCGACGGACAGGTCAAGAAGGTCGCCCTGGAGCTGCTGACCGCGGCCCGCCGCATCGGCGAGCCCGCCGCGGTGGTCGTCGGGGAGGCCACCGACGGCATCAAGGCCAAGCTCGCCGAGTACGGCGCGGAGAAGGTCTACACGGCCCCGGCCGAACTCGACGACTACGTCGTGGCGCCCAAGGCCGAACTGCTGGCCACGCTGGCCACCGACAGGTCCGCCGCCGCGGTCCTGCTCTCGGCCACCGCCGAGAACAAGGAGATCGCCGGGCGCACCGCGGTCAAGCTGGGCTCCGGCGTGCTCACCGACGTCGTCGACATCACCGCCGACGTGGTCGCCGAGCACTCGGTCTTCGGTGGCGCCGTCGTCACGCACGCCAAGGTCAGGACCGGTGTACCGGTGGTGGCCGTGCGCCCGAACGCGATCGCCGCCGAGGCCGCGCCCGGCGCCGCGGTCGAGGAGGCCGTCTCGGTCGAGCTGTCGGACTCCGCGAAGGCCGCCCGCGTCACCGAGCGCGTGAAGCAGGAGCAGGGCTCGCGTCCGGAGCTCACCGAGGCCGCCGTCGTGGTCTCCGGTGGCCGCGGCGTGGGCGGCGACGACTTCTCCGTCGTCGAGAACCTGGCCGACTCGCTCGGCGGGGCCGTGGGCGCCTCCCGTGCCGCGGTCGACTCGGGCTGGTACCCCAACGCGTTCCAGGTGGGGCAGACCGGCAGGACCGTCTCGCCGAACCTCTACATCGCCCTGGGCATCTCCGGCGCCATCCAGCACCGGGCGGGCATGCAGACGTCCAAGACGATCGTCGCGGTCAACAAGGACCCCGAGGCTCCGCTGCTGGAGATCTCGGACTTCGCGGTGGTCGGCGACCTGCACAAGGTCGCCCCGCAGCTGACCGAGGAGATCAACAAGCGCAAGTAGCGCCTGGACCGGGCGCGGGGCGGCGGCCCCGGGAGGAGTGATCCCTCCCGGGGCCGCCGCCCTTTCGCGTGCCCGCGCCGCCGCCGCCGAACAGCCGGGGCCCGTTCAGGAGCCCGGGACCGGGGAGCTCATGGTGTCCAGCGACTCGCAGGCGGCGGTCGCGGGGGCGCCGGCGGCCTCCGCGGCGTCGAGGGCCTCGGGGGAGTCGCAGGGCAGCTGCTCGGTCTCCGTCCCGGGGCCCACGAACAGCAGGACCGAGTCGTCGCTCGTGCCCACGACGTCGTGGACGTACCAGTCGCCGGGGACCTCGTCCCCGGCGACCACCCGGGAGGCGCCCACACCGCTCGGCGTCCCGTCCGATGTGAGGAAGTCGACCTGGTAGCGGTAGTCGGAGGCGCGCATCCCCCGTTCGGCCAGCGCGTCGCGGGCCTCCGAGACCCGCATGCCGGCCAGGTCGGCGTCCTCCAGGATCTCGCCGGGGTCGGTGACCAGGCCGGAGGACCGGTACTCCTCGCCCTCGGCCGGGGCGCGGCCGAACACCAGCCGGACCGGGTCGGGATGGTCGAGGGGGATCCGCACGCCGATCGCGCAGCCGCCCAGGGTCGCCGCGCACTCCCCGGGCGCCTCGATGACCTCGATCCCGCCCCCGGCGTCGCTCATGACGATCCGCCCGACCAGGGTCGGGGAGGCGGGGACGAGGCTCAGGTCCACGTCGAGCCCGTACTCCTCGAACTGGTGGGCGTACTCGACGGGGTCGGCCACGGGGTCGTTGACGGTCACGTCGAGGTAGCCGCCGTCCTCGGAGATCGCCAGTACGTCGGCCTCTGCGGCGGGCGGTCCCGCGGGGGAGGACGGGGAGACCAGGGCGGTGCCCACGACCGCGGCTCCGGCCAGGCCGGCCGCCACCGGGATGCCGATCAGCAGGCTGCGGCGGCGGAGGGGGTTTCCTGCCATGGTGGTTTCCTTGCTCTGTCGGATGATCATGGAACGGAGTTCGCGTGCGGCCGGGCCGGCCGGATCGTGCGCGAACGGCGCCTCCACACGGGGGGCGAGCCGCCCCACGACGCGGTCGATGCCTTCATCGGCCCTCATCGGAGTGCTCCTTTCGGGGTTCTGCGGGCGGCGGGAGGGGGTTCGGGGGGCAGGCAGGAGGCGACGTCGAGCCCGGCTCCGCGCAGCGCGCGGGCGAACCGGCCGCGCGCGCGGTGCAGCCGGACGCGTGCGGTGCCGCGCGCGCAGCCCAGCACGACCGCGATCTGCCCGGGGTCCAGCGCCTCCCACGCGGCCAGCGTCAGGACCTCCTGGTCCTTGTCGGACAGGGTCCGGAACACCCGGCCGATGTCGGCGACGGCCTGGTCCTCCCAGTCGGGGCGGGAGACCGCGGCGGCGCCCAGTTCGAGCCGGAGCCGGGCGGCGAGGGCGTTGCCGCGCCGGGCCCCGCGCCGGTGGTTGGCCAGCACCCGGCGGGCGACCCCGAAGACCCAGGGACGGGCCTGCGGGGCCGGCGGCACGTCGCCGATGCGGTTCCACACCGTGACGAAGACGTCCGCGACCAGGTCCGCGGCGGCCTCGGGATGGTCGAGACGGCGTAGCAGGTATCCGAGGACATCGCCGTAGCACGTGTCGTAGAGGGCCTCGAAGCGTGTGACGGAATCCTCCGGCGCGCTTGCCGGGGCATCGCGAGGCACGTGGTCTCCTCCTCTGTCTCTGTGGGCGGGCCGTCCTGGGGCGCGTCCCCGGGCCGGCCGGTTCGCGAGGGCCGCCCGGGGAGGCCCGGGCGGATCGGCGCCGCAGGCGTCGTTCTGGTGGGCAGGGCCCGGAGCGCGCCCTGTACCAAGACACATGTCCGGCAGGGGGCGGAGCGTTTCACACCGTTTCGCGGTCGTATCCTGTGATCGCCATGGTGTACTTCGATCACGCTGCCACGACCCCGGTCCGCCCCGAGGCCGTCGCCGACATGACCGCCGAGTTCGGTGCCCTCGGGAACGCGTCCGCGCTGCACGCGGCGGGCCGCCGGGCCCGGCGCGCGGTGGAGGAGTCGCGCGAGGCCGTCGCCGAGGCGCTGGGCGCCACCCCTCACGAGGTGGTGTTCACCAGCGGAGGGACCGAGGCCGACAACCTCGCGGTCAAGGGCCTGTACTGGGCGCGCAACGGCGCGGACCCGGCGCGGCGGCGCATCCTGGTCAGCGCGGTGGAGCACCACGCGGTCCTGGACCCGGCGCACTGGATGGCCGAGCACCAGGGCGCGGTCGTGGAGGAGCTGCCGGTCGACGGCCGCGGCCGCCTGGACCCCGGAACCCTGCGCGCGGCGATCGAGCGCGATCCGGCGAGTGTGGCCCTCGTGTCGGTGATGTGGGCCAACAACGAGGTCGGCACCGTCCAACCGGTCGCCGAGCTCGCCGCCGCCGCGGCCGAGTACGGGATCTGGTTCCACACCGACGCGGTGCAGGCGGTCGGCGTCGAGCCCGTGGACTTCGCCGCGAGCGGGGTGTCGGCGCTGACCGTGACCGGGCACAAGCTCGGCGGTCCCGTCGGCGCGGGCGCGCTGCTGCTGGCCAGGGGGGTGGACCCGGTCCCGGTGCTGCACGGTGGCGGCCAGGAGCGCGAGGTGCGCTCGGGCACCCTGATGACCCCGCTGCTGCGCGGCTTCGCCACGGCGGTGCGCCTGGCCGCGGCCGAGCGCGTCGAGCACGCGGCCGAACTCGCGACGCTGCGCGACGAGCTGGTGGAGGCGGTGCGGGCGGTGGTGCCCGACGCCAGACTCAACGGCCACCCCACCGACCGCCTGGCGGGCAACGCGAACATCGGCTTCCCCGGGTGCGAGGGCGACGCGCTGCTGATGCTGCTGGACGCCCAGGGCATCGAGTGCTCCACCGGCTCGGCCTGCTCGGCCGGGGTCTCCCAGGCCAGCCACGTCCTGCTCGCCCTGGGCGCGGACCCCGACACCGCGCGGGACTCCCTGCGGTTCTCCCTGGGGCGCGGCTCCACCCGGGCCGACGTCAAGACCCTGGCCGAGGCCATCGGCCCGGCCGTGGAGCGCGCCCGCGCGGCCCGCGCCAAGCGCCGCTAGCGCCCCGCGCCGGTTTCCCGCCGATCGTGGCCTTCTCGGGGTCTCGACCGCCTCCGAGACCCCGAAAAGGCCACGATCGGCGGGGAAAACACCACGGACCGGACGCTAGCGGTCCAGTTGGCGCCTGATGGGACGGAGGATCTGGTCGATGGTGCTCCAGTCGGGGTCCAGGGCGCTGGTGATCTGGACCTTTCCCTCGGACCAGCCGCGCGCGGCCTTCTCGAACTCGGGAAGGACGCCCGACTCGGGGTCCAGGTAGAAGTGGAAGGTCCGCTGCCCGCCGACGGTCTGCTGGGCGAACAGGGCGCCGTTCGCGCCGAGCAGCTCGCGCAGGCCCAGGGCGTAGGCGTCCAGGGCGGAGGCGGAGGAGCCGGCGGGCAGCCGGTCCTCGTCGCTCTCGCCGTAGGCCGTCGTGACCTGCACGTACAAGGAGAGCGCGGGGTAGTCGCGCCGGTGCAGCGGGTGCCGCGCCGTGATCTGGAGGGCGCCGCGCAGCGGTATCCGGCCCTGGAAGGTCACCCAGCCGCCACTGGCGCCCACACCGGACAGCTGCTGCACCACCGAGGGGATCGAGGTGGGCGGCAGGGGGTCCAAGGGCTTCTCCACCAGCGGGTTCACCGAGGAGACCCAGCGCACGAAGTCGTCCTCGCCCAGGGCCAGCATCGCCACGTGCTCGGAGACCCCGCGCTGGACCTCCTCGGGCAGGAACATGAAGTCGGGGTGGTAGACGCCGATCTCGATCCGCCCGCTGGCGTGGTCCACGCGCAGCGCCACCGACGTGTGCGACAGGTCCAGTTCGTGGTCGTCCCAGGTCGTCGGCCGGACGAGCCCGGTGTGGTCCGCGGGGACGGCCGGGAAGAACGTCCAGTCGGCGTCCGGCGGCGCGGCCCGGTACCAGCGCTCCGCCAGGACGCGGGCGTCGTCGTCGGCTCCGGCCGACAGGGTCAGCGCGTAGGAGGCGCTCGCCGAGGCGGGCGCGTCCAGGCGGGCGAACAGCGCGTCGGGGTCGTCGAAGGAGGCGGTCAGGTCGATCGGGTCCGGGGTCGGCGCGCGGGACACCTCCCAGCGGAGGTTCGGGTGGATGCGCCGGACGCGTTCGCCGAGCAGTTCGGAGGTCTCGTCGGGCACGGGTGTCCCCGCGTCGACGGACGACGCCAGGGCGTCGCGGAGGTCGGCCCACTGGGACCAGAAGCCGTCGACGGCGACGGCGGTTTCGGAGTCGGCTGGGCGGCGGCGACGGAACAGAGCCATGTCCTGATTTTCGCAGAGTCCGGGGGTGCTCTCCGCAGGGGACCGCGTCGGGATCCCGGTAGGGAGTGGTTCCGGTGAGCGCTTAGGCTTGGACTGTTATGACTTTGCGAGTACTGGCCGCCATGTCCGGCGGCGTGGATTCCGCGGTGGCCGCCGCGCGTGCCGCCGAGGCGGGCCATGATGTCACCGGCGTGCACCTCGCGCTGTCCAAGAACCCGCAGTCCTACCGCACGGGCGCGCGCGGCTGCTGCACCGTCGAGGACTCCCGGGACGCGCGCAGGGCCGCCGACGTGATCGGCATCCCCTTCTACGTCTGGGACATGGCCGAGGAGTTCGACCGGGAGGTCGTACAGGACTTCGTCGCCGAGTACGCGGCCGGCCGCACCCCCAACCCGTGCCTGCGGTGCAACGAGAAGATCAAGTTCGAGGCCGTCCTGGAGCGCGCGGTCGCGCTCGGTTTCGACGCGGTCTGCACCGGCCACCACGTGCGGCTGGAGGACGGCAGGCTGCGCCGCAGCGTCGACTACGCCAAGGACCAGTCCTACGTGCTGGCGGTGCTCGACCGGGAGCAGATCGCGCACTCGATGTTCCCGCTCGGCGACTGCACCAAGGCCGAGGTGCGCGCCGAGGCCGACCGCCGCGGTCTGGCGGTGGCCGACAAGCCGGACAGCCACGACATCTGCTTCATCGCCGACGGCGACACCGCGGGTTTCCTCAACCGCAGGCTCGGCAGCGAGCCCGGCCCCATCGTGGACGAGTCCGGGGAGGTGCTGGGCAGCCACGACGGCGCGCACGCCTTCACCGTGGGCCAGCGCAAGGGCCTCAACCTCGGCGGCGCGGTCAACCGGCGGTACGTGCTCTCGATCGAGCCGGTGAGCAACACCGTGACCGTCGGCTCGCGCGACGCCCTCGCGGTGGACCGCATCACCGCCGAGCGCCCGGTGTGGTCCGGCTGCGAGCCGCCCGCCGAGCCGACGGCGTTCACCGTCCAGCTCCGCGCCCACGGAGAGGTGCACGGCTGCCGGGCCCACGAGCGCGACGGCCGGCTGGAGATCGTCCTCGACGAGCCCGCCACCGGGGTGGCCCGGGGGCAGGCGGCGGTGCTCTACGACGGCGACGTGGTGATGGGGTCGGCGACGATCTCGGCGACGTCCCGCGTGGGCGAGGCGGCCGCGGCGGGCTGACCGATTCACCCCCCTCCGTCGCGCCAAGTTAGGTTAGGCATAGCATAGTTCTGCCTTGGGGCGCGTCGCCCGGAACGGTCCGGGAGGCGTGCCCAACCCCGCGTCGGGAGGACCGTGATGCCGTACGAGTTCCTGGAGGGGCGCCCGTTCTGGGTGGTCTACTTCTCCCTGCTCGGCATCGTCTTCGCCAGAGCCCAGGCGACCTACTGGATCGGGCGGGGACTCGGCGCGGGCGTGCACCGCTCCGGGTTCGCCGAGCGGATCGGCCCCAGGCTGGCCAGGGCCGAGGGCCTCGTCAACCGCTTCGGACCGCCCGCTGTCACCCTCTCCTTCATGACGGTCGGCATCCAGACGGCGGTGAACCTCGCCGCCGGGGGCGTGCGGATGAGGTTCCCGCGCTACCTCGTCGCGATGTTCCTGGGCTGCCTGATCTGGGCGGCGATCTACAGCCTCGGCGGAATGGCGGTCCTGGCCGCGTGGTGGAGCCTGTTCCTGCGCTCGCCGCTCCTGGCGCTCGCCGTCGTCGCGGCGACCGCCGCGGCCGTCACCGGCCTCCTGTGGTGGCGCCGCCGCCGCAGGGCCGCGACCGACCCCGGGGCCGCCCCGGAACGGTCGGAACCGGTCTCCGCCGCCGAGTAGGCCGGGGCCGGGGCGGTGGCTCCGAGCGGCCTCCGCCACGCCGGAGACGGCCCTCCGGTTGGCCGAATGAGGCCACCGAAGGCCCTTTGAGCAGGAGATCCGTCCGGGTCGTCCCGTTCTGCGTGTGGTGTCGGACGGAAAGCCACCGTCCCCTCTTTTTTGAGGATGGATATCCGGTCGGGGCTCGGCGATGCTCGGGATTCGAACGGCTCGGCGACGTGCTGTAACGGCCGTGGTCCGCTGTCCCCCGATCGGAGAGGCCCCACCGCGCATGCAGGGTTTGACCTACGGTGTCGACATCGTCTTCTGCATCGATGCCACCGGCAGCATGTATCCCATCATCGACCGGGTCAAGGAAAGCGCTTTGCGCTTCCATGAAGACCTGCGACGGGTGATGGATGACAAAAGCAAGAGCATCGACTCGCTGAGGGTTCGGGCCGTGGTCTACCGCGACTACTACTTCGACGACCTCTCCAAGGCGATGGAGGCCTCGGAATTCTTCTCGCTGCCGCAGCAGGCATCGGACTTCTCCCGCTTCGTCGACGGCATCACGGCGACCGGTGGCGGTGACGAGCCGGAGAACGGCCTGGAGGCGCTGGCTGTGGCGATGCGCTCGAACTGGGCCGTCGACAGCGACAAGCGCCGCCAGATCATCGTGGTCTGGACCGATGCCAGTGTCCATCCGCTGGAGAGGAAGGCCGGAAGTAAGCCCGAGGGCTACCCCGAGGACCTTCCCGCCGACTTCGACGCGTTGACCGACATGTGGGAAGGCCAGGAGCACATGGACCCCAACGCCAAACGGCTGATCGTTTACGCGCCGGACGCGCTGGGCTGGACCGAGATCGCCAACCACTGGGAGAACGTCATCCACTTTCCCTCGCAGGGAGGCAAGGGGCTGGAGGAGGTCGACTACTCCACGATCCTCGACACCATCGCCAACAGCATCTGAAGGCCGGTCCGAATCGATGGTGATGCGACGGCTGCACTTGACGATCCAGATCGACAGGGAGGGGTCGAGGGAAGACGCGCCACCGCTGTGCGAGGCCATCGGGAGGACAACGGTCCTCGGTGTCTTCGACGGTCTCGGCGGGGCCGGCGCGGTGGGCTACCAGACCCCGAACGGGACGTTCAGTGGAGCCTACCTGGCGTCCCGCAGAGTCAGAAGCTCTGTCCGAGAGTGGTCGTACGAGGTTCTCCGCTCAGGGGAGATACCCCCCGACGCGGGCTCAAGGCTGGAACAGCGCATCAGGAAGGACCTGAACGAGTACTCCAGGTCGCTGCGGCCTTCAGGAAGCCGGTTGCGCAGTTCGATGCTGCGGACCCTGCCCACCACGTTGACGGTGCTCGCCGTGTCGGAGGTTGGGAGGCCGGAGCCGGAGGTCGGGAACAGCGCTGACGGCCTTCCATCGAAAGTCGTCTGCCGGTATTTCTGGGCCGGGGACTCGCGAGGCTACCTCCTGTCTCCGGATGCCGGACTCCAGCAGTTGACCCGAGACCACCTCAAAGGGTCCCCCGACGCCTACGAGAACCTCTCCGCCGACTCCCCCCTGTCCAACTGCGTCTGCGCGGACCGTCCCTTCCGCCTGTCCGAAGCCTCCGTCAACGGAAGGACTGCGGCCGTGTTTCTCGCGGCTACGGACGGCTGTTTCGGTTACCTGCAGAGCCCGGTCCTTTTCGAGGGGCTGCTCCTCGATACCCTGGCGGATTCCGACTCCGTCGGCGAGTGGCAGGACCGCCTCACGGCTGAAGTGGACCGGACCACCGGGGACGACGCCACGCTTTCCGCGGTCGGTGTCGGTTTCTCCGGATTTCAGCAGATGAAGGAGTCCTTCGCGGTGCGGCGCGAACGGGTAGAGGACAGGGTCGGACCGCTTCGCGTGAGACAGGCCAGGCGCGACGAGCTTCGGTCGGAGGCCGAAGCGGCGGAGAAGGAGTACTCCGAAGCACTCCGCACCTCGTGGGACGAGTACCGGAAGTCGTACGAAGCGATCCTCCCCTCCGAAGGGCTGGGAGGAACCTCGTGAGCAGGTCCGTCGGGGGGTACCGGATCACCACCGACTTCACCACCGCGGGAGGGGGTCAGTGCCGATGGGCCTTCGCGGTCCGTGACGGTGACGAGTACTTCCTCAAGGAGTTCCTGGCACCCACGTATCCGATCCCCGAATCACCGGGTTCCGCCACGACGAAGGAGCGCAAGCTTCGGAAGTGCGAGAAGTTCGAGGAGCACCACCAGTCTGTCACCAGTGCTCTGGCCCCCCTTTCCAAAACGGGCGGGAACCTGGTCACCACGCGCGACTTCTTCCGGGAAGGGGCGAAGTACTACAAGGTGACGGAGAAGGTCGACGTCACCTCGCTCTCCCCGCGGATGATCTCCCGTGAGCCGGTGGAGCGCAGGATCCTCGTTCTGCTCACGGTCGCCCACTCCTTGGAGATCCTGCACAGAGCAGGTCTGGTCCACGGAGACCTCAAACCCGAGAACATCCTCATCAAGGAGACCGCCAAGGGGTACTACGCCGCCAAACTGATCGACTTCGACAACGCCTTCTTCTCCGGCCGACCGGTCCCGCCGGAGGACATGGTCGGGGACCCCAACTACTACTCGCCCGAGATCTTCGGCTACTTCAATGGGGGCGTCACGGGGGAGCGGTTGACGACGGCCTCGGACGTCTTCGCGTTGGGCCTGGTCGCCGCGCTTTTCCTGACCGGCCGGGGGGCGGCCTTCGAATCGGTGGCGGATGCCGGACGCTACCCGGGTGAACTCCGCGGAGCCGGTGCGGACTGCTCCACGGGCCTGCGACGGACGGCCCGGGCCGACGCTCTGATCCAGAGGATGCTGTCCGCGGACCCGGATGAGCGGCCGACCGCTCTCCAGGTCTTCGACGGGCTCAAGGAGCTCCGCACGGAGGCCAAGCGGACCGGCGGGTGGCCGAGGGAAACGGAGTCCGAGGGGCCCTCGACCGGACGCCGACTGCGAGGAAAGCTGCTGGAGGCGGCCGCCCCGGAGCCGGACGCGCCGAAGCACGCCGCGTCCGGAGCATCGGGGGAAGGCGGCCGGCTGCGCGGTAGCCTGCTCCGCGGGCGGGACTCCTCGTCCGCATGAACAAGAGCTGCGCCGTCTGCGAGACCCTCAACCCCAGGCGCGCGTTTCGTTGCGCGGTCTGTGACGAGCGGCTCGAGGACGGGACACCCGCCTCCGCGGCTCTGCCAGCGACGGCCGAAGCAGGAGCACCGGGCGGGTCCGTGCTCTCCGAGGCCTCGGGGAGGAAGACCGAGTCCAGGCCGCTGGGCGAGCTCATCGGGGAGTACCCCTGGTACGGCCGGATCGTCATATGGCCGATCGTGGTGGTTCTCTTGGCCGTCCTCCTGTCCTTGATGGCGGTGTGGGGGGTTCTCGGATGGCTCTGGCGAGCCAGATGGGTCATCCTCCTCCTCGTGTTCTCCTTCCTGGTCGTCCTCTCGGGCCTGGCCGTCCTCTGGGAATCCTCGGTGATCTATGAGAGGTCCGGCGTGCCCTAATCTGTTGCATCGTGAGTGATCAACAGCGTCATCCCTGGGAGCCGGGAGCCTTCACCGGAGTCGGGTCGTGGCCCGGGACGGAGCCGGTCGAGGCCGCGCGCGCCGTCATGGGCGAACTCCCCCGCCTGCCGCACCTGCCCGAGCTGCCCGGCCGGGGGGCCGGGGCCGACATGATCGGGCGCGCGGGCGCGCTCCTCGTGGAGTACCCGATCGAGGTGCAGCCCTCGGGGTGGCGGGTCGCCCGGCGGCCGGGGCGCGACCTGACGCGGGCGCGCGGCTTCCTGGCCTGGGACCTGGACGCCCTTGAGGAGCAGGCCGCCGGGTACGAGGGCCCCCTCAAGATCCAGCTCGCCGGTCCGTGGACGATGGCCGCCGCCGTCGAACTGCGCGGCGGCGAGAAGCTGGTCGCCGACAGCGGCGCCGTCGACGACCTGTGCGAGTCGATGGTCGAAGGGCTCGGCGCGCACCTGGCCGACGTGCGGGGCAGGCTGCCCGGCGCGCGGATCCTCGTCCAGGTCGACGAGCCCGGCCTGCCCGCGGTGCTCACCGGTTCGGTGCCGACCGCCAGCGGCTACGGCAGGCTGCGCGCGGTCGACCGGACCGTGGTGGAGGAGCGGCTGCGCGCGCTGTTCGCCGCCGTCACCGACGCGGGCGGGTACCCCGTCGCGCACTGCTGCGCCGCCCGGGTCCCCGTCGACCTGCTGCGCCGCTCCGGAGCGCGCGCCATCAGCCTGGACGCCACGCGGCTGACCCGCGAGTCGGACGAGGCGATCGGGACGGCGGTGGAGGCCGGGGTGGGGCTCCTCCTCGGAGTGGCGCCCACCGAGGACGTGGAACTGTCGGCGGCGGCCGATACCGTCGACCCCGTACGTGAGTTGTGGAACCGGATCGGTTTCGACCCCGAACTGGCGACCCGCGACGTGGTCGTGACGCCCACCTGCGGGCTGGCCGGAGCCTCTCCCCGGCACGCCCGCGCCGCGCTCGGGCTCTGCCGCGAGGCGGCACGGGTGCTGCGCGATGAACCACAGCGCCGGTAGTGAACGAAAGGACGTGTGCGTGAGCGCGCAAGACCCGACCTCCGTCGACGGAGTCCCCGCCGAGGCGCGCGAGCACCACGCACGCCTGAGCCAGGACCTCGACGACCACAGCTACCGGTACTACCTCGGCGCGCCGGTCATCGCCGACGCGGAGTACGACCGGCTGATGCTGGAACTGCGCGCGCTGGAGGCCGGGTACCCGTCGCTGGCCACCCCCGACTCCCCCACGCAGAAGGTCGGCGCGCCGATCAGCAACGAGTTCGCCGAGGTCGTGCACCTGGAGCGGATGCAGAGCCTCGACAACGCCTTCGACGACGAGCAGCTGGCGGCCTGGGGGCAGCGGGTCACCGCCGAGGTGCCGGTCGACGCCTTCCTGTGCGAGCTCAAGATCGACGGCCTGGCCGTGGACCTGGTGTACGAGGAGGGCCGCCTGGTGCGCGCCGCCACCCGCGGCGACGGGCGCGTCGGCGAGGACATCACGCTCAACATCCGCACCATCGGGGCGATCCCGCTCCGGCTGGACGAGTCCGCGCACCCCGCGCCCGAGCTGCTGGAGGTGCGCGGCGAGGTGTTCCTGCCGGGCAAGGCCTTCGAGGAGCTCAACTCCCGGCTCGCGGACGAGGGCAAGCCGCCGTTCGCCAACCCGCGCAACGCCGCCGCGGGGTCGCTGCGCCAGAAGGACCCCCGTGTCACCGCCACCCGGCCCCTGAGCATGCTCGTGCACGGCGTCGGCGCGCACAGCGGCGTCGCCGTCACCCGCCAGTCGCAGTCCTACGACCTGCTGGCGGCGTGGGGGCTGCCGGTCAGCGACCGCACCAGGGTGGTGGCCACCCTGGACGAGGTCCGCGACTACATCGCCTACTACGCCGAGCACCGCCACGACCCCGAATACGAGATCGACGGCGTCGTGGTGAAGGTGGACGACGTCTCGGTGCAGCGCCGCCTGGGCTCCACCAGCCGCGCCCCGCGCTGGGCGATCGCCTACAAGTACCCGCCCGAGGAGGTCACCACCACGCTGCTGGACGTCAAGGTGAGCGTGGGCCGCACCGGGCGGGTGACCCCGTACGCGGTGATGGAGCCGGTGCACGTGGCCGGGTCCGAGGTGGAGTTCGCGACCCTGCACAACGCCTCCGAGGTCGCGCGCAAGGGCGTCCTCATCGGCGACACCGTGGTGCTGCGCAAGGCCGGGGACGTCATCCCCGAGGTCGTGGGCCCGGTGCCGGACAAGCGCACCGGTGCCGAGCGCCCCTTCGTGATGCCCTCCGAGTGCCCCGAGTGCGGCAGCCTCCTGGGCCAGCAGAAGGAGGGCGACATCGACCTGCGCTGCCCCAACGCCCGCTACTGCAAGGGCCAGCTGCGCGAGCGCGTGGCCTTCATCGCCGGGCGCAAGGCGCTGGACATCGAGGCCCTGGGCTACGTGGCGGCCACCGCGCTGACCCAGCCGCTGGAGCCGGCCGAGCCGCCGCTGCGCGACGAGGGGGACCTGTTCGACCTCACCGTCGAGCAGCTGCTGCCGATCAAGACGCTGGTCCTGGACCCTGACACCACCGAACCCAAGACCGATCCCAGAACCGGCGAGCCCAAGGTGGTGACCTTCTTCGCCAACTCCGAGGGGGAGGCGAAGAAGACCGTCGAGAAGCTGCTCGAGCAGCTTCAGGAGGCCAAGCGGCGCCCGCTGTGGCGGGTCCTGGTGGCGCTGTCGATCAGGCACGTGGGTCCGCGCGCGGCGGAGGACCTCGCCCGGCGCTTCCGCTCGCTGGACGCGATCGCCGAGGCCACCGAGGAGGAGCTGGTCGCGGTGGACGGCGTCGGCCCGACCATCGCGCGCTCCATCACCGAGTGGTTCGCGGTGGACTGGCACCGCGAGATCGTCGAGAAGTGGCGCGCGGCCGGGGTCCGGATGGAGGAGGAGGGCGCGGACGACGGCCCGCGCCTGCTGGACGGGCTGACCACGGTCGTCACCGGCTCGCTGGAGGCTTACAGCCGGGACGGCGCCAAGGCCGCGGTGCAGGAGCTCGGGGGCAAGGTCACCGGGTCGGTGTCCAAGAAGACCGACTTCGTCGTCGTGGGGGAGAACCCCGGGGCCAAGTACGACAAGGCCGTCAAACTGGGGGTCCCGATCCTGGACGAGGCGGGGTTCGGGGTCCTGCTCACGCAGGGGCCCGAAGCCGCCGGGGCGCTCCGGCTCAACCCGCCGGAGCCGGAGGGCGGCGCGGCCGGGTAGGGCCTGTCCGGGGGGCTGTTCCCGCCGGCCGGCGGGGTAATACGATGCGCGTCCGGCAGACTACGTGTCGTAGTACTGTGGGGTGAAAAGGGCGATCGTTTCAGGTGGTGTCCGGTTCACCTAAAGTCTGCGATCAACGACACGTGGTGACGAAACATCGTAAGCTGGCCAGCGGCGGCACACGCCGTTCGCGGCTGTTCCGGTCATGGGGGTGATCGAGGCGGTCGGCACAGAGCCCGTGAGGGGCGCGAGGGCGGGAGGGGAGTCCGGCCCGTTCAGCAGCGTTCCACGAACCACCCCGAGGACGTTATGAAGGACCCCAACAACACCCGGGACGTCGGACCCCGGGTAGGGACACCGCTGTGGCTGTATTTCGTCAGCACCACGGCGGCGGGCTGCGTTCTCCTTGTCGTGTCCCTGGTCTGGCTGGGGGCCGAGCGGCTCCAGGCGTTCGGCGCCGAGCCGCTCGTGTGGGTCCTGCTGTGCATGGTGGTCATCGGCGAGCTGCGGCCCATCGCGGCCCAGCACGTCACCGGGGGCGACGGCACCCCCACCTCGCTGCCCTTCGCCTTCGCGCTGGTCATCTACTACGGGCTGCCCGTCGCAGGGCTGGTCCAGGCGGTCGCCTCCCTGGTGGCCGGGGTGGCCCGGGGCCACGCGCCGCACCGCACGGCCTTCAACGTCGCCCAGTACACCCTGAGCTTCGGCGTCGCCGACGCCGCCGTCCAGCTGGTCTACCCCAGGACGCCGCAGGTCCCGTGGGTGCCCGAGGGCGTCGGCCTGCTGCTGGTCGCCCTGGCCGGGGCCGCGTACTTCGCCACCAACCTGGTCCTGGTGGAGTGCGCGGTCGCCATGCACGAGCGCGCGCCGCTGCACAAGGTGCTGATGAAGGACATCAGCCAGCGCCTCTTCGTCGCGGGGGTGCTGCTCAGCCTGTCCCCGCTCGTCGTCGTCGCCATGGCGCACTCGGTCTGGCTGGTCCCGCTGTTCTTCTTCCCGCTGGCCGCGCTCCACAGCAGCGCCTCGCTCTCGGTCAAGCGCGAGCACCAGGCCAACCACGACGAGCTCACCGGCCTGGCCAACCGCAAGCTGCTGATCCTGCGCACCCAGGAGGCGCTCAGCGAGGCCCAGGTCCGCAAGCAGCGGGTCGGCCTGCTGCTCCTCGACCTGGACAGGTTCAAGGAGGTCAACGACACCCTCGGGCACCCCACGGGCGACCGCCTGCTACAGACGGTCGCGCACCGGCTCACGCACAGCGTGCGCCCGGGCGACCTGGTGGCCCGGCTGGGCGGCGACGAGTTCGCGGTGCTGCTGCCGCAGATCCGCGACGCCGCATCGGCCCGCGAGGTCGCCGCGCGCCTGCGGGTGGCCCTGGCCGAGCCCATGCGCCTGGACGGCATGGACTTCGACCTGGAGGCCAGCGTCGGCATCGCGCTGTACCCCAACCACGCCCCCGACTTCGAACTGCTGCTGCAACGGGCCGACGTGGCGATGTACGTGGCGAAGGAGCGCCGCACCGGGGTCGAGTTGTACGCACCGCACAAGGACCGCAACTCCACCGCCCGCCTGAGCCTGTTCAGCGAGCTGCGCCGCGCGCTCATCGAGAACGAGCTGGAGATGTTCTACCAGCCGATCGTCGGACTCGCCGACCACCGCGTGGTCGCCGTGGAGGCGCTGGTGCGCTGGCGGCACCGCAGCCGCGGCATCCTCCCGCCGGAGGAGTTCGTCCCCATGGTCGAGCAGTCCTACCTGATGCGCAGCTTCACGCACGAGGTGATCGAGCAGACCCTCCCGCAGATCGCCCGCTGGTGGGGCGAGGGCATCAGGGTCCCGGTGGCGATCAACCTGTCCGCGCGCGAGCTGCTCGACCCCACGCTCCCCGAGATCGTCGCCGCCGGGCTGCGGCGGCACCGCCTGGAGCCGGGGGCACTGCGCCTGGAGATCAGCGAGCGCGTCATGGTCTCCGAGGCCGAGTCCATCGCGCCCACCATCCTGGCCCTGTCGGACCTGGGCGTCTCACTGGCCCTCGACGACTTCGGCACCGGTTACTTCACCCTGGCCCGCCTCGGCGGCCTGCCGGTCGAGGAGATCAAGGTGGACGAGTCGTTCGTGCGCCGGGTGGCCGAGAGCCCGGACGGCCGGATGATCGTGGGCTCGGCGGTGGACCTGATGGGGACCCTGGGGCTGCGCGCCACCGCCGAGGGCGTGGAGAGCGCCGCCGACGCCGAGAACATGCGGTCCCTGGGCTGCTACGCCGCGCAGGGCCGGTACTTCACCCCGCCGCTGGACGCCGGGGCCGTCACCGGATGGCTGCTGGAGCAGGGCGGCCTGGGGACGCAGTCCACCGAGCGCACCGGTTCGACCGGCTGACCGGGCGGAGTCCTCGGAGGACCCTGCGGCGGCCATAGGATTGACCTGTCCGAATCCGCCGAAGGAACGGTTAATCCATGTCCGCCATCACCCGCGATGAGGTCGCGCACCTCGCCCGGTTGTCGCGGCTGGCGCTGCCCGAGGACGAGCTCGACCAGCTCGCCGCCCAGCTGGATGTGATCATCTCCGCTGTGGCGAAGGTGCAGGAGGTCGCCAAGGGCGACATCCCGCCCACCTCGCACGCCCTGCCGCTGACCAACGTCTACCGTCCTGACGAGGCCGTGCCGGGCCTCACCCCCGACCAGGCGCTGGCGGGAGCCCCCGCGGTGGAGGACGGCCGGTTCCGGGTACCGCAGATCCTCGGGGAGGAAGAATGAGCGAGCTGATCCGGCTGACCGCGGCCGAGCTCGGCGCGGCCATCGCCTCGGGCGAGACCTCGGCGGTCGAGGCGGCCCAGGCCTACCTGGACCGGATCGATGCGGTCGACGGCGAGGTCAACGCGTTCCTGCACGTGGCCACCGAGGGCGCGCTCGAGCAGGCCCGCGCGGTCGACGCCCGGCGCGCCGCGGGCGAGGATCTCGGCCCGCTGGCCGGGGTGCCCGTCGCGCACAAGGACGTGTTCAGCACCAAGGACATGCCCACCACCGCGGCCTCCAGGATTCTCGAGGGCTGGCAGCCGCCCTACGACGCCACCGTCACCGCGCGGCTGCGCGACGCCGGGCTCGTCATCCTCGGCAAGACCAACATGGACGAGTTCGCGATGGGCTCCTCCACCGAGAACTCCGCCTACGGCCCCACCCGCAACCCGTGGGACCTGGACCGCGTCCCCGGGGGCTCCTCCGGCGGCTCCTCGGCGGCCGTGGCCGCGTTCGAGGCCCCGCTGGCGACCGGCACCGACACGGGAGGGTCCATCCGCCAGCCGGCCGCCGTGTGCGGCCTCGTGGGGGCCAAGCCCACCTACGGCGGCTCCTCGCGCTACGGCCTGATCGCCTTCGCCTCCTCCCTGGACACCCCGGGCCCGTTCGCCCGCAACGTCCTGGACGCGGCCCTGCTGCACGAGGCGTTCTCCGGGCACGACCCCCGCGACTCCACCTCCGTCGACGCGCCGGTCCCCCGGGTGGTGGAGGCCGCCAAGCGCGCCGACATCGCCGGGATGCGCGTCGGCATCGTCCGCGAGCTCTCCGGGGAGGGCTACCAGGCGGGCGTCCTGGAGCGCTTCCACGAGGCGGTGGAGCTGCTGGAGTCCCTCGGCGCCAAGGTCGTCGAGGTGTCCTGCCCGAGTTTCGCCACCGCGCTGCCCGCGTACTACCTCATCGCCCCCAGCGAGTGCTCGTCCAACCTGGCCCGCTTCGACGCGATGCGGTACGGCCTGCGCGTCGGCGACGACGGCACCCGCGGCGCCGAGGAGGTCATGTCGCTGACCCGCGCGGAGGGCTTCGGGCCGGAGGTCAAGCGCCGCATCATCCTGGGCACCTACGCGCTGTCCAGCGGCTACTACGACGCCTACTACGGTTCGGCCCAGCAGGTGCGCACGCTCATCAAGCGCGACTACGACGCGGCCTTCGAGCAGGTGGACGTGCTGGTCTCGCCGACCACGCCGACCACGGCGTTCCCGATCGGCGAGCGCGCCGACGACCCGATGGCGATGTACCTGGCCGACCTGTGCACGATCCCCACGAACCTGGCGGGGAACGCCGCGCTGTCGGTGCCGTGCGGACTCGCGGCCGAGGACGGCCTCCCGGTGGGCCTGCAGGTCATGGCGCCGGCCCTGGCCGACGACCGCACCTACCTGGTGGGCGCGGCCGTGGAGGCCGCGCTGAAGGACCGGTGGGGCGGCGACCTGCTGTCCAGGAGCGCGTTCGCGGTCTGAGCGCCGAGCCGGAGAAGCCCTCGGGGGCCGCGCCCCCGAGGGCTTCCGCGTCGCCGGACCCGCCGCCGTGACCGCTCCCGGCGCCGGGAACGACGGAGCGCCCCCGCCGCATCGCTGCGGCGGGGGCGCTCGTGGTCACCGCCCTCTACAGGGCGGTACTCCCCGGTCAGGCGCCGTGGTCGCTCTTGCGCTTGCGCGAGAGGTACATCGCGGCACCGCCACCGCCGACCGCGACGACCGCGGCGGCGATCAGGCCGCCCAGCGCGGCACCGGTCACGGGCAGGCCGGGCTTGTCGTCAGGGGTGGTGGGGGTGGGGGTGGGGGACTCCTCGGGGGTGCTCGGGGTGGGGGTGGGGGACTCCTCCGGGGTGCTCGGGGTCGGGCTCGGGGACTCCTCCGGGGTGCTCGGGGTCGGGCTCGGGGACTCCTCCGGCGCGGTCCAGGTGACCTTGGCCGAGGCGCTGGCCTCGGTCTCGCCCTCACCGGCGGTGATCAGGGTCTGGGTCGGCTTCTCGGGGTCCACGCCCTGGAAGAGGCGGCCGATCTGGACGGTGGCCTCCACCGAACCGGTGACGGTGGCCTCGCCGGCCGGGACGTCGTCCTCGACCGTGACGGTGAAGCGCTGGCCGTCGCCGATCTCGGTGATGACGTTGCCCTCGATGTCCCGGATCTCGACGCCCGACTCGGGGCCGTCCAGGGTCAGCGGCACCGAGGAGGCGGTGGTGCTGACGGTGAAGTCGCCGATCGGGGTGCCGGCCACGCCGGAGGCCTCGTTCGGGGTGATGGTCAGCGAGGCCGGGGCCTGGGTGATCTCGGTGGCGTTCTCCAGCAGGTAGGAGTAGACGGCCCGGATCTTCCCGTTGTTGTCCTCGGAGAGGTTCACGCCGTTGCTGAAGTGCCAGATGGCGGCCTGCGTCGCGGACATGGCCTGCTTGTCGTTCAGGCCCTCGACCCCGGCGGCCTCGCCCAGCGCGGCGGCGTCGAGCGTGGGGTAGGAGTTCTGCAGGATCCAGAGGACCTTGCCGGGCTGGGAGTCGGCGAACTCGCCCTCGCCCGGGTACTCCTCCCACTCGCCTTCCTGGTAGTCGGCCTGGGAGACGATGCTGGTCTCGAAGTCGATGCAGTAGGCGGGGAGCGTCGTCTTGTCTTCGAGGGTCAGCTCGAAGAGGGAGGCCCGGACGGAGCCCCGGTTGTCGAACTTGAGGTTGACGCCGTCCAGGATGTTGCCGGTGTACGTGCCCTGCGCGCCGCCCGCGTACGGCTCGATCTCGTCGGCCGAGACGGGGGCGGTGGCGATGCCCAGCGCCAGCAGGCCGGCCGCCGTGGTGGCCGCGAAGGTGGTCAGCGCGCGCCGTGCGCCCCGGCGGGCCTTGGGGGATACGGATGTGTTGGTCAGCAAGTTGTGTCCCAGTGTGTAGAGGGGGGCCGGATGAGCGGTCCGCCCGCGCCAGGGTCTGACGCGTGGTCACGTGCGGGGGACCGCGCCGCGAGGGGTGGTCGGGCCTGGGCCGAGTCCTCGATGCGGGTATCCAGTCGGATCGGGAAACCAGCGGGTCGCTCTGTGCCGACGTCGGTCGTCGCTACGTCAGGGCCCCGGGCGACGCCGGGGCGACAGGTGGTCGATCACCGCACCGCCAGATACTAGCGAGCCTTAACGGCGGCTTCCAATAGGGATCGCGAAAAACAACCGGATATGTTTTGGACAACCCGTTAAGCAGGCTCTTCGGAGCCGTCCGTCCGGGCGTTCCCCGCGACCGCTTTCCCGCCCCGCTTCCGTTGCCCCGTCGGGTTTCCGCGCCCCGCAAGGTCGGGGCCTGGGCCTTTCCCGTTGTCTAGTCAATTTTTATGATGCCCTGCTATGGCAGACGCGCAAAGGGCCGGAAAGGGTTACCGGCGTCGGCCGATTGTTGTCCAAGGGTTGCGGAAGTGTTCCCGACCGGTTTCGGTCACCTTCGTCCGGGGCGGTCGCGCCCGCTCCCGCTCCGAGTATGAGAACACCCCGATGACCGTGACGCCGGCGTCACGATCATCAACGGGACCCTCGCGAAACGGACATCGTGGGCGCGGCCCCGACCCGCGCCCGCCGTCGCCGCCCCGTCACCGCGCCGCGCACGAGGACGCCCCGGCGATCCGGCCGGCGGACCCCCGACGCCGGAACACTCCTGCGGCGGGGGCTTCCTACTCCCGTCGGCGGCGGAACGGCAGGGCCGACGCGACGAGGGCGACCGCGCCCAGCCCCAGCAGGACCAGTGCGGCGAGGAGGATCGCCCCCAGCCAGGTCCCGGTGAACGGCAGGTCCGGCTCGGCCCGCTTGTCCTCGGCGATGGCCACGGGGGAGGACGGCCCGGGCTCGGGGCCGGGCACGGGGCTCGGGGAGTCGGGGGCCGGGCCGGCGGGCGGCTCGGCGGCGGTCGGCGGGGCCGGGGGGGCGCCGTCCGCGGGGGGAGCGTCGGTGTCCGACGCGGCGGGCGCGTTCCAGTTCACCTTCGCCGAGACGGTGAGCGAGGCCGTCGCGGGCTCGGCCGCCACCAGGGGCTGCGTCTGCACGCCGTCCCTTCCGGTGTAGACGCGGCCGGTCCGCACCGCGGCCTCCTCCGCGTGCGCGTAGACCGTGGCGGTGCCGGTGCCGGTGCCCGCGGGGACGGAGAGCAGGACCTGGTCGCCGTCGCGGGCCTCGGAGACCGGGTCGCCCAGCTCGTCGACCAGGGCGACCCCCTCCACCCCGTTCACGGTGAGCCGGACCGGCTGCTCGCTCGTGGTGCGCACGGTCAGCGGCCCCAGCGCGGCGGAGGCCTCGCCCACGACCTCGGCCGGGCCGATGGCCAGCGCCGGACTCGGTTCGGCCACGTCGGCGGCGCCGTCGAGCAGGTGCTCGTACAGTGTCCGCGCCTGCGGGGAGTTGCGGTCGCCGGGTCCTTCGGCCGCCAGGTCCACGCCGTTGGTGAAGTGCCAGATCGCCGCCTGGGTGCCGGCGATCGCCTGCTCGGCCCGAAGCCCGGGGACCCCGCTGTCGGCGGCCACCCGCTCCAGGGGGAGCGCGGGGTAGGAGTTGCGCACGATCCAGTTGACCCGGCCGGGGTCCCGCGCGGCGGTCCGGTCCGTCCACCCGGTCTCGGCGTACGCCGCTTGGTGGTCCACGGACTCGCTCACGTCCACGCAGTACGCGCGCACGGTCGCGTCGTCGTCGACCCTCAGGTCGAACAGGGTGGTGGCGGCGGACTCGCCGGTGCCGAAGTGGATGTCCTCCCCGGGGGTGCCGGCGCGGTCCACCCGGGCGACGGAGGCCGCCTCGGCGGCGGCGGGAAGGGGGACGGCCCAGCCGACGAGGACCGCCGCGGCCAGTGCCGCCAGTCCGTGTCGGGTGAGAGAGGTGAGGCTGGGCAATGTGCTTCCCGGGGCGAGGACCACGGCGAGGGAACCCGCGTCCGGGCCGTGCGGGGCTCGTGGCGGGGTGCTGCGCCGATCCCGAAAGGACGGATCCCGGAAAGCGTAACCGGAGTGACCCGGTCACTTTCGGCCACCGGCGAAACCGCGGGACAATCGTGCGCTTCCTGTGACCTTCGCCGGGGCGCGACCCCGGAGGCCGGAACGCGCCCAACCTGGTTCGGGACGTCACCCGCGCGCCAGGGCATCGGTAGGCTCGGAACGTGTCCTGCCCGATCACTGCCCGGCACGGCGGGGCGCGCACGATGGCCAACGGACGTCCGGTCGGCGGGGGCAGCGCCGGACGGGGTCCTTCGGATACGGAAACGGGTTGTGCGGCGATGGGTAGCGCGGTAACGAGTAGCCCGGCCACGGGCGGCGCTCCGGCGCTTATGGCGTACGACGAGGTCCTGCGGGGGTACGAGCCGGTCCTCGGGCTGGAGACCCACGTCGAACTGGGCACCCGGTCGAAGATGTTCTGCTCCTGCGCCACCGCGTTCGGGGCCGAGCCCAACACCCAGGTCTGCCCCGTCTGCCTGGCGCTGCCGGGCTCGCTGCCGGTCGTCAACGGCGTGGCCGTGGAGAGCGCGATCCGGCTGGGCCTGGCGCTGAACTGCTCCGTCGCCTCGTGGTGCCGCTTCGCCCGGAAGAACTACTTCTATCCGGACATGCCGAAGAACTACCAGATCTCGCAGTACGACGAGCCGCTGTGCTTCGACGGCCACCTCGACATCACGGTGGACACCCCTGACGGGCCGCGCGAGTTCCGGATCGAGATCGAGCGCGTCCACATGGAGGAGGACACCGGCAAGACCGCCCACATGGGCGGGGCCACCGGCCGCATCCACGGCGCCGAGTACTCCATCGTGGACTACAACCGCGCCGGGATCCCGCTGCTGGAGATCGTGACCAGGCCCATCGAGAACACCGGCGACCTCGCGCCGTTGGTGGCCCGCGCCTACGTCAGCGAACTGCGCGAGCTGGTGCGCTCCCTCGGCATCTCGGACGTGCGGATGGAGGAGGGCTCGATGCGCTGCGACGTCAACGTCTCGCTGATGCCGCGTGGCGCCACCGAGTGGGGCACCCGCAGCGAGACCAAGAACGTCAACTCGCTGCGCTCGGTCGAGCGCGCCGTGCGCCACGAGATCGAGCGCCAGGGCGGGGTGCTCTCCGCGGGCGGGCGCGTCGTGCAGGAGACCCGGCACTTCCAGGAGAACACCGGCGGGACCGTGTCCGGGCGCAGCAAGGAGGAGGCCCAGGACTACCGCTACTTCCCGGACCCCGACCTGGTGCCGGTCGCGCCCGCCGCGGAGTGGGTCGAGGAGCTGCGCGCGGCCCTGCCCGAGCTGCCCGCGGCCAGGCGCCGCCGGATCAAGGCCGAGTGGAACCTGTCCGACGAGGAGCTGCGCGACCTCGTCAACGCCGACGCCATCGGCCTGGTCGCCGAGACCGTCGAGGCGGGCGCCCCGCCGGCCGACGCGCGCAAGTGGTGGCTGAACGAGCTCTCGCGCCGCGCCACCGAGGCGGGCACCGAACTGTCCGCGCTGGCGATCACCCCGGCGCAGGTCGCCCGAGTCGCGGCGCTGGTCGCGGAGGGCGCGCTCACCAACAAGCTGGCCCGGCAGGTCGTCGAGGGCGTGCTGGCGGGAGAGGGCGACCCCGACGCGGTCGTCGAGGCGCGCGGCCTCAAGGTCGTCAACGACGACTCCGCGCTGGGCGCGGCCGTGGACCAGGCGATCGCCGACAACGCCGACGCCGCGGAGAAGGTCCGAGGCGGGAAGGTCGCCGCGGCCGGCGCCCTGGTCGGAGCGGTCATGAAGGCCACGCGGGGCCAGGCCGACGCGGGCCGGGCCCGCCAGCTCATCCTGGAGCGCCTGGGCGTGCAGGGCTGAGGCGTGCCCTCCGCCGCCGCGACGCCCGCGGCCGTCGCGGCGGGGGCCTGCCCCCGGGAGCTCCGGACGGGGGTGAAGCGCAGATCACAGGATCGCGTGCTCGCCCTCGTCCCAGGTCCGGGCGGCGTGTGACGAAGTGTGACCACTCCGTCACCTACTCTCGGCTTCCTCTCAATCTCACCGTGACCTTGGCCGAATAGCCTGAGAGGTGAGCAGGCAGGGGCTTCAGGCACCGGATCCGGCGGTGTGTTCGAGCCCGCCGCCACGGCCCTTCCGCCGTGGCCGTCAGAACAAGGCGACGCGAACCCGGCAGACCGCCCAGTACTGATCCCCCCGTCGGAGCGCCGGTGCGCTTCCCCCGGGTCATGAGTCCGCAGCGACTCGAGCACCACCGACTGGAAGGGTGCCCATGTTCACGGTCGGCACTGTCGAGAAACACCACCGCACGGGCGCGTCCACGTTCCCGGCTCCCCCCGGCCGCCCGCCAGAGGAGGAGCGGTGAGGAGCCCGCGCGTCTGGCTCGGCGCGGCCGCGGCGGTCGTCCTGATGTACGCGCTGGGCACGCTGTTCCAGGTCGGCGAGGTGTCGCTGACCACCTGGGCGGGGACCTGGCCGACCGCCGCGGCCTCCGGTGCCGCGGCCTGCTCGCTGCTGTACGCGGCCCGGCTGCGGGCGCGAGCCGACGACGACGGCAGGGCCGGGGCCGACGGCACCGACGGAGTGCTGGCGCTGCGGCTGTTCGGCTTCGCCGCGCTGGCCTGGTGCGCGGGCGCGATCACCTACGGCGTCACCGGCCTGTTCAGCTCCGCCGCGTTCTCGCTGACCTTCGGCGACCTGTTCTCGCTGGCGGCGCTCCCGCTCTTCGCACTGGGCTTCACCAAGTTCGCGCCGATGCCCCAGGGTGTGCGCCCGGCGCTGCGGCACTTCACCGACAGCTACGTGTGCGCGGCCTCGGTGTTCACCGTCGTGTGGCTCGTGCTCTTCCAGCCGCTCTACCAGGACCTGGGCGAGGGCTCGGGGTTCGTGGCGTTCGCGCTGGTCTACCCGGTCGCGGACATCGCCGTGCTGTGCCTGCTGGCCCCGCTCGTGTTCACCTCGCCGCACAGCACCCGGCGCGCGGTCGTGCTCGCGATGGGCGCGTTCGCCGTCATCTGCGGCGCGGACCTCATCAGCACCGTCACCCGCCTCACGGGAGAGCCGGTGGCGGGCGGCATCGAGTACGCGGTGCGGTTCCTCGGCTTCACGGTGCTGGCCGGTCTGCCCTGGCTGATCAGGGAGAACGCGGGGGCGGTGCCGCGCCGCATCACGGGGCGGGGGCTGTACCGGTTCGCCCCCGAACTCGCGGCGTCGGTGGCGCTGGCCGCGGCCGTGGTCGCCATGACCGTGGCGGGGCTGCGGATGAGCGGGATCGCGCCGGTGCTGCCGCTGGTGGCGGGTTCGGCGGTGGTCGTGCTGCTGGTGCGGATGCTGGGGATGCTGGAGGAGAGCGCGACCCTCGCCCGGATGGTGAACGTCCGCGAACGGCACTTCCACGAGCTGGCGAGGCACAGCGGGGACGTCATCCTCATCCTGGAGACGGACGGCCAGGTCTTCTACGTGAGCCCGGGAACGGCCGAGACGTTCGGATACCGGCTCGACGACATCCTGACCGAGCCCGTGACCGCCCTGGTCCACCCCGAGGACCTGCCGGCGGTGGCCGCCGCGATGGCCGGGTTCAAGCGCGGGGCCGACAGCGTGCACATGCGGGTCCGGGTGCGCGCGGCCGACGGGACCTGGCGGCACACCACGTCGACGGCTTCGGTGTACGAGCGGCCCGGCGAGCCGAACCGCTTCCTGCTGACCACCCGCGACATCAGCGCCCAGGTGGAGCTGCAGAACCAGGTCAACCACCTCACCTTCCACGACGGGGTCACCGGCCTGCCCAACCGCGCCTACCTGGAGGAGCGCACCCGGGAGGTGCTGGACCGGCACGCGGAGGAGGGGCGGGCGCCCGTCGAGACCGCCGCGATCTTCCTGGACCTGGACGGCTTCACCGCCGTCAACGACTCCGCCGGGCACACCTTCGGCGACTACCTGCTCGCCCAGGTCGGGCACCGCCTGCGCGCGACGCTGAGCCCGGGCGACACGCTGGCCCGGTGGGGCAGTGACGAGTTCGCGGTGCTGGTCGAGGAGCGCCCGAGGGCCGACAACGTCGTGGACCTCGCCGAGCGGATGATCCGGGTGATCGGGGGTGAGCCGTTCCAGGTGGCCGAGCGGGAGGTGGTGGTGACGGCCAGCGTGGGCGTGGCCTTCGCCGATCCCGGGACCGGCGGCTCCGAACTGCTGCGCAACGCCGACATGGCCATGGCGCGGGCCAAGGAGGAGGGCGGCGGCCACCTGGAGGTCTACGCCGCCCACATGCACGCCCAGGTGGTGAGCCGCCTGGAGCTGCAGACCGAGTTGCGCCAGGCCCTCGCCGACAACGCGTTCACGCTCGAGTACCAGCCGGTGGTGAACCTGGAGACCTCCCGGGTGACGGCGGTGGAGGCGCTGGTGCGCTGGCGCAAGGGGGACGTGCTGGTGCCGCCGGAGGAGTTCATCGGCCCGGCCGAGGAGTCGGGCCTGATCGTCCCGCTGGGGGAGTGGATCCTGCGCGAGGCCTGCCAGAAGGTCGCCGTGTGGCGGGCCACCACCGGGCTGGACATCGGCCTTTCGGTGAACGTCTCGGTCAAGCAGGTCCTGTCGCCGCGGTTCGTGACGACCGTCGCCGAGGTGCTCGCCGAGAGCGGGCTCAACGCCGACGCGCTCACGATGGAGGTCGACGAGGAGATCCTGCTGGAGAACCCGGGGCAGGCGGTGGAGCGCCTCGCCGAACTGAGGGACCTCGGGGCGCGCCTGGCCATCGACGACTTCGGCATGGGCCACGCCTCGCTGGCGCACCTGCGCCGTCTGCGGGCGGACGAGCTCAAGATCGACCCGTCCTTCATCCGGGACCTGGGCGAGGACGGCACCGTCACGCTGCTGACCCAGGCCATCATCCGGCTCGGCCAGGACCTGGGCATGCAGGTCACCGCGGAAGGCATCGAGCACCCCCGCCAGCTGGAGCGGCTGCGCGAGATGGGCTGCGCGTTCGGCCAGGGCTTCCTGGTGGCCCGGCCGATGCCCGCGGACAGGGTCGAGGCCCTGGTCGGCGGGGAGACGAGCGCCACGGCGCTGTAGGAGCCGCGGCCGTGGGGGGGGGGGGGGGGGGGGGGGGGGGGCGGGCGCGCGGCCCGCGGGGGGGGGGGGGGGGCGCCCCGCCCCCCCCCCCCCCCGGGGGGGGGGGGGGGGGGGGGGGGCGGGGGGGGGCGGGCGGGGCCGGGGGGGGGGGGGGGCGGGGGGGCGGGGGGGGCCCGGGGGGGGGGGCGGGGGCGGGGGGGGGGGGCCCCCCACGGCCGCGGCCTTCCGGCGGGCTCCAACGGACGACCTGCGAGGATTCATATGGTGGTCCAAATATCTCACATGTTGAGACAAAGTGGTGTTCCGTTTGACGTAGCGTCCCTTCCTCGGTCATTGTTGGTGGCGTGCAGAGCAACTCCCTGATTCTCGTACTTGGTCGGCGCGCAGCCAGCTGATCGAGTCAACGCTGCGCGCTCCCCTCAACCGCTGGTGCGGTGAGGGGTTTTTTGTTGCCAGACACGCGTTACCCGCCCTCTCCGAAGGATCTAGTGATGACCGAGCAGATGACCGGAGCCCAGTCGCTCATCAGGTCGTTAGAGCATGTCGGCGTCGATGTCGTGTTCGGGATCCCCGGCGGAGCGATCCTCCCCGCCTACGACCCGCTGTACGACTCCGAGAAAGTGCGCCACATCCTCATGCGGCACGAGCAGGGCGCCGGGCACGCCGCCGAGGGCTACGCCTACGCCACGGGGCGTCCGGGAGTGTGCATGGCGACCAGCGGTCCGGGGGCGACGAACCTGGTGACCCCGCTGGCCGACGCGCACATGGACTCGGTCCCGATGGTCGCGATCACCGGCCAGGTGGCCGCGCCCGCGATCGGCACCGACGCCTTCCAGGAAGCCGACATCTGCGGCATCACCATGCCGGTCACCAAGCACAACTTCCTCGTCCGCGAGGCGGACGACATCGCGCGCACCATCGCCGAGGCGTTCCACATCGCCTCCACCGGCCGCCCCGGGCCGGTCCTGGTGGACATCGCCAAGAGCGCGCTGCAGGCCGACACCCGCTTCGAATGGCCCCAGCGCCTGGACCTGCCCGGATACCGGCCGGTCACCAAGCCGCACGGCAAGCAGGTCCGCGAGGCCGCCCGGATGATCGCCGAGGCCAAGCGCCCGGTCCTGTACGTCGGCGGCGGCGTGCTCAAGGCGGGGGCCTCCCAGGAGCTGCGGGTCCTGGCCGAACTGACCGGCCTGCCGGTCGTCACCACCCTGATGGCGCTGGGCGCCTTCCCGGCCAGCCACCCCCAGAACGTCGGGATGCCGGGCATGCACGGCACCGTCGCGGCGGTCGGCGCCCTGCAGCGCGCGGACCTGATCGTCGCGCTCGGCGCCCGCTTCGACGACCGGGTCACCGGCAGGCTCGACTCCTTCGCCCCCGACGCCAAGATCGTGCACGCCGACATCGACCCGGCCGAGATCTCCAAGAACCGGCACGCGGACGTGCCCATCGTCGGCGACTGCCGCGAGGTCATCGCCGACATGGTCGTGGCCGTGCGCAACGACCAGGCCGCCGGCCGTCAGGGCGACTACGAGGCGTGGTGGGACCAGCTCAACCGGCTGCGCGCCGCCTACCCGCTGGGCTACGAGCAGCCGGGCGACGGCTCCCTGGCCCCCCAGCACGTGATCCAGCGCATCGGCGAGATCGTCGGCCCCGACGCCGCCTACGCCGCGGGGGTCGGCCAGCACCAGATGTGGGCGGCCCAGTTCATCAACTACGAGCGTCCCGGATCCTTCATGAACTCCGGCGGCGCCGGGACGATGGGCTTCGCGGTCCCGGCCGCGCTCGGCGCCAAGGTCGGCGACCCCGGCCGGGCGGTCTGGGCCATCGACGGCGACGGCTGCTTCCAGATGACCAACCAGGAGCTGGCCACCTGCGCCGTGGAGAACATCCCGATCAAGGTCGCCGTCATCAACAACGGGAACCTGGGGATGGTCCGGCAGTGGCAGACCCTGTTCTACGAGGGCCGCTACTCCAACACCAACCTGCAGACCTCGCCCTCGCCCGGGACCGAGAAGGTCCGTATCCCGGACTTCACCCGCCTGGCGGAGGCGTACGGTTGTGTCGGGCTGCGCTGCGAGCGCGCCGAGGATGTGGACGCCACCATCGAGAAGGCCATGGCCGTCGACGACGCGCCCGTGGTCATCGACTTCACCGTCAACCACGACTCGATGGTCTGGCCGATGGTCGCCGCTGGTGTCAGCAACGACAGCATCCAGTACGCCCGCGACATGGCGCCCCACTGGGACGACGAGGAATAGGAACGGTTTCGATGAGTCTGCACACGCTGTCCGTCCTCGTGGAGGACACGCCGGGCGTGCTCGCTCGGGCCTCCGCGCTGTTCTCCCGTCGCGGTTTCAACATCAACTCCCTCACGGTGGGACCCACCGAGTACGAGGGCCTGTCCCGCATGACGATCGTGGTCAACTGCGACCGCCACCCCTTGGAGCAGGTGACCAAGCAGCTGAACAAGCTGGTCAACGTCATCAAGATCGTCGAGATGGACTCCGACGCCTCGGTGCGGCGGGAACTGCTGCTGGTGAAGGTCAAGGCCGACGCCGGCAGCCGTACCCACGTGCTGGAGACCGCCGAGCTGTTCCGTGCCAACGTCGTCGACGTGAGCCCGGACGTGGTCGTCATCGAGGCCGTCGGCAAACCCGAGAAGCTCGAGGCGCTGATCCGCAACCTGGAGCCTTTCGGGATCAAGGAGCTGGTGAAGTCGGGTCTGGTCGCACTCGGCCGCGGGCCCCGGTCCATCACGGACCGGTCCCTGCGCGCGGTCGAGCGCAGCGCCTGACCCCTTCTCCGGGACCGACCGGAGAACCCGCGTGCCCCGGCGGCGTCCACGGCCAGCCCGGCCGCCGCGCAGCACGGACGAGAAGTCTTTTCATCAAGGAGTAAGCCGAAGTGGCAGCACAGATGTACTACGACGACGCCGCCGACCTGAGCCTCATCCAGGGGCGCACGGTCGCCGTCATCGGTTACGGCAGCCAGGGGCACGCGCACGCGCTGTCGCTGCGGGATTCCGGTGTCGACGTGCGGGTCGGCCTCGCCGAGGGCTCCAAGAGCCGGGCCAAGGCCGAGGAGGAGGGCCTGCGGGTCGTCACCCCGGCGGAGGCGGCGCAGGAGGCCGACCTCATCATGATCCTGGTCCCGGACCACATCCACCGCGACCTGTACGCCAACGAGATCGCCCCGCACCTCAGCGAGGGCGACGCGCTGTTCTTCGGCCACGGCTTCAGCATCCGCTACGACCTGATCCAGCCCCCGGCGGGCGTGGACGTGGCGATGGTCGCCCCCAAGGGCCCCGGCCACCTGGTGCGCCGCCAGTTCGAGGCCGGGCGCGGCGTCCCGGTGCTCGTCGCGGTGGAGAAGGACGCCTCGGGCTCCGCCTGGGACCTGGCGCTGTCCTACGCCAAGGCCATCGGCGGAACCCGCGCCGGGGCGCTCAAGACCACCTTCACCGAGGAGACCGAGACCGACCTGTTCGGTGAGCAGGCCGTGCTGTGCGGCGGCGCCGAGGAGCTGATCAAGGCCGGCTTCGCCACCCTGGTCGAGGCGGGCTACCAGCCCGAGGTCGCCTACTTCGAGTGCCTGCACGAGATGAAGCTCATCGTCGACCTCATGTACGAGGGCGGCATCTCCAAGATGAACTGGTCGGTCTCGGACAACGCCGAGTACGGCGGTTACACCCGCGGCCCGCGCGTCGTCACCGAGGCCACCCGCGAGGAGATGCGCAAGATCCTGGGCGAGATCCAGGACGGCACCTACGCGCGCGAGCTGGTCGAGGAGTTCGACAACGGTCGTCCGAACTTCCTCAAGCGCCGCGAGGCCGAGCACAACGAGCAGATCGAGAAGGTCGGCGCCGAGCTCCGCCCGCTGATGAGCTGGCTCAAGGCCTAGGCGGCGGTCGCGCGGGCCCCGGGACGCCGCCGTGCTCCCGGGGCCCCGCCCGTCTCCGGGGAAACCGCTGGTCCATACCAATTCCCGGATGGACCTGTCGGCCAAGCTGGGGGTTCTCGTAACATCGGAGAAACCCGGCAACTAGACTTCTCACCGGTCGGGGCGCCTGGCTGGAGCCGACGCCGCCAACGTCACGGCTGCGGCGCCGTCGCAGCCGAACACACGCACTCCCCATAAGGAACTCGCTGTGCCCAAGCCAGTCGTCCTGGTCGCGGAAGAACTCTCGCCCGCTGGAATCGCGCTGCTGGAGGAGGACTTCGAAGTCCGCTCCGTCAACGGCGCCGACCGCTCACAGCTCCTCCCCGCGCTCGCCGGAGTCGACGCCCTGATCGTGCGCAGCGCCACCAAGGTGGACTCCGAGGCCCTGGCCGCCGGGTCCGCCCTGAAGGTCGTGGCGCGCGCGGGTGTGGGGCTGGACAACGTGGACGTCGAGGCCGCGACCAAGGCGGGCGTACTCGTCGTCAACGCGCCCACCTCCAACATCATCAGCGCGGCCGAGCAGGCCATCAACCTGCTGCTGGCCTCGGCCCGCAACACCGCGCCCGCCCACGCGGCCCTGGTCAACGGGGAGTGGAAGCGCTCCAAGTACACCGGTGTCGAGCTGTACGACAAGACCGTCGGCATCGTGGGCCTGGGCCGCATCGGCGTGCTCGTGGCCCAGCGGCTGGAGGCCTTCGGCACCAACCTGATCGCCTACGACCCCTTCGTGCAGCCCGCCCGCGCGGCACAGCTGGGCGTCGAGGTCGTCACCCTGGACGAGCTGCTGGAGCGCAGCGACTTCATCACCGTGCACCTGCCCAAGACCGCCGACACGATCGGCCTGATCGGCGAGGAGGCCCTGGGCAAGGTCAAGCCGGGCGTCCGCGTCATCAACGCCGCGCGCGGCGGGATCGTGGACGAGACCGCGCTCTACAACGCGATCAAGGCCGGCCGGGTCGCGGGCGCGGGCATCGACGTGTTCGCCAAGGAGCCGTGCACGGACAGCCCGCTGTTCGAGCTGGAGAGCGTCGTGGTGGCCCCGCACCTGGGCGCCAGCACGCACGAGGCGCAGGAGAAGGCGGGCACCCAGGTCGCCCGTTCGGTCAAGCTCGCGCTGTCGGGCGAGTTCGTGCCCGACGCGGTGAACATCCAGGGCAAGGGCGTGGCCGAGGACATCAAGCCCGGCCTGCCGCTCACCGAGAAGATCGGCCGCATCCTCACCGCGCTGGCCGACGGCGCGGTCACCCGCGTCGAGGTCGAGGTGCGCGGCGAGATCGTCGCCCACGACGTCAAGATCATCGAGCTGGCCGCGCTCAAGGGCGTCTTCGGCGACGTCGTCGAGGAGGCCGTGACCTACGTGAACGCTCCGCTGGTGGCCAAGGAGCGCGGCATCGAGGTCAGCCTGACGACGCAGGAGGAGAGCCCGGACTGGCGCAACCTCATCACGGTGCGCGGCATCCTCGCCGACGGCCGGCGGGTGTCGGTGTCGGGCACCCTGACGGGGCCGCGCCAGCTGGAGAAGATCGTCGAGATCAACGGCTACACCATGGAGATCGCGCCCAGCGAGCACATGGCGTTCTTCTTCTACGACGACCGCCCCGGCGTGGTCGGCGTGGTCGGCCAGCTCCTCGGCAAGGCGTCGATCAACATCGCGGGCATGCAGGTCAGCCGGGACGAGGAGGGCGGTTCGGCGCTCATCGCGCTGACCGTCGACTCCGCCATCCCCGACGAGACCCTCGCCACCATCTCCGCCGAGATCGGCGCGGACATCAGCCGGGTCGACCTGGACGACTAGGGGCGTCCCCAGGACGCTCCCGGGCGGGCGGGCGCCCGTCCGGAATGGGGCCCGCACGGCGAAACGCGCCGTGCGGGCCCCACCCGTTTCCGGGGCGGTGTGGCCATTTAGTTGGTCCTCCGATATTCTGCCTTCCTAGGAGATGGTGCTCGGTGACGAAGCCGGGACAGCCACGCGCACCGCGCCGCCGCCCGGACCCGGGTGTGAGCGGTGGTCCTCCCGGTCAGGCGATCCCACCGGGGACGGCGCGTTCCCTCCGGACCCGCACCTCCGTGCAGAGCCGTTCACCCCTGCCCCGCGCGGGGGCGGCTCGGGATCGCGAATCGAGGACCGACATGTACGAGACCACCTCCCCTTCGGACGGCGACGAGGCCACCCGCGCGCTGCAGACCGCGCTGGACCGCCGCGACAACGGGGGACCGGCGGGCCGCTGAGCGCCGGGGATTCCGGGGAAAACCCAGGCAGCCTCCGCGAACGCTCACCCGCTTCGATAGGCTTGTCTCATTCCCGTCGCCTCACGTCTCAGAGAGTGAGACGCGAGGTCTGCGGGGCTCCAGCGTCCGGGCAGGTTCCGGAGGCCGGAGCGCGCGCCTGGGACCCCCGAGACACCATCGAACCAAAAGGCAAGGCTCTTTATGTCCGCTCGTACCGTGAAGTTGGCCGTCATCCCCGGTGACGGCATCGGGCCCGAGGTCGTCGCGGAGGGGCTCAAGGTCCTCTCCGCGGTCGCGCCCCGGCACGGGGTCACCTTCGACACCACCGAGTACGAGCTCGGCGCCAAGCGGTGGCACGCCACCGGCGAGACCCTCCCCGACTCGGTGGAGGAGGAGCTGCGCGGCCACGAGGCCATCCTCCTCGGCGCGGTCGGCGACCCCACGGTGCCCAGCGGCGTCCTGGAGCGCGGTCTGCTGCTGCGCCTGCGCTTCAGCTTCGCGCACTACGTCAACCTGCGCCCGGTCCGGCTCTACCCGGGGGTGACCACCCCGCTGGCCGGTGTCGCGCCCGAGGACATCGACATGCTGGTCGTGCGCGAGGGCACCGAGGGCCCCTACGCCGGCATGGGCGGGGTGCTGCGCAAGGGGACCCCCGGCGAGATCGCCACCCAGGACAGCGTCAACACCCGCTTCGGCGTCGAGCGCGTCGTCCGGTATGCCTTCGCCAAGGCCGCCGAGCGCCCCCGCGGGAAGCTCACCCTGGTCCACAAGGACAACGTCCTGACCTTCGCGGGCGAGCTCTGGCAGCGCGTGGTGCGCGAGGTGGGCGCAGGGTATCCGCAGGTCGAGGTCGACTACCTGCACGTGGACGCGGCCACCATGTTCTTCGTGACCAACCCCGGACGCTTCGACGTCGTCGTCACCGACAACCTCTTCGGCGACATCATCACCGACCTCGGCGCCGCCGTCGCGGGCGGCATCGGACTGGCCGCCAGCGGGAACATCAACCCCGAGGCCGACTCCCCCAGCATGTTCGAGCCCGTCCACGGCTCCGCCCCCGACATCGCGGGCCAGGGCAAGGCCGACCCCACCGCGACCATCCTGTCCGTGGCTCTCATGCTGGACCACCTCGGCCTCGCGGCCGCGGCCGGGCAGGTCGAGGCCGCCGTCGCCGAGGACCTCAAGGCCCGGGCCAAGGACTCGACCGCGCGTTCCACCAGCGCGGTCGGCGATGACATCGCCCGGCGAGTAGCGGAGCAGGGCTAGACGGGAAAGACCTCCCCGGCCCTGCTGTCTCCACGGCGCGGCCGGGCACCAGCACACCTTGATGCGACGGGCGCGCCCCACGGCGCGCCCGTCGTCGTGTCCGCCGCGATGGCGGCTCTGGCCCCGGGTGCGTCGCTTCCGTCAGACTAGATCCCGGAACGGCAGCGCTGCCGTTCCGATGTACCGAGAGGACCCACAGCAAATGAGCAACGACACCACCACAAGCGGGTTGACGTTCGACATCCAGGTCTCCCCCCGGCGGAGGACCCCGCAGGAGCGGGAGGCGATCCTGGAGAGCCCCGGGTTCGGCAAAGTGTTCACCGACCACATGGTCACCATCCGCTACAGCGAGGAGAAGGGCTGGTACGACGCCCGCCTCGAGCCCTACGGGCCGCTCTCGCTCGACCCGGCGACCTCGGTCCTGCACTACGCGCAGGAGATTTTCGAGGGCCTGAAGGCGTACCGGCACCCCGACGGCTCCATCGCGGCCTTCCGCCCCGAGGCCAACGCCGCGCGCTTCAACCGCAGCGCCGTGCGCATGGCGATGCCGGAGCTGCCCGAGGACCTGTTCATCGGCGCGATCGAGACCCTGCTGGCGCACGAGGCCGACTGGGTCCCCGTCAAGCCCGACATGAGCCTCTACCTGCGTCCCTTCATGATCTCCACCGACGTGGGCATGGGCGTCAACAGGCCGTCCGGCACCTACCTGTTCGTCCTCATCGCCTCCCCCTCCGAGGCGTACTTCGCCAGCGGGGTCAAGCCGGTCACGGTCTGGCTGAGCGAGGACTACACCCGCGCAGTGCGCGGCGGCACCGGCGAGGCCAAGTTCGGCGGCAACTACGCGGCCAGCTTCCTGGCCCAGGCGCAAGCCGTGGAGAAGGGCTGCGACCAGGTCGTCTGGCTCGACGCGGTCGAGCACCGCTGGGTCGAGGAGATGGGCGGGATGAACCTGTTCTTCGTGTTCGGCTCCGGCGCGGACGCCCGCCTGCTCACCCCCGAGCTGACCGGCACGCTGCTGCCGGGCGTCACCCGCGACTCGCTGCTGAAGCTGGCCCCCGAACTCGGCATCCCCGTCGAGGAGGGCCGAATCTCCACCGACCAGTGGCGCGAGGCGGCGGTCGGCGGCGAGCTCACCGAGGTGTTCGCGTGCGGCACCGCGGCCGTCATCACCCCGGTCTCGCACGTCAAGAGCACCCGGGGCGGGTTCCAGATCGGCGACGGGCAGCCCGGCCCGGTCACCATGCGCCTGCGCGAGGAGCTGGTGGCCCTCCAGTACGGCACCCGCCCGGACAACCACGGCTGGGTCCGCACGTTCGGCTGACCGGGCCCCGCCCCGAGCGCGGGAACGGCCTCCGCGGCCTTCGCGGGGGCCGTTCCCGTTCCGGGACCGCCCCCGAGCGCCACGTGGGGCACCGGAGGCGGGGGAGCCCCGGTGCGATCCGGGGGAGGCGTGTGGCACACTTGTTCCCGTGTCGCCTCAGGCCATCATTATCGTGAGGCGCGCCGGCTGAAAACGGACCCCGCCGGCGCGCTGACCTCTCGTGTCCACGAGGGGTCTTTTTTGTTGGCATCGGAGGGTCGGCCACCAGGTGACATCCACTTCCGGGAGTTCCCCAAATGCTGGACGACAGTTTCCACGTATTCGACACGACGCTGCGCGACGGCGCGCAGCGCGAGGGCGTCAACCTCACCGTCGCCGACAAACTGGCGATCGCGAAGCTGCTCGACGAGTTCGGCGTGGGCTTCATCGAGGGGGGATGGCCGGGGGCCAACCCGAAGGACACGGAGTTCTTTCAGCGGGCTCGAACAGAGCTCTCGCTGAAACACGCGCAGCTCACCGCGTTCGGCGCGACCCGCCGGGCCGGTGTGCGGGCCGCCGACGACCCTCAGGTGGCCGCCCTGCGCGACTCCGGCGCGCCGGTCGTCACCCTTGTCGCCAAGAGCGACGACCGGCACGTCGAACTGGCACTGCGCACCACCCTCGACGAGAACCTCGCGATGGTCGCGGACACCGTGTCCTACCTGCGCGAGCAGGGGCAGCGCGTCTTCCTGGACTGCGAGCACTTCTTCGACGGCTATCGCCACAACCCGGAGTACGCGCTCAGCGTGGTGCGCACCGCCGTCGAGGCGGGCGTGTCCGTGGTCGTGCTGTGCGACACCAACGGCGGGATGCTGCCCGCCGACGTCACCCGGATCGTCACCGAGGTCCGCGAGGCGACCGGGGCGCGCCTGGGCATCCACGCCCAGGACGACAGCGGCTGCGCGGTGGCCAACACGCTGGCCGCCGTCGACGCCGGCGCCACGCACGTGCAGTGCACCGCCAACGGCTACGGCGAGAGGGTCGGCAACGCCAACCTGTTCTCCGTGGCCGCCGCCCTGGTGCTCAAGCACGGCCGCGAGGTGCTGCCCGAGGGCTGCCTGCGCGAGATGACCAGGGTCTCCCAGGCCGTCGCCGAGATCGTGAACATCGCACCGGCCACCCACCAGCCGTACGTCGGCGTCTCCGCGTTCGCGCACAAGGCCGGGCTGCACGCCTCGGCGATCAAGGTGGACCCCGACCTCTACCAGCACCTCGACCCGGAGCTGGTGGGCAACGACATGCGCATGCTGGTCTCGGACATGGCGGGGCGCGCCTCGGTCGAGCTCAAGTCCCGGGAGCTCGGTGTGGAGCTGGCCGGGGACCGCGAGACGCTGGGCCGGGTCGTGGACCGGGTCAAGGCGCTGGAGCTGGCCGGGTACAGCTTCGAGGCGGCGGACGCCTCCCTGGAGCTGCTGCTGCGCGAGGAGGCGGGCCAACCGGTGCGCTACTTCGAGGTGGAGTCGTGGCGCGCGATCTCCGAGCGGCGCCCTGACGGGGCCAACGTCAGCGAGGCCACCGTGAAACTGCACGTCAAGGGCGAGCGGGTGATCGCCACCGGTGAGGGCAACGGCCCCGTCAACGCGCTGGACCGGGCGCTGCGCTCGGCGCTGGAGGGCGTCTACTCGGCGCTGGCCACCATGGAGCTGTCCGACTACAAGGTGCGCATCCTCGAGGGGACCTCGGGCACCGACGCCGTCACCCGGGTCCTGATCGGCTCCACCGACGGCAGGGGCGAGTGGACCACCGTCGGCGTCGGCGAGAACGTCATCGACGCCTCCTGGATCGCGCTGGAGCAGGCCATCACCTACGGCCTGATGCGCCAGGGCTACCCGCAGGGCTGACCGGGCGCGTGCCGGGCCCGCGGGCCCGGCACGCGCCCGGTCAGGCCAGGGTGATCCCGTCGTCCCCGACGCTGACCGCGATCTCGGGCAGCGGCTCCGTGGCGGGTCCGGCGACGACGGACCCGTCGGCGATGTCGAACCGGGCCCCGTGGCAGGGGCAGTTGATCGTGCCGTCGCTGACGTCGGCGACCGTGCAGCCCTGGTGCGTGCAGGTCGAGGAGAACGCCATGATCGTTCCGGCCTCGGGCTGGGTGACGACCACCGATCCGTCCGGGAACACGGTTCCGCCTCCCACCGGGATCTCGTCGATCCGGGCGAAGGGCTCGCCGCCGCCCTCGGGAGTGCCGCTGCCCGCCGGATCGGACGGTGCGGGGGAGGACGGTTCCGGGGTCTCCTCCGGAGCGCCTCCGCAGGCCGCGAGCACCCCTGTCAGGAGGGTTCCCCCGGCCACCGCGAGCACGCCTCTTCGAGAGGTGCAAACGGCTCCATCGCAGTGCTGGCTGTTTGCCATCGACGTGTTCCTGTCGTCTCGGTCCGATCGAGCGGGACTGAAACGGTAGAAGAGGCGTACTAGAGAACCATTGGATTCCGGATAGAGGACTCTTACCGGTTCTCCCGGTGATCTTGACCTTTCCGGGGTCTCAGAGGTGCTTGAGACCCCGGAAAGGTCAAGATCACCGGGAGAACCACCACGAACCGGAGCCTTCCTAGGGGTGCGGCCAGCCGTTCTTCTCGCAGCCCTCGAGGCCGAAGGTCTGCTGCTGCATGACGGGGGCCTGCTCGCCGGCGCCGGGGCAGCCCACGTGGCCGTGGCCGAGGGCGTGGCCGACCTCGTGGTTGATCACGTAGGTCCGGTAGGTCTCCAGGTCGTCGTCGAAGTGCGGAACCCCGGAGACCCAGCGGTTCTGGTTGATCATCGCGCGGCCCTCGGCGAAGCAGGAGACGTAGCCGCCGGTCCGCAGGGGCGCGCACCTGTCGTCAACGGTCGCGGGGGAGGCGAGGGTGACCCGGAAGTCCACCGGACCCTCGTCCACCCGCTGCAGGGACATGGCGCCGTCGTGGCTCCAGCTCCTGGGGTCGCCCAGGATCGTCTCGACCGCCGCGGCGAAGTCCTCCGCCTCGCCGGGCAGGCCCTTCTCGACCTCCACGGTGTAGCGCTTGAGCGGGCCTTCACCCGCGGGTTCGCTCTCGCCCTCGACCACCCGCAGGTCGCCGCTGCCGCTGGACACCTCCTCCACCACGGACCGCAGGAGCGGAGGGGGTGGAGAGGGTGCCGCCGACGAGGACGGCACGGCGGGCTCGCGCTGCGGGTCGAGGGACGTCGCGGGGATCGCCGAGTCCGGAGCGGACCCGTCCGGTGTCAGGACACCGGTCGACACGGCTCCCAGGCCGGTGGCGCCGAGGGCCAGTCCCAGCAGCGCCACCCACGGCACCCGACGCCGCCGATGCCGACCGGTTCGTCGCGGTCGTCGTGTCTTCGGCGAGGACGTGGACAAGCGGCGACCTTTCTCGCGGGCGGTGGAATCGTTCTATTATCGCAGATCAGGCAAGTCCGTATTACGAAAGGGGCACGGTTCTGGCGCCTCCTTCGCCCTGCGCCGACGGGGTGGCCCGCCTCGGATCGGTCCTGGGCCCGGACGTGCTGGACGACCTCGAAGCCCCAGAGCTCGCTTCCGGTCGCGGCGGGGCCGCCGTCCCCGTTGTGCCCGTGCCCGGTACATGCCAAAGCCTCTGAAAACCCGGTACGGAACACAACTGCGAAACCGCCCTGGTCAAGACCCGCGCTCTGCTCAACGTACGCGGAATCCGCGGCCGCATTGCGCACAGAAGCGGAAAGGCGCCGATCCAGACCAGCCGGCGGTGGCAAGCCGAACGCGTCCACGCATGGCGGAACGCCTTCTGTCGGCTCGCCCGCTGCTACGAGCGGTGCGCCACCGTGGTCGACGCGTTCTTCGACCTCGCCGAGATGATCATAACCGTGCGTAGCCTGATCCGCCAAGCATGGACGACTCGCCGCTGGGGAGTACGCCCGAACCGTCGGCCATGACCGCACGCCTACCCTGCGGACTTTCGCAGACCCAAATCCGGCGGATCGCTGAAGATGTCAGCCAGGGAAGCCTTCTGGGCGCGATCTGCATTGGAGCGTCCCGCTGGAGGCGAATCAGAAAGTTGATTCGTCCCGTCCGAAGTCGAGGAACCCGTTACGTTCGCCAGGAATTTCTGGTTGACCTCGATGAGGTGGTCAAGTGCTTCCCTGGCGGCGGCCAGACTGTCAATCGTGGATGAAAGGCGGGTCCGCTCCTCATTCATCGCCGTCGATGCCTGCCGGGCCCTGTCCATGTCGGGATGCGTCATGCAGGGGACCAACTGGGCGATGGTCCTACTGGACATCCCGGCGGCCAGGAAGACCCGGATCAGCGCCACCCGCTGGACGTGCCCGTCGTCGTAGCGCCGCTGGCCGCTGGGGGACCTTGTGCTGGCCAGCAGACCCTGCTGCTCGTAGTAGCGCAGCGAACGACGGCTCGCTCCCGTCCGGGCGGACAGTTCACCGATCCGCATCTCAACCTCTCGTGTGCATTGGGTCACAGCGACTTGCCCTTGACGTCGATGTGAGCGTTTAGGTTAAACCCAATGGCCCGCGACCCGCTTCCAGGGCGTCAGGTCGCTGGCCTCCCGCGTCCACGAGAGCACGAAAGTGGAGAAGTCATTGATCAAGTTCGCCTTCATGGTCAACCGTGTCGATGGAATGGCCTTCGAGGAATTCGTTGAGCACCACCGAAACCGCCACGCCCCGTTGTTCGCCTCCATCCCGGAAGCGCGGCAGTATGTGAAGAGGTACGCCGTCTCTCATCCGGTTTCGGCTGAAGGGTACCCTGGTTCGGCCTACGACGGTCTCACCGAGATCTGGTTTGAAAGCTGGGCGGACCACGACGCTTTCTTTGCTTCCAAGAATTACAAAGAGCTGGTGAACCCGGACGAGGGCAAGTTCATCGATATGAATTCGGTGGCAGTAATGGTCACCGAAGAAAGGGTTGTGATCTAGGGAAGCCCCGGCGCGGGGGTGGTCGGGGCTCTGTCGGGTCGGGGTCCGCTCGGGGTCTGTGACGGCGGGCGGGGCCGGAGGTCCGCGCGTGCCCGCCAGGTGTCCGTGACGCGGCGGTTCGCGGGCCGGCCCTGCCCCGATCCGGAATGATCACGGGCTTTCTGCCCGTTTCGGGGCCGGGAAGGGCAGAAAGCCCACGACCGTCAACGGAACCCTCACGCGACGGACATCATGGGCGCGGCCCCGGCTCCCGCCCGCCGTCGCCGCTCGCCGTGACCTCGCGATCCGCGTGGCGTGAGGCCGAAAGACCCACCCGAAGCACCGGCACGCGAACCACCCCCGCGCCGGAACCTCCATAGTCCTTTGGCTTTTGAGTCAGGACAGGGGGGAACGACGAATCGGAAGCGTCCTTGAAGCGGCTCTCCTGGGCTTGTCGCGATAGGAGTTCGGCGCCCCGGCAGAAGCGGTGGCGCGCGCATCGAGCGCGAAGGGCTGTCCACGGCCACGGCGCCCCGTCTCCTCATCGAGGCCCGCAAGCCCCGCTGACCTATCCGGGAGGCGGGGTGCGGGCGTCCGCCTCGGATCAGTCCTGGGCCCGGACGTGCTGGACGACCTCGAAGCCCCAGAGTTCGCTTCCGGTCGCGGCGGGGCCCTCGTTCCCGTGGCCGTGGCCGTGCCCGGTACGCCCGGCGTCCTCGGAGGCCTGGGCGTGTCCCTGCTGGAAGGAGCGGCTCCGCAGCCAGCCCTGGAAGTCCTGCTCGGAGCGCCAGCGCGTGTAGACCAGGTACTTGTCGGTTCCCTCGACCGGCCGGAGCAGCTGGAACTCCTCGAAACCGGGCTGGTTCTCCACCAGGCCCGCGCGCCTGGAGAAGCGCTCCTCCAGGGTCGCCCCGGTGCCGGCGGGTACGGTCAGGACGTTGAACTTCACGACACTCATGAGACGCCTCTCAGTGATCACGGGTCGGGTTACCGGCCCAACCTAGACCATGCGCCCGCGGTCGCGCGGCCACCGGGCCGCGAACGGCGCCGGACAGGGCGGCGCCCGCCCACCTCGGTGGTGGACGGGCGCCGGTTTCCTGTGTTTTCTCCCGTCAGCGGCAGGTCAGGGGCCTACAGCGGGGGGTAGGCGTTCTCCATCAGCTCCTGGAACTGGGCGGAGAACCAGTGGCCGGAGACCGGCGCGTCGGGCAGGGCACCGCTCATGTTGTCGCCGTTGCGGGCGTTGCCCTCGTAGGTCGGGTCGCACATCCGGTCGAAGCCCTTGCCCTCGGGGTTCTCGATGAACTCGCTGGAGCCGTCGGACTCGCCCGGGGGCTTCATCCAGACGTAGGCGTCGATGCCGGGCTCGGGAGCCGCGGTGGGACGCTCGCCCAGACCCGCGCCGGACTGGTTGCACCAGTTGCCCAGGTGGATGCGGCGGTCGTAGCGGCCGCCGTCGACGTAGGCGTTGACGTCGCTCGTCGAGCCGGGGCCGTCAGGCCGGTCGGGGCCGCCCCAGCCGTTGCGGGAGGTGTCGATCAGCATGCCGATGCCAGGATCGAAGCCCGTGGAGACGAGCTCCTCGCGCAGCGCCTGGGAGAAGGACAGCTCGTCGGTGTACCGGTTCCAGTCGACCCAGTCGGACTGGCGCACCATCTGGCCGTTGATGGTCTGGTCGATGGTGAAGTGGTCTTCCTGCAGGGCCGAGTAGTTGGCCGTGTTGGCGATGAAGCCGTGCACGTCGTCGGGGGTGGCGCCAGCGGCGTTGGCGGCCTCGTAGAACTTGTCCGCCGAAGCCCCGAAGTTGTCGTCCCAGCCGATCCAGCCGTGGTGGCCGGCGTCGATGTAGTTGTAGACGTTGGGGATGTCGCCCAGCGTGGCCAGCGCGTAGCCGACGCCCTCGACGTAGTTGCCGTTGGCGAGCATCTCGTCGCACTCGGGGGTGGCGGTCGGGCGGCTGCCGACGTTGGTGACCAGGTTCGGCAGCGAGTCGATCTCGATGGTCGTCACGATCCGCAGGTCCGAGTACGCCGGGTCGCTCATGATCTCGGCGATCGGGTCGATGTACTCGTTCTTGTAGCGGTCGATCTCGTCGGGGCCGAGCTCGCCGTTGGAGGCCAGCGCGGCGCAGTCGCGGCCGGGCAGGTTGTAGATGACGATCTGGATCACCATCTCGCCGCCGTCGGCCTGCTCGACGGCCTCGTCGAGGTGGTCGCGCAGACCGTAGCTGCCGGTGGTGGGGCTGCCGTTGCCCTCGATCGCGCTGATCTGGTCCAGCCAGACGCCGGTCGGCTGGTCGGCGACGCGGTCGCCGCCCGGCTCGGCGGCGGCGTTGGCCGACCAGATCGGGTTCACGTACACGTCGGCGCCCACATACGGGTTGTCGACGCGTTCACCCGGATCCGGGTCGGGGTCGGGGTCGGTCCCCGGGTCGGTCGAGCCGTCGCAGACGACGCCGTTCAGCGTGAAGGTGTCAGGGGCGGGGTTGCTCCCGGAGTAGGAGCCGTTGAAGCCGAACGTGACGGTGCCGTTCGTGCTCAGGGAGGCGTTGTGGGAGACGTTGCCTACGGTGACGTCCTGGCCGGACTGGCTGAGGGAGCCGTTCCACAGGTTCGTCACCTGCTGGTTGCCCGAGAAGCTCCACTCCAGGTCCCAGCCGTTGAGCGGGTCGCCCAGGTTGGTGACGGAGACGTTGGCGGTGAAGCCCGAACCCCAGTCGTTGACCTGGTAGTCGACCGCGCAACCAGCGGCCGCGGCGGCGGGGGAGGATGTCGCGGCCACCAGCGAGGCGCCGAGCGCCAGGGTGGATGCGGCCGCGAGACCGCTCCGCGCCCACGAGCGTCTGCCCGTGGAACGGGGTAGTTCTCTCATCTCGATGTCTTCCTTACCTGGAGGGTGTTCAGCCGAAGAGGGCAGTCAGTGGAACCGGGCGCCGGAGCGCGCGGTTCGGGGGCCTGCTGTGGACTCACGGATGGACGTCGCCGCCCTGGAGGGGCGCGGGGGTCGCGGGGCACGGCTTCCTCCGGTGAAGGTCGGACGGGAAGGGGAAGAGGTGCATGGGAGCGCTCCCATGAACAGGGCGCGAGCGTTCTGTGCAGTTGTCCGCCGAGGTGCGAAGTTCAACAGTGACTTCGTTCACGATCCTGTGTGACCGAGATCACGGGAGCGCTCCCAGAAAGGGTAACTATTTTGATGGTGGATGTAAACAGTCCGTTAACTGGGCTTATACGCGCGGACCGGCCGAAGGGGTGCTTCGCGCGCCCTCCCCGGTGCGCCGGGTGGTCGGCGCACCGGGGAGGGCGCGCGGAACCGGCCGCCCGGCCGCCGGGATCGATAGCCTGTGCTGGAACAACGGCACATGACCCAGAGGTAGGACCCCCGTGCGCATCGCGAGATTCTCTGCCGGCGACGAGGTCGGCTTCGGCCTGATCGACTCCGACGACGAGGGGAACCGGTTCGTCTCCCGGTTGAGCGGCCACCCGCTGCTCGGGCAGATCCAGCTCACCGGAGAGCGCGCCAGGCTGGAGGACGTGCGCCTGCTGTCCCCGGTGCTGCCCAGCAAGGTCGTGTGCATCGGCAAGAACTACGCCGACCACGTCGCGGAGATGCGGCACATCACCGGTGAGGGCACGGCGGAGCCGGTCGTCTTCCTCAAGCCCTCGACCTCCGTCGCCGGTCCGGACGACCCGGTGTTCTACCCGGCGCTCTCCTCGCGGGTGGACTTCGAGGGCGAACTCGCCGTGGTCATCGGGCGGGTCTGCCGCGAGGTCCCCGTCGAGCGCGCCAAGGACGTCGTCTTCGGCTACACCGTCGGCAACGACGTGACCGCGCGGGACCTCCAGCAGACCGACAAGCAGTGGACGCGGGCCAAGGGGTTCGACTCCTTCTGCCCCCTCGGCCCGTGGATCGAGACCGGCCTGAGCCTGGAGGAGGCCGCGGACCTGCGCGTCACCACCACCGTGGACGGCGAGGTCCGCCAGGACGGCAGCACCGCGCAGATGATCCGCGGGATACCCGAGGTCATCGCCTACGTGAGTTCGTTCATGACGCTGCTGCCCGGCGACGTCATCCTCACCGGGACCCCGGCGGGGGTCGGACCGGTCGAGGTCGGCCAGAGCATGACCGTCTCCATCGAGCGGATCGGCGACCTGACCAACCGCGTGGTGACACGCGACTGACCTGGTGGCCTCCCCGGCGATCGTGACCTTTCCGGGGGCTCGGAAGCAGCTGAGGCCCCGGAAAGGTCACGATCGCCGGGGAAGGGGCGCGCGAGGGGGTCCGTGCCGCCTGACGCGGGGAAACGCCCGGCGCGCGCACCCCCCGATAGGCTGAGCCCGTGACTGAGAACGCAATCCGCACCCGCTTCGCTCCCTCGCCGACAGGGATGTTCCACGTCGGCGGCGCGCGCTCGGCGCTGTTCAACTGGGCCCTCGCCCGGCAGCAGCCCGAAGGCACGTTCGTCCTGCGCATCGAGGACACCGACGCCGCGCGCAACAGGCCGGAGTGGACCGAGGGCATCCTGCGCGCCCTGTCCGCGCTGGGGATCAACGAGGAGGACCCGCACTTCGAGGGGCCGTACTTCCAGTCCCAGATGGCCGACAACCACCGGGAGCTGTGCGAGCGGCTGTTCAAGGAGGGCAGGGCCTACTACGAGGAGGCCCGCGGGGTCGAAGCCGACGACGCCCCCAGCGGGGCGCGCTACGACCGGCGGCACCGCGACGCGGGCCTGGAGTGGGCGCCGGGGCGGGCGCTGCGGTTCCGCTCCCCCGACGAGGGCGTGACGCTGGTCCGCGACAGGATCCGCGGCGACGTGGAGTTCCCCAACTCCGCGATCGAGGACTTCGTGATCGCCCGCGGCGACGGCTCCCCGCTGTTCGTGCTCGCCAACGTCGCCGACGACATCAGCCAGGGCATCACGCACGTGGTGCGCGGCGAGGAGCACCTGTCCAACACCCCCAAGCAGCAGCTGATCTGGGAGGCGCTGGGGCACACCCCGCCGGTGTGGGCGCACCTCCCGGTGATCGTGAACGAGAAGCGGCAGAAGCTGTCCAAGCGCCGCGACAAGGTCTCGCTGGAGATGTACCTCGAGGAGGGCTACCTGCCCGAGGCGATGGTCAACTACCTGATGCTGCTCGGCTGGGCGCCCGGGGACAACCGCGAGATCATGCCGTTCGCCGAGATGGAGCCGCTCTTCAGGCTGGAGGACGTGAACAGCGCGAGCGCCTTCTTCGACGAGAAGAAGCTGCGCGCGTTCAACGGCGAGTACATCCGCGCGCTCGGCGTATCCGAGTTCGTCGAGCGCTGCGCGCCATGGCTGGGCCCGGGCAAGGCTCCGTGGCCCGCGGCGGACTTCGACGCCGCCGTCTTCGAGGCGGTCGCCCCACTCGCGCAGAGCCGCATCGCGGTGCTCGGCGAGATCGTGCCCAACGTGGACTTCCTCTTCCTGGACAAGCCCGTCGAGGACGAGCAGAGCTGGAACAAGGCCATGAAGCCGGGCGTGGGCGAGGAGATGCTCACGGCCGCTCTGGAGCGCTTCGCCGACCAGGGCCTGGCGTGGGAGGCCGCGGAGCTCAAGACCGCGCTGGAGGAGGCCGGCGCGGGGCTGGGGCTCAAGCTGGGCAAGGCCCAGGCGCCGGTCCGGGTCGCGGTGACCGGCCGCACGGTGGGCCTGCCGCTGTTCGAGTCGCTGGAGCTGCTCGGCCGCGGGCGCGTCCAGGAGCGGCTGCGCGCCGCCCTGGCCAGGCTCGCCGCCGCGGGAGCCTGAGCCGGACGGAGGGCGGGACCGCGCGCCCCGCCCTCCGGCTCGCGCGCCTATCCGTTCGCGAGCACTCAGGATGTCCGCTAAAGTTGTGCCTGCGCCGAGGGGAACGGGGCTCACAAGGAACCGATCCCCGATGAGCACTGGGGTATGGTGTAATCGGCAGCACGACTGATTCTGGTTCAGTTAGTCTAGGTTCGAGTCCTGGTACCCCAGCATCGAGTCCTTCGAGGACTCGCCAAGGGCCGGTTTCCGGTCCGGCTGCTTCAGCAGTCCAAGGCCCCCGTCGTCTAGCGGCCTAGGACGCCGCCCTCTCAAGGCGGTAACGCCGGTTCAAATCCGGTCGGGGGTACTCACGGAGAAGACGCTTCCACCTCGGTGGAGGCTTTTTTCTGGGAAGCGGGAGATGAGATCCCGATTCGAAGGCAGGACAGAGCGTCCACCGGCTTCCGGTAGAGTGAGTCCTGAGCAGTTCCGAGGCCCCCGTCGTCTAGCGGCCTAGGACGCCGCCCTCTCAAGGCGGTAACGCCGGTTCAAATCCGGTCGGGGGTACCACCAGCGCTCCGCCTCACCAGAGGCGGGGCGTTCTTTGCTTTCCGGGGCCGGTGCCGGAGTGTGAGCGGAGCCCGGAGCGGGCACCCGTTGACTCGACAAGAGGCGTCGAGGCGCGGGGGAGCGGCATGGGTGTGCGGACGGGGGCGGCGACCGTGGCGCTGCTGCTGGCGGCGGGCTGCTCGGGTGTTCCGGAGCAGGCGGGCGCCCCGGCGAGCCCGCCGGCCGGGCAGACCTCCGAGGCCACCGGAGGCGCGGAGGAGCGGGACCGCCTGATCCCGCCGGGGGAGCCGGTCGACGTGGCGGCGGGGCTGCGCGTCCCGTGGGACGTCGCCTTCCTGCCCGACGGCGCGGCGCTGGTCTCCGAGCGGGACTCCGGACGCGTCGTCCGGGTCGCCCCGGACGGTGCGACCACGGAGGCCGGGACCGTCGGCGGGGTGGTCGCGGAGGGGGAGGGCGGCCTGCTCGGGCTGGCGGTCTCCCCGTCGTACGCCGAGGACTCGGCCGTCTACGCCTACTTCACCGCCGCCGAGGACAACCGGATCGTCCGAATGGCCTACGACCCCGCGGACGGCCTCAGCGGGGCGGAGGTGATCGTGGACGGACTGCCCAAGGCGGGCAACCACAACGGCGGGCGGATCGCGTTCGGCCCCGACGGGATGCTGTACGCGGGGACCGGTGACGCGGGGCGGGAGGAGCTCGCCCAGGACACCGGCTCCCCGGCGGGCAAGATCCTGCGGATGACCCCCGACGGCGAACCCGCCGAGGGGAACCCGTTCGGCAACCTGGTCTACAGCTACGGGCACCGCAACGTGCAGGGGCTGGCCTGGGACGAGGACGGCCGGATGTTCGGTGTGGAGTTCGGCCAGGACGCCTTCGACGAGGTCAACGTGATCGAGCCGGGCGGCAACTACGGCTGGCCGGAGGTCGAGGGGGTCGGCGGGTCGGACGAGTACGTCGACCCGGTGGTCACCTGGACCACCGACGAGGCCTCCCCCAGCGGTGCGGCCGTCGCGGGCGGCTCCCTGTGGGTGGCCGCGCTGCGCGGTGAGCGCCTGTGGCGGATCCCCCTGACCGGCGCGGACGACGGCCCGGTCTACGAGCCCGAGGCCCTCTTCGTCGGAGAGTACGGCCGCCTGCGCGCCGTCGCGGCCGAGCCGGGCGGCGACGCCGTGTGGGTCGGCACCAGCAACCACGACGGCCGCGGCGCCCCCGCCGGTGACGACGACCGCCTGCTGCGCGTCCCCCTCGACCCCCGCTGATCGTGACCTTTCCGGGGTCCCGGGGGCGGTTGGGACCCCGGAAAGGTCACGATCAGCGGGAGACCACCGAGGACTGCGCCTCGTGGTTGCGCAGGGCCTCGCTGATCTTGTCGGCGGCGGCCATCACCGCGGGGGCGTGCAGGCGGCCAGGGGAGCGGGTGAGGCGTTCGAGGGGACCGGAGACCGAGACCGCGGCGATGACGCGGCCGCCCGCGCCCGCGATGGGGGCCGAGACCGAGGCCACGCCCTGTTCGCGCTCACCGACGCTCTGGGCCCACCTGCGGCGGCGCACCTGGGACAGGGTCGCGGCGGTGAAGTGCGCGCCGCGCAGCGCGCGGCGGACGCGCTCGGAGTCCTCCCAGGCCACGAGGACCTGGGCGGCCGAGCCCGCGTTCATCGGAAGCTCGCTGCCGACCGGGACGGTGTCGCGCAGGCCGCTGGTGCGCTCGGCGGCGGCCACGCAGACCCGCACGTCGCCCTGGCGGCGGTAGAGCTGGGCGCTCTCGCCGGTGAGGTCCCGCAGCTGCGTGAGGACCGGGTTGGCGATGGCCAGCAGCCGGTCCTCGCCGGTGGCGATGGACAACTCGCCGAGCCGGGGACCGAGCACGAAGCGCCCCTGGCTGTCCCGGGAGACCATGCGGTGCCGTTCCAGCGCGACGGCGAGCCGGTGCGCGGTGGGACGGGCCAGGCCGGTGATCTGCACCAGCTGGGCCAGCGAGGCGGGCCCCGACTCCAGTGCGTCGAGCACCGTCATTGTCTTGTCCAGCACACCTACGCCACTGGATGGGCTAGAGTTGTCCATGGCTTGATATTGCCGTCTCGCTATTTGGAATGCAAATCCGCCCGCACGGGCGGGTGGCGCGCGGGACCTCTCCGCGCCGGCCCCGGAACGGGCGGCGCGCGATGGCGAGAAGCTTGGCGACAACACCGTCGAGACGCGAGGAGGCGTCGCACATGGCCCGCACGATGGCCGAAAAGGTCTGGGAGGAGCACGTCGTCCGGCGTGCCGAAGGCGAACCGGACCTGCTCTACATCGACCTGCACCTGGTGCACGAGGTGACCAGCCCCCAGGCGTTCGAAGGGCTGCGCCTGGCCGGTCGGACGCTGCGCCGCCCGGACCTCACCATCGCCACCGAGGACCACAACGTCCCGACCGAGAACATCCTCCTGCCGATCGCCGACCCGGTGTCGCGCACCCAGATCGAGACCCTGCGCAAGAACGCCTCCGACTTCGGCGTGCGCCTGCACCCGATGGGCGACATCGACCAGGGCGTCGTCCACGTCATCGGCCCGCAGCTGGGGCTGACCCAGCCGGGCATGACCGTCGTCTGCGGCGACAGCCACACCAGCACGCACGGCGCGTTCGGAGCACTGGCCTTCGGTATCGGCACCAGCCAGGTCGAGCACGTCATGGCCACCCAGACGCTGCCCATGGCGCCCTTCAAGACGATGGCGGTCAACGTCACCGGCACGCTCAGGCCGGGGGTGACCTCCAAGGACATCATCCTGGCGGTGATCGCCAAGATCGGCACCGGCGGCGGCCAGGGCTACGTCATCGAGTACCGGGGCGAGGCCATCCGGTCGCTGTCGATGGAAGCCCGCATGACCGTGTGCAACATGTCGATCGAGGCGGGCGCCCGCGCCGGGATGATCGCGCCCGACCAGACCACCTTCGACTACCTCGAGGGCCGTCCGCACGCTCCGAAGGGCGAGCTGTGGGACCGGGCCGTCGAGCACTGGAAGAGCCTGGCCACCGACGAGGGAGCCGAGTTCGACCACGAGGTGTTCCTGGACGCCGACGAGCTGAGCCCGTTCGTGACCTGGGGGACCAACCCCGGCCAGGGCGCCCCGCTGGACTCCGCGGTCCCGGACCCGGCCTCCTTCGAGGACGACACCGACCGCGCCGCCGCCGAGAAGGCGCTGGCCTACATGGACCTGGCCCCCGGCACTCCGCTGCGCGAGGTCAGGGTGGACACCGTCTTCGTCGGTTCCTGCACCAACGGCCGGATCGAGGACCTGCGCGCCGCCGCCGAGGTCATCAGGGGCCGCAGGGTCGCCGAGGGCGTGCGCATGATGATCGTGCCTGGCTCCATGCGGGTCAAGGAGCAGGCCGCCGCGGAGGGCCTGGACCAGGTCTTCCGTGAGGCCGGGGCCGAGTGGCGCGAGGCGGGCTGCTCGATGTGCCTGGGCATGAACCCCGACACCCTCAAGCCCGGCGAGCGCAGCGCCTCCACCTCCAACCGCAACTTCGAGGGCAGGCAGGGCAAGGGCGGCCGCACGCACCTGGTCTCGCCGCTGGTCGCCGCGGCCACCGCGGTGCGCGGCACGCTGTCCTCGCCCGCCGACCTGTAGTCAGTTAGGAACGCCGACATGGAGAAGTTCACCGTCCACACCGGCCGCGCCGTGCCGCTGCGCTACAGCAACGTGGACACCGACCAGATCATCCCCGCCGTCTACCTCAAGCGGGTCAGCCGCGACGGCTTCGAGGACGGCCTGTTCGCCGCCTGGCGCGCCAACGACCCCGGGTTCGTGCTGAACAGGCCCGAGTACAAGGAGGGCACCGTCCTGATCGCCGGGCCCGACTTCGGCACCGGCTCCTCCCGCGAGCACGCGGTGTGGGCCCTGCAGAACTACGGGTTCAAGGCGGTCCTGGCCCCCCGCTTCGCCGACATCTTCCGGGGCAACTCGCTCAAGGGCGGCCTGCTGACCGTCGTGCTGCCCCAGCAGGTCATCGAGCGGCTGTGGGAGATGGTGGAGGCCGACCCCGCCACCGAGGTCACGGTCGACCTGGAGGCGCGCGAGGTGCGGGCCGGGGGGATCACGGAGCCGTTCGAGCTGGACGACTACACCCGTTGGCGGCTCATGGAGGGCCTCGACGACATCGGCCTGACACTGCGGCACACCGACGCCATCACCGAGTTCGAGAAGCACCGCAAGCCGTGGCTGCCGGTCACCCAGTAGAGGCCGGGAACCCCGACGAGGAGCCGGAATCCGGCCGCGATCAGGAATTTTACCTGGACTTGGCACGGCGTCTCCGGGACGCCCACCGCCGGGCCAACGCGCTTCCTGATCCTGTCCGCATTCCGGCGATTCGTAGGCTTTTGACGGTCACAGAAGGGGTCAAAAGGGATCCGGTCCGGGCGTCGGGACGGCTGGACCGCATGCTCGCGGAGCTCCCAGAACAGGCGGAAGACCCCTCGACACGCTGATTTTCCAGGCGTTTGTATTTGTGTAAGCCCCCTGGTGTCCCCTAATTTCGAGCGAGCAAGGGGGAACCGGAGGAACCATGAACAAGCGTGACCTGATCGACGCGATCTCGGATCGGCTGGGGGACAAGAAGACCGCCACCGAAGCCGTCAACGCGGTGCTGGACGCGATCCAGCAGACCGTCGCCAAGGGCGACAAGGTGGCCATCACCGGGTTCGGGGTCTTTGAGAAGTCCGAACGCGCGGCCCGCACCGCACGCAACCCCGCCACCGGGGCCGCCATCGACGTTCCCGCGAGCTTCGTCCCGAAGTTCCGTCCGGGCGCCGACTTCAAGGCCCTGGTGAACGGCGACAAGTAGCAACCGACAGCACGCACTGCCCGGGGCCCGGAATGGATGGGTCCCGGGCAGCCGTGTGTCCGGGGCCGCTCAGGTCCGGGCCAGGCCCAGTTCGGCCAGAACCCTGGCGGTGGCCGGCCCCACTCCGAGCTCCGCGGCCGCGCGCAGGTCGTCGGGGGTGTCCACGTCCCGGCGCGCCGTGGGGACGTCGTCCAGGCCGATCTCCGCCGCCCCGCGGGCCCGGTGCCGCAGTCGGGAGGCCCCCTCGAAGGCGGGGGCGAAGGCCGCGCCCGGCATCGCGCTGTACACGGTGGTGCCCACACCGGGCGTGTCGGCGAGGAAGGCGTTCGGGTGCGCCGCGGCGGCGTCCAGTACCCGGGCGAGTTCGTCCGCGCGCAGCGCGGGGAGGTCCGCCGAGAGCGCGCACACCCCGGCGCCGGGGCGCAGCGCGCGGGCGTGCGCCGCCCCGTGCGCGAGCGCGGTGTTGAGCCCCGTGCCGGGCTCCCCGCCCACCACGCGCGCGCCGAGCCCGAGCAGCACCGGGGCCGCGGCCCCGTCGTCGGTGACCGCGAAGACCGCGCCCACCTGGGGAACGGCCACGGCGGCCCGCACGGTGTCGGCGGCTACCGCCAGCGCGAGGTCCCGCCGGAGCGGCCCGGCGAACGCGGCGAGCCGTGACTTGGCGGCGGTGAGCCGTTTGACCGGTACCACCAGCGACCAGCGCTGCCGCGCGCGTTCGGAGTCCACCGGTTTCCTCGGCTCCCTCTCGCCTCGACGCCAGCCGGTAGTAAAGAGTATGTCCCAGCCGTCCGAAGGCGGTCGAGGGCGGCCCCGTCCGGGACGGCGCCCGCCGCACCGGCGGCACCCGGGCGGCGGACCGGGACGAACACCGCGAACCGTCCTGCGGGACCCGTCCTGGACGGACGCGGGCCGACCCGAGAGCATTCGGGAAACACGCCCTAGACTGGAGCGGTTGCGCGGCCGGGGAATCCCGCGACGGCACGACCGCAGGCGCGCCGAACCGATTAAGGAGTCCACCATGAAACGCCGCGAATCACCGTGGGTGAAGGCGGTCGTCGCCACCATCGTGCGTCCGATCATGAGTGCCTTCACCAAGCCCGTCTGGAGCGGGCAGGAGAACATCCCGCGCGAGGGCGGCGTGATCATCGCGGCCAACCACCTGTCGATGGCGGACCCGCTGACGATCGCGCACTACCTGTACGTGGCGGGGCGCCGCTGGCCGACGTTCACCGCCAAGGAGGGCGTCTTCCGGATCCCCGTCGTGGGCGCGGTGGCGCGCGCCACCGGGCAGATCCCCGTCCACCGGGGCAGCAGCGACGCGGTCAAGGCCCTGCACGAGGCCCGTCGGGCGCTCGGCGAGCACGGCTCGTCGGTGATCTTCTACCCCGAGGGCACCTGCACCCGGGACCCCGGGCTGTGGCCGATGGTCGCCAAGACGGGCGTGGCCCGCCTCGCCCTGGAGACGGGGGTGCCGGTCATCCCGCTGGCCCACTGGGGCGAGCAGCACGTGCTGCCCTACGGCAGCAAGCGGATCAGCCTCGTCCCGCGCAAGACCGTCCAGCTGGCGGCCGGACCCGCGGTGGACCTGTCCAAGTACCGGGACAAGCCGCTGACCGCGACCACGCTGCGCGCGGCGACCGCCGACATCATGGCGGACATCACCGCCCTGCAGGCGCGGATCCGCGGCGAGGAGCCGCCGCTCGAACCGTACGACCCCAAGAAGGCCCGCCAGGAGGCGCTGGAGCAGGGCGACGCCGGTAAGGACGCGAAATGACGAAGGTGGCGGTCCTCGGCAGCGGTTCGTGGGGCACCGCCTTCGCCAACGTGGTGGCCGACGCGGGCGTCGCCGAGGTGGTGCTGTGGGGCAGGCGCGCCTCCGTGGTCGAGGCGGTCGACACCCGGCACGAGAACCCCGACTACTTCCCCGGGATCACCCTCAACCCCGACCTCAGGGCCACCACCGACGTCGCCGAGGCGCTCGACGGCGCCGGGTTCGTGGTCATCGCGATCCCCGCGCAGACGCTGCGCGCCAACCTGGCCCGGTGGGCGCCCCTGGTACCCCGCGACGCCGTCGTCGTCAGCCTGATGAAGGGCATCGAGGTCGGTACGTCGTGTCGGATGAGTGAGGTCGTCGCCGAGGTCCTGGAGCTGCCGCAGAGCCAGGTCGCGGTGGTCACCGGGCCGAACCTGGCGCGTGAGATCGCCGAGCGCCAGCCCGCCACGGCCGTGGTCGCCTGCGTGGACGAGGGGACGGCCACCCGCCTCCAGCACATCTGCAAGTCGGCGTACTTCCGCCCTTACACCAACACCGACGTCATCGGCGCGGAGCTGGGCGGGGCGGTCAAGAACGTCATCGCCCTGGCCGTGGGCGTGGCCGTGGGGATGGGGTTCGGCGACAACGCCAAGGCGTCCCTGATCACCCGGGGTCTGGCCGAGACCGTGCGGCTGGCGGTCACGCTGGGCGCCGACGAGCACACCCTCGCCGGGCTCGCCGGGCTCGGCGACCTCGTGGCCACGTGCGGCTCCCCGCTCTCGCGCAACCGCACCTTCGGGGAGAAGCTGGGCGGCGGGATGACCGTGGAGCAGGTCGTCGCCGAGACCAGGCAGACCGCCGAAGGGGTCAAGTCGTCCGAGTCGGTCCTGGCGCTGGCCCGCGCCAACGACGTGGACATGCCCATCACCGAGGCCGTCGTGGCGATGATGCACAAGGGGCTGCCGCCCGCGGAGGCGCTGCTGGCGTTCATGTCCCGCAGCGCCAAACCCGAGCGCTACGGGGTGTCGGCCCCCCGGCCCTGATGGCCGGACCTGCCGGACCGGGGCCTTCACGCTCCGCCGGACGCCCGGCCGCCCCGCGGGACGGGGCGGCCGCGGGCCGCGTCCCCCCGCTCCGTGCCGCGCGGGCGGGGGGACTCCCTACGATGGCGGAGGAGGACGAGAATGTCAGAAAACCATGGTGAGCACACGCGCGCGGTGCGCCTTCCGGGGCCGGGGACCCCTGTCGGCGACCCGGTGCGCATCCCGGTGTACCGCAGCACCACGTACGCCTTCGGGACGTCCAAGGAGTACGCGGACACGCTGGACAGCGGCGACGGCTACTCGTACGCGCGCATCGACAACCCCAACAGCGAGGCGTTCGCGCACGCGGTGGCGGCGCTGGAGGGCGCGGGGCTGGACCACGAGGTGCGCGGCCAGGCGTTCGCCTCGGGGATGGCCGCCATCAGCACGGTGCTGCTCGCCCTGACCGGGACCGGGTCGCACGTGGTGGCGTCGGAGTCGATCTACGGCAACACCTACACGTTGCTGGACGGCCTGCTGCGCCGGTTCGGCGTGCGCACCGACTTCGTGGACGTCACCGACCTGGACGCCGTGCGCGCCGCGGTGCGCCCCGAGACCGCGCTCGTCTTCACCGAGACCCTGTCCAACCCGGCCATGGTCGTCTCGGACCTGCCCTCCCTCGCGGCCGTCGCGCACGACGCGGGGACACTGCTCGTGGTGGACTCCACCTTCGCCTCGCCCGCGGTGTGCCGCCCGCTGGAGCACGGCGCCGACGTGGTGCTGCACTCGGCGACCAAGTACCTGGGCGGGCACTCCGACGCCACCGGGGGCGTGACCGTGGCCAGGCCCGAGCTCTCGGCCCGGATCCGGTCCGCCCGCGTCGACCTCGGCCCGTGCCTGTCCCCCGACGAGGCGTTCATGCTGCACCGGGGCCTGGAGACGCTGCCGCTCCGGGTGGCCCGCCAGTGCGACTCGGCCGCCGAGTTCGCCGCCGCGGTGCTGGGCCACCCCGCCGTGGCCCGGGTGGACTACCCGGGCCTGCCCGGGCACCGGGGACACCGGCTGGCGCGGACGCTGTTCGACGAGGGCGAGGCGGGCACCCGGTACGGCGCGGTCGTCACGGTCACCCCGCACGGCGGCCGCGAGGCCGGGACGGCCTTCGCCGACGGCCTGCGGCTCGCGACCATCGCCGCCTCACTGGGCGGAGCGCACACCCTCGTCGGGCACGTGGGCTCCACGTCGCACCGCCAGATGTCCGACGACGCCCTGAGCGCCGCCGGGATCGAACCGGGCGCGGTGCGCTTCTCCATCGGTCTGGAGGACCCGGCGGACCTGATCGCCGACGCGCTGCGCGCTCTGGACGAGCTTTCCCACCGGGTATGACAAACACCCCGTTTCGGACGGCCGTGGTTGTTTCCGGTTGCGGGGATGAGCGAGATAAGGTCGGGCACCATGGCCGAGCAGCGAAAGATTCGGGTCGCCGTCGTCTTCGGCGGACGCAGCTCCGAACACGAGATCTCCTGCGTGACGGCGGGCAGCGTGATGTCCGCCATCGACACCGACCGCTATGAGGTCGTGCCCATCGGGATCACCCGGGAGGGCAACTGGGTGCTGAGCGCGGCCGACCCGCGCGGTCTGGCGATCACCGACGGCACGCTGCCCAGCGTGAAGGGCGGCACCGCGCTGGCGCTGCCCTTCGACACCGGGGCCGCCTTCCTGGAGGTCGCCCCGGGGTCCGCGCCGCGCGCCCTGGACCAGGTGGACGTCGTCCTGCCGCTGCTGCACGGCCCCTTCGGCGAGGACGGCACCATCCAGGGCCTGTTCGAGATGATCGGCGCGCGCTACGTGGGCGCGGGGGTCTTCTCCAGCTCCGCCTCCATGGACAAGGTGTTCATGAAGGCGCTGCTGACCGGCCAGGGGATCAGGACCGGCCGGTACGTGGCGGTGACCGACCGCGCCTGGCGCGGGGAGCGCAAGCGCGTCCTCGACGACGTCGCCGCGCTCGCGGGGGTCGTCTTCGTCAAGCCCGCGCGCGCCGGTTCCAGCATCGGTATCAGCAGGGTCCCCGACGCCGCCGACGCCGAGGCGGTGGCCGCGGCGATCGAGGCGGCGCGCGAGCACGACCCCAAGGTCATCGTCGAGGCGGGGATCAGCGGCCGCGAGATCGAGTGCGGAGTGCTGGAGGGCGTCGACGGCGCCGCCCCCGACGTGTCGGTCCCGGCCGAGATCCACGTCGCCGAGGGCTTCGACTTCTACGACTTCGAGGCCAAGTACCTGTCCGACAGCAGCACCCTCAGCATCCCGGCGGACCTGCCCGCCGACGTGGCCGAGCGGGTGCGCCGCCTGGCCGCCGACGCCTTCGAGGCGATGGGCTGCGAGGGCCTGGCCAGGGTGGACTTCTTCTACGGCGACGACGGCGAGGTCTACGTCAACGAGATCAACACCATGCCGGGGTTCACCCCGTCCTCGGCCTTCCCGAAGATGTGGGAGGCCAGTGGGACGGACTACGGGGCCCTGGTGGACCGGCTGATCCAGACGGCGCTGCGCCGCCGCACCGGGCTGCGCTGAGCGGTCCCGCCGCACCCGGCCCCTTCCGCGCGCTTCCGGCGCGGCGGGGCCGGGGAGACGGAGGATTCAGACCTGGCCGCCGGGCAGCGACGGGTGCGCGGGGCCTTCGGGCGCGGGCGGGGTCCGCGGGGTGAGCGAGCGGGCCAGGATGGTGCCGCCCGCCGTCGCGGCGGGGAACACCACGACCGCCACGAACGGGATCGAGAGCAGCAGGAACGCGGGGACCGCGAACCCCAGGACCCGCAGCCGTCGCGTCCGCATCCCGGCGAAGCGGTCCCGCAGCCGCCGCAGGCCGCGCCGGTCGAAGGCGGTGCCGACCAGTTCGGCGCACAGCATCCAGCCGCCGAACAGGGCCGAGGCCACCGGAACGACCGTCTGGCCGACGAACGGGATGAAACCCGCCAGGAACAGCGGGATCGCCACCGCGACCGAGATCAGGATCAGCGCCACGGACTGGCGCAGGGCCCGCACGACGGACGCGGCGAGCGGCTCGTCCAGGGGCGGGGGCGCGCCGCCCAGCTCGTCCTCGACGTCCTCGGCGATCTTGTCGTAGAGCGGGAAGCCCAGCGCGAGCGTGATCGTGGTGAAGCCGATCACCATGACCAGGACGGTCGAGCCGACGACCGCGACGCCGATCGCCGCCTGGAGCACGCCCGCCCAGGTCTCGTTCCAGGTGGCGGTGAACGGCGTCATCCACACGACGAGCTCGTCGATCCGGGCGATGAGCGCGATGAGCGCGGCCAGGAACAGGACCGATGTGATGAGGGGCGGGATCGCCCCCAGCAGGAACAGTCTGGGCCGGCGCAGGATCAGGCCGAACCCCCGGAACAGCGTTCCGATACCAGTGAGGATTTCGCGTAGGGGAGTGGTCACGGGGGTGACAATAGCGTTGCGGGCGCCGTGCCGGGACCGGGGGCGGTGTCTGTTCCCTCGCCGATCGTGGCCTTTGCGGGGTCTCGGAGGTGGTCGGGACCCCGGAAAGGCCAAGGCCGGCGGGGAGGCACCACGGGCACCATGGGGTCTCCGGCGCGGGGGTGGATTCGGGCACCGGTGGTTTTGTTGACGGTCGTGGGCTTTCTGCCCGTTTCGGGGCCGGGAAGGGAAGAAGGCCCACGACCGTCAACGGACCCCTCACGCGACGGACATCATGGGCGCGGCGTGACCTCGCGATCCGCGTGGCGTGAGGCCGAACGACCCACCCGAAGCACCGGCACGCGAACCACCCCCGCGCCGAAGATCTCCTAGCGCACCGCTCGGAGCCCCTGCCCCGGGAGGTCGGGGAGGCCGTGGGCGCGGCGGTACCAGCCGTCGCGGGACAGCAGGTCCGTGTGGGGGCCGTGCTGGAGGACGCGGCCGTCGACGATCACGTAGATCTCGTCCATCCGCTCCAGACCGGCCAGGTCGTGTGTGATCAGCAGGGTGGCACAGCCCTCGGAGGCCGCCAGCAGGTCGGCGAGCACGGCGTCGCGCGCGTCGGGGTCCAGGTGCGTGGTCGGCTCGTCCAGGACCAGGATGCGGGGCGCCGCCAGCAGCGCCCGGGCCAGGGCCAGGCGGCGGCGCATGCCCCCGCTGAGGCGGGCGCCGTGCGCGCCGACCTCGGTGTCCAGTCCTTCGGGCATCGTCTCCCGCACGTCCTCCGCCAGGCGCGCCCGCTCCAGGGCCGCCCACAGTTCGGCGTCGTCCGCGCCGGGCCGGGCCAGCCGCAGGTTCTCCCGGAGGGTGCTGGCGAAGATGTGCGGGTCCTGGGGGACCCCGCTGACGGCTCCGCGCACCTCGTCGACCGGGTACGCGGTGATGTCGACGCCGCCCAGTTCGACCGTCCCGGCGTCGGGGTCGCGGAAGCGGAACAGCACCGCCGCCAGCGTGCTCTTGCCCGACCCGCTGGGCCCGAGCACCGCGATCCGCCGCCCCGGTCCGAGGTCCAGGTCCACCCCGTCCAGCGCCCACGGCTCGTCCGGGCCGTAACGGACCCTCAGGCCGCGGACCCGCAGCGGGAGGTCGCCCTCGGGGACCGTCCGCTCGGAACCGCCCCCGCGGACCACGGGCTCGGTGTCCAGGACGTCGAACAGCCGCGTCCCGGCCGCGCGCACCGCCCCCAGCCGCGCCGCCACCGCGGGCAGCGGGGCCACGATCTCGAACGCCGCGAGCGCGGTCAGCACCAGCACCGCCATGGGGATCGCGCCCAGAGTGCCGCCCTCCACGGCGGCCACGCCCAGCAGCAGCGTCCCCCACACGGTCCCCCCGGCGACCAGCGCGCTCGCGCCCGCGCCGAAGCCCAGCAGCACGGCGTCCCGTTCGGCGACCCGGGTCAGTTCCGCGTCCGCCCGCTCCACCCGCTGCACGGCCCGCTCCATCGCGCCGTAGGCGACGAGGTCGGGCGCGCCGTACAGGGTGTCCACCAGGGTGGTGGACAGCTCACCGCGCGCCGCCGCCTGGCGCCTGCCCGGTGCCCGGCCCAGCGCCGCCGCGAACAGCGGGACGGCGAGCCCGGCCAGCAGCAGTCCGGCGGCGAGCAACAGGCCGCCGGGCACCAGCAGCGCCGTGCCCAGCGCCACCACCGCGCCGCCGGTGACGACCGAGACCAGCGGCGGGGTGAGCCCGCGCACCAGCAGGTCCTGGGTGGCGTCGGTGTCGTTGACCAGCCGGGACACCAGGTCGCCGGAGCGGAACCGGCGGACCGGCTCCGAGTGGGCGAGCCGCTCGTACACCCGCACCCGCACGTCCGCGAGGGTGCGGAACGCCGCGTCGTGGGTGACCAGGCGCTCCAGGTAGCGGGTGACGCCCCGGGACACGCCCAGCGCCCTGGTCGCGACCACCGCCACGCTCAGCGCGGTGATCGGCGGATGCGTGGCGGCGGTGGCCAGCAGCCAGGCGGCCACGCTCAGCAGTGCCACGCCCGAACCGGTGGCCAGCGCCCCCAGCAGCACGCCGAGGGCGAAGCGGGCCCCGCGCGGGCGGGCCAGCGCGATCATCCGGCGCAGCCCCCGGTTCGGGTGGACCACGGGGTGCGGGTCGCTCATGTCATGGCTCCGATCCGGCCGGACTCGATGCGGACGGTCTCGTCGACCAGGTCCGACCATCCCGTGTCGTGCGCGACGACGACGCCGGTCCGGCCTTCGAGCAGCCGGGCGACGGCGGTGCGCACCGCCGCCGCGTTGTCGGGGTCCAGGTGCGCGGTGGGCTCGTCCAGCAGCACGATCGGGGAGTCCCGCAGGAAGGCGCGCGCCAGCGCGACGCGCTGGCGCTGCCCGGCGGACAGTCGCGCGCCGCGCTCGCCGAGGCGGGTTCCGTACCCCTGGGGGAGGGCGGAGACGAAGTCGTGCGCCTCGGCGAGCTCGGCGGCGCGCCGCACCTCGGACACGCTCGCGTCGGGCCTGCCGAGCCGGATGTTGTCCAGGACGGTGTCGTCGAAGAGGTAGGGGTGCTGGGGGACCCAGGCGATCAGCTCGCGCCACCGCTCGACCGGGACGTGCTCCAGAGGTGCGCCGCCCTCCCCGCTGGGCCGCTCCACCAGGATCGTCCCGCCGGTCGGCTCGGCGAACCGCAGCAGCAGCGCCAGCAGGGAGCTCTTGCCCGACCCGCTCGGCCCGGTCAGCAGCAGGCCGCGTCCGGGGCGGATCACCAGGGACACCTCCGACAGGGCCAGGGCGGTGCGCCCCGGATAGGTCAGGGACACCGCGTCGAACCGGATCCGGGGCGCCGCGCAGCCGTCGCGGCAGGGCCGCACGAGCGCGCGTGCCCCGGTCCGCAGGGCGGCCTCGGAGAGCGGTCCGGCGCGCCCGGGGGGCTTCTCGTCCAGGACGGCGAAGACCTGCTCGGCCGCCGCGACCCCCTCCATGCTGGCGTGGAAGCGCGCGCCGACCTCCCGCAGCGGCAGGTACGCCTCGGGGGCCAGGACCAGCACCAGCAGCGCGGTCTCGTAGTCGAGCATCCCGTACATCAGCCGGAGCCCGATCTCGACGGCGACCAGCGCCACCGCGAGCGTGGAGAGCAGCTCCAGCACGAACGCGGACAGGAAGGCCACCCGCAGCGTGCCCATGGTGGCGTGCCGGTGCTCGTCGGTGATCCGCCGGATGATGGCGGCCTGGGCCTTGGCGCGGCGGAAGACCGCGAGCGTGGGCAGCCCCTCCACCACGTCCAGGAAGTGCCCGCCGAGCCGGTTCAGCAGCCGCCACTGGCGCCGGGTGCGGGCCTGGGTGTGCCAGCCGACCAGCGCCATGAAGACCGGGATGAGGGGGACCGTCAGCGCGATGACGAGGGCCGATATCCAGTCGGCCCGCGCCACCACGAACAGAACGGCGAGGGGGACGAGTACCGCCAGCACCAGTTGCGGGAGATACCGGGCGAAGTAGTCATCCAGCGCGTCCAGGCCGCGAGTGGCGAGCGTGGCCAGTTCGCCGGCGCGGGGAGTACCCGCCCCCTCGTCGTCGGGATCGGTCCGCCCTGACAGCCAGACCGGTCCCGGACCGCGTTCCCCCGGGGCGGATTCCGGGGAGCCGGTCACTCGTACGCCCGTCACGTGGGCGATCAGGCGGCGGCGCAGTTGGGACTTGGCGCGCGCCGCCGAGTGCAGGGCGGCGGCCTCCGCGCCGTAGGCCAGCGCCGCCCGGACCAGGGCGACCACCGCGACGGCGGTGATCGCGCCCGACAGCTCGGTGAGCCCCTCGCCCGCGTGGGTCCCGGCGATGACGCGCGCCAGCAGCCACGCCTGGGCCAGCACCAGACCGGTCACGGCCACTCCGCAGGCCACCGTCACGGCCAGGTGCGTGCGCACCGCGCGGGCGGCGCGCACCAGCCTCGGGTCGAGGGGTCTCATACGCGGTCTACCTCCGGATCAGGAGCCGTGCGGCGGGACGGCGCCCCCGTAGGCGGGCGTCGGTTCGATGTGTTCCCGTGTGACGCGCTTGCGGAACACCCAGTAGCTCCAACTCTGGTAGGCCAGCACTATGGGCAGGGCGACCACCGCCACCCACGTCATCACGGTCAGCGTGTAGTCGGACGAGGACGCGTTCTCGACGGTCAGGCTGAAGGCGGGGTCCGTGGTGGACGGCAGCACGTTCGGGAACAGCGAGCCGAACAGCACCACGGTGGCGGTGGCGATGGTCACCGCGGTCGCGACGAACGACCAGCCCTCCCGGCCCCTGAGCGACAGCAGGACCGCGGCGATCAGGGCGACGGCCGCGATCCCGGCCAGGGGCAGCGTCCACGGCTTGCCGTAGGCGGTCTGGGTCCAGATCAGGAACCCCGCGGCGGCGGGCACCGCCACCAGCGCGATCGCGGGCACCGCGCGGCGGGCCAGCGTCCGGACCTCGCCGTCGGTCTTGAGGCTCAGGAACATCGCGCCGTGCAGGGTGAACAGCGACAGCGTCGTCACCCCGCCGAGCAGCGCGTACGGGTTGAGCAGGTCGAGAAGGCCCGCCGTGACGATGTTGGCCTCGTCCATGGCCACCCCGCGCACGATGTTGGCGAAGGCCACCCCCCACAGCAGCGCGGGCGCCGCGCTGCCCCAGAAGATCGCCTTGTCCCAGCGGGCCCGCCAGCGGTCGTCGTCGACCTTGCCGCGGTACTCGAAGGCGACCCCGCGCGCGATCAGCGCGACCAGGATCAGGAGCAGCGGCAGGTAGAAGCCGCTGAACAGGGAGGCGTACCAGGCGGGGAAGGCCGCGAACATGGCGCCGCCCGCGGTGATCACCCACACCTCGTTGCCGTCCCAGACCGGGCCGATCGAGTTGATCATGACCCGGCGGTCGGTGTTGTTCCGGCCGAGGAGGGGCAGCAGGACGCCCACCCCGAAGTCGAAGCCCTCCAGGACGAAGTAGCCGATCCACAGGACGGCGATGGCGGCGAACCAGATGACGGGGAGATCCATGCCGGGCTCCTAGTAGACGAAGGCGGGGACGGGGGCGTCGCGGTCCTCGTCGTCGGCGTCGTCGTCCAGGTGGGGGACGACGTGCGAGGGGCCGGCCTTGACGTAGCGCCACAGCAGTCCGGCCTCCACGACCGCGAGCACCCCGTAGACCAGGGTGAACACCGACAGGGAGAAGGCGACCTCGCCCAGGGTGACTCCCGGGGAGACGCTGACGGCGGTGAGGAGTTCGCCCACGACCGTCCAGGGCTGGCGGCCCATCTCGGTGAGGACCCAGCCGAAGAGGTTGGCGGACAGGGCGGCGGGCAGGGCCAGGATCGCGGCCCGGTACATCCAGCGCCGGTTCGGCAGGCGGCCTCCGCGGGTCAGCCAGAGCCCGGCGGCGGCCAGCGCCACTCCTGTCATGCCCAGCCCTATCATCAGCCGGAACGACCAGTACAGGACCGGGATGTTGGGCTGGTAGTCGCCGGGGCCGAACTCGGTCTCGTAGCGCTCCTGCACGTCGTTGATGCCCTGGACGTTGCCGTCGAGGGTGTCGGTGGCCAGGAAGCTCAGCAGGTAGGGGATCTGCACGTTGACGTGGTTGCGCCCGTCGACGATGTCGCCGACCGCGAAGAGCGAGAAGCCCGCGCCGTCCTCGTCCTCCCACAGCGCCTCGGCGCCGGCCAGTTTCATCGGCTCGTAGTCGGCCATCAGCTGGGCCTGGTGGTGGCCGGAGACGGAGACGAGCAGTCCGGCCAGGAGGGTGACGACCATGCCCGTGCGCAGCGTCTTGCGGAAGAGCTCGGACTCGCCGGGGTGCGGGACGTCGCCGGGGGTGCCGCCGTCGCCGTGGAACCGCGAGCGCATCAGCTTGAAGGCGCTGACCGCGACCACGAACAGCCCCGCCGCGATGAAGGCGCCCGCCACCACGTGCAGGTAGGTGGACCAGGCCTGGTCGTTGGAGAGCACCGCCCAGATGTCGTTGAGCTGGGCGCGGCCGGTCTCCTCGTTGATCTCGAAGCCCACGGGGTGCCGCATCCAGGCGTTCGCGGCGAGGATGAAGTAGGCGGAGAGGTTGGTGCCGATGGCCGCCGCCCAGATGCAGGCCAGGTGGACCCCGCGGGGGAGCTTGTCCCAGCCGAAGATCCACAGCCCGATGAAGGTGGACTCGAGGAAGAAGGCGAGCAGCGCCTCCATCGCCAGGGGCGCCCCGAAGACGTCGCCGACGAAGCGCGAGTACTCGCTCCAGTTCATGCCGAACTGGAACTCCTGGACGATGCCGGTGACCACGCCCATCGCGAAGTTGATCAGGAAGAGCTTGCCGAAGAACTTGGTCGCCTGCAGGTACTCGTGCCTGCCGGTGCGGTACCAGGCGGTCTGCAGGCTCGCGACGATGACCGACAGTCCGATCGTCAGTGGGACGAACAGGTAGTGGTAGACGGTGGTGACGCCGAACTGCCACCGTGCGAGATCTAGTGCTTCCATGCGCCTCTCCGAGAGCACCCCGACAACGACCGCGCGGCCGCTTCTACTACGAAGTGTACTACTACAAATTGTAGTTCTACGATGCGTAGTAGATCACTCGGAGGCCGTGGGAAAGGGGTTCGGGGCGGGGCGGCCGGCCTCCGCTCAGTCGTCGACCGGCTCGGCGCCGCGCTCGACGAGCATGTCGTTCATCAGGTCGATCTCGCTCTGCTGGGCGGTGACCATGCCGCGCGCGAAGTCCACCACGACGTCCTCGGACGCGGTGTCGACCGCCGCCCGGGCCATTTCGATGCCGCCCTTGTGGTGCTCGATCATCAGCTCCAGGAACAGGATCTCCGCCTCGACCCCCGAGGCCGCCTCGAGCGCGTCCATCTGCTCGTCGGTGGCCAGCCCCGGCATCCGGTCCGGCACCTCGCCCCCGCCGCCGTGGCCGTGCCCGGCCATCCAGGCCATCGGCGGCTGCGTGCCGCGGGCGCCCAGCCCCCACAGCACGAGCCAGCCCTGCATGCGCCCGATCTGCGCCTGCTGCGTGCGGGCGATGTCGTAGGAGACGGTCTTGAGCACCGACTCGTCGCTCCCGTCGTAGGCGATCATCGCCATGTCCACGGCCTGCGCGTGGTGCGCGCTCATGTCGCGCAGGAACCCCGCGTCCGCGGAGGAGTCCAGGGGATGGCCGGGACGGTTCGCGAGGAAGCCCCCGACCAGGGCGAGTATGACGAGGAACGCCGCGATCGGCAGCGGAACGCCTCTGGGCGTCCGTGGCGGCGCGGCCGTCACGTCCCTGTCGTCGCCTTCGTTGCCCAATGGAACCATCCTGGTAGGTAACACGTTTGTCGGTGCATATGATCCCTAGTTGGATCATAGGCAATCAAGTTCAGCACCTTTCGGTACATGACTCGGACGTCGGTCACTAGGAGACACGGGTGAGCAAGAGCTCGGCGGAGCGGCGGCGCCAGAGGGCCGCGGAGATGCGTGCCCAACGAGAGCGCGAAGCCCGTAGGCGCAAAGCCCTCACGACCGTCGGGATCACCGCGGCGGCCGTCGTCGTCATCGGCGGGGTCGGCTTCGCGGGGTACATGGAGTACCAGCGCCGCAACATCGACGGGGTCCAGGAGTTCGACGGCCTGACCAACGACCACGTCACCGAAGAGGTGAAGTACGAGCAGAGCCCGCCGGTGGGCGGCGACCACAGCTCCTACTGGCAGAACTGCGGCGTCTACACCGCCCCGGTCAAGCACATCCACGCGGTCCACTCGCTGGAGCACGGCGCGGTCTGGGTGAACTACTCCCCGGACCTGCCCGCGGACCAGGTCGAACGGCTCGAGGCGCTGTACACGCCGGGCAGCTACGTGCTGGTCAGTCCGTACGAGGGCGAGATGGAAGCGCCCATCGTGCTCTCCGCCTGGGGGCACCAGCTGCCGCTGGAGAGCCCCGACGACAGCCGCCTGGACGCCTTCGTCCAGTTGTACGAGCAGGGTGAGCAGACCCTGGAGCCGGGCGCGGCCTGCTCGGGCGCGATCGACTTCACCGCCGCCGAGATCGACCAGATGATCGCGGACCAGGCGGAGGGCGGCGGCGAGGAGGCCCCCACCGAGGACGGGGAGGCCCCCGCCCAGGACGAGGAGGTCCCCGCCCAGGAGTGACCGCGCGGTCCGCCGGCGGTCGGCCGGCCGCCGGCGCACCGCCTCAGAGCTCACCGGCGGGAAGGGCGGGGACCTCCTCCTCGACCAGGCCGCTGATCGTCGCCAGGGCGAGGGCCGGAGGAGTGTAGGTGGCGGGCAGCGTCAGCTCCACGTAGGCCTCGCGCCCTACCGCCGTGTACAGGCTGGGCGAGTCCGCGGGCTCGCCCAGCCACGCGACCTCGCCGACCACGGTCAGCTGCGAGTCGGGAAGCAGCCCCTCGGGCCGCTCGACACCGCAGCGAAGCGCGATGGTGGGCGAGCCCCACGCGGCGACCAGGTCGGAGTCCGGTTGGACGGCGACCCGGTCCTGCTCGTACAGCGTTTCGGGAAGCCGGTCCACCAGCGCGCGGCACAACCCGGCGGTCCGCTCGTCGGGCTCGGGCGGCTGCATCCGCACCGCGCCGCAGCCGCTCAGCAGGAGCAGCCCCGCGGCCAGCGCCGCCGCGGCACGGCCGGCCGGTCCGGCCGCCGCACGGAGTGCGCGTCGCATCAGGTCCTGGCTCCAGTCCGGTTCAGATGTTCACGATCGGGCACGTGAGGGTGCGCGCGATGCCGTCCAGCCGCTGGATCCGCGCGACCACCAGGCGCCCCAGGGCGTCCACGTCGTCGGCCTGCGCCCGCACGACCACATCGTAGGGCCCCGTGACGTCGTCGGCCTGGGTCACGCCCTCGATCCCGGAGATCTCGCTCGCCACATGGGCCGCCCTGCCGACCTCGGTCTGGATCAAGATGTACGCCTGCACCATGAGAACCCTCCGCGACTCTGCGTTGGAGCGCGAGGCCGACCCCGGGCTCCACCGACCGCCGCGAGAGAAGGGCCGAGCGGGGAAAGGGCGAAACCCGGGTCTAGACCAATGCGCCGGGAGCGTCACCGTACCCTGAAGGCTGTGTCGAGCACCATCGGGGACCTCGGTGAATTCGGGCTGATCGCCCGGTTGACCGCCAGATTCCCGCACACAGACGATGTAATCCTCGGGCCCGGCGACGACGCGGCCGTCGTGCGGGCCCCCGACCGGCGCGTTGTCGCCACCACGGACATGCTGGTGGAAGGGCGGCATTTCCGGCGCGACTGGTCCGGTCCGCGTGATGTCGGGCACAAGGCCGCCGCGCAGAACCTCGCCGACGTCGCGGCCATGGGGGCCCGGCCCACCGCGCTGCTCCTGGGCCTCGCCGCTCCGGCGGACCTGCCCACGCGGTGGGTGGAGGAGTTCGGCGACGGGCTGCAGGCCGAGTGCGCGGTCGCCGGAGCCGCCGTGGTGGGCGGCGACACCGTCCGCTCGGACAGCCTCACCGTCTCCATCACCGCGCTCGGGGACCTCCGGGGCGGGCGCGCGGTGCGCAGGGACGGGGCCGCGCCCGGCGACGTCGTCGCGGTCGCGGGAGACCTGGGGCTGTCGGCGGCGGGGCTCGCCCTGCTCCGGGCCGGACGCGCCGAACGCGAGGACGCCTGCCTGGCCGCGCACCGCCGACCGGCGCCGCCGTACGCGGCGGGACCGCGCGCCGCGGAGCTGGGCGCCACCGCGATGCTCGACGTCAGCGACGGCCTCGTGCAGGACCTCGGCCACATCGCGGCGGCCTCGGCGGTGCGCGTGGCCCTGCGGCGCGGGGCGCTGCGTGTGCCGCCCGCCCTGGCGGAGGCGGTCGGACTGCTCAACCGGATCGGGGCCACCGGACGCGATCCGGTCGACTTCATGCTCGCCGGGGGAGAGGACCACGCGCTGGCCGCCACCTTCCCCCCGGACGTCGCGCTGCCGGCCGAGTGGACCGTGATCGGCCGGATCGACGAGGGAGAGGGCGTCGCCCTGGACGGGGCACCCGCCGAAGCGGCGGGCTGGGACCACTTCTCCTGAGTGCCCGGAGTCCGGGGCCCAAGACCGCCGGGAAGAACGGGCACCGCGGCGGTGCGTCGTGGCCGGGCCCGGACGCCGCCGCTCGCCGTGGTTCTGTGGCACCTCTCACTTTCCGGGGGACCGGAACGCGCGACCAGGTCATGAGTCGGTCACCCGGAGGCAAGATGCCGGTTTTGCGAAACTGTTCACGCTAAGCTCTGCCCGATCATCGCCGCATCGGAGCGGGGCGGGAAGTCGGCCGACCCGCCGGGAGAGCGGATCGAAAGGGCGCGGTCTATGGGGCGGTACGGACTGGGGAGAGGGCAGCGCGGGGCGCACCGCGCGGAGTCTCCCGACGCCGGTGCGCTGGCCACGGTGGGGCAGGTGCTGGGGAGTACCGTCCCCAAGCGGGTGCCCCCGCCCAGGCCGCTGCGTGTGCTCGTGCTCTCCGGGGTGATCGTCGGCCTGGTGCTGTTCAGCTACAGCACCACCCAGATCTACCTCCGCTTCGCGGAGCCCGACCACGACGCCTCGGTCCCCGGGGAGGCCCTGGCGTCCCCGACCCCCGAGGCGCCCGCGACCGAGAGGGCGCCGCAGCCCGCCGCCTCGGCCGGGACCGAGGTCACCGCCGAACGCGAGGACGGGGACCAGGTCGAGGACGAGGGAGAGGGCGGTTCCGACGGCCAGGAACCGGTGCCGGAGGAGGCGCCCGGCGGGGCGATGGTCTCCTACCAGACGGTGACCCACGGCGGCGAGAACTTCATGGGCACGGTGACCATCACCAACAACAGCGGCAGCCGGATCGACGGCTGGGAGCTCCAACTCGACTTCTCCGACGCGCGGGTGTTCACGGCCTGGGAGGCCGACTGGGAGGCGACCGCGGGCGGGCTCGTCGCCCGCCAGCCCTCCTGGGCCGGGGGGATCGAACCGGGCCAGTCGGTGACGGTGAACTTCACCGCCCAGGGAAGCACGCGGACCCCCGACGGCTGCTCCCTCAACGGCCGGTCGTGCGGCCTCGCCCCCTGAGGGCCGTCAGCGCCGCGCCGGGCCGGTCCCGGGGCGCGCCGTCGCCAGCAGTCCCGGGAACGAGAAGGAGCGCCATGACAGATCGTCTATGGCGCTCCTCGCGAGCGTGTGGAAGACGCTCGCTGACAACCAGGCTCTAGCGCTCGACCTTGCCGGCCTTGAGGCAGGAGGTGCACACGTTCATACGCTTGGGCGTGCCGCCCACGCGCGTGCGCACGGTCTGGATGTTCGGGTTCCAGCGACGGCGGGTGCGGCGGTGCGAGTGGGACACACTGTTCCCGAACCCTGGTCCCTTGCTGCAGACGTCACAGACGGAAGCCACGGCAACTCCATTCAAGCGCTCGGGACGTGAGTGCTGGGCGCACGCCGACGAACCCGAGAGAGGTCTGATGAGCAGGCAGGTCGACGCGGGGCGCCAACCGTGGAAGCGTACCCGAAGAAAGGACGGCTCCCCGCGAGGGAGAGGGCCCGCGCCTTCGGATGGACGCCGGATTCACGACCGGAAGGGAACTCCCGCCCCAGGAAGCCCCTCCGGTGAAGAGTCGTCCCAAGATAATCGCTCGGTCCAGTATAGCCCGGCCGGAATCCGTAAGATGCCACAGGCAGCCGCGCAAGCGGGACCAGGGCGTGTCACTCCGGCCGATCCGGGCGCGTCCGCTGATCCGAGAGCACCCGGGAGGCACGCCCCGGTGGTGTCGGGAGGAGAGTCGTGACCAGTCTGCAGGAGCCGTTGGCCAGGACGCTCGGTGACAGGACCGCGAAGGTGCTGGCGTCCTCGCTCGACCTGCGCACCACCGGGGACCTGCTGCGGCACTACCCCCGCCGGTACGGCAGGCGGGGCGAGCTCACCGACCTGGCCGGGCTGGCCGAGGGCGAGCAGGCCACCGTGGTCGCCGAGGTGCTCAAGGGCGAGAGCCGGCCGATGCGCAACCGGCGCGGGGCCATCTTCGAGGCCACCGTCACCGACGGCCGGGGGCGGCTGTCCCTGCTGTTCTTCCACCGGGCCGGATGGCACCGGGACCGGCTGCGGCCGGGGACGAGGGGGCTCTTCGCCGGGAAGGTCTCCGTCTACAAGGGCCGCCGGCAGCTGGCGCACCCCGAGTACGAGCTCTTCCCGTCCTCGGAGAGCGCCGAACTCGAGCTCGCCAAGGCCTACGCGGACACGCCCATCCCCATCTACCCCGCCACCGAGAAGATCGCCTCCTGGAAGATCGCCAAGTGCGTGGGGACCGTGCTCGACCAGCTCGGCGAGGTCCCCGATCCCCTCCCCGGCGGGTTGCGCGGCCGACGCCGCCTGATCGGGCTCGCAGAGGCGTACCGGCTCGTGCACACCCCCGCGGACGGCTCCGACATCGCCAAGGCGCGGCGCCGCCTGAAGTGGGACGAGGCCTTCGTGCTCCAGGTGGCGCTGGCCCGCCGCCGCCGCGAGGCGCAGGGACAGCCGGCCCGTCCGCGCCCCCGCGCCGAGGGCGGGCTGCTGGACGCCTTCGACGCGCGCCTCCCCTTCACCCTCACCGACGGGCAGCGCGAGGTCGGCGAGGTGATCGCCGCGGACCTCGCCTCCACGCACCCCATGCACCGGCTGCTCCAGGGCGACGTCGGAGCGGGCAAGACCCTGGTCGCCCTGCGCGCCATGCTCCAGGCCGTGGACGCGGGAGGGCAGGCGGTGCTGCTCGCCCCGACCGAGGTGCTGGCCCAGCAGCACCACCGCTCCATCACCGCGATGCTCGGTCCGCTCGCCGGGGCCGGGCGGCTCGACGGGGCCGAGCACGCGACCCGGGTCGCCCTGCTGACCGGCTCGCTCGGGGCCTCGGCCAGGCGCGAGGCCCTCCTGGAGGCCGCCTCGGGCCGGGCGGGGATCGTCGTGGGCACCCACGCCCTGCTGCAGGAGCAGGTCTCCTTCGCGGACCTCGGCCTGGTCGTCGTGGACGAGCAGCACCGCTTCGGCGTCGAGCAGCGCGACGCGCTCCGGGACAAGTCCGCGACCGGGCGCCCGCACGTGCTGGTGATGACCGCCACCCCCATCCCGCGCACCGTGGCGATGACCGTCTACGGGGACCTCGACGTCCTGGCGCTCACCCAGCTCCCGGCCGGGCGCGCGCCCATCGCCACCCACGTCGTCCCGGCCCGGGAGAAGCCGCACTTCCTGGCCCGCGCCTGGGATCGCATCCGCGAGGAGGTCGGGAAGGGCCACCAGGCGTACGTCGTCTGCCCGCGCATCGGCGGGAACGAGGAGGAAGAGGAGACGGAGGGGACGCCGCCCGCCGGCCCCGGCCCGGAGGGGGAGGCGGTGCCCCGCCGCGCCCCGCTGGCCGTGCTGGACGTGGCCGCCGAACTGTCGCGGGGACCGCTCGAAGGCCTGCGGGTGGCCGCCCTGCACGGCCGCCTCGCCCCCGACGAGAAGGACGCGGTCATGCGCGCCTTCGCTGCGGGGGAGGTCGACGTCCTGGTGGCGACCACCGTGATCGAGGTCGGTGTGGACGTGCCCAACGCCACCGTGATGGCGATCACGGACGCGGACCGCTTCGGCGTCTCCCAGCTGCACCAGCTGCGCGGCAGGGTCGGCCGGGGGAAGCTCCCCGGGCTGTGTCTGCTCGTCACCGACGTGGAGGAGGGGGCGCCCGCCCGCGAGCGCCTCGACGCGGTGGCCGCGACCACCGACGGCTTCGCGCTGTCGAGGGTGGACCTGGAGCAGCGCCGCGAGGGCGACGTGCTCGGCGAGGCCCAGTCGGGCCGCCGCTCCTCCCTGCGGATGCTCACCCTGCTGCGTGACGAGGAGCTCATCGGCGAGGCCCGGGAGGAGGCGGTCGCCTTCGTCGAGGACGACCCCGAGCTGCTCGCGCACCCCCCGCTGGCCGCGGCGCTGGAGGAGCTTCTCGGCGAGGACCGCGCCGAGTACCTGGAGAAGACCTGACCCCGGCCCCGTGCGGGGATCCGCCGGTGATCGTGACGCCGGCGTTCCGGAACGTCCGTTTCGAGGAACGCCGGAGTCAGGATCGTCGAGGAAGGCGCGGCGGAGGGGGAGCCTTCCGGTGCCGACCGCCGCATCGGGAGACTCCGTAAGCTGTCGCACGACCGTGACGATCGCATCCAGGAGTCGCAGCGCACATGACCCGCATCATCGCCGGCGCCGCAGGCGGGCGAAGGCTCGCCGTCCCCGACGGGCGCACGACCCGGCCCACCAGCGACCGCGCGCGCGAGGCGCTGTTCGCCTCGGCGCTGTCGGACCTGGGGTCCTTCGCCGGGCTGCGTGTACTGGATTTGTACGCGGGCTCCGGCGCGATCGGGCTGGAGGCGCTCTCCCGGGGCGCCGCGCACGTGCTGCTGGTGGAGGCCGACCGGCGCGCCGCGGAGGTGGTCCGGCGCAACCTGGCCGGAATCGGCCTTCCGGGGGCGCGGCTGGCCGCGGACCGGGTGGAGCGCGTGCTGGCCAAGGGGCCCGAGGGGGGTCCGTACGACTTCGTGGTCGCGGACCCGCCCTATCCGATGGCCGACGGGGAGGTCGCGGCGGTGCTGGAGGCGCTGCGCGACCACGGCTGGCTGTCCGCCGACGCGCTGGTCGTGGTGGAGCGCGCGACCCGGGGTCCCGCGCTGGAGTGGCCAAGGGGTTACGAAGGGGACAGGGCGCGTAAATACGGTGAAGCGACCCTTTGGTACGGTCGCGCCGCGAGCCTCCCCGACCAGCTCTGACCATCTGGGCAGAATCCTGGTGATACCGACTCGCCATCCCTGGAGACCACCAGAGAGGAGCGGTCTTGTGCGCCGCGTCGTCTGCCCCGGGTCCTTCGACCCCGTAACCAACGGCCACATCGACATCATCGGCCGGGTCGCGCGCCAGAACGAGGAGGTCATCGTCGCCGTTCTGGTCAACGTGAACAAGCGCGGCCTGTTCGCCGTGGACGAGAAGCTCGACATGCTCCGGGCCGCCACGGCGGAGTTCGGCAACGTCACCGTGGCCAAGTTCGACGGGCTGCTGGTGGACTTCTGCCGGCGCAACGACGTCTCCGCCATCGTGCGGAGCCTGCGCTCGGTCAGCGACTTCGACTACGAACTCCAGATCGCGCAGATGAACTACCAGCTCTCGGGCGTCGACACGCTGTTCCTGACGGCCAACCCGAAGTACTCCTTCCTCAGCTCCAGCCTGGTCCGCGAGGTCGCCCAGTACGGCGGGGACGTCAGCAGCCTGGTCCCCGGATACGTGGAGGAGCGGCTGCGGGAGAAGTACGCCGAACGCCTCGGTGAGTGATCCGAGGGGCTCTGATTTGGGGCGCGTCGACTCCTGTCGCTAGAATCGGTGCCTGACTGTGCCCGTGGTCCAGTCGCGCGGCCGCCGGTGACCGGCAGCCGCTGTCCCAGCCGTCGTTCCCGCGCACCGCGGGGGCGGGTCCCACCGAAAGCGCGATCATCCTGTCTCGTCTAGACCCCCGTTCCCCGTTCGTGGTCGACACCCGGCCGCTGGGCCGCCAGGCCGGCTCGATGCGGACGGACGTCCGTGTCGTCCCGGCTCCGGCGCCGTTGGCGGTGGGGATGGCCAGCGTGCCCGAGGGGAGCGAGATCGAGCTGGACTTCCGGCTCGAGGCCGTCATGGAGGGCGTGCTCGTGACGGGCGAGGCGCGGACCGCGTTCGCGGCCGAGTGCTCGCGCTGCCTGGACCCGCTGACCGAAGAGGTCGAGGCCGGCTTCCAGGAGCTCTTCCAGTATCCGCCGGACGACGACCCGTACGGGCGCGACGCCGGGGGAGAGGCGGACGCCGACGACGAGGATGAGGACTACTATCTTGAGGGCGACCTGCTCGACCTCGAGCCGGTGGTCCGCGACGCGGTGGTGCTCGCGCTGCCGTCGTCGCCGTTGTGCCGAGAGGACTGCCCCGGTCTGTGTGTGGACTGCGGCGTCCGACTGGCCGACGCCGGTCCTGACCACGGTCACGGCGACCGCGTCGACCCCCGATGGGAGGCGCTGCACCGGCTGCGCGAGGAGCCGGGAGAGCGCTGAACTCACAACCTAGGGAGCGTCGGGCGGACAGGCCGGCGAAACCCAGTAAGTCCGTGCTTCCCGACCGGGTTGCGCTCTCCGCTCCGGCGGGCAGATCCGCAAGGAGCATGGTGTTCCCCGCGAACGCGGGGATGACCGAGGAAAGTTAGCTCCCGCGCGCGCGGGGGTGACCCAGGAGGATTGAAGTGGCCGTCCCTAAGCGGAAGATGTCGCGGAGCAACACCCGCACCCGTCGCTCCCAGTGGAAGGCGTCGCGCCCGGTGCTGGTCAACTGCCCGCGCTGCCGCGACCCCAAGCTGCCGCACATCGCGTGCCCGACGTGCGGTACCTACAACAACCGCCAGGTCATCAGCCCGGCGTCCTAAGGCGGGCAAGGGCGGGTCCGGTGGTTTCGGGCCCGCCGTTCGCGCTTTCGCGCCCGCGAGGAGGAACCCGCGGGCGTCCGGGCCGTATCGGGGACATCCCGAGGCCGTGGTGGCCGCCGGGGAGGGAACGCCTCCGCGACGCTCACCTCGCCTTCGAGCATCCCTGATCGCCCGGGCAGTTCGCAGCCGTGTCCGATCTGCACAGTACGTTCACCATGCGGCGGTTCCCGCCCGGCGGGAGTGTCGCCCGGCGCAACACCAGGGATGTGAAAGCCGATGGCAACGCAGATCTCCGCGTCCGAGGCCCGTGAGTTCCAGAGGTCGGTCGGGGTCGACGTGGACCCCAAGATGCTGACCCGGGCGCTCACCCACCGGTCCTACGCCTACGAGAAGGGCGGGCTGCCGACCAACGAGCGGCTGGAGTTCCTCGGCGACTCCGTGCTGGGGCTGGTCGTCACCGACACCCTCTTCCGCACCCACCCGGACCTTCCCGAGGGGCAGCTGGCCAAGCTGCGCGCGGCCGTGGTCAACATGCGCGCGCTGGCCGACGTGGCCCGTGGCCTCGGAATCGGCCGCTACGTGCGCCTGGGCCGGGGCGAGGAGGGCACCGGGGGCCGGGACAAGTCCTCGATCCTGGCCGACACCCTGGAGGCCCTGATCGGCGCCGTCTACCTGGACCGCGGTCTGGACGAGGCCTCCGCGCTGGTGCACAGGCTGTTCGACCCGATGATCGCCAAGGCCTCGGGGCTGGGCGCGGGTCTGGACTGGAAGACCTCCCTGCAGGAGCTCACCGCCTCCGAGCTGCTCGGCGTGCCCGAGTACCAGGTCGAGGAGAGCGGCCCGGACCACCAGAAGACCTTCCGCGCCACGGTGCGGGTCGCGGGCCAGAGCTACGGTTCGGGCGAGGGGCGCAGCAAGAAGGAGGCCGAGCAGCAGGCCGCGGAGTCGGCCTGGAAGGCCATTCGGGCGGCGGCGGACGCGGGCGGCGCCGCGAGCGGGGGCTGAGCCGCGATGCCGGAGCTTCCCGAGGTCGAGGTCGTGCGGCGCGGACTGGAGCGCTGGGTCGTCGGCAGGTCCATCGGCGAGGCCGCGGTCCTGCACCCGCGCTCGGTGCGTCGGCACGCCCCCGGTCCGGCGGACTTCACCGGCCGCCTGGCCGGGCGCTCCGTCGCGCGGGCGCGGCGGCGCGGCAAGTACCTCTGGCTGACACTGGACTCGGGCGACGCGCTGCTGGCGCACCTGGGTATGAGCGGGCAGCTGCTGGTCCAGCCCCCCGGCGCGGACGACGAGCGGCACCTGCGGGTGCGCCTCCCGCTGACGCCGCCCGCGGGCGCCCCCGAACCGCTGGAGCTGCGCTTCGTGGACCAGCGCACCTTCGGCCACCTGCTGGTCGACCGGCTCGTCCCGGACGACGCGGGGGAGGGCCTGCCGTCGGTCATCGGGCACATCGCGCGCGACCCCCTGGACCCGGCCTTCGACGACGACGCCTTCGCCGCGGCGCTGCGCCGCAGACGCACCGGGGTCAAGCGGGCGCTGCTGGACCAGTCCCTGGTCAGCGGGGTGGGCAACATCTACGCGGACGAGGCGCTGTGGCTGGCCCGGCTGCACTGGGCCCGGCCGACCGAGTCGCTGCGCCGCCCGCAGGTCGACGCGCTCCTGGCGGCGGCCCGGGGGGTGATGACCGAGGCGCTGGCCCAGGGCGGGACCTCGTTCGACAGCCTCTACGTGAACGTCAACGGCGAGAGCGGCTACTTCGAGCGCAGCCTCAACGCCTACGGCCGCCGCGACCGCCCGTGCGGCCGGTGCGGCACGCCGATCCTGCGGGAGACGTTCATGAACCGCTCGTCGTACAGCTGTCCCAAGTGTCAGCCGGCACCGCGCGACGCGCGCTTCTGAGCCCCGCCAAGAGCCTGTTTCCGATCGCGAATGGGGTATCCGATGGGTGACATTCGTCTGACCGCCTGGGTGCGCGGCCGGGTGCAGGGCGTGGGCTTCCGTTGGTGGGTGCGATCGCGCGCGCTCGAACTCGGGCTGACCGGCGCCGCGACGAACCTGGTGGACGGCAGGGTGGAGGTCGTCGCCGAGGGGGAGCGCGCCGTGTGCGAGCGGCTGCTCGCGCTGTTGAGGAGCGGGCGGACCCCCGGAAGGGTGGATTCGGTCGTCGAGCGTTGGGCAAACCATAGGGGTTCTTTCACCGGATTCGACGAACGGTGAGTATGCTGGGGACAGCGACGCGATTCGTGTGATGCCTTCGTGTGTCGGGGCGCCTGCGCCACACCGGGGAGACGATCACTCTCCGTGGCCGGACTCGGTCCAGTGCCCGGAGCGGGGTATTCCGAAATGAATCGTGATCGCCCGCATGCCCCGGGTGGCACTGATAATCGCAGTCGTCTCCGGTTTTCATTCGATTCTTGACCGACGGCTCGCAGAGTGAGACGCTGGAAGGCACAATCACGCGCCTATCCACGTTCACATCCAGGTGACCGGACCACCGGTCGCCCGGTCGTGTTCCCGTCTCGCGTGCGAATTTCCGTCTGGTCACTCAGTGTGGAGGACCCGCATCATGGCGAAGGCTCTGTTCGGTCACGTCGGAGGCCCGGACCCGCGTATGGTTCAGGAAATGCGACGCTTGCAGAAGCGAGTACGCGATCTCGAGGACGAGGTCGGCCGACTCCAGACCCAGAACGACCAGCTCAGCGAGACGCTTACGGACGTCGCGGTCCGCGCCTCCGAGCGGGAGCCGGCCCTGGCCTGACGGGGTTCCACCGGCTCCGTGCCGCGGTCCACCGAAACGGGACGCCCACAGCGGTCTCGGCGTCCCGGTAGTCGACACCGGATGGCCATCGGTATTCGCGAGCCGTTTTCTTTTCTTCCAGTTTGATTTGTCGAGGGTTTACCCGGGGACTGTTTCCGACAATCCTCAATTGCCTCGACCGGTTCATATTTCTTTCGCGCGGATAATCGGCTCCGCTGACCGCACCGTCTCGCGGAGCCACACCGCGGCCCCCCGGACGCACCGTGAACGGCCGGAAGACGACGACCGCCTCCGGTCGGACCCGACTCCCCACGTGCGCCCGCGCCCCCTTCACCCCGTTCCTCCCGCTTCCCTGACATGTGCGCTGACCTGCGGTCCGCTCTGTGTCCGGAACCGTGTCGCACCCCGCGCGTATCGTGGCACCCTTGACTCCGGACGCCGCCGGGCCGGGAGGGCCCGGAGAGCGTCGAGGGGACGGGGAGGGGCGCACGGCCGTGTATTTGAAGAACCTCACGCTGCGCGGGTTCAAGTCCTTCGCCTCGGCCACCACGCTCCGCTTCGAGCCCGGGATCACCTGCGTCGTGGGCCCCAACGGCTCGGGCAAGTCCAACGTGGTGGACGCCCTGGCGTGGGTCATGGGCGAGCAGGGCGCCAAGTCGCTGCGCGGCGGGAAGATGGAGGACGTCATCTTCGCGGGCACGTCCTCGCGCCCCGCGCTGGGCCGCGCCGAGGTCAGCCTCACCATCGACAACACCGACGGCGCGCTGCCCATCGACTACTCCGAGGTCACCATCAGGCGGACCATGTTCCGCAACGGCGGCTCCGAGTACGCCGTCAACGGCGACACCTGCCGCCTGCTCGACATCCAGGACCTGCTCAGCGACTCGGGCATCGGCCGGGAGATGCACGTCATCGTCGGCCAGGGCCAGCTCGACACCGTCCTGCACGCGGGGCCCGAGGAGCGGCGGGCGCTCATCGAGGAGGCCGCGGGGATCCTCAAGCACCGCAAGCGCAAGGAGAAGGCGCTGCGCAAGCTCACCGCGATGCAGGGCAACCTCGACCGGGTCAACGACCTGGCCACCGAGCTGCGCCGCCAGCTCAAACCGCTGGGCAGGCAGGCCGAACTGGCCCGGCGCGCCGCCGTCGTCCAGGCCGACCTGCGCGACGCCCGGCTCCGCCTGCTCGCCGACGACATCGTTACCCTGCGCGAGACCCTGGCCAAGGAGGAGGCGGACGAGTCCGCGGTGCGCGAGCGCCGCTCGGCGGCCGAGCAGGCCCTGGCCGAGGCCCAGGAGCGCGAGGCCCGGCTCGACCAGGCCGCCACCGAGGCCGCCCCGCTGCTCGCCGGGGCGCAGGAGACCTACCACGGGCTGTCCCGGCTGAAGGAGCGGCTCAGCTCGGTCGCGAGCCTGGCCGCCGAACGCCACCGCGGCCTCACCGCGGGAGGGGACGAGGAGCGGCGCGGCCGCGACCCCGAGGAGCTGGAGCGCGAGGCCGAGGAGATCCGGGCGCAGGAGGAGGAGCTGGCGGAACGGCTGGATGCCGCCCGCGCCGAACTGGAGGGCGTCGTCTTCGAGCGAGCCGGGGCCGAGGCGGCCCTGCGCGAGGAGGAGCAGCGCGTCACCGCGGCCGCGCGCGCCGCCGCCGACCGCCGCGAGGGCCTGGCCAAGCTGCGCGGCCGGGTGGACGCCCTGCGCAGCAGGCTGGAGGCGGGGCAGGCCGAGGTGGAGCGGCTCGAACAGGCCGCCGCCGAGGCGCGCGAGCGCGCGGCGGAGGCCCGGCTGGAGTTCGAGGAGGCCCGTGTCGAGGCCGAGGGCCTGGACCTGGGCGACAGCGAACTGGAGGCCGCGCACGCCGAGGCCCGGGAGGAGCTGGCCGCCGCAGAGGCCCGCCTGAACGAGTTGCGCGACACCGAGCGCACCGCCGAGCGCGAGCGCGCCGCGCTCAGCGCGCGCAAGGAGGCCCTCTCCATGGGGCTGGACCACAAGGACGGCGCCGCGGCCCTCCTGGCCGCCGCCGAGCGCGTTCCCGGCCTGGTCGGCTCGCTCGCCGCCCTGGTCCAGGTCGAGCCCGGGGCCGAGACCGCGGTCGCCGCCGCGCTGGGCCCCGCGTCCGACGCCGTCGCGCTGGCCCGGACCGAGGACGCCCTCGCCGCGCTGGACCTGCTCAAGAGCGGGGACGCCGGGCGCGCCGGGATCATCGTGGCCGACCCCGGTCCTCACGCCGTTCCCCCGCGCGAGCGGTGGCCCGACCCGCCCGAGGGCGCCCGCTACGCCCTGGACGCCGTCACCCCGCCGCAGAGCCTGCGCGCGGCGCTGACCGCGCTGCTCGCCGACACCGTCCTGGTCGCCGACGTCTCCGCGGCGCGCCTCGCCATCGGGGAGCGGCCGGGGCTGCGCGCCGTCACCCCCGACGGGGACGTGCTCACCGCCGCGTTCGTGCACGGCGGTTCCGGCGCGGTGCCGAGCGTCCTGGAGGTCCGGGCGGCCGTGGACGAGGCCGCCGAGCGGCTGGAGGCGGCCGTCGACACGTGCAAGCGCGCCGCCGCCGACCTCGCCGAGGCCAAGGCCGAACGGGCCGCCGCCTCGGCCGCGGTCGAGGCGGTCGCGGCCCGCCGCCGCACGGCCGACAAGCGCCGCAACGAGGTCGCCGGGCAGGTCGGCAAGCTCGGAGGGCAGGCCCGCGCGGCCGCCCTCGAGGCCGAGCGGTACGTGGTCGCGGCGGGGAAGGCGGGGGAGGGCCGCGAGTCCGACCTGTTCGCGCTCGCCGCTCTGGAGGAGCGGCTGGAACAGGCCGAGGCCGAGCCCGTCGACGAGGACGATCCCGACACCTCCCGGCGCGACGAGCTCGCGGGCGCCGCGGCGCGCCTCCGCTCGGTGGAGATGGAGGCGCGGCTGGCGGTGCGCACCTCCGAGGAGCGGGTCCGCTCCATCACCGGCCGCGCCGAGGCGCTGCTGCGCTCGGCCGCCGCCGAACGCCGGGCCAGGGAGCAGGCCGCGCGCCGCCGGGAGCGGCGCCGGGCGCAGTCGCGGGTGGCCGAGGCGGTCGCCGAGGGCGCGGCCGAGGCGCTGTCCCGCATCGCGGTCTCGCTCGCCGCCGCCGACGGCGAGCGCAGGGTCGCCGAGGAGCGGCGGGCCGCCCGCGACGCCGAGCTCAGGACGGTGCGGGCCAGGGTCCGGGAGCTCTCGGTGGAGCTGGAGAAGCTCCTCAACGTCGTGCACGGCAGCGAGGTGGCCCGCGCCGAGCGCAGGCTGCGCCTGGAGCAGCTGGAGACACGCGCCCTGGACGGCCTGGGGGTCGAGGTCGAGGTGCTCGTGGCCGAGTACGGCCCGCACGTGCCGGTCCCGCCGCCCGCCGACGCCGGTCCGGCCGAACCGGCCCCGTACGTGCGCGAGGTCCAGGAGAAGCGCGCCAGGACCGCGGAGCGCCGGCTCAACCAGCTCGGCAGGGTCAACCCGCTGGCGCTGGAGGAGTTCGCCGCGCTGGAGGAGCGGCACAACTTCCTCACCACCCAGCTGGAGGACCTGAGGAAGACACGCCGCGACCTGCTGACCGTGGTCAAGGAGGTCGACGACCGGGTCCAGGAGGTGTTCGCCGCGGCCTACGCCGACGTGGAGCGCGAGTTCTCGGGGATCTTCGGGCGGCTCTTCCCGGGCGGCGACGGAAGGCTCGTCCTGACCGACCCCGACGACATGCTCGCCACCGGAGTCGAGGTCGAGGCCCGCCCGCCGGGGAAGAAGGTCAAGCGGCTGTCGCTGCTGTCCGGCGGGGAGCGCTCGCTGACGGCGGTCGCCTTCCTGGCCGCCATCTTCAAGGCCCGGCCGTCCCCGTTCTACGTGATGGACGAGGTCGAGGCGGCGCTGGACGACACCAACCTGCAGCGGCTGCTGGTGATCTTCGAGGAGCTGCGCGGGGCCTCCCAGCTCATCGTCATCACCCACCAGAAGCGCACGATGGAGTCCGCCGACGCGCTCTACGGCGTGACGATGCAGGGGGACGGGATATCCCGGGTGATCAGCCAGAAGCTCGACCGGGTGGCGGGCTGACGCCGGGACCGCGCCGGAGCGCGGCAAACCGGGGGGGCGGACCCCCGGCCGGTGGGCGCGCGATCTAGGATGGCGTGGTCGCGCCCGCTCCGGCCGGTCGCCGGTGACGGACGCGATGACGGCAGGTGAGCGAAGTCCGGACGACGAAACCGGCGCTGTCTACGCAACTGTGACGCCTTCTCCCGGAGGGAGGGGCGGAGCCAGGTCGCCTCGCGTGCCCGTCGGCGTTCACTGTCCTCGTGGGAAGGACGGTCCGTCCATGGCACGGGCGCGGTTCTCCCTGCTCTTCCTGTCGAAGGAGCCCCCGTGCGCATCGCACGAAACCTGGCGGCGTTCTCGCTGCCGGCGCTGCTCGTCCTGACCGCCTGCGGCGGCGGTTCGCAGTCCCCCGAGGAGCCGGCGGAGGAGAGCGCGTCCGCGGCCGGCTTCCCGGTGACCGTCACCGACGCCCGCGGCGAGGTCACCCTGGACGCCGCGCCCGAGCGCGTCGTCTCGCTGTCGCCGTCCCTCACCGAGATCCTGTTCGAGGTCGGCGCGGGGGACCAGGTGGTCGCCGCCGACGAGTACTCGAACCACCCGGAGGACGCTCCCACCACCGACCTGTCCGGGTTCACCCCCAACGTCGAGGCCATCGTCGAGTACGAACCCGACCTGGTGGTGCTGTCCGAAGACGGCGACGACATCACCGAGCAGCTGGAGAAGGTGATGGTCCCGGTCCTGCTGCTGCCGTCGGCCACGTCCCTGGACGACACCTACGCGCAGCTGGAGCTGCTCGGGGAGGCCACGGGCAACGCCGAGGAGGGCGCCGCGGCCGCCGACGAGCTCCGGACCCGCATCGACGGCATCGTCGCCGGGGTCGAGGAGGACGGCGGCGCGGAGGAGCTGACCTACTACCACGAGGTCGACGCCGCGATGTACTCGGTGACCTCCGAGACCTTCATCGGCCAGGTCTACGAGCTGTTCGGGCTCACCAACATCGCCGACGCCGCCGAGGACGCCGCGGGCGGCTACCCGCAGCTGTCGGCGGAGTTCATCGTCGAGGAGGACCCCGACCTGGTCTTCCTGTCCTACCCGGGCGGGGCCGAGGACTTCACCGGGCGCCCGGCCTTCGACTCGGTCACCGCCGTCCAGGAGGACCGCGTGGTCGAGCTGGACGCCGACACCTCCTCCCGCTGGGGCCCGCGGGTCGCCGACTTCGCGGAGGACGTGGCCGGGGCGGTCGAAGCGGCGCGGGAGAGCTGACCGGTACGGCGCAGCGTCCCATGGGAGCCAACCGGGGGGTGCGGGCCGCCGGCCTGCTGTGGACCGGCGGCGGCCTGGTCCTGCTCGCGGCCGCGATGGTCCTCGGGGCCGGAGCGGGCGCGGCCAGCATCACCTCGACCGACATCGTCCACGAGCTCCTCGCCCGCCTGGGGGTCGCCGGAGTGGATCCGCCCCTGTCGGAGAGGCAGCGGGCGGTCCTGCTCCAGCTCCGGCTGCCCAGGGTCGTGCTGGGCGCGGTGGTGGGCGGGCTGCTCGCCGTCGCGGGCGCGTCCTACCAGGGGGTGTTCCGCAACCCGCTGGCCGACCCCTACCTGCTGGGGGCGGCCGGAGGGGCGGGGCTGGGCGCGACCCTGCTCATCGTCTACGGCGGGGGGCTCGCGAGCCCGCTGCCGCTGGTGCCGATGGCGGCGTTCGCGGGGGCGCTGGCCGGGGTCATGGGCGCCTACCTGCTGGGCCGGACCGCGGGCGGCGGCGGTACCGCGTCGCTGCTGCTGGCGGGGGTGGCGGTGTCGTCCTTCCTGGCCGCGGTGCAGACCCTCGTCCAGCAGGCCGAGATCGACGACCTCCAGCGCGTCTACTCCTGGCTCCTGGGCGGTCTGGGCCGCGGCGGCTGGGAGGACCTGCGGCTCGTCGCGCCGTACGCGGTCGTGTCGACGCTGGTGCTGCTGGTGTGCGCGTACCTGCTCGACCTGCTCGCGCTCGGCGACGACAAGGCCGTCAGCCTGGGTCTGAACCCGGCCGCGGTGCGGCTGGTGGTGATCTCGGCGGCCTCGCTGGCCACCGCGGCCGCCGTCGCGGTGAGCGGCCTGATCGGGTTCGTGGGCATCGTGGTCCCGCACGTGGTGCGCCGCCTCGTCGGCCCGGCCTACCGCCGCATCCTGCCCGTGTCGCTGCTGTTCGGCGGCGCGTTCCTGGTGGCGGTCGACATCCTCGCGCGCACCCTGGTGGCCCCGGCCGAGCTTCCGATCGGTGTGGTGACCGCCTTCATCGGCGCGCCCTTCTTCGTCCTGGTCCTGCGCGCCACCCGCGGCCGCGTCGCGTGACCGCGCGCGGCGGGAGCGCCGGTGACTCCCCCGGCCGGGGTCTCCCGGGAATCGGCGGGCGTCTGGAAGACTGAAGGCGTTATGGACTACACGATCGTTGCCATTGTCATCTTCGTCGTCGCCCTGGTGGTGGCCGGAGGCACGCTCCTGTTCCGTCCCCGCGGCAGGCTGGAGAGCGCGGAGAAGCCGAGCGTCGAGGAGCCGCGGGGCTCGACGGCGGTCGCCGAACCGGAGGCCGGGGCCGAACCGGAGGCCGGCGCCGCGGGGGCGACCGCGGTGGCCGAACCCGTCGTCGAACCGGTCGCGCCGCCGCTGGTCGAGACCCCGCCGCCCTCGGCCGGGCGCCTGGTCCGGCTGCGCGCACGCCTCGCCCAGTCGCAGAACGTCTTCGGACGGGGGCTGCTGACCCTGCTGTCGGGCGACACGCTCGACGACGACGCCTGGGACGAGATCGAGGAGATCCTCATCACCTCCGACGTCGGCGTCACCTCGGCCGGGCAGATCGTGGAGAGCCTGCGGACCAAGGTCAGGGTGCTGGGCACCCGGAAGCCCGAGGAGGTCCGCGCGCTGCTGAAGGCCGAGCTGGTCGCGCACATCAACCCCGGGCTGGAGCGCGCCGTGCGCACCGAGCCGCACGGCGAGAGCCCGGCCGTGATCATGGTGGTCGGCGTGAACGGCGTCGGCAAGACCACCACCACCGGGAAGCTGGCCCGCGTCGTCATCGGCGACGGGGGCACCGTCGTGCTGGGCGCGGCCGACACCTTCCGGGCCGCCGCCGCCGAGCAGCTCCAGACCTGGGGCGAGCGCGTGGGCGCGCCGGTCGTGCGCAAGGAGGAGGGGGCCGACCCCGCCAGCGTCGCCTTCGACGCGGTCTCGCGGGGCATCGAGGACGGCGTGGACACCGTCATCATCGACACGGCCGGACGCCTGCACACCAAGACGGGCCTGATGGACGAGCTCGGCAAGGTCAAGCGGGTCGTGGAGAAGAAGTCCCAGGTGGACGAGGTGCTGCTGGTGCTGGACGCGACCACCGGCCAGAACGGGCTGCGCCAGGCGCGGGTGTTCGCCGAGGTCGTCAACGTCACCGGGATCGTGCTGACCAAGCTGGACGGCACCGCCAAGGGCGGCATCATCATCCAGGTGCAGCGTGAGCTCGGCGTGCCGGTCAAGCTCGTCGGCCTCGGCGAGGGGCCCGACGACCTGGCCCCCTTCGACACCGAGGCCTTCGTCGACGCGATCCTGGGCGGTTAGCCTCACCCGGCGCTCCGGGTCCCCGCTGTTGTCGATGCCGAAGGGCCTTGCTCCGCGCGGAGTAGGGCCCTTCGGCATCGACAACAGCGGTTCACACCCCGATGTCGCGGCGGTCGAACGCGGCCGCGGCGATCGCGGTCAGGACCGCCGCTGCGGCCGCCGGTACGGCGGTGGCCCCGGCGTCGAAGCCGTTGACCAGCGGGTCGGGAGCCATCGCGTAGTGGAACGCGGAGCCGAAGCGCAGCCACTCCAGCTCCTCGACCTGACGCGCGAAGGTGTTTCCGAGATAGCCCACGACCGCGAGGACAGCGGCGGCTCCCAGCGCGACGGCGCGTCGGCCGGTCGCCGCGCCGACGGCCAGCGCGACCGCTCCGTGGACCAGCGCGATCAGGGTGACGCCGGTGCTCGCGGCCAGGAGCCGGTCGAGGGGGATGTCGACGTCGATGGCCGGGCCGAGCAGGGCGAGCGTGCCGAACACGGTCAGGCCCGGTACCGCGAGGAAAACCGCCGACGCTGCGGCCCGTTGCAGGACGACGCCGACCCGGGTGACCGGGTGCGCCATGAGCAGCTCCAGCGCACCGGCCTCCTCGTCCCCGGCGATCGCCCGGGACCCCAGGGAGACGGCCGCGATCACCAGGAGGACCGGGACGAGCAGGCCGAACACGGTGGCGTTGAGATAGCCGTCGACGGTGGAGAGGCTGGTCCAGCCCATCGACTCCATGAAGCCCTCCGGCAGGGACTCCACGTAGGCGTCCATGGCGTCACCGGCCTCGCTCATCGACGGCCAGAAGGAGCCGTACAGTGCGGTCACCGCCGCGACGCCGACCGTCCAGCCGACGAGGGCGCGGAGGTTGTCCCGCAGGAACCGGGTGAAGACGCTACTCCGCATCGGACGGGCCCTCTCGGTCGGTGCCGTTGTTGTAGTGGGTGAAGAACAGGTCCTCCAGGTCGGGTTCGGCGCTGTCGAACTCCAGCACGGTGTGCCGCGCGGCGCGCTTGACGAGCGCGTCGGGGCTGCCGTCGACGACGCAGCTCACGGTGTCGCCGGAGACGTCGACATCGCGCACGTTCTCCAGGCCGGTGAACCCGGCCGCGTCGACCGGCGCGGCGAAGCGGATCCGGACCTGCCGGGAGGCGCGCTCGCGCAGCGCGTCCATGTCCTCGGTGGCCACGATCCGGCCCCGCCGGATGACGGCCGCGCGGTCCGCGACGTCCTGGACCTCGCCGAGCACGTGCGAGGACATGAACACGGTGCGGCCGTCGGCCCGGGTCTCGCGCACCATCTCCAGGAACTCCTGCTGCAGGAGGGGGTCCAGGCCGCTGGTGGGCTCGTCCAGGACGAGCAGCCGGGGCCGGTGCATGAACGCCTGCACCAGCCCCACCTTCTGCTTGTTGCCCTTGGACAGGCCGCGGACCGGTCGTGACAGGTCCAGGCCGAGCCGGTCGGCGAGTTCCCCGATCCGGGCGGGGGACACGCCGCCGCGCAGGTCGCCCAGGTAGGCGAGCAGTTCGCGGGCCGGGCGACGGCTCGCGACCGTCAGCTCGCCCGGGAGGTAGCCGACCTCGCGGCGGACGCGGACACCGTCGGCGCGCGGGTCGAGGCCCAGGACGCGGGCCTCCCCGCCCGAGCGGCGGATCAGGTCGAGCAGGATCCGGATGGTCGTCGACTTCCCCGCCCCGTTGGGGCCGAGGAAACCGAAGACCTCGCCCGCGCGGACCTCCAGGTCGAGGCCGAACAGGGCCCGGGTGCGGCCGTAGTTCTTGGTGAGAGCACGGGTGGTGATGACGGGCGGGGGTGCTGCGGTCATGGGAGCTCGCCCTTCTCGGAGCCTTCTCGTGCGGGGCTTTGTCGGATTGTGCCCGGAACCGGCGTCGTCCACGAGGGGAGCGGGCCGGGGGACCGCGAGGGCAACGGTTCCGTAACACGGCTCCGGGCGGTCCGGGACGTCGGCGGAGGCCGCGTCGCCGCGCCGGGCCCGGGCGCCCGCCCGTCCGGACGCGTGTTCACGCAGCCGTAACACCGTGTCCGATGTCTTTACGCGCGCGCAACAGTTCTGGTCGCACCGACTTAACAAGCCGGGAAGAGGCTTTCGGCCGTGGAACTGGTCGTCGAGCCCAAAGGCGCGCCCGAGCGAACCACTCACTCCCCAATGCGCCAGTAATCCCCCGTACAAGATCGTGGAGGCGATGTGGAAATCGACAGCGGCAACACCGCATGGGTGCTGACCTGTGCCGCGCTGGTGATGCTCATGACCCCGGGCCTGGCCTTCTTCTACGGAGGCATGTCCCGGGCCAAGAGCGTCCTCAACATGATGCTGATGAGCTTCTCCAGCATCGCGATCGTCAGCGTGCTCTGGGTCGTGGTCGGATACTCCCTGACCTTCGGATCGGGTTCGGGCCCGCTCTCGCCGGTTATCGGGGGCCTCGACACGGTCGGCCTCACCAGCATCCTGTCCGACAGCGACGGCCTCCTGTTCGCCGGTTTCCAGATGATGTTCGCCATCATCACGGTCGCGCTGATCAGCGGCGCCATCGCGGACCGCGCCAAGTTCGGCGCCTGGCTGCTCTTCGTGCCGATCTGGGCGCTGCTCGTCTACTTCCCGGTCGCGCACTGGGTGTGGTCCGCTGACGGCTGGATCTTCAACCTCGGGGTGATCGACTTCGCCGGCGGCACCGCGGTGCACATCAACGCCGGCGCCGCGGCCCTGGCGCTGACCTTCGTGCTGGGCCGCCGCAAGGGCTTCGGCTCCGAGTCCATGCGTCCGCACAACCTGCCGTTCGTCCTGCTGGGCGCCGCGCTCCTGTGGTTCGGCTGGTTCGGCTTCAACGCGGGGTCGGGTCTGGCCGCCGACAACACCGCTGTCCTCGCCTTCGTCAACACCCAGGTCTGCACCGCCGCCGCCACCGCCGCCTGGATGCTGGTCGAGCGCATCCGCTACGGCAAGGTCACCGCCCTCGGCTTCGCCTCCGGCGCCATCGCCGGCCTGGTCGCCGTCACCCCGGCCGCGGCCGCGCTCTCCCCGATCGGTTCCATCGCCCTCGGCCTGATCACCGGCGCCGTCTGCGCCTACGCGATCAGCTGGAAGTTCAAGTTCAAGTACGACGACGCCCTGGACGTGGTGGGCGTCCACCTGGTCGGCGGCATCATCGGCTCCCTGATGATCGGCTTCCTGGCCGTCAACATCGCCGACGGCGTCGGCAACGGGGTCGACGGGCTGCTCTACGGCGGCAGCGTCATGGTCCTGGTCTGGCAGGCCCTCGCGGTGCTCGCGGTGCTCGTCTACTCCTTCGTGGTCAGCTTCGCCATCGGCAAGGTCATCGACCTGATCATGGGCTTCCGCATCCCCGAACACGTCGAGACGAACGGTCTCGACGCCGAACTCCACTCCGAGTCGGCCTACGCCTTCGACGAGCTGGACGAGGAAGAGCTCTCCTCGCCGACGCCTCCGGGCGGGGAGGAGCCCTCAAAGCAGGTGCGGGTCTGACGTCCCCAATGTCGAGGTCGTCCCCCGCACCGTGACGCGATGGGGGCAGGCCGGGCCGGTGAGGTTCTCCTCACCGGCCCGCGCCGTTGTCCCGGGCGGACCGGTCCGCGGCCGGAAACGGCCGTTCGGCCGCTCCCGGACCGGTGGCAGAGAGTTCCACCGGCGGGGTTGGATAGGCTCGGGTCTCGTCCCGGATGTCGGTCGGTTCGCCGGGGTGCCGCCCCGCACGCGGTCCGGTACCGGATGGTCGCGCTGTTCCCGCGTGAGACCCCGAACCGAATCGGGCTCCGGCGCGTCCAAACGCTCAGACGAAACGTCCCCTACATCCCTCAACCCTTTGGCTTGGGCCGGGAGGCACAATGGCGCGGGCACCTCACCTGCCGCGGAGACCAGTGAGAACGACGATCGTCGCCGCTGCCGCGGCCGCATTCACCCTCGGCACCGCTGGGTGCACGATTGACCTCAGCTCCTGGCGGCCCGGAGCCGAGACCGAACAGTCCCCCTCGCCGACCCCGGTCAGCGCGGGACCGGTCCTGGACGCGGCGCTGGCCGCGCTGGAGGAGGCCCCGGCGATCCAGCTCCAGGGCCAGTTCTCCGACCCCGAGGACACCACCGCGGCGGTGGACACCATGGTCACGGTCACCGACTCCGGAGCCACCTCCGGCACCTTCCAGACCGGGTCCGGCGAGGCCCGCTACATCGAGGCCGACCGCAAGCTCTTCGTCGACGCCGACGACGACTACTGGCTGACCACCGGCATCTTCAACCCCGACAGCGACACCTACGCCGACAACTGGGTGCGCACCTCGCCCGAGCAGTTCGGGCTCGACCCCGGCGCCGTGCTGACCCCGGGCAGGCTCGCCGAGAGCCTGCGCGCCCAGGCCCCCGGTGAAGGGGCCCAGGCGGTGGAGGAGAAGCTCGACGGAGCCGTCACCTACCGCGTCGACCTCGCCGGGGGCAAGGTCTGGATCTCCGCGGAGGAGCCGTACCAGCTGATCCGGATGCAGGTCGAAGAGCTCGCCCCGGCCGACGGCGAGGGCGTGGCCAGCAGGATCGACGCCGACTTCGTCGAGGTCGACACCGCCGCCGTCGAGCAGCTCTACGGCGACCTCGCCACGATCGCCGAGGACGAGCTCGGCTCGGCCCGCGACGCGCGGATGGAGGTCGGCTGGGAAGGGGACCTCGGCGGCAACTGCGAGACCGGCGGCGCGTGCACCATGATCGGCACCATCACGGACGTCGGCGGCGCCTCGGAGGGCTCCGTCCGGGTCCGCATGGACAGCGTCTTCAGCAACGACGAGCTCGGCGAGAAGAAGTGCGACAAGACCGGTGAGCTGGAGGCCGGCGGTACGGTCGAACTCTCCTGCTCCGTCGACTTCGGGCTGGCGCCCAGCACCAACCCGCAGACCTACCAGATCTCCTACGAGGCGTTCCTGTCCACCCGGGCCCTCTCGGGGGACGCGAGGGAGGACCTGGTCGGCAAGATCGGGGAGCAGCGCGAGGCCACCCTGTCGGGCGGCGCGGGCGGGGAGGCCGAGGAGGGCAACTGATCCCGGTCCCCGCCGGTTCGGGCCCGGCCCGCCGAGGCGGTCCGGGCGAAGGCGTCCCGGCCGCGCGGCCGGGACGCCGGGCGCCCCGCCGGGCTTCCGGCGGGTAACCTTGTGGATCTAACCCGAGAGACGAAGGACAGGGCTCACCCGTGTTCGAGACGCTTTCCGACCGCCTTACAACGGTCTTCTCCTCGCTGCGCGGCAAAGGCCGTCTCTCCGAGGAGGACATCAACGCGACCGCGCGCGAGATCCGCCTCGCCCTGCTGGAGGCCGACGTCGCGCTTCCGGTCGTGCGCGAGTTCATCGCGCAGATCAAGGAGCGCGCCCGCGGAGAAGAGGTCTCCAAGGCGCTGAACCCGGCGCAGCAGGTCATCAGGATCGTCAACGAGGAGCTCGTCGAGATCCTCGGCGGCGCGACCCGCGAGATCCGGTACGCCAAGAACCCGCCCACGGTCATCATGCTGGCGGGCCTCCAGGGCGCGGGCAAGACCACTCTGGCGGGCAAGCTCGCCAAGTGGCTCGGCGCCCAGCGCAACACCCCGCTGCTGGTGGCGGCCGACCTCCAGCGCCCCAACGCCGTCACCCAGCTCCAGGTCATGGGGCAGCGCGCGGGCGTCCCGGTGTTCGCACCCGAGCCCGGCAACGGCGTCGGCGACCCGATCGAGGTCGCCCGCGGCTCCGTCGAGCACGCGCGGCGCAACAACCACAACGTCGTCATCATCGACACCGCGGGCCGCCTCGGCGTGGACGCGGAGCTGATGCGGCAGGCCGCCGACATCCGCGACGCGGTCACCCCGGACGAGATCCTCTTCGTCGTCGACGCCATGATCGGCCAGGACGCGGTCAACACCGCGCAGGCGTTCCTCGACGGCGTCGGCTACGACGCGGTCGCGCTGACCAAGCTGGACGGCGACGCCCGAGGCGGCGCCGCGCTGTCCATCCGGCACATCACCGGCCGGCCGATCATGTTCGCCTCCACCGGTGAGAAGCTCGAGGACTTCGACCTCTTCCACCCGGACCGGATGGCCTCGCGCATCCTCGACATGGGCGACGTGCTCACCCTGATCGAGCAGGCGCAGCGCACGTTCGAGCAGGAGGAAGTCGAGAAGATGGCCAGCACGCTGGCCTCCGACGACGACTTCACGCTGGACGACTTCCTCGAGCAGATGATGATGGTCCGCAAGCTCGGACCCATCGGCAACCTGCTCGGCATGATGCCCGGCATGGGGCAGATGCGCGACCAGATCAACAACGTCGACGACAAGGACCTGGACCGCGTCGCGGCGGTCATCCGGTCGATGACCCCGGCCGAGCGCGCGAACCCCAAGATCATCAACGGTTCGCGCCGGCTGCGCATCGCCAACGGATCGGGCACCCAGGTCGGCGACGTCAGCGGCCTGGTCACCCGCTTCTTCGACGCCCAGAAGATGCTCCGCCAGATGAAGAGCGGCGGCGGGTTCCCCGGCATGCCGGGCATGCCCGGCATGGGCGGCGGCAAGAAGAAGGCGGTGAAGGCCGCCGGCAAGAAGAAGAACAAGCAGCGCAGCGGCAACCCCATGAAGGCCAGGCAGCAGGAGGCCGAGCGCGTCGCCGAGCGCGAGCGGCGGCGGACCGAGGCCCCGGCCGACGAAGGGGCCCCGAAGCTGCCCCCGGGGTTCGGCGGCGGCGCCCCGCAGCTCCCGCCGGGGCTGGGCGGCGGGAAGATGCCGGACCTGTCCGGGTTCAAACTGCCGAAGAAGCAGTGACCGGGGGCGGGCGGACGCTCCGGGGCGCCTCTCCCACGGCGGTGGGGAGCCCCGGACACGCGCCCGGACCCTCCCGAGCGGGGTGGAACGCGCACCCCGCGTCCAATCGTCTGGCACAATTGGGTGTCGACTAACGGTGCGCGGGGTCAGCCCTCTAACTCACCCCCGCATCCACGTCCCCGCCTTCCCGCGGTGCCGCAACCCCACGCGGCACGTGCGGACAGGGCAATTTCCGCCGTAACCGGGAGAGACCACACCAGTGGCTGTCAAGATCAAGCTCAAGCGCATGGGGAAGATCCGCGCGCCGCAGTACCGGATCGTCATCGCCGACTCGCGCACCAAGCGCGACGGAAAGGCGATCGAGGAGATCGGCAAGTACCACCCGAAGGAGGAGCCGAGCCTCATCGAGGTGAACTCCGAGCGGGCGCAGTACTGGCTGTCCGTGGGCGCCCAGCCCACCGGTCCGGTGCAGCACATCCTCAAGCTCACCGGCGACTGGCAGAAGTTCAAGGGCCTGCCGGCCCGGGGCCCGCTCAAGGTGGCCGAGCCCAAGGACAAGGAAGCTCAGGAGGCCGCTTTCCAGGCCGCCCTGAAGGAACTCGTCCTGCCGGGTGCCGAGGGCAAGGGCAAGTCCAGGAAGGCCGAGAGCAAGCCGGCCGAGACCACCACCGCGGAGAAGTCCGAGGGCGAGGCCTGACGTGTTGGAAGAGGCGCTTGAGCACCTCGTCAAGGGGATCGTCGAGAACCCCGACGACGTCCAAGTGCGGGCCCGCCGGTTCCGCAAGGGCAAGGTGCTCGAAGTCCGGGTCCATCCCGACGACCTCGGGAAGGTGATCGGCCGCAACGGCCGGACCGCCAAGTCGCTGCGAACCGTCATCGGTTCGCTGGCCGGTGGCCGGTACGTTCGCGTCGACCTGTTGGACCTGCACGAAGTGCGCTGACACGCGCTGGGTGACACCGGCTGCCGCCGGTGTCACCGCGGGCGTGCGAACCGCGCGGGTGGGGCGAGTCCCCACCCGCGCGCTCGTATTGGGGCGTGTCCCGCGATGGCCTCGACGCCGGCGCCGCGGAACGCCCGTTCCGTGCGGCGCCGACGTCAAGACCATCGACACAACCACCATCCCCGCGTCAACGTGCAAGGAGAAGATGTGCGTCTCGTCGTCGGCCGGATCGGCCGCGCGCACGGAATCAGGGGCGAGGTCGCGGTGGAGGTGCGCACCGACACCCCCGACGAGCGCTTCACCCCGGGCGCGGTCTTCGAGACCGACCCCCCGAGCGCCGGACCGCTCACGATCAAGGCGGTGCGGCGGCACGCCGACCGGCTGCTGGTGCGCTTCGAGGCGGTCAGGGACCGGACCGCGGCCGAGGGGCTGCGCGGAGCCTCCCTGCTGGTGGACTCGGCGGACCTGGCGCCGGTGGACGACCCCGACGAGTTCCACGACCACGAGCTCATCGGCCTGAGGGTGGAGACCACCGGCGGCGCCGCGGTCGGCACGGTCTCGGACGTCCTGCACCACGCCCAGGACGTGCTCGTGGTCGAAGGCGGGGCCGGGACCGAGGTCCTGGTGCCGTTCGTCCGCCCGATCGTGCCCGTCATCGACACCGAGGCCGGGCGCATCGTGATCGATCCGCCCCCCGGCCTGCTCGAACTCGGCGAATAGCCAGGAACGGTCCCATGCGCATCGACATCATCACGATCTTCCCCGACTACTTCACCCCCCTCGAACTGTCCCTGATCGGCAAGGCCCGCGCGTCCGGCCTGCTCGACGTGCGCCTGCACGACCTGCGGAGCTGGACGCGCGACCGGCACAACACCGTGGACGACACGCCCTACGGGGGCGGTCCCGGAATGGTGATGAAGCCCGAGCCGTGGGGCGAGGCGCTGGACGCGGTCACCGACGGGGCCGCCGGGGCTCCCCGGCTGGTCCTGCCGACCCCCAGCGGGGTGCCCTTCACGCAGCGGGACGCGGTCCGGTGGGCGGGCGAGCCCTGGCTGGTCTTCGCCTGCGGGCGCTACGAGGGCATCGACTCGCGGGTGGCGGTGGACGCGGCCGAGCGGATGCCGGTCGAGGAGGTCAGCATCGGCGACTACGTGCTCAACGGGGGAGAGTCCGCGACGCTGGTGATGGTGGAGGCCGTCTCGCGGCTGCTGCCCGGGGTGCTCGGCAACGCCGAGTCGGTGGCGCAGGACTCGTTCGCGCCGGGGGTGATGGACAACCTGGTCGAGGGTCCGGTGTACACCAAGCCCGCGGTCTGGCGCGGCCGGGAGGTGCCGCCCGTGCTACTCTCCGGGAACCACGGGGCGGTGGACCGCTGGCGGCGCGACGAGGCGCTGCGCAGGACGGCCCGCAACCGACCCGAGCTCCTGGACAGGTTCGGCCCCGACGACCTCGACCGACGCGACCGGGAGGTCGTCGCCGACACTCGGTTACAGGTCGGCCCTGAATCTATGGCAGACTAGACGAGTTGCCCCTGACCGTCGGCGTATGCCGATTCTCCGCGGTCCCGAGGATTCGGGAATCCGGGTTGAGGCAGCCTTTGTTTTGAACCCAGCAGATCCGCCCGCGCGAGCGCACTCCGTCGCCGCGGCGCGCTTTCGATGAGGAACCGCTGAGATGCACACCGCCATTCAGGAGCTTGAGAAGGCCCAGCTGCGCTCCGACGTGCCCGACTTCCGTCCGGGCGACACGCTGAACGTTCACGTTCGGGTCACAGAGGGCAACCGGTCCCGGATCCAGGTCTTCAAGGGTGTGGTGATCCGGCGACAGGGCTCCGGCAGCCGTGAGACCTTCACCATCCGCAAGATCAGCTACGCCGTCGGGGTGGAGCGCACCTTCCCGGTGCACACCCCGGTGATCGAGAAGATCGAGGTCGCCGCCCGCGGCCGCGTCCGCCGCGCCAAGCTGTACTACCTGCGCACCCTGCGCGGCAAGGCCGCCCGCATCCGCGAGCGTCGCGAGCCGGTCAACCGCTAGTACGGAGCGCCTTTACCGGCGGAAGACATCGGGCTCGGATAGGCTTCAGAGCCGATGAGCAAAGACGATCTGCCTTCTCGCCACTCCGAGAACAACGACACCGACGACCAAGCCGCCCGGGATACCCCGGACGGGCCGGTCGGCACCCCTGGCTCCTCCGCGTCCACGCGCGGGGGAGCCGGTGCCGTTTCAGGAGGCGGGAAGGCCAGCACGGGAGAGAGCCCGGACGCCACCATGAGCGCGAAGAAAGAGGAAAACCAGGGTTCCTTCTGGAAGGAACTCCCCATCCTGATCGTGATCGCCCTCGTACTGGCGTTCATCATCAAGACGTGGGTCGTCCAGGCCTTCTACATCCCCTCCAAGTCGATGGAGGACACCCTCCTCATCGGAGACCGGGTCCTGGTCAACAAGATGGTCTACGAGTTCCGCGACGTCGAGCGCGGCGACGTCATCGTCTTCAACGGAGGGGACTCCTGGGACGAGGAGACCACGGTGGTGGTGCAGGAGCCCACCAACCCCGTCTCCCGGCTCTTCACCTGGGTCGGACAGCAGTTCGGCGTCGCCCCGACCGGCAAGGACTACATCAAGCGGGTCATCGGCCTCCCCGGCGACACCGTCGAGTGCTGCGACGAGCAGAACCGGGTCCTGGTCAACGGCGTCCCCCTGGAGGAGGAGGGCTACCTCTACCCCGGCAGCGTGGAGACCCACCAGGAGTTCGGCCCGGTGACGGTCCCCGAGGGGCGGCTGTGGGTGATGGGCGACCACCGCGCGGTCTCCTACGACTCGCGCATGCACCAGGCCGACACCGGGGGCGGCAGCGTCTCCGAGGAGTCGGTGGTCGGCCGCGCCTTCGTCATCGTGTGGCCGCTGGACAGGTTCACCACCCTGCCCGCCCCGGACGTGTTCGACATGCTGGACGACGAGTCCGCCGGTCAGGCGGCGGCCGCCGCGCCGCTGGCCCTGGGCGCGGTCGCGGCGGTCCCCGTCCACCTGGCCGGACGGCGCCTCCTGCGACGCCCGCGCCCGTCCACCGAGCCGGATCATTACCGGGAATAACGGCGGGTAGTTGACACGTACTCCATGATGGTGCTGTGGGGCAGCCCCTGACCCCACCGGGAGTGCCGGGGTTTCGCACCCCGCCGGGTTGGTGAAGGAGGCCGGGCCGCCGTACAGGGAGCGCACGACGAAAGCGAGCTGTGTGATGAGTTCTGAGGACCTGGAGAAGTACGAAGCCGAGATGGAGCTCCAGCTCTATCGCGAGTACCGGGACGTCGTCGGGTTGTTCAGCTACGTGGTGGAGACCGAGCGCCGGTTCTACCTCACCAACCACGTCGACCTGCAGCCGCGATCCACCGACAACGGCGAGATGTACTTCGAGGTCAGGATGCAGGACGCCTGGGTCTGGGACATGTACCGGCCCGCCAGGTTCGTCAAGAACGTCCGGGTGGTGACCTTCAAGGACGTCAACGTCGAGGAGATCACCAAGTCTGACCTGGAGGTCCCCTCGCACGGGAACCCGGCACCGGGGGAGTGAACCGGTCCGGACGGCGTCCCGCGGTCGGAACGCCTCCGCTCGGGTAGCGGGTCGGGGAGACGACCGAACGCGACCCTGGAGCAGACATGGACGACCAGCAGCCCGGCCGGGACGCCGCCCGGACCAACCAGGCCCGGACGGAACCGCTTCCGGCCACCCCCGAATCCGGATCCGGCCAGGAGGCGGTCCGGCGCAACGAGGAGCTCGGCGGCCTGGGCGCCGCGCCGGACCGGCCGGCGCGGTCCCGGGCCGCGGTCCCGGCCGAGGACGCCCCGGCCGACGCGCCCGGTGTCCAGGCGACCCGCGCCCGGTCCACCGAGGACGGGCGGCGGCTCCCGGCCGAGGTCGCCAACGCGGTCCGCGGCCGCCCCGACGGCGAGGTCGACACCCGATCCGGGCAGCCCGCCACCGGTTCGGAAACCCCGTAGGGTCCCCCGTCCGAGTCCGCTGATCCCGACCCCTCCCGGTCCCGAAGCCGGTTGAGACCCCGGAGAGGTCGGGATCAGCGGGCTCGGACGGGGTTGTCCACAGCCGTAGGAAAACCTCGCGGGCGTCCCGTGTCCGTGCCCCACCCTGGACTCCGGAGGTGGTGCGCATGCGCGCGCGAGCACTGTCGGCGGCCCGGCGGCGGGAGTTGGGGCGGCGGGGCGAGGACGTCGCCGCGGCCTATCTGGAGCGGATCGGCATGCGGGTCCTGGAGCGCAACTGGCGCTGCGGGGACGGCGAGATCGACATCGTCGCGGGCTGGGGCCGGACCCTGGTGGTCGTCGAGGTCAAGACGAGGGCGGGCTCCCGGTTCGGCCGCCCGCTGGAGGCGGTGGACGCGCGCAAGCGCGTCAGGCTGCGCGGGCTCGGGCGGCGGTGGGCGCTGGCCCGCGGCCGGACCGGGCGGATCCGGGTCGACGTGCTGGGGGTGCTCGCCCGGCCCGGCGGCCGCTGGTTCGTGCGGCACCAGCGGGGGGTGGCCTAGATGGGGCTCGCGCGCACCCGCTCGGTCTCGCTGCTCGGGGTGGAGGGGCACAGCGTCGAGGTCGAGGCGCATCTCGGCGACGGCACACCCGGGTTGACCATCGTCGGACTGCCCGACGCGGCCCTGCGCGAGGCGCGGGACCGGATCAGGGCCGCCATCGTGAACAGCGGCGAGCACTGGCCCGAGGAGCACATCACCATCAGCCTGTCCCCGGCCAGCCTGCCCAAGCGCGGCAGCGGCTTCGACCTCAGCATCGCCGTCGCGGTGCTCGCCGCCGACGGCGCGATCCCCGTCGAGGGGATCCACGACGCGGTCCTGCTGGCGGAGCTCTCCCTCGACGGACGGGCCCGGCCCATCCGCGGGGTGCTGCCCATGGTGCTCGCCGAGAACGGCCGGGGCCGTGGCACCTTCGTCGTCGCGCGCGGCAACGCCGAGGAGGCCGGTCTCGTCGCGGAGGCCGAGGTCATCGCGGTGGGTTCGCTCGCCGAGCTCGTGGCAAGGCTGCGAGGGATCCCGGACTTCGCGGAGACCGGGCCCGAGGGGGACGAGGCGGCGGACGGACCGCCCGCCGGGGACGGCAGCCCCGGCCCCGACCTCGCCGACGTCCTGGGCCAGCCCGCGGCCCGGAGAGCCGTGGAGATCGCGGCCGCGGGAGGGCACAACCTGTTCCTGCTGGGACCGCCCGGGACCGGCAAGAGCCTGCTCGCCGAACGGCTGCCCACGGTCCTGCCCGCGCTGAACACGGACGAGGCGCTCGAGGTCACCGCCATCCACTCGATCGCGGGCACACTGCCCCGGGGCGAGCCGCTGATCACCCGTCCACCGTTCTGCGACCCCCACCACACCGCCACCCGCGCCGCCATGGTCGGCGGAGGCAGCGGAGCGCTCCGGCCCGGCGCGGTCAGCCTCGCGCACCGGGGACTGCTCTTCATCGACGAGGCCCCGGAGTTCTCCAGGGGCGTCCTGGACTCGCTGCGGCAGCCGTTGGAGAGCGGGGAGGTCGTGGTCGCGCGGGCCGCCGCCACCGCGCGTTTCCCCGCGCGCTTCCTGCTGGTGATGGCGGCCAACCCATGCCCCTGCGGAAAGCCGGGGGCCGCGTGCGTGTGCCCGGCCGCCGCTCGCCGGCGCTACCTCGCCCGGCTCTCGGGACCGCTGATGGACCGGGTCGACCTCAAGATCGAGCTGCAACCGGTGACCCGGACCGAACTCCTGGCCGACCGCGCCTTCGCGGAGTCCTCCGAGGTCGTCGCGGTCCGGGTGGCCGACGCCCGTGCGCGCGCCGCCGCGCGCCTGGCGGACACCCCCTGGACCTGCAACGCGATGGTCCCGGGAGCCGAACTGCGCCGCCGCTTCCCGCTGCCGCCCGACGCGCTGCGGGTGCTGGGCTGCGCCATGGACCGGGGCGAGGTCAGCGCGCGCGGCGCGGACCGCATCATCCGCCTGTCCTGGACCATCGCCGACCTGGGCGGCAGGAGCTCACCGACCCCTGACGACACCGGGTACGCGTTCGCCCTCTGGTCGGGGACCGCGCGATGAGCCCCGACGACTCCGCCACCTCCGAGGACGCCGTGGCCCGTGCGGCGCTGACCGCGGTCGCCGAACCGGGGGACCCCGCGATGGGAGGGCTCCTGGCCGCCCGTTCCCCGGCCGAGGTCTGGTCCGCGCTGCGCGCGGGCGCGCCGCTGGGGGCACCACCCGGATGCCGGGACGAGGCCTTCCGCACCCGGCTGCCGCGGTGGCGGGCCCGTGCCCGGGCGATCGACGCCGACACGCTGCTCACGCTCGCCGGGGAGCACGGCGTCCGCCTCGTGCTGCCCGGCGACCCCGAATGGCCCAGCCAGCTCGACCCGCTGGCCGAGCGCCGCCCCTACGCGCTGTGGGTGCGCGGCGCCCACGATCTGCGCAACGCCTGTCTGCGCTCGGTGTCGATGGTCGGTTCGCGGGCCGCGTCCGGCTACGGGCTGCACGTCGCCGCCGAACTGTCCTACTCGCTCGCCGGACGCGGTTGGAGCGTTGTCTCGGGCGGGGCCTACGGCATCGACGGCGCGGCGCACCGGGGCGCGCTGGCCGGTGGCGCGGCGACCGTGGTGGTTCTGGCCTGCGGCCTCGACATCAGCTATCCGCGCGGCCACGAGCGGCTCTTCGCGGAGGCCGCCGCGCGCGGCGTCCTGGTCAGCGAGTACCCGCCCGGTACGCCCCCGACACGGCGCTCCTTCCTGGTCCGCAACCGCCTCATCGCCGCGCTCACCCCCGGAACGGTGGTGGTGGAGGCGGGCGCGCGCAGCGGAGCGATGAACACCGCCGCGCACGCGAGAGAGCTGTGCAGGGTCCTGATGGCGGTTCCCGGTCCGGTCACCTCCGCGCTGTCCGTGGGCTGCCACCGCCTGCTCCGCGACTGCCAGGCCGTGTGCGTCACCGACGCGTCCGACGTCGTCGAGCAGGTGGGGCCGATCGGCGCGGACCCGGGGGGCGGGGAGGGGGTGCGGCTGGAGGAGGACCTCCTCGACGACACCGCGAAGAGGGTCCTGGCGGCCCTTCCGAGCCGGGGGAGCGCCGGGGTGGCCGGGATCGCCGCGGGAAGCGGGCTGGACCCGGAGTCCGCGCTGCGCCGGCTCGGCCTGCTCGCGGCGGCCGGGTACGCCGAGCGCGCCGGCGCGGGGTGGCGCCGCAGAACCCCCGCGGGGGAGGGCCCCGGGGATAGGGTGCGAGGATGAGCAAGAGCTACAGTCCCGCCGTCGTCGCCGACGGGCCGTTGGTCTTCGTCTCGGGCCAGGTTCCCGAAGCCGCCGACGGCAGCGTCGTTGAGGGGGACGCCACCGCGCAGGCCAGGCAGGTCCTCCACAACATCGAGGAGGCCCTGGCCCCCCACGGGGCGGACCTGCGCCACGTCGTCAAGCTCACCTACTACCTGCGCCACATCGCCGACCTGCCCGCCCTGCGCGCGGTGCTGGCCGAGCGGCTGGTCCACCATCCGCGCCCCGCCGCGACCCTCATCGAGGTCAGCGGCCTGCTGGACTCCCGCTACCTCCTGGAGATCGACGCGGTGGCCACCCTGCCCCAGCGGACGTCCTGACGTCCCGGTCGGCTGCCCGCCCCGGTCGGCGGAAAGCCCGGTGGCCCCACCCGGGGTCCGGGGTCCGTCGGTCGGGTCAGGGGAAGCCCGGCCCGTCCAGGAGCGGTGGGGCCACCGGGTGGTCCCTCCCGGCCACCGGCCGCGCTCCAGGACCACGCGAACGTCACGCGGCTCTGTCGGGCGGGTGTCCCGGCGGGACTCCACCAGGGAGCCGGGAGGCCGGGTTTCGCGCCCGGCGCGGCGCGTAGCCGTTCTTTCCCGGACGGAATCGGGCAAGCTGGCCGCATGGCCGAATCCGAACCAGTCCCGCCCCAGGGCGTGGCCGACGTCCTCGCCGACTTCGAGCGGTACCTGAGCGCCGAGCTCGGGCGGTCCCCGCACACCGTGCGCGCCTACCTGGGAGACGTGCGCGGGCTGATGGAGCACCTCGGCGGCGCGGCCGCGGATCCGGCGGACCTGGACCTGGCGGCGGTGCGCGGCTGGCTCGGTGTCCTGCACGAGGCAGGGGCGAGCCGGGCCACCCTGGCGAGGCGGGTCGCCGCCGCGCGCGTGTTCAGCTCCTATCTGCACCGCACCGGGCGCCTGGCCGTCGACCCGGGACCGCTCGTCTCGGGACCCAGGCAGCACCGCGGCCTGCCCACGGTGCTGGACGAGAAGCAGGCCGCGGACGCGCTCGCCGCGGCGGAGGCCGACGACGGCTCACCCACCGCGCTGCGCCGGCGCGCGGTGCTGGAGGTCCTGTACGGCACCGGTATCCGGGTGGCCGAACTGTGCGGGCTGGACCTGGACGACGTGGACTACGAGCGGCACACGGTGCGGGTGCTCGGAAAGGGCGGCAAGGAGAGGGTCGTGCCCATCGGCCGACCGGCCATCGCGGCGGTGGAGCGCTGGCTGCGGGAAGGCCGCCCCGGGTGGGTCGCGCCCGCCAGCGGCCGCGCGCTGTTCCTCGGTGCGCGCGGCGCCCGGCTGGGGGTGCGCACCGCCCGCCGGGACGTGCGCGAGGGCACGGACGCGGCCGGGGGCGCCAGCCCGCACGGGCTCCGGCACAGCGCGGCCACCCACCTGCTGAACGGCGGCGCGGACCTGCGCAGCGTCCAGGAGATCCTCGGGCACGCCTCGCTGTCCAGCACCCAGATCTACACACACGTGTCCATCGAGCGGTTGACCCGGACCTACAACCAGGCCCATCCCCGGGCCTGACCCGGACCGCCGGTGAGCCGTCCCCGGGGCGCCCGCGGGATCCCCTCCGGTCCCCGGCACCGGCAGCAGCCGCACCGGGCCCCGGCCCAGCAGGGCGAGCGGGTCGAGGTGGTCGCGGCCCCGCAGCAGGCCCCAGTGCAGGCAGGGTCTCGACGCGCAGTGCCGGGGCCGGTCCGCGAGCACGCCCACGGCCTCGCCGGCGCGGACCGGGTCGCCGCTCCGCACCCCGGCCAGCACCGGAAGGTAGGTGGTGCGCAGCGCGCCGTGCACCACGGTCACCACGGGGGTCCCCGCCACCGTCCCGGCGAACCCGACCACCCCGGGGCCCGCGGCCAGCACCTCGTCTCCCGGCTCGGCCGCGAGGTCCACCCCGCGGTGGCCGGGCAGCCACCGCTCGGGCGGAGGGTCGAAGCCGCGGAGGACCTGGGGTGCTCCGCCCAGCGGCCACCCCCACGGTCCTGTGTCGGCGTGGGCGGACGGCCCCCACGGCGTGGTGCAGAAGGCGAGGAGCAGAGCCGCCAGGGTTCGGTGGAGAGTTCTCATGCGCCCAGCCTGACCGGCGTGCCGACGCCGCCGCCGAACGAATCCCCGGCCTGTGGACAAACGCGGCGGAGCCCGGTCGGAGGCCGCCGAACGCTTGACATCGCCCCGTCGACGGGACTAAAGGGCGCGGGCCTCTCCGTCAGGCGGCTAGAATCTTCTGGTGGCTCCTTGTTGAGCCGCTCATCACGCGCGTCCTCGTGCTTCCCCAGGGGAGGACCGGGCTCACGGTCCGCACCACGCCTTCACCGGCCGGTGCGGCGGCCAGGTCAGGGCGTCAGGAACAACCGAGGCGGGCGTCGCCCGCCGCATCAAGGAAAGGCCGAGTCATGGCCACAGTCGTGACGATTCGCCAGCTGCTCGAGAGCGGCGTCCACTTCGGGCACCAGACCCGTCGCTGGAACCCGAAGATGAAGCGCTTCATCTTCACCGAGCGCAACGGCATCTACATCATCGACCTGCAGAAGTCGCTGGCCTACATCGACCGCGCCTTCGAGTTCGTCAAGGAGACGGTCGCCCACGGCGGCACCATCCTCTTCGTCGGCACGAAGAAGCAGGCCCAAGAGGCCATCGACGAGCAGGCCCGCCGCGTCGGCATGCCCTTCGTCAACCAGCGCTGGCTGGGCGGCATGCTCACCAACTTCTCCACCGTGCACAAGCGCCTGCAGCGCCTCAAGGAGCTGGAGGAGATCGACTTCGACGACGTCGCCGCCTCCGGTCTCACCAAGAAGGAGCTGCTCGGCCTGCGCCGTGAGAAGGAGAAGCTGGAGCGCACCCTCGGCGGTATCCGCGACATGGCCCGCGTCCCGAGCGCGGTGTGGATCGTTGACACCAAGAAGGAGCACATCGCGATCAGCGAGGCTCGCAAGCTCAACATCCCCGTCGTGGCGATTCTCGACACCAACTGCGACCCCGACGAGGTCGACTACCCGATCCCGGGCAACGACGACGCGATCCGCAGCGTCAGCCTGCTGACCCGGGTGGTCGCCGACGCCGTCGCCGAGGGCCTGCTGGTCCGCTCCGGTGGCGCCACGGGCGAGGCGAAGGCCGCCGAGGAGCCGCTGGCGGAGTGGGAGCGCGAGCTCCTGGAGGGTAAGAACGAGGCCGCCGAGGCCCCCGCCGCCGAGGAGGCCGCTCCGGCCGCCGCCGAGGAAGCCGCTCCGGTTGCCGAGGCCCCCGTCGCCGAGGAAACCGCTCCGGCCGCCGAGGAGGCCGCTCCGGCCGCCGCCGAAGAGGCCGCCGAGACCAAGGAAGCCTAGGCCTCCTCCTCCGCTTCCCTCCCGATCCACTCCCAGGGGATAGAGAAAACAGATATGGCGAACTACACCGCCGCCGACGTCAAGAAGCTGCGCGACCTCACCGGCGCCGGCATGATGGCGTGCAAGAAGGCCCTCGAGGAGGCCGATGGCGACTTCGACAAGGCTGTCGAGGCGCTGCGCATCAAGGGCGCCAAGGACGTCGGCAAGCGCGCCGAGCGCACCGCCGCCAACGGCCTGGTCACCCTGCTGACGGACGGGGACACCTCCGCCGTCCTGCTGGAGCTCAACTGCGAGACGGACTTCGTCGCCAAGAACGACCGGTTCCAGCAGCTGGCCTCCGACCTCGCCGCCTTCGTCGCCCGGACCGGTCCGGCCGACGTCCCGGCCCTGCTGGCCTCCGAGTACGCCGACGGCAAGACCGTCGCCACGGTCGTCGAGGAGAACAGCGCGGTCATCGGCGAGAAGCTGGAGATCCGCCGCTTCGCCAGGCTCCAGGGCGAGTACGTCGCCAGCTACATGCACAAGTCGGACCCCGACCTGCCCCCGACCCTGGGTGTGCTGGTCGAGCTCGACAAGCCCGACGCCGAGGTCGCCAAGGACCTGGCGCAGCAGATCGCCGCTCTCGCGCCCACGTACGTCAGCAAGGACGACGTGCCCGCCGAGATCGTCGAGAACGAGCGCCGGATCGCCGAGGCCACCGCTCGTGAGGAGGGCAAGCCCGAGCAGGCGCTGCCCAAGATCGTCGAGGGACGCGTCAACGGCTTCTTCAAGGACGTGACGCTGCTCGGCCAGCCGTTCGTCAAGGAGAACAAGAAGACGGTCCAGAAGATCGTCGACGAGGCCGGCGTCGCCGTGCGCGGCTTCGTTCGCTTCAAGGTCGGCCAGGCCTAGAGCTTTGAGATGATGGAGGTGCCGGGGAGGAGTCCCCCCGGCACCTCCGTCGGATCTGGACGGTGCGGGGTCCACTGCGATCCAGGCGGGCCCGCACAGCAGAATCACCCGGGGGAACCAGAAGGGGGCCGATCTCCGTGCCTGACAACGATGGACGGAACGCCGTGGACGGGCCAGCCATGCATGACAGCGGCTGGAAGCGCGTCGTACTGAAACTGTCGGGGGAGGCGTTCGCCGGCGACGACCAGCTCGGGATCTCACCGGACGTCGTCCGCTACGTCGCCGCGGCCATCTCGGAGGCGGTCGCCAAGGGCATCCAGGTCGCCGTGGTCATCGGCGGCGGCAACATGTTCCGCGGCGCCCAGCTGTCCCAGGGCGGCATGGAGCGCAGCCGCGCCGACTACATGGGCATGCTCGGCACCGTCATCAACTGCCTCGCGCTGCAGGACTTCCTGGAGCGGCTGGGCATCGAGACCCGTGTGCAGACCGCCATCAACATGAGCCAGGTCGCCGAGGCGTACATCCCGCGCCGCGCCATCCGGCACCTCGAGAAGGGCCGCGTCGTCATCTTCGGCGCCGGTCTGGGCGCGCCTTTCTTCTCCACCGACACCGCCGCCGCCCAGCGCGCGCTGGAGATCGGTGCGCAGGCCGTCCTCAAGGGCACGCAGGTCGACGGCGTCTACGACTCCGACCCGCGCAAGAACACCACCGCGGTCAAGTTCGACCGCCTCGACTACAACGAAGTGCTCACCCGCGGTCTGAAGGTCATGGACGCCACCGCGGTGAGCCTTTGCATGGACAACGGTCTGCCGATCGTGGTCTTCGACCTCATGGGCAGGGGCAACATCCTCCGCGCCGTGCAGGGCGAGAAGATCGGCACGATCGTGTGCCCCGCGGACGCCTGACAAGGTTCGCGCAGCCTCCACACCACGCCGGCAAAGCGACATACGGGAGCCCGAAATGATCGAAGAGACCCTCCTCGAGGCAGAGGAGAAGATGGAGAAGGCCGTCCTCGTCGCCAAGGAAGACTTCGCCTCGATCCGTACCGGGCGCCCGGGCCCGGCCACCTTCAACCGGCTCGTCGCCGAGTACTACGGCACGATGACCCCCATCAACCAGCTCGCGTCCTTCCAGGTCCCCGAGCCGCGCATGGTGGTCATCTCGCCGTTCGACAAAGGGTCGACGCAGGCCATCGAGAAGGCGATCCGGGAGAGCGACCTCGGCGTGAACCCCGCGAACGACGGCAACGTCATCCGGGTGGTGTTCCCGGACCTGTCGGAGGAGCGCCGCAAGGAGTACGTCAAGGTCGTGCGGACCAAGGCCGAGGACGGCAAGGTCTCCATCCGCAACGTGCGCCGGCACGCCAAGGACACCCTCGACAAGGCCGTCAAGGCCGGTGACATCGGCGAGGACGAAGGCCGTCGCGCGCAGGACGAGCTCGAGGAGCTCACCCACAAGTATGTCGCGGGGATCGACGAGCTGTTGAAGCACAAGGAATCAGAACTTCTCGAGGTCTGATCCTTGTCCAACTCCGAATCCTCCGAGGGAGCGCCGCCGGAGCAGCGGCCCGGTGGCGCGTCCCCGCAGGGCGGGACCGGACCGGGAGAGAACGGCGCCGCCGACTCCAACGGCAGGCGGTTCACGCTGCACAAGCCGGACGGGCAGCCCGTACGCACCGGCCGCAACCTGCCGCTCGCCATCGGAAGCGGGGTGGCGCTCGGGGCCCTCGCGTTCGCGGCGATCATGCCCTACCCGCCGCTGTTCACCGTCATCACCTCGATCGCGGTGGTGCTGGGGGTGCGGGAACTGCGCAGGGCCTTCGCCTCGCGCGGCATCCGCATGGCTCTGCCCCCGGTCGTCGCGGGCGGCGTCGCGATACAGGGGGCCGCCTTCTTCGGGGGGCCGATCTGGCTGGTGGGAGCGCTGGCGCTGGCCGCGATCCTCACGCTGGCCTGGCGGCTGCGCGGCGGGGCCGAGGGGTACGTCCGCGACTCGGCGGCGAGCCTCTTCTCCCTGCTGTACCTGCCCTTCCTGCTGAGCACGTGGCTGCTGCTGCTGGCCGCCCCCGACGACGGCCGGCTGCGGCTCATCGCGTTCATCATCGTGACCATCAGCAGCGACATCGGCGGCTACTTCGCCGGGATCCTGCTCGGCCGGCACAAGATGGCCCCGGTGATCAGCCCCAACAAGACCTGGGAGGGCTTCGCCGGGTCGGTCCTGGGCTGCATGATCGCGGGCGGTGTCACCGTCGGCCTCATGCTGGACGGACCGGTCTGGGCCGGCCTGGTGCTCGGGGTCGCGGTGGTCCTGGCGGCGACGGTGGGCGACCTGATCGAGTCGCTCGTCAAGCGCGACTTCGGGATCAAGGACATGGGCAGCTTCATGCCCGGCCACGGCGGTCTGCTGGACCGGGTGGACTCGCTCCTCATCGCGGGCCCGGTCGCGTGGATGGTGCTGACCTTGCTGGTCCCCTCGGCGGGCTGAGAGCGGGCTGTGAGGGGGTGGCCGCGACGCGGCCACCCCCTTCTCCGTGCTCAACGGCGGGTCAGCGAGCGCACGCTCCGGCTGCCCAGCGCGCCCAGGGTGGCCAGGCACAGCAGGACGGCCAGCCCGAGCATGGTGCGCTCCAGCCCGACCGCCTCGGCGACGGGCCCGACCGCGATCTCCCCGACCGGCAGCGCGACGAGCGAGCCGAGCGCGTCGTAGGAGTAGACGCGGGCGAGCCTGTGCGCGGGGATGTTCTGCTGGAGCGAGACCTCCCAGGCCACCCCGAACTGCTCGGTGGCCACGCCCACCAGGAACATGACGGGCACCAGCAGCGGGATGAACGGGGCCTCGGCCAGCACCAGCATCGGCAGCGACTCCAGCAGCATGAGCGCCACCCCGAGGAACAGCGCCCGCCGAGGCTGCCAGCGCGCGGCCAGGAAGCCGCCGGCCAGGGCGCCGGCGGTGGAGCAGGCCATCGCCAGGCCCCAGCCGCCGCGTCCGAAGGTCGCGTCCGCGATGGCGGGCCCCAGGACCACGGTCGCGCCGGACACGCAGGCGTTGACCACCATGAACTGGAGGACGACGATCCACACCCAGGGGCGTGCGACGAACTCGGTCCAGCCGTCGAGGAGGTCCCTGAGTATCCCGGACCGCTCGCCCTCGGAGGGCGGGGCCGGGACCCGCACCGCCGCGAAGCACAGCGCGGCGAGGGCGAACAGGGCGGCGTTGACGGCCAGGGCCGGGCCCGGGCCGACGAACCCGGACACGGCCCCGCCCAGCGACATGCCGATCGTCATCCCCAGCTGACTGCTGGTCCGGACCAGGACGTTGGCGGGGCGCAGGACCGCCTCGGGGACGGTCTGCGGGGTGATCGCGGCCGCGGCGGGGAAGCCGACGGCCGTGGCCGCGCCGTTGAGCATGCTCAGCGTGACGAGCAGCGGCAGCGTGGCGGCGTCCAGCAGGACCAGCGCCGCGATGGCGGCCTGGGAGGACGCGGAGGCCAGGCAGGAGCCCTGGAGCATCAGCGGGCGCGGGAGCCGGTCGGAGAGCGCTCCGCCGAGCAGCAGCAGGGCGACGGTGGCCAGTGAGCGGGCTCCCACCACCAGCCCGAGCCGGGCGACCGAACCGGTGAGGTCCAGGACGGCGAAGGCCAGGGCCACGGTGGCGACGCTGTTCCCCAGGTGGAGCAGGAGCCGCCCGCCGGCCAGGGCGCGGAACGCGGGGAAGCGCAGCGGGGCGGACAGCCGCGCGCCCGGAACCGTCACGACCGTCTCCTTCGCACACCGGGCAGCCTGGAGTATTCCCCGGCATCGGTCAAACGGTTATCGATCCGGGGGCCAGGGAACCTCCGGCGCGGGGGTGGCCCGCGTGCCGGTGCTTCGGGTGGGCCGTCCGGCCTCGCGCCGCGCGGATCGCGAGGCCGCGGCGGGCGGCGACGGCGGGTGCCGGTCGAGGCCGCGCCCACGGCGGCCGTTTCACGTGGTTTCCGTTGGATCGTGGTGTTGTCCCCCCGAAGTCAAGGAACCCCGGGGTCCGACACCGCGATCATCGGACGGGGTCCCCGTGGGGACCGCGAACCGGGTCGCTTCGCACGGCCCCGGCCCCCGCTCGTCGTCGCCGCCCCGGCACCGCGCCGAGCACGAGAGCACCCCGGCGGTCCGGCCGGCGTCGGGAGGAGGGGCCTGCTCGATGATCCCGATGTCAGCGGCCGGGGGAGTCCTCGGTCGTGTCGGCTCCGGCGCCGCTCCCGGTGGGTTCCTCCAGGCGCTGGCCGCAGATGCGGCACCGCAGGGCGTGCTTGGGGTTGGGCGCGTGGCAGGTCGAGCAGGAGAGGGTGCCCACGCCCTCGTCGAGGGCGCGCACCAGCGACCCCAGCCGCTCGTCGGTGGCCGCGGTGTGCGCGGCGCACAGTCCCTCGCAGAACGCCGCCACCTCCTCGGGGCGCAGCGCCACCCGGCGGCCGTCCCTGGTGGTGATCCGGTAGGCGTCGCGCCCCCGGCCCTCGTGGAAGGTCAGCAGCCCTTCCTGCTGGGCCAGGCGGAGCAGGGTGCTCAGGTGGGCGTGGGTACCGCGTTCGAGTAAGGGGAACACGCCGATCATCTTTCGTCCGTGCGGCAGAGAGGAGAACAACAGATTAGCCACTGCCGGGGCACCGTCGCCGGAACCGCTCCGAGGTGCTCCCCGCTCCCCGCCGGGTTCAGCCCAGGATCCAGCTCCGGCCCTCCGCGGCGAGCTTGGCGATCAGGGTCTCGGCGTCGTGCTCCTTGGCGAACAGGCGCTCGGGCTGGGTGATGGGGACCACCCACAGCCAGTTCACCGGATCGCCGTGGAAGGACAGGCCGGACAGGTCCGGCGGCGGAGCCCAACTCGGCCCGGCCAGCACGCCGGGGTCGGACACCAGCAGCACGGCCGTGTGGTTGCCGCGCAGGGGGGAGTCCTCGCCGGACTCCATCCACTTGACGCTGTGGCCGGGGCCGAACCAGGTGACCGCGCGCCACGGGAACGTGCCCAGCCAGCGGAAGATGCGGGCCGCCAGGTGCGCCGGGGTGGTGGTGGCCAGCGCCAGCTCGATCCGCGCGTAGGCGGAGGTGTCGGCCATGTACCGGTCCAGCGTGGGCATCCGCTGGCCGCACATGCCCACCGTGCTCAGCACCGTGTACGGCCGGTCGGGGGTGGGCGGCCGCTCGGAGACGCGGATCAGCGGGTCGTGGCCGTCGGAGACGTCCCAGTAGTGGCCGGCCGGCCCCACGGCCTTGAGGTGGTTGAACACCGAGCGCTGCACGCCGCGCCAGGCTCCGGGGGCCGCGCGCCAGGACCAGTACGCCTCGGCGTGCACCACCCGCGGCCACAGCTGCGCGGCCACGTCGTCCAGCGCCCAGGCGTACGCGCTGCGCCCGATCGCCTCGCGGGAGTACCCCGGCAGGCCGCGGTCGGCCTCGGCCCACCCCGGGATGACCGCGAGCAGCCCGTCGTCGTCCAGCAGCGCCACCCCGTCGCCCTCCTCGAACCAGACCACCCGGAGGCGGTCGGGGTCCAGCTGGGGGCGCCCCTGCGGGTGCCTGGTGAAGTCGGAGGGCATCAGCGGGGCCTGCCCCGCGTACAGCCCGGACGGGTCGCCGGTCTCGGGCGCCATCTCGTGGTTGGCCAGCCAGACCGGGACCCGCACCTGCCCGCGCGGGTCCAGCAGGTAGGCGGCGGTGGTGTGGGAGTCGTACTCCACTATGACGCGGCGGCTGCGGTACGGACTGGTCTCGTCGAGGAGGATCCGCGTCCGGGCCACAGTGTCTCCTCGTCGCCGACTCGCCGCACGGGGTCTCCCGGGCGCCGCATAGTATGGACGGCAGTGCCGGTTCGGGTGGCACCGCCGCTTCCTAGCGAAAACGTCGCAGTGGGCCTAAATTACCGCGAACAGCCCCTCCGCCGCCGCCCCAATGACGACAGACACCTCCTTCCGCGATCTGGATCCACTTCATGCCTGCTGAGCTCACCTTCGTCGCGCCGCGCCGGACCAAACCGCCCCGGCACCTCGCCGACCTCAGCCCGGACGAGCGCCGGGCCGTGGTCACCGAGCTCGGCGAGAAGCCGTTCCGTGCCAAGCAGCTGGCCCAGCACTACTTCGGCCACCTGGAGGCGGACACCGCCCGGATGACCGACCTGCCCGAGGAGTCCCGCGAGCGGCTGGGCGAGGCGCTGCTGCCCCGGCTGCTCACCGTCGTCAAGCACATCACCTGCGACAACGGCATGACCCGCAAGACGCTGTGGCGCGCCTTCGACGGCGTGCTGTTCGAGTCGGTTCTGATGCGCTACCCCGACCGGATCACGCTGTGCGTGTCCTCCCAGGCCGGATGCGGCATGAACTGCCCGTTCTGCGCCACCGGCCAGAACGGGCTCACCCGCAACCTCTCCACCGGCGAGATCGTCGACCAGATCGTCTCGGTCGCCCGGGACCTGGCCCGCGGCGAGGTCGCCGGGGGGCCCGGCCGGATCAGCAACATCGTCTTCATGGGCATGGGCGAGCCGCTGGCCAACTACAAGCGGGTCCTGGAGTCGGTGCGCCGCATCACCGACCCGGTCCCGGGCGGCCTCGGCATCTCCCAGCGGGGTGTCACCGTCTCCACCGTCGGGCTGGTCCCGGCGATCGACAAGCTCATCGCCGAGCGGCTCCAGGTGCGCCTGGCGGTCTCGCTGCACGCCCCCGACGACGAGCTGCGCGACGAGCTCGTCCCGGTGAACAACCGCTGGAAGGTCGCCGAGGTCCTGGACGCCGCCTGGCGCTACGCCGACGTCACGGGCCGCCGCGTCTCCATCGAGTACGCCCTGATCCGCGACATCAACGACCAGGCCTGGCGCGCGGACCTGCTCGGCAGGCTGCTGGCCGGGCACCTGGTGCACGTCAACCTGATCCCGCTGAACCCCACCCCCGGCTCCAAGTGGACCGCCTCGCGCCCCGAGGACGAGCGCGAGTTCGTCCGCCGGATCCAGGCGCACGGGGTCTCGGTGACGGTCCGCGACACCCGGGGGCAGGAGATCGACGGGGCCTGCGGCCAGCTCGCGGCCGCCGAGGACTGACCGGCGCGTGACCGAGACCTGGCTGGCCTTCCTGGTCGCGCTGGCCTCGGCACTGCTGCCGTTCATCAACATCGAGGTCTATCTGGTCGGCGCGGCGGCGCTGGTGCGCGACGGCTGGCTGCCCGCGATGGCGGTGGCCGCGGGGGCGGGCCAGACCCTCGGCAAGATCGCCTACTACTACATGGGCCGGGGCGTGCTCACCACCCCCTGGCTGCGTCGCAAGGCCTCGACGCCGGGCCGGTGGAGCGGGCACGTCATCCGCTGGAAGAAGAAGGCGGAGGGACGCCCGCTGTGGACGGCGGGGCTGGTCGCGGTGAGCTCCTTCGCCAGCGTCCCGCCGTTCATGGTCGTCTCGGTGCTGGCCGGGACCGTGCGCATGCCGCTGGCCGCCTTCGTCGCGGTCACCGCGGTGACCCGCACCGCCCGCTTCCTCCTCCTCGTCTACGCCCCGGGCGCGGCGCTCGCGCTGCTCCCCTGACAGGGGCCGGACGGGGTGCTGCCGTTCGCGGGGTCCCGCCGCCCGGCGGTCCCTGCCGGGGCGTGCCCCCCGAGAGGTCAGCGGGCGCCCGGGGTCCGGGTCCGCCTGCGGGGGGCCAGGTAGAGGAAGCTCTCGGTACCGGTGACCGAGGGGGTCGCCCGGATGCGGGTGAGGATCTCCAGCAGCTGCTCGTCGTCCGCGGCCGCGACCTCGACGAGCAGGTCCAGGGAACCCGCGGTGACCACCACGTCGCCGACCCCCTCCAGCTCGGAGATCGCGTCGGCGACGGCGTCGGGGGCGCCGGCGCATCGGACGCCGACCGTCGCCTGGCGGCCCAGACCCAGCATCACCGGGTCGGTGATCCCCACGACCTGGACCACGCCGGTCTCCAGCAGGCGCTGGACGCGCTGGCGCACTGCGGCCTCGGACAGGCCGACGGCCTTGCCGATGGCCGCGTAGGAGCGGCGCCCGTCCTGCCGCAGCTGCTCGATGATCCGTTTCGCGGTGTCGTCGAGGACCGCGGCGGTCCCGCCCCGGCGTGCCGCAGACGCTGTATCCGGCTGCTCACTGGGGTTTGACCGTCGAATCCGCACAGCCGCCACCTTCGATGATCTTGACGCCAACGCCCTGCGATGTCCGTTTCGGGGGCGCTGACGCCAAGATCATCGAGGGGTTCGACGCAGAACCCGGTAATCGGACCTCGGTCAGCCACCTGTCCCTCTCACGTCTGCTTTTCCGATGGATCTTCGTGAAACGGGTGTTCCGAGCGGTTCGGACAGCAGAAGCAGGAGCCCTCGCGCCACCGTAGCCCCTGGCCGGTCCCGGTGTCACCCGGACAGCCGATCGCGCGCCGAGTCCAGCGCGAGGAGGGCGACGTGCAGCGACAGGCAGGTCTCCACCGACTCCAGGTCCGCGTCCAGCACGTGCGAGATGCGCCGCAGCCGCTCGTAGAAGGCGGGCCGGGACAGGTGCGCCGTGGAGGCGGCCAGCGCCTTGTTGCGGCCCGAGTCCAGGTAGTGCCGCAGTATCGGGGTCAGGGCCGCGCCGTGCCGGGCGTCGTAGGCCAGCAGCGGCCCCAGTTCGCGCTCGACGTAGGTCTGGAGCCGCTCGTCGTCGCGGAACAGGTGCAGCAGCCCGCGCAGGCGCAGGTCGGGCAGCTGGTAGTAGAGCCGGTCGCCGGGCTGGTGAAGCGCCACGTCACCCACCTGGCGGGCCTCCAGGAAGGAGCGCCTGACCTGGCGGATGTCCTCGGTGCGCGACCCCGCCGCGATCACCGGGCCGTCGCCGACGCGCTCACGCAGCAGCGGGGCCAGCCGGTCGAGGCAGCCGCCGAGCTCCTCCCGGGGCGGCACCTCCAGCAGGACGCCCACCCGCACGTCGTCCAGCGAGCCGACCAGTGCGGGCAGGCGCGCCTCCCGGCAGGCGCGCGCCGCGCCCTCGGCGAGCCGGGCCTGGGCGGAGGGCCCGGCCCCCGCCTCGGGCAGCCGCAGCACCAGGCCGACCAGGTTGCGGCCGGTGAGCGGGACGCCCGCGGCGCCGGCGCGCACCAGGGCCTCCTCGGGGTCGGAGTAGGCGCGGTCCACGATGCCCGTGATGATCGTGCGGTGCGTCTGGCGCTCCAGGCTCTCCTGGCGCCGCTCCAGCAGCCGTCCCAGCGCCAGCGTCGTGGCCGCGCGTTCCACCAGGACGGTCTGGAGCTGGGTGGGTGAGGCCCCGCAGACGAGGACGAGCCGCCCCCAGTCGAGGCCGCGCGCGCCCACCACGGTGACTAGCCAGCCCGACGCCGGGTCGTGGAGAGTCCGCTCGGTGCTGGGCACCGCTCGCGAGCGGTCCTCCCAGGAGGCGAGGAGGAGGCCCGGGTCCTCCCCGTTGGGGTCGCAGCCGAGCACCTGGTGGGTGAGGTTCTCCAGGACCACGGGGCACCCCGACAGCCGCGCGGCCTCCCGGAGCACCCGGTCGGGCCGGGCGCCCTCCACGGACAGGCCGGTGAACACCTCGTGCAGCCGCTCGGACTCGCGCAGCTCCTCCAGCCGCTCGCTGAGCACCCGGCTGTGCACGGCCTCGGTGATCTCCACGAACCGGGCCTCGCGGTCCAGCGAGATGACGGGCATGCCCACGTCGAGGGCGGCCTCGAGCAGCGCCTCGGGCAGCCGGGAGTGGTACTTGCGCCCCAGTTCCACGGCGATCCCGCTGACCCCGACCGCGGCCAGGTCCGTGACGTAGCGGCGCAGCGCCTCGTCGTCGTCCGGCATCGCGATCCCGGTGGTCAGGACGAGCTCGCCACCGCGCAGCAGGTGCGCCAGGTCGGTGACCTCCGCGATGTGCACCCAGCGCACGGCGACGTCCAGCCGGTCCGACCCCGCCACGACCCGGGGGCGGGCGTGCCGCAGGGCGGGGAGCGCGAGGACGTCGGCGAGTGAGGGCAGCACAGGCCGAGTGTACAAACCGGGTGACCGCCGTCACCGGTGATCGCGGCCGGGGCCGCCGAGCACGGGGACGACGCGCCGCGGGCGCCCCACCCGCTTTCGCGGGGTGTGGGCCGTTCTGTCGGGAAACATCGGTCTGGTGCTGGTCAAGGCGGGGCGGGGCGGTGAGACTGGGAGCATGTCGGATCTGCTCGCGCGCCACCGCGCGGTCATGCCCTCGTGGCTGGCCCTGTACTACGAAACGCCCATCGAGATCGTCAGCGGCAAGGGCAACCGTGTCGTCGACGCGGACGGCAACACCTATCTCGACTTCTTCGCCGGGATCGCCACCAACATGCTCGGCTACGACGTGGCCGAGGTCCGCGAGGCCGTCGAGACCCAACTGGCCCGGGGGGTCGCGCACACCTCCACCCTCTACCTCCTGCGCGGGCAGGTGGAGCTGGCCGAGAAGATCGCCCGGCTCTCCGGGATCCCTGACGCCAGGGTGTTCTTCACCAACTCCGGCACCGAGGCCAACGAGACGGCGCTGCTCCTGGCCACCCACGCGCGCGGCACCGACCAGGTTCTGGCCATGCGCAACAGTTACCACGGCCGCTCGTACGGCACCACCGCCGTCACCGGGAACCGGGGGTGGAAGAACTCCTCGCTGTCCCCGCTCAACGTGCACTACCTGCACGGCACCGACCGCGACCGCCCGGCCTTCGCGAAGCTGTCCGACGCCGAGTACGTCGACGCCTGCGTGGCCGACCTGCGCGACGTCCTGGCCACCGCGACCGCGTCCGGCGTGGCCTGCCTGATCGCCGAGCCCGTCCAGGGTGTCGGCGGGATCGCGACGGCCCCCGACGGCCTGTTCGCGGCCTACAAGGAGGTCCTGGACGAGCAGGGGATCCTGTTCGTCTCCGACGAGGTGCAGACCGGCTGGGGCCGCACCGGCTCCAGCTTCTGGGGGATCGGCGGCCACGGGGTCGCCCCGGACATGATGAGCTTCGCCAAGGGGTTGGGCAACGGCTTCGCCATCGGCGGCGTGGTGGCCCGCGGGGACCTGATGGACGCCCTGCCCGCCAACGGGCTCGCGACCTTCGGCGGCAACCCCGTCGCCACGGCGGCGGCCAACGCCACCCTGGACTACGTCCTGGACCACGACCTCCAGGCCAACGCGGCGCGGATGGGCTCGCTGCTGCTGGAGCGCCTCTCGCCGCTGGAGCGGCTGCCCGCCGTGGGCGCGGTGCGCGGCAGGGGGCTGATGCTCGCCGTGGACATGGTCGACCCGGGCAGCGGCGCGCCCGACCCGGAGCTGGCCGCCGCCGTCCTGGAGCGCACCCGCGAGCTCGGGCTTCTCGTCGGCAAGGGCGGCCTGCACGGCCACACCCTGCGGATGGCTCCGCCGCTCACCCTCTGCGCGGAGGAGGCGCTGGAGGGCGCGGGCATCCTCGTGGAGGCCGTCACCTCGGTCGGCGGCTCGGCCGTCTGACCGGCCCGCGGACGGCGGCGCCCCGCCACCGGGAGGAGCGGGCCCCGGACGGGTAGCGGAACTCCACCGGGACCGGTGAAGTTCTCCTACTCACGGTCGTACGGACGCTACACGGAGTACCGTGGTCCCCGGAGTCCCGCGCCGCGGTGCGGCGCGGGACGGCCGAAGGCCGGCGTGCTCGCGCACCCCTCCTCCCGGGGCGGCGAGCACGTCAACGGGAAGCGCTCCGGGGCCACACCCCTCCTTGGCCCCGGAGCGCTCTCTGTCTCGATCCGGCCTTCCCGCTTCGCGGCGCGCCTCCCCGTGAGGGGGTCAGTGGGCCGCGAACATGTGGTCGAACATGCTCGCGCGGCGATGGTCGGCGGCGATCTCCGCGCACTCGGCGCAGCCGTACACCTCGGTTCCGTCGGGCAGCTCGCCCAGTGGATCTCGCGGCCGTGGCCACCGCGTGTGGCAGACCGCGCAGGCATCCCCCATGACTTGCGCTTTCGTCAGTGACCCTGGATCGAAGACCTCGTCGTCGCCGCTCTCGGCGGCGGTTGTCCCGCGATCGCACATGGTGCTCAGACCGCTCAACGTCCCTGCTCCCCCCGTGGTTTAGGACAGTCGCGGGCCAATAGTTATCGGCATCTGGAATTCAAGCAGACGTTGAGCGCTTCCGGAATAGCCAAGACCAAATTTTGTGACTATGGGCTTGGTAATAATAACTCTAAGTAGCCATAAGGTGAGCGTGGCGGCCTGTCTCTTCATGAATCAGTCGACATGTCAGACATGGGAAGCCGTCCGGGACGGTGGGAGGCGCCCCTCGGGGGCATTTCGGTCAGCGGGCCGGGCGGGGGCCGCCGGAGGGGGCGGGACGCGGGGCGGCCTCGTCCGTCCCCCGCGCCGGGTCACGCGGCGGTCGTGGTGGGGCTCCGGGCCGGGGGCCGGACCGCCGGGGGAAGAGGCCGGTCCGGCGGTGCGGTTTCCGTGGTCCGGACGAGTGCAATTGCCTCGGATCCCTGATCGGCGGCGGTACTGCTCAAGGAGAAAGGTGTTTCGGGAGAAGGCTCCGATGCTTTACGGGAATACGCCCTCCGAAATCGTACCGGCCTTTGTTCCTCTCCCGTTATGCGAGGTTTTCGGGGCGCTCGGCACGGCCGGAGGCGTCAGCGCGTATTTTCCCAGGAGCTCGGTGGCAGTCCGCATTATCGATGATCTTGGTGTTAATCGGCTCTCACCTGTGGTCTTCGTTATCGGACGGCCCCGGGAAGAGACGGGGAAGGGGCCGGGGGCCTTCCCCGCCGGCCGGCGGACGGGTTGGCCGAGGAAGTGGAATGTCTGGTCGGGGTGGTGCGTTAGAGGTCACGGACGTCGCCCGGAGTGGGGAGCGGCGGGGGCGCGGGAGCGGAGTCGGGGGGTTCTTCTCCCGCGCCCGCACAGGGGGTCGGGTCCGGGGGGACGATGGTCAGGATCATGGTGAAAGCGGCTGCCGCGGGTGCGGCCGTGGTGTTCGCGGTGCTCTCGGTTCCGCCGGCCGCGGCCGACGGAACCGACGGCGGGGGAGCGCCGGACCCGCTCGCGGCCGAGCTCGGCGGTGATCCGGCCCCCGAGATCCTCGAGGCGGTGCGGGAGGGTCGACCCCTCGTGCACCCGCGGGTCTCCGACCGGTTCCCGTCGATCACCGCGGACTCCGTCGCCGGCGTCCTCGGGGAGGACACGACCACCCGGGTCGCCGTGCTCCCCGCGGTGGAGGCCGATCCGGACGCGGTCGCCGAGGACATGCACGAGGGGCGGGCCGAGGGGGCGGCCGTCCTCTACGTCTGGCACGACGGGGGCTTCCGGCCCCACCTGGCGGGGAGAGGGGACGGGGCCGGTCCGAAGGGGGCGCTCGCCACCGTCGGCTCATGGGCGGCCCCCGGCGAGCTGCTCCGGAGCCTGGCGCAGCTGGAGACGGTGCTGCGCGGGGACGTCATCTCCAGGGCCGCGGAGTCGCTGGCCGACTCGCCGCTGCACGTGCCCCCCTGCCTGAGGACCGACCTGGGGGCGGCCCGCGCCGAGGAGCTGGCCGATCGGTTCGCCGCGGTCCCCGCCCGGGTCAGGGTGGCGCTGCTGCCCAGCGAAGCGGTGGAGTACGAGAGCGCGGTGGCGCGGCGGGGATCGGGGAACGTCGCCGAGCTGGTGCAGGGCGAGAGCGACATGCCGGTCATCGTCTACCTGGTCGACCCCGGCGGCCGCGTCGTCTCCAGTGCCGCGAGCGGCCGGGTGTCCAACGACCGGTTCGGTCTGCGCGGAGACGACCTGGCGGGCCTGGCCAACAGCGTCAGGGACCGCGACAGCGCCGACACCACCCTGACGAACCTGCTTCGGAGGCTGGGCGGCGGCGACGACGGCGGGAGCGCCGCCTTCGACCGGGCGGCCGAGTTCCTCATCTACGCGGCCCCCTTCCTCGCGCTCGTGGGCCTGGTGCTCGTCCTGCCCTCCCGCCGCGCGGAGCGGGACTGACCGGATCCGGCCGCGGCCCGCAGGGGAGAGGCGCCCCCCTCGGCCGTGACCTCGGTCTTCCACGCCGTCCGCGCCCGATTGTTAAGTGACTTAGTAACTACTCTATGGTTTGAATTCTTTTTTTCGACCGAACCCCTGCGCAAGTCGCGCGCGGCCGAATATTCTCACTGCTGTCCCGAAGCGATGACGTTTGCGGCGAAGCTGTTCAATTCGAAACGGCGAGCTGTACCGACACAGTGAAGGAACACGGTGTTCGCGATCGACGGCGACCTGAAGGCGATCCTGGAGATTCCCGGCGCGCGGAGCATATCCCTGCTGGATTCGGGCCGTGTCGTGGCCGAATTCGGCCACGACACCGCGTTTCCCCGGGAGGAGAACCGGGGAGCGGCAGGCGTCGTTCACGCGATCGCCGATAATCCGGCGTTCGTTTCGATGGAGATCGCCGGGGCCCTGGAGGACCTGGTGCTCACCACCCGGTACGAGTACCTGCTCGTGGCGGTCGTGCGGGTGCCGGGCCGCTCGCGCTGCCGGCTCCAGCTCCGGCTGGACCGGGGCGGCGGCAACCTCGCGCTCGGACGACAGGCGCTGCGTCGCCTGGCCGCGCGGCTGGGGGCGGACGCCGACGCGGGGCCGCCCGCCTGGACGGGGGGTCCGCTCCCCAGGCGGCGGTACGCGGTGGGCGGGGCCGACGGCGGCGCGGTGTCGCTCCGGCGGGCCCCGAACCCGGGCCGGCCGGCGCGAGGCACGGGAGGGGGGTGGTCCCCGCCGGACCGGGCCACCCTCGAACGAGTGCTCGGCGCGTTGAGGTCCCTGTGCGCGCCCCCGGCCGGACTGCCGGGGCGCGTCATGGTCAGGGCCGAGGCGACCTGAGGGTGCGGATCATCCGGCGCATCGAGAAGTTGCTGGTGAAGCGGTCGGAACAGCGGAGCGGACCACCGGAACCGACGTACTCGCCCCCCAACGGAAAAGGACTGACCATGGCTGACCTGGACACCGGACTCAAGGAAATGATGGCGATCGGAGGCGCGATCGCCGCTTCTGTGGTCGACTACGGGAGCGGGATGGCCCTGGGCTCCCTGACCACCGCCCAGAACCTCGACGTCACGGTCGCCTCGGCCGGGAACACCGAGGTGGTGCGGGCCAAGGTGCGCACCATCGACCAACTCGGCATCAACGACGCGATCGAGGACATCCTCATCACGCTGGGGAAGCAGTACCACATCATCCGGCCGCTCAGCAGCCGGAAGGGGCAGGGGCTCTTCATCTACCTGGCGCTGGACCGGGGCCGCGCGAACCTGGCGATGGCCCGCCACCAGCTTCGCGGTATCGAGGAGGGCCTCGACATCTGACCCCGGGACCAGGACCGCGCCCACGCGGGACTCCCCCTCCGGCGCGGCCGGGGCAGGGGAGTCCTTGTTTTTTCGGATATTCCCCACGCGCGGGGCCGCCGATCGCGACAATGCAATTGGTTGCTTTACGTGATGAATTCATCACTTGGTGACACGGTCGGGTCGGTCAGCGGGGAGTCCAGGGGTGCCGCGTGCGGTCAATTCACATACTTCAGACACCGTTCGGGGCGGGCGCGCCATGAGGAGGTGGGAGCGCAGAGCGCTGCTCGTGGCGGTCACCGGGACGGTGGGCGCCGTGGTCCGGCGCGACGGAGCCGGGGCGCAGAACAGGGCGCTGCGTTCGGCGCTGACCGGCGCGGCCTTCGACGAGGTCCGCACCCTGACCGATCCGGGCCGGTCACGACTGCTGGAGGGACTGCGCTCCTTCTTCGCCGCGGCGGGACCGGCCGACGTCCTCGTCCTCGCGCTGAACGGGGGGATCGTCAAGACCGGGGAGGGCGCCCTGTACTTCCCGGCCGCGCCGGAGGGGCGCCGCCCCGGGCACGACGCGGTCGAACTGGCCGCCGTGGGCGCGGCGATCCGCGAGGGAGCGGCGCGCTCCACGGTCGTGCTGCTCGGCTGCCACTACAGCGGCTGGTCCGACGACGGCCCGGACGGGCGCACCCGGACGGTCCCCCGGCTCGACATCCGCCGGGTGTTCCCCGCGGACCGGTGCGTCGTCATCGCCGACACCGCGGCCGACCGCGTCCACCGGGCCGATGGCACGGCCGTCTCCTTCGCCCTGAGCGTGGCGGACGCGCTCGGGGGCGCGGCGCCCGACCGCGACGGCGACGGCTGGATCGACACCGCCGACCTGGACGAGTACCTGCGCTCCGCCTTCGACGGGACCGGCTGCCCGCCCGCGCTCATCACCGGAGCGGAGCCCGTACCCCTGGCGCGGGCCCGCGTGGAGGGGGCCGGGGCGCCGCCCGCGGACCCCGAGCCGCCCCCGACACCCCCCGTGGAGAGCGGCGCCGACGCGGACCTGGCCGCCGAGATCGAGGTTCTCACCGCCGGGCTGCTCTGGGAGTGCCGAACCGCGCGGGAGCTGCGCGACCGACTCCGGATCGAACTGCCGTCGACCGGGCTGGCCCCCGAACTCGCGGCCGAGACCGCCGCCGCGGTCGAACTCCTGCTGGTGGACGGCGACGACCCGGACCGGACCGAGCCCAGGGAGTTCCCCGGACGGGGGCCCGACCCCGAGACCGAGGTCGCGGCGTTCGGCGCCGCCGCCGCGGCGCTCGCCCTGCGGCTGCGGCGCGACCGCGAGGCCGACGCCGCCCACGAGACGGTCCGGGCGCCCGCGGCCCCGCCGGAGCGGGTCGAGCCGCTGGACGAGGGGCGGTGGCGTCTCCTCCTGGCCCACCACCGTGAAGCCCTGGTGAGGACCGAGGTGCGCACGCACCTGTTCGACCCCGCCGATCCGGACGGCTGGGTGGTCCTCCCGGCCCGAAGGGAGTCCCTGATCAGCGGTGCCGCCGACGCGGTGGCGGCCACCCGCGCCGTCCTGCGCCTGGCCGATGCCGCGGCCCGGTGCGGGCAGGCGCTGCGCTACGGCTACCCGATGGTCCTGGAGCGGGGGGTCTCCGAAAGCGGGGACGTCCCGTCCCAGCGGGCGGCCCCGCTGTTCGTCATGGACGTCGAGGTCCGCCCCGGGGACGACGAGCCGGTGCTGCGCGCGCTCGGGCCGCCGGAGGTCAACCCCGCGCTCGTGGCCGCGGACGCCGAACACGAGCCGCTGCGCGCCTGGTGGCGCGCCCAGCGCGGGAAGGGCGGCGTACGCGACCTCGCGGCCACGACCAGGCTGGTGCTGGCCCACCTGGGCATCGATCGGGTGGACGACATCGACACCCGCGCGCTGGGCGGCGGGTTCGACCGCGCCGGGACGCGGCCGGGAGCCCGCAACGTCGCCGTCGTGTTCCGCGCCGGAGCGGAGGCGGTCAGCCCGCTGCTCGACGACCTCGACGACACCTCCGACGACGGGTTGGACGTGGCGCGCGTCGGGGAGACGGCACTGGACTGCCTCACCGGTGGGCCCGGACCCGGGGCCGGGAGCGCCGCGCCGGTCCTGCCCGTCGCCGCGACCGCCCTGAGCGAGTCCCACCACCGGGTGCTGGAGGCGGTGATGAACCGCCGTCTCACGGTGGTGGCGGCCCCGCCCGGAACCGGGGCCGACGCGCTCGTGACGGCCGTCGCGCACACCGCGGTCGCGGCCGGCCAGAGTGTGCTCTACGCCGGGCCGGACCGGGCCGCCGCCGACGCCTTCGCCGCCCGCGCGGGCGCGGAGGCGGGCGTGGACCACCTGGTCGTGCGTACCGGCGGGCCCGAGCTGCTGGAGGCCGAGGCCGAGTTCCTGAAGGGGCTGCCGCACACCGGGGGGGAGGAGGATCCGGCGGGGTGGTGGGCGGAGGCGAGCCGGACCTGGGCCGCGTCGTGCGTCGCACGGCTGGCCATCGACGCGATCTCGCGGACCGAGCGCGATCTCGCGCTCCTGGCGGACGCGCGCGGCCGGATCGTCGCCGCGGGCTGGGACCCCGAGGCGCTGTTCCGCGGCAGAAGACCGCAGGACTGGCTGCGCCTGGTGGAACGGGGGAGCGGCCGGTTCGGGATCGACCGCTTCCGGCGCTCGGTCGTCCGGCGGCGCCTGGGGGCGCTCGTCACCCCCGAGGACCTGGCGCGGGTGTGCGAGATCGCCCGGGTCGAGGCGGCCTGGAGGGCCGCGGTCGACGTGTGGCGCCGCACGACCGCGCTGGAGGAGCTCTACGGGGACCTGGAGGAGGCCGCGGCCGCGCACCGGGACACGGCGACCGGGTACCTGGCGGCGGTGGTGGAGCGTCGGCGGGCCGAGGGGTACCAGGCCCTCGCCGGCCGCCTGGAGTGCCTGAACTGGCGGTCGGAGGACTTTGCCTGGCCCGGGCTGGAGCAGTCGCTCACCGCGGTCCCGGCCCGGGCGGTGGAGGTGGGCCGGGCGCGCTGGCTGCCCCCGAGGGCGGGGATGTTCGACCTGGTGATCCTCGACGCGGCGGACCGGTGCGGGGTCGCGGCCGCGCTGCCGCTGCTGTACCGGGCACGGCGCGTGCTGGCCGTCGGCGACCCGGCGCGCCGCGCGCCCGCCCGGGTCCCGGCCGAGGAGGCCGGCCGCGGCGCCCGTTCCGACGCGGTTCCGCGCTGGATCGCCGAGCGCGCGCTGGGCGGCCCCGGGACCTCGGCGTACCGCGCGCTGGCGCGGGCCGGGACCGAGGCGGGCGGGCGGGTGCTGTGGCTGGACGAGCACGACCGCTCCCACCCGCTGCTCGCGGAGACGGCCGACCGGTACGGCTACGGCGGCCGGTCGGCCGTGCTCACCGACACCCGCGCGCTGGCGTGCGCCGACCGGCCCGTGCGGTGGCACGACGCGGTGGGCGAGTGCGAGCGGGAGGGCTGGGGCTCCTTCGTCAACCGGGAGGAGGCGTACCGGGCGGTGGGGGTGCTGGCGGAACTGGACGCGCGGCTGCCCGAGCGGATGGAGTTGGGCGTGGCCAGCCCGTTCTTCCGGCAGCGCGCGCTGCTGCGCCGGCTGGTGGACCGCAGGCTGCTGCGCGAGGTGCGGATCGAGGCGCCGCACGCGTTCGGTCCGCGCCCGTGCGACGTGCTCGTGGTGTCCCCCGTGCTGAGCGGGGCGGGGGCGAGGAGTCCGACGGCGCGGGACCTGTCCGGGCCCGAACGGTGGAACCCGGTCCTGACCGCGGCGGTCGGGCTGCTCGCCGTGGTGGGGGACCGCGGCTTCTGGCGCGGCGCCGGCGGGGTCCTGGCCACCCTCGCGGACCTGGCGGAGGAGCCGCCCGGCGCCGATCCGGACCAGGCCCTGGCCGCCCTGGCCGCCGCGCTGCGGCGGGTGTCGGGCGGGGTCGACCTCGCCCCCGTGGTGCGGGGCCACCGCGTGGACCTGAGGGTGGACACCCCGGACGGTCCGGTCCTGGTCCTGGTGGACCGCACCGGCGACGGCCGCGGGCTGCGCCGGCTGCTCAAGCGCCTGCACCGGCTCCGGGAGGTGACGGGACTGCCGGTCCTGCGCGCCCCGGTCTGGCGCTGCCTGCACGCCCCCGAAGCCCTGGCCGAGGAGGTCGTGCTGGCCGGGGGGAGAGGCTCCGCCGCCGGCCCCGACGGTGCCTGAGACGGAGGAACCCCCGCCGGAGGGGGGCAACGGCGGGGGTCGTGCGCGTGTCCGGGGGCTCCCGAACGGAACAGGTCAGGCGGCGGCCGCGTCGTGGTCGATCTCGAGCAGGCGGACGAGGTCGTCCAGGGCGGCCTCGGCGCCGTCGCCCTCGGCGGTCAGGGTGACCTTGGCGCCGTTGCCCGCGCCCAGGGCCATGACGGACAGCAGGCTGCGGGCGTCGACGGGGGCGCCGTCCTCCTTGGCGATGGTGACGGCCAGGCCGGTCGCGGTGGCCGCCTGCACGAACAGGGTGGCGGGACGGGCGTGCAGGCCGACGGAGGAGCCGATGGTCGCGGTTCGCTGGGGCATGTCTTCTCCTTTGGGGGGACGGGTCAGAGTTCCTTGATGATCAGTGCGGGGTCGGGGTCCTCGACGATGTCGACCGCGGCGGGGTCGATCTCGTCGGGGCCCGGGACGGTCGTTCCGGGAAGCGCCACGGCGGCCGCTCCCCACGCCACCGCGCTGCGCAGCCGCTCCGACGGGGCGGCCTCGCGCGCGGACAGGTATCCGGCCAGCGAGCAGTCGCCCGCGCCGACCGTGCTGCGCGGCACCACTTGGGGGCCCCGGGCGAGCCACGAGTGCTCGCGGCGCACCAGGAGCGCGCCGTGGGCGCCCAGGGTCACCAGCACGGCCTCGTTGCCCCAGTCCAGGACCTCCCGCGCGCCGGACACGACGTCTCCGACGGTGGGAAGTTCGCGGCCGAGGAGCTCGGACAGCTCCTCCTGGTTGGGCTTGAGCAGCGACAGGGAGCCGGAGCGGGCCGCGGTCTCCAGCGGGGTGCCGGAGGTGTCGAGGGCGACCGGGACGCCGCGCTCGGCGGCGCGGCGGGCCAGACGCACGTAGAAGTCCCCGGAGACTCCCGAGGGGAGGCTTCCGCTGGCCACCAGCCAGCGCGGCTCCTCGGCGAGCCCGGTGTCCACGGCCGCCAGGAGCGCGTCCGTCTCGGCCTCGCTCAGCGCGGGGCCCGAGACGTTGAGCTTGGTGGTGGTGCCGTCGGTCTCGGTCACGGTGATGTTGCTGCGGGTCGCACCGGAGATGGGCACGGCCACGGCGGACACACCGCCCTCCGCGAGGAGATCGGTGAGCTGGGCGCCTTCGGCCCCGCCGACCGGAAGCACCGCGCTGGTGGCGACGCCGTGGCGGCACAGTGCCCGCGAGACGTTCACCCCTTTGCCGCCGGCCTCGGCCCGCGCGACGCGAGCCCGAAGGACCTCTCCGCGTACCAGAGCGTCGATCTCCAGGGTTCGGTCGACGCTGGGGTTGGGGGTGACGGTAAGGATCATGCGTACTCGTTTCATGGTCCGGCGGCCTGGGGTTCGCACACCGGGGACCGCCGGTGGCGTTCAGGGGCTGGCATGCCGCGCCAATACTCGCTTTCCGTGGGGCTTTGGCTTGGTTTCGTGTGTGTTTCTATTTGAATATGTCTGATTGTGTGGTGATGTCAAGAGGTCTGGCAAAAACAGGCCACCGAAAATACGAGGACAGGTGTTCGATCCGAGGGGTCCGGAGGCCCCGTCGAAGGCGGGGATAGGGTGCGAATCGGCCGGGCGGCCGCACCCATGGCCTGGCGACGACTGCGGGAGAGGACGGCACGGTGCCCGAAGGCCACATGCTGCACCGGTTGGCGAACCACTTCGCCGAGTTCTACGGAGGCCGGCGGTTGCGCGTCTCCAGCCCCCAGGGCCGCTTCGCGGAGGGGGCGGCCCGGATCGACGGACGGGTCATGGCCGAGGCGGAGGCGTACGGCAAGCATCTGTTCCTGGGGTTCGGCCACGGCGAGTGGCTCCGGATCCACTTGGGCCTCTACGGGGCCCTGACCTTCGGCGACGCCGACGGCGAGTACGGTCTGGCGATGCCGCGAGAGGCGGTCCCGGGCGCCTCGCGGACACCCGCGCGCGATGCCGACGGCTTTTTCGCGGCGCCGCCGCCCGTCGGCGCGGTGCGGGTCCGGCTCGTCGCGGCCGACAGCTGGGTCGACCTGCGCGGCCCCTCGGCCTGCGAGGTCCTGGACGAAGCGGGCAAGCGGGCGGTCCAGGACCGGCTGGGCCCCGACCCGCTGCGCGCGGACGCCGACCCCGAACGGGCGTGGCGGACGGTCGGCAGGTCCCGCAGCACGATCGCGGCGCTGCTGATGCGCCAGGACGTCATCGCGGGGGTCGGCAACATCTACCGCGCCGAGGCGCTGTTCCGGGCCGGTGTCGAACCGCACCGCGCCGGACGCGACCTGACCCGCGCCGAATGGGACGCGCTGTGGGCGGACCTGACCGGCCTGCTGGAGGCGGGCGTGGAGTGCGGCCGCATCGTCACCACCCGGCCCGAGGACCGGGGCGACCCCGCCGCCGACCCGGTTCCGCGCGAGGAGTCCTTCTACGTCTGCTACCGCACCGGTGAACCGTGCCGTCGGTGCGGCGCGCCGATCCGCTCGGAGCGGCTGGCGGCCCGGACCCTCTACTGGTGCCCGGGCTGCCAGGCGCGGTAGCGGTCCCCGCCGGACCGCGCTCCCCCGGGCGGGCGCCGGGAGGGGCGCGGGACCGGCGGACCCGCGCCCTGCTACCGCGTGGCGTGCGCCGCCAGATGGGCCCGGACGTAGTTCTCGACCCTCTCGTCGACGTTCGCCCTGCTCAGAGCCTCGGCGGTGCTGGAGCTGGAGCCGCCGAACTGCCGCACGGCGCTGTAGTAGATGTTGGCCACGCCCCGGCACAGCGGGTTGCCCCCGCACGAGGAGTACATGTCCTCGCGGAACCGGTCGTCGATGCGCAGCCGGTTCTCCTCGGTGAAGCGGGACTGGAGCTTGTAGTTGCGGTAGCCGAAGTCGTGCCGGTTGCAGCTGGTGGTGAAGTCGTAGCCGAGCGGTGCGTCGGGCGACCACGAGCAGGCGTCGGAGCTCCAGTCCAGCTGGTCGGCGTAGGGCTGCTGGGCCCGGGTGGCGGTGAACGAGGCGAGCGTGTACTCGAACAGGTACTGGTCGGTGACCGTTCGCAGCTGCTTCGGGGTGAGGGCGGCGTGGGCCACTCCCGAGCCGGACAGGACGAGCAGGGCGGCCGCGATCATGCTGATCGCGGCGGAGGCAAGGCGTCGGACGCGAGGACGCATGTGCGGTGGGACCTTCCGTCAGGAGACGCGACCCCTGAGTAATAAACGATCGCGGCCGCTCGAGGGAAGTGACGCGCCCGGGACGGAGGGTGACTTCTTGGTGGCTTTCCGGATACCTCGGAGAGGAGGTCCCCCGCTCCGTTCCGGCCGCTCAGCGGGGGGAGACCTCGCTGGTGACCTCCCAGGCGATCTCCTCGGCGAGCTCGTCGGTGAGCTCGGCCCCGTTGAGGCGCTCGGCGAGCAGGCCCGCGTGGTAGACCGCGACCATGCCCTTGTGCTGGGCGTCGGCGGAGCTCATCACCGCGTAGTCGTCCCAGTGGTCCCCGTCCACGGCCAGCACCGCGATGTCGTCGTTGTGCGGGACGGACCCGGGTTCGTGCGCCTCGTACATGTCCCGGATGTGCTCGGCCTCCACCACGGGAACGTCGCGCTCGGCGAGGTACACCTCGGCCAGCACCTCGGCCTGCTCCTCGCCCAGCGACCCGGGGGAGTAGCCGAAGTCCTCCGCGTACTCCGCCAACCGCGCGGCGATCGCCGTGACCTGCCGTTCCACCGCGTCGGCGCCGGCCGCCCCGTAGCTGGAGCGCCGAACCCGATCGGCCAACTCGTGAACGTCCACCGTCCGCCCTTCCCCCGTTGCCCTGCCCGGCCTCCATGGTCCCACTGCTCGGAGGGGCGGCGGACGACGGGTTCGGGGCGGATGGCGGAGAGCCCGGGTCAGCGGCCCTGGAGCGCGTCCAGACCGACGGCCATGGCGATGACCAGGCGGCGGTCGATGTACGGGTTGGGGATGTCGATGGTGTAGCGGTCGCGCAGCCCCCACCTCTTGTCCACCGAGAAGACGACCTCGCCGTTGGCGACGAAGTCGAAGTGGAAGGGAACGTACGAGAAGATCTCGATGAAGCGGCGCAGCACGGCGATCGCGGTGTTGCGCTCCTGCCCGGTGACCTGGCCCAGGTTCGGCTGCTCGAGGTGCCAGGTGGAGCGCAGCAGCGACTGCTTGAAGTCCTTGCGGAACAGGCCGATCGGGGCGCCCGAGGGGTCGGTGACGTCGTAGGTGGCGCCCAGGTCGACGACGCTGCGCGCCTTGAAGCCCAGCACCGGGTACTGCTTGCTGTCGTCGGTGTAGAGGGTGACCTGCTCCTTGAAGGCCAGCCGCTTCTGCTGGGCGAACGCCACCATCGGGCCCTCGCCGCCCTCGGCGTCGGCCGCGTGGATCTGGTACTGGTTCACCATCGGGCGGATCCGCTGGCGCATGATGAGCCGCTGGAGTCCCTGGAGCTGCTGGATGTCCATGTTCGCCCTGTCGTACTCGGGGGGTGGGGGTCCGGCCGCCGTGCGACGGCGGCCGGATAGTGCGACGCGGCGCGGAGGGGGCGGGTTCCCGAAAAGAGGAAAATACACCTGTTTGTTATATTTCGAGGTCCGCGCGTTCCGCGGCCCGCGGTTCCGGGGCCGGGACGACCGGCTGCCCGTCGGCGCGCAGCAGTTCGGCGAACCGCTCGGCGTTGCGCGGGGCGTGGTCGCGCAGGCAGTTGTTGAACAGCACGTGCACGGTGTCCGCGTCCTCGGCGAGGCGGCCCAGCCGGGGCACCCACTCGGCCAGCTCCTCGTCGGAGTAGCGGTAGCCGAACCGCCGCTGCTTGTCCCCGCTCGCCCAGTGTTCGGAGCGGCCGTGGAAGCGCACCACGGCCAGGTCGGAGGTGGCCTCGGCGACCGGCGGGACCGAGCTGGAGTGGCCCTGCGGCATGTCCACGCAGACGTACGGCAGGTCGTTCCCGCGGAGGAAGCCCAGTGTCTCGTCCCTGTTCTCCTCGCTCATCCAGGTGCGGTTGCGGAACTCCACGCACACCCGCATGGGCGCGCACCGGTCCCGGCAGGCCAGCAGGTAGCGCCGGTTGGCCTCTCCGACGGGGAACCACTGCGGGAACTGGAGCAGGATCGCGCCGAGTCTGCCCGCCCGCTCCAGCGGCCGGAGCGCGGCCAGGAAGCGCTCCCACATCTGTTCCACCAGCTCGGGGGCGGTGTCGCGCAGGTACAGGTTGCCCTTGCGGTTGACGGCCCTGCCCGCGGCCGCGCGCAGGTCCACCGGTAGCGCCGAGACCCGGGTGGGGTGGTGGGTGAACAGGGAGAACGCCTTGATGTTGAAGGTGAAGCCGTCGGGGGTCCGCTCCGCCCACAGGTGCGCGGTCCGCTCCGCCGGAGGGGAGTAGTAGGTGGAGTCGACCTCCACGATCGGGAAGCGGGAGGCGTAGTGCGCGAGCCGGTGCGCGGGGGTGGCGGCGTCGGCGGGATACCAGCCGGATTCGACCAGTGAGGGGTCCGTCCACGAAGCCGTTCCTGTTCTGATGTCGCCCATGCCGCGACGCTACCCCCAGTCATCGGAACAATCCCGGGAATCGGGGCGACGGCGCGCCCCGAACGCGATCCACTGATACCCGCGCCGGGCCCGCCGGACCCGGCGGGCGGGTACCGGTCAGCGCCTGAGGGCGGTGCGCACGATCTGCACGGCCGTGATCCCGGCGATCACGGCCAGTGGGACGACCAGCGACTTCACCGGTTCGTGGATCGGTTTGAACACGGCCTGGCCGTCGGCGACCCGGATGTAGCCGACGGGCACCGCCGACACGCCTCCGCCGCCTCCCCCGCCCTCGCCCCGCCCGACACGCCCGGTCCCCGTTCCGGTGCGGCCGCCGAACGCGTACCCGACCCTGGCGATCGGGATGATCGTCACCCCGCCGCACTCGATGGGATCGCCGTGGACCGCGGCCGCCGACGCCCGGGCGCCCAGCTTCGCGGCCAGGGAGTCCAGGAGTTCGCCGGGGGTCGTGGTCCGCTCCGCCGGTGGCCGTGCGTGGATCATCGCCAGTCCTCTCGTGGGCCCGGAAGGGCCGTCGGCCCCGGGCGTTGCGTGGAGCGCACGAGCGTACCCGTCCGGGGCGGGAACGCCGCCGAACCGGGAGCGGTCCGGTGCTCGGTCTCTCCCCGGGGCCGACGGCCGCGACGGGGCCGGTCCCGGGACCGAGACCGGGCCGCCCTGGTCGGGGCGGCGGGTGGTTCGTCATAGACCAATAGGTCTAAACCAATCGTGTGCCGGAAGTGAATCGGCGGCGGGGGCGGGCGAGCGCGGCGCGCCCGCGACGGCCCGGTTGTGAAACCGGGCCCGGAATCGGGGATGATCGGTGCCGTGCGCGCCTTTGGCGGGCACAGCGTCAAGAACAACCGCAGAACCGACATACACGGGAGTTGCCATGCCGATCGTCTCCACCGCGCACGCCGAGTGGGAGGGAAGCCTGTTCGAGGGGAGGGGAACGGTCTTCTTCGACTCGTCGAACCTGCCCCAGCAGGAGGTCAACTGGAAGGCCCGCGCCGAGTCCCACGGCGGGCTGACCAGCCCCGAGGAGCTCATCGGGGCCGCCCACTCGTCCTGCTTCTCCATGGCCCTGAGCAACGGCCTGGCCCAGGCCGGGACCCCGCCGACCAAGCTGCGCACCCAGGCCGACGTGACCTTCCAGCCGGGTGAGGGCATCAAGGGCATCCACATCACCGTCCGCGGCGAGGTCCCCGGCATCTCCGCCGAGGACTTCGTCAAGGCCGCCGAGGACGCCAAGGCCGGCTGCCCGGTGAGCCAGGCCCTGGCCGCCACGCCCATCACCCTGGACGCGGCGCTGGAGCAGTAGCGCCCCGGGGCCGCGTGCGGCCTCCGCCCCCGCCGGACGCGCTGCCCCAGGCGCCGGCGGGGAGACACGCCCTTCCCGGGTCCCGCCCGGCGGACGTCCCGCTGCCTAACGTTGCCGCAGGACGACAGAGGGGAGCGGAGTTCGATGGCGGACTACGGACTGGACGGCAGGGTCGCGGTCGTCACGGGGGCGGCGTCGGGGATCGGCCTGGAGTGCGCCCGGGTGCTCTCGGCGTCGGGGGCGCGGGTCGTCCTCGCCGACATCGACGAGGACGCGGCGGCGCGCGCCGCCGAGGCGCTGCCCGGCGAGGCGCACCCGGTGCGGGTGGACGTCACCGACCCCGACTCCGTCGACGCCATGGCCGCCGCCGCCGTCGAGCGGTTCGGCGGCCTGCACGTGGCCGTCAACAACGCGGGGATCGGCGGAGAGTCCGCGCCCGTGGGCGACCACAGCACCGAGGGGTGGCGCCGGGTGATCGGCGTCAACCTCGACGGGGTCTTCTACTGCACCCGCGCCGCCGTGCGGGCGATGCGCGGGAGCGGCGGCGGCTCGATCGTCAACATGGCCTCCATCCTGGGCGCGGTGGGCTTCGTGAACTCCAGCGCCTACGTGGCGGCCAAGCACGGGGTTGTCGGGCTCACCCGGAGCGCCGCGCTGGAGCACGCGGCCGACGGCATCCGCGTCAACGCCGTGGGACCGGGCTTCATCCGCACCCCGCTGCTGGAGGCCAATCTGGACCGGGAGGCGATGGACGCGCTCGTCGGCCTGCACCCCCTCGGCCGCCTGGGGGCCTCGAAGGAGGTCGCCGAGCTGGTCGGCTGGCTCGCCGGTGACGCGTCGAGCTTCGTCACCGGCTCCTACTACCCGGTGGACGGCGGCTACCTGGCCCGCTGACGCCCCTGCGGCTCAGCCGCCGCCCTCCCCGCCCAGGATGCGGGCCAGCACGTCGGCCGCCGAGTGGCCGCCGGGGTGACGCTCCTGGAGGTCGCGCAGGAAGTCCAGGTCCTGGCCCAGGGTGACCAGCGGGGCCTCGACGTAGCCGTCGGGGCGGTGCTGGCCCAGGCCGATGGTGGCCAGCAGGCCGTTGCACAGGCAGCGCCGGCCCTCGGTCTCCTCGACGGCGCCGCCCTTGCGCACGTAGTCGTCGACGGGTTCGGAGGGGCACCGGTACCCCACCGCCCCGTCGTCCTTGAGGTAGGGCGTGCGCAGGTAGCTGAGGTCGCACAGGCGCGGCCGCGCGGCCGCCACGCGCTCGTCGGCCACCGTCCCGGGCAGTTGCGCGACCTTGAACGGGAAGCCGGTGGGGGAGGCGCGGGGGTCGTTGCGGACCTCCAGGACCTCCTCCGCCGCGTCGTCGAGCAGTCGCTGCTTCAGATCGGGGGAGAGCCCCGACTCCGCGCACAGCGCGAACGCCGTGCCCACCTGGACGCCCGCCGCGCCCGCGGCCCGGGCCCGGGTGAACCCGTCGTGGTCCGCGCGGCCGCCCGCCAGCCAGAACGGCAGGCCCAGCGCGGAGACCTTGGCCAGGTCCACCTCGTCGCGGGGGCCGTACACCGGCTCGCCGGCCTCGTCCAGCTGGAGCCTGCCGCGCGGCGGCGCGCTGTGCCCGCCCGCGACCGGCCCCTCGATGACGAAGCCGTCGGGGCGCGTGGCGGGGGAGCGGTTCAGGTACAGGGCCAGGGCGGTGGCGGAGACGATCGCCAGGAACTTCGGCCTGCGCGGCGGCGCGAGCCCGGGAGCGACGTCCCCGGGGTCGACGCCGATGCTGTGGCGCTGCCCGGAGGCGGCGCCCTCGACGGTGACCGAGACGCGGCCGGGCCGGTTCTCGGCGAGCGCGTCCAGCAGCGCGGGGATCTCCGAGGGGATGCCCGCGCCCATCAGGACGTAGTCGACACCGGCGAGCATCGCCCCGTACACGGCGGCGGGGGTGGCCAGCTGGATCTTCTCCAGGTAGTTGATCCCCACGACGCCGTCGTGGCCCTCCTTGGCGAGCGAGACCTCCACGAAGTTGCCCAGGACCGTCAGCTCGGTGCGGTGCCTGTTGTCGCGGAGCCCCAGCCGGGGGACCGGGCGGTAGGAGCGGCCCTCGGGAAGGCCGCCCGGCACGAAGTAGCGGTCCAGGAGCCGTTCGGCGATCTCGGGGACCGGGAAGCGGGCCACGGCCCGGCGCATCGCCCCGTCAGGGTCACCCTGCTGCAACCGCCGGGCCAGGAGCAGGTCCAGCGCGACTCCCGAGACGACCCCGAGCTGGCCGGCCCGCGCCACGGCGTTGGCGAGCCGGTGCCCGGACACCCCCACTCCCATACCCCCCTGGATCACCATGGGCGGCTCGTTCGCGGCCTCTCCTGGTGATCGGTCGCCGGTCGGTCCCACTGTGACGGTCATCCCAGCCCTTCTCGTCGTCGGGAGATACGCGCCCTGCTGGGGCGGTTCTCCAGTCGACAGTAGAACAGGTTCCGGAGAACCGGGGCCAAAGGGTGCGAAAGCGGGACCGAAGGTCCCGAAGGGGGCGACGAACCCCGGCCGTCGGCGGGAGGCCCCGCCCCGGCCGAGGGCGGAGGGGCGGCCGGGCGGCCCTCCGCGTCCGACCGGGCGGAGACCTCGCGTCAGCGGACGGTGGAGTCTCCCGCGGGGGCGGTCCGGGCTCTGTCGGGCCGGGGTCCGCTCGGGGCCTGCCACGGCGGGCGGCGACGGCGGGTGCCGGTCGGGGCCGCGCCCACGGTGCCCGTCTCGCGCGGTTCCTGTTGATGGTCTTGCTGTTTTCCCCCTGAGATCAAGGATCTCGGAGGAAGCGGCAGGATCACCGGACAGGGGCCTGGGGGACCGCGAACCGGGGCTCTCCGCGCGGCCCCGGCCCCCGCTCGTCGCCGCGCCGCACACGAGGACACCCCGACGATCCGGCCGGCGGAGTCCCGACACCGAACCACCCCCGCGCCGGAGGTTCCCCGGGGGTACCGACCTAGGAGACCAGGCCCTTGGGGAGGACCTCCTCGCGCAGGGCGCGCAGGACGTCCCAGGAGTCGCCGACGTGGCCGTAGTGGCCGGTGCGCCGGCGCACCTCCGCGCGGATGGCCTCCACCACGGAGGCGCTCTGCACGGCCTCGGCGAGAGGACCGCCCTTCAACGCCTCGCGCCACTTGCGCAGGTGCTCCAGGCGTCCCTGCTCGACGGCCTCCTTGCTCAGGTGGAACAGGGCGTCCGCCTTGGCCGCGGGGTCGCCCTCGCCGAGCAGGTCGACGTCCAGGATCAGCTCGGGGGCCGCGTCGCCGGACTCCAGGTGGTACGCCTGCCACACCCCGCCGTTGGTGAGCAGCAGCCACTCGACCTTCTCCTGGGCCGCGCTCGCCCGGGCCGGACGCAGATTCCGGGAACCGAGATTCTGCCCGCTGCGCTTGACTTCGAGGAAGGCGAAGACCGAATCCCCGATTTTCAGACCGTAGTCGACGGATTCGCCCTTGGTCTGGTATTCGGTCGTAAGGTCGTCGTATTTGCTGTAGCCGAGTCCGTCGCCGAGGAAATCGGTGACCAGGATACGGGTGTCGCCCTCGTTCGCGTCCCGGGACAGCAGGTCATTGAGGGGTTTGGTGAAACTCTCGATGGCCGAGGCCAGTCGGCTCCGCGTGTCCGCCTCCCATTGGGGGACGGCGTCCTCGGGGGCGGAGAACTCTCCGGTCCAGGTCAATACCTGGGTCTCTTCCGGGTCCATTTCTTTTTCTATTCCATTCCATGCGATGTCGGCTCGCTCATGCGCCCCCCAATAAGGAATGCGCCGTCGAATCGAAACGATAACTCCCGGGGGACGCCTCTGGCAAAGCATCCCGGGCCCCGGATCGGTCCTGCCGACCACCGGCCGGTGCCGCCCGCCCTCGCGGCCGTGGGAGGGCGCGGACCAGGACCATTCCTACCGGATGGGCCCTCCGCCGCGGTGGGCGGGCCGCTTCAGACCTCCACCCCGTAGCGCAGCCGCACCAGGTGGGCGAGGTCGCCGGCCAGGTGCGGATCGGACCGGGTCAGCCGCCGGTACGCCGTCGAGGCGCGTCCCAGGCGCACCAGGTCGTCCCGCTCCAGCCAGGGCTCGGGGCGCGGCCGCGGGACCGCCGACAGGTCGAGGGGGAGGTCGTGCGCCCGTTCCAGGAGGTCGTCGAGGCAGCCGCTGACCGCGTCGCGCACGTCGCCGGACAGGGTCAGCGCCTGGCCCTGGACGACCAGGGTCCGGCTCCGCTCCCGCCGGGTCGCCGGGTCGCCGTCCGCGTCGACCGCCGAGACCGCGACGTCCACCTGGTAGTTGCCGTCCTCCGGGCGGTTGCGCAGCACCAGCAGGCCGTCGTCGCGGACCACGAAGTCCAGGGAGACGCGGACGCCGTCCCGCACCGTCGGCCGGACGCCGCCCTCGTACCGCTGGACCCGCGCGGTCCCGACGACCGTGCCGCGCGCGTCCGGTTCGCCGATGGCGGGGACCCGGACCGGCCGGCCCGCGACCGTCCAGGACAGAGCGGGGTCGTCGCCGGTCGGACCGGTCCCGCCGCCGTACCCGCGCGGTTCGACGCCCAGCGCCTGCTCCAGGGTGACCGCGTCGACCCAGAAGGCCGAGTCCATGCCCTGGGGGAAGCAGGGGGCCGTGATCCGGTCCCGGCCTCCGTAGAGCCGCTCGCGCCGGACCTCGCGCATCGAGGGGACGCCCAGCGGCAGCAGGTCGCGGAAGGAGGACCGCACCGGGGGGCCGACCACCACGTCGACCCACGAGTGGTCGGGGGCGGCGTCGACGACCCGCAGGTACGGCGACGCGCCGTCGTGCCAGTCGGCGCTCAGCGGGCCGGGCACGGGGACGCGCGCCCGGAAGTGCAGCTGGACGCCGTCCGACCGCAGGCGCCCCTCCCCGGTGTCCGCGCCCTCCCCCCGCGCGCACGCCGGGAGCGAGCTGTCGTACCCGGGGACCCGCCGCCCCTCCCGGTCGCGCGGCGGGACGCAGGAGGAGGTGTCCCTGAGCTGGTGGACCACGACGGCGGGGCAGGCCCGCGCGCGGTGGGCCGGGTCGGTGACCAGGGAGCGGTCCCACCCCCGCCGCGGGCGGTACTCGACGTAGTAGGTGTCGCGGGGGTCCACCGGCGGGCCCGCTTCGCCGGGGCCGAGCGTCGCCGGGGGGCCGCTCCCCTCCAGCACGACGAGCTTGGCGCGCCCGGGGGTCCGGTCGCCCGCGGGGTGGAGCCGGAAGGGGCGCGGGGCGCCGCCGGTCCACTCCTCGTGGGCCAGGCGCCGGACGCAGCGGTCCTCCGCCGGCGCGCCCGGCCAGACCACGTGTACCGTGGCCAGCGCGGGGGCGGCGCCCGGGGAGGTGAACGTGCTGCCCGGCCAGTCGACGTGCACGGGGTTGCGCTCCAGCCACGCGGAGTCGTGCTCGGCGAAGACCCGGCCGGTGACGCAGAACGGGTCGCCGTACTCGCGGGTGAGGTCGAAGGGCGGGTCGAACCAGCCCCACGCCGGGGTCCGCACGCCCCAGGTGTGCGGGAAGCCCAGGGCGTGCCCGATCTCGTGGGCGAAGGTGAAGTGGTCGGCGCCGATGGGCACGATCGCGGCCGTGCCGACGGCCCCGCCGGTGAACGGGGCCACCTCGCGCCCCCCGAACCGCAGGCGTCCTTGGCGCACGACCACGACGAAGGCCGTGAACGCCTGCGTGTCCACGCCGCGCGCGCGGGCCGCGGCGAGCGCGGCGGCGAGCATCCTGCCGCGGCTCAGGCGCCACTCCGGGTCGCCGCGCCCGTCCCGGGGCGAGTCCGCGTCGACGACGTCCGCGACGTCGATCCCGAGCACCGGGGAGAGCCGCGACCCGCGCAGGTCCAGGTGGCCCAGGCTCGCGTCCCGCCAGAACCGCAGGAGGCTCCGCCGCCCCTGGGGGCCCACCACCTCCTGGTACACGCTCCCGAGAGGCCGGTCCGGGGTCCGCGCGCCGTTCACGACGGCGCCGGCGACGGGGTCCCCGAGGTCGCAGCGGAGAACGAGGACGGGAATTCGCTTCGGCATGTCGTGCCCCCTCGCGGAGCCGCGTCCCGGGCCGGACCGTCCGCCGGCGGCCCCGTCTGTTCGCAGAATACGACCCGGGGCGCCGGCCCGCCCTCATGGCCAGGGAAAATCTCCACCCCCGAGGGCGCCGCCGGACTCGCCCCGGCCCCGGTCGTCATGCCGGCCGACCCGCCCGCGACCCCCGTCGACGCTCCGGGGCCCGCGGTCTCGGGGCCGGAGGAACGCGGACGGCGGAGCCGGGATCATAGAGGGCGACGCGGCCTTGGAACGGGGCAGAGGACAGAGGGAGTGATCGTGGACGTCAGCCCGGCACTGATCAACGGTCTGAGGACGGCTGTCGCGGCGGCGCCGCAGGACATCGCGCTGCGGCTGCACCTGGCGGAGCTCCTCGTCTCCCGAGGCGACATCGGGGCGGCGATCGCCGAGATCGGACAGGCGCTGCACCTCGAACCGGAATCCGGGCAGGCACGGGCCCTGATGGCGCGGGCGCTGGCCCCCGCCCCGGTGGCCGGCACCGACAGGGGCGCGCCCGCCTCCGGCCCCGGCCCGCGCGGCCCGGACGACGGGGGCGCGCCCCCCTCCGGTTTCGACTGGGAGGCGGCCGAGGGGGAGGTCGAGCACATCGTCGAGCCCCGCTACGTCACCAGCACGCCGGAGAAGGCGGGGCGCGACGGCTACGAGGCGGAGCGCCCGCGTGTGACCCTGGCCGACGTCGGCGGAATGGAGCAGGTCAAGCAGCGCCTGAACGCGGCCTTCCTCGCTCCCGTGCGCAACCCCGGGCTGCGGAAGCTCTACGGGAAGAGCCTCAAGGGCGGACTGCTGCTCTACGGGCCGCCCGGCTGCGGCAAGACGTTCCTGGCCCGTGCCCTGGCCGGGGAGCTGGGGGCGGACTTCGTCTCCGTGGGGATCTCCGACGTGCTGGACATGTACGTGGGGCAGTCCGAGCGCAACGTCAGCGCCCTGTTCGAGCAGGCCAGGCGGAGGGCGCCGTGCGTGCTCTTCATCGACGAGCTCGACGCTCTGGGCCGCCGCCGGAACGGCGGGAACCCCTCCCACTCCACCGTCCACCAGCTCCTGACCGAGCTGGACAACGTCGACACCGACAACGAGGGGGTGTTCGTGCTCGGGGCGACCAACCAGCCCTGGGACGTCGACCCCGCGCTGCGCCGCCCCGGGCGCTTCGACCGGACCGTCCTGGTGACCCCGCCCGACGCCTCGGCGCGCGAGGCGATCCTGCGCTCGGACCTGGAGGGGAGGCCCATCGAAGGCATCGACACGGGTGCGCTGGCGGCCGCCACGGACGGCTTCTCGGGAGCGGACATGGTGCACCTGTGCGAGTCGGCGGCCGAACGGGCGCTGCTGGACTCGGTGGACAGGGGCAGGGCGCGGATGATCGGCATGGGCGACTTCGAGGAGGCGCTGACCGAGGTGCGCTCCTCGACCGGGCCGTGGCTGGAGGCGGCGCGGGGGGTGGCGATGTTCGCCAACGAGGGCGGCGCCTACGACGACCTGGTGGCCTACCTCGACAAGGGCGGTGGGCGGTGAGCGGCCCGGTCGCCGGGGAGCGGCGGAACCGGCAGGTCCGCGTCAGAGCGCTGTTCGACATGGGCCGCTACGAGCAGTGCGAGCAGGAGGCCCTGCGGATCCTGGCCTCGGAGCCCGACGACCAGTGGGCGCTGCTCATGCTCAGCCGGACGCGGAACAGGCGCGGCGACGGCGGCGGGTCGATGGAGGCGGCCGAGCGGCTGCTCGCCCTCCACCCCGGTTTCCCGGCCGGGCTGGCCTGGTACGCGGCGCTCGTCGCCGACGTCGAGGGGCACTACTCGCGGGCGCTGTCGTACGCGCGGCACGCCGTCCGACTGTCCCCGGACGGCGAGTTCGAACTGTGCGTCCTGGCCGTGGTCGCCGTCGAGCTTCGGGGCTGCGCGGATGAGGCCCGGACGGCGGCGCGGCGGGCCCTCCGGATCGCCCCCGACGACCCCGCCTGCCACGAGGCGCTCAGGAGGGTCCACGGCGTTCTGGGCGAGTGGGAGCAGGCGCTGGAGCCCGCCCGCGCGGCGGCGGCGCTCCGGCCCGGGGATGCCGGGCACTGGTTCCGGCTCGGCGAGGTGCTGATGTACCTGGGCCGCCATACCGAGGCCGAGGAGGCGTTCCTGGCCACGCTGCGCCAGCGTCCTTTGCCCGGGCAGCTGACCAGGATGGTCGGGGTGCTGCTGGGGGCGGGGGCTCCCGAGCCGCTGCGCGGCCTCCTGACGCGGGTGTGCGCGGCGCTGGGCAGGCCCGACCCCACCGTCCCGCACGCGGCGGGGACGGACCCCGGGCTCGTGCGGTGGCAGCTGGACGCCGTCGCGGACCTGGGCGCCTCTGACCTCGTCCCCCCGATCGTCGCCGCCCTGTACGAGGACAACCCCGGCCATCCGGGGGTCCGCGCCAGGCAGGCGGAGGCGCTCCTGGAACGGGGAGAGTGCGAGCAGGCGTGGGAAACGGCCGGGGGGCTGGTCTGCGAGGGGCGCGCCGACGCCGACGGGTACGCCGTCGCGGCGCTGGCGCTGCACGACCTGGAGCGCCACGAGGAGGCGGCGGGGATCGCGCGCGAGGGCGCTCGGCGCTTCGAGGGAGGGGACTGGAACTTCCACTACGTGGAGGCGCTGGCCCTGTCCGCGCTGCGGGACCACGACGGGGTCCTGGAGGCCACGGCCCGTGCGCTGGAGGAGCACCCGGCGCACCCCGACACGCTCGTCCTGCGCGGCAGCACCCAGCTGCTCCGCGACGCCCGCGAGGCCGTCCCCACACTCCGCGCCGCCGTCGCCGCCGATCCGGAGTCGGGCGAGGCCCGGATCTGGCTCGCCAAGGGCCTGGAGCTGACCGGCGCGGCCGGGGAGGCGGCGGCCGAGCACGCGGAGGGCGAACGCCTCCTGGGACGCCCGGTGCCGAGGTGAGGCGCGGAAAAGCCCGTGGCGGCCCGGATCCGCCGCCCGGAGTGTGAGCCGGACCCACCCCGACCCCGAGGTCGCGTCGGCCGCCCGAAGCGCGCTGTCCCGGATCTGGGAGTCTCCGGCGCGGGGTGTTTCGGGCTCTGTCGGGGCGGGGTCCGCTCCGGGCCTGTGACGGCGGGCGGCGACGGCGGGCGGGGCTGGAGGTCCGCGCGTGACCGCCGGGTGTCCCTGACGCGGTGGTTCGAGGGCTGGTTCCGCCCTCGCTCGAATGATCTTGGGCTTTCCGCCCTCCAAGGCCCCGAAACGGGCAGAAGGCTCAAGACCATCAACGGAAGCCTCCTGCAACGGTCATCGTGGGCGCGGCCTCGACCCGCCCCCACCGTCGCCGCGCGGTTCCGGAGCGCCGGCGTCACGATCATCGAGCAGGGCCGGCGGGGACCTTCGGCGCGGGGGTGGTGACGAGTGGCCCCACGCGGGCGGGGGCGGCGGGGTGGATGGTGGTCACGGCAGTCCGGCCCGAAGCGGATGGAGCGCACCCATGCCCCTCAGTCAGCTCGCGAGTATCCTGCTCACCGCCGTCGGCGCCGCCATGCTGGCCGCCGGGCCGGTCATGGTGGTGCGGGGGGTGCTCGGCAGGAGGGAGATCCGGGCCGAGCTGGCGGAGCAGAGGATCACCTTCCCCGAGAAGGAGGGCCTGCCCGCGGGGCGGCCGGTGACGACCGGGATCCAGGCCAAGGCGTTCGCGGACGTGATCAAGGGCAACCTCGCCAAGGCCACGGGCGGGCGCGCCTACTCGGAGATCAGCGCCGAGATCACGGCCGGGAACAGGGACGAGGCGCTCGCCCGGCTCCGCCAGACCGCCTTCACCGGCGAGACGCTGCGGGCCTCCCTCATGTCCGCCTACCAGGCGTGGCTCCTCACCACGCTGGTGACGGCCCTGGGTGCCCTCCTCGCCGCCCTGGGCGCGGCCCTCGTCGTCCTGGGGCAGGCGCTCTGACAGCGGCGCGACCCGCAGGACACCCGGCGACCACGAGACGGACATGAGACACATACGCGCACCCCGCCACGGCTCCTCGGAGCGCCCGTTCATCGTGATCTGGGAGGCGACGCGGGCGTGCCCGCTGGCCTGCCGGCACTGCCGCGCCGAGGCGGTGCCGGACCGGGACCCGGGCGAGCTCACCACGGCCGAGGCGCGCGGCCTCATGGACCAGGTGGCGGCGTTCGGCTCGCCGCCGCCCCTGTTCGTCATCACCGGCGGCGACCCCTTCCAGCGTCCCGACCTGTACGAACTGGTCCGGTACGGGGCCGGGGCCGGCCTGCCGGTGGCGGTCTCGCCCTCGGGCACCCCGACGCTGACCGCCGGGAACCTGGCCCGGCTGAAGGACGCGGGGGCCAAGGCCGTCTCGCTGAGCCTGGACGGTTCGACGAGGGAGGTCCACGACGACTTCCGGGCCACCCGGGGCGTCTACGACTGGACCCTGGACGCCTGGCGCGCCGCCCGCGAGACGGGGTTGAAGGTCCAGGTCAACACGACCGTGACCGGGCACAACATCACGGACCTGCCCGAGGTCGTGCGTGTCGTGAGCGAACTGGGGGCGACCACCTGGAGCGCCTTCCTGCTCGTGCCCACCGGTCGGGGACGCCTGCTGCCCGGCCTCGACGCGCGACAGGTCGAGGACGTCCTCAACTTCGTCTACGACGCGGGCGCGTTCGTCCCCTCCCGCACGACCGAGGCGCACCACTTCCGCCGCGTCGCCGTCCAGCGCGGCGTCCTGGAGCGGCGCGGCGCCGACCACGTCGAGGCCCTCGGACTGGGCCCGCTGTACGAGCGCCTGCGGGAGCGGCTGTCCGGACTGGGCCTGCCCCGGCGGAGGGCCCGGCGCCCGCCCATGGACGTCAACGCGGCCCGGGGCTTCGTCTTCGTCTCCCACCGGGGGGCCGTCCACCCGAGCGGCTTCCTGCCGGTCGCGGCGGGCGACGTGCGCCGCGACCCGCTGCCCGACATCTACCGGTCGTCCCCGCTGTTCACCGGCCTGCGCGACCCCGACCGCCTGACGGGGCGCTGCGGCGCCTGCGAGTTCCGGACCGTCTGCGGCGGCTCCCGCTCCCGCGCCTTCGCCACCTCGGGCGACCCCCACGCCGAGGACCCCTGGTGCGCCTACGAGCCGGGCTCCTTCCCCTACCAGGACGACCTCGCGGAGCTCGGGATCCCGGCCGGAACCCGCGTCCCGGGGTGATCCGCTCCCGAGACGGCCATCTGACTCTGGCCCCGCCGGGGATGTCCGCGACGGGGAGGCGTCTGTAGCGTCGGGCACCGGAACACCGGAGACCAGACCTGGAGGGCAGTCCGGTATGAGAGCGGTTCGGCGTCTGGGGAGGACACCAGCGGAACTGGGCAATACCACGGGTGTCAGCGGTTCCCCCGATATCCTGGAGCTCGATGACGGCGGTTTCGCGGTCATCGGGGTGGACGTGACCGACGAGATCGGCAGGACGCCGCTGGGCGACGCGCGATGCGCGCCGAACGAGCGGATCGTGCGCATTCCCCGCAACACCCTCATCGCGGCCCGAGAAGACATCCCGGAGGTCTAGTGCAACCGCCTTCCTGGGCCGTGGAGGACGCGGTCCGCCTTGATCTGGACGGGTTCGGAACGGAGTTCTCCCGGGCCTGGTCCCGACTGGAGTCCAGATTCCTCAAGGTGGAGGCGTGGCAGTCCTACCGGGAGAGCGCGGACAACGAGTCCCAGCAGGCCTTCGAGCGAGGGGACGTGAAGCGCGCCCACGAACTCCTGCGATACGAGGCCGAGGCGGACCGCCCCCTCTACGAGGACGTCCAGGAGCGCGGGATCGACTTCGCCCGGATCCGGATCGTCCAACCGCCTCTGACCGACTACCTTCGGTACGAGATGGTCGGCTACCGGATCCGCTCGGAGATGGGAGAGAGCATCGAGGTCGTCCCGGCCTCCTCGGAACGTGTCCTTCCCGACGGGGACCATTTCGACTTCCTGCTCTTCGACCGGGACACGGCACTGGTGCACGACTACGGGAGGGGGCCGACGGGTGTCCAGACGGGCGGATGGCTTGTCAGGGAGAGCGCGGTCCTGCGCCGCCTGGAGGCGCGGGCGCTGGAACTGCGCGCCAAGGCCGAACCCCTCGCCCGTTTCCTCGCGGCCGTCCGACCCTGAGCGGAACGGCCCTGGAACCGCTCGGCCGCGATCGGTAACCTGCGTGCGATGAGACAGCGATGGGTGCGTCCGGTCTTCACCGCTTCGATGGTCCTGCTCGGGGTCGGAGCGGTCACCGCGAGTCTCGCTGTCCCGGTGCTCCTGCTGTGGCGCACCGACGACAGGACGCTCGACCGCTGGTCCCAGATCGGGCAGGCCGTCTCGCCCGTGGGGGTCTTCTTCTCGGGGGTCGCCTTCCTCGGGATCGCGCTGACCCTCTTCCTGCAGCGGCGCGACCTGCGCAACCAGCAGGTGCAGTTGGACATCGCCATCGAGGACCAGCGCCGGAGCAGCGAGATCTCACTGCGGCAGATCCACACCGACCTCGTGAAGATGGCCATCGACGACGAGGAACTCCTCCGAGTCTGGCCCGAGATCAGCCCGGGGACGAGTGAGACGCGCAGGGACCACTACTGCAACCTCGTCCTCAATCTCCAGAAGGTGGCGTACGAGACGAGGACGATCGAACTCGACGAGCTGCGCGGCGCGCTCCGCCATCTCATGACCAGCCGCGATATTCACTCCTTCTGGGCCAAGGCGCGTGAGGCCCGCGCCGCGGTGACGGCCGGGGACGAGGCCGAGGACTTCTTCACCGCCGAGGTCGACGCGGCCTTCGCCGGGGCAAGACCTCCCCGGCCCCAGGCACTGGCGGCCGTCCTGACGGACGCGGTGGGCCGGTGGCGGCGCGAGCGCCGGTCCCGGCGGGGATAGCGGAGCGGGAACGCCCTGAAATCCGAAAGACGGTGAGCGGCGTCGTGCCGTCGACATCTCCGCCCTGTTCGCTCTCCTCTCCGGACCCTGCGGCGCAGCCGGTCGGGCGTGTGCTCGTCCTCGTGAGGAGAACCTGGGGGCGAGAACGGGATCCCGTCCAGGCGGAGCCGTGAGCCCCGGTCCATCGTCACGGCTGTAGCCGGTCTTGTGGCGACTCGGCCTCGTGGCCGCCTACCGCCGGACTCTCCCTGTCCCTTGAGGCTCTTCAGGCTCCTTGCTCGAGGTCCATTGCGTCCAGCTTCTTCGGGTCCATGGGGGAGAGCGGCTTCGGAGTCAGGTACCTTTCTTTATTCCATTTCGGTATCCCGGTGACTCCGACTTCTATGTACCCGGCCCCTTCCATGCTGAACGAGTTCCCGCGTTCGTACATGAGGATCAACGGGTCGAACGGACTCGGCAGGTTCGGGAGTGGGCCCTCTGACTCCCTCAAGGCTTCAAAATGCAAGGCCCAGGTGCATGTGCGGATCACCATGTGGAAAATCAGGGGAGGGAAGCGGTCTTCTATAGTGCGCACCAGTCTCGGGTCGGCTCGAACTGTTGGATCAATTCTCCGTGCAAAATCATCAAAAGGCCAGACTGCGCCGATCCCGTCCGACCATAGGGCGGAGCGTCGTAGGTATTCGCTCATCAACCCCGCCTGAGAGGCTCTTCGCCCCTGACGTTCCTCCCAGTCGAGAGCCAGAAGCCGGTTTGCGAGATGCTCGGTCGAACCGTTTGGCATGGGGATTCCTTGACGGGTGTGGTGGGTCGGGAAAAAGATCGTCAGGATTCTGCCGGGCGACGTGAGGCGAGTATCGAAACAGAATTAATCTATCGTGATCCGCCTGTGCTCCAATCAAGAAAGAATTTCCGAGGACCCTTGGGTACTCGATGCTCATCGGCGTGGCGGCTGGGGCATCGCGGAGGGCGGCGAGTTTCACCGTGGCGCATTAAGACCCCCTCCGTGAGCCTTATCTTCGGAACCGTTCGCCGGGTACGGAGGAGAATCATCCCCGGTGCTGAGGACTGGACAACGAGTAGCGCAGCCACTATTCGTTCTTCTCCTCCTGGAGCTTGCGGCGCAGCCAGTCGGGGATGTGCTCGTCGTCCCGGGGGAAGTACTGGAGGTCCAGTTTGCGGCTTCCGGCTACTGGAGGGATTGTGAAATCCGGCTCGGTCCCGTAATCGATGCTGTACTTCCCTGGGCGTGTGGCGATGTGATGGTCGGTAAGCCAGGTCCCCTTCCCTTGGCTGTACATTCCGTTGCGTAGTTCTCTCATCTTTTTTGAAACGTCCATGGAGGGGCGTGTGCGATCTCTGGAGTCGCCGGGTCGGACTACTCCGAACTTCACGTTGGCGGTATCGACGAGGGCGTCGCATTGGAAATGTACCTTCTTCCATTCGTCAGGGGAGGCGCTGGCGAGAGAGATGCCGATTTCTTGCAAGACGACTTCCTGTTCAGTAACTGGCATTGGGATTCGGTTTCTCGTTTCCACTTCCTTCTGTGCATCCTGGGCAAAAATGCTCAACGAACCCTTTTTGTTCGATTTTGTGACTATTCGAAATTTTCGATGACGGGGGTGATGGGAGAAAGAAACGGGTCGCGGTGTTCGCTTATTTTTCCTCTTCTCATTATGAAGACTCTGAACTCGTTTCGATGGAGAGGGCCTTCGTCGTCGGATGTGTAGAGAACTCCGTACGACCCGGGTGCCACTCTTCCCGTGTGCTCAAGTAGAGAGAAGACTTCTTCGCCTTGGCTGGAATATCGGTTCAAGAATCCCCCTAGGTGAATCATCGGGAGTCCATTGACCCATCTGATGTCGACAAGTCCGCTGAACTCTCGCAAGACTTCGGTTCTTTTCTTGATCGAATCGAATGCCAGCGACAGGGAGCTGTCGTTGCCATCTCCTGGAGAGTCCTGAATAGTGATCCAAGCATGGTACTGGAACATGACTGAAATGCTCCTCAAATTTTTTGGGGGGTGTCATGTCAAGATTCTGAGGCTATCCACTTCCCGATCTCCGGTTCGCTTCATAGTCAGATGGGCGCCTTTCCTCGTCATTTCTCTGTTCTCTGGAGTTTCTGGCGCAGCCAGTCGGGGATGTGCTCGTCGTCCCGGGGGAAGTGCTGGAGGTCCAGCTTGTAGCTTCCGGCCACGGGTGGGATCGTGAAAGCCGGCTCCTCATCGTAGTTGTAGTCGACCCTGTAGTTACCCGGACGAGTGATCACATAGCGCGCGGAAAACCAGGTTCCTTTTCCGGGAATGTACATCCCCCTTCGGAGTTCCTTTAATTTTTTGAAGATTTCCAGAGGAGGGGAAAAGCGCTCCTTTGTCCCGTTCTCTCGAATGAATTCCGGGTCGGTGGTGGATCTTCCTATGACTGCACAGTGGGACATGGTCAACTCTGACCAGTCCTCTGGGATTGAACTCAGGAGCATTTCTCCGATTTCACGAAGAAGTACATCCTGTTCAATTGAACTGATGGGACCTTTGATGGAGGGCAGCTACTTCATCCTTTGGTTCAAGGTGTTACTTCGGGAATATTGTCGTAATTTTCAATCTGTTGCATTATGCCGTCTAGCCAGTATGTCACAACAATTTCGTCCGGAGAATTTAAATCTCCACTGAAAATATTCTCGATCTTTACCCGCACTGTCTTCGGTGGGTTCTCTTTGAGGGCGTCGGCCCACTTTCTCTCCAGGATGTAGAAGTTGTCCTTGAAGGACCTCGGGGGCCCGCCGCCCGGAAGGTTCTTGTTGACGGTCTCAAGCATCGGTACCATGTTGACGCGTTCTCCGGAGCCGTAGAACCGCGTGCCGACGAGGTGTCCGCCGTTCCATCTGACATCTTCGTACAGCGTCGCCTCTCCCGGTTTCGGGGCCTGCCGTGCTGCTCCTCGAACTTTTCGATGACCGTTTTATGGTAGTCCTCGTAGTGGTCTCTTCCCTCTGTTCCGATCGGAGTCTGGTCGGGGCCGCGGAATCCTGTCCTGAGTTGGAGATTTCCCTCCATTGAAACGGTGCGCGATTTGCTGTCGGTTCGGTAGGTGTACCGGTCATCCCCCAGGTAGGTCATGTCGGGGCGGGGATGGCGCAGTTCGGGATTCCAGCTTCCGGGTTTCCCGGACTGGGTGCGGATCTCGATGACACCACCGTCAGTGTTGGTGACGTACAGGCCGCGCTTTCTGCCGGATTCGTCGAAGACCTCGTAGCGGGCGTCGGGGTCGAGGCCGCCGTTCTCCGCGAACAGCTGGTCGGTTTTAGGGGACAGGGAGGTTCCCTGTTCGATGCGGGTCCGGGCGACGTCGCCGTTCTCGTCGGTGACGTACACGCCGCGTTCCCGGCCCGAGGAGTCGACGACCCGGTACTGCGCCTTGGGTTCCAGGCCGCCGTTCTGCCCGAACACCTCCCCCGGCTTGGGGCTCTGGGGTCGTCCGCGTCGATGTCGACCGGCGGGGACAGTTCGGCGTCGTCGGGCCCCCAGGCGTCGTTGTCGCTCTGGCCGCTTCCCTGGACGGGCCCGATCCGCCGCTGCCGGAACCGGCGCCGCTGCCGGAGGAGACGTGGCCGTTCCCCGAACCGCCGGTACCGGAGCCCAGTACTCCGCTGCGGCTGGTGGGGTCGCCGCCTCCTCCCGGTCCGCTGGAGTTCCCGCTTCCGTCGACGGTCGTGACGCCGGGGGTGGGACCGTCCGCTTCCACGCGGGCGTCGGTTTCTCCGGCGTTGACGAGGGTGGGGTGGCGGTCGCCGCCCAGGGCGGCGGTGAGGCCGCCGGGTTGCTGTTCGGCCCGTTCGATGTCGGCGTGGAGCTGGTTGACGAGGTCCTGGACCTACTGGGTGGTGGGCAGGTTCTGGGTTCCCCGGGCCGGGGTGTGGCCGCCGGTGTTTCCGGGGGTGGTGGGGGTGTCGGCGTGGTCGAGGGCGGTGTCGAGGCCGTAGACCTCTTCGCCGGTGTTGCGGATGGTGGAGCCGCCGGCGTGTCCGGCTCCGCTGAAGCCCTTGCCCGCCACGCCCGCCACCTCGCACCCGCGCCGCCCAGTGAATCGCGGATCACCCTGGAGCCCTTGAGTGACAGGACGGGAGCGTGGTCGGTGTTCGCTGAGGCGTCGGAGAGTCGGGGAAGGGGCGCGACCTGCGCCTTCCCTCACGCTCCGTCGACGCGGGGCGTGAGGGAGCGCACACGGCGGTGGCCGGAGACGGCCACCGCCGTGCCCCGCCCAGGACGGTGCCCGGGGAGCGGGCGCCCCGGAGGTCCTAGGCGAGTCGGAGGCTGGTCAGGCCGCGGAAGTAGAACTCCGGCGTCCACTCGGGTTTCCAGTCCTCGGCGATCCGGGCTTCCGGGCGGCGCTGGGTGAGCACCGTGAGCGCTTCACGCGCTTCGGTGCGGGCCAGGGCCCGGCCCAGGCACCGGTGGCTGCCGTGCCCGAAGGCCATGTGCTGCTTGATGTTGTCGCGCCCCGGGCGGAACTCCCCCGGCTGGTCGAACACGGTGGAGTCGCGGTTGGCGGCGCCGTAGAGCAGCATCACCTGCTGGCCGGCCTGGATTTCCACCCCGGCGATCGTGGTGTCGTGCAGCGCCAGGCGGGTCAGGCCCCGGTGCGGGGCCTCCAGGCGCAGCACTTCCTCCAGCGCGCCGCCGATGCTCTTCCGGTCGGCCACGGCCTGCCGCCAGGGTTCGCCGCCATCGGTCGTGAGCAGGGTCCAGACCGTCGAGACGATGGCGTCCTTGGTGGTGTGGATGCCGCCCGCGAACAGGCCGCGCAGCCACATCCGCATCTCCGCCAGGGACTCCCCCGGATCGGCGCCGAGCTCGTCGTCGTAGACGGCGACCAGGGCGCTGGCCATGTCGTCGCGCGGTTCGGCTTGGCGGGCCGCGATCAGTTCGGCCAGGTAGTTCTCGTAGTCGAGGAACTGGTGCGCGAGCGCGATCTTGGTCTCGTGGTCCGTCGAGGGGGCCATGAGACCGAGGAAGCTGTTGTTCCAGGCGTCCACGCGCTCCATGTCCTCGTCGGGGATTCCGACGAGCCTGTTGAGGACCCGGTGCACGTAGGGGGAGGCGAACTGCGAGACCAGGTCGATCTCGCCCTCTCCCGCCGAGTCGAGCAGCTCGTGGGCCGCCTGCCGCATGTAGTCGATGGCGCGGTTGATGCGCGGGCCCCGCACGACCTGCTCGCCGATCCGGCGCATCGCGTCGTGGGCGGGAGGGTCGGTCTGGAGGACGCTCACCCCGGGCGGCCCGGCCTGGGCCAGGATCGCCAGCACGTCGGGCGGCAGGATCTTGTCCAGCGGCGGTACCGCGACGCTTGAGGAGAAGGTCTCGGGGGAGGTGACGACCTGGCGGATGTCCTCGTAGCGGGTGACCACCCACGCCTGGACGAGTTCGCTCCAGGCCACCGGCTGCTGCTGCTGAGCCCAGGCGTAGTAGCTGTTCGGGTCCTCGCGGTGGGGGGAGACGGTGGGGTTCCAGCTGGCGATCATCTCCGCCGGCGTGGTCATGGAGTCGGTCATGGGGCCCCTGTTTCGGTCGCGGAATGGCCTGCCGTGCGACTCCCACGTCGTGAACGGACGCGGGCCGGAACCAGAGCGGCGCCGACCCGGCCGAGGGGTGGTGTGAGGCGCGGGTTCGCGGCAGCAGGAGGGTCCTGACCCGGTGCTGTGTGCGGACAGCGACCGTCGCGGTGCTCGGCCGACCGGGCGACGACCGGGCGGCACGCCTCGCACGGACGGTGAGTCGCGGTGGGGGTGGACTCGTCTACGGCACGCATAAAACCCCACACAGTGGGAGCCATATTCGGCACACCGGAGACTCTAGTGAGTCCGTGTTGCGAGGTCTAGGCGTATTGGGCCTTTTTTCTATTGAAGGTGCTGGTCACGGCCATACGCCGGTTGCCTGTCCCTTTTCTGAACACCAGAAAACCCCTGGTGGAGAAGTTGATGACCAGGAATCCCGGCACAGGCTCCGATGTCGCTCCGCCGCTCCGCGCCGCCGGGCCGGGGAGCGCTCCCCGTGAGGGGCGCTCCCCGCGTTTGGACGCCCGGTACCCCTCGAGGTCCGACTCGTCGTACTCCTGGAGGCGTTCGACCGTCACCCACCGGGTCCGGAGTTCGCCGAAGAACCGGCCGGCCCCGTCGACGTGGCCGTCGGTGGTGGCCGGCCCGGTGTACTCGGCGGGAGGGCGGCTCCTCGTCCTCCCTCGGCTGTGAGCCGGGGTGTCGACGCGGAACGGAGCCGTTCCTCTCCGCGCCCGGCGCCCGTGCCCCGGCGGGGTTCTACCGCTGCCCGTTCTCCGCTTCCCGGAGCTTACGGCGCAGCCAGTCGGGGATGTGCTCGTCGTCGCGTGGGAAGTACCGGAGGTCCAGCTCGTAGCTGCCGGCTACCGGAGCGGTGGTGAACTCCGGTTCGTTCTCGTAGTCGTAATCGATACCGTAATTCCCCGGGCGTGTGACGACATAGCGGGCGGAGAACCAGGTTCCCTTCCCCGGGATGTACATCCCTTTCCGAAGTTCGTCCATCTTGACCGAGACTTCGATGGGAGGAACGATTCGCTTGCTGATACCCCCGGGCAGCGCGACTTCGAGCTGAGAACTGGCGAAGTCGACAAGGGTCCGGTAGTGGAAGGAGATCCTCTCCCAGCCGGAAGGGGATGTCCGGGCGAGGGAGGATCCTATTTCTTTCAGTATGGAATCCTGTTCCGACGGGGTAAGGGGGGTTCCGGTCGCCATGAGGGCTCTCTTCCGTAGGTCGGATCGTCGGGGTGTTCCTGTGCCCGGTGCGGCGACGAGGCGGCGACGGCGGGCGGGGACCGAGGTCGTGTCCATGATGTCCGTTGTGTGTGGGGGGTTCGTTGACGGTCTTGGGCTTTCTGCTCGTTTCGGGGCCTGGAAGGGCGGAAAGCCCGTGATCATTCCGAGCGGGGGCGGGACCGGCCCTCGAACCGCCGCGTCACGGACATCCGGCGGGCACGCGCGGGCCTCCGACCCCGCCCGCCGTCGCCGCCCGCCGTCACCTCGCAATCCGCGTGGCGTGAAGCCGGAAGGCCTCCGAAGCACCGGTGCCCGAAACACCCCGCGCCCTAGTCGTTGGGGAACGCGTAGGCGATGACGTGGACCACCGCGCTCTCCGCACTGGGGAAGACCACCACGACCTTGCGGCTGGCCCGTGAGCCCGGGTCCCCGCCGCGGCAGGTGACCGTGCCCTCGATGGTTTCCCCGGTGATCCCGAACTCCTCCCGGGTCTCCCGGTCGGGGGCGTCGGGATCCCGGTAGGCGTTGAATCCGGCTGTCGTGCAGAACCGCTCGGCGCCTCCGCGGCTGGTGGTGAACCGGACCCGGTAGACGGGAAGGTTCGCGGAGTTGTTCTCCGCGGCGACCTCCAGGTCTGTCGCGTCCTGCGGGATGGTCAGGCCGCTCAGGTCCTCGAAGGCCGCGTGCAGGTTCGCGCTCGCGGTGGGCAGGGGAGAGGCCGCCTGCGGTGTCGACTCCCGGAAGGAGCCTTCGGGATCCCCGGTCGCGGCGCAGCCGGTCGCGCAGAGGATCACCGCCAGTGTGAGAGCGGGGAATCCACGGCCCATCGTCATTCACTCCCCGGACTACTGATCTGGGAACTCCCCGTCACCCAGAACTCCTGGGCCATTCCGTGCCGGTGGAGCTCCCACAGTTCCTGCTGGGTGAAGGAGAAGGCGCTGTAGGGGCTCGGGGGAAAGCCTACCGCGATGTCCTTTATGTAGGACTTTTGTTGATGATCTTGGGCTTTCCGCTCGTTTCGGGGCCGAGAAGGGCGGAAAGCCCGTGATCATTCCGGGTGGGGAATCCGCGGCACGTCGTCTCATGGGTTCTCCCGACGGCAGGGGAGCGGATGACGCGGACGCACGGAGGACGGGTGTCCGGGGCACCCCCTATCCTTGGCCCGGAGCACGGAGCGGAGAGAGGGCGTTTCTATGGCCGACCGGTGGTGGGGGCAGCGCTCGGAGTACGTGTGGGAGCAGGAGGCGCTCGACCACGTCAAGGCGCAGATGCCCGACCGCGATCCCTACCGCGCGTGGCAGTGCTTCTCCTTCACGGCGAACTCGGGGCAGATCCGTGAGTGCGACCTGTTCGTCGTCACCTCCGTGGGCGCCTTCCTCGTCGAGATCAAGAGCCATCCCGGACGGGCCACCAACCACGGGGGCACCTGGTTCTTCGACGGTGAGGACCGCAGGCGGACCATCGACAACCCGCTCCACCTGACCCGGCTGAAGGCCCTCCAGTTGAAGACCCAGCTGGAATGGGCCGCCCGGAAGCTCAAGATCCGCGACTACCGGTCGCCGTTCTTCGAGGCCGCGGTCTTCCTCTCGGCGCCCGACCTGCGCTGCGCTTTCGACGAGGTCCAGGTCCAGCACGTCTACGGCCGCGACGGGCTGGACGGGCAGACCGGGCTCCCGGGGATCTGGAACGGACTGCTCAACAAGCCGCGGGGCAAGGAGCGGCCCGATCCGGTCTTCCTGCGCAACGTCTCCCGGCTGATGCAGGAGATCGGCGCGCAGGCCATCGCCCGCGACCTCAAGTTCGGCGCGTACACACTGGACAGCAGGGCGTTCGGCAGCGGCCCCACCTGGACCGACTACCTCGGCCAGCACGAGGTGCTCAAGAGCAAGCAGAGCCGGGTGCGCGTCTACCACTACGGCGAGGCGGGCAGCGAGGCGGCCAGGGAGTCCATCAAGCGCGCGGCCGACCGGGAGTTCCGCTCCCTCGACGGCATCGCGCACGAGGGCATCGTCAAGGCCGAGCACTACGACGTGATCGACGGCCGCGGACCGGCCATCGCGTTCTCCCATCGCAGGAACTGGCAGCGCCTCGACCACTTCATGCAGGAGAAGGGCGCGGACCTGGACGTCTCCACCCAGGTGGAGATGGTGCGCCAGCTCGCCGAGGCGGTCAACCACGCCCACCGCAACCGGCTGTTCCACCGGGCGCTGGCCGCGCGCAGCGTCTGGGTGGAGATGGACGGAAGCTACCCGCGGCTGCGGATCGCCGACTGGCAGGTGGCCTCCCGCCAGGGCTCGGCGTTCAGCAGCGGGGGCCACACCACCCACCAGGTCACCCGGCACCTGGGCGCCCGCGTCCTGGCCGACCACGTCGAGGCGGCCGCGCAGGCGTACCTGGCGCCGGAGTTCCCCGCGTTCGACGGCGACCCGCGCGCGCTCGACATGTTCGGGCTGGGGGCGCTGGCCTACCTGGTCTTCAGCGGTCGCCCCCCGGGGCAGGACCGCCACGAGGTCAGCGAGCAGATCAGGGAGCACGGCGAGTTGACCCCGGCGTCGGTCAACGACGACGTCACCCCGATCATGGACACCCTCGTGCGCGAGGCGACCCGCCGCGAACCGGGCGAGCGCACCCGTTCCCCCCGCGACTTCCTGCGCCGGATCGACGAGGTCGAGGAGCATCTGACCCGTCCCGACGCCGTCACCGACCCCCTCACGGCGGTCCGGGGGCAGGAGGTCATCGACGGCTGGACGGTCAAGAGCGTGCTGGGCAAGGGGGCCACCTCCCGCGCGCTCCTGGTGGAGCGGGACGGGGCCGAGCGCGTCTTCAAGGTCGCCGTCAACCAGACCGGCGCGGTCCAGAAGCTCAGCGCGGAGGCGGCGCAGCTCAAGGAGCTGCGCAACCACCGCATCGTCGCCATCGTCGACGACGGGCTGCTGACCGTCGGCGAGCACACGGTCCTGCAGCTGGAGCTGGCGGGGGAGCACACCCTCGCCGACTACCTGCACATCGGGGGCAGCCTCGGTGTCGAGGAACTGCACCGGTTCGGCGTCCACCTGTTCGAGGTGGTCGACTACCTGGAGGACCGCAAGGTCTTCCACCGCGACATCAAGCCCGCCAACGTGGGGGTCCGCGAGCGCAGGAAGAAGGGGCGCGCGCTCGTCCTGTTCGACTTCTCGCTCGCGGGGGCCGACCCCGCGGACACCAGGGCGGGAACCCCCGGCTACCTCGACCCGTTCCTCGAACTGGACGAGCCGAAGCGCGTCTACGACGCCGCGGCCGAGCGCTACGCCCTGGCCGTCACCCTCCACGAGATGGCCTCGGGAGAGCTTCCCGTCTGGCACGAGGACGGTGTCGACCTCCGCTTCCTCCCCGCCGACCTGGAGCTTCCCCGGTTGCGTGAGGAGAGCTTCCCCGACCAGCTGCGCAGGCCGCTGACCGCGTTCTTCAAGCAGGCCCTGCACCGCAGGCCCGAACGGCGGTTCGACACGCTGGAAGGCATGCGCGACGCCTGGGAGCAGGTCTTCCGGACCCCCGCGGAACGGCCGGTCACCACGCCCGACAGCGCCGGGGCGGTTCCGCTGGACGACGAGGCGACGCGGCTGCGCAACGCCGAGACGGCCACCGCCGAGACCCCGCTGTACCTGGCGGGGCTCACCCCGAACGCCCTGGACGCCGCCACCCGCGTGCTGCGCTGCGAGACCGTGGGCGACCTCCTGACCCGCCCGGCCGCCGACCTGCGCCGTGTCCGGGGGGTCAGCTACCAGGTGCGCAACGAGTTGGCGGCTCAGGTCAACCGGTGGCGCAGGCGCCTGGAGGTGGCCGAGCCGGTCGACTCCTCCGTCACGGTCCGACTCCCCCAGGGCGGCGGAGAGGAGGCCCGGAACCTCGCCAAGAGGCAGGCCAACCTCGACAAGGTGATCCGCCAGTTCATCCCCAAGAGCACCGAGCAGAACAGGGCGTGGGTGCGGGTCACCCGTGAACTGCTGGGCCTGCCCGAGGACGCCGCGGCCCGCCCCGTCTGGCCCACCCAGCGCGAGGTCGCCGAACGGCTCGGCCTGGACCAGGTGTACGTGTCCCAGCAGTTGGCCAAGGCGCGCCGGCACTGGAAGAAGAGCGACCTGCTCACGGCGGTGCGCGACGACGTCGTCGCGATCCTGGAACGCCACGGCCGCTTGCGCGAGGTCCGCCAGATCGCCGAGGAGCTGCTCAGCATGCGCGGCTCCACGCTGGAGGTCTCCGACACCCGTCGGGCGCACGCCTTGGCGGCGGTGCGCGCGGTCGCCGAGTGCGAGGAGCGAGAGGACAGCCCGGGGTTCGCGCTGCGGCGTGTGCACGGCAGCGCCGGCGTGCTGGTCGCCCAGGTCATCGACGACGACCCCGGCGTCCCGGTCGAGGCCGACCTTCTGGACTACGCGGTGGCGCTGGGCCGGACGGCCGACCGGCTGGTGGATTTCGGCGACGACGCCCCGCTCCCCTCGCCGGGGGACGTGCGCGCCGTACTGCGGGAGGTCCCGGTCGAGGAGGGCATGGCGCCGCTGTCCGACGTCGACCTGGTGACGGTCGCCGCCGCCGCGTCGGAGCGGGCCAGGGTCACCGCCCGCCTGGAGCTGTACCCCGAGAGCCTCGGTTTCGACAGGGCGCTGGACCTGACCCAGGCGGTCAGCTACCTGGGTGATCCGGGGATCACGCCGCAGCAGATCCGGGACCGGGTCAAGGCGCGGTTCCCCGAGCTGGGAATCCCCGGCGAGGCCGAGCTGTGGGCCCTGCTGCACCGCAGGTACCCCAGGCTGGAGAGGCGCGCCGACCCCGACGGCGTCGAGTACTGGTCCCTGCCGGCCGTGCTCAGCCGAACCTCGACGGGCACGCTCACCCAACTCGGCGGAGGCCCCGCGGCGGCGCCCGCCGAGCAGCGGGCGGCCGGGCGGCGCCTCGACCAGTCCGCGCTCAGGGGCGGCTACCTGGCGGTCAAGACCTGGCTGGGCGACGCCGAGCGCGTCGCCGCGCGGCTGGGCGCGCGTCCGGACGTCGCCGCGATCGACGTCTCGGCGGAGTTCGTGTCGATTCTCACCGGGATGATCGAGGAGTTCGGCGGCCCGCCGTGGAGCATGGTGGTCGACGCGGACCGCCCCGGCGGTCCGGTCGAGTTCGCCGCCATGGTGGCCGAGGCGTGCGAGAACCTGGGCGGCCGCGTCCGCTCGGCGGGTGCGGACCGCCCCGTGCTGCTGTACAACGCCACTCCGCTGGGCCGCTACCCGGCGGGCCGGACGCTGCTGCGGGCGCTGTCGCAGGAGGCCCGCGACAGCGGAGCCGCCCCGTACGGCCTGTGGGTCCTGTGCCCGATGCGCAGTCCCCAGGGCCCGGCCACCCTGGACGGCGCGTCCGCCGAGACCATCATCGAGTCCGAGCAGCTGGAGCTGCCGCGCGGCTTCGGCGCGGAGATGGCGCTGGCGGGGTGATCGGGCGTCCGTGCGGACCCGGCGGTCAGACCCGGTCGGCCGGTTCCTCCCCGCACTCCTCGCGGCCGGGGGAGGGGCCGAGGGGAGGCTCTGTCAAGTGTTCTCCGTGGACTCCACGGAGAGGCTTGCGTCAATTATCTCCCGGAGTGCGTCGGCCCAGCTCCCGTCCGTGGCGTCTCCGGGCTCGTAGCCGCTCCCCCAGGTGTTTTCGAAGATGTCTTCGAGGGCCCTTTCGGACAGGCTCTCTGCCAGCAGTTTCTCTGCGTCGCTCCGAATTCCGGGAACAACTGGAGCCAGCTCCCGCTTGCTTCTCATGACCTCTTCGATGCTTCCTCCTTCGATCCCCCAGTCTTGGTGAAGATATGCTTCGACGAAATAAGTCAGGTGGCTGAACTCTTCTCTGAAGTCCCGGTCCATGGTGGTTCCCTGTGTTCTCTGGTGCGCGGGTCTGCGGCCCGGCGTTCGGTGGCCGCAGCCGCTGAGGAGCCTCGGGCACGGGGTGTTTCGGGGTACGGGTACTTCACGTAGTCGGAGATCCCCGTCTCGGAGAGGAGGCCGGCGACGTCGGCCGCGTCGACGAACCGGCCGAACGTGTCGACGTGGCCGTCGGTGGTGGCCGGCCCGGTGTACTCGGCGGGAGGGCGGCTCCTCGTCCTCTGCTCTCCCCGCTGGTTGTGCCGTTCGGTCCTCGGCGGCGGACTACGCGCGGGGGACGTCCGGATTTCGGGAGTCCCGTTGGCGGTCTTGACGCCGGCGTCCCTCGGAACGGACATATACCCGGGCGGGCTGCGGCGCGTCCCAACCGGCCCGTTCGGGTGGGTGGAGGAGCTGGTGGCCCTGGGGACGCCGGCTTTCCCGAAAGCCGTGAACGATCAACCGGGAGAGGGAAGACGCGACCGCTGGTCAGGGACCAGAACGCGGTAGCCCCGTGTCCGCCGGAGTGCGACTCGTACCCCAGTGGCCACGGGGTTCTTTTCGTCAGGGCGGGGTCATGGGGGCCCGGAGGGGTCGGGCCGAAGCGTTTTGGCGCCCTTGTCCTACTCGGGATCACACGCGAACAGACCCGGACGACACGGCATCGTGCCGAGGCCCTGGGAACGGAGTCTCCCAACCACCGGTCCGCATCGCAGCCAGAGGGGCGCGGGGCCCTCTACTGCTGCTCACCCTCCGCTTCCTGGAGCTTGCGGCGCAGCCAGTCGGGGATGTGCTCGTCGTCGCGGGGGAAGTGCTGGAGGTCCAGCTTGTAGCTTCCGGCCACGGGGGGGATCGTGAAAGCCGGCTCCTCATCGTAGTTGTAGTCGATCCTGTAGTTGCCCGGACGTGTGATCACATAGCGCGCGGAAAACCAGGTCCCTTTCTTCGGGGTGTACATTCCGTTTCGAAGTTCGTCCAGTTTCTCGAGGATTTCGGAAGGCGGGAAGAAGGATTCTTTTGATCCATCGTTCCGGATGAATTCCGAATCGGTGGTGGATCTGTCCACAACTGCGTAGTGGGACATCGTCACTTCTTCCCAGTCCTCTGGGGCTGAGCTCAGAAGCATTCCCCCGATTTCTTGGAGAAGTGCATCCTGTTCAATTTCGCTGATGGATCCTTCGGAGGAGTTCAATTGTCTCATCCTTTGGTTCGGGGTGCCGTCTTGGGAATATTACTGTAGTGCTCTATTCCTTGGGTGACGCCGTCTGTCCAATATTCTACGATGATCCTGTCCGGCGAATTTGAATCTCCACTGAAAATATTATCGATCTTTATCCGCACTGTCTTCGGTGGGTTATCTTTGAGGGCGTCGGCCCATTTTCTCTCCAGGAGGTAGGAGTTGTCCTTGAACGTTCTTTGCGGTCCGCCGCCCCGAAGGTTCCTGTTGACGGTCTCAAGCATCGGCACCATGTTGACGCGTCCTCCGGAGCCGTAGAACCGCGTGCCGACGAGGTGTCCGCCGTTCCATCTGACATCTTCGTACAGCGTCGCCTCTCCCGGTTTCGGGGGTCTGCCGTGCTGCTCCTCGAACTTTTCGATGACCGCTTTATGGTCGTCCTCGTAGTGGTCTCTTCCCTCTGTCCTGATCGGAGTCTGGTCGGGCCTCGGAATCCTGTCCTGAGTTGGAGGGACCCCTCCATTGAAACGGTGCGGGATTTGCTGTCGGTCCGGTAGGTGTACCGGTCATCCCCCAGGTAGGTCATGTCGGGGCGGGGGTGGCGCAGTTCGGGATTCCAGCTTTTGGGTTTGCCGGACTGGGTGCGGATCTCGATGACACCACCGTCTGTGTCGGTGACGTACAGGCCGCGTTTTCTGCGCCCGGTGCCGGAGGCCGGATCGACTCGCACACCGCCGTGCCTCCGAGCCTGGAGCGCGGTGATGTCGGCCTGCGGCTTTCGGCGGACCGCTCCGGGGACGGCGAGCATCCGCGCCGCAGCGATCTCCTGGGAGGAGCGCTCCTCAGCCAAGGGTTTCCAGCCCGTCGTACTGGTCGTAGTTGAGGCGGCTCTCCCGTTCCTCCTGGCTCATGTCCTGTTTCCTGGGCGCCCGCCACCACCAGTGCGAGTCCGGGAGCCAGGAGGGGATGTCCTCCTCCGGAACGGGAGGGGCCTCGTCAGAGACCTCCCTGAGAGTCTCGTCAATCTCTTCGAGTTCTTCACGGTCGGGTTCAGGAGCTACTTGGTCCCAGGGGGCGAACGCGTCGTCGAGGATCTGAAGCACCGAGCGTCGCCGGCACGCCTCCTGGAAACCGTCGAGACGGCCCCGTTCCGCGTACACCATGCACTCGAAGCTGTACAGACTGAGCCCGGATGGGTTCTTGCCTTTTTTGAGCAGTGTGACGACCTGATCCTTGAAGGCGCGCATTTCCTCCGTTTTTATCGGGGTGTCGAGAGAGGCCTGGTAGAGGTGTGCGAGCCTTTCCAGCGCTGACTGCGCGAACGAACTGTCCCCACCGGCATCCGAAGCGCCCGCATCGAGTAGGCGGATAACATCCCGCATCAGCTCAGTCGTTCCGGGTGCTCGATCCTGGGAGGCGTTTGTTCGACTTCTCACCCGGGCCTCCTCCCGTAGGTCATGGTGACCAGCATTCCATCGGATCTGACAAGGACGATTGCTTTCATTGTGTCGACCCTCCCCGTCGGGTCGGGCACTTCGCGCTGGTATACGAATTTTTCCCCTACGCCGGGAAATGGGATCCAGTCAACAAGGGTCCCATTGCGGATGGTCAACTCCATGCTGTCGTGGTAATCCCGGACCCGGTCTCCGGTGGTCTCGCTTTCGGGAAGCTCATGGTAGTGCTTACGCAGATGGTATGCGGCCGAGGCCTCGTGGCCCATGTTGCTCTCCCCGGCCTGGTTGCGCACAGCCTGGTCCAGTTCGTCTGCGGAGAGTCCTTCCGGGTCGATCCGGACCACGCCGTTCCGGACTTCGAGCACCGCATCGCGGTCGGCTCTCAGCATGGCACCGACATCCATTTCCATCATATTGTCTGCGGCTGCCTGCCTTCTCGACCGCCCTGGATGTCTAGTCCCCCCGGGATCGTCTTCGCTAAGTCGCCGTACCTCGTCTTGGAATATTGCCTTGTAGTGCTCGTGGCGATAGGCGAATTCTCTCGGATTGCCGGCGCCTTCGAAGGCGAAACGTGTCGCCTCGGGGTGTAGTCGTCCGTGGACATTCTTGTCGAAATTCTGTCCGAGGGCGTCGGCGGCCCGCTGCCAGGAATCTCCGCCGCGCGGGTTGTCACCTCGAAGCCGGACGATCTCCTCCTCGGTGAGTCCGCCATCGCGTAGAGGCTCTTCGAGACTTGCAGCCCTCTTCAGACGCCCCTCTTTCCGGGGATCGAAGTCCTCCTCGGCGCTGCTGTCCGAGTCGTTGCCTGGCCTGCCGTTCCCGTCCCCAATTCCTGGATCCCCGTTTTCGGTCGAGGTTCCTTCTATCCCGTTGAAGCTCCCATCACCAGAACCGAAATGGTTGCCGTCGTGATTTTTCGGTTCGCTGTAGGAGAGGTCGGTCCCCTTCTCGGATCCACCTGGATTGTCGCTGTCATTCGAGAGCTCGTTGGACCCTCCGGATCCGTCGCCGGTGGTGGTGTGGGCGGTGGGGGACAGGCTGCCGGAAGCAGCGCCGGTGGTGGCGTCGGAGCCGGGGCGGTGGCCGGAAACGGCCGCCGGCGGAGAACCGGTGCGGGCCGTCCGGGGCGGGACCTCCGGTGCCGAAGCCGTCAACGCCTCACGGCGGTCCGGCGGCCCGCCGGACCACCTCCGCGCCGGAGGCCCCCTACCGGGCGAGGGCTGCGCGCACGGTGTGCGCGATGTAGCGGGGGAACGCCAGGTCGGCCCAGGTGAAGCGGAGGATGCGGATGCCGGGGAAGGCGAGTTCGAGGGCGTTCTGCCGGCGGCGGTCGTGCAGCAGCGCCTTGGGGCGCTCGTGCGGGTCGCGGCCGTCGGCCTCGACCAGGAGCCCGCGGTCGCGCCACCACAGGTCGCCGATGGCGACCAGCCGTCCCCGCGCGTCGTGGAAGGGGTGTTGCAGGGAGTCGGGCGGGACGCCGCCGTCCGCGCAGACCAGCCGGACCCTCGTCTCCAGCGGGCTCTGCGCGCGGCCGTCGGCCAGGCCCCACCACGGCAGCGAGCGCGCGCACCCCGGACGGCCCGTGTTGGCGGAGGCGAGCGCGGGCAGGTCCTCGGCGGCGACGAGCCCCTGGTTGAGGGCGGAGTCCAGCAGGCACACCGCCGTGGAGCGGTCCACGTCCAGCAGGGTGTCGCGCAGGGTGCGCCGGGGGGTGGTGGCCCGCAGCCCGCCGCGTGCGACGACCTCGGCCGGGTCGGTGGCCCAGGTGCGCCGGATGATCCCGGGGACCTTGCGCCGGGCGTCCCCGACGGGGACGGTCATGTGCACGGCGCCGGTCCAGGGCGGCAGCCCCCGGACGCCCCAGAGGCGGGCGGCGGTCCGCCCGCTGGCGAACGCGGTGGGGCCCAGCGTGAGCTGGGCGGCCATCACCGCCGACAGCAGCCGCTCCCGTTCGGTGACGGGCGCGTGCCCCGCGACGCGGTAGACGCCCCGGTGCACCCGCGTCCAGCCGCCCCGGCGCACCAGGTTGCGCAGCGCGGAGTCGGAGAGCCCGCACCGCATCACCTGGTCCCTGCTCACCACCCCGTACTGGCGGGCCGCGAGCGCGCCCGCCGCCCAAGTCGCGTCCATACGGTCGAGCATGGCCCGCACGCCCGGGCCGCCGCGATCCGGATCTCCCGGCTGTGGACAACCGGCCGGAACACGTGATCGGCCGCGCGGTCCTCACGGCGGCCCGTCGTCGGGGTTCTGCCCTTGACCGCCACCGCCTTGGGCTTTCAGCCCTATTCAGCCCCGAAAAGGGCTGAAAGCCCAAGATCCTTTCCAACTCCAACGCCAGGATCCGTGGTTAAGGGGTCGTGGAGAGGAGGAGGGCGGCGCGCAGGGCGCGGCGCAGGGCGCGGAGGGTGCGGTGGAGTCGGGTGGGGCGGGTCTTGCGGGCGTAGTAGGCGGGGGTGGCGTGGGCGGGCCAGTGCTGGCCGGGGCGGTGGGTTCCGGCGGCGATGGCGCGCAGGCGGGCGATGGAGTCGGCGCGTTCGCGGTTCGCGGGGAAGTCCTCGCGGGTGGGGGTGCGGCCGGTGACGGGGTGCGGGGCGAGCGGGTCACGCAGGCGGGGCCAGGGCAGCGGCCGCGGCGTCCGGGCGGGAACCGGCGGCGCGGACGGAGCAGGGACGGGTGCCGGAGGCGGGGTCCAGCCCATGGCGATCTCGGGGCGGCGGACGGCGAGGAGCCGGATGAGCGAGGCCAGCTCGGCGTCCTGCGCGGCGTCCCGGTCGGTGACCAGGAGGTCGCGGTGGGTGGTGGTCATGGTCATGGGTGTGTTCCTCTCTCGTGCGGGCGTGCGGGGGCCGGGTGAGGGCCGGGAAGGTTCAAGGGGCGGGGGCGAGCGGGCGCGGACGGCTTACGGCCCGGGCGGGCCTGCGTGGAGGCTCGCCCCACGGAAGGGATGTGCGGTCCCCTCGGGTGCTGCGGGTGCTGCGAGTGCGGTCAGGAGTGGGGGAAGGCCGGGGGCGGGGGCTCGAACAGCGCCCACACGGCGTGGCCGCCCTCCTCGGTCACCCAGTACCCCCAGTCGTCGGTGACCTCGGCGACCAGGCCCAGCCCCCGGAAGGCGCAGGCGTCCGGATCGGACGCCACCACGCGCGGCGCCAGCGGCCGCCGGGTGCCCGGACTCAGACGCGGGCCGTCGTCAGCGACCGACAGGAACACCAGCCCGGTGCGCAGCGCCGACACGCTGACGGCGACCTTGCCGCCCTCGCCGCTGCGCGTGTGCCGGCAGGCGTTGCCGAACAGCTCCGACACCACCAGCTCGGCCTCGTCCACCACCCGGGAGAAGGAGGCCAGCGCGGCCCGGGTCCGATGCCGGACCTCCCGACACCACACCGGCTCGCCCGGATACTCCCAGAACTCCGACACGGCCGTCAGGCGGCCGAACGGACGCGGCCCCATCAGGCCACGGCCTTGAGCGAGGCGTGACGCCCGGACGCCGGGACGCCGTCCGGGCACGCGGGGCCCGGGCCGGGGGCGGGGGTGGGGGCGGCCAGGGTGGCGGCGACCCGGTCCACCTGCGAGGAGTCGGCCCACCCGGACCTGCCCCAGATGAACCACCACCCTCCGGTCACCCCCTGCACGAGGACGACCGGGACGGTCCGGTCCTGGGAGCGGACGTACAGCACCGGGTGCTCCCCGTCGGCCAACGCCAACAGGGCCACCCCACCGAGGGCCCGGACCCGTCCGGCCAGGTCGGAGAGGAGTTGGGAGCGAGCGGCCGCAGGGGGCCGCAGGGGCGGGGGGTTGTTTACGGGCATGGAGAAACCTCCTACATAGCCGGTCTCAAGCTGCCAAGCTTGGCCTTGGCTGCCTACCCTCCATAGTGAGTTAGGTTACCTAGAGTCGTCAAGAAGAAAATTAGATAATGCTAAAAACTTGGGGAGGTGGCTAGGATGCCGCGTATGCAGAAGCCCTACAGTCCGAGCGTTCGGCGTCGGCGTCTCAGCTCCAGGCTGCGTAGCTATCGGGAAGCAACCGGTAAGACAACCGGCCAGGTGGCGCAGGCCCTTGGCTGGCAGCAGACGAAGGTCTCCCGTATTGAGACCGGGATCAAGAAGACGGTCCAGCCTGACGAGCTGGACGCGCTCCTGGACCACTACAAGGAGGAGAACCCGGAGGTCCGCGCTGAGCTGCACGAGTGCGCTCGGATGGCTAAGCAACGCGGCTGGTGGGCGCGTTACAAGGGTGTCCTCTCCATGGCTCTACCGGACTTCGAGACTGAGACGTCGGTGATCCGGACCTACGAGTGCCAGGTGATCCCAGGACTTCTCCAGACCGCCGAATACGCGGAGGCGATCTTCCGGGCGAACCTGGTTCGCAGTGATGAAGAGATCCGGGAGCGGGTGGTTGCCCGACTCAAGCGTCAGGAGATCCTCAACCGTGTCGATCCCCCCGCTTACTGGGTGATCCTCGATGAGGCGGCCTTGCGGCGTACCGTCGGGTCCCGAGAGGTGATGAAGGTGCAGCTGCGCCATCTCACCCATATGGCCGCACGCCACAACATCAACATCTACGTACTACCGTTCTCGGCGGGCGCCCATCCCACGACGATGGGCAGCTTTGTCATCATGGATTTCCCCAACCCCATGGACGCGAGTATCGGCTACGTGGAGACACCGACATCCAGCGTGTACGTAGAAGAAGAGGACGAACTGGCCGAGCTCAACTCCATCTTCGGCGGAGCACAGGGATCTGCACTCAGTCCCGCGCAGTCGCTGGAGTTCATCACCGACGTCATCAAGTCACTAGAAGAAGAGTGAGAACAGTGTCTGACCAGCAAACATGGCGTAAGAGCAGTTACAGCGGCGCCAACAACTACTGCGTCGAAGTGGCCGAACTTCCCGGTGCCGCTGCTGTCCGGGACTCCAAGCATCCCCAGGTCGGGCAGCTCTCCTTCGCCGCGTCCGAGTGGCGGGCGTTCCTCGCCGCGCTGAAAGGGCGCGAGGTGTAGAGGGGCCGGAACGGAGCAGTCCGGCGGGGCGTCCGGTGGCGTGGGAGCCTCCTACCGCGCCACCACGTGTGCGAGATGCCCTCATCTGGGGCTTCCCGTGCGGATGGTCACCGGCGTCGGTGACAATGGGCAGGTCGGTTCCCCCAGCATCGCCAGGAGTGCCCGTGATCAATCGCGAATCGTTGCTCAAGGACCTGAGGAAACAGGTCGCGGTCCTTGAGGGGGATCTCCGGGAGCGGAGCGAAGATCCTCAAGCGGTCAACGAGCACACCGGCAAGACCTTCGAGGAGGAGCTGAAGGTCGAGTACCACCGCGCGTTCCAGGCCGAGCGCACCGCCGCCACCTACGGGGCGTGGCGCGACGACCGGGTGACGCAGGCCGCGGTGGCGTGGGTGCTGGCGACGGTCTTCGTGCGGTTCTGCGAGGACAACCTGCTCCTGGAGCAGCCGTTCATCACCGGCCCCCGGGACGAGTCCAACCGGTACGACATCGCCCAGGAGCTCAAGGACGACTGGGTTCTGCAAGAGCGCAAGCGGAACCCGGACGCGCCCGAGCGCACCGACCGCGACTGGCTGGTGCACGCCTTCGAGCAGATGAGCGTCTCGTCGGTCATGGCGGGCCTGTTCGACCGGGCCCACAACCCGATGTGGACCATCACCCCGTCGCACCAGGCCGCCAAGAACCTCATCGAGTTCTGGCGCACCGTCGGAGACAACGGGCACCTGGTACACAGCTTCTACGACCCGGACTGGAACACCCGGTTCCTCGGCGACCTCTACCAGGACCTGTCGGACGCGGCGAAGAAGAACTACGCGCTGCTCCAGACTCCGGAGTTCGTCGAGGAGTTCATCCTCGACTACACCCTCGAACCCGCCCTCAAGGAGTTCGGGCTCGACGGCAACAAGATCTACCAGGTGGAGAGCAAGGGCTTCCGCCTGATCGACCCGACGTGCGGGTCGGGGCACTTCCTGCTGGGGGCGTTCCACCGGCTGCTGGCCAAGTGGCGCGAGGCCGAGCCGGGGGTGTCGGACTGGGACTTGATCGCCCGGAGCCTGCGCAGCGTCCACGGCGTGGACAAGAACCCGTTCGCGGTCGCCATCGCGCGGTTCCGCCTGCTGATCGCCGCGATGCGGGAAGGCGGCATCACCACGCTGTCGGCGGGAAACCCGGACTGGCCGATCGTGGTGGCGACGGGGGACTCGCTGATCCACGGTGACGGAGCCCCGGGACGCAAGACCAGCCTGTTCGACACGGAGGAAGTCCACCGGTACGCCACCGAGGACGTCTACGACTACGCCGAATACGACCTGCTCGACGCAGGCAGCTACCACGCGGTGGTCGGAAACCCGCCCTATATCACCGTCAAGGACAAGCAGGAGAACCAGAACTACCGGGACCGCTACGCGACCTGCGCGGGGACCTACGCGCTCTCGGTGCCGTTCGCCGAGAGGTTCTTCAACCTGGCGAAGCGCGCCGGTGGAGACCGGGTGGGGGCGGGGGTCGTCGGCCAGATCACCGCGAACTCCTTCATGAAGCGCGAGTTCGGCAAGAAGCTCATCCAGGAGTTCTTCCGGGACGAGGTGCGGCTGACCCACGTCATCGACACCTCGGGTGCCTACATCCCTGGACACGGGACGCCGACGGTCATCCTCATCGGTCGGAACATGAGGAACTCGCACAAGAACGAGGTGCGAGCTGTTCTGGGTATTCGTGGAGAGCCAGAGCAGCCGAAAGATGCGGCGAAGGGGTTGGTCTGGTCTGCGATCGTCGAGCAGATTGAGGATTCCACAAGTGAAAATGACTGGGTGAGTTCTGCTGATTTGGGGTGGGGGAACTTTAAAAACCACCCTTGGAATTTGAATGGCGGTGGCGCGGTTGGTCTCGTTGGGGTTCTAGGGGGCAATTCGAAGCTCGATGGCCTTGTTGAGCGGATTGGATTCTACGGTGATACCCATGCTGACGAAGCCTTCACCTTGCCAAAGACAATTTCTGTTGGGCTGAGGGCTAGGGATGAGTGGTTTGCTTTTCCATCTTCGCGTGGGGAAGATGTTAGAGATTGGGGGGCAAAAGAAGAGGATTTTGTAGTTTTTCCTTATGGCTCAACTAAAAATCCTCTACTGGCCCACGAAATTGGGCAATCTTTTATTCGACGCTTCTGGGGTTTTCGTACTACTCTTTGGGGGCGTGGGACGTTTGGAGGAGGAACTTACCTTTCTAGTGGGCGTTTGTGGTGGGAGTGGCATCAGCTTCCTAAAGATGATAAATCTCATCGTTGGGCAATTGCTTTTGCGTTTGTTGCCACCCATAACCACTTTGTTCTGGATCGTGAAGGGAAGGTCTTCAATCGTTCCGCGCCGGTGATCAAGCTGCCCAAGGATGCTACGGAGGACCAGCACCTGGAGCTTCTCGGGGTGTTGAACTCCTCGACGGCGTGCTTCTGGCTGAAGCAGGTGAGCCAAGGAAAGGGGGGAAGTGGTCTCGGGCGAGGACTCCAGGATGAGGAATGGGAGGAACGTTACGAATTCACCGGAACCAAGCTCCAAGAGTTCCCCCTCCCCGCCACCCTCCCCCTCTCCCGTTCCAAGGAACTCGACTCCCTCGCTCAGCGCCTTTCCTCCCTCGAACCCTCCTCCGTCGTCGAGTCCGACACCCCTTCCCGTTTTCTCCTGAGCAAGGCCCACACCGAATACGCCGCCATCCGCGCCCGGATGATCGCGCTCCAGGAAGAACTCGACTGGGACGTCTACCACCGCTACGGCCTCATCTCCGATGCCGAGCACGCCGAGCTGGTCGTCCCCGACACCGCAGACGTCCCGAACCTCAACCTCGGTGAGCGCGCCTTCGAGATCGTCCTCGCCCGGAAGGTGAAGGCGGGCGAGGTCAAGACCGAGTGGTTCAAGCGCCACAACTCCACCCCCGTCACCGAACTCCCCTCCCACTGGCCCGACGCCTACAAGCAGGTCGTCGAAAAGCGCATCGCCCTCATCGAGTCCCGTAAGGACATCGCGCTCATCGAGCGTCCCGAGTGCAAGCGCCGCTGGCAGTCCGAGCCGTGGGAGAAGAAGGAGAAGGCCGCCCTCAAGTCGTGGCTGCTCGACCGGTGCGAGGACCGCGCCCTCTGGTTCGCGGCCGACGACACGGGCGCGGAGGTGCCCGTCGTCCGGTCCGTGCTGGCTCTCGGGAACCGGCTGCGCGACCTGCACCCCGAGGCCGTCGAGGTCGCCGCGCTCTACGACGCGGACAAGGACTTCGCCGACGTCGTCAAGGAGGTCGTCGAGACCGAGCACGTCCCCTACCTCGCCGCGCTCCGGTACAAGGACACCGGGATGCGCAAGCGCGCGCAGTGGGAGGAGGTGTGGGACAAGCAGCGCGAGGAGGACCGGCTCAACGCGGACCTGGCCGAGGGCGAGAAGGAGAAGCGGCTGCCCATCCCGGTCCCGCCCAAGTACACCTCCGCCGACTTCCGCAAGTCCTCCTACTGGGCCAACCGGGGCAAGCTCGACGTGCCCAAGGAGCGGTTCACCTCCTACCCGGGCGCGGAGACCGAGCAGGACGGCTCCCTGGTGCTCGGCTGGGCCGGGTGGGACCACGCCCAGCAGGCCGACGCGCTCGCCACGCTCGCGCTGGACCGGGTCGGGGAGCACGGGTGGGGGAGCGTCCGGGAGAAGGCGACGCCGCTGCTCGCCGGGATCGCCGAGCTCATGCCGTGGGTGCGGCAATGGCACTCCGAGCCCGACGACTACGGGCAGAGCCCCGCCGACTACATCGCGCAGGACCTGGAGTCGCTGATGAACGACACCGGCGTCACCGAGTCCGACATGAAGGCGTGGCGGCCCCCCGCGCCGACGCGGGGGCGGCGCAGGAAGGCGTAGAAGCCGACGCCCCGCCCCCCCGCCGGGAACCGCGTGCCCCGCCCCGGAGCGCCCCCGAGTGCTCCGGGGCGGGGCGCCGTTGTCCCCGGCGGTGAATACTGTTAAGCGGTGTGCACCTCCACGCCTTCCCCCGACGCGCGTCAGAAGGGTTCCGCTCGGCGATGACTTCCTCCCCCAGCTCCGACGGCAAGCGGTTCATCGGCGACCTCATCGAGATCCCCGAGGCCGTCCACGACGGCGACCTCGTGTTCAAGGTCTCCGACGGGGTCGAACAGCAGGCCGCGCAGGCCGTGCGGGACTACGTCGTCACCCCCCAGCTCGCCGCGTGCTTCGACGAGGCGCTCGGCACCATCAAGGGCGCGCTCGCCAAGGGGCAGTCGCGGGCCACCTACCTCAACGGGTCGTTCGGGTCCGGCAAGAGCCACTTCATGGCGGTGCTGCACGCCGTGCTGCGCCACGACCCGGCGGTGCGCGGCGTCGAGCGGATGCCCACCGTCCTCGCCAGGCACGACGACTGGCTGGAGGGCAGGAAGTTCCTGCTCGTCACCAGCCACCTCGTGGACGCCGACTCCATCGAATCGGCCATCCTCGGCGGCTACGCGCGCCACGTCCACCGCAACCACCCCGAGGCGTCCGTCCCGGCGGTCTACCGGACCGAGGGGCTGCTGGCCGACGCCCGCGGTATGCGCGCCGCGCTCGGCGACGAGAAGTTCGCCGAGGGGCTGTCCGCCGCGGCGGACCCCGGCTCCGGCGGATCCTGGGGCAAGTGGTCCGCCCCCGCCGAGTGGACGACCCAGCGCCTCGACGAGGCGTTCGCCGTCTCGCCCGCGAGCACCGACGAGAGCGAGCTGGCGCTGCGCCGCGCACTCGTCAGCGCCCTGCTCAAGAGCCACTTCAAGCGCTACGCCGACACCGTGCACGGCGACGCCGAGGCGTTCGTCACCCTCGACGACGGGCTGTCCGCCATCAGCCGCCACGCCAAGGAGGAGCTGGGCTGCGACGCCGTCATCCTCCTCCTGGACGAGCTGGTCCTGCGGTTCACCAAGTTCATCGGCGACGAGAGCCGCATCAACGAGGAGGTGCAGAAGGTCTCCAAGCTCGTGGAGTCCTCCGAGAGCCACCGGCCCGCGCCCATCCTCAGCTTCGTGCCGCGCCAGCGCGACCTGCGCGACCTCGTGGGCCTCTCCGGCAGCACCGAGGGCGTCGGCCAGACCATCAAGTACTGGGACGGGCGCTTCGGGCACATCAGCCTGGAGGACAGGAACCTCACCGAGGTCGTCCGGCACCGGCTGCTGCGGCCCAGGAGCCCCGAGGCCGCCACCGAGATCGCCGCCGCCTTCGAGCGCATGGTCAACACCCGGCCCGAGGTGCGCGACACCCTCCTGGACACCGAGGGCGGCGACGCCGACACCTGGGACGACTTCGGGGCGCTGTACCCGTTCAGCCCGGCGCTGCTGCACGTCATGGTGGACCTGTCGAGCGCGCTCCAGCGGCAGCGCAGCGCCCTCAAGCTGATGCGCCAGCTGATGGTCAACCACCGCGCCACCCTGCCCGTGGGCCAGCTCGTGCCCATGGGCGCGGTGCTGGACGTCCTCGTCGAGGGCGAGGACCGGCCCTTCCGCGACCGGCTCAGCGCCGAGTACGACAAGATCCGCGGCTTCTACCGCGACCGGGTCCGGCCCTGGCTGCTGCGGCGGCACGGCATGAGCGACGGCGACACCGGCGGCCTGGAGGTGCGCCACCCCTTCCGGGCCGAGGACCTGCTGGTCAAGACCCTGCTGCTGTCCGCGCTGGTGCCCAACGTGCCCGCCCTGAAGGAGCTGACCGCCGGGCGGCTCATCGCCCTGAACCACGGCATCGTCCCGGCCCGGCGCACCGGCCAGGACATCGCCCGCGTCGCCCAGTTCTTCCGCGAGCTCAACGCCCAGTTCGGCGAGGTCCGGGTCGGGGCGGAGAAGAGCAACCCCACGGTCGCGCTCAACCTGCTGCGCGTGGACACCGAGTCGCTGATGCGCAGCAGCTACACCGCGGCCAACGACCAGGCGCTGCGGCGGCTGTTCAAGCGGATGCTGTGGGAGGAGATGGGCCTGGGGCCCGACGCCGCGAGCACCACGACCACGTGGCGCGGCACCCGCCGCCTCGTCGAGCTCGACTTCGGGAACATCCGCTCCGAGGACTCGCTGATGCGCCAGCGGTTCGTGCCCGAGGCGCCGGGCGCGGTGCGCGTCGTCATCGACTACCCCTTCGACGACGGCGACCACAACCCGGCGGAGGACCGCCAGCGGGTGCGGGACCTGCGCGAGGAGTTCGACACGCCGCCGGCCACCCTCGCCTGGATCCCGCACTTCCTGTCGGCCAACCGGCAGCAGGACGCGCGGCGGCTGCTGATGATGGAGCACCTGGTCCAGCCCGGCGTCATCGAGGAGAAGGCGCCCAACTGGAGCTCCGAGGACCAGCGCGAGGCGCGCGCCCAGCTCGACAACCAGCGCTCCCAGATCGAGCGGCAGCTGCGCGACCTGCTGCGCGGGGCCTACGGCGCGGCCAACCGCAACGACACCGACTTCGGGCACGGCATCGACGAGCACATCGAGGCGCTGCCGCCCGGCGTGCGCATCCGCGTCGAGGCGGGCAGCCAGCTGGGCGCCGCGCTCCACCGCGTCGCCGGGAAGCTCCTGGACCACCTGTACCCGGAGCACCCCAGGTTCGCGTCCCCGTCCGGGGCGACGCCCGAGGTGCGCCGGGCCGACCTCACCGCCGTCCTCCAGGCGGTCGAGGAGGCCAAGGCCGACAAGCTCCAGCGCTACGAACCCGTCAAGGGCGAACTCGACGCGCTGTACCGGGTCGCCCACAACCTGGGGATCGCCAAGGTCACCGAGGTGTTCTCGCTCAACAGGACCTGGCTGGCCGCCCTGGACGAGGCCGCCCGCACCGCCAAGGCCGACACCACCGAGATCCGGGTGCGCGAGCTCAAGGAGTGGATCCGCGACCAGGAGCAGGGCAAGGGGCTGCCGCCCGACATCGTGGACCTGCTCGTCCTCGTGTACGCGGTGCAGTCCGACCGGGCCTTCATCCGGGGCGGCAGGCGCTACACCGACGTCGGGATCGGCAGGCTCGAAGGCGACATCGTGCTGCGCCGCCAGGCGCTGCCCTCGGAGGAGGACTTCGACCTCGCCAACCGGCGCGCCGAGCAGGTCTTCAGACTCGCCCGGCAGCCGGTGCTCAACGTCCGCGCCGTGCAGCGGCTCGCCGAGGACCTCAAGGAGCGGAGCGGCGCGTGGCTGGCCGGGACCGAGGCGCTGCTCGCCCAGCTGGAGAAGCGCGCCGGCCTGCTCGGCCTGGACGAGGAGTCGCCGCGCCTGCGGACCGCGCGGGCCACCCACGCGCTGCTGACGCGGCTGCGCGGAATCGCCGACGACACCGAGCTGGTGGTCGCCCTGGCGCGGGCCGGCCTGCCGGGTGAGGGCGCGGTCTACCAGGCCGGCCTGGCGGCCGCCGGGACGGTGGCCGCGAAGCTGGAGAGCACCGGCTGGGCGAACCTCGAGACGCTGAACGACCTCGCCAACGGCGGCGGCGACCACGCCGAGGCCGCGGCGCGGCTGCTGGAGCGGCTGGCGAAATCGGCCCGCTGCGACGAGCAGCAGCAGAAGCTCGCCACCGAACTCGACGCGGTGTCGGCCGACGCGGCCGTGCTGATCCGCAAGGCGGTGACGCGGCCGCAGCCCCCGAAGCCGCCGGTCGTGCGGCCGGACACGGGAGACGGCACCCCTCCGGGCGGGACCGAGCGCGCCGCCGGGGACGGGGAGGCCGTCGCGACGATCGGCGCGGCGGACGACCCGGCGAAGGTCATCGCGGAACTGCGCGAGCGGCTCGGCGCCTCCCCCGCCGCCACCATCGAGGTCACGGTCCGGGTGGTCGGATGACCCCCGCCGGCACCAGGACGGTTCAGCAGGCCACGGTCGAAGCGGTCCGGGGCGGGCTGCGGCGGGCGCTGGAGAAAGAGGACCTGAGGGTCGGCAAGGGGTGGCTGCCCTCCGGGGCGCGCGCCGTCGCGCTGCGCGCCGCGCCCGTGTGGCACGGACCCGACGAGGTCGAGATCGAGCACGGGGGACGCCCGGTGCGCGCCAGGGTCGCGGTCGCGCCCACGGTGCTGGCCGCGCTCGCCGAACTGGGCCGCCCGCCCGCCCCGGGCGCCGACCGCCTCGTCCTGCTCACCCCGTGCGAGGAGGCCGAACTCGGCCCCTCCCTGCTGGGGCGGCTGCTGTGCCACGAGGTGTTCACCGTCGACAGCTGGGAGCTGCTCGCCGACGAGCTCGGCCTGCGCATGCTGGACCCGCGGCTGCACTCCAGGGAGTGGTCCTGGCTCGCCGAGGCGCTGCGCGACGTCGGATCGGCCGCCGAGTGGCGGCGCGCCGCCGCCGTGCTCAAACTCGACGACGCGGTGCGGCGGGTCGCCGCGATCCGGTTCGGCCAGGAGGCCGGGGACCGGATCGACGCCGCCGCGCTCCTGGACTGGACGCGCAGGCCGACCCTCGTCACCCGGTTCGGCGAACTGCGCGAGGACGAGCACCGCGGACTGCGCGCCCACCTCGAACGGGAGACCGGCGCGGTCGCCCGGGTGGTCTTCCGCATGCTCGACAAGGGCCAGGTCCACGACGCCATCCCCGCCGGGCTGGTGTTCCGGGAGCTGCTGGCCGCCGACGGCGCGGGCCGCCCGGGGGCGCCGGAGGCGCGGGCGCGCGCCGAGGAGCGGTTCGTGGGCAGCCCCGCGCCGCGCCCCGAGACGCTGTCCCGGTTCGCCGAGAGCAGCGAGGCCGTGCTGCTGCGCATGATGGACGGCGAGGAGCACGACGCCGCCGTCCAGGCCGGCGACCGGGCCGAGGAGATCCTCGCCGAACTCGGCGCCGACGGGATCGCGGCCGACAGCCGGGTGCTCGGCACCGGCCTCCAGGCGCGGCTGGCCGCGCTCGGCGCGGAGATCGGCGCCGCCGTCCGGCCGGGGGCGCCCGACCCCGAGCCCAGGGACCTGGCGCCCGTCGAAGAAGCGCTCACCCGGCTGTGGGAGCACCGCCGCTTCGACGCCGCTTCCCCCTGGGGCGCCGACGCGGTCGCCGCCGTCCGGCTGACGCGCTGGCTCGCCTCCGCCCCCAAGGAGCCCCGGACCGTCGCCGAGGGCGTCGCCGCGCACATCGCCGACACCGCCTGGACCGACCGCGCGGCCAGCCGGATCTGGTCCTCCCGCACCGAGGTCGCGGCGCTGCGCTCGGCCTACCGCGGCCTGTACGCGCGCGTGCGCGACCGGCGCGCGGAGATCGACGAGGCGTTCGCCCGGCGGGTCGCCGCGTGGACCGAGGTGTCCGCGCACACCGACGGCCTGCTGCTCGCCGAGAACATCCTCCAGCGGATCGCCCGGCCGCTCGCCGCCGCCGGGCACGCGCCGCTCGTCGTGGTGCTCGACGGGATGAGCGCCGAGGTCGCCGTGCAGATCGGCGCGGAGATCGCCGCGGGCGGGCGGTTCACCGAGATCGCCCGCAGCGCGAGGGGGCGCGAGGGGGCGCTCGCCACCCTGCCGTCCGTCACCACCTGCTCGCGCGCCTCCCTCCTGTGCGGCCGCCTCACCACCGGCGGCCAGAGCGAGGAGCGCGAGGGGTTCGCCACGCTGTGGGGCCAGCGGTCCGGGAGGCCCCGGCCCGCCACCCTGCTGTACCAGCGCGACCTGGAGGCGGGGGTGGGCGAGGCGCTGCCCGAGGCCGTCCAGGACGCCGTCGCCGACACCGAGCGCGTCGTCGCCGCCGTCGTCAACATCGTGGACGACGCGCTCGGCGACGGCCGCGAGGCCGACAGCGCGGGCTGGCGGATCGAGCAGATCGGCAAGCTCGGCGCGCTGCTGGAGGCCGCCGCCCGCGCCGGCCGCCCGGTGGTGCTGACCTCCGACCACGGCCACGTGTGGGACCGGGGCGAGAGCACGAGGACCGAGAAGGGCGAGGCGGCCCGCTACCGCACCGGGGAACCGGGCGAGCGCGAGCTGCTCGTCACCGGCGACCGGGTGCTCGCCGGAGGCGGCCGGATCGTGGTGCCCTGGGACGAGCGCGTCCGCTACACCTCCCGCAAGGAGGGCTACCACGGCGGGATCTCCACCGCGGAGATGGTCATCCCCGTCCTGGTGTTCGCGCCCGACGCCGCGCTCGCGCCCAGAGAGTGGGCGGCGCTGCGCCCGGCGCAGCACGAGCCCGCCTGGTGGACCCAGCCGCTGACCGTCGAACCGCGCGCCGGGGCCGCGCCGGAGGGGGCCGGACCGGCCGGGAAGACCAGGAGGAGCGCCCCGGCCCAGGAGGCCGCGCTGTTCGGCGCGGACGAGGCGCACGGCGGAACCCTGGGCGAGCGGGTCACGGAATCGCCCGCCTTCGAGGCGAGCCGGAGCCAGGTCCCGCGCGGCCCCTCCGGGGAGGAGGTCGCCGCCGTCGTCGACACGCTCGTCCAGGCCGGGGGAGCCCGGCCCAGGCTGCCGGTCGGCGCCGTCGCCGAGGCCGCGGGGAAGGAGCCCTACCGCGCCGTACGCTTCCTCAAGATGGTGGCCAAGGTGCTGAACGTGGAGACGTTCCCGGTGCTCACCCTCACCGACGCCGAGCGCGCCGTGGAACTCAACACCGGGCTGCTCAGGGAGCAGTTCCTGCCGGGGGAGAGGTAACCGTTGAGCAACGTCAGCGCGGCGCGCCGCCGCGAGGTCGTCGACGCGCTGCGGCGCGGCACCGTCCCGGCGTCCGGGCTCGACCTGTTCGCGGTCGGGCTGGAGCGCTTCGAGGGCGTCCTGGACAAGGAGCTCGCCGCGGTCGCGTCGGGGAGCGCCGGGTTCAAGGCGGTGCGCGGCGAGTACGGGTCCGGCAAGACCTTCTTCTCCCGCTGGCTGGGCGAGCGCGCCAAGCGGATGAACTTCGCGGTCACCGAGATCCAGGTGTCGGAGACCGAGACGCCGCTGCACAGGCTGGAGACCGTCTACCGGCGGCTCACCGAGCGGCTGTCCACGGCCACCCTGGCGCCCAGCGCGCTGCGCGAGATCGTCGACAACTGGGTGTACACCCTGGAGGAGGACGTCCTCGACCAGGGGGCCGTCCCCGGAGGACCGGACGGTCCCGACCCCGGGCGCCTCGCCGAGGAGGTCGAGAAGCTCCTGGAGCGGCGCCTGGCCAACGTCGCGCGCGGCAACCCCGGGTTCGCCGCCGCGCTGCGCGGCTACCACCGGGCGCAGACCGAGGGGGAGCGCGCCGTCGCCGAGGCGCTCATCGCCTGGCTCGGCGGGCAGCCCAACGTGGCGGCCGCCGCCAAGCGCTACGCCGGGATCAAGGGCGACCTCGACCACTACGGGGCGCTCACCGCCCTCCAGGGGCTGCTGACGCTGCTGCGCGACTGCGGGCACCCCGGACTGCTCGTGGTCCTGGACGAGCTGGAGACCCTGCAGCGGGCGCGCACCGACACCCGCGAGAAGGCGCTCAACGCGCTGCGCCAGCTCCTCGACGAGATCGCGGCGGGCCGCTTCCCCGGGCTGTACCTGGTGATCACCGGCACGCCCGCCTTCTACGACGGGCCCCAGGGCGTGCAGCGCCTCGCGCCGCTCGCCCAGCGCCTGGCCACCGACTTCACGGCCGACCCCCGGCACGACAACCTGCGCGCCGCGCAGGTCCGGCTCGGCGGGTTCGACCTGGAGAAGCTGCACCGGCTCGGCGTCGCCGTGCGGGAGCTGTACGCCGACGGCGCGGAGCAGCCCGGCCGCGTGCGGGAGCGGGTCGACGACGCCTACCTGATGGAGCTGGCCGAGGCGGTCGCCGGAGAGCTCGGCGGACGGGCGGGCGTCGCGCCGCGCCTGTTCCTGCGCAAGCTCGTCGACGTCGTCGACCGGGTCGACGACATCGACGGCTTCGACCCGCGCAGGCACTACCGGCTGACGGTGAGGGCCGCCGACCTCGACGACGTCGAACGCAACGCCTGGACCCAGCGCGCCTCCTCCGCCGACGAGGTGGACCTCGACCTGTGACCACCGCCGGCGGCCTCGACCTGCTGCACCCCACGCTGGCGTACCACGTTGTCAACACGCTCGGCTGGCCGGGGCTGCGGCCGCTGCAGCGCGAGGCGCTCGCGCCGCTCGCAGGCGGGGAGGACGCGGTGCTGCTCGCGCCCACCGCCGGGGGCAAGACCGAGGCCGCCGTCTTCCCGCTGCTGTCGGCGATGGCGGCGGGCGGGTGGAGCGGGGTGTCGCTGCTGTACGTGTGCCCCATCAAGGCGCTGCTCAACAACCTGCTGCCGCGTCTGCGGTCCTACGCCGGGTGGATGGGGCGCTCGGTCGGGCTGTGGCACGGCGACGTCGGCGCCTCCGCCCGGCAGCGCGTCCTGCGCGACCGGCCCGACATCCTGCTGACCACCCCCGAGTCCCTGGAGGGGATGCTGGTCAGCGCCAAGGTCGACCACCGCGACGTGTTCGCGGGGCTGCGCGCCGTCGTGGTGGACGAGGTGCACGCCTTCGCCGGGGACGACCGGGGCTGGCACCTGCTGGCGGTCCTGGAGCGGCTCACCCGGCTGTGCGGGCGGCCGGTCCAGCGGGTCGGGCTCTCCGCCACCGTCGGCAACCCCGACGACCTGCTCGCCTGGCTTCAGGGCGGGGGAGCGGGGACGCGGCCCGGCAGGGTCGTCGCACCGGGGGTGCGCCTTCCGGGCGCCGTTCCGCCCGCCGAGCCGCCGCCCGGTGACGTCGAACTCGACTACGTGGGCTCGCTCGACAACGCCGCCAAGGTGATCGCGGCGCTGCACGCGGGCGAGAAGCGCCTGGTGTTCTGCGACTCCCGCCAGGCCGTCGAGCAGCTGGGGGCGGCGCTGCGGCCGCGCGGCGTCACCGTGTTCCTGTCGCACGCCTCCCTGTCGGCGGACGAGCGCCGCCGCGCGGAGGCCGCGTTCGCCGAGGCCCGCGACTGCGTGATCGTGTCCACCAGCACCCTGGAGCTGGGCATCGACGTCGGCGACCTCGACCGGGTCATCCAGGTCAACGCGCCCGGCACGGTCGCGTCGTTCCTGCAGCGCGTCGGACGCACCGGGCGGCGTGCGGGCACCCGGCGCAACTGCCTGTTCCTCACCCTGGACGAGGCCGGGCTGCTGCGCGCGTCGGCGCTGCTGCGGCTGTGGGGACGGCACTGGGTCGAACCCGTCACGCCCACGCCCGAGCCTCGGCACATCGTCGCCCAGCAGCTGCTGGCGCTGTGCCTGCAGGAGTCCCGGGTGGGCGAGCGCCTGTGGCGCGAGTGGTGGCCGGGGCTGGAGCCGTTCGGGCACGGCGAGCCGATCGTGGCGCACCTGCTGCGCGAGGGGTTCGTGGACCGCGACGGCGGCATGCTGATGATCGGGCCCGAGGCCGAGCGGACGTTCGGGTGGCGGCACTTCATGGAGCTGACCAGCGTCTTCACCGCGCCGCCCGAGTTCACGGTGCTGCACGGGCGCACCGAGATCGGGCGGGCCAACCCGGCGCTGCTGTCGGCGCGGGAGCCGGGGGAGGGGCCCCGGCGGCTGCTGCTGGCCGGGCGCAGCTGGGCGGTGACCTGGGTCGACTGGAAGCGGCAGCGCTGCTTCGTGGAACCCGCCGAGGACGGCGGGAAGGCCCGCTGGGACTCCGCCGACCACGCGGGCGCGTCGTTCGCGCTGACCCGCGCCGTGCGCGAGGTGCTGCTGGGCGCCGACCCGCCGGTGCGCCTGACCAGGCGCGCGGTCCAGGCGCTGGCGAAGGCGCGCGAGCGCCACGCCGACCACGTGTGGACGGGCGGCTCGGTCGTCACCCGCGCCCCCGGCGACGTCCGCTGGTGGACGTGGGCGGGAACGTGCGCCAACCTGACCCTGCGCGCGACCCTGGCGGGCCTCGCCGACCCGGGACAGCAGGCCCGCGACGACTACCTGCGCCTGCGCGAGGACCTCGACCCCGCCGCCTGGGCGGCCGCCCGCGAGGGCGCCGCCGAGCGCGTCGCCCTGCCCGAGGTGAGCGAGAAGGCCCTCCAGGGCCTCAAGTTCACCGCGGCCCTGCCGCCCCACCTGGCGTCCCGCACCCTCGCCGCGAGACTGGCGGACGTGGAAGGGGCACGGGCGCTGCTGGAGGAGCGGACGCGGTTCACGGTGGGTTGACCCCAAGGACATGGGGGTGGGGCCGATACGGATCCACCGTTGTCCGGAGGCTGCTCTTCCGGTCCCCGAGGCCGTGGCGGAGGCCGCGCTGGGATGGAGGTTCGGTTCGGGCCATCACCCCGTCCTTGCACCCGGAACCACGAGTGAGGGGCCGCGCTGGCGGCTGAACGCGCTGGGTTTTCAAGCTGCGGCGGTTCGGACCGACGCCGAGAATCTCTCGATGAGCTGGTTCATGGACAGGAAGTACCGTCCGTGTGTTTGCAGCAGGTCGTCACGAGACTGGGCGCTGAGCACCACGACCTCGATGTTCTGACCCTGGTAGGCGTCCTCGGCTGCGAACCGGGCGCGCATGGCCTCGCGGGTGTTGTCGAACTCCGTCTCGCGGAGAAGCTCGCCCCGTGAGCGGTCATAGACCAGAAGGAAGTTCGTCACTTATCCACCGTACCTTCCGTTGAGTGCATCGGCCAGGTTGGAGAACACACGCTGAAGACGTCTGAGGTTCGCCAGGATCTCGGCCTCGGCCTGACTGGTCTGGGTCGCTTCAGGAGCCAGACGTCTCTCTTGTTCATGTCGGATGATCAGATCCGACAGCTCGCTCAGGTGGTGGATGGCAGGTGTGCCCGTATCCGATCCCAGTCCTGCCCCCTCGCCACGGAAGGGGACAGTGATCCAGGTATTGTTCTGCTGGTCGTAGACCATCTCGTACTTCGGGGGCTCACCGTAGCGGACCCCTCTCCCCACGGCATCCGCGAACCTCTCGAACGCCTCGGCCCACTCGTGCTGGAGGCGGGTGCGCACCTGGACCTCCACCGGTATGCCGTGGGGATAGACGACGACGTGGACGGCCCGGTAGCCGTGGCTCGGTGCGGCGCGCCGGTCGATGACCCTGGGGAGCTTGGGGCAGTCGGAGAAGAGGGACTCGACCCGGTGGCACAGCCGGTCCTGACGGGCCGCCCTGGTCGTCTGTGTGGGGGCGTTGGTGGTCTTGGGCTTTCTGCCCGTTTCAGGGCCTGGAAGGGCGGAAAGCCCGTGATCATTCCGGGTGGGGGCGGGACCGGCCCTCGGACCGCCGCGCTGCGGCACGGCGGACGCACCGTGGCGGTCATCGGAACCGGGACCAACCGCTGCTGTCCCAGTGAGAACCGGGAGCTCCAGGACGAGACCGCCGAGCGGGGGACGGTGCTCGGCCAGTTCCTCCCCGACGCGCCGCCCACGGGGCGGGGCTGCCGTCCGGGAGTGGACCGCCGGATCCCGTGCGGTCCCGTACCCGGTCGGGCCGTTTCTCGTAGGCTTTCCGCATGGCGAGGAGAAAGAGATCCGGGCGGCGCGCGGACGACAGGCAGGTCGGGTCCCTGTTCCGGGTCATGGAAGGCGAGATCGGCCAGTACCCCGAGGCCGCGGGGGAGACCATGCTGGACACGATCGACGAGCTGAACCGGATCGGGCGGCCGGAAGAGGCCCTCGACCTGACCGCGCGGATCATCGCGGACTTTCCCGGAAGCGAGTACGTGGGATACGCCTACGGCGTCCGCGTCGAGACCCTGTTCGGCCTGGGCCGCGACGACGAGGCCGAGGCCGCGATCGCGGAGCTGTGGGAGCGGGACGAGGAAGCGCGGACGGTGGCGTCGCTGATCGCGGAGTTCCTGGAGGAACGGGGGGAGACGCGCCGGGCGCTGTGGCGGGACGACCGGGGTGTCGAGGGCTGGCTGGCCCCGGACGGCGTCGAAGAGGCCGGGGACACGGGCGACCTGCTGGCCGCCGAGGTGCGGGCCCGACTCCGCAGGAGGCAGGGCCTGGCCCCGGACGACATCGACCGGATGGCCGAGCGCGAGATCGGGTTCCGGAGGGATCGGGGGGTCGAGGCGCTGGGAGCGGCCGCCCCTTCCCCGGCCGAGGACCGGGACGGTCCGGTCCTCTCCCACGTCGTCCGCTCCGACGTCGCGGCGGCGCACGCCGAGAGCCTGCTCGCGGGTTTCGAGGGCGGGGAGGAGCCCACCCCGGAGCGCTACTTCCGGGAGACCGAGCTGGACCGGCGGCGGATGCGGGCGGAGACGGACTTCTCCAGGGGGCCGGACATCCCGCTCTCCCTCGTGGAGATCCGGGAGTTCGCGGAGAGGCGGGGAACCGGCGTCCTCACCCGGGAGACCCGAGACGACGCGGCCCTGGACAAGTACCGGCGCGGCGGGGACTTCCCGGTGTGGCCGCCGGAGCGGAACCAGCCGTGCTGGTGCGGGTCCGGCCGCAAGTACAAGAAGTGCTGCGGCAGGCCGTAGCCGCCACGCGGCCCCGGGGACACGCGGACCGGCTCCCGGGTCCGGGGAGCGGTCCGGCCCCCCGCGCCCGGTCGGCGGCCCACCGCCTCAAGAGGGCCGGAGCCCGCGCGGTCGTCGCGGTCGTCCTCGCCCGCCGGGTCGATCCCGTCCGCGAACCGGCGGAACCGCTGTCCACCCCGGCTTCCTGACCGGTCAACGGACCGGTTCCGCCCTCGCTCGTGGCGGTCGCGGACTTTCCGCCCTTTCGGACCCCGGAACAGGCGGAAAGCTCAAGACCACCGGCCAGGCTCCCGGTCCCGGGGGTCCGGTCCGCCGCGCCGGGGCAGGCGGGCGGCCAGCTCGGCCCAGTCGGCGGGGTGGGCCAGGTGGCGCCAGACCGGGAGGGGGACGCGCCGGTTCCCCGCGGCGATGACGACGACGCGGTCCCCCTCGACGGCGAGGCGGTCGGGCCCGCCGATGCCCGTCCGCCGGTAGGGGCCGAGCTGCAGGGGGAGGACCATCTGGGTGTCGGTGAGGACGAAGTAGGGGAGCCGCCACTGGAGCAGGGCGTAGGCGCTTCCGGCCGCGCCGGCCGCGATCACCGGGACCCCGGTCTCGTAGTCCGCGGTCGCGCACAGCCACGCGCCGAGGGCGAGGAGGGCGGCGCCCGCGATCCAGACGGACACCGGTATCCAGCGTGCGTGGCGCACCTTCATGTAGGGGACTCCGATTCGCGAGGGGGGCCGACGAACATACCCGGTTCTCCGGCCGCCGCCACGTCGGACCTGACGTAGTCCGGGGCCGCGGCGTCCGTTCTTCCCGGTGGTCGTGACCTTCCGGGGGCTCGGAAGCGGTTGGGACCCTGGAGAGGTCACGGTCGCCGGGACGAGGGGGGTCACAGCGCCACGGGGACGCCCTCCTGCCCCAGGGCCCACCGGCGGCGCTCGGCGGTGAGGACGCGGCCGAACTCCTTCTGGTGGAACGGGACGCCGTGCACCAGGCTGACGCGGGACGCGTCCACCTCGCGGACGATCTCCAGCAGACCCGGCCGGTCGGCGTGCGCGGACAGCCGCATGTCGGCGACCCGCGCCCGGACCTCGACCTCCTCCGGGCCGTCCGGGCCGTCCAGGGTGAAGCGCCGGCCGTCGCCGTCGCGCAGCCGCTCCAGGCGGCCGCCCGGGGCCTCCTCGTCGGTGTGGCCCGAGATGAGCACCGCGCTGTCCGGGTCCGGCAGGATCGCGCGCGCCCACTCCACGACGGGGCCGCCCGCCAGGCTCCCCGCCGGGCTGATCACCACCCCGCCGCGCAGCGACGCGACCTCCTCGGCGCGCCGCCGCGGGTCCACCCGCGCCACGTTGCCGCCGAGGATCGACAACGGGGCCGGGCCGCCCGCCGTGGCCTGCTCGAACTGCCGGGCCAGCAGGGCCGCCATCCCGTCCAGGAGCACCGGGACCTCGGGCAGCCGGCGGCGCATGATGCCCGCCAGCTCCTGGGCGCGCCCCAGCGACATGGCGGGGATCAGCACCCGCCCGCCCCGCTCGCAGGTCCGCGCGACCGTGGACACCAGCCGGTCGACCCCGTTCTCCCGGGGCCCCAGGTCCATGCCGCAGCAGGTGGTCTCCACGACCAGCAGGTCCGCCCCGCGCGCCGACTCGGGCAGCGCGTACCCGCCGACGGTCTCCTGCGCGAACCCCGAGATGTCCCCGGTGACCACGGCCCTCCTGTCCCCGGCGCGCACCACCACGCCCGCCGCGCCCAGGATGTGCCCGGCGGGGAACAGCTCGACGGTCACGTCGCCGACGGAGTGCTCGACGCCCACCGGCAGCGCGGTCAGCCGCCGCCGCGCCTCCGCGACCTCGGCCACGCCGTAGAGGGCGCCGGAACCGGAGGCGCCGTAGTCGGCCAGCCGGGCCGCGTCGCGGCCGTTGACCCGGGCGGAGTCGCGCCACATCGTCGGCAGCAGCTCCGCGGTCTCGGGGGTGGCGACGACGGGGAAGCGGGCGCGCCCGGCCAGCAGCGCGGGGACGTAGCCGCCGTGGTCGTTGTGCGCGTGCGTGACCACCACCGCGTCCAGGCGGAGCCCGTCGACGGCGGCGATCCCGGACGGCGCGCCCGAGTCGCCCCACGCGCGCCGGGGCGCCGTCCCCGCGTCGACGAGCAGCCGGGTGGAGCCCGCCTCCACCAGCACGCAGGAGCCGCCGATCGAGGTGCCGCCGCCGAGCTGGGTGACCCGCAGCTCCCGCTGCGCGCCGACCTCCAGCGACGGCCGGGGCGGGGACGGCGCGGGGGCGGCCTCCGGCGCGGCGAGCGCCCGCAGCGCGGCCAGGAGGCCCTCGACGGCGATCCCCGCCCGCTCCGCCGCCGAGCGGAACCGCGTCCGCGCCGCACCCTCGACGGGGACGCCGTGCCCGCGCGGGCGCGGGTCGCGCCCGGCCCGGTCGGCCTCGGCGCGGCCGGGCTCCGCGGCCTCCCACACCCCGGCGAGCCTCCCGGCGAGAACGCGCGGGTCGGTGCGGTCGGCCTCGGCGAAGTCGAGCCGCTGGGCCGTGCTGTCGAGCTGGTCGGCCAGCTCCTCGGCCCGCGCCCGTTCGGCGCGGGCCTCGGCCAGGGCCCGGTCCCGCTCGCGTTCGGCGTTGAGCAGCCGGCCGGAGAGGTTGCTCGCCTTCCTCCGCTGCTCGTCGCGGCTGCGCTCCAGCCACTTGAGCCTCTTGGCCGGATTGCTCCGGGGGGACGCCCCCGTGTCGGCGGGTCGACCGGTGGCCGCCGAGGCCGGGGCGGCGACCGGTTCCGACGCCGGAGCGGGGGCGTCCTCCGGGGCCTTCTCCTCGACCGGCGGGAACAGCGGTTCCACCAGCGCCGCCGCCGCGTCCGCGACGCCCGGGGCGGGGTGCAGCAGCAGGCGGCACAGCGCCTCGGCCTCGTCGAGGCCGCCGGGCGCGCCGGCGGGCGGCAGCGGGCGGCGGGCGGCGGCGCGCGCCCCGTCGCGCAGGGCGGGGAAGCGGGCGAGCAGGCCGAGCAGCCACGCGGGGCGGCCGTCCGCGAGCTCGGCCGCGGTGCGCTCGGGTCCTCCGAACGTCGGCCGGGCCAGGACCACCGAGGCCACCAGCCGCAGCGCCGGGTCCGGGCGCTCCGTCATCGCGCCGCTCACCGGACGCGGCTCTCGTCGGCGGCGGAGTACCGGGACGCCTGGTAGGTGCGCAGCAGCACCGGCTCGGGGGACAGCAGGCCGCCCTCCCCGGGGACCAGCGCCCCCAGCGCGCGCAGCACGTTCACCAGGCCGGTGTGGCCGATCCCCCCGTGCCGGTCCGCGTCGAACAACCCCGGGGACTGCTCCTCGGCCAGCTCCAGGAGCAGCGCGAGGTCGTCCTGGGTCTCGGCCGATCCGTGCCGCACGATCTCGCCCCAGGCCGCGAGGACGGCCGGGTGGTCGGTGATCCCGGTGCTCTCCAGGAAGCCCCCCGGATCCTCGCGCAGCCTCGCCGCGCGGCGCTCCAGCGCGTTCTTCGGCACGAGCTGCTCGCCGCCCACGACGTCCTTGATGACGGCGTTCACCAGGCACGGCCAGCCGCCGGTCACCTCGAAGAGCTGCTCGTGGAAGGCGTCGTTGGCGATGCGGGTGAAGTCGTCGAGCAGCCGCCACTGCCCGACCCCCGACCGGCCGAAGCGGCGCAGCTCCACGACGTCGATCCGGGCGAGCGCGTCGGCCGCCGCGTCGGAGGCGGGGTAGCCGAGCGCGCCGCTGATCAGCGGCGCGTGCGCGGGCCGGGCCAGCATGACGATGTTGGGCCTGCGCCCGGCGTCCTCGTGCAGCGCCGCCTCGGCCGCGGCGACCTGGGCCAGCGCGGCCTTGACGTCCTCCTTGAGCGGGACCAGGACGACGTCCTTCTGCCGGGCCCGCTGCACGGCCCCCTCGAACGTCTCCCGGCCCGACTCCACCCGGTGGCAGCGGCCCCGCACGTTCGAGATCGCGTCCTCCAGCACCTTGGGGACCAGGTCGAGGTGCAGGGCGTCGGAGCCGACGATGAGCCTGATCCTGCCGCCCGGGCTGCCCAGCCGGGCCACCTGGGCCGCGGTGAGCGGGGACAGCCGGGGGCCGCCGTTGTAGTAGGCGCGGTAGTAGGCCGGGTCGAAGCTGTCGTCGGGCAGGGTGTAGCGCTCCTCCGCCTCGGCCAGCTCGCGCTCCACCTTGGAGCGCCCGCCGAGCAGGGTGAGGATGTGCGGGGTGCGCAGCTCGAAGTCCCCGTTGCTCTCGGCGAGCACCCCCAGATCCACGCACTCCTCCAGGAGCGCGCCGAACTCGTCGAGCGAGCACCGGTCGAACGCCTTGGGCCACCAGTCGCGGCACTCGGCCAGCAGCTCCTTCTCGTCCACGGTGGCGTCGCGCGCGTCCATCGTCTGCAGCGCCACCGCGTACGCGATCACCTTGTAGCGCAGGTCCAGGTCGAGCGTCCACTCGAACCGGTCCCGGAACGCCTTGTCGAGGTCGGTGTCGGAGCGGACGGCCTTGACGTCCTCCAGCGTCACCTCGTAGGGCAGCTCGACCGGCTGCGCCCGGCGCAGCCGGTCGAGCAGCAGGTCGCCGAAGTACTGCACGATCGCCGGGGCGTTGTTGGCCTGGGCGATGACGCTGACCGCCAGGGTCTCGGGCAGGTGGAAGCCGAGCGTGCGCAGCGGCCGGACCAGCAGGTCGAAGGCGTCCTGCGACGACAGCGGGCCGATGCCCAGCGGCTCGCCCAGGTTGGCGAAGGGCTGGTTGGGGTAGCTGCGGAACCGGGCGATCTTGTGCAGGCCGGCGAAGACCGCCTTGACCCGGCCCTCGGTCGCGTTCATCAGCTCGCGCAGCGCCACCACGTTCGCGAAGCGGTGCTCCTTGGCGTCCAGGTTGAGGAACTCGTCGGCCTCGTCGAAGAAGAGCAGCAGCCGCCGGTCGGGGTTCTCCCGCGACCAGGCCCGGATGGCGTCGCAGACCTCCTCCCTGCCCGACGGCGCGGGAACGGCCGCCGACACGATCCCGTGCTCGGACAGCTTGCCGCCCAGCGTCATCCAGAAGTACTCGGCCTGGAGCTCGGACCGGCCGATCTCGTAGATGTCGCGCTGGATGACCGCGGTCCGGTCGCCCTGCGTGAGGAGGCGGCGTCCGGCCTCGGCCAGCAGGACCGACTTGCCGAGCTGGCGGCCGCCGTAGACGAAGTGCGCGCCCGAGGGCGCCATGACCGCGCCCAGGTCCTCCTCCCGGCCGTAGAACATCTCCTCGGGGATCATCCGCGTGGCCTGGAACGGCCGCGTCGCGGTGAAGGGCGCGATCAGCCGCACGGTGGTCGACCACGACGGCTCGGCCAGCGCCGCCAGGTAGCCGACCACGGCGTCGTCGACCACCCCGATCACCGGGCCGGGGCGGCTGCGGGCCAGCGCCGCCAGGCTCTGGCGCTGGGCGTGGGTGAGCAGGCCGAAGTAGAGCACCAGGACCGTGCGGTCGCGGGGGGCGTTGCGCAGCCAGTCGAACAGCTCGCGCGGCTCGGGCCGGTTCCACAGCAGGCACAGGGAGAGCTCGTCGCCCGAAGGGCTCATCTTGGAGCCGAACGCCGGAAGCAGCGCGTCACCGGTGAGCTTGACCCGGGTCAGGGACATCGACAGCAGCTTCCCCCGGTGCTGCGGCTCGCTGGACAGCGGGCTCTGCGGAACGGTGCCGTCCACGCCGAGCAGCAGCAGGATCTTCTCGACCGCGCTCTTGAGGTTGCCCGAGCTCTTCGGGCTCCGCGCGACCGTCCGCCACTGGCGCAGCGCCTCGCCCGCGGTGGCGCGCTCGCTGTCGGAGCCCCGCGCGGCCAGCAGCCCCGCGAACAGCGCCTGGTGCCCGGACGTGGCCAGCCCCGGAGCGGCGCCGCCCGCTCCCCGGCCCAGGTGCGCCAGCAGCTCGGAGATCACCGGGTGGACGGGGGTGTCGCCCCTGCGGACCCGGCCCTGCGTCCGCTCCAGCTCCCGGGGGAAGGCCGGGTAGAACGCCGAGAAGTGGTCGGTCTCCGCGCCGCGCCGCACGATCTCCCGGTTGGCCTTCAACTGGGCGAGCATCTCGTCGGCGCTGGTGACCTGGCCGTCGTCGAGGTAGTCGCGAAGGCGGTCGACGTGCCGCGCGACCTGGCCGGACCGCTCGGCCTCCCGGCGCACCTCCTCCTTGCGCTCGTTGACGCGCCGGTCGCGCAGCCGGCCCGACTCCGCGCGCAGGCCCTCCAGCTCCGCCGCCATGACGTCGAAGTCGCGGCGGTCCGGCTCGGCGAGCAGCGCCTCCGCGGCGCCCCGCAGGTGCCGCGCCTCCTCCTCCGAGAGCGCGCCGTTGCGCCAGTGCAGCGCCACGTCGTCCTGGAACTCCTCGCTCGCGGCGCGCAGCCGCGCCCGCGCCCCGTCCACCCGGTCGGCGATCCGGGACACCAGCCGGTCCGCCGACGCCGGATCGGTCTCGCGGACCAGCGCGGCGACGAGCTCGGCGCCCACCAGGTCGCCGCGCCCGATCCGGGCGTCGCAGGCGGCCGCCCAGTCCGGGTCGTCCCCGTGCAGGACCTCGGCGAGCTCCGGCAGCGTCGGCAGGTCGGAGACCTCCCCGGAGAGCGGGACCCGGATGCGGGGGATGAGCAGGAGGTCGCGGTTGAGCGTCAGGCCGACCGCGCGCCCCTTCGCCTCGGGGGTGCGGCCGCGCAGCAGGTCGTGGGTGTCGTCGAGCAGGCGGCGGACGCCGTCGGCGACCGCGCCCAGCAGGGGGTTGTCCCCGCCGGCCAGGGCGTCCAGCTCGCGGTCGGCCTGCTCGCGCTGCTCGGTCATGACCTGGCCGAGCTCCGTGAGGCCGTGGCCGGTGTTGCCGAGCCCGCCGCGCGAGTCGCCGAGGGCGCGCGTCCGCTGCACCGCCCTCACCCACTCGTGCGCGGTGTCGCGGACCTCCTCGATGTACTTGCGCAGCGCGGTGCGCGCCCCCGCGATGATGGTCCTGCGCTTCTTCCCGGACGTGCCGCTGCGGGACTCCCTGTACTGCCGGGTGATCAGGTCGTCGATCGCGTCGGAGCCGAGCAGCCCGGCGACGAGGCGGCGGCACTCCTCCAGCCGCGCGGCGTCGTCCTCGGCCGGGATGTCCAGCAGGTCCCACAGCTGGCCCTTCGGCCGCACCATGCCCCGCCAGAGCTCGGTGGCCGCCTGGTAGCTGATCGTCCGGGACCGGGCGGTCTCCCGGAGCTCGGCGGCCCTGCGCACCGCCTCGCCGTGCTCCTGCCGCGCGCGGTCGGCGTCGCGCAGCTGCTCGCCGGTGTGGGAGAGGTCCAGGTAGACGCCGGACTGCGCGGCGTTGCGGAACGCCTCCCCGATGACCTGGAGTGCCGGTCGGTCGGAGTTGACGGCCGAGGTCTGCTCGATGAGCGGGAACGCCTCCAGGGGGGCCACCAGGGCCGCGCGGATCGCTGCGGCCCACGCCAGCAGCCGGTCGGCGGGCTCGTCCGGAAGGTCCGCGCACAGGGCCTCGGCGCGGACGCGGAACGCCTCGGCCATCGGGCCGGTGGTGTCGTACACCTGCTCGGCGCAGGCGGCGGCGAAGCGGATCTCGGCGGTGGCGCCCGGCACTCCGGCGGCCCGGTTCAGCCAGCCCGCGAGGGCGAACCGGTGCAGTTCCATGGCCCGGCGTTCCAGCCGGACCAGGGTCGGGGCGCGCGAGTCCGGCGCGGGCCGGGCGGTGGGGGCCGCCGGCTCGGGCCTCGGATCGGGGGCTTCGGCCTCGGGCGCGGCCCCGCTGCCGGAGGCGGGCCGCTCGGGGGCGCTTCCGGGCGGGTCGGCGGCCGGTCCCGGTCCGGGGACGTCCCGCGCGACCGGTCCGGGGGCCGACTCGCGGGCCAGTGCGGCGTCGAGTTCGGCCAGCCCGTCGAGGGGGCCGGGGGCGGGCGGGGGTGGAGGCGTGCCGGGGGCGGGGGAGGGCTCCGCAGGAGGCGGGGCCCCGTCCGGCTCCCCGGGGCCCTCGTCCGGTTCCGGGGAGGAGGCCCCGACCGGTTTCGCGGGAGCGGCGGCCGGGGCGCCCAGGACCAGCTGCCGCTGCATGGCGGCCATCACGGAGGGGTGCCATGCCGGAGGGACCGCTTGGCGGACGCGTTCGGCGAGCTCGAACAGGGCGGGGTCGAAGGGACTGGTCCGCTCCGCCGTGTCCACCAGTCCGGCCAGTGCGCGCAGGTGCTCGGTGACGCCCTCGTCGGCGTCGGGGTCCGCGGCCGCGGACCGGATCTCCGCGAGGACCGGCGCGATCTCGTCGGGCCCGGTGAGCGACGCGAACCGGGAGCGGACGCCCGCCCGGGCGGCGCGGGCGCGAGCCCGGTCCAGGCCGGCGTCCAGGCCGGTCAGCGAGGTGGGGGCGGGGCCGCCGGTGATCGAGGCCAGAGCCGAGCCGACCCGGTCCAGGTCGCCGACCAGGGAGCCGAGCCGGTCGAGGTCGGCGGGGTCGGGTCGGCGGCCCTCGGCGACGGCGTCGTGGACGCCCCGGGCGGAGTCGGCGGCGGTGGCGAAGGAGGAGCGGAGCCGCGTGATCTCCGCCGCCAGCGCGTCGAGGCCGGGGGCGTCCTGCGGCGGGGCGGCGGGGGAGGCGGTCATGGTGTCGGCGGGTCCTTCGGTCGGGGCCGGGGAGTGGGGAGCGCCTCGCGGAGGCGCTTCGGGGGGCGGCTCCTCCCCGGTCGGCAGGCCCTCGCGTACCTCGGCCGCCAGTTCGAGGAGGCGGTCCAGCGGCAGCGGCGCCTCCGGGAGGCCGGGGCGGTGCCCGCGCATGGCAGCCCACAGGACCGCGGCGTCGGCGGCGACGGGAGGAGGGGTCCCCGGGTCCGCCAGCAGCAGACCCACGGCGAGCGGCGGCGCGGGGCGACAGCTGAGGACGGCCGCGCCGAGCCCGCACAACCGCGTGGCAGCGGGCCGGAGACCGGTGAGGCCCAGGTGGTGGAGCAGTTCCGGCCGCCGCTCCATCACCTCGCGGGCCTCGTCCGCCCCGGCCAGCAGGGCGGCGCAGTCCGCGGCGTCGAGCCCCAGGGAGCGGGGCGCCCGCACGATCGTGGACAGGGGGGCGGCGAACGCGAGGAGGTAGCGGACGCGCTGGGTCTCCGACGACCTCTTGTACAGGTAGTCGTGGACCCTCATCGCGGTGTCCATGCTGAACAGCGACTTGGCGAGACCGGCCCGCTGGCCGCCCAGGAGCGCCCGGGTGAGCTCGGGGGGAAGCACGTCCAGGGTCTCGCGCAGCTGTCTCTTGTTGAGCCACAGGACCGGGCGCAGGAGCTCGTGCCGGAGGCGGACCCCGGCCCCGTCCGCGGCCGCGCCGCCCAGCTCCGTCTGGAAGGCCGTGTCGCATCCGGGGGAGCAGATGTGGTCGAAGTCCGTCTCGGCGCTGGCCTGTCCGTACCGGTGGCTCACTGTCGGCTCTCGCTTTTTCTGTTGGGGGGCTTCCTCACGGAACCATGGGGGTCGCAGGAGTATCTTCGCGAATTTTCGGTAAAAAGCGGAGTGTCTTTCCGAGGTTCCCGGGCGGGAGGCCGCAACCGGCCGGAGGACGCGGCATCGGCGGGACCGGGGCCCTTCAGCAGTCCCAGGGGACGGCCGCGAGGATCCGGCCGCCGTGGAAGCGGCGGAAGGCCGCGTCGAGGTCCATGTCGGAGTGGGCGATGGTCGTGACGTAGGTGCGGCGGGTGACGCCGCGCAGGTCGGCGATCGAGGCGGAGTCCGGCAGCCGCGCGGCGGCCCCGGCCAGGACCGGGTCGGCGGAGGCGCGGGCGCTCGGGGCGTCGACGACGGTCGCGCGCGGCGGGTTCCGCCGGTCGTCCCCGCCGGGGAGGCCGTTCCAGAACCACCTCCCGAAGGCGTCGTCGAAGTCGTCGAAGCGGCCCGCGCGGACGGCGTCGGCGGCGGCGCGGGCGCCGTCGGCCAGGGCGAGCAGCCAGTGCGCCAGGCTGGGCGCCTCGAAGCGGGCGTCGAGGCCGTCCCACAGCGAGAAGACCCCGTTCCACTCGCCGGTCCCGGGGTCCACGTCCGCGTAGTACGCCTCGGCCGCGCCGTTGGTGTGCGCGATCCGGAACGTCCCCGGTTCGCCGCAGCGGCTGTGGTAGCTGCCGCCCGGGTCGCGGTTGTCCCGGTGCTCCAGGGTGAACTCCTTGCGCGGCCGGCCATGCGGGTCCAGGGTGTCGAAGCCGCCGACCTCGCGGGCGATCGCGCGGACGTGCTCGGGGACGGGGACCTCCCAGGCGTCCATGGCGCGGTCGCCGATACCGGGGCGCAGGGCCATCCGGCCCTCCGAGGCCGCCGCGGCCGACCGCAGCGCCTCCACGACCCGCGCGGGTTCCGGTGCCTTCCCGGGGTGGGCGTCCATGTCTCCTCCAAGGGGTGTCCTCCGTCAGCAGCGCCCAACCTGCCACACGGGGCGGACAGGACCGCCGCCCGGCCCGTCCCCCGGGCGGTGGTCCTGTCCGACGTGGTCTACGCGGCGACGCCGACGGCCTGCCGGACGGTCGCGGGGTCGTCCAGGCTCGTCAGCAGCGCGTCCGCGACGTCGGCACGGCCGATGGTCCGGCTGCCGGCGAGGCTGCCGCCGACGGCGCGCCGGTAGGTGCCGGTGAGCGGCCTGTCCACCAGCATGGGCGGCCGGACCACGGTCCACTCCGCCCCGCTCCCGGCGATCGCCTCCTCCATGGCCGCCAGATCCGCGTAGACGTCCCGCAGCGCCCTGCGCAGGATCGGGAGCACCACGAAGCGTGTGAACGGGCCTTCGCCGTCCGCGGGGGGACCGACCGGGGTGGCGCTCACCGCGGACAGCCGCCGGACGCCCGCCCGTTCCATGGCGGTGAGGACCGACCGCAGGGCGGGGGCCGCGATCGGAGCGGTTCTGGCCCGCGCGTTGCTCGCCGCGCCCACCGCGGAGACCACCGCGTCGCGGCCGGTGACGACGGGGAGCAGGGCCTCGGCGTCGGTGATGTCGGGCACCGTGGCCACGTGGAGCCGCTCGTGGGCCGGAACCGGCAGCCGGGCCGGGTCGCGGACCACCGCGGTGACCTCGTGGCCCGCGGCGAGCGCCTGCCGGACGACCAGCCGGCCCACGCGGCCGGTGGCGCCGAGAACGGTGATTCTCATGGGGACTCCGTCGGTGAAAGAAGGTGGGTGAGTGTTTACTCACCCCTTTTCCTGTATGGTGAGCGGATGCTTACCCCGAAGTCAAGCCCCACCCCGCAGCGCCTGCTGGACGCGGCCGAGAGGCTGATGCGCACCGTCGGGCTGGCGAACACCACGACCAGGGCCATCGCCCGCGAGGCGGGCTGTTCGGAGGCCGCGCTCTACAAGCACTTCACGAACAAGGAGGAGCTGTTCGTACGGGTCCTCACCGAGCGCTCGGCCAACGCCGGTCCGCTCATGGCCGAGCTGGCGGCCGAGCCGGGGGAGTGCGCGGTCCCGGAGCGGCTGGAGAGGATCGCCCGCCACGCCTCCCTCTTCTACGCCGAGGCCATGCCGCTGGCGGGCTCCCTCTTCGCGGAGCCCTCCCTGCTCAACCGGCACCGGGAGGGCGTCCGGGGGATCGGCGCGGGACCGCACAAGGTGCTCGAGGCGCTGGCCGGCTGCCTGGAGCGCGAACGCGGGCGCGGGCGGATCCGGCCCGACGCCGACCCGCGCGCCGCCGCGGCGCTGCTTCTGGGGGCCTGTTTCCAGCGGGCGTTCTTCCTGCACTTCTCCGGGGAGGACACCGTCCAGCCGGTGGAGGAGTTCGCGCCGGCAGTGGCCCGCGCGACGTGGGCCGCCGTGGGCCGCCCGGACCGGTCCGCCTGAGGTCGAGAAGGGAGGCCGGGCGCCGTCGCCGGACCCGGCCTCGGCCGGGTCAGCTGTTCGGCTGCCCGGGGCCGCCCTGCCGAGGGCCGCTCCGGTATGGGGGTTCCGGCGCGGGGGTGGTTCGACGTCGGGAATCCGCCGACCGGATCGTCGGGGTGTCCTCGTGTGCGGCGCGGTGACGGGGGCGGCGACGGCGAGCGGGGGTCGGGGCCGCGCCCGTGATGTCCGTTGCGTGAGGGTGTCGTTGACGGTCGTGGGCTTTCTGCCCGTTTCGGGGCCGGGAAGGGCGGAAAGCCCATGATCATTCCGGGTGGGGGCGGAACCGGCCCTCGAATGTCCGGTGATCTTGCTGTTTCCCCCGAGGTCAAGGTTCTCGGGGGGAAACAGCAAGATCACCAACGGAAACCACGCGAAACGGACGTCGTGGGCGCGGCCCCGACCCGCACCCGCCGTCGCCGCCCGCCGTCACCTCGCGATCCGCGCGGCGTGAGGCCGAAAGACCCCCGAAACACCGATGCCCGAATCACCCCCGCGCCGGAGGTTCCCTAGCCGCCCTGGGCGTTGCCGCGCTTTCGGCTGGCCTGGTACTGGCTGGAGTAGGCGGCCTTGGCGGCGCGGCTCGTGTCGTCGTGGCGGGCGGGGGCGGCCAGGTCGTCGAGCTCGCCGAGCTGGGAGCCGGTCTCCTCGGCCAGTTGCGGCGGGGCACCGACAGGCGTGGGGTCCGCCCGGCGGCCCGCCCCCGGGCGGCTCCGGTGCGGCCGGAGATCAGCGGTCCGGTCGGTCGATCGGCACCTCCCCGCGCAGGAACTGGATGTACCGCTCGGCGGAGGTCTCCAGGATCCGACGGGCGTCCCGGCGCAGCACCGGCTGCCACCAGCCGCCGTAGACGCGGTCGAACCGGTACGGGCGGACCGCCTCGACCACGCCGCGCACCCCGCGCTCGGGCAGCGGCAGCCGGTTCGGCGCGCTCCAGGCGAAGGTGACCCGGTCCTCGCCCGGGGTCACGAAGAAGGTGTCGCCGACGAGCAGGGCGCCTGCCCCGTCGGCTCCCCGCTCCCAGTGCAGGACCGCGCTGCCGGGGAAGTGCCCGCCGCACTGCACGAGGGTCGTCCCGGGGAGTGCTTCGAGGGTGCCGGACCACGTGCGCACGGCCGGGGACGGACGGTTGAGCCAGCGCGCGTCGGCTTCGGGCAGCAGGATCTCCGCGCCGAAGGCGTCGCTCCAGTCGACGATCGCCCCGTACATGTGGGGGTGGCTGGCGGTGGCGAAGCGCAGCCCGCCCGCCTCCCGGACCGCCTGGACGGCCCGGTCGTCGAGGAAGGCGGGCGGGTCCCACAGCAGGTTGCCCTCCGGTGTGCGCACCAGCAGCCCCCGCTGGTTGACGCCGATCTCCTGTCGCACGCCGATCCCGATCAGGTCCGGCTCCACCTCGCGGACGTCGGTCTCGTAGCCGGACGCGGCGAGCTCGGCCATGGTGGCCCACCGCTGGCCGGTCGCGGGCACCCACTGGCGCTCGTCCTCGCAGACCAGGCAGGCGGTGGGCGGCGCCTCCCCCGGGGGGTAGTGGCCGCCGCAGGTCAGGCAGATCCATGGTGACCGGTCGTCCATGTCGGCTCCTTCTCCGTTTCCCTGACTTCCGGTGCCCCCGGCGCGAAGGTCGAACAAGCCCCCGGGGCGGATGCCCCGGGGCGCCGGCGCGAACACCGATCCATCGGGACCGTTAACGGTCCTTCACCCGCTGACGATATCGTTGCAGCCGTGGCCTCCACGCCGGCAGGAGATCCCGGCCTTCCGCCGGACGCGGACGCCCCCGATGGAGGGCCTGCGAACGGTCGTGTGGCGCCCGCCGGCCGGTCGGCGGATGGAATCCGTTCCCCGGGGTAGCGGCCGACCAGTCCGAACCGACGCACCCCCCGGAGGAAGCAGTGCGCAGCGCGATCTCACTCGTCATCGTCGTCTGGCTGGTCATCGGGTTCCTGGCCGCGTGGCAGCGCGGCTACCTCACCGACTCGGAGCAGAGCTGCGCGTCGGTCGGGACCACCCTGGTCACCGTCGTCTCGGGGCCGCTGAACTACGTGGGAACCAACCCCGAGGTCGACTGCCCTCCGGTCCCCCAGCCGTCGGAGTGACCGTTGGCGGCCTCGGCGTCAGCGCCCCGGAACCCCCGGTTCCGGGGCGCTGACGCCGAGATCGACGAAAACCACGCCCGCGCGCGGGCCCCCTCCGGTCCGGCGCGGGGTTTCGGGCCGCCGGTAATGCGGCCGGTTCCGGGAAAACCGATGCGGGCGGACCGCGGGCCGAGCATCATCGTCGGGGCATCTTCGACCCTCTGGAGGCCCCTGTGCGATCGAGGCGGAGCAGGTCAGGGAAAGCGGCGAACGCCGCGGGCAAGGGCGCGGCCACAGGGCTCGACCTGCCCGAACTGAGCGAACCCCGCTGGTACAGGTACGAGGGTCAGCTGGCCGAGGCGGGGTGGGCGCGCATGGCGGGGCGGCTGCCCGGCCTCATGTGGCAGGCGCTGACCCTGGCGTGGCGGGCCTCGCCCCGGGACGTCGTGGCGACGGTCGGGTTCAACGCGGCGTCGGGGGTCTTCACCGCGGTCGCGCTGGTGGCCACCGCCGGAGTGCTCGAAGAGCTCTTCGCCGCCGGGCCGACCCCCGACCGGGTGGTGGCCGCGGTGCCCGCGCTGGTGCTGGTGGCGGTGGCGAGCGTACTGCGCGGAGTGCTCTCGGCGGGCGCCGGGTGGGCGCAGTCCCGGCTGGAACCGCAGGTGGAGCGGCTCTCGGAGCTGCGCCTGATGGAACTGGCCACCCGGGTCCGGGTGCTGGCCTTCGACGACAACGACTTCCACGACCGGATGTTCCGCGCCACCATGCGCGGCGCCAGCGAGGCCAAGCGCGTCGTCACCAACGCGGTGGACATCCTCACCGGGGTGATCGGGATCGCCGCCGCGGCCGGGGTGCTGGGCGTGCTGCACCCGGTCCTGATCCCGCTGCTGATGCTCACCGTGCTCCCCGAGGGGTGGGCGGCGTCCTGGGCGGCGCGCATGCGCTACACCTGGATCCTGGCGATCACCGACAGCCGCCGCCGCAAGGGGATGCTCGACGACCTGATGACCTCCCGCGCCACCTGCGCGGAGGTCCGCTCGTTCACCATGCGCGAGCCGCTGCTGGCCGAGTTCGCCGCGATCGCCGGGCACGAGCGCGACGTCCAGTTGAACCTGGCACGCCGCCAGGCCCTCGTGCGCATGGCCGGGGACGGCGCGAGCGGGGCGGCCACCGCGCTGACCTACGTGGTCCTGGGGATGCTGCTGGTCGGCGGGGCGATGCCGCTGGCGGTGGCGGGCGCGGCGGTGATCGCGATCCGCACCGGCCAGTCGGCGCTGAACACCACCCTCATGGCGGTCAACAGCGCCTACGAGTCGGGGCTGTACTTCCGGGACTTCCTGGAGTTCTGCGAGCACGCCCGGGAGTGGCTGCCGCCGACCGGACTGGCCCCGCCGCCGCGCGACTTCGAGCGGATCACCGTGGAGGGTGTGGTGTTCGGGTACCCGGGCAAGAAGGAGCCCGCGCTCGACGGGGTCGACCTGCACATCCGGCGCGGCGAGACGATCGCGCTGGTGGGGGAGAACGGGTCGGGCAAGACCACCCTGTCCAAGCTCCTGGCCGGGCTCTACGCCCCCGACCGGGGCCGCGTGCTCTGGGACGGCACCGACCTGGCCGGTGTCGACACGCACCTGCTGCGCGAGCGCGTCGCGGTCATCGCCCAGGACCACACGCACTGGCCGCTCTCGGCCCGCCGCAACGTCACCATGAGCAGCCCCGACGACGACGAGCGGCTGGAGCGCTCCGCGCTGGTGTCCGGCGCGGACGCGGTCGTGGAGGAGCTCCCCCGGGGCTGGGACACCCTGCTGGACCGCCGCTTCGCCGCCGGGGAGGAGCTGTCCGGCGGCCAGTGGCAGCGGGTGGCCGCGGCCCGGGGCTTCTACCGCGAGGCGCCCCTGCTGATCTGCGACGAACCCACCGCCGCGCTGGACGCCCGCGCCGAGCACCGGCTGTTCGAGTCCATCCACGAGCACGCCCGGAGCACCGGCAGCGCGGTCGTGCTCATCACCCACCGCCTGGCCAGCGTGCGCATGGCCGACCGCGTCTACGTGCTGGACGGGGGCCGCGTCACCGAGCAGGGCACCCACGACCAGCTCATGCGGGCCGGGGGCCTCTACGCCGAGCTGTACTCGATCCAGGCCGCGGCCTACCGTCCCGTCCCCGCCGACGGGGACGGGACGCGCGCCGTGTGACGGGGGAGGTCACGGCCGGGGGCCGCCGTGGCGGAGCATTCGAGCAGGCCGCGTACGCGGGGGCAGGTCAGGAAGTCGTCGGAGGAGCACGACGCGGCGTGCTCGACGATGCGGCGGGCGAGCTGGAGGCGGGCGATCCTGGCGTCCAGTTCGCCCAGGTGGACGGTGAGGAGTTCACGGCGGTCCGGCCCGCCGGGCGCGTCCAGGACGTCGCGCATCTGCTCCAGGGTGAGCCCGGCGTCCTTGCCGCGCAGGATCAGCGCGACCCGGGTCAGGTGGTCGGCGGTGTAGCGGCGGCGGCCGTTGACCCGCCGGTCCGGCCGCAGCACGCCCACCGACTCCCAGTGCCGCAGCACGTGGGCGGCCAGTCCGAACCGCTCGGCGAGTTCGCCGATCGACATCTCCGCGGCGCTTGACTTCATGTCGACATTAACTTCCAGACTGGAGGGGAAGTCAACCGGAGCACCGGAGGAAGAGGGGTGGACGCGATGGGCGGGGACAGGCCGGAGAGGCCGGAGAGGCCGCTGGACGAGCACACCGAGCGCACGCGCGAGCAGTGGGACCGGATGTCGGCCGGATACGACCGAGGCGCCGGCGCGGAGCGGTGGATCATCGGGGACACCCGGGCCCGGCTGTGCGGCCAGGCCCGGGGCCGCACTCTTGAGGTGGCGGTGGGGACGGGGCGCAACCTGGCCTTCTACCCCGACGACGTGGAGCTGACCGCCGTGGACCTGAGCCCCGGCATGCTGTCGAAGGCCCGGGCGGAGGCCGCCCGCCTGGGGCGCCGGGTCGGGTTGGGCGAGGGGGACGCCCAGAACCTGCCGTTCCCCGACGGGTCCTTCGACACGGTCGTGTGCACCCTCGCGTTGTGCTCGATCCCCGACCAGGCCGCGGGCCTCGCCGAGATGTACCGGGTGCTGCGCCCCGGCGGCGGGCTGCTGATCGTGGACCACATCGAGTACACGCGGGCGCCGGTCCGCTGGATCGAGCGGAGGCGCGGGAGGCGGCGGGCCGCCGGTCCCCGCCGGCGCCCGATGGACGTCGCCGTCGAGCAGGGCTTCGTGGTCGACCGCCACGACCGCCTCGCGCTCGGCTTCTTCGACCGGGTGGCCGCCCACCGGCCGGAGTGACGCGCCGGCGGCCCCGGTCCGGACGGTTTTGACAAAACCCGTTGCCGGTTCTGCAATAGCGGTATGAGCGACGACCTGGACGCGGTGCTGACCGGAGTGGGTCCCCGGCTGCGCGCCCTCCGGCAGAAGAGCGAGATGACGCTGACCTCGCTGTCCGAGGCCACCGGCGTCTCGGTCAGCACGCTGTCCCGGCTGGAGTCGGGAAACCGGCGGCCGACCCTGGAGCTGCTGCTTCCGCTGTCCAGGGCGTACGGCGTCCCCCTGGACGAACTGGTCGGCGCCCCGGCCACGGCCGACCCGCGGATCCACGGCAAGCCGATCGTCGGGAACGGCATGACGATCCTCCCGCTGTCCGGGCAGCCGGGCGGACTCCAGGCGTTCAAGCACATCCTCCCCGGCGAGGGCGAGCGCAGGGAGCCGGACCCGAAGACGCACGAGGGCTACGAGTGGATGTACGTGATCAGCGGCAGGCTCCGGCTGGTGCTGGGCGAGCACGACGTCGTGCTGAAGGCCGGGGAGGCGGCGGAGTTCGACACCCGCGTGCCCCACTGGTTCGGCCACGCGGACGACCGGCCGGTGGAGATCCTCACCCTGTTCGGCCCCCAGGGCGAGCGCATGCACGTCAGGGCCCGGCCCGCCGGGCGCTGACCGCGGCGGGCGGCCCGGGAGCCGGGCCGCCCGCCGGGAGCGTCAGCGGAAGGTGTAGGAGGTCAGGTACTCGGGGATGACGACCTCCGTCTGCGGGCTCACCGCCCGCACGGCGTCGGCGAGCTCCTGCGGGGTGAACGCCATGGTCGTGTCGGGCTTGGGCGGGTTCTCCAGGGGGACCTCGAAGTTGTCCCAGTGCACGAGGACGACCTTGCGCGGCTTGTCCAGGGCCTCCATGAGCCGGGGCACGTACTCGTGGGTCCTGGTCGTGGACGGCGCCGCCAGCATCGCCACGTCGGGGGCCAGCCCTTCGAGGTTGCGCTCGACGAAGTCGCTGGCGCCCATGAAGAACAGCGACGGCCCGTTCCCGACCGTCACCTGGAAGGCGAGCGTGTCGCCCTCGGGCAGGTCGGCGATGGTCGCGGGCCGGGTGGCGGGCCGCTCCAGCCGCACCCCGGGGAAGGCCATCGAGTAGTTGGGGTTGCGGCTGTGCAGCGACCCCACCACCTCCACGGTGTAGTCGCCGAAGTCCAGCACCTCGCCGCCCTTGACCGGGCTGACCTTGGACGTGGGCACGTCCATGGCGAGCGCCAGGTTGCAGGTGGTGGCGGTGCCCACCACGCGCGCGCCGGTCGTGGTCGCGATGTGCGGGACGTCGCCGAAGTGGTCCCAGTGCGAGTGCGTCACCAGGACCACCCCCGGGTCCCCGGCGATCCTGTCGACGGTGGCGGCGTCCACGGTCAACGACGTCTTGGAGTCGAACTCCTCGCCCTCCTGGAACAGGCCGGTGGGGAAGCGGGTGATGTAGGGGTCGACCAGCAGTTGCGCGGAGCCGATCCGCACCCGCCAGCCGGACGTGCCCAGCCAGTCGCACACCGCCCGGCCGCCGCTTCCGCTGCCGGCGGTCCCCGCGGGGGCGGGGGCGGGGGCGGCGTGCGCGGCGGAGGCGCCCGCCCCCAGGACGGAGGCGAGCGCGGTGCCCGCGCCCGCCGCACGCAGGAAGCCGCGCCGGTTGAAGCCGTTCTCGGACATGAGGGTCCCCTCGGTTCGATGTCGGTGGAGGTTGTCGCGGTGGAAGACAACCACCGACCGGCCCGGCGCGTCCAAGACCGGCCGCCGCCGCGACCGATACCCGATCGGCTATCGCACCAGGCGGGGCCGCGCCCGGCCGGGGGCGGCGGGCACGGAATTCATTCGCCGCGCAGCGCGTCCACGGCCGCGCGGGCGGCCCGCCCCATCGCCAGGTCCACGTCGATGCGCCGGGTCTCCAGCCTGCGCGTCCGGGCGAAGACCGAGACCGCGTACCGGCCCCCGTCGGGGTACTCCACCACCCCGCACTCCATGTGCAGGCTGGGCAGGGTCCCGGTCTTGGCGGCGATCCGGACGCCCGCGTCGAACCCCGAGGCGATGCGGGTCCAGAAGATCTGCTGCCCCATGAGCCCGCGCACCGCCGCGCACGCCCGGGGCGGCCCGGCCTCGTCCCGCCACACCATCTCCAGCAGCCGGGTCATCTCCCGGGGCGTGCTGGACGTGGTGTGCGCGGGGTCCAGCACCCGCATCGACCGGACCCGCTCCAGCGGCAGGGTCGGGAAGACCCGCGCGAACTCGGCGGGGTCCCGGGCGTCCGCGTCCGCGAGCATCGTCTCCAGCACCTGGCGGGGGCCGCCGACGATCCGCGTGCGCTCCAGGCCCAGCTCGGCGGCCAGCAGCTGCACCGTGTCCAGGCCGATCCTGCGCATGAGCAGGTCGGCGGCGGTGTTGTCGCTGACCGACATCGCGAAGAAGGCGAGGTCGCGCAGCGACAGCTCGGCGTCGTCCGCGCACCCCGCCGTCCCCCAGCCGCCCAGGCGGTCGGCCCGGCCGACCGTGACGCGCTCGGCCGGGTCGACCTGCCCGGCCTCGGCCTGCCGGGAGAACTCCAGGACCAGCAGGATCTTGAACATCGAGGCGATGACGACCTGCTCGTCGGCCCGTGCCGCGACCTCCCGGCCGGTCTCGATGTCCACCGCGTGCAGCCGCGCGTCCACGTCCGCGCCATCGAAAAGGTCGATGATCCGCTCTTCCGTATTCACGCCCGAACGCTATCGGTCCCGAGACGGCAGCCCACCGGCCCCGGCGGTGATCGCCTATGGTGGCGCGGTGAACCTCTCTCGGCATCTGCGCCACTTCGTCGTCGTGGCCCAGGAGATGCACTTCGGACGGGCCGCCGAGGTGCTGGGGATGGCCCAGCCGCCGTTGAGCCAGTCGATCCGGCGGCTGGAGGGCGAGCTGGGCGTCGAGCTGTTCGACCGGTCGCGCCGCCGGATCCAGTTGACCGCGGCCGGGCTGCACCTCCTGGACGAGGCGCGGGAGCTGCTGGCCAGGGAGGAGCGGCTGCGCGCGGTCATGCGCGGGGTGCGCGACGGCGACGTCGGGACGCTGCGCATGGGCGTCCCGCCGGAGACCCCGGCCGTGGCGTTGCAGGCGCTGCTGGCCGGGATCGCGGAGCGCGTCCCCGGGCTGCGCGTCGAGCTCGACGAGCTGACCAGCGCCGAGCAGGTCCGGCGGCTCGCCTCGGCGGGCCTGGACGTCGGACTGGTGTACCACCCGGCCGACGCCGACGGCCTGCGGTTCGGCCCCGTGGCGCGGACCCCGCTGGGCGTGGTGCTGGCGCGCGCGTCCCCGCTGGCGCGCCGACGCGTGGTCGCCCTGTCCGACCTGGACGGCCACGACCTGGTGTCCTTCCCCCGGGCGGCGGCCCCCGCCTGGCACGACCACGTCCTGGGGACCTGCCGGGCGCACGGGTACGCCCCCGGGCGCGTGCGCGACGCCGGGAACCTGGAGTTCCTGCTGGGGCTGGTCCTGGCCGGACAGGGGGTGGCGTTCGCGCCGGAGGCGGCCGCCCGCAGGGAGCCGCGCGTGGCCTGGCGGCCGATCGAGGGGGAGCCGCTGCACCACCGGATCTCGGCGGCCTGGCCCGCCGCGTTCCCGCACCCGGCCGCGCCCCGGGTCGCGGAACCGGCGGCCGCGGCGCTGGGCGCGGACCGGCCGGCGGAGAGCGTCGCCCCGACCGGGAACGGGCCCCTGCCCTGGTCGGTGGTCTACACGCCTCCGACGCTCCGCTGAGCCGGGCCCGGCGCGGGCGTGGTGCGCGCCCGCTGTCGGCGGATACTGGTTCACTGGTCGCGATCGAGCCGCCGTCGTATGGAGCATGGCATGTCCGTCTATGAGCACATCACCGAGTTCGCGGGCCTTCCCGTCGTGGACTTCCTCTCCGATGACATCGAGGAGGAGCGGTACCAGAAGGCCCGGCGCCACGCCGGGGCCGACGGCGCGCGGGTCGAGCCGGACGACGGGGCCTACGCGGCGGCGCTGGCCGACCCGGGGTCGGTGGCGTGGCGGCTGCGGGTGTCCTCGTACGATCCGCAGGAGCCGTTCGAGGAGTACTTCGCGCGCTTCCTGGCCGAGGTCGACACCGCCCGGGTGGGCGCGCTCGTCATCGGCTGCTGGGGGGAGTCCTACGAGGTCGACGCCTCGGTCCCGCGCGACCTCCTGGTAGGGAACGCGGGCCGGTTCCCGGCGCTGCGCGCCCTCTTCCTCGGCGAGTACCTCGCGGAGGAGGCCGAGATCTCCTGGATCCAGCAGACGGACGTCACCCCGCTGCTGGCCGCGTTCCCCGCGCTGCGCGAGCTCACCGTGCGCGGCGGGGAGAGGCTGGAGTTCCCCGCGACCGGGCACGAGGCGCTGGCGTCGCTGACCGTGCAGACCGGCGGGCTGCCCGGGGAGGCGGTCGCCGGGATCCTGGCGTCGGACCTGCCCGCGCTGGAGCGCCTGGAGCTGTGGTTCGGGGTGGAGGACTACGGCGGCACCACCACCGTGGAGACGCTGGAGCCGCTGCTGTCGGGGAAGGTCTTCCCGAGCCTGCGCCACCTGGGCCCGCGCAACTCCCCGTGGGGGGACGACCTGGTGCGCGCCCTGGCCGGGGCGCCCGTGCTGCGCCGGATCCGGGTCCTGGACCTGTCCGGGCACGTCCTGAGGGACGAGGGCGGCCGGGTGCTCGCCTCCGCGCCCGCCTTCCGCGGCCTGGAACGCCTGGTGCTGCGCTACCACTTCCTGAGCGAGCCGGTCATGGCCGAACTGCGCGCCGCCCTGGCGGGGGTCGACCTCGACCTGAGCGGCCCCGAGGAGCCGGACGCCTACAAGGACGAGGTGTACTACTACCCCGAGGTCACCGAGTGAGTCCGCGCCGCCGGTGACGGAGGCGGCTCGCCGGGGCGCGGTGTCGCCCCGGCCTGGTATCACTGTCGTGTCCCGACCGCCCCTCCCCCCGGAGTCACGCGTGATCAACGAGCACATCACCGAGTTCGCGGACCTTCCCGTGGTGGACTTCCCCTCCGCGGACCTCGAAGCGGAGCGGCTGCGGGACCTCCGGTACCGCGCCCGGCGCGAAGGGATGCCGGAGCCCGAGGAGCCCGGACCGGACGAGGCGCTGGACGCCGCGCTGGCCGATCCCGGATCGGCGGCGTGGCGGCTGCGGGTGTCCTCGTACGATCCGCGGGAGCCGTTCGAGGAGTACCTCGCGCGCTTCCTCGCCGAGGTCGACACCGCCGAGGTGGGCGCGCTCGTCATCGGCTGCTGGGGCGACACCGCCGAGAAGACGCTGGGCGGCCGCGTCCGGGACGCGCTGCTGGCGCGCGCCGACCGGTTCCCGGCGCTGCGCTCGCTGTTCTTCGGCGAGTTCCTCTCGGAGGAGGCCGAGATCTCCTGGATCCGGCAGACGGACGTCACCCCGCTGCTGGAGGGGTTCCCCTCACTGGAGGAGTTCACGGTGCGGGGCGGGACGGGACTGGGGTTCCACCCGGTCCGGCACGGCGGGCTGCGCGGGCTGGTCGTGCAGACCGGGGGGCTGCCGAAAGAGGTCACCGCCGGGATCCTGGCCTCGGACCTGCCCGCGCTGGAGTACCTGGAGCTGTGGCTGGGGGTCGGGCACTACGGCGGCGACACCTCCACCGGGACGCTGGCGCCGCTGCTGTCGGGGGCGGCGCTCCCGGAGCTGTGCCACCTGGGGCTGCGCGACGCCGAGCGGACCGACGACCTGGTGCGGGCGCTGGCAGACGCGCCGGTCCTGGAGGGGCTGCGCTCCCTGGACCTGTCGATGGGCACCCTCACCGACACCGGGGCGCGGGCCGTCGCCGACAGCCCGGCCTTCCGGGGCCTGAGCCGCCTGGACCTGAGCCACCACTTCCTGTCCCGGGACAGGGCGGCCACGCTGCCGTCGGCCCTGCCCGGGGTCGAGGTCGTCCTCGACGACTGGCGGGGGGAGAGCACCCCCGACAAGCCGTCCCACTACCCCTCGGTCACCGAGTGACCCCGGACGACGGTCCCCGGCGGCCGTTCCGGGCCGCGCCGGCGCCGGGACCACCGACAGAAACCCCCCTTCCCCGGAGTGGCGTGTGACCATCAACGAGTACATCACCGAGTTCGCGGGCCTTCCCGTGATGGAGTTCCTCTCCCCGGACCTGGAGGCGGAGCGGCTGCGCGTCCTGCGGTACCGGGCCCAGCGCGAGGGGCGGCCGCTTCCCGAGCGGCTGGAGCCGGACGCGGCCTACGCGGCGGCACTCGCCGACCCGGGGTCGGTCGCGTGGCGGCTGCGCACGGTGGGCCCGAATGGGAAGAAGCCGTTCGAGGGGTGCTTCGCGCGCTTCCTGGCCGAGGTCGACACCACCAGGGTCACCGCGCTCGTCGTCGGGAGCTGGAGCGAGTACTACGAGAAGCCGGACGCGGTGCCGCGCGACCTGCTGGTGGAGAGCGCGGGCCGGTTCCCGGCGCTGCGGTCGCTGTTCTTCGGGGAGTTCGTCCTGGAGGAGTCGGAGATCTCCTGGATCGAGCAGTGCGACGTCGCGCCCCTGGTGGCGGCGTTCCCCGCTCTGGAGGAGTTCACCGTGCGCGGCGGGATGGGGCTGGAGTTCTCCGCGGTCCGGCACGAGGCGCTCACCTCGCTGACCGCGCAGACCGGCGGGCTGCCCGAGGAGGCCGTCGCCGGGATCCTGGCGTCGGACCTGCCCGCGCTGGAGAACCTGGAGCTGTGGCTCGGGGTGGAGGACCACGGCCGCACCACCACCGTGGACACGCTGGCCCCGCTGCTGTCGGGGACGGCGCTTCCGGCGCTGCGCTCGCTGGGGCTGCGCAACGCCGAGCGGACCGACGACCTCGTCCGGGCCCTTGCCGACGCGCCGGTTCTGGGAAGGCTGGAGGTCCTGGACCTGTCGATGGGCACGCTCACCGACGACGGGGCCCGGATCATCGCCGACAGCCCGGGGTTCCGCGGCCTGGGCCGCCTGGACCTGCGCCACCACTACCTGGCCGAGGAGGGGATGGCGGAGAGGGTGCGCGCGGCGCTGCCCGGAGTCGAGGTCGACCTGGGGGAGCCCCAGGATCCCGGGACGGACGACGTCCGGGACGTCTACTACCCGGCGGTCACCGAATGAGGACCGGCACGGACACCGCCCCCCTGGCCGTCGTCGCGGTCCCCGGAAGCCGGAGGCTGCGGCTGTTCACCGAGGCCGTGCGCGCCGCGGGGATGGCCGGCCCGGTGCTGCTGCCCTGGCCGGAGCTTGCGGCGGGCGGGGTCCGGGTGCCGCCGGGGGCGCTGGTGCGGATCGACTCGCCGGGGGAGGACCACGAGACCGCGCGGCTGCTGCGCGGCCTCGACCGCGCGCCCGACCCTTACCGGGTGGAGGGCACCGCCGCGTTCCACGCGGGGCTGCGCGCCGCGCTGGACCGGCTCGCCGGGGCCGTGGCCGACGCGCCCGGCGCGCGGCTGCTCCAGGACCCCGGCGAACTGGCCGTCATGTGCGACAAGCGGCGCTGCCACGCGGTGCTCGCCGGGGCCGGGGTGCCGGTGCCGCCCGCGCTGGCCGGACCGGTCGCCGGGTACGCCGAACTGCGCGAGCGGATGTCCGAACGGGGCTGGGGCAGGGTCTTCGTCAAGCCCGCCCACGGCTCCTCGGCGTCCGGGGTGGTGGCGCTGGCGACGCGCCCGGGCCGGGTGCGCGCGGTGACCTCGGTGGACCTGGTGCGCGCCGGGGCGGGGCCGGAGCTGTACAACAGCCTCGCCATCCGCGAGTACGAGGACGAGGCGGACGTGGCCGCGATCGTCGACGCGCTGTGCGCCGACGGGGTGCACGTCGAGCGCTGGCTGCCCAAGGCCGGGCTGCACGACCGCGTCATCGACCTGCGGGTGGTGGTCGTCGCGGGGCGGGCCACCCACGTCGTGGTGCGCTCGTCGAAGTCCCCGATGACCAACCTGCACCTGGGCAACGCGCGGGGCGACCTGGCGGCGCTGCGCGAGCGGATGGGCGAGGCCGCCTGGTCGGGCGCGATGGCCGTCGCCGAGCACGCGGCGGAGTGTTTTCCCCGGTCGCTGCACGCGGGCGTGGACCTGCTGCTGGCCCCCGGGTGGCACTCCAGCGCGGTGTGCGAGGTGAACGCGTTCGGCGACCTGCTGCCGGGTGTCCTGCACGAGGGGCGCGACACCTACGGGGAGCAGGTGGAGGCGGTGCGCTCGGGAGGGTTCGCGCCCCGAGGGGCCGCCGCGGGCGTCCGGTCCTGAGGCCCCCGGGCCGCTCACGGGGAGCCGCCCAGGGCCTCCGCGACCAGCCGCCGCGACGTCCTCAGGGGCAGCGCGGCGCCGCGCAGGTCGCCGAACAGCTCGACGTGGTCGTCCACCGTCTCGGGGTCGCTCGTGGGCGCTCCGGGGCGCCGCGTCTCCACGTGCAGGACGGTCTCCTTCCCGGGGACGGTGAACAGGGTGAACGCGTTGGACAGGCCCGGGTGGTGCTCGCTCTCGTAGGGCACCACCTGGATCGCCGTGCCCGGGTGGTCGCACGCCTCCAGCAGGCGGCCGAGCTGGCGCCGCATGAGCTCGCGGCCCCCCGTGGGGCGGCGCAGGACGCCCTCCTCCAGGACGACCAGCAGGCGGGGCGGGCGCTCCCGGTCGAGGACCGCCTGGCGTCGCATGTGTTCCCGGACCAGGACGTCGATCTCGGCGGCGGTGTCCTTGGGGCGGCTGACGAGGAGGACGTGCCTGGCGTACTCCTCCGTCTGGAGCAGGCCGGGGACCAGCAGCGGGTGGTAGGTCCGGATCTCGGAGGCCGCCTGTTCGACGTCGACGACCCTCCGGCACCAGGCCGGGAGCCCGGAGTCCAGGGTGCGGTCCCAGAGGTCGGCGAGCGCTCCCCCTGTGCCGAGCGCGCTGTCGATGCGGTCCAGATACTCCCGTTTGATGCCCCGTACACCGCGTTCCATCGCACTGAGCATGGTGGCCGACAACAGGACTCGGCCGGCCAGATCGCTCTGGGAAAGACCAGCGCGTTTACGGTGGAAACGAATGTGGCCGCCAATCCTCCCCCAACGGCCCTTGTCTTCCTGCACTTTATTGCACACCTTTCTGCACACCGGTGAAGTGGCTGCTCACGGCTCTCGGCTTAGATAAGCACTTGACCGGAAGACGTGGCAAATCGCCGTCCACAGAGGCCCTATTCTTCTTTTCGGGAACGCGGTGTAAAGCGTGCGGGAATCGAACTCCGAATGCGCCGAAACGGCTCCGCATTGATGCGCCCGCATTGAATTCCGGCCCCGTTCCCGGCCCCCGACCCGCCGCCGTGCGCGGCCCCGCCGACGATCCGGAGGAGAAGAAGAACCCGTGTCCGCCGACCGCTCCCCCACGTGCGAACCCCCCGCCCCGCCCCGTGCCGTGGCCGACTGGTTCGGGGCCGAGGTGCGCCACTGGCGCCGGCACCGCGCCCTCACGGTCAAGGCGCTCGCGCGGCGCGTCAACGCCGCGCCGGCGCTCGTCGGGCAGGTCGAGGCCGGCGCCTGCCCCTGCCCCGCGCCCCTGGCGCTGGCCCTGGACGAGGTCCTGGGCACGGGGGGCGTGCTGTTCCGCGCCTGGCCGCTCCTGCACGCGGGAACGGCGGCCCCCGGCCCCGCCCCGTACGCGCCCGCGCCGCGCCCGGCCCCGCCCGGCCCCGACGCGGTGCTGCCCGACCACGTGCTCGCCCGGTCCGACGTGCGCGAGGCCCTGGCCGCGCACGACTTCGGCACCGTGTTCCGCCTCGCCCGCAAGTGGGGCGGGATCAGCTACTCCCGCATCGCCATCGCCTGCGACATGAACCCCGCGCGCGTGGGCCACCTCGCCAAGGGCAACGGCCGCGTCACCACCCACGACAAGATCACCGAGATCGCCGACGCGCTCCGCGTCCCCGGACGCCTCGTCGGCCTCCAGCCGCGCCCGTGGGAGGCCGCCGGGTGAACGCCCCGGCTGACACCCCCGTCGGATAGATTTCCCGAGCACACCGCACGGGACGGAGGAGAGGCCGATGGGGACGCGCCCCGACATGAACGACGTGGTCGGAACGCACGACATCCTGCTCGTCACGCTCGACACCCTGCGGTACGACGTGGCGGCGCGGCTGCTCGCCGAGGGGCGCACGCCCAACCTCGCGTCGGTGCTGCCCGCCGGGGGCTGGGAGCGGCGGCACGCCCCCGCCAGCTTCACCTACGCCTCCCACCTGGCGATGCTGGCCGGCTTCCTGCCCACACCCGCCGAACCCGGGCCGCGTCCCCGGCTGTTCGCCGCGGGCTTCCCCGGCAGCACCAGCACCGACGAGCGGACCTGGGTGTTCGACGAGGCGGACCTCCCCGCGGGGCTCGCCGCCGCCGGCTACCACACCGCGTGCGTGGGCGGCACCGGCTTCTTCAACCGCGGGTCCGCGCTCGGCTCGGTGCTGCCCGGCATGTTCGCCGAGAGCCACTGGGAGCCCGGCTACGGCGTCGCCGACCCCGCCTCGTTCGAGAACCAGGTGGCGTGCGCCGAGCGGGTCATCGGGTCGGCCCCCGCGGACCGGCCGCTGTTCCTGCTGCTGAACGTGGCCGCCCTGCACCAGCCCAACTGGTTCCACCTGCCCGGGGCCACCAGCGGGGACGGGGACACGCCCGCCAGCCACGCCGCGGCCCTGGAGTACGTGGACCGCCACATCCCCGCGCTGTTCGACGCGGCGGCCGCGCGCCGCCCCTGCTTCGCCATCGTGTGCGCCGACCACGGCACCGCGTACGGCGAGGACGGCCACACCGGGCACCGCGTCGGCCACGAGACCGTCTGGACCGTCCCCTACGCGCACTTCACGCTGGACCGCAGGCGCCCGGGGCCACCGACCGGCGGAGACCGCACAGAAAGACCAAGGACACCGTGACAACGCCCGACACCGGACCCGCCGCGCCCGCCGCGGACTCGCCGTACCGCTCCTACGTCTACGGCTACCCGCACAAGACCGCCTACCGGCCCTTCACCGAACCCCCGACCCTCGCCGACGTGTGGCGGGACGAGCCGGTGGACGCCCTGTCGCTGTACTTCCACATCCCGTTCTGCGAGATGCGCTGCGGCTTCTGCAACCTGTTCACCCGCTCCACCCCGCCCGCCGGGCAGGTCGCCGCCTACCTCGACGCGCTGGCCCGCGAGGCCGAGGCCGCAGCCGGGGCCGTCGGCGGCGGAGCGGGGTTCGCCCGCGCCGCGTTCGGCGGGGGCACCCCCACCTACCTGAGCGCGCCGGAGCTGGAACGCCTCTACGACCTCGCCGAGGACACGCTCGGCGCCGACCTGGCGGGCATCCCGGTGTCGGTGGAGACCTCCCCGGCCACCGCCACCCCCGACCGCCTGGCGGTGCTGGCCGAGCGGGGGGCCACCCGGATCAGCATCGGGGTGCAGAGCTTCGTCGACGCCGAGGCGCGCGCCGCCGGGCGCCCGCAGCGCCGCTCCGAGGTGGACCGGGCCCTGGCCGCGATCCGCGCGCACGCCCCCCGCGCCCGGCTCAACCTCGACCTGATCTACGGGATCGACGGCCAGACGCCGGACACCTGGCGGTACTCCCTGGACACCGCGCTGGAGCACTCCCCCGAGGAGGTCTACCTCTACCCGCTGTACGTGCGCCCCCTCACCGGCCTGGGGCGGCGCGCCCGCGACTGGGACGACCACCGGCTCGGCCTCTACCACCAGGGCCGCGACCACCTCCTGGAGCGCGGGTACCGGCAGGTCTCCATGCGCATGTTCGAACGCGCGGACGCGCCGACCGAGGACGGCCCCGCCTACTGCTGCCAGACCGACGGAATGGTGGGGCTCGGCTGCGGCGCCCGCTCCTACACCCGCGACCTGCACTACTCCTTCGACTACGCCGTCGGGGTCTCACCGGTCCGCGCGATCCTGGACGACTACACCTCGCGCGGCCCCGGCGGGTTCGGCCGGGCCGAGGTGGGCTTCCGCCTCGACGGGGACGAGCGCCGCCGCCGCCACCTCCTCCAGTCGCTGCTCCAGGCCGACGGCGTGGACCCGGACCTGTACCGCGCGCGCTTCGGCGCCGACCCGCGCGCCGACTTCGCGGCCGAGTTCGCGCTGCTCGCCGGGCGCGGCTGGGTGGAGGAGGGGGCGCCCCGGCTCACCCCGACCGGCCTCGCGCACTCGGACGCGATCGGCCCGCTGTTCTTCTCCGCCCCGGTGGCGGACCTGATGGCCGGATACGAGGCGCGATGAGCCTGCCCGAGACCCTGTCCGTCCTGTACCGGGGGCCGCTCGCCAGCTGCGACTACGACTGCCCCTACTGCCCCTTCGCCAAGCGGCGCGACACCCCGGGGCAGCTGCGCGCCGACCGCGCCGCCCTGGACCGGTTCACCGACTGGGTGGCCGAGCAGGCCGGGGCGAATCCCGGAACCCGCCTGTCGGTGCTGTTCACCCCGTGGGGCGAGGGGCTCGTCCGCTCCTGGTACCGCGCCGCCGTCACCCGGCTCAGCCACCTGGCGAACGTCGAGCGGGTCGCCATCCAGACCAACCTGAGCGGGCGCGTGGAGTGGCTCGCCGGGTGCGACCGCTCCACCGCGGCGCTGTGGGCGACCTTCCACCCGGGCCAGACGCCGTACGACCGCTTCCTCGCCAAGTGCCGCCGACTGGGGGAGCTGGGGGTCCGGTTCAGCGTGGGCGTGGTGGGGCTGCCCGAGCACCTGGCCGACGCGCGCAGGCTCCGCGCGGACCTCGCGGACGGGGTCTACCTGTGGGTCAACGCCGCCGAGGGGCGCTCCTACACGGACGCCGAGGCCGCGCTCTGGCAGGAGCTCGACCCGCACTTCCACTACAGCCGCGATCCGCACCGCAGCCTCGGCCTGGCCTGCCGCACCGGCGACACCGTCGTCTCGGTGGACGGTGAGGGGACGGTGCGCCGCTGCCACTTCCTGCCCACCGAGCTGGGCAACCTCTACGACGGCTCCTTCGCCGCCCGGTTGCGCCCGCGCCCCTGCCCGGCGGCGAGCTGCGACTGCCACATCGGCTACGTCCACCTCGAACCCCTCGACCTGTACGAGGTGTTCCGGGGCGGTGTGCTGGAGCGGATCCCCGCGGGCTGGGGCCGCTGAGGAACCGGTGCGGGGACGGGCGAGGAGCCCGGCCCGCACGGGCCGGGCTCCTCTTCACCCGTTCACTCCTGTGGCGGGCCGGGTCAGATGTTGCCGGGGCCCGCGCCGTTGGAGACGATGCCGGGGACGCTGCCCGCGCTGTCGAGCGAGTAGCTGTAGGGGATGGGGTCGACGGTGCCGCCGCCGCTCTCGGGGGTGCCCGAGCCGGTGAAGGCGTTGCCGCGCTGGACGATGGCGCCGTCGTCGGAGGAGGCGTAGCCCACGAGGGTGGGGTCCTCGACGTTCTCGAAGTAGTTGCCCTCGACCAGGACGCCGCCGCCCATGGTGGAGGCGACTCCGTACTCGTTGTCGCGGTAGTAGTTGTTGTAGACGTGCACGGGGTTGCCGAAGCGCACGCGGGGGTGGCGGGTGTCGCTGCCGTCGAAGAAGTTGTGGTGGTAGGTCACCCGCAGGTGGCCCTCGTCTTCGTCGTGGCTGTCGGAGTGGCCCAGCAGCATGGACTTGCCGTGGTCGAAGAAGTGGTTCCACGAGACGGTGACGAAGTCGGACTCGCGCTTGACGTCCACGGCGCCGTCGTAGCCGTCGGTGAAGCTGTTGTGGTCGACCCAGACGTTGGTGCTGCTCTCCTGGATGTTGATCGCGTCGTCGTCCCATCCGCTGAAGGCGATGTTGCGGATGACGACGTTGTGGGAGCCGTTCAGGTTGAGGCCGCCGCCGGTGATCGCCGCGTTGGAGCCCACGCCGATGATGGTCTTGTTCGAACCCACCCGGTTCATCCCCGACAGGTTGATGGTCCCGCTGACCCGGACGACCGCGGCGTTGTCTCCCTGAATGGCCGAGGTGAGCGCGGAGGCGCTGGTGACCGTGGTGGTGGAGCCGCCCTGGCCGCCGGTGGTGCCGCCGTTCTGGGTGGCCCAGCCGGTCAGGCCGTCCGAGGAGCCGCCCCCGTCGTCGGTGACCTTGGTCAGGCGCCAGCGCTGGTTGGCGCCGTCGGCGTCGGTGTACTGGGAGAGGCGGGCGCCGTCGGCGGTGGACCACTCCCACACCTCCAGGGCCTTGCCGCTGTTGCGGTTGAGGAGCCGGACGTCGCCGTCGGCGGAGTCCACGACCCGGAACTGCTGGTTGGGGTTGCCCAGCGGGTCGTACTGGCGGATCTCGGCGCCGTCGGCGGTGGAGTGCTCCCACACGTCCACGGCCTTGCCGCTGTGCCGGTTGACCAGCGAGTAGTAGCCGTCGCCGGAGGGCACGAACCGGAACTGCTGGTTGTGGCCGCCGAGGTCGGCGAACTGGCGGATCTCCCCGCCGTTCTCGGTGGACCACTCCCACACGTCCATCGCCTTGCCGCTGTGCCGGTTCACCAGCACGTAGTAGGCGTTGGTGTCGATCGTCGCCGCGGCGGCGGGCTGCGCCACCGCGGCGACGGTGGCCAGGGCCATGGCCAGCGCCGCGGTGATCGCCGCCAGCAGGCGCCATCGTTCGGGGACCCGTCTGACCGGGGATGCTGCCGCTCGGAGTCGCATGGGGAAATACCTCCTTCGCGAATCCCGACGCCCCCGACGGAGGACCGCTGTCCGGCCGAGGGGGATCGGGACGGTGGGGGACGGTTCCCCGTGGGGGCCGGGGAACCGGGTAGCCGGGGCTGGCGGGGCGGTATCCATCGAGGTGCCGTCGCACCGCGCACGGCGGATGCCGTTTTCCCGAGCCCGTCGCAGGATAGGAAAGCGCTTTCCGTAAGAACAATGTTACGGAGTGCTTTCGATGGTGTCAATAGTCCGCTGTGGAACGCGTCACACTCCGGGGCCCGTCGCCCCGGAACCGCGCCCCGGCCGCGGAACCGGGGGTTACCGGTCCTCGGCGGCCAGCGCGCGGACCACGGCCAGCAGCCGGCCGCGCAGCACCTGGCCGCGTTCGCTGAAGGCCCGCTGGGCGGCGGTGTACTCGGCCTTGCCCTCGGGGGTCTCGATGCGGACCGGAGGGTAGCCGTGGTCCGCGAGGTCGTAGGGGGAGGCGCGCATGTCGAGTTCGCGCACGTCCCGCGACAGCTCCAGGCAGTCCAGCAGCAACTCGCCCGGCGTGGCCGGGGAGAGCTTGTAGGCCCACTTGTAGCAGTCCATGGTGGCGTGCAGGCAGCCCGGCTGGTCGAGCGCGACCTGGCTCTCGCGGGTCGGTTGGAGCTGGTTGAGCGGGCGCGCCTCCGGGGTGAAGAAGCGGAACGCGTCGAAGTGCGAGCAGCGGATGCGGTGCGACTCGACCACCCGGTCGGTGCCCTCGGCGCCGAGACGCAGGGGGAGCGAGGAGTGCCGGAGCTCCCCGGCGGGGAGCCGGTAGGCCATCGCCCACTCGTGCAGGCCGAAGCAGCCGAAGTTCGCGGGGCGGTCCCGGACCGCGGAGAGCAGGTCCCCGACGAAGCCCAGCGCCCGGTCCCGGGCGGCGCGGAAAGCGGGGACGTCGAGCTCCACGCCGGGAACCGGCGTGCCCGAGGAGTCGGCGGCGGTGGTCTCGCGGTACCAGCGCCCGAACCCCGCGCGGGCGGACCCGCCCAGCAGCACCACGCCCGGCCCGGGGTGCCAGCGGCGCAGCTGGGCCGGGCGGTGGCTGTAGTAGGTGAAGAGGAAGCCCTCCACCGGCCGGGCGGACGCGCGTCCGGCGCTGCGCACGAACTCCTCGGCCCGCGCCGCGTGCCGCTCGGCACGCTCGCGCCACTCCTCCTCGGCGAGCACGACGCGGGTCGGGGGGAGAACCTGGGGTGTGATGCCGCTGTCCATAACAGCTCCAGGGTAGGCGGCCCGAGGACCCCGTCCCCCGGGCCCGGCGCCCCGAGCGGGAGGTTCCCGGGACGCCTGGTTTGGCGTGCGACGGGTACGGGGAGGTGTGGCGGGGGCGGGACGCGCCCATCGCGGACGGGAACGGGGAGGCGGCATGCGCAAGCGGGCTCTGGGGACGCAGGGACTGACGGTTTCCGAGCAGGGGCTCGGCTGCATGGGGATGACCTTCGCCTACGGGGGGCAGGACGACGCGGAGTCGATCCGCACGGTGCACCGGGCGCTGGACCTCGGCGTCGACTTCTTCGACACCGCGGACATGTACGGGCCGTGGAGCAACGAGGAGCTGCTGGGCGAGGCGCTCAAGGGCCGCCGGGACGGCGTCGTGATCGCCTCCAAGTTCGGCAACGAGGTGGACCCCGACGGCAGACTGACCGGACGGGTCAACGGGCGGCCCGACTACCTGCGCCGGGCCCTGGACGGGTCGCTGCGCAGGCTCGGCGTGGACCACATCGACCTCTACTACCAGCACCGCGTCGACCCGGACGTGCCGGTGGAGGAGACCTGGGGTGCGCTCCAGGAGGCGGTCACCGCGGGCAAGGTCGGATACCTCGGCATCTCCGAGGCCGCGCCCGAGACCATCCGCCGGGCGCACGCCGTCCACCCGGTCACCGCCCTGCAGACCGAGTACTCGCTGTTCACCCGGGAGGTCGAGGACGACGGGGTGCTGGCCACCACCCGCGAACTCGGTATCGGCTTCGTCGCGTACAGCCCGCTGGGCCGGGGCTTCCTGTCCGGCGCCATCCGCACGCCCGAGGACCTGCCCGCCGACGACCGGCGGCACCTCCTCCCGCGCTTCCAGGGGGAGAACTTCGCCAGGAACCTGGACGTGGTGGACCGGGTGCGCGAGCTGGCCGCGGTCAAGAACGCCACGCCCGGCCAGCTCGCGCTGGCCTGGGTCCTGGCCCAGGGCGAGGACGTCGTGGCGATCCCGGGCACCAAGCGCGTCCGGTACGTGGAGGAGAACGCCCAGGCGTCGTCGATCGTGCTCACCCCGGGAGACCTCAAGGCCATCGACGAGGTCGCGCCGAGCGGGGCCGCGGCGGGCGAGCGCTACGCCCCCGAGGGCATGCGCTTCGTCCGGCGCTGATCCCGGTCCCGGCGGGGCGCGCCGCGCGCCCCGCCGGCCTGTGGCGAGGGTCACCCTTCGGATGCTGGACAGGGTGGGAGGAGGGTCTGGTAGGTTCTTACTCAGTTGTTAGTCTTTGATTTCGCAGTTGATGGTTCCTGATCGCCCGCGGAGTTGTTGGCCGGCGGGCGTTTTCTCTTTTCGAAGACGGCTCGCGACAACTTCGGGCACCGTTAGTAAGTGTCCGAGTAGAGCCGATATAAGGAGAGAACATGGCTCAGGGAACCGTGAAGTGGTTCAACGGTGAAAAGGGCTTCGGCTTCATCGCCCCGGATGACGGCGGCCCCGACGCGTTCGTGCACTACAGCGCGATCTCCGGTTCGGGCTTCCGTAACCTGGAGGAGAACCAGCGCGTGGAGTTCGACGTCGTCGCCGGGCAGAAGGGCCCGCAGGCGGAGAACGTCTTCCCGCTCTAGCAGAGCTTCGACCGCGGATCACACCGCGTGTCCAGGGCCCCGCGGATCACTCCGCGGGGCCTTTCGCGTTCCCGCTTCACGGTGTTCTTCTCGCTGATCTTGACCTTTTCGGGGTCTCAGAGACGGTTGAGGCCCCGGAAAGGTCTAGATCACCGGACAGGAACCACGCGGAACGGTCATCGTGGGCGCGGCCCCGACCCGTACCCGCCGCCCGCCGTGACCCCGCGATCCGCGTGGCGCGGCGCCTGACCTCCCCGACCGCTCCGGTGGCGCGGGGCCGCCTTCCGGACCCCTCCGGCGCACTGACCCGGGGCGCGCTTCGCGGAAGCGCTCCCCGTCCAACTGCGGCCGACCGGAGGCGGACGCGCCACCCGTCCACGGCGACTGCGGACGGGTGGCGCTGCCCGGTCCTGGGCGCGGGGTCAGCAGGCCTCGACCCAGGAGCACTCGAGGTGGTCGGCGGCCGGGTCGGACAGCAGGCGCTGCCGAGGGACGGCGCCGGCGGTGGCGTCGCTGGTGGGGGCGGTCCGGGAGAAGTCGGCGAGGCGCACCGCGATGGCGTCCTGGACCGGGCGCGGCGCGGCCCCCGTGTAGCCGTTGTTGACGACGGAGAACAGGAGCGACTCGCCGTCGGCGCCGGTGACGTAGCCGGACAGGGCGCTGGCGGCCGTCAGCGTGCCGGTCTTGGCGCGCACGTTGCCCTCGGCCGAGGTGCCGCGCATCCGGTTCTCCAGGGTGCCGCCCTCCAGCCTGCCGTCGACCCCGGCGACCGGCAGGGCCGCGGACCACGCCGCGAACCACGGTTCGTCGGGGGCCTCCTCCAGCAGGTCCGCCAGCAGCCCCGCGGACAGCCGGTTGCCGCGGGAGAGCCCCGACCCGTCGGTCAGCTCCAGGTCGGACGTGTCCAGGCCGATCCGGGTGAGCGCGAGTTCGACCTCGGACAGGCCGTCCTCCCAGCCTCCGTCGCCGCCGGTCTCGCGGTCGATCGCCTTGACCAGGATCTCGGCGTGCCCGTTGTTGCTCAGCTTCAGGAGGGGGACCAGCAGCTCGCCCAGTTCGGCGGAGTCGTGCCGGGCCACCGCGACCGCGTCGCCGGGGGCCTCGCCGCGGACCGCGTCGCCGCGGACCTCCACCCCGTGGTCGGCGAGCGCCCGCGCGAACAGGTCGGCGGCGTACCCGGTGGGCTCGTGCACGGTGCGCATGGTGGTGAAGCCCTGGTCGCCGGGCGGCATGGCGCCCGTCACCGTGATCGTGTTGCCGCCGAGGGCGCGGTCGACGCCGACGCTCCAGGGGTCGCCGGTGGTCGCCCGGTTGTCGACGCTCACATAGTCCGTGGCGGGTTCCAGGGCCGTCGTCACCGGGTCTCCGGCGCTCTCGCCCGGGGTGATCCGCACGGCGACCACGCCGGTGTCCAGGTCCGCGTTGGCGGCCGGGGTCAGCGCCGAGATCTGCGGCGCGTAGTAGTACTGCAGGTCGCCCTCTTCCCAGTCGGACGGCAGCCGCTGGTCGTCGAACCAGCTGTCGTCGGCGACCAGGTCCCCGGTGACCGTGGTGACCCCGGCCGCGGCGACGTCCGCGGCGAGCCGGTCGAAGACCTCGACGGTCAGCGACGGGTCGCCGGTGCCGACCAGGTGCAGGTCGCCGCGGAGAGTGCCGTGGCGGGGGCGGGAGGCGGCCACCACCCGGGTGCTGAAACGGTGGTCGGTCCCCAGCACGTCCAGCGCGGCCGCCGTGGTCAACAGCTTGTTGTTGGAAGCGGGCAGGAGCGAGGCGTCCGGCTCGTTCCGGTAGAGCACCTCGCCGTTGTCGAGACTGCGTACGACCACCCCCGAGGTGCCCCCCGCGAGTGAGGGGTCGGCCAGCAGCGCGTCCAGGTCGGCGCGCAGGTCGGCGAGGCCGTCGGTGTCGGCGGAGGCGGGGGCGGCCCCCAGCAGCCCGGCAACGAGCGCGGCGGCCAGGAGCGACGGTGTCGTGACGGTCAGTGACGATTTCGGGCGTCGGTCTCCCTGTCGGGTCGGCATGTCGGCCTCGGACTCCTTCGGGTCGGGGGGTCGGCGACGGCAACCTACCCGGTTCCGGGCCGAAAGTCCGCACGGAGTGCCTTCCCGGTGGCGCCGAGGCGGTGTGCCGTAGGTCACCCCGCCGTGGAGGCGCTGGTGGAAGCCGTGGGCGCGGGAGGAGCGCTGCGCGGGACGACCGCCGGGACCTCTTCGGCCGAGTCCCGGGGGCGGGGACGCGGGCGGCGGGCCCGCGTCCCCGCCGGGCGGACAAGGGCGTCAGAGGGCTTGCGCGGTGTCGTAGACGCGGTTGGCCTCGGCGCCCAGGCGGGGGCCGTACTGGACGTCGGGGTCGTTGGCGTACTTGAAGCTGACGACCGAGGTGATCGTCCCGGTTCCGGCGCCGGCGTCGAAGTCGGCGAACCAGGGGCCGCCGCTGGAGCCCTGCGTCATCTCGCAGCGCATGCCCGCCCCCGCGGTGCCGTTGCGGTCAGGGGTGGTCGGGCCCGAGCAGTAGTGCAGGTGGCGGCCCCTGTACGGGGAGACGGACGGGTAGCCGAAGGAGTACACCCGGTCGGCCACGCGGTCGCTGAACACGATCCGCTGCGTGCCGGTCCGGTCCGCGACGTGCCCGCCGGACCGGTCGGTGTCGAGCACGGCGAACCCGAAGTCGTAGCTGTCGTCGGCCCCCCTGGACCACCGGGGCGAGACGACCAGTTTGCGGGCGGGGTAGCGGCCGTACGGCTCGACACCGTTGTCGTACCCCGGCACGAACATCCAGTTGTCGGCCCAGGAGCCCCGGCCGTCTTTGAGGCAGTGGCCCGCGGTGAGCACGGTGTCCCTGTTCTCGGCGTCGACGACCGAGGCCGAGCAGGTGTAGTCCCCGCCGTCCATGCGCAGGAAAACCCGGCCGGTGGTCGCCACGACCCGGCCGCCGCCCGTCCAGCGCCGGCCCGTGCTGGTCGGGACGGGCGCGCCCTGGGTCTCGGGGGAGGCCCCGGACAGCGGCGGGAGCGGCGGGAGCGCGTCGACCACCCCGCCGAGCAGGCTTCCCCTGGGGACGGCCGAGGCCATGCGCTCGGGGGTCCAGTAGTCCAGCGTGCCGGACTGTCCGGCGGGCTCCTCCGCCGCCGGCCGGTGCGCCGCTCCGTCCGCTCCGTCCGCTCCGTCCACTCCGTCCGGTCCGTCGGGGGCTTCGGGCCGCGGGAGCGAGGCCTGGGACAGGGGCGCCGCGGCCGTGAGCCCGGACTCGGGGGCGGGCGCGGTCAGGGCGGTGTCGGCGGGGACGCCGACCGTGGCGATGGTGAGCCCGGCGAGGGAGCCCAGGATCGCTTGGGCGATGGACGCAGTCATGCCACGGATCATGCCACACGATACGTGTTCATTTAATTACGGTGAGTTTGTATCTTGCTTCGAGGGGGGAAGGCGCCCGTTCCCGGGGAGGACCCCGAGGAGCCGAACGGCCTGCCAGAGCGCCACATGGCAGGCGATCCCCGCGCCCGCGCCCCGCACCGGGTCCAGCAGCACGCAGCGGACGAAGTCGTAGCCGCTCACCGCGGCCCTCGGCGTGGCGGCCGGCAGCACCGCGCCGACCGGTCCCGCCCCCGCTCGGAATGATCACGGGCTTTCCGCCCTTCCAGGCCCCGAAACGGGCAGAAAGCCCAAGACCGCCGACGAAACCCTCGCACGACGGACATCAGTGGAGCGCGTCACACCGCCGCCCACCGGTCCGCCGTTCCCGGCGGGTGCGCCCCCGAAGGACCGGGTGCTGCGCCACAATGGGGGCGTGACCATCGCATACCAGTCCAACGAGGTGTCTGCTCCGGTGTCCTCCCAGCTCTCCGGCCCCCCGCGCCGGGTCGTGATCCTCGGTTCCACCGGATCGATCGGAACCCAGGCCATCGAGGTGGTCGAGGGCGCGCCCGGCCGCTTCGACGTGGTGGGGCTGGCGGCCGGAGGCGGCCGACTGGACCTGCTGGTCGAGCAGGCGTGCGCGCTCGGCGCGCGGACCGTGGCGGTCGCGGACCGCGCCAGGGCGGTCGAACTGCGCGAGCGCCTCGCCGCGCGCGGCAGCGCGGCCGAGGTGCTGGCCGGTCCCGAAGGCGTCGCCGAACTCGCCGCCGCGGAGTGTGACGTCGTCCTCAACGGCATCACCGGGGCGCTGGGCCTGGAGTCCACGCTCGCCGCGCTGCGCGCCGGACGACGTCTGGCGCTGGCCAACAAGGAGTCGCTGATCGTGGGCGGCCCGCTGGTCCGCGCCCTCGCCGCGCCCGGCCAGATCGTGCCGGTGGACTCCGAGCACTTCGCGCTCGCCCAGTGCTTCCCCCGGGTGCCCGAGGACGAACTCGCCAGCCTGGCCCAGGGCGGGGTCGCGGCCCGCCGCCAGGAGGTGCGCCGCCTCGTCATCACCGCCAGCGGCGGCCCGTTCCGGGGCCGCTCCGCCGCCGGGCTCGCCGACGTCACCCCGGAGCAGGCGCTCGCGCACCCCACCTGGAGCATGGGCCCGGTCATCACCGTCAACTCCGCGACCCTGGTCAACAAGGGGCTCGAGGTCATCGAGGCGCACCTGCTCTTCGACATCCCCTTCGACCGGATCGAGGTCGTGGTGCACCCGCAGTCGGTCGTGCACTCGATGGTGGAGTTCGTGGACGGCTCCACCCTCGCCCAGGCGAGCCCTCCCAGCATGCGCATCCCGATCGCCAACGGCATCGCGTGGCCCGACCGGGTCGCCGGAGCCGCTCCGGCGATCGACTGGACCCGGGCCCAGAGCTGGACGTTCGAGCCGCTGGACCACAAGGCGTTCCCCGCCGTGGAGCTGGCCTGCGAGGTCGGCGCGGCGGGCGGCACGGCCCCGGCCGTGTACAACGCCGCCAACGAGGAGGCCGTCGACGCCTTCCTGAACGGGCGCCTGGCCTTTCCTTCGATCATCGACACGGTGGCGCGGGTAGTCTCTGAGCATCAGGACGCGGACCGGGGGACCGACCTGGCGCTCGCCGACGTCTACGCGGCCGACGAATGGGCCCGGGTCCGGGCCGGGGAGCTCATCTCCCGACAGGGTTGAGGAGAACGCACATGGTCGCGTTGATGACCACACTCGGGATCGTCATCATGGTCCTGGGCCTTCTGCTGTCGATCGCCTGGCACGAGCTCGGCCACCTGGCGACGGCGAAGATGTTCGGCATCCGCTGCACCCAGTACATGGTGGGCTTCGGCAAGACGCTGTGGTCCACCAAACGGGGCGACACCGAGTACGGCGTCAAGGCGGTGCCCCTGGGCGGGTACGTGCGCATGGTGGGGATGATCCCGCCGGCCAGGCCGAGACCGGACACCGGCCGCCCGATGTCGCGGTGGCGGACGATGATCGAGGACGCCCGCGAGGCGTCCTTCGTGGAGCTGGAGCCCGGGGACGAGGACCGGCAGTTCTACCAGCGCGCGCCCTGGAAGCGGCTGATCGTGATGTTCGCGGGACCGTTCATGAACCTGGTCCTGGCCCTCGTCCTGTTCGTCGTCCTGCTGATGGGCATCGGCATCTACCAGCCCACCACGACCGTCGGCTCGGTGCACGCGTGCGTGGTGCCCGCCGCCAGCGCCGGCGACAGCTGCCCCGCCGACGCCGAGCCCTCCCCGGCCGCGCGGGCGGGCCTCGAGGTGGGGGACGAGATCACCGCGATCAACGGCGTCTCCACCCCCGACTGGCAGTCCGTGCAGGCCGCGATCCGCGCCAACGTCGGCCCCGGCACCATCGACGTCGTCCGGGACGGGCGGGAGCTGACGCTCACCACCGAGTTCATCGAGAACCAGGTGGTCAAGCAGGACGACGACGGCAACCCCGTGGTCCGGACCGACGCCGACGGCGACCCGCTCCTGGACGACGAGGGCCGCCAGATCCCCGAGACGGTCACCGCGGGCTTCGTCGGGTTCGTGCCCCAGGACCAGCGCCAGACGCTCGGCGCGGGCGAGACCGCGGTCTTCTTCGGCGACACCATGCTCTCCGTCGGCGAGGCCATCGTCACGCTCCCGGCCAAGATCCCCGACGTCTTCGGCGCGGCCTTCCTGGGCGCCGAGCGGGCGCCCGACTCGCCCGTCGGGGTCGTGGGGGCCTCCAGGATCAGCGGCGAGATCCTCGCCCTGCCCGCGCCCGCGCTGGACCGCGCCGCGATGGTGATCAACCTGCTGGCCGGGATCAACCTCTTCCTGTTCGCCTTCAACATGCTGCCGATCCTCCCCCTGGACGGCGGGCACATCGCGGGCGCGCTCTGGGAGGCCGTCCGCAGGAACACGGCCAAGGTCTTCAAGCGCCCCGACCCCGGCCCCTTCGACGTGGCGCAGCTCATGCCGGTGGCCTACGTCATGGTCGCCTGCTTCCTGGGCTTCAGCCTGATGCTGCTGGTCGCGGACATCTTCAACCCGGTCCGCCTGGTGCAGTGACCCCGGACCGCGTCCACCGCGAAGCGGTGACGCCGGGGTGAACACGGTCCGCACGGCCCGGGCCCGCCGGACGGCGGACCCGGTTCCGCGTAGGGAACCGGTGGCCGGGGCGGGTAGCCTGTGAAGGCCAGGGAACGGCGCGGACTCCTCGTCCCCGTTCCGTGTCGCGGCGCTGCTGCCCGGCGTCGCTTCCGATACCCATGAATGTCGAGCAACGCCGTCGGCGACCCCGACGGCCGGCGAGGTGAAAATCGCGTGTCCGTCGATCTCGGAATGCCCGTCGCACCCCCGCGGCCGTTGGCGCCACGGCGCAAGTCGCGGCAGATCATGGTCGGCAGCGTGCCCGTCGGCGGGGACGCCCCGGTGTCGGTCCAGTCCATGACCACCACGTTGACCTCCGACATCAACGCCACGCTCCAGCAGATCGCGGAGCTGACCGCGTCGGGCTGCCAGATCGTGCGGGTGGCGGTGCCCAGCGCCGACGACGCCGCGGCGCTGCCGATCATCGCCAGGAAGTCGCAGATCCCGGTGATCGCCGACATCCACTTCCAGCCCAAGTACGTGTTCGCCGCGATCGACGCGGGCTGCGCGGCGGTGCGGGTGAACCCGGGCAATATCAAGAAGTTCGACGACAAGGTCGGCGAGATCGCCAAGGCCGCCACCGAGGCGGGGGTGCCGATCCGGATCGGCGTCAACGCGGGCTCGCTCGACAAGCGGCTGCTGGCCAAGTACGGCAAGGCCACCCCCGAGGCGCTGGTGGAGTCGGCGCTGTGGGAGTGCTCGCTGTTCGAGGAGCACGGCTTCCGGGACATCAAGATCTCGGTCAAGCACAACGACCCGGTGGTGATGATCAACGCCTACCGGCTGCTGGCCGAGCAGTGCGACTACCCGCTGCACCTGGGCGTCACCGAGGCGGGCCCGGCCTTCCAGGGGACCATCAAGTCCGCGGTCGCCTTCGGCGCGCTGCTCGCCGAGGGGATCGGCGACACCATCCGCGTCTCGCTGTCGGCCCCGCCCGCCGAGGAGATCAAGGTCGGCAACCAGATCCTGGAGTCCCTGGGCCTGCGCGAGCGCGGCCTGGAGATCGTCTCCTGCCCCAGCTGCGGCCGCGCCCAGGTCGACGTCTACACCCTCGCCGAGGAGGTCACCGCGGGCCTGGAGGGCATGGACGTGCCGCTGCGGGTGGCGGTCATGGGCTGCGTCGTGAACGGTCCCGGCGAGGCCCGCGAGGCCGACCTCGGCGTCGCCTCGGGCAACGGCAAGGGCCAGATCTTCGTCAAGGGCGAGGTCATCAAGACCGTGCCGGAGTCCAAGATCGTGGAGACCCTCATCGAGGAGGCCATGCGCATCGCCGAGGACATGCGCGAGGCGGGCGTGGAGTCCGGCGAGCCCACGGTGGGCGTCGCGGGCTGACCGCCGGGAAGGACACACCGCCGGGGGCGGGCGCGCCACGCGCCCGCCCCCGGTCGCGTCAACGGCGGGTGCGGGCCGAGGCCGCGCCCACGATGTCCGTTTCACGAGAGACTCGTCGGTGGTCTTGACGTTGTCGTTCTGAAAACCGCGGTTTTTGGAACGACAACGTCAAGATCACCGGACAGGGCCCCTGTGGAGACCGTGAACCGGATCCTCCCGCACGGACCGGGTCCTCGGCTCGTCGCCGCCTCGTTGCCGCGCCGGGCACGGGAACACCTCGACGATCCGGTCGGCGAATTCCCGACGCCGGAACACCCCGCGCCGAAAACCCCCGGATCCCATGCGGAGGGCTCTTCCGGAGAAGGCGCTCCCGAAGCGGTGCGCGGAGAGATCGTGTCGTTTCGCACCGTGATCGCTCCTCTCGGTGAGAATGCGTCTGGATGATCTTCGGGGGAGAGGCGGGCCGGATGCGGCGCGGTGCGGTCGGGGTGTTCGGAGTGGTCGCGGCAGGGGTCCTGGCGGTGTCGGGGGCCGCGGTGCCGGTGGCGGCGGACGCGGGGCCCGCGTGGGGGGACTGCCCCGACCTGCGGCCGGTCGAGGGCGCGGCGGCCGAGTGCGCCGCGCTGGAGGTCCCGATGGCGCGCGGCGTGCGCGGGCACCGCGCCGGGACGGTGACCATCGCGCTGTCCAGGGTCCCCGCCCGGCGGGAGCGTCAGGGCACCCTGCTGGTGAACCCGGGAGGACCGGGCAGCCCCGGGCGGGAGCTGGCGGCCGTCGTCGCCGCCGGACTCCCCGACGACCTGCGCGACTCCTACGACGTGGTGGGCTTCGACCCGCGCGGCACCGGGGCCTCGGTCCCCGCCATCGCGTGCGACCCCGGTTACTTCGACCCGGTCCGGCCCGACTCGGTGCCCGCGGACGCCGCGGCCGAGGAGGCGCTGCTGGGGCGGGCCGCCGACTACGCCAGGGCCTGCGGGGAGCGCAACGGCCCGCTGCTGGACCACGTCACCACCGTGGACAGCGCGCGCGACGTGGAGGACATCCGGCGCGCCCTGGACGTGGACCGGATCGACTACCTCGGCTACTCCTACGGCACCTACCTGGGGGCCGTGTACGCCACCCTCCACCCGGACCGGGTGCGCAGGCTGGTGCTCGACAGCGTGGTCAACCCGGACACCCCCTGGTACCGCGCCAACCTCGCGCAGAGCCGGACGCTGGACGCGGCCGCGCGGAACTTCTTCGGCTGGACCGCCCGCCACGACGGCGAGTACGGCCTGGGCGCGACCCGGGACGAGGTCGCCGCGAACTACTACGCCGCCCGCGCGGCCCTGGCGGACGAACCGGTGGCGGGCGTCGTCGGCCCCACCGAGTTCGAGAGCGTCTTCCTGTCCGCCGCCTACACCAGCGCCTACTGGCCGGTGCTCGCCCGCGCCCTGTCCGCCCACGTCGTGGCGGGCGACTCCGGGATGCTGGAGACCGCGTACGAGAGGCTCGGCGAGAACGCCGACAGCGATCCCGGCTTCGGCGCCTACCTGGCCACGGAGTGCACGGACGCGCCGTGGCCCCGGGACTACGGGACCTGGCGGGAGGACGGGGCCAAGACGCACACCGAGGCGCCCTTCGCAGCCTGGAACAACATCTGGTACAACGCTCCGTGCATGTTCTGGCCGGGCGGCGACCGCCCCTGGTTCCAGGTGGACGGCTCGGAGGTGGAGGACGCGCTGATCATCCACGCGACCGAGGACGGCCCCACCCCGATCGCGGGCGCCCACGCGATGCGCGAGCGCTTCCCCACGGCCCGGCTCGTCGTCGAGGACGGCGGGGTCAGCCACGGCGTCTCGCTCAACGGCAACGCGTGCGTGGACCGCGCGCTCGCCGACTACCTGCGCGACGGGACGCTCCCCGAGGCGGGCGGCGGCGAGGGCGCGGACCTGACCTGCGCGCCGCTGCCCGAACCCGGGCCGCACCGGCCGGCGGGGCACGCCGCGCCCGGCCCCGGCCAGCGCCTCGGATCGTGACCGCGGATGGCGGCGGACTACCCTGTGCGGATGGTTACGATTGCCCGTAGGGCGGCGGTTTCTCCCGTCCGCAGCGGACGTTTCCAGGTGAGGTGATGCGGGTGCTCCGGACCTCGCCGGTGCGCGTTCTCGGTGAACGGGACCGCGCCCAGGTGGACGCCATCCTCGACCAGGACCCGGTGGGAAACGTCTTCGTCGCCTCCCGGCTGCGCGCCGCCGGGCTGGAAGCCGGGCGGCTCGGCGCGGAGCTGTGGGGCTACGTCGAGCGGGGCTCCGTCACCGCGCTGTGCTACGCGGGCGCGAACCTGGTGCCGGTCAACGCCGATCCCGACGCCGTCAGGCACTTCGCGGGGCACGCCCGCTGGCGGGGGCGCCGCTGCTCCTCCATCGTGGGGCCGGTCCCGGCCGTCACCGACCTGTGGCGCAGACTCGGCCCGTACTGGGGGCCGGCCAGGGTGATCCGGGCCAGCCAGCCCGTCATGGCGATGTCCGGGGCGCCCGAGGCGGCCCCGGACCCGCTGGTGCGCCGGGTGCGCGTGAGCGAATTGGGCATCCTGATCCCGGCGTGCGTGGCCATGTTCACCGAGGAGGTCGGGGTGCCGCCGGACTCGGGCGACGGCGGCGCGCTGTACCGGGCCCGGGTGGAGGAGCTGGTCCGGACCGGCCGCGCGTTCGCCCGGATCGAGGACGGCCGGGTGGTGTTCAAGGCCGAGATCGGGGCGGTCACCCCGCAGGCCTGCCAGGTGCAGGGCGTCTGGGTGCACCCCGAGCTGCGCGGCCGCGGCCACTCGGTGTCCGGGATGGCCGCCGTGGTGCGGGCCGCGCTCGCCGACATCGCGCCCACGGTCACCCTCTACGTCAACGACTTCAACACCCCGGCCCGCGCCGCCTACCGGAAGGTGGGCTTCCGCGAGACCGGCGAGGTGATGTCGGTCCTGTTCTGAGGCGGTGGACCGCGTCGCGGTCGGCGTCGTGTTCCGGGATGGCGCGGTATCCGTCCCTGCTCCCGCGCCACCCCGGTTCCGCCGGTCCCGCACCTGCCCGTGGGGAGCCGGCGGAGGGCACCGGCCGCTCGGGGCGGCCGGTGCCCCGCTACAGGTCGGCGGCGGGGCCGCCGACTCCGTTCACGGTCACGGTCCCGTAGTTGTAGTGCACGTGGGCCTGCGGTCCGGTGTTGGCGACCCGGGGCGGCCACCAGCGCATCTGGTCGGGGGAGAAGTCCTGGTAGGGAGCGGCGGCCTGGACCCGCGGGTGCGCGGTCGGCACGTGCACCCAGGCGCGGGTGCGGAAGCGCTTGTCCTCGTCGCTGACCTCGACGGGGGTGAACTCCCTGCTGTACAGGTCGTAGTCGCCCTGGTCGACGACGTCGGTGTAGATGGAGTCCGAGACGGTCAGGACGAAGTCGACCTCGGGGTTGTCGCGCAGGGCCCGCTTGGCGGCGGCGGAGTCGCGGAGCCGGCAGACCGAGACCACCGCCGCGCCCGCGTAGCCGTTGGCGCCGAGGGAGACGTTGCCCTGGTCGAACGCGACCCGCAGACGGAGTCGGGACTCCTCCCTGAGGTCGGCGTTGTGGTGGTAGAGCGCCATGGCGAGCTCGTGCGTGAAGTAGGCGATCACCCGGGCCTCCTCGATGCCCGGCTGCAGGAGCGCGAGTTCACCGTCCCCCTGGGGCTGGACGTCCCAGCAGGAACGGTCCAGGTTGGCGTTCTCGCAGACCAGGTCCATGATCCTGACCAGCCAGTGCTGGATCTCGCTCTGGGCTCGGCGGTCTCGGTCGCCGTACGCTTCGGCGTCCACGGCCAGGCACATGCGGCGGATGGCCGGGGTGGGGTAGTCCATTCGGACACCTTTCTCGCGGTGAGGAGGGGGACGTCTTCGTGGGAAGGGGCGCCGGGCGAGGGGCCGGGTTCCACGGTGACGCGGATCGGTGGTCGAGATCCCGTACTGCTACGGGCTTTCGGGGAGTTCGGCGAACCGGCGCAGCCGTTCCGGGTCGCGCACCACGTAACTGCGGTAACCGACGCTGATCACCTCGTGCTTCCGCAGCTCGGCCAGGGCCTTGTGGACGGCGGGCTCGGAGGCGGCGACGATCGCGGCGAGTTCGGGCTGGGTCAGCGGGATGCCGATGGAGACGCCGTCCTCGGCGGGGCGCCCGTGGTCGGCGAGGATACGCAGCAGGGCGCGGGCCAGCCGGACCGGGACCTCCTGGCTGCTGAAGTCCACGATCTTGTCGGTGGCCGAGCGGAGCTTGGCCGCGATCGATCCGTTGACCGTCCGGCCCGCCGCCGGGTGGCGTTCCAGGAAGGCCTCGAACTCGGCGAAGGCCATGACGCGGGTCGCGATGGCGCCGATCGCCACCACCCGGGCCATCCGCGGGCTCGAGTCCATCCCGGCGAGCTCGCCGACCAGATCGCCCCGGGAGCGCACCGACAGCAGGATGGTGCGTCCGCTGTCGGACTCGCTGAGGACCTTGACGTGCCCGGCCACCAGGACGAATACGTGCGTGCTGTGCTCCCCCTGGCGCAGCAGGACCTGCCCGGCGGCGAACTCGCGCCGCACGCCGAGGGAGAGCAGGTCACCACGCTGCGGTTCGGTGAGCCGTCCGACGACGCTGTTGTCGGGCCAGGCGCGGTGAGAGGAGCCGTCGAGCCGCATCGTCCAGGTTTCCGTATCTCCGGATGCATCACACAGGGGGCGGCCCCGTGCCGCCGTGACGGGGCCGGGCTCGGCCCCGCCCCGAAAAGCAGTTCCCGGAGTCGGTGCCGAGCGGGCTGAAAGTTCCCTTCCCGCCAATGAGGATAATGGCGGCTTACCTTCCGGGGGAGATCGCCTCTCCCTCGCGGCCGCCCGGCCCCGCCGCGCCCCGGGCCGCGGCGGGGCCGGGACCCGGTGGGAGGGGGAGGGAAGCGGAGGGCGGGACGGGAACACCTCGATGTCCGGCAATGGGGTGAATGCGCGCGATGGGATGAAAGAAGAATAAAGGTCGGCGATATCGTGGAGATGATCAGCGGGGCGCGTATATTCTGAACCACCAATGAAAGGGGTGGGACGGCGCTTCCATCCGGAGGTCTTTCCCCGGGATCCGGATGTCCGCCTCGCTATGGCTGGAACAGGCGAAGGAAAAGAAAGCGAGAGAACGGAGAGAGACGAGGTGGCGGCCGCGCTCATCGGCGGTCTCGTCGCTTTGCTGATCTTCTTCTCGGGGTGGCTCGCCCAGGAGATCCTGGGCCGGTTCCTGCCGGACGACTTTCCTCTGCTTCCGCTCGTTCTGGTCTTTCTTACGGTCATCGCGGTTTTACTGCTCCTCGCGCTCCTTCGGACGGCGGACAGAATTCCGGGCCTGAGGCAGATCAGGCAGGTGCTGGTGAGGTTCCCCCTGTCGAGGTACGCGGCCTGGGGTTTCGCCGTCTTCTGCGTCCTGATGCTGGTGGCGGCGCCCTCCGCCGCGGCCCTCAACGGGCCGTGCCCGCCCCCCGCGCAGCTGGTCGTGGCGACCACCACGGACGGGGAGGAGGCGGTGCGGGCGGCGGCCGACGCCTTCGAGGCCGGGCGCAGGGCCGATGTCGACGGGGGGCTTCCGAGGGACTGCCGACCGGTCGACGTGACGGTCTTCTCGGTCGGCAGCGCCGAGGTGCTGCGCCAGGCGCTGGACAACGACTGGGTGGCGCCCGGTTCCGCGGCGCCCGAGGGGGACGACGGTCCGCCGGACGACGGCGTCTACCTGAAGGACCGCACACTGGGGCCCCGGCCCCACTACGTGATCCCCGAGTCCAGCGTCGACTACCTGGGATTCCTGGACCCGGGAGGGGCGGGGAGCGGGGGGACCGCCGGCGGGGCCCCCGACGAGGAGGCGGACCTCGACGAGGAGGCGGTCCTCGAGGGGGGAGGGCGGCTCCGGCACCTGGGCTCCACCCGGACGACCCCGCTCATCTGGGCGGTGCCCCGGGGGTTCCCGGACGACGCCGGGGTCGGCCTGCTCCGCGACGACCTGGGGGTCGACTGGGCCCGTCCGGGGCTGGAGGAGACCTCGGCGGGCAGGCTGCACGGCGCGTACCAGCAGAGGCTCCTCTCCGACACCGGCGGCGCGGCCGGGGCCGCGGCGGCCGAGGCCCGCTTCCTCACCTCCGTGAGCGCCGACAGCAGCGCCTCGCTGCTGTGCGGGCTCCGGGAGGAGGCGGAGACCGTGGCGCTGGTCAGCGAGGCCGCTCTGCACCGCGCCCAGAACGCGGAGGGCTCCGGCTCCTTCTCCCCCGAGTGCCCCGGCCCGGTGGCCGCGGAGCTGGAGCCCCGCTACAAGAGCGGGCTCCCCGTCCTCGACCACCCGCTGATCCGGGTCTCCTGGGAGGAGGACGAGGGGGTGGCGGGGGAGCAGGAGAAGTTCGAGTCCTTCATGCTCGACCTGGCCGACGACCCCTCGGCCTACGACGCGGACGGGGTCTACGCCGGATACCGCTCCACGCGGGGGGAGGGCACCGCCGCGGACGTGACGGCCATGCCGGTCGTGGACGAGGACGGCGTCTCGGTCGCCGCGCAGATCCCCGAATGGGTGGACGACTCCGAGCCGCAGGAGTGGTGGGAGTGGGCGGTGAAGGCCGACGAGGCGCGCCGGGAGGCGGGCGGACCCGCGACCGTGCTGGTCATGGTCGACCGGTCGACCTCCATGGCGTCGGTGCCCGAGCAGTTCGCGGCCGTCCGCACGGTGACGGAGACCATCGTGCGGGACCTGGGCGAGGAGGACCGCTTCGGACTGTGGAGTTATCCCCAGGGGGAGACGGGGGCCGACGCCGGGAGCGCCGCCGAGCGGGTGGGGCTCGACCGCGCGGACGCGGCCGGGGACGCGGCCGCCGAGATGATCGAGGGTCTCTCCCCGGCCTACCAGCCGACCCCGCTGCGTGAGGCCGTCCGCTCGGGGGTCCGGGCGCTGGAGGGGGAGGAGCCCGGCGCGATACTGGTCGTCGTCACCGACGGGGTGCGCGTCCAGGACGACGCGGGGCTGGGCCGGGCGGAACTGGAGGACGTGCTGGACGACACGGACGCGCGGGTGCGGATCATCGCGGTCGGCGGAGGGGCCCAGCAGCGGCCCGGTCAGGAGGCGTGCGACGTGGGACTGCTGCCCGAACTCGCCGGGCATCCGAACGTCGAGTGCCGCGACGCCGACCAGGGCAGGGCGGACGAGGCCGCACGCGGAGTGGTCCAGGAGGCGCGCGGTGGGAACTGAGGGCGCGGCGCTCCGCGGGTGCGTCGCGGCGGTGGCGGCGGCCGCCACGGTGCTCGGGGCCGCCGCCTGCCAGGGCCCCGGCGCCGACGACGGCTCCGACCGGATCATCTACTTCGCCACCGGCAGGGACGTCAGCGACAACAACCTGTACCGGCGGCTCATCCAGGAGTGGAACGAGGACCGGACCGACGGGTACCGCGCCTACCTGGTGGAGCTCCCGGGAAGCGCCGACGAGCAGTACGCCGAGATGATGCGGTCCGCGCAGACCGGCCGGTCCGAGTACGACGTCCTCAACCTCGACAACCAGTTCACGGCGGCGTTCGCCGAGGCGGGGAGGATCGAGGAGCTCGGCCCCCTGTGGGCCGGGGGCGAGGGCGACCCCGCCGGGGCCCAGAGCCAGATGGAGGGTGTCTTCCGGAGCGAGCTGCTCGAGACGGTGCGGTACGGCCCGGACCGGAGGATCTACGCGGCGCCCTTCACCGCCGACGTCGGGATGCTGTACTACCGCGCCGACCTGCTGGACGAGGAGGAGCTCGACGCGCGGGAGGACCTGCCGGGCCTGCTGGAGACGCTGTCCGAGGCGGCCGGGGAGGCCGGGGTGGACCACCCCTACATCGGCCAGTTCGACGCCTACGAGGGCCTCACCGTCAACACCATGGAGGTCGTCGGCGGTGTGGGCGGCGCGCTCGTCGTGCCCGGCGAGGGGAACGCGCCGCCGCGTGTCGCCGTCATCGACCAGAACAACCCCGAGTACGGGGCGCTGGAGTTCATCGCGGACGGGTTCGCGGACGGGACCTTCCACCCCGCCTCGCTGGAGGGCGGCGAGGAGGACTCCTACGTCCGCTTCCTCGGCGGGGAGGCGGTCGCCATGCGCAACTGGCCGACCTGGTACCGGCGGCTGCTGATCACGTCGGCGGAGGCCGGGGACGGGGAGGAGGCCGAGTACGCGGTGCGGGCGCTGCCCGGGGCGCTCCTGGGCGGGCAGAGCCTGGCGCTGGCCGACGGCACCCCGCACCGGGACAGGGCACTGGAGCTCATCCGCTTCCTCACCGGAGAGGACCGGCAGAAGACGCTCTTCTACTGCGGCGGGTACATGCCGACGCACAGCGGCGTGTACACGGACGCACTGCCCCCCGGGGAGGCCGAGGCGCTGTGCACGCAGCACGGCGTGAGCGGCCAGGAGGAGTGGTACGCCGAGGCGGGGGAGTTCCTGACCCCCGTGGGCGACGCGATCGCCGACGCCCGGGTCCGGCCGGTCACCCCGTACTACTCCCAGTTCAGCGAAGCCGTCTACACCGGCCTGCACCCCCTGTTCACCGCCGCGGCGGCGGGCGGGGAGGCGCCGCTGGACCCGGCCGCGCTGGCCGGGACCCGGACCGAGGCCGACGCCGCGCTGAGGGGGGAGTGAGCGTGCGCGGGGGCGGGCCCGGCGGGTGTTCGGTCACGATCGGGTCGCGACACGAGGACAGTGGGAACGCGATCGCGTCGAAGCGGTCGGTCTGTTGCCGGAACGTTGCAGCTCAGGTGGGTTTTCCTGGCCTCGCCGTGCGATCCTTTGTCCTATCGCGGCGGGACACATGGCGGCGTTTTGCGGGGTTGCCGCATGTTCGGAACCCTCGATGTGTTGTGCTGTCGTGGTGAGTTCTGCCATGGCGACGGACCCGCGAGGCGCAGACCTGGCGGTCGCACCGGACGGTGATGGGAGTGACATGGGGACGACCGATTCGCAGGGGCTCCGCACGTTCGGCGCCGCCGGCCCCTATGGCCTGCCCGCCGTGGACGCGAGCGAACTCGTCGGCTCGGCCACCGACCACACCGTGTGGAGCTGCATCGGGAACCTCACCGCGGTGCGCTCGATCCGGGCCCGGGTCAGGGAGTTCCTGACCCGCCAGAGCTACCCCGGGGCCGTCCAGGAGGACGCCGAACTCGCCGTCAGCGAACTCGCCACCAACGCCCTCCTGCACTCCCGGTCCGGCCAGGTCGGCGGGGTGATGACCCTTTTCATCCGGATCGACGCGGACCGCGTGCGCATAGCGGTGGCCGACCAGGGCGAGAAGGACCCGGACGAGGAGGGCGTGGTCGGCCGCGAGGACGGGGGCGAGTACGGCCGCGGCAAGCTCATCGTCGAGGACTGCGCCGACCGCAGCGGCGAGTACTGGACCGAGGCCACGCACGTCACCTGGTTCGAGATCGACGTCCCCCGGAGCGCCTGACCGGGAACCCTTCGATGGCCCCGACGCCAGCGCCCCCGAAACGGAGATCGCAGGGCGTCGGCGTCAGGACCATCGAAGGCGGCGGTGCGAATCCGACGGTCGGACCTCGGTGGGAGGAGCCCCCCTCACCTCCGGGGAGGCCCGATCCGGGTGGGGACGGGGGCGCCGCGCACGGTCGCCCCGTGGGACCGCAGAGCCGCGCGGGTCTCGGCCTCGTCGTCCGTCGACAGGGCGACCACCGAGGCGCCGTTCCACAGCGCCGCCGCCGCCAGCACGCTCCGGTCGAACTCGGTCATGCCGTTCTCCAGCGCGACCGTGTCGTGCCGGGACAGTCCCAGCCCGGTGTCGAGGTGGCGGAAGTGCCAGGCGAGTTCGCGGTAGGGGTGCGTGACCGTGCGCGGCGCCTCGCCGGGGACGGCCGCGTAGCCGATCAGGCCGCTGTTGAACAGCACGTGCGCGGGGTCGTAACCGCCGCGGTCCCCGGGCGGGCGCAGCAGTTCGGAGAAGGACGTGGTCTCCGGGACGGCGCCGAAGGAGATGACCTGGCGCACCCGGGAGCGCTCGGACAGGTCCAGGGCCAGGTGGGCGAGTTCGGGGGTGACCATGATCAGCCTGGCGTCGGTCTCGACCAGGACCCCGATCAGCGTGTCGATGTCGGAGGTCAGCTCCAGCGGAAGCGCGACGCCGCCGACCGCCATCGCCGTGTAGACGGAGATGAGCCGGGCGGTGGAGACCGGGGCGAGCACCGCCACCACGTCGTCGGGGCGCAGGCCCCGTCGGCTCAGCCCCGCCGCGGCGCGCTCGACGGTGGAGGCGAACTCGGTCCCGCTGAGGCTCGGCCTCCGGTGGTCGGAGACCGAGCCGCAGCCGCCGGCGCGCTCGAGACGGTCCAGCAGGCCGCCGGTCAGGGAACCGATCGGCGCCAGACCACCACCCGGGAAACGGGTCAGGTCCATGCGAGTCGCGTCCGGTAGCCGGTCAACTCCCATGCGGTTCCCCGATCTCCCGGATGTCCGTGTGGCCGCTGCCCGGGCTCGTCACGCCCCCTCCACGTGGCGAGCCCGGGAACGCCTGGCGGTCGGCGCCGCGGGTGCTTCCCCTCAAAAGGCACCCGCGGCTGCACATGTCCCAGCCGTGTCGTGGCCGGTCGGGGGCCGGTCGCCGCACCGCCTCCGAGAGAACGGGGGCGGCGCGCCACAGGACCGTCCGGACCACGACGCTTCTGGGATTCCGCGCCCAGGGCGCATGTGGTCGTTCCTCGCCGGGCTCCGCTGGGCGGACCGCCGGGAAACAACCTCACAGCTCTGAGATTACCGCCATCGCGGCCATTTGCACATGCATTCTCGTGTGCAGCTGCATATGTAAATTTGGCCCGTGGCCGTATGTAGAAAGTATCTTCGCAGTTCAGAGCGGTGGTGTGCATCCCTGTCAGAGACGGTTTCCCTGAGACGCGCCCCTCGCTGCGCGAGGCCACGGCGGGCAGCGACGGCGGGTGCGGGTCGAAGCCGCGTCCACAACGTCCGTTTCCTGGCCGTGTCGGGGGCGGAGTCGGCGACGATCCTGGGCTCTCCGCCCGGTCCGGGGCCGGAAAGGGGCGAAAAGCCCGTGATCATCGCGAGCGAGGGCAGAACCCGTCCCCGAACCGCCGCGCAGCAGAACTAATGGTCGCGGATCCAGGCGGCGATCTGGGTACGGGAGTTGAAGCCCAGCTTGGTGTGGATGTTGGCGACGTGCCGCGCCACCGTGGCCGGGCTGATGAAGAGGCTCTCGGCGATCGACCGGTTGCTCATGCCCTCCCCGATCAGCAGGGCGATCTCGTGCTCGCGCCTGGTCAGTGCCGAGGGGGCGGTGTCGGGGGCCTGCGGGCGGCGCCGGGGAGCGCGGCCCGTCTCGGCCAGGCGCAGGGCGGACTTCACCGCCTCGTCGACGTCCAGGGACCGGCCCTCCTCCCACCGGGCCGCGAACGCGCCGTCCCGCAGCGGCCACGGGGCCGAGGCGGGCGGATGGCCCGAGCGCTCCCGCACCCCCGCCGCGGCCCCCGCCAGCACGGTCGCCTCGGCGTCGAGGCCCTGCGTCCGGGCGACGGTGGCGATGGCGAGAAGCCCCCGGGCCACACCCAGGCGCTGCCCGGTTCCGTGGCACAGGGCCAGACTCTCGCTGAGGTAGTCGTAGGCCTGCGCCACGGCCCCCTGGAGGGCGGAGATCCGGCCGACCCCGGCCAGGCAGCGCGCCAGCTCGGGCGCGCCGCCGATGGAGCGCTGGATGTCGAGCGCCTCGCGGAAGCACTGGTCCGCGCCGAACAGGTCCCCCCGGGCCTCGGCCACCATGCCCTGGCCGATCAGCGTGCGGCCGACCCCCCAGCGGTGGTCGATGCGGCGCAGGATCGTCAGCGCCTCCTCGTAGTGGGCTCCCGCCTCGTCCAGGCGCCCTTCGAGAGCGGCCAGCGCCCCCTGGGTGCCGAGGGCGAGCCCCTCGTTCCACGGGTCGCCCACCGCGCGGGTCAGCGCGACGGCCTCGGCCAGCCGCTCGCGCGCGCGGTCCAGCTCCCTGTCGCGCATGTCGGTCATGGCCAGGATGTTCAGGGCCAGCGCGACGGAGTCGTCGTCACCGGCGGCCCGGCAGTACCGCAGCCCCTCCTCGCCGACGTGCGCGGCGCGGGCGTGGTCCCGCTGGTCCCAGGCCAGTTCGGCCCTGCGTACCATCGCCTGCCCGCGCAGCCCCTCGTCGGCGCACCCCATGGCGAGGAAGCGGTCGGTCCAGTACGCCCCCTCGGCGCGCTGGCCGCTGACCATCCAGAACGGGCGCAGCGCGACGCACAGCCGCAGGCCCTCGGCGGCGTCCTCGCGGGTGGCCGACCAGCTGAGCGCGGAGCGCAGGTTGTCGTAGTCGACCAGGACCCGGTACCACACGTCGACCCGCTGCGGCCAGGCCATCCCGTGGCCGAACACGGTGTTGCGGGACAGCTCCTCGGCCAGCGCCAGCATCTGCTCGCGGTGCCGCAGCCGCAGCGCCTCCTCCTCCCCGGAGTCGTCCAGCCTGGCCGCCGCGTACTGCCGGATGGTGTCCAGCAGCCGGTAGCGCATCCGGCCCTGCTCCTCGCCGGCGACGGTGACCAGCGAGCGGTCCACCAGGGAGACGACCAGGTCGAGCAGCGACTCCGCGGGCAGCGACGCGTCCGCGCAGACCCGCTCGGCCAGGTCCAGGTTCCAGTTGGAGAACACCGACAGCCGCCGCAGCAGCACCCGCTCGCGCTCGTCCAGCATGCCGTGGCTCCAGTCGATGACCGCGCGCAGCGTCTGCTGGCGGGCCGGGGCGCCGCGTTCACCGCTGGTCAGCACCGTGAACCGGTCGCCGAGGCGGGCGGCGATCTGGGTGACCGACAGCAGCCGGACCCGGGCCGCGGCCAGTTCGATGCCCAGCGGGATGCCGTCGAGGCGGCGGCAGATCTCGGCGATGACCTCCAGGCGCTCGGGCGTGGCGGTGAAGTCGTGGGCGCTGGCGCGGGCGCGGTCGACGAAGAGCCGGACCGCCTCGGCGCCGCACGGGTCGTCCTGGTCCGGCCGGGGCACCGCCAGCGGGGGGACCCGCCACACCGCCTCGCCCGGGGCGCGGGCGGGTTCGCGGCTGGTGACGAGGAAGGACACGTCGGGGCAGAGGGCGACGAGGCGCTCGACGACGGCCGCGACGTCGGCGACCACGTGCTCGCAGTTGTCCAGCACGAGCAGCAGGCCGCGCGAGCGCAGCACGTCGGCGAGGGTGTGCTCCAGGTCCCGCCCGTCCTCCTCGCCGACCCCGACGGCGGTGGCCATCCGGGTGATGATCTCCTTCCGGCTGGTGGTGTCGGAGAGTTCGCACAGCCACACCCCGTCGCGGAAGTGGGACGTGGCGTGTCCCGCGACCCGCAGGGCCAGCCGGGTCTTGCCGATCCCGCCCACCCCGCACAGCGTGACGACCCGGTGGGCTTCGATCAGCCGGAGGATGTCGCTGACGTCTCGTTCGCGGCCGACGAAGCTGTTGGGTTCCAACGGCAGGTTCTGCAGGGCCGGTGCGGTGTTCGTGGCCATGGCCTCCGCGCGATCAGGCGGTCGGGGGAGCGCGGCATCCTGCCCGGGGGAGCGCGCGTTACGGAAGGCGGACTGAGCAGAGGGAAAAACAGGGAGAACCGAGTTCTCTCTTATCTGTCTTAGTGGCTGTGCCGTCCTTGCGCAACTGGAACGGATGTTTCCGCTGGTAAAAGTGGAGGTGGTGGGGATGGGGCAATTCGAGGTGAAAAGTGAATTCATTTCGCATTGGCGTCCGGTGGAGCCCCGTTCGGCTTCGGACGTGTGCCGGGAGGATTCCCCGATTACCAGCTGTTCACCGGAACAGGGCCCCTTCCGACCGTTGTCGATCCTGCGGTCGGCCCCCGCCGAAACGGACGTTATACGGTGCGGAGTGCAGAATCAACCGGAGAATCCGTTCCCGCCGCTGCTGATTCGGGCGGCGAGCTCGCCCCGCGCGGAGATCCCGAGTTTGGCGAAGATGTTGGCCACGTGCCGGGCCACCGTCGCCTGGCTGATGACCAGCCGGACGGCGATCTCCCGGTTGGACAGCCCCACCGCGGCCAGCTCGGCGACCTGGTGCTCGCGCCGGGTCAGCGACCGCACGCCGTCGTTGACCGGCGCGGGCAGCGCGGCCGCCAGCGCCTCCTCCAGGGGCATGGACCGGGCCCTGCGCCACGCGGCCGAGGCGGCCGCCCCCAGCCGCGCCTCGGCGAACTCGTGCAGCATCCCGCCGGTCCGGGACGGAACGCCCAGCTCCTGCCGCAGGGCCTCGGCCTGGGCGCCGAGCAGCACCATCCGGTCGGTCAGGCCCTCGGCGGCGGCGAAACGGGCCAGGTTCTCCATGGACCGGGCCATGGCCAGGCGCTGCCCCGAGGCCACGCTCCGGCGCACCCCCTCGCTCAGGTACTCCCACGCCTCCGCCGATTCGCCGCGGGCCTCCGCGAGCCGGCCGAGCCCGGCCAGGCAGTAGGCGGTGTCGAAGTGCGCGCGCAACCGGGTGAACAGCGAGAGAGCGGTGTTCAGGTGCTCCTGCGCGGACTCGAACGCGTTCCGGTGCGTCGCCAGGAGGCCCAGCCCCGTGTGGCACCGGGCCGCGTGCCAGGCGTCGCCCATCTCCTCGGCGATCTTCAGCGCCGCCGCGAACTCCCGTTCGGCGCCCTCGCGGTCCCCGGCCGCGTCGGCCAGCGAGGCCAGCGTCCCCAGCGCGTACAGCTCCAGCATGCGGTTGCCGGTGCGCCGCGTGATCTCCAGGCACTCGGCGGCCTGCCCGCGCCCCTCGTCGATCCGGGACAGCCGCAGCGAGACCACCGCCAGCGATCCCAGCGCCTCGGCGCGCACCGCCTCGTCCCCGATCCTGGTCGACAGGCGCAACCCCTCCTCGATCGCGTCCTTGGCCGCCTCGGCCCCCTTCAGGCCGAGCGTGAGCTCGCCGTGCAGCACGAGGGAGCGCGCCCGCAGCGCGGAGGGGAGGCCGTCGGGCGCGGCCGCGAGCAGGGAAGCGACGAACGCCGCGCCCTCGGCGTGCCGGTCGCGCACCGCCCAGTACGACCGCAGCCCCACGCAGATGCGCAGCCCCTCGACCGTCATGCCGTGCTCGACGGCCCAGGCCAGGAAGGAGCGGATGTTCCCCCGGTTGACCTCCACCCGGTTCAGGACCTGCAAGCGCGTCTCCCACGGGAGCGGTTCGGCCATGAACGCGGCGAGGGACTCCACCAGGTCCATCCCGTACTCCAGGGTCCGGCGGCAGTAGGCCTCCGCCTCGCCGCTGGCCTCGAGCCGTTCGGCGGCGTAGACGCGGATGGTGTCGAGCATCCGGTAGTGGGCGACGCCCTCGACCTCGGCCTCCAGCACGATCAGCGACTTGTCCAGCAGCGAGCCGTGCAGCTCCAGCAGCTCGTCGCCGTCGCCGAACTCCCCCGAGAACAGCTCCTCGGCGACGTCCAGCGACCAGTTCACGAAGAGGGAGAGCCGCCGCAGCAGCGTCTTCTCGGGCTCGGAGAGCAGGGCATGGCTCCACTCCACCACCGCGCGCATGGTGCGCTGGCGCTCGGGGAGCCCTTTGTCGGCGCTGTTGAGCAGGGTGAACCGGTCGTCCAGGCGCTCCAGGACCTGCTCGATCGAGAGCACCCGCACGCGCGCGGCGGCGAGTTCGACGGCCAGCGGGACGCCGTCCAGGATCTGGCAGATCCGCACGATCGGGGCGATGTTCTCGGCCGTCACGGAGAAACCGGGCCGGGCCCGCCGGGCCCGGTCGGCGAACAGGCGGACCGCCTCGTAGCGCATCGCCTCGCGCACCGTCGTGCGCAGCGCGGCGGGATCGGACAGCCAGGCGGCGTCCAGGACGGGGGGCTGCGACTCGGTGGTGGGCAGCGACAGCGGGGGGACCCGCCAGATGTTCTCACCCGGGATGCGCAGCGGTTCGCGGCTGGTGACGAGCAGGCGCAGCCGGGGGCAGGTGCTCAGAAGGAGCCTGCACAACCGGGCCATCGGGGCCACGACGCGCTCGCAGGTGTCCAGCACGAGCAGCACCTCGCGCGAGCGCAGGACCAGGGGCACCGCCTCGTCCAGCGAGTTCGCCTGGTTCTCCGCGACGCCCAGGCGGTTCGCCACCAGGTGCAGCGCGTGCGCGCCGGTGGTGGCCGTGCTCAGGTCGACGAAGACCGCCCCGTCGGCGAACCGGTCGCGCTCGAGCTCGGCGAGCCGGACGGCCATGCTGGTCTTGCCGATACCGCCGGCGCCGGTGAGGGTGACCATCCGCGCGGTGTCGATCAGGTGGCCGAGGTCGGTGATGTCGCGGTCGCGGCCGATGAAGGGCGAGTGCGGGGCGGGCAGGTCCTGTCGCAGGGGTGACATGGCCTCGTCTACTTCGGGCTACCGCGTGGTTGGCCGGCTCGGGACGCGCGTCCGGTCGTGGGTCGGCGCGCCGGTGAGCCCGTGTCCGATCCTGGCATCTCCGGTATCCGGCCGCCTCCCCCTGGCCGGTGCCGGACAGCGGGGTCCGCCGGGCACCGGACCTCCGGAGTCCGGCCCGGAGACGCCGACCGGATCGGCCGGGTGGTCCTCACCCGGCCACCGGTGACGCCCGGAGGCGGTCCGGTGTCCGGGGAGGGGCAGGGGAAGCGGGAGGCGCGCCGCCCACCGCCGCGGCCCTCGCGGGAGGCCGCCGGACCGCCTTCGCACCCCGGCCCCGCTAGCGCCGCCAGGTGACGGGGTCGGCCTCGGCCTGCTCGCCCGTGGTGAGGTCCTTCACCTCGTGCGCTCCCTCGTCCTTGAACGGCGGGAACCACACGAACGGGATGCCCTTCTTCGAGGCGTACTGGATCTGCTTCCCGATCTTGGCGGCCTGGTGGTAGACCTCGGTGTTGAAGCCGCGCTCACGCAGCACCGCCGCGGTGGCCAGCGCGTCGCCGCGCCGCTCGTCGCTCGGTACGGCCACGAGCACGTCGGTCGGGCAGAACCGGCCGTCGGTGATCCGGCCCTCGGCCACCAGCTTGGCGAAGATCCGGGTCAGGCCGATGGAGATGCCCACCCCAGGCAGGCGGCGGCGGATGAACTGCCCGGCCAGGTCTTCGTAGCGGCCGCCCGCGCAGATGCTGCCGTAGGCGGGGTCGTCGTCGAACGTCGCCTCGTACACGGTGCCGGTGTAGTAGTCCAGCCCCCGGGCGATGGACAGGTCCGCCACGACGCTGCCCGAGGGCAGGTCCGCCAGTTCGTCCAGTACGTAGCCCAGCTCGTCCAGGCCGGTCGACAGCAGCTCGCCGGAGACGCCCAGCTTGGCGACCTCGCCGACGACGGAGGCGTCCGTGCCGCGGATCCGCGCCAGGTCCAGGCAGGCCGAGGCCTGCTCGGCGCTCAGCCCGACCTGGTCCACCAGGATCCGGCGGACGCCGTCCGCGCCGATCTTGTGCAGCTTGTCCACCGCGCGGATCACCGCGAGCGGGTCGCCGATGCCCAGGCCCTCGTAGAAGCCCTGGAGGACCTTGCGGTTGTTGATGTTGAGCGTCCAGGCGGGGATGTCGAGCCCGGTCAGCACCTCGTGCACGATGCGCGGCAGCTCGGCGTCGAAGTGCATCGGCACCTGGTCGATGTTGATGACGTCGATGTCGCACTGGGTGAACTCGCGGAAGCGGCCCTCCTGCGGGCGCTCGCCGCGCCAGACGCGCTGCGTCTGGTAGCGCTTGAACGGGAAGACCAGGTCGTTGAAGTGCTGCGCGACGTACCGGGCGAAGGGAACCGTGAGGTCGAAGTGCAGGCCCAGGCGCGCGTCGCCGTCGTCCTTGGGGTCGGCCTGGAGCCGCTGCAGGGTGTAGACCTCCTGGGAGGTCTCGCCCTTGGACATCAGCACCTCGAGGGCCTCCACCGAGGGCGTCTCCACGGAGGAGAAGCCGTAGCGCTCGAAACCCCGCCGGATGTGGTCCAGCCAGCGCTGCTCCACGGACCGGATCCGGGGCGACCACTCGGGGAAGCCGCTGATGGGCGCGGGACGGACGATGCGCTGTTCGGACATGGGTTCGGTTGGCTCCTTGCCAAAGACCGGTGGGTGTGCCGTCCAATCGTAGGCCCTGACCGGCGGCGCGGCCGAACGCGCCCGGTCACCGCGGGCGTGGTCCGTCCTGCCGGCGCAGGCCGGACCGCGCACCGGTGTTCCGGTGCGGGCGGGCGGAAAACGGTCGGTCGCGACGAAAGGCGCCGGTTGCGGGAATTCCGGCCGGAGCTGTCTTCGGCGCCTGAATTGAACGAAAGTCGAATTGGCGAAAAGTTCGCACCGAGCTGTGAATCGGGCCCTTTTATTTCCGGTTTATCACGAAGGGCTTCGCGGCTGCGGAGATCCCCGGAGTTTCCTTGACCTCGAGATACGGGAAGCCTAAGCTTAGTTCCGGAGACGGTGGGAGGCAGCGGCTGTCCCTCCCCTTGTGCGGCCCCCCTCCGAAGCCGTCCGATGCCGCTGCCCTCATCTTCTCCATTCCCGGTCCCCGGAATTCACCTTCCGGGGACTTTTTAAACTATCCGCCGGCCGAGGTCTTTGGAGTTTCCGGCGCGGGGTGATTCGCGTGCTGGTGCCTCGGGTGGGTCTTTCGGCCTCGCGCCACGCTGGTCGCGAGGTGACGGCGGGTGCGGGTCGGGGCCGCGCCCGTGACGTCCGTTTCGCGAGAGGCTCGTCGACGGTCTTGAGCGTTCTGCCCGTTTCGGGGCCTGGAAGGGCGGAAAGCCCAGGATCATCGAGGGTGGCGGCTGTGCGAACCCGACGGTCGAACCCCGGTCAGGCCCCGGGGAGCTCCGGAGCGGCCTGGGCCAGGGCGGCCAGGGCCTGGGTGAAGCACGCCTCCGGGGGGTTGACCAGGCCCGCGCCGACCTGGCCGGTGCCCGCGACCCGGCCCGCCATACCGGTGTTGATCTGGGGCAGGATGCCGGTGCGCACCACCCGGGTCACGTCGATGCCGGTGGGCGCGCCGCGGAAGTCCAGAACGGGCAGTTGGAAGGCGGGGTTCTCGGCGAGGGTGATCTCGTACATGCTCCGCGAGGTGGCCAGCGCGAACTCCACGTCGCCGCCGACGAAGCGGACGATGGCCGGGGCGGTGGCCATCGCGAACCCGCCGATCCCGCAGGTCTCGGTGATCGCGGAGTCGCCGATGTCGGGGTTGGCGTCCTCGGGGCCGTAGGAGCCCAGGAACAGGCCCTGGGGGAGTTCGGCGGGCGCGGTGAACCAGGTGTCGCCGGTCCCCGAGACCTGGATGCCGAAGTCGGTGCCGTTGCGGGCCATCGCCACCACCAGGCTGGAGCCGGGCACGTCGCGCCCGGCGTCCATCATCAGCTTGGCGGCGGGCATCACCAGGTTGAGGAAGAAGTGGTCGTTGCCGCTGACGAAGCGGACCGCCTCGGCGACGTCGTCCGACGGGGCGCCGCTGGTGATGATCGCGGGCAGCAGGTCGCGCAGCAGCATCAGCGTGCCCGAGCGGTTGCGGTTGTGCCCCTCGTCGCCCATCTGGAGCATCTGCGCGACGACCGCGCCGATGTCGAGGGGGCCGACCGCGCGGACGGCGTCGCGCAGCATCGGGCCGAGGACGGCGGACATCCAGCGCAGCCGCTCGATCACCTCGGGACCGTAGGCGCCGTAGCGCAGGACCTTGCCCAGGCCCTCGTTCAGCGAGCACCAGGCGCGCCGCCCGGTCGCCTCGTCGACCAGCTCGAACACCCACATGGACGGGCTGATGACCCCGGCCATCGGGCCGACGGCGGAGTGGTGGTGGCAGGGGTCCAGGCGGGCCGCGCCCGAGGCCAGCGCCCGCTCGGCCTCCTCCGGGGTGGCGGCCATGCCCTCGAAGACCATCGCGCCGATCAGCGCGCCGCGCAGCGGCCCCGAGGCGCGCTCCCAGTCCACGGGCGGTCCGGCGTGGTAGAAGGTCCCGGGCTCCAGGCCGAGCGCCTCGCCCGCCGGACGCACGTCCACCAGCTGCGGGCGCACGGCCAGCACGCGCTCCACCGCGGTGGCGTTGGCGGCGGTGCGCCGGGGGTCGGCGAGCACCCGGACCAGCGCGTCGTCGAGCGCGCCGTCGCCCAGCGGCGGTGCGAAGTCCACCGGTGCGACGGGGACGGCCTGCGCGGCGAGCGCGTCGGCGAACAGGCCCGCCCCGACCGAGACGACGGACGGGTCGGCGGTGAGCAGGGTGGGTTCTCCGGACATGATGGGCCTTTCGTCGTGGTGCGGACCCGGGCCCCGCCGGGCCACGTCGCCGCGGTTGTCCACAGGTAAGAACGTTGTGTCTGCGCTGCCGGTGCGGTCGGAGCCGATACTGGGGGCTCGGGGACCGCGCGGCGGCCTTCTCGATCGGGTGGGCGGCCCCCCTTTGGGAGGGCGGGGTGTGTCCTCAGGGGCGCTTCAGCAGGTCGAGCGCCCTCCGGGTCGCCTCCGCGTTGGACAGGTACACCTCGGCCCCCGCCGAGGCCAGGGCGGCGGCCTGCGCCTCCAGGCCCTGTGGGTCGCCGGAGCTGCCGCACAGGGTCACCACCACGGGCACGGCCGACCCCGATCCGGTCAGCGCGGCGGCGACCCCGGCGGCCGGGTCGGGGTGCGCGCCGTGGCCGAGCACCACGTCGAGCAGGACCACCCCGGCGGCCGGGTCGGCGAGTTCGGCGCGCAGCCGCTCCTCGCGGGCGGACGGGTCGATCATGGGGTGAGGGCGGCCCGAGGTGAGCGTGTCGTCGCCGAAGTCGATCACCAGGTGGCCGTCGTGCCGCAGGTCCGCGGGCAGCGTCCACGCCGCGTCGCCCGGGCGCAGCGGGATGTTGGAGGCGATCGGCCCGAGCGCGGCCGACGCGATCAGCATCGCCTCGTCGGCCAGCGTGCCGCCGCAGAACAGCCCGCGCAGCGCCCCCGCGCGGGGGGACGGCGCCGCGGCGGGGGACCAGGAGGGCCACCGGGGGGCGGGCCCGCCCAGGGCGGTGACCACCTCGGCGGCCGCCGCGCTGAGGTCGGTCTCCCCGCCGAGCATGACCAGGTGGACCGGGGTGGCCAGCGCCGCGGCCTCGGCCCGCACGGCCTCGGCCACCTCGGGCGCGGGCGGCTTGGAGACCAGCACGATCCGCTCGGTGGCCGGGTCGGCGTCCAGCAGCCGCAGCGCCTGGCGGGTGGAGCGCCCCGCCACCGCCGAGGACAGGTCGCGCCCGCCCACGCCCAGGCAGTGCCCCACACCGACGCCCGCGGCGTCCAGCAGGCAGACGAGCTGCTGCGCGCCGGTGCCCGAGGCCGCCACGATCCCGACCGGGCCGGGCCGCACCGTGTTGGCGAAGCCGAGCCCGGCCCCGCCGACCACGGCCGTGCCGCAGTCCGGCCCCATCACCAGGCGCCCCAGTCCGGCGGCCCGGTCCTTCAACGCGATCTCGTGCTCCACCGGGACGTTGTCGCTGAAGACCAGCACGTCCAGCCCGGCCTCCAGCGCCTCGAACGCCTCGGCGGCGGCGTACCGCCCGGGGACCGAGACCAGCGCCAGGCTCGCCGGGGCCCCGTCCCGCGCGGCGCGGGCCGCCGCGGTGCGCAGGGTGCGGGCGGGCGCCTCGGCGCCGCCTCCCCCGCCACCCCCTCCGGTGCTCATCGCCGCGAGTTCCGCGTCGGCGCGCTCCAGCGCGGCCGCGGTGGTCTCCCCGCCGGTCGCGCGCACCGCGATCAGCAGGTCGTTGGGACCGGTCCCCTCGGGGACGGAGCCGCCCATCTGGGCCAGCAGCTCCAGGTTGAGTTCGGTGGCCATCGCCACCAGGGCGGCGTCCACCCCGTCGAGGGCCGAGACCTCCCTGCTGACGCGCATCAGCGCCACCGAGTCGCGGTAGGCGCCCCTGCGGATGGTCACCGTCGTGGCGGGGCTTGGAGCCTGGCTGGTCACGGTCGCTCCTTCGTCTGCTGTTCGGAATGGTGCCTGAGGCAGGTCTCGGCTCCGGCGAGGACGCCCAGAGCCAGGTCGGTGCCGGAGGTGTGCCCGACGGCGCGCAGCGCGTCGAGCGCCGGTGCGACGGGGGCGTGCCCGGCGAGCGCGTCGAGCAGGCCGACGGCCTGCGGACAGGCGTCCCCGCGTGCCGCGTGGTCGAGGAGGGCCGCGGACAGCGAGGTCGTCGCGCCGGGCGCGCGGGAGGCGACGGCCAGGGCGAGAGGCGTGCGGCGGACGGTGTTCCCGAGGTGGCGCGCCGCGAGCAGGAGGCCGCACAGGGCGTCGTCCCCGCTGGGGGTCAGGCCGGGGCCGAACCCGACGAGACGCTCGGCGGCGCGTCCGGCGGCGGAGGCGTCGTCGAGGGCGGAGCGGAGGAGGGCGAGCGCGCCGTCGTCCAGGCCGCCTCGGGCCCCGCGCAGGGCGGTCCGGAGCTCGGCGGCGGTGCGGGCCAGGACCGCGGGGTCCGCGGCGGCGGACCGGGGGGTGCGGGGACGCCACCACCGGCTCACGCGGACGGTTCGTGAGCCGGTGGGGCTGTCGAACTCAACGGAGCATCGACCGATCCGGGCCGACGTGGCCTCGACCACGTCGGCGAACGGCCACACGCTCTGCGGTTCGGCGAGAACCACCCCGTTCGGCAACCGCACGGCGTCGTGTGCCAGGACGGCGATCACGGGTGACGGCGAGACGTTCCCGACTTCAAGGTAGACCGCGGAACGGAACGCGCCCAGTATCCGCGTCGGCCGAAATGGGCCGCGCAAAATATCGTAAAGACCGGTCGCGGCGGCCGCGGATCGGCTAGTGGGCCGTGTATCCGCTGGTGGTCGCGGGTGTCGGCGCAAACCAGGGGCGGAGGCGGCCCCGGGTGGGACGGAGACGGCCTGGTGTGGCCAACCGATGCTCACACCGTCCCCCCCCCTCGCAGTCCGCCGCGCCCGCCCCGAGGCGTGTCCCGTGGAGCGTTCCGGGACCGCGGCCGTCGGGCGGGCCCGCGGACCGGTGTGCGGTCCCCGCCCTGGATGACGACGCTATGCGAGCCGCTATCGTCTCCACATGGAAAACGTTGCCAACGATCCTCGTGGTCCTGGACAGAATCTGACTAGCCAGGAGCGTGTGAGTGCCTCCAGCACGCTGGCACGCGGGTTGAGCGTCGCCGACGCGCTGGAACTGTCGAGCCTGGCCGGCACCCGGGTGGTGGCCGGGCAGTCGGGGATGGGGCGGGCCATCCAGCGGCTCAACGTGATGGAGGTGCCCGACATCCTGCCGTGGGTCAAGCCGGACGAGCTCCTGCTGACCACCGGCTACCCGCTGCGCGACCACCCTTCGGGGATGGCGGCGCTGGTGGGCGACCTCGCGGACCGGGGGCTGGCGGCGCTGGCCATCAAACTCGGCCGCTACATGGACGAGCTCCCCGGGGAGGTGCTGCGCGCCGCCGACGAGGCGGGCCTGCCGATCCTGCTGCTGCCCGAGGGGGTCGCCTTCGACGACGTGCTCAACCAGCTCCTCACCGACATCCTCAACCGGCAGACCGCCACCCTGGTCCGCTCCGAGGAGGTGCACCGCGTCCTCGTCAACGTGGTCCTGGCGGGGGGCGGGCTGGCCGCCATCACCAACGAGCTCCCCGCGCTGCTGCGGGGCGGGGTCATGGTGACCACCCCCGACGGCCGGGTCCTGGCGCGCTCGGGACTGGACGAGGCGACGGTGGGCGACCCCCGCTACTTCGAGCTCACCAGCGGGCGCTTCCAGGTGGAGCGGTTCAAGCACGGCATCCGCGCCCTGGACGACGTCGGCCCGCGTGTGGCGCAGGTGCCGATCCTGGCCGGGAGCCTGGACCACGGCCGGATCGTGCTGATCACCCACGAGCGGCACATCGACCCCAGCGACGTGCACCTGCTGGAGCGCGCCGCCGCCACGGCGGCGCTGGTCATCACCCGGGACCTGGCGGTGGCCGCCGTGGAGAGCAAGTACCAGGGCGACTTCCTGCGGGACCTGCTCGCCGGGCGGGTCGGGGACCCCGAGCACGCCGTCCGGCACTGCGCGACCCTCGGCTGGGACGTCGACCGGCCGATGGTCGTGGTGGTGGCCGAGATGGACACCGAGCCCGCCTCGCCGATGCCCGCGGTGGGCGACCTGCGGCCCGCGCACGAGCGGTTCGCCAACGCCTGGACCATGGTGGTGCGCGAGCGCGACCCCCGGGCCGCCGTCGCCGGGTACAGCCAGGAGGTCGTGGTCGTGATGGGCGCGGCCGGGTACGCCGACGGCCCCGGGCGGCTGGTGCGCACGATGGTCTCCCAGGTGTCCGGGGACGGGGGAGGGGGGCGGCGGGCGTTCGCCACCGGCATCAGCCGCGTCGTCGCCGGACCCGACCAGATCCCCGCCGCCTACGAGCAGGCCCGCCAGGCCGCCCGGGTGGGCCGCCAGATGTACGGGGTGGGCGCCGTCGCGGACTTCGACGACCTCGGCGTCTACCGGCTGATCAGCCTGGTCCCCGAAGGGGCCGAGCTGAAGGCGTTCATGGCCGAGACGCTGGGCGACCTCGCGGTGAGCGGCGACGCCGAGACCGACGACCTGCGCGCCACCCTGGAGGTGCTGCTCGACAACAACCTCAACGTCGCCGAGACCGCGCGGCTGCTGCACTTCCACTACAACACCCTGCGCTATCGCATCGGCAAGCTGGAGCGCATGCTCGGCCCCTTCACCACCGACCCCCACCTGCGCCTCAACCTGATGGTCGCCCTGCGCGTGGTCCGCATGCGCGGCCTGTGACCGGCCGAGGCCGGGACCCCCGCGAAACGGGCATCGTGGGCGCGGCCCCGCCCCGCACCCGCCGTCGCTGTCGTGTCGTCACACCCAGTGCGGTAACGCCGTTGCAATCCGGCCGCGACCTCACCGACACGGGACCGTGCCGAACTTGGGGCGTGGGTCCGCAGGCGCGGGGCCCACCCGCGGTGCCGCCACCGGATGCGCCGCGGAGGGCAGTCCGGCGTATTGGGCAGGACTGGACAACAAGATCATGATTGTTTGTCATCTGTGCCCAATGAAGCCGGTTTCCGCAGCTCTCTAGGGTTGCCCCAATGGTGAACGGGATCACGTGATCTACTTCACCCAAGGGTTGCGGGCCGGGAACGCCGGGGGAACCCAGTCGCGCCAGAGGCGTCTTAATGGAGGCGGAATGAATCTCGGCTTGGGCTGGAAACTCTACGGGGACGGCAGCGCCCCGCCCCCGGGCGCGGTGGTGCGGCCGGGCGAGCGGCTGTCGTGGGGACGCACCGTCGGCCTCGGCGCGCAGCACGTCATCGCGATGTTCGGCGCCACCTTCGTCTTCCCCGTCGTCATGGGGCTGGACCCCAACCTGGCGATCATGATGTCGGGCGTGTGCACGATCATCTTCCTGCTGATCGTCAAGGGCAAGGTGCCCAGCTACCTGGGCACCAGCGCCGCCTTCGTGGGCGCGGCCGTCATCATCTCCCCCGACGGCTCCAACCCCGCGGCCCTGACCGGGGCGATCATGGTCGCCGGGGTGGTGCTCGCGATCTCGGGCCTGGCCATCCACCTGCTCGGCGCGCACGTCATCACCAAGGCGTTCCCGCCGCCGGTGACCGGCGCGGTCGTCATGCTCATCGGCTTCAACCTGGCCCCCGTCGTCGCCAACGTCTACTGGCCGGTCGACCAGTGGATCGGCCTGCTCACCATGGCCTTCGTGGTCCTGGCGACCGTGCTGCTGCGCGGCTTCCTGGGCCGCGTCACCATCCTGCTCGGCCTGGTGTTCGGCTTCGTCATGTCGTGGGTCTTCGACCTGCTCTTCGGCGCGCGCCCCGTCGCCCAGGACGACGGCAGCACCCTCGACCTCCTCCGGGTCGACCTGTCCGCCGTGTCCGACGCCGCCTGGATCGGGCTCCCCTCCTTCCACGCCCCCGAGTTCCAGACCTCCGCCATCCTGGTCGCGCTGCCCGCCGTCATCGCCCTCATCGCCGAGAACGCGGGCCACGTCAAGGCGGTCCAGGAGATGACCAAGGACGACCTCGACCCCTACATGGGCCGGGCGATCCTCGCCGACGGCGTCGCCACCACGCTGTCCAGCGCGGTCGGCGGCTCCCCCACCACCACCTACGCCGAGAACATCGGCGTCATGGCCGCCACCCGCGTCTACTCCACCGCCGCCTACTACGTGGCGGCGATCGTGGCGATCCTGTTCGGCCTGTGCCCCAAGTTCGGCGCGCTGATCGCCGCCACCCCCTCCGGCGTGCTCGGCGGGATCACCGTCGTGCTCTACGGGATGATCGGCCTGCTGGGCGCGAAGATCTGGGTGGAGAACCGGGTCGACTTCGGCAACCCCATGACGCTGGTCCCGATCGCGGCCGGCCTGATCGTCGGCATCGGCGACGTCTCGCTCGCGTTCACCGAGAACTTCGTGGTCAGCGGCATCGCGCTGGGCACCATCATCACCCTGATCGGATACCACGTGCTGAACGCGCTGGCCCCCGCCTCGATGAAGTCCGTACCACTGCCCATGAGCGCCCTCGACCCCGACTCCGACGACAGGGACGACACCCCCCGCCCCTGACCCCGCCGCGCGGGCCCGGCCGCGAGGCGCCGGGCCCGCGCGGTCCGACAGCGACGACCCGAAGAGGACCTGTGAAGCCACCGCCCTTCGCCTACCACGCTCCCACCACCCTGGCCGAGGCACTGGACGCGCTCGCCGACGTCGGGACCGACGGCAAGGTCCTGGCGGGCGGGCAGAGCCTCATACCGCTGCTGAACATGCGGCTGGCCGCTCCCGGGCACCTCGTGGACGTCAACGGCGTCGCCGGACTCGACCACGTGAGCGTGGACGCCTCGGGCGTGCGAGTGGGCGCGCTCGCCCGGCACGCCGACGTCGAGGCGGACGACGACGCGGCCGCGGCCGTCCCGCTGCTGCGCCAGGGGCTGCGCCTGGTCGCGCACCCCGTCATCCGCAACCGCGGCACCACCGTGGGAAGCCTCGCGCACGCGGACCCCTCCGCGGAGATGACGGCGGCGCTGGCCCTGCTGGGCGGCAGCGTCACGGCCGCGAGCACCGCGGGGCGGCGCACCATCAGCGCGGCCGACTTCTTCGTCGGCCCGCTGGAGAGCAGCCTGCGCACCGGGGAACTCCTCGTCGACGCGCACTTCCCGCGCCCTCCGGCGGGCAGCGGAACCGCGTTCACCGAACTGGCCCGGCGCCACGGCGACTACGCCATGTGCGGGGTCGCGGCACTGGTCACCCTCGACGACGACCTGCGCGTCACCGCGGCCCGCGCCGCCTACCTGTCGGTGGCGCCGGTCCCGCTCGTCCTCGACCTGACCGAGGCGGTGGCCGGACGCACCCCCGACACCGCCGACTTCGACGCGGCCGGACGGCTCGTCCGGGGGCGGCTGGACCCCGAGGGCGACATCCACGCCACCGCCGAGTACCGCGCGCACCTGGCCGAGGTGCTGACCGCCAGGGCGCTGCGCGAGGCCGCGGGCAATGCCGTGCGGCGCTGACGCGGCCGACCTTTTCCACACACGCTCCACAGAAAGGAGGTCCGGCGGATGAGCGAGGAACTCCACGAGATCCGGCTGCGGGTCAACGGGGCGGAGCACACCGCGACCGTCCCCGCGCGCAGGCTGCTGTCCGACTGCCTGCGCCAGGACCTGGGACTCACCGGGACGCACGTGGGCTGCGAGCACGGCGTCTGCGGCGCCTGCACCGTCCGCGTCGACGGCCGCCCGACGCGCTCCTGCCTGATGTTCGCCGTCAGCGCCCAGGGGCACGAGATCACCACCGTCGAGGGGCTCGCCGAACCCGACGGCACGCTGCACCCGGTCCAGCGGGCGTTCAGGGAGTGCCACGGCCTCCAGTGCGGCTTCTGCACGCCCGGCTTCCTCACCGTGGTCTCGGCGTACCTGGAGGACAACCCCGACCCGACCGAGGAGGAGGCCCGGGAGGCCGTCGGCGGGAACCTGTGCCGGTGCACCGGCTACCAGAACATCGTCAAGGCGGTCCTGCGGGCGGCCGAGATCCGCCGCGAGGAGGCGGCCGCGGCCCCCGGGGGAGAACGGGCCGCCGGAGCAGGGGAGAGACGCTGATGGCCACCCGGATGTTCGGCATGCCGGTCCAGCGGACCGAGGACGAGCGCCTGATCACCGGAAAGGGCGGCTACCTGGACGACCTGGGGGCGGGGGCCTACGCGGCCGCGTTCGTGCGCAGCCCGCACGCGCACGCCCGGGTCCGCGACATCGACGTCACCGGGGCCCTGGACGTGGAGGGGCTCGTGGCCGTCTACACCCACGAGGACCTGTCCGGACCGATGGCCGAGCCGCTGCCGCTGCTCATCCCGCACCCCGCCATCCTCGACGGGCGCACCCCGTACGCGCTGGCGAAGGAGTACGTGCACTACGTCGGCGAGCCGGTGGTGATGGTCGTGGCGCGGGACCGCTACGTCGCCGAGGACGCGGTCGGGCGCATCGCGGTCGACTACGAGACCCTCGACCCGGTCGTCGGCATCGAGGCGGCGGCCCGCGCCGAGCGCGTCGTGCACGCCGGGATGTCCGACAACGTCGCCGCCCACCTGGTCCAGGAGGTCGGGGACGCCCGCGCCGCGATCGCGGCCGCGCCCAACCGGATCGAACTGGACCTGGACATCGAGAGGTCGGCCTGCACCCCGATGGAGGGGCGCGGCGTGTACGCCCGCTGGGACGGGCGCGACGCGATGCTGCGGCTGTACAGCTCCACCCAGACCGCCTCGGGCGTGCGCGCCGCCGTCGCCGCGAAGCTGGGACTCCAGCTCGGCCAGGTCGAGGTGGTCGTGCCGGACGTCGGCGGCGGGTTCGGCGTCAAGATCGTGCACCCCTGGCCCGAGGAGCTGATGGTGCCCTGGGCCGCGCGGGCGCTCGGCCACGAGGTCAAGTGGGCGGAGGACCGCCGCGAGCACTTCACGGCCGCCGCGCACGAGCGCGCCCAGCGCCAGCACGTCACCGTCGGCTTCGACGACGAGGGCCGCCTGCTCGGCCTGGACGTGGACATCCTGCACGACAACGGGGCCTACCTGCCGTACGGCATCATCGTCCCCATCGTCACCTCCACCCAGCTGCTCGGCCCCTACAAGCCCGGCGCCTACCGGGTGGAGTTCCGCAGCCTGTACACCACCACCGCGATCGTCACCCCGTACCGGGGGGCGGGGCGCCCGCAGGGCGTGTTCGCGATGGAGCGGACCATGGACGCCATCGCCGCGCACCTGGGCATGGACCGCGCCGACGTGCGCGCGGCCAACTTCATCCAGCCCGAGGAGATGCCGTACGACCAGGGGCTGCTGTTCCAGGACGGCCGCCCGCTGATCTACGACTCGGGCGACTACCCGGCCTCGCTGGAGAAGATCAAGAAGCTCGTCGGCTGGGACGACTTCACCGCCTACCGGGACGCCGCGCGCGCCGAGGGGCGGAAGGTCGGCATCGGCCTGGCCTGCTACGTGGAGGGCACCGGGCCGGGACCGTACGAGGGCGGCCACGTCCAGGTCGAGACCAGCGGAAAGGTCCGGGTGGCCACCGGCCTGACCACCCAGGGCCAGGGGCACCAGACGGCGCTCGCCCAGATCGTCGCCGACGAGCTGGGCGTGCCCATGTCGGACATCTCGGTGACCACCGGGGACACCCGGCGCATGCCCTACTCGGTGGGCACGTTCGCGTCCCGGGGCGCGGTCATGAGCGGAAGCGCGGTGGCGCTGGCCGCGCGCCGCCTCAAGGAGAAGGCGCTGCGCATCGCCGCGGACGCCCTGGAGGCCGACGCCGAGGACCTGGAGATCGTCGACGGCCGCGTCCAGGTCAGGGGCACTCCCTCGGCCGGGATCGAGCTGGGCACGGTCGCGGTGCTGTCCAACCCGCTGCGCTACGCCTTCGACGAGGCGTCCAAGGCCGCGACCCAGTTCACCGGGGCGGCCGACTACACCAGGCCGCCGGTCGCCGCAGACGACGAACCCGGCCTGGAGGGCACCGACTTCTACTCGCCGCTGCGCTCCACCTTCGCCAGCGGCATGCACGCGGTGGTCGTGGAGACCGACCCCGAGACCGCCGAGATCAGGATCCTGCGCTACTGCGTCGTCCACGACTGCGGCAAACTCGTGAACCCCCTCATCGTCGAGGGCCAGGTGCACGGGGGAGTGGCCCAGGGCGTGGCGGGCGCGCTGTACGAGCGCATGGAGTACGACTCCGGCGGCCAGCTCCTCAACGCGTCCTTCATGGACTTCCTCATGCCCTACGCCAGCGAGGTCCCCAAGGTCGAGATCGACCACCTGGAGACGCCGAGCCCGCTCAACCCGCTGGGGATCAAGGGCGCGGGCGAGGCGGGGGTGATCCCCGGCGCGGCCGTGATCGCCGCCGCCGTCGAGGACGCCGAGGGCTTCGCGATCACCCGCATGCCCGTCTCCCCGTCCGAGCTGTTCCACCTGCGCCGCCGCTTCGACAAGGGCGGGATCGCGCCGCTGCCCGGCGCCTACTCACGAACAGGAGAAGCGAACGCATGAAGGTCACCGGGACCACCATCCTGAGCGCGCCCGCCGGGAAGGTCTGGGACACCATCCTGGACCCGGCGGTGCTGGCCCGCACCATCCCCGGCTGTGAGCAGCTGGAGGCCACCGGCCCCGACCGCTACCGGGGCACCATCACCGCGGGGGTGGCCTCCATCAAGGGCACCTTCCTCGGCGACGTCGAACTCACCGACCTGAAACAGCCCGAGTCGCTGGTGATGCGCGCCTCCGGCGCGGGCGGCCCCGGCACGGTCAAGGCCGACGTCGCGGTGCGTCTGGCGGACCTGGGCGACGGGCGCACCGAACTCACCTACGACGCCGAGGCGGTCGTCGGCGGGATGGTCGGCGGGGTCGGCCAGCGCGTGCTGTCGGGAGTGGCCAAGAAGATGGCGGGCGAGTTCTTCGCGGCCATCGACGGAGAGCTGACCGGGCGGGCCGCCCCGGCCGCGGCGGCCCCGGCCGCCGCGGGGGAGGGCGCGGTCCGGGAGCGGGGCGCCGCCCCGGCGGTGTTCGCGGGCCGGGCCCCGGCCGCCGCCGCGTCGGGAGACGATAACGACTTCGTCAAGGGGGCGCTCTTCGGCGCGGCGATCGCGTTCGCGGGCGTGCTGATCGGTGTTCTGGCCGGTCGCCGCGCCAGGGGCTGACCTGGCGCGGGTCCGGGAACGAGGCGCGGCGCCCGTGTGCGCCGCGTCTCATACCGGGACGGAAACCGGAGAATGCTACGGAGCGTGCCGTGGCGGTGCTAGGTTCACCTCTTGATGATCGTGTCCGCTGTGCGCTCGGACACCCCGCCGCCACGACATCCCTCTTGCGAGTGCGGTCGCGCACGCGCTCCGTCAGCGTCCCGAGGAACGAACAGTGAACGACTCCCCGAAACTCACCACCAAGATCATCGTCGCCGGGGGCTTCGGCGTCGGCAAGACGACGTTCGTGGGCGCGATATCGGAGATCCCCCCGGTACGCACCGAGGCGGCGGTGACCGCGGCCAGCGTCGGAGTCGACGACCTGTCCAAGACCCCGGACAAGACGAGCACCACGGTGGCGATGGACTTCGGGCGGATCTCGCTCCCCACCGACCTGGTGCTCTACCTGTTCGGCACCCCCGGCCAGCAGCGGTTCTGGTTCATGTGGGACGACCTGGTGCGCGGCGCGCTGGGAGCGGTCGTCCTGGTGGACACCCGCCGCCTCGAGGACTGCTTCCAGGCCCTCGACTACTTCGAGCGGCAGTACAAGATGCCCTTCGTCATCGCGGTGAACTCGTTCGAGTCCGACGGCGACCACGTCTACACCGAGCAGGACCTGCGCGGCGCGCTCGACCTCGCTCCCGACGTGCCGATCGTGCGCACCGACGCCCGCGACCGCGACTCGGTGCTGGCGACCCTGATCACCCTGGTCAAGCACGCGATGGCCGTCGAGGCGCGGCAGAAGCGCCAACTCGTGCACTGACCCGGCGGAGGAACCGGGTGGGGCCACCCCTACCCCCGCGGCGGGGGCGGGGCCCTGGCGGGGCGTCGGCCCGGGCTCGTAGCGTTGCCCCGTGTCGAACGAACCGCGCTCCCCGTTCCCGGCCGTGCGGCGGCGGCGCTTCCTGCTCTCGGCGTGGCCGTGGCGCTCGTACGCCCACGTGCTGACGACCGTCCCGGTGGGCCTCGCGCTGCTGATCCCGGTCGGGGTCCTGGCCGTCCCCTGGTTCCTGCTGTTCGCGATGTGGGCGGACGAGACGGCGGCCCTCGGGCCGGTCCTCACCGCCGTGCTGCTCCTGCTCGGCGCGGCGCTGGTCGGCGGGCTGGGGCCGATGGCGACGCTTCCGGCGGCGTCCCTGGAGCGGCTGCGACTGCGGCTGGTGGACTCCGACCGGGTGGCGAGCGGCCACCGGACACCCGACCGGCCGGGCCTGTGGGCGTGGCTGCGGCTGCGCTACACCGAGGCCGCGACCTGGCGCGAGTTCGGCTACGTGCTGGTGCTGTCCCTGGGGATGCTCCCGTTGGCGCTGCTGCTGCTCGCCTGCTGCGGGGGGCTCGCCCTGCTGGCCGCGTCCCCGGTCATCGTGGCCGCCGGGCAGGGGCCGGTCACCATGGGGACCGCGGTCCTGGAGCGGCCCGTGGAAGCCGTGCCGTACGGGCTGCTGGGCCTGGCCCTGACGGTCCTCACGGCCTACCCGGCGGCGCTGCTCGCCGGGGCGCACCGGGCGCTCGGCCGCGCGCTCCTGCGGGGGCGGGGCGAGGAGGAGCTGCGCGCGGAGCTGGTCCGGGTCACCCGGTCCAGGGCGCGGCTGGTGAACGCGTTCGAGGCCGAGCGGCGCAGGATCGAGCGGGACCTGCACGACGGCGCGCAGCAGCGCCTGGTGGCGCTGACGATGCAGCTGGGGCTGGCCCGGCTCGACGTCCCCGCCGACTCGCCCGCGGCCGCGTCCGTGGCCGCCGCGCACGACCAGGCCAAGCAGCTGATCGCCGAGCTGCGCGAGCTCGTCCGGGGCATCCACCCGCAGATCCTCACCGACCGGGGGCTGGCCGCCGCGCTGCCCGAGCTCGCCGACCGCTCCGCGCTGCCCGTCCGGGTCGCCACCGACCTGCCGCGCCGCCCGCCCGCCCACGTCGAGGGGACCGCCTACTTCGTGGTCTCGGAGGCGCTGACCAACGTCGCCAAGCACAGCGGCGCCGCCGGCGCCTCCGTCACCGCCGGGCTGGCGGGCGACACGCTCGTGGTGGAGGTCCGCGACGACGGCCGGGGAGGCGCGGACCCCGGCCGCGGCACCGGTCTGACCGGCCTGGCGGACAGGGTCGCGGTGATGGACGGCAGAATGTCGCTGTCCAGCCCGCCTGGCGGGCCCACCGTGCTACGCGTGGAGTTGCCGTGCGACCGGATTCCCCCGCATCCCCCGACCAGGCCCCGCCCGCCGTCCGGGTAGTCCTCGCCGAGGACGGCGTCCTGCTGCGCGAAGGGCTGGCCGGGCTGCTGGGGCGCTTCGGGTTCGACGTCGTGGCCTCGGTCGGCGACGCCGACGCGCTGCTCGCGGCGGTCGCCGAGCACGAGCCGGACCTGGTGGTCACCGACATTCGGATGCCGCCCGGCTTCACCGACGAGGGGCTGCGCGCGGCGGTGCGGCTGCGCGGGGAGCGGCCGGGCCTGGCCGTCGTCGCGCTGAGCCAGTACGTGGAGCAGAGCTACGCCGCCGACCTGCTGGACTCCGGAGGCGGGGACCGGGTCGGCTACCTGCTGAAGGACCGCGTGGTCGACGTCGAGGAGTTCGTGGCGACGCTGCGCCGCGTGGTCGCGGGCGGGACGGTCGTGGACCCGCAGGTGGTGCGCCAGCTGCTGCGCCGACGGAGGGACCCGCTGTCGCGGCTCTCCGCGCGCGAGCGCGAGGTCCTCGCTCTGATCGCCGAGGGCCACTCCAACAGCGCCATCGCCCGCGCGCTCTTCGTCAGCGACGCGGCCGTCGGCAAGCACATCGGCAACATCCTGGCCAAACTGGACCTGCCGCCCGACGACGACGTCAACCGCCGGGTCCTGGCCGTCCTGGCCTACCTGCGCAGCAGGCCCTCCTGACCCGTGCCGGGGCGGGCCGCGCGGGGGAATGTGATTCACCCCTCGCGCGGGGAACCGTTTCCGGCCGGTCGGCGTTACTCTGCTGTGGTGTTCGGACGAATGGCCGAGAGCGTGCGACGGATCCTGGGCAAGCCCGGATCGGTGTCCCTCCAGCCCTATACCAAGCTGCTGAAGTCCATCGAGGAGCGCGAGGAGGCGCTGCGCGAGCTGGGCGACGCGGAGCTCACCGCGGCCGCCGCCGAGCTCGGCAACGCCGAGCTGCCCTACGATCCGGCCGACCTCGCCGAGCTGTGCGCGGTGGGCCGCGAGGCCGCCCGGCGCGCCCTGGACGAGCGGCCCTTCGACGCCCAGCTGCTCGGCGTCATGGCGCTGCTCGACGGGAACGTCGCGGAGATGGCCACCGGTGAGGGCAAGACCCTGGCCGGCGCGCTGGCCGCCGCCGGGTTCGCGCTGCGCGGCCAGCGGGTGCACGTGCTCAGCGTCAACGACTACCTGGCCCGGCGCGACGCCGAGTGGATGCGTCCGCTGTACGAGCTGCTCGGCGTGGCCGTGTCCTGGATCGGCCAGGAGTCCACCACGGAGGAGCGCCGCGCCGCCTACGCGGCCGACATCACCTACGCCTCGGTCAGCGAGCTCGGCTTCGACGTGCTGCGCGACCGGATCGCCACCGACGTGTCCGAGCTGGTGGTTCCCGAGCCCAACGTCGCGCTCATCGACGAGGCCGACTCCGTGCTCGTGGACGAGGCGCGGGTCCCGCTGGTGCTGGCGGGCGCGGCCGAGGCCGCCGAGTCCGACGCCGCGATGGCCGAGCTGGTGCGCAGGCTGCGCCCCCGGACCGACTACGTGGTGGACGACGACGGCCGCAACGCGCACCTCACCGACGCGGGCATCGACGCGGTGGAGAAGGCGCTCGACGGCGTCGACCTGTACTCGGCCGAGGACACCACGCTGCTGCCCCGCGTCAACCTGGCCCTGCACGCGCACGCCCTGCTCCAGCGGGACGTGCACTACGTGGTGCGGGACGGCCAGGTGCGCCTGATCAACGAGTCGCGCGGCCGCATCGCGCTGCTCCAGCGCTGGCCGGACGGGCTCCAGGCCGCGGTCGAGGCCAAGGAGCACGTGGCGGCCAGCGAGACCGGCGAGATCCTGGACTCCATCACCGTGCAGGCGCTGGTGCTGCGCTACCCGACCCGCTGCGGCATGACCGGCACCGCGATGGCCGTCGCCGAGCAGCTGCGCGAGTTCTACGAGCTCGAGGTCGCGGTCATCCCGCCGAACAAGCCCAACATCCGGGTGGACGACGAGGACCGGCTGTACGCCACGCCGGAGGAGAAGGAGGACGCGCTCCTCGACGAGGTCGCCGAGGTGCACGCCGGGGGCCGCCCGATCCTCATCGGCACCCAGGACGTCGCCGAGTCCGAGCGCCTCGCCAAGCGCCTGGGCAACGCCGGGCTCGAGTGCGTGGTCCTCAACGCCAAGAACGACGCCGACGAGGCCGACGTCATCGCGGAGGCGGGCACCTACGGGCGGATCACCGTGTCCACCCAGATGGCGGGCCGCGGCACCGACATCCGGCTCGGCGGCAGCGACATGGCCGACCGCGACCGGGTGGTGGAGACCGGGGGCCTGTACGTCATCGGCTACGGCCGCTACCCCAGCAGCCGCCTGGACGACCAGCTGCGCGGGCGCGCCGGACGCCAGGGCGACCCCGGCGGCTCGGTGTTCTACGTCAGCGTCGAGGACGACCTGATCGCCAACAACGCGCCCGAGACGCGCGGGTACGACGTCTCCTCCGCCGACGGCGCGATCACCGACCCCACCTGGCGCCGCACCGTGGACCACGCCCAGCGCGTGGCCGAGGGCCAGCTGCTGGAGCTGCACCGCAACACCTGGCGCTACAACCAGCTCGTCGACGTCCAGCGCGGCGTGGTGATGGAGCACCGCCGGGCGGTGCTCTCCGACGACCAGGGCAAGCGCCAGCTGGCCGTGGACTGCCCCGCCACCTACGAGGAGCTGATCGAGGAGGTCGGCGAGGAGGAGGTCGCGCGCGCGGCCCGGCTGATCACGCTGTACCACCTGGACCGGGGCTGGACCGACCACAACGCGTTCCTGGCCGACCTGCGCGAGGGCATCCACCTGCGCTTCCTGGGGCGGCGCAACCCGCTGGACGAGTTCAACCGGGACGCGGTCCCGGCCTTCAAGGGCTTCCTGGACGAGGCCCGCGCCCGCGCCGCGGAGATGTTCACCGAGGCCAAGGTCGTGGACGGCCGCGTCGACGTCGACGCGGCCGGGGTCAGGCGCCCCTCCACCACCTGGACCTACATGGTCCAGGAGCACCCCTTCAGCACCGACTTCGAGAGTGTCGTCGGCAAGCTGAAGAACATCGGCGGCCGGACCGGGGACTAGGGAGCCTCCGCCCCGGGGTGAATTCGGGCACCGGTGGTTTTGTTGACGGTCTTGGGCTTTCCGCCCGTTTCGGGGCCGGGAAGGGCGGAAAGCCCACGACCGTCAACGGACCCCTCACGCGACGGACATCATGGGCGCGGCCCCGACCGGCACCCGCCGTCGCTGCCTGCCGTGACCTCGCGATCCGCGTGGCGTGAGGCCGAAAGACCCCCGAAGCACCGGCACGCCGAACCACCCCCGCGCCGGAGCTTCCCTAGATCGTTGATGGGAAAATGTGTGCTGGTCAGTGGTCGTAAGCGATCAACGACCGCTTGACCGGGGCGCCGGTCAACCAGTTGTGCCAGATC
>NZ_SNYN01000004.1 GCF_004363075.1 Actinorugispora endophytica
CCGGCGGCCCCCCCCCGCTGGGGCCGGGGGGGGGGGGGGGGGGGCGGGGGGGCCCCGCGGGGGGGGGGGCCCCCCCCCGGGGGGGGGGGGGGGGCGGGCCCCCCCCCCCCCCCCCCCCGCCGGTGTTCCCGAGGACGTGGAACAGGGCGAGCGGACGACCGGACGCGCCGCCCGTCCGGGCGCCCCCTTTGAGGAGGCGGCCGATGGGGCGTCCGCCCCACGGGCGCCCTGACCGGATTGGGGGACGCCGGCCCGGCGGGGTGACCGCCGCCTCTGACCTGCCGCTGCTCTCCTTGCCCTACCCTGGACGGGAGGCATCTGTCGAGTCGCGGGAACGGGGAACGGGCGAGCATGGTCGAGCGCGCGGTCGTGGTGGGGGCCGGGCTGATCGGTACGTCGATCGCGCTGGCGCTGGGGCGCGGCGGGGTCGAGGTGGAGTTGGCCGACCGCGATCCCGCGACGCTGCGACTGGCCTGCGAGCTCGGCGCGGGCCGCCCGCTGGGTTCGGTCCCGGGGAGCGGCCCCGCCGACGTGGCGGTCATCGCCGCGCCGCCGCGCGCCGTCCCGGCCGTGCTGCTCGACGCCCAGAAGAACGGCTTCGCGCACGTCTACACCGACGTGGCCAGCGTGAAGGAGTCCATGATCGCCGAGGCCGACGCGCTCGGCTGCGACCTGTCCTCCTACGTGCCCGGCCACCCCATGGGAGGCAGCGAGAGGCAGGGACCCGGCGCCGCGCGCGCCGACCTGTTCCTGGGCCGCTCCTGGGCGCTGTGCCCCACCACCAGGACCGACCCCGGCGCGCTGGAGACCGTCACCAGGCTCGCCGAGATGTGCGGGGCGGACCCGCTCGTCCTGGACGCGGCGGCGCACGACCGGGCGGTGGCGCTGGTCTCGCACGCCCCGCACGTGGCCTCGGCGGCGGTGGCCGCGCGGCTGCGCGGCGGCGACGACGCCGCGCTGGCCCTGGCCGGCCAGGGGGTACGCGACGTCACCCGCATCGCCGGGGGCGACCCGGGCATGTGGCTGGAGATCCTCGGCCACAACGCCGCGCCGGTGGCCGCGGTGCTGGAGGAGATCGCCGCCGACCTGGCCGCCGCGGCCGCGGCGCTGCGCGCCGCAGAGGCCCGCGACGTCACGGACCTGCTCGAACGGGGAGTGGCCGGGCGCGCCCGCATCCCCGGCAAGCACGGCGCCGAGCGGACCCCCGACTACGCGGTGCTGGCGGTGGTCATCCCCGACGAGCCGGGCTCGCTGGGGCGGCTGTTCGCCGCGGCGGCCGACGCGGGCGTCAACGTCGAGGACGTCCGCATCGACCACTCCCCGGGACTGCCCCTGGGCGTGGCGCAGCTGTCGGTGGCGCAGGGCTCGGAGGACCGGCTGGCCCGCGCGCTGGGGGAGAGCGGCTGGTCGGTGCACCCCTGACCCGCGCGGACCGGGGACGGGCCGGGCGCGGGTACTCTGGACCGGTCCGGGCGTGTTTCCGGGAGCAATCGGAAGACACGCCCCAAAGCCAGACGGAACCACATCCGGGGAGAGATGCTGACGTGAACGGGCATGGTCGCGGCGGGGGACTCGTCATCGCCATCGACGGTCCTTCGGGGTCGGGCAAGTCCAGCACGGCCAAGGGCGTCGCCCGGGCCCGCGAACTGAGCTACCTCGACACCGGCGCGATGTACCGCGCCATCACCTGGTGGATGCTGGACAACGGGATCGACGTCGCCGACGCGGCGGCCGTCGCGGAAGCGGCGGCGCGGCCGGTCATCACGGTGGGCACGGACCCGTCGGCCCCCACCATCGAGGTGGACGGCGCGGACGTGGCCGGGGCGATCAGGGCCGACGGGGTCACCGGCAGCGTCAGCGCGGTCAGCGCGGTCCCCGAGGTGCGCGAGCTGCTCGTGGCCCGCCAGCGCGAGATCATCGCCGAGGCGTGCGCCACGACGGCCGGGATCGTGGTCGAGGGGCGCGACATCACCACCGTCGTCGCCCCCGACGCCCCCGTCAAGCTCTTCCTGACCGCCAGCGCGGAGGCCCGCGCGCAGCGGCGCAGCAGGGAGGTCCGCTCCAGCGACGTCGCGGCGACCCAGGAGGCCCTGGCCCGCCGCGACCGGCTGGACTCCAGCCGCTCGGTGTCCCCGCTGACGCGGACCGACGACGCCACCGAGCTGGACACCACGGGCCTGTCCCTGGACGAGGTCGTCGCGCTCGTCGTCAAACTCGCCGACGAGGCCCAGGCGCAGGCCGTCTGAGCGACCCGCCGGCCCGCCGGGCCGGCGTTCCCGCACCCGAAGGGGTGCGGTCCATTCATTCCCCGCGGCACGCATCCTGGGCGCGCGGGGACACTGCTACCGGGAGCCGTAACTGATGACCGACACCTTCGACGTGCGCACCGACGCCGATCCGAGTGACGAGGAGACCCTCGTCAAGCCTGTGGTGGCCGTGGTGGGACGCCCCAACGTGGGCAAGTCCTCCCTGGTGAACAGGATCATCGGCCGCCGCGAGGCGGTCGTGGAGGACGTTCCCGGGGTCACCCGCGACCGGGTGGCCTACGACGCCGCCTGGCAGGGGCGCGAGTTCACCCTCGTGGACACCGGGGGCTGGGAGACCAGCGTCAGCGGGCTGGCCGCGATGGTGGCCCGCCAGGCGGAGTACGCGGCCGAGACCGCCGACGTGATCCTGTTCGTGGTGGACGCCACCGTCGGCATCACCGACACCGACGAGGCGGTGACGCGCGTGCTGCGCGCCACCAAGAGGCCCGTGGTGCTGGCGGCGAACAAGGTCGACGGGCCGATGAGCGACTCCGACGCGCTGGAGCTGTGGAACCTCGGGGTGGGCGAGCCCTTCGCGGTCAGCGCGCTGCACGGGCGCGGCACCGGCGACCTGCTGGACGCCCTGCTCGAGGCGATGCCCGGGGAGGCGCCGCGCGAGTCCCTGGAGGAGGAGGGCGGCCCGCGCCGGGTGGCCCTGATCGGGCGGCCCAACGTCGGCAAGTCCAGCCTGCTCAACCGGCTCGCCGGTGAGGACCGCGTGGTCGTGGACTCGGTGGCGGGCACCACCCGCGACGCCGTCGACGAGCTCGTCGAGCTGGGCGGCAAGACCTGGAAGTTCATCGACACGGCTGGCATCCGGCGGCGCTTCCGCGCGCTCCAGGGCGCGGACTACTACGCCACGATGCGCACCGGGACGGCGCTGGAGCGCGCCGAGGTCGCCGTCGTGCTGCTGGACGTGAGCGAACCGCTGGCCGAGCAGGACATCCGGGTCGTGGAGCAGGTCGTGGAGTCCGGCCGGGCGCTGGTGCTGGCGTTCAACAAGTGGGACCTGCTGGACGAGGACCGCCGCTACTACCTGGAGAAGGAGATCGACCGCCAGCTGGCCAGGGTGAGCTGGGCGCCGCGCGTCAACATCTCCGCGGCCACCGGGCGCCACGTCGAGAGGCTGGTCCCGGCCATCGAGACGGGCCTGGCCGGCTGGGACACCCGCATCTCCACGGGGCGGCTCAACACCTGGGTCAAGGAGCTGGTGGCGGCCACCCCGCCGCCGGTGCGCGGCGGCAAGCAGCCCAAGATCCTGTTCGCCACCCAGGCCGACTCGCGTCCGCCGCACATCGTGCTGTTCACGACCGGGTTCCTGGAGGACAACTACCGCCGGTTCATCGAGCGGCGGCTGCGCGAGGACTTCGGTTTCGAGGGCACGCCGGTGAAGGTGAGCATGCGCATCCGGGAGAAGAAGAGCGGCAGGGGCGGCGGTACGGGCCGCGCCTCCAAGGGGAGCGTGCGCCCGGACCGCAAGCGCTGACGGACCCGCCGCGGTCCGGCGGTCTCCCGGCGGTCCGGGCCGCGACCGGAAGGGGACCGCGGAGCCGCGGCGGGCGCCGCCCCAGGGCCGCGCGTCGGTTGCCCACCGGCCGGGGCGGCGGGAAGCGCCATGGCGCGGCCCCCGCCCCGTCCCCCGCAGGGGGTCCGACCACCCAATAGACTTGTCAATGTCAAGTTCTGTTTCCGGTGCGGTCCGTCGCGGCGGTGACGGGTCCGGCGAAAGGACGTGAGGAGCATCAGCGGTCGGAGCTACCACCACGGCGACCTGAGAAGGGCCGTCCTGAACGCGGCGGTCGAGGCCACCGCCGAGGCGGGGCCGTCGGGCTGGAGCCTGCGTGGACTGGCGCGCCGCGCGGGCGTCTCGCACGCCGCGCCCGCCCACCACTTCGGCGACAAGACGGGCCTGCTCACCGCCATCGCCGCCGAGGGCTTCGGCCTGCTCGCCGACGCGCTGGCGGAGGCCGCCGCAGGGGGCGACTTCGCCGACGTGGGCACGGCGTACCTGCGGTTCGCCATCGACCGCAGGGGGTACTTCGAGGTGATGTTCCAGCCCGGCCTGTACCGGGACGAGGACCCCGAGGTGGCCGCGGCCCGGGCCCGGGCGGGCGGGGTCCTGCACGAAGGGGTCCACTCGGTGCGGGGAGGGGCCCAGGACGACCGGGTCTCCGCCCTCGCCGCGTGGTCGATCGCGCACGGCTTCGCCAGCCTGTGGTTGAGCGGGGCCCTGGCCCCCGACATCGGCGACGACCCCGAGGCGGCCGCGCGCCCCGTCCTCCGGGCGCTGTTCGGTCAGTGAGCCATGGCGCGGGGGAGGGGCCGATGGAGCGGATACTGGTCAGCGCCTGCCTGATGGGCAGGGCGGTGCGCTACGACGGCGGGGCCAAGCCCTCCGGCCACGCGGTCTTCCTGCGCTGGCGGGAGGAGGGGCGGCTGGTCCCCTTCTGCCCGGAGGTCGCCGGAGGGCTGCCGGTCCCCCGCCCGCCGGCCGAGATCGAGGGAGCCCGTGGCGCGCGCGCCGTCTTGGAGGGGGAGGCGCGCATCCGCACCCCCGAGGGCGCCGACGTCACCGAATTCTTCCTCGCCGGTGCCCGGGCGGCCCTGCGAAGGGCCCGCGACCACGGCGTCCGCCTCGCCCTCCTCAAGGAGGGCAGCCCCTCCTGCGGGGTCCACCGGATCTACGACGGCACGTTCACCGGAGCCAAGACCCCGGGGGCGGGTGTCACCACCCTCCTGCTCCAGGACCACGGCATCGACGTCTTCACCGAGAACGAACTCCCCCAGGCGCGGGCCCGCCTGGCCGAACTGGAGTCAGCCCCCCGCTGACCGGGGCCGGCCGCCGGGCCCCGCACGGAAAGCCTGTCACGACCAGCCCTCTCCATGCGCTAGAGTTAAACCCGTTGGCGGGGCCGGAGATGGAACCGCGGACACCGGGACGTAGCGCAGTTTGGTAGCGCACTTGACTGGGGGTCAAGGGGTCGTGGGTTCAAATCCCGCCGTCCCGACCGGAGAAAAGCAGGGCAGAGCGGGCCTCTCGGTTTCGAGGGGCCCGTTTCTCGTACCCGGTGGAGTCAGAGGGGGAGTCGGGGCGCTCATCCCGTCTCCACCCCTTCGAGGATCCGGGGCATGGCCCCGGCCGCCGCACGGTCACGCGATGACGTCAGCGACCCGGAGTTCCCGGGCCTTCCCGGCTTCGCGCCGACCGGTCTCGGGATCGATCCCGGGGCCGGCCTTCGCTCGCCACAGTCGGTCCGCCCTGTGTCGTAGTAGGGAAGCTCCCGAGCGGGGGTGGCCCGGGAACTGCCGGGGCGGGGTCCGCTCGGTTCCTGTTACGGCGGGCAGCGACGGCGGGTGGGGCTGGAGGTCCGCGCACACCCGCCAGGTGTCCGTGACGCGGCGGTCCGGGGACCGGTACCGCCCTCATTCGAGATGATCTTGAGCTTTCCGCCCTTCCAGGCTCCGAAACGGGCAGAAGGCCCAAGTCCATCGAACAGGACCCTGTCTACGGACGCCGGACACCCCTCGCACAACGGACATTGTGGGCGCGGCCTCGTCCCGCACCCGCCATAACAGGACCCGAGCGGACCCCGCCCCGGCAGAGCCCGGGCCACCCTGCGCCGGAGCTTCCCTAGAACGCCCGGTAGAAGTCGAGATCTTGTGGTGTGGCCCCATCGGGCGCTGTCGAGAGTTGGCGCAAGGCGATGCGGCGCGACGCTCCATCGAACCGGCCGAGGCGTTCACCCGGACCCGCTGAACCACCGGGGCAGCCCATGTGGGTGTCGCTGTTGAGGAAGCCCTGGAAGGTTCGAATGGGAAGGCGGCAGGCGGTGTCAGAAGTGCTGTTTTCTAGGCGGAATCAGGTGTGGGTGTTTTGTCTGTTTTTCGGGAAGTGAATGAAACAAGGACTGCTTCCTGGTAGATTCCCAGGTCATTGAGTGTGCTCCCCGCGCACGCGGGGATGGTCCCTCGGCAGCGCGCTCCTCCAGGGCGGCGATCCGGTGCTCCCCGCGCACGCGGGGATGGTCCTACGACTGGCAGGCAGACCCCGAGTAGCTCCGAGTGCTCCCCGCGCACGCGGGGATGGTCCCCTAGCCCACGCCGGATGGGCCGCAGTGTCCGAGTGCTCCCCGCGCACGCGGGGATGGTCCCAGCCTGCGGCACACCCTGCGGGCGGCGCTCGCGTGCTCCCCGCGCACGCGGGGATGGTCCCGGTAAGGTCTACGGGGGGTGTGGCCTCATTCTGTGCTCCCCGCGCACGCGGGGATGGTCCGCCTCGGCCCCGTGGCCGCTGCGGGACGGCGCGGTGCTCCCCGCGCACGCGGGGATGGTCCCAAGCAAACTCCCATTAACCTGGGGGGATGCCCGTGCTCCCCGCGCACGCGGGGATGGTCCCGAGGGCCACGAGGGCCACCGCGCCACCCACGAGCAGTGCTCCCCGCGCACGCGGGGATGGTCCCGCGGCGATTCACGTCAACGAGGACGGCACGGAGTGCTCCCCGCGCACGCGGGGATGGTCCCCCGCGCGGGACGCACCACGTACACCGTGTGGGGTGCTCCCCGCGCACGCGGGGATGGTCCCGCCTGCCGGACCGGACGCCGTGGCAGTACGGCGTGCTCCCCGCGCACGCGGGGATGGTCCCAACTTGATCAGCGACAGGAAAAACCTGTGAGCGTGCTCCCCGCGCACGCGGGGATGGTCCCGAATGTCCCCCCGGGGTACTCGCCCCCGCCGTGTGCTCCCCGCGCACGCGGGGATGGTCCCTGGACCTGGATGTCTCGGGAGGCGCTCCGGGAGTGCTCCCCGCGCACGCGGGGATGGTCCCCCCGGCCTGTGTCTGCGCCTGCTCCATCGTGGGTGCTCCCCGCGCACGCGGGGATGGTCCCGAGTCCTTCGCGGCGCAGAACCGCGATGGCCGGTGCTCCCCGCGCACGCGGGGATGGTCCCCAAGTGCGCATCGACCGGCGCAGATCATGAGGGTGCTCCCCGCGCACGCGGGGATGGTCCCGTCCCCGAACGGACACGGCCGCCGAGGCGGCCGTGCTCCCCGCGCACGCGGGGATGGTCCCTGGGTGACCGGGATGTGCCCGACCCCGGTCACGTGCTCCCCGCGCACGCGGGGATGGTCCCCGCATGAACCCCCTCGACCTCACCACCACCCTGTGCTCCCCGCGCACGCGGGGATGGTCCCCACGGGCAGGTAGACGTCCTCCGAATAGTCGTGTGCTCCCCGCGCACGCGGGGATGGTCCCAGCGGTCACCCGAACGCGCCTGGTCCGAAACCGTGCTCCCCGCGCACGCGGGGATGGTCCCGGGGGTCCTCGACTGGACTCTGGTGACGGTGGAGTGCTCCCCGCGCACGCGGGGATGGTCCCGACCCGGCGGTGCTCCGCCGATTCATCACCGAGTGCTCCCCGCGCACGCGGGGATGGTCCCGACCCGGCGGTGCTCCGCCGATTCATCACCGAGTGCTCCCCGCGCACGCGGGGATGGTCCCCCCACCCGACCCCGGCTCGCGCACGACCAGCTGTGCTCCCCGCGCACGCGGGGATGGTCCCTTCCCGATCCCGGACCCGTCCTGGGACCGCGAGTGCTCCCCGCGCACGCGGGGATGGTCCCGGCCACCGGCGCGCTTCGAGCTGGGCGCGAGAGTGCTCCCCGCGCACGCGGGGATGGTCCCGCCCCGAGGTCGAGGTCGTCCCCGGCTTCCTTGTGCTCCCCGCGCACGCGGGGATGGTCCCCGTGGCTTCTGGACTTCCGCAAGGTGCCGCACGTGCTCCCCGCGCATGCGGGGGTGTGGAGTCGGGGGTGGGTCTGCTGATGCGGCTCACCCCCTTCCTCCCTTCCCGGGAGGGGTAGGTATTTTTGGGGAACTTTTCCAGTTCCTAGGACTTTCCGGGGGCCTGTCCTGTTGGATTTCGTCCATGAGTTCTGACGGTCCCTCACGGTCTTGGCCGGGTGGGCTTTCCGGTGCCGCGCGGTCGGTCTGGGCCAAGCACGACTACGACATGGGGGGCTGGCTTCCGCTGTGGCGGCACATGGCAGACAGCGCCGCTGTGGCCGGGCGGTTGTGGGACGAGTGGCTGCCCCTCAGCGTTCGGCGGCTGGTCGCCGACGCGCTCCCCGGCGGCGCCGATGACGCCCGCTGGTTGGCGGTGTGGCTGGCCGCGACGCACGACATCGGCAAGGCCACCCCCGCGTTCGCGTGCCAGGTCGAGGAACTCGCCGACACCATGCGCGCCGCCGGGCTGGACATGCCGCTGCACAAGCAGATGTCCGACCGCAGGCTCGCCCCGCACGGCCTCGCCGGGCAGCTGCTGCTCCAGCAGTGGCTGGTCGAACGGCGCGGCTGGCCCAAGCGGGCCACCACCCAGTTCGCGATCATCGCGGGCGGCCACCACGGGGTGCCGCCCGGCCAGTCCGACATCTACGAACTGGCCCGCCACCCGGGCCTGCTGCGCACGCCCGGCAGCGAGGACGTGTGGCGCGGAGCGCAGGACGAGCTCCTCGACACCGCCGCGTCCGTCTGCGGTGTCGAGGAGAGGCTGGACGTCTGGCAGCAGGTGAAGCTGCCGCAACCGGTCCAGGTGTTGCTGACGGCGCTGGTCATCGTCGCCGACTGGATCGCCAGCAACCCGGACCTGTTCCCCTACTTTCCCGACGGGCGCGCCACCGACCCCGAGCGGATCGAGGCGGCCTGGCGCGGCTTGGACCTGCCGGGCCCCTGGCAGGCGGTGGAGCCCGAGGGCGAGCCCGCCGAGATCTTCGCCGCCCGCTTCGACCTGCCGCCCGGCGCGAGGATCAGGCCGGTGCAGGAGGAAGCCGTGCGGTTGGCGCGCGCGATGTCCGCGCCCGGCCTGATGGTCATCGAGGCACCGATGGGGGAGGGCAAGACCGAGGCCGCGCTCGCCGTCGCCGAGATCTTCGCCGCCCGCTCGGGAGCGGGCGGCTGCTTCGTCGCGCTGCCCACGATGGCCACCGGCAACGCCATGTTCCCGCGCCTGCTCCACTGGCTGGGCCGCCTGCCCGACGAGCGGGCCGACCCCGGTGCGCACTCGGTGTTCCTGGCGCACTCCAAGGCCGCCTTGAACGAGGACTTCGTCGGGCTGACGCGCGGAAGACGCGGCCGGGTCGCCGACGTGGACCGCGACGGTGCCGACGACGTGTGGCGGCCCCGCGCGGACGAGCGGGCCACGTCGGCGGAGCTGGTCGCGCACCACTGGCTGCGCGGCCGCAAGAAGGGCATGCTGTCCTCGTTCGCGGTGGGCACCATCGACCAGCTGCTGTTCGCCGGGCTGAAGAGCCGGCACCTGGCGCTGCGCCACCTCGCCGTGGCGGGCAAGGTCGTGGTGATCGACGAGGCGCACGCCTACGACACCTACATGAACGCCTACCTCGACCGGGTGCTGTCGTGGCTGGGCGCCTACGGTGTGCCGGTGGTGGTGCTCTCGGCGACGCTGCCCGCCCGGCGGCGGCGCGAGCTCGCCGAGGCCTACGCCGGGGCCGGGAGCGGTTCCGATGGTTTCGACTCCGTCGAGGCCGACGGGTACCCGCTGCTCACCGGGGTCGTTCCCGGGGCGGAGCCGCGCACGGTCCTCCCCGCCGCTTCGGGACGCCGCACCGATGTGCGCGTGGAGCGCCTGGACGACGACGTGGAGATCCTGGCGGACCGGCTGGCGGACGACCTCTCCGAGGGCGGTTGCGCCCTGGTCGTGCGCAACACGGTGGCCCGGGTGCACGAGACCGCCGCCTGCCTTCGGGAGCGGTTCGGGGACGACCGTGTGACCGTCGCGCACGCCCGGTTCCTGGACCTGGACCGCGTCGAGAACGACGCCGGGCTGCTCGCCGCCTTCGGCTCCCCCGAAAAGGTCGCGGCCGCCGGTGGTAGTCGTCCCGACGGCGGACACGTCGTGGTCGCGAGCCAGGTGGTGGAGCAGTCCCTGGACGTCGACTTCGACCTGCTGGTGACCGACCTGGCCCCCGTCGACCTGCTGCTGCAGCGCATGGGCCGCCTGCACCGGCACCAGCGCGGGGAGGACCAGGGCGACCGCCCGCAGCGGCTGCGCACCGCCCGATGCCTGGTCACCGGCGTCGACTGGACGGCGGCCGTGCCCGAACCCGTCCGGGGATCGTGCCTGGTCTACGGGGAGCATGCGCTGCTGCGCTCCCTCGCCGTGCTGGACCCCCACCTCGCGGGAACCTCCGGGACGGGGCACACCGTGCGGCTCCCCGACCACATCAGCCCACTGGTGCAGAGCGCCTACGGTCCCCGCCCCGCCGGGCCGCCCCAATGGCGGGAGGCCATGGACCAGGCCCGCGACGAGCACGAGCTGAAACAGATCGAGCAGCGCGTCAAGGCCGACGCGTTCCTGCTCAACGAGGCGGCCAGACCCGGCCGCCCCCTGGTGGGCTGGGTCGAGGCCGGAGTGGGCGACGCCGACGACACCCGCGGCGGCAAGGCGCAGGTCCGCGACAGCAGGGAGAGCCTGGAGGTCCTGGTGGTGCGGCGGCGCGCCGACGGCGCCCTGACCACGGTCCCGTGGCTGGGCGAGGGCCGGGGCGGGCTGGAACTGCCCACCGAGGCGGTTCCCCCCGCCAGGGCCGCGCGCGCCGTCGCGGCCTCGGGGCTGCGCCTGCCCTACCAGTTCACCTTCGCGAAGGTGATCGACCAGGCCATCGAGGAACTCGAAACCGAATGCGTCCAGGCCTGGCAGGCCAAGGAATCGCACTGGCTGGCGGGCGAGCTCGTCCTGGTCCTGGACGAGAACGGTCGTACCCGCCTGGCAGGTTACGACATCCACTACACCCGGTCCGACGGCCTCGAGGTGCACCGTGCCGACTGAACCCACCACTCCCTCGTTCGACCTGACCAGCCGGGTGTGGCTCCCGGTGCAGCGGTTGGACGGCTCCCAGACCGAGCTGTCGCTGCTGGAGGTGTTCGAACAGGCCCAGTACCTGCGCCGCCTCGTCGGGGACGTGCCCACGCAGGAGTTCGCGCTGGTGCGGCTGCTGCTGGCGATCCTGCACGACGCGGTCGACGGCCCCCAGGATCCCGACGAGTGGTCCGAGCTGTGGCAGGACGAGGGGCTTCCCGTCGGCTCCGTCGCCGGATACCTCGACCGGCACCGCGACCGCTTCGACCTGCTGCACCCGGTGACCCCGTTCTTCCAGGTCGCCGACCTGCACACCGCCAAGAACGAGTTCTCCTCGCTGGACCGGATCGTCGCCGACGTCCCCAACGGGGAGCCGTTCTTCACCATGCGGGCGCGAGGCGTCGACCGCGTCGGCTTCGCCGAGGCCGCCCGCTGGGTGGTGCACGCCCACGCCTACGACGTCTCCGGCATCAAGTCCGGAGCCGTGGGCGATCCCCGCGTCAAAGGCGGCAAAGGCTACCCGCTGGGCGTGGGATGGGCCGGCAACCTGGGCGGTGTCCTGGTCGAGGGCGACACCCTCCGCGAGACGCTGCTGCTCAACCTCGTCGCCTTCGACACCCACAACCTGAAGGTCGACAAGAACGACAGGCCCGCGTGGCGGCACGCTCCCGCCACCGCAGCCGCCACCGACGCCAAGGAGCTCGCCGGCCGCCCGCACGGCGTCCGCGACCTCTACACCTGGCAGAGCCGCCGCGTCCGGCTGCACCACGACGCCGACGGCGTGTACGGGGTGCTGCTCGCCTACGGCGACCCGCTCCCCGCCCGCAACACGCACGACCGCGAACCGATGACCGCCTGGCGGCGCAGCCCGGCCCAGGAGAAGAAACTGGGACTGGCCCAGGTCTACCTGCCGCGCGAGCACGACCCCGAACGCAGCGCGTGGCGCGGCCTCGGCGCGCTGGTGGCGGGCCGGGTGCACGGCGCCGAGCAGCGCCAGGAGGCCGCCGCCGTCGTCCGGCCGCGCGTCCTCGACTGGATCGCGGGCCTCGCCAACGACGGCTTCCTGCCCGACGACCACCTGATCCGGGCCCGGCTCGTCGGCGCTTTCTACGGCACCCAGCAGTCGGTCATCGACGAGGTCGTCGACGACTCCGTCGCCATGGCCGTGGTGGTGCTGCACGAGCGCGACAGCGGCCTGGGCCAGGTAGCCGTCGACGCCGTGGCCGACGCCGAGCGCGCGGTCACGGTCCTGGGCGACCTCGCCACCGGACTGGCCGAGGCCGCCGGAGCGGAGACCGAAGCGCCGCGCGCCGCGGCACGCGACCTCGGCTTCGGCGAACTCGACGGCCCCTTCCGGGACTGGCTGAGAAGCCTCGCCCCCGGCGAGGACGGCGACGAGCGGCGCCGCGACTGGCAGCGCGAAGTACGCCGGGTCCTCGCCCGCCTCGGCAAGCGGCTGGTCGCCGAAGCAGGAGAGGCGGCCTGGGCCGGACGCGTCGTCGCCACCAAGAACGGCCACCTCTGGATCACGGCTTCCAGCGTCGACCTGCGGTTTCGCGCGTCCCTGAAGAAGGAGCTCCCGATGTCCACCGAGCAGACCGCGGAGGCATGAACATGACCACCACCGCTTCCTCGCGTTCCACCTCCTTGAAGTGGGTGGGCGCCTTCGTCGACGAGCGTGTCAGGAAGATCCAGCACGGCTACCTCAACGACCACTCCGACGCGGTCGCGACCCTGGCGAAACTACGTCGGGGCGCGGGCAAGCCGCTGGGTGACGTCCCCGAGCTGTGGGGCCTCACCATCGACGACGACTTCTACCGCAACGCCCCGCGCGGTGACGAGCGGGCACTCCGGGGAGCGGAGAACGCCGCGCACATCGCGCTCACCCTCTACGCCGCACACCAGCAGTCGCGCCGCGACGCCAGAATGCACCAACCCGGCCGCGACCTGGGTGGAGCCGTACGCCGCCTGATGCCGCCAGGCGATATCGACGAGCCGACCCGCAAGCGCTTCGTGCAGGTCGGCGCCGCCACCAACATGGGCACCCTCGCCTACCGGCTGCGCGAGATCGTCGTCCTGCTGCGCCGCGACTCGGTCCCGCTCGACTACGGCCTGCTCGCCGACCAGCTCACCACCGCGCAGCGGCCCGGCGGGATGAAGGAGGTCCGCGCCGCCTGGGGGCGCGGATTCCATGCCCACCGGCCCAGAACCGCCGAGAACCCCGACCCCGGACCCGACACCACCGACAAGGACGCCTCGTGAGCCGCACCATCCTCGACCTGCACGTGCTGCAGACCGTCCCGCCCAGCAACCTGAACCGCGACGACACCGGGGCGCCCAAGACCGCGGTCTACGGCGGCGTGCGCCGCGCCCGGGTCTCCAGCCAGGCGTGGAAGCGCGCCACCCGCCTCGCCTTCGACACCCTGCTGGACCCCGCGGAGCTGGGGACCCGCACCAAGCGCGTGGCCGAGCTGCTGGCCGGGCGGATCCGGCGCATCGACGACTCCATCGAGGAACGCGAGGCGTGGGAACTGGCCGCCGAAACGGTCCAGGCCGCCACCGGCTCCAAGATCGAGCCGCCCAAACGCAAGGTCGAGGCGGCCAGGAAGAACGGCGGGGACGCGCCCGCCCCCGAGTCCGCGTACCTGATGTTCCTGAGCGCCCGCCAGCTCGACGGCCTCGCCGCACTCGCCGTGGAGGGACGCGCTGACATCAAGGCGTTCCTCAAGGACAAGGACACCAAGAAGAGGGCCAAGGAGACCGCCGACACCCGGCACTCGGTCGACATCGCCCTGTTCGGCCGCATGGTCGCCGACGGCGCCGACATCAACGTCGACGCCGCCGCCCAGGTCGCCCACGCCATCAGCGTGCACGCGGTCGAGAACGAGTCCGACTACTACACCGCCGTCGACGACCACAACACCGACGCCGAACCCGGCGCGGGCATGATCGGCACCGTCGAGTTCAACTCCGCCACCCTGTACCGCTACGCCGCCCTCGACGTCGACCTGCTGCGCAGGAACCTCGGCGAGGGACTGCGCGAGGACGAACCGGTCACTGAGCCGCTGCGCCGCGCCGTCGAGGCGTTCGTACGCGGCTTCGTGGAGTCGCTGCCCAGCGGCAAGCTCAACACCTTCGGCAACAACACGCTGCCCGACGCGGTCATCGTCAAGCTGCGCTCCTCCCGCCCCGTCAGCTTCGTCGGGGCCTTCGAGGAACCGGTCAAGGCGGCCTCCATCGAGGACTACCCGCAGGAGGAGGCGTCGAGCGGCGGCCACCTGCGCGAGGCCAGCGAGCGGCTGGCCGCCTACGTCCCCGACATCGAACGCGCCTACGGGGTCGATGACGCGGACACGTGGGTGCTGCGCGTGGGGGAGAGCACCAGGAAGCTCTCCGCTCTCGGCACGGAGGCGTCGCTGCCCGACCTGGTCGAAGCCGTCGGCGCGGCGGTGGCCCGGCGCCCGGCGCCCGCCGAATGAGCAGCGTCCTGGCGCTGCTGCTGGCCGGCCCCCTGCAGTCGTGGGGGGCCTCGGCCCGCTTCGCGCGGCGCACCACCCAGCACGCGCCCACCAAGAGCGGCGTCATCGGCCTGCTCGCCGCCGCCCAGGGCCGCCAACGCGCCGACGACCTCGCCGACCTGGCCGCGCTGCGCTTCGGCGTGCGCGTCGACCAGCGCGGCTCCCGCGTCCGCGACTACCAGACCGCCAAGCACTTCGACACCGGCAAGTCCATGCCGGTCTCGGAACGCTTCTACCTGGCCGACGCCGTCTTCGTCGCCGCCGTCGAAGGCGACGACGCCCTGATCGACGACCTCCACCGGGCGGTGCGGGAACCGGTGTACCTGCCCTACCTGGGGCGCCGCTCCTGCCCGCCCGCGCGCCGCATCGACCTCGGCGTCCACCGCGACAGGACCATCGAACAGGTGCTGGCCGAGGAGGAGTGGCACGCCGCCGAGTGGTACCAGCGAGGCCGGCGCCACCAGCAACCGGTCGCGCTCGACACCTTCGTCGACGCCGCCCCCGGTGACAGCCGCACCGACAGCGTGCGCGACCTGCCGCTCAGCTTCGACCCCCTGCACCGCCGCTACGCACTGCGCGGCGTCCGCCCGGACACGGTCGAGATCCCCAACCCCCGAGCGCGCCGCACCGCGCCCCCCGACCACGACCCGACGACCGCCCTGGTAGGCGACTGATGCACCTCACCCGCTTCCGCCTCAACACCGCGCGCGGCGGCGCGCGCAAGCTGCTGTCGTCGCCGCGGAGCATGCACGCCGCCGTCATGAGCTCCTTCGCTGACGCGCTGCCCAGTCACACCGACGGCCCGCGCGTGTTGTGGCGCGTCGACCGCAACGCCAGAGCCGAGGTCTTCCTCTACGTCGTCAGCCCGACCGCGCCCGACCTCACCCACCTGGTGGAGCAGGCAGGCTGGCCGACCAGCGGCACCTGGCAGACCTACGACTACACGCCGTTCCTGACGCGATTGGCCAAGGGCGGCACCTGGGCGTTCCGGCTCACCGCCAACCCGGTGCACAGCATCCGCCGCAAGGACGGCGAGCCGACCAAGACCACCGCGCACGTCACCCCGCGCCACCAGATGGGCTGGCTCCTCAAACGCCAGGAGACCGCCGGTTTCCGGGTGCTGGAGAAGCCGCCGGAGGAGCGCAGGCTCGCCGAAGGCGGCGAGTACGAGCTGATCGTGCACAACCGCCAGAACCACGCCTTCACCAAGGGGCCGGCCGACAGGCGCGGCGCACCGGTCTCCCTGGTCACCGCGACCTTCGACGGCCGGTTGGAGGTCACCGACCCTGACGCGCTGCGCCGCGTCCTCACCACCGGGCTGGGGCGGGCCAAGGCGTACGGATGCGGGCTGATGACCCTGGCGCCGGTGGGCTGAGCAGTGGCCACGGTCGGGAAGCGCCGCGCCTCCACCCCGCGCGAACTCACCCGGGTGGCAGACCGGTTGTCCTTCGTCTACCTGGAGCGGTGCACGGTACACCGCGACGCCAACGCCATCACCGCCGAGGACGGCGAGGGAACCACGCACATCCCCTCGGCCACCATCGGAACCCTGCTGCTGGGGCCCGGAACCCGCGTCACCCACCAGGCGATGAGCGTGCTCGGGGAGAGCGGCGCGGGCGTGGTGTGGGTGGGAGAGCACGGAGTCCGCTTCTACGCGGGCGGCCGGTCCCTGACCCGCTCGGCGGCCCTGGCCCAGGCCCACGCCAAGGCGTGGGCGAACCGCGTCACGCGCCTTGAGGTGGCCCGCGCCATGTACACGATGCGCTTTCCCGACGAGGATCCGGCGGGCCTCACCCGGCAGCAGCTCCTCGGCAAGGAAGGGCGAAGGGTTAAGGACTTCTACCGCAAGGAGGCGGCCAGGGTCGGGCTGCCCTGGCACGGGCGGCGCTTCACCCCGGGCGACTTCGACTCGGGTGATCCGCCCAACCAAGGCATCACCGCTGCGGCCCAGTGCCTTTACGGCATCTCCCAGGCGGTCGTCGCCGCGCTGGGCTGCGTTCCCGGCCTGGGGTTCGTGCATTCGGGACACGAGCTGTCGTTCGTCCTGGACGTGGCCGACCTCTACAAGACCGAGGTCGGCATTCCGATCGCCTTCGACGTCGCCGCCGAGAGCCCGGCCGAGGTGGGAGCGCGTACCCGCAGGGCCGTCCGCGACCGCGTCAACGAGATCGGACTGCTCGACCGGTGCGTCCGCGACATCAAGAGCCTGCTGCTTTCCCCGGGATCAGACGTTGATGTCGACGGCGGCGCCCCGGACCGCGTCGGTCTGCAGACCGACCGGGGCCCGGACCTCGAATCCGGCCGCAACTACGCCGACGGGGTGATCTGGTGACGGTCATCGTGCTGACCCACTGCCCTGTGGGACTGCGCGGCTTCCTCACCCGCTGGCTGCTGGAGATCTCCCCGGGAGTCTTCATCGGAGGCCCCTCCGCGCGCATCAGGGAAGTGCTCTGGGCGGAGGTGAAGGAGTACGCGGGCAACGGCCGAGCACTGCTGGCCTATAGCACCAACAACGAGCAGGGCTTCGAATTCGAGACCCACGACCACAAGTGGCATCCGGTGGACCACGAGGGCCTGACCCTTATCCGCCGCCCCAACGAGCAGGGGGAAAGCGCCCCAGCGGCGCAGAAGCAGGGATGGAGCAAAGCATCCAAACGCCGCCGATTCGGAAACCGGTGAACACGCCCACGGAACCTGTGGGTGTTTTGTCTGATTTTCGAGAAGTAAATGAAATGAACACTCACCGCTGATAAACTCCCAGGTCATTCAGAGTGCTCCCCGCGCACGCGGGGATGGTCCCGACACCGACCCGAAGGAGAAGACCGTGGGATTGTGCTCCCCGCGCACGCGGGGATGGTCCCCAAACTCACCCGCATCGAAGCGCGCAAGATCCGTGCTCCCCGCGCACGCGGGGATGGTCCCGACGGTCACTCTCCGGGGACACCGGAGAGTGCGTGCTCCCCGCGCACGCGGGGATGGTCCCACCACCACCGCGCAAACCACCACCGCGAACCCGTGCTCCCCGCGCACGCGGGGATGGTCCCCGGCGCTTCCGGGCCGCGGCGGAGGAACTGGGGTGCTCCCCGCGCACGCGGGGATGGTCCCTAGCCCCGAACCGAACCGGAAGGAACCGGTAAGTGCTCCCCGCGCACGCGGGGATGGTCCCTGAGCGAAGATCTTCCGCGCCCGTTCGACATCGTGCTCCCCGCGCACGCGGGGATGGTCCCCGAGGGTGGAATGGCCGAGCTCGCGCAGCCGGGTGCTCCCCGCGCACGCGGGGATGGTCCCGACGGTCACTCTCCGGGGACACCGGAGAGTGCGTGCTCCCCGCGCACGCGGGGATGGTCCCACCACCACCGCGCAAACCACCACCGCGAACCCGTGCTCCCCGCGCACGCGGGGATGGTCCCCGGTAGGACTTGGCCACGAACCGGAACGGCCAGTGCTCCCCGCGCACGCGGGGATGGTCCCGATCCACGTCGCGAACCGGTCGGGGGCGAGCAGTGCTCCCCGCGCACGCGGGGATGGTCCCTACGGGATGCGCTCGGACGCGCCCGCCGCGAAGTGCTCCCCGCGCACGCGGGGATGGTCCCCGTTCCGCCAGTTCCCTGGCGGCACACTCGTAGGTGCTCCCCGCGCACGCGGGGATGGTGCCGGTGGGGTGGGGAGGGCGACGCCGGGCGGGTGAGCGCGCAGGGGACGGCCCGGCGTCTTCGGAGCCCCGAGGTTTTCGAGGGCTGTCGGGTCGGACCGCGCTGGGCACTGGGCTCTGGGCGCTTGGTGCTCTTACGCCTCGAGGCGGCTCAGCGCTCGCACGGCCTCGCGCTCCACGCGTGAGAGATCGCGGAGGATGGTTCCGGCTTGTACGAGGAACCGCGTCTCGCCTGGCTCGCCGGCCTTCTTGATCAGTGCCGCCACTCCCCGCCCTCCGGCCGGGGTCACCAGGGGACGGCGCCCTCGTCGTCGAAGAAGCCGCCGCGCGGTCCGTCATCCGGCAGGGTGGCGAGCCGGATCACGATCGCCGCGCCCTGCTCGGGTGTCCGGGGCGCGGCGAACCCGGTGAAGTCGGTCGCCACGTAGCCGGGGCAGGCGGCGTTCACGATGATGTTCGTATCGGCGAGCCGGCGGGCGTACTGTGCCGTGATGCTGTTGAGCATCGACTTCGACGGCGCGTACGCGGCCATGATCGGGCCGGTCCGCAGTGTCAGCGAGCCCATGTTGCTCGACATGTTGACGATGCGCGGCGAGTCCGCGCGGCCGAGCAGCGGGAGCATCGCGTTCGTCACCCGGACGACCCCGAACACGTTGGTGTCGAGGACGGTGCGGACGACGTCGAGGTCGAGCGTCGTCGGATCCTGCGCGCCACCGTCGGTCCGACCGGAGATGCCCGCGTTGTTGACGAGCACGTCGAGTCGCCCCGTCGTCTGCTCGATCGCCGCGGCCGCCGCGGCGGCGCTGTCATCGGAGGTGACGTCGAGGGCGACCCCGAACGCGTCGACGCCTGCGGTGCGCAGGCGCTCGACGGCCTCCTCGCGCCTGGCATCGTCGCGAGCCCCCACCGCGACCGTGAAGCCGATCGCCCCGAGACCCTGTGCGACGGCGAAACCGATTCCCTTGTTCGCGCCGGTGACCAGCGCGGTCTTCGTGTCGTTCACCCGACCCATGCTCGGCGGGCGGCGCACCCGCCGTCCAATACCGGATCAGTGCGCTGTGATACCCGCCAGGTGCCGGTCGGTAGGCTGCTCGCGTGGACGATCTCGAGACCCGTGAGCTCCGGTACTTCGTCGCCGTCGCCGAGGAGCTGCACTTCGGACGTGCCGCCGACCGGCTCGGAATCGCACAGCCGCCGCTTTCCCGCGCGATCCGCCGGCTGGAGCGGCGGCTCGGCGTCCAGCTTCTCGACCGGGACCGTCGCGGCGTGGCGCTCACCGATGCCGGCAGGGTGCTGCTCCGAGAGGCCAGAACGGCCCTCGACGCGGTCGCGGCCGCCGTGCGCCGGACGCGGCGCGCCGGGGACCCGAAGCGGCCGCTGGTGCTCGCGTCGAAGGCCGGGGCGTCCCACGAGCTGCTGCGGCGGCTCCTCGACGCGCATGCGGGCGAACCCGGCGCGGCGCCGGTCGAGGTCCTCCTGTGCGAGGTCGGCGAGCAGGCGCGGCTGCTCCGCGACGGGCGCGCCGACGTGGCGCTCATGCATCATCCGTTCGACGACCTCGCGGGGTTCGACACCGAGGAGCTCCACGTCGAGGGCCAGGTCGCGATCCTACCGGCGGGGCATCCGCTCGCGTCACGCGATCAGCTCACGCTGGCGGAGGTCCGCGACGTGCCGGACCTGCCGATCGCTCGATGGCCCCGGCTCGACGGAACCTACCCGGACGGGCCCGGACCGGAGGTGCGCACCCAGTCGCAGCTCGCCCAGCTCGTGGCGCTCGGCAGGACGCTGCTCGTCATCCCCGCCTCCAGCCGTGCCTGGCAGTGGCCCGAGCACGTCGCGGTCCCCGTCGTCGACGCGCCGGAAGCCACCACGGTGATCGCGTGGCCGCCGGGCAGCCGCTCCCAGGCGGTCGCGTCACTCGTCCGCTCGGCGGCCGGGCTCCGCGACGCCGCGCCGCGTCCGCCCGAGGGCCCTGAGCCCGATGGCGCCCACACCCGCGCGGCCGGACCCGGGCGCGCGGACGATCGGGGGTGAGGCGGTCGGCTTCCCGGAAATGTCACCGGGGCGTGGGAGGGTTCCGGTGTTCCCGCAACCGACCCATTCGGGAGTATCCGTGTCGTTCCAGGCGTACCTCGACGCGATCGAGGACAAGACCGGCCTGACCCCGCGTACGCTCGTCGACCGCGCCAGGGAGAAGGGGTTCGACTCCCCTTCCGTGAAGGCCGGGACCATCGTGCAGTGGCTCGCCGACGACTACGGCCTGGGCCGCGGCCACGCCCAGGCGCTCGTCCACGTGATCAAGAAGGGGCCCCGGATCAGCGCGAAGCACGTGGGAACCACCGGGACCCACCGCGACGCCTCCGACACCCTCTGGCTCGACGGCAAGGCCACCAGGCCGCGGTGACCCGGGTCGGCCCGAAGCCGTCCACGACGAGTCGCTCGCCTTCGCCCTCGCGCCGAAGGACAAGGGAGGTCCCGGTCCCCGAGCGCGAAGGCGTAACCCGTCCGGGGCCGTGCCACTCGTTCTTCGGCTTGTCCGGCGTCGGAGCACGCTTCATTCCCTCACGGCCGCGCCCGCTTCGGCAGGGTGAGGATCTCGGCTCCGTCGCCGGTGATGGCGATCGTGTGCTCGCTGTGCGCCGTCCGGCAGCCCGTCGCGCTTCGCAGCGTCCACCCGTCGGCGTCGGTGACGAGTTTCGCGGTGTCCGCCATGACCCACGGCTCCAGTGCGAGCAGCAGCCCGGGGCGCAGCTTGTACCCGCGGCCGGGCTGGCCGGTGTTCGAGACGTGCGGGTCCTGGTGCATCGTCGATCCGATGCCGTGGCCGCCGAACTCGGTGTTGATCGGGTAGCCCGCCGCGCTGAGGACCGTGCCGATGGCGTGGGAGACGTCGCCGACGCGGGCCCCGGGACCGGCGGCGGCGATCCCCGCGGCCAGCGCGCGTTCGGTCGCGTTGATCAGGGCGACGCTCTCGGGGGGCTTCGTGTCGCCCACGATGAAGCTGATGGCGGAGTCCGCGGCGATTCCGTTCTTGGAGACGGCGAGGTCGAGTGTCAGCAGGTCGCCGTCGGCGAGCGTGTAGTCGTACGGGAGTCCGTGGAGCACGGCGTCGTTGACGGCCGTGCAGATGTAGTGGCCGAACGGCCCGCGCCCGAAGGACGGCTCGTAGTCGACGTAGCAGGACTGCGCTCCCGCCTCGACGATCATGGCCTCGGCCCACCGGTCGATGTCCAGGAGGTTGGTGCCGACCGTACTGCGTTCCCTCAGCGTCTGCAGGATGTCGGCGACCAGGGCGCCGGCCTCCTTCGCCCGGGCCAGTTCGGCGGGTTTCAGGATCTCGATCACGCGGCGCCTTCCTCATTCATCCAATAACTATCCCGGTAATACTATCCCGGTACTAGAATCGGGGGCATGGTCAGGTTGCCGCTCACACCCGCGGAGGTCGAGCGCGGGCAGCGCCTCGGCGCCTTGCTGCGTCGCGCCAGGGGGGAGCGCTCGATGCTCGAGACCGCGCTCGACGCGCGCGTCTCGCCGGAGACCCTCCGGAAGATCGAGTCGGGCCGCGTGGCGACCCCCGCCTTCCCGACCATCGCCGCGATCGCCGGTGTCCTGGGCCTCTCCCTCGACGTGGTGTGGGCCGAGATCAACCAGCCCGAACACGGAGTCGAACCGGCCGGCCCCGGTCGCGACGAGCGGCTGGCCTCGTAAGCCCCGGGTCCGCGCGCCGGCGCCCGCGTCCCGCCGCGTCCGCGACGGGCTCTCCGTAGTCCGGCCGATCCCCGCACCGCCTGCGGGGAGGCTTCCTCACCCGCGTTGGGAGGGGGAGGCGGCCTCCCAGGCCGCCTCGATCATCCGGAAGACGTCGTCCACCGCGGCCTCGGGGTCGGCCGCCTCGCGGGCCAGCGAATAGGCGTCGATCGCGAACCTCGCGACCGCCCGGCAGGCCGTCGTGGTCCGCGACAGGCCGGGGTCTGCGGCGATGGCCGCCGCCAGCGACTCCGCGTGGCGCAGCCTCATCGACTCCTCGTAACTCCGCAGGGAGGGCGATTCGTCGACCATGCGCCAGATCGGGGCGGCGCTGTCCGCCGTGCAGTGGCGCACCAGGGCCAGGACCTCCCGGCGCAGCGCGGGGATGAGCGGCTCGTCCGGCGTCCGGCCGGTGACCGCCCGCGTGAGGCGCCGCTCGAAGTCCTCGTCCTGCTCGAACACCAGGGCCTCTTTCGAGGCGAAGTGGGAGAAGAGCGTGGTGACGGCCACGTCGGCCTCGGCGGCCACGTCGCGGATGCCCACCGCGTCGTACCCGCGTTCCAGGAAGAGCCGCAGGGCGGTGTCGGCGATCTTCTGGCGGGTCGCGGCCTTCTTGCGCTCGCGGCGTCCGGGCGGTGCGGTCATGCCGTGACACTATCAAATGCAAAACCGTAACGGTTTTTAAAAACTAACCGTTAGTGCTACGGTCGGCCGCATGAAGAGAGTGAGCTTCGCCGAGTTCGGCGGTCCGGACGTCCTGCGACTCGTGGACGCCGAGGAACCCCACCCGGGCCCCGGCCAGGTGCGCGTCGCCGTGCGGGCGGCGGGCGTGAACCCCGTCGACTGGAGGATCCGCGAAGGCCAGTTCCAGGAGGTCGATCCGATCGAGTTGCCCGCCGGAGTCGGGCAGGACGCCTCCGGGGTGGTGGACGAGGTGGGGGAGGGCGTCGAAGGGGTCGAGGTCGGCGACCACGTGTTCGGCGAGGGCTCGAACACCTATGCCGAGTTCGCCGTGCTGTCGGCCTGGGCCCGCATGCCCGAGGGGCTGTCGTTCGAGGAGGCGGCCGGGTACCCGTCCGTGATGGAGACCGCGCTGCGCGTCATCGGCCAGGTCGGTGTGCGGTCCGGGCAGACGCTGCTGGTCAGCGGCGCGTCCGGGGGAGTCGGATCGGCGGTGCTGCAGATCGCCCGCGACCGCGGCGTCACGGTGATCGGCACGGCGGGGGCCGCGAACCAGGACTACCTGCGCGGCCTGGGCGCCGTCGCCACGACGTACGGCGAGGGCTGGGTCGAGCGGGTGCGCCGGCTCGGCCCCGTCGACGCGGCCCTCGACCTGGCGGGCTCGGGTGTGATCCGCGAGCTCGTCGAGCTGACCGGGGACCCGCGGAAGGTGGTCTCCATCGCCGATCTCGGCGCGCCGGAGCTCGGCGCCCGGTTCTCCGGAGCGGCCGGGAGCATGCCGGAGGCGCTCGCCGAGGCCGTCGCCCTCATCTCGCGGGGAAGGCTCCACATCCCGGTCGAGAGGTCGTACACGCTCGCCGATGCCGCGGCGGCGCACATCGACAGCCGGGCCGGACACACGCGCGGGCGCCGGGTCGTGCTCGTCTGAGCCGTCTCCCGCGCGGGAGCGCGGCCCGGCAAGCCGGACCCCCGGCGGTGGTGGACGTGCTTCCCGCCGCCGGGGCCGCCGGGCGGGCACGGCCGGGACGACCGCCGGCGCCGGCGGCGAGGCGAGACCCCGGTCCGCCGGCACCACGACACCGTGGCATCGCGGCTCCCCGGCCGGCGGCTTGGTAGGGTGCGCGGGTCGAACCGCTTCGAGAGCCATGGCAGCGCCCAAGGGAGAGGGGCCGGATCACGATGCAGCCGTCAGAGGTCTCGCGCGCGGTGGCCGCGGCCGTGTCGACCGCCTCGTCGCTCGCCCTGGCGGTCGACGACGCGGTCGTTCTTCACGACTCGAACAAGCTCACCCTGCGGCTGCTGCCCTGTGACGTCCTGGCCCGGGTGGCGCCTGTGGCGCACCAGGTCGCGCGGTTCGAAGTCGAGCTCGCCCAGCGGCTCGCCGAGTCCGGGTGCCCGGTGGCCGCCCTCGATCCTCGCGTGGAGCCGCGCGCCTACGAGCGTGACGGCTTCGTGGTCACGCTGTGGACCTACCACGAACCCGTGACCCGTGGAGAGGTCCCACCGGCCGACTACGCCGGCGCGCTCGAGCGGCTGCATGCCGGCATGCGCGAGCTCGACGTCCCGGCGCCGCGGTTCACGGACCGGGTCGAGCAGGCCCAACGGCTCGTGGCGGACCGCGACCGTACTCCGGCGCTCGCCGACGCGGACCGGGAGCTGCTCGGCGACACGCTGCGAAGCCTGGGACGAGTGGTCGGCGGGCGCGGCGGCGCCGAGCAGCTGCTGCACGGCGAGCCGCATCCGGGCAACGTGCTCGCCACGGAGAACGGGCTGCTGTTCGTCGACCTCGAGACGTGCTGCCGCGGGCCCGTCGAATTCGACCTCGCCCACGCGCCCGAGGAGGTCGGCGAGCACTACCCGGGGGTCGACCGCGACGTGCTGCGCGAGTGCCGGCTTCTCGTGCTGGCGATGATCACGACGTGGCGCTGGGATCGGGGCGACCAGCTTCCGAACGGGCGCGGACTGGGCGCGGAGTGGCTCGGCCGGATCCGGGCGGAACTCGGTCGCGACGGCCCGGACACCCGTGGCTGATCGCGGACCCTCTCCGACGTCGCGGGCGGGTTTCCCCCCTGGGCGCCTCACGTGTCCGGCCGCTCCTCCTGGTGCCGTGCGAGGACCCGGCCGATGACGCGCGCGCCGTCGGGGAAGCTCCCGGGGTCGGGGCCCGAGTAGTTGAGACGGAGGTAGGCACCGGTGGGCTCGGCGGGGAACCACTCGTCTCCCGGGGCGACCACGACTCCGGCGGCCTCGCAGTCCCGGACGAGCCGCGACAGGTCGGTGGCGTCCGGCAGCCGCACCCACAGGTTCAGCCCTCCCCGGGGCAGTGCCTCGGGGCAGGCGGTGGGGGCGTGCTCCCGCAGCGCGTCGACGAGGAGGTCGCGGCGGGCGGCGAGCTGCTGGCGCAGGCCCCGCAGGTGCGTGCGCCAGGCGGGTTGGGTGACGACGTCGAGCGCCACGGACTGCAGCATGCCGCTGACGTACATGGACTCGGCCTGGGCGTCGACGAGGATGCGCTGGCGGGCGGGGCCCCGGGCGACGATCCCGGCGATGCGCACGGCCGGCGACACGCTCTTGGTCAGCGACCGCAGGTAGACGACGTGCCCGCTGTCGTCCCGCGCCGCGGCCGGGTGCGGGTCCGCGGTGATGCCGAAGTCGTGCGCCCAGTCGTCCTCGACCAGGAACGCCCCGTGGTGGCGGACGGTGTCGAGTACCCGGTCGACCAGGGCGGGGGGCCATTGGGCGCCGGTGGGGTTGGCGAAGTTCGGCTGGGCGTAGAACGCGCGCGCCCCGGTGGACTCGAACGCCCGTGCCAGCTCCTCCGGGTCGGGCCCGTGGACGCCGCTGGGGACGGGCACCACCCGCACGCCCGCCTGCGTCGCGGCGAGGATCGCGCCCCAGTAGGTGGGCGACTCCATCAGCAGGGGCCGGTCCGCGCCGACGAGCGCGCGGAAGACGGTGCTGAGCCCGCTCTGGCTGCCGGGCAGGACGACGGTGTCGCTCGGCGCGGGGGGCGTGACCCCGACCGGGGCCGCCGCGCCGAGTTCGGCGGCGAACCACGCCTGCAGCTCGGGGAGCCCCGCGGCGGGGGGCCTGCTGACGGCGGTGCCGCCGCGGGCCGCCCGGGCGAAGGCGGCCCGGACCAGGCGCTCGGGCAGCAGCTCCCGGTCCGGGTAGCCCGAGTGCAACGCGATCACGTCGTTCGGGGCGGTCCGCAGCGCCGTGGACAGACCGGGGGCGCGGTGCGGCGGGGACCCGAGCGCGGCGGTCTGCCACGCGTAGTCGTTCGGGCGGGCCACGCGGACGGCGCGGACGAAGGTTCCCACGCCGGGCCGGCTCTCCACCATCCCCTGCGCCGCCAGGGCGCGCAGCGCCTTCTGCACGGTGACCGGACTCGCCCCGTACCGCGCGACCAGCGCCCGTGTCGACGGCAGCCGCGCACCCGGCGGCGCCGACGCGATCCACTCGCGGAGCCCGGCGGTGATCCGCGCACTGCTATCGTTACTCATGAGGAATAACAGTAGCGCTACTCTCGAAAGCGCACGAGTGCTACCCTCGGCCCGCACGGGCCTCTGGTGGGGGCTGCTCGGTGTCGCGGCGTTCTCCTTCACCGTTCCGTTCACCCGGGTCGCCGTCGAGGGCGGCGGGATGTCGCCGTTGTTCGTCGGCTGCGCGCGTGCGGTCGTCGCCGCGCTGCTCGCCGCCGCCGCGCTGGCGCTCACGAGGCAGCGCCTGCCCGGCGGAGTCCAGTGGCTGCGCCTGGCGGTGGTCGCCGGGGGGGTGGTCGCCGGTTTTCCCCTGCTGACCTCCTTCGCGCTCACCACGACCCCGGCCAGCCACGGCGCCGTCGTGATCGGGCTCCTGCCCGCCGCGACCGCGGTGATGGCCGTGGTCCGCGGACGCGAGCGGCCCCCCGCCTCGTTCTGGGCCATGGCCGCCGTGGGAGCGGTCGCCGCCGTCGTGTTCGCCGCGTTGCAGGGAGGCGGGTTCGGCGGACTCCACTGGTCCGACCTGCTCCTGTTCGGCGCCGTCGTCGCGGCCGCGGTCGGCTACGCCGAGGGCGGTCTCCTCGCCCGTGAACTCGGGGCCTGGCAGACCGTGTCCTGGGCGCTCGTGCTCTCCGCGCCGCTGATGACCGCGCTCACCGTCGCCTCGATGGTCCAGCGGCCTCCGACCGGCACACCGGTCGAGTGGGCCGCGTTCGCCTACCTGGCCGTGGTGAGCATGTTTCTCGGCTTCTTCGCCTGGTACCGCGGACTCGGGATCGGCCCGATGGCGCGGGTCAGCCAGATCCAGCTCACCCAGCCCGTCATGAGCATCTGCTGGGCCGCGCTGCTGCTGGGCGAGCGGCTCACCTGGCCCACCGTCCTCGGCGGCGTCGCCGTCATCCTCTGCGCCGGTGTCGCGGTCCGGGCCCGGCTGGGGCAGGCCACGGTCCCCGGGAGGGGATAGAACGACGCGGACCGGGCCCGCCGCGAGCGCGAGAACGGGCAATCGGTCCCAGAGCTCATCTCGTCCGGGTTCTCGGCAGCCGGGCCGGGTGCCGATGGTGGAACGGCTGGTGCCGGACGAGCTGTGGGAACTGTTCCAGCGGGTGGGCGCCCGAGGCGCCCACCCGCCCGCAGGGCGGCGGGCGGCGCGGACACGGCGGTCGCCACGGGCCGGCCGGACAGGTCGCCGAACCCCCGTTCACGGCCGCGGATGAGCTGCCGGGCCGCTCGCGGCCGCGGCCGGTCAGCGCCTGTGGCATGTCTTCAAGTAGCTGAGGAATGACGCCTGCAGCCCGGTGACGTGCGTCTCCCGCAACAACGCGTTCGAAACCTGCTCCGACCGCCCCCGGGCGCGCAGCTGTTCCACCGTCGTAAGGACGTTACGGGCCATTCCGCGATAGAGCGGAATGTCTCCCAGCAGTTCGGCTTCGTTCAGCGTGATGTGCAGCCGTGGAGCGGCCGCGTCCCCGCCGGGTTCTGGCAGGGCTTCGACGAGGGTGAAGATCTGGCTGTCCGTACTGGCCACACCGGGGCTGCCCGCACCGATGCTCGCGAAGAGCCCTGTCTCGCGCAGCCATGCGTAGAGGGCGAAAAGACCTCCGTAGGAGTAGCCGAAGAGGCCGTGCCCCGACTCGCTGACACGCAGCTTCGACCGCAGGTGAGGGTGGGGAAGGGAAGAAGCGTCTCCTGGAGGCGCTGTTCGACGAGTTCGGCGAGAACGGTCCCGGCCCGCACCTGTCGATGCGCCAGGTAGCGGAGCGGATCGGTGTGCACCACACGTTGCTGACGTACCACTTCGGGTCGCGGCCGGGTCTGCTGCGTGCCGTGCTGTTGGAGGCGCGCCGCCGCGACAACCTCGTCATCGCCGAGACCGGCGACGAACTCGGGTTCGCGGCCCTGTGCGGAGCCGTCTGGAACTTTTACTCGGACCCCGCGCACGAAGACCGCACCCATGCCTTCTTCCACCTGGTCGGGCTCGCGGTCTACGAACGCGACGCGTTCCAGGAGCTCGTCGTCGACATCGACGGCCTGACGCACCTTCTCGAAGCGGTGGCTCTCCGCGACGGCGCTACGGCAGCCGACGCCAGGCGGCAGAGCATCATCGCGACCGCGTGCCTGCGAGGACTCCTGCTGCAAAGGTTGCTGTCCCCGACCGCCGAGGTCGACGCCGCGGCCGAGCGCTTCATCACCTCGTTGGCGGCATCCGGGGGTGGAAGCCACACGTTGTAGACCGCCGTGGCCCACGGGCCGGCCGGTCAGCGGGTCGCGCCGACGCCGAACCCGGCGCACGGGGCGGTCCGCGTGCGCCGGGGCGGGGCAGGGGGCCTCACGCTTCGGCTCCGCTCGCTGCGCGTCCACCCGGAAGACTCCGGAACGGTCGCGTCGCGTACCGGCGGTTCACCGGCGCCACGGCGCGATTCCGCTGTCCCGCGGAAGGCCGCGCGGCGCAGTCCCGAACGTTCAACGCCGTCCTCCGCGTGGCGGCAGCGGCGCGTGGCGCGCGTGCCGGGAATCCCCGGCGACGACCGCGGACCTTTTGGAGGCCGTCGACACCGGGCCAGGGTGTCGAGAACCCGAATGGGATGAACTCTTATTCCTTTCCTTGAACAGGCGCCATGGAATCTCCGTCGCGGGGTGATTCGTCGTCGGGAATCCGCCGACCGGATCGTCGGGGTGTTCTTCGGAGTTTTCGGCGCGGGGGTGGTTCGGGCTCTGTTGGAGCAGGGCCTGCTCGGGACCTGTTACGGCGGGCGGCGACGGCGGGTGCGGGTCGGGGCCGCGCCCATGACGTCCGTTGCGTGAGGGTTCCGTCGAGGGTCTTGGGCTTTCTGCCCGTTTCGGGGCCGGGAAGGGCGAAAAGCCCAAGATCATTCCGGGTGAGGGCGGGACCGGCCCTCGAATCTCCGGTGATCTTGCTGTTTTCCGCCCGAAAACCTTGATTTCGGGCGGAAAACAGCAAGATCATCAATGGAAGCCGCGCAAAACGGTCATCGTGGGCGCGGCCCCGATCCTCACTCGCTGTCGCTGCCTGCCGTCACCTCGCGATCCGCGTGGCGTGAGGTCGAAAGACCCACCCGGAGTACCGGTGCGCGAATCACCCACGCGCAGGAGGCTCCTCACTCGGGCCAAACGAGCGCACTTTATTCTCAGTGCTGATCTCCGGCACCGCGTCCAATCCCGTCCGCCGTGTGTGACGGCCGACGTGAGAGCTGTTTCCTTTGGGCGGCGGCACGCCCGGGTTCCCCTTTCGCCGCTCCGGGCCGGCGCCGGTGATCCCCACCTGCGCTGACAGCCGTCCTGACGCGGCTTATTCCCCCGGGGAGACAGCAGGGCGCCACTCGCTTCGGGCCCGCGCCGTCCGCGCCGGCCGTGTCGCGGGTCCCGCCGGTCCGCCAAATGAAACGGAACTCAGTCTTGACTCGGAAACGGCGGGGAGACAATATTACTTTGCTGTTACACGCGAGGTCCGAGGCGACTCGGCCCGCTGGTGGAGATCAATTTCTAGGACAGGCGAACCACCGTTGACGACTTCGTCCGACTCGAAACAAAAAGAATCCCCGCCGGAGGAGTTCGGCGTCCACGCCGTCTGCGTCGCCGCCGCTCCCGCGCGCTGATCCCGGCCTGTCACCGAAAAGGCTCCCCGAGCAGCCGCATCCCGTACGGCGAACCCCTCATCGAAAAATAGCCAGGCTCCGCCCGCCGCGCCTGTTTGCGAGGCGTCGTTTTCGTGTGCAAAGCAATCGGGGCCGCGCCGAGCCGGTCCAGAAAAAGCTTTCTTGAAAGGAACCCAGGTGAGCACGCTGAGAAGGGAAACGAGACTGACCCGCCAGGCGCACATCGGGGACAGCGGGAAGGCGTGGCACCTCGACGTCCTCGGCGATCTCGAATCCCGACTCACCGACCCCGGATTCCCGTGCGTCTTCTCGAAGAACGCGTTCCGGAAGAAGATCATCGAGTTCGTCTTCGTGGAGAACGGCGGGAGAACCGGCGTGCGGCACCTGGGGGAGGGGATCGAGGAGTACGTCGGCCTGTCCCGGGAATGGGACGGCCGGCTGGACACGGCGGCCCCGCTGGTCGCGGCGTTCTCGTTGAAAGCCGTGGAGGCCGACTCCGTCGAGGAGTACCACGCCTTCGGGTGGAGGATCCTCCAGGAACTGCACGAGATCGACCCCGCGCCCTGGCCCGGGGCGGTCGGGAAGGACCCCGACTCCGACTCCTGGTCGATGTGCTTCAACGGGATGCCGCTGTTCTGCAACATGAGCAGCCCCGCCCACCGGATCCGCAGGAGCCGCAACCTGGGCGGGCACTTCGTCATCGTCATCAACCCGCGCGAGCGGTTCGACGTCTTCGCCGGCGACACGCCCAGCGGCCGCAAGGTCCGCTCGAACATCCGCGAACGGATCGGCCGGTACGACGGCGCCCCGCACTCCCCGCAACTGGGGTCCTACGGATCCGGCGCCCTCGAATGGAGACAGTACGGCCTCACGGAGGGCGACGCGGAAAAGGCGGGCAGATGCCCTTTCGTTTTCCGGGAGCCCCTGAACTGACCGGCTCTCCGGACCGCTTCCGGGGCGGGGCGCCGGAAGAAGCAGGACTACCACGACAGAGAAAAGGAGCACCTGAACGATGGTCGACCTTATCGTCTCCCAGGGGCGCGTGGCCGACAGGGAGGCGGGGATGATCGAGGGCGCGTCACTCACCGCTCGGGAACTGGGACGCCGCTACGGCGTCGAACCGCGCTCCATCGGAACCCCCGCTCCGCCGGCCGACGACGACTGGAGCGTCAGCCTCCCCCAGGCCGACGAGACACTCCGGGAACTGGGGCGGGCGGTCACGGAAAGCGTCCGGGGCGGCAACCTGACCGTCGTGCTCGCCAACACGTGCTCGGCCGGTCTCGCCTCGCTTCCCGTCGTGGCGCGCGAGCACCCCGACGCCGTGGTGCTGTACATCGACGGGCACGGGGACTTCAACACCCCGGAGACGACGACCACGGGCTACCTCGGGGGCATGGTCCTCTCCGCCGCCTGCGGCCTCTGGGACAGCGGCCACGGCTCCGGCCTCCGACCGGAGCAGGCCGTTCTCGTCGGAGCGCGCGACATCGACGAGGCGGAGAGCGGGCTCCTGCGGAAGTCGGGGGTCCGGGTCATCCCCCCGAAGGAGGTGACGCCGGAGAACGTCATGGACGCCGTCGGCGAGTCCCGGGTGTGGGTGCACATCGACTGGGACGTGCTGGAGCCGGGGTTCGTGCCGGCCGACTACGAGGTCCCCGACGGCGTTCTCCCCGGGCAGCTCCGCGCCGTGTTCGAGGCGATCCCGGCGGATCGGCTCCTCGGGGTCGAGCTCGCGGAGTTCAACGCCCCGCCGGACGGCGGAGACAGCGGAGCCGCGGTCTCCGTCATCCTCGACATCATCGCGCCGGTGTTCGGGGCGGCGCGCGCCGGGTGAGCCGCGCCCGGCGGGAAGGGCCCTCCCCGCGGCGCGGCACCGCCGGCACACCCCGCCGGGCCGCCCGGGGGACAGGCCTCGGGGCGGCCCGCGGCGGCGCGGAACGCCGACTCCGACGAGGGCGGCCCGCCGGGACCCGGCCCGCGCGCCCCAGGGGCGCGTCGGCCGTCGCGCCGAGGCCGGGCCGCCCGGGGGCGGACCCCGTGTCAGCCGGCCGGGGACCGGCGGAGACATCCCCGTGGCAGGTCCTGTCGCATCCGTCTACGAAGGAGAACCCCTCATGCCCCTCTACGACAGCATCCTCGACACCATAGGCCGGACCCCGATCGTCAGGCTGCGGCGGCTCGCCCCCGACCACGTCACGGTGTATGTCAAGGTGGAGTCGTTCAACCCCGGCGGTTCGGTCAAGGACCGCCTCGCGCTCTCCGTCGTTCTCGACGCCGAGAAGAAGGGCCTGCTGAAACCCGGGGACACGATCGCGGAGTGCACCTCGGGCAACGTCGGCATCGCCTTGGCGATGGTGGCCGCCGCGCGCGGCTACGAGTTCGTGGCCGTGATGTCCGACACCTATTCGGTGGAGCGCCGCAAACTCATCCGGGCCTACGGAGGGAAGGTCATCCTCTTCCCCGGAGCCGAGGGCAGCAGCGGCGGCAACCGGAGGGCGGACGAACTCGCCAGGAAGCACGGCTGGTTCAGGGCCAACCAGTTCGAGAACCCGGCGAACCCCGCCTACCACCGTGAGACCACCGCGGCGGAGATCCTCGCGGACTTCGCGGGCCGGCGCCTGGACTACTTCGTCACGGGCTTCGGCACCTGCGGCACCCTCACCGGGGTCGGGCAGATGCTGCACCTCGCGCGGCCCGAGGTGCGCGTGGTCGCCGTCGAACCGGAGAACGCCGCCGTCCTGTCCGGCCAGGAGTGGAACGTGCACCGGATCCAGGGCTGGGCCCCCGACTTCGTCCCCGGTGTGCTCGACCGGGACGTGATCGACGAGCTCCTGACCGTGGACGAGGTCGCCGGACGCGACACCGCGCGCCGCCTGGCGGCCGAGGAGGGCATATTCGCGGGCGTCTCCGCGGGCGCCACCCTGGAGACGGCGCTTCGCGTGGCGCAGGACGCCCCGCCCGGATCGGTGCTGCTCGCCATGCTGCCGGACACCGGTGAGCGCTACCTCTCCACCTTCCTGCTCGAAGGGACGAGTGAGGGATCGGACGACGAGTGGCTGGCCTCACTGGACGAGGCCCCCGCGGCACGCGGGTCCGCGAAGGCTCCCTGAGCTTCCGGGCGGGCGCCCGCGCCGGCCCCGCCCGAAAGACGACCACCGCACGACGGGAGTCAGCTGCATGCCGGAACTCATCCCCCCCGCGACCCGTTTCGTCCCCCTGCCCGACGGTTTCGCGATGAGACGCGGCGGCGCGCTGTACGGCGCGCGCGTCGCCTACGAGGCGTTCGGGCGGCCGAACGCGGCACGGGACAACGTCATCCTCCTCATGCCGGGCCTCTCTCCCAGCGCGCACGCCGCCTCGAACCCGGACGACCCCTCCCCCGGCTGGTGGGAGGCCATGCTGGGGCCGGGCAAGCCCATCGACACGGACCGCTGGCACGTGGTCTGCGTGAACGCGCTGGGCAGCTGCAGGGGGTCGACGGGGCCGCCGTCCGTCGACCCGCGCTCGGGCGAGCCCTACCGGCTGGGTTTTCCCGAGCTCTCCATGGAGGACATCGCCGACGCCGCCGCCTTCACGGTGCGCGCGCTGGGCTTCGAGCGCCTGGCCTGCGTGGTGGGCGCCTCCATGGGCGGCATGGGCGCGCTGTCGCTGCTGGCCCGCCACACCGGCCTGGCGCGCGGCCTCGTCAACATCTCCTCGGCGGTGCACTCGCTGCCGTTCTCCATCGGGATCCGATCACTGCAAAGGGAGGCGATCCGATCCGATCCGCACTGGAACCAGGGCCGCTACGACGAGGGGGAGTACCCGGGGCGCGGCATGCTCACGGCCCGCAAACTGGGCATGCTCTCCTACCGCTCCCCCCAGGAGTGGGACCGCCGGTTCGGCCGGTCGCTCCTGGGCGGGGACCAAGGGGCGGAGAAGGAGCCGTTCGGCATGGAGTTCGCGGTGGAGAGCTACCTGGAGCACCACGCCCGCCGCTTCGTGAACGCCTTCGACCCCAACAGCTACCTCTACCTGAGCCGCTGTATGGACCGGTTCGACCTGGGCGACTCCTGCGGCGGTTCCGCTGACGAGGCCCTCGCCCGGCTGCGACCGGAGAAGGCGCTGGTGATGGGCGTGCGGACGGACATCCTCTTCCCGTTGCGCCAGCAGAGGCAGATCGCCGAGGGGCTCGCCTCCGGCGGCGCCGGCGTTCGGTTCCTGCCCCTGGACTCGCAGGAGGGGCACGACTCCTTCCTCATCGACACCGCCCGCTTCGGCCTGCCGGTGGCGAAGTTCCTGTCGAACCTGTGAGCGGGCCGGCGCAAGGGCCGCCCCGATTCCCGCCGACCCAGAAGGGATGGTCTGGTTTGTCCACAGATCCCGCCAAGACAGCCCTCGTCACCGGAGCCAACCGCGGTATCGGGTTCGAGATCGCGCGCCGGCTCGCCCGGCAGGGGGTGCGCGTTCTCCTCACCGGCCGCCGGCGCGGGCCGGTCGCCGACGCGGCGGCGCGGCTGCGGGGCAGCGGCCTCGACGTCGAGCCCCTCGTGCTCGACGTGACGGACCCGGACAGCGTCTCCGCCGCCGCGACGGAGGTCGAGAGCAGGCACGGGCGGCTCGACATCCTGGTCAACAACGCGGGAATCCGCGTGGAGGAGTACGGCAGGCTGCCGTCGGAGCAACCGCTGAGGCAGTGGCGCGAGACGTTCGAGACCAATCTCTTCGGCGTCGTCGAGGTGACCACGGCGCTCCTGCCGATGATCCACAAGTCCGAGGCGGGGCGCGTCGTCAACGTCTCCAGCCTCCTCGCGTCGCTGGGCACGCACACGGACCCGGCGTCCTACACCCACAGCCCCGCGTTCAAGTCGCTTCCGGCCTACAGCGCGTCCAAGAGCGCGCTGAACTCCTGGACCGTGCACCTGGCCTACGAGCTGCGCGGGACGCCGATCAAGGTGAACGCCGTGCACCCGGGATACACCAGGACCGACCTGAACGACGGCGCGGGTGATCTCGACGTGTCGGCCGGCGCCGAGACGAGCGTCCGCATGGCGCTGCTCGACAGCGACGGGCCCAGCGGGACCTTCGTCCACATGGACACGACCATTCCCTGGTGACGCGCCCCCGCGTCCGGCGCCACGGCGAGGCGGCGCGGCTCCGTCCCCGGGGCGGAGCCGCGGGCGGACCGGAGGACCGCCTTCCCCCGGGCGCCGGAACCAGGAACCAGAACGCCGAGCGGCCGACCACCGCCTGCTCCCCCTCCAGCATTGGATGCCTTCTGTGAACAGAATCGCCCTGGTGACCGACGAGGCCAGCCTCCCCATCGACTACGACATGCCGCTGCTGCTCGACGCGTGCCAGGAGACCGGCCTCAAAGCCGAGACATGCTCCTGGGAGGACCCCGGCGTTCACTGGCGGGGCTTCGACGCCGTGCTGCTGCGCTCCCCCTGGAGCTATGTGGAGCGGTTGCCGGACTTCCTCGCCTGGTGCGAGAGCGTCACCGCTCTGACGCGGTTGTTCAATCCGCTGCGGGTGTCCCGGTGGAGCCTCGACAAGCACTACATGGCCGACCTCTCCGCGCACGGCGTACCCGTCGTGCCGAGCGGTTTCGTCGGGCCGGGGGCGGATCCGTTCCCGGCCTGGCGCGGCTTCCTCGCCGAGCACCCCGGGGCCGGGGAGTTCGTGGTGAAACCGACGGTCGGCGCGTACTCGAAGGACGTGCGGCGCTTCACCCGGTCGTCGGAGCCCGAGGCGGTCCGCCACGTCTCCCGCCTGCTCGACAAGGGCCGCCACGTCCTGCTGCAGCCCTATGTGGAGTCGGTCGACCGCGACGGCGAGACCGACCTGGTCTACTTCTCCGGTGTCTACAGCCACGCCATCCGCAAGAGCGCGATGCTCATGCCGGACGGCACGGTGAACGTGCCCACGTTCGAATCCCGCAGGGCGCGGGAGGCCACCGAGGACGAGCGTGCCGTCGCCTCGGCCGCGCTCGACGCCGCGGTGTCGCACCTCGGCCTCCGGCGGCCGCTGCTCTACGCGCGCGTCGACCTGATCCGCGGGGCCGACCGCAGCCCGGTGGTGCTGGAGGTGGAGCTGTGCGAGCCCTCCCTGAACCTGTCCTTCGCCGAAGGCAGCGCTCTGAGGTTCGCGCGGGCCCTGGCCGACCGCCTGAGGTCCTGAGCGTCCTCTCCTTCGGCCACACGGGTAGTTGGGCGGAATATGTCGGTTCTCGTGAAGCGTCTGGTATCGGACGAGCTGTGGAAGGTGTTCCGGCAGGTCGTGCCGCCGACGGTGGTGCGGCGGCCGCAGGGCGGGGGCCGCCGCCGGGCCGATGACCGGGAGGTGCTGGCCGCGATCATCTTCGTGGCCAGCAGCGGATGCACGTGGCGGCAGCTGCCGCCGGTCTTCGGCCCGCGCTGGCCCACCGTCTACCGGCGGTACGTCCAGTGGAGCCGGGACCGCGTCTGGGCGCGCCTGGACCGCGCCCTCTCGGAGCACCTCCCCGAGCGCGGGGAGCACGACTGGCCCCGGTGCGCGGTCGACTCCATCACTCTGCTGCTGGAGAAGCGGGACGGTTGAGCCGGACGGCCGGCGCCCGACGGCGGACGCCTCGCCCCGTTCGATCGTGTACGCCGCCGCGCCGGGGCGCGGCCGGGCCCAGGACGGTGTGCCCGCCGCGGGCCGGAGCGGCGGCGCGCGGCGACCCGCCGGCCGGGCCGCCGCGCGTTTCGCGCCGCCCGGCCCGCGGGGCTCAGCCCACGGCCCGCTTGACGAGGGCGGCGATCGCCTCCTCGGCCTTCCCGGTCAGTTCGGTCACGGCGTACGAGGTGGGCCACAGGCCGCTGGGGTCGTCGAGGTCCGCCTCGGTGGTGAACCCGAACGACGAGTAGCGCTCCTTGTCCACCCGTCCGCTGCGGAAGAAGCAGACCACCTTTCCCTTCCTGGCGTAGGCCGGCTGCCCGTACCACAGCTTCGGCGCCAGCTCCGGCGCGGTGCCGGTGACGATGGCGTGGACGCGTTCGGCGACCGCGCGGTCGGGCTCCTCCATCTCGGCGATCTTCGCCAGCACGTCGAGTTCGCCGGCGGCGGCCCCGCCGGCGCGGCCGCGGCTCGACTCCTTCCTCAGCTCCGCCGCGCGCTCCTTCACGGCGGCGCGCTCCTGCTCGGAGAAACCCTCCGGCTTCCCGCCGCTCTCCCCAGTGGCGTCCGTGCTCATGGTCGTCACCCTCCTGCTCGTGGTCGTCGGTGTGGAGCGCTCGCCACGCTAGCCCCGCCGGGACGCCCGGGGCTTCTCGATTCCTGACCGGTGCCGCGGGCGCGGTCGCCGGACGCCGTCCTCCCCGGCATCGCGGGCTCCCCGGCCGGTGCGCGACCGACGTGCCGGGGCGGTCGTGGGACGATGGCACCTATGGCTGACAGGAGTGCGGAGAAGCAGCGGTTGCGCGACATCGCCGTCATCCGCCGGGTCCGTGACCGGATCGACCGCGAGTACGCCAAGCCGTTGGACGTCGAGGCGCTGGCCCGCGGGGCGCACATGTCGGCCGGGCACCTGAGCAGGGAGTTCCGCCGCGTCTACGGCGAGTCGCCCTACTCGTACCTGATGACCCGGCGGATCGAGCGGGCGATGACGCTGCTGCGCCGGGGGGACCTCAGCGTCACCGAGGTCTGCTTCGCGGTGGGCTCGTCCTCGCTGGGCACGTTCAGCACGAGGTTCACCGAACTGGTCGGCGTGCCGCCGAGCGTCTACCGCCGCGACCACTCGCAGGCGGCGGCGGGGATTCCGCCGTGCCTGGCCAAGCAGGTGACCAGACCGGTCAGGAATCAAGAAGCGCGCCCCCGGTAGTCGCGCCTACCGTGAGGGGCATGGACATCACCATTCACCACGCCTTCCTCCCGCACACCGACGCCGAGGCCGCTCTGGGCTTCTACCGCGACCTTCTTGGCTTCGAGGTCCGCAAGGACGTCGGCTACGAGGACATGCGCTGGATCACCGTCGGGCCGGCCGGGCAGTCCGGAACCTCCATCGTGCTGCACCCCCCGGCCGTCGACCCCGGTACCACCGAGGAGGAGCGCCGCGCCGTCCTGGAGCTGATGGCCAAGGGCTCCTACGCCGCGATCACCCTGGCCACCGACGACCTCGACGGCCTCTTCCAGCGCCTGGAGGCCGCCGGCGCGGACGTGGTCCAGGAGCCCGTCGACCAGGACTACGGAGTCCGCGACTGCGCCTTCCGCGACCCGGCCGGCAACCTCGTCCGCGTCAACCAGCTCACCTGAACGAGGCCGCGAAGACCCCGACGAGAGACCCTCCCGTCCGGCCCCACGAAGGAATCATCCACATGACGTTCTCACTCGACACCATCACCCTCGGCGTACCTCAGGTGGAGACCGCGCACGCCTTCTACACCGCCGCGTTCTCACCCGGGGTCGTCGGCGACGAGCTGGACCTGCACGGCACCGGGCGCCTCGCCCTGCGCCGGATCGACGCGCTCGCCGCCGACGCCGGCACGGACCCGGCCACCTCCGGCTTCCGCGGCTACGTCCTGTCCGCCATCGTCGACCAGCCCGGCGAGGTCGAGGCCCTCCTCGCCAACGCCACCGCCAACGGCGCGACGGTCGTCAAACCGGCGAAGAAGCAGCTCTTCGGCGAGTTCACCGCCGTCTACCGGGCACCGGACGGGGCGGTGTGGAAGCTGGCCACGGCCGCCAAGAAGAACACCGGGCCCTTGCGCACGCCGGTGAAGCCGTCCGAGACCGCGCTCTACCTCGGCGTCGCGCGGCCGAAGGAGTCCAAGGTCTTCTACGAGGCGCTGGGCATGAGCGTCGACCGGGACTACGGGGACAAGTTCGTCGACTTCACCGTCACCGGCGGTGCCTGCCGCCTGGGCCTGATGACACGCAAGGCCCTCGCCAAGGACACCGGCGTCGACGAGGGCGGCAGCGGCTTCCCCGCCGTCGGCCTCACCCACACCGCCGCCTCCCGCGACGATGTCGACGCCCTCCTCAAGACCGCGGACTCCGCCGGCGCACGGGTCGCCGACGCGGCGGCGCGAACCGGTGAGGGCGACTACGCCGGACACTTCACCGATCCCGACGGCTACCACTGGACGGTCGCGGCACGCGCGTGACCGGGGTCGCCCGGGCCGGTGCCCACCGGCCCGGGCGACCCCGATCGGCACGTCCGGAGCGAGAGGGCCGGCGGCAGGCGTCGTCGGCGCCCTTCGGGAAACGGTGGGAACGGGCGCGGGCGGTGACGGGGAGCGGCGCAGTGCCGCCCGCCGTGTCACCACGGAACCACGGAGCGCTTTCGCGGTGGGGGCCCGTCAGGACCCCTCGCACGCGTGCCGCGCCGCCGGTGGCGGCGCTGTTCCCCGCCCGCTCAGCCGGCCCTGTGGCCGGCGGCGGCGACCTCGCGGACGGCGTCGGCGACGGCCCGGAAGTCCTTGCGCAGAATGTGGGAGTGGTTGCTCGCGACCTTCGCGCTCACCCGGATGTCCGGGTTGCGGGCGAGCACCGGGTCGAGTGCGGCGCGCACCCGCTCCATCTCCCCCTTCTCGCTGCCGAGATTGTCGCCCGTGGCCAGGACGTAGCGGACCGGGCGGCTCACCCGGTCCAGGACCGGTGCCATGGCGGCGTGGAGCTCGTTGGCCTCGATGTTGACCTCGGCGTGCTCGTCGGCGGTCATCCGGGCGGCCAGGCCGAACGGGCGCACCAGCGGCAGCAGCAACCGCATCCGGCGGAACAGCTTCCGGATCCGCTCGCGGCCGTCCTCACCGGTCAGCCCGTAGGGGATGGCGCCGTCCACGCACACCACGCCCGGGGCGCGGTCCGGGTTCCGCTCGGCCCAGTGCACCGCGAGCGCCGCGCCGTAGGACCAGCCGACCAGAATCGGCCGGTCCACGCTCCTGGCCTCCAGGACGGCGTCGATGTCGCGCAGGCACGCCTCGAAGGAGTAGTCCGCCGACCGCTTGGACCGGCCGCGGGCCCGCTCGTCGTAGGTGATGTGCCGCCAGCCGGTGCCGAGTTCGGCGGTCACGGGCCGCCAGTGCCGCCGGCCGGCGTACGCGCCGTTGAGGTAGACGACGGGACGGCCGGGGCCGCCGGTGTCGGCCACGGCCAGCGCCGTGTCGTCGACCGGCACCATGCCGGTCCAGGCCGGGCCGGTCGGGTTCGAGGTGGTCATGTGGTGCTCCTTCAGAGGCCGCGGGCGGTGATGTCGCCGTAGGCGGTGGTCGCGTGGATGCTCAGGCCGGCGGCGGCGCCGTCGGTGTTCTTGAGCGCGTTGTGGATCCGGCCGTGGGAGGTGCCGGCGTCGAGGGAGGCCGAGACGCCGGGGGCGGCGCCGACCGAGATGTGGCCGGACTCGGTGTGCAGCACGACCGTGCCGCGCACGGCCTCGGTGACGGTGACGTCGCCCTTGCGGGTGCTGATCCGGGCGGGGCCGCCCAGGCGGTTGACCGTGACGTCGCCGGAGAGGAGGGTGAGGCGGGCGCTTTCGGCCTCGTCGAGCTTGACCGTGGCCTGCTGGCCCTCGAAGACGACGTCGCCGAGCCGGCCGACGCCCCGGAGTTCGGCGTCGGCCGCCTTGGCCTCGACGCGGGAGCCGGAGGGCAGCCGGACGGTCACCTCGACGGACCCGGAGGGGCCCAGGACCCGGTTCTTCGCGGGTGAGGCCTCGACCCGCAGGACGCCGTCGCCGTATTCGACCGTGGTCCGCTCCGCCGCCTTCACGTCGCGGCTCTTGGAGGCGTCCGCGGGCAGGACCTCGACCGTGGTGTCGGTCCGGTCGGCGGCGATGAACCGGAGGCGCCCGGCGGGGATGTCCAGGACGGTCGAGACGGGGGCGGGGGTGTCGAACTTCTGCATCGTGCTCTCCTTCGGCCTGTTGTTTCTGACATTGGAAAAGCTACGTTGCGTTCAAAAATTTGGCAACAAGTCTGTTGTAGATGGTGTTCATTTGCGCAGGTAGAGTTCGCGAAATCGTTGCAACACCTCCGAATTTAACGCAACGATTCCGCTTTATTCGTTGCAATGAATTGAAGGTGAACGTTACGCTGGCCCCCCACGGACCACGAAGGAGGCCGCGTTGCCGGGAGGCAGACTCACCCAGCAGGAACGCCGGCAGATCGCGTTGGGACTGGCCGACGACCTGGCCTACGCGGAGATCGCCAGGCGACTGGACCGCCCCACCTCGACGATCACCCGCGAGGTGACGCGCAACGGCGGCCCCGCCGCCTACCGCGCCGACACCGCCCAGCGGGCCGCCGAACGCCGCGCCCGCCGCCGGGGGAAGACCGCGCCGCGAGGACCGCAGGCGCCCCCGCAGGCCCATGGGCGCGACGCCGAGGCCGTGCGCGAGTACGAGGAGACGTTCACCGCCGTCCTCATGCAGTCGGGCCTGCCCAAGATGACCGCCCGGGTGCTGGTCTGCCTCTACACCACCGACGCGGGCAGCCTCACCGCGTCCGAACTCGTCCAGCGCCTCCAGGTCAGCCCGGCGTCCGTCTCCAAGGCGATCACGTTCCTGGAGGGCCAGGGCCTCGTCCGCCGCGAGCGCGACGGACGCCGCCGCGAGCGCTACGTGGTCGACAACGACGTCTGGTACCAGTCGATGATCGCCAACGCCCGGGCCGAGGCCAGGCTCGTCGAGACCGCGCGGCAGGGCGTCAACGTCCTCGGTCCCGGCACCCCGGCCGCCGCCCGCCTCGAGAACATCGCACGCTTCGTCGACTTCGTCAGCGAGAGCGTCATCCGCGCCGCGGAACAGGCCCGCGAGGTCCTGCACACGAAAGCCGAAACGCCCCCGGGCGGCACCGCCGAGCCGGATCCGGACCACGGGTAGGGGGCGTCTCGACGGCCCCGGCCGAACGCGCCGAGGCCGTCGTGGCCGACACGTTATTCTCGGGAAGCGGATGAGACGACGGTTGTTCTCCGGCGGGTTCCGGGCGTCGGGCGCGCTCCCCGTGCGTGCCGGGTGGTCGGAGCGGCCCCCCGAAAGCGCGGCCGGTCCGGTCCGGCGGGCCCGTCCGGCCGCGGCACGGGCCTCCTGCCCCGCGGATGGTCTCCGGGGCCCGCAGGGAACGGCCACGATGGCCGGCAGCGCGTTCCCCGTGGCCGGCCGGAACAGGAGTCGTGATGGACGGACGGTGGAACACCGACACTCCGGGGGTGGTCCGGCTTCCCTCGGGGCGGTTGGTCCGGGGGAGGGGGCTGAGGCACGGCCTCCCGGAGGGGCAGACACCCGCGCTCGCCGTGCACTTGACGGGGAGCCGGCCGTCCGAGCAGCCCTGGGAGTCCCTGTGGGTCACCTGGCGGGACTTCTGGCTCCCCGCCGACCCGGACGACGCGATGCGCAAGCTCCGCCTCGCCTATGAGCGCGCCGCGAGCGAACGGGTCGAGGTCTGCTGCGGGGGCGGGATCGGACGGACCGGTACGGCGCTGTCTGCGATGTGCGTCTTCGAGGGCATGGGCCCCGAGGAGGCCGTCACCTGGACGCGGCGGAACTACCACCCCCGCGCGGTCGAGGTGCCCTGGCAGCGGCGGTTCGTCCGCCGGGCCCTCGCCGCCGACGGGTCCGGCTCGCGGCGGTCGTAACCCCGCCGGAACGGCCGCGTCACCGTTCCGGGGCCTCCGGTCCGTCCTCGGAGGTCCCCGAACGGGTGACCCCGGAGGCGGGCCGTTCGCCGACGCGTTCCGGGAGGGCGTGCGGGGACGGAAGGCCGGGGCGCGCAGGGGGGGGACTGGTTTGCGGACCTCGAGCGGACATCATGGGCGTGGCCTCGACCCGCGCCCGCCGCCCTTCGGGCCGCGGGTTCAGCGGGCGGGGCGGACGCCGAGTTCGGTGAGGAGGTCCTCGACGCGCCTGCGGATCTCGTCGCGGATGGGGCGTACGGCTTCGAGGCCCTGGCCGGCGGGGTCGTCCAGGTCCCAGTCGAGGTAGCGCTTTCCGGGGAAGTAGGGGCAGGCGTCGCCGCAGCCCATGGTGATGACGACGTCGCTGGCCCGGACCGCGTCGTCGGTGAGGACCGCGGGGGCCCCGGTGGTGATGTCGACGCCGATCTCGCGCATGGCCTCGACCGCGACCGGGTTGATCGAGTCGGCGGGGGCCGATCCGGCGGAGCGGACCTCCACGGCGCCGCCGGACAGGTGGCCGAGCAGTCCGGCGGCCATCTGGGAGCGGCCCGCGTTGTGCACGCAGACGAAGAGCACACGGGGTTTGTCCGACACGGGGAGGTCCTCTTCTCGTTCCGTCATGTGAGGGCGGGCGGTGCGCCGGGGGCAGGGCTGCCCCGGTGCCGGACGGCAGGCGGACGCCGTCCGGAGAGGGAGGTTCCGCCTGGTCCACAGGCGTAGCTTAGGGCGTGCCCCCACGGGCGGGCTCCCCGTCGGCCGCGGCGGCGTCCGCCGCGCCGGGGGAGCGGACCCCCTGGAGAGGAACCCCGCGACAGGGTGGGAGCAGCTGCGGGGGGTGGGGGAACACCGTTGGCCGGCGTGCTAACGTCAGTCCGTGTTGATATCAGTGAGCACTGATCTGATGAGGGTGCTGGGGGATCCGCTGCGGATGCGGATCGTGTCCCTGCTGGCCCGCGAGACGCTGTGCACCACGCACCTGGTCGCCGAGACGGGCGCGAGGCAGACCAACCTGTCCAACCACCTGAAGGTGCTGCGCGAGGCCGGGGTGGTGGAGACCGAGCCGTGCGGGCGCTTCACCTACTACCGGCTGCGCCCCGAGGCCCTGGACGCGGTCTCCGCGTCGCTCGCCGAGCTGGCCGCCACCGCCCGTGCCACCGGCGCAGCCGACAACAGGAGGGCCTGCTGATGGCGCGCGCCGACGCCCCGGACACCGGGGAGCGCGTCCCGGTCGCCGCGAGGCTCTCCACCCTGGACCGGTTCCTGGCCGTGTGGATCCTGCTCGCGATGGCGGCGGGCCTGGGCCTGGGCCGTCTGGTCCCCGGTCTGGACGGGGCCCTGGCGGCCCTGGAGGTGGGCGGGATCTCGCTGCCCATCGCGCTGGGCCTGCTGGTCATGATGTACCCGGTGCTGGCCAGGGTCCGCTACGACCGCCTGGACACGGTCACCGGCGACACCCGTCTGCTCGTCTCCTCGCTGGTGGTCAACTGGCTCGTCGGCCCGGCGGTGATGTTCGCGCTGGCGTGGGTCTTCCTGGCCGACCTGCCCGAGTACCGCACCGGCCTGATCATCGTGGGCCTGGCCCGCTGCATCGCCATGGTCGTCATCTGGAACGACCTGGCCTGCGGCGACCGCGAGGCCGCCGCCGTGCTGGTCGCGCTCAACTCCGTCTTCCAGGTGCTGGTCTTCGGCCTGCTGGGCTGGTTCTACCTCGACCTGCTGCCGGGGTGGCTGGGCCTGGACACCTCCGGGCTCGACGTGTCGGCCTGGCGGATCGCCCTCAACGTCGTCGTCTTCCTCGGGGTGCCCCTGGCCGCGGGGTTCCTGACCCGCCGGATCGGCGAGAGGCGCATGGGCCGGGAGCGCTACGAGTCGGCGCTGCTGCCCCGCCTCGGCCCCTGGGCGCTGTACGGGCTGCTGTTCACCATCGTGCTGCTGTTCGCCCTGCAGGGGCACACCATCACCAGCCGGCCGCTGGACGTGGCCCGCATCGCGGTTCCGCTGCTGGCCTACTTCGCCCTCATGTGGTTCGGCTCCTTCGCCCTGGGCAAGGCGATCGGCCTGGGCTACGACCGCACGACGACGCTGGCCTTCACCGCCGCGGGCAACAACTTCGAGCTGGCCATCGCCGTGGCCGTCGCGACCTTCGGCGTCACCTCGGGCCAGGCCCTGGCCGGAGTGGTCGGCCCGCTGATCGAGGTCCCCGTCCTGGTCGCGCTCGTCTACGTGGCGCTGGCCCGGCGCGAGCGCTTCGCCCCCGCCCCGGGGTAGGGGCCGCCCCGGCTGCCGGGAACGGCGGCCTCCCGACACGCTTCTCCGACTGCGGGGGACGCGCGGCGGATGTTCGGGGACTTCACCGCCGAGCAGGTCCCGGTGGACGGCGCGTCCGTCTTCGTCCGCCACGGCGGCGAGGGCCCGCCCGTCCTCCTGCTCGATGATCTCGACGTTGGCGTTCCACTCTGTCCGTCTTGCGGAACGCCAACGTCGAGATCATCAACGAAGCCCTGGCGCCTGACCCGCGGACGACACCACCGCGTTGACGAGGCCCACAGGACCGTCTTGCCGGAAAGGCAAGTTTTCGTGCCGAATCATGGGGGTTCCGGCGAGACTGGGCGCACCCCGACAGAAGGAGCCCGGATGAGCACCACCGATGCGGCCGCGTTCTGGGACGGCGTCTACGCCGCCCGACCGGCGGCCGCCGACCCGCGGCCGAACGACCGCCTCGCCGAGACGGTCACCGGCCTGCCGCCCGGTCGCGCCGTGGACCTCGGATGCGGCGGTGGCGGCGACGCGCTGTGGCTCGCCCGCCGGGGGTGGCACGTCACCGCCGTCGACATCTCGGCCGTGGCGGTCGAGCGGCTCGCCGGCCTCGCCCGCTCACGCGGCCTGGACGACCTGGTCGCCGCCGAGCGGCACGACCTGCACGAGTCCTTCCCGCAGGGCCGGTTCGACCTGATCAGCGCCCACTACCTCCACACCTCCTTCGACCTGGACCGGGCGGCCGTCCTGCGCGCGGCCGCGCACGCGCTGCGCCCGGGCGGGCGGCTGCTGGTCGTCGACCACGGCTCGACCGCTCCGTGGTCGTGGAACCAGGATCCCGATGTCCGGTACCCGAGCCCGCAGGAGGTCGCCGCGGACATCGACCTGCCTCCGGAGACGTGGGCGGTCGAGCGGGCCGACGCGCCCCGCCGGACCGCGACCGGCCCGGGCGGGCGCACCGCCGAGGTCACCGACCACGTCCTGCTCATCCGCCGCACCGCCTGACCCGGTGCCGAGAACCGCTCCCCGACGAAGGAGAACCACCGTGCCCACCGCCTTCCGCCGCGACCGCCGCGGCGACGCCCCGCCGCCCCGGACCGGGAGCAGCGAGGCCGAGACCCTGCGCGGATTCCTCGACTACCTCCGGGCCTCGATCGCCGCGAAGGTCGACGGCGCCCCCGAACCGCAGGTCCGAACGGCCGGAGTGCCGTCGGGCACGAACCTGCTCGGCCTGCTCAATCACCTGGCCTTCGTCGAGCGCTCGACCTTCCTCGGAGAGGAGGACGTCGACTGGCAGGCGACGTTCCGGGCCGCGCCGGCGGACAGCGCGGCCGATGTCGTCGCCCGCTACCGGGAGGCGGTCGAACGCGCGAACGAAGTCCTCGACGGGTGCGCCGACCTCGGCGCCCCGCTTCCCCGGCCGCGACCGGGACGCCCCGCTCCCAGCGTCCGCTGGGCGCTCGTCCACATGATCGAGGAGACCGGCCGCCACGCAGGCCACGCCGACATCCTCCGCGAGCTGGCCGACGGCGCGACCGGGCGCTGACCCCGGCGCCCTCTCGCGGACCGGGAGCGCGCTGAGCGGCCCGCGCCCGCCATCGGCCGGGCGGGGGAGCACTTCGGGAGCGCGGATCCGAAGGACCCGGACCGACGCGGCCTCCGGGGTCAGGCCACCCGCCCTTCCGGCTCCGCCCGGCACGGCCGGTCCACCCGCTGCCAGGTGGCGTCGAAGTCCTCGGCGAGCGCGGCGCCGCTGGGTTGCCCGGCCGCGTGGTCCCGGGCGAGAGCGATCCGGGCCGCGCTGGAGCCCGGAGCGAAACGGTCGTCGGGCCGGTAGTACTCCACCGCCGAGACCTCGGCACGGGCCGGTGCCGGTGCGGCGGATCCCCAACGCGCTCCCGGATCCTCCCGGTGATCGTGACCTTTCCGGGGTCTCAACCGTCTCCGAGACCCCGGAAAGGTCACGATCACCAGGGAGAGCGCCAGGAAACGGACACCTGCCCGCAGCCCGGGGCCCCGCCCGCCGTCGCCGTCCGCCGTGACCTCGCGCGCCGCCGCTCCCCGGCTTATCGTGTCCGACCCTCCAGCAGGGCGGCGAAGCCGTCGAGATGACGGGCGAGGCCGTACTCGAAAAGTCCGTCCAGGTCCGCCACCGCCTCCGTCGGAACCGCCGCCAGCAGTGGAAACCGTCCGCTGTCCATGAGCTCGCCGACCCGCTTCCGCTCCGCCAGCCGCCACCCGTCGAGCGTCACACCGGTCTCCTGCTCCGCCTCGACCTCGTCCGCCATGGACAGGGCGACGGTGGTGACGAGGGCGTGCAGCGTGAGCGCCTCGCGGAGCAGCGTCTCCCCGGCCAACCCGAGCCCGTCGATCGCACGCAGGGTCCATTCGGTGTGCGCGGTCAGGTTGGGGACGAGGAGCGGTCGCGTGAACGAGATGGCCCTGGGCAGCCACAGGTGCCGACGGCACAGCGCCCAGTGCCCGCGGGAGATCAGTTCGAGCTTGGCCCGCCACCCCTCCGGCCCCGGGTCGGGCAGCTCCAGCCCGCCGAAGGCCTCGTCGACCATCCCCGCCACCAGTTCGTCCTTGTTCGCCACGTGCCGGTACAGCGACATCGGGCCGACGCCGAACTCGGCCGCGAGCCGCCGCATGGACACGGCGTCGAGCCCCTCGACGTCGGCGATCGCGATCGCGGCGCGCAGCACCTGCTTCCGGTTCAGCGCCCGCCTGGGGACGCCGGCCCGCCGCGGTCCCGGCGTCACGGCCGGTCGCTGCCGGCCGGCCCGTGCGCTGACCACCGTGCCGGAACCGACCCTCGCTTCGACGAGCCCCTCGTCGCGGAGAGTCGCCATCACCCTGGTCGCGGTCGCGACCGCGACGCCCCACTGCTGGGCGATCTGCCGGACGGACGGCGCCCGCTCCCCGGGCCGCAGGTCGCCGGCGAGGATCCGGGAGCGGATCTCCGCGACGATCCGCAGATAGGGCGGGTCCGGTCGCCGCGTCGATGGGGGCATGGAAGTCTCCGGTCCGTCGATGGAGTCGCCGTCTGTCGAAAGTGTACTAGTGCAATCGTTGTGGTCACATACACTTTCCTGGGCTTGAATTCCTACTTTCAAGGCCATTTCCTCTACCGTTTTCACATGTCACTGAATACGCCGTACGCATCGGTACGGCAGGCGGACGGCGCGGGGCGGCAGGCGGTGGTGGACGTCTTCACCGAGGCGTTCATGGACGATCCCGTCGCCTGCTGGCTCTTCCCCGAGGCGGACGAACGAAGCCGGCTCCAGCCGCACTTCTACCGCTCCCTTCTCACCCATCCCGCCGGCGAGGCGTACCTGGCCGGCCGGAGCGAGGGCGCCTCGCTGTGGCTGCGGCCGGCCGCCGGCCAGTCGCCCCACGGGGAGTACGCGGAGGCGCCCGAGGGGGACCCTCCCGCGGACTTCGGCGCGGGCGGCGCGCGGTTGCGGGCTCTGGGGCGGGAACTCGCCCGACGGCACCCCGACGGCGAACCTCACCTCTACCTCGCGTGCATGGGAGTGGTCGCCCGGCGGCAGGGCGCCGGACTCGGCTCGGCGATGCTGCGGCACCGGCTGGAGCGGGCCGACGCCGACGGGACCGCCGCGTACCTGGAGGCGAGTTCGGCTCGGAGCCGCGCCCTCTACCAGCGGTACGGGTTCGAGGACCTCGGCGCACCGGTCCGTGTGGCGGACGGCCCGCCGCTGTGGCCGATGCGGCGCCGGCCGCGCCGTTGACCGCCGGCGCGCGGCACCGCTTCCGTCTCGCGCCACCCGTTCAAGCACCGCCGCTCGACCGGCGGAACCCGACAGGAAAGAAAAGAGGACATCGATGACGATGAACCATGAAACCGTGACCGCCGCCGTCGACCACGAGGGCGACCGGCGGCAGCCGACCCTGGTGTTCGTGCACGGCACCAACTCCTCGTCGTCCTCGTGGACGGGGCTGACCAACGAACTCGCCCTGCGCGGACACCGGAGTGTGGCCGTCGACCTGCCGGGACACGGCCACGAGGGGTTCTTCCCCCGCGCCTACCAGGCCCCGCAGGACCTCGGGGCGCTGGCCGTCGAACCGTCGCCGCTCGCCGGGGTGACCCTCGACGACTACGCCGAGCGCGTCGTGGACGTGGTGCGCCGGGCCCGCCGCCACGGACCGGTGATCCTCGTCGGCGCCAGCCAGGGCGGCGTCACCGTGAGCAGGGTCGGCAACGCCGTCCCCGACCTGCTCGAGCGGGTGGTCTACGTCGCGGCGTACTGCTGCGTGGACCTGCCGAACATGGCCGCCTACCTCGAAACGCCGGAGAACGGCGACAGCCTGCTCGCCGAGGTGCTCCGGGTGCAGGTCGGCGACCCGGCGGTCCTGGGGGTGAACCGGATCAACTGGCGCTCGGCCGACCCGTCGGCGTTCCGCGGGATCCGGGAGTGCCTCGCCGGTGACTTCGACGACGAGGGGGTGAGCCGGATGTTCAACATGCTCGAACCGGACGAGCCCGTCGGTATTCCGCTGGCCGAGGCCCGGGGCGAGGCGCGGACCTGGGGCCGGATCCCCCGGACGTATGTGCGCTTCACCCTCGACCGGTTGGTTCCGCCCGCGCTGCAGGACCGGTTCATCAGTGAGGCCGACCGCCTCACCCCGGACAACCCGACCGACGTGCGAAGCGTCGCCGCTCCCCATGTCGGCCCGTTCGGCCGTCCCGAACTGGTGGAGATCTTCGACGGGCTCGCCGGCCGCTGACCCGGCGCGCTCCGGGGACAAGGGCCGCGCCACCTGCCCCAGGTGGTGCGGCCCCGCGGCCGGGCGGGGGCGACGCCCGGCACGCGCACCGGCGGCGGCTCCCTCGGGGGAAGAGCCGCCGCCGGTGGGTCTCCGCAGTGCGGGATCACCAACTGGACTTGGTGACGCCGGGCAGTTCACCGCGGTGGGCCATCTCGCGGAAGCGGATGCGGGACAGGCCGAAGCGCCTGAGGTGTCCACGCGGTCGGCCGTCGACGGAGTCCCGGTTGCGCACACGCGTGGCACTGGCGTCCCGGGGCTGGCGTCGCAGCTCGGCCAGGGCCGCGGCCTTGTCCTCCTCGGCGGAGTGCGGGCTTTTGAGGACGCGTTTCAGTTCGGCCCTGCGCTCGGCGTAGCGGGCGACGACCTTCCTGCGCTGCTCGTTTCGTGCGATCTTGCTCTTCTTGGCCATCTCAGATCTTCCCCCCGCGAGCACGGATGTCGGCGACCACACGTTCGATGCCGCGCGCGTCGATGACCCTCATGCCTTTGGCGCTCACCTTGAGCCTGACGAAGCGCTGCTCACTGGGCAGCCAGTACCGCTTGGACTGGATGTTGGGGTCGAACCTGCGCTTGGTTCGCCGGTGGGAGTGGGAGACGGCATTACCGAAGGCGGGCGCCTTGCCCGTCACCTGGCATACGCGTGACACGGCTGTCCTTTCCTGGTGTCGGATCCTTGTTCAGGACCTGCTGTGGGGGAGGTTGGAGGGGTAGGGCAGCAGCGCCATCTCCCGGGCGTTCTTGACCGCGGCCGTTATCAGCCGCTGCTGGCGTGCGGTCACGCGCGTGACACGGCGGCTGCGGATCTTGCCCTTCTCCGAGACGAACGTGCGGAGCAGCGCGACGTCCTTGTAGTCGACGTAGTCGAGTTCCCCCAGGGGGTTGGCGAACCTGCGCGAGGGGAAACGCCTGTCGGTCCGGCGGTTGTCGCTGGGCATGGTCATCTCTCCGAGAACTCGGCGAAGGGGTCTTCTTGGAATTCCTGGTCGCTTTCCCCGGCCGTGACCAGGCACGAGTCCAGGAGCGCGACCAAGCGGTCGGCGTCCAGGCCGATCCCGGTGAAGGCCATGTGCTGTCGGCGGTCACCGGTTTCCGGGGTCCAGTCGAGTAGCGCCGAGGTGCGTCTGGCGGCCGGGACCAGGTCCATCGCGGCTTCGGGGAGCGCCCCCAGCCACGGGCCGCCGTTCTCCACGGTGAGCAGGTCGTTGTGGGAGTCCCAGACCAGCAGGTTGTCGGACTGGCTGGCGAGCCAGAAGCGCCCTCGGCCGCGCATGGCCAGCGCCAGGACGCCCTCCAGGGCATCGGCCAGACGCTGTGGGTGCAGCGGGCGTGTGCGTGTCCAGGTCACGGTCCGCACGTGGCCGTCCGCGCGGTCTCCGTACTGCGCCCAGGCCGGGTTGGTGCGGATGAAGGCGGCCTCGGTGTCGAACGCGCCTCGTACGAGCGCGGACAGGTCCTCTGTCGCGGGGATGATCGCGGCGCCGGGGTTGAGCTGCGCGAGGAGGGCGAACGCGTGGTCCGCGCCGGAGGAACCGTGCAGGACGACCGCTGACGGGTACTCCACCTGCCGGGCCAGGACCTCGCTGACCGTGCGCTCGTCGTCCTGGGCGATGCCGATGCCGCGGTCGCGCAGGTCGTCGTCGCTGTCGAGGTCGTCCAGTAGGCGTCCGGCGTCCACTGCGGTGGCCGCGACCGCGAGGGTGAGTGTCTTCTCGGCGGCGATGGCCTCGCAGACCGGTCTCGGTTCGACGCCGTCCCAGGCGTCCACGACGCACAGGTCGTAGGCCCGGTCCTCGGCCATCCGCAGCAGCAGCGGGACGAGGTCCTCGCGCAGGGTGCAGGACGCGCACGCGTGAACGAGGTTCACCTCACGGCGGTCGCTCCGGCCGGAGCGGTCCCGGATGACGCGGTCCACCGCTCCCTTCCTGATCTTCTCCATGTCATGGAAGACCGCCACAGACCGGGGCGTCGTGGCGAGCAGCGCGTCCACGGTCTGTTGTCGTGCCGACCGGTGCATGCCGGTGACCACGGCCACGCGCATCAGGCTCTCCCTCCCATAGGGGGTTCCTCTCGTCATTATGAAAACGATAATCGTTATCGTACCCCGTCGAATGTCGCGCCCGGTCCGCGCTGTCTGCTGGCCGGCTCATCAGGATGGTGAAAACATCTGGATTTTTAGAGTATCTTCGTTGGACGGCGACGGAAGGAGTGGTGGTGGCCCGACTGACACGGGTCCAGCAGCAGGCGCGTACGCGCGCGTCGGTGCTGGCGGCGGCGAGGCGGGAGTTCGTCGAGTACGGCTACGCGTCGGCGAGGGTCGACCGGATCGCCGAGCGGGCGGAGCTGACCCGGGGCGCGGTGTACTCGAACTTCCCGAGCAAGCGGGCACTGTACCTGTCGGTGCTCGTCGATCTGGTCGAGAGCGCCGAAGCGGTCGAGCCCGCTCGGCGGCCGGGGTCCGTGGGCGACGCGCTCGGCGCGTTCGCCCGGACGTGGTCGGAGCGGCTGCCCCTGGCCGGGGACACCGCGACGGGCGGACGCCTGCGGCTGCGCTCCCTGGTGGGCGTCATCGACGACGAGCCGGCCAGGGCCGTGCTCGCGCAGGTCGCGCGGCTGGAAGCACTGCTGCTGGCCGTCGGGTTGGAGAGCTGCGCGCCGGACGGCCCCGCAGCGCGGCGGGTGCGGCTGGCCGAGCTGGCGCTGACGCTGCTGGGCGGCTCGGGTCTGCTCGCCGAGATGGCGCCGGGCTTCGGCGACCCCTTCGACCGGGCCCGGGCCTGCGAGCACCTGGCGGGCCTGGAGCTCGCCGACACCTGGGCGCCACCGCACCTGCCCCACATCGGGCCCGCCGATCCGTGCCAGGACGCCTGGGCCCCGCCCGCCGGCCTGGTGGACCGGATCACCGGCGCCCCGGTCGACCTCGGCGCCGACGGCCTGGTGGCGGTGCTGGGCGCCCGGCGCCTGGCCGCCGCCGAGGAAGCCGTCCGATCGCCTCGCCCCGGCGAGCAGGTCACGGTCGTCGTCGTCACCCGAGACCCCGCCGAGACCGGCGGTCTCGTGCGGCTCAGGGTCGGCGACCTGGTCGCGTGCCTGCGACAGGTGTTCCCGCCCGGGACGTGGCGGAGCCTTCGGCTGGTCATCGACGACGAGGCCGCGGCGGCCTCGGCCATCGGCCTGTCCGGCGTCGACGACGACACCGAAGCGGCCGTGCGCGTCCGAGGGGGCGCGATCGTCGCCCGCGGCCACGGTCGGGGCGCCGCCCACGCGGCCGCGACCGCCGGCACCACCCACGACACGAGACCACAGGAAGCCGCTACATGACCCAGTCAGACGCACCCCGCTCCGGCGACGACCTGCCGGTGCTCCACACCCTGCGCTGCGGCGGCTACGCCGGCGTCGCCCGAGTCGCCGCGGCCACCGGTCTGGACGAGGCCGCGGTCGAGTCCGAGCTGATCGATCTCGCGGTCGACGGCCTCGTCACGCGTCTGGCCGGCCCGTTCGGCGGGTGGGGGCTGACGGACGCCGGCCGCGCCGCCGACGCCGAACGCGTCACCCGCGAGCTGGACTCGGCCGGCGCCCGCCCCGTCGTGGCGGCCGCGTACGGGGACTTCCTCGTGCTCAACCCCGAACTGCTCGACCTGTGCGCGGCCTGGCAGCTGCGGTCCCTCGACGGTGTGGCGGTCGCCAACGACCACGGCGACCCCGCCTACGACGCCCGCGTCCTCGACCGGTTCGCCGGGCTGCACGAGCGCGCCGAGGCCGTCTGCGCCGACCTGGCCGCCGCGCTGCCCCGCTTCGGCCGGTACCGGGTCCGCCTCGCCGGCGCCCTCGATCGCGCCCGGGGCGGGGAGCTGGAGTACGTCGCCGACAGCACCGCGTCCTACCACACCGTGTGGGCCGAGCTCCACGAGGACCTGCTCGCCACGCTCGGGATTCCCCGATGAGGTGGGTCCGTCCGCTGACGGCGCGGCTCGACGAGACCGAGGAGGCCCTGGGCGCCAAGGCGCACGGGCTCGTGGCCCTGCACCGCCTCGGGCTCCCGGTGCCGCCCGGGTTCGTGGTCACCACCGACGCGTGCCGGGCGTTCCTGGACGGGGGCCGTCTTCCCGACGGGCTCCGCGAGGAGCTGGCGGCCGCCATGGGAGGCCTGGAGGCCGCGACCGGGCGGAGGTTCGGCGGCGCGCGCACGCCGCTGGCCGTCTCGGTCCGCTCCGGAGCCAGGGTGTCGATGCCCGGGATGATGAGCACGGTCCTCAACCTCGGCCTCACGGCCGAGGCCACCGCAGGGCTGGCGGCCGAGACCGGTGACGCGCGCTTCGCCGTGGACTCGCGGCTGCGGTTCCTCTCCACCCTCGCCGCCGCGCTCTCCGGAACCGGTGCCGCCGACGCGTCCACCGGCCCCGGGACGGCCGCGGGGCGGGGCGCCGACGACGAGGAGGCGCGGCTGGCCGGTGCGATCGCCGAGTTCGAAAGGGCCGCCGGGAGGCGAGGCGGACGCGCGGTCCCGGACGACGCGGCCGGGCAGCTGGAGCTGGCCGTCGAGGCCGTCTTCTCCTCCTGGGACACGCCGCGCGCGCGGGCCTACCGCGAGATCCACGGCATCGGCCACGATCTGGGCACCGCCGTGGTCGTGCAGGCGATGGTGTTCGGGAACCGCGACGACCGCAGCGGCACCGGGGTCGCGTTCAGCCGGGACCCCAACACCGGGGAGGACACGCCCTTCGGCGACGTCCTGTTCGGATGCCAGGGGGAGGACGTCGTCTCGGGCCGGACGCCGGTCCTGCCCCTGCGGGAACTCGGCTCGCGGGAAGCGGTGGTGTGGGGCGCGCTGGTCGACGCCCTGGACCGGGTGGAGGGCCACTACCGGGACGCGTGCTACGTCGAGTTCACCTTCCAGGCGGGGGAGCTGTGGCTGCTGCAGGCGCGCCCGGGCCGGTTCGTGGGGGCCGCCGCCGTGCGTGTCGCGGTCGACCTCGCCGACGAGCACGTGATCACGCGTGAGGAGGCGCTGCTGCGGGTCTCGCCGCGGCAGCTCCGGCACGCCCGCACACCGCGCATCGCGGACCCGGCGCGGGCCGACGTCCTCGCCCGGGGAACGGGTGCCTGCCCCGGTGTCGCGGTCGGCAGGATCGCGACCACGACCGAGGCGGCGGTGCGCATGGCAGCCGACGGCCCGGTCGTCCTCGCGCGCCCCGAGACGTCCCCCGACGACATGCGCGGCCTCGCCGCGGCCGCGGGGATCGTCACCGCGAGGGGCGGGGCGGCCAGCCACGCGGCCGTCGTGGCGCGGTCGATGGGAAAGCCGGCCGTGGTCGGCGTCACCGGCCTCGTCGTCGACTCCGCCGGTGCCTCGATCAGCGTCGGCGGCCGCACCATCGGCGAAGGCGCCTTCGTCACCGTCGACGGCACCGGCGGCCAGGTCGCGCTCGGCAGCCCGCCCGTCGTCACGGACGGCTCTGACGCGCACCCGCGCCGACTGCTCGCGTGGGCGGACGACGTGTCGGGCGACCGCTCCGACCGCGACGAGGTCCAGCGGCTGGGCGCCGCCCACGCCGTGCTCCGCCGGGAGCGGCCGGACTGATCGCGGTGCCTGCCGCGCGGCCCGTCAGGGGCGCGTGCCCGGTCCGAACCCCGTCCAGCGCAGATCGGCCGGAAGGTGGCCCATGTCGTTGTACACCAGCACCGCCGGCGCCGCGCCGTCGTAGTACTCGATCGCCGTCAACGCGGTGTTCCCGCAGCCCAACCCCAGCCACCGCGCCGGCGGCGCGTCGAGCGCGCTCCGCACCAGCCACGCCACCTGATAGGCGTGCGTGACCAGGACCTCGTGCGTCTCGGTCCCGGCGGGGCGCGCGAACCGGTCGACCAGGGCGTCCGCGAGACGCGCGCCCGCGTCCGCTTCGGCGGCGTCGTAGCCGTCGAAGAACCCGGCCCACGCCGGGGGCGGGTCGTCGGGGACGTGAGGCACGTGGTCGACGAGCTCGGCCGCCTCCCGCACGGGGACGCCCGGCAGGCGCTCGCCGATGATCCCCGCGGAGCGCGCCGCGCGGGGCAGGGGCGAGTGCCACACCGCGTCGACGGGCAGGCGCGCGAGCCGCTCCGCCAGGAGCTCCGTCTGCCGCCGCCCCACATCGGTCAGCTCGCCGAACGGGTCCGCCGAGCCGTGCCGGACCGCGTACAGGTGCCGGGTCGCCATCGCCGCTCCCTCCGCGCTCTTTAAAATGCCGCGAATATTTGGATGTCGGCGACATCCTAACTGGGAGGCGGGTGGTCCAGCCCCGCTGCCCACGCGGGTCCGGGCTTCGCCGTCCGTTCGAGCAGCGCATCCGGTACGGCCGGTTCCCCGAGAGGACGTCACGCTGTTGTGGCCCTCCCGCAGAAAAGAGGCGACACGGCCCGGGGGCGGCTGGCATGCTCCGGGGCATGGAATCTGGTGTGCGTGAGCCGGTGGCCGGGGACGCGTTCGGGCGGGTTCTGGAGCGCTGCCGGGACGCGGGGGCGGTGCCGGGGGCGGCGTTCGAGGTGATCGAGCGCGACGACGGGTACGTCGCCGCAGCGGACGCCGTCCGCTACTTCACCCCGGCGGAGGAGCTGTCGGGGTTGGACCGGTGGGCGTGCGAGCGGGCGCGGGGGCGGGTGCTGGACGTCGGCTGCGGTGCGGGGCGGCACGCGCTGGCGCTGCGGGGGATGGGGCGCGCGGTGGTGGGCCTGGACGCCTCGCCGGGCGCGGTGCGGGTGGCGCGCGGGCGCGGCGTGGAGGCGGTGGTCGGCACGGTCCAGGAACCGCCGCCGGGCCTGGGCGTGTTCGACACGGTGCTGCTGCTGGGCAACAACCTGGGCCTGCTGGGAGGGCGCGAGCAGGCCCGGACCGTGCTGGAGGGCCTGGCCGGGCTCGTCGCGCCGGGCGGCCGGCTGATCGGATCGGGCTTCGACCCGCGGGCCGACGGCACCGGACCCGGGAGGGCGGACGCCGACCACGCGGCCTACCACGCGTGGAACCGCGAACGCGGCCGCATGCCCGGCCAGGTGCGCATGCGGGTGCGCGACGGGGGCGTGGCGACCCCGTGGTTCGACTACCTGCTGCTGTCCTGCCAGGAGCTGGCCGGGATCGTCGAGCCGACCCCGTGGCGGATCGAGCACGTGGAGACCGGGGGCCGCGACTACACGGCCGTACTGGCACCGGACGCCTGACGGCCGGCACCCCGGAAGGGGCCCGGCCCGGCCGACGGTGTTGAACCTTCTGCCTGTTCCGGGGAGCGGAAGGGCGGAAAGCCCATGATCGTCCCGAGCGGGGCGGAACCGGTCTCCGGACCGTCGCGCCACGGACACCCGGCGGGGACGCGCGGGCCCCCGGCCCCGCCGGTTCCACGGTCCTCAGGGCTCACTCGGCCGTCGTGCGCTCCTGGGCCTCGCGCACGATCCGGGCGAGCCGCCCGTGGTGGGCGCCCTGCCAGTACACCCTGCCGCACGCGCCGCAGCGCGCGAACGTGTCGTAGGCGGCGCGGGTGCCCGCGGCGAGCTCGTCCTCGACGTCGCCCTTGGCGGCCGGGGACAGCGGCCCGTTGCACGCCAGGCACCGGGTCCACGGGCGGAGCGGCGGGGCGAACCGGTCGAGCACGTCCCGCAGCTGCTGTTCGGGCCGGTCGCCGCGCACGTGGCCGCCCGCGCGCAGGCTCTTGCGGCGCAGCAGCCCGCGGTCCCGGGTCAGCAGCACCCGGTGCTCGTCGTTGGCCTGGCGGACCAGCGCGTCGTCGTCGCGGTCGTTGTCGTAGGCGGTGTCCACGCCGAGCAGCCGCAGGCGCCGCGCCAGGGTGCCCAGGTGGACGTCGAGCAGGAACCGCACCGGTGTGAACGGCGGCCGCTGCGGACGCCGCACGGGGACGACGTCGACGACGTCGCCGGGGCGTGGCCGGTAGGAGGGGGCGACGTCGTGGCCGCCGACGCGCAGCGGGCCGACCTCGGTCAGCGGCACTCCCAGCGACTCCACCACGTGGCCCAGCGACGAGGTGCGGTCGTGGCCGACGCGAACCAGCGGCCGCCGGTGGCGCGGCGGGAGGAAGAACCGGAGCTCGGGAGCGAAGCGCAGGGCCAGGACCGCCTGTTCCATCCTTCAAGGATGCCACGGCGGCCGGACCGGGAAGCCGCACTAGGGTCGTCCCGTGAACGGTTCAGCGAACACGGGGGGAGCGGACGGCGTCCTCCGCGACCCCGCCGGTACCGCGAGGAGCCCCGGATGATCGATACCGGCACCGCCACCGGCGGTCTCGCCGAATTCCAGTCGGCGCGGCCGCGCCTGTTCGGCATCGCCTACCGGATTCTGGGGTCCGCGACCGACGCCGAGGACGTCCTTCAGGAGACGTGGATCCACTGGCAGGGAGCGGACCGGACGGCGGTCCGGAACCCGACCGCGTTCCTGTCCACGATCACCACCCGCCTGGCGCTGAACGCCGCCACCTCCGCGCGGGCGCGCCGCGTGTCCTACGTCGGCCCGTGGCTTCCCGAGCCCGTCCTGACCGGCCACGACCCCGCGTTGGGCGCCGAGCGCGCCGAGGCGGTCGAACTGGGCCTGCTGATGCTGCTCCAGCGCCTGACCCCGAACGAGCGCGCCGCGTTCCTGCTCCGCGAGGCGTTCGACTACCCGCACGGAGAGATCGCGGACATCCTCGGGACCTCCGAGGCGAACGCCCGGCAGCTGGCCCGGCGCGCCCGCGCGCACGTCGACCGCGAACGCGCGGGGCAGGTGCCCGCGGCGGAGCACGACCGCCTGCTCCGGGCCTTCCTCGCAGCGGCGCGGACCGGCGACCTGGACCGGCTCAAGGCGCTGCTGTCCGAGGACGTCGTCTTCTACTCGGACGGTGGAGGCGTCGTCTCGGCGGCCCGTCGCCCCGTCACCGGACGCGACCAGGTCGCCCGCTTCCTGGCCGGCGTCATGCGCAAGCTCGGGAAGCCGGTCTCCTCCGACCTGGTCAACGCGAACGGCCGGGAGGCGTTCACCCTGGCCAGGGGCGACAGCGTGCTCGTGCTGGGCGCGATCGACGCGGCGCCGTCCGGCGTCCGCCGGGTGTACTTCGTCAGGAACCCGGCCAAGCTGGGCGCGGTCCGCCCGCCCTCCTGAAGCGGTCCCGGTCCGCCCGCCGCCCGCCGGGCGGCGGGCGGACCGGGAGGCGGGGCGGATCAGCGGCGGCGGAGCCACTCCTCGTAGCGCGTGGGCAGGACGACGGCGCCCTCGCCCGCCGTGAGCACCCCGTCCCCGATACCGCCGAGCAGGCCCGCGCTCTCGTCCGTCACCACGGACAGGCCGCTGTTCTTCGACGCGAGGGCCAGCCGGCCGAGCTCGTCCAGGCGGAACACGTCCGGGCCCGCGATGTCGCGGACGCCGTTCAACGGCTCGCCCGCCGCGACCTCCGCGAGGTTCGCGGCGACGTCCGCGCTCGCGGCCGGCTGAAGGAGCGTCGACGGCAGGCGGACCACGTCGCCGTCCGTCGTCCAGGACAGGATGTCGTCGACGAACTCGAAGAACTGCGTGGCGCGCACGATCGAGTACGGGACCCTCCCGCCGCGGACGATGTCCTCCTGAGCCGCCTTCGCGCGGTAGTAGCCGACGCCGGGCACCTGGTCCACGCCCACGATCGACAGGACCACGTGGTGCCCGACCCCGGCCTCCGCCTCGGCGGCGAGCTGGTTCCCGGTCGAGGCGCGGAAGAACTCCATCACGGCGTCGTCCTCGAAGGACGGCGAGTTGGTCACGTCTACCACCACGTCGGCGCCCCGCAGCGCCGCGGCCAGCCCCTCCCCGCTGACCACGTCCACCCCCGTCGACTTCGAGACCGGCACCGCCTCGTGACCGGCCCCGGCCAGCGCACGCACGACCTGCGAGCCGATCAGACCACTGCCGCCGATGACCACGAACCTCATGGGTGTCCACCCTTCGCCAGGGCTCCGGAGCGGCCCGCCCCGTGGGAGCGGCCGGCCTCCGGGGCCGCCTTCGTCCTGCTCTCGAAGTGAAGACAGCGCACCGGCGCCGAACGTGACACCGTGCCCGTCTTCTCCTCGTCCTGCCCGCCGCGATCGGCTCGGCCTGTAGAGCTTCACAGGACGCGTGGGACGAGGGACATGACCGAACCGCTGCTTCCCGGCATCGCGGTGGACGTACCCTCCGAGGACCTGCCGATCGGCCGAGGCCACCGGGGTCGGTGTCGAAGCGCTCCGCTACGACGAACGCGAAGGACTGCTCCCGGCCCCCGCGCCGCGCGGACGGACGCCGGTGCGACCGGCGTCGGGACCTGACCCGGATCGCCTGCCTGGTGATGCTGCGGGAGACCGGAATGCCGATCGCCGAGATCCGGGTCATGCCGGTCTCAGCCGACGCGAGGGAACCGAGTCGGCGCGCCTGGCGGTGCTCGAAGAACCCCGGTGACGGGTTGCGCGTTCCCGTGGTCGGACTGGGGGTCACGTTCATCGATACCGCCGAGGCGTACGGACCGTTTGAGAACGAGAGGCTCATCGCCCGCGCGATCGGCGACCGGCGCGACGAGGTCGTGTCGGCGACGAAGGCGTCTGCGGCCACGATCCGCCGTGCGCACGCGGTGCATCCCCTCGCGGCCGTGCAGTCGGAGTTCCCGCTGTTCTTGCGCGGCGTGCTGCGCCACGGGGAGAAGGAGACGATGGACGAGCTCGGCATCGGGTCCGTCGCGTTCTCCCCCCTCGGCCGGGGCTTTCTCACCGGAGACATCCGCACCGTCGACGACCTGGACCCCGGCCAGAGGCGATCGCGGCGAACCTGCGGCTCGTCGAGCGGATGCGTGCCATCGCCGCCGAGAAGGGCGTCACGGCCGCGCAGGTGGCGCTGGCGTGGCTGCTGGGACAGGGAGTCGTCCTCATCCCCGGTAGGGAATCTCCGGTGCGGGGGTGATTCGGGGCTCTGCCGGGGCGGGGTCCCCTCAGGGCCTGTTACGACGAGCGGCGACGGCGGGCGGGGCCGGAGGCCCGCGCATAACCGCCGGATGTCCGTGACGCGGCGGTTCGAGGGGCGGTCCCGCCCTCCCGGAACGATCATGGGCTTTCCGCCCTTCCAGGCCCTGAAACGGGCAGAAAGCCCAAGACCGTCAGCGGAACCCTCGCGCAACGGACATCGTGGGCGCGGCCGCGACCCTGCCGAACCGGGAGATCACCGGAGGGCGCGACTTCACCACCGTCCCCGACGGGACCGACCGGTAGACAACGGATCGGAGCGGTGCCGGGACCGCCCGGAAAGCCTCTGCTGCCTTCCGGGCGGGGCGTCGCGGTTCGGATGCGGAGGACAACGCCTGTCTGGTGTCCGATCGGCTCCATCGGCTCATACCGTTTTGTCAGTGGGGTGCGGTGGTGGGGAGAGAGGGATGGCTTGCCCTCTAACGTGGTCACAGATTTGGAAACCGCTTGCCGACATGGGGTGAGGGGCGCGGCTCCGTTCGGTTTCGGGAGGGGCTGACGGCCGTGTTTTTCCGATGGCACAGAGGCCGTTTTCGCTCTCCGTGTCCCCACAATAAAAGAAAATGATTTCCGACTACGGGTTCCTCGCTCCCCGTCCGCCCGGAAACGGGAGGGAACTCAACGCGGGTACGGAGCAGGAGGTCGATCGGCTCGATCGAAGCCGGTGGGCGGAGGGGAGGGGATGGGCGTGGAACCGGTGGTGCTGTGGGACCGTCCGGTGGACCGGGTTCGGCTGGGGCGCGGAGGGCGGGTGCTTCTCGCGGTGGAGGACGAGGCCGCGGCGCGCGGGTTCGACACCGGGACCCTGGAGCCGCTGGGACCGGAGATGAGGCTCGGCTTCGACGGGATGTGCGGACTCGCCGACGTTGACATCCTGCCGGGCCCGGTGGTGGTCGAGGCGCGCCGCGACGTCTTGCGCACGTGGGACCTGGTCACGGGGGAGCCGGTGGCCGAGGTCCCGTACGGCGGCGGGATCGACACGCCGCTCGCCGTGGAGTGCGGGATGATCCGCGGTCGCGCGGCCGTCTTCGTGTTCGGCTTCTCCGAGGCCGAGTGGGGGTGGGAGGCGTGCGCCCTGGACAGCGGGGCGTTGCTGGCCGCGCAGCCGGACTTCCACCCCTCTTACTGGATGGCCGAGGCCGGTATCGGGCTCGTGGACGACCTTCTGGCGGTGCCCGCCCAGTTCTTGGGGTTCACCGGGGAGGACGCGGTCGACAAGTACCGTGTGGACGTCTACCGGCTGCCCGAGGGGCGGGTGTGCGGGTCGATCGCCGACGTCGGCCCCCGCGAGGTGAGTGTGGCCGCGCTGGGAGGGCGGCCGGTGCTCCTCGGAGGCGGCAGGGTCCGCGCGCTTCCCGGCGGTGGGGACCTGATCGGGCACACGGGCTTATGGGACGTGCTGGTGGCGGCCGACGTGGGCGACGGGGCGCTGGTCGCGGGGCTCTGCCGGTGGAAGAAGGCCCTTTCCGTCTGGTTCCTCGACGCCCCCGATGATCCGGTCCTGTCCCTGGAGGCCCCCTGGCTGGAGCGGGTGTGGGACATGGCAATGGCGCCCGACGGCACGCTGTTCCTGGCGGCGGACACCGGCGTCCACGCGCTGAGGCCGCTCGGAACGGTGCCGTAGGGCGGTTCCGGCGGTGCCGGCTGGCCCGGGACTCAGCCGACGTGGATGTGGGGCCGGAGCAGAGGGTCCGGCTCCGCCTCGCGGAGCACCTCGCGGGTCACCGGAGCGGTGTCGCCCTCACCGAGCAGCACGTACCGGGCCAGGTTGGTCACCGGTCCGCCCTCGGACCACTGGAAGTAGCAGTGCGGGGTCCTTCCGGTCGCGTCGCGCAGGCACAGCAGGATCGCGGCGAGCGCGTTGGGGACCACGGGGCTGTCGGCGCGCAGGATCCGGTACCCGGCGACCTCGGCGCCGCGGACCCGCAGCACGCTGGCGAACTCCGAGGGGTCCTGGACCGTGATCTCCAGGAACAGCGTCCGCACGTGCGGGGGGATCGGGTTGAGGAGGCGCTGCTCCCGCTCCTTGCCGTGGTACTCCCAGAAGTCCCCCGCCTGGCGCTTGTTCGCGATGACGTGCAGTGGGCCGTGCCGGGCCGCGTCGGTGACGAACCGGCGCGCGGCGTCGTCGAACTCCAGGACGTCGGCGCGCAGCTCGGTGCTGCGGATCACCCGGGAGACCAGGGAGATCACGATGATCCCGGTGACGAACGCGAGCGAGATCGCGATGCCGTCCGGTTGCGCGACGGCGTTGTCGACCAGGGCGTAGCCGAAGACGAGCGTCACGGCGGAGAAGCCGGCGGTCGCCGCGTGCCGCCTCCTGCGGCGCGCGGTCAGGGTCACCGCGACCGCCGCGGACACCAGCATCGCGAGGACGCCGGTGGCGTAGGCGCCGGCCTGGGCGTTGACGTCGGCGTCGAACAGGACCGTGATGAGGAGGGCCACCGCCGTGTAGACGAGGACGACCGGCCGTACGGCCTGCCCCCAGGCCGGCGCCATCCCGTAGCGGGGCAGGTAGCGGGGGACGATGTTGACCAGTCCGGCCATCGCGGAGGCTCCGGCGAACCACAGGATCAGGATCGAGGCGATGTCGTAGGCCGTGCCGAACCCCTCGCCCAGGAGCGCGTGGGCGAGGTAGGACAGCGCGCGGCCCTCGGCCCGGCCGCCCCGCTCGAACTCCTCCGGCGGGATCAGCACCGCGGTGACGAACGTGCCGGCCAGGAGGAAGACGCTCATGACGAGCGCCGCCGCGGTGAGCATCCGCCGGGTGTTGGCGACGCGCTCGCGCAGCCGCAGCCGCGGGGTGGCGCCCCCGGCGCGCACGAGCGGCATCATGCTCACCCCGGTCTCGAAGCCGGACAGGCCCAGGGCCAGAAGTGGGAACGCCAGCACCACGCTGAGCACGATCGACGCGGGATCACCGCCGCCCGTGGCGAGCACCGCCCGCCACCAGCCGTCGAGGGAGCCGGGGACGGCCGCGATGTGCCGCACCGCGGCCGCCACCACGAGGGCGTTGAGGGCGAGGAACGCCGCGACCACCGGAACCGCGATCAGGATGGCCTCGGTGAAACCGGTGAGGAACACCGAGCCGAGCAGCGCCAGCAGCACCAGTGTGGTGAGGACGGGCCGCTCCCGCACCGGCTCGGGGGTGAACGGGTTCTCCACGATGTGGGCGGTGGCGTCCGCGGCGGACAGCGTGATCGTGATGATCCAGGCCGTCGCGACGAAACCGAGCAGGCACAGCACGAACAGCTTGCCGCGCCACACCGGCAGCAGGCTCTCCAGCATCGCCACCGACCCCTGCCCGTTGGGGCTCTCCGCCGCGACCCTGCGGTACATGGGGAGCATCCCGGCCAGGGTGGTGGCCACGATCAGCAGTGCGGCGAGCGGGGAGAGCGCGCCCGCCACGAGCACGGCGATGCCGGGCAGGTAGCCCAGAGTGGAGAAGTAGTCCACGCCGGTCAGACACATGACCTGCCACCAGGGGTGCTGCCGGTCGGGGTGCTCCTTGGCGGCGGGGCCGGGGACCTGGTCGACCCGGTTGCGGAGCAGCCAGCGCGTCACCTTCCCCGAAGGAGGGCGGGAGCGGACCGTGCTCTCCCACCGCCGTGGCATCTCACCCGGTCGCGTGTCCATGAGCGGGACTCCTCACCGCGGGGCACGGCACCCCGCCGGAGGTCTCCTACCCCCAGAGGCCCCCGGCTCGCGGTCCGCGGGGCCGGGTTCCCCGGTCAGGCCGTCGGGATCTCGCGGAAGTCCCCGCTGGTGGTCTTCTCCGGTGCGGCCCTCAGCCAGACGTGCCCGCCGTCGTGGGCCATCCCGTCCGGGCCGGAGTACTTGGCGGCGAACCGCGCCTCGACGTCCGCGAGGGCGTCGACCGGCCCGCCGGTGCGCGGCTCCTCGCCGACGACCTCGACGGTGCCGTTGAACCGCACTCCGCGCAGCCGGAATGATCATGGGCTTTCCGCCCTTCAAGGCCCCGAAACGGGCAGAAAGCTCAAGACCGCTAACGAAACCCCCACACAACAGGTTCCCTGGGTGCGCCGCTCGGCGAGGAAGGCGTCGACCTCGTCCGGGGCCATCGCGATCCGCCGTCCGCGCCGCTGCGGTCGGAGCTGTCCGTCCACGGGCGCTCCCCCGGCCGGGTCGTCGAAGCGGGACCACTGCGGCCCCCTTCGGCGGGCCGCAGGAGAAGGCTGTCCGAATTTCGCTCGGTTCTGGAAAACGCGATCGCCTGGCCTTCGGATTCTCAGGTGCTGAGATCATTCATTGCCCGTCCGGGGCCGAGTCAGTATGCTTCCCCGGGTGCGTGGATATCCCTGTTGGCGCTTATCGCCAATTAATCGGAATCGGCCGATCCAGAGGTACGGTACCCGATAACTGACCGAAACACGCAGTGGAGTCCGATAATGCTCGTTCGCTCGCTCGCCGACGTCGCGGGGTCGAAATTCGATGTCGACTGGGGAAACGGGACCAGTGTGCGGCTGCTCACGGCGGCCGACGCGATGGGGTTCACCGTCTGCCACACGGTCGTCCGCGCGGGAACCTCGTCGTACCTGCAGTACAGGGCGCACCGGGAGGCGTGCTTCTGCGTCTCGGGCGCGGGGACGATCGAGGACGACCAGGGCGTCGAGCACCGGATCACCCCGGGGGTCCTGTACGCCCTCGACGAGGGCGACCGCCATCACCTGCGCGCGGAACCGGGCGAGGACCTGGTCCTGCTGAGCGTTTTCAACCCTCCGCTCGAAGGAACGGAGCGGCACCTGCTCGACCGGGTCGAGGCCTCCTCCTACTGACCTCCAAGGCGGCCGAACGTGAAATTCCACGAGTACTTCGAGAGTAACGCCGACGCGTTCCCGGAAAGAACGGCGGCGACCTTCGACGGGAAAAGCGTCGTTTACGGGGAACTGGACGCCCTGGCCGAGCGCCACCGCGCCGCCCTGGTGGGGCACGGGGCCCGCCCGGGCGACAGGGTCGTGCTGTACGCGGAGCTCTCGGCGGAGGCGGTCGCCGCCGTCATCGGGATTCTGAAGGCGGGGTGCGTCGTGGTCACGACCCACCCGTCGTTCGACCGGAGGAAACTCGTCCACCAGGCCAGGGAGGCGGACGCCGCGTTCCTGGTGACCGACCGTCCGGACGTTTTCGAGGGGGTCTTCGACGAGACGCCCCTCGACGCGGTCCTGCCCCTGGGCGGCGGACCCGAGGCGGAGCCGCTGCTCCGGCGGCGGCCCCCGGCCGTGCCCCGCAGCGACGACGCCGGAATCCCGCTGGAGGGAGAGCTGGCCGCGCTCTTCTACACGTCCGGCTCCAGCTCGGCCCCCAAGGGGGTGGCCGTCAGCCACGGCAACATGGTCGCCGCGTTCGAGGCGGTGACGTCGTACCAGGCCAACACGGCCGACGACGTCGTCCTGACGTTCACGCCGATCGGCTCGGACTTCGGTTTCCACAACGTCATGATGCCGCTGGCCTTCGGCGGCCGCGTCGTGGCGTGCCGGGCCCTGCCCGAGGACCCGCGCGCGCTGATCGACCTGGTCGACCGCGAGAGGGTCACCGGCATACACGCCTTCCCCCCCGTGCTGGCGCGCCTGTGCGGCCTCGACGACCTGCACCGGTACGAGGTGCCCTCGCTCCGGTACGTCTCGAGCAGCGGGCAGCGGCTGCCGGTCGAGCACATCAGGAGGCTCAGGGACGCGTTCCCCCGCGTCCTGATCCACTCGATGTACGGCCTGACCGAGTGCAAGAGGGTCGCCTACCTCCCGCCGGACGAGATCGACCGGCACCCGGACTCGGTCGGGCGGCCGCTTCCCGGGGTCCGCGCCCACATCGTGGGGGACGACGGCCGCCCCGTCACGGAACCCGGCGCCGTCGGGGAGCTCGCGGTGGCCGGGGACCTGGTCATGCAGGGCTACTGGAGGAGGCCCGAGCTGACCCGCCGGGTGATCCGGCGCGACGTCCTCGGCGAGTCCAGGCTGCTCCTCACCGGCGACCTCTTCCGGAGGGACCGGGACGGCCTCCTGTACTGGGTGGCCCGGCGGGACGAGGTCTTCGCGCGCTCGGTGTTCAAGGTCGACCCGCACGAGGTCGAGGCGCGGATCCGCGAACTCCCCGGCGTGGCGGACTGCGCGGTCGTCCCGGTCGCCGACGACTCCGCCGGGAGCGTCCCGGTGGCCTGCGTCGTCCCGCGCGACCGCGCCGGGGTGGGGGAGAGGGAGGTCATCGACCACTGCGCGGAGCGGCTCGACTGGCACATGGTCCCGGCGAGGGTCGTCTTCCACCGGAGGCTGCCGCTGACCGCGTCGGGGAAGACCGACAGGCGGGCCCTGGCCCGCGCGCTGGAGGAGTCCGGACGGGACGGGGCGAAGGGAGGGGCGCGGTGAGCGAGGAAGCGCTGGAGCAGGGGAGCCCCCTGCGGGACTACGTCGAGGGCTCCGCCATGACCGCCCTGGTGGAGGAGTTCGACTCCCTGGCGACCGGCCGCAACCAGATCCCCGCCCGGCCGGTCCGCTCCACCGTCAGGGACCGGGTCCACGACCGGGCGCTGCTCGACTACCAGGACATGATGACCGAGCGCTCCGGGCCGCTCTTCCGGCACTTCCTGGCGAGCGTCCCGGGCATCCTGGAGGAGATGTCGCGCGTGGGCACGGTGCTGTCGCGCCTGGCCGAGCGCTGGTCCGAGCAGGAGGGCCGCGGCCTGACCTTCTACGAGGGCGACGCCTTCGACGGGACCAACGGGCGCACGCTGGCGGCCGTGTCGCGGGGGCGGATCACGACGCTGACGTCCTCGCCCAACCGCGCGAACGAGCCCTGGTTCCGCACCTTCGCGGACCCCGCCGTCTCGCGGTACTTCCCCGGGTCGCTCTTCGAGCTGACCACCGACGTGCTGCGCGGGAGCGAGGAGTACCGGCCGTTCCGCGACGGCGTCGACTTCTTCTACGAGACGGCCGCGTTCCAGTTCTACGGAAGGGACCGCGACCGGCAGGTCGCGCACGTCGCCGACTTCCTGCGGCCCGACGGGATCGCCTTCTTCCTGGAGAAGCTCGACCACCCGGACCCGGCCGAGTACGAGCGCAGGGAGGACGTCAAGGACGGCGTCCACAAGGCGCTGTACTTCTCGCCCGAGGAGATCGAGTGGAAGCGCGGGCGGATGCTGTCCCGGATGAGCGACGGCCAGGTGACCCTGGAGGAGCTGGCCGGCGTGCTGGGCCGGTTCTTCGACCACGTCTTCCTGATCTGGAACGGGACGAACTTCTACGAGGTCGCGGCCTCCAACAGCGCCGGGAGACTGCGCGAGTTCCTCGAGGTCTCGGGGCAGCCCGTCATCCCCGACCAGTTCTGCTGTGAGACACCGGTCGTCCGCCGCATCGGAGGGCGCCAACAGGAGGAGGAACCGTGGCAGACGACGTGACCCCGCAGGCGGGGGAGCGGATCGACGCGCTGGCCGGGAGGTGGCGGGAGCGGGCCGCCCGCACCGCGCGGACCGGGACGCTGCCCGCGGAGACGCTGGAGGAGCTGTTCGACGCGGGCCTCCTCCAGTTGGCCGCCGCCGAGCGGTACGGCGGCCTCGGCGCGGCCTGGCCGGTCCTGGCCGACGCGGCGCGGCGCGCGGCGCGCGCCTGCCCGTCGACCGGGTGGACGGTCGGCGTCGTCGGCGCGCACGCCGGCGTGGCGAGCCGGTTCCCCGACGCCGCGGCCGGGGCGCTCTTCGCGGACGGGCCCCGGCAGCTGTTCGCGACCGCCTCCGTCACCGCGAACGGCGTGGTCGAACGGGTGGAGGGCGGCTTCCGGATCGACGGGGAGTGGCGGTTCTGCTCGGGGATCGACCACGCCTCCTGGGTGATCGTCAACGGCGCCTGCGCGAACGCCCCGGAGGAGGGACGGCTCCTCCTCCCGGTCCCGGCCGACCGGGTGCGCGTCTCGGACACCTGGCACGTGACGGGGATGTCGGGGACGGGGTCCAGGAGCGCCGTCCTGGACGACGTTCTTGTTCCGGAGAAGTCGGTCGCCCCTCTCGGCGCGTGCTTCGGGGAGCGCTGGACGGGACGGGCGGGGGAGGACGGCTACCTCCTGGAGGTCCCGTTCACCGACTACGTGAACAGCGTGGTCATCGGCCCGATCCTCGGCTGTGCCGAGGGCGCCTACCGCGAGTACGCGGCCTCGGCGCGGGCCTCGGGCCGGGCCGACCAGCCCGCCGTCCAGATGGGGCTGGCGGAGAGCGCGGCGGAGCTGGCCTGCGCCGGGCACCTGTACGACGCGGTGGCGGCCACGCTGCACGCCGCCGGGACGGAGCGCCGCGCGCTCTCGCCGAAGGAGGCCGGGACGGTCAGGCGCGACCGCGCCTACCTCGCCCGCCTGTGCGTCGACGCGGTCCAGCGGCTGGTGGCGCTGGCGGGCACGGCCGCGCACTCCGAGGACGCGGTGCTCTCCCGCCACTGGCGGGACCTGCAGATGATGGCGGCGCACCGCGACGTGAGCTGGGCGGCCAACTACCCGGCCTTCGCGGCGGTGGACGCCTGACCCCCTTCCCCGCCGGTCGCGACCGGCGGGGAAGGGCCGGTGACCGCACGAGAGAAGGCCTACGGACGATGCCGACCCGCCACGCCGGCCTCCCGCGCGCCGCGAGGGGGCGGCTCGCCGGCGGGTTCCTGCTCTTCCTCCTCTCCTCCTTCGGGCAGACGTTCTTCGTCTCGCTCTTCTCCGACGACATCCGCGCCGACCACGGCCTCTCCCACGGCGGGTTCGGCTCGCTCTTCATGCTGGCGACCCTTGCCGGGGCGCTGGCCCTGACGAGGGTCGGCGGGGTCGTCGACCGGTGGAGCGCGCGCACGGTGGTGCTGGTCTCGGTCCCGGCGCTCGCGCTGGGCGCGGCGGCGATGGCGCTCGCGACGCACGTGCTGACGCTCTTCCTCGCCCTGTTCGTCCTGCGCCTGTTCGGGCAGGGGATGATGACGCACACGTCCTTCACCCTGATGGGCCGGTGGTTCGACCGGGGGCGGGGGCGCGCCACGTCGGTGGCCGCGCTGGGCCTGAACGCGGGGGAGGCGCTGCTGCCCCTGGCGGTCGTCGCGGTGGCCGCCGCCGCGCGGTGGCGCGAGGTGTGGTGGCTGGCGGCCGCCGCGGTGCTCCTCTCGCTCTGGCCGCTGGTCGCACTGCTGGGAGGGGGGCGCGGGCCCGGCGGCCGTCCCGGGGAGCGGCCCGCGCGCGGCGCCCGCGACCGGACCCGCCGGGAGGCGCTGCGCGACCCGGGCTTCCACCTCCTCGTCGCGGCGATGGCGGCCCCGGCCCTGGTCGGCAACACCGTCTTCTTCCACCAGGCCCACCTGGGGGAGCTGCGGGGTTGGCCGCCGGAGGTCCTGGCGTCGGCCTTCACCGCCTACGCGGCGGTGACGGTCGTCGCGAACCTGGCGGGCGGCCACCTGGTGGACCGGTTCACCGCGCTGCGGACGGTGCCGTTCTACCTGCTGCCGCTCGGCTGCGGGCTGCTCGTGCTCGCCGCGGTGGACGAGCCGTGGGGCGCCTTCGCCTTCATGGCGCTGTACGGCGTCACCAACGGGCTCTCGCTGGGCCTGTTCGGCGCGGTGTGGCCGGAGATGTACGGGACGGCGCACCTGGGGGCGATCCGCTCGGTGGTGGTGGCGGTCCTGGTGTTCGCGTCGGCCGCGGGCCCGGGCGTCACCGGTCTTCTGATCGACGCCGGGGTCGCCTATCCGCCCCAGGTCGCGGCGCTGGGCGCCTACTGCCTGGCCGCGTCCCTCGCCGCGGCCGCCGCCACCCGCGCCCGTCGGGGGAGCGGCTCCCGTCCGCGCTGACGGGGAGGGCCTGCCGAACTCCCGTGCGGCCTCCGGCACGGGGCCGGCGCGCGGGTGGACGGACCGGACCCCGGGCTTGTCCGGTCGAGGGGATCACAGGGGCGTCCGGACGGACGTGGGGCCGGGGGCCGGTTCGCGGCACCTCCTCCGGATACCGAACGACCCCCGCGCCGGAGCTTCCCTAGGCGGACACGGCCTGGAAGCTGGCCAGCGGAGGGCCGTAGACGAGTTGCGAACCGGCGCGGTCGACGTCGGTGATCGCGAGGTCGCGCGCCCCCACGCCGCCGCAGAAGTAGTGCATGACCGACTTGGGGTCGTAGGCCGTCAGGTCCAGGGTCCCCGTGGCGTCCTCGTCGGGGCACACCGCGGGCGCGCCCGAGCTGATGTGCTCGTGCCGGAATCCCAGGGAGTGTCCGAGCTCGTGCCGGAGCACCCCCACGTGGTCGAAGTCGGTGTCGTGGTACGACGGGTCGATGAGCACCCGGCGCCGGTGGGCGGGGTCGTTGGGGAAGAACGCCGAGGCGATGAACGCCCCGTTGGCGTTGATGTGCCGAACGGGGAACAGGACCTCGGGCGGGCGCAGGGACTCGCTGCCGTCGGCCGAGTCGACGTACCGGAACTCCACCCCGCAGGTCATGGACCAGTCGCCGGTGGCCAGCAGCATGTTCTCCACCACCTCCTCGTACCACTCGCTCCTGGGGAACGTCCGCCGGAGCACGCAGTAGCTGAGAACGGTTCCGGGCGCCCAGCGGACGAGCTTCCCGCCCTCGACGATGCCGATGAGCGCGCTGGGCTGGCCGACGGACCCGCCGATCGCGGTCTGGGCGAACCTGGCCCTCTCCACCAGCCGGGCGGTCTCGCGCAGCGCCCTCTGGGCCTCCTGGTAGAGGTCGAACTCGTCGGCGTCCAGGAGCAGGTCGCCTTCGACGGGGTGCAGGACCTCGTCGTCGACGGAGACGCCCGTCCGCCGGAGCTCCGGCGACGGGGCGCCGTCCGCGGTCCTCGCGCCGGGGACGACCGGGGTCTCACGTTCCGTTGCCCTCTCCACCATTTCCCTGTCCCTTCTCCAGGAGGTCGGGGCGGTGCATGCGAACCCACTCCACCACGACCTGGTCGTGCTCCATGAGCTGGTCGCCCCGCGCGACCCAGAACCTCTCGCCGTCGACCTCGACGACGGGGAGGGCGCCGCGCCACTCGACGAACTCCGGGATCGTCTCCACGAGTCCGCGGATCCCCGGGTGCCCGTCCAGGAGTCGCCCCTCGGGTGTCCGCCAGACCTCTCCGCGGTCCTCGTCGCTCACTCCACACCCCTCGGCTCCCCCTGATGGCCATGCTTCGCGGTCCGCCGCGCCGTGTCAGCCGCCTGCGCGTCTGGAATCCGCAAAGGTTCCGAAACCGGTTCCCGGGGGCCCGATCGGGAAGAGGGCCGGACATGGGAGACGAAGGGACCCCGTCCCGGGGCGGTCCGACGCCCGCGAGGCTGCGGAGGTGGCGCCGCATGCTGGCCGAGGAACGGGAGGAGGTCCGGGTCTACCGGACGCTGGCCTCCCGGCGCGACGGGGAGGAGCGGGAGATCCTGCTCGGGCTGGCCGACGCGGAGGAGCGCCACGTCGCGCACTGGGAGGGGCTGCTGGGCGGGGACGCGGGCAGGCCGCGGCGCGGCACCCCGCGGATGCGGCTGCTGGCCTTCCTGGCCCGGTGGCTCGGCTGGGTGTTCGTGCTGGCGCTCATGCAGCAGGCCGAGAGCCGTGCGCGCCGCGACGCCGACGTGCCGCCCGCGATGGCCGCCGACGAGCGCGTCCACGCCGAGGTGGTGCGGGGCCTGGCCGCGCGGGGGCGGACGCGGTTGTCGGGGACGCTGCGGGCCGCGGTCTTCGGGGTCAACGACGGGCTGGTGAGCAACATCGCGCTGGTCCTCGGGGTGATCGGCGGCGGCGCGGGCACCCGGGCCGTGCTGCTCACCGGGCTGTCCGGGCTGCTGGCGGGGGCGCTGTCGATGGCGGCCGGGGAGTTCGTCTCGGTGAGCTCGCAGCGTGAGCTGCTGGCGGCGTCGGCGTCGGACGAGACGGCGCGGGACCTCGTCTCCGAGCTGGACGTCGACGCCAACGAGCTCGCCCTGGTATACCGGGCCCGGGGGATGCCCGCCGACGAGGCGCGGCGCCACGCGGACGCGGTGCTGCGCCGCCGGTCCGTCCCGGCGGCGGCCGCCCCCGGTTTCGAGGGCTTTGACGTCGTCGGCAGCGGGGCCGGCGCGGCGTTGTCGAGTTTCCTGTTCTTCGGCGCGGGCGCCGCGGTCCCGGTGCTGCCGTTCCTGCTCGGGCTGGAGGGGGCCGTCGCGGTGGTGGCGGCCGGGACGCTCACCGGCGCCGCGCTGATGCTCGTCGGCGGGGCGGTGGGGGTGCTCTCGGGAGCGCCGCCGCTGCGCCGCGCGCTGCGCCAGCTCGCGATCGGCGCCGCCGCCGCGGCGGCGACCTACCTGCTGGGACTGGCGTTCGGCGCGGCCGTCGACGCCGCGGGCCGGTGACGCCGACCGGGGCGGGCACGGCGCGGCGCCGGCGTCAACACCGCCGGGGGATCGCTTTTCCAAACACTCTCCCAAGGAATTCCAGAAAGAATCACAAAGTCGGGGCGGGTCCGTCGGCCTGTCGTGGACAGTGCTCTTTCCGGGGGATACGTTGGGATTACCGGGAAGCCGGCCATTGAATTAAATCTCGAATCGATTATCGGTTCGGGATTCTGTTCTGCTGATTTCCGTTCCGGCGGACAAAGAGGGATCCTAATGGCCTCAGGACCAGAGGGCGCCGTGCGCGGCAGCTCCTACGCGGAGCTGTCCCGGCAGATGAAACGGGCGGGACTGCTCGAGAGGAGAGCGGGCCACTACGCGGTCAGGATCGCCGTCAACGCCGCGTTCTACGCGGGCTGCTGGACCGCGTTCGCGCTGATCGGCGACTCCTGGTGGCAGATGGCGACGGCCGTCCTCCTCGGCGTCGCCTTCACCCAGTCGGGCTTCCTCGGCCACGACGCGGGGCACCGCCAGGTGTCGGCCTCCCGGCGGGTCAACGACGCCGTCGGCCTGCTGCACGGCAACGCCATGATCGGCATCGCCTACGGGTGGTGGGTCGGCAAGCACAACCGGCACCACAGCCACCCCAACGAACTCGGCCACGACCCCGACCTCGCCATCGGCGTGCTCGCCTTCGACGACCACCAGGTGCCGGACAAGCGCGGCCTCACCCGCTTCACGGTGAAGTACCAGGCGTTCCTGTTCCTGCCGCTGCTGCTGCTCGAAGGGTGGAGCCTGCACTGGGAGAGCGCCAAGGCGGCGTGGCGGGGCGAGGGCCGCCGTCCCGTCCTGGAGCGGGCCCTGCTGCTGGGCCACGGCGCGGCCTACCTGGCGGCGGTGCTCCTGGTGCTCCCGCCCGGCAAGGCCGCCCTGTTCGTCCTCGTGCACCAGGGGGTCTTCGGCCTCTACATGGGGTGCTCCTTCGCGCCCAACCACAAGGGCATGCCGGTCCTGCCCTCGGGCACCAGGATGGACTTCCTGCGGCGCCAGGTCACGACCTCGCGCAACATCCGCGGCCACTGGCTGACCGACGCCGTCCTGGGCGGGCTCAACTACCAGATCGAGCACCACCTGTTCCCCAGCATGCCCAGGCGGAGCCTGCGCAGGGCCCAGCGGATCGTCCAGGAGCACTGCGAGGAGCACGGAATCGCCTACACGTCGACCACCTTCCTCGGTTCCTTCCGGGAGGTCTTCAGCCACCTGCACGCGGTGGGCGCCCCCCTCCGGAGCGGCTCCTAGGAGACCTCCGGCGCGGGGGTTTCGTTGGCGGTCTTGGGCTTTCTGCCCGTTCCGGAGCCCGGAAGGGCGGAAAGCCCAAGATCATTTCGGGCGGGGGCGGCCCCGGCCCTCCCGGCCGTCAGGCGGAGCGCGCCGCGTTCCAGGCCTCCTCGAACAGCTCGTGGGGCGGTCGGTGCGCCAGGCCGGGCTCCAGCAGGGACCGGTCCCGGTGCGTGGCGCCCGGGAGGAGCGGCAGGAGCGCCCGCTTGCGCTCCTCCGTGACGAAGCCGGTGTGGAAGGGGGAGTACACCCGGGCCAGCGGGCCGGGCAGGACGACCGACCGCCCCTCGACCACCAGGTCCGCCTCGGTCTCGCGCTCGGGGCGGGGCACGACGGCGCCGGAGCCGAGGAGTTCGCGCTGGGCGCGCCCGTGGCGCTCGGGGGACCAGCCGTTCCAGGTCCGCACGTGGTCGTCGGTCGGCACGGCCAGCGCGGCGAGCTGCAGGTACAGCGCGGCGGCGTCCTCTCCCACGCCGATCCCGGCGCCGACCTCGGCGACCAGGCCCGGCGCGCTGTGCAGCGGGTTCAGCTCGTAGCCGCCCTCGGGCACCGGTGTGGCGGCGGCCCGCTCGGCCAGCCGGGTGTACCCGTCGCCGAACAGCAGCTCCCGGTAGGCGCACAGCAGCGCGAAGTCACCGTAGGAGTCGGCGAGGAGGCGGCGCTTGGTCGCGACCTCCGGCTCGTCCCACCGCTGCTCCAGGAGCGCGGGGCGGAAGAGCAGTTCGGTGGGGTAGCGGGGGTGGACGCCGACGATGAACACCCCGTCGTCGTAGACCGCGTGGGTGCCGTCCCGCAGGGTGCGCGGCCCGAAGACCTCCCGCGCGACCCGGTTCTGCTCGGCCTGGGTGCGCGCCAGGTGCACCCAGCCGCACCTGACGACCAGGCCCGGGTCGCTCAGCCGCTCGCGGGCCAGCGCGAGCACGGTCGGCAGCTCGCGCCGGGCGCGGTGGCCGGCGGGGAGCCGGACCGCCGCCCAGGAGACGAGCTGGGCCGTCTCCTTCAGGTTCGACCGCAGCCACGCCGAGGGGAGGCCGGGCTGGCGGTAGGGCGCCAGTTCCACGGTGGAGTCGGGGGCGCGGGTGAGGGCGGCCGCGCGTCCCGGCGCCTGGAGCCTGGAGAGGACGGCCGGGCCCGCGTAGCGGGGGGCGGCGGCCGCCGTCGCGGCGTCGACGAGGTCATGGGGATCGCCCTCCCCGTGCCAGGCCGCGGCGACCCGGTCGACCGCGTCGTCCAGGCCGCCCTTGTCCCACAGCGGGGCGGGGCCGCCGGGCGGCACGACGGCCGCGGCGAGCCGCAGCCGCTGGGCGCCGTCCAGGCGCCCCAGGCGCGCGAGGGCGGCCTTGGTGTCGCGCACGGTCAGCTTCAGCGCGCGGCGCCGGAGGTCGGTCAGCGGCTTCTTGGAGTCGCCGCCCAACGGGAAGCCGTTGAGGACGAGCGCGGCCGCCGCGGGGGTGACGCCGATCCGCTCGCCGAGCCGCTCGGCGGCGGTCCGGGCGGGCTTGCCCCAGGGGAGGGGGCCGCGCCGGTCGAGCTCGCCGAGGAAGGCGGTGATCCCCTCGGCCGTCGCCCACCCGGGATCGACGTCGCGGACGAAGGCGGTGCGGCCGCTCAGCGGATCGGGGGCGCCGGGCGCGGGTGAGCGGCGCAGGAACCAGCGGACGCCGTCCCCCGGGTACCCGCTGACCTCGACGGGGTCGGGGCCGAACGCGCTCGAATGGTTCGCGTAGTCGACCCGGTGCAGCACGGCGGTCCCGTCGCCCTCGGGCGGTTCGCCCACGAGGGCGCCGTACTGCCACCCCCGGCCCGGGTCCGCGACGGGGGGCAGTTCCGCCCAGGCGCGCAGGAACGCCGCCAGGGCGGCCCGCTCCTCGGGGGACGCGGCCGCGGACGCGGCGCGCAGCGCCACGGCGCCGACGTACGCGAGAAGCGGCCCCCAGGGCACCTCCAGGCGCGGTTCCTCCGGGGCGGCCTCCTCCGCTTCCCCGCCGCTCAGCAGCGCGGCCGCGCCGCGCAGCGAGGCCAGCGTGGAGTAGCGGTCCTTCGGGGAGCGCTTGCTGTAGGGGAGGCGAAGGAGCAGGCCCTCCAGCGCGCTGTCGAGCTGGGCGTCGGTCCCGGGCGGGGGCGTGCTCACGGCCGGGCCGCCGCCGGCCTCCCCGGTCTCCCCGGCCTTCGGCGGGGCCGGGGGCGCGAGGTCGGGGTGGACGCGGGCGACGACGGGCGCCAGCGCGGGGAACTCCAGCAGCTGGGCGCGGGTGAAGGGCGCGGGCTTCCCGCGCCGGTGGCCGCCGCGCCCGGTGGGAGGCTCGGGCGCGCCCTCGAAGGCGGCGACCTCGCGCTCCAGGAGCGCGCCGAACCGGGGGTCCGCGGCGAGGTGGGCCAGGGGGCGGCGGGCCTCGCCGGAGCGGTGCCACTCGGTCAGCGAGAGGTTCCGCACGGGGTGGGCCAGCGGGATCCCGTGCTCCAGGACGACGTCCAGGACGTTGGCGTCCACCGGGTCGTCCTCGGCGGCGGCCAGCCGCAGCCCCCGCCCCCCGGCGACGAGCGCGGGGGCGAGGAACGCCACCAGCTCCAGCACGGCGGCCGACGCGTGCGACGGGGTCGAGCGCAGCGGGACGAGCCAGTCGTCGCCGAGCCAGTCGGCGATCGGGACCCCCGGGCTCAGGACCCCCTCGCGCAGCCGCCGGGCCACGACCGGGTCGGCGAGCAGCCTCTTCAGGAGGCCGCTGCCGTGGACCTTGGAGTCCAGGAACCACAGTCCGCCGCCGCCCCGGCACAGCAGGCGGCGCAGGAACGCGTCGTCGGCGCGGGCCAGCCGGGTCATCGCGGGGGCGTGGGAGCGCCAGAAGGAGACCGATCCGGAGTGCCCCCCGTCGGCGAAGAAGTCACCGAGGTTGCGCACGTCCTCCTCGGCGGTGTCCAGGCCGGCGGCCCGCGCGAGGCGGCGCAGGTCCCGGAACGCGGTGGTCTCGCTGTCGGACGCCCACCGCACCCGCGACCGGTACTCCGCGTAGGCGGCGGCGGGGCCCTCCCGCTCGGCCACCGCGTCGCACAGCGGCCCCAGGTCGTCGAGGCCCTCGGCCAGCAGCGCCCGCCGCAGCTCCAGGTCGCCGGTCATCCCCGCTTCGGCGAGCGCCTCCTTGGCGGCGGCGCGGCACCGCGCCGTCCAGTGCCAGTTGCCCGCCTCCCGGAACACGTTCTGCGCCTGGGCCCAGAAGGCGGGGAGGTGGGAGAAGGGCAGGCGGCGGGCGAAGTAGCGCAGGGTGTCGAAGCTCCGCCCGGGCTTGTCGCCCGCCTCCTCCAGGGCTCTGGCGAAGACGCCCGGGGACGTGAGGGCGGTGTCGGCGTGCTCGGGGTCGCGGACCAGCGCCCAGGCGGGGTAGCCCAGCAGCGCCGACCGGCGGGTGGCGGCCACCGCCGGGCCCGGCTCGGGCGCGGCGCAGCCCAGGCGCCGGGCCACGACGTCCAGGACCAGGCCGTCGGTGTCGGAGGCCAGGCGGACCACGGGGCGGTCGCCCAGGGAGGGGTGCCGGTAGACGCGGGCGCGCACGGCCTGCTCGTCCGGATGGCCGGGGGCGTCCACCGACAGCGCGGTCCGCTCGTGGACCGGCGCGGCCAGCGCGTCCAGGAGGAGGCCGCGCGGCATGCCGGAGCGGGACTCCAGCGGCCGGTCGGAGCGCAGGAGCTGGTCGGTGCCGGGCTCGGAGCCCAGTTCCAGGACGAGGTCGCGGACGTCCTCGAGTTCGGGGATGTGCTGCGGGTGCGGGAAGACGAGGTGGTCGGTCTCCAGCCAGGCGGTCTCCGCGTCCAGGGTGAGCACGCCGATCCGGCCTCCGGCGTCGATCCCGCGCAGCAGGCCGACGGTCGTGAGCGGGGCGCCGGGCGCGTCCCCCGCCCGGGTGCCCACGGCCGAGTCCCGCAGCACGCCCCGCCAGGCGGGGTCGGCCCACACCCGGCGCAGCAGCGGGACCGGGACCGGCCACGAGCCGCGCGTCCACGCCCGCGCCTGGCGCAGGCAGGCGGCCGCGTGCTCGTCCAGCCAGGTCTGGAGCGCGCCCAGCCGCCGGGCGGGCTCGGAGTCGGCGACCTGCTTGGGCAGCCGCTTCAGCACGCGTCCCCGCGCGTTGCGGCACCGCAGCCCGCCGTCGCCCAGCGCCAGCTCGTACCCGTCGGGGCCCGGAAGCCAGACGGCGTCGTCGTTCTCGGTCGTGTCCAGGGGGTTCGTCGAGGTCATGGCGGAACAGTATGCACACCCCGTACGACGCCCCCTCGCCGATCTTGACCTTTCCGGGGTCTCAACCGTCTCCGAGCCCCCGGAAAGGTCAAGATCGGCGAGGGGGGCACCGGTAGGCGGCGACGCGCGGCAACCGCTGGTCAGGGAGCCCTTCCCGGGGGCAGAATCGGGGCCATGCCGATCCGCCACGCCCCACTCGCACCGCACCCCGACCGGTTGCTGCCCGCGGACCCGGGGGTCCGCGCGATCGCCCGCCGACTCTACGAGGAGGTGCGCGCGGCCCCGATCGTCTCCCCGCACGGGCACGTCGACCCGCGGCTGCTGCTCGACGACGCGCCGTTCGGCGACCCGGCGTCGCTGCTCGTGACCCCCGACCACTACGTGACCCGGCTGCTGCACGCCTCCGGGGTCCCGCTGGAGGAGCTCGGGGTCGGGCGGGGGCCGCTGCCCGAGGCCGACGCGCGCCGGGCGTGGCACCGGCTGTGCGCGCGCTGGCACCTCTTCCGGGGCACGCCGGTGCGGTACTGGCTGGAGTCCGAGCTCGCCGAGATCTTCGACGTGCGGGTCCGCCCCTCGGAGGACACCGCCGACGCCGTCTACGACCACGTCGCCGAGCGGCTGACCCGGGACGCCTACCGGCCGCGCGCGCTGTTCGACCGCTTCGGGATCTCGGTCCTGGCCACGACCGACGACCCGTGCGACGACCTGTCCGCGCACGCCGCGCTCGCCGCCGACCCCGCCTGGACCGGCCGGGTCGTCCCCACCTTCCGCCCCGACCGCTACCTGGAGGCCGCCCGCCCCGAGTGGGCCGGGGACGTGGCCCGCCTGGGCGAGGCCGCCGACACCGACACCGGGACCTACCCGGGCTGGGTCGCCGCCATGGAGGCGCGCCGCCGGTACTTCGCCGAGCACGGCGCGACCTCGGCGGACCACGCCCACGAGGACGCGCGCACCGACCCGCTGGACGCCGCCGAGGCCGACCGGATCTACCGCGCCGCGCTGGCGGGCGCCGCCGCGCCCGGCGAGGCCGTGGCGCTGCGGCGGCACATGCTGCTGGAGATGGCCCGCATGTCGTGCGAGGACGGCCTGGTCATGACGCTGCACCCGGGGGTGCGGCGCGGCCACCACCGGCCCACGGACGCGCGCTACGGACCCGACACCGGCCACGACATCCCCCTGCGCACCGAGTTCACCGACGCGCTGCGGCCGCTGCTGGAGCGGTACGGCACCCACCCCGGCCTGCGCCTGGTGCTGTTCACCGTCGACGAAACGGCCTTCTCCCGGGAGCTGGCGCCGCTGGCCGGGTTCTACCCGTCGGTCTACGTCGGCGCGCCGTGGTGGTTCCTCGACGCGCCCGAGGCGATCCGCCGCTACCGCGCCGCGGTCACCGAGACCGTCGGGTTCTCGCGGACCTCCGGCTTCATCGACGACACCCGGGCGTTCTGCTCCATCCCGGCCCGCCACGACATGTCCCGCCGCCTGGACAGCGGGCACCTCGCGCAGCTCGTCGCCGAGCACCGGCTCGACGAGGACGAGGCTCTCGAAACACTCGTCGACCTCGTCGGGGACCGCCCCCGGGAGGTTTTCCGGCTGTGAGCGGGCTCCGCGGGGACGGGGCGCCGCCGGGCGGATGCCGCGCGGGGCGGTCCGCGCGCTGGCCGCCTGGCCGCCTGGGCGCACCACCTGCGTGGCGGCTCCCCGGTCACCGACCCGCACGCCGACGACCCGGGCGGCCGGGCGGCCGGACCGCTCCCGGGGGCGGCCGCCTTCGGAGTGTCTCGGGTCCGTTTCTCCCCCCGTGCTGTTCCGACGGCTCCAAGCGGCGGCTCCAGCCCGGGTCCGGCCGGGGCGGCCGCGCTCCGAGCGCCTCAGCGCCCGTCGAACCTCAGGTCGGGGATCGCGGCCAGGTCGATGCCGTAACGGGCGTAGACCCTCGTGGTGTTCTCGCCGGTCAGGTCGTCCTCGCCGTAGCCGAGCAGGGCCGCCACGCGCACGACCTCCGCCCGGTCGGCGGCCTCGATCTCCAGGTAGGGCGGGATGCGCGGCCAGAAGTCGATCTCCAGCCGCGCGCCGTCCAACAGGAAGCTGCGGCGCCGGTTCTCCTGGTACGCCTTGGGCCGGTAGCCGAGCTTGCCCAGCAGGGCGTCGGCGGTGTCGAAGTCCCCGACGGAGGTCTCGGTCTCGCGGGTGCCGCCGATGTCGTCGGAGTCGATCTCCTTGACCGTCAGCGTGACCTCCTCGCCGTTGTCCCGCAGCCTGATCCACCGGGACGGGTCGGCGGGGTCGATGTCGTAGACGTAGCGGCGCTGCAGCGCCTCGCCGACGGTACTCCCGCCCTTGTCCAGGATGCGTCGGGCGGTGGATTCGGGGTCGACGTCGAGGACCTTGGCCTCGTACTCGATCTCGGTCACTGGTGGAAACCTCCGTGTCGACGTGGGTGCGCGCGGCCGGGGACGGATTCTACGGGTGATGCCAGGACGGGCCCTTCGGGTCGCCAAGCCAGACGCGGTGTTCGTCCGCGTCGACCGTGAGGCCGAACTCGGTGGCGGGCGGCCCGCCGTGCTCCCGCCACCACCGGTGGACGGCCTCGAACTCGTCCCAGAGGCGGCGCGGGCCGCCCTGCTCGCCCCGGTTCGGGCGCAGTCTGGCCCATGACGGGCCGTCGAGTGCCGAGAGCCACACCAGCGGCGGTCCGCCGGGGGGCGCCCCGCATGCCGAATCGCCAGGCCGGGACCATGAGCGCCAGCGGGAGCGCCCGCGCGCCGTCGAGGACCAGGCGCCGCGGGTCCTGATCGACGCGGCGCGCGGTCGCCGCCTCGGCTCCCAGGTCGTGCGGGCGGCCGTGGTCACCGCGCTGGCCGCGCAACCACATGAACGACAGGGGGCGGGTGAACGGGCCCTCGGCGGTGCCGTCGCGCACGGTGAGACGGGTCAGCAGACCGCCCGGCATGCCGGAGGAGGGCGCCCACGGGCACACCACCAGACCGTCGTCGCGGGTCTGGCCGATCCAAGGGGCGGGAATCCGCGAAACCGCGCACGTCAAGACGACCCGATCGCGCGCTGGTCGCCCAGCGCAGGGCGCTGGAAACGCACTACATGAGTTGGTGGCGCCAGCTCGCCGGGGGCACCCGCGCCCGCCAAACGGCGGCCAGGGACCTGGAGGGGCGGACCCACCGATTCCGTATCTTCGAGTCCGCGTGCGTACCCGGCCTGCTCCAGACCCCCGACTACGCCTGGTACATGATCCGCCGGGGTATCCATCTGCACAGCGCCCCCAATGATCTGGAGGCCGGAGTCCGTGTCCGAATGGAGCGCCGCCGAATCCTGGACGAGCCGGACCGGGTGTTCGACATGCTCATCTGGGAACCCGCACTGCGGATGAGCCTGAGCCCGCCAGGCGTCATGGTGGGACAGATGGACCACATCGCCGACGTCATCAGGCGCGGTACCGTCGGCATCGCTATCCTGCCCACCGAAGCGCGGGTCTCCGTCGTCCCCTCACACGGCTTCTGGATCTTCGACGACGACCGGGTTCTCGTCGAGACCATCGGTGCGGAGCTGTGCCTCACCGACGACGACGCGATCACCCCCTACCGCAAGGTGTTCGCCGAGCTGTCAGGGGCGGCGGTGCGCGGTTCCGAAGCGCTGCGGATCGTGGCGCGGGTCCGCCACGAGTTCGCTGCCGGCCCGACGGGGGCTTCCCGGTGATCTTGACCTTTCCGGGGTCTCGACCGCGGTCGAGACCCCGGAAAGGTCAAGATCGGCGAGGAGGCCGTCCACGCGCGCACGCCGCGGCGGAGGACAGATCATGGAAACCGCTTGCCACCGCGAGCGGGGCCGCGCCTCAATGAGAGGCTGTGGGAACCGGGAAACCACACCGACCGGCGCCCCGGAACCGGCGCGCCGCACTACAGGAGGACCGAGTCCTATGACCATCACACCGCCCCCCTCGACCGCGCAGATCGGCGTCACCGGCCTGGCCGTCATGGGCCGGAACCTGGCCCGGAACCTCGCCCGGCACGGGTACGCCGTCGCGGTGCACAACCGGTCCCACGCCCGCACCCGGTCGCTGGTGGACGAGCACGGCGGCGAGGGCGTGTTCGTGCCCGCCGAGTCCATGGCGGACTTCGTGGCGGCCCTCGAGCGGCCGCGCAAGGTCGTGGTCATGGTCAAGGCGGGCGGCCCGACCGACGCGGTGATCGACGAGCTGATCCCGCTGCTGGAGCCGGGCGACATCGTGGTCGACGCGGGCAACGCGCACTTCCCCGACACCCGGCGCCGGGAGGCCGAGCTCAAGAAGCACGGCCTGCACTTCGTGGGAACGGGAGTGTCCGGCGGCGAGGAGGGCGCGCTCAACGGCCCCTCGATCATGCCCGGAGGGTCGAAGGAGTCCTACGCCGCGCTCGGGCCGATTCTGGAGGACATCGCGGCCCAGGTCGACGGGGAGCCGTGCTGCGCGCACGTCGGCCCCGACGGCGCGGGCCACTTCGTGAAGATGGTGCACAACGGCATCGAGTACGCCGACATGCAGCTCATCGCCGAGGCGTACGACCTGCTCAGGCAGGGCCTGGGCGCGTCCGCCGCCGAGATCGCCGGGATCTTCGCGGAGTGGAACACCGGCGACCTGGAGTCGTACCTGATCGAGATCACCGCCCAGGTCCTGGCGCACACCGACGCCGAGACCGGCGCGGCGTTCGTGGACGTGGTCCTGGACCAGGCCGAACAGAAGGGCACCGGTCGCTGGACCGTGCAGAACGGCCTGGACCTGGGCGTGCCGATCACCGGCATCGCCGAGGCGACGTTCGCCCGCGCCCTGTCGGGGTCGGTGCCCCAGCGCGCCGCCGCCGCGGGCGTGCTGCCCGCCAGCACCGAGGAGTGGGCGGTCCCCGCCGGGGACCGCGACGCCTTCGTCGAGGACGTGCGCCTGGCCCTGTACGCCTCCAAGGTCGTGGCGTACTCGCAGGGCTTCGACCAGATCGCGGCGGCGTCCGAGGAGTTCGGCTGGGACATCGACCGAGGCGAGGTCGCGCGGATCTGGCGGGGCGGGTGCATCATCCGCGCGCGGTTCCTCAACCGGATCACCGAGGCCTACCAGCGCGACGCGGACCTTCCGCTGCTGCTGGCCGACGAGTACTTCACCGGCGCGGTCGGCAACGGCGTCGCCGCGTGGCGGCGCGTGGTGTCCGAGGCCGCGTTGCACGGCGTGCCGGTCCCGGCGTTCGCGTCCTCCCTGGCGTACTACGACGGCGTGCGCGCCGAGCGGCTGCCCGCCGCGCTCATCCAGGCCCAGCGCGACTTCTTCGGCGCGCACACCTACCGCAGGGTCGACCGCGACGGGGTCTTCCACACGGAGTGGTCGGGGGACCGCGCGGAGGAGAAGCGGTAGCGGGACCGCTGTCGGAGGCGGACGAGCGGGCGGTCCGGCGGCCCGCCTCGGACCGGGGGAGGCGGGCCGGCCGGACGCCCGTGCGTTTCCTTCGGTGATCTTGACCTTTTCGGGGTCTCAACCACGGTTGAGACCCCGAAAAGGTCAAGATCACCGAAGGAAAACTTCGCGGGGGCACCGGAGGGGACCTGCGCGGATGAGGAGATCTTCATCCTCGTTTCATGTGGCCCTTTTCCTGGTGGGGGATGCTCGCTCTCATGAGATCCCTGCACCGCGCCGTTCTGATCGGTGTGCTGGCCGGCGCCGCGCTCGTGGTCGCGGCCGTGCTCTGGCTGGCGGGTGCCGAGGGGCCGCAGACGCCCGGGGAGGTCGTCGTGGGGGAGTCCCCCGCCCTGGGGGGATCACCGTCCGCGGACCCCTCCCCGGGCCCGGCCGACAACGGCGTCGTGTCCCCTCCGCCGGTCGTCACCGACGGCGGTCCGGACGACGACTCGGACGACGACGGCCCGAGCGGCGGCCCGAGCGGCGGCCCGAGTGGCGGTTCGGACGACGGTCCGGACGACGACGGTTTGGACGACGACCTGGATGACGACGACGATGACGACGACGGGGACCACGATGACGACTGACCGTCCCCGGACCGGCCCTCCGGAGGAGGCCCCGGCGGCCGGGCGCCGCCCCGTGCCCGCCCGGATCAGGATCATGGCGTGGGTCGTGCTGCTCATGGCGGCGGTCCTGGTGCTGGTGAACGTCGTCGTCTGGCGGGCGCTGGACACCGCGGCCACCGACCGGGTGGACCGCGCCGTCAGCCAGGAGATCAGCGAGTTCCAGGAGTTCGCCGCGGTCGGGGTGGACCCCCGGACCGGGGAGCGGTTCACCGACCTGGACAGCCTGTTCCGGGTGCACCTGAGCCGCCAGTACCCCGACCGGTACGAGGTCATCTTCGGCCACGTCGACGAGGACCCCGGCGCGACCACGCCCACCGGTCGGATCCGCCAGGGGCAGGAGCCGCTGTTCGACGTGTCCGCCGACCCCGGGGCCCTTGAGGACATCCTCGGCGCGCCCGGGGCCCGGGGCCGCCTCGACACCCCCGAAGGGGCGCTGTCGTGGGAGAAGCTCAGGGTGTCCCCGCCCGAAGGGTCCACCGCCCCGGCGGGCTGGTTCGTCATCGGCTACTTCACCGACGCCGACCGGGTCGAGACGAACCGGACCCTGCGCACGCTGGCCCTGGTCAGCCTCGGCGGTCTGCTGCTCGCCGGGACGGCCGCCTGGTGGGTGGCGGGAAGGATCCTGGCCCCCATCCGGCTGGTGCGCCAGACCGCCGCGCAGATCACCGAGGAGGACCTGACCCGCCGCATCGACGTGCCGGGCAACGACGACGTGTCCGCGCTCGCCGAGCAGTTCAACGCCATGCTCGACCGGTTGGAGGAGGCGTTCTCCACGCAGCGCCGCTTCGTCGACGACGCCAGCCACGAGCTGCGCACCCCCATCACCATCGTGCGCGGCCACCTGGAGCTGATGGGCGACGACCCGCAGGAGCGCGCGGAGGTGCTGCGCCTGGTCACCGACGAACTGGACCGCATGGCGCGCATCGTCGAGGAGCTGCTGCTGCTGGCGAAGGCGCAGCGACCGGACTTCCTGCACTGCTCCGAGGTGTCGCTGGCGGAGCTGACCAGCGACATCGACGCCAAGGTGCGCGCGCTCGGCGACCGGGACTGGCGGCTCGACGAGGTGGGGGAGGGCACCGTCCACCTGGACCCCCAGCGCGTCACCCAGGCCATGGTGCAGCTGGCGAGCAACGCCGTGAAGTACACGGGGCCCGAGGACACCATCAGCGTCGGATCGGCGCTCTCGGAGCCGGCGGCCGGGCAGGGCCCGGTGGTGTCGTTCTGGGTACGGGACTCGGGGACCGGGATCGCGCCGCAGGACCAGGCGGTGATCTTCGACCGGTTCTCCCGGGGCGGCACCGCCGCGGCCCGCGGCGACCGGCCGGGCGCCGGGCTGGGCCTGGCCATCGTCCGGGCCATCGCCGACGCCCACCACGGCGACGTCCGGGTGCGGTCGGCCCCCGGCGCCGGGGCGGCGTTCATCCTGACCTTCCCCGTGGACGAGAGGAGCACCCGGCCGTGACCCGGATCCTGATCGCGGAGGACGAGGACCGCATCGCGTCGTTCGTGCGCAAGGGGCTGAGCGCCAACGGCTTCACCAGCGTCGTGGTCGGCACCGCGGGCGATGCCGTGGACTACGCCCTCACCGGCGACTTCGACCTGATGGTGCTCGACATCGGGCTGCCCGACGCGGACGGCTTCACCGTGCTGCGGCGGCTGCGGGAGGCGGGGTCGGCGCTGCCCATCCTCATCCTCACCGCGCGCGACGGGGTGCGCGACACCGTCAGCGGCCTGGAGATGGGCGCCGACGACTACATGACCAAGCCGTTCCGCTTCGAGGAGCTGCTGGCCCGGATCAGGCTGCGGATGCGCGCCGAGCGCGGCGTCGAGACGACGGTGCTGCGCGCCGGGGGGCTCGCGCTGGACCTGCGCACCCGCAGGGCCTCCACCGGAACCGACACGATCGACCTGACGGCCCGCGAGTTCGCGCTCCTGGAGCTGTTCCTGCGCAACCACGGCCAGGTGCTGTCGCGCCAGCAGATCCTCTCCCACGTGTGGGGCTACGACTACGACCCGGGCTCCAACGTGGTCGACGTCTTCGTCCGCGCGCTGCGCAAGAAGATCGGCGGGGAGCGGATCGAGACCGTACGCGGAATGGGGTACCGCCTCGTGAACTGAGCCCCGAGGTTCCACCGGGCCCCGCGGAAGCCGCGGGGGCCGGCCGGGGCCGGCCGGGGCCGCCGGACCGGGACCCCCGGATGAGGATCTCCTCATCCGCCGCTCATCGGCGGCTCACCGAGGGGGGACAGCCTGTGGTCATGAGCATTTGGTACGCACTCCTCGCCGACCTCGCGTCGGTCGTCGTTCTCGGCTATCTCCTCTACTTCCGCCGGCACGGGCGCCGCGACCTGCTGCTCGCCTACGCGGCGCTCAACGTCGGGGTCTTCGCGGTCACCGCGGTGATGCTCGTGGCGAGCATCGAGCTGGCGGTGGGCTTCGGGTTGTTCGGCGTGCTGTCGATCATCCGGCTGCGCTCGGACCAGATCACCCAGGGGGAGATCGGCTACTACTTCGTGGCGATCGCCCTGGGACTGATCAACGCGGTCGCCGCGAGCACGCCCGTGGTGCTGGCCGCGCTCAACGTGGTGCTGCTCGGCGTGCTGTTCGCCGCGGACCACCCCCGGGTGCTTCCCCGCACCAGCAGGCGCGTCGTCACCCTGGACGTGGTGCACCGCAACCCCGACACCCTGCGCGCCGACCTCGAGGCGCGGCTCGGCGGCACCGTCCACCACGCGCTCGTCACCGACGTGGACTACGTCCGCGACCTCATGGTGGTCGACGTGCGGTTCCGCGAGGGAGCCGCGCGGCGGACCCCCGTCCGGGCGGGGGAGCGGTGACGGCGCCCGCCGGACTGGGGGCGCTGCGCCCCATGAGCCTGGAGCAGGTCAACTCCCTGGCGTCGCTGACCATGCGCGCGTGCCGCAAGTACATCGCCCCCGCGGACCTCCTGACCGGACTCGTCGAGCGCCTCGAACCGGACTTCGGCGTCCTGTCCGACGGGGAGCGCACGTCGTTCCGCTACTCCTCCACCTACCTGGACACGCCCGACCTGCTGACCTTCCGGCACCACAGGCAGGAGCGGCGGCGCAGGTTCAAGATCCGCACGCGGACCTACCTGGACTCGGCGCTGACCATGTTCGAGGTCAAGCTCAAGGGCGGCCGGGGCGCCACGGACAAGCAGCGCGTCCCGCACGACGGCCGCCCCGGCGAGCTGACCGCCGAGGCGCGCGCGTTCCTGGGCCGGACGCTGCGCGACTACGGCGCGGACGTGCCCGGGGCGCTGCTGCCGGTGGCCACGACGGACTACCGGCGCAGCACGGTGGTGGCGTTCTCGGGACGGGAGCGGATCACCTGCGACTCCGGGCTGGTGTGCTCCTACGGCGGCCACTCGGCCGCCATGCGCCCGGACCTGGTGCTGCTGGAGGTCAAGACCCTGGAGGGGACGACGGACACCGAGCGGCTGCTGCACCGGCTCGGCCTGCGCCCGGTGAGCTTCAGCAAGTACGGGGCCGCGGTGGCCGTCATGAACCCCGGTGCGGGGGCCAATCGTTGGAGGCGCCCGCTGCGGCTGTGCTTCGACCGCCTGTGAGCGGCCCGGAGGCCCCCGCCCGGCCGCCCGGCCGGCGGCCGGAGTGAACCCGGCGTCACTCCCAGGATTCCCAGACTTCTCGGAGTGATGTGTTTGTGACCCAAATGAGGGGGCATGCGAGGATCAGGTCCGAAAGCGCGGCCTTGAACACTCCAGCGGTCCCCACCGTCTTCCGTGCCCCCTGGGCGCGGGTCGCTCGCAGTCCGGAGCGCGGACGGCGGACCCCCGTCGGAGAAAGCCTGCGAAGAGGAGCCCGAGATGAACACCAGGAACACAGCGGTACGCCCTCGTATCCCAGCCCAGCGCCGCGGCGGGGACAACCGTCCGCCCGCCCGCCAGCCCGCCGGTACCGGGCAGGCCGAGAAGCTGCTGGCGGCGTTGGCGGCGAACCGCAAGAACGAGGAGGCCAGGGAGAGGATCCGCGGCGAGCTCGTGGAGCTGTACACGCCGCTGGTGCGGCGCGAGGCGCGCCGGTACCGCAACCGCGGCGAGCCGATGGACGACCTCTACCAGGTCGGGATGCTCGGCCTGATGAAGGCCATCAGGGGGTTCGACCCCTCCTACGGCAAGCCGTTCGTCGCCTACCTGCTGCCGATGGTCACCGGCGAGCTCAAGCGGCACTTCCGCGACACCACCTGGGCGGTCCGGGTGCCGAGGGTCCACCAGGAGAAGCGGGGCGAACTGAACAGGGTGATCGCCGAGTTCACCCAGCGGCACGGCCGGACGCCCACCACCAAGGAGCTCGCCAAGGCGATGGACATGGAGGTGGAGGCCATGATCGAGCTGATCGACGCCTCCTCGGCGTACAGCGCCCTCTCGCTCGACATGCCCTTCGGCGAGGCCGACGACGAGTCGGCGCTCGGCGACACGCTCGGCGGCGTCGACGGTGACCTGGAGAACGTCGTGGACCGCGAGTCGCTCAAGGACGCCCTGGACCGCCTGCCCGAGCGCGAGCGGCGCGTGGTGCTGCTGCGCTTCTTCGGGAACAAGACGCAGAGCGAGATCGCGGCCGCCGTGGGCCTGTCCCAGATGCACGTGTCGCGCCTGCTGTCCCAGACCCTGCGCCAACTGCGCCGTGAACTGCTCGTATGAGGCGGATCCGACCGCGCGCCCCGCGCCACGGGGAGCCGGGCGCGGAATACGCGCGGGGCCCGGCGGGGTTGTGGAGACGGAAACGATCATGAACTGACGACATGGAGCACGTATGACTACCGTCCCCGAGATCACTCTGAACAACGGCGTGCGCATTCCGCAGCTGGGGTTCGGGGTGTGGCAGGTGGGCAACTCCGAGGCCGTCACCGCGGTGGGCACCGCCCTTGAGGCGGGGTACCGCAGCATCGACACCGCGGCGCTGTACGGCAACGAGGAGGGCGTCGGGCAGGCCGTGCGCGACTCGGGGCTCCCCCGCGACGAGGTGTTCGTCACCTCCAAGCTGGCCAACTCCGACCACGGCTACGACAGCACGCTGCGCGCGTTCGACGCCACCATGGACAGGCTCAAGCTGGACCGGCTGGACCTGTACCTGATCCACTGGGTCCAGCCCCGCCGCAACCAGTACGTCGAGACCTGGAAGGCCTTCGAGCGGCTGTACGCGGAGGGCCGGGTGCGCGCGATCGGCGTGTCCAACTTCCACGAGCCGCACCTGAGCAGGCTCTTCGAGGAGACCGGGATCGTCCCGGCGGTCAACCAGGTCGAGCTGCACCCGGCGCTCGTCCAGGAGCCGCTGCGGCGCTTCCACGCCGAGCACGGCATCGCCACCGAGGCGTGGAGCCCGCTCGGCCAGGGCAAGCTCCTCCAGGACCCGGTGGTCGCCGCCGTCGCGCGGGCGCACGGGGTGAGCCCGGCCCAGGCGATCCTGCGCTGGCACATCCAGCTCGGGAACGTGGTCATCCCCAAGTCGGTGACCCCCGAGCGCATCCGCGCCAACTTCGACGTGTTCGGCTTCGAGCTGACCGGGCAGGAGATGGCCGAGATCTCCGGCCTCGACAGCGGCCGCCGCTTCGGTTCGAACCCCGACGACATGAACTAGGACGTTCGTGCGAGGACCCGCCCGGCCCCGATCGGCGGGGTGGCGGGATGATCCTCCCCCGGGCGTCGGCGGTGGTCCGGGGCCGCGCGGCGTCCGCGCGGCCCCGCCGGGCCCCGGGGCGGGACCGTCCGGCGGGGCCGCCGTGTCCCAGGGGCACGGGAAGGGGCCGGGGTCCGCGGACCCCGGCCCCTTCCCGTGTGGGTCAGGCCAGCTCGCGGCGGCGGGTGGCCCCCGCGAGAGTGGCGTCGATGCCCCGGCGGGCGACGCGGACGGTGTACACGACGCCGCCCGCGACGATGCTGACCGGGATCGCGAGGATCGCGACGAGCGCGATCAGTTCAGGAATTCCGAGTGCTCCCATGCGCCCATCCTAGGGACAGGCGGGGCCGGAGTCACCGCGGCCCGGGGTCCGGAGGCCCGGGAGCCCGCGGGGAGGGCTCGTGCCGAGGTCCATACGGGCAGCGTATTCGCCGGGACCGCGCGCCGCGCTACAGGTATCCGAGCCGGGACAGCTCCGGGCGGGCCACGGACTGCACCTCGGCGCGCTGCCCTGGGTCCAGGCGGGTGCGCCAGGAACCGGTCCCGTCGTGGTCGGCGCGCACCAGCTCCACCGAGGACACGCGCGCGCCGGTGAAGTCCGAGAGGCGTTCGGCGGTCTCGACCTCCTTGCCCGGGACCTCCTCGTACCGCAGCGTCAGCAGCCGGTCGCCGGGCAGCTCCCCGCGCAGCTTCGCCGACAGCCGCACGGCGCTGCGCCAGCGCAGCGCGCACTTGGCGGCCAGCGACAGGCGCGGGTAGTCCTCGCGCTCCTCCTCGGTCTCCACCCCGAAGAACGGGTTGGGGAACTCCTCCTCCAGGTTGGCCAGCCCCGGCTTGAACCAGGTCAGCGACTGCTCGTCGTCGAGCATGTCCGCGACCGCGTCCCGGCCGTCCCGGATGATCTGGACGAACGCGGCGTCGTCGAACGCCCGGGCCAGCGCCGCGGTGCTGTAGAGCAGATCCGGTCCGGCGTCGCCGTAACGGGTGGTCCGCGCGGCGTGCTCGCAGGGCTCCGCGGCCAGGCGGGCCGGGACGGGGCCGCCCGGGCAGCGCGGACAGGTGCGCGGGGTGAGCTGCCAGGACTCGGCGAGGGCGTCGCGCAGCAGGGTCGCGCTCCCCGAACCGTTGGCGTGCGCGATCGACGGCCGCCGCGCGAACGCGTACACCGCCTTGAGGACGCTGGGGTGCCCGGCGCTCACATGGAAACCGGGGGCACGGCGCAGCGCCCGGGCGACGAGGCCCACACCCGAGTGCGGCGCGCCCAGCACGAAGACGGGACGGTCGACCTTCGTCCCGTTGACCACGAGTATGTATGGCGGCTGTTTCATCAGTGGTCTGATTTTGGCATGTTTGGGAGACTTCGCGGGGCGGGGGGAGTGCGGAGCCCCCGGACCGCAGGCGCGAAGACGCCGCCCGGCCGGTCTTTCCCCCTGGTCCGGGCGCTGCCACATCAGCGATCTGGTGTGCGGACGGAGCACATCGCTGAGACAATGTCCGGGTGCCCCACTCGGAGAAGGAGACCGTGATGGCTGCCACCGCGAGCACAGCCGACGTCGGAGCCTGGCTGGCCGACAGCGACCGGGTGACGGTTCTGACCGGAGCCGGGGTCTCCACCGGGTCCGGCATCCCCGACTTCCGGGGGCCCCAGGGCGTGTGGACCCGCGATCCGGGCGCCGCCGCGCTGTTCGACTTCGACGTCTACCGCTTCGACGCGGACGCGCGGCGCAGGGTCTGGCAGATGCGCCGGACCAACCCCGCGCTGACGGCCCGGCCCAACGCCGCCCACCTGGCACTGACCGACCTGGACCGGGCCGGGCGGCTGTGCGCCGTCATCACCCAGAACATCGACGGCCTGCACCAGAAGGCGGGAACGGACCCGGCCCGCGTCATCGAGGTGCACGGCACCGTCCACTGGGTGGTGTGCCTGTCCTGCGGCCTGCGCACCCCCAGCCCCGAGGTGCTGGAGCGGCTGGAGGAGGAGTCCGACCCGCGCTGCCTCGCCTGCGGGGGCATCCAGAAGACCGACACCATCTCGTTCGGCCAGCGGCTGGACCCCGGCGTCCTGCGGGCCGCCGTGGCCGCCGCCGAGGAGTGCGAGGTGTTCGTGGCGGCCGGGACCTCCCTGTCGGTGCACCCCGCGGCGGGCCTGTGCGACGTGGCCGTGGACCGGGGCGCGACCCTGGTGGTCGTCAACGCCGAGCCCACCCCCTACGACGCGGTCGCCGACGCGGTCCTGCGCGACCCCGCCGAGACGGTGCTGCCCGAACTGGCGGGAATGGCGCTGGCCGCGCGCTGACCCGCGAAGCGGCCCGGCGGCTCACGACGATCCCGACCCCGGGGTCGGGACCATCGGCTACCAACGGCCCGCCAGGACGCCGCGGATCGCCTCCACGTGGTCGTTGTGCTCGTCGGCCAGGCGGCGCACCGAGGCGCGGGCGCTCCTGGCGACGCCGATCGGGCGGACGTGGCGGGTGGCGACCGGGACCAGGCGCGCGCCGAGCCGGTGGACGTGGCCGCGCAGCTGGCGCAGCAGGAACACGGTGAACCGCAGCCGGTCGTCCGAGGCCAGGCCGTCGGCCATGGCGAACGCCTGCCCGTAGCAGGCGACCAGCTCCTCGTCACCGGTCTCGGCCGAACCGAACGCCAGCGTCAGCAGCGCGCCCGCGCCGGACACCCCGCCGGGCGGCCGCGCCGTCACGTCCCCGCCGAACAGCCGGGTCAGCGGCTCCAGCGCGTGCAGCAGCCGCTGCGTCCCGGTGTCGGCGAGCAGCGCCGCGTCGCGCGCCACGGGCCCCAGGTCGGTCTGCGTGCCCGGGTCGGCCTCCAGTGGCGCGCCGCCGTCCGGGTGCACCACGAGCGCGCCGCCCTCCCAGCGGACCTCCAGCGCGTGCGTCAGGCCCGTCCACTGCTCGGGCGGCAGCTGCGACTTCCACAGGTGCGCCAGCGACCGCCACCGCACCGGGGCGTCCCGGCCGAAGAGCGCCCGCAGCGGAACCCCGCCGCCGTGCACCGCCACCAGCGCCAGCATCAGATTCGCCGTGTACACCGCGTCGCGCGCCGCGTCGCCCGGCTCCGCGGGCCGGTAGCCGCCGTAGTGCGCCTCGCGCCGGTGCCGCCCCGCGTCGCGCAGCAGTTCGGCCAGTGCCAGCCGCAGCTCGTCGCGCACCCCGGGGGCGAGCAGCCGCAGCCGCTCGGAGAGGAAGCGCGGCACCTCGCCCGACACCGACAGCGGGGTGAAGGACAGCAGCGCGTACAGGAACGAGTCGTCCAGGGGAGCGGGGCGGACCGAGCGCAGCTCGCGCACGCGCGCCTCGGCCAGCTCCGCCAGCTCCTCGGCGACCAGCCGCGCCACCAGGTAGTCGCCCAGCACCGGGTCGGTGAACGCCACACCGGGCGGTCCGCCCGGGGGGCCGCCGGCGTCGCGCGTCACGCAGCCCAGTCGCAGGGGGTCCAGCGGCCGCGCGTAGTTCGACGGCCAGCGCACGAGCTCGGCCCGGTCCGCGGCCACGGTCTCCTCGCCCACCCCCCGGCCCGGCCGGTTGAACAGGGACACGGCCATCAGCGACGCGGTCAGCAGGGCCAGCTCGATCCGCCCCGAGCGCACCGCCGGGTCGCTCACGGCGGCGACCGGACGCCCGGTGGCCGCCGGGTCGGCGCGGTCCGCGATGTCGGCGAGCATGCGCAGCCAGCGCTCGTACAGCGCGGTCTCGCGCAGCGGGGCGCTCAGGCGGCGCAGCGCGTTGCCCACGCCGTCGTACACCGCGAGCAGCAGCAGGGGCAGCGGACGCCGCGCCAGGGGAAGGTGCGGGTCCAGCACCCCCCGGTCCAGCGGCAGCACCCCGTTGTGGTGGAAGTGGCTGGCGTTGACCCGGTTCCACAGGTCCAGCCACGTCGCGAGCTGGGCGTCGGTGAAGTCCTCCAGCCGCACCGCGACGCTGTCCGCGGGGAACCGCACCCGGGCGGCGGTGGAGTCCCGGCAGGTCAGCACGACCGCCACCGGGTCGGGTCCGGCGGCGCGCTCGCGCTGGAACCGTGCCATCCCCTCCAGCAGGCCGCTGCGCGAGGCGCTCGAACAGGTGGTCAGCTCCTCCAGCCCGTCCAGGACCAGCACCGGCAGCGCGTCGCAGTTCCCGCCGCCCGCGGCGGCCAGGGCGTGGTCGAGCCGGTCGGCCAGGGCGTGCGGCCCCGCGTCCTCGGGCAGGTCGCGGCAGCTGACGCGCACCGCCGTGAAGTCGCTCTCGGGCAGCCGCGCGGCCAGGAGCGCGGTCAGCGTCGACTTGCCCGACCCGGCGGGCCCCAGCACCACCAGCGGGTGGGTGAGCGCGCGCGGCGAGGTGACGTGGCCGATCAGGAACTCGGCCAGGTCATCGCGGGGCGCCGAGTGCCCGTGCCACCAGGACTCGTCGTGCGGCAGCGCCGCGGGGGTGACCTCGGCGGCGCGGAAGCACGGGTTCACGTAGGAGACGGCCAGCGGAGGCACGTGCGTGCCGCCCGCCTGCGAGGGGACGGGGGCGTTCAACCGCTCCTGGTGCGAGCGGGCCAGCGCGCCCCGGACGGCGCTGGGCACCCGGCCGGTGCTGATCGACTGGAGCCGGTGCTGCAACCGGGTCAGTCCGATCGGGGTCTCGGGCAGCGTCGCGTGCCGGGGCCGCGCGGTGTGCAGCGAGGCCCACGCGCCGAACTCGGGGAAGCTCGCGGCGAGCTTGTCCCGCAGCTCCTCGTAGCGGCGCACGCAGCGGTCCGCGAGCGCGGAGCCGAGGCGGTCCGCGATCGCGTCGCGGTGCGCCTCGTCCAGCTCCTCCCACAGCGGCATGTCGCGCAGCACCGAGGGCAGCTGCTTGCAGCGCCGCAGGTAGAAGCGGCGAACGCGGGCGCGCCCGTCGGCGGTCGCGCGCTGGGGGCGCGGCAGCGGCGGGGCGGACACCACGAGCAGCGCCACGAACCCGCCGAGCCGCTTGTGGTCGGCGACCCCCGAGGCCGCGGTCTCGTCCAGGCCGCCGCCGAGGCGGAACGGGAGCTCGGTGTCGTCCAGCGCCTCGAAGAACGCCGTCACCACGATGACGCTGTGCGCCGCCGCGATCCGCCGGGTGCGCTCCACCCGGCTGAGCAGGTGCGCCTCCCGGTCCAACCGGTTCAGCACCCGGTGCGCGAACCCCACGAGGTGGGTGCGCGCGTCGAGCAGGTCCGTGCCCTCGTCACCGGTCAGCCGGTCGACGAGACCGACCACGCGCGCGTCGTCCGCGCCGAGGAGACGGATCGCGTCGCAGTACCGGACGGGTTCGCGCATGCCACCACCGAGAGGTAACCGGAGGCCCGGGGTTGTCGAGGAACGGCCCCTCGGCGGGGGTCTGCCGAGCTTGCCGGGACCATCATGACTGGTGTCGCGCTGGTTTGGCGTGCTTTGGGGATTTTTCTCAGGCGGATCCGGAGGAGCGGGAGGGGCCGCCGTTCTCTCCCTGAGAAGGTCCGCCGGTGCTCCTCCACTGGCCGGAGGGGAGTTCACGGGTGACGTCGGAGTCATCGAGGAGGTCGTTGGCGGCGGCGAGGCCGCAGACGCGGTCGAGGTCTTCGGACGCCTGCAAATGGGGCCGGAGCGCATCCAGAACAGGCCTGACGTGCCTGCTGGAGAGCAGGGGGCCGCTGACGACGGAGGTGACCCTGCGCAGGTACCCCGAGACCGTCTCGCGCAGGAGGCCGAGGGAGATCTCCGCCGGAGGGCTGTAGTCCTCCCCGCCGGAGGACGAGAGAAAGCGCGCGAAGTAGCCGAAGTCCTCCGCGGCCTGGCGCAGCACGGTCAGCTCCAGGCGTCCCAGCCGGTCGTTTCCGAACAGCAGCCGCATGTACCGGAGGTTCCTCCTGCGGTCGGAGAAGAGGCTGCCCGCGGAGCCGACCGGTGCCAGACGCAGTTCGAGCACGTCGTTGACCTCCGTCCACGCGACCTTTCCCGTCCGGAGGGAGCCGTGCGGGGGGATCGACGCGTCCAGGTCCACGGCCGCCGGGTCCGCCGAGGCCGGGTCGGGATCGTCGAGCAGCCAGCTCCCCAGGTCCGTTCCCACGTGCTTCAGGTAGGGCCCCAGCATCAGCACGGCGCGGCTCACCGAGCCGTGCGCGCGCGTCGCCATCGACCGCAGCAGCCGCGAGGTGATCCCGTCGTAGGGGACGGTGATGTCGTAGGGGTTGGTGACGTCCAGCGCCTCGGCGACGTCGGAGCGCAGCTCGAAGCCCACGCACTCGCCCACGTTCACCGGGTCCTCGGGCTCGCGGCACAGCACGGTCCTGGCCCCGATGTTCTCCCAGAAGCCCAGATGCCGAACGCGCACGGTGTCCAGGAAGCCGTGCCACTGGTCGCCGGGCATGGCGCGCCAGACGCCCGAGACGTCCCGCCAGTCCTGCCACGGGCGGGCCGAGCCCGGGTACAGCTCGGCCAGGTCCACCTCGTCGGCGACCAGTACCAGCAGGGTCACCAGGTTGGCGGTGTGGGCGGCCAGGCGCTGCACGACGGTCGCCCGGTACGGCTGGTAGTCGAGCACGGACTGCCCGGTGCGCGGGTACGGCGCGGCCTGGAACAGCTCCACCAGGAGGGCGCGGTACGCGGCCCGGTCCCCGCCGACGCGCCGCTCGAGCAGGTCGGCGGCGAACTCCACGACGGCGGCGCGCCCCGCGATCGCGGCGAACGAGGACAGCGCGTAGAACCGGCTGGTGTCCAGCGGGGCGGGGGAGCGCCTGCGCGCGGCGTGCTCGCGGTCGGCCACCAGGTCGGAGAGCTCGTTGACGAGGGTGCGGGCCACCAGGTACTCGCCGAAGGTGGCGTGCAGGAACTCGTACACGCTGCGGCGCCCGTCCCGTTGGACGGCGCCGGCCTCGTGCACGAAGAAGAAGCGGCCCAGCACCTGGTCGGCGGGGGCGATCCGGCCGCCCAGACCGGGGTCGGCCACGTGCACGGCGGTCTCGGGGAACAGCGCCGAGAGGTCCCCGCCGAGCTCGTCGGAGGTCACCGACTGCCGGTGCCGGACGAACATCGCCATGGCCACGACCTCCAGGCGGCGCAACTCGTCCTCGACCGCCCGGCTCAGGCCGTCCGCGTCCAGGTGGGAGTGGTGCTTGCGCACCTCGCGCTCGGCGAACGCGGTGAGCAGCCGCTCGTACAGCTCGCCGCGCCCGAACGCGGCCCCGCCCTGCTGGAGCGCGTTGGCGTCGGTGTCGAAGACCAGCAGCATGAGCAGCAGCAGCGGCTGCTCGGCGAGCTCCCGGTAGCGCAGCGCCGTCTCCAGTGGCAGCGGGCGCAGGCCGCGCGCGGTGAGCTGGGCGGTGTTGGCCCTGTTCCAGACCCCCAGCAGCCGCCTGATCCGGTCCTCGTCGAAAGGGGCCAGCCTGATGACCGGCGTGCGCGCGGGGAAGCGGGCGCGCTCGGCGACCACGGTGCGGCTGGTGACGATCACCGCGACCGGGCTGCCCATGTCGGCCTGCCGCTCCTGGAACTGCTGGACCTGCTCCAGGTAGTCCGACCGGTTCACCCCGGTGGCCTGGAGCAGCTCGTCGAAGCCGTCCAGGATCACCACGGGCAGCGCTCCGGGCGCGGAGTCGCACAGCTCGCGCCAGGAGACGCGGGTGTTCAGGGTGGCCGAGACCCCCTCCTCGACCTGGACGCGGATCGGCGCGTCGGCCTGCACCGAGCGCAGCTTCACCCGCAGCGGCAGGAAGTCGCCGGAGGGCAGCCGGGCGGCGAGCATCCGGGTGAGCTGGGACTTGCCCGCCCCGGGATGGCCCAGCAGCACGATCGGCCGGAGGTGGCAGTCGCGCTGGGTCAGCAGCGAGACCAGCAGCGGCTGGAGGTCGTCGTAGCGGTGCGCCTTCTCCCACCAGTCGTCGGCGGACGGCTGCGCGTTGGGCCCGGTGAACCGCAGCCGTCCGCCCAGGTTCAGGTAGGCGTGGCGGACCGGGGGCAGCACCGCGCCCTCGGGGGCCTCGACCGAGGGCAGCATCGGCTTGTCCAGGACCGCCTGGTAGTACCGTTCGAGCTCGGTGAGCCTGCGCCGGGTGCCCGGGGCGGCGAGCGTGCCCCGCAGCAGCTCCTCCATCCCCGCGAGCCCGACGCGCATCTCGTCGACGTGCTTCCGGGTTTCGTCGTGCTCGGCCAGGTTCGCCCAGACGCCGAATTCCGGTACGTCGGCGGCGAGTTTTCGGTACGACTCGGCGTAGCGGCGCTGGGCGAGGGCGGGCAGAGGGGCCAGGGAGTCCTCGACCCGCCCCCGGGCGGTGTCGCTGAGCCCCTCCCACACCGCAAGGCCGCGGACGAAGGGGAGCACGGAGGCCTCGGGGGACCACACGGCGAGCGCGGACCCGTCCCCGTGCGCGGCGGGCGGCAGGGGGGCGGGGGCGAGGCCGTACCCGTTCACCGCGTCCGTGAGCAGCGCGTACTGCTCGTCCCTGGTGAACTCCAGGTCTGCCGGCTTCAGGGGCGACCCCGGCTGGTCCAGGACCTCGCCCAGGGCCTCGAAGAACGCCGTGATCCGCAGGATCTGGTTGGCCGCCTCGATCCGCTCGGTGCGGTCCCACCGGCTCACCCCGGTGATCTTCTCCCGCATCCCGGTGATAGCCTCGCGGCCGTGCCGCAGCACCTGTTCACGCAGGCCGAACAGGTCGGGGACCCCCAGCATCCCCAGCGTGCCGTCGGCCAGCCTCTCGGCGAAGTCCAGGAGCGCCGAGTCGTCCTTGCCGAGGACGCGCAGGGCATCGGTGTAGGAAAGGGTCTTCTTCACCACGGGGGGTCGCCTTCCGACGGCTGCGGGTGCGGGATCTCATTGTGTCCAGAACGTGACGATTGCCCAAACTCGTCACCGGGCACTAGCCAATGCGGTCGACGTTTCCCCCCAGATCACCCCCAAGGAGGCGATGATGCCGTCGCTGATCCGTGCCGTCACCTTCGACTGCGCCGACCCCTACGCGCTCGCGGAGTTCTGGTCCAGGGCCCTCGGGCGCTCCATCGACCCCGACTCCGGGCCCGGGGGCGACGAGGCGTCCATCAGCGCCGCCGACGGCGAGCCGGGGCTCCTGTTCCTGCGCGTCCCCGAGGGAAAGGCGGCCAAGAACCGCCTGCACCTGGACCTCGGGCCCGGCGGGGAGGCCACCCGGGACGGGGAGGTGGAGCGGCTGATCGGGCTCGGCGCCGCGTTCCTGTCCGACCACCGGACCCCCGATGGCCGGGGCTGGGTGGTGCTCGCCGACCCCGAGAACAACGAGTTCTGCGTCGAGCTGGGGGACGCCGAACTCGAACGCTGACGGGCGGCCCCGGCGCTCCACGCCGAGGCCGTGCGGCCGGCGGCTACGGCAGGCGCCAGTCCATCGGTTCGACTCCCTGCTTCTCCAGCAGGGCGTTGGCCTTGCTGAACGGGCGCGAGCCGAAGAAGCCGTTGTGCGCCGACATCGGGCTCGGGTGGGTGGACTCCACGCACGGCACGTTCGGCATGAGCGGACGAAGGTTGCGGGCGTCGCGCCCCCACAGGATGGCCACCATCGGCTTGTCGCGCGCGGCCAGCGCCCGGATCGCCTGGTCGGTGACCTCCTCCCAGCCCTTGCCCCGGTGCGCGCCGGACTTGCGCGGCGCGACCGTCAGAACCCTGTTGAGCAGCAGCACCCCGCGCTCGGTCCAGGGGGTCAGGTCCCCGTTCGACGGCATCGGCAGGCCGAGGTCCTGGGTGTACTCGGTGAAGATGTTGCGCAGGCTGCCGGGCAGCTTGGCGTCGGGAGACACGGAGAAGCTCAGCCCCACGGCGTTGCCGGGCGTGGGGTAGGGGTCCTGGCCCACCAAGAGCACCCGCACGTCGTCGAAGGGCTGCTGGAACGCGCGCAGCACGTTCTCCCCGGCGGGCAGGTAGGTGCGGCCCTCGGCGACCTCCTTGCGCAGGAAGTCGCCCATCCGGGCGACGCGGTCGGCCACCGGCTCCAGAGCCTCGGCCCAGCCGCTCTCCATGATCTCGTTCAACGGTCTCGACATGGCTCAGAACCCTAGCGGCGGACGGGGACAGCGGCGGCGGTTCCACCGCATCCGCTCCCGCTGTCCGTTCTCCCGCCGATCGTGGCCTTTCCGGGGCCTCAACCGCCTCCGAGACCCCGGAAAGGCCACGATCCGCGTGGCGTGGGGCCGAAGGACCCACCCGAAGCACCGGCACGCGAATCATCCCGCGCCGGAGACTCCCTAGCGCGTCCGGTCCTGCCAGCGGGTCAGGCGGGACCTGGTCCTGGCGGTGCGGGGGTCGGCGGCGCCGTACAGGCGGATGTGGTCGGCGAGGAGCTCGTGGTAGTGGCGGGCCGCCTCGTGCGGGCGGCCCGCGAAACCGGTGTAGGCGGCCAGGTAGTGGCGGGCGGTGAGGGTGTCGGAGGCGTCGGGGCCCAGAACGCGGGCCATGTCCGGGACGAGCGCCTCCAGCAGGGCCACGGCGTGCGGGTGGTCGCCGGACTCGCCGACGTCGAAGGCCAGGTACAGGCGGTTGGTCAGCACCCTGGAGGAGTCCGGCCCGTGCGCGGCGACCAGGTCGACCAGCAGGTCCTCGCGCTGGGCGGCGGCCTCGGCGCGCCTGCCCGCCCGGCCGGTGTTGACGGCCTGGTAGTGGCGGACGGTCTGGGTCTCGGGGTGGCCGCGGCCGTAGACCCGGTCCAGGACGGGCAGCAGCTCCCCGAGCAGCGCGGCGGCGCGGTCCGGATACCCCGCCTTGCCGGTCAGGTACGCGTGGCGGCGGCGCGCCTTGAGGGACTCCGGATGCTCCGCGCCGTACACCGCGTCCAGCTCGTCCAGCAGCGCGCCGACGCGCCGCACGGCCTCGTCGAGGTCTCCGTCGGCGGCGGCGCCCCGCGCCTCCTCCAGGGCCGCGTCCAGCCTCCGGCGCCGCGCGGGGTCCACCGGCGGGACCGGCTCGGTCGGCCTCCTCGCCGGAGCGGCCTCCCGCGCGGCGGGCGCCTCGGCGGCCGCGAAGGACAGCAGCCGCGCGCGCACCTCGTCGGCGCTGCCCGGCCGCTGCCCGGGGGCCTTGGCCAGGAGCGCCAGCACGAGTCCGGCGAGCTCGGGGGGCAGGTCCGGGCGCAGCGCCGAGGGCGGGGGCGGCGGCTCCATCAGGTGCATCCGCAGCACCGGCATCGGGTCGCGGCCCTCGAAGGGCGGCCGGCCGGTCAGCATCTGGAACAGCACCGCCCCGAAGGAGTACAGGTCGCCCGGCGCCCCCACGGGCAGCGCCTGGATCTGCTCGGGCGACATGTACAGCGGGGTGCCGATCAGGTCCCCGGTCCGGGTGAGTCGCCTGCTCTGGAGGGCGGCCTCGTGGAAGCCCGCGATGCCGAAGTCCAGCACCTTGACGGTTCCGCCGTCCGGGGCGTCGGAGCCGACCGCCATGAGGTTGCCCGGCTTGATGTCGCGGTGCACGATCCCCGAGGTGTGCGCGGCGGACAGCCCCGCGCACACCTGCGCGCCCCAGCGGGCGGCCAGCGGGACCGGAAGCGGGCCCCGGTCGCGCAGGACCCTGTTCAGGGGGAGGCCCTCGACCAGCTCCATGACCGCGTACACCGTGTCGGAGTCGGTGCCGTAGTCGTAGAGGATGACGATGTTGGGATGCCCGGCGAGCCGGGCGGTCACCCGGGCCTCCCGCCGGAAGCGCGCGACGGTGTCGTCGGTCTCGACGAGTTCGGGGCGGACCAGTTTCACCGCGACGGGTCGGTCCAGCCGCTCGTCGACCCCCCGCCAGACCTCGCCCATGCCGCCGATGCCCAGTCTCTCGGTCAACCGGTACCGGCCGTCCAGTACGCGTCGCGCCACGTCACCCTCCAGTAGAACCCCGGAGCGCCACCGTATCGGGCGGTGGCCGGATCGGGCCGAATCGGGTTGTCAGACGGGGAAGAGGCTCGGATCGTTATGCGCGCGGTCTATCGTGATCTCCGCGCGCGGGTGTGTTCGGGAATCCGTTCCGGGCTCGCGGCCCCCAGAGTGATGCTCGCGGTGAACCGGGCGGTCCTCGCGGACCGGCCCGCGAGCGCCGCCTTGCGGGCCGCGCGGGGGCGCCCGAAGGGGTCCCTTCCCGGACGGGGCCCGCGGCCACCGCGCGCAGTCGGCCCCCGAAGCGGAAGTGGATAGTCCCGTGAGCTCTGCGCTTTATGTCGGTCCGGACTCCCAGCCGGACAAGTACCGCCTGGTCCGGTCGGTGGGACGGGGCGGTGAGGCCACGCTCTACCTCGCCGAGGTGACCCTGGCCGGCCAGACCGAGCCGGTCGTGGTGAAGGTCCTCAACGCGGACGTCGCCGCCACCCCCGAGCAGTTCGCGGAGCTCAGCGGCCGGTGGAGCGAGCAGGCCGAACTGCTGCGCTTCATCACCCGCCTCGGTGTGGTCGGCGTGCGCGAGCACTTCGAGGGGGCGCCCGAGCACCGGGAGGGCACGTCGGGGGAGCTGGCCGACCGCGCGCTCTACCTCGTCATGAACTACGTGGAGGGTGTGGACCTGCGCGACTGGCGGGCCGAGCACGCCGTGGACGGGCCCAGGGGCCAGCGCGTGGCGCTGGGCTACCTGGAGCAGGTCGCCGAGGTCCTGGACGTGCTGCACTCGGGCAGGGCCACCCCGTCCAAGCGCCCGGTCGTGCACGGGGACCTCTCGCCCGGCAACGTCATGATCAACGAGGACGGCCAGGCCATCCTGGTGGACTTCGGCCTCAGCAGGATCGCCGCCCGGCACCTCACCGCGCGGCCGTGGTTCACCCCCGGCTACGCGGCTCCCGAGATCTTCAACGGGGAGTACTCCCCGGCCGGCGACCGGTACGCCTTCGGCGCGATCGTCTACTTCGCGCTGTCCGGGATCGAGCCGCCGCCCTCGCCCGAGCAGCTGCGCGCGGCCTTCGGAGAGTTGCCGGTCATGGCCACGGCAGGTCCCGACCAGCGCGAGCGCGTCATGGCCATGTTCTCCGCCGAGGCCGCCGCGCGCCCCGCCGCGCTGGACTGGATCAAGGCGGTCCGCTCGGTCAGCACCTCCGCCCCGTGGAGCGGGCCGGTGTCCGACCCGGGGACGGCGTCGACCGCGGCGGGGTCGGCCCCGTGGAGCGGCCCCGCGGAACCGACCGGGGGGCGACCCGCCGAGGCGCCCGGAGGCGTCCTTGACCAGGAGGCGCGGTCCGCCGAGGCGCCCGTCCAGCCCCCCGCGGGGCCCCGGGTGAGCGGGCCGCCGCCGCAGAGCAGGCCCGCCCAGCCGGCCCAGAGCGCGTCCGGCGGGCTGCCGAGCGGTCCCGGCCAGGGAGCCCCCGCGGGGCCGCCGTCGGGCGTGCCGCCGCAGAACACGCAGTTTGGCGGCCCGGGACCGCAGCGTCCGGTCGGCGGGCTGCGCGGCGTCCCGGCGCCGCCTCCTCCGCCGCAGCCCCAGCAGCAGCACTCCGGTTCGATGCCCACGGCCCCGATGCCCCCGGTGCCCCCGGTGCCCGGTCCGCCCAGCGGCCCGCAGCAGGCGTGGGCGTCCACGCACGAGATCGGCGGCGGGGGGCGTCCGGTCCGGAAGAAGTCCAGGAAGCCGCTGATCATCGGAACGGCGGTCGTCGTCGTGCTGGCGATGGCCGGGGCCTCGGTCGGGACCGTCTACGTCATGGACTGGTGGGAGCGGACCAACGCGGCCGCCGTCGTACCGGAATCGAGCCCGGGGGCGGAGCAGGCGGGGGAGGAGCAGTCCGCGGCCTCGCAGCCCGGGACCTCCGACCCGTCCCCGGGAGCCCCGGCCTCCGAGGCGCCGGTGCGGCCCGAGAGCGACGAGCGGTACCTGGCCACGATGGACGGCGTCGACTCCTCCTACGGGGGCGAGCTGGAGAGGGGCAACGTGAACGTCAACACCGAGACGTACACGCGGGCGCTGGTCGACGACCTGGACTGCTACTCCGACCAGCAGTGGAGCGAGTACAACCTGGACCGCTCCTGGACGGGCTTCGACTCGGTCGTCGGGTTGAGCGACACCTCCGACGCCGACGCCTCGATCACCTTCAGCGTGATCGTGGACGGCGAGGAGCTGTACAGCGAGACCGCCAAGCTCGGCACCGAGCTGGAGGTGGACGTCGACGTCACCGGGGGGCTGCGGATGCGCCTCCAGGTCGAGCCGGGCGCCGACTGCGAGGACGCCGACATGACCGCGGTGTGGGGCGACCCCAGGCTCACCAAGTAGGGAAGCTCCGGCGCTGGGGTTGGCCCCGCCACGGTGTCCGTTCCTCCCGGTGATCTTGACCTTTCCGGGGTCTCAACCGTTTCTGAGACCCCGGAAAGGTCAAGATCACCGGAGAGAGCGCCAGGAAACGGACGCCTTCCCGCAGCCCGGGGCCTTAGGATGCCGGGTATGACCTGGCGACATTGACCCTCCCCCGAGTCCGGACTCGCGCGCGGGCTCTACGCCTACGCGTTCCTCGAGGACCTCGTCCTCCTCTACCCGGTGTACGCGCTGCTGTTCGCCGACACCGGGCTCTCCGCCGCGCAGATCTCCTCGCTGTTCGTCGTCTGGTCGGTCACCTCGTTCGTGCTCGAGGTGCCGTCGGGCCTGTGGGCCGACACCTTCTCGCGCAGGCGTCTGCTGACGGTCGCGCCCCTTCTGACCGGGGCGGGATACGCGCTGTGGACCTTCCTCCCCTCCTACCCCGCCTTCGCGCTGGGCTTCGTGCTGTGGGGCGCGGGCGGCGCGCTGCGCTCGGGCACGCTGCAGGCGCTCGTCTACGAGGAGCTGGCCCGGGCGGGCGCGTCCGACGGGTACGCGCGTCTCATCGGCCGCTCCCAGGCGGTCGGCACGACGGCGGTCCTGCTGGCGACAGCCCTGGCCGCCCCCGTCCTGGCCGCGGGCGGCTACCCGGCGGTGGGGATCGCGAGCATCGCGGCGACCCTGGCCGGGGCGCTGGCGGGATGGGCGCTGCCCGAGTCGCGGGGCGGTTCCGAGCGGGCCGGGAGCTACTCGGAGGTGTTCCGCGACGGCCTGGCCGAGGTGCGGGAAAGCCCCGGGGTGCGCGGCGCGCTGGTCCTCGTGGCGGTGCTCACGGGGGTGTGGGGCGCGCTGGACGAGTACCTCCCCCTGCTCGCGCGGGCCACCGGGGTGGGCGCCGCGACCGTGCCGCTGCTGGTCCTGCTGGTGGCGGTGGGGAACGTGGCGGGCGGCTGGCTCGCCGGACGCGGCACGCGCTGGACAGCCCCCGCGCTGGCCGCGGCGGCGCTCTGCCTGGCGGTCGGAGCGGGGTCCGGCCACCCGGCGGGCATGGTGCTCGTGGCCGTGGCCTTCGGGGTCTTCGAGTGGTCGGGCGCGGCCGCCGACGCGCGCCTGCAGGCGCGCGTGGCGGACCGGGCGCGGGCGACGGTCACCTCGATGGCGGGCTTCGGCTCGGAGGTGGTGGCCGTGCTGACCTACGCCGCCTACGCGCTGGGGTCGGTCTGGACGTCCCCGGGGCCGCTCTTCGCGGTGGCCGCGGTGCCGTACCTGGTCATGGCGCTGCTCCTGCGGGGAAGGCGGCCCGGACGGTCCTGACCCCCGGCCGCCTACTCGCCCCCGTCGGGTTCGGCCACGCGCACCCGGCGCACCCCCTCGGTCTCGGAGAGTGACGCGGCGAGCCGGTTGACGTCGGGTTTGCCGCGCACCCGCAGGGCCAGGTCGATGGTCGCCAGGCGCTCGCGCTCGTCCCGGCGCTGGGTGTTCACCTCGTACACCACGAACCCCTGGTCGGTGGCCGTCGACAGGATGGACCGCAGCGCCCCCCGGCCGTCCTCGTAGTTGACCTGGAGGAGCGAGGGCCCGGGCGCGGCGCGGGTGAGCAGCCGCAGCAGCGGCGGGTAGCCGAACACGACGAGGAAGTGAGCGGCCGTCACGTACGCCCCGACCAGCCAGAGGCCCGCGCCGCACGCGGTGCCGACGGCGGCCGATATCCACACGACCGCGGCGGTGGTGAGACCGCGCACCATGTCGCGGCGCACGAAGATCAGCCCGGCCCCGATGAAGCCGATCCCCGAGACGATCTGCCCGGCGACCCGGGAGGGGTCCAGCATCACGGCCCCCTCGTCGAGGACGTCGCCGAAACCGTACTTGCCGACCACCATGAACAGGGCGGCGCCCAACCCGACCAGGGTGTGCGTGCGCAGCCCCGCGCTCTTGTTGCGGTACTCCCGCTCCAACCCGATCAGCGAGCACAGGACCAGTGCGCTGAACAGGGCCAGCGCCTGCGGCCAGCCCTGGACCGCGAGGTCTGTGAGGTTGGTGGAGAAGACGACCGGTATATCCGTTGTCACGCGCATGGCTCTCCGGCTACCCGCGCGCGGCCGCGTGGAATCAGTCGGTTTCGCCGCGCCGGTGGCCGTCGTGGTGGGACAGGTTCAGGGCGGTGGTCACCAGGGGGAAGTGGCTGAACGCCTGGGGGAAGTTGCCGACCTGGCGCTTGATGCGGGGGTCGTACTCCTCGGCCAGCAGCCCGACGTCGTTGCGCAGGGCGAGCAGCCGGTCGAACAGCTCGCGGGCCTCCTTCTCCCGGCCGATCGACAGCAGCGCGTTGGCCATCCAGAAGCTGCACGCCAGGAACGCGCCCTCGTCGCCGGGGAGCTTGTCGGCCGTGCCCTCGCGGTCGGTGCGGTAGCGCAGCACGAAGCCGTCCACCATCAGGTCCTCGCGGATCGCCTCGACGGTGCCGATCACGCGCGGGTCGTCGTAGGGCAGGAAGCCCACCTCGGGGATGAGCAGCAGCGAGGCGTCCAGTTCGTGGCTGCCGTAGTACTGGGTGAAGGTGTTGCGCTCGGAGTCGTAGCCGTACTCGCACACCTCGGCGTGGATGGTGTCACGCAGGGCCCGCCAGCGCTCCAGCGGCCCCTCCTTGCCGTGCTCCTCGATCATCCGCACCGCGCGGTCGGCGGCGACCCAGGCCATGACCTTGGAGTGCACGAAGTGCTGGCGGGGTCCGCGGACCTCCCACAGGCCCTCGTCGGGCTCGTCCCAGCACCACTCCAGGTAGTTGACGAGGGAGCGCTGCAGGCCCCACACGTGCTCGTCGGCGCTCATCCCGGACCGCGTCGCGAGATGCAGCACGTCCATGACCTCGCCGTACACGTCGAGCTGGTACTGGCCCACCGCGGCGTTGCCGATGCGGACCGGGCGGGAGCCCTCGTAGCCGGGCAGCCACTCGGCCTCCCACTCGGAGAGCCGCCGCTCGCCGCGCACCCCGTACATGATCTGGATGTGCTGGGGCTCCCCCGCGACCGCGCGCAGCAGCCAGCTCCGCCAGGCGTGCGCCTCGTCGGTGTAGCCGCTGCGGATCAGCGCCTCCAGGGTGATGGTGGCGTCGCGCAGCCAGCAGTAGCGGTAGTCCCAGTTGCGCACGCCGCCGAGGTCCTCGGGCAGCGAGGTGGTGGGCGCGGCCACGATGCCGCCGGTCGGCCGGTAGGTGAGCGCTTTGAGGGTGATCAGCGAGCGCACGACGGCGTCGCGGTACTGGCCCTCGTAGGTGCACTTGTCGACCCACTGGCGCCAGAACCGCTCGGTCTGGGACAGGGCCTTCTCCGCGTCCAGGTGGTCGCTCTCCTCCACGTGGGAGGGCTGCCAGGACAGCACGAACGGCACGCGCTGGCCCGCGGTCACGGTGAAGTCCGCGTCGTGCATGAAGTTGTGGCCTTCGAGGGGGACCGGGGTGGTCAGCCAGGCGGAGTCGGGCCCGGCCACGGCCACCACCGCGTTGTCCACCCGGTGGATCCACGGCACGACGTTGCCGTAGTCGAAGCGCAGCCGGACCTCGGTGCTCATCCGCACGGTCCCGCTCACGCCCTCGACGATGCGCACCAGGTGCGGGTGGCCGCCGCGCGGGGGCATGAAGTCGATGATCCGCACGGTGCCGTCGGGGGTGTCCCACTCGGTCTCGAGGATGAGGGTCTCGTGGCGGTACCGGCGGCGGGTGGCGTCGCGCTCGCCCTCGGCGGGGCGGATCCACCAGTTGCCGTTCTGCTCGTCGCCCAGCAGCGCGGTGAAGCAGGCGGGGGAGTCGAAGTGCGGCATGCACATCCAGTCGACGGAGCCGTCCCGCCCGACCAGGGCAGCGGTCTGCATGTCGCCGATCATCGCGTAGTCCTCGATCAATCCGGACACGCCGATCACCCCCATCAAGATCCCGAATCGTATGCACGCGAACAGGCAGCCGGATACGGAGGGCGCGATGGTGTGACGGCCACACCCGAGCCCCCGTTGGCTCTGCTCCAGGCAACGTTAGTCATGCCCGGGACCGTCTGTTGCAACCTGGGCCGCCGCGTAGGTCACGTTCCCAACACAACGCCCGTGAAGTCCTGGTTTCGCAGGGGGGAAAGATAAGAAAAATTCCCAACGCCCCCTTCGTGCCAGTTGTCGTTTTCGCGAAGGTGCTGCTCAAACGGTACTTTTGGGTAAGCATATGCGCTGGGAGCAAGAACATCCCCCTGTGATCCGAATGCGCCCGAGCGGTGGGAAACCGCTTTCTGGAGAACGGCCGCAGAGCCTGTTCAGCCCTGTTCCGCCCGGTCGACGTCGAACATCGGGATGAACACCTGGGCCAGCGGTCCGATCGCCACCATGAACAGCAGCGTCCCCACACCCACCGTCCCACCCAGCAGGAAGCCCGCGGCCAGGACGGTCGCCTCGACGAGGGTCCGGCCCAGCCGGATCGACATGCCGCGCTCGGCCAGGCCCGTCATGAGGCCGTCGCGGGGCCCGGGGCCCAGGCGCGCGCCGATGTACAGGCCGCTGCCCACGGCCACGGCGACGATGCCCAGGACGAGCATGAGCGCCCGCGCCGGCAGGGAGCCGGGCTCGGGCAGCCACAGCAGCGAGGCGTCCAGGGTCAGGCCGATGACCACCACGTTGCTGACGGTTCCCAGTCCCACCCGCTGGCGCAGCGGGATCCACAGCAGGACCACCGCGGCGCCCAGGACGATGTTCCAGGTGCCGATCGACCAGCCCGTCCGCAGGTGCAGGCCCTGGTGCAGCACGTCCCACGGGTTGGCCCCCAGGTGCGCGGCCACCTGCATGGCCGAGCCGAGACCGAACAGGTGGAGCCCGAGGAGGAGCTGGATGAGCCGGCGCGGCCGGGGGGAGGGCAGGAGCGGGGAGACGAACATCCGCGAGAGCAGGCCGACAGGATCGGACGATTGGCGCGAAACGGTGTTTTCGGGAGGATCGAACTGGGCCATGGAGGCAATATTGGCGTGATAGAACGGGGTTTGACAGGGCCAATCGAGGAAAGTGGCGCCATGGCGGTCGGCGAGCGACGGATCAACGGGCACCTGCTGGCCAAGCTGATCGGGGCGAGGGCGCGGGAACGGCCCTACTACCTGGGAATCGGCCGGGCCGTCAGCGGGCTGGTCCTGGACGGGCGCGTGCCCACCCACACGAGGCTGCCCGCCGAGCGGGACCTCGCCCTGGCGCTGCGCGTCAGCCGCAACACCGTCACCGCCGCCTACACCTGGCTGCGCGAGAACGGCTACCTCGACAGCCGCCAGGGGGCGGGCAGCTGGACGGTGCTGCCCGACAGCGGCGGGGGCAGCCCGCTGTTCGCCCCCGAGTCCGAGCACATCGACCTCGCCCTGGCCGCGCCGCCCGCCGTCGAAGGCCTCGCCGAGGCCGCGCGCCTGGCCGTGAGCCAGCTCTCCGCGCACGTGGGCGGCCAGGGCTACGCCGCGCTGGGGCTGCCCGAACTGCGGCACGCCATGGCCCGCCGCTACGTCGAGCGGGGCCTGCCCACCAGCCCCGACCAGATCTTCGTCACCAACGGCGCCCAGCAGGCCGTGGCCATGCTCATGGAGATGCTGGTCGACCCCGGCGACCCGGTCCTGGTGGAGTCGCCCACCTACCCGCACCCGCTGGCCACGGCGCGGAGCCTGGGCGCGCGGCTGCGCACCGTCGGGGTGGCGCCCGGCGGGTGGGAGATGGAGTACGCGCTGGACGCCTTCCGGCAGTGGCGGCCTCGCGCGGCCTACCTGATCCCGGACTTCCACAACCCCACCGGCGCGCTCATGGACGACGCCGAGCGCGCCGCCGTGGTGGCCGAGGCACGCCGGACCGGCACCAGTCTGGTCGTGGACGAGAGCGTCGCCGAACTCGCCATCGACGCGGGCGACCAGCCCGCGCCCATGGCCGTCCACGACACCGACGGCCGCGTCTTCACCGTGGGCGCGGCCACCAAACTCCTGTGGGGCGGCCTGCGGATCGGCTGGATCCGCAGCACCCCCGCGATGGTGTCCCGGCTGCGCCTGCTGCGCCAGCGCCTCGACCTGGCCTCCCCCGTCGTGGAGCAGCTCATCGTCACGCGCCTGCTCGCCGACGTCACCCGGGTGCGCGCCGAACGCAGCCGCCAGCTGCGCCGCAACCGCGACACCCTCACCGCGGCCCTGCGCGAGCACCTGCCCGACTGGCGCTTCACCACCCCCGGCGGCGGCCTGGTGCTGTGGGCCAGGATGCCGCACCCGGTCGCCACCGCCCTGGCCGCGGCCGCCGAGCGCTACGGCGTGCGCCCGGCCCCCGGGCCGGTCTTCGGCACCGAGGGCACTCTGGAGCACTACGTGCGCCTGTCCTTCACCCAGCCCCCCGAGATCCTGCGCGACGCGGTGCGCCGCCTCGCCGACGCCTACACCGACACCGTCACCCGCCCCGCCCCGCAGCCCAGGGACCTGTACGTCTAGGGAGTCCCCGGCGCGGGGGTGTTTCGGACTCCGCCTCCCGGTGATCTTGACCTTTTCGGGGTCTCAACCGTCTCTGAGACCCCGAAAAGGTCAAGATCACCGGACAGGGGTCCTGTGGTCCGCGCGATCCGGGAGGATCACCCGGTCGGCTTCTCCGCCCGGGGCTGACGGGCTGTCGGCGACGCCTGGGGGGCGGCCGGGCGGTAGCGGCGCTCGGGACGGCCGGTCGCGCCGTAGCGCAGGCGGACCAGGGCGCTGCCCGAGTCCACCAGGTGCTCCAGGTAGCGCCGGGCGCTCACCCGGGACAGCCCCACCAGTTCGCCGCACTCGGTCGCGGACAGGTCGCCGCCGCAGTCGCCGAGCGCCTTCGCCACCAGGTCCCGGGTCTGCTCGGTCAGGCCCTTGGGCAGCGGCCCGCCGCGGCCGCCGCCGAACATGCGGTCCACCTCGGCCTGGCCGATCTCGGGGGAGGTGGACAGGCGCTGGTCGAGCTGGCGGTAGCGGTCCAGCCGCTCCCACAGCGCCTCCGGGGAGAACGGCTTGATGAGGTAGTGCACGACGCCGCCGCGCATCGCCGCGCGGATCGTGCCCACGTCCCGCGCCGCCGTCACCGCCAGCACGTCCACGGCCGGGCCGGGGCGCTCGCGCAGCCGCCGCAGCACCTCCAGGCCCGACATGTCCGGCAGGTAGACGTCCAGCAGCACCAGGTCCGGGCGCAGCCGGTCCGCCGCCGCCAGCGCGTTCGCGCCGGTGTGCGCCTCGCCGACCACGGTGAACCCGGCCACCCGTTCGACCAGGCCCCGGTTCACCCGCGCCACCATGAAGTCGTCGTCCACGACGAGTACCGCCACGTCGTTCATGTCAGCGTCATCCCCGTCGTCTCGTCTTGTCGGGAGCGGTCGGGCCGCTCGTCCAGCGGCAGGCGGGCGGTGAACACCGCGCCGCCGTCGTTGCGGACCCGGACCGAGCCGCCGCGCCGCCGGCAGATCAGCCGGATGATGGCCAGGCCGAGGCCGCGCGGGTCGTCCGTGCCGGACCGCTTGGTGCTGAAGCCCTGCGCGAAGATCGCCTCGGACAGGTGCGCGGCCACGCCCGGCCCGGTGTCGGCCACTGTGACCACCGCGTCGCCGCCGTCGGAGTCCACCGTCACGCGCACCGCGCCGCCGCCCTGGCCGCGCATCGCGTCGAGGGCGTTGTCGACCAGGTTCCCGACCACCGTCACCAGGTCGCCGGACAGGTCGGCGTCCAGCTCGCCCAGGCCCCGCCCGTCGACGGTGAAGTCCGTGCCGCGCTCGGCGGCCATCGCGGACTTGGCGATGAGCAGCGCGGCCAGCGACATGTCCCGCACCCGGGCGGTGACCGCCTGGGCGGTGTGCTCCTGGGCGCGCGAGGCGCGCGTGATGAACCGGACCGCCTCGTCGTACTCCTCCAGCGCGATCAGCCCGCCCACGGTGTGCATCCGGTTGGAGAACTCGTGCGCCTGGGCGCGCAGCGCCTCGGTGGTGTGCCGGGTGACGTCGAGCTCGCGGCGCAGCTCCAGCAGTTCGGTGCGGTCGCGCAGCGTCGTGACCGAGCCGATCCGCTCCCCGCGCGAGGTCATCGGCATCCGGTTCAGCGTGATCACCCGGTCGGTGAGCAGGACCACCTGCTCGGACCCCTCGCCGCCGCCCGAGAGCACCCCGTACAGGTAGGGCTCGGTGACCACCTCGGCCAGCGGGCGGCCCAGGCAGTCCGGCGGCAGGCCCAGCAGGTCCACGGCCTGGGCGTTGGCCAGGGTGATCCTGTCCGCCAGGTCCAGGCCCAGCACGCCCTCCTTGACCCCGTGCAGCATCGCCTCGCGCTGCTCGACGGTCGCCGCGATCTGGCGCGGCTCCATGCCCAGGGTCTGGCGTTTGATCCGGGCGGCCAGCAGCAGCGAGCCCAGGGCGCCGAGCCCGCCCGCCGCGCCCAGGTAGATCACGAGGTACGGGGTGGCCAGGTCGAAGTGCCGCCACCACGGCGGGAAGTCGCGCGCGGCCGAGACCACGCCGATCAGCTCGCCCTGGTCGCTGAACACCGGCACGTGCGCGGCCAGCGCGGGCGAGTGCTCCTCGGGCTCCCAGGGGTCGGGCTCGGTGGCGCCGGTCCACGCCCGCCCCTCCAGGACCCGGCTCCCGCCCAGGGGCATGGTCTCGCCCAGGTCGTCGGGGTCGTCGGTGGCGAAGACCAGGCCCCGCTCGTCGGCGATGACGATCGCGCTGATCCCGGTGATGTCCCGGGTGTTGGCGGCGGTGCTGGTCAGCGGGGTGGCGAGTTCCTGGTCCAGGCCCAGGCGCACCGTCGGCAGCGCGGCCACGTTCTCGGCGACCGAGCGCAGCCGGGCGCCCTCCACGCTGGTGAAGCGGGTGATCGACTGGTTCATGGACAGTCCCGCCACGGCGGCGAGCACCACCAGCATGATGCCCAGCTGGAAGGCGAGGAACTGCCCGGCGAGCGTCCACCGCCTGCGCGAAGACCGCACGTTGGGTCCTCCTCTCGCGGGCCCCTGTGGCCCACATCACGACGATCACACGCGGCGCGTCCGCTTGGCGAGTCGGCGGGCCAATCGTCAACAAGGTCGTTATGACCACAAAGACCGAAAACACCATTGCCTCCGCAACCGTGACCCAGGTCACGGACGTGGGGCAGGATCAGGCACGTTCCACCCCGACCGTCCGGTGGGCCGGGAACGCGGCATCCCTCCCACTCCCACGCCGCTCCGGCGCGCCCCCTCCCTTCCCAGGGGCGCGCCGACCGGTCCGCCGGACGCACCACACCATCCAGGAGACGACATGCCGACACCGGCCCGATCCACCCGCGGTCCCGCTGGGCTCCGACTCGGCGCGCTGGCCGCGTCCGCGCTGCTGGCCGCGACCGCGCTCACCGCCTGCGGCACCGGCGCGCAGCAGGAGGGAGCGCCCCTCGCGGGGCTGCGCATCATGGTCCCCAACGCGCCCGGCGGCGGCTACGACGTGACCGCGCGCAACGCCGCCCGCGCCATGGAGGACGCCGGGATCACCGGCAACGTCGAGGTGTTCAACCTGGCCGGGGCGGGCGGCACCGTGGGCCTGGCCCGCGTGGTCGGCGAGGCCGGCAACGGCGAACTCCTGATGAGCATGGGCCTGGGCGTGGTCGGCGCCTCCTTCACCAACGACTCGGAGGCGACCCTCGCCGAGACCACCCCGATCGCGCGCCTGACCCAGGAGGCCGACGCGATCGTGGTCGCCGCCGACTCGCCCTACCAGGACCTCGGCGACCTGCTGGAGGACTGGCGGGCCGACCCGGGCGCCGTCGCGGTGGGCGGGGGCTCGTCCCCGGGCGGGCCCGACCACCTGGCGCCGATGCTGACCGCCGAGGCCGCCGGGATCGACCCCGCCGACGTCAACTACATCTCCTACGACGGCGGCGGCGAACTGCTCGCCGCCGTGCTGGGCGGGCAGGTCGCTTTCGGCGTCTCGGGCGCGGCGGAGTTCATGGACCAGATCGAGGCGGGCGAGCTGCGGGTGCTGGCCGTGACCAGCGCCGAACCGGCGCAGGGCCTCGACGGCGTCCCCACCCTCCAGGACGAGGGCCTGGACGTGGACTTCGTCAACTGGCGCGGCCTGGTCGCCCCGCCCGGACTGGACGCCGAGGACGAGCAGGCGCTGAGCGAGGCCGTCGAGGAGCTCCACGGCAGCCAGGAGTGGAAGGACATCCTGGAGACCAACGGCTGGACCGACGCCTACCTGCCGGGCGCGGAGTTCGGCGAGTTCATGGACTCGGAGACGCGGCGCGTGGACGACGTCCTCACCGACCTGGGGCTGCTGTGACCCCCGCGCCGGCGCCCGAGGCCACCCGTCCGGCGCCGGAGGCGACCCGGTGGTGGACGGGGCGGGCCGAACTCGGCGTCTGCGTCTTCCTCTACGTCGTCGCCGCGCTCGTGCTCGCCGACGCCGCGACCCTGGACAGCGGGCTGACCCAGCAGCGCGGCCCCGTCGGCCCGGCCGCGGTGCCCGTGCTGGTCGGCGTGCTGCTCGCGGTGGTCGCCACGCTGCTGGTCGTGGACGTGCTGCGCGGCGGCACCGGCGCCGCGGAGGACGGCGAGGACGTGGACCCCGACGCCCGCAGCGACTGGCGCACCGTCATCCTGCTGGCCGCGGCCTTCCTGGTCAACGCCGCCGTCATCGACACGGCCGGGTGGATCGTCTCGGGCGCGCTGCTGTTCTGGGGCGCGAGCTTCGCTCTGGGCAGCAGGCACTGGGTCCGCGACCCGCTCCTCGCCGTGGGCCTGTCCCTGGGCAGCTACCTGATGTTCTCCGCGCTGGGCGTGTGGCTGCCCGCGGGCCCGTTCGAGGGGATCCTCTGATGCCGGAGACGCTCGACAACCTGATGATGGGCTTCGCCACCGCGCTGACCCCGGTGAACCTGCTCTACGCCCTGATCGGGGTGGCTCTGGGCACCGCGATCGGCGTGCTTCCCGGGATCGGCCCGGCGATGGCGGTGGCGCTGCTGCTGCCCGTCACCTACGGGCTGGACCCGGCGGGCGCGTTCATCATGTTCGCCGGGATCTACTACGGCGGGATGTACGGCGGGTCCACCACCGCGATCCTGATCAACACCCCCGGGGAGGCCGCCTCGGTGATCACCGCGGTGGAGGGCAACCAGATGGCCAAGCGCGGCCGGGCCGCGCAGGCGCTGGCCACCGCCGCCATCGGCTCCTTCATCGCGGGCACGATCGGCACCCTGCTGATGGTGTTCACCGCCCCGGTGATGGTGTCGCTCGCGCTGACCTTCGGCGCCGGGGACTACTTCGCCGTCATGCTGCTGGCGTTCGTCGCGGCCTGCTCGGTGCTGGGCAAGTCCCGGGTCCGGGGCTTCGCCTCGCTCGGGATCGGACTCGCCATCGGCCTGGTGGGCCTGGACTCCACCACGGGGCAGTCCCGGCTCAGCTACGGCGTCCCGCAGCTGGCCGACGGCGTGGACGTGGTCATCGTGGCCGTGGGCATCTTCGCCGTCGGCGAGGCGCTGTGGGTGGCCTCCCGGCTGCGCCGGACCCCCGCCGAGGTCATCCCGGTGGGCCGGGTGTGGATGGGCCGCGACGACTGGAAGCGGTCCTGGAAGCCGTGGCTGCGCGGCAGCTTCATGGGCTTCCCGTTCGGGGCGCTGCCCGCCGGAGGCTCCGAGCTGCCCACGTTCCTGTCGTACATGCTGGAGCGCAGGCTCGCCCGGAACCCGGGGGAGTTCGGCCGGGGCGCCATCGAGGGCGTCGCCGGGCCCGAGGCCACCAACAACTCCTCGGCCGCGGGCGTGCTGGTGCCCATGCTCACCCTGGGCCTGCCCACCACGGCGGTCGCCGCCGTCATGCTGACCGCCTTCCAGCAGTACGGCCTGCAGCCGGGGCCGCTGCTGTTCGAGCGCGAGCCCGAGCTCGTCTGGGGGCTCATCGCGAGCCTGTTCATCGGCAACGCGATGCTGCTCGCGCTCAACCTGCCGCTGGCCCCGATGTGGGCCCGGCTGCTGCGCATCCCGCGCCCGTACCTGTACGCGGGGATCCTGTTCTTCGCCGCGGTCGGGATGTACGCGGTGAACGCCTCGGCGCTGGACCTGGTGCTGCTGCTGTTGCTGGGGCTGCTGGGGTTCATGATGCGGAGGTTCGGGCTGCCCGTTATCCCGCTGGTCATCGGGGTGATCCTGGGACCGATGGCCGAGCTCCAGCTGCGGCGGGCGCTGCAGCTCAGCAACGGCTCCCCCGTCGGTCTGGTCGAGTCGCCCCTGAGCATCGGGGTGTACGCCGTCATCGGGCTCCTGCTGCTGTGGCCGCTGGTCCGCCTCGCCGTGCGCGGTGCGGCCGGGGGAGGCGCCGGGCCGGACGCGCGGCGCGAGGACACCGGTCCGGAAGCGGACCGGGAGGCGGAGGCCCGCCCGGGGGTCTGACCCCGCCCGGACGCGCCTTCGCCGGCGGCACCGACACCGGGGCCGCCGACGGAGGCGCGGCGCCTTCCGCGCCCAGGGGGCGCCGGTCAGGCCGACGACACCCGCGCGGCGAAGCGGGCGACCTCCGCCAGGACCTCCTCGCGGTTGGTCTCGTTGAAGACCTCGTGCCGCGCGCCCGGGAACACCCGGGCCGCGGTGTCGGGCCCCGCCAGCGCGGTGATCCCGGCCAGCGTGCCGTCCAGGGGCACCAGCGCGTCGTCGGAGCCGTGCAGCCACAGCAGGGGGACGCCGTCCAGGCGGCCCGCCCCGGCGGCGCGCCCCAGCTCGGTCCGGACCGCCTCCAGGGTGGGTCGCTTGAACGGGCCGTGCCAGACGAGCTCGTCCGCGGCGTAGGCCGCGCCCACCAGCGGGTCCCTGGACAGCGTCGCGGTGTCGATAGGAGCGTCGGGGATCCCGGGCGCGGCCAGCAGCCGGTCCACCACCGCCCAGCGGCCGAGCACCGGGCCGCTGAGCACCAGGCCCGCCACGGCCTCGGGACGGGTCTGGGCGTACCGGGCGGCGATCAGCCCGCCCAGCGAGTGCCCCACGAGCACCAGGGGGAGCGAGCGGTAGGCCGAGCGCGCCTGGGTGACGACGCGGTGCACGTCCTCGACCACCCCCGCGAAGTCCTCGACCAGCACCCGCTCGCCGGACGAGCGCCCGTGCCCCCGGTGGTCCAGGCCGTAGCAGACCGCGCCGCGTCCGCACAGCCACCGCGCCACGTGCTCGTACCGTCCGATGTGCTCGCCGTAGCCGTGCACCAGCACCACCAGGTGGTCCGGCTCGCCCTCGACCGCCGCCCACGCCCTGACGTGCCGCCGCTCCGACCCCAGGGGCCCGCCCGGCAGGCTCCACTCACGCGTACTGACCACGGTGTTCCCCGTTCCTCGTGCGATCCGACCGGCACCCCAGGAATACCAGGCGGACGCGGCCCCGGAGCGCCCGCCCCGGCGGACCGCGCGCGCGGGGAGGGACGCCCCGAAGGATCGTGTCGCCGCCGTCTCCTATGGTGGGGAGCGTGACGGGAGCGGCCCCACGTCTCCCGCGCCCTGGCACTGCCACTGTTCTGGGAGGTGACGCCGGTGCTGTCCGATTCCTACGGGAGGGTGGCCACCGACCTGAGGGTCTCCCTCACCGATCGCTGCAATCTGCGGTGCACCTACTGCATGCCGGCCGAAGGGCTCGACTGGCTGCCCAAGCCCGAACTTCTCACCGACGACGAGCTCAACCGGCTCATCCGCGTCGGTGTGACCATGCTCGGCATCGAGGAGGTGCGCTTCACCGGCGGAGAGCCGCTGCTGCGCAAGGGCCTGCCCGGCATCCTGGCGGCCACCACGGCGCTGGAACCGCGTCCCAGGACCGCGCTCACCACCAACGGGATCGGGCTGGCCCGCATCGCCCCCGCCCTGGCCGAGGCCGGTCTGGACCGCGTCAACGTCTCCCTGGACACCCTGGACCCCGAGGTCTTCGAGCGCCTGTCCCGCCGGCGGCGGCTGCCCGACGTCCTGGCCGGCCTGGCGGGCGCCGCCGAGGCCGGGCTCACCCCCGTCAAGGTCAACACGGTGCTGATGCGCGGCGTCAACGACACCGAGGCGGTGGACCTGCTCGCCTACTGCCTGGAGCACGGTTACCGGCTGCGCTTCATCGAGCAGATGCCGCTGGACGCCCAGCACGGCTGGCGGCGCGACGACATGATCACCGCCGACGAGATCCTGGACCGCCTCGGCGCCGCCTACGACCTGGAGCCCGAAGACGCGCAGGAGCGCGGCAGCGCCCCTGCGGAGTCCTTCCTCGTCAACGGCGGCCCCGCGACGGTCGGCGTCATCGGCTCGGTCACCCGCCCCTTCTGCGGGGCCTGCGACCGGGTCCGGCTCACCGCCGACGGCCAGATCCGCAACTGCCTGTTCGCACGCGAGGAGTCGGACCTGCGCGCCCTCCTGCGCGCGGGCGCCGACGACGCCGAGATCGCCGGACGCTGGCGCGCCGCCGTGGCGGGCAAGCTCCCCGGACACGGCATCAACGACCCCAGCTTCCTGCAGCCGGCGCGGCCGATGTCGGCGATCGGGGGCTGAGGAGCGGGAAAACCGGTTGCCGCGCGGGCGCGCGCTCTGGCCTCATAGGGCGTGGCCGGGAGCACGTCCCGGCCGCGCCCGGCGGGCACCGGCCCCGTCGCGCCGTCGAAAGGAAGGTCGCCATGCCGTACACCGAGAGCCCGGGGGAGCGGGTCCCGATCCGGATGTGGGCCGACCCGCGGGCGGTGGAGCAGGCCGCCATGGACCAGCTCCGCAACGTCACCACGCTGCCGTGGGTGCACGGCCTGGCCGTGATGCCCGACGTGCACTACGGCAAGGGCGCCACCGTGGGCTCGGTCATCGCGATGCGCGACGCGGTCTCCCCGGCGGCGGTGGGCGTGGACATCGGCTGCGGGATGACCGCGGTCAGGTCCTCGCTGCGCGCCGAGGACCTGCCCGACGACCTGGGGCGGCTGCGCGCCGCGCTGGAGAAGGCGGTCCCCGTCGGCTTCCGGGCGCACAAGGAGCCCGTCGACCCGCGCGGCGTCCCCGGCGTCAGGAGCGGCGACTGGGACGGCTTCTGGGAGCGCTTCGACTCCCTGGCCGAGGCCGTGCGCCCGCGCCGGGAGCGCGCCGCGAGCCAGATCGGCACCCTCGGCGGCGGCAACCACTTCCTGGAGGTCTGCCTGGACGACTCCGGCGCGGTGTGGATCGTGCTGCACTCGGGGTCGCGCAACATTGGCAAGGAGCTCGCCGAGCACCACATCGGCGCGGCCCGCGCGCTGCCGCACAACCAGGACCTGCCCGACCGGGACCTCGCGGTCTTCCTCTCGGGCACGCCCGAGATGGACGCCTACCGCCGCGACCTGTTCTGGGCGCAGGACTACGCCCGCCGCAACCGCGACGTCATGATGGGCCTGGCCTGCGGCGTGCTGCGCGACGAGTTCCCGCAGGCGCGGTTCGAGCAGTGGATCTCCTGCCACCACAACTACGTCGCGGAGGAGACCTACGACGGCGTGGACGTGCTCGTCACCCGCAAGGGCGCGATCCGGGCCGGGCGCGGCGACCTCGGCATCATCCCGGGGTCCATGGCCACCGGAACCTACATCGTGCGGGGGCTGGGCAACCCCGATTCGTTCAACTCCGCCTCGCACGGAGCGGGCCGGCGCATGAGCCGCAACAAGGCCCGGAAGACCTTCACCGAGGCCGACCTGGTCGAGCAGACCAGGGGCGTGGAGTGCCGCAAGGACGCCGGGGTCGTCGACGAGATCCCCGCCGCCTACAAGGACCTCGACGAGGTCATCGAGGCCCAGACGGACCTCGTCGAGGTCGTGGCGCGCCTGCGCCAGGTCGTCTGCGTCAAGGGCTGAGCCGCCCGGCCGAGGGCGCCACCGGCTCCCACCAGCGGTCTCCCGATCCCGTTGGGAACCGGCGTTTCGCCGTGCGCGGACAGGGCAGCCGCAATGGCGAAGCTCCCAACGCCGGGCGACGCGCCCGGTCCGACACCGATCGGGAGGCAGTGGGAAATGGATACCGGCCTGATCATCGGCCTCGCGGTGTTCCTCGGCCTGGCGGTGATCGCGGTCGCCGCGGTCTTCGCGCTGAAGACGCCGGGGCGCACCGAGCGCCTGAAGGAGAAGTTCGGCCCCGAGTACGACCGCGTGGTGGGCGACCACGGCCGCAAGGGCGCCGAGCACGAACTGCTCCGGCGCGAGAAGCGGCACTCGGAACTCCACCTGCGCGAACTCGACCCCGAGGCGCGCGCCTGGTACGAGCAGGAGTGGGCGCTGGTCCAGGAACGCTTCGTCGACGACCCCAACACCGCGGTGGCCGACGCCGACCGCCTCATGACCCGGGTGATGGCCGAGCGCGGCTACCCCACCGAAGACCACGAGCAGCAGGCCGCGGACCTGTCCGTGGAGCACGCCGGGACCATCGGCAGCTACCGGGACGCCCGCGAGACCGCCGAACGCGGCACCGCCGGCGAGGCGACCACCGAGGAGCTGCGCACCGCCATGGTGCGCTACCGCTCGCTCTTCGCCGAACTGCTGGAGCACACCGAGCCCGGCGCGCGGCGGCAGGGCAGGCACTCGCTGACCGACGGGACCCGGGGACGGCACTCCGTACCCGGCCCCCGTGAGTCCGAGACCGACCGCGGGGCGTCCGTGGACTACGGCCGCCGGGACCTCTACTGACGCGACCCGCCACACGGCGAACGAGGAGGCGACGACCGTGACCGAGCACACCAGAGAGACCAGGGACCCCCGGACCGACGCGCACACCCGGGGACGGGAGCACACCGTCCGCACCGTGACGGGCGACGAGGCCCGCGCGGCGGCGCCCGCCCCCCGGCGCGAGGCCGCGACCGGGGCCGGCGCCGGGACGCGGGAGCAGCGCCCGGCAGGCGACGACCGGTTCGACGCGCGCTGGCGCGACATCCAGAGCGGCTTCGTGGACGACCCGCGCGCCAGCGTCGCCGCCGCCGACGCGCTGGTGGGCCAGGGAATCGAACGGCTCACCGGCCGGCTCAACGAACGCAGGCGCGAGGTCGAGGCCGAATGGCAGAAGGAGGGCGGGAACGGCAACGACACCGAACGCCTGCGCGTCGCCCTGCGCGAGTACCGCTCCCTGCTGGAGCAGATGTCCGCCCTGAAATGACCCGCCCCGCCCACCGGGCCGTGGGGCCCTCCCGACCGTCGGAGGGGACCACGGCCCGCGTCCTGCCCGCTGGTCGTGGCCTTCCCGGGGTCTCAACCGCCTCCGAGGCCCCGAAAAGGCCACGACCAGCGGGCAGGAGGGACGCGGGGCACTAGGACAGGCGCAGGCCGAAGCACAGGAGTCCCAACCCGGGCACCGGGGACCAGTCGCGTTCGGGGAGGCGGGCGAAGCCCTCCGAGGCGTACATCCGCTGCGCGGCGACCATGTCGGGCTGGGTGGAGAGCACCAGGTGCCTCGCGCCGTCCCGGGCCGCGCGGTCGACGACGGCGCGCAGGAGCAGCCGGCCCACGCCGCGGCCCTGCGCGGCGGGCGCGACGGCGAGGGCGCGGATCTCGGTCTCCTCCGCCGAGAGGGCGATCTCGCTGCTCTCCCGGAAGGGCATCAGCGTGGCCGTGCCCACGATCTCGTCCCCGTCCACCGCCACGAGCACCGTGCCGTCCCCCGAGGCACCGATCGCGTGCAGCGTGGGGACGTAGTCCGAGTCCCCGGCGAGCAGGCCCTGGCCCACGTAGGTGGTTACCCTGAGATCGCCCACAGAGGGCATTTCGTGGATGTGCGCGTCGCGAACCAGCATGCGGGTCATTCAACCGCATCCGGCGGACCCGGCGCGGGGGAGGGGCGGACGTGGACGGCTTCGACGCGGTGATCCTGGCGGGCGGTGCCGCGCGGCGCCTGGGCGGGGCGGACAAGCCCGGGCTGGACGTGGGCGGGCGCACCCTTCTGGAGCGCGTGGCGGCGGCCGCGCGGGGCGCGGCGTCGACCATCGTGGTGGGGCCGCGGCGCCCGGTCCCGGCGGCCCGCTACGTCCGCGAGGACCCGCCCGGCGCGGGGCCGGTCCCCGCGCTCCGCACCGGGCTGGCCGAGGTGCGTGAACCCTGGTTCGCGCTTCTCGCCGCGGACATGCCGTTCCTGGACGCGGAGGCCGTCGAGGCGCTGCGCGCCGCAGCGGCGCGCGGGGACGGAGCGGTCCTGGCGGACGACCGGGGGCACCCCCAGTGGACGGCCGGGGTGTGGCGCGCGGCGGCCGTGCGCGCGGCCCTGGCCGGATATCCCGGAAGCTCGCTGCGCGGCCTGCTCGCCCCCCTGGAACCGGTCGCGGTGCCGCTGGCCGAGGCCGCCGTCGACTGCGACACCCCCGAGGCGCTGGCCCGTGCCCGCGCCCGGTTCTGAGGCCCCGCCTCAGCCGTCGAAGTCGGCCAGGGCGACCGTCTCACGCAGAAAGCCGCGGCGGTCCAGAAAACCGGACAGGTATTCGCGGTGCTCGGAGCAGGCGAGCCAGGTCTTGCGGCGGTCGGGCGTGTGGATCTTGGGATTGTTCCACACCAGGACCCACTCGGCGCTCTCGCGGCAGCCTTTCCGTGAACACTGCGTATACTCGGGCCCCGAATCCGGAGACGTGCCGTTCGGCCCATTGTGCATTCTTTACCCCCAGGTGCAGCAAACCGCGTGGAGCGGCAAAGAATGGTCAAGATCAGTTATCGCGCAAAGAAAAAGCGACGCCGGGTGGCTACGGGGGCAAGCCACCCGACGTCGCGCACGGTGTTCCGACGGGGGCTCGGGACACCGGCCGTGCGCTCCAGCGGGGGACTGAAGCGCTGAAACCCAATCTACACTGCCGATCCCCCGTGTACGTCAAGAGTCTGTTACGACGTGATCTCGGGAGAGTCCCGCGCTTTCCAGGTTCTTTAGCTCTGAAACACCGACTATCCGACGGCTCCGAGGGGCAGAACCGGAGAAATTTCGGCTAAAGATCCGTTCTGGCCCGGACCAGCGGGTCGTAAAGAGCCGGACGGAAAACCGGGAGGTCGTGACGGCCCCGCCACGGAGCGCAGGGAAGCGCTCCGCGGCGGGGCGGGCCGCCGACGGTGACGACGAGGACCGGCCCCGGTCCCTTCGTCGATCTTGCCCTTATCCGCGTTATGCGTGCGGGTTTAGGACGGTTAAGGCCCGCGGAAGCTAGGAGGCCCGGCTCACCGTGGACATGTTGAAGTCCGGGACGCGCATGGGCGGCATCGCGGTGCGCGTGAAGTAGTCGCCCATCTCGCGTGAGAGGGCCGGGACCGTGCGCCCCACCTCGCTCACCCGCTCCAGCAGTCCCACCGGCGACTCGTTGAACCGGAAGTTGTTCACCGCGCCCTTCACCTCGCCGTCCTCGACCAGGTACACGCCGTCCCGGGTGAGGCCGGTGAGCAGCATGCTGCGCGGGTCCACCACCCGGATGTACCACAGGCAGGTCACCAGCAGGCCCCGCTCGGTGCCCGCCACCATGTCGTCCAGGGACGCGGTGGCGCCGGGCAGCTCCAGGACCAGGTTGTCGGTGTCCGGCGTCACCGGCAGCGCGGTCAGCACCGCCGAGTCGTGCGTCTGCACCAGCCGGGACAGCTCCCCGTCGCTGATCCACTCCGACTCGCGGATCGGCAGCCCGTTGTCGAAGGCGCTGATACGCCGCCCCGGGGAGTCGGCCAGCACGAACGGCGCGCACTCCAGCCCCGGCTCGGCGGGGTTCGAGCGCAGCCGCAGCGGCAGCGGGGACAGCCGCTCGCCCACCCGGGTGCCCGCGCGCTTGGCCGAGAGGGCGGTGCGCCCCTCGAAGGCGTCCCGCGCGCCCATGCCCCAGTACAGGTCGATCATCAGGTCCGCGACCGCCTCGGGGGGCAGCAGCGTCTCGTACCGGCCCGCGGGCAGCTCCACGCTGGTGCGGGCCCAGGCGATCCGGCGGCCCAACTCGGCCTCCAGCGCCTCGACGTCGATGTCGGCGAAGTCCCGGGTGGCCCGCCCCACCCAGGTGGAGTGCCCCGGGTCCGCCGACTTCGCGTTGAGGTCCACCGTCCCGGTCGGCTGGTCGTGGCGCAGCCGCACCCCCGTGGAGGAGCCGAAGAACGTCGAGTTCAGGGAGTGCTCGGCGTACCCGTACAGCTTCACCCCGGCCTTGGCCGAACGCTCGAAGGCGGTGCCCAGGTCAGGCGCGAACGTGGAGAACACCCCGATGTCGGTCGCGGCGGGCGGCGCGTCCCAGTCGCCGCCGACCCCCTGGGCCGCGCCGGTGCCGGGGCCCAGGAGCGGGTGCGCCCCCTCGGCCGGGGGCGCCTCGCGCGCGGCGGCCTCGGCCGAGCGCACCAGGTCCTCCAGCTGGTCGTCGCGCAGCCCGCTGCGCGAGACCGTGCCCACCGACGTGCCTTCGGGCCCCTCGACCAGGGAGACCACGGTGACCTCGCGCCCCCGCGTGACCCCGTTGGTGGTCAGCGAGTTCCCGGCCCAGCGGAGGTTGGCCGTGCTGTTCTCGGTCACCAGCACCATGCAGTCGTCGGCGCGGGACAGCTCCAGCACGCGCTCGGTGACGGCCTGGGCGGACAGGGACTGGCTCACAGTTGACCTCTTCGATTCGGGGGAGTGGACGCCGCTCACGCTCCGGCCTCCCGCACGGTGTTCAGCACCCGGACCTTCTCGAACAGCGCGCTCGGGCAGCCGTGGCTGACCGGCGCGACCTGGCCGGGCTGTCCCTTGCCGCAGTTGAACGCCCCGCCCAGCACGTAGGTCTGCGGGCCGCCCAGCGCGGTCATCGAGTTCCAGAAGTCGGTGGTGGTCGCCTGGTAGGCCACGTCGCGCAGCTGCCCGGTGACGCGGCCGCCGCGGATCCGGTAGAAGCGCTGCCCGGTGAACTGGAAGTTGTAGCGCTGCATGTCGATCGACCAGCTGCGGTCGCCCACGACGTAGATCCCGTCGTCGACCCGGCGGATCAGCTCCTCGGTGGAGGGGCCGCGGGGGTCGGGCGCGAGCGAGACGTTGGCCATGCGCTGGATCGGCATGGTCGCGGGGGAGTCGGCGAACGCGCAGCCGTTGGAGCGCTCGTGCCCGGTCAGCCGCGAGATCCGCCGGTCGCGCTGGTAACCGGTGAGCACGCCGTCGGTCACCAGCTCGAACGAGGAGGTGGCCACGCCCTCGTCGTCGTAGCCGATGGTGGACAGGCCGTGCTCGACGGTGCGGTCGCCGGTGACGTTCATGATCGGCGATCCGTACCGCAGCGATCCGAGCCCGTCGGGGGTGGCGAACGAGGTGCCCGCGTAGGCGGCCTCGTAGCCCAGGGCCCGGTCCAGCTCGGTGGCGTGCCCGATGGACTCGTGGATCGTCAGCCACAGGTTCGACGGGTCGATGACCAGGTCGTACTCGCCGGGCTCGACGCTGGGCGCGGCGGCCTTGGCGGCCAGCAGCTCGGGCAGCTCGGCCAGTTCGGCCTCCACCGTCGGAAGGTACTCGTACCCCCGGCCGACCGGGGGGGAGATCGTCCGCATGCTCTCCAGCCGGCCGTCGGAGGTGGACACGGCCTCCACCACGGGCGCCAGGCGCACCCGCTGCTGGGTGGTCACGGTCCCGGCGGTGTCGGCGTAGAACTTCTGCTCCTTGGCCTGGAGCAGGCTCGCGTCCACGTGGTTCACCCGCGGGTCGGCCAGCAGGCGGCGGCTCCAGTCGGCGAGCAGTTCGGTCTTGTCGCGCACCGGGACGTCGAACGGGTCCACCTCGTAGGAGGAGACCCACACGGCGTCGTGGTGCGCGGGTTCGGGCGCCAGCTCGATGTGGTCGCTGCTGAGCACCGAGGCGACCTTGGCGACGTCGACGGCCCGGGCCGCCACCGAGGCGGCCGCGTCGGTGGTCAGCTCCGTTCCGGCGGCGAAGCCCCAGGTGCCGTTGTGCACGACCCGGACGGCGAAGCCGAGGGTGTCGGTCTCGCCGGACGACTCCACGGACCCGTCGGCCAGGACGAGGCGCTGGCCGCGGACGCGTTCGAGGCGGAAGTCGGCGTGGTCCGCGCCGAGGTCGCGGGCGCGCTGCAGCGCCGCGTCGGCGAGCACGCGCAGGGGCAGGGACAGGAATTCGTGGTCGATTTCACGCACGTCTGGAAACGTAACGTGTCGGAGCCGCTTCTGCCAGGCGGCTTCCCCAAGGAACGGCCTGGTCTGCTCCGTCTCGCACGGGGCGGGGCCGCCGCGCGGCGGCCCGGAGCCCGCCGCCCGGCTCATCCCTCCCCGCGGAGCACGTCCACGTGGACGTGGTCCCGGTGCTGGAGGATGTCGTTGCCCGTGTCCGCGGACGTGTACCCGCGCCACCCCGCCGCGGCGAACCGGGTGCTCCAGATCCGGTCGTCGAAGATCACCACCGACACCTCCAGCCGTTCGGCGTGCGCCACCAGCCACTGCGCCAGGACCCAGCCGGAGCGCCGGTTCCCCTCGTCGACCGGCCGGAAGAACACGTCGACGGCGCGGCCGTCGTAGTGCGCGGAGCCCTCGCCGTGCCCGTCGGTGACTCCGCCCGGTTGGAACCCGCCCAGGCTCAGCGGGCCGAAGTCCTCGTTCAGCGCGGCCAGCAGCGCCTCGGCGCGCGGGGTCAGCCCCGTCGCGGTCATCTCCTGCGCTTCGAGCGCGGGTCCCGGCTCCGACCGGCAGGTCAGCACCGGCCCGGGCGCGTCGGCCGGGCCCCGGGCGAGCGCCTCCAGGGCCTCGGTGGGCACGCCCTCGGGGTCGGCGGCCTCCTCGCCGCGCGAGCGCAGCGCGACCGCGGTGGTCGCGGCCATCGCCTGCTCCCGGGTCAGCTCCACCGGCCCGCCGTCCGCGGACACCACGCAGTCGGGCCCCCACGGCAGCGACGTCCCGTCCAGCCCCGCCCGCTCCAGCAGCCACGGGCCGCCCACCAGGACCCCCGCCGCGAGGAGCACCAGCACCCCGACCGTCGCCACCGCGCCCCGCCACCGCCTCGCCATGGCCCCGAAGATAGCCGCTCCCGGAGGGGCCGCCGACCACCGGACCGCCGACAGGGAACCGGAATCCGGCGGGACCGGGAGGAGCACCCGGCCGGTCCGCCGCGCCGCCCCCGCGCGGCCCGGGCGGGCCCGGCGCGGCCTCCGAGAAGCTCAGTGGCGGGCGCTCCACAGGACGAAGACGCCGCCGGCGATGAGGGAGAGGGCCCAGACGCGGTCCATGGTGGCCCAGCGCAGCCGAAGCGCGTGCACGGCGAAGAAGTCGTGCACCACCAGCGCCGCGACCCCCGTGGCGGCGACCATCGCCAGTGTGTGCACGCCCGCGGCGGCCAGCCCCAGCAGGGTCGCGTCGAACAGGTCGGGAAGGCCGGGGGCCGCCGGGGCAGGGGAGGGGGAGGGGGCCGGAACCGCCGCGACCCCGTGCGAGTGGCCTCCGGCGGCCGCCGCGCCGCCGTCGACCCGGCCCGCCAGCACGGGCAGCAGCATCAGCCCCGAGCCGTGCAGCAGGGACATCACGAAGGACCACGCGGCCAGCCGCCGCAGCGGCACCCGCACCGGGGGCCGGTGCGCGTGCGTCGGGCGCAGCAGCAGCCACGCCCCGGCCGCGCACACCACGAGCCCGCCCCCGACGGTGAACCAGCGCGCGGCCGGCGTCGTCCCGGTCGCCGTGACGGCCACCGCCACCAGCGCGACCGAGGCCGCGTGCCCCAGGGCCAGAGCGGGGAGGGCGCCCACGACGGCGGCCCGGCTGCGCTCCTGCAGGCCGCGCGAGACCGCGAACGGCCAGCCCATCCCGGGGTTGACCCCGTGGAACACCCCCAGCCCGATCAGGACCCACAGCTGTCCCGAGGTCATGGGGCTCCGTCCGGGGCGTCGGGGGCGCGGCCGCCCAGATCGTCACACGCGGCGGCGGTTCCGGCAACGCCCGTGGCAGGAACCGGCCACCTCCGGAGGGGGAGCGGGATTCGTCACACCGGCGCGCGCGGAATACCGGACCACCCGATGGGAGCTGGTGCCCAGGGACGGCCGGAGAGAGGGCCGTGGCGAAGCGGGGAGCGGGAATGCGAACATCGGTCGAGAGCACACGAGCGGTGGAGGGGTTCATGGGGAAGCGCGGTCCGCGCACTGACGGGACTCAGGTGAGCGCGGACCTGTTCCGTGCCACGCTCGGCACGCACGCCGCCGGGGTGGTCATCGTCACGGCGCCCTCCCCGGACGGACCGCCGGTCGGCATGACGGCGACCTCCTTCACCAGCGTGAGCCTCGCCCCGCCGCTGGTGTCCTTCTACGTCAACGCCGCCTCGGGCACCTGGCCGGGCATCCGGGACGCCCGCGGCTTCGCGGTGAACATCCTGGCCGAGCACCAGCACGACACCGCCGCGCGCTTCGCCACCCGGGGGGTGGACAGGTTCGCCCCGCCCACCCGGTGGTCCGAGGGCCCCGACGGCCTGCCGCTGCTGGACGGGGTCGCGGCGCACGTGCTGTGCGAGCGCCACGACCTGCTCGCCGTCGGAGACCACTGGCTGGTGGTGGGCCGGGTGGTGGGCGCGGCCGTGGACGGCGGCACCGATCCGCTGCTCTACCACCGCGGCCGCTACGGCCGCTTCGACGGCAAGGGCTGACGGGCGCCGTGGTCCCCCGTCGCGGGGACCGGGCCGCGTGGAGGGACCGGTGCGCGGTCATCCCCAGGACCCCTGTCCGGTGATCGTGCCGTCATCCCCCGAGATCCTCGGTTTCGAGGGGATGACAGCACGATCACCAACGGGAACCACGCGACACGGTCATCGTGGGCGCGGTCCCGCCCGGCGCCGCCATTGCCGCCCGCCCTGACCCCGCGATCCGCGTGGCGTGGGGCCGGACGACCCGCCCGAAGCACCGGTGCGCGGACCACCCCCGCGACGAGGCTCCCTAGATCAGCCCCTGCGCGGTCATCGCCTCGGCGACCGCCTCGAAACCGGCGATGTTGGCGCCCGCGACGTAGTCGCCGGGGCGGCCGTAGCGCTCGGCCGTCTCGTAGCAGGTGTCGTGGATGTGCCGCATGATCCCGGCCAGCCGCTCCTCGGTGTGCGCGAAGGTCCAGGAGTCGCGGGAGGCGTTCTGCTGCATCTCCAGCGCGCTGGTGGCCACCCCGCCCGCGTTGGCGGCCTTGCCCGGGGCGAAGGCCACCCCGGCCTCGGCGAACACCCGGACCCCCTCGGGGGTGGTCGGCATGTTCGCGCCCTCGGCGACGGCCCTGACGCCGTTGCGCACCAGGGCGGCGGCGTCGGACCCGGTCAGCTCGTTCTGCGTGGCCGAGGGGAGGGCCACGTCGCACGGCACCTCCCAGACGCTGGAGTCGGGGATGAACCGGGCGTCGTGGCCGCGCCGCAGGGCGTAGTCGGAGACGCGTCCGCGCTCGACCTCCTTGATCTGCTTGAGCAGCTCCAGGTCGACACCCTTCTCGTCGACCACGTACCCGCTGGAGTCCGAGCAGGTCACGACGTTGGCGCCGAGCTGCTGGGCCTTCTCGATCGAGTAGATCGCCACGTTCCCCGAACCGGACACGGCCACGCGCCGGCCCTCCAGGGAGTCGCCCCGCGCCCTGAGCATCTCGGCGGTGAACAGCACGCTCCCGTACCCGGTGGCCTCCTTGCGGACCTGCGCGCCGCCCCAGTTCAGGCCCTTGCCGGTCAGCACGCCGGACTCGTACCGGTTGGTGATCCGCTTGTACTGGCCGAACAGGTAGCCGATCTCCCGCCCGCCCACGCCGATGTCGCCGGCGGGAACGTCGGTGTACTCGCCGAGGTGCCGGTAGAGCTCGGTCATGAAGGACTGGCAGAAGCGCATGATCTCGGCGTCGGAGCGGCCCTTGGGGTCGAAGTCGCTGCCGCCCTTGCCGCCGCCGATGGGGAGTCCGGTGAGCGCGTTCTTGAAGATCTGCTCGAAGCCCAGGAACTTGACGATGCCCAGGTTCACCGAGGGGTGGAAGCGCAGGCCGCCCTTGTAGGGGCCCAGCGTGCTGCTGAACTCCACCCGGAAGCCCCGGTTGACGTGGATCTCGCCGGAGTCGTCGGTCCACGGGACCCGGAAGATCAGCTGGCGCTCGGGCTCGCAGAGCCGCTCGATGATCTTGGCGTGGACGAACTCCGGGCGCTTGGCCACCACGGGCCCCAGCGTCTCCAGGACCTCGCGTACCGCCTGGTGGAACTCGATCTCGCCGGGGTTGCGCCGCAGGATCGCGTCGTACAGCGGGCTGATCTTCTCGTCAAGGTTGGCCGACATGCGTTTGCCTCCGCGTCGGGGCGCTCCCCGTTCTCCGCGGTCGCCCGAAGGGCATGACGGAGGTGGGGGCGCCGTTGTGGCTGTTCGGGGCCGGACACGAGCGCCCCATTGCGCGCGTTCCCCGCCGTCCGATCATAGGTGGACGTCCGACGAAAGCCCTCACCAGGCGGGCGGCCCGGCCCGTCCGGGCGCGCCGGGCCCGTCCCGCGCTCCGTCAGGGGCAGAGCGCGTCGAGCGAGGTGGCGTCCTCGCCGACCTGCCGCCCCGGCGAGGTCGGCGACGGCTCGTTCAGACCGGTGTAGTCCTGCCACTCGGTCGTGTCGGACGGGTCGGCCGCCGGATCGGACGGGCTGGCGGAGGGGGACGGTTCGGGGCCCGAGGCGGCCCCCGGGGTCGCCTGCGCGTCCACGGGCTCCCGGGCGTTCTCCTGGTCGCGCACCGCGTCGTCCACGAGCTCGTGAATCCGCTCCCAGTCCGGGTAGGCGGTGTCGACCTGCGGCGGGGACAGCTGGAGGGTCTCCATGTCACCCGAGGCGACCAGCTCGGCCAGGTCGACGAAGTGCGGGATCTTGGCCTGGGGGACGTCGGTGCGCAGGGTGCGCTTGGTGGCCCCGGCCAGGCCCTGGAAGCTGGTCAGGATGGTGGTGGGGTTGGCCTGCTGGGCCACGTACTTGATCAGGCAGCCCTGGCGGCCCATCCGGGAGTAGTCGTCGCTGTTGACCCGGGTGCGCCCGTACCACAGCGCCTCCTCGCCGTTGAGGGTCCGCAGGCCGGGTTCGAGCACCTCGCCCCGCTGGCCGTACTCCAGGGGCTCCTCGATCAGCACCTCGATGCCGCCGATGGCGTCGATCAGGTCTTCGAAGCCCTGCATGTCGACCAGCATGTAGTACTCGATGTCCAGGCCGACGGCCCCGCCGATCACCTGCTTGAGGGTGTCGGCGGCGGGGTCCTGCACGTCGGGGTTGATCGCCAGCGTCTCGTCCTCGACGACCGTCTGGTAGACCTCGTTGAGCAGGTCGTCGAAGCCGTAGGGCGCGGGGTAGCGCTCGGCGAGCGCGGTGCCCTCGGGGAAGGGCACGTTCTCCAGGTTGCGGGGCAGGCCGATCAGCATGACGTCGCCGTGTTCGACGTCGATGCTGGCCACCATCATGGAGTCGGTGCGCATGCCGTACCGGTTGTCGCCCGAGTCCCCGCCCAGCAGCAGCACGTTCACCCGCTCCTGGCCGTTCCAGGGGTCGGAGGCGTCGTGGGGCTGCGCGAGGGCGTCGCCGAACACCGTCGAGAGCGTGTCGTAGGCGGTGTACGAGGTGTACACGACCGCGGCGGCCGGCGTGGCGACCACCAGGCAGAGCACGGTGACCATCGAGCCCGCGAGGAACCGGTGGAACCCGCGCGAGCCGGGCGGGCGGGTGATCAGGTAGGAGTGGATCACGACCGTCATCCACAGCACCGCCAGGACGAAGGCGACGACCGACGCGGTCAGCAGCCAGCGGCCCTGGACCGCCATGCGCGCGCCCTGGAGGAGGTCGCCGCTGAGCAGGAGGGCGGCCGTGACGGCGCCGCCGACCAGCAGCAGGTAGCAGGCGAGGATGAGGCCGCCTGCCAGGCGGTGTCCGGTACGCAGGTGCGCTATGCCCGGAACCACCAGTGATCCGGCTGTCCACAACAGCGCGCGGCCCATGCCCTTCGGACGGCTGTGCGCCTGCTCCGTTCGCCTCTCGGCCATCGGGCTTCCCTTCTCCTGCCGTCCCAGCGGGTACGCCCGGCGGTGGGGCGGGGCACCCGGGCCACGGGTCCCGCTTCTCGCCACCTACCGCTCAGGCGCGTCGTTATGCGTATACAGTGTCGCGCTTTGCCGGAGTTGTTGGCACACCGGCGTTCGACGGCGGCCCGTTTGCCCGCTGTCCGTTATGTCTGGTGGAATCGCCGCATGTCCGGTTCACAGGTTTTGGCTGGCCGAAGTCGGCCTTGTTTCTTTCGTGATCAGTAGTTAACCGCCGCCGCAGCTGCCATGATCTGGCCGCAGGAGGGGGCGATGCCCGGGGGGCAGAGGGGCGTTGCCACGGGAACGAAAGGCACTGATCGTGCTCGATGCGGTCGACGCGGCGCTCGTGAGGGCGCTGCAGGGGGACGGAAGAGCGACCTACCAGGCGCTGGCCGACGGGGTCGGGCTGTCGCGTACGGCGGTCCGCGCCCGGGTCAGGCACCTCATCGCGACCGGGGCGATCCGGATCGTCGGGGTCCTGCACGCCGGAGTCATGGGAATGGAGGTATTCGGACATATTTCACTTCGTGTTTTCGGGCCGGTAAGGCCGGTGATGGACGAACTGGCCCGCCGAGAGGCGGTGACGTTCGCCGCGCAGACCGCCGGGCGCTTCCCCGCGGTCGCGCACGTGCGGGTGCGCGACGACGGCGCGCTCGCGGCCGAGCTCACCCAGCTCCGCAAGATCCCCGGGGTCGCGGGGGCCGAGGTCTTCCGCGCCGACGAGATCGTCAAGGACTCCTATTCAAGCGTGCGGACGCTGCGCGAGGTGTCCGTCGACCCGCTGGACTGGCGGCTGGTGAGGCACCTCCAGGCCGACGGCAGGGCCTCCTACGCCGAGCTCGCCCGCGCGGTGGGGCTGTCCCAGGCGGCGGCGCGCTCGCGGGTGGTCCGGCTGATCGACGCGGGCGTGGTCCACGTCACGGCGCTGATCGAGGCGTCCGCGGTCGGCGCGACCGAGCACCTGGGGTTCGGCCTTTCGTGCCGGGGCGACGCCGGAGCGCTCGCCGCCCGGCTGGTCACCGTTCCGGGGGTGTCGTTCGCCGCCACCGGTTTCGGCCGCTACGACGTCGTCGGCGAGGCCACCGCCCCGGACCGGCCCACGCTCGTGGAGGCCCTGGAGACGATCCGGGGGTACCCCGACGTCACCTACGCCGAGACGTGGGAACATCTGTCGGTGGCCAAGGAGCGCCAGCAGATCGACGAGCCGCCGGCCTCGGCGGTCCAGCGGCCGAAGGGGGCCGGATGAGCAGTCCGTCGGGGGTGCTGCGCCTGGGCGGCGCGGAGTTCGGGCCGGGGCAGTACGCCGTCATGGCGGTGCTGAACCGGACCCCGGACTCCTTCTACGACAAGGGCGCCACCTTCGCCTTCGACGCCGCGCTGGCGGCGGCCGACGCGGCGGTGGCGGCGGGGGCCGACATCGTCGACGTGGGCGGGGTCAAGGCCGGGTACGGGGAGCACGTGTCCACGGAGGAGGAAATCCGGCGGACCGTGCCGTTCGTGGCCGAGCTGCGCCGCCGCCACCCGGGACTGGTCATCTCGGTGGACACCTGGCGGGCGCGGGTGGGGCGCGAGTGCGCCGAGGCCGGGGCGGACCTGATCAACGACACCTGGTCCGGGGCCGATCCGGACCTGGCCCGGGCGGCCGCCGAGTACGACGTGGGGCTGGTGTGCAGCCACAGCGGAGGGCTGGGGCCGCGCACCGACCCGCACCGGGTGTCCTACGCGGACGTGGTCGCCGACGTGGAGTCCACCGTGGTGGGCCTGGCCGAGAGGGCGGTGTCCCTGGGCGTGCGGCCGGACCGCCTGCTCATCGACCCCACCCACGACTTCGGCAAGAACACCTACCACTCCCTGGAGCTGACCCGGCGCCTGGGCGAGCTGGCGGCGACCGGCTGGCCGGTGCTGGTGGCGGTGTCCAACAAGGACTTCATCGGCGAGACCCTGGACCGGCCGGTCGCCGAGCGCGGACCGGGGACGCTGGCGGCCCTGGCGGTCTCGGCCTGGCTGGGCGCGCGCGTCTTCCGCGTCCACGACACCGCCGCGGCCCGCGGGGCGCTGGACGCGGTGGCGGGGCTGGCGGGCGCCGACGGGGTGTGACCCGTCCCCCGACGGCCGGATACGGCCACGGCGCGGGATCTGTCGTTTCGAGGGGGAACGGGGCCGCTACGGTACGGGGGAGCGGCGTCACGCGCCGTGCCCCACCCCCGCTCCGATGACGAGGAGACCGATGTATCCGCCGCAGCAGCCCCCCGCGCCCCCGCAGAAGCAAGGAAGGGGCCTCTGGCTGCTGTGGGGGTGCCTCGGCTGCGGCGGCCTCCTGGCGGCGCTGGTCGTCGTGGCCGTCGTCCTCGGGGCGCTCCGCAGCGTCGGCGAGAGCGTTGGCGAGGACCGGCCCGGGGGCGGCGACGTCGTGGCCTTCCCGACCCTGGAGGGGTACAGCCCGGAGCCGGCGGAGCCCCTCGACGTGGAGCTGACGGCCGAGGCCGCCGAGTTCACCCCGAACGCGCTGTACACCGAGGGCGACTACACCAGCGTCCTGGTCACGGTGGTCAACAACGGGGACGAGGCGGTCGACGTCAACCCGTTCTACTTCACCATTACCGACACCGACGGCGCCGAGCACGGCGCGGGTGAGGGAATGGTCGTGGACGACACCAAGATCCCCTCCGACACCCTGGCCCCGGGCGAGAGCGCCACGGGCACGGTCACGGCCTCGGGGGCCTTCGAGGCGGCGAGCGTGGAGTTCAGCGAGATCCTCGGGGGAAGCGTCACGGCCGAGGTCCGGTGAGGCCGGGCGGAGCGGGCGCCGCGGACCCGGGGTCCGCGGCGCCCGCTCCGCCGTTCCGGATGTAACCAGCGGTAGCAGTTTTTTGGATTCCGGGCGGCCATGCCTTGCGTCGCGTTGAAGTTACCGGTGAGTATGAGGGATGTCGGGCCGGCCGGGCCTCCGTTTCCCCGGACGTCCCGCACCGGCGCGGTGGCAACGGGAGGAACGACGTGGCGCTTGCGGACACTCTGACGGCGGCGGGAACCGCGGCACTCGCCAGGAGCGGCGCGCGGCCGCTGGGATCGCACCTGTTCCCGGTGTGGCCGGGGGCCGCCTTCGCGGCCTCGGCGTTCCCGGTGCGCTGCGCCCCCGGCGACAACCTCGCTCTGCACGTGGCCGTCGCCCAGGCCCCGCCCGGCAGCGCCCTGGTCGTGGACGTGGCGGGCGAGCCCGAGTACGGGTACGTCGACGAGATCCTCGCCGTGGCCGCGAGCGTGCGCGGACTGGCCGGGATCATCGTGGACGGCTGCGTGCGCGACGTCGCCGCCATCGCCCGCTGCGGGCTCCCCGTCGTCAGCGCCGGGGTCTCGGTGCGCGCCCCCGGCCGCGACGCGGGCGGCTCGGTGGGCCGGGAGGTCCGACTGGGCGCGGACGCCTTCCCGGTGCGACGCGGCGACTGGATGGTCGTCGACGACGACGGCGCCGTCTGCCTGCCCCGGGGCCGGGCCGCCGCCATCGTCGCCGACACGGTGGAGTCGGTCTCGCGGGACCAGGAGGTGCTGGCCGCCCTGTGCTCGGGCCGCAGCACCCTGGACGTGCTCAACCTGGACCCCTCCCGCGTGGCGGGCTGGCAGGGCGCCGGAGCCGCCCCCGGAGGATCGGCCGAACGCGCGGTCTAGGGAGTCCCCGGCACGGGGGTGTTCGGCGCTCTCTCCGGTGATCTTGACCTTTTCGGGGTCTCAGAGACGGTTGAGGCCCCGAAAAGGTCAAGATCACCGGGAGGAACGGACATCACGGAGGTCGTGGGCGCGGCCCCGACCGGCACCCGCCGTCGCCGCCTCGTCACCGTCCTCGCCGAGGCGGCGGACGGCCCCGGCGATCCCCACCGGACTCTGAACGGCTCGGTATTGAAGTTGGGGGCCCGGAGAGAAATCCCGTCAGTGAGTGCACGGCCGTTGCGAGAGTCCTTGCGTGGCAGTGGTTCCAGGGGCTCCTTCGGTGAATTCCTGTTCCGGTTCAGGTGAACGGCGACTCCGCGGAGTGGCCGGATCCGGCCACTTCGCGCGGGTTTGGAACACGCGGACACGGTGTCCGCGCAGCGTCCGCGAAGGAGCGTGATCGCTCTATGACTTTGTGTGAGCGACGTGTTCTCGGGTTTCCTTTACGGGTGATCATGGGTTCGTTACTTTTACCCGGTCCTTAGGGGAACGGTCGGGTCTGCCCGGTCCGGTGTGCTTTGTCGGCTTCTGCTGGATCGGGTGCTCGTGGTGTTCGGTGTGCGTTGGTGTGCTGGTGTGCTGGCCGGAGCGGTCGCGGCGGGTCTGCTGTGGACCGCCCCCGCGGCGGCGGACGACGGGGAGTCGCCCGACGGCGCGGCCCAGGAGCAGCAGGCCCTCGACCAGGCCGAGGAGACGGGCGAGCCGGTCGAGATCGTCTCGGCCACCGACGAGCGGTCGCAGGTCTTCGCCAACCCCGACGGCACGTTCACGCTCCAGACCCACCCCTCCCCGGTGCGGGTGCGCACGGGCGGCGGATGGCGGGACGTGGACACCACGCTGGTGCGCGCCGACGACGGGACCGTGCGGCCCCGGGCCACGGCCGCGGACCTGGTCTTCTCCGGCGGCGGCGACGACGCGCTGGCCCGGGTCTCACTCGGCGGCCGCTCGGTCGCGCTGGACTGGCTGGGAGCGCTCCCCGAACCGGTCCTGGAGGCCGACCGCGCCACCTACCCCGAAGTGCTCCCGGACGTGGACCTGGTGGTGAGCGCCGGGGTCGACGGGTTCACCCAGGTGCTCGTGGTGCGCACCGCCGAGGCCGCCGCCAACCCCGCCCTGGCCCAGCTGGACCTGCCGGTCCAGGGCACCGGAGTGACGATCGAGGCCGACGAGACCGGGAACCTGGACGCCGTCACCCCCGAGGGCGAGAGCGTGTTCGTGGCCTCGGCGCCCGCCATGTGGGACTCCTCCGGCCAGGACGGGCAAGGCGACACCGGCGCGGCCGCCCGCGCCCTGGCCCCCGCCACGGGAGCGCGGATGGAGCAGGTGCCCACCGAGGTCGTCGACGGCGCGCTGCGCCTGCGGCCCGACCAGGAGATGCTCACCGACGAGGCCACCACCTACCCGGTGTTCATCGACCCCTCGGTCTCGGTCAAGCGCGAGGCGTGGGCCTACGTCGACAAGCGCTTCCCCACCACCGCCTACTACAACAAGTCCGACGCCGACAGCGGCGTGGGATACGAACCCCAGTACGGCCACACCAAGCGCGTGTTCTGGCGGTTCAGCGTCTACGAGCGAACCCGCAACGCCACGATCCGGTCCGCCACCCTGCGCACCGAGGTCGCCCACGCCTTCGGCTGCACCGACGCGCGCGTCGAGCTCTAGCGCACCGGCGGCATCAGCTCCGCCACCACCTGGAGCGACCAGCCCGACAAGCTGACCCGCCTCGACACCGAGACCGTGGACAAGGGCCGCGCCGGCTGCGAGGGCTCGGGCGTGGAGTTCGACGCCACCGCCGCCTACGAGTGGGGCCGCGCCAACGGCAAGGCCGACATCATCCTCGGCTTGTACGGCAACGAGACCGTGTCGGGCTCCAACCACGACTGGCGGCGCTTCAAGAAGAACCCGTCCCTGGTCGTGGTCTACAACAACGCCCCCGCGACCCCGGCCACCTCCGCCATGCGCGACTCCCACGGCGGCGCCTGCGCCACCGACCCCGCCAGGCCGCGCCTGGTCAACTCGGCCACACCGCGCCTGTACGCCCAGGTGAGGGACACCGACTCCAAGTACGCCGCCCAGAAGGCCAAGGCCCAGTTCCAGATCCAGTCCGACGGAACCACGATCCAGACCAGGGACTCGACCTCGGCCGACGTCGCCAAGTGGCCCTCGGGCAGCGAAAGGTCGGTCACCGCGAGCGCGCTGCCCGAGGACACGCTGATCCGGTACCGGGCCCGCGCCCACGACGGGACCGTGTGGGGCTCCTGGTCCGGCTGGTGCCACCTGCGGGTCAACACCACCAACCCCGAGACCGGCCCCCAGGTGACCTCGACCGACTACCCCGAAGGCGATGCCGCTTCGGGAAGCGTCGGCAAACCGGGGGAGTTCACCTTCGCCAACAACGGCGTGACCACCGCCACGGCCTACCACTACGGCCTCAACGACGACACCTGCGCCACCGAGCTGACCCCCGCCAGCCAGGGCGGATCGGTCACCGCCACCCTCACCCCCCGCACCGACGGACCGAACCTGGTCTACGCGCGCACCACCGACGGCTTCGGCAACTCCTCGGCGTGCGCGCTGGCGTACACGTTCCTGGTCGCCCCGCCCAGCCACCCGGTCGCGCACTTCACCTTCGACGAGGGCACCGGCACGACCGCCGCCGACTCCCGCCAGGACGGGCGCGCGGCCACGGCCACGGCCGGGGTGGACTGGATCCGCGGCCGGGTCGGCGCGGTCGAGGACAACGCCCCCCGCCTCGAAGGCACCGCCGTCCACACCCACGGCTACGTTCCCGCCGATCCGGCCTGGGACGAGATCACCGTCCCGGGCCCCGTCGTGGACACCGGCGAGACGTTCTCCGTGGCCGCCTGGGTGAAGATGGACGACAAGAACGCCCACCACACCGCGATCGGCCAGGACGGCGCCCAGCAGAGCCCCTTCCACCTGGGCTACCAGAAGGACCAGGACGCCTGGGTGTTCAAGATGTCGCCCGCCGACGCCCCCGCCGACGGGACCGCCGGATGGGCCTACGCGCTGTCCGCCGAACCGGCGCGGACCGGGGTGTGGACCCACCTGCTGGGCACCTACGACGCCGTCACCGGCGAGGTCGCCCTGTACGTGGACGGCGTCAAGCAGGGGACCGCCACACAGGAGAGCGCCTGGTCCACCACCGGCCCCCTCACCCTGGGACGCGGCAAGTACCAGGGCGTGAAGAACTACTACTGGGCCGGCGGCATCGACGACGTCAAGATCTGGGACCGCCTCGTCACCGACACCGCGCTGGACGACGGCGCCTCGGAGGCGTGGACGCTCGCCAACCGACCTGTCACGTTGGAAGGACGGTGGAAGCTCGACGAGACGGAGGGCACCACTGCCGCGGACTCCAGCGACCACGGTCTGACCGGCACCCTCACCGGCGACCCCGCCACCGTGTGGAACACCGCGTTCAACGACGTCGTGTACATCCCCGGCGCCACCCTGAACGGCACCGACGAGCGCATCGCCACCACCGGCCCCGCGATCCGCACCGACTCCAGCTTCAGCGTCGCCGCGTGGGTCCGCCTGGACGCCACCACTACCGACAACCCCACCGCCCTCAGCCAGAGCGGCACCGAGCACAGCGGCTTCTACCTCGGCCGGCAGAGCACCTACGGGATGAACAACTGGACGCTCAAGATGCCGCCGTCGGACACCGTCGGAGCCTCGGGCTGGCCCAAGGCCCTGTCCGCCCAGCCTCCCGAACTCGGCGCCTGGACCCACCTGGCCGCCACCTTCGACGCCACCACCGGCACCATGACCCTCTACGTCGACGGCGTCGAACAGGGCACCGCCACCCAGGCCACCCCCTGGCACGCCGACGGCCCCGTCGTCATCGGCGACGCCCGGTTCGAGGGGGCACCGGCCGGCCTGTGGAACGGCGACCTCGCCGACGTCCACGTCTACCAGGGCGTCCTCAGCGAGGACGACATCGGCTACCTGAAATACGGATTCGGACCACCAGTGAATCGATAACCGATTCACGGTTCTTCGCCTTCCTCTGCCATCCCCTGCTGAAACGACGGTCCGGCGATTGACGACGCCGGACTGGAGGAGCCCAATGTCCGAGCCCGGTTCGCCGTCCCACCCCCGCACCCCCGTGCGCAGCATCCTGTCGTTCCTTCTCTCCCTGGTGATGCTCACCGGGCTGCTGGTTGCCATCCCGGCCTCGGCGATGGCCTACAACACCAGACCCGACGTCGAGGACGACGAGCCGATCCCGGGAACCGATGCCCCCGACGCCCGGATCGTCCGAGACGACACGATCGACGACGCCGCCGTCACCGACCTGGGCGACCCCGCGTGGCCGACGGAGGCCAGCACCGAGGACGACCTCGCCGCCCCCGAGTCCGCCGAGGCCGACACCCCACCGGTCCCCGGTGAGGAGGAGACGGTCGCGATCGCCCCGGTCAACACCGAGGTCTTCGACGGATGGACGTCCCCCCTTCCCGGTGATGCCCCCGGCACCGGGGAGAGCCAGGGCGGAGACTCCCAGAACACCCCCGAGCCGAGCCCCGCGCCCCAGGACCCGGAACCGTCGCCCTCGCAGCAGGAAGGTCCGCCCCCCGAGGCGCAGCCGTCCTCGGAACCGGAGCAGGCCCGGGACGAACCCGGGGCGGCGGAGCAGGAGGAGGCCGCCGAGGCCGCGCCGGCCGGGGTCGAACCGGTGCGCAGCGCGCGCGTGGAGGTTCTGGACCAGGCCACCGCCGAACAAGCCGGGGTCACCGGTGTGCTGCTGCGCCTGACCCGAACCGACGGCGCCCAGACCACCGGCCCGGTCCAGATCGGCCTCGACTACGCCGACTTCGCCCCCGCTTTCGGCGCCGACTACGCCTCCCGCCTCGAACTCGTCGCTCTGGACGACTGCGTCCTCGATGCCGACGCCGCCGAGTGCGCGCCCGCGATCGACCTCGCCTCGGACAACCAGCCGCAGGTGATGAGGCTCAACGCCGTCGCCCCCGCAGCGGCGGGGGAGGGAACCCTCCTGGCTGCGGTGGCCGACAGCGAGGGCGAGACCGGCGACTACAAGGCGACCGAGCTCAACGCCGCGTCCAGTTGGGACGTGGGACTGCAGACCGGTGACTTCAACTGGGCCTACCCGATCAACGTCCCGGGGACCGCGGCCGGCCTCAAGCCGACCGTCGGGCTCAGCTACTCCTCGGGGTCGGTCGACGGGCGCACCGCCTCCTCCAACAGCCAGACCTCCTGGATCGGAGAGGGGTTCAGCTACGCCGCCGGGTACATCGAGCGCAGCTACAAGCCGTGCGCGGACGACGGCCAAGCCGAGGGCGAGAAGACCGGGGACCAGTGCTGGTCCCGGCACAACGCCACCCTGTCGCTCAACGGCAAGGGCGGCGAGCTGATCCTCGACGAGGACGGCACCTGGCGGATGCGCAGCGACGACGGCACCAGGATCGAGCGGCTGACCGGCGCGGACAACGGCGACAACGACGGCGAGCACTGGAAGGTCACCACCACCGACGGCACCCAGTACTTCTTCGGCCGCAACCGGCTGCCCGGCTGGGAGAGCGGCGACCCCGAGACCGACTCGGCGTGGACCGTGCCGGTGTACGGCAACGACTCGGGCGAGCCCTGCCACGAGTCGACGTTCGCCGCCTCTTGGTGCCAGCAGGCGTACAAGTGGAACCTCGACTACGTGGTCGACGTGCACGGAAACGTCGTCACCTACCACTACGCCGAGGAGCGGAACCACTACGGCCGCAACCTCAAGACCACGGCCACCCCGTACGTCCGGGGCGGTTACCTCACCCACATCGACTACGGCCTGCGCTCCGACGACGTCTACGCCACCGCCCCGGCCCGGGTGAAGTTCACCGTCGGCGAGCGGTGCCTCCCCACCGACGGCTTCGACTGCGCGCCGTCCAAGTTCACCGAGGCCAACGCCTCCAAGTGGCCCGACGTCCCGTTCGACCAGCACTGCGCCGTCGGAACCCCGTGCACCAACCGCTTCTCGCCCACGTTCTGGACCCGTAAGAAACTCGACAAGGTCACCACCCAGGTCCACGACGGCACCGCGTACACCGACGTGGACTCCTGGGCCCTGGAGCACAAGTACCCCGCTCCCGGTGACGGCACCACCCCGTCGTTGTGGCTGAACTCCGTCACCCACACCGGCCACGTCGGCGGCACCGCCACCTCGCCGAAGGTGACCTTCGCGGGAACGGCGCTGGAGAACCGGGTCGACGGGCTCTCCGACGGCCTGGCGCCGATGCTCAAGTACCGGATCACCTCCGTCTACACCGAGACCGGAGGCCAGGTCGACATCACCTACTCCGGCGAGGACTGCGCCCGGGGCTCCACGCCCAAGCCCCACGACAACGGCAAGCGCTGCTACCCGGTCCGCTGGACACCGGAGGGCGACGCCGAGCTCACCGACTGGTTCCACAAGTACGTCGTCACACAGGTCGCCGAGATCGACCTGGTCACCGACCAGCCCGACATGGTCACCACGTACGAGTACCTGGGCGGGGGCGCGTGGCGGTACGAGGAGGCCGACGGCTTCACCAAGGACAAGTACCGGACCTGGTCCGACTGGCGCGGATACGAACGCGTCAAGGTGATATCCGGGGCTCCCGGCGAACAGCAGTCCGAGACCGAGCACCTGTTCTTCCGCGGTATGCACGGCGACAAGCAGCCTTCGGGCACTCGCTCGGTCACCGTCACCGACTCCGAGGGCGGCATCCACACCGACCACGACGAACTCAACGGCGCCACCCGCGAGGAGATCATCCGCAACGGCCCGGGCGGCGCGGTCGTCGAGAAGACCATCACCACTCCGTGGCGCAAGAAGACCGCCGAGCGCGACTACTCGTGGGGAACGGTCTCGGCTTACCTGATCGACACCGCCTCCAGCCGCACCTACACCGCCGTCGACGACGGCTGGCGTCAGACCCGGGTCGACACCGCCTTCGACGACTACGGGTTTCCCACACAGGTCCACGACTACGGCGACGCCGCTCTCGACACCGACGACGAGTGCACCCGCACCACGTACACGCGCGACACGAGCGCGTGGATCCTGGACACCACCTCGCGCGAGGAGGTCGTCGCAGCCTCCTGCGCGCAGGCCCCAGAACGCCCCGCCGACGTGATCAGCGACAGCCGGACCTTCTACGACGGGGGAGCCTTCGGCGCGGCTCCGACCAGGGGCCTGCCCACCACGACCGAGCGGCTGGCCTCCTACGACGGAACCACCCCCGTCTACGAGACGAGCGAGCAGACCGCCTACGACGCCTACGGGCGCGAGACCTCCTCCACCAACGCCGCGGGCCACACCACCAGGACCGGCTACGAGTCCGCGGTCCCCGGCGGCGCGCCCACGGTCGTCACCGACGAGAACGCGCTCGGGCACACCGCCACCCAGTACATGGACCCCGCACGGTCCATGCTCGTCGCCACGGTGGACGCCAACAAGAACCGCACCGACCTGCAGTACGACCCTCTGGGCCGGCTCACCGCGGTGTGGCTGGCCGACCGCGACAAGAGCACGGCGACACCCAGCCTGAAGTTCGAGTACCGCGTCCGCAACGACGCGCCCACCACCGTCGTGGCCTCGGCGGTGCGCAACGACGGCGGTTACAACTCCACCTTCACCCTCTACGACGCGTTCCTGCGCGAGCGCCAGATCCAGTCTCCGGCCGTGGGAGGCGAGGGACGCCTGGTCGCCGACACCTTCCACGACTCGCGCGGCCTGGCCGTCAAGAGCCGCGAGGCCTACTTCAACGCCGCCGCCGAGCCCGGCGACACCCTTCTCGTCGTCAACAACGACGACGAGATTCCCCGCTACTCCGAGACCGTCTACGACGGAGCCGAACGCCCCACCGTCGTGCGCCACGTCTCGCGCGGCGAGGAGCAGTGGAGCACCACCACCGAGTACAGGGGCGACCGGACCCTCGTCACCCCGCCGGACGGCGACACCGCGACCACCACCATCACCGACGCCCGCGACCGGGTGGTGGAACTGCGCCAGCACCACGCCCCCACACCGACCGGCGCCTTCGACGCCACCACCTACACCTATGCCAAGAACGGCGAGCTGGCCACCGTCACCGACCCCGCGGGCAACGTGTGGGAGACCACCTACGACCTGCGCGGACGCAAGATCCAGGCCGTCGACCCCGACGCCGGGACCAGCACCTACACCTACGACGCGCTCGACCAGCTGGCCACCTCCACCGACGGGCGGGGCGAGACCGTCGCCTACACCTACGATGTGCTCGGCCGCAAGACCGGCCTGTACGACGACTCCCCGCAAGGAACCCAACGCGCCGGCTGGGTGTACGACACCCGCGCGAAGGGGCAGCTGACCTCGTCGACCAGGTACACCGATGACGGCGACTACACCAACGCGGTCCTGAGCTACGACAAGATGTACCGGCCGCTCGCCGAGACGGTCACCATTCCCGCGTCAGAGGGGCCGCTCGCAGGGACCTACCGCTACATCCGCTCCTACAACCCCGACGGCACGGTCAAGGACATGGCCTTCCCTCGGGCGGGAGGGCTGAGCGCCGAGCCGGTCACCTTCGGCTACAACGAACTGGGCATGCCCACCACGGTCAAGGGCATCAACACCTACGTCGCCGAGGCCATCTACTCCAGGACCGGCAACCTGCTGCAGCGAACCTTTCTGCGCGGCAGCACGGCTGACGAGACCTGGATCACGCGTGTCTTCGACGAGGCCACCAACCGCATGTCGCTGACTAGCGTCGTGCCCGAAGTCGGATCAGGATCGCTCCTCACCCAGAGCTACGAGTACGACGACGCGGGCAACATCCTGCGCATCGCGGACAAGCCCACCGGGCTCGAGCTGCCCACCGACACCCAGTGCTTCACCTACGACCACCTGCGCCGCCTCACCAACGCCTGGACACCGGAGAGCACCGAGACCGGCGGGTGCGAGGCGGCCCCGACCACCGCGGGCCTGGGCGGCGCGGCCCCGTACTGGCATTCCTACACCTACGACGCGGTCGGCAACCGCGAGACCGAGGTCCAGCACGCCGCGGGCGGCGACATCACCCGCACCTACACCCAGCCCGAGCCGGGCCAGGACCAGCCGCACGCCGTCACCCGGGTCGAGCAGACCGGTCCCGGCGGCGACCAGCTGGAGCAGTACGGCTACGACGACGCGGGAAACCTGACCAGCCGCGTCACCCCCGCCTACGACCAGACCCTGGAGTGGGACGCCGAGGGAAAGCTGGTCCGGGTCACCGACGGCGACGCCCAGACGGAGTTCCGCTACGGCGCGGACGGTTCCCGGCTGGTCCGCGAGACGCCCACCGACGCGACTCTGTACCTGCCCGGTATGGAGGTGCGGATGGACAAGGCCGCGTTCTCGCTGGAGGCCACCCGCTTCTACGACCACGGCGGTGAAGGGGTAGCAGTCCGAGAGAACGACAACAAGCTGAGCTGGCTGTTCGCCGACCACCACGGCACCGGGGAGCTCTCCGTCGACTCCGAGACCGGCGAGAGCACCCGGCGCCGCTTCACGGCGTTCGGTACCGACCGGGGTTCGAGCGGTGAGTGGCCGAGCCAGCGGGGGTTCGTGGGCGGGACTCTGGACACGTCGGTCGGTCTGACCCAGTTGGGGGCCAGGGCCTACGACGCGGCGATCGGCCGGTTCGTCTCTCCGGACCCAGTCGTCGACTTCACCGACCCCCAGCAGATCCACGGCTACGCCTACTCGGGCAACAACCCCGTCACCTTCACCGACCCCACCGGGCTGCTGACCAAGAAGTTCGGCGGGCGGCCCACCAAGATGGGGGGCGGAAGGTTCAAGACCAAGAACCGTGGGCGGGGACCCAAATCCGCCGCGGGCGGTGGCGGTGGTGGCGGCTATTCGGGTGGGGGTGGTTCGGGGGGCGGTTCCTATCGGCCCAGTGCGGGAAACGCGGTCTACCAGGGGATCCAGGGTGCGAACGCGGCGTTCAACCGGGTTCCGTTCGCCTCCCAGTACCGGGACTCCCAGGCGGGTGCCGTCGTGGCGCTCATGGAGATGAGCCCGATGGGGTGGGCCGGCAACTACGCGCTCCAGCACACGACCGGGATGGGTTTCGCCGACAGCCTGCGCCTCTTCGGCGTCAACCAGGACTCGGGCTGGTACACCAGCGGCTACGTCGGCGCCTACATCGCCTCGATGATCACTCCCGGCGGCTGGGGCGCCGGCGGGATTCGCGCGGCCGTTCTGGGCGGGAAAGCGGCGCTGAAGCTGGGCGGTCTGAAGGGCTTGGGCGCCTTCGCCGCGAACGGAGCCAGAAGCGCCGGGTCCTACGCGGCCAACGCGGTGAGGAACGGGTGGCAGTCGGCCGGAAACGCCATCCGGGGATGTGCGGGAAACAGCTTCGTTCCCGGGACCCGGGTGGTGATGGCCAACGGCGGCAGCAAGGCCATCGAGGACGTCGAGGTCGGCGACACGGTCCTGGCCACCGACCCCGACACCGGGAACTCCGAGGCCAAGCCGGTGCTGGCCACCATCACCGGCTCGGGAAACAAGCACCTGGTCGAGATCACCGTCGACACCACCACCGAGAAACCCGCCGGAGAAGATGGTAATGGAGAAGGCGCGCCGGGCCCTGTTGTATTTGGTGATGAAATTGTCGCTACTGGAGGGCATCCATTTTGGGTTCCTGAAAAAAATGAATGGGTAGATGCAAGTGATCTGACTCCTGGGATGTGGCTTCTCACTATTTCGAATAGTTGGGTTCAGGTCACTGCGGTTCGCATATGGAGTCAGAATTCTACGGTCCATAACCTTACAGTCGATGACATAAATACTTATAATATTCGACTGAATGATTCCTCTGTTCTTGTTCATAATAGGAATAAGGTATGTGGCCTTAGGCTTTCTGATCCGAACCCGATTCCAAGAGTGATCCGTGAGCAGTATGAGGAGATAAGAGCGGGCCGTGGGACCCCCAGGCCTGATGGTGTCGGAGGGCAACAGGTATACCAGGGAAGGGAACTCTTGAGCAGGCAGAGAGCGCAGTGGTCTGGGTCTTTGGAGTGGGATGTTCCCGGAACCAGTCATCGAATTTTGCAGCGTCTTGATGGTAATTTGGGGTATGTTCTAAACCATGATTACAGTAGTCCTTTTCTTTTTCCTGCGCCGTGGTATCCGGAAGGTGGGGCTATCCCCAGAAGACTTTAAGGGAAAATTCCCGATTTGTTGTGCTAGGTTTCTGTGAGCTTGGAGGCTGTGGTGAGAGAGTATTGGTTTTCGTTGACAGGGGAAGAGGATTTGGCTTCAATTGCCAAAGCAAGAGAGATTGGTGGCCTTGTTTCTAACTGGGAAGAACCTCTTCCGAGTCGGATAATATTTTGGATGCTTGAATGCAGTTTGGGGGCGTCTTTGTTTGAAAAACTAGCAGCCCGAAAAAATGGAGATAAGACCGGTAGTTTAAATTTGGGTAATGCAAATATTCATATTCTTGGAATGAATGGAGATATTATTGGTTCCTATTTCCTAGGGGATGTAACGATTGAAGGATTTTATAAAAAGGGCATACTTTTCGATCTGAAAATTTCAGGAATTTTATTTGATCGGCTGACCAATGATTCATGGAAGATTTGGGATTTTTGCAAAAGGGGAAAAATTGATTCTCGAAATATTTGGATTAACTTTTCTCGTGAAATGAAAACTGCTTGGCTTGAAGTGGCTAGAGTCAGAATGGTTGAGAATTTTGGAAAACTAAAAAATCTGGAGTCGGGATCTATGTTTTATTTTGATGGAAGACATGTCGTAGATGAACTCAGCTTCTACTGTGCATTGGGTGAGGCAATCAATGGACCAGGAGGGTATTTCGGGAAAGGAGTGGATTCTTTTAATGACTGCCTGAATGGTGGATTTGGCGCAATCCGCCCATTTAAACTTAACTGGAAAATTAATAAATACTCAAATGATCTACAGTGGGATCCATTTTGTGGTGAAATTGGGAAAATTTTTAAAGAAAAGGGAATTGAAGTCAATTATTACTACTGAACTTTAATTTGCGGGGTTACTGTTCTTGACAGGCCATCCCGCCGGAGTATGCCGAAGGTATGAGGTACTCCACCGGCGGCGGGCTGACCGCCGCAGAACGCCAGCGACGCGAGGCGGTACGCATGGCCGCCGCGGACGACTTCGACTCCGGAGCCACCGATACCCGGGTCGCCCGCGTCTACCAGGTCACCCACATGTCGGCCTGGCGATGGCACCACGCCTACGAAACCGGCGGCAGGCAGGCCTTGGAAACCAAGGGAGCCGCCTCGCACCGCCCCCTGAGCGAGGGGGAACTGGACCTACTGCAACAGCTCTTGGACCTGGGCCCGGCCGCGCACGGCTTCGCCGACCAGCGCTGGACCCTGGCCCGGATCAGAGCGGTGGCAGCCGAGCACTTCGATGTGACCTACTCACTCGCGGGCATGTCCCTGCTCCTGCACCGGCTCGGGGGGAGCGTGCAGGTCCCCACGCGACGCGCCGCCGAACGCGACGACGAGACCATCCGGGAGCGGGCCAGAGCGGCAGGCCGCTCATCACGCGTACCTGGGGCAGACGGGGCCTCACCCCGGTGATCACCGTCACCGGAGCGGGTCGGGGCCGGGGCAGCGTGGCCGCCCTGTGCTGCTACAAACCCGGACACAGGCCCCGGTTGCTGTACCGGCTGCACTCCTAGACTCGGGCTGGTACACCAGCGGCTACGTCGGCGCCTACATCGCCTCGATGATCACTCCCGGTAGTTGGGGTGCCGGCGGGATTCGCGCGGCTGTTCTGGGCGGGAAAGCGGCGCTGAAGCTGGGCGGTCTGAAGGGCTTGGGCGCCTTCGCCGAGAACGGAGCCAGAAGCGCTGTTAGATCCGGGTGGCAGTCAGCAAGAAATACAGTTAGTAGTTGCCTTACAGGTAGGTCTAATAGCTTTATTCCGGGCACCCGAGTGTTGATGGCCAACGGCGGCAGCCAGGCTATCGAGGACATCGAGGTCGGCGACACGGTCCTGGCCACCGACCCCGAAAGCGGAGAACAGGAAGCCAAGACGGTCCAGGCCACCATCACCGGCTCGGGAATGAAGAACCTCGTCGAGATCACCGTCGATCCCGTTACCGAGAAACCCGCTGGCGAAAACGGTGACACAGACCCCGCCCCTGGCCCGGTGGTGGTCGGCGACACCATCACCGCCACCGACGGCCACCCCTTTTGGGTTCCCGAATTGGGTGAGTGGGTCGACGCCGAGAACCTGACCCCGGCACCTGGTTGCACACCTCCGCAGGCACCTGGATCCAGATCACCGCAGTCCGGGAGTGGACCCAGAGTGTCACCGTCCATAACCTCACCGTTAAGGACATCCACACCTACCACGTGCAAGCTGATTCTGGGGTCTGCCCCACTGACGCCCAGATGCGTGCCCGCGCGCCGGTCAGCGAGGTCCCGGCCTCGTCTTCGAACACCGCACTAGCTGTATGAGGCCATCACGTTGGTGACACCGGTTGGGAGCCGCGAGGCTGGCGGTTGGCCGTCGGCAGTGCCGTGAGGGCGATGGTAGTTGTAGTGGACGTTCCACATGCCGAGCGCGGCTACGCGTTCGTCTTCGGAGGTCCATTCGCGGGCGTAGAGGAACTCTTCGGTCAGGATCCGTTTGTGGCGCTCTACCTTGCCGTTGTGTCGAGGTATGCAGGGCGTGATGCGCTGGTGACGTGACCCGAGTAGTGCTCGGGCGAACGCGTCTGCGCGGTAGCGCGCGCCGTTGTCGGTGACGATCCGCTCGATACGGGTGATGCCGTGGGCGGCGAACCAGGCGCGCCCGGTGCATGAACCCGATGGCGGTGCTGACCTTCTCCTTGGGCAGAGCTTCTGTGTAGGCGAGCCGGCTGAAGCCGTCGATGGCGGAGTGGAGGTAGACGTAGCCGCCGCGCTTGTTCTTCCTCTTCAGACGCTCGGTCGCCTTGGCCTGTGCGCTCCCACAGCCGTGGGCTCTCCGGCCACCGCCGTCTGGGATTCGACTGACCTTCTTCACATCGACGTGGACCATGTGCCCCGGTCGACGCGCCGTGATCTTCCGCGGCTCCCAGTTCGGTTCGCCGATCGGGTCGATGAATTTCCGGTGGTTCAGCCCCAGTGCGAGCAGGTGCCGCGAAACCGTGCGCCGACTGATCGACATCCCCTCTGACTGGAACTCGAACGGGATCCGCGATGCTGACCCCTTCTGGGTCCCCGAAGCAGGCCAGTGGATCGACGCCGGGGACCTGACCCCCGGTACCTGGCTGCACACCTCCGCAGGCACCTGGGTGCAGGTCACCGCGGTCCGGAAGTGGACCCAGACCACCACCGCCCACAACCTCACTGTTGAAAACCTGCACACGTACCATGTGCTGGCCGGGCAGACACCGGTCCTCGTCCACAATTCCGGTGGATGTCCGACGGTGGGCCTCCTCAGCCCATCGCACCAGGCCGTCGGTGATTCCAATGCTAGGGGCGGCATCTATGCGTTGGTTTCGGAGAACGGAACGGTGATGCGAACGGGTATGGCCACGGATCTGCAGTCTCGTCTCGCCACGCACCGACGGAACTATCCTGGTCTGACGGGCGTGGTCCTCTATCGGACGGATAATCGGGCTGCGAGGCGAGGTCTGGAGGAAATGGTCGAGAATTGGTACACGCCAATCCTGGCTAATCAAAGGGCGATCCGTCTCGACAATCCGCGACGCCAAGGATACTTGCAAGCTACGCGTGATTTTCTGGATCAGTGGAGGTGAGTGGACGGTATGAGTGCTTCAGGTGTAGGGCCATTCGAGAACGACTCGGCGATGGATCTGCTCGATGAGCTGCGAGGACTTGATGAGGGCGAGGTGATCGACGCGCTGCGTGAGGCGTTGTCGTCCGCTACTGAAGTCGAGCCCGGAGACTATCTTGATCGCGACTTGGGCGAGCCGGCGGTAGCTGCTTCGGCTGTTGCTTTGGCGAAGATCAAGGGAAGAGATAGTGTCCTCGAAGCGGTCGAACTTTTGGATGCGGTCCCCGAGATTCCGTCCTCCTTCTTCTCGCTGGTTGTTTCGGCTCTTTCCAGGGTGCTGCAAGAGGATTCCGAGGCTTATGGCCTGTGGGTCGATGAAGGCCTCGGGGACGAGTGGAAAGCTGAAGTGGAACGTCTGCTGAACGAAGCCAGCGAGGTTGCCCAAGGGGCATCAGGCTGACGCCGTCTAGGTTTTTCCACTGCCTCGTCTCGGCATGATTGGCGCAGAAAGCCAGAAGCCCCACCGGAGAATCAGGTGGGGCTTCTGGCGCGTCTGACGGCAACGCTGACGGCAACGTCAGCGGACGACGGCTACGGCAGGTGGATGGTCAGGAGGTTCCTCGGTGCCGTTCAGGGCGTTGTTGAGGCAGTCGATGGCTTGGCGTTGGAGGCGGAGCCGGACGTGGGCGTAGACGCCGGCCGTCACGCCGATGTGGGCGCGCCCCAGAAGTTCCTTGATCACGACGAGGTCGACGCCTTGTTCCAGGAGCAGGGTGGCCGTCGAGTGGCGCAGGTCGTGGAAGCGGATACGGCGGAGCCCGACCCGGTCGAGGAGTCGGCCGAAGCGCCGGGTCATGTTGGCCGGGTCGATCGGTCCGCTGGTCGGCGTGGTGAAGACGAGCCCGCTGTCCTTCCAGCCCACCCCGGCTACCTTGCGTTCTGCTTCCTGACGTTCCCGTTGGCCCTTCAGCGAGTGGACACACTCGGTCGGTAGGGCGGATGCGGCGTTCGGATGCGCGGGTCTTGGTGGGCAGGGCCGTCAGGCCGCCGCTCTGGGTTCGTTGGAGTGAGCGGCGGATGCTTGCGGTGCCGCCGTCGAGATCGAGGTCTTCCCAGTGCAGCCCGAGGAGCTCACCCTTGCGGAGGCCCGTGGCAGGGCGAGTTCGTGTAGCGCGTGGAGTCGGTCGCTGCTGGTGGTGTGGAGGAACTGCCGGGCTTCGGCGGCTGTGAGGGGCTTGAAGCGCCGGGGGCGGGGCGCTGCGGTCTTGATGTTCCGGGCGACGTTGCGGGGCAGTTCGTCTTCGCGGACGGCGTGCTCCAGGGCGGACTTGAGGACCGAGTGGACGTAGGCCACGGTCAGCGGTGACAGGCGCTTGTCACAGGACTGGCCGATGGCGCAGCACTGCCGCCGGGCCGTGTCCCTTCCCTGGGGGCAGCACTGGCAGGCGACGCGGAGGCGGTCGAGGAAGGCGCGGACGTCGTGGGCGGTGAGCCGGGCGAGCTTCTTGGCCCCGAGGCCGGGGATGAGATGGAGGCGGACACAGGTGGCGTAGCGGGTGTGCGTGTTCTCTCGCACCTGGTGGACGGCGACGCCGTTCAGCCAGTACGTCAGGTACGTGCCGACGGTGCTGTCAGCCGCCGCGACGGGCAGGCCAAGGTTGCCGGCGGCGATCTTCGCGGTGAGCTTGGCGAGGGCTTCCTTGCGGGTGGTGCCGTAGACGCGGATGCGCTTGCGCGTGTTGCCGGGGGCGAGGACGCATCCGGCAGCCTCCCAGCGGCCGTCCTTGCGCTGGTAGACGGTTCCGTCGCCGTTGGCACGGGAGCGGATGCGGCGGGATGCGGCGGGGCGCGGAGAGGTCATCAGGCGGCGGCTTCCTGTTCGAGGCGGGCACGAATGAAGTCGGTGAGGGCGTGGGGGGATGCGTCGGGCGCGGCCGAGGGTGATTGAGGCGAGCTGGCCGCTGCGGAGCAGGTCGTAGACGGCGGGGCGGCCGAGCTGGAGGCGGGCCATGACCTAGGGGACCGTCAGCAGGTCTAGCGCTGGACTTGTCTCCGCGTGGAGGACGGTGGGCGTGGCCGAGGCCATCAGCAGCCCCCTTCGGCCGTGAACTGCCGTTCCAGTTCTCTGCGGTGCCAGACAGCGGCGGCGAGGAGCGCGCCGCCGGGGCTGTAGCCCGAGCCCTGGTAGGCCCAGTGGCCGACGACGAGGGTGCTGTCCGGGGTGGGCTCGGGCAGGCTGGCGTGGACGCGGGCCTGTTCGGTGCGCCAGGCGCGGCGGGCGGCGCGCAGCGCGCCCAGGGTGGTCGAGTAGGCGCGGACTTGGTGGAGAAGTGGCCCCGGAAGCCGAGCATGTGCGCCCACTTCCAGAGCTTCAGGTGGGCGAACTCCGGCAGCTTTCCCAGCTCCCAGCAGGTGCGGATCATCTGCCGCACGTGCCGGGCGACGGCGAGCCGGGACAGCGGCAGAGCCTGCCCGGTGCCGTCGCACGCGGTGCACGGGAGCGGCGTTCCGTGGGGCAGCACGGTGGCGCCGCGTCCCTCGCAGGGGCGGCAGAACAGGGCACGGTCGAGGGCGCCGGAGGCGTCGGCGGACTTGGTGGCGTACTTCGCCACGTAGGCGGCCACGGCCTGATCGGTGAATTCGGCGTCGGTGTCGAAGGAGGCGATCTCGCGCACGTCGAACTGTTCGCCCCAGCCGAGTTCGCGTTCCCCGACCGCATCCGAGGCGACCGTGACGCGGACCCGCGCGGCAGCGGCGCGGGCGGCCTTGGTGAGTACGGCGGCAGTGGCGTACGGCGGCAGTGGCGTACGGCGGCGGGGGCTGGCTGCTGCCGTCCGGGCCGTCGAGCCGGATGACGGCGTGGAAATGGACCAGACCACGCTGCTGGTACTCGGCGACCTTGGCGAAGGACACCCGCAGGACCGCGTGGGCGGCTTTCTGAGTCTTGCCGAGCCCGGCGGCGAGCTCGCGGCGCAGGTAGGTGGTGAAGCGGGCCCACAGCGCGGAGGCATGGGCGTTGAACAGGATCGCGCCCTCGTAGTCGTACGTCGCGGGGTTCAGCGGCGTCCCGATCAGAGCGTCGTCAAGTCCGTGGAGCTTGCGGCAGCGACAGAGACGGACATCGCCACCGGGGATGATGAGGCGGTTGTGGACAGGGTCGAAGGACGGTGGAGTGAGAGTGACGAAGACGCGGGGGTGGGTGCGGGCGGTATCAGGTACGGTCTTGCCGCCGGAGAGGCCGGCGCGGACGAGGTGGTAGGTGTCGGCGGCGTAGAGGCGGGAGCAGGCCGGGCAGCGCGATGCGCGGCGGTTGCCGCACGCGGTGAGCAGGCTGCCGGTGGGCTCCTCGGAGGTGGTGTAGGAGCGCAGTACCTCGCCGGTCGTGGTGTCGGCGGTGGTGGTGTGGCCGGTCAGGCGGATGGGTTCGGTGCAGCCGCCGAGGTGTTCGATCTGTTGCTGTGCGCGGTCGAAGTCGGGGTGGTTGACGAGGTGGAGCAGGTCCCGCACGGTGTTCCGTGCCGGGTTTTTTTAGAGGTGGTGTGTCCTGCGTTTTTCGGAGTCGGTTTTCTGGATCCTGGGACCACGTGACCCTTGAAGGAGGGCATCGTGGGACGTCGTGGATACCCCGTCGAGTTCCGTCGCAAGGTCCTGGACCTGGTCCAGGCCGGACGCGGCGTCGCGGACGTGGCCCATGATCTGGACATCGGCACCGAGAAGACCGAGCCGGCCGCGGCCAACAAGCGCATCGCCGAACTGGAGGCCGAGCCGGCCATCCACTGCCGCGCCAGTGAGCCGCTGGGCAAGGTGGTGTCCCCGAAAGACGGTTCGAGGCGATCGCGGTGATGGCCACCGAGGGACATCCCGTCCAGGTCGCCGTCCGGGTCCTGGGGGTGTCGGAGTCCAGGTTCCACGCCTGGCGCGACCACGCCCCCTTCGGCCCGCTCCATCCGGCATGTGCCGCTCACCGACACCATCCGCCAGATCCACGCCGCCACAGGCGGCGTCTACGGGGTGCGGCGGGTACACGCCGAGCCCACCCTCGGCCGCGGACTACGTGTGTGGCACGGAACCGTGGCCATGCTGTGGGCCGAGTGGTTCGGGAATATCTGCGCGTCACGAAAATGCTGGTGATCTCGGCCAGTACGCCGATGGGGAGAGCGCCCGGGATCCGGCTTCGCAGTGGTATCACGAGGGGCTGAGTAATGATGAACTCCTGGACGGCATCAACAATGCTGATGAAGGAGATGGAGTTCTCGTCTCGCGCGATGGCATCATTCTTGGAGGTCATCACCGAAAGGATGAGATCCTCAGAAGGATCGAGGATGGGCGTATTGACCCGGATGCGCAGATCCGTATCGACGTCTACGATGGGTATTAGTTTCTGATGTCACTCATCCGTTCGACGGACCCCGACTTCCGCGTGTGCGAGATCAGCTTCGACGCGTTGCTGGTGATCCAGGCGGAGGCGGAGGGCCGAGGCTGGGCAACTCGGTGGTCCTCTGTGGAAGCGCTTCGGGGCCAGGTCAAGGAAGGCGCCGTCTTGCTCCGGCCGTTGATGCGGGAGGAACGCGGAGGGGTTGTGCAGGCGTACCGATGTCTACTGCTGTTCGCGATGGCTGGTGAACAGAATGCTGGCGGAATTGCCACTGTCGACCTCGATCCGGTAATGCTGGAATCGCTGGAGCGAATCGATCGAGATCTTGATGTTCGCAGAGCTCTTGTGCGGATGTTCTCTCTAGCTGCAGGTGGGATTTCGATGATCTCGAAGGAGTAACCGTTCTTGATTGTAGGGGAATTGTATGGAAAAATTTGCGCGATTTCTAGATCTCGCCTCGTATGGTGATGGCTCAATTTGGAGACGATTCGGCCATGCTCCCGTTGGCCAGATGCGATGAGTCATCAATCGTCTCGAGATCTTCTTATTGCAAAATTCACGAAGGTTGCTAAATTTTGACAGAAGAAGAAATTGGGCGTATCAGATCCGCTTGCGAGAGGCTTTCCTGGGCTAGAGTTTTTGTCTTCTCCGTGGCATCTGCCCATCGAACTCTTCCTATCTATCATGTGTATGGCTGGGCTTGCGATGAGGTTCGAGGGAGTGACGAGGTGCATGCCGCTGCAGTGGGAATTTGGAGAGTTTTGAGAGGTAAGTCGGGAGCGTCTTGGGCGGAGCTCGGGCCAAGGATTGAAGCTGCGATCAGGGAAGGGGAGTCAGACCTCGATCGAATTAATAATCGTGAGGAGTTTGGTCTTTTGGAATCATTGGCATCGGAATCGATTTCTTCTGCCATGTTCGCCCTTAATGGATGCATGAATTATTCTCGGAGTGACCTATTTAATGCGGCGATGAGTGCACTGGAGATTGATTCAATTCAAGCGGAGGAGGAAGTTGAGAGAGAAGGTTCTGTGGAGGTGATTTCTTGGAATGGACCAAGAGGCCACTATCGTCAACAGGTACGTGATCTTGAAGAGCTGTCCAGTTTCGATGAAAGTGACGAGATTCAGATATTCGATAGGATTTGGAATCGAGTTGAATTCGAGGGTCTGCCTTTCATGGAAAAGATGAGAAGTCTTATTGCTTAATTCTATTAGGGTGTATCTCGATGGCCTCGGAAAAGTAGTGGGGTCTACTGAAGCTCTGTGGGGGTGCTGAATTGGTTTCACGGAGTTGAAGCCAGCACGGCTTGGGTGATCTATTCGACCCGGTGCAGGTGGTACCGCAACCCAGCGTAGGACGTTTCGGTTCCTGAGCTGGGGGTGTTCTCCGAGCATCAGGCCACGGGCCAGTTGGCGGTGGACGGGTTCGTGGACGGGACTCTGGACGCCTCGATCGGCCGGTTCGTCTCTCCGGACCCGGTCATCGACTTCACCGACCCCCAGCAGATCCACGGCTACGCCTACTCGGGCAACAACCCCGTCACCTTCATCGACCCCACCGGACTGCTGGCCAAGAAAGCTTCTGCAAGTCGACACTCTCGGGGACTGCTTGCGGGGCCCTGGGGCACGGTTATTGTTTCAATGTTTTGTCCACTCCGGAGGGCGAAGTCGGTGGCGGTGCGCACTACACGTTTGGCATTGGGGGGCAACTTGGCCCCATGGTCGACTTTTATCAATTCGATCTGGCCAACTGGCAGAGGTTGAAAGTGGCGGATTCAAAACTCCCTCCACAGCTATGCCTTCCCGGAATTCCATTCTGTTGATTTGGGAAAAATTTGCATTCGGGAAGAGAATTTATGTTTGGAATTGAAGCTCTTCTGTCTATCACGTCGGGATGAATGAATGATAATAATCATTGCCGCATTTCTTTCTGTGATCGGATTATCCTTTTGGATTCTTTTTGAAAAAATATTCGACTTTCTCGCGGGAGGGGATTGGTGGAGGGATGGGAAGAGGGCTGTCATCAGTCCTGAGTCTCTGGTCTTCGGAAGAATTTTCGTCGGCTTGATTCCTTTTTCCATGTCCCTGATCATATTTTTTAGTTTTTTTCGGAACATGCTCGGCGAGTAGAGTTATTGAGGGTGTTTCTAAAAAATTAGATGCGTTTTTGATGGATTTCGACCCTCGCCGTCGTCCGCGCCGACGAACGCACACCGACCCACATTGGATCGCGCGGGTGGCCTCGCGATATTGCCAAATTACGTATGAAGATCGCTCGTTCGGGAAGTTGCTAAAGGATTTTGATGGACAATGCGCTAATTTCGTTTCGAGTAAAAGTAGAGCACGGTTGTTTTATAGTTCGTGATGCGCAAGGAGAGGAGGATGTTTCGGAGTGGGATCCGACTTCGGAGAACTGGTACAGGTCTGGTAGTAGTGTCATTTTTGGTGTGCTTCCGGGTTCGGAAGGCTGGGTTGAATGCGAAATTTGGAATAAGCGTCCGGCGGTGCCGCTGCCGATTAATTTAATCTCAGAAGAAATTTTGCCAAATTCTGGATGGATGGTTGTTCATGATCCGAGTGAGCATGTTTGGATGAAATTTCGTGGGGCGCCTGATTCTGTTAGGATCTCCGTGCTTGTTAATGATTTTAATTTTGCTTCAAAAATTCAAATCATCGTCGAATGAAAGGATTAGGAGACTGGCTGAGGTTTGATTATTGGGTTCTGAGCTGGAGTCCGGTGTTGGCGAGGAAGGCGTCCACCAGGGCGGGGCGGTGCTGGACGTGTCGTGGTCCCGCGCGGGTGGCGGTGGCGCGGCGGATCCGGTGGCCGCGGTGTCCGGAGAGGTCGTCCCAGACGAGGATGACCGGGGCGTCGGGGTCCTTGGAGTCGCGAAGGTCGGCACCGGTGGGGAGGCCGGCGACCCCGACGCAGGCGGTGTGGGTTTCGCTGTGACTGCTTTTCCGGAAGAAAGGGGTGTGGGGTTTACTCCCGGGGGCCTGGCTTTGTCCGCTGTGACTGCTCTCGCTGGATCTGTGTCTCACTTCGTGGTCTCTTCACGTAGTTGTTCGATCAGTCTGATCGCGGCTGTCTCCGACAGTGCGGAGCGCTGGATCGAACCGAAGGCTTCACGGAACGCCTCCACCTGGTGGGGCTCTTCGAGGAAGGTGGAGGAGCCCCGGCCCTCCAGGGAGACGAGCGAGGGGTCCTGTTCGGGGTTTTCGTAGTCCAGCAGGACGAATCCGTTGGACATGCTCGCCTGGAAGCCCGAGTCCAGGGGCAGTGCCTGGATGGTGATGGCGTTGAGGTCGGAGGCGAGTTCCTGAAGCCGCGGAGAGCCGTGGTGAGGGCGCCCTCGACTTATTCCTTCTGGCTGGTGTCGACCGGGATCGTGTACGCGAGTTCGTACCGGTCAGGGGGGACCACGATGTCGGCGGTTTCCACAGGACGGTCTCGGGTGGAGTAGGTCCGACGGATCACGATCACCACCGCTCCGCGTCCGATCCCGAGAGTGTCGGCCTCCCGGTCGGTCGAGGGGCGCGCGGTCACGACCTCGGTGGCCTGGACGACCTCCTGTCCGATCGCGGCCATCCGCTCGACCACGCCCCGGCCCGCGTGCGCGCCGTCCTCGGGCAGTACCACGGGTGTGCCGCGCGTGATCTCCAGCGGCTCGTAGGAGGTCGAGAGCATCACCGGTTCGTCGTCGCCGGTGAACACGTACTCGGTGCGCATCACCGGTGCGCCGGGGACGATCGCCAGGCGTTCGGCGGTCTCGGTCGGAGCGGCGGTCTCCTCCGAGGAAGATGACCAACCGGATCGGACCTGGTGGGCGGCCATGTCCGCGCGGAACGGGCTGCCGTCTCGGCTTTCGCGGTACCAGGAACGGGTGAGGCGCCGAACGGGCGGGCGTGATCGCACGTAGGTGCCGGAGCCGGTGCGAGTGACGGTGTAGCCGTCGGAGACCAGCTGGGCGACCGCGTCGGCGGCGACGCGCGGTCCTACCTCGAACTCCTCGGCGATCGCAGCGCGGGAGGGAAGTCGGTCGCCCGGCCGGTAGACGCCCGTGATGATGCGCTGGCGCAGCTCGTCGGCGATGCGCTGGTATGTCGGGCGGTTCAAGTGGTCTCCGGGGAATCGGTGTGGGCTGGTTCCGGTGGGTTTTCGCGAACAGCTTGACAAACCTGCACGTGCCAAACAAGCTGTACGTACAGATTCTCAATCTGTACGTACAGTTTTGGAGGGGATGTGGACCGGGTGATCACCGTGGGGGCCACCGGGGCCGCACCCCAGGCGGTGCGCGCCGTTGTCCGGCGCGTCCTCACCGGACATCGGCGGCACGACGAGGCCCTGCTGGTGGCATCCGAACTGGCCGCCTCGGCGGTGCGCGCCGCTGGCGGTGAGATCACCGTGCGGATCGTCGGTCCGGAGCCGATCCGCATCGAGGTCACCGACCAGCGGGGCGGCTGCCCACGTCCTTTCAACACTCGGATCGAGCGAGACGCCGTCGATCCGCTCGGCTTGGTGTCCCTGCTCGCTTCTGTCGGCTCCCACCGGTATGCGAACGGGGACTGCGTCACCTGGGCCGTTCTCGGCCCGGCCGTTCCTGTTCCCACGCGGCTTTCCCTGTCGCGCCCCTGCCTGAAGGACACGTCATGCTGCGTCTGTTCCTGCCCCTGATCATCCTGGTGCCGGTGCTCCTCCGGGCGGTTTTCTCGCCCTCCCGTCAGGTCGGGCCGTCGTATCCGGTGGTGCGGCGGCCCCGGCACGCCTCTCCGCCCCGGCACGCCTCTCCGCCCCGGCGGCAGGCGCGCGCGGTCCCCTCCGCCTCGGCGCGGATCCCCGACTACGCGCGGTTCGCCGAGGTCTCCCAGGAGCACGGCGGACGCTGGGAGGTCGCCTACGCGCACGGCGACGAGTGCCCCTACCACGCCCGGCACCGCGTCAGCGGCGACTTCGTGGCCACCCGCGACCTGGCCCTGCTCGACCGGGCGCTGCGCTGCTACGTCGTGCCCCCGGCCGACCGCTCGGTGGCGCGCTGCCGCCGGGGCCAGGCCCGCTTCGCCGCGCTCACCTGGTCCTGACCGCCACACCCGCGCCGCCCCCGCCCCGAAGTGGGAGCCGCGCGGCGGCCGTTCCCAACGCCCGACCCGGTTCAAGGAGCCTGCGATGTCCACCACCCCCCGACCGCCTTTCGCCCCCGCCGCCTCGCCGCTGTCCCGGTTTCCGGCGGTCACCGTGCCCATGGCCGCGTTCGTTCCCGCCACCCGCGCCCACTACTTCTGCGGGCACCCCACCGGCCGCTTCACCAAACGGGCCTTCACCTTCCCCGGAGAGGCCGCCCTCGCCCCGCTGATCCGCGCCTTCCTGACCACCGCCGTCGCGGACCTGCCCGAAGACTTCCGGTTCGTGTTCACCCTCCTGGGCGGTGAACTCGCCGCCAACGCCATCGAGCACACCCGCTCCAGCCGGCCGGGCGGCTCCTTGCGCCTGCTCGTTCACCGCACCAGGACCGGCGTCACCCTCACCTGCAGCGACGACGGGGGTTTCGATGACTACCAGGGCTTCCCCAGCGGCGAGTACCTCGCCCCGCGCTCCTTCACCACCGACCCGGCCGCCGAGACCACTACCGAGAAGGGCCGCGGCCTCGCGCTCGTCGACGCGTTGTCCACCGCCTGGGGCGACAGCGGACGGCCGCGCTTCCGCGACGTGTGGTTCCGCCTCGACCACGACATGAGAAACAGCGCCTGGCCCACCACCTGACCACCCCCGAGCCCGACCAGACCGGCCACGCGGCCGCTCCCGCACCACCCCGGACCGTCGGCCTTCCGTGCCTCGGGGTGCCAAGAACCGGCGTCCAAAGCCGAGAAAGCCCGCACAGCCTGCGCAGAGCTCGGTGGATGACGGCGGTGACCATCGGGGCGAGCACGTCTTCCGATGCCGTGTTGTCGCCCGTGAAGCTCTTGACGGACGCCTCCTCGCTGGGGCGGGGGTCCGGGGCCGCCCAGGACGGGCGGTATCCCGGCTGCGGGAAGGTGTCCGTTTCCTGGCGCTCTCTCCGGTGATCTTGACCTTTTCGGGGTCTCAGAGACGGTTGAGACCCCGAAAAGGTCAAGATCACCGGGAGGAACGGACATCGTGGGCGCGGCCTCGCCCCGTGCCCGCTCGCACCACTCCGCTCCCTCGCCGGGAAAACCCCGGCAGTCACCGGATGGTCCTCCGGGAACGGCGCCTTCGGCGCCCTTCAGTCGAGCTGCTCGGCCAGTGCGACGATGACGCCTTCGGGGCCGCGGACGGAACAGAGCCGGTAGCTGTCCCCGTACTGCTCCAGCCCGCCGATGAGTTCGGCGCCGTGGGTGCGCAGGCGGGCGAGGACGTCCTCGATGTCTTCGACGGCGAACATGATGCGACGCAGGCCCAGCGCGTTCGCCGGCGCGTTTTCCGGCTCGGCGCCGACCGCCGCGGGCGTGTGGAACTTCGTCAGCTCGAGCCGACCGTGGCCGTCCGGGGTCCGCATCATCGCGATGTCGGCTCGGACGCCGTCGAGCCCGACGACACGGTCCACCCAACGCCCCTCGAGCAGTGCCTCGCCCTCCAGCTCCATGCCGAGTGCGACAAAGAACGCGATAGCGGCCTCAAGGTCATCGACGACGACGCCGACGTGGTCCATCCGCTGGATCGTCATACCCCGAGCATAGGGACGGATGCCGGCTGCGCCGCTGAGGGACGGCGCCGCCTGCCCGCGGATTCCGGTGTCGGTGGAGCGCCTGAGGCATGACCGGCGTTCGTGGAGCGTGCCGTCCGTTGGAACGGGCCCAGGCGGTGAGGGCGCGGGAGGGGCGGCAGGAGTCGGTGCCGACCCCGATGGCGCCGCCACCGAAGGCGGCCCGATCGGCGACGGCGCAGAAGCTCTACGCCGGAACGTTCCCCTCCACCAGTACAGGACCTCTCACCGTCACCGCCGCTCTCCGCGGCCGGTCCCCGGCGGGTCGGCCCCCTGGTCGGCCGAAGGGCGCGGTCACGACCCCGGTGGCCCGGCGGTGCGGCGGCCTCCGCCGCGCTCACCTGGGCCTGACCGCCACACCCGCCCCGCCCCCGCCCGCCGTTCCCGGCCGTCAGCCGCTGACCGGGTCCTCCCGCCGGGGTGCCCCGGCGGCCGCGCGGCCCGACGAGTACAGCCGGGCCACCACGTCCTCGATGTCGGGTTCGCGCAGGGTCAGGTCCGCGACGGAGTGCGCGCCCGCGACGGCCGCGATCACCTCGGCCGGGTTGGCGGACAGCTCCAGCCACTGGCGCGGGCCCTCCACCCGGACCGTGCGCGCCCCCGCCACCTCGATCGGGTCGGCGGGCCCGGCCAGGTCCACGACCAGGGTGCGCGGCGTGGGCGCGGTGGCGCGCAGCCGGGCCAGGTCGCCGTCGAACGCCAGGCTCCCGTGGTCGATCACCACGACCCGGCGGCACAGCCGCTCCACGTCGCCGAGGTCATGCGTGGTGAGCAGGATGGTGGTGCCCTGCTCGGTGTTCAGCCGCAGCAGGAACTCCCGGATGGCGGACTTGCTGACCACGTCCAGCCCGATGGTCGGCTCGTCCAGCACCAGCAGTTCGGGGGCGTGCAGCAGCGCGGCCGTGAGGTCGCCGCGCATGCGCTGGCCCAGGCTGAGCTGGCGCACCGGGGTGGCCAGGAACGGCCCCAGCTCCAGCAGCTCGGTGAGCTCGGCCAGCCGCGCCGCGTGGTCGGCGGCCGGGACCCGGTACAGGTGCCGGGTCAGCGCCAGGCTGTCGCGCAGCGGCAGGTCCCACCAGAGCGTGGTGCGCTGGCCGAAGACCACCCCGATCCTGCCCGCCAGCAGGGTCCGCTGCCGGGACGGCTCCAGGCCGCACACCCGGACCCGGCCGTGGCTGGGCGACAGGATGCCGGTGAGCATCTTCATCGTGGTGGACTTGCCCGCGCCGTTGGGCCCCAGGTATCCGATGATCTCGCCGGGGGCGACGGAGAACGTCACGTCGTGCACCGCGTTCACCCGTTCGCGCCTCCGCCGCAGCAGGGGCCCGCTCACGCGGGTGAAGTCCCGGCCGAGGCCGCGCGCGTCGATGACGGGGGTCGTGAGGGGGACGGAGGTCATGGGTCAGCTCCCGGTCGATCGGTAGTGGCGCAGCCCGGTGCGCCAGGCCGCGGCGGCCAGGGCGCACAGCAGCACGGCCACGACCGGGGAGGCGTACCGCAGGTGCGGCCACATGCCCAGGGGGTCGGGCCGGTCCAGCAGGTACAGCGCGGGCTGGTAGCTGATGAACGCCAGCGGCACGAGGAAGGTCGCCGCGCGCGCCACGCCGTGGCCGTAGATGGCCAGCGGGTACTCGCTCAGCGCGGACCCGCCGTAGGTCAGCGCGTTGGCGAGTTCGCGCGCCTCGGTGACGAAGAACTGCACGCACGCGCCCAGCACCCACAGCGCGCAGCAGATGGCGGTGCCCGAGACGACCAGCACGACCAGCATGGCCGCGCGCCCCGGCGTCCAGTCGATGTCGAGGGCGCCCAGAGCCGTGGCCAGCGCGACCGCGCTGGGGACGTTCTTGCCCAGGCGGCGGGGGGAGAACTCGTCGGTGGCCAGCTGCACCAGCGGGGAGACCGGGCGCACCAGCATGGTGTCGAAGCTCCCGGTGCGGATGTGCTCGCCGAGGCGCTCGACGGAGCCCATGAGCAGGTCGGCCAGCCAGAAGGCCGTCCCGGTGAGCCCGTAGACCAGCAGCGCCTCGTGCAGGGTGAACCCGGCGAGCGCGTCGACGTGCCCGAACACGAAGAGCAGGGCGAGCAGTTCCACGCCCGTGGCGCCCAGCTGGGCGAGCGTGAGCAGCACCAGGGACACCGGGTACTGCGCGAGCGCGCGGCACCACGCCCAGGCCAGCCGCGCGTAGGGGACCAGCGCGCGCTCAACCACCCTGGACCACCACCCGGCGGGTGGCCCGCGCGGTCAGCGCCGCGCCGAGCGCCAGCAGCAGCGCCGCCCACACCGCCTGGTAGGCCAGGCCGCCCGCCGCGCCGCCCGGCAGCACGGTCCTGCCCAGGAGGATCTCGGCCGGGACCTGGACCAGCGCCGCCCACGGCAGCGTCCGCAGCACCGCGGCCACGGGGTCGGGGAACAGCACCAGCGGCAGCACCATCCCCGAGCAGAACGGTCCGGCCAGCCACGCGACCGCGTTCACCCCGCGGGTGTCCATCAGCCAGAACCCGGCCAGCGCGTACAGGTACCGCAGGCCGAAGCCGACCAGCACGGCCAGGGCGACCGCCGCCGCCAGCGCGGCCCAGCGCAGCGGGTCGGCCGGCAGCGCCAGGTCGAACAGCGCGAGGCCCACCGCGAAGGTCGGGGCGGTGCGCGAGAGCAGGGCGAACGCGGCCCGGCCCAGGTCCTGGGCGAGCCACCAGCGCACGAACCCGACGGGGCGCAGCAGGTCCATGGCGACCTGGCCGTCGCGGATGCGCCCGCCCAGGTCCAGAGGGGGTCCGAAGATCGCGGTGATCCCGATGAGGGACTGGGCGAGGAACACCTGGGTGACGGCGTCCTCGGCGGTGTAGCCGTTGATCCGGGGGCGCGCGTCGAAGACCGCCAGCAGGACCATCGCGTTGACGGCGCCGAAGACGCCGTTGACGACGATGCTGGAGAGTGTCGCCACGCGGTAGGTGGAATAGCGGCGCAGCCCGCAGGCGAACACCGCGAGAAGAACCCGCACCGTGCCAGAACTCCTTGAAAGCCAAGGGACAGGGAAAAGGCACGTCCCTGTGGGAGCAGGTCCGGGGCGCCGCGGACAGAGACGCTAGCACACCCCGGGAGGCGGGGTGGGGGATTCGGGAAGGGGGTGGCGCCCTGGCGCATTCCGGCCAACCGCCGGACAGCGGCCCCGGGCGGGGGCAGACTTGGGCGGGACGGAGCGTGAGCGGGGAGGGACCATGGGAGGCGGCTCAGGGCGGCCGGCGCAGGCCGCGCGGCCGCTCTCGGCGCGGGGCGAGGCCACCCGCCGCAGGCTGCTCGGAGCCGCGCGCGAGGTGATCCTGTCGGGGACGGGCGGCCTGGAGGTCGCCGAGGTCTCCGCGCGCACCGGGTTCTCGGCCGGCCTGCTGTACCGCTACTTCGGGAACAAGGACGGCCTCGTCGCGGCGGTCGTGCACGAGTTCTACGACCGCTACGACGCGGCCGTCTTCACCGCCCGGATCGGCGCGGACGGGGGCTGGATGGCGACCGAGCGCGACCGGGTCCGGCGCGAGATCGACTTCCTGTGCGACGACCCGCTCGGCCGGGTCATCGTGGGGCGCAGGCTGCGCGAGCCCGCGGCCGCCCAGGTCGACGCCGAGCGGCTCGCGCGCCAGGTGGACATCGCCGCCCGGGGGATCTCCCGCGGGCAGCGCGCCGGCGAGCTCAGCGGGCGGGTGTCGGCCCCGCTGGCGGCCGCCGCCATCCTGGGGGCCTTCCGCGAGCTGATGGCCCGGGCGCTCCGGCCCGAGGGCGAGCCGCCCCGGGAGGAGCTGCTGCGCATGATGTGGTCGGTCGGCGCGGGCCTGCTGCTGCCGGGTCACTCCTCGGCGGAGGTGACCAGCTCGTCCAGGTAGCAGGCGGCCTCGCGCAGGGCGCGCTCGGCGTCGCCGTCGTGGATGGCGTCGGCCAGGCGCTGGTGGTCCAGGGTCGGGTCGTCGTCGCTCTTCTCGGGCGTCTCGTGCACGGTGTGCGCGATGCTCTCGTACACCACCTGCGAGATGTCGTCGTACAGCTCGATGAGCAGGGAGTTGTGGGTGGCCGCCACGACCGTCTTGTGGAAGGTGAAGTCGGCCTCGACGAACGCGTGCATGTCGCGCCCGCGCCAGGCGGCGAGGCGCTCGCCGATCGCGTTGTCGATGGCGGCGAGGTCGTCGTCGGTGTGCCGCAGCGCGGCGAGGCGCGCGGCCTCCAGCTCCAGGGCGCGTCTGACCTCGAGGTTCTCCCGCAGGCGTGAGCGCTTGAGGCGGCGGCGCAGCGCGCCGCCCAGCTCGCTCGAGGCCCGCACGAAGGTCCCGGCGCCCTGGCGGATCTCCAGCAGACCGGCGTGGGCGAGGGCGCGCACGGCCTCGCGCACGGTGTTGCGCCCGACCTCGAGCTGGTCGGACAGTTCGGACTCGGTGGGGATCCGGTCGCCGATCGACCACTCGCCCGAGTCGATCTGTGCCTTCAGCTGGGTGATGACCTGATCGACAAGGCCGGTGCGACGCGTCGAGGCGAGGGGCACGGGCTACCTCCTGGGGCGTGGTTGAGGGATCGTTCCGGACTCCCGGCCACCAGGGCGGCGCCCGCTGCGCCGACGGAGTTCGAACAGCCGACCGGGATGACCGCCGGAGAACGGCACGCGGCCCTGGGGGCCGTCGGCCGGTCCGGAGGCATTCATCGGGCACGCCCTGGGGGTTCCGTTAAACCGGGAGCTTAGACCAAGTCGCCCGTGGTTAGCGGTTCCCGGCGACGAATGCGTTACTCTCGAAAGTCCACATCGGGTCATCCTATGAATTGGAGTCGGCCGTGTCGACAGGTCGGGGAACGCCGCGCCGGGCACTGTGGCTGCTGGTCGCCGGGGTCGGCCTGGCCGCGCTCAACCTGCGCACCGCGGTCACCAGCGTGGGGCCGCTGCTGAGCGAGATCACCACGGACCTGGACATGTCCACGGCCGTCGCCGGGGTGCTCACCACGCTTCCGGTCCTGTGCTTCGCGGCGTTCGGCGCGCTCACCCCGGCGCTGATCCGCCGCCTCGGCGAGCAGCGCGTCCTGCTCGTGGCGCTGGTCGTCCTCACCGCGGGGCTGGGGATCCGCGTCCTGGTGTCCGACCAGTGGCTGTTCCTGGTGTTCAGCACGCTCGCGCTGTCCGGCGGCGCGATGGGCAACGTGCTGCTGCCCACCCTGATCAAGCAGCACTTCCCCGCGCACGTGGGGCCGATGACCGCCGTCTACACCACCGCGCTGGCGCTGGGCAGCACCGTCGCGGCCGCCGGGACCGTTCCGATCGCCGAGGCCGCGGGCGGCGACTGGCGCCTCGCCCTGGGCGTGTACGCGCTCCTGGGCCTGGCCGCGGTCGTGCCGTGGGCGGTGGCGCTGCGCCGCGCGCCGGGGGGCGGCCGGGGCGCGGCGCAGCTGAGCGTGCGCGCGGTCCTGCGCACCGGCCTGGGCTGGCAGAGCGTCGTCTTCTTCGGCACCCAGTCCGCCATCGCCTACATCATGTTCGGCTGGTTCGCCCAGCTGATGCGCGACAGCGGGATGGACGCCGCGGGGGCGGGTCTGGCGCTGTCCTACCTGGCGGCGCTGTCCGTCCCCACCTCGCTGCTGCTGCCCGCCCTGATGGCCCGGGCACGCGACCAGCGGCCCTTCATCGTCGCGTTCACCGCCTGCTACCTCGTCGGCTTCACCGGGCTGCTGCTGGCCCCGCTCCAGGGCGTGTGGGTGTGGGCCACCCTCATCGGGGTCGGCATGGCCACCTTCCCGCTGGCGCTGACCTTCTTCGGGCTGCGCACCCGCACCGCGCAGGCCACCGCGGCGCTGTCGGCGGCCACCCAGAGCGTCGGCTACCTGCTGGCGGGCGCCGGGCCGTTCCTGTTCGGGCTGCTGCACGATCTCAGCGGCGGCTGGCGGGTGCCCGTCCTGATGCTGTTCGCGCTCGCCCTGGCCAACGCGGGGGTGGGCATGCTGCTGAGCCGCCCCCGGGACCTGGAGGACTCCCTCGCCCTCCCTGAGACGGCCGCGGCGGGCCGGTAGCCCCGTCACCGGTGGCGACCCCGTCCACCGGCCCGTTCGCGGCACCCCTTCCGGCGCTCACGCCCCCGGCAGCCAGTCCAGCCGCCCGATGAGGTGGACCGAGCCCACGAACGCCACGATGTCGATCAGCGAGTGCGCCACCACCAGCGGCGTCACCCGGCCGTAGCGCCGGTAGAACCAGCAGAACACCAGCCCCATCACAAGGTTGCCGAAGAACATCCCCACCCCCTGGTAGAGGTGGTAGAGGGCGCGCAGCGCGGAGGAGGCCAGCGCCGCGCGGACCGGCGACCAGCCCAGCCGGTCCAGCCGCAGCATCAGGTAGCCGACGACGATGACCTCTTCGAGCACGCCGTTCTTGACCGCCTGCAGGACCAGGACGGCGGCCTGCCACCAGTGCCCGTTCAGCGCGCTCGGCGCGATCGGGCGGTTGATCCCCGCCTGCACCGAGACCAGGTAGACCCCCAGCCCGCCGATCCCGATGAGCGCGGCCAGCAGCGCCCCCCGCGACAGGTCGAACACGGGGCGGTCCAGGTCGAAGCCGATCGTGCGCGCGGACTCGCGGGAGCGGCGCAGCAGGTACAGCACCAGCGCCACCGGGGCCAGCGCGAACACCAGCCGGTACAGCTGCCAGGACAGGTCCAGCCAGGGGCGCTCGGCCGCGGCGGCCGACCCCACCAGGCTCGCGGTCTGCTCCGACAGGGCCTGGGGCGCGGTCAGCGCGCCGGTGAAGGAGATCGTCGCGGAGACGGCCGCGGCTCCGAGCGACAGCGCCAGCACGCACCAGATCTCGCCTCGGATCATCCCCGGGGTCAACGGGGCGGGCGACAGCGGGGGACGGGACGCGGACGGGGTCGTGCCGTCGGCGTCGTCCAGGGTCGATTCGGCCATACCGGGAATTGTGCCAGCGGCCCGCGCGCGGGGAGGCCGCCGGTCCCGGGGGTGACACGGGGCCACGGGACCGGCGGCGGGGCGGCGTCCGCCCCGCCCGCGCCCCAGCCACGAAAGCGGGGACGGGGCGGACGCCCGGGGGTGAAGACCACGGTGTCCGGTGAGCCGCCGGACACCGGTCTTCTCGGGATGGTCGGGGGGTGGGGCGCGGCGGGCGGCGGAAGGGGCGGCCGTCCGCCGCGCCCCGGTCGGATGTCCGTGACGCGGGGGTTCGAGGGCCGGTCCCGCCCTCGCTCGGGGGGATCACGGGCTTTCCGCCCTTCCAGGACCCGGAACGGGCAGAAAGCTCACGACCGTCGACGAACGCGCGAACCACCCCCGCGCCGGAGGCTCCTAGTGGGCGAACTGCTCCTCTTCGGTGGAGCCGGCCAGCGCCGTGGTGGACGCGTCGGGCGTGATCGCGGTGCTGATCTGGTCGAAGTAGCCGGTGCCGACCTCGCGCTGGTGGCGGGTGGCGGTGTACCCGTCGGCCTCGGCGCCGAACTCGGCCTCCTGCAGCTCGACGTAGGCGCTCATGCCGCTCTTGGCGTAGCCCTTGGCCAGGTTGAACATCGAGTAGTTGAGCGAGTGGAAGCCCGCCAGCGTGATGAACTGGAACTTGTAGCCCATGTGGCCGAGCTCGCGCTGGAACTTGGCGATCGTGGCGTCGTCCAGGTGGCGCTTCCAGTTGAAGGACGGCGAGCAGTTGTAGGCCAGCATCTGGTCGGGGTACCGGTCCTTGACCGCCTCGGCGAACTCGCGGGCCACCTCCAGGTCCGGCGTGGAGGTCTCCATCCACAGCAGGTCCGAGTAGGGGGCGTAGGCCAGGGCGCGCGCCACGCACGCCTCGACGCCGTTGCGGACCCGGTAGAAGCCCTCGCCGGTGCGCTCGCCGGTGACGAACGGCCGGTCGCGCTCGTCGACGTCGCTGGTGATGAGGGTGGCGGCCTGCGCGTCGGTGCGCGCGACGACCAGGGACGGGACGCCCGCGACGTCGGCGGCCAGGCGCGCGGCGTTCAGGGTCCTGATGTGCTGGCCGGTCGGGATGAGGACCTTGCCGCCCAGGTGGCCGCACTTCTTCTCGGAGGCCAGCTGGTCCTCCCAGTGCACGCCCGCCGCGCCCGCGGCGATCATGCCCTTCATCAGCTCGTAGGCGTTGAGGACGCCGCCGAACCCTGCCTCGGCGTCGGCGACGATCGGCGCGAGCCAGTGGGGGGCGTCCTGGTCGCCCTCGGACCAGGTGATCTGGTCCGCGCGCAGCAGCGCGTTGTTGATCCGGCGCACGACCTGGGGAACCGAGTCGGCCGGGTAGAGGCTCTGGTCGGGGTAGGTCTGGCCGGCCTGGTTGGCGTCGGCGGCGACCTGCCAGCCCGACAGGTAGATGGCCTTGAGGCCCGCGCGGACCTGCTGGACCGCCTGGTTGCCGGTCAGCGCGCCGAGGGAGTTGACGTAGTCCTCGGAGTGCAGGAGGCTCCACAGCCGCTCCGCGCCCAGACGGGCCAGCGTGTGCTCCTCGGTGACCGATCCGCGCAGCCGGACCACGTCTTCGGCGGAGTAGGTGCGCTCGATGCCGGCCCAGCGCGAGTCGGTCTCCCACTGCTGTTGGAGCGCGGCGCTGGCTTCCTGCTGACGACCGGTGATGCCCATGGTCTGTTCCCGCCTTCGAAATCTCGTCCCCTGGAAGGTGCGCCGGCTGGAGAGCCCCCGCGGCTCGGGCGGTTAGCCCGGACCGAGGTTCGTTCCCCGCCGGTAACAATGATTCTTCGCAAACTTCCAAGCTTTTTCGAGCAGAATCCGTGCGAAGAACCGCGATTCTTTCCGTATTATCAACGCATGGCGTACTTCGGAACTGAAGAAATATCGACTTTGCCCGGGGAGCTGGACCTCGTCACCTTCGGGCAGCGGCTCCGGCACCTGCGCCGATCCCGTGGTATGACCCTCTCCGACCTGGGGGAACGGGTCGGCCGGGCGCCGTCGCAGCTGTCGCTGCTGGAGAACGGCAAACGCGAGCCGAAGCTCTCGCTGCTCACCTCGCTGGCCAAGGCGCTGGAGGTCTCGGTCGAGGAGCTCCTGTCCCGGCAGCCGCCCAGCCGCCGCGCGCAACTGGAGATCGCGGTCGAGGAGGCCCAGCGCGACCCGGTGTACCAGACGCTGAACCTGCCGCACCTGAAGGTGGGCAAGCGGGTCCCCAACGACGTGCTGGAGCACATCGTCGGCCTCTACGACGAGCTCAGGCGGCGCAGCGTCAAGCCGACGGCCACCCCCGAGGAGGCCCGGCGCGCCAACGCCGACCTGCGTCGCCAGATGCGCGAGCGCGACAACTACTTCCCCGCCATCGAGAAGGCCGCCCAGGAGACCCTGGACGCGGTGGGCTACCGGGGGGGAGCGCTGTCGCAGGGACTGATCCTGGCGATGGTCAGCCACTACGGGTTCACCCTGCGCTACGTCCAGGACCTGCCCCGGTCGGTCCGCTCCCTCACCGACACCCGCAACCGGCGGCTCTACCTCAAGCGCGAGTCCCTGGGCATGCACACCCCCCGCACCATCCTGCTGCAGACGCTGGGGCACTTCGTGCTCGGCCACGCCCAGCCCCGCGACTTCGCCGACTTCCTCCGCCAGCGGGTGGAGGCCAACTACTTCGCCGCGGCGGTGCTGATCCCCGAGGCCGCCGCGGTGCCGTTCCTGACCGACGCCAAGCAGGCGCGCGACCTGTCGGTGGAGGACCTGCGCGACGTCTACGCCGTCTCCTACGAGATGGCCGCGCACCGCTTCACGAACCTGGCCACCCGGCACCTGGACCTGGTCTGCCACTTCATCCGCAACGACGAGACCGGCATCATCTACAAGGCGTACCAGAACGACGGCCTGGTCTTCCCGACCGACGACACCGGCGCGATCGAGGGGCAGCGGATGTGCCGCTACTGGTCGGGCCGGCAGGTCTTCGCCTCGCCGGACCGCTACTCCATCTACTACCAGTACACCGACAAGCCCAACGGCACCCACTGGTGCGTGGCGCACGTGGACCCCAGCCGCGAGCGCAACTTCGCGATCACCCTGGGCGTGCCCTACAAGGAGTCGCGCTGGTTCCGCGGGCGCGAGACCACGCACCGCACCAAGTCCCAGTGCCCGGGCGGCGAGTGCTGCGTGCGACCGCCCTCGGATCTGGCCTCGCGCTGGGAGGGCAACGTCTGGCCCTCGGCCCGCGCGCACTCCCACGTCCTGGCCGCCCTGCCCGCCGGCCCGTTCCCCGGCGTGGACGAGACCGACGTGTACACCTTCCTGGAGAGGCATGAGATGCGGTGAGCCGCGAGGACGCCCCGCCCGGCCGCCGGGCGGGGGTCAGCGGCAGGGGTCGCGCAGGGGCTCGCGGCGGCGCTCGAAGTCGGCGCGGATCTCCGTCATCAGCGGCCCCGGCGCGTAGAAGCGGCCCTTGGTCTCGCCGTAGGGGGACAGGACGCCGCCACGGGCCAGCACCAGGGTGTGCGGCGCGCGGGAGGAACGTCCGTTGCCGTCGCGCCAGGGGTGGATCTTCACCAGGTTCAGGTGGGCCGTGGCCGCGCGGGCGCAGGCGTGCGCGTCCGGGTCCCCCTCGTTGATCCAGGCCGCGAACTCGTCCGGCAGGGCGGGAACCCTGTCGGGGTCGGGGCCCTCGTAGACGGTCTCGCCGGTGGCGTCGTTCCGGATGTGGACGGCGCACGAGCGGGGCACGCCGCCGCCCTTGTTGACGTGGTGCCCGATCATCATGAAGTCGAGGGCGTGGACCAGGCCCAGGTCGTAGCGGAAGCGCTCGGCCCGGCCCAGTGTCCGGATACAGCTCAGCGCCATCCGGTGCCCGGCCGGTTCGCGGGTGACGGCCGTGCCGGCCTCGAGAGGCTCCTCGCCGAGGACAACCGGCTCCGCGTCCTCCAGGGCGGCCCGGTACCCCCTCGACCGAGTTGGACCCGTCGCGTAGAGCACACCGGCCGTTACGGCATGACGAGATGATTCAATCATCCGTTTTCGCTGAGGTGAAACGGTGCCGGTCCGTTGTCCCGGACTGCTGTTACCGTTGGTAGCACCTGATGTCCCCCCTCCGAAGGGCACACCGACATGACCGAAGCCGCCGCGCCCGCGCCCTTCAGCCTGGACCTCGGCGAGGACCTGGTCGAGATCCGCGACTGGGTGCACGGGTTCGCCCGCGACGTCGTCCGCCCCGCCGCGGCCGAGTGGGACGAGCGCGAGGAGACGCCCTGGCCGATCCTGGAGGAGGCCGCCAGGATCGGGCTCTACTCCCTGGACTTCTTCGCCAACCAGTCGTTCGAGCCCAGCGGGGTGGCGATCCCCGTCGTCTACGAGGAGCTGTTCTGGGGCGACCCCGGGATCGGGCTGGCGCTGACCGGGACCACTCTGGCGGCCGTGGCGGTCAGCGCCAACGGCACCCAGGAGCAGCTGTTCGAGTGGGTCCCGCAGATGTTCGGCACCCCCGACGACGTGCGCCTGGGCGCGTTCTGCTCCTCCGAGCCCGACGCCGGCAGCGACGTGGGGGCGATCCGCACCCGCGCGGTGTACGACGGGGCCACCGACGAGTGGGTGCTCAACGGGACCAAGACCTGGGCCACCAACGGAGGCATCGCCGACGTGCACGTGGTCGTGGCCTCGGTCGACCCGGAGCTGGGCTCGCGCGGCCAGGCGAGCTTCGTCGTCCCGCCCCGGACCAGGGGCCTGTCCCAGGGGCAGAAGTTCAGCAAGCACGGCATCCGCGCCTCGCACACCGCCGAGGTGGTCCTGGACGACGTGCGGGTGCCCGGCCGCTGCCTGCTCGGCGGGCGGGAGAAGCTCGACGAGCGGCTGGCCCGCGCCCGGGAGGGCCGGAGCTCGGGCGGGCAGGCGGCCATGAAGACGTTCGAGGCGTCGCGCCCCGCGGTCGGCGCGATGGCGGTGGGCTGCGCCCGCGCGTCCTTCGAGTACGCCCGCGACTACGCCCGCGAGCGCGAGCAGTTCGGCAGGCCGATCGGCGACAACCAGGCGGTCGCGTTCACCCTCGCCGACATGGCCACCCGCATCGACGCGGCCCGCCTGCTGGTGTGGCGGGCCGCGTGGATGGCCCGCCAGGGCAGGGACTTCGCCCAGGCCGAGGGGTCCATGAGCAAGCTGTTCGCCAGCGAGACCGCCACCTGGGTCACCCAGAACGCCATCAGGGTGCTCGGCGGGAACGGCTACACCCGCGACTACCCCGTCGAGCGCTGGCACCGCGACGCCACCATCTTCACCATCTTCGAGGGTGCCAGCGAGATCCAGCGCCTCATCATCGGCCGCAGCGTCACCGGCCTGCCGGTCCGCTGAGGGCCTCCCGGGACTCCCGCCGCCGGGGCGCGAGTCCTACCCTGGGCCCATGCCCGAGGAACTGACCCAGGACGCCCTGGCCCCGCTCACCGTCGCCGCCCGGTTCAACGGCCCGCCCGGATCCGCCAACGGCGGCTACGTCTCCGGGCGGCTCGCCGCGTACGTCGGCGCGCCCGCGGTCCGCGTCCGGCTGCGCACGCCCCCGCCGCTGGAGACCCCCATGGCGGTGCGCCGGGAGCCCGACGGCGGCGTCCGCCTGGAGCTGGGGGACACGCAGGTCGCCGAGGCCGGGCCCGCCCCGGGGCCGGGGGAGCGCGTCGAACCGGTCGCGCCGGGTCTCGCCGAACGCGCCCAGGCGGGTTTCCGCGGCCGCGCCGGGCACCCCTTCCCGGCCTGCTTCGTGTGCGGGCCCGACCGGGTCGCCGGCGACGGGCTGCGGCTGTTCGCCGGACCGGTGGCGACCGACCCGACGGGCGCCACGGTGGCGTGCTCGTGGACCCCGGCCCCGGGGGACACGGGACCCGAGACGGTGTGGGCGGCGCTGGACTGCCCCGGCGGCTGGTCCAGCGACATCACCGGCCGCCCGATGCTGCTGGGGCAGATGACCGCGGCCGTGCGCGCGCTGCCCGAGGCCGACCACCGGTACGTCGTGGTGGGCCGCCTGCTGGGCGCGCAGGGTCGCAAGGTCTTCACGGCCAGTACTCTCTACGACGCGGACGGAACCGAGCTCGCCCGGGCCGAAGCCGTCTGGATCACGATCGCGACAGGGTGAATCTTCGCCGTTTCTCTGGGAAGAACATGGGAATCCGGTAACGGTAAGATCTCAGAGAGCCTGTCGTCGACGATTGGACTGGGTCCCCCCATGGCTGTGAACTCCCCCGCCCGTTACGAGCAGCGGAGTGAAACCCCCAGGTCGGCCACTGGCACACCGGTGGCGACCGTCTGGCTCGACATCGCCCGGGTCGCCGCCATGGTGGCCGTGGTCCTCCTGCACGCCGTAGCCCCCGTGGTCACCTGGGACTACACCGAACTGGGCTCGGTGACCTGGTGGACCGGCAACGTCGTGGACTCGCTGGTGCGCTGGTGCGTGCCGGTCTTCATCATGATCAGCGGAGCGCTGCTGCTGGCCCCCCGGCGCGAGGGGCTGCGCTCCTTCTACCAGCGGCGCTTCTCCCGCATCGGCCTCCCCCTGCTCGCGTGGAGCGCCTTCTACCTCGCCGTCGACCTGTTCCACGAGCGGTCCATCGACTGGCCCGAAGCGCTCAGCCGGGTCCTCTCCGGCAGTCCCGCCACGCACCTGTACTTCCTGTTCGTGCTCGCCGGGCTCTACGCCCTCACGCCGTTCCTGCGCGTCATCACCCAGCACGCCACCACCAGGACCCTGTGGTGGTTCGCCGCCCTCATGTCCGCGCTCGGCATGGCCGACCAGCTGATCAGCGACTTCGACGGCGCGGGCTCCCCCAACGCGGTGACCCGGTTCCTGCCGTTCGTCGGCTACTACGTCCTGGGCTACCTGCTGCGCGAGACCACCCTCTCCCGGCGCGGCACCTGGGCCGTGGCGGGGCTCTTCGCCGCGAGTACCGCCGCCACCGTCGCCCTGGTCGGCGCCGTCGCGATCAGCCACCAGGAGTGGAACACCCAGGCCGCCTACACCTACGACTACCTCTCGCCGACCGTCATGGCCATGTCCGTCGCGGTGTTCCTGCTGTTCCAGCAGCTCGGCTCGCGCTGGCCGCGCTTCACCGCCGGGGACCGGGACACCGGCCCGGCCCGCCGCCGCCTCAAGGCGGTGTCGGACCTGAGCTTCGGCGTCTTCCTCGTGCACCTGATCGTCCTGCGCGAACTGCGCTCGCTCACGGGAATCCCCGACCACCCGGTCGCCATGGTCGCCACCGTGCTCGGCCAGACGCTCGCGGTCCTGGTGGTCAGCTTCGCCGTCACCGCGCTCCTGCGCCGGATACCCGGGCTGCGCGCTACCGTTTGACGGTGTGAGCCCTGATCCCGCACCGCCCTCCCCGTCGGCGGCGGGCGGACGGGCCGTCCGCGGGCGCGACCCCCGGCGCCGCCGCGCCATCCTGGACGCGGCCGACGAGGTCATCCAGCGCGACGGCCCCGACGCCCCCATGACCGCGATCGCCGCCCGGGCGGGGATCAGCAAGCCGATCCTGTACCGCCACTTCGGCGACAAGAGCGGGCTCTACCGGGCGCTGGCCGAGCGGCACGTCGACCCGCTCATGGAGCGCGTGCGCGCCGAGCTGCACGGCCGCGCCGGCCTGCGGGCGCGCGCCCGCGCCACGGTGGGCGCCTACCTCGGGATGATCAGCGGGAACCTCAACCTCTACCGCTTCCTGATGCACCGCGCCACCGCCGAGGACCCGCGCACCCGGGGCGACGTCGGCATGATGGTGCGCCGCCTCTGCGAGGAGCTCGCCGAGATGCTCGTCGTCGAAGGCCACGTCACCGACCCCGTGCGCGCCCAGGTCGTGGCGCACGCCGTCGTCGGCATGGTCCGGGCCGCGGGGGAGTGGTGGCTGGACCACCCCGAGGTCGAGGCCGAGGACGTCGTCGGGGACCTGACCGGAGCGGTCGTGGGCGCGATCTCCGGGAAGGCCGGCCCGTCCGGGGGGAACGGTTCGTCCGGCAGGACTTGACCTGGAGCGCACTCCAGGTCCCATCCTTTGGGGCATGGCCGACTACTACACACCCGGCGAGGTGTCCGAGCGGTTCGGGATGAGCCTGGACACCCTGCGGTACTACGAGCGCGAGGGGCTGCTCACCGAAGTGGAGCGCGGCCCCTCGGGGCACCGCCGCTACCGCGGGGGCGACGTCGAACTCCTGGACCTCGTGCGCTGCCTGCGCGACACCGACATGCCCATCGCGCGGCTGCGCGAGTTCGCCGAACTCGTCCGCGACGGCGACCACACCGTCCCGACCCGCGTCGACGTCCTCGAGGAGCACGACGCCCGGCTTACCGAGCGCATCGGCGAGCTGCGCCGGCGCCAGGACGCCATCCGGCACAAGATCGAGTACTACAAGGGGGTCCTCGCCGAGCGCGGGGCCGAACTGGAGGAGACACGCTGATGCGGTACACCACCATCGGAGACGGGGACCGGAGCCTGCGGGTCAGCGCGATCTGCCTGGGCGCGATGAAACTCGGCAGCCAGGTCGGGGAGGCGGAGTCCTTCGCCGTCCTGGACCGCTTCGTGGAGCTGGGCGCCAACTTCGTCGACACCGCCAACAACTACCAGTTCTGGGTCGAGGGCTTCGACGGAGGCGAGAGCGAGGCCGTGATCGGCCGCTGGCGGGCCGCCCGGGGCATCACCGACGAGGTCGTCGTCGCCACCAAGTTCGGCGCCCAGCCGCGCACCTCCGGCGCGGGGCTGGAGGACGCCGAGGGCCTGTCCGCGGACGCGGTGCGCGCCGCCGTCGAGGGCAGCCGCAAGCGGCTCGGCGTGGACCGCCTCGACCTGGTCTACCCGCACATCGAGGACCGGTCGGTGCCGCTGGAGGAGACCCTGGGCGTCCTGGACGGGCTCGTCCGCGAGGGCGAGGTCGGCCTCCTCGGAGCGAGCAACCACCGGCCCTGGCGCCTGGAGCGGGCCCGCGCCCTCAGCGACGCCCGCGGCTGGCCCCGCTACGAGGTGGCCCAGCACCGGTACAGCTACCTGCAGCCCCGGTTCGACATCCCGCTCCCCGAGGCGGGCCACACGCACGCCTCCTCCGAGCACCTGGACTACGTCGCCCAGGAGAACCGCGACGGGCGTCCGCTGGCGCTGGTGGTCTACACGTCCCTGCTGTACGGCGCCTACACGCGCGCGGACCGCGAGGCCGAGCTCTCCCGGCCCTACGACCACCCGGGGACCCCGGCCCGGATGGCGGCCCTGCGCGAGGTCGCCGCGGCCACCGGGGCCACCGCCAACCAGGTGGTGCTGTCCTGGCTGATGGGCGGGGAGACGCCGATCATCCCGCTGGTCGGGGTCAGCGCCGTCGCCCAGGTCGACGAGGCGCTGGCCGCGGTCGACCTGGACCTGACCGCCGAGCAGCGCGAGCTCCTCGACGCCGCGGGCTGAGGCCGCCGGAACCGGTCCGTCGCCGGCGATGTCCGTTCCTCCCGGTGATCGTGACCTTTCCGGGGTCTCAACCGTCTCTGAGACCCCGGAAAGGTCACGATCACCGGAGAGAGCGCCGAACACCCCCGCGACGGAGTTTCCCTAGGCCCGCAGCCGTTCCAGCATTCGGGGGAGCGGGCCCTCGTGGACCACGGTCAGCCGCCGCGTCGCCCTCGTGACCGCGACGTACAGGTCGTGGCCGCCCTGGGGGGACTGGGCGATGACGCCCGAGGGGGCGACCACCACGACCGCGTCGAACTCCAGCCCCTTGGCCTGGGTGGTGGTCAGCACCGCCACGGGCGACTCCAGGGTCCCGGGCCCCGCGCCCACCGCAGCGTCGGGGAGGGCGCGGCGGATCTCGGCCAGGCGGACGGTCGGGGCGATCACGGCGAGGCGGCCCTCGCCGGCCGCCGCGAGTTCGCCCGCCACCAGCGCGGGCAGCTCCGCCTCCAGGCGGCCCTCGCCCACCCGCACCGCGCGCGGCGGCGCCTCGCCGTCGCGGACCGACTCCGGCGGTTCCTGTTCCGGGGCGACCTCCGCCAGGACGTCCGCGGCCACCTCCATGATCTCCGCCGGGGTCCGGTAGTTGACCAGCAGCCGCTCCTCGCGCCAGCGGCCCTTGACGTACGGGTCCAGCATCTGCCCCCACGAGCGAGCGCCCGCCGGGTCGCCGGTCTGGGCGACGTCGCCGACCACCGTCATGGACCGGGTGGGCACCCGGCGCATCACCATGCGCCAGGCCATCGCCGACAGCTCCTGGGCCTCGTCCACGATCACGTGCCCGTACGCCCACGCGCGGTCCTCGCCCGCGCGCTCGGCGGTGGTCAGCAGGGGCCCCGCGTCGCGGTTGCGCTCGGCGAGGGTGCGGGCGTCGACGAAGCCCTGCCCGGACAGCCCGGTGATCTCCAGAACGCCCTGGGCGTACCGCTCCTCCGCGCGCCGCTCCCGCTCGGCCGCGCGCTCCATCGCCCGCGCCGCGGAGTCGTCCTCGCCCAGCAGTTCGGCGGCCTCGTCCAGCAGCGGCACGTCCGCGACCGTCCACTCGGCGGCCGGGTCGCGCAGCAGCGCCCGCTGCTCGGCCTCGGACAGTCCCGCCTTGCCCGAAGCGGCCGAGCGCAGCGCGTCGGGGGAGGCGAACAGCTCGCGCAGCAGCCGCTGCGGGGTCAGGAACGGCCACACCTCGTCGATCGCCGCGCGGACCGCGTCCTCCTCCCACAGCGCGGACCGGGCGTAGGCGAGGTCCTCGTCGTCCAGCGGCCGCGAGAGCTGGCGGGCCTGGTCCCGGGCCAGGGCGTTCAGCAGGTCCCTGGCCACGGCGCGGCGCGCCAGGTTGTGCGGCCGGCGGCCGGACCGCCCCCGGTCGCGGGCCTTGAGGCAGGCCGCGCCGCCGACCCGCAGCACCATGCCGTCGGTCTCCACCCGGACGCCCCGGCGCGGCGCGCGCTGGCGGCCGCGCACGGCGGCGCGGATCAGTTCGGCCATGCGGGTGTCGCCCTTGACGCGCGCGGTCTGGTGCGACGGCTCGGCCGCTGTGGCCGACACGCCGGGGAACAGCCCGCCCAGGGTGGACAGCACCACGTCGGTCTCGCCGAGCGAGGGCAGCACCTGTCCGATGTACCGCAGGAAGGTGGGGTTGGGGCCGACCACCAGCACGCCGCGGCGCTCCAGGGCGCGGCGGTGCGTGTAGAGCAGGTAGGCCGCGCGGTGCAGCGCGGCCACCGTCTTGCCGGTGCCGGGGCCGCCCTGGACCACCAGCACCCCGGCCAGGCCCGAGCGGATGACGCGGTCCTGCTCGGTCTGGATGGTGGCCACCACGTCGCTCATCCGCCCGGTCCGGCCCCGCCGCAGCGTCGCCAGCAGCGCGGCCTCGCCGACCAGGGTGCGCCGGTCGGACTCGGTGAGCCCGTCCAGGTCGAACACCTCGTCGTCGATGTCGAGGACCCGGCGGTCGCGGGTGTGCAGGTGCCTGCGGCGGACCAGGGGGCCGGGGGTGTTGGGGGTGGCCGCGTAGAACGGCCCGGCCGCGGGGGCGCGCCAGTCGACCAGCAGCGGCTCGTAGTCGGCGTCCCGCAGCCCGATCCGCCCGATGTAGAGGGTCTCGCCCGCGGCCCCGTCGATTCCCCGATGGTCGATGCGGCCGAAGCACAGCCCCCGCTCCACGCCGGAGAGCCGGGCCAGGCGCCGCGCCTGCTCGTCCGCTGTCACCTCGCGTTCGATGCGGGCCTGGCGGGTCCCCGTCCCGCCTCTGCCGTGCGCCTCGCGCAGCGCCTGCTCGGCCTCGGCGCGCACCACGTCCAGCCGCGCGTACAGCGTGGAGACGTAGCCCTGCTCGGCGGCCAGAGCGGCGGACCGGGCACTCCCGGGCTGCTCAGTTTGACGGAGCTCCATGGTCTTTGATAGACTCCTATTATCAGGCTTTTTATGGCCTGTTTCTTTTTCTCGGATGTCGTAGCCTAACAGTGCTCCCAGAGGTCCATGAACCCGCGAGGCACGCGCTACACTCCTTCTCATGCGACCTGCCCTGACCCGGAATCAGTGGTGGCGCCGCCCCTAGGCGGCGCTTCTGGTTCGCATTCCCCAACTGACCAGCGACCGCCCGCACCGGCGGTCGTTCGCGTTTGTCCGCGGGTTCGGGGTTCGCGCCGCTCAGCCACCCGAAGGACGGCCCGTGGACGAGACCTCATACTCCTATCCGACCGGCGGCGGTGTCACCGTGCACCGCACCGCGGCCCCCTGCCACCCCGACGTGCTCACCGAACTCGTCAAGAGCGTGGAGCACCGGCGCGGCGGCGTCCTCTCCTCGGGTATGGAGTACCCGGGCCGGTACAGCCGCTGGCACCTGGGGTACGTCGACCCGTGCCTGGAGGTCGCCGCGCGGGGCCGCCGGATCAGCGCCACCGCGCTCAACGACCGGGGGCGGGTGCTGTTCGACCTGGTGGCCGGGGTTCTGGCCGGGCACGGCGAGCGCGTGGCCGAGCGCGACGGCTTCGTCGAGGTGGCCGTTCCCGAGCCCGCCGAGGACGAGTTCTTCACCGAGGAGCAGCGCAGCCGCCGCCCCAGCGTGTTCTCGGCACTGCGCTCGCTGGTCGCGCTGTTCTTCCACGAGGGGGACCCGCACCTGGGCCTGTACGGCGCCTTCGGCTACGACCTGGCCTTCCAGTTCGAGCCGATCGAGCAGGTGCTGGACCGCGACCCCGAGGACCGCGACCTCGTCCTCCAGCTGCCCGACGAGATCATCGTGCGCGACCGCAAGCGCGAGACCTGCGTGCGCTACTCCTACGACTTCACCGTCCCCGCCGCCCTGACCGGCGGAGACGAGGCCGCCACCCGCGGCCTGCCCCGCACCACCGCGCCCACCCCGGCCGTGGTCGACGCCGAGGTCCCCGCGCCGCCCGAGCCCGGCTCCTACGCCGAGGTGGTGGCCGAGGCCAAGAAGAGGTTCGTCCGAGGCGACCTGTTCGAGGTCGTGCCCAGCCACCGGATCTACGGGAGGTGCGCTTCCCCGGCGCGCTTCTACGAGCGGCTGCGCGAGCGCAACCCCGCCCCCTACGAGTTCTTCTTCAACCTCGGCGAGGGCGAGTACCTGGTCGGCGCGTCCCCCGAGATGTTCGTGCGCGTCTCGGGCCGCCCCGGCCGGGGGCAGCGGGTGGAGACCTGCCCGATCGCCGGGACCATCAAGCGCGGGACCGACGCCGTGGGCGACGCCGACAACATCAAGGAGCTGCTGTCCTCCCCCAAGGAGGAGTCCGAACTCACCATGTGCACCGACGTCGACCGCAACGACAAGTCGCGGGTGTGCGAGCCCGGCAGCGTCAGGGTCATCGGCCGCCGCCAGATCGAGATGTACAGCCGCCTCATCCACACCGTGGACCACATCGAGGGCACGCTGCGCGCCGAGTTCGACGCGCTCGACGCCTTCCTCACCCACATGTGGGCGGTCACCATCACCGGCGCCCCCAAGACCTGGGCGATGCGCTTCATCGAGCAGCACGAGAGCGCCCCCCGGCGCTGGTACGGCGGCGCCGTGGGCGTCGTCTCCTTCGACGGCTCGATGAACACCGGTCTGACCCTGCGCACCGCGCACATCCGCGACGGCGTGGCCGCGGTGCGCGCGGGCGCGACCCTGCTGTACGACTCCGACCCCGACGCGGAGGAGCGCGAGACCTTCCTCAAGGCCCGCGCGCTGCTGGAGACCCTCGCCGAGGACACGGGGGAGGAGGGGGAGGCCGCGGGAGCGGAGGACGCCGCCGCGCCCGAGCCCGTCGGCGCGGGGATGCGGGTGCTGCTCGTGGACCACGAGGACTCCTTCGTCAACACCCTGGCCGACTACGTGCGCAGGCACGGCGCCGAGGTCACCACGGTGCGCCACGGCTTCGACCCGGCCCTGCTGGACCGGATGGCGCCGGACCTGGTGGTGCTCTCGCCCGGCCCCGGCCTGCCCGGGGACTTCGCGATGAGCGCGCTGCTGGACGAGCTGGACGCCCGCTCCCTGCCGGTCTTCGGCGTGTGCCTGGGCCTGCAGGCGATGGTCGAGCACGCGGGCGGCGAACTGCTCACCCTGGCCGAGCCCGTGCACGGCAAGCCCGGCCGGGTCCGTGTCGAGGGCGGCGAGCTGCTGGCCGGGGCGGGCCGGGACGGCGTCTTCACCGCGGCCCGCTACCACTCCACCTACACCACCCCGGACCGGGTGAAGGGCTTCGCGGTCACCGCCGTGGTGGAGGACGGGGGCGAACCGGTCGTGATGGCGATCGAGGACCCCTCCGCCAGGCGCTGGGCGGTGCAGTTCCACCCCGAGTCGATCCTGACGGCCCCGGTGGGAGAGGGGATCGTGGCCACCGTGCTGCGCCTGGCGCGCGGCTGACCCGCGCCGGAGGCGGACGGGCGCCTGTCAATGGCCGGCGCCCGTTCTTTCGGCCCTTTTGACCTGCTGTTTCCCAGGACATCGAACGTGGTCCGTTTTCCCCCCGGACTCCAGGGCAGTCGCAAGGCCATGAGTATACTGAGCGTTCTTCTTCTGATCCTTGGAATCGTGCTGATCGTGGCCGGTGTCATGGCCTTGCTCCGCAAGCAGATGCTGTGGGGGATCGTCCTCATCGTCGTGGGTGTCATCCTGGCCCCCAGCAGCTTCGTGGGATTCTGACCCCCCGGCCCGCTCCCCGGCCCCGCCTCCGAGAGGCTCCCGCCGGGTGCTAGGTTCGACGACGGCCCTGGCGCGCCCCCGTGCGCGCCGGGGCCGCAAGCATCGGACCGAGCAGGGAGAACAGAACCGGTGAAGAGCGTCGAGCCCGAGGTCCACCTGGTCGCGCGGCCGCAGCTGGACTACGACGAGATCGCCCGCTACCTCGCCGACGTCGGCGGGACCAGCTGGTTGGAGCGCCTGGACCGCGGCGACCTCGACAACACCCTCAACGACCCGCAGAACCTGGCCGAGTTCGCGGGGCGGCTGTGCTACCGCTCGTGGGAGCCCGGGCTGAACCCCAACGTCTCCCGGGTCCGCACCGACCAGGACGCCTACCTGTCGAACATCCTGGCGAGCCTGCACGGTTCGGTGCTCGAGCACGTCAGCTTCAGCTTCGTGCTGCACAACGTCTCCCGGGTCCTCACCCACGAGCTGATCCGGCACCGGCCCGGTGTGGCGGTCTCGCAGGAGTCGCTGCGGTTCGTGCGGCTGACCGACCTGCCGTTCTGGTTCCCCGAGTGGGCCCAGGAGGACCCCGAGCTGATGGGGCGCGCCACCGAGCTGCTGGAGCAGATGGAGCAGTTCCAGTACTGGATGGCCGACCACTTCGGCCTCGACGAGGAAGGCGTGCCCTTCGCGGTCAAGAAGCACCGCACCTCCTTCATGCGCCGCTTCGCGCCCGAGGGCGTGGCCACCGGCCTGGTGTGGACGGCGAACGTGCGCACCCTGCGGCACACCCTGGAGGCGCGCACCGCCCCGGGCGCCGAGGAGGAGATCCGCCTGCTGTTCAACAGGATCGGCGAGGTGATGGTCAAGGAGGCGCCCGCGCTGTTCGGCGACTACGAGGTCGTCGACGGCGCCTGGGAGCCCAAGTGGCGCAAGGTCTGACCGCGGGACGAGGCGCGGGCCCCGGGTCACCCGGGGCCCGCGCCTCGTCCGTTCGAAGAGCTCAGCAGCACCGGCTGCCCGGCTCGGTGTCGCCCCGGTCGACGTGCCGGCGCCAGAACTCGCGCTCGCCCATCGGGGGGACCCCCGGATGGGTGCGGGCGTGGTGCTCCAGGTAGATCTCGTACGCGTGCTCGCCCGCCACGCCGCGCGCGATGTGCCACGCCTGGGCCAGCGCCGCGGCCACGGTGGCGCGGGCCCGCCGGACCCGCCCGGTCCGCGTGTCCGTCATGAGGCCGCCGCCCCCTCTCCGGAACGGGCCGCCGCGATCTCGCGCTCCTCCTTCGTGGGGATCAGCCCCGAGGGCGCCCACAGCGTCGAGCGCTGGTAGGGCTCCTCGCTGGTGGGCAGCGAGCCGCCCGCCCGCAGGGCCTTGACCCACACGCGGCAGGCGTCCGCCAGGACCACGATGATGAGCAGGGCGAACAGTATGCTCAGGACGCCGTCGACCGTGGTGTTGACCACCACCTTCTCCATCTGCTCCACCGTCTGCGCGGTGCCCAGGGAGGTCTCGCCCGCGGCGAGGGCCTCGGCGTACCGGGCGCGCTGGGCGAAGAAGCCGATCGCGGGGTCGGTGGAGAACACCTTCTGGTAGCTGGCGGTCAGGGTGACGACGGCGTCCCAGACCAGCGGGATGAGCGTGATCCAGGCGTACCGGGCCCGCCCCGACTTGATCAGCAGCGTCGTGCACACGGCCAGGGCGATGGCGGCCAGCAGCTGGTTGGCGATCCCGAACAGCGGGAAGAGCTGGTTGATGCCGCCGAGAGGGTCGTTCACCCCGGCCCACAGGAAGTACCCCCACCCGGCCACGACCAGCGCGCTGGTGAGGTAGAGCCCGGGCTTCCAGGTGATGTCGCGCATCGGCTTGTAGACGTTGCCCAGGGTGTCCTGGAGCATGAAGCGGCCGACCCGGGTGCCCGCGTCCACCGTGGTGAGGATGAACAGGGCCTCGAACATGACGGCGAAGTGGTACCAGAAGGCCATCATGGCCTGCCCGCCGAACAGGGAGGAGAAGATCTGCGCGGCGCCGAGAGCGAAGGTCGGCGCGCCGCCGGTGCGCGCCAGGACGCTGCTCTCCTCGATGGAGTCGGCGGTCGACTGCAGGGTCTCGGGGGACACGGTGAAGCCCAGCTGGTTGACCGCCGCGGCCGCGCTGGTCACGGAGTCGCCCAGCGCGCCGGCCGGCATGTTCATCGCGAAGTAGACGCCCGGGTCGATGACGCAGGCGGTGATCAGCGCCATCACGGCGACGAACGACTCGGTCAGCATGCTGCCGTAGCCGATCATCCGGACCTGGGACTCCTTCTCGATCAGCTTGGGCGTGGTGCCCGAGGAGATCAGCGCGTGGAAGCCCGACAGCGCGCCGCAGGCGATCGTGATGAAGACGAACGGGAAGAGCGCGCCCGCGAACACCGGCCCCTCGCCGTTGAAGGCGAAGTCGGTGAAGGCGGGCAGCCGCAGGACCGGCATCGACACGATGATGGATACCGCCAGGAGCGCCACCACCCCGACCTTCATGAAGGTCGACAGGTAGTCGCGGGGGGCCAGCAGCAGCCAGACCGGGAGCACCGACGCCACGAAGCCGTAGACGACCAGGCCGATGGTCAGCTCGTTGTGGGTGAAGAGGAAGACCTCGGACCAGAACGGGTCGGCGGCCACCCACCCGCCGGCCACGATGGCGGCGAGCAGCAGGACCACGCCGATCAGGGAGGTCTCGATGACCCGTCCCGGCCGCAGGTAGCGCAGGTAGCAACCCATGAACAGCGCGATCGGGATCGTCATGATCAGGGAGAACGATCCCCAGGGGGAGTCGGCCAGCGCGTTGACCACCACCATGGCCAGGACCGCCAGCAGGATGATCATGATGGCCAGGACGGCGACCAGCGCGGCCACGCCGCCGACGGGGCCGATCTCCTCGCGCGCCATCTGGCCCAGGCTCCTGCCGTTGCGGCGCATGGAGAAGAACAGCACCACCATGTCCTGCACGGCCCCGGCGAAGATCACGCCGATGATGATCCACAGGGTCCCGGGGAGGTAGCCCATCTGGGCGGCCAGCACCGGGCCCACGAGCGGTCCGGCCCCGGCGATGGCCGCGAAGTGGTGGCCGTAGAGCACGCGGCGGTCGGTGGGGTGGAAGTCGGTGCCGTTGTTGATCCGTTCGGCCGGCGTGGCCCGGGTGTCGTCCACGCGCAGGACGCGGTAGCTGATGAAGCGCGCGTAGAAGCGGTACCCGATCGCGTACGAGGCGAGCGCGGCGAAGATCAGCCACGCCGCCGAGATCTCCTCGCCCCTGGACAGGGCCACGACGCCCCACGCGGCGGCCCCGACCACGGCCACGGCCGCCCAGACGGCGATGCGTGCGGGAGTCCAGCGCGGTGGCGGCGCCGCTTCCCGTTCGACCGTGCGGTTGGTACTCGACACGTTGGTCCCCCTCTGTCTTCTGGGAGCGTCTGTGATCAACCGGGTGATTGAAACATATTCTCACTCGGCGTGTCACCGATCACTACTGGAAGTGATTGCATTCGGGGGGGTTGGAGACAGAGAGTAGACCGTTTCGGAGCCGCGTACGGTCCGCGCCGCCGGAGGGCCCCGGCCCCTGGCCGGCGGGTCCGCTCCGGGACGCGAACCGGCGGAAACCCCCGCGCGGGCGCGGACGGGATCGTAGGATCGCGGCAAACCGATAAACCGGTGCCAACAGTGCTATTGGTTCAATCGGGACGGATCCGGCAATAGGATTCTGGCGCCGTCACCACCCCCACCTCAGGAGCCTCAGGAGGACGCATGGCCCGTCCGCTCATCGGGATCACGAGTCACCTCGAACCGGCGCGCTGGGGGGACTGGGTCAGGGAGGCCTCGATCGTGGCAACCCCGTTCCTGCGAGAGGTCGACCGCGCCGGGGGCCTGCCCGTCGTGCTGGCCCCCGTCCACCCGCGCGGGATCGCCGACCTCGCCGAGCGCTTCGACGGGTTCGTGTTCACCACCGGCGCGCCCGTGGGCGCCGGGGCGGGCGGCCCCGAGTCCCCCTCCGGCGACCCCGACCCGGACCCGCGGCGCGACCGGTTCGAGATCGCGCTGGTCCGCGCGGCCATGGCCGCGGGACGGCCGTTCCTGGCGATCGAGCGCGGAGTCCAGGTCCTGAACATCGCGGCGGGCGGCACCCTGCTGCCCGACCAGGAGCACGGCGCCCCCTCCCGCCTGGCCGACACGGACGTGACGATCAGCGCGACCAGCGCCCTGGGCCGGGTCCTGGGCGACCACGCCTCGGTGCGCCGCGCGCACGGCCCCGGTGTCAACCGGGTCGGCGCCGGACTGGCGCCGGTCGCCTGGGACGGGTCCCAGGCGGTGGAGGCGCTGGAGGTGGCGGGCCACCCCTTCGGAGTCGGGGTGCGCTGGCGGCCCGAGGAGGGCGGCGACCGCCGCCTGTTCGAGACGCTGGTGGCCCGGGCCGGGTCCTGAGCCGCGGGACGGCGTCCGGGCAGGCAGCGGCCTCTCCCGTATCGTTGCCCCGGTAGGCTCGGGACAGGGGAAACGGGGAGGTGAACATGGCGGTCTCGACGGACGTCGGGGACTCCGCGGCGGACCGGGTATGGACGGTCCCGAACGTGATCAGCATGGTGCGGCTGCTCGGAGTACCGCTGTTCCTGTGGTTGGTCCTCGGCCCCCGGGCCGACCTGTGGGCTCTGGCGGTACTCGCCCTGGCCGGGCTGTCGGACTGGCTCGACGGCAAGATCGCCCGGGCCTGGAACCAGACCAGCCGCCTGGGCACGCTGCTGGACCCGATGGCGGACCGGCTCTACATCTTCGCCGCGCTGCTGGGTCTGGTCGTGCGGGACGTCGTCCCGTGGTGGCTGATGGCGATCCTGGTCCTGCGCGACGCGCTCATCGTCGGCGCGCTGCCGATCCTCCGGCACTACGGTTACGGACCACTCCCGGTCAACTTCGCGGGCAAGGCCGCCACGTTGTGCCTGCTCTACTCCTTTCCGCTGCTGTTCCTGGCGGGCTATTCGGGAACTGTCGGTTATGTGGCGCAAATCGTGGGTTGGGCTTTCGCGATCTGGGGAACGGCTATCTACTGGTGGGCCGGATTGCTGTACACGGTCCAGGGGCTCCGGCTGATCGCAGAAAGCCGGACCCTTGACCACGCCCCCGCGGCCGGGACCCGGCCCGGGGCGCGGACGGAAGAAGAGCCGGTCGGTGATCCCGACGCGATCGAACGCGGTGCACAGGCGTGAGGGCACGCCCGCCGCGCGGCCGGTGACTCCGGGCCACCGCCTCGCGACTATGAAGGGAGCGACATCCCCACCATGAGACCCCGCGCCATGGCGGTTCGCCGAACATCCCCCGGGGCTTGGAGGTGGCCGCGATGAAGGCCGTCGTGATGGCCGGCGGAGAGGGCACCCGTCTTCGCCCTATGACCGCCAACCAGCCCAAACCACTGCTGCCGGTCGTCAACCGGCCGATCATGGAGCACGTGCTCCGCCTGCTGAAACGGCACGGCTTCGATGACACGGTCGTCACCGTCCAGTTCCTCGCCACCCTGATCCGGAACTACTTCGGGGACGGCGAGGAGCTCGGGATGAACCTGCGCTACGTCGCCGAAGAGGTGCCGCTCGGCACCGCCGGAAGCGTCAAGAACGCCGAGGAGCACCTCAAGGGAGAGCCGTTCATCGTCATCTCCGGCGACGCGCTCACCGACATCGACCTCTCGGACATGGTGCGTTTCCACCGGGAGAACGGCGCGATGGTCACCATCGGGCTCAAGCGGGTCGCCAACCCGCTGGAGTTCGGGATCATCATCGTCGACGACGACGGCCGCGTGCAGCGGTTCCTGGAGAAGCCGACCTGGGGCCAGGTCTTCTCCGACACCGTCAACACCGGCATCTACATCATGGAGCCCGAGGTCCTGGACCAGGTCGCCGCGGGCGAGAACGTCGACTGGTCCAGCGACGTCTTCCCCAGGCTCCTGGAGGCGGGCGCGCCTCTGTACGGCTACATCGCCGACGGCTACTGGGAGGACGTGGGCACCCACGAGAGCTACCTGAGCGCCCAGGCCGACGTGCTCTCGGGCAAGGTCGACGTGGAGATCGACGGCTTCGAGGTGTCCCCGGGGATCTGGATCGCCGAGGGCGCCGAGGTCGACGTGGACGCGGTCCTCAAGGGCCCGCTCTACATCGGCGACTACGCCAAGGTCGAGGCGGGCGCGGAACTGCGCGAGTACACCGTGCTGGGCAGCAACGTGGTGGTGCGCTCCGAGGCGTTCCTGCACCGGGCCGTGGTGCACGACAACGTGTACGTGGGCACCGGCACCAACCTGCGCGGCTGCGTCATCGGCAAGAACACCGACATCATGACCGGCGCCCGGGTCGAGGAGGGCACGGTCGTCGGTGAAGAGTGCGTCATCGAGTCCGAGGCCTACCTCGCCAACGGGATCAAGGTCTACCCGTTCAAGACGATCGAGGCGGGCGCGGTCGTCAACACCAACGTCATCTGGGAGTCCAAGGGGCAGCGCTCGCTGTTCGGACCCCGCGGCGTGTCCGGGCTGATCAACGTCGAGATCACCCCCGAACTCGCCGTGCGCCTGGCCAGCGCGTACGCCACCACCCTCAAGAAGGGCGCGGTGGTCACCACCTCCCGGGACGTGTCCCGGGCCGCGCGGGCGCTCAAGCGCGCGGTCATCAGCGCGCTCACGGCGGGGGCCATCAACGTGCTGGACCTGGAGGCCGCGCCGCTGCCGATGGCGCGCTTCCACACCTCCCAGTCGGGGGTGAGCGGCGGGATCGCGCTGCGCACCACACCGGGCGACCCGCAGTCGGTGGACATCGTCTTCCTCGACTCCAGCGGAGCGGACCTGTCCCCGGCCGCCCAGCGCAAACTGGAGCGGGTGTTCTCCCGGCAGGAGTACCGCAGGGCCTTCCCCGGCGAGATCGCCGAGCTCTCCTTCCCCTCCAGGGACGTCGAGGTCTACGCGCACGAGATCCTGCGGCGCGTCGACGTCTCGGGGGTGGACGAGGCCGGTCTCAAGGTCGTGGTGGACTGCGCGGGCGGCACCGGATCGTTGATCCTGCCGTCGCTGCTGGGCCGGATCGGCGCGGAGGTGCTCACCGTCAACAACCGGCTCGACGAGGCGTCGCCCACCGACACCCTGGCCAGGCAGATGCGCGACCTGCAGCGCCTGGGCGAGCTGGTGGCGTCGTCCCGGGCCGACTTCGGGGTCCGGTTCGACCCCGTGGCCGAGCGGCTGCAGCTGGTCGACGGCAACGGCGAGCTGGTCGACAACGAGCGGGCGCTGCTGGTGGTCCTGGACCTGGTGGCGGCCGAGCGGCGCGGCGGCAGGGTGGCGCTGCCGGTCACCACGACCCGGGTCGCCGAGCAGGTCGCCAACTTCCACGGCGTCCAGGTGCAGTGGACGCCCACGGCCACGGACGAGCTCACCAAGGCCGCGCTGGCGGACGACATCGTGTTCGCCGCCGACGGCCGGGGCGGGTTCATCCTGCCGGAGTTCTCCCGCACCAGCGACGGAATCGCCGCATTCGTACGCCTGGTCGGACTGGTGGCACGCACTAAGCTGTCGCTCAGCCAGATCGACCAGAGGATCCCTCAGGCGCACCTGCTGCGCCGTTCGGTTCCCACCCCTTGGGCGGTCAAGGGCAGCGTCATGCGCGAGGTCGTCGAGGCCGCACAGGGCCGCGAGATCGACACCACCGACGGGGTCAGGGTGATCGAGCCCGACGGGTCCTGGGCGCTGGTGCTGCCCGACACCGCCGAGGCGGTCACCCACCTGTGGGCCGAGGGCCCCGACGGGGACACCGCCCAGCGGTTGCTCGAGGAGTGGGCGGCCGTGGTCGAACGGGCGGAGGGCTGACCTGAGCGGGAGCGCGGGGCGGCGGAGCTGCGCCGACCCGCGCTCCCGCTGTCCGCGGCGTCCGATCCCGGACGGAAACGGGAGAGGACTTCCAGCACGGCGTAGGTGCGGATGCCGTGCGGATATGGTTTAGAGTCGAGTGCTCCTGGTGTAAGAGATGGTGAAAAAGGGGCGATTACGGGGGATGGGAAGGTGTAGGGTGCCCGACCTGACGCGGAGGTCGGACAACGCAGTTTCCAAAGACCCGTGACTCACCGAACCGAAACAAGGACCGCCCCGTGCGGTAGGAGGCCGAGCCGACCTATGTCGAGCGTTTACTGCACGCAGTGCGGTCACGCCGTTGCGGATGATGCCCGCTTCTGCTCCAACTGCGGTGCCCCCGTCAGCAAGTCCGGAGGGGACGCGCCGCAGCCGCGCGAGCGCCGCGATCACGTCGGCGAGACGACGTCCACGATCTCCATCAGCGGTATCCAGGCCCTGGAGGCCGAGGCCGACGGCACCGACGAGGTGGGCCCTGACGCGGCCGCCGTGGACGCGCTCCCCGCGGGCACCGCGCTGCTGGTGGTCAAGCGCGGCCCCAACGCGGGCAGCCGCTTCCTGCTTGACAAGGACGTCACCACCGCGGGGCGCCACCCCAACAGCGACATCTTCCTGGACGACGTGACGGTCTCCCGTCGGCACGTGGAGTTCTACCGGCGCGGCGGATCCTTCGGGGTCCGCGACGTGGGCAGCCTGAACGGAACCTACGTCAACCGGGAGCGGATAGACGAGGCCGAGCTCGGCGGCGGCGACGAGGTCCAGATCGGCAAGTTCCGCCTGGTGCTGCTGACCAACCCGCGGCGGGGCTGACCCCGCCGCCGACGCCGTCGGGGCGCCCGGCCCGTGGGGAGCGTCCCCGCCGGTCCCGGCGCCGGTGCCGTGTCCGTTCGGACGGCGCCGGCGCCGGGACCGCCGCAGGGCCGGGACCGGTCCGAGAGCGCCCCCGCCCCAGGTTTGCGCGGTCCCCAAGCCGGAGAGCCTTGTTAGGGAGGACCGCTGGCGGTCATGCCCTGGACAGGTGTGGGCGAGTCCCGGCGGTGTACCGTGAAGAACGGAGCAGAGCGCACTCTGGCGTGTGCCCCTCCGAACGCGACGAGTCGTGGGACGGAGCCGCAGTGAAGCACATGGAGGTCGTCGGCGTCCGAGTCGAGATGCCCGCCAACCAACCAATTGTCCTGCTCAAGGAGACGGACGGGGAACGCTACCTCCCCATCTGGATCGGCGCGGTGGAGGCCACGGCGATCGCTCTGGCGCAGCAGGGCGTCAAACCCGCACGCCCACTCACCCATGACCTCTTCCGCGACGTGCTGGAGGCCCTGGACACCACCCTGGCCACGGTGAACATCACCGCGCTGGAGAACGGCATCTTCTACGCCGAGCTGGTGTTCTCCAACGGCGTGGAGGTCAGCGCCCGGCCGTCGGACTCGATCGCCCTGGCGCTGCGCACCGGCACGCCCATCTACGCGCGCGAGGACGTGATCGAGGAGGCCGGGGTGCCGATCCCGGACGAGCAGGAGGACGAAGTGGAGCGTTTTCGCGCGTTCCTGGACAACATCACCCCTGAGGACTTCGGCCGGACGACCTGATCCCGTGCGCCGGGCCGGCCGTCCGCGCCGCGCGGAGCCGGGCGGGCGGGCCAACCCGGCAAACACCGTGCGCGACGCGCCGGGGGCTGTCGTTGACGCTGTCCATGCCACCGGCTTACCGTCATTGGTGAAGCAACCTGCGGTGTCACGCGTTATCTCCCCTTGTCAAACCGCCGCAGGCCAAGGAGCCGGAGGTTCGGCGTGGCGGTTATCAGCGGCAAGCAGCAAGCCTCCGACCACAGGAGGTCAGCCGTTCGGTTGGCCGGTGAGCAGGGCCTGCTGTGCGAAGAGGACGTAGTGGGGCTGCCGATGGACGTCGGTTACCGAGGTCCCGCGGCCTGCGCGGCCGCGGGGATCACGTATCGCCAGCTCGATTACTGGGCGAGGACCAAGCTGGTCGAACCGAGCGTCGGCGTGTCCGCGGAGAAGGGCGACGCGCAGCGCCTGTACAGCTTCCGCGACATCCTCGTCCTCAAGGTCGTCAAACGGCTGCTGGACACCGGTATCTCCCTCCAGCAGATCCGCACGGCGGTCGACCACCTGCGTCGGCGGGGGACCGCGGACCTGGCCCAGATCACCCTGATGAGCGACGGCGTGAGCGTGTACGAGTGCACCTCGCCGGACGAGGTCGTGGACCTGCTGCAGGGCGGCCAAGGAGTGTTCGGGATCGCGTTGGGGCGCGTCTGGCGCGAGCTGGAGGGCAGCCTGGGTGAACTGCGCGGCGAGGCCCTGTCCGAGGACGAGGCGCGCTCGGCGGACCCGCACCCGGGAGACGAGCTCGCCCGGCGCCGCCGCCAGCGCCGCACGGGGTGAACGGGTGAACGGGGCGGAGCGCGCGGCGTGTGACCCGTGTCTCGTATAGGTCGTCGAGTACCGAAAAGCGCAGTTCAGTACGATGGGGCTGCGGGCCCGGCCCGCAGCCGTTTGACACCGCACGGGAGAGACCCCGCAGCCGAGGCTGCACAGGGCGCCGACGGGGCAAGACTCCCCAGTAACCTCTCAGGCACCAAGGACCGTGTGGATAGGCACTCTGGAACACGACGGAGCGCGTGGGCGCAGCCGTGAGTGACAGAGGGGGAGACCAGGAGCAAGCCGCTCGTCGGCCCAGCGACCAGGAGGTCTCCGAATGCCTGACCAGCCCGTCCGTCCGCTCCGCGCCCCCGCCGCGCTGTTCGCCGACCGGCACATCGGTCCCGAGCCGGACGACCGCGCCGCGATGCTCCGGACCGTGGGACACGCCTCCACGGCGGAGCTGATGGCGGCGGCCGTACCGGAGAGCATCCTGTCCGCCCCCGGCGTCCCCGCGCGGCTGGACCTGCCCGAGGCCGCGGGCGAGTCCGAGGCGCTCGCCGAACTGCGCGCGCTGGCCGACCGCAACCGCGTGCTGGTCTCCATGATCGGCCAGGGCTACTACGGCACGGTGACGCCGCCGGTGATCACGCGCAACATCCTGGAGAACCCCGCCTGGTACACCGCCTACACCCCCTACCAGCCGGAGATCTCCCAGGGGCGCCTGGAGGCGCTGCTGAACTTCCAGACCGTGGTCGCCGACCTCACCGGGCTGCCCGTGTCGGGCGCGTCGCTGCTGGACGAGGCCACCGCCGCCGCCGAGGCGATGACCCTGGCCAGGCGCGCCACCAAGGGCGGGAGCTCCACCTTCGTCGTGGACTCCGACGTGTTCGGCCAGACCCTGGCGGTCCTGCGCACCCGCGCCGAGCCGCTGGGCATCGACGTGGTGGTCGCCGACCTGTCCCAGGGCCTGCCCGAGGGCGACGTCTTCGGCGTGCTCGTGCAGTACCCGGCCGCCGGCGGCGCCGTGCGCGACCCGCGCCCGGTCATCGAGGCCGCGCACGAGCGCGGCGCGCTCGCCGTGGTCGCCGCCGACATCCTCGCCCTGACGGTGCTGCGCAGCCCCGGCGAACTGGGCGCGGACATCGCGGTGGGCTCCACCCAGCGCCTGGGCGTCCCCATGAGCTTCGGCGGCCCGCACGCCGGATACATGGCGGTGCGCCAGGGCCTGCAGCGCCAGCTCCCCGGCCGCCTGGTCGGCGTCTCGGTGGACTCCGCGGGCAGACCCGCCTACCGCCTGGCCCTGCAGACCCGCGAGCAGCACATCCGCCGCGAGAAGGCGACCAGCAACATCTGCACCGCGCAGGTGCTGCTGGCGGTCATGGCCGGGATGTACGCCGTCTACCACGGGCCGCTGGGGCTGCGCGCGATCGCCGAGCGGGTGCACGAGCGCACCGCCGCACTCGCCGAGGGCCTGCGCGCCCTGGACGCGGAGGTGCTCACCGACTCCTTCTTCGACACCCTGCGGGTGCGGGTGCCCGGCCGGGCCTCCTCGGTGGTCGAGGCGGCGCGGGAGCTGGGCGTCAACCTGTTCCCCGTGGACCAGGACACCGTCGGCGTCTCCTGCGACGAGACCACCACGCCCGAGCACGTCGCCCTGGTGCTGCGCGCCTTCGGCGCCCAGGGGGCCGTGAGCCCGGCGGCGTCCGGCGCGGCGCTGCCCGCCGGACTGGTCCGGGAGGTGGACTACCTGGAGCACCCGGTCTTCAACACGCACCGCAGCGAGACGTCGCTGCTGCGCTACATGCGGCGCCTGGCGGACAAGGACCTGGCACTGGACCGGACCATGATCCCGCTGGGGTCGTGCACGATGAAGCTCAACGCCACCGCCGAGATGGAGGCCGTCACCTGGCCCGAGTTCGCCGGCCTGCACCCGTTCGCGCCGCTGGACCAGGCGGCCGGGCTGGTCCGCGTCGTGCGCGACCTGGAGCGGTGGCTGGCCGAGGTCACCGGCTACGACGCGGTGTCCCTGCAGCCCAACGCCGGGTCGCAGGGGGAGTTCGCGGGGCTGCTGGCCATCCGCGGGTACCACAGGGCGCGCGGGGAGGAGGGCCGCGACGTCTGCCTGATCCCCAGCTCCGCGCACGGCACCAACGCCGCCAGCGCCGTCATGGCGGGCATGCGGGTCTCCGTCGTGGCCTGCGACGACAACGGCAACATCGACCTTGCCGACCTGCGCGCCAAGATCGGGAAGGCCGGTGACGCGCTCGCGGCGCTCATGGTGACCTACCCCTCCACGCACGGCGTGTACGAGGACACCATCACCGAGGTGTGCCGCCTGACGCACGAGGCGGGCGGCCAGGTGTACGTGGACGGCGCCAACCTGAACGCCCTGGTGGGCTGGGCCAAGCCCGGCGAGTTCGGCGCGGACGTCAGCCACCTCAACCTGCACAAGACCTTCTGCATCCCGCATGGCGGCGGCGGTCCGGGCGTGGGCCCGGTGGCGGTGCGCGCGCACCTGGCCGGCCACCTGCCCAACCACCCGAACCAGACCGAGGCGGGCCCCTACGCGGGCGTGGGCCCGGTCGCGGCGGCTCCGTTCGGCTCGGCGGGCGTCCTGCCCATCTCCTGGGCCTACATCCGCATGATGGGGGAGGAGGGCCTGCGCGCGGCCACCGAGACGGCCGTGCTGGCCGCGAACTACGTGGCGAAGCGGCTGGAGCCGTACTACCCGGTGCTCTACACCGGCGCGAACGGCCTGGTGGCGCACGAGTGCATCATCGACATCCGGGGCCTGCAGAAGCGGACCGGGATCTCCAACGACGACGTCACCAAGCGGCTCATCGACTACGGCTTCCACGCGCCCACCATGTCCTTCCCGGTGCCGGGAACCCTGATGATCGAGCCGACCGAGAGCGAGGACCTCGCCGAGCTGGACCGCTTCGTCGACGCGATGATCGCCATCCGCGGCGAGATCGACCGGGTCGCCGAGGGCTCCTACGACCGCGAGGACAACCCGCTCAAGAACGCCCCGCACACCGCGGAGGAGCTCACCTCCGACGACTGGAAGCACGCCTACACCCGGGCCGAGGCGGCGTACCCGCTGCCGAGCCTGCGCCGGTCCAAGTACTGGGTTCCGGTGGGCCGCGTCGACCAGGCCTACGGCGACCGCAACCTGGTCTGCGCCTGCCCCCCGCCGGAGGCGTTCGGGGAGTAGCCGGACACGGCGGCGCCGCCCCTTCGCGGACGGGCGGCGCCGCGTGTGCCCGTGAACGGGGTAGGAAGAAGAGCGGTTGGGAAAGTGTCGTCGTGATGTGACAGGGTGTGATGGTCGATGTCCGACCCGGAGGAGCCGCAGATGCCGACGCTCGCACCCGAAGCCGCCAGGACGGCGAACATCACGGGCTCGGGTTCGCCTGGCCTCTTCACGAGGCTCGACAGTCTGCCCGAGACCAAACTCTGGCAGGCCGAGAGCTTGGACGGGGAAACCATCACCTTGTCGCCCACACCTGTCGGACGCCACGGCCGCAACGTCCGCGAACCGGAGCGCCGGCTCGCGCCGCACCTTCCGGAGGAAGCGACTACGAGACGTACCTTGAGATCCGGATGCACGGTCTGCAGCGCAGTGTGATCCCCGATCTCTTCGTCGCCCCCGAGAAGGTACCGGACACCCCAAGCACTGGATCGGCCCCGAGAACGTGCTGCTGGTCGCGGAGGTGACGTCCAGGAGCAACGCCGGTGCCGACCGCGAGGACAAGCGCGAGATCTACGCCCGGGCGGGGATTGAGTTCTACCTGTTGATCGATCCGTTGCTCAACCGGGTCACCCTGCACACCAACCCTGAGGGCGTCGACTACAAGGACCGGGTGATCCGCAATTTCGGGGAGGGGTTGGCCATCCCCAAGCCGTTCGACTTCACCCTGGACACGTCCGGGTTCCGCGCGTACTGACCAGGCCCCGCGAAGGGGAGCGGTCCTTCCCGGCCGTGCTCCTCCCCGGAACGGACCGGCCCCGTGCCCCCCGGGAGGAGCGGTAGCGGCTAGTCTCCGAGACGAGCCTTCGCCCCCTCGGCCAGAAAGCAGCGTATGACCGCGACGCCCGGAACCCCCGTATCCGATTCCGCAGCCGGTGACGCGGAGGCCGCGAGCCTGTGCGACCAGGCCAGGGACCTGGCCGAGGCAGGGCATCTCGAACGCGCGGCGGCCGTCTACGAACGCGTCGTGGCCGGGACCGCCCCGCGCCACCGGGCGCGGGCCGCGCTGGGGCTGGCGGTGGTGCGCGAGCGGGCCGGGGACGCCGAGGGGGCGCGGCGCGCCGACGAGACGGCGGTCGCCACGGGCCACCCCGAGTTCGCGCCGCGCGCCGCCTACCACCTGGCGCTCCTGCACGAGAGCGCGGGGCGGGCGGCCGACGCCGCCGACGCCTGGAGCGCGGTGCTGGACTTCGGCAACGAGCGCTACCTGGGCGCGGCCCACCACGGGCTGGCCCGCCTGGCCGAGGAGCGCGGCGACCCTGACGCCGCGCGCGGGCACTGGCAGCAGGCCCTGGACGCGGCCGCCGACCCGGCCGCGGTGGCCGAGACGGCCCGGGACTACGCCGAGCGCCTGCTGGCGCGCGGCGCGGCCGCCGAGGCGGCGGACGTCATCGCCCAGGGGCTGCGCGCCCGGGAGAGCCCCGCGCTGCGGGTGCTGCTCGGCGCGGTCCACGTGGAGAGCGCCATCGCCGAGTTCGGCGCGGCCGCCGACGGGGCGGACGGGCTCGACGCGGGCACGGCCGCGGTCGCCCACGAGCTGCTGGCCCGGCTGCTCGCCCTGCGCGGCGACCCCGGCGCGGCCGAGCGGGTGTGGCGCGACGGGGTGGCGCACCGCGACGCCGAGGTGGCGGCCGGGGTCCGCTCCCGGTTGCGGCGCGGGTTCCTCGAACCCGACGCGGAGGCCGTGGAGCAGGCCGGCGGGGCCGCGGAGGCGCCGTGGTGGGATCCCTACCTGGAGGCGGCGGTGGCCCAGGACAGCGCTCCGATGCTCACGGGGGAGCTTTTCGTGGCGCTCAGCCGGATCCACGGCCGCCTGGCGGTGCCGTACGCGAACGGGCGCGTTTCGGCCGCGGAGCTGCGCGCCGCCGTGGAGGAGGCGCTGCTGACCCCGAGCGAGTACGTGTGGGGGCGCGCGCTGCACGACGACTTCCGCGAGCGCCTGCGCCGCGCCTCGGGCGGCGGCGCCGACGTGCTGCCCGAGGGCTGGCCCGACCGGGAGCGCTGAGCACACCCCGGATCCTCCCCGCCGATCGTGGCCTTTCCGGGGTCTCGACCACCTCCGAGACCCCGGAAAGGCCACGATCGGCGGGGAGACCACCGCGTCAACGCCCCAGCACGTCCCGGGAGAGCCGGTCCGCGCGGCGCACCGGTTCGCAGATCCGGTACCGGGGGGAGGCGCGCAGCACCAGTTCGCAGGCGGCGTCCAGGTCCACCCGGTGGCCGACGGAGACGTACACCGGCTTGACCCCGTCCTGCACGCGCAGGCAGCGGCCGACGACCTCGCCGTCCGCGCGCAGTTCGGTGACGGACCCCCGTTCGGGGGCCGGCGGCGCGGCCTCTCCCACGAACGCGGTCTTGGCCGCGCCCAGGACCGGCCGGTCCAGCAGCACGCCCAGGTGGCAGGCGAGCCCGAAGCGGCGCGGGTGCGCCAGGCCGAAGCCGTCGCAGACGTAGACGTCGGGTTCGGAGGCGAGCCGGCCCAGCGCCGCCAGCAGCGGGGGCAGCTCCCGGAACGCGAACAGCCCGGGAACGTACGGGAACGCCGGCTCGGCCCGCTCCGTGGCCGTCTCCACGACCTCCAGCGTCCGGGCGTCCAGCACGACCGCGGCGGCCACCACCGCCGACTCGGTGTAGCTGACGTCCAGCCCCGCCACCAGGCGGACCCCGTCGGGGTCGAGCGGCTCCACCCGCACCCGCGGGGCCAGGCGGTCCTGCAGGGCGCGCGCCTCGGCGGGGTCGTCGGGCCAGAGCCGCTCGGCGGCCAGTTCCGCGATGACGTGCGGCATGAGGGTCCAATCGGGTCGGTGGCACGGCCCGATCAGGTTCCCACGCGCTCGGCGTCCTTCGCCCGCCGGGACGGGGACGACGCCTCCAGGACACCCCAGACGGCGACAACGGTGTTGATCACCGTGAACACCGCCAGCGGCTGGTAGAAGCCCAGCAGCGCCCCGGTGCGCTCGGCGTCGCCGACGTACCAGACCAGCGCGGTGAGCACGGCGGCGCCGATCGCGGCGGCCAGGACGCCGCGCAGCCAGGCCACCGCCTCGTACCGGACCTTCAGCGGGCCCGAGGCGGGGGCCTTGGGCGGAGGGGGGCCGCCCGCGAACCGGTGGGCGAAGCGCGCGTCGGCCCAGCGGACGAGGCTGTGCCCGTACGCCACCGTGAAGCCCAGGTACAGCACGCCGATCCCGTGGCCGAGGTCGGCGTGCCCGCCCGAGCGCAGGTGCAGGGCGATGATCGCGAGCAGCGCCACGTCCAGCACGGGGACCAGCAGGAGCAGCAGGGTGCTCAGACGCCGGGCGCGCAGCAGGTAGCGGGAGGCCAGACCACCCAGCAGCAGCACCCAGAACAGCACCTCGCAGGCCAGGATCGCGGTCACGATCATCGTTCGTCCCCTTCCCGTCGTCGGACCCTCCCACTGTGTCGCGCGGGCCCGCCGCGGCGCGTCGGCGCAAGGGACGACCCGGTCGTACTTCCTTGGAGGGACGAACCCGTGTCGCGGCCGTGCTGTGATGGAGCCGTGCGACTAGCGTGGTTGAAGCCGTTGGACCGGGAGGTCCTGGGCGGTTGGTCCCGTCTGGGCAGTCTCCTGTGGGCGTTGGCCCACCTGGCGTTGGGCGTGCCGCTGCTGATGGCGGGCGCGTACGTCCACCGGCCCGGTGTGGAACCGATCTGGCTGATGGGAGGGCTCGCCCTGGTCTGCGCGGGGGTGACGCTGCGGCGGACCCTCCCGGGCACCGGGCTGGTGGTGGGCACGCTGGGGCTGGCCGTGGACACGGTCCTGCTGGGACCCACGTCGGCGGCGTTCATCACCTACGGCGACCTGCTGTACGCGGTGGCCGTGTGGGGCCGGGGCCGGATCGCGTACGGCGTTTTCGCCCTGGTCGCCGTCCTCGGCGTGGTGGTGTGCGTGGTCGGCGGCTACCTCCTGTACACGGGGGCCCTGTCCGGGGGGATGCTGAACCTCATGCAGCTCGCGGGGCTGTACGTGCTGGTGTTCGTCACGCCGATGACCACCGGGTTGAGCGTCCGCGAGCACCGCAGCCGCGCCGAGCTGGAGCGCGAGCGGGCCCACCAGATCATCCGGATGGCCGAGCTCGACCGCGGCAGCGCCGTCGCGGAGGAACGCGGCCGGATGGCCCGCGAGCTGCACGACGTCATCGCCAACCACCTGAGCGCGGTGGCGGTGCAGTCCACGGCGGCGCTGTCCATGCGCGAGTTCGACGCCGAGCGGGTCCGGGACGTGCTGCGGGTGGTGCGCGACAGCAGTGTGCAGGGCCTGGCCGAGATGCGCCGGATGATCGGGGTGCTGCGCGCCGACGACCACCCCGAGCTGGAGCGGGTCACCCCCCGTCTGCGCGAGGTGGAGCGGCTGGTCGACGGCGCCCGCGCGGCCGGACTGGAGGTGGCGGCCGACGGCGTGGCCGAGGTCGGGGAGCTGCCCGCCCAGGTCGACGCGGCCGCCTACCGGATCGTGCAGGAGTGCCTGACCAACGCGCTGAGGTACGCCGAACCCCGGCGGGTCCGGATCGCGGCGCGGTGCCTGCCGGTGGGCGCCGACGGTGCGGGAACGCTCGTCATCGAGGTGGAGAACCCCGTCGAGCCGAGGCGCGTCGCGGCGGACGGGGAGGGCCTGGGCGCCGGGTGGGGCCTGACCGGGATGCGTGAGCGCGTCGGCCTGCTGGGGGGCGTGCTCGACGCGGGCCCCGACGGTGCGGGCCGCTGGCGGGTGCGCGCCGAACTGCCGTTGGAACGTTCACGAACGGAAGAGGGGACGACCGCGTGATCAGGGTCGTGGTGGCCGAGGACCAGGGGGCCGTGCGCTCGGGCCTGGTGATGATCCTGGAGTCCGCGTCGGACATCGAGGTGGTGGCCGAGGCCGCGGACGGGCAGGAGGCGGTGGCGCACGCCCGGCGGCTGCTGCCCGACGTCGTCCTGATGGACGTGCGCATGCCCCGCAAGGACGGCATCACCGCGACCCGGGAGCTGGCCGGGACCGGGGTGGACGTGCTCATCCTGACCACCTTCGACCTGGACGAGTACGTGTTCGGCGCGCTGCGCGCCGGCGCGGCGGGCTTCCTGCTGAAGAACATCGAGGCCGGGGAGCTGGTCGAGGCGGTGCGCACGGTCGCCCGGGGGGAGGGCATGATCGCCCCCGCGGTCACCCGCATGCTCATCAACGAGTTCGCCGCGACCGGGCCGGGCCCGGGGGCGGCGGACTCCGGGGTGATCGACGCGCTGACCCCGCGCGAGCGCGAGGTGCTCGCCTGCGTCGGCGAGGGGCTGTCCAACCAGCAGATCGCGCGCCGCCTGCATATCACCGAGACCACCACCAAGACCCACGTCAGCCGCATCCTGGCGAAACTCGACCTGCGCAGCCGGGTGCAGGCGGCCATCCTCGCCCAGGAACTGGGCGTGCGCTGACACCCCGGTCGTGGCCGCCGCAGGGGTGCGGCGGCGGGCGGGAGGATCCCCGGTCCCGGTGGAGGGGCGGTCCTCAGCCCGGTCCGCCGCACAGGCCGCGGAGCAGGGCGTCGAGGCCCGTGGTGAAGGCGTGGTCGGGACCGGGGCCGGTGCCGCGCAGGGCCGCGACGGTGGGGAAGCGCCGGTCGATGGCCGCGGGTTCGCGGCTGGGCAGCCCCTCGGAGCGGACCTGGTGCACGACCGCGCCGACCACGTAGGAGTCCAGGGCGGCGGCCGCGGCGGGCACCGAGGCCGGGGCGAGTCCGGCTTCGGCGAACGCCGCGTAGTGGAGTTCGGTGGAGCGCAGCGCCGTGGCGGTGTCGGGCCGGCGGTGGATCATCAGCGGCAGCGCGCCCGAGTGCCGGAGCAGCGCGGCGCGGTAGTCGTGCGCCCAGTCGCGCAGCCGCTCGTCCCAGGGGCGGGCGTCCGCCTCGGGCTCCTCGGCGGCGCCGTCGTCCTCCCCGTCCGGCGGGGCGGCCTCGCCGGCGGCCCGCCCGGGGTCGCTGATGTACTCCACGATCGCGCCGAACAGCTGCTCCTTGCCGAGCGGGAAGTGGTGGTAGATCGCCATGGCCTCGACCTGGAGGGCGTCGCCCAGGCGGCGCATGGTGAGGCTGCGCAGGCCCATGCCGTCGATGATGCGGAGGGCTTCGGCGATGATGCGCTCGGCGCTGAGTCCGGCGTTGTTTCGGCTCACGCCCCCATCCTAGACTTACCGTGTAAAGCCGGTGGATGATAACGGACGGATGCCAAGCGCGGATCCCGTTGCTCTAGAGTTGTGCCAATCGACCAGACGCTGAGGAGCGAGCATGGTGCTGGGAGCCCGCAAGGCCGGAGCGGAAGCGCGTGCGCGGCACGCCGAGGACGTGGAGAAGGCGCGGCGGCTACCCGATCTGCTCGACGCGGCGCAGCGGGCCGGGCAGGAGCTGGCGGAGGCGCACCGGACCGACGCCGACGTGGTCGAACTGCACCGGTTGGGCGTGGCCTACGACGCCGCGCTCACCGACGCGATGCGCGCGGCCTACGCCCGCGAGCGCGAACTCGTCGGAGCGCGCGGCTACGACGACCGCATCCACCGCCGCCGCAGGATGGCCCGGCCCGAGATCAAGGCCGCCACCGAACTGGCCGAGCGCCTGCTGACCATGCGCGAGCGGCACCGGCTGCACGGGATCGAGCGGGTGCCCCGCAGCCCCGCGGCGGCCTGAGGCGGGGACCGCCATGACGGAGTTCGTACGCATCGATCCCGCGTCGAAGGTCCCGCCGTACGAGCAGATCCGCACTGCCGTGGCCCACGCGGCCGCCAGCGGTGAACTCCCGGTCGGCTACAAGCTGCCCACGGTGCGCGCCCTGGCCGGCGAGCTGTCGGTGGCGGTCAACACCGCCGCGCGCGCCTACCGGGAGTTGGAGCAGGCGGGGGTGGTCGAGACGCGCGGCCGCTCGGGCACCTTCGTGGCGGCGGGCGGCGACCGTCAGCGCGAGGAGGCGCTCGCGGCCGCGCGCCGCTACGCCGACGTCGTCTCCCGCCTGGGCATCGATCCGGAGGAGGCCCTGGACATCGTCCGGGCCGCACTGGACCGCTAGTGTCCCGCGTCCGGAGTCGCTGATCTTGACCTTTCCGGGGCCTCGAAGACGGTCGAGGCCCCGGAAAGGTCAAGATCAGCGGGAAGAGTGGGGTCAGTCGGCGCTGCGGGCCACGACGAAGTAGACCATGAGGATGCCGATCCAGGCGATCAGCAGCCCCGGAGCGCCGCCCATGCCGCCCGCGATGGCCGAGAGCGGTATGGCCACGCCCAGCGAGACGATGCCCATGACCAGGCGCAGGGTGTTGCCGCTCACCCCTTTGGCGGGTCGCGCGGGGGGCAGCGAGCCCGACGCGGCCCTGGCGTCGAGTTGGCTCCGGACCTGTTCGGCGATGGACTGGTCGAGGCGTTCGGCGAGGCTCGCCGCGATGGCGTCGTCGTACTCGGGACCGAGCTCTCGGCCGGCCTGAAGCGACGCGGCGATCTCGTTCCGGGGATCGGGGGATTGCGCGGACATGCCCCCAGTATCCGCCGGTGCGGACTTTCACGGATACCCCGAGCGGTGATCTCGGGGATAACTCAGGGGGACCCTGAGCCGTCCCGAGACGGATGTCCGCCGCGGACGAACGTCGGCCCCGCCGAGCCGCAGAAGCGGTTCGGCGGGGCCGAAGGAGAGGGCGCGGGGCGCCGGTCAGCTCGCGAAGTCCAGCAGCTGCTTGGCGCGGCTGGGATGCCGGAGCTTGGACAGCGACTGCTTCTCCAGCTGGCGGATGCGCTCGCGGGTCAGGCCCAGGTGCTTGCCGATCTCGTCCAGGGTGCGCGGACGCCCGTCCATCAGGCCGAAGCGCAACGACATGATCGTGGCCTCGCGGGGCTCCAGGTCCTCCAGGGCGTGGCGCAGCTGGTCCGCCATGAGCTGGCGGTCCACCACCTCGGACGCCTCGGAGGCGTCGACGTCCTCGATGAGGTCGCCGATGCGGGTCTCGCCGTCCTCGCCGATGGTGGAGTCCAGGCTGATGGGCTGCCGGGTGACCCGCAGCAGCTCCTCGATCTGGGTGGGGGTCTTGTCGAGCTCGCGCGCCAGTTCCTCGGGGGTGGGCTCGCGTCCCAGGGTCTGGTGCATGTCGCGCTCAAGACGGCTGACCTTGCTCAGCAGTTCGAGCACGTGCACGGGCAGCCGGATGGTGCGCGCGGAGTCGGCGAAGCCGCGCTGGATGGCCTGGCGGATCCACCACATCGCGTAGGTGGAGAACTTGTAGCCCTTGGCGTAGTCGAACTTCTCCACGGCGCGGATGAGTCCGAGGTTGCCCTCCTGCACGACGTCGAGCAGGGACATGCCGCGGTCGCTGTACTTCTTGGCGACCGACACCACCAGCCGGAGGTTGGCCTCCAGCATGTGCGACTTGGCGTGGCGGCCGTCCTCGGCGACCCGCTCCAGGTCCTCGCGGTCGGTGTCGCTCAGTCCGCGCGGCTGGGGAGCGCCGTCGAGGAGCCCCAGCTTGTACTCGGCGAACAGACCGGCCTCGATCCGCTTGGCCAGGTCGACCTCCTGCTCGGCGGTGAGCAGCTGGCGGCGTCCGATCGCCTTGAGGTAGGTGTGCACCGAGTCGCCCATCGCCGGGGACTGGTCGTCCAGGTCGGCTTCGGGGGTGTCGGTCTCGACCCGTGCGGGGGTCTTGCCCTTGCGTGAGCGGCTGGTGGCCTTCTCGACGACCGGTGGCGCGGTCTCGAGCGCCTCTTCCAGGGCGTCGTCGTCGCTGGTGTCCACGGATTCCAGCGCGGCGTCCTCCCCGTTGGCGAGCCTGACCCCGGCGTCGGAGAGCTCCCGCAGGATGGAGCGGCCTTCGGCCGGGCTGATACCGACCGCGGAGAACGTGGTGCGAAGCTCCGCCAGGGACACGTGTCCCTGGGAGCGTCCCCGCGTGATCAGCTCGTCGAGCGCCGTCGAGGCGGCTCTGTCGATCTGGACCTCCGCCGTCGTGGGAGAGGCGGCTAGGGCAGTGCGCGACATGAGGGCACCTCCCTCCCTTCAAGACGTCAGGCGCGGGGCGGAAAGGTGAACCGCCGTCTTGGCGCGCCATTATGTCCAACGTGTGGAAGAGTCAAATGTTCCCGAATCTCGATTGGATATCGGCCGAAGTGACAGTGGTCACGGTTCTCTTTGGCGCCGGGCGCTTCGCGCAGCGGGTAAAGAGGCACAGGCGCGATCCGGGGTCGTCGGGGTGTGGTGTGAGCGCTCGAACAGGTAGACGCTCGAGTGGGCCGGGAAGTTCCCGCACCCCGTGCGGTGGCTCAGGCCAGGGCGCGCAGGTCGGGTTTGCCCGAGGCCAGCATGGGGATCGCGGGGCGCAGGTCGAGTTCGCGGGGCGCGGCGTAGCGCGGCAGGTGCGCGCCCACCCAGTCGCGCAGCTCGGCGAGGGTCGGGGGCGCGGCCGGGTCGGAGGGGACGACGACGGCGCTGACCCGCTGGCCCCACTCGGGGTCGGCGCGGCCCACCACCACCGCCTCGGCGACCGAGTCCAGCCGGTTCAGCAGCGCCGCGACCTCCCCGGCCACCACCTTGTGCCCGCCGGTGTTGACGACGTCGTCGACCCGCCCGCGCACCCGCAGGAGCCCGCGGCCGTCCACCGTCCCCAGGTCGCCGGTGCGGAACCAGGGGCGGCCGCCCCTGGCGGCCAGCTGCTCCCGGGTCAGGTCGGGACGCAGCCGGTAGCCGCTGAACAGCACCGGCCCGGCCAGGTGGATCCTGCCGTCGTCGGCCACGTCGACGTCGACCCCGTCCAGCGGGACGCCGTCGTACACGCAGCCGCCGCTGGTCTCGCTCATGCCGTAGGTGGTGACCACGCGCGCCCCGGCGGCGCGGGCCGCGTCCAGCAGTCCGGCCTCCGCGGCGGCTCCGCCCAGGAGGACGGTGCGGAACAGCGAGAGGTCGGCGCCGGCGGCGAGCAGGCGGCGCAGCTGCGTGGGGACCAGCGACACGTGCGGGCGGTGCTCGGCGGCCGCGGCCATGACGGTCCCGGTGTCGAAGGGACGGTGCAGGACGCGGCCACCCGTGACGAGGGCGCGCAGCACCACCTGGAGACCCGATATGTGCGCGGTGGGCAGCACGCACAGCCACGCCTGGCCCGCCGCGGCGCCGATCCGGGCGGTGGAGGCGCGCGCGGAGTGCTCCAGTGCCGCGGAGGCCAGTTCGACGCCCTTGGGGGCGCCGGTGGAGCCCGAGGTGGCGATGGTCAGCGCGGTGTCCTCGGCGGCGCCCTGGTCGTAGCCGGTGGACTCGACCCCGTCGGGGGTGCGCACGCTGGCCGGGCGCATCGCCTCGACCAGGGCGCGCGTACGGGGGGCGGGGGTGTCCGGCGCGATCGGCAGGATCGCCGGACCGCGCCCTTCGAGGGCGTCGGCCACGAGATCGGTGAGGTGCTCGGGGTCCAGCCCCACCGCGGCCTGCAAGGGTCGGTTCGACATGAACTCCAAGGGTAGTGCGCGGTGAGAGGGCGGGGAGGGCTAGGGTTGCCCCGAAACTGCAGGGCTGTGCGAGGAGAGGCGAGAGCGTGAGCACCGTGGTGGACTGGAAGCGGTCCGGCGACTACAGCGACATCATCTACGAGACCGCTGAGGGAATCGCCAAGATCACGATCAACCGCCCGGAGCGGCACAACGCCTTCCGGCCGCAGACCCTGTTCGAACTGCAGCACGCGTTCAACGAGGCCCGGGACGACTCCGAGGTCGGCGTCATCATCTTCACCGGTGCGGGCGACCAGGCGTTCTGCTCGGGCGGCGACCAGAAGATCCGCGGCGACGACGGCTACATCGGCGACGACCGGGTGGCCCGCCAGGGCATCGGGCGGCTCAACGTGCTCGACCTCCAGGTGCAGATCCGGCGCCTGCCCAAGCCGGTCGTGTGCATGGTCGCGGGCTACTCGATCGGCGGCGGCAACGTCCTGCAGGTCTGCTGCGACCTGACGATCGCCGCGGACAACGCCAGGTTCGGCCAGACCGGCCCCAAGGTCGGCTCCTTCGACGGCGGGTACGGCTCCTGGCTGCTCGCCGAGACCGTGGGGCTGAAGAAGGCCCGCGAGATCTGGTACCTGTGCCGCCAGTACAGCGCGCAGGAGGCGCTGGACATGGGCATGGTCAACACGGTGGTCCCGCTGGAGCGGCTGGAGGAGGAGACCGTCGCCTGGGCGCGCGAGCTCCTGGAGAAGTCGCCGCTGGCGCTGCGCATGGTCAAGGGCGCGCTCAACGCGGTCAGCGACGGCGCGGCCGGGATGCAGCAGTTCGCGGGGGACGCCACCATGCTCTACTACATGAGCGAAGAGGCGCAGGAAGGGCGCGACGCCTTCAAGGAGAAGCGCCGTCCGGAGTTCGACAAGTTCCCGCGCCGCCCGTGACCTGGCGGGCGTTCGCGATCCCCATGCGCACGCGCTTCCGCGGGGTGACGGTGCGCGAGGGCGTGCTGGTGCGGGGCGCGGCGGGATGGGGCGAGTTCTCCCCGTTCCCCGAGTACGGGGCGGCCGAGTGCGCCCGCTGGTGGGCGGCGTGCCGTGAGGCGGCCGAGGACGGCTGGCCGGAGCCGGTGCGCGACGCCGTCCCGGTCAACGCCACGGTCCCGGCCGTGGGCCCCGAGGAGGCGGCGCGCGTCGTCGCGGGGTCCGGCTGCGGCACGGCCAAGGTCAAGGTCGCCGAGAAGGGCCAGGTCGAGGCCGACGACCTGGCCCGGGTCGAAGCGGTGCGCGACGCCATCGGCCCCGGCGGCAGGGTGCGGGTCGACGCCAACGGCGCCTGGGACGTGGACACCGCGGTGCGCGTGATCGGCGCGCTGGACCGCTTCGACCTGGAGTACGTGGAGCAGCCGTGCGCCACGTTGGACGAGTTGGCGCTGGTGCGGCGGCGGGTGGCGGTCCCGATCGCGGCCGACGAGTCGATCCGCAGGGCCGAGGACCCGCTGCGGGTCCGCGCGGCCGACGCCGCCGACATCGTGGTGCTCAAGGTCCAGCCGCTGGGCGGGGTGCGCGCCGCGCTGGAGGTCGCCGAGGCGTGCGGACTGCCCGTGGTGGTGTCCAGCGCGGTGGAGACCTCGGTCGGCCTCGCCGCGGGGGTGGCGCTGGCCGCGGCCCTGCCCGAGCTTCCGTACGCCTGCGGGCTGGCCACGATGCGGCTGCTGGAGACGGACGTGTGCGCCGACCCGCTGCTGCCGGTGGACGGCTTCGTGCCGGTGCGCAGGCCCGATGTCGACGAGGACCTGCTGGCCGCGGTGGAGGTCGGGGACGACACCGCCTGGCGCGCCCGCACGGCCGAGGCGCGCGCGGCCTGGCAGGTCCGGACCGGGCGTCCCTGACGGAGCCGGGCGCGGGGTCTCCGCCGGTGGTCCCGACGTAGGCGTCGGGACCACCGGCGGGTCCCGGCCCCCGCCGTGAGGGCTGCCGGCGGGACGGGTCCCGGCCTCCGCGCGTTTTGTTGGAATCCCGTGACTTTTCCTGGTCCGGGCGGGTCCGGCCGGACCTTCGGGGCGGCCCCGGGAGAGGGCGGGCGGGCCGTCCCGACGCAGGCGGGGCCGGTTTCCGCGGCGGATCCCGCGCGCGATACCGTCGAATCGGGGCGAACCGGTCCCCGGCGCGGGGACGTCGGCCGAGGTCCATCACACACCCTGGAGCGGACGGTCTACCTGATCCCAGCGGATATAACAGGCAGGTAGGTATCGCTACAAGAAAGTGCGCATGAATTCGTCTACCGCCTTGGCGCGTGTCCTGGTCGACGAGCTGGCCCGGCTGGGGCTGGCCGAGGCCGTCATCGCGCCGGGGTCCCGTTCGACCCCACTGGCGCTGGCCCTGGTGGCCCATCCGCGGATCCGCGTCCACGTCCGCATCGACGAGCGCTCGGCGTCCTTTCTCGCCCTGGGTCTGGCCCGCGCCTCGCGCGGGGCGGTGGCGCTGGTGTGCACCTCGGGCACTGCCGCGGCGAACTTCCACCCCGCCGTGCTGGAGGCCGACCAGAGCGGGATCGGCCTGCTGGTCCTGACCGCGGACCGGCCGCCGGAGCTGCGCGGCACGGGCGCCAACCAGGCGGTGGACCAGATCGGCCTGTTCGGGTCGGCGGTGCGCTCCTTCACCGAGGTGGGGGTGCCCGAACCGGTGCCGGGCATGGTCGCCTACTGGCGGTCGCTGGCGTGCCGGGCCTGGACGGCGGCCTGCGGCTCCCACCCCGGGCCGGTCCACCTCAACCTGGCCTTCCGCGACCCCCTGGTCCCCGAGGAGGACGGGCGGGGCGCGGTGTGGCCCGAACCGCTGGACGGGCGCGCCGAGGGGCGGCCCTGGATCGGCGTCGCCCCCCGTCTGGGCGAACCCGAACCGGTGGAGCTTCCGCCGGTGGAGCGCGGCGTCATCGTGTGCGGCGACGGCGACTACGACCCGGTGCCGTTCCTGGCGCTGGCCGCCGAGACCGGGTGGCCGCTGCTGGCCGAACCCACGTCCAACACCCGCCGCGTCGGCGCGGTCTCGGCCTACCGCCAACTGCTGGCGGCACCGGGGTTCACGGCCGCGCACGAGCCGGAACTGGTGGTGAGCGCGGGACGCCCCGGGCTGTCCCGGCAGCTTCTGGGCTACCTGCGGCGCGCCCCCCGGCACGTGGTCGTGGGAGAGCCGCCGTCCTTCGCCGATCCGGTGCGCACCGCCACCGACCTGGTCGGCGCGGTCCGCGCCGCGCGCACGGCCGACCCCGACACCGCCTGGGCCGCGTCCTGGGCCGCGGCCGAGGCCGCGGCCCGCGACGCCACCGACCGCCTCCTGGACTCCGACGAGTCCCTGAGCGAGCTGCGCCTGGCCCGCGACATCGCCTCCCACCTGCCGGTCGGATCGCTGCTGTTCGCCGGGTCGAGCATGCCCATCCGCGACCTGGACGCGGTGATGCGGCCCCGCTGCGGCGCCCGCGTCATCGGCAACCGCGGGGCGAGCGGGATCGACGGCACCGTTTCCAGCGCGGTCGGCGCGGCGCTGGCCCACCAGGCCGACGGGGGCGGCGGAGGGTTCGCCCTGCTGGGGGACCTGGCGATGCTGCACGACCAGAACGGGCTGCTGATCGGGCCGGGGGAGCCGCGCCCGGACCTGGCGGTCGTGGTGGTCAACAACGACGGCGGCGGGATCTTCTCCGGCCTGGAACAGGCCGGGCACCCCGACTTCGAACGCGTCTTCGGCACACCGCACGGTGTCTCGATGGAACGCGTCGCCGCCCTCGCGGACCTTCCCTACACCCGGCTGGAGTGGGCCACCGACCTGCCCAAGGCGCTGCTGGGGGAGGGGCTGCGGATCGTGGAGGTGCAGACCGACCGCACCGCCTCGTCGCTGCTGCGCCGCCGCCTCCAGGAAGAGGTCGCGGCCGCGGTCGCGGCCCTCTGACCGGGGTCTCCGTCCCGGCGCTCCGGGTCCCTTCCGTTCGGCGCGGGCGAGCGGGGTAGTAAGAGGGGGCACGGGGAAGCCGGGACGGGGGAGCGCGCATGTCGGGTCCGGGGAACGGGACGGGTGCGGTCGTGGTGGGCGTGGACGGGTCGGCGGGCAGTGCGCGGGCCCTCGACTGGGCGGTCACGGCGGCCCTGGCACGCGGGACGGGACTGCGCCTGGTGTACGCGCTGGGCCTGCCGCTGGTGACCCTCCCGTTGGGCGGCCCGGTCCGGATGGCGCCCTCGCAGGAGACCTCCGCCGCCGCCGCCGCGATGCTGGCCCAGGCACTGGAGCGGGTGCACGCGGCGGCGCCCGGCCTGCCGGTCACCAGCGAGGTGTCCCGGGTGGAGGCGCACCACGCGCTGCTCAAGGCGGCCGAGGGGGCCTCGCTGGTGGTCGTGGGCTCGCGCGGGCTCGGCGGCGTGGGGTCGCTCTTCCTCGGCTCGGTCAGTTTCCGGGTCGCCGCCCACGCCCGATGCCCGGTCGTGGTGGTGCCCCCGGGCGAGGGCGCGCCGACCGTGGGGAGGGGCCGCGTCGTGGTGGGCGTGGACGGCTCGGAGCACGCGTCGGCCGCGCTGCGCTTCGCCCTCGCCGAGGCCGCGCACACCCGCTCCGAGGTGGTGGCCCTGCACGCCTGGACGGCGCCTCCCGCCCCCGTGGACCCGTTCGTGGTGGTCGGAGCTGACGTCGGCGCGGACCGCGAACGCCAGGACGCCAGGACCCGCGCGTGGGTGTCCGAGGACGTGGAGAGGGCCCGCACGCCCGAGACCCGCGAGGTGCCCGTGCGGGTGGAGGCGTCCGAGGGCCACCACGCCCGCGCCCTGCTGGAGGCGGGGGCCGACGCGGACCTCGTCGTGGTGGGCTCGCGCGGCCGCGGCGGCTTCGCCGGGCTCCTGCTGGGCTCGGTCAGCCAGGCCGTCCTCCACCACGCCCCGGTCCCCGTCGCGGTCGTCCACTTGCCCTAGAGCCCCGTTCTCCCCCCCGCTGATCTTGACCTTTTCGGGGTCTCGACCGCCTCCGAGACCCCGAAAAGGTCAAGATCAGCGGGGAGAGAGGGCGGGAGGCCGCCTCAGTCCAGCAGCGCCGCGCGCATCGCGCCGAACTTGGACTCGGACTCGGCCAGTTCCGCCTCGGGGTCGGAGCCGGCGACGATCCCGCACCCGGCGAACAGCCGGGCCCGGGCGCCGTCGATCTGGGCGCACCGCAGCGCGATGCCCCACTCGCCGTTGCCGTCCGCGTCCATCCACCCCACGGGGCCCGCGTAGCGCCCGCGCCGCATCCCCTCCAGTTCGCCGATGACGTCCATCGCCAGCGGGGTGGGGGTGCCGCCGACGGCCGCCGTCGGGTGCAGCGCCGCCACGGCGTCCAGCGTCGAGACGCCCGGCCGCAGGGTGGCCCGGACCGGGGAGGCCAGGTGCTGCACGTTGGCCAGGCGCAGCAGTTCGGGCCGCTCGGGCAGCACCAGCTCCCCGCACAGCGGGCCCAGCGCGGCCCGCAGCGACTCGGTCGCGTAGGCGTGCTCCTCGGTGTCCTTGACCGACGCCAGCAGCGTCGCGGCCAGTGCCGCGTCCTCCTCCGGGGTGCCGCCCCGGGGCCGTGTCCCCGCCAGGACCAGCGACTCCATCCGCTCCCCGGCGCGCCGCAGCAGCAGTTCGGGGGTGGCCCCGGTGAGTCCCGCCACCGAGTAGGTGTAGCAGTCCGGGTAGTCGCGGGCCAGCCGGGCCAGCGGGGTGCGGATGTCGATCGGGCCGGGGGCCTCGGCCACGGCGTCGCGGGCCAGCACCACCTTGGCCAGGTCCCCGGCGCGGATCCGGTCCACCGCCGCCGCCACGGCCCCCGTCCACTCGCCGGCGCCCAGGGCACCCGGGGACCAGCGCAGACCGCCGACGGGGCGGGCGGGGCCGCCCGCCCCCACCGGCGCGGACGCGTCGTCCACCGTGGTCATCCAGGCCCGCCCGGCGCGCCGGCCCACCACGACGCGCGGCAGGACCACCGTCGAGCCGGGGTCGCGGCCGTCGAAGGTGAACGAGCCGAACACCACGGGCCCGGTACCCGGCAGCTCCACCTCGTCGTGCGCCTCGACCCGGGAGAAGAGCGACCCCAGCCACTCGGCGGCGGCCGCGAACCGCCCGCCGCCGGAGCGCTCGTCCTCGGCGGGCAGCTCCAGCCGCGCGGCCCGCCCCCAGGCCACCAGCCCCTCACCGCGCCGGCTCCAGGCCAGCGGCGCGGAATCGGGCAGGCGGTCGAGCAGCGCGTGGTCGTCGGGCAGCTCGACGGTGCGTACGAGCAGGGGTTCACGGGAAGCAGCAGCGGGACTCACGAGGCCGCAGTCTATGCGGCCGCCGCGGACCCTCTCACGCTGGTCCCGGCCCTGGAGCGGGGACCGTGTCCCCGCCGGGGCGGATCCCGAAACTCCGCGATGGCGCGCTCCGGTGCTTTCGGCCCCTATGCTGACCTTTCGTCGACATAGGTGACGGATTGTGCCCAACGGGGGATGCGCGATGAGATGGTTCACTCGCTCGGCGGCCGCGTTCATGGCGGTGCCGCTGGTGGTGGCGTGCGCCACCGTCCCGGAGGGGGCCTCACCCAACGTGTCCGACCCCCTTCCCGACGCCGCGGGCGGCGCCGGCCCGCTCGCGCCGTCGTCCGGCGGCACGCCGATCCCCGAGGACTGCGAGGTCGGCGCCGAGTACCCCAAGCGGCAGCTGCGCGGCGTGTGGATCACCACCGTGCGCAACATCGACTGGCCCTCCACGACCGGCCTGAGCGCCGAGCAGCAGCAGGCCGAACTCGTCGAGCAGCTGGACCGTGCCGCGGAGCTGGGTCTGAACGCCGTCTTCTTCCACGTCCGCCCCACCGCCGACGCCCTCTACGCCTCCGACAAGGAGCCGTGGGCGCGCTACCTCACCGGTCGGCAGGGCGGGGACCCGGGGTACGACCCGCTGGAGTTCGCCACCGCCGAGGCGCACCGGCGCGGTATCGAACTGCACGCCTGGTTCAACCCCTACCGGGTGGGCTGGCAGAAGGAGGACATCGACGAGCTCGTCGATGACCACCCGATCAGGCAGAACCCCGAATGGCTGGTCACCTACGACGACCAGGGCTACTTCGACCCGGGCAACCCCGACGCCCGCGCGTGGGTCACCGACGTCGTGCTGGACGTGGTCGAGCGCTACGACATCGACGGGGTGCACTTCGACGACTACTTCTACCCCTACCCGGCCGAAGGCGAGACCTTCGACGACGACGCCAGCTGGGAGGCCGGGGGCGGCGGCTTCGACGACCGCGGCGACTGGCGGCGCGACAACGTCAACCAGCTCATCAGGGGGATCGACGAGCGGATCGAGGAGACCAAGCCGTGGGTGCGGTTCGGGGTGAGCCCGTTCGGCATCTGGCGCAACGAGGCGACCGACCCGTCGGGATCGGCCAGCAGCGGCCTGCAGTCCTACGACGCCCTCAACGCCGACACCCGCACCTGGATCCGGGAGGGCTGGATCGACTACGTCGTCCCGCAGCTGTACTGGCCGCAGGGCTTCGGGACCGCGGACTACGCCGAACTCGCGCCGTGGTGGGCCGAGGAGGTGGCCGGGACCGACGTCGACCTGTACATCGGCCAGGCCGCCTACATGGTGGGCGAGGACGGGTGGAAGGGCGACGGCGCGCTGTCGACCCAGCTGGACTTCAACGCCGCCCACCCCGAGATCGGCGGCGACGTCTTCTTCTCCATGAAGGACCTCGACGGCAGGGCCCGCTCCGCCGTCGAGCGGGTCGCGGAGGAGCACTACGCGCGTCCCGCACTGCCGCCGCCGGCCAACGGCGCCGGGGACGGGCCCGCGCCGGTGATCGGCCTGGCCGCCGAATCCTCGGACGACGGCGTGGCCCTGACCTGGGGCGGCGAGGAGGAGGACCGGATGTACGCGGTGTACCGGGTGCCGGGGGAGGACACCGACCTGTGCGCCCTCGCCGGCGGCGAGAACCTGGTGGCCGTGCTGGGCGCCGGTGAGCGGTCCTATCTGGACGAGGCCGCGCCCGACGGGCCCGCGCGGTACTACGTGACCGCCCTGGACGTCTTCCGCGCCGAGAGCGCGCCGGGAGACGGCGTCCAGGTGAACCAGAGGTGAGCGGCGACCGGCCTTGAGGTCGGAGGGGTTGTGCGCGACTATGTGAATGGCCCCTCGCGAAACGGATAGGAATCCGTACGTCGGGGCGGATCCGGAACACGCACCGGTGCCGGAGATCCCCGTTCGCGTGCAAGGAGGGTGCTATGGCTCTGCGAGAGAACGAGCGACGGATCCTGGCCGAGATCGAGCACCGTCTCAGCGCGGACGACCCCGAACTCGCCGGTCACCTCACCTCGTTCGGCGAGGACGACCCCACCTTCGCCGCGGAGAGGGGCGCCGGGGGCGGCTGGAGGCCCTGGCTGGTGTGCGGCGCCATCGCGCTGGTGATGGCGGGCCTGCTCGTGGTGCTGTTCCTGGCGACCCCGGACGGCGCTCCCGAACCCGCGGCCACCCAGCCCCCGCCGGCCCCCGTCACCCTCTCCCCGTGACTCGGTGGCTCCCCCGGGGCCTCCCGGGGGAGCCACCGGACCGCGGCGGGCGCGGTCCGGTGGCAGCCGGCCCACAGGCAGCCGGCCCGCCCCGGCGGCCGTGTCCCCACGACCGGCGGAGCGGGCCGGATCCCACTCAGATGCCGTCCAGGAACCTCTTGGCCAGCGGTGCGGCCGCGCCCGAGCCGCTGTTGCCGTCCTCGACGAGCACGGCGAAGGCCACGTCGCCCTCGTAGCCCACGAACCAGCCGTGGGCGGGCAGGTCCTCACCCTCCTCGGCGGTGCCGTACTCGGCGGTGCCGCTCTTGCCGTACACCTCGCCGGCGAAGCCGACGTCCTTGGCGGTGCCCTCGGTGACGACCGCGCGCATCATGGGGCGCAGCGCCTCGGCGTTGTCGATCGGGGTGGGCTCGGGCCGGTCGGGCAGGGCGGGGTCGGTGACCAGCACGGGCGAGCGCCACGAGCCGTCGGCGACGGCCGCGGGGACGGTGGCCATGTGCAGCGGGGAGGTCAGCATCTGCCCCTGGCCGATGCTCATGGCGGCCAGCAGGGTGGTGCTGTCGGGAGCGGGGAAGGACGGCGAGAGGCTGGGGACGCCGATGTCCAGGTCGCTGTTGAAGCCGTAGCTCTCGGCCGTGGAGACGAGCGAGTCGGCGTCCAGCCGGTCGGCGACCTCCTGGACCAGGGCGGTGTTGCAGGAGGTGGCGAACGCCTCGGTCATGCTCTGGGCGCCGTACTCGGCGTCGCCCGCGTTCTTGAACGGCCAGCCGCCGACGTCGGCGGTCTTGGGGCAGTTCATGGGGTCTCCGGTGGTCATGCCGGAGCGGAGCAGGGCGTCGTAGGAGACGATCTTGAAGGTGGAGCCGGCCGGGTACTGTCCTTCGACCGCGCGGTTGAAGCCGCCGGGCACGTTCGCCGCGGCCAGGATCTCACCGGTGGAGGGGCGGATCGCCACCAGCGCGGTGGGCTTGTCCTGGCTGATGATGGCGTTGGAGGCGGCCTGCTGCACGGCCGGGTCGATGGACAGGGTGACGTCCTGGCCGGGGCTGCCCTCGATGCTGCCGACGACGGCGGACTCGTCCGCCTCGGCGGTGGCCTCCTCGCCCTCGTCCACCACCTGGATCCGGGTGGTGGGGGTGCCGGCCAGGCGCTCCTCCTGGGCCTGCTGGACGCCGCCCTTGCCGGTGGGGTCGCCCTCGGCGTAGGCCGGGCCCAGGACCGAGAGGTCCTCGGCGGTGACGGTGCCGACCGTGCCGGTGAGCATCTGGATCGAGCCGCTGGCGTCCTCGGTGTCCAGCCGGGTGCCGTCGGCGGCCAGGATCCGGCCGCGCTCGCCCCAGGCGTTGACGCGCGCCAGGGTCTGCCCCTCGCCGAGCCGGGGGTGGACGACCGCGGGGGTGAAGGCGATCTTCCACTCGCCTTCGACGCGCTCCAGCGGAAGCTCGCCCTCGTATCCCCACTCGACCCCGTTGCCGAGGGAGAGGGCGGCGGTGAACGGGGCGGTCGCGGTGTCGCCGTCCTCGACCACCTCGCCGACGGTCACCTCGGTGCTCTCGACGCCGAGGTTCTCGGCCACGGCGGTGTGGGCGTCGCCCGCCCCGCCGTCGGTGGTGATCTCGTCCAGCCCCGCGTAGTTGCCCGCGTTCCAGGCGGCCGTGTAGAGGGCCGCGGTGGCCTCGGCCCTGGGCCGCGACATCACGTACCAGGACGCGCCGCCGCCGACCAGGGCCAGGACCACCACCCCGGCCAGGAGCCCGATGACCAGGCCCCTGCGCGAGCGGCGGGGCGGGCGGTCACCGGGGGGTGGGACCGGAGTGCCGGAGGGCTGCCGACCGTCGTCGGTCGGGGGTGGGAACTGGTCGTCGGAGGGCGTCCGTCTGTCGTCCACACTCAAGGGGGGCGTCCTTTGTGGTCGGCCTTATATGAACAAAGCCCCACACCGCGACCGCGGTGTGGGGCGAGGAGCATGTGTGGCCGGTGTGGCGGTCGCCTCTCGGCGTGGTGCACAACGCGGCTCCATGGGACCGTGCGGAGCACCCCGCCTGAGCGGGGGCCGCACGCGGTATTCCGCGAAGGCTTGGGTTAGAGCCCGGGGGACACTTGCTACCACACCGGCCAACAGAGACTCTAACCCATCGAGAGGCCCCGATGTTCCCGGAAACCCCGCCGCGGGTGTGGGAAAGGGAACGGGCCCCGGAGAGAACCTCCGGGGCCCGTCCGACGTCGTCCGCTCAGACCTCTTCGCGGCAGATGCGGGTCATCTCGTCGCGCGAGAGCACCTTGACGCGCTTGCGGCCGCGGGACTCGCCCAGGGACTCCTCGTGCGCCTCCAGGCGCTTCCAGCCGTCCCAGGTGGTGAAGGGGACGCCGCGCTCGTGCAGCAGCCGGGTGAAGGACTCGGGGTCCGGGTCGGCGGCGGGGGAGAAGGCGTCGCGGTCGGCCACCAGGTTGCCGACGGTCTCCAGCGCGTCGCCCTTGGTGTGGCCGATGAGGCCGACCGGGCCGCGCTTGATCCAGCCCGTGGCGTAGACGCCGGGCATCGGCTTGTCCTCGATGTCCAGGACGCGGCCGCCCTCGTTGGGGACGACGCCGCGGTCCTCGTCGAAGGGCAGGTCGGCCAGGGGGGAGCCGAGGTAGCCGATGGCGCGGTAGACGGCCTGCACCTCGTAGTCGAGGAACTCGCCGGTGCCGCGGGAGTTTCCGGTGCCGTCCAGCTCCATGCGCTCGGTGCGCAGCCCGGTGACGCGGTCCGGGCCCAGGACCTCCACCGGGCGCTGCAGGAAGTGCAGGTGCAGGCGGCGCGACTCGCCCCGGGGGTCGCGGATCGCCCAGTTCTGCAGGACCTTGACGTTGGTCTTGATCTGGTTGGAGTCCTCGATCGCGGCGAGGCTGGCCTCGTCGAGGTCGAACTCCTCGGGGTAGACGATCACCTCGACGCCGGGCTGCTTGTCGAGTTCGCGCAGCTCCATCGGGGTGAACTTGCCCTGGGCGATGCCGCGGCGGGCGAACACGTGCACGTCGGTGATCCGCTTGTCGAGCAGGTCGCGGTGCACGTTGTCGGTGATGTCGGTCTCGAGCAGGTCGTCGGCGTGCTTGGCGAGGATGCGCGCCACGTCCACCGCGACGTTGCCCGCGCCCAGGACCGCGACGCTGGTGCCGTCGACCTTCCAGGAGTCGGGGACGTCGGGGTGGCTGTCGTACCAGAAGACGAAGTCCGCGGCGCCGTGGCTGCCGGGCAGGTCGATGCCGGGGATGTCCAGCGGCCGGTCGCGGTCGGAGCCGGTGGCGAAGATGACGGCGTCGTAGTGCCGGCGCAGGTCCTCCAGCTTCAGGTCGACGCCGTACTCGACGTTGCCGAGGAAGCGGATCTGGGGCTTGTCCAGGATCTTGTGCAGCGCGCCCTGGATCTGCTTGATGCGGGGGTGGTCGGGCGCGACCCCGTAGCGGACCAGTCCGTACGGCGCGGGCAGCTTGTCGAGAATGTCGATGCTGAGCGGCGTTCCGGCGGCGGCGAGGGTCTCGTCCTTGGTCAGCAGGTCTGCGGCGTAGATACCCGCGGGTCCCGACCCTACGATTCCGACTCGCAGTGGACGCGTCATCGGTTCTCCATCCTTCGCGTCTACTCGGGCGGCACGGTCGGTGCGAGTCGTGCCGCGCACCGTGGTCGACCACGGCACGATAAAATAAGGCTAGGCTTACCTAATTATAGCGGAAGAAGATTTTATCCACTTAACCGACTACAAAGATAGACAACCCTTGGGGGCGTTCGACCGCCCGGGGCGCGTAATCACGGTCACACCCGGTTCGCGCACGTCACGCGCGTGAACCCGCCCTCACAGGGTGGACAACGCGGAGCGGAGCCGATTCCAGTCCGCGGGCGCGTGTGGCTTAACTCACGCCGCGGTCCCGTGTGGAGGGCGGGGCGAGGTGGTCTCGGCCTTGACCGAGGAGGCGAACCGCGCCACCCGCTCCTGGCCGGACAGCCTCTGGATACCGACCATGATCGCCTCGGTGGCCTCGCGCCGGGCGCGCGCCCGGTCGGCCTGCCCCTCCCACGCGGACAGGTCCACCGGGGCGCCGAAGCGGACCCCGATCCTGCGCAGCGCGGGGATCCTGCGCCCGGCGGGCAGGATCTTCCGGGTGCCCGACAGCGCCGCCGGGACGACCGGGGCGCCCGAGCTGAGCGCCAGCCAGGCCAGGCCCGTCTGCCCCTTGTAGAGGCGGCCGTCGGGGGAGCGGGAGCCCTCGGGGAAGATCCCGAACACCCGCCCCTCGGCGAGCGCGGCGAGGCTGCTGTCCATCGACTCCTGCGCGCTCTGCCCCGGCCTGCGGTCCACCGGGACCTGGTCGATGGCGCGCAGCGCCCGCGTGAAGGCGCGCTGGGCCAGGGTGGCCTCGGCGAACAGCTCCTTCTTCGCGATGAAGACGATCGGCCGGGGGAGCACCACGCCGAGGAACAGCGGGTCGATGTTGGACAGGTGGTTGCAGGCGAGGATCACCGGTCCGCGCGCCGGGACGTGGTGCAGGCCCTCGGCCCGGATCGGCCACAGCGCGCGGGTCGTCGGTCCGATGATCGACCTCGCGGCCCCGTACAGCGACACTGCCCGCATCTCCTCGTATCGGTCCTCCGCGCGAACCGCTGTCGCACGCCGAACCGAAACTCTAGCGGTGTCTCGGAACCCTGTGGTCAGAAGGCGGCCGAAGGGCGGCCCGCGCTACAGTTTGGTCTAGACCTATTCGGGGCGAGAGACGAGGGCCGGCAACATGGGGCGTCTGATCGATGTCAGCCACCAGATCGTGGCGGGTATGACCACCTATCCCGGGCTGCCCGCCCCGGTCATCGAGGAGCACCTGTCGTTCGACGAGTCGCACGGGACCTACGCCCCGGGCACGGAGTTCACGATCGGGCGCATCTCGATGGTCGGCAACACCGGCACCTACCTGGACACCCCCGCGCACCGCTACCGCGACGGCTCGGACCTGGCGGACCTGCCCCTGGAGAAGGTCGCCGCGCTCCCCGGCGTGGTCGTGGACGTGGCGGGCCGCGAGGCCGGGCCCGAGGCGTTCGAGGGCGTGGACGTGGCGGGCCGGGCCGTGCTGATCCGCACCGGCTGGGACCGGCACTGGCGCACCGGGGCCTACGGCGGTCCGGGGCACCCCTTCCTGACGGAGGAGGGCGCGCGGCTGCTGGTCGGTGCGGGCGCGGCGCTGGTCGGTATCGACTCGGTCAACATCGACGACACCTCCTCGTACAGCGCGGGCGCCCGCCCGGCGCACTCGCTCCTGCTGGCCGCGGGCATCCCCGTGGTGGAGCACCTGTGCCTGCTGGGGGAACTGCCCGCCGAGGGCTTCGAGTTCTTCGCGGTCCCGGCGAAGGTGCGCGGCATGGCCACCCTGCCGGTGCGCGCGTTCGCGATCGTCCCGTAGGAGCGGTCCCCGCCGCTCCCGGCACCGGGACGGGAGCGGGGCTCAGAGGTCTCCCAGGATCTCCTCGCGGGCGCGGCGCTGCTCGCGCTGGACCCGCCGCTGCTCCTCGGCGGCGGCGTCGCGCTCGTCGGTGGCCATCGCGGTGCGCATCGCCGTGGCCAGGGCCCGCAGCTCCAGGTTGACGCGCGGGTAGTCCGCCAGGCGGGGCAGTGCTCCCAGGCGGGGGGCGCGGCGCTGCTCCAGGGCCGCGCCCAGCTCGCGGAACGCCAGGTCCAGGCGCTGAAGGGTGATGTGCGAGGCCGGCGGGGGGTCCTCCAGGGCGAGCGCGGACAGCGCCAGGTAGCCGGTGCGCTGGGTGGCGATGACCACCGGCCACAGCGGCCGGGTGTGCTCGGCGCGCGGCACGTCCCCCACGGCGCTGTCGTAGACGCCGCGCAGGCTCACCAGGTCGCGGCGCAGGTCCCGGCGCAGCCGGTAGCGCCGCTCGGGGGTGATCCGCACGTCCGGGTCCAGCGCCTCCACCATCACCGAGCGGGACGTCTCCAGGGCGGTCGCGATGGTCTGCGGCAGCCGGGCGGCGGAGGCGCTGCGCCACAGCAGCAGCGCGCCCAGCACGCCGACGAAGGAGCCGACGACGGTGTCCACCAGGCGGGCCTGGACCAGTTGGTCCACCGGGTAGGGCGCGGCGGTGTAGGCGACCATCAGCGCCATGGGGGTCAGCGCGATGCTCGCGTAGAAGAAGTTGCGGGCGATCACCATCTGGGCCAGCCCCTGCAGGAGCGAGGCGCCCACGATCACCACGGCGAGCGGGGGGTCCAGCGTCAGGATCCCGGCGCCGATCACCACGCCGATCGCGGTGCCCAGCGCGCGCTGGGCGGACCGGTTGGCGGTGAGCACCACGTTGCCGCCCTGCAGGACCGAGGCGGCGGTGATGGACACCCAGTAGAACCGGTCGAAGCCCAGCAGGATCGCCAGCATCCCCGCCGCGGTCACGGTGATGCCCATGCGCAGCGCGGTGGGGCGGGTCAGCGATTCGCGGCTCAGCCCCGAGCGCAGGGCGTCCAGGACCGGTGGGGTGCGGCGGTCGTGCAGTCCGGCGCCGCGCCCCTCCTCCTCGTGCTCGCGCTTGCGGGCGCTCTGGGCGGCGCGTGCGAGGTGGCTGTACAGGCGCGACTCGAAGGAGCGCGGGCGCAGGCCCTTGCGCGCCTCGTCGAGCGCGTCGGGGGAGGGCGCCAGGTCGGGGCGGCCCACCGCGCGGGCCAGCTCGTCGGCGAAGTCCGCGGCGGCGCCGGGCAGCGGCTCGGAGCGGGACAGCGCCACCTCGGTGGCGGTCAGGTGGATGTCGGAGACCCAGCGCAGCAGCGCGCGCAGCCGGGCGGCGCGGGCGGTGTCCCGGTAGCCGCGGGTCTGGGCCTGCAGCATGATCCGCCAGGCGGTGGAGACGGCCAGGGACGCCTGGTGCTGGACGTGGTCCAGACGGGGCGTTCCGATGGCCCGCAGCAGCGCGCCGAGCTGGCGGAACGCCGCGGCGACCGCGCGGTTCTCGGGGTTGCGGGCCCGGAACAGCGCGCCCGACATGGACACCAGCCAGCCGATCCCCGCGCCGATCGCCGCGACCCCCGCGTGCTGGGGGACCGCGCCGATCCCGCTGGGCACGATGGTGGTGATGGCGCAGACCAGCACGAAGAAGAAGGGGCCGGGCGGATCCACCCGCAGCGACTGGCACGCCCAGGTGGCCACGCCCGCGACCAGGCCGATGGCGGCCGCCGCGGTCCACAGGGAGAACGAGCTGAGCGAGCCGAGCGCGACACTGACGACGAACCCGGCGGCGACCAGCGCGAGCGAGACGGCGCGGTGCGCGTAGGGGGTGTTCTTCTCGTACAGCGCCGTCATCGACCCCAGGGCCGCCAGCGACCCGGCGGCGGGGTCGAACAGGAACGAGACCAGCGCGAACGAGGTGCTCATCGCGACGGCGGCCCTGAGCCCGGCGGTCCACGCCCACCGGCCGGTGGCCAACCCGAAGAGGGCGTGCGGGTCGATCCGCTGCCGGGGCCACTCCGAGACCTTGGCCCGCACCCGCCCGGGCGGTCTCCACTCGTAGCCGTTCCCGCCGCCGCTCGCCCCCTGATCATGCACGGTCCCAATGGTAGGACGAAAGTCCCGTACCGCATCACTTCGGTCTCCCGGACCAGGACCTCTCCGTGGAGTCCCCGGGGCGGGGCCGGGCCCGCCCTCCCGGAACGATCACGGGCTTTCCGCCCTTCCCGGCCCCGAAACGGGCAGAAAGCCCACGACCGTCAACGGAACCACCGGTGCCCGATTCACCCCCGCGCCGGACGCCCCGTACGGGGCGTCCGGCGCGGGGGGTGTGCGTGCTGGGTCGAAGGTCACTCCTTCGGGGCCGGAGCGGCCGCGCGCAGGTGCCTGAGTTCGGCCAGGGCCTCGTCGAGTTGGGCTTCGGCGCGCTCGGCGCGGTGCAGGGTCTGGGCGCGGGCGTCCTCCAGGGCGGACAGGCGCTGGGCGGCGGCCTCCTTGGCCTCGGCCAGGGTCGTGGCGAAGGCGTCGCGCTGCTCCCGCAGGTCGGCGGCGGCCCGCTCGCGGGTGCGGTCCAGCTCCGCGGCCAGGCGGTCGAGGTCCGCGCGGACCGCGGCGGCCAGGGCCTCGGCGCGCTCGGCGGCCGCTTCGGCGCGTTCGGCGCGTCCCCGGGCGTCGGCGCGTTCGGCGGTCAGCCCGGCGAGCCGGGTCCGGTTCTCGTCCAGCTGCCCGGTGAGCCGGGTCCGCTCCTCGGCCGCCCGCTTCTCGGTCTCCTCGACGAGCCGGTGCGCTCGGGTGCGCTCGTCTTCCACCTGCGCGGCGGCTTCGGCCCGGGCCTGCTCCACCCGCCGCGCGGCCTCGGCGAGGGCGGTGTCGCGTTCGAGCGCGGCGGCGTCGCGCTCGGCGGCGCGCTCCTCGGCCAGGGCGGAGGCCGCGTCCCGTTCGGCCAGGGCCTCCTGCCGCGCGGTGATCGCCTCGTCGGCCATCCGCTCCGCCGAACCCGCGGCGGAGATCGCCGTCGCGGCGGCCTCCGCGGCGCGCGCGGCCTCGGCCTCGGCGTCCCCGCGGGCCCGTTCGGCGGCGCGCCGCTTCTCGTCGGCGGCCAGCCGCGCCGCGTCGGCGTCCGCGATCCGGCGGGCGGCGGCCACGCGGGCCGCCTCCACCTGGGCTTCGGCGGTGGCGGGGTCGGCCATGGTGGTGAAGGTCGCGGTGGCGGCCTCCAGGGTGGCGGCGAGTTGCTCGGCCTGCACGGCGAAGCGGGTCAGCAGCTCGTCGGCGCGGAGGCGCGCGGTGGTGACGGGGGCCGGGTCGCCGGAGGGGGCGTCGGCCGGCGCGGCCTCGGCCGCGCGCCGCTCCTCCTGGGCGGCGAGAGCCTCCTGCTGCAGGCGCTGGCGTTCACGCCAGGCGCGCCAGCGGGTGTGCTCGGGGAGGTCGCAGTACTCCGGCGGCCTTCCGGGGGAGGAGTCCCGCGGGACGGGGCGGGCGCATCCGGGGAAGTTGCAGGTGTTGGAGTCGCTGTCGGCCACGCCGACGAGAGTAGCGGCTCGGTCGGTGGACGGCACCGCCCGGCGCGTCGGATCCGCGCCGGGCATGGTGCCGACTGCGCCCACGCGCGAGCGGTCGGTACGCGCGGTGGGCTCGGAGCCGGTGGATCGACGCCGCCGGGTCGACGACGGCGGACCCCTTCCGGTCCGACCCAAACCTACCCGCGCCCGCGTCCGGCGCGGACGAGCCGAACGCGGAGGCGCTCCCAGAACCGTCGAATCGGCTATCGGAATCCGTCAGGAGCTGCGAATACCCGCGTCCTGTGGTGCTCGTCTCACAAAGGGGGAGAGACGCGTCAGGGGGCCGCCGCGCGCAGGTAGTCGGGGAGCGCGGTGCCCGGCGCCATGGCGGGGTCGGGCACGGGGGCCTGGCGGACCCGCGCCAGCGGGAGCAGCCCGGCCCAGTGCGCCAGTCCCATGTCCTCGGGGTCGTCGTTGACCCCGCCGGAGCGGATCTTGGCCGACACCTCGCGCAGGTCCAGCCGCAGCACGGTGGTCATGGCCTGCTCCTTGGGGGTGGGCGGGCGGCAGTCCGCGGCGCGGCCCGGGAGCATGTGGTCGATCAGCGCGGCGAACGCGAGGGAGACCTCCTCGGGGTCGGTGACCTGCCTGGCGGTGCCGTGGGCGACGACGGAGCGGTAGTTCACCGAGTGGTGCAGGGCGGAGCGGGCCAGCACGATGCCCTGGGGCAGGGTGACGGTCAGACACACCGGGAGCCCGTCGCCCGCCGCGGTCCGCATCGGTCGGCTGCCGGTCGAGCCGTGCAGGTAGAGGCGGTCGTCGACCCGGGCGTAGATGGTCGGCAGCACGACGGGCGCGCCGTCGACGACGAAGCCCAGATGGCAGATGAAGTCCGCGTCCAGGACGGCGTGCACCGTCGCGGCGTCGTAGCGGGCGCGGTCGCGCTTGCGGGTGGGTGTCGTGCGCGGGGTCGGGGGGTAGTCGGAGACGGGTTGCGCGGCGTCCACGGCGCTCCTTTTGTATGGATACAAAAAGTATTATGTATGGGTATGTTAGCAGGAGGCCGCCGGCGGGGGAGCCGCCGTGTGGCCGGCGGGCGCGCGGCGGCCGCGCGAACGCCGGTGGGCCGGGGACGATCCGTCCCCGGCCCACCGGCGTTCGCCTCTCGGTCCGTCAGTCGTGCGGGCCCGCTCCGATGCGCGACACCATGGTGGTCACGAACGGGCGGAAGCCCTGCTCCTCGTAGAAGCGGATGGCCTCGGCGTTGCCCGCCACCGCGGGCAGCTCCATGTCGCGGACCCCGATCGCGCCGAGCTGGCGGCGGACCTCGTCGAGCAGGCCCCCGCCGACCTGCGAGACCGAGTAGTCCGGGTGCACCGAAAGCGTCTGCACGACCGCGACCCGCTCGCCGCGGTCCCACGACCCCTGGTGGTCCGCGCGGACGGTCACCATCGCGTATCCGGCGTCCTCCCCGTCGTTCTCGGCGACCAGGGCGATCGTGTCCGGGTCGGACATCCACTCCAGGTACCGCTGCCGACGCCGCCGCCACGACTCGTCCACGCCCACCGAGCTGATGAGGTCGTCGAGGTGAGACGCGATCATCGTGTGATGCCGGTGCAGCGCGCCCCAGAGCTCTGCCAGTTCCTCCACCTCGAAAGGGCTCAGGTATCGGAAGCGCAGCACGCCCGAAATCTCGACGCGAGGTTTGGTATCCAACGAAGTTTGCATCTTTTTCTCACCTGTTCCCCACCGTATGGCGCGTACCACCCAGTCGTACTGGTTCAGACCACTACAGGTACTGAGCTGTGCTGTGAGCCTACTTCCCGCAAACGGGCGGACTGCGCGGCAATTCGGGGAAAAGGAAGGGGCTCGTGCCGATTAAGAAAATTTTGAAGAATTTAACCCGCCCGATGTGGCGGGATGGGTGTGTCACCGTGGCGCGGCCCGGCCCTCCGGTCCGGTTTTCGGGGCGGGGTGCACGGTGAGTGCAATGAATCACGCCGGGGTTGTCGTTTTGTCGTGTTTTTTCGCTCTTGCGACTCATTTTTCTCACTTAGGGTGATCCCATGATTGATGTGCGGCGGTTGCAGTTGTTGCAGGCGCTCGACGAGCACCACACCGTGGCGGCCACCGCCGAGGCGTTGCAGGTGACCCCGTCGGCGATCTCCCAGCAGTTGGCCGCACTGGCCAGGGACACGGGGGTCGCGCTGGTCGAGCGGAGCGGTCGCAGGTTCCTGCTCACCGGCGCGGCCCGGGTGCTGCTGGACCACGCCGAGGCGATCTTCGCGGAGATGGAGCGCGCGGAGGCCGACCTCGTCCGGTACTCCCAGGGGGAGATCGGGGTAGCCAAGGTCGGCTCCTTCGCCACCGGGATCTCCGACCTGATCGCCCCGGCGGTCGCCGCCCTGCGCCGGACCCAGCCGGGCTGGCGCTTCTCGATCGTGCAGGCCGAGCCCGAGGAGAGCACGGAGATGCTGCGCACGGGAGGGCTCGACATCGCCGTGACCATGTCGTCGGTGCACCTGCCCCCCACGGGCACCCCCGGCTACCAGATGCACCCGATCATGGTCGAGCCGCTGGACGCGGTGCTGCCCTACGGGCACCCGCTCGCCGCGCGGGCCGAACTCGACCTGGCGCGCGACCTCATCGACGCGGACTGGATCATGTCCGCCCCCGGAACCGCCTGGTTCGACTGCGTCGCGGCGGTCTGCAACCAGGCCGGGTTCCAGCCACGCGTCGTACACACCGTGGACGAGTTCAGCGCGGTCTTCTCCCTGGTCATGGCGGACCTGGGTATCGCGCTCATGCCGCGGCTGGCCTGGAGCGGGCTGACCGCGCGCAACGTGGTGGTGCGCGCGGTGCGCGGCGGCCCCCAGAGGCACATCGTCGCGCTCACCCGCAGCGGCGCCACCCCCGAACCGCTGCTCACCGCCATGCGCCAGGCCGCCAGCAAGGTCCCGGTCCCCTCGACCGGGAACCTGATCCTCGGCGTCTAGGGAAGCCCCGGCGCGGGGGTGTCCCGGGCATCGGTGCTTCGGGTGGGCCTTTCGGCCTCGCGCCACGCGGATCGCGGGGTCACGGCGGGCGGCGACGGCGGGGGCGGGTCGGGGCCGCGCCCACGACGTCCGTTTCGCGTGGTTTCCGTTGGTGATCTTGCTGTTTCCCCCGAGAACCTTGATTTCGGGGGGAAACGGCAAGATCACCGGACATTCGAGGGCCGGTTCCGCCCCGCTCGGAATGATCGTGGGCTTTCCGCCCTTCCCGGCCCCGAAACGGGCAGAAAGCCCACGACCGTCAACGGAACCCTCACGCAACGGACATTGCCCGGCGGGGGATGCCACGGGTCACAGGGCGTCGTCGGCGTCCGGCGGGTCGAGGACGCCGCGGGCGGTGCGGCGCAGGGAGTCCGCGAGGGTGCGCAGGGGGCGCCAGGCCCAGGCGCCGGTCCGGGCGGCCAGGTAGATCCGGCGCACCCCGGCCAGGTCGCCCAGCGGGGTGTGGGTCACGCCGCGCCGCCGGGGCGTGGCCGCGAGCTTGGGCAGCAGGCCGACCCCCCACCCCGCGGCCGCGAGCGCGCTGACCGCCTCCAGATTGTCGATGCGGTGCCGGATGAGCGGCCGGAACCCCGCCGTGGCGCACATGCGGCGCACGAGCTCGTCCTCGTCGCTGCCGCGCGAGTTGGCGATCCAGAAGGCGTCCGAGAGGCCCCGCAGCCGTTCGCGGGTCATCGTCCGGCGCCCCGTGGCGTTCTCGGAGGACTGGACCAGCAGCAGCGGTTCGGAGCCGATCCGGTGCAGCGTGATGTCCTCGGGGACCTGGCGGGGGACCAGGCTGTACTCGTAGACCAGTCCCAGGTCCGCGCCGCCGCCGCGCAGTAGTTCCAGCGCCTGGTCGGGTTCGTGCTCGATCAGGCGCACCTCGATGCCCGGATGCTCCCGGCGCAGCCGGGTCAGCGTGGGCAGCACGACGGGGACGGCCATGCTGATGAACGTCACCAGGTCGACCCGGCCGGCCGGAGGCCCCTCGCCCGCCATCTCGGCCTGGGCCGCCTCCACCCTGGCCAGGATGCCCACCGCGTGCTCGGCCAGGCGGTGCCCGGCGGGGGTCAGCCGCACCCGGCGCCCCGAGGGGGTGAGCAGCCGCACCCCGGCCTCCCTCTCCAGCACGGCCAGGTGTTTGGAGATCGCCGAAGTGCCCATCCCGGTAGCCTCCGAGACCGCGCCCATCGTCCCCAGGCGCTCCAGCTCGACCAGCAGCCGAAGGCGTGTCAAATCCATCCGCCAAAACTACACGTTTCGTACGCCAACAGTGCCTGGACAGCAACAGACGGCGGGACGCACATTGGTCGGGTGATCATCTCTCCCCACTCCCTGTTTCAGCGTGCCCGAACGCGGGTGCCCGCGCCGGTCCTGCTGCTCTTCGGCATGGTCGTGCTCCAGGCGGGCAGCGCCTTCGCCGTCCGGCTGTTCGACTCGGTGGGCCCCGGGGGCGTCACCTGGCTGCGCCTGTCGTGGGCCGCGCTCGTCCTGCTCGCCCTGGGCGGCCGCCCCCTGTGGCGGGCCGTGCGCGCGGCGCGGCGGCGCGAGCTGGGCGCGGTGGCGCTGCTGGGCGCGGTCAGCGCCGGGATGATGGTCGCCTACTCCGAGGCCGCGGCCCGGATCGACCTGGGGACGGCCACCGCGATCGAGTTCCTCGGCCCGCTGGCCGTGGCCGTACTGGCCATGCGCCGTCGCCGCGAACTCGCCTGGATCGCCGTCGCGGTCGCCGGGGTGCTGTGCCTGACCCGGCCGTGGACGGGCGAGGCCGACCTGGTCGGGGCGGGCTTCGCGCTGGCCGGGGCCGCCTGCGTGACGCTGTACATCACGCTCGCCCAGAGGGTCGGCTCCAGCTTCACGGCGGTGCACGGCCTGGCCCTGGCCATGACGGTGGCGGCGGTCGTCACCACGCCGCTCGGCCTGCCGGGCGTCGTCGCGGCCCGGGACGGCCGCGCCCTGGCGGCCGTCCTGGCCGCCACCCTGGTGATCGCGCTGCTGTACCCGCTGCTGCCGCTGCTGCTGGAGATGGTGGTCCTGCAGCGGATGAGCCGCACCGCCTTTAGTACCTTCGCCAGCGTGGAACCGGCGATCAGCCTGCTCATGGGGGTGCTCGTCATCGCCCAGACGCCGGCGCCGGTCCAGCTGGCGGGCATGGCGCTGGTGGTCGCCGCGGGGATCGGGTCGGCGCGCGGCGACGCCGCGGGCCGGCGGGTCGACCCGCCCCGGCCGGGCGGCGACGCCGACGCGCGGGCCCCCGAGGCGGGGAGGGACCAGGAGGAGGCGCGGTGGCGGCGGGACGCGGTCCCCGTGTGATCATCACAACAGCCGCGGGCGCGTCCGTTTCGAGCGCCGAACGCCGACGATACGGCGGTTCGGCGCTCCCCGCGTATCCGGGAGCGGCCGTCAGTCCTCCCTGCGGCGGCCCCCGTACTTCTTGTGCGCCGCCTGCTTGCTGACGCCCAGCGCCGCGGCGATCTCCGCCCAGGTCGCGCCCTGTACGCGGGCGCGCCGCACCTGCACCGCCTCCACGCGCTCCAGCTCGGCGCGCAGCCGCGCGGTCGCGTCGAGCGCCGCGAGCGGGGACTCCCCGCCCGCGGCCTCGGCAAGGGTGCTGATCCGCTCCGGCTCCATGCCCGAGAATCTACGCCCAGACCGGCCCCGACGACAGCGGGAGCGGGCGCGCCGGTCTCGGAGCGTCTGTTCTATCCGTTAATGTCGGGCCCAATCATGGGCGCTAAAACTGATCTGGAACTTCTGCGCGCTTTCGAGCCGGTTCTGATGTACACCAAGGGCGAACTCTTCTTCCCCACCGATGTCGAGGCGTACCTGCGCTGCTGCAGCCTCTGGCTGGACCTTCCGGGGGGCGGGGAGAGCGAGGTCGTCCCCGCGGGCGAGCTCACCCTCGAACGCCTCGCGGGGGCCTCCGCCGAGTGGCCCGGCCAGTACCAGCACCTGCGGTTCGTGCAGAAGGCGTCACTGCGCGCGGAGGCGCGCCGCTTCCGCCGCACCACCCGCCTGGTCATCCCCAAGAGCGGCCGCCTGGCCGCGGTCGGGGTGTTCGGCCGGGTCCTGGACGTGCTGATGAAGCTGTCGCTGCTGATCCGGGGCGCCGTGCCCGGGGGGCTGGCCGCCGCTGCCGCCACCCGGTACCGCGACCGCCTGGACACCGGCGACGCCACCTACTACGGCAGGGTCGTGCGCGAGGGCGGCTACACCGTCCTGCAGTACTGGTTCTTCTACGCGATGAACGACTGGCGCTCGGTCTACGGCGGCGTCAACGACCACGAGGCGGACTGGGAGAAGGTCACCGTCTACCTGGTGCAGACCCCCGAGGGCGGGTACCGCCCGGTCTGGGTGGGCGCCTCCTCCCACGAGTACCTGGGCGACGACCTGCGCCGCCGCTGGGACGACGCCGACCTGAGCCGCGACGGCGACCACCCGGTCGTCTTCGTCGGGGCCGGGTCGCACTCGCACCAGATGCTGCCCGGCGACTACCTGATCCAGGTGGACCCCGCCTTCCTGCGCGGGGCCCTGCGCGCGTGGCACCGGTTCACCGCCCGGCTGCTCCCCTCCTCCAGCCCCCTGGTCCGGCACGGCATCGGGGTCCCGTTCGTGGACTACGCGCGCGGCGACGGCGTGCGCGTGGGACCGGGCGGGGAGCGCGAGTGGAACGCGGTCGTCATCGACGACGAGACGCCCTGGCTGCGGGGGTACCGCGGGCTGTGGGGGCGCGACACCCGCGACTGGTTCGACGGGGAGCGCGCGCCCAGCGGACCCCGCTACGAGCGGGACGGAACCGTCCGCCGCTCCTGGGCGGACCCCCTGTGGTGGGTGGGGCTGCACAAGGTGTCGCCGCACCCGGCGGCCGCCCGCGGGGAGCTGCTCGCGCACCTGGACGAGCTGGACACCAGGATCGCCGAGGCCGACACCGCGATCCTGGCGGGCCGCGACAGGCTTCGGCGCATGGCCTCGGCCGAGATCGTGCTGAGCCGCCACGCGCACACCGAGGCGCGCGCGAAGGACTACCGCGCCAGGATCGCCGAGGCGGAGAACGACCTCGCCGCCCTCTACCGCGAGCGCACGTCCATGGTGGACGAGCGCGACATCCACCGCTCCGCGCTGGAGAGCGGGGAGCCGCTGATGCGCGCGCCCCAGGCGCACCTGAAGTCGCCGCACCTGCCGTACGCCTCGGGGCAGCAGCGCACCACCCGCTTCCTGCACGTGTGGGCGGCGCTGAGCACGCCGCTGCTGATCATCGCGCTGGGGGCGATCCTGCTGACCCTGCGCGGCGGCCTGGCGCTGCCCGCGGTGGTCGGGATGGTGGTGGTGTTCGCGGCCTTCGACGCCTTCGCCCGGCGCAAGCTGATGCCCTTCCTCACCGCCCTGGCGGTCGTCGTCGTGGTGGTCGGAGTGGTGGCCGCGGTGATCGTGGCGTTCCTGGCGAACTGGCGGATCACCATCCTGGTCCCACTGGGCCTGATCGTGGTCCTGCTGCTGGTCGTGAACATCCGGGACCTGCTGCGCCGCTGAGCGGCCCGCGCCCGGCCCCCCGCTGGGTGTGCTCGGGGCCCCGACGACGGTCGGGGCCCCGAGCACACCCAGCGGGGAGACGGGTCAGGGCGGGGGGCCCGCGTCGCGGAAGCGCGGGCCGCGGTCGCCCTCCTCGGGCGGGAGGTCGGGGGCCAGCGTGGGGCGGCGGGGGCGCCAGGACACGAACTGCAGAGCCAGGGCGACCAGCCCGATCACCATCAGGATCCAGCCGATCATGTGGATGTCGAGCGCTCCGACGCTCTCGATCCGGATGGCGAACGCCAGTACCGCTCCAAGGGCGATGAACAGCAGACTTCCGGCTATACCCATGTGGGGGTCCCTTCACGTCTCGGCGTGTCGGGACCACTACCGATTACGAGGCCGTCCAAACAACGCCCTTCCCGTACTAGGGTTGGGGCCGTAGTGCGAGATCGACGACCACGGACGCGGGAGGTGAGGCCGACCATGGGCCAACCTCCTAGTACGCCCTAGGGCGCGTCGCGGAAGGACTTCCCGGGTAGCCGAGCGCCGCCCGGAGGCGCGGGCCGGGAACGGCTCCTCCGGACACGCCCGAGGCCCCTGTCCAGCGTCCCCGCGCCCTCCCGCGGAGCGCGCCCCCGACGGCCGCGGCCGGACGTGCGCGTTCTCCGCGGGGCCGCCTACGAACAACGAACTCGCCCTGGGAGCTCCCATGTCGCACCGCCGTATGCGCTCGTGGCTGCCTAGCCTCCGCCCCACCGCCCCCGCCGCCGACCGGCACACCGACGCGCCCGAGTACTCCATGGACCCCCGCGCGGACGAGGACGTCTCGCCGCCGATGGAGGACAGCGTCATCGACGCGGGCGTCTACGTGGACGGCCGCCGCGAGCCCGGAAGACCCGGGATCGCCGAGCTGCGCCCCGCCGTGCCGGACCGGCCCGGCGCCATGGCCTGGATCGGGCTGTTCCAGCCGTCCGAGACGCAGCTGCTGGCGGTCGCCGACGAGTTCGGTCTGCACGAGCTGGCCGTGGAGGACGCCATCGTCGCCCACCAGCGGCCCAAGCTGGAGCGCTACGACGACACCCTGTTCGTGGTGCTGCGAGCCGCGCGCTACCTGGACGACGTCGAGGAGGTGCGCTTCGGGGAGATCCACCTGTTCGCGGGCCAGGACTTCGTGCTGACCGTCCGGCACGGCCAGGCCCCCGACCTGGGGGGTGTGCGCCGACGCCTGGAGGGCGACCCCGACCTGCTGCGGCTGGGCCCCGAGGCGGTGCTGTACGCGGTCCTGGACGCCGTGGTGGACGGCTACGCCCCGGTCGTGGGGGGCCTGCAGAACGACATCGACGAGATCGAGACGCAGGTCTTCAACCGCGACCCCCAGGTGTCCAGGCGCATCTACGAGCTGTCCCGGGAGGTCATCGAGTTCCAGCGGGCGGCCCGGCCGCTGCTGGACATCCTGGCCGCGCTGGAGGCCGGGTTCGAGAAGTACGGCACCAGCGAGGAGCTCCAGCGCTACCTGCGCGACGTCGCCGACCACGCGACCACCGTCGCCGAGCGCGTCGACGCCTTCCGCCAGATGCTCGGCTCCATCCTCGCGGTCAACGCCACCCTGGTCAGCCAGGCGCAGAACGAGGAGATGCGGCTCCTCACCGAGGCCAGCTACGCGCAGAGCGAGGAGGTCAAGAAGATCTCCTCGTGGGCGGCGATCCTGTTCGCGCCCACCGTGGTCGGCGGCGTCTACGGGATGAACTTCGACATCATGCCCGAGACCCACTGGAAGTACGGCTACCCCATGGCGGTCGCCCTGATGTTCGCGGTCAGCGTGGTGCTGTACACGATCTTCAGGCGCCGCGGCTGGCTCTGAGGAAGGCCCTCCGAGGGGCCCGCGCGGCCCCGAGAACCAGGCCGGAGGGCGGTTTCGCGGCATAGGGTCGGGGGACCGGGGCGCGGGCGGAGACGATTCTGGAGGCGACGATGGCTGAGTACGATCTGGTGGTCGTGGGCGGTGGACCCACCGGCGAGAACGTGGCGGACCGGGCGGTGAGCGGGGGGCTGAGCGTCGCGCTGGTGGAGGCCGAACGGGTCGGCGGCGAGTGCTCGTACTGGGCGTGCATGCCCAGCAAGGCCCTGCTGCGTCCGGCCGCGGTGCTGGCCCAGGCGCGCGCCGTGCCCGGGGCCGCCGAGGCCGTGACCGGCTCGCTCGACGCGGCCGCGGTGCTGGCGCGCCGCGACGAGGTCGTGTCGGGCTTCGACGACGCCGGGCAGGCGGAGTGGCTGAGCGGGGCGGGGGTCTCCCTGGTGCGCGGCCGCGCGCGCCTGGCGGGGCCGCGCGGGGTCGAGGTGACGGGGCCCGACGGGGGAACGAGTGAGCTCACCGCCCGGCACGCCGTCGCGGTGTGCACCGGGTCGGTGCCGTTCGTCCCCGGCGTACCGGGCCTGGCGGAGGCCGGGTTCTGGACCTCCCGGGAGGGCACCGCCGCGAAGGAGGTCCCCGAGAGCCTCGTCGTGATCGGCGGCGGGGTCGTGGCCTGCGAACTCGCCTGGGCGTGGCACTCGCTGGGCGCGCGCGTGCACATGCTGGCGCGGGGCGGCCGCCTGCTGTCCGGGAACGAGCCGTTCGCGGGGGAGCGGGTGGCGGAGGCGCTGCGCGCGGCGGGGGTCGAGGTGCGCACCGGCGCCGACGTGGTCGAGGTCGCGGGCGGGGCGGACGGGCGCACCGTGCGTTTCAGGGACGGCTCCGGCGAGCACCGGGTCACCGCCGCGGAGGTCCTCGTCGCCACCGGTCGGCGCCCCGCCACCGACGGGCTGGGGCTGGAGACCGTCGGCCTGGACGCGGCGGCGCTGGCCGACGTGGACGACAGCTGCCGGGTGCGCGGGGTCGAGGAGGGCTGGCTGTACGCCGTCGGCGACGTCAACGGCCGCGCCAACGTCACGCACATGGGCAAGTACCAGGGCCGGGCGGTGGGCGACGCGATCGCGGCGCGGGCGCGGGGCGGGGAGGCCGCCCCCGAGCCGTGGTCGCGCTGGGCCGCCACCGCCGACCACCACGCCGTGCCGCAGGTCGTCTTCACCGAGCCCGAGGTCGCGGCGGTGGGCCGGACCGAGGAGGCCGCGCGGGAGGCGGGACTGCGGGTGCGCGCGGTCGAGTACGACCTCGGGTGGGTCGCGGGCGCGGGCCTGTTCGCCCCGGGGTACGCCGGGCGCGCCAAGATGGTCGTCGACGAGGACCGGCGGGTGGTGGTGGGATGCACCCTGGTCGGTCCGGGGGTGGGCGAGCTGGTCCACGCCGCCACCGTCGCCGTTGTGGGGGAGGTGCCCCTGGAGCGGCTGTGGCACGCGGTTCCGGCCTTCCCCACGGTGAGTGAGGTGTGGTTGCGGCTGCTGGAGGCGTACGGCCGCTGAGCCAAGGGACATCCGACGGGGCCCCGGCGGAATTTCCTGTGGACAACACTGTGTTTTCACAGTTTTTCGCCGTATGACGGGAGCGCGGTCGATACGATCGCGAATGCACGGTGCGTATCCGAGCGTTGTCGAGAGGGAGGTGTGGCGGCGTGTCCGGACAGAGCCGGGAGTCCTTCCCGTGCCGTGAGGCCGTGGTCTTCGCCGTGCGCGGTGAGATCGACATCGCCAACGCCGCCCGGCTGTGCGCGGGGCTCCTGCAGGCCACCGACCGCCCCGAGTGCGGCTGCCTGGTGGTGGACCTCTCCAGGGTCGGGTTCATCGATCTCAGCGGCGTGCGCGCGCTGATGGAGTGCTACCGCATCCTGACCAGGGAGGGGCGGCACATGGTGCTGGCCGAGCCCTCGTCTCCGGCGGCCCGCATCCTCGACGCGCTCGACATGGGGCAGACCTTCGAGATCTATCCGATCGTGGAGACCGCCCTGGTCCACACCGGCCGCCAGCGTTACGAGGAGGGCCCCTTCACGGGGGTCTCCGGAGCGGACTAGGGAGTCTCCGGAGCGGGGGTGGTCCTTGTACCGCCCCCACCCGGGATGATCGTGGGCTTTCCGCCCTTACCGGCCCTGAAACGGGCAGAAAGCCCACGACCGTCAAAAACCACCGGTGCGCGAATCACCCCCGCGCTGGAGCTTCCCCAGCGTCCCGCGTCCGTTCCTCCCGCTGATCGTGGCCTTTCCGGGGGCTCGGACGCGTCCGAGCCCCCGGAAAGGCCACGATCAGCGGGAAAACGCTAGGCTCCCGACAGCTCCAGTTCCAGGACGTGGGAGACCAGCTCGATCATCACCCGCTTGACCGACTCGCGGTCGCGGGCGTCGCACAGCATCACCGGGACGCCGGAGTCCACGTCCAGGGCGATCCGGACGTCACCGGGCATGTGCGAGCGGATCCCGTCGAAGCAGTTCACCGCGACGATGAAGGGAACCCCGCGGCGTTCGAAGAAGTCGATGGTCTCGAAGCAGTCCTCGAGCCTGCGGGTGTCGGCCAGGACGATCGCTCCCAGGGCGCCCTCGGCCAGTTCGTCCCACATGAAGGAGAAGCGACGCTGGCCGGGCGTGCCGAACATGTAGATGACGGTGCGCGCGTCCAGGGTGATCCGGCCGAAGTCGAGGGCGACGGTGGTGGTCGTCTTGGACTCGACCCCGTCGAGGTCGTCCACTCCGATGCTCTCGGCGGTGATCAGTTCCTCGGTGTGCAGCGACTCCACCTCGCTCAGCGCCGCCACCAGCGTGGTCTTCCCGGCGCCGAACCCACCGGCCACCAGGATCTTCAACGCGTCGGGAACGGTCCCGGCCGTGTCGGACATGAAGGGGTCTCCTTTCAGAGCGCACGGATGCGGTCGATGACCGAGCGCAGGGTCTGGACGTCCGGCCGCTGCCGTTGCCACAGTGATTCGTGCACCATGACATGCCCGTTGTCGAGGAGGTCGGACAGCAGGATACGCAGGACCCCCAACGGCAGGCGAGTGCGGGAGGCCAGTTCCGCGACCGACACCGGGGCCGCGCACGAGCGCAGGATCGAGTGGTGCTCGGGTTCCAGTTCGCTGTCGGACTCCATCATGGGGACCGCGACGACCTGGGAGGTCATGGCGAGGTCGGAGCGGGAGGGGCGGGTGCGGCCGCCGGTGAGCGAGTAGGGGCGGATGAGGCGGCCGCCGCCGTCGGGATGGCCGTCACCGGGTACCGCCATCAGGCGCCTTCGGCGGGCCGCTCGCGCACCATCGGGCGCCTGTGCCGGGGCAGCGCGGACAGGTGCGGGCCCACCTGGCGGACCAGCCGGTTGATCTCGTAGGCCACCAGGCCGACGTCGCAGGTGGCGTCGGCCACCAGACTCAGGCAGGCGCCGTGCCCGGCGGCGAGCACGAACAGGAAGACGTTGTCCATCTCCACCACGGTCTGGCGGACCTGGGAGGCGCCCAGTTGGCGGCTCGCGCCGCGGGCCAGGCTGGAGAAGCCCGAGGCGATCGCGCTGACGCGCTCGGCGCGGTCGCGGTCCATCCCCTTGGAGGCCGACAGCAGCAGTCCGTCCGCGGACAGCAGTACGGCCTCGCGCGCGCCCGCGACCCGGGCCACCAGGTCGGTCAGCAGCCAGTCCAGCTCGGAGGAGGCGGACTGGGAAGTGGTCGTCGGCTCTGTCATCGGGCCTCCGTGTTCTCGTGGTCGCTACTGTCTTCGGCTCGTCCGTGTCTGCTGCCCTGCTGGAAGGCGCTCATCATGTGCCGGATCTCCTCCAGAGGCCGGTCGGAGGCGGCCGGTTCCGGCGGGGGCGGCGCGGGGGACACCGGTTCGGGGCGGCCCTGTCCGCGCGAGCGCCTGCGGCGCGGCAGGCCCTTGTAGGTCGACGCGGGTCCGGCGGGAGCGGTGTGGCTCGGGGCGGGTTCGGCGGGGACGGGAGCCTCCAGCTCGGCCCGGACCGCGGGGGCGGGCGCGACAGCGGGCACGGGTTCGGTGCTGACAGCCTCAGGGGGGAGCACCACGATCGCCTGCGTCCCGTTGTAGGGGGAGGGGCGCAGCGTCACCGTGAACCCGTGCCGCCGGGCGATGGTGGCGACCACGATCAGGCCGAGCTGGGAGTCCTCGCGCATGTCGGCGAGGCTGAACCGGGGTGAGGAGCCCGTCAGCAGTTCGTTGGCCTCGGCGTAGTTCTCCGCGGGCATGCCCAGGCCCCGGTCCTCGATCTCCAGGGAGTAGTGGCCGTGCGCCAGGGCCTCCCCGCGGACCGTCACCGTGGTGGTGGGCGCCGAGAAGGCGGTGGCGTTCTCCAGGAGCTCGGCGAGCAGCCGGACGGTGTCCCCGGAGGCCTGGCCGGTGATCCGCGTGTCGGGCATCGGCAGCAGCTTGACGCGGGAGTAGTCCTCGATCTCGCTGGAGGCCGCGCGGACCGCGTGGGCCAGGGTCAGCGGCTCGCCGGCCCGCCGGGCCGGACGGTCGTCGGTCAGCAGCATCAGGTTCTCGGCGTTGCGCCGCATCTGCGTGCTGAGGTGGTCGATCCGGAACAACGACTCCAGCGCGGCGGGATCGGTCTCGGACTGCTCCAGGGTGTCCAGCAGGCTGAGCTGGCGGTGCACGAGGGTCTGGGCGCGCCGCGCGATGTTGCGGAAGACGTTGCGCACGCCCTCGCGCAGCCGGGCCTCCTGCGCGGCCGAGTCCACGGCGGCCCGCTGGGCGATGTTGAACGCCTCGGCGACCTGGCCGATCTCGTCGCGCACGCTCACCGGGATCGGCGGCGCGGCGGTGTCGACGTCCACCCGTTCACCCGCCCGCAGCCGCGCGGTGACCGACGGCAGCCGGGTGTGCGCGTAGTCCAGGGTGGCCTCGCGCAGCGCGCCCAGGCGCCGGTCGAGTCCGCGCACCACCCGCGAGGTGAACACCATGGAGCCCACCACCACGGCCAGCGCGAGGGCGCTGATCGCGGTGACGCCGAGCCTCAGTTCGGTGACCGAGGCCCGGCTCTGGTCGAGGATCGCGGCGGTGCGGTTCTCCTCGACCTCCTGGAAGGCCAGGTCCAGGGACTCCTTGGCGGCCTCCCACGCGTCGCCGTCGATGGGGATCCCGGTGTCGGTGGCGCCGCTGCTGACCACGTCGTTCTCCATCGCCCGCACGGTGCGGAAGAACGTGGACTCGGTGGCCTCCTCGTAGACCGCGAGCTCGGCGTCGCCGAGCTCGGGCGCGATCTGGTCGTAGAGGTAGCGCTGGGCGCCGACCGCGTGGGTGAAGTCGATGTGGTCGGTGATGGAGAAGGCGCCCGCGACCGTGGAGTAGGCCAGCAGCGCGTCCTCCTGCGCCAGGAGCTCGCGCGCCCGGAACAGGGAGGTGAGGCTGCGCGCCTGGTGGGCCTGGTCGGGGGCGACCAGCTTCTCCTGCACGTCCCACAGCCGCAGCCCGGCCTCCACGGCCTCGTCGTAGGCGGCCGCCCCGCCGGAGCGGATGGGGATGGCGGAGTCCAGCGAGGCGCGGTGCAGCGGCAGGATCTCCAGCGTCGTGGTGAACCGCTCGACGCGGTCGCGCGTCTGCCGGGGCAGGTCGGACAGCTCGGCCTCGCCGAACCGGGCGGTGAACGCCCCGGCCGTCACGTCGGTCCGGGCGCGGGACCGCTCCATCTCCGAGCGCGCGGCGGGGTCGTCGTCGTCCGCGATGTACTCCATCGTGGAGCGTCGCTCCGCCTGCAGGTCGGAGATGATCTCCAGGACCGGGACGCCGACGTCCTCGGTGAAGGAGGCGCCCTGGCGCAGGACCAGGATGTCGTTCCCCAGCACGCTGGTGATGGCGATCCACAGGGCGAGCAGGGCGCTGCTCGGGATGAGTGCCAGCGCCAGGAGGCGCGCGCGAATGGAGTGGCGCTGCTCTTTGGTCATGGACTCGCTCTATGTGTCAGGCGCGGGGGGATGGGGGTGGAGGACGCGCGGGTGCGGCCGGTGCGTCCTCCCAGAACGGCTGGTGTCCGCCTGAGTTTCCTGAGCTAACCGCTCCTGGGCCGATATGGCAAGTCCGGAAAGGGAGGTGCGTCACTACTTCGTGTGACACGGGCGACTTCCCGGCTGCGATTTGGGGGCTTTCCTCGTCGGATGTCGTTTTCGTTCCGCCGGTCGTTCCGGGTTCCCCAAGCTGTTGCCAAAACGCGATCATGGTCGGTGGTGGTGAGGGAAACCGGCGGCGGTCAGTGGTTCTGTTCCGGTGTGGACTTCTGGCCGGGGAGGGGCCGCGGTCTCCGGCTGCGCGGAACGATGGAGTGGTGAGCGCCGTGCGAAACCGACCCGAACACCCTGACCGCCGCCGCGCGGCCTTCGCCGCCGTGCTCGGCGGCCTCCTCCTGCCCGCCGCGTGCGGGGCTCCCCCCGCGCCCCCGGGGGTCGACGCGGACCGCGGCGACGCCGCGACCGCGACCTCCGCCGAGGTCCTGGGCGGCATGGACGCGCTCATCGAGGCGGCCCAGGCCGAGGGCGAGCTCAACGTCGTCACGCCGCAGCCCGACCGGGTCGACTACGGCGAGATGATCTCCGCCTTCGAGGACAAGTACGACATCAAGGTGAATCCGGCCTCGCCGGACGACTCCGGTCAGGAGGGGAGCGACGCCGTCGGGCAGGACGCCGGGGCCGACCGCGCCCCGGACGTCTTCGACCTCGGCCAGGCCGTCGCGCCGGCCGACGCCGACGAGCGCTTCGCCGCCTACAGGGTGGAGACCTGGGACGACATCGCCGACGACATCAAGCATCCTGACGGCAGGTACGTCGGCGGCTACACCGGCTTCATGTCCATCGGCTACGACGCCGGCGAGGTGCCCGCGCCCACCGGTGTCGGGGACCTGCTCGGCGGGGACTACCGGGGCAAGGTCGCCCTCAACGGCGACCCGACGCGGGCCGGGGCCGCTTTCTCGGGCGTGGTGATGGCGGCGCTGGGCAACGGCGGCGGCGCCGACGACGTCGAGCCCGGCGTGGACTTCTTCGCCGAGCTCGACGACGCCGGGAACCTCCTGCCCGTGGACCCGACCCCGGCGACCATCGCCTCCGGCGAGACCCCCGTTGTCATCGACTGGGACCACGCCAACGCCCGGCAGGCCGCGGAACTGGAGGGCGAGGTCGACTGGCGGGTGGTCGTCCCCGAGGGCGCGGTCGTCAGCTCCTACTGCCATCAGGCGATCGACAAGGACGCCCCGCACCCGGCGGCGGCCCGGCTGTGGCAGGAGTTCGTGTTCTCCGACGAGGGGCAGGGGATCTACCTCGACGGCTTCGCCCGCCCGGCCCGCGCCCGCGCGATGGAGGCCGCGGGGACCATCGACGCCGAGGCGCTCGCGGCGCTGCCCGAGGCCGAGGGCGAGCCCGTCGCGCTGACCGGCGGGCAGCGCGCCGCCGCCGACAGGTACCTGGCCGAGAACTGGGCGGACGCCGTCTCCTGACGAGGGGGCCCACCCGGTCGGTCCCCGCTCGCGACCGGGTGGGCCCCGCTCCCGGGGTCAGGCGTCTCTGCGGGACAGGGACCACAGGGCGGCGCCGAGGGACAGCGCGAGCCAGGCGGCGACCACCGCGGCGGCGGGCCAGGGGTCCATGTGCGTGGGCGAGGCGGCGGCCGTCGTCCCCACGACGTTGCCCACCGCGGTCCCCGGCGTGTAGCGCACGACGTTCTCCCGGACCCAGTCCGGGAGCAGCGCGCCGATGATCGCCGGGAGCCACATCACCGCGATGGCGGTGGTGATCGCGGCGGCGGTGCCGCGCAGCAGGAAGCCCAGGGCCAGGGCCGTCAGCGGGAAGACCGGCAGGGTCGCGGCCTGGAGCAGGACCTTGCGCAGCACCCCGTCGTCGCCCAGGCCCACCGTCGCCATGCCGTACGCGTCCAGGACCGCCTGGGAGGCGAGGAAGGCCGCGAGGACGACCACGAGCCCCGCCGCCAGGACGACGCCGCTCAGAACCGCGGCCTTGGCCGCCAGCGGCCGCCAGCGGCGCGGTCCCACACCGAGGGTGAGGCGGATCAGGCCGGTCGCGTACTCTCCGGCGGAGAAGCCCCCGGCGAGCACGACGAACACGATCACGGCGAGGTCCGGACCGATCTGGGCCATGGCCAGGGCCTGCGCCGCCGGGTCGACGCCCGCGGGGATCTCCTCCTCGCCTCCCACGCCCACGGCCAGGCTGATCAGGGCGCTCATCCCCGCGCCGATCAGGACCGACAGCGCGAGCACGACGTACGTCGAACGCAGTGACCAGAGCTTGGTCCACTCCGCGCGCAGGGCCGCGCCCAGGCCGGGCGCGGACGAGGAGGCGCGGGCGGCGCGCTCGCGGGGAGCGGCGGTGGCGGTGGCGGTGGTCATGACGGGCTCCCCTGGGTGGCGTGCTGTCCGGATCGGTGTTCGACGCTGTCGGAGGTCAGCTCCATGAAGGCGGCCTCCAGGCTGGTGCGCCGGGGGGTGAGTTCGCGCAGCGGGATGCGGCGGGCGAGGGCGATCTCGCCGATGCGCGCGGCGTCCAGCCCGCCCACCAGGAGCGTCCCGTTCTCGGCGGCCCTGACGGAGGCGTGCTCGCCGGTCAGCGCCGAGGCCAGGGCCTCGATGTGCGGGGAGGCCACCAGCACCTCGCCCGAGTCGCCGCGCGCGGTGAGCTCGGCCATGCCCACGTCCGCGATCAGCCGGCCGCGTCCGATGACGAGCACGTGGTCGGCGGTGGCCTGCATCTCGTTCATCAGGTGGCTGGAGACGAGGACGGTGCGCCCCTGGGCCGCGAGGTCCCTCATCAGGCCGCGGATCCACAGGATGCCCTCGGGGTCCAGGCCGTTGACGGGCTCGTCCAGGAGCAGCACCCGCGGGTCGCCCAGCAGGGCCGCGGCGATGCCCAGGCGCTGGCGCATGCCGAGCGAGAAGCCGCCCACCCGCCTGCCCGCGACGGCGGAGAGGCCGACCAGGTCGAGCACCTCGTCCACGCGGCGCGGGCGCACCCCGCCGCCGTGCGCGAGCCAGAGCAGGTGGGAGCGGGCGGTGCGCCCCGGGTGCGCGGCCCCGGGGTCCAGCAGCGCGCCGATCTCCTGGATCGGCGCGGGCAGGTCGCGGTAGCGGCGGCCGTTCACCGTGGCCGTGCCGGAGGTGGGGGCGTCCAGGCCCAGGATCATGCGCATGGTCGTGCTCTTGCCCGCGCCGTTGGGACCGAGGAACCCCGTGACGACGCCGGGGGCGACGTCGAAGGAGAGCCGGTCCACGGCGAGGGTCCCGCCGTAGCTCTTGGTGAGTCCGCGTACTCGGATCATCGTTCCGCCTTCCGCTCGGGGTTTTAAAAAGTGATATCACAATGCTAGTGTCGAGTCATCACTTCAAGAGCGAAGGGAACGACGGATGAACGACAGGACCGCCACCGCGACCGGGGTCGAGATGCCCGCCCCCAAGGTGCGCGAGAGGACCGCCGACGGCCGGTCCGGGCTGGTGATGTTCGGCGTGGCAGTGGTGCTGGTGCTGGTCGGGGTCGCCCTGGCCGTGTGGGGGATCTCCACCGGTGAGGGGGCGCTGCTCGCGGTCGGCCTCGTGGCGGGCGGGCTGATCGCCCTGCTGGGGCTCTTCCTCTGCCTCGGGCTGACGGTCGTGGCCCCCAACGAGGCGCGGGTGGTGCAGTTCCTGGGCCGCTACACCGGCACGGTCCGCACCGACGGCCTGCGCTGGGTCAACCCCATCAGCACCCGGAGCCCCGTCTCCACCCGCATCCGCAACCACGAGACCAGCGTCATGAAGGTCAACGACGCGGGCGGCAGCCCGATCGAGATCGCCGCCGTCGTGGTCTGGCAGGTCCAGGACACCGCCCGCGCGGTGTTCGAGGTGGACGACTTCGTGCAGTTCGTCAGCATCCAGACCGAGGCCGCCGTGCGGCACATCGCGAACAACTACCCGTACGACAACCACGAGGCCGAGGGCGGGCTGTCGCTGCGCGACAACGCCGACGAGATCACCGAGAAGCTGTCCGCGGAGATCGCCGACCGCGTGGAGTCGGCGGGGGTCAGGATCATCGAGTCGCGGCTGACCCACCTGGCCTACGCCTCGGAGATCGCCCAGGCGATGCTGCAGCGCCAGCAGGCGGGCGCGATCGTCGCGGCGCGCCAGCGCATCGTCGAGGGCGCGGTGGGCATGGTGGACCTGGCGCTGAACCGGCTGGCGGAGGAGGACGTGGTGGAACTGGACGAGGAGCGGAAGGCCGCGATGGTGAGCAACCTGCTGGTCGTCCTGTGCGCCGACCGGGCCACCCAGCCGGTCGTCAACACGGGATCGCTCTACTCCTGAGGTGTCCCCGGTTTGAGTGAGCGCAAGAAGATCCTGCTCCGTCTGGACCCGGCCGTGCACGACGCGCTCGCCCACTGGGCCGGCGACGAGCTGCGCAGCACCAACGCGCAGATCGAGTTCCTGCTGCGCAAAGCCCTGGCCGACGCCGGACGGATGCCGAAGAGGACCGGGGCCATTCCCCGGCGGGGCCGCCCGCGCAAGCGGCCCCCCGAGGAACCGGAGCCTCCCGACGAGAAGACCGACTGACCACGAGGGGCCGCGGCGACCGCCGCGGCCCCCACGCCGTGGCGCCCGCGTCCCCGCCCCGGAGGCCGCCTACCCGGCCGCCGTCCAGTCGACCTCGTCGCGGAGCCGCTTCTTCAGCAGCTTCCCGGCGGCGTTGCGCGGCAGCTCGGCGGCGGTGACCCGGATGCGGGCGGGGATCTTGAAGGAGGCCAGCCGGCCCGAGAGGAAGTCGCGCAGCTCGGGCGCCGTCACCGACGCGCCCGGGAGCGGCCGGACCACGGCGCCGACCTCCTCGCCCAGCACCTCGTGGGCCACGCCGACCACCGCGACGTCGGCGACAGCGGGGTGCTCGTGGACCGCGGCCTCGACCTCGGCGCAGTACACGTTCTCCCCGCCCCGCAGGATCATGTCCTTGACGCGGTCCACGATGTACAGGAAGCCCTCCTCGTCGAGGCGGCCCAGGTCTCCGGTGCGCAGCCAGCCGTCGGTGAAGGTCGCGGCGGTCGCCTCGGGGCGCCTCCAGTAGCCGTGCACGACCCCGGGGCCGCTGATCCAGATCTCGCCGACCCGGCCGGGCGGCAGTTCCGAGCCGTCCGGGCCGGCGATCCTGACGTCCACCACCGGGACGGGGACGCCGACGCTGTCGGGGCGGCTCAGATAGTCGGGGCCGTAGTTGACGGCCGCGATCGCCGAGCACTCGGTCAGCCCGTAGCCCGCGCCCAGAAGCGCCTGGTCCAGTTTGCGGCCGTCGCGCGCCCGCGCCACCAGGGCCGGGGCGGCGGGAGCGCCCCCGCTGCCCAGGGAGGCCAGGCTGGACAGGTCGCGCTCGGCGAAGCCGGGGGAGGCCAGCATCTGGGACAGCATCGTGGGCACGCCGGTCACCGCCGTGACACGCTCGCGTTCGATCAGGTCCAAGGCGGCCTCGGCGTCCCAGCGGTGCATCAGGACCAGGGTGCCGCCCGAGTCCAGCGCGGGCAGCATCACGGTCTGCGCGCCGGTGGCGTGGAACAGCGGGACCACGCACAGCACCACCGGGGGCGGCGCGTCGAAGGTCAGGGCGAGGGAGTCCCCGAGGTCGAAGCCCACCCGCAGCAGGGTGCGCGCCTTCGTGAACGCCGTGGAGGTGATGTTGCTGATCAGGTTGCGGTGCGAGCCCAGCGCGCCCTTGGGCAGGCCGGTGGTGCCGGATGTGTAGAAGAGTGTGGCGGGGTCGTCGGGGGCCGGGTCCGCCTCCGGCGGGACCGCGTCCGCCGCGACCTCGCCCAGCACCTCGTCCCAGGCGCGCGCGCCCTCGGGGAGCGCGCCCGTGTGCCGCACCGCGATCACGGAGGGCCGCACGTCCGTCAGGAGGCCGTCGAGCCGGTCCAGTCGTTCGCTGTCGGCCACCAGCACGGCCGCGCCGCTGTCGCGGATCACGAACTCCAGTTCGGGACCGGTGAACCAGGAGTTCAGGGGGACCGCGATCGCGCCGATGCCGGTGACGGCGAAGAACGCGATCACCCATTCGGGGTAGTTGCGCATGGCGAGGGCGACCCGGTCGCCCTCGGCCACGCCGTAGTCCTCGCGCAGACGGCGGGCCAGGGTGGCGGTCCGGCGGAAGTAGTCGGCGTGCGAGATCCGCTCGTCGCCGAAGACGATCGCGGGGTGGTCGCCGCGCTCGGCGCTGCCGAGCAGGAGCGCGCGCAGGCTGGGGCGGGCGTCGGCCCAGACGCGGGTCGGAACGCCGTTGACCTCGATCCGCGCCATTTCGAACCGGGACCCCGAGTACAGCAGTTGCGCGGTGGCCGCGGCCATCGACCGCAGCGGGGGAGGAGGCGTCGGGGACCCGCTGGCGCTCATCGGCAGCTCCGATTCTCTCGGGGCGGCCGGAACGCGGACGCCCTGCGATCGACGATGCCGCGACTGTACAAGACCGACCGGTCGGTAGACCAGGTTTCCAGTGACAATCGTCACAGGGGCGGGTGTCCGTGGCGCCGGTTCCCCGTCGACGGACGACCACGCCCCGGCCCGCCCGCCGGCGGCGGTCCGGGGCCGCGCGGACGCCGCGCGGCCCCGGACCGTCATCAGGGGGCGGGGGCGGTGAGGGGGAGCCGGACCTGGAAGCGGGTGTCGCCGGGTTCGGACACGACCCGCAGGTCGCCGCCGTGGCGGCCGGCCACGATGCGATAGGAGATGTCCAGTCCCAGGCCGGTCCCCCTGCCGACCTGCTTGGTGGTGAAGAACGGCTCGAAGATCCGGTCGCGCAGCTCCTCGGGGACCCCCGGACCGGTGTCGCCGATCTCGACCAGCGCGGTGTCGTGCTCGCGGGCCGTGCGCACGGTCAGCGTGCCGGAGCCGTCCATCGCGTCCAGGGCGTTGTGGACCAGGTTGGTCCACACCTGGTTGAGCTCCCCGCCGTAGGCGGGGAGCGGCGGCAGGTCCGGGTCGTACTCGGTGACCACGCCGACGTCCGGCGGGATCCTGCCCCGGAGCATGGCGAGTGTGCTGTCCAGCAGCTCCCGCACGTCCACGTTCCGGTTCGGGGCCCGGTCCATCTGCGAGTACTGCTTGGCGGAGGCCAGCAGCGAGGAGATCCGCTCGGTCGCGTCGGTCACCTCGTCCAGCATCTGCGCGATCTCCGTGGCCTCGGCGAACCAGCGCAGCGCCGCCCCCAGGTGCTCGTCGCCCACCGAGGCGCGGACGGTCTCCAGGGTGCCGAGCCCGAACCCGGCGCCCACCAGGGCCGGCGCGATCTCCCAGCCCTCCCCGACCCCGAGTCCGTCCAACGCGTCCGACAGCTCGTCCTCGGCGTCGGAGACCTCCAGCGGGGACCTGTGCGGGGCACCGCCCGTGTTCCGCGCGCAGCTCTCCTGGACCTCCACCAGGGCCGACACCCGGTCCGGGGGGATTCCCGCCGCCGCCAGCTCGGCCAGCCGCCGCCCGGAGGAGCCGACCCGCTCGCGCAGCTCGCCCACGGCCCGCACCGCCGCGGCGGCGGGGTTGTTGAGCTCGTGGGTGAGCCCGGCGGTGATCGTGCCGAACGCGGTCAGGCGCTGGCGCCGGTCGATCAGCTCGCGCTGCGCGATCCCGCCGATCCGCAGCCCGTCCAGCAGGTGCACCGCCATCGGGAACCACTCGGCCATGGTCCGGCCGAACTCCCGGGCGGGGAACGCGAGCAGCGTCGAGGGCCGGACCGCGCGCAGGGAGTGGGGGTAGCTGTCGGGGGCGCGTTCGCCCAGGTAGGCGGAGATCGCCCCGGCGTAGACGCCCGGCTGGGAGGTGGGCTCCATCGAGACCGTTCCGGTGGTGGTCTCGACCAGCAGCACGACCTCGCCCTCGACGAGCACGTAGAAGCGCTCGGCCGGGTCGCCCTGGCGGACCACGGTCTCGTCCGCGCCGAAGGAGAGCTCCTCGCCGTGGTGGGCCAGCCACTCCAGCCGGTCGTCGTCGAGCTTCTCGAAGAGGAACAGTCCGCGCAGGTCGTCCGCTGCGATCACGTCTTCTCCAGGTACCGGTGGACCAGGGACACGGCCATCGCCCCCTCGCCGACGGCGGAGGCGACCCGCTTGATGGACTCGGCGCGCACGTCCCCGGCCGCGAAGACGCCGGGAACGCTCGTCTCCAGGAAGTACGGCTGGCGCCGCAGCGGCCAGTCGCGGGGGCGCTCCCCGGTGGCCAGCAGGTCGGGGCCGGTGACGACGAAGCCCCTCGCGTCGCGTTCGACCGCGTCGCCGAGCCAGTCGGTGCGGGGCTGGGCGCCGATGAAGACGAACAGCCACTCGGCGTCGACCGTGCGCGCGCCCTCGGGGCCTTCGAGCGTCAGCCGCTCCAGGTGGTCGCCGCCCTCCCCGGCGGTGACCCGGGTCCGCGTGTGCACCTCGATGTTCGCGATCCCGGCGATCTGCTCGACCAGGTAGTGCGACATGGACTTGCCCAGGTCGTCGCCCCTGACCAGCAGGTGCACCCGGCTGGCGTAGCCGGACAGGTGCACCGCGGCCTGCCCCGCCGAGTTGGCCGCGCCGACGATGTAGACGTCGGTGCCCTTGCACGACGGCGCCTCGGTCAGGGCCGCGCCGTAGAAGACGCCGCGGCCGGTGAACTCGTCGAGGCCGGGGGCGTCGAGCCGCCGGTAGGTGACGCCGGTCGCCAGGATCACCGCGTGCGCCGCGATGCTCCCGCCGTCGGAGAACCCCACCACCCTGCCCTGCCCCCTGGCCTCCAGGCTCGTCACCGTCCGGGCGGTGAGCAGTTCCGCGCCGAACTTCAGCGCCTGCCTGCGCGCGCGGTCGGCGAGCTGGCCGCCGGAGACCCCGTCGGGGAAGCCCAGGTAGTTCTCGATGCGCGAGCTCTGGCCCGCCTGGCCGCCCGAGGCGTGCTGCTCCACCAGGACCGTGCGCAGCCCCTCGGAGGCGCCGTACACGGCGGCGCCCAGCCCGCCGGGGCCGCCGCCGATGACGACGAGGTCGTAGAAGTCGGTCGCGGGGGTGGTGGACAGGCCGACGGCGGTGGCGAGCTCGGCGTCGCCGGGCGCCGACAGCGTGGTGCCGTCGGCGGTGACCACCAGCGGCAGCGCGGGCCCGGGCCCGCCCAGGGCCGCGATCAGCTGCGCGCCCTCGGGCTCCTCGTCGAGCAGCCACCGGTACGGCACGTGGTTGCGGGCGAGGAAGTCGCGTACCCGGTAGGAGGGGGACGACCAGCGGGCGCCGACCACCCGCAGCTCGGGACGCTCCAGCCGCTCGGCGCGCTGCCAGGAGTCCAGCTGCGCGTCGATCACCGGGTAGAACTTCTCCTCCGGCGGGTCCCACGGCTTGAGCAGGTAGTGGTCGAGGTCGATGACGTTGATCGCCCGGATGGCCGCGTCGGTGTCCGCGTAGGCGGTGAGGAGTATCCGCCGCGCGTACGGGTACAGGTCCATGGCCTGCTCGAGAAACTCCACGCCGTTCATCTGCGGCATGCGGTAGTCGGCGAGGACCGCCGCCACGTCGTCCCCGCGCAGCCGCATCTCGCGGACCGCCTCGATACCCTGCGCCGGCGACTCGGCGCGCACGATCCGGTACGAGTGGCCGTACCGGCGTCGAAGGTCGCGCGCCACCCCGCGGGAGACCCCGGGGTCGTCGTCCACCGTCACGATGACAGGTTTGTCCATGCCGTCGCTTCCCCGTCGTGTCCGCCGGGAGTCTTCCCCGGTTTGCCGCCCCAGCCTGTCATACTTTGCCCTGGGGGAGAGTGGATCGCCGTCCCCGGCCCGGAAGGGCCGGCCCGATCCGCCCCGCCGCCCCGGACCGGTCGCCCCGGCCCGGGCCCGCACTCGTCACGAAAGGCGCGCCTTGTCGATTCTCCAGCCGGGAACGAAGCGCATCCGGCTCAGTGTCCCCGCCGACTCGGTCTTCGACATCGTCCGCGACCTGGACGGGGCCTCCGCGGAGGTCGCCGAGACCAGGCACCGCTACCGCTACCTGAGGGACGACGTCTCGGTGGACTTCGAGGCCACGGGCGGAACCGTCGATGACGGCGGCAAGGCCGTCGAGGTCTTCCAGGCGGTCCGCGTCAACGGCTGACGAGACGTCCGCGGGGGAGGGGCCGGAGGCGGGGAGCGCCAAGGCTCCCCCCGCGAGATGAGAAGGTAGATCCATTGGCTTCCTGGGCGGCCGTCGTTATCGCGCCTGCCGGGAGGGGCGCGAACCGTCCTCCCGGCTTCAGTCTCCTGTGTCCGGTCCGGGGGAGTCGACCGTGCTGAGCGGGTAGCCGCGCACGGGATGCGGGTTCGCGCCCGCTATGGGGAGGGACGACCGCTGTCGGCGGAGTGAGTCCCGTGCGCGTTCGTCCAGTAGCAAGGAGCCGGAATCATGACCGAGAACACCGTCGAGGGCGCAGTGGAGAACACCGCCCCGGAGACACCCGAAGCCACGGCCGAGACCACGCCTGAGACCACGGCCGAGGACACCACCACCTTCGCCGACCTGGAGCTCCGCCCCGAGCTGCTGCGCGCGCTGTCGGCCCTGGGCTACGAGGAGCCCACGGCGATCCAGCGCGAGGCGATCCCGCCCCTGCTCGCCGGGAACGACCTGCTGGGGATGGCCGCGACGGGGACGGGCAAGACCGCCGCGTTCGCGCTCCCGATCCTGCAGGGCCTGCCCTCCGGGCGCGGGGGCGTCAACCCCTCGGCGCTGGTGCTCGTGCCGACCCGCGAGCTGGCGCTGCAGGTCTCCGAGGCCGTGCACCGCTACGGCCGTGACCTGGGCGCGCGCGTGCTGCCGATCTACGGCGGCCAGCCCATCGGCCGCCAGCTGCGGGCGCTCGAGCGCGGGGTCGACGTCGTGGTCGCCACCCCCGGCCGCGCGCTCGACCACATGGGGCGCGGCACGCTCGTCCTGGACGACCTGCGGATGGTCGTGCTGGACGAGGCCGACGAGATGCTCGACATGGGCTTCGCCGAGGACATCGAGGCGATCGTCGAGGAGACCCCCGAGGAGCGCCAGATGGTGCTCTTCTCCGCGACGATGCCCGACCGGATCAACGGGATCGCCCGCCGGCACCTGCGCGACCCGATCCGGGTCCGCATCGCGCGCGAGGCCCCGGCCCCGGGCGAGGCGCCGAAGGTGCGCCAGAGCGCGTACGTGGTCGCGAGGCCGCACAAGCCCGCCGCGCTGGGCCGGGTGCTGGACGTGGAGGCGCCGTCCGCCGCGCTGGTGTTCTGCCGGACCCGCGAGGAGGTCGACCAGCTGACGGAGACCCTGAACGCGCGCGGCTACCGGGCCGAGGCGCTGCACGGCGGCATGAGCCAGGAGCAGCGCGACCGCGTGATGGGGAGGATGCGCAACGGCACCGCGGACCTGCTGGTGGCCACGGACGTGGCGGCGCGCGGCCTCGACCTGGAGCAGCTCAGCCACGTGGTCAACTACAACGTGCCCTCGGCGACGGAGTCGTACGTGCACCGGATCGGCCGGGTCGGCCGGGCCGGTCGCGAGGGCGTGGCGATCACCCTGGTGGAGCCGCGCGAGCACCGGATGCTCAAGACGATCAGGCGCGAGACCAAGGGCCAGATCACGGTCGAGAAGCTGCCGACCGTCGCCGACCTGCGCACCCGGCGGCTGGAGATGACGCGCGCGGCCCTGTACGAGAACCTCGTGGAGGACGACCTCGAGCGCTTCCGCGCCGTGGTCGAGCCCCTCACCGACGAGTACGACGTCATGGAGATCGCGCTGGCCGCGGTGAAGCTGGCGCACGAGGCCAGCGGCGCGGCGGCGGACGAGGAGCAGGAGATCCCGGAGATCACCGTGCGCCCCGAGCGAGGCGGGCGGGACGGCCGGGACACCCGCGGACGCCAGGGCGGCGTCGGACGCGGGGAGCGCGGAGAACGCGGCGACCGTCGCGGCCGCGGCCCCGCGGGCGGCATGACCCGCCTGTTCGTGGGCGTCGGGCGCAACTCCAGGGTCCGTCCCCAGGACCTGGTCGGCGCGATCGCGGGGGAGTCCCCGCTGAGCGGCCGCGAGATCGGCGCGATCGAGATCGCCGACCGCTTCTCCCTGGTCGAGGTGCCCGAGAACGCGGCCGACGACGTGATCGACGCCCTCAAGGGCAGCACCATCAAGGGCAAGCGCGCGGTGGTCCGCCGGGAGCGCTACTAGGGAGTTGCCGGCGCGGGGGTGGTTCGGCGTGCCGGTGCTTCGGGTGGATCTTTCGGCCGCACGTCACGTGGATCGCGAGATCACGGCGGGCGGCGACGGCGGGTGCGGGTCGGGGCCGCGCCCATGATGTCCGTCGCGTGAGGGTTTCGTTGACGGTCGTGGGCTTTCCGCCCTTCCCGGCCCCGAAACGGGCAGAAACCCCACGACCGTCAACAAGACCACTGGTGTCCGAATCACCCCCGCACCGGAGCTTCCCTAGCGCGGCTCCGGGGCGGGGGTGATTCGGGCTCTGTCGGAGCAGGGTCTACTCGGGACCTGTTACGGCAGGCGGCGACGGCGGGGGGAGGTCAGGGCCGCGCCCATGATGTCCGTCGCGTGAGGGTTTCGTTGACGGTCTTGGGCTTTCTGCCCGTTTCGGGGCCGGGAAGGGCGGAAAGCCCGTGATCATTTCGAGCGAGGGCGGGACCGGCCCTCGAATGTCCGGTGATCTTGCTGTTTCCCCCCGAAGTCAAGGTTCTCGGGGGGAAACAGCAAGATCACTAACGGAAACCACGCGAAACGGACACCGTGGGCGCGGCCCCGACCCCCACCCACCGTCGCCGCCCGCCGTGACCCCGCGATCCGCGTGACAGGAGGCCGAAAGGCCACCGAAGCACCGGCACGCCGAACCACCCCCGCGCCCGAGACTCCCTAGCGCGGCTCCGGGGCGGGGGTGTTTCGGAGCCGAACCACCGCCTGCGGTGGAAACCCCCTGGTGTCCCGGGTCCGGAGCCCCGGGTCAGGTGTCCTGGGGGGCCGAGGGCAGGACGATGGTGAAGGCGCTGCCGGCGCCCGGTGTGCTGACCGCCAAGGCGTGCCCGCCGTGCAGTTCGGCGATGTGGCGCACGATCGCCAGGCCCAGGCCGCTTCCGCCGGTGCGGCGGCTGCGGGACTTGTCGGCCCGCCAGAACCGGTCGAAGAGCCGCGGCAGGTGTTCCGGGGCGATGCCCTCCCCGGTGTCCTCGACCTCGATCGCGGCCAGATCGCCCCGCTGGAACGCGCGCACGGTGACGCGGCCTCCCTCGGGGGTGTGCCGCAGCGCGTTGGAGACCAGGTTCCCGACCGCCTGGCGCAGCCGCGCGGGGTCGGCCGTCAGGACCAGGTCCCCTTCGACCCGGCCCGTGAGGTCGATCCCGGCGGCGCCCGCGCCCGTGCGGTGCCCCTCGACCACCTGGGCGACGATGTCGCGCAGGTCGACGGGCTCGGGGTGCAGCCGCAGCTCGCCCGCGTCGGCCTGGGCCAGGTCCTGGAGGTCGTCGATGAGGCGCTGTAGCAGCAGGGCCTCGCCGATGAGGGTGGCCCGGCGCTCGTGGTCGAGGTCGGCGAGCCCGTCCTGGGCGGCCTCCAGCCAGGACCGGATGTTGGCCAGCGGGGTGCGCAACTCGTGGGAGATGTCGCTGATCATGTCCTTGCGCTGGCGCTCCAGATCGCCCAGATGGCGCGACATGTCGTTGAAGGCCTGGGCCAGCCGCCCGATCTCCCCCCGGTCCGACACCCTGACCCCGGCGGGGTCCTGGCCGGCGCGCACGCGTTGGACCGCGTCGGTGAGGGTGCGCAGTGGGCGGGTGAGCCGCGTGGACAGCAGCACGCTCGCCCCCACGGCCAGCGCCAGGACCACCGCGACGAGCCCGATGATCCGCACCAGGCCCTCCCGGGACAGGGCCAGGCCCGACTCGGCGGCGCCGTCCGTGGGGTCGCTGATGAACAGCAGCACCGCCGAGGCGGTGTACGGGGCGAGCAGCTCGTGCCGCGCCGCCTCCACGCACACCCCGTCCGCGGGGCGGCCGGACGGATCGCTCATGGCGCTGTCGGACGGCCCGGTCAGGGCGAAGACGTCGCCGAGGACCGGGGGCCGGTGCTCGGCGTCGCGTTCCAGCGCGCATGCCGACGCGAGCTCGCCGAGTTCGGCCAGGGCCGCCTCCTCCGTCCCGGTCGGCGTGTTCAGGAGGGACGCCGAGCCGGAGTCGGGGGCGGGCGTCGGTTCGGCCGGGGGGACCGGACCGGGGGCACCGGTCGAGGCGGGGGACGGGAAGGCGAAGTAGGGGTCCTCCTCGATCCACCAGCAGTAGTGGTCCGAGGAGGGCTCCGAGGCGCCGGAGGCGGGCCGCAGCGCGGGGCGGCCGCTGGGGCCGACGTCCACCTCCATCTCCCAGCCGTCGTTCCCGAAGCACTCGGCCTGCGTCCGGGCCAGCCCCAGGAGCTCGGTCCTCTCGGCCTCGGGCAGCGCGAAGGGCCCCACCGCGCGGGCGTCGATCCGGTCGGGGGCGGAGTCGGGCACCAGGGTCACGTCCACCGCCATCGGGTCGACCACGGAGGAGGCCCGGCCGCGCGGCGCCGGGGCGTCGGGGTCGGAGTCCACGACCAGGACCCGGTCCTGCGTGGTGAGGGTGATGCGGCGCCCGGTCTCGGCCGCGAGGTCGCCGACGAGGCCGTCCACCCCCTCCCAGTCGGGGTGGGTCGCGGCGTATCCGAGCAGCGCGTCGTAGATGCGGGTGTCGTCGGCCAGGGTCTGGCCCTGCTCGGTGCGGATCGCCCCGGAGGTGCCCTGCACCGCGACCCAGGCGGTGGCCGTCACCGAGCAGATCGTGACCAGGATGTAGCTGGTCAGCACGCGCACGGACAGCCGGTGGCGCAGCCGCGGGCCCTCCGAGGCCGGGGAGTGCCCGCGCCTACGGGACACGGCCGTCCCCCGCGTCCACCAGCTTGTAGCCGATCCCGTAGACGGTGAGCAGGCGCACCGGCCGCCTCGGGGCGGGCTCGAGTTTGCGGCGCAGGTTCTTGACGTGCACGTCGATGCTGCGTTCGGTCGTGTAGGGGGCGGTCCCGTGCACGCGTTCGAGCAGCTGGGCGCGGGTGAACGCCCGGCCGGGCTCGGCGGCCATGGCCTCCAGCAGCTGGAACTCCACCGGGGTGCACTCCACGGGGTCCCCCCCGACCTCCACCACGTGCCTGACGGGGTCGACGGCGACCGCGCCGACCCGCAGCACCCGCTCGTCCGCCCGCTGCACGCGCCGCACGCGGCGCAGCAGCGTCCGCACGCGCGCCATCAGCTCCCGGGGGCTGTAGGGCTTGGTCATGTAGTCGTCGGCGCCCAGGTCCAGGCCGGCCAGCAGGTCGGACTCGGTCGAGCGCGCGGTCAGCATCAGGACGGCGACGTCGGACTCGGCGCGCAGGACCCGGCACACCTCCAGGCCGTCCGCCCCGGGCATCATCACGTCCAGGACCAGGAGGTCGGGGCGGTGGTCGCGGGCCCGGGTGATGGCGGACGTCCCGTCGTGCACGACGAGCACCGAGTGCCCTTCGTGCTCCAGGTAGCGCCGGATCACCTCCGCCTGCATGGCGTCGTCCTCGGCGACCAGAACATGTGCGCACATGGGGGTTCCCGACTCTTTCCGTAGCACGGTCGCCCCGCTCGGGGCGGGGCGCGGGACCGATCGTACGCGCGCCCGGGGGCGTCGGACGTTCCGGAGCGAAAGCGACACGGCATCCTCACGGCATGCTCTCGGGTTCTTCACATCTCTCGGGCACAATCCCTGCCATACCGAAGGAGACGGCGGCCGCGCGGTACCGTCCGCGCCTCCCGCCTCCTCCTTCGCGTCGGCCTCCGGCGCCGGTTCCCACCGTGTGCGCCGCCGAGCCTCCGCACACCCTCCGCCCCGGATTGGACCCCCATGCCACGCCACGCCCTCGCACGCCTCGAAGCCCCCGCGCTCCCGCCGGTCACGGTGCTCGCGCGGACCGCCGCAGGGGTGATCCTGGCCCTCGCGCTGACGGCGTGCGGGGGAGGGGAGCCCTCCTCGGACGCCGCTGACCAGGGCGGGGGCCAGGACGGCGCGGAGGAGGCCACGGCCGACAGCGGGGCCACGGCGGTGATCGCCACGGTGACCGGCGACGGCGTCGACGTGTACGAGGAGAAGGACGGCGCGAAGCTCACCACGCTGGCCAGCCCCAACGAGTACGGGGCGGACCGGACGTTCCTGGTCGCGGAGAAGGACGGGGAGTGGCTGAACGTGCTCCTGCCGGTCCGGCCCAACGGCAGCACCGGGTGGGTGCGGGAGTCCGACGTCGAGCTCTCCCGGACCGACCGGCGCATGGAGGTCGACCTGGCCGAGCACGTCTTCACCGTCTACAAGGGCGACGAGGTCGAACGGGAGGGCGAGATCGGCACCGGCAGGGACGAGACGCCGACGCCCCCGGGGACGTACTACTTCACCGAGCTCGTCGAGCCCGCCGAGGACGACAGCCCCTACGGCGCCTACGCCTACGGGCTGAGCGGGTTCTCCCCGACCTTGGAGACCTTCGCGGGCGGGCCCGGCCAGCTCGCCGTGCACGGCACCAACGCGAACGACGACCTGGGCACCCAGGTCAGCCACGGGTGCGTGCGCGTCAGCAACGACGACATCACCTGGATCGCCGAGAACCTCGCGCTGGGGACGCCCGTCATCATCGGCTGACCCGGCGCCACCGGACTTCCGCGCCTCCTGCGAGCGCGCGGGGAACGCCCGGCCGGTGGAGCCACCGGCGGGCGGGGTGGGGGGCGCACGCCGCCCCACCAGCAGGACATGACATCGAAAGGCTGACAATGACGTTCAAGTCGATTCTCCTCAGCGGAGCGGCGGCCGCGCTGCTCGGCGGCCTGCTCGGCGTCGGGTTCACCGGCTCCGCGCTCGCCGACGAGGCGCCCGCCCCGGTGCCCGCCGAGGCCGACCCGACCGCCGGCCCCGACGGCACCGGGGCCGACCCGACCGCCGGCCCCGACGGCACCCCCCTGACCGTCGGCCCCGACGGCGCTCCCTTGGACCTCCCCACCCCGGCGCCCGCCGCCCCCATCGAGAGCGACCCCAGCTACACCGGCTGACCGGTCCTCCGGTAGCGGACGGAGGTGCCCGCTCCCCCGGGGGAGCGGGCACCTCCTCGCGTCTCAGGCCCTCGGCCTCATCCCGTCAGCGGCCCCGGCCGGGACCGCTGACGGGCTCACGAGGCGGCGTCCGGATCGGTCCACCCCGGGGTCACCGCGCTCACGCCGGTGCCCTCGATCTCGGGGTTGGAGCAGACGAGCTGGTCGGTACCCATGCCCTGATACGTCCCCTCGACGTCGGCCGCCAGGAGGACCTCGATCCCCGCGGCGTTGACGGGCTGGCAGACCTCGGGGTCGTAGTTGTCCGGGTTGGCGTGGTAGAGGGTGAACGTCGCCGTGTCCAGCGGCTCCAGGACGAACGACTCGCCCGGCTCCTCCCACTGGTACGCCCACGAACCCACCTGCTCGCCCTCCGGTCCGTCCACCCAGAGCAGGTCCAGCTGGCCGGGCATCAGGCACGGTCCGGCGCCGTCGTCGATCCGGAGCAGCGAGAACGTGACGGCCGTGGTCCCGGCGGCGGAGTCGCGGCCCTCCTCGATGATCTTGATGTCGCCCTTGCCGCAGTCGCGCACGTCGGTCGCGCCGGTCCCGTAGGTCTCGCCGGTCTCTCCGGTCGCGCCGGTCGCGCCGGTCTCGCCGGTCTCTCCGGTCGCGCCGGTCTCGTCGGTCGGGTCGGTCCAGCCGGTCGCGTCGGCCGAGGCGACCGGCGCGCCGAGCACCAGCGCGCAGAGGGCGCTTCCCGCAATGAGAACGGTTCGGGTGGGTGTGTTCATGGGGCCTGTCTCCCTTGCTTGGCTTGCTCGGTAGGACGCGGGGAGGGCGGAGGAAGTTTTGGGGACCTGAGGCCCGAACGCCGTTCGGATATGGTCGTGGTCGCAGGTCAACCCGGTGATCGTGCTTTCCGCCGGACACGGCTCCGTCGTCCCGATGGCCTGCTGCCGTGGACGTTCGCGCACGGCGCGGCGTGGTCCGGGGCCTTCACCACTTTTTGTGATGTGCTTCGTTCGGGCGTTTCCCTAGCGTGTTTCGGGCAGAGCTTTTGCCGGGCCTTTGCCGATGCCTCCCGGCCGGTGGCGGACCGTCCCGGGGGATGGGAGGGGCGGCCCCGCGGGGGCGCCGTCGAAGTCCGCCCGGGACGAACAAGGACATGAGGGACGCCGCATGGGCCACCCAGCCACGATCCTGACACCGCTGCCCGACCGGGCCCTGGGGTGGCTCAGCTGGAGGCGGCCCCTGATCGGGGTCGAGCCGCTGCCGCTTCCCGAGTGGACCGAACCGCGCCCCGACCCCGACGCCATCCGCGCCGCCCTGCACCAGCGGCAGGGCGAGGTCGTCCGGCAGCAGCAGCTCGCGGCGCACAACCTGGCCTTCTACCGGAAGGCCGTCTGGTCGGCGGTCGCGGCGGTCGGCTACTCGGCGCTCACCACGCTCGGACTGCTGCTGACGTTCGCCGTCACGGGGACCCCGTTCGAGGCGGTCTCCGCGGCGGACTCCCCCGCGGCCACCGTCCCGACGCACTTCATCGTGGCCGGGTGGGCCTCGTTCTTCGCTCCCTGGTTCGCCGTCGTGGCACTGCGCCACCGCAGGCGGCTCGGCGCGAGCCGGGTCGGCTGGGGCCTGTTCCTCCTCCTGGGCCTGGGACTGTGGTTCGCGGCCCTGGCGGCCTCCTTCCTCACGTTCGGGCTGTCCTTCTCCCTCCTGCCCGGCGCGGTCGGCCTGTGGGTCCTGTTCACCCGCCCCACCGTCTACAACATGGACTTCGGCACCACCGGCAGGGCGCCCCTGACGCTGTGGACCCTCTACCGGCGGGTCGGCGGGGAGGAGGCCGGGGGCCGCAGGGCGATCGCCTCGTTCGAGCGGCGCGTGGCCGAGGCGGTCGCGGAGGCCGAGCGGGAGTTCGGGGAACGCCACCGGCGCTTCCACGCCCAGCTGGCGGGCTCCTCCCCGTTCGGGGTGGTGGCGCCGCCCGAGCAGCAGGACATCGTGGCCGTGGGCGGCAGCCCGATGGAGCGCGGCGACATGCTGCACCACTTCGGCGTCGCCGCGATCGCCCGGGGAAACCGGATCTGGGTGCTGGACCTGGAGGGCAGGGGAGCCGGCGACCGGCTGCTCGGCGAGGTGCGGCGGCACGGCCGGCCCGCCGGGTGGCTCTCCGCGGACGACGACGCCGCGCTGGTCGCCGCCTTCGACGCGCTCTCGGCGACCCGCGGCAGGCGCCACCAGATCACCGAGGCGCTCGCGTCGGCGTTGGCCGACGACGCCGACAGCGGGGTGAGCAGGCAGGCGCGCAGCACCGCCGACACGCTGAACCGCCTCGGCCGCATCCTGCACGAGACGCGGGGCGCGATCACGGTCGCGGGCCTGCACGCCGCGCTGGAGGTCCTGCTCGGGGGAGGCGGGGAGGCCCCCTCCCGTGCCGTGGGCGACGACTTCGGGCTCGACGACGCGGCGGTCGGACCGGTGGCGGGGCTGGCGCCCGACGCGGCGGCCCGGGTCCGCGCCGCGTTCACCCGCCAGGACCGCGAGCACTTCCACGCCGCCTGGACCGAGCTCCGCGTCAAGCTGGCGGGCCTGCTCCCCGACGACGACGGCCCCGCGCGGAGCGCCTGGACGCCCGACGCCGACCTCTCAGGGGCGTCCGTCCCGCTGACCCTCGCCTCGTTCGACCGGGAGCTGCGCGCGGCCATGCTCCTGGCGCACCACATCGAGCTGCTCCGCTGGGGGACGGTCCCGCCCCCGGCGGCGCTGGCCGTCGTCGGCGTGGACCGGGTGCGCCCCGAACTGCTGCGCCAGCTCTCCGAGGTGGCCGGGTCCGCCGGGATCCGGCTGCTGCTGATGTTCAACGAGCTGACCCCGGCCGTCAGGGACCTGGCCCGCGGCCGCCGCGCCGTCGCCGCGTTCGGCGGGCACGGCGCGGCGGCGGCCGAGGAGCTGTCCGACCTGTTCGGGAAGGACTGGATCCCGAGGCTCCAGTCCTACCAGCGGACCTGGTCGGAGGCCGAGTCGGTGTCGCGGGCCGAGGCGTCGGGCCGCACCTGGTCCAGGACCGAGAGCGAGCAACGCACGCGCTCGTTCAACACGTTCTCCTCCCACGGCTCCAGCGGCGGCGGCGAGGGCGGTCCGGTCGACCAGCGCAGCAGCGGGTACGGCAGCTCCACCGCCAGGTCCCACGGCGTCTCCGACACCAGCGGCGGATCGTGGACCGGGACCGACACGCGGGGAACCACGAGCCAGCAGGGCGGTTCGGCGACGACGCAACTGGAGTACGAGCGCCGCGTGACGGGGAGCGTCATCAGCGGCCTGGCCCCCTTCACGGCCGTCCTCAAGGCCGGGGACGGCGTGGCCTTCATCGACGTCAAGGCGGACATGCCGATGCCGCCGCAGCTGACCGGTGACGCGCCGCCCCTGCCGCCCCCGCCCGCCCCGAACCCGGGGCCGGCGGCCGGTCCCGCCGTCCCGTACGGCGGCCCCCAGCAGACCGGTCCGTACCCGCAGCAGCCGGGGCCCGCGCAGCCGTATCCGCCGGGCGGGGGTCCCCACCAGGCCGGCTCCCACCAGGCCGGTCCGTACCCGCAGCAGCCGGGTCCCGCGCAGCCGTATCCGCCGGGCGGGGGTCCCCACCAGGCCGGCTCCCACCAGGCCGGTCCGTACCCGCAGCAGCCGGGTCCCGGCGGCCAGCGGTTCTGATGGCCGTCGACGCGTGGGCCGCCAAGGAGGCCGAAGCCGAGCAGGCCCTGATCACGCGCCTGTTCGAACACCGAGGACGCCCGGGGAGCGTCTTCCGGGTGGCCTCGGTGCCGCTGCTGGAGCGTGCCGCAGCGCTCGACCGGCTGACCGCGCCCCTGGTCGCCGCCTACCAGCTCGGGGCCAAGGTCTTCACCGCGTGGACGCACGAGCCCGGCGGCCCCTTCACGGTGCGGGTCGGCGGCACCCACGGTTTCCCCGTCTGGCAGCCCGACGCCGGGGCGGGCCCGGGGCGGCTGCTCTTCCCGCCCGGGGCGACGGCCTCGGCGGAGGGGGACGCGGCCGCCGTCCTCGGCGGAGAGGTGCGGGCACGGCCCTTCTGGGCGCGCCTGGGCGGGGTGCTGGACTCGGCGGCGGCCCCCGCCGACGCGGTCCCCGGCGTGATCGAGGAGCACGCCCCCTTCCTCTCCGCGACCCCCTTCTGCCTGCTCGCCATCGCCGTTCCGGTGGAACCGGCCGAGGTCGAAGCCGAGCGCGCCCGCGTCGCCGAGGCCCTGCACCGCGACGACCAGCGGATCGAGCGCGGCACCGCGGACCTGGCCCGCGCCCGCCTGGAGGCGCGCCTGGCCGATCACACGATCGCGTCGGCCGCCGGGCTGTGGCGGGTGCACGCCCTGGCCGGCGCCCCCGACGAGGCCACCGCCGCGCAGGTCGCCGCCCTGTGGGCCGCCGCCACCCGGCCGCCGGCCGGGACCGCGCACCGCCTGGTCCCGGTCGGAGCCCCCGGGCCGCTGCGCACAGCGCTCGCCGCGACCCTCGCGCCGACCGGCCCCTTCGCCCCGGCCGCGCCGTTCACCGCGGGCAGCGCCGCCCTGGCCGCGGTGTGCCGGCCCCCGGTCCAGGAGGTGCCGGGGGTGCAGGCCCGCGCCACCAACCCCTTCGACACGGCCGTGGACGACACCGGCGGGGTGGACTTCGGCGAGGTGCTGGACCAGGCGGGCGCCCCCGTGGGACGGCTGCGGGTGCCGCTGGCCGGCCTGGGCCGGCACACGTTCGTGCACGGCGCGACGGGCGCGGGCAAGAGCCAGGCGATCCGGCACCTGCTCACCGAGTTCTCCCGGCTGGGCATCCCGTGGGTGGTGCTCGAACCCGCCAAGAGCGAGTACGCGTCGGGGATGCAGGAGCGGCTGGACGCCGTCCGGGACGAGCTCCCCGACCCGGCGCTGGCGGACGTCCACGTCATCCGGCCGGGCGACCCGGACGCCACCCCGGCGGCCCTCAACCCGCTCCGCCCCGAGCCCGGGTTCTCCTACCAGTCGCACCTGGACGCCTTCACCGACCTGGCCGTGGCCTCCTTCGACGCCGAGTCGCCCTTCCCCGAGGTCCTGGTGCAGGCCGTCGACCGCACGGTCCGCGAGGCGGGCTGGGACCCGGCACTGACCGAGACCGTCCGCGCGCTCGCCGACCGCTACACCGGTGGCGCGGCCCCCGCCCACCCCGACATCGCGGACCTGGTGCGCGCCTGCCACGAGGTGATCGACGCCAAGGGGTACGGGCGCGAGGTCGCCGGGAACGTGCACGGCTTCGTCGACATGCGGCTGGGCACGCTGACCACCGGGACCAAGCGGGCCGCGTTCACCGCCGGCTACCCGCTGTCGCCTGCCAGGGCGCTGGACCGCAACGTCGTCCTCGAACTGCAGGACCTGGGCACCGACAGCGACCGCGCGCTGTACATGGGCCTCTTCCTGTCCCGGCTCGGTCAGGCGGTGCGGGTCCGCCACGCCCGCGACCCGCGGCCCGGCCGGGTGCGCAACGTGGTCGTCGTCGAGGAGGCGCACCGCCTGCTGCGCGACCCCGAGCGTCTCACGGGCGCCGCGGCCCGTGCCGTGGAGAGCTTCACCGACCTGCTCGCCGAGGTGCGCAGCCAGGGCGTGGCCCTGGTCATCGCCGAGCAGATCCCGCGGAAGATCGCGCCCGACGCGGTGAAGAACACCGCGGTCAAGTGCATGGGGCGCACCCCGGCCAGGGACGACCGCGACTTCGTCGGCGCCTCCGTCGGGTTGACCGAGGAGCAGTCGCGCGAGGTCGTCTCACTGCCGCCTGGAGTGTTCGGGGTGCACGCCGAAGGCTTCGACCGGCCCGTTCTGGCGCGCTTCCCGCACGTGGTCGAGAAGGGCGGCGCGCGGGCGCGCGATCCCGCCCCGCTCGTCGAGGACCTGCCGCCCTGGTTCGGCCGGGCGGCGCCCGGCGGGGCCGCGGTCCAGCGCCACCTGTCGTGGGCGGCCCAGCACCTGGAGGACCCGCGCATGGTGCTGCTGTGCGAGCTCTCGGTCGTCAGCCACCTGGCCCACGAGCCGATGCCGCGCCCCGCGCGGGGCGCGGTCGCCGGGCTGGTGGGCCCCCTGCGCGGCGCGGACGGGGACGACCTGGCGGTGGACGTGCTGGTCGGGACCCTGGTCGCGTCGGCGGTCAAGGCCCGCCGACGCGCGCTCGGCGCCTACCCGGCCGAGGAGCTGGCGGAGGCCGTCGCCGCCGCGGTGCGGGCGGTGCTGGCGGGCGCGGACGCGCGCCGGCCGGATCCGCGCTGGCGCGGCCGCCTGCACCAGTGGCTGGCGGTTCGGGAGGCCCTGCGGTCCCGGCCGGACGACGCCGATCCCCATCCGGACACCGCGCTGTGGGAGTCGTGGGGCGTGCGGTACGTTTCCGGCCGCACCATCCGCGACCAGCGCCGGAACCTGGAGCGCCACTCCGCCATGGCGGACGGCGAACTCGCCGACGCGCTCCTGGGCGTCCAGCGCCCCGGGGCGATCGAGAAGGCCGCCCGCTCCCTGGGGTACGGCCTGGACAGGCTGCCCTACCTGCTGAGGTTCCTGGCCAACCGCGGGGACTTCGACGGGGTCCGCGAGCAGATGCTCGGCGCGGCCGGGCGCCGCTGAGCACACGACGGCAGAGAGAGGAGCACGGGTGAGCGAGATCGACGGGCCGGGAGACGACCAGCCGGACCAGCCCGACCGGCAGGTGGAGCGGAAGGAGGCGGTCGAGGAGCCGCAGGCGGTCGAGGGGGAGGGGTACAACGCCGAGTCCCAGGAGGTCGACGACCTGCTCGGCGAGGAGGAGCGGCCGCAGGCGGGGCCCTTCGACCACCTCAGGGACCAGGCGGGGGACATCGGCAGGACGCTCCAGGACAGCGGTGTGGAGCACCGGGGCGTCGAGGACGGCGGCCCTGGCGGCCTCAAGTCCCCCGACACGGGTCCGCGCCCCGATTCCGACGGCGACGGCCCGGGCCGGGGCCGGTCGCCCTTCTAGCGTCCGGTGCCCGTTGCTCCCGCCGATCTCGGCCTTTCCGGGGTCTCGGAGACGGCCGAGACCCCGGAAAGGCCGAGATCGGCGGGGAAGCCCCCGCAGGTCGGGCCCCACTCCCGCCCCCTCCGTGGGAGTGGGGCCCGACCGGTGCCCCGCCGGCCGGTCACCGGCCGGCGGGGCCGGGGTGCGGCGGGCCGCGCTCCCCGGCACGGACCCCTCCGGTCCCGTGCGCGACGCGGCCCGCCGCACCCCCTTGTCCCCCCTGTCCTCCGGATCGGGAAAAACCCCGTGTGTTCGTTGAACGTCCACCGCCGGGAGTGTCTTCCCGCTCCCCGCGCCGGATTCCGGGTCGCGGATGCTGGGGGTGTGCCGTTCCGGGCCGGACCCCTCCCGCTCAGACCCGCCACACCCCGCCCCCGTGCACCGTCAACCCGTTCTCCGGCCGCCCGCGGCTCCGGCGCGGCGCTCCCCCTCGCCCGTCGCCGGGGCGGTGCCGGTCATCCGGCGGTCGCCGGTGTCCGGTGTGCTTCCGGAGGCCTCACCGGGCCTCCCGAAGGGCCCAGGGAAAAACCCACTCCCACATTCCAGTTCACCCCCTCCATGGAAATTCCCTTCGCCGATCCGGTCGGCAGCGGCTCCGCGGCACACGCCGGGGCGCGTGCGGAGCACTTCCGGATCGGGAAACCGGTCCCCCGTTCCCCGCGCGGGGCCGGACCGCGTACGGGGATCGGTACGAGGTCTCCCGTCCTCCCCGGACGTGCTCGGCCGCCCACCCCTCAGAGGGTGGCCGAGCGTCCCGCGCGGCGCCCGCGCACGGTCCCAAACCCCGCGCGGTTCAGGCGCGGGCGGGACCGTCGGTCGTGTGGGCCGACGCCGCTCCGTGGTTTCTGCGGCGCCGGCACGTCCGGCGGGGACCGGGGCACCGGGCCGGTGGAACAGCGGTTCCGTCGGTCCGGTGATCGAGGGGGATCAGGCGCTGTCGGGGCGGTGTCTGTCCGACGCCGTCCCCGGAGGCAGGTCTCTTCCCGCCGCGGCCGCTGTTCCGATGCCGCCCGGCAGGCCCCCGCCCAGGGGGTTGCCCTGGGGTCTGCCGCCGTCGCGCCTGATCACGACCGTGTCTCCTGTCAGCAGGGGGTTGCTTCACGGCAACTGTAATCAATCAAGCGCGTTCTGTCAGTGAAGAGCGGAGATTGGATGAAAAAAAATACACCTGGACGCGTCCGGTGTTTCTCGGTGGAGGTCTGCGGAGTCGGGAAGCTTCCCCGCTACTTTTCACGACGTTTCCAGACAGATCGGTTCCATGCCGTGATTCCGGTGGGGGGAGTAAGCGGTGAGAGGCGCGTTTTCCCCGGTCGTCGACGGCGGGGGATTGTGGGGCGGATAGGGGGAGTGGTCGCGGAGACCCTCGCGGAAAATGCTTTCCATGGTGGAAATGAAAGAAGTCACCCGAAATACCGAGTCGTATCCGGATGCCACGCGGCGGCGAATCCGGTTCACTGTCGGTCTTCCCTGCGGCCCGCCGCCGACGCGTGGCCGCGTCCGCCGCCGCCTGCTCGGTCGGAGCCGGACTATAGGGTCGTCCATGCCGAAACAGGCTTAGGCGCGGGCGAGAGTGACGTGACCGGACCAATGGTCCCGGCCGTCCGCGGGCCCGCGTCGAGAGAGTGGAGAGCAGGACCGCGTTTTGGCCGAAGAGCACCGGAACGAGAACAAGCCCCCCGAGACCGGCCCGGTCGCGTGGGAGGACCTCGACGACGAGGCACTCCGGAAGGCCGCGTACGCCCTCATCGACCAGGCGGAGCCGAATTCCGGAGCGGCCGCGCTGATCGACGCCATCATCCGGGAGGAAGAAGACCCCCGAACCCCCTGATCCCGCCCTCTCCACCGTGATCCTGCTGATTTCCCTCGTGCTCTCCCGAGAAACGCGAGGAGAATCGCAAGATCACGGTGGTAGGGGGCAGGGTTGTCCACAGGGAGGAGACCAGGGAGGGGGCACGCCGGGAGGAGCGGTGAGAGTGAAGGCACGCACTCCTCGAATCCGCGTACCCCGCCGCCGGTCCCGCACCCCGCCCCGCCCGCCGCGTCCTGCGGCCCCGCATCCGGGTCCGTCCTGCGGCCCGGGCCCTGCCCCGCCCGTCGCGCCTTCGCCCGCCGGATGCGCATACCGGCGGCCGGAGGATCTGGCGGCCCGGGGGTCCCTCCGGCGGCGTCACCACGGTGTCCACCGGGTGGCCCCTCCCCCCTCCCGTGATCCGGCGCAGGGGCCGCCCGAACTGGTGGTGGAAGCCGACGGCCGTGCCGCACACGACCCGCTCCCCGGCACCGGCCCCCTGGGAGGCCGGGCAGCGGATCCGTCGGGAGACGGGGCAGCGGACCCGTTCGTCTCCGGCCGGCAACGGCAGAACCGCCTCGGGCTGCTCTTCCCCGAGGTCAGGCTGCTGCGTTTCACCTGGGCCGACTCGCGTCGCCCCGAGCGGATCGCCGCCGGGGTCCGCGCGGTGCCGAACCTTCCGGCCCCACCGTGATCTTGTGGTTTTCCCGGCAGTCCTTCGACGGACACTGGGAAGACCACAAGACCACATAAGATCCCAGGGCGAAGACGCAGGTGCGCATGGCCCCGCCCCGGAGGGCCGGACCGCGCGTCACAGCGAGGCGATCAGCTCACGGCAGACCATCTCGCAGCGGCGGCACGCCTCGGCGCACACGCGGCAGTGCTCGTACTGTTCGGCGTGCAGGGCGCACTCGTCCGCACACGCCTTGCAGCTCTGGGCACAGGCCTCCAGGATCGCGCGGGTCATGTTCGCGTCGTAGCCGGTGTGCCGGGACAGCACCCGTCCGGTGGTGTCGCACTGGTCGGCGCAGTCCAGGTTGGTGCGGACGCACTTGGCGAGCCCGGCGGCCGTGTCCTCGCTCAGACAGGCGTCCGCGCACGCGGTGCACGCCTGGGCGCACTCGTAGCACGCGTCGATGCAGGCCCGCAGCTTCTCCCGGTCCACCCCTCCCAGGCTCTTGGGGTAGCTCTCCAGCATCTGCTGGGCAACACTCATAACGGCCTCCTCACTCCGGCCCGGCGCCGGCCCGAACGGTTCAGGACGAGTGGGGCGCCGGTTCCGATCCTGCCGCTAACCGCTGGTCCGGGCGGTAAACCGCCTGGTCCGGGCGTCGGACCGCTTCCAGGGCGCTCCGCCGGAACGGCGCGGCCGACAGAGGGCCGACTAGTATTGTCCGCATGACCGGACCGTCGGAAACGGACGTTCTGGTGGTCGGGGCGGGCCCCACCGGGTTGGCGCTGGCCGCCCAGCTCGCGGCGTGCGGGGCTCGGTTCCTGATCGTGGACCGCGCGACCGACCCGGCGCGCGAGTCGCGGGCGCTGGTCGTGCAGCCCAGGACACTGGAGGTCTTGGCGGGCCTCGGCGTCACCGACGCCCTCCTCGCCCGGGGGAACCGCGCCGTCGGGCTGCGGATGCACGCGGGAGGCCGGTCCGTGCCGCTGCGGCTGTTCGACATCGGGTCCTCCGACACCGCCTACCCGTTCCTGCTGTTCCTGTCCCAGGCCCGGACCGAGCGGGTCCTCGCCGACCACCTCGCCGACGAAGGCGTCCTGGTCGAGCGGGGCGTGGAGCTCTTCGAGGCCGAGGACGGGCGCGACCACGTCACCTGCATGCTGCGGCGTCCCAACGGCAAGACGCGGCGGATCCGCGCGCGCTACCTGATCGGCTGCGACGGTCCGCGGAGCAGCGTCCGGGGCGCCGCCCACATCGAGTTCGGGGGCCGGGCCTACCCGCAGACGTTCCTGCTCGGCGACGTCGAGGCCGACTCCCTGGAACCCGGCACGGTGCACGCCTTCATGGGGGAGCGCGGCCTGCTGTTCTTCTTCCCGCTGGGCGGCCCCGCCACCTGGAGGGTGTTCGGCACGCGCCCGCCGGACGCGGTCCCGGCCGCGCCGGGGTCAGGGGGCCTCCTGTCCGACCTCCAGGAACTGGTCGACGGGTACACCGGCGAGACCGGCGAAGCCGTGCGGTTGAGCGACCCGGTGTGGTTGACCGAGTTCCGGCTGAACTGCCGCCAGGCCGTCCGCTACCGGCGGGGGCGCATGTTCCTCGCCGGGGACGCCGCGCACGTGCACAGCCCGGCGGGTGCCCAGGGCATGAACACGGGGATCGGGGACGCCTGCAACCTGGGCTGGAAACTGGCCCTCGTCACCCGGGGCGTCGCGGACGAGGTCCTGCTCGACTCCTACGACAGCGAACGGAGGCCGGTCGGCGCGGCCGTGCTGCGCCTGACCGACCGCGCCTTCTCGGCCGCGACCTCCACCGGCCTGCTGCCCACCCTGGCGCGCACCCGGATCGCCCCGCGTCTGGCGCCCGCCGCGCTGCGCCTGCCGTGGGGGCGGTCCTCCGTGTTCCGCGCTCTCTCCCAACTCGCCGTCGGCTACCGCGACAGCGAGGCCGTGGCCGAGGGGGACCCCGCGCCGCGGCACGGGCCGAGAGCGGGCGACCGGCTTCCCGACGCGTCCCTGACCAGGGACGGCGCACCGGTCCGGCTGCACCAGGCGCTCGCCGCGCCGACCTTCCACCTGCTGCTGTGCGGCCCGCCCGAAGCCTGGGCGAAGCCGCGCCTGACCGCGCTGCGCGACGCCCACGGCGGAGCCCTCGCCGTCCACCACCTGACCGCCGACCCCGCCCCGGGGGCCCTGTACGACCAGGGCGGACGGCTGCTGCACGACCTCGGGGTCACCGGGGGCGGCCACTACCTCGTCCGCCCCGACACCCACATCGCCCACCGGGGAGCGGGCCCCGGCCTCGACGGGCTCCACGCCTACCTGGACCACTGGCTCACCGGCGCCGCGCGATGAGCGGGCGTCCCGGCCCGAGCGGGCCGGGAGCCGCCGACGGGTCAGGCGGGGGTGAGCCCTCCGACCTCGGCGAGCAGTTCGAAGGACCGCAGCCAGGCCTTCCGGTCGACGGCCGTGGAGGCGACGATCAGCTCGTCGGCGCGCGCCTGCCGGGTGAAGCGGTCCAGGTACTCCCGGACCTCGGCCGGGTTCCCCACGGCCGAGTACTTGGTCATCTGCAGGATCTGCCGCCCCGCGGGGGCGTCCAGGACCGCGTCCGCCTCCTGCGGCGTGAACGTGCGTCCCCGGCCGAGCAGCAGGCTCACGCGGGCGCGCTTGGCGGCCAGGAAGTGCTCCTGCGCCTCCTCGGTGGTGTCCGCCGCGATGACGTTGACTCCGGCGATGACGTACGGCTGGTCCAGGTGCGCGGACGGCTGGAACTCGCGCCGGTAGGCCGCGACGGCGTCCTCCAGCGCGTTCGGGGCGAAGTGGGAGGCGAAGGCGTAGGGGAGCCCGAGCGCGGCGGCGAGCTTGGCCCCGAACAGCGAGGATCCCAGGATGTACAGCGGCACGCCGGTGCCCTTGCCGGGGACGGCGTCCACGCCCGGGATCCGGGACTCGCCCGTCAGGTACCCCTGTAGTTCGAGGACGTCCTGCGGGAAGGAGTCGGCGGACGCGGGGTCGCGGCGCAGGGCCCGCATGGTCTGCTGGTCGCTGCCCGGCGCCCGGCCCAGGCCCAGGTCGACGCGGCCCGGGTGCAGCGTCTCGAGGGTGCCGAACTGCTCGGCGATGGTCAGCGGGGAGTGGTTGGGAAGCATGACGCCGCCCGCGCCCAGGCGGATCGTCCTGGTGTGCGCGGCGACGTGGGCGATGAGGACGCTGGTCGCCGAGGAGGCGATGGAGGCCATGTTGTGGTGCTCGGCGTACCAGATCCGCCGGTAGCCCCACTCCTCGGCGTGCTGGGCCAGCGTCACGCTGGCGCTCAGGCTGTCGGCCGCCGTTTCCCCCTCGCCGATGTGTGCCAGGTCAAGAATGGAGAGCGGGACTGCCATGGAAGGCGGGCCTTTCGGTGCGGGAGCAGAACGGGCGCCACAGCCGTCGGCCGCGACGCGTTCTGGGTACAACCGCGCCGCCGTCGCGGTTATTTCACGTCGACCGGGACCCGCGACCGGGCCGGCGGCGGGCCCGTTGCGGGGCCTTCCGTCGCCGGCCGCTCCCACGCTCCGGGGTGGGAGGATACCCGTGTGCGCGCTTCGACGACGGACTGGGCCATCGCCCCCGTTCCCCCCGACCACCCCGACGCGGCCGCCGTGCTCCGCCGGTACACCGCCGATGTGGCGGGCCGCTACTACGGCCGGCCGGCCACCGAGGAGGAGGTCGACGCCGCGATCGCCGGGGACCCCAGCGACGATCTGGCGCCGCCCGACGGGCTCTTCCTGCTCGCGCGCGGCCGGGACGGCGTCGCCGGGTGTGTCGGGGTGCGGCGGGTGGACGCCGGGACCGCCGAACTCAGGCGGCTCTTCGTCTCCGCCGAGGCGCGGGGGAGCGGCTGCGGCTCCGCCCTCGTCGCGGCGGCCGAGCAGGCGGCGCGCGGTCTCGGGGCCGCGACGATACGCCTGGACACGCGCCGCGACCTCGTCGAGGCCAGGAGCCTGTACGCCCGGCGCGGCTACACCGAGGTCCCGCCCTTCAACGACGGCCCCTACGCCGACCACTGGTACGCCAAGCGGCTGTGACCCCGGCGCCCCGAGGCCGTGCTCACCCCCCCGGAGGCCCGTTCAGGACGGCGGCCCGGTCCAGCCGCTCCGCCGCGTCGCCCGGCGCGGACAGCACGACGCTGTCCGCGTCCTGCCCGCGCGCGATCGAGGCGCGGGCCGCCGCGAGGTAGGCGGGCGTGACCGGCTCGGCCGGCAGTGTCCCGTCGGCGTGGCGGCCCGACACCCCCCGGGACCTGGGGCCGCGCACCCCGGCGGGCACCGGTGGCGCCCGCTCGGGCGGGAACTCCAGCCGGACGCCGTCCAGGCGCGCGTAGCGCCCCTGGACGGTCACCTCCTCGCCCGCGAGCAGGCGCCGCACCGCGTCCAGGTGCGCGGCCGGCGCGGCCGCCTCCATCGCGGTGGACGCGGCGTTGCGCGCGCCCGCGGGGAGGATGCCGATGCCGACCGTCGTACGCCCGGGCGCGGGCTCACGCGCTGTCGCGCAGGAGCCGTTCGCCCGTCTCGCGCAGATAGCCGCGCAGTTCGGGCGGCTGGACGACCTCGAAACCGGCTCTGAGCGCCGCGATCGCCAGGACCACCCACTCGAACGTCTCCACGCTCATCGACAGCCGGCACGTCTCCTCCCCGAGGGCCTCGACCGTTCCCCAGTGCCCCACGATCTCCGCCACGCGGGCGGCGGGCGAGCGCACGTCCAGCACGACCCGGTGCCGGGTGGGTATCGCCGCGATCCGGTCCCGTACGAACCCGGCCGCGTCGTCCCCCGGGATCCCGCGCTTGCGGAAGCGCGCGCCGGTCGCCTTCGGGGCGGACATCCGGTCGACCCGGAAGGTGCGCCAGTCGTCGCGCTCCACGTCCCACGCGACCAGGTACCAGCGTCGCTCCATCGACACCAGCCGGTAGGGCTCCACCAGCCGCCGCGTCCGCTCGTCGTCGCGCGCGGTGTACCCGAACCGCAGGCGCTCGTCGTCCCGGCACGCCTGCGCGATCACCGTCAGGTCCGTCGCGTCGACCGTCGGCCCCCCGGCCGTGAAGGCGGGCACCGTGTGGGTCCGCAACGCGTCGACGCGCCGCCGCAGCCGGGGTGGCATCACCTGGACGACCTTGGCCAGCGCCCGCACCGACGTCTCCTCGATGCCGTCCACGGCGCCGCCCGCCGCCGTCCGCAGGCCCACGGCGATGGCCACCGCCTCCTCGTCGTCGAGCAGCAGCGGGGGCATCGCCGTGCCCGACCGCAGCTGGTACCCGCCGGCCACGCCCCGGTTGGCGTCCACCGGGTACCCGAGTTCGCGCAGCCGGTCGACGTCGCGCCGGAGCGTCCGCTCGCTCACCTCCAACCGCCCGGCCAGCTCGGAGCCGGACCAGTACCGATGGGTCTGCAGCAGGGACAGCAGCCGCAGCATCCGCGCACTCGTGTTCGCCATGGAACCAGGTTCACCCGCATTCAGGACAGGAACTGACCGCAAGAAATCCTAGTGTGGTCCCCGTGAACGCGACGATGATCCACACAAGTGGACTGACCAAGCATTTCGTTGTGAAGAAGAAGACGGTCGAGGCGGTGCGCGGCATCGACCTGCACGTCGAGGCCGGTGAGCTGGTGGCGCTGCTGGGGCCGAACGGCGCGGGCAAGTCCACCACGCTGCGTATGCTCACCACCCTGCTGCCCCCGACCTCCGGCAGCGCGCGGGTCGCCGGGTTCGACGTGGTGGCCGACCAGCGCGAGGTGCGCGGCCGGATCGGCTACATCGGCCAGGGCAACGGGGCCGGGCACAGCCAGCGGGGCCGCGACGAGCTGATCAGCCAGGGCCGGGCCTACGGGATGAGCGTCGCGGCGGCGCGCGCCAGGGCCGCCGAGCTCATCGCCTCGCTCGACCTGGAGGGCGTCGCGGACCGGGTCGTGTCGTCGCTGTCGGGCGGCCAGCGTCGGCGCCTCGACATCGCCATGGGCCTGATCCACGCCCCCGCCCTGCTGTTCCTGGACGAGCCCTCCACCGGGCTGGACCCGCAGAACCGGGCGAACCTGCAGGAGCACATCCGCGAACTGCGCGCCGGGCACGGCACCACGATCGTCCTGACCACCCACTACCTCGACGAGGCCGACCAGTTGGCGGAGCGGGTCATCGTGGTCGACCACGGGCGGGTCATCGCCGACGCGACCCCCGAGCGGCTCAAGGCCGACCACGCGGGAGACCGCGTCACCCTGACGTTCGACCACGAGGCGGACGCCCGCCGTGGGGAGGCCCGTGCGCTGGACATCGCCGCGGGCGCGCGGGCCGAGCGGACCGGCGCCAGGGTCGTGATCGAGGTCCCGGGCGGGGCCCAGCTCACGCCCAAGCTGCTGCGGAGCCTGGACGAGGCGAACCTCGACGTGGTCGGGGTCGAGGTCGTCCGGCCCACCCTCGACGACGTCTTCCTCAACCTGACCGGCCGCAGCCTCCGCGAGGCCGACGCCGCCACCCCCGAGACCGCCACCACGACCCCGCAGGAGAGCGCGGCATGAGCACCACACTGATCACCGACACCGCCACCGTCTTCAGCCGCGAGCTCCGGCCCGTGCTGCGCGACCCGTTCTCCGTGCTCTTCTCGATCGTGCAGCCGCTGTTCTTCCTCGGGTTGTTCGCGCCGCTGCTCCCCGACAGCGAGGGCGGGGGCTCCGCGCTGCAGTGGTTCGTCCCCGGCATCATCGTGATGTCGTCCCTGTTCGCGACATCCTCCACCGGGTCGAACCTGCTGTTCGAGATCCAGACCGGCTCGCACGAGCGGATGCTCGTCTCCCCGCTGCGCAGACCCGCGCTGATCATCGGGCGGGCGCTCAAGGAGATCGTCCCGGTGCTCGTCCAGACGGCGCTCATCATCGCCGCCACCATCCCGTTCGGGTTCCGCCCGAACCCCGTCGGGGCCGTCGTCGGCCTGCTGGTCCTGGCGGTGTTCAGCGTCGGGCTCGGCGCGCTGTCCTACACCCTGGCGCTGGCGTCCAAGAACAACGAGTGGATGTTCTGGGGCGTGCAGCAGACCCTGATCTTCCCGCTGATGCTGCTCGCGGGGATGCTGCTGCCGCTGGACGACGCCCCCGACTGGCTGCGGGCCCTGTCCCGGTTCAACCCGCTGTCCTACGTCGTGGACGCGGAGCGCGCCCTGTTCAACGGGGAGTTCGTCTCGGCGACCGTCGGCGGGGGAGCGGCCGCGGCCGTCGCCATGGCCGCGGTGGGCCTGTTCGTGGGCACCCGCGCGATGCGGCGCGCCGTGGGGTGAACCGCGATTCCGGTATTCTCGGGGAGGCCCTGGGAGGCCGCCCCCGACCGCCTTGTCCGAAACCCGGACAAAAAGCGGTTCCACGCGGCATACTCCCTCACGAGCCAGAGGGAGGTCCCATGATCACCAAGACACTGCGGGGCGGACAGACCGCCACCATCACCCGGAGGGGCAGGCGGTGGGAGGTCACCGTCGACGGCCGGCCGTTCATCGACTCCGGCAGGTTCCTGCCCCGGGGGTCCCGCCCCGGCCCGGAGGAGGCGACCCACATCATCACCGACAGCCGGCGCGTCCTCGCCCTCACCGAGTCGGAGGCCGCCCTGGTGCAGGCCGTCCTCGACCAGGAGGAGACCACGTAGCGCGCCCCGACCGGAGACGCCCGCCGGGGCCGCCCAGCTCCACCGGGGGCCCCGGTCACCGGTCGTCGAAGCTCAGCACCGGTTTGAGCACCGAGCCGGCCCTGGCGTCGTCGACGGCGGTGTTGATGTCGGCGAACGCGTACGGGGTGACCAGCCTGTCCAGCGGCATCCGGCCCTGCCGCACGAGCTCCACCAGCGCGGGCAGGAACACCTGCGGGTTGGAGTCCCCCTCGGTGACGCCGACGATCCGGCGGCCGTTGAGCATGAAGTTCACGTCCACGTCGATGGCGGTCCCGGCGGCGGGCGCGCCGACGAGGCACAGGACGCCGTACGGGGCGAGCGCGCGGACGGCGGCCCCCAGGACCCCGGGGTGCCCGGTGGCGTCCACGGCGTGGGTCACCCCCCGGCCGCCGGTGAGCTCGCCCAGCGCCTCGTCGAGGTCGATCCCCCGGGAGTTCACGACGTCGGTGGCGCCCAGGGCGGAGGCCAGCTCCAGCCGGGAGTCGACGAGGTCGACGGCGATGACCCGGGTGGCCGCGGTCATGGCCGCCGCCATCACCGCGGCCAGCCCCACCGCGCCCGCTCCGAACACCGCCAGCACGCTGCCGGGCTCGGGGCGCAGCACGTTGAGGACCGCGCCCGCGCCGGTCTGGATGCCGCACCCCAGCGGGGCGAGCAGGGACAGGTCCGCGTCCGGGTCCACCTTGCAGACCCCGCGCTCGTCGGCCAGGACGCGGGTGGAGAAGGAGGACTGGGCGAAGAAGTGGCCGTGCAGCGGGTCCCCGTCCCGGCGCAGGGTGGCGCTGCCGTCCGCGCGCTCGCCGCCCAGGAGGTTGCGGTGCAGGAAGTCCACGCAGTACGCGGGATGGCCGGTGCGGCAGTTGCGGCACACCCCGCAGCTGGTGAACGTCAGGAGCACGTGGTCGCCGGGTTCCACCGAGGCGACCGCCGAGCCGACGGACTCCACCACCCCGGCGCCCTCGTGGCCCAGCACGCCCGGGAGCGGGAACGGGATGTGCCCGGCCTGGACCCCGAGGTCGGTGCCGCACACGCCGCCGGCCACCATCCGCACCACGACCTCGTCCGGTCGCGGGTCGTCGAGGACGACCTCCTGGAGCTCGAACGGGGCGCGCGTCTCACGGAGCACGGCCGCGGTGACCGTGGAAGCCATGGCGGGTCCTTTCCCGGGGCGAGCGGGCCGCGCGGCGGCCGCGGTCGTCCCCGTGCCGGGAACGGTGTCGGTCCTGGTGGGGCCCGCTACCCGGGGACGCGGCGGACTACCCGGCCGGGGTGCGCCCGGTTTCCTCCGGGCCCCGGAGCGAAGCGGCGGGCCATTCGGCCCAGGTGGTCCGGACCGGGCCCGGGAGAGGACGTCCGGAGGCGCCGTCGGCGATTGCGGGCGCCGGTGCTGCTCGTCCCCGTCGGCGCTCTCCCCGCCGGTCCTGACCTTTCCGGGGTCTCGGAGCCGGCTGAGACCCCGGAAAGGTCAGGACCGGCGGGAATCGTTCCGCGTGTTCCCCCAGTACCACTCCACGTCGGCGCTTCGGAGGCGCGCGTCGAGCCAGCGCTCGAACAGCACGCCGCGCAGCTCGGCGCGGGCGCGGTCGTCCAGGACGCCCGGCGCCACCGGGCCCAGCCGCTGCACCAGGGCATGGCCCCCCTCCACCCGGTGCGGCTCCGCCACCGCGCCCTCGGCGGCGGAGGGCGAGAAGAGCGCGGCGACCGGCTCCGCGGCGCTGTGGCGCGCCTGCGTGCCGAAGGAGACGGAGACCGGTCCGTCGGGCGGCCGCGGACCGCCGCGCGCCGCCTCGCCGACGGCGACCTCCAACGGGGTCCGGCCGTCGCGGCAGCGGGCGTGCGCGGCGGCGCACAGCCGCGGTGAGGGAAGGACCGCCACGGCGACGGGGAGGGTGTCGAAGGCGTCGGGGGCGTCGCGGAACGCCTCGGCGACCCGGTCGCCCACCAGCTGCTCCTGCAGCAGTTCGAGCCGGAGCTCCGCGGTGAGGCGGTCCTCCAGGTCGCGGTGCGTCATCCCGTGGTCGGCGAGCCACCGGTGGGTGTCCGCCGCCCGGGCCAGGCCGTGCCGCAGCCGGAACCCGTCCAGCCTGCGTTGCAGGAGGGCGTCGTCGACCGCGTCGTCGATCGCGCCGCCCCGCTCGGCCAGCTCCTCCACGACCAGGCACGCCTCGACGAGGTGGCGCAGCAGCCGGGGGCGCTCCCACAGCCCGTCCAGCGCGGCCATCGCCTGCCGCATCCGCAGCACGGTGCCGTTCACCCGGACCACGTCCTGCTCCGCCGGGCTGCGCGCGCCCCGCAGCGGCCACGGCAGCGACCGGGCGGGCGCGAACCCGACCACGTGGGTGCCCGCCTCGTGGGTGAGCAGCAGGTCGTAGTGGTACGAGCCGTCGTAGGGCTCCGTGGTGGCCACCACGCGGCCGCGCACCCCCGGGACGTCGTAGAGCAGCGCGGCGAGGCCGCGCCGCGCGGTGTCGGGGTCGGGCTGCTCGGCGGCGGCGCGCGCCGCGAACGCCCCGGCGCGCGCCAGGGCCTCGGCCGGTCCGCTGTCAGCCACCGGCGGCCCTCCGGGAGGCCGCGCGCGCCTCCGCGCCGAGCAGGCCGGCGACCGCGGCGCTGATCGGCAGGCCGGTGAGGTGTTCGATCCACAGGTACTGGCCGTTGGGGTTGACCTCCAGGAAGACGTGCCGCCCCTCGGGGGTGAGCACCAGGTCGAGCGTGCCGAAGGCCAGCCCGAAGGAGCGCACCAGCTCCACGCAGCGGGCGGCGACGTCGTCGGGCAGGCGGTGCGGCCGGTGCGGGGTGGACGCGGTGTCGTAGTGCCGCCAGTCGTACCGGGTCCGATTGGCCGCCTGGGAGTGGATCGCGGCGGTGAAGACCGCCTCCCCCACGACGGTGACCCGCAGCTCCAGCCGCTTGGCCACGTACTCCTGGAAGATCACCGGGGCGGCCCGCACGGCCTCGGCGTGGCGCAGGTCCCGGCGGGTGAAGGGCTCCGCGTAGCGGAAGCCGTCGTCGGAGAGGGCCGGGCGCAGATGGCCGATCCGCTTGCTGACCACGTTGCCGTTGTGGCGCTCGTAGAAGGCCAGGACCGCGTCGGGGTCGGTCGAGACCAGCGTGTCGGGGATGTCCAGGCCGAGGTCGCGGGCGCGCAGCAGTTGCAGCGGTTTGGCGATCCGGCGCAGGACGTGCGGCGGAGCGGGGAGCCAGAACGCGTCGAGCCGCTCCCACAGCGCGGCGAGCAGCATCCCCCAGTCGTGGGGACGGTCGGCCCCGCCCCCGGGAACGGGGTCGGCCCTGTCCAGATGTGGCCATCCGGGCCTGCGGTACCAGACCGCGCGGACGGATCCGAAACCGAGTTCGGCCCCCGAGGGGTCCAGCCAGTTCCACACCTGCCCGGTGTTCTGCGGATTCCCCGAAATCGACCAGGAAATCGTTCCGCCGTCCGTCAGCGACGCGGTGTCCCTCCGGGAGAATGGGACCCCCGAGTCCAGCAGTCGCGCGCAGACCGCGTCCGCGTGGGCGTCATTCCCGGAGGTTAGAATGAGAACTTCGGGATTCGGGGTCAGCACTCGTCTTCGTCGTCCGCCGCGGTGCCGGTGTTGTCGCCGGCGAAATCGTCGGCGTAATCCATGGAGTTCGCCGTGATCCCGATTCTGGACGGCCAGCCCCGGTCAGCCCGGGCGGGCGGGAATCGTCGCGGATCGTCCCCCTGGATCGGTCCGGATTGAGGTGTCCCAGGAAGGTCTTCGATGCGGGTCCGCAGCGGAGGCTGATTCTGGGCCGTCAACGAGGCACACCTCTTTCACGGGTACGGGAGCGCGGACGAGGCTTATTCGGGCGGACCCGGCGGGGGATCTTCTTTGCGGGCGGGCCACTCGAAAACCATATCCCCGCAGGGATATCGGATGAAACCGGAACGATCTTGGCTGCTTCCGCCCCTCTCCCCGCCTATTTCGGTCCGGGAAACGGTAATGTGGTCGTATTGCCCGCGAATGCGGATTCAGCGGTGAAGTCGTCGTATTCGCAGGTCGCAGGAGTGCGCAAACGACTCAATCGGCGTATGGAGACCACAATTGCCACACCTCGCCCGCTTCCAACTGAACAACGGCGCGTCGATCCTGGTGGAGGACGACAGTCCCGCGTCCGGGGTGGGCCGCGTGTCGCGCGGCGCCGACGCCGTGACCGCGGCGGTCGCCTCCCTCCCCGATGTCCTCAAGCAGGTCCGGAGCGTGGTCGACGACACCCTGACCGAACTCCGCTCGACCGCTGACAGCCCCTCCGAGATCGAGATCGAGTTCGGGGTCCGGCTTTCCGGCCAGTTCGGCGCGGTGATGACCAAGGCGGGCGGCGAGGCCAACCTCCAGGTGCGGCTGCTCTGGAAGCAGACGCGGGAGGGATAGGGTGACCCGTTTGCCGACGACCGCGGAGACCTGGCGGGTCCGCGTGCTCAACAGGGTCGGCGAGGCCGTCGGAGCAGGGGTTCTGATCGACGAGAACCGCGTCCTGACCTGCGCGCACGTCGTGGCCGACGCGTTGGGCGCGCCCTCGGACGGCCCGCGTCCGCACGACGTGCTGCGCGTGGACTTCCTCGGCCGGGACCCCGTCCGGGTCGAGTGCCGGGTGCACGAGGACGGGTGGTACCCCATCCTGGACCTGCGAGGCGACCTCGCGGTCCTCGAACTCCTCGCCGAACCGCCCTACGGCGCCGGCCCGGCGGCGCTGCGGAGGTGGGACGGCGCGGCGCCCACCCGGGTCCGGGCGTTCGGCCACCCCGCGCGCGAACCCGACGGCCGCTGGGCCCACGCGCGGACGGTCGCCAGCGCGGGACCGGGCGCGGAGTGGGTCCAGCTCGACGGGGACGGCCGCAACTACCAGATCGACCACGGGTACAGCGGCGCGGGCGTCGTCGACGAGCGGACCGGCGAGGTGATCGGGGTCGTGGTCGGGCGCGACCTCGACCCCGACCGCCAGGTGGCGTGGATGATCCCCCTGGAGACGGTGCAGCTGTACTGGCCCCGGCTTCGGCTGGGCCCGGCCGCGCCCGGCCCGGACCGGTTCCCGGGGTCCCGCTCCCAGGTCGTGCCGCACCACGGGCTGTCCGAACCGGCCGAGCGCCTGTTCGTCCGGGAGCTGTTCGGACTCGACGGCGTACGCGACCGCGGCAGCCGCGACCTCTACGTCTCGCTCTTCGAGCAGCGCTACCCGCGACGGCCCGCCGTGCCCCGGCACGAGGAGGACCACGTGGACGTGCGCAACCTGCTGCGCGTCTGCCAGAGCCGGCCGGGCGGACTGCACGAGCTCCGCGCGATCCTCGGGACCAGGCACAGCAAGGCCGACCTCCGGGCGCTGGACCGGCTGATCGGGGACTTCTTCCCCGACCCCCTGCTGCGCAGCGAGGAGCGGAACAACCTGTACGAGCTGTTGAGCAGGGTGGATCCCGACATCCTGCCCCGGGGCCTGGCGGACGAGGCGTCGGGGCTGCTCGGCCCGTTCCTGCGCGCCGACCCCGGCGACCTCATCGCGGTGGCCGAGGAGCTGGAGGAGGTCACCGCCGCCCGCTACGACGGCATCCCCCCGCTGCTCTTCCTCACCGCCCGGATCGGCCGGATCCTGGTCGACCCCCCGGGGCCGCGGATCCGGGCCTGGACCGAGCACACGGCCGAGCGCCTGGGGGTCTCCCGCGGCAGCCTCCTGAACGCCGTCGCGGAGGCCGACCGGGGGGACGCCCGCCCGTCGACCCGGCCGTGGTACTACGTGACCGAGCTGGACGAGGACGGCGCGGCCCCCGACCACTACCTGCTGACGATCACCCTCCAGCACGACACGGGGCAGAGCCGGGTGGTCGAGGCCGACGACGTCCCGCACCCGCTGACCGAGATCCCCCGCCGGCTGGAGGCCAGGCTGGAGGAGGCGCCCGCCGACGTCGTGCGCCTGGGCCGCCCCGTCATCGAGTTCGTGCTGCCGAGGAAGCTGCTGAACCACCCGGTCGACGAGTGGACGATCGGCTCCAGCAACGTGGAGCACCGCATCTGCATCGCCTACCCGGTGGTCGTGCGCAGCCAGGAGCGCCTGCGCGACCCCGCGCTGCGCAACGCCTGGCTGCGCAAGTGGGAGTGGGTCGGCCGGTACGGCCGCATCCGCGACGAGCGCAGCACGCACTGGGTCGCCGGCCCCGGCCAGGAGGCCCCCGAGGCGCTGCTCACCCGGCTGTTCAACGACGAGCGCAGGGTCTGCCTGGTCGTGGGGCACGCGCCCGTGGTGCACGCCGACCCCGCGCGCGACCTCGTGCGCGTCGGCTGGCAGAGCGGGGTGCCGATCATGCTGTGGTGCCGGGACGTCCGCGACTTCGCGGACTTCCGCGGCCAGGTCCAGCGGCTGCTGCGGGCCGGAGGGCTGCTCGACCTCCCCGAGCAGGTCCACCGGCTGCGCAACGAGGCCGAACTGGCGGGGGACCCCGACCACCTGGGCCGCCACCTGACCCTGCTGTGGGACGACGCCGACCGCGTGGAGGGCCCCGGCCCGCTGCGAGCCCCCGCCTGACCCCCGTACTCACGAAGGAGAACACCCGTGGACGAGGCCCCTCGCGACGCGAGCGCCCCCTCCCCGTCGGACGACCGGGAGTGGCTCATCTACCGGGGCAGGGGGGAGCCGCACGACGACATCGACGAGCGCCTTCCGCCCCCGCCGCCGTGGCGGGCCTTCCCGGGGGAGCCGATCAGCACCCCGCTCCCCGCCGACGACGCGCGCCGGTCGGACGAGCAGCGGCGGGCCCGCAACTACCGCGCCGACCCGCACGTCGTGGAGCTCGTCAACGCGGCCCTCTACCTGCGCCGGCCGCTCCTGGTCACCGGCAAGCCCGGGGTGGGCAAGTCGACTCTCGCCCACAGCATCGCCGACGAGCTGCGCCTGGGTCCGGTCCTGCACTGGCCGGTCAACAGCAGGAGCACGCTGCTGGACGGGCTCTACCGCTACGACGCCATCGGGCGCCTGCAGGAGGCCAACCTGGAGTCCTCCGGCCCGGCGGGCGGCCCCCCGGCGGCCCCCGACATCGGCCGCTACATCCGGCTGGGCCCTCTGGGCACCGCGCTGCTGCCGCGCGCCCGGCCCCGGGTGCTGCTCGTCGACGAGCTCGACAAGGGCGACATCGACCTGCCCAACGACCTGCTCAACGTCTTCGAGGAGGGGCAGTTCACCGTGGCCGAGCTGGCCCGGCTCCCCGACGGGCAGGACGAGGTCGCCGTGATGACCGCCGACCACGCGGACCGGGTCCCGGTCCGACACGGCCGGGTGCTGTGCAGCGCCTTCCCGGTCGTGGTGGTCACCAGCAACGGGGAGCGCGAGTTCCCGCCCGCCTTCCTGCGCCGGTGCATCCGACTGGACATCCAGCCGCACGACCACGCCGCGCTGGCCGAGATCGTCGCGGCCCACCTCGGCGAGAACGCCCTGGAGCGGGCGCGCCCCGTCATCCGGCGCTTCCTGGAACGGCGCGAGCACGCGGACATCGCCACCGACCAGCTGCTGAACGCGATCCACTTCGCCATGTCCGGCGCCCGGATGCCCGACGACGCCCGGCAGAGGCTGCAGGAAGAGCTGCTGCGCCCCATCAGCTCGGCGGACCCGGCATGATCGAGCGGCTCATCCCCGTCCTGGAGGGAATGACGGTCCCGCCCACCGGCGAGGAGATCGCCGACGCGCTGTGGCTGGCCGCCTACCTGCCCCGGACCAGGACGGGGGCGAGGAGTACGCGGTCCGCGCCGGACGGGAGGGACCGGCCGGCGCCGTCCGCACCCCCTCCGCCCGACGCCGTCCGCCCCCGGACCGGGCAGGGCCCGTCGGCCGCGCCCGACCCCCTCGCGGAGGCGCGGCTGCCCGCGCCCGACAGCGGGGGCGGCGGGGGCGGGCCGCACCGGGTCCGGACCCGGTTGCCCGCGGTCCCGGCGCTGCCCTCGGCGCCGCGCATGGCGCGGGCGCTGCGTCCCCTGCGCCGGCCGGTCCCCTCCCGGCACCGCAGGGAACTCGACGAGGTCGCGACGGCCGTCGCGCGGGCCGAGCAGGGGATGTGGCTGCCGCGGCTGCGCGCGGTCCCCGACCGTGTGCTCGAACTCGCCGTCGTCTGGGACACCAGCCGCTCGATGGCCGTCTGGCGGCGCAACGTCGCCGAGTTCGCCGCGCTGCTCGAACGCCAGGGGGTCTTCCGCGACGTGCGCACCTGGCTGCTGGACACCGACGCCCCCGGGGACCGGCCGCTCTGGCTGGCCACCGTCGCGGGCCGGGACCGGCGCTCCCCCCGGGAGCTCGTCGACCCCGGAGGGCGGCGGCTGGTCCTGGTCGTCAGCGACTGCATCGGGGACGCGTGGCGCGACGGGCGGGCGGAGCGGCTGCTGGAGACGTGGGGCCGGCATGGCGCGGTGGCCCTGGTGCAGCCGCTGCCGCAGCGGCTGTGGGCCCGCTGCGACCGGTCGTTCACCCCGGTGTGGTTCCGGGCGGGCGGCGCGGGGCCGGCGAACAGCGGGCTGACCGCGCGGCCGCGCGGCGACGGCGGGGCCGACCGCCCCCCGGGGCTCGCCGTCCCGGTGCTGGAGATGGAACCGCGCTGGCTGGCCGGGTGGGCCCGGCTGCTGGGCGACCCCGCCCGCCCGGTCGTGGCGGGGACCGCGCTGTTCACCGGGCGCGCGTACGAGGCCCGCCCCGACGGCCCGGGGGAGCCCGCCACGGCCGGGGAGCGGGTGCGCCGGTTCCGCGCCGCCGCCTCGCCCACCGCGTTCCGGCTCGCCTGCTACCTGTCGGCCGCGCCGCTGAGCCTGCCGGTGATGCGGCTGGTGCAGAAGGCGATGCTGCCCCGCTCCCGGCCCGCCCACCTGGCCGAGGTGTTCCTCGGCGGGCTGCTCAGGCCCGCGCACCCGGAGTTCGCCGGGGCCGAGGAGGACCCCGACCCCACGGCCACGGCGTACGAGTTCCACGACGGCGTGGCCGAACTGCTGCTCACCGCGCTGCGGCGGGCCGAGGCGTACCAGGTGCTCCACCAGGTGTCGGAGGTCTTCGCCGAGCGGCTCGGCACCCCGGTGGACTTCCGCGGCCTGCTGTCGGGGGCGGCGGGGAGCGGGGGCTCGGACCTCAGCAGGCCGTTCGCGGTGGTGGCCCACCGGGTTCTGCGCGCGCTCGGCGGCGAGTACGCCGCCGTCGCGCGCCGCCTGGGCGAGCCCTCCGGCGCGTCCGAGCCCGCGATGGCGCTGTCCCTCACCGGGGTCGCGGCGGGGGACCGGGGGAACCGGGGGAGGCGGACGCCGAGGGCCTCCCCGGGCCACCGAGCGACAGCCACGGCGGTCCCCGGCGAAACGGCCGGCGCCGCGTCCCGTCCCGTCCGCACCGACCCAGGAGCCCTGGTGAACGCCGAACCAACTGGAAGCCAGCACGCCGACCGCGAGGCGCCCGCCGCGGCGCCGTCGCCGCAGGGACCCGCCGTCTGGGGCAGGATCCCCCTGCGCAACCCCAACTTCACCGGCCGCGAGGAACTCCTGCTCGACCTGCGCAGAGGACTCGACCGCCAGGTCACGGCCGTGGTCCCGCGCACCCTGCAGGGGATGGGCGGCGTCGGCAAGACCCAGCTCGCGGTCGAGTACGCGCACCGGTTCCGGGCGGACTACGACCTCGTCTGGTGGATCTCGGCCGAGCAGCCCGAGCTGATCCGCGCGTCACTGGTGGAACTGGCGGGCCGCCTCCGGCTGAACACCGAAGGGGACGCCGGCGAGGTCATCGCGCGGGTGCAGGAACGGCTGCGCAGGGGGGACCCGCACCCGCGGTGGCTGCTCGTCTTCGACAACGCCGGCGCGCCCTCCGAGATCCAGGAGTACCTGCCCTACCCCACCGGCCACATCCTGATCACCTCGCGCAACCGGGGATGGCGCGAGGTCGCCGAGATGATGGCGGTCGACGTCTTCCAGCGGCAGGAGAGCGTCCGGCTGCTGCGCACCCGCGCGCCGCACCTGACGATCGAGGACGCCGACCGGCTCGCCGAGTGGCTCGGGGACCTGCCGCTGGCGCTGGAGCAGGCCGGGGCCTGGCAGGCCGAGACCGGGATGTCGGTCGACGAGCACCTGGAGCTGCTGGAGGAGCGCAGCGGCGAACTCCTGGGCCAGAACGTGCCGATCGGCTACCCGGCCTCGGTGGTGGCCACCTGGAAGGTCGCCTTCGACAAGCTCGTCGACCTCAACCCGGCGGCCGCGCAGCTCCTTCAGCTGTGCGCGTTCTTCAGCGCCGAGCCGATCACCTACCGGCTGCTGCAGCGGGGCGGGCGCGACATCACCGAGCCGCTCCAGCTGCGCGAGACCCTGGGCGACCCGCTGCGCTTCCACCGGGCGGTCCGCGACATCCGCACCTACGCCATGGCCAGCCTCGACTACGGCGAGAACAGCCTGCGCATCCACCGCCTGGTGCAGACCATCCTGAGGGACTGGCTCGACAGCGACGAGCGGTCGGCCTACCGGAGGCTGGCCCAGGTCATCATGGCCGGGGCCAACCCGGGGGACCCCGACAACGTGGCCAACTGGGAGGCGCTGTCCGAGATCGACCGCCACGTCCGCGGCACCGATCTGGTCCTCAACGACGACGGCGAGATCCGCGACACGGTCCTGGACCTGATCCGCTACCGGTACATGAGGGCCGACTACGAGGGCAGCCGGAGCCTCGGCGAGCTGACGGTCGACACCTGGCGCGAACGCCACGGCTGGGACGACGAGCAGACCCTGGTCGCCTGCCGGATGCTGGCCACCGCCCTGCGCGTGCTCACCGAGACCGACCGGTGCCGCGAGCTGAACGAGGACACGCTGGAGCGGATGCGCCGGGTCCTGGGCGAGGACCACGAGCACACGCTGGTGCTGAGCAACAGCTACGGGGCCGACCTGCGGCTCCTGGGCAGGTTCGACGAGGCGCTGCGGCTGGACCAGGAGAACCTGGAGAAGCACGAGCGCAGGTTCGGCCGGGACCACCCGGCCACGCTCCGGGTCGCCAACAACCTCGGGGTCGACTACCGGCTCCAGGGGGAGTTCGCGCGCGCCCGCGACCTGGACCGCCGGACGCTGCGCATGCGCCAGCACATCTTCGGCCCCGACCACGAGCGCACCCTCGCCTCGACCAACCAGCTCGCCCGGGACCTGCGCGGCACCGGCGAGTACCACGAGGCGCTCGAACTGATGGAGGGCATCCTCCACAAGTACGAGGAGCAGCTCGGCCCCGACCACACCGACGTCACCGACGCCAGGCTGGGGTACGCGCGCACGCTGCGCTGGGTCGGGCGGCTCGTCGAGGCGCGCGAGCACGCCGAGGCGTGCCTGCGGTCCTTCACCCGCCACTTCGGCCCCGACCACGGCGACACGATCGCCGCCACCTGGGTCCTGGCCGACGTGCTGCGGCTGATGGGCGACACGGACACCGCCTTCCGGCTGAGCGGGACGGCGGCCGACACCTCGCTGCGGAGGTTCGGCGCGGACAACATCCTCACCGTGGTCTACCAGAACAACCACTCGATCCTGGTCACCGCGCGGGGCCACCACGAGGAGTCGCTGGAGCTCAACACCTCGATCGCGGAGCGGCTGGCGGTGCTGCGGGGCAGGGAGCACCCCTACTACCTGTGCATCGCCGCGAACCTGGCCAGCGACCACTTCCACCTCGGCGACGACCTGACCGCGCTGCGGCTGTCGGAGGAGAACCTGCGCAGCTCCATCGAGGTCCGCGGCGAGGAGCACCCGCTGACCCGGCTCTGCCGCCACAACCACTCGCTGGACCTGCGCCGCGCGGGGGAGACCGAACGGGCCGAGGAGATGGACCGGCAGGCGATCTCCGGGTTCGGACGCCTGCTCGGGGCCAACCACCCCGAGACCCTCCTGGCGATGGCGGGCGAGCGGATCCAGTTCGACATCGAACCCCCCGTCGTGTGAGGGGAGGCAGGGGGCCTCGAACCCGGGGCGCCGTGGAGTTTCCGGCGCGGGGGTGGTCCGGGCTCTGTCGGGTCGGGGTTCGCTCGGGGCCTGGTGACAGCGGGCGGCGACGGCGGGCGCCGGTCGGGGCCGCGTGGAGGGACCGGTTCGCGGTCCCCCAGGCGCCCTGCCCGACGATCTTGCTGTTTTCCCCCTGAAACCAAGGATTCCGTGGGGAAAACAGCAAGATCACCGGACATTCGAGGGCCGGTTCCGCTCTGCCCCGGAATGATCTTGGGATTTCCGCCCTTCCGGCCCCCGAAACGGGCAGAAAGCCCACGACCGTCAACGGAACCCTCACGCGACGGATATCACGGGCGCGGCCCCGACCCGCATCCGCCGTCGCCGCCCGCCGTGACCCCGCGATCCGCACGGCATGAGGCCGAACGACCCACCCGAAGCACCGGCACGCCGAATCACCCCCGCGCCGGAGCTTCCCTAGGCCCGCACCCCGTCGGGGGCGGGGTCGGGGCCCAGGTCCGGGAGCCAGGACGCCAGCGACTCGGGGTCGGCGTCGGCGCCGTGCCCGTGGAGGACGCGGTGCAGGCCGAGGACGACCTCGGGGCGCTCGCGCAGCGGGTCGCCCCGCCCGTTCCCGGCCGGGGGAGCGGAGAGGGAACGGGCCAGCGCCAGCCCGGCCCAGGCGTCGATCCGTTCGCGGTCCCGGCGGATCAGCGCCCGGTACCCGGCCCGCGCGTCGTCGGCGCGCCCCTCCAGGAGGGCGACGTCGGCCTCCGAGGCGCCCGCCGTCCCGGCGCGCGGCGCCGCGCACCGGTCGGGCGCGCGCAGCAGCAGCACCAGCAGGTCCAGGCGCCTGTTGGCGGCCGGGGCGCCGGAACCGGCGGTGACCTCCAGCGGCACCCGCAGGGGGCGGGGCCGCTCCCCGGCGGTCCAGGCCCGCGCCAGTTCGGCCAGGGCCGCGGGGTCGGGCCGCAGGTTGCGCAGCCGCCACAGCAGCGCGTGGTCGGCCGACGCGTCCAGCGCCGGACGGGGCGACGGCGGCTCCGCCGCGGCCTCCGGGGCGGTCTCGGCCAGACGGGCGCGCAGGCCGTCCAGGAAGCGCCGGCCGGCGGGGGTGAGCAGGCCGCTGCGGGCCACGGTGTCGGCCGCGCCGCGCGTCTGGGCGTGCCAGCGGGTGAACTCGAAGCGCGCGAACTCCGCGTCCGGGCCGTCGGCCGGGTCCCGGCGGGCCCGCCAGAAGTCGGCGACCCCCATGTGGGCGTACACCCCGTGCAGGAGGCCGGGCAGCGGGCGCGGGTCGTCGCGCCACGGCGCGTAGAAGACCCGGTCCCCGCAGGCGCCGTGCAGGGGGATCAGGTCCATCAGCGCGCCGAGCTTGGCGTGCTGGAACTCGTGCAGCAGGCCCACCGCGAGGGAGACCTCGTCGGCCGGTTCGGAGACCGAGGCGGAGCCGAAGGAGTCGGCCGAGGTGGCGTTCCTGCCCTTCCCGCCGTCCCGGCCGCGCAGCGGGACGAGTTCGCCCAGCCCGGAGGCGACGCCGGCCGCGTACTCGGGGTGGTCGCGCACGAGCAGCCGCCACGCGCCGCCGACGACGCGCCGCCAGCGCGCCGCGTCGTCGGCCGACAGGCGGGGCGCGGCGCCGAGCCCGTGCGGGTCGCGGTACGGGTCCAGGTCCTCGAGGGCGACCGAGAGGCGCAGGCCGTCCTGCTCGACCGCCACGCGGCGCACCGGAAGCCAGTCGGGGGACTCCACCCCCGGCTCCTCCGGCAGCGGTACGCGGGCGCGGCCGTCGCCGTACACGGTGGCGCGCCCTCCCGAGCCCCGGACGAGGGCCGTCGCGGCGGTCCCGCCGATCCGGGCCAGCCCCAGCCCCGGGAGCGCGGCCGCGCCCTCCCGGACCGGGACCTCGACCGAGAAGTCCACACCGGCGCGGACCGCGGCCGCGGCGGCCACCGCGCCGATGTGGGCCACGTCCGCCCACAGCGGCTCGTCGAGGCGGACGCTGCCGCGCAGCCGGCGCAGGGTGTGCGCCGCCCAGGCGCCCACCTGGGGCAGCGTCAGCACCTCGCGGACGGCGTCGGGAGCCGTCCGCTGCACCCGCGCCAGGAGGGCGTAACCGGGCAGGAACCACACGGCCAGCCCGGAGTCCCGCGCCGCGTCGTGGAGCGCGCGCAGGCGCACCAGGCGTTTGCTGAGCTGGGCGGCGCGCAGCAGCGCCACGGTGGACCCGTCGCCGAGCCCGCGGGCGAGGGCGGCGAACCGCGCGTCGGAGAGGGTGTGCGGGGCCAGCGCCACCGCCGCGCCGCGGCTCACCGGCCGCGCCCCTTCAGCAACTCCACGTCCGCGCGCACGCGGTCCCTGATGTGCCGGATCACCGCCATGAGGTCGGGGCAGTAGACGGAGGGGTTGGCGAACCCGGTGCCCGCGCGGTAGCGGTGCGGGTAGTAGCCGCCGCCGCAGACCGACCGGAGCGAGCAGGCCCGGCACTCGCCGCCCAGCGAGTCGAGGCCGAGCTGGCGGACCGCGACCGCGGGGTGCCGCAGCGCGGCGTCCAGGTCGCTGGTGTGCACGTTCAGGCCGGTGGCGGGGGCGCCCGGGTACGCGGACCTGAGCGTGTCCACCTGCTCCAGGGCGCCGTCGGTGTTGACGACCAGCAGCGCCACCGGGCTGACCCCCACGGTCTCGCTGCGGCTCGCGCCGCCCAGCAGCAGGTTCATGATCTCCTGGAAGAACCGGACCTCCGTCGCCCGCGGGGTCCTGCCGTACCAGCGGTCGAACACCGCCAGCAGCCAGTCGGCGTAGGGCGTGCGCGACGGGTCGGCGGTGCGCCGCGGAGGGCGGTCGGTCCAGTTGCCGTGCGGGAGGAGGAAGTCGACGCGCGGGGGGTCGAACTCCAGCAGGCCGTCGTACACCTCCTCGGGGTCCGACTCCAGGTCGATCGTGCAGAGCAGGCCGCTGAACAGCCGCCGCGTCCGGGGCGCGCGAAGGCGGCGCAGCGCGTCGGCCACCAGGTCGTGGCTGCCGCGGCCGTCCGCGTGGACGCGGCGCCGGTCGTTGTCGGCACGGCCGCCGTCCAGGCTGACCCCGACGCGGATCCGGTGTCGGTCCAGCAGGTCGATCATGGCGTCGTCGAGGAGGACGCCGTTGGTCTGCATCCGCAGGTCCAGGCGGACCGGCCCCAGTTCGGCGCGCAGCCGGGCGGCGGTGTGGTCGATGAGGTCGGCCCCCGCCAGCAGGGGTTCGCCGCCGTGCAGCACCACCCGGACCCCGTCGAGGCCGTGCCACCGCGCGTGGTCGGCGATCCGCCGTGCCACCCGGTCCACCGTCGCGCGCTCGATCACCCGGGGCGCGGACCGCCAGCTCTGGTCGGCCATCCGGTACACGTAGCAGTACGAGCACGCGAGATTGCAGCGGCTGTGCAGCTTGAGCACGTACTCACGGAACGGCAGCGGTCTCCAGCCCGTTGACAGCAGGGCGTCGACGTCGACCGTGTCCGGCCATTCGGTCCTGTGCGGGTGGGGTGTCACAGCGGGTGCGTCCATGGATCGGGTCGCCGGCTCCAATCAGAGTCCGCCGGCCGAAGCGGACGGGGAAACGGATCGTGCCCGGAATGGGATTCTGTAGTCGGAAATTCCGGACGGCGGGTTCCCGGTCAGATGACCGCTTCGAAACCGGCGACCGAATGCGGTGGATTATCGGCCTCCTCCCTCACCCTGCGCAGCGCGTGGGAGAAGGCGGAATCACCCAGAATGGCGAGTTCGGACAGCTCGACGCCGCCCAGGTCCACCAGTTCCGAACGCAATTCCGCGTCGGGGTCCGACACTTTCGGCATTGTCACACGCATGATGCTAGCGCCACTCCACCCGCTTCGCGGCGCGCCGGAGAAGCTTTTGGGAAAGTCCCGGCGAGGTCGCGAAGGTCCCGTGGTGCCGGCGGGGAACCGGCGGGCCGTGGACGGCGGGCGCCGTTCACCCGGACCGCCGCGGCCCGCCGGTGTCAGACGCGGGCGACTCCGCCGAACAGCCACGCCGGGTCGGCGGCCAGGGCCTCGGCGTCGGGGCGCCAGGCGGTGACGGGGACCAGGCCCGGTTCGACGAGGGGCAGGCCGCCGAAGAAGCGGAGGACCTCGGCGCGGGAGCGGAGCTGGTTGGGGATGCTGGAGGCCATCCGCGACATCTTCTCGGCGCTCCGGGGGTCGGTCTGGTTCTCCATGTGCGAGATGGCCAGGTAGGACCCGGTGGGCAGGGCGTCGCGCAGGACGCCCACGAGTGCGTGGGGGTCGTCCTCGTCGAGCAGGAAGTGCAGGACGCCGGAGAGCAGGACGGCCACCGGCTCGTCGAAGTCGACCAGCCGCCGGACCCCGGGATGGGCCAGGATCGCGGCGGGGTCGCGCAGGTCGCCGTGCACGACGGCGGTGTACTGGTTCTCGGCGAGGAGGGCGCGGCCGTGCGCGAGCACTATGGGGTCCCTGTCGACGTAGACCACCCGCGCCCCGGGGGTCGTCTCCTGGGCGACCTGGTGGACGTTGCGGTTGGTGGGCAGGCCCGAGCCGATGTCCAGGAACTGGGAGACGCCCGCCTCGCCCGCGAGGAAGGTGACGACCCTGCCGAGCCAGGCCCGGGTGGACCGCGCCATCCCCTTGAGGCCGGGGACCGCGTTCATCATCATCTCGGCGACCCGGCGGTCGACCTCGAAGTTGTCCTTGCCGTCCAGGAGGGCGTCGTACACCCGGGCGGCCGCGGGGGCGGTCAGGTCGATGTCCGGAACACGCGGAGGGGTGTCGTTCATGGGCGGGCCTGTCGTCACGGGGAAGGTGCTGGACGAGAAGCTACACCGGTCGGATGCCGCGTTTCCTGTGGATCATGGCCATACCCACGGTGTTCGGGCGGTCGCGCCGGGTTCCCGAGAGCTGGCGGAACCCCATGCCCGGCCGGGGCCGGGCATGGGGGGACCGGACGAGGTGTGGTGGTGTCCGACTCCGCGGGGGTTTCTCAGCGGTGGCGGTCGGGGGACCGGCGGCGCGCGGAGGACGCGCTCCGGTGCTCGGTGTCTCGGGGGGCGGATCGCCGGGCGGCGTCGACGGCCGAGCGCGCGCCGAGCCGCTCCATCTCCTCGGTGAGGAGTTTGCGCGCCTCGTCCGTCGCGATCGGTTCGGTGCTGAGGCTGCGGGCCTTGATGTGTCTACCGTTGCTCACGGGCTCTCGTCTCTGCGCGATGGGTGCGTGGCAAGAGGGGCTCAGCCGGACGCCGCGGCCAGGACGCTGCCGATCTCGCGCGCCGCCGCCGCGGCGGCGTGCCGTACGGCTTCGCCGCACAGGAGGTCGTAGGTGTCCGGAAAGGGGTCCGGGGCCATGACGTCGACGGAGACGCAACCCTCCACCGTCGTCCCGGTCCGGGACCGCCTGACCAGCGGCGTGGCAAGGACAACGCTGAACTTGCCTCTGGCCTGCCGCCACTCGTCGTGGCTCATCCCCTGGGTCAGTTCGTGTTCCTGGCCGTCCTCCTTTTCCATCTGCTTCAGTTCTTCCCACTCGGTGGCGGTCACTCCCTCCAATTGCCGGTCGAGGTCCCCGACGTCGACGACCAGGAGCCGGGCGAGGGCCACGCAGCGGCCGACCACGCCGACCCCGGGGCGCCAGTCCACGCAGCAGGCGTTGACCGACCGGAAGCGCACCCGCGCCACCGGTTCGAGCCGCTCGCGCCGCCGGGGCCACACACCCGTGCGGGTGACCACGTAGGCGGTGGCGCCCAGGTCCCGCATGTCGATGCCGGTCTCGTCCTGGACCCGGAACAGCAGCGCGTTCAGGGCGTGGCCGGTGCCCTGGCGGACGTACCTCAGGGTCCGCTCGGCGGCCTCGGCCCGCCACTGCCTGACGGCCGACGCCACCGACGCCAGGAAGACCAGGGTGACGCCGACCGCCGCGGCGTTGAAGCGCCAACCGGAGGAGAACGTCCACAGGCCGGCCTGGTGCCCGGCGAGGGCGACGCCCGCGACGAACGTCAACAGAGCGCTGACCAGCTTCGAGATGAACTTGACCTGATTCCAGAGCGAACCCACAGCTACATAACTACCACGTAGGGTTACGGTTCTTTGACTGTCCTGGATGGTGCATTTTAGGAACCCCCCAGGTGGGAGTGGGGAGGGCGCGAGGTGGGTACCGCTTTCCCGGTCCGTGGGGGCGCCCGGCCCGACGGCCCGGCGCGGGCCGCGCCGGGCCGCGGCCCCGGAACCGAATTCCCGGACCGGGGAAAGGCGGGCGGCCTTCGGTTTCCCGCTGTTCCGCGACGGAATCCGACAGGGATTCCCACCGGCCCGCCGCGCCGCAGGGGCGGATCGGTGGAACCACCAGTCATCGGCTTCCGTCATTGACGGCCATTTCCCCCGGTGTAACAGTTCGGTGCCTGACAGTGTTCTTCCGTCTTCGGTCCGGTCTCCGCCCGAGGGCGCTTTCCACCGGGAGGAAAAACGTGCGGATGAGAAGAAGGACCAGACGGATGGCGGCCGTGGGCGCGGCTCTGGCGGTGGCCTGCGGGCTCGCCCCGGTGACCGCGTCCGCGGCGGCCGCCGCGGACGGCAGCGGGCCCTACCCGGCCGGGTACGAGACCACGCTGCGGCTGCGCGACCACACGATCTACCGGCCGGACACGCTCCCGAACGGTGTCGAGCTGCCGATCGTGGTCTGGGGCAACGGCGCCTGCCGGGCGGACGGGACCATGTTCGAGGAGATCCTCACCGAGTTCGCCTCGCACGGTTTCCTGGTCATCGCCAACGGCCGGCCGGGCGGGACCGGCCGCAGCGACGCCGACCAGCTCATCGAGGCGGTCGACTGGGCGGTCGAAGAGGACGACCGCTACTTCAGCGAGTACCGGGGCCGGATCGACACCACCCGGATCGCGGTGATGGGGCAGTCCTGCGGCGGACTGGAGGCCTACGAGGTCGCCGACGACCCGCGCGTCACCACCACGGTCCTGTGGAACAGCGGCCTCCTGTCCGACTCCGACAACTACCAGCTGGCCAGGCTGCACGCGCCGATCGCCTACTTCGTCGGCGGCCCGGGCGACATCGCCTACCCCAACGCCATGGACGACTGGGACCGGCTGCCCGCCGGCCTGCCCGCCTTCATGGGCAACCTCGACGTCGGCCACTACGGGACCTACGGCGAGCCCAACGGCGGCGAGTTCGGCCGGGTCGGCGTCGCCTGGCTCAAGTGGCGGCTGAAGGACGACGCCGACGCCGCGCGGGAGTTCACCGGTCCCGACTGCGGCCTGTGCGGCAGCGACTGGGAGGTCCGGCGGAAGAACCTCGGCTGACCGGGCGGGGTCGTCGGTCCGGGCGCCTGCCGGCGTCCGGACCGACGGGGGCACCGGAAACCGGGGTAGGGGTATCCCCGGAGGCGGGAAGGGGCGTCTACTATTTACTTGGATGTCCTAATATTTGCCGTCCGCCACCCGGAGGGAACCATGAGTGACCTGAGCGCCCCCGCCCCGCTGCACCGGCCCGAGCACCCCGTGCGCCTCGTCACCGCCTCCAGCCTCTTCGACGGGCACGACGCCTCGATCAACATCATGCGGCGCATCCTGCAGTCGCAGGGCGCCGAGGTCGTCCACCTGGGACACAACCGGTCGGTCCGGGAGGTGGTCGACGCCGCGGTCGAGGAGGACGTCCAGGGGGTGGCCGTCAGCTCGTACCAGGGCGGGCACGTGGAGTACTTCGAGTACCTGGTGGAGTCGCTGCGCGAGCGGGGCGCGGGCCACGTCAAGGTGTACGGCGGCGGGGGCGGCGTCATCGTCGGCGAGGAGATCGCGCGGCTGCGCGCGGCCGGGGTGACGATCTTCTCCCCCGAGGACGGCCAGCGCATGGGGCTGGCCGGGATGGTCAACACGATCGTGCGCGCCTGCGACACCGACCTGTGGGCGCACCGGCGGGCCGACGCCGCGGCCGTGCTGGCGGGGGAGCGGCCCGCGCTGGCCCGCGCCGTCACGGGCGCCGAGCGGGGCTCCCTCCCCGAGGGCTTCCTGGAGCGGCTGCGCTCGTCGGCCCGCCGCGTCCCCGTCCTGGGCATCACCGGCACCGGCGGCTCGGGCAAGTCGTCGCTGACCGACGAGATCGTGCGCCGGTTCCGGGTGGACCAGCAGGACAAGCTGCGCATCGCGGTGGTCGCGATCGACCCCACCCGCCGCCGCGGCGGCGGCGCGCTGCTGGGGGACCGGATCCGGATGAACTCCCTCGACGGCGACCGGGTCTTCTTCCGCTCCCTGGCCACCCGGGGCAGCCGGGAGCTCCCCGACAACCTCGCCGACGTGATCGACGTGGTCAAGGCCGGGGGCTTCGACCTGGTCGTCGTGGAGACCCCGGGCATCGGGCAGGGCGACGCGGCGATCGTGCCGTTCGTGGACGCCTCGATGTACGTGATGACGCCGGAGTTCGGCGCGGCCTCCCAGCTGGAGAAGATCGACATGCTCGACTTCGCGGACGTGGTGGCCATCAACAAGTTCGAGCGCCGGGGCGCCCACGACGCCCTGCGCGACGTGGGCCGGCAGATGGTGCGCAACCGCGAGGCGTTCGGGTCCCGGCCCGAGGACATGCCGGTGTTCGGGACCTCGGCGGCGTCCTTCAACGACGACGGCGTGACAGCGCTGTACCAGCACCTGCGCGACGCGCTGCGCGAGCACGGCCTGAAGGCGGACGAGGGCGCCCTGCCCCGTGCGGACGTGCGGTACTCCAGCGGCACCGCGCGGGTCGTCCCCGCGAACCGGGTCCGCTACCTCGCCGAGATCGCCGAGGCCGTGCGCGGCTACCACGCCGAGACCGGGAGGCTCGTCGAGGCCGCGCGCCGGGTCCAGCGGCTGGAGGAGGTCGGGCGGGAGCTGGCCGAAGCGGGCCACGACGGCTCCGGTGTCGCGGAGCTGCTGGAGGCCGCGCGCGGGGAGCTGCCGCACGGGGTCGCCGGCCAGATCCGGTCCTGGCCCGGGGTGGTGGCGTCCTACTCCGGCGACGAGCAGGTCGTGAGGGTCCGCGACCGGGAGATCCGCACGCCTCTGACCCGCGAGTCCCTCTCGGGGAGCAGGATCCCGCGCGTGGCGCTTCCCCGCTTCACCGACCACGGCGAACTCGTGTCGTACTGGCGCCGGGAGAACCTGCCCGGCTTCTTCCCCTTCACCGCGGGCGTCTTCCCGTTCAAGCGCGACGGGGAGGACCCGGCCCGGATGTTCGCGGGGGAGGGCGACCCGTTCCGCACCAACCGCCGCTTCAAGCTGCTGTCCGCCGACGGGGAGGCGACCCGCCTGTCCACGGCGTTCGACTCCGTCACCCTGTACGGCCGCGACCCCGACCCGCGCCCCGACGTCTACGGCAAGGTCGGCACCTCCGGGGTCTCGGTGGCCACCCTGGACGACATGAAGGCGCTCTACGACGGGTTCGACCTGGTGGATCCGTCGACCTCCGTGTCGATGACGATCAACGGTCCCGCCCCGACCGTGCTGGCGTTCTTCCTCAACACCGTCATCGACCAGCAGGTCGACGCGCTCCGCGAGCTGTACGGCCGCGAGCCCGACGCGACGGAGGCCGCCGAGGCGCGCGCCCGCGCCCTGGCCTCGGTGCGCGGCACGGTGCAGGCCGACATCCTCAAGGAGGACCAGGGGCAGAACACCTGCCTGTTCTCCACCGAGTTCTCCCTGCGGATGATGGCCGACGTCCAGGAGTGGTTCATCCGGAACCGGGTCCGCAACTTCTACTCGGTGTCCATCTCCGGCTACCACATCGCCGAGGCCGGGGCGAACCCGATCAGCCAGCTCGCGTTCACCCTCGCGAACGGCTTCACCTACGTCGAGGCGTACCTCGCCCGGGGCATGGACGTCGACGACTTCGCGCCCAACCTGTCCTTCTTCTTCTCCAACGGGATGGACCCCGAGTACTCGGTGCTCGGCCGCGTCGCCCGGAGGGTCTGGGCGATCGCCATGCGCGACCGGTACGGCGCGAACGAGCGCTCCCAGAAGCTCAAGTACCACGTGCAGACCTCGGGCCGCTCCCTGCACGCCCAGGAGATGGACTTCAACGACATCCGCACCACCCTGCAGGCGCTGATCGCGATCTACGACAACGCCAACAGCCTGCACACCAACGCCTACGACGAGGCCGTCACCACGCCCGGCGAGGAGTCGGTGAGGAGGGCGCTGGCGATCCAGCTGATCATCAACCGCGAGTGGGGCCCGGCGATGAACGAGAACCCGCTCCAGGGGTCGTTCGTCGTCGACGAGCTCACCGACCTCGTGGAGGCGGCCGTGCTCGCCGAGTTCGACCGGATCAGCGAGCGCGGCGGCGTGCTCGGCGCGATGGAGACCGGCTACCAGCGCGGCCGGATCCAGGACGAGTCCATGCTGTACGAGCAGCGCAAGCACGACGGCACGCTGCCCGTCATCGGCGTCAACACCTTCCGCCGCCCCGCCTCGGCGGGCGAGGAGGAGGGCGGGGTCGAACTCGCCCGGGCCACCGAGGCGGAGAAGGAGTCCCAGCTGCGGCGCGTGCGCGCGTTCCACGACGAGCACCGCGACGAGGCCGCCGACGCCGTCGAGCGGTTGAAGCGGACCGCGACCAGCGGGGAGAACGTGTTCGAGGTCCTGATGGACGCGGCCCGCGTCTGCTCGCTGCAGCAGATCACGGAGGCGTTCTTCGAGGTGGGCGGTCAGTACCGGCGGAACGTCTGACCGGTCGGGGGCCGCGGTTGCGCGCCCGCCGGGGCGCGGGGCGGGGTCACCGCGAGGCGTGCGCGGCGGCCGGCGAGTGGTAGGCGGCCTGCTCGGCGGCGGTGACCTCCTCGGGGGAGAACCCCCTGGTCCACGGCTCGCCGCCGGCGACCGAGTGGGCCTCGCGCAGGGCGACCACGGTGCGGGTGAGCCGGTCGCGGGCGTCGGGAAGCGCCTCGGGGGACTTCTCGCGGACCCGGCGCAGCTCCGCGTCCGCGGCCCGGCAGGAGTCCAGCGCCGCGCGCAGCCGCGCGGCGGCGCCCACGGCGGACACGAACATCAGTCCGGCGGGCGGGCCGAACGCGCGGACGTCGGCGGCGAGCTTCGCGACGGCCGCGACCGCCGTGACGACGAGGACCTTGGCGATCCCGCTGTCGGTGAGCGGAGCGGTGACCGCTCCCGCGAGGACGGACAGCACCATGCCGGAGCCGGCCACGGCGAGCACCGCGGAACGCCGGGCGTAGGGGTCGTTGCGACCGTACAGTGCAGTGAGTGAACCGAGCGCCGCATATGGGACGAGGTCGACGCGGCCGCCGCGAAGAGCGTCACCAGCGGGATCGCGACGCTCGCCCCGATGCGCAGCGCCGGAACGGCGACACCGCCGAAGAGCACGCTCAGCCGGAGGGCGTCGCGAGGGCTCAGGACCCGCAGGAGGCGGGACAGGGGCCGTCCGGTTTCGATGGCAGATGCTTCATAAGTAAACTATTTTAAAGTAATTTAGAAGTGAAGGAGTTGCGAGTGGGCGACACTGTGGGGAGTATCTCCGCGCAATGGCGGGAGAAGCGCCCCGACCTGGACGTCTCCACCATGGAGGTGATCGGTCGGGTTCTCCGGATGGCCGCCCTGATGGGCCAGGTCGTCGAGGAGACCCTCGCCGAGACCGGCCTCACCCGGCCGGAGTTCGAGGTCCTGAGCGCGCTGCGCAGGGCCGACCGGGGACTGCGCCCCAGCCAGCTCACCCGCGAGACGCTCTCCTCGGGGGCCGCCACCACCAAGCGCCTGGCCCGCCTGGAACGCGCCGGACTGCTCACCCGGACCGCCTCCACCCGCGACCGCCGCGAGATCGACGTCCGCCTCACCGACGCCGGACGCGGCCTCGTCGACCGCCTGCTGCCCGAACGGCTGCGTGTGGAAGCGGCGGCGCTGACCCCTCTGTCCGCGGCCGAGCGCGACCAGCTCGCCACCCTCCTCGCCAGGGTCCTCAGCCCGATGGAGGGCCCCGACCGCCTGTCGGCCTCCCGGCCGTGAGGGGGCGGGACCGTCGGCCCGCGCGGCGCCTGCCGGCCGCCCCGTCAGCCGTCACGCCCCCCGGGCGCGGGGACGCTGACGGCCATCACGGCGGTGTCGTCGTCGAGGCCGTCGCCGAAGCCGGCCAGAAGGCCGGTCGTCGCGGCGACGGCCTCGGCCGCGGTGGTGGGGGCCAGGGCGGTGGCGAAGTCCAGGAGGGCCTCCTCCCCGTAGCGGTTCCGCGCGGCGTCGGTGCGCGCCTCGGTGATCCCGTCGGTGTAGAGCATCAGGGTGTCGCCGGGCTCCAGCCGCACGTCGGAGGAGGCGAAGCGGGCCTCGGGCAGGATGCCGACGATCTGCCCGCCGGGGGTGTGCCGGTACTCGGCCGTGCCGTCGGCGCGCAGTAGCAGGGCGGGAGGGTGGCCTCCGCTGGCGAGGGTGAGGTCGCAGCCGTCGGGGGAGGGCGTGAGCAGGCCGAAGACGACGGTGCAGTAGCGCGGGTCGTCGCCTCGGTACTCCTGTTCCAGGGCGGCGTCGAGGCGGGCCAGCACGGCGACGGGGTCGGGGTCGGAGACGGCGGCGGCGCGCAGGGTGTAGCGGGCCAGGGAGGTCACGACCGCGGCCTCGGCGCCCTTGCCGACCACGTCGCCCAGGAAGAGGCCCCACCGGCCGCCGGCGAGGGGGAACAGGTCGTAGAAGTCGCCGCCGACCTGGTCGGGGGAGGCGATGTGGTAGTGCGCGGCGGTCCGCACGCCCGGCACCTCGGGCAGGGCCGGGGGCAGCAGGGTGCGCTGGAGGGTGGAGGCCAGGCGCTGCAGGCGCGCGCGCTCCCGGTCGGCCTCCCGCCGGGCGCGCAGCAGTTCGCGCTCGTAGGCGCGCCGGTCGCGGGCGTCGAAGAGGGTGGTGCGGATGAGCAGGGGCTCGCCGTCGGGGCCGGTCCGGACCATGGACGTGACCAGGACCGGCAGTCTGCCGCCGCCGGCGGTCAGCAGCTCCAGGGCCACCCCGCCGACCTCGCCCTGCATGCGCAGCAGGGGGGCGAAGTGGGTCTCGTGGTAGATCCGGTCGCCGACGGCGAGCAGGTCGCTGAAGCGGCGGTGCCCCACCAGCTGGTCGCGGGTGTAGCCGAGCCAGGTCAGCAGGGTCGTGTTGACCTTGGCGATCCTCCCGTCCAGGCGCGTGGACAGGTAGCCGCACGGGGCGTTCTCGTAGAGGTCCTCGGCGCTGTCCTCCAGGAGCGCGGAGAAGGCCGGGGCGCCGTCGCCCTCGTTCCCGCGGGGGCCGGGTCCGGTACGCGTCAACGGATCTCCGCCGCGAAGGCGGCCAGGGCCCGGGAGGTGGCCTCCGGGGCGCTCAACTGCGGGCAGTGCCCGGTGGCGTCGAGGGTGACCAGGCGGCTGCCGGGGATCCGGGCGTGGACGAACGCGCCCACCTCCGGCGGGGCGAGCGCGTCCTGGGCGCACTCGACCACCAGCGTCGGGAGCGTGACCCCGGCCAGGTCGGCCCGGTTGTCGGAGAGGAACGTGGTGCGGGCGAAGACGCGCGCGATGTCCGGGTCGGTGCGACAGAAGCTGTTGGCCAGCTCGTCGCCCAGCTCGGGGCGGTCCGGGTTGCCCATGATCACCGGCGCCATCGTCGCGGACCAGCCCAGGTAGTTGCTGTCCAGGGACTCCAGCAGCTCGTCGACGTCCGCCTCGCTGAACCCGCCCCGGTAGTCCCCGTCGTCGATATACCGGGGGGACGGCGTGAGCAGCGCCAGCCCGGCGAACCGCCCGGGTTCGCGCGCCGCGGCGAGCACGCCGACCATGGCGCTCACCGAGTGGCCCACGAACACCACCCGCCGCAGGTCCAGTTCGCGGCAGATCTCCAGCACGTCCTCGGTGTAGCCGTCCAGTGTCGAGTACCGCTCCTCCCGCCACGCGGACAGGTCCGACCGGCCCGACCCCACGTAGTCGAACAGCACCACCCGGAAGTCCTCGGCCAGGCGCGGGGCCACCAGGCGCCACAGGTTCTGGTCGCACCCGAACCCGTGCGCGAGCATCACGACAGGTCCGTCCTCGGGCCCCAGCAGCACGACGTTGTTCCTGTCGCGTGTGTTCACGACGCACGTCCTCTCGTGTCCTCCCCGATCGGTCCGCCGCGCGGACGGCCGGGGCGAGGACGGTGGAAGCGGAGTACGCCCGGACGGCTTCAGGCGTGCCCGGCCTGTCCCGACGGGGTCGGACGGGCCGGTGCGGCGTCCCCGTCTCCGGGGCGCCCCGTCATCAGGCTACCCGCGGCCTCCGTCCGGGGCTCACTCCAGCCGGAGCCGCTTCCGGGCCTTCAGGACCGCCCAGCCGGCGAGCATCGCGCCGGTCAGTGTCAGCGCGACGGCGACGGAGACCTCCTGGCCGAAGAGGAGGGAGAGGGCGCCCACGGTCAGGCCCAGGACGGCGCCGACGATCAGGGGGACGACGACGTCCGCCCGTGTCACTCGCGGAGAAGGTGAGGTCGACATGAGACGCCCTCTACCCGGCATGCGGAGCGTAAACGTCGGCGACTCCGGGCGAGAAGCGGGAGCCAGGACTCGAACTCCGAGGAAATCTACGATGTAAACCCACGGGGGTTCGACACCATGCGGTCGAAGGCCGTCGGACAACGGACCGGCCGCGTGGAAAGGCCTCGGGAAAGAAGGGGATATCGACCGGTTGAGGGATGGAAAACGGCGGGCTGCTCTGTAATATGAGCGCGCAACCCCCCATGGAGGAGGAAAAATGGACCCTGAGGACTTGGGCGAACTCGCCGAGGCCGTGGTCGAGGGCGACGCCGAGGAGATGGTCGAGGAGACCCTGGAAGTCATCTTCGGCATCGACCTCTAGAACCCGCGCGCGAACGGCCCCGGCGGGACACCGCCGGGGCCTTTGCCGTACCCCGCGGGCGTTCGGTCCGCCGCGGGGCCGCGCAGGGGGCCGGAGGCGGGCCTCGTGTTGGCGCGCGTGTCCGGTTTCGGCCAACTCGGGCCCCGCCGGGAGCGCCCGGGGTTCGGCGCCGTGGCCGGGCCAGTCGGAGGTTCGCCCAGGTCAACGTGTGGTCTGACCTCCTGTGGGGTTCCCCGCCGCGATGAGCGCGGCCGCGGCCCTGTCCCCGCGTCCGGGGTCCGGCGCCGTGGTGGACGTGGCGCCGTACGAGCCGCCGGGAGGCCGCGGCCCCAACCGGTCGATCACGGTGCGGCCGTTTCGAGGGGGTGGGGCGGCCCGACCTCGTAAAGGCCTCGTGGCCGCCGTCAACGCCGCCCGGCTGGAGCGCGACGGCCCGGCGCGGGAGAAGGCCGGGGCCGAGGCGCCCCCCGCTCCCGGGGGACGCGGCGCCGGCGGTGTCGGGGGAGCGCGAGGCGGTGTGCTCCTCACGTCAACGGCGCGGGCGGCATCGTGGCGTATCCGCGCTTCCTGGAACGGGCCCTGGCGGGCGTCACCGGCGGTGACGTGCTCGGGTGCTGGTGCCGGATCCGGCCCTGCCCGTGGGCCGCTTCGCGGGGCGGGAAGGGCGGCCGTCCGGTCCGCAGGCGCCTTATAGCACAGGTTTCGGCATCAGGGAAATGATGTCGACGGTGCGCACCGCGTCAGAATCGCTCCGTCACTATACTGCCGACCATTATGAGTGGATCCGGGTCACCTGCGGGTGCTGCGTGGGAGCGTCGTGGCGAGAAGGTCTCTGAGATCATCGCCCGCGAGATCGTCCGTGACGTCGCCAGGCGACAGCTTCCACCGGGATCCACGCTGGAGTCCGAGAACGCGATGCTCCAGCGCTTCCAGATCGCGCGGGGCTCTCTCCGGGAGGCGCTGCGCATCCTGGAGGTGCACGGGCTGATCCGGATGAAGCCGGGGCCGGGCGGGGGGCCGGTCGTCTCGGAGGTGAGCAGCCGCGACTTCGGCCGGATGGCCACCCTGTTCTTCCAGGTGCTCGACATCCGGTTCACCGAGCTCGTCGAGGCCAGGCTGATCCTCGAACCGCTGACCGCCCGGCTGGCGGCGGAGCGGCACGACCCGGAGGACGACGACGACCTGCGGGCCGTGGTGCGGCGGGGCTTCGACGCGGGAGACACCGCCGAGTGGCTGCGGGCCGACGACGCCTTCCACACCAAGGTGCTGTCGATGTCGGGCAACGGCATGCTCACCCTCTTCACGCACGGGTTGAAGGACATCTTCACCGAGCGCTCCTCCACCGTCTACGTCGCGCACGAGGGCGACCACGTCCGCCGGGCGCACGCCGAAATCGCCGACGCGATCATCGACGGCGACGCCGAGGAGGCGGAGCGGCTGATGCGCGAGCACATGAGCGAGTACGTCAGGGCGGTCGCCGAGCGCGAGCCCTACCTGATGGACGAGGTCGTCGACTGGCGCTGAGCCTTCGGGCCCGCCGGATGCCCGTGTCGCGGGGGTTCGGGGGCCGGTTCCGCCCTCGCTCGGAATGATCACGGGCTTTCCGCCCTTCCCGGCCCCGAATCGGGCGGAAAGCCCAGGACCGTCACCGAAACCGGTTCTCGGGTCCGGTATTGACAAACCTAGAAGATAATCACCATTGTCACGATTGTGTGGCGTCGGATCGGGGGTCGAGCGGCGCCGTCCTCGCCGCTCGCCCCCCGACCCGACGCCGTCGGGGAGCACTCCCACGGACGGTCGCGGCGACCGCGCCGCGAGCCCGAACCCCCGTGGCCCCGGGCCGGCCGCCGGCGCACCGGAGGCCGGCAGGGCGGTGTGACGCCTCCTCCGTCAGCGAACCGCCGAGGACCTCGGGTACGGGGTCCTCGGCGGTTCGATCCCGCGGAGCGGGTCAGACCCAGCGGTGGGACCTGATCGCCACGCTGTCGGCGTTGATCGGCCTGTTGGTGATCATGACCGGGTCGTAGAGCGGCCCCTGGTAGCCGGCGCCCGAGAAGAACTGGACCATGTCGTACGCGCCGGGGTGGCCGTTGTTCCAGATGGAGTTGACCCGGAACCCGTGGGGCCGGCACTGGACGCTGCCGCTCCGCCAGTCGGGGTCGTCGCCGGTCCAGGCGCACCGGGTGCCGGTGCCGTTGTGGCCGCTCCACACGCACACGTCGCCCTTGGGGCACGACCCCCGCCACTCCGCGGGGTCGGCCGGGCGGAACACCCCGGCTTCCTCGGCCGGCGCCGCGGCCGAGGCGGGCGCCCCGACGACGGCGACTCCCGCGATCGCGAGCACCGCGCTCGCCAGGGCGGTACGGACCTTGCTCATCTTCACTCCGTTCTCCGGCCGTGCGGGGCCGGAACACTCGTGCCGCGCGCGGCTACGGGTTGGTCCAGACGTGGGACCGGATCTCGAGGTCGTCGACGTTGCCGCGTTGGCCCGCCGGGACCGGCCCGCCGTAGGGGGTCCGGTAGTTCGCGTGCTTGAAGAACTGGACGACGTCGTACGCGCCGGGGTGGCCGTTGTTCCAGATGGAGTTGACCCGGAACCCGTGGGGCCGGCACTGGACGCTGCCGCTCCGCCAGTCGGGGTCGTCGCCGGTCCAGGCGCACCGGGTGCCGGTGCCGTTGTGGCCGCTCCACACGCACACGTCGCCCTTGGGGCACGACCCGTACCACGGGGCGTGGGCCGAGGCGGGTGTGACGGTGGCCCCGGCGCTGACGACCGCGATGGCCGCGCCGGCCAGGAGAGTGCGGATCCTGCTCATCGTCGCTTCCCTTCTCCCGTGCTCCCGGGCTTTCCCGGGGGCTGGGAGAAACGTTAGGGAGCGGCCCTATCGATCCCTTATCGCCTGGTTATCCCCGGTGTCCGGATCCCCGGAAGGCGCCTGGGAGAGCACGGCGACGGGGCCGCCGAAGCGGCCGGGGACGTCCGGGCGCGTCCCGCCGCGCGGCGGGACGCGCCCGGACGGCCGGCTGAAGCCCCACGGGCCTCTCGGCGCGCGGGCCCCTCGCGTCCCGGGCTCGGCGGCCGCCGAGCCCGGGACGGGGTCAGCGGCCGCGCTGCGCGGGAACGCGCGGTGCCTCCGGTCGCGCCGGGACCGCGGGCCGGGGCTCGCCCTGGAGGCGGACCACGGCGGACCGGAGGGCCATCGGCAGTCCGCCGCACGCCTCGCCCAGACGCGCGACGGCGGCCGGCTCCACGGGCAGGCGGGCCGTCCCGGCAACCCGGCGCAGCAGGTCGGCGGACTCGGCCGGGTTCAGCGCCGCGAGCCGGACCACCAGAGCCCCGGAGCGGGCGGCGAGTCCGGACAGGGACGTCCGGGCGGTGACCACCACGCAGCAGCGGTGCGAACCCGGAAGCAGGGGCAGCGCCTGCCGTTCGGACGCCGCGTCGTCGAGCAGCACCAGCACCCGCCGGTCGCGCAGCACGCTGCGGTACAGCGCGGCCCTCTCCTCCAGGCTCGTCGGAACCTCGCCGCGGGGGACGCCCAGCGCGTGCAGGAACCGCCCGAGCACCACTCCGGCCGCCATCGGCCGGGGGCCGCCGCCGTGCAGGTCGGCGAAGAGCTGGCCGTCGGGGAACCGGTCGGCGGCGCGGTGCGCCCAGTGCAGGGCCAGGCCGCTCTTGCCCACACCCGCGCCGCCGCTGATGACGCAGACCGGCAGGTGCCGGTCGCGCTCGTCCCGCTCCAGGAGTCCGTCGAGGGCGGCGAGTTCGGCCGCGCGCCCGGTGAACGCCGAGACGGCCTGCGGAAGCTGCCCGGGCCGCACCGCCGGAACGCGGGGCCCGGCGGCGCGGCGCTCCCGGGCGGGGGGAGCATCCCGCAGGATCGCCTCGTGCGCCCCCCGCAGCTCCCGGCCGGGTACCACCCCGAGCTCTCGGGAGAGGACCCGGTGGCCCTCCGCGTAGACGGCCAGCGCGTCGGCACGCCGCCCCGCGCGTGCCAGCGCCGTCATCAGGAGCGCCCTGAACCGCTCCTGGAAAGGGTCCTCGGCGACGAGCGAGGAGAGCGCCTCGATGTGCTCCCGGTGGCGTCCCAGGGCGAACTCGGCCTCGGCGAGCTCCTCGGCCGCCGCCAGCCGCAACTCCTCCCACCGCCGGGCGCCCGCGGTCACGGCGTCGGAGTCCAGGCCGCACAGCACCGGGCCGCGCCACAGTGACAGCGCGGCGCGCAGCGCGTCGGCGGCGTCGCCGGGCCGCCGCGCGACGGCCGCGGCGCGGCCCCGCGCCACCAGCCCGGCCGCCGCGCACGCGTCGACCCGCGCCTCCCGGGGCCGCAGCAGGTACCCGGAGCCGACGGTCTCGATCGGATCGCCTGCGGCGCCCGCCTCGCGGAACGCGCGACGCAGGCCCGAGACGACGATGGCGACCTGCGTCCGCGCGGAGGCGGGCGGACGCTCCTCCCACAGCGCGTCCACGAACCGGGGTACCGGGACGACGCGGCCGGGCTCCAGCAGCAGCAGCGCCAAGGCGGTCCGGGCCCGCCGTCCGCCCAGGGCGACGGGGCGGCCGTCGACCGAGGCCCGCAACGGTCCGAGCATCTGGAGTTCCATCCGACCCGTCCCCCTCGTGAACGCCGGGCGGGAGTCGGCCGCGCGGCTCGGAGCAGGTGTCCTGCACCGGCCACTCTGGTTGACTCTGAGTCACGATGGGGATGTTTTCCGTGGTGTGACAGCGTGGGGGATCCAGGGGAGAAGGTCAGATGTCGACTCGGCGCGGCTCGGAACTCCGGATCCACTTCACCAGGGACGATCTGATGCGCATCCGGCTCGCGGACGCGCCGGACCCCATGTGGGAGATCGTGAACAGCCTGAACCTGCTGCAGCACGGCGACGGGCGGCTCGTGTTCGGCGCGTGGCGGCGGGACGTCCTCACGGGCCGCCCTGGCGACGCCCGGACGGCGCCCCGGCTGCGGGCCCTCACCGCTCTGGCGCCGCACGCCTCCTACATCCCGGACTTCCTCACCCCCGCGACGGTGTGCCGGGACCTGGACTCCGGGATCGCCGCGGTCCTGGACACCCCCGTCACGCGGCTCGCCGCGGACCTGGACACCCTGGCGTCGCGCTCGGCGCCGCCGCCGGACGCGGACCTGCTGGCACGCGGCGACCCGAGGGTGCTGCGCGGGCTCGGCGAGGCGCTGCGCGGGTACCACCGGACGGCGCTGGAGCGGTACTGGCCGTCGATCCAGGAGTGCGTCGCGGCCGATCTGGAGGTCCGCACCCGGGCGCTGCTGCGCGGCGGGGCCCAGGAGCTCCTGCACTCCCTGCGCCCCCGGATGTGCTGGGACCCGCCGGTGCTGCGCATGGCCTACCCGGTCGACCGGGACCTCCACCTCCGCGGGCGGGGACTGTGGCTGGTCCCGTCGTTCTTCTGCTGGCGGGTCCCGGTGGCGCTCGCCGACCCGGCGCTGCAGCCGGTGGTCGCCTACCCGGTGGAGCGTCCCCTCGGCTGGGCCGACGGCGCCGAGGGCCGTGGGGCGGCGGCCGACCGGCTCGCCCCGCTGCTGGGGCCGACCCGGGCCAGGATCCTCGAGATCGTGGCCCGGCGCGGGTGCTCGACCACCACCGACCTCGCCCGCGCCGCCGTGGTCTCGGCCCCGGCGGTCAGCAAGCACACCTCGGTCCTGCGCGAGGCCGGCCTGATCGCCAGCCGGAGGGAAGGCAAGAACACCCTCCACTCGGCCACCCCGGTGGGCCTGGCCCTGCTGCACCGAGGCCAGTGCCCGTCCTCCCGGTGATCTCGGCCTTTCCGGGGTCCGGGGCGTGGGCGACAACGGGACAGGGTCGTGTAGGGAAGCTCCGGGGCGGGGGTGTTTCGGCGTGCCGGTGCTTCGGGTGGGTCTTTCGGCCTCATGCCGTGCGGATCGCGGGGGCACGGCGGGCGGCGACGGCGGGTGCGGGTCGGGGCCGCGCCCGTGATGTCCGTTGCGTGAGGGTTTTGTTGACGGTCGTGGGGGGGGGGGCCCGCCCCCCCCCCCCCCCGCGGGGGGGGCCCCCCCCCCGAAACAACACACCCCAGGCCCCACAAAA
>NZ_SNYN01000005.1 GCF_004363075.1 Actinorugispora endophytica
GATCTGGCACAACTGGTTGACCGGCGCCCCGGTCAAGCGGTCGTTGATCGCTTACGACCACTGACCAGCACACATTTTCCCATCAACGATCTAGGCGCGTTCAGCGCAGACCTCCCCCAGGAGTGGACATGACGGTCACGGAACTCACCGACATCGGGCTGGTGCGAGACCGCGACTACCTACTGGCCGACCACGGCATGGTCTTCAAGGTCATCGGAGACATTCATCCCGACACCCACTACCTCGGCTACGTCAAGTACCATCCTTCTCCTTTGGGTGATCGGCGCCTCTTCGGACGCACCTACCGACAGAACACGGTCGTTCCCAAGTCCTTCGGTATCCTCGCTGATCACGCCGACCACTACGTCTACTCCGACGCTCTGGGTTGCGTGATCACCGGGGTTCCCAAGGGGCGGGTGCGCGGCCACTACTCCTGTCGGGCGGCGCTGGCCCGGCTCCACGCCGCTCCCGCCCAGGCAGCACACGTACCAGTCGGTGAAGACCTCATCGCCATCATCAAGGCGATCACGGCCAACGGCGACCAGGACCTCTTCGGTGTCACAGGGTCGTTCCTGGTGGGCTGCTTCACCGCGGCCTCCGACATCGACCTCGTCTGTTATGGGGAAGCCGGCTACCGCGCCGCCCGACGGCTCTTCGATGACGAGTCGCTCGTTGTTCCCTACGAGGGAGCCCTAGCCCAACAGCTGTATCGGCGACGTGCCAAGTATCTGGTAGGAAGCGGATTCGGCGCTCTCATGCGGCAGGAGCAGCGCAAATTCCAAGGGATCACCGCAGGGGCCGGAGCGCACATCAACTGCGAACCACTGCGCACCGACTCCGACGCCGCCTCCCAGCGTATCGGTGCGATGAAGGAGATCGGTGAGATCCAGCTCATCGCCGAGGTTACCGATCACTCCCAAGGGCTGTTGACTCCGGCGGTCTATGGCATCAGTGTGCGTGACGTCCTGGGAGCGACAGTGGACGACCCCGAGCGGCTCGCTCCGCGCGTCACACATGCGTTTTCTCAGGTCGGTGCGCATACGGGCGCGTTCCGCGTCGGTGACCGGCTCTACCTTTCAGGCCGCCTGGTGCACTTCGGAGAAGGGACCCGAGACGGCTTCGGTGTTTCCCTTACTCCGTGGAGTGTGCAAGGCGATTACCTCGCCAACCTCATCGACTGATTCCTCCGGAGCGGCATGGACCTCGCCTTCGTCAACGGTCCGATCCAAAACGGCCCCTTCACCTTTCAGAACGCCCCCGGTAAAGCCGTCGGGCTGCTCATCGCTGAAGCTCTCAATGACCTATTGGAGAACCCACCCGCACGGCATCTGTGGAACTGCGTCCTCCTTGCCAATGACCTCCGCCATCGACCACTGCGGGGATCGATCACCAGGGCTGAGTTCGAGGCCGACCAGATCCGACGTAAGTACCGGTTCTCTCCTTGGGCTGGAACGGCAGTCAGGACCGCTACCGACGTGGACCCCGCGGTCTGTTCACTCGCGTTGGACCTGATCCGGGAAGGACTGGCCACCGGGAGTCTGGAGATTGCACGCGAGAAGATTCGAATCTGTGCCCGCTGCGGGCATATGGCCGGTGCTGTCGCTCCGCCTGCCTGCGGGGGCTGCGGTGGTGGTCGTTTCCATGCTGAAAGCCAGCGGCATCTGATCGCCACGCGCCTCGGAGGGAAACCGGTACTCAATGCCGCTGATCTGTACGGTGGGAACAACACGAAGCACCTGCGTGGCATCGCTTCGGACGTCCCTGAACGGCTCATCTTGTCCCGGAAAAGGGATTACGGAGTCGATCTCGATTCGGTCGGTTTGCCAGGGCTGGTCCTGGACCCGCGCGCGGCCGTACACGTCACCGCGATGGCCGAAATGCGGCGTCTTGACGCGAAACGAGTTGTCATGACGGCCACGTCCGAAGCCATCGCCAATATTGCGGCTTACGGGATCCCTTTCAGGCAATCCGATGGACGGTGCCTGCTCTACGGACCGCACGGCCGAATACCTGCCGCAGCGGTGGATATGACGAATATCGACCCCCAGGGCCGGCAACGTGCTCTCTTCCGCCGTTGGTTCCTGCCGCTGGTTGTATCCGGGCGAACGACTGACCTACACGACTCCCAGATCACCACCGTATTCACGCACTTTCGGAAAGCCTTTCTGCTCAGTGGAAAAGAACCAGGGCAGGACAGAAGGAACGTCCAGAAAGCGATTAGGGAGGCTGACCACCGCTGGCCCATGGACAAGTTCTTGCTCGCTGCGGCCCTGAGAACTACGCGCTAATCCGTTTCGAGGTCGCCCCCGCCCCCCCGGGCCGGGGCCGGGGCCGCGCCCACGACGTCCGTTGCGTGGGGGTTTCGTTGACGGTCTTGGGCTTTCTGCCTGTTTCGGGGCCGGGAAGGGCGGAAAGCCCATGATCATTCCGAGCGAGGGCGGAACCGGCGCCACCCGCCTCGAAGTCCTTTGACCCGTCTGCCCGGCACCGCGACCGCGCTGCCGGGCAGGGGTTGGGCGTCCCGGCCTCAGTCGTCGGCCTCCGCCACAGTGAGGCGCAGTTCTCCGACCATCACGTCGAGCAGCTGCCGCAGTTGCGCTTCCGCCACCGTGGCGCCCTTGAGGGAGGCGAGTCCGGAGAGCCCCGACAGGTCGCTGCCGCGCAGGTCGGCGTCCCGCATACGGGACGTGTCGAACTCGGCTCCGAGGGCGCAGCCGTCGAACACCGCTCCGCCGAGGTCGCTGCCGGAGAACACGCTCTCCCTGAACGAGCAGTTCACGAACGCGACGTCACCCGTGACCCGCACCCCGTCCAGGACCGCGTAGTCGAACGTGCAGTCCTCGAACAGCACGTCCGAGAGCGACGCCCCGGACACGGCCAGCCCCGTCAACCGCGCGCCGACGAAGCGGCAGCGGTTCAGGGTGACGCCGGTCCACCGATGGGACGACAGGTCCACGTCGCGAAACCCGGTGTTGCCGACCTTCTCGCGCTCCAGCAGGTCGGCGAAGGGCCAGACCGTCACAGGGGCCTCGTCGTCACTGGGGAGGAGGACCCTCGCCCCCCGAACCCTTCTCGTCTCCATATGATGCGCCTACTTCTTCCAGTTGTCCCACGTCGAACGGTTGTCGAAGCCGCCACCTCCACGGTTGTCCCACGTGTCCCGGTTGTCGAACTGGCTGACCGGGGCAACCGGTGTCCCGGCCTGTTCGATCAGTTCTACAACGGTTTCGGACCTTTCGAGTGCTGCCAGCGGTGACATTCAGACTCCCAGACTCTCATTCAAGGCGATGACCAGTTCCTGCTTCGCGTTTCGGCAGTAGTTCGTCTCGGTTCCTCCGAAACCTCCCGTTTCGAAGTAGCGGTTCCCTGCCTGCCCCCCCTGGCAGAAGTCGAAGAACGCGCAGCTCGCCTGGCATTCCTCAACCCCCTGGAAGAATTCGCGTACGTAGATGGCTTTGTGGGCGCGGCCGATCATGCTGGCTAGGGACTCGTCGATGATGTTGCCGATGACGAAGTCTCCGTACCTGTCGTCCTTGACACCGAGGAGTTCCGGGGATAGCAGGACTGTGTCGCCGTTCCACCCCACGGTCGGAATGGGATCATGTGGCATGCTTGTCCATCGCCTCTTGCGGCCGGCTTTCACGTCGGCGAGATACCCCAGAAGTCGCCCAGCCTCCCTGGTGTTCAGAGAACTCCCACCGGCCACGCGATCGAACATTGCCCCCCAGAACCGCCGGACGGCTCCCGCTGCCACTACTTCTCGGTTGTTGTTGGCTCCCTCGGACTCCTCGATGTTGAAGCCGACGCTGGCCGCCCCCAGGGTCTCGAAGAAGTCGAGCAGCGGATCAGGATCGGTGATCGTCTCCGCTGTAACCACGCAGATCGCCGAGAACTCGATTCCACGCTCCTTCAGTACCTGAATACCGCGTATGACACGCGGGAAAGCAGCTCGTCCAGACCAGTCGACACGGTCTGTGTTGGCGATTGCGGGACCGTCCACGCTGATCCCGACACGGAAGCCGTACTCGGAGAAGAAGTCGCACCATCCGCTATCAATCAGAGTGGCGTTGGTCTGCACATAGTGCCGGATGTATCCCTTTTGGCGGAGTGGTTCGAACACATCCACAAGGTCATGGAAATGCCCGCGACGAGTGGTGAGCGGTTCACCGCCATGCCACACGACATCGACGACCATGTCGCTGTTCTGCGCCTCGACGCTCGCTGCAAGAGCTCGCGCGACCGGAAGCGACATCTCCCTACGGGACTTCCTGCCTAGTTCACTGATGTAGCAGTAGGAGCAGTTCAGATTGCAAAGGGTCGTGGGCTGCACGACCAGCGTTTGGAACGTGGGACTCAGCCGGTTCACCACTCTCTATCCTCCTGCAAGGGGTGTGAAAGAACGTTGTTCCGGGGCTGTGAGGTGGGAGACTTCGCAAGAAGCGAAGAAAACGCTCTGAACAGCACGAGAGTCTGACGTTAAGCAAGAACACGGTCGCGAACTGTTAGCGAAGTGACAGTCCGTCAGACTGCCCGAGGTCAGCCGGTTGCGTACGCTTGGTGCTTGAGTCGTCGATGCCATTGGGGAGTGCGCATGCCGAAGTCTGTTACCGGTGTGTCGGTTGGTGAGCGCATCGCCATAGCCCGCAAAGTCACCGGTCTGAACCAGCAGGCGCTCGCACAGCGGGCGAGTTACAGCGTGAGCATGATCCGTGCGGTCGAACAGGGACGCGAACCCGCATCCCCCAGCCTGGTGGCTGCAGTCGCGAAGGCACTGCGCATCGAGACATCGGAACTCTACGGACAGCCCTACCGCGGCCTCCTCAACGAAGACGGCGGCATCCCGGGCATGTCCGAAATTCAGACCCTGTTCGCCGAGGGCTCGTTCGTCGAACCGGTGGCACCGCCATCACTGGATGAACTTAAGACCGCTCTCACTTCGATCCAACAGGACCGACGAAGCGACCATGGGCGTCGTGCGTTGGCGCGCATCCCTGTCCTGCTTCGGCAGTTGTCCGGGGCGGTGGAGTCCGCCGCCACAGAGGAGGAACGAGAGCACGCCTACCGGTTGTTAGCTCGCACCTACGGCAACACCGCACAACTCACCTATCGGTTTGGATGGCTTGCTCTGGCCTCAAGCGCTTTGGACCGTATGGAGCAGGCTGCCGAGAAAACAGGTGAACCACTGCTGACCGCCCACGCCATACAGCAGCGCTCCCTCATTCTGCTTTCCCATGCCGCTTATGACACAGGGCTTCGTCTCATCCAGCGCTCACTCGACCTCATCCCAGCCGGGGCCAGTGATGAGGACGCTTTGGCACTGCAAGGTTCGGCTCACCTTCGCGGGGCGATTCTCGCCGCACGCGCTCGGGACAGGGAACGGGCTGAAGACCACATCACCGAGGCCCGTAGGATCGGGCATGTGGTCGGTCGTGAGTCCACCGCCTACGACACCAACTTCGGCCCTGGCAATGTCGAGATCCATCGGGTGGCAGTCGAACTCGAAACCGGGGATCCAGGGAAAGCCGCACGGCTAGGCTCCCGGATACGTATACCCGAAGACGTCAAACCCACCAGGACAGGCCACCACTGGCAGGACGTCGCCCGTGCGTGGACTTTGGCGGGCGATCACACAGCTGCCCTCAGAGCTTTGAACAACGCACGTAGAGTTGCTCCTCAGCAGACCCGTTACCACCCCCAGGTTCACGAGACCATCCGTGCCATAGCAGCAGCCGAACACCGGAATTCCACCAGTGTCGCCCACTTCGCGGATTGGTTGGGAGTGAAGTACTGACTCGACTCTCGGGCGTGCTCCTTCCTCACCGGTGATCTTTTGTGGGGGAGTTGGCGATGATCTCGGGCTTTTCAACCCTTTCAGGCCCCGAAGCGGGCAGAAGGCTCAAGATCATCGCCAGCTCTGCTCGGGACACGGCTGAAAACCGGTCGTCATGGACACGGCCAGCCCCGTCAACCGCGCGCCGACGAAGCGGCAGCGGTTCAGGGTGACGCCGGTCCACCGATGGGACGACAGGTCCACGTCGCGAAACCCTCTGACCCGCCTCCCACCTCGGCGATCTTGACGTTTTCGGGGTCTCAACCGCTTCCGAGACCCCGAAAACGTCAAGATCACCGGGGTGAGTGTCGCGCGGGCTTCCGGGGCCGGTGTGACGGACGGGAAAACCGGGCGACTCGGGGGGCGGTGAGCTGTTAGTTTCGGGCGTTATGCGTCCACTTACCGAGTCAGAGATCCGAGGGTCGTTCGTCAACTGCTCCAAGGGGGAGGCGCGCAGGGCCAACCTGCCCAAGGGGCTGGCGGACCTGCCGTGGGACGACCTGGACTTCCTGGGGTGGCAGGACCCCGGGGCGCCGGACCGGGGGTACATCGTCGCCGAGCGGGACGGCGGGCTCGCCGGGATCACGCTGCGGGTCCCGCCGGGGGTCCGCCGGAGCCTGACCAAGACCACCGTCTGCTCGATCTGCCTGACCGCGCACGCCGGGACGGGGGTGTCCCTGCTCACCGCGCGCAAGGTCGGCGCGGCCGGGAGGCAGGGGAACACGGTCGGCGCCTACATGTGCGCCGACCTCGCCTGCCCCCTCTACGTCCGCGGGCGGAAGAAGTCGCCGCTGGTCGAGCGCTACGAGGAGTCGCTCACCATGGACGAGCAGGTCACCCGCGCCCTGGTGAACCTGGACATGTTCCTGGACAAGGTGTTCGACGTCGCCGGGGCCCCGCCGGCCGCCCGGTGACGCCCGTCAGCCGCCGCTGACCCACCGCCCCCCGGTCCACGAGGAGGCGTAGACGCCGTCGTCGGCCGCCAGGCCGCCCTCGCCCAGCAGCAGCGGCCGGAAGGTGTCCACCATGACGCTCAGCTCGTCGAAGCGGTCCTTGCCGATGCTGGCCTCGGCGGCGCCCGGCTGCGGGCCGTGGGCGTGCCCGCCCGGGTGCAGGGAGACCGAGCCGACGCCGATCCCCGACCCCTTGCGGGCCTCGTAGTCGCCGCCGACGTAGAACATGACCTCGTCGGAGTCGACGTTGGAGTGGTAGTAGGGCACCGGTATGGACAACGGGTGGTAGTCCACCTTGCGCGGCACGAAGTTGCAGACGACGAAGTTCCCGCCCTCGAACACCTGGTGCACGGGCGGCGGCTGGTGCACCTTGCCGGTGACGGGCATGAAGTCGTCGACGGCGAACACGTACGGGTAGAGGCAGCCGTCCCACCCCACCACGTCGAAGGGGTGGTGCGGAACCGTGTGGACGCTGCCGGACAGCCCGTTGGGGCCGTCGCCGCGGTGCTTGACGTAGACGTCGACGTCGGCCCCGTCGGCGAGCAGCGGCTCCTCGGGCCCCCGCAGGTCGCGCTCGCAGTAGGGGGCGTGCTCCAGCAGCTGGCCGTACCTGGACAGGTAGCGCCGGGGCGGCCCGATGTGGCTGCTGGCCTCGATGAAGTACAGCCGCGTCCGGGCGCCCTCCCCGACCACCCAGCGGTGGGTGGTGGCGCGCGGGATGACGACGTAGTCGCCCCCGGACACGGGCAGGGCGCCGAAGACCGTCTCGACGACGGCGGAGCCGTCCTCGACGTAGACGCACTCGTCGCCGACGGCGTTGCGGTACAGCGGCGAGGTGGCGCCGACGACGGCGTAGCCGATCCGGACGTCGCCGTTGCCCAGGACGAGCCTGCGCCCCCGCACGGCGTCGGCGCCGGCGGCCTGCTCGTCGGTGAACAGGCCGTGCAGCCTCAGGTGGCGGGGCAGCAGCGGGGTGTTGGGGGTCAGGGCCTGGTCGGGCAGCTCCCACACGCGGGCGCCGACGAGCGCCGACGGGATGTGGCGGTGGTAGAGCAGCGAGGAGTCGGAGGAGAAGCCCTCCTCGCCCATCAGCTCCTCGTGGTACAGCGCGCCGGAGTCGGCGCGGAAAGCGGTGTGCCGGGTCTTCGGCACCTGGCCCAGTCTTCGGTAGTAGACCAACGTCGTGCTCCTTCGGGAGAGTTGCCAACGGGCCCCGGCGCGCCGCGCCCCTCCTGAAGGATTCCCAACTTTCCGCCGCCGACCCCACACCCGGCCCCTCCGGGGCCCCGGGCCCGCCGGGGCGGTCAGCCCACCTGGGACAGGCCGATGAGGTTGCCGCAGGTGTCGTCGAACACGGCCTGGGTGACGGGGCCCGTGCTGGTCGGCTCCATGGTGAAGACCACGCCCAGGTCCCGCATCCGCGCGTACTCGGCCCGGATGTCGTCGGTGGCGAACGTCGTGGCGGGGATCCCGGCCGCGAAGAGCCCCTCCTGGTAGGACCGGGCGATCTCGGTGTCGTTGGGTTCGAGCAGCAGCTCCACGCCCTCGGGCTGGTCGGGCGGGGCCACCGTCAGCCACCGGTCCGCCCCGGCCGGGACGTCCGTCTTCTTCACGAACCCCAGGACGTCCGTGTAGAACGCCAGGGCCTTGCTCTGGTCGCTGACGAAAACGCTGGTCACCGCGATACTGATCATGGTTCCTCCTGGTTTCGGGTCGGCGGGCGCTCCACCGGCGGTCCCCGGACCACTATCACCCGGCGGTGACAGCGGAAGCAGCCCCGCCGCCGGACGGGGGAGGGCTTCCAGGAAGTTCACACACTCCTGGCACGGAGTTCCGACATCGGTGCGCTTCCCTTTCCCTCGTCATCACTTCCCGAGAGAGGAGAGGACGACGCCGATGTTCTTCCGAGGAAGCAGGCGCGCCGGGAGCGCGCCGCCGGACCGGGCCGGGCCGGAGCCGGGCGCGGACCGCAGGGGGGAGACCGGGCACGCGCTGCGGGCGCCGAGCAGGCTGCACGCGTTCAACCGCTACGAGATCAAGTACCTGGTCGACGCCGCCGCCGTTCCGGTGCTCCGCGACGAGATCGCCGCCCGGATGAGCGCCGACAGCAACGGCGACCGCGGCGCCTACGGGGTCTGGAGCCTCTACTACGACACCTCCCGCCTGCGGTTCTACTGGGAGAAGATCGAAGGGCTGAAGTTCCGCCGGAAGCTGCGGGTGCGCCACTACGGCGACCGCTCCGGCGTCGGCGAGGGCACCCCGGTCTTCGTGGAGATCAAGCAGCGCGTCAACCGGGTCACCCAGAAGCGCCGCGTCGCGCTTCCCTACCGGCTCGCCCGCGAGCTGTGCGACCAGCGGACCATGGTCGAGCACGACCCGCGCGACCGCGCGCTCGTCGAGGAGATCCTCGACCTGCTCATCCGGCTGGACCTGCGCCCCTCCGCGATGACGGGCTACCAGAGGGAGGCGTTCGTCGGCTCCGACGCCGACATCGGCCTGCGGGTCACGATGGACCACCGGGTGCGCGGCCGCGACCGGGACTTCGACCTCGGGGCCGAGTCCGAGAACCGGTTCATCATCCCGCCGGACCGGTCCGTGCTGGAGGTCAAGGCGAACGAGCGCGTCCCCTACTGGCTCACCGACCTGACCGCCCGCCACAACCTCCAGGTCCAGCGCGTCTCCAAGTACTGCCAGGCGATCGAGGCGTACGGCAGGGCGCCCCGCTCGGTCTTCCACGTCCCCGACCCCGCCCACGAGGCGGCGGCCGCCGCCATGCCCGGGAAAGGCACCCGCCCATGAACCTCGACCTGAACCTGACCGACCTCTCGGGGACCTTCAGCGTCCTCGACGTCACGGCCGCGCTGTCCCTCGCGTTCGTGCTGAGCTGCTCGATCGCCTGGGTCTACCGGATGACGCACCGCAACGTCTCCTACAGCCAGAGCTACGTGCAGACGCTGATCGTCCTCGGCATGATCATCACGCTGATCATGCTGGTGGTCGGCTCCAACATCGCACGCGCGTTCGCCCTCGTCGGCGCGCTGTCGGTGGTCCGCTTCCGGAACGCCATCAAGGAGACCCGCGACGTCGGGTTCATCTTCCTGGTGATGGGGATCGGGATGGCCTGCGGCACCCGCTTCTACCTGCTCGCGGTCATCGCGGACGTGACGATCCTGCTGGCGACGGTGCTGATGCACCGCTTCAACTGGTTCCACCTCGACGTGCAGCGCCAGATCGTCAAGGTCCAGGTGCCCGCCGACGGAGAGGACCACGCCCCGGCGGTGGAGGACGTCCTGGTCCGGCACACCGACGAGTTCGAGCTGGTCAGCACCGAGTCCATCCGGGGCGGCTCTCTCCTGGAGCTGTTCTACACGGCCCGGCTCAAGCGGGGCGTCAAACCCGGTGACCTGATCGCGGCGCTGCGCGGCCTGAACGCCGGACAGCGCGTGAGCGTCCTGACGGGTTACGACCAGACGGACATGTGACCGCCATGAGCGAACCGACGCAGCACGACGCCCCGGCCGCGCGGCCGGGGCCGCCCAAGCGGCTCAGGTACCGCGTCCCGGTCCGGGTACGCCACAACTGGAGGCTCCTGGCGCTGACCGCCGTGGTCCTGCTCACGCTGACCGCCGTGGCGGGGTCGGTGCGGGTGCACGCCTACGTGACCAGCGAGGACCGGACCTCGGAGACGGTGGTCACCGAGGACGTCCAGGGGACCGTCGACGTGTTCGACGCCTCCACCGCGCACACCGTCGAGCTGAGCTACGGCCAGGCCGACTACGACCGCATGGTCGAGGCGTTCTTCGAGGAGGGCGAGAAGGAGTACATCGAGGCCGACGTCACCATCGACGGCACGCTGGTTCCCAGCGTGGGGATCCGGCTCAAGGGCAACTCCACGCTCCAGGGCCTGACGAACGCCGACGGGGAGACGCGCTCCCTGGGAGCAGAGGACGGCATGGGCGGCGCGCCCGAGGGGATGGAGCCGCCCGAGGGGATGGAGCCCCCTCAGGGGATGCAGGCGCCCGGAGGGCAGCAGGCCCCCGCGGACACGGACGTCCAGGCCGGGCAGGAGGAGCAGGAGGACGGGCAGCGGCAGGGGCCCGGCGGCGGCATGGGCGGCATGGTGACCCTGTCCACCGAGTCGCCCGAGGACCTGCCGTGGCTCATCCGCTTCGACGAGTTCGTCGAGGGACGCGTGTACCAGGGGCACCGCGAACTGGCGGTGCGCCCCGCGACGGGGTCCTCCGAGTACGCCCTGAACGAGGCGCTCGCACTGGAGGTGACGGCCGCGGCGGACGTCCCCACGCAGGACCACGCCTACTCCTCCTTCACCGTCAACGGCGGCGAGGCCGCCGTCCGGCTGCTCCTGGAGCACCCGGACGAGTACTACACCGACGAGAGTCTCGACGGCGAGGGCGTGCTCTACAAGGCGCTGAGCGGCGGGAGCTTCTCCGACCAGGGGGACGACCCCACCGACTACGAGTCCTCGTTCAAACAGGTCAACCTCAAGGGCAGCCAGGACCTCCAACCGGTCATCGACCTCGTCCGGTTCGTCGCCGACGCCGACGACGAGGAGTTCGCCGCCGGACTGCCGGACCGGCTCGACGTGGACTCCTTCGCCCGCTACCTGGCCGTGCAGAACCTGATCCTCAACGGCGACGCCATCGACGGCCCCGGCGTCAACTACTACCTCTGGTACGACCTGGACGAGGAGAGGTTCACCGTGGTCAGCTGGGACCTCAACCTCTCCTTCAGCGGCAGCGCCGACCAGGGCTCCGGCGACGAGGCCACGCTCGGCGGGATGGGCGGCCCCGGAGGACAGGACGCGCAGGGCGGCGCGCCGCAGCTCCCCGAGGGGGTCGAACTCCCAGAGGGCTTCGACGCCGGGCAGGCGCCGGGCGCGGCAGGGGACGACCAGGGCGGCGGTCCGGGCGGCGGGAACGCGCTCAAGGAGCGCTTCATGGCGACCCCGGAGTTCGTGGAGCTGTACGAGCGGGCCTACGCCGGGCTGTACCAGGAGGTCTACGCCGACGGCACCGCGCTGGATCTGGTCGACGCCGAGGTCGAGGCGCTCGCGCTGGTGGACGGGGTGGACGCCGGGGCGCTCGCCGCCGACGCCGACGAGCTGCGCGCCCTGGTGGCCCGGCGCACCGAGGCCCTGGCGGCGGACGAGGCGGTCACCGCGAGCACGGGACCATGACGACCGCGACACCGGCGTTCCGACGGGTCCGTTCCGGGGAGCGCCGGCGTCGCGGCCGCCGGTCAGTACTCCAGCGGCAGCAGCACCGTGACGTCGGTGCCGCGGCCGGGGAGGCTCGCCATCTCGATGCGGCCCTGGTGCGCCGCCACGATCGCCGCGGAGATGGCCAGGCCCAGGCCGCTCCCGCCCTTGTCGCGGGAGCGGCCCGGGTCCACCCGGTAGAAGCGGTCGAAGACCCGCGCGACCTGGGCCCGCCCGACCCCCGGGCCCTCGTCGTGGACGGTGACGGACACGGCCGCGCGCACCCCGTCGGGCAGGGCGCCCGAGACCGCCGCGCCCGGGCGCGGCCCGACGTCGGTGGTCCGCTCGACGACCACGCGCACCGGGGTCCCCTCGGGGGTGTGGACGAGGCTGTTGCCGATGAGGTTGGCCAGCACCTGGCGGAGCCGGCGCTCGTCGCCCACGATCCGGACGGAGTCGTCGGCGGCCACCTCGACGGGGGTCAGCGGGGCGCGGGCGCGGGCGTCGGCGGCCGCGTCCCGGGCGAGCCGCGCCAGGTCCACGTCGCACGACTCCAGCTCGGGTTCGACGTCGAAGCGGGCCAGCATCAGCAGGTCCTCCACGAGGAGCCCCATCCGGGCTGCCTCGCACTCGATCCGCTCCATCCACCGGTCCACGCTCTCGGGCGGCGCCGGAGTCCCCCGCTCCCGGCTCTGGCGGTGCAGTTCGGCGAAGCCGCGCACCGAGGCCAGCGGGGTGCGCAGCTCGTGCGAGGCGTCGGCGACGAACTGGCGCATCTGCTCCTCCGAGCGGGCGCGCTCGTCCATCGCCTTGGCCAGTTCGGCCAGCATCGTGTTGAGGGAGATCGCGAGCCGGCCGGTCTCGGTACGCGGATCGGGGTCGGAGACCCTCGCGTCGAGGGCGCCGCCCGCGATCGCCTCGGCGGTGCGCCCGATCCGGTCCAGGGGGCGCAGCTGGAACCGGACGGCGCTGACCGCGCCCGCGCCCAGCACCAGCAGCAGCGCGGTCCCGATCGCGGCCTCGATGGCCGCCAGCCGGGTGAGGGTGTAGTCGATCTCGGCGAGCGACCGGGCGACCAGCACCACCCCGCCGTCGGAGGCGCGCACGGCCACGGCGCGCCAGTCGGCGCCGTCGGACGCGTCGGGCAGGGTGAACGGCTCGTTCGCGGCGAGGGCAGCCGGATCGGCCCCGGAGGTGTCGGGGCCGCCCTCGCCGTCCCGCCCGGTGCTCCACTCGACCCCGCCGTCGGCGTCCAGGGCCAGGACCCGGTAGTCGGTGGGCGTCATCGGCCCGGGGTCGGGACCGTGGACCGGGGCGTCGGGGGGAGGGCCCATGGCGATGGGGCGCGCGAGTTCGAGCAGCCGGGAGTCGAGGTCGCCGAGGAGCGAGCCGCGCAGCAGCACCGCCCCGGTGACGCTGAACGCGACCAGGCACACGGCGGTCAGGCACAGCACGACCGCCACGAGCCGCCCGCGCAGGGTGCGCGGGCGCGGCCGCCCCGGCAGGCGCCTCATCCGACCGCCGTCCGCGCCCCGGCCAGGCGCAGGCTGTAGCCCACCCCCCAGACGGTGTGGATGAGCGGTTCGCCCGCCGCGTCGATCTTGCGGCGCAGGTAGCTGATGTAGGACTCCACCACCCTGCTGTCCCCCGCGTCCTGGCCCCACACCCGGTCCATGATCTGGGGTTTGCTGAGCACGCTCTCGGCGTTGGCCATCAGGTAGCGCAGCAGGTTGAACTCGGTGGGGGAGAGCCGGATGGCGCGTCCGGCGCGGCGCACCTCGTGCAGGTCCTCGTCCAGCTCCAGGTCGGCGTAGCGCAGCGGTTCCCCGCGCCCCGGCCCGCCCCCGGCGGAGGTCCCGGTCCGCCGCAGGATCGCGTTGATGCGCAGGACCACCTCCTCCAGGCTGAACGGCTTGGTGACGTAGTCGTCGGCGCCGGCCCGCAGCCCGGCGACCCGGTCGGCGACGCCGGCGCGCGCGGTGAGGAACAGCACGGGCAGCCCGGGGACGGCCGCGCGCAGTTCGCCGGCGACCGCGAAGCCGTCGCGGTCGGGGAGCATGACGTCCAGCAGCGCGATGTCGGGGGTGAAGGAGTCCAGGGCGTGCGCGGCGGCGTCCCCGCAGGCCGCGCCGCGCGTGGTGAAACCGCTCAGTCGGAGGGAGGCGGTCAGCAGTTCGAGGATGTTGGGCTCGTCCTCGACGATGAGCACGGCCGCGGACGGTTGGCGATGATCCGGCATGGCGAACACCAATACGGGAAAGGGACGGTGATCGCGCAAGCGTAGTCACGCGGGGTCAGAGCACGGTAAGAGGCGGTGCCGCCCGGGGCCGGGGAAAGGGGAGGGCGCGCGGAGGCCGCCCCCGTCCCCTCGGCGAGACCGCCTCACCCCTCCCCGTCGGCGGCCTGGCGGACGTGGGGCTCCCGGTCGGGGCGGCCCACGCCGTCGAACCGGGTGTCGTCGACGATCCGCCGCGAGATGTCCACCAGCCTGATGTTGAGCTGCTGGGACGTCCGGCTGAGCATCTGCCAGGCGTCGGTCTCCCCGATGCGGTGCCGCTCCATCAGGATGCCGATCGCGGTGCCGATGAGGCTGCGGGTGTCGAGCGCCCGGGTGAGGTTGGCCACCTCGATCCTGTGCTCCAGGGCCAGGGCGATGGTGTCGATGACGGTGGAGATCCGGGAGGCTCCCACCCGTTCGAGCGTCTCGACGTCCGTGGAGTAGAGCGTGATGACCCCGATCGCGCGCTGGGACGTGATCATCCGGGCCGCGTGGATCGCCCGCACTCCGTGCTCGGCGGCCCTCTCGAGGAACCGCTGCCAGCGGCCGTCGGTGTGCCGGGTCTCCGTCGCCTCGTCGGGGCTCGGGAGCGTGACCGCCAGCACCGGCTCGTCACCGAGGAAGCCCGCGCAGTCACCGAGCAGCCGGGCCACGTCGTCGCTGTAGGCGATGACCGGTGGGGCGTTCTTCGCGGTCCGGACGGTGACGTGGACGTGATCGCACGGCCACGGGTCCGCGGTGAGCATCGCGGCCACGCGCTGGGTCGCGTCCTCGACGTCGGCGCTGGTGGTGACGGCCTCGGTGAGCGAGACCAGGTGCCTGGCGAGGCCGACTGGATCGTCCACGGGGACGGGGGTGCCGTCGGGGACGGCTGAGGGGGTGATCGCTCGACTGTTTCTCATCGGGTCCGGAATGTCTCCACGGCGCCGAGGCGCTTGTGCGGGTGCCGCGCGAACGCGTGGCACAGGTGACCGCTTCCGGTGTCCTTCTCGGACTCTGACAGGGCATCGGCCGGATCGACGCCTGCCGGACGCACACCGACCGCCTCACCGCGTATCCGATGAGGTGGTCGTGGACCGAGCAGACGCGAGCCGTGCCCCGACCCGTCTTTTCACAGGTGGCACGATGCCCGAGGAGATGTTCGAAGGGTCACCGAAATGCAGGCCACGCTTCCGGACCTCCACACGAGTCTAGAAGAGACCCGATCCAACCGAGTACACGCGCTCCCGCGCACGCGGAAGGCGCCGCCGACCGGCCGCCGCGGCGGTCCGCGCCTCTCGGGAAGCCGCCTGGAGCGGCGTGGCCGCTCAGTCCAGGGGGTCGGTCCCGGCGTCCGACTCCTTGTTCGCGCTCGTGCGGGCGGACTGCGGGCGGCGGCGCACCTTGCGGCTCGCGGGGGAGGTCCCCGTGTCGCCGGCCGGGGCGGGCTCCGGAGCGGGTGCGGGAGCGGGCGCGGGAGAGGGCGCGGTGGTCGTGGGCGCGGCGCCCGCGTGGATGTTCAGCGCCTCGGTCTCGACGGCGAGCAGCCTGCGCACGCCGTCGGGGGCCGCGGGAAGCTTGTCCCCGCGCAGGTGCGCGCCGAGGACCTCCAGCCCGTGGTCGCACAGGATCTGCCGGGCCCGCGCCGAGCGCACCCCGCTCAGCTCCTCGAGCTCGGGCAGCTCGCACTCCCGGAGCAGCCGGATCACGTCCCTGACGGACTCGCGGGTGCGGCGGTCCATGAGGGTCACCGAGAGGATCTCGGCCTCGGCCAGGGTGGAGGAGGACGCGCTCTCGGGCGCGTCCCGTTCGGCGATGAGCAGGCCGGTCAGCTGGCGGGTGGAGTCGCGCACCGCTGAGCGCACCTCGGCCCTGCGGGCGAAGCGCCCCTGCGACCAGGTGACGACGGCACTGGTCACCAGGCTGGTGGCGCCGCCCGCCAGGACGAGCAGAAGGTCGTTCATGGTGTGGTCTCCGGGGTGAAGGGGGGAGCCGGGTCGGGCTGCCCGCGAGCATTCGCCAGGCGTGGCCGGTTGTCAAGTCCCATCCGCCCGATGTGTGCCTATATCGGTATCAGATGGGACAGTCCAGTGACTGACCGCTATCGGTCAATCCGACTGGGTTATGACTTTTGTCAGTTCCCCCGATCGTTTCGCCCTGCCTAGGGTCGGCACGTCATGTCGGTCAGCGCTCGCCCCGGGAGCGACCCTCCCGGACGGGCAGGGAAGGCGGAACGTGATCAGAACCGATGGCATGAGACGGACCCGGACGGCCTGCGGCGCGCTCGGGACGACGCTGCTGCTGAGCGCGTTCGCGGTGGCGGCGGCGCCCGCGGCGGCGGCGGACGACGCGCCCGCCGGGGACGGCCTGGCGGAGTTCCACGGGCAGGACGTCGACTGGGCGCCCTGCCCCCAGGACGACGAGGGCGACGAGCTGCTCGAAGGGCTCGAGTGCGCGGACGTCGTGGTCCCCCTCGACTACGGCGATCCCGGCGGCGACCGGATCCGGATCGCGCTGAGCCGCAGCGTCGCGACCGATCCCGACTCCAGGCGCGGCGCCATCCTGTTCAACCCCGGCGGCCCCGGCGGGGACGGGCTGTGGATGCCCTCCCTCTACGAGGGGCAGCCCATATCCGAGTCCTACGACCTGATCGGCTTCGACCCCCGGGGGGTGGGCGACTCCACCCAGCTCAACTGCTCGGTCCCCGAGGGCTACGGCGAAGCCCTGCCGTCCCGGCCGACCGACGCGGAGCTCCGCCTCTTCACCCGGGAGGCCCGGGCCGTCGAAGAGGGCTGCGACCGCACGGCCGGAGCGATGCGGCCGCACGTCAACACCCCCAACACGGCCCGCGACATGGACGTGGTCCGCGCGGTGCTGGGCGAGGAGAAGATCAACTACGTCGGATACTCCTACGGCACCTACCTCGGCGCGGTCTACGGAACGCTCTTCCCCGAGCGGCTGAACCGCAGCGTGCTCGACTCGTCGGTGCACCCCGACCGCATCTGGCACGAGACCTGGCTGGCCATGTCGCCCGCCTACACCGAGAACGTGGAGCGCTTCGCCGACTGGGCGGCGGAGGAGGGGGCGGGCCTGGGCGACAGCCCGGAGGAGGTCCGCGCCGCGATCGAGGAGATCGCCGGGCGGCTGCACGAGGAGCCCGTCGAGGGCGTGGACCGCACGGTCTTCGACCAGTTCGTCGGGGTCCAGGGCCGGTACCAGAACGAGTGGGACCTGTTCGCGGACATCCTGGTCACCCTGAGCGCGGGCGGAGGGGGTGAGTCCGTGGACGCGGCCCAGGCCGTGACGCTGTCGGTCGGCGGCGCCCGGGAGGAGCTCATGCCGGGCGTCTACTACGCCGTGGCCTGCGAGGCCGACTACCCCCAGAGGCTCGGCTCCTACTACCGCGACATGCGCGAGTACCGCGTGGACCACCCCTACGGCACCGGCGTGTACACCGCCGCGCCCAGCAACTGCACGTTCCGCTCCTACCCCCTGCCCGAGCCTCCTGTCGAGATCGAACGGGACGGCTACCCCGCCGGGGTCGTCGTCCAGGCCGAGTACGACCCGCAGACCGTCTACGACGGCGGCCCCGCGATGGCGCGGCGGCTGCGCGACAGCCTGGTCATCGTGGAGGACGAGGGCGGACACGGCTTCTTCGGGATCCCCGGGTACGACTGCGTCACCGAGAAGGTCAACGACTACCTGATCAACGGCGTCCTGCCGGACAGCGCCTCCACGTGCGAGGGGCTGCCCCGGGCCGAGGCGGGCGAGCCGTCCGCGTTCACCCGTTCGGGCCTCGCCGACCGGATGCGCGACGCGCTCGACGACCGCCCCCGGAACCCGGCCGGGTAGCAGCCCGGGAGACCGCAACCGCGATGGTCTCGGCGCCGGTGTTCTGACGAGTCCGTTCTGAGGAACGCCGGCGTCAGGACCGTCGACGAAGCTCCCGCACGCCGGACGTCACAGGGTGAAACCGCCCTCGCTGCTGACGACCTGGCCGGTGATCCAGCGGGCCTCGTCGGTGGCCAGCCAGGAGACGAGGCGCGCCGGGTCGTCCGGGAACCCGTACCGGCCGAACGGGAGCATCGGCATCAGCGGGTCCAGCGCGTCCCGGGTCAGGTAGCCCGTCTGCACCGGCCCGGGGTTGACCGTGTTGACGGTGATGTTCTGACGGGCCAGCTCCGAGGCGACGCTCGGGGTGATCGCCGCGAGCGCGCCCTTGGCCGCCGCGTAGCAGATCTCCCCCGGCATCGGGCCCCGCACCTGCCCGGAGGTCATGAACACCACGCGCCCGCCCTCGCGGCCGTCGTGTCGGGCGGCGAACTCCTTGGCCAGCAGCAGCGCGGAGCGGGTGTTCACGACCCAGTGCCCGTCGAGCATCGCCGCGTCGACCTCGGGGAGGCGGCCGTCCCCGCCGCTGCGCGCGTGGTTGGCCACGAGCACGTCCACGCGGCCGAACTCGGCCGCCGCGGCGGCCACGACACGTCGCGGCGCGTCGGGGTCGGCCAGGTCCGCGCTGAGGCCCGACACCCGCGCGGCCGGGTCCGCGAGCGCCTCGCGCACCCCGTCCAGCACCGCCGCCACGTCGTCGGGGCCCCAGGGCTGCTCCTCGTCGTGCGGCCTGTAGTGGTGGCAGAACACGTTCGCGCCGTACGCGGCCAGCCGCCGCGCCACCGCGAACCCGATCCCCTCACGCCGGCTCACCCCGGTGACCAGCGCCGTCCGCCCGCGCAGCGGGAGCGGGTCGCGTGCCAGCCCGTCGACGGAGGGGTGCTCGACGGGGACCGGATCGTCTCGTTCCATGCCGGGAACCATCGCAGAGAGCCCCGGGACGCGCACCCCGTTTTCCGGGGCGGGGGCCGGGCCGTTCCCGACGAAGGTCCCGCGTGGGGTTCCCGCGACCCCGGGTAGGGGGCCGGTGTCACCCGTCGACGTGAAGGAGGGCCATGGCGAGCACCGGGACCGGACCCGTCGTCTCCACGGGCGTGCTGAGCCCCGAGGAGCTGCGCGGGATCGACCTCTACTGGAGGGCCGCGAACTACCTGTCCGTCGGGCAGATCTACCTGCTCGGCAACCCGCTGCTGCGCGAGCCGCTGGCGCCCGCGCAGATCAAGCCGAGGCTGCTCGGGCACTGGGGCACCACGCCCGGCCTCAACCTCGTCCACGCCCACCTGAACCACCAGATCCGCCGGCGCGACACCGACGTCATGTGGATCGTCGGCCCCGGGCACGGCGGTCCGGCGGCCGTGGCGACGGCGTGGCTGGACGGCACCTACACCGAGACCTACCCCTCGGTCACCCGGGACGCCGACGGCATGGCCGCGCTGTTCCGGCGGTTCTCCTTCCCCGGCGGGGTGCCCAGCCACGTCGCGCCCGAGACGCCCGGCTCCATCCACGAGGGCGGTGAGCTCGGGTACGCCCTCTCGCACGCCTTCGGCGCGGCCTTCGACAACCCCGGCCTGGTGGTCGCGGCCGTCGTCGGCGACGGGGAGGCGGAGACCGGCCCGCTCGCCGGGAGCTGGCAGTCCGGCCGCTTCCTCGACCCCGCGCGCGACGGCGCGGTCCTGCCGATCCTGCATCTCAACGGCTACAAGATCGCCGGTCCGACGGTCCTGGCCCGCATCCCCGAAGCCGACCTGCTGGCCCAGATGCGCGGCCACGGCTACGAGCCGCGCGTGGTCTCCGGGGACGACCCCGCGGCCGTGCACCAGGAGATGGCCGCGGCCCTGGGGGCCTGCCTGGACGGGCTCGACGCGATCCAGGCCCGCGCCCGCGCCGGAGAGGAGGTCGCGGACGCGCGCTGGCCGATGATCGTCATGCGCACCCCCAAGGGCTGGACCGGCCCCGGCAGCGTGGACGGCGACCAGGTGGAGGGAACCTGGCGCTCCCACCAGGTGCCGCTGACCGGGGTCCGGGACGACCCCGGCCACCTGCGCCTGCTCCGGGAGTGGCTGGAGGGCTACCGGCCGGACGAGCTGTTCGACGCGGACGGCGTGCCCCGCCCGGAGACGGTCGCCGTCGTGCCCCGCCCGGAGCGCCGGATCAGCGCCAACCCGCGCGCCAACGGCGGGCTGCTGCTCCGGGACCTCGTCCTGCCCGACATCCGCGACCACGCCGTGGAGGTGGCCGCCCCCGGGACCGCCACCTCGGAGGCGACCCGGGTCCTGGGCGGCTACCTGCGCGACGTCGTGGCCGCGAACCCGGACAACTTCCGGATCATGGGCCCCGACGAGACCCGGTCCAACCGGCTCGGCGCGGTCTTCGAGGCCACCGACCGCGCGTGGAGCACCGGCCGGCTGCCCACCGACCGGGAGCTCGCCCCGGACGGGCGGGTCATGGAGGTCCTCAGCGAGCACCTGTGCCAGGGCTGGCTGGAGGGGTACCTGCTGACGGGGCGGCACGGCCTGTTCAACTCCTACGAGGCGTTCGCGCACATCGTGGACTCGATGCTGAACCAGCACGCCAAATGGCTCAAGGTCTCCCGGGGCCTGCCGTGGCGGCGCCCCGTCGCCTCCCTCAACTACCTGCTCAGCTCGCACGTGTGGCGCCAGGACCACAACGGGTTCAGCCACCAGGACCCCGGCTTCATCGACCACGTCGTCAACAAGAAGCCCGAGATCGTCCGGGTCTACCTGCCGCCGGACGCCAACACGCTGCTGTCCGTCACGGACCACTGCCTGCGCTCGCGGGACTACGTCAACGTGGTCGTCGCGGGCAAGCAGCCCGGGCTCGACTACCTGCCGATGGACGAGGCGGTCGCCCACTGCGCCCGCGGCGCCGGGATCTGGGAGTGGGCCGGGACCGACGGCGGCGCCGACCCCGACGTGGTGCTCGCCTGCGCCGGGGACGTCCCCACCCTGGAGGCGCTGGCGGCGGCCGACCTGCTCCGGCGCCACCTGCCCGACCTCCGGGTGCGCCTGGTCAACGTCGTCGACCTGATGCGGCTGACCAACGAGGGCGAGCACCCGCACGGCATGAGCGACCGCCAGTACGACGCGCTGTTCACCCCCGACAAGCCGGTGGTCTTCGCCTTCCACGGCTACCCGTGGCTCGTCCACCGGCTCACCTACCGCCGCACCGGCCACGCCAACCTGCACGTGCGCGGATACAAGGAGGAGGGCACCACGACCACCCCCTTCGACATGGTGATGCTCAACGACCTGGACCGCTTCCACCTGGTGATGGACGTCATCGACCGGGTGCCCGGACTGGGGGTCCGCGCCGCGGGACTGCGCCAGCGCATGCTGGACGAGCGGCTGCGCTGCCGCGCCCACACCCGCGAGCACGGCGAGGACGCCCCCGACATCCGCGACTGGACCTGGGAGCGCTGAGGCCGATGCGCGTACTCGTGGTCAACACCGGGTCCACCAGCGTCAAGCTCCGGCTGCTGGGCCCGGACGACGAACTGCTGGAGCAGCGCGACATCGAGGCCACCGGGGAGGAGGCGCCCACCGGGGAGACGGCCCGCGCGCTGGCCGGGTTCGGGCCCTTCGACGCGGTCGGGCACCGCGTCGTCCACGGCGGGCCCCACCACGACGCGCCCGTGCGCGTCGACGACCGGGTCCTCGAACGGCTCCGCGCGCTCACCGAACTCGCCCCGCTGCACCAGCCCAGGGCGCTGGCGGGGATCGACATGCTGCGCGACCTGCTGCCCGACGTCCCGCAGGTGGCCTGCTTCGACACCGCGTTCCACAGCGCCCTGCCCCCCGCCGCCGCCACCTACGCGCTGCCCGCCGCCTGGCGCGCCCGCTTCGCGCCGCGCCGCTACGGCTTCCACGGGCTCTCGCACGCCTACGCGGCCCGCCGCGCGGGCGAGCTGACCGGGATCGACCCCGGCCGGGTCGTCACCGCGCACCTGGGCGCGGGGGCCTCCCTGGCCGCGGTGCGCGACGGCCTCTGCGCGGACACCACCATGGGCTTCACCCCGATGGAGGGGCTGGTGATGGCGACCCGGGGCGGCGACATCGACCCGGGGCTGGTCCTGTGGCTGCTGGGAGAGGGGCGCCTGGGGTACGACGAGCTCAGGGACGGGCTGGAGCACCGCAGCGGGCTGGCCGGGCTGGCGGGCACCGGCGACATGCGCGAGGTCGTCGCGCGCGTCGGGGCGGGCGACGCCGACGCGCGACTGGCGCTGGACGTCTACCTGCACCGCCTGCGCGCCGGGATCGCCGCGATGGCCGCGGCCCTGGGCGGCCTGGACACCCTCGTCTTCACCGGGGGCGTCGGCGAGCACAACGCCCTGGTGCGCTCGCGCGCCGTCGAGGGGCTGGCCTTCCTGGGCGTCCGCCTGGACGAGGCGGCCAACGCGGAGGCCCGGCCCGACGCCGACGTCACCGCCGAGGGCGCGCGGGCGCGCGTCCTCGTCCTGGCCGCCCGCGAGGACCTCCGGATCGCGGAGGAGGTGCGCGCGGTCCTGGGAGCGTGACCCGGGGGCGGCCCCGGGGACGCGTCGCGGGATGATGGGACGCCGAACGTCCGGTGCGGCGACGGGCCCGGGGACGGGCGGCACCGGTTCCGACCGTTTTGGAGGAGGCGCGGATGTCCCAGGCCGGGAGAGAACCGAAGGTGGCCGTGGTCACCGGGGCCAGCAGCGGCATCGGCGCCGCCACCGCCCGGGGGCTCGCCGAGGCGGGCTACCGGGTGGTGCTGGCGGCCCGCAGGAAGGACCGGATCGCGGAGCTCGAACGGGAGCTGGTCGAGCGGGGGCTCGACGCGCGGGCGCACGCGCTGGACGTCACCGACGCGGACGCGGTCCGGGAGTTCGCCGCCTCCCTGGAGCGGGTGGACGTGCTGGTGAACAACGCCGGGGGCGCGGTCGGGGGCGACACGGTGGAGGCGGGCGACCCCGCCGACTGGCAGGCGATGTACGACGTCAACGTGCTGGGGGTGCTGCGCGTGACGCAGGCGCTGCTGCCCGGCCTGCGCGCGTCCGGGGACGGGACCGTCCTCGTGCTCTCCTCCACCGCCGGGTTCACCCCCTACGAGGGCGGCGGCGGGTACGTCGCGGCCAAGCACGGCGCGCACGTGATCGCCGCGACGCTGCGGCTGGAGCTGTGCGGCGAGCCCGTCCGGGTGATCGAGATCGCCCCCGGCATGGTCCGCACCGAGGAGTTCTCGCTCAACCGCTTCCACGGCGACGCGGACCGGGCGGCGGCCGTGTACGAGGGCGTGGCCGAACCGCTCACCGCCGAGGACGTGGCCGACACCGTGGTCTGGTCCGTGACCAGGCCCTCCCACGTCAACATCGACCTCCTGGTGGTGCGCCCCCGCGCCCAGGCCGCCCAGCACAAGGTCCACCGCGAGCCCCGGGCCTGACCGCCGGTCCCGGCCTCTCCGGGGCCCCAGGCGCGGCCGGAACCCCGGAACGGCCGGGACCGGTGACGGGAAAGCGGACGGGAACCGGCCGCAATAGCGGGCATGATCGCGGTCATGGGAAACCACACCGTGCTCGGACGCAGGGCCCTCAACCGGGCCACCCTCGACCGTCAGCTGCTGCTGCGCCGCTCGGGGCTGTCCGTCCCCCGGGCACTGGAGCACCTGGTCGGCCTCCAGGCCCAGACCCCGCACACGTGGTACATCGGGCTGTGGAGCAGGCTGGCGGACTACGACCCCCACGCCACCGGGCGGCTGCTGACCGACCGGGGCGCGGTGCGGACGGCGCTGATGCGCTCGACCATCCACATGGTCACCGCGGCCGACGCCCTGCGGCTGCGACCGGTCCTGGGGCCGGTGATCGAGCGCGGGCTGACCGGTCCGGACCTCGGCGCCCTGGCCGAGGCGGGCCGGGCGCTGGTCGAGGAGAGGCCGCTGACCTTCAAGGAGCTGGGCCGCGCGCTCGCCGAGCGGTGGCCGGACGGCGACCCCGCCGCCATGACCCAGGCGGTCCGCGCGCTGGTGCCGCTGGCGCAGGTCCCGCCGCGCGGGGTGTGGGGCCGGAGCGGGAGCGTCGCCCACACGTCGGTGGAGGCGTGGCTCGGGCGGCCGGTGGACGCCGCCGCCACGCGCGAGGAGCTGGTCCTGCGCTATCTGGCCGCGTTCGGTCCCGCCACGGTCCGCGACGCGCAGACCTGGAGCGGGCTGACCCGGCTGGCGGAGGTCTTCGACGGGCTCCGGCCCCGGCTCGCGGTCTTCCGCGACGAGGACGGGCGCGAGCTGTTCGACCTGCCCGACGCGCCCCGCCCCGACCCGGACACGCCCGCGCCGGCGCGCTTCCTGTACGACTTCGACAACCTGCTGCGCTCGCACGCGGACCGCCGCCGCGTCATGACCGTGGACTTCGCCGACCAGGGCTTCGAGATCAGGAACGGCCAGCCGCCGCACGCGGTGCTCGTCGACGGCGTCGTCGCCGCGACATGGAAGGCGGCCGCCGCGCGCGGGACGGCGGCACTGACCGTCCGCCCGTTCCGCGCGCTGACGACCGCGGAGAAGGAGGAGCTGCACGCCGAGGGCGCCCGCCTGCTGGCCTTCCTCGAACCGGGAGCCGGGACCCGGGACGTGGTGTTCGAGACGCCCCGGCCGGGCTGACCCTCGGAGTGCCCCTCCTCAGAGCGCGTGCTCTCCCCGGGACTCCTGCCGTCCCCGGGTTCCCTGCTTCGGGGCGCGCAGCCCCTCCTGGGCGTCGGCGCGGCCCGACGCGTAGGACGGCTCGGGCTCGGACGACCAGCCGACGGTCAGACCGTAGATGACCAGCAGGTCGATGGCGATGACCGCCAGGGACCACCACGGGTAGGCGGCGATGAAGGCCAGCTGGGTGATGGCGTTGACGGCGGCGAACACGATGCCGAGGACGCGCGCCCAGTTCTGCCTGCTGGCCAGGGAGAACCCCGTGGCCAGGAGGAGCAGCCCCCACACCACCAGGCCGATGCCCCACAGGGTGAAGCCGAAGAAGAGGACGTCGCCTTCCGCTGCGAGGAGGTAGGTGGGCATGAACATGGTGATGACGCCCTGGATGAGGTTGATCGCGCCCACCATCAGCAGCATGGTCGCCGCGAAGATCACCCATCCGTTCTGAGTGCGGTTCATTGTCGTCCCTTCCCATCACGGCCTTGACGGCACCGGGAACCGGTGGCGGCCGCGTCTTCCGGCCGTCACCGCCGGCGTCGGGAACGGGTGGAACGGGATCCGAGGCCCCGGGGTCCCCCGCTCCTGTTGGGAGCCTCCCCCGGGCCGGGGAGAGGGTTCGTCCCGAAAGGGCAACGAGTTCGCAAAACACGCCTGTCCGGCGCGGCCCGGCCGGGCCGCGCCGGAGGGTGCCGGTCAGTGCCGGTCAGGCGTGCCGGCCGGTCAGGGCGTCGCGCATCCGGTCGACCAGTCCGGCCCCGGGGTCGAGCAGGCGGTTCAGGGGCGGGGTGTCGGGGGCGCCGGGGTGCGGCCGGGTCGGCGCCTTCCGCTTGGCCTGCATGACCTTCTCCCCCAGCTGCTGGAGCTCCTGCGGGGTGCACGCCTCGCGCAGCCGCGGCAGCAGGTCCGCCTCCTCGTCCTGGATGTGGTGGCGGATGTCGGCCATCAGCGTCCGCAGGAGCGCCTCGAACCGGGGCTCGGAGGGGTCGAGGCCGTCCAGCTCCTTCATCACGCGCTCGGCCTCGGCGTGCTCCTCGAGCTCGTGGTCGGCGATCCGGTCGCCGTCGGGCAGCATCCTGCGCGCCGCCGGGTACATGTGCTGCTCCTCGGCGACCGAGTGGCGGACCAGCTCGGCGATCACGTGGTCCACGAGCTTCTTGCGGTGGTCGGGCGCCATCGAGCCCGTCTCCAGCTCGGTGAAGACCCGCTCGACGTCGCGGTGGTCGGAGATGATCACGTCGATGAGGTCCGGGTTCTGCTTGGGCACGGTCATTGTCTCTCCCAGGTCCGTACTCGCCAGGTCAGCGGGTACGACTGCCCCCGGACGCGGACGGCGAACCCGGGAGTTCACCCGGAATCCGTCTGGAATCGGCAGCGGAGGAGGGGGAAAGGCCGCATACCGGCCTTTTCCGCGTCGAAACCACGGCCTGCGGAGGAGGGCGAGAGCCGGGGTTACGGCCTCTCCGGCGCGGCGGCGGGGTGCAGTCCGGAGGAGCCGCGGCGGTGGCAGCCCAGAAGGTGGGTGTCGATCATGCCGATCGCCTCCATCAGGGCGTGCGCGGTGGTGGGGCCGACGAACCGGAAGCCGCGTGAGCGCAGGTCCTTGGCGAGGGCGTGCGAGGCGGGCGTGTGCGCGGGCACCTCGGCGGCGGTGCGCGGCTCGGGGGTCCGCTCGGGCTTGTGCGACCAGATCAGGGCGTCGAGTCCGCCCTGCTCGCGCAGGGCCAGGACGGCGCGGGCGTTGGCGCGGGCCGCGGTGATCTTGGCGCGGTTGCGCACGATCCCCGCGTCGCCCATGAGCCGTTCGACGTCGGCGTCGGTGTAGGCCGCGACGGCTTCGGGGGCGAAGTCGGCGAAGACGGCGCGGAAGGCGGGGCGCTTGGCCAGGATCGTCAGCCAGCTCAGGCCCGACTGGAACGCCTCCAGGCTGATCCGCTCGAACAGCGCCTGCTCGCCGCGGACCGGCAGGCCCCACTCGGTGTCGTGGTAGGCCCGGTTCAGCGGGTGGGCGGCGGCCCACGGACAGCGTCCGAGACCGTCCTCTCCGACGACCGCCGACCCGTCGGAGGGCGCGGCGGGGGACGCGGTGGTGCTCGTTGCCATGGACTCGTTCGTCTCCTGGTCGGTGGGACGCGGTTCGGCGGCGGGCGGTCAGGCCATGCCGGTGACCCGCATGGTGATGTTCAGGCGGCCCGTCGCCAACCCGCTGGCCGGGTCGGCGGTGCCCGGCAGGACCCGGAGGACGCCGTGGTAGGCGAACCGGGACGGGCCGCCGAAGACGAAGAGGTCGCCCGAGGCGAGTTCGACGTCGGTGTGGGGCCGGTTCCGGCTCTCGGTGTTGCCGAAGCGGAAGACGCAGGTGTCGCCGATGCTCAGTGACACCACCGGATCGTCGGCCCGCTCGTCCTTGTCCTGGTGCATGCCCAGACGCGCCTGGTCGTCGTAGTGGTTGACCAGCGCGACGTCGGGCGCGTAGGCGCGGGCGGCCTCGGCGTCGCCGTAGGCGTCGGCCACGGCCCGGCGGCCGAGCTCCGCCAGCCAGCCGGGGAGCGGCGCGACCCGGCGCCCTCCCGCGTCGTCGGCGGTGCGGGTGTACCGGTAGGGCTGCCAGTGCCAGCCCAGGCACACGGTGCGCACCGACATCCGGCGCCCGTTGGGCAGTCTCGCGGCGCGGATCGGCACCGGCGCCGTCGCCCAGGCCCGGCAGGCCGCGACGATCTCGCGTCGGCGGTCCGGGTCCAGCCAGCCGGGGACGTGCACGGCCCCGGGGGCGATCTCGGCGCGGGGACGCGGCAGCAGCGGCTCCATCCCGGTCCTCCTCACCCGGCTCCGGGGGCCCGCCCCCGGCCGCCGGTACGGCGCTGTGGTGGGATCGAGGCTATGGCCATTCTCCCGGAGGAGCACACCGTCCGCACCTCCCGCCCGGAGCGGGCGGTGGAGGCGGTCGTCCGGGAGCCCGGCTGCGGGGTGGTCCGTGGCGGAGTCGGGCCCCGGGAGGCCACCGCGAGGTACGGGTCTCAGGGGCCTCGTCGAACGCTTCGGAAACGCGGTGGTGCCCCGGGCCGGCCCGGCTCCGTTCGGATCGGGCGGCCGCGCGGCCGCGCGGTGGGGCTCGTGGCCCACGCCGAGAATGGTAAACGCTTTCCGTTAGCGGCGGAAGGGGTGGCGGGAGAAAGCCGCCCGTGGGCGCGGGTGTGCGGCGGCGGTTTCCCCGAGGCCGGATTCCGTGACGGATAGCGCAGTGTTCACCGCTTTCGGTGACTTCGCCGGGGGAGGGAGAGGCGCCGGTCACAAATAGGGCATTGACACCGCTGTGAAGCGGTGTTAAAAACTGATAATCATATCGTCTGGATAGCGCTTACCGAGACGATTCGAGCCGTCCATCCCTGTGTCCTCGACCACGCCGAAGTTCAGCTGACCCTCTCCACAACCCATGACGAGAGCGCACCGGACCGCACCGCACACCTCCGCGGCCCCGGTGACCGGGCCTCCCGGCCCGCTGCCTCCCCCCGCACGGCGGAGGCGCCTCGTCGAAGGCACCGCACAGCCGAAGGGAAACACCAGCATGCGCGTACACTCCGGCGGAGGCCGCCGAGCCGGCCGTCGCAGAACCCTCCTGACCACCGCGTCCGCGGTCGCGGCACTGGTCATGGCCGCCTCCGCCTGCTCGGGATCGGGTGGTGACGACGGCACGGTCGAACTCCGCTTCTCCTGGTGGGGCTCCGACGAGCGCCAGGCCACCATGCTGAAGGTCATCGAGAACTTCGAGGCGGACAACCCCGACATCCGGATCATGGGGGAGAGCACCGACTGGTCGTCGTACTGGGACCGCCTGGCCACCAGCACCGCGGCCAGCGACGCGCCCGACATCCTCATGCAGGAGGAGCGCTACCTGCGCGAGTACGCGGACCGAGGCGCGCTCATGAACCTCGACGAGGCCGAGGGCCTGGACCTGTCGAAGATCGACCCGCTGGTCGCCGAGAGCGGCGACCTGGACGGGCAGACCTTCGGCGCGGCCACCGGCGTCAACGCCTACTCCATCCTCGCCGACCCCGAGGCGTTCGAGGCCGCCGGAGTCGAGATGCCCGACGACGACACGTGGACCTGGGCCGACTACGTCGAGACCGCCGGGCAGATCTCCGAGGGCAGCGACGGCGAGTACGCCGGCGCCCAGAGCATGAGCTACAACGAGACCGGGCTCCAGGTCTTCGCCCGCCAGCGCGGGGAGAACCTCTACACCGAGGACGGCGGCCTCGGCCTCTCCGAGGAGACGGTGGAGGCGTGGTTCCAGGTCACCCAGGACCTGCTGGACAACGGCGGCCAGCCCGACGCCTCCCGGAGCGTGGAGATCCAGGCGGGCGGCATCGACCAGTCGGTCGTGGCCACCAACGAGGGCGCCATGGCGCACTTCTGGAGCAACCAGCTCGGCAACGTGTCCGAGTCGGCCGGCCGCGACATCCAGCTGCTGCGCTACCCGGGCGAGACCGAGTCCGAGCGGACCGGCATGTTCTTCAAGCCGGCCATGTTCTACACGATCTTCTCGGGGACCGAGCACCCTGAGGAGGCCGCCCGCTTCGTCGACTACATGCTCAACGACCCGGCCGCGGCCGATCTGCTCCTGGCCGACCTGGGGCTGCCCGCCAACACCGAGGTGCGCGAGAGCATCCTCGACGACCTGCCCGAGGGCGACGCGCGGATGGCCGACTTCATGAGCGAGATCGAGCCCTCGATCGTGGACGGCAACCCGCCCGCCCCGATCGGCGCCAGCCAGGTCGTGGAGATCAGCAGCCGCGTCAGCGACAGGCTCGCGTTCGGCGAGATCACCCCGGCGGAGGCCGCCGAGCAGTTCATGACCGAGGTCGAGGCGGCCATCGGAAACCCCTGATCCCCTCTCCCCGACGCGGTCCCGGTGCGGGGACTCCCTTCCCCCGCGCCGGGACCGCGCAGGAGGACAGCGGGCATCGAACCCGACAGCCGGGGCGGCCCGCACGCCGCCCGACCGACGAAAACGAAACATGAGGACGTCCATGACCTCCCCTGCCGGAGCGGCCACGCAGGACCGCATCACCAGCGTCACGATCTCCTCGGTCACCCTCCCCCTGGCCACGCCCATCAGCGACGCCAAGGTCCTCACGGGGCGCCAGCGCCCGATGACCGAGGTCGCGATGCTCTTCGCCGAGATCACCACGGAGGCCGGCCACGAGGGCGTCGGGTTCGGCTACTCCAAGCGGGCCGGGGGCCGGGGGCAGTTCGCCCACGCCCGGGAGGTGGCCTCCGTCCTGCTGGGCGAGGACCCCAGCGACATCGGGAAGATCTGGGACAAGCTCGTCTGGGCCGGGGCGTCGGTGGGCCGCAGCGGGCTGTCCACCCAGGCCATCGCGCCCTTCGACATCGCCCTGTGGGACCTCAAGGCCAAGCGGGCGGGCCTGCCCCTGGCCAAGCTCCTCGGCAGCTACCGGGACTCGGTGCGCTGCTACAACACCTCGGGCGGCTTCCTGCACGCGCCCATCGAGGAGGTCCTGGAGAAGTCGGCCGAGTCCGTGGCCAACGGCATCGGCGGCATCAAGATCAAGGTCGGCCAGCCCGACAGCGCCACGGACCTCGCCCGGGTCAGGGCGGTGCGCGAGCACCTGGGGGACGGGGTCCCGCTGATGGTCGACGCCAACCAGCAGTGGACGCGCGCCGACGCCCAGCGCATGTGCCGGGCCTTCGAGGAGTTCGGACTGGTCTGGATCGAGGAGCCCCTCGACGCCTACGACTTCGAGGGGCACGGGCGCCTGGCCGCCACGTTCGACACGCCGATCGCCACCGGCGAGATGCTCGCCGGCGTCGCCGAGCACGCGGAGCTGATCCGGCACGGGGGAGCGGACATCATCCAGCCGGACGCGCCCCGGATCGGCGGGATCACACAGTTCCTCCAGGTCATGGCGATGGCGGAGCGGCGCAACCTCCAGTTGGCCCCGCACTTCGCCATGGAGGTCCACATCCACCTGGCGGCGGCCTACCGGCACGAGTCCTGGGTGGAGCACTTCGAGTGGCTCGACCCCCTCTTCAACGAGCACCTGGAGATCTCGGACGGCCGCATGCACCTCTCGGACCGCCCCGGCCTGGGCGTGACCCTGAGCGACCGGGCGCGCGAGTGGACGGTCGACACCCACGAGGCCAGGGCCTGAGGCCCCGGCGGGACAGGACGGCGGGCCGGGACGCGTGGGCCCCGGCCCGCCGCCCGCACCGGACCGGACCGCCCCGGTTTCCACGGCCCCGTGCGGTGGCTCCACCCGCCCTTGCGGCTCGTGTCCGGACACGGCGCCTCCGGGCGGGACCGTCTACTTCTGCTCGGGGGTCCTGATGCCGTTGGGCGGGACTCCGACCGGGGACCGGGGGGACAGGACGATTTCGGTGATGGCCCGGCCATCGGCGGCCGTGACCGCGGCCGTCCAGGAGCCCAGGTCGATCTCCGCGCCCGGTTCGCCGGGGATGCGGCCGAGCAGGGTGATGAGCAGCCCCGCCACGGTGACGTAGTTGCCCTCGGGCAGGGCTTCGACGCGCACGTCGAGGTCGGGCAGGTCGTGCACGGGGAACGTTCCGGGTATCCGGATGGAGCCGTCGTCCCGGTGGGTCGCGGTGCGGATGTCGGAGTCGGTCTCGTCGTAGATGTCGCCGACGATCTCCTCCAGCAGGTCCTCCAGACTCACGATGCCGTCGACCGAACCCGTCTCGTCGATGACGAACGCGAGCTGCTGGCGTCCGGCCGTCATGTGCTCCAACGCCAGTGAGACGGGAAGGGAGTCGGGCAGCAGCAGCGGGGTCCGGGCCAACTCCCCGGCGGTGCCCCGGCCGCGCAGCAGGTCCGACCAGTGCACGACCCCCACGATGTCGTCGAGGTCGTCGTCCTCCACGACCGGCGCGCGCGAGTGTCCGTGCTCGGCGAGGAGGAGGACGGCGTCCTGGGCCGACAGGCCCGCGGAGACGACGTCGACCTCGCGGCGCGGCACCAGGACCTGGCGCAGCCGACGGTCGTTGATCTCGAACGCGCCGGCCAGGATGGTGCGCTGCTCGGGTGTCATGCCCGGCTGGGTGGAGATGATGTCGCGCAGCTCCTCCTCGGAGACCTCCTCCTTGCCCGCGTCGGGATCGCCGCCGCTCAGGCGTACCACGAGGTCGGTGGACGCGCTGAGCAGCCACACCGCCGGGCGGGAGAGCACCGCGACCAGGTTCAGCGGGCGTGCCACCAGCAGCGCCCACGCCTCGGCGCGCTGCATGGCGACGCGCTTGGGGGCGAGTTCGCCGAAGACCAGCGTGACGAAGGTGAGCGCAACGGTGACCAGCACGATCGCGACCGGCCCGGCCGCGGCGCCCAAGAGGGGACTCAACGGGGGGATGAGGGGGTCGGCCAAGGCCACCGCCGCGGTCGCCGAGGCGAGGAACCCCGCCAGGGTGATGCCGATCTGGATGGTGGCCAGGAACCGGTTGGGGTCGCGTGCCAGCCGTGCCACCAGCTGTCCTCCGGCTCCGCGCGTCTCCAGTCTCTTCAACTGGCTCTCGCGCAGCGTGATCAACGCGATCTCGCTGCCCGCGAAGGCCGCGTTCAACACGACCAGGACCAGGACGAGGCCGATCTGGACCCCGTAGCTCTCCATGAGACCTCTTCGGACGTCGGTACCAGGGCACGTACCCAGAGGAGCGAGCGGGCAAAACACCGGCACCACGTGTCACCGCGCGCTTTCACGCCTCCGGTGGCGGCGCCGGGCGGGTGAGGGCGGCGGCCGCACCCGCCCGGCGCGGCACTGCCGGGCCCCGGGCGAGGGCTACTCCTCCTCTTCCTCCTCGGCCTCCTCGCCTTCGAACATGTCCCCGATCTCGTCGACGACCTCGGCGGCGACGTATCCGGCCGCCAGTCCTCCCGCGACCCCCAGGGCGACGCCGCCCAGGCCGCCGAGCGCCCCGCCGCGCTCCTCCGCCTGGTGGTAGCCGTCGTATCCGTGGTCCGGCTGCTCGTCGTGGCCCCGGCCGTATCCGCCGAAGAGCCCGCGGTGCCGTTCCAGGGCCTCGGTGATCCACGCGTCGACCTGGGCGGCCCAGTCCACGTGGTCGGTGTGGGCGTGCTCGACGCGGAAGCGGCCGTACAGGTCCTGCCCCTCGGTGAACATGCCCCCGCGCTTGTCGAACTCGATGACCACGTCCACGCCGTGGGGGTCGGCGACGAAGCTGAGTTCGACCTCCCCGATCTCGTGGGCGTAGTGGGGCGCCGGGTGGAACTCGATCTCCTGGAAGAACGGGGACTGCTGCGCGGTCCCGGCCAGGTGGCCGATCTCGATGTCGGTGTGCTTGAGGCCGAACCCCAGGCGGGCGAACGCCTCCAGGACCCGGTCCTGGGCGGGCAGCGGGTGGACGTGGACGCGGTCCAGGTCGCCCTTGTCCGCGGCCCGGTCGATGACGACCTCGGTGCGCAGCCCGAGCCCGCTCCCGGGCAGGAGGCCGCCGCCCGCGTCGGTGAGGGGCGCGTCCCAGGGCACGGGATAGGAGAACGGGATGGCGCGGTGTTCCCCGGCGGCGAGCCGGAACGCGCCGGCAACGGGGACCCGGGCGAACTCCGCGCCGACCTCGTGCTCCCCGCCGTCCGACTCGGCCTCGACGTTGGCGGCCAGGCACAGCGCGATCTCCTCGATCAGCACGTCGCTGTCGCCGCCGGAGAGTTCGACGCGCCCCTCGATCGCCGCGCCGGGGCGGGTGTGCGGGGAGGTCAGTACGGTGTCGACGCTGGGGCCGCCGACGCCGAAAGCCATGAGCAAACGCTTGAAGACCATGCCGTCCTTCTTGTCAGGGGGTGGCGGAGCACGGGCGGCCCGCCGTTCCGCCACGGAGCGGGCGGGCCGGGTCACGCCGTGTCGTGCACTCCGACCAACGGTCCGCCCCGGTCGGTGGTTCCGACGTAGCCGGTCGGGCGGGGGAAAGGGACTGTGGGACTCCGGGAGTCCGCGTGTGCGGCGTGTCCAGGACCCTGACCCGGTCTAGGGGGAGGCCGGCGTTGGGCGGCCCGCAGCGCCGCCACGTCCACGGCCTCCTCCGCGTCCATGTCCTGGCGGGCCTGTTCAGGGCTCGAAGTGAGGCTTCTGTTGATGGTCTTGGGCTTTCTGCCCGTTTCGGGGCCTGGAAGGGCGGAAAGCTCAAGACCATCCCGAGCGAGGGCGGAACCGGCCCTCGGGTTTCCGGCGGCGGGGAGGGCGCGGCGAGGCGGCCTGGTGACTGCCCTGTGCCCGCTGGAGACCAGGCGGGGCCGATCCCCGTGGTTGATGCCGCCGAACCCCGGGCTGTCACTTCCTGTTGCCAGAGGTGTCCGCCCCCCCGGAGATCTCCGGGGTTGTCTCCGGTTCTCCGGTCACAAGCTGGCCGCTTCCTGCTTCTTCCTCTCGTCGAGAAGAGGAGTGTTGTGTCGGACTCTGGAAAGCGGGACGCGCGGAATCCGCGTGCGGACCGGCTCGTTCGCGGGACGACCAAGGTCGTGGTCCTGGGAGTGGCCGTGGTCGCCGCGGTGGTGTCCTACCGCCACGCGTTCGCGGTGGTCAGCTCGTACGGCGGGGACGGGATTACCGCGTTCGTGATCCCTTTGACGATCGACGGACGGGTGTACGCCTCGTCGATGGTCCTGCTCGACGCCGCGCGCAACAAGGTGCCGACCCCGGTCCTGGCGTGGCTGCTGCTGGGGTGGGGGATCACCGCCGCCCTCGCGGCCAACGTCGCCCACGGTGTCCAGCACGGCCCGATCTGCGCCGTGGTGGCCGCCTGGCCCGCCGCCGTCCTGGTCGGCTGCTACGAGATGCTGATGTGGCTGGTGAGGGCTGACGCCAAGAGGCCGGTGGGCCGGTCCGGGGTGGATCTGGACCAGCGGGCTCCGGCCGCCCACCGCGAAAGCGTCGAGGCCGGGGAACGTCTCTCCGAAAGGAGACTCGCGGAGATGTCCGGCAGACCACGCCGCTGGGCCCGATCCGTCATCGAGGAGAGCTGTTCGATGAAGAAAAAATCCGGTCATTCTTTCCTGGCCGGTCGCCGCATCACTCCCCATGCCGGAGACCTCATAGTTATGGCGATGTGGGTGGTTCCACCAACCTGGCAAGTGCGGGGAAAGGAGATCTCGGATCTCCCCGAGAGCCGTGTTTGAAATTTGTGCACTTTTGGGTGTTTTGACTGATTTTTGGAAAGTGAATGAAATAAGGGCTGAGACCTGGTAGATTCCCAGGTCATTCAGGGTGCTCCCCGCGCACGCGGGGATGGTCCCTATCGCGTGAGAAGGCCCTCCGCAACCGGTTCGTGCTCCCCGCGCACGCGGGGATGGTCCGCCTCGTCGGCGCCCATGTAGTGGGCGACCCCGTGCTCCCCGCGCACGCGGGGATGGTCCACTGGGTCCAGCAGTCGTCCTCGGCGGCTTCGAGTGCTCCCCGCGCACGCGGGGATGGTCCCCCACACTCCCCGCTGCGAGGCCAGGCGGGGACGTGCTCCCCGCGCACGCGGGGATGGTCCCAGGAGAACCAATGACCAACCTCCCCCCCCGGCCGTGCTCCCCGCGCACGCGGGGATGGTCCCCGTGCTGACGATGCTCGCCGACGTCCTCGTCGGTGCTCCCCGCGCACGCGGGGATGGTCCCCCGGCAGCGCGCTCCTCCAGGGCGGCGATCCGGTGCTCCCCGCGCACGCGGGGATGGTCCCAGCAGCAGCGACCCGGCGGCCGCGATCGTGCTGTGCTCCCTGCGCACGCGGGGATGGTCCCGGCATCCGGGGCGCGATCTCCGCCGCGTGGTCGTGCTCCCCGCGCACGCGGGGATGGTCCCGGCGCTCTTCGCCCTGGTCAGATATCGAACGCTGGTGCTCCCCGCGCACGCGGGGATGGTCCCGGTGGCTCTCCGGTCGGGCTGGTGACGCGCCGGTGCTCCCCGCGCACGCGGGGATGGTCCCGCGCGCGCGACCGACGAACCGGGCGCCGGTGCGTGCTCCCCGCGCACGCGGGGATGGTCCCCGGCGGTGATCGCTTTCGGACGAACCGGCTCGGTGCTCCCCGCGCACGCGGGGATGGTCCCGACGCCTGGACGTAGGACCCGGCCTTGTGGGTGGTGCTCCCCGCGCACGCGGGGATGGTCCCGCGGCACGTGACGAAGCTCAGCGGGGCGAGGAGTGCTCCCCGCGCACGCGGGGATGGTCCCTGGATGAACCCGTTGGTGAGCGTCGCGGGTGGGTGCTCCCCGCGCACGCGGGGATGGTCCCTCGGGAGCCCCCAGAGGCGGTAGACGCACCGGGTGCTCCCCGCGCACGCGGGGATGGTCCCCGGTCGCATGAGGCGTTCGAGGTCGCGGCCGAGTGCTCCCCGCGCACGCGGGGATGGTCCCCGTCATCGACCTGTCCAACGGGGCCGCCACCAGTGCTCCCCGCGCACGCGGGGATGGTCCCCAGCAGATCCAGCTTCAGCAGGGGCTCGGATAGTGCTCCCCGCGCACGCGGGGATGGTCCGCAGTAGACTTCATCTCCATTTCCCGGCACTGGGTGCTCCCCGCGCACGCGGGGATGGTCCCGTGTGGGCGCTCCTAGGGTCGTGGGAGGAGCGGTGCTCCCCGCGCATGCGGGGATGGTCCCGCCTATGAGGGGCGGGGCTGGGACGGGATCGGGTGCTCCCCGCGCACGCGGGGATGGTCCTTGCCGGCGACACGTGAATACTGGTTCTGGCGCGGATTCGGTGAAGCTTCTACGCTAACGGGGCTGCGCCCGCGATGATGCGAGGCGTCCCTCTCTTTCCTATCCGGCCTGTTCTTTCCCCACCTGGCCGGGCTCCGGATCATCCGGGCCTGCCGCAGCGGCCGCTCCGTGCGCATCATCGCCGCCACCTCGCGTGCGGCCACCTGTCCGACCTGCGTGACCCCTTCAAGGCGAGTCCACAGCCGCTACGAACGCCACTCGGCCGACACCCCTCGCCTGCCAGGACCCGCCACGGCGCGAAAGGCCGACCCCGGACCGGAACCGGTCGGGGTGCCCTCGCCCCAACGCCGGGGGCGGATCGTCGAGTGCGCCCGTGCCCGCCACGCCCAGGTGCGCCACCCGCGTCAGCAAGGAAAGGCAGGGATGGAGATCACCTGCCAGCTGGACCAGGCACGCAACATCGTGCGCCGCTTCGTTCGCGTCGCCAACCCCGAGGAGCTGTTCGGACGCGAGGGGACCGGCACGCCCCCCACCGCCGTAGGTCCCTTCGATCCCTACCTGTGTAGGCGCTTCACCGAAGGGTGCCAGAACGCGACCGTGCTGTGGGCCGAGTTCAAGCAGCAGGGCCGTCGCGGAAGCTACGCGAGCGCGCTGTGATGCGATCCGTCCGTGACGTGCCCGGCTCTCCCCACCGCCCCGCGGGGGTGTTCGGCGCTCCCTCCGGTGATCTTGACCTTTTCGGGGTCTCAGAGACGGTTGAGGCCCCGAAAAGGTCAAGATCACCGGGAGGAACGGACACCACGGACATCGGAGAGGGGGCCGGAGGGCCGCGCGTGTCCGCCGGGTGTCCGTGACGCGGCGGTCCGAGGGCCGGTTCTGCTCTGACCCGGAATGATCATGGGCTTTCTGCCCTTCCAGGCCCCGAAACAGGCAGAAAGCCCAAGACCGTCAACGAAACCCTCACGCGACGGACATGATGGGCGCTCGTCGCCGTGCCTTGTCCGCGAGCAGAAGGCGGGAAAGCAGCGGCGATTACCCTCTGTGGCCAGTTGTCGTGACAGAGGTCACGGTGGGGGCGTTCGCGGGGTGTCCGGTTTCCGGGGTCGGCGGGGGGCTGGCGAGGCGGCCTTGTGACTGCCTTGTGACTGCCGACGGGAGTGAATCGGACGAAAACGACAAAACCTGGGGCTTCTCGATCTTTCACGATGCGAGAAACCCCAGGTCGGAGCGCGGAGGATCGGGGATTTGAACCCCGGAGGGGCGTGAACCCCAACCGCATTAGCAGTGCGGCGCCATCGACCTGACTAGGCGAATCCTCCTGGCTGGGACCAGCCTACAGAGAGAAGTGCGCAAGGTGCAAAACGAAAGCGGGAACGGGGCGGCGCGCGGGGTCAGGGAGCGGTGCGTTCGATGATCAGGTCGGCGTCGTGGCGGAGCTTGGCGACGGCGCGCGAGACGGTGCTCTTGACGGTTCCCACGCTCACCCCCAGAGCGGAGGCGATCTCGGCCTCGGACATGTCCTCGTAGTAGCGCAGCACGACGGCGAGGCGCTGGCGGTCGGGCAGGCGTCGGATGGCGCGGCCGACGGCGTCGGCCAGGTCGGTGCGCCAGGTCGGGTCGTCCATCCGCTGCTCGGGGATCTCGTCGGTGGGGTAGACGTCCAGGTGCTTGCGCCGCCACTCGGAGATCTGGGTGTTGACCATCGCGCGGCGCACGTAGCCGTCCCGGGCGTGCGGGCTGGAAATGCGCTCCCAGGCGAAGAAGGTCTTGACCAGCGCTGCCTGCAGCAGGTCCTCGGCGTCGGCGTGGTTGCCGGTCAGTGACAACGCCATGCGCTGCAACGCGGGGCCGCGGCGCTGCACGTAATCGGAGAACTCCTCGTATCTGGTTTGCCGCGTTGCCTCGTCCACACGACCACCGACCCGGTTCGCGTACCGGCGACTCGCGTTCCGGCACGTGCTCTCGATCACACTTCCACGGTCCTCACTCTGGCACGGGCCGTGTAACCGTTTGCTCTGGCCAACGCCATCTTCCGACAAACCGGACTTCCCCGTGGGAACGGAACGCGGGCGGCGCGGCCGTTCCGGACCGGGGGCGCCGCCGTGCCGTCCCCGCGCGCCGGGCGTGTCCTCGATCCCCCGGTCCAACAGCGGAGGACCGGCCGACGCGGTCGGGGGGTGGTGGAATGGGCGCGGCCCCGCGTCCGCCCGTCGGGCGGGCACCGGCCGCTCCGTTGAGGGAAAATGGGGACGATTCCCGCTGTGCGCGGGCCAAAGGACCGACACCGGACAAGTTCGGGCACATCGACCGGGGGGCGCCCATGACAGCGGAGACACAGGACCGCCGCAGGCTCACCGCCGCGCTGCTGGGCCCCGACGCGGCGCCGGTCCCGGACGGGCCGCCCGCCAACGTCTTCCGGGGCGCGCTGGTCGACGTCGGCCCGCACCTGCTCACCCTCGCCACCCCGGACGGGGAGCGGCGCTTCGTCCTCACCGAGGAGACCGCCTTCTGGCGCGGCGGCGGTTCGGCGTTCCACGAGCTGCGGCCCGGAGAGGACGTGATCGTGCGCTGCGCCCTCGGCTCCCACTGGGTCGCCGAGCGGGTCTGGGCCGGTCTCGCCCGCGTCACCGGGGTGATCACCGCCGTGGACGGCGACGCCCTGGAGGTCGCCACCGGGCACGACCGCGCCCCCGCAGCCGTCGTCATCCCCTACCGGGCGTCCGGCCGGATGCAGGTGCGGCACCCGCGGCTGGAGCCGGGCTACCTGTTCGACGCCATCGGGGTCTGGGACGGCGACACCGTCCGCGCGCTCCTGCCCGCCACCTCGCAGCCGCCCTATCCGGCGGCCGAGGCGCCCCGGCGGCCCGCCGTGCGCCGCGGCTCCATGCGGGTGTCGGGCATGGTCTCCTGGTACGACCCGGCGCTCGGCCGCGCCACCGGCGGGAACCCGCTCGCCATGCGCACGGGCCTCGCCTACCCCGCGCTGGACCGGGGCGCCGACTGCGGTCCCGGGTGCGACCGGGCCACCGCGTGCGCGCCGCTGCCGCTGCTGTCCCTCGGCGCGACGGTGCGGCTGACCAACGACTGCACCGGTGGGGCGGCGGCCCTGCCGGTCGTCGCCTGCGGTGCGGCCGCCAGCCACTTCTGCGACCGCTGCGTCGCCTGCGACTCCCAGGAGCGCGGACGCGTCGCCCAGCTGACGCTGGCCTCCTTCGTGGCCCTGGGCGGACAGCCCGAGGCCGGATGCTTCAACGCGACCCTGACGGCGGGCTGAACCGTGATCGAGACCATCCGTGAGATCCAGGCGCCGCTCCTGGCCGCCGTGCTGCTGCTCGGCGCGCTCGCCAAGGCCGTGGACCGTACGGCGCAGGGCCCCGCCGCGCTGCTGCCCGCCCGGGTCCGGCGGCCGTTCTCGCTGGCGCACGCGGGCGTCGAGGCGGCCCTGGCGGTGGCGCTCCTGGTGCTCGCAGGGCCGTTCAACGACCTCGCCCGGGGGGCCACGGCGGTCCTGTTCGCCGTCGGACTGGCGACCCTCTACCAGCTGCGCAAGCGCGACCCGGAGATGGGGTGCGGCTGCTTCGGGGGTCTGAGCACCGAGCCGGTCGGCTGGCGCAGCATGACCCGGTGCGGGCTGTTCACCGCCGCCGCGGCGGGAGCCGTCGGGCTGCCCGGTTCCGGACTCGCGGCGCTGTCGGACCCCACCCCCTGGCACGGCGTCGCACTGCTCGCGGAGGCCGCCGTGATCGCGGTGCTCTCGCCCGAACTCGGGGAGATCGCGACGAGGCTGCGGCACCCGGTCCCGTGCGAGCTGCGCGAGGCCCCGCCGCGGCGGTCGCTGCGGCGACTGCGCCTCAGCCCTTCGTGGAGCGCCCACCGCCCGCTGCTGGCCTCGACCGAGCCGGTCGACATGTGGCGGCACGGCTGCTGGTGGTTCGCGCGGTTCGCGGGTGAACGCGAGGGGCGCGCGGTCGACGTGGTGTTCGCGGTGGAGGTGGGCGGCCTGCGTCCCGCCGTGCGCGCGGCGGTCACCGACGCGTACGAGGACGCCCCGCGCGCCGGATCGGAGGACGCCCCGCCGGTCGGCACAGGGGCCGCGTGCCCGAACGCGCCCTCCGACGCGTCACGGTGACCCGGGGACTTCCCGGTCCGGTGGAAACGCGACGGGGCCGCGCGGCCGCCTGTCTCGGTGTTCCGGGGAGGCCGGCGGCACCGCGAGCTCCTCGTCGGCCTCGGACACGGCGGAGCGCACGTCGTCGGCGGTGATCGGACTGCGCAGCGCGAGGTCCCACACGGCTTTTCCGTAGGCCTGCACAAGGAACGGGTGGCCGCCGGACGCCTCGTACAGCGCCTCCAGGGCGTCGGCGTCGAACCGCGCGCCCTCGGCGAGCGCGGGGGCGGTGAGCGCGTGGTCGGCGGCGGACCGGCTGAGCCGGTCGACGCGGGCGTACCGGAAGAGCCGCTCGGAGTACCCCTTGCCCGCCGAGAGCACCGCCGGGAGGTGCGGAAGCCCCGCGCCCACCAGGACCAGCGGGCCGCCGTTCTGGGCGAGCTCGTGGCAGGCCGCGCAGAGCGCGGAGACGTCCGCCGCTGGCACGTCCTGGAGTTCGTCGACGAACAGCGCGATGCCCGCGCCGAGGTCCGCGGCCACCGACGCGGCGTCCAGGAGCAGCTCCGACAGGTCGGTCTCGAGGTCGCCGGAGTCCGCGCGGCCGGGCACGGCCGCCGCGTCGGTCCCCGGACCTCGGCGCGGCCCCGCCTGGGCCGCCCGGTCGGATCCGTCGCCGGTCCCGGCCCGCGCGAACGACGCGAGGACGCCCAGCGCGTGCTCGATCCGCTCGGGGGCCCGGTGCCGTGGGGCGAGCGCGCGCAGCGCCGTGCGCACGGCGGCCGCGATGGGCTGCCGGACGGAGCGGCCGGGGCGGGCCTCGATCCTGCCGGTGCCCCACGTTCGCTGGACCGCCATCGACCGGAAGGTGTTGAGCAGGACGGTCTTGCCCGACCCGCGCGGCCCGGTGAGGATCACGCCGCGCTCGGGGCGTCCGTGCGCCACCCGTTCGAGCAGGACCCCGAACCGCTGGATCTCGCGTTCGCGGCCGGCGAGCTCGGGCGGGTGCTGGCCGGCGCCGGGGGTGTACGGGTTGCGCACGGGGTCCACCGAGCCGCTCTCGGAGCCCCGGTCCAGTGCGGCCTCGAGGGAGCGGTAGAAGGCCGCGGACGAGCGCGCCCCCCAGTCGATCCGCTGGAGGGCCCGACGCTCGTTCGGGTGGAAGGAGTGGAGGGAAGGGTGCTGTCCCGCCACGCCGGACCGGATCGCCGTGCGGCCCCGCGTGGGCGCTGCCGTGGTCATGCTCCCCTTCCCTCCACTCTGTGTCGAACGCGTGTTCGAACGAGTTTCACTGTAGTGGATCGGTCCGGGGCACGCCACCCGACACGGGGGCGTGTCGCGGCGGTTCTCATCCGTTGCTCAGGGCCAGCGTCCAGACGCTGAGAGCGACGAGGGCCGCGGAGGCGGTCACCGACAGGGCGAAGGCCGCGAGCCGCAGCGGACGCCACCGCGCCCGGATCGCGGGCACCCGCGTCCAGTACCAGGCGCCGACCGCGGCGGCGGTGGCGACCAGGCCGACCGCGACCGGCCACAGCAGCGGCGGGGTGGTCGCCCAGCTGCCCCACCGCAGCCCCGCCAGCAGGACCGCGAACGCGCCCAGCGGCATCGAGAGCAGCCGGAGCCGGTCCAGCGGGCGGCGTCCGGCGAGGGTGACGCGGCCGACGGCCAGCGCGAGCGAGAGCAGCACCGGGAGCACCAGGAACGGCAGCGTCACGGCCAGGCCGGTCCCACGCCCCAGCGCCATCGACGGGGGCTCGACCGCCGAGGGGTCGTCCAGCAGCGCGCTCGTCAGCTGCGGGGCCACCCCGGCCCGGGTGTTGGACAGCATGACCACGGCGCGCTCCTCCTCCACGGCGAGGAAGGCCGTGGAGCCGTAGGTCCCGCCGTCGTGCAGCGCCCTGGTGCCCCCGCCGTCGAGTTCGGCCAGGTACCAGCCCAGGCCGATCCGGCCCAGCCCGTCCACGTCGTGGCGCGGTTCCAGCGCGGACATGCCGGGCGCGGTGCCGGCCATGACCGCCTGGGCGAAGCGGACCAGGTCCGCGGTGGTCGTCCAGGTGCCCACCCCGGCGGGGGCGTACGCCGGACCGTCCCAGGTCTGGGCGCGCGAACCGGCCTCGTAGTGGGGGAGCGCGGCGCCCTCGGGGGCCTCCCCGGGGCCGGTGTCCGCGCCGACGATGACGGTGTCGTCCATGCCCAGCGGGTCCAGGACCCGTTCGCGCACGAGCTCGGGATAGGGGGTGCCGTCCACCCGGGCCAGAGCCTCGCCGAGTGCCGCGTAGCCGAAGTTGGAGTAGGACCACTCCCCGCGCCGCGGGCTGGGGGAGGCCACGGCCAGGGAGTCGGGGACGGACGGCAGCCCGGAGAACGGGTCGAGGGCGGAGAGGCCGGACAGCAGGACCGCGGTCTCGTGCCCGGCCGGGGCCGTGGGCAGGCCGGAGCGGTGGGTGGCCAGCTCCTCCAGGGTGATCCCGGCGGTGTCGGGGTCGGCGAAGTCCAGGTCGGTGAAGACCTCGCCGAGCGTGGTGTCGAGGTCGGCTTCGCCGTGCTCGACCATGTCGGCCAGCGTCATGGCGGTGAACAGCTTGAAGACCGAACCGGTCTCGAAGGGGGTGTCGGCGCCGACCGGCTCCCCGCCGGCCGCGCCCGCCGCCGCGACGGCGAGCCCGTCGGGGGTGGCCTCGGCCACCGAGAACGCCTGCACGTGGTTCTCCCGGCCCGCGATCGCCTCGCCCGTCCGGGCCGCGAGCGCGGGGTCCCCTTCGACAACGGTCGACGGCGGCGGGTCCACCGGCATCACCCAGAACGCGAGCGCGGCCGCCGCGGCCCCCGCGACCGACGCGGCGGCCCACGCCCTCCCCGGGGCCCGGGGCGCGCGCCCCGGGGAGGGATCGGGGGCGGTCTCCGTCGGAACCTGCTGCCGGATGTCCATGGAGCGAGGCTATGGAGCGGCTCCGGTGCGCTGTAGAAGCGGCTGTCACCACCTGTCCGTGAGGTTCGCGCGTCCCGCGCATGACGGATGTCATGGAGGTCACCGCGCGGGCGGGGCGCGCGCGGCCCTCCGTCGTCCAGGATGTGACCCGGTGCGTCCGGGGGAGAAGAGCCCGGACACCGGGAGGGACGGAGGAAGGATGGCGGAGATCGTACGGCTCTCGTCCGAGGACCTGGCGGCGGTCGCGGCGGAGCTCGCCGGGGTGCTGTCGGACGTGGTCGAGGGCGGCAACTCGGTGGGCTTCCTCGCGCCGCTGGACCCCGGCGCGGCCGAGGAGTGGTGGAAGGGGCTGGAGCCCGCCGTCGCGGGCGGGCGGGTGCTCGTATGGGCGGCCCGGCGGGACGGGCGGATCGAGGGCACCGTCCAGCTGCGGCTGAACGACATGCCCAACGGCTCGCACCGCGCCGAGGTCGCCAAGCTGATGGTGCGCCGCCGCGCGAGGGGCGCGGGGCTGGGCCGCGCGCTGCTGGCCGCGGCGGAGCGGGCCGCGGGGGAGGCCGGTGTCACCCTGCTGGTCCTGGACACCGAGACGGGGAGTCCGGCCGAACGGCTCTACCGCGCGGACGGCTGGACCCGGGTCGGAGTGATCCCCGACTACGCGGCGGACCCCGCCGGGGTCCTGCGCTCCACCACGTACTTCTACAAGCTCCTGGCCTAGGGGCGGGCGTCTCTCCCCGGTGATCTTGACCTTTTCGGGGCCTCGGAGGCGGCTGAGACCCCGGAAAGGCCAAGATCACCGGGGGAGCGCAGCGGGCCGGTGCCCCGGAGTCGAGGACTCGGGGGCACCGGCGCCGGGGCCGTCGGGAGAGGCCGCGCTTTCCTAGCCCAGCACCTTGTTCTCGCGTTCCAGGGCCGCGGTGGTGAAGTCGACGAGGCGCTGCTCGCCGTCGTCCCCGCCGAGCAGGGACGTGGTGCCCAGGTAGCCGCCGTTGCGGTAGAGGAGGCTGTAGAGCAGGACCTGCTCGCCGTCCACCTCGGTCTCGACGACGAAGGCCCGGGACTCCTCGCCGATCGTCTTGATGCCGAGGTCGCGCACGGTGTACGTGGTCGCGGTGCCGTCCACCGCCGTCGCCTGGTAGGTGCCGCACTCGGCGGGCGGCACGGTGTCGATGGCCTCCTCGGCCGCCTTCTCCGGCAGTTCGATGAGCATGTGCGTGATGGTCTCCTCCCCGTTGCCGAAGGTGGCCAGGGAGGCGGGCGCCTCGCGCACCTCCGGCAGCCGGCCCCACTGGTTCACGGCGTCCAGGCACTGGGGCTTGTCGAGCTCGGTGCTCTCGCGCAGCTGGTCCATCTGGAGCACCGACTCGAGTTCGCCGTAGGCGCCCGCCTCGCTCTTGTCGGCCAGCAGCGTGACGTCCTCGAACTCGACCATCTGCGCCTCGTTCAGCCGGCCCGCGGACCGGGGCGCGGGCGCGGAGTCCTCCTCCGGCGCGGCCTCGGACGCGGCCTCGGGCTCCTCCGCGCCCACGCAGCCGGCCAGGCAGAACAGGAGCGCGAACGCTCCGAGTGACGCGGAGGCGGCGGGGAGTGTCGTCCTGAGGGTGCGCATGGTGGTGTTTCCTGTTCTGTGCGATATTTCGACGGGAGGCAACGGGTGGCCGCCGGCGGGGTGCGCGGGAGACGCGCGGGTCCGGCGGCGGCCGCGACCACGGCCCGGGGAGCTCTCCCCGCGCCGCGCGACGGGGGCGCCCCCGGTGGGGCGGCCGACGGAGGCGGGGCCGGACGCGGCAGTCGTTGCCGTGAGTAATCTTTTCCTTGCACAGAGTATCGAGAAAGGGCGACGGTGTCGGAGCGGAATACGCCATATTTGCGAGCGGTACTTGACTCTGTCCCGTCCTACCGGCCGGGCCGCAAGGTCGTGGGCCCTGGCGGGCGGTCGGTCAAGCTCTCCTCCAACGAGAGCCCGTTCGGGCCGCTGGCCCCGGTGCGCGAGGCGATCGCCGCGGCCGCCGCGGAGGCCAACCGCTACCCGGACCCCGCCGCGGCGGAGCTGACCGCCGCGGTCGCCCGCCGCTTCGGGGTCCCCGAGGAGCACGTGGCGCTGGGCGCCGGTTCCGTGGGCATCCTCCAGCAGCTGCTGGAGGCGACCGCCGAGCCGGGCGCGGAGGTCGTCTACGCGTGGCGCTCCTTCGAGGCGTACCCGCTGCTCGTCGGCCTCTCCGGGGCGACCCCCGTGGAGGTCCCGCTGCGCGGGGAGACGCACGACCTGGACGCGATCGCCGCCGCCGTCACCGACCGCACCCGCCTGGTCCTCGTGTGCAACCCGAACAACCCGACCGGCACCGCCGTGCGCGAGACCGACCTGACCGCCTTCCTGGACGCCGTCCCCGACCACGTGCTGGTGGTCCTGGACGAGGCGTACCGCGAGTACGTCCGCGACCCCGGCGTCCCCGACGGCGTGGAGCTGTACCGGGACCGCCCCAACGTCGCGGTGCTGCGGACCTTCTCCAAGGCCTATGGGCTGGCCGCGCTGCGGGTGGGCTTCCTGATCGGCCACCCGCACGTGGCCGAGGCCGTGCGCAAGACGATGGTCCCCTTCGCGGTGAACCACCTCGCCCAGGCCGCCGGGGTGGCGTCACTGGCCGCGGAGGCGGAGTTGATGGAGCGGGTCGAGGCGACCGTCGGGGAGCGCGGCCGCGTGCGCGGGGCGCTCCTGGCCGACGGCTGGACGGTTCCGGCGACCGAGGCGAACTTCGTCTGGCTGCGCCTGGACGGGGACACCCTCGCCTTCGCCGCGGCCTGCGAGGCGGCCGGGGTCTCGGTCCGCCCCTTCGCGGGCGAGGGCGCCCGCGTCAGCATCGGGACCCCGCAGGAGAACGACGCCTTCCTGGAGGTCGCCAGGGCGCACCCGACGCGGAACCGGTAGCGCGCCTCCGGCGCGGGGCCCCGTCGGGGGCCTCGGCGTCGGCGTCCCGGAGTCCCCGGCTCCCGAACGCGGACGCCGGGACCGTCGACAGGCGCCGGGCTACTTGCCCGCCTTGTCCTTGTCGACCTTCTCGATGATGAGGCGGTACAGCTGGCGGGGACGGCCCGGCTGGAGGGTGCGGTTGGGCGGGAGCGGCCAGGCCAGGCCCTCCTCGACCAGGGTGCGCAGCAGGCGGCGGGCGGTGCGCGGGGTCACGCCCAGCATCCGGCCCGCGCCCTCGGCGTCCACCACGAGGGGCGCGTCCTCCTCCGCGATCTTCTCCGACAGGCGCAGCAGGGTCTCGCGGCCCTTGGTGCGCAGCTGCTCGCTCGCCTGGCGCTGCGGGGCGCGCTGAGCGGGGACCAGGGAGCGGCCCTCCCTGTCCACCGCGAAGCTCTGCCGGGTGGCCTGGGCGCGGCTCAGGGCCGCTCTGGCGTGCGCCTCGGCGTCCTGGGTGGTGCGGCCCATGCCGATGCCGACCTCGATGGCGATGCCGAGCTCGGTCTTGACGCGCTCGACGAACGGCGGCTGGCGGAATCCCTCGGTCGCCGAGACCAGGGAGCCCCGGGTGGCCGTCACCATGAAGGTGTGGTCGTCCACCTGGTGCGCCGTGGCGTTGATCCGGTGCGCCTCCTGGAGCAGCAGCCGGTGCAGCGCCAGGCGCAGCTCGTCGCGCCAGTACCGCGGGGTGGAGCGGCGGCTGGAGTCGCGCAGCGTGGGCACGTCCACGACCACCACGCCCAGCTGGGCCTCCTCCAGGCGGTGGTGGGCGCCGAGCAGCCCCGCCGTCTGCAGGGCGCTGCGCACCCCGGCGTTGGTGGGGCGCAGGCGCAGGGTGGGCACGCCGATCGCGTCCAGCCGCTCGGCGACGCCCCGCACGCAGGTGATGGCCATCTTGGTGACCTTGCGCCGCCACAGCCCCTCGTGGAAGGACGTGAGCGCGGCGGTGCCCACGAGCTCCTCGTGCACGTGGATGCCGTCGACCGGGAGGTCCACCTCGGAGTAGGCCTCGACCACGTCGGTCCGGCTGAGCACGTCCAGACTGGCGCGAGTGGGGTCGAACCGCTCGTCCAGGGTGGCGCGCAGCAGGGCCTCGTGCAGGCTCGCCCCGCCGAGCGGGACGAAGGTGGCCGGCATCGTCAGGACCCCGGCCTTGCGGGCGAACTCATACGGCACGGGGCTCGCGAACAGGTACGCGTCGATCGCGGACCCCAGCCGGAGCACCTTGTCGGTGGCCTCCTGCTCGTCTCGATAAGCGGCGGCGATGAGCCTGGCGTTGAGCGGGCCGGTCGACCCCGGCCCCATCAGCATGACGCGTTCGACGACTTCGTGCGGCCCGATGACACCAATAGTCAAATCGCCAGTACGCTGCGCACTCACCTCGGGATGCTCCCCGCTACCATTCCACGCTCTTCACTCTGTGCGCCCACCGGTTCCGACCCATATTTTTTCCGTCACGGCATTGCCGCGATCGTACCCATTGTTGAGTGTCAGTGAAGATCGTTTGCCGTAGAACGTCAAAACGCCCGGGCGGGAGCACACCCTCCCGCCCCGGCGCTAACTGGTAATTCCGTACTAGCCGAGTTCTTCGCGAATGACGTCCGCGCCCAGGGCGGCCAGCCGGGTGGCGAACTGGGAGTGACCGCGGTCCACCGGGTAGCCCGGGGACACGATCGTCTCGCCCTCGGCGACCAGGCCGGCCAGGACCACGGCCGCGCCGCTGCGCAGGTCGTGTGCGACGACCTCGGTGCCGCGCAGGGCGGTGGGGCCGTGCACGATGGCGCGGGTGCCGTCGACCTCGATCTTGGCGCCCATCTTGTTGAGCTCGTCGGCCAGCGCGAAGCGGCCGTCGTAGATGGCCTCGTGGATGTAGCTCTCACCCTCGGCCAGCGTGGCCAGCGCCATCAGCGGCGACTGCAGGTCCGTGGCGAAGCCCGGGTAGGGCGAGGTCACGGCGTTGATCGGGCGCAGCGGGGCGGACGGGTCGCGGCGGACGTGCAGGACCGCGCCCTGCTGGGAGAACTGGACGCCCATCTGCTCGAGCTTCCAGCGGGCCACCCCCAGGTGGTCCAGGTGCGCGCCGACGAGGCTGACGTCGCCGCCGGTGGCCGCGGCCATCATCGCGAAGACGCCCGAGTCGATGCGGTCCGACATGATGCGGTGCTCGACCGCGGTGAGCTCCTTGACGCCCTCGACCGTGATGAGGCCGGTGCCGCCGCCGCTGATCTTGGCGCCCATGTTGCTCAGGAACTCGATGACGTCGAGGACCTCGGGCTCCAGCGCGGCGTGCTCGATGACGGTGGTGCCCGGGGTGAGCACCGCGGCCATGAGCAGGTTCTCGGTACCGGTGTGCGACGGGGTGTCGAGGTAGAGGCGGCCGCCCCGGAGGTTGCCGGCCTCCACGTTGATGTGGTTGCGCTCGGCGTCCTCGGTCACCTCGGCGCCCAGGCGGGCGAAGCCCCGGTAGTGGAAGTCGAGGTTCCGGCTGCCGAGGTTGCAGCCGCCCACGCCCTCGATGCGGGCGCGGCCCATGCGGTGCATGAGCGCCGGGACGAACAGCACGGAGCCGCGGAAGCGGGCCGCGATGTCGGCGGGGAGGACAGCCCGCTCGGGGTCGTCGAGCTGGGAGGCGTCGATGACGATGGTGCGCTCGGACTCGTGGAACTCGACCTTGGCGCCCACGTATTCGGCGAGTTCCAGCGCGCGCCGGACGTCCTGGATGATGGGCACGTTCCGCAGAACGGTACGGCCCTTGGACGCGAGCAGGGCCGCGCCGATCATCGGGAGGACGGCGTTCTTCGCGCCCTGGATGAATGCGGTCCCGTTGAGGGGACGACCGCCGCGGACGCGGTAGCGAACCTCCTGGCCCATGCGCTTTGGCTCCTTCGTGAGGCAGAAATTCAAGGGTGGTCTCGTCGGTGCGACCTGTTGGTGGTCAGATGCGGCGAACAGGTGAAGAGTTCCGACGAGGAGAGTTCGGTCGGTGGCCGATCAGCGATGTCTTTATAGCAACGCGCTTCCGCTGCCGCGAACCATGCGGGGCTCCCGTCCGGTGTGACACGTCCGCACCGTGGAGAGTTCGCACGGCCGTGCGGTTCGTCCTGTGACACCCCGCACACCTGCGGCCGCTTCGCGTCGGGATGTTCGGGACACCGACCCCCACTTTACGTCCTACCGGTCCAAACCGATGACATCGCGCGGCCGGTAGCGGCCCCTACCCGTCGAGATCGGCCTTTCGGCCGGTCAACCGCTCGAACACGTCGGCGTATTTGGCCTGGGTGTGCTCCACCACCTCGTCGGGGAGCGCCGGGGGCGGTGTGTCGGCGGCGCGGTCCCAGCCCGAGGCCGGGGAGGTCAGCCAGTCGCGGATGAACTGCTTGTCGAGCGACGGCTGGGCCCGGCCGGGCACCCAGCACTCCTTGGGCCAGAAGCGTGAGGAGTCGGGGGTGAACACCTCGTCGGCGAGTACCAGCCCGCCCTCGGGGCCGTGCCCGAACTCGAACTTGGTGTCGGCCAGCAGGATGCCGCGCGCCTCCGCGAGCTCGCGGCCCCGCGAGTACAGCGCCAGGGTCAGGTCGCGCAGCTCCCCGGCGAGCGCGGCGCCGTGCCGCTCGGCCACGACCGAGAACGAGACGTTCTCGTCGTGCTCGCCGACCTCGGCCTTCGTGGCCGGGGTGAAGATCGGCTCGTTCAGCCGGGAGCCGTCCAGGAGGCCCTCGGGGAGTTCGACGCCGCACACCGAACCGCTCGCGACGTACTCGCTCAGCCCCGACCCGGCCAGGTAGCCGCGCGCCACGCATTCCACCGGGACCATGTCGAGCCTGCGGCACACCAGCGTGCGGCCCGCCCAGTCGGCGGGCGCGCCCGCAGGCGGGACGTCCGAGACGACGTGGTTGTCCACCAGGTCCGCGAGCTGCTCGAACCACCACAGCGACAACTGGGTGAGCAGCCGGCCCTTCCCGGGGATCCCTGTGGGCAGCACCCAGTCGTACGCCGAGATCCGGTCGCTGGCGACCATCACCAGCTGGCCGGACTCCGTGGCGTAGAGGTCGCGCACCTTGCCGGTGTGCAGGTGGGTGAGGCCCGGGACCACCGCGGGCGCGGGCTTTTCGACGAAACCGCTCATGACTGTCCTCGCAGGTGAGAAGGCCGGGAAGAAGGAAGGGTCAGTAGCGCCGGTAGCCGTCGGGCGGCGGGGGCGGCGGTTGGGGCGCGTGCGGCGGCGGGGCGCCGTGCGGCGGACGCGTCTGGTGCGGCGTCTGGTGCGGGTGCGGAGCCGAGGGGCCGCGACCCGGCGCCCCGCCCCGGGCGTGGCCGAGTTCGGCGTACGCCTCGGCGGGCAGCGGGAAGTAGCGGCGCACGTTCTCGTTGACGCTGTTGACCGCCAGCGCGCCCACGAACCCCGTGGACAGGTTGGTGACGACGTTCCCGCTGCCCAGGTCCACGACCACCGGCCGCAGGGTGGTGCCCCAGCCGACCTGCGCCTGCTGCCCGGCGAACTGCTGGGCGTCGTGGTCGGCGCCGCCCGCGACCACCGCGGCGATGGTGCACGCCCCGCTGACCCAGCCCACCCCGCCGCCGGCCAGGCGCCTGGCGTAGGCGTCGGCGTGCCGGCAGAAGTCGCGCAGCATCGCCCCGGTGGCGAACTCGGTGCGCGCCACCACGACGTACGTGCTGACCGGGGTCAGCATCACGTTCTCCGAGCGGATCCCGACCAGGACCCGGCCGGGGCCGACCTGCTGGTCCTCCATGACACGCGCGCGCGTGCCGTGCAGGCGCCGTCGGACCGCCTCGGTGTACTGGTCGGGAGTCAGCATCGGATCAGCTCAGGCCCTTCAACCGGTCGAAGACGCGGTCCAGGCGGCGGACGAACCGCTCGGGGCGGCAGACCTCGTCCAGCCGCGCCTCGTCGAGTCCGACCCCGTCCGCCGCGGCCCGCTCGCGCAGGGTCTGGCGGAAGTCCGTCCCCGTCTCCCAGGTGCGCATGGCCGCGGTCTGCACGAGCGCGTAGACGTCCTCGCGCGACATGCCGGTCTCGATGAGTTCGGAGACCACCGTCGAGGAGTAGATGAGCCCGTGCGTGGACTCCAGATTGTGCCGCATCCGGTCCGCGTCCACGACCAGTCCCCGCATCAGCCGGGTGGTCAGGTTCAGCAGGTAGTCGGTCGCGACGGCGGCGTCGGGCAGCGAGATGCGCTCGGTGGAGGAGTGGGAGATGTCACGCTCGTGCCACAGCGGGATGCCCTCCATGACCGGCACGATCTGGGCGCGCACGTTGCGCGCCATGCCGCAGATGCGCTCGGACATGATCGGGTTCTTCTTGTGGGGCATGGCGCTGGAGCCCTTCTGCCCCTTGCCGAACGGCTCCCACAGCTCCCGCACCTCCGTGCGCTGGCCGTGCCGGACCTCCAGGGCGATCGCCTCGCAGACGGTGGCGACGATCGCCAGCGCGCTCACCCACTCGGAGATGCCGTCGCGCAGCACCACCTGGGTGGACACGTCCGCGGCGCGCAGCCCCAGCTTCTCGGCGACGTAGCCCTCGACGCGGGGGTCGATGTTGGAGTAGGTCCCGACAGGGCCGGAGATCGCCATCACGCCGACGGCCTCGCGGGCGCGGTGCAGCCGGTCCCGCGAGCGCGCCATGGCGAACGCGAAGTCCGCGACCCGGTGGCCCCACACGTCGGGTTCGCCGTGGATGCCGTGCGTGCGGCCGACCCGCAGCGTGCCCTGGTGCTCCAGCGCGTGGTCGCGCAGCACCGCCACGAGGTCGTCGGCCTTGGCCAGGAGGATGTCGGTGGCCTCGACCAGCTGCGCCGCCAGCGCGGTGTCCAGCAGGTCGGAGGAGGTCATGCCGAAGTGGACCCACTTGGCGGCGTCGCGCGGTTCGGTGTTGTCGGCCCAGGCGGTGAGGAACGCGATGACGTCGTGCTGGGTCACCGCCTCGATCTCGGCCACCCGCTCGGGCGTCGGCGGCGGCGCCTGCCGCACGGGTTCCACCGCCTCGGTGGGCACGGTTCCAGCCACCGCGTGGGCCTCCAGGACCAGGGTCTCCACCTGGCACCAGAGCTCGTACTTGTGGGCGTCGCTGAAGACGCGGCCCATTTCCGGAAGGGTGTAGCGCTCGATCACACCACCATTTTGGCAGGTGTGCGCGGCGGTCGGTCAGACGGTGACGAGCTCGACGAGTCCGGGGGCGACTTTCTTGAGTTTTTTGTCCGCGGTGAGGACGGCGTCAGCGCCGACGTGGATGCCTGAGGCGATGACAAGAGCGTCCGGCAGCCGGAGCGCGGCGTCGACCGCCCGCAGGCGCGCGGCGTGGTCCGCGACCTCCTCGCACACGGGAACGACGTCGGAGAAATAACCGTCCCGCATCGCTTTCAGCCGTGAGAACGCGAAGGTGCTTTCCGGCTGGCGGAATGCTCCGGTCAACAGCTCCGACCACACGATGACGGACAGCGGGAAAACGGCCGACCGATCCTCCCACACGCGTACCGTCTTCAGTGCCGATTCGTGCATGGCGTCGTTGCTGTTGAGCAGGCTGACGACGATGTTGGTGTCGAGCAGGGCGATGGTCACCGGTTTCCGCCACTGTGACGTTCCCGCATCTCACGTTCCCGGTCGCTCCACTCGTCTCGGAGCGCGTCGACATCGACGGAGAATCCCGGAATAGTGCCCGCGAACTCGGTGATGCTTCGACGAGGCCGCTGGTGGGAGTGCAGAGTGATTTCACCGGTGGGAGTCAGGTCGAAATCGACGGTTTCGTCAAGTTCGACCCCCGCCGCTTGGAGGTCTTCCCTCGAGAAGGCGACGGTCACCTCGTCTCGGCTGTGGTGGACCCGGGCCCGTTTGGGACGCCTCACCGGTGTGGTCATGTCTGTCTCCCCCGGATTCGTTCCGCGTTCTTCACGTTCCCCAATGTAGCGAAAAGGGGTTTCGTGCGCTGGCACTGTCCACAGGTCCTCAGTCCTCTCCCAGCGCCGCCTTCTCCGCGATGTCGGCGCGGTGGAACGACCCCCGCAGGTCGATCCGGTCCACCGCCGCGTAGGCGCGCTCGCGGGCCTGGGCCAGGTCCGCGCCCGAGCCCACGACGCTCAGCACCCGGCCGCCGTTGGCCTTGACGTCGCGCGCGCCGCTCCAGGCGGTGCCCGCGTGCAGGACGTAGGCGCCCTCCACGGCGTCGGCCTCGGCCAGGCCGCCGACCAGGTCGCCCTTGACCGGGTCGCCCGGGTAGTTCTCGGCGGCCACGACCACGGTGACGGCCGCGCCCGGGCGCCAGTCCAGGGCGGACACCCCGCCGAGGCCGCCGGTGTCGGTGGCCTGCAGCAGCACGCCCAGCGGGGTGGCGAGGCGGTCCAGCACGACCTGCGTCTCGGGGTCGCCGAAGCGGGCGTTGAACTCCACGACGCGCGTGCCGTTGGAGGTCAGGGCCAGCCCCACGTACAGCAGGCCCTGGTAGGGGGTGCCGCGCCGGTCCATCTCGGCGATGGTGGGCCGCACCACGCTCGCCATGACCTCCTCGACCAGGCCCGGCGGGGCCCACGGCAGCGGGGCGTAGGCGCCCATGCCGCCGGTGTTGGGGCCCTCGTCGCCGTCGTAGGCGCGCTTGAAGTCCTGGGCGGGCAGCAGCGGGACGGCGTGGCGGCCGTCGCTGAGCACGAACAGCGACACCTCGGGACCGTCCAGGTACTCCTCGATCACCACCCGGCCGCACTCGCGGGCGTGCTGCTCGGCGGCCTTCCGGTCGTTGGTGACGACGACGCCCTTGCCCGCGGCGAGGCCGTCGTCCTTCACCACGTACGGCGGGCCGAAGGTGTCCAGCGCCTCGCTGACCTGCGCGGCCGTGCGGCACACCCTGGCCTTGGCGGTGGGGACGCCCGCCGCCTCCATGACCTCCTTGGCGAACGCCTTGGAGCCCTCGATCCGGGCGGCCTCCCGGTCCGGGCCGAACACGGGGATGCCGCGCCGCCGCAGCTCGTCGGCGAGCCCGGCCACCAGCGGGGCCTCGGGGCCGATGGCCACCAGCTCCGCGCCGATGCGCGCGGCCAGCTGGGTGACGGCCAGGCCGTCGGTGACGTTGATGACGTGGTTCTCCGCCAGCTCCGAGGTCCCGGGGTTGCCGGGGGCGCAGTGCAGGCTGGTCACGCCGGGGTCGAGGGACAACGCGCGGACGAGCGCGTGCTCGCGGCCGCCGCCGCCGATCACGAGGGCTTTCACAGGAGGGACCCTATTGGTTCGCAGGGATGGATGGGGAACCCGGGGCGTGTCGGCCCCGGGCCGGGAGAAATCGAGGGGGACGCGGACCGGAGCCCGGCCCCGCGGTGGTCTGCGGTCTCCCCGGTATCTGCCCGGGAGGGCCCGGGAGGAACCCCGGGCCCCGCGGGGAAGCCCGTCCCGCTAGACCAGGGAGCGCAGTTCCAGGGTCTGGTCGCGGCCCGGGCCGACGCCGATGGCCGAGATCGGGGCGCCGGACAGCTCCTCCAGCGCGCGCACGTACGCCTGCGCGTTCTTGGGCAGGTCCTCGAACGAGCGCGCGCCGGTGATGTCGTCGTCCCAGCCGTCGAAGTGCTCGTAGACCGGCACCGCGTGGTGGAAGTCGGTCTGCGTCATCGGGATCTCGTCGTGCCGGGTGCCGTCCACGTCGTAGCCGACGCAGACCGGGACGCGCTCCAGCCCCGACAGCACGTCGAGCTTGGTGAGGAAGAAGTCGGTGATGCCGTTGACCCGGGTGGCGTAGCGGGCGATCGGCGCGTCGAACCAGCCGCACCGGCGGTTGCGCCCGGTGGTGACGCCGTACTCGTGCCCCTGGGTGCGCAGCCACTCGCCCCACTCGTCGTGGAGCTCGGTCGGGAACGGGCCCGAGCCGACGCGGGTGGTGTACGCCTTGAGGATGCCCACGACCTTGGTGATGCGGGTGGGGCCGATGCCCGAGCCCGCGCACGCGCCGCCCGAGGTGGGGGAGGAGGAGGTGACGAACGGGTAGGTGCCGTGGTCGATGTCCAGGAGGGTGCCCTGGGAGCCCTCCAGGTACACGGTCTTGCCCTCGTCCAGGGCCCGGTTCAGGACCAGGGAGGTGTCGGCCACGAACGGGCGCAGGAGCTCGGCGTATCCCAGGTACTCCTCGAGGATGGGCTCCAGCTCCAGGCCGCGGCGGTTGTACACCTTGGTGAGGACCTGGTTCTTGTCGTTGAGCGCCAGTTCGAGCTTCTTGCGCAGGATCCCGGTGTCGAACATGTCCTGCACGCGCACACCCGCGCGGGAGATCTTGTCGGCGTAGGTGGGGCCGATGCCGCGGCCGGTGGTGCCGATCCGGCCCTTGCCGAGGAAGCGCTCGCTGACCTTGTCCAGGGCCCGGTGGTAGGGCATGATCAGGTGCGCGTTCGCCGAGATCAGCAGGCGGGAGGTGTCCACGCCGCGCTTGTTGAGGCCGTTCAGCTCCTCGAACAGCACCCCCGGGTCGATGACGACGCCGTTGGCGATGACCGGCACGACGTCGGGGGAGAGAATGCCCGACGGCAGCAGGTGCAGCGCGTACTTCTGGTCGCCGATGACGACGGTGTGCCCCGCGTTGTTGCCGCCCTGATAGCGAACCACGTAGTCAACGCGGCCTCCGACAAGGTCGGTGGCCTTCCCCTTGCCCTCGTCCCCCCACTGGGCTCCAACGAGCGTGATCGCCGGCATCGCCGTCTACCTCTTCATTCTTCGCGTCAGACCGGGAGCGGTCGTTCCGTGTGCCCCGGACATGCCGAAGCCCCTGGCGCAAGAAGCGACAGGGGCTCTTGCGTATAGAGGCTACACGACGGGTCGTCGCGCGTTAAGGGGCGAACGCGCAGGTGGCCCCGACGACGGGCCGCGGCCCACCGGTTCCGGGGCCTTTCTCCTGCGCGAACGCCGTGTGAACGACGGGGCCGGGCCGGGGGCCGGCGGCGCCGGTCAGCCTCCGAGGGCCCTGGCGGCCTCCTCGCTGCTGTCGCGCAGGAAGGCGGCGCACCGCTGGGCCTCCTCGGTCTCCTCGATCGACTCGGCGGCCTTGCCGAGGTAGTACAGCGACCGCAGGAAGCCGCGGTTGGGCTCGTGCTCCCACGGGACCGGGCCGTGCCCCTTCCACCCGGAGCGGCGCAGCTGGTCCAGGCCCCGGTGGTAGCCGGTGCGCGCGTACGCGTACGCGGCGACGTCCTGCCCCGCCTCGTAGGCGCGCTCGGCGAGCGCGGCCCAGGCCGCGGAGTACCCGGGGAAGCGCGCGGCGACCTCGGAGGGGTCGGCGGCCGCGGCCAGGGCCTCCCGGGCGGCGGGGTGGTCGGGGAGTTCGGTGGGCGGCGGGCCGCCGAGCAGATTCTGACGCAGATCCATGCCCCCATCCTGCCCGAAGAAGCGGAACCCCCGGCCGGTCGGCCGGGGGTCCGCGTCGTCGCGGGGTCCGCGCGGACCTACTTCATCCGGTTGCCCGCGGAGCCGAGCCACTGGGCGGCCTCGCCGACGCGCGCGGCCATGCCCGCCTCGGCGGCCTTGCCGTAGGAGCGGGGGTCGTAGACCTTCTTGTTGCCGATCTCGCCGTCGGTCTTGAGCACGCCGTCGTAGTTCTTCATGACGTGGTCGACGATCGGGCGGGTGAACGCGTACTGGGTGTCGGTGTCCACGTTCATCTTCACGACGCCGTAGCTGACGGCCTCGGTGACCTCTTCGTGGGTGGAGCCGGAGCCGCCGTGGAAGACGAAGTCGAAGGGGCGGTCCTTGCCGTACTTCGCGCTGACCGCGTCCTGGGCCTCCTTGAGGACCGACGGGCGCAGCTTGACGAAGCCGGGCTTGTACGCGCCGTGCACGTTGCCGAAGGTCAGGGCGGTCATGTAGTAGCCCTTCTCGCCCAGGCCGAGGACCTCGGCGGTGCGAAGGGCGTCGGCCGGGGAGGTGTAGAGCTTCTCGTTGATCTCGCCGACGATGCCGTCCTCCTCGCCGCCCACGACGCCGACCTCGATCTCCAGGATCGTGCGGGCGGCCTTGGAGGCGGCCAGCAGCTCCTCGGCGATCTGCAGGTTCTCCTCGAGCTCGACCGCGGAGCCGTCCCACATGTGGGACTGGAACAGAGGCTCCTGGCCCTTGGCCACGCGCTCCTTGGAGATCTCCAGGAGCGGGCGCACGAACCCGTCGAGCTTGTTCTTGGGGCAGTGGTCGGTGTGCAGCGCGATGTTGACCGGGTACTTGGCGGCGACGACGCGGGCGAACTCGGCGAACGCGACCGAACCGGTGACCATGTCCTTGACGGTCGAGCCGGACAGGTAGTCGGCCCCGCCGGTGGAGATCTGGATGATGCCGTCGCTCTCGGCCTCGGCGAAGCCGCGCAGCGCCGCGTGCAGGGTCTGGCTCGACGACACGTTGATCGCCGGGTAGGCGAAGCCCTGGGACTTCGCGCGGCCCAGCATCTCGGTGTAGACCTCTGGCGTTGCGATAGGCATGGTGATGACTCCCTGGTTGGCCTGGAGTGTTGAGGGACCTGGCCTCGGTGGTCCCTGAGGCCAAGTCTTCCACGGCGGATTTTCGTGGGGTTACCCGAGCAAGTATCGCGAACACGGGCCATCCGCGAAAGGTCTAGACCAAAATGCCCTGATCTGCACCGGGTCGCAACCGGGCGGCACGCGTCACGGCGCCGATTCCGCGAACCGTCCGTGGCCGGGCGGGTGCTCTCCGTGGGAGATCGGGTGCTGGAAAAGAAGGAGTCGTACCAATGTCGATTGTTATGGGTGATTGGCGCTACATTCAGCAGCGTGGGACGACATCGCAATGATCCGAGAGGCGTTGGCCAGGCACTGGCCATCGCCGGAGCAGTCGTGCTACTGGTCATCCTCGTCGTGCTGGGCGGGTACTTCTTCTACCGCTCCCTCCCCGGCAACAGCGACCTCGTGGTGCCTGACGAGTCCGGTGCCCTCGCCTCCCCCGAAACAGTCGCCAGTGACATGAAGGTGCTGTACATCCGGGTGACGGGCGAGTCCAGCGACGTGCTCGTGCGGGTGCCCGGAGGAGAGGTGCTCATAGACACGACCATGGCCCAGGGGCAGTACGTCACATACGCCCAGCCGCGCATGGACGTCACGTTGGGTGACCCGGCCGCGGTCGAGGTGTACGTGAACGGCGAACCCAAGAACGTGAAGGAGGAGGCGCCGGGATACACCTTCACCGCCGTGGCGGCGGAGTAGGCGGCGGGCGCGTCCCGGACGCCACGGCGGAGAAGAGCGGTCGACCGGTCAGACGGCCAGGTCGGCCAGCGTGTAGGCGGCCCGGTACTCGAGGCCCTCGCCGACGACCTTGTCCCGCGCCCCGCGGTCCACGATGACGGCCACCCCGACGACCTCGGCCCCGGCCTCGCGCAGCGCCTCGACGGCGGTCAGCACCGACCCGCCGGTCGTCGAGGTGTCCTCGACCGCGAGCACGCGGCGGCCCTTCACGTCAGGACCCTCGATGCGGCGCTGGAGGCCGTGCGCCTTGCCCTCCTTGCGCACCACGAAGGCGTCCAGCCGGCGCCCGCGCCCCGCTGCGGCGTGCAGCATGGCGGCGGCCACCGGGTCCGCGCCCAGGGTGAGCCCGCCGACGGCGTCGTACCCCAGGTCGGCGGTCGCGTCCAGCATCACGCGCCCCACCAGCGGGGCGCTCCCGCCGTCAAGGGTGATCCGGCGCAGGTCCACGTAGTAGTCGGCCTCGATACCCGAGGAAAGGGTCACCTTGCCGCGCACGACGGCTTTATCGTTGATCTGTCGGAGGAGATCGTCACGGTCGCTCATGACGTCCGAGCCTAGCCATACGAGCAGCTGGGGGCGTTCTCCGGACCCGGTCGAAGGGGGCTGTATGACGTACGCCGACGGCGGCGCCGAGCACGTGCGGGTGGAGGTCGCGACGGACGGCCGAGCCTCGGCCCTGGAGCTGGGGGACGGGGCGGTCCGGGCCGGGTTGGCCGCGTGCGCCCAGGTCAGCGGCCCCGTCACGAGCGTGTACCGGTGGGCGGGCGAGGTCCGCACCGACGAGGAGTGGCGGCTCGTGCTCAAGACGGCGGGAGACCGCCTGGCCGAGCTGACCGCGCACATCGCCGACCGGCACCCCTACGACGTCCCCGAGATCGTGGCCGTCCCCGTCGAGGGCGGCCACCCCGAGTACCTCGAATGGGTCACCGAGTCCACCCGGCCCCGGCCGTGACGCCCGGAGAGGGCCTCCCCTGCCTGGTGCTGCTGCACAGCCCCCTGGGCTCGGCCGCGGACTGGGGGAGCCTGCCGCGCGCGCTCGCCGGCCTCGGGGCCGAGGTGCTCGTCGCGGAGGTCGCCGACGACGACCGCCCGCCCTTCGCCGCCCGCTACGTGGCGCGCGCCGCCCTGGAGATCGCCGCCGCCGCTCCGGCCGGGCCGATCCTGCCGGTGGCGGCCGGGGCGGCGGGGCCGCTGCTCCCCGCCATCGGGGCCGCCCAGCGCGCCGCCCACCGCGCGGTCGCCGGATACGTCCTGGTGGACGCGCTCCTCCCGCAGCCGGGCACCCCCACCCGCGCCGAGCTCGCGGCGGCCCAGCACCACCTCGACCCGCCCGTCCGCCCCCCGGAGTTCTTCACCGAACCCCTCCCCCCGGGCGCCGACTGGCCCGACGCGCCCTGCGGCTACCTGCGCACCGGCGACGGCTACGCCCACGCCGCCCGCCTGGCGGGGATGCGGTCGTGGCCGGTCCGCGAGGCGGGCGGACGCCCGCTCGCGGAGGAACTGGTGGGACTGATCGCCGAACTCTGAGTCACCGGTGCGGGACCCTTCGCGAGGCGGGGCTTCCCCGAGTCGACGCGGACCGGTTCCGGCGGAGGCGGACCCCGGTGTGCGGCTCGCCCTCCAAACCGGCACAGACTTGGCTAGGCTGTGGCCCGGCCTTCAATTGGCCGAGTACCGAACCACTGGACGGCTCCGGTCGCGTTTCGCTCCCGGACCCGCCAGAACCAAGGAAGGGGGCGGTGTCGCGTGGATCGCTGCGCGCTGTTCGTAGACGCCGGCTACCTCCTGGCCGATGGCGCGATGGCCGTGCACGGGACACGCAACCGCGACTCCGTGTCGTGGGACTACGCGGCTCTCGTGCAACTGCTCAACGAGGTCGCGCGGGACCGCACGGGACTGCCCCCGCTGCGCTGCTACTGGTACGAGGCGGTGGCCGACGGCCGCCGCTCCCAGGAGCAGGACGGCATCGCGGACATCCCGGGCGTCAAGTTCCGCGCCGCCCGCATCCGCCCCGGTCGGCGAGAAGGCGTCGAAAGCTATGTGCAACGGGACCTGGTCGCCCTGGCCAGGAGCAGCGCGATCTGCGACGCCGTGCTCATCAGCGGGGACGAGGACATGGCCCCGGTCGTCGCCGAGGTCCAGGAACTCGGGGTCCGGGTCACCGTGGTGAACATCTCGGTCGAGGGGAACTGGACCATCTCGCGCGCACTGCGCCGAGAGTGCGACGACCTCATCGAGATCGGCGCGGGACACCTGCGGCCGCACGTCAGCCTGCTCGACGCGGGCGTCGGACCGGCCGATGACACCATCCCGGCCAAGCAGGGCGGACCGGTCTCCAACGGCCGCTCCCGCCCCGGCACGGGACCGGTCACCCGCCAGCCCGCCACGGCGCACGCGGGCGCGCCCCGCGTGGAGCCGTCCACGGCCTCGCTGGAGGCGATGTTCGCCGTCACGGGAGCCCAGCAGGCGGCCTCGGGCAACGCGATGGACCAGCTGCGCGCCATGCGCCAGAGCCTGGCCCAGCAGCGCGGGAACGGCGACCAGCTGGCCCCGCAGGGCACGTCCGGCATGGAGCCGCGCACCGGAGGGCAGCCGGCCGCGGACGCCGGGGGGTACCCGGGGCAGCCGCCGTCGCACACCGGCGCGCACCCCGGCATGGCCGCCGGTCCCCCGACCGGCCCCCAGCCCGGCCACGCCGCGCAGCCCACCGGCGCGCACCAGAGCATGCGCGGCGTCCAGCAGGGGGGTTACCCGCCCCCCGGGCAGGGGCAGCCGAACCCGTCCCACCAGGCGGGCGCGCACCACGACCCGATGACGGGCAACGGCGGCTACGACAGGGAGGCCCCACCACCGTCGCGGGGCGCTCCACCGGACCCGCGCTTCGGAGGCGGCACGGGGGAGAACCCCGGGTTCGGAGGTGGCACCGGACCAAACCCTACTTTTGGGGCCAGTACGGGGGTTGACCCCCGCTACCGGAGCGCTCGCCGAGCCCGCAGGGGCTTCGAGACCGCTACTGGCCCCAGCCCGCAGGACAACCGGGTCCAGCACGGGCCCTACACCGACGCCACACCGCGGATCGGGTACACCCCGCCGGGCGGCCAGGCCGTGAACCGGTCCGTGGACGAGGCCGTCGACGTCGCCCGGCGTGAGGGCGGCGACTTCGCCGAGTCCATAGCCCGGGACGCCCCCGCGCTGTGGCTGGAGGCGGTACTGGCGCGCAAGCCCCGGATGCCGTCCGACCTGGAGGCGCGACTGCTGCAGGGATCCGCGCTGCCCATCGACTTCCTCCTGCGCGACGAGGTCAGGCACGCCCTGCGGCAGGGCTTCTGGGACGCCCTGGAGCGTTCCCGCACGTGATCACCGGTGTCGGACCGGTGTGGAGCAGGAGGACTGCGATGACCCGCGTGACGACGGCGGACCTCGACCGGTTGGAGTTCCAGGCCGTGCGGTCCGGAGACCACGACGCGGTGGCCAGGCAGCTGGTCGACCTCGCCAACCAGGTGGAGGCGGACAGCGAGATCTGCCGCGCGGAGCTGTTCGTGCGGGCGGGCGAGCAGTGGGAGATGGCCCAGGAGGCCGAGCGGGCGGCCGCCGCCTACCAGCGCGCGATCGACGACGGCGGGACGACCATCATCGACGCCCGCGCCCTGCTGGCCGGGGCGCTGCTGGAGCTCGACCGCGTCGACGACGCCTACGCCCAGTTGGAGCGCCTCAACGCCCTGGGCGCGCGCAACCTGCCCACGTACATCCACATCGCCGAGACCCTGCTGGCGCACTCCGACCTGGAGAGCGCCCACACCTGGGCCACCCTGGGAGTCGAGCGCTTCCGGCACCAGGACGTCTCCCCGTACATGCACGACCTCCTGATGGAGCTCCTGCGGATCCGCTTCCGCATCCGGGTGGACCTGGGCCTGGACGAGGACTCCCTCGACCGCATGCTGGACGAGTAGATTCCCGCTGATCTCGACCCTTCCGGGGGCTCGACCGCCTCTGAGAGCCCGGAACGGTCGGGGTCGGCGGGGGACTACCGGACGCCCAGGGCGGGGAGGATCGCCTGGTCCACGACCGCGGCGATCCACTCCTCGTCGGGGAACAGGCCGGTGTCGGTCACGAACTTCCCGAGCATCGCCTCGCCGATGTCGGCCACGACCGGGGTCACGCGGGCGGGGTCGATGACGCCGCGCTCCGCGTAGTGCCGCATGACGGTGAGGGTGAACCGGCCGCCGCGCGGGTCGAACACCCGCTTGTACATGGCCTCGGCGAGTTCGGGGTGCCGGTGCCGCTCGACGATCACCTCGGCCACGGCGCGCCCGGTCGGCCGCCGCATCCAGTCGGTGAGCTGCCGCAGGCTGCGGAGCAGGTCGCCGCGCAGGTCGTCGGCGTCGGGGGACGGGGTCTCCTGGGGGAACGTCTCGTAGAGGGCGTCCAGGAGGACGTCCTGGGGAGAGGACCAGCGCCGGTAGAGCACCGTCTTGGCGGTGGCCGCGCGCTTGGCCACGCCCTCCATGGTCAGTCCGCCCACGCCGACCTGGAGGACCTCCTCGATCACCGCGTGGTGGATGGCCTCGACGAGCTCCGCGCCGCGCCGCCGGGACCGCCCCGGGCGGTGCGGCTTCTTCTCTTCAGCCATGACTTCTCCACACAATTAGATACGTTCCCGTATCTTCTTCTGCCATTATTGGATACGCTTCCGTATCTAGAGGACGTGGGGTCCCCCACATCCCCGCCTTCGCCATTCCACCAGGTTCGAGATGATGGGAACACCGATGCCCGCACCCTCCTCCGCAGCTCGGGCGCCCGCAGTGGGCGCCACCGGCATCACCGAGCGCTCACTCGCCCCCGACCTCGCCCGCGGCGCGATGCTGCTGGTCATCGCCGTCGTGCACGCCTACCTCTTCGTGGCCCCCTACTACGCGGGCGGCGCCCACTCCGGGTCGCTGACCCCGCTGGACGCCGTCGTGACCGGCGCCGTCACCCTGTTCGCCGAAGGGCGCGGCTACCCGATGTTCGCGGCCCTGTTCGGCTACGGGCTCGTCATGGTCGCCACCCGGCAGGAGGCCGCGGGACGGGGATGGCGCGGAGCGCGCGCCGTCGTGCGCAGGCGCGGCTGGTGGCTCCTGCTGTTCGGCTTCCTGCACGCCCTGCTGCTGTACTCCGGCGACATCCTGGGAGCCTACGGACTGATCGCGCTGCTCTTCGCGGGTGTGCTGCGTCTGGCCCCCGATCGGCTCCCGGTGCGCGCGGGCGCCTGGCTCGTCCTGGGGTCGCTCCTCTACACGGCGGCGATGTTCGCCCTGACCGGCCTCACCGCCCCGGACCCGGGCGCGGAGGCGGCTCCGATCGGCCCGCTGACCGACGCCTTCATCCGCGTCTCGGTCTGGCCGGTCCTCACCGTGCTCCTGGTCATCGCCTCGGCCGGACCGTTCCTGGTGGGCGTCTGGGCAGCGCGGCGGAAGGTGCTGGAGCGCCCCGAGCGGAACCTGGCGCTGCTGCGCCGCACCGCGCTGGTCGGAATCCCCGTCGCGGTCCTGGGCGGCGTGCCGCAGATGCTCGTGGCCACCGGCCTCGTCGAGGTCCCGTCGAGCGCGGTGGCGTGGGCGTTCTTCCACCTGCACACGGTCACCGGGTACGCGGGCGGGTTCGGCTACGCCGCGCTCGTCGCCCTGGTCGCCGTCCGCCTGGGCGGGCGCCGGGGGCCGGTCGTGACCGCGCTGGCCGCGTGCGGCCAGTGGTCGATGACCGGCTACCTGCTCCAGTCGGTGGCCTGGGTCGTGCTGTTCCTGCCCTATACGCTGTCCCTGAACTCCCACGTCGGGGTGGCCGGCGCGGTCGCGGTGGGCGTCGCGGTGTGGCTCGCCACCGTGGTCGTCGCCGAGGCCGGCCGCAGGGCGGGCCGCAGGGGCCCCGCCGAGACGCTGCTGCGCCGCCTCACCTACGGGCCGCGCCGGCCCGTGGCGGAGCGGGCACGGTAGCAGCCGGGGCACGTGCGCGCTCCGGCCGGGAGAGGAGCGCGCGTGTACCAGGAGAGGCCGTCCCGGGTGCCGGACGCGGTGCTGTGGTGGGACCGGGAGCCCGAGGACGCGGGGGAGCGCCGGGTCCTGCCCGACGGCTGCATGGACATCCTCTGGGTCCGGGGCGGCCTGCTCGTCGCCGGACCGGACACCACGGCGCAGCTGGTGCGGGACGAGCCGGGTGACGTCCACATCGGACTGCGCTTCGCGCCGGGACGAGGGCCCGCGGTCATCGGGGTTCCGGCCGTGGAGCTGCGCGACAGCAGGACGCCGCTGGACGCGCTCTGGCCCGGGCGTCTGGTGCGGCGTCTCGCCGAACGGCTGGAGGCCGCCGACGACCCCGCCGCGGAGCTGGAGGCGGGCGTCGCGGAGCTGCCGGTGCGCGAGGACCTGGCCGACCCGGTGGCCGCCGCCGTCCTGGCCCGCCTCGAAGCCGGTCCCGGCGGAGCACCGGGTCCGCGGGTGCGCGACGCGGCCCGGGAGATCGGCCTGAGCGAGCGCCAGCTGCGCCGGCGGTGCCTGACCGCGTTCGGGTACGGCCCCAAGACCCTGGACCGGGTCCTGCGGATGAACCGCGCCCTGGACCTCGTCCGCGCGGGCACGGCGCTGGCCGAGGCGGCGGCGGTGGCGGGCTACGCGGACCAGGCCCACCTCACCCGCGAGGTCCGCTCCCTGGCCGGCGTGCCGCCGGGTTCCCTAGTCGGCTAGCGGCGCGTACAGGTCCACGGAGTTGCCGTCGGGGTCGTACACGACCGCGTAGCGCTGCCCCCAGAAGGCGTCCCAGGGCTCCAGGTGGCTCTTGCAGCCCGAGGCGACCAGGTCCGCGTAGGCGGAGTCCACGGCCGCCGGGGTGTCGCAGGCGAAGGCCAGCCCGAGCCGTCCACCGCCCGGGGTGAGCGCCTCGGGGTCGTGGCCGGGGTCGAAGGAGCGGATGACGTCGTCGGTGTCGAAGAGGAGCCGCGTCCCGCCGTCGAGCCGGACCTCGACGTGCGGCTCGGAGTCGGCCCCGGCGGGGATGTCGAGCCCGAGCCGCCGGTAGAAGGCCAGTGAGCGCGCCATGTCCGAGACCGCGATGCCGATCGCGTTGAAGGTGATAGCCATGCCGCCACCGTAGGCGCCGGTCCCCGCCCGGGTCTTGAAGGAAACGGACACGCGGCCCCATGCCGTGGTTCTGGTCAGTCCGTCCGGCGGACCCCGGCCACGAGCCGCCACACGTTGGTCGACGGGTTGCGGGAGTGGACCTCCCCACGGGGATCAAGCCGGGCGGCGCGTTCTTGGCGCTCTCTCCGGTGATCTTGACCTTTTCGGGGTCTCGGAGGCGGTTGAGACCCCGAAAAGGTCAAGATCACCGGGAGGAGCGGACCCCGTCCCGGGGAATCGTTCGTTCCGTGGAGGCCAGGGGCCGACACACCATCATGTTGTGGCCGTCCCTCCGGTGACCCCCAGATGATGTGGCTTCTCCTCCGCCGTGGATGTAGAGTCTTGACCCGCTGGTGGTTCGCCGAGGCCCTGCGGCCAAGGCGAAGCGCGAGGGGACCCGGTGGGATTCCGGGGTCGCCCCAGCGGTGAGCGGGAACGAAAGCCGTCATCAGGTACCGGGCCGGGAAGGTCCGGGAAGCGGCGGCCGGTAGGAGAGGGGCGGCGGAGAGCCCCCCGTGCCCGCGAAGCCGACAGACCTGTCCACCGGCGTGCGCCCAGAGCGCTGAGAACGGGGCTCCGAGGGGGAGCCGCCGCGTAGTCGGGGGATCCAGGTCTGCGGTGGTGCGCCGCATGCCCCGTCCGCGTGCGCTTCTCCCCTCGGGACCCCGACCGGTTTCGTCTACCTGGTTGGAGCCAACCTTGACCATCGACACGGACGTCGAGCCCGCAGCGGCCGCCTCCGCGGACCCCATGGAGCGGATCCGCGTGGTGGTCGCCGAGGCGTGCGCGGGCCTCGCGGGCGCCTCGGCGGAGACGGTCGTCGCGGAGGCCCGGCGCGGCCTGTACCCGGGGATCACCGCCGCCGAGGTCGAGCTCGCGCTGGTCATGGCCGCGCGCACCTACGTCGAGGCCGACCCGGACTACTCCTACGTCAGCGCCCGGCTGCTGCTGGACAAGCTCCGCCGCGAGGCGCTGACCTTCCTCGCCGGAGGCTTCGACGAGGCCACCCAGGCCGCCATGACCGGCCGCTACGCCGACTACCTGAAGGCGTACGTCGCGCGCGGCGTCGAACTGGAGCAGCTCGACCCGGAACTGGCCGCCTTCGACCTGGACCGCCTCGGCGCGGCGCTGCGCCCCGAGCGCGACCTCGACTTCACCTTCCTCGGCCTGCAGACCCTGTACGACCGGTACTTCCTGCACAGCGGGGGCACCCGCTACGAGCTGCCGCAGGCGTTCTTCATGCGCGTGGCCATGGGCCTGGCGTTGAAGGAGGACGACCGCGAGGCCCGCGCCATCGAGTTCTACGGGCTGCTGTCCTCGTTCGACTTCATGTGCTCCACCCCCACCCTGTTCAACTCCGGGACCCGGCGCGCGCAGCTGTCCTCCTGCTTCCTCACCACCGTCGGCGACGACCTGGGCGAGATCTTCCACGGCATCAGCAACAACGCCCTGCTCTCCAAGTACTCCGGCGGCCTGGGCAACGACTGGACGCCGGTGCGCGGCATGGGCGCGCACATCAAGGGCACCAACGGCGAGAGCCAGGGCGTCGTCCCGTTCCTCAAGATCGCCAACGACACGGCGGTGGCGGTGAACCAGTGCTTCGCGCCCGACACCCCCGTCTACACCGCCGACGGCGCCAAGGCGATCTCCGAGATCCGGATCGGCGATCTGGTACTGGGGCAGAGCGGCATATACCGCGAGGTCACCGATGTCATGCTCTACGACCAGACCGATCCGATGGTCGAGATCGACGTCAAGCACTCGGTCGAGAAGCTGAGGGTCACCGCGGGGCACCCCTTCTACGCGATCCAGGGAGTCCCGCTGGAGCAGTCCAACAGCAGGACCCTGAAGTGGCTGGAGAACGACAAGGTCCGGGCCGAGTGGGTGGAGGCCGGGCAGCTGTCCAAGGGCGACTACGTCGGCCAGGTCGTGCCGAAGGAGATCGTTCCGGTCCCTGGGCTCACCGAGGAGGACGCCCGGCTCTACGGGATCCTGCTGGGTGACGGACACCTCGCGAAGGACGGCATGGAGTGGGGTGTGTCGGGGAATCCCGAACTGGACACCCACCTCGACTTCGTGCGGGACTACCTCACCGAACGCGGCATCCACTTCTGGGAGGCCGGGCAGGGTGACACGTACCGGCAGATCCGCTGGGCCTCGGGGTTGGGAGTCCTCCGCGACCCCGCGACCGGCCGCATCACCGGCGCGGGCGAGCCGACTCTTCCCTTCACCCGCGACGACCTCTACGACGGGCAGAAGAACAAGCGCGTCGCGCGCAGGTTCAGCCACCTTCCCCACGCGCAGACGCGCGCGATGCTCCAGGGACTGCTGGAGACCGACGGCGGAGTGTCCCGAGGCGTCGAGATCTACTTCACGACCACGTCCCGACCGCTCGCGACGGGGATCCGCTACCAGTTGCTGCGACTCGGCGTTCCCGCCGCCGGCCAGTACCGGGAGCGGGAGCAGTCGCACACCGGGCGCCGGTCCGATGGAACCGAGACCGCCTTCTCCGGCACGGTGAAGGCGTTCGACATCCGGGTCCCGGCGGTCTCCGGCATCGCCGAACTCCTCGGATGCAGGCCGCTCACCAAGCGGAACTGGTTCGAGTACGGCGGAATGGTCTTCACCCGGATCCGTGACGTGGCTCCCACCGAAGCTGTTCCCACCGTGTTCGACCTCAAGGTCGAGACGGACGAGTCGTACATGACGACGGCCGGGCTCGCGCACAACGGCGGGAAGCGGAAGGGCGCGGTGTGCGCGTACCTGGAGACGTGGCACATCGACGTCGAGGAGTTCCTCGACCTGCGCAAGAACACCGGTGACGAGCGCCGCCGCACCCACGACATGAACACCGCGAACTGGGTGCCGGACCTGTTCCTGCAACGGGTCGAGAGCGACGCCCAGTGGACGCTGTTCTCCCCCGACGAGGTCCCCGACCTGCACGACCTCTACGGCGAGGCGTTCGCCCGGCGCTACGCCGCCTACGAGCGGGCCGCCGACCGCGGCGAGGTCACGGTGTTCCGCCGGGTGCGCGCGGTGGACCTGTGGCGGCGCATGCTGACCATGCTGTTCGAGACCGGCCACCCGTGGATCACCTTCAAGGACCCGTGCAACCTGCGCTCCCCGCAGCAGCACACCGGTGTCGTGCACTCCTCCAACCTGTGCACCGAGATCACCCTGAACACCAGCGCCGACGAGGTCGCCGTGTGCAACCTGGGCTCGGTGAACCTGGCCAACCACGTCGGCCCGGACGGCCTGGACGCCGAGCGGCTGCGCGGGACCGTGCGCACCGCCGTGCGCATGCTCGACAACGTGATCGACGTGAACTTCTACACGATCCCCGAGGCCGAGCGCGCCAACACGCGGCACCGCCCGGTGGGCCTGGGCCTGATGGGCTTCCAGGACGCGCTGTTCGAGCTGCGCCTGCCCATGGCCTCGGACGCGGCCGTGGAGTTCGCCGACGAGAGCATGGAGCTGATCAGCTACCACGCGATCGCGGCCTCGGCGGACCTGGCCGCCGAGCGCGGCGCCTACGCCTCCTTCGACGGCTCGCTGTGGAGCAAGGGGGTCCTGCCCGTCGACTCGCTGCGCCTGCTGGACGACGCGCGCCGCGGCGACCTGGAGGTGGACGCCACGCAGCGCCTGGACTGGGACGCGCTGCGCGAGCGGGTGCGCGCCGTGGGGATGCGCAACTCCAACGTGATGGCGATCGCGCCGACCGCGACCATCGCCAACATCACCGGCGTCGGCCAGTCCATCGAGCCGATCTACCGCAACCTGTACGTCAAGTCGAACATGTCCGGCGACTTCACCGTCGTCAACCCCTCCCTGGTCCGCGACCTCAAGGAGCGCGGCCTGTGGGACGAGGAGATGGTGTCGGCGCTGAAGTACCACGACGGCAGCCTCGGCGGGATCGACCGGGTCCCGGCCGACCTGCGCGAGCTGTACGCCACCGCCTTCGAGATCGACCCGTCCTGGCTGGTGGACGCCGGGTCCCGGCGGCAGAAGTGGATCGACCAGGCGCAGTCGCTGAACCTGTACATGGCCGCCCCCAGCGGCCGCAAGCTCGACGAGCTGTACCGGCGCGCCTGGCGTAAGGGCCTCAAGACCACGTACTACCTGCGCTCGCAGAGCGCCACGCACGTGGAGAAGAGCACGCTCAAGGGCACCGACGGCAAGCTCAACGCCGTCTCGGCGGTCCCGGCCGCCGCCCCGGCGCCCGCCCCGGCCGCCGTCCCCGCCCCCGCGCCGAGCCCGTCGCCGTCCCCGGCGACCCCGGTCGCCCCGGTCGCCCCGGAGGCGGCCTCCGTCCCGGACATCGACCCGGACGCCGCCGCGTTCTGCTCGCTGGACGACCCCGACTGCGAAGCCTGCCAGTGATCCCCGGACGCGACGAAGGAACGAGGAGACCATGACCACGACCGCCGACTCCACCGGTCTCGGTGCGATCCAGAGCGGCGCCGCGCGCGTCGACGTCGCGGACAAGCGGATGATCAACTCCCGCGCCGACGTCAACCAGCTGCTGCCGCTCAAGTACCGCTGGGCGTGGGAGAAGTACCTGGCCGGGTGCAACAACCACTGGATGCCCACCGAGGTCGCCATGCAGGCCGACATCGCGCTGTGGAAGTCCCGCGACGGCCTCACCGAGGACGAGCGGCTCATGCTCAAGCGCAACCTCGGCTTCTTCGCCACGGCGGAGTCCCTGGTGGCCAACAACGTGGTGCTCGCCGTCTACCGGCACCTCACCAACCCCGAGTGCCGCCAGTACCTGCTGCGCCAGGCGTTCGAGGAGGCCGTGCACACGCACACCTTCCAGTACATCTGCGAGAGCCTCGGCCTGGACGAGGGCGAGCTGTTCAACATGTACCGCGAGGTCCCCTCGATCACCGAGAAGGACGCGTGGGCGCTCGAGTACACCCGGAACCTGGAGGACCCGGACTTCGCCACCGGAACGCCGGAGGCGGACCAGGCGTTCCTGCGCGACCTCGTCGCGTTCTACGTGGTGTTCGAGGGCATGTGGTTCTACACCGGCTTCGCGCAGATCCTCTCGCTCGGCCGCCGCAACAAGATGGTGGGCATCGCCGAGCAGTACCAGTACATCCTGCGGGACGAGAGCATCCACCTGAACTTCGGCATCGACGTGATCAACCAGATCAAGATCGAGAACCCGCACCTGTGGACCCAGGAGTTCCAGGACGAGGTGCGCGCCATGCTCACCGACGCGTGCGCGCTCGAGGTCGCCTACGGCAGGGAGACCATGCCACGGGGCATCCTCGGGCTCAACTCCGAGCTGTGCGAGCAGTACATGCGCTTCATCACCGACCGCCGCGCCGAGCAGATCGGCCTGGCCCCGATCTTCGGCCAGGCCGAGAACCCCTTCCCGTGGATGTCGGAGATGATGGACCTGAAGAAGGAGAAGAACTTCTTCGAGACCCGGGTGATCGAGTACCAGACGGGTGGCGGCCTGGACTGGGACTGATCTTCGATCACACGTGAGGGACGGCCCGGACCGGCTGGTGCGCGGTCCGGGCCGCCGTCGTGTGCGGGGCGAGGTCGCGCCCACCGTGTGCGTTGCGTGCGGGTTACGTTGACGGTCTTGGGCTTTCTGCCCGTTTCGGGGCCTGGAAGGGCGGAAAGCCCGTGATCATTCCGAGCGAGAGCGGGACGCCGCCCGAGAACTGGGTGTGGCCGAGGAGGTGTGGGCGTCCACCGACAAGCGCGGCTTCGCCTCCCCGGTCCCCGCCTGGCTGAACGACCCGGGCCTGCTGTCCCCCTGGTGCGAGGAGCGGATTCACGCAGCCCTCCCCACCGCTCCGCCGGCCCTGCTTCCGCTGTTGCGGGCCGGGCTCAGACCGACCGGTCGCTTCGATCGCACCCGCGCCCAAGCCCTGCTCACCGCCTTCTGGGTCGCCGGACCCCAGCGCCACGCCGCCTGAACCCGACAGGACTTACCAGCACCAGGAGGCGCCTACTGTGGCCGCATGCGAGTTGACGACCAGCCCCGTGGCGCGGTGGCCATCATCGCCAATGCCCGCGGCGACCTCCTGTTGCACCTGCGCGACGACGTCCCCCATATCGCCTGGCCAGGCCATTGGTCGGTGCTGGGCGGCGGGTGTGACCCGGGTGAGAGCCCACGCCAGGCGATCGTGCGCGAACTGGAAGAGGAGGCCGGCCTGGCCGCCGACGACCTGGCCGAACTGTTCGAGGTCCCCGACGTCCACGGCTCCGGCCAACTCATCACCGTCTACGCCGGGTCCTGGGAAGGAGAGGCCGCCGCCCTGCCGCTGAGCGAGGGAACCAGTCTCGGCTGGGTCACCCCCGACCTTCTCGACACCCTGCTGATCCCGCCCTTCATCCGTACCGCCATCCACCGCTACCTGGCCGACCGTCCCTGACCGTGCTCTTTTCCGGGGCGGCGGCCCCGGAAAGGAAACACATGCGTATCAGTGTCATCGGTTGTGGCCACCTCGGAGCCGTCCATGCCTCCTGCCTGGCCGAAACCGGCTTCGAGGTGATCGGCATTGATGTCGACCAGGGCAAGATCGACACCCTGTCAGTCGGCCGCTCCCCGTTCCACGAACCCGGCCTGGACGACCTCCTGGCCCGCAACATCGAAGCGGGGCGGCTGCGCTTCACCACCGACTACGGTGGGGCCGCCGCACTCGCCGACGCCCACTTCATCTGCGTCGGCACCACCGAGGCCCTGTCCGGGCGACTCTTCGATCACACGTGAGGGACGGCCCGGACCGGCTGGTGCGCGGTCCGGGCCGCCGTCGTGTGTGGGGCCCGGGGCAATGGCCGATCGGACAACGCCGGTCCGGCGCGCTGGTCGCGCGGGACAAGGGGGTCCGGCGCGGGAGACGGCGCGGTCTCGACTCGGTGGGCAGATCGGTATCGGCCATTGATCGGGGAGGCCGGGGAAGCCAGGATGCGTCGAGGGTCGTACCCGTTCGATCACCGACAGTGGGGAGCCTCCATGACCGATTCCGTCATCGCGTCGATAACCACCTTCGCCGTCTACTTCGTGGTGATGGTGGCGATCGGCCTCTGGGTGTACAAGCGGACGACGTCCCTGTCGGACTTCGTCCTCGGCGGCCGCCAGCTCAACAGCTGGGTGTCCGGGCTCAGCGCCAACGCCAGCGACTTCAGCGGCTGGCTGCTGCTGGGGCTGCCCGGCGCGATCTACCTCTCCGGTCTGGGCGAGGCGTGGATCGCGGTGGGCCTGGCGGTCGGCTTCTACGCGAGCTGGCGCGTCGTCGCGCCCCGGCTGCGCGTGTACACCGAGCGGGCCGCCGACGCCCGGGTCGGCGGGGAGGCGGACTCCCTGACCATCTCGTCCTTCCTGGAGAACCGGTTCGGCGAGCACCGGGGGCTGCTGCGCGGGGTCTCCGCGGTCCTGATCCTGGTGTTCTACCTGTTCTACGTGGCCTCGGGCCTGGTGGCCATGGGCGTGCTGTTCGACCAGGTCTTCGACATGCCCGCCGCCGCGGCGGTCGCCCTGGGCGCCTCGATCATCGTGCTCTACACCTTCCTCGGCGGCTTCCTCGCGGTCAGCTACACCGACGTCGTCCAGGCGGTCATGATGTGGCTGGCGGTGCTGGTCGTCCCGGTGGTCGGGATCGTCGCGGTCGGCGGACTCGGCGGCCTGGCGGACGGCGTCAACGGGCGCGGCGAGAACCTGCTGTCGGTCATGGGCGGGGTCGCCCTGTCCGACGGGGCCTGGCGGCCCACCGAGGCCCTCGGCGCGGTCGTGATCGTCTCCGGCCTGGCCTGGGGCATCGGCTACCTCGGCCAGCCGCACATCCTGGCCCGCTTCATGGGCATCCGCTCTGTGGCGCACATCGCGAAGGCCCGCGTGGTCAGCGTGGCGTGGGCGGTCAGCGCGATGGCGCTGGCCATCATGGTCGGCTTCGTCGGCATCGCCTACTTCGACGAGCCGCTGGCCAACCCCGAGAGCGTCTTCCTGTCCCTGATCCAGGCGATCATGAACCCCTGGGTCGCCGGACTCCTGCTCGCCGCGGTCCTGGCCGCGGTGATGAGCACCGCCGACTCGCAGCTCCTGGTGGCCGCCGCCGCGCTGACCGAGGACGGCTACCGCGCGTTCGTCCGGCGCGACGCCTCGCCCCGCGTGCTCGTGTGGGTCAGCCGCTTCGCCGTGGTCGGGGTCGCGGTCGCGGCCGGGGTGCTCGCGCTGACCAGCGAGGACGGCGTCCTGGAGCTGGTCGGCTACGCCTGGGCCGGGTTCGGCGCGGCCTTCGGCCCGGTCATCGTGCTGGCGCTGTACTGGCGCGGGATGAACTGGGTGGGCGCCCTGGCGGGAATGGTCGCGGGCGGCGCGGTCGCGCTGGTCTGGCCCAACGTCGACCCGATCGGCCTGTACGCGATGGTCCCGGCCGTCGCCGCCTCCGTGGCCGCGGTCTTCGCGCTCAACCCGCTCGGCCCGAAGCCCAGCGAGCAGATGGCGGCCGACTTCCGGAAGGTCGACGACGAGGTCAGGGCGAGTGCCTGACGGGCGCCACCGGGGCGGAGGGGCGGTCCGGCCGGTCGGACCGCCCCGTCCGCCGCGCAGCGGACCGGTCACCGGGTGTGGCGCGGTAACGGGGCGAACCGGTAGAACGGTCGGCATGAGCCCCAGCAATGAGCTTCCCGTCGCCTGGTCCCGGCTCGACGTCTCCGAAGGGCTCTGCGTCGGCGCGCTCGCCACCGGGCCCTCGGGGTTCCGGCTGGAGGCCGGGGAGGTCGTGGTGGACGAGCGGGAGCGCTACTCCTGCCGCTTCACCGTGGACACCGACCTGGCGTGGGCGACGCGCAGGGCGCGGGTGGACACGATCGACGCGGGAGGGACGCGCGTCCTGGAACTGGTGCGCGCGGCCGGGCAGTGGACGGTCAACGGCGAGCGCGCGCCCGAACTGGAGGGCTGCGTGGACGTGGACGTGGCGGCGGCGCCGCTCACCAACACCCTCCCGATCCGCCGCCTGGGCCTGGCGCCGGGGCAGTACCGGGACATCCACGTCGCGTGGGTGGACGTGCCCGCTCTGAAGGTGCGGCGGATGAAGCAGCGGTACACCCGCCTGACCCCCTCCGGGGGCCTGGACCGGTACGAGTACCGCGACCCCGGGTTCGGGGCCTTCGACCTGACCGTCGACAGGGACGGCCTGGTCATCGACTACGAGCACCTGGCGAGGCGGATCCGGTGAGCGGGCCCGCGCGGCGCCCGGTCAACCGACGAGCTGCCTGAGGTCCACGTCGATGTCGAAGGGCGCGCTCACCTTGGGGCGGTCGCGTGCGATCGCCGTCGGAACGTACGTCTCCGTCGCCGGGTCGAGTTCGTAGACGTAGACGACGGGAAGCCCCTTCTCCTCTTCGACACGCCAGAAGTGCCGGATTCCGGCCTTGGCGTATTTCAGGGGTTTCGTCTCCCGATCGCGGACCTCGGACTCCTCGGACACGATCTCGACGACGAGCAGGACCTCCTCCGGCAGGTAGCAGGTCCTGTCGTTGTCCGGTTCGGACTGGTGGAAGGCCAGGATGTCGGGTTCGGGCCGCTGCCGCTCGCCGAGTTTGACCGTCATCTCGATCTCGACGCCGATTCCTTCCGGCGCGGCGAGGTCCAGGGCGCTGCCCAGCCGCAGCATGACTCTGGCGTGGAAGGACCGCTGGGGGGACGTCACAATGAGCGCTCCGTCGATCAGTTCGATGTGCTGTGGAGCCTCGGGGGGAAGACGGTCGAGGTCGTCGGCGGTCCAGCCCCCGGGAGGCGGGAAGAACCAGTCGGGCAGCGGCTCAGCGAACAACGTCGGCTCCTTCAACTGGGTCGACACGTTCGGCTCACCCCTGGTATCGGTGTGTGACGGGTTCGGGGTGAGAAGCTAGTGGAAAACGTACCCAGTCGCATGTCGGATTCCCGGAGCCCCGGGTTATGACGTGTCCCCGATGCTCCCCGCGTCGGGTACACCTGTGGTTCATGGGGATGTCGCGCATCGTTTATGACCGTCGGGGGAGCGGGAGCCCTCTGGTGCTGCTGCACGGGCTGGGGCACCGCAGGCAGGCGTGGCGGCCGGTGCTGGGGGCGCTGGCCGCCGAGCACGACGTGGTGGCGCCGGACCTGCCGGGGTTCGGCGGGTCCGCCGCGCCCGGGGCGCGGGAGCGGTACGACATCGCCTGGCTGGTCGACACGGTGGCGCTGTTCTGCGAGCGGCTCGGCCTGGAGCGCCCGCACCTGGCGGGCAACTCGCTCGGCGGGGCGATCGCCCTGGAGCTGGCCGCGCGCGGGTTCGCGGCCTCGGTCGCGGCCTTCTCACCGATCGGCTTCACCACCGCGCGCGAGAACCTGGGCAACCGGCTGCTCACCCTCGGGATGGGCGCGGCCGCGCGGGTCCCCGAGCACGTCCGGGTGGCGATGGCGTCCAGCCCGCCCGCGCGGGCCGTGGCGCGGCGGGTGCTGCGCGGGGACCCGAAGGGGCAGGGCAGCCGGGACCTGCGCTTCGACGCCACGGTGATCTCGGCGGGCTCGCCCTTCGCCCGCCTGGCCCCCGAGGTCGCGGCCTACTCCTTCGGGACGAGTGCTCCGACCTGCCCGGTCACCATCGGCTGGGGCAACCGGGACCGGATCCTGCCGCCGCGCGCCGCCCGGCGCGCGGCCGAGCACGTCGGCCGCGCCCGCCTGGTCACCCTGATGGACTGCGGTCACGTGCCGATGGCGGACCGCCCGGAGCTGGTCGCCTCCGTCGTCCTGGAGACCACCCGCGCCGCCGAGCGGACCGCCCCGGCCCCGGCCTGATCCCCGCGCCGCCTTCACCGCGCGCCGGTGAACAGGCGGAGCGCGCGCCGCCACAGGGGGACGCGGGTGCGGGCGTGTACGGGCCAGTACCGGCGGGGCTTGCGGGGGGCGCGGCCGCCTGCGGCTTCGGCGCGCAGGCGGGCGATGGAGTCCACGACGTCGCGGTCGGCGGGGAAGTCGTCGCGGGTGGGCCACCGCCCGGTGACGGGGTGGGGTTCGAGCGGGTGCAGGAAGCGGGGGGCGGGCAGGAACCGGGGCGGTCGCGGCGCGGTGGCGGAGCACGGGGGTGTCCACCCGATGGCGATCTCGGGGCGGAGGTCGGCGAGTCGGCGGATGAGCGCGGCGAGCTGCGCGTCCTGCCGTTCGGCGCCGGGAGTGCCGAGGGTGGCGAGGATGTCGCCGTGCGTGGCGGTGCTGGTCATGGGTGTCGGGGTCCTTTCCGTGGTTCTGGTTTTCCCGGTGATCTTGACCTTTTCGGGGTCTCGGACGCGGTTGAGACCCCGGAAAGGTCAAGATCACCGAGGAGGGGACGGTGGTCAGGCGGTGTGCACGAACCGGGGGAGGCCGGCGGGGACCTGTGCGGGGTCCACGGGCAGGCCGGCCCACACGACCAGGCCCAGGTTCAGGGTGGGGTGGGCGTACACCGGGTAGAAGCCCCAGCCTTTGGCGAGCGCCGACACCATGAGCAGGCCCCGGTGGCGTTCGGAGGTGAACCAGTCGTCGCCGGCCAGTTCCGGGATGGTGGGCCGGGTGTCGGTGAAGCCGCCGTCGGCGACCTCCACCCGCAGCAGCCCCGCCTCGGGCAGGGAGAGTCGCCGTACCACCTCCCCGCCCTCGCCTCCGGAGGCGGTGTACTCCACCGCGTTGGCGAACAGCTCCGAGACGCACAACTCCACGTCGTCCACCAGCCCCGGAGCGAACCCGCCCAGGTCCTTGCGCACGTGCGAACGCACGACAGCGGCTTGCTTCAGCGACCCCTCGTAGATGCGCGGCTCCCACCGCACCGGCGAAAACGCCCCCGATGACACCACGGATGACACAGATACCCCCAAGGATGAAAAGAGCCCCGACAGCAGCCGGAGCCTCTGTGGCCAGCGATTTTCCAGACAGGGAAAGTTTCGGGTGCGTAGCGTCTACCTCAAGAAGTCTCTGGCTCAGAGATGAAGGACTGGAAACTCCCCGTGAAGACATGATCAGCTAGAAATTTCTAGCAGTCAACTGTTCTGCAAGAAATTTCTAGTAGAGAGAGGGTCTAGAGTGCGAAGCATGCGATCACGCCTTCATAGTCCGACCGTGCGTCTGCGACGGCTGGCAGCAGAGCTCCGTAGGCACCGTGAGGCAAACGGATGGTCTGTCTCTGAGACCGCTGGCAGGCTTGGTTGGAGGTCTCCGAAGGTAAGTAAGATCGAAAACGGGGAATCGCGTCGGCTCTCAGCCGACGACCTGGACAAACTCCTCAACCTCTACGGAGTTGAAGAACGGGGAGAGCGTGAGGCCCTGCACAGGCTTGCCAAAGAAGCAACTGTCCAGGGTTGGTGGGCGAACTACCGTGACGCTTTCGGCTCTCGTGCCTTGCCTGATTTTGAGACCGAGGCTTCGGCCATCCGGACCTATGAGGCACTTGTCGTTCCCGGTCTCCTCCAGACTCCCGAGTACGCGGAAGCCGTCTTCAAAGGAGCTGGCCTCACCGACGACGCAGTGTCCATCCGACGTCTCGTCCAAGCCCGGATGGAGCGGCAGCACATCCTCTTCCGGCCGCCTGCTCCACACCTTTGGGCGGTCATCGACGAGGCGGCTCTCCGTCGGGTGATCGGCGGTCGGGAAGTCATGCGTGACCAGCTACAGCATCTGGTCAACATGGCGGGGCATCACAACGTGGATCTTCAGGTCCTGCCCTTCTCCAGCGGCTCGCACCCTGCTCTCTCGGGAGATTTCACTCTCCTGGAGTTCCAGGACCCGCTGGACCAGTCCATCGTTTACGTGGACACGGCAAGCGATGTCCGTTTTCTTGAAAAACCGGATGAGATCGAGCGGTATAGCCTGATTTTTGGAAGGTTGCAGGGGCATGCCCTGTCAGCCGCAGAGTCGCCCGTCTACATCAGAGACATCATGGCTGGTCTAGAGAGTGATGACCGTGAATGAGCTGAAGTTCCGCAAGAGCAGCTACAGCAGCGCGCAGCAGAACTGCGTCGAGGTCGCCGACACCCCTCGGGTGTCCGCCGTGCGCGATACGCAGAACCGCCACCTCGGCGCGCTTCTCTTCGACTCCGCCGAGTGGCGGGCCTTTCTCACCGCCGCCAAGGGCGACGCCCTCTGATCCCCGCACCGGCGCGGCCGTGAACAGCCGGTCCTTCCTCAGGGCTTTCCGGCGCGGCTCAGGTGGCTGGGCCACCACATGGCGCGGCCCACGTCGAGGCTGAGGGCGGGGACCAGGAGGGAGCGGACGATCAGCGCGTCCAGCAGCACTCCGAACGCGACCAGAAACGCCAGCTGGAACAGGAACAGCAGGGGGTCGAAGACGAGCGCGCCCGCGCCGAGGGCGGCTCCGGACGACACCACCGTGGTGAGGACGAGCAGGAGCGCCGCCGTCACCAGCCAGTAGGCGCGCGGGCGCGCGCCCACGCCCGACGCCACGCGGCCCCACAGGCGGTGGCGGCGCAGCACGGTCCCGGTGCTCTCCGCCTCGCCGGTGCCCTCGGCGCCGCCCGCCGGGGGCCTGGTCTCGGTCTCGCTCACAGGGGTTCCTCTCCGGTGGCTCGTCGGGCTCGTTCTCTTCTCACGGGATTCCGGCGGTCCGGCGAGGCGCGGGCCGCCGGGGCCTGCCCCGCCCCGTGGCGGGGTCACGTCCGGTCGCGCGCGGCCTCGCGTTCGGCGGCGGCGACGATGTTCCCGGCCATCGATCCGAAGACGATCCCGTGGAAGGCGCTGACACCGTGCCAGTACAGGTGTCCGCCGAGGCCGCGCGGGTGGAACAGCGCCCGCTGCCGGTACACGGCGGCCCCGTTCCCGGTGTCCGCGCGCAGCTCCAGCCAGGCCAGGCCGGGCAGGCGCATCTCGGCGCGCAGCCGCAGCAGCGAGCCGCGCTCGACCTCCTCGACCCGCCAGAAGTCGAGGGAGTCGCCGACCCGCAGCCGCTCGGGGTCGCGCCGCCCCCTGCGTAAACCGACCCCGCCGCTCATCCGGTCCAGCCATCCCCGCGCGGCCCACGCCAGCGGCCACGAGTACCAGCCCCGGTCGCCGCCGATCCCCTCGATGACCCGCCACAGGGCCTCGCGCGGGGCCCTCGCCGGGAGGGAGCGCTCGTCCACGTACAGGGACCCGCCCGCCCAGTCCGGGTCGGTGGGCAGCGGCTCCGACGGCGCGGCCGGCCAGGACGCCGACGACCAGCGCGTGTCCACCCGCGCCTCCCTGACGCGGCACAGCGCCAGGCGCACGGCCTGGTCGAACCCCAGGCGCTCGTGGTCGTCGAGCAGGTCGGCGAGGTCGTCCTCGTGGCAGACCACCTCGTGCCGCAGCGACTCCACCAGCGGGCGGGCGATGGCGGCGGGGACGGGGGTGACGACGCCCACCCACAGGCTCGACAGCCCCGGGGACAGCACCGGCACCGGGATGATCAGCCGTCTGCGGATTCCCGCCACGCGGGCGAAGCGCTGGATCATCTCGGCGTAGGTGAGGACCTCGTCACCGCCGATGTCGAAGGCCCGGTCGACGTCGGCGGGCAGCCGCGCGCACCCGACCAGCAGCCGCAGCACGTCGCGCACCGCGATGGGCTGGACCCGGTTGGACACCCAGCGCGGGGTGGTCATCGCCGGAAGGCGCTCGGTGAGGTGGCGCAGCATCTCGAACGACGCCGAGCCCGAGCCGAGGATGATCGCGGCGCGCAGGACAATCGCCGGGACCGGCGAGTCGAGGAAGATCCCGCCGACCTCGGCGCGCGAGCGCAGGTGCGGCGACAGGCGCTCCCCCTCGGGGGAGAGCCCGCCCAGGTACACGACGCGTCCCACCCCGGCGGCGCGCGCGGCGTCCGCGAAGTTCCGCGCGCCCTCCTGGTCCCGGCCGGCGAAGCGCGCGCCGCCGCCCATCGCGTGCACCAGGTAGTAGGCCGTCTCCACGCCCTCCAGCGCCGCGTCCAGGCTCGCCCGGTCGAGCACGTCGCCCCGGACGGCCTCCACGTCGGCGCGCCACGGGTGGTCGCGGAGCTTCTCGGGGGAGCGGGCCAGGCAGCGGACCCGGTGCCCCGAGCGCAGGAGTTCGGGGACGAGCCGGCCGCCGATGTAGCCGGTCGCCCCCGTGACGAGCACCCGCACGGGTCAGCGCCGCCGCGGAGCGGCTCCGGAGGTGTGGACCTCCTCGCCCGCGAGGTCCTCGTCCGGCCTCTCCGCGCGCTCGCCCTCCGGGTGGCGGGCCAGCCAGTACGGGTTGTCGTGCGGCAGGCCGCCGCTGAAGCGCCCGTACATGCCGAAGGTCATCAGCAGCACGCCCACGACGAAGCTGAAGATCACGTTCGACATCCGGAAGGCGAGCAGGTTGTACGCGGTGTCCAGCAGGGCGAGGTTCACCAGGCCGCTGAGGAGGAAGCCCACCCCGATCACGATGTTGAGCGTGGAGGCGAAGGCCCCGCCGAGGATCGCGCCGCCGATCAGGAGTGACCCGAACGCCACCGAGAGGAAGCCGAGCGCCGCGTTCGTGGACAGCCCCGCGATCACCCGGCCCTCGGTGGTGAAGAGGGCCGGCCCGCCCTCCAGGGCGATCACGCCGACCAGGCCGAAGACGACGAGTCCGGCGCCGATGAGTCCGGCGCTGTAGCGGTAGACGTTGCTGAGCCGGTGGTCCACCGGCCGGTTCTGGTTGAGCTTCATGATTACCCCCGATGTCCCGGCCCCTACCCCGGCCGCGCGCGGAATACCGTGCGGCCGGGGGCTGTCTGGGCGGACCGCCGGAGGGGGCCGAGGCGCGGTCCCGGGTAGGGCCGGGGTGCGTAGGATCACGGGAACCGGACACCAGGAGGTGCGCGAATGAGCGCCGAGAAGACCGACAAGACCGAGTTCGAGCGGTCGCCCAGCCACTTCGGCGACCGGATCACCGCAGACGGGAGCGGGGGGTGGCCGGTCGAACCGGGCCGGTACCGGCTCGTGGTGAGCCGGGCCTGCCCGTGGGCCAACCGGTCGATGATCGCGCGCCGCCTGCTGGGGCTGGAGTCCGCGCTGTCGCTGGCCGTGGCCGACCCGATCCAGGACGAGAGGAGCTGGCGGTTCACCCTCGATCCGGACGGGCGCGACCCGGTGCTGGGCATCCGCTACCTGGCCGAGGCGTACGCGGCGCGCGAGCCCGGGTACACGGGCGGGGTGAGCGTCCCCGCCGTCGTGGACGTGCCCAGCGGGAAGCTGGTCACCAACGACTACCTGCGCCTCCCGGCGGAGCTGGCCACCGAGTGGGCGGGCCTGCACCGCGAGGGCGCGCCCGACCTGTACCCCGCGCCGCTGCGCGCGGAGATCGAGGAGGTCTCGGACGCGGTCTTCCGCGACGTCAACAACGGGGTGTACATGTGCGGGTTCGCCCGCAGGCAGGCGACGTACGACCGGGCCTTCACCGCGCTGTTCGACCGGCTCGACGCGCTCTCGGAGCGCCTCGCGACCCGGCGGTACCTGGTCGGCGACAGCGTCACGGTCGCGGACATCGCCCTGTTCGTCACCCTGGTGCGCTTCGACGCCGTCTACCACGGCCACTTCAAGTGCAACAGGAGCAAGCTCACCGAGATGCCGGTGCTGTGGGCCTACGCCCGGGACCTGTTCCAGACGCCGGGATTCGGCGACACCGTCGACTTCGACCACGTCAAGCGGCACTACTACGTGGTCCACGCCGAGGTCAACCCGTCGGGGATCGTCCCGGCCGGTCCGGACCTGTCGGGCTGGACCGCCCCGCACGGCCGCGAGGCGCTGGGCGGCAGCCCCTTCGGCGACGGCACCCCGCCCGGCCCGCCCCCGCAGGACGAGCGGGTCCCGCCGCTGGGGTGACCCTTTCCCGCTGGTCTTGACCTTTTCGGGTTCCGCCCTCGCTCGGAATGATCACGGGCTTTCCACCCGTTTCGGGGCCGGGAAGGGCGGAAAGCCCAAGGCCGTCAACGGAACCCTCACGCAACGGACACCGTGGGCGCGGCCCCGACCCCCACCCGCCGTCGCCGCCCGCCGTGACCCCGCGATCCGCGTGACAGGAGGTCGAAAGACCCACCCGAAGCACCGGCACGCCGAATCACCCCCGCGCCGGAGCCTCCCTAGCCCTGTCCCTCCGCCGCGCGGCGGGCGACGAGGCTCTCGACCCCGTCGAGCACGCAGCGCAGGCCGAACGAGAAGTCGGCGTCGGTGGACTCGGCGGAGTCCCCGAACACACCCGCCTCGATGGCGGTCCGCAGCGCCGGGTACTTCCCGGCGTCGACCAGGCCGCTCACGATCCGCTCGTACGCCCCGGCGGCGGGGCCCCCGGCGCCGCCGTCCGGGGCCTCCCGGGGCAGGCCCCGGGCCAGCAGCGCCTCACCGCGCACGTAGTTGGTGAGGAGCAGGATCACGGCGACCTTCTCGTCCTCGGCCAGGCCGGTTCCGGCGAGGGACCGCAACCCGCTGTCCAGCCAGGCGAGCGTCACCGGGCCGACCGGCGGCCCGGTGATGGGGACGTCCAGGACCCAGGGGTGCAGGAGCGTGGTCCTCATGTGCTCGCGCGCCCAGTGTTCGAGTCCGGCGCGCCACTCGGCTCCGGTCCCCGCGGGCTCGGGCGGGGAGCCGCCGGCGGTGTCCGCCATGAGCATCAGCAGCTCGTCCTTGCCGCCGACGTGCCGGTACAGGGCCATGGTGGTGAAACCCACCTGCTTGGCGACGCGGCTCATGGACACCGCGCCGAGCCCTTCGGTGTCGGCGACTTCGATGGCCGCGCGGATGATCGCCTCCAGGGACAGGCTGGGCCGGGGGCCCTTCCTGGCCGTCTCGCCCACGCCCCACAGCCGCTCCAGGGACCGCGGCAGGCCGGTCTCGCTGTCCTCGCCCATCGCCACCCTGCGTTCGTCTCGGTGCCTTGACGCGAAATCCTACCTCTGTGTATAACGTAAACATGAGTATATTGCATACACAGTTAAAAAGGGGGTGGGTATGAGCGACCACGCGGCCATCCAGGTCAGCGGCCTCGAGAAGTCGTTCGGACGCACGCGGGTCCTCGACGGGATCGACCTCAGCGTCCCGACCGGCACCGTGTTCGGCCTGCTCGGGCCGAACGGCGCGGGCAAGACGACCACGGTCCGGATCCTCTCCACGCTCGTCAGGCCGGACGCCGGGCGGGTGGTGGTCGCCGGGTTCGACGTCGTGCGCCAGGCGGACCGGGTCCGCGGCGTGATCAGCCTCACCGGGCAGTACGCGGGGGTCGACGAGCGGCTCACCGGCGAGGAGAACATGGTGATGATGGGCAGACTCCACCATCTGGGCCGGGCCGCCGCCCGCCGCCGCGGCGCGGAGCTACTGGAGCGGTTCGACCTCGCCGACGCCCGCGGCCGGCTGGTCAAGACCTACTCCGGCGGGATGCGCCGCCGGCTCGACCTGGCGGTCGGCCTGATCTCCCGGCCGCCGCTGCTCTTCCTGGACGAGCCGACCACCGGGCTGGACCCGCGCAGCCGCCAGACGATGTGGGAGGCGGTCCAGGAGCTCTCGAAGGAGGGGGTGACGGTCTTCCTCACCACCCAGTACCTGGAGGAGGCCGACCGGCTGGCGGACCGCGTCGCCGTGATCGACGGCGGCTCCGTGATCGCCGAGGGAACCGTCGAGGAGCTCAAGGCGAGCGTCCCCGGGGCGAGCGTGGAGCTGCGGTTCGCCGGGGAGGAGGACTTCCGCCGCGCCGTGGACGCCCTTGACCGCCCCGCGGACAGCGACATCGCGGACCTGACCGTGCGGATACCCGGCGACGGCGCCCCCGCCCAGGTCAAGGAGCTCCTGGACCGGATGGACGCGGCGGGCGCGGCCGTCGGCCAGCTGCTCCTGCGCAAGCCCACTCTGGACGATGTCTTCCTGGCCCTGACCGGGCACTCCACCAGGAACGAAGGGGAGAACGGGTGAAGACGCGCACTCGGCTCCGGCACGCGGCCGCCGACTCGCTCACCATGGTCGAGCGGAGCCTGCGGCACATGGTCCGCGACGTCGACTCGCTGCTGCTCGGCGTGATCCTGCCGGTCGTACTGCTGCTGATGTTCGTCTACGTGTTCGGCGGCGCGATCGACCCCGGCACCGGATACCTCGACTACGTGGTCCCCGGCATCATCCTGGTGTGCGCCGGGTACGGGGCGGCGTCCACCTCGGTCGCCGTCGCCACCGACCTGGCCGAGGGGATCGTGGACCGCTTCCGCTCCATGCCGATCCTCAGCTCGGCGATGCTCACCGGCCATGTCGTGGCCAGCACGGTGCGCAACGTCGTGTCCATGGTCATCGTCATCGGCGTCGCGCTGCTCATGGGCTTCCGCCCCACCGCGGGACCGCTCGAGTGGCTGGGGGCGGCCGGCGTCCTGGTGCTGTTCATGCTGGCGGTCTCCGCCCTCGCGGCCGTCTTCGGCCTGGTGGCCAAGACCCCCGAGAGCGCCGGGGCCTTCCCCTTCTTCGTCCTCTTCCTGCCCTACGCGAGCAGCGCCTTCGTCCCGACCGACACGATGCCCGGGTGGCTGCGCTGGTTCGCCGAGAACCAGCCCGTCACCCCGGTCATCGAGACCGTCCGCGCCCTGCTGGTGGGGGGAGGCCCGGCCGGCGGCGACGCGGTGCCGGCGGTGGCCTGGTTCGGCGGGCTCCTGGTCCTCGCGCAGACCCTGGCGGTCGTCCTCTTCAGGCGCCGGACCGCGCGCTGAGCGGCCGTTCGGGCGAAGTCCGGGGAGGGGTGAGGAATACCGGGAGAAGCCGTGGGTAGCTGCGAGTCTCACCAACCGCACGGAACCGATACCAAGCCAGGACGGATCCAGGACGAGACCCAGGATGAAGAGGTGGCGGTAATGGGGTACGAGACCGCAACCCCCGGATCGGGGCGAACCGGGCAGGAGGCCAGGGAACGGGCCTCCGAGACGATGGGGAAGGCGCGGGAGTCCGCGGGCGAGGTCGCCACGACCGCGAAGGAGCAGGCGCGGGGCGTCGTCGACGAGTCGCGCGCGCAGCTCCAGAACGTCACCGCGGAGATGCGCGAACGGCTCGGCGCGGAGACGCGCACCCAGACCCAGCGGGCCTCGGAGGCGCTGCGGCACTGGTCGGACGACCTGGCCTCGATGGCGGACCGGGCGGAGACCGACTCCCCGGTGCGCGGAGTGGTGAGCCGGGTCGCCCAGAGCGGGCGGGGAGCGGCCGACTTCCTGGACGAGCGCGGTGTCGAGGGCATGGCGGAGGAGGTGCGCGCGTTCGCGCGGCGGCGCCCCGGGATGTTCCTCGCGGGCGCGGCCCTGGCCGGGTTCGCCGTCGGGCGCCTGGCCAAGGCGGTGACGCAGGAGTCCAGGCGGGAGCCGGACGCGCTCGCGGCCCCGTCCGGCGGGGAGCCGCTGGCGGCGGGCACCCCCCGGCCGCGGGAGGAGGGCACGGCCGTTCCGGGCGTGCCGCTCTCGCCCGAGGCGGGGGAGGCCCCCCGGTACGGCGTGCCGCCGCACGACTCCCCGTACGACCGGCCCCGTTACCAGGAGGGGAGCTGACCCAGATGTCCACACCGCAGGTCCCCCTGCCCAGCGTCGAGCCGGGAACGGCGAGGGGGAGGGAACTGGAGCAGGAACGGGGGCATGACCGGGAGTCGCTCGGCGAGCTCATCAGCGAGGCGACGAGCGACCTGCAGAAGCTGTTCCGGCAGGAGGTGAGCCTCGCCAAGGCCGAGCTCCGCGAGGAGGGCGCCAAGGCGGGCAAGGCCGCCGCGATGCTCGGCGCGGCCGCCCTGGCGGGTCTCATGGTCATCGTCCTGGCCAGCTTCGCCCTGGTGTACGCACTGGCGAACGTGATGGACGCCGGATGGGCGGCGCTGATCGTGGCCGCGCTGTGGGCGGTCGCGGGCGCGGTGCTGTTCGTGCTCGGACGCAACCGCATGCGAGAGGTGGACCCCAAGCCCGAGCAGACCATCGAGACCCTGAAGGAGGACGCGCAATGGGCCAGACACCCGACGAGATAAGGAACGAGATCGAGGTGACGCGGGCCGACCTGCGGGACGACGTCGACCGGATCGCCGATCGGACGAGCCCGAGGCGGATCGCCCGGCGTCGCACCGACCAGGTCCGCCACATGGCCCGGCGCCGCGGCGACCAGGTTCGCGGCAGGGCCCACCACTGGAAGGAGCGGGTTATGGGTGCGGCTCCCGACAAGAGCACCTTCCGCGACGCGGGCCACCGGGCCCAGGACACCGCGCACATGGTCAAGGACAACGTCAGGGACACCGCGTCCCAGGCGGGCCGGACGGTGCGGTCGGTTCCGGGGCAGGCGGCGGAGCGGACCCAGGGCAACCCCCTGGCGGCCGGGCTCATCGCGTTCGGCGCCGGCCTGCTGGCGGCGTCCGTGATCTCCGAGAGCCAGGCCGAGCGCCAGGCGGCCCGGCGGCTCAAGGACGAGTTCGGCGACGCGGTCGAACCCGTCAAGCAGTCCTTCACCGAGTCGGCGCAGCACCTCAGGGAGGGCGCGCAGGACTCCGCGCAGCGGGCCGTGGGCCAGGTCAGGGAGACCGCGGCCGAAGCGGGGCAGGCCACGCGCGAGAGCGCGCAGGACCAGGCCCGCCAGGTCTCGGAGCAGGCGCGCGAGTCGGGCCGCCAGATGGCCGACACGACGCGGTCGAACGATCCCGGCCGCAGGCCCTAGCGTCCGGAGGAGGACGGGCGCCGCCCGCGGAGCCCCGGTTCCGCGGGCGGCGCCCGTCTCCGCGCGTCACCCGCAGTTGGTGCCGTCCTTGCCGTACCAGGTGCCGCCGTTGAAGCGGCCCGCCCAGTCGACGCAGCTGCCCGCGGCGGACAGGTACACCGGGCCGGCGTAGCTGGTGAAGTAGTCGCCCTCGTAGGCGTCCCAGTGGTTGCCCTTGGGGCTGATGGAGAGGCCGACCTCGATCAGGATCGCCGACCCGGCGGTGTTGCGCTTGGCGACGGCGCAGTTGTAGCCGTTGGAGCTGTTGTAGGTCAGGAACACCGTTCCGGAGGAGCCGATGCTCTTGGAGTTGACGACGCTGTAGCCGGAGCCGCACTCGCCGCCGTAGGTGGCGGCGGACGCGGGAGCGGCGGTGGCCACGCCTCCGGCCACGACGGTCCCGGCAACCAGGGCGGCGGCGGCCGCCTTCTTCAGGATCTTCACGACTGTCCCCGAGCGTTCTCGCGGCACCGCCCGGTGCGGCGCACGTCGGAGACTCTTCCAGGGCCCTCTTCGGAAAAACTTCGGATCGGCTTCCGGGGAGCCTCCGGCGCGGGGGTGGTTCGCGTGCCGGTGCTTCGGGGGGTCTTTCGGCCTCCTGCCGTGCGGATCGCGGGGCCACGGCGGGCGGGGGCCGGGGCCGCGCCCGTGATGTCCGTTGCGTGAGGGTTCCGTTGACGGCCTTGGGCTTTCTGCCCGTTTCGGGGCCGGGAAGGGCGGAAAGCCCGTGATCATTCCGGGTGAGAGCGGGACCGGCCCTCGAACCGCCGCGTCACGGACATCCGGCGGGCACGCGCGGACCCCACAGGCCACTTGCCCGGTGATGTGGGCGCGGCCTCGATCCGTCCTCGCCACACCCGCCGCCGGAGGGCCGGTCGGGCAGCGGGTCCGCTCAGGGGCCTTCGCCGGGCGGCCCCTCCGGCGACGGGTCCGGTGGCCGCGGCGCGGCGGGGGGCGGGTCCTGCCCCTTTTCCCGGAAGACCAGCATGACCCAGGTCAGGGCCATCAGGGCGCTCAGCGCGGTGTTGGCCTCGTGGGCGTCGGCCAGCCACGAGCCGAGCAGTACGACGCCCAGCAGCGCCAGCGCCGCCCACGCGCGGTACCGCGCCATCCGACGGGAGGCGGTCATCACGGACCTCCGCTCCTCCATCCGACGTGTCCCGCCGTCCGTCCGGAGCGCGGGAGTGCCGGGTCCCCCGGGCGGCGGCGTCGAGCCTCTGCTGCCCCGCCCGGAGGAGGCGGAAACCCGCAGGGTCCCGCCGCCGGAGTACCGGCGGCGGGACCCGGTCCGGGTCAGCTCCGGGCCGCCGGGGACGCGGTGCCGACGCCGCGGAAGGCCAGGGCCGTGTAGACCGCGACGGCCAGGGCCACCGCGGCCAGCAGCGCGAACCCGATGGTGTACGCGCCGGTGGCCTGGTAGACGGCGCCCATCACCAGCGGCGGGAAGTAGCCGCCGAGGCCGCCGGCGGCGCCGACCAGGCCGGTGGCGGTGCCCACCCGGGCGGGTTCGACCACCGTGGCGACCAGCGCGAAGACGCCGCCGGTGCCGAACCCCAGCACGACCGCCATGAGGACGAAGGACACGCCGGCGGGCAGCTCGGCCGGGGGGTGGAAGGCCAGGACGACGGCCATGGCGGTGGTGCCGACGAAGGAGGCCAGGCAGACCTTCACCGGGCCGATCCGGTCGGCCAGGATTCCGCCGACGGGGCGGGCGGCGACCGCGGCGAGGGAGAACCCGGCGGTGCGCATCCCGGCCTCGGTCTGCGCGAAGTCGTAGGCGGTCTGCAACAGGGTCGGCAGGTAGGTGGAGAACGCCACGAACCCGCCGAACGCGACCGCGTAGAGCAGCATGTTCTGCCACGTCGCCTTGAGCCTGAGCGCGTCCTTCAACCGGGGGGCGACCGGGGCGGTGTTCGGCTTCCACCCGGGCGCGTCGCGGCTGAACAGGAGCATGACCACGCCCATCGCGGCCAGGGCGGCGCACATCACCAGGTGCGTGTTGAGCAGGCCGAGCGCCTCGACCAGCCGCGGGGTCAGGAACGCCGACAGCGCGGTGCCGCCCATCCCGGCGCCGAACACGCCGGTGGCGAAGCCGCGCCGCCGGGGCTCGTGCCAGGCGCTCACGAACGGGATGCCGACCGCGAACGACGTGCCCGCCACCCCGAGGAAGAAGCCCCACAGCAGCAGCATCGCGAACGAGTCGCTCGACAGGCCCACCAGCGCGACCGGGATGATCGAGACGAAGCAGACGGCCGCCATCATCACCCGTCCGCCGTAGCGGTCGGTCAGGGCTCCCACCGGGATCCGGCCCAGGGAGCCGACCATCACGGGGAAGGCCACCAGGAGCGACGTCTGCGTCGGGGACAGGCCCAGCGCCTCGGTGTACGTCCTGGCCAGGGGGCCGATGAGGTTCCACGCCCAGAACGTCAGGACGAACGCGGCCGTCCCGAGAAAGAGATTTCCTCCTGCGGTCCCTCCGCGGACCGCCGGCGCGTTCGTCGCGCCCGTGCCACCGTCCATTTTTCCCACCTTCCGACGAGCTCACCATAAGACAGGCCAACGGCGAACCAAATTAAACCCCGGTGTTGCGTGAGTCTGCTGGAGGGGTAATTTGTGATTGGGTGGGATTTCGGTCCCGGAAAAGTCCGCGCTGTGCTCTACCCGACAGCACAGACAGTAAACAGAGGGTTGGCTGATCATGACTAAAGGCGGTGAAACCGCAGCTCAGAAGGGCAATTCCGCTGATCTTCTGCTGCGGGCGGGTGTTTATCTGACGCGTTCGAAAGCGTCAAGGGACCTTCGTACCGTCTTTAAGGACGGAGGTCGCGAAGGGGACGTGTTTTATCGGGACCGATGGAGCCACGACAAAGTCGTAAGGTCGACTCACGGTGTTAACTGCACCGGTTCGTGCTCTTGGAACGTCTATGTGAAAGACGGCATAATCACCTGGGAGACCCAGGCCACGGACTACCCCTCGGTCGGCCCCGACCGCCCCGAGTACGAGCCGCGCGGCTGCCCGCGCGGCGCGGCGTTCTCCTGGTACACCTACTCGCCCACCCGGGTCCGCTACCCCTACGGGCGCGGGGTGCTGATCGAGATGTACCGCGAGGCCAAGGCCCGCCTGGGCGACCCGGTCGCGGCGTGGGCCGAGATCACCACCGACCCGGTCAAGCGCCGCACCTACCAGTCGGCGCGCGGCAAGGGCGGCCTGGTGCGGATCACGTGGGAGGAGGCCGTGGAGATCGCCGCGGCCGCGCACGTGCACACCATCAAGGAGTACGGCCCCGACCGCGTCGCCGGGTTCTCGCCGATCCCCGCGATGTCGCAGGTGTCGCACGGCGTCGGGGCGCGGTTCGTGAACCTGGTCGGCGGCTCGATGCTGTCGTTCTACGACTGGTACGCCGACCTCCCCGTCGCCTCCCCGCAGGTGTTCGGCGACCAGACCGACGTGCCCGAGTCCGGGGACTGGTGGGACGCCGCCTACCTGGTGCTGTGGGGCTCCAACGTCCCGGTCACCCGCACGCCCGACGCCCACTGGATGACCGAGGCCCGTTACCGGGGCCAGAAGGTCGTCGTGGTGTCCCCCGACTACAGCGACGCGACCAAGTTCGCCGACGAGTGGCTCGCCCCGCACCCCGGCACCGACGGGGCGCTGGCCATGGCCATGGGGCACGTGATGCTCAAGGAGTACTTCGTCGACGGGCGCACCGAGAACTTCGACCGGTACGTCAAGAAGTACACCGACCTCCCCTTCCTGATCAGCCTGGACGAGCGCGGCGGCCGCTACACCCCCGGCAAGTTCCTCATGGCCGACGACCTGCCCGGAGCAGGGGACGGCGCCCCCGTGGAGAACGGGAACTGGAAGCCGGTCGTCGTCGACGGGCGGACCGACGGGATCGTCACCCCCAACGGCACCCTCGGCCACCGCTGGGGCGAGGCGGGCAAGGGGAGGTGGAACCTCGACCTGGAGGGCGTCGAGCCGCGGCTGAGCCTGTACGGCGACGACGCGGAGACGGTCGAGGTCGAGCTGGCCCGCTTCGACTCCCCTGCGGGGGCGGGCGAGTCCCTGGTGCGCGGCGTGCCGGTGCGGCGGGTGGGCGGCAGGCTCGTCACCACCGTCTACGACCTGCTGCTCGCCCAGTACGGGGTGGGCCGCCCCGGCCTCCCCGGCACCTGGCCCACCGGCTACGACGACGCGGACGAGCCCTACACGCCGGCCTGGCAGGAGGCCGTCACCTCGGTCCCGGCCGAGCGGGCGATCCGTATCGCCCGCGAGTTCGCCGACACCGCGGACAAGACCGGCGGCCGCTCCATGATCATCCTGGGCGCCGGCGTCAACCAGTGGTTCCACGGCGACACGATGTACCGCGCGTTCTTCACGATGCTGCTGCTCACCGGCTGCCAGGGCGTGAACGGCGGCGGCTGGGCGCACTACGTCGGCCAGGAGAAGTGCCGCACCCAGACGGGCTGGGCGACGTTCGCCTCGGCCATGGACTGGTGCCGCCCGCCGCGCTTCATGGCGGGGACCCCCTACTGGTACCTGCACACCGACCAGTGGCGCTACGACACCTACGACGCCGACGCGCTCACCGCGCCGACCGGCCCCGGCCGCCTCGCGGGCAAGCACACCGCCGACATGGTGGCGGCCTCGGCGCGCATGGGCTGGATGCCGTCGTACCCGACCTTCGACCGCAACCCGCTCGACCTCGTCGAGGAGGCGAGGGCCGCCGGGCAGAAGACCGCCGACTACGTCGCCGAGCGGCTCGCGTCGGGGGAGATCCGCTTCGCCGCCGAGGACCCCGACGACCCCCGCAACTGGCCGCGCGTGCTCACCGTGTGGCGGTCCAACCTGTTCGGCTCCTCGGCCAAGGGCAGCGAGTACTTCCACCGCCACCTGCTGGGCGCCCAGTCCGGCGTGCAGGGGGAGCAGGCCGCGCCCGAGCACCGGCCCACCGAGGTCGTGTGGCGCGAGGAGGCCCCCGAGGGCAAGCTCGACCTGCTGCTGTCGATCGACTTCCGGATGACCAGCACCACGCTGCTGTCCGACATCGTGTTCCCGGCCGCCACCTGGTACGAGAAGCACGACCTGTCGACCACCGACATGCACCCGTTCGTGCACGCCTTCACCCCGGCCATCGACCCGCCGTGGCAGGCGCGCAGCGACTTCGACGCCTTCCACGCCCTCGCGCGGCGGTTCAGCGAACTGGCGGCCACGCACCTGGGCACGGTCACCGACCTGGTCGCCGCGCCGCACCAGCACGACACGCCGGGCGAGCTCGCCCAGCCGGGCGGCGGCGTCCCCGACTGGAAGGCCCTGGGCGAGGTCCCGGTCCCGGGCGTGACCATGCCCAACCTGATCGAGGTCGAGCGCGACTACGCGGCCGTCGCCGAGCAGATGAGGGCGGTCGGCCCGCTCGCGGTGGAGAAGAAGCTGCCGGTCAAGGGGGTCACGTTCACCCCCGACGAGGAGATGGAGTGGCTGGCCCGGCGCAACGGCACCGCGCGCGGCGGCGTCGCCGACGGCCGCCCCCTGATCGACACCGACATCAAGGCGTGCGAGATGATCCTCGCGCTGTCGGGCACCAGCAACGGGCGGCTGGCCGCGCAGGGCTTCGAGCTGCTGGCCGAGCGGACCGGCACCGACATGGACGAGCTCATCCACGGCGGGCACGAGCGGCGCGTGGTGTTCAAGGACACCCAGACCCGGCCCACCCCCGTCGGCGCGAGCCCCGAGTGGTCCGGCAAGGAGGCGCCCGAACGGCGCTACTCCCCGTTCACCATCAACCTGGAGCACGACAAGCCCTGGCACACGCTCACCGGCCGCCAGCACTTCTACCTCGACCACGACTGGATGCACGAGTTCGGGGAGTCGCTGCCGGTGTACCGGCCGCCGCTGAACATCCAGAAGCTGTTCGGCGAGCCCGCGTTCGGCCCGACGGGCGAGCGGGAGGTGACGGTGCGCTACCTCACCCCGCACTCCAAGTGGTCCATCCACTCCGAGTACCAGGACAACCTGCTGATGCTCACCCTCTCGCGGGGCGGCCCCGCGATCTGGATGAGCCCGAGCGACGCCGAGGTGATCGGGGCGCGCGACAACGACTGGGTCGAGGCGGTCAACCGCAACGGCGTGGTCGCGGCGCGCCTCATCGTCTCCCACCGGATGCCCGCCGGGACGGTGTACATGTACCACGCCCAGGAGCGCGTGATCGCCGTCCCCAAGACGGAGACGACGGGCAAGCGCGGCGGCATCCACAACTCGCTGACCCGCGTGCTGGTCAAGCCGACGCACCTGATCGGCGGCTACGCCCAGTTCGCCTACGCGTTCAACTACATCGGCCCCACGGGCAACCAGCGCGACGAGGTCACGGTCGTGCGCAAGCGACAGGCGGAGGTGACGTACTGATGGCGACCCCATCGGCGTCCGGGCGGCGCATCGGCAAGGTCATGGCCCAGGTCGCCATGGTGATGAACCTCGACAAGTGCATCGGGTGCCACACCTGCTCGGTGACCTGCAAGCAGGCGTGGACCAACCGCAGCGGCATGGAGTACGTCTGGTTCAACAACGTGGAGACCCGTCCCGGCCAGGGCTACCCGCGCCGCTACGAGGACCAGGAGAAGTGGGAGGGCGGCTGGGTCCGCACCCCCGGCGGGAAGTTGAAGCTGAAGGCGGGCGGGCGGCTCAAGAAGCTCGCCACGATCTTCGCCAACCCCAAGATGCCCGCCATCCAGGACTACTACGAGCCCTGGACCTACGACTACGAGAACCTGATCAAGGCGCCGCTGAGCGACGACATGCCGGTCGCCCGGCCCCGGTCGCTGATCAGCGGCGAGCCGATGAACGTCACGTGGAGCGCGAACTGGGACGACGACCTCGGCGGCGGCGAGGAGCTGGGCAGGCAGGACCCGATCGTGCAGAAGCTCGGCGAGCAGGTGAGGTTCTCCTTCGAGGAGACCTTCATGTTCTACCTGCCGAGGATCTGCGAGCACTGCCTCAACCCCTCGTGCGTGGCGAGCTGCCCCAGCGGCGCGATGTACAAGCGCGCCGAGGACGGCATCGTGCTGGTCGACCAGGACAAGTGCCGGGGCTGGCGCATGTGCGTCACCGGCTGCCCGTACAAGAAGGTCTACTTCAACCACAAGACCGGCAAGGCCGAGAAGTGCACGCTGTGCTACCCGCGCATCGAGGTCGGCATGCCGACGGTGTGCTCGGAGACCTGCGTGGGCAGGCTGCGCTACCTCGGCGTCATCCTGTACGACGTGGACCGGGTGGGCGAGGCCGCCACCGTGGAGGACGAGCACGACCTGTACCCCGCGCAGCTGGACGTGTTCCTCGACCCGAACGACCCCGAGGTGCAGGAGGCGGCCCGGCGCGACGGCATCCCGGACCGCTGGATCGACTCGGCCAAGCGCTCCCCGGTCTACGCCCTGGCCAAGAAGTACAAGGTCGCGCTGCCGCTGCACCCCGAATACCGCACGATGCCGATGGTCTGGTACATCCCGCCGCTGTCCCCGGTGGTGGACACCCTCACCAAGACGGGGCACGACGGCGAGGACGCGGGGAACCTGTTCGGCGCGATCGACGCGCTGCGCATCCCCGTCGAGTACCTGGCCGAGCTGTTCACGGCCGGGGACACCGCGCCGGTGGACTCCGTGCTCAGGAAGCTGGCGGCGATGCGCTCGTACATGCGCCGGATCAACCTCGGCGAGGAGCGCGACGAGTCCCTGGCCGAGGCCGTGGGGATGAGCGGGACCGACATCGAGGACATGTACCGGCTCCTGGCGATCGCCAAGTACGACGAGCGCTACGTCATCCCCACCGCCTACGGGGTGGACGACGCCGATCGCGGCGTGATCGAGGAGATCGGGTGCAGCCTCGACTTCGAGGGCGGCCCGGGCATGGGCGGGATGGGCGGCCCGGTGCCGTTCGGCGAGGCGTCCGGCCGCCCCGACGCCGCGAGCGTGGAGACCTTCCACGCCCTCAAGACGCGGCAGACCAGCGACGGGCGCAGCGACCTGAAGGGCAGGGTCAACCTCCTGAACTGGGACGGGAACGGGAAGCCCGACGGTCTGTTCCCTCCGTCCGACAACGGGGCCGCCCCCGACGAGAAGGAGAAGCCGTGAGACTCCGCAGACGCGCGTCCCGCGCCGAGGACAGCGGGCCGGACCCGCGCACGCGGGCCGTCCTGCGCCGCGCGGCCTCGCTGCTGATCGGCTACCCGGACGCCCGGTTCTACGAGCACCTGCCGATCGTCCGGCAGGCGCTGGCCGACCTGCCCGAAAGCGGGCCCCGCGACGCGCTGCTCGCCTTCTGCGCGCACGCGGAGGCCGAGCCCGCCCTCGACCTCGGCGCGCACTACGTCCACACGTTCGACACGCGCCGCCGCCGGGCGCTGCACATGACCTACTACACCGACGGCGACACCCGGCGGCGCGGCCACGCGCTCGCCCGGGTCAAGGAGATCTACGCCGGGTGCGGCTGGGAGCTCGACCCGGGCGAGCTCCCCGACCACCTCGCGGTGGTCCTGGAGTTCGCGGCCATCGGCGACGCCGAGTGGGGCGAGGCGCTGCTGGTCCGGTTCCAGCCGGGGCTGGAGCTCCTGCGGGCCGGGCTGCACGAGACCGGCACCCCGTACGCGGACGTGCTCGACGCGATCGGCGACACGCTGCCGCCGCCCGGCAAGGAGGAGCGGGAGGCCGCGCTGCGCCTGGCCGAGCTGGGGCCGCCCGCCGAGGACGTGGGACTCGACGCGTACGGAAAGCCGGTCGACCTGGGCATGCCCGGAGTGGGCGCGCCCGCCGCGACAGCGGGAGGACGGAGATGATCCCGATGACCCCGACGGACGCGGGGCACGCGGTGGACGCGGTCGCCCCGACCGCGCTCGACCACATCCTGTGGGGGGTGTTCCCCTACGTGGTCCTGGCGGTGCTGGTCGGCGGCCTCGTCTGGCGCTACCGCTACGACAAGTTCGGCTGGACCACCCGGTCCTCGCAGCTGTACGAGTCGCGGCTGCTGCGCATCGCCAGCCCGATGTTCCACTTCGGCCTGCTGGTGGTGATCATCGGCCACGTCGCGGGCCTGCTGATCCCCAAGAGCTGGACCGAGGCGATGGGCGTCACCGAGGACATGTACCACTTCATGGCGCTGTCCCTGGGCACCGTCGCGGGGGTGTGCACGCTCGGCGGGATCGTCCTGCTGATCTGGCGGCGGCGCACCAACGGGCCGGTGTTCAGCGCGACCACCGTCAACGACAAGGTCATGTACCTCGTCCTGGTGATGGCGATCCTGGCGGGCCTGGCCACGACGCTGCTGTCGGCGGGCGCGGACCTGACCGGCGGGCACGGGCACGACTACCGGGAGACCGTCTCGGTGTGGTTCCGCAGCATCTGGATCCTGCGGCCCGACGTCGCGGCGATGGCCGCCTCGACCTTCGCGTTCAAGCTGCACGTGATGGTGGGGCTGACGCTGTTCATGCTCTTCCCGTTCACCCGCCTGGTGCACGCGTTCAGCGCCCCGGTGCAGTACCCGTTCCGCCCCTACGTGGTGTACCGCACCCGCGACCAGCACCCGAACCGGTCCGAGCGCGTGGTCCGCAGGGGCTGGGAGGGCTGACCCCGGAACGCGGACGAGCCCGCCCCGGGGCGACGGGGCGGGCTCGTCCGCGTACCGCCGGGGTCACACGGCGGCGGGCTCCGGCGCGGGTTCGCGCTCGATAGTGGTGGCCAGCGGCTTCTCGACCACGAAGAGCAGCAGGACGGCCGCCGCGAGCGCCAGCGGGGTCATGGCCAGGAAGAGCGGGACGAGCGCGTCGTTGTAGGCGGTGACGATCGGCTCCCGGATGGCGTCGGGCAGGCCGTTGACCAGCTCGGGGGTGAGCGAGCGCGTCCCGCCCCCGCCGGGCATCTCGGCTCCGGCGGGCAGGCTCCTGGTCAGCTGGTCGATGAGGCGGGCGGTGAACAGGCTGCCCACGACCGCGGACCCCAGCGACGCGCCGATCTGGCGGAAGAAGTTGTTGGCGGCGGTCGCCGTGCCCACCTGGCTGACCGGGAAGGAGTTCTGCACGATGAGCACCAGGATCTGCATGCTCGTCCCCAGGCCGACGCCCATGACGCCGAGGTAGACGCAGGTCAGCCACACCGGGGTGGAGACGGCCAGGGTGGACAGCAGGGCGAGGCCGCCCGCGAGGACCACGGACCCGGCGACGGGCAGCCACTTGTAGCGGCCGGACCTGCTCACCATCTGACCCGAGACGGTCGAGGTGACCAGGAGCGCGGCCATCATGGGGATCATGAGGAGCCCGGCCCTGGTGGCGCTGGCGCCGGTGACCATCTGCAGGTAGGTGGGCATGTAGCCGAGGGTGCCGAACATCGCCACACCGGTGAACAGGCCCGCGACGGTGGTCAGGTTGAAGTTGCGGTCGCGGAACAGGTGCAGCGGGATGACCGGTTCGGCCGCGCGGCGCTCGACGAGGACGAACAGGACCGCGGTGACGACGGTCGTGGCGATGAGGCCGAGGATCACCGGGGAGTCCCAGTCGTACTGCGAACCGCCCCAGCTGGAGGTCAGGATGAGGCTGGTGGTCGCGACGGCCATCAGCGCCATGCCCGCGATGTCGAGGCGCGGCCGCGAGACGCCCTTGGGCAGGCGCAGCAGGAAGAGGACGGCGAGGAACGCGAGGACGCCGAGGGGGATGTTGATCCAGAAGGCCCACCGCCATCCGATGCCCTCGGTGAACCAGCCGCCCAGCAGCGGCCCGGCGACGGAGGAGACGGCGAACACGCCGCCCATGATCCCCATGTACCTGCCGCGCTCGCGGGCGGGGATGACGTCGGCGATGATGGCCTGGGACAGGATCATGAGGCCGCCGCCGCCGAGGCCCTGGACGACCCGCGCGACGATCAGCCAGTTCATGTCGGGGGCGAGGCCGCCGAGGACGGAGCCCGCGGTGAAGAGCCCGATGGCGGCCAGGAACAGGCCCTTGCGGCCGATGAGGTCGCCGAGCTTGCCGTAGACCGGCATGGTGATGGTCGACGCGAGGATGAAGGCGGTCATCACCCACAGCATCTGGTCGACGCCGTTGAGCTCGCCGACCATGGTGGGCAGGGCCGCGCTCAGGACCGTCTGGCTCAGCGACGCCAGGAGCATCGCCAGCATGAGCGCGACGAAGATGAGGACGATCCCCCTGCGGGAGTCCGTCGACTGCTTTCCCGATGCCTCGGGGACGGCGGTGGTGGTCATTGAAGCTTCCGTATTACCTTCCGCAGTAGTTCCACTGCCTGGTCGAACGCGTGCTCGGCCGTCTCGGCGGAGCCCGCTTCCGCGTCGTTCCGGGTGGCGTTCTGGATGGCGAGGCGCATCGCGCTGGAGCAGACCATGACGATCACGCGCGCGGCGTCGTCGACGTCGACGTCCCCGTCGGAGAACCGGTGGTCGGTCCGCAGGTGTCCGGCGACGGTCCGCGAGAGCCGCTGCTCGATGGCGGTGACCCGTTGGAGCTGGCGGCGCCTGAGCTGCGGGTGGCGGGTCATGGCCTCCCGGATCCGCTCGAACGTCTCGCCGTTCGGCGTCACCGCGAAGACCGAGCGGACCAGGTGCGAAACGTCGGTCACGAGGTCCCCGCTGGAGCACTCCCGGTCGATGAACGCCTCGATCGCGTCGTCGTCGGCGATCTCCTCGGGGAGGCCGAGGACCGCGTCCTCCTTCGTCGGGAAGTAGTTGAAGAACGTCCTGGTGGAGACGTTGGCCTCGGCGCTGATCTCGGCGACGGTCACGTTGTCGATCCCCTCGTCGAGGACGCGCCGCAGCGCCGCGTGGTGGATGGCCTCCCGGGTCTGCCGCTGCTTGCGCGTCCGAAGGGTCTCGCCGGTTCCGCTCGTCACGGGGGCGGCCTTCCGTGGTCGAAATATTGCACGACTGCAATCTTACGCGTGTGCAAGCGTGCAGTCATGCAAAAAACGGCTCCCGCGGATGTGAGGTGCCGGACAGCCCGGACCGGGAACACGCTGACGCCGGGGCCCCGCCTCGCGGTCGTCGCGAAGCGGGGCCCCGGCGTCATGCGGCCCGGTCGGGTGGTCCTCGGTGGTCGGGAGGGCCGGCCGGCCCTCCCGATTCCACCGGATCAGGACGGGACGGCCTCGGCGTCCCCGACGCGGAGAAGGTGCGGCGTGCCCGGCTTCTCGGGGCGCCAGCCGTCCGCGAGGCCCGAGCGCACCCCGGAGGCGACCGCCGCCGGGGTGATCGGCACGACCGGGCCGGTGGCGCCGCGCGTGTGCGGGTGCGGCGTGGTGACGACGAGGACGCTTCCGGGGGCCTCGGCCAGTTCGACGGCGAAGGTCGCCGGCGCCTCGAAGCGCGCCTGGTCGTACGTCGGACGGCCGCGGGTGCGCCAGCGGTAGGCCGTTCCGTCCACGGTGATCAACCGCGACCCCTTCTTCACCAGAGCCATGAGTACGGGCCTCCCTCGACCGGACGACAGTGCGAGCACGACGGTAGGGGGGAAGCGCGTCCGGTGGCCAATGGTTTTCCCGGTGTGCCCGGAAAGGGGGGACGGTCGCTATGGAGTCCCCGCGCCGGGGCTTCCCTACTGCTCGTCCTCGCTCGACGCGAAGACGCGGCGGGGGCCGGGGCGGTCGGGGTAGGGCAGGACCGCGAACAGAGCGGCCAGGCAGAGGGGGCCGAAGAGATACGACGGCCAGGAGCCGTCCATGGAGACCGCCAGGGCCACGAGACCGGCGGAGCCCGCCAGCCACACGGCGGCGCCCAGGAGCAGTGTTCGTCCGAGCGCGCGGGTCTCGTGCTTCGGGGGATGCATAGGTCTCCTCTGCGGCGCGGTGGGGGTTTCCCGGGGGAGTACACCAACGGAGTAATGCTCGCCTTGACCGTATTTCACAGACTTTGTTACGGGAAGGGGGCAAATGAATTACTTCGCAGGCCCTCCGCCGTGATCTGGTGTTCTGTCCGCAGACGTCCGCCGGACGGTCCGGGAGGTACCGGGGCGGAACCGGAGAGACCGGAGGATCACGCCTCCCGGGTGTAATAAGCGGCGTCCTGGGCGGGACTACTGGTGACACCCCCGCGACTGTGAGGACGGATGCCGTGGAATCCCCGGCCGATCGACTGACAGCGCTGTACGACCAGTTCCACCGGAGAGTGCTCGGCTACGCCCTTCTGCGCGCCGAGCCCGAGGTGGCCGAGGAGGTCGCGAGCGAGACGTTCGTGGTCGCCTGGCAGCGGCTGGACACCGTGCCGCGCTCGCCCCTGCCCTGGCTCCTGGGCGTGGCGCGCAACCTGCTGCACAAGCACTACGACGCGCAGCGGCGGCAGCGCCTGCTGGTCGAACGCGTGACGGCGCTCAGCAGCGAGGACGACGTGCTCGAGTGGGACGTCGCCGAGCACGTCGTCGGACGGCAGAGCGCGCTGGAGGCCCTCGGCGCGCTCCCCGAGCGCTACGCCGAGGCGCTGACGCTGGTCACCTGGAACGGGCTGAGCGCGGCGGAGGCCGCCAGGACCGTCGGCTGCTCGACCCCGGCCTTCACCGTGCGGCTGCACCGCGCGCGCCGCGCGCTGCGCCGTCTTCTCCGCCAGGAGCACGGACACGCGGCCCGGGACGGCCTCGTGCGCGCGTCCGGGCGCCGCCCCCAGCCCGCTCCCGCCACCCAGGAGGCACGATGACCCCCGAGTCCGATCCCGTGCGGATCATCGCCGACCTCGAACCCGCGGCGGCGCGCGCCGAGGCCGAGCGGCTGCACCGGGCCGGCCGCGAGGCGGTGCTGAGTCGCGCGATGTCCGGTCGGCCCGCCGCCGCGCGGGCGGTCCGGCGCGCTCTTCCGCGCCCGTTCACGCTGATCGCCGGTGTCACCGCGGCGGCGGTCCTCGCGGGCGGAGCGGTCTACGCCGCGGTCGCCGGCCCGATCGGGCTCCCGGCCGGTCCGCAGTCCGGCCAGGCCGGGGGCGAGGCCCCGCCGCCCTACGCCGACGCGAGCGAGTTCCTGCTCGCCAACGCGGACGCGATGGCGGTGGCCGATCCGGAGGAGGGCGGGTACTGGCACGTCAAGACGCGCGAGCACCGGCCGACCGGTGTCCTGGGCGCGCAGGCGTACCTGAGGGAGCCGGGGGCGGACGCCCCCGAACTGGCCGGACTGGACGTCACCGTGGAGTTCACCAGCGAACGGTGGACCAGGATCGGCGGCGACCACCGCATCCTGAACAACCTGCAGACGGACAGCGAGGTCGTGTTCGCCTCCGAGGCCGACCGGAAGCTGTGGGAGCGCGAGGGCTCGCCCGAGCTGTCGTACGCGGAACCCGTGTCCACCGAGTACTACGGCGGGGACCAGCGCTACGGCGTGCTGGGCCTGACCGCGCAGGAGCTGTTCGCCCTGCCGGGCACCCGCGGCGCGCTGGAGCGGGAGCTGCGCTCGGTCTGGGAGACCGCTCCCGGCGAGCAGCCGTTCGACGCCTTCGTCCTGGACGTCGCGCTCGACTTCTTCGAGAGCCCGGTCAGGGCCGACACCCGCGCCGCCTTCTACGAGGTCCTGGCCGGGATCCCGGACATCCGGATGGCCGGGGAGACGGCCGACCCGCTCGGGAGGAAGGGGATCGCGCTCGAGGTCGCCCCGTCCGCCGACGTCCCCCTGCTCCGGCGCTGGATCATCGAGGACGGGACGGGCGTCCTGCTCGCGCGGGAGGTCCACCTGACCGACGAGGAGGGCGTCCCCGAGGCCGACCCCATGACGTGGACCGCCTACGAGGAGATGGGCCCCGTCCCCGAGGCCGGGGAACCGGTGGTTCCCGTCGAGGCCTGGGAGACGGGCTCCTGACCCTTCTCCCGAGAGACCGGCTCCGTTCCGGGCGCCCCGCTTCCCCAGGGGCGCCCGGAACGCGGCCGAGGGCGCGTCACCGGAGCCGTGCGACGCGTCCGGACGATCCGACTTCCCCTTACCCGAATCGAGGGCTTCCCTTGTCCAGAAGAAGACGCGCCGGCGGAGGCCGCGCCGCGGTCAGGCGTTCCCCCGGACTGCTCCGCGCGGTGTGGAGGCTGTCCGTCGGCGGTTGGGTCGCGTGCGCGGCGACCGGCCTGGTCATCACGGCGAGCCTGACCGCCTACGCCGGGTACTACGGCGTCTCGGGCAACATCGCGACCGCCCACGTGGACACCGGTTCGTGGGAGGAGCGGCCCGAGCGTGTCGAGGGGGTCCACAACATCCTGGTGATGGGCTCGGACGTGCGCACGGGCGAGAACGCCGAGTACGGCTCGACCGAGGGCATCCGGCCCGACGTGATGATCGTCGCGAGCGTCGACGCGGACAAGGGGGCGGTGACCCTGATGAACCTGCCCCGGGACCTGATGACCGACATCCCCCCGTGCGACCCGGCCGGAGAGGGGTTCCCCGGGACGCCGGGCGTCTTCGACCAGCTCAACCACGCGATGGCGTACGGCGGAGTGGAATGCCAGTGGAAGACCGTGGAGGAGATCACCGGCGTGCGCCTGGACCACTTCGCCATGATGGACTTCGCCGGGTTCAAGGACATCGTGGACGCCGTCGGCGGCGTGCCGATGTGCGTCCCCCAGGCCGTCGACGATCCCAAGGCCAGACTCCGGCTCGAAGCGGGCGAGCAGGTCCTCGACGGCGAGCAGGCGCTGGGCCTGGCGCGCAGCCGCGACAGCACCGAGTTCGGCAGCGACCTGGGCCGGATCGAGAACCAGCAGCGGATGATGGGCGCCATCGCGCGCAAGGTGACCAGCGGCGAGATCCTGTCCAGCCCCACCGCCGTGTACGCGTTCCTGGACGCGGTCACCGGCTCTCTGACGACCGACGACGGGCTGACCGTCGACGCGATGGCCGACCTGGCGGTCACGATGCGCGACGTGGACCTGGAGCGGGTCTCCTTCGTGACCCCGCCCCTGGCGGACTACCCGGCGGACACCGACAAGGTCGTCCTGGTCGAGGAGCCCGCGAACCGGCTGTTCGCCGCCATCGCCGAGGGCGAGGTCCTGCCCGAGGAGGAGGCGGAAGCGACGGCAGGCGGCGACGAGGAGGAGAGCGGTGGGCAGGCCGGGGGCGAGGACTCCGACGGCGCCGGTACCGGGGAGGCGTCCGTCGTGGACGAGATGAACGCCATGACCGCCGCGGCCGACGAGCAGGCCGACGCCTGCGCGGGCTGACCCGTTCTCCTCGCCGACCGTGACCCCGGAAAGGTCACGATCGCCGAGGAGGACGGGCTCGGGACACTACGTGTGGATGCCCCGCCAGTAGTCGTCGAGGCTCACGGTGAACTTCTCCGGGGAGACCTTGCGCAGCTCCTCGACGCGTTCCCCCAGCAGGGCGATCGTCTCGGGCAGGGTGGCGTCGCACTGGGCCTTGACCGCGAGAGCGGCCTGGATGACGCGCCCCTCGAAGAGCAACGGGTCGACGGTGTCCCATCGATCGGGCCTGTTCATCGACACCCCTGGTGGACGGCGGACGAAACCGCGGCGTTGATCATCTTCGTCCACCATAGCCGCCCGATGATCATGACGAAATCGGCCGGGACCCGGACACCCGGTCATCCGCGCGGTGGCGGCGGGGGAGCGGACGGTCACCACCGTCCGGGAGAATGCGCGTCACCGTCCTTGAGGGGCCGCACTGTTGCCTGCGGTCCGCAGGGAGTGTCCAGGAGAGACAGGGAGATCCGGATGGCGAGCACCGAACTGACCCGAAGCAACTTCCAGAGGACCGCGGCCGGCTCGAAGGTGCTGCTCGTCGACTTCTGGGCCGACTGGTGCGGACCGTGCCGCGCGTTCGCCCCGGTCTTCGAGCGGGTCGCGGAGAAGCACCGGAACGGGGACGTCGTCTTCGGCAAGGTCGACATCGACGCCCAGCCCGAGCTCGCGGACGCCTTCCAGGTCACCGGCATCCCCACCCTGATGGTGATCCGCGACGGCGCCGTCGTGCACACCCAGATGGGCGCGCTGCCCGAGCGGGGCCTGGAGGAGCTCATCGGCGCGGTCACCGGGCAGAAGGCCGTGACCTGGTCCGACCCCACGCCCCTGAGGACGGCGACCGACTCCGCGCGGGCCGGCGGAGGACCGGCGGAGAAGTCCGCCCCGGGCCCGGACCGGGGGTTCTAGGGAGTCCCCGGGGTGGGGGTGATTCGCGTGCCGGTGCTTCGGGTGGGTCGTTCGGCCTCACGCCACGCGGATCGCGGGGTCACGGCGGGCGGCGACGGAGGGTGTCGGTCGGGGCCGCGCCCACGACGTCCGTTTCGCGTGGTTTCCGTTGATGATCTTGCTATTTCCCCTCGAGAACCTTGACTTCGGGGGAAAACAGCAAGATCACCGGACATTAGAGGGCCGATTCCGCCCCCACCCGGAATGATCTTGGGCTTTCCGCCCGTTTCGGGGCCGGGAAGGGCGGAAAGCCCACGACCGTCAACGGAATCCCTCACGCGACGGCCATGGCGGGCGCGGCCCCGGCCCCGGCCCCGGCCCTCACCCGCCGGGAGGTCAGTCCGAGAGTGCGTCGCGGAGGTGGCGGGCCGCCTTGAGCAGGCGGGTGGAGCCCTTGTGGGCGGCCAAGGCGCTCACCTGCGGAACCGCGCCCCTAAAGGCGTGGTGGTGGGCGATCTCGGTGGCCGCCTCCAGGAGGTGGGCCAGGTTCCGCGCCTCCATGGCCTCCGCCCTCTCCTCCCCGTAGAGGCCCTTGGTGGACCGCAGCGCCTTCTCGGTGTCGCGGTCGAGCAGGGCGGGCAGCGCGGCGGACAGCGCCGTCCACACCGCGCCGGAGGCGCCGGAGCGGGCCGCCTCCCGGACCGACTCCGCCAGCGGCTCCGAGCCGACGTGTCCGTAGCGCGTCGCCTCGGCCAGTTCGCGGCCCAGGAGCGCGGGGTCGAGGCCGCCGCGCGCGGCCAGGGCCAGCAGCGCGTCCACCGCGGCGGTCCGGATCCCGGTGTTGCGCGCGCCCAGGCCGCAGGCCAGGCCCAGGTGCAGGGCGGGCCCGGCCGCGCCGGAGCCCTCGGCCAGCGCGGGCAGCAGCAGCATCCGGCTTCCGGGCGCCTCGTAGACGGCCTCGGCGAACGTCGGTTGCAGGTGGAGGGCGACCAGCTCGCGCCGGACCGGGACCACGGACGGCCAGTGGCCGATGTCGTCGGAGAAGACGGGCGGGGGTTCGGACCCGGCCTCCAGCACGGGACCGAAGACCTCGGCCAGCGGCGTCGGCGCGTCCACCCGCTCGCAGGCGAACAGCAGGTGCTCGGCCTCGCGCTTCCCGCACCGGCAGACGTCCCCCAGCCGCTCCGGTTCCGGTTCGGGGAGTCCCCCGGCCTCCAGCCAGGCGGTGAGCCTGCGGCCCGCGTCGGAGGCCAGTCCCCGGGCACGGGCCAGGACGTCCCCGCCGCACGCGGCGGCGTCCACCCGCAGCAGCGCCTGGGACAGGTCGACCTCCCCGGGGACCGCGCCCACCCGCTCGTACTCGGCGATCCGCTCCACGAGCGCGGCCGGGTCGATCCGGCCGTCGGTGAGCGTGGGCGTGGCCAGCAGGAACGGCGGCGCCCCGCCGACGACCATGCGCGCGACCTCCCGCAACCGCTCCCGCAGCACCGCGTTCAACGGCGACGTGTTGGACCGGCGGTTGCCGGAGGGCTTCGTGACCCAGTACTCGGTCTCCCAAAGGGGGCTTCCGGTGGTCTCGCCCAGGATCTCGGCCACCACGCAGCGGACGTCGCCCGTGTCCCAACCGGCGTAGTACGGGTGGAGGCCCGTCCACGGGTGGGTGCGGGCGACCGCCTGGAGGGCGTGGACGAGGCCGTCCCGGTCCCGGTGGGCGTGGCGCACCAGCCCGTCCAGGATCCGCTCGAACGCGGGGACGTCGGAGGAGACATCGGAGGCGCCGCCCCAGTCCCTCCTCCGCATGGCGGAGGTGATCGCGTTGACCTCCTCGGCGACCTCGACGGCGGTGGCCGGCGGCGCCTCCATCGGCCGGGGGCCGGAGACGGCGGGCAGGACGTCGGGCTCGGGACGGTCGTCGGCGACCGCCCCGCCCAGGACCTCGGCGGCGCGGCCGCGCAGGGCCGGGGTCAGCGCGGCCGCCGCCGCGACCAGGCCGGGCCGCACCGCGTCCCCGGCGGCGGGCAGGTGGCGGGCCACCAGGTTCAACGCGCGCTCCTGCACGGCCAGGTCGCCATGGCCGAACGCGTCGGCGGCGGCCAGCGCCGCCAGCCCCGCCCGGGACCGGTCGCGGCGCGCCGCCCGGTCCAGCCACGACAACTGGGCGCGCACGAGGGTCGCCTCGGTGCGGAACAGCACCGACGCCGACGCGTCCACGAGGTGCTCGTCCTCCAGGCGGCCCGCCTCGTCCAAGCGGGCCAGGACCTTCTGGGCGTGGCCCGCCACGGGAGAGGGCGTGTCGGGCAGCAGCCGCAGCAGCGTGGCGGTACGCGCCGCGTACTCGTCCTCGGTGGGCTCCAGCGCGTCGAGCAGCTTCCGGAAGCCGCGCAGGTCGCCCGGGCGGCCCGGGCGCAGCAGCCGCGCCAGCGCGCCGTCCAGAAGCGCCTCCCGGTCGAGGCGGCCCTCCCGGCACAGCGCGGTCAGCGCGTCGTACCAGACGTCCCTGCCGGAGTCGGTCGCCAGGGGGTCGCCGGCCTCCAGCAGGTGGCCGGTGCCGTCCGTCTCGAACACGCGCGGCAGGATCTCGTCCAGGCCGGGGTCGGCCCGCAGCTGCTCGACGAGCGGGGGCCTCCCCCCGTCCTGGGGCCGGTCGGCGAGGGAGCCGTCGACGACGAGGGGCCAGCGGTCGGCGTCCCAGTCCCAGCGCTCGCTCATCCACCCCCGGACGAACCGCTCGTCATCGGGTGTGGGAGCCCCGGAGAGCAGGAGCAGGTACCGGACCAGGCTGAAGTGGTGGTGCTCCGGTCTCCTGCCCGAGCGGGCCAGGACGCGGTGCGCGACGTCGGCGAGCCAGTCCCCGGGGCGCCCGGCCAGGAGCCGGAGGACGCGGACGCCGCTGTCGGTGTCGAAGACGTCCGCCATGCTCCGGCCGGTGATCCACCGCGCGACGTCGGCCGCGCCCGTGTGGCAGCCCGCGCCCGCGACCAGCAGCGCCTTCCTGCGCGGCGTCCAGGGGCGCGCGCACTCCGACCACGCCTTGAGGAAGCGCGCGCAGGAGCGCCGCTCCTTCTCCGACAGCGCGGCGATCAGGCCCGGCAGCCGGTCGGCAGCGTCCTCGGCCACGGCCGCCAGGACCGCGTACGCCCCGGGGGCGAGTTCGGCCCCGGCCCTCTCCAGCAGGGCCCGTTCTCGTTCCGACAACCTCTTGAACGGGGAGGGCGGGGTGTCGGTCTTCATGGAGTCGGTGGTTTCCATGGGGAGACCGTAGAGGACGCCTCTGTCAGGTCCGCCGGGCCGTCGCGTTCCGTCAGGCCGCCGCGTTCCGCCGGATCGGGTCCCGCGTCAGCGACCCGGTCGGGCCGCCGCCATGGCGGGTTCGATCTCGTCGGCTCCGAGCACGACCGAGGAGTTGTGCTCCCGTACGATCCGCCACCCGTCCGGGCGTCGGCGCCACACCAGCGAGCTGTTCGTGCGGACGCCCGTCACCGTGCCGTCGAGCATCTCCAGCCGGGCGACGAACACGAGTGTCGAGGCGGCGAGGGAACCGTCCACGACCACGCGCGGCCCGTCCGCGACGCCGTGGCGGGCGGACCGCATACGCCGGAAGGCCGGCTGCCAGATGTCGCCGTACTCGGCCGGACCGCGGGCGATCCGGTGCCCGGGGTCGAAGTCGTCGTAGAGCGCCGCGTCGTCGGTCTCCCAGTCGTAGAAGCGCCCGGCCCGCTCGCGGAAGACGAACGGCGGACCGTCCTCCTCCACGTCCCATCCGAACACCCAGTCGGTGTGGAGGTCGGCGACGGCGGTGGTCTGTTCGTCGGTCATGGCGTTCTCCTTTCTGCTCCGGGGCCAATCGTGCTCCGGTCCGGCCGGGGGCGGGAGGCCGGGGCGCACCCGGGAGCACGGCACCCACGTCCGCGAGGAGCCCCGTCCCTCGGAGGCCCTGAACGGTTCAGGCGCTTCGCCGCCGTTCCCGCCCCGACCGGTGCGGTGCCCCGACCGGTGCGGTGCCCTGCCCGGGCGCGGTGACCGGCAGGGCCGGCACCGGGTTAGCCTGTCGGCGGCGCTGACCACGACGACGGACGGGGTGTTGACGGCATGGCCGGTGAGACCGATCTGGCGCTCATGCTGCGCACGCTCACGGTGACGAGGCGGCCCGGACGGTACGTGTTCGTCACCGTGGACGAGGAGCGGGCGGCCGGACTGCGCGGGAAGGCCGCCGCGTCCGTCGTCGAGGACGAGGGCGCCACACTCGTGCTCCCCGCCGAGGCCGCCGACGCCGAGGGCCTGCCCTACGACTTCGTCGCCGCCTGGCTCACGCTCGACGTGCGCTCCGCGCTGGAGGCGGTCGGACTCACGGCGGCCTTCAGCGCCGCGCTGGCCGGGGCGGGCATCAGCTGCAACGTGCTCGCGGGCTTCCACCACGACCACCTGCTCGTCCCCGAGGACCGCGCCGAGGACGCGCTCGCGGCGCTCGCCGGCCTGCGGAAGCCGCCGCCCCCGTGACCGGCGCGGCCGGGAGGCCCCTGGTCCGGAGGCCGCCCGAAAAGCCCGAACGGTCGGACGTCCCCGGGAATCAGGGCTTCCGGGTTTCCCGGCGGCCTGGGTCTCCAGCACGTCTTCGCCGCCCGGTTGACCTCCATGGACCCGGCCGACCGGACGGGAGCCGAGTTCACCGAACCCGGACGCGGCTCCTACGAGGTGGTCAGTGTTCCCGCCACACGCGACGCCCTCTCGGCGGTCCGCCTCCTCCCGCCCCGGCTCGCCGAGTTCACCGAGGCGAACCTCCCCGGCCTGCTCGCGCTGGTTGGACGAGCCGACCGGGAAGGCCGGGGAAGCGGGGCGCCGTGACCGGATCCGTCAGCCCCGAACCGCGTTGAGGGACGGTCGCGGACGTCTTGGCCGCGTCGGAACGCCCCTTGCCGGTGGCTGTCCCGGGGGCCGTGGACCCGGTCTCTCAGCCGAGGTGGGGGAGCCGGTCGGGGACGAGGGCGTGCCCGACGCGGAGGCGCTGGGTGTGGTGCATGGGCAGGGCGTCGAGTTCGCCGCGCGGGATCCAGCGCACGAGGGTGGACTCGCCGCTGACGGCCAGGGCGCCGCCGAGCGGGCGGCCCCGGAAGCAGACGTTGAACTGGCGGCGGACCTCGCCGTCGGTGTAGGCGATGACGTGCCGGGGGTCGGTGTAGGTGCCCACCAGGCCGGTGATCTCGATGTCGATCCCGGTCTCCTCACGGGTCTCGCGCACGGCGGTCTCGGGCAGGCTCTCGGTCGGTTCCATGGCGCCGCCGGGCAGGGCCCACAGGCCGCTGTCGGCGCGCCGCTGCATCAGCAGCCGCCCCCGGGTGTCGAACACGGCCGCGCTGGCGGCCACGACCGTGCTGTTGGGCACGGGCGCGGCGGGGTCGTCGTAGTACTCGGTACGGGCCACGGTGGTCACTCCCGGATCGGGTCGGCGCTCTCCCACACCGCGTCGAAACTCGCCGAGTGGGCGGTGAAGAGCCCTGTCACACGGCCGCGCGCCGGGCGTAGACCGCCACCAGCTCCTCACGGACAGCCGGACCGTTCCCGGTGCCCGGCTTGAGCAGGGGCCACAGGGAGGCGACGTCCTCCCCCAGGACCCGGGCCACGGAGGGGTCGTCGGTCACCTCCTGGTCCAGCAGGACTCCGTCTCCGCTGAAGTGGTTGACGCGGACGAGCCGGTCGTCGAAGAGCCAGAAGTCGTTGCCGGGGAACGCGATGCCGGTCGTCCGGCGGCAGGGCAGCTACCTCACCTGCTCCCCGGCGATGACGTTGGCGCGGGTGATGTGGTGCTCGTACCTGATGTACGTTGACTTGGCGTTCGCGCTGACCGCACGAGGAGACACAACCGAGGCGCGAAGACATGCCCAACGCGCCGCTGACCTGGCCAGAACCACCGGGTCGGTGCGGCAGCGCGTGAGGATCGCCAAGTTACCCGGCGGGTGAGGAGGATCGGTTCGTGAGTACGTGCAGCAACGCGATCAGCGTGCCCGAACTCTGGATCTGACCGACCGCGATGAGTTCGGGGACCTTGGCCATGGGGACCCACTCAAAGCGGCCCTCGTCGAATTCGCTGGGATCACCAACACGTTCGGGAGTTCGGCCGACGAACACGTGGTGCGGGCTGCGTACAGTGCCGATCATCGGTTCGAAGGTCACGACATGCTCCACGGAACCGACTCGGTAACCGGTCTCCTCCTCGGCTTCGCGCACCGCTGTGTCCTCTGGGGCCTCGCCCGTTTCCAGCAAACCACCCGGCAGCTCCCACCCCCACACGTCGGGAACGAAGCGGTGTCGGTAGCTCATGAGCACGTTCTCGTCCCCGTGGTCCAGAACCGCGATCATCGCCGCCGACGGCAGCGTGACCGTATGGTGTTCGAACCGGCTCCCCGATGGCGTGGTGATATCGGCCTTGCCGAGACAGACCCACCGGTTTTCGTAGATCGTGCGCCCGGAGGACCTGGAGCGGTTCGACATCCACCCCAGCATGCGCCAGCAGATCGGCGACTACCTGTCCGGTGACTATCCGTACCTGGGTTGATCCCGGCCTGTTATCCGGAACGGACGTCGAGCCGATCGGACGGATCGACCTGATCGCCCGTCGGTGAGCTGGTCAGATCGGCGTACCACAGCGCGTCGGCGACCGAGGACTCCTCACGCGGGAACAGGGCCAGATCACCGGCCGGGGAAGCTCCGGTGCGGGGGTGGTTGGGGCCCTGTCGGGGCGGGGTCCGTTCGGGGCTTGTTGCGGCGGGCGGGGCTGGAGGCCCGCGCGTCCCCGCAGGGCGTCTGTGACGCGGCGGTTCGGGGAATGGTCCTGCCCTCGCTCGTGACGATCTTGGGCTTTCTGCCCGTTTCAGGCCCCGAAACGGGCAGAAAGCCCAAGATCATCGGGCAGGCCCCTCCTGTGGACGCAGAGCCCCCCGCGCCGGAGGTTCCCGGTCCCCGCTTCCCCGCCGCGACGAGAAGGTCTTGGTCCTCTTCCGGCACCGTGGAAGCGACCGACCGGGCCCGCTCCCCGGCGCGTCTGACGTGCGGCCAGCGTGTTCCCACGTCACGCAGCAGTTTGTGAGCGGTTCGAGCCGCCCACCCGGGAGACACCACAGACCTTCCTCCGGCGGTGCTTCGCGGAGCGACCGCTCCTTTTCCCGTGATCACACCACGCGAGCGGCTGAGCCGTCGGGGGACGAGACGGTCGAGGTCTTGGACGAGTAGTCCGCTGGGCGGTGAGCGCTGGTCCCGACCCGTTACGGGTCGGGACTGGTTCTCTCATGCTGTCAGGAGGGTGGCGGCGAGGCTGGTGGCCATGATGGCGGTGCCGAGCAGCGCGCCTGCGCCCAGGAGATTCCGGTGGGTCGTGCGGACGGCGCGGATGGCGCGGATGGAGCGCTGGATTCGGGTGGGTCGGCGTTTGCGGGCGAGGAACCGGTCGTTGGGGTGGCGGGGCCAGTACTGGCCGTGCCGGTGGGTTCCGGCGGCGATGGCGCGCAGGCGGGCGATGGAGTCCACGACGTCGCGGGGGGCGGGGAAGTCGTCGCGGGTGGGCCAGCGCCCGGTGACGGGGTGCGGTTCGAGCGGGTGCAGGAAGCGGGGGTCTGGCAGGAAGCGGGGCGGTCGCGGCGAGGGGACCGGGGACAGGGCCGGGGCCGGAGCCGGGGGTGGTGTCCAGCCGATGGCGATCTCGGGGCGGAGGTCGGCGAGTCGGCGGATGAGCGCGGCGAGGTGTTCGTCCTGCCGTCCGGTGTCGAGAGTGCCGGGGGTTCCGGGGATGCTGAGGGCACCGGGGATGCCGGGGGTGCCGGGGGTGGCGAGGATGTCGCCGTGTGTGACGGTGACGGTCATGGGTGTCGGGTCCTTTCCGGGGTGGCGGCCGTGGTGGTCGTCGAGGGGGTGCGGGGCCGGGGGCCGTGACGGGGCGGCGACGGCGTGCGGGTCGGAGGAGGGGCGGTTGGCGCTCCGGTTGTCCGTGGTGTCCGTTTTTCTTGGTGATCTTGACGTTTTCGGGGTCTCAACCGCGTCCGAGGCCCCGAAAACGTCAAGATCGCCGAGGAGACGCCGCCCGGGGGCTGGGTTCAGGTGGTGTGCACGAACCGGGGCAGCCCGGCGGGGACCTGTGCGGGGTCCAGGGGCAGGTCGGCCCACACCACCAGGCCCAGGTTCAACGTGGGGTGGGCGTACACCGGGTAGAAGCCCCAGCCTTTGGCGAGCGCCGACACCATGAGCAGGCCCCGGTGGCGTTCGGAGGTGAACCAGTCGTCGCCGGCCAGTTCCGGGATGGTGGGCCGGGTGTCGGTGAAGCCGCCGTCGGCGACCTCCACCCGCAGCAGCCCCGCCTCGGGCAGGGAGAGTCGCCGTACCACCTCCCCGCCCTCGCCTCCGGAGGCGGTGTACTCCACCGCGTTGGCGAACAGCTCCGAGACGCACAACTCCACGTCGTCCACCAGCCCCGGAGCAAACCCGCCCAGGTCCTTGCGCACGTGCGAACGCACGACAGCGGCCTTCTCCAGCGACCCCTCGTAGATACGCGGCTCCCACCGCACCGGCGAAAACGCCCCCGACGACACCACAGGCAACACAAGTACCCCCACAGGACCAGGCCGCCGGTGGCGGCGTGAACACTTGAAGTGATGTCTAAGATAAACGAGGTGGCCTCAAAAATAAACAGCCTTGACGCATCGTGCCTCAAAGTCGTTTTGGGATTTTCTGAGTCAGGAACCATACGATGTCTGCATCAAGCACTTCGGCTAGGGAGAGCGGTATGGCCATGGGGATGCCTGTTCGACGGCGGCACCTGATCATCCAGCTGAAGCGGCTGCGCAACGAGGCCGGACTGTCCCAGGACGAAGCCTGGAAGCTGGTGGGCTGGAGCCGCGCCAAACTCCAGCGGCTTGAAGCAGGGGACTTCCAGAGAGTCAAGGCAGGCGACATCATGGCGCTCTGCCAGATCTACAACGCCGACAAGGCCGTAGCCGAAGAGCTCATCCAGATCGCCCGGGACTCCCGCAAGGAGACGCCCTGGTGGTTCCAGTACAAGGACGTGCTTCCGGGAACGTTCATCGGACTGGAAGCGGAAGCGACCTTGATCCAGGACTACGCCATCGCCCTCATCCCCGGCCTGCTCCAGACCCGTGACTACACGGCCGCGCTGATGAACACATCCACCGACGTCCCTAAACAGGAGGTGCGGCAGCGACTCGAAATCCGTGCCGAGCGGCAAAGGTCGGTCCTGGACCGGGAACAGCCACCGATGCTCATGACAGTCATCGACGAGGCAGCCGTGCGCCGTCAGATCGGCGGCCCTGAGACCATGCGCGAGCAGATCCAGCACCTGATCGAACTATCCGAACGACCGTCCGTCGACATCCAGGTGCTTCCGTTCTCCGCAGGAGCACACGCGGCCGCTGGAATCCCCTTCACGATCCTGGGCTTCGACGGTGCGAACGCGGCAGGCAGCGTCGTCTACCTGGAGACCCACAAGGACGGCTTCTACCTGGATTCGGACACGGAGATCGCCCGGCATAGGCTGATCTTCAGCCGCACGCAGGGGAGCGCCATGTCGGTCGAAGACTCCCGTGACTTCCTTGAACGGCTGAACTCCTGAAACGTCCAGTCGTCCGAATAGAGGAAGTCCATGGACCTGACCGCCGCCGTGTGGCGCACGTCCAGCTACACGAACCCCAGCAGCAACAACTGCGTTGAGGTCGCTGACGCCTCCGGAGCGTCCGCCGTGCGCGACACCCAGAACCGCCACCTCGGCGCGCTCCTCTTCGGCTCCGCCGAGTGGCGCGCCTTCCTCACCGCCGCGAAGAACGACACGCTCTGAGAGGGCGCATGCGGCGGGGAGGGCCTGGTCTTCGCAGGAGGCCAGGCCCTCCCCGCCGCATCGGGGCCATGGTGGGGCGGCGTCCGTCAGGGGTGTCAGAGGATCGTGCCCTGGCCGGTTTCGGTTCCGGGGGTGGCCAGCCCGTATCGGGGTCTGCGGTCCTTGGCCGCCTGCGGGAACCTCACGCCTGCGGCCGCGAGCCGGCCCGCGGTGATGAGGGGGCCCGACAGGACCCGGTCGAGGAGGTCGGCCTGCTCGGATTCGAGGTCGGTGACGCGGCGCAGCGCGGTGAGGAGTTCGTTGAGGTCGGTGATCCACTCGCGCGGCCACGCGTCCAGGTGGATGCCGTCGAGCGGGCTGGTCTTCTTCCCGCCCGGGTTGGCCTTGCGGTAGGAGAACCACTTCCTGATGACGTTCATGCCGCCGACGTCGTAGGCCCACATGCGCGGGGTGACCGGGCCGAACGAGCCCCGGCCGACGTGAAGCGTCCCCTCCCCGTCCTCGCCCTCGGTGTAGGCGAGCCTGTCCGGCAGGCCGTCGCCGAGCGGGGTGAGGTTCTTCGGCCGTCGCGGGTCCGAGGCCGCGAACGCGATCGTGCCCTCGGGACGGCCGGCCCGGGGGTCGGCGAAGGCTCCGCCATAGGTGGAGGCCCAGACCAGATCGCTGCCGACCATGACGAGCTCCTCCCACAGATCCGGGTCGGCGGTGATCGGAACGCGGACGCCCGGGGTGACCAGCTCGTCCGCGAACTCCTCGGTGAACGCGGGGTGGGCGGTCGTCCCCGCGATGTAGGCGGCCACGTCTGACGCCGTCACCGGCGTCCCCAAGACACCGGTGAGGCAGGAGAGAAGGCCGGGCGCGAGGTTGGCTGAGCCGTCCGGGTGCAGCAGCGGGAGGACACGGCCGCCCTCGCTTCCCTTGAAATAGTGCATGTCCGGGATGAGAGTCGAGAAGACCACAGCAGGACCAGAACGGACGGACTGTGAGTGCTGCTCGGTGAGGTAGAGCTGTCCACTGCGCGCCTCAGCGCTCCACAGGTCCATGCGCGCGAAATCAACAACCCGGTTGTCGGGGATGAGCCACTGCCGGTCGAAGGAGCGGTAGGCGATCCGCTTCGGTGCGGGGCAGGCTCCCCTCTCCTTCTCCAGTGGCCCGTCAGACATGGCTGTGTCCGGGAGCGGGTCTTTCTTACTGGACAGAGTGCGGTCGCGGGTCTCCTTGAACAGCGCCGACTTCTCGGCCTGGTCCGCGGAGAGCAGCCTGTCCCAACGCGCGCGCAGAATGTCGGGGTGCGGGGCGTAGACCCAGGTGCGGTTGGGCTTGATACCGGGACTGGTCCAGCAGAACAGGTCACCGAGGGCAGGGTAGTCGTCCCAGGCGGAATCGGCTGCGGGGAGGAACGGCGCCTCCCAGGCGGTGCGGACCCTGTGCCAGTCGGCGCCGTCCAGAGTGATGGTGCCGAGTTGGGCGTACTTGTCCTCGCGGCGTCCGGTGACGTGGGCGTAGCGGATGTCGGCCGGAACCGCCGGGTCGGTGTCGGCGCGGCGTACGAAGACACCGATCGCGAGGGGCTGCTGAACACCGGGGAAGACGCGGGTGGGCACATCGGGGCGCATCCCCTCGGGGGACACGTTGATGATCCAGCCCTCGGAGCAGGTCTCCCGCAGGTAGCGGCGCATGCCCCGGAACCCGGGGCCCGCGAGGTAGCCGCTGGTGGTGATGAAGCAGATGACGCCGTGCTGATCAGCGGGGTGGGCCTCGAACACCTTCCAGGCCGCCCACGCCCAGAAGTAGACGTAGAGGTTCTTGAGCACGTACTCCAGACGGCCGTTGCCTTCCTCGCGGAACATGTCCAGCGGCGCGGTGGCGGTGTGGGAACCGGACTCGACCCAGCCGCCCAGGCCGTCCGCGCGTTCACGGTAGGGCGGGTTGCCGATGACCACGGTGACGGGGGTTTCGGCCTTGATCCGGTTGGCCTGCTTGTGGGACCTGGACAGCGCGGTCAGGCCCGGCAGGGCCACGGCCTCCTCATAGGGGTCGTCCAGGGTGTTGGTGACGTGCAGGCGCAACCCGCCCGGAGGGACGCGGGCGCCGTGGCTCTTGAGCAGGTCGACCGCGCGCATCTCCGCGACCGTGTAGGGGCCCATCTGCAACTCGAAGCCGATGAGGCGTTCGGCGAGGGAGCTGACGGCGGGGCCCACCGCGCCGGGGCCGTCGGTCTCGGCGGCGCGCCGGGCCGCGTGGTCGATGACCGAGTGCAGGAAGGTGCCCGTCCCCATGGCGGGGTCGATCGTGGTCACCCCCGGCGACAGGTAGCCCTCCCCAGCGCCCAGGCGGGCGGTCAGCACCTCCTCGGTGAGGCGCACCATGGCGGCGACGACCTCGACCGGCGTGTAATAAGAGCCGGACGCCCTGCGCAGCGCGGGGTCGTAGACGCTCAGGAACGTCTCGTAGAGGTGCAGATAGGCGTCGTCGCGGTCGGCCCAGATCGGGGCCCACTCCACCGCGCCGACCACGCGCCGCAGCAGGTCCAGCGTGACCTGGAAGGACGCCACCGCGCTCTCCGACAGCAGCTTCAGCGCCTGGCCCATCAGCGAGTGGGTCTGGTGCGCGCCGAGCCGGTGGGCGACCTGGTGGGCGTGCAGACCGGCGACGTCGATGCCTTCCGTGCGGGCCAGAAGCAGTGCGAACGTGACCGTCTGGGCATACCCGTCGGCGAACACCTCGTCGGTGGCGCTGGGGAAGAGCAGAGTGCGCCAGCTCCTCGCGAGGAGTGAGAACGGCTGGTCGTCGGGGTCGGCCCCGGCCTTGACGGCCTGGTGCTCGATGGCGAGCTGCTCCAGCACCGACTCGCGCAGCAGCCGGCACAACGGCGCCACCGCCTCGACCAGCTGGTCGGCGGTGGTGATCGGCGGCGGAGCCCACCGCAGGAACGCGCGCAGCAGGGGTTCCAAGGCCGGGTCGCGGCACTCCAGGGCCGTCCCGGAGGTGCGCGGGTCTCCGTCGAACACGGTGCGGGCGACCAGGGCGCCGTGCTGGTAGAGGCGCCAGTCCGCGCCGTTGGTGAAGAGCAGGTTGGGCAGGTCCTTGAGCCGTTCCCACTGGCGCTTGTTGTGGCCGGTGAAGCGGGCCGGGTCCAGGTTCTCCCCGGGCTTCTTCAGCTCGACGTGCCCCGTGACCACCCCGTCCACCCGGATCGCGAAGTCCGGGCGGGCCCCGACCTCCCTCACCCGCGCTTCGTCGTGGGCCACCACCGCCAGGCCGAAAGCGCGCCCTGTGGTGGTCAGGAACTGTTCGACCGGGCCGCGGATGGCGGCTTCTGGCTGGCCGACACCCTCCCGCAGCTTCTCGGCACATCGCTTCCCGAACCCCGACACCGCCAGGCACAACCACTCCGGACCCACACGCGTCCCCTCGCCCTGATGAAATTTTCCTCAGTGGTTCCGATTTTTGCAAAAGAAAGAGGATTTCACCATGAAACTAATTATGAAAGGAGCAGGTGTCCTGTTGTGTCTCTTTTGGGTTTCGTGTGCTGAAAGGTGCTGTGGATCTGACGTGTGGGGGGTGGGATTTTTCAGGGGCTTTGTGCGCTTCCGTTACCCTCGGAGTCGACTTTTCGGAACTCCGCCGTTCAGAGCGTTGAACAGGTGGTAGAGGCAGAGCTTGAACCCCTCGGCCTTGGGCGCCCCGCAGTAGGTGGAGCCGACAGCCGCCCCGTAGGCGGTCTGCTCGTCGCACTCGCCGGGGTGCAAGTCCTCATAGGCGACATCGCGGCACCGCGACTTGTCGGGGACGGGGCCGCGCTTGAGCGCTCTCAGCCCGGCGTTATCCATCGCGTCTCTTCTCGTCAGGAATGCTGAAAACCGACAGGTGTGAAGTTCGGGTGCCAAAAGAACCGAAAGAAGGCAGGGTGCTTATGGCGAAAATCGAGGATGCAAATGTACCGGCGGTATGCTCACGCCGCATGCGTCCCGAGTCTACGTACCAGCAACCGCTCCGACCGGACAGACGACCTCGACGTCGCGCCGGGTCCGCGCGTGCTGGAGGTCGGCACCGGGAGCAGGCCGGGGCAATGTCGCGGTGGTGCTGGACGATGGACGCGAGGGCGCTCCCGGTGCCGCTCCCTCCGGCCGGATCGTGGCCTGGGCCGGCCCCGAGGCCGTGCCGCGCGCCTGGGCGGACCAGTGGCGCGAGGAGGGCAGTTCCGGTTGCCGGTTCCTTCGGTCAGGTCAGCGGAATTGCTGACAGTGACGGCTCTTCTCGTCAAGTACTCGCCTACGGTCGGACAACCGTACTTTCCGGCCAATACTGAACGGAAACCGTACGGCTGGAGCGAGAGGGGTGGGCCGTGACCTCCAAGGAGCGTCGGCGTCGGGTGACCGTGCGCAGGAAGAACCAGCTCACGCTGCCCGCAGACGTCAGCGAGCCGCTGCACATCGGCGAGGGCGACGAGGCCGAGTTCGCCGTCGGCGCCGACAGCGAGGGCCGGCTCCGCGGCCTGGCCGTGGTCCCGGCCGAGCAGCGATGGTTCTGGACCGAGGAGTGGCAGGAGGGCGAGCGCGAGGTCAGCCGGGAGATCGCCACTGGAGACGTCGCCGTCCACGGGGACGCCGACGCTATGTTCACCGAGCTGGAACAGTGACCCGGTAAGCGCCCACCTTAGCCACCACTCCTCGCTTCCAGCGAGACTTCAAGGCCCTCACGCTTGAACAGCAGGCACGGTTCAAAAAGACCATCACCCAGCAGTTCGTCCCCGACCTCGACACCGGGCAGTTCCGTCCCGGCTTGCGCGTCAAACGGGTCCAGGCACCGAGAAGGTCTACGAGATGACCTGGGCCCCCGACGGCCGGGCCACCTGGGAGTACGGCGACGAACAACGTTCGGGAACCCCCCACGTCATCTGGCGTCGCGTCGGCACCCACGCCATCTTCAGCCCCGGACCGCCCTGACCGGCTCAGGACCCTTGCCCCGGGAATCCGGTCGGGATGAGGCGGCGGTGCGGTGCGCTTCCGGCAATCACCGCGGCGAGTGTTCATGGGGTCGGGGTGCGGTGATCGATCGCGCCGGGGCCTGGACCACAGGTGGGACGCTGCTCTGACCGAGCGGCGCAACGTTCCCGGCGGGTTCTGGACGGCGGGCGCCGATCCGCGCGCCGCCTGCGAAGCGCTCACCGGAAGCGTCGCGCTCGCCGACCTGGCCGGGTTGGCGATGCTCACCGACGGGGCCAGTCGGCTCACCGACACCTTCGGCCTGGCCACCTGGCGGACCATGCTCGACCTGCTGTGGGCCGAGGGGCCGCACGCGCTCATCGCCCGGGTGCGCGACGCCGAACGCGCAGATGCCGACGGCAAGCGCTGGCCTCGCTCCAAGAGCCACGACGACGCGACCGTGCTCACCTGGCGGCCGACCGCCCGGACACTTCCGGACAGTCGTTGACGCAGCCCAATCCGGCGCTTCTGCTGTCCTTCTCCCCGGAACCGCGTGTCAGGCGCTGACCGGAATGGAGGGGGCGGGTGCGGTCCACTCGGCCCACGGCAAGGGCAGGTCCGTCCGGGACACGCGAACGCCGCCAGGCTATGGGGGTTCCGGCGCGGGGGTGATTCGGGGCTCTGCCGGGGCGGGGTCCCCTCAGGGCCTGTTACGACGAGCGGCGACGGCGGGCGGGGCCGGGAGGTCCGCGCATAACCGCCGGATGTCCGCTGCGCGGCGGTTCGAGGGCCGGTCCCGCCCTCCCGGAACGATCATGGGCTTTCCGCCCTTCCAAGCCCCGAAACGGGCAGAAAGCCCAAGACCGTCAGCGGAACCCTCACGCAACGGACGTCGTGGGCGCGGCCTCGACCCTCACCCGACGTCGCCGCCCGCCGTCACCTCGCGGTTCGCGGACGTGAGGCCGAACGACCCACCCAAAGCACCAGCGCGCCAAACACCCCCGCGCCGGAAACCCCATAGCCTGTAGACATGGGAGACGTTCTGTGGGCACGCGACCTGGCTCGGCGTCTCCTCGAGGATCCGTCGCCCCGACGGTGGGCGCACACCCGGGGGGTGGCCGAACGGGCCGAATCCCTGTCGGCGCTGCTCGGCGATGACACCGACCTGGTGACCGCCGCCGCCTGGCTGCACGACATCGGCTACTCGCCGGCTCTGGCGGCCACCGGCTTCCACCCGCTCGACGGTGCCCGCTACCTGCGCGATACCGAGAAGGCGGATGAGCGGCTGTACTCGCTCGTCGCCCACCACTCCGGCGCCTGGGTGGAGGCAGGGGAACGCGGTCTGCGGGACGAGCTGGTGGAGGAGTTCGCGTTCCCGCCCGCGAACCTGCTGGACGCGCTCACCTACTCCGACATGACCACCGGACTCGACGGCACACGCCTGTCGTTGGAACGCCGCCTGTCGGAGATCCTGGAGTGCCACACCCCCGGCGGCATCGTGCACCGTTCCATCTCCCAGTCCATGCTGGCGTTGACCGCCTCGGTCCGTGCGGTCGAGGGGCGGTTGAACCGGGTGGGTTGATCAGGGCGGTGGTGGGTCGGCCGACGTGCGGGGCCGGCCGCTCAGGAACTCGAAGAGTGGCGCAGGGCCCAGGAGGACGGCGGCGGCTGAGGTCCGCCCTGTGGCACGTGTGTGGCACGGAGCCGCGAAAACCCCTCGGGAACGACGAAGGCCCAGGTTCGGGATTGTCTCCCTGACCTGGGCCTTTGCTCTGTGGAGCGGATGACGGGAATCGAACCCGCGCTATCAGCTTGGGAAGCGGTCGGGGCGGTTTATCGCTGAGCTGGTGTTTCGCTGACCTGTGCTGTTGTGGCTGATGTGCCGCTGATTCCCCGTGGTTCCCTCTGAAGCGCTCCCGTATCTGGCACGGAACTGGCACGGGGAGATTGGCCGGCTCCATCACTGGCTGTGTGCTTTCCTGCGGTTCGCGGGTGGTGGCGCTGACCGGTCGGGGACAAGGCGGCGGGGCGGTGCGCTCCCGGCAACCACCGCGGCGGGTGACCACGGGCTCGGGGCGTGGTGCTCGATCGCGCTGGGGCCTGGACCACAGGCAGTCGTTACCGCGATCGAGTGCCACGCGACCCGAGCCCGTCGGTGACCACAGGCGGGACCACAAGCGGTGTGGGGTTGTCCGGCTACGTCAGTTTTTGCGTTGCCATGACTCGGCGGTTACTGCTGTGCTGGGATACCCATAACGGCCCTTAACCCCCGTGAGGGTTGGGCTGGGGCTCCGGACCGGGCGGCAGCCCGCAGCCGGAGCCCCAGCCCAACCCCACGACGGCGCGAAGCGCCGGAGCCTTGATCCCATATAGCTCAACTCGGCAACAAAAAGACTATCTTTAATTACAAGAATTTGGATTATGAGGAAAGTATATTTTTGGATCGCTTTAGTGATTTCAATATCCCTCTTTTTTATAGGCGCATCAACCCCGATTGCAAGCCTGCTTCCGTTTCCTGCAGCTTGGACCTCTTGGGTTTCTAATCTATTTATAAGCATCGGAGCTTCCATTGCTATTTTTGCTCCGCTCTTTTTTCTAGAGCGAAAACTTGAAGGGAAATTGAACGAATTCGAGAAGAGTCAGAAAGAAATAAAAAGAAATCAAGGGCGCCTAGAAGGCGAAAGTCAGGCGGCTAGAGATTCCATCTCTTCCTTAACCAAAGAGGTGAAGCGGACACAGGAAGAGCTATCCAAGGCCGTAATCAACAAACTAGCATCGGGGCGCAAAAACGACGAAGAGCTGATTCTTTCCGTGAAGAATTCACCGGATCGCTCTACGATAATTGAAGCAATAGCGCGCGCCCGAGAACTCAGACTCATACCAGATACCGGGTGTAGGACCACAATTCCTGCGGTAGTGGAGCTGTACGCGAGGTTCAGTCCGTCTCAAATAAGACTACACGAGGGACTTACCATTCCTATTGAAATAGACGATTCAAGACCTATTGAGAGCATAATTTGGCACGAAGGGCAAGATGTAATTGATTTTTTAGCCGAACTTGCCCTCAAGTTACAGGATTTAGGGCTATATCCTGGCGATGCCGTTTTTGATTCAAGTGAGATATTCAGGGAGCTAAGCGATCTCCTAGGCTTGTCGCACAAGGCAGTAACTGGCTCTCATGGTCTCACTTATCCCTTGGGTGAAGTAATACAGATAGTCCAACCACAGTGGGTGATTAACAGCAAAGGGATCATTAACTACGACGGCCCAGGAGAGTACTTTATCTCTGCAAAAAGATTCAACGAAATGGACTGGTGGAATCATGTCACGCGCAAAGGGTGGGTCGATAATATCTCCTTTGGAAAAGCATTTGACACGGCCAAACTTCTAGTCGAGCAAGGGGAAATGGAGATGGATTAGTTTCCCCAGAGGAAACCATGTCGCTATGATAGCTATTCATGAATCTAAAACAAGCTCTAATAATCGGCCAAAAATTACGCAATTGGCGCGAGCATGTGGGGTGGTCTGGCCGGGAATTGGCTCGGCGTTCGGGGGTGGCCCAGTCAACGTTGTCGCGAGTTGAGAACGGGCAGCGGGTGCGGTCTGCTGAGGTGGTTGATCAGATCATTTCGGCTTTGCCGCTCGGTGAGGAAGAGGCTGCTCGGCTACGCTCTGAGGTTCGGGCGGCGTATTCGGCGACGAATGAGCGTCGGGTTGATGCTGGGTTCTCGCTGAAGTCGGACGTGGTGCGCAGACTTGAGCGTTCGGTTTCCTCTGTGTCGGCGTTTCAATCGGCGGCCATTCCTCGGGCTCTGCGAACCGCTGAATATGCCAAGGCGGCGGGGACTCGGGACCTCGGGCTCTCCGGCTTGCTTGATGACGACAAACGGGACTTTCGGTTCGCCATCACCGAGGGGGCATTGCGCACCTGGCCCGGTGATGGGTCGGTGATGCTTGCCCAGCTCGACCACTTGGCGGCGGTTTCTCGGCGGGCGAACGTGTGGCTTGGGGTGGTGCCGTGGTCGGTTCCGCTCGGTGTGGTGCCTCCGCATGGGTTCACGCTGTACGGGGATGAGGCCGTGTCGGTGGAGACCTTCACCGCCGAGGTGACCATCAGCGATCCGGATGCCGTTGCCGCCTACCGAGACGCCTTCGCTGTGGTGGAGCGGTCGGCTGTGAGCGGGGATGAGGCTCGGGTACTGCTGGCGACGATTCGGGACGACTTCAGGAAGCTTGCCGAGTGATTCACTGTTTTCGTTGAATCACTACCTGGTCTTGGCTTACGCTCCCATCACCAAGGTGTATAGCCCTCTAGACGGTGGTGGTTGTGGTGGGACAGTGGTCGCGGATGTTCCCTGGCCAGTTGACCGAAGTACGTACGGCGCGGGCCTTCACCCGTGCGGTGCTCGACGGCAATCCGATGATGGATGACGCGGTGCTCGTGGTGAGCGAGCTGGTGTCCAACGCGCTTCAGCACTCGATGAGCGGCGAGTACGGCGGGCCGTTCATCGTCGCGGTGGAGTCCAACCCCGGTTCGGTATGGGTGAGCGTGGTTGACCTGGGGGCCGAGACGACTCCCTCGCTGAGCCCCACGATGCCCGGTCCTGATCGTGAACGCGGACGGGGCCTGAGCCTGGTGGCAAGGCTGTCTAAGGAGTGGGGCACCGACCAACTCCCCGTGGGTCTGCGTGTCTGGGCCGAACTGGTTCCCGACGGGTCTTCGTGACCGGTCCGCGTATGCCGCGACGGCGCAGGCTGTTCAAGGCGGTCAGCTCCGCGTCCGGCGAGGTCATCGACCCTGGTTTGTCTAGGGGACTAAACTCCCGGGTAGTGCTCGCGTCGTCGGCACTGGACGGGAGGGGACGCATGCCAAGCGAGTATGAGCGCATCGCGGCGATTGATGATCCGTTCGCTCTGCTCCGGGTAGCCACCGAACGCCTCGCCGAAGCGCAGCAGGAAGTGACCGATCTGTCCCGGCTACGTCGGCGCACGATTCAGGACCTGCACGCGCAAGGCTTGTCGTACGCGCAGATCGCCAAGCAGGCCGGGTTGAGCCGAGGGCGCATCCACCAAATCCGCCATACCGGTCCGGCTCCCGAGGGCGCGTTCTTCGGATCGGGCACGGTCACCGTGGTTACTCCGCTGCGCCATGACCCGGACAAGAACCGGGCGGTCGTCTCGCTGGAAGACCTCAACACCGGCAAGCGGCTGGAAGACCTGGCGCGCAGCTTCGACCTGACGGTCAAGGACGATCACGTCTCGGTGTCCGGCGAGATCGATTTGAACCGGGCGGGCCTGGTGGTGGTGTGCGGGCCGCGCATGTCCGAAGCCATGCGGCTCACTTACGCCAAGGACCCGGTGTTTCGTTGGGAGCGTGAAGAGGGGAAGCCGTGGCGGCTGCGGGACACCCGAACCGACACGGTGTACTACGCGGGGTCGGACGAGGCCCCGGCCAAGCCCAATGACATCGCCTATCTGGGTCGTCTGCCCCGCCCCGACGGGCAGGGCTCGGTGCTGGCGATCGCGGGTATCCACCCGGTGGGGTCGCTCGGCGTGACGCACCTGCTCTCCACGGACATCGCGACGCTGTGGGGGCAGGTGGGCGCCAGGAACTTCTCGGTCCTGGTACGGACCGAGTACGACCCGCAGACCAACGAACCGGTCAGGACCGAGTTGGCGACGCCGCTGTACCGCCACGACCAGGACTAGCCGATGCCGTACCGCCTCGCCACCGACCCCGGACGTCCCGACCGCGCGAACGAGGACTTCGCGGCCGTGGGCACGGATACGGCGGTCCTGCTCGACGGGGCCGGTACGCCCCAGGGGTTCGAGTCCGGGTGCGTCCACGGGGTCGCCTGGTACACCCGGACCCTCGGCGCCCTCCTGCTCGCCGAGACCACCCCCGGCCGGTCCCTGGCCTGCGGGCTGGCCTCGGCGATCAAGACCGCCTCGTCGCTGCACGGCGACTCCTGCGACCTGGACAACCCGAACACGCCTTCGGCCACCGTGGTGGCGGTGCGCTTCACCGCGGACCGGTTGGAGTACCTCGTCCTGTCGGACTCGGTGCTCGTCCTGGACCTGGGCGGCTCCGACCCGGTGGTGGTCACCGACGGCCGCATCGGCGACGTGGGACGGGAGTCGGCGGGCCGCGACTCGGCTCCCGCCTCGGGGCCGGCGCTCCACGGGTGGGACGCTGCGCTGACCGAGCGGCGCAACGTTCCCGGCGGGTTCTGGACGGCGGGCGCCGATCCGCACGCCGCCTGCGAAGCGCTCACCGGAAGCGTCGCGCTCGCCGACCTGGCCGGGTTGGCGATGCTCACCGACGGGGCCAGCCGGCTCACCGACACCTTCGGCCTGGCCACCTGGCGGACCATGCTCGACCTGCTGTGGGCAGACGGGCCGCACGCGCTCATCGCCCGGGTGCGCGACGCCGAACGCGCCGATGCCGACGGCAAGCGCTGGCCTCGCTCCAAGAACCACGACGACGCGACCGCGCTCACCTGGCGGCCGACCGTCTGAATACCCCCCTAGACAATCGTTCGAGTCGTCTGTTACCTTCCCTGTTAATACCCCTAGACAGCTTGTCGCGTGGCGCACGGTCCGCACTGTCTAGGGGGGTGAACAAGTGAGAGGTGCTGACCTGATGGCGATTCAGGGTGCGTTGCCGGTGGCGTTCGGGGTGGTGTTCCCGGCGGGTGCGTTCGCGCTGGGGGTGGAGGCGATCACGGACTTCGAGACCAAGCGGCCGCAGGTGGACAAGGAGTCGGGGTTGCCGCTGTGGGCGGTGGACGTGATCGACGCCGACCCCGAGGCGCGCGGCAAGGCCAAGTCGGTGAAGGTCAAGATCGCGGCGGAGGTGTGCCCGACCCTGCCTGACGAAGTCCCGGGTCTGCCGTTCCGGCCGGTCGAGTTCGAACAGATGGCGGTCATGCCCTACGTGGACGACTCCGGGCGCCGTCCCCGGGTGGCCTACTCGCTGCGCGCCCGCGGAGTGAAGGCCCCCAACGCGGGACGCCGCGCGGCCCCGGCCAAGGACGCCGCCTGACCTGATGTGAGCGGGGCGGCCTGGTGCTGCAACACCTGGGCCGCCCCTGGAAAACCCCCAGCTCCACCGGCTAACGACCGAGCAACTGAAGAGGTGTGTCTGATTATGGCTGATTCCCCGTCGTGCCCCCGTGAACGCACGCGAGTCCTCCGTGTTCCTGGCCGGAGGTGAGGCGTGATGCTGCCCAGCCGTCCCGGTGCCGAGCGGGTCAACGCGACCTCGCCGGTTCCCGCGCAAGCCTTCCGCTTCTCCACCCCGGTGATCGACACCCCGGGCATCCTCATCCTCGGCCGCTGGATCGCCCGCCTCATCGCCCTGGTGGTTCTGCTGCCGTTCCGCTTCCCCGTCGTCGTGGGAACCGTCGCGGCCTCGGCCGTCGTCTACTCCTTCTTCGGCTGGGTGGGTCTGGCCGTGGTCTGGTCGGTGGCCGGGTTGGGGCTGCTGGTGTGGTGGCGGCGGTGGCCGTCCTCGTTCCGGGTCCTGGTGGCGTTGCGGGCGTTGGCGGCCTGGCGCTGGCTGTGGGTGTACCGGCGCCACTGGCAGCCCGTCCTCGTCGTCGCCGGGCTGGCCGAGTCCTACCAGGAACGCCAATACCTGCCCAGGATCCGGCGGGTGACCTGCTCGGTATGGGCTGACCGGGTTCGGGTGCGCCTGGTGGCCGGAACCACCCCGGCCGATTTCGAATCGCGCGTGGCCGAGCTCGCGCACGGCTTCGCCGCGCCCTCCTGCCGGATCACCGTGCTGGGGCCGCGCGACATCGTGTGCGAGTTCCCGCGCACCGACACCCTCGCCGAACCCCTCGACGCCCTGCCCGTCCCCGAGATGTCGGACCCGGCCTCGCTGCCGGTGGGCCAGCGCGAAGACGGCTCGACCTGGTTCCTGCGGCTGCACGGAACCCACGTGCTCGTCGTCGGCGTGACCGGGGCCGGCAAGGGCTCGGTGATCTGGTCGGCGGTGCGCGCGCTGCTTCCCTCGATCTGCTCGGGGACGGCGCGGGTGTGGGCGATCGATCCCAAGCGGATGGAGCTGTCCTACGGCCGTTCGCTGTTCGCGCGCTACGCCGACACCGGGGAATCCGCGGTGGCCCTGCTCGAAGAAGCCGTTGCCCAGATGCAAGAACGCGCGCAGCGCTACGCCGGAAAGCAGCGTGCCCACATCCCGACCACCGGTGACCCGTTCACGGTGGTGGTCCTGGACGAGGTGGCGTTCCTGACCGCCTATCACCCGGACCGGGACGTGCGCCGTCGCGCGGAGAACGCGATCGCCACCCTGACCAGCCAGGGGCGTTCGGTCGGGTTTTGCGTGCTGGCCGCGTTGCAGGACCCGCGCAAGGAGGTCATGAACCTAAGGAACCTGTTTCCGGACAAGGTCGCGCTGCGCCTGGACGAAGCCTCACAGGTGGACATGGTGCTCGGGGAAGGCGCTCGGGATCGTGGGGCCAACGCGCACCTGATCGCCCCGGAGCTGCCCGGGGTGGCGTTCGTCCGCCTGGAGGGCTCACCGGTGCCGGTGCGGGTGCGCGCCGCGTACGTCTCCGATGACGACATCGACGCCATGACCGCCGAGTACGGGACTCCCGTCCTGCGCCCGGTCACCCGTGAGGGGGCCGCGTAGATGCCGACCCCGACCGGCAAGACCACCCGCGCCGAACGCCTGGCCCAGCCGCTGGCGCGGGAGGTCGCCGAACAGATCGCCACCGACAAGGGCGTGTGCATCCGGCCCGTCTCGCTGCGGCGCACCGACCTGGACAGCGGCCGAACCGAGATCGTCGATGTGCCGTGCGGCTCGACCCTGGAAAGCAAGTGTCCGGCCTGCGCCAAGCGCAAGCGGTCGTTGCGGCGCTCCCAGTGTGAGGAGGGCTGGCACCTGGCCACCGAACCCGTGGTCACGCCGAACGAACCGACCGAACAGCAGATCTGGTGGGTGCAGTGGCGGGCTCGCGTCACCGCCGAACGCGACGCGCTCGCTGCCTCCGGAACGGTCGAGGAAAGCGAGCTGGCCGAACTGGACGCGGTGATCGCGGACCTGGATGAGGAGATCACCAGAACCGGGCTGCGCGGTCGGGTCGCTCCCGCACCCTCCCAACCGGCCAAGCCTCGCCGGGTGCGCTCGACCCGTCGCCGCCAGGACGCCCCGGACCTGCCCCGCCGTCCCATGACCCGCCGCACGGTCGGCCAGTCCTTCACCGATCCGGCCTCGGGCAAAACCTTCCGGCCGTCACTGTTTCTCACCCTGACCTGCGACACCTACGGGCGGGTGCGTTCGGACGGAACCCCCGTCGATCCGGCGACGTATGACTACCGGCGGGCCGCGCGCGACGCGCTGCACTTCTCCAAGCTGGTGGACCGGTTCGTGCAGAACCTGCGTCGCGTCGTCGGGTTCGACGTGCAGTACTTCGCGGCCGTGGAACCCCAACGACGTCTGGCGCCGCATCTGCACATGGCCACCCGGGGCACGATCCCCCGGGCGGAGCTGCGCCAGATCGCGGCGGCGACCTACCACCAGGTCTGGTGGCCACCCGTGGACGTGGTCCGCTTCGACGGGGCGCACCTTCCCGTCTGGGACGAAGACGCCGCCACCTACCTCGACCCGGCGACCGGGGAGCTTCTGCCCACCTGGGATGAGGCCCTGGACGCGCTGGATGCCGACCCCAACGCCCAGCCCATGCACGTGGCCCGGTTCGGCCCCCAGATCGACGCCAAAGGGGTCTTGGCGGGCTCGGCGGACGCCGCGCGGTGTGTGCGCTACCTGGCCAAGTACCTCACCAAGGACATCGCCGAATGCCACGCCGTGGAAAGCTCCGCGCAGGAACGCCACGTGGAACGCCTCGTCGAAACGCTCCGGTTCGAGCCCTGCTCGCCCCGCTGCTCCAACTGGCTGCGCTACGGCGTCCAGCCCAAAGACGCCAAAGCGGGCCTGCGGCCGGGCTACTGCACCTCCAAGGCGCATCGGCGCGAACACCTCGGCTACGCCGGGCGGCGGGTCCTGGTCTCGCGCAAGTGGTCGGGCAAGACCCTGGCCGACCACAAGGCCGACCGCCTCGCCTGGGTCCTGGACGCCCTCGGCGTCGACCCCTCGACCGATCCGAACCCCTCCGGCTCGCCCGTCGTCCTCGCGGGGGCCGGCGACAACGTCGCCTGGGAACTGGCCCGACCCACCGACCCCGACGTGCCACCCAGAGAACACCGCCTCCTGCGCGCCGTCGGCGACGCGCTCAAACGCCGCGCCCAACTCGACGCCGCGCGGCGACGCAACGACCTTTCGGCAACCAAGGAGGCGGCATAGATGGCGAGCAGGACCAACCGGCCTACCGGCCGTCTGCTGACCGTGGCCCAGGTGGCCGAACGGCTCAACACCTCCCAGCGCTACCCGCGCCGCCTCATCGAGGAACGGCGCATCGCCTTCGTCAAGATCGGCCGCCACGTGCGCATCCCCGAATCCGCGGTGGACGACCTCATCACCTCCGGCCTCGTCGAACCCGTCCGGCTGCGGATAAGGAGGGCGGCGTAGGTGGGCGGTAACAACAAGGGGTTTCGTCGTCAGTTCGGGGCTGTTCGGCAGATCGCCTCGGGCCGGTGGCAGGCGCGCTACCGGGGACCTGACGGTGTCGACCGGGCCGCTCCCAGCACCTTCGCCACCAGGAAGGACGCTGAGCGGTGGCTGAGCCTCAAGGAATCCGAGATCCTGCGGGAAGAATGGGTTGATCCGGACGCCGGGGCGGTGCCCTTCGGGGAGTACGCGGCGAACTGGCTGGAAGACCGGGACCTGAGCCCCAAGACCGCACAGCTCTACGAGGGGTTGTTGCGTCTCCATCTCGATCCGACTTTCGGGCACGTGCTCATCAAGGACATCAAAGAAGTCCACGTACGCAAGTGGCGGACGGCTCGGCGCAAGGCCAAGGTCGGTAAGTCCACGGTGGCCAAGGCGTACCGGCTCATGCGCGCGGTTCTCAACACCGCCGTACGTGACGAGTTGATCCGCAAGAACCCCTGCCGGATCGAGGGGGCGGGCCAGGAGCACGCCGAGGAACGCCCGGCGCTGTCGGTGGCCGAGGTGTACAAGCTGGCCGACGTCATCAAACCGCGCTACCGGGCGCTCGTGCTCCTCGCGGCGTTCGGCAGTCTGCGATGGGGGGAGTTGGCGGGTCTGCGGCGGCGCTGGCTCGACCTCGACGCGCGCACCGTGACCGTCCGGGAAACCGTCTACGACCTGAGCGCGTTGGTCAAGGGCACTCCCAAGTCCAGGGCGGGATACCGGACGGTGGCGCTGCCCTCGCTGATCATCGACGATCTTCGGCGGCACCTGGTGGTCTACGGCTCCGACGATCCCGACTCCTTCGTGTTCGTCGGCGTCAAGGGCGGGCAGCTCCGGCGCTCGAACTTCTCGAAGTACTGGGCGGACGCCTGCAAGGCAGCGGGTCTGAAAGGCGTTCGTCTTCACGACCTGCGGCACGCGGGCAACACGTTCGCGGCCGAGGCGGGCGCGTCGCTGCGGGAACTCATGAACCGGATGGGGCACTCCAGCACGCGGGCCGCGCTGGTGTACCTGCACGCGCGGGACAACCGGGCGCGCCACATCGCGGACGCGCTCGGGGAGCTGGCCGCTGAGGAACTGCGCAGGGCCAGGGAGGCCGAGTCGTTCGCGGATGCGGACACCGACGGTGACGACGACCCCCCGGCGCTTGCGGCGCTCCGCTGAGCATCTGGCAAGGAACTGGCACGCGGGCTCGGAACAGCCCCGGGAACGACGAAGGCCCAGGTTCGGGATTGTCTCCCTGACCTGGGCCTTTGTCCTGTGGAGCGGATGACGGGAATCGAACCCGCGCTATCAGCTTGGGAAGCTGAAGTTCTGCCATTGAACTACATCCGCGTTGTGAACGGCTCAACCGCTCGACACGAAGATTACCCTACCCGACGGCGTCATGGGTAAGGGAAACGCCGTGGCGGGGGTGTGAGGTCCGAGCGGGTAGATTCTTCTGCGTGCTTCTCTCCGATCGTGACATCAGGGCCGCTATCGAGTCCGGGCAGGTCAAGCTGGACCCTTACGACCCCGGGCTCGTCCAGCCGTCGAGTGTCGACGTGCGCCTGGACCGCTACTTTCGGGTGTTCGAGAACCACCGGTACCCGCACATCGACCCGGCGGTGGAGCAGCCGGGGCTGACGCGGCTGGTCGAGCCCGAAGGGGACGAGGCGTTCGTCCTGCACCCCGGGGAGTTCGTGCTCGCGTCCACCTACGAGACGGTCACGCTGTCCGACGACATCGCCAGCCGGCTGGAGGGCAAGAGCTCGCTGGGCCGGCTCGGGCTGCTCACGCACTCCACCGCGGGGTTCATCGACCCCGGGTTCTCCGGGCACGTCACGCTGGAGCTGTCCAACGTCGCGACGCTGCCCATCAAGCTGTACCCCGGCATGCGGATCGGGCAGCTGTGCATGTTCCGGCTGACCTCGCCCGCCGAGCACCCCTACGGCTCGGCCGCGTACGGGTCGCGGTACCAGGGGCAGCGCGGACCGACGCCGTCGCGGTCCTACCGGAACTTCACCCGCGCGCCGATCGACTCCGGCTCGTAGCCGCTTCTCCCCGCCGATCTTGACCTTTCCGGGGTCTCAGAAGCGGTTGAGGCCCCGAAAAGGTCAAGATCAGCGAGGAGAAGCGGGGAGACTCCTAGTAGCCCGGGAGGCCCTGGGGTCCGTAGCCGCCGGTGACCGGCCGGGGCTTGGCGCGCCGGGGCAGGACGTAGGCGGACAGCAGGCCGCCCAGGAAGCCGAACAGGTGGGCCTGCCACGAGATCCCCTGCTGCTGCGGCAGCACGCCGAAGATCAGGGTGCCGTAGAACAGCACCACGCAGATCATGATGACGATGTCGATCGTCTTGCGCTCGATGATCCCGCGCAGCACCAGGTAGCCGAAGTAGCCGAAGATGAGGCCGCTCGCGCCCACGGTCAGGCTGCCGTAGCCCGACAGCAGCCACACCGCGATCCCGCTGACCACGGTGATGATGAGCGACGCCCAGATGAAGCGGGACAGGCCGCTGAAGGCCACCAGGGAGCCGAGGACGAGCATCGGCACGCTGTTCGCCATCAGGTGCGCGAAGTCGGCGTGCATGAACGGCGCGGTGAAGACGGTCCACAGGTCGGCGATCACCCATGAGCGGATGCCGAACCGCTGGTCCAGGGAGCCCCCGGCGAAGAAGTCGATGATCTCGAAGATCCACATCGCCGCGGTGAAGACCACGACGGTCACGATGGCGCTGATCCTGGACTGGGTCACTCCTCGACTTTATGCGACAGGGGCCGTTTCGGGCAGGCCGCGCATGGTAGGGGCCTGCCTGTCCGGAAGACGGGCCCGTTCCGGTGTGACGGGGGCCTCGATCGGCCTATCTGCGCGGACCTGAAAATGTGTTCCTGATCACCATTTAAGACCGAGTGATGTAAATCACATATTCTTGCCTCTTTCATGCCGGCCTGATTGCCGCAAGTCGACTTTTCGGGTTTTCGCGTCTTAAACACGTTATCTCGCTGTGATGTTTCCAAGGAAAACCCCAGGTGGCGGTGTATAGGTTGGCCTATCTACGCAAACCGGGCATTCGTATGCGCTGAACCATGTCCGCCGGGAGTGCGAGTCACACCGGGGGCGGCCCCTCCAGCGCGCGGACGCCGAAGTACACGCTGTGGAACCCGAACGGGTGAGGGGGGTCACCGAGCCGGACCTGCTGTTCCCAGCGGCGAGGCAGAGCTGAAGAGGAGACCGTGCCAGCTGTACGCGCGAGCAATCTGTACAAGGTGTTCGGAAAACGGGCACCCAAGGCCGTCGAACTGCTGTCGGACGGACGCCACCGCGACGAGATCCGGGAACTGGACGTCACGGCCGCCGTCATCGACGTGTCGTTCGAGGTCGAACCGGGGGAGATCTTCGTCGTCATGGGCCTCTCGGGGTCCGGCAAGTCCACGCTGATCCGGATGCTCAACGGCCTCCTGCCCCCCACCGCGGGGTCGGTGGAGGTCGACGGCACCAACATCAGCGCGCTGCCCAAGCGCGCGCTGCGCACCCTGCGCGGCGAGAAGATCAGCATGGTCTTCCAGCACTTCGCGCTCTTCCCGCACCGCACCGTGCTGGAGAACGCCGCCTACGGGCTGGAGGTCCGCGGCGTCCCGCGCGCCGAGCGGCACGAGCGGGCGCGGCACGCCCTCGGCCTGGTCGGCCTGGAGGGCTGGGAGGACAAGGTGCCCCAGCAGCTGTCCGGCGGCATGCAGCAGCGCGTGGGCCTGGCCCGCGCGCTCACCGCGGACACCGACATCATCCTCATGGACGAGGCGTTCAGCGCCCTGGACCCGCTGATCCGCCGGGACATGCAGACCCAGCTGCTGCAGCTCCAGGCGGAGCTCGGCAAGACCATCATCTTCATCACCCACGACCTCAACGAGGCGATGCGCCTGGGCGACCGCATCTGCGTGCTGCGCGACGGCCGCGTCGCCCAGATCGGCACCGCCGAGGAGATCCTCAGCCAGCCGGCCAACGACTACGTCGCCCAGTTCACCGAGGACGTGGACCGCACCCGCGTCTTCACCGCGTCCTCCGTCATGGAACCGCCGATCCCGGTCATCGACCCGGGGCACGGGCCGCGCGCGGCGCTGCGCACGATGCGCGAGAACCAGACGGTCACGGCGTTCGTCGTCCACCGCGACCGGCGCCTCGTCGGCGTGGTGCGCGAGGAGGCCATCGGCGAGGCGGTCCGCACCGGGGTCAAGGACCTCGAAGGGCTCGTCGTCGCCGACGTCGAGCGCGTCCACCCCGACACCGCCGTCGCCGACCTGTTCCAGCAGGCCGCGCTGAGCCCCTACCCGCTGGCGGTCGTCGACGACGACGAGCGCCTCGTCGGGGTCATTCCCCGGGTCACCCTGCTCGCGGCGCTGGCCCCGGGGGCCTCCGAGGACGAGCAGGCGCCCGAGGGCGCCGACGACCTGGTCGCGGCCGCGGCTCCGAACGGAGCCGCCCGGAGCGAGGGCGCCGACGGAAGCGAAGGAGGACAGCGCTGATGGGAGCACCCGTCCTGACCCACTCCGTGGAGGTGCCGCGGATCCCGGTCGGCCAGTGGTTCGAGAGCACGATCAACTGGCTGCGGGCCAACCTCGGCTTCGTCTTCGACCTCATCGGCGAGGTCATCGGCGCCAGCGTCGACTTCCTGTCGGTGCTGCTGACCGCACCCTCGGCGACGTTCCTCACCCTCATCGCCGCGGCCGTGGTCACCAAGGGACTGCTGGAAGGCCGAGGTCGGAGGGCCACCGCGGTCCTGTGGGGCGCGTTCCTCCTGCTCTACCTGGCCGAACTCCTCTTCGGAGCCGCGGCCGCGGTCATCGGGTCCATGCCCGCGCCGCTGTTCGTGTGGGCCATGGAGCTCTTCGGCGCCGAGTACGTCTACCCGCCGCTGGTTCTGGCGCTGCTGCTGCTCACGGCCCTGGCCGTGGCCGTGTTCGCGACCAAGGCGCCGCGCCGGCAGCGCTACACCGCCATCGGGGCGGTCGCCGCGCTGCTGGCCGTCCTCACCCTGCACTTCGTCGTCGGCGTGCAGATCGACCTCATCACCCTGCTGCTGCTCGCCGCCCTGGCGTGGGTGGTCTCGGGCTGGCGGCTCGCGCTGTTCAGCGTCCTGGGCTTCCTGCTGATCGTGAGCATGGACAAGTGGCAGGACGCGATGAGCAGCCTGGCGCTGATCCTGGTCGCCACCGTCGTCGCGGTCGTCGTCGCCGTCCCGATCGGCGTGCTGGCCGCCTACAGCAACAAGCTCAGCGGCGTGCTGAAGCCGGTCCTGGACTTCATGCAGACCCTGCCCGCGTTCGTCTACCTGATCCCGGCGATCTTCTTCTTCGGCATCGGCCAGGTGCCCGGCGTGATCGCGACGGTGATCTTCGCGATGCCGCCCGGTGTCCGGCTGACCGAACTGGGCATCCGCCAGGTCGACAAGGAACTGGTCGAGGCCGGTGAGGCGTTCGGCGCCCCCGACCTGCAGATCCTGCGGCAGATCCAGCTCCCGCTCGCGCTCACCACGATCATGGCCGGGATCAACCAGGTGATCATGCTCAGCCTGTCCATGGTGGTCATCGCCGGGATGGTCGGGGCGGGCGGCCTCGGCAACGTCGTGTACTCGGGCATCGCGCGCAGCGACATGCCGCTCGGCTTCGAGGGCGGTATCGCGGTGGTGGTCCTGGCGATCTACCTGGACCGCCTGACCGGGGCCGTCACCCGCTACTCCCCGGCGCTCAGAGCACAGAAAGCCCAGGCGGGGTGAGCACCGCGCCGTCGGGCCCCTTCGGGAGGCCCGGCGGCGGGGAGCCCCGCCGAGAACGCCGGGCCCGCACCGGCGCGTTCTCAGTCCGTTCCGTGCAAGAGGAAGGAAGTTCCGTGCGATCGACGAAGCGCAGTACCCGGATGCTCACCCTGGGGGCCGGCGTCGCGTCCCTGGCGCTGCTGGCCACCGCCTGCGGAGGAGGCGGCGGCGGTGTCGCCACCGGTCCCGAGGAGGGAGAGGGCGAGGGCGGCCAGGCGATCAGCATCGGCCTCATCCCGTGGGAGGAGGGCATCGCGGTCACCAACCTGTGGAAGGTGATCCTGGAGGAGAAGGGCTACGACGTCACCGTCGAGAACGTCGACGTCGCCCCGCTGTTCCAGGGCGTCGCCCAGGGCGACGTCGACCTCTTCATGGACACCTGGCTCCCCGACACCCACGGCGACTACTGGGAGCAGTACGGCGGGGAGGTGGAGGACATCGGCGTCTGGTACGACAACGCCACGCTCGAGCTGACCGTCCCCGCCTACATGGAGGACGTGAACTCCATCGCGGACCTCAAGGGCATGGGCGACGAGTTCGGCGGCGAGATCGTCGGCATCGAGTCCGGCTCGGGCCTGGTGCGCACCACCAAGGAGGAGGCGATCCCCGCCTACGGGCTGGAGGAGTACGAGCTCGTCGAGTCCTCGACGGCGGCCATGCTGGCCGAGCTCGACAGCGCCATCGCCGCGGAGGAGCCCATCGTCGTCACCCTGTGGCGGCCGCACATCGCCTACGCCGACTACGACCTGAAGGACCTCGAGGACCCCGAGGGCGCCATGGGCGACGGCGAGCAGATCCACACCATCGGCCGCGCGGGCTTCGGCGAGGAGTTCCCCGAGGTCAACGGGTGGCTGCAGAACTTCGCGCTCACCGACGAGCAGCTGGCGTCGCTGGAGGACGTGATCCTCAACCAGAACCCCGACGACGAGGAGGCGGGCGCCCGCGCCTGGCTCCAGGAGAACCCCGACTTCCTCACGGAGGTCCTGGGCGAGGACGCCGAGGGCCTGGAGTTCTAGGGGGCGCTCCCGGACCGTCCCGGGAAGCGCGACCCGGTGGAACGGCGGCGGGCCGCACCCGGACCGGGTGCGGCCCGCCGCCGTGTCCGGGCGTCCGCTCAGCCGGAGGTGATCGAGCGGTCGCGCGGCGGGATGCCCGCCGAGCTCATGAACGCGTCCACCTTGGCGGGGGAGGTCAGGCCGGTCAGCGGCAGGTAGGGGCGGCCGGCGCGGCGGCCCTCCACGGACGGGAAGAGGCGCGGGCGCCCGGTGGCGTCGCACAGGCCGAGCGAGCGGGTGCGGCCGGGCAGGACGTAGTAGGAGCCGATGTCGGAGAAGGGGATGCGCACCACGTAGCGGCCGCGGGTGTAGCGGAACTCCTGCGCGTCGATCTCCAGGACCGGGGGCCTGAACCGGGAGCCGTGCCAGGAGAGGGCGAGGCCGCCGACGACGAGCAGGCCGCCCAGCGCCAGGTTGGCCCAGTGGGTCGCCCCGGCCGCGACGCAGACCACGCCGAGTACGACCAGCGCCGCCCCGCCCCACAGCTCGGCGTGCTTGCGCCCCAGAGGGCAGACGAGGCGAACCTTCTCGGTCACGGACATGCCTCTTTCAGAGTCGTCTCAGAGGTCTCGCGACGAGCCGCGGGCGTGTCCGCCGTCCCGGTGACCGGCGCTGAGCGCATCGAACCGGGGCCGCCCATGCGTGCGCGGGGCGTGTGTCGCAGAGGAGGGGGAGGTGGGTGGCAACCGCTCAGCAAACCATATCGGTTCCGGGCCCGCGAAGGGGGCCGAATCATCATTTGTGGGGACGTCGGACCTCACTCCGCCCACGGGTCCCGCCCGGTACCGCCCTTCCCGGTGGTCTCGCCCTTCCCGGGGTCTCGGACGCGGTCGAGACCCCGAAAAGGCCGAGACCACCGGGAAGGGCGACGCGGGTCAGGGCACCAGGCCCGCGTCGTGGGCGGTGACGGCCGCCTGCACGCGGTTGCGCACGTCGAGCCGGGTGAACACCGCGCGCAGGTGGGTCTTGACGGTGTCCTCGGACAGGAAGAGCCGCCGCGCGATCTCGCTGTTGGTCAGGCCGGCGCCCACGAGGGCGAGGACGTCGCGTTCGCGGGGGCTGAGCGCGGCCACGCGCTCGCGGGCCGCGGCGCGTGGGCGCGCCCGGTCGCCGGTGTAGGCGGCGACGACGCGCTCGGCGACCCTGGGCGACAGGTAGGCGCCGCCGTCGGCGACGGCGCGCACGCCGGCGAGGAGGTCGCGCGGATCGGACGCCTTGAGGACGAAGCCGTCGACGCCCTCGGTGAGCGCGCGGGAGATGTACTCGTCCCTGCCGAAGGTGGTGAGGATGACGACGGCGGTCCCGGGCGACGCGCGGCGGACGCCCCCGATCGCGGAGAGGCCGTCGAGTCCGGGCATCTGGATGTCGACCAGCGCGACGTCGGGGCGGTGCTCGCGCGCCGCCGCGACGAGGCCGTGGCCGTCGGCGGCCTCGGCGACCACCTCGAACGACGGGTCGGCCGACAGGATCGCCCGGATGCCCGCGCGCAGCAGGGGCTCGTCGTCGGCCAGGACGATCCGCACCCCCGAGGACGCCCCCGCCCCCCGTCGCGGGTCCGGTCGGGGCGCCATCAGACGACGTCCTTGTCGACCAGCCGGTCGCCGGCGAAGCACAGCCGGTAACGGGCCAGGTCGACGGGGTCGAACAGGGTGGCGTTCGACCGGTAGAAGTAGCATGTCGCGCCGCTCGGTGCGGGCGGGGCGCGGTCCACCGGGGGGTCGACCATCTCCATGGCGGGCAGCACCGCCCCGACCTCCGCGCGCGACTGGCCCACCCGCAGCGCCGCGTAGTCGTCGGGGGCCAGGACCGAGTGGGCCGTGGTGTGGGCGACGTACCCGAACAGCGCGGCCGCGACCGCGAGCCCGAGGGCGAGCGGCACCAGCACGGCGGCGGCCAGGCCGCGCAGGGTCCGCCGCCGGGTGCGCGCCATCGCGTCCGCGACCTCCGAAGCGCCGGGGCCGGCCCCGGGCTCCGGAACGGTGGCGCCCCGGTCGGGGTGCGGCAGGCGCGCGCGGACCCGGAAGCCCCCTTCGTGCGGTGCGGCGGACAGGGTGCCGCCGATCGGCCGGACCCGTTCGCGCAGCCCGGCGAGCCCTCGGTTGCCGGACAGCCGGCCGTCGGGAGCGGGCGGCTCCGTCGGCGGTCCGTTGGTGACGGTGACCGTGGTGGCGCCGCCGGTGTGGACCGTCTCGACGGTGACGGCGGCGCCGGGGGCGTGCCTGCCCGCGTTGGTGAGCGCCTCGCGCACCACGCGGTGCGCCGCGCGCGCCACCTCCGGCGGGACGGCCGCCGGGTCGCCGCTGGTCCGCGACTCGACCGCCATCCCCGAGGCGCGGGCGCGCTCGACGAGCGCGGCGGCGTCCGCCCCGCCCGCGCGGTCCCCGGGGGCGGCCGGGCTCCCCTCGTGCAGGACGCCGATGATCTCCTGGAGCCGCTCCGTGGCACGGGTGGCGTCGGCGCGCAGCTCCCCGGCCGCCTCGCGGCAGCGCCGCTCGTCGAACCCCGGCGCGATCTCCAGCGCGCCCGCCCGGACCGCGATGAGGGTGAGCTCGTGGCCCAGCGTGTCGTGCATCTCCTCGGCGATGCGGGCGCGCTCCAGCAGCCGCTCCCGTTCGGCGTCGGCCAGCCGCCCGCGTTCGAGCAGCGCCGCGCGCTCCCAGCCCGCCGCCACGAGTTCGACGTGCTGGCGGCGGTACCGGCCGACCAGCCACGGCAGCACACCCGCGAAGACGAGGGCGCCGGTCTTGCCTCCCCACACCAGCACCGCTTCGGAGGCCGCGCGGCTGGGCCCCGCGGCGCCCCACGCCCACGACCCCAGCGCGGCGGCCAGGGCGACGACGGTCACCGCGGCTCCGACCGCCGCGAACACGACCAGGGCGGGCCGGGCCCGCTCCGTCCGGCGGCCCGCCAGATAGCCCATGAGGGCCAGGGCGGGCAGGAACGGGCCCACCGGCCGCAGGGGGTCCCACGACGTGAGGAGGCCCAGCGCGGCGGCGGCGAGCAGCGCGGACAGCGGTCGGCGGCGGCCCGCCGACACCACCGCCGGGAGCACGGCCGACGCGCCGACCGCCACCCACACGGAGACCGTGGAGCCGTGGCCGGGCCAGGCGAGGGCGGCCGCGACCAGTCCCAGCGCCAGGCCGAGGTCGGCCGGGGCGCGCCCGGGGCGGAGCCGTCGAGGTCTTCCAGCGGAGTCCGTCACACCGACGACGTTACCGACGCGCGGACGCCGCCCCCGGCGCCGCGCGCGCCCGGCCTACCGCGGGAAGCCCCTGCTGGACTGGGGATACGGGTTTCCTCTCACCCGGAGGCGGTGTCCGGGACACCTCGGAAATCACCCGAAAGTCAGGTGTCGCCGCCGTCCATCACGCGATGCCCCGACGCGGTCCCGATCCCTACCGTCGAGCCGCGGGACGCTTCCGGCGGCGGGCCGGGACGACCACGACAGGACGGGGAGCCCCTCATGACAGTGGAGACCGGAACGCCGCCGGCACGCCGGACCGGACGCGCGTCCCGCGCGGGGGCGGTGCTCCTGACCGCCGCGGCGGTGCTCGCCGCGGGCGCGCCGCCGGGAGCGGCGGCGGACGGGACCGCGGCCCTCACCCCCGCCGCCGTGGACGCGTTCGTCACCGGCTACCTCGACGCCAACGGCGTCCCCGGGGCGGTGGTCGCCGTCACCGAGGGCGAGCGCGTCGTCCGGGTCGCCGGTTACGGGCACGACTCCACGGGCGCGCCGATGACCGCGGACTCGCCGGTCCCCGTCGCGTCGATGAGCAAGTCGTTCACCGCGATGTCCGTCATGCGGCTGGTGGAGGAGGGCTCGGTCGCGTTGGACGCGCCCGTCGTGGAGTACCTGCCGGAGTTCCGGGTCGCCGATTCGCGCGGTGACGAGATCACCGTGCGCCAGCTGCTCGACCACACCTCCGGGCTCTCGGACACGACGTTCCCGGAGAAGAGCGGACCGCTGCCCGCGACGCTGGAGGAGCGCGTGGCGCAGCTGGGGGAGGTGGAGCCGGCCGCGGCCCCCGGGACGCGCTACTCGTACCACAACCCCAACTACGCGGTCGCGGCGCGCCTGGTGGAGGTCGTCGGCGGCGAGCCGTTCGCCGACCGGCTGGAGAGCGACGTGTTCGCGCCGCTGGGGATGGACGACAGCACCACGGTCGGCGACCTCCGGGACGCGCCCGAGGTCCCGCGCGGCCACGTCCTGATGTACGGCGGCGCGGTCGCCGCCGACGAGCCGAGCTGGTTCCTGGACGGCTCCAGCGGCGTCGTGACCACGGCCGACGACCTGGCCGAATGGCTCGTCCTGCACGCGACCGGACACCCCCGGAGCGGGACCGGCCCCGTCTCCCCGGACACGCTCGCCGCGATGCGCGCGCCCGGGGAGGGGGCCGCCGGGGAGGCGGACGCGGGCCTGGGGTGGAACCTGGAGGGGGCGGGAGCGGGGCACGGCGGATGGCTGTTCACCTACACCTCCCAGCAGATCGTCCTGCCGGAGAGCGGGCACGGCATCGCGGTCGTGCTCAACGGCGGTCTCAACACGGGCGGGGTGGAGGCGCGGGTGGTCGCGGAGGGCCTCGCGGAGCTGGCGGAGGGCGGCGCGCCGGAGGTCGGGCCGCCGGTCCTGGCGATCGTCGACGGGGTCATGGCCCTGCTCACCCTGGCGGCCGCGGCGCTCGGGGCCGCCGCGGTTCTCCGCGCGCCCCGGTGGGCGGCCGCACGCGCCCGCGGGCCGGTGCGGCGGCTCGTCCTCGCGTCGGCCCCGCACCTGCTTCCGCTCGCCCTCCTCGCCGGACTGCACCCGATCGCGGAGTTCGTCTTCAACGGGCGCGACGCGAGCTGGTGGCAGCTCCTGCACGTCACCCCGACCGTCGTGGTGTGGCTGGTCACGGGGTCCCTCGCCGGTCTCGCCGCCGTGGGCGCCCGCGCACGGCACGCGGCGCGGGTCCGCCGGTCGCGTTGACGACGCCGACGCGGGCGGGGCGGCGGGGAGCGGGACCGGCCCTGGGAGTCTGTCACCGGCCTCCCCTAGGGTCACCTCCATGACGACCACGGCACACGCCTACAGCTACCTCCGTCCCTCGGCCGTCCACGTCGACGGGGCCCGGACCGGCCTCTCGCTGGAGACCTCGGTCGGCCTGACCCCGGAGGGGACGCGGGCCCACCCCCGGTTCTTCACCGGGTTCCTGACCGAGCCGCAGGCCGCGGCCGCCGCGCTGCTGGGCGTGGCCGACGTCGCCGCCGCCCGCTACTACCAGCGGGTGGAGTCGTACGTCCGGGACCCGGTGGTCACCGGCAACGGCGACCGGATCCGGTTCGAGTCCTTCTCCGACTGCTGCGGCGTCTACGCGCGCCTCGACGTCCTCGGCGACGGCCTGGACGGGGACGAGATCGGCCACGGAACCACCAACGTGGACGTGAACAACCCGCTGCGCGAGGCCCTGTCGCGGATCGGCGGCTCCGACCCGCTGCACCTGGAGGTGGGTCCGGACGAGCTGACCGTGACCACGTTCGACGGACCCGTGGTGGAGAAGAAGGTCCCGCTGCCCGCCCGGTGGCTCCGGGGCTTCGCCGAGACGCAGGTGATCGCCTCGGCCTTCGACCTGCGCGCCGAGATCCCCGCGAACGAGGCCGTGCGGTTCCTGCGCTCGCTGCCGCGCGGCAACACGCGGACCGTGATGTGGGTGGTCCCGGCCGGGCGCACCCTGCGGCCCACGTCCCGGCCGGTGCCCGGCGCGGTCTGCCTGCCGGGGCCCGAGCGCCTCGCCGCGCTGCGGCGGGTGCTGCGGCACGCCCTCGCCCTGCGCGTGTACGGGCCGCCCGCGGCCACGGCGGGCGCGTCCGCCGCCAGCGCCTGGGAGGTGGTGCTGCCGGGGATGCGGCTCACCCTGACGCTGTCCCCGGACGCCTCGCGCGGGTTCTCGGGCGAGGGTGCGGTCCTGGACGCCCTGGCCACGGGCGAGGCGGCCGAGGACGCCGAGATGGTCGCGGTGCTGCTGGCCTGGGAGCCGAGGGTGGACGTCGCCGACCTCGCCCGGCAGGCCGGGCTGACCCCCGAACGGGTCCGCGCCGCGCTCACCCTCCTGGGCACCGCCGGGCGGATCGGCTACGACACCGCCGAGGCGGCCTACTTCCACCGGGAGCTCCCCTACGACGCCGGGCGCGCGGAGAAGGACAACCCGCGGCTGCGCGCCGCCCGCGCCCTGGTCGAGGCCGGTGCGGTGCGCCTCGAAGGGGACCTGGCCACCGTCGTCGTCGACGACCACAGCCACCGCGTCCGCGTCGCCGACGGGGTGCTGACCTGCACCTGCCAGTGGTGGGCGAAGTACCGGGGCGGTCGCGGGCCGTGCAAGCACGCCCTGGCCGTGCGCATCGTCCGCAGCGCCGCCGAGGCGGCCCCGGAAGGGGTGGAGCCCCGATGAGCGGCCTCGGGACGGAGCAGCCGGAGGAGGGCGCGGCGGACCCGGTGCACCCCGATCTCAGGCTCGCCCTCCGCACCGGGGTCCCGCTGGGGCGGATCAGGGAGTTCTCCGGAGAGGAGCGGTCGGTGCTGGAGGGCGTCGAGCGGAGGCACGGCCGGGAGGGGGTCTCCAAGCGCTGGATCAGAGCCCTCCTCCCGGAGGAGCGGGAGGTGCTGGAGGCCGCCGGGCGCGAGCTCTCCCCCGCCGCGAACGGGGTGCTGACCGCCGTGGCCGAGGGCGCGGCCGACCGGCTGCCGGGCCTGGTCGCCGCGCTGTCGGAGAAGGAGCGGCGCTCGTGCCTGCCCTTCCTCAAGACGCTGGTGGCGGCTCTGCGCGACCAGTGGCAGGGCGAGGTCCACCGGCGCAAGAAGGCGCTGCTGGTCGCGGGCGCGGGCTGCCACACGGGCGCGGCCGCCGTCGCGCAGTGGGTCACGCACCGGGACCTGGCGTGGCTCGCGGACTTCCCCACCAGCGCCCGGATACTGGAGGTCCTGGCCGCCCGCCCCAAGGAGTGGCAGGGCGACGTCGCGCGCCGCGTCGCCGCCCGGTCCGGCGCGGAATGGGACGAGAACCGCCTCTTCCTGGTCGACCGCCTGGTGCTGCTCTCGGGCTGCCCGGTCCCGGCCGACGAGGGCTTCGTCCTGGCGTGGATGCGGAACCGCCTGTGGGGCGCCTCGGACGACTGGCCCGACGTCGTCGACGGCGTCCTGACCGCTCCGCGGAGCGGGGGGCGCCGGCTGGGGGCCCTGGACCGGGTGCGCGACGACCCCTTCCTCGACGCGGTCGTCCCGCGCCTGTTCGAGGTGGGCGGTGTCGGACCGCTGCTTCAGGACCGGAACCACCCCCCGAACCTCCAGAACGGCTGGAACCACCTGCTGGCCGCGCTGTGCCGGGAGGGCCGCCTCGACCGGGAGGCGCTTCTGGACGGCGCGCTGGCGCGGCTGCTGCGCCCGGGCCGCCCGGGCGACCTGCGGGGTTTCCGGAAGCTGCTCGACGCGCTGGAGCCGACCGAGGACGAGTACGCGGCGCGTACCGTCACGCTGCTGCGGCTGCTGCCCGACACGCCCTCTCCCGTGGCGGGCCACGCCCAAAAGGTCCTGGCCCGCCTGGACGAGGCGGGCCGCCTGGAGGACGAGCACCTCGTGGACGCGTCGGCGTCGGTGCTGTTCCGCACCGAGGCGACCCTCGTGCGCGCCCAGTTGTCGTGGCTGGACCGGGCGGCGCGCCGGGACCGGTCCCGGGCGGGGTTGGCGGCGCTGGCCGCCGCCGACGCGTTCGGCCATGGCGACCTGGCCGTGCAGGAGCGGGCGTTGAACCTGGTGGCCCGCCACCTGCCCGCCGCCGGGGACGCGGTGCGGCCCGGCCTGGTGGCGGCGGCGGCCGCGCTGACCCCGGTTCTGCGCGGCCGCGCCGCCGAGGTCCTGGGCGGGGCGGTCGCCGACGACGATCCCGAGCCCGACGTCCTGCCCGCCGTCTCCGGCCCCCGGCCGATGGAGGCGCCGCCGGCCACCGCCGTCGAGGTCGCCGAGGAGGTCAACGCGATCATCGCGGCCACGCGGTTCAACTGGGCGGACGGGATCGCCGTCTCCACCGTCGAGGCATCGGTGTTCGAGCGGGTCCTGGACGGGCTGGTGCGCCACGCCCACCGGGACCGGGACGGTCTCGTCCACGCCCTCGAGGCGACCACCCGGACCGACTCGTGGATAGGCCGTGTGGGGCCGAGTGACCGGAGTATGGGCGACGTCTGCCACGTGGTGGCCGAGATCCTGGGCGAGGAGCACGGAGGCCCCGTGTGGAGGTTCAGCCACAGGATCGGGGAGAACCCCGCCTCCCGCGCCCCGTCGCCGTTGAACGCGGTGTTGCAGGAGCGGTTGCGGGAGGTCGCGCGCATGGTTGTCGGCGGGGCGCCGCCGTTCCTGCTGGCCACGCCCACGCTCACCGACGGCCGGATCGACCCGGCCGCGCTCGTGGAGCGGATCGCCGAGTACGAGCGGGTGGGCGCGGTCCCCGGGGAGGTCGACCTGTCCCAGGCGCTGCTGCGGGTGGACGCCGCCGCGTGCGGCGGGGACGTCCTGGCCCGTGCCCGGGAACTGGCCTCCGACGCGGGCCGCAGGCTCACCGCCTGGCTGGAGGCCGGGGGACTCCCCGAACCGAAGCTGGTCCGAGCGGCCGAGACGGCCGAGGAGAACCCCCGCTGGGGCGGCGGCCGTCCCACGAAGCTCCTGCTGTTCGCCAACGAGCGGCTGGTCCCGCCGTGCGCGCTGGCCGAGGTCTTCGCGCGCGTGCTGGACAGTGAGCGGCCCTCCCGTATCCCTCCCGACAACCACGGGCACTGGCCGTTCGTGGTCCCGGTCCGGCGCGAGCTGGTCGCCCTCCACCTGCAACCGGCGTTCACCGAGGTCTCCTACGCGGACCCCGGCAGCGGGATGCTGCTGCTGCCCGCGCTGGCCGAGGGCTCCGGCGCGGCCGGGCCCGCCCTGCACCTGGGCCTGGCCTGCGGCCTGGGCGCGCGCGACGCCGGGATCCGGACGGCGGCGGTGGACGCGCTGCTGGTCCTGGCCGCGCGCGGCGGCCTCGACCCCGCGCTCCTGGGCCGCGAACTGGCCGAGGCGACGCGCTACGGGGTCGTCACGCCCAGGGGCCTGGCGGAGTCGGTCCGGGAGGCGGCCCGCTTCGGCGCCTCCGGCGCGGTGTGGACGGCGCTGTCCGCCGCGCTGCCCGCCCTGCTCGACCGCGACGAGAAGGCGAAGGGGCTGCCCGACGTGCTGGCGGTGGCCGCCGAGAGCGCCCACCGGTGCGGAGCGAGGGGCCCGGTCGCCGAGGTGAGCGCCCTGGCCGCCCGCAAGGGCTCGACCCGCCTGCTCAAGGAGGCCCGCCGGCTGCGCGACGCCCTCGAAGGGTGACCCCACCGGCGGCCCCGGCACCGGTGTTCCGCGGAACGGTCGTTCCGGGACGCCGGTGCCGGGGTCACCGGAGGGTGCGGGCGCGGTGGGCGCGGTGGGACAGGACACCGCCCAGAGGCGCGCCGGCGCCGGGCGTCCACTCGTGGACGGCCGGCGCCCCGCCGGGGCAGGCGAGTTCCAGCTCGCGCAGCCACCGCTGGACGTGGCGCGGGGTCCACACCTCCGGCGGGGCGTCCCGGTCGCGCACGACGAGGTAGTCGAGCTCCTGCTGGACGCACCGGTCGACGGCGTTGAACGCGGCCTGGTCGGCCTGCGGGCCGGCCAGGACGACCACGAGGGAGGTGTCCCGCAGCGCGTCCTCCCACAGGGAGTCCTCGTCGGTCCCGCGCGGACTGCCCACCAGGCACAGCGGGGCCGGCCACGCGGAGGCGGCCGCGATCGCGCTGACGGTGCTCTCCAGTATCTGCTTCCCGCCCCGGCGGGTGCGGTACCGGGTGCGCCGCGGGAGCGGCGCGGCCCCGGTGACGTCGGCGATGAAGTCGCGTTCGGCGACCAGGGTGGGGGCCACCACCGTGACCTTGAGGGGCCCGGGGCGCGGGTCGATCGTGACCAGCGCGGCGTCGATGAGGAGCGGGGCCACGACGCGCAGCACGCCCACGGGGATGCGCGCGAGGGCGGCGGCCTCGGCGACACCGACGGTCTCCCGCTCCCACAGCACGCGGATGAGGGAGGCGGTGGCCGCGGCGTGCGGGGGGTTCAGGGCGCAGGCGTCGGCCCGCGCGGTGTCCACGTCCAGGGCGTGCTGGGCGGGGTTGAGCCGCAGCACGTCGGCGTCGCGGAGGCGGCGCTGGGACCAGCGGGGCGCCCGCACGAGGGCGCGCACGGCGCTGGGCGGCGGGTTCCAGCCCATGCCGAGGTAGGCGCGGGTCAGGTCGGGGTCGTCGAGAGGGTCGGTCACAAGGCTCCTGGCCGGGCGGGTGGAGAGCTGCAAAGGGATGCTACCGAGGCGCGCAACATTTCCCGAGGTTTTTGGGAGGTGAAATGCGCGAGTGGTGGTGATCTGAGATCATCCATGGCGAAAACTCCTTGGTTTTCAGGGGTTTGGAGCGGTTTTGACCATGGCGGGGCGTGCGCGTCACCGGCTCCCTCACGCCGGTGAAGCGCACGGCCGTCCGCCTCTTCTCGTCATCGTCAGCTTGGAGACGTGCGCATGTCCCCCTTGTCGCCCCGAGTGCTGATCATCGGCGCCGGACAGTCAGGCCTTTACCTGGGCCACCAGTTGCTCAAGAACGGCTATGAGGTCGGCCTGATCACCAGCAAGACCTCGCCCGAAATCCGGAACGGCCCCGCCTCGGTGACCCAGTTCGCCTTCCCCAGCACCCGGGCCCTGGAGGAGCAGGCCGGGCTGGACCAGTGGCGCGGTATCGCGCCGCGCTTCGACCGTGTCCGGATGTCGCTGCGCGCCCCCGAGCAGCCCCCGACGGAGTTCTCGGGCAGCTTCGGCAACTCGCCCATAGCGCGCCGGATCGGCGGGCACGCGGTCAGCGTGGACCGCCGGGTGAAGATGTCCCACTGGCTGGAGTACTTCGAGGACCAGGGCGGCAAGGTCTACATCCACGGCGTCACCCCCGCCGACCTGGAGTACTTCGTGCGTATGTACGACCTGGTGGTCGTGGCGGTGGGCGCGGGCGAACTCGGCTCCATGTTCAGCGTCGACCCCGGCCGCTCCTCGGGCGGGCACGAGCGCGTGGTGACCCAGGCCATCCTGGACGGCGTCGCCTGGGACGGCGACCAGCAGGTGGACGTCTACTCGACCATCGGCGGCGAGGTGTTCTTCACCCCGGTTCTCACCGAGCACGGCGAGGCGACCAGCGTGACGATGCTGGCGAACCCGGGCGCGGCCCTGGACGCCAGCGGGATGGCCGGACGCGACCCCGGCCCGCTGCTGGCCGGGATGCAGACGCTGCTGCGCGAGTACCTGCCGGACGTCTACGAGCGCATCCGCCACCTGGGGGTCGGCGACCTGGTGGGCGGGCGCAACTCCCTGACCCAGACGCGGTTCACCCCCGCGGTGCGCAGGCCGGTGGCCGAACTCCACGGGAAGCCGGTGCTGGGCATGGCCGACGTGGTGATCACCTCGGACCCGGTGGCCGGCCAGGGCTGGGCGAACAGCACCTTCTGCGCCCAGGCGTACGCCGACGCGATCGTCGCCCACCAGGGCGAGTGGGACGCGGCCTTCATGGAAGCCGCGTTCGAGACGTTCTACCAGGAGCGCGGCCGCCACGCCGCGGTGTTCTCCGACATGGTCCACGGCTTCTGGAGCGGGCAGATGCCCGAGCACTTCGGGGAGCTGATGGGCGCGGTCCTGCAGCACCAGGAGGTCGCGGACCGGTGGATCGGCGGGTTCGACGACCCCGCCGACTACGAGCGGTGGATGTTCGACCCCCGGTCCGCGCGCGACTACATCGCCTCGGTGGTGGAGGCCAAAGCGAACTGAGAAACAGCGGGGAAGTAACCGGGTGAGAGGGGTGTGATCGACGGGAAACCTGATGCGGTAGGGAGTCCAGTGTGTTTTGGGCCCTAGCGTGATTCACTTTTATCGTTAATATGAACAACAGTGACAGATCGGACCGCGGGTGCGCTTCCATGCTTTTCCGGCATGGATTCGCACCCACTGTTCGGTCTGCCCTGGTTTCCGTCCTGACGCGTCTACTGTTGCCCGCTCCCGACTTCTGGTCATGCCCCCGCCCTTGTCGTTAGAGAGCACCCCCATGCAGCCGATCTGCCTGGTCAATTCCCCCGCGAGCGTCAGCATCCCCATTCGCCGCCCTGACCGGCGCGCCCTTCCGGCGGCTCGGCGGTCCCCCGCGCGGCCCGATCCGACGCGTCCCTCACCTCCCCCCGGCGCCCACTAGGGCCCCGGGGCCGTGGTGCGCGTCCGGAGCGCCGGTCCCGCGTGTCACGGCACGCTCGTCCATTAACCCCTATCCGTTAATCGAGGTTCTGCCGTGCCCGAAAACACCCCCGCCGCCGAAAAGCCGACCAATGAGAAGAACGAGGGCCTGTACAGCGCGAAGCTCCTGGGCTTCGTCTACACGCCTTATGTGATCCGCTTCAGCCACCGTTTCGCCTGGCAGGTCCCCAACTCCGTCCTGCACCGCAACCACGCCGACAACATCGGGGCGAACCACCTGACGGTCGGCCCCGGCAACGGCTACTTCCTGTCCAAGCTGCCGCCTTCCACGGCGCTGCGCTCGCTGACCCTGATGGACCTGAACGCCACCTGCCTGAAGGTCGCCGGGGACCGGCTCCGGGGCCGGTTCGACGTGCGCACCGTCGAGCAGGACGCGCTCAAGCCGTGGCCGGTGGCCGAGGGCAGCCTCGACTCGGTGGACTGCCACATGATGCTGCACACCGTGCGCGGCTCGAGCATGCTGGACAAGGAGGGGCTGATCGCCGAGGCGGCCAAGGCGCTCCGACCGGGCGGGAGGTTCATCGGCGCCACGATCCTGGCCAAGGGCGAGGGCGTGGTCCTCAACGGGCTCGCCACCAGGCTGATGAACGCCTACAACGGCCAGAGCAACACGTTCGCCAACGCCAACGACTCCTCCGAGGACCTGCGCGCGCTCCTGGAGAAGCACTTCTCCGAGGTGCGCTACGAAGTGCACGGATGCACGGGAGTGTGGGTGGCGGTCAAGTGAGCCCGAGAGAGCCCGACAGGCGGGCGGCGATCATCGGAATCGGCTGCCGTCTGCCCGGCGGCGTCGACGGTCCCGGCCGGTTGTGGGAGGCCCTGGTCAAGGGTGATCCGCTGACCGGACCTATCCCCGCCGACCGGTGGGCGCGCATGGTCGAGCGCCTGCACCCCGACCAGCGGCCCGAGCGGCCGTGGACCGCCGGGGTGATCGACGGCATCGACGCCTTCGACCGCAACGCGTTCGGCGTCAACGCCCACGAGGCCGCCGAGATGGACCCCCAGCAGCGCATGATCCTGGAGGTCGTGTCCGAGGCGCTGGCCGACGCCGGGATCGCGCCCGGCTCGCTGTCGGGGACCCGCACCGGCGTGTGGGCCGGGTCCGCCAGTGTCGACCAGCAGGGGCAGGCGTTCCCCGACGGGCGGCGCATCACGATGTCCACGCTCTCGGGCCTGGCGCCCGCACTGCTGGCCAACCGGGTCTCCTACCTGATGGACCTGCGGGGCCCGTCCATGGCCGTGGACACCGCGTGCAGCGCGTCGGCGACCGCGCTGCACCTGGCCCGCCAGTCCCTGGAGCTGGGCGAGGCCGACACCGCCGTCGTCATCGGCTCCAACACGATCGTCATGCCCGGACCCACCGCCGGGTTCGTCGACGCGGGGGTGCTCGCGCCCGACGGGGTGTGCCGCCCCTTCGACGAGGCGGGCGACGGGTACGTGCGCGCCGAGGGGGTCGTGGTCACCGTGCTGCGCCGCCTCGCCGACGCGCGGGAGGACCGGGACCGGGTCTACGCGGTGGTGCGCGGCACGGTCGCCAACAGCGACGGCCACTCGCCCGCGGGGCTGTACGCGCCCAACCCGCCCGCCCACGACGCGCTGCTGCGCGACGCCTACGAGGCCGCGGGCCTGGACCCGTCCTCCGTGGACTACGTGCAGTGCCACGGCACCGGCACCAAGGCCGGCGACTCCTCCGAGGGGCGGGCGCTGGCCCGGGTCCTGGGCCGGGGCCGCGCCGAGCCGCTGCCGATCGGGTCGGTCAAGGGCGCGCTCGGCCACAGCGAGGGCGCGTCCGGACTGGTGGGGGTGGTCTGCGCCGCCCTGGGCATCCACCACGCCACGCTTCCCCCGACCGTGGCCCACGAGACGATCCGCCCGGCCCTGGCGCGGCAGCCCCTGCGGGTGCCGACCGAGGCCGAGCCCTGGCCCGAGACGGGGCGGCCCCGCACCGCCGGGGTGAGCGCGTTCGGGTTCGGCGGCTCCAACGTGCACGTCGTCCTGGAGCAGGCCCCCGACCCCGGACCGGACCCGGCACCGGAAGCGGGGGCGGGGTTCTTCCTCGTCCCCGTCAGCGCCGCCACCCCCGCCCGGCTGGCGGGGACCGCCGAGGCGTGGGCGTCGCTCCTGGCCGAGGGGGCGGACGCGGGCGCCGTGGCCTCGACCGCGCAGCACCGCCGCGACCACGCCCCGGTGCGGGCCGCCGTCGTCGCCTCCACCTCCGAGAAGACGGCCGACGCGCTGCGCGCGCTCGCCGACGGGACCCCCCACCCCGCGCTGGTCGGGCCGCGCGCCGCGCCGGCCCGGCCGGGGCCGCTGGTGTGGATGTTCGCCGGCCAGGGCTCCCAGCACGCGGCGATGGCCCGAAGCTCCTACCGGGAACTGCCCGTGTTCCGTGAGGCGCTGGAGGAGGCCCGCGACGCGCTGGTCGCGCACCTGGGGCGTGCGGTGTGGCGGCCGGGCCAGGAGATCGGCGGGTTCGAGACCGCCCAGCACGCCATCTTCCTCACCCAGGTCGCCCAGGCCGCGACCTGGCGGCACTGGGGGCACACCCCCGACGTGGTGATCGGGCACTCGCTCGGCGAGGTCGCCGCCGCGCACGCCGCCGGGGCCCTCACCCTGGACGACGCCACGCGCGTGGTCGCCGCCCGCTCGTCGCTGCTGGCCCAGACCGAGCACCTGGGCGGGCTGCTGGTCACCGACCTGACCTTCGACGCCGCCCGGGCCGCGATCGCCCGGCGCGGCCTGGAGGGCGACCTGGTGGTGGCCGCGCGCAACGCGCCCGACACCACCGTGGTGAGCGGCTTCGAGGCCCCGCTGGAGGAGCTGCGCGCCGCCCTGGAGGCGGACGGGGCGTACGTGCGCCGCGTCGCCGACGACGTGCCCGCGCACTCGCCGGCGGTGGAGCCGCTGGTGCCGCGCCTGGGCGAAGCCCTGGTGGGGCTGGCCCCCCGTGCCACGCCCGGCACCGTCTTCTGCTCCACCGCCCGGGCGCGCCCGGTGGACGGCGACCGGCTGGACGCCGACTACTGGACGGACCAGCTCCGCGCCCCGGTGCGGTTCGCCGAGGCCCTGGCCGACGCGGTGGCGCCGGGCGCGGTCGTGCTGGAGGTCGCGGGACGCTCCACCCTGTCGCGCGGCGCGCACCGCGTCCTGGACGCGGGGGGAGCCGCCGACGCGGTCGTCATCGCCGCCGGGGACACCGGCACCGACGACCACGCGGCACTGCTCACCCAGCTCGCGGCCCTGTACACCGCCGGGCACACCCCCGCGCGGTGGCCCGAACCGCGCCGCGCCCCGGTCCGGCTCCCGGTGTTCTGGGACCGGGGCCGCGCGCACACCGCGGTCGTCCGGCCCGACCTGGCCGCGGTCCTGGCCCGGGACCCCGACGACTCCGGGGGGGTGCTGGACGCGCTGGCGCAGCTCGTGGCGGACACCCTGTCCACCACCCCCGACGCGATCGACCCCGACCTGTCCATGGGAATGCTGGGCACCACGTCGGTGGCCGTGATCGGCCTGCGCGACGCGATCCAGGCCGCGCATCCGGCCCTGGACTCCTTCCCGGTGCGCATGCTGCTGGACCTGGACACCAGCCTGCACCAGGTGGCGGCCACCATCAGCGACCGCTGCCGCACCGCCACCGCGTCCGCCGGAGGCTAGGAGAGCACGCGGCCCCGTCGTCCCGCCCCGGGGACGGCGGGGCCGCCGCCTTTCCCCCTCGTTGATCTTGACCTTTCCGGGGTCTCGGAGGCGGTCGAGACCCCGGAAAGGTCAAGATCAACGAGGGGGAGACCGGCAAGAGGCGGCAACCCAGACGTCCTGGGGTTTTCCGCAGGTGCGTGCTGGGGGCCCGCGCCCGTGGATCGGACGGCTGTCCGCATGTCGCTCGGGACCGCCGATTCCTAGGGTCGGAGGCGGTGGCGAGCACGCCCCCCGACGGTGTGGAGACAGGATGCGAGACGGCGATGATCGAACTGCGCGGATTGACCAAGCGCTACGGAGACAGGGTGGCGGTCGATGACCTCACCTGCGGGATCGAGGCGGGACGGGTCACCGGGTTCCTCGGTCCGAACGGGGCGGGAAAGAGCACCACGATGCGGATGATCCTGGGCCTGGACCGCCCCACCGCCGGAAGCGCGCTGGTCGGCGGGCGGCGCTACCAGGATCTGCGGCACCCGCTGCGCGAGGTCGGCGCGCTCCTGGACGCCAGGGCCGTGCACCCCGCCCGCAGCGCGCGCGCCCACCTGCTGTCGATGGCGCGCAGCAACGGCATCGCCGCCTCCCGGGTGGACGAGGTGCTGGAGACCGTCGGCCTGACCGGGGCAGCGGGCCGGCGCGCGGGGTCCTTCTCCCTCGGGATGGGCCAGCGCCTGGGCATCGCGGGAGCGCTCCTGGGAGACCCGGGCGTCCTGATGTTCGACGAGCCGGTCAACGGCCTGGACCCCGACGGCGTGCGCTGGGTCCGCGAGCTGGTCCGCTCGCTCGCCGCCGAGGGACGCACCGTGTTCGTCTCCAGCCACCTCATGAGCGAGATGCAGCTGACCGCCGACCGGCTCGTTGTCATCGGCAAGGGGCGGCTGATCGCCGACGCCCCGCTCCAGGAGGTCATCGCGGGAAGTTCGCTGACGGCGGTGAGGGTGCGCAGCCCGCATGCCGCAGACCTCTGCGAGTGGCTTGTGTCCGCCGGGTTGGACGTGCGGCGTCCTGCGGAGAACGAGCTCATCGTCACCGGCGGCACGATCGAGCGGGTGGGCGACATCGCCCATCAGGCGGGAGCCCGGCTGCACGAACTCAGCCCCCGCGAGGCGTCGCTGGAGCAGGCGTACCAGGAGCTGACCGCGAGTAGCCGCGAGTACGACGCCTCGGTGCCTGTCCTGACGACACCGGAAACGAGGGTCTGAACATGGTCGCGACGAATCCCACCGGAACCGCGCGCCGTCGCGGCGGCGGCCTGCCAGGCGCCATGGCGGCGGAGTGGACGAAGCTGTGGACGGTGCGGTCGACCTGGTGGTGCCTGTTGGGCGGGGCCGCGCTCATGGTCGGCTCCGCGGTGGTCTTCGGCACCGCCCGCGCCACCAACAACCACAACGCCGGGGTCACCGACCTGGTCATCGGAGCCGGGGAGCCGGCGGTCTCCGGTGCGCAGCTGGCGCAGTTCGCGGTCGTGGCGCTCGCCATGACGGTCGTCACCGGCGAATACGCGAGCGGGCAGATCCGCGCCACCTTGCAGGCGACCCCGCTCCGGGGCGGGGTGCTGCTGGCCAAGGCCGCCGTGCTCGCCCCGGTGCTGCTGGTCTTCGGCGCCCTGATCGCGCTGTTCGGAGCGGCTGCCACCTACCCCTTCATCAGAGACCCCCGCTTCGGCGGGTACGGCGTGTTCGACCCCGTCGAGACGGCGGTGGACGCGCTGGGTGTCGGCTGCTACCTCGCGCTGCTGGGACTCCTGGTGATCGGCGTCGCGTTCGTCCTGCGCAGCGGGGCGGGCACGCTGACCATCGTCTTCCTTCTGCTGCTGGGTCTCCCGCTGATGCTGGTGATGACCGGCAACGAGGTGCTGCTGGAGATCGGGCTGCGCACCCCGCAGATGGCGGGGCTGGCCTTCATGGAAAGCCGGGACAACATGACGGGCGGCCCGATGCCCTACGGTCCGGGGGAGGGATTCCTGCTCCTGGTCGGCTGGGCGGGAACGGCCCTGGCCACCGGCTACGCGGCCCTCCGCTTCCGGGACGCCTGACCGGCCGTCGTGTCGGTCGGGCTTGGAACCGTCGCGTTCCTCGGTGCTGGAGGGACGCGACGGGGTGGCGTCGGACCGCCCCGCTGACCGCGGCCTTCTCAGGGGTCCAGAGACGGTTGAGCACCCGAGAAGGCCGCGGTCAGCGGGGAAACGCTGTGAAAGGGATGGCCTGGTGTCGAGGAGCGCGGTGCGGGGGGACGGGGTCGCACGGCTACTCGGCCGATGGGGGTTTCTCCTGGCCGGGGTCCTGGCCGGGGTCCTGGCCGGGGCGGTCACCGCGGTGGCCGAGGTGTGCCTCCTGTGCGCGGTCGGTGCCGCCGCGGCGCTGACGGCGCCGTGGCCACGCGCCAGGCGAACCGTGTCCGGGTGGTTCTCCGCCGCGACCGGGCGGCTGGTGGCGGTGGAGCGGGCGCGGCTGTCCGTCCTGCTGGGGCGGGACGTCGTCGTCGAACGGTCCGGCCGGGAAGCGGGCTACTTCGCGCTGCGGGCACCGCTGGGCCTGGTCGGCGGCTACGTCAGTCTGACCCTGTTGTTCGTTGCGGCGCTGCTCTTCGCCGGTTCGCTGTGGGACCTGGTCACGGGCCGTTCGGAGACGCTCACCCTCGCCCTTCCGGGCGTCTACCTGAACCAGGCGTCCTGGATGGTGGGCGCCGCCTACGGTGTGGGCGCGCTGGTGCTGGCCACGCTGTGGAGCGTCGCCGTCGCCACGGGGGAGAGACGGATCTTCGGCTGGTTTATGGGCCCCGACGCGCGGGAGCTGATGGAGCGCAGGATCGTCGAGTTGACCGCCACTCGCGCGGGCGTGCTCCGGGCCATCGACGATGAGCGCCGACGCATCGAGCGGGACCTGCACGACGGAGTCCAGCAGCGTGTCGTGGCGCTGGCGATGCTCCTGGGCAGGGCCCGGCGCGGTACCGACCCCGGTCGGACCCTCGATCTGGTCGGCCAGGCGCACGCGGAGTCCCGGCAACTGCTCGACGAGCTGCGCGACGTCGCCTGGCGGGTGTACCCGACCGCCCTGGACGACCTCGGTCTGGAGGCGGCGTTGGCCGGGGTCGCCGAACGCGCCCCGGTGTCGGTGAGCGTGCATTACGGGCTGTCCCGGCGACCGGCCCCCGAGGTCGAGACCGCGCTGTACTTCGTCGCCCGCGAGGCGATCACCAACGCCGCCAAGCACGCCGGGGCCCGGGACGTCACGGTGGTCCTCAGTGAGGATCCGGACGAGCGGGGACGGCGGGGCGGTACTGTCGCGGTGCGTGTCTCCGACGACGGGCGGGGCGGCGCCGACGCGGCCGGAGGCGGGCTGTCCGGACTGGCCAGGCGGGTCGCGGCCCTCGACGGGCGCTTCGACGTACGCAGCCCGCGGGGAGGGCCGACCACCGTCACCGCGATCCTGCCGGACCTGCGGCAGCACCCGATAAGGAGGATGCCGACATGACCGTCGCTTCGTTCGGGGGGCCGCCGTGCGGGTGATCCTGGCCGATGACTCGGTGCTGATGCGCGAGGGCCTGGTCCGACTGCTGACCGAGGAGGGGCACGACGTGGTGGCGGCGGTCGGCGACGCCGAGGCGCTGCTGGCCGGGGTCGAGGCGCACCGTCCTGATGTCGCGGTCGTCGATGTGCGGATGCCCCCGAGCCACACCGACGAGGGGTTGCGCGCGGCCCTGGAGATCCGCCGCCGCCCGGGGGTCGGCGTGTTGGTGCTGTCTCAGTACGTGGAGAAGAACTACGCCGTGGAGCTCCTCAGCGGAGCCCCCGAGGGGGTGGGCTACCTCCTCAAGGACCGTGTCGCGCAGGTCGGCGAGTTCCTGGACTCGCTGGAGAGGGTGGGCTCGGGCGGCGCGGCCTTCGACCCGGAAGTGGTCCGGCAGCTGCTCGCCCGGTCCAGCCACGTCGACCCGCTGAGCCGGTTGACCCCGCGCGAGCACGCGGTGCTGAACCAGATGGCGCAGGGGTTCGCCAACCCCGCGATCGCCGAACACCTGCACGTCTCCCAGAGCGCGGTGGAGAAGCACGTCAACGCCATCTTCGACAAGCTCTCCCTGGCCCGGGCCTCGGGCTACAGCCGCCGCGTCATGGCGGTTCTGCGCTACCTGGAGGGCTGATCCCCGCGATCGTCCATGGCCGGGGCCTTTCGCCCCGGCCTCGCTGTCTTCCGAGGGATTTGGTTACTTTGAGTAGCCGAATTGTGATTGTGGTGCTCGACGGAGGGTAGTCAGAGACGCGCCCGTTTCACAGGGTAACCATTTAGTCACTCTATGAATGGAGTAAGCGTGCGTAGAAGCACCGGGGCCCCGCTGTTGATCGGCGTGCTGTGCCTGTCCGGCTGCGCGATCCAGGCCGAAGCGGGATCGTTCGCGGAACTGTCTGCCCCCTCGCCGTCGGAGGACACGGCGTTCGTCACCGAGCGTCAGGCCCTCGCCGCCTACAACAACATGTGGGAGGCGGTGATCGAGGGCACCCACAGGGGCAGGGTCGTGCAGCCGGATCTGAGTCTCTACGCCAGGGGGCAGGCGCTGGAGTTCGCGGCGGCGATGCTCAACGGGCAGGAGGGGCGGGGGAGACCGGTCTTCTCACCGGAGGCCGAGCGGCTGGGGCGGGCCGAGGGCGCCCCGGCCGTGTGGGTGCGGGACTGCATGGACGACTCGCAGTGGCGGGTCGTGCGGAAGGGGTCCGACACGGACGACCCTGATACCAGGGCGCGCCAGGACGCGCGGCGCGCCGGTCCGCGCGAGATCAGGGCGATGGTGGTCGAGGACGAGAAGTCGGGTTGGCAGGTCGAGAGGTTAAGACTGGGGGACTACGGCTCGTGCTGAGACCCCCGACCCTCGTAGCGGGCATGTCGGGGGCGGCCCCGGACCTGGGGCCGTGACGGCGCGGCCCGGCCGCGCGGACGGGCGGGGCCTCCGTCGGGAGGTCCCGCCCGTCGGCCGGGCGCGCGGCGCCCGGAGCGCGTCGCCGCGCGTCAGATGTGGTCGCGGGGCAGGCTCTCGTTCCACTCGCGGGAGAACACCCGCCGGGCGCCCTCGTAGCCGTCGATCGTCGCGTGCAGCAGGAAGTCGGTCTCGGTCGAGGTCAGCACGGTCCGGGTGACGGTCCGCGCCTCCCAGTCGCCGCGGCCGAACCCCATCGTCCACGTCGACTCGCCGCGCACCGACCCGAAGTCGTCGGCCACGGAGTCGTAGCGCTCGTAGGCGCGGCGGCTCACGTCGAGGCCGATCGCGTCGTAGCGCACCCGCCCGGTGTCCTTGACGATCTCCAGCGCCGAGTCGTACCCCACGAGGTCGCGGGAGACCGTCCAGCGCTGCTCCGCCGGGGTGAGCCGGGTGGTCGTGATCGGCGGCGCGCCCTCGGGCTCGCCGAACGGCCGCCCGTCGGCCTCGTCGGCCTCGTCGGACGCGGAGACCGGGCGCACCGGCAGCGTCAGGGCGCTGGAGCCCGAGTACACGCTCAGCAGCGCGGGCCTGGGCGGCGGCCAGGCGAGCGGCCAGTAGGAGGTCGACAGAGAGAGCCGGACCCTGTGGCCGGGCGGGAACGCCTGCGCCACGCCGTTGAGCTGCACGGTGGCCTGGTAGCGCCGCCCCGGCACCAGCGGCTCCGGCTCGTCCTGGCCGTCCCTCCGGGTGAGGTTCAGCAGGCCGTAGGAGACCCGCGTGGCGCTGCCGTCGGGGGCCACGTCGGACAGCCGCGCCGCGACCATCGCCACGGGCTCGCTCACCGCGAGGTCGAGCCGCACCGTCGGCGCGCCGAGGATCTCCAGCCGCTCGTAGAGCACCTCGCTGTCGAACACCAGCGAGCCGCCGTCCTCCTCCCGCTGGTCGTAGGGGAGGTCGGGCGGCGCGTTGTACGAGGCCCACTTCCCGGCGAACTGCCCGACGGACAGCGGGGACCGCACGGTCATCTCCGCCTCGGCCACCTCCGTGCCCGGCGCCTCGATCCGGTGCGGGGACAGCGGGGAGGTCATCGGCTCGACGCGCGGGGACGGCCAGTCCGGCTCGCCCACCCAGCGGCCGGGCCGCTCCTCGTAGGAGGTCGAGGGCGGCACGCTCTCCTGCATCCAGGCCCGCAGCACGGGGCCGTCCATCACGCCGTTGTCGACGTCCTTGAGCCAGTGGTCCCACCAGCGCACGACCTCCTGGAGGTAGCCGATGGCCGGTCCCGGCTCGCCCAGGTGCGGGAACTTGTGCGACCACGGGCCGATCAGCCCCTTGCGCGGCACGTCCAGGTTCTCCAGCAGGCGCGTCACCGCGTTGGAGTACCCGTCGGCCCAGCCGCTGGAGGCCAGCACGGGGCACCGCACGGCCCCGTAGTCCTCGCACACCGACGCGTGCCGCCAGTAGGCGTCGCGCCGCTGGTGGCGCAGCCACTCCAGGGCCCACGGGCGGGCGCCCTCCAGGCGCTCGAGCCACATCTCCCGCCACCGCTCGCCGACCAGGGCCGGGTCCGGGGGGCAGGTGGCGTAGGCGAACATCGTGCCCGCCTCGGCGAGGTTGTCCGACAGCAGGCAGCCGCCCATGTAGTGCATGTCGTCGGCGTAGCGGTCGTCGGTGAACGACGAGATGACGATCGCCCGCAGGCTCGGCGGTCGGCGGGCCGCGACCTGGAGCGCGCTGAAGGCGCCCCAGGAGATGCCCATCATCCCCGTCCGGCCGCTGCACCACGGCTGTCCGGCGATCCACGCCAGGACGTCCTCGGCGTCGCGCTGCTCCCGCTCCAGGTACTCGTCGGCGAGCACGCCCTCGGACTCCCCGGTGCCGCGCAGGTCGACGCGCACGCACGCGTAGCCGTGCCCGGCGATGTAGGGGTGGTGGACGGAGTCGCGGACGGAGGAGAGGTCGCGCTTGCGGTAGGGGATGTACTCCAGTACCGCGGGGACGGGGTCCTGGTCCGACGACGTCGGCCGCCAGATACGGGCCGACAGGCGGATCCCGTCGGAGACGGGGATCCAGACGTGCTCCTCCTCCTTGACGTCGTGGGGGAGGGCGGTGACGGTGCGCATACGGGGGCGTCCTCCTTTCGCGGTGGGGAACCGGTGGCCGGGTCAGTCCTCGAACTCGAAGCGCATGGACTCCACGCAGCGGTCGTACTTCTCGCACATCTCCGCCTCGCTGTCCGCGCCGACGAAGACGTGGGCGAGCTCGTAGCTGTAGCTGTCCTGACCGGGCAGGTCGGAGAGCCGCTGGCCCTCCTCGGGCACCAGGTCGATCTTCACGCCGGGGATCTCCCGCTCCAGGCGCTCGATCTCCCCGGCCGTCGGCACGCGCCGCACCACGCCGTCGGCGAAGCGCCGGTGGTACCACTTCGCGGCCACGTCGTACGGCCCCTTCTGGTCGGGGAGCCGGGGGTCGCGGCCGAGCGCCAGGCTGATCATGCAGTGGTGGTTGGACACCCCGTCCACGTACTCGAACAGCTCGGCGTGCGACTGCGAGTGCCGCGGGTTGATCTCCAGCAGGTTGACCGCGTCGGTCTCGGGGTCGTAGAAGAACTCGATGCTGAACGTCGCCGACTCCATGCCGATCTGCGTGATCACCCGTCTGGAGACGTCCTCGAACCGCCGGACCACCGACTCGGGCAGGCTCGACGGGTACTGGTGGCGCAGGAAGGCCGGGCTGTCCCGGTAGTTGACGGAGTCCAGGGCCCCGTACACGGTGACCTCGCCCTTGTGCACGTAGCCCTCGACCGCGGCCTGCACGCCGGAGAGCGCCTCCTCGGCCAGGCACGCCTGTCCGCCCGCGGCGGCGACCTCGGGCGGGAGGACGAGCCGGTCGAGGATGTACTCGAACGGCTTGCCGAGGCGGGAGGCGCCCTCGCGGATCTCGGCCACCGCGTCGTGGAACTCCCCCTCGTCCGCGGCGTGGAAGGCGAGCTCCGACGAGACCGACTTCACCGGCTTGAGCCACATCGGGAACCGCAGCCCCTCGGGGACGCCCGGCTCACCGTCGAGGTCCACGACCGCGAACCTCGGGAGCTCGTCGATCACCTTCCGCTGCTCCAGGCGGCTCCAGTACTTGTGCTCGCACTTGACCACCGACTCCAGGCTCGTGCCGGGCAGCCCGTAGCGCTCGCGCAGGATCGGCATGATCGTGCTCACCGGGAAGTCCCAGTAGCCGACGATGGCGTCGATGGTCCCGTCGAAAGCGTCCAGCTCGGTCTGCGCCTTCTCGATCAGGTCGGCGATGGGGATCTCGCCGTGCTGGAGCTCGTCGATCCCCAGCAGGGGGTGGAACCGGTACTCCTCCACGTTCGGCACGTCCCACAGCGTGTCCAGGTTCGTCTCGTCCATGCCCAACACGAAGATGTTCTTCTGACCCACTGTTCCTCCGTCGTCTCGGCTCCGAGGGCGACTACCCGAGCGACCGACGGGAAACATCCGGCAATGGGATCCCCAAGCTTTCCCATCGATCGTGACCTTTCCGGGGCCTCGGTCACCTTTGAGACCCCGGAAAGGTCAAGATCGGCGGGAGGAACGTCGTGGAAATGAAACGTTCAACTGGCGTGATCGGCCGTGTCGAACAGGTGACGAAGGCGCGGAAGCGGCGGGAGCCGACCCCTTTCCAACTGCGGTTCGACGTCACTCCCCGTCAACCCTGGGGGCATCTACCACATTTTTTCAGCTGTCTGTCCAAGGGTGGTGTACGTGGTGGATCGCACATCGCCCACGCCTCCCCTTGTGGGTGCGCCGACGGAAGCGAAAAGAGCGCCGATTTTCCTCGTTTCACCCTTCTGAACTGCGCATTCATTGAGTGGATGATGGGTGGCCGGCGGCTTCCGGTGGGCATTCCACGCGTGTACGCAGGGTGACACGCTGGGAAAATTGGCCGGAAGTGGCCACATCATTGCTCGAGTTATTTCGTGATCAGTAATCTCGCTGAAACGTTTCAATTTACCAACGAGGTCCACGGGGCCCCGGACGGCCGGTCCGGCCGGCCCGCGTGACCCCCGCCCCCCGCACCCCTCCCCCTTTGCTCTTTGCGTCGCCGACGTCACCTTCGGCGACCGGTAAGGAAAAGCATGCGCGACCCCCACGGTGAAGCCCCCAGCCAACCGCTCTTCCAGCCCTCCCGGCGGCTGTTCCTCGGGATGGGCGCCGCCACGGGCGCCGCCGTCGCCCTCCAGCCCGTCCTCGGCGCGGCCCCCGCCCTGGCGGGGAGCGGCGACATCGTCGACGGCTTCGCCGCCCCCGCCCGCGCCGCGCAGGCGAAGTTCCGCTGGTGGTGGCCCCACGGCTTCGTCGACACCGCCGAGATCGAGCGCGAGATCGACCAGGTCGCCGACGCCGGGTTCGGCGGGCTCGAGGTCGCCGACGTCCACCACAGCGTCACCGAGGACCTCGACCCGGAGAACACCGGCTGGGGCACCCCCGCCTGGGTGGGCGCGCTGGAGGCGGCGCTGACCCGCGCGGAGAAGCGCGGCGTCATCCTCGACATCACCATCGGCCCGGCCTGGCCCGCCGCCGTCCCCACGGTCACGCCCCAGGACAAGGCCGCCATGCGCGAGCTCGCCCACGGCCTGGCGTTCGTCTCCGGAGGCGAGGAGTTCTCGGCGGCGGTGCCCGAACCGGTCGTCGAGCCCGCCGAGGGCGTCACCGAGCGCACGCTGACGGCCGTCCAGGTCGCCCGCCTGGCCGACGGCGCGTCGACCACGAAGGCGCCCTACGCGCTCGTCGCCGACACCGTCGAGGAGGTCACCGACCGCGTCGAGGACGACCACCTCACCTGGACCCCGCCCGACGAGGGCACCTGGGCGGTCATCTCCTACTGGGAGCGCGGCTCCGGCCAGCGGCCCGAACGGGGCCCGCACAGCAGCCCCCTGTCCTACGTGGTCGACCACTTCGGCGCGGCCGGGACGAAGGCGGTCACCGACTTCTGGGAGGAGGCCATCCTCAACAAGCGCGTCCGCAAGCTCCTCAAGGGCAAGGCGGGCGGGGCGCTCTTCGAGGACTCCATCGAGATGGAGACCGAGGCCACCCTGTGGACGCCGAGCATGCGCGAGGACTTCGAGCGGTACACCGGGTACGCCCTCATGCCCTACCTGCCGCTGGCCGTGCGGCACGACGAGGACAGGGTGTTCTCCTTCGACTCGGTGACCGACCGCAGGCTCACCGACGACTACAACGAGGTCCTCAGCGAGCTCTACATCGAGCACCACCTCAAGCCGCTGAAGAAGTGGGCCGCCAAGCTGGGGCTCCAGTACCGCATCCAGCCCTACGGGCTCCAGACCGACGCGGTCTCCAAGGCCGCCCTGGTCGACATCCCCGAGGGGGAGTCGCTCGGCTTCAAGAACCTCGACGACTTCCGGTCCCTGGCGGGCGGCCGCGACCTGGGCGGCAACACGGTCCTGTCCAGCGAGGCGGGCGCCGTCAACGGCGGCTCCTACAGCACCACCTGGGCGCGGACCGTCCGCACGATCTCGCGGGAGTACGCGGCCGGTGTGAACCAGGCCGTCCTGCACGGGTTCTCCTACGCCGACGCCCCGGGCGCGCAGTGGCCCGGGTTCGCCGCCTTCACCCCCTACAGCGGGGGGATCGGCTACAGCGAGTCCTGGGGGCCGCGCCTCCCCTCCTGGCGCCACGCCGCCGACGTGTCCGGCTTCCTCGCCCGCGCCCAGTTCCTGCTCCGCTCCGGCACCTCCACGGCGGACGTCGCCTTCCTGCGGCAGAAGGGGTACGCCGGCTCGGGGTTCGGCGCCGCCTACTTCAGCAAGGACGGCGTCCGCGCCGGATGGACCCACCAGTTCGTCAGCCCCCGGCTGCTGGAGCTGACCGACCCGAAGGTGAAGAAGAAGCGGCTCGCCCCCGACGGCCCGGCCTACCGCCTGCTCGTCTTCGAGGGCGACGCGTTCAGCGGCCGCGTGCCCACCCTGCCGCTGGAGACCGCGCGCCGCCTGCTGGACTACGCCCGCGACGGGCTCCCGATCATCGTCGTCGGCGACTGGAGCGTCCCCGAGTCGCCCGGCGTCGACCAGGGCGACAGCGCCGAGCTCGCCGAGGTCGTCGCGGACCTGCTCGCGCAGCCCGGCGTGCACCGGGCCCCGGACCGCGAGGGCATCGCCGCGGGGATCGACGCGCTGGGCGTGAGCCCCGCCGTCACCTACGCGAAGGCGTCCCCGCTGCTGCACGCCAAGCGCCGCGACAAGAAGGCGGAGCTGTACTACTTCGCGAACAGCTCCGACACCGAGACCGTCGACCACGAGGTGACGATCTCCACCGACGTGAAGAAGGCGTACCCCTACTCCCTGGACCTGTGGACCGGCGACATCGAGCCCGTCGCCGTGCACACCGCGGAGGAGGGGAAGGTCACGGTGCGGGTCCGGCTCGCCCCCGGCGCCGCGACGGCGATCGCCCTGGCCGACCGCAAATGGGTGCGGAACGGCCACCCCAAGAACGCCCGGGTGAGCGCCACCGACGCCGACACCGTCCTCGTCGCGGACCAGGGGCACGTGGTGCGGGCCGCCAAGGCCGGCACCTACACGACCACCTACGACGACGGCGGCACGGTCAGCACCGAGATCGCCGAGGTCGCCGAGCCCGTCGAGCTCACCGGCTGGACGCTGGAGGTGGAGGACTGGCGGCCGGGCGCGTCGACCACCGAGACCGACATCAGCAGTGTCGAGCTGTCCCTCGACGCGCTGAAGCCCTGGACCGAGCTGCCGGACCTGGCCGACGTCTCGGGCCTGGGCCGCTACACCGCCACGGTCGACCTCGGCGAGGGGTGGACGGGCGGCTTCGGCGCCTACCTGGAGCTGGGGCAGGTGACCGACAGTTTCCGGGTGACGGTCAACGGAGAGGCGCTGCCCCCGGTCGACCAGCTCGCCCGGCGCGTCGACGTCGGCCCGTACCTGAGGAAGGGGAAGAACACCGTCGAGGTCGAGGTCGCCACGACCCTGATCAACCGCATGCGGGTCTTCCGCCCCGACGTCTACGGCAGCGCCCGCCGCCAGGAGTGCGGCCTGATGGGCCCGGTCCGCCTGGTCCCCTACGGCCAGGCCGGGCTGTAGGCGCCCGACCGGTGACGGCGTGCCCCCTCCCGACGGGAGGGGGCACGCCGTCCGGCGTTCCGGGGGCGGGTCAGCGCAGGTAGCGGCGGCGGGTGACGACGAGGAGGTTGGCGGCGAGCGGGACGAGCACGCACGCCGCGGTGACCGTCCAACCGACGGCGAGCGCCAGGGCCGGGTCCGGGTAGGCCGCGTCCGGGACGACGAGGCCGACGCTCAGGCGGTAGGCGAAGCACGTCGGGACCACGTAGGAGAAGTCGGCGGCCATGAGCACGAGCGTCGCCACCGTCAGGCCGATCCCGAAGACGTTGACGACGACCACGTTGCGGCTCAGCAGGGTCAGGAGCGCGCAGACCAGCCCGGTGGTCAGGACGGTGACGGACACGAGCAGCCAGAACGCCGCGGACACCCGCGGGAGGTCGGCGCCGGGGTACTCGACCAGGAGGAAGACGAGCAGGCCGAGGTGGTCGACCGCGGCCATGGCGGTGACGAGGGCGCAGGAGACGAGGAACTTCGCCGTCCACAGCGCCGACTTGGGACGGCCGCTCGTGAGCCACTCGAAGTAGGTGCCGTTCCTGAACTCCGTGTGGAAGCACCCGGCGACGGTCGCGCACACGACGAGGGGCAGGACCAGCATGTACTGGTTGTGGAACGTGAAGTAGAAGCGCTCCGGACCGGGGGCGCCCCCGTTCGCGAAGTGGTTGGCGACGACCATCACGAGCGGGACGGTGTTCAGCGCGAGGACGGCCCAGACGAACCACTCCCGCTTCGTCTTGCGCAGCTCGTTGGCGAGCAGGGTCCTCATCCGTCTCCCTCCAGGATCTCCGCGTACAGGCCCTCCAGGTCGCGGCCCCGCACGTCGGCGGCCGTGAGCCGCCGGACGATCCGCCCGCGCCGCATGAACAGCAGGTGGTCGGCGAGCGAGGCGGTCTCGGTCAGGTTGTGGCTGGAGATGAGCATGCTGGTGCCGCGGTCGCGCTGCGCCGCGCGGACCAGCCCGCGGATGTCGCGGACGCCGATGGGGTCGAGGCCGTTCGTCGGCTCGTCGAGCAGGACCAGGCCGGGGGAGCCGAGGAGCGCCCGCGCGATCCCCAGGCGCTGGCGCATGCCGAGCGAGGTGCGGGAGAAGCGCAGCCCGCCGAACTCGGCGAGGCCGACCTCGGCCAGCAGGGCGGGGATCTCGTCCAGGGGGGTGCCCAGCGAGCGCGCGTGCAGTTCGAGGTTCTCCCGCAGGGTCAGGCTGCCGTAGAACGCGGGGTACTCGATGAGGCGGCCGATCCGGAGCCCGGCGGCCCGCTCGATGGTCCCGGTGTGGTCGTTGGCGTCCAGGACCGACTTCAGCAGGGTGGTCTTCCCCGAGCCGTTGGGGCCCAGGAGGCCGTAGACCTTCCCGGGTTCGACGCGCAGGTCGATCCCCCGGAGGGCCGCCTTGCGGCCGTACACCATGGAGACGTCGCGGAGTTCGACCACGCTCACGCGATCACGGTCCGCGGGGCGGAGGGCGGGGTGGACAAGGAGGCTCCTGTCGTCGGGGAAGGGGCGGCCGGGGTGTTCCGGCGAACGGGGACAACGCTAGGAAGGAGCCGGTCCGGGCGGCAGTGTCCCCGGTACGGTCCGCGCGGACCTTCGGCCGGGGACGCGGGACCCGGGGCGACGGCGCCTGGACGCGGGTACCGGGGGCGCGTCCGGGGGTGCGCTCGGCGCCTGGCGGGGACTCCGGCCGTCGTACGGTGGGGCCCGTGAGATTCCTCCGCGAAGTCGCCGCCTGGTCGACGGCGGGGTTGGCGGCGCTGGCGGCGGTCGACTCCCACCTCGGCAACATGATCACCGTCCCGTGGCCCCTCCTGGCGGCGGACGCCGCGCTCGGGGCCGCGCTCCTCCTGTTCCGGGACCGGCTCGGGCGCCGCCCGTGGACCCGCTGGGCGCTTGCGGTGCTCCCGGCCGTGTCGACCGCGTCGATCGGCCCGGCCGCGCTCGCCGTCGCGCGCGCCGCGGCCCGGAGGCGGTGGCGGACGGTGCTGCCCCTCGGGGCCGTGTTCGCGTCCGCGCTGGCGGCGGGCTTCCACGCCCCGTGGACGGTGCTCTCGCCGGTCTCCCCCGCCTGGGCCGGGCTGCTGCTCGTGGCCGTCTCCGTCACGAGCCTGGTGACGGCGTCGGCGTACCGGGGCGCCCGCGTCGACCTGATCGGGGCCCTGCGCGAGCGGGCCCTGGACGCCGAGCGCGAGCAGCACGCCCGGGTCGCGGCCGCCCGGTTCGAGGAGCGCAACCGCATCGCCCGGGAGATGCACGACGTCCTCGCGCACCGCCTCACGATCATCTCGCTCGACGCCTCCGCGCTCTCGTACCGACCGGACCTCCCCGAGGCCGACCGCCGCTCCCTCGCCGAGGAGATCCTGTCGAACACCCGCCAGTCGCTCGCCGAGGTGCGCGGTATCCTCGCCGACCTCCGGTCGTCCGATGGTCCGACGGATGACGCGCCGGACGCCCCGCAGCCGACCTTCGAGGAGCTCGGCCGGCTCTTCGAGGACAACCGCAGGGCCGGGGTCGAGCTCGACGTCCGCGACGAGGTGAGCGCGCTCGGCCCCGCGCCCTCGGGCACCGGCCGCCACGCCTACCGGATCGTGCAGGAGGCCCTGACGAACGCGCGCAAGCACGGCGCGCCCGGGCCGGTCACCGTGCGGGTCCTGCCCGACGGGGAGGACGCGGTCCTCATCGAGGTCCGCAACCCCGTCGCCGCCGGTCCCGCGCGGCCCGGCGCGGACGGCCCCGGGGGAGGGGTCGGCCTCGTGGGGCTGACCGAGCGGGTCGCGATCTGCGGGGGCTCCCTGGTCTGGGGGGACGCGGGCGACCACTTCGAGCTGAGGGCGCGTCTACCGTGGACGGGGTGAGGAACCGGGTGAGAGTGCTGATCGTCGACGACGACCCGATGGTCCGGCGCGGTGTGCGGCTGCTCGTCGAGGGCGAGGCGGTCGAGGTGGTCGGGGAGGCGGGCGACGGGGAGGAGGCCGTGCGCCGCGCCGCCGAGCTCGCGCCCGACGTGGTGGTCATGGACCTGCGCATGCCGGGGACCGACGGGGTCGCCGCGACCGAGCGGATCCGGAGCCGCCCGGGGGCGCCGCCCGTCCTCGTGCTGACCACCCTCGACTCGGACCGCTCCCTCGTGCGCGCCCTCCGGGCGGGCGCGAGCGGCTTCCTGCTCAAGGACGCGCCGCCGGACGAGCTGGTCGACGCCATCACCGCGGTCCACGAGCGGCGCACGAGCCTCTCGGACGCGGCCGCGCGGCGGCTCGTCCGGATCGCCGTCGGGGAGGACGACGGCCGCCGGCGCGCCGCCCGGGAGCGGGTCGCCCTGCTGTCCGACCGCGAACGCGAGGTCGCCGTCGCGGTCAGCCGCGGCCTGTCGAACACCGAGATCGCGGAGGCGCTGTTCATGAGCGTCAGCAACGTCAAGGCCGTCATCGGCCGCGTCATGTCCAAGCTGGACGCCCCGAACCGGGTCCTGGTCGCCAACACCGTCCGCGACGCCCGCCTCGACGAGGGCTGACCTGCGGTGATCTTGACCTTTTCGGGGTCTCAACCGCGTCCGAGACCCCGAAAAGGTCAAGATCACCGAGAAAAGCACCGTACGCTCCTGGCCGGAGTGTCGAACACGAGAGAGAGGACGCAGGGGTGCGGATCGGGATCACGGGGCATTGCAACCTGGCCGCCGACAGCGTGGCGCCGGTGCGCCGGGCGCTGGCCGAGGCGCTGGCGCCGTACGCGGGCGCGGATCTGGTGGGGGTGTCCTGCCTGGCGCGGGGGGCCGACCAGCTCTTCGCCGAGGCGGTGCTGGCGGCCGGGGGAGGGCTGGAGGTGGTGCTGCCGTCAGCGGACTACCGGGAGACCAGGGTCAGGCCCGACAACCGGGAGATGTTCGACCGCCTGCTGGTCAGCGCGGCGTGCGTGCGCTTCATGCCGCACCTGAAGGCGGGCGGGCAGGCGTACGAGGACGCCAACGAGGCGCTCCTGGGCGGCGTCGACCGGCTCTTCGCGGTCTGGGACGGCCGACCGGCCAGAGGCAAGGGCGGGACCGCCGAGGCGGTCGGGGCCGCGCGGGGCAGGGGCCTCCCCGTCGACGTCGTCTGGCCGGACGGGGCCCGGCGGAAGTAGCCGCCGCCCCGGCTCCCGGCTTCCCGGGGCCGACCGGGGCCGACCGGGGCCCGCTGAGCGGGTTCCGCGTCGAACCCCTCGGCGCTCTTGGCGTCAGCGCGGGCGGGGCCGCGTCCGGCGGGTGCGGCCCGGCACGGACGCGGTCCCGCTCAGACGTCCGACGATTCGAGTTCCCGCTCGGGTGCGCGGCGCCGCAGCAGAGCGCGGGCGAGCGGCAGGACGATGACGACGGCCAGCACCAGGAGCAGAGTGCCGGAGATCGGCCGGGTGAGGAACCCGAACGGGTCGCCGTCGAAGAGCAGCAGCGACCGGCGCAGCGAGCTCTCCAGCAGCGAGCCGAGCACGAACGCGAGCACCAGGGGCCCGGGTTCGAAGCCGAACTTCTTCATCAGGTAGCCGATGACGCCGAAGACGATCACCAGGGCGATGTCGAAGACGCTGTTGCGGACGGTGTAGACGCCCACCAGCGTGATCAGCACGGTGATCGGGGCCAGGATCGTGGAGCGCACCCGCAGGATCCTGACGAACAGGCCCACCAGCGGGATGCTCATGATCAGCAGCAGGATGTTCCCGATGTACATCGAGTTCACCACGCCCCAGAAGAGCTCCGGCTCCTCCGACAGCAGCTGCGGCCCCGGCGACACGCCCTGGATGAGAAGCGCGCCGAAGATCATCGCCATCGTGGCGTTGGCGGGGATACCGAGGGTGAGCAGCGGGATGAACGACGAGGTGGAAGCCGCGTTGTTGGCGGTCTCCGGCGCGGCGACGCCCTCGATCGCCCCCCGGCCGAACCGCTCGGGCGTCCGGGAGCGCCGCTTCTCCATGGCGTAGGCCGCCAGCGAGGACAGCGTGGCGCCGCCGCCGGGCAGGATGCCGAGGAGGAAACCGAGCACCGATCCCCGGCCGATCGCCCCGGACGCCTGGCGCAGGTCGGCGAGGGAGGGCCAGACGTTGGCGACCTTGGCCGGGGCCTTCGCGGCCTGGTTCCGCTCCTCCAGGCCGTGGAGGATCTCACCGATGCCGAAGATGCCCATCGCGATCGGCACGAAGTCGAGGCCGTCGGCCAGCGACAGCGAATCGAACGTGAACCGCTCGGCGCCGGTGAACATGTCCCGGCCGACCGTGGCCAGCAGCAGCCCGACGCAGGCGGCGATGACCGCCTTGACCCGGCCGCCGTTGCCCACCGTCGCCACCAGCAGGATTCCCAGCAGGGCCAGCGCCGTGTACTCGGGGGGACCGAACGCGAGGGCGAAACCCGCGATCACGGGCGCCAGCAACGACAGCGCCACGATCGAGACCGTGCCGCCCACGAACGAGCCGATCGCGGCGATCCCCAGCGCGGTCCCCGCCCGTCCCTGACGGGCCATCACGTGGCCGTCGAAGACCGTCACCACCGAGGACGCCTCTCCGGGGAGCCGGAGCAGGACCGAGGTGATGGTACCGCCGTACTGGGCGCCGTAGAAGATTCCCGCGAGCATGATGATCGCGGTCACCGGTTCGATGCCGAAGGTGAGCGGCAGCAGGATCGCGATGGTGGCGGCCGGGCCGAGACCGGGGAGCACGCCCACCAGCATCCCGATCACGACGCCGATCAGGCAGTAGAGCAGGTTGGTCGGCTCGAGGACGACGCCGAACCCTTCGATCATGGAGGACAGATCCATCGTCATTCCTAGAAGAGGTGGGGAATCGGCACGGCCAGCAGTCCGACGAAGACCACGTAGAAGGCGGCCACGACGGCGACCGAGGTCACCGCGGACAGGCGCCAGGACTCACCACCGAGGAAGCGCAGCCACACGAAGGCCAGGACGGCGGAGGGGATCTCGAAGCCGATCACGCCGACCAGGGAGACGAAGAGGACCATGGTGGCGATCCCGGCCAGGACCTTCCAGACGGAGGACGAGAAGACCTCGGTGTCACGGGTGCTCCGCGCCGTCGCGCCCAGGACGACGCCCAGGCAGGAGACGGCGGCGCTGATGAGGAAGGGCCAGGTGCCGGCCGAGGGCTCGGCGAGGCCGCCCAGGCCGAGGGACCAGGAGCCGGCCATCCCCGCGCCTCCCAGGGCGACGACCACGATCGCGACCACGAGGTTGGCCGCCGGGCCGAGCGGCGCGGGACCGTCCTCGTCGTCCTCGCCGTCCTGGAGGGCGTCGCCCGGCGAGGGCGCGGGCGCCTCCGGGGAGGCGGCCGCCCCTCCGGGACCGGTCGTGTGTCCGGGCCCGGAAGGGGCGGCGTCCGCGTCCGCGGGGAGAGAGGCGTCCTCGGGATCGGCCGGGCGCTTGAGCCAGGAGCGGCTCACTGCTCCTCGCTGAGGTCGATCCCGTACTCCTCGATCATGGCCTGGTAGCTCTCCCGGTAGCCGGCCCACTCGTCGATCACCTGGTCGGCGCCCACCTCGTGCGCGGTGAGCAGGTTGGCCTCGTTGAACGAGTCGTACTGCTCGGTGCCGAACGCGGCCGTGAACGCCTCCCGCAGCCGCTCCACGGTCGCCTCCGGAGTGCCCTTGGGCGCCACGACCGCCCGGTACTGCGAGACCTGCACGTCGTACCCCTCCTCGTCAGCCGTCGGGACGTCGGGAAGGTACTGGTTGCGCTCATCGGAGAAGGTGAGCAGCGGAACCAGCTCGCCCCCCTCGATCTGCCCGATCGCCTCGCCGAGCTGGATGGCGGCCACGTCCACCTGCTCGCCGAGGACCGCGGTCATGGTGGGCGAGCCGCCGTCGAAGGGGACCGCGGTGCCCGCGATCTCCGCCTGCTCGAAGAGCAGCTCCTGGGACAGCTGGCTGCCGGTGCCCACGCCGGTGGTGCCGAACTTCAGCTCGTCGTCCGAGTCGATGAGGTCCTGAAGCGTGTCCAGTTCGGAGGCGGAGGCCGTGACGAGCACGTAGTCGTCCCGGGAGACGCCGGTGACCACCGTGAAGTCGTTGATGTCGATGGCCCCGTCCGGTACCGCCAGCGGGGTGATCGCGGTCAGCGAGGCGTTGATGAGCAGCAGGTTCTGCCCGTCCGGCTTCTCTCCCGAGATCTCGTTGGCCGCCAGGGCGCCGTTGGCGCCGGGGGTGTTGACCACGGGCATCGCGACACCGAGTTCGTCGGAGGCGCCCTCGGCCAGGGCCCGGGCGATCAGGTCGGTGCTCCCGCCCGCGTCCTGGCCGACCATCAGGGTGACCGGCCCCTGGGGGAACGCCTCGCCGTCACCGCCGCCGGACAGGTTCCCGCCACACGCCGCGGCGGACAGAGTGAGAGTCGCCGCGAGCGCGGACACCGTCCCCCGACGTACGTTTTTCCTGCTCGGCAACTGGGCCATGTGTCCTCCTCGGATTTCGTTCCCACCCGCCACCGCGAACGCTGTGAGTGCCGTCACGTTGGCGAGTGTCTGGAAGCCTAGGACGACGGATCATGCCTGTCTAAGTCGAATACTGCATAACCTGATACCTTCAGCGCATCATGTTCTCTTTCGACCAATTGCGGGGCTTTGTCGCGGTCGCGGAGGAGCTGCACTTCGGCCGGGCCGCCGAGCGGTTGTCCATGACGCAGCCCCCGCTGAGCCGCCAGATCCAGAAGCTGGAGCGGACGGTCGGTGTGCGGCTCCTGGAACGCGATCGCCGCCGGGTGGTGCTGACCGCGGCGGGCGAGGCGTTCCTGGCCGAGGCGCGCCGGCTGCTCTCCCTGGCCGAGAGCGCGCCCGACCTCGCCCGGCGGATCTCCGCGGGTTCCAGCGGGACGCTCCGGGTGGGTTTCACCGCCGCCTCCTCCTACGGTGTCCTGGGGCAGCTGCTCAACACGCTGGAGGAGGGGCTGCCGGGGATCGACGTCGAGCTGTTCGAGATGGTCACCCGTGAGCAGGTCTCCGCGCTCACGAGCGGTGAACTGGACGTGGGGCTGGCCCGCCCGCCCTTCGACACCGACGTCTTCGGCTCCCGGGTCCAGCACCGGGAGCGGATGCTGGTCGCCGCGCCCCACGACCACCCGCTGGCCAGACGGGGCGCCCCCGTCACCGCCGAGGACCTGGTCGACGTCCCGCTGATCATGCACTCGCCGACCAAGGCCCGCTACTTCTACGACCTCGTCGTCGGGCTGCTGCCCATCGCCCACCAGAACGTGGTCCACACGGTCAGCCAGGTCCTGACCATGGTGTGGCTGGTGGCGGCGGGCCGCGGGGTCGCCTTCGTCCCCTCCTCGGCGATGGGGCTGGGCATCGAGGGCGTGTCCTACCTCGAACTCGACGGGCTTCCCGAGATCCCGGTCGAGCTGCACCTGATCTGGATGCGCGGCTCCCGGAACCCCGTCATCACGCGGGTTCTCCAGGTGTGGCCGACCGTCGACGACACATCGGCCTGATGCCGCCGGGGTATCAGTTGATGCAAAAGGAATCTTGGACAGCATCGAAAGCTTCTCCGTACGGTAGCGGCAATACAGCACGGGCCCCGGTCAGGGCGAGCCCGACCTGCCGTTCTAAGGACAACGCGTGAATCTGATGCACCCAGGTGACCTGGCCGCCCGGCTCAAGTCCGGCCTCCTGTCCTTCCCCGTCACCCACTTCGACCAGGACCTCGCCTTCGACGAGGCCCGGTACCGGGAGCACCTGGCCTGGCAGGCGAGCTACGGTGTGGCGGGCCTGTTCACCGCCGGCGGAACCGGGGAGGGATTCTCCCTGCTCCCCGCCGAGATCGACCGGGTGGTCCGGGCGGCGGTCGACGAGATCGGCGGCACGGTGCCGGTGCTCGCCCCCGCCACCGGCGGCACCGCCGCCGCCGTGGCCCAGGCCCGCGCCGCGCAGGAGGCCGGGGCCGACGGCATCCTGCTCATGCCGCCCTACCTCACCGAGGCCGGGCAGGCCGGGCTGGCCGAGCACGTCAGCGCCGTCTGCGCGGCCACCGACCTGGGCGTCATCGTCTACAGCCGGGCCAACGCCGTGTTCACCGACGAGACCGTGGCCGTCATCGCCGAGCGCAACCCGAACCTCATCGGGCTCAAGGACGGCATCGGCGACATCGAGTCGATGACCCGCGTCTACGCCAAGGTCGGCGACCGCCTCGTCTACATCGGCGGACTGCCCACCGCCGAGACCTTCGCGCTGCCCCTGCTCCAGCTGGGAGTGAGCACCTACTCCTCGGCGCTGTACAACTTCCTCCCCGAGTTCGCCCTCGGGTTCTTCGAGGCGGTCCGCGCCCAGGACCGGGACGCGGTCTACCGCAAGCTCAACGACTTCGTGATCCCCTACCTGGACATCCGCGACCGCACCCGCGGGTACGCCGTGTCCATCGTCAAGGCCGGCCTGGACGCCGTCGGACGCCACGGCGGCGCGGTGCGCCCGCCCCTGACCAACCTCACCGAGGCCGAACTCGGCGAGCTGACCGCTCTGGTCAAGAAGGTCTCCTGACCCGATGCCCGTCCCGCCCCGCTTCCACCGCAGGAGGAATCCCAATGCCCGTTGACGGAAAACCGATCGTGGCCGGGAAGCCGGTCGAGGGCGGGGCCGGCTCCCTCCAGGCGGTCGACCCGGCCACCGGTGAGGAGTTCGGCCCGGCCTTCGGCCTGGTCGACGCCCGCCAGATCGAGGACGCCACACGCGCCGCGGAGGCCGCCTTCGACGTCTTCCGCGCCCAGGCCCCGGACGAGCGCGCCTCGTTCCTGCGGCGCGTCGCCGACAACATCGAGGCGATCGGCCCCGAGCTGACCGCGCGCGCGGTCCGCGAGAGCGGCCTGCCCCAGGCGCGTCTGGAGGGCGAGCGGGCCCGGACCGTCGGCCAGCTGCGGATGTTCGCCGACGTCGTCGCCCAGGGCGACGCCCTGCAGGCGCGCATCGACCCCGCGCTGCCCGACCGGAAGCCCGCGCCCCGTCCGGACCTGCGGCTGGCGCACGTCCCCGTGGGACCGGTGGTGGTCTTCGGGGCCAGCAACTTCCCCCTCGCCTTCTCCACCGCCGGGGGCGACACCGCCTCGGCGCTCGCGGCGGGCTGCCCGGTCGTGGTCAAGGCCCACAACGCCCACCCCGGCACCGCCGAACTCGTCGGACAGGCGGTCGCGAAGGCGGTCGCCGACAGCGGCCTGCCCGGCGGGGTGTTCTCCCTGCTCTTCGGCGAGGGCAACGCCATCGGGCAGGCCCTGGTCGCGGACCCCCGGATCAAGGCCGTCGGGTTCACCGGCTCCCGCGCCGGGGGACTGGCCCTGATGCGGACGGCGGCCGCGCGGCCCGAACCGATCCCGGTGTTCGCGGAGATGTCCTCCACCAACCCGGTGGTGGTCCTGCCCGGAGCGCTCGCCGGGGACGCCGTCGAGGACCTGGCCGCGGCCTACGTCGGATCGCTCACCCTCGGCTCGGGCCAGTTCTGCACCAACCCCGGGCTGGTGTTCGTCCCCTCCTCCCCCCAGGGCGACCGGTTCGTGGCCGCCGCCGGGCGGCTCGTCGCCGAGGCGGTGGGGCAGACGATGCTCACCGGCCCCATCGCCCGCGCCTTCGAAGCGGGCGTGGAGGCGCTCGCGGCCGAACCGGGGGTGGAGACGGTCGCCCGCGGAACCGGCGGATCCGGGCCGAACGGGCCCGCGCCCGGGCTGTTCACGGCCGGCCTGGCCTCCCTCACCGCCAACCCCCGGTTGCAGGAGGAGGTCTTCGGCGCCGCGGGCCTGGTGGTCCGTTACCCCTCGGCCGAGGCCCTCGCCGAGGCCCTGGAGGCCATGGAAGGGCAGCTCACCGCCACCCTGCACGCCGACAGCGGGTCCCCGGCGGACGTGGAGGACGCCCGGCTGCTGATACCGGTGCTGGAGCGCCGGGTCGGCCGGATCGTCTTCGGCGGCTGGCCCACCGGGGTGGAGGTGGCCCACGCGATGGTGCACGGGGGACCCTTCCCCGCCACGTCGGACCCGCGCGGCACCTCGGTCGGCAGCCTGGCCGTCCACCGGTTCCTGCGGCCGGTCAGCTACCAGGGCGTGCCCGACGCGCTGCTCCCGCCCGCGCTGCGGGAGGCCAACCCCTGGAACCTGAACCGGCGCGTCGAAGGCGCCGTCGTGCCCGGAGGAGAGCAGTGATGAGCAGTCGAACGCCCACCGTGGCGAACGTCGAGGTAGTGCCGGTCGCCGGGTACGACAGCATGCTGCTCAACCTCAGCGGCGCCCACGGCCCCTTCTTCACCCGCAACATCGCGGTGCTGACCGACAGCGAGGGCCGGACCGGCGTCGGGGAGGTCCCCGGCGGCGAGACGATCCGCGCCACCATCGCGGACGCCGCCGACCTGCTCGTCGGCCGGCCGGTCGCGCAGCTGCACCGGCTGCTCCGGCAGGTCGGGGACGCCTTCGCCGAGCGCGACAGCGGCGGGCGCGGCAACCAGACCTTCGACCTGCGCTCCACGATCCACGCGGTCACGGCGCTGGAGTCGGCCCTGCTCGACCTGCTCGGCCAGCACCTGGAGGTCCCCGTCTGCGACCTGCTCGGTGAGGGCCGCCAACGCGACCGGGTCCCCGTCCTCGGCTACCTGTTCTACGTCGGCGACCGCCGCGACACGCCGCTGCCCTACCTGGCCGAGAAGGAGCCCGCGGACGCCTGGGAGCGGTTGCGGCGCGAACCCGCGCTCACCCCCGAGGCCGTGGTCGCCCTGGCCGAGGCCGCACGGGAGCGCTACGGCTTCCGCGACTTCAAGCTCAAGGGCGGGGTCCTGCCGGGGGAGGAGGAGGTCGCCGCGGTGCGCGCCCTGGCCGAACGCTTCCCCGACGCCCGGATCACCCTCGACCCCAACGGCGGCTGGCTGCTGGAGGACGCGGTCCGGCTCTGCTCGGACCTGCACGGCGTGCTCGCCTACGCCGAGGACCCGTGCGGGGCCGAGGGCGTCTACTCGGCCCGGGAGGTCATGGCCGAGTTCCGCAGGGCCACCGGACTGGCGACCGCGACCAACATGATCGCCACCGACTGGCGGCAGCTGGCGCACAGCATCCGCTCGCAGGCGGTGGACATCCCCCTCGCCGACCCGCACTTCTGGACGATGCGCGGCTCGGTGCGGGTGGCCCAGCTGTGCCGCGACTTCGGGCTCACCTGGGGATCGCACTCCAACAACCACTTCGACATCTCCCTGGCCATGTTCGCCCACGTGGGCGCGGCGGCGCCCGACCCGATCACGGCCCTGGACACCCACTGGATCTGGCAGGACGGCCAGGCGCTGACCCGCGAGCCCCTCCGGATCACGGACGGCTCCATCGGCGTCCCGACCGCCCCCGGGCTGGGCGTCGAGCTCGACCGGGACGCCCTGGACGCCGCCCACGAGCTCTACCTCGAACACGGACTCGGCACGCGCGACGACGCCGCCGCGATGCGCCACCTCGTCCCGGGGTGGACCTTCGACCCCAAGCGCCCCGCGATGGTGCGCTGAACCCCCCGCCGTCACGATCCGAACGACACCACGACCTTGGAGAAGCGATGACCACACCGTCCGGTCCTGTCGACGGGGCGCCCCGCAGGCATCCCACCACCGCGCCGCGCGACAGCGCCGTCCACGACCGGATCAGCTCGGTCACCCTCTCCCGCGTCGACCTCCCCCTGGCGTCGCCCATCAGCGACGCCAAGGTGCTCACCGGGCGCCAGAAGCCGCTCACCTCGGTGTCGATGCTGTTCGCGGAGGTGCGCACGGAGGAGGGGCTGGAGGGGGTCGGCTACAGCTACTCCAAGCGGGCCGGGGGGCCGGGGCAGTACGCGCACGCCAGGGAGGTCGCGCCCGAGCTCATCGGCGAGGACCCCAGCGACATCCAGAGGATCTGGACGAAACTGGTGTGGGCCGGCGCCTCGGTGGGCCGCAGCGGCCTGGCCACGCAGGCGATCGCGGCGATCGACATCGCCCTGTGGGACCTCAAGGCCAAGCGGGCCGGGCTGCCGCTGGCGAAGCTGCTCGGCGCGCACCGGGACGCGGTGGACTGCTACAACACCTCCGGGGGCTTCCTGTCGACGCCGCTGGAGCAGGTGCTGGAGAACACCCGCGCCGCCCGCGCGGCGGGGATCGGCAGGATCAAGATCAAGGTCGGCCAGCCCGACACCCGCGCCGACCTGGAGCGCGTCGAGGCCGTACGCGAGGAGCTGGGCGACTTCCCGCTGATGGTGGACGCCAACCAGCAGTGGAACCGCAGCACCGCCGTGCGTATGGGGCGGACCCTGGAGGAGTTCGACCTGGTCTGGATCGAGGAGCCGCTCGACGCCTACGACGCCGAGGGGCACGCGGCGCTGGCGCGCGAACTGGCGACCCCGATCGCCACCGGCGAGATGCTGACCAGCGTGCCCGAGCACGAGGAGCTGATCCGGATCGGCGCCGTCGACTTCATGCAGCCGGACGCGCCGCGCGTCGGCGGGATCACGCCCTTCCTCACGATCATGGCGCGCGGCCGGCAGGCCGGGATCCGGATGGCGCCGCACTTCGCCATGGAGATCCACGTGCACCTGGCGGCGGCCTACGAGAACGATCCGTGGGTGGAGCACTTCGACTGGCTCCAGCCGCTCTTCGACGAGCGGTTGGAGATCGCCGACGGCCGCATGCGCGTGCCGAACCGCCCCGGTCTGGGGTTCACCATCAGCGAGCAGGCCCGGGCCTGGACGGCGCAGAGCGTGCGTGTCGACGCCGACGGACGCGCCGACCTCTCGCACTGACGCCGACCGTCGCGTCACGGACATCCGGCGGGGACGCGCGGACCTCCGGCCGCGCCCATGATGTCCGTTGCGTGAGGGGTTCGTTGACGGTCTTGGGCTTTCTGCCCGTTTCGGGGCCGGGAAGGGCAGAAAGTCCGTGATCATTTCGAGCGAGGGCGGAACCGGCCCTCGAAACCTCCGCGTCACGGACATCCGGCGGTTATGCGCGGGCCTCCGGCCCCGCCCGCCGTCGCCGCCCCGTCACCGCGCCGCACACAAGAACACCCCGACGATCCGCTCGGCGGACTCCCGACACCGCGCTGTCCGTGCTCGACGCCGCACACGACGCCGCACCGGAGACGATCCGGTACAACGGCTACGCGCGCCGGATCATCCTGGAAGAGCTGAACGCCACCAGCGGCCGCCGGCGCCAGCGCGCCAGCGGCCTCGCGGCCAAGGTCGGCATGCTCACGTAGCTGGTATGCGGCCCTGGTCGCCCGCGCGCACTCTCCTCCGGGGAGGACACGTGAAACGGTCCCGCCGGCCGTCCCGGTGGGGCCTTCGGCTTCCCGCAGGAGAACACCGGCACCAGTGCGCCGATGAGCGTGTCGGCCCTCCGATAACCGGGGCGGTTCAGGCGATGCTGCGGTATTCCTCCATCACGATCACCTCGGACACGTACACCGGCGTCCTGCCCGAGGTCGCCCGCGAAGCCGAGGAAGTGCCGGAGCCGATGGCTCCCCGGGCGGCCGTCGGGAGTGATTCCGGGACTGCCGGGCTCCCCCAGGGGCGGATGCGGGAAAGGACGCTCCTCCATACGGAAGAACGTCCAGGTGACACGAATGGCCACGAGTGGGCCCCCAGGGGATCGAACCCTGAACCCGCGGATTAAAAGTCCGCTGCTCTGCCAGTTGAGCTAAGGGCCCGCGCGGGCACCGTCCACGATGCCGCACACGCTGGTGTAAGGGTAACGGGTTTTCGGCCCGTACGGGGCATCCGGGGGTGTGCGGGAGTTCTGGTGCCCCGCCCCCGTCCGCGGCCGGTCGCCGCCCGCCTGACCCCGGACGCGGGACCGCCCCGGAGCGGGAGGGGGCTCCGGGGCGGTTCCTGGGAGGGGGTACAGGATGGTCAGTGGGAGGCGGCCTTCTCGGCGCCCGCTCCGGTGAGGGAGCGGACCTCCATCTCGGCCTGCTTCTTGGCGTTGTGCTCCTTGGAGAGCACGGTGCCGAGCCAGCCGAGGAAGAAGGCCAGCGGGATGGACACCAGGCCCGGGTTCGACAGCGGGAACCAGGCGAAGTCCATGCCCTTGATCATCGACGTCTCCGAACCGGACACGGCCGGGGAGAACACGATCAGCGTGATGGTGACGACCAGGCCGCCGTAGATGCTCCACAGCGCGCCCTGGGTGTTGAAGCGCTTCCAGAACAGCGTGTACAGGATCGTCGGCAGGTTCGCCGAGGCCGCCACCGCGAAGGCGAGCGCGACCAGGAAGGCCACGTTCTGCTCCTTGGCGAAGATGCCGCCCAGGACGGCGGCCGCGCCGATGACCACGGCGGTGATCCGGGCCACCCGCACCTCGCTGCGGGCGCTGTCGTCCCCGGACTGCCCCTTCTTGATCACGCTGGTGTAGACGTCGTGCGCGAAGGACGCGGACGCGGTGATCGTCAGGCCCGCCACCACCGCCAGGATCGTGGCGAAGGCGACCGCGGCGATGAACCCGAGCAGGACCGGACCGCCCAGGGCCAGCGCCAGCAGCGGCGCCGCCGAGTTCACGCCCCCCGGCGCGTTGGCGATCTCCTCCGGCCCGACCAGCGCCCCCGCGCCGTAACCCAGCACCAGGGTGAACAGGTAGAACAGGCCGATCAGCGAGATCGCCCACACCACGGAGCGGCGCGCGTCCTTGGCGGTGGGAACGGTGTAGAAGCGCATCAGCACGTGCGGCAGGCCCGCGGTGCCCAGCACCAGCGCGATGCCCAGGGAGAGGAAGTTCAGCTTGGAGACCTCGTTGATGCCGTACTGGGCCCCGGGCGACAGGAGCGCCTCGCCCTTGCCGCCCTCCTGGGCCACCGCGTCGGCGAGCACCCCGGAGAAGTCGAAGCCGTACAGGGCCAGGACCCAGACGGTCATCGCGGCGGCGCCGGCGATGAGCAGCCCCGCCTTGATGATCTGCACCCAGGTGGTGCCCCTCATGCCGCCGATCAGCACGTAGATGATCATGACGACGCCGACCGTGGCGATGATGACGTTCTGGCCGACCTCGCTGCGGATGCCGAGCAGCAGGTTGACCAGCGCGCCGCCGCCCGCCATCTGGGCGAGGAGGTAGAAGAAGGAGACCGCGAGGGTGGAGACGGCCGCCGCGGCGCGGATGGGCCGCTGGCGCATGCGGAAGGCCAGCACGTCGCCCATGGTGAACTTCGCGGTGTTGCGCATCAGCTCGGCGACGAGCAGGAGCGCCACCAGCCAGGCCACCAGGAAGCCGATGGAGTAGAGGAAGCCGTCGTAGCCGTTGAGCGCGATCGCGCCGACGATGCCCAGGAACGAGGCGGCGGACAGGTAGTCGCCCGCGATCGCCATGCCGTTCTGCGGGCCGCTGAAGGACCGCCCGGCCGCGTAGTAGTCCGCGGCGGTCTTGGTGTTGCGGCTCGCCCGGAACACGATCACCAGGGTGATCAGGACGAACGCGCCGAAGATGCTGAAGTTCAGGACGGGGTTGATGGCGTCCAGGCCCTGCGCGAGGTGCAGCGTGCCGCTCACTTGCCCTCCTCACCTTCGATGTCGCCGCGGATCTTGTCCGCGAGGGGGTCCAGCCTGCTCCCGGCGTAGCGGACGTACAGGCCCGTGATGACGAAGGTCGAGACGAACTGGAGCAGCCCGAAGACGATGCCGACGTTGATGTTGCCGACGAGGGGGGTCGCCATGAAGTCGTGCGCGTAGTCGGCGACCAGCACGTAGAGCAGGTACCAGGCGAGGAAGAAGGCGGTCATCGGGAACACGAAGACACGCAGCCGTCTGCGCAGCTCCTGGAACTCCGGACCTGCCTGCACCGCCTCCCAGTCGGGGTCGGGCCCCTGGCCGACGGCGCGGCCGTTTTCGGTGTCAGTCAATTGAGGGCCTCCGCTGCGCCTCGGAATGTGCTGTAGGACACATGTGTTTCGCGACACGCTAGGGAGGCTCCGGTGGCTTCGGGTACCTCTGGCGGTTCGAATGACGAGTGGCGCGACGAGCGGTCGACGAACGGCGCGCCGTCGCGGACGAGCGGTCGCCCGCCCCGCGAACCCGCTGCTCGGAACGATTCCGGCCGCTGGTCGGGGCCTTCTCGGGGTCTCAACCGCCTCCGAGACCCCGAGAAGGCCGCGACCAGCGAGGAAGCCGCTGCGAACCGGACACTCAGGGGTGTCCCGGGGGGGTGTGCGGCGGGTCCTCGTCGAGGTGCAGGCGCAGCATCGCGGTCCGGGACCACGACGGGGGGCGTCCGCGCAGGGAGACCAGCACCATGGCGGCGAACGCCAGCGGCACCGACCACGGCGCGGGCTGGGTGATGAGGATGGCCTGCCACCCGCTCAGGGCCGGGCCGAACAGCGCGACGGCGATCGCGCCCAGGGTCGCGAGCAGCCCGGCCAGCACCCCGCTGACCGCCCCGGTCCTGGTCAGCCGGGGCCACCAGATCCCCAGCACCAGCAGCGGGCAGAAGGTCGACGCGGCCACGGTGAACCCCCAGGTCACCAGCAGCCCCGCGTCCAGCGGCGCGGCGGGCAGGGCCAGCAGCACCAGTACGGCCGCCGCGAGCAGCACGGTGATCCGCAGCCTGAGCAGCCCGCCGGGCAGCAGGTCGTACGCGATCGCGCCGGAGATCACCAGCAGCAGCCCCAGCGAGGTGGCCAGGAACGCCGCGAACGCGCCCACCGTCAGCAGGGTCGTCATCAGGGTGCTCGCCCAGCCGGTCGCCACCTGGGCGGGCAGCGCCACCACCACCGTGTCGGTGGCGCCCGAGAGGTACAGCTCGGGCACGAGCACCCGCCCCAGCGTCCCGTACACGCCCGGGAACATGTAGAAGACACCCAGCAGCGCCACCGTGATCGCCGCGGTCCGGCGCGCCGCGCGTCCGTCCGGGCTGGTGTGGAAGCGCATCAGGACGTGCGGCAGCCCCATCGTGCCCAGCGCGGTCGCCGTCAGCACCGCCAGGGTGGCCAGCAGCGGGTGCCCGGCGTCGCCCATGTTCAGCAGGGGCCGGTGCCAGTCCCCGCCGCCCGGCGGCGTGCTGCCGCGCACCCCCGGAACGGGGGCGCCCTCGGGGAAGACCAGGGTCTGGCCCGACTCCACGTGGACGTCTCCCGGTCCCAGCACGGACTCCCGTCCCCGGAGCGAGCGCACCGGTGTCGCCTCGTCCACCTCCAGGGTGACGTCCACCCGGAACGACACGGAGGTGTCCGCGTCGAAGCGGGTGAACTCCACCGGATGCGCGGCGTCGTACCGGACCTGCGGCCCGGCCAGCGCGAGCAGCCAGACGGCGGGCGCGATGAACAGCAGCAGCTTCAGGCAGAACTGGAACGCCTGGACGTAGGTGGCGGCGCGCATCCCGCCCAGCGCGAGCGTCGCGCTGATGGCCGCGCCCGAGAGCACCACGCCCACCCAGTACGGGGCGGAGCTCACCGTGCTGAGCACCAGGCCGGCGGTGCGCAGCTGCGGCACCAGGTAGAGCCCGCCGATCACCAGCACCACCAGCGCGCTGAGGCGGCGCAGGCCGGGCGAGGCCAGGCGCGCCTCGGCGAAGTCGGGCACGGTCAGCGCCCCCGACCGGCGCATCGGCGCGGCCACCAGGATGAGCATCGCGACGTACCCGGCGGTGAAGCCCACCGGATACCACAGCGAGCCGATCCCGTCCTTGACGACCAGCCCCGCCACCCCGAGGAACGACGCCGCGGACAGGTACTCGCCCGACACCGCGGCCGAGTTCAGCAGCGGCGACACCCGCCGCGAGGCGACCAGGAAGTCCGAGGTGGTGCGCATCGCGGCCACCCCGCGCAGGCCGATCAGCAGCGTCACCACCATGACCGCGGCCACCGCGGCCAGCGCCGCCATCAGCGCCTCTCGACGCGTTCGGCCCGACGCAGCTGCCAGTGCGCCAGAAGCGCCATGACCGGGTACGGGAGGACCGCCAGCATCAGCCAGGACAGCGGGACCCCCAGCAGCCGCACCCCGTCCAGCTCCGGCCAGGCGGTGAACACCAGCGGCAGGCCCAGCAGCAGCGCGGTGGTGAGCGCCAGGCCGACCAGGCCCTGGGCGCGCTGGGCGTGGTAGAGCGCGGCCGCGCGCTCGGCGTTCCCGGGGTCGAGGCGCGGCACCCGCCACCGGCCGCGGGCCCTGCCGCGCGAGTGCGCGAGGCGGGTCTGGGGGCTCGTCACCGCGACCCGCCTGGTCCGGTTCGGCATCACTCCCCCCGCTCGGTTCCGTCGAGGTCGCCGCGCTGGGCGGCGAGCAGCAGCTGCTCGCGCAGCTCCCGGGCGTGCCGCCGGCTCACCGGGACGTCGCCGAGGTCGGTGTGCGCGAGCAGCCCGCCCACCGAGTCGCTGCGCAGCTCCCGGATCGCGTCCAGTGCCACCAGGTAGCCGCGGTGCACCCGCAGGAAACCGGTGTCGGACCAGTACTCCTCCAACCGGGAGATCGGCATCCGCACCAGGTGCACCCCGCTGGGCGTGTGCAGCCGCACGTAGTCGCCGTTGGCCTCGACGAAGCGCACGTCGCCGCGCCGCACGTAGCGGGTGCGCCCGGCGGTCTCCACCGGGAGCGCCGCCATCGCCTCGGGCCGCTGCGGTCCGGTGGCGGGACCGCCCGCCGCGGCCATCCGCACGACCTTGGCCAGCGCCATCGAGAGGCGCTCGGCGCGCACCGGTTTGAGCAGGTAGTCCACGGCTCCTATGCCGTACGCGGTGACCGCGTGCTCGTCGTGCGCGGTCACGAAGACGGTCACCGGCGGCTCGCTGAGCTTGGCCAGCAGCGAGGCGAGTTCGATGCCGTCCAGGCCGGGCATCGAGATGTCCAGGAACACCGCGTCGAACCGGCCGCCCTGGATGCTCCTGAGCGCGCTGATCGGATCGTCGGCGGCGACGACCTCCTCGACCTCGGGAGCCCCGCGCAGCAGCCGGCACAGTTCGGCCAGCGCCAGCGGGACGTCGTCGACCGCCAGAACGCGGAGTCCTCTGGGCGTCGGCGTCATCAGGGCATCACTCCCGGCTGGAATCTGGGGACGCGCACGAGCACCCGGGTGCCCGCGTCCACCTCGGTCTCCACGACGAGGCCGTACCACGGGCCGTAGACGTGCCGCAGGCGCCGGTCCACGTTCGCCAGGCCCACGCTGTCCGTGGCGCCCCGGCCCGCGAGCACGGCCTTGGCCTTGGCCGGGTCCATGCCCAGGCCGTCGTCCTCCACGCTGATCACGCAGTCGTTTCCCACGGCCTCGCCGGTGACCTGGACCAGCCCCGCGCCCGCGCGCGGTTCGATGCCGTGCCGGATCGCGTTCTCCACCAGCGGTTGCAGGACCAGGTAGGGCACCGCCACCCCCAGCACCTCGGGAGCCACCCTGACCTGGACGCGGAGCCGGTCGCCCAGCACGGCCCGCTGAAGGGCGAGGTAGGTCTCGATCGCGTGGAACTCGTCGGTGAGCATGGTGTAGTCGCCGCGCCGGGCGAGGCTGTACCGGGTGTAGTCGGCGAAGTCGAGCATGAGCTCACCGGCCCGGTCGGGTTCGGAGCGCATCAGGGACGAGATCACGGTGAGCGCGTTGTAGACGAAGTGCGGCGAGATCTCCGCGCGCAGCGCCCGCAGCTCGGCCTGCTCGGCCCGGTCCGCCGACGCCTCCAGGCGGCCGCGCTCCACCGCGTCGGCCACCCAGGCCGCGGCCTCGTGCGCCGACGACCTCCTGACCAGGCCGGACAGCACGAGGACCCCGGCCAGCCCGTCGTTGGCGTGCACCGGGACGGCCATCAGGGGAGGGCGGTCCCGGGTGGTCTCGCCCTGGAGTACCTGTTCGATCAGCGACGCGGTGGCCTCCTCGTCAGTGCCGCGGCCCGACCACGACAGCGTTCCGGACAGATCCGCCAGTCCCAGGCCGCGGACGCCGAGCAGGCGCCGCAGCCGGTGCGCCGCCCTGCGGGCGCCCGGCCCCGAGAGGCCGTCCTTGAGGTCGGCCACGACGCGGCGCGCGGTGCCCAGGGCCGCCATCGGGTCGGCGCGCGCCCCGGAGCGCGTTCCTCGGATCATTTCGGGCTCGCCCCCTCCAGGACAGGGCTTCCGCCGCGTGGGGCCGCGGAGCACCGCGCGGTAGGGCCTTTCGTCGCGCCGTCGGCCCCGGAAGCGCCTGACGGTAAATAGTAGTTTGCCGACGGCCGCGTGAGGAGGGGCGCCCGACCGTTCGTCCCGTTTTGGGCGCCTTCCGTCGCGCGGAGGGGACAACTCGGCGCACCCCCTGTTTCCCGCTGTTCTCCCCACGTCCTACCGTGGGGGACGGTAGCGGGCATCACACTGGTCAGGAGTTGACATGGGCGATGAAGTGTTGGCGAACCTGAAGCACGAGAGTCAGGTCTTTCCCCCCGACGAGGAGTTCGCCGCGCAGGCCAACGCGACCGCCGCGCTGTACGACGAGGCAGAGGCCGACCGGGACGGGTTCTGGGCGGCCCAGGCCGAGCGGCTGCACTGGGAGACCAAGTGGAGCCGGGTGCTCGACTGGAGCGATGCCCCGTTCGCGAAGTGGTTCGTGGGAGGCCGCCTCAACGTCGCCTACAACTGCGTGGACCGCCACGTCGAGGACGGGCACGGTGACCAGGTCGCCATCCACTGGGTGGGCGAGCCCGGCGACACCCGCGACATCACCTACGCGGAACTGAAGGACGACGTCTCCCGGGCGGCCAACGCGCTCGCCTCGCTGGGCCTGAGCGCGGGCGACCGGGTGGCCGTCCAACTGCCGATGATCCCCGAGGCGATCGTGTCCATGCTGGCCTGCGCCCGGCTGGGCCTGGTGCACAGCGTGGTCTTCGGCGGGTTCTCCCCGGCGGCGCTGCGCTCGCGCGTCGAGGACGCCGCGGCCAGGGTCGTCATCACCTCCGACGGCCAGTACCGGCGCGGCAAGGCCGCGCCGATGAAGGCGAACGTCGACGAGGCGCTGGCGGGCGCCGAGACGGTCGAGCACGTCGTCGTGGTCCGGCGCGCCGGGATCGAGACGCCGTGGACCGAGGGCCGCGACCTGTGGTGGCACGAGCTGGTGGACGCCCAGTCCGCCGAGCACACGCCCGAGGCGTTCGACTCCGAGCACCCCCTGTTCATCCTGTACACCTCGGGGACCACCGGCCGTCCCAAGGGCATCCTGCACACCTCCGGCGGCTACCTCACCCAGGTCGCCTACACCCACGACGTGGTGTTCGACCACAAGCCCGGCCAGGACGTCTACTGGTGCACCGCCGACATCGGCTGGGTCACCGGGCACAGCTACATCGTCTACGGGCCGCTGGCCAACCGCGCCACCCAGGTCGTGTACGAGGGCACCCCCAACACCCCGGACGAGGGGCGGCACTGGGAGATCGTGCAGAGCAAGAAGGTGTCGATCTACTACACCGCGCCCACCCTGATCCGCACCTTCATGAAGTGGGGAGACCAGATCCCCGCGTCCTACGACCTGTCCTCGCTGCGCGTGCTGGGCAGCGTCGGCGAGCCGATCAACCCCGAGGCGTGGCTCTGGTACCGGGAGAACATCGGCGCCGGCAGGCTGCCGGTCGTGGACACCTGGTGGCAGACCGAGACCGGCGGGATCATGATCTCCCCGCTGCCGGGCGTCACCGCGGCCAAGCCCGGCTCCGCGCAGCGGGCGCTGCCGGGCATCGGCGCCAAGGTCGTGGACCAGACCGGCGCCGAGGTCCCGCACGGCTCCGGCGGCTACCTCGTGCTCGACAAGCCGTGGCCGGGGATGCTGCGCGGCATCTGGGGCGACGAGGAGCGCTACCGCGACACCTACTGGTCGCGCTTCGGGGACCTGGGCTTCTACTTCGCGGGTGACGGCGCCAAGTACGACGACGACGGCGACGTCTGGCTGCTGGGCCGGGTGGACGACGTCATGAACGTCTCCGGGCACCGCATCTCCACCACCGAGGTCGAGTCCGCCCTGGTCTCGCACCCCACGGTCGCCGAGGCCGCCGTGGTGGGCGCCTCCGACCCCACGACCGGCCAGGGCATCGTGGCCTTCGTGATCCTGCGCGGCGGCGTCGCCGAGGGCGAGGCGCGGGGCGAGGAGGCCATCGGCGCGCTGCGCGACCACGTGGCCAAGGAGATCGGCCCGATCGCCAAGCCGCGCCAGATCATGGTGGTGCCCGAGCTGCCCAAGACCCGCTCGGGCAAGATCATGCGCCGCCTGCTGCGCGACGTGGCCGAGAACCGGGAGGTCGGCGACGTCACCACGCTGGCCGACTCCTCGGTGATGGACCTCATCTCGTCGGGCCTCAAGGGGGGCGGCTCCGAAGAGTGATCTAGGACACGACAAAAGGCGCGCCATGCCCGGCATGGTGCGCCTTTTGTGGTGTTAATCGATGTTACAGGCATATTTCGTCCACCAACAGTGCCCACTTCATTGACACTCGTCACATTGAGCCCACATTCTTTTCGGCATGAACCTGTCAGACAGCCGGACAGCAGGGCAGCCTGGTGTCCCCGGTCGCGTCAGCGCGATGGAGGCCGTTCTCGCGAACCTGCGCGCGGCGATCGAGAACGGTGAGTTCGCCGTGGGCGCGAAACTCCCTGCCGAGACGGCTCTGGCACGGCGCTACACGGTCAGCCGCTCGGTCATCAGGGAGGCGCTGAGGGCGCTCCAGGCCATCGGCATGACCGTCTCGCGCACCGGCAAGGGGACGTTCGTCCAGGCCGACCGCGCGGTCGAGAACCCCACGTTCGGCTCGTACTCGGCCCGCGACCTGCTGGAGGTCCGGCTGCACGTGGAGATCCCGGTCTCGGGCTACGCGGCGGACCGGCGCACCGAGGACGACCTGGACGCGCTGGGCGACCTGCTGGACCGGATGGCCTCGGAGGCCGACGACACCGACTGGGCCGCGCTGGACACGCTGTTCCACATCACCGTCGCGCAGGCGTCGGGCAACCCGGTCTTCCGCAGGGTCATCGAGGAGATCCGGGACGCCCTGGCACGCCAGTCGACCTTCGTCAACCAGATCCACGGGCGCCGGGAGCAGTCCGACACCGAGCACCGGCGCATCGTGGACGCGATCGCCGGCAGGGACCCGGACCGAGCCAGGAAGGCCATGCGCGCCCACCTCGAGAAGGTCGACACCAGCCTGAACGCCATCGTGCTGCGCGTCCCTCCCCAACCGGCCCGCGCCTCGGAGGGCGCGGACACCGGCCCCGACCAGCGACCGTCCGCGGGTCCGAAGACCTTCCCGCTCTGACCCCCGCTACCAGTAGGAGGTTCGACCGCCCATGCGCGCGCGGCCGCCCGGGGGGAGAAGAGGGCCGCCCGCGAACACCTGACGACTCCTGAAACACCGCACCAGCCGCACCCGACACGTTCCGGCACCGGGCGCTCTCCGAATCCCGGGCCGTGACCGAACCCCGCACAGGGCACGCTGCCCGACACCCCTTCAATACGGAAAAGATCTCTCTGATGCAAGCCATGACCGACGCGCTCGGCGTCGTGAACGACAACTTCTGGACGTTCCTCGTCATTCCGCTGCTGGTGATCGCCAGCCTCTACTTCACCGTGCGCTCGGGAGCCGTGCAGCTCAGGCTCGTACCGGAGATGCTGCGGACCATGTTCGAGACGCCCGAGGCCGCCCCGGACGGGAAGAAGGCCATCTCGTCCTTCCAGGCGTTCTCCATCTCGGCGGCGGCCCGGGTGGGCACCGGCAACGTCGCCGGCGTGGCCATAGCGATCGCGCTGGGAGGCCCCGGCGCGGTCATGTGGATGTGGATCATGAGTATCGTCGCCGGCTCGGCCGCGTTCGTCGAGTCGACGCTGGCCCAGCTGTACAAGGTCCGGGACAAGACCGGATACCGGGGCGGTCCCGCCTACTACATGCAGCACGGGCTGAAGGCCCGGTGGCTGGGCGTCATCTTCGCCGTCGTCATCACCTTCACCTTCGGCTTCGTCTTCACCTCGGTCCAGTCCAACAGCATCGCCGCCGCTGTGGCCAACTCGGTCTCCACCGTGACCGGGGCCGAGCCCGGGGCGTGGCTGGCCCCCGCCGTCGGCGTCGCGCTCATGGTCCTGACCGGAGCCGTCATCTTCGGCGGCGTGCGCAGCATCGCGAACGTGGCGCAGGCGATCGTGCCGTTCATGGCGGCGGTCTACCTCCTCATGGGCATCGCGGTGGTGGCCATGAACATCGAGCAGGTCCCCGCGGTGCTCGCCGACATCGTCACCTCCGCGTTCGGCATCCGCCAGATCGGCGCGGCCGGGCTCGGCACCGCCATCATGATGGGGGTCCGCCGCGGGCTGTTCTCCAACGAGGCCGGAATGGGCTCGGCGCCGAACGCGGGTGCCACGGCCGCGGTGAGCCACCCGGTCAAGCAGGGACTGACGCAGACCTTCGGCATCTACTTCGACACCCTGCTCGTCTGCTCCATCACCGCGTTCATCATCCTGGTGTCCGACCCGGTCTACGGGGAGCAGGTCGGCGCGGACCTGACCCAGAACGCCTTGGAGGCGAACCTGGGCTCCTGGTCGCTGCACCTGCTGACCTTCATCATCTTCCTGCTGGCCTTCACCTCGGTGCTGGGCAACTACTACTACGGCGAGTCCAACCTGACCTTCCTGAGCGCCCGGCCCGCCGTGACGCTCGGGTACCGGGTGGCCTTCCTGCTGGTGCTGTTCCTGGGTGCCGTCGCCTCGCTCAGCCTCGTCTGGACCCTGGCCGACGTGACGATGGGCGTCATGGTGGTGGTCAACCTGGTCGCCATCATCCCGATGGGCGCGCTGGCGGTCAGGCTGCTCAAGGACTACACCGACCAGCGGCGCCAGGGCCTGAACCCGGTGTTCACCCGGGACCGGCTGCCCGATGTGGAGGGCGTGCAGTGCTGGGAGCCCCAGCACGAGGAGTCGCGCGCCGAGTCCGCGCCCGCGGCCGGGTAACCACTCCGCGTGCGGGCCCCGGCCGCGGTCCGGGCCGGGGCCCGCGTGCGGGGCAGCCGTCTTCCGAGGGGCCGGGCCGTATCGCCGGCTCCCGGGGGCGCCCGCCCCGGAGACCCGCGGGGAGGCCCCCGCCCTCCTGGGGGAGGGGCCCGGATGACCACGGCCCGCGCTCAGGGTCGGCTCAGGGGCGGGCCAGGGGGCTTCCCGATGGGTTTTCCGGCCCGAGGCGGGCACTCTGAAAGCATGAACGAGAACTTCGGTGGGAAAAGCTTCCGGCGCAGCAGCAGCAACCGACTCATCACCGGCGTGTGCGGCGGTATCGGCGAGTTCGTCGGGGTCGACGCCAACATCGTCCGCCTCGCCTTCGCCGTTTTCACCCTGCTGGGCGGCAGCGGTGTCCTGCTCTACATCATCGCCTGGCTGGTGATGCCCGAGGAGGGCGGTCGCTCCTCCGTCATCGAGCACCTCATCCGCACCTTCCAGGGCAAGGAGTCCAAGCTGTGAGCTGGACCCTGCGCGCGAGGTCGGGGCGGGTGCTGAGGCTCCCCCGCGAACTGCTCGACCAGGCGGGGAAGACCGACGGCCAGGCCCGGTCCGAGCCGTCCCCGCAGGGAGGATCGGGCGCTTCGGACACTCCGGACGGCGCCTGCTCCGGCTAGGGCGCTCCCGCTGCCGTCCGGCCTGGCCAGGTCCTACTGGGACTCGGAGCGGTGCATCAGCTCGACGGTGCCGCGCGAGAGGCGGGACCAGGGGATCGACAGGCCCAGCGCGCCCAGGGAGCCGAGGGCGCCCGCGGCGACGATGACGGGCTGGCTGCCGGTGAACTCCACCAGGAGGCTGGCCGTCGCGATGCCGATGCCCTGGACGACCTGCAGGCCGGCCGCCACCAGGCCGAACGCCAGGCCCCGGCCCGCCGCGGGCGCGCACAGGACGAAGGCGGCGTTGGCCACGAACTGGTAGGACGCCGCCATACCCGAGAGCACCAGCAGGACCGCCATGAGCCACAGCGGAGGACCGAACACCCAGGCCGTCAACGGCAGCGACGCCGCCACCGCCATCGGGGCCAGGAGGCGCATCCGCGTCGGGGGGCCGATCAGCCGGGTGAGGACGAGCCCGCCGAACACCGCCCCGACCGACGGGGAGGCCATGATGAGGCCGGCGACCGCCGCGCCTCCGCCGATCTCGGCGGCCATCGGGTTGGCCAGCCCGTAGGGAACGATGTAGCACCCGGCGAGCCAGGCGAGCAGGGCCAGTGTGCGCAGGTGCGCGTCCCCGAAGACCAGCCGGGCGCCGCCCCGGACGACCTTCCACAGGCCCGGGCGCTCGGAGCCCTCGACGGTCGGGGCGGGGCGGGACCGCACGCCCAGCGCGATGATGGCCGCGGAGAGAAGGAAGGTCAGCCCGTTGTAGACGACGGTGGTGCGCGCGTCGACCAGCGCGACCACGGCCCCGCCCGCGGCCAGCCCCACGAGAGTGCCCACCTGCGTGGTCAGGTTGATGAGCGTGGACCCGGCGACGAAGCGCTCGCCCTGAACGATCTGGGACATCAGCGCCGCGCGCGCCGCCCCGAACGGCAGCATCGGCAGGACCGAGCAGAACAGCAGCAGCCAGATGCCCCAGACCGGCAACCCGGGGATGCCGATGCACATGACCAGCGCGGCGCGGAGCACGTCGCTGACGACCATGACGCTGCGGCGTGGGAACAGGTCGGCCAGACCCGACAGCAGCGGGCCGGCGATGAGGGGCGACAGGAAGGTCAGGGCGAGGGTGAGGCCGCTGGCCAGGGCGGAGCCCGTCTGCCGGAAGACCAGTACGGTGACGGCGATGTTCAGCAGGTAGTTGCCGGTCATCGAGAGCGCGTGGGCCAGCCACATCACCCGGAACTCGCCGACCCGGACCACGTCCCGGTAGCTGTTCCGCCAGTCCGGCCCGGAGGCGTCGCCCTTCGGGGACGGCCTTTCCCCGGTGCCGGCGGTTCCGGTGACGGCCAGCGACTCGTGGCTCCCCGCGCTCTGACGCGGGATGTCGAAGCCGCGGCTGCCCGTACGTGGATCACGCACTCTGACGCCCCCCGCCTTGACTAACTCTTAGTCGCTATTTGATAACATAGCGTCTCTAGTCAAGGGTTGGGAGCGCAAGCGGTTCAGGGGAAAACACGTCTGATTCGTTGCGTTCGACATGGTCGGCTTTCCTTTACGGCCCTGATCCGCGCGGTGAGCGTGGAAACAGTCGCCCCGAAAAGACCGGCTACGCCCAGCCGAGTTCGTGCAGCCGCTCGTCGTCGATCCCGAAGTGGTGCGCGATCTCGTGCACGACGGTGATCCGCACCTCGTCCACGACGTCCTCGGCCGTCTCGCAGACCGCGAGGATCTCCCGCCAGTAGATGAACACCTGGTCGGGCAGCACCCCGCTGTACCCGTCCCCGCGCTCGGTCAGCGGGATGCCCTCGTACAGCCCCAGCAGCCCCGGAACCGGGGGGTCCTCCGCGATGGTGATCACAACGTTGTCCATGAAGCGGGTCAGCTCGGGTGGGATGGTGTCGAGGGCGTCGGCGACGAGTTCTTCGAACCGCGCACGGGAGGTTTCGCTCACGTCTCGTATTGTGCGGCAGAGGGGTAGTGAAAGCGAAGGGGTGCGGGTGCGGCGTTCCACGGGTGGGAGGGGCGAAGGAGGCGCTGTGGACCTGAGGGCGGTTCTGTACCGGTTCCACCGGGCCGTCCGTCGGGAGCGCCTGGGCGAGCTGCGGGGGCTGGCCGGGCGCGTCCGCCGGGGCAGGGCCTGGCGCGCCGGCGCGGTGGTCGTCGCCGCGTTCGTCGGCGGCTGGATCGGCCTGTCCCTGGGCGGCCAGGTGCTCACGCCGATCGGTCCGGCGGACGTCAACCTCAGCGTCAGCCCCTCGTGGCGCGGCGAGACGGTCCTGAACATCGCCCCCCTCGGCAAGCTCGCCTTCGACACGCACGCCGCGCCGCTGCGCTTCGAGGCCACGATCGCCGAGATCCGGCTGGCCGCGGCCGAGGAGCTGTTCGAGAACCCCGAGGCGATCAACCGCCTCGGGGCGAGCATCGTCGCCGACCTGCGTCAGGGGGTCATCGACCTGGCGGTCCAGGCGCTGCTGTTCTCGGTCGCGGGCGCCGCGCTGGTGGCGCTGCTGGTCTTCCGGAGCTGGGTGCGCGCCCTGCTCAGCGCGGCCGTCTCCCTGGCGGTCCTGGCGGCGGCCGGCGGGGTGACGTACCTCTCCTTCAACCCCGGCGCGATCGCGGAGCCCCGCTACACCGGCCTGCTGGCGGGCGCGCCCCAGGTGGTGGGCAGCGCGGAGGACGTGATCAACCACTTCTCGGAGTACCAGACGCAGCTGGCGAGCCTGGTGGGCAACGTGTCGCGGCTGTACGAGGTCACGGCGGCGCTGCCCGTCTACGAGGACGACGGCTCCACGATCCGCGTGCTGCACGTCTCCGACCTGCACCTCAACCCCGCCGCGTGGAACGTCGTCGACTCGCTCGTGGAGCAGTTCCAGGCGGACGTGGTCGTGGACTCCGGGGACATCTCCGACCGGGGCAGCGCGGCCGAGGACGTGTTCATGGACGAGATCGCGGACCTGGACGTGCCGTACGTGTGGGTCCGCGGCAACCACGACTCGATGGGCACCCAGCGGGCGGTCCAGGCCCAGCCGAACGCGGTGGTGCTGGACGACGAGATCGCGGAGGTGGCGGGGCTGCGCTTCTACGGCGCGGGCGACCCCCGGTTCACCCCCGACAAGGCGCTGGACAACCCCACGAACGAAGAGGTCGCCGCGCTCGGCGCGGAGCAGGCGCGCGGTATCGAGGGCGTCGAGCCGCCGGTGGACGTGGCGGTGCTGCACGACCCGCTGCAGGGGGAGGCTTTCAGCGGGGAGGTGCCGCTGGTGCTGTCCGGGCACGGCCACCGGCGCTGGACCGAGCTGGAGCCCACGGGCACCCGGTTCTTCGTGCAGGGCTCCACGGGAGGGGCGGGGCTGCGCGGCCTCGACCACGGGGAGGACGAGCCCACCCCGTACGAGGCGTCGGTGCTGTACTTCGACGCCGAGACCAGGCGCCTCCAGGCGTGGGACGACGTGACCCTGGGCGGTCTGGGGCTGAGCTCGGCCCAGATCGAGCGCCACATCGAGGCCGATCCGACACGCCGGATCACCCCGGCCACCGCCTCCCCCGCCCCGTCGGGGACTCCCACGCCGTCGGGGACGCCCTCCACGCCCTCCCCACCTGCGGAATCGCCTCGGTAGCGGAGGCTGCGCAAACCACTTTGGCACTTGGTCCGGATCTCCCCTATGCTTGACCCGTCCCCGACGGCAGGCGAAACGGGAAATGACGACTCGTTCGTCGTCGAGGCCCCCATCGTCTAGTGGCCTAGGACGCCGCCCTTTCAAGGCGGTAACACGGGTTCGAATCCCGTTGGGGGTACTGCTCGGTTCGAAGTACTGCTGAAGGTCTGGCAGAATAGAGAACAGAGCGAAGGACGCGGAACACCTGATAGGATCGGGTTAACGCGAACGAAGCGGACAAATTGAATAAGCAAGGTCCTGTGGAGCAGTTTGGAGTGCTCGCCACCCTGTCAAGGTGGAGGCCGCGGGTTCAAATCCCGTCAGGACCGCTCGCCTCACTGAAAAGTGCGGCCGGGGCCAGGTAGCTCAGTCGGTACGAGCGTCCGCCTGAAAAGCGGAAGGTCGGCGGTTCGACCCCGCCCCTGGCCACATCCATAAGCAGCCAGGAAGCCCGGAACCCTTGCGGTTCCGGGCTTTTTTGACGACAACGCCGACGACAACGCGGTTAGTCGAGGGCACCCCCCAGCTTCCCGAGCGTGCGCAGCGCCCGTTCGGCCCTCGCTCGGAATGATCATGGGCTTTCCGCCCTTTCAGACCCCGAAGCGGGCAGAAAGCCCAAGACCGCTAACGGAACCCCACGCAACGGACATCATGGGCGCGATCTTGACTCGCGCCCGCCGTCGCCGCCCGTTGTGACCTCGCGATCCGCGTGGCGTGCGGCCGAAAGACCCACCCGAAGCACCGGCACGCCGAACCACCCCCGCTCCGGCAACTCCCTACCCCGCGTTCGGTAGTGAAGTGAAGATACTCAAAGTAGCCGATGATTACTCAACGTGAGTTTCGGGAAGGTGGTGGCCTGGGCCGCGAAGACGCGGCCGGTACGGAGCAGGGAGAGGAACCGGCACATGATGGTCCGTCGACTCGTGTCCACCGCCGTTCTCGCGGTCGCAGTTTTTTCCAGTCTGGGATTCAGTTTCGAGTCCTCGTCGTCAGACGTCGGCAACCGCATCGAATGCGCTTCCCCCTGGGGCGGCGAGACGCGCGGCGGGGTGATCATCGGCGAGCGCTGGGAGGACGACAAGGTCTCCTACCTGGTGGAGTGGGACGACGGGCGCACCGGCATCGTCACCCGGACCAAGTACTGCATCGTCGTGCCGGACGACTCGGGGTACGGGGAGTACGGCCGGTCGGTCTCCCCCACGGCGTGATTCGGCGAGTAGGGCCGTGCCCGCGATGATCTCGACGTCGGCGTTCCCCGGAACGGACATGTCGGAACGCTGACGTCGAGATCATCGACTCCCCGCCCCGGAAACCGGCGTGAGAAGTTGATCAAGCCCGACATAATGAACGATCGTGATGACTGAATGCGCGATCTACCGCGCGGGTGGGCGAGAACAGGTCGACGGTGACATCAGTGACGCGCTCGACGCGATCCTGCTCAAGGACGAGGACGCCTTCTGCTGGATCGACCTGCACGAACCCACCGAGGAGGAGTTCAAGCTCGCCTCGGAGGAGTTGAACCTGCACCCCCTCGCGGTGGAGGACGCGCTCAACTCCCACCAGCGTCCCAAACTGGAGCGGTACGACAAGGTCGTGCTCGTCGTCATCAAGGCCCTGACCTATGACGAGGCCACCCAGGACGTCGAGGACGGCGAGATCCTGGTGTTCGTGGGCCGCAACTACGTGGTGACGGTCCGCCACGGCGACATCGACCCGCTCACCGCCGTCCGGCGCCGCCTCGAAGGCGATCCGGGACTGCTGTCCTTCGGCTCGCCGGTGGTGCTGTACGGGATCCTGGACGCGGTCGTGGACGAGTACGTGGAGATCGCCGACAAGGTGCAGGAGGCGGTCACCGGCCTGGAGGAGCGCGTGTTCGTCGTCGGCCGGGGAGCCCTGGCCGCCGACATCTACGCGCTGAAGCGCGAGGTGCTGCAGATGCACAACGCCGTCCAGCCGCTGCTTCCCGTCTGCAACACGCTGCTGGCCGGAGGGGTGGTGCGGCTCACGCCCGAGGCGGTGCCGTTCTTCCGCGACGTCGCCGACCACGCCACCCACGTCAACGCCAAGATCGAGTCCCTCAACGAGCTGCTCCCGCAGGTCCTGTCGGCCTACCTGGCCCAGGTCGGCATGCAGCAGAACGACGACGCCCGCAAGATCACCTCGTGGGCCGCGATCATGGCGGTGCCCACCATGGTCGCCGGTATCTACGGGATGAACTTCACCCACATGCCCGAGCTGAACGAGATGTGGGGCTACCCGATGGCGCTGGGGTTCATCGTGTTCTCCTGCGTGCTGCTGTTCGTGCTGTTCAAGCGGAGCAGATGGCTCTGAGGCCGTCGCGCCCCGCTCCGGACGGGCTTCCCGGGCGGGGCTACTCGGGGAGCCTGTCCGCGTGGTCGCTCAGCCAGGCGTCCACCTGGGCGCGCTCGTAGCCGCGCAGGGCGACGCGGAAGAGGCCGTCCTTTCGCAGCTGCTCCCGGGTGACCGGGGGCCCGGCGGACGGGTCGCCGTCGATGGTGCCGAGGACGCGGCGGGTCAGCGTGTCGACCTGCCGCCGCTCGTAGCCGCGCAGCACCACGTCGAACGCGGGCGACCACGGCCCGAGTCCCGGGATCAGGGGCTCCTCCTGGGGGGCGCCGCCGGGGGCCGGGGCGAGGTTGGCCGCGAACCAGTCGTCGACCTGCCGCCGCTCGTAGCCGCGCGCCACCACGTCGAACGCCGGGACGGCAGCGGGCGTGCCGCCGCCCATGACCTCGGCGACGGCCGCCTCCACCTGCGTGCGCTCGTAGCCGCGCGGCACCACGTCGAACTCCGGCGCCTGCCCGTCGCCCGGTCCGATATCGCCCATGGCTGCTCCTTTATCCGGTTTTGCCTTCTCTTTGTCGTTATCCAACCATGAACAGTGTCGTCGGAGTGGATACCCGTCCGCGGACCGGCCCCGACGCGGGGAGGGGGGAGAAGTTCAGCTCTCGGGGGTGTCGTTCTTGCTCTTCGCCACGGCGGCGGTCATGGCCGCACCGCTGCCGGAGCCGAGCGCGACCCCGAGCGCGAGCCCCAGCGCCAGGTTGTCCAGGGCGAGACCCAACGCGACGCCGGTGGCCAGTCCGGTGCCGATGCCGATGGAGAACGCGCTCGCCATGTTTATTTTCATTGGACCTCCGTGTGCGGTGATTTGTCATGGTTCGACGGACGCGCCGCTTATCCGGTTCCCGCTCCCCGTCGCGGGTCCGCCGGCACGGGGGCCCGCCGTGCCGGTCCCCGCAGCGGTCCGGACACGGCAGGCTGGGGGCATGGGATACCGATACGCGACCGACCGCGAGGACCACACGGATCTGGCCAGCGGACAGGTGCTGCGGTCCGCGCCCGGGTACCCGGGGTTCCCGGTGCGGCTCGGTTCGGAGCTGGCGCAGCGGGCGATGGCGCGGCTGCCGTCGCGTCCGCTCGTCCTGTGGGACCCGTGCTGCGGCAGCGGCTACCTCGCCACCGTCGTCGGGCTGCTGCACCGGGACCGGCTGGCACGCGTGCTGGCATCGGACGTCGACGCGGAGGCGGTGCGGCTGGCCGGGCGCAACCTCCGGCTGCTGACCGCCGAGGGGCTGGCGGAACGGGCGGCCGAGGCGCGCGGGCGGGCCGCCGGGTTCGGCAAGCCGTCCTACCTGGCCGTGGCCGAGAGCGCGGACCGCCTCGCGCGCGGGCTCGCCGAGCGCGGCGGGGACCTGGCGCACACGGTGGAGCGGGCCGACGCGTTCGCTCCTTCCGGTCCCCCCGTCCCCGTCGACCTGGTCCTGACCGACGTCCCCTACGGCGACCTCACGCACTGGTCGGGCGCCCGCCCCGACGCCGAGCCGGTTCCCGCCCTGCTGCGCGCGCTCGCGGCGGTCCTGCCCGACCACGCGGTGCTCGCCGTGACCGCGCGGACCCGCCGGGTCCCCCTCCCCGGGGGCGTGCCCGCCCTGGAGCGGGCCCGGGTGGGAAACCGCGCGGCCGTCCTGGTGCGGGCGTCCGACCTGCGCTGACCCGGAGCCGCGCCCGCGCTCCGCAGGGCCCCGAACGGCCGGCGGCCGACGATGTTCGTCCGGCCGGCCGTCCTTCGGGCGTGTTCCGGGCAAGCCGAAAACGTTGTTTTCGGGATAAATGTGATTCACGGTGTGAAAGGGGCCAGTAGGCTTTCCCCCCGTCGAAAACACAGGCAACCGTGGAGCGGAGCGTCTTTGATCGCGCGGGAACGCGTCCGGGTCTTCGTGGACGCGCGCTGGTTCCAATCGACCATCATCACCCTGATCCTGGTCAACGGGCTGGTGCTGGGTGCGGAGACCTCGCCCGGGGTGATGGCCGAGCACGGCGTCATGCTGCACCTCGTGGACGTCACGGTCCTCTCGGTGTTCGTCCTCGAACTCGCGCTGCGCGTCTTCGCCTACCGGGGGGACTTCTTCCGGGATCCGTGGAACTGGTTCGACGTGGTCATCGTCGGCATCGCGCTGCTGCCCACGTCGGGCCCGTTCGCGGTGCTGCGGGTCCTCCGGGTGCTGCGCGTGCTCCGGCTGCTGTCGGTGATCCCCACCCTCCGGCACGTCGTCGCGGGCCTGCTCAAGGCGCTGCCGGGGATGGCCTCCATCGCGCTTCTGGTGGGGCTGCTGCTGTACGTGGCCGCGGTGATGGCCACCACGCTGTTCCAGGACATCTCCCCCGAGTACTTCGGCGACCTGTCCAGCTCGCTGATCACCCTGTTCCAGATCATGACGGGGGACGGCTGGGGCGACATGGCCAAGACCGTGACCGAGCACCACCCCTGGGCCTGGTTCTTCTTCGTCTGCTACATCCTCGCCTCCACCTTCATCGCCCTGAACCTCTTCATCGCGGTGGCCGTGGAGGCGCTGGAGCACGAGGCCGACGAGGACAAGGAGGAGGCCGACTCCCAGCACGCCGAACTCCTCGCCGAGCTGCGCGCCCTGCGCGCCGAGGTCGCCGCGATGCGCGAACGCGCCTGAGGGGCTTCGGGAACGCCCACTCCCCGACCCTCGGAATACCCCTTGGGGGTATGGTGGTTCGTGAGGGGGAGAACCGAGGCCGTGGTCGGGGCGGGAGCCCCTGGGAGGAAGGTGCGGTTGTGGGCGTTCTGGGAAGGCTGGGGGTCTACGGGCTGGTGCTCGTGGCCGGGTTCGGGGGCGCGTTCTGGGTGGGGGCGCTGGTCGGGCCGGTCGTGCCCGAACCCCCGGCCGCGCACGAGCAGGAGCAGGTCCGGCACGAGGACTCGGGTTCGCACGAGGAGGCGCGATGAGCGGCGGAACGGCGACGGACCGGGTCGAACTGGCCATCGGCGGCATGACCTGCGCGTCGTGTGCCAACCGGGTCGAACGCAAGCTCAACAAGCTCGACGGCGTGACCGCGAGCGTCAACTACGCCACCGAGAAGGCGCGGGTCGAGTACGGCGGTGACGTCACCACCGACGACCTGATCGCCCAGGTCGAGAAGGCCGGGTACACCGCCGCGCTGCCCCGGCCGCCCCGGTCCGAGGACGCCGGGAGCGGCGCCGCCGAGGCGGACCCCGTCGGGGCCCTGCGCACCCGGCTCGTCGTCAGCGCGCTGCTCTCCGCACCCGTCGTCGCCATGGCGATGGTCCCGGCGCTGCAGTTCACCTACTGGCAGTGGGCGTCGCTGACCCTGGCCGCCCCGGTCCTGGTGTGGGGCGCGCTGCCGTTCCACGCCGCCGCGTGGAAGAACCTCAGGCTCGGCGAGGCCACCATGGACACCCTCGTGTCCATGGGCACCCTGGCCGCCTTCGCGTGGTCGCTGTACGCGCTGTTCCTGGGGAGCGCGGGCGTCCCCGGGATGACGCACCCGTTCGAGTTCACCATCGCGCGCGTGGACGGCTCCGCCAACATCTACCTGGAGGTCGCCGCCGGGGTCACCACCTTCATCCTGGCCGGGCGCTACTTCGAGGCCCGCTCCAAGCGCAGGGCCGGGGCGGCGCTGCGCGCCCTCATGGAACTCGGCGCCAAGGAGGTGTCCCGCCTGCGCGACGGCCGCGAGGAGCGCGTCAGCGTGGACGCCCTCGCCGTCGGGGACCGCTTCGTGGTCCGCCCCGGGGAGAAGATCGCCACCGACGGCGCCGTCACCGAGGGCACGTCCGCCGTCGACATGAGCATGCTCACCGGTGAGTCCGTGCCGGTCGAGGTCGGTCCCGGAGACACCGTCGCGGGCGCCACCGTCAACGCGGGCGGCCGGATCGTCGTGCGCGCCACCCGCGTGGGCTCCGACACCCGGCTCGCCCAGATGGCCCGCCTGGTGGAGGAGGCGCAGAGCGGCAAGGCCGAGATCCAGCGCCTCGCCGACCGCGTCTCGGGCGTGTTCGTCCCGGTCGTGATCGTCCTGGCCGTGGCCACGCTCGGCTTCTGGCTGGGCACGGGCGGCCCGGTGGCGGCCGCGTTCACCGCCGCCGTCGCGGTGCTCATCATCGCCTGCCCGTGCGCCCTGGGCCTGGCCACCCCCACCGCGCTGCTGGTGGGGACGGGTCGCGGCGCCCAGCTCGGCATCCTCGTCAAGGGCCCCGAGGTCCTGGAGAGCACCCGCCGCGTCGACACGGTCGTGCTCGACAAGACCGGCACCGTCACCACCGGCCGCATGACGCTGACCGGTGTGCGCACCGCCGACGGCGAGGACGAGGCCGAGGTGCTGCGCCTGGCGGGGGCGGTGGAGAACGCCTCCGAGCACCCCGTCGCCCAGGCGGTCGCGCGCGGCGCGGCCGAGCGGACCGGCCGACTCGAACCGGTGTCGGACTTCGCGAGCACCGAGGGCCTGGGGGTGCACGGGGTGGTGGACGGCCACGCCGTCGTCGTGGGGCGGGCCGCGCTGCTGGCCGAGTGGTCCGTCACCCTGCCCGAGGAGCTGGAGAGGGCCAAGGCCGACGCCGAGGCCGGGGGCGCCACCGCGGTCGCGGTCGGCTGGGACGGGCGCGCCCGCGCGGTCCTGACCGTCGCCGACGCGGTCAAGCCGACCAGTGCCCGGGCCGTCGGGCAGCTCCGCTCCCTGGGACTCACCCCGATCCTGCTCACCGGCGACAACGAGGCGGTGGCGCGCTCGGTGGCCGCGCGGGTCGGCATCGAGCAGGTCATCGCGGAGGTGCTGCCCGCGGACAAGGTGGACGTGGTCAAGCGGCTCCAGGACGAGGGGCGGACCGTCGCGATGGTCGGCGACGGCGTGAACGACGCCGCGGCCCTGGCGCAGGCCGACCTCGGCCTGGCGATGGGGACCGGCACCGACGCCGCGATCGAGGCGGGCGACCTCACCCTGGTCCGCGGCGACCTGCGCGCCGCCGCCGACGCCATCCGGCTGTCCCGCCGCACCCTGGGCATCATCAGGGGCAACCTGTTCTGGGCCTTCGCCTACAACGTGGCCGCCCTGCCGCTGGCCGCGGCGGGTCTGCTCAACCCCATGATCGCGGGTGCGGCCATGGCGTTCTCCAGCGTCTTCGTCGTCAGCAACAGCCTTCGGCTGCGCGGATTCAAGCCGATGGACGACGCCTCCTGAGGCCCCGGAGGGCGCGGGCGTCCGGGCACCGGTGGAGACCCGGTGCCCGGACGCGGATCAGACCGGGCGGGCCGGCGGGCGGTCCTCACCGGTGATCCACGTGTACACCGCCGCCGCGGTCGACTCGACCGGGGCGGTGGTGGTGTCCAGCAGGGACAGCGGCGGGGACAGCCGCTCGGCGTTCTCGTCGATCCAGGCCGCGTACTCCAGCATCTCCGCGATACGCGGCTCGTCCCACTGGCGCCAGGCCGGGCGGTTCCGCAACCGCTCGGCCAGCACGTCCGGATCGCAGACCAGGGACAGGTAGCGGATCTCGGAGAACAGCGCGCGCTCGGGCAGCGGCTCGAACTCGGGCGGCGCGACCGTGCCGCACAGCACCGCGGGACGGCCGCTCTGGTGGATCATCGCGATCATCCGCAGCCAGGCCGAACGGAACAGCCGGTGGTCGTCCGCGGGGTCGCGGAGCCCGGCCAGCCACAGCACGTCCTGTTCGAGCAGCACGTACCGGTCCGCCAGCCAGGGCGCCAGAAGTCGGGCGACCGTCGACTTCCCGGTGCCGCTGGGGCCGGTCACGCAGTACACCGGCAACCGCAGGAACGGCTGCCGGTGGCCGCAGTCGGCACAGCAGACCACGGGGCCGTCGGGATCGACCACAGGGACATCGGTGCGCGCGCCGCAGCGCGCGCAGATCAACAGGTTCACTGGAAGCCGGTCGAATCAGTCGAAGAGGTCTTCCAGGAAACTCTTGCGACGCTTCTGGTGGCCGTACGGGCGGGGTGAGTCGGAGTAGCCGTACGGGCCGGGGGAGTCGGGACGGCCCCGGTAGGGCTTGGGCGAGTCGGGCCGGTGGTGGTAGCCCGGAGCGGGCGCGCCGTAGGGCGCGGCCGCGGCCGGGGGCGGCGGGGGCGGTGCGGTGTAGTGGCGCTGCTCGGCGGCGGCGATCTGCTCCATCTCACCGGCGTCGAGGAAGACCCCGCGGCAGCGCTCGCACTGGTCGATGTGGACGCCCATGCGGTCGTAGGTGTGCATTCGGCCTTGGCATTTGGGACAAGTCACGAGCCCATGTTACGCAAGGGAGCGGTCAAGGGGGGCTAAGTAGGCGGGCGGGTTGATCACGAGGTGCTTTCCCGGGCGCCGTTCACCGAGGATCGGCAGGTCGCGAGGGTGGACGGGGCCGGAAAGGGGCGAAGACACCCCGGCTGGGGCGTTCGCGATGTCCTGCGGCCTTCTAAAATCCGAAGTTGGCGCTGTGCCGGTGTGGCCGCGCTCGTCTCCGGACCGAGGAAGCCGCCCATGAGCACTGAACCCCCCGAGCCCTCCGATTCCCCCGAGCCTCCGGATCTCCTCCTCTCCGGTCGGTACCGGTTGTCCCGACTCATCGGCGAGGGCGGGATGGGGCGCGTCTGGGAGGGCGTCGACGAACTCCTGGACCGGCCGGTGGCCATCAAGGAGCTCACCATCAACGAGCACCTGCCCCCCAGGGAGATCGAGGTGATGCGGGCGCGGATGCTGCGCGAGGCCCGCAGCGCCGCCCAGCTCAGCCACCCGTCGATCATCACCGTGTTCGACGTGGTGGAGAAGGACGGCTTCCCGTGGATCGTCATGGAGCTCGTCCGGGGGCAGTCCCTCAGCGAGATCATCAAGGAGCAGGGGTCCATCAGCCCCGAGCGCGCCGCGAACATCGGCCTCCAGGTGGCGGCGGGCCTGGCGGTCGCGCACCAGCGCGGGATCGTGCACCGCGACATCAAGCCCGGCAACGTGCTCGTGGCCAAGGGCGACCGCGCGGTCCTCACGGACTTCGGCATCGCCCGTCTGGAGGGCAGCAGCCGCCTCACCCGCACCGGGAACCTCCTGGGATCGCCCAGCTACCTCGCGCCCGAGCAGGCGCGGGGCGAGGCCGCCGGGCCGGCCACCGACATGTGGTCGCTCGGCACCACCCTGTACGCGGCGGTGCACGGCTCCCCGCCGTTCCAGCGCTCCACCCCGATGGCGACGCTCACCGCGGTCGTGGTCGACGACGTGCCCCCGCCCCTCAAGGCGGGCCCGCTGCGGCCGCTCCTGGAGGAGCTGCTCGACAAGGACCCGGAGGGGCGGCCCACCGTCCACGAGGCCGCCGAGACGCTCCAGCAGATCGTCATGGAGGCGCCGCGCGGGGCGCTGGCCGCCCCCGAACCGCCGGTCCGGGCGGAGCGGACCATGACCATCCCGGTGGGGTCCGTGGCGGCGGAGCCCGAGGTCTCGGAGAACACCGACTCGCTGCCCGTCCTGCCGCCGGGGAAGGGGCGCGGCGGTGGCGGGCTCGGCCTCCTCGCCCTGACCGGGCTGGCGGTGCTGGTGGTGGCGGCGGTGATCGCGGCCGTGGTGCTCCTGGTCCCCCCTGCCGGCGGCGCCGACCCCGGCGGGTCGGACCCCGGTGGGGCGGAACCGTCCACCGGGGCCGTGCCCGAGGAGTCGCGGTCCGCGGTGGAGTCGGCCCCCGAGTCGTCCGCTCCGCCCGAGCCCAGCCCTGAGGGAGAGGAGGCGGACGACGACGAGGAGGAGGACGACTACAGCGGTCCGCCGCTGGACCGGCACGAGGACTCCACCGGCTTCTCCCTCGACGTCCCCGAGGACTGGGACGTCGACCGCGAGGGCAGCAGCGTCTTCTTCCGCAACCCCGACGGCGGCTACCTCCAGGTCGACCAGACCGACTCCCCGGGGCCCGACGCCAAGGCGGACTGGGAGGTCCAGGAGCAGGGCGCCGGGGGGCGCTTCCCGAACTACGACCTGATCGGGATCGAGGACGTCGACGACGCCTCCATGGACCGCTACGCCACCGCCGCCGACTGGGAGTTCACCTTCACCAGCGGCGACCGCGAGATGCACGCGGTGAACCGGGGCTTCCACACCGAGGAGAAGGGCTACGCGCTGTTCCTGGTGTACCCGGAGGACGACTGGGAGGACACCGGGGCCGAGATCCTCGACAGGATGTCCGAGAGCTTCGAACCGGCGGCCTGACAAGCCGGGCGGGGAGCAGGGCGAAGGGCCGGGACGCCCGCACGCGTCCCGGCCCTTCTATGGGGGGCTCAGCCTCAGGGCGAGCCGTTCCGGGTAAGTGTTCGGCCGCCGGACCGGGTCCGGCGGGCTCCCTCCGTGGTGTGAACGGTGGCCGCCCGGGTGGGAGGAGTGGGAGGACGGCCACCGCACAACGAGGGGATCTGTCGTCGACTTTTTGGGAGCGCTCCCAAGTGGTCGGTTCCCATTATTTGTGACTTGCTTCATATATGTCAATGGGTCCCGTGGGTCCGCTTTACGAGGATTTCGTTGACGGTCGTGGGCTTTCTGCCCGTTTCGGGGCCTTGAAGGGCGGAAAGCCCGTGATCATTCCGGGTGGGAGCGGGGCCGGCCCGCACCCGCCGCCGCCCGCCGTGACCTCGCGATCCGCGTGGCGAGAGGCCGAAGGACCCACCCGAAGCACCGGTGCGCGAAACACCCCCGCGCCGGCGCCTCCCTAGCGGCGGGTCAGGTACTTCCCGGCGGCCTCGGTGTAGCGTTCGCGGACCCAGGGGGTGGGGGCGGCCTCGAAGCGCTCGGTGCGGGACGGCTGCTCGGTCCAGTGCGGGGGCTCGCCGGCCCCCGAGAGGACCCAGGCGGCCTGGCGGGCCGCTCCGTCGGCGACGCGCTCGCCGGGGCCCGGGGCCAGCACGGGTACCCCGAACACTCCGGGGGCGATCCGGCGCACCGCCTCGGACCGCGCGGCGCCGCCGATCAGCCGGACGTTCTCGACCGCGACGCCCTGCGCGGCCAGGGCGTCCAGGCAGGCCGCCATCCCGCACAGCACGCCCTCCACCGCGGCCCGCGCGAGGTTCTCCCGGGTGGAGTTGGCCAGGGTCAGCCCGTGCAGCGCTCCCGAGGAGTCGGGCAGGTTGGGCGTGCGCTCGCCCTCCAGGTAGGGGACGAACACCAGCCCCCGCGCCCCGGGCTCGGCGCTCAGCGCCAGGTCGTCGAGCCCGGCCGGGGTCACGCCGAGCATCCGCGCCGCCGCGTCCAGCACGCGGGCCGCGTTGAGCGTGCACACCAGCGGCAGGAACGCCCCGGTCGCGTCGGCGAACCCGGCCACGAGCCCGCTGGGGTCGTTCGCCTGCCGGGCGGAGCGCGCGAACGCGGTGCCCGAGGTGCCCAGGGACACCACCACGTCGTCGCCCGCGGTCAGTCCCAGGGACGCCGCCGCGTTGTCGCCCGCGCCCGGGCCGATCACCGGTCCGCCGCCGCGCGCGACGGCCTCCGAGGGGCCCGCCACCCGGGGGAGCAGGACGTCGTGCCCCAGGGCGCGGGTCAGCAGGTCGCGGCGGTAGTCGTCGGTGCGCCCGTCGAAGTAGCCGGTCCCCGAGGCGTCGGAGCGGTCGGTGACGAGGTCGGCGATGTCGGTGGAGCCGGACAGCCTCCAGGTCAGCCAGTCGTGCGGGAGGCACACCGCCGCCGTCCTGGCGGCGGCCCCGGGTTCGTGCTCGGCCAGCCAGCGCAGCTTGGTGACGGTGAAGGAGGCCACCGGGACGGCGCCCACCGCCTCGGACCAGTACTCCGCCCCCAGCTCGGCCACCAGGTCCGACGCGGCCCCGGCCGAGCGCGTGTCGTTCCACAGCAGCGCGGGCCGGACGACCCGGCCGCGCTCGTCGAGGCAGATCATGCCGTGCTGCTGGCCCGCGATGCTGACCGCGTCCACGTCGTCGAGCCCGCCGGCCTCGGCCAGGGCCTCGCCCAGCGCGTCCCACCAGTGGGCCGGGTCGACCTCGGTCCCGCCCGGATGGCCGGACCGCCCGTTGCGGACCAGGCGGCCGGTCCCGGCGTCGCGGACCACGACCTTGCAGGACTGGGTTGAGGAGTCCACTCCGGCGACCAGTGCCATGACCCACCATTTCCGTCGAGCGGTTCGAACCGGCGCGCATCAACCTATCCGCTGCCGTGAGCCGGTGACGAGGGGTGCGGGCCGCCGGATCCGCCGACCGGCGCGGCTTCGGGGCGCCTCAGGCCAGCAGGCTCCGGGCCGTCTCCGCGTCGGTGACCACGGTGGAGACCAGCCCGCTGCGCAGCATCACCCCCACGGCCTCGGCCTTGTCCGGCCCCCCGGCCACCGCGATGACCTCGGGGACGGCGCGCAGCTGCTCGACGCCGACGCCGATCAGGCGGTCCGTGAGGGGGGTGCGCACCCACCGGCCCTCGACGTCGAACAGCTGGCCGGAGACCTCGGCGCGCACCCCCAGGTCCCGGTACTCCTCGCGCGCCTCCGGATCGAGGCTCTGGTAGACGGTGGAGCTCCGCTCGTCCCAGCCGCCGATGGCCACGACCGCCTTGGTCAGCCGGTCGAAGTGGGCGAACGCCGAGGCGATGCCGGGGTCCTCGCGCAGGGCGCGCGCGGTGGTGGCGTCGGGCACGATCAGCGGCGCGTAGATGGGGTAGGCGGTCCCGCCGGACAGCTGGGCGGCCCGGCGCACGGTCTCCACCGAGCCCTCGTCCCCCGTGCGGTGCGAGAAGACCCCGCCCAGCTGCACCGTCGTGCACCGCGCGAGCCGGGTCAGCTCGGCTCCCATGATGTTGATGGTGCGGCCCCAGGCCAGGCCGAGCACGTCGCCGTCCTCGACGATCTCGCCGAGCAGGTCGGCGGCCGTGGCCCCCAGCTGCTGGCGGGTCTGGACGGGGTCCTCGAACCCGGTCACGACGATGGCGCGGTCCAGGCCGTGGGCGGCGCGCAGCCGGTCGGAGAGGTCCGCGTCGATCTGCGAGGGCAGCCGGATGGAGATCCGGACGATGCCGGTGTCGCGGGCGATGTCGAGCGCGCGGGCCACCTTGAACCGGCTGAGCCCGAACTCCTCCGCGATCTCCACCTTGGAGCGCCCGTCCAGGTAGAACCGGCGCGCGATGGTGGAGACCAGGACGGTCTCCGCGGGCCCTCTGGTCGTGGCCTTCTCCTTCTGCGGGGGGTTCACCGGGGTGTCGGGCCGCCGCGCGTCAGGCGCGCTCATCTGATAACCAAACCGCTCATTCGCAAATCATACGTTGACATCCCGTTTCCGATGGGCTTTCAATGGCATCAATCAAATGTGTGATCTACCGCTCATTTGAGCGGTCTACCGTGGGAGTACGTGTGCGCGCAGCGATCATCGAACAGCCCGGTTCCATCACCGTCGGCGACCGCCCCGACCCCTCGCCCGCCCCCGACGGAGTCGTGCTGAAGGTGGGCGCCTGCGGGATCTGCGGCACCGACCTGCACATCGCCGACGGCGAGTTCCCGCCCAGCCCCTACCCGCTGGTCCCCGGACACGAGTTCGCCGGGGAGGTCGTCGCGGTCGGTGAGCACGCCCCCGGCGGCCTGCGCGTCGGCGACCGCGTCGCCGTGGACCCGTCGCTCTTCTGCGGCCACTGCCGTTTCTGCCGGGCCGGGCGCGGAAACCTCTGCGCGAACTGGGGCGCCATCGGCGACACCGTGGACGGCGCCTTCGCCGAGTACGTGGCCGCGCCCGCCGTGAACTGCTACCGGATCCCCGGGGAGATGACCTACCGGCAGGCCGCCGCCGTCGAGCCGCTGTCCTGCGCCGTGCACGGCGTGCGCCGCGTCGGCGTGCGGCCCGGTGAGCGCTTCCTCCTGGTCGGCGCCGGGACGATGGGCCTGCTCCTGCAGCAGCTGCTCCAGGACGGCGGGGCCGCCGTCACCATGGTCGACCGCAACCGCGACCGCCTCAAGATCGCCGCCGACCTCGGCGCCGTCGCCACCGCGACCGACGTCGCCGACCTGGGCGACGAGCGCTTCGAGGCCGCCGTGGACGTCACCGGTGCGCCGCCCGCCATCGAGGCCGCGTTCGGCGCGCTCCAGCGCGGCGGCCGCCTGCTCGTCTTCGGGGTCGCCGCCGACGACGCCCGCGTGGACCTCTCCCCGTTCCGCATCTACAACGACGAGATCACCGTCGTGGGCTCCATGGCCGTGCTCAACAGCTACGGCGCCGCCCTCGACCTCCTCGCCTCGGGCCGGGTGCGCGTCGACCCGCTGCTCAGCCACGCCCTGCCGCTCGGGGACTTCCCCGCGGCCCTCGACCTCATGCGCTCGGGAGCGGGCGTGAAGGTGCAGGTCACGCCCGGTACCGACAACTGATCCCGCGTCGGCAACGCCCCTGGAGGAAGGAGGACCCGATGCGCACGACGCTGCCCCCGCTCGCCGCGCTCTGCACGGGAACGCTGCTGCTCTCCGGCTGCGCCGGAGCCGGAGCGCTCCCGGCGGGCACGGACGGCACCACGCTCGTCATCGCCATCGTCGCCAACCCGCAGATGCAGGACGCCGTCTCGCTCCAGTCGGAGTTCGAGGCCGAGAACCCGGGCGTCTCCGTGAAGTTCGTCAGCCTGCCCGAGAACGAGGCCCGCGCCAAGATCACCACCTCCATCGCCACCGGCGGCGGCGAGTTCGACGCGGTCATGATCAGCAACTACGAGACCCGCCAGTGGGCCGGGTACGGCTGGCTGGAGAACCTCCAGCCCTACATCGACGCCACCGACGGCTACGACGACGCCGACTTCATCCCCTCCATCCGCGAGGACCTCTCCCACGAGGGCGACATGTACTCCGTCCCCTTCTACGGGGAGTCCTCCTTCCTCGCCTACCGCACCGACCTCTTCGAGGAGGCGGGCCTGGAGATGCCGGAGAACCCCACCTGGGACGAGGTCGCGGAGCTGGCCGCCGAACTCGACGACCCCGAGGCGGGGGTCGCGGGCGTCTGCCTGCGCGGCCTGGCGGGCTGGGGCGAGGTGCTGGCCCCGTTCAACAGCCTCCTCAACACCTTCGGCGGGCGCTGGTACGACGAGGACTGGAACGCCCAGCTGGACTCGCCCGAGTTCCGCGAGGCCGCCGGGTTCTACGTGGACCTGGTCCGCGAGCACGGCCAGGCCGGCGCGGCCAACAGCGGGTTCGGCGACTGCCTGAACCGCTACAGCCAGGGCCGCGCCGCGATGTTCTACGACTCCACCTCCATGGTCAGCACCGTCGAGGACCCCGACTCCAGCACCGTCGTCGGCCTGAGCGGCTACGCCCCCGCGCCCGTCGCCGAGAGCGGCTACGGGGGATGGCTCTACACCTGGTCGCTGGGCATCCCGGCCACGTCCGAGCACAAGGACGAGGCGTGGGCGTTCCTGTCCTGGATGACCGACAAGGACTACATCCGCACCGTCGGCGAGGAGTACGGCTGGCAGCGCGTCCCGCCCGGCAACCGCCTGTCCACCTTCGAGATCCCCGAGTACCAGGAGGCCGCCGGAGCCTACGCCGGCCCCATGCTCCAGGGCATCGAGAACGCGGACCCCGAGAACCCCGGGACGCGGCCGGTCCCCTACACCGGCATCGGCTTCCTCGCCATCCCCGAGTTCCAGGACCTGGGCACCCGGGTCAGCCAGCAGCTCAGCGCCGCGATCGCCGGGCGCGTCACCGTGGACGAGGCGTTGGAGCAGAGCCAGCGGTACGCCCAGACCGTGGGAGACGCGTACAAGGAGGAGGACCGATGAGCGCCGCCACCGGAACGGCGCCCGCGCCGCGCGCCCGCGCGGCCGAGCGCGCCCAGGGCTGGGCGCTGCGCGCGCCGCTGCTGCCCGCGCTGGTCTTCACGGTCGTCGTCACCCAGCTTCCGTTCCTGGTCACGGTCTTCTACTCGCTGCAGTCGTGGAACCTGCTGCGGCCCGGCTCGCGGACCTTCGTCGGCCCGGCCAACTACCTCGCCGTCTTCACCGACGCGCAGTTCCTCGGCGCGGCGTCCAACACCGTCCTGTTCACCGCCGCCTGCGTGCTGGTCTCGATGGCGCTGGGCGTCGGCCTGGCGATGCTGCTGGACCGCCGCTTCCCCGGGCGGGGCGTGGTGCGGACCCTGCTGATCACACCGTTCCTGATCATCCCGGTGGCCACCGCGCTCCTGTGGAAGACCACCATGTTCGACCCGGTGTTCGGGCTGGTCGGGTTCGTCCTGACCCCGTTCGGGCTGGGCGACGTGGACTGGGTGTCGCAGTACCCGCTCGTCTCGGTGGTCACCGCGATGGTCTGGCAGTGGACCCCGTTCATGATGCTGCTGGTGCTGGCCGGACTGCAGAGCCAGGGCCGCGACGTCATCGAGGCGGGCCAGGTGGACGGCGCGAGCCGGTGGCAGATGTTCGTCGGGATCACGCTGCCGCACCTGCGCCGCTACATCGAGCTCGGCGTGCTGCTGGGCTCGATCTACGTGGTCAACACCTTCGACACGATCTACATGATGACCCAGGGCGGGCCGGGCACCGCCAGCGCCAACCTGCCCTTCTACATCTACCAGCGGACCTTCCTCGGGTTCGACATCGGCCAGTCCGCCGCCATGGGCGTGGTCGTGGTCGTCGGCACCATCATCGTGGCCACGCTCGCGCTGCGGCTCATCTTCCGCTCGTTCATGTCCGCCCAGGAGGGGATCTCGTGACGGCCGAAGCCCTGGTGAAACCCGACGCGGCGGCCCCCCGCGCCACCCGGGCCCCCGCGCCGCCGACCGCCCGGCCGCGCCGCCGGGGCGCGGTCGGGGCCGCCGCCCTGACCACGGCGACCTGGGCGATCGCCCTGGTGTTCGTGTCCCCGGCGCTGTGGCTGGCGCTGACCGCGTTCAAGCAGGAGGGCGACGCGGCCACCGATCCGCCCAAGCTCTTCTTCGAGCCGACCCTCGACCAGTTCCGCACCGTACTCGCCTCGGACTTCCTGCCCTACCTGGGGAACTCCCTGACCGCGACGCTGCTCTCCACCCTGCTGGTGCTGCTGCTGGGCGTCCCCGCCGCCTACGCGCTGTCGATCCGGCCGGTCCGGCGCACCCAGGACGTCCTGTTCTTCTTCATCTCCACCAAGATGCTGCCGGTGGTCGCGGTGGTGGTCCCGCTGTACGTGGCCGCCGCCCGGCTCTCGATGCTGGACAACATCTGGACCCTGGTCGTCCTCTACACCGCCATGAACCTGCCCATCGCGGTGTGGATGCTGCGCTCCTTCTTCCTGGAGGTGCCCAGGAGCATCATCGAGGCGGCGAGCATGGAGGGGGCGGGGCTGCCCCGCGTGCTCTGGTCGGTGATGCTGCCCGTCATGGCGCCCGGGGTCGCCGCGACCGCGCTGATCTGCATGATCTTCTCGTGGAACGAGTTCTTCCTCGCGGTGAACCTGACCGCCTCGCAGGCCGCCACGGTGCCGGTGTTCATGGTCGGGTTCATCACCAGCGAGGGGCTGTTCTGGGCCCAGCTCGCCGCCGCGGCGACGCTGGCCTCCCTGCCCATCGTGGTCATCGGCTGGACCGCCCAGCGCCAACTGGTGCGCGGGCTGTCCATGGGGGCGGTGAAGTAGGGGCCGGGGGACGCCCGGGAAAACCTGTTGCGCGGAGACGGCCCGCCCGGATTCAATCGACCGGGCGGGCCGCCGCCGGATCCGACGGCGCCCGCGGTTCCTTCGTCCTCCGGGAAAGCGGTGAGTCTGTGGCCAGGCCTTCGGTGAGCGTCGTCCGCCTCCTCGGGGAGGGGCACCGCTCGGCCCGGTGACCGTACCGGTCGCCAATCCGATCCGGCCCCTCGCGGAGGCGGCGGGCGGCGCGACACGTCTGTCCCGTGTTCTCGCCCGACCTTTCCCGCAAGGAGCAACCCACCGTGTCACGACGACGCGACGACCGTTCCCACTCCCGTCCGCGCGCCCGCCAGGGCGCCGAGTCGTTCCGCTGCCTGCACTGCCGCCTCGACGTGTCCATGAGCGCGCCGGGCACCGCCCACCGCAACCACTGCCCGAACTGCCTGCACAGCAAGCACGTGGACGACCGCGTCCCGGGCGACCGGGCGTCGGACTGCCACTCCCGCATGGAGCCCATCTCCATCGCGGTGCGCGGCGACGGCGAATGGGTGATCATCCACCGCTGCACCGGCTGCGACGAGCTGAGCGCCAACCGGACCGCGGGCGACGACAACCCGCTGCTGCTGGTGGGCATGGCCACCCGCCCGCTCGCCAGGCCCCCGTTCCCCTTGGAGCGCCTGGCCATGCTCTGACCGGGCGAACCCCGCGAAGAAGGCCGCGCCCGGACCACTGGGTCCGGGCGCGGCCCCCACCGCCCCGCCGGAAGCCCGCTACTCCTTGAAGCCCCGGGCCGCCCGGGTGATGGCGGTCTCGACCGCTCCGACGCGGTCGGCGAGGAGGCCCACCGCGCCCACGGCGCGGGACAGGGGGTCGTCGTCCGCGCCGCCCAGCGCCCGGGCGCGGAGGAAGGCGGCCTTCACCTCCGCCCAGCGGGCCCGCTGCTCCTCGGTCATGCGGCCGCGCAGCTCCGCCAGCTTCAGCAGGTTGGCCTCCGCGCCCGAGGTGAGGGTCTGCGCCTCGCCCCGGTAGTGGTCGTCGATCACCGCCTCCAGCTCGGCGTCGTTCATCACCGGGACGATGCGCTCGGCCAGCTTGTTCATGTTCCGGTAGGAGCCCTGCAGTCGGAACGGCGGCTCCGTCCGCGAGGCGTCCGACTGCGCCGCCGACGCGATGTAGGCGCGGTTGTTGGCCAGCACCACCTCCTGGACCCGCAGCAGCTTGCGCAGCACCGACAGGATCTGGTCCAGCTCCACCGACGAGTACGGGTGCGCGAGCCGGTCGGGCCGCACGCCCTCGTCGCCGCGCGCCATGCGCACCAGGAGCCGCACGTCCCCGCGTTCGCGGGTGGACAGCGGGGCCAGCACCGGGTTGGAGGTCAGCGCGTTCTCGACGTAGCTCAGCGCGAACAGCTCCTCCCGTCCGCTCAGCACGTCGCCCAGGTTCCACACGTCGGCGCGGTTGGCGAGCATGTCCGGGACCCGGAACCGCTTGCCCTCCTCGGTGTACGGGTTGCCGGCCATGCACACCGCGAACCGCTTGCCGCGCAGGTCGTAGGTCCGCGTGCGGCCCTCCCACACGCCCTCCATCCGGCGCTGGCCGTCGCACAGCGAGATGAACTTCTGCAGCAGCTCCGGAGACGTGTGCTGGATGTCGTCCAGGTACAGAAGCACGTTGTTCCCGGCCTCCAGGGCGAACGAGATCTTCTCGACCTCCTGGCGCGCGGTCGCGTCGGGCGCCTCCGCCGGGTCCACCGAGGTCACCGCGTGCCCCAGCGACGGGCCGTTCACCTTCACGAACACCAGGCCCAGGCGGCTCGCCACGTACTCCATCAGCGTGGTCTTGCCGTAGCCGGGCGGGGAGACGAGCAGCAGCAGCCCCATCTGGTCGGTGCGCTTGGCGTCGCCCGCCGCCCCCAGCTGCTTGGCGAGGTTGTCGCCGATCAACGGCAGGTACACCTCGTCGAGCAGCTGGTTGCGCACGAACGAGCTCATCACCGTGGGCCGGTACTCGTCCAGCCGCAGCCGCGCGCGCTCGGCGGCCACCAGTTCGTTGCGCCGCCGCTGGTAGGCGCGGTACGCGGGGACGCGCTCCGCGCGGAAGAGCCGGGTACGCTCCAGGGTCTCGTCCAGGCGCAGCTCCAGGCGCCGCCCGCGCACGCGCGGGTGCGCCCCGAGCAGCCCCTCGACCACCGTCGACAGCGGGCCGTCGCACTCGTACCGCTCCAGGTCCGGGGCCAGTTCGAGCGCGACCGCCTCGGGCAGGTCCGCGTCCTCGCCGGGGCGCTCCGCAGAGGCCAGGTACGCCCCCAGCCACGCCGCCACCAGCTGGTGCCGCGCCGCCAGGTCGGGCCCCAGCGCCGCGAGGTCGGCGTCGAGCTCCCCGCGCGCGGCCACGCCCAGGCTCCGGCGGAACCGCTCCACGAGCGAGCGGGCGCCGGAGCCCGCCGCGAACCCGGCGGGACCGGTCCCCGAGGCGAGCTCCTCGAACAGGTACTCGCCCGCCTGGGAGGTGCCGTCGGCGTAGGCGGCGGTGAGCCCCGCCCCCTCCAGGAACACCGCGACGGCCGCGCCCAGCTCGGCGGACAGCTCGCCGACCGCGCCGCCGCGCCCGAAGCCGAACACCGAGCGGGCCCGCGCCAGCGAGCGCGCCCGCGTGGCCCAGGACCGCTTCGCCGCGTCCCGCGCGCCGAACGCCCAGAACAGCTGCGCCGCCGCGCGGGCGGCGCGCGGGTAGCGCAGCAGCCCCGCCCCGCCGTGCAGCCGCAGCAGCGCACCCAGGACGAGGGCCGCGTCGTGGTCGTGGACGCCGCGCTCGTACCCCTCGTCGTAGCGGGACTCGGCGGCCCCGCGCACCACGGCCAGCAGCGCGTCGGGGTCCTCGGCGGCCTCGCGCAGCGCCGCCGCGGTGGTCCCGCCCTCACCCGCCTCGGCGTCGGCCAGGACCGCCGCGGCCAGGAACTCCGCCCGGTACACCTGGGGCGTCTCCGACACCAGGTGCTGCTCCCAGAACGGCCGGGTCTCGTCGAAGCCCTCGGCCGCCACCGGCGAGCGGTAGTCGGTCCCGGTGATGCTGAACGCCATCCGCCCGTCGTGCGGCACCAGCGTCAGGTCGAGCGGCTGGGTGTTCACCGCGAACCGGTGCGGCCCCAGCCGGACCGACTCGCCGCCGTCGGTGAACAGGTCGAGGCGGTCGCGCAGCGCCCGGCCGGCCTCCTGGCGGGCCGACTTGACCCGCCCCTCGACCTCCTCGGCGCGCACCTGGTCGCCGAGCGCGCGCAGCTCGTCGGCGGTGGAGCGGAGCCTGGCCACCATGGGGTCCGAGGCGAAGTAGGTGTTCACCTCGTCGACGGAGCCCAGCGACGCCGCCCGGCGGCGCACGCTGCCCAGGACGCGCTCGGCGGACTCGGCGAGCCGGTCCGCGCGGCGGACGCGCTCGTCCAGCAGGGCCTGCTTACGCCCGCTGAACGCCTCGTAGACGTCCTCGCGCTTGGCCTCCAGCTCGTCCAGGAAGTCGTCGAACTCCCCGAAGCGCGACTCCAGGTTCTCCACCTGGAGCATCAACCGCCCCAGCTGCTCGTCGCACGCCTCGGGGGTGTCGGCCATCGCGATCGCGCCGGTCACCGCCTGGCCCAGCAGCGCGAACTCCGCCGCGAACGCCGCCCGCCCCTCGGCGGCCAGCAGCTCCCGGCGCCGCGCGGCCAGGGTGGCGCGGGCCCGGTTGACCGAGCCCAGCACCTCGCCGATGCGCTCCAGGATGCGCGTGCGCACGGTCGCGTCGGCGATGTCGAGCGAGCCGACGACCTCGGTGACGGTCTCCAGGCCCTCGGTCTGCTCGGCTAGCCGTGCCTCGACGGGCGCGGCGTCCGCGACGGTGGCGATGGCCTCGGCCCCGGCGATCAGCGCGGCCACGTCGGCGTGGTAGCCGGTGAAGGCGTCGTCCCCGCTCAGGAACTCCACCGCCCGCCGCCCGGCCGAGGCCAGGTCGTCCACGAGCGTCCCGGCGAGCGCGTCCAGCCGGCCGGTGTCGACGTAGCGCAGCTCGCGCAGCGTCTCCAGGCGCCCCTGGGACCGGCGCAGCTCGGCCAGGCGGCGCACCCACTCGTCCGCCGAGGCGGGCGCCTCGCCGCGTACCCGGCGCACCAGCGCGGTGACGTCGCTCCCGGCCTCGTCCAGGGCCGCGGCCGCCCGCGCGGTCAACGACTGGACCTTCTCGAACTCGTCCAGCACCTGACCGGCGGTGGCCCGCACCCGGGTGAGCGGTTCGCGCAGGTCGCCCAGGTCGGCGTCGCCCAGCCAGTGGTACTGGTCCAGGGTCCGCCGGCAGGCCGCGATCAGCCCTTCGAACACGCGGGCGGAGGGCGCCATCTCGTCGACCATCCGGGCCACCGACAGCGCGTCGGAGACGCCCCGGACCAGGTCGGCGTTGCCGACCCGCTCCAGCGGGCCGGTGCCCACGGGCTGGCGGGCGGCGTAGGCGTCGGACTGGAACGGGGTCCGCCACACCTGCATGGGGTGGACCCGGGTGGGCTCCTCCGACAGGGCGCGGAACACCACCATGGTCCCGTCGTCGAAGACCGAGTACCCGTGGCAGGTGATCGGGTTGGCGACCTCCTTGCGGATCACGTTGTACGGCAGCAGCAGGCTGCGGCCGTCGGCCCGGGAGTGGAAGACGTACAGCACGTCCTCGCCGTTGGGCGAGCGGACCAGCTGCTGGAACTCCAGGTCCGCCACGTCGGTGTCGAAGGTCCTGGCCACCCCGGTGGACAGGTAGAAGCCGCCGGGGAAGATCAGGCCCTGGTCCTCGGGCAGCCGCTGGCAGGCCTGCCCGATGCCGTCCAGGCGGACCACGTCCCGGGTGCGCGTGTTGAACACCAGGTACCGGTGCTCGGTCTCCTTGTAGGGCAGGACGCGCAGCAGGATGAGCGGGCCCACCCGGGCGTGCGCGACGCTCGCGTCGGCCAGGCTCTGCAGCGGCTCGGCCACCGGCTCGCTGTAGACGCCCTCGCCGGTCTCGGTGTTGTTCTCGACCTTGACGGTGAGGTCGCCGCCGACCGTCTCCACGAACAGCTCGTCGGCGATGGAGATGTGCGGGTGGCGGCCGACGACGTGGTCCTCGCGGGTGGCCTCCACCCAGGCGAGGTCCTGCCGCGGCGGGAAGACGTGGTCCCGCTCGCCCTTGTTGTCCAGGTAGGACAGGCCCCCGTCGGGGCCCACGCGCCAGCGCAGCACCCGGATGTCGGAGGTGGCGGGCCCGGTCTGGAAGACCGCCAGCAGCCGGCCCTCGACGCGGCGCAGCTGGAGCAGCCGGGTGTCGCGGAAGTACCGGTACAGCTCGGCGAAGTCCTTGCGGAACCGCTCGTCGTCCAGCAGCTCGGGCAGTTCGCCCGGACCGGCGTCGGCGAAGGCGAAGGCGTCGTCCTCGGACGTGAAGCGGTGCAGCGAGAGGACGTCCTCGACGCGCGTCTCGGACCTGAGGCCGATGAAGACGTTGTAGCCGAACAGCATGAGGCCGCCCGCGGGCACGATGTCGCGCGGCACGCAGTTGTGCGCGGTGCGGATCCGCTCGGTGCCCAGCAGCGTCAGTTCGGTGCCGCCGAAGACGCCCAGGCGCGCGGCGTTCAGCGCCTCGGCGCGCCGGGCCAGCTCGGCGGCCTGCTCGCCCAGCCGGGCCCGGAGCACCTCGAAGGTGCCCATGTCGAGCCCGGCCCGGTCGTCGTCCGGCGTCGTGACGAGGTCGGTCACCGGCGCGTCACCGCTTCAGCGCGTGCGCGTCGAGTTCGGACAGCGGCTTGTCGGCCACGCCCAGCCGCCGCGCGGACCGCAGCAGGTCGGAGAGGCCGGCGGAGTCGGGGCCGCCCGAGTCGATCAGCTTGAGCAGCAGGGCCGACAGGGTGAGGTTCCTGACGTCCTCGGAGTCCACCGACCCCAGCAGCCGGGACAGGTCCCGGGTGAAGTCCTGGGAGCCGTCCAGCCACGCCCCGGCCAGGGACTGGGCGGTCGCGGAGTTCTCCATGAAGCCGTCCACGGCCTTGCCGACGCTGATCGAGTTGACGATGCGGTCGAAGAACATCCCGTCGCCGCCGACGATGTCGATGTCGGCGCTCTCCAGGCCCTTGCCCAGCACGCTGGCCTGGGCCTCGGCGACCCGGCGCTGGACGTCGATCCCGGCCAGGCGGACCTCCTTCTCGGCCTCCAGGCGCAGGCGGTACTCCTCGTGGTCGCGGGTGGCGTCGTCGAGCGCGGCCATCGCCTCGGCCTTGTCGGTGATGCCCTCGGCCTCGGCCTTGAGCTTCTCGCGGATCTGCGTGGCCTCCGACATCGCCTTCTCGCGGTCGGCCAGGGCCTGGGCGAGCCCGACCTTCTCGACCTTCTCGGCCTGCGCCTGGGCCTGCTCGCGGTCGGCGACGGCCTGGGCGAGCCCGAGCTTCTCGATCTCCTCGGCCTGGGCGAGCGCCTTCTCGCGCCGGACGACCGCCTCGGCGCGGCCGGTCTTCTCCAGGGCCGCGGCGTCGCGCTCGCGGACCTGGACCTCGGCCAGCCCGTCGGCGGCGGCCTCGGCCTGGCGGCCCTCGGCGAGGCGGATGCTCGCGGCGGCGTCCAGCTCGGCGGCCCGCTGGCGCGCCTCGGCCAGGGTCAGCTGCTCGCGGGCGGAGTGCTCGGCGGCCTGCGCGGCGGCCTCGGCGGCCTTGATGTCCTTGACCAGCTTCTCCTGCGCCTCGCCCTCGGCGAGGATGACCGCGGACTGGCGGTGGCGCTCGGCCTCCTCCAGCACGCGCAGCTTCTTGATGTTCTCCTCCTGCTCGGCGACGGTCCTGTCGACGGCGATGCGCTCGCGGATGGCCTCGGCGATCTCGCGCTTCTCGGCCTCCAGCTCCTTGTCCTTGGCGATGCGCGACAGGTCGGTCTCGCGCTCGCGGGCGATGACCTCCAGCAGGCGGTCCTTCTCGATGCGCTCGGTCTCGATCGCGATGACCCGCTCGCGGTTCTTCTCGGCCACCGCGATCTCGCGGTCCCGGTTCTCGCGCTGGACGCCGAGCTCCTGGTCGGCGCGGATGCGCGCGGCCTGGGACTTGAGCAGCTCGTCGGCGCGCACGATCTCGGTCTCGGCCTCGGCGCGGGCGCGCAGCGACTCCACCTCGCGCTTCTGCCTGGTCTCGGCCTCCTCGCGGCGGCGCTCCAGCTCCAGGATGGTCTCGCGCGCCTCGACGTTCTGGCGCTCGAGCTCCTTCTCCTCGTTGCGGCGGTGCTCGTTGGTGCTGATGCTCTGCAGCGCGGTCAGCTCGGTGATCTTGCGGATGCCCTGGGCGTCCAGGATGTTCGCCGAGTCGAGCTGGGTCATCGGGGTCTGCTCGAGGTAGTCGATGGCCGCGTCCTCGAGGCTGTAGCCGTTGAGGTCGGTGCCGATGACGTGGATGATCCGGTCGCGGAACTCGTCGCGCTTTGTGTAGAGGTCCTCGAAGTCGAGGTGCTTGCCGACGGTCTTGAGCGCCTCGGAGAACTTCGCGTTGAACAGCTCCTGGAGGGTGGACTGGTCGCTGGCGCGCTCGGTGCCGATGGCCTGGGCGACCTTGATGACGTCCTCGGTGGTCTTGTTGACCCGGACGAAGAAGGTGATGCGGATGTCCGCGCGGATGTTGTCCCGGCAGATCAGGCCCTCCTTGCCGGTCCGGGCGATGTCGATCGTCTTCACCGAGATGTCCATGACCTCGGCCTTGTGCAGGACCGGCAGCACGACGGCGCCGGTGAAGGTGACGTCCACCTTCGTGACCTTGGAGACGATCAGGGCCTTGCCCTGCTCGACCTTGCGGAACAGGCGGCTGATGACGAACAGCAGCCCCAGGAGGACGAGGAGGAGGACGGCGATGAGCACGCCGACCCCTGCGGTGATTGTTTCCATGGGGGGTCCTAGCGATCGGTGGGCGAACTGGCGATCGGTGCGGGTGCGGGCCGGGTCAGGAGACGGGGCGGTCCGGGTCGAGTTCGGCGTCGTAGGCCGTGACCCAGAAGAACGCCCCGGCGTCGTCGTACTCGAAGATCAGGGCGGTGCTGCCCGAGGTGAGGGGGTCGTCGCCGTTCTGGCGGACCTGGACGAGCGCGGTGGAGCCGTCGGCGGAGGACACCTCGGCCTGGCCGAAGTCCTTGTCCACCCGCCCGGTCCTGATCACGCAGACCCGGCCGACGAAGTCGCGCTGGGAGGGCTCGCGGCCGTCGGGGGCGAAGCGGCGCCACAGCACGGCGAGGAGGCTGGTCGCGGCCCAGGCGCAGACCAGCGCGATCGCGAGCACGACGACGCCCAGCGCGACGACCATCGGGGAGGAGAGGTCGGCGCCGTCCAGGAGCGCGGCGCCGGTGAGGCTGGTGAACCAGGAGACGGCGATCACGAGCGAGAGTGACACGGTGACGGGTATCCCTCCGAGGCCGATGCCCGACATGAACCCGGCGAAGCCGCCCGCTTCGGCGCCTTCGTCGACGTCGGCGTCGAGCAGGTCGAGGCCGAGGGCGCCCAGGACCACCATGACCCAGTAGCCGATGACGACGATTAAGGCGAAGCTGAACAGGGCCGTGGGGAAACCGAGCGCTGCGGACAGGAATTCACTCATACCGGTCTGTTGAGCCCCTCCACGCGGGAGCCGGATCCGGGAAGCGGCCGCCGGTTCCGGAACCGTCCGCAGGGCGGAATCCACCGAGCGGCCCTTCCGGCCGCAACGCCCTGTCCGCGACCGGTCACCTGCCCGGTCGGGACGCCCGGTCTCCCGGACGTGCCGACCGGACCGGCAGCGCCCGCATCCGTCCTCCGCGATCGTCGCGGGTGACGTTCATGCGCTTCTAGGACGTGCCGGGGTGAAATCCGGTTCCCACCTTTTGCGGTGTTTTCTCCGCAGTGGACGCGGGCCGCGGCCGGGCCGGGGGGCGCCGCCCGGGGTCCGGCCCGTCGCCGGTGCGGGTCAGACGCGCCAGAGGGCCCCGCCGTCGGTGCCGTACAGCACGGCGTCGCCGTCGTCCTGGACGACCAGGCGGGTTCCCGGGTTGCCCGAGGTCCCGCTGTTCCAGAGCCGGTGGCCGTCGGCGTCGTAGAGGACGAGGTCGCCGTCCTCCTCCAGGTGCAGGACCCCGACGGAGGCGCCGTGGGTGCCCGTCGCCCACAGGGCGCGCCCGCGCGGCCCCCGGTAGAGGACGAGGTTGCCGTCGTGCTGGTAGACGAGGTGGTACTCGCCCGAGGCCGAGTCCAGCGCCCCCGGGGTCATGACCTGGCCGCCCAGCATCGTGTCGCCCCGGGCGGGCGGCCCCTCGGGCAGGGGGCGCCGTACGACCTCGGTGTCGGTGGCCCACAGCTCCTCGTCGTCCTCGCCGTACAGGACGACGTTGCCGTCGCCCCGGACGACCAGGCGCGCGCCGGGGTTCTCCTCGGTTCCGCTGTTCCAGACCAGGTCGCCGTCGGCGTCGTAGAGGACGAGGTCGCCGTCCTCCTCCAGGTGCAGGACCCCGACGGACGAGCCGTAGGTGTCCGACGCCCACAGGGCGCTGCTGGAGCCGGTCCGGTAGAGGACGAGGTTGCCGTCGTGCTGGTGGGCGAGGTGGTACTCGCCGGAGGCGGAGGTGAGGGTGCCGCGCCGGAGGGTCTGGCCGGGCAGCATCGTGTCGCCCTGGGCGGGCGGCCCCTCGGGCAGCCTGCTCGCCTGCGCCGTGCCGGTGTGCCACAGCCGCCGGCCCGCCTCGTCGAGGAGGACGAGGTCGCCGTCGTCCCGGACGACCAGGCGCGCGCCGGGGTTGCCGGAGGTGCCGCTGCGCCAGACGGGGGCGCCGCCGCTGTTGTACAGGACGAGGTCGCCGTCCTCCCCCAGGTGCAGGACCCCGACGGAGGCGCCGTACGTGTCCGTCGCCCACAGGGCGTGGCCGTGGGAGCCCCGGTAGAGGACGAGGTTGCCGTCGTGCTGGTGGGCGAGGTGGTACTCGCCCGAGGCGGAGGAGAGGGACCCGCGCCGGAGGACCTGGCCGGGCAGGACCGTGTCGCCCTGGGCGGGCGGCCCCTCGGGGAGGGGGCGCCGGACGGTGTCGGTGTGCCACAGCCGCTCGCCCGCCTCGTCGAGGAGGACGAGGTCGCCGTCGTCCCGGACGACCAGGCGCGCGCCGGGGCTGCCGGAGGTGCCGCTGCGCCAGACGGGGGCGCCGCCGGCGTCGTGGAGGACGAGCTCGCCGTCCTCGTGCAGCGCCAGGGCCCCGATCGAGGCGCCCTGGGTGTCGGACGCCCACATGGCGTTGCCGCGGGGGCCCTGGTAGAGGACGAGGTTGCCGTCGTACTGGTAGACGAGGTGGTACTCGCCCGAGGCCGAGGAGAGCGACCGCGGCCCCAGGACCTGGCCGGGCAGCATCGTGTCGCCCTGCGCGGGCGGCCACTCCGACAGCGGGTACCGGGCGGTGCGTGTGGCCCACAGCGGCCTGCCGTCGGCGTCGTGCAGCGCGAGGTCGCCGTCGTCCCGGACGACCAGGCGCGCGCCCGGAAGCCCCGAGGTGCCGGTGCGCCAGACGGGGGCGCCGTCGGCGTCGTGGAGGACGACGTCGCCGTCCTCGTGCAGGGCGAGGGCCCCGACCGAGGCCCGGCGGGTGCCGGACGTCCACAGGGCGTGGTCGTCGCTGTCCCGGTAGAGGGCGAGGTCGCCGTCGTTCTGGTGGACGAGCGTGTACTCGCCGGAGGCGGAGGTGAGGGACTGGCGTCGGAGGGTCTGGCCGCGCAGCAGCGCGTCGCCCCGCGCGTGCGGGCCCTCGGGGAGGGGGCGCCGGACGGTGCCGGTGGCCCACAGCCGCTCGCCCGCCCCGTCGTACAGCACGACGTCGCCGTCGTCCCGGACGACCAGGCGCGCGCCCGGGCTGCCCGCGGTCCCGGTGCTCCAGACCTCGTCCCCCCGGGCGTTGTGGAGCACCAGGTCGCCGTCCTCGCGCAGGGCGAGGCGCAACGTCCCCCCGCGGTGCCTCCCGGTCTCCCACAGGGACCGGCCGTCGTGGTCGCGGTACAGCACGACGTTGCCGTCGTTCTGGTGGACGAGCGTGTACTCGCCGGAGGCGGAGGTGAGGGACTGGCGCCGGAGGGTCTGGCCGGGCAGCATCGTGTCGCCCCGGGCGTGCGTGCCGGCTCCGGCGGGGGGCGGCGGGAGCGGGGCGGCGGCGGGGGAGTCGGCGACGCCGAGCTCCGCGGGGGTCTCCCACTCCAGGTGCTCGCGCTCCTCGTCGGCGGGGTCGCCCTTGGCGGGGACCGGGAGGTAGCCGCTGTCCCCGGTGACCGGTTCGCCCCGGTCCCGGTATCGCCACAGTCCCGCCGGCCTTCCGTCGTGCATGGCGTCCGCGACGTCGGCGAGCAGGTGGGCGAGGCTCGGCCACTCGGCGGGCTCGTCGTTGGCGTCGTCGTGGCGCCAGCTCATGACGCAGCCCTGCCGGGGGCCCTCGCGCAGGTCGACGAACATGTGGTCGCCCGACCCGTCGGCGGCGATCGGGACGAAGTACTCGGAGTAGTGCGGGGGAGGGGTCCCGGCCTCGCCGTCGCCGTCGCCGTCGTGTGCCGGGTCCGCGAACCCGCTGTCGGCTCCTCTGGACTCCAGGGCCGCACCCCGGATGGAGGCGACCTCGCCGAGCCCGATGGAGGCGTGGTCGGGAGGGAACACCGTGAGGTCGTCGAAGCGCGGCATCCGCCACCACGCCACCAGGTCGGGGGGAAGGGGGAACCCGAGGGCCTCCTCTTCGAGGCGGCGGACCTCCTCGTCGGTCGGCGGCTCCCGCCGCAGCTCCGGACTCCCGGGCACGTTCGCGTCCAGCCAGTCGAGGACGCGCTTCCATGACTCTTCCACTGAGGGGTACATGCGCGGCACTCTGCCAGTGAACGGTGACAGGAAGGCGAACCTCCGCCGATCTTGACCTTTTCGGGGTCTCGACTGCGGCTGAGACCCCGAAAAGGTCAAGATCGGCGAGGAAGTGAGAGCTCGCGCCGGAGGTAGGCGAGGATCGCGGTGTTCGCGGGGTGGAGGTCGGCCTGGGTGCAGACGTAGAGGTCCCAGCCGAGGTCCTTGACGGCGTTGCGGCGTGCCGCGTCCTCGCGCCACCTTTCGCGGTGCACGACCCCGTCGTACTCGACGGCGATCCGCTGTTCCCGGTAGCCGAGGTCGAGGCGGGCCACGTGTCGGCCGGACGGGGCGAACAGGTTGATCTGGGCCTCGGGGCGGGGAAGCCCCGCCCGTACGAGCTTCATCCGCAGCCGGGACTCGCCGGGGGACTCGCTCGCGGGTTCGGCCTGCTCCGCGACGAGGACGGCGCGTCGGATCCCGCGCCACCCGGCGAAGCGTTCGTGTCGCGCGTGGTCGGCCAGCTCCTCGGGTGTGAACAACCCGAGGTGGGTGAGCGCGTCCACCGCGACGACCGCTTCCGTGTCGTTCCCGCCCGGACCGGTCCTGCGCGCGAGGTCGAGTCCGGTGCGCAGGGGGGTGGTGGCGAGCAACCCCGCGAACCGCGTCACGTCTTCGGGGAGCAGCTCGGCGCGCCGGATCGACAGGCCGCGCCGCGGTCTCATCGGAGCACCTCGCGGCAGGGTGATCTCCAGGGGGTCGTTCCACCGGCGGATGTCCGCCCCGTACAGCCAGGCCGCGGTGCTCCCGCTGAGGACGGCCCCCTCCGGCAGGACGAGCGCGAGCGCGTGGACGCGCTGCTCGATGGTGTCGGGCAGTCCGGCGAACACGTAGACGTCGCGCAGCAGCCGACGCCAGCAGCCGCTCCGCAGCTGCTCCGCGGTCAACGTCCCCTTCCGGCACGCTTCGGTGCCGCGGAACGGGCCTGTTCTGAGGGGTTCGGGAATCTCCGGGAGGGTTGGCATGTGTCCAGGGTGCGGCCGACCGCCGTCCACCGGGGATGCCTGTCCACAACCCCTTGTTGATCTTGACCTTTTCGGGGTCTCAACCGCGGTTGAGACCCCGAAAAGGTCAAGATCAACAAGGGAGGGGTGCGGGCTACTCGACGATCAGGACTTCCAGGGTCCTCGGGCCGTGGACGCCCTCGACGCGGTCGAGTTCGATGTCGCTGGTGGCCGAGGGGCCGCTGATCCAGGTGAGGGGGCGGGACGGGTCCAGGCGGCTGACGGCGTCGGGGACGTCCGGCACGATCTGGTCGACGCGGACCACGCACAGGTGGTAGTCGGGCACGAGGGTGAGGGCCCGCCGCCCCTGGGCCGGGCCCGCGTCCAGCACGATCGTGCCGGTCTCGGCGGCGACCACGGCGCAGCCGGTGAGCACGCCGTCCGCCGCGTCGAGGGCGGCGATGTCGAGCGCCTCGTCGGTGAGCACGGCCGCGTCGACGCGGCTCGTCCACTCCCCGGGCAGGTCCGTGGGCACCACCACGCGCCCGACCGAGCGCCGCGCCAGCGCGGCGGCGATCTCCTCGGGCAGGTCGGCCTCCGACACCCGGCGGGTCAGCGCCTTGTAGTCCTCCAGGCGGTCGACCAGCAGCTCGACCAGCTCCACGGGGGTGTGCGCGCGGGCGTAGCCGCGCGGCACCGCGACGTCCTCGGGCTCCTCGGCGCGCGGCACGTCCGCCAACGCCGCCCGCACCCGGGCCAGGACCCGTTCACGTGATCCGCTCATCGGCCGCCTCCCTTCTTCTTCTCCTTCTCGTGCCCGGCCCACCAGTCGCGGAAGGACTCGGCCGGGATGTCGGGGATGTCGCGGGTGTCGGTCCAGGCCGCGCCCGGACCCGGCAGCCGCCGGGGCACCAGGTTGCGCGCCCTGCCCGCCGCGCGCTGGGCCAGGCCCAGCCGCTTCTCGTCGCCCAGAACCCACCCGGCCGCGCCCATGGCGGCGCGCTCGGCGGCGTGCCCCTTGCCCTGGGTGACCTTGCCGCGCAGGTGGACCAGCACCTCGGGGATGTCGATCGCGACCGGGCACACCTCGTAGCACGCGCCGCACAGCGACGAGGCGTACGGCAGGGAGGCATCCAGCTCCGAGGAGGTGCCGCGCAGCTGCGGGGTGAGGATCGCGCCGATGGGGCCCGGGTACACCGAGCCGTAGGCGTGGCCGCCCGCGCGCTCGTACACGGGGCAGATGTTCAGGCAGGCCGAGCAGCGGATGCAGCGCAGCGACTGGCGTCCGACCTCGTCGGCGAGGACGTCGGTGCGGCCGTTGTCCAGCAGCACCAGGTGGAACTCCCGCGGCCCGTCGCCGGGGGTCACGCCGGTCCAGGTGGAGGTGTACGGGTTCATCCGCTCGCCGGTGGAGGAGCGCGGCAGCAGCTGCATGAACACCTCCAGGTCCTGCCAGGTGGGCACGAGCTTCTCGATCCCCACCACCGAGATCAGCGTCTCGGGCAGGGTCAGGCACATCCGGCCGTTCCCCTCGGACTCCAGCACCACCAGGGTCCCGGTGTCGGCGACGGCGAAGTTCGCCCCGGACACCGCGACCCTGGTGGTGAGGAACTTCTCGCGCAGGTGCACCCGGGCGGCCTCGGCGAGCGCGCGGGGGTCGTCGCTGAGGTCCTCGGGCGCGGGCACGCCCCAGTCGCTCATGGTGCGGTCGAAGATCTCGCGGATCTCGGCGCGGTTGCGGTGGATCGCCGGGACGAGGATGTGGGAGGGGCGGTCCTCCCCGAGCTGCACGATGAGCTCGGCCAGGTCCGTCTCGTACGCGGTGATCCCGGCCTCGGCGAGGGCCTCGTTGAGCTCGATCTCCTGGGTGGCCATCGACTTGACCTTGACCACCTCGGTCTCGCCGGTCGCCTTGACCAGGCGGGTGACGATGGCGTTGGCCTCGGCGGCGTCCGCGGCCCAGTGCACGTGGCCCCCGGCGGCGGTGACCGTCTCCTCCAGCCGCTCCAGGTAGACGTCCAGGTGGCGCAGGGTGCGGTCCTTGATGGCCTTGCCCGCCGCGCGCAGCTCGGCCCAGTCGTCGAGCTCGCCGACCACCGAGGCGCGCCTGCCGCGGATGGTGTGGGTGGCCTTGCGCAGGTTGTGGCGCAGCTGGGCGTCGCCGGTGGCGATCCCGGCGGCCTGCGGGAACGGGGGCATCCCCAGGAAAGTTCCGCTCACAGGGCGGGCTCCTTCTCGGTCGAGGCCAGGATCTCGGCCAGGTGCATGACCCGTACCCCCGATCGCTGGCGGTCCATCGTGCCGCCGATGTGCATGAGGCAGGAGTTGTCGACCGCGCACAGCACCTCGGCGCCGGTGTCGGCGACGTGCCGGGCCTTGTCCGAGCCCATCGCCGCGGACACGGCCTCGTTCTTCACCGCGAAGGTGCCGCCGAAGCCGCAGCACTCCTCGGCGCCCTCCAGCTCCACGAGCTCCAGCCCGCGCACCGCGCGCAGCAGCCGGGTGGGGCGGTCGCCCAGGCCCAGCATGCGCAGGCCGTGGCAGGTGGGGTGGTAGGTGACCTTGTGCGGGAAGTACGCGCCCACGTCGGTGACGCCGAGGACGTCCACCAGGAGCTCGGACAGGTCCAGGACGCGGGGGCCCAGCTCGGCGGACGCGCGCTCCAGGCGGCTGCCGGGCTCGCCCAGCTTGCGGTAGTTGTCGCGGACCATGGCCGCGCACGACCCGGACGGGGCGAGGACCACGTCGTAGTCGGCGAAGGTCTCCACGAAGCGCACCGCGAGCTTCTGCGCGTCGCGGCGGTACCCGGTGTTGTAGTGCATCTGCCCGCAGCAGGTCTGCGAGGGCGGGAACACCACCTCGTGCCCCAGCCGCTCCAGCAGCCGGACGACGGCCTGCCCGGTGCCGGGGAACAGGGTGTCGTTCACGCAGGTGATGAACAGTGCGATCCGCATGGGCCTCCCCACCTCATGGTGAACACGAACGCGAGCCCGGGATTGATCGGACCAATGCGGAATCTACCAGCCGTTCTTGCTTGAAACGAGAGCTGGGCGAGGGGTTAGGGGAAAATTGGTCTGAGGACTTCGCGTTCGCGAGTGGCCGGACACCCCTCGCCCCCGGCGGTCCCGGAAGCCGGGAGCCGGCGGGTCCCGCGGACCCGACCGCGGAACGGCCTGTCTCGCGGCCGTCCAGAGGCCTTCGGCCCGCAGGTCGACGCGTTTCCTCTCACATGGTGAGACGGCTGGACGGAATGCTGAGACTGTGGTTAACCTCGTTGGCATGGTTGAGCTCGTCTCCCGTCGACACGTCGACTACGCCCGCGTGAGCAGCATGCTCTGTCGGGCCGCGGCCTGACAGCAGGCACGCCCCGCCGCGCCCCTTTCCCACCGGCGCGCCGCCGACCACCCCGTTTCCCCGGACCAGCCGACCGCACCGGCGCGGCGTCCGTCCGCGCGCGGTCCCCAGTCCACCGAGCAGTGCGTTTCGACAGGAGCATCATGACCGCCGAAGCCCCCGACACCACGCCCGCGCCCGAGCCCACCGCGCCCGAGACCGGCGAGTGGTCGTTCGAGACCAAGCAGATCCACGCCGGAGCCCAGCCGGACCCGGCCACGGGCGCGCGGGCCACGCCGATCTACCAGACCACCTCGTACGTCTTCCGGGACACCCAGCACGGCGCGGACCTGTTCAGCCTCGCCGAGCCCGGCAACATCTACACCCGGATCATGAACCCCACGCAGGACGTGCTGGAGCAGCGCGTGGCGGCACTGGAGGGCGGCGTCGCCGCGGTCGCGTTCGCGTCGGGCATGGCGGCCACCACCGCGGCCTTCCTCAACCTGGTCGGCGCGGGCGACCACATCGTGGCCAGCCCGTCCCTGTACGGCGGCACCTACAACCTCCTGCGCTACACGCTTCCCAAGCTCGGCGTCGAGGTGACCTTCGTCGAGGACCAGGACGACCTCGACGCCTGGCGCTCGGCCGCCCGGGACGACACCAAGCTGTTCTTCGCCGAGAGCCTGGCCAACCCCGGCAGCAACGTGCTGGACATCCGGGGCCTGGCGGACGTCGCCCACGACATCGGCCTTCCGCTGGTCGTGGACAACACCGTGCCGACGCCCTACCTGCTGCGCCCGATCGAGCACGGCGCGGACGTCGTGGTCCACTCGGCCACCAAGTACCTCGGCGGCCACGGAACCGCCGTGGCGGGCGTCGTCGTGGACGGCGGCACCTTCGACTTCGGCGCGCACGGCGCCCGCTTCCCCGGGTTCGTCGAGCCCGACCCCAGCTACAACGGGCTGAAGTACTGGGAGGCGCTGGGCCCCGGCGCGTTCGCCGCCAAGCTGAGGGTGCAGCTGCTGCGCGACACCGGCGCGGCCATCGCCCCGCTGAACAGCTTCCTGATCCTGCAGGGCATCGAGACGCTGTCGCTGCGCATGGAGCGGCACGTGTCCAACACCCAGGCGCTCGCCGAGTGGCTGGAGTCCCGCGACGAGGTGGAGAAGGTCTACTACGCGGGCCTGCCCTCCAGCCCGCACCACGCCGCCGCCCGGAAGTACCTGCCGAACGGCACGGGCGCCATCGTCTCCTTCGACCTGCGCGGCGGCGTCGAGGCGGGCCGGGCGTTCGTGGACGGCACCGAGCTGTTCAGCCAGCTCGTCAACATCGGCGACGTGCGCAGCCTCATCGTCCACCCGGCCAGCACCACGCACGGCCAGCTGTCCCCCGAGGAGCGGCTGGCCGCGGGCGTCACCCCGGGCCTGGTGCGGCTCGCCGTGGGCCTGGAGAACCTGGACGACCTGCGGGCGGACCTGGAGGCGGGACTGCGCGCCGCCAAGGCGTACCAGTGACCGACGGCGCCGCCGTTCCCCCTCCCGCCGCCGGTGCGTGGCGGGAGGGGGACCCGCCCGGGAACCGGCGCTGGACCGGGGCCGGGCCGCTCCGGCTGGAGTCGGGGGCCGAGCTGCCCGACGTGCGCCTGGCGTACGAGACGTGGGGGACGCTCGACGCGGACCGCTCCAACGCGGTCCTGGTGCTGCACGCGCTGACCGGCGACAGCCACGTCGCGGGGCCCGAGGGGCCCGGCCACCCGAGCCCCGGCTGGTGGGAGGGGCTGGTCGGCCCCGGCCTGCCGCTGGACACCGACCGTTACTTCGTCGTCGCGCCCAACGTGCTCGGCGGCTGCCAGGGCAGCACCGGCCCCGCGTCGACGGCGCCCGACGGGCGGCCCTGGGGCTCCCGGTTCCCCCGGATCACCATCCGGGACACCGTCGCGGCCGAACTGGCGCTGGCCGACGCGCTGGGCGTGGCCGAGTGGGCGGCGGTCGTCGGCGGCTCCATGGGCGGGATGCGCGCCCTGGAGTGGGCGGCGGGGCACCCCGGGCGGGTGGCGCGCCTGCTGCTGCTGGCCTGCCCCGCCGCGAGCTCCGCGCGGCAGATCGCGTGGGCCGCGCCGCAGCTGCACGCCGTCCGGTCCGACCCGGACTGGCACGGCGGCGACTACCACGACCGTCCCGGCCCGGGGCCGGTCGCCGGACTGGGGATCGCCCGGCGGATCGCGCACATCACCTACCGGGGGGCCGGGGAGCTCGACGAGCGCTTCGGCCGCCTCGCCCAGGACGGCGAGGACCCGATGGGCGGCGGCCGGTTCGCGGTGGAGTCCTACCTGGACCACCACGCGGCCAAGCTGGCCCGCCGCTTCGACGCGGGCAGCTACGTGCTGCTCACCGAGGCCATGAACACCCACGACGTGGGCCGGGGCCGGGGCGGCGTCCCCCGGGCGCTGGGCCGGGTCGCCGCGCGCACCGTGGTCGGCGGGGTGGGCAGCGACCACCTGTACCCGCTCGCGCGGCAGGAGGAGCTGGCGGCGGGCATCCCCGGCGCGGACGGGCTCCGGCTGATCGACTCGGCGGCCGGGCACGACGGCTTCCTGGTGGAGATCGACCAGGTGGCGGCGCTGGTCAAGGAACTCCTGGCGGACTGAGCGCCGGGGCGGCCGCCGACCGGCTCCGGCGGGCCGTACGATCGACCCGTGTCCGCGACGGAGGAGTTCGAGGCGCAGCGGCCGCGGCTGCTCGCGCTGGCGTACCGGCTGCTGGGATCGGCGAGCGAGGCCGAGGACGCGGTGCAGGACGCCTTCCTGCGCTGGAACGCCGCCGACCGCGCGCTGATCGGGACGCCCGCGGCCTGGCTGGCCAAGGTGCTCACCAACCTGTGCCTGAACCGGCTCGACTCCGCGCGGGCCCGGCGGGAGCGGTACGTGGGGTCGTGGCTGCCCGAACCGGTCCTCACCGCCGACCCCGCGCCCGGGCCGCTGGAGACCGCCGAGCTGCGCGAGTCGGTGTCGATGGCGTTCCTGGTGCTGCTGGAGCGGTTGACTCCCCCCGAACGGGCGGTGTTCGTGCTGCGCGAGGCGTTCGGCTACGGGCACCGCGAGATCGCCGACATCCTCGACGTCACCGAGTCCGCCTCCCAGCAGCTCCACCACCGCGCCCGCCTGCGCCTGGGCCGGGACCGGCCCCGGTTCGAGGCGTCGGCGCCGGAGCGGCGGCGGGTCGTCGAGCGCTTCCTGGCGGCCGCGGCCGACGGGGACATGGCTGGGCTGGAGCGGCTGCTCGCCGCCGACGTCGTGTCCTGGACCGACGGCGGCGGCAAGGTCAGGAGGGCGGCCCGGCGCCCGGTCACGGGGGCCGCCAAGGTCGCCAGGCTCTTCGTCATCGGTGTGCTGGGAGGACTCCCCGAGGGCGCGGAGATCCGGATCGTCGAGGTCAACGGCCAGCCCGCCCTCGTCGGCCTTCTCGGTGGCCGCCCGTTCGGCGTCGTACTGCCCGAGGTGGCCGACGGCCTCGTCACGGCGGTCCGCGTCGTCGCCAACCCGGACAAACTGGAGTACCTGGCGGGGCAGCTCGCCGCCTCCGGGGCCTGACCCGGTGCTTCCCCCGATGACCCCGGGGATCGCCATGTGGCGCGGGTCACTCCTCTTTCGCTCCCCTGTTCCGTCATGGATCGGGCCGCCGCCCGGTTCAAGAGGTGACAACGACGCACCGTCGCGGGCGCCGGGGAACCGGGTCGCGGGAGAAGGGCAGGGGAGAGTGTTGGCGCATCGAATCGTGGTCATCGGGGCCGGCTATTCGGGTCTGGCGGCGGCCGGCCGGGCGGCACGCCGGGCCGGAACACCGGGAGCGGAGGTGACGCTGGTGAACGCCGCGCCGCACTTCGTCGAACGGGTCCGGCTGCACCAGCTCGCCGCCGGGCAGGAGCCGCGCGAGCGGCCGCTGCGGGACGCGCTGCGCGGATCGGGGGCGGAGCTGGTCGTGGGCCGGGTCACCGGCCTGGACCCGGGCCGCCGCGAGGTGCTCGTGGACACCGGGGCCGGATCCGACTCCCTGCCCTACGACACGCTGGTGTACGCCCTGGGCAGCGCCGCCGGGACCGGCGGGGTCCCGGGCGCGGCCGAGCACGCCCTGTCCGTGTCCACCGGACCCGAGGCGCGCCGCTCGCACGCGCGGATCGCCGGACTCGCCTCGGGCGGCGGTTCGGTCGCCGTCGTGGGCGGCGGGCTGACCGGCGTCGAGGCGGCCGCCGAACTCGCCGAGAGCCACCCGGGTCTGCGGGTGCGGCTGCTGACCAGCGGGGAGCCGGGCGCGGCGCTGTCGGAGCGGGGCCGTCGCCACCTGGACGGGGCGCTGGAGCGGCTGGGCGTCGACGTCCGCGCGAACAGCAGGGTCGTCCGGGTGGACGGGAGCGGGCTCACGCTGGCCGACGGCGCGTCCGTGCCCGCCGACGCGGTGCTGTGGAGCACCGGTTTCGCGGTCCCCGACATCGCCGAGCGGGCCGGGCTGGCCGTGGACGCGTCCGGCCGCGTCCTGGTGGACGAGCGGCTGCGCGCCGTCTCCGACCCCGACGTCTACGCGGTGGGCGACGCCGCCCTCGTGACCGGCCCGTCCGGGATCCCGCTGCGGATGGCGTGCGCGACGGGGCTGCCCATGGGGCTGTACGCCGCCGACGCGATCACCGGCCGCCTGGCCGGGCGGGAACCCGCCCCGTTCCGGTTCCGGTACTACGCCCAGTGCGTGAGCCTGGGCCGCCGCGACGGCCTGATCCAGTTCGTCGACGCCGACGACACCGCCCGCGAGTCCGTGCTCACCGGCCGCGCCGCGGCCCGGGTCAAGGAGGCGGTCGTCCGGGGCGCCGCCTGGGCGGCCCGCAACCCCGGCCCCTACACGCCGCGCGCCCGCCGCGCCCGGAGCGCCGCCCGCCCCGAGGCGGTGCTCCGCTGACCGTCCGCCGGACCGCGGCGCGCCGGAGGGACCCCCGGCGCGCCGCGGCCCGTGCGGCGCGCCCGCGGACCACCGCACGTCCGAGCCCCTCTACGCGCCCGCCGTCGGAGGGTGTCTGACCACCTTGTGGATGGTGTCGGCGGCCAGAAGGGCCGGGACCACGCACAGGATGGCGGGCCAGGAGATGGCGGGAGGAGCGGTGCCGCCCAGGTGGCCGGGCAGCGGGGGGAGGAGAAGGAAGACCGGCAGCGCCAGCAGCCCCGCCCCGAGCGCGGCCGGGAGCAGGGGGTCTCCCGCCCAGGGCACGGTGTCGAACGGGTCGGTCTCGCTGCGGCACGCCAGCGCGGTGGCCGCCTGGCCCAGCGCGACCGTGGCGAAGGCGGCTCCCGACGCCGCCGCCAGCAGGGCGGGGCCGGGGACCGCCCCCCACGTCCAGCCGCCGGTCAGCAGGGCGATGACGAAGGCGAACACGGTGACGGCGGCCGCCAGCGGTCCCAGGACGCCCAGGGACCGCGCGACCAGTCGCCGGTCGATGAGCGTGGCCCCGGCCGGCGTCCTCCCGCGCATGGCGCGCCGGTCGGGGGGCTCCGCGCCCAGCGCGAGCGCGGTGAGCAGGCCGGTCCCGAGGTCCAGGGCGAGGATCTGCAGGACGCCCAGCGCGAGCGGGACGGCGCCGCCGGTCAGCGCCCACACGAGGAACGGCGCGAGTTCGGCGGTGCCCGCCACGAGGTGGTGGGTGAGGAGGCGGCGGACGTTGCCGAGGGCGGCGCGGCCCAACTCGACGGCGGAGACGAGTTCCTGGAGATGGTCGTCGAGGAGGACGAGGTCGGCCGCCTCCCGGGCGGCGTCCGTACCCGAGGCGCCCAAGGCCACGCCGATGTCCGCCCGGCGCAGCGCGGGCCCGTCGTGGGCGCCGCCGCAGACCGTCGCCACGACGTGGCCCCGGTGCTGGAGGGCGACGGTGACGCGCAGCCTGTCCTCGGGGGTGGCGCGGGCGACCACGACCCCGTCCCGGTCCAGCAGCTCGCCGAGGTCCCGCAGGTCGTCGGGTAGCTCCGCGCCGGTCACCACCAGCGGGGGGTCCGCGGCGAGCCCGGCCTCGCGCGCCACGGCGAGGGCGGTCCCCGGATGGTCGCCGGTCACCAGCGCCGTCCGGACGCCCGCCCGGCGGAAGCGGGCGACGGCGGCGGACGCGCCGGCGCGCGGCGGGTCCGCCAGAGCGGCCAGCCCCAGCAGGGTGAGGTCCCGTTCGGCGTCGTCGGCGCCGTCGGGAGGGGCCGACGACGGGGCCGCGTCGCGCCGGGCCACGGCCAGCACCCGCAGGCCGCGCGCCGTCATCCCGGAGAGCGCGGGCGCCGCGGCGGAGGAGTTCCCGCAGAGCGGCAGCACCGCCTCGGGGGCGCCCGCGACGTGCACCGCGCCTCCGGCGACGGCCGACGCCCGGCGCCGGCGCGGGTCGAACGGGTGGCGGCGCGGCACGGGGGGAGCGGAGCGGTCGACCCCCGCTCGGGCGGCCAGGGCGAGCAGGGCCGCCTCCGTCGGGTCCCCCCTCGGATGCCACCGGTGGTCGGCGGACCGGAACGCCGCGCCGGAGCCGAGCACCGCCGTCTCGGCGACCGCCCGGACGGCGGCCAGGGCGGGGGCGCCGCCCGCGAGTCCGCCTCCGGGGGAGTCCACGGCGCCCTCGACCCGCACGGTCCCCGCCGGGGTCCACACCTCGATCACCGACATCTCGCCGCGGGTCAGGGGCCCGGTCGTCCCGGTGCAGACGAAGGACACCGAGCCGATCCGCTCCACCGCCTCCGGGCGGCGTACCGGCGCGCCGTGCCGGGCCATCCGCCGCGCGGTCCACGTCAGGGACAGCGTCACAGCGGGGAGAAGCCCCTGCGGCACGAGCGCCACGGCCGCGCCGACGCCGATCAGGAGGCTGTCGGCCGCCGAGGCGCCCAGCGCCGTCGCGACGACGGCGAACAGCACGCCGACCCCCGCCGCGGCCACCGCGACGAGCGCGGACAGGTCCCGCAGGTCCAGTGTCAGGGGACCGGCCGGGCGGCGGGCCTCGCGGGGCCGGGCGGCGGTCCGGCCGAGCCGGGTCCGCGCGCCCGTGGCGGTCACGACGCCCTCGGCCTCCCCCTCGACGACGTACGCCCCCGCGTGCGCGGTCGCGCCGTCGGAGAGGCGCGCGGTGGTGCTCCGGCCGTTCGGCGGCGACTCGTCGAGGACCAGTGAGTGCGCCGAGGCCAGCCGGACGTCGGCCGCGACGCGGTCGCCCGCCGCGAGGAGCACGACGTCGCCGACCACCAGCTCGGCGGCGTCGACGAAGGCGCGCCGCCCGTCCCGGACCACGGCGGCCGCGGCGGGCGGCACGCCGCGCGGGTGCCGCGCGGCCCGGGCCGCGCGGTATTCCAGGACGAACGCGAGCAGACCGTTCGCGACGACCACCACCGCGATGACCGCCGCGACGCGGGGCAGTCCGCCGACGAGCACCAGCAGCGCGGCGCCCCACAGCAGAAGGGCGAAGAGGCGGGTGAACTCACCCGCCAGCAGTGTGAACGGGACGGGCCACCGGGGAGGCGGCAACGCGTTCGGGCCGTCCCGGCGCAGCCGTTCGGCGGCCTCGGCGCCGGTCAGACCCGTGCGCGCGGATTCCGGTGGCCCCGCTCCGGGATCAGCCCCCGCGTCGTGCGCCATGGCCGGCGCGGCGCGGACGGGGCGCGCCGCGGAGTCGGGTGCGGTGTGCGGGAGCAGCCATCTCGGACCTTCCTTCCGGCCGGTGTCCGTCGTGCCGCCGCGTGGCCGAGAAGCGCGGGGCATCTCCACTACCCGGGATCGTCCGCGGCTACTCGGGGCCGTCCGGCTCCCCTCGGACCTGCCTGTCCCCGCCCGGGGGTGCCGCGCGGCGCCGGCTCTCGATTTCAGGGGGAATCACACTTGTTTGGATCCGTTAACTACTTTATGATCCATAAAGTAGTTAACCAGAGCGAAAGAAGGAGTGCGTGATGGCGGAGGAGTCCCGTCTCTCCCGGGAGGACATCGACAGGGCCGAGCGGCTGCGTGTCCGGACGGCCGCCGCCGGACGGTGGTACAGCGGGTACCTGGTCGTGGTCGGTCTGCTCTCGGCGGCGCTGGTCGTCGCGGTGGAGGCGTTCTTCCCCGACGGCCCCGCCCGCTTGACGGCCTGTGGGGTGTGGTTCCTGGTGGCGCTCGCGGCCGGCTGGTGGGCCGAGACCCGCCAGGTGCGCCCGCGAGGGGCGACACGCTTCTTCACGGCCGCCGGAGTGGTATGGCTCGTCGGCTACCTGCTGCTCGTCGGCCCGCTGGTGCGCTGGCGGTTCGACGACTCGCTCGTGGCGTGGAGCCTGGCGTCCGCGGCGCTGTCGCTGCCCTTCGCCGCGGCCGCGCTGTGGATGCGGGGGAGGAACCGGTGAGTCATTTGCGACGTGAGCTGGACCAGGTCATCCACTCGCCGGTGCGGTTCTCGATCGTCGCCGCGCTCACCTCGGTGGAACGGGCCGAGTTCGGCTACATCCGCGACATGGTCGAGATCAGCGACTCCTCCCTGTCGCAGCACGTCACCACGTTGGAGAAGGCGGGCTACCTGAAGGTCGTCAAAACCCAGGCGGGGCGGCGCGCCAAGACCTGGATCGGCCTCACCCCGCAGGGCAGGGCGGCGTTCCGCAACCACGTGGCCGTGCTCAACCGGATCGCCGAGGCCGCGCCGACGGAGCCCGCCGGTGACGGGGGCGGTACGGACCCCGAGGACGGCGGACGGCCGTCGCGCTGACGCGGGATCCGCACCGCCGGGGCGGGGCCGGGCGGCCGCCCGGCTCAGTCCTCGCTGTGGTGGACGGTGATCGACTCCAGGACGACGTCGTGGGACGGGCGGTCCGAGGAGTCGGTCGGGATCGCCGAGATGGCGGCGACCACGTCGTGGCCGGACTGGTCGGCGACCTCGCCGAAGACGGTGTGCAGCCCGTCCAGGTGGGGGGTCGGCGCGGACGTGATGAAGAACTGCGACCCGTTGGTGTCGGGGCCCGAGTTGGCCATGGCCAGCCTGCCGGGCTCGTCGAACGTCAGGCCGGGGTCGATCTCGTCGGGGAAGGAGTAGCCGGGGCCTCCCATGCCGGTGCCCAGCGGGTCCCCGCCCTGGATCATGAAGTCGGGGATGACGCGGTGGAAGACCGTCCCGTCGTAGAACCGGTCCGATCCGGTCTCGGGGTTGGTGGCCTTGCCGCCCTCGGCCAGCCCGACGAAGTTGGCGACCGTCTCGGGCGCCTGCTCGGGGAACAGCACGACCTCGATGTCGCCCTCGCTGGTGTGCAGTGTCGCCCCCGTGACATCGGGGACCGGTACGGACGAGCCGCCGGAGGTCTGGGGCGGCGGGGCGTCCTGGGACTGGCAGGCCGTCGCGGCGAGGAGAACGGTGCTGAGCAGGCCTGCCGCCGCGGTCGTGGCGAAACGGTTCATCGTGGGTGTTCTCCGGCTGGTGGGGATCGTCCGAGCCCCCACAGGGTAGCGCCACGAACGCGGACCGCAGCGACCGCACCCGCCGGCCGTGTCGTCCCCGGCCCCGGAAGCGGGGGCCCCGGGGAGGACGGCCCGCCGGGCCCCGGTCGGGGAGGAGCCGTCGGGCCCGCCGCCGCCCGCCGCAGTCGTCGTCCGGGACGGGCCGCCCGGGCCTCCTCCGGGCGGTCGTCAGCCGCCCGCGACGGAGGGCAGCACCCGGATCTCGGCCCCTTCCCGGACCGGGGTGTCCAGACCGGACACCGCGCGGCACTCGTCGTCGTCCACGAAGACGTTGACGTAGCGCCGCAGGCGGCCCCGCTCGTCGCGGAGGCGCCGGTCCAGGCGCGGGTGGCGGAGCGCGAGCTCGTCCAGGACGTCGCGCAGCCGGGCGGTCCCGTCGGCGCCGCCCAGCGGTATGTCGATCCTCGCCGCCCCGCTGGACTCGACGCGGAGCACCTGCGGGAGGAACACGGTCACAGTCATGGCGCCGGCCCGTCTCTCCTGAGTGGTTTCGGGTGGGTGGGAGGCCCCCGCCGCGCGCTGCTCCGCGCGGCGGGGCTCTTTCCTGAAGGGTGGTCGGGCCCGGAGCGATCTGAGGGACACCGTCTAGACCTCGATCGCGCGCACGCACAGGACGTCGGGCAGGTGCGCGGCGACCTGCCGCCACTCCGCGTCGTCGTCGGTGGTCACGTAGACGTCCCCCGACCGGGTGCCGAAGTAGAACCCCGGAACGTCCGCGCCGTCGGTGCAGGCGCCGTCGCGCAGCACGATGCCGAAGTAGGGGTCGGCGGGAAGCCCGCCGTTCACGGGCCGCCAGGTGGCGCCGCCGTCGTCGGTGCGGTGAACCTGCAGCCGGTTGCCGGGCGGAAGGTGCACCGCCTCGCTGACCACCGGGAAGTTCAGCGCCGTGCCGGGGGCGTGCGGGTGCGCGACCAGGGCGAACCCGAAGTCGCTGGGCAGCCCCTCGGCGATGGACTCCCAGCCGGAGGCCGGGTCGGCGCTGCGGTAGACGCCGTGGTGGTTCTGCGCGTAGAACCCGCCGTCGGCGGCGACCGCCACCTTGTGGACGCACTGCCCGTACTCGGGGGTCTCCTCGGGCAGGAACGTGGTGGTGATGCCCCGGTTCGCGGGGGACCACGTCCTGCCGTCGTCGCGGGTCTGGTAGACGCCGCCGGTGGACATGGCCACGGTCATGGCGAGCGGGTCGGTCTCGGCGGCGCGGACCCTGCCGGGCAGCACGGTGTGGATGGCCGCGCCGCCGGCGCCGGGGAACCAGTTGGCCCGGTGCGGGTGGTCCCACAGCGCCCGGACCAGTTCGAAGCTCTCCCCGCCGTCGGCGGACCGGAACAGCGCGTGCGGCTCGACCCCGGCGTACACGGTGTCCGGCTCGTCGCCGAAGGCGAACTGCCAGACCCGGGCGAACGAGTCCTCGACATCGGGGGGAAAGGCGATCGGCGCCGCGTCCGGTTCGCGCCAGGTGGCCCCCAGGTCGTCGCTGGACCACACGCTGGGGCCGAAGTGCGAGCTCTCGGCCCCGACCAGGATCCGGCGGTTGTGCGGGTTGACGCCGACCGCGTACACCGCCGCGACGTTGATGTGGTCCTCGGAGTCGAGCCGGAGCGGGCCGCTGACCTCCCAGCCGCGACGGTCGTCGCTGATCGCGCGGAAGAGCCCCTTGCGTGTGCCGATGACCAGGAGAAAAGCCATGATCGCCTCCGAGGTTGACGGGTACCGACACTGTGACACACGGCTACGACAATTCCGCCTCGTGCCGCTGCCCCGCTTTCCGGGGCCGCGCTCGGGAGGGGCCGCCGCGCGGGTCCGCCGCCCGCAGGGGGCCGGGGGGATACCGTGGATGGCCCCGCACCGGTCGGAACCGGTCGAGCCCCGGGAACCGCGGAGACGGGAGACGACGCGATGCTGCGGCGAACCACCATCACGACCGTTCTCAGGCGGGCGCTGCTCGGCCTGCTCGCGGCGCAGGTCGCGGTGGTCGTCGGCCTCGTCGGCATCGACACCTGGCGCAAGCGGATCCGTCCCGGACGGGTGGAGTTCCCCACGACCGAGCCGACGGACATCCCGGTCGGCGAGACGGTCGTCACGCCCTACACCTACGGCGAGCACCTCTACGCCGACATGCTCGACGCGATCCGGTCCGCGCGGCACCGCATCCTGCTGGAGTCGTTCATCTTCAAGGGCGACGAGGTGGGGAAGGAGTTCAAGCGCGCGCTGATCGACGCCGCGGACCGGGGCGTCGAGGTCTTCGTGATCTACGACGGGTTCGCCAACCTCGTCGTGCGGCCGTCCTTCTTCCGGTTCCCGCCCTCGGTGCACGTCATCCGCTACCCGGTGATCCGGCCGGGGCTCCTGCTGCTGAACGTGCGCAAGTCCGGCCGCGACCACCGCAAGATCCTGACCGTGGACGGCGGGATCGGGTTCGTCGGCGGCTACAACATCGGCTCGGTGTACGCCACGGAGTGGCGGGACACGCACCTGCGGCTGGTCGGACCGGCGGTGTGGGAGCTGGAGAACGCGTTCTCCGACTTCTGGAACTCCAACCGGGGGAGCGGGCAGCCGCGGCTCGACGACGTGGGCACCGAGCACTGGAACGCGCGGATCCGCGCGCACCGCAACGTGCCCGAGGTGCTCATCTACCCCATCCGCGCGATGTACCTGGAGGCGATCGACCGGGCCAGGGACCACATCTACATCACCCAGGCGTACTTCATCCCCGATCGCGAGATCCTGGGCGCCCTGGTCGCGGCGGCCCGGCGCGGGGTGGACGTGCGAATCCTGGTCCCCGAGTACTCGAACCACGTCGTGGCGGACTGGCTGTCACGCGGCTTCTACTCGGCGCTGCTGCGCGGGGGCGTGACCCTGCTGCTGTTCCAGGAGGCCATGGTGCACGCCAAGACCGCCACCATCGACGGCCAGTGGAGCACGGTCGGCACCGCCAACGTCGACCGGTTGAGCCTCACCGGGAACTACGAGATCAACGTGGAGGTCTTCGACAGAGAGGTCGCGGCCCACCTCGAGGGGGTCTTCGCCAACGACAGCACCAACGCGCGCCGGTTGACGGAGGAGGAGTGGCGCCGCCGCCCGTTCGTGGCCAAGTTCAGCGAGACGGTCCTCGTCCCCTGGCGGCCCTTTCTCTGACCGGGTTCCGCGTCGAAGCCCTCGATGCTCTTGACGCCATCGCCCCACGAAACGGACGTCGCAGGGCGTTGACGTCGAGATCACCGAAGGCGGCGGTGCGAATCCGGCGGTCGAACCTCGGCGAGGCCCGCCGGGCGGGGGGCCGGGAACGCCCGGCCCCCTCGGCCCACCGGCGGACACGTCACCGCGGCGGCATCCCGCGGTTCGTGGCGGGCGAACTGCCGTGGGCCTGCTTGCCCTTGCGCAGTCCGAGCAGCCCCAGGAGCCCGAGCAGCCCGAGCAGGCCCCACAGGCCCCAGTCGCCGTTGTCGTCCTCGTTCTCGCCGGTGTTGGTGTTGGTGTTGCCGGGGGTCTGCTGCGCCAGGTCCGCGCCCGGGGCGTGGACGGCCGAGGAGACCGCCGCCCGGTCCGCCGTCGTCGTGTCCGCCGAGGCGGAGGCGGTGGCGAGCGGGGCGATTACCAGGGAAACGGCCAGACCGAATGCGACAAGAAGCTTTCTCATGACTCCCCCGAAGTGTGGGAACAGTTCTCGGTTGCGCCTTTTGGCGTTTTTGGACCCTATTCGAGTCTCCTGTTCCTGGTTTCCCCAGGTCGGAGGGGTAAACCTGATTCTGTTGGCGTTGGATAAAGAATTGGTCGGCTCCCCCGGGGGGACGGCGTGTCGCGGTGAGGGGGCGAATCGGTTCTTTGTCTTTTTGGATTTCTTTCTCTTTCCGTGGCGAAGGGGTGGCGCGTCCGGCGGCGGGCGGGACGCGCCCCCGCGTCCGGGACCCCTCGCGGTCGCGCTAGTCTATGACCGTAAGAACCAAAACGGTCATGGAGTTCGCATGGTACGAGCGGGGGCGGAGCGGTCGGGGCGGATCCTCGACGCGGCGGCGGAGCTGATCGCCCGGTACGGATACGGCAAGACCAGCGTCAGCGACATCGCGCGGACCGCCGGGATCGCCAAGGGCGCGGTCTACCAGGAGTTCGAGAGCAAGGAAGCGGTCCTGGAGGCCCTGCTGGCCCGCCAGACCGAGCGCCTGGCGCGGGCGGCGACCGAGGCCGTGCTGGCGGACCCGGAGGGCGGACGGCTGTCGGCCGTCTACCGGCACACGCTCCGCGCGCTCGCCGCGGACCCGCTCATGCGGGCGCTGTACACCGCGGACAGCCGCGTCCTGGGCGACGTCGTGCGGGGACGCGGTCCCGACCGCTACGCTCCCCGGCAGCGCTGGGCGGTGGAGTTCGTCGCGCGCATGCAGGAGGCCGGACTGGTCCGGGGCGACCTGGACGCGGCCGCCGTCGCGCACGTGCTCGCCGTCATCTCGACCGGGCTGATCACCGTCGGGTCCGCCGTCGGCTCCGAGGCGGCCCCGCCCCTGGAGGCCACCATCGAGGCGATCGGCGCCCTGGTCGCGGGCGGCTTCGAGGGCGACCCCTCCGCCGACCCGGCCGAGGGCCGGCGCGCCTTCACCGGCCTCGTCACCGGTGTCTTCCCCGGCTCGGGAACCGAGCCGTCCGCCCCTTCGACGGGAACTGAGGCCGGCCCGTGACGCTCGACGCCGTGACCACGCACGACACCGAGGTCTCCCACGGACCGATCCGCTACCACCGCGCGGGGGAGTCCGGCCCGGCGGTGGTGCTGCTGCACGGGGCCATGCTCGACACCGCCCCGCTCACCTGGGGACGGGCGATCCCCGCGTTGCGGGACGGGTACCGGGTGTTCGCGCCCGACTGGCCGCGCCACGGCGGCAGCCGCCCATGGCACGGCCCCACCGACCAGGCCGGCCTGGAGGACGTCCTGGCCGAGCTGATGGACCAGTGGGAACTGCCGACCGCGCGCCTGGTCGGGCTCTCCCTGGGCGGCGGGATCGCCGCCGGGTTCGCGGCCCGCCGACCCGACCGCGTCGAACGGCTGGTACTCGTCGCCCCGGGCGGGATGGAGGGCAGGCGGGTCGCGCAGGGATCGACCTACCTGTACCTGCGGGCCCCCGGTCTGCTGCGGCTCACCACCGGACTGTTCGCCCGGAGCCCGCGGCTGGTCCGCGCCTCGATCGCGTCCGCGCTGGTGGAGGGGGAGCGGAACCCGGACTTCGACGGGATCGTCGCGCTGGCGAACGCGGAGATGGAGGCCAAGCGGGCGGCGGGGGAACTCGTCATGGACGACTGGCAGATCCGCTCCTACGGATGGCGCCGCATGCGCACCGACCTGCGGCCGCTGCTGCCGCGCGTCGCCTGCCCGACGCTGGTGGTGCGCGGCGACGAGGACTCCGCCGTCCCGCTGCGCGCGGTGGAGGAGACGGCCCGGCTCATCCCCGGCGCCGACCTGCTGCGCGTCCCCGGAGCAGGGCACATGCTGCCCCGGGACCGCCCCGAGGAGTTCCACGCCGCCCTGCGCGCCTTCCTCTGACCGGGCGGGAGGGGCTCACAGGTCGATGACGGTCTTCACCTCGTCGCCGTCGGGCTCGAACGCCTCCAGCGCGCGGTCCAGCGGCAGCCGCCGGGTGATCATCCGCTCCAGCCAGGAGCGGTCGGCCCGGGCCAGCGCCAGCGCGGCCAGCCCGTAGTGCCGCAGGTTGGCGTTGACGGACCCGAAGACCACGTCGTTCTCCAGCACGATCCCGCGGTTGAGCGCACCGGCGTCGACGCCGGTGCGGGGGCCGCCCGACGAGACGCCGGTGAGGCAGACGATCCCGGCGCGCGCGTTGTCGGCCACCACGTTCAGGACGACATCGGGCGCGCCGGTGGCCTCGATGACCACGTCCGGCCTGGTCCGGGCGGTGACCTCCGAGACGGGCGCGGTGTGGTAGGCCGCGCCGAGGCCGGCGACCAGGCCGGGCTTGGCCCCCGCCCCGACCCGGTCCAGGACGTGCACGTCGAGGCCGCGCTGGGTGCCCAGCAGGGCGGCCAGCAGGCCGATCGGCCCGGCGCCGGTGACGAGCAGGCGGCGCGGCTCGAACCAGGACCGGCCGCCGATCCTCTCGATGTGCTCCCACGCCTTGGCGACGACCGTGGCGGGCTCCAGCAGCACGCCGACGCGCTCCAGCTCCGGGTCGATCCCGACCGCGTAGTCGGCCTCCACCGTCCACCGCTGCGCGCCGTAGCCGTGGACGCCCTTGATCCCGCGCTCGGTGAACCGGCCGTTGCGGCACATGTCGAACTCGCCGCGCGCGCACGCGCCGCACGGCACCGGGTCCGGCCGCCGCACGACGCCGACCACCAGGTCGCCCGGCGCGAAGCCGCTCCCCGGTGGCGCCTCGCGCACCCGGCCGAGCGACTCGTGCCCCAGGACCAGCCGCTCCTCGCCGGGCGGCGCCTCGCCGTAGTCGCCTCGGGCGATCTCCCGATCGGTGCCGCAGACGCCCACCGCGACGCCGTCGACGAGCAGCTCCCCCTCGCCCGCCACCGGCGGTTCGACCTCGCTCACCTCCACCGATCCGGGCTTGAGCGGTGTCACGGTCAGAGCGCGCATGGTCGTCTCCCGGTTCCGGTCTCGGACGGCTTCCCGGACGGGCTACCCCGATGCCGGGAGGGCACGCCCGGGGCGCCTCACCCGCGTCCGCGCCGCCACCGCGGACGGCGCGGACGCGCCCCCTCCCCCCGAGGGAACCGGGGCCGCCACGCCGTCCACGGCAGCCACGGCACCGCCGTCGGATGGGTGACCTCCGCCTCGCCGCTCTCGTCCCGCAGGATCTCCTCGGCGTCCTCGGCCTCGATCCCGGCGAACAGCATGATGTCGATGGCCACCAGCTGCACGGCCAGGTGCGTGGCAGCGGTCAGGGGGTCGTCGGCCGAGACGCGGTCGCTGAACGGGCGGGCGGCCTCGGTCGCCTGGTCGACCGCGTACTGGCGCGCGGCGCGGTCGCTGAGGTCGCCGGCCAGAACGTCGAGCGCGGACGCCATGGCGCGCACCGCCGGCGCGAGTTCCCGGCGTTCGTCCAGGCTCATGGACGTGGTGGTCCGGGCGAGCGACAGGCAGCTCTCGGCGAGGAGGATGAGCCGGTCGATCTTCTCGTCCTCGTGCAGGATCGGCCGCAGGTCCCCCCACCGGATGGTGGACGTGCGCATGGCGAGTTGGCTGCTCTCCCGCGCGCTGCTGAGCTCGGCCATGGGCTGGCTCAGTTCGCCCAGCCGGTTGATCATCTCCCGGGTGAGCGGCTGCTCCCGTTCCAGCATGTGCTCGGTGAGGGTGAGCATGCGGGACATCTCCGCCAGCGCCGCCGCCTCGGTGCGGCGCAGCAGGGCGACCAGCCGCACGGGGAACAGCAGCTGACTGGTCACGAGGGCCACACCGGCCCCGATCAGCGCGTCGGTGAGCCGCCACAGGCCGTACTCGCCGTTGGCGATGACCACGGTGAGGATCGCGCCGGCGGCGGCCTGGGCGATCACCATCCGTTCGGCGCCGATCGCGACCGCGACCGTCATCGCGATGAAGGCGGCGGCCGCCAGGGACAGGTGGCCGTCACCGAAGACGGTGCCCATCACCTCGCCCACGGGGATGCCCACGACGACGCCCAGCAGCAGCCGGATGGCGTTGACCCCCCGCTCCCCGCCCGAGGAGTTGAGCGAGACGAGCGCCGCGATCGGCGCGAAGAACGGGGCGTGCCCGGGGGTGAGGCCCACCGCGATGACCCACGCCACCGTCGCCGCGGCGGTGACCAGCAGCACCGACCCGATGTTGAGGGACACGCGCTCCAGCACCGCCGAACCGGTGGCGGCCGCCCACAGCCGCCCCGAGTGGATGAGCGTGCGCGTGTTCCGCATGGGCCTCCGCATGGCGTCGGTGCCCGGTCCCGGGCGCCGGGACCGCGGCCGGACTGGCGACACCCAGCCAGTACCCCCGTGCCGTTGCCACGAACGTCCGCCGCCAGAGGTCCCGGCGCGCTTCCGCCGGTGATCGCGGCCTCTCCGGGGCCTCAAAAGCGGTTGGGACCCCGGAAAGGCCACGATCACCGAGAGGGCTAGGACGCGCCCGCGCGGCAGTCGGGGCAGCGGACCGGGCGGCGGCCCCGGCCGGTGTGGGTGAACCCGGCGCCGCAGTCGCGGCAGGTGAGAGCGGGTGGGGAGGGCCGGTCGGCCGCCTCGGGAAGGGGCCCGGCCGCCGGTTCCGGCTCGGCGCGGGAGGGCGGGGCGAACCGGGGGAGCCGGTGGACGTGCGCCCTCCCCCGGGGCAGGGCGCTCTCGGCGAGTTCCGCGATGTGCCGGTGGTGGGTGAGGACCACCACCTGGAACTGCTCGGCCAGCTCGTCGAGCACCGCGAGGCCCGCCGCGCTCCGCTCGTCGTCGAAGGTCATGAAGATGTCGTCCACGATGAACGGCATGGCCTGCCCCGACACCGCGTAGCGCTCCAGCGAGGCCAGCCGCAGCGCGAGGTACAGCTGGTCGCCGGTGCCCTCGCTCAGCGCGGAGACCTCCTCCTGCGCGCCGGTGTCGCGGACCACCCGCAGGACGTTCCGGCCGCCGTCGTCGAGCTCGGGGCGCAGCTCGGTGAACCGCCCCAGGGTCAGGGACCGGAAGAACCCCTCCGCCCGGCGCAGGATGGGGTCCTGGTTCTCCCTGCGGTACGCCTCCACGCAGCGCAGCAGCACCTCGCGGGCGATGGTCAGCCGCACGTACTCCTCGGCGCGGTCGGTGATCTCGGCGCGGACCGCCGCCAGCTCGTCGGACGCCGCCGCGGCCTCCGCCGAACCGTCGATCCGGTCGAGTTCGGCCTTGGCCCGGGTCCGCTCCTCGTTCGCGGCGTCGCGCCGCCCCTCCAGCTCCTCGACCCGCCGGCCCACCTCCTCGAGGTGGTTGTCCAGGTCCGGCTCGGTGAGCCCGTCGGCCTGCTCCTCCAGTGCCGGGATCGCGCCGTGCACGGCCAGCTGCTTCTCGTCGTGGGCGATCTGCCGCCGCAGTGACGCGGCCTCGTCGGCGCGGCCGATCGCGGCGCGCAGCCCGGCGGTGTCGGGAACCCCGGTCTCGGCGAGGAGCGCCCCGAGGGCCTCCTCCGTGCTCTCCTCCTCGGCCCGCGCCTCGCGCAGGGCCTCCTCGCGCCCCCGGATGTTCCCGGTCAGCTCGGCGCGCCGCCGCACGGCCTCGATGTTGGCGAGGACCCGCTGCTCCAGGGCCTCCAGGGCCACGGAGCGCTCGGCCCAGCCGTCGGGCGGCTCCACGCCGCACTCCGCGAACGCCGCCTCCAGCCGCTCCCCGAAGGCGGAGACCTCGGCCCGCAGCTCCTCGGCCCGCAGCTCCGACCCGCGCGCCCTCTCCAGCAGCTCGGCGACGTCGGCGAGCCGGTCCAGGTCGGCCTGGACGGACTCCGGAGCGGCGGAGGGGGCGAACCCGGCGGGTTCGACGGCCTCGGCCCACTGGCGCTCCCACTCGGAGAGAGCCGCCTCCGCCTCGGTCTGGTCGTCCAGGAGCCTGGCCAGGTCCCGCTCCGCGGACTCCACGCGCAGCAGCGCCGCGGCGCGGTCCTCGGCGGCCCCGCGGCGCTCGGCGAGTTCGCCGTCGGCGAGTTCGCGCAGCTGGGGCAGCAGCGCGACGCTGCGGCCCACCCCGGCCCCGGCCTGCGCGGCCAGCGGCTCCAGGGCGACGCCCGCCCCGGTGAGCAGCGACGCCAGCTGGTCGATGAGGGTGTCGGCGGTCTCGACCAGCCGTTCGAGCTCGGCGTGGCGGGCGGTGCGCTCGCTGTGCAGCGCGCGGAGCCGGTCCAGCCGGTCGAGCACGTCCTCGGCGGCCCCCACCTGGGGGGCGGGCAGCGCCTCGGACGGCCACAGCTCCTCCCAGCCCTGTTCCAGGGCGTCCTGGACCCGGTCGAGGTCGGCCAGCTCCTCGTCGATCCGGTCGAGTTCGAGCGTCCTGTCGCGGACGCTCCCCTCCAGCTGGTACCGCTCGGCGACCCGCTCGGCGTTCTGCCACAGCCGGTCGGCGAGCGCATCGGCGGCCTCCAGCGCCGCCTCGTAGGCGGTGAGCGCGGAGCCGTCCGCCCCGCCCGCGCGGACCCGCCGCCACAGCCCGTCGCGTTCGGCGCGCGCGGCGGCGAGGTCGGCGGCGCTGGGCGGGTTGTCGCCGGCCCGCAGCGCCTCCAGCCTGCCGTCGGCCTTGTCCAGTTCGGTCCGGGCCCTGGAACGGGCCCTGCGCCGCTCCCTGCGCTCGTCTTCGAGGTCGTCGAACCGCTTGAGGTGCGCCTTGACCTCGGAACGGCCGGGGGCTGCGGACTTCAGCAGGGTCTCGGGCTCCTCGCCCGCCCAGCCCGCCTCGGCGAGCAGCGCGGCGATCCGCGCGTCGGTCCCGGTCAGGTCGTCGTGGGCGCGGGGCAGGTCGGCGTCCAGGGCCGGGGGGAACTCCGACAGGACCGTTTCGAGCAGGTCGTGGCCGACGGCCTCGGCGAGCGCGTCGAGGCCGCGCCGCGCCGCCTCGACGTCCTCGCCCTTGGCCGCGCTCTGCCTGCGGGCGTTCTCGACGCGGGCGACCAGGCCCGGGTGCTTCTGGGCGAGCGCGGTGATCCGGTCGGCGGCCGCGGCGGCCACGGTGAACGACCCGGGGTCCTCGACGGAGGCGCCGGGGCGGGTCCGGCGCAGCAGCCGCTCGGCGCCGGCGCGGGCGTCGGCCGCCTCCCGGGACAGCGCGGCGAGGTCGTTGTCCGCGCTCTCCACCTTCGCGGCGGACTTGACCAGCGCGGACACGGACCTGGCCGCGCCCGTCAGGCGCTCGTCGACGTGCAGCGCGCCCAGCTCGTCCTTCTGGGCCTGTAGGTCGTCCTCGGCCTGCCTGCGCTTCTGCCGGGCGAGAACGGCCTTCTGCTCCAGTCCGTGCAGCCGCTCGGTGGCGTCGTCGGCGGCGAGGGGCCCCTCGGCGGTGAGCGCGGCGAGGCTCTCGCGGGCCAGGGCGCGCGTGCGCAGCAGCGGAAGGGCCGACGCCAGCCGGTTCAGCCGCCCCTGCTCGTCGCGTTCGGCCCGGAGCCGGTCGCCCAGTTCGGCGAACCGCTTCTCGGCGGCCTCCACGGCCGTGCGCAGCTTCACGAACTCGGCGGGGAGCGTCTGCCTCTCCCGGACCGTCCGGTCCAGCCGCCGGTACTCGCCGAGCGCCCTGTTGATGCCCGGGTTCTGGCCGCGCAGCAGGAAGAGCTCGCGGCGCCGGTCCTCCAGCCGGTCCAGCACGGAGGCCAGGTCCTGGCTCGACCGCGCGGAGAACAGCGCCTGGCCGATGTCGCCCTCGCCCTTGAGCAGGCTCTCGCCGCCCTGCTTCAGCTCGGCGAGGGTCAGCGCGAACGTGTTCGTGAAGACGTCCTTGGTGATCCCGTGCAGGAAGCCCAGCAGCCGGTCCTCGTCGAGCGGGGTCCCGTCCGGGCCGGTCAGGTCGTTCTTGCGGCGCTTGTGCCGGACGAAGTCCAGGACCGCGCCGTCGCCGTCGGTGATCTCCGCGCCCAGCCGCAGGGCCGTGATGTCGTGCACGAACCCGTACCGGCTGCGCAGGTCGATCCCGTAGAACAGCTGGTTCAGGGCCTCCAGCGCGGTGCTCTTGCCCGCCTCGTTGGGGCCGTGGACGACGTGGACGCCGGGCGCGTCCAGGGGCAGGCTCAACCCGCTGAAGGGGCCGAACGCGGTCAGGTCGAGGCGGTTGATCCTCATCGGGGGCCCTCCAGCGCGGCGACGAGCAGTTCCACGGCCTCCCCGGCCATCCGGTCGGGCCAGCCCTCGTCGCCGAGGAAGCCCCTGAGCTCGGTCGGCAGCTTGGCCTCCAGCTGGGTGCCCCGGACGATGGACGCCACCTCCCCGGGGTCCGCGCGCAGGGCGTCCCCGGCCGCGCGCACGCTCTCCAGGAGCCCGGCGACGTGCTCGGGGTCCGCCTTCTCCCCGGGGCGGGTCGTGGCGATCCGCACCTTCTCGACCCACAGGGACTCGTGCTCCTGGCTGAGGCGGCGGACCTCGCTGGTGAAGGACTCCCGGTCGCCGACCAGCGCCGCGTGGACCTCGCTCTCCCCCGTCGCGACGATCCGCACGGCGTGCGCCCGGTCGGGGTCGTCGCCGAACTCGGCGGCGAGCCGCTCCTCGATGAGGCGGGTGGCGTCGCCGCGGTCGCGGGCGTCGGTCATGTCGACCCGGACCTCGTGCCAGCGGGCGGCGGTGTCCAGGTCGTGGTGCTCGGGCTCGCCGACGACGCTCAGGCCGTCCACGGTGACGAGGGTGCAGCCCTTCGCGCCGGTCTCGCCCGCGTGCCGCCCCTGGGTGTTGCCGGGGAACACCACGTGCGTGCCGTCGGCGTGCTGGACCGAGCGCTTGTGGATGTGCCCCAGCGCCCAGTACTGGTAGCCGTGCGCGGCGAGCTGGTTCACCGTGCAGGGCGCGTAGTTGTCGTGCCCGGGGCTGCCGGTCAGCGCGGTGTGCAGCAGCCCGACGTTGAACAGGTCGTCCCGCGCCGCCGGGTAGCGCTCGGCGAGGTTGTCGGTGACGTCGCGCTGCGCGAAGCTCTGCCCGTGCACGGCGAGGCCGAGGTCGTCGCGCTCGACCGTCTCGGCCTCGCCGCTGGCGAACCGGTGCACGTTGTCGGGGAGGCTCAGTTCCCGGGTCATCTTGTTCTCGGCGTCGTGGTTGCCGGAGATCATGAACACCGGGATGTCGGCCTCGCGCAGCCGCGCCATCTGGTTGGTGAAGAACAGCCCGGTGTTGAAGTCCCGCCAGGTGCCGTCGTAGACGTCCCCGGCCAGCAGCACGGCCGCGACCCGCTCCCGCAGCGCCAGTTCGACGAGGTTCTCCACCGCCCGCCGCGTGGCCCCGCGCATCTGCTCGACGGGCGCGCCCTCGTATCGGGCCAGCCCGTGCATGGGGCTGTCGATATGGAGGTCGGCGGCGTGCAGGAGCTTCATAGGGGGAGATCCTCCTCGGACGCGTGGACAGAGCCTTCCAGAATGTCACAGTAGCCACGCGCGCCCGCCCCTTTCACACGAACCGGAACCGGTGTCCCCACGCGGCCAGGAGGACGGCGATCCGCCGGAGCCGGGACGGGCGGGTCTTGCGGGCGTAGTAGGCGGGTGTGGCGTGGGCGGGCCAGTGGTCGCCGTGTCGGTGGGTCCCGGCGGCGATGGCGCGCAGGCGGGCGATGGAGTCCACCACGTCGCGGTCGGCGGGGAAGTCCTCGCGGGTGGGCCAGCGCCCGGTGACGGGGTGCGGTTCGAGCGGGTGCAGGAAGCGGGGGGCGGGCAGGAAGCGAGGCGGTCGCGGCGCGGGGGCGGGCGTGGACGCGGGGGTCGGGGCCGGGGTCGGGGGTGGTGTCCAGCCGATGGCGATCTCGGGGCGGAGGCCGGCGAGTCGGCGGATGAGCGCGGCGAGGTGTTCGTCCTGCCGTCGGGTGCCGGGGGTTCCGGGGATACCGAGGGCACCGGGGATGCCGGGGGTGGCGAGGATGTCGCCGTGCGTGATGGTGACGGTCATGGGTGTCGGGTCCTTTCCGGGGTGGCGGCCGTGGTGGTCGTCGAGGGGGTGCGGGGTCGGGGGCCGTGACGGGGCGGCGACGGCGCGCGGGCCCGGGGCGGGGCGGTTGGCGCTCCGGTTGTCCGTGGTGTCCGTTTTTCTCGGTGATCTTGACGTTTTCGGGGTCTCAACCGCGTCCGAGACCCCGAAAACGTCAAGATCGCCGAGGAAACGCCGCCCGGGGGCTGGGGTTCAGGCGGTGTGCACGAAGCGGGGCAGCCCGGGCGGGACTTGGGCGGGGTCCACGGGCAGGTCGGCCCACACGACCAGGCCCAGGTTCAGGGTGGGGTGGGCGTACACCGGGTAGAAGCCCCAGCCTTTTGCGATCGCCGACACCATGAGCAGGCCCCGGTGGCGTTCGGAGGTGAACCAGTCGTCGCCGGACAGTTCCGCCACAACGGGCCGGGTGTCGGTGAAGCCGCCGTCGGCGACCTCCACCCGCAGCAGCCCCGCCTCGGGCAGGGAGAGTCGCCGTACGACCTCCCCGCCCTCGCCTCCGGAGGCGGTGTACTCCACCGCGTTGGCGAACAGCTCCGAGACGCACAACTCCACGTCGTCCACCAGCCCCGACGCAAACCCGCCCAGGTCTTTGCGCACATGCGAACGCACTTTCCCCGCGAGCTTGAGTGACCCTTCGTAGATCCTTGGTTCCCACCGCACCGGCGAGAACACCCCAGACGACATCACGGACACCACGAACCCCCGAAGAGTCGAGCGACCTGCACGGTCACGTTCATCCTTGCGACTTCAGTGTGACTCAAACAGTCGAAACTTTCAATACAAAGTTTTAGATAGGCTGCCTTGATCCGACAAAATTTTGTTCTTAGGGGTGATCTACCATCTGCGCAGGAAAGCAAAGGCGAACCGGAGGAGTCCGAGTAGTGGCAGACAGGCTGAGTCCCACTCTCCGCAGGAGACGACTGTCTGCTGAATTGAAACGCTTGCGTGAAGAGGCGGACCTGACGGCTGAGCAGGTAGGCGAGCGGCTTGGTTGGTCCCGTGGTCGCCTGACGAACATGGAGCTGAACAAGTGGAAGCGCCCCGATCCTGTGATCGTGCGCGCTCTCGCAACGCTCTACAAGGCGTCAGAAGAGGCCACCGAAGCGTTGGTGACCCTGGCCAAGCAGAGCCGGACCAAGGGCTGGTGGGAGAAGTTCGACGACGTCTTCACCGACGCCTACGTCGGCTTCGAGGCCGAGGCGTCAACCATCTCGACGTATCAGACGATGGTCGTCCCCGGCCTGCTTCAGACACCCGAATACGCGGCAGCGGTCGACCGCGCTCTACACCTGAACAACGCAAGCGCCACCGAACGTGCGGTGGCCGCCCGCATGGAGCGCCAGGAGATCCTCGACCGTGAGGACGCACCGAAACTGTGGGTCGTCATCGACGAGTCCGCGCTGATGCGTCCAGCTGGCGGCAAAGCGGTCATGCGAGCCCAAATCGAGAAACTCATCCGCCTATCCGAAGAAGCGAACACCGTAAGGATCCAGGTCCTGCCGCTCGATCGGGGTCTGCACCCGGGTATCACCGGGCCGTTGACCCTGCTTGACTTCCCCAACCCGATGGACAGGCCGATCGCGTACTTCGAGACACGCACCGATGGTGTCTACCAGGAAGACCGAGCCGTGGTCGAGACCTACCGAGAAGCCTGGGACGACATCCGCGTCATGGCCGATCATCCGGAAGCCTCAACAGCCCGCATGGTCCAGTTGATCAAGAGATACGAATAAGAGGAAGCACCTCCATGCAACAGGACCACGAGACCGCAAGGCTCGCATTCCGTAAATCGAGCTACAGCGCGACACGGAACGAGTGCGTCGAGGTCGCCGACGTCCCCGGAGTGTCCGTCGTGCGCGACACGCGGAACCGGGACAAGGCCACCCTTCTCTTCCCCTCCGCCGAGTGGCGCGCCTTCCTCACCGCCGCCAAGAACGACGAGCTCTGACCATCAGGGATCCTGTCGGACCTGAGCCGTGACCGCGAAGCAATGCTGTCCTGGAGAGTGACCGCCATGAACGAGCCGATGTTCCGTAAATCGAGCTACAGCGGAAGCGGCAACGACTGCGTCGAGGTTGCCGACGTCCCTGGAGCGTCCGTCGTGCGCGACACGCGGAATCGGGACGAGGCCACCCTTCTCTTCCCCTCCGCCGAGTGGCGCGCCTTCCTCACCGCCGCCAAGAACGACGCGCTCTGACCATCAGGGATCCTGTCGGACCTGAGCCGTGACCGCGAAGCAATGCTGTCCTGGAGAGTGACCGCCATGAACGAGCCGATGTTCCGTAAATCGAGCTACAGCGGAAGCGGCAACGACTGCGTCGAGGTTGCCGACGTCCCTGGAGCGTCCGCTGTGCGCGATACCCGGAATCGGGACGAGGCCACCCTTCTCTTCCCCTCCGCCGAGTGGCGCGCCTTCCTCACCGCCGCTAAGAACGACGAGCTTTGACCATCAGGGATCCTGTCGGACCTGAGCCGTGACCGCGAAGCAATGCTGTCCTGGAGAGTGACCGCCATGAACGAGCCGATGTTCCGTAAATCGAGCTACAGCGGAAGCGGCAACGACTGCGTCGAGGTCGCCGACGTCCCTGGAGCGTCCGTCGTGCGCGACACGCGGAATCGGGACGAGGCCACCCTCCTCTTCCCCTCCGCCGAGTGGCGCGCCTTCCTCACCGCCGTCGCGAGCACGGCGATCAACGCCGACACCGCGCCGTAGGTCTGTCCGACCAGACTCAAAGGCCCGAACCGGTCAGATGCGCGCGGTGTTCATCACTTCTCGACTGCTGCTTCAATGAACAGTGTGCGACAGGATCTCGATACCAGGCTCGGCCGCAGGGTCGCGGCCGCCGCTCAGGACGTGTTGGGGAGGCGGGGCTGGGTCTCCCCGCTCGACGTGCTCTCGGGGATCGGGTGGCTGCCCTGGAACCTGGTCGACACGTGGCAGCAGGGGCGCGCCGACTGCGTGGAGGAGCTCGTCCAGATCTCCCCGGACAAGCTCGCCGCGGCGGTGGGCCTGCTGCGGACCTGGGCCGAGGGCAAGGGGCTGCTGCCCGAGGAGGTCGCCTACCCGGCCGCCACCCGGGACCGGCGGGAGCTGCGGTTCACCGCGGGCGGGGACGAGGAGCTGGAGCGCGCCTACCGCACCCACTGGGTCTCGCCGGACCTGTCCGAGGCGAAGCGGAAGCGGGTCACCGAGCGGCAGCAGAAGGCCCCCGACCTGGTCGTCGTCGAGGCGTTCGGGGAGTGGGCCTGCGCGGAGTGCGGGGGCTCGGGGGCCCACCTCATGATGGACGAGGGCCGGACGCTCTGCCTGACCTGCGTGGACATGGACCACCTCGTCTTCCTCCCGGCGGGGAGCGCCGCGCTCACCCGCCGCGCCAAGAAGGAGAGCGGCCTGTCCGCCGTCGTCGTGGTCTGGAACCGCAGGCGCAAGCGGTACCAGCGGCAGGGCCTCCTCGTCGAGGAGGCGGCGCTGGAGCGGGCCGAGGAGCAGTGCCTGGCCGACGAGGACGCGCGGGCGCGGCGACGCGACCGCGACCGGGTCCGCCGGGCCGAGTGGGACGTGGACTTCCAGGCGCGCATGGCGGGCGAGATCGTCCGGATGTTCCCGGGCTGCCCGCCCGAGCGCGCCGACCGGATCGCCCGGCACGCGGGCGAGCGCGGCAGCGGCAGGGTCGGGCGCTCCGCCGCCGGGCGGGAGCTGGACGAGAGGGCGGTCCGGGCCGCCGTGGTGGCGTCGGTGCGGCACGAGGACACCGACTACGACGCGATGCTGATGGCGGGCGTCCCCCGGGAGACCGCCCGGGAGCGGATCGCGTCGGGCATCGACCGCGTCCTGGCCGGATGGGAGAACGGGTAGCGCCGCCCCACTCCTCGGTGATCGTGACCTTTCCGGGGTCTCAACCGTTTCGGAGGCCCCGGAAAGGTCACGATCACCAAGGAATGGAGCGGGTCAGCTCCAGGCCGCGATGACCTCCTCGGGGCCCCAGACCAGGTCCGCTCCGACGCCGGGTTCGACGCCGGAGCGGCTGACGACGACGAGTCCGGCCCTTCCCTCCCCGGCCCCCGGCACGCGGGCGCTGTCGCGGACGAGCGCGGCGAAGTCGTGCCGGTCGAAGGCGGTGCCGAGCCACTTGACGGAGCCGGTGTAGTAGACCGTCCGTGCCACCGGCTCGCGGTCGGCTCCCACCAGGTCGACCTCCGGGGCGAACGTCCGGGGCCACCATCCGCCGACCGCGTCGGCTTCCGGCCAGGGGAAAGTCTCGTCCGAGGCCGCACGGGAGAGCGCCTCGCGGATGACGGGTTCGATCGCGCGGCCGCGCCAGCTCTCCCACTGGCGGGTGATCCGGCGGAGGGCGGTGTCGGGGCGGTCGCGTTTGGCGTCCTCGTGGGCTCGGGCCAGCATCGCGAGGTAGAGGCGCAGGTAGGTGTCCGCGACGCGGTACAGCCTGCCTCCGTTGCCGGGGGCGGTCGCCAGAGGCGTGTCGGCGTCCACGGCGCGCTTCTCCCGCAACTGGAGCAGGACCGGCCCCAGGGAGCCGGATTTGAGCGGCTCGCCAGGGGCGGCCCCGGCGGCCTGGGCGATGTTGTTGAACGTCCGCTCGCCGTGCCCGATGGCCTCCAGTACGCGACGGGCCTGGTCGGGGTTGGGGAACTCGGAGTTGACCATGGACTCCCCGACGGTGAAGAGGGGGCTCGCGGGGTCCTCGCACTGGGAGGCGAAGAACTCCCGCGGCGGCATTCCGTTCGGCCAGACGCGGCACAGGCCGGGAAAACCACCGGTGATCAGGTTGGCGTCCAGCGCGTCCGACCCCGACAGGCCGGTCATGGAGGCGGTCTCGGCCGGGTTCAGCGGCCGGACGACCAGTTCGTCGGCGCGACCGTAGAAGGGCCGCTCGTAACCGGTGAACGCCTCCATCATGTGCAGGTCACTGCCGACGAGGGCCAGCAGAACCGGTCTCGCGGACAGGAGCCGGTCCCAGGCGGTCTGCAACTGCCCCTCCAGCCGGGGGTCCTGTTGCAGGAGCCACGGCAGTTCGTCGATCACCACGACTGCGGGGGAGTCGGCCGGCAGTACCAGGTTGAGGAGCCTGAACGCTTCCAGCCAGGTGGACGGTGCTGTCCTGGGCGTGTCCGCGGCACCGGGGACGGTGGACTCGGCGATGGCCGAGACGAAGTCGTTGAGCGACTCGGTGACCGAGACGCCGCGGCTGGCCTGGAAGTACAGAGAGGGAACGCGGCTCTCGCGGCAGAACTGCTCCATGAGGCGGGACTTGCCGACCTGCCTCCGGCCGCGAACGGTGATCGCCTTGCCCCGCCCGTCCTCGGTGACCAGGTCGAGCCGCCGTCCCAGCGACGCCAGCTCTCGGCGCCGACCGACGAAGTGTCCCTTCCGCATGCGCTCCCCCGACTTAGAATGTTTCTGACTTAGAAACATTCTAAGTTAGAAACCATCTAAGTTGGGTTCGGTCCGCCCGGTCCTCCGGCGGGCTTTCCGAGGGTGGTGGCGCGGGGCCCGGACGGGCAGTATGGCGGGGACGTTCCAGACGGCTGGACCGGCGAGGGGAGAGGCCGTGACGACCACCAGTTCCGCTACCGAGAAGTACCGAGACGCCCGGGACCGGCTCATGGCGCTGACCGGCGACCACGCCGCGGCGGTCGAGTCGTTCGAGTGGCCCGACCTGGGGCCGCGGTTCAACTGGGCGGTCGACTGGTTCGACGCCTACGCCCGGGACAGCGACGCGACGGCGTTGCGGATCGTCGAGGAGGACGGCTCCGAGACCCGGGTCGGCTTCGCCGAGATGGCCCACCGGTCCGACCAGGTCGCGGTCTGGCTGGCGGACCAGGGCGTCGCGCGCGGCGACCGGGTGCTGCTCATGCTCGGCAACCGGGTGGAGCTGTGGGAGTCGATGCTCGCGGTGATGAAGCTCGGCGCGGTGATCATGCCGACGACCACCGCGCTCGGGCCGGCCGACCTCGTCGACCGGATCGAGCGCGGCGGCGCCCGCCACGTCGTCGCTGCGGGCGCGGACACGGCCAAGTTCGACGGCGTCCCCGGCGACTACACCAGGATCGCGGTCGACGGGGCGCCCGACGGGTGGGCGGACTACCGCCGGGCGTACGAGACCGCCGACCCGGTGGTCCCGCACCCCGGGACCGCGCCCGACGACCCCCTGCTGCTGTACTTCACCTCGGGCACGACCAGCCGCCCCAAGCTCGTGCTGCACACGCAGGTCTCCTACCCGCTCGGCCACCTCTCGACGGTGTACTGGCTGGGGCTGCGCCCCGGCGACACGCACCTGAACATCAGCTCCCCGGGCTGGGCCAAGCACGCGTGGAGCTGCTTCTTCGCCCCGTGGATCGCCGAGGCGACGGTCTTCGTGCACAACTACTCCCGCTTCGACCCCGCCGCGCTGCTGCGCCGGATCCGGCGGGCGGGGGTCACCACCTTCTGCGCGCCGCCGACCGTGTGGCGGATGCTGATCAACACGGACCTGTCCGGCGGCCCCGGAAGCCTGCGGGAGGTGATCGCGGCGGGGGAGCCGCTCAACCCCGAGGTGATCGACCGGGTTCGGCGGGAGTGGGGGCTGACGCTGCGCGACGGCTTCGGGCAGACCGAGACGACCGCCCTGGTCGGCAACACGCCGGGGTCGCCGGTCAGACCGGGGTCGATGGGGCGGCCGCTGCCCGGGTGCCCGGTCGTGCTCGTCGACCCGCTGAGCGGACGGCCCGCCGAGGAGGGCGAGATCTGCCTGGACCTGTCGGCCCGCCCGCTGCCGCTGATGAGCGGCTACCAGGGCGACGCCGAACTCCACGCCGCCGCGACGGCGGACGGCTGGTACCACACCGGCGACGTCGCCCGGCGGGACGCCGACGGCTTCATCACCTACATCGGGCGCACCGACGACGTCTTCAAGGCGTCCGACTACAAGATCAGCCCGTTCGAGCTGGAGAGCGTGCTGATCGAGCACCCGGCGGTGGCCGAGGCGGCGGTGGTCCCGGCTCCCGACCCGGTCCGTCTGGCGGTGCCCAAGGCCTACGTCGCGCTGGTCCCGGGCCACGAGCCGACGGAGGAGACCGCGCTGTCGATCCTGCGCCACGCCCGCGAGAACCTCGCCCCGTTCCTGAGGGTGCGCCGGATCGAGTTCCACGACCTCCCCAAGACCATCTCGGGCAAGATCCGCCGCGTGGAGCTGCGCCGCCGCGAGGAGGAGCGGGCCTCGACCGACCGGCCCTCCGAGGAGTGGCGCGACGACCAGTTCCCGGAGCTGCGCCCCGGACACCAGGAATGAGGGAGCCCCCGGCGCGGGGGCGACCGGCGTCCATGGAAGGGGCTCACCTGGTGATCGCGGGTCTTCCGCCCGTTCCGGGGCCTGAAAGGGTGGAGAACCCACGATCATCGCCAGGCCCCCTGCGGAGGCCGCGAACCGCAGCGGCGGCCTGCCACTGCCGGGCCTTGGCGTCGAGGACTGTCGCGGTGGGCACTCCGCGTCGGCGGTAGCCGCGTAGGTGGGTGCGGATGTCGGTGACGGCGGTGTCGGCGCGCGCGGAACGCACCCCCGTCATGCTGTCCAGGGCCGTGGACCAGGTTTCGCACGCCGCTTCCAGATGGCCGCGTCCGGCCTGCACCGCGCCCAGGTCGGCCAGGGTCAGGGCGTGGATGCGGGGGTGGGTGGACGGGTTCCAGCACGCTGCGGAGCGCCGGTACTGCTCCTCGGCCCCGGCCAGGTCTCCCAGAGCCGCCAGCGCCTTGCCGCCCTGGTTGGTCAGGCGAGCCTCGGTTGGCCCGCCCAGGCTCGCCCATCTGGGCGCCTCGTCGTGACCGGCCTGATCGACCAGCCGTTCGGCCGCGGCCAGCGCACGAAGCGCCGGGCGGGGGCTGCGCTCACCGGCATGCGCGCGGGCCAGCGTCAGCTGAAACAGCGACTCGGTCTCGGCCGGGACCTTTCCCCGCGCACGGGACAGGGCTGCTTCGGCCAGGTCGACGCAGTGCTCGCTCACCCCGGTGTCCATGGCCTGGTGGGCCAGGATCCGCAGGACGTAGGCCGCGTGGGTGCCGGAAGACTCCTCCGCGAGCTGGTAGGCGTGCAGGTAGTACCGCTGGGCCAGCCCTTTGAGTCCGGCGTCGTGCGCCTTCCACCCGGCAAGGTAGGCCAGTTCGGCGGCGGCCCCGAACATGCCCCGCCGCGCGGTGTCGTCGTTGAAGCTTCCCCGGCAGTAGGAGGTGACGTCGGTGACCAGGTACTCCACCACCGCCGAGCGGCTGACCGAACCGCCGAGGAGCTCGTCGGCGCGGTTGAAGACGCTGGTGACGTCTCGAACGGCCTGGATCTCGGCGGCACCGACGACGCCCCCCTCGCGGACGCGAACGCCTCGGTGCGCGGCGTCGGCGGCTCCGGGCATCAGTGGGGCGGCCAGCGCGCTGATCGAGTAGGCCGTCGTGGCCAGGAAATGGCGGCGGTCCACGTCCGACCTCCCCAGGGTCGCCAGTGAGGCCACCGGGTCCTGGGCCAGAGCCGGTGGCGTTTCGTCTTGTCGTGACGCTACCCCGATCTCGGTGGGGGAGACGACGCGGCCCAGCGCGCGGCTCAGCGCCTCGGTGAGGTAGGCGGCGGTGGCCGGTTGCGGGGTTGTGCCCTTCACCCAATGGGCGATGGCGGCCGCTCCGGTACGCACGTCGGCGCCGTTCTCGGTGGCGACCGCACGGATTCGGCCGGCCAGCGCCCGATAACTCAGGCCGGATTCGGCGATGGCGCTGTGCAGCGCGGCGTTGACGGGGCGCTCGGATTCGGGGGGATCAGGGGGCACGGGGGACTCCTTCGGAGCGCGGTTGGACACGTTAAACACGTTCACCACGGTGAAACCCTGGTTACGGAAGGCCATCGCTCGGAGACTAGGCGTACGAGTAGGTCGCGTCCAAGGAGTTGAGGGATATGACGGTGGTAGAGCCTACGGGGCCGGTGGCCTTCACAGTGCTCGATTCCACCGTTCGCCCATTCGCGGAGGTGGTGCTGAGAAAGCTCGGGTCGTCGCAGTCGATGGCCGAAAAGCTGGTCGAAGGCATCATGGCCGAACTTGGCCTTGGCTCCGACGTCGCCTTCAACGCGGGCTGGATCGCCCAAGAGCCCGTCGGAAACGCCCTGCGGCACGCCACCGCACCGTTCGTCCTGCAACTGCGCGGCAATCGTGATGTCCGGGGAGCATACGTCGCCGTCTGCCTCGTGGACGCCCTCCCAGTTCCGGTCGACATGGCTCGGTACATCCGGTCTTGCCGTCCTCTGACGTTCGAGAACCTCGACGCGCTACCGCTGAACGCACCCGCCCTCGAGCACCGGCGCGGTCTGGCCATGATCGTGAGTATCAGTGACGGGCCCGGATGCGAGATCTGGCCGAGTTGGAAAGCTGTGTGGTCCGCGATGCGGGTTTCGTCCGGCGCCCAGGATCACCTCCCGTGCAGGTACGGCAGCGTCTGGCCATGCTCGGGCGCCCCCGTCCGCACGACTCACCAGCGGAGCACCAACCCACCGGTGCGCACCTGAACTCCACGGACCAACAGCGCGGGTCCGTAGAACCAGACGTTGTCTGCTCGACAAAGACCGTATCCCGCTTGGCCACCCGGCACGGTGCCGGGTCTTTCCGCCCGTCCGCAGCTCGATTGTCCGGATCCGCACCCTTGCACAGGCAAGCTCACCCGTTGTCCATCCGTAAATCAAGGAGTCCCATGAAAAGGTCCCTGCTGGTCGACACCCACGCCAACTCCTGTTACTTCCGCACCAGCGTTTCCGGTGATGGCCGCAAGGCGCTCGTGCAGATCACTGAGCGGTGCAACCTGCACTGCGCCCACTGCTTCGTCTCCTCCACCCGGGTCGGCAACGACATGGCCTTGGACGCCATCACCAGCGTGGTACTGCCGCGGCTGCGTGCGGCCCGAGTCGAGCGGGTTACCTTGACCGGTGGGGAACCGTTCGTCCACCCCGACATCATGGAGATCTGCCGGACGGTCACAGACACCGGCATGTCCCTGGGCATCTGCACCAACGCTACTCAGGCCAGCGATGAGCAGATCGCGCACCTGGCTGAGCTTGGCGTCCACGTCAACGTGTCCTTTGATGGGTTCCGCCCTGAATCCCACGGTAAGTTTCGCGGCAACCAGGCGTCGTTCGCCACCACGCTGGCCACGACCACCAAGTTCGCCGAGGCCGGGCTGTTGCAGGGACTGCTGTCCACGCCCAACGCGCTCACCGACCCCGAGGAGTTCGCGGACCTGTGCGAATTCGCTTCCGAGGTTGGGGCCAAGTACGTACTGATGAACCCGTTGTCGTCCTTCGGGCGCGGAATCAAGTCCAAGGGCCGGCTTGCGGCCGATGCCGCGAAGATGGACGCGATTCGCGCGGTCACCCGCCGGTTCGCCGACCGGGTCGAGCTGGTCGACATCCGCTTCCCCAACGGCGACAAGCCACTGGGTGGCTGCGACGCGGGCAAGCTCATCTACGTTTTCACCGACGGCCAACTGGCTGTATGCCCTTACCTGGTGTTCGCTGCCCGCAATCCGATCAGCCGCTACCCCGACACCGACTTCCTGGCCGGTAACATCCTCGACCACGACGTCGAGAAGCCGCTGGACGGCTACGACTTCCACACCCGCTTCCGCGTCGGAGACAACCCCACCTGTACTTCGTGCGTGATGGAAAATAGCTGCGGCAAGGGCTGTCCCGCAGCCGTGGTGGCCAATGGCGGCCGGATCGGTGACATCGACACCGAGCAGTGCCCCGTCGCCCCCGAGGGGGTCCGCCTGCTGCCCGTGAGCCTCGCGTGACGGGCATGCCCAGGTTCGTCGTGGTCGAAGGCCCCAACGGGGCCGGTAAGACTACTACCGCCCGCGTACTGGCCGAACGCCTGCGCGCGACAGGGCGCACGCACGAGACGACCGAGACTACTCGCACCCCTTTCGGGAACATGGTGCGTGCCCAGGAGAAGTGGCTGGCGGGACGGCCGCTGGCACTGGCGGTGGCCGCCGACCGCTACGCCCACCTCGACAACGAGATCCAGCCGCGCCTGCGAGCAGGCTCCCACGTCGTCAGTGACCGCTACGTCCCTTCTTCCCTAGTGCTTCAACGCATTGACGGCCTGACCGTTGAGGAGATCTGGAGTTACAACCTTCACACCACCCCGCCTGATCTGACGGTCTATCTGGAGGAGGATCCCGAGACCATCCGGCAGCGGTTGGCCGCACGCACTACGCTGTCACGGCTGGAGAAGACCGGCAGCCCCGAACTGGAGTTGGAGCTGTACCACGACGCCCGTGCGTTCCTCGGCGCCCGTGGATGGCGTCAGATCGTCATCGATTGCCGTGGCCTGTCCCCCGAAGCGGTGGCCGACCGCATCCACCAGCACCTTCCCTTCTGACCCACCCCCAGGAGCGATCCGCCATGGTCTCTGTGCTGACCCTCAACATCGGTGCGGCCGCCGAGCCGCGCGCCCAGCGGCTGCTGGACTGGCTCGACAGTCGAGACGAGGAAGTGATCGTGCTCAGTGAGACCAGTTCCGGCCCCGGTACCGCGCTGCTGCTGGACCGGTACACCAAGGCCGGTTGGGACGTCGTCCACTGTCCCGACTCCGGTGGGGAACGCGGTGTAGCGGTTCTCAGCCGCGTCGCCACCGTGCGGGCGGCCCGACCGGAATTCACGTGCGTGAGTATCCCCGGCCGGGCCGCCTACACCGTGCTGGACACCCAACCCCGCATCGGCGTGCTCGGCCTTTACGTCCCCAACACCAAACTCGGTGACAAGAAGAAGACGTTCGTCTCCACTCTGCTCGCAGCGGTGCGCTCCCTGCCGGACGAACAGCTTGCGCACTTGGTGGTCGCCGGGGACTACAACGTCATCTCCCGTAGCCACCAACCACCCCATTCCGGATTCGCCGCCTATGAGTACGCCCTGCTGGATGGCTTGGAGCGCATCGGGATGGTCGACGCTCACACCCGTCTACACCCCGACGCTCATCCCCACTCCTGGGTGGGACGCACGGGCGACGGCTATCGCTACGACTACATCTACGCCGGGCTGAGACTGGCCGAGCGGATCACCGGTTCGGCCTACCTGCACGAGCCCCGCACCCCGCCTGCGCTCACCGACCACTCCGCTGTCACACTCGACCTCGTACTGGACTCGACACGGCTGCTGGACGTGGGTGACCCCGCTGCCGAGGACACGCCGACGCTGTTCTAAGCCGTCGCCGTGGCAGCGCGGACCAGGGAGTCGTAGGTGTCGGTGGTCCGCTCCACGTCCACACCCCACGCGCGGACGACCTTGTCGAGCTCGGCCTGGGCCGCCATCCCGTCGCGGTCGTCGCCGACGGTCATCTCCACCTCGACGAACGCCCCCGCGTGCTCGACCTCGTCCACGCACACCGACACAGAACCCAGGGAGCCGGAGCGGCGGGTCTTGACGATGCGCACCGTGGGCCGGAACCCCATCTCCACGATGGCGTCGTGCATCTGCTCGCGGTCGGTCACCACCGTCTCATGCTCGATGCAGTCCATCTCACCGGAGACCGGCTTTTTCACGGTGAACAGGTGCCGACCGTCATCGGTGGTACGGAGCCGGGCAAACACCACTCCGGTCTTCGGCATCCCGTAGTCCCAGCCAGGCTGGGCGTACGCCTGGTCGTCCTGATGCACCGGGTCACCGATCCGCAGCCCGTGAGACTTCAACACGACCAGCAGCGCCTCCACGTCCTTCACCCGGTACTTGGCCTCGATCTCCCGCACCACTGCTGCCTCCGGTCAGTCGTCCATCGACGGCAGCGTAGCGACCACACGGTGCTGGTGCCTCACGATCCGTTGATGGTGTGCGGACCGGGAGGCGGTCCGGCAGCTCCAAGGCCCGACTCGCTGACGCGCGGGGCGGTCCGGGAGCGGAGCAGAGCCCGGAAGGCCGCGTCTGGGGCGACGAGTCGGGCTCCCGCCCCGCCGCCCGCTCTCAGCGGCGGCGCGCGGACTCGGAGGAGGTGACCGGGCAGTGGCCGCCCGGCTGCTCGGGGACGGGATCGGCGGCGCCCGCCAGCATGCTGGCGGCGATCCACTCGTAGACCAGCACCCACGCCGAGCTGAACGACGAGGACCAGCCGGGGGACAGTTCCTGGACGGCCTTGATCATGGCCCGCCCGACGACCGGGTAGTCGTCGGGGCCCAGCTGCCACTTGTCGCGGTGGTAGCGGCCGAGCTTTCCCAGGTATCCCTGCATCTGGACCGGGCGGTCCAGGTGGGAGACCACCTGGAGCAGGATCTGGGCCATCCGCTTGGTCTGGTCGGACATGTCGTCGGGGAACAGCCCGCGTACGGACGGGGCCATCTCGAACAGGTGGGCGTAGAAGCGCTCGGCCAGGATCTCGGGCTTCTCGGTGAGATGGGCGCAGGTGTCTTGGATCGCGGCGACGACTTCGGGAGCCGGGTGAGGGAGGACGGCGAGGGGCCTGGGAGGCATGGCGTGCCTTCTTCTCGTTGCTTCCGGAGGGCGCGGACATCCCTCCGAAACCGGAAACGGTGCTCGCGTGAAGTGCTGGTTCGTCGGAACCAGGCCGGTGGAGCACCGCTTTCCTGCGGGGTTTGAGTGCGAAACGTCCGTTGAATTCTCGTGTCGGTCTCTGCTCGTGCTTCCAGGGAGCTGCGCAAGACACGATAAATCCTCCCGGGGGAGAGCGCACGGTGTTCTTGTCCGCTCTTCCCCGAGAAGGACCGATTTCGCCGGTTCAGGGGATTCGGAGAAGAATCCGCCGACTTCGCCCCCGGATTTCCCGACCCCGGTCCGCTTTCCGGTTCCCGGACGCGCCCCGGTGTCCTCAGTGGCCCCCGGCCAGGGTGCCGCTGAGGCCGCGGTGCAGCTCCCCGCTGGGCACGTTCAGCCCGATGATCTCGACCTCGACGCCGTGCCTGGCGAACTTGTCGGTGGCGTGGTCCAGCGCCGCGACGGCGGAGGAGTCCCACATGTGCGCGTACGACAGGTCGATGACGGCCTTGCGCACGCCCTCCTCGGTGTAGTCGAACTCCCCGACCAGTTCGTTGCTGGACGCGAAGAAGAGGTCGCCGCGCACGGAGTAGACCCGGACGCCGCCCTCGGGGTCGAGCACGCTGGTGACGGCGGACAGGTGCGCCACCCCGCGGGCGAAGATCACGGTGGAGGTGACGACGCCGATGATGACGCCGATGGCGAGGTTGTGGGTGGCCACGACCACGGCGACGGTGACGACCATGACGAGGGTCTCGGTCCACGGCATGCGGCGCAGCGTCCCCGGGCGGACGCTGTGCCAGTCGAAGGTGGCGACGGACACGAAGATCATCACCGCGACCAGGGCGGCCATCGGGATGACCGCGACGATGTCGCCGAGCACCACCACCAGGATCAGCAGGAACACCCCGGCCAGGAACGTGGACAGGCGGGTGCGGGCGCCGGACTTCACGTTGATCATGGTCTGGCCGATCATGGCGCAGCCCGCCATGCCGCCGAAGAAACCGGTGATGATGTTGGCCAGGCCCTGCCCGCGCGCCTCCCGGCCCTTGGAGGAGGTGGTGTCGGTCTGGTCGTCGACCAGCTTGGCGGTCATCAGCGACTCCATCAGTCCCACCAGCGCCAGGGTCAGCGAGTAGGGGGCGATGGTGGTGAGGGTCTCCAGGGTCAGCGGGACGTCGGGCAGGAAGGGGACGGGGAAGCTGTCGGGCAGCTCGCCCATGTCGCCGACGGTGGGCGCTTTGACGCCCGCCAGCACGGTGACGAGGGTCAGCACGACGATCGCCACGAGCGGCGCGGGCACGGCCCTGGTCAGCAGCGGGAGCAGGAAGATGATCGCCAGGCCGCCCGCGGCCAGCGCGTAGACGGGGACGCCCACGCCGACCAGGTGCGGGAGCTGGGCCATGAAGATGAGGATGGCCAGGGCGTTGACGAACCCGGTCATGACGCTGGGCGGCACGAACCGCATCAGCTTGGCGACCCCCATCAGGCCCAGGGCCACCTGGAACACTCCCGCCAGGATCGTGGCCGCGAGCAGGTGGTCGACCCCGTACTCCCTGGCCAGCGGCGCCGCGACCAGCGCCATCGCGCCGGTGGCCGCCGAGATCATCGCCGGTCGCCCGCCGAGGAAGGCGATGGAGACGGCCATGGTGAAGGAGGCGAACAGGCCGATCCGGGGGTCGACCCCGGCGATGATCGAGAACGAGATCGCCTCGGGGATCAGCGCGAGCGCGACGACCAGGCCCGCCATCGCGTCGGTGCGGATCACGGAGAAGGGCGGAAGGCCGGGTCTCGGGCGGGGTTTCGTCTTCTGCGCGGACATGGGGCCAATCTCGGGAAGGGCGGCCGTGGCCGCGGTGCGGTGGGTCGCGGTGGGAAGGCCGAGGCGGGTGGGGCACACGGGGCCCGGGGCCTCGGCGCGACAGAATCCTACCCTTACGTAAGGGTAGTGTCGGGGTCCGCCGCTGAGAGCGCGGTCACAGCGCCCGGTCCCCCTCTAGGAGGCCGGGGAGGAGTGCTTGCTCTTCTGCTCGCGGAGGCGGTCGGCGAACTCCGCGGCCATGTCCAGCTGCTTGCGCAGCGCGGCGCAGCGGGCCTCGATGGCGGCCTCGAACATGTCCAGCCGGGCCAGGAGTCCGTCGCGCTCGTGCCGGGGGGTTTCGGGGGCCTCCAGCCGGTCGAGGGCGCCGAGCAGGTCGCGGGTCTCCTCCAGGCTGAACTCCAGCGGCTTCATCCGCTTGATCAGCAGCAGCCGCTCCACGTCGGACTCGGTGTAGAGCCGGAACCCGCCGCGTGAGCGCGCGGACGGCTCGACCAGCGCGACCTCGCCGTAGTAGCGGATCGTGCGCAGAGACAGTCCCGTGCGCTCGGCGACCTCGCCGATCTGCATGTGCTCCGAGCCCATCGGAAGAACCTCCTCGTGAGGTGCTCACCCTAACGGCCGGTGGCGGGTGCCCGTGGTCGGCCGAGGGCAGGGCGGGCGCCCCCAGCCCCGCCCCTTCCGGGCCCGGGAAAGGCGGTCCGGCGTCCTTGCCCGCCCCTGCTTTCCGGGAAATCCGCGGTAGGTCGTCCGACGTCCTACCTCTACTTTTCGTTTTCGCGTCGGAAGGCCGGATATCGAGTAGGACACGAGTCGGTCGCGGCCCGTCTTCAGTCGCCTGGGGCGTCTTTGCTACACTCATCGTGCTTTTGCGGCTTTTGGCGTTTTTCGTGGTGAAAAGATGTTGCGTCACGACTGCCGTGCTTTCTTTCTCCCATGCCATATCAGCGACGTGGCCGGACGTGGACACCTGATGACTGATTCGATCCCCGAACGCCTCCGCGCGAGTGCGGCGTCGCGCGTCGGCGTTCTGCTGCTGGCCGCTGTGCTCGTCACCGCCGCGGGCTGGGCCTGGGCCGCGTGGAGCGTTCCCGGCCCCGACCGCGCCCCTTCGCTGGTCGTGGGAGCGGCCTCCATCCTCCTCCTGGTCGTGGTCGGAGCCGGGCTGCTGTACCAGGCCGAGCAGCGGGGACGGGCCGCCGCCCGCGTCGACGCGCTGCGGGCCGAGACCCGGCGGCTGTCCGCCGACCTCGTCCCGGCCCTGGTCGGACGGCTGCGCGAGGGCGTCTCGGCGGCCACCGCGCTGGACGGCGTCGACCTGCCCGAGGACCCCGGGTGCCGGGCCGCCCTGGAGGCGGTCGCGGACGAGATCGCGCGCAGCGAGCGCAGACGCCTCGCGGTGATGGCCACGGGCGCCACCGCTGCGGGCCGGGTGCAGGCGCTCACCACCGCGATGCTCGCCGACCTCCGCGAGATGCAGGACCGGCACGGCAACGGGATGCCGGCCGCCGACGTCCTGGGCGACCTCATGCACCTGGACCACAGCACCGCCCAGACCGGACGCATCGCGGACAGCATCGCCGTGCTCGCCGGGGCGCGGTCGGGGCGGCGGTGGACCCGACCGATCCCGATGGAGAGCGTGCTGCGCGGCGCGATGGGGCGCATCGGCGCCTACCAGCGGGTGCGCACGTACTCCACCTCCGGCGTCGCCGTCGTCGGCTACGCGGCCGAGGGCGTCATGCACGCGCTGGCCGAGATCCTCGACAACGCGACCAAGTTCTCCCCGCCCACGGCCGAGGTCCACGTGTACGTGGAGGAGGTGCAGGCCGGGGTCGCGGTCATCGTCGAGGACGGCGGCCTCGTCATGGGCGAGGACGCGCTCCGCCGGGCGCGCCGGATGGTCGAGAACGACCTGGACCCGGAGATGCCCTCGGGAACCCGGCTCGGACTGGTCGTGGTCGGCGCCCTGGCGCGCAAGTACGGCCTGTCGGTCTCCTTCCGCTCCTCGGCCCGGGGCGGGACCTCGGTCGTCACGCTGCTGCCGCAGCGGCTGGTCAAGCCCCTTCCCGCGCCCCGGGAGGAGCCGGACGCGGCGCCCCGCGCCCTCGCCGCCGCTGCCGCGCCGCCCCGCGCGGGCGCCGGGGCGGGCGAGGCCGCCCGGGAAGGCGAACGCGGGGAGAGCGGCCTGCCGGTGCGGCGGCGCGGGCAGGCCCTGGCCGAGGCCGAGCGCACGCGCACCGCGTCGCGGGACACGCCGCGGGCCGCGCCACGGCCGGGCCCGGCCACCCCGGCCCAAGGCTTCGGAGCATTCCGCTCAGCAGTGCGGAAACCGATTTCTCAGAGCACCCCGGAGGACGAATCCTGATGGACCTCGCCAAGTTGAGCTGGCTTCTGGAAGGCCTGCTGGAACGTACGCCGGGGGCACGGCACGCGCTCGTGCTGTCCAGGGACGGCCTGAAGCTGTGCCACTCCGCGGGACTGGGCACCGACCAGGCCGACCACCTGGCCGCCATCGCGGCGGGACTGCAGAGCCTCGCGCACGGGGCGTCCATCGAGTTCGGCGACGGCACCGGCGGGGTCCGCCAGGCGATGGCCGAGTTCTACGGCGGCCTGCTGTTCATCGTCGAGGCCGGACACGGCGCGCACCTGGCGGTGATCGCGGGGGAGGACGCCGACCCCGGGCTCACCGGTCACAACATGAACGAGCTCGTCGAGCAGATCGGCGAGCACCTCACCTCGCCGCCCCGGTCGGACGCCGAGCCGGCCCCCGGTCGGGCATGAGTCGCCCCGTCGACAGGGAGTCCCCGGACCGCCTCTACACCATCACCTCGGGGCGCAGCAGGGGCGGCGACGAGGTCTTCGACGCGGTGACGCTGGTCGTCGCCGAGTGCGATCCGACCCCCGGCATGCAGTCCGAGCACTCCCGCATCCTGCGGATGTGCCAGCGGCCCATGGCGGTGGTCGAGGTCTCGGCCAGGCTCGGACTCCCGGTCAACGTGGTGCGAATCCTGCTGACCGACCTGCTGGACGCGGGGCGGATCACCGCCCGGCATCCGACCGCCGTGAACTCCGCGGTGTCCCCGTTCGCCTCCCCGGACGTGCTGGAGAAGGTGCTCGTTGCACTCCAAAAGCTCTGACCCCGCAGTTCCGCTGCCCGCGACCGCCGAGCAGGGCCTGAAGATCGCCGTCGTCGGCGGGTTCGGGGTCGGCAAGACCACGATGGTCCATTCGATCAGCGAGATCCGCCCGCTGCACACCGAGGAGACGATGACCCGGGCGAGCTCCGCGGTGGACGACCTCCACGGTGTCGAGGGCAAGACCACGACGACCGTGGCGTTCGACTTCGGCCGCATCACCCTGGACGAGACGTCCGTGCTGTACCTGTTCGGGGCCCCGGGCCAGGAGCGCTTCTGGTTCCTGTGGGACCGCCTGTTCACGGGAGCCCTGGGCGCGGTCGTGCTGGTCGACGCCCGGCGCCTGGCGGACTCCTGGTACGCCATCGACCGGCTGGAGGCGCAGGGGACCCCGTTCGTCGTCGCCCGCAACGACTTCGGCGGCCCCCCGCACACCCTCGACCAGATCCGCGCGGCGCTCGACCTGCCCGAGTCCATCCCCCTGGTGGACTGCGACGCCCGTTCCCGCGACTCGGTCAAGCAGGTGCTGGTCACCCTGGTGCGGCACGTGCACTCGCTGTCGACCACCCCGGAGGCCGTCTGATGAGCACACCGCAGCACACCGGAGCGGACGGGGGAGGCTGCCCGGCCCGCCGCCTGTACGGGCCGGAGTTCGAGACGGACCCCGGGTCGCTGTACCGCGACATGCGCGCCCAGCACGGTCCGGTCGCCCCGGTGCTGCTGGACGGCGACATCCCGGCCTGGCTGGTGATCGGCTACCGCGAACTGCACTACGTGCTGAGCACCCCGAGCGTCTTCGCCCGCAGTTCGAGCCGGTGGAGCGCCTGGGACCGGATCCCGCCCGACTGGCCGCTGACGCCGCTGCTGATGCGGACCCCCACCGTGCTGCACACCGAGGGCGAGGAGCACCGCCGCCGCGCGGGCGCGATCAGCGACGCGCTGGCGGGCGCCGACCACCACGAGACGCGGATGTCCACGGCCCGGGCGGCCGACCGCCTGATCGACGGGTTCTGCGCCGCCACCGGCGCCGACCTGCGCGCCGACTACGCCACCCGGCTGCCCGCCATGGTGCTGGGACGGCTGTACGGACTGGACGACGCGCGCGCCGACCAGCTGGCGGGCGCGATGACCGCGATGATCGACGGGGGTCCCGAGGCGCTGGACGGCCAGCGGTTCCTGCTCTCGGCGATGACGGACCTCGTGGCGGCCCGGCGGGTGCGCCCCGGCCCCGACCTGGTCTCCAGGCTGCTGGCGCACCCCGCCGGGATCACCGACGAGGAGGCGGTCCCCGACCTGGTCGTGATGCTCGGCGGAGGGCACCAGCCCACCACCGAGTGGCTGGGCAACACGCTGCGCCTGATGCTCACCGACGACCGCTTCGCCGCGTCGCTGTCGGGCGCGCGGCGCAGCGTGGGCGCGGCCCTCAACGAGGTCCTGTGGGAGGACACCCCCACCCAGAACTACGCGGGCCGCTTCGCCGTCCACGACGTCGAGCTGGGCGGGCAGCTGCTGCGCGCGGGGGACCTGGTGATCCTCGGCCTGGCCGGGGCGAACGCCGACCCGCGGGTCAGCCCGGACCCCCGCGGCGCGCCGGCGCACGGCAACCACGCCCACATGTCCTTCTCGCACGGGGAGCACCGCTGCCCGTACCCCGCCCAGGAACTCGCCGAGATCATCGTCACGACAGGCGTCGAGGTGCTGCTGGACCGCCTGCCGGACGTGGAACTCGCCATCTCCCCCGACGAGCTGAGATGGCGACCGTCGCCCTGGATGCGCGGCCTCGTCTCGCTTCCAGTGGCCTTCACCCCTGTGATCCCCCTTGGAGACATGTGATGGCTTCCCCCGCCGGCACTTCCCCCGCCGCCCCGATCGTGCTCGACCCGTACGTCTCGGACCTGGACGGTGAGCGGGAGCGCCTCCACGCGGCCGGTCCGATCGCCGACGTGGAGCTGCCCGGCGGGGTCAGGACGTGGTCGGTCACCCACCACGAGGCGGCCCGCCGGCTGCTCACCGACCCCCGACTGGTCAAGGACATCGCGCACTGGGCCGCCTACCAGCGCGGCGAGATCTCCCCCACCTGGCCGCTGCTCAGCGTGGTCCCGCCCACGCCCACGAACATGCTGGGCACCGACGGCAGGGAGCACAAGCGCCTGCGCCTGCTCACGGCGCACGCGTTCGCCCCGCGCCGGGCGGAGCTGATGCGCCCGCGCGTCACCGAGATCACCGGGGAGCTGCTGGACGCCCTGGAGGAGCGCGCGGGCGAGCCCCAGGACCTGAAGTCGGAGTTCTCGTTCAAACTGCCGATGAACGTGATCGGCGAGCTGTTCGGGGTGGAGGACGCCGCCCACGGCGAGCTGCGCGGGCTCTACGACACGTTCTTCAGCTCGGTCACGGAGCCCGAGGACTTCATGGCGACCATGGCGGCGCTCAAGGAGTTCTACACCGGGATGATCGCGGACAAGCGCGCCAACCCCGGCGACGACCTCACCAGCGCGCTGCTGGAGGCGAACGAGGACGGCGACACCCTCACCGACGAGGAGGTGCTGGGCACGTTGCAGATCGTGGTGGCGGCCGGGCACGAGACCACCGTCAACCTGATCACCAACGCGGTGCGGGCGCTGCTGGCCCACCCCGACCAGCTGGCGCTGGCGCGGTCGGGGGAGTGCTCGTGGGAGGCGGTGGTGGAGGAGGCCCTGCGCTGGGACCCGCCCACCACCAACTTCATCTTCCGTTTCGCCGCCGAGGACGTCGAGTACGGCGGTGTGACCATTGCCAAGGGGGACCCGGTGATGGTCTCCTACGGCGCGATCGGCCGCGACCCCTCCCAGCACGGCGACAACCCCGAGGTCTTCGACATCACCCGCTCGGGCGGGCGGCACATGTCGTTCGGCCACGGCCCGCACGTGTGCCCGGGCGCGCCCCTGGCCCGGATGGAGGCGCAGATCGCGCTCCCCCTGCTGTTCGAGCGCTTCCCCGACATGAGGCTGGCGGTCGAGGACTCGATGCTCACCCCCAACCCGTCGGTGATCGTCAACAGCCTCAAGGAGCTCCCGGTCGTCCTGCGTCCCTGACCCGCCCCGCCGGGGGGTCTCCGCGGGGGTCGTCCGGCGTCCGTGGACGGGGACCTGCTCGATGGTCCTGACGTCAGCGCCGCGGCGTGTCCGTTCTGGAGGGCGCCGACGTCAGGACCGTCGACGAAACCCTGTGGCGTGGGGCCGGCCGTCCCGGCGTTCCCGGTCGCGGCGCTAGGCGCGGTTCGCGAGGTTGGCTTCCAGGCGGTCGAGGACGCGCAGGGCCGTGGCCCGCTCCTCCTCGGTGAGGCCGCTGACGGTGGCCTCCTCCAGCTGCCACCAGATCTCCTCGATCTCCTGGCGCAGCGCCTGGCTGGCGGCGGTGGGCTCGATGATGACGCCCCGGCGGTCGGTGGGGCAGGGGACGCGGCGGACGAACCCCGCCCGCTCCAGGCGCTGGACGGCCCGGGTCATGGTGGCGGAGTCCGAGCCGAGGAGGGCCGTGAGCTCGGACTGGCGCTGCGCGCCGGTCTCCCACAGGTGCATCATCAGGGCCTCCTGTCCCGGGTGCAGGCCGGCGCGGCGGAGCAGGCTCCCTTCGAGCATGCGGTGCAGGCGGGCCACACGGGTGATCGCGTGGCTGACGGGGCCGCACCTGAGGCCCGCCGGGCACACCGGCCCGGCCGTGGGCCCGGGCTCCTTTCCGGAGGGGGGTCGTGGGGTGGTCATCGCGTGCTCATCCTCCCGGGCGGTCTGCTCCCCTCATTAAACCCGGTCGAAAAACTGTTCGAGCAGTTAAACGGGAGACGACCTGCGGAGAGGTAGAGCGGCTGGCAGAGCGCTTTCACTACCTGTGTTCTGAAGCACGTCAGAAGGATCTGGGAAGAAAGGGTGTTATTTCCCTGTTCGGACAGCTAACGATGCGGCGTAGGCCGCGTCACCCCGAACGGAGGAACGCCATGACCACCGTCTTCGAGCCGATCGACCTCGCCGGGACCCGGCTGGCCAACCGCGTCGCGATGGCGCCGATGACACGCAGCCGCGCCTACGGCCCCGGAGCGTCCCCGACCCCCCTCATGGCGGAGTACTACGCGCAGCGCGCCTCCGCCGGACTGATCATCACCGAGGGCGTGCAGCCGTCCGTGGTCGGGCAGGGGTACCCGAACACGCCGGGGCTGCACAGCCGGGAGCAGGTCGAGGCGTGGCGCCAGGTCACCGGCGCCGTCCACGAGGCCGGGGGCGTGATCTTCGCCCAGCTGATGCACACCGGCCGGATCGGCCACCCGGTCCTGCTCCCCGACGGGCTCGCCCCCGTGGGGGCCTCGCCGGTCGCCGCGTCCGGGCAGGTGTTCACGGGCGAGGGGATGAAGGACTTCGTCACCCCCGTCGAGCTCACCGAGGAGGGCATCGCCGACACGATCGCCGACTTCGCCGCCGCCGCGCGCAACGCGGTCGCCGCCGGGTTCGACGGGGTCGAGCTGCACGGCGCCAACGGCTACCTGCTCCACCAGTTCCTGTCGACCAACGCCAACCGGCGCACCGACGGCTGGGGCGGCTCCGTCGCGGGCCGGATCCGGCTGGTCGTCGAGGTGGCCCGCGCGGCGGCGGAGGCCATCGGCGCGCACCGGGTGGGCCTGCGGATCTCCCCCGGGAACCACCCGTACAACGACATCGTCGAGGACGACCCCGAGGCCACCCACACGGCGCTCGTCGACGCGCTCGACCCCCTCGGCCTGGCCTACCTGCACATCGGGGAGCTCGCGGACCGGGACCTGACCCTGCGGCTGCGCAAGCAGTGGAGCGGAACGCTCATCCTGAACCCGGCCACCCCCGGCGCGGTGACCGGCCCGGACGCGCTGGAGCTGGTCGAGGACGGCGTGGCGGACATCGTCTCCTTCGGGGCCCTGTTCCTGGCCAACCCCGACCTGCCCGCCCGGCTGGCCGCCGGAGGCCCGTTCAACACCCCCGACCCCGCCACCTTCTACGGCGGCGACGAGCGCGGCTACACCGACTACCCGGCCCTGGGCGGCTGACCCGGGAGGCGCGCGGCGACCCGCAACGGGACGCGCCAGGCGCTGGTGGGGGCTGACACCAGCAGCCGGTCGGGGCACCCCGGGGGATCTCACCGGTGATCTTGACGTTATCGTTCTCAAATCGCGGGATTCGAGAACGATAACGTCAAGATCACCAACGGGTCTCCCGCGAAACGGACATCGTGGACGCGGCCTCGGTCCCCACCCGCCGTCGCCACCCGCCGTCGCCGCCCGCCGTCGCCGCCCCCCGTGACCTCGCGATCCGCGCGGCGCGAGGTCGAAAGGCCCACCGGAGACACCCGTACGCCGCTCACCCCGCGCCGGAGGTCCCCTCGGAGCCGGGCCCCGCGGCGTCCGCAGGCAGGTCCCGGCGCGGCAGGTCGGGTTCCAGGTAGATCAACCGGGCGATCGGGACGGCCGCGCGGATCCGGGCCTCGGCGCCGTCGATGGCCCCGGCGATCCCCCGGGCGTCGTCCTCGGCGCCGATGGCGATCTTGGCCGCCACGAGCAGCTCCTCCGGACCGATGTGCAGGGTGCGCATGTGGATGACGGCGTCGACGTCGTCGCCCGCCGTGATCGCCCGCCGGATCAGCCGCACGTGCTCGGGGGTCGCCGACTCCCCGACCAGCAGGCTGGAGGTCTCCATGGCGAGCACCACCGCGATCGCCACCAGCAGGACCCCGATCGCGGCCGTGCCGAGCCCGTCCCACACGCCGTTGCCGGTGACCAGCGTCAACCCCACACCCGCCAGCGCGAGCACCAGGCCCAGCAGCGCTCCGGCGTCCTCCAGCAGGACCACCGGGAGCTCCGGGGACTTGGCGCGGCGGACGAACCGCACCCAGCCCGCCCCGCCGCGCACCGCGTCGGCCTCCTTCACGGCCGTCCGCAGCGAGAACCCCTCCATGACGATCGCGGCCAGCAGGACCGCGATCGGCACCCACCGCCACTCGGTGATCGGGTGCGGCTCGCTGATCTTGTGCCACGCCTCGTACAGCGCGAACAGGCCGCCCAGGCTGAACAGCACGATCGAGACGAGGAAGGCGTAGATGTAGCGCGCCCGCCCGTAGCCGAACGGATGCTCCGGGGTGGCGCCGCGCCGGGCCCGCCTGCCGCCGATCAGCAGCAGCAGCTGGTTGCCGGAGTCGGCGACGGAGTGGATCGACTCGGCCAGCATCGACGACGAGGACGTCAGCAGGTAGGCGACGAACTTGGTGACCGCGATGCCCAGGTTCGCGCCCAGCGCGGCGACGATGGCCCGCGTGCTTCCCTCGGTGCTCATGAACCTCACACTCCCCACCGCCGCCGAGCGGTTCCCGCGGCGTCCCGACGGTCCCGGACACTGCCCGCCGGAGCGCCCGCGTAACACGCCCGGTCCCGCCGGCGCGGCGGCGCGCCGGCGGGACCGGCCCTCAGGAGAGCCCGATCCGGACCCGCCACACCACCGGCCCCGCCTCCAGGTACTCCCAGACGAAGCGGCCGGGGTACTCGGCCGCGAACTGGTAGTACAGGGGCTTGGGGTCGTGGTCGTTGACGAGGACGAACGCCGTTCCGGCGGCCAGCGCCTCGAACGTGGCGAAGATCTGCCGGTGGCGCTGGGCGGGGACGAGCCCGCGCACGTCCAGCTCGCCGTCGGCGGGGTCGGCGGGGTCGGCGGGGTCGGCGGTGGCGGTCTCGTCGGCGGCGGGCGCGTCGCTTCCGCCGCACCCGCATCCGCCGCACCCGCACCCCGGGCGGTCGCCCGCGCCGGGCTCGGGGGCGCCCAGGATCTCGTGCATCCCGGCGAGCAGCGCGTCGAGGTCGACGCCGGCCTCGGCGAGCGCGGGCAGCAGCACGTCGTTCTCCTTGGCCAGGTGCGCCTGGAACAGCGCGTTCAGCGCGGAGGCGGCCCCCGCGACCTCGCCCTGGGTCCGCGCCTCCTCCAGCCGGTCGACCAGGTCGTGCAGCACGGTGTGCTCGGCGCGCATGGCGCGCACCAGCAGCCGGAGCCCGGGGAGCTCCTCGGCGGTGCGGTACAGCGTCCCCTCCTCGGCGAGCGCGTGCGGGAGGACCTCGCCGGTGGCGAAGTCGAGCAGCTGGTCCCGGCGCGCGAGGGGGGACAGGAGCCGGTCGATCGAGTCCTGGATGGTCAGGGTGTGGTCGGCCACCGTCCGGCCCATCTGCTCGTGGTGCGAGCGGATGGCCGCGATCGTGGCCTGCTGGCGGTCGTCGAAGGAGACGTCGGTGGTGTCCGCGAGTGCGGCTCGGTCGGCCATGGGGGTTCTTTCCCGTCGGGTCGGAGGTCGGTCGCCATAGTTTTTACGTCCTCCGTTGTATTTACAACGCCCGTCGTGCAAAATCAAGGCGTGGCTGAGTACAGTGGCAAAGGCATCGATCCGGGAGTCCACCGGTTGTTCGCCGACGTGAGCCGGGTGGCGGTCCTCGAAGCGGTCCGGGGCGCCGGCCGGCCGATGGCGGTCCGCGAGATCGCCGAAGCGGTCGGCCTGCACGCCAACACCGTGCGGGCGCACCTGGCGCTCCTGGCCGAACGCGGGTACGTGGTGGGCGCGGCGGAGGACCGGGAGCGGCCGGGCCGCCCCCGCCTGCTCTACACCGCGCCCCCGGACCGCGACGAGAAGCGCAACTACCGGCTGCTGGCCGAGACGCTGGTCGCCTACCTCGCGGAGCACAGCGGGGACCGGACCGCGGCGGCGATCGCCGCCGGGCGCGTCTACGGGGAGCGGGCGGTCCGCCAGGAGCACCCCCTCGCCGAGGTGACCGGGGAGGCGGCGGTCCGCACGGTCGTGGAGATCCTCGACGACATCGGGTTCGAGCCCCGCCGGTCCGCTGACGGACGCCGCGTCGACCTGCACCGGTGCCCCTTCCGGGAGCTCGCGGAGAGCAGCCCCGAGGTCGTGTGCGGGGTGCACCTGGGCATCATGCGGGGCGCGCTCGCCGAACTGGGCGCACCGGTCGAGGCCGTGAACCTGGAGCCGTTCGTGGAACCCGACCGGTGCGTCGCGAACCTGCGCGCACGCTAGCCCGACTTCCACCGGTGGTCGTGGCCCTTCCGGGGTCCCGGAAGCGGCTGAGACCCCGGACAGGTCACGGTCACCGGGAAAAGCGGGGAACCCGGCCACGGGGCGGAGCGGACCTTGGTCCCGCCGGTCCGGTCCCTGTGGCAGGTGCCCCGGCGGGACGTCCGGGGAGATGATGGCGACGGCCCCGGCCCGGCGTACGTCCCGGCCGGGGCCGTCGAACGGTGAACGAGGAGATGGTCCCTGTGCGCGACCCCCGGGGCGGCCCGCCGCCCCCGAGGTCCCGGCTCGCGGCGCGGCGGCTGCCGCTGTTCGCGGGCGCCGCGTTGTCCCTCCTCGCGGGCCTGTGGAGCGGCCTGGGGCTGCTCGGCCTCGGGGTGCCGCTGCCGCAGGGCGGACTCGCCTCCCAGCACGGGCCGCTGATGGCGCTCGGCTTCCTCGGCACGCTCGTCTCCCTCGAACGCTCGGTCGCGCTGGGCAGGCCCTGGGGGTACAGCGCCCCGGTGCTCGCCGCCCTGGGGGCCGTCGCGGTCCTCGCCGGGTTCGTCCAGCCCGGACGCCTCCTGCTCACCGCCGCCGGCGGCTGGCTCGTCGCCGTCTACCTGGTCCTGCTGCGCCGCCGCCCCGGGTACGACACCGTCATCGAGATGTCCGGCGCCGTCGCGTGGTACGTCGGCGGAATGCTGTGGACGCGCACCGGCCTGGTCACCGACCTGGTGCCCTGGCTGGCCGCGTTCCTCGTGCTGACCATCGCCGGGGAGCGCCTGGAGCTGGCGCGGGTCGCGTTCCTGCGGCGCGGTGCCGGGACCGGCATGCTCGCGGCGGCGGCCCTGGTCGGGGCGGGCGCGGCCGTGTCCGTCGTACACGAGGACGCGGGCTGGCGGGTCACCGGCCTGGGCATGCTGGCGCTGGCCGGGTGGCTGGCCGCGCACGACGTGGCCCGCCGCACCGTGCGCGCCCGCGGTCTGCCCCGCTACACCGCCGCCTGCCTGCTCGCGGGCTACGTCTGGCTGGCCGCGACCGGCGCCATGTGGCTGGCCTGGGGACTGCCCGAGGACGGGGGCGGCGGCTACGACGCCGCGCTGCACGCGCTGTTCCTCGGGTTCGTCGTCTCCATGGTCTTCGGCCACGCCCCGGTGATCCTTCCGGCGGTGCTGCGCGTGCGGCTGCCGTACCACCCGGTGCTGTACGGGCCGCTCGTCCTGCTGCACGCCGCCCTCGTCGTGCGGCTCCTGGGCGACCTCACCGGCGGGCACGGGACCCGCGTGCTCGGCGGCGTGCTCGGCGAGGTGTCGCTCCTGGCCTTCGCGGCCTGCGCCGTGGCCGCGTCCAGGCTGGTGCGCCCGGCCGCGCCCGGCGCGCGGGGCCGGGCCGCCCGCCCGCCCCGATCCCCCGAGCCCTCCCCGACCCACCCCGATCCCGGAATGGAGCCGTCTTGACATCCACGGACGTGCGGATCAAGGCGCACCCCGACCCCTCCGAGCCGCCCCGGCCGCGCTCCTCCTGGCACGCCCGCGCGAACGCGGTCGTGCTGGCCTGGCTCGCCCTGACAGCGGTGGCGGTGGCGGTGGGCGGGTCGTTCGGCCTGCCGAGGTGGCTGCTGATCCACCTGTTCCTGCTCGGCGCGGTGACCAACGCCATCGTGACCTGGAGCGAGCAGTTCGCGACCACGCTCGGCCGCCTCCCCGAGCCCGGGCGGCGGCGGACGGCGGCCCGGCTCGCGGCGCTGAACGCGGGGGTCGCGGCCGTCGTCCTCGGTGTGGTGCTGGGGCGCCCGGTGGTCGCGGTGTGCGGGACCGCGACCGTCGTCGGCGTCGTCGCCTGGCACACGTGGCAGCTGCTCGCCAGGGCGCGGCGCGCCCTCCCGGGGCGCTTCGGGTACGTCGTGCACTGGTACGCCTGCGCGGGCGTCGCCCTGGTCGCCGGGGGGACCCTGGGCGGCCTGCTGGTCTCCGAACGGGTCCCGAACGCCTGGGACCCGCGGCTGGAGGCCGCGCACGCGCACGCCAACCTCCTGGGCTGGATCGGGCTGACCGTGATCGGCACGCTGTTCACGCTGTGGCCGACGGTGCTGCGCACCCGGATCGTCGACGGCGTGGCGGGGCTCGCGCGGTGGGCGCTGGCCCTCGCGGGGCCGGGGCTGGCGCTGGCGGTGGCCGCGCTCGCCGCGGGGTTCCGCTGGGGAGCGGTGGCGGGCCTGCTGCTGTACGCGGCGGCGGTCGCGCTCACCCTCGTGCCCTTCGTCCGCACCGCCCGCCGGAAGCGCCCGAGCACGGCGCCCGCCTGGACGCTCGCGGCCTCGGTCTGCTGGTTCGCCGTGGCCGTCACGGCGGATCTGTACCTCGTCGCGACCACCCCGCCGGACGGGGTGGCGGACGCGGTCGAGCCGCTCGTCCCGCTCGTCCTGGCGGGGTTCGTCGGGCAGGTGCTCCTGGGCTCCCTCACCTTCCTGCTCCCGGTGGTGCTGGGCGGCGGCCCCGCCGCGCTGAAGCGCACCGCCGCGCTCCTGGAGAAGGGATGGACCGTCCGGCTGGCGGCGGTCAACGCCGCCGTCCCGCTGGTCGCGCTGCCGGTGCCGACGTGGCTGGCGCACACCGCGTGGGCGGTCCTGCTGGCCGAGCTCGCCGTCTTCGTGGCGCTGGCCTCGACCGCCGTCCTGAACGCGCGGGGGCACCGGATCGCGCCCTCGCCCGCTGTGGCGGGGACCGCGCTGGGCTCGGTGCTGACCGCGCTGGCGGTCGTGGTGGCGGTCAGCGGTCCGGGCCTGCCCTTCGGGGCGGGGGCGGTCGAGGCGAACGGCGAGACCCGGACCGTGGACGTGGCGCTCGGCGCCATGACCATCGACCCGGGCGTGGTCGAGGTCGAGGCCGGGACCGAACTGGTGCTCCGGGTGACCAACGAGGACACCCAGCAGCACGACCTGCGGATGGGCAACGGCGCGCACACGCCGACGCTCGGCCCGGGCGAGAGCGCCACCCTGGAGGTCGGCGTGGTGACCGCGTCCATGGAGGGCTGGTGCACGCTGATGGGGCACCGCGCCATGGGCATGGTGATGAACGTGGAGGTCACCGGCTCGGACGCGGTCGCGGACGGCGCGGAGGACGACAGCGGGCACGCCGGGCACGAGGCGCACCCGGGGACCGACTCCGCCGCCTCGTCGGACCTGTCGGGGGAGATGGGCCCGGACTGGCGGCCCTACGACGCGGAACTCGCCCCGGCGCCCGGCGGCACCGAGCACGAGGTCGAGATCCGTGCCTCCGAGACCGAGCAGGAGGTCGCCCCGGGCGTGACCCAGGCGGTCTGGACGTTCAACGGGTCCGTCCCCGGTCCGGTCCTGCGCGGGAAGGTCGGCGACGTGTTCACGGTGACGTTCGTCAACGACGGCACGATGGGCCACGGCATCGACTTCCACGCGGGCGCGCTCGCGCCCGACGAGCCCATGCGCACCATCCAGCCGGGCGAGCGGCTCACCTACCGGTTCCGCGCAGAGCGGGCCGGGGCCTGGCTCTACCACTGCTCGACCATGCCGATGCTCCTGCACATGGGCAACGGCATGTACGGCGCCGTGATCATCGACCCGCCCGACCTCGAACCCGTCGACCACGAGTACGTCCTCGTCCAGGGCGAGGTGTACCTGGGCGAACCGGGCAGCCAGGAGCAGGTCGACGCGATGCGCGACGGCGAACCCGACGCCTGGGCGTTCAACGGCACCGCGTCCGGATACGACCACGCGCCGCTCACCGCGAAGGCGGGGGACCGCGTGCGGGTCTGGCTGGTGGCGGCGGGGCCGGCCAGCGGCACCTCGTTCCACGTCGTCGGCGCCCAGTTCGACACCGTCTACAAGGAGGGCGCCTACCTGCTGCGCCCCGACGACCCGGGGGGAGCGCAGGCGCTCGACCTGGCCCCCGCGCAGGGCGGTTTCGTCGAGACGGTCTTCCCCGAGGCGGGGACCTACCCGTTCGTCGACCACGACTTCCGGCACGGCGAGAACGGCGCCCACGGCGTCTTCGAGATCGAGGAGTGACCCCGATGACCCTGTGGACGCTGGTCCGCTTCCTGCACGTCCTGTCGGCGATGCTCTGGGTCGGCGGCCAGCTCACCGTGTCGCTGATCGTGCTGCCGCTGGCGCGCAGGCGGCTCGACGCCGAGCAGAGGGGGGCGGTGCTGACCGCGATCGGCAAGCGCTTCGGGCAGTTCACGGTCGCGTTCTTCCTGCCGGTGCAGCTCGGCACGGGCATCGCCCTGGCCTGGCACAAGGGCGTGACCTGGGCGTCCCTCGCCGAACCGGGCTACGGACGGATCCTGGCGGCCAAGCTCCTCCTGTTCTGCGCGGTGATGGTCGTCTCGGCCCTGCACGGCGCGGCCAGCACCCGGGGCCGCCCCCGCTTCGCCCGGGCCATGGCCGTCACCGGCCTGGTCGCGTCGGTGGGCGTGGTCCTGCTCGCCACCGCGCTGCCCGCCACCTGACCGGGGAGCGGGCCGGGCGGGCGCGGCCGCCCGGGGGAAAGGTGTAGCCCGCTCCACTGCCCCGGCGTGCCGGGAACGGGATAATCGCAGCCATGTCTCCGAAAGCGCAGAACGGCGGACTCCGCGCGCGGTTCGCCTCAGGGGTGCGGGCGGCCCTGTACCTCACGACGGCGATGGCCACGGCGGTCGCCACCCTGGTGTTCCCCCCGCTGCTGATCGGGGCGGGGTCCCTGGTGGCGCTGGGCGTGGGGCTGGTCCTGCTGCCCCTGGTGCTGGGGGGCCTGCGAAGGTGGGCCGACGTCGAGCGGCGTCGCCTCGGCCGCTACCTCGGCGAGTCGCTGCCCGAGCGCGGCCGGCCGCTCCCCGAAGGGCTGGGCGCCCGGCTCCGCGACACGGTCCTCGACCCGCTGACCCCGCGCGACCTCGCGTGGGCCGGCGCGCACATCGGGCTGGGGGTGACACTGGGCGGACTGGGCCTGGTCGCGCTCGCGGGCGTCCCCGGAACGCTGGCGTCGACGGCGTTGTGGTGGCTCGCGCCGGCCGGCGAGCCCGTCACCCTGATGGCGGTCCCGGTCACCGGCTGGGGGACCGCGCTCACGGCGGGGAGCGTCCAGTGCGCGCTGGCGGCGGCCCTGCTGCTGTGGGGGGCGAAGCCGCTGGCGGACCTGCACGCCAGGGCGTCGCGCGCGCTGCTCTCCCCGTCGAGGGCCGACCGGCTGGCCGAGCGGGTGGAGACGCTGACCGACACCAGGGCGGGAGCGCTGAACGCGCACGCCTCCGAGCTGCGCAGGATCGAACGGGACCTGCACGACGGCACCCAGGCGCGGCTGGTCGCGCTGGCCATGCGCCTCGGCCTGGCCGAGCGCACGCTGGGCGAGGACCCGGAGACCGCCGCGAGGCTGCTCCGGGAGGCGCAGAGCGGGGCGGAGGAGGCCATGACCGAGATGCGCCAGGTGATCCGCACGATCTACCCGCCGATCCTCTCCGACCGGGGGCTCGACGGAGCGGCCTCCGCGCTGGTGGCGCGCAGCGTCGTCCCCGCGCGGCTGGAGGCGGGCGAGCTGGGGGCGCTCCCCGCCGCCGTGGAGTCCACGGCCTACTTCGTGATCGCCGAGGCCCTGACGAACATCGCCAAGCACGCCTCGGCGTCCGGCGCCGAGGTCGCCATCGAGCACGTCGGCGCGCGCCTGCGGGTGCGGGTGACCGACGACGGGGCGGGGGGCGTCGACGAGGAGCGGGGCAGCGGGGTCAGGGGGATGGCCCGGCGGGTGGCGGCCCTGGACGGGACGTTCACGGTGAGCAGCCCGGTCGGCGGGCCGACGACAGTGGAGGCGGTACTGCCGTGCGGATCGTGATCGTCGAGGACAACACCATCCTCGCGGAGGGGCTGAACCTGCTGCTCGCGTCGTCGGGCTTCGAGGTCGCCGCGACGGTGGGCGACGCGGAGGCGTTCCTGGCGGCCGTGGCCGAGCACCGCCCCGACGCGGCCATCGTGGACGTGCGGCTGCCGCCGTCGTTCCGCGACGAGGGGGTGCAGGCCGCGCTGGCCGCGCGGCGCCTGGTGCCCGGCCTGCCGGTGCTGGTGTTCTCGCAGTACGTGGAGCAGGTGTACGCCAGGGACCTGCTCTCCGACGGTCAGGGCGGCGTCGGGTACCTGCTGAAGGACCGGGTGGCCCGGGTGGGCGACTTCGTCGACGCGCTGAACCGGGTGGCGGGCGGGGGCACCGCGATCGACCCGGAGGTCATCTCGCAGATGCTGGTGCGCGGGAGGAGCCCGCTGGAGCGGCTGACCGCCCGGGAGCGCGAGGTCCTGGAGGCCATGGCCCAGGGGCTGGACAACGCGGAGATCGCGCGCAGGCTGACCGTCACCGAGAGGTCCGTGCACAAGCACATCGGCAACATCTTCGGCAAGCTCGACCTGGCCCCCACCGACTCGGGCCACCGCCGCGTCCGCGCGGTCCTCGCCTACCTGGACGCCTGAGCCGTCTCCGCCGGGGCCCGGCTCGCGACCGTCACAAGGGTCCTGTTCGATGACCGTGACGCCGGCGTTCCACAGTCGGGGGACTCGGTGCGCGGGCGCCGGGCGCGCCCTCCTGCACGGCCGAGCCGTGGTTATCGGTGGGGGTTTTCCCAGGGTCTTGGGGCGAGGCCGAGGTGGTGTCCGGGGATTCGGAGGGCGTCGGCGATCTGGATGAGTTTGTCGTAGGTGGTGATGCGGCCGCTTCCTTTGGCGAGGTGTCCGACGCGGGCGGGGTTCATGTCGCAGGCCTGGGCGATCTTGGAGTAGCTGATCCCGGCCCACTGCCGGGCGAGGTGGAAGACGGTGCCGAGGTCGTGGTCGGCCAGGGCCGCGCGCACGTCGTCGCGGGCCAGGAGGTGGTCGGGCAGGACCGCGCCGGGCACGGGCGGGGGCGGGCGGAACGCGGGCTTCCGGGCGTGGTCGGGCAGGCGCGCGGCGGCGTGCAGCAGCGGCCAGGCGCGAAACAGGACACCACCGGTGAGCAGTACCTCGTCCAGGGCGATGGCCAGCGCGGCGGGGCACAGGTCGTGGCCGGTCTCGATCTGCTTGAGGCGCGCGGCGGTGGTGTGGGCGCGCCGCGCGGTCTCGGCGGGCGACAGGGCGCGGCGGTGGCGCCAGTGCCGGACCTCGGAGCCGAACCAGTCGGCGGGGGTGGGCACCGGGGTCACCGCGCGCCGCCGAGCAGGGAGCCGAGGAGGCGGGCGGCGCGGCGCAGGAGGCCGGGGCGGCGCTCGCGGGCGTAGTGGTCGGGGGTGGCGTGGAGGGGCCGGTAGTGGCGGCGGGGTTTGCGGCGTTTGGCGGCGTCGGGGCGCAGGCGGGTGAGGAATTCGGCGAGGTCGTCGGGGACGGGGAAGTCCTCGCGGGTGGGTCGGCGTCCGGTGACGGGGTGCGGGTCCAGGGGGTGGAGGACGCGTGGGAAGGGCAGCGGGTGCGGCCGCCGGGCGGGGGGCGTGCTCGGAGCCGGAGGCGTGGTCGCGGCCGGGACCGGGACCGGGTGCGGCTGCGGGGCCGGGGGCGGGGTCCAGCCGAGGGTGATCTCGGGGCGGATGTCGGCGAGTTGTCGGATGAGGGACGCGAGGCGGGCGTCCTGCCCGGTCGTGTCGAGGAGGTCGCCGTGGGTGACGGTCGTGGGCACGGGGGTGTCCTTTCCGGGGAGCTTGCCGGGGGTGCGGCCCCGACGTGGTTAAGGCGGCGGTGACCGCCGGGGCCGTGCGGAGGCCGGGAAGCGGCGAGGCGACGACGACGGGCGGGGCCGGAGGCGGGCGGGTGGCTTCCCGGTTGTCCGTGGTGTCCGTTTCCCCTCGCCTTCCCTCGCTGATCTTGACCTTTCCGGGGTCTCAACCGCTTCCGAGACCCCGGAAACGTCAAGATCAGCGGAGGGAGAGCGGGCGGGGCCAGTGGAGGGTGTAGTAGACGCCGTTCTCGGCCGGGGCGAGGGTGCCCCAGCGGGTGGCCAGGGCGTCCACCAGGAACAGGCCGCGCCCGTTCTCGGCGTCGGGGCGGGCGTCGGCGACGCGGGGGACCGCGTGCAGGTGGCGGGGGCGGCGGGTGCGGATCTCGGCGCGCATGCCCTGGGCGTCCACCCGAACGCGCACGTGGAAGGCCTGGCCGGGTTCGCCGGACAGGGTGTGCAGCACCGCGTTGGTGGCCAGCTCCGAGGTGATCAGCTCGGCCCGGTCGATGACCGTTTCGGGGACGGTGATCTGGGGGGTGATTCGCAGGACCCCGGTGACGAACCGCCGCGCGGGCGCGACGCTCTCCACCACCCCGGGGAAGGAGGTGAGGTGGACGCTCACCGGCCCGCCGCCGGAACGGCGAGGCGGCAGGGTGACGGCTTCGGGACGGGGGGTAGCCTGTTCCATCGAGTCTCCAGCTGTGTTGGCAGTTGGCGGCTAAGGCCCCACTTCGGTGTTGTGAGCACCGGGGTGGGGCCGCTTACGTCTTCGGACGCATTCCCGAGCATGTATCAACTGTTGAAACGAAGCCAGCACTTCTACTGAACTGCGTTGATACTGTTGACTGTGTAGACAGCCGTAGATAGAGCGTGCTTGAATCTCAGTTATGACTCAGAAGGTCAACCCCATGTGGCTGCGCTTCGGGCAGCAAGTTCGCTACCACCGGGAGCAAGCTGGGCTTTCTCAGGGACAACTTGCCAAGGCCCTGACGATCCAGCCCGCGATGCTGAGTGCCATCGAGCGTGGTGTCCGAGGCGCGAAGCCGGACTATGCACACCAAATCGATAAGGCGCTCTCTACAGGGGGGAAACTCAGCCGCCTACTCGACTCCCTGACCACGAACAACGGTGCTCCGAACTGGTTCCGCGATGTCCTGACGCTGGAGAAGCAGGCGGCGACCATCAGGGAGTACGATCCGATCCTGATCCCCGGCTTGTTGCAGACGGAGAACTACGCGCGGACCATCCTGCGTGACGGACGCCCACAGAACAGTGACGCAGAGGTCGAGGAGCTGGTCGCGGCGAGAATGCGCCGCAAGAAGATCCTCGGCGGAGAGCGTCCGCCGCGTCTTCTGGTTGTCCTGGACGAGATGGTGATCCGTCGGCCTGTTGGCGGCGCCGAGATCATGAAAGCGCAGTTGGGCGGCCTCCTCGATGTGACGTCAAACTCACACGTCGTGCTGCAACTCGTCCCGTTCCAGACTGCGCGCAATCCGGGACTTTCAGGGGCCTTCCGGTTGCTGGATGGGCCAGAGATCGGTGAAATCCTGTACCTGGAAACCGTGATCGGCGGGTCTCCGATCGATGATCCCAACCATGTGGCCCTGTGCTCCCACATGTTCGGAGACCTGCGCGGTGTGGCGTTTCCCCCGGATCAGTCCCGTCGTCTGATCGAAAGTGTCATACAAGGAGGCTTCTGAACATGGACGCGAAAGACATCAGGTGGCACAAGTCCACCTACAGCGGCGGTAACACTAACGCCTGCGTTGAGGTCGCCGGGCTTCCCGGCTCGGTGTTGGTGCGCGACACCCAGAACCGGGAACTCGGGCACCTGGGCTTCGCGGCGGCGGCTTGGTCTGCCTTCCTCGCCGACGTCAAGGCCGACCGGCTGTAACCCCCGCTTACGGCGAACCCCCGCAGGACTCCTTCGGGGGTTCGCTTTTCCCGCCGGCCCGACGGGGTCCTGTCGGTAAGCGCGCTCATGGTTGGGGAAGAAGCCTCATCCCGGCGCGAACCGCTCAGGTTTCCGTATGGAGTGACAGGAGGACTCTCATGGCTGAAAACCCGGATTGGCACAAGTCCAGCTACAGCAGTGGTAACGGCGGCAACTGCGTCGAGGTGGCGGAGCTTCCCGGCTCGGTGTTGGTGCGGGATACGCAGTATCGGGAGCTGGGGCATTTGGACTTCGTGGCGGGGGCGTGGTCTGCCTTCCTCGCCGACGTCAAGGCCGACCGGCTGTAACCCCCGTCTACGGCGAACCCCCGCAGGACTCCTCCGGGGGTTCGCTGTTTTTGGTTGATCGGACAGGGTCTCGCCGGTGACGCGCCCGGCAACAGCAGAGATTCCCCCGGTGACCTTGATATTATCGCTCTGCATTGTCCGTTTCGGGGCGCTAACGTCAAGATCATCAGTGGTGAGAAGAGGACAGCCATTGGAGGGTGGAGTAGGGAACCTCCGGCGCGGGGGTGGCTCGGGCACCGATGCTTCGGGGGCTTTTCGGCCTCACGCCACGCGGATCGCGGGGTCACGGCGGGCAGCGACGGCGGGTGAGGGCCGATTCCGCCCCCACCCGGAATGATCATGGGATTTCTGCCCGTTTCGGGGCCGGGAAGGGCAGAAAGCCCAAGACCGTCAACGGAACCCTCACGCAACGAACATCGTGGGCGCGGCCTCGACCCTCACCCGCCGTCGCTGCCCGCCGTGACCCCGCGATCCGCGTGGCGTGAGGCCGAAAGACCCCCCGAAGCACCGGCACGCCGAACCACCCCCGCGCCGGAGACTTCCTGGACGCCGTCTTCGATGGGGGCGAGGGTGCCCCAGCGAGTGGCCAAGGCGTCCACCAGGAACAGGCCGCGCCCGCGCCGTCCTGGCCTACTTGGACGCCCTAGCCACCCTCCGCCGGGGCCGTTCCGGCGATCAGCGGAGCGGGGGCGCCAGGGGATCGCGAGTGAGGTCAGGAACGGTAGACCTCTTTCCGGTTCCCGATGCCCACGATGACGACCTTGATCGTCTCGTCCTGGATCTCCACCACGACTCGGTGGTCCCCGACCCGGTATCGCCACAGACCGCTGAGCCGGGCGCCCTTCAGCGCGTCGCCGAGAATCCGCGGATCCTCGGCGGGTGCGATGCGCTCGTTCAGAAACCGGATGATCCGTCTGGCCACCTGCCTGTCGAGCTTTCCAAGGTCCCGGAGAGCCGCGGCATCGAAATCAATCGTCCAGGTCATACTCGGCCATGACCTCGCTCAGCGGAACAGTGTGGCTGCGTCCGGCGCGCAGATCCTCGATACGGAGCTCGGCCAGGTAGACGTCTTCCAGATCATCCAGGTAAGCCACGATGGCCTCACGCGCGTAGAAGCTCTTGGAGCGCCCGGTCTCCTGAGCCAGGGCCTCAAGGCGCTGCTCAAGGTCGCCGGGAAGCCTCAGTGCCAGCATCGTCGGCCTCCTTCCGTGAGATTGCTATACAAGTATAGCGACGGGCTTCGAGGGTACTCGGTTACCGCAGGGAGCCTGTTGTCCCTACGCCGGGTAGCACTCCACCTCGGTGGCCTTCACGCTGGCCCAGACCTCGTCGCCCGGGGACAGGGCCAGGTCGGCCAGGCCCGCCGGGGTGATGTCGGCGCTCAGCGCCAGTTCGCCGGTCAGGTGGACGCGCACCTGGTCGCCGAAGCGCTCGACGCCGTCGATGGCCGCCGGCCAGGTGTTGCGCGGGGTCCCCGCCGGGCGTTCGCGGTACAGGGCGACGGCGCGCGGGGGGAAGGCCGCGAACACCTCGCCCGAGTGCACGCCCGGCACGGTGATCGGCACCGCCGCGCCCGACGCCCCGGCGGCCAGCACGCGGGTCCCCTCGGCCCGGCCCCGGTACAGGTTCAGGCCCACCAGGCGCGCGACGTATTCGGTGCGCGGGCGCCGGGCGACGTCGGCGGGCGCGCCCTCCTGCACGGCCGCGCCGTCCTCGACGACCAGCACCCGGTCGGCGAGCACCATCGCGTCCAGCGGATCGTGCGTGACCAGTACGGTCGCGCCGTCGAACGCCGCCAGGCGGCGGCGCAGGCCCGAGCGCACCGAGGCGCGGGTGTGCGCGTCCAGCGCGGCGAGCGGCTCGTCCAGCAGCAGCAGGCGCGGCTCCACCGCGAGCGCGCGGGCCAGCGCCACCCGCTGCGCCTGGCCGCCCGACAGCGAGCGCGGCCGCGCCGCCGCGTACCCGGCCAGCCCCATCCCCTCCAGCAGGCCGGCGGCGATCCGGCGCGCCTCGGCCTTGCGCACGCCGCGGCAGCGCGGTCCGAACGCCACGTTCTCCAACGCGCTCATGTGCGGGAACAGCAGGTAGTCCTGGAACACCACGCCGACCGGCCGCCGCTCGGCGGGCTCGCCCGTCAGGTCCCGGCCGTCCACCAGGACGCGCCCGCCGGACAGGGGGAGCAGCCCGGCCAGCGCGCGCAGCACCGTGGACTTGCCCGCCCCGTTCGGCCCGAGCAGGGCCAGCACCTCCCCGGGGGCGACCTCGACGCGCACGTCCAGGGTGAAGGCGGGGCGGCGCACCACCAGGCGCGCCGACAGGGCGGCGTCCGGCGGGCTCACGGCGCGCTCACCCACCGGTCGCGCAGGCAGACCAGGACGGCCAGGGACACGAGCAGCAGGACCAGGCTCAGCACGATCGCCGCGTCGGGGCTCTGCTGCATCGCCAGGTAGACCGCCAGCGGCATCGTCTGGGTGCGGCCCGGGAAGTTCCCGGCGAACATGATGGTCGCGCCGAACTCGCCCAGCGCCCGGGACCAGCACAGCACCGCGCCCGCCAGCACGCCGGGCGCGGCCATCGGGAGCGTCACCCGGCGGAAGACCACCGCGCGGGTCGCGCCCAGGGTGGCGGCGGCCTCCTCGTACCGGCGGTCGGCCGCGCGCAGCGCCCCCTCCACGCTGATCACCAGGAACGGCATCGCCACGAACACCTGCGCCACCACGACCGCCGGGGTGGTGAACGGCAGCGAGTACCCGGTCCACGCGTGGACGTACTGGCCGACCACGCCGTTGCGCCCGAGCACCAGCAGCAGCGCGACCCCGCCCACGACGGGCGGGATCACCAGCGGGACGGTGACCAGCGCCCGCGCCACCCGCAGCCCGGGGAACCGGGTGCGGGCCAGCAGCCAGGCCAGCGGCACGCCCAGCAGCAGCGACACGGCGGTGGCGGCGGTCGCCGTGGTCAGCGACAGCAGGAGCGCGTCGCGCACCTCGGGCATCAGCAGCCGGGTGCCCAGCGTCGACCACGGCGCGCGCGCCAGCAGCCCGGCGAAGGGCAGCACCAGGAAGCCGAGCCCCAGCAGCGCGGGGACCACCAGCAACCACGGGAACCGCCCGCCGCCGATCCGCACCGGGGCGTCGGCCGGCCGGGCGCGCCCACCGGGCCGGAACGGCGTCACGGGGTCCGGAACCCGGCCCCGGACAGGACCTCCGCGCCCTCGGGGGAGGTCACCAGCTCCACCCAGGAGGCGGCGAGGCCGGCCTCGGGCGCGTCCGCGAGGACGGCGACGGGGTAGTCGTTGACGGCCTCCTCCGCCTCGGGGAACGGGACGCCCCGGACCCTGCCCGAGGCGGCGGCCACGTCGGTCGTGTACACCAGCGCGGCGTCGACCTCGCCGAGCTCCACCTTGGTCAGGGCCGCCTTGACGTCCCTCTCCAGGGTCGCCGGCTCGAACTCCACGCCCGAGGCGTCCAGCACCGCGCGCGCGGCCGCGCCGCAGGGCACCTCCTCGGCGCACAGCGCCACCGAGACCCCGTCCTCCGCGAGGTCGTCCAGGGAGCCGATCCCGGCCGGGTCGTCCGGGGGGACCGCGATCTCCAGGACGTTGCGGGCGAAGACCACCGGCTCGCCGCCGGCGCCCCCGGCGTCGACGACCAGGTCCATGGTCGCGGTGCTGGCGGAGGCGAACACGTCGGCGGGCGCGCCCGCGTTGACCTGGGCGGCCAGGTCGGAGCTGCCCGCGAAGGAGAACTCCACGGCGGTCCCCGGGTTCCGCTCCTCGAACACGCCGCCGAGCTCCTCGAAGGCCCCGGTGAGCGAGGCCGCCGCGAACACGGTGAGGGTCCGGGCGTCCTCGGCGGAGCCGTCCGGGACGGGGGCGCACGCGGCGGCCGACAGGATCACCGAGGCGGCCAGCGGCGCGCGGAGGAGCGCGGGGGGCCTACGCATGGCGGACCCCCTGACCCGCGCCCGTCTCGACGACGACGTTGGTCGACTTCACCACCGCCACGGCCAGCGAGCCCACCTCCAGGCCCATCTCGTCCACCGCCTCGCGGCTGAGCAGGGACACCACCCGGTGCACCCCGGCCTGCATCTCCACCTGCGCCATCACCCCGTCGCGGGTGATCGCGGTGACCAACCCGTGGAAGCGGTTGCGCGCGGAGGAGAAGGCGCGGGCCGGATCGTCGTCCGCGCCCTCGCGCATGAACGCGGCCAGGTCCGCCCCGTCGACGAGGCGGCGGCCCTGCTCGTCGCGGTCGGCGGGCAGCCGCCCCGCGTCGACCCAGCGGCGGACGGTGTCGGGGCTGACCCCGACCAGTTCGGCGACCTCGCCGATCCGGAAGACTGGCATGGCAAAACCCTACCCCTCGCCGATGCGAGGCTCCAAGCGGGGTTCTCCTCGCGGAAGCGAAGAGTGAAGCGCGTCCGCCCGCGCGTTCGCGTGCCCCGGCGAGGCGCGCGGGTGGTGCTGACACCACCCGGATCCGGAGTGGTGTCGCCAATGCGCGGGCCGGACCCCCGCCCCTACCGTTGGCACAAGGGCCGACGAGAGGGAGACGCGGGTGAGGGGAGCGGCGGCGGGAGCACCGGTGCGCGGGGGAGGGTCCTCTCTGGAGCTGCGGCCGTGGGGCGAGCGCCTGGTCGCGGTGCTGCACCTGTTCACCTCCCTCGTCCTGGCGCTGCTCTACCTGGCCCCCGCGGCGATCCTGCTGGCGGCGGTCAACGGGTTCTCCATCACCGGGGTCCAGGCGCTTCTCGGGGACGCCGACGCGCGCCAGACGATGCCGCAGGTCTCCGTCCTGCTGGTGCTGACGGTCCCGGCCGCGACGCTCCTGGCCCGCTTCTCCTGCCGGATCCAGCGGTCCCGGCTGGGAAGCGTGTTCGGGATCGTGGAGAGCACGGAGCCCGAACCGCGCCGGGAGGGCGGCCCGGTGCGGCGCGTCCTGCGCGTCCTCTTCGGGCTCGACGCCTGGAGCGCGGTGCTGTACAGCGCGGTCGCGGGGCTGACGGGGCTGTTGTCGGGGGGCCTCGCGGTGGTCCTGGTCGCCTACGGGCTCGGCACCATGCTCGGCGGCCTCCTGGGGATCGCCCTGGTGCTGGCGGACGGCACGTTCACCGACGCGTTCGCCGACGGGAAACGCCTGGCCATGGTGGTCGTGTTCATCCTGCTGGGCCCGCTGGTGGCGACGGCCGGACTGCGGGTCGCCCCGTGGCTGGTCCGGGTCGACGCCGAACTCGTCCAGCGGATGCTGTTCGACTCCCCGCGGGTGCGGGTCCGCCGCCGCCTCATCGAACTGCGCGACAGCCGTTCGCGGATGGTGGACGCGGCCGAGGCCGAGCGCCGCCGCATCGAGCGCGACCTGCACGACGGCGCCCAGCAGCGGCTCCTCGCCCTCACCATGACGCTGACGCGGGCGCGCGCCAAGTTCGACCGCGACCCCGACCAGGCCCGCGCCCTGCTCAAGGAGGCCCAGAGCGAGTCCAAGGCGGTGATGGCCGACCTGCGCGAGGTCGCCCGGGGCCTGCACCCCCGGGTCCTCACCGACCACGGGCTGGAGGCCGCGCTCCCCGTCGCGGCCGGGCGCTGCCCGGTGCCCGTGCGGGTCGACGTCGAACTGGCGGAGCGCCCGTCGCCGCGGGCCGAGGGGATCGCCTACTACGTGGCGTCCGAGGCGCTCACCAACGTCGCCAAGCACGCCGGGGCGGCGACCGTCACAGTCAGGGCCGAGCACGTCGCCCGGCGCGGCGGCGACCTGCTGCGGCTCACCGTCGTCGACGACGGCCGGGGCGGCGCGGACCCCGAGGCGGGGACCGGGCTGTACGGGTTGTGGGACCGGGTGCACGCCGTCGACGGGGAACTCGCCGTCCACAGCCCGCCGGGTGGGGGAACCGTCCTCACCGCGAACATCCCATGGAAGGCATGACCGTGCGCGTGATCATCGCTGAGGACTCGGTACTGCTGCGCAGCGGCATGGCCAAGCTGCTGGAGGACGAGGGGATCGAGATCGCCGCGCAGGTCGGCGACGCGGAGGCGCTGCTCGCCGCGGTCGCCGAGCACGACGACGTGGACCTGTGCCTGGTCGACATCCGCATGCCGCCCACCTACTCGGAGGAGGGCATGCACGCGGCCATCCGGATCCGCGCCGAGTACCCGGGGATCGCGGTCCTGCTGCTCTCCCAGCACGTGGTCGGCACCTACGCGGCCCAGCTGCTGGGCGGGGGGTCCACCAAGGTCGGCTACCTGCTCAAGGACAGGGTGGCCGACATCGACGAGTTCCTGGTCACCCTGCGTCGCATCGCCGACGGAGGGGCCGCCATCGACCCCGAGGTGGTGTCGCAGTTGCTCAGCCGGAACACCGACAGCGCCCTGGACCGCCTAAGCCCGCGCGAGTCCGAGGTGCTCGCGGCGATGGCCGAAGGGCTCAACAACGCCGGGATCGCCGCGCGGATGTTCGTCACCGAACGCGCCGTGGAGAAGCACATCAGGTCGATCTTCACCAAGCTCGGCCTCGCACCCGACGACCACGACCACCGCAGGGTGCTCGCGGTCCTCCAGTACCTGCGGGCCGGCACGGCGCGCAACTGACCATTCCGACCCGTCTTCCGCAGAAAGGAAGTCCGTGATGACGTTCAACGCCAGGGGGCTCTACGCCTCCTCCAGCAAGGTTCCGCGCAGGAGGCGCTTCGGCTGGCTGGTGGTCGGCGCGGTCGTCGGCCTCCTCGCCCTCGGCCTCGGCGTGCTCAGCATGCTCGGCAACGTCTCCACCAGCATCGAGAGCCGGCGGGACGTGTTCCCCGCCGCGTCCGCCGTCGAGATCGACAACGAGACCACCGGGAGCGTCGTCGTCCGGGCGGGGGAGGGCGACGAGATCACCGTGGACCGCGAGCGGCACGGCTCGCGGACGGCCGATCCCCACGAGGAGATCGGGACGGACGACGGCCGGCTGGAGATCGAGGCCGGCTGCCAGGGCTTCCTCTCGTTCGGCCCCTGCGCGGTGGACTACGTGGTGGAGGTCCCCGAGGGGGTCGCGGTCGACATCACGACCAGCGTCGGGCCCATCGAGGTCATCGGCGTGACCGGGGACGTCCAGGCCGAGAGCGATGTCGGCTCCATCACCCTGCGCGATGTCGAGGGCGCGATCGACCTGGAGAGCGACACCGGCTCCATCGAGGCGACCGGATCGGGCCCCTCGGCCACGGTGAGCAGCGAAGCCGGGACGGTGGACCTGGAGGGCTTCGCGGCCGCCGCCGTCGAGGTGGAGACGGACATCGGCGACATCCTGGTCGGCGCGGGCTTCACCACCGCCACGGTCCGGACCGAGATCGGCTCGGTGCGCGTCGGGACCGACCAGGGGTTCGAGAGCCTGGTGGTCGGGAGCGACATCGGGGCCGTCGACATCCGGGTGCCCGACGCCGAGTACCGGGTCGTCGGGGAGTCCGACATGGGCGAGCGCACCGTCGAGGTGGACACCTCGGCCGACGCCGCCGCCCTGATCGACGTCGAGACCGAGATGGGCTCGGTCGACATCAGGCCCAACTAGTGTCCGCTCCGCAGTGCTCTCTCCACTGATCTTGACCTTTTCGGGGTCTCGGAAGCGCTTGAGACCCCGAGAAGGTCAAGATCGGCGATCCGCCCATTCGGTGCGAACCACGCGGGAATCCGTGGTGTCCTAGAGTGCGGTAGGCAGCCGAGCCGGAGAGAGGGCCGATGGAAGCAACCTCGTTCGCCGAAGTGTGGCAGGACGTCTTCTCCGTGCAGCCCGACCCCCCGCAGTGGCTCGTCATCGCCACCGGTGCCGCGACCCTGGTCGTCGTGCTGGTGGGCGGCCGCCCCTGGCGGCTGGCCCGCAACGTGGTGACCATCGCGCACGAGGGCGGGCACGCGCTCGTGGCGCTGCTCAGCGGGCGCCAGCTGACGGGGGTGCGGCTGCACTCGGACACCTCCGGCGTCACCGTCTCGCGCGGGCGCCCCGACGGCATCGGGATGATCCTGACCATCCTGGCCGGGTACACCGCGCCGTCGGTGGTGGGCCTGGCGGGGATCGTGCTGCTCACCAACGGGCGGATCACGGCGCTGCTGTGGATCAGCATCCTGCTGCTGGCGGCGATGCTGCTGCTCATCCGCAACTTCTACGGAGTGCTGTCGGTGGTCGGCACCGGCGCGATGGTGTTCCTGGTCTCCTGGTTCACCCCCGCCGGTGTGCAGGGCTTCTTCGCCTACCTGTTCACCTGGTTCATGCTGTTCGCGAGCGTGCGCCCGGTGTTCGAGCTCCAGTCGCAGCGCCGCCGCCAGCCCTCCCCGCACTCCGACGCCGACCAGCTGGACCGGCTGACGGGCGTGCCCGGAACGGTCTGGGTGCTCTTCTTCGGGCTCTTCGACATCGCCGTCGTGGCGCTGGGGATCTGGCTGCTGATGTTCCGGCCGTGAGGAGGGTGGCCGACGCCCGTCCTCAGGGGGCGGTCAGCGCGTCGTCCACCGTGGGGTAGACGGGGATGCGGGTGTCGATCGCGGTGACCCGCAGGATCTGCGCCACGCGCTCGGACGGGGCGGCGACCATGAGCCTGCTGTCGTTCTCCCTGCCCGCCTTGTGGCACTGGATCAGCACGCGCAGGCCGCTGGAGTCGATGAACGACAGCTGGTCGCAGTCCAGGACGACGCGGCCGTTCGGACGTTCGCCCGCCACGTGCAGAACCGTGCGGCGGAAGTCGTCCTCGGTGGCGATGTCGATTTCCCCGTCGAGTGCGATGACGGTGCCGTCGTCGTGTGTGCGAACGGTGATCTGCAACGCGGGCATGCTCGCTCCGGAAAGATACGCCGATGCTGTCGCCCGGCCGGACGGCACTGCGGAACGGACCTTCCGATGGCCGGAACGCTTGAGGGGAGGGTGGATCATCCCGTGGCCGGGCACGGTGGTGCGGTGGGGCCACTGTCCCATCTGTGTGTCCCCCTGATGTCGGCAGTGCGGGCCTGCCGGACGTATGTGAGTTCGTCGTCGTGGGCCGCGTGGACCGGTCGACACGGGCGGTCTGTCGCACCCGATCCTGTCCGGGCCCCGGAACGGCCTGTGCGCACTGGTTGCGCCCGCCTGTTCTCCCCCGGTGGACACGCTTTTGGAGGCGGTCCGTCCCGGACGATACCACACGCCTGGCCGTCGATCGGGTGACTTCCACAGTCTCGACGGTTGTTCGTGTCACATGTCGGAAACGCGCTTTTCCCGGGTGTGCCGCACCCGGTTCGCAGCGCGGGGGGAGACGCGCAGCGTCAGCGCTTCTTTATGGGCTCCGAGCTGCGAAGACGTCCGGTCGAAGCCGACCGTCGGGGTGGGCGCTCACACCGGCGCGTGCCGGTCGGGGGCTCCGTCGGCCGAGGGTCGCGGAGCGTGCGGCGGCCTTTCGCGCTGCAGCGCCCAGACGCAGGCGGCCAGGGTGAGCGGCACCGCCACGGTGAGTGCCAGCGCGGGGATGGCGATCCCCGAGTCGTTGAGTCCGAATCCGGCCAGAGCCGTCACCAGCGAGCCGGTGAGCCCGGCACGCAGCGTGGGCGCGTACTCGTAGACCCGCTGGAGCACGCCCATGCGCCAGTCCGTCGGCTTGTTCAGCACCGCGAACAGGAACAGCAGCGCGCACGCCGAGAGCAGCGTCAGCTGCCAGTTGCCCAGCGAGCCCAGCATCGCGCCGATCTTGCGGGAGACCACCGGCCACGCCTCGCCGTCGACGAACTGCCCCGCGAACAGTCCGAAGTGGCTGCGCTCGTTGGGCGGACGCAGATAGTCCAGGTAGGACAGCACGGCGATGACCGCGACGGCGCCGCCGCCGATCACCGCCAGCCGGGACAGCGTCACCCGCAGGCCCGCGATCATCAGCACGGTGACCGCCAGTCCCGGCACGATCGCCAGGACCCCGCCGAAGTCGGTGCCCAGACCCGGCCAGCCGATGACGAACAGCGTCGCCAGCCCGATGGCCAGCGCCGCGACCACCGCCCACGCCCGCCTGCCGCGGGCCGGCAGGAGGTGCGCGATCCCGGCCACCGTCATCAGCATCCCCGTCGCGAAGGTCGCGAAGGCGATGTTGCCCAGGCCGTAGAACCGCCCCGCCACGATCGGGGTGTAGCCGGTGGGCGAGTTCATCTGCAGGTTCGAGCCGGTGCACAGGTCGGCGAACAGCACCAGGGTGGTGATCCCCGCGACGATCGTGGTGGGGGCCAGGATGTCGCGCCGCCACGGCCCGGCCAGCGCGGCCGCCACGATCACCGCGTCGGCCAGGAGCACGCTGCCCAGCAGGGCGAGCTGGGGGAGCGCGGCCGACCACCACGGGATGAGGTTGGCCAGGTAGCTGGAGACCGGGAAGGCGGCGCCCCCCAGGGCCACCACCCGGGTCACCGACAGCACCAGGTGGCGCTTGGACAGGTCGCGGTCGCTGTACCGCTTGAGCGCGAAGGCGGCCGCGGCGTAGATGAGCAGCTGGAGCGCCACCAGGCCGCTGAAGAAGCCGGGCACCAGCGACTCCACCACCTCGGCGGCGGTGGTGAACTCCACGAGCCGCCCGACGGCCTCGGTCAGGCCGGGCGGCCGGGGCGCCTCCACCCAGGCGCGGCCCACCGTCCCCGGGAGGGTGTCCACGCCCATCGCGTGCAGCAGGGTCGTGGTGATGTCGGTCAGCGTGACCAGCCCGGGCCGCCGAGTGGACTCGGAGGTCAGGTAGCCGTGGTCGAAGTCCTGCCCGCCGGGGCCGACGCCGCGCAGCAGCGCCGCGTTCAGGCTGGAGGTCCCGGCCTCCACCGAGATCCCGGCGACCATCAGCGTGGAGCCGGGCGGCAGGGTGTCCAGCACGACCGCCAGGTCCTCGTCGATCGCGGTCAGGCGCTCCCGGCGCTCGCGGAGCTCGCTGTACTCGGAGGGGTCGGGCTCGGGCTCCTCCTCGACCACCTCGCCCTCCTCGATCGCCTCCTCGACGGCCTCGCCGCCGTCCCAGGAGCCGCCTTCCTCCCCGCTGTCCGGGCCCTCCCCGCCGAGCTCCTCCGCCTCCTCGTCCTCCTCCGCCTCCTCGGCGGCGGGCGACGGCGGAGGATCGAGGTAGAGGTCGGCGAGGTCGTTCAGGTCGACCACGCCGAGGTCGACGCCGTCCCAGGCGGCCTCGTCCAGGCCGGCGACCCCGCCCAGGTAGCGGTCCACGCGGCCGTCGCTGTCGGCGGCGGCCAGCGCGGCGCCCGGTCCGACCGCCAGCGTCGTGCCGCCGTTCGCGTGCACCGTGTCGCCGAGCAGGCCCACGCGCGCGACGAACTTGGAGGCGGCGTTGTAGGCGACGTGCTCGGAGTAGCCCGGAACGACCGCGCCGTCGCCCTCGATCCTGGGCAGCTGCGGAAGCTCGCAGATGGAGTAGGTCTGGCGCTCGCTGGCGGCGCGCTGCCCGGCCGACACGGTCAGCCAGCCGTCGACGGGGCAGGTGCGCGAGGTGACGGTGCGGATCGACATGTCGCCGATGGCGCTGTCCCGCGCGAGCTCCCACAGGTTCGGGGTGGCCTCGGGGCCGATCTCGCTCCACCGCAGTCCGGGGACGCCGACCAGCACCACCGGCCCCGGCCCGGGACGGGGCGCGGGCGCGGCGGCCGTGCTCGTCCCGACCGGCGTGACCGCGAGCAGCACGGCCAGCACGGCCAGCGCACGCGAGAGCCACCTGCCTACCGCCACACCGAGTCCCCCTCACGTCCAAGCCGCGGGTTCAGCCTAACCACAGCTCAGGGGCCGGACCCGAAACGCCACCCGATGCCGGGTATCAGCTCCGGATGCCGCCGAAGGCGACCGAGGTGAGGGAGTCGGCCAGGTCCGCGGGGTCCAGGCCGCGGTCGGGGCGGTACCACTCGACCAGGGAGTTGACCATGCCGAACAGCAGCCGGCTGACCAGGAGGGGGTCGACGTCGGGGCGGACGCTGCCCTCCCGCACGCAGTCGCGGACGAGGGCGCCGACGAAGCGGTTGAACTCGCGGCGGCGCTCCAGCGCGCGGCGCTCGACCTCCGTGTTGCCGCGGACCCGCAGCAGCAGGGTGACGTGCGGAAGCCGCTCGGCCAGGACGAGGACGCTGCCGCGCACCACGTGCTCCAGCCGGTCGATGGCCGGGCCGGTGGCGGCCCCCGGCTCCCGCGTCACCGCGAACAGCGCGTCGAGGGCGTGGTCCAGGGACCGGCGCAGCAGGTCCTCCTTGCCGCTCACGTGGTGGTAGATGGCGGACTTGGTCACGCCCAGGGCGCGGGCCAGGTCCTCCATGCTGGTGCCGTCGTAGCCGCGCTCGTTGAACACGCGCACCGCCACGCGCAGCACCGACTCGGCGTCGTGCCCGGGGCGCCCGGCCCTGCGGGGCGCGGGGGAGGAAGGGGAGGAGGTGGTCACGGTCCAATACTCGCAAAGGACACCGGCGGGGACGCGAACCGGAGACCTTGAAACCGAACGAATGGTCGGTTAGTAATGGGGTGGCGGGCGCGGAAGCGCTGCCGACGCGACGACCCTGGAGTGCGAACCCGTGGCAGCAGACCCGATGGACCTCTTCACCCGGCACGAGGAGACCCTGGACAAGGCCGTCGCGGCGATCCGCGGCAGGCACTTCTGGACCCCCTACCCCGAGTCGCCGAGCCCCCGGCTCTACGGCGAGGACGCCGCGCCCCGAGGCCAGGCGGCCTTCGAGGCGTACCTCGGCCGGGACTTCCCCCTCGACCAGCCCTCGGACGGCGGGCGCGTCGCCACCGAGCGGTCCCCGTACGGCATCGCGCTGGAGGTCGGCTACCCGCACGCCGACGCGGACACCCTGGTCGCGGCGGCCGGGGCGGCGCTGCCCTCCTGGCGGGACGCGGGGGTGCGCGCCCGCGCGGGCGTGTGCCTGGAGATCCTGGACCGCCTCAACAAGCGCAGCTTCGAGATGGCGCACGCCGTCCAGCACACCAGCGGGCAGGCGTTCGTGATGGCCTTCCAGGCCGGGGGCCCGCAGGCCCAGGACCGCGGCCTGGAGGCCGTCGCCTACGGATACGACCTGATCAGCGCGTACGCGTCCGAGGCGCGCTGGGAGAAGCCGCAGCGCAAGGGTGCTCCCGTCGCCATGGACAAGCGGTTCCACGCGGTGCCGCGCGGCGTCGCGCTCGTCGTCGGCTGCAACACCTTCCCCACCTGGAACGCCTACCCGGGCCTGTTCGCGAGCCTGGTCACCGGGAACCCGGTGATCCTCAAACCGCACCCGCGCGCGGTGCTGCCCGCCGCCATCACGGTCGCGGTGGCGCGCGACGTCCTGGCCGAGGCCGGGCTCGACCCGAACACGGTCCTGCTCGCGGCCGAGCGCCCCGACGAGCGCCTGGCCGCGACCCTGGCCACCCGCCCCGAGGTGCGCGTCGTGGACTTCACCGGCTCCACCGAGTTCGGGGAGTGGCTGGAGGCCAACGCCGCCCAGGCGTTCGTCAGCACCGAGAAGGCGGGGGTCAACGCGGTCGTCGTCGACTCCACCGACGCCTATCGGGGGATGCTCGGCAACCTCGCCTTCTCGCTGTCGCTGTACAGCGGGCAGATGTGCACGACCCCGCAGAACCTGTTCGTGCCGCGCGGGGGGATCGACACCGACGAGGGCCCGAAGAGCGCGGAGCAGGTGGCCGACGACCTCGCCGAGTCGATCCGCGGCCTGCTCGGCGAACCGGCGCGGGCGGCCGGAGTCCTCGGCGCCATCGCCAACGACGGCGTCCTCGCCCGGATCGAGGCGGCGGGCGGGCTCGGGGAGGCGGTCCTGGAGTCGGCCGAGGTCGCGCACCCGGACTTTCCCGGCGCGGTGCTGCGCACCCCGGTCGTCGTGCGCCTGGACGCCGACCGCCGCGAGGTCTACGGGCGCGAGCACTTCGGGCCGGTCTCCTTCGTGGTCACCGTCGACGACACCGCGCACGCCCTGCGCCTGCTGGGCGAGACCGTCACCGAGCGGGGCGCGCTGACCGCCGCCGTGTACTCCACCGACGAGTCGGTGCTGGACGAGGCGGAGCGGACCGCGCTGGAGGCGGGGGTCAACCTGTCGGCCAACCTCACCGGGCAGGTGTTCGTCAACCAGTCGGCGGCCTTCAGCGACTACCACGGCACCGGCGCGAACCCGGCGGCGACCGCCTCCCTCACCGACCCGTCCTTCGTCGCCGGCCGCTTCCACTTCGTCCAGTCCCGCAGGCCCGCGTAGGCCGGCTCCACCCGGACGGCCTAGTCCGCGCGTTCCTCCCCGGAGGTGACTCGGGCACCGGTGTTTCGGGTGGGTCTTTCGGCCTCACGCCACGGGGATCGCGGGGTCACGGCGGGCGGCGACGGCGGGTGCGGGTCGAGGCCGCGCCCAGAGTGTCCGTTGCGTGGGGGGGCCGTTGACGGTCTTGGGCTTTCTGCCCTTCCCGGCCCCGAAACGGGCAGAAAGCCCACGACCGTCAACAAAAACACAGAGTCACGCAATGA
>NZ_SNYN01000006.1 GCF_004363075.1 Actinorugispora endophytica
GCCGCCCGCCGTGACCTCGCGATCCGCGTGGCGTGAGGCCGAAAGACCCACCCGAAGCACCGGCACGCGAATCACCCCCGCGCCGGAGCCTCCCTACTGGAAGTAGGCGTCGGCTTCCTCGGGGGTGAGGTGGCCGTCCACCGCGTAGGTGTCGGCCTCGTCCTCCACCGCGGCGAACCGCTCGTCGAAGTTCTCGTCGGTGACGGTCTCGGGGATCGGCAGGTACAGGGTGTTGCCGTCCAGCGCGTCGGGCGCGAACTCCCGGCCCTCGAGCATCCGGACCACCACGTGCAGCGCGGAGACCGACCCGGCGGGCGGGTTGGGCACCCCGATGCTGGAGTACTCCGGGTCCTCCTCGCGCTGCTCGGCCCAGCGCCGCATGAAGCCCACCCGGGCCTCCCCGGTGATCGCGACGTCGTCGACCAGGTCTTCGGCCTCCAGCGCCTGGAGCGCGCCCAGGGCCATGCCGTCCTGGACGAAGACGCCGTCCACGTCGGGGTGGCTGGCCAGGAGGTTCTGGGTGACCTGCTGGCCGGTGGCCTGGTCCCATTCGGCGAAGTCGTTGGCCACGACCTCCACCCCGGCCTCCTCGAAGACCGCGCTGGCGCCCTCCCAGCGGGCCTCGTTGGCGGGGTGGCCGTCGATGCCGTTGACGGCGATGACCTCGCCGCCCTCGCCGACCTCCCCGGCCAGCCAGCGCGCGCCGGTCGCCGCCCATTCGCCCTGGTCGATGACGACGTTGGTGACGTGCTCGGAGGTGACCGCCTGGTCGATCGCGACGATCATGATGCCCTGGTCGGCGGCCTCGGCGAAGACCTGGTCCAGGGCGGTGGGCGAGTTGGGGTTGACGATGATGGCGTCCACCCCCGAGTTGACCAGGTTGCGGATCTGCTGGATCTGGCCGTTCACGTCGACGTCGGCGCTCTCCACCACGAGCTCGTCGACGACGCCCTCGGCCTCGTACTCGGCGACCGCCTCCTGAAGGGTGGCGAGCATCTGCTCGCGCCATTCGCTGCCGATGAAGCCGTTGCTGAGCCCGATCGTGAACGGGCCCTGCGCGTCGTCCTCCCCGCCGCCGCCGGACTCGGGAGTGGTGCAGGCGGTCGCGCTGATCAGGATCGCGCCGGCGGCGAGGGCGGACAGGCGCGGGAGTCGTGGTCGTGTGGTCATCATGGGCCTCCAGGTCGGGATGCCGGGTGCTGCGGGAGAGGGACGGCGCCGGTGGGACCGTCAGGTCGCGCCGGTGGGCGGGGAGAGGGCGCGGTTGACGTGGTCGGGGGCGAGGACGTGGTCGATCGCCAGGCGGCCCGCGCCGAGTACACCGCCCTCCTCGCCGGAACGGCTGGGCACGACGGTGAGGCGGTGCGTGGCCAGCGGCAGCGACCGCTGGTAGATGACCTCGCGCATACCCGCCAGGAGGGGTTCGTGGACTCTGGCCATCACGCCTCCCACGACGATGACCTCGGGGTTGAAGAAGTTGACCAGCCCGGCGAGCACGTCGCCGATGATCCTGCCCCCCTCGCGCACCAGCCGGAGCGCGGTGCCGTCGCCCTGGTTGACCAGGGCGACCACGTCGCGGCCGGTGGCGGCGGGGACGCCGGCCGCGGTGAGCCGGGCGGCCAGGGCGGCGCCCCCGGCCACCGCCTCCAGGCAGCCGGTGTTGCCGCAGCGGCACAGCGCGTCGGCGGCGTCGGGCACCCGGATGTGCCCGATGTCCCCCGCGCCGCCCTGGGCGCCGCGGTGCAGGTGGCCGTCGACGACGACGCCGCAGCCGATGCCGGTCCCGATCTTGACGAACAGCAGGTGGGCGGAGTCCGGGTAGGCGAAGCGCCGTTCGCCCAGGGCCAGGACGTTGACGTCGTTGTCCACCAGGACCTCGACGGGGTAGCGGCCGGTGAAGAACTCGGGGACCGGGTACTCGTGCCAGCCGGGCATGATCGGCGGGGCGACGGGGCGCCCGGTCGCGAACTCGACCGGTCCGGGGACGCCGATGCCGACCGCCTTGAGCGTCTCCAGCGGGCGCCCCGCCTCGGCGAGGAGCTCGTGCATGCGGGTGTCGACGTGTTCGAGGACGCTGAGCGGCCCCTGGCCGATCTGGACGGGGTCCTCGCTGGCGGCCAGGATGGTCCCGCCGATGTCCATGAGCGCGACCCGGCAGTGGGTGGCGCCGAGGTCCACGCCGAGGACGCAGTTGCGCGCGGTGTCGAGCCGCAGCAGCCGGGGCGGGCGCCCGCCGGTGGACGCCCCGGCACCGGTCTCCTCCACCAGCCCGTGCTCGATCAGCGCCTCCACCCGCTGCGCCACGGTGGAGCGGGCCATCCCGGTGAGCCTGGCGAGGTCCGCCCGCGTTCCGGCGGCCCCCCGGCTGATCAGGGCCAGCACGTCTCCTGCTGAGTTCAACACGGTCTCCGAAGTCCCGTTGTGTGATGTGACACACAAACTAGGACGACTTTTGAGAGCTCGTCAACGCCCCTTTCGTCGACGATCGACCGAAGTTACCGAACCGAGTTATGCCGAGCCGTCGGCGAAAGCCCCGGTTCGCGGTCCCCCTCCTCCCGGTGATCTTGACCTTTTCGGGGTCTCAGAGGCGGTTGAGGCCCCGAAAAGGTCAAGATCACCGGAGAGAGCCCCGAACAACCCCGCGTCGAGCTTCCCTAGACCGGCGTCGGCGCCGTCTCGCCGGGGCGTGTGGTGTACCAGCGGGAGCGGACCAGCAGGGTGGCGGCCACCAGGGCCGTCGCGGCGGCGGCCGTGGTGAGGGCGAACGCGCCCGAGGGGCCGAACCGCTCGGCGAGGCGGCCGGCCGCCGCCGAGCCCAGCGACTGGCCCAGGATGAGGAAGCTGAGCAGCACGGTCATGGCCTGGGCCAGCCGGTCGGCCGGGGCGGCGCGCTCGACCAGCGAGAAGACCGTGACCAGGTGCGGCCCGACGGCCGTGCCCAGCAGCAGCATCGCCGCCAGCAGCGTCCCCGTTCCCGGGGCCGCCAGCATGGGGAGCGAGAAGACGGCGAGCCCGGCGGCGGCCAGGCGCAGCCGGACCGGCAGCGTCACTCCGGATGGCACCGAGGCCATCAGGAGTCCGGCGGCCGCGCTGGTGACCCCCATGACGGCGTACAGCAGACCGGACAGGTCGGGGCGGCCGATCTGCTGGCTGAACGCGGTCACCCCGGCGGTCGCGCCGCCGAAGAACGCGCCCTGGCAGAACATCGGGACGGCGAGCACCAGCAGTCCCGACCGCCACAGCCGCTCGCCCCCGGGCCGGGGCGGCGCGCCCAGCGGCGCGGTGCGGTGCAGGGCGAACGCGGAGCCGAAGACGGCGACCAGGACGGCGGCGCCGAGCACGGCGGCCGCGGGACCGACCGCGACCGCGAGCAGGCCCACCACGGCCGGGCCCACCACGAACCCCGTCTCGTCCAGGACCCCGTCCACGCTCATCGCGGCCGCGACGGAGCGCTCGCGTTCGCGCTCGTTCGCGGCGCGTCCGGCGATCGAGATCCACCGGGACCGGGCGAGCGGGCCGATCTGCGGCATCGCCAGTCCGGCCAGGACCGCGAGCGCGACCGGTACGGCCGGTGCGGTGTCCGCGGACACCGCGAGCACCAGCAGGACCAGAAGCGCGCCCTCCGCCAGCGAGGCGGCCAGGACCACGGGCCGCTGGCCGCGCCGATCGGCCAGACGCGCGATGACAGGACCGCCGACGGTCTCGCCCAGGGCGAGCGCGCCGGAGGCCAGGCCGCCCGCGGCGACGCTGCCGGTCTCGGCGGTGACCAGGGTGAGGATGCCGATGAGGGACATGGACATCGGCAGCCGGGCCAGGAAGGAGGAGAGCAGCAGGGGCGTGCCCGCGATCTCGCGCATGCGGCGCAGGGTGCTGAGGGGTGACACGGGAGAGGGCTCCTTCGTACCCTCCAGGCGAGCGCCTTCCCGGAGCGCGGGGACTCGTGTGCCGATCGTGCGGCGGGCGCTGCAGCTCTGCGGGCTGGACGAGCCCGGATGGCGGTGGACCGGCATCCGGAATACATCCTATCTATCGATCCCGGAGGGCGGTTTCAGGGTGTTCGTCCGGTGGCGAAGAGTGTTCGGGGTCGAATTGCGGTGCGCCGGGTAATACTCTTTCGATTGAATCGAATGCTGTACGAATTGGTAACCCGCTCGGGTAAACCGGTTCACAAACGAGCGGGGGAGTTGATATGAGGCGTCCGACGATCGTCGACATCGCCAAGGCCGCCGGGGTGTCGAAGGGCGCGGTCTCCTACGCGCTCAACGGTCGGCCCGGAGTCTCGGACGCCACCCGCCGGCGCATCCTGGACATCGCGGAGCAGCTGGGATGGGCGCCCAGCAGTGCGGCCAGGGCGCTGTCGGACGGACGGGCCGGGGCGATCGGCATGGTGGTGGACCGCCCGGCCAAGATACTGTCGGCCGAACCGTTCTTCATGCGCCTGATCGGCGGGATCCAGGCCGAGCTCGCGGGCGGGGCCACCTCCCTGATGCTCCAGTCGGCCGACGACAAGGGGCTGGAGATGGCCACCTACCAGCGTTGGAACGCCGAGCGCCGGGTGGACGGCGTGCTGCTGGTCGACCTGCGCCGGGACGACCCCCGGCTGCCGGTCGTCAGGGACCTGCGGCTGCCCGCGGTGGTGATCGGCGGCCCCGACCACACCGAGGGCACGCCGTGCGTGTGGACCGACGACGCCGCGGCGATGAGCGAGGTGGTGGAGTACCTGGCGGGGCTGGGCCACCGGCGGATCGCCCGGGTCGCGGGACCGGCCGAGTTCGTGCACACCGAGACGCGCTCGCGGGCGTTCGCCGGGACCGCGAAGGAGGTGGGCCTGGCCTCCGCGGAGGTGGTCCACACCGACTACCTCAGCGACCAGGCCGAGGTCGTCACCCGCGAGCTGCTCACCGGCGCGAACCCGCCCAGCGCGCTCGTCTTCGACAACGACCTGATGGCGGTGGCGGCGCTGGGGGTCGCTCAAGAGCTCGGCGTCCCGGTCCCCGAGCGGCTGTCCATCGTGGCCTGGGACGACTCGGTGATCTGCGGGGCGATCCGCCCCGCCCTGACCGCTGTCGGGCGCGACGTGACCCAGCACGGCAGGCTCGCGGTCTCCCTGCTGCTGGAGACCATCGCGGGCGGGCCGGCGCGGTCCGTGCGGACCCAGCGCAGCCGGCTGGTCCCGCGAGCCAGCACCGGTCCGGCCGCGTCCTGACGTGCGCCCTGTGCGGCGATAGGGCCCCTTTGGGGCCTTTTCGCGTCTTCGGGAGCCTTCGCGGCAGCCGGGGGACGTTGGTCCCGTACCGTCCGTGAACCGGTTTAGTTTTCATAACGCATCTTGACGCTGAACCGGTTTAGTGATGTTCTTTCGTTCACTCCCCGACGTGACCCGCGTCACGGCGGGGCGGGAGAGCATGAGACACCGCATCAGGCGATGAACGCGTGATCGGGCGGTCGGCTACGGGGGGACCGGAGCCTGGGAACGCTCTCGAACGACTGCTGCCAGGGGCGAGGCCCCCGGCGGCGGATGGAGGAGAGAAGGATGACACGAAACCGGTTCAGGTTTCTGATCCCTCTCGCGCTGGCGGGCCTGGTGGCCACATCCTGCGCGAGCGACACCGGAGAAGGGGACGCCCCGGCGGGGAACTACCCGCGCGCGGAGACCCTCTACACCGGCGGAACCCAGTGGGGACCGCCGATCAGCTGGAACCCCCTGGACACCGGTAGCTATGCTACCGGAACGGTCGGCCTGGTCTACGAGACGCTGTTCCTGTACGAGCCGCAGTCCGGCGAGTACATCCCCTGGCTCGCCGAGAGCGGCGAGTGGACCGACGACAGCACCTACGAGCTGAAGCTCCGCGAGGGCGTCGAGTGGTCCGACGGCGAGGCGTTCACCGCCGACGACGTCGTGTTCACCGTCGAGGTCGGCCAGATCGAGACCTCCTCCTACAGCAACCTCTGGCAGTGGCTGGAGAGCGCCGAGGCCGTCGACGACCACACGGTGGAGTTCACCTTCTCCGAGGCCAACTACGCGCAGTGGGCGAACTGGCTGTACTTCAACGCCATCGTGCCCGAGCACCTGTGGGCCGACCGCTCGGACGAGGAGATCATCACCGGCGCCAACGAGGACCCCGTCGGCACCGGCGCCTACGCCTACGAGACGCACGACCAGGACCGCCAGGTCTGGAGGAAGCGCGAGGACTGGTGGGCCACCGAGGCCCTGGACCGCGAGGTCGCCCCCACCTACATCGTCGACGTGGTCAACACCAGCAACGAGGCCGCCCTCGGCCAGGTGCTGCAGGGCAACATCGACATGAACAACAACTTCCTGCCGGGCGTCGCCCAGCTGGTCCAGGGCGGCTACGGGGTGGAGACCTACTACCCCGAAGAGCCCTACATGCTCTCCGCCAACACCGCCTGGCTGGTGCCCAACACCACCCGGGAGCCGATGAACGACCCCGAGTTCCGCAAGGCGCTCTCGGCCTCCATCGACATGGACGAGATCGTCAACGGCGTGTACGGCGGCATCGTGACCCCGGCGGACCCCACCGGTCTGCTCCCCGCCTGGGACGACTACATCGACACCGAGGTCGTCGAGGAGTACGCCACCCCGTTCGACACCGACGAGGCCAAGAGCATCCTGGAGGAGGCGGGCTACGAGGACACCGACAACGACGGCCTCGTCGAGACCCCCAACGGCGACCCGATCGAGCTGTCCCTGATCGTGCCCAGCGGCTGGACCGACTGGATGGAGGCCGCGCGGGTCATCAGCGAGAGCGCGACCGCCGCCGGCATCAACGTGACCGCCGAGTTCCCCGAGTTCAACGCCCTGGTCGACCAGCGCAACAGCGGCGACTTCGACCTGGTGATCAACAACGAGCGCCAGATCAGCAACACGCCGTGGACCTACTACGACTACATGTTCCGCCTGCCGGTCCAGGAGTCGCAGACCACGGTCAACTTCGGGCGCTACGAGAACGAGGAGGTCTGGGAACTGGTCGGCGAACTCGACCGCACCCCCGTCGAGGACACCGAGGCGATCCTGGAGATCACCGGCCGGCTCCAGCAGATCCACCTCGAGGAGATGCCCATCATCCCGCTCTGGTACAACGGCCTGTGGTCGCAGACCAGCAACACGGTGTGGACCAACTGGCCCTCCAGCGAGACCGACAACCACTACCTGCCCTCGACCTGGCGCGGCTACTTCCAGCTGGGCGGCATCCTGATGCTGACCGAGCTCGAGCCGGCCACCGGAGAGTAGCGGCGGATCCCCGAGTGAGCGGCCGGTGACGGCCGGTCCCCGCCCCGGCCCCCGCACGGGGGAGCGGGGCGGGGACCGGCCCCGGCCGCCAGGGCCAGGAGGGCCTGTTGCGTAAATACTTCGGCCGCAAGATCTTCGTCTACGCGCTGACGTTCTTCGCCGCCGTCACCATCAACTGGATGATCCCGCGCTTCATGCCGGGAGACCCCGTCCAGAGCAGACTCGCCCGCGCTTCGCTGTCGAACCCCGAGGCCTCGCAGGCGATGCGCGACTACTACAACAGCGTGTTCGGCCTCGACATGCCGGTCTGGCAGCAGTACCTCAACTTCTGGGGCTCGCTGTTCAAGGGCGACCTGGGCGTCAGCATCTGGCTGTTCCCGACCCCGGTCACCGAGGTCATCATGGACGCGGTGCCCTACAGCCTGGGCCTGCTGCTGCCCGCGATCCTGCTCAGCTGGGTCATCGGCAACAAGTTCGGCGCCTACGCCGCGCGCAGCAAGTGGCTGGACAACACGGTCCTGCCCGTCGGCTACGTGCTGACCGCCACCCCGTACATGTGGCTGGCCCTGCTCCTGGCCTGGAGCCTGGGCATCGTCGGCGGCTTCTTCCCCTCCTCGGGCGCGTACAGCTTCGCGTTGCGCCCCGAGTTCTCCTGGGTGTTCGTCTCCAGCCTGCTCGAGCACTGGTTCCTGCCGTTCCTGTCGCTGTTCCTGGTGTCGCTGGGCGGCTGGGCGATCGGCATGCGCAACATGATCATCTACGAGCTGGAGTCGGAGTACGCGAACTACCTCCAGGCCCTGGGCGCCCCGCGCCGCCTGATCCGCAGGTACGCCTTCCGCAACGCGATGCTCCCCCAGCTCACCGGCCTGGCCGTGCAGCTGGGGACGGTCGTGGCGGGCGCGCTGCTCACGGAGATCGTCTTCTCCTACCCGGGCCTGGGCTTCCTGATCCTCCAGGCGATCCAGAACCAGGACTTCTTCCTGCTCCAGGGCGTGTTCCTGTTCATCGTCGCCGGAGTCCTGATCGCCAACTTCATCATCGACATCGTGTACGTCCTGGTGGATCCGCGGACCCGGATCCAGATGCAAGGTGGGGCCAAATGACCGCCGCACAGCCGCTGCCCGACCCGGCCACGTCGCCCGACGCGCCCGTGCCCGCGCTTCCGGAGGCGCCCAAGCGGGAGGCGCTGTACTTCGCGCTGCGCAACCCCAAGCTGCTGATCGGCCTGGGGATCGTGCTGGCCTTCCTGGTGACGGGGATCCTCGGGCCGTTCTTCCTGAGCCCCGACCCCAACGCGCGGATCGCGCCGCCGGGACTCCCCCCGTCGGGGGAGTACTGGTTCGGCACCACCCAGTTCGGCCAGGACATCTTCACCCAGTTCGTGTACGGCATCCGCGCGACCTTCCTGGTGGGGATCCTCGGCGGCGTGGTCGCGGCGGTCATCGGCATGGCCATCGGATTCGTCGCCGGGTACAAGGGCGGCTGGGTCGACGAGATCCTCAACATGATCACTAACGTCGTGCTGGTGCTGCCGACCCTGGCGGTGCTGTTCATCCTCGTCGCCTACATGGACTCGCGCGGCGTGATGATGCAGTCCTTCTTCATCGGCCTGACCTCGTGGCCGTGGGCCGCGCGCGCGATCCGCTCCCAGGCGCTGTCCCTGAGCTCGCGCGACTTCGTGGACCTGGCCCGGCTCAGCGGTGTGAGGACCTGGAAGATCATCGTCCGGGACATCGCGCCGAACATGAGCTCCTACCTGTTCATGACGCTGATCCTGCTCTTCGGCGGCGCGGTCCTGGCCGCCGCGGGCCTGGACTTCGTGGGCCTCGGCCCGACCGACGGCACGTCGCTGGGCCTGATGATGCACCAGGCGGTCAAGTGGGGGGCGCTCCAGCTCGGCGTGTGGTGGTGGTTCGTACCCCCGGGCCTGGGCATCACCGCGATCGTCGGGTCGCTCTATGTCATGAACGTGGGACTGGACGAGGTCTTCAACCCCAGACTGAGGGAGATGTGACGGTGAGCCTCAAGGTCTCGGACCTGCGGGTCTACTACCGGACCCTGCGCGGGGACGTGCGCGCGCTCGACGGGCCGGCCTTCACCCTGGCCGACGGCGAGATCATGGGACTCGCGGGGGAGTCCGGCAGCGGGAAGTCCACGCTCGGCAAGAGCCTGATCCGCCTGGACGGGCGGATGAAGTACGTGGGCGGCGCCGTCGAGCTCGACGGCGACGAGGTGCCGGTCTGGGACGACAGGAAGATGAACGACTTCCGCTACAAGCGGATCTCGCTCATCCCGCAGTACGCGATGAGCGCGATGAACCCGACCCGCAAGATCGGCAGGATGACCGCCGAGCTGCTGGAGTCGCGGGGCGTGCGCTTCAGGGAGGTCCGCGAGGAGCTGAACCGCCGGATCGAGCTGGTGGGCCTGGACGTCGACGTGCTCGACCGGTACCCCATCGAGCTGTCCGGCGGTATGAAGCAGCGCGTCGTCATGGTGCTGTCCACGCTGCTGAACCCGTCCCTGCTGATCGCCGACGAGGTGACCTCGGCGCTGGACGTCTCCACCCAGCGCGCGGTCGCCGAGACGCTGGTGGAGTTCCGCGACCGCCGGTTCGTCAAGAGCATGATCGTGGTCACCCACGACATCTCGCTGGTGTACCAGATCGCCGACAGCATCATGGTGATGTACGCGGGGCGGCTGGCGGAGAAGGCTCCGGCCCGCACGATCATCGAGGCGCCCCGGCACCCCTACACCAAGATGCTGATCTCGGCGCTGCCCGAGGTGGGCGTCAAGTACGCGGAGAAGCGGCTGACCGGGATCCCCGGGAGCCCGCCCGGGCTGCTCGACCCGCCCAAGGGCTGCCGGTTCCGGGCGCGCTGCCCGCTCGCCTCCGAGGAGTGCGAGGAGCAGCCGCCGTTCGTCGAAGTCGAGCGCGACCACTACGTCGCGTGCTGGAAGGCCGAGTGAGCAGATGTTGAAATTCGACCGGGTCTCCAAGGTCTACAGGGTCGGCTCCTTCGGCGGCGACGAGCTGACCGCCGTGCGCGACGCCGACTTCGAGGTGCGCCCCGGCGAGGTGGTGTCGCTGATCGGTGAGAGCGGCAGCGGCAAGAGCACGCTGGGGAAGATGGCGCTGCGCATCGCGTCGGTCAGTCGCGGGGCGATCACCTGCGACGGGACCGACATCTCCACGCTGCGCGGCAACCGCAGGCTCAAGGAGTACTACCGGAGGGTCCAGGGCGTCTTCCAGGACCCCTTCAGCAGCTACAACCCCATCTTCAAGGCCGACCGGGTCTTCGCGGTGATCCGCTCCGAGTACCACCGGGGCGTGTCCGACGCGGAGTGGCGCGAGAAGGTGCGCTCGGCGCTCGACGTGGTGCGCCTGGACCCCGCGCAGGTCCTCGGCAAGTACCCGCACCAGCTCAGCGGCGGCCAGTTGCAGCGGCTGCTGATCGCCCGCGCGCTGCTGCTGGACATCGACTACCTGGTGGCCGACGAGGTGATCAGCATGCTGGACGCCTCCACCCGGATCGACGTGCTCAACCTGCTCGCCGACCTGAAGGCGCGGGGCATGGGCATCCTGTTCATCACGCACGACCTGGCGCTGGGCAACTACATCAGCGACCAGACGGTGATCCTGCACAAGGGGTCGATCGTGGAGCGCGGCGGCACCGAGAAGGTGTTCGGCGACCCGCTGCACCCCTACACCAGGAAGCTGCTCGCCTCGGTGCCGCAGTTCCACAAGAAGTGGGAGGAGGTGGAGGCCGAGCTGCGCGCCCGCGAGCTGGCCGACACCGGGTCCCGCGACTACCACCTGTCGACCGCCCAGGAGGTTCCCGGCGACCTGGTCGAGGCGTCCGAGGACCACTTCGTGCAGCCCTTCGTCCCGGGGGTCCGGGCCTAGGGCGTTCCCGGTCCGCGGCGGCCCCCGTTGGCCGTGACGTTTCCAGGGTCCCGGGGACGGTCGAGACCCCGGAAACGTCACGGCAAACGGGGGAACTGAACCGATTCATTTTACTTCTTACTCTTGACCCTGAACCGGTTTAGTAGTCTCATTGAATTGACGGCGGCGACATGAGGAGGACATGGGGCCGCCGAAAGCCGGGTGCGGTCCGGCACCGGGTTACGCCCCCTCCCTCCTCCAGGCGCCCGGGCCGCACCCTCCGACAGTGGACACACCCGCACAAGTGTGGAGACGCAATGGCAGTGCGCATCGATCTGCGCGACGACTGGACCCTGCGAGCCGAGGCGCCCGAGGAGGTCCCCGCCTCGATCGGGTCGGCCGGCGTTCCGGCGACCGTGCCCGGATGCGTGCACACCGACCTGCTGGCGGCCGGCCTCATCCCCAACCCCTACGAGGGGGCGAACGAGGACGAACTGACCTGGATCGGCCGGACCCGGTGGAGCTACACCACCGGTTTCGACGCCGCCGCGCTGGCCGGAGCCGAGCGGGTGGACCTCGAGTGCGAGGGCCTGGACACCGTCGCCGACCTGAGCCTCAACGGGCGGCCCCTCGGCCGGACCCGCAACATGCACCGCGCCTACCGGTTCGACCTGCGTCCGGCGCTGCGCGAGGGCGGCAACGAGCTGCGGGTCGAGTTCGCCTCGCCGTACGGCTACGCCGAGGCGCTGCGCGAAGAACTCGGAGACCGCCCCAACGCCTATCCCGAGCCTTTCCAATTCATCCGGAAAATGGCGTGCAATTTCGGCTGGGACTGGGGGCCGACCCTGGTCACCTCCGGTATCTGGCGGCCGATCCGGCTGCACGCCTGGAGCACCGCCCGGCTTTCCCGGGTGGTCCCGCAGGTCACCGTCGCCGCGACGCCCGAGGGCGGCGCGCGGGGGCGGGTCCTGGTCCGGGTCGAGGTCGAGCGGTCCGACACCGGTGAGGACGCCGGGCTGACCCTGCGCGCCGAGATCGCCGGGCGGACCGCCGCGGTCGCGGTGCCCCCGGGCGTGTGCCGGACCGAGGTCGAGGTCGAGGTCGACGACCCCGCGCTGTGGTGGCCGATCGGACACGGGGACCAGCCGCTGTACGACCTGCGCGTGGTGCTCTCCGCCGACGGCGCCGAACTGGCGGACTGGCGGCGGCGCGTCGGCTTCCGCACCGTCGAGCTGGACACGGGCGTCGACGAGGGCGGGCGCCGCTTCACCTTCGTGATCAACGGCAAACCCGTCCTGGTCAAGGGCGCCAACTGGATCCCCGACGACTGCTTCGTCACCCGCGTCGGCCGCGAGCGCTACGCCGAGCGCATCGACCAGGCGGTCGGGGCGAACATGAACCTGCTGCGGATCTGGGGCGGCGGGCGTTACGAGAGCGAGGACTTCTACGAGCTCTGCGACGAGCGCGGGGTGCTGGTCTGGCAGGACTTCCTGTTCGCCTGCGCGGCCTACCCCGAGGAGTCGCCGCTGGCCGAGGAGGTCGAGGCCGAGGCCCGCGAGGCCGTGGTCCGGCTCGCCCCGTACCCCAGCCTGGTGCTGTGGAACGGCAACAACGAGAACATCTGGGGCTTCTGGGACTGGGACTGGGAGAAGCCGCTGGCCGGGCGCAGCTGGGGCGAGGGCTACTACCTGGACCTGCTGCCGCGGGTGGTCGCCGAACTGGACCCGACCCGCCCCTACTGGCCGGGCAGCCCCTACTCCGGCTCCCCGGACGTGCACCCCAACGACCCCCGGCACGCCGCCATGCACATCTGGGACGTGTGGAACGAGGTGGACTACACCGTCTACCGCGACTACAAGCCCCGCTTCGTCTCGGAGTTCGGCTTCCAGGCCCCGCCCGCCTACGCCACGCTGCGCGCCGCCCTGCCCGGCGAGGACCTGCGCCCGGACTCGCCCGGCATGCTGCACCACCAGAAGGCGATCGACGGCAACGGCAAGCTCGCCCGGGGACTGGCCCCGCACTTCGGCGACACCGCCGACTTCGACGACTGGCACTACCTCACCCAGGTCAACCAGGCGCGCGCGCTGACCGTGGGGATCGAGCACTTCCGCGCCCAGTGGCCGGACTGCGCCGGCAGCGTGGTGTGGCAGCTCAACGACTGCTGGCCGGTCACCTCCTGGGCCGCCGTGGACGGCGACGGACGGCGCAAGCCGCTGTGGTACGCGCTGCGCGCGGTCTACGCCGACCGCCTGGCCACCATCCAGCCCGAGGGCGAGGGGCTGGTCCTGGCGCTCGCCAACGACACCGACCAGGAGTGGGCGGGGACCGCCCGCCTGGCGCGGCGCTCCCTGGAGGGGGTGGTGCTGGCCGGGGCGGAGGCGCCCTTCACGGTGCCCGCGCGCGGCCTGGTCCGGGTGGAGGTCCCCGCCGACGTGGCGGGTGCCGGGGACGCGGCGGCCGAGCTGGTCACCGCGGACACGGACGAGCGGCGGGCGTACTGGTTCTTCGCGGAGGACCGAGACATCGCCTACCCCGAGCCCGGGTACGACGTCGGCGTCGCCCCGAGCGGTGAGGACCTGCGGGTGACGGTGGTGGCGCACAGCCTGCTGCGCGACCTCTCGTTGTTCGCGGACCGCCTCGACCCGGGGGCCGAGGCGGACGACATGCTGGTCACCCTGCTGCCGGGGGAGTCGCACACCTTCACGGTGCGCGGCGGCGCGCACCTGGACCCCGGGCTGGTGGCGCGCGCGCCGGTGCTGCGCAGCGTCAACGACGCGCTGCGCGCGTCCGGGCGGGACGAGCAGGTGGTGGCGTGATCGGCACCGAGGCCGGTTCCGGAGGGAGATAGCGGGCTCTCCGGGACCGTGGCAGGACGGCGCGTGGTGGGTTCCCATCGCGCGCCGTCAGTGTTTTCCGGATCGGGACAAGTTTCTGCTTCGAGAGTACTTGCCAAATTGGAAAGTACTTGCCATTCTTGTGGCGAAGGTCCGGGAGCCGGGCCCCGAGGCGAGGAGATCCGATGAGTGAGGGCACCTACCGTCCCGAGGCCGCGCAGGCGGCACTGGCCGACGTCGAAGCCGTCGGCGGCAGGGTGCGGCGGCACACGCGCGGGTACGGCGTCTTCGTCCTGGCGCTGGCGGCCTTCTTCCCCCTGGTGCTCCTGTTCTGCGGGTTCGCCCCGCTGTCCGGAGCGGTGCTCGGCGCGGTCAGCGGCGTCGCGGGCGCCCTGGTCGGGATCGGCAGCGGGCTGGCGGCCACCCGGATCAGGGCGTTCCCCCGCAGGTACGGCCCGCGCTACCTGCTGGCCTTCCTGACCTCCGCGGCCCTGTACGCGGTGGTGCTGATCCTCGGCGGCTACCTCTTCGAGGACGTCGCCGCGTGGTGGATCGGCGGCGCCGTCGCCACCGCCCTCCCCCTGACCGTCCTGGGAGTGTCGGTCCTGCGCTCCGGCGGGGCCCGGTCGTGACCGCGGCGCGCTCCGGAGGGGCGGGGGCTCCCGGCGGCCACCCGCGCGGCAGGCTCGACGACGTCATCCACGCGCCCGTGCGGTTCTCCGTCACGGCCGCGCTGGCCGCCGTCGACGAGGCCGAGTTCAAGGTCGTGCGGGACGCGGTCGAGATCACCGATTCGGCGCTGTCCAAGCAGGTCGCGGTGCTGGAGGAAGCCGGGTACGTCAAGGTCCGCAAGGGCTTCGTCGGGAAGCGCCCCCGAACCCACCTGTCGCTGACCGGGGCCGGTCGCGACGCCTTCGCGCGGCACGTCCGGGCACTGCGCGACATCGCCGCGACCGGCCTCCCCGGCTCCCCGCCGTGAGCCCCGGCCCCCGTCCGGGGGTCAGCGCCCGGGATCGCTCATGCGGGCGTAGACCACGGTGTTCTCCGAGTAGTGGCCCGTGGCGCGGTCGAACTCCCCGCCGCAGGTGATCAGGCGCAGCGCCGGGTGGTCCACGGGCCCGTAGACCTGTTCGGCGGGGAAGTCCTCCTTGGCCACGCGCTCCACCCGCTGGACCGTGAACTCGGGCTCGGAGCCGTCGGCGCGGCGCACCCGGACGGTGTCGCCGCGCCGCAGCTCGCCCAGGCGGAGAAAGACCGACGGCCCGGTCCTGGTGTCCAGGTGGCCGGTGATGACGGCGGGCCCGGCCTCGCCGGGGGCCGCGCCCAGCGAGTACCACCCGGCCAGGCCGGCCTCCTCCAACGGCGGGTCCTGCAGGGTTCCGTCGGGGTTCAGGCCCAGCCGGACCAGCGGCGCGTCCACCCCGATCTCCTCGATGGACAGGTGGACGGGGGCCGAGCGCGCCAGCGGCTCGGGCCCGCCCGGCCCCCCGAAACCCCCGAGGTCGTCGTCCACCGCGAACGCGAACACCGCGCCCACCGCCAGGGCCGCCAGCAGGCCCGCGCCCGGTCCCCTATCGGCCATGGCGCACGGCGCGCCGGTAGGCCACCAGCCCGACACCGGCCACGACCAGCAGGCCGCCCGCCAGGGTGGCCAGCGGAACGGTCGGGTCGGTCCGCTGGTAGGTCCCGCCGCCGCCGGACTGCGGGGCGCCGGCCGGCGTCGGGGGGACGGCCGGGACGGCGTCCGGCCCGGAGGAGGGGTCGTCCTCGACCACGACGATCTCGGAGCGCACCACCTCGTCGGAGGGGCCGCCCTTGCACTCGCCCCTGACCTCGTAGACGCCCGGCGCCAGCCCGTTCTTGAGGGTGGCGTGCGCGGAGCCCGCGTTGTCCTGCAGAGAGACGGTGGCGGTCCCCGCGAAGGCCTGGGAGGTGTACTCCAACCGCTTGGCGCCCTTCACGCAGGACGACTCCAGTACGACCGCCGACCCCGGCCGGGCCTCCCGCGGGACCACAGTGACGGAACCGTCGGCCGCGGCCGGCCCCGCGACCAGGACCAGAGCGGTCGCCGCGATTCCGGACGCCATCAGAAGCTTCATGGACTCTCTCCCTCGCCCGCCGGCACGTTCGCGCCGGTCACCCCACGGAGATATGGGCATTGATGACTCAGGGTAATCATCCCTTGTGGACTTTTTGCCTGCCCGATACCGGAACTTTCTTTCATGACTTTCGGTGGTGCAGTAGCGGCCCCGAACCGCTGTAGCGTCGCCGCATGAGGTTCTCGGTGTCCGACCTCGGCACGGCCGTCCGCCCGCTCCAGGGCTGGCCGACCAGGGCGGAGAAGGTCAAGGACGCCCTGCTGGTGCTGGCGCTGGTCCCGCTGGTCGTACTGAACGTCGCGGGGATGCGCGGAGGGGGCGGGACGCCCGCCCTGATCGCGACCGAGACCGTGGGGGCGGTGCTGCTCCTGGCCGTCACGGTGCTGCTGACCCGCCCGTACCCGCTGGTCGCCCTCGTCGTCGCGCTCCTGGCCGTCTCGTGGGCCGGGGTCTTCTCGCTCGTCCTGATGGTCGTGGCCTACCTGGCGGGCCGCCGGATGCCGGACTCGCGCCCGGCGCTGGTCCTGTTCGGCGCGGTCGCGACCGTGGGCGTTCCCCTGGTGGCGCTGGTCTCGCTGGACGAGCCCGAGAGCTGGATCACGGTGGTGGGGGTCTTCGCCTTCAACATCCTGTTCCCGTGGGTGGTCGGGATGTACCGGCGCCAGCGGCGGGAGCTGGCGCTGGCCGGCTGGGAGCGGGCCGAGCGGCTGGAGCGCGAGCAGCGCATCGTCGCCGACCAGGCGCGGCTGCGCGAGAGGTCCAGGATCGCCCAGGACATGCACGACTCCCTCGGGCACGAGCTGAGCCTGATCGCGTTGCGCGCGGGCGCGCTGGAGGTCGCCCCCGACATCGGCGAGCGCGTCCAGAAGGCGGCGGGCGAACTCCGGGAGAACGCCACCACCGCCACCGAGCGGCTGCGCGAGATCATCGGGGTCCTGCGCGACGACGCCGAGCCGGTGCCCATGGAACCCGCCGGAGAGGACGTTTCCGCCCTCGTCGAGCGGGCCCGCGCCTCCGGTATGGCGGTGACGCTGATCCGCCGCGGCGACCCCGCCGGGCTGCCGCACATGGCGGACCGCGCCGTGTACCGGATCGTCCAGGAGGCGCTGACCAACGCCAACAAGCACGCGCCGGGCGCGGTGGCCACCGTGCGCCTGGAGCACGCCCCGGACGGGACCCTGGTGAGGGTGTCCAACACCGCGCCGAGGACCGGACCCGCGCCGGACGCGGGGGGCGGCCGCCACGGGCTGATCGGGCTGCGCGAGCGCGTCCGCCTGGCGGGCGGCGTCCTGCGGGCGGGCGGGAACGAGGACGGCTGGCTGGTCGAGGCGTACCTGCCCGCGCGTCCCAGGGGCGCGAAGGACCCGGACGGGGAGTGCTCCGCCGAGCAGGAGGAGCAGAGCCGCACCACCCGCTACTACCGCCAGGCCCAGCGCCGGGTGCGGTGGGGGCTCGTCGCGCTCGTCGGCCTGCCCGGGACGGGGATGGCCGTCCTCGTGGCGCTCGCGGTCGGGGTCACCTACGCCGAGGCCGTGGGCAGCACGCTGCCGCCCGAGCGGTTCGACGGGCTGCGGGTGGGCCAGGCCGAGGCGGAGGTCCGGGACCGGCTCCCGGAGACGGAGTGGGGCTTCTACGAGCCCGAGGAGTCCGAGGATCCCCTTCCCGGGGGATGGGAGTGCGCGCACTACCGGTCCGCCCCGGACCTGTTCGACGTGGACTACCGGATCTACCGGCTGTGCTTCGCCGACGGACGTCTGGCGGCCAAGGAGGACGTCACCCCGTAGTGGCGCGGATGCCGCGAAACAGGATGAACCAGGGAAAATCGACGACGCGGCCGCGCGGACCGCGCCCCGGCCGCGCGGGCACCGAAGACGAGTACGGACGACTGCGACCACGGGGGAACCGAGTGATCCGAGTGCTGCTGGCCGACGACGAGGCCATGATCCGGGCGGGGGTGCGGGCCATCCTGGGCGCGGACCCCGGAATCGAGGTGGTCGCCGAGGCGGCCGACGGGCGCGAGGCCGTGGAACTGGCCTGCTCGCACCGGCCCGACGTGGCGCTGTTGGACATCCGCATGCCCCGACTGGACGGCCTGGCCGCGGTCGCCGAGATCCGCCGCGCCGTGCCGGAGACGGCCGTGGTCGTCCTCACCACCTTCGGCGAGGACGACTACATCGCGCGGGCCCTGGGCGACGGCGCGTCCGGGTTCCTGCTCAAGGCCGGGGACCCGCGCGAACTGATCGCGGGGGTGCGCGCGGTCGCCGACGGCGCCGCGTTCCTGTCGCCCAGGGTCGCCCAGCGGGTCATCACCGAACTCAGCGACGGGCGGATGGAGCGGGGTGCCAGGGCCCGCCGCCGGACCGAGGAGCTCACCGGGCGCGAACGCGAGGTGCTGGCCCTGGTCGGGGCGGGGCTGTCCAACGCCGAGATCGCGCGCCGCCTCTTCCTGGTGGAGGGCACCGTCAAGAGCTACGTCAGCGCGATCCTGAACCGCCTGGGCGCCAGGAACCGGGTGCAGGCCGCGATCGTCGCCTACGAGGCGGGCCTGGTCACCGAGCGCCACTGAGGTTTCCGGAAGCGGTGCCGGGGCCGTCCCGTGTCACGGGTTCCGCCCCCGCTCGTGGCGATCACGGGCTTTCCGCTCTTCCGGGCCCAGAAACGGGCAGAAAGCTCAAGATCATCGAGCAGGGCCTTTCTGCGGACACCGGACAACCCCCGCGCCGCACTGCCGTCCCGCGTCACGGGGGCCGCGCGGGCGGCCCCCGACCGGCCGGGACTTCCGCCGGCGGCTCGGTCGGGGGCCGGTGTGCCGGGGTCAGGCGTCGCGCCCGCGCAGGACCGCGTAGCCGGCGGCCAGGCCCGCGACCGCCCAGGCGGCCATGAGGAGCGCCGCGAACTGCGGCGAGTGCGGGACGTCCCCGCCCGAGGTGAGGAGCTGGCCCTGCGGGTTGGGGGTGTGGTCGACGATCCTCAGCAGTGTTTCGTTGCCGACGATCTGCGCGATCAGGGGGAGCCCCACGAGCAGGCCGATGGCCCCGGTCAGGGCCCCGGCGGTGCTGCGCACCACCGCGCCCAGCCCCAGGACGAACAGCGACAGCAGCGCCAGGTACAGGCCCGGCCCCAGCAGGCCGTAGAGCAGGCCCTCGGCGGTCACCTCGAGCGAGTCCCCGAAGTACCAGGCCGTGGCGGCGAGGGAGAGCAGGCCGGTCAGGACGCCGGTCGCCAGGGACACCGCCCCGATCACCACGGCCTTGGCGGCCAGCGCGGTGCCCCGGCGCGGCACGGCGGTCAGCGTGGTGCGGATCGCGCCGGTGGCGTACTCCCCGGTGACGGCCAGCGAGGCCAGCGCGATGAGGATGAACTGGGGCAGCATGATCGCCAGCGACGCCAGGGTGTGGGCGTCGACCTCGTCCGCCCCGCCGCTGATCTGGATCGACTCCGCGCCCAGCACGGACGTGGCCAGCCCCAACAGCAGCGTCGCGGCCAGGCAGACCCAGGTGGAGCGCAGTCCCCACAGCTTGGTCCACTCGGCGGCGAGCGCCCCGGCGAGGCCGCCGCCCGATCGTCGGGCGGCCGGTCGCGTCATCGTCTCGGTCATCGTCCTCACACCCGGGTCTTCCTGGTCTCGGCGGGGCCGCCCGGGAGCAGGGCGGTGGTGTACTCGACGCTGGAGGCGGTCAACTCCATGTACGCCTGCTCCAGCGAGGCCGACCGGTTGCTCAACTCGTACAGCAGGGCCCCCGCCTCGTGGGCGACCCGGCCGACCTGCTCGATGGTGGCGCCGGTGACGATCAGCTCGTCGGTGGAGGGCTGCTCGACCCGGGCCTCCGACGCCGCCAGCAGCCGGCCCAGTTCGGAGGCCTGCGGGCTGCGGACCTTCACCGCGTTGACCGAGCTGCCCGCGATGACCTCCCCGATCGGGGCGTCGGCGATCAGCCGCCCGCGGCCGAGCACGACCAGCTGGTCGGCGGTCTCCTGCATCTCGCTCATGAGGTGGCTGGAGACGAACACGGTGCGTCCCTCGGCGGCGAGCGAGCGGACCAGCTCGCGGACCCAGCGCACGCCGTCGGGGTCCAGGCCGTTGACCGGCTCGTCGAACATCAGGACGCCCGGGTCCCCGAGGAGCGCTCCCGCGATGCCCAGGCGCTGGCCCATCCCGAGGGAGAAGGACCCCGCGCGCCGGCCCGCGACCCCGGTCAGGCCGACGGTCTCCAGCACCTCCTCCACCCGGGACACCGCGATGCCGTTGCTGCGCGCGACGGCCCGCAGGTGGGTGCGGGCGGTGAGCCGCGGGTGCACGGCCCTGGCGTCCAGGAGCGCGCCGACCTCGCGCAGCGGGTGCCGCAGCGCGGCGTAGGGCACGCCGTTCACGAGCGCGCTCCCGGCGGTGGGGCGGTCCAGGCCCAGGATCATCCGCATCGTGGTGCTCTTGCCCGCCCCGTTCGGACCGAGGAACCCGGTGACCCGTCCCGGGGAGACGTCCAGGTCCAGGCCGTCCACGGCGGTCTTGTCGCCGTAGCGCTTGGTCAGTCCCCGAAGGCTGATCATGTGGTCTCCTCTGCTGTCTTCGCTGTCCGTCCCGACGCTACGGACCGGCCGCGTCCCGCCGCATCCGGCGATGGTTCGGAGGGCGCGCCCACTTTCGACGTGGTCCGCCGCGGGCGCGGGACCGACTTTCGTCCACCGGTGGCCGCAAGTGGTCCACCCCTACCGGCCGGTCGCCCGGATAGAGGTCCCGAGGCCGGGGTATCCCCAGTGCGCCCGCACCCCGCAGGGGCACCGCGGACAGCGGTACGGGAGGAGAAGCAGATGTCGTTGCGCCGGCCCGACCTGTCGGACGCCTGGAGGCGCCTGGCCGGATCGGGGGCCGAGGCCACCGCGGTGGGAGCCGAGCTGCTCGCCCGCTGGGCCGAGCCGCACCGCCGTTACCACACCCTGGACCACCTGAGGGCGGTGCTGGCGGGCGTGGACGAGCTCGCCGGGGAGGCCCGCGACGCCTCGTCGGTCCGCTACGCGGCGTGGTTCCACGACGCGGTGTACCGGGGGGAACCCGGAGAGGACGAGGAGAGCAGCGCCCGGCTCGCCGAACTGCTGCTGCCCTCGTGCGGGCTGACCGAGGACCGCGCCGCGGAGGTGGCCCGGCTGGTCCGCGTCACCGCGGGGCACGATCCCGCGTCCGGGGACGCCGACGCCGAGGTCCTGTGCGACGCGGACCTGGCGGTCCTGGCCGCCGCTCCCGACGAGTACGCCGCCTACACCCGGGCGGTGCGGGAGGAGTACGCGCACGTGGGGGCCGCGGACTTCGCGCGCGGACGGGCGGCGGTGCTGGGCGGCCTGCTGGCGGCGCCGCGGCTGTACCGGACCCGGTACGGCCACGGGCAGTGGGAGGCCAGGGCCCGCGCCAACCTGACCGCCGAGGTCGCCCGGCTAACCGAGTACGCGACCCGGTTTGCGCCGTCGCAGACCTGAGGCGTGCAGGCGCGCCACGATCGTGCGGCTCGACACGGCGAGCGCGCCGAGTTCCACCGCGCGCTCGTACAGCGTCTCGGGGACGTCGTAGTGGTCCCGGTCGAAGGCGCGCTCGGGCACTCCGAGCCCGCGCGCGAACGCGTGCAGTTCGGCGTACGAGGAGTCGCTGACCAGATGCGACCACAGCAGCCCGCGCGGCCCCGGCCACGCGGGAGGGTCGATGAGAACGCTCACCGGACCGAGGGTACCCACCGCCGGGCCCCGCGCGGCCGGCCCCGGCGGCAGGGGCTCACCGGGGCGGACGGGCGCCCGGGCGGCCGACCGGGCGCCAGGGCACCGGGCTGGACAGCACCATCGTCGAGGACGGGCGGCCGTGCTCGGCGAGGGCGTCGATGACCTGCTCGAAGTGCTCCATGGAGCGCACCCCGATGAGCAGGACGCAGCAGGCGTCGCCGGTCACCCGGTGCAGCTGCAGGATCTCCGGGCGGTTCACGGCCGCCTCGTCGCGCAGCAGGCACAGCGGGCCGTAGCAGCGCATCTGGACCAGCGCCGTCACCGGCAGGCCCGCCGAGGCCGGGTCCACGTGCGCGTGGTAGCCGGTGATCACCCCGCGCTCCTCCAGGCGGCGCACCCGCTCGGCGACGGCGGGGGGCGAGAGCTTCACCCGGCGGGAGAGCTCGTTGAAGGAGAGGCGGCCGTCGGCCTGGAGCTCGGTGAGGATCCGCCAGTCGACCATGTCTGTCATACCTGTCGATTGTAAGGCGGAAACGTGAAACAGCTCGTATCCCGAAGGTCGAATCCGCCGTACGGCGCGCGACGCCCATTCTCTTCACGGATGAATAGGGACATCCTGGTGGTAGGTCCGAACCGGTGGACGCCGGGCGCTGTGAGAACAGCGGGACAGCACGAGAAGCACGGGAACGGGGTGCGTGACCATGGCCTCCTCAACGGCCTACTCACATCGGGAACGAGCCGGACAGGACGGGGAACTGCCCACGCTCTCCTTCGACGGGGGCACCCCGTACGCGCGCTACGGCGGGATCGACACCCTGCTGTCCCTGCAGAACCCCGTCTCCGACGAGCCCGCGGAGACCTCGTTCATCATCACCACGCAGGTCATGGAGCTGCTGTTCACGCTCGTCCGGCACGAGTGGGAACTGGCCCGCGACGCGCTGGAGGCCGACGACGTGCCCGCCGCGCTGGCCGCGCTGCGCAGGGGCGCGGGAGCCCAGGACGTGCTGGTGGAGTCCTGGGGCCTGCTCGCCACCATGACGCCCACCGAGTTCGGCCGGTTCCGCGACGGACTGGGGGAGGCGTCGGGCTTCCAGTCCCACACCTACCGCCACCTGGAGTTCCTGCTCGGCAACAAGTCCGCCGCGATGGTCCGGCCGCACCGCGCGACACCCGAGGCGCGCGCCCGACTGGAACGCGCGCTGGCCGAGCCCGGCCTGTACGACGCGGCCCTGCGGCTGCTGCACCGGCGCGGGGTCCCGGTGCCCGCCGAGCGTGTGGAGCGCGACTGGACCAGCCCCGCGCCGCCGCACCCGGACGTGGTGCGCGCCTGGGCCCTGGTCTACGCGGACGACCGCCCCGGAAACGAGCTGCTCGCGCTGGCCGAGGCGCTGCTCGACACCGCCGAGCGGATGACCCGCTGGCGGCACCGCCACCTGATGGCGGTCAAGCGCACGATGGGGGCCAAGCCCGGCACGGGAGGGTCCAGCGGCCTGCGGTGGCTGGACAGGAACGCCCGGGAGGACGTGTTCCCCGAGCTCTGGCAGCTGCGCACCGGCATCTGAGAGGGGCGACCGCCCCGCCGGACCAGCGTCGACCACAGTGGACAGTGGAAGGGCGCGGCCCCGGTCCGGGAGGACCGCCGGCCCGACCACGACCACGACCACGGAGAGGAACCCGTGCGCATGACCACCACCCCCACGACCCGGGACGACTGCGCCGAGCGGGACGCCGCAGACCCGCTGGCACGCTTCCGGGACGAGTTCGCGCTTCCCGACGGAATCGTCTACCTCGACGGCAACTCCCTCGGCGCGCTGCCCAGGGCCACCCCCGGCCGGGTCGCGGACGTGGTCGAGCGCGAATGGGGACGACACCTCGTCGCGAGCTGGAACGACGCGGGCTGGTGGGACAAGCCGCGCACCCTCGGCGCCGCGCTCGCGCCGCTGGTGGGGGCCGGGGCCGACGAGGTCGTGGTGGGCGACGGAACCTCGGCGAACCTGTTCAAGACGCTGGTCGCGGCGCTGCGGCTCAACCCCGGACGCCGCGTGGTGGTGGGGGAGGAGGGGAACTTCCCCACCGACCTGTACATCACCCAGGGCGTCGTGGAGCTGTTCGAGGGCGCGAGCACCCGGCTGGTCGGCGAGGACGACGCCGGACTCGCCGCCGCGCTGGAGCCCGGCGACGTCGCCGTGGTGCTGCTCAGCCAGGTGGACTACCGCACCGGCGCGCTGCGCGACATGGCCGCCGCCACCGAGCTCGCGCACGCCCACGGCGCGCTCGTCGTGTGGGACCTGTGCCACAGCGTCGGCGCGCTGCCCATCGCGCTGTCCGAGGCGGGCGCGGACTTCGCCGTGGGCTGCACCTACAAGTACCTCAACGCGGGTCCGGGCGCGCCCGCCTTCACCTACGTGGCCCGCCGCCACCACGCCACCGCGCGCCAGCCCCTCACCGGCTGGCACGGCCACGCCGAGCCCTTCGGGTTCACGGGGGAGTACGTCCCGGCGCCCGGGGCGAGCCGGTTCCTCAGCGGGTCGCAGCCGCTGGTCGCGGCCGCCGCGCTGGAGGCGAGCCTGGACATCTGGGCGCGCGTGGACATGGCCGGGGTCCGCGCCAAGAGCCTGGCCATGACCGACCTGTTCCTGGAGCTCACCGCCGGGACCGGCCTGGAGCCGGTCACCCCCGCCGAGCACGCCCGGCGCGGCAGCCAGGTGTCGCTGCGCCACCCCGACGGCTACCCGATCGTCCGGGCGCTCGCCGAGCGCGGCGTCATCGGGGACTTCCGCGCCCCCGACGTCCTGCGCTTCGGCTTCACCCCGCTGTACCTGCGCTACGTGGACGTGTACGACGCCGCCGCCGCCCTGGTCGACGTCCTGAAGACGGGGGAGTGGCGCGAGCCCCGCTTCGACGTCCGCGCCCAGGTCACCTAGTCCGTCTTCCCCGCCGGTCGTGGCCTTTCCGGGGGCTCGGAGGCGGTCGAGACCCCGGAAGGGCCACGACCACCGGGGCGGCCGCCGCGGACCGGGCGCCCGCGCGGCGCGGAGTGACTCATGTCTCCTCCCGGCCTCCGGGTTCTCCCCGATCCCCGGCCCCACAAGGGAAGGCGGGCCGCGCGGAGTGTGGCGGAGCGCTCGCGGCCAGTCGTTTTACCTTTTTCTGTCGCATTCCGGGACAACACGTGGGTTAGAGTCCACGTGATCGGTTCGTGATCTAACTGTGGCCACATTTGGGTCAACCGATGTCGACCCCCGCGCGTCATCGACGTCCGCGGGGAGCAGGACCCGTCCCGCGCGGTGCTGAGCGCCTCCAGCGCTCCGCTGCTCCCCTGCCCGCCGTCCAACGGCGGCCGCGCCGAGCGTCTGACCGCCAGTCACGACGCGCCCCCGTCCGCCCGGGCCGCTCACCCCTGCCCGCGAGAACCGGCCGAAGCCGGGACGGTCCTGCCCGACCCCTGTCGCCGACCCCTTCCTCACTCTCATGAACCCTTCCACTGGAACCGACGACGTGCTGCTGCACGGCGAGGTCAAAGCCTCCTACTTCTGGGACGACGGATCCGGGATCAACGGTGACACCGGCGCGCCCGCCTCCGGCGAACCAATGCAGAAAGGCCTGTTCGCGGCCCCGAGCTGGCCGCTCGGCACCAAGGGCTACGTCGTCTACGAGGGCCGGACGGCCGACTTCTTCATCGGCGACCGCGGCCCCGGGGACCCGTCCGCGGACTGCGGCGTGATGCTCGACATGGACGGCCAGACCTTCGCCGAGCTGACCGGCGAGTCCTGGAACGACACCAGCTACACCGTCAGCGGCGGCGCGGGCCACATCGACGTGGAGTACTTCGTCACCGAGTGGGGCAGCGGCAACGGGACCGAGGGCACGCCGCACCCCTTCCAGAACCCGTCAGCCCCCTGCGAGAGCGCGGTCTCCCCGGTGCCCGCCTCCGATACCGGGGAATCGGCGGAGACCCAGGAGGCCCAGGAGGCCGAGGCGTCCGAACCCGCGGAGCAGGAGCGGCAGGAGCAGGCGCCCGACGAGTCCGGGGCCCCGGAGGAGGAGGAGTCCGGGGACGAGGCCCAGGCCCCGGCCGCCGCCGGGGAGGAGGCCCCGCCCGCCTCCGGCGGGGAGACCGGGAGCGCCGGCTCCGACGTCCCCGCGGACACGGGGGACGCCACGAGCGGGACCGTCGGCCAGCACGCGCTCGCCCTCGTCGCCGACGAGATGCCGATGCTCTCGGGCGGCCTCACCCTCGCCGGCGTCACCGCCGTGGCACTGGCCGCGGTCGCGGCCAAGCGGGCCGCCGCCGCGGCGTCGGACCGCGTCAGGGGCCGCCACCGCAAGCCCTCCCGGTTCTCCCGCGAGGCGAAGGCCACCACCTGACGGATCCGTGCCCCGTGCCCCGGGCGCGGGGCACGGATCCGGTCAGACCTCGCCCAGCAGCAACTCCGGCCGCTCCACGAGGTCGGCGACGAAGCGCAGGAAGCCGCCCGCCTCCTCCCCGTCGCAGACGCGGTGGTCGAAGGCCAGGGTCAGCTCGGTGACCGGGCGGACGGCCAGCTCGTCGTCGACCACCCAGGGGCGCTTGACGATCCGGCCCATGCCCAGGATCGCGGCCTCGGGGTGGTTGATGATGGCCGCCGAGCCGTCCACGCCGAACACGCCGTAGTTGTTGACGGTGAACGTGCCGCCCGTCAGGTCGGCCGGGGCCAGCGTTCCGGCCCGCGCCGAGTCGGTGAGGCCGCGCAGCGCCGCCGACAGCTCCCGCGTGGTCATCGCGTGCGCGTCGTGCGCCACCGGCACCACCAGCCCGCGCGGGGTCCGCGCCGCGAACCCCAGGTTCACCCGCGCCAGCCGCACGATCTCGGACCGCTCGGAGTCCACCCGGGAGTTCAGCGCGGGGAAGCGGCGCAGCCCCGCCACGCAGAACCGGGCCAGCAGCGCCAGCAGGCTCACCGGCCGCTCCGGATCCGCCGCGTTCAGCGCCGCGCGCACCGCCAGCAGGCCGCCGGCGTCGGCGTCCACCCACACCGTCGCCTCCGGGATCTCCCGACGCGACCGCGAGAACCGGTCCGCCGCCGCGCGGCGGGCGCCCCGCAGCGCGACGCGCTCGTCGCCCCGCTCCGCCCGGTCCGGGGCCGCGGCCTTCGGCGGCGCCGTGTCGGCCCCGCGGGCCGCGTCCCGCGCGCCACGCCGGTAGGCCAGCACCGCCTCGACGTCCCGGCGCAGCACCAGCCCGCCCCCGCCGCTCCCGGTCAGGGCGGTGACGTCCACCCCGTGCTCGCGGGCGATCCGGCGCACCAGCGGGGACACCACCGGAGTGCGGCCGCCCGGACGGGCCGGGGAGGCGGACGGGGCCCCGGACGCCGTTGTCCCGGGCCCGTCCGGTGCGAGGACGCGCCCGGTCCGGCGCCGCCGCCCGCCCTCGCTCGTGCCGTACCCCACCAGGACCGCGCCGGAGCCCGAACCGCCGGGGGCGGCGCCGTCGCCGCCCCCGCCGGGCTCCGCCGGGCCGTCCGAGCGGGCCTCCGGCACGACGGCCCCGGGGACGCGCGGACCGGCGCGCCGATCCGAGGCCGCGGTATCGACACTGACCAGGGGGGACCCGACCGCGATCACGTCCCCTTCCGCGCCGTGCAGCGCGGTCACCCGGCCCGCGTACGGGCACGGGACCTCCACGACCGCCTTGGCGGTCTCCACCTCGGCCACCGGCTGGTCCACCGCGACCGCGTCACCGGGGGCGACCAGCCACCGCACGACCTCGGCGTCGGCCAGGCCCTCGCCCAGGTCGGGCAGCGGGAAGTCCCTGACGGCGCCCGCCGCGCTCACGCGCCCACCTCCGCCACCGGGAGCGGCTCGCCCGCCGCCCCGGCCCGCGCCCCGGGGGACACCCAGCGCGACTCCCACTGCAACCGCGCGATCGCGTCCAGGATCCGGTCCACCCCCGGCAGGTGGTGCTCCTCGAGCCGGGGCGGCGGGTACGGGATGTCGAACCCGCCCACCCGGAGTACCGGGGCCTCCAGGTAGTGGAAGCACCGCTCGGTCACCCGGGCCGCCACCTCGGCGCCGTAGCCGCCGAACACGGGGGCCTCGTGCACCACGACGGCGCGCCCGGTCCCGCGCACCGAGTCCGCCACGGTGGCGTCGTCGAAGGGGGACAGGCCGCGCAGGTCCACCACCTCGACGCCGACGCCCTCGGCGGCGGCCGCCTCGGCGGTCTCCAGCGCGGTGGCCACCGTCGGCCCGTAGGCGATCAGCGTGACGTCGGAGCCGCGCCGCCGCACCACCGCCCGGTCCATCGGCTCGGTGCGGGTCCCGCGCTCCACCTCGCCCTTGGTCCAGTAGCGCCGCTTGGGCTCCAGGAACACCACGGGGTCGGGGCTCTCGACCGCCTCGCGCAGCATCGAGTAGGCGTCCGCCGGGGTCGACGGGGTCACCACCCGCAGCCCGGGCGTGTGCGCGTAGTAGGCCTCCGAGGAGTCGCTGTGGTGCTCGACCCCGCCGATCCCGCCGCCGTAGGGGACGCGGATCACCATCGGCAGCGACACCCGGCCGCGGGTGCGGTTGCGCGTCTTCGCCACGTGCGAGACGACCTGTTCGAACGCCGGGTACCCGAAGGCGTCGAACTGCATCTCCACGACCGGGCGCAGCCCGTACATCGCCATGCCCACCGCCGTGCCCACGATCCCGGCCTCGGCCAGCGGCGAGTCGAAGCAGCGGTCCTCGCCGAACTCCGCGGTCAGCCCGTCGGTCACCCGGAACACCCCGCCCAGCGGGCCCACGTCCTCCCCGTACACGACCACGCTCGGGTCCTCGGCGAGCGCGTCCCGCAGGGCCAGGTTCAGGGCCTGCGCCATGGTCGTCTCAGCCATGCCCCGCCTCCTTCCGGACCTCGTCGCGCAGCGCCGCCCGCTGCTCGGTCAGCTGCGCCGTCGGCGCGGCGAGCACGTGCGCGAACAGCTCGTCCGGGTCCGGCGCGTCCTCGTCCGCCATCCGCTCGCGCAGGTCGGCGGCGAGCTCCTCGCCCTCCTGGGTGAAGCCCGCCAGCGCCGCGTCGTCCAGCCGCCCCTCCGCGCGCAGCAGCGCCGTCAACCGGTCCACCGGATCGCGTGCGCGCCAGCGCTCGACCTCGGCGTCGTCGCGGTAGCGCTGGGGCGCGTCGGAGTTGGTGTGCGGGTCCATCCGGTACGTCCGCGCCTCGACGATGGCCGGCCCCCGCCCGGCGCGCGCATCGGCCAGCGCGCGCGAGACCACCGCGTACACGGCGGCGGCGTCGTTGCCGTCCACGTGGTGGCCGCGCATGCCGTACCCGATGGCCTTGTGCGCGAGCGTGGGCGCCCTGGACTGCTTGCGCACCGGAACGCTGATCGCCCACTGGTTGTTCTGGACCAGGAAGACCACGGGCGCGTTCCACACGGCGGCGAAGTTGTACGCCTCGTGCGCGTCGCCCTCGCTGGTCGCGCCGTCGCCCATCATCACCAGCGCGGCCAGGTCCGAGCCCGCGCGGCGCGCGGCGTGGGCCAGGCCCACCGCGTGCGGCGCGTTGGTGGCCAGCGGCGTGCACTGGGGCGCGCAGCGGTACCGGTTGGGGTCGTACCCGCTGTGCCAGTCCCCGCGCAGCAGGGTCAGCACCCCGACCGGGTCCACTCCCCGGGTGACCAGCGCGACGCTGTCCCGGTAGGTGGGGAACAGCCAGTCGTCCGCGCGCATCGCCAGCACGCCGCCGACCTGGCACGCCTCCTGCCCGAAGGAGGACGGGTAGACCGCGAGCCGCCCCTGCCGGGCGAGCGCGCCCGCCTGCCGGTCGAAGCGGCGCCCGACGACCATCCCGCGCAGCAGCCTCAGCAGGACGGCGTGGTCGGGGGAGTGGTGGACGGGGTCGTCCACGCGCCGTCCGCGCTGGTCGACGAGGCGGATGGGTTCCAGAGAGGGCAGCGGTGGAGAAGCCTGGTCGGGTCGGTCGTCGGTGCGCTCCATGTCTTGAATATGATCTGGATCACCCCATAGTGTCCATGAGTCGGTTCCAAACGCGGACGGACGGCCGGTTCCGCGCCCGTGGGCCGCAGACCGTCCACGAAGTCCACGACGTGGACGGTGTGAGGTGAGACACATGGCCGTCGACCTTGACGACGTCGACCGCGACATCATCGAGCTGCTGCGCGCCGACGGCCGGATGTCGATCCGGGCCGTCGCCGAGCGCGCGCACATCTCCCGGGCCAACGCCTACGCCCGCCTGGACCGGCTCCGACGGGAGGGCGTGATCAGGGGGTTCACCGCCGTCGTCGACCCGGAGAAGTGCGGGGTGGGCCTGGCCGCGTACGTCTCGGTGCGCATCGAGCAGCACTCCTGGGAGCTGTTCCGCGACCACCTCCGCGACATCCCCGAGGTCGACCACGCGGCCCTGGTCTCCGGCGACGTCGACCTGCTCCTCCTGGTCCGGGTCGCCGACGCCGCCGCGCTGCGCGTCTTCGTGCTGGAGCGGCTCCAGCGGATCCCCGAGGTGCGCTCGACCCAGACGATGTTCATCCTGGACGAGCCGCGCCTGCGCGGTCCCCGGGACTGATCCGGGGACGCGCGGAGGGGCCCGGTGGGATGCTGGGCGGAGTCGTCCCCCCGAGAGAGGAAGGTGCCCGTCGATGGCGGAGGGCAGGGAAGCGGCGGAGCGGTACCGGTCGCGGGTGCGCGGCTGCCTGCTGGGCGGGGCGGTCGGCGACGCGCTCGGCGCCCCCGTGGAGTTCAGGACGCTCGACGGCATCCGGGCCGAGCACGGTCCGGCCGGGGTGCGCGACTACGCGGGCGGTACGGCCCCCGGGTACGGGCGGATCACCGACGACACCCAGATGACGCTGTGGACCGTGGAGGGGCTGATCCGGGCCCGCAACGGGGATCGGGGCCCTGGCTTCGACCCCGTCCCCGCCGTCCACGACGCCTACCTGCGCTGGTACCGCACCCAGTGTTCGAGGGAGCCCGTGTGGGAGCCTTCCGGGTGGCTCCAGGGGCGGGCGTGGCTGTACGCCCGGCGCGCGCCGGGCAACACCTGCCTGGGGGCGCTGGGAGAGGCCGGGAACGGGGCCCAGGGCAGGGGCGAGCGGGCCGCGAACGACTCGAAGGGCTGCGGCGGCGTCATGCGCAGCGCCCCCTTCGGCCTGCTCCCGGCCGGGCACGGCGACGACGACGTCTTCGACTGGGCCGAGCGGGCGGCCGGGCTCACCCACGGGCACCCCACCGGTTCGCTGGCCTCGGGCGCGCTGGCGCTGCTGGTCCGCCGCCTCGTCGAGGGCGACGAGCTGGACGCCGCGCTGGACGCGGTCCTGGCCGCGCTGGCCCGGCGGCCCGGCCACGAGGAGACCACCCGGGCGCTGGAGGCGGCGCGCGCCGCGGCCGGCGGCGGCGCGGTGTCGGCCGAGACCGTCGAGAGCCTGGGCGGCGGCTGGGTCGCCGAAGAGGCCCTGGCCATCGCGGTGTACGCGGCGCTGGCGCACCCCGGTCCGGAGGAGTTCGCCGACGCGCTCGCCCTGTCGGTCACCCACTCGGGCGACAGCGACTCCACCGGCGCGGTCTGCGGCAACATCCTGGGCGCCCTGCACGGCGAGACCGCGCTGCCCCCGCTCCTGGCCCCCTGGGTGGAGGGACGCGGGGACCTGCTGGAACTGGCCGACGACCTCGTCTGGGCGTTCGCCCCCGGAAGCGGCCCGCTCCGCGCGTCCCCGCGATGGCTGGAGCGGTACCCGGCGGACTGAGAGGCCCCGGGCCCGCCGGGGCGCGGGAAACCGCGCCGCGGCGGTTCGAGGGCCGGTCCCGCCCCCACCCGGAATGACCACGGGCTTTCCGCCCTTCCAGGCCCCGAGACGGGCGGAAAGCCCACGACCGCCAACGAAACCCCCACGCGACGGAGACCGCGCCCGGGCGCGTGGAGCTCCTCGAGGGCCTCCGGTAGCCCGCCGCGTCCGCCGGACCGGCCTGTGGACAACCCGGGCGCCGTCCCCCGGAAGGTGCGTAGCATCCCTGGTGGTGGTCGCCGGGACCACGGAACGGGGGCGGCACATGGACGCGGGGCACGGCGGGGGACGGCGCGGGTACGGGCGCCGGGACGGGGGAGCGCGGGGCGGCCGCGAGCCCGAGCCGATCCGCGGGCGGCGCGACGCCGAGCGGCTCGAGGACGAGATCCGCCGCATGGACGGCGCCTCCTACGGCCGGTACAGGTCGCTGGGCGGGGACTGGGACTTCGGTGGTTTCACCCTCACCGTGGAAAGGGTCCAGGCCGACCCCTTCGCCCCGCCCTCCCGGCTCCTCGTGCGGATCCCCGCCGACACCGCGGGCCTGCCCGGGCACGCCTGGCTCGACCCGGTGCGCCGCCGCGCCACGGCCGACCACCTGGCCCGCCGCGCCCGGCGGGTCCTCAAGGGCACCCGCTCGCGGATCGACGCGGGCGGGCAGCAGGTCATCGACCGCTCCTCCTGCCAGATCCGCGAAGGCGGAATCCACCTGCGCCTGGGCGTGGAGCTGCCCGGGCACGGCCGCCGCGTCGACGCCCGCGGGGCCGTCCGCGAACTCTGCGGGACCGTCCCCGACCTGGTGGACGCGGTCGTGTGGGAGGCGCTGGACGCCGCCGAGGCCACCGCCTTCGCCGACGTCGTCGAGGACGCCGTCGCGCTGCGCGCCCGGCTCGCCGGCCTCGGCCTGGTCGCGTTCGTCGCCGACGGCGCCGTCCTGCCCCGCGCCAGCGGCGTCAGCGACCTGCCGATGCGCGGAGCCGTCCCGTTCGCCTCGCCCGAGAGCCTGCGCGTCACCGTGTCCCTGCCGCACCGCGGCGAGGTCACCGGAATGGGGATCCCCGAAGGCGTCACGCTCATCGTCGGCGGCGGCTTCCACGGCAAGTCCACCCTCCTGCACGCCCTCGAGCGCGGCGTCTACGAGCACGTGCCGGGCGACGGCCGCGAACTCGTCGCCACCCGCTCCGACGCCGTGAAGATCCGCGCCGAGGAGGGGCGCCGGGTCGAGCGTACCGACGTCAGCGCGTTCGTGCGCAACCTGCCCACCGGCGCGGACACCCGGGACTTCAGCACCGACAACGCCTCGGGGTCGACGTCCCAGGCCGCCAACATCGCGGAGGCCATCGAGGCGGGCACCTCCGTCCTCCTGGTGGACGAGGACACCACCGCCACCAACCTGATGGTCCGCGACGCCCGCATGCAGGAGCTCGTGCACGGCGACCGCGAACCCCTCACCCCGTTCGTCGACCTCGTCCGGCCGCTGCGCCGCGACCACGGGGTCTCCACCGTCCTGGTCATGGGCGCCAGCGGTGACTACTTCGACGTCGCCGACCACGTGGTCATGCTGGACGCCTACCGCGCCCGCGACGTCACCGAACAGGCCAGGACCCTGGCCGCGCCGCGCCGCGACGCCGGTTTCCCCGCGCCCGCGCACCGGGTCGCGGACCCCGCCTCGGTGGACGACACCGCGCGCGGGCGCAGCCGGATCAAGCGCCGCGACATGGACGTGCTCACATTCGGCGAGACCGACATCGACCTGCGCCACATCGCCCAGCTCGTGGACCCCGCCCAGGTGGTCGGGCTGGGGCTGGCCCTGCGGCTCCTCGCGCGCGAGCGCCTCCTGGACGGGCGGCGCACCGTCGCCGAGGCCCTCGACCTGCTGGACGCGCGCCTGGACGCCGAAGGCGTCACCTGCCTGGGCGGCGGCCACCCCGGCGACTACGCGTTCGTGCGCCGCCAGGAGGTCGCCGCCGCCCTCAACCGGCTGCGCACCCTCGAAGTCCGAGATCAGCGGTAACAGGGAAATAGTGCGGGGGTGTGCCGGGTTGTAGCCGATGACGTGCATTACGGGCATGTGCCCGCGGGTCGCTATCCTGAAGACCCGATCGCACGGAGTTGAGAACGGAGACCCGTCCAGGTGCGAGATCCCGCTGATCTCTACGAGCTTCGCCCCGAGCCTCCCGAGCTGTCCGCGCCGGTAATGCTGGTGTCGCTGAACGGCTTCATGGACGCGGGCTCGGCCGGTAAACAGGCCGCGGCCAGTCTTTTCGAGGAGTTCGAGGCCACCGAGATCGCCGCCTTCGACATCGACGGCCTCCTGGACTACCGCTCGCGGCGCCCAGTCATGACCTTCGACGAGACGGCCTGGGTCGAATACGCCGACCCCGCGCTCTCCCTCTACCTCATGCGCGACGCCGAGGGAACGCCGTTCCTGCTGCTGAACGGGCTGGAGCCCGACCGCGAGTGGGAGGCGTTCGCCGCCGCGGTGCGCCAACTCGTCGAACGCTTCTCGGTGAGCCTCACGGTCGGCTTCTACGGGGTGCCCATGGCTGTGCCGCACACCCGCCCCGCCACCGTCACCGCGCACGCCACCCGCGCCGACCTCGTCGCCGAGCACACACCGTGGCTGGGCCGCGTCCAGGTGCCCGGCCACGCCATGGGGCTGGTCGAGTACCGCCTGGGCCAGGCCGGCCACGACGCCATCGGATACGCCGTGCACGTGCCGAGCTACCTCGCCCAGTCGGAGTACCCGCGCGCCGCGATCGCCGCGCTCGAGTACGTCGCGGGGGCGACCGGCCTGGTCCTGCCCACGGAGAAGCTCGCCAACGAGGCCCAGGGCACCGACGTCGAGATCGAGAAACAGGTCGAGGCCTCCGACGAGGTCCAGCGCGTGGTGCGCAACCTGGAGGAGCAGTACGACGACTTCATGTCCACCCGGACCGGGTTCGTCGACGTCGAGCCGCTGCTGGGCGGCGACGAGTCGGACCTTCCCACCGCCGACGAACTCGGCGCGGAACTCGAACGGTACCTCGCCGAACGCGACCGCGGCTCAGAAGGATAACCACTCACCGTGCTGTACCAGCTGCTCTTCCACGCCGTCCTCCGGCGCCTGGACGCCGAGAAGGCGCACCAACTGAGTTTCGCGGGGCTGCGCGCGGTCACCGCGGTGCCGGGGGCCGCCCGCGCGATGGAACGCGTCCTGGGCCCGCGCGAGCCCGAACTCCGGGTGCGCGCGCTCGGACTGGACTTCGCGGGCCCCCTCGGCATGGCCGCCGGGTTCGACAAGAACGCCCGGGGCGTCCAGGGGCTCGTCGCCCTGGGCTTCAGCCACGTGGAGATCGGCACCGTCACCGCGCGGCCGCAGCCGGGCAACCCCGCCCCGAGGCTGTTCCGCCTGGTCCCCGACCGCGCCATCGTGAACCGGATGGGCTTCAACAACGAGGGGTCGGCCGCGGTGTCGGCGCGCCTGCGCGCCCAGCGCGCCAAGCACCCCCGACGCCTCGTCATCGGCGCGAACATCGGCAAGACCAAGGTGGTGCCCGAAGCCGAGGCCGTGGGCGACTACGTGACGAGCGCGCGCCGCTTCGCCGACATCGCCGACTACATCGCGGTCAACGTCAGCTCGCCGAACACGCCCGGCCTGCGGAACCTGCAGGCCGTCGAGCACCTGCGCCCGCTGCTGAGCGAGGTGCGCCGCACCCTCGACGAGGCCGGCCGCGCGGACCTGCCGCTGCTGGTCAAGATCGCTCCCGACCTCGCGGACCCCGACGTGGACGCCGTCGCCGACCTCGCCCTGGAGCTGGGCCTGCACGGCATCATCGCCACCAACACCACCGTCTCCCGCGAGGGCCTGGCCACCGATCCCGAAACCGTCGCCGGGATCGGGGCGGGCGGGCTGTCCGGCGCGCCGCTCAAGGACCGCTCGCTGGAGGTACTGCGCCGCCTGCGCGCCCGCGTGGGCGACAGGCTGCTGCTCATCGCGGTGGGCGGGATCGAGACCCCCGAGGACGCCTGGGCGCGCATCCGCTCCGGGGCCACCCTCGTGCAGGGCTACACCGGCCTCGTCTACGGGGGCCCGTTCTGGCCCCGCCGCATCCACCGGGGCCTCGCCGCGCTCGCCCGGCGCGACGGGTACACCTCGATCGCCGACGCGGTCGGCGCCGACGTCCACCCGGCGGGCAGCGGGGCCGCCCACCCCTAGCGGACGCGGGGGTGCTTTCCCCGCTGGTCGTGACCTTTCCGGGGGCTCGACCACCTCCGAGACCCCGAAAAGGTCGAGATCGCCAGGAAGGCCGCCACGGACCGGACGCTAGGAGTGCGCCATCAGGGGGAGGGACTCGTCGAGTTCGGCGCCCAGCAGCGGGCCGGTGAGGTCGCCCGGGCGCACCCGGACACCGGTCACGCGTTCGGCCAGGGCCAGCAGGGCCGGGCTCGGGTCGGTCTCCTCGGGGTCGGTCTCGCCGGTCAGGCCGAGGACGCGCAGGTCCTCGGCGAGGGCGTCGGGGTGCGAACCGAGGCGCCGGTCGGGCGAGCGCGCGTCGAAGAAGGTCCGCAGGGCCCCGTCGGCCACCCACCGGAACTCGTACCGGTGCTCCATGACCACCCGGACGCACACCAGCTCGGTCCCGGCCGACAGCCTCCGGTACACCGACGGCCGGGTCGAGCGGCAGCCGGTCGGCTCCACGACGACGGTCCACCCGTCCAGGCGCAGCGCGTGCGCGGTGAGCGGGGGAGCCTCCTCGGCGCACAGGCCGGCCTCCACCGCCTCGGCGATGGGCAGCGAGCGCAGGGCCCGCTCGTCCACGCCCAGCCGGTGCAGCGCCTCGGTCCTGGAAAGCCCCCTGACGTAGCACAGGCAGTAGGCCTCGGCCAGATCAGGCTGGCTCTCCTGCAGCCAGGCGTAGTCGCGGGCGTACACAGCGGACATCAGCCCGTCCCTTCCGGAAGTCTCGGGTGTACCCGGCGCCGGGAACCGGCGCTGTGCTCGTTCGGCGTGGGAGGGGCGCGAACGGGGAATGAGGGGTGGGCGCCGACGGCCGGTCGGCCGGGACACCGGTCCCGGCCGGGGTGTGCGTTCGGAAAAACCCACGATCTACTACCCTACGCTCGTCTCCGGGCTTTCCGTGACAGGGGGCCCGGCAGAGTAGGACGTGCCCGGTTCCGTGTCGCCCAGTAGTTGCCCGACGGTGACCATCGTGTAGCCCCGCTCGTCCAGCCCCTCCAGGATCGAGGGGACCGCGTCCACGGTGGTGGAGTGGATGTCGTGCATCAGCACGATCGAACCGGGCTGGACCGCGTCCAGGGCCCGCTTGGAGACCACGCCGGAGTCGCGGTCCCGCCAGTCGTTGGTGTCGACGCTCCACAGGATCTCGGCCATGCCGTGCTCCGCGGAGACCTCCGCGACCGTGTCGTCGGTCGCGCCGTACGGCGGGCGCATCAGGTCCGGGGTGTAGCCGGTCTCCCGCCGGATCAGCGCGTTGACGGTGCGCAGCTCCGCGTCCACGCCCTCCGCCGACAGCGTCGTCAGGTCGGGGTGGCGCACCGTGTGGTTGGCGATCTCGTGGCCCTCGGCGTACGCGCGGCGTACGAGCAGCGGGTGCTCGCGGACCGGCTCTCCCGTCACGAAGAAGGTGGCCCGGGCGTCCTTCCCGGCGAGCATGTCGAGCAGCTCGCCCGTGCGCGCCCCGGGGCCGTCGTCGAAGGTCAGCGCCACGCACTTGGAGTCGGGAGAGGAGCAGTCCACGCTGTCGCCACGCGGCGTGAGCACGCCGGGGACGGCCGATTCCGGTCCGGGCGCGGGCGTCGCGGGAGCGGGGGAGGCGGGCGTGGCGGGCAGCGCGAAGTCCGGCGTCACCACGGTGGCCGCCGCCTTCGCGCGCCGGCCGAGGTCCGACAGCAGGGGGTCCGCCTCGTCGGAGGGCACCACGGCGACCACCCGGTCCTCCGAGACCGGTGCGACGGAGCCGGCGTCGAACTCCACCACCAGGTCGCCCGCGGGGTTGAAGCCGATCGAGTCGTACAGCCCCAGGATCGGGTGGACCGAGGCGCCGTCCACACCGTCCCGGCCGTCCAGCTCGTCCTTGACGGCCTCGTTGAGCCGGTCGAGTTCGGCCTGTCCGGCGAGCAGTTCGGTGGAGTGCGCGGTGTACCCCGAGGCGCCGTCGTACCAGTAGGTGGAGTACCCGGTGCGCGGCCCCTCGGAGTCCTCCTCGTCCTGGGTGAAGCGCACCCCCACCACGTCGCCGCCCGCCGCGGTCAGCTCCCATCCCATCGCGAAGCTCACCGCCCCCGGATTCGCGGCCCTGAAGTCGTCGAGCTCGCGCGCGGTGGCGTCGCCCAGGAACTCGGTCAGGGGGGCCGCGCCCGGCACCACCGGGTAGGCGACGTCCACGTCGATCCCGTCGCCCTCGGTGGATGACTCCTCCTCCAGGCCCGGCACCAGCGAGCGGTCCACGACCGTCAACTCGTCGGGCTCCCCCGAGACCGGGGTGGGCGGGGGAGACTCGTCGCCCGCCACCGGCTCCGCGGTGTCCCCCGGAGCGCAGGCGCCCAGCAGCAGGACCGCGGAGGCGGCCGTCGCGGCGGCGCGGACAGGGAACGGGAGCGCGGTGAGGTTGTTCGTCAAGGGAAGGTCTTTCTCACGGTCGTCGAAGGGGGCTGGACACCCCGTATGTCGCGTTGCGACACTGTTCGGTTCGCGATTATTCGCTCTTTCCGAAATATCCGTCGAATCCCAAGGTAGAAGCGGCCTCTGACAGTCCGGGAGCCGGGGGGCCGCGGCCGGGGGGCGCGGCCTATACTCCTGAGCGCGGTTGGTTCACGTCCGGCATCCGGTCGGACGTGTCGCAAGAGGGAACCCGGTGCGAATCCGGGACTGCCCCGCAGCGGTATGTGGGAACGAAAGCCGTCACCAGCACTGGACGCCGCCAGGCGCCCGGGAAGCGACGGCCGGTAGGAGGCGCCGAGCGCCGCGCCCACGAGTCCGAAGACCTGCCACCGCCCGCGGCCGCGCCACGCGTCCGCGGTGGTCCGAGGCCCCGAGGGAGGGCCGGACGACGACGGGCAGGCGGGCCACCGCCGCGTCCGCGCGTTCGCGTGGTCTCCTCCTTCGCGGCCTCGACCGAGGCGCTTCGACGAGGGAGAGAAAGCTCACCATGCGAACCCGAACCCGAATCCCCGCCCCCGCTCCGGGGGAGGCGCGATGAGCACCACCGTCCTGGGCTACCCGCGTATCGGAGACCGGCGCGAACTCAAGCGCGCCAGCGAGTCCTACTGGGCGGGCCGGTCGACCGCCGCCGAACTGGACGCGGTCGGCGCCGCGCTGCGCCGCGGGACGTGGGAGTCCCTGAGGGCGACCGGGATCGAGCAGATCCCGTCCAACACCTTCTCCTACTACGACCAGGTCCTGGACACCGCGGTCCTGTTCGGCCTGGTCCCCCCGCGCTTCGCGGAGGCCGGCGCGGGCCGGCCCGCGCGCGAGGCCGAGCTGGAGCGCTACTTCGCCATGGCCCGGGGGTGCGATGGCGCCCCGGCGATGGAGATGACCAAGTGGTTCGACACCAACTACCACTACCTGGTGCCCGAGCTCTCGCCCGAGACCCGGCCGCGCCTGGTCGGGCGCAAGCCGCTCTCGGAGTACGTCCAGGCCAAGGGCCTGGGCATCGAGACGCGCCCCGTCCTGGTCGGCCCGCTGACCTTCCTGATGCTGGCCAAGAACGCTGCCGGGGCGCCCGAGGGCTGGGACCGGTTGGAGCTGCTCGACGAGCTCGTCGACGGCTACGCCGAACTGCTCGGATTCCTCGCCGCGGCCGGGGCCGGGTGGGTCCAGTTCGACGAGCCGATCCTGGTCACCGAGGCCGGGACCGCGGTGACGGCGGAACTGGAGCGCGCCTACGACCGCCTCGGCTCCCTCGCGGAGCGCCCCCGGATCCTGGTGGCGACCTACTTCGAGGCCCCCGGCGCCAGGGCGCTGGAGGTGCTCAAGCGGAGCCCGGTCGAGGCCGTGGGCCTGGACCTCACCGCCCCGCGCACGCTGGAGGTGCTGAGCTCGGTCGCCGGGCTGGGCGACAAGACCCTGTACGCGGGGGTCGTGGACGGCCGCAACGTCTGGCGCGCCGACATCGGCGCGGCGCTGTCCGTCCTCACCTCGGTGCTCGGCCTGGCCGAGCGGGTGGTGGTGGGCACGAGCTGCTCGCTCCTGCACGTCCCCGTCGACCTGGACGCGGAGACGGGTCTGGACCCGGCGCTGCGCTCCCGGCTGGCCTTTGCCCGGCAGAAGGCCGCCGAGGTGGTGCTGCTGGACCGCTGCCTGACCGACGGCGGCGCGGAGGCCGCCGCGGCGCTGGCCGAGGCCCGCGCGGCCGACGCCGCCAAGCCCCCGCCGGGCTTCGTCGACCAGCGGGTGCGCGCCCGCCTGGACGCGCTGGGCGCCGGAACCGCCCGCGCCGACTACGACCGGCGCCGCAGGGCGCGGGAGGCCGCGGGGGCGCCGCCGCTGCTGCCCACCACCACGATCGGCTCCTTCCCCCAGACCGACGACGTGCGCGCGGCGCGGGCCGGGTACCGGGAGGGGCGCCTGGACCGCGCGGAGTACGAGCGGCGCATGCGCGCCGAGATCGACCGGGTCATCGCGCTCCAGGAGGACATCGGCCTGGACGTGCTCGTGCACGGCGAGCCCGAGCGCAACGACATGGTCCAGTACTTCGCCGAGCAGTTGGGCGGCTACGCGACCACCCGGTACGGCTGGGTGCAGTCCTACGGCTCGCGCTACGTGCGTCCGCCGATCCTGTTCGGCGACGTCTCCCGGCCCGAGCCGATGACGGTCGGGTGGACCACGTACGCCCAGTCGCGCACCGACAAGCCGGTCAAGGGGATGCTCACCGGACCGGTGACCATGCTCGCCTGGTCGTTCGTGCGCGAGGACCAGCCGCTCGCCGAGACAGCCCGCCAGGTCGCGCTGGCGCTGCGGGACGAGATCGCCGACCTGGAGCGGGCCGGGATCCGGCACATCCAGGTCGACGAGGCCGCGCTGCGCGAGCTGCTGCCGTTGCGGGAGGAGGACCGGTCCGCCTACTTCGACTGGGCGATCGGCTCGTTCCGCCTGGCGACCTCGGGCGTGGCCGAGACCACGCGGATCCACTCGCACATGTGCTACTCCGAGTTCGGGCAGATCGTCGCGGCCATCGACGCGCTCGACGCGGACGTGACCAGCGTCGAGGCGGCCCGTTCGCGCATGGAGCTGGTGGACGACCTCGCCGCGATCGGGTACCGGCGCGGGATCGGTCCGGGCGTGTACGACATCCACTCGCCCAGGGTGCCCTCCGTCGAGGAGGTCGAGGCGGCGCTGCGGACGGCGCTGGGCGCGGTCGCACCGGACCGGCTGTGGGTCAACCCCGACTGCGGTCTCAAGACCCGCGGCTACGCCGAGACCGAGGCGGCGCTGCGCGCCATGGTGGAGGCGGCCCGCAGGGTCCGCGCCTCCCTGGCCGAGGGGTGAGCGGCGGGGGCGCCGGGACGACGCGAAGCGTCCCGGCGCCCCCGGGCCGTCAGAACTCCAGCGGGGCGAGGTCGAGCTCGCCCGGGTCCGCGCCCACCCGGCGGCAGGTGTGCGCGGCCACCCGGTGGGCGTGCTCCACGCAGACGGCGAGCCGGGCGTCGGTGAGCGCGGCGAGCCGCTCCCGGCCGCCCGCCCCCAGGGCTCCGGCCTGGCCGAACGCGTCCAGCAGGCCGGCGCAGAACGCGTCGCCCGCGCCCACGGTGTCCACGACCTCAACCGGTGCGGGCGTCAGCGACAGCGGCGCGTCCTCGCGGCCGCGCACCACGACGGTGGTCTGCTCGCCGCCGCGGGTGACGGCCACCAGCACCGGTCCCAGGGCCAGCCAGGAGCGCGCGGTCTCCAGTAGCAGCTCGGAGGAGTCGGGACCCGGTTCGCGCTCGAACAGCCAGTGCACGTCCTCGTCGCTGACCTTGACCACGTCGGCCAGCGCGATCTGGTCCTCCACCCGGGCGCGGGCCCGCGCGGGCTCCCCGGCCAGCGCCGGGCGGATGTTCGGGTCGTAGCTGATGACGGTGCGGCCGCGCTGGCGGGCGGCCCACTCCCGCAGAACGGACGCGCCCGGCTCCATCGCCATCGCCAGCGACCCCAGGTGCAGTGCGGCGACGTCCTCGGGGATCGGGTCGGGCAGCTCGTCCGGTGCCCACTGCCAGTCGGCGGTGCCCTTGACGTAGAAGTCGTAGCTGGCGTGGCCGTGCTCGTCCAGGTTGGCGATGGCCAGCGTGCTGGGCTGCTCGGCGGACACCAGGTCGCGGGTGTCCACCCCGCGCGAGGCCACGTAGGCGCGCAACTGGCGTCCGAAGCGGTCGGAGCCGATGCGCGCCAGCAGTGAGGAGTCCACCCCGAGCCGGGCCAGTGCCACCGCCGTGTTGGCGGGCGCGCCGCCGGGGGCCGAGCGGTAGGTTCCGCTCTCGGAGCTGATGAGGTCGATGAGCGCTTCGCCGACGACGGTGATCAAGTGAGGGGTCCTTTCGGGGCTCAGCGGGGGACCGGGACGGTCCCAGGAGAGTATTCCCGGGGGAGGCCGTTTCTGACAACGTTGACATAGCCGGTCGAACAGAGGCGGGGGCGCGCGGAACCCTCCGCGCGCCCCCGCCTCTCGGGTGCGGTAAGCGCTACAGAACGCCCAGGGCGTCCGCGCCCGCCTGCTTCATGACGTCCTCGACATCGGCGAGGGTCTGAGGGGGCTCGTTGCCGCTCGAGGAGAAGCTGCTGCTGACGCTCCACTCGACCTTGACGACCATGTTGTCCTGGCGGATCAGCACGGTCGTGCGGTTGCCGAGGGAGATGATCTCCTCCTCGGCGAACACGAACACCGACTCGTCGCCGTAGTCGAGGTCCTGCTCCTCGATGACCTTGAGGTCGAAGACGGACTCCTCCTCGTCGGTCGCGTAGTCGTAGTAGAACTCGAAGTCGTCCTCGGCGCCCTCGACCGAGTCCGAACCCACGTAGGGGGTCTTGTACTCCACCGACAGGGTGCCGTACTCGTCGTCGGCCGACACCGTGCTCCAGGAGCAGGAGGAGGTGCTGTCGGTGATGGTCTTGCTGGGGTCCTCGGCGCCGAACTGGGAGAGCGTGCCCTCGGGAAGGCCGGCGCAGGGGTCCTCGGGGACCGAGTAGGGGGGTTCGCCCTGGGCGCCGGTGTCGCCCTCGGGCTCTCCGGCGGGTTCCTCGGACGGCGCCTGCTGGGCGCTCTCCTCGGTCCCGGGCGGCTGGGCCACCGGGGGGGTCTCCTCGTCACCGCCGGTGAACAGGACCACGACCACGGCCACGACCAGCAGGACGATGACCACCCCTCCGGCCATCACGACCCACAGGCCCGCGCTGCTCTTGCGGGGCTGCTGCGGCGGGGGGTACCCGGGCACGCCCGGTCCGCCGCCGTACGGGGGCTGGCCGCCCTGGTGGAACATCTGCTGCTGGTCCTGGGGCTGCTGGAACTGCGGCCCGCCCTGACCGGGGTACGGCCCCTGGCCGTACGGCGCCTGCGGCTGGCCCTGGTAGGGCTGCTGACCGCCGGTTCCCTGCTCTCCGTAGGGGGCCTGGTAGGGGCCGCTGGGGTAGCCGGGCTGGCCGCCGGTTCCGGGGTCCGGCTGACCGGGCTGCCCCTGAGGCTGCCCGCCCTGTCCGTGGGCGCCGCCGTAGGCCCCCGACTGTCCTTGGTTACCCTCGCCACCGGGATACTGGGGTGGCTGTGTGTAGGGTCCGTTGTCGCTCATGACTCCCCTCGCGCCAGCTGCGTTGTGATCAGATCTCGGACGCGCGTTGACGCGTTCACGGTTCCATTGCTGTTCTACCCCGTGACCGCGACAACGGCGGATCAGCCGGGGCAAGCCCCTGCGCTCTGCCTGTGGAGAGCTTTGAGATCTTATCTGCCCAGCATGGAGCCCATGTGGACCACTTAGGGCAAAAGGTGGTGGATCGTCACCTTTTTGGGACCAGAGGCTGAAGCCGCGATCGGATCGTTGCCCGATCGAAACGGGAGCGGGCCGCGCGGCGGTGGAAACGCGTGTGGCCGACATCGGCGAGTTACCTGCGAGGGCCCGCCGCGCGCCGTAGAGTTGCCCTGCAAGCAGGGTCGACATGAGGGGCGATGATGTCGTCTTCCCCGCCGGAACCGCCGAGGCACGGCCTTGTCGCCTGGCTGGTCTTCGTCGCCGCGATCCTGGTGGTGCTCACGATCACCGCGGGGTGCACGGTGATGATGTACGCCCCGGCCTTCGGCTGACCCCGCCCGGCCGCGTCCGGCGGATCGTCCGGGCCCTCGCCGCGCTCCCGCCGGGGTCCTGGCACCGGTGGGGTCCGTCCCCGTCAGAACATCGAGATGTGCACGTGGTCGTAGTGGTTCTCGGTGACGCTGCCCCGGTCGGCCATCTGCCGCCATCCCTCGTCGCCGCGGCGGATGTCCCAGATCTGCTGGCGCCAGATGATGTACATGATGCCGAGGTCGCCGGCGTTGTCCTGGGCCCAGTCCGCGATCGCCTGGCCGTGCGCCTGCTGCTCCTCCGTCGGCATCTGGCCGTTCCCGTTGACCATGAAGTCGCAGGCCCGCCCCTTGGGGTGCTCGCCGACCACGTACCCGCCGCTCTGGCGGTAGCAGCCGTACCCGCCGTTGGCCCGGTTCTCGCCGAACCGCTCGACGACGAGGTTCCTCATCTGCCGGGTCCGCGGGGTGAGGCTGTCCGGCGGACCCATCTCCTGGACGGGGTAGTCCGCGATGAGCTTCTGGACCTCCCTGCGGCGGCCCTCCAGCTCGTCCAGGTCGTCCTCGACCTGGTCGAGCTTCTCCTGGGCGCTCTCCTGGGCCTTGTCGTCGCGCTCCATGGACTCGACGAGGTGCTCGATCTTGTCGTTGTTGGTGGTGGCCAGGTGGTCGACCAGCAGGGCCCGGTCGATGGTCTCCTGCGGGTCGGCCTCGATGAACAGGCTCAGCGCCGGGTCCAGGCCCCCGCTGGTGTAGGCGACCACGGCCAGCTGCCGGACCTGCTCCTTGGCCTCGTCGACCTCCGCGCGGGTGGTTTCGGCCCGCTCCTCGGCCTTCTCGGCGTCCTCGATGACGCCCTCCATGTCGCGCAGCTCGCCGTTGTACTCCTCGCTCAGCGAGTCCGCCCGGTCCAGCAGCGAGTCCAGGCTCTCGGCCGGGGGCGGAGGGGCCAGGGGGGCGGCGTGCGCGGGCGCCGCGGGCACGGTCAGGACGAGCGACAGCGCGCCGACGAGGAGACCGGTGGCGCGCCCGCGGGCGCCCGCGCGGGCGGCGGACGGGCCGGTGAGCCCGGCCAGGCGGTCGCGCCAGGTCCGGTCGGAGGGGTCGGGGGCCCAGAAGTCGGCGTGGTCGGTGTTCCGACCGTCGCCGGTCGAACGGAAGGGCGGCACTGTCTCGCTCCTCGGTCGTGCGGAGGCCCTGCGAACGGCACGCGCCGCTCGACGGGAGGCAGGGACTCCGCTTGTGGGGTCGGCCGGGCGGAACGGTCGGCCTGGGCCCGGTCGCGCCCCCGGATCGTTCTCGGGACCGCGGGCCCCGCACCGGAGGCCGCGCGCTCACCCGGAGGCGTCCCGGGAAGCGCCTCCTGGCGGGCCCGGGGCGGGGACGTCCATCCGCTCGGCGAAACCGAGTGTAGGCGGCTTCGGGGCGGAAAGCCGAAATCCGCGGTGATCCACCCCACTGACCAGGGTGGGGATGATCGCTCCGAAGCGGGCGGCGAAGCCGATTTCCTACTGATATTGTGGGTTTTGAGCCCCTGGTGCGCCGCTCCCACCGGGGGCGCGCCGCCGGGGTTCCACTGCCGTGCCCGGACGCGCCCTGACGAGGAGCTCTCCGGTGGGGCGGGCTTCCCACAAGGAATCCAGACTTTTTCGAGGGAACAGTGATAAACGCTGTCGGCCTGCACAAGGCCTACCGGTTGAAGGGCCGCCGGATCGCGGCTCTCCAGGGCGTCGACCTGCACGTCCGCCAGGGCGAGGTCTACGGCGTCGTGGGGCGGAGCGGCGCGGGCAAGAGCACCCTGCTGCGCTGCGTCAACCTGCTGGAACGCCCCGACCGGGGCGAGGTCCGGGTGGACGGCCAGGACCTCACCGCGCTGGGCTCCGCGCGGCTGCGCGCCGCGCGGCACGGGATCGGGATGGTCCACCAGCACTTCGCGCTGCTGTCCTCGCGGACGGTCGCGGGCAACGTCGCCTTCCCGCTGGAGATCGCGGGAGTCTCCCGGGTCGAGCGCCGTCGGCGCGTGGCCGAGCTGCTGGACCTGGTCGGGCTGGCCGACAGGGCCAGGGCCTATCCGGCCCAGCTGTCGGGCGGGCAGAAGCAGCGGGTGGGAATCGCCCGGGCCCTGGCCCCGCGCCCCAAGGTGCTGCTGTCGGACGAGGCGACCTCGGCGTTGGACCCGGCGACCACCGCCGGGATCCTGGACCTGCTGCGCACGCTCAACCGCGAACTCGGGTTGACCATCCTGCTGATCACGCACGAGATGGAGGTGGTCAAGCGCGTCTGCGACTCCGCGGCGATCATGGAGGACGGCTCCTTCACCGAGTCGGGCCGGGTCTCCGACCTGCTGCGCACCCCCGGATCGCTGCTGACCCGCTCGCTGTTCCCGCTCCCGTCGGACCCGCCGCCCGGAACCGTGGCGCTGACCTACCCGGACGGAACGGACGAGCCGCTGATGTCGCAGATCACCCGGGGCTTCGACGTGGACGTCAACATCATCGCGGGCGCGCTGGAGGAGGTCGCCGGGCACTCGGTGGGCCGCCTCAACGTGCGGATCACCGGCGAGCGCCGGGCCGAGGCGCTCGCCTACCTGGCCGACAACGGCCTGCTGGTGGAGGAGGTCCGATGACGGAGTGGTTCGGCGAACTGGCCGCGCGCTGGCCCGAGATGTGGCCGGTCCTGTGGCTGGGCACCCTGGACACCCTCTACATGGTCCTGTGGTCCGGACTCGTCACCGTCGCGGTCGGGCTTCCGCTGGGCGTGCTGCTGGTGGCGACCGACCGGGACGGGCTCACCCCCGCCCCGGTCCTCAGGGCGGTGCTCGGCGCGGTGGTGAACGTGGGGCGCTCGCTGCCGTTCATCGTGCTGATGGTCGCGGTGCTCTCCCTGACCCGGTTCATCACCGGCACCACACTGGGGCCCACCGCCGCCGTCGTGCCGTTGAGCATCGGCGCGATCCCGTTCTTCGCCCGGCTGGTGGAGACGGCCCTGCGCGAGGTGGACCGCGGCGTCATCGAGGCGTCGCACGCGATGGGCGCGCGCAAGAGCGTCATCGTCGTCAAGGTGCTGCTGCCCGAGGCGCTTCCCGGCCTGGTCGCGAGCCTGGTGATGACGGTCGTCACGCTGGTCTCGTACTCGGCGATGGCGGGGGCCATCGGCGGCGGCGGGCTCGGCGACATCGCCATCCGGTACGGCTACCAGCGCTTCGACGACTACTACCTGTGGGCGACCGTCGTCTTCCTGGTCCTGATGGTCCAGCTGGTGCAGAGCGCGGGGGACCTCCTCGTGCGGAGGGTGTCCCACCGGTGACACGCCACAGGGGCCCCGAACGGGGCCGTTCCAACCGACAGTCAACGACGACAAGGAGTGGTGACATGCGCAGGACGATCGCGGGGGTCGGGGCCATCGCACTGGCGGCGACGGTCTCGGCGTGCGGGGCGCCCAGTGAGAACGCCTCCGACGGGGGCCCGGAGCAGGAGGGCCTGACCACCCTGACCGTCGGGGTGAGCCCTGTTCCGCACGGCGAGATCCTGGCGTTCGTCCAGGACGAGCTGGCCGCCGACGCGGGCCTCAACCTGGAGATCGTGGAGATCGCGGACTACAACCAGCCCAACCCGCAGCTCGCCCAGGGCGAACTGGACGCCAACTACTTCCAGCACCGCACCTTCCTGGAGGAGTGGCAGGCGGCCAACCCCGACGACGAGCTCGCCTACATCAGCGACGTGCACGTGGAGCGGCTGGGCCTGTACTCGGACAAGCACGAGAGCGTCGGGGACATCCCCGACGGCGCGGAGATCGCGGTGCCCAACGACGCGGCGAACCTGGACCGCGCGCTGGCGACCCTGGAGGCCGAGGGCCTCATCACGGTCGACCCCGAGGCGGGGGCCCTGGCCACCGAGGCCGACATCACCGACAACCCCAAGGACGTCACGGTGACCCCGCTGGAGGCGGCGCAGCTGCCCAGGTCGCTGCCTGACGTGGACGCCGCCGTCGTCAACGGCAACTACGCCATCGAGGCCGACCTCCCCGGGACGGCCAACGAGCTGGCGTGGGAGCCCAGCGACACCGCCGACTACGTCGAGGACTACGCCAACGGACTGGTGGTCCGCGCGGCGGACGCCGAGGACCCCGACCTCGTCAAGCTGGGCGAGCTGCTGCACAGCGACGAGGTGCGGGCCTACGTCGAGGAGACCTGGCAGGGCGTGGTCTTCCCGGTCGACGACCAGGCCTGACCCACCGCCCCGCTTCGGGAGCGGACCGCTCGGACCGCCCGGATTCCCTGGTGAGCAGGGTTTCCGGGCGGTCTTCGCGTTTTCCGGGAAAGCCTCGGAGTGATCCAGGTAACGGTTGCGTTGCGTAAGCATGATCGGGGATTGACGGAAGGCAGTGGCGTGGGCCACTCTCTTGGGAGCGCTCCCAGCCCGGGGGATTCGGGACGCGATCCAAGACATTCCACCTTGAGCGAGGGGTCGCACATGCGAGCTTCTAATCGTCGGCACTGGAAGGTGGCCGCCGCGGCGGTCGGAGCGGTCGCACTGCTCACCGCCACCGCGTGCGGCGGCGGGGACACGGCCGAGGACGGCGAGATCACGCTGACCATCGACACCTTCGGGGTCTTCGGGTACGACGCGCTCTTCGAGCAGTACATGGAAGAGAACCCGAACATCACGATCGAGGAGAACAACCTCAGCGACCTCAACGCCGACTACGTCCCGGCGCTGCAGCAGAACATCGCGGCCGGCGACGGCGCGGGCGACATCGTCGCCATCGAAGAGGGCATCGTCCAGCAGTTCTACCTCAGCCAGAGCGACAACTTCGTCGACCTCGGCGAGTACGGCGCGGCCGACATCGAGGGCAACTACCTGCCGTGGAAGTGGGAGCTGGGCAAGGACGCCGAGGGGCGCGTCGTGGGCCTGGGCACCGACATCGGCGGCATGAGCATGTGCTACAACAAGTCCCTCTTCGAGGACGCCGGCCTGCCGACCGACCGCGAGGAGGTCGGCGCCAGGTGGGAGACCTGGGAGGACTTCATCGCCCTCGGCGAGGAGTTCCAGAAGGCCGAGACCGGCGCCTCCTTCGTCTCCACCGTCACCCCGTACTTCAACGCCATGAACGCCCAGGGCGGCACGCACACCTTCTTCGACACCGAGAACAACCTGGTGGCCGAGAGCAACCCGGTCATCACGGACAGCTGGGACCTGGCGGAGCAGATGGCCGACAAGGGCCTGTCCGCCAACCTGCCCATGTGGTCCGACGAGTGGAACGCCGGCATCCAGAACAACGTCTTCGCGACCCTGCCCTGCCCGGCCTGGATGCTCGGCCACATCGAGAGCACCGCGGGTGAGAGCGGCCGCGACCGCTGGGACGTCGCCTCCGTGCCCGGCAACGGCGGCAACTGGGGCGGTTCCTGGCTCTCGGTGACCACCCAGAGCGAGCACCCCGAGGAAGCGGCCGACCTGGCCATGTTCCTGAGCAGCCCCGAAGGCCAGACCTCCGCCTGGAACGAGGCCAACACGCTGCCCTCCTCGCCGCAGGCCCTTGAGGACCCGGCCGTCACCGAGTTCACCCGCGACTACTTCAACCAGGCCCCCGTCGGCGCGATCTACAGCGAGACCGCCCAGCAGCTGGAGCCCGTCTACTACGGCGTCCACAACGCCCAGGTCTCCGAGGAGTTCCGCAAGGCCCTCGAGGCCATGGAGCAGGGACAGGCCTCCCCGAGCGAGGCCTGGGACCAGGCCATCAGCAACTCCGAGCGGGCCGCGGGCCAGTAGCGCCCCTGCCCCCCGAACGTGCGGACCCGCCCCGCGCCCCGCCCTCGCCGGCGGTCTCTCCAGCCGGGGCGGGTCCGCACATCCCCGTGTCGAAAGGCGCGGTCCGGTCCGGGCGGCCCGTCCCGGTCCCTCCGGAGTCTCTTCTCCCGACTCCGGCGGGGACGGGCCGCCTGCTCCGTCTGACATCTGACCACCCACCGACCATCCACGAGGAGCGCACGACGTGACTCTTCTCAGGCGCGGCGGCGCCCCGCCCAGGGACACGGAGGGCGCGACCCCTCCCGATCCCTCGAACGACGACCGGAAGCGGCGGGAGCAGCGACAGATCCTGCTCACCCGCCTGGACCTCCGGACCTCCCCCTACCTGTTCATCGCGCCCTTCTTCCTGCTCTTCGCGGTGTTCGGGCTCTTCCCGCTGCTCTACACGGTCTGGGTCTCCCTGCACGACTGGACGCTCCTGGGCGGCAACCAGGGCTTCGTCGGCATCGACAACTACGTCCGCCTGGCCCAGGACGCGAAGTTCTGGAACGCGCTGTACAACACCTTCGGGATGTTCGTCCTCGGCGTGGTCCCCCAGCTGCTGCTGGCCATGTTCCTGGCCGACACGCTGAGCCGCAGGATCCGCGCCGTCAACTTCTTCCGGATGGGGCTGCTCCTGCCCTACCTGACCTCGGTCGCGGCCGTGGCCATCGTCTTCTCCCAGCTGTTCGGGACCGAGTTCGGCCTGGTCAACTACGCGCTCGGGTTCTTCGGCATCGACCCGGTGAACTGGAAGGGCGGAACCTTCTCGTCCTGGGCGGTCATCGCGGTGATGGTCGACTGGCGCTGGACCGGCTACAACGCCCTGATCTACCTGGCGGCCATGACCGCCATCTCCAAGGACCTGTACGAGGCCGCCTCGATCGACGGCGCCTCCCGCATGCGCCAGTTCTGGCAGATCACCGTCCCGATGCTGCGGCCCACCATCATCTTCACCGTGATCGTCTCCACCATCGGGCAGATGCAGCTGTTCACCGAGCCGGTCATCTTCGACGGCGGCAGCGTCGCCGGCGGTACGCAGGGCCAGTTCCAGACCGTCATGATGCTCATCTTCGAAGAGGGCTTCCGGTTCAACAACTACGGGTACGGCTCGGCGATCGCCTGGACGCTGTTCGTGCTCATCGTCCTGATCGGCGCGCTCAACGCGCTGCTCAGCAGCAGGATCAAGGGGGCGCAGTGACCACCACGCTGAACCCGCCGCCCACCAGGCCCACGCCGGCCGGGGGCGGGGGCAGGAACCGCGCCAGGCGGGCCAAGGGCAGCAGCGGGATGCGCGAGGCCACCCCGCTGACCTATATCGGGCTCACCATCACCGTCCTGCTGTCGGTGTTCCCCCTGTGGTGGATGTTCGTCGTGGCCAGCCGCGACTCGGCGGCCGCCTCGGCCCGCCCGCCGCAGTTCCTGCCCGGCGGGAACTTCCCGGCCAACCTGGAGCGGCTCTTCGCCAACACCACGGCCAACTTCACGCTCGGCCTGACGAACTCGGCGATCTCGGCCACCGTGCTCGCGGTGTCGGTGGTGCTCTTCTCCTCCATGGCCGGGTTCGCCCTGGCCAAGCTGCGCTTCAAGGGCCGCAACGTCGCCGCGGTCGGCGTCGTCGTGACCATGGCCGTCCCGGTGCAGATGGGCATCATCCCGCTGCTCATGCTGATGGGGTGGTTCGGCTGGCGCGGCGAGATCATCTCGATCATCGTCCCGTTCATGGTCAGCGGCTTCGGCGTGTTCATGATGCGCCAGTACTGCATCCAGGCGATCCCCGACGAGCTCCTGGAAGCGGCGCGCATGGACGGCTGCTCCACCTTCCGCGTCTACTGGAGCGTGGTGCTGCCCGCGCTGCGCCCGGCCATGATCGTGCTCGGCCTGTTGACGTTCATGACGCAGTGGAACGAGTTCACCTGGGCGCTGGCCGTGCTGACCCCCTCCAACCCGACGGTCCAGCTCGCCATCAACCAGCTCAACCAGTCGGCGTACTCCCGCGACTTCGCCCTGATGTTCACCGGATCGGTCGTCGCCACCCTCCCGCTGCTGATTCTGTTCTTCGTCCTCGGCCGCCAGCTGATCGGCCGGATCATGGAAGGTGCCATCAAATCGTGACTTCGCAGCCAGCCACCTCGCTCTCCCGGACCGGTCAAGAGTCCGAGACCGGCGTCCAGTTCCCTCCCGGCTTCGTCTGGGGAGTGGCCACCGCCTCCTTCCAGATCGAGGGCTCGACCACGGCCGACGGCCGGGGCGCCAGCATCTGGGACACCTTCAGCGCGACCCCCGGCAAGGTCCAGAACGGCGACACCGGGGACCCCGCCTGCGACCACTACAACCGTTACCGCGACGACGTCGCGCTCATGCGCGACCTGGGCGTCGGCGCCTACCGCTTCTCCGTGGCCTGGCCGCGCGTCCAGCCCACCGGCAGCGGCAAGCCCCTCCAGGCGGGGCTGGACTTCTACGACAAGCTCGTGGACGCCCTGCTGGAGGTCGGGATCGAGCCGTGGCCGACCCTCTACCACTGGGACCTGCCCCAGACGCTGGAGGACGCGGGCGGCTGGCCCAACCGCGACACCGCCTACCGGTTCGCCGAGTACGCGGGCGTCATGTACGAGCTGCTGGGCGACCGGATCACCAACTGGAACACCCTCAACGAGCCGTGGTGCGCGGCGTTCCTGGGCTACGCCTCCGGCGTGCACGCGCCGGGCCGCCGCGAGCCCGCGTCCGCGCTGGCCGCGGCGCACCACCTGATGCTGGGCCACGGCCTGGCCGCCAACGTCATCCGCGACCTGGGAGCCGGGGCCGGGCGCGCGCCGCTGGTGGGCATCGTGCACAACCAGACCACGGTGCGCCCGTACACCGACGGCGAAGCCGACGTGGACGCCGCCCGGCGCATCGACGCCCTGCGCAACCGGATCTTCACCGAGCCGCTGGTCAAGGGGCGCTACCCCGAGGACCTGCTCGCCGACGTCGCCGCGGTCAGCGACTACGGCTTCGTGCGCGACGGCGACCTGGAGACCATCTCCGCGCCCCTGGACATGCTGGGCGTCAACTTCTACAACCCCAGCTGGGTGTCCGGCTCCCGGGAGGGAGTGGACCCGGACGACCTGGGCCCCGCCGAGTACTCGCCGTCGGTCGGCAGCGAGCACGTCGTCGACGTGGACACCGGCCTGCCGGTCACCGCCATGGGCTGGCCGATCGACGCCACCGGTCTCTACGACACGCTGACCCGACTCGCCGCCGACTACCCGGGCCTGCCCCTGTACGTCACCGAGAACGGCGCCGCCTTCGAGGACAGGGTCGTCGACGGCGCGGTGCACGACGAGGACCGGATCGCCTACCTGGACGCCCACCTGAGGGCGGCGCACGAGGCGATCGGGGCGGGGGTGCCGCTCAAGGGCTACTTCGCCTGGTCGCTGATGGACAACTTCGAGTGGGCGCTCGGCTACGGCAAGCGGTTCGGCCTCGTGCACGTCGACTACGACACCCAGGTCCGGACCGTCAAGGACAGCGGCCTGTGGTACGGGCGGGTCGCCCGCAACGGGGGGATCGGCGCCGCGGACTAGGGGCCGCTCCCCGGTCGCGCCCGGGTGGACGAGCGTCCTCCGGGGCGGGGCCGCGAGCCGGTCCGCGACGGCCGCGGCGGAGCCCGCCCCGGGGGCCCGAGCCCGAGAGGTTCGAGGAGTACGCCCCGGCGTTCGCGGCTGTGCTGTCGCCGTTCCGGCGTGCTCCAGGATAGAAAAAGGGGGCGCCGGGACGGCGCTGCCATGGGTTGGGGGAAAGCGATGGAACGTCGGCGGCGTCCGACACTGGAGATGGTGGCCGCTCTCGCGGGGGTCGGCAGGGGGACCGTCTCCCGGGTGATCAACGGGTCCGAGCAGGTGAGTCCGGCCACCCGCGAGGCCGTGCAGCAGGCGGTCCGGGAGCTGGGGTACGTTCCCAACCGGGCGGCCCGGACGCTGGTCACGCGGCGTACCGACACGGTGGCGCTGGTGGTGTCGGAGAGCAACCAGCGCCTCTTCTCCGACCCCTTCTTCGCGGGGATCGTGCTCGGGGTGGGGATGGCCCTGTCCGAGCGGGGCTTCCAGCTGCTGCTGGCCACCGGCCGCTCGGGCACCGAGCACGAGCGGCTCGGCGGCTACCTCGCCGGGCAGCACGTCGACGGCGTGCTGCTGCTGTCGCTGCACAGGAACGACCCGCTCCCGAAGCTGCTGTCGGAGTCGGGTGTGCCCTTCGTCTACGGCGGCCGGCCGCTCGGGATGTCCGAGGACCAGATGTCGTACGTGGACATCGACAACTTCGGCGGGGGCCGGATCGCCACCCGGAGGCTGATCGAGACCGGCCGGCGCAAGATCGCCACCATCACCGGCCCCCAGGACATGATCGCCGGTGTGGAGCGGCTCCAGGGCTACCGCGCGGCGCTGGACGAGGTCGGCATCGAGTTCGACGAGAGCCTCGTGTTCTACGGGGACTTCAGCTACGACAGCGGCACGTCGGCCATGCGGGCCCTCCTCGAGCGCCACCCCGACCTGGACGCGGTGTTCGCCGCCTCGGACCTGATGGGCCTGGCGACGCTGCGCGTGCTGCGCGCGGCGGGGCGCACGTCTCCCGGGGACGTCGCCGTGGTCGGCTACGACGACTCGACCCTCGCCGAGCACGCGGAGCCGCCGATGACCACCGTCAACCAGCCGACCGAGCTGATGGGCCGGGAGATGGCGCGGGTGCTCATCGACCGCATCACCGGCGACTCCGCCGAGCCCGTCCAGCTGATCCTGGACACCCACCTGGTACTGCGCGAGTCCGCCTGACCGGCCCTTCCACGGGCTCCCGCCCGGCAGGCCCCAGTGGACGCGGACTCGCCCGCTGTGCCACGCTGACCTGAAAAGAAGGCGTCGAGAACAGCGGGGGGACGGTCGGGTGCGGGTGGAGACGCTCCGAGCGCGGTGCGAACTGGACGGCTGCGAATGGTGCGACCGCGCCGCCGGCCCCTGCCGCTGCTGCGGCGGCACGGGCCGGTGGCGTCCGGAGATGCCCCGCCGCGAGGCCTCGGGGGTGATCTGCTGGACCCGCGTCGAGGAGTGGTGCCGCATGTGCGCGGGCACCGGCAAGGAGCACAACCCGCTGTAGCCCCGTCCTTCCGATCCGGTCCGGAAGAGCCGGTATGTTGCCTGGAAGGGAGCCGCGCCCGCACGGGGAGCACCGGGACGGGGCGCCGGCCGGGAGGGGTTGCTGAATGCGTTGGGTCACCTATCTGTCCCCCAGCGGGGGTGAGCGGCGCCCGGGTGTCGTCGACGACGGATGCGTCTTCGGTTATCCGGGCCCCGAGAGCATGCCCGAACTGCTCGCGGCGGGCCGGGACGCCATGGCCGACGCCTACCAGCGGGCGCTCGCGGTCCCCGTGGAGATCATCGTCGAGTTCGAGACGCGGCTGTGCGTCCCGCTGGAGCCCCGCGATCCGGTCCCCGTGCGCGGGGCCGACGCCGAGGAGCAGTCGGTCGAGCCGCACCTGGTCCACGGCACCGACGACGGCGTCGCCCTGCCCGCGGGAGAGCCGGGTCTGCTGGCCGACGTGGGCGTGGCGGCGGTCTTCGGCGGGGGAGGAGGGCACGCCGGGTACACCCTGGCCTGCCTGTGGCGCACCCTCGGCGGCGGGCGGGTCGGCCTGACCCTGGGCCCGGCCATCACCACGTGCGACGAGTTCGACGGCGCCGACCTCGTCGTCTCCGGGAGCGTCGAGGGCAAGCCGGTGGCGGAGGCGGTCCTGGACGGCGGGCTCGGCTGGTCCCGGGGGCTGGGCGGGGCCTTGGTCGGCTCCCTGCCCGCCCGGACCCGGCTGCTGGAGCCGGGCGAGGAGCTCCTCGTGGACGGCGGCCCGCTCGGCGAGTTCGAACTCCGGGTGGGCTCGGGCGCTTAGCCCGCGGTCGTACCTCCCCGCTGATCTTGACGTTTTCGGGGTCTCAACCACGTCCGAGACCCCGAAAAGGTCAAGATCACCGAGAAGAACGGGCGTCGAGGTACTCCCAATGCCAGGGCTCGAAGCCGTTCCGCGCCCAGTCGGGGTTGGTCCAGCCGTACGACGGGGCGGTGTCCAGCATCCAGGCGTGCTCCCGCGAGCCGTGCTCGTGGACGCCGCCGCACAGGTCGACGGCCAGGCCCAGGCCGTGCGCGCTGGTGCCGGGGCGGGCGGCCGTACCCGGGGGCTTCTCCCGGAAGAGCCTGACCTGCTCGTCGAACGGACGGTAGGAGTCGGTGACGCACATGGGGCGGCCGAAGCGCTCCCGGTAGGCGCCGTCCAGTTCGATGAACGCCGCGGCGGCGTCGGCGCGCAGCGCCTCACCCGGCTGGGGGAGCGGGCAGAGCGCGGACGCGGGAATCCCGCCGTTGGGATGGCGGTCGAACGGCCCGCCGGTGCACGCCGCGTCCGACGGTCCGGCGGCGTCCTCGGAGCCGTCCCCGGAGTCGTCCCCGGGGTCCGTTCCGGACGGTTCGGCGGAGTCCCAGGGGGCGCCGTGGTCGGCGTTCCCGACCGCGCTCCGGGCCCGCAGCAGGGCGCGCTCGTGCTCGGCCCCCGGTTCGGCGTCGCCCTCCCGGGCCGCGGCGAGCGCGGTGTCCAGGCCGGTCTGCTCCTCCAGGAGGGACCTCAGTTCCGACTCCTGCGCGTCCACCGCGTCCAGCGCGGTGTTCCTGGCCTCGGCCGCGTCCAGCGCGGCCGCGCCCCGCGCCTCCCGGGTGGCCCGGGCGCGCCGGCGCAGGGTCTCGCCGACCAGGCCCGCGGCGTTCGCGCGGTCCAGCCGGTCCAGCTTCCGGCCGTCGAGCAGCCGAAGGTAGCCGTCGCGCGCCAGGACCTCCTGGAGGGCGCCGCCGTCCGCCCAGGCCTGGGCGGGGCCCAGGTCGACGCCCTGGTACGCCAGGACCGCGTACCGCACGCCGCCGGAGCGGGCCTCGCCGTGCAGGTCCGCGGCCACGTCGGCCTGCTCCCGGGCCTCCTCGTACGCGTCGGCGGCCTCCTCCAGCAGCTCCCGCTGCTCCTCGTAGGCCAGGATCGCCGCGTCGGCGTCCGCGTACAGTTCGTCCAGCCTGGCGCCGACCTCGGCGAGCCTGATCCTGAGGCTCTCGACCGACACGGGCTCCCGCGCTCCCGCGCTCCCCGCGGGCGCGGCGGCCAGGCAGGCGCCCAGAACGATCGCGGCCGTACGCCGACACGCGCTGTTGCGTTGCCTCACGGCCCGTTCCCCCAGCCCCCGAAAAAACGTGTGTGCGGCGTCACGATGCCACGTTGACCGGCGGCTTCCCAGTTTGCGCGAGGTGTGTTCAAAAAGTTATCAACGTGTCGGGGGAGGGCTCGTATCCTCCTCTCCACACGCAGAAGTCGCACGAGAGAGGCCCCGAGGACTAGCCCTGGGGGCGCAAAACGTATAAACCGGTCCCAGGCGACTCCGGCGGTTGGGGATAATCGGGGTATGCGGGATGTCTGGCCGGATTGGTACGCTAACGACCTCACGCACGCCGTTTCGGTTTAGCGGTGAGCGACGCCTCTCTCCCCATGAGGTGCGTCCTGGCGGCGGCAAGATCCCCCTTCTCAATGCCGGGCCACTACACATGACATCTCAAACGGCGCTCCGTGCTGTTCGCACAGTCCATACGGCGCCGTATGCGTGATCCTGTCTGGATTCCACCCACCATGGGGTCCTTGATCCAGTGCCCGAGGCGGTGACACGAAAGGTTGCGAGGGTCCGTGTCGACACGAGCGACGAAAAATGGTGCTGAAGCCACCGACGAAGTGCCGGACCAGGCCGGATCGGCCGACCGGAGCGCTTCGTCGAAGCGCTCCGCCCGATGGATGACTCCCCGGAACTGGCGCGTCCGTTCCCGGCTGGTTGCGCTCGTCGTCATTCCCACCGCGGCCGTCCTGCTCCTGGGCGGCCTGCGAATCTCAGAGAACGTCGCGACCACGCTCACGCACGAGCGCATCGAGACGATGGCGGCCCTGAGCGAGGACGTCGTGCTGCTGGCCAACGGGTTGGGCAAGGAACGCCTGCTCACCGCGGCCTACATCGCCGACAACCCCAACCCGGAGCAGCGGTCCAACTCCCGCCAGGTAGAACTGGAGGAGCAGCAGAACATCGTCGACCAGGCGCTCAACGACGTGCGCACCGGCGCCAACGAGTTGGGCAACCCGGGCAACGAGACCGCCAGCGGTCGGCTCGACACGATGCTGACCGACCTGGAGGCGCTGACCAGCCTGCGCGAGGAGGTCAGGAGCACCCGCATCACGATGCTCCCGGCGGTCACCAAGTACCGCCAGATCATCTCCTCGCTCATCAGCTTCAACGAGACGATGGCCAACGACACGGACAGCACCGCGCTGCGCGAGAGCGTGCGCGCGCTGACCGCGCTGAGCAAGGCCCGTGACCACCAGTCGTACGAGTCCGCGCTGATGTTGCACTCGCTGATGCGGAACTCGATGTCGGGCGGCAGCCAGGAGGCCATCGAGACCACCCAGGCGCGCTACAGCAACGAGATCCTGAACTTCCGGGCCAGCGCGACCACCGAGCAGCGGGCGCTGTTCGACGACAACTACACCGGTCTCGAGGTCAGCCGGCTGGGCACGATGCGCCTGCGCGTCATGATGCGCGCGGCCGAGAACCAGCCGCTGAGCGGCATCTCCTCGGGCGACGGGGCCGACGACTACCAGAACGTGGCCGACGCCGCGCTGGAGCGCATGCAGCAGGTGGAGGGCTCGATGGCCGCCTCGGTGCGCGAGGAGGCGACCGCCCTCAAGAACAGGTCGCTCACCCAGGCGATCGGCGACTCCATCATGGTGTTCGCGGTCATCATCGCGGTCTTCATCGTCACCATGCTGGTGGCCCGCTCCATGGTCACCCCGCTGCGCGCGCTGCGCGACGGAGCCATGCGCATCGCGGCCAAGGAGCTGCCGGAGTCCATCAACCGGATGCGGGAGACCAACGCGGGCCCGGGGGAGGTGCGGATCGCCCCGATCGACGTCGACTCGAGCGACGAGATCGGTGAGGTGGCCAGATCCTTCGACGAGGTCCACCGGGTCGCGCTGCGCCTGGCCTCGGACGAGGCGGCGCTGCGGAACAACGTCAACGCGATGTTCGTCAACCTGTCCCGCCGCAGCCAGACGCTGGTCGAGCGGCAGCTCCGCCTCATCGACGGCCTGGAGCAGAGCGAGCAGGACGACGAGCGCCTGGGCGACCTCTTCCAGCTCGACCACCTGGCCACCCGCATGCGCCGCAACAACGAGAACCTGCTGGTTCTGTCCGGCCAGGACAACACCCGCAAGTGGGCCCAGCCGGTCCCGCTGGTCGACGTGTTGCGCGGCGCGATCTCCGAGGTCGAGCAGTACGAGCGCGTCAACGTCCGGGCCCCCTCGCACATCTCGGTCCTGGGCCGCCCGGTCAACGACGTCATCCACCTCGTCGCCGAGCTGGTCGAGAACGCCACCGCGTTCTCCTCGCACGACACCCAGGTCTCGGTCAACGCCCGCGCCCTGGACGGCGGCGAGGTCATGGTCGAGATCACCGACTCCGGCATCGGCATGGCGCCCGAGGAGATCGACACCACGAACCAGCGGCTCGCCGAGCCGCCGGTCATCGACGTCGCGATCTCGCGCCGCATGGGCCTGTTCGTGGTCAGCCGCCTGGCCAACCGGCACGGCATCCAGGTCCGGCTGCGCGCCGCGCACAACGGTGGCATCACCGCGCTCGTGGTGCTGCCCGGGGACCTGCTGATCACCCCGGTCGACTCCACCCCGCCCGCGCTCGGCCCGTCGCGCGGCGCGGTCCCGGACACCTACGCCGAGGCCACCGCGGCCTTCGCCTCCTCCCCGGCCCCGGCCGACCCCGCCGACAACGTGTGGCAGCGGCCCGAGAGCAACGACCGCCCCGTATGGGAGCGCGAGTCCCCCTCGTCCCTGCCCAAGCGTTCCGACCCGGCCGCGCGTCCCGAGCAGGAGCCGAGCCAGGCGCAGGAGGAGCACCCGCCGAGCGGCCAGGACCTGTGGGGCGACACGGGATGGGCCAAGCCCGCCCCGCCCGTCGAGCAGGCCCCGCCCGCGCCGGTGGCTCCCCCGAGCGCACCACCCCGCCGGCGCAGCCCGCCCCGCCCGTCTACGGCTACGCCGAGGGGCAGGACCCGGTCGAGGACACCCGGCCGGTCGAGGAGACGCGCGCCTGGCAGGAGCCCGCGGCCCAGCCCTACTCGGGTAACCGCAACGGGGACGGGAGCAGCGTCCCGTCCGAGCCGGAGATCCGCGAGGGCTACGGGTCCACGGCCTACCTCTCCAAGAGGTACGGAACGGGTAGCAGCCACGGCACGGTCGTCCCGCCGTCGCCGGAGAACGGCAGCGAGCCGTTGCCGATCTTCGACTCCATCGAGTCGAACTGGTTCCGCCGCCGCACGGTCAACCCGGCGGTGACGGCGGAGGAGACCGGTCCGATCAGTGCCGTCAACGACACTGACGACGGTTTCACCCCGTTCGGCAGGGAGAGCGCGCCCGCCCCCGAACCGCGTCCTGAGGACGAGTGGCGCTCGGAGGCGGACACCGGGTGGAAGACCGCCGCGGCGAGGGCGAACGAACCGGTCGCCGGAGGCCTCACCACCTCGGGTCTGCCCAAGCGGGTCCCCAAGGCGAACCTGGTTCCGGGCACCGCCCCGGCGCCGGAGAACTTCAAGCAGATCACCTCTCGGTCTCCCGACAAGGTCCGCAACCGGTTCTCCAGTTTCCAGAAGGGGGTCCGCCAGGGCCGGGACGCCTTGGGCAATCCGTCCGAGGAGAGATAGTGTCCGATTTGGAGCTGAATGTTCCAGGAGTGTGCGGGGGTCCGGAGTCCTCCTCCGGGGCCCCCGAACGAGAAGTGGATCACGGATGAAGTATGAATTAGCATCATCTGCACTTCTCGGACATGAAACCGCAATACAGTCGTCAACGATGGACTCTTGGCTTTCGGCCGCCGCTCGGCGCGGCCGATGTGAAGGCTGGGACCGACAGGAGAGCAGATGAATCAACCGGTGAAAGAACTCAACTGGCTGATCACTGACTTCGCTAACCGCGTGCCCGACGTGGCACACGCGATCGTGGTGTCGTCGGACGGGCTGCCGTTGGCCGCCTCGGCGGGCTTCCCCACAGACCGCGCTGACCAGCTGGCGGCCATCGCCTCTGGTCTCTCCAGCCTCACACAAGGCGCGGCCAGGGTTTTCGAAGGCGGAGCGGTTGCGCAGACCGTGGTTGAGATGGAGCGAGGGCTGCTCCTTATCATGGCCATCAGCGATGGATCGTGCCTCGCGGTGCTGGCAGCCGCCGAATGCGATCTCGGTCTGGTCGGTTACGAGATGACACTGCTCGTCGAGCGTGCCGGCCGGGCCTTGACGCCGGCTGCGCGCACCACGGGCATCCACTGATCCACCACCGACAGGAGGAAGTGGTGGCACCACCTCACGGTAGAGATGCCGGGAACCCCTCGTGGTTCGGCAACCAGCCCGTCGGCGCCTCCAGGGCGCTGGCGGACGGTTCGGCCGACGGGGACGTTCCACGACAAGGCCAGCAGGCGGCCGACCAGCAGTGGTCGGCCAGCAACAACGCGCCGAGTTCGCTGGTGCGGCCCTACGCTGTAACCCGGGGCCGGACCAAACCGAAGACTCAGCTGCCGCTGGAGGCGCTGATCTCCACGACGGCCACGGCGCGCAACGAGTTCGGAACCCTGACTCCTGAATGTCAGGCGATCAGCGATCTGTGCCGAGAGTGGCGGTCCGTGGCGGAGATCTCCGCCCTGTGCCGGATTCCGCTCGGCGTCGCGCGGGTGCTCGTGGCGGACATGTCGGAGCAGGGCCTCGTCCAGATCAGGTCGTCGCTCAACACCGACAACCGGCCCAACGCCAACCTGCTTGAAAGGGTGCTCAGTGGACTTCGCAAGCTCTAGCCCGGCCGACGAGGGCGGTGCTGTGGCGAACGCGATGACGTCGGTGAAGATCGTCGTCGCAGGGGGCTTCGGTGTCGGTAAGACGACGTTCGTGGGTTCGGTCTCCGAGATCGTGCCGTTGACCACCGAAGCGGTCATGACCAGCGCGAGCGTCGGGGTCGACGACCTCGCCAAGACGCCGGACAAGCAGACGACCACGGTCGCCATGGACTTCGGCCGCGTCTCCCTGGACTCGGACCTCATCCTCTACCTGTTCGGCACCCCCGGCCAGCACCGCTTCTGGTTCATGTGGGACGACCTGGTCAAAGGCGCCATCGGCGCCGTGGTCCTGGTCGACACCCGCCGCCTCGCCGACTGCTTCCCCGCGATCGACTACTTCGAGGAGGCGAAGCTGCCGTTCATCGTGGCGATCAACGGCTTCGACGCCTACTACCCCCACTCGGCGAACGAAGTACGCGACGCCCTCACCCTCAGTGAGGAGATCCCGATCGTGCAGGTGGACGCCCGGGACCGGACCTCCACCAAAGCCACACTGATCCGCCTGGTCGAGCACGCCATCACCATCGGCGACGCCTCCGCGGCCGGGCAGACCACCTCCACCGGAAGCCAGACCTCCTGGCGTTAGCGCGTGTTTCCCGGATCGATCCGGGAAACACGCCCCGGACCCGCAGGACAGCCCGAGGGGCACGGCGTACGCCGTGCCCCTGGTCTTGTCGCGGCGCCCCGGCGCGGGACGCTGGACGCGCCGCCGGTGAGCGGAGATCATGCGGGAATGACTTCCCATGACGAACGCAGGGCCTTCTGGGAGGGCCGCCTGGGGACGGACTGGACGGAGACCGGCGTCGGCTACCGCGCGCTGGGCAGGCCGTTCAACGAGTGGATGTACCGGGTCCGCAGAGAGGTGTTCCTGCGCGAGGCCGGAGCCCTCGACCTGGACCGGGCGCGGGCCAGAGTGCTCGACATCGGCTCGGGGACCGGTTTCTACGTGCGCGCCTGGCGGGACCTGGGGGTCGGGTCGATCACCGGCTGCGACCTGACGGAGGCGGCCGTGGAGCGGCTGCGGCCGCGCTTCCCCGACGTCCGGTTCGAGCGGCTGGACATCGCCGACCCCGGCGACGCGCTGCCCGAGGCCGCGTTCGACGCGGCCTCCTGCATGGACGTGCTCTTCCACATCACCGACGACGACCGCTACACCGCCGCCCTGGAGTCCGTCGCCCGGGCGGTCCGGCCCGGCGGCTACTTCGTGTTGTCGGAGAACTTCCTGCACCGGCCCGCGGAGCGCGGCGCCAACCAGGTCAACCGCACGATCAGCTGGATCACCGGGCGGCTGGCCCGCGCCGGTTTCGACGTGCTGCGCCGGGCTCCGATGCTGGTGCTGATGAACGCCCAGGTCGACGCCGGCCCCGTGTGGCGCAAGGTGTGGGGAGGGGCGTTGCGCGCGGCGACCCTCACCGAGCCGACCGGCTGGCTCGCCGGGGCCGCCCTGCACCCGCTCGAACGGCGCCTGGTGCGTGCCCGGCGGGAGAGCCCCAGCACCGAGATCATGGTCTGCCGCCGCCGCTGAGCCGAAGCGGACCGGGGGAACCTTGGCGCGCGCTTGCCCGACGCCGGGGGTGTCGCCGCCCGTGGTGGGTAGGGGGCACGGCACCGCTCCCGCCCGGTACGGGAAGAGGGCGCGGGGGCGCTGACACGAGGGGGAGTTCATGACCACCGCGAGGGACATCATGCACAGGGGTGTCAAGTGCGTCGAGGCGAACGTCTCGATGGTCGACGCGGCGCGCATGATGCGCGACATGGGGGTGGGCGCGCTGCCCATCTGCGGCGAGGACGGCAAGCTGAAGGGGATCATCACCGACCGCGACATCGTGGTCAAGTGTCTGGCCGAGGGCAAGGACCCGAGCAGCTGCAACGCGATGGACCTGGCCCAGGGCAAGCCGTTCTACGTGGAGGCGGGGGCCGACATCGACAGGGTGCTGCAGGAGATGACGCAGCACAAGATCAAGCGGATCCCGGTGATCGAGAACCGCGAGCTCGTCGGCATCATCAGCGAGGCCGACCTCGCCCAGCACCTGCCCGAGGACAAGATCGGCAGCCTGGTCGAGGCGATCAAGTCGGGCCCCGCTGACCACGTCTCCTGACCTCTGGCCGAAGGGGCGGGCAGAGGGCGGCCCCCGCGCCACACGGCGCGGGGGCCGCTCCCGGCGGTCCTGCCGGGCTTCCCGGAAGTCGCGCGGACTCCGCCGGCGGTTCCGCCCCGGGCGCACCGGTGCCCGCCCGGGCCCGGTGGGGCCGCCCGCTTCTCCGGGTCAGGCGGGGAGGCCCAGCTCGCGGGCGATGAGCATGCGCTGGACCTCGCTGGTGCCCTCGCCGATCTCCAGGATCTTGGCGTCGCGGTAGAAGCGGCCGACGGGGTACTCGTTCATGAAGCCGTAGCCGCCGAAGACCTGGGTGGCGTCGCGGGCGTTGTCCATGGCCGCGTTGGACGCCACCAGCTTGGCGATGGCGGCCTGCTTCTTGAACGGCTCACCGGCGAGCATGCGCGACGCGGCGTCGTAGTAGGCCAGCCGCGCGGTGTGCGCGCGGGCCTCCATGTCCGCGATCTTGAACTGGATCGCCTGGTAGTGGCCGATGTTCCGGCCGAACGCCGACCGCTCGCCCGCGTAGCGCACGCTCTCGTCCACGCAGCCCTGGGCCAGGCCCACCGACAGCGCGGCGATGGCGACGCGCCCCTCGTCCAGGATGCGCAGGAACTGGGCGTAGCCGCGGCCGCGCTCGCCCACCAGGTTCGCCTCGGGGACCCGGCAGTCGGTGAAGACCAGCTCGTTGGTGTCCGAGGCGTTCCAGCCGACCTTGGAGTACTTCTGCCCGAGCGCGAACCCGGGGGTGCCCGACGGGACGAGGATCGCGGAGATCTCCGGCCGCCCGTCGGGCCTGGTCCCGGTCACCGCGGTCACCGTGACCAGGGCGGTGATGTCGGTGCCGGAGTTGGTGATGAAGGATTTGACGCCGTTGACGACCCACCCGCCGTCCACGAGTTCGGCGGTGGTGCGGGTGCCGCCCGCGTCCGAGCCCGCGCCCGGCTCGGTCAGGCCGAACGCGCCCAGCGCCTCGCCCGAGCAGAGCCGGGGCAGCCAGGTCTTCTTCTGCTCGGCGCTGCCGAAGCGGTGGATCGGCATCGCGCCCAGCGACACCCCCGCCTCCAGGGTGATCGCGACCGAGGAGTCCACCCGGGCCAGCTCCTCCAGCGCCAGGCACAGCGCGAAGTAGTCGCCGCCCATGCCGCCGTGCTCCTCGGGGAAGGGGAGCCCGAACAGGCCCATCCGGCCCATCGCGGCGATGACTTCGTAGGGGAACGCGCCCCGCTCGTAGTAGTCGCCGATGACGGGCGCCACCTCGGTGCGGGCGAAATCCTCGACGGTGCGGCGGAGGTCCTCGTGTTCGGGGGTGAGACGGTGCGACATCAGCTCTGCTCCTCGGCGGTGGTGGAAGCGGGCCCGGCCTCTGCCGGGGTGATGACGGCCAGGACGGCGTCCATGGCCACGGACTGCCCGGGGCGTGCCCGCAGGGCGGTCACGGTCCCGTCGACCGGCGCGGTGACGGAGTGCTCCATCTTCATGGCCTCGACCACGGCGACCGCGTCGCCCGCGCGCACGGCGGCCCCCTGCTCGACGGACACGGCCAGGACCGTGCCGGGCATGGGGCTGCGCACGGTGCCGTCGGTGCCGGCGGCGGACGCGCGCAGAGGAGCCAGAAGGGCCTCCTCCCGGAGAGCCCAGGCCGCGCCGTCCAGCCCCAGCCACAGCTCGCCGTCGGTCGCGGCGCGGGCGTAGCGCACGGTGCGCCCGCCGTGGCCGACGACGAGGGTCCGGCCGTCGGCCGACCGCTCGGCGGTGGCCTCCACCGCCTCGCCCCCGCCGACCCGGACCTGGAACCGGCGCGCGGCGCGGTCGTGCGCGCGGACCCGCACCGCGACGGTGCCGGGGTCCCGCCCCGGCGCGTGCAGCCGCCACGTGGTCCAGGCGCGGTCGCCGATCCGCCAGCCGTCGGGGACGTCGAAGGGGTCCACGACCGGGCCGTCGGGCTCCAGGCCGAGCTGGCGGTCCAGGGCCGCGGCGGTCAGCACCGCGTCGGGGACCGCCTCGGCGCCGTCCACGAGTCCGGGGCGCAGCCGCTCGGTCAGGTCGGTGCTCAGGTCCCCGGCCGCCACCTCGGGGCTGGCCAGCAGGGCGCGGAGGAACGCCGTGTTCACGCCGCAGCCCAGCAGCGTGTAGCGGGACAGCGCGGCGTCGGCGCGGCGCAGCGCCCCGGCGCGGTCGGTGTCCCACACGATGACCTTGGCCAGCATCGGGTCGTAGTCGGAGGTGACCCGGGCGCCCTCGGTGAGGCCGGAGTCCACCCGGACCTCCGGCCCGCCGGGCTCGTCCAGGAGCAGCACCCGCCCGCCGGTGGGCAGGAAGCCGCGGGCGGGGTCCTCGGCGTACACCCGGCACTCGACGGCGTGCCCGGCCAGGCCGATGTCGGCCTGGGAGAAGGGCAGCGGCTCGCCCCGGGCGACGCGCAGCTGCGCCTCAACCAGGTCGATCCCGCGCACGCCGCCGATCATGGTGACGGCCTCGGTGACGGGGTGCTCCACCTGGAGCCGGGTGTTCATCTCCAGGAAGAAGTAGCCGGGGCCGGCACCGTCCACAGGGGCGGAGCCGCCGGTGCGCGGGCCCGCGGCGCTGTGGTCTGATCGTGAGTGGGGGGCCGGGTCCTCCCCCTCCCCGGGGGTGTCTCCGGGGCTTGGCGGCGTGTCCGCGCCTCCCACGATGAACTCCACCGTGCCCGCGCCCACGTAGCCGCAGGCCTTGGCCGCGGCCACCGCGGCCTCGCCCATCGCGGCGCGCCCGGCGGGGGTCAGCAGCGGCGAGGGGGCCTCCTCCACGATCTTCTGGTGTCGCCGTTGCAGGCTGCACTCGCGCTCGCCCAGGTGCACGACGTTGCCGTGCGCGTCGGCCAGAACCTGCACCTCGATGTGCCGGGGCCGCTCCACGAACCGCTCCACCAGCAGGGTGGCGTCGCCGAACGCGGCGCGCGCCTCCCGGCGCGCCGAGGCCGCGGCGGCCGCCAGCCCGTCCTCTCCGCGCACCAGGCGCATGCCCTTGCCGCCGCCGCCCGCCGACGGTTTGACCAGCAGGGGGTAGCCGACCCGGGCGGCGGCGGCCACCAGCTCGGCGTCGGTCATGGGCCGCCCGGGGTCCTCGGCGAACCCGGGCAGCAGCGGCACGCCCGCGCCGGCCACGGTCCGCTTGGCCTGGATCTTGTCGCCCATCGCCTCGATGGCTCCGGGCGGCGGGCCCACGAAGACCAGGCCCGCGTCGGCGCAGGCGCGGGCGAACGCCGCGTTCTCGGCCAGGAAGCCGTAGCCGGGGTGGACCATGGCCGCGCCCGACGCCAGCGCCGCCCCGATGATCGCGTCGGCGTCCAGGTAGCCGGGGACCCGCAGCGCCGCGTCGGCGTCGCGCACGTGCCGCGCTCCGGCGTCGGCGTCGCTGTACACGGCCACCGAGCGCGTTCCCAGCCCGCGCAGGGTGCGGATGATCCGCACCGCGATCTCGCCGCGGTTGGCCACCAGCACGGCGGGCGCGGCCCGCCCCGCCCGGGGTGTCACGAGTTCTTCCATGGGTCGTTCCGTTCCCTTTCCCACACGCGCTCGGGTTCACATCCGGAAGACGCCGTAGCCCACGGGGTCCAGCGGGGCGTGCCGGGCCGCGGACAGGCCCAGGCCCAGGACGGTGCGGGTGTCGGCGGGGTCGATGACGCCGTCGTCCCACAGCCGCGCGGTGGAGTAGTACGGGCTGCCCTGCTCCTCGTACCGGTCCCGGATCGGGGCCTTGAACTCCTCCTCGGCCTCGGGCGGCCACTCCTGGCCCCGGGCGGCCATCTGGTCGCGGCGCACCGTGGCCAGCACGGACGCGGCCTGCTCGCCGCCCATCACCGAGATGCGCGCGTTGGGCCACATCCACAGGAAGCGGGGGGAGTAGGCCCGGCCGCACATGCTGTAGTTGCCCGCTCCGAAGGAGCCGCCGATGACGACGGTGAACTTGGGGACGCGCGCGCACGCCACGGCGGTGACCATCTTCGCGCCGTGCTTGGCGATGCCCCCCGCCTCGTAGTCGCGGCCCACCATGAACCCGGAGATGTTCTGCAGGAACACCAGCGGGACGGCGCGCCGGTCGCACAGCTCGACGAAGTGCGCGCCCTTCATCGCGGACTCGGAGAACAGGATGCCGTTGTTGGCGACGATGCCGACCGGGTGCCCGTGGATGTGCGCGAAGCCGGTGACCAGGGTGCTGCCGTACTCGGCCTTGAACTCGGTGAACTCGCCGGCGTCCACGATCCGCGCGATCACCTCGCGCACGTCGTAGGGGGTGCGGGTGTCGGCCGGGACCACGCCGTAGAGCTCGCCGGGGTCCGCCGCGGGCGGCCTGGCGGGCCGCTGCTCCCAGGCGGGGGCGGGGCGCGGGCCGAGCGTGCCGACGATCTGGCGGACGATGCCCAGGGCGTGCGCGTCGTCCTCGGCGAGGTGGTCGGCGACGCCCGAGACGCGCGCGTGCACGTCGCCGCCGCCCAGCTCCTCGGCGGTGACGACCTCGCCGGTGGCGGCCTTGACCAGCGGCGGGCCGCCCAGGAAGATCGTGCCCTGCCCGCGCACGATCACCGCCTCGTCGCTCATGGCGGGCACGTACGCGCCGCCCGCGGTACACGAGCCCATGACCGCGGCGATCTGCGCGATGCCCAGCCCGGACATCGTGGCCTGGTTGTAGAAGATCCGGCCGAAGTGCTCGCGGTCGGGGAAGACGTCGTCCTGCATCGGCAGGAACGCCCCGCCGGAGTCGGCGAGGTAGACGCACGGCAGGCGGTTGTGCAGCGCCACCTCCTGGGCGCGCAGGTGCTTCTTCACGGTCATCGGGTAGTAGCTGCCGCCCTTGACCGTGGCGTCGTTGGCGACCACCACGACCTCGCGGCCCGCGACCCGGCCCACCCCGGTGATGATCCCGGCGGCGGGCGCGTCCCCGCCGTACATCCCGTACGCGGCCAGCGGCGACAGTTCCAGGAACGGCGATCCCGGGTCGAGGAGGGCGTCCACGCGGTCCCGGGGGAGCAGCTTGCCGCGCTCGACGTGCCTGGTCCTGGCCGTGGCGGGGCCGCCGAGCGCCGCGGCCGCGACGCGTTCGCGCAGCTCGGCGGTGAGCGCGCGGTTGGCCGCGTCGTCGGCGGCGAAGGCCGCGCCCGCTGTGTCCGCCGCGGAGGCGAGCACGGGTGACCTGCTCATTTCCACCCCTGTGTGTTAATGAACGCTAACATCACCGATGTTAGTGAATGTTAACATCGGTGTCCAGGAAGGGCGGGAGACCGATCGGAGCGCGATGGCGGGGCAGGCTGCGGGGACACGGCGGGCGGTCATCCTCCGGGCGGCCGCCGGGCTCTTCGCCGCCCGCGGCTTCCACGGCGTGTCCATCGAGGACCTGGGGCGGGCGGTGGGCACCAGCGGGCCGGCGCTGTACCGGCACTTCGCGGGCAAGGAGGCGCTGCTCGCCGCGATCCTGGTGGAGATCAGCGAGCGGCTCGCGGAGGAGGGCGCGGCCCGCGCCGCGGAGGAGGCGGATCCCGCCGGTGCCCTGGACGCGCTGCTGCGCGGCCACATCGCCTTCGCGCTGGACGAGCCCGCCCTCATCACGGTGCACGACCGCGAACTGGAGAACGTCCCCGAGCCCGAGCGCCGCCGGATCCGCCGACTGCAGCGGGGCTACGTCGAGCAGTGGGTCGCCGTGCTCGCCCGCCTGCGCCCCGACACCCCCGAACCGGCCCTGCGCGCGGCCCTGCACGCCGTGTTCGGCCTGCTGAACTCCACCCCGCACAGTGCGGGCGAGCTCGGTCGCGAGGAGATGGCCGGCCTGCTCTTCACGATGGCCCGCGCGGCGCTGCTCGCCCGGTAGCGCCGCGTCGGCGCCGGCGCCCCTTTCCCGTCACCGCCGGCATGCCTGGACCCGCGGCCGGGCGGCGCGGCCGGGGGCCGCTGCCCGTGGAGCGGACCGCCACCGGGCTCCCGTTCGCCGGGACCGGGGCAGGCCGCCGGACCGGTCCCGGCGTTCCGCCGACCGGCCCGCCGGCGGCGACCACGTTTGGCCGACCGGGTCCGGGGCAGTCAGGAGGGCTGACAGCCGGACGACATGGGGGTGGTTCGACGATGGCACGGCCACGCGTCGTTGTGGTCGGCGGAGGCTTCGCGGGACTGACCGCGCTGCGCCGGCTGGAACGCAGGATTCCCAGGGGCAGGGCCGAGCTGGTGCTCATCACGCCGAACGACTACATGCTCTACCAGCCGCTGCTCCCGCAGGTGGCGTCCGGTCTGCTGACCCCGCAGTCGATCGCGGTCTCGCTGCACCGCCAGCTCCGGCAGACCCACATGGTCCCGGGCGCGGCCGTCGGGGTGGACACCGCCTCGCGCACGGTCGTGGTGCGCAAGATCTCCGGGGAGTACGGCTACGAGCGCTACGACCGGCTCGTCCTGGCGCCCGGCGGCAACACCCGGGTCTTCGACATCCCGGGCCTGATCGAGTACGGCCGGGGCAACAAGAACCTCGCCGAGGCGGTCTACCTGCGCGACCACGTCCTGGCCCAGCTGGAACTGGCCAACGCCACCGACGACCAGGCCGAGCGCGACGAGCGCTGCACCTTCATCGTGGTCGGCGGCGGCTACACCGGTGTGGAGACCGCGGCGTCACTGGAACTGCTGTGCGAGGAGGCGTGCCGCCTCTACCCGGGTCTGGGCGGGCACATCAACTGGCACCTGGTGGACATCGCCCCCCGGCTCATGCCGGAACTGGGGGAGCGGCTGGGCGACAGCGCCATGAACCTGCTGCGCAGGCGGGGCATCGAGGTGGCCCTGGGGGTCAGCGTCCGCGAGGTCACCCAGGACAAGGTGACCCTGACCGATGACCGGGTGCTGCCGTGCCGGACGCTGATCTGGACCGCGGGAACCTCGCCCAGCCCGCTGATCGGCTCCACGGGGCTGCCCACCGAGCGGGGGAAGCTGAAGGTGGGGGCGGACCTGTCGGTGCCCGGCCACCCGGAGGTCTTCGGTCTCGGGGACTCTGCCGCGGTACCCGACCTGAGCAAGGACGAGGAGGGCGCGCTGTGCCCGCCCACGGCGCAGCACGCCTCGCGGCAGGGGCCGGTGGCGGCGGACAACGTCATCGCCTCGCTGCTGGACCGCCCGTTGACGGAGTACCGCCACAAGGACCGGGGTCTCCTGGTGGACCTGAGCGGCAGGGACGCCGTCGCGCGCCCGCTGGGCCGCGAGGTCACCGGCCTGCCCGCGCTCGCCCTCACCAGGGCCTACCACATGTGGGCGCTTCCGTCGGGCCCGGGCAGGGCGCGGGTGGCCGCGAACTGGGGCATCCGGGCGCTGCTCGGCGGGGAGGTGTCGCGGCTCGGCTTCCTGAACCGCACGATCGACACACTGGTGGACACCGAGGAGCGGTCCCAGTACCTGGCGCCCGAGCAGGCCAGGGAGAAGGCGAGCCTGGTACTCGGCGACTAGGGAGGCTCCGTCGCGGGGGTGGTTGGGGTCTGCCGGGACGGGGGCCGCCCGGGGCCTGTTACGGCGGGCGGCGACGTCGGGTGAGGGTCGAGGCCGCGCCCACGGTGTCCGTTTCGCACGGTTTCCGTTGATGATCTTGAGCCTTCTGCCCGTTTCGGGGCCGGGAAGGGCGGAAAGCCCAAGACCGTCAACGGACCCCCCACGGGACGGACATGATGGGCGCGGCCCCGGCCCCCGCCCGCCGTCGCCGGCCGCCGTGACCTCGCGATCCGCGCGGCGTGAGGCCGAAAAGCCTCCGAAGCACCGGCACGCCGAACCACCCCCGCGCCGGAACCCCCATAGGCCGTCGGGACGGGGCCCGGGCGCGCCGGCCCGAGCCCCCGCCGGTTCAGGCGACGATCTCGTACCCGGCCTCGGAGACGGCGGCCTCGAGCTGGGCCCCCGTCAGCGGAGCCAGGCTCTCGACCTGGACGCGCCCGCTCTCCAGGTCCACGTCCACGGCGGTCACGCCGGGCAGCTCGCCGATCTCCTCCTTCACCGAGCTGACGCAGTGTCCGCAGGTCATGCCGCTGACAGTGATGGTGGTACTGGTGGTTTCGGCCATGAGGTCCCTCGCTTCTCGGTCGTCGGTCAGGAGCGGACCAGTCGGGCGATCGCCTCGGACGCCTCGCGCACCTTCTCGTCCGCGTCGGCCCCGCCGTTGGCGACGGCGTTCGCCACGCAGTGCTGGAGGTGCTCGTCCAGCAGGGACAGGGCGAAGGAGCGCAGCGCCTTGTTGACGGCGGAGGTCTGCGTGAGGATGTCGATGCAGTAGGAGTCGTCGTCGACCATCCGCTGCAGGCCGCGCACCTGCCCCTCGATCCGGCGGAGCCGGTTGAGGTGCTGCTGCTTGTTGTCGTGGTAGCCGTAGGCGGTCATCGAGGCGTCCTCCTGTCGACCGGTCGCTTCTTCGGCCAATGATACCCCCTATGGGTATATCCGGGGTGCGGTCCCGGAGGTGGTCGGCCGTTGAGGGAGGCCGCGGATACCTTGATATTCCCCGACTCCTCCCCGTGGCGCGACCTCCGTCGTACGGCGTCGGCGGAACGCGCCGCCGTCCCGCCGTCACCGCTTCAGGCCGAGCCTGCCCAGCTCCAGCGCCGCGAGGCCGTCGATGGCGTCGGCGTCGCCCGAGCGCCACGCGCCCACCGGGTCGCGGTGCACCCGGCTCAGCGCGCCGGCGGACGCGGACGAGAGCGCGCGCAGCGCCAGCAGCTCGGCCCCGGCGGCGGGGGCCAGCCCGCGGAGGCGGCGGACGCCCGACGCCTGCCTGATCCAGCGGATCCGCGACGGCAGCCACACCCCCAGGACGACCACGACGGGCAGGACCGCGGTCAGCAGGGACAGGCCCACCGCGAGCTCCGCCACCCCCTCCTGGAACCCGGTCCCGGCCGCGGCCAGGTCCTCCCCGGTGTCGCCCATGCCCGAGAACGGCCGGGCGAGCTGTTCCCCGACCAAGGGCACGTCCTCGGCGGCCGCCGCCGCGTCCCGCATGTGCGAGGTGAGCCCGTCGCCCGCTTCCTCCATCAGGGCGCCCGGGGCCGCCAGAGCGTTGAGGGCCTCGTGCAGGGCGCTCGCGGCCCGGATCCACAGCACGATCCAGACGAGCGCGAAGGCGTCGCCGAGGAACTGGAGGCAGAAGCGGAGGGGGTGGTCGGCGTAGATCTTCAACAGGGCTCCAAGGCGGGGACGGAACGGGGGAGCGCCGGACCGGCACCGAGCGCGGCGGCGCGAGAAGGATCTCCCCGCGGCGGGCCCCGGTCAACCCGTCCTTTCCGACATGTCGTCCCGAGCCCCCGACGTGCGGGGGCGGGGGCGGGCCGCAGTGCTTGCTTCCCCCGGTCACGCGGCCGAACATGGTTCACATGAGCGATGCCAAGAGCCACGAGTCAGACCTCATCCAGCGCATCGGAGAACTCGTCACGGAGGAGCGCGACCTCCGGGAGCAGTACGAACACCGGCTCACTCCCACCGAACGGTCCCGCATCCGGGAGCTGGAGAAGGCCCTGGACCAGTGCTGGGACCTGCTGCGCCAGCGCCGCGCCCGGGAGGAGTTCGGCCAGGACCCGGAGCAGGCGCGGGTCCGACCGACCACGCAGGTGGAGGATTACCGCCAGTAGGGGAGAACCCGATCGCCTCGGACGGCGTCCAAGCACGGTGTAATGGATGCCTCGCAGACAGAGGCGATCGTGAGGAGACCCCTGCGTTGGAGATACTGACCGCGATCGGGATGGCGTCGTCCGCCGGACTGAACGCCTACATCCCGTTGATCGTCGCGGGCCTGCTGGCCCGCTACACCGGCCTGCTCACGCTCGGGCCGGGCTGGGAGTGGCTGGAGAACCCGTGGACACTGGGCCTCCTCGGAGTGCTGCTCGTCATCGAGTTCTTCGCCGACAAGATCCCCGCGGTCGACAGCGTCAACGACGTGATCCAGACGGTCGTGCGCCCCGCGTCGGGCGGCATCGTGTTCGGGGCGAGCGGCACCGCGCTGGCCGCCGAGGCCACGGCCGCGGACGCAGGGGACGGCGGCTCGGTGTGGATGGTCGTGGCGGGCGCGGTCATCGCGCTCGTCTTCCACGGGGCCAAGGCGCTGCTCCGCCCGGTGGTCAACACCCTCACCGCGGGGGTCGGCGCGCCCGTGGCCAGCACCGCCGAGGACACCGCGAGCGTGCTGATGTCCCTGCTCGCCGTCGTGGTGCCGATCCTGGTGCTGGTGTTCGTCCCGCTCCTGCTCCTGGGCGTGGTCTGGGCGCGGCGCCGGGTCAGGCTGCGCCGCGAGCGGAAGACCGACCGGAGAACCGCCGGAAAGGACCTCATAGAGTAATGGCCGTGGCAAACCAACCGATGACTTCGTGGAACGGCGTCCGGCACATCGTCTGGGACTGGAACGGGACGCTCCTGGACGACAACCACGCCAACCTGGCCGCGGTCAACCGCGTGTGCGCCCAGTTCGGGCGGGAGCCGGTCGACCTCGAGTACTGGCGGCGGGTCTTCCGCCGCCCGCTGGTCTCGTGCTACGAGGAGCTGCTGGGACGCCCCTTCGCCGACGGCGAGTGGCAGCTCGTCAACGAGTCCTACGACAGCCACTACCTGGACATGCTGCCCTCCTGCGACCTCGCCGACGGCGTCGCGGAGACCCTGCACGACTGGCGGACCAGCGGCGGCACCCAGTCGCTGCTGTCCATGGCCTCGCACGACCACCTCGTACCGCTCATCACCGAGCGCGGCCTGACGGTGCACTTCACCCGGGTGGACGGGCGCCGCTACGACACCGATGCGGACTCCAAGGCCGAGCACCTGGTCAACCACCTGCGCGAGCTGGACATCGACCCGGCCGAGACCGTGCTCATCGGCGACATCGACGACGACGCCCGCGCGGCGGGTGAGGCGGGCGCCGCCGCGGTCCTGGTCGCCACCGGGCTGATGAGCCGCGAGCGCCTGGAGGCCACCGGCCGCCCCGTCGCCGGTTCGGTGGCCGAGGCGGTGCGGCTGCTGCGCGGCTGAGCCGGAGCGCGGAGACGGCGGAAGGGCGGCGCCCCCGAGGGGGCGCCGCCCTTCCGCGCTCTTTCCGCTAACCGAGGGCGACGCCGCGGGCGGACTCGAAGCGCTGGGAGACGTCGGCCCAGTTCACGACGTTCCAGAACGCCTTGACGTAGTCGGCCTTGACGTTCTTGTACTGGAGGTAGAAGGCGTGCTCCCACATGTCCAGCAGCAGCAGCGGGTAGGAGCCCGCGGCGAGGTTGCCCTGGTGGTCGTACAGCTGCTCGATGATGAGCCGCTGGCCGAGGATGTCCCAGGCCAGGATCGCCCAGCCGGACCCCTGGATGCCGGTCGCGGCGGCGTTGAAGTGCGCGCGGAAGGCGTCGAAGGAGCCGAAGGCGTCGTCGATGGCGGCGCCCAGCTCGCCCTCGGGCTTGTCGCCGCCGTCCGGGGACAGGTTCGGCCAGAAGACCGTGTGGTTCACGTGGCCGGCCAGGTTGAAGGCGAGGTTCTTCTGCAGCAGGTTGACCGAACCCAGGCTCTCCTTCTCACGGGCATCCGCCAGCTGGTCCAGGGCGTCGTTGGCGCCCTTCACGTAAGCGGCGTGGTGCTTGTCGTGGTGGAGTTCCATGATCTGGCCCGAGATCCACGGCTCGAGAGCGGCGTAGTCATAGGGCAGTTCAGGAAGCGAGTACGGCGCGGACATGTGGCGCACCTTCCGATCTCGAATAAAGATTTTTGGTTTACCCCTGCGAGTGATCGCTGAGCAAAAAGCTACCAGTCGGAGCGGGAATCGATCAGTACCGCCCTTGTAACAGGGGTTGACGGGAATAATCCGCCCTCCCGGGGCTACCCGTCGGCGCACGCGCCATGCGTCACCGCCGCGCGCTTCTCACGGCACGAGGAGGACCAGGGCCTCGGCGACGAGGGCCGCGCGTTCCTGGCCCTCGATCTCCACCGTGTGCCGCATCGTCAGCAGCAGGCCCTTGGGGGTCTCCTTGGCCTCGGCCACCTCGACGCCGTCGCGCACGCGCGCGCCGACCGGGACCGGCTGGAGGAAGCGCACCCGGTTGAGGCCGTAGTTGATCCCCATGGCGGGGGGTTCGCGCAGCGTGTAGACCTGTCCGCCCAGCAGGGGGAGCAGGGAGAGGGAGAGGAAGCCGTGCGCGATGGTGCCGCCGAAGGGGCCCGAGGCGGCGCGCTCGGCGTCCACGTGGATCCACTGGTGGTCACCGGTGGCGTCGGCGAACAGGTTCACCTGCTCCTGGGTGACGGTGTGCCAGGGGCTGTGGCCCAGGTGCCGCCCCCGTGCCGCGGCCAGGGCGAAGACGTCCGCGAACTCCTGCATGCTCGAAACCCTTCTCGCGGGTGGTGGCGCCCACCGCCACCGACCGACCGGTATGTGCTTCGCGCCACAGTACCGTGTTCGGTTTCGAGTCCCGGCGAGAAGGGCGCCGGTGCCGTTTCCCGGTGGTCGTGGCCTTTCCGGGGCCCCGGAGACGGTCGGAACCCCGGACCCCGCGCCCTAGCCCTGGACCAGCTGCTCCAGGCGCTGCGGGGGCACGCCCAGGTACCGGGCGATGTCGGTGGGGGACAGGCCCGCCTCGGTGAGGCCGTGGACGACCTCTCTGGCCTTGGCGGTGGCGCCGCGCATGGCCTCGTCGGCGGTGTGCAGGGCGCGCCGGGTCTCCACAGCGAGTTGGTCGAGGTCCTCGTTCACGTGCGGGTGCAGGTCGATGTGGACCGCCCGCTCCTCCTGGACGACTTGGGAGGTGATGAACTCCCTGGCCCGCGAATCGGCGTCGCCCAGTGTGGGCGACCAGGTGACCCCCATGCCGGCGACGCGGAGCTCCCAGCCGTTCTCCCACTTGCGAGCGTGCACTTCGTACAGTGCCACCGGTTCCCTCCCTGGGGGCGTGTTCTCTCGGATGCTTCGGGGCGGAGAGGGGACGTCCGGCGGCCGCGGGCCCGGAGTGAACCGGGAAGCACGCCCTGGACGACGCTCTGGGATCCCGATCATTCCTGACCCGGACGGGCGCGGCAAGACCATCGCCGAGACATTGCATATCCGCAATTTCTTGAGCGGGAACCCTTACAGCTCAAGGAATTCGGGGCCACCGGCTCGGGATTCGGACCGCTGGTCCCGTGCCGAAGAGGGCGACCGAATCCCGAGTCGCGGGCCGTGCCACTCCCTCGGAGCCCCGGACACGGGAGATCACCGTGCGACTTCCGTTTCGGCACCGTCGCGAAACAGTCTTGTTACTCGCGTTGACAGAGCTGAAACCAAGGGTTCCTAAGGTCACGGTAATCGGTCTGTGACCGTCCGGCCACCGGGCGCGGCGGCCCGGGCCGACCGAGACGAAGGGAAACCGGTTCGCGCGGTGCGCTCCGGAGGACGGCCGCGCCCGCGGCCGGTCCCACGTACCCGGGAAGGCCCAGCAGCCGTGCCCGGCCTTCCACAGTGAGGTAGGACCATGTCTCGTTCCACCAGGGCGACCGGGCGATCCCTTCACGTACCCGTCGTCGACATCTCCCGGTGGGAGATGGGCTCGGCCCGGCACCGCGCCTCGATCACGGCGCACGTGGACGCCGCGGCCGGCGGAACCGGGTTCGTCCAGATCCTCGGACACGGTATCCCCGACCCGATCGCGGGAGGTCTGAGCCAGGCGGTCGACACCTTCTTCGCCCAGGAGGCGGAGGCCAAGCGCGCGGTCGGCGCCCCCGCGGCCTGGATCGACCGCGGCTACCGCTCCGGCCCGGACGGGCGGCCCGGACCCGAGTCCTTCACCGTCGGCACCCAGGCCGTCGACCACCGCGACCTGGCGCTGCCGTCCGCGCGCTACCCCGAGAACGTCTGGCCCACGGGCCTGCCCCGGTTCCGGCACCAGGTGATGGCCTGGTTCGAGGCGGCGCGGAACCTGGCCCGCAGACTCACCCGCGTCTTCGCCGTGACCCTGGACCTGCCGGAGGGCTTCTTCCACACCTACACGGGGCACTCCCTCGACGTGCTCCGGATGGAGAGCGCCCCGGCGTCGGGGCCGCGCACCGACGCGGGCATCCTCACCATCCGGTGGGCCGCCCCGGTCCCGGGCGTGCAGATCCTCGACGGGGGCGGCCGCTGGTGCGACGTGGCCGCCGAACCCGGCGCGCTGCTGGTCAACGTCGGAGACCTGCTGGCCCGCTGGACCAACGACCGGTGGGTCTCGGCCGCCCACCGCGTGGTGCCGCCCACCGACGGCCTGGGCGCGCCGGTGCGGCACCGCTCCGCGGCCTTCTTCCACGACGGAGACTTCGACGCCCTCGTGACCACCCTGCCCACCTGCGTGGACGAGCGGAACCCCGGCAGGTACGCCCCGGTCACCGTCGCCGGGTACCTCGCCGAACGCCGCGGCCGCGACCTCACCGGCCCGCTGGGAAGCGCGTGAGGACCTCGTTGACGATCGTGACGCCAGTGTTCTATTTTGTCCGTTCTGTAGAACGCTGGCGTCGAGATTTCGTTGGCGGTCGTGGGGTCTCTGCCCGTTTCGGGGTCGGGAAGGGCAGAAGGCCCACGACCGTCAACGGACCCCTCACGCGACGGACATCATGGGCGCGGCCCCGACCCGCACCCGCCGTCGCCGCCCGCCGTGACCTCGCGATCCGCGTGGCGTGAGGCCGAACGACCCACCCGAAGCACCCGTGCCCGAATCACCCCGCGCCGGATCTTCCCTAGAAGCCGAGTGACGTCGAGCGGACGGACAGGGCGCGGACGGCGCGTTCGTCCACCTCGTGGCCGAGCCCGGGGCGGGTGAGGGGGACCGCCGCGATGCCGTCGTGGGGCCGCACCGCCGGGGAGGCCAGGTCGCGGGGCAGGCGGCCGCCCGCTCCCGGCATCTCGCACGGCAGGGACGCTCCCGGCAGCGAGGCCAGCGCCACGACCGCGGCCCGGCCCACCCCCGACTCCCGGTCGGAGCCGCACCACACCTGCCATCCGGCGTCCACGGCGCGGTCGTGCGCCCGGCGCGCCGTGGTGAGCCCGCCCATCCTGACGATCCGCAGGTTCAGCGCGGAGGCGGCCTCCAGCCGGATCGCCTCGTCCAGGCGCTCCAGGGAGTCGACGGAGTCGTCCAGCGCCAACGGGGTGCGGAGTTCGCGCCGCAGCCGGGCGTGCGCGGCCAGGTCGGACGCGGTGAACGGCTGCTCGATGGCGAGCAGGCCGTAGTCGTCCAGGGCGCGCAGCGCCGCCATGTCCTCGGGGGACTCGGTGTACCGGCCCCCTCCGTCCACTTGGAGCACCAGGTACGGGTAGGTCTCCTGGACGGCGCGCACCGCCTCCAGGTCCCAGCCGGGGCCGATCTCCAGCCGGATGCGCTTGAACCCGCTGCCCACCTGCCGGTTCACCTCGTGGATCAGCGAGTCCACCGAGACCTGGCGGGCCAGCGTGGTGCCGGTGGTGACGGCGGTGCGGGTGCCGCCCAGGGCGTGCGCGAGCGGGGCGCCGCGCTGACTGCTCCACAGGTCCCAACAGGCGGTGTCGAGCGCGGACTCGACGGCCGGGCAGGGCGCGAGAGAGCTCCAGGCCTGCGCCGTCTCGGTGGGCCGCTGCCAGCGGTGCCGCACCAGCGCGGGCGCGAAGTCCGACACGAGGGCGTCCCAGGCGGCCTCGTCGGCGCCGGGCACCTCGCCCCAGCCGCTCACGCCCGCGTCGTCGCGCACCCGCACCAGGATGTGCCGGGCGAAGCGGTCGCGCTCCCCGGCTGCGGCGTGCGCGCGGGAGCGGGAGTGCGCCACCGGCAGGCGGACCAGGGTCACCTCGACGGTCGCCACCCGGGTGAGGGTCGCTGGCTCTGTGCGTGCCACGGGTGTACCGCCTCCCAAGCCGGGGTCGTGAACGGGAGCGACGCCCCCTCTTCAGACGACGGTATCCCCTCGGCCTGGGAGGAGGCGTCCGAGCGGCCCCGCCGATATCGCGGCGAACACCACACCGGCGCCCCGCGCGCCCTCCGGCGGGCCGGGCGCTACCGGAGGCCGAGGACCTCGGCCGGGGTGCGGCTCTTGAGGCCGTGGGCCTCGGCGACCGCTTCGTTGGTGAGGTCGCCGCCGAAGGTGTTCAGGCCGAGCGCCAGCGCCGGGTCCTCGGCCAGCGCCCGGCGCCAGCCCTTGTCGGCCAGGGCCACCGCGTAGCGCAGGGTGTCCTTGGTCAGGGCGTGCGTGGAGGTGTTGGGAACCGCGCCCGGCATGTTCGCCACGCAGTAGAACACCGTGTCGTGCACGGTGAAGGTGGGGGCGTCGTGCGTCGTGGGGCGGCTGTCCGCGAAGCAGCCGCCCTGGTCCACGGCGATGTCCACCAGGACCGAGCCCGGCCGCATCCGCGCGACCAGCTCGTTGCCGATCAGCTTGGGGGCCCTGGCGCCGGGGACCAGGACCGCGCCGATGACGAGGTCGGACTCCAACGCCGTCCGCTCGATCTCGAAGGCGTTCGAGGCCACGGTCCGGACCCGGCCCTGGTAGACGGCGTCGGCCTGGCGGAGCTTGTTGATGTCGAGGTCCAGGAGGGTCACCTCGGCGCCCATGCCCACCGCGACCTGGGCGGCGTTCATGCCGGACACGCCCGCGCCGAGCACCATGACCCGGGCGGGACGCACGCCCGGGACGCCGCCCATCAGCACGCCGCGGCCGCCGTCGGGCCGTTGCAGGGTGACCGCGCCGACCTGCGCGGCCAGGCGCCCGGCCACCTCGGACATGGGGGCCAGCAGCGGCAGCGAGCGGTCCGGCAGCTGCACGGTCTCGTACGCGATGCCGGTGACCCCGCGCTCCAGCAGGGCGTCGGCGCACTCGCGCGAGGCGGCCAGGTGCAGGTAGGCGAAGAGGGTCTGGCCCTCCCGCATGCGGTGGTACTCCTCGGCGACGGGCTCCTTGACCTTGAGGACCAGCTCGGCCCCGCCCCACACCTCGTCCGCGGAGTCCACGACGCGGGCGCCCGCCGCGGCGTACTCCTCGTCGGGGATGGAGGAGCCGCGGCCGGCGTCGCGCTCGACGGCGACCTCGTGGCCGTGCCGCGTCAGTTCGTGGACACCTGCGGGGGTGATCGCCACCCGGTACTCGTGGACCTTGACTTCGCGGGGCACACCGACGCGCACGATTCCTCCCTGGAAGCGTTTCTTGGCTTCTCTTCTACTCTGAAGCGCTTTTTCCCTTCTTTCCATCAACACCGTGCATAGTGAAGCGCGGTTTTATTGCCACAATGTAAGGTTTTCGTTTCCCCGGTTCAGGGATCGGCGGGCAGCAGGGGGCCGCCCAGGAGGGCGCGGCCCGCGGCGTGGACGGAAGGAGGGCCGGAGTCCACCGGCTCACCGGAGACCCATGTGCGCGTCACCCGGCCCTGGAGCCGCCGACCGGCGTACGGCCCGCCCTCGGTGGCGGGGACCGTCTGGGGGGCCGCCGCGTCGAAGGCCACCAGGTCGGCGTCGCGGCCCGCCTCGATCCGGCCCTTGCCGGTCAGCCCGACCAGCTCGGCGGGCCGCAGGGAGGTCCACCGGCTCAACTCGTCCAGGCCGCGCCCGCGCCGCTGGGCCGCGGTCCACAGTGCGGGCAGCGTCCAGCGGATCGCCGCGATACCGGTGCCCGGCCGGTGCCCCGAGGCCACCGACCCGACGATGTCGCCCGAGCCGTCCAGGAGCGCGCTCCACAGCGCGCCCCGGTTCGCGTCGGAGCGGATCGGCGGGCGGCACCGGTAGGACAGGTCGGTGTCGGGCACGTGCTCGGCGGGCAGGCACAGGTAGTGGGGGCAGGTCTGCGCGCTCACCGGGACGCCCATGGCGCGCGCCGCCGCCACGATCGCCGCGCACTCGGCCGCCACGAACGGCGTGATGTGCGCCCGCGCCCCGCTCACCCGCGCCGCGGCGATGACGCGTTCGAGGCCGCGCCGCTCGGCCCGCGGCGGGCGCGCGGCGAGCATCGCGCCGTTGCCCGGGCCGCCCGGGACGCCCAGTTCGCCGGAGTCCTCGGAGTGCACCAGCAGCGGAACGTCCATCATCGTCAGCTCGGCCATGGTCTTGCGCAGCTGCGTGTCGTCGAGCGGGGCGAGGTCCGGGGAGCCTCCGTCCGACAGCGAGCAGGCGAACCCCACGACCCCGTTGGCCCGCAGGTCCGCGAGGTCGGCCGGAGTGCTGCGCGGGGTGACCCCGCCGAGGAACGCCACGTGCGTGGCGCAGTTCCCGGCGGAGGCGTGCAGGTGGGCCCGCAGGGCGCCGGGCGAGGTGATCGCCGGTCGGGCGGGCGCGGGCGCCACGACGACGGTGGTGACGCCCCCGGCGGCGGCGGCCCGGGTGGTGCGGGCGTAGCCCTGGGAGAGCAGCTGCCCGGGCGCCTGCACGGCCACGTCGACGTCCACCAGGCCGGGCAGCAGCGCCACGTCCCCGAGGTCGGTCTCCCGCGCGCAGGGGAGTTCGGCGGTGTAGTCGGCGACGGTGGCGATGCGCCCGCCCGAAACGGCGACCGCCGCCGCTCCGACACCCACGGGGGTGACCGCGCACCGGGATCGGATGACGAGATCGAATTGACGCACCTGGTCCCCTTTGTGGTTGTCGACCGCGAGAACGGCGCCTCGCCCCGGTGCCCGGTCACGGCGGGGAGCGCCGGAGGCGAGCAGCGGGCAGGGCGTCCGTCTCGGTCCGTTTACCGTATCGTGATAGCGCCGCCGGGCCGGGGTATTGTCATCAGGAGACGGCCCGGTGCTCCCCATTTTTCCCGGCCGCCCGGGAGTTCGCCGGACTTTCCCGGGGCAAAGGGGCGCGCCGCCGCGCGGGCGGGGCCTCCACCCCGCTCACCAGGGCGGGAAGGGGGGCGGAGTCGGAGCGGCCTTCCGAACACGCCCGGGTCCGACGCTCTGTAGTACTTCGTCTACTCTTGTCCGAGGTGGTGTCCGCGCTGGACGTTATGGCCTTGATCTTCGGTGACGCGGCCGGTGTGATCGCTCCGTGGTTGTGGGGAGGTCTCGGCGCGATGGTCGGCGCGGGTATCGCCGCGGTGGTGATCAGGAGCCGCCGCGGGCAGCAGTGACCCCAACGACGACGGAGCGACAGGCGTGGCTTCCCCGGGCACCAGTGAGACACAGACCGACAACCGCGGCACCGGCGAGGCCGTCGTGCTGGTCGCCGCGGCCTCCGCGGCGTCCTGCCTGATCGCGCTGGTCCTGGCCCTGCTCCTGGGCGGCGCCGGACTGGCTCAGGTCATCCCGGGCCTCCCGGACCCCGGAACGCTCACCCGCTGGGGGCTGCCGGTCTCCAAGACCGTCATGGACGTCTCCGCCGCCGTGACCGCCGGACTGCTCGTTCTCGCGGTGTTCCTGCTCCCCTCGGACCGGGGAGCGCTCGGCGAACAGGCGCAGTCCTACGTGCGCGCGGCCTCCTGGGCGGCGCTGGTGTGGGCGGTCGCGGCCGCCGCGACTCTGGTCTTCGAGCTCTCCAACATCCTCGGCCGGCCCGCCACCGAGATCATCGGCAACGAGATCACCAGCTACGCCGGTTCGGTGCCCCAGGGCATCGGGCTGATGGTGGTCATCCTCGTCGCCACCGGGGTCGCCCTGATCGGGCGCACCGCGTCCAACGCGGCGGGCGCAGCCGGACTCGTCGGACTGACCCTGGTGGGGCTGGTGCCGCCCGCGCTCACCGGGCACGCCTCCTCCTCGCCCAACCACGAACTGGCCGTCACCGGCCTGGCGCTGCACGTGCTGACCATCTCGCTGTGGGTCGGCCCCCTGGCCGCGCTGGTCTTCCACGCGCTGCGCGGCGGGGAGCAGCTGCCCGCGGCGGTGCGGCGCTTCAGCGCGCTGGCGCTGTGGGCCTGGATCGGCGTGGCCGTCAGCGGGATCGCCAGCGCCGTGAGCCGCCTCTACACCGTCGAGGAGCTGTTCACCACCTCCTACGGCCAGATCATGCTCGCCAAGACCGCGGTCTTCCTCGCCCTCGGCGGCGTGGGGTGGGCGCACCGGCGCGGTGCCGTGCCCAGGATCACCGAGACCGCCGGACGCGCCCTGTTCGTCCGGTTCGCGGTCGCCGAGGTCGTCCTGATGGCCGCGGCCATGGGCCTGGCGGCCGCGCTCAGCCGTACCGCCACCCCGCCCGGCCTGGCCACCGAGGTCGACGCCTTCCGCAACCTCACCGGCTTCGCCATGCCGCCGCCCATGAGCGCGCGGACCCTTCTCACGCTGTGGCGCCCCGACCTGTTCTTCGGGCTTCTCGTCGTCGTCCTCGGCGGACTGTACGTCGCCGGGGTCGTCCGGCTGCTGCGGCGTGGCGACACCTGGCCGTGGGGGCGCACCGCCGCCTGGCTGGCGGGCCTGCTCACCATCGCCGTCGTCCAGCTCACCGGCGTGGCCACCTACTCGATGGTGCTGTTCAGCGTGCACATGGTGCAGCACATGGTCCTGGCGATGCTGGTGCCGGTCCTGCTGGTGCTCGGCGCGCCCACGACCCTGGCGCTGCGCGCGCTCAGGCCCGCCGAGCGGCGCGGCGACCGCGGCCCGCGCGAGTGGCTCAACGCCTTCCTGAACAGCGGGTGCTCGCGCTTCGTGACGCACCCGGGCTTCGCCGCGCCCATGTTCGTGATCAGCACCTACGCCCTGTACTTCACGCCGCTGTTCGGCAGCCTCATGCAGGACCACCTGGGCCACCTGGTGATGGGCGTGCACTTCCTGCTCTCGGGGTTCCTGTTCTACTGGATCATGATCGGCGTGGACCCGGCCCCCCGGAAGGTCCCCTACCTGCTGCGGATCGTGCTGCTGCTGCTCGCGATGGGCTTCCACGCCTTCTTCGGCATCGCGATCATGATGCAGTCCGCCCCGCTGGGGATGGAGTACTACGGCCAGTTCGAGGTGCCGTGGCTGGACAGCCTCGCGGACGACCAGTACGCGGGCGGCGGCGTGGCGTGGGCGCTCGGCGAGATCCCGACCGTGCTGGTCCTGGTCGCGCTCGTCGTGCAGTGGGCCCGCGACGAGGAGCGCGCCGAGCGGCGCCGCGAGCGCCACAGCCGCCGCGGCGGCTCCGACGACGCGGACATGGACGACTACAACGCCTACCTGGCCTCGCTGGAGCGCGGGAGCGGCGGCAGGGACAGGCAGACGCGGTAGCCGGTCCGGCGGGATCCCGCCGGAACCGGGTCAGGTGGCGAGCAGGGCCAGGGCGGAGGCCAGGAGGCCGATCAGGAGGCAGGCCGCCAGGCCGCCGAGGTAGGTGGACACCAGCCGGGGGCGCGGCGCGTCCGCGACGTCCCGGGAGGCGCGCGCGGTCAGGGCCGAGACGGCCAGGTTGGAACCGAAGACCAGCAGAGCCACGCACAGCGCGGAGACGAACGCCGAGGCGAAGCCCGCGTTGGGCGTGTCCGCCAGCAGTTCGACGGCGGCCAGTGCCGGGAGCGCGACGAGCACGAGCGCGGCGGCCGCGCCGAGCGCGACACGCGGGCCCGGCCGGGGGTTCCGGCCGAGGAGGACGAGCAGCAGCCCCTGGAGTGCGACGTTGAGCACGACGCCGCCGACGCCGAAGACCGCGATGTTGATGAGCAGCGAATTCACCGGACGATTGTCCCACCGGGCCCGCGCGGACCTATCCCGGGTACGCCCAGGGGCGGGCGGGCCCGGTGGGGGAGCCCCCGTGGTCGGCGCCGAACTCGATCCGCCCCACCCGGGCCGCCTGGGAGCGGTCCAGCACCATCAGGGAGCGCGCCCCGGGCAGCACCCGTTCGGGGTCGCGCGAGCACGCGTCCAGCAGCGCCCGCCAGCGGCGCTCGTGCGTGCGGAAGCTGTGCGCGGTGATCATCCGGCCGCGCTCGGCCTGCCCCCGCCGCGCGTCCAGGGGGTCGACGTCGATCAGGAGCACGTGGAGTTCCACCCCGGTCAGCCGGGAGCACAGTCCCAGGAGCCTGCGGACGGGGCCGCGGGTGCCGGTCTCGTGGACGACGACCGGCCCGCCGCGGCGCAGCGCGGCCAGGACGCGCAGGTAGTGCAGCAGGTGGGTGACCCAGCGCCAGGCGGGGTAGGCGGTGGAGCCGAGCCACCGGGTGAGCCGGTTGCGGGACTGGAGGGAGTCCACGACGCGGACGCCGTCGGCGGTGCGCACCGTCTCGGTCTCGTTCCCCGACAGCCCGTAGAGGCGGTTGAGCATGGTGCTCTTGCCCGCGCCGGGGATGCCGCCGAGCAGCACTACGGATCGGCGGGGGTAGCGCAGGACGTGTTCGCCGGGGGGATGGGTGTCGGGGGCGAGGCGGGGCGGGAGCGTAGTAGTCACCTTCCGGGTATCGCCACCCCGGGTAAGGCCCCGGTAAGAGAAGGCGGCGCCGCGGGTGAGAGCCGGGTCACGGCGCGCCCGCGGCCGCCCCGGGGGCTCCCGGGACCCCGCCCGGGCGGGGCTACCTTTTGCGGGCCAGGGTGAGGCCGTCGCCGATCGGCAGGAGGACCGTCTCGGTCCGCTCGTCCGCGAGGGCGTGCGCGTTGAAGTCACGGATGCCCTGGACGGCGGGGGAGGTCTGGGCGGGGTCCAGGACCCGGTTGTGCGAGAAGACGTTGTCGACCAGCAGCGCGCCGCCGGAGCGGACACGCGGGACGACGGCCTCCCAGTAGCCGACGTAGCCCTCCTTGTCGGCGTCGATGAAGGCCAGGTCGAACAGGGGCTCCTCGGGGAGCGCGCGCAGCGTCTCGATCGCCGGGGCGATCCGCAGGTCGATGCGGTCCGCGACACCGGCCCGCTGCCAGTACCGGCGGGCCACCGACGTCCACTCCTCGCTGACGTCGCAGGCCAGCAGGGTTCCGTCGGAGGGAAGGCCGCGGGCCAGGCAGATCGAGGAGTAGCCGGTGAAGGTGCCCACCTCCACGACGTCGCGCGCCCCCATGAGGCGGGTCAGCGCCGTCATGAACAGGCCCTGCTCGGGGCCTATCTGCATGCCGGCGCTGGCCGGGAAGAGGCGTCGGGTCTCGGCCGCGAGGTCCACCAGGACCTCGTCCACAGGGGAGCTGTGGGCGACCAGGTACTCGTGCAGTTCCGGGCTGAGGTTCTCCGAGGAGCGAGTCACACGTCCAGCGTAGTGCCGGGGGCGGGAGGAGGACAGGCGGCTCGGCGCCCGCCGCCTCAGATGCCGAGGATCAGGTCCTTCCACGGGAACAGGTAGACCGACAGCAGCACGATCGAGATCGTGAGCGTGGGGGTGATGACCTTGCGCTCCACCGGCCCGTCGGTCTTGAAGCCGACGTTCTTGCCGACCCGGTACTTCCACACCGGCCAGAAGAGGGGGACGCCCATCTCGGTGGCCATGTCGCCGATGAAGTGCAGCAGGCAGCCGAACGCCACGGCCAGGCCGAGCCAGACGTAGTTCGTCCCGGCGGTGTACAGGGCCAGCGTGATGCCCGCGGTGGCCAGCGCGTTGATGACCTCGGCGGCCGTCCGGTTCTTCTGCATGCCGTAGCCCAGGCCGTTCAGGGCGATGCCGACCAGCAGGAACACGAAGACCTGCGCGGCCAGGTCGGACCACCACACCAGCGCCTGGGCCGCGCCGCCCATCAGCAGCGCGAACAGCAGCGAGTGGGTGCCGTTGCGGTGCCCGCCGAAGATCCAGTTGAACAGCGCGCCCAATGTCTGGGTGAAGACCCCGTAGGTCTGGGTGATGGTCGCGCTCTTGTGGTCGAGGTCCGGGATCAGGGCCGCGCCCGCGCAGACCAGGGCGCCCGCGATGATCTCGCCGGGTCCCAGCTCGAAGGTGACGCCCAAGACCTCGGCCCCGTTGAGGAACGGAACGACAGCCATCCAACCGACCACGCCGCTGAGCGCGTGAGAGTGCCCCATCATGGGCGGAACCGTAGCGGGTCAAAGGGTTTTCTGGCGAATTGCGCGGAGTGTCGGGGTTTCGGGCCGCGCAATAGAGCACCACCCGACGCGGAGAAACCGGGCCGGGCGACTCCATGGTAGACGGTGGGTGATCATCCGGAAGCGAATTGTCGAACAAGGTCATTGACGTCCGCCGCGCGTCACTGGAGGATCACGGAGTGAAGGGACGACGACTCCGCGCACCCACGCGAGCGAGAGGGACCCACACGATGGCCTTTCCGCAGGCTCCCCCCGCCCGGCGCTCCCCCCGCGGGGCGGCCCTTCCGGTGGCGACGGCACTGGTCCTGGCCGCCGCGGCGCTGTCCCCGCTCCCCCCGGCCGCCGCGGCCGGCACCGGCGGCACCGGCGACACCCTCACCATCGCCATGTCCCAGCCGATCGACTCCTTCAACCCCTTCACCGCCCAGCTGGCCAGCAGCACCGCCGTGCTACGGCTCGTCTACCCCACCCTCACCGTGCCCGCGGCCGAGGACAACACGCCCACCGGCGAGCTCGCCGAGTCCTGGCGGACCTCCGACGACGGACTCACCTGGACGTTCACCATCCGCGAGGGCCTGACCTGGAGCGACGGCGAGGCGCTGGACGCCGAGGACGCCGCCTGGACCTTCACCACGATGATGGAGGACCCGGGGGCGGCCACCGCCAACGGCAACTTCGTCGCCAACTTCGAGTCGGTGCGCGCGCCCGACCCCGGAACGCTCGTCATCGAGCTGTCGAAGCCCCAGGCCACCATGCTCGCCCTGGACGTGCCGATCGTGCCCGAGCACGTCTGGTCCGAGGTCGGGGACATCGCCGCCTTCGACAACGACCGGGACCTCCCCGTCGTGGGAGCGGGCCCCTTCACCCTGGCCGCCTACGAGCCGAACCAGTCCGTCACCCTGGACGCCGACGAGGACTTCTGGCGCGGCGCGCCCGGCTTCGACCACCTGGTCCTGCGCTACTTCACCGACCAGGACGCGATGGTCGAGGCGCTGCGCGGCGGCGAGGTGTCGTTCGTGCACAACCTCACCCCCGCGCAGGCCGAGTCCCTGGAGGGCGAGCCCGGCATCACCGTCAACGCCGCCGACGGCAAGCGCTTCACCGGCTTCACCGTCAACCCGGGCGCCCGGACCAGGGACGGCGAGGAGTTCGGCGACGGCCACCCGGCGCTGCGCGACCGGACCGTGCGCCAGGCCGTCATGCTGGCCATCGACAAGGAGGCGCTGGTCGAACGGGTCTACGGCGGCTACGCCACGGTCGCCGAGGGGTACATCCCGGCCCGCTACGAGGACTACCACTGGCGGCCCGCCGACGGCGAGCGCCTCGGCCACGACCCCGAGCGGGCCCGGGAGATGCTGGACGAGGCCGGGTACGAGGAGGGCGCGGACGGCGTGCGCGTCTCACCCGACGGGGACCCGCTGCGCTTCCGGATGGCCGTGCACAACGACCGCCCCGACTACGTGCAGACCGGCCGGTCCATGGAGGAGTGGCTGGCCGAGGTCGGCATCGCGGTCGAGGGCGACTACATCGACTCCGGCCAGATCGGCGACAGGCTCAACGCGGGCGAGTACGACCTGATCTTCACCGGCTGGACCGTGAACCCCGACCCCGACTACGTGCTGGGCATCCACACCTGCGACGCGCTCCCCGAGGAACCCGGCAGCATGCGCGGCGACGCCTACTTCTGCGACGAGGAGTACGACGAGTACTACGCGGCCCAGCTCGCCGAGTACGACCCGGCCGCGCGCGCCGACATCGTCGCGGACATGCAGCGCCTCCTCTACACCGAGGCCGTGGTGAACGTCCTGGTCTACGCCGACATGCTCGAGGCGTACCGTTCCGACCAGATCTCCGACATCCGGACCCAGCCCGCGCGGGGCGGCAACCTGTGGGCCCAGGACGGCTACTGGAGCTGGTGGTCGGCCCGGCCCCGGGAGGCCGAGACGGAGGGCGGCGGGCTCTCCCCGGCGGTGGCCGTCGGAGCGGTCGCCGCCGTCGTGCTGGTCGGCGGCCTGGTGCTGCTCCTGGTGCTGCGCCGCCGGGGGACCGAGGACGAGCGGGAGTGAGCCGGTGAGCGCGCCCTCCGCCGCCCCGGCCGCCCCGGACCGGGGCCGGGGCTCCCCGCGCCGGATCGCGGTCTACCTGGCCGGGCGGCTGCTGGGCGCGGCCGCGTCGATGGCGGCGGTGACGGTCACCGCGTTCTTCCTGTTCCGGGTCCTGCCCGGCGACCCGGTGCGGACCATGACGCAGGGGCGCGCGGTCACCGAGGCCCAGCTCGACGAGCTGCGTCGCCAGTACGGCCTGGACAAGCCGCTGGGGGAGCAGTTCCTCGACTACTGCTCGGGCCTGCTGCGCCTGGACCTGGGCGTCTCCTACCAGTACCGGGCCCCGGTCACCGAGCTGATCGCCGAGCGGCTGTGGCCCACCGTCCTGCTGGCGGGCACCGGCACCCTGCTGGCCGCCGTCCTCGGGCTGTGGCTGGGCACCCGCGCGGCCTGGCGGCGCGGGCGCGTGGTCGACCAGGTCAACACGGGGCTGGCGCTGACCCTGTGGTCGGTGCCGACCTTCTGGCTGGGCCTGCTCCTGATCGTGGTGTTCGCCGGGACGGGCGGGTTCCCCACCGGGGGGATGGCCACGCCGGGCGTGCGGGGACCGGCCGCGGCCCTGGACGTCGCGCACCACATGGTGCTGCCCGTGGCCACGATGGTAGCGGTCGTCTACGCCCAGTACCTGATGATCATGCGCTCCTCGCTGCTGACCGAGATGGGATCGGACTACCTGGTGACGGCCCGGGCCAAGGGGCTGCGCGACGCCCTGGTGCTGCGCCGCCACGCCGTGCCCAACGCGCTGCTGCCCACCGTCACGCTGGTCTTCCTCAACCTCGGCCAGGTGGTGGCCGGGGCGATCCTGGTGGAGACGGTGTTCTCCTGGCCCGGCCTGGGACAGCTGTTCTACCAGGGGCTGCGCCTGCCCGACCTGCCGCTGGTGCAGGGCCTGTTCGTCTTCTTCTCCGCCGGGGTGATCCTCATGAACCTGCTCGCGGACCTCGTCTACCCGCTGCTGGACCCCCGGGTGCGCGTATGAGCGGGACCCCCGCGCGGCCCTCGCCCCGCGCGCTCGCCCGGCAGCGCCGCCGCCTGGCCCTGTCCGGGTTCTGGCGCCGCTACCGGCGCCACCGGGCCGGGCTGCTCGGCCTGGCGGGGCTGGTGCTGTTCGTCCTGCTGGCGCTGGCCGCGCCGCTGCTGGTCGCCCCCGGGGACCTGAGCGTGACCCGCGCCCCCCACGACGCCTACCAGCCGCCCGCCCCGGCACACCCGCTGGGCACCGACAACTTCGGCCGCTCGCTGCTGGACCTGGTCGTGTGGGGTTCACGCGTATCGCTGACGGTGGGCTTCCTGGCCACCCTGGTCTCGGTGGGGCTCGGCACGCTCGTGGGGATCACCGCCGGGCACTACCGGGGGGTGGCCGGGGCCGTCCTGATGCGCGTCACCGACTGGTTCCTGGTGCTGCCCACCCTGGTGCTGGCGGTCGCGCTGGCCACGGTGCTGAGCCGCAGCACGCTCACCATCGTCATCGCCATCGGCATCACCGCGTGGCCGACCACCGCCCGCCTGGTGCGCGCCCAGACCCTCGCGGTGGAGGCGCGCCCCTACATCGAGCGGTCCCGGGCCCTGGGCGGCGGGCACACCCACATCATGCTCCGGCACGTGCTGCCCAACGTGCTGCCGCTGGTGCTGGCCCAGACCACGCTGCTGGTGGCGAGCTCGATCATCGCCGAGTCCACCCTGGCGTTCCTCGGCCTGGGCGACCCCGGCACCGTCTCCTGGGGCGGCACCCTGCAGGACGCCCGCCGGGCCGGGGCGGTCAGCTCCGGGGTGTGGTGGTACCTGCTGCCGCCGGGGGCGGCGATCGCGCTGGTGGCGCTCTCCTTCACGTTGTGCGGCCGCGCCGTCGAGGGCGCGCTCGACCCGAGGTCGAGGGAGGGCCGGTGAACCACCTGGAGACCCGCGGCCTGACCGTCGCCTACCGCGCGGGCGGCCGCGAGGTCCCCGCCGTGCGCGGGGTCGACCTGGCGATCCCGCCCGGCGGGACCCTGGGGCTGGCGGGGGAGTCCGGCTGCGGCAAGTCCACGGTGGCCCTGGCGGTGCTGCGGCTGCTCCCGGCCACCGCGCGGGTGGGCGGCAGCGTCCTGCTGGCCGGAGAGGACGTGCTCACCATGGCCTGGGGGCGGCTGCGCGCCGTGCGCTGGGCGGGCGCCTCCATCGTGTTCCAGGGGGCGATGCACTCGCTGAACGCGGTGCGCCGGGTCGGCGACCAGATCGCCGAGCCGGTCCTGCTGCACGAGAGCGCGGAGACCCCCGCCAGCGCCGCGCGCCGGGCCGCGGACCTGCTGGAGCGGGTGGGGCTGCCGCCCCGGACCGCGGCGGCGTACCCGCACGAGCTGTCCGGCGGGCAGCGCCAGCGCGTCATGATCGCGATGGCGCTGGCGTGCGGGCCGCGGCTGGTCATCGCCGACGAGCCCACGACCGCGCTCGACGTGATGGTCCAGGCGCAGATCCTGCGGCTCCTCAAGGACCTGGTGGCCCGGAACGGCATCGCCATGATGATGATCAGCCACGACCTGTCGGTGCTGGCCGACGCCTGCGACCGGCTCGCCGTGATGTACGCGGGCCGGATCGTGGAGGAGGGCCCGGCCCGGCAGGTGTTCGCCGACGCCCGCCACCCCTACGCCGCCGCGCTCGGCGCGGCCTTCCCGGTCGTCGGGGACCCGGCGTCGCGGTACGCGCCCAGGGGGCTCGCGGGCGACCCGCCGGACCCGGCCGGGTCGGGGACGGGCTGCTCCTTCAGGCCGCGCTGCGCTGTCGCCGAGGACCGCTGCGCGTACGTCGACCCCGCCCTGTGGCGGGCCGGCCCCGACCGGTCCGCGGCGTGCGTGCGGGTGCTCCCGTCCGAGGAGGTGCTGTGACGACGCGGACCGGATCCGCGGTGGACGGCCCGGCGGCCACCGCCCCGGCGGTGCTGGCCGCCCGGGGGGTGAGCGTGCGCTTCGCGGCCCGGGGCGGCGGAGGGGTGGTGCGCGCCGTGGACGACGTGGACCTGCGGGTGGGCCCCGGTGAGATCGTGGCGCTGGTGGGCGAGTCCGGCTGCGGCAAGTCCACCCTCGCGCGCACCCTGCTCGGCCTGGAGCGCCCGAGCGGGGGATCGGTGCTGTTCAAGGGGGAGCCGCTGGGGTACCGGGCGCGCGAGCTCAAGGCGTACCGGCGCCGCGTCCAGCTGGTGCCGCAGGACCCCGGAGGCTCGCTCGACCCCCGCCACAGCGTGTACGAGGCGGTGGCCGAGGGGCTGCGCGTCCACCACGGGACGCTGCCCGACGAGGCCGTCAGGGTGGAGCGGGCCCTGTCCCGGGCGGGACTGCGCCCGCCGGAGCGGTTCTTCCTGCGCTACCCGCACGAGCTGTCCGGCGGGCAGCGCCAGCGCGTCGTCATCGCCGGGGCCCTGGTGCTGGAACCGGAGGCGGTCGTCGCGGACGAGCCGGTGGCCTCGCTGGACGCCTCGGTGCGCGGCGAGATCCTGGCGCTGCTGTTGCGCCTGCGCGCCGAACTGGGCCTGTCCGCGCTGGTCGTCACGCACGACCTCGGGCTGGCCTGGAACATCGCCGACCGGGTCGCGGTGATGTACCTGGGCCGCGTCGTCGAGGCGGGACCGGTCGAGGAGGTCCTGACCGCGCCCCGGCACCCCTACACCCGGGCTCTGCTGTCGGTCCTGCCCGACGCCTCCGCCGCGACCCCGACGATCCTCACCGGGGAGCCCCCCGACCCCGCGCGCGTCCCGCCGGGCTGCCGCTTCCACCCGCGCTGCCCGGTCCTGGCCTCGGGCGCGGCCGCCGAGGCCGGCGTGGCCCACCGCTGCGGCGCGGAGGACCCGGGCCCTCTTCCGGAGGCCCCGGGCCACGGAGCGGCGTGCCACTACGCCGCGGTGACGGCCGAACGGCCGGAGGCGGGGAACCGCTGAGGGCGGCCGGGGGCGGGCTCCGGCGGTTCGCTGTCTCGTTGACACGGGCCTGCGCGTGACGCATATTGGTCATGTGTCCAAGGCGAATGACCAATAACCGGGAGCGGAGATGTCCGCGCAGAGCGCGAGTGAGAAGGGACGGCAGACCAGGCGGCGACTGGTCGAGGCGGCCGTCGAGTTGATCCCCGAGGTCGGGTGGGGGGCGGTGACCACGCGGCTGGTCGCGGAGCGGGCCGGGGTGCGGCCGGGACTGGTGCACTACCACTTCGACTCGGTGTCCGACCTGCTGGGCACCGCCGCCGTCGAGTTCGCCGAGGCCGCGCTGGCCGCGCCGATGCGGTCGTTGCGAGCGGCGCCCGACCCCGCCGCCGGGGTGGCCCGGCTGATGGAGGCACTGGAGGTCTACAGCGGACACGACCCCGGATCGCTGCTGATCACCGAGGCGTACCTCGCGGCCACCCGCGACGCGGCCCTGCGCACCGCCCTCGCCGACATGCTGGACCGCTTCCGTGCCGACGCCGCCCGGTGGCTGGACGGGCACGGAGTCCCCGACGCCGAGGCGTGCGCCGTGCTGCTGTGCGCCCTCGTCGACGGGATCGTCCTGCACCGCGGGCTGGCCGGGACGCCCGGTGTCCAGGACCTCATGGGGCCGCTGTCCAGGCTCGTGGCCGCGCCCGCGGCCGGTGACGACGGAAGGAACCCCGAATGAAGGCCGTGATCTGCGGGGCCGGTATCGCAGGGCTCGCACTGGCGTGGTGGCTGGAGCGGGCCGGGTGGGAGGTGCTCGTCGTGGAGCGCGCCCCCGAACGGCGCGGCGCGGGCTACATGATCGACTTCTTCGGTCCCGGCTACGACGCCGTCGAGAGGATGGGCCTGCTGCCCCGGGTGCGCGAACGGGCCCGGGACGTGGCCGGGCTGCGCTACCGCGACGGCGGGGGGCGGGTGACCGGCAGGCTGCCCTACGCGGCGTTCCAGCGGCTCCAGGACGGCCGGGTGCTGACGATGATGCGCGGCGACCTGGAGGACGTCCTGTTCGAGGCGCTGGGTCCCCGAGTCGAGATCCGCCACGCCACCAGCGTCGAAGCCGTGGCCGAGGCCGCCGGCCACGTGGCGGTCACCCTCACCTCCGGCGCGGTGGAGCGCGCCGACCTGCTCGTGGGAGCCGACGGCGTCCACTCCCGGGTCCGCGCGCTCGTGTTCGGCCGGGAGGAGCGCTTCCTGCGCTACCTGGGCTACCACACCGCCGCCTACCTGTTCACCGACCCGGAGGTGGCCGGGTGCCTGGGCGAGCGGACGGAGATGGAGATGCTGGAGGTCCCCGGCGCGCAGGCCGGGGTCTACCGCCTCGGAGGCGACGTGTGCGCGACCGTGTTCGCGCACCGCTCCCCCGCCGGGTCCGTCCCGGAGGACGCGCGGGAGCGGCTGCTGGAGGTCTACGGGGGCCTGGGGTGGCTGCTCCCCGACGTCCTCGCGCACTGCCCGCCGTCGCCGCGGCTGTACTACGACGAGGTGGCCCAGATCGAGATGGAGTCCTGGACGCGGCCCCGCGTGGCCCTGCTCGGGGACGCCTGCCAGGCGGTCTCGCTGCTCGCCGGGCAGGGCGCGTCGATGGCGGTCGCGGCCGCCTGCGTGCTCGCCGAGGAGCTGGCGCGCGACGGAGACCCCGTGGCCGCCCCGCTCCGCTACGAGGCCAGGGTCGCGCCGGCCGTCAGGCGCAAACAGCGGGCGGGGCGGCGCGCCGCGGACTGGTTCGTGCCCGCCACCCGGGGGCGGCTGCGGCTGCGGAGCGCGCTCCTGCGGATGGCCGCCGTGCCCAGCCTGACCTGGGTGCTCAAACCGGTCCTGACCACCCCGGCGGACCGCCTCAGCGGCCTGGACCCCCGCCTTTCCCGGTGACCGCGTCAGTTCACCGGCAGACCGAGTTCGCGCAGTTCGCGACGCTCGCGGACGTCCCTCATCAGCTCGGTCACGGTGCGCCCGTAGGCCGCGCCGTCGGGGGGCAGGGCCTTCTCGGCCTGGAAGGCCCGGAGCGCCTCGATCCGCGCCGGGGGCAGCGCCGCGGCGTCGAGGCGGCCCAGCTCGACCAGCATGCCGCGGACCTCGTCGGGGTCCGCCTCGGGCAGGACCAGCTCGGCCGCGAAGACCGCGCCCAGGACCCCGCCGGCGAAGGACAGCAGGTCGCGCAGCCGGCGCCTGGTGATCGGGGCGGTCCACGGGATCGTCCGCCGGACGTCCACGAAGGTGTTGTGGCTCCCCGTATGGATCGTTGCCATCATGTGCCGCCCTCCCCCTTGACGGTGCTGCTCTCCTTCTAGTATCGCGTGTCGCGGTGGGAAAAGCCTCGGTCCGAGGTCGGAATTCGGTGGGAGCGAAAGTCGGGGGCGCGCCGCCCCCGACCGGTACGAAAGACGGGTCGCCGCGTCGCGCGGAGGGGTCAGACCAGAGCGGGCAGGTCCAGGGTGAGGACGGCCGCGTCGGCGTCGAGGACGGCCGGGACGCCCAGGGGGACGGTGAGCTGCGTCGGGCGGTGCCCGAAGCCGAACTCCCACACCACCGGCACCCCCAGCGGCGCGAGCCGCTCCAGCATCAGGGCGCGGATGACGTCGGGACCCGGGGTGCAGTCCTGCCAGGAGCCCAGCACGATCCCCGCGACCCCGTCCAGCCAGCCGGTGCGCAGCAGCTGCCCCAGCATGCGGTCGATCCGGGCGACGTCCTCGGCGACGTCCTCCAGCAGCAGGATGCCGCCCGCCCCCGACAGGCGGCTGTGCGGGGTGGCCAGGCCGTCGCTGAGCAGGCTCAGGTTGCCGCCGAAGGTGACACCCCGCGCCAGGCCCGGGAGCAGGGTGCGGGCCGTCGGAGAGGACAGCCTCGTCCGGGTCTCGGGCTCGAACAGGGTGGCCCGCAGCTCCCGGGCGGTGAACGCCTGGTCCACGAACTCGGTGGAGGCGACCACCGGGCCGTGCAGCGTCGCCACGCCCAGCTCGATGGCGAACGCCTCGTGCAGCGCCGTGACGTCGCTGTACCCCACGAACGCCTTGGGCGGGACCCGGCGCATCGCCGCGTAGTCCAGCAGGTCCACCACCTGGTGCGCGCCGTTGCCGCCGCGCGCGCACAGGACCGCGGCCGTTCCGGGGTCCAGCCACGCCTCCTGCAGGTCCGCGGCCCGGTCCGCGGCGGAACCGGCCAGGTAGGGCAGCCGGGGGTGGCGGTCCAGGACGTGCCTGCCGAGCACCGGCTCCAGCCCCCAGCCGCGCACGATCGCGCAGGCCCGCTCCAACCGGTCGGGCGGCACCGGACTGCACGGGGAGACCACCGACACCCGCGTCCCCGGTCGCAGCCGGTGCGGGCGCCGCAGCGCCCGCACCGGGGTCACGGACGCAGCTCCACGACGGGGGCGTCGGTGTCGAACCCGAACACCTGCGCGTACAGCGACAGCTCCGCCCGCAGCGCCGCCGCGATCGTGGCCTCCTGGCGGAACCCGTGCTGCTCGCCCTCGAAGGCGAGGTAGGCGTGCGGGACGCCGCGCCCGCTGATGCGGGCCAGCAGCCGCTCGCACTGCACCGGCGGGCAGATCTCGTCCTCCAGGCCCTGCATCAGCAGGAACGGGACGCCGATCGCGTCGGCGTGGTTGACCGGGGACCGCTCCTCGTACCGCCCGCGCGCCTCGGGCCACGGCCCCACCAGGCTCTCCAGGTACCGGGACTCGAAGTCGTGCGTCTCGCCGGTGCGCCACCCGGCCAGGTCCAGGATCGGGTACTGGACGGTTCCGCACGCGAACACGTCGGTGAAGGCCAGCGCCGCCGCACTGGTCCAGCCGCCCGCGCTGCCGCCCCGGATCGCCAGGCGGCCCGGAGCGGCCAGGCCCTCGGAGGCCAACGCCTCGGCGACCGAGACGCAGTCCGCCACGTCCACCACCCCCCATTCGCCGCGCAGCCGCTCGCGGTAGGCGCGGCCGTGCCCGGTGGAGCCGCCGTAGTTGACCTCCGCCACCCCGATGCCGCGGCTGGTGAAGTAGGCGATCTCCAGGTCGCGCAGCATCGGCGCGCGGCTGGTCGGGCCGCCGTGCGCGAAGAGCACGAACGGCGGCGCCTCGCCCTCGGGTCCGCGCGCCCGGGGGTGGCGCGGGGCGTACACGTTGGCGTGCACCCCGCGTCCGTCCGCGCCGGGGAAGACCCGCGCCTCGGGGACGGGGAGGTAGTCGGCGTACGGGTCGTCCTCGGCGTCCGCCCCGCCCAGCGCACGCCAGGACCCGTCGGGGCCGACGAGCACGACCTCGGCGGACCGTGTCGGAGACCCCGCCACGCCGACGACCGACCCGTCGGCCGCGGCGATCCGGGGGAGCCACTCGGTGTGCGGGGTGTCGATGTCGGTGAGCTTCCCGCTGCCGGTGTCGAGCAGCCCCAGCGAGGTCGTGGCGCGCCCGTGCACCACGGCGGCGCGTCCGTCGCCCATCGGGGCCAGCCAGGACGAGCCGAGCAGCCACAGCGGACCGCCGAACTCCTCGGCGGTCCCGGCGACGGGGGAGGGCCCGCCGGGCAGGACCACGCCGTCGGGGTCGAGGTCGAGCCGGTGCGGATGCCACCACCCCTCGGGGTCGCTGACGTAGTGGAGCCGGTCGGGCCCGGCCCATTCGGCCTGCACGACCGCCTCGCCCGCGCCGCCGGCGACGGTGCGCGCCGGACCGGGGACGCCGTCGACGAGGTCGGCGACCCGCAGCACCGTGGAGTCCCACGGCATGTCGGGGTGGTCCCAGCCGATCCAGGACAGCCTCCGCCCGTCGGGGGAGACCCGGGGACAGGCCAGGAAGCGGGTGTCGCGCACCAGGACCCGGACCGCGTCCGGGGCCTCGGCGGCGGAGCCGTCCAGCGGCACGGAGACGACGGAGCGCTCCACGTCGGTGGGGGCCGGGCCGGTGTGCGCCTCGCGCACGCACCACACGTGGGCGCCGTCGGGCGAGGCCACCGGCTCCACGTAGCGCGTCGAGGACGGGACCCGCGGCGCGGGGGTGAGCGGTTCGGGCAGCGGCACGGGACCCGGCCCCCTGTCGGCGGGCTCCCCGGCGCGGCCCGGCGCGTAGCGGTAGAGGCGCTGGTCGCCGTACTCGCTGAAGACCAGCAGCGGACTGCCGTCGGGGCCGTCGAGCAGCAGGTACGGCCGCCCGCCGTACTCGTGCACCCGGCTGCGCGCGTTCCACGGCGCGGGCAGCACCGTCTCGACCGGGGCGGAGCCGTCGTCCAGCCGGGTGCGGCACAGCGCCACCCGGCCGCCCTCGCGCGGTCTCGGCTCGGTCCACCAGGCCTCCCCGCCCCGCACGACGGGCCAGTTCGGGGCGCCGTCGTGCCGGGCCACGGCGACCGCGTCGATGGGGGAGGGCCAGGAACCGTACGGAAGAGATGACGGGGTCACCGGAGTCCTGCGCTTTCTGTCGCCACTGCTTCGAACCGATCCATAGGACATGCCCCGCGGCCCCGCGTCGGAAGCCCGCGTCTCCTCGCAGACGTCGCCGCGGCCCCGTTCGCCCCCGCGCCTTCAGGCGCCGGAGGCCGGCGGGCCGCACAGGAAGCGGTCCAGGACCCGGGCGCCGAAGCGCAGGGCCTCGACCGGGACCCGCTCGTCCACACCGTGGAACAGGGCGCCGTAGTCCAGCGAGGGCGGCAGCAGGAGCGGGGAGAAGCCGTAGTTGGCGATGCCCAGGGCGGAGAACTGCTTGGCGTCGCTGCCGCCCGACATGCACACCGGGACCACGTGCGCGCCGGGGTCGTGCGCCAGGATCGCGGCGCGCATGGCGGCGAACGAGGCGGAGCCGGTCGGGGAGGACAGCGCGGGGGAGCGGTGCGTGAACTCCCACTCCACCCGGGGGCCGGCCAGGGCGTCCAGGGCGGCGGCGAACTCGTCCTCGGCACCGGGCAGCACCCGCCCGTCCACACCCGCGGTGGCCGTCGCGGGGACCACGTTCAGCTTGTACCCGGCCGACAGCATGGTCGGGTTCGCGCTGTTGCGCACCGTGGAGCGGACCAGGTCCGCGGCCCGGCCCAGGCGCTCCAGCAGCGGGTCGAGGTCGCGTCCGGGGGCGAAGCCGGGCGCGTCCAGGTCGCAGGGGACGCCCACGGCCTCGGCGAGCCCGGTGATCGCGGCCCGGGTGACGGGGGTCAGCCGCACCGGCCAGGCGTGCGCGTCGACGCGGGCCACCGCCGCCGCGAGCGCGCCCACCGCGTTGTCCCGGTTGACCTTGGAGCCGTGTCCAGCGGTGCCGCGCGCGGTCAACCGCAGCCAGGCGGTGCCGCGCTCCCCGGCGCCCACCGGGTAGATCCGCAGCGGGCGGCCGTCGGTGCCCGAGGCGTGGAAGGTGTAGCCCCCCGACTCGCCGATGCCCTCGGTGCAGCCCTCGAACAGGCCGGCGTGCTCGCGGACCAGCCACTCCGCGCCGTGGACGGCGCTGTCCTCCTCGTCGGCGGTGAACGCCAGCACCAGGTCGCGGCGGGGGGCGCGCCCGGTCCGCGCCCAGGAGCGGGCCAGGGCCAGCAGCACGGCGACGGTGTTCTTCATGTCCACCGCGCCGCGCCCCCACACCATGCCGTCGCGGACCTCGCCCGAGAACGGGTGGACCCGCCAGTGCGCGGGATCGGCCGGCACCACGTCGAGGTGCCCGTGCGCCAGCAGCGCGCCGGAACCGGGGTCAGTGCCCCCGATCCGCACGACCACGTTGGCGCGGCCCGGAGCCGACTCCAGCAGCGCCGGCGCGTACCCGGCCTCGGCCAGCCGCGCGGCGGCGTACTCGGCGGCGGGGCGCTCACGGCAGTCGCCGCCGCCCCGGTTGGTGGTGTCGAGGCGGATCAGCTCGGAGGTGAACCGCACCACCTCCTCGTCCACGACCGCCTGGTCGAGGGCCGCCGGCGCGGGCTCAGCCATAGTCCTTCTCCGTCGCCGCCGAGATCATCGTGGCCACCGTCTTGAAGCAGCGGATCATCGTGTAGGCGTCGGGCGAGGTGTAGCGGACCCGCCGCGCGCCCACCCGCTCCACCCCCGGGACCATCGCGGCCGCCCCGGCGAGCTGGGCCGCGTCCACCTCCACCTCCACCGTGGCCGACAGGGGGGACCCGGGGTCGCGGCGTCCGGCCAGGGCCGCGGCGGCCTCGGCCCCCGCGGCGATGTCGGCGAAGGTGCGGGCGGGCGGTCGGCACACGGCGGCGTACCGCGACACGTAGTCCTTGACGGCCACCGTGCGCGCGTCGGGCGCGTACGACGCGGCGTCGGCGCAGGCCCGGTCGTCGCCGGTGACCAGCACGACGGGGGAGCCGTACTCGGCCGCGACCCGGGCGTTGAGCCGCCCCTCGCTCGCCGGGGCGCCGTCCAGCCACACCCCGGTGATGGAGTTGGGCAGGTAGGTGTGGGCGAGCACGCCCTCCTCGCCCGCGCCGCAGTGGTAGCCCACGAACGCCACGCCGTCCACGTCGCCGCGCTGCACGCCCTCGACCATGCTCAGGTCCTTGTGGCGGCCGGTGAGCATGGCGGCGCGCTCGTCCAGGCGCTCCAGCAGCAGGTTGCGCATCGTCGAGTGCGCCTCGTTGACCAGCACCTCGGTCGCGCCCCCGGCGATGAACCCGGCGACCGCCCCGTTGACGTCCGAGGTGAACATGGCGCGGCAGCGCTGCCACTGCTCGGTTCCGGGCTCCACGTCGGCGGGCCAGGTGACCCCGGTGGCGCCCTCCATGTCGGCTGAGATGAGAATCCGCACGGTCCCCCTCGGTGGAAGCGTCGGCACCGTCCCGGACCGCGTCTACCCCCGAGGGGCGGGTCCGTCACGGGTCCCGCCGTGCTTTCCCCGTTGATCTCGGCCTTTCCGGGCTCTCACCCGCCTCCGAGACCCGAGAAGGCCGGGATCAACGGGAAAGTGATCCGGGACGCTAGGGAAGGGTCAGGATCTCCGCGCCGTCCTCGGTGATCACCAGGGTGTGCTCGAACTGGGCGGTGCGCTTCCCGTCCAGGGTCACCGCGGTCCAGCCGTCCGGCCAGATGTCGTAGTCGATGGTGCCCAGGGTGATCATCGGCTCGATGGTGAAGGTCATGCCGGGGACCATCACGGTGTCCGCGCGCGGGTCGTCGTAGTGCGGCACGGCCAGGCCGGAGTGGAACTCGGGGCCCACGCCGTGGCCGGTGAAGTCGCGCACCACGCCGTAGCCGAAGCGCCGGGCGTAGGCTTCGATGACGCGGCCGATCACGTTGATCCGGCGTCCCGGGCGGCACGCCCTGATGCCGCGCATGGTGGCCTCGCGGGTCCGCTCCACCAGCAGCCGGGACTCCTCGTCCACGTCCCCGGCCAGGAACGTGGCGTTGGTGTCGCCGTGCACGCCGTGGATGTAGGCGGTGATGTCGATGTTGACGATGTCGCCGTCGGCGACGACGGTGTCGTCGGGGATCCCGTGGCAGATGACCTCGTTCAGCGAGGAGCACAGCGACTTGGGGAAGTCCTTGTAGCCGAGCGTGCTGGGGTAGGCGCCGTGGTCGCACAGGAACTCGTGGCCGACGCGGTCCAGCTCGTCGGTCGTCACACCGGGGACGACGTTCCTGCCGACCTCCTGCAGGGCCTGCGCGGCGATCCGGCCGGCCACCCGCATGGCCTCGATGGTCTCCGGGGTCTGCACGTCTCCCAGCACGCCCTCCACGGGGCGCTTCCGGCCGACGTACTCGGGGCGCGGGATGGACGGGGGGACCGGGCGTTTGGGCGAGATCCGGCCGGGAACCAGCGGGGTAGTCATGGAACACGAGTGTAGTCAGCGACGGGTCTGGAGGCGTCCGTGAGCGGACGGGAGAAGCGGTCGGAGCGGTTCCCGCAGGAGGACGAGGACCGGAAGTGGTGGTACTCCATCAAGACCGACACGGTGGAGTACGGACCGGGCAGCCCGAACAAGGACCGGCTGGGGCCCTACCCGGACCGGGCGTCGGCGGAGGCCGCCCTGTCCACGGCCAAGGCGCGCAACGACGCGTGGGACAAGGACGACGAGAAGTGGGAGGAGTGGTGAACCGAACAGGGCGCGCCCAACCGGAGGGCGCGCCGTCCCGGCCTCCGGCCGGGCTGCGATGATCGGGCCATGGCACAGAACTCTCCACATGACCTGCCCGACGTCCAAGGGCTGTCCATCGCGGTGCTCGGCGGCACCGGTGACCAGGGGCGCGGCCTGGCGCGGCGGTTCGCGCTGGCCGGGCACGAGGTGATCCTCGGTTCGCGCAGCGAGGAGCGGGCCCGGGCCGCGGCCGCCGAGTTCGGCGCGGATCTGCCCGTTCGCGGCCTGGACAACGAGGCCGCGGCCGCCGCCGGCGACGTGGTCGTCGTCGCGGTCCCCTGGGACGGCCACCGCGAACTGCTCGAATCCCTCAGGGGCGTGCTGGCGGGCAAGATCGTCGTCGACTGCGTCAACCCGCTCGGCTTCGACAAGCAGGGCGCGTTCGCGCTGCCCGTCGAGGAGGGCAGCGCCGCCCAGCAGGCCGCCGCCGTCCTGCCCGAGAGCCGCGTCGTCGGGGCCTTCCACCACATCTCCGCCGTCGTCCTGCTCGACCCCGAGGTCGCCGAGGTGGACCTGGACGTGCTGGTCCTGGGCGACGACCGCGCGTCCACCGACACCGTCCGGGCCCTCGCCGCCCGCATCCCCGGCGTCCGGGGGATCTACGGGGGGCGCCTGCGCAACGCCCACCAGGTCGAGGCGCTCACGGCCAACCTGATCTCCGTCAACCGCCGCTACAAGGCGCACGCGGGGATCCGGATCACCGACATCTGAGGCCGCCGCCGGGGGAGCGGCCGCGGCCGCTCCCCCGGTCCGGTCAGAGCCAGCCCCGGACCTTCTCGACCAGCGCGACCGGGTCGTCGGAGGCCGGGACCAGGTTGAGGTGGGTCACCCCGGCCGCGCGGAACGCCTCGACGCGCTCGCGCACGTAGGACTCCGGGCCGACCAGGTTGGTCAGTTCCACCATCTCCTCGGGCACCGCCGCCGCGGCCTCGTCCTTCCGCCCCGCGAGGTAGAGGTCCTGGATCTTCTCGGCCTCCTCCTCGTAGCCGTAGCGTCGGGCCAGGGAGTTGTAGAAGTTCCTGCCCCTGGCCCCCATGCCCCCGACGTAGAGCGCGATCATCGGGCGGGCGAGGTCCAGCACCCGCTTGGTCTCCTCGCCCTCGCCGATCGCGATCAGGCCTCCCGCCGCGATCCGCAGCCCGCCCAGGTCCGCCGCGCGCTTCGCCTTCCCCGCCGCGATGGACGGGCCCCACACGCTCTCGGCCTTCTCGGGGATGAACAGGTGCGGCAGCCAGCCGTCGGCGAGTTCGGCGGTCAGCTCGACGTTCTTCTCGCCCAGGGAGGCCACGTACAGCGGGATCCTGGCGCGCACCGGGTGGTTGATGATCTTGAGCGGCTTGCCCAGGCCGGTGCCCTGGCCGGCGGGCAGCGGCAGGGTGAAGACCTTGCCCTCGTGGGTGAGCGGGGCCTCGCGGGCCCACACCTTGCGGCAGATCTCGATGATCTCGCGGGTGCGCGCGAGCGGCTTGGCGTAGGGGACCCCGTGCCAGCCCTCGATGACCTGGGGGCCGCTGGCGCCCAGCCCGATGACGGCGCGGCCGCCCGAGAGGTAGTCCAGGCCCGCGGCGGTCTGCGCGATCAGGGTGGGCGTCCGGGTGTACAGCGGCAGGATCGCCGACCCGATGTTGACGCGTTCGGTGCGCGCCGCGATGTAGCCCATGAGTGTGGGGCCGTCGAACCCGTAGGCCTCGGCCACCCACACGGTGTCCAGCCCGGCCTTTTCCAGCTCGACCACCTGGTCGACGGATTCCTTGATGTCGCCCGAGTAGTTCAGCGGCATGGAGATCTGCATGTGGGGAGCCTCCACTGTGTTCAGTGCGCCAGAGTCCAGATGATGCTACTACCGAGTAGCATTCGGTTCCGTTTCACGGGCAGCATAGGGGAGCCGCCCGGAGCGCGGGCGCTCCGGGCGGCTCGAAGGTGTTCCGTGTCGTCCCGACCGGCTCCGCCGCGGGTCAGGAGTAGGAGTGCTGCTCGTCCGGGAACGCTCCCGTGACGACCTCGTCGGCGAAGCTCCGGGCGGCCTCGGACAGGCTGCCGGTGAGGTCGGCGTAGGTCTTGACGAACTTGGCCACGCGCGGGGTCAGGCCGGCCATGTCCTGCCACACCAGCACCTGCGCGTCGGTGCTCGGACCCGCGCCGATCCCGATGGTGGGGATGGTCAGGTGCTCGGTGATCTCGGCGGCCAGCCGCGCCGGGACGCACTCCAGCACCACCGAGAACGCGCCCGCGCGCTCCAGCTCCTTGGCCTCGGACAGCAGGGTCGCGCCCGCCTCGTGGCCGCGGCCCTGGACCCGGTAGCCGCCGAAGGCGTTCACCGACTGCGGGGTCAGCCCGATGTGGCCCATCACCGGGATCCCGGCGGACACCAGCGCCTCCACCTGGGGGGTGACCCGGCGGCCGCCCTCCAGCTTGACGGCCTGCGCGCCGCCTTCCTTCACCAGCCGGGCGGCCGAGGCCAGCGCCTGCTCGGGGGTGGCCTGGTAGGAGCCGAAGGTCAGGTCGGCCACCACCAGCGCCCGCTTGGTCGAGCGCGACACGGCGGCGGTCAGCGGCACCATGTCGTCGATGGTGACGGGAAGGGTGGACTCGTAGCCGAAGACGACCATCGCGGCGGAGTCGCCGACGAGCAGCACGGGAATGCCCGCCTCGTCGAAGATCCGGGACGTCAGCGCGTCGTAGGCGGTCAGCATGGGCCAGCGCTCGCCGCGCTCCTTGGCCAGGGCCAGGTCGCGGACGGTGACGCGGCGGTTCGTGACACCGCCGTACAGCGCGGTGCCGGAGGTCGTGGGGTTCATGGGCGTTTCCTCCATTGTCTCGAAGCGCCGTTTCGGCGTCCCCGGACGTGTCGGTCACGGTGGCGGCGCGGGCGCGCCGTAGGCACATCATCGCACGCATGCTTTGCGGCCGTTCCACCGATTACCAACTGATTCGTCCCCCGCCGGATTCCGCCCGGCTGACGTCAGCGGATACCCGGAGAGGGTGACGAGGATCGCGGTGGGGAGGAGGGGCCGGACGCCCGCGAACTGTCTGATTCGGGGTGGTTTTCGACATCGAGCGAGCCGCGCCCCTGTGACTTCTTCGACGCCTGTCCGCGAACCCCCGCAAGAAGTCACACGACCACCCCCGCGCCGGAGGCTCCCTGGGGGGTTTCCGCCGCGGGGGTGGTTCGCGCACGGGTGCTTCGGGTGGGGGTTTCGGTGGCGGTCCTGGGCTTTCCGCCCGTTTCGGGGCCTGGAAGGGCGGAAAGCCCGTGATCATTCCGGGCGGGGGCGGAACCGGCCCTCGAACCGCCGCGTCACGGACATCCGGCGGGGACGCGGGGGCCTCCGGCCCCGCCCGCCGTCACAGGCCCCGAGCGGCCCCTGGTCCGACAGAGCCCGAACCACCCCGCGCCGGAGCTTCCCTAGAGCGTCGGGAGGTAGCGCTGGAGCTCGTAAGGGGTCACCTGGCGGCGGTAGGACTCCCATTCGGCCTTCTTGTTGCGCAGGAAGAAGTCGAACACGTGCTCGCCGAGCGTCTCGGCGACCAGTTCACTGCCCTCCATCGCCCGGATCGCCTCGTCCAGGCTCTGCGGAAGCGGGGTGATGCCCAGCGCGCGGCGCTCGGAGTCGGTCAGCGCCCACACGTCGTCGTCGGCGCCGGGCGGCAGCTCGTAACCCTCCTCGATGCCCTTCAGGCCCGCCGCGAGGATCAGCGCGTAGGCGAGGTACGGGTTGCTGGCCGAGTCCAGCGAACGGAACTCGATCCGGCTGGAGTTGCCCTTGCTCGGCTTGTACATCGGCACCCGCACCAGCGCGGAGCGGTTGTTGTGGCCCCAGCACACGTACGCGGGCGCCTCGCCGCCGGCCCCGGCCGAGGCCGCCGCGTTGTCCCACAGGCGCTTGTAGGAGTTGACGTACTGGTTGCACACCGCCGTGATCTCCGGGGCGTGGCGCAGCAGGCCCGCTATGAACCCGCGCCCCACCTTGGACAGCTGGTACTCCGCGCCCGGCTCGTAGAAGGCGTTGCGGTCGCCCTCGAACAGCGAGAGGTGCGTGTGCATGCCGGAGCCGGGGAACTCGGTGAACGGCTTGGGCATGAAGGTGGCGTAGATGCCCTGCTCCAGCGCCACCTCCTTCATCACCAGACGGAACGTCATGATGTTGTCGGCGGTGGTGAGCGCGTCGGCGTAGCGCAGGTCGATCTCCTGCTGGCCGGGCCCGCCCTCGTGGTGGCTGAACTCCACCGAGATGCCCATGTCCTCCAGCATCATGATGGCGTTGCGGCGGAAGTCGTGCGCGCTGTTGTGCGGCGTGTGGTCGAAGTACCCGCCGTCGTCGTTGGGCTCGGGGAACTCGCCGTACTCGGGCTTCTTCTTCAGCAGGTAGAACTCGATCTCGGGGTGCGTGTAGAACGTGAAGCCCAGATCGGAGGCCCGGCCCAACTGGCGCTTGAGCACGTGCCGGGGGTCCGCGTAGCTGGGGGAGCCGTCCGGCATCAGGATGTCGCAGTACATGCGCGCGGTCCCGTGCGGCTCGTTGCGCCACGGCAGCACCTGGAACGTGGTGGGGTCGGGCTGGGCGAGCATGTCGGCCTCGTGCACCCGCGCGAAGCCCTCGATCGCCGAGCCGTCGAAGCCGATGCCCTCGGCGAAGGCGGCCTCCAGCTCGGCCGGGGCCACCGCGACCGACTTGAGGTACCCGAGCACGTCGGTGAACCACAGTCGCACGAAGCGGATATCGCGCTCCTCCAGAGTTCGGAGCACGAATTCCTGCTGTCGGTTCACGGTCCACCTTCCTCATATGGTTCACGGCGTCTGACGTGTTCCTACCAGACCCCTGGCAGCCAGTGTGCCCGGTAAGCGTTACCGCGACGTTAACCAGGGGGCTCTTAGGGCCCCTACCCCGCGCCCCGGGCCGTGAACGCCGAGGCCGGGAGGGTTGCCTCGGAGCGCGGGCGGCCCTGCCGTTAGGCTCGTGCCGTGGCACAACTGCGAATGGCTATGGCCCAGGTCAACCCTACTGTCGGTGACCTGGAAGGAAACTGCGGCATCGTCGTGGACCACGTCCGCCGGGCGGCCGGGGCCGGCGCCCACCTGGTGGCGTTCCCCGAGATGACGCTCACCGGATACCCGGTGGAGGACCTCGCGCTGCGCGGGACGTTCGTCGACGCCTCCATCGAGGCCGCGGACGCCCTGGCCGCCCGGCTGGCGGCCGAGGGGCTCGGCGAGCTCCCCGTGGCCGTCGGCTACCTGAACCGCCGCGAGGGGGCCGAGGCGGGCGGCGCCCGCCTCGGCCAGCCGGTCGGCGCGCCGCAGAACGCGGTAGCCCTGCTGCACCGGGGCCGCGCGGTGTTCACCTCGGCGAAGCACCACCTCCCCAACTACGGGGTGTTCGACGAGTTCCGCTACTTCGTGCCCGGCGACGTCCTGCCGGTGGTCCGGCTGCACGGGATCGACGTGGCGTTCGCCATCTGCGAGGACCTGTGGCAGGACGGCGGCCCGGTGGCCGCGGTGCGCGACTCCGGCGCGGACCTGCTGGTGGTGCTGAACGGGTCGCCGTACGAGCGCGACAAGGACGACGAGCGCCTGGAGCTGTGCGCGGCCCGCGCGCGCGAGGCGGGCGCGGCGCTGGCCTACGTCAACATGGTCGGCGGCCAGGACGAGCTCGTCTTCGACGGCGACTCCCTGATCGTGGACGCCCGGGGCGACCTGGTCTCGCGGGGGCCCCGCTTCGAGGAGGCGCTGATCCTCACCGACCTGGAGCTGCCCGCGAAGGGGGAGCCGGGCATGTGGGGGGCGGCGGCCGAGGCCGACGGCATCACCATCGAGCGGCACCTGGTCTCGGAGCGTCCGCTGGCGCCCTACGAGCCGCTGCCGCACCCGGTGGCCCCGCGCATGGACGACGTCGCCGAGGTGTACGCGGCCCTTGTGCTGGCCACCCGCGACTACGTGCGCAAGAACCGGTTCGGCTCGGTGATCCTGGGGCTGTCCGGCGGTATCGACTCGGCGTTGGTCGCCACGATCGCCGCCGACGCGATCGGCCCGGAGCTGGTCCACTGCGTGCTCATGCCGAGCCGCCACTCCAGCGACCACTCGGTCTCCGACGCCGAGGAGCTGGTGCGCCGCCAGGGAGTCAACGGCCGCACCGTCGCGGTGGGCCCGATGGTGGACGCCTTCGAGAACGCGGTGAAGATCGACGGCCTCGCGGCGGAGAACCTCCAGGCGCGGGTGCGCGGGCAGCTGCTGATGACGCTGTCCAACCAGGAGGGCCACCTGGTGCTGACCACCGGGAACAAGAGCGAGCTGGCGGCGGGGTACTCGACCCTCTACGGCGACTCCGCGGGCGGTTTCGCGCCGATCAAGGACGCCTGGAAGACCCTGGTGTGGGAGCTGGCGCGGTGGCGCAACGCCGATGCCGTCCGGAGGGGGGAGACCCCGCCGATCCCGGAGAACTCCATCACCAAGCCGCCCAGCGCCGAGCTGCGCCCCGGGCAGCTGGACACCGACTCCCTGCCGGACTACCCGGTCCTGGACGCCCTGCTGGACGACTACGTGGGAACGGACCTGGGCCGCGCCGAACTGGTGGCGGCCGGGCACGACGCCGCGCTGGTGGACCGGATGATCCGCCTGGTGGACCGCGCCGAGTACAAGCGCCGCCAGTACCCGCCGGGCCCCAAGATCAGCAAGCGCAACTTCGGCCGGGACCGCCGCCTGCCGATCACCAACCGGTGGACGGTTTGACCGGCTGACCCGGCCCGGGAGCGGGCGGGGCCGGGCGCCCCCGCGAGGGCGCCCGGCCCCGAAGGCCGGAGAGGTCTACCAGAAGACCGCGACCCCGACGTTGAGCACGGTCAGGACACCGGCGGCGAGGGCGAGGCGGGAGTCGGGCCTGCGCACGTTGAGCACGCCCGCCACGACCACGGCCAGGGCGACGACCAGCTTGACGGCGATCTTGACGTGGTCGAAGTCGGCGTCGCCCATCTCGCCGACGCCCACGAGCAGCAGGCCGACGACCAGCTGGGTGAGGGAGCTGTGCAGCAGCACCTTGGGGGCCTTGGCGTGGCCGCCCATCTGCTGCATGAGCCAGCCGGCGATGATGCCGGCCATGGCGAGCAGGTGGAGGAACACGAGCGCGGAGTAGACGATGTCCATGCCCCGCACAGTACTACGTCTTGTAGTTCTTGATTGCCGTCTTCATGACACGGTGTCGTCACTTTTCCGGCGGGGACGGACGGGAAGCGGAGGCGCCGGCCCGGTGGAGGGGGCCGCCGGGCCGGCGTGAAGGGGGTCCGTCCCGGGGGGCGGAACATGGAGGGGCGGGCGCGCTCCGCCCCCCGGCGAAGGGGGTCAGGTCCAGGCGTCGGCGAAGGTCTGGGTGCAGCCGCCGCCGCTGTCGTCGGCCACGGCGGACCGGTTGCCGCCGCTCTCCCACTCGATCCCGCCGTCGGGGTTCCGCTTGACGTACTTGTAGTCGAACCGGGTTCCCTCGGGGATGGTGACCCGGCCCTTCCAGACGGGGTAGTCGTCCGCGCTCAGGTGGACCGCGTCGTCGGGGTCCCAGGAGCCCAGCTCGGGGATGGAGCCCACCACGTAGACCTCCTGGCCGTACCAGGTGGTGACGTCGGCGTGGAAGCGGGAGTCGATGGCGGCGCACGCGCCGTCCCCGTCGCCGGGCGGGGTCCCGGGCTCGCAGCCGTCGGGGTCCTCGCACTCGCCCAGGGCCTCGACGTGCAGCGCGACCGCGCCGTTGGCGGGGATGGAGGCGGTGAACGAGCCCCCCGAAACCTCGTAGCCGGGCGCGTCGCACACGCCGTCGACGAACGTGCCGTTGGCGACGTCGCAGTAGGTGCCGTCGGGCAGGTCCGTGGAGAAGGTCGAGGTCCAGGTGCCGCCGGTGGCGTTGAAGGCCGCGTAGCCCGCGTCGCCCCGGGCGAACGCCAGGCGCCCGGCGCCGTCGGTCCGGGCGTCGCCGATGCCGTGCCCGTCCGTGGCGTTGTGGAAGGACGCCATGCCCGCGACGGCGCGGTGCTCGCACACCCACCGGGGGTCCGAGCAGTCGGTGGCGCTGGTGGTGCCGTCGGAGCTCATGGGCGGTCCGGCCTTGCCGTCGCCGGACCAGGTGTAGCTGGACATCACCTTGGGGGTGCCGTACGGGTGGGCCAGCATGAACGACTGGGCGAGGTCGTAGCGCGCCCGGTCGGTGTGGGTGAGGATCGCGTGGCTGCGCTGGGTGTCGTGGTTGGCCACGAACACCAGGGCCTTGTCGCTGGAGGTCAGCCCGTCGCCCAGCCCGGTCAGGCGGGAGATGTCGCCGTTCTTGAAGGCGTTGCTGATGTCCCGGTGGTACTGGAACTCGGTGACGTCGCCCATGGGGGTGTAGGAGCCGGTTCCGATCGTGCCGTCGGCGATGACCTCCTGGAAGACGTACGGCTTGCCGCCGCCCCAGTCGGCGTGGACGTCGCGCAGGCGGGAGTTGATCGCCTGGACGTCGGCCTCGGGGACGTGCTTGGCGGCGTCGTAGCGGAAGCCCGCCACGCCGATGTCGACCAGGTCGTTCAGGTACGCCGCGACCCGGTCCCGGACGTGGGTGGACGAGGTGTCCAGGTCGGACAGGCCGACCAGTTCGCAGTTCTGCACCTCCCACTTGTCGCCCCAGTCGGCGATGTCGCGGCGGCAGGAGCCGAAGTCCTGGGTCTGGTAGACGCCGGGGTAGTCGTACTTGGAGTAGCCGGAGCCCGCGCTGCCGGGGCCCGTGCCCACCGAACCGGTGCCGCTCATGTGGTTGATGACGGCGTCGACGTAGATCTTGACGCCGGCCTCGCGGCAGCGGTCGACCATGTCGACGAAGTCGGCGCGGGTGCCGCGCCGGGTCTGGTCGAGCGTGTAGGAGACCGGCTGGTAGTCCTGCCACCAGGGGTAGCCCTCGCTCTGGAGCACCACGTGCTCCTGGGGCGGGGAGACCTGGACGGCGCCGAACCCGTTGGGGCCGAGTGTGCTCTCGCACTCGTCCGCCACGGACTCCCAGCGCCACTGGAACAGGTGGACGACGACGTCCTCGTCCCCGGGCGGCGAGGCCAGGGCGGGGGAGGCGGCCAGGGGGACGAGGAACAGGGCGAATCCGAACACGGCCGCCAGTACGGCGGCCAGTGGTCTGCGAACGGCCATCGAGCGCTCCGATGCGAAGTGGGGGACTCGGTGCCTGAAAACAGCCTTGCAAGCCCTGAAAGGTCCGCAAGAATTTTCAAGGTGAGACGAAGGTAACAACCGATGGTTGATTTGGAAACATCGCGCCGCACGTTTCCCGAAGACTGCCCGAAAGTCGACTTTTATTGGTTTTTGTCTATTTCGTCGGCCGATTTCTGAGCGGTCTCCGCTCGTCCGATGGAGGGGTGGAGTGTGAAATGCCTGCAAAGCACGCAAATCTTTGCACAGGGGAGGGTGAGTGGCGGGCGGGTGTCTTAGGCGCGGCGGGGCCGCCCCGGGGACGGCTCCGCGCGGATAAGGCGTTCGCCCGATGCCCGGTCCGGTGTCTTAGCGCGAGAGTGAGGATCACGCGGGACGGACCCGCGGCCCACCCTCACCAGAGAAGAGCAGACAATGCACCCCGGACTCCTCACCACCCTGGTACGAGCCCAGACCAGCGAACTCGAGCGCGACGTGCTGCGGCGCCTGGAGGCGCGCCAGCACCGCATCGACGCGGCCGACCGCCGCCGCGCCGCCAGACGGGCCCGCAGGGAGGAGCACAGCCCCGGCGGCCCCACCCGCTCCGACAGGGCCCTCGCGGCTTAGGGCGATGTCTTCGTGGTGTCTTCCCCGCTGATCTTGACCTTTCCGGGGTCTCGGAAGCGGTCGAGACCCCGGAAAGGTCAAGATCGACGGGGAAGACGGACACCACGGACACCGACGAGGGAGAATACCGACCCACGGACGCGGGAGACTAGCTGTCGTAGAACACCCGCTCCATCACCGTTCGGGCGCGGCGGGTGGCGCGGCGGTACTCCTGGAGCAGGCGTTCGCCGGGGCTCTCCTCGCTGTCCTCGGACCGGTAGCCCAGCGCGCCCGCGATCGCGGTGCGCTCGCGCAGGTCCGTCGGGATGGAGTCGCCGCCCTTGCCGCGCACCAGCGTGATCGCCCCGCGCACCCGCGAGGCCAGCCGCCAGGCCACCTCCAGCGTCGCGCCGTCGTCGGGGTCCAGGAGGCCGTGCCGCACCGCGACGTTCAGCGCGTGCAGCGTCCCCGTCGTGCGCAGCTCGGGGAGCTCGCGGCCGTGCCGTAGCTGGATCAACTGGGCCACCCACTCCACGTCCGAGAGCCCGCCCCGGCCCAGCTTCGTGTGCAGTGCGGGGTCCGCCCCGCGGGGCAGCCGCTCGGACTCCATGCGGGCCTTGAGCCGCCGGATCTCCAGGAGCGTCTTCTCGGTGATCCCGCCCTCGGGGTACCGGATCGGGTCGATCAGCGCGACGAACCGCTCGCCCAGCCCGGCGTCCCCCGCCACCGGGATGGCGCGCAGCAGCGCCTGGCTCTCCCAGCTCGCCGACCAGCGCGCGTAGTAGGCCGCGTAGGAGTCGAGGGTCCGCACCATCGGCCCGTTCCTGCCCTCCGGGCGCAGCGCGGTGTCCAGACGCACCGGCGGCTCGGCGGCGGGCAGCTCCAGCAGCCGGGCCAGTTCGCGCACGATCGCCGCCGCGGTCGCGGTGGCCCGCGCCGGATCGACTCCGGGGAGCGGCTCGTGCACGTACATCACGTCGGCGTCGCTGGTGTAGGTCAACTCGTTCCCGCCGAACCGGCCCATCCCGATCACGCACAGCCGGGTGCACGGCTCCTCGCCCTGCTGGTGCGCCACCCGCTCGGTCGCCGCGCGCAGCGCCGCGTCGATGGTGACCGCCGCGATCGCGGTCAGCGCGTCGCCCACCCCGTCGATCCCGGTCACCCCCAGCAGGTCCGCGGCGGCCGTGCGCAGCAGTTCGCGGCGGCGCAGCGCCCGCACCCCGGCCACCTGGTTCTCCGCCGTGTCGTGCCGGCGCAACGCCGAGTCGGCCTCGGCGGCCAACTCGGCGTTGCGGCGCTGGACCAGGTCCGCGTCGTCGGAGAGGACGGCCACCGCCTCGGGCGCGCGCAGCAGCAGGTCGGTGGTGTACCTGCTGGTACCCAGCAGCCACGCCATCCGCTCGGCCACGCGCACGTCGTCGCGCAGCAGCCGCAGGTACCACGGCGTGGTGCCCAGGGCCTCGCTGACCTGGCGGAATCCGAGAAGCCCGGAGTCGGGGTCGGGCGCGTCGGCGAACCACCCCAGCATCACCGGCATCAGGGTGCGCTGGATGGCCGCGCGCCGGGTCACCCCCGAGGTGAGCGACTCCAGGTGGCGCAGCGCGCCCGCGGGGTCGACGAACCCCAGCGCCTCCAGCCGGGCGCGCGCCTGCTCGGCCGAGAGCCGCGCCTCGTCCCCCGGCAGCCGGGCCACCGCCTTGAGCAGCGGCCGGTAGAACAGCTTCTCGTGCAGGCGCCGGACCTCTCCGGCGCGCCGCCGCCAGGTGGAGACCAGGTCGGTGACGGGGTTCGCGCTGAAGCCCAGAGCGCGGCCCAGGCGGCGCAGCTCCTCCTGCCCGCTGCCGCTCTTCGAGTCGGGAAGCAGGTGGGTCCGGCGCAGCTTGTACAGCTGGAGCAGGTGCTCCACGCGGCGCAGGAAGCGGTAGGAGTCGGCCATCCCGGCGGCGTCGTCGCGACCCACGTAGCCGCCCCGGGACAGCGCCTCCAACGCGGCCAGCGTGCTGCCCGACCGCAGGGACGCGTCGCCGCGCCCGTGCACCAGCTGGAGCAGCTGCACCGCGAACTCGATGTCGCGCAGGCCGCCCCGGCCCAGTTTGAGCTGCCGGTCGGCCTCGGTGTGCGGGATGTGCGCCTCGACCCGGCGGCGCATCGCCTGCACGTCCTCGACGAAGTTCCTGCGCCCGGCCGCCTGCCACACCAGCGGGCTGATGGCCTTGAGGTAGGCCTCGCCGAGCTCGGGGTCCCCGGCGATCGGGCGGGCCTTGAGCAGGGCCTGGAACTCCCACGTCTTGGCCCAGCGCTCGTAGTAGGCCAGGTGCCCCGAGATCGGGCGCACCAGCGGCCCGTTCTTCCCCTCGGGGCGAAGGGCCGCGTCGACCTCCCACAGGGTGCCCTCGGCGTCGGTCTCGCCGGGGACGCGCATCATCGCGGCGGCCAGGCGGGCGCCGGAGCGCAGCGCCGCCTGCTCGTCCTCGCAGCCGTCGGCGGGCTCGGCGACGAAGACCACGTCCACGTCGCTGACGTAGTTCAGCTCCCGGCCCCCGCACTTGCCCATCCCGATCACCGCGATCCGGCACAGCGCGGCGTCGTCGGGGAACCGGGCGCGGGCCACGGCCAGCGACCCCTCCAGGACGGCCGAGGCCAGGTCGGCGAGCTCCGCGGCGACCTCGGTCAGGTCCTGGAGCCCGGTGAGGTCGCGCCCGGCCAGGCGCAGCACGCGGCGCCGGTAGGCCAGGCGCAGGGCGTGCGACACCTCGGAGGCGTCCGCGCCCGAGAGGTCGGCGGCGGGCGCGGGGGAGTGCGGGTCGGCGCCGACCACGTGCAGCAGCCCGGTGCGCAGCTCCTCGGGGCCGGGCGCGCGGGCGGCGTCCGCGCCGCGCAGCTCGCGCCAGTCGCCGGGGTGCCGGACGAGGTGGTCGGCGAGCGCCACGCTCGCGCCCAGGACCCGGACCAGCCGCTCGCGCAGGTCCGGGTCCTGGACCAGGGCGGAGCGGATCTCCTCGGCCTCGGTGGAGCGCTCGACGATCCTGGTGAGTCCCAGGAGGGCGAGATCGGGGTCGGCGGACCTGCCGATGGAGTCGAGCACCGCCCCGTGCTCGGCGGGGTCGAGCCCGGCCTCCGACATCAGCCGCGCCGCGCGCTCCGCGTCGCCGAACCCCCGCCGCGCCAGCGCGCCCGCGGTCATCCCCGCACCGTCCCGAGTCACCACGCCACAACCGTAGCCCGCGGGGGAACGGCCGGGTGGGACCGAGGGGGTGATACGCGGCGCCGGACAGGGGCACAAAGGGAAAAGCCGGGGAAACCGGCAGGATATACAGGTCTCTCCGGGCCCTTCCAGACTTCAGGAGACCGAAATGCCGTGGTTGCTGCTCATCGGAGCCGTCGTCGCTGAGGTCACCGGGACCATCGCGCTGCGCTTCTCCGACGGGTTCACCAAGCTCCTTCCCTCCGCGATCACCATCGTGGGCTACGGGACCGCCTTCTACCTGCTCTCCCAGGTGCTCCGGCAGGGAATGGGCATCGGCGTCGCCTACGGCGTCTGGGCGGCCCTGGGCGTCACCCTGGTGGCCGTCATCGGCGCGCTCTTCCTGGGCGACACCCTCACGTGGGTGCAGGTCGCGGGGATCGTCCTGGTGATCGCCGGAGTCGCCGCCCTGGAACTGGGCGGGGCGCACTGACACCGACGCCCGCGCCGACCTGATCAAACGCCGCACCGCCGCGATCAACCAGCCCAAGGCCCACACCCACACCTGGCTGGAACACACCCCCGGCGACCTGACCACCCGCACCGGCCCCGCCGCGCTGGCCACACTGATCGGATCCGCCCCGCTCAGCGCCACCGTGCGCCACATCCTGACCGACCTGACCGACGAGATCGCCGCGCTCAACGAGCGGGTGCGCGACTAGGGAACCTCCGGCGGGGGGAATCGGGTACCGGTGGTTTTGTTGACGGTCGTGGGCTTTCTGCCCGTTTCGGGGCCGGGAAGGGCGGAAAGCCCACGACCGTCAACGGCCCCCTCACACGACGGACACCGTGGGCGCGGCCCCGGCCCGCACCCGCCGTCGCCGCCCGCCGTCACCTCGCGATCCGCGTGGCGTGAGGCCGAAAGACCCACCCGAAGCACCGGTACAAGAATCATCCCCGCGCCGGCAACTCCCTACGACACGCTGATCGCCCAACAGGTCACCCCCGCTGGCCCCCGCCCTGCTGGCCGTGCCCGGCATCGGCCCCATCGGCGCGGCGACCCTGATCGGCCAGATCGGCGCCCCCACCCGGTTCGCGACCTCGGCCCGACTCGCCCGCCACACCGGCTGCGCGCCCATCCCGGTTTTCTCCAGCGACCAGCAACGCCACCGCCCGCGCCGGGGCGGCAACCGCCGCCTCAACAGCGTGATCCACCAGGCCGCCATCACCCAGGCCCGCTGCCATCCCCCCGCCCGCGCGTTCCTGGCCGCCAAAGAACCCGGCAAAGGCAAACGCGGCGCCTACCGCGCCCTCAAACGCCACCTCGTCGACGTCATCCACCGCGCCATGCTCACCGACCACACCGCCTGGACCCACAACGAAACCACCCACCAACACGCCGCTTGACATAGAAGCGTCATCGACAGCGGTTGTGCGCGCGCCAGGCCGACGGCGGCCGGACCCGGCGCGCCGCTCAGGCGGTACTCGCCGAGATAGAGGTCACTCCAGGCGCTCCTCACCCCTTTAGAGGAAGTCTGAGCACGCGAAAAAGCCCCCCGCTCCACCGTGAAGGTGGCGGGGCGCCTGTAATCTGAAACGCGGGCGCATGGCCGCTTGCGGACAGTCTCAGCATCCACCTGTTGTGTGAGCTAGGTAAAGGCTAGGGTTCCACTCTCGACAGTGGGTACATAATGAGGGAACCTTGGGCGGCACGGTTGGGGTACTGGAAGAGGCATCAGAAGCCGGATGGCCAAAGAGCCCTCGAAACGTTCGAGGCCATGGGGTGGCGAATCGAGGATCCTCCTACTTACTACGCGGTCAAATGTCCGTGTGGTGACCACATGACCCACATCCATCTCACCCCGGCCAACCCCCACCACTTCAAAGAGCGCGTCCGATGGGGCAAGCGCCAAAGCTGCATGAAGGAGGAAGACCAGTGAAGACCCAACCCGCAGTGATGGTTGTCGTCGACATCCACGTCAGCTTCCCGCAGCCGGTCACTAAGGAAGAGTTCCACCAGCGCGCCACACGCCTGATGGATGAGCTGATAGCTCTGAACGAGTGTAACGACGACATCGCAGACCCAGTGGTAAGTAGCGACGCTGGGGAAAGCCTGCTGACGGTGGAGGTCGTTGTAGTAAGTGACGATCCCTTCGAGGCGACGAGCACTGCGCTGACGGTCCTGCGCACGGCCCTGCACGCAGCTGGAGCGGGGACATCCGGGTGGCCCACTGTGAGTCGCATGGAAAACCGGGCTGAGTCGCTTCCCGACCCCCTCTTCACTTGACCCGCATAAACTCAGGCACGACAAGGCGTCCCCGTTACCGTGATGGTGGCGGGGACGGTCCTATGTGGGGCTACACCTCGTCCATGCCGAGGTAGGAGCGTCCCCCTGAGTAGTGGACTCCTTCTTGAGAACCTCCGGCGGGGGGAATCGGGTACCGGTGGTTTTGTTGACGGTCGTGGGCTTTCTGCCCGTTTCGGGGCCGGGAAGGGCGGAAAGCCCACGACCGTCAACGGCCCCCTCACACGACGGACACCGTGGGCGCGGCCCCGGCCCGCACCCGCCGTCGCCGCCCGCCGTCACCTCGCGATCCGCGTGGCGTGAGGCCGAACGACCCAGCCGAAGCACCGGCACGCCGAAACACCCCCGCGCCGGAGCGTCCCTTGTGTTTCCGGTGTCAGAGATGTCCCCTACTCAGGGGGAACGCCCGCGTGCCCTGGTGGCCGGGGGAGTGATCCCCGAGCGGGAGACGGGGAAGCCCTTCAGCTCCTCGCGTGAGTGCGGGTTTCACGCGCCGCGTCACCACTTCGCATCCGTGACCCTGGACTCCGGAGTGTCGATCAAGGCGTTTGCCGAGTACCTGGGCCACACCGACCCGGGATTCACGCTCCGGACGTACGCGCACATGATGCCCGCGAGTGATGAGCGCATGCGTGAGGCCATCGACCGCGCGTGGGCGTCAGTCGATGGCCTCGGGCAGGAGAGTGCACCAGATGTGCACCAGCACCCCGGATAGGGGACTCAAGCGCAGATCAGCGCTTTCCCTGTCTAGATGTCGTAGTAGAGCTCGAACTCGCGCGGGTGCGGGCGCAGACGCAGGGAGTCGATCTCCTCGGTGCGCTTGTAGTCGATGTAGGTCTCGATGAGGTCCTCGGTGAAGACACCGCCCTCGACCAGGTAGTCGTGGTCGGACTCCAGGTTGTCCAGGACCGCGTCCAGGGACGCCGGGACCTTGGCGATCTCCGCGGCCTCCTCCGGGGGAAGCTCGTAGAGGTCCTTGTCCAGCGGCTCCGGCGGCTCGATCTTGTTCTTGATGCCGTCGATGCCCGCCATCAGCATGGCCGAGAAGGCCAGGTACGGGTTGGCCGAGGGGTCCGGGACCCGGAACTCCAGGCGCTTGGCCTTCGGGTTGGAGCCGGTCAGCGGGATGCGCACGCAGGCGGAGCGGTTGCGCTGCGAGTACACCAGGTTGATCGGGGCCTCGTAGCCCGGGACCAGGCGGTGGTAGGAGTTCACCGTCGGGTTGGTGAACGCCAGCAGCGACGAGGCGTGCTTGAGCAGGCCGCCGATGTAGTAGCGCGCGGTGTCGGACAGCTGCGCGTAGCCGCCCTCGTCGAAGAACAGCGGGGAGCCGTCCTTCCACAGGCTCTGGTGGCAGTGCATGCCCGAGCCGTTGTCGCCGAACAGGGGCTTGGGCATGAACGTGACCGTCTTGCCCGCCTCGTTGGCGACGTTCTTCACGATGTACTTGAACAGCTGCACGCGGTCGGCCTGCTGGAGCAGCGTGCCGAACTTGAAGCCGATCTCGGACTGGCCGGCGGTGCCCACCTCGTGGTGCTGGAGCTCCACCGGGATCCCGGCCTCGATCAGGGCGCGGGACATGCGCGAGCGCAGGTCGCTGTAGTGGTCACCGGGCTCGACCGGGAAGTAGCCGCCCTTGTAGCGGGGGCGGTAGCCGAGGTTGCCGCCCTCCCGCTTGGTCCCGGTGTTCCAGGCGCCCTCGACGGAGTCGATCGAGTAGAAGCCGCCGTTGGGCTTGGTCTCGAAGGTGACGTCGTCGAAGATGTAGAACTCGGCCTCGGGGCCGAAGAACGCGGTGTCGGCGATCCCGGTGCTCTTGAGGTACGCCTCCGCCTTGCGGGCGACGTTGCGCGGGTCGCGGCTGTAGGACTCCAGCGTGAACGGGTCGTGCACGAAGAAGGTGATGTTCAGCGTCTTGTACTCGCGGAACGGGTCGATGACCGCGGTGCTCAGGTCCGGCAGCAGCACCATGTCGGACTCGTGGATCGCCTGGAAGCCGCGGATCGACGAACCGTCGAACATCTGGCCATTGGTGAAGAAGTCCGCGTCGATGTTCTCGACCGGGAGCGTCACGTGGTTGACGCCGCCGAACAGGTCGGTGAACCTGACGTCGACGAACTGGACGCCCTCTTCGCGGATATAAGCGAGAACCTCATCGGCACTGCTGAACAAGATTACCTCCGTGCAGGTGTCAGAGGCCGTGCGGGCAGGTCACTCGCTTCGTCGCGAGTATCCAACCCACCACCACCTCCCGGCTACGAATGCGACGCTAGGAGCGGCCGATTTCCGACCCGTGTCCCATATGTTTCACGCATGTTACGGCGGCGGTGGTTTTCCCGCGTGACCTCCGGGATCACCCCTCCGCCGGGTCAAGGGTCGGCAAAGGGTCCCGCGGGCTCCGAGTACGGTGGGGCCATGGGCGAATCGAGAGGTCACGACGGTCGTATCGGGGCCGCGGACGGTGACGGCGGGTCGGAGTTCCACCACCGGGGCAGCCGGCTGGGCCTACCGGTGTCGGGTCCCGGGTCGGTCCCCGGGTTCGGCCGCCGCCTGGCCGCGCTCGTCGTCGACTGGTTCGTCGCCGCCTTCCTGGCGACCCTGCTCTTCGGCGCGCCCTCGGTCTGGAACCCCCGGCCCGAGGAGGCAACCGGCGGAGCCTGGTGGCTGCCCATCGTGGTCTTCGCGCTGCTCACCATAGTGCTGCTGAGCCTGTTCGGCACCACCTTCGGCAAGCGCCTGGTCGGCGTCCGGATCGCCGCGACGGGGGAGCGCCCGCTGCCGTGGCCCGTCGCGATGATGGTGCGCACCGCGCTGCTGTGCCTGGTGATCCCCGCCGTCGTCTACGACCGCGACCAGCGCGGCCTGCACGACCGCGCCGCCGGCACCGTCAGCCGCCGGTTCTAGGGAACCTTCGGCGCGGGGGTGTTTCGGCGTGCCGGTGCTTCGGGTGGGTCTTTCGGCCTCCTGTCACGCGGATCGCGGGGTCACGGCGGGCGGCGACGGCGGGGGCGGGTCGGGGCCGCGCCCACGGTGTCCGTTTCGCGTGGTTTCCGTTGGTGATCTTGCTGTTTCCCCCCGAGAACCTTGACTTCGGGGGGAAACGGCAAGATCGCCGGACATTCGAGGGCCGGTTCCGCCCCCACCCGGAATGATCTTGGGCTTTCCGCCCTTCCAGGCCCCGAAACGGGCAGAAAGCCCACGACCGTCAACAAAACCACCGATGCCCGAATTCATCCCCGCGCCGGAGGTTCCCTAGCGCCCCGCGTCCGGTAGGGGTGCGGTGAAGGCGAGGAGGGGCCCGGTCCACCACCACGGACCGGGCCCCTCCGGGGTTCGTTGTCAGCGTTTCTGCCGGGGGGGCTTGGGCATCTTGACGCCCTTGGGCATCGGGCCGCGCGGGGTCTGCACCGCGGCGGGCAGCGCCTTGAGCCGGTAGCGCAGCTCCGCGACCCGGGGCTTGTCCAGGTTGCGCGGAAGCTTGAGCATGCGCTTCTGCAGCTCCGAGACCTTGACCTGGCCTTCCTCGTTGCCGACCTGCACGTCGTAGATGGGGGTGTCGTAGGCCACCCGCATCACTCGCTTGCGCTCGGCCGCGAGCAGGGACTTCAGGCGGGACGGGTCGCCCTCGCCGACCAGGACCACCCCGGGGCGGCCCACCGCCCGGTGCACGATGTCCATGTTGCGGTTGGCGTTCACGCCCGGTTCGACCGTCCAGTCGCCGCGCATGTTCTGCAGGATCGCCATCCCCGCGCCGAGCTGCCCGTCCAGCATCTTGTACTGGACCTGCTGCGCGCTGCGGGTGAAGACGATGAAGCCCGCCAGGAACGCCACGGGGACGCCCAGGAGCAGCGGGTACAGCCAGGAGCTGGTGAGGAAGGCGATCAGGACGGCCAGCGCCAGTACGCCCACCGCGACTCCGACCGCGATCGGAATGCTCTTGGGGCTCTGCTGGTGCACGACCTTGGCGACCATGCGGATCTGCTTGAGCCTGCCGGGCTGCTTCTCAGCGCCCCCGCCCTTGGCGGCGTCCGCCGGGCCGGTCTTGGTGTCCTTGGGCTTTTTCGCCATGTTCCCAGGATAGGCCGACCGGAAGAGCGAACGTGAAACGGCAGCCCTCGGACTGCCGTTTCAGGTTGGTCACGTTGTGGCGCGCGACGGGTCAGGAGTCGCTCGGGAGTGCCGCCCCGCGCTTCTCGAGGGCCTGCTTGTACAGCCGGCCCGCCCGGTACGACGAGCGCACCAGCGGCCCCGACATCACACCCGCGAAGCCGATCTCCTCGGCCTCCTGCCCCAGCTCCACGAACTCCTGGGGCTTGACCCAGCGGTCGATCGGGTGGTGCAGCTTGGACGGGCGCAGGTACTGCGTGATCGTGAGCAGGTCGCAGCCGGCCTCGTGCAGGTCGCGCATGGCCTGGCTGATCTCCTCGCGCTCCTCGCCCATGCCCAGGATCAGGTTGGACTTGGTGACCAGCCCCTCCTCCCGGGCCCGGGTGATGACCTCAAGGGAACGCTCGTACCGGAAGCCGGGCCGGATCCGCTTGAAGATGCGGGGCACGGTCTCGATGTTGTGGGCCAGCACCTCGGGGCGGGTCCCGAAGACCTCGGCCAGCTGCGCGGGATCGGCGTTGAAGTCCGGGATCAGCAGCTCCACCCCGGTGCCGGGGTTGAGCTCGTGGATCTTGCGGACCGTCTCGGCGTACAGCCACGCGCCGCCGTCGTCCAGGTCGTCGCGGGCCACACCCGTGACGGTCGCGTACTTCAGGCCCATGGTGCGGACCGACTCGGCGACCTTCAGCGGCTCGCGGCGGTCCAGCGCGCTGGGCTTGCCCGTGGCGATCTGGCAGAAGTCGCAGCGCCGGGTGCACTGGTCGCCGCCGATGAGGAAGGTGGCCTCGCGGTCCTCCCAGCACTCGTAGATGTTGGGGCACCCGGCCTCCTGGCACACCGTGTGCAGGCCTTCGCTCTTGACCAGCGAGTGCAGCTCGGTGTACTCCGGGCCCATCTTCGCCTTGATCTTGATCCACGGCGGCTTCTTCTCGATGGGGGTCGCGCTGTTTCGCGCCTCCACCCGAAGCAGCTTGCGTCCCTCAGGAGCGATGCTCAAAGCCGGCCTTCCTTTCCTTTGCACCCTTGCGGGGGTCAGCTCGACGGGGGTTCAGGCGTCCGCGGGCTCGGGGAGCACGGGCACGCCCTCGGCCCGCCGGTAGGCGCTCGCGCCGAGCGCCGCGGCCAGGTGGCGTTCGGTCGACGCCAGGATGTCGGACACCCGGACCCCGCGGCCCAGTTCGGCCGAGAGGGAGGTGACACCGGCGTCCGAGATGCCGCAGGGCACGATCCGGTCGAACCAGGACAGGTCATTGTCGCAGTTCACCGCGAACCCGTGCATCGTCACGCCCTTGGCGACGCGGCAGCCGATCGCGGCGATCTTGCGCTCGACCAGCCCCCGTACGGGGTCCGCGTCGAGCCACACGCCGGTGCGGCCCTCCACCCGTTTGCCGACGAGGCCGAACTCGTCGAGCAGACCGATGACGGCCTCCTCCAGCGTGCGCACGTAGGCGACGACGTCCATCGGGTCGGGCAGCCTGACGATGGGGTAGGCGGTGAGCTGGCCGGGGCCGTGCCAGGTGATCTTTCCGCCGCGGTCGATGTCGAAGACGGGAGCGCCTGGGTCGGTCTGCGGGCGGTCCCAGGGCCCCGTCCGCTTTCCGGCGGTGTAGACGGGCTCGTGCTCGAGGAGCAGTACGGTGTCCGGCAGCCGGTCGGCGACGCGGTGCCGGTGGAGCCGCCGCTGGAGCTCCCAGCCCTCCTCGTAGGGGACCGGTGCCTCGCCCAACCACTGATAAAGGAGCTCACTCACACATCCCACCTTATGCTCTTTCCCCGGCTTCGGGACGGGCGGACGGAGCCGCGCGGACGCCCTGGGGCGCCCGGAACAAACCGGGAGGGAGGGGTGTTCGCCCGCCCGGGCAGTGGCGTGGATCACTTAACGTCCGGCCCGTGGCCACCCAACCACGTTCGGTGATAGCGTGGTCACGTTCGCGTTAAGCGGATGTGTCATCTCCTGATGAGTCCCGTACCCATCCCTGCGATCCGTGTCGGGGGGCCGGAGCGCACGAGGACCTTTGGTGGTGGGGATCACCAGGGGATGATGGTGGGGTAACAACGGTGGGGCGGCACCCGTTCGGGTGCCGCCCCACCGGTCTTCCTAGGCCAGGCCGAGCTCGGCCTCGAAGGCGCCCTCCTCCAGGCGCTCCCTGATGTCCTTCAGGAACCGCGCGGCGTCCGCGCCGTCGACGAGCCGGTGGTCGTAGCTCAGCGACAGGTACGCCATCGAGCGGACCGTGATGACCTCGCCCAGCTGCGGGTCGTCCACCACGACCGGGCGCTTCACCACGGCGCCGGTGCCCAGGATGCCCACCTGCGGCTGGTTGATGATCGGCGTCTCGAACAGCGCGCCGTCGCTGCCGGTGTCGGTCAGCGTGAACGTGCCGCCGCTGAGCTCGTCGGGGTTGAGCCCGCCGGTGTGCGCGCGCTCGCTCAGGTCGGCGACCTTGCGGGCCAGCCCGCCCAGGTTGAGGTCGCCGGCGTCCTTGAGCACCGGGGCCAGCATGCCGCGCTCGGTGTCCACCGTGACGGCGAGGTTCTCGATGCTGTGGTAGGTGACCTCGTTGCCCTCGACGACCGCGTTGAGCTTGGGGTGCGCCTTGAGCGCCTCGACCGTGGCCAGCGCGAAGAACGGGAAGAATCCCAGCTCGACGCCCTCGACGGCGGCGAACTGCTCTCCCGCCAGCGAACGCAGCCGGGCGATCTTGGTGACGTCCACCTCGACCACCTGGGTGAGCTGCGCGGACGTGCTCAGCGACGCCACCATCTGCTCGGCGATGGTCTGGCGCAGCCGGGACATCGTCTCGGTGCGGCCGCGAAGGGTGGTGTCCGTGGTGACGGTGCGGCGCTGGGCGGGAGCGGCCGGGGCGGCGGAGGCGGCGGCGCGCTGCCTGCGGGCGGCCTCCTGGACGTCCTGCTTGCGGATGCGGCCGCCCACACCGGTGCCCTTCACCGCGGCCAGGTCGACGCCCTCCTCGGCGGCGAGCCTGCGCACCAGCGGGGTCACGTAGGCCTCGCCGCCCGCGTCGGTGCCCGAGACCTGGCCGGTTCCGCTGAGGGTCTCCAGGTCCACCGGAGGGGTCTCGTCCTCGCGGCTGCGCCGGGCCTGCGGTGCGGCGGGAGCGGGCTCCGGCTCCGGGGCGGGGGCCGGAACAGGCGCGGGGGCCTCCTGCGCGGCGGGCGCGGGAGCGGGTTCCGGCTCGGGCTCCGGCTCCGGGGCGGGCTCGGGCTCCGGCTCGGCCGCGGGGGCGCTCTCGGCCGCGGGCGCCTCGTCGGCGCCGCCGATGATCGCGATCTGCGCGCCCACCTCGACCGTCTCGTCCTCGGCGACCAGGATCTTGGTCAGCACGCCCGAGACAGGGGAGGGGATCTCGGTGTCGACCTTGTCGGTCGAGACCTCGAGAAGCGGCTCGTCCGCCTCGACGGTGTCGCCTTCCTTCTTGAGCCACTGGGTGACAGTGCCCTCGGAGATGCTTTCGCCCAGCGCGGGCATGGAAACTGGAGTCGACATCGGGTCCTCTTGTGTGAACTGTCGTGGAACGAGAAGAAGGGCAGCGGGCGGGAGCCCGTAGGACCCGCCCGCTGCCCACGGCGGGAGAGGTCAATCAGTCGTGCACGTGCAGCGGCTTGCCCGCCAGCGCCATGTGCGCCTCGCCCAGGGCCTCGGACTGGGTCGGGTGCGGGTGGATCAGCTGCGCGACCTCGGAGGGCAGGGCCTCCCAGTTGTAGATCAGCTGGCTCTCGGTGATCAGTTCGCCGACGCGACTGCCGACCATGTGCACGCCCAGGACGGGGCCGTCCTTGGCCGCGATGACCTTGACCGCGCCCTGCGTCTGCAGGATCTGGCTCTTGCCGTTGCCGCCGAGGTTGTAGACGAACTCGGTGGTCTCGATCCCGCGCTCGGCGGCGATCTTGGAGGTGATGCCGACGGAGGCGACCTCGGGCTCGCTGTAGGTGACGCGGGGGACGCCGTCGTAGTCGATGTTGACCGGGTTGAGCCCGGCGATGTGCTCGGCCACGAAGATGCCCTCGGCGAAGCCGACGTGCGCCAGCTGGAGGGTCGGGATGAGGTCGCCGACGGCGTAGATGTTGCCGACACCGGTGTGCAGGTTCTCGTCCACCTGGACGAAGCCGCGCTCCATCCGGATCCCGGCCTCCTCGAAGCCCAGGCCCTCGGACACCGGGCCGCGGCCCACGGCCACCAGCAGCAGCTCGGCCTCGACGGTCTTGCCGCCCTTGAGGGTCAGGCTGACACCGGAGTCGGTGGTCTTGACGCTCTCGTACGGGGTGCCCAGCTCGTACTTGATGCCGCGCTTGCGGAACGCGCGCTCGAGCAGCTTGGAGCTGGACTCCTCCTCGACCGGGACCAGGTGGGGCAGGGCCTCGACGATGGTGACCTCGGCGCCGAAGGAGCGCCACACGCTCGCGAACTCCACGCCGATGACGCCGCCGCCGAGCACGATCACGGACTCGGGGACGCGGTCGAGACGCAGGGCCTCGTAGCTGGAGATGATCTTCTCGCCGTCCAGCTCCAGGCCGGGGAGGGTCCGCGACTTGGAGCCGGTGGCCAGCAGGATGTTGGCGCCCTTGTAGACGGCGCCGTTCACGGTCACCTCGTCGGTGCCCGTCAGCCTGCCCTCGCCCTCGACGATGGTGATGCCGTGCGACTTGAGCAGACCGGTCAGGCCGCGGTGCAGACCACCGACGACCTTGTCCTTGTACTTGTGCACGCCCTGCATGTCGATGCCCTGGAGGCTGGCCTGGACACCGAACGTCTCGCTCTCGCGGGCGTTGTCGGCGACCTCGCCGGCGTGCAGCAGGGCCTTGGTCGGGATGCATCCGTAGTGCAGGCAGGTGCCGCCGAGCTTGTCTTTCTCGATCAGGGCGACACTCTTGCCCAGCTCGGAGGCGCGGATGGCGGCCGCGTAGCCACCGCTGCCCGCGCCGAGGATGACGAGGTCGAATGTGCCGCCGCTCTCACTCACGGGAAGGACACTCCTTGGTTTGTTTTCTCGGTGTGCGGGTTCACCCACACCGCTGCTGAGGCCGGGCGCGGCTCATGCGCCCGGCCCTGGGGCTATTCAGTTGCCGGCGAAGGACTCGGCCAGACGTACGAGGGTACGTGTCGCGGCGCCGGTCCCTCCCTTGGGGGTGTACCCGTACGGGCCGGCCTGGTTGAAGGCCGGACCGGCGATGTCCAGGTGGGCCCACCTGACGCCTTCGGAGACGAACTCCTTCAGGAAGATCCCGGCGCTGAGCATGCCGCCCCAGCGCTCCCCGGCGACGTTGGCGATGTCGGCCACCGCCGAGTCCAGGCCCTTCCGCAGGTCTTCGGGCAGCGGCATGGGCCAGGCGTTCTCGCCCGCGGCCTCCGCGGCGGCGACGACCTGCTCGCGCACCGCGTCGTCGTTGGCCATCACCGCGAAGACGCGGGTGCCCAGCGCGACCAGCTGCGCGCCGGTCAGCGTCGCCACGTCCACGATCAGGTCCGGCGCGTCCTCGTGCGCCCGCACGAGAGCGTCGGCCATGACCAGGCGGCCCTCGGCGTCGGTGTTGAGCACCTCGACGGTCTTGCCGCCGTAGACGGTCAGCACGTCCGAGGGGCGCTGCGCGGTGCCGCTGGGCATGTTCTCGGCGATCGCGAGGTACCCGACCACGTTCACGACCGGTCCGATCGCGGCGATGGCGCGCATCGCGGCCAGGACCGCGGCGGCGCCGCCCATGTCGGACTTCATCCACTCCATCGACCCGGCGGGCTTCAGGGACAGGCCGCCCGAGTCGAAGGTGATGCCCTTGCCGACGAAGGCGATCGTCCTGGCCGCCTCGGGGTGGCGGTAGGCCAGGCGCACCAGGCGCGGCGGGTTCGCGGACCCCTGGCCGACGCCGACGATGCCGCCGTAGCCGCCTTCGGCGAGGGCCTGCTCGTCCAGGGTCTCCACGTCCAGGCCGCTCTCCCGGGCGACCTGCTCGGCGACTCCGGCGAGGTCCTCGGGGTGCAGGTCGGCGGGCGCGGTGTTCACGAGGTCCCGGGCCAGGTTCACCGAGGACGCCAGGACCTCGGCGCGCTCGACGGCCGCGGCCGCGTCGTCGGCGGCGCTGACCACGAGCAGGGATTCGGCGGGGGCGTCGGTCTCACCGGTGCGGTAGCGGTCGAAGGCGTACCCGCCCAGCAGCGCGCCCAGCGCCGCGGCGGCCGCCTGCTCGCCGGTCCGCGCGGGCAGCGCGAGCGCGATCCGGGACTTGCCGCCCAGGGCGCGCAGCGCGGCGCCGGCGGCGCGGGACACGGTGTCCGGGGCGGTGTCGGCGCCGTCCTCGGGGGCCGGGCCGAGCCCGACCGCGACCACCACCGGTGCCGTGACGGCGCCCAGGGCGGGGACGGTGCGCACCTCCTCGGCGGCCCCGGTCGCACCCAGCAGGGCCAGCGCCCGGCCGAGTCCGCCTGTGAAGGCGGAATCGATGTCGTGAGCGCCCGACGCGGGCTCCGGGCCATCGGCTCCGGAGTGGTAGCCGACGACTACCGCGTCGACGTCGAGCGAACTTGGGGACTCCGTAATGACTGCCAGCGACGTGCTCACGACCTCGATGCTAGCCCTTGCGACGTGCGGCCGGGCACGCGGCTCCCGGGGGCGCGCGCAGATCCGCTCGGGAACGGGCGGGAGCGTCCGGCCGCGCGCGGCCGCGGCCCCGTCCGTCCCGTCGCCTCTCCCATGGGCTTTGGCGCCCGCCCGGCCTGGGAGCGCGAGTGAGTCGGTGTGAAGAAATGTGACGCTGGCTACAGAGCCGCCGCGGCGACCAGGGCCGCGGCCGCGGCGGTCTCGGCCAGCGCGCCCAGCACGTCGCCGGTGACGCCGCCCAGGCGGCGGCGGACGTGCAGCAGCAGGACGGCCGCCGCGGCCAGGCCCACCGCGACCGCGACCGCCCACGCCGCGCCCAGCAGCCCGATCGACAGCGCGGCGCAGGTGGCCGCGGCGGCGGCCCCGTAGGGCACGCTCCGCGCCACGAACGCGCCCAGTCCTTCGGGCCGCGCCGCGCGGACCCAGGGGGTGCACGCCCAGGTGATGGCCAGCCGCCCCGACAGCAGCGCCGCGGCCAGGCCCAGCGCGCCCGCCACCGGACCGCGCTCGGCCAGCGCGCCCAGGGCCAGGACCTGGACCAGGACCGCGAACACCAGGGCGACGACGCCGAACGGGCCGATGTCCGAGCGCTTCATGACCTCCAGAGCCCCTTCGGCGGGGCGCCCGCTGCCCAGGCCGTCGGCGACGTCGGCCAGCCCGTCCAGGTGCAGCCCCCGGGTGAGCAGGGCCAGCGCCCCGACCGCGAGGGCCGCCGCCAGCAGCGGCTCCAGCCCGGCCAGGAGCGCCCCGGCCAGCACCAGCGAACCGAGCCCCGCCAAGAGCACCGCGACGACCGGGGCCAGCGCCATCGCCCAGGCGGCGGTGGTCCTGTCCACCCGGTCCACCCGCACCGGGACGGCCGTCAGCGTCCCCAGCGCCATGCGGAGCCCGGCGGCGCAGTCGCGCAGAACCCCTGCCGCCCCCGCTCCCGCCCCCGAGGAGCCGTCCGAGGAGGTCACGGAAGCCGCACGACGCGTCCGGCGGTGGCCAGCAGGACCTCCTCGGACTCGGCCGACAGCAGCTGGTTGACCCGCCCCAGCCAGTCGCGGAACAGGCCGCCGCTCACCGTCGCGGGAACCACGCCCGAGCCCACCTCGTTGGTCACGGCCACCACGTGGGCCCCGCACTCCCGCCACACCGCGACCAGCTCGTCCACGCGCGCGGCCAGCGCGTCCGCCGCGGAGGCGGGCGCGTCCTCGTCCCACATCCCGCACTCGGCCATGGTCCCGGCCAGCCAGGTGCCCAGGCAGTCGAACAGCACCGCGCCGCGGGCCTCCTTCAGGACCCCGACGGCGTCGAGGGTCTCGGCGGTGCGCCACCACGGCGGGCGGCGCTCCCGGTGCGCGGCGACCCGACGGGCCCAGGCCGGGTCGGCGGCCTCGTCGGGGGCCGGCCCCGCGGCCAGGTAGAGCACGTCGGGCTCGCCCAGCAGCCGCCGCTCGGCCTCGGCGGACTTGCCCGAACGGGCGCCACCGGTGATCAGCACCCGGTACGGGCCGCGCACGCGTGGCGGCGGCCAGGTCGAGGGAGGGCAGGTCAGGTCCTGGCCGTCCGACGGCGCGAGGGCCCCCCACATCCGGGCGCGGCGGGCGAACTCGGCGGGGGAGTGCACCCGGTGGTCGCCGCCCACGGCCACCACGGCGGTGGTGAACCCCACGACCCCGGCCCGCCGCAGCGCGCCGATCGTCTCGGGCGACTCCACCGCGTCCACCACCACCAGGTCGACCTGGTGGGCGGGGGAGGGGTCGTCGGGGCCGGCGTCCTCGGGCGGCGCGCAGGGGGCGCCGGGGCGCGCGTACAGCAGACGCCCCCCGTCGGGGCCGTCCACCCGGACGCCGTACGCGGTGCGGGCCACCGAGTACCCCGCGGGGAGGCGGCGGGGGAGGGGGGAGTCGGAGGAGGAGAGGCTGAAGGCGCCGTCCACGGTCACCCGCACGGGGAGGCGGCGGTGGTGCGACGCCCGGTTGCAGGAGGCGCAGCGGCAGTTGGGGGCGGGCCACCCGGCGGGCCCCGCCGTTCCCGCGAGACGGATACGCACATCGACAGTTAACCGCATCGGTGGAGTCGCGGCCGTTTTCGGGAGGGCGCCGGCGGATAGGCTCCCTCGTGATCCGGGCGGTCCGGTGCGGAGGAGAGGTTGCCGTGGCGTGGAACTGGCGGTACGAGACGGCCGATGGCACGGTGCTGGAGGGCGGGGCCCCCGAGGAGCCGTTCTCCTCGCGGGGCGACGCCGAGAGCTGGCTGGGCGAGAGCTGGCGGGAACTGCGCGCCGCCGGAACCGAGCGGGTGACGCTGCTGGAGGAGGACGCCCCGGTCTACACGATGGCCCTGAACGAAGAGGTCTGACCTCCCGCTGATCGTGGCCTTCTCGGGGTCGCGAAAGCGGTTGAGACCCCGAGAAGGCCGCGATCAGCGGGAGAGTGCCGTCAAGCGGACGTCAGGGGCGCTCCTCGGGGCTCCGGGTCAGGGACGGGTCGCGTCGGACGGAGGCGCCCAGCAGGTCGTCGACGCGGCGCAGCAGTCCGGCGTCCAGCTTCACACCGGAGGCCTTCACGTTGTCGCGCACCTGCTCGGGGCGCGTGGCGCCGATGATCGCCGAGGACACGTTCGGGTTCTGCAGCACCCACGCCACCGCGAGCTGGGCCGGGGTCAGCCCGGCCTCGGCGGCCAGCGGGAGCAGGCCCTGCACGCGCTCCAGCAGCTCCTGGTCGTCCAGGAAGCGCTTCATGAAGTTCGCGCCGGACTTCTCGTCGGTGGCCCGCGAACCCGCCGGGGGCTCCTGTCCCGGCTTGTACTTGCCGGTCAGCAGGCCCTGGGCGATCGGCGACCAGACGACCTGCCCGACGCCCTCGCGCTCGCACACCGGGACGACCTCGGACTCGATCACCCGCCACAGCATGTTGTACTGCGGCTGGTTCGACACGATCCGGTCCAGGCCCATCTCGTCGGCGATCCGCAGGGCGCGCTCGATCTCCTCGGCGCGCCACTCCGAGACGCCGATGTACAGGACCTTGCCCTGGCGGACCAGGTCGTCGAAGGCCCGCAGCGTCTCCTCGAGCGGGGTCGCGTAGTCGAACCGGTGCGCCTGGTAGAGGTCCAGGTAGTCGGTGCCGAGACGGCGCAGGGAGGCCTCGACGCCGCGCACGATGTGCTTGCGGGACAGGCCGCGGTCGTTCCGGCCCGTCCCCATGGGCCAGAAGAGCTTGGAGAAGATCTCCAGGCCGTCCCGTCGCTCGCCCTTGAGGGCGCGCCCCAGGACCTCTTCGGCGCGGCCCTGGGCGTACACGTCCGCGGTGTCGAACGTGGTGACGCCCTCGTCCAGCGCGGCGCGCACGCACGAGACGGCCGCGTCCTCCTCGACCTGGGAGCCGTGCGTGATCCAGTTCCCGTAGGAGATCTCGCTGACGACGAGGCCGCTGTTGCCAAGATGACGGAATTCCATACCGGGCAGACTAGTCAGTACGGAGGGTTCGCGCCCGTAACCGGTCTCAGCGGCGGTGCTTGGAGAGGAACTCCTCGCCCACGTTCACCCGGGGCTTGGGCAGGCGCAGCTTGCGGATCTGCAGCTGGCGCATCACGCCGTACATGCCCGCGCCGCGCACGTTCTCGGTCTCCTTGGGGTAGCGCTCGGCGATCAGCTTCTTGATCCGGCGCGAGGTGAAGAAGCCCTCGACGACCATGGTCGCGATCATCGCGGGCCACACCACGTAGGTGGCGCCCAGCTGAAGCTCGGGGACCGGCAGGAACAGGAGCAGGATGATGACCAGGGAGAAGTACAGGAAGAACTCGCTGATGGAGCGGCGCGAGTCGACGTAGTCCCGGGCGAGAGCCCGCGCGGCGCCGAGGTCCTGGGGACGGACGTAGCGGTCCTCGGGGTTCTTGGACAGCCCGGCGCGCTGGCGCTGCACTCGGCGGCGCTCCCGCTCCCGGTACTGCTTATAGGCTTCTTTGCGGGTCTGGGGCGCGGCCAGCGGCCTGCGGAGATTGTTGGCGGACTCGCTGCGCTTGGGCGTGGGAGCCTGCTTCTTCTCTGAGACGTTCTTGGCGCGGGGCGCCTGGTCGGCCTCGGAACTGGCGGAGCTGCTCATAACCTGCTCTTGGGATGCTGGGGCGGAGCGACGACGGAACACCTCATCAGGGTAACCGCTCCGAGCTTCATGGCGGCCTCTTGCAAGAGCGCGTAGGGTTGGGAGAAGCGCCCGCTGGGAACAGCCGATACGGACCGAGAAGAGGACGGCCACGCCGATGAGCGTGTTTCAGCGACTTTCCATGATCTTCAAGTCCAAGGCCAACAGAGCCTTGGACTCCGTCGAGGACCCGCGTGAGACTCTCGACTACTCGTACCAGAAGCAGTTGGAGCTGCTCCAGAAGGTCCGGCGCGGAGTGGCCGACGTGGCCACCTCCCGCAAGCGTGTGGAGCTGCAGATCCAGCAGCTGGACCAGCAGGCCAACAAGCTGACCAACCAGGGCAAGGCCGCGCTCTCGCAGGGCCGCGAGGACCTCGCCCGCGAAGCCCTCCAGCGCAAGTCGGGACTGCAGACCCAGATCGACGGGCTGCGCCAGCAGCACGAGCAGCTGCAGGGCGAGGAGCAGAAGCTCACCCTCGCCGCGCAGCGCCTGCAGGCCAAGGTCGACTCCTTCCGCACCCGCAAGGAGACGATCAAGGCCACCTACACCGCCGCCCAGGCCCAGACCCAGATCAGCGAGGCGTTCTCCGGCATCTCCGAGGAGATGGGCGACGTCGGCCTGGCGATCCAGCGGGCCGAGGACAAGACCGCCGAGATGCAGGCCCGCGCGGGCGCCGTCGACGAGCTGCTGGCCTCCGGCGCCCTCGACGACGTCTCGGGCGCGCCCCGGGACGACATCCAGGCCGAGCTCGACCGCATGGCCAGCACCGACAACGTCGAACTCGAGCTCGAGCGGATGAGGCGCGAGCTCGGCGGCGGTGACGGCGGCGGCTCGTCGACCCGGCAGATCGAGGGGGGCGGGGCATGATCGTCCGCATCATGGGGGAGGGCCAGCTCGACCTGAGCGAGGCCGACCTGGACGTGCTGAACTCCTTCGACCGCAAGTTGGAGGAGGCCATCGAGTCGGGCGAGGAGGAGGTCTTCCGCGCGGCGCTGCACGACCTGCTGGCCCGCGTCCGCGAGGACGGCAAGCCGCTGCCCGACGACTCCCTGGAGCCTTCGCAGTACATCCTCCCCCCGGCGGACGCCAGCATGGAGGAGGTCCGCGCCATGCTCGGCGACGAGGGGCTGATCCCCGAGGCGATCTAGGGCGCGCTCCTCGGCTGCCCCCGGGCGCCTGTCCGGAGGAGTCCGGAAGGCGTCCCAGGGCATCCCGGTCCGGGTGCGGCCGCCGCGACACCGCGTCGCGGCGGCCGTGCGCTTTCCGGGGAACGGACCGCTCCCCGCGTTCGTTTAACCGGTCGCGGACCCGGTAGCGGTCCCGCCCGCCCCGACCGCGTCGGCGGGTGGTCGCAGCGCAACCGGCGGGAGGCGGTACGCCGTGGCAGGCAGCAGGTTCGTCCCCGATCGGGGGCTCACCACCCGGATGATCCTGACGATGGCCCTGCTGGGTGCCGTGTACGCGGCCTTCGTCGTCGCGCTGGTCCTGGTAGGCATGCCGTGGTGGCTGGTCGCCCTCGTCGTGGGGGGATTCGCGCTCCTCCAGTACTTCACCTCGGGCCGGGCCGCCATGTTCTCGATGGGCGCGCACGAGGTCACCCCGCAGCAGGAGCCGCGGCTGCACGCGGTCGTGGACCGGCTGTGCGCCATGGCCGACATGCCCAAGCCGAGGGTCGCCGTCGCCCGGACCGACGTCCCTAACGCCTTCGCCACCGGGCGCAGCGAGAAGGACGCGGTCGTGTGCGCCACCACCGGCCTGATGCGCCGCCTGGACCCGGTCGAGCTGGAGGCGGTCCTGGCGCACGAGCTCTCGCACGTGGCGCACCGCGACGTGGTGGTGATGACCATCGCCGGGTTCCTCGGCGTCGTCGCGGGCTTCCTCACCCAGGCGGGGCTGCGCTTCGCCGTGTTCGCCCCGGGGCGGCGCGGCGGCAACGACAGCGGCCCGGCCCCCGCGGCGGTCGCGCTGCTGGTGGTCCTGGTGAGCGCGGTCGTGTGGGCGGCCGGTTTCGTGCTGACCCGCATGCTCTCCCGCTACCGGGAGCTGTCGGCGGACCGCGCCGCGGCGTACCTGACCGGGCGCCCGTCGGCGCTGGGCGGAGCGCTCACCAAGATCACGGGGGACATGGCGAGGATCCCCACTGACGACCTGCGCCGGGTCGAGCCCTTCAACGCGTTCTTCTTCACCCCGGCGCTCTCCGGGAAGGGTTTCGGAATCGGCTCGCTCCTCGCCACCCACCCCCCGATCGAGCAGCGCCTCGCCCAGCTCGCCGACATCTCGCGTCGGCTCGGCGGAGGAGGCTGAGGACGCTCCGCGCGGAGTCGGGGCGGGAACCGGGGAAAGGGGACCGGAACATGGGTTTTCTACGCGCGCTGCTGGGCCGCTCCAAGCCCGTCGAACCCGATCTGGACCGGCTGTTCGGGCTGCCGTCCGCGGCCGTGGCGCTGGAGTCGGTGGCGGGGTTCACCCCCACCGGGACCGGCTCGGTGGCGTTCCGCGCCGCCGAGGGGCAGGCGTTCGCCACCCTCCAGCGCGAGGTCACCGACCTGCTCGGCGCCGGGGAGGGGCCCGAGGCCGAGCCGGTGCGGGACGAGTACGGCTACACCTGGCTGGTGCTGCGCGCCGCCCCGGAGACCCCTGGCGACGTCACGGGCCTGGTCGCCGACCTGCACGCGGTCAACTCCACTCTGGAGGGCGCCGGGTTCGGGCCGTCGCTGCTGTGCTCGCTGGTGGCCTTCGCCGACACCGCGGGGCGCCGGGTCGCGCTGGTCTACCTGTACAAGCGGGGGACCTTCTACCCGTTCGCCCCCCGGGGGGCGAACGGGCGCGACAGCGCCCTGGAGCTCCAGATCGAGGCCGCGATCAGCGGGGAACTCGCGATGGAGAAGGACCGCGGCCGCTGGTTCCCGGTCTACGGCGCTCCGGGGCTCCACTGAGCTTCGGGGGAGCGGGAGGGAACGGGGGCCCTGACGAGGCGCGCCGCCCCGTTGCCGCGGTCCCCGGGGCGGGCCGCCGGACGCCCTTCGGGCCCGGGGCTCTCCGGCGGCCGGGGACGACACGGTTGGATAGCGCTTTCCGAAATTTCGCCGGAGACCTGGCCCATCCGCCGTGTACTGGGCAGACTGGGGGGCGTGCGTATCGTTATTGCTCCTGACAAGTTCGCAGGCACCCTCACCGCCGTCGAGGCCGCCAGGGCCGTGGCCGACGGCTGGCGCGCGGTCGACCCCGAGGCCGAGTGCGAGCTCGTGCCGCTCTCCGACGGGGGACCCGGCTTCGTCGAGGTCCTGCACGCCGCGCTCGGCGGCAGGCTCGTGGACGCCCGCGTGAGCGGCCCCCTCGGCGACCCCGTGCCGGCCCGGTACCTCGTGGTCGGGGACACCGCCTACGTGGAGAGCGCGCTGGCGTGCGGTCTGCACCTGGTCCCCGGGGATCGGCGCGACCCCGGCCGCTCCACCACCCACGGGGTCGGCGAACTGGTGGCGCACGCCGTCGACCGGGGCGCCCGCACCGTGGTGGTCGGCATGGGCGGCAGCGGGACCAACGACGGCGGCGCCGGGATGCTCGCGGCGCTGGGAGCCGAACCCGCCTCCCCGCTGCGGAGGGGCGGCGCGGCGCTGGCCGGGATCGGGGGCCCGGTCGACCTGGAGGCGGCCCGCGCCCGCACCGCCGGTGTGAGGCTGGTCGCGGCCACCGACGTGGACAACCCGCTGCTCGGAATCCACGGGGCCAGTGCCGTCTTCGGCCCCCAGAAGGGCGCCGACGCCGACCAGGTGCAGCGCCTGGACGCCGCGCTGACCGCGTTCGCCGAGGCCACCGACCCCTCGGGACGGCTGCGCGGCGAGCCGGGGGCGGGCGCCGCCGGAGGACTCGGGTACGGCCTGCTGCTGCTGGGCGGCACCGTGGAGTCAGGGGTCTCCCGGGTCCTGGACGCGGTCGGCCTCGCCGGGCTCACCGCCTCGGCCGACGTCGTCGTCACGGGGGAGGGGTCCTTCGACTTCCAGTCCCTGCGCGGCAAGCTCCCGCACGGTGTGGCCAGGACCGCGGCCGAGCACGGCGTCCCTTGCCTGGTCCTGGCCGGCCGGGTCGCGGTGGGCCGGGCCGAGGCCGCGGCGGCGGGGGTCACCGAGACCCACTCCCTGGTCGAGTCGGCGGGGTCGGTCGAGGCCGCGCTGGAACGCTCCGCCGAGGAGCTGCGCGTCCTCGCCGGGAAAGTCGCCCGCCGCTGGAAGCGCTGACCGCGCTGCGATCCGGCCCCGGATGGCGGCCGCCGCCGGAACGACCTAACCTGGGGGGTGAGCACCCTCGGGTTTTGAACGCCGGGTGGAATGCCCGAACGAGCCTCGGCGTTGGCACGTCAGAGGAGTAACGGGTCGCCGTGGCGGCGGCCGCCCCATTTTGGAGGAGTTCGCAGATGACGGTTCAGACTGAGGCCACCACGCAGGGGATCAACCTGACGGACGAGGCGGCCGGGAAGGTCAAGGCGCTCCTGGACCAGGAGGGCCGCACGGACCTGCGGCTTCGGGTCGCCGTCCAGCCCGGTGGTTGCTCGGGTCTGCGCTACCAGCTCTTCTTCGACGAGCGCGAGCTCGACGGAGACGTCGTGGCCGACTTCGGCGGTGTGGGGGTCGTCACCGACCGGATGAGCGCGCCGTACCTCATGGGCGCCACCATCGACTTCGTCGACACCATCGAGAAGCAGGGGTTCACGATCGACAACCCGAACGCGACCGGTTCCTGCGCCTGCGGCGACTCCTTCAACTAGGACCGCGTCCGGCAGACCGGGGAAGGCCCGCGCGGAGTCCGCGTGGGCCTTCCCGCGTGCGGGGGCTCCGCTCCTCGCGGCCCCTCCGCTACCGATGGGTAGAGTTGACCAGTCGTGTCCGACTCCCGTCCATGAGGAGCCCTCGCAGTGCGCATCGCGGTTACCGGATCAATCGCCACCGACCACCTGATGACCTTCGAGGGCAGGTTCGCGGACCAGCTCATCGCCGACCAGCTGGCGCAGGTCTCCCTGTCCTTCCTGGTCGACGAGCTGGAGGTGCGTCGTGGCGGTGTCGCGGCGAACATCAGCTTCGCCCTGGGCTGCCTGGGCCTGAACCCCGTCCTGGTCGGCGCGGCGGGCGGGGACTTCGTCGAGTACTCCTCCTGGCTGGAGCGGCACGGTGTGGACGTCTCCGGCGTGCACATCTCCGAGATCAAGCACACCGCGCGGTTCGTGTGCACCACCGACCAGGACCACAACCAGATCGCCTCCTTCTACGCCGGGGCGATGTCCGAGGCCCGCAACATCGAGCTGTGGCCGCTGTCGCAGCGGGTGGGCGGCCTGGACCTGGTGCTGGTCGGCGCCAACGACCCCGAGGCGATGGTCCGGCACAGCGAGGAGTGCCGGGTGCGCGGACTGGCGTTCGCCGCGGATCCCTCCCAGCAGCTGGCCCGGATGGAGGGCCCCGAGGTCCGCGCCCTCGTAGAGGGCGCGCGGTACCTGTTCACCAACGAGTACGAGAAGGCGCTGGCCGAGCAGAAGACCGGTTGGAGCGAGGACGAGGTCCTCGAAAGGGTGGGCACCCGGGTGACCACCCTGGGCGCCAAGGGCGTGCGCGTCGACCGGGCCGGTGAGCCCTCCCTGCACGTGGAGGCCGCGTACGCCGGGGAGCGGGTCGACCCCACCGGTGTGGGCGACGCCTTCCGCGCCGGCTTCCTGGCGGCCGTGGCCTGGGGCCTGGACCTGGAGCGCTGCGCCCAGGTGGGCAACGCCGTGGCCGTGCACAGCCTCGAGGTGGACGGTCCGCAGGAGTACCGGCTGACCATGGACAGCCTCGTCCGGCGGGTGGCGCGCTCCTACGGCGACGACGCCGCGGCCGAGGTCGAGGCGAAGGTCTCCTGAGGCCGCTCCGGCGCTCCGGGCCGGGCGGCGCGGCCGGGTCCTGGTCCGGGCAGGGCCGACGGACGCGTAGAGTAGATGTCCGACCCTCGTGCCCGGGCACTTCAACGCCGACCGTTCGGTTCGCGGCCCGCACGATCGACTGCTCCGCGCGCTGAAACGCGTGCCGGAATCGTCTGCCACCGCTGCCGCGGCGGGGTCGCCGCGGCGGCGAGGGAACGGAGCCGTCCGTCACCGGACGGTCCGGGCCGTCCTGTGACGCCTCCTAGACTTAGGCAAGCCTTACCTGGGATTCCCGTTTTGCAAGAGACCGAAAACGGAGGACTTGAATGCGCTACACCGGACCGAAGGTGCGGTTGTCCCGGCGCGCCGGTACCCCGCTGACCCGTAAGGCGGTCAGCTACTTCGAGAAGCGGCCTTACCCCCCGGGTGAGCACGGCCGCCGCGTCCGTCGCTCCACCAGCGACTACGCCGTCCGCCAGGCCGAGAAGCAGAAGCTTCGCTGGTACTACGACCTCTCGGAGAAGCAGCTCTCCCGCATCTACGAGAACGCGAAGAAGCGCTCCGGCCGTACCGGCGAGGAGATGATCGCCGAGCTGGAGCTCCGTCTCGTGACGGTGGTCCTGCGCGCCGGTTTCGCCGCGTCGATCTACGCCGCCCGCCAGTTCATCAACCACGGTCACGTCACCGTGGACGGCAAGAAGGTCGACATCCCGTCGTACCAGGTCAAGCCGGGCCAGATCATCGGTGTGCGCGAGAAGTCGCGTCAGATGGTCCCGTTCGTCGAGGCCGCCGAGGGCGTGCACGCCGACGACAAGATCGCCGGCTACCTCGCCGTCAGCCACAAGGACCTGCGCATCGCGGTGGTCGACCGCCCCAAGCGCGAGCAGGTGCCGGTCCCCTTCGACGAGCAGCTCGTCGTCGAGTACTACGCCCGCTAGCCCAGGGGTGGTGACGAGGGCCGCACGACCCTTCAGGGGGGCGTGCGGCCCTCGTCCGCGTTCGGGCAACCCCGCCGATCGTGGCTTTTCCGGGGTCTCGACCACGTCTGAGACCCCGGAAAAGCCACGATCGGCGGGGTTTAGTACATGCGCCGGATGTGGAAGGCGCTGCCTCGCCGGAGGGGGACCTCGGTGACGAAGGTGTGCCGCTTCATGCGGCACCACGCGGGGATGTCGGCCTGCGCGGCGGGATCGTCGGCGGTCACCGCGATCACCGAGCCGATCGGCACATCGCGCAGTCGCCCGGCGAGCAGGATGATCGGAATGGGACACTTGCGGCCGATCGCGTCGATGATCAGCAGCGGCTGCTCGGGCACCGCGGGACTCCTTGTTCGTGCTGGTCGTATCCCAATCTTTACCCAGGCCCGCGCCTAAAAGGCACCCGGTTAAGGATGTTGTGAACGCAGCGATACTCTCGCTTCTGGAAGCCGCCAGGCCTGGCCGGCCGCGGCCCCGCTCGGGGTTACGGTCCGGTCCGGACGCCCGCAACGGGCGTTGCACAACACGCTGACCAGTGATCCCCAGGGGCCGGGGAGCCGGGCCGTCCGCGATAATGTTTCCGTTTGACAAGCTTTGGACATACGACCGCCCGCGCCTGACGCGGGCACTCACCGCTGGGAAGGCAATCCGTGAGTCCGACCCGCCATAGGAATCGGCGCCACGCGCTGCGCCGATGGGCACCACGTGGCGCCGCGCTCGCCGCGCTGGCTGTAGCCGCGACCGGCTGCGCGTCAAACGAGTTCACTCGTTTGGGGCTGCCGGAGCCGATCACCGAGCAGGCCGAGCGTGTTCTCACGCTCTGGCAGGGCTCGTGGGTGGCGGCGTTCGCGGTCGGCATTCTCACCTGGGGACTGATCATCTGGGCGATCGTCGCCTACCGCAAGCGCTCCGACCAGCTGCCGCCCCAGGTCCGCTACAACATGCCGATCGAGGCGCTCTACACGGTCCTGCCGATCATCGTGATCTCGGTGTTGTTCTACTTCACCGCGCGCGACCAGGCGTACCTGATGGAGACCGACGAGCCCGCCGACGTCCACGTCGACGTGAACGGGTTCCAGTGGAGCTGGCAGTTCACCTACGAGGACGAGATCGACGTCAACGGCAACCCCGTCTCCGTCGCCGGCGTCCCCTCGACGAGCCGCGACGAGCTGCCCGTGCTCGTGCTGCCGAGCGACAGCGTCGTGCACTTCGACCTGGAGTCCCCCGACGTCATCCACTCGTTCTGGATCCCGGCGTTCGCGTTCAAGATGGACGTCATCCCGGGCCACCCCAACGAGTTCCAGGTCAAGATCAAGCCGGGCACCGAGGGCACCGAGCCCGGCGGCACCGACTACGCGGGCCGCTGCGCCGAGCTGTGCGGTGTCGACCACTCCCGGATGCTGTTCACCCTCCGGGTGGTCAGCCCCGAGGAGTACCAGCAGTGGATCGACGAGCAGAAGGCCAACCCGCCGGAGCTCCCCACCGTTCCGGACCTCGAGGAGGGGACCCCGGCCCCCGACCCCGGGCTGGACACCGCGCAGGACTCCGGGACCGGCTCCGAGCCCGAGGCCGGCGCGGAGGAGGGCTCCGAGCCGGAGTCCCGGCCCGAGGCCACTGAGGAGGAGGGCCAGTAATGAGCACGACGGCTACTTCGACGGCCTCCCCGGGCCCGACGACGAGGACCCCGGGCCGCAAGGGGTCGATCATCGTCAACTGGATGACGTCGACCGACCACAAGGTCATCGGGTACATGTACCTGATCACCTCGTTCGCGTTCTTCATCCTCGGCGGCATCCTGGCGATGCTGATCCGGGCCGAGCTGCTGTTCCCCGGCATGCAGCTGATGACCAACGAGACGTACAACCAGCTGTTCACGATGCACGGCACGATCATGCTGCTGATGTTCGCGACCCCGCTGTTCGTCGGGTTCGCCAACATCATCCTGCCGCTGCACATCGGCGCCCCCGACGTGGCGTTCCCGCGCATCAACCTGTTCGGGTACTACCTGTTCCTGTTCGGCAGCCTCATCGCCATCAGCGGGTTCATCACCCCCGGCGGCGCGGCGAGCTTCGGCTGGTTCGCCTACACCCCGCTGTCCGACGCGGTCCGCTCCCCCGGCATCGGCGGCGACCTGTGGATCATGGGCCTGGCCGTCAGCGGTCTGGGCACCATCCTGGGCGCGGTCAACTTCATCACCACCGCGCTGTGCATGCGCGCGCCCGGCATGACCATGTTCCGGATGTCGATCTTCTCCTGGAACACCGTGCTGACCAGCGTGCTCGTGCTGATCGCGTTCCCGGTGCTGACCGCGGCGCTGATCGCGCTGGGCGCCGACCGCATCGTCGGCACCCAGGTCTACAACCCCGAGCACGGTGGCGCCATCCTGTGGCAGCACCTGTTCTGGTTCTTCGGCCACCCGGAGGTCTACATCATCGCGCTGCCGTTCTTCGGCATCGCGACGGAGATCCTGCCGGTGTTCAGCCGCAAGCCGATCTTCGGCTACAAGAGCCTGGTGGGCGCGACCATCGCCATCACCGGCCTGTCCGTGACGGTGTGGGCGCACCACATGTTCCCCACCGGCGCGGTGCTGCTGCCGTTCTTCTCGTTCATGTCGTTCCTGATCGCGGTGCCCACCGGGGTGAAGTTCTTCAACTGGATCGGCACCATGTGGCGCGGGCAGATCAGCTTCGAGTCGCCGATGCTGTTCGTCATCGGGTTCCTGGTGACGTTCCTGTTCGGCGGCCTGACCGGCGTGCTGCTGGCGTCCCCGCCGATCGACTTCCACGTCACCGACACCTACTTCGTGGTCGCCCACTTCCACTACGTGGTGTTCGGCACGGTGGTGTTCGCGATGTTCGCGGGCTTCTACTTCTGGTGGCCCAAGTTCACCGGGAAGATGCTCGACGAGACGCTCGCCAAGTGGCACTTCTGGCTGCTGTTCTTCGGCTTCCACGGCACCTTCCTGGTCCAGCACTGGCTGGGCGCCGAGGGCATGCCGCGCCGCTACGCCGACTACCTGCCCAGCGACGGCTTCACCGCGCTGAACCAGATCTCGTCCTACGCCTCGTTCGTCCTGGGCGCCTCGACCCTGATCTTCCTCTGGAACATCTGGGTCACCGCGAAGAAGGGCAGGAAGGTCGAGGTGGACGACCCGTGGGGCTACGGCTGCTCGCTGGAGTGGGCGACGTCCTGCCCGCCGCCGCGGCACAACTTCGTCTCGCTGCCGCGCATCCGCTCCGAGCGCCCGGCGTTCGACCTGCACCACCCGTACGCCGCCGCCCCCGGCGCAGTCCCGGCAAGCACGAAGTAGGGCTGGATCACCATGAAGACGCAGGCATACCTGTTTATGGGAGTTTCGACCTTCTTCGGACTGGTCGCCGCTCTCTACGTCTACTGGGCGTGGCTGGTCGAGGGCCAGATCGAGTGGACCGGGACGGTCGCACTGACCGTCGCGATCGGCTTCGGCTGGATGGTCGGCTTCTGGCTCTGGCAGGCGGCCCGGCGCAGTGAGCGCCACCACGGCCTCCCCGCGGAGGAGCGGCTCGACGGCAACGTCGACGAGAACGCCGGCGAGTACGGCTTCTTCAGCCCGCACAGCTGGTGGCCGCTGTTCGTGGCCATGTCGGTGGCCTTCACCGCCGTGGGCGTCGCCATCGGCTGGTGGATGGTCTTCGTCGGCGCCTTCGCGATCATCCTGACCGCGATCGGCTGGGTGTTCGAGTACTACCGCGGCGAGTTCCAGCACTAGGACCCGGCCGCACACTCCGATGGGGTGGCGCCTCCCTTGGGAGGCGCCACCCCATCGGTATTCTTCTACGCAAGGGGCCCGGTACGCGCCGAACCGGCGGGGTACCCACTTTCCGGCCGTTTTTCACTTTTTTTCTGAACCTTTTCGCCCTGCTGCGCGTCCTATCAGGACGACACCCGTTTACTAGCCGAATTTGATGTTGGAGGTCGCACGCGTGAAGGGCAGTGCATTCCCGACGATTCGTCGTCTTGGGGTCGGATTGGCGGCAGCGGGCCTCCTCTTCACCGCGGCGTGCTCCGGCTCCGGTGGGGAAGGGGAAGCTGCCGGGGGCGGCGAGGAGCAGGCTGCGGCCGTGGACCTCGTGATCACCCCGGCCGACGGCGGGGCCGACATCAGTCCCGACAGCCCCGTCACGGTGAGCGCGACCGGCGGCACCATCGACGAGGTCACGGTCACCCAGACCGGCGGCGAGGAGCAGCAGGCCGAGGAGGCCGTCGCCCAGGAGTCGCCCGAGGCCGGAGAGGACGTCGAGGAGGAGTTCGGGACCGTCACCGGAACCCTCAACGAGGACAAGACCGAGTGGACCAGCGACTGGACCCTGACCCCGGGCAGCAAGGTCACCGTCGTGGCCACCGGGACGAACGAGGCCGGTGAGTCCACCGAGGTCACGAGTGAGTTCAGCACGCTGGCGGCGGTTCCCGGCCAGCGGCTGGAGATCCAGTCGAACTTCCCGGTCAGCGGGGACACGGTCGGCATCGGCATGCCGATCATCATCAACTTCGACCTGCCGGTGGAGAACAAGGCCGCGGTCGAGGCGGCGATGGAGGTCGTCTCCGAGGAGCCGACCCAGGGCGCGTGGAACTGGTTCGGCGACCAGATGGCGGTGTTCCGCACCGAGGAGTACTGGGAGCCCAACCAGAAGGTGACGGTCAACATGCACCTGGCGGGCGTCCAGGCGTCCGAGGGCGTCTACGGCGTCAAGAACCACCAGCTGAACTTCGAGGTCGGGCGCTCGCAGACCACCGAGATCGACAACGACACGCACCGCATGGTGGTCACCCGCGACGGCGAGCAGATCCAGGACTTCCCCATCAGCAACGGCGACGGCAGCACGCGGGCCTTCACCACCACCTCGGGCGTCCACCTGACGATGGAGAAGTACCAGCACCTGATCATGGACTCGGCCACGGTCGGCATCCCCAAGGGCAGCCCGGGCTACTACTACCTGGACGTGAACTACGCCGTCCGCGTCTCCAACAGCGGCGAGTTCACCCACGCGGCCCCCTGGAACGGCGACCTGGGCGTGGCCAACCGCAGCCACGGCTGCACCAACATGAGCACCGCGGACGCCCAGTGGTTCTACGAGAACTCCTACATGGGCGACCCGGTGACCATCACCGGCACCGACCGCGAGCTCGAGGTCGACAACGGCTGGGGCTTCTGGCAGCGCTCCTGGGACGAGTGGCTCGCCAACAGCACGGTCGGCGAGGCGGACAAGACCGACGAGGCGGGTTCCCCCGGCTCCCCGCTCGCGGGCGCTGAGGCGGCCGAGGAGTCCCCCGAGGAAGAGGCGGCCGCCAACTAGTCGCAGTACCCCCCCAAGGGCCCCGGAGCGCCGCTCCGGGGCCCTTCCGCATGCCCGCGGCAGGGGCGGGGCCGTCAGAGGGCGCCGGTGATCCCGAGTCGGTGGCGCGCCCACGCCCCGTGGGTCCGCAGGTCCTGTCGCCGGTCCTTCGCCAGCCGGTCAAGCGTCGAGGTGTTCGCCCTCCTCGGCCTCCCGGGAGATGGCATCCCGTGCGGCTTCGAGGGCCGGTCCCGCCTTCACCCGGAATGATCATGGGCTTTCCGCCCTTCCGGGCCCCGGAACGGGCAGAAAGCCCACGACTGTCAACGGAACCCTGACGAACGAGCATAGGGAGCCTCGGGCCCGGGAACCGGGTGCGGCGGCGGCCGCACCCGGCCGCGACAACGACGAGGGGGCGGCGGCCCCGCGGGGCCGCCGCCCCCTCGGGCGGCGCGGGTCCGGAGCGCTCCTCGCGCTCCGGGGCGCTAGTGCTGTCCGACCTTCTCCTTCTCGGCGTGGGTGCCGTGGTGGAGGTGGTGGCCGGTGTGCGGCTCGACGCCGTCGAAGGACACGTTGTCCTTGGTGTACCAGTGCGCGAGCCGGGAGCGGAGCCTGCCCATGGGCTTGCGCGAGGCGGGGGACTCCACGCCGTTGGCGTCCACGGTGGGCTCGGGGGTGTAGTCCTTGCCCTTGGCGCTCTCGAGCACGTGCACGGTCTCCCCCGAGGACTTCTTGTGGACCTCGACGAACTCGCCGCCCGGGAGCTGCGTGATGGTGCCGCTCTCGTAGCCGTGCTCCAGGGTCTCGCGGTCGCGCCGCTGCAGGCCCAGGCAGATCCGCTTGGCGATGATGAACGCCAGAATCGGCCCCAGGATCAGGAAGATCCGGAAGAACCACGTGGTCGCGTACAGGTTGATCTGGAAGACGTGCGACAGGATGTCGTTCGACCCCGCCAGCCAGCAGACCCCGTAGAAGGTGATGCCCGCGACGCCGAAGGCGGTGCGGACCGGGGCGTTGCGCGGCCGGTCGGCCACGTTGTGCACCCGGCGGTCCCCGGTGATCCACGCCTCGACGAACGGCCACGCGGCCAGCCCGCCGAACAGCAGGCCCATGAAGCCCAGGCCCGGCACCAGCACGCCGGTGATGATCGCGTACCCGCCGATGTCGAAGTCGAACCAGTTCGGGAACATCCGGAGCGACCCCTCGAGGAAGCCCATGTACCAGTCGGGCTGGAGGCCCGAGGTGATGGACGTCGGGGTGAAGGGGCCGAACAGGTGGATCGGGTTGATCTGCACGAACCCGGCCAGGCCGGTGATGACGGCGAAGGTGAAGAAGAAGAAGCCGCCCGCCTTGATGGCGAAGGCCGGGAACATCGGCGTGCCGACGACCTTCTTCTCGGTCCGGCCCTTCCCCGGGTACTGGGTGTGCTTCTGGTGCCACAGGATCATGAAGTGCGCCGCGATCAGCGCCAGCAGGATGCCCGGGATCAGCAGGATGTGCAGCATGTACAGCCGCGGGATGATCATCTCGCCCGGGAACTCGCCGCCGAACATGAAGAACGACAGGTACGTCCCGATGAGCGGGATGGACAGCAGCACGCCCTGGAAGATGCGCACGCCCATGCCGGACGGCAGGTCGTCGGGCAGGGAGTAGCCGAACAGGCCCTCGACGATCGCCAGGGTGAAGATGGCGACGCCGATCAGCCAGTTGATCTCGCGCGGCTTGCGGAACGCGCCGGTGAAGAACACCCGCAGCATGTGGATCACCAGCGACGCCACGAAGATCAGCGCGGCCCAGTGGTGGATCTGGCGGATCAGCAGACCGCCGCGCACGTCGAAGGTGATGTGCAGGGTCGAGGCGTACGCCTCGCTCATGCCCACGCCGCGCAGGCGCTCGTACGAGCCGTCGTAGACGGTGTGCGCCATGCTCGGGTTGAACCAGAGCGTGAGGAACACGCCGGTCAGCAGCAGGATGATGAACGAGTACAGCGCGATCTCGCCCAGCATGAACGACCAGTGGTTCGGGAAGACCTTGCGCAGGTTCTTCTCGCCCGTCTTGGCCAGGTGGAAGCGGTCGTCGATGAAGTTGCCGACGCCGCGCAGCGCCTTCGGCGCGGGTGGTGCCTGGTTGTCGCTCATCAGTCCTCCACTCCAGCGTCCCAGAAGGTCGGGCCGACCGGCGCGGAGAAGTCTCCGGCTGCGACGAGGTAGCCCTCGTCGTCGACCCTCACGGGCAGCTGCGGCAGGGGCCGGTGCGCCGGTCCGAAGACGACCTCGGCGCCGTTGGCGGCGTCGAAGGTCGACTGGTGGCACGGGCACAGGATCCTGTGCGTGGTGCGCTCGTACAGGGCGGCGGGGCAGCCTACGTGGGTGCAGATCTTGGAGTAGGCGACGATCCCGTCGTGCGTCCAGTCGAGCTGCTGCTGGGTCATGTCCGGTCCGAAGTCCTGCGGATCCATCTTGATCAACAGGATAACCGTCTTGGCCTGCTCGTTCATGCTGAGGCCGTGCTCGGGGTCGTGCGACTCGGGCAGCGCGGTGACCATGCTGCCGACCTCGTCGAGGTCCGCGGCCGTGATCCGCCGGTCGGTGCCCTCGACGACCATGTGCAGGCCGTCCTCCCACGTGGTGCTCTTGAGCGTGTCCTTGGGCAGCGGCCCGGTGTCACGCAGCAGCACGATGGGGGCCAGGCCCAGCGGGGCCATGGCCAGGAGGAGGGTGCGCCGCATCAGCGGGCGCTTGGTGAAGCCGCTCTCGTTCGCGCCGCGCATGAAGAACTCGCTGAACGAGCCCTTCTCCTCCTTGGAGGAGGGCAGCTCGTCGTACGGCGAGGAGACCTCGTAGTGCGGCAGGACCTGGCGCGCCCACACGGTCATGCCCGCGCCGATGGCGAAGAGCGACAGCGTGAGCGTGCCGCCGAGCAGCACGTTCGCGAGCTGGGCGATCCCCGGGTCCGCGACACTGGGGTCGCCGTCCGCGTTGGGCGGGAACGAGAAGTAGCTGACGAAGAAGCCGACTCCCGCGAGGAACGCGATCAGGAACCACAGCGCGGCGATCCGCTCGCCCTTGCGCTGCGTCTCCTCGGAGCGGGTGTGCGTCTCCTCGGCCGGGTACGGGCCCTCGTGCCTGCGGTGCGGGTCGCCCGTGGCGGTGGCGGCGCCGTCGGCGGCCGACGGGGTGCCGATGACCCGTTCCCGGGGCTCGTCGGCGCCGCTCGCGGCGTCGTGGTGGTTGGTGTTATCAGTCATGAGCTCGCTGCTTCGCGGTGATCCAGATCGCGCACGCCACGATCAGGCTGATGCCGACGGTCCAGCCGATGAAACCCTCGGCGACCTGACCGACACGGTCGAGGGCGAAGGGGCCTCCGGCGTTCGGCTCGGCGTCCAGCTCCTCGACGAACTTGATCAGCGACTGCTTGTTCCCCTCGGTGAGGACGTCGTCGTTGAACACGGGCATCGCGCCGGGGCCGGTGAGCATGGCCTCGTAGATGTCCCGGGGAGTCGCGTCGGTGAGGGCGGGGGCCCAGCGGCCGTCCGTCAGCGCGCCGCCCGCGCCGGACCAGCTGTGGCAGTGCGCGCAGTTGGTCATGTACAGCTTCATGCCGGCCTCGGTGTCGCCGCCGGCGATGTACGACTCGTAGGCCGCCTCGTAGGTCTCCAGGGCCTCCTCGTACTCGGCCTCGGACGCGTAGTCCGCGCGCTCGGGCGCGTCGCCGGGGGCCTGCTCCGGGATGCCCGGGCCGCCGCCGAACTCCGCGTCGACGTAGGCCGCGAGGTCGGCGATCTCCTGGTCGGAGTACACCGGGGTCCTGCGGGGCATCTGGGCGTTCGGGTTCATGGACGGCATGCGGCCGGTGCTCACCTGGAAGTCCACGGCCGCGGCGCCCACGCCGGTCAGGTCGGGGCCCCAGGCGGAGGCGTTGCCCGTCTCCTCCTGGGTGCGGCCGGTGCCGTCCTCGCCGTGGCAGCTCATGCAGCTCTGGGTGAAGATCTGCTTGCCGTTGGCGATGTCGACCTCGGTCGCCTCAGCGTCGGCGGCCAGGGTGTCGGCCCTGGCCTGGTCGGCGGTGGGAGCCACGAAGGCGTATCCCACGCCGAGGAGTGCCAGCGCGATGATGACGACGGCATACCCCGCGAGGGGATGCCGTCGCCGCGCGGTAATCCATTTCACGGTTTCCCCGTTCGGGTTACTGAAGTAGGTAGATGGTTGCGAACAAAGCGATCCAGACCACGTCGACGAAGTGCCAGTAGTAGGACACGACGATCGCACTGGTCGCCTGCTGGTGGGTGAAGCGCTTCGCGGCGTACGTGCGTCCCAGCATGAAGAGGAACGCGATCAGACCACCGATGACGTGGAGACCGTGGAAACCCGTGGTGAGGAAGAACATCGAGCCGTAGGCGCTGGACTGGAGAGTCAGCCCCTCGTGCACGACCAGCTCGTAGTACTCGTACGCCTGGCCCACGATGAAGACCGCGCCCATGGCGAACGAGATGTAGAACCACTTACGGAGCTTCTTGACATCACCGCGCTCCGCGGCCCAGACGCCGGCCTGCGCGGTGAAGCTGGAGGCCACCAGGATGATGGTGATGGTCGTGGACAGCGCGACGTTCAGGTGCGCGTCCGGCCACTGTCCCAGGTCGGGGTTTCCCTTGGTCACCGATCGGATGGTGAAGTACATCGCGAACAGCGCCGCAAAGAACATGAGTTCGTTGGCAAGCCACACGATGGTGCCAACACTCACCAGGTCAGGTCGCTTAGCCGCACCATGCGCTGGTGTCGGTCCTGTTTCTTGGTTCGCGGTTACTGTCGCCACGCCAGCATTATTGCGGTATCTCACGAGGGGCGCTGCACGACCCCCCGTAACGCGGCCGACCGCAAGGGCCGAAAGTGGGCAAGTGCGCTGATCTCGCCGTATTTACCGTGACGATTCCGTGATCACGGGGGTGGTTCGGGACCTTCGCGGTTTCGGCCCGACCCTAACGTCCGGACCACCCGTCCCCTCAGGTCGGAGCGGCTCCGACGCCCTGGTCGTGCGTGAGTCCCCTATAAGGAATAGGCTCCCCATGAGCACCCGGCCAGTGCGGGGGGCGTTTCCGGGAAACCGTTCCGGGCCCGCCCCTCCTCGAGGGCAGGGCCCCCGCCGTGCGAGGCTGCGGAGCTTGCGGAGCAGCGCGCGGCAGGGGCGCTCGCGGCGCCGATGTCGCTCGAACAGCCAGCAGGACGACCTCCGTCGGCCGGCGGCCTCCCACCCGGGGCCCGCCCGCCGGACCGGAGGCGTTGTCCAGACACGCTCTAAGGACGGTAACCATGGCGAACACCGGGACCGACAAGTCGGCTTTGATGCGCGTCCTCGTCTACAGCGACGACGCGTCGGTCCGCGAGCAGGTACGCCTCGCGGTCGGCCGCCGCCCCGCGGCCGACGTGCCCAAGGTCGAGTTCGTGGAGTGCGCGACGGCCCCCGCCGCGCTCCGGCGCATGGCGGACGCCGACATCGACGTGGCCGTCTTCGACGGGGAGGCCAGGCCCGCCGGGGGAATGGGCCTGTGCCGCCAGGTCAAGGACGAGATCTTCGAGTGCCCGCCCGTCCTCCTGCTCATCGGCCGCCGCGACGACGGCTGGCTCGCCACCTGGTCGCGCGCGGACAAGGTGGTCGGCCACCCGATCGACCCCGTCGCCCTGGCCGGGGCCCTCGCCGAGCTGATGCGCGACCGCGCGCACCGGCTCGCCCCCACCCGGTGACCGGGGAATAGCGGGTAGCGGGACCGTGCCGCTCGTTCACACCGCCGCGCCACCGCGCGGCGGCCGTTTTCCCCGGGCCTTCGCCGGCGCCTCGCACCACGGGGCGGACATCGCTCGATGGCGGTCGCGCGCGACCGTCCGAGCGGCGCGTACCCCGTGTGCCGCCGCGTTCTCCTCTTCCCGGTGACAACAAGGAATCCACGTGAGTGAACGAACCTGGTCCGAACTGATCAACGCGCTGCTGGGCGGCGCCTCCCTCCCGGCGGCGGACACCGAGTGGGCGATGAACGAGATCATGTCCGGCTCCGCCACCGACGCGCAGATCGCGGGCTTCGCGGTCGCGCTGCGGGCCAAGGGCGAGACCGTGGCCGAGGTCGACGGCCTGGCCCAGGGCATGATGGACAACGCGGTCCGGATCGCGGTCCCCGGACCGACCCTGGACATCGTGGGCACCGGCGGCGACCGCGCGCACACGGTCAACGTCTCCACGATGGCCGCCGTCGTCGCCGCGGCCGCGGGGGCGCGCGTGGTCAAGCACGGCAACCGGGCGGCCTCCTCGTCGTGCGGCACCGCCGACGTGCTGGAGCGCCTGGGGGTGGTGATCGACCTGAGCCCCGAGGCCACCGTCTCGGTCGCGGAGGAGGCCGGGATCACCTTCTGCTTCGCGCCGCTGTTCCACCCCTCGCTGCGCCACGCGTCCAGGACCCGGCGCGAGCTCGCCGTCCCCACCGTCTTCAACTTCCTGGGGCCGCTCACCAACCCGGCGCAGCCGGACGCCTCGGCCATCGGGGTGTTCGACGAGCGCATGTGCGAGGTCATCGCGGGCGTGTTCGCGGACCGGGGCGTGCGCGCGCTGGTGTTCCGCGGCGACGACGGACTGGACGAGCTGACCACCAGCACCACCTCGTCGGTGTGGGTGGTCGCGGACGGCGCCGCCCGGCACGAGCGGTTGGACCCCGCGGACCTGGGCATCGGGCGGTCCGCGCCCGACGCGCTGCGCGGCGGCGACGTCGAGTTCAACGCGCAGGCCGTGCGCGACTTCCTGGACGGTCGCACCGGTCCGGTGCGCGACGCGGTCCTGCTGAACGCCGCGGGCGCGCTGGCCGCGGCGGAGGGCGTCACCGGCTCCCTCGTGGAGATGCTGCGCGGCCAGTACGCGCGCGCCGCCGAGACCGTCGACAGCGGCGCGGCCAAGGCGAAGCTGGACGCCTGGGTCGAGACCAGCCGGTCCCACGCCGGGCGCTCCTGACGGGAGGCTCGCGGGAGTCCCGTTGACGACCGCGACGCCGGCGTTCCACCGTGCCCGTTTCGAGGAACGCCGGCGTCGCGGTCGCCGCGGTGCCGGCCGACGCCCGCCTGACGACTCCGGGGACGCCCCGGCCTTCGGGCGGGGAGGACGTCAGAGGCCCAGTGAGAAGGCCGCCTCCAGGTCGTGCTGGGAGTAGGTGTGGAAGGCGATGTGGGTGTCCGACGAGACCACGCCCGGCACCTTGTTGACCCGGCCGGGGATCACCTCGGCCAGGTCCTGGTGCTCGCGCACGCGCACCAGCGCGATCAGGTCGATTCCGCCGGTGACGGAGTAGACCTCGCTGACTCCCTCCAGGGCGGCGATCGCCTCGGCGACCTCCGGGATGCGGCCGACGTCGGCCTTGATCATGACGATCGCGGTGATCACGGTTTTTCCTCCTAGGAAACGGTGGTCCGGCGGCCTCAGTGCACGTCGGACAGGCGCGCGCCCGCCCGCCAGCGGACGCGGTACACGAGCAGCCCCGCGAGCAGTCCGGCGACGAAGCCGTAGACGTGCGCGGCGTACGCGACCGGGTTCTGCCCGTCGGGGGAGAGCGAGAGGCTGAGGTACAGGAAGTAGTCGAGTGCGAAGTAGGTGGCCACCAGCATCCACCCGGGGAGCCGGACCGGTAGGAAGCCCAGCAGCAGTGTGATCACCCTGCTGCGGAACTGGACGATCAGGTAGGCGCCGAGCACCCCCGAGATCGCCCCCGACGCGCCCACCAGGGGCACCTCCACGGGGCCCTCGCTGAGCGCGAAGCCGTAGGAGGCCACGACCCCGGTGAGCAGGTAGATGGCCAGGAAGCGGAACCGCCCCAGGCGGTCCTCCACGCACGGGCCGAAGACGAACAGGTACACCATGTTCCCCGCCAGGTGCAGGGAGTCGCCGTGCAGGAACATCGAGGTGACCGAGGACAGCCACGGCCACTTGGCGACCTCGCCCGAGCAGTCGGTGAAGGCGCCCGCCTCCGCGCCCAGCGGCTGCCCGGTGAGCAGCTCGGCCGGGACCGCCGCCCAGCGCAGCAGGTAGAGGTCGACGGCGCACAGCCGCGCGCCGGGGTCCGCGCCGTACCAGGTGGCCAGCATCGACATCGGCGACAGCAGGTACACCAGGACGTTCACGGCGACCAGCGAATAGGTGACCACCGGCACACGGCGCACGAGGTAGTCGTCACTGAGTGGAATGCCCGCCATCGCACCCGCGTCCTGTTCTAGGGATCAAGCCATGGGCCAGTCTGTCAGAGATCCCGCGTCGGGCCCGGCGTGTGCCGGTGGACCAGGCGCAGGTACTTCTCCGCGCCGTTGGCCGGGCTGACCCAGTCGCGGTCGAGTTCCAGCAGGCGCGTCCCCGCCGAGCCGAGCCAGCGGAGCACGCACTCGGTCTCGTTGGCGTCGGCGCGGGGGACGGGGCCGCTGCCCGGGGGGACCGTCTCGGCGGAGGCCACCAGCGCGCCCAGGTACGCGTGGGGGTCCGCGCCGGGGCGCATCCGCCCGCTCGCGGCGAGGCGGCCGTGCCGGACCACGCACAGCTCCCAGGTGTCCCCGACGGGGCGGGCCGCCACCAGGTGCGGCACGTCGGCGAGTCCCTGGAGCCGCTGGGTGCGCACCGCCGCGGCGAGGAACGCGGACAGCCTGTCCCGGTGGAGCGCGGCCTCCTCGTAGCGCAGTTGCCGCGACAGCGCGCCGATGTGCGCGGTGAGCGCCTCGACGACGGGGGAGACGTCCGACGACATCGCGCGCGCGACGGCGTCGGCGTGCGCGGCGTACTCCTCGGGCGACTCGGCCCCCTCGCACGGCGCCCCGCAGAGCCCCATGCCGGCCAGGGCGCAGGCCGCGCCCCGGCGCGCCGGGGTGATCCGGTGCGCGCACCGGCGGATCGGGAAGGTCTGGTGCAGCGCGTCGCGGGCCAGCTCGGCGACCCGGACGCTGGGGAACGGCCCCAGGTACCGGGCGCCGCCGTCGCGCACCCGCCGGACCACGGACAGCCTCGGGAACGCCTCGGTGGTCAGTTCGAGCCAGGGCGCGCGCTCGGGGTTGCGCGAGCGCCGGTTGTAGGGCGGTTTGCGTTCGGCGATCAACCGGAGCTCGCGGACCTCGGCCTCCAGCGCGGTGCCGCACACGATCGGGGTGACGCGCTCGGCCAGGCCGACCATCTCGCGGATCCGGGAGCGGGTCTCCGAGGCGGTGAAGTAGGACCGCACCCGTGTGCGCAGGTCGCCGCTCTTGCCGACGTACAGGGCGGCGCCCGAGGCGTCCTCGAAGACGTACACGCCCGGCTCGGCCGGAACGCCGTCGGCGAGGTGGCGCTTGCCGCGCTGGACGGGCGTGGGCGCGCTGCGGAAGGACCGCAGCTCCTCCCAGGTGCCGACGCCGCGGGCCCCGAGCCGTCCGAGAAGCCCGCGCAGGACGCCCACGGTGGCGCGGGCGTCGTCGAGCGCGCGGTGCGTGGGCTCGTCGGCGACGCCGAAGAACCCGGCGAGCGTGCCGAGCTTGTGGTTGGCGGTCTCCTGGCGGGACACCAGGCGGCGCGCCAGTGGCAGCGTGTCGAGGACCGCGGGGTTGGGCCAGCGCAGCGTGTGCGCCGCGCAGGCGGCCTTGAGGAAGCCGACGTCGAACGGAGCGTTGTGCGCGACCAGGACGGAGCCCGAGTCGAACCCGGCGAACTCCAGGAACGCGGGGAGCGCCTCCTCGGCCGGCGGGGCGGCGTCCACCATGGCCTGGGTGATCCCGGTGAGCAGGGTGACGAACGGCGGGACGGGCGCGCGCGGGTCCACGAGCGAGCCGAATTCGCCCAGGACCTCTCCGCCGCGGATCTTCACCGCGCCGATCTCGGTGATCCCGGCGCCGTCGGGACGCGAACCGGTGGTCTCCAGGTCGACGACCACGAAGGTGGTGAGCGCGAGCGGGGTCCCCAGCTCGTCGAGGGTTCCCTGGAGCGGGTGACTGGGTTGTGCCACCAGGCCAGCGTACGTGTGTTCGGCGGGACGTCGGATGGGAGGGCTCCCGCGTCCGCAGGACAGGCCCTCCGCCGCTTCACAGCCCCCTCCCAGGGCATTCATGGAAAGATGGCCCAGACCACTCGATATCCACTTCGGGGATTCGCGGTGGTGGCCGTGTCTCCCCGGCCGCTTCCGCGCGCCCGCGAAATAGGGTCGGGACCGATGGAGGAGGACAGGGTTGTGAGAGTTTCGGTGACGTTCCCGAGGGGCGGCGGGGCGCGTCCATGACGGCGGACCCAGGCGGCGCGGGCGACGACCGCGCCACGCAGGACGGAGAGCCGAAGGGGGAGTCGCTGGAGCGTCCGCTCCCCGAGGCGGTGCGTGCCCGCGTCGTCGAGTACGGGGCCGAGATCCTCGGTTCCATGACCGCCGCCGAGATCCCGTCGGCGCTGCGCCGGTTCGCCAAGTTCGAGCCGCGCCGCCGGGCCCGGCTGGCCGGACCGGACATCGCCTCCCGCCTGGAGTCCGACGACGAGTTCCGCGGCCGGGTCGCCGACCGGATGCGCAAGGCCTGGCCCACCCTCGCCGACGGGCTCGGCAACGGGGAGATCCCCCCCGCCGCGGACCCGGTCACGGTCGGGGCGGTCGCCTACCTGCTGCGGCCGGACGGCTGGCCCTCGGTCATCGAGCACGTCCACGCCGAACTGGAGCGCCAGGCCAAGGCGAAGGAGGCCGACGCCACCGCCGACGCCATCGCGGAGCTGCGCGGCAAGCTGGACGAGGCCAGGGCCGGGCACAAGGAGGAGGTCGTCAGGCTCCGTGCGGAGCTGCGCGGGCACAAGGCCGAGATCGCCGAACTGCGCCGCAAGCTCCACACCGAGCGGCAGCAGGCCAGGAAGGCGGTGCGGCGCGCGGAGGAGGCGACGGCCGAGGCGGGGGACCGCACCGGGACCGCGGCCGCGCGGGTCAGCTCCCTGGAGGCCGAGAACCGGCGGCTGCGCGGAAAGCTCGCGGCGGCCGAGGCCCAGATCGAGAACGTCCGCCGGGCCGCCCGGACCGGGCGCAGCGCCGACGAGGCTCGGCTGCGGGTGCTGCTGGACGTCCTCCAGGACGCCGCGCACGGGCTGCGCCGCGAACTCGCGCTGCCCACGTCGATCACCCTGCCCGCCGACCTGGTGGCCGCGGAGGCGCGGGCGGGGGCGAGCGGGGTCCCCGGCCGGGGCCTGCCCGACGACGACCCCGGACTCGTCGACCAGCTCCTGGTCATGCCGCGCATCCACCTGCTCGTGGACGGCTACAACGTCACCAAGACCGGGTACGGGACGCTGCCGCTGGCCGACCAGCGCACCAGGCTCCTGGCGGGTCTGGAGGGCCTGGCGACCCGGACCAAGGCGGAGATCACCTGCGTGTTCGACGGCGCCGAGGTCGACGCCCCGCTGACGCTGTCGGCGGCCCGCCGGGTGCGGCTGCTCTTCAGCGACCCGGGGGAGACCGCGGACGAGCTGATCATCCGGCTGGTCCGGGCCGAGCCGGAGGGGCGCCCCCTGGCCGTGGTCACCTCGGACAAGGAGATCATCGCGGCGGTCCGGCGCGAAGGGGCGCGCACGGTGGCGTCGAGGCTGCTGCTCAGGCGGTTGGACTGACCGGCCGGAGGCCGGTTCGCGGCCGGTGCGCGTACCTGTGCGGAAGGTTACATTCCGCCCGCGCGGTTGAGTGCCCGGGAGCGGTCCGCTAGGTTCTATCCGGAGCCGTAGCCGAGCGCGTTCGGATTCGCGCCGCCGGTTCCACGCGTCCAGTTCGCGGACGCACCCCTCCATCAACCCCCTCGAAGCGGACTTTTCTCAAAGGAGCGTGTACCGCCCATGGCTGACAAAGGTGGACGGCGCGCGGCCCGTCGGATCGCGACCGGACTCGGGTTCGTGGCAGCCGGCAGTCTGATCCTTCCCAGCGGTATCGCGCACGCCGAGCCGACCCAGGAAGAGGTCGAGAACAAGCTCGACGAACTCAACGAGGAGGCCGGGGCCCTCGTCGAGGAGTACAACGCGGCCAAGGAAGAGTACGACGCCCTCAAGAAGAAGGCGGACGAACTCGAGAAGCAGGTCGGGGACGAGGAGGACCGCTACGAGGAGCTGCGGGACAAGGTCTCGTCCTTCGCCAGCGCCGCGTACATGTCCCCCGACCTCGAGGCCGGGACCACGATCCTCTCCGTGGAGAACCCCGAGGACCTCCTGGACCAGTCCGCGGACCTCGGCTACCTCTCCGAGAGCCAGCGGGCCGAACTGGAGGAGTTCGAGGGTTCCACCGAGCGGCTGATCAAGCTCAAGCAGGAGAACGAGGAGATCCTCGAAGAGGCGGAGAACAAGAAGGACGAGATCGAGGACAAGCAGAGCGACGTCGAGGACAAGATCGCCGAGCAGGAGGAGCTGCTCTCGCAGTTCCCCAGCGCCGACCCGGCGGGCGGCGGTTCGGACGTCGGCGGCAGCTACACCGGCTCGGCCTCGGGCAGCGCCGGCTCGGCCCTGGACTTCGCCTACGCCCAGCTCGGCAAGCCGTACGTCTACGGCGCCGCCGGCCCCGACAACTACGACTGCTCCGGCCTCACCATGCGTGCCTGGGCCAACGCGGGCGTCAGCCTGCCCCGCACCACCTACGGCCAGGCCGAGGCCGGGCAGCGGGTCGGCTACGACGCCATGCAGCCCGGCGACCTGATCTTCTTCTACGGCGGTCTGACCCACGTGGGCATGTACGTGGGCGGCGGCCAGATGATCCACGCCCCGCGCACCGGCAAGAACGTCGAGGTGGTCTCGCTGTCCGGGTACTGGGACGGCGAGTTCCAGTTCGCGGTCCGGCCGTAGGGGCCGGGGGTCGAAGGGGGTCGTCCCCCTGGGTGGTGCCGCGGTTCGCGGTCCGGCCGTAGGGGCCGGGGGTCGAAGGGGGTCGTCCCCCTGGGTGGTGCCGCGGTTCGCGGTCAGGCCCGGGAATCCCGGGAGCCGCCGTCCAGGCGGCTCCGGCACCCCTCTCAACTGCGGAGACACTTCTCACTCGGCAGCCCGTCGTCCGTCGCCGCCCCGGTCCGCACCGGGGCGGCGACGTCGTTCCCGGCCCCTTCCCGCGCGGGAAAGGCGATTCGGTCCCGCCCGGTATCCGTTTTGCGACATTCATGAATCTCGCGGCAAACGTAACGAATTGGTTGAGACGGGTGCCCTGGATGCACTATGTTCGTCGCCGAGTGGATTCGTGACCCTCGCCATCGCCCGATGGCAGCGACCGCTCCCGCCGAACTCCGCGAAGCACCCTCAGTGATCCCAGTTCGCGGAGGCCGGGGAACCTCCCTCCCACGCACGCCGTCCCCCATCGGACCGAGCCGAGTCGAGGGGTGCTTCCTTCACCGCCGGGGCTTCTCTTCCAGCCCCGGCTCGTACGCACTGTTCCGGTAGGCGGACATGGGAGAAAGGTGTGCCACAGCGTGGATGAACGCCATGATCGTGGCTCTCGCCGCCGCCTGGCGGCCGTAGGCGTCATCGCCTCGGGCCTCCTGGTCCTCTCGCAGGGGGTGGCCTTCGCCGACCCGAGCGCCGACGAGGTCCGGGAGGAGATCGAGCGGCTCGAACGCGAGTTCTCCGAACTCAACGAGACCTACAACCAGGCCGAAGAGGACCACGAAGCGGCCGAGAAGAAGCTCGAGGACGTCAACGAGGACCTGGAGGCGGCGCAGGCCGACTTCGACGAGCTCCGCGGTTCCATCAAGGTCCTGGCCAGCACGACCTACACCGGGAGCGACTACAGCTCCCCCGCCTACCTGCTGGGCTCCTCCGGTCCGGAGGAGGTCCTGGCGCAGGCGGCGGACCTGGGCTACCTGTCGGCGAGCCAGCAGAGCAGCCTGGACCGCTACTCGGAGCAGCGGGAGAAGCTGGAGAGCCTCCAGAGCGAGGCCGAGGAGACCGAGAAGGAGGCCCAGGACAAGCTCGACGAGGCCGAGGACGCCCGCGAGGCGGGCGAGGAGAAGATCGCCGAGCAGGAGGAGCTGCTCGAAGAGCTGACGGCGGAGGAGCAGACCGCGGCGACGGCCGGGGTCAACACCGTCAGCAACTCCTCCTCCTCTTCTTCCTCCTCCGGGGGCGGCGCCACCTACGACGGCCCGGCCACCGGAAACGCCAAGACCGCCCTGGACTTCGCCTTCAACCAGGTCGGCAAGCCCTACATCTGGGGCGGCACGGGTCCGAACGGCTACGACTGCTCGGGGCTGACCCAGGCCGCGTGGGCCCAGGCGGGCGTGAGCCTGCCGCGCGTCTCACAGGACCAGTTCTACGCCGGTCAGCGCGTCTCCTGGGACAACCTCCAGGCGGGCGACCTGCTGTTCTTCTACGACAGCTCCGCGCCGACCCACGTGGGCATGGCCACCGGTGACGGCCGGATGGTGCACGCCTCCACCTCCTCCAAGCCGATCGGGGTGGTGGACCTGACCTCCTACTACAGGGACAGCTTCGTCGGCGGCGTCCGCCCGTAGCGGCGGTCCCGCCAACGGGGAACGCCCCGCCCCCTCGACCGAGGGGGCGGGGCGTTCCCCGTTGGCGGGACCGGGTCAGGCGCTGTAGATCTTCTCGATCTCGTCGCCGAACCGCTTGGTCACGATGTGCCGCTTGACCTTCAGAGAGGCGGTCAGGTAGCCGTTGTCCTCGGTGAAGTCGACGGGCAGGATGGTGAACTTGCGGACCGACTCGGCCTTGGAGACGGCCTTGTTGCCGTCGTCCACGGCGTCCTGGACGGCGGCCCTGAGGTCCGGGTCGTCGATCAGCTCGGCGAGCCCGCCGGTCTTGCCGTTCTGCTGCTTCCAGAACTCCAGGGCCTCGGTGTCGATGGTGACGAGCGCGGAGATGAAGTTGCGGTTGTCGCCGACGACCAGGCACTGGCTGATGATCGCGTGGCCGCGGATCCGGTCCTCGATCACCGCGGGGGCGACGTTCTTGCCGCCGGCGGTCACGATGATCTCCTTCTTGCGGCCGGTGATGCGCAGGAAGCCGTCCTCGTCGAGTTCGCCGATGTCGCCGGTGCGGTACCAGTGGTCCTCGGTGAACGCCTCCTCCGTGGCCTTGGGGTTCTTCCAGTAGCCCCGCATCACGTGGTCGCCCTTGACCAGGATCTCGCCGTCCTCGTCGATCCGGACGCCGGTTCCGGGGATGGGGCGTCCGACGGTGCCGATCCGGGTGTCCTCGGGGCTGTTCGCGGCGGTGGGCGCGGAGGTCTCGGTCAGGCCGTACCCCTCGATGATGGTCAGCCCGATGCCGCGGAAGAAGTGGCCGAGCCGGGTGCCCAGGGCCGAGCCGCCGGAGACGGCGTACTTGGCCTCGCCGCCGACGGCCGCCAGGATCTTGCTGTAGACGAGCCTGGCGAACACCGCGTGCCTGATCCGCAGGCCGATCCCGGGGCCGCCCGCGTCCAGCGCCCGGCTGTAGGCGATGGCGGTGTCGGCGGCGGCGCGGAAGATCCGGCCCTTGCCCTCGGCGGCGGCCTTCTGCTCGGCCTTGTTGTAGACCTTCTCGAACACGCGCGGGACGGCGAGCAGGAAGGTCGGCTTGAAGGAGCCCAGGGCGTCGACGAGGTCGGGGCCGGTGCTGGGGAAGTGGCCCATCACCGTTCGGGACTCCACGCAGCCGATCTGGATGATCCGGGCGAAGGAGTGCGCCAGCGGCAGGAACAGCAGATTGGAGCGGCCGGGGAGGCTGAACACCGTCTTCACGGGGCCGTGGATGACGTTCTCGACGTCGAACAGCAGGTTCCGGTGGGTCAGCTCGCAGCCCTTGGGGCGGCCGGTGGTTCCGGAGGTGTAGATGAGGGTGGCCAGGTCGTCCGGGGTCCCGGTGGTGCGGCGCTCCTCGATGACCTGGTCCGCGACGCCGGTGCCGCTCGCGGCGAGCTCCTTGAGGCCGCCGTCCTCGATCAGCCAGGTGTGCTCGAGGTCCGCCAGGTCGCCGGCCGCCGCGACCCGCTCGGCGTGCTGGGGCCCCTCGACGAAGACGGCCCGGCTGCCGGAGTCGCCGAGGATCCACCGGATCTGCTCCTCGGAGGAGGTCTCGTAGATCGGGACGACCACCCCGCCGACGGACCAGACGGCGTAGTCGACGACGGTCCACTCGTATCGGGTGCGCGACATCAGACCCACGCGGTCGCCGTGCTCGATTCCGGCCGCGACCAGCGCCTTCGCCACGGCCACGACGTCGTCGTGGAACTCCTTGCAGGTCACGTCCCGCCACTGGCCCGACTCCTGCCGCTTGAACATCACGGCGGTGGGCTCCTCGGCGGCGCGTTTGAAGACGATGTCGGTCAGGCGCGCGTCAGGGGGTAGTTCGGTGTTCGCCGGACGGATGTACTCGCGCACTGTTCAACTCCTGGACTTGCGGGCTGACGAGGGATGTGACGACGGTAACAACTTCTGCTACTCGCGGGTAGAACAAGTTCTCAGTCGGTACCCGATGGATATCCGACCTGGTATCCCGTCGCCCCTCGGTGGGGGATCCGGTCCTGTGCCGCTGCCGTCGGGCAGAAAGTCCATTATGCCGTTTTTAGGGTGATGGGGGGAGGGGGCGGCCGACGGCCTTCGGACGGCCGCCCTCCGGTGCGCGCCCCGGCCCGGGCGGCGGCGCGGGTCCGGAGGCGGGGCGGGCCCCTGAACTTCATCCGGGATCGCCCTGGTTTCGGCGGAGGCGGAACTCCGCGGCCCCGTCGTCCGGTTAACGTGATGACGAGGAGACCGACGAACAGGTAGGTGACCATGGCACAGCCCAATCGCGACCAGGGGGGTTCCTCCGAGGTGATCGACGACGCGCTGCGGCTGGTGGACGCGCTCCAGCGCAAGCTGATCATCGCCGGGGTGCGCAGGGGGGTGGCCAGTGTGACCTCCCCGCCGCCCCGGAAGGGCGACGTGTGGGAGCAGGCGGTCAAGGAGGAGCCGCGTCCGGACGGGCCGGTGCTCGACCAGGTCATCGGGATCGCGCGCGATACGCTTCCCGAGCTCGGGCGCCACCTGGGGGCGGCGGGCTCACTGGTGTTCGGTGCGATGGGACGGACCCTGACCGCGGTCGAGCGCTCCCTGCAGCAGAAGCCCGCCACCGGCGCCTCCTCGGGGAAGGCGGACGGCGACGTCGCGCCGGCGGCCCGGGCCGACTGAACGCGCGGGCCGTCGACACTGGTTTAATCCAATGGTTTACTCCAATCGGCGAGTCCAGCGGCGCTCGGACGTGAGCTCGGGCACTGAGGTGAAAAGGAGCCGTCCATGCGGTTGACGATCGGCGTGGACATCGGCGGCACGAAGGTGGCCGCCGGCGTTGTCGATGGTGATGGCCGGATCCTGGAGAAGGTCAAGTACCCCACCCCCGCCAACAGCGACGCCCTCGCGGACGTGGTCTGCGACGCCGTCGAGGAGCTCCTGGCGCACCACCCCGCCGGGGCCGTCGAGGGGGTCGGCGTGGGGATGGCGGGCTTCGTGGACGAGACCCGGTCCACCGTCGTCTTCGCCCCCAACCTGGCCTGGCGCGGGGAGCCGCTCCGCGATCGCATGCGCCGCAGGATCGACCTGCCGATCGTCATCGAGAACGACGCCAACGCGGCGGCCTGGGGCGAGGCCCGCTTCGGCGCGGGGCGCGGCGTGGGGCACGTGGTCTGCGTGACCCTGGGAACCGGGATCGGCGGCGGTGTCATCATCGACAACCAGCTGTTCCGGGGCCGCTACGGCATCGGCGCGGAGATCGGGCACTACCGCATCGTCGCCAACGGCCGCCGCTGCGGGTGCGGCAACAGCGGCTGCTGGGAGCAGTACGCCAGCGGCCGCGCGCTGGTCGCCGAGGCCCGGGATCTGGCCCGGACGGCGCCCGGGCGCGCCGAGCGCCTGCTCAAGCCCGCCGAGGGGAACCCCGACCGCATCCAGGGCCACGACATCACCGAGGCGGCGCTGGAGGGCGACGGCGCGGCGCTGGAGTGCTTCGCCGTCGTCGGCGACTGGGTGGGCCAGGGGCTGGCCGACCTCGCCGCGATCCTGGACCCCGAGCGCTTCGTCATCGGCGGCGGCGTCTGCGAGGCGGGCGACATCCTGCTGGACCCCATCCGCAGGTCTTTCGCGCGCCACGTCACCGGCCGGGTCGTGCGCACCCTCGCCGACATCCGCATCGCGGAGCTCGGCTCCCAGGCGGGCATCGTCGGAGCGGGCGACCTCGTGCGGGTCTGAGGAAGGGGCTCACGCGCCGGCGCGCAGGGACTCCAACAGCCGGGACAGCGCCTCGACGGTGTCGGCCAGGTCGGCCTCGGGGGACTCGGAGCGGGCCAGCCACAGGGCGGCCTCGTTCATCGCGCCCGACAGCAGGCGGGCCAGCGGCTCGACGGGCTGCGGGGCGACCACGCCGGAGCCGACCAGGTCCGCCAGCGCCTCCACGAGGTGCCTGGCGGACGCCGCCTCGTCCATTCGGCGCCACTCGGCCCAGCCCAGCACGGCAGGGCCGTCGACGAGCATGATCCGCTGCACCTCCGGATCCGAGGCCGCGGCGAGGAACTCCCCGCACCCGGCCGTCAGCCGGGACCAGGGGTCCGCCTCCTTCTCCGCGGCGGCGGCGACCCGCTCCCCGACATCCTGCTGGACCTGCTCGACCACGGCCCGGAACAGCCCGGCCTTGCTGCCGAAGTGGTGGTAGAGGGCCCCCTTGGTGACCCCGGCCTCCTCCGCGACCTCGGCCAGCCCCACCCCGGCGTAGCCCCGGCGCGCGAACAGGAGCCGCGCCCCGGACACGAGCGCCCCGGTGGTCCTCCTGGTGCGTTCGGTGTTGCTCCGACGTTCCGTGCTCACCGGCGTTTCCCTCCTCGCTGATTGACGCGACCAGCGTACGCGTCTATGGTCAAGAAACATACCGTCGGTTGGTTTGTTTTTCGAACGGAGCGCACCCATGAGCCTGACGAGTTTCTACCCGGTCGTCTGCACGGACCGGATCGCCGAGTCCCACGCCTTCTACACGAAGCACCTGGGGTTCGAGACGGTGTTCACCGCGGACTGGTACGTGAGCCTGAGGAGGACCGACGCGCCCGGCTACGAGCTCGCGCTCCTGGACGGCGCGCATCCCACGATCCCCGAGGGGTACCGCTCCACCGCGCGGGGCCTGCTCCTGAACTTCGAGGTGGACGACGTGGACGCGGAGTACGAGCGGCTGGTGGTCGGAGCGGGCCTGGCGCCGGTGCTCGACCTGCGCAGCGAGGACTTCGGGCAGCGCCACTTCATCGTCGCCGACCCCAACGGCGTCCTCATCGACGTCATCACCCCGATCCCGCCGTCCCCGGAGTTCGCCGGGAGCTACGCGTCCGGGGAGCCGGGAGCCTTCTGAGCGGTGTCGCCGCGCGCGGACCGGGTACCCGGAGGGCGTGCCCGTCCTCCGCGTCCTGTCGTACAACGTCCGGTCACTGCGTGACGACCCCGCGGCCGTCGCGCGGGTGGTCAGGGCCTGCCGTCCCGACGTCCTCTGCCTCCAGGAGGCGCCCCGGCTGCTGCTGTGGCGCACCCGCAGGAGGCGGCTCGCCAGGAGGTGCGGACTGCGGACGGCGGTGAGCAGGCGGGCCGGGGGGCTGGCGATCCTGGTGCGGCCCGGCATCGGGGTCGGGCGCCGCGCTCACCGGAGGCTGAGCCGCCGCCGCGGCCTGCACCCGCGGGCCCTCTCGGTGGCGGTCCTGGCGGTCGACGGCCACCAGCTCACCGCGGCGGTCAGCCACCTGGACCTGGAACCCGGTGCGCGCCTCGAGCACGCCGCGGAGATCCTCGCGCTGCTGAGCGTGTACGACGCCCCCGTGGTCCTGGCCGCCGACGTCAACGAGGAACCCGTCGGCCCGGCCTGGCGGCTGCTGGCGGCCCGGCTCCCCGACACCGGGGGGACCGGGCCGACCTTCCCCGCCCGTCGGCCGCGGAAGCGCATCGACGGGATCTTCGCCGACCCGCGCCTGGGCGTCCTGGCCTCGGGCGTCCCGAGGGCCCCGCTCCCCGCGGACCTGGCGTCGGCCACCGACCACCACCCGGTCCTGGCCGAGATCGCCCTGCGGTGAGGGCCGCGAACGGCCGGGGCCTGCTAGATGATCGCGCCGTCGTCGGGGCCGGAGTCGCGGGGCGGGCGGTCGCCCATCCGGATCAGCAGGACCACGAACCCCGCCACGAAGGCGCAGAGCACGGCCAGCACCAGCCAGCCCGGGACGCTGAACCCCAGGATGGTGGACACCAGCAGCACGGCGGGACCGCCGAGAAGACCCGCCCAGGCCGCCCGGCTGGTGAGGTCGCCGCGCGGGAGCGGCGGCGGGGGCGGGGGGACGAAGTGCTCGCCGTCGTCGAGGCCGTGGGCGGACCTCTCCTCGGGCGGGCGGGGCCGGATCGGCCGAAGGCGGGGAGCGGGGGGCTCGTCGGGTTCGGGCGTGTCGAGCAGGTCGCCTCCGGCGTGCCCGGACACGTTCTCGGCGTCGGGCCACTCCCGCCCGCCCTCGTCGGTGTCGTAGAACCGCGCCACCAGGTCGGCCCACACCTCGTCGTCCTCGTCGTCGGAGGAGGAGCGACCCTGCTCCGACGACGCGGGGTCGTCCGGGGGCGCGGCGGCCCCGGCGCCGGGAGGGTCGACGAGTTCGGGCAGCTCCGCGCGCAGGACCTCCTCGGCGGCCCGCCGCTCGTTGGCGTCCACGTAGAGGTGGTCGGTGGACGACTGCTCGCCGGGCGCCCGGTCCGGGTCGAGCACGTCCTCGTCGAGCGGGACCGCGTACGCCGCGATGCCCGCGCGCCCGAGCGCTTCCAGCATGGTGTCGGCCAGCAAGGGCGTGAGTAGGATCAACGGGACGTAGGCGTCGGCGAGCAGGCCGTTGCCGCGGCGGTCCGTCATTTCTCTAGTCCTTCCCCGCTCCTGCTGTGTTCGCGTACGAAGGCGAGGCTGCCGTCGAAGACGGTCTCCGCGTCGTTGTCCAGCGTGGCGACGTGGTAGCTGTCGTCGAGCGAGTGGACCGTGACCGTGGAGTTGACCGCCCTGCTTGTGAGGATACGCAGACTTTCGGGGCCGATGACATGATCATCGGGACTTCTGTAGGCGAGGACCGGCGCGGTGATCGAGGGCAGGTCCCGGCGGGTGGCCCGCCACAGCCGGGGCAGCGTCGCGGCCGCGGCGATCGGCACCCGGTCGTAGCCCACCTCGCGTGTTTCCGGTTTTTTGATGTCGCCGGCCAGACCCTTGACCGAGGGCAGCAGCAGCTTCACCACGTGTCCGATGTGCAGCAGCCGGTCCTCGACCGCGATGGACGGGTTCACCACCACGACGCCCGCCACCTCGTCGCCGTGGCGCTGCGCCAGGCGCAGGGCCAGGCAGCCGCCCATGGAGAGGCCCATCACGAAGACGTCGTCGCACACCGCGCGGACCCTGGCGAACGCGTCCTCCGCGGCGCCGAGCCAGTCGTCGGACGTGGTCGGGCGCATGTCCTGCCACGTGGTGCCGTGCCCCGGCAGCAGCGGAAGGTCCACCGTGAGCCCGGCCGCGGCCAGGTGCTCCGCCCACGGCCGCATCGACTGCGGGCATCCGGTGAACCCGTGGCACAGTACGGCGCCGACGCGTCCACCGGCGTGCCGGAAAGGCTCGGCTCCCGGTAGTAACGTCATTTCGGGCCCTTCCTGGTCGTGGTCGGCGCGAGCGCGGAGACAGCGCCGGGACCTATGAAACTAGTCGAGCGCCTCCTCCGCCGGTACCCCCGCCCCGCCGCGTGGCGCGGGACTGCGTTGGTAGTGCTGCACGGGGGATGGGAAGATGGCGACGATTGTCAGCGGTGGCGGGAAGGTGAACGTGGCCAATCGGGTCGAGCGCTCCCCGCACGTGCGGGGGTGAGCCGTGTTCTACTGGGTGGTCAAGGCGATTCTCGGGCCGGTGCTCGCGGTGCTGTGGCAGCCGCGCGCCTACGGGGTGGAGAACGTGCCCAGACAGGGTCCCGCGATCATGGTGAGCAACCACCTGTCGTTCTCGGACCACTTCTTCGGGCCGCTGCCGCTGCCGCGCAAGATCACGTTCCTGGCCAAGGCCGAGTACTTCACCGGCAGGGGGGTCAAGGGCCTGCTCAGCCGGCTGTTCTTCACCGGGGTCGGGCAGATCCCGATCGACCGCTCCGGCGGGAAGGCCAGCGAGGCGGCCCTGCGCACCGGCCTGCGCGTGCTCAAGCAGGGCAAGCTGCTGGGCATCTACCCCGAGGGCACCCGCTCCCCGGACGGCAGGCTCTACCGAGGCCGCACCGGCGTGGCCCGCCTGGCCCTGGAGGCCAGGGTCCCGGTGGTCCCCATGGCGATGATCAACGTCGACAAGATCATGCCGCCCGGGCGCACCCTCCCCAAGCTCGGCATCCGGCCCAAGGTCAGGTTCGGCAAGCCGCTGGACTTCTCCCGCTACCACGGCATGGAGAAGGACCCGCGCGTGCTGCGCGCCATCACCGACGAGATCATGTACGCGCTGATGGAGCTGTCCGGCCAGGAGTACGTGGACCGCTACGCCCAGTCGGTCAAGGCCGAGTTGGAGGCGGCGGCCAAGGAGGAGAAGAAGGAGCAGAGCGCCTCCGAGAAGGACCGGCGCCGCGCCGGGCGCGAGGAGGCCAAGGCCGAGCGCGCCGCGCGCAGGGCCGAGAGGAAGGCCGCGAAGAAGTCCGGAACCGGCCAGACGGAGTGACCGCGCCGCGCCGGGCCCCCGCCCGGCGCGGCCGACGACCGCGACCACGGGACGGGGTGCACGCCGATGGGCTTCGAGGTGCCGCTCTGGCGGGGGATCGCGGTGTTCCGGATCGCCTCGCTGGTGTACGCCGCGGCGCTGGTCATGCAGAACTTCGCGCTGCTGGCCCGTCCCGCCGGGGCGTGGACGGTCGTCGCGGTCATGGCGGTCTGGACGGTGACGGCCACCTACTCCTACGCCGAGCCGTCCCGCCGCTCCTGGGGGATGGTCGCCGCCGACCTCGGGGTGGCCTTCGCCTGCATGCTCAGCACCGGGTTCTTCGGCGGGGACGCCTACCTGGCGGTGGCGCCGCCGCTCACCGCGACCTGGTTCGGGGCCGCGCCCCTGGCCGCCGCGGTCATGGGAGGGCGGCGCTGGGCGGTCGGCGCGGCGCTCGGGTACGGGGTGTGCGACACCCTCCTGCGCGGTGAGGTCACCCCGGCCGTGATCAGCGGGGTCGTGCTGCTCCTGCTGGCCGGGTACGCCGTCGGGTACATGACGCACATCGCGGCCGAGGCCGAGCAGAGGTTCGCCCAGGCGGTCGAGCTGGAGGCGCGCACCCGCGAACGCGAGCGGCTGGCCCGGTCCATCCACGACTCGGTGCTCCAGGTGCTGGCGATGGTGCAGCGCAGGGGCGCCGAGATCGGCGGCGAGGCCGCCGAGCTGGGCCGCCTGGCGGGGGAGCAGGAGGCCGCGCTGCGCGCCCTCGTCGGCGTGGAGCAGCGTCCCGCGAAGCTCACCGGGGCCGAGACCGATATCGGGGCGCTGCTGAGCGCGCACGCCTCGGCGCGGGTCACCGTGTCCACGCCCGCCACCGAGGTGCCGCTCCCGTCGGAGACCGCGGCCGAGGTGGACGCGGCGGTGCGCGCGGCCCTGGCCAACGTGGACCGCCACTGCCCGCCGGGGACCCGGGTGTGGCTGCTGGTGGAGGACGAGGGCGACGCGGTGGTGGTGACCGTGCGCGACGACGGCCCCGGCATGTGCGCCGGGCGGGTCGAGGAGGCCGAGGCGGACGGGCGGCTGGGGCTGGCCCAGTCCATCCGGGGGCGCGTCCGGGACGTCGGCGGCGAGACCGTGATCACCACGGCCCCGGGCGAGGGCGTGGAGATCGAGATCCGGGTCCCCTCGAAGCCGTGAGGCGCCGGCCCCGCGAGGATCCGAGAGAGCGCTCCGGCACGCTAACGTCACCCCCATGACGAACGACATCCGGGTCATGGTGGTCGACGACCACCCCATGTGGCGCGACGCGGTCGCGCGGGACCTCGCCGAGGCGGGGTACGAGGTCGTGGCCACCGCCGGCGACGGGGGCAAGGCGGTGCGGATCGCCCCGGCGGCGCGGGCCACCGTGGCGGTGGTCGACCTCCAGCTCCCCGACATGTCGGGGGTGCGGGTGACCTCGGAGCTGCTCGCGCTGGAGTCCCCGCCCCGGATCCTCATCCTGTCCGCCAGCGGGGAGCACCAGGACGTCCTGGACGCGGTCAAGGCCGGGGCCACCGGCTACCTGCTCAAGTCGGCCAGCAAGGACGAGCTGATCGACGCGGTCACCCGGGTGCACCAGGGCGACGCCGTGTTCACGCCGGGACTGGCCGGGCTCGTGCTGGGGGAGTACCGCCGCCTGGCCGCCGCCCCCGAGCCCGCCGGAAGCCCGGACACCCCCCGGTTGACCGACCGCGAGACCGAGGTCCTGCGCCTGGTCGCCAAGGGGCTGACCTACAAGCAGATCGCCGCGCGGCTCACCCTCTCGCACCGCACCGTGCAGAACCACGTGCAGAACACGCTCAACAAGCTCCAGCTGCACAACCGCGTGGAGCTGGTGCGCTACGCGATCGACCAGGGCCTGGACGACTAGGGAGTCTCCGTCGCGGGGGTGTTTCGGCGTGCCGGTGCTTCGGGTGGGTCTTTCGGCCTCCTGTCACGCGGAGCACGGGGTTGCAGCGGGCGGCGACGGCGGGTGCGGGCCGGGGCCGCGCCCACGGTGTCCGTTTCGCGTGGTTTCCGGTGGTGATCTTGCTGTTTCCCCCCGAGAACCTTGATTTCGGGGGGAAACAGCAAGATCACCGGACATTCGAGGGCGGTTCCGCCCCCACCCGGAATGATCATGGGCTTTCCGCCCTTCCGGCCCCCGAAACGGGCAGAAAGCCCAAGACCGTCAACAAAACCACCGGTGCCCGAATCGCCCCCGCAACGGAGGTTCCCTAGCGGACCGGTCAGGACCGCCGCGGAGATTTCCGCAGGGGAGGGCCGCCGCGGGTTGGTCTCCGGTACCGCGGGCGATATGGTCTAGACCATAGGATGGTCGCGGCGTGTGGACGGAGTCCCGCGGTGCGCGTCCGGCGTGGGGCGTACCCGTGGTGCGACAGCTCGGCCCGGGGCTGCTTCGTTTTCGCAATGCCCGTGTCGTACGGGATTCCAGACGAGTTCAAGGAGTACACCACATGCGAGTCGGGGTGCTGACCGGTGGCGGCGACTGCCCGGGTCTGAACGCGGTCATCCGCGCGGTTGTCCGCAAGGGCATCAAGGACTACGGATACGAGTTCGTCGGCTTCCGCGACGGCTGGCGCGGCCCCCTCGAGGGCGACACCATGCCGCTGGACATCTCCGCGGTCCGCGGGATCCTCCCGCGCGGCGGAACCATCCTGGGTTCCTCGCGCACCAACCTGATGAAGATCGACGGCGGCGTCGAGCGGGTCAAGGACAACCTCGCGGGCCTGGGCGTGGACGCCCTCGTGGCCATCGGCGGCGAGGACACCCTCGGCGTGGCGCGCCAGCTCTTCGACCGCGACGTCAAGGTCGTGGGCGTGCCCAAGACCATCGACAACGACCTGAACGCCACCGACTACACCTTCGGCTTCGACACCGCGGTGAACATCGCCACCGAGGCGATCGACCGGCTGCACACCACCGCCGAGTCGCACCACCGCGCCCTGATCGTCGAGGTCATGGGCCGCCACGCGGGCTGGATCGCGCTGCACTCGGGCATGGCCGCGGGCGCCAACGTCATCCTGATCCCCGAGCGGCCCTTCGACATCGGCGAGGTCGTCGCGCACGTGGAGAGCCGCTTCAAGACCAACTACGCGCCGATCATCGTGGTCGCCGAGGGGGCCCACCCCAAGGACGGCCAGATGGAGCTCAGCACCGGCGAGAAGGACTCCTTCGGGCACGTGCGCCTGGGCGGCATCGGCCAGCGCCTGGCCGAGGAGATCGAGTCCCGCACCGGCAAGGAGGCCCGGTCGGTGGTCCTCGGCCACGTGCAGCGCGGCGGCACCCCGTCGGCGTTCGACCGCGTCCTGGCCACCCGTCTCGGCTCCAACGCCATCGCCGCGGTCAACGACAAGGAGTTCGGCAAGATGGTCGCCCTCCAGGGCACCGAGATCGTCCGTGTCGACCTGGCCGAGGCCACCGAGACCCTCAAGACGGTCCCGACCGAGCGCTACGAGGAGGCCGAGGTCTTCTTCGGCTAGACCGGGGCCCGGAACCGCCGGGGCCCCGCCGCGTCGCGCGGTGGGGCCCCGGCGTCGTCCGCCGCGCGGCCGGGGGCGACGCGGGAGCGGACGAACCGGTTGCGGCGGTCGCCGATACTGGAGTGAGCGGCCTCAGTGCGGCCGCTCCCATCAGGCTGACACACCGGAGGTACCGTCATGTCCGCGTCGCTCGACTCCGCGGCCGTCGAAGTGAGTGCGGACGGCGTGGACGGGACCGGTCCCGAGGGACTGGGTGAACTGTGCGTGCTCATGAAGCTCGGTGAGATCGTGCTCAAGGGCAGCAACCGGCACCTGTTCGAACGCCGTCTGCAGAACAACATCCGCGCCGCCGCCAAGGGCCTGGCCGACATCAGGATCTCCCAGCGCAGGGGCGTCATCATGCTGCGCATGCCCGACGCCTCCGACATCGAGGTCGCCGAGCTGGGCGAGCGCATGTGCAACGTGATGGGCGTCGTCTGGGTGCACCTGGTGCGCCGGGTGGAGAAGGACCTCGACGTGGTCACCGGCGTGGCGGTGCGGTCCATGGCCGACCGCTCCGGCACCTTCGCGGTGCGGGCGCGCCGCCGGGACAAGCGCTTCCCGCTGCTCTCCTCCGAGCTGGCCGCGCACGTGGGCGCCGCCGTCAGGGAGGCGAACCCGCGGCTGTCCGTCGACCTCAAGAAGCCCGACAACGTGGTGCACGTCGAGGTCGACAAGGACGAGGTGTTCGTCTTCACCGACGGGATGCCCGGCCAGGGCGGTCTGCCCGTGGGGATGAGCGGCCGCGCGCTGGTGCTCATGTCGGGCGGCATCGACTCGCCCGTCGCCGCGCACCGGATGATGCGACGCGGCCTCAAGGTCGACTTCCTGCACTTCTCCGGCATGCCGTTCACCGGCCCCGAGTCCATCTACAAGGCCTACAGCCTGGTCCGCCAGCTCGACCGCTTCCAGAGCGGCTCGCGGCTGTACGTGGTGCCCTTCGGCAAGGCCCAGCAGCAGATCAAGAACTCGGGGGTGGAGCGGCTGCAGATCGTCGCCCAGCGCCGCCTCATGCTCAAGACCGCCGAGGCGCTCGCCGACCGGCTCGGCGGCGCGGCCCTGGTCACCGGGGACGCGCTCGGGCAGGTCTCCAGCCAGACCCTGACCAACATCACCGCCCTGGACGACGCCGTCGACCTGCCGATCCTGCGCCCGCTGATCGGCATGGACAAGAGCGAGATCATGGACCAGGCCCGCAGGATCGGCACGCTCGCCATCTCCGAGCTGCCCGACGAGGACTGCTGCACCATGCTGACCCCGCGCCAGGTGGAGACCGCCGCCAAGATCCCCGACCTGCGCCAGATCGAGAAGCGGCTCGACGCCGAGGAGCTCGCCGAGCACCTGGCGAACACCGCCCAGCTGCACCGCCCCAGCTTCCTGGGCGCGGAGACCGCCGAGGTGGGGTAGCCCCGCCGGCCTGCTCCGCCCCGAGGCCGCGTCGTCCGCCGGACGACGCGGCCTCGGGGCCCCGCCGGGCTCACACCCCGGTCGCCACCCGCTCGGGCGCGGCGGCCAGGGTCCGGCCCAGCATCGCCGGGAGCGTGGCCACGACCCGGGCCAGCTCGTCCAGGTCCGCGCCGACCAGCGCCTGGGGGCCGTCGCACAGCGCGGTCTCGGGCTCGGGGTGCACGTCCACGATGATGCCGTCGGCGCCCACCGCGATCGCCGCGCGTGACAGGGGAAGTACCAGGTCGCGCTTGCCGCCCGAGTGCGACGGGTCCACGATCACCGGCAGATGCGACAGCCTCTGGGCCACCGGGACCGCGCTGATGTCCAGGGTGTTGCGGGTGGCCTTCTCGAAGGTGCGGATGCCGCGCTCGCACAGGACGATGTCCAGGTTGCCGCGCTGGGCGATGTACTCCGCCGCCATCAGCCACTCCTCGATGGTGGAGCTCATGCCGCGCTTGAGCATGACCGGTCGGCCCGCCTCGCCGGCGGCCTGCAGCAGCGCGAAGTTCTGCATGTTGCGGGTGCCGATCTGCAGCATGTCCGCGTAGGAGGCGACCAGCTCCACGTCGGCGGCGTCCACGACCTCGGTCACGATCGGCAGACCGGTCTCGGCGCGCACGTCGGACAGGATCTTCAGGCCGGTCTCGCCCAGCCCCTGGAAGGCGTAGGGGGAGGTGCGCGGCTTGTACGCGCCGCCGCGCAGCAGCGAGGCCCCCGCGGCCTTGGCCATCAGGGCCGCGGCCAGGGTCTGCTCGGGCGTCTCCACCGCGCACGGCCCGGCGATCAGCGTCATGTGGTCGCCGCCGATGGGAACCCCGGCCACGCTCACGACCGAGCGGCTCACGTGGTTCTCCCGGCTGACCAGCTTGTAGGGGGCGGAGATGCGCAGCACGTCCGCCACTCCGGGGAGGGCGTTCAGGTCGAGGGTCTCGAACTGCTGGACATCGCCGACGAGCCCGATGATGGTCCGGCTCACGCCCCGGGTCACGTAGGCCTCGCCGCCCGCGGTGGCGACGAGGTCCACGATCGAGTCGATGTTGTCGGAAGTGGCTTCGGGTGTCATGACGATGACCATGAGAGTTGTCCTTAACGAGTCGTGCGGAGGGCCTGGAGGTGTCCGGACAGACGAAAAAGCCCCGGGCCAGAGGGCCCGGGGCTTTCGAAGTCGTCCGTGTCAGCGCAGCACTGGCGGGGCGACCGTTCCCGTGGGCCGGTAGCCATAAAAGCGCCAGAAGTTCTGCTGCATGCCAGCGACTATAGCGCACCGGACCGGCGGCGCCGGGTACAGGGGGCCGGGGGAGCGGATGTGAAAGCCTGACAGGATGGCGGTGGACCGACTTCCGGGGGAGAGCGATTGTCCGAGCAGCGACTGCCGCCGGGGCAGTATGTGCCAAGCGAGTGGCCGACGATGCACTACGGTCCGGTGCCGCGGTTCCGCCCGCAGCGCTGGGATCTACGGGTCTACGGGGCCACGGCGGGGGACGAGCGGTACCGGTGGGACTGGGGGGGCTTCGAGGCGCTGCCGCGTGTCGACGTCGTCGCGGACTTCCACTGCGTGACCAGGTTCACGGTCCAGAACGTGGCGTGGCGCGGCGTGTCCGCCCTCACGCTGGTCGAGGCCGCGCCGCCGGAGGGGGCGGCCACGCACGTCATGGTCTGGGCCGAGTACGGCTACAGCGCCAACCTGCGCATGGACGACTTCCTGCGCCCCGACGTGCTCCTGGCGACCCACCGGGACGGCGAGCCGATCGAGCCCGGGCACGGGGCCCCGGTCCGCCTGGTGGTGCCGCACCTGTACGGCTGGAAGAGCGTGAAGTGGGTGCGCGCCATCGAGTACCTGACCGCCGACCGGCGCGGGTTCTGGGAGGAGCGCGGCTACCACAACATCGCCGACCCCTGGTCCGAGCAGAGGTACTCCTACCAGGAGGAGCCCGGCCAGGGCCCGCCGCTGGGCTGACCGGCCGCGGCCGGTGTCGCCGATTCCCGCCCCGCGCGCCGGAGCGATCCCCTAGCTTGGCCGCATGGTCTATGTCGCCGCCGTCTCCTCCGTGGTCGCGGTGCTGTGCGCGGGCGAGCTGGTCCGGCGCTCCTGGCGCCTCCGGCGTGTCCGGTGCGCCGAGCACGCGTTCACGGCCGACGCCACGCGCTCCATCCTGCACACCGCCTCGCTGGCGGCCCCCGCGCTGCGCCAGGGGCTGCGCCGCGAACCGGCCCGGCGCGCGGTGCGGCACGTGCGGGCGCTGCTGGGCACCCCGGCCGTCGCGATCGCGGACACCACGCGGACCCTCGCCTGGCACGGCTGCGGGCCGGGGCACGAGTCCCAGGCCGCGCGCCTGGCGGTGCGGGCGGTCGCCGACGCGCGGACGCACGTCGAGGACCGCCTGGTCTGCGGCGACCCCGGCTGCGGGCTGCGCTCGGTGGTGACCGCGCCCATCACCGTGGACGGGCGGCCCGTCGGCGCGCTCATGGCGTTCGACTCCGAGGCGACCCCGGTGCTGGTCAAGGCCACCACCGAGGTCGCCCGCTGGATCTCCGGACAACTGGAGCTGGGCGAGCTGGACAGCTCCCGCGCCCGCCTTGCCGACGCCGAACTCAAGGCGCTGCGCCTGCAGATCTCCCCGCACTTCGTCTACAACTGCCTCACCACCATCGCGTCCTTCGTGCGCACCGACCCCGACCGGGCCCGCGCGCTCCTGCTGGACTTCGCCGACTTCGCCCGGTACTCCTTCCGCGGGTCGCGCAACCTCACCACGCTGGACGAGGAGCTGCGCGCGATCGACAAGTACCTGGCGCTGGAGCGGGCCAGGTTCGGCCCGCGGCTGCGGCTGAGCGTGCGGGTCGCGCCCGAGGTGCTCGCCGTCGAGGTTCCGTTCCTGAGCCTGCAGCCGCTGGTGGAGAACGCGATCCGGCACGGGCTGGAGGGGAAGTCGGGGCTGCGGCACGTCAGCCTCATCGCGCGCGACGCCGGCGCCGAGGCGCACATCAGCGTGGAGGACGACGGCGTCGGCATGGATCCCGACCGGGCCCGCGCGATCCTGGCCGGGGACTCGGCGGACTCGGCCGGGATCGGGCTGGCCAACGTGGACGAGCGGCTCCGCGGCATGTTCGGGGACGTCTACGGCCTGGTCATCGAGACCGCCCCGAACGCGGGCACGAAGGTGAACCTGCGCATCCCCAAGTTCCGGGTGGGATCCGGGTACTGACTCGTCCCGCGCGTGCCAGCCGTGGGAACGGCGGTTCCCGGAGCCCACACCGACGCAAAGACCGGAAGCAGGCGACAGATCCCCGTGGTCCGGTCGCTTCGCCCTCCGTTCCCCTCGTATCCAGACGAATCGGTTGCGAGGGGGGTGGGGCTCGGCCATTCTCGGTGGCATGCTTCGGGTCCTGGTAGTGGACGATGAGGTCCCCGCCCGAGAGGAGATGGCCTACCTGCTCAAAAGGGACTCCAGGGTCGGGGAAGTGGCGACGGCGGACGACGCCACCGCGGCGATGCGGCTGATCGGCCAGCGCGCCCCCAGCGCGGGCCGGCCCGACGTGCTGTTCCTCGACGTGCACATGCCCGGCCCCAGCGGGATCGACCTGGCGCGCTTCCTCTCGGCCATGCCGAAGGCGCCCCGGGTCGTGTTCGTCACCGCCCACGAGGACTACGCGGTGGCGGCCTTCGACCTGCGGGCCGTGGACTACCTGCTCAAACCGATCCGGCAGGAGCGGCTCGCCGAGACCCTGGACCGCCTGACGGTGCCCGACCCCGGCGCGGAGGACCCCCGGGTCCCGGTCGAGCTGGCCGGCCGGCTCCGGCTCATCCCGCGCTCGGACATCTGGTTCGCCGAGGCCCAGGGCGACTACGTGCGGTTGCGCACCGCCGACGGGGCCTACCTGATCCGCAGCACCCTGGGAGCGCTGGAGCGCGAGTGGGAGGGCGCGGGGTTCGTGCGCATCCACCGCAGCATGCTGGTGGCCACCCGGCACGTCTCCGAACTCCGCTTCGAGGGCCCCCGCGTCAAGGTCCAGGTGGGGGACGAGCTGCTGCTGGTCAGCCGCCGCCAGACCAGGGAGGTGCGGGAGCAGTTCGTCCGCGGGGGTGGACACACCGGTTGAAGCCGCCGAGTCCGTCCCCCCCGCCGGCCGTGCCGCCCGCGCCCCGCCAGGGCACTCCCCGACGGGACACGGTCACGGCCCCCGCCACGCAGCGGGCCCTGCGGGCCGCGTCCGCGTCCGCGGCCCGTCCCGGCGACGGCCCCGATGTCGCCGCCGTCATGCGCGGCCAGCTGCGGTCGGGCCTCCGGGCGGCGCTGGGCGGAGCGGGCGTGCTCATCGTGCTCCCCGCCCTCTTCACGCTGGTGGGGCAGCTCAACGCGGCCCACTTCTCGGGGATGCGGCCGGGGTGGCTCGTGGTCGGCGCGCTCCTGCCGCCGCTGCTGGTGCTGGTGATGACGGTTCACATCCGGTTCCTGGAGCGGCTGGACGCGGAGGCCGAACGGAAAGGGCCGACGCGCCGGTGATCGAACTCGTCGTCGGCGGACTGCTGGTCATCGTGGTCATGCTCGGCGTCCTCGGGGTGGTGGGCTTCCTCGGCGGCCGCGGCGCCACGACCGACTTCACACTGGCCACCCGCCGGCCGCGGACGCTGTTCCTGGGGGCGGCGGTCACCGGCGAGTACGTCTCGGCCATGACGGTGCTCGGGCTGGCCTCCCTGGTCTTCGCCGAGGGGTTCGGGACCGCCTGGGTCTTCACCGCCAGCACCCTGGGGTACCTCCTCGTGGCGGCCTTCGTGGTGGCCCCGCTGCGGCGCGCGGGCGTCTACAGCCACGCGGACTTCGCCGAATGGCGGCTGGGCTCGCGCGGCATCCGCAGGACGGTCAGCCTCTGCGTGGTGGTCATCGGCTGGATCCTCCTGGTCTCGCAGTACATCGCCGCGGGGCTGCTGGTCCGCGTGTTCACCGGACTGCCCGAGTGGCTGGGCTGGATCGCGGCGGCCGTGGTCACCCTGCCCCCGGCGCTGTTGGCCGCGGGAGGCTCCAGCAGCCGGTTCCAGGCCATGAGCCTGTGGTTCAAGCTCGTGGCGGTCGGGGTGCCGGCCGTGGTCCTGCTGGTGCTGTGGCAGTCGCACGGCGGGAAGAAGGTGGACGCGGACACGACCCCCGTCCTCCACGCCGACACGGTGGTCCGCGTCGACCGGGACCAGCCGCTGCGGGTGGCCGAACCCACCCGGGTGGCGATCGTCGGGGACGGGGAGGGCGGGCGGGAGCACGTCTGGACGGTGCTGGAGCCGGGCGTGCACCAGATCCGGGCGGGGACCGTCATGCTGTTCGAGGCGGGAGCGGCCGTGCCGCACCACGGCGGCCTCACGCCGCTGCACGGCGGCGACTGGGCGGACCTGGGCGTCACCTGCGGTCTGACGCACGGGGAGGAGTGGGAGGACAAGGGGGTCGTCGACGGGCTGCTGCACGGCTACTCGGTCTACCTCACGCTGGCGCTGGGCATTATCGGGATGCCGCAGTTCGTCGCGCGCTTCCACAGCACGCCGAGTCCGCGCACGGCGCGCCGCCTGGTGGTCCTGATGGCGGCGCTGTCGGCGGTCTTCGCGCTCCTGGCGCTGGTCTACGCGGGCCTGGGCCGGGTGTACGCGGGCGCGCTGCTGATCACCGGCGAGACCGACCTGCTGGTGCTGGAACTCCCGCGCCTGATGGCGCCGGGGCCGCTCGGCACGGGGCTGGGCCTCCTGCTGGGGGCGGGGGTGGCGTCGGCGGTGGTCACCGTCTCCATCGGGTTCGTCAGCGCGATGGGCGGGACCATCTCCCAGTGCGTGCCGGGTCGCGGTGTCTGGGCGTACCGCGTGGGCACGGTGGTGTCGGCGGTGGTGCCGCTCGCCCTCCTCGCGGCGGTGCCGGGACTCTCCCGGGAGGGCCTGGTCGAGGTCGTGCTCGCGGCACTGGAGCTGGGAGCGGTCACCATCGCCCCGCTGCTGTTGCTCGGCATCTGGTGGGGCGGGCTCACCGGAGCCGGTGCCGCGGCGGGGCTGGCGACGGGCATCGCCGGCATCGCGGCCGCCAGGGCGGGTGAGATCTCGGGGCCGCTGGGCGTGCCGGTGGCCGACACGCTGATGTACCACCCGGCCCTGGGGCTCGTACCGCTGGTGTTCGGGGTGATGGTCGGCGTCTCGCTGCTGACCAGAGGGCGGCTGCGGGGGGACGCCGCGGCGGTTCTGGCCCGCATGCACCTCCCCGGGTCCGTGACCGGACGCCGACTCTGAGTACCGGCGCCGTTCGTCGTGCAAGAGGAGCCGCTCACCGACGGGTCCGGCCCGCGCGGCGACGCCTTGGCGCCGTCCGCCGATCGACCCGGTTCAACCCGGCCCGGCCGCCCCGCTACGGCCTAGTGTGATTCCCACAGCGACCGGTTGGCCACAGGATCGACGGATCCGCCGGCCCGGGGGCCGGTCGCGATCGTCGGGGGAGTCCGGCGCCGATCGGAGGGGAACGGCGCCGGGATGTGTCGCCCGGTGGCTGCCGGGGGAGGCCGCCGCCGGGCGTTCGCATTCACCCGGAATGATCTTGGGCTTTCTGCCCGTTTCGGGGCCGGGAAGGGCAGAAAGCCCAAGACCGTCAACGGAACCCTCACGCAACGGACGTCGTGACCTCGCGATCCGCGTGGCGCAAGGCCGAAAGGCCCCCGAAACACCGATGCCCGAATCACCCCCGCGCCCGAGACTCCCTAGTCGTCGTCCCTGCGGTCGCCGCCGTTGCCGAAAGGAGAGGTCCAGATCTCGATCTCGGCGCCCTTCTCCGCGCGGCCCTTGGGGTTGTACTCGCCGACGCGGTCGCCGATGACCTCGTGCACCGTGACCGTGAAGCCCAGCTCCTCGAGCTTCTTCTTCGCGTCGTCGACCTTCCAGCCGCGGATGTCCGGGATGTCGACCTCCTCGGGGCCGGACGAGACGGTGAGGGTCACGGTCTGCCCCGCGCCCACGGTGGTCTCGGCCTCCGGGCTCTGGGAGATGACCTGCCCTTCGGGCACGTCCGCGCTGGTCTCCTCGACGACCTCCACGGTGAGGTCGCTGGCTTCCAGGGCCTGCCTGGCGTCGTCCACGTTGCGGCCCACCACGTCGGGGGCGGGGAAGCCCGCGCTGACGGTGAGCGTCACGGACTCCTCGCGGTCGGCCATCGCGCCGGGGGCGGGGTCGGAGGTGATCACGGTCCCGGGCGGGTTGTCGTAGGAGGTGATCTCGTCCTCCTCGATGGCCGTGACGCCCAGGTCCTCCAGCATCGTGCGGGCCTCGCCCACCGGCAGGCCCTCGATGCCGGGCACCTCGACGTGCTGCGGGCCGTCGGACAGGGTGACGGTGATGATCTCACCGGGCAGGATGTTCTCGCCGACCTCGGGGTCGGTGACGGCGATGGTGCCGGGCGGCGCGTCGTCGCTGTACGCCGTGTCGTCGGCGACCGTGATCTTCAGACCGAGGGGGCCGAGCTCCTCCCGCGCCTCGTCGCGCTCCATCCCGACCAGGTCGGGCACGCTCTCGTAGCGGCCCGAGAGCATCCACCAGCCGAACCCGACGGCCGCCACCAGCAGCACCGCGCCCAGCAGCAGCAGCGGGTAGGTCATGCTGGGCCGCGGGGGCCGGGTGTCCTCGTAGTCGTCGTACTCCACCGCCGGGAGCTCACCCGTGGGCAGGTCGACGATCAGCGTCTGGTTGGAGCCGTCCGCGCCCCCGCCCGCCGCGCCGCTGTCCGCCGCGCTGTCCGTGGCGGCCGCAGAGAGGGACGCGGCGGCGGGGTCGGCCGCCCCCTGGCTGTCGCGCCCCAGGGACTTCTCCACCTCGAACAGCGCCGCGAGGAACTGCCCCGCGTTGGCCGGCCGGTAGCGGGGGTCGCGCTCGGTGGCGCGCACCACCAGCGAGTCGACCTCGGCGGGGATGCCCGGAACGACCCTGGAGGGGCGGGGGACGTCCTCGTTGACGTGCTGGTAGGCGATCGAGATGGGGGTGTCGCCGGTGTGCGGCTGCCGGCCGGTGAGAAGCTCGTACAGCATGATCCCGCACGCGTAGACATCGGTCCGGGCGTCCGCGGTGCTCTGCGAGATCTGCTCGGGGGACAGGTACGCGGCGGTGCCCATCAGCGTGCCGGTCTTGGTCAGGCCCTGCTGGGTGGCCTCCACCGCGCGGGCCAGCCCGAAGTCCACGACCTTGATCCGGCCGTCCTGGGTGATCAGGACGTTCTCGGGCTTGATGTCCCGGTGCACCATGCCCGCCTGGTGCGCGGCGCCCAGCCCGGCCAGCACCGGGACCATGGCCTGGAGGGCCTCGGCCGGGCCGAACCGGGTGCGTTCCTTGAGCAGTTCGCGCAGGGTGCGCCCGGGCACGTACTCCATCGCCAGGTACACGTGCCCCTGGTCGCTGCCCTGGTCGTAGACCTGGACCACGTTGGGGTGGGAGAGCTTGGCGACGGCGTGGGCCTCGTTGATGAACCGCTGCACGAACTCCGGGTCCCGGGCGAGGCTCGGGTGCATGACCTTCAACGCGACGCGACGGTCCAGTCGCAGGTCGTGAGCGACGAAGACCGTCGCCATGCCTCCGCCGGCGACCCTCGACTCGACCTGGTAACGGCCGGCGAGGGTCGTCCCAACAAGCGCATCCGCAGTCGTCATGTCCACGAGGGGCAGTTTACGGGCGTTCGGGACACGAGGCGGTGTCAAGACGGTTTCATCGGCGGGGAAAAGGGGTATTTCGCCGCCTCGCACCAGTTCGGGCGGGTCGGGGTCACTTCTCCGCGGAGGGGGACGACGCGTGCGCGTAGCGCCGGACGGGGATGCGCCCCGCCCGGCGGGCCAGCCGCCCGGCCGACACCGCGTCGCGCATGGCCCGCGCCATCAGCACCGGCTCCTGCGCCCGGGTGACGGCGGTGGCCAGCAGCACCGCGTCGCAGCCCAGCTCCATCGCCAGCGCGGCCTCGCTGGCGGTGCCGATCCCGGCGTCCAGGATGACGGGCACGCCCGCCTCCTCCACGATCAGCTCGATGTTGTGCGGGTTGCGGATGCCCAGCCCCGAACCGATCGGCGCGCCCAGCGGCATCACGGCGGCGCAGCCCACCTGCTCCAGGCGGCGGGCCAGGACCGGGTCGTCGTTGGTGTAGGCGAGCACGGTGAAGCCGTCGTCGACCAGCCGCTCGGCGGCGTCCAGCAGCTCCACCGGGTCCGGCAGCAGGGTGCGCTCGTCGGCGACCACCTCGAGCTTGACCCAGTCGGTCTCCAGCGCCTCGCGGCCCAGCCGGGCGGTGCGCAGGGCGTCCACGGCGGTGAAGCAGCCCGCGGTGTTGGGCAGCGCCCGGATCCCGTTCTCGCGAAGCACGTCCCAGACCGATCCCCGGGCGCCCGGGTCGACCCTGCGCATCGCCACGGTGGTCATCTCGGTGCCCGAAGCGCGCAGCGCCTCGGCGAGGACGTGGAGGGAGGGCGCGCCGCCGGTGCCCATGATGAGCCGGGAGTCGAACTCCTGGCCGGCGATCACCAGCGGGTCGGGGCCGGCTCCCGTCGCGGGCCTCCCCGCGGCGGTGGCGGTGTCGGTCATCGTCAGCCTCCCTGCACGGCGGTGAGCACGTCCACGCGGTCGTCGGCCGCGACCGCGGTCCGCGCCCACTCGGCCCTGGGCACGACCTCGTCGTTGAGCGCGACCGCCACGCCCCTCTCGGCGCGCGTCAGCGAGCGCACCACCTCGGTCACGGTGGTGCCGGGGGCGACCTGGCGCCGCTCCCCGTTGATGGTCACGTCCACTGTTCCTCCACTCCCTCAGATCCTGCCGGGACGCGAAGCTCCCGGTCCGCCGCGAAGCGGCGCGCGTGCTCCGGGAGCCTCCCGGTGGTCAGCGCCTCGGCCATGGCATCCCCGGTGGCCGGGGCGAACAGCACCCCGTGCCGGAAGTGCCCGGTCGCCAGGTGCAGGCCGGGCAGCCGGGTGGGGCCCAGCAGCGGCTCGTTGTCCGGCGCCCCCGGGCGCAGCCCCACGCAGCTCTCCGCGATCTCCAGCTCGGTGATCCCGGGCACGAGCTCGCGGGCGTCCCGCAGGATCTCCCAGACCCCTCCGACGGTCAGCCGCGCGTCGAACCCCATCTCCTCCTGGGTGGCGCCCAGGACGACCTCGCCGTCGGCGCGCGGGACCAGGTACACGGGGGCGCCCCTGACGAGGCCGCGAACGGTGCGGGTCACGACCGGCTCCGCGCCGCGCGGGGCGCGCAGCCGCAGCAGCTGGCCCTTGACCGGGCGCAGCGCGGGGACCGTCCCGGCGGGGGGCCCCGCGATCAGGGAGGTCCAGGCGCCCGCGGCGAGCACGACCTGCCCGGCGGAGAGCGTGCCGCCGCCGCCCAGGCGCACACCGCGCGCGGCGCCGCCTGCCGTGACCACCCGCTCGACCCGGTCGGCCACGAAGACCGCGCCGCGCTCGGCGGCGGCCGCGCGCAGCGCCGCGGCCAGGCGGCGGGGGTCCACCGAGTGGTCGTCGGGGGCCAGGACGCCGCCGCGCACCGAAGGCGCCAGCATCGGTTCGAGCCGGCGGCACTCGCGCGAGGTGAGCCGCTCGGTCTTGGCGCCGAGCCGGTCCCGCAGCTCCATCAGTTCGGTGAGCACGGCCAGGTCGTCGGGGTCGAAGGCGACCTGGAGGGTGCCCTCCGCGCGGTACCCCGGATCGATCGCGGTGTCCTCGGCGAGCTCGGAGAGGAAGCCCGGGTAGCGCTCCTGGGAGCGCAGCCCGAACCGCGTCAGCGGCTCCTCGCCGAAGGCCGCCTCGGTGGCCGGGGTGAGCATGCCCGCCGCCACCCCCGAGGCGGCGCCGGGCTCGTCGGGCGCCACCACGGTCACGCGCAGGCCGAGGCGGGCGGCCCGCCAGGCGGTGACCAGGCCGATGAGCCCGGCCCCGGCGACGATCACGTCGGGGGACGCGGACGGGGCGCCGTCCGGGGGGACGACCTGATGGGACGACCGCGTGCTCACGGCACTCCACTCCCTTCGCCGGCATGATCCGGATCAGGTTCGTGCGGTCGGAGGCTCGCAGCCTCCCTCTCAGCCGGGTCCCACCCGGCTCCCGCGGGGATCTCACGTTCCCGCACAGTCTAGGACCCGTGGCCGGGGGGCCCGGAGGGGGCCCGGGAGGGAGCCCCGGAAGTACGCCAAGAGCGATAACCGACCGGTACGGGGCGCGCCGGTCGGTCCCGTGTGGGAGATTGGGGGCGTGACACAGATCGATCGTGACACCGACGAGCTCGTCGGAGAGTGGCTCACCATCAAAGAGGCGGCCAAGGCCCTCAACGTCAGTCCCAACCGCATCAAGCAGCTGATCCGGGAGCACAGGCTCCTGGGCGTCGTCCGCTCGGGCGAGCTGTCGGTGCCCGCCGCGTTCCTCGTCGACGGCGACACCCCGAAGGGGCTCCAGGGCACCCTCACGGTCCTGTCGGACTGCGGCTTCACCGAGAACGAGGCGTTGCGCTGGATGTTCACCGGCGACGACAGCCTGCCCGGCTCGCCCATCGAGGCGATCCTGGCCAACCGCGGCACCGAGGTGCGCCGCCGCGCCCAGGCACTGCTGCTGTAGTGCGCCGCCGCGAGCGCGCGGCCTCGGGAAACCTCAGTAGGGTGAGTGGCGTGACTGCGAGTTTGCGAGAACGCCTGGCCTCGGCCCGCCTGTACCTGTGCACGGACGCCCGCACCGAACGGGGCGACCTGGCCGGCTTCCTGGACGAGGCGCTGGCCGGGGGCGTGGACGTCGTCCAGCTGCGGGACAAGACGCTGGAGGCCCGCCAGGAGCTGGCGGTGCTGGAGACCATGCGCGAGGTGTGCGAGCGCCACGGCGCGCTGCTGGCGGTCAACGACCGCGCCGACATCGCGCGCGCCGTCCGCGCCGACGTCCTGCACCTGGGCCAGGGCGACCTCCCGGTGCGCCACGCCCGGGACGTCATCGGGGACGGGCCTCTGATCGGCCGCTCCAACAGCACGGTGGAACTCGCCTCCGCCGCCGACGGCGAGGACGGCGTCGACTACTTCTGCGTCGGCCCGGTGTGGGCCACCCCCACCAAGCCCGGCCGCGCGGCGGCGGGCCTGCCGGTGGTCGAAGGCGTCGCGGCCCTGAGGCCCGCGCGTCCCTGGTTCGCCATCGGCGGAATCGACCTGGGCAACCTCGACGAGGTCCTGGCGGCGGGCGCCCGCCGCGTCGTCGTCGTCCGGGCCCTCACGGAGGCCGAGGACCCCAGGGCGGCCGCGGCGGAGTTCGGGCGGAGGCTCGCCGAGGCGGGGTAGCGCGGCGGCGGTTTCCCCGCAGGCGGTTCCCTCCCCACCGGTTCCGGCGGGAGGGCTCAGCCGTGCACGTGGGACAGCGCGCTGGGGTGCTTGCGCAGGTAGCCCTCGATGGACTGGGCCGGGTGGCCGGTCAGGTCGGGGACGGTCTCGCTGACGGTGGCGAGCTCGCCCGCGGCGATGGCCGCGTAGGAGCTCACCCAGCCCTCGACCGCCCAGTCGGGGGCGTCCAGACGGCTGCGGGAGGCCACGGCCTCCAGCCAGGTCTCGGGGACGTACCGGATGCTCCTGCCGGTGAGCGCCGACAGGCGGTCCACGGTCTGGGACAGGGTCACCGCCTCGGAGCCGGTCACGTCGTAGGCCCTGCCCTCGTGCTGGGCCGGATCGCTCAGCACGGCGGTCGCCACGTCGGCGACGTCGTCCCGCGACACCCACGCCACCCGGCCGTCCCCCGCCGGTCCGCGGATCGCGCCGTCCTCGCCCGCCCAGTGGGGGAGCAGGTCCAGGTACAGGCCGGACCGCAGGAAGGTGTGCGCCACCCCGGTGGAGCGGATGTGCGCCTCGGTGTAGAAGTGGTCGCGCGCGAACGTGAACGTCGACGACGGGCCCGCGTTCAGGAACGACAGGTAGACGATGTGCCGGACCCCGGCGGCGATCGCGGCGTCCACGGCGCCGATGTGCAGGGACACCCGGTCGGGGGACTCCGAGGCCGGGACCAGGAACAGCACGTCCGCGCCGCGCACCGCGCGCTGGAAGGCCGCGGGGTCCTCGTAGGCCGCCATCGCCGCGCTGGAGCCGGGGGCCTCGGGGGCGCGGTTGAGGTCCCGTACGATCAGGCGCTGGGCGATGCCGCGCCGGGACAGCCGCGCGGCCACTCTGCCGCCGACCGCCCCGGTGACGCCGGTCGTGCCGATGGTGCGCGCTGCTGCCAGGTCCTCACCCATGACTCCATATCTTCGGCGAATGACCCGTTACGCGCACCTACCGCCGCGCCGGAGATCGCGTCGGGTTCCGGTAGGCGAGACCGCGCAGCAGCGTCTCGGCGGGCCCGCGCCGCCCCGCCCGCTCCTGGAGGTAGGCCGCCGCCACCGTGGCCAGCCACACGCCGAGCGCGAACAGCGCCATCGTGGCGCTCCCCAGGTGCGCGCCCAGTCCCAGGCCCCAGGCGGCCAGGACCGGGGCGCAGACCACCGACTGGGCGAGGTAGCAGGACAGCGAGCGCTTGCCGACGGCGGTGATCGCCACGACGGGCAGGCTCCCCCGGGCGCGCTCGCCCAGTCGGTGCGCGATGAGGCCGAAGAGGGCGACGTAGCCGATTCCGGCGGCCAGACCCGTCGAGGAGGAGACGGAGGAGAACACCCAGCTCGCGCTCTCGGGGAACGGGAACGCGCCCAGGTGGTGCAGGGCGTGCGGCAGCCCGCCCAGCCAGCCCACGGCGATCCCCGCGGCGGCGGTGGTCCGCAGCAGCGGGAGGTGGCGCCCGGGCTCCTCCAGGATCCGGTGCCGCGCGGCCCAGAAGGCCAGCAGCATCGCGGCCGGGATCGCGAGGGTCAGCAGGCCCTGGGCGAAGACCAGGACGACCCAGAACGCGGTGCGCGTCAGCATCGAGGTGAGGTAGTCCGCCTCGCCGGTGAGCCCCGTCGACAGCCCCATGAAGTCGAAGGCCTCGGGGACCTCCGTGACGGGGGCCCGCGCGGCGAAGTAGGCGCCCACGACGGAGAACAGTGTCGACAGCGCCAGGAGGCCGACGACGACTCCCGACCACACCAGCAGGGTGCGGTTCGCGCGCCGCAGGAACAGCCAGCCCATCAGCAGCCCCATGAACCCGTACGCGCCGAGGATGTCGCCCATCCACAGCAGCGAGGCGTGCACGAAGCCGAAGGCCAGCAGCCACAGGTTGCGCCTGCGCAGCAGCGCCCGCACGCTCTTCTCGTCGGCCCCGGCGGCGCGCTGGCGGTTCCACAGCTGCACCATCCCGTAGCCGAACAGGAAGGCGAACATCGGGTACGTCCGCCCGTCCACCACGGTGATCATGACGCCCTGCACGGCGCGGTCCAGGACGGTCCCGCCGTCGGGATGCGCGGTCGTCATGCCGGGGTCGGCCGCCCACAGGTACCAGACGGTGTTGGCGAGCGCGATCAGGAGCAGCATGAAGCCGCGGGCGAGGTCGGGCGCGAGCGCTCGCTCGCCCTGGCTGACCGGCCCGCGCACTCGGCTGGCGGTCCCGGGGTCCGTCATCGGGGAGACTCCTCGTCCGGTGGCGGCCCGGCCCGGCCGCCGTCGACTCCCAGAATCCCCCTTCCGGGGAAGGCGCGGCAATCCTTCTTTGGAATGACCCGGACTCGTCCGCGCGACCGGCGGGACCCTGCCGCCCTCCTCAGGGAAGCCCCCTAGGAGTGTCCGGTGGTCCCGACGTCGGGACCGTCGACCGGACCCTTGCGGCGGCCGGGAACCGGACACTTCTCCGCCGCCTCGGGTCCGATCGGCCTCCGACCGCCTAGGGTGGCGGTGTGGAGACCGAGATCGAGCTGTGGGAGCTCGCCGGACAGGCCTTCGTCAACGCGGTCCCCGCGTTGATGGAGATCTATTCGGCCGCCATGTCGCCGCCGAGGGAGCAGGTGTTCGGCAGACAGGCCATCATGCGCCAGCACGCCGCCTACCCGCTGTTCCACTCGGTGACCGCCGTGACCCCCGAGGGGGACGCGGTCGGGTTCGCCTACGGCTTCCACGGCCGCGCCGGGCAGTGGTGGCACGACGTGGTCACCCGCGAGCTGGAGCGCGGGGACCCGTCGGCGGCGCGCCGCTGGTTCGCCGACTCCTTCGAGATCGCCGAGGTGCACGTACTGCCCGCCTGGCAGGGGCGCGGGATCGGGCGGGCCGTCCTGCACCGGCTCACCGCGGCGCGCGCGGAGCGCGCCGCGGTCCTGTCCACGCACACCGGCCGGACCCCGGCGCGCTCCCTCTACGGCTCGCTCGGGTTCGTCGACGTGCTCACCGACTTCTACTTCCCCGGCAGCCCGGAGCAGGCGTTCGCCATCATGGCCGCGCCCCTGCCGCTGCGGCGGCGCGGGGGGCCCCGGCGAGCCGCTGGTAGATCTCACGGGTCGCGGTGGACTGGTTGAACGTGATGAAGTGGATGCCGGGCACGCCCTCGTCCAGGAGCCGCTCGCACAGCTTCGTGGCGTGCTCGACGCCCAGCTCGCGCACTGCCGCGGGGTCGTCGGCGACCCGGTCGAACTCCGCCGCCAGGTGGGCGGGGAAGGGCGCGCCGGACAGCTGCTCGGAGCGGGCGATGGTCGCGTACCTGGTGACGGGCATGATCTCGGGGATGACGGGCACGTCGCAGCCCTTGGCCGCCACCCGGTCGCGCAGCCGCAGGTACTCGTCGGCCTCGAAGAACATCTGGGTGATCGCGTAGTCGGCGCCCGCCCGGCACTTGCGGACGAAGAAGTCCACGTCGGAGTCGATGTCCGCCGAGCGCGGGTGCTTGTACGGGAACGCGGCCACGCCCACGCAGAAGTCGCCGCTCTCCTTGATCAGGCGCACCAGCTCCTCGGCGTAGGTCAGCCCCTCGGGGTGCTTGACCCACTCGCCCAGCGGGTCGCCGGGCGGGTCGCCGCGCAGCGCGAGCATGTTGGACACCCCCGCGCCCGCGAAGCGGCCGATGAGGTGCCGCAGCTCGCGCACCGAGTGGTTGACGGCGGTCATGTGCGCCACGGGCAGCAGCGTGGTGTCGGTGGCCATGCGCTCGGTGATGTCGACGGTGCGGTCGCGGGTGCCGCCGCCCGCGCCGTAGGTCACCGAGACGAAGGCGGGCCGCAGCGACTCCAGTTCGCGGATCACCCGCCAGAGCTTGCGCTCGCCTTCGGGGGTCTTGGGAGGGAAGAACTCGAAGGAGAAGGTGGGTTCACCGGCCGCGAGCAGCTCGTGGATGTGGCGGGGACGGGGGTTGACGCCGTGGGAGGCGGAGCGCGTGGGTGAGGCGAGCATGGCCTCCACTGTAGTCCACCGTGCCGGTGGGGTTTAGGGCGAGAGGCCCGGGGGCGGCCGGCGGGAACAGCCGATAGCCTGCCGACATGACCTCGTCGCACTTCTCCCCAGTCTCCTTCGTGCGTCCGGCTGTCGACGCCGAACTCACGGCGTTCGTCGGGCGCCGCCGCGCGTCGATACTGGAGATCGGAGCGGAGCTGGAACCGGTGCTGGACGCGCTGGACGCCATGATCGGCGGCGGCAAGCGGCTGCGCCCGGCGTTCTGCTACTGGGGCTGGCGCGGCGCGGGCGGCGGCGACGAGCCGGGGGTGTACACGGCCGCGGCCTCGCTGGAGCTGCTCCAGGCGTGCGCGCTGATCCACGACGACGTGATCGACAACAGCGACACCCGGCGCGGGCTGCCCGCCACCCACCGGCGGCTGGCGGCCCTGCACGAGCGGTCGGGCTGGAGCGGGGACGCCGCCGCCTTCGGGCGGGGCAGCGCGATCCTGCTGGGGGACCTGTGCCTTTCCTGGTGCGAGGACATGTACCAGTCGAGCGCGCTTCCTGCCGGTTCGCTGGCCGCGGGACGGGAGCCCTTCGACATGATGCGCACCGAGGTCATGGCGGGCCAGTACCTGGACCTGGTGGAGCAGACCCGCGGGGCGGACACCGTCGAGGCGGCGCTCCGGGTGATGCGCTTCAAGTCCGCCAAGTACACCGTCGAGCGGCCGCTGCACCTGGGGGCGGCGCTGGCCGGGCGCCACGCCGGGCTCGCCCCGGTGTACACCGCCTACGGCATCCCGCTCGGCATCGCCTTCCAGCTGCGCGACGACGTGCTCGGCGTCTTCGGCGACCCGGAGGAGACCGGCAAGCCCGCGGGTGACGACCTGCGCGAGGGCAAGCGCACCGTGATCGTGGCCGAGACGCTGCGCATGGCGGGGGCGGCCGACGCCGAGCGCTTCCGGAGACTGCTGGGGGACCCGGGCCTGGACGCGGAGGCGGTGGAGTGGATGCGCTCGGTGATCTCCGGCAGCGGGGCGCTGGACGCCTGCGAGGAGCGCATCGCGGGCTACGTGGCCGACGCCGCCAAGGCCCTGGAGAGCGACGAGATCGCCGACGGCGCGCGCTCCGCCCTCGCCGACCTGATCGTGGCGGCCACCACCCGCAGGCACTAGGGAAGCTCCGGCGCGGGGGTGGTTCGGCGTGCCGGTGCTTCGGGTGGGTCGTTCGGCCTCACGCCACGCGGATCGCGGGGTCACGGCGGGCGGCGACGGAGGGTGTCGGTCGGGGCCGCGCCCACGACGTCCGTTTCGCGTGGTTTCCGTTGATGATCTTGCTATTTCCCCCGAGAACCTTGACTCCGGGGGGAAACAGCAAGATCACCGGACATTAGAGGGCCGATTCCGCCCCCACCCGGAATGATCGTGGGCTTTCCGCCCGTTTCGGGGCCGGGAAGGGCGGAAAGCCCAAGACCGTCAACGGAACCCTCACGCGACGGACATCATGGGCGCGGCCCCGGCCCCCGCCCGCCATCGCCGCCCGCCGTGACCTCGCGATCCGCGTGGCGCGGGGCGCCCCGGTGGCGTACAACGCCCCGGAAAGGGCAGGGGCAGTCGTGTAAAGGCGCGGTGGCGGGTTGTTTCCGCTGCTCCGACGCTCTTGACGAACACGTGTTCGAGGGGTTTACTGGGTGTCAGCTCGAGCCTGCTGTTCGGCCGTGACGGTCGTGGAGTCCCCCTCGAATCGGGCTCGTTCCGGGTTGTCACCCCGTGGCGATCCGGAGCGTGTGCGGCCGGGCGGGTGGAGGGGAAGCCTCTCGCCCGGCCGCGTCCACTACGGCGCTCAGCCTGGAGGTGACGGCCTCGTGATTTCCCAACCGGCGATCTTCTCCGTCTCCGACGTCACGCGACGCCCGCGCAGGACGATCGCGCCTTCGGTTCCCTCGGCGCTGGAGTCGGCGCGCTCCTACCTCTCCGAGGCGCAGGCGACGGATTCTCCGCCCACGCGCTACGTCAACGCCCATCTGGCGGCCCTGCGGGTGGCGGCGGCGGTCCTCGCCCAGCGCGCCGACCCGGGGGCGCGGCCGGTGCGCGGCAGGCGGCCGCGCAGCGCCTGGGAGCTGCTGCCCAAGGCGGCCCCCGAGCTCGCCGAGTGGGCGGCCTTCTTCGACGCCGGGGCGCCCCGGCGGGCCGCCGCCGAGGCGGGGCTGAGCAACACGGTGACCCCGGCCGAGGCCGACGCGCTCCTGAAGGAGGCCCGCGCCTTCCTGTCGGTGGCCGAGTCCCTGCTCGGCCTGCGGCCCCCGCACGGCACGGACTGATCGCACGGGCGGGGACTCCCGAACGGCGCGAGGAGCGGTGGCCGCCCGGTCGGGCGGCCACCGCTCCTCGTCGTTGTTCTCCGCCCGGCCCCGGGAGCAAGGGGAGGCGGGACGTCCTCAGCGGTCGGACGTCCTTGGCGGGAAGGGCCCCGCCACCCCGCGGTCGGGGCGTGCGGGCCTTCGCGGCCCGCCGCGGACCCGCCCGGCCGGAGGGTTAGAAGGCGTCCACCGCGCGGCGCGCCTCGGGGTCCAGGACGCCCCAGTTGATGAGCTCCTCGGTCAGGTCGCCGGGCGAGCGGTCGTAGATGACCGCCAGCGAGCGCAGGTCCTCCTGGCGGATGGACAGCACCCGGCCGTTGTAGTCGCCGCGCTGGCTCTGGATGGTGGCCACGTAGCGGGCCAGCGGCCCGGCCTTGTCCTGGGGCAGCTGCTGCATGCGCTCCAGGTTGATGACCAGCTTGGGTGTGGGGCCCAGCGGGGTCGGCGCGGCGCCTCCCGGCAGGAGTTCCGACATGGGCACGCCGTAGAAGTCGGCGAGCTCGGCCAGCTTCTGCACGGTCACGGCGCGGTCACCGCGCTCGTAGGAGCCGACGACGACCGCCTTCCAGCGGCCGTGGGACTTCTCCTCGACACCGTGCAGGGACAGGCCCTGCTGGGTGCGAATGGCGCGCAGCCGCGCGCCCAGGGACTTTGCGTATTCCGATGGCATCTTCTTCATGCTCCCCGGCCGTGAAGGTTGCTGCTGGTGCGGGTGGCGGACTCGGGACGAGTTCGTGCGGTCGGCGCGACCGCGCCGGGAAACGTCGTGTGTGCGGTTTCGTCGGCGGGTCGCGGGGCCGTGCCCCCAGAATTGGTTACGGACAGTGACGGTAAGGCGGGGTGGGTCATCAGGTCAAGCCGTTGGGTGAAAACGCGACGAATCAGTGGCCAAACTGTGCGTAAGTGAGGCGGCTCTCATACCCCGACCAAATAGGACACACCGGGGTGGCTCCTGAGGTGGGAAGTCCTGTCATACAAGGCTTTTCGTGCGGTGGAGCCGTCCACTTCCACGGCTCGACGCGCTTCCCGGACCCTTTCGTCCGCGAAAAGTCAATCCTTTCTCGTGTGATCAGTGTCATATCCATGTGGCCTTCGAGGTCCTGTTCTGTCACCCAGGGGTAACAGCGCTGGTAGCGTGAGTTTCGTCCGACGTCCTTTAACGACCTGTCCCGTGAGACAGGGAAGGAGGTCATCTCATGCATGCCCGAAAACATGCGGATGATGGCAGTCAGTCGAGAGCAGTTCTCGAAGGCCCCGAGATCGACCGGGCGCTGACCCGGATCGCACACGAGGTGCTGGAACGCACCAAGGGCGGGGCCGACATCACCCTGCTGGGCATCCGCACCGGCGGCGTCCCCCTCGCCCGCCGCCTCGCCGAGCGCATCGAGCAGGTCGAGAACCGCTCGATCCCGTGGGGCGCGCTCGACATCACCATGTACCGCGACGACCTCCGCCTGGCCCCGGCCCGCGCGGTCGGCCGGACCGAGATCCCCGCCGAAGGCGTCGACGGCCGCGTCGTGGTCCTGGTCGACGACGTGCTCTTCTCCGGGCGCACCGTCCGCGCCGCCCTCGACGCGCTCAACGACCTGGGCCGCCCCCGAGCCGTGCAGCTGGCCGTCCTGGTCGACCGGGGCCACCGCGAGCTGCCGATCCGCGCCGACTACGTCGGCAAGAACCTCCCCACCTCGGTGCGCGAGAACGTCACCGTCCGGCTCCAGGAGCTGGACGGGCACGACGCCGTCCTGATCGGCCCGGCCAGGCCGCGCGCCGGACGGGCCCCCGAGGAGACCGCGACCGGCGGCACCGGGACGGAGGCCGACCGGTGATGAGGCACCTCCTCTCGGCCGGGGACCTCACCCTGGACGAGGCCACCCTGGTACTGGACACCGCCAAGGAGCTCGCCCAGGTCGGCGGCCGCTCGGTCAAGAAGCTCCCGACCCTGCGCGGGCGCACCGTGGTCAACCTCTTCTACGAGGACTCCACCCGCACCCGGATCTCCTTCGAGGCCGCCGCCAAGCGCATGTCGGCGGACGTCATCAACTTCTCCGCCAAGGGCTCCAGCGTCTCCAAGGGCGAGAGCCTCAAGGACACCGCGCTCACCCTGCAGGCCATGGGCGCCGACGGCGTGGTCATCCGGCACAGCGCCTCGGGCGCCGCCCACCGGCTGGCCGAGTGGGTGGACGGCGCGGTCGTCAACGCGGGCGACGGCACCCACGAGCACCCCACCCAGGCGCTGCTCGACGCCTACACGATCCGCGAGCGCATGGGCCGCCTGGACGGCCTGCGCGTGGCCGTCGTCGGCGACATCCGGCACAGCCGCGTGGCCCGCTCCAACGTGCTGCTGCTGAACACCCTCGGCGCGGAGGTCACCCTGGTGGCCCCGCCGACCCTGCTGCCCGTCTCGGTGCGGACCTGGCCGTGCTCGGTCTCCTACGACCTGGACGAGGTCCTGCCCAAGAGCGACGTCGTGATGATGCTGAGGGTCCAGGCCGAGCGCATGAACGCCGCGTTCTTCCCGACCGCGCGCGAGTACAGCCGCCGCTACGGACTGGACGGCGACCGCTTCGCGCGGATGCCCGACCACGCCATCGTCATGCACCCGGGACCGATGATCCGCGGCATGGAGATCTCCGCCGAGGTCGCCGACTCGCCCCGCTCCACCATCGTGGAGCAGGTGGCGAACGGCGTCAGCGTGCGCATGGCCGTGCTGTACCTGCTGCTGAGCGGGTCCGGCTCCGGGACCGGGAACTAGAGGAAGCCGAAGATGACCAACACGACCCACCTGATCCGCGACGCCCGGATCCTCGGCGGCGAGCGCGCCGACATCCTGCTGCGCGGGGGCCGGATCGAGGCGATCGGCCCCGGCCTCGCCGCGGACGGCGCCCAGGTCGTCGACGCCGCCGGCGCCGTCGCGCTGCCCGGCCTGGTGGACCTGCACACCCACCTGCGCGAGCCCGGCCGGGAGGACGCCGAGACCGTCGCCACCGGTTCGCGCTCGGCCGCCATGGGCGGCTACACCGCGGTGTTCGCGATGGCCAACACCGACCCCGTCGCCGACACCGCCGGGGTCGTCGAGCAGGTCTGGCGGCTGGGCCGCGAGGCGGGCCACTGCGACGTGCACCCCGTGGGCGCGGTCACCCGCGGCCTGGGCGGCGAGCACCTGGCCGAGCTCGGCGCGATGGCGGACTCCGCCGCCGGGGTGCGGGTGTTCTCCGACGACGGCATGTGCGTCTCCGACGCGCTGCTCATGCGCCGCGCGCTGGAGTACGTCAAGGCGTTCGACGGCGTCGTCGCCCAGCACGCCCAGGAGCCGCGCCTGACCGAAGGCGCCCAGATGAACGAGGGCGTGGTCTCGGACCGGCTGGGCCTGGCGGGCTGGCCCGCGGTGGCCGAGGAGGCGGTCATCGCCCGCGACTGCCTGCTCGCCGAGCACGTCGGCTCGCGCCTGCACATCTGCCACGTCTCCACCAAGGGGTCGGTGCAGATCATCCGCTGGGCCAAGAGCCGCGGCTGCGACGTCACCGCCGAGGTGACCCCCCACCACCTGCTGCTCACCGACGACCTCGCCGAGAGCTACGACCCGATCTACAAGGTCAACCCGCCGCTGCGCACCGCCGAGGACGTCGAGGCGCTGCGCGAGGGGCTGGCCGACGGCACCATCGACGTCGTGGCCACCGACCACGCCCCGCACCCGAGCGAGGCCAAGGAGACCGAGTGGTGCCACGCCGCCATGGGCATGCTCGGCCTGGAGACGGCGCTGTCGGTCGTGCAGCACACGATGGTCGACACCGGCCTCCTCGACTGGGCCGGGGTGGCCCGGCGCATGTCCGAGACGCCCGCGCGGATCGGCAGACTCACTGGTCAGGGCCGCCCGCTCGCGGTCGGCGAGCCCGCCAACGTTACGCTCTACGACACGAGCGCCGAACGGGTGGTCGACGCAGCTGCCATGGCCTCCAAGAGCATGAACTCGCCTTTCAACGGGATGACGCTGCCGGGCCGCGTCGCCGCCACCTTCCTGCGCGGCGTTCCGACGGTCCTCGATGGGAAGATCCAGTGACGACAAGCAACCACCAGTCCGCCCAGGTCCCCGCGATCCTGGTGCTCGAAGACGGCCGCGTGTTCCACGGCGTCTCCTTCGGCGCCGAGGGGGAGACCTTCGGCGAGATCGTGTTCAACACCGGGATGACCGGCTACCAGGAGACGCTCACCGACCCCTCGTACCACCGCCAGATCGTGGCCATGACCGCGCCGCACATCGGCAACACCGGGGTCAACGACGACGACCCCGAGTCCGGCCGGATCTGGGTCGCCGGGTACGTCGTGCGCGAGCCCGCCCGCATCCCGTCGAACTGGCGCGCCAAGCGGACCCTGGACGAGGAGCTGCGCCAGCAGGGAGTCGTGGGCATCGCGATGCCCGGCACCCGCGCGCTCACCCGCCACCTGCGCGACAAGGGCGCGATGCGCGCCGCCGTCAGCACCGTCGAGACCGACCCCGAGCGGCTCCTGGAGCGCGTGCTGGCCAGCCCCCGGATGGCGGGAGCCGACCTGGCGGGCGAGGTCACCACCGGCGCCCCGTACACGGTCGCCCCGCCCGAGGGCGTGCCCACCCGGTTCACCGTCGCGGCGGTCGACCTGGGCATCAAGGCGATGACCCCGCAGCGCCTCGCCGAGCGCGGCTGCGAGGTCCGGGTGCTGCCCGCGGGCAGCACCGCCGAGGAGATCCTCGCCCTCGGCACCGACGGCGTGTTCTTCAGCAACGGCCCCGGCGACCCCGCCGCCGCGGACGCGGCCGTGGCCGCGATGCGCGGGGTGCTGGACGCGGGCAAGCCGCTGTTCGGCATCTGCTTCGGCAACCAGATCCTGGGCCGGGCGCTCGGCCTGGGCACCTACAAGCTGCCTTTCGGCCACCGCGGCGTCAACCAGCCGGTCCGCGACACCCGAACCGGGCGCGTCTACATCACCAGCCAGAACCACGGCTTCGCGGTGCGGGCCGACACCGACGGGCCGTTCGACACCCGGTACGGCCGCGCCGAGGTCAGCTACATCGGGCTCAACGACAACGTGGTCGAGGGGCTCCGGCTGCTGGACCGCCCGGCGTTCAGCGCCCAGTTCCACCCCGAGGCCGCCGCGGGTCCGCACGACGCCGCCGAGCTGTTCGACGCCTTCGTCGACCTGATGGCCGACCACAAGGGCGCGCAGGCCTCCGCGGGCGTCTGACCGGGGAGACCGCCAACGCCGCCCCGTCCCCCCGTTCCGTCCGCCCCGGACGGGGCAGGGGACGCGGCGGGACACCCTCCGCGGACCGGCCGCGCCGGTGCCCGCGCCTCCACAGCCTCGCTTCGACACTGAGGAATACAAGCAATGCCGCGCCGTACTGATCTGTCATCCGTGCTCGTGATCGGCTCCGGGCCGATCGTCATCGGCCAGGCGTGCGAGTTCGACTACTCCGGCACCCAGGCGTGCCGGGTGCTCAAGGCCGAGGGCCTGCGGGTCATCCTGGTCAACTCCAACCCGGCCACGATCATGACCGACCCGGAGTTCGCCGACGCCACCTACGTCGAGCCGATCACGCCGGAGATGGTCGAGAAGATCATCGCCAAGGAGCGCCCCGACGCGCTGCTGCCCACGCTGGGCGGCCAGACCGCGCTGAACACCGCTGTGGCGCTGCACGAGGCCGGGGTCCTGGCCAAGTACAACGTCGAGCTGATCGGCGCGAACATCGACGCCATCCAGTCCGGGGAGGACCGCGACGTCTTCAAGGGCATCGTGGCCCGGATCGGCGGGGAGTCCGCCCGCTCGGTGATCTGCCACACCATCGAGGAGTGCCTGGACGCCGCCGCGGCGCTGAGCTACCCGGTCGTGGTGCGCCCGTCCTTCACCATGGGCGGCGCCGGCTCGGGCTTCGCGCACGACGAGGCCGAACTGCGCCGCATCGCGGGCCAGGGCCTGGCGCTGTCGCCCACCACCGAGGTGCTCCTGGAGGAGTCCATCCTCGGCTGGAAGGAGTACGAGCTGGAGCTGATGCGCGACGTCCACGACAACGTGGTGGTCGTGTGCTCCATCGAGAACCTCGACCCGATGGGCGTGCACACCGGCGACTCCATCACGGTGGCGCCCGCCATGACGCTCACCGACCGCGAGTACCAGCGGCTGCGCGACATCGGCATCGCCGTCATCCGCGAGGTCGGCGTGGACACCGGCGGCTGCAACATCCAGTTCGCCGTGCAGCCCGAGACCGGCCGGATCATCGTCATCGAGATGAACCCGCGCGTCTCGCGCTCCTCGGCGCTGGCCTCCAAGGCCACCGGCTTCCCGATCGCCAAGATCGCCGCCAAGCTCGCCATCGGCTACACCCTGGACGAGATCCCCAACGACATCACCGCCGAGACCCCGGCCAGCTTCGAGCCGGCCCTGGACTACGTGGTCGTCAAGGTGCCCCGCTTCGCGTTCGAGAAGTTCCCCGGCGCGGACCCCGGCCTGACCACCACCATGAAGTCCGTGGGCGAGGCCATGGCCATCGGCCGCTCCTTCCCCGAGGCGCTGCAGAAGGCCATGCGCTCGCTGGAGAAGAAGGGCGTCGGCCTGTCCTGGGCCGGCGAGCCCGGGGACCGGGCCGAGCTGCTGCGCGCGGCCGCCGTGCCCACCGAGCACCGCCTCCACCAGGTCCAGCAGGCGCTGCGCGCGGGCGCGACGGTGGCGGAGCTGTACGAGGCGACCAGGATCGACCCGTGGTTCCTGGACCAGATGATGCTGCTGGAGGAGAAGGCCCGGGAGCTGGCCGCGGCCCCCAAGCTGGAGGCCGGGCTGCTGCGCTCGGCCAAGCGGCTGGGCTTCTCCGACGCGCAGATCGGCGAGGTCACCGGCAGGAACGAGGAGGTCGTCCGCGAGCTGCGCGGCGCCCTCGGCGTGCACCCGGTCTACCTGACCGTGGACACCTGCGCGGCCGAGTTCGCCGCCCGGACCCCGTACCTGTACTCCAGCTACGACGAGGAGACCGAGGTCCCCCAGGGCACCCGGCCCAAGGTGATCATCCTGGGCTCGGGCCCCAACCGCATCGGCCAGGGCGTGGAGTTCGACTACAGCTGCGTGCACGCCTCCTTCGCACTGTCCGACGCGGGCTACGAGACCGTCATGGTCAACTGCAACCCCGAGACGGTCTCCACCGACTACGACACCAGCGACCGGCTCTACTTCGAGCCGCTGACGCTGGAGGACGTCCTGGAGGTCGTGCGCGCCGAGCAGCTGACCGGCGAGGTCGCGGGCGTGATCGTGCAGCTGGGCGGCCAGACCCCGCTGGGGCTGGCGCGCGAGCTCAAGGCGGCGGGGGTGCCCATCGTCGGCACCAGCCCCGAGGCCATCGACCTGGCGGAGGACCGCGGCGAGTTCGGCCGGGTCCTGGCCGAGGCCGGGCTGCCCGCGCCCAAGCACGGGATGGCCCACTCCTTCGACGAGGCCAGGGCCATCGCCGACGAGATCGGCTACCCGGTGCTGGTGCGCCCCTCCTACGTGCTGGGCGGCCGGGGCATGGAGATCGTCTACGACGAGGCCATGCTCGCCGGGTACATCGAGCGCAACGCCGAGGTCAGCCCCGAGCACCCGGTGCTGGTCGACCGCTTCCTCGACGACGCCATCGAGATCGACGTGGACGCCCTCTACGACGGCTCCGAGCTGTACCTGGGCGGCATCATGGAGCACATCGAGGAGGCCGGGATCCACTCGGGCGACTCCGCGTGCGCCCTGCCCTCCATCACGCTGGGCCAGGAGGACATCGAGCGCATCCGCTACTCCACCGAGGGCATCGCCGCCGGGACGGGGGTGCGCGGCCTGCTCAACGTGCAGTACGCGCTCGCCTCGGGCGTGCTGTACGTCCTGGAGGCCAACCCGCGCGCCTCGCGCACCGTGCCGTTCGTGTCCAAGGCCACGGCGGTCCCGCTGGCCAAGGCCGCCGCGCGGGTGATGATGGGCACCACCATCCGGGAGCTGCGCGCCGAGGGGATGCTGCCCGCCGAGGGCGACGGCGGAACCCTGCCCCCGGACGCCCCGGTCGCGGTCAAGGAGGCGGTGCTGCCCTTCAACCGCTTCATCGACCGCCAGGGACAGGGCGTGGACACCGTGCTGGGCCCGGAGATGCGCTCCACCGGCGAGGTCATGGGCCTGGACGTGGACTTCGGCACCGCCTACGCCAAGTCCCAGCTGGCCGCCTACGGCTCGCTGCCGACGTCGGGGACGGTGTTCGTCTCGGTCGCCAACCGGGACAAGCGCACCATGATCTTCCCGGTCAAGCGCCTGGCCGACCTGGGCTTCGAGATCCTGGCGACCGAGGGCACCGCGCTGGCGCTGCGCAGGCACGGCGTCCGGGCCGGCGTGGTGCGCAAGCACAGCTCGGGGACGGGCCCCGACGGCGAGCCGACGATCGTGCAGCTCATCCACGACGGCGCGGTGGACCTGATCGTCAACACCCCGTTCGGGAGCGCGGGCCAGTCCGGGCCCCGCCTGGACGGCTACGAGATCCGCACGGCCGCCGTCGTGCGCGGTGTGCCCAGCGTTACCACCGTGCAGGGGCTGGCCGCCGCCGTGCAGGGCATCGAGGCGCTGGTCGACGGCGGTGTCGGGGTGCGCTCCCTCCAGGAGCACACCCGGGCGCTGCGCGCCGCCGCCGGGTAGCGGTCGGCCCGGGGCGGCCCGTGAGAACGGGCCGCCCCGTCGCCGCGGGCCGGTTTTACGGGACAATGGGGCCGGTGAGCGTCCGGGACGCGAACGGGTTCCCCCGCGGGGCCCTCCGCGGCCCGCTGTGAGACCGCCCGACGCGCTCCCGAGGAGGCGGCGAGGATCGAGGGGACCCCAGGGGTGAATGACTTCCGGCCTGTGCAGATGAGCAGCCCGGTGCTGACGGTGCGGCAGGTGGACGCCTACCACGCCATCACGGTGGTCGCCCCGGGCATCGCCGAGAGGTTCCGCTCGGGGCAGTTCATCGCGGTGGCGGTCGGCGGTGAGCAGTCCAGCATGCTGCTGCGCCGGGCTTTCGCCATCCACGACGTCAAACCGGACTACGGCGGCACCGTGGAGTTCCTGTTCGCGGTGCGCGGCAGGGGCACCGCCTGGCTGGCCGAGCGGCGCTCGCGTGACCTGCTGGACATCATCGGCCCCCTCGGAAAGCCGTTCCCGCTCCCGCGCGACCCGGTCAACTGCGTCCTGGTCGGAGGAGGGTACGGCAGCGCGCCGTTGTTCCCGCTCGCGCACGCGCTGCGCAGGCGCGGCTGCCGGGTGGACCTGGTGCTGGGCGCGGCCTCGGCGGGGCAGGTGTTCGGCGCGATCACCGCGCGCCGGGTCGCCGAAACCGCGACCTTCACCACCGACGACGGCTCGTTCGGCGTGCGGGGCCGGGTCACCGACGCGCTCGGGCAGGTGATCGAGGACGCGCGCTCGGACGTGGTGTACGCGTGCGGGCCGATGCCGATGCTGCGCGAGGTCACCGCGCTGGCGGCGCGGCACGACATCCCGGTCCAGGTGTCGGTCGAGGAGACCATGGCCTGCGGCACCGGGGTCTGCATGTCCTGCGTGGTCCCGGTGGTGGGCGGGGACGGCATCACCCGGATGGCGCGCTCCTGCGTGGACGGCCCGGTGTTCCGGGGCGAGCGGGTGCGCTTCGACGACGTCGGGACGATCCCCTTCGACGCCCTGGGCGCGCCGGGCTGGAAGGCGCGCGGAGACGAGGAGAGCCCGGTCCGCGAGGCGGGCTGAGCCGGACCCTGTCCGGAGCGTCCCGGTGGGCGCGGCACGACGAGGAAGAGGACGGCGATGATCCCCGATCTGCGGGTCCGGCTGGGCGAACTGGAACTGGTGAACCCCGTGATGACGGCGGCCGGGTGCGCCGGGTCCGGCCGCGAGCTGGCGCAGTTCTTCGACATCGCCCGGATCGGCGCGGTCGTCACCAAGTCGGTGATGCTGGAGCCGCGGGCCGGGCGTCCGGCGCCCCGGATCGCCGAGACGCCCAGCGGGATGCTCAGCGCGGTCGGTCTGCAGGGGCCGGGGATCGAGGTGTTCCTCCAGCGCGACCTGCCGTGGCTGCTCTCGCGAGGGGCCCGCGCGGCGGTGTCGGTGGCGGGCGGCGGGCCCGGGGAGTACGCCGAGCTCGCCCGGCGGCTGTCCGAGGCTCCGGGCGTGGCCATGATCGAGGTGAACCTGTCCAGCCCCGACCTGGCCCGCAGGGGGCGGCACTTCGCGCACGACCCCGAGGCCGCGGCCCGGGTGGTGCGCGCCGTGCGCGCGGAGGCCCGGCCCGACATCCCGGTGTTCGCCAAGCTCTCCCCGGACGTGCCCGACCTGGTGGGCCTGGCCCGGGTCTGCGTCGAGGCCGGAGCCGACGGCCTGGCCATGATCAACACCGTGCGCGGGATGGCCATCGACGTCGACACGATGCGCCCGGCGGTGGCCGGGGGACCGGGCGGCCTCTCCGGCCCGGCCATCCGCCCGATCGCCCTGGCGTGCGTGTACGAGGTGCACGCGGCGCTGCCGGAGGTGCCCGTCATCGGGATGGGCGGGGTGCGCACCGGGGCCGACGCCCTGGAGTTCCTGCTGGCCGGGGCCGGCGCCGTGGCCGTGGGCACCGCGATCTTCCACGACCCCTCGGCGTGCGTGCGCGTCCTGCGCGAGCTGGAGCAGGCGCTGGTCGAGCGCGGCGTGGAGCGGGTCGCCTCGCTGGTCGGCGCGGCGCACCGCGCCCCGGGCGCGGCGGTGCGCGGATGAGCGCGGGCCTGCGCGCGCCGGCGCGCCGCCGCACCGCCGGGGCCGCGCCCGGGGCGTCGGGGAGGCGCGCTGAGGCGGCCTGTGCCGAATTGGAGCCGTCGGGTGACCTGTCCGTTATGGGTGGAGGTCATCTGGGCCGCTTGCGGCCATTTGGGGGCTTTGTGCGACCCTGTCGCGCCCGCCGGGGCACTCCGGTGGCCGCGGCGGGGGATGCCCGCCCGTTTCCCGGGCATGATCGGCCCGTAGGGGGGAACCCACGGGAACGGCGGGTGCGCCGCGAACAGCGGCGGACTGTCCCCACACGGCTCCCGCCCGCCGGGCGGGAGCACGCGATCCGTCCAACAGTGACACGAAGGAGAAGCATCGTGGCCGCACCCATCGCCGTCGCCATCGACGCGCCCGACATCGAGACCGCCGCCCGCTGGGCCTCGGCGGTCGCACCGCACGTCAGCACGCTCAAGGTGGGGCTGGAGCTGTACCTGAGGTACGGCCCCGAGGTCATCGCGACCATGCGCGGGGCCAGCAGGGTCTCGCTCTTCCTCGACCTGAAGCTGCACGACATCCCCGCCACGGTCGCGGGCGCGGCCCGCGCGGTGGCCAGGCTCAAGCCGGGCATCCTGACCGTGCACGCCGCCGGCGGCACCGACATGATCCGCGCCGCCGTGGAGGCCGCCCCCGACACCAGGATCGCGGCCGTCACCGTTCTGACCTCGCTCGACGAGCAGGCGCTGGAGGCGGTGGGCATGCGCGGACCCGCGTCGGACGCGGCGCGCAGGCTCGCCGCGCTCTCGGTGGCGGCGGGCGCGCGGGCGCTGGTCTGCTCGCCGCACGAGGTGGCCTCGCTGCGGGCCGAGGTGGGGCCGGACATCACGATGATCACCCCCGGGGTCCGTCCCGCGGGCTCCGCGAAGGGGGACCAGGCGCGGGTCGCCACACCGGAGGAGGCGCTCGCGGCGGGCGCGGACCTGCTGGTGATCGGTCGCCCGATCACCGGCGCCGCGGACCCGGGCGCGGCGGCCGCCTCCATCGCCGCCGCGCTGCGCCGGGCCGAGGCGACGACGGCCTGAGTGGCGGACTCGTCCGACAAGCGCTATTTATGGGCTTTGGCCGGTTGAGAAATTGTTCGTCCGAAACAGCGGAAAGAGCAGAAGGTGTGTCGAAGCTCACTGCTCCGGCGCTTGTGTGACTCCGTCGCTGTTCGGGCTGCTGGCCGGAAACAAAGTCCTGAATTTCGCGCCTCTCTGTGGTCAAGTGGAGACGGTGCGTAATTCCTTGGATGAAATAGCGCTTGAAAAGCCACTTTGCGTTGCCGAAGAGGCCGGAACCTACTAACTTGCGCAGGCGTCCGCCCTCCAAAAACTAGAGAAAACCGAGGTGACCCGGCGTGGCCCTTCCTCCCCTCACTCCTGAACAGCGCGCCGCAGCTCTTGAGAAGGCCGCAAAGGCCAGAAAAGAGCGTGCGGAGGTCAAGAACCGCCTGAAGCACGGCGGCATCTCGCTGACCGACGTCCTCAAAGACGGACAGACCGATGACGTCATCGGCAAGATGAAGGTCTCCGCTCTGCTGGAGTCGCTCCCCGGCGTCGGCAAGGTCCGCGCCAAGCAGATCATGGAGCGCCTCAACATCGCTGAGTCGCGGCGCGTCCGCGGCCTGGGCAACAACCAGCGCGCGGCGCTGGAAAGCGAGTTCGGCGGCGGTGCCAAGTAGTTCAGGTGCGGCCCGGCGCGCGGTGCGCGCGCCAACGTCGTCCCGGAGTGTGACCGTCGGGTAGAGCCCCCCGGGGGGCGCGGAGGGGTCCCAGGATCCCCGCGCGGCCCCACTGGGAGCGCTTTCCCGGCGGAGTTTCGACGAACCGGCCCGTCGGTGCCCCGAGCACCGGCGGGCCGGTCCGCGTTGAGCTGGTATAAAAAGATTCATCCCACGGGCCCGCGACGCGGCCGTGGACCATCGTCCAACCCGCCGGGGGCGGGGTCTGGGAGTCTGAGAGCCAGTGCCTGTCGAGTCCGGAGCCGGCGAGAGCCGATCCAGCCAGCCGAAGCGGCTCACGGTCCTTTCGGGGCCGTCCGGAGTGGGCAAGAGCACCGTCGTCAAGGAGCTGCGCCGCCGCTACCCCGAGGTGTGGCTGTCGGTCTCGGCCACCACGCGCCGGCCCAGACCGGGGGAGACCGACGGGGTCGAGTACCACTTCGTCGACGACGCCGAGTTCGACCGCCTCGTCGCCGGGAACGAGCTGCTGGAGTGGGCCGAGTTCGCGGGGAACCGCTACGGCACCCCGCGCGCGCCGGTCGTCCGGCGGCTGGACGCGGGAAAGCCCGTGCTGCTGGAGATCGAACTCCAGGGCGCGCGCCAGGTGCGCGCCAACATGCCCGAGGCGTGCCTGGTCTTCCTCGCCCCGCCGTCCTGGGAGGAGCTGGTGCGCAGGCTCACCGGACGCGGCACCGAGTCGCCCGAGGTCGTGCAGCGCCGCCTGGACACCGCCCGCGTCGAGCTGGCGGCGGAGAAGGAGTTCGACACCACGCTCGTCAACACGTCGGTGCGCGAAGTCTGCGATGAGCTGCTAGGTTTGATAGTCGCGCCGTCCCTGTAGGGACCTGGCGCGAGGGGCGTGACCGCCCGCACGGCGCTCCGGCGCCGGTTCTTCCCGCGGCGGCGGCCTTCGCCCCACCCGTTCTCATCCCACGGCCCCGCGTCCACCGCGGAGCCGACTGACCACCTAGGGGTACGCACCTTGGCCGGTACACCGCCCGTCGCCGAAGGCATCACCAACCCGCCGATCGACGAACTCCTGCAGGTCGTCGACAGCAAGTACAGCCTCGTCACCATGGCGTCCAAGCGCGCCAGGCAGATCAACGCCTACTACGCCCAGCTGGGCGAGGGCCTGCTGGAGTACGTGGGCCCGCTCGTGGAGACCCAGGTCCAGGAGAAGTCCCTGTCCATCGCCCTGCGCGAGGTCCGGGAGCGCCTGCTGACCGCCGAACCGGTCGACAACCCGAACGACCGCTAGGCAGCCGACGGGAAGCCGCGTCCCACGGGGCGGTGCGGGGTGCTCCGGAACCGCTTCGCTACCGTCGGGACGGGGCCGCGACGGGGCGGCCCCGCAGGAGTAAGGGGCACGCCGCCGATGACAGCCGAACACACACCCGAGGTCGTCCTCGGCGTTGGCGGGGGGATCGCCGCCTACAAGGTCTGCGAGCTCCTGCGCCGCCTCACCGAGTCGGGGCACCGGGTCCGGGTGGTCCCCACCGCCGACGCCCTGCGCTTCGTGGGCGAGCCCACCTGGGCCGCGCTGTCCGGGCAGCCCGTCGCCGCGGGCGTCTGGGACTCCGTGCACGAGGTCCCGCACGTCCGCATCGGCCAGCACGCCGACCTGGTGTTCGTGGCCCCGGCCACCGCCGACCTGCTGGCCAGGGCCGCCCACGGACTGGCCGACGACCTGCTCACCAACACCCTGCTCACCGCGCGGTGCCCGGTGGTGTTCGCCCCCGCCATGCACACCGAGATGTGGGAGCACCCCGCCACCCGGGCCAACGTCGCCACGCTGCGCTCGCGCGGCGCGATCGTGCTGGAGCCCGCCTCCGGCCGGCTCACCGGCGCCGACACCGGCAAGGGGCGGCTGCCCGACCCCGCCGAGCTGTTCGCCGCCGCGCGCCGGGTGCTGGCGCGCGGCGGCCTCCACGCCGACCTGGCGGGGCGGCGCGTGGTGGTCTCCGCGGGGGGCACCCGCGAGGCCCTGGACCCGGTCCGCTTCCTGGGCAACCGCTCGTCGGGGCTGCAGGGGTACGCGCTGGCGGCCACCGCCGTGGCCCGGGGCGCCCGGGTCACCCTCGTCTCGGCGAACGTGGCGCTGCCCGCTCCGGCGGGCGCCGACGTGCGCCCGGTCACCTCCGCGCTGGAGCTGCGCGAGGCGGTGCTCGGCGCCGCGGCGGAGGCCGACGCGGTGGTCATGGCCGCCGCCGTCGCGGACTTCCGCCCCGACACCGTGGCGGCGGGCAAGATCAAGAAGACCGGGGCCGGGCCCGCGCCGATCACGCTCGTGGAGAACCCCGACATCCTGGCCGAGATCAGCGGGAAGCGCGCGCGTCCCGGACAGATCGTCGCGGGCTTCGCCGCCGAGACCGACAACGTGCTGGAGAACGGCCGGGACAAGCTCCGCCGCAAGGGCTGCGACCTGCTCGTGGTCAACCAGGTCGGGGACGGCAGGGCGTTCGGGACGGCCGACAACCAGGCGGTCGTGCTCGGCGCGGACGGCTCCGCGACGGAGATCCCGTACGGACCCAAGGAGGGCCTGGCCGACCGGGTGTGGGACCTGGTGGCCGAGCGTCTCGGCGCCGGCGCCGGAGCCGCCGGTACCGACCGGTAGCCGCGGTGCCCGGGGCCGCGCCCCGAACCAGTAGGCTACGTAGATCCTGCCCAGGTCGGCCGTGCCGTACCGGGGCCGGTACCGAAACGCGGATGACCGGCCCGCGCCCTCCGACGCCCGCCGGCTTCCCACTACAGTTGAACCCGATAACCAACCACGCCGGTCGAGAACCAGTGGGGCCTCCTGCAGCGCCCTCCTGAGCACGAACGGCACGACAACTGTCAGCCAGCAGCCGCTGCGAGGAGTCCCTCAACGTGTCCCGTCGCCTTTTCACTTCCGAGTCGGTCACCGAAGGCCATCCCGACAAGATCGCGGACCAGATCAGTGACGCGATCCTTGACTCGATGCTCAAGGAGGACCCCCAGAGCCGGGTCGCCGTGGAGACCCTCATCACGACCGGCCAGGTGCACGTCGCCGGTGAGGTGACCACCTCCACCTACGTCGACATCCCCAGCATCATCCGCGAGAAGATCCTGGAGATCGGCTACGACTCCTCGGCCAAGGGCTTCGACGGAGCGTCCTGCGGCGTCTCGGTCTCCATCGGCGCGCAGTCGCCCGACATCGCCCAGGGAGTGGACACCGCGTACGAGACGCGGGAGAACGAGGGCACCGACGACCTCGACCGCCAGGGCGCGGGCGACCAGGGGCTGATGTTCGGCTACGCCAACAACGAGACGCCCGAGCTGATGCCGCTGCCGATCAAGCTCGCGCACGCGCTGTCCCAGCGGCTGTCCGCGGTGCGCCGCGACGGCACCGTGCCGTACCTGCGCCCCGACGGCAAGACCCAGGTCACCGTCGAGTACGACGGCCACACCCCGGTCCGCCTGGACACCGTGGTGGTCTCCAGCCAGCACGCGCCAGACATCGACCTGCGCGAACTGCTGACGCCCGACATCAAGGAGCACGTGATCGCTCCCGTCGTGGCCAGCTACGGCCTGGAGACCGACGACTACCGGCTGCTGGTGAACCCGACCGGCCGCTTCGAGATCGGCGGCCCGATGGGCGACGCCGGCCTGACCGGCCGCAAGATCATCGTCGACACCTACGGCGGCTACGCCCGCCACGGCGGCGGCGCCTTCTCCGGCAAGGACCCGTCCAAGGTCGACCGCTCCGCCGCCTACGCCACCCGCTGGGTCGCCAAGAACATCGTCGCCGCCGGCCTGGCCGAGCGCGTCGAGGTCCAGGTCGCCTACGCGATCGGCAAGGCCCAGCCGGTCGGCGTCTTCCTGGAGACCTTCGGCACCGAGCAGGTCGCCCCCGACGTGATCGAGAAGGCCGTCCAGGAGGTATTCGACCTGCGTCCGGCCGCGATCATCCGCGACCTCGACCTGCTGCGCCCGATCTACTCCCGGACCGCCGCCTACGGCCACTTCGGCCGCGAGCTCCCGGAGTTCACCTGGGAGCGGACCGACCGCGCCGAGGCCCTGAAGTCCGCCGTGGGAGCCTGACCCGCGACGCGCGAACGGCGGTGGCCCCGGTCTGGAACAGACCGGGGCCACCGCCGTCCGGTCACCTCCGGCGGCCGCCCGTGGCGTCCAGCACCGACTTCTGCAACCACTCCAGCGGGCCGTAGGGGAAGTATCGCAGCCACAGCGACGCCGCGGCCAGCAGGAACAGGCAGACCCCCGCCCACAGGCCCAGCACCCACCACGGCCCCGACCCGGCGAGCCGGGACGCCAGCCCCAGGCCGAACCCGTAGCAGAGCAGCGAGCAGAGCACGTTCTGCGCGACGTAGCCGGTCATGGCGGTGCGGCCCAGCGCGGACACCGCTCCGGTGACCGGACCGGTCCGCGGCAGCCGGTCCAGCACCAGGCCGATCAGGCCGATGTAGCCCACCGCCACCACAGGGGCGAGGACGTAGCGTTCGAGGAGCACCAGCTCGGCGCCGCCCAGCGACGCGGCCAGGCTCAGCGGCAGCCCCAGGCCCAGCCCCCACGCGGCCATGCGGGCGCGCAGGCGCCGCGCGGCCTCCCCGGGACCGAACGCCCCGGCCCGCATCAGCCGCGCCCCCAGCAGGAACAGGAACAGCAGCAGGCCGAAGGAGAGCACCGGCTCCATACGCAGCACCAGGAGGTTGTCCAGCCGGAGTCCCACCTGCTCCAGGTATCCGCCGTCGCCGTACACGGCCGCGACGTCGGCCACGTCACCCGGATCGGACGCGCCCTGCGGTGCGACGGCCAGCGCCCAGGTGGCCAGGGACATCAGCGTGACGTGCGCGGCGGCCGCCAGCCCCATCACGGCGCCCTGGACGGCGCGGGAGCGGGTGAGCAGCCAGGCGGTGAGCAGCCCGGTCACGGCGTACCCCATCAGCACGTCCCAGGCGAAGACGAGCGTGAAGTGCACGGCGCCCTCGACGAGCAGGAACAGCGACCGCCCCGCGTACGCGCGGGGCCAGCGCAGCCCCCGCTTCGCGGCGGAGCGGTACTGGATGGCGACCCCCGCGCCGAACAGGACCGCCAGCAGGGACAGGAACTTGCCGTTGGCCAGGAAGCGGAAGACGCCCTCGACCGCGTTCGCGGCGGAGGGGTCGGCGACCAGGACGTCCAGCGACGCCATCGCGTCGGAGCCCAGGAGCGGGCCGACCTCGGCCGTCGGCGACGCGAAGAGCCACACGTTGGTCGCGAGGGTCCCCAGGATCGCGGCTCCGCGCAGCACGTCCAGCAGTGGAAGCCGGGCGGAGGGGGACGGCGTGCCCGTCGGCTCGCGTCCCGGGCGGCCGCTGAGGGCGGTGTCCATGGAAAGGGGCCTTTCGGTCGATCGACTGGTGCCAGTCGATCGTCGCGTCCGCGCCGCCGTCCGCGCGTCCGCGAAAGGGGGGACCCGGGGTCATGCTTTCGAAGGACACGCGGCCACGCCGCCTGCCGTGGCACCCGGTCGAAGGGTGAGGGGAGGACAGCGTCCCGGGACCACCGGGAGGTTCGGCGCGGAACCCGACGAGCGGGCCGGGGCGCCCCCGGCCAGGGGACGCCCCGGCCACCGAGGACCACGGAGACGGGGAAGGGTCAGATCCGGACCGTGGTGCTGCGCATGATCTCGAACACCGGATGGGCGGCGGCCTCGGCCTCGAAGTCCTCGACGGAGGACTCGGGGCCGGACCTGAAGTACGGGCCGACCACGACCGCGCGGGGATGGTCGAGGTACTCGCGCAGGACCGGGGCCGCGCGCTCGGGACCCACCTCGACGACGCTGACCAGCTCGATCCAACCGCCCCGGCGCAGGGTCGCGAAGCCCTCCTTGCGGATGTTGCGCACCCAGCCGACCTCGCCGTAGGGGGCGACCAGGAAGCGGCCGTCGGTGTTCTCCACCAGGCTCACCGGGGTGGTCCGCAGGAAGCCGGACTTGGCGCCGCGGGTGGTGAGCAGACGCAGCTCCCGCGGCCCGAAGCCGTACTTGGCGAACCCCCCGACGACGGCGTTGGCGGTGCGCCGCAACCGGGTCGTCTCAAAGCGCTTCGTGCCCTTTTCCATCGCATCTCTCCCTTTCACGCTCCCTCCATTGTGGGGCGTGCGCGGACTCCCGGGGCGCGGCCCCCGAACGCTTCGGGGGCCGCGCCCCGGGAGTCCGCGCACCCGGGCGGGCGTCAGCGGAACGCGGAGACGCCCGTCACCGCCTGGCCGACGCTGAGCATGTGGATCTCCTCGGTCCCCTCGTAGGTGGCGACCGTCTCCAGGTTGAGCATGTGCCGCAGCACCGGGTACTCCAGGGTGATGCCGTTGGCCCCGTGCAGCGAGCGGGCCTTGGCGGCCACCCGCTGGGCGGCCGCCACGTTGGAGAACTTGCCGAAGCTCACCTGGTTGTGGTGGCAGGCCCCCGCGTCCTTGAGGCGCCCCAGGTGCAGGGCGGTGAGCGAGGCGTGGTTGACGTCCACCACCATCTCGGCGAGCTTGCGCTGGGTGAGCTGGAACGCCGCGATGGGGCGGCCGAACTGCTCGCGGGTCGCGGCGTACGACAGCGCCGCCTCGTAGCAGGCGCGGGCCGCGCCCACCGCGCCCCACAGGATCCCGTAGCGGGCCTCGTTCAGGCAGGACAGCGGGGCGCCCAGCCCTTCGGCCAGCGGCAGCCGCGCGGACTCGGGCAGGCGGACCCCGTCCAGCACCAGCTCGGAGGTGACCGAGGCGCGCAGCGACAGCTTGCGGTGGATCACGTTGGCGGTGAACCCCGGCGTGCCGGCGGGCACCACGAAGCCCCGGACGCCGTCGTCGGTGGCGGCCCACACCACGGCCGCGTCGGCGATGGAGCCGTTGGTGATCCACGTCTTGGTGCCGTCCAGCACCCAGTCCGGGCCGTCGCGGCGGGCCCGGGTGCGCATCGAGCCGGGGTCGCTGCCGGAGTCCGGCTCGGTGAGTCCGAAGCAGCCGATGAGCTCGCCGGCGGCCATCGGGGGCAGCCACCGGGTCTTCTGCTCCTCGGAGCCGTACATGTGGATCGCGGCCATCGCCAGCGAGCCCTGCACGGAGACGAAGCTGCGCAGTCCCGAGTCGACCGCCTCCAACTCCCGGCACGCCAGCCCGTAGGCGACCGCGCTGGTCCCGGCGCACCCGTAGCCCTCCAGGTGCATGCCGAACAGGCCCAGGCCGCCCACGGCCCGGGCCAGGCCGCGCGGGTCGGGGATGGTCCCGGCCTCGAACCAGTCGGCGATGTCCGGCAGCAGCTCGCGGCGGCAGAACGCGCGCACGGTGTCGCGGACGTCGGTCTCCTCGGGGCTGAGCGAGGAGTCCACGGAGAGGAAGTCCAGGGGGTCGGGGGCGGGCGGCCTGCGTCGGGTGCTCATCGGACGGCTCCTGTTCGGTTCGGGTGGCTACGAGACGTCGTGCTGGGCGACCACGCCGCGCTCCACGAGCCCGGCGATCTGCTCGGGGCTCAGGCCCAGGCCCTCCAGCACCGCGACGGAGTGCTGCCCCAGCAGCGGGGGAGCGGGCACGGCCGCGTCGGCCTCGGGCGTGGGCGCGGCGAACCGGAACCCGGCCCGGACCAGCTCCAGCTCGCCCAGGGTGGGGTGCGACACGGTCATGGTCGCGGAGTCCCCGGAGGCGTCCGCGGCGCGGATCGCCTCCAGGATCCCGCGCACCCTGCCCACCGGGACGCCCGCCTCGGTCAGGATCGGGGCCCAGTCGGCGGCGCTCCTGGCCGACAGCGCGGAGGTGATCTCGGCGACCAGCTCCCCCCGGTGGGCCACCCGGTCGGGGTTGGTGCCGAAGCGCGGGTCCTCGGCGAGGTCGGGGCGGTCGAGCGCGGAGCACAGCCTCCGGTACAGCGAGTCGTTCCCCGCGGCGACGATGATCTCCCCGTCGCCGGTGGGGAAGGTCTGGTAGGGCACGATGGTGGAGTGGGCCCGGCCGTACCGCTCGGGTTCGCTGCCGGTGGCCAGAGCCCGCTGCGCGACGTTGACCAGGCTGGACAGCGCCGAGTTGAGCAGCGAGACCTCGACATGCGAGCCCTGCCCGGTCTCCCTGCTCCGCACCAGCCCGCCGCAGATCGCCGCGGCGGCGTTCAGGGCGGTGAGCACGTCGGTGATCGGGACGCCGATCTTGGTGGGCGCTCCGCCCGGCTCGCCCGTGGCGCTCATCAGGCCGCTCTCGCCCTGCACGATCACGTCGAATCCGGGGCGCCCCGGCTGCGCGTGGCCGGAGCTGAACCCGCTGATGGAGCAGTAGACGACCCTCGGGTTGAGCTTCGAGACGTCGGCGTGGCCGAGACCCAGCCGGTCGGCCACGCCGGGGCGGAAGTTCTGCACCACCACGTCGGCGTCCGCGCACAGCGCGCGCACCGCGGCCAGGCCGTCGGGGTCCTTGAGGTCCACGGCCAGGCTGCGCTTGCCCCGGTTCAGCGCCAGGTAGTAGGCGGCCTGGTCGCCGGTCCACGGCGGCCCCCAGGAGCGGGTGTCGTCGCCGTGCCCGGGGTGCTCCACCTTGACCACGTCCGCGCCCATGTCGGCCAGCAGCATCGTGGCGTAGGGCCCGGCCAGGACCCGGGACAGGTCCACGACGGTGACTCCGGCGAGCGGTCTGTCCGCGGGGTCTCTCGGGAGCGGTGTGTCCACCGGTCCGCCTCCTCGGTCTCGTGGGGGCGCGCGACTGCGGGCACGCCGCCCGGCGTGCGGTCCCGGCGGTGTCGTCGTAGACCGACGACCCCTCGGAGCCACCACCCGGAGGACTCCCTGCCAGGAGGTGGAGCGGGACGTCCGCGGTGGGAGGGGCCGCCTTCCGGACAGTATCGCCACCCTTCACGAGGGTGTGTCAACCGGGGGCGGAGGGTGACCGTTTCGGTGCGTTCCTCCCGGTGATCCAGGTCTTTCCGGGGAGCGGGGCCGCGGCTCCGGCCCCGGGGAGGACGGGGCGGACGGGAAGGGGCGGTCGGGACGAAAGTCCCGTGACGGAAGGCGGCGGGCTGTCAATAACCTGAGAAATACCCGACACATGAATTTCTACGGAAGCGGTACCATCGGGCGCTAGTGACAGAGGTCACGGTGAACGAGCGCCGACGGATCCGTCCGGGCCCGCTGGCCGTGCCCTGCCGGGCCGACGGTTGGGAGAGCGCGATCAAGACCGAACGGTGGCGGGCACCGCACGTCGACGGCGGGCCCCGCCCTCCGGACCCGCCCGGGCCGAGGGTCGTCCGGCTCGACGGCTACCGCGACGGCGTGCCGCGCGGCCCCGGGGACGAGGCGGCCGCCCGGACGGCCCGGATCGCGGAGGCCGAGCGCGGGTTCCTGCGCCGGTGCGTGGGCTACCTCGCCACCGACCTGGGGATAAGGCAGTTCGTCGACTTCGGCTCCCGGGTGCCGCCGCCCGACGGGGTCCACGCCGTCGCCCGGGAGCACCACGCCGACGCCCGCGTCGTGCGGATCGACACCGGGGGAGCGGTGCCGCTGCACGGCCGGGCGTCGCCGTTCCGGCCCGCGGTCGTCCGGGTCGAACGCCCCGACACCGACGAACTCGCCGCCCGGCTGAGACTGCGCGGCCTCCTCGACCCGGCCGAACCCGCGGTGGCGCTGCTGGACACCGACCTGCTGCCCCGCGGCGTCGTCGCCCACGACGTGGTGCGCGTCCTGCACTCGGTGCTCGCCCCCGGCAGCCACCTCGTCATCCGCCAGCAGCCCCTGAACCGGGCCGACCCGTACGCCCGCGAACTCGCGTCCCCGCTCTTCGAGCCGTTCGAGCTGCTGGAACCGGGCCTGGCCGACCTCGCCTGGTGGCCCTACCCGGACGACGAGGTCTCCGCCACCGGGGTGGGCGTGCTGGCGGGGGTGGCCCGCCGGAGGTGAACCCGGCGGCCCCCCGGGGCCGCGGATCAGTCCCCGGCGTCCTCGGCGTCCCAGCGGCGCCAGGTGTCCTGGTACGCCCGGACCAGCCACGCGTTGGCCCAGTCGTGGTCGGCGTGCGGGGGCAGGTCGGCGTCCTCGGCCAGTACGACCAGGCGCTTCTCCTGCTCCTCGGCGGCGGCCAGCGCCTCCTCCATGCTGTACCGGCCCTGGCGAAGGTCGCGGATCCACGCCCCCCACGGCTCGGGCATCGGCAGCGTGACGCGGCCGGTCTCCATCAGCTCCACGCCCTGCACGCCCAGGCGGATCATGTGGCCCGCGAACTTCACGTCGAACCCGTACTCGTCGACGAGTTCGGGGCGGTTGGTGTGCCGCCCGCCGCGCAGGCCCAGCATGCTGTCGCGCTGGGCGCGCAGGTAGCCCAGGAAGCGCTGCCCGGCCTCCCGGGAGACGAACCGGTCCGCGTTGGCGCGCAGCTCCCGGCCCAGGTCGTCGATGCGCGTGACCTCCGCGTCGGGCACGAACAGGGGCAGCAGCACGGTGGGGTTGCCCGACAGCGCCAGCCGGGTCCATTTGCGCAGGGAGTAGACGGTCAGGTCCAGGTCCCCCGGACCCGAGCGAACCCCCTCGGGCCGGGTGCGGAAGACGTACTGCTCGAACGAGCGGAGCCCGACCACGTACTCCGGCGGTTCGACGCAGATCCCCATCTCGTCCCGGTCGCCCTGCCCGGCGACGGCGGTACCGTGCACGCCCGAACCGGCCTGGCAGCGCAGGATCGTCCCACGCTCGGCGAGGCGCGCGAACTCGGGGCTGGAGTGTTTCATCTGCGGCTCTTCTCGTCTTGTCAGGGGCGGTGCCGACCCCGGGGCGTGTCCCTTGAATCATTTCGGATCCGCGTCCGGGAGGCGTCCCGAACCGTTGACGGGAGGAACGCGCCCGCCCGGGAGCGAGCGGCAGCCCGGGCGGTGCTTCCCCGAGCGCTCCGGCCCCGGCGTCACACGACCTGGAGCGGGTCCATCCGGACCTGGGCCAGCCGCTCGTCCCGGCGCGCGCTGCGGGCCGCGCCCGCGGCCTTGAGAGCGGCGGACAGCTCGCGGGCCGCGTCCCGGGGGACCCGCAGCAGGGCGCGCTCGGCGCGCTCGGAGCCGGGGCCCGAGCCGACGGGCACGGGGCCGAGGAGTTCGGCGCCCGGCGGCAGGGCGATCTGGTCCAGCAGCTCGCGCACGTTCGCGGCCTCCCCGGTGACCGAGGCCATCGCCACGGCGGGCGGGAAGCCCAGCTCGCGGCGCTCGGCCAGTTCGCGCCCGGCGAACCCGGCGGGGTCCCAGCGGACGAACGCCTGGACCACCGGCAGCGCGGCGTCGGCCAGCACCACCACCTGGCCGCCCCGCTCGGCCGGGCGGACCAGCGCGGCGGCGTTGCACCAGCGGCGCAGCGTCTCCTCCGAGGCGCGCAGGTCCGCCCGGCCCAGCAGCGCCCAGCCGTCCAGGAGCAGCGCCGCGGTGTAACCGCCCTCGGCGGCCGGTTCGGCGCCCGGGGTCGCCACCACCAGGGCCGGACGCGCCGGGACCTCCGCCAGGACCTCCTCGCGGCCCGACGTGCGCACCGGGACCGAGGGGAAGGCCCGGCCCAGCTCCTCGGCGGTCCGGCGCGCGCCGACCACGGTGGCGCGCATCCGGGCGTGCTCGCAGTCGGGGCACTTCCAGTCGCCGGCGATGTGCCCGCACCAGCGGCAGTACGGCATGGCGTGCGCGCTGCGCAGCGCCAGCGGCCCCTGGCAGGACGGGCAGCGGGCGGGCGCGCGGCACCGCGCGCAGGCCAGCGCGTTCAGGTAGCCGCGCCGGGGGACCTGGATCAGCACCGGCCCCTCGCGGGCGGCCTCCCGGGCGACGCGCAGCGCCATGCCGGGCAGCCGGGCCGAGCGGGCCGCCTCGTCGCGGGCGAGTTCGGAGTCGTCCCCGGCGACGCGGATCCGGGGCGCGCGCCGCCGCACCAGGTCGCGGTCGGCGGCCAGCGGGTGCGCCCACCCCGACTCGACCAGCTGGGCGCCCTCGGTGGTCCGGGTGAACCCGCCGATCAGCGCGGCCGACCGGGCCCGGTGGGCGCGCAGCGACAGCACGGTGCGGGCGTGCGGGTAGGGCGCGTGCGGGTCGCAGTGCACGTCGTCGCCGTCGTCCCAGAGCACCACCAGGCCCAGGTCCGCCACCGGCGCGAACATCGCGGCGCGGGTGCCGACCACGACCCGGACGCGGCCGCGCAGGACCGACAGCCAGCGCCGGTAGCGTTCGGCGGGGCCGAGTTCGGCCGTCAGCGCCGTGTGCCGGTCCGCGCCCAGCCGCGCGGTGAGGGCGGCGTCCACGGCGGCGACGTCCCGGCCGTCGGGGACCACGACGAGCACCCCGCGCCCGGAGGCGAGGGCGGCGTCCGCGGCCGCCGCGACCGGCGCGCACCAGTCCGATCCCGGGATCGCGCCCCACACCGCGCGCGGGGCCTTGCCCTCCCGCAGCGCGGCCAGGAACGCGGGCCCCGCCGGGTAGTCGGCCCACGGCCCCGGGCCGGACCGCGTCGCGTCGCCGGAGTCCGCGGCCGCGCCGCCCCCGGTCCCGGGGGCGGCCGGTTCGGCGGTCGGCTCCGCGTCCGCGCTCCCGGGCGGGGGCTCCTTCTCGACGCGGGCGTGCCGCGGCGGTACGGCCAGGCGCAGCACGTCGTTGAGCGTGCCCGCGTAGCGGTCGGCGACGGCGCGGGCCAGCGCGGCGATCTCGGGGGTGAGCACGGGCTCGGGGGAGACCACCTGGTGCAGGTAGGAAAGACGGCCCTGGAACCCGGACTCGGCGACCCGTTCGAGGAGGAAACCGTCCAGGGTCTGGCCGTTGAACCGGACCCGGACCCGGCACCCCGGCACGGCGGCCTCGTCCATGGTGTCGGGGACCTGGTAGTCGAACGGCCGGTCCAGATGCGGCAGCGGGGTGTCCACGACGACGCGCGCCACGGGCAGCGTCGCGGCGGGCCTGCGCGGCCGGGGGGCCTTCCCGCGCGCGGCCTCCTTGGCGCGTGGCACGTCGAAAAGGGCTTCCTCACCGGAGCCCGCGTGATCGGTCATAGGTGGCTCCAGTCTTACCAGAGGCCGCCGACAGGGACGGCCGGGCGGACGGCGGACACCACGGGCGCCGGACGAGCCGCGCCGCGGTTCCCGGCAAGCCGGGAAAAGGCGGAAAGCCCGGCCCCGGCGCCGGGACGCGTGCCACGCTGGTGGCGTGACCGGACACACGGACGACGCCGCGTTCAGTCGGCAGGCGCTGACCGCCATGGCCGGCCATGGCGTGGACACGCGCGACGCCGGAGCGGTCCGCGCGTGGCTGCGGCGCGCCCACCGGCAACGGGCGGCCCGCCCCGGGCCCGCGAGGGAGGCCGCCCGGGAACCGCTCCCGCACCGGTGGGACGAATCGCCGGTGCGGCCGGTCCGGCTGGAGCCCGAGTCCGAACTCGCCGCGCTCGCCCGAGGCACGGAGACGCTGGCCGGACTGTACGAACTCGCCGACTGGGCCGAGCGGCACCGCCCGGCCTGGACCGGCGGCCGCCCCGAGCCGGACGCGGCCCGGGCCGCGGCGCGCGGGCTCGCGGTGTTCGGTGGCGCGGGGCACGGCGACGGACTCGGCCCCGAGGCGCTGAGGTTCTGGCGCGCCGCCTTCGACGCGGGTCTGGTCACCCTCGTGTCCGGTCGGGTCCGGCGCGCTCCCGGCGGCGCGTCCCCCGCGACCGACCCCGATCCGCTCGTGCTGCGCCGCTGGCTCGCGGTGGGCACCGCCGTCACCGCGGTGGCCGGGACCGGGGAGGACCGCGCCCGCGCCGACCACGACGGCCGCCGCGTCGCCCAGCGGGTCCTGGACGAGCTGGTGTTCGAGCTCTACCAGTGCGGGCGCGGGGTGCACGGCCGCAGCGAGGTCGCCCGGCTGGCCGCCGAGGCGATCAGCGACGCCGTGGTGGACGGCGTCGTCCCCGAGGGGCGGGCGCCGGGGCTGCGCGCGGCCGCCGAGGCCGCCGCGCACGCGGCCCTCGCCCGGCTGGTCCGGCACGGCGCCGTCGTCGCGTGCCCCGGGGGTGACGTGGAGATCGGCCCGCTGGGCCGGTGGGGCGTGAACCGGCTGGTCAACGAGGCGGGCCTGCGCGCCCCCGTCCTCGGCGGCTACGCGCGCGCCGACGCCGGGGAGCTGGTCGCGGTCCTGTCCGGCTACTCGGAGTCCGAGCGCGCGGTGGAGCTCCTGGGGTGGCTGGGCGCGCGCACCCCGGAGGAGGCCGCGGCGGACCTGCTGGCGGTCGCGGCGAAGGCGGACACCGGCCGGCGCGGGATGGCGGTGGCGGTCCTCCGCCGGATCGGCCCCGCGGCCGAGCGGGCGGTGCGCGCGGGCCTGGACGACCCCCTGACGTGGCGGCACTGCGAGCGGTGGCTGGGTGAGCGCGGGTTCGACACGGGCCGGGACCTGACCGACCCGGACCGGGCGTGGCTCCTGGTCGAGTCGGTGGTCGGTCTCAGCCACCAGCGAGGCCCGCAGGACTACGTCCGCCTGATCGGCCGGCTCGTCGGCGAGAGGGAGATCCCGCTCGTGGCGCTCCTGGCGGACCTGGACCACCCCGACCGCGCCCGCGCCCTGGAGCTGCTCTTCGAGCTCCATCCCGACCCGCGCGTCTCGGTCGCGGCCCGTTACGCCTGCTCCTCCCGGTGATCCGCCGGGGCCTTCCGCGCCTGCCCCGGGGCTCCGGTGTCAGGGCCGGGGGAGGGCCGCGCCCTTGCCCGGCGGTGCGGGTGGGCGGCGGGGCGCCGTTGGCGGAACCCTTCCCGGCCGCGAAGCCGAAGCCGGTGGACGCGCCCGGTCCGAGGTCCCCGTCGCGGCCCGCGTCGGTCGCGGTCACGGTCGGCCCGCTGCCGGCGACCGCCGCGTTCCACGCCTGGGTGACACGCCGGCCGCCGCAGGGGGCTCGCGAGGGGAGCGCGGGATCCCGGCCCGGCGCCACGCGGCGCGGCCGTCCGCCGGGCCCGAATGCCAATACGCTTGGGGCACGCCGGACGTCGGGGATTTGGGGGGCGCACATGAGACTGGTCTTCGCGGGCACGCCGGAGGCGGCGGTGCCGTCGCTGGAGGCGCTGCTCGCCTCCGAGCACGAGGTGGCCGCGGTGGTGACGCGGCCCGACGCCGTCGCGGGCCGGGGCCGCCGGGTCTCGGTCAGCCCCGTGGCGCAGCGGGCGGCCGACGCCGGGATCGAGGTGCTCAAGCCGGCCAAGGCCGACGACCCCGGGTTCCTGGACCGCCTGCGCGGACTGGAGCCGGACTGCTGCCCGGTCGTGGCCTACGGCGCGCTGCTGCGCCAGGAGGCCCTCGACATCCCCCGGCACGGCTGGATCAACCTGCACTTCTCGCTGCTCCCGGCGTGGCGCGGCGCCGCCCCCGTCCAGCACGCGATCCTGCACGGCGACGACATCACCGGCGCGGCCACCTTCCGGATCGAGCCCGCGCTGGACTCCGGCCCCGTCTACGGCGTGGTCACCGAACCCATCGGCCCCACCGACACCAGCGGCGACCTGCTGGGCCGCCTTGCGGCCTCGGGCGCGGGGCTGCTCGTGCGCACGCTGGACGGCATCGCCAAGGGCGACCTCGACCCCCGTCCGCAGAGCCCCGACGGCCTCTCCTACGCGGCCAAGCTCAACCCGGAGGACGCGCGGGTGGACTTCTCCGCCCCGGCCATGCGCGTCGATCGCCTCGTGCGGGCCTGCACGCCCGCCCCCGGAGCGTGGACGGTCTTCCGCGGCGCCCGCCTCAAGCTCGGCCCGGTCCGGCCCGTCAGCGACGCCCCCGCGCTGCCGCCCGGCCGCCTGGAGGTCGGGAAGAAGCACGTCCTGGTCGGCACCGCCACCCACCCGGTGCGCCTCGGCGACGTCCAGCCGCAGGGCAAGCGGCCCATGCCCGCCGTCGACTGGGCCCGCGGCGTCCGCCCGGCCCCCGACGAGTCCCTCGGCCGGGAGGACTAGTTCGTCTTCCCCGCTGATCTTGACCTTTTCGGGGTCTCAACCGTCCCCGAGACCCCGAAAAGGTCAAGATCAGCGGGGAAACCCCCGTACCCTCGTTGGGTGGCCCGCGTCGAGGCGGGGAGCACAGGCAGACCCAGGTGTGAGGCGGCTCAACCGTGACCGACAGTTCCCGTTCCCCGTACCGCCCGACCCGCCGCGGAGGCAGGCGGCCCGCGGTCCAGCAGGGGCCCAAGGACCCCGCGCGGCGGGCGGCCTACGACGTGCTGCGCGCGGTGGAGACCAGGGACGCCTACTCCAATCTGCTGCTCCCCCCCACGCTGCGCGAGCGCGGGCTCTCCGGGCGCGACGCCGCGCTGGCCACCGAGCTGACCTACGGGACGCTGCGCCGCCAGGGCACCTACGACGCCATCCTGGACGCCTGCGTGGACCGCTCGATCCGCTCCGTGGACGCCGAGGTCCTGCCGGTGCTGCGGCTGGGAGCGCACCAGCTGCTGTCCACCAGCATCCCGCCGCACGCGGCCGTCAGCGCCACGATCGACCTGGCGCGCAAGGTCATCGGCCACCACCGCTCCCGGTTCGCCAACGCCGTCCTGCGCAAGGTCAGCGCGCGCGGCCTGGACGAGTGGCTGGCCGTCGTCGCCCCCGACCGGGGCGACGACGTCGTCGGAAACCTCGCCGTCATGCACAGCCACCCGCGCTGGGTGGTCCAGGCGCTCGCCGAGGCGCTGGGGGAGGACCCCGCGGACGGGCTCGCCGAGACCGAGCGGCTGCTCGCCGCGCACAACGAGCGCCCGCTGGTGACACTGGTCGCCAAGCCCGGCCGGGCCGCCGTGGCGGACCTGGTCGAGGAGGGCGCGTCCCCCGCCCGCTACTCGCCGTACGCCGCCTACCTGCCCGAGGGCGACCCCGGCCTGCTGCGCCCGGTCCGCCAGGGCCGCGCGGGGGTGCAGGACGAGGCCAGCCAGCTCGTCGCGCTGGCCCTGACCCGGGTCCCGGTGGAAGGGCCGGACACGCGCTGGCTGGACATGTGCGCGGGCCCCGGCGGCAAGGCCGCCCTGCTGGGCGGGCTCGCCGGGCAGCGCGGGGGGCGGCTGCTGGCCGCCGAGGTGCAGCCCGCCCGCGCGGGGCTGGTCGCCAACGCCGTGCAGCGCTCGGTCCGCGACGCCGCGCGCGTGGTCGTGGCCGACTCCACCGCCCCGGCCTGGCGGGACGGGGCCTTCGACCGGGTCCTGGTCGACGTGCCGTGCACCGGCCTGGGCGCGCTGCGCCGGCGCCCCGAGTCGCGCTGGCGCCGCACCGCCGGGACCGCGGCCGAACTCGGCCCGCTGCAGCGCTCCCTCATGGGACGGGCCCTGGACGCGGCGCGCCCCGGCGGGGTGGTCGCCTACGTGACCTGCTCGCCGCACCTGGCGGAGACCCGCGGCGTCGTCACCGCCGTGCTGGCCGGCCGCGACGACGCCGAACTCGTCGACGCGGCCCCCCACCTGCCCGAGGTCCCCGATTCGGGGAGCGGCCCCTTCGCCCAGTTCTGGCCGCACCGCCACGGCACCGACGCGATGTTCCTGGCCCTGGTCCGAAAGCGCTGACGCGGTCCCGGCCGTCTCACCGGGGCCAATACACTCGGACCCGTGGCCATCCAGATCTCTCCCAGCATCCTGTCCGCCGACTTCGCGCACCTGGCGGACGAAGCCGCGGCGGTCGCCGACACGGCCGACTGGCTGCACGTCGACGTCATGGACAATCACTTCGTGCCCAACCTGACGCTGGGCCTGCCGATCGTGGAGTCCCTGCGCAAGGCGGCGTCGCTCCCGCTGGACTGCCACCTGATGATCGAGGACCCCGACCGGTGGGCGCCCGCGTACGCCGAGGCGGGCGCGGGCAGCGTCACGGTCCACGCCGAGGCCGCCAGGTCGCCGGTCCGCACGCTGCGCGAGATCCGCCGCCTGGGCGCGCGGGCGGGGCTGGCGCTGAACCCGGCCACGCCGGTCGAGCCGTACGCCGACCTGCTCGGCGAACTGGACATGCTGCTGGTGATGTCGGTCGAGCCGGGGTTCGGCGGGCAGAGGTTCCTGGACGTGGTGCTGCCCAAGATCCGCCGCGCGCGCGAGCTCATCCGCAGCACCGACGCCTCGGTGTGGCTCCAGGTGGACGGCGGGGTGAGCGCCGAGACGATCGAGCGCTGCGCCGAGGCCGGGGCGGACGTCTTCGTGGCGGGCTCGGCCGTGTACGGCGCGAAGGACCCGGCGGCGGCGGTCGAGGCACTGCGGGCCCAGGCGGCGCGGGCCGCCGGGTAGCGCCCCGGGCGGCCCGGCCGGAAGGGTCCGGCCCGGGGGCGGAATACCTCCGTGTGGCACACTTGTTGACCAAGACGTACGAAAACGCGTGCTCCGGGGTCGGTGAAAGTCCGAACCGGCGGTGATAGTCCGCGACCCGGCCGAAGCCATCGGCCGGTTGAACCGGTGGAATTCCGGTACCGACGGTTAAAGTCCGGATGGGAGGCAGCGCGTGTCGGGCCGGTGCGGTCGACCCCGTGAAGGGGCGTCGCGGCCGTCCCGTGGTGGCCGACGCCGCCTTTGAGCACCCCGGAGCCGGACCAGGCAAAGGGGATGGCTCTCTCGTGTTCACCGGAATCGTCGAAGAGCTCGGCACCGTCGTCGCGATCACGCCTGTCGGCGGGGCTCCGGGCGACTCGGCGCGGCTCACCATCCACGGTCCCACCGTCACCTCGGACGCCGCGCACGGCGACTCCATCTCGGTCAACGGCGTGTGCCTGACCGTCACCGAGACCGGTGACGGCCGGTTCGGCGCCGACGTCATGAAGGAGACCCTGGACCGCTCCGGCCTCGGCTCCCTGTCCCCCGGCTCTCCCGTCAACCTGGAACGCGCGGCGAAGGTCTCGGACCGCCTCGGCGGCCACATCGTGCAGGGCCACGTGGACGGCACCGGCGTCATCACCGAGCGCGTCCCCGGCACCGGGTGGGAGACCGTCCGCGTCTCGGTTCCCCCGGGCCTGAGCCGCTACGTCGTGGAGAAGGGGTCCGTCACCGTCGACGGCGTCAGCCTCACCGTCGTCGAGGCCGGTCCCGACTTCCTCACCGTCAGCCTGATCCCCACCACCATGGAGCTGACCACACTGGGCGCCAAGGGCGTGGGCGCGGTGGTCAACCTGGAGGTCGACATCGTGGCCAAGTACGTCGAACGGCTCCTGGGCGACCGGACCGGCGGCGCCCGGTGAACGGCTCGGGTGTGTGGTGGCTGGAGTGGGCCTACGCCGGGTTCACCCTGTTCGGCGAGCACGTGCGCTGGGCCGACCTGCTGGGCAACGCCGCGGCCCTGGCCACCGTCGCGCTGGCGATCCGGCGCACCATCTGGACCTGGCCGGTCCAGCTCACCGGCACCGCCCTGCTGTTCGCGGTCTCGGTGGACGCCTCCCTGGTCGGCAACGCGCTCAAGCAGGTGATCGTCGCGGCGCTGGCAGGGTACGGCTGGTACCGCTGGTCGCGCGGCATGCGCGGGGGGACCGACCTGCCGGTGCGCCCGGCCACCCTGGCCGAGCGCGGCATGCTGGCCGCCGCCATGGTCGTCGGCACCACCGCCGTCGCGCTGTTCTTCACCCACACCGGCTGGTCGTGGGCGCCCTGGCTGGACGCCTTCATCTTCGTCGGCAGCGCGGTGGCGATGTTCGCCCAGAGCCGCGGCCTCGTCGACTTCTGGGTGGTGTGGATCATCGTCGACCTGGTCGGCATCCCGGTCACCCTGATGTCGGGCCTGTGGGTCAGCGGCATCGTCTACGGCTTCTTCTTCGTGCTCGCGGTCACGGGGTTCCGCAACTGGATGCGCCACTACCGGTCCCACCGCGACGGCGACGCCCGAAGGGAACCGCTGCCCGCGTGAGCCCCTCCGCCGACCGCCACCACAACGCCGAACGCCCGGACCGAGGAGTACTTGTGAGCACCGCCCAGGAGACCGGCCCCGTCGAACTCGACGACATCGAGGCCGCCGTCAAGGAGATCGCCGCCGGACACCCGGTCGTCGTGGTCGACGACGCCGACCGGGAGAACGAGGGCGACCTCGTCTTCGCCGCCGAGGCGGCCACCCCCGAACTGCTGGCCTTCACGATCCGGTACAGCTCCGGGGTGGTCTGCGTGCCGATGCTCGGCGAGGACCTGGACCGGCTCAACCTGCCGCCGATGACCGCGATCAACGAGGACAGCAAGAGCACCGCCTACACCGTCACCGTGGACGCGCGCGCCGGCGTGGGCACCGGGATCTCCGCGGCCGACCGCGCCCACACCATCCGGCTGCTCGCCGCGACCGGGAGCGCGGCCGGCGACTTCACCCGGCCCGGCCACGTCCTGCCGCTGCGCTACCGTCCCGGAGGCGTGCTGGCGCGGCGCGGCCACACCGAGGCGGCCGTGGACCTGGCCCGGCTGGCGGGGCTGCGCCCGGCCGGGGTGATCGCCGAGATCGTCAACGACGACGGGACCATGGCCCGGCTGCCCCGGCTGCGCGCGTTCGCCGACGAGCACGGCCTCAGGCTGGTCTCCGTCGAGCAGCTGGCGGAGTACCGGCGCCGCACCGAGACCCTCGTCGAGCGCGTCGTGGAGACCCGCATCCCCAACCGGTACGGCGAGTGGAAGGCGATCGGCTACCGTTCGGGCGTCGACGGGACCGAGCACGTCGCGCTGGTCCACGGCGACCTCGGCGACGGACGGGACGTGCTGGTCCGGCTGCACTCCGAGTGCCTCACCGGCGACGCCTTCGGCTCGTACCGCTGCGACTGCGGCGACCAGCTGGACGCGGCCATGGCGCGGATCGCCGAGGCCGGCAGCGGTGTCATCGTCTACCAGCGCGGCCACGAGGGGCGCGGCATCGGGCTGCTGCACAAGCTGGAGGCGTACCGGCTCCAGGACGACGGCGCGGACACCGTGGACGCCAACCTCAGGCTCGGCCTGCCCGCGGACGCCCGCGAGTTCGACAGCGGCGCGCAGATCCTCACCGACCTCGGGGTCGGGTCGGTCCGGCTGCTCAGCAACAACCCCCTCAAGGCCGAAGGGCTCGCCGCCCACGGCATCGTGATCGGCGAGCGCATCCAGATGCCGACCGTCATCACCCCCGACAACCTCCGCTACCTGCAGACCAAGCGCGACCGGATGGGCCACGACCTGCCCGGCCTCGCCTCCTGACCGCCTTCCAGAAGGAGACCCGACATGAGCGGATCCGGACGCCCCGAGTTCACGGTCGACGCCCGGGGGCTGACCCTCGGCGTCGTCGCCACCCGCTGGAACGCCGACATCGTCGGCCCGATGCTGGAGCGGGCCCTGGCCGCGGCGGGGGAATGCGGTGTCGCCGGACCCACGGTCGTGCACGTGGCCGGGGCCGTCGAGATCCCGGTGGTCGCCCAGGAGCTGGCCCGAGGCCACGACGCCGTCGTGGCGCTGGGCGCCGTCATCCGCGGCGGCACCCCCCACTTCGAGTACGTGTGCCAGTCCCTCACCCAGGGCCTGACCGAGGTGGCGCTGCGCGAAGCCGCCCCCGTTGCCAACGGCGTGCTGACCTGTGACACCCTGGAACAGGCGCTCGACCGCGCGGGCCTGCCCGACAGCCGCGAGGACAAGGGCTGGGAGGCCGCGGTCGCCGCCCTGGACACCGCGCTCGTCCTGCGCGGACTGCGCGCGGCCCGCGGCGGACGGGGACCCGTGCGGACGGGGAGCGGCCATCGGACCGGGTGACGAAGGGTGATGCGGGCGTGCCGACGAACGGCGTCAGAGACGAGGACACGGTGAACGGATCGGGGGCGGGGGCGCCCGCCGCGCTGCCGGTGACCTTCCGGCCGCGCAACATCCGCCTCGTCGCCTACGGGATGGCCGTCCTGGTCATGGCGACCCTGATAACGCTCGCGGTGATCCTGCCCGAAGGGTGGGGGACCGCGGACCGCGTGGCCATGGTCCTGCTGGGTCTGGTGATCACGGGCGGGTTGCGGCTGCTGGCCCGCCCCCGCCTGGACCTGACCGAGGAGCGCGTCACGGTGGTCAACTCCATCCGCACCCACGTGCTCGCGTGGCCCGAGATCATCGACGTGCGCATGCCCGTGGGCGAGCCCTGGCCCAGCGTCGACCTGGCCGACGGCTCCACCCTGGCGGTGATGGGCATCCAGAGCAGCGACGGCCCCCTCGCCCAGGACAACCTCGACCGCTTCCGGCAGCACCTGCGCGAACGCGGAGAGGCCGCCGAGCCGGACCGGGACCGGTAGGGCCCGGCCGGGCCCCACCGGTCCCGGTCCGGGTGGTCCTCCCCGTCGCGGAGCCGTCACTTTCGGTGGGAGGGACCGAACCGGGAGCGCGGTTCCCGCGTCTCAGGGGTATGGACGTCAAGGACCGGAACAGGAAGTATCACCGCCGGCGCCGAACCGACCGAGCCGTGGCCGCGCTGATCTGGTTCGCCGTGGTCGGCCTGGCCGTACTCTCGCTCCTCGTCGACTGACACCGATCCGCGCACGGCACCCGGGGCGCCCGCCGAACGGCGGGCGCCCCGGGTCTTTCCGGGGTATGCGCCGAACTACGACCGCGGACCCGAGGTTTTGGAGGATCGTGATCATTACTCCGCGGCCCGGCACCGCATAGCCTGGCCGGAACCAGAGGGGGAGAGGGACTGATGAGCGGCACGAACCCGACCACCGGCGAGATCGGCGGCCCCGCGCGCCTGGCCGAGCTGCTCGACGCCCACGACTACCTCGCGGACGAGGGCGCGGCCACGGCCTGTTTCCTCGCCCTGAGGATGGGCCGCCCCCTCTTCCTCGAGGGCGACGCCGGGGTCGGCAAGACCGAGCTCGCGAAGGCCCTGGCCCGGGTGCTGGGCACCGAGCTGATCCGGTTGCAGTGCTACGAGGGGATCGACGCCGCCCAGGCCCTCTACGACTGGGACTACCCGCGCCAGCTGCTGCACCTGCGCGCCGCGCAGGCCGCCGGGGTGGCCGAGGTCGCCGCGCTCGAATCGGGCCTGTACGACCGCCGCTTCCTGCTGGCGCGCCCGCTGCTGCGGGCCCTGGAGAGCGGCGACGCGCACGCCCCGGCCGTACTGCTGGTGGACGAGGTCGACCGCGCCGACGACGAGTTCGAGGCGTTCCTGCTGGAGTTCCTGTCGGACTTCCAGATCTCCGTCCCCGAACTCGGGACGGTCCGCGCCGCCACCCCGCCCGTGGTGGTGCTCACCTCCAACCGCACCCGCGAGGTGCACGACGCGCTCAAACGCCGCTGCCTCTACCACTGGACGCCGCACCCGGACTTCGAGCGCGAGGTGGCCATCATCCGGCGCCGCCTGCCCGGCGCGGGCGAGCGGCTCAGCGGCCAGGTGGCCCGCGCCGTGCAGGCGCTGCGGGACCCCGCGAACGGGGTCGACCTGATCAAGCCGCCCGGTGTCGCCGAGAGCATCGACTTCACCGCGGCCCTGCTCGCCCTGGGCGTCCGCGAGCTCGACCGGGACTCCGCCGCGCGCGCCCTGGGCGCGCTGGTCAAGCACCGCGAGGACGACGAGAGGGTCCGGGCCCGGCTCGCGGCGCTGCTCGACGGCGGCGCCACGGAGACGGCGGGGTAGGCGGCCATGGCGGCGAACGCTCCGGATGTCATGGGCGCCATGGTGGGTTTCGTGCGGGCGCTGCGCGCCGCCGGGGTCCCCGCCGGGACGGCCAGGGCCCAGGCCTTCCTCGGCGCGCTGGAGGAGCTCGGCGTCGCGGACGCCTCGGCGGTGTACTGGGCCGGCCGGCTCACCCTGTGCGCGGGAGTGGCCGACCTGCCCGCCTACGACGCCTGCTTCGCCTACTACTTCTCCGCGGCGCCGCCGCGCGCGTCCCGCGCGGCCCCGGTCACCGTGGTGCGCGCCCCCATGTGGCAGCCCGAGTCCGGCCCGTCGCGGACGGGTCCGGACGAGGAGGAGCAGCACGCCGCCGCGGCCAGCGCCACCGAGGTCCTGCGTTCGCGCGACATCGCCACGCTGGACGACGGGGAGCGGGCCGAGGTCGCGCGGCTGCTGGGCCTGCTGTCGACGCGCAGGATCGTGCGCCGCACCCACCGGACCGCGCCGGCCGCGCGCGGCCGCCTCGACCACGCCCGCACCATCCGGGCAGCCCTGCGCAGCGGCGGCGAGCCGCTGCGGCTGCTGCGGCGGGCCCGCACCACCCGGCCGCGCCGCGTCGTGCTCGTCGTCGACGTGAGCGGCTCGATGTCGCCCTACGCCGACGCGCTGCTGCGCCTGGCGCACGCCCTGACGCGCGGACACCCCCGGCACACCGAGGTGTTCAGCGCGGGCACCCGGCTGACCAGGCTCACCGGCCCCATGCGGCTGCGCGACCCCGACGCGGCGCTCGGCGCGGCGGGCGCGGCCATACCCGACTGGAGCGGGGGGACCCGGCTGGGAGAGGAGCTCAAGGAGTTCCTCGACCTGCACGGCCGGCGGGGCATGGCGCGCGGCGCGCTCGTGGTCATCGCCTCGGACGGCTGGGAGCGCGGGGACGCGTCGCTGCTGGGAGAGCAGATGGCGCGGCTGTCCCGGCTCGCGTACAGGGTCGTCTGGGCCAACCCGCACAAGGCCCAGCCCGGTTACGAACCGCTGGCGGCGGGGATGGCCGCCGCACTGCCGCACATCGACGACTTCGTGTCCGGGCACAGCCTGGGCGCGTTGGAGGAACTGGCCGCCGCCGTCATCGGCGGCCGGATCGGGAGAGGGAGTCCGTATGCGTGACATCCGCGACGCGGTCGCCGAACTGTACGCCACAGGGGAGACGTTCGCGCTGGCCACCGTGGTCGACACCTACCGCAGCTCACCCAGGGAGGCGGGGGCGGCCATGGCGGTCGGCGCCTCGGGAGAGGTCGTGGGCAGCGTGTCGGGAGGCTGCGTGGAGGGCGCGGTCTACGAACTGGCCCAGGAGGTCATCGCCACGGGGACCCCGGTGCGCCGACGCTACGGCGTCAGCGATGACGACGCCTTCGCCGTCGGCCTGACCTGCGGGGGAACCCTGCACGTCCTCGTCGAGCCGATCGACCCGGCCCGCTGTCCGGGCCTGGACGACGTCGTCGCCGCGATCAACGGGCACCGGCCCGTCGCGGTGGCCACCGTCGCCTCGGGGCCGGAGCTGGGCGCGCGCCGCGTCGTCTGGCCGGACCGGGGCGAGGGGAGCCTGGGATCGGAGCGGCTGGACGCCGCGGTCGACGACGACGCGCTGGGCCTGCTCGCCCAGGGGCGCACCGGCATCCTCCGGTACGGGGCCGACGGCCAGCGGCGCGGCGACGAGCTGGAGGTGTTCGTGCAGTCCTTCGCCCCGGCCCCGCGCATGCTCGTCTTCGGCGCCATCGACTTCGCGGCCGCGGTCGCCGACATCGGCGCGTACCTGGGCTACCGGGTGACCGTGTGCGACGCCCGGCCGGTGTTCGCCACCGCCAAGCGCTTCCCCCGGGCGGACGAGGTCGTGGTGAAGTGGCCGCACGTCTACCTCGGCGAGATCGCCGCGGAGATCGACGAGCGGACCGCGGTCTGCGTGCTCACCCACGATCCCAAGTTCGACGTGCCGGTGCTCAAGGCGGCGTTGTCCACCCGGGCCGGGTACATCGGGGCGATGGGCAGCCGCCGCACCCACGAGGACCGCCTGGAGCGGCTGCGCGAGGTGGGGGTCACCGAGGAGCAGGTGGCCCGGCTGCGCTCCCCGATCGGGCTGGACCTGGGCGCGCGCACCCCCGAGGAGACGGCCGTGTCCATCGCCGCGGAGCTGGTCCAGACCCGGTGGGGCGGCAGCGGGCGCCCGCTCACCACGGGTTCGGGGCCCATCCACCACGCGCCCCTGGCGCGCAGCCTCATCTGACGCGCGGCCGCGGGCGGGCCGGAACCGGAACGGGAGGGGAAGACCCTGGCCGGATCCGGCCAGCACGGCCTGTGGTGTGAGCGGCCCGATGGGGTAAGGCTTCGCCTTCTCGGATAGATACGTTGCTTATGGGCGGTTCAGGGCGGAGGACGGGCTGATGGGACCGCCGACCGATGCGTGGCATCATCGCGGGATGAACACCACGCGCGCGCAATCCCCCGACCGCAGTGTCATCGCTGGTCTGCTGCTGGCCGCGGGCCAGGGCAGCCGACTGGGCGTTCCCAAGGCGCTGCTGGAAGTGGCCGGCGAGCGGCTGGTCGACCGTGGCGTGCGCACCCTGCGTGAGGGCGGATGCGACCCGGTCTACGTGGTGACCGGGGCGGCAGAGGTGGCCGTGGACGGCGCGTCCGGGGTGCACAACCCCGACTGGGACAGCGGGATGGGCTCGTCGCTGCGGGCCGGGCTGGACGTCCTGTCCGAGGAGGTCGAGGCCGTCGTCATCGCGCTGACGGACCAGCCCCTGGTGTCTCCGCCCGCGGTGCGCAGACTCGTGGACGCCTTCGACGGCGGCGCCCGCGCGGTCGTGGCGACCTACGCGGGGAACCCCCGCAACCCCGTGCTGCTGGCCCGCGAGCACTGGCCGAGCGTGCACGCCCTGGCCGAGGGCGACGTCGGCGCGCGCCCCTTCCTGCGCGCCTACTCGCACCTGGTCACGGAGATCCCCTGCGACGACGTGGCCCGTCCCGACGACATCGACACCCCCGAGGACCTGGCCCGCCTCCGGGAGCTCTGCGAACCCCGGCAGTAGGGACCGGGCAGAAGACCCCTGTGGGGACTCCCGTTGCTCTCGGCCTTCCCGGGGTCCCCACCATCTCCGAGGCCCCGGAAAGGTCACGATCAGCGAGGAGAACGAGCACCTCCTACGGAGGTTCCGGCGCGGGGGTGGATTCGGGCACCGGTGGTTTTGTTGACGGTCGTGGGCTTTCTGCCCGTTTCGGGGCCGGGAAGGGCAGAAGGCCCAAGGCCGTCAACGGAACCCTCACGCAACGGACGTCGTGGGCGCGGCCCCGACCCGCACCCGCCGTCGCCGCCCGCCGTGACAGGCCCCGAGCGGACCCCGACCCGACAGAGCCCCGACCACCCCCGCGCCGAAGGTCCCCTAGCGCGGCGGGGTCGAGGTGATGCCGTAGGACGACCCGGTGTGCTCGCCCGGGGCCAGGGCGATGACGTCGGTGCCGGTCGCGAAGGCGTTGGGAGGGCAGGTCATCGGCTCCACCGCCAGGTGCCGCCGGCGTTCGGGGCCGGGGCGGTCGGCGCTGAAGACCTGGATCCACGGGTAGCTGTCGTCGCACCACAGGCCCACCGCCGAGGACTCGTCGCTCAGCACCGTCCAGATGCGGCCGTCCCCACTCGTGCTCAGCCCGGTGAAGGCGGTGTCCAGCACGGTCTCCCCGACACGGCGCGCGGAGCGGAAGTCGTACCCGGTGCCCGCGACGGACCGCGCCGGGCCCGTGGGCAGCAGCCGGTCGTCGGTGGGCAGCCACTCCGAGGCCGGGAGCAGCAGGGTGGTCTCGTCCACCGGCCGGTCCAGGGTGAGGAAGTTGTGGGTGCCGTGGCCGTAGGGCGCGGTCCGGTCGCCGGTGTTGTGCGCCTCGATCCGCGTCGTCAGGCCCTGGTCGGCGTCGAGCGCGTAGCGCACCGAGAGCTCCAGCTGGAACGGGTAGCCCGCGGAGCCCTCCAGGTGGAGGGAGAACACCGCGGAGGCCGGCGTGATCTCGCTCGGCTTCCAGGGCAGGGACCGGGTGAGGCCGTGGATGGCGTTGTCCAGGGCGGGCTCGTTGAGCTCCAGCTGGTACTCGGCGCCGTCGAAGGCGTACCGGCCCCGGTCGATCCGGTTCGGCCAGGGGATCAGGACCTGGCCCTGCGAGAGCTGGGGGCGGCCCTCGGGGTACCCCCAGACGAGGTCCCGCCCGTCCCGGGACAGGGTGCGCAGTGCCGCGCCGAGCGGGTCCACCACGGCCCGGTATCCGCCGGCCCCCAGTTCGATCGTCGGGTGTTGGTTCCCGCTCATTCCTACCGCCGTTCTAGATGTTTGGCGCCCAGCGGGCCGTTGGTGAGAACAGCCCGGTTCCGCTCTTCGGAAACTACTACGGTAAGGGCTTTCCCTGCGCTTCCCGTGCTTCTTCGAGAGCTCCGGGTTCCCCGGCCCTCCTCGTCCGCGGTCTGCTCCGCGAAGGGGCCGGGGATCAGCCCGTCAGCATCGTGTACGGGATCAGTGCCCCCATGAACAGGAAGAACACCCCGTTGGCGAGCAGCCGGACACCGACCAGGACGCTGCCCGCGACCGCGAGGCGGTACGCGACGAGCCGGGTCCGGGCCTTGCGGTGCGCGTTGGCCGCGACGCGGCCGAGGAAGAGCAGCCCCAGGCCCAGCAGGACCGGGAACCACCACACCAGGCCGACCCCGCCCGGGATCAGGCCCAGCAGCGAGGACGCCAGGTCCGCCAGCGCGCTGATCGGGGCGCTGTCGCGGAACGTCTGAAGGCCGGAGAGCGTCCCCGCGACCCACTCCTGGTCGCTGAACAGCCCGCCCCCGGACTCCCACAACCACAGCCCCACGCCGTCCAGGACGCCCGCGAACGCGGCGGGGCGGGCGAAGCGGCGGCAGTTCCCGGCCTTCATCGCGCGCTGCACCTGGTCCATGCCGCGCTGGACGCGGCGGGCCTCGCGCCGGCGCCTGCGCTCGGCGCGCGCCGCGTCGCGCTGGTCGCCCGGGCCGGGGCGGCCCCACGGCGAGTAGGGCGGGACGGCGCCGTCCCGCCGACCGGACGCGTCGGCGCGGCGCTCGTCGATCATCCCCGAGACCCGGCTTCGGGTGCCGGTCCAGCCCTCGCCGACCGCGGTGGTGAACCGCGTCCAGCGGTCCTGCCGCCGCTCGCGGGCGGCGGCGCGGTCGCGGTCGCGTTCGGCGGCCCCGGCCTGCACCGCGCTGGGCAGCAGCAGCACCGCGGTGACCAGGGCCGCGTTCGTGGCCTGCGCGCCCTTGGCGCCGCGCAGCGCGGTGTCGCGCTGCCCGCTCCACCACTGGGCGCGGGGCGCGTCGCTGCGCTGGCCCGGACGCCAGGACTGGGCCCGCAGCAGGGACCTGTACCGGCCCGTGGCCTCGGGGTCCAGCACGAGCTCGGTGGCGCGCGCCCAGGCCGCCTCCCAGTGGTGCTCCTCGGGGCGGGTGAAGCCCGCGGTGCGCGCCAGCCGGTCCACGGTGGAGCGGGCCTCGCGCATGATGAGCGGGACCTCGTGCTGGACCCGCTCCAGCAGGACGCACCGGTTGGTGCCCTGGGCGCGGCACTCGGCGTGGTCGCACCAGTGCCGGGCCGCCGACCCCAGCGCCCCGAACTCGACCGCCTCGCGCAGCGCCGCGTGCCTGCTGCCCTCGCCGACGGCCAGGGCCAGGACCCCCTCGGCGCTCACCTCGTGGCCGCGGTAGCGGGGGGCCAGGCCGGGGACGAACTGGGCGGCCAGCGCGCTGATCGCCGCGTGCGCGCGCTCGGGGTGGTCGTTCACCTGGGTCAGGTGGGCACGGTCGAAGGTGAAGTCGCGCACCTCCCGGTCCAGCCAGGTGCGCAGGATCTGGTTGTGCGTGCGCAGCCAGACGGCGCCCTTGTCGGAGCGGTCCATCAGGTCGAAGGCGAGGCTGGGCGGGTCGTCGTGGGAGACCCCCGCGAAGGTGACGGGGGCGTGCCGCCGCGGCCGGGACACCTGCGGGCGCTCGCCCCGCAGCCACTGGCGCACCTCGGCGTCGCCCCAGCGCGCGTCGGGGACGGGGGTGAGCAGGCCGCGCACGAGCAGCCGCCAGTGGTCGTCCGCGACGGCGGAGACGTCCAGCTCGGTGTTGCGCGCGGTCAGCCAGTTCTCGCCGCGCGGAGGGCGGCGCCCGGTGACCATCTCGTGCGCCATGACGCCCAGCGACCACCACGCGGCCGGGGCCTCCCGGCGGCCCTCGATGACCTCGGGGGCCGCGTAGTCCTCGGTGACGGCCAGCCCGCCGTAGACCCGGCTCATGGTGGCGCGCACCGCCCCGCCGAAGTCGGTCAGCGCGAACACCGGCGGGTCCAGGCTCCGGACCAGCAGGTTCTCCGGCTTGACGTCGGTGTGGTTGTGCTGCAGCGACTCCTGCCAGTGGTGCAGGCAGTCGGCGACGGCCTCGACGACCGCGCGGGCCCGCTCGTCGGGGAGCGGGGCCTGGTCGATGAGCGCCCGCAGGGAGCCCTCGGCGAAGTACTCCTGGGCCTCCCAGGCGATCTCTTCGCCCCAGGAGGTGCGCGCGCGGCCGTAGCCGTGGATGGCGGGGGTGTGCGGGTCGGTCGAGCCGCGGGCGCGCAGGCGGTCCAGCAGTTCGCGGTTGATGTCGTGGCCGGGCCGGTACAGCTTCAGGGCGATCCGGCGCCCCGTCTCGCCCTCGGCCACCGGTTCGGCCAGGTAGACCACTGCCTCGCCGCCGTTGCCGATGTAGCCCTGGACGTTGTAGACCGCCCGCAGCTCGGCGGGGATGGCGTACTCGAGCTCGCTGGCCGGGCCCTCCACGACCCGCCAGGTCAGCCGGGTGAACCAGCGCAGGAGGGGGCCCAGGAGCCGTTGCCACCAGGGCGCCCGACCGGGCCCGGCGGGACCGGTCCCGCCGAGGCGCCGCGTGCGCGGCTCCAGGACGGCGGTGCGGGTCGGGTCCCCGCCGGCCGGGGACACGCCGGGCCGCAGCAGGGCGGTCATCCGGCGGGTCAGCCCCGCGCCGGGGGCGATCCTGGTGGTCGGCCCGGTGGGGTCGATCCTGCGGGTGCGCGCGTTCGGGTCGGTCGGTTCGGGAGCTGCCATCGTGGAAGCGATGTCTTTCCGGTGGTCGGTGGGTCGGCTGATACGCCGGGCCCCTCTCAGCGTAGGCGACGGGCGGTCGGCGCACCGGTCGGGAAGACCCTGGTGTTTCCCTTAGATCCCCATCAGGCCACAAAGGTTCCCGGACGGTAGCCTCCCCGCAGCGGGCGGGGGCTTGTCCGCTTTCGGCCAACTGGCTAGATTGGCCCAGTGGCTAGTCCAATGGCGGAGTGGTTGAGGTGAAGGAGGCGCCCAGTGGTGGGTGAAGGCGGACCGCTGGCCGGTGTCGTGGTCCTGGATCTGTCCCGGGCCCTCGCCGGTCCGCACGCGGCGATGATGCTGGGCGACCTGGGCGCGCGGGTGGTGAAGGTCGAGCAGCCCGGGACCGGTGACGACACCCGGGGCTGGGGGCCGCCCTTCGTCGGTCCCGACGACGAGCCCGTCAGCACCTACTTCCTGTCCTGCAACCGCAACAAGGAGTCCATCGAACTGGACCTGAAGTCCGAGGACGGCAGGACCCAGCTGACCCGGCTGGTCCGGGCCTCGGACGTGCTGGTGGAGAACTTCCGGCCGGGGGTGCTGGACCGGCTGGGCTTCTCCGTGGAGCGGCTGCACGAGCTCAACCCGCGCCTGGTGGTGTGCTCGATCAGCGGGTTCGGCCACGACGGCCCCGAGGGGGGCCGGGCCGGGTACGACCAGATCGCCCAGGGCGAGGCCGGACTGATGAGCATCACCGGGTCCTCGGCGGCCGAGCCCACCAAGGTCGGCGTGCCCATCGGGGACCTGCTCGCCGGGCTGCACGGCGCGTACGGCACGCTCAGCGCCCTCTACGAGCGCGAGCACACGGGCAGGGGGCGGGTCGTGCGCACCTCGCTGCTGTCCTCCATCGTCGGGGTGCACGCCTTCCAGGGAACCCGCTACACGGTCGCGGGCGAGGTGCCCCGGCCCATCGGCAACCACCACCCGTCCATCGCGCCGTACGGCGCGTTCGCCTGCGGCGAGGAGATGCTCCAGGTGGCGGTGGCCAGCGAGGGGCAGTGGGCCAAGTTCGCGGGGCTGCTCGGGCTGGACGCGGAGGACCCGCGGTTCGCCCGCAACGCCGACCGGGTCGCCAACAGGGACGCGCTGACCGGCCTCATCGAGGCGGTGCTGGCCACCGGGGACAGGGACGAGTGGCTGAAGCGCATCGGCGCGATCGGCGTCCCGTGCGGCGCGATCCGCACCATCGACCAGGTCTACGAGTGGGAGCAGACCCGCTCCCAGGGGCTGCTGCTGGAGGTGGACCACCCGGTCCTGGGCCCGATCGAGCTGCCCGGCCCGCCGGTCCGCTTCGACGCCCACCCCGGCGAGGCGGCCGCCGGCCGCGTCGGCCACCGGCCGCCGCCCGGCCTGGGCGAGCACAACGAGAGCGTCCGCGCCTGGCTGGACGAACTGGACGCCGGGAGGGGTTAGCGCTCCGGCCGGAGGCGTCTGTTCTCCCTGCTGATCTCGGCCTTCTCGGGGTCTCGACCGCCTCCGAGGCCCCGGAAACGTCAAGACCAGAAGGGGGACCACCACGAACCGGAGGCCGCCGACGTGCTGGTCGGCGGCCTCCGGGGACGCTGGAGGGGTCCTCCTGGGGTCAGCCCTGCTGGAGGGTGAACTCGGCGTCGATCTCGATCTTGATCTTGTCGCCCACGACCACGCCGCCGCCGTCCATCGGCATCTCGATGTCCACACCGAACTCCTTGCGGCTGATCTCGGTCTCGGCGTGGAAGCCGGCGCGGTTCATGCCGTAGGGGTCGATGGTGGAGCCGTTGAACTCCAGGGCCAGCTCCACCGGGCGGGTGTTGCCCTTGATGGTGAGGTCGCCGGTCAGGACGAAGTCGTCGCCCTTCCGAGCCGCGCCGGTCGAGACGAAGGCGAACTCCGGGTAGGTCTCGACGTGGAAGAAGTCCGCCGAGCGGATGTGCTCGTCGCGCTGCGGCTGGTTGGTGTTGATCGAGGTGGCGTCGATCGTGGCGGTCACCGAGGACTGGAACGGGTCCTCGGCGACGGTCAGAGTGGCGTCGAACTTCTCGAAGCGGCCGCGGACCTTGCTGACCATCATGTGGCGCACGGAGAAGCCGACCTCCGAGTGCGCGGCGTCGATGGTCCAGGTGCCCGGAAGGAGCTTCTGCTCGGCCATGGTGTCCCCCAGCGTGTGTCGTCTCAAGGTGGATCGGGGGCGGCGTGTCCGGTGTCGGCCACCGCATCCCCGAAAGAATCTTCCTTGGAAGAGAATTTAGCGCCGAATCCGGAAACACGCAAGTACGATTGCCGCCATGAACGCGGTCAACTGGCTCGACGCGAGGGAGCAGCGCGTCTGGCGCGGTTTTCTCGCCGTCAACTCCCTGCTCCAGGAACGTCTCGACCGGGATCTGCAGCGCCGGGACGGGTTCACGCTCGTGGAGTACGCGATCCTGGTCCACCTCTCCGAAGCCGAGGGGCGGCGCATGCGCATGCGGAGTCTCGCCGACACCGTGATCGTCTCCAAGAGCCGCCTGTCCCACCAGGTCACGCGTCTGGAGAAGGACGGGTACGTGCGGCGGGAGAGCTGCGAGGAGGACCGGCGCGGCTCCTGGGCGGTGCTCACCCCCGAAGGGCTCAAGGCACTGCGCGGGGCCGCGCCCGGCCACGTCTCCGAGGTCAGGGCGAACCTGTTCGACCGGCTCACCGACGAGCAGGTCGACTCCCTCGGCGAGATCATGGCGGTCCTGGAAGAGGGGCTGCGCGGCGACTCGACCGCTTGAGGGCCGAAACACCGGTTTTCGGCGGGAGGAGCTCGGCTCCGCGGGGGTGGAGCAAGTAGAGTCACGCACGTGACCGGACCGACCATCATTGGCGCCCAGAGCTTCCGTGACGACGACGGAAGCGTCGACCCCGACGTGCGAGAGAAGCTCGACGCCTACGCCCAGGGGAGTATCGGCGACCGCCAGGTACTGGCGGCGCTGGGGCCCGCCCGGCTGCTGGTCCCGGTCGTCGCGATGGCGACCGAGGTCGAGGAGGGCGAGGACGGCCTCCGGCGCGACAAGAAGAGCGAAGTCGTGATGCCGGTCCTGGTCGGCAAGGACGGGCGCCGCGGCGTGCTCGCCTTCAGCTCCGTGGACACCGTCAAGCGCTGGCGCGAGGACGCCCGGCCGATCCCGGTCACCACCCTGGACGCCTGCCGCGCCGCCATCGACGACGGGGCCGACGCCGTCGTCGTGGACGTGGCCGGGCCCGTGACCTACGCGATCCAGGGGCGCTTCCTGACCAGCCTGGCCGAGCACGGACGGGTGCCCGAGCCCAAGGAGGACCCCCAGATCCTCTCGCTGATCTACCGCGTCACGCACACCGAGTTCGGGATCGAGCGCGTCCGCATCCACGACTCCAAGCACGCCGACATCGGCGTCCGGCTGGAACTGGACCGGCGCGACGACGAGTCCATCCGCCGCGTGGCCGAGCGCCTCGCCGCCGAACTCGCCGTCATGCTGCCCGGCGGCGTCGAGCTGAGCGCCGTGGTCCGCGCCCGCCGCGAGGGCTGACGGGCCCCGGCCGCCGCGGCCCACCGGATCGCGGCATCCCGCCGGCGACCTCGGGAAGCTCCGGCGCGGGGGTGATTCTTGTACCGGTGGTTCGGGGGGCTTCCGGCCTCACGTCACGCGGATCACAAGATGACAGCAGGCGGCGACGGCGGGTGCGGGTCGAGGCCGCGCCCACGACGTCCGTTTCGCGTGGTTTTCGTTGGTGATCTTGCGGTTCCCCCCCCCGAAGTCAAGGTTTCCGGAGGGGGGAACAGCAAGATCACCGGACATTCGAGGGCCGGTTCCGCCCTTGCTCGGAATGATCATGGGCTTTCCGCCCTTCCAGGCCCCGAAACGGGCGGAAAGCCCACGACCGTCAACGGAACCCTCACGCAACGGACATGATGGGCGCGGCCCCGACCCGCCCCCGCCGTCGCCGCCTGCCGTAACAGGCCCCGAGCGGACCCTGCTCCAACAGAGCCCGAACCACCCCCGCGCCGGAGACTCCATAGAGTTCACCTCATGCCCCCCTCCTCGGATCTTCTTCTCGGCCTCGGGCTGGCGCTGTCGGGTGCTGCCCTGGCCGTCTTCGTCGGGCGGACGGTTCCGCTGTTCCAGGCGTACGAGCCCGATCCGGACAGCGAGTCCGGGCCGCCTCCCCCGACCTTCCCCGGATCGGGGCGGCGGGTGCCGTGGGCGCGCTGGTCGCCGCTGCCGTGGCGGCTCGTGGCGACCGGGCGCGCCCCCGACGGGGAGCGGGTGCGCGCGCCGCTGGACGCGGTGCTCGGCGCGGCCGCCGCGTTCGCCGCGGTGGGCGCCTCCTCGGCGCAGCGATCGGCCGCCGAGGTCGCGGCCCTGGCCTTCCTGGCGCTGTGGGGGGCGGTGCTGGCCGCTATCGACACCCGCACCAGGCGTCTGCCCAACCCCCTGGTGCTGCCCGCCTACCCGGTCGCGCTGGCCCTGCTGGCCGTCGCCGCCCTCACCACCCCGGGCGGCCTCGACCAGGCCGCGGACGCGCTCGTCGGGATGGCCGGGCTGTGGGCGTTCTACTGGCTGCTGTGGTTCGTCTACCCGGCGGGCATGGGCTGGGGCGACGTCAAGCTCTCCGGCCTGCTCGGCCTCTACCTGGGCTGGTCGGGCCTCGGCTCGGTGGTCAGCGGCACCTTCGCGGCCTTCCTGCTCTCGGCCTGCGTCGGCCTGGTGCTGATGGTGCTCGGCAGGGTCGGACGCGGGACCCAGATCCCCTTCGGGCCCTTCATGGTCGTCGGGGCTCTCGCCGTGATCGTCGTGGGGGACCCGCTTCCGCTGCTCACAGGGTGAGACCGATGTCGGCTCCGGGCGCCGGGCATGGAAAGATCTAGGGCATGTTGCGCTGGCTGACCGCTGGGGAGTCCCACGGACCGGCACTCGTCGCGATCCTGGAGGGCCTTCCGGCCGGTGTGTCCGTCTCCTCGGACGACATCGCCGCCGCGTTGCTCCGCCGCCGCGCCGGGTACGGTCGGGGAGCCCGTATGAAATTCGAGCAGGACGAGGTCTCCGTCATCGGGGGCGTCCGCCACGGCCGCACCCTGGGCGGACCGGTGGCCATCGAGGTGGGGAACACCGAGTGGCCCAAGTGGGAGAAGGTGATGTCTCCCGACCCGGTCCCCGCCGAGGTGCTCGACGGGATCGCGCGCAACGCGCCGCTGACCCGTCCCCGGCCCGGGCACGCCGACCTCGTCGGCATGCAGAAGTACGGCCACGACGAGGCCCGCCCGGTCCTGGAGCGCGCCAGCGCCCGGGAGACCGCGGCCCGCGTCGCCGTCGGCGAGGTCGCCCGGCGGTTCCTCCGCCAGGCCCTGGGCATCGAGGTCCTCAGCCACGTGGTCTCCATGGGAGAGGTCGCCGTCCCCGAGGACGCGCCGCGGCCCGGTCCCGAGGACCTGGACCGCGTGGACTCCGACCCGGTCCGCTGCTTCGACCCCGGGACCAGCGCCCGCATGGTCGCCGAGGTCGACGACACCCGCAAGACCGGCGACACCCTCGGCGGCGTCGTCGAGGTCCTGGCCTACGGCCTGCCGCCGGGGCTGGGCAGCCACGTCCACTGGGACCGCCGCCTCGACGCGCGCCTGGCCGGAGCCCTCATGGGCATCCAGGCCATCAAGGGAGTGGAGGTCGGCGACGGCTTCCGCACCGCCGCGCGGCGGGGCTCCGCCGCGCACGACGAGATCGAGCCCGGCGAAGGCGGCGTGCGCCGCCGCACCAACCGCGCGGGCGGCGTCGAAGGCGGTATGAGCACCGGGGACCCGCTGCGCGTGCGCGCGGCGATGAAGCCCATCGCCACCGTGCCGCGCGCTCTGGACACCATCGACGTGGCCACCGGCGAGACCGCCCAGGCCCACCACCAGCGCAGCGACGTCACGGCCGTCCCGGCCGCGGGCGTGGTCGCCGAGGCCATGGTCGCCCTGGTCCTGGCCGAGGCCGCCATCGAGAAGTTCGGCGGCGACTCGGTTCCCGAGACCGCCCGCAACCTGCGCGGCTACCTGGAATCGCTGACCATCAGGTAGTCGCGCCCAACCACACGGGCAGAGGAGTCCTCCGATGAGCGGAGCCATCGCGGTCCTGATCGGTTCGCCCGGTTCGGGCAAGTCCACCGTCGGCCGGGCGCTGGCCGAGCGGCTCGGCGTCGAACTGGTCGACACCGACGCCGAGATCGAGTCGCGCGCGGGCAAACCCGTCAGCGACATCTTCGTCGAGGACGGCGAGGAGGCGTTCCGCGCGATGGAGCGCGAGGTCGTGGCCGAGGCGCTCGCCGGGGCCACCGGTGTCGTCGCCCTGGGCGGCGGCTCGGTGCTGGACGAGCGCACCCGCGCGGACCTGGCCGCGCACCACGTCGTCTACCTCCAGGTGGAGTTCGCCGACGCGGCCAAGCGCGTGGGCCTCGACGCCGCGCGCCCGCTCCTGATGGGCAACCCGCGCGCCCGGCTCAGGGCCCTGCTGGAGGAGCGCCTGCCCGTCTACCAGGGGCTGGCCACGACCACCGTGTCGACCAGCTCCCGGCACCCCGAAGAGGTCGTCGACCGGATCGTCGAGGCCGTCACCGCGGAGGACCGGCGATGAAGCCCACCCGGATCGGTGTCGGCGGCTCCTCCGCCCCCTACGACGTGGTCGTGGGCAGCGGCGTCCTGGGCGAGCTGCCCGGGCTGGTGGGGACGGGGGCGCGGCGGGTCGCGGTCGTGCACCCGGCCTCGCTCGAGGGGGTCGCCCGGCCGGTGTGCGCGGTGCTGGGCGCGGCCGGCTTCGAGACGCACCCGATGGCGGTCCCCGACGGCGAGGCCGCCAAGGACGTGTCGGTGGCCGCGGACCTGTGGTCGCGCCTGGGACGGGCCGCCTTCACCCGCACCGACGTCGTCGTGGGCGTGGGCGGGGGCGCCACCACGGACCTGGCCGGGTTCGTGGCGGCGAGCTGGCTGCGCGGCGTGCGCGCGGTCCTGGTCCCCACCACCCTGCTGGGCATGGTCGACGCCGCGGTCGGCGGCAAGACCGGCATCAACACCGCCGAGGGCAAGAACCTCGTCGGCGCGTTCCACCCGCCCGCCGGGGTCCTGTGCGACCTGGGAACGCTGCCCACGCTGCCGCGCGCGGACTACATCGGCGGGCTCGCCGAGATCGTCAAGGCCGGGTTCATCGCCGACCCGGTCATCCTCGACCTGGTCGAGGCCGACCCCCAGGGCGCGACCCGGCCCGAGGGCGAGCACACCCGGGAGATCATCGAGCGCGCCATCGCGGTCAAGGCCGAGGTCGTCTCCTCGGACCTGCGCGAGAGCGGCCGCCGCGAGTTCCTCAACTACGGGCACACCCTGGGCCACGCCATCGAGCGGGCCGAGAACTACACCTTCCGGCACGGCTACGCCGTCTCCATCGGCATGGTCTTCGCCGCCGAGCTGGCCCGCCTGGACGGCCGCATCGACGAGGCCACCGCGCTCCGGCACCGCCGGGTCCTGGAGTCGGTCGGCCTGCCGGTGCACTACGCCGCGGAGGCGTGGCCCGCCCTGCGCGACACCATGCGGGTGGACAAGAAGACCCGCGGCGCGACGCTGCGCTTCGTGGTCCTGGACGGGATCGCCGAACCCGCGATCCTGGCCGGTCCGGAGGCCGGGCTGCTGGACCGGGCGTACCGCGCGGTGAGCGGCACAGCGCCGGTCGCGCCCGACACCCACTAGACTGGCCTCTCAGGGCGTGTTCCGGCTCTTCGCGACATAAGAGGCCCGCCCGGCTCGCGCCGGGAGCGGCGTGCGCCGGAACACCGAGACTCCTGCCGCGTGCGTCGCGGCGCCCCGTAGGGCGCGGGCGGCCGCGGCACGCGGATCACCGAATTTTTCGCCTTACTGCTTGGAGAGACGACCGAAGTGGCGACGACGAACGACCTCAAGAACGGCATCACTCTGAAGCTCGACGGCGGCGAGCTCTGGAGCGTCGTTGAATTCCAGCACGTCAAGCCGGGCAAAGGCGGCGCCTTCGTGCGCACCAAGCTGAAGAACGTCACGTCCGGCAAGGTCGTGGACAAGACCTTCAACGCGGGCGTCAAGGTGGAGGTCGCCAACGTCGACCGCCGCGACATGCAGTACCTCTACGCCGACGACGAGTCCTACGTGTTCATGGACACCGAGACCTACGACCAGCTCTACATCCCGCGCGAGGTCGTCGGCAAGAACGCCGACTACCTGCTGGAGAGCGCCACCGCGGTCGTCGCCGTCAACGAGGGCAACCCGCTCTACATCGAGCTGCCCGCCTCGGTCGAGATGGTCATCTCCCAGACCGACCCCGGCCTGCAGGGCGACCGCTCCACCGGCGGCACCAAGCCCGCCACCCTGGAGACCGGCGCCGTCATCCAGGTGCCGCTGTTCATCAGCACCGGCGAGAAGATCAAGGTCGACACCCGTTCCGGTGATTACCTGGGCCGCGTCAACTGATGAGCGGAGCACGACGAAAGGCCCGCCGGCGCGCGGTGGAAGTGCTGTACGAGGCCGAACTCCGCGGGGTCACCGTCGAGAAGGTGATCCAGCGCCGCCGGATCCAGACCGAACCGCCGATCAACGAGTTCACCGAGCGGCTCGCCGCCGCGGTGGACGAGCGGCGCGGGCGGATCGACGAACTCCTCGACGCCTACGCCATCGGCTGGACGCTGGAGCGCATGCCGGTGGTCGACCGGAACATCCTGCGGATGGGCGCCTACGAGCTGCTGTGGGCCGAGGACATCCCCGACGGGGTCGCGATCGCCGAGGCGGTGGCGGTGGCCAAGGAGCTGTCCACCGACGAATCGCCCACCTTCATCAACGGCCTGCTCTCGCGGCTGATGGAGAACAAGGCCTCGCTCGCCCTGTAGGGCGGGGGCAGGGAAAGGACCCGTTCGTGTCAGACCCGCTCGGCGCCGTCGCCGCCGCGTCCACCGGTTCCAGGCGCGCCGCCAACGTCGCGCGCACCGCCGTGCTCTGGGAGGTGCTGAGCGCCGAACTGGCCCGGGCCGGCGAGGGGGCCGACGGCCCGCTGGAGATCGTCGACGCGGGGGGCGGCACCGGCGGTGCCGCCGTTCCGCTCGCCGCCCTCGGGCACCGCGTGACCGTCGTGGACCCCAGCCCCGACTCACTGGCCGCGCTGGAGCGCCGCGCCGCCGAGGCGGGGGTCCGGGTGCGCGGGGTCCAGGGCGACACCCGGGACCTGCGCGACCTGCTTCCCGGGGACCACGCCCACCTGGTCCTCGTGCACAACGTCCTGGAGTACGTGGACGACCCGCTCGCCGCGCTGCGCGACGTCGTGGCCGTCACCCGGCCCGGCGGGGCGGTCAGCCTGCTCGCAGCCAACGCCGTGGCCGCGGTGCTGCACCGGGCCCTCGCCGGGCACCTGGCCGACGCGCTGGCCCTGCTCGACTCGCCCGACGGCCGGTGGGGGCGGGGCGACCCGATGCCGCGCCGCTTCACCGCCGAGGGGGTCGTCGCGCTGGCCCACGAGGCGGGGCTCCCCGTGGCGGAGCTGTGCGGGGTCCGGGTCCTGGGCGACCTGCTGCCCGGCCGGGTCTTCGAGGACCCGCAGGTCCCCGACACGCTCGTGGCGCTGGAGAGGGCCGCCTCGGCCCATCCGGAGCTGTCCGGCATCGCCACCCAGCTGCACGTGCTGGCGCGTCGGCCGGACTGACCGGAATCCGCCGTCGCGGTGTCCGCGCCGCTCGGTGGAACGGCGGGGTGGGAGCGGTTCGGGTGGGAAGTCCAGGAGGTGTCCCATGAGTCGGCGGCAGCTCGAGCGCGGCCGGGCCGTGCGCGGGACGGTGACCGCGGACGGCATCGCGCCCCTCGGCCGGGCGGACCCCGACGACGCCGACTGCGTCGTCCTGCACATCGACATGGACGCCTTCTTCACCAGCGTCGAGGAGCTGCGCAGCCCCGGGCTCCGGGGGCGCCCGGTGATCGTCGGCGGCACCGGACCGCGCGGGGTCGTGGCCGCCGCCAACTACCCGGCCCGCGAGTACGGCGTGCACTCGGCGATGCCCATGTCCAGGGCCCTGCGGATGTGCCCGGACGCGGTCGTGCGCCCGCCCGACGGCGCCGCCTACCGGCGGGTCTCCGCGGCCGTCATGGACATCCTGCGCTCGGTCACCCCCGAGGTGGAGCAGCTGTCCGTGGACGAGGCGTTTCTGGACGTGTCGGGCGCGCGCCGCCGCCTCGGCGGCCCGGTGCGGATCGCCGAGCTCATCCGCTCCCGCGTCCACGGGGAGCAGGGCCTCACCTGCTCGGTCGGGGTCGCGGCCACCAAGTTCGCCGCGAAGCTCGCCTCCACCCGGTGCAAGCCCGACGGACTGCTGCTCATCCCCACCGCGCACGTCGCCGCCTTCCTGCACCCGCTGCCCGTCGGGGCGCTGTGGGGCGTGGGGGACAAGACCGAGCAGGCCCTCAGACGCCTGGGTCTGCGCACGGTCGGCGACGTCGCGCGCACGCCGCCCGAGACGCTGCGCCACGAACTGGGCCAGGCGCTGGGCGCGCACCTCGCCGAACTGGCGTGGGGGCGCGACCCCCGCCCCGTCACCACCGAGACCGCCGACAAGAGCGTCGGCGCGGAGGAGACCTTCGACAGCGACGTGCGCGATCCCGAGACGATCCGCCGCGAACTGCTGCGCCTCACGGAGAAGGTCGCGCGGCGGCTGCGCGCGAGCGGGCAGGCCGGGCGCACGGTCGTGGTCAAGCTGCGCCGCGCCGACTTCCGCACCGTCACCCGGTCGCGCACCCTGGGCGAGCCCACCGACGTGGCCCGGGAGGTCTTCACCGCGGCCGGGGAGCTGTACGAGGCCTCGGGGCTGTCGGGGGTGCCGCTGCGGCTGGTGGGGGTGCGGATGGAGGGCCTGGTGCCCGCCGGGCAGATCCACCACCAGTTGGCGCTGGACGAGCCGGACCAGGGGTGGCGGGCCGCCGAGCGGGTCCAGGACGAGGTGATCCGCCGGTTCGGCGCCGGGGCGATCGGCCCGGCGGCGTTGGCGTTTCGTGATGAAGACGACGTATGATCCGGCATCTTTCCGCGCCGGTTCGCGTTGCACGTGTCAGGGACGACCGGGGAGCCACCCCGGTCCGCGACGGTTCCCCAGGTCCAAGGGGAGAGAAGGACGGAGGTCCCGTGAGAGCCGGTGTAGTCGGGGGTACTGTGGTCGATGTGGGTGGTCCAGGCGCGCATCTTTTCTTTTCACCGAGCGCTAAGTCCCCGTATTCTGGGCATACCACTGGCCATCAGATTGTTGTTCAGCACCCGTTGCCCCAACCGGGGACTGTTTTTGGGAGGCGCCGTGCCGCTCTCTGAACATGAGCAGCGCATGCTCGAGCAGATCGAGCGGGCGCTGTACGCGGAGGACCCGAAGTTCGCGAACACCGTTCGGCAGACGAACCCGCAGGTCCACTACAAGCGCCGGCTAATCAAGGCTTCTATCGGCTTCGTGGTTGGCATCTGCCTCCTGCTCGGAGGGATGGTCTTCCAGGCGGTTCCGGTCAGCGTCGCCGGTTTCATCGTCATGCTGGCATGCGCGCTGTGGGGCCTGTCCGGGTGGCGGCGGGCCGCCGGCGGGCAGACCGAGAGCGATCAGGCAACGGTCCGGCAGCGCAAGCAGCAGCGCCCCGGAATGATGAACCGCTTCGAGGAGCGCTGGCGCCGCCGCCAGGAGGGCGAGCACTAGCCGGACAGGTGACACCCCGCCGGAGGGCGGGTTCTCCTCCGACAACGCGAGTGGGCCGCGGTGCGAACCGCGGCCCACTCGCGTTGGTTTCCGGCGTGGCGGTTGTTCGGGGCCCGGGGAACCGCGGATTCGCGGGCCGGTCCCGCCCTCGCTCGGAATGATCACGGGCTTTCCGCCCTTCCCGGCCCCGAGACGGGCAGAAAGCCCAAGACCGTCGACGAAACCCCCACGCAGCGGACGCCGTGGGCGCGGCCCCGACCCGCACCCGTCGCCGCCGCCCGCCGTCACCTCGCGATCCGCGTGGCGTGAGGCCGAAAGGTCCCCGAAGCACCGCCGCCCGAACCACCCCCGCGCCGGGGCTTCCCTAGACCGTTCTACGGCTGTTCCTGCGGGGGCGTTTCCTCGTGAACAGGGACCGGGGCAGCAGCAGGGCCAGGGCGCGGGTGCGGGGCGGGCACGCGGCGGCGAGAGCGCGGCGGACGGCGCGGCTGTCGTCGGCCAGGTCCCGGGCCGGGAGCGGCTCGGGAGCGTACCGGGCGGCCTCCTCGGCGGCCACGACGCGCCGCAGCGCGGCGCGCGCGTGCTCGGCCGGCCGCTGCCCGTCCTCCAGGCGGCGGCCGACGGCGCGCGGACTCTCCGCGGGGTTCCACCCCAGGCCCAGGTCCAGCAGGTCGTCGCGCAGCTCCAGCCAGGCGGCCCGCGCCCGGCGCCGGGCGTCGGAGGCGCGGCCCCAGCGCAGCCCGCGCACGATCCGCCGGACCAGTGCGGGCAGCGCCAGCAGGACGGCCAGCGCCGCGGCGACGGCGGCCGCGACCGGCGGGGCGTCGCTCCCCTGACCGGCGCCGCCGCCCGCGGTCCGGTCGGCGGGGGCCGCCTCCTGGCCGGGGCCGGGCGTCTCGGCGTCCTCGGGCTCCCGCTCCGGTCCGGCGCTCTCCCCGGGCGTCCCGGCGGCCTCCCGCCCGGCGTCCTCGGGCGTCTCCTCCCGGGCGGGGGCGGCGTAGTCGGGCACGTCCGCGCTCGGCTGGCCGCCCGAGGCGCTCGGGGTCGGCTCGAACCGCAGCCAGCCCTGCCCCTCGAAGTACAGCTCCGGCCAGGCGTGCCCGTTCCGCTGGGTCACCACCCAGTGGTCCCCGCCGACGTTCTCGCCCGCGGTGTAGCCCACGGCGACCCGCGCGGGGATGCCCGCGTACCGCGCCATGACCGCCATCGCAGCCGAGAAGTGCTGGCAGTAGCCGGTCCTGCTCTCCAGCAGGAAGTAGGACAGCGGGTCGGTGCCGGCGGGGACCCCGGGCGGGCGCAGGTCGTACTCGAACCCGCCGCCGGTGAACCAGTCCTGGAGGGCGACCGCCCGCTCGTACGGGTTCCCGGCGTCCGCGACGACGGAGTCGGTCAGCGCGGCCACCTCGTCCGGGACGGGCGGCAGCTCCAGGTACCGCCCGTCGACCGAGGCCGGTTCGCCGGACGCGGCCAGGTCGCCGGGGTCGGGCGCCGGGCGGCTGCCGGTCACCTGGTAGGTCAGTCCACCGGCCTCTTCCTCCGGGGAGAACACCATGAGCGTGTCGGGGTCCGCGAACCACTCGCCGGGCACGAGCAGGCCGCTGCTGGGGTAGGGCAGCGGCAGGAAGTCCATCTGCCGGACGGCGGCGGAGACGGTGATGTCCGTGGTCACCGGCTCGTCCTCGGGGCCGGGGACGAACCCCGGGGCCTCGGGCAGCGCGCCGTCCACCCGGTGGCGCTGGGACGCCTGCACCGGCGACATCGTCCAGTCCGCGCCGTCGAAGGCGTCGAGCACGTGCGTCCGCAGGTACTCGGGACTGCTCTCGGTGGTCCGGTACTCCAGGACCTGGCGGTCGCCCGCCGCGGTGAGGTCGTTCCGCAGGCTCGCCAGCGGGTTCACCGTGGTCACCGTCCGGCCGTCCCCGCGCACCCCGCTGGTCAGCGCGAACATCGCGTCGCTGACCAGGCCGGGCACCGCCAGGGGGAGCAGCAGGGCCAGCGCCACCGCGACAGCGGCGACCCGGGTGACATCCAGCGCCTGCCGGGCCGCGTCGGCCGCCGGGGCCCGGCCCCGGCGGGGCGGCCACCGGTCCGAGCGGACCCGGACGCCCCAGGCGGCGGTGCGCACGGCCGACTCCACGCCGAGCAGCAGCAGGAAGCCCAGCGCGGTCACCGTGAAGGCGCCCCAGGCCACGCCCTCGTGGTGCACGGTCAGCGGGACGAAGACCAGGGCCAGCAGCGCCGGCCCGGCGAGCCCCGCCAGCCGCAGCGTGACCGCCACCAGGTGGACGAGGACCGCCAGCAGCCCCAGGCACAGCGTCACCAGCACGGTCAGCCCGGGGGAGGCCGGAACCGGCGTGGTGCCCACCCGGATCTCCTCCAGGCCCGCCGCACCCAGCGCGGTCAGCCGTCCGACCGAGGCCGGGGTGGGGACGACGCCGAGGAGCGCGGTGTCGGGCGCGTGGTAGCCGGTGACCGCCGGCGCCAGCGCGGCCAGTTGCAGGAGCGGCGTCAGCGGGCCGAGGACGCGCACCCACTGGGCGGCGGCGCCGACCGCGGCGACGACGCACACCGCCAGCACCGGGCCGGTCCACCAGCCGGGGGTCGAGAAGACCGGGTCCAGCAGGGAGAACGCGCACAGGGTGGTGACCGCCGCGGCCAGGGTGAGCAGGGTCCGCGGGCCCGCGTCCGCGCCCGGCCTCATCGGGCGTCCGCCGTCGCGCCGCCCCACAGGCCGGGCAGCGCCCCCGGGTGGTCCGGCGCCAGGACCCGCCAGCCCGCGTCGGCCAGGCGCCCGGCGGCGGCGTCGCGCGCCTCCGGGGACGGCCAGGCCGCTCCGGGGGCCAGCACGGCCACGCGCCCGCCGGAGGGCCCGGGGCGGCACGCGGCGAGCGCGTCCACCTCGTCCACGCCCAGCGCGCCCACCACCGCCACCAGCACGCCCCGGCCGTTCACCGGGGCCCGCGCCAGCAGGCCGATCCCGGCCCGGAGCGAGGCGGACGCGGACGGCCGGACGACCGCGAGCGCGTCCAGGACCTCGTCGCGACGGTGCAGCGGGCCGAGTTCGGTGCCGGCCACGAACCGCAGCTCGTGGTTCCGGTCCAGCAGGTGCACGGCGACCGACGCGGCCATGGTGACCGCGCCCTCCAGCGACGAGGCGGGGCCGCCGCCCGCGTGCGCGCCCGAGCGCGTGTCCAGCAGGACGGTGCTGTGGTCGCGCCACCGCTGCTCCTCGCGCCGGACCATGAGCCGGCCGCGCCGCGCGGTGGAGCGCCAGTGCACCCGGCGCAGGCCGTCGCCGTGCCGGTACTCGCGCGGTACGGCGTCGTCGTCGCCGAGGCTGGCCGCGACGCGGGCCCGGCTCTGCCCGGCCTCGGTGGAGCCGCCGTGCCCGGGGGCCTCGGGCAGCGCCACGACCGACGGGGTGACCAGCAGCGAAACACCCGTCCCGACCTCGTCGGCGAACCGGGCGCAGCCCAGGGGGTCGGTGAAGTACAGGGTGAGGGGGCCGACCGGGTAGCGCCCGCGCATGTGCGAGCGCAGCCGGTAGGAGACCGTCCGCCGCTCGCCGGGCCGCAGGCGGCCGATGGTGAACCGGGGCGGGGCCCCGAGCGCGTACGGCAGGCGGTCCTCGACCAGGACCGTCCCGGTCGGTCTGGTCCGGGAGGTGTTGGCCAGGGTGAGCACCACCCGGCAGTCGCCGCCCACGGGGACGCGGGCCGGGGTCAGCTCGCGGGTGTGCTCGACGCGGCCGGGGGCGCGCGCGGCCATCAGCGCGCAGACCGGCGGGAGCACGGTGACGAGGACCGCGATCCGCAGCAGGTCCCGCTCCCCGACGAGGAGGGCCCCGACGGCGAGGGCGACGCCCACGCACAGGAAGACCCGTCCGCGCAGGGTGAAGGAGCGCAGCACGTTCACGTTTCCGCCTTGTCGGTGGGGAGGGCGGTCAACCGCGGTCGGGAACCGGGAGGCGGGCCACCAGCTCCCCGACCACCTGCTCGGGGGTGCGCTGCTGCTGCTGGGCCTCGGGGCTGGGCAGCAGACGGTGCGCCAGGACGGGGACCGCCAGCGCCTGGAGGTCGTCGGGCAGCACGTGGCCGCGGCCGTCCAGGGCGGCGTAGGCGCGGGCGGCGCGCACCAGGTGCAGGGTCGCGCGGGGGGAGGCGCCCAGCCGCAGCGCCGGGGAGGACCGGGTCGCCGAGACGAGCTCCACCGCGTACCGCTTGACCGCGGGGGAGGTGTGGACGCCGCGGACCCGCTCGATCATCGCGCTCACGTGCCCGGTGTCCGTCACCGGGGTGAGCCGGTCCAGCGGGGAGCGGGCGGTGTGCGTGTCGATCATGTCGAGTTCGGCCTGGGCGTCGGGGTAGCCCATGGCGACGCGCGCCATGAAGCGGTCCCGCTGCGCCTCGGGCAGCGGGTAGGTCCCCTCCATGTCCACGGGGTTCTGGGTGGCGACCACCATGAAGGGCGGGTCCAGCCGCCGCGTGACCCCGTCGACGCTGACCTGTCCCTCCTCCATGCACTCCAGCAGCGCGGACTGCGTCTTGGGGGAGGCCCGGTTGATCTCGTCGCCCAGCACGATGTTGGCGAACACCGGGCCGGGCTGGAACTCGAACTCGCGCCGCTGCTGGTGGTAGACGCTGACGCCGGTGATGTCGCCGGGCAGCAGGTCCGGGGTGAACTGCACGCGGTGCACCGTGCAGTCGATGGTGCGGCCCAGGGCCTTGGCCAGCATGGTCTTGCCGACCCCCGGGATGTCCTCGACGAGCAGGTGCCCCTCCGCGAGCAGCACGGTCAGCGCGATCCGGATGATCTCGGACTTGCCCCCGATCACGGTCTCGATCGCCGACCGGATCCGGTCGGCCGCGTCGAGGACGCCGTCGCCGCGGCCGGAGGGGTCGTCGCCATGGCCGTTCAACCGCGTGTCGAGCGACACGTGTCCCCTCTCGCAGCGCCTGCCGTGTCGAAACGAGGCTAGGCCGAAAGCGGTCTTTTGCAAATCAGGGAGGGAGGACCCGGACGGCCCCCGGGGGGTGCGCGGTCGAGGGGGGCGACACCCCCGGCCGGGCGCCGCCCGCTCCACACGGCTCCCCCTTGGTGACCTGCGGATTCCCCGCGTCCGTAGGGCTTTCGGCGGCGTCGAATCTGTTGACCGGGGAGGAGAGTGGAGTACAGTGGGGCCCCGTGGAGCAGGGGACTGCTCCACGCGAGGTTTCGGGAGGTGGGGCCGGTGTTCCTCGGCACCTACTCACCGCGCCTCGACGAGAAGGGGCGCATGTTCCTTCCCGCGAAGTACCGCGACGAACTGTCGGGGGGTCTGGTGGTCACGAAAGGCCAGGAGCGCTGTCTCTACGTCTTTCCGCTGCGCGAGTTCGAGCGCGTCACCGAAGCCCTCCGCGCAGCCCCCGTCACCGCCAAAGCAGTGCGCGACCACAGCCGCGTCTTCTTCGCCAGCGCGTCCGACGAACTGCCCGACAAGCAGGGCCGGGTCACCGTCCCGGCCAACCTGCGCGCCTACGCGGGCCTGGACCGGGACTGCGTGGTCATCGGGGCGAACACGCGCCTGGAGATCTGGGACGCGAAGGCCTGGGCCGAGTACGAGGCCGAACAGGAGCAGGTGTTCGCGGGACTGGCGGAGGAGGTGTTGCCGGGGGTGCTGTGATCCCACGGCACCGCCGCGTCGGCTTCGACAACCGGCACCGCGGGCCGGACAGGGTCACGATCGTCGATCCCTGTCGGGTCCAGGCCTTCAGGCGCGACCGATCAGGTCAGCTGGCGCATCTTCCCCGGTGCCAGGTGACCACCGCGCGGGCGACGACCGCCGCCGTCGGCGGCGCGTCTGAAGGCCGGACCGGGCCGCTCCGGTCCGGGAGGGGACCGCCGCCGCGGGCGGCGAACGGGGACGCGACGACGAGGGGGAAGCGTGCTGATGGGGAACGACGTGCCGGGCGACGGCGCACGGACGCACCGGGAGGCGCCCGAGCCCTCGCACGTGCCGGTCATGCTCGACCGGATCCTGGACGTCCTCGCGCCGGCGCTCTCCGGGCCGGGCGCCGTCGTCGTGGACGGCACACTCGGCCTCGGCGGCCACTCCGAGGCGCTTCTCAAGGCCCACCCCGGCGTCCGGCTGGTGGGCGTGGACCGCGACACCACCGCCCTGGAGCGCAGCGGGCGCCGCCTCGCGCCCTTCGCGGACCGGACCCACTTCGCCCACGCGGTCTACTCCGACATCCCCCGGGTCCTGGACGACCTCGGCATCGGCCGGGTCCACGGAGTCCTGCTGGACCTGGGCGTGTCCTCGCCCCAGCTCGACGAGGCCGACCGGGGCTTCGCCTACTCCTACGACGCGCCGCTGGACATGCGCATGGACCGCACCCAGGACCGCACCGCGGCCGACGTCGTCAACACCTACTCCACCGGCGAGATCGCCCGCATCCTCAAGGTCTACGGCGAGGAGCGCTTCGCCACCCGGGTGGCCCAGGCCATCGTGCGCGAACGCGCCAGGGCGCCCCTGAACTCCACTCGGGCCCTGGCCGAACTGGTGCGCGACGCCATCCCCGCCGCCACCCGCCGCACCGGCGGGAACCCCGCCAAGCGCACCTTCCAGGCGCTGCGCATCGAGGTCAACGCGGAACTCCCCATCCTGGAGCGCACCCTGCCCGCGGTGATCTCCCGGCTCGCGGTCGGCGGGCGCGTCGCGGTGCTGTCCTACCACTCCCTGGAGGACCGCATCACCAAGCGCGCCCTGACCGCCCTCAGCGTCGACACCACCCCGCCGGACCTGCCGGTCCCCCTGCCGGACCGCCAGCCCGAGCTCCGGCTGCTCACCCGCGGCGCCGAACTGCCCTCGGAACGGGAGAGCGAGCACAACCCCCGCGCGGCGTCGGCCCGGCTGCGGGCCGCCGAGAGGATCCGGGAGCCGTGACCGGCGGCTCCCACACCAGAGCACCAGGGCGCCCCGGGCCGCGGGGCGCCGACGGCGTCCGGGAGAAGACCGCATGAGCACCAGCAGCACCGAGGACCCCCTCCGCAGCAGGCCCCGCGCCCGCGCGGCGGCACCGGCCGGGCCCCGCAGGGCCCCCGCGCGACGGACCGCGGCCACCGCCCCCGCCGGGGCGCGCGCCGCGGAGGCCGCGCACCCGAACGCGCCGCGCATGCCGTTCGTGCTGCTCGTCCTGGGCCTGCTCGGCGGGGCCCTGGTCACCCTGCTGATGCTGCACGCCGTCCTGGCCGAGGACACCTTCGAGATCTCCACCCTCCAGCAGGAGAACCGCGAGCTCGCCCAGGAGGAGCAGGCGCTGCGCGAGATGATCCTGCACGCCGAGTCGCCCGACAGGATCGCCGAGGCCGCCGAGGAGCTCGGCATGGAGCCGGGCGAGGCGCCCGAGTTCATCGACCTGGGCGAGGGCGGCACCGGGCGGGACGCCGAGTGACGGGCGCGGAGCGCGGCGGTCCGGGGCCGGAGGGGGAGGCGGCGCGCCGCTCCCCCCGTCCGCGGGTCCGGAGGGGAAGCCGACACAGACCCGCGCGGTCCGGGAACGGGGGAGGGGACCGCCCTTGAGCACGCCACGCGACCGCAGTCCCCGGGACCCGCGCCGCCCGTCGTCCTCGGCGCGCAGCCGGCGCGGCCCCGGGCCGCGCTCCACCGATCCCAAGGGACGCCCCCGCCCGGCGCCCGAGGCCGCCCGAAGGCGCGGCGGCGCGGGGACGCCCCCGTCCCGCGCCGCCGCGCCGCCGCGCCGCCCTTCGGGCGGGGAGCCGGTCTCGCCGCTGCGCCGCAAGTTCCGCCGCAGCGACCCGGGGCCCCGCATCAAGGTCGCGCTGGGCATCCTCGTGGCCGTGCTGCTCGTCTTCGGCGGGCGGCTCGTGCAGATCCAGGGGTTCGAGGCCGCCAGCTACGCCGAGGAGGCCTCGGACCTGAGGCTGAGCACCATCGACATCCCCACCTTCCGCGGCGACATCACCGACGCCTCGGGGCGGCCCTTCGCCATGTCGGTGGAGGTGCGCACCGTCTTCGTCGACCCGGCCGAGGTCCGCGAGGAGCAGCGCGAGGAGGTCGTCCGGGAGCTGTCGGGGCGCTTCGACCTGCCCGCCGAGGAGGTCGAGGCCAAGCTCGACGCCACGGTGGACGGGGAGCCGAGCCGCTACGAGGTCGTCGCGCGCAAGGTGTCGCAGGCGGAGTGGAGGGAACTCGACGCGCTGGACCTGCAGGGCGTCTCCTCCGAGCGCGACTACAAGCGGGTGTACCCGGAGGAGACGGGCGCGGCCAACCTGATCGGGTTCGTCGGCTCCGAGGGGTACGGCCTGGAGGGCCTGGAGGCGGTCCTGGACCAGACGCTCGCCGGGGAGGCGGGCAAGCAGCAGGTCGAGGTGGGCCGGGGCGGCACCCGGATCCCGATGGTGGGCGGCCTGGCCAGCGAGCCGGTGCCCGGCCGGACGGTCCGGCTGACCCTGGACCAGGACCTGCAGTGGTACGCCCAGCAGGCCATCACCGAGCGCGCCGAGGAGCTGGAGGCCGAGGCCGGGACGGTGGTCGTGATGAACCGCGACGCCGAGATCAGGGCCATGGCGAGCTACCCCACCTACGACCAGAACGACTTCGGCTCCTCGACCCCCGAGCAGCGGCGCAACGGCGCGGTCGCCGACGCCTTCGAGCCGGGCAGCACCAACAAGGCCATCACCGCCGCCGCGGCCCTGGAGGAGGGGGTCACCACCCCCGACACCGTCTACACCGTCCCGTACTCCGTCAAGCGCTACGACCAGGTCTTCCGGGACTCGCACGAGCACCCCACCCAGCGGCTCACCCTCAACGGGATCATGGCGACCTCCAGCAACGTCGGCACCATCCAGGTCGCCGAGCAGCTGGGGGAGGAGCGCATGCACGAGTACCTGCGACGGTTCGGGTTCGGCCGGCCCACCGGACTGGACCTGCCGGGGGAGAACGCGGGCGTCCTCACCGATCCGGCGGACTGGTCCGGGACCCACCTGCCGTCCGTCTCGTTCGGCCACGGCCTCTCGGTCAACGCCGTGCAGCTGGCCGGCGTGTACGCCACGATCGCCAACGACGGGGTCCGGACGGAGCCCACCCTGGTCGCCGGGACGGTGGGGGAGGAGGGCGACTTCGCCGCCGCGCCCGAGGCCGCGCGGGAGCGGGTGGTCAGCGCGGACACCGCCGCCGACCTGAGGCTGATGCTGGAGGGCGTCACCGGCGAGGCGGGCACCGCGCAGGGCGCCCGCATCGACGGCTACCGGGTCGGCGGCAAGACCGGCACCGCGAACCGGATCGACCCGGAGACGGGCAGCTACGAGGGCGGCGGCTACGTAAGCTCGTTCGTGGGGATGGCCCCGATCGACGACCCCGAGCTGATCGTCCTGGTGGTGCTGCACGGTCCCCAGGAGGAGTACTACGGCGGCGAGGCCGCGACCCCGGTCTTCACGGACGTGATGTCGTTCGCGCTGAGCACCATGCGCGTCCCGCCGACCGGGACCGAGCCGCCGCAGCTGCGCCTGGAGGAGTAGGACCGCGCGGGCCCGGACCCGTCCGCGGCCGTTCCGGCGTGGAATTAACCTCCTTCCCCCGCCAGCCGATAACCTCACGAGGTGTCACCCGTAATGCGACCCGAACATGTCCAGCCGCGCACGTTGTCCGAGCTCGTCCCCCTCCTCGGGGACGACGCCTTCATCACGTGCGTGGACCCCGCCGAGCTCCCGCTGGGGACGGTGGCGATCCCCGGCGACTCCGAGCCCGTCCCCGAGCGCGACATCGCCGAGACCGCCATCAGCGGCATCACGCACGACTCGCGCGCGGTGCGGCCCGGCGACCTCTACGCGGCGCTGCCGGGCGAGCGCGCGCACGGCGCGGACTTCGCCGTCCAGGCGGCCAGGGCCGGGGCGGCGGCCGTTCTCACCGACCCCGCCGGGTACGACCGCGCGGCGGCCACCCGGCTCCCGGTGGTCACGGTGCCGGACCCGCGCGCGCTGCTCGGCGAGGTGTCGGCCTGGGTCTACGGGCGCCCCTCCGACGACCTGCTGCTGATCGGGACCACCGGCACCAGCGGCAAGACCACCGTCAGCTACCTGGTGGAGTCGGGGCTGCGCGCGGCGGGGCTGCGCACCGGACTGATCGGCACCGTGGAGATGCGGGTGGACGACGAGCGCGTCGACTCCTCCCTCACCACGCCCGAGTCCACCGACCTGCACGGCCTGTTCGCGCTCATGCGCGAGCGCGGGGTGAGCGCCGCCGCCATGGAGGTCTCCAGCCACGCCCTGGCGCTGGGCCGGGTCAGCGGCGCGCGCTACGACGTCGCGCTGTTCACCAACCTCTCCCAGGACCACCTGGACTTCCACTCGGACCTGCGCGACTACTTCGAGGCCAAGGCGCTGCTGTTCACCCCGGAGTTCGCCGGGGTCGCCGTGGTCAACCGGGACGACCGGTTCGGACGCGCGCTCGTCGACATGGTCGAGGCGCGCGGTGAGATCCCGGTCACCACGTTCTCCGCCGAGGGCGACCCGGAGGCGGACTGGCGCGCCACCGATGTCGTACTGGGTCCGGAGGGGAGCCGGTTCCGGGTGGTCGGTCCCGGCGGGCTGGAACTGGACGCCTCGGTGCGCCTGCCCGGCCCCTTCAACGTCTCCAACGCCATGGCCGCGATCGTCGGCCTGGTCGAGGCGGGGATCCCGCTGCACACCGCCCTGGACGGCGTCGCGGACGCGCCGGGCGTGCCCGGCCGCATGGAGCGGGTGGACGAGGGCCAGAACTTCACGGCCATCGTCGACTACTCGCACAAGCCCGGCGCGGTCGAGGCCGTCCTCGGCGCCCTGCGCTCCATCACCGAGGGGCGGCTCACCATGGTCGTGGGCTGCGGGGGAGACCGCGACCGGGGCAAGCGCCCGCTCATGGGCGAGGCGGCGGCACGGCTCGCGGACGCGGTGATCCTCACCGACGACAACCCGCGGACCGAGGACCCGGTCACGATCATCACCAGCATGCTGGAGGGCGTGGCCAAGGTCCCCGCCGGGCAGCGCGCCCGCGTCACGGTCGAACCGGACCGGCACAGCGCGATCGAGCTCGCGGTGGAGCGCGCCAAGCCCGGCGACGTCGTCGTCGTGGCCGGCAAGGGCCACGAGCGCGGCCAGTACGTGGGCGACCGGGTGCTGCCCTTCGACGACCGCGCGGTGCTGCGCGACGCCCTGCGCTGGCGGGTCGGCGGGGACTGAGCGGCCCGGAAGCCGAAACGGACCGAAAAGTCCGAAAACCCCGGGGGAATCGCCGAGGACGGGCGGTTCCCCCGGTCCGCGCTGGTGGGCCGCCCGGAGCCGGGCCGCGCGCGGGTCTCACTCGTGCCACATTCCGGGCGGGACGCAACCCCGGTAAGCAAACATGTTCTAAGGTAGGTGCGGCAATCGCAGCCCGGCACTGTGGCGTTTCCACGCCGCGCCTCGCGGCTCTTGTACAGCATCCCCGTTTTCCGCACGCTGTCCACTGTCATGGCGCTTTGAGCACGGTGGACCGGGCCCGACATGAGGAGTGGATTTGATCGCGCTGACGCTCGATCGGATCGCCGAGATCACCCGATCCCGAATACGCGGATCGGCGCAGCCCACGGACACCGTCAACGGTCCCGTCGTCGTCGACTCGCGCCAGGTGGCCCCCGGCTCGCTGTTCGTCGCGCTCGGCGGGGAACGGGTCGACGGCCACGACTTCGCCGCGGCCGCCGTCGAGGCCGGAGCGGTGGCGGTCCTGGGCTCCCGCCCGGTGGACGCGCCCCATCTGCTGGTCGAGGGCGGCGACGACGAGGTCGTGGCCGCGCTGGCCCGCTTGGCCCGCGCGGTCGTGGACGGCCTCCCCGACGCCGACATCATCGGGGTCACCGGCTCGTCCGGCAAGACGACCACCAAGGACCTGCTCGCCCAGGTGCTGCCCCGGCTCGGCCCCACGATCGCCCCGCCCGGCTCGTTCAACAACGAGATCGGACACCCGCTGACCGTGCTGCGCGCGGACGAGACCACCCGCTTCATCGCGCTGGAGATCGCCGCGCGCGGCGTGGGGCACATCGCGCACCTGTGCGAGGCCGCGCCGCCGCGCATCGGCGTGGTGCTCAACGTCGGCAGCGCCCACATGGGCGAGTTCGGCAGCCGCGCGGTGATCGCCCGGGCCAAGGGCGAGCTCGTCGAGGCGCTGCCCTCCGCCGACGAGGGCGGTGTCGCGGTCCTCAACACCGACGACGACGCGGTGATCGCGATGGCCTCGCGCACCACCGCCCGGGTGGTGGGCTACGGCCTCGCCGAAACCGCCGACGTGCGGGCGCGGGAGGTCGACGTGCGCGCTTCGGGCCGCGCCGGCTTCACCCTCGACATCGGCGGCCGCTCCGCCCGCGTCGACCTCGGGCTGATCGGCCGCCACCAGGTGCACAACGCCCTGGCCGTCGCCGCGGTGCTGGCCGAACTCGGGATGGGCGTCGACGACATCGCCGCCGCCCTGGGAGAGGCCACCCCCCGGAGCCGCTGGCGCATGGAGGTCACCGAGCGGGCGGACGGCGTGACGGTCGTCAACGACGCCTACAACGCCAACCCCGAGTCCATGAGCGCGGCGCTGGACACGCTGGCCGCCCTGGGCGCCGGGCGCCGCTCCTTCGCCGTCCTCGGCCACATGGCCGAGCTCGGCGACGCCCACCGGGCCGAGCACGAGCGCGTCGGGCGGCTGGTGACCCGCAGCGGGGTGGACGTCCTCGTCGTCGTCGGGGAGCAGGCCGCGGCTGTCGCGGAAGGAGCCGCGGCCGTCGCGGACTGGCACGGCGAGACCGTCGCCGTCGCCGATGTCGCGGAGGCCGTCGCGGTGCTGAACGAGCGCCTGCGACCCAAGGACATCGTCATGTTGAAGGGATCCCGAGTGGCCGGGCTGGAAAAGGTAGCCGAGCAGCTGACCGGTGCGGAGGCCGCCGAATGACCGGCATTCTCGTCGCGGCGGGGCTGTCCCTGCTGGTGTCCTTCGTCCTCATGCCGCCGCTGATCAAGATCCTGTACCGGTTCAAGTTCGGGCAGGAGATCCGCGACGACGGGCCCCAGGGCCACAAGACCAAGCAGGGCACGCCCACCATGGGCGGCATCGTCATCATCCTGGGCGCCGTCATCGGCTACTTCGGCGCGCACGTGGCGACGATGACCCCGCCGACCGTCTCCGGCCTGCTGGTGATGTTCCTGTTCGTCGGGATGGGCTGCGTCGGCTTCCTGGACGACTTCATCAAGATCTACAAGCGCCGCAGCCTGGGCCTGCGCAGCGGCGCCAAGATGCTCGGCCAGGTCATCGTGGGCGTCGGGTTCGCCATCGGCGTCACCATGTTCCCGAACAACTACACCTACACGCCCGGCTCCACGCACCTGTCGCTGCTGCGCGACTTCGGCCCGCCCATGGCGGTGTGGCTGTTCGTGATCTGGGCGCTGATCCTGATCGTCGCCACCTCCAACGCGGTCAACCTCACCGACGGCCTCGACGGCCTGGCCACCGGCGCGATGATCCTGTCGCTGGTCGCCTACGTCGTCATCGGCAACTGGCAGCTGCGCCAGAGCTGCGTCAACGCCCTCGAACCCAACTGCTACACCGTGCGCGACCCCCTGGACCTCGCGGTGGTGGCGGCGGCCGCGCTCGGCGGCTGCATCGGCTTCCTCTGGTACAACGCCCCGCCCGCCAAGATCTTCATGGGCGACACCGGCTCCCTCGCGCTGGGCGGCCTCCTGGTGGGCCTGGCCATCACCACCCGCACCCAGCTGCTGCTGCTGGTCATCGGCGGCCTGTTCGTGCTCATCACCGCCTCGGTGATCATCCAGGTCGGCTCGTTCCGGCTCACCGGCAAACGGGTGTTCCGAATGGCGCCCCTGCAGCACCACTTCGAACTCAGGGGCTGGGCCGAGACCACCATCGTGATCCGGTTCTGGATCATCCAGGGCCTGTTCGTCGCGTTGGGCATCGCCCTGTTCTACCTGGAATGGATGCCCCGCTAGATGGACGACACCGCGATGGAGCTGAGCGGGCGCGCCGTCTGCGTGACCGGGCTGGGCGTCACGGGACCCCCCGTCGTCCACGCGCTGCTCGCCAAGGGCGCCCGGGTGACGGTCGTGGACGGACGCGACGACGAGGCGAACCGGGAGCGCGCGGAGGAGCTGCGGGCCGCCGGGGCCGGGGTCGGGCTCGGCGCCGCCGCGGTGCTGCCCGGGGACACCGGACTCGTGGTCACCACACCCGGCTGGCGGCCCGACTCGCCCCTTCTGGTCGGGGCCGCCGAGGCCGGGATCGAGGTCATCGGGGACGTGGAGCTGGCCTGGCGGCTCAAGCCCGCCGAGCAGGTGTGGCTGGCCGTCACCGGCACCAACGGCAAGACCACCACCGTGCGCATGCTGGAGGCGATGCTGCGCGCCGACGGCCGCCGCGCCCTGGCCGTGGGCAACGTGGGAACCCCCGTCATCGAGGCGGTGCTCGCGGAGCCGTCCTCGGCGGAGTACCGCGACGTGCTCGCGGTGGAGCTGTCCAGCTTCCAGCTGCACTGGTCCGACACGGTGCGCCCGCACGCCGCCGCGATCCTCAACATCGCCCCCGACCACCTCGACTGGCACGGCGGGATGGACCCCTACGCCGAGGCCAAGGCCAAGATCTACGGCCCCGGCACCATCCGGGTGGCCAACACCGCGGACCCGGTCGTCCGCGCCCTCGCCGAGACGCGCGGGGACCCCGGGGCCCCGCTGGTCGGCTTCGGCCTGGGCACCCCGCGGGCGGGCGAGCTCGGCGTGGTCGAGGACCTGCTGGTGGACCGGGCGTTCGTCGCCGACCCGCGCTCCAGCGCCGAGGAGCTGGCGTCGCTGGCCGACGTGGTCCCCGCCGCGCCGCACAACGTCGCCAACGCCCTGGCCGCCGCGGCGCTGGCCCGCTCCGTCGGGGCGGACCCCGGGTCGGTGCGCGCGGGCCTGCGGGACTTCGCGCCCGAACCGCACCGCATCGCGCACGTGGCCACCGTCGGGGGCGTGGACTACGTCGACGACTCCAAGGCCACCAACCCGCACGCGGCCGCGGCCTCGCTCGCCGCCTACCCCTCCGTGGTGTGGGTGGCGGGGGGACTGCTCAAGGGCGCCGACGTCAACGACCTGGTGGCGGGCGCGGCCGGGCGGCTGCGCGCGGTCGTGCTGCTGGGCGCGGACCGGTCCCGGCTGCGCGAGGCGCTGGCCGAGCGCGCGCCCGACGTCCCGGTGGTCGACGTCGACCGCGCCGACGACGGAGCGATGGCCGAGGTCGTCGCGGCCGCCGCGGGGCTCGCCGCCCCCGGCGACACCGTTCTGCTCGCCCCCGCGGCGGCGTCCATGGACATGTTCGTCAACTACGCCGCCCGCGGCGAGGCCTTCGCCCGCGAGGTGCGGGCGCTGGCGGGCTGATCCTCCCGTCGGTCGTTCCCTTTCCGGGGTCTCAACCACCTCTGAGACCCCGAAAGGGTCACGCCCAACGGGAACCGCCGAACAGTGGGCACTTCTCCGGCGGATCGCAACACAATCGTCGCCGGGGCGCGGTGAACCTTTTCCGGCTTCGCGCGTCCCCGGCCCGTGCCGCGCCAGAAAAACCCCAACACGCCCGGTTATGTACGACGTCGCAAAGCCTCTTGCAGCCAGACTTGTTCGACGCTAGGGCGTGTTCCGGCGAGGATTCCGGGACCGCCAGGGGACAGCGTGGTCGGGAGGCAGCACGTGGCGGTGACGACATCGATTCCCTCGGCCACCAGGACGCGGGGGAACAGGGTACGGCGTCCCAGCGGGGGCGGCGGTGCGGTGCTCGACCGTACCCGCGAGTTCACCAGGCTGCTGGACCGGCCCCTGACCTCCTACTACCTGATCTTCGGCAGCAGCTCCCTGCTCATCGCGTTCGGCCTGGTCATGGTGCTGTCCTCGTCGATGGTCGACTCCTACACCGAGACCGGCTCGGCGTTCTCCCTCTTCCAGAAGCAGGTGTTCGCCGCCGCGATGGGGGTCCCGCTGATGCTGGTGGCCTCCCGGACACCGGTCAGGATGTTCCGGCTGCTGGGCAGCGCGCTGATGCTGGTCTCCGTCGCGCTGCTGGTCCTGACCGTCTTCCAGGGCGTGGAGTACTACGGCGCCACCCGGTGGCTGGAGATCGGCGGCGTCACCGTGCAGGCGTCCGAGCCCGCGAAGCTCGCCTTCGCGCTGTGGGGCGCGAGCGTGCTCGCCCGCAGGGACGAGCTCAGGGAGCTGACCGAGTGGCGGCACCTGCTGATGCCGCTGCTGCCCGGCTGCGGCGTCCTCGTGCTGCTCGTGCTGCTGGGCAGCGACCTGGGCACCTCGTTCGTCCTGATGGCGATCTTCGTGGTGCTGCTGTGGATCGTCGGCGCGCCCGGCAAGCTGTTCCTGGGCGTGCTCGGCCTCGTCGGCGCGCTGGTCGCCATCATGATCGCCGTCGAGCCCTACCGGATGAAGCGCCTGACCTCCTTCCTCAACCCCGAGGCGGACCCGCTCAACAGCGGCTACCAGCTGCTGCACGGCCTCTACGCGCTGGGCACCGGTGGCCTGTTCGGGGTCGGCATCGGCGCCAGCCGGGAGAAGTGGGGCCACCTGCCGCACCCCGAGAGCGACTTCATCTTCGCCATCATCGGAGAGGAGTTCGGACTGATCGGCACCCTCCTGGTGGTCGGCCTCTTCGGGGTCCTGGGCTACTCGGGTCTGCGCGTGGCCGCCCGGGTCCGGGACCCGTTCGTGCGCCTGAGCGCGGTGTCCGTCACCACCTGGATCGTCGTCCAGGCGCTGGTCAACATCGGAACCGTCATCGGTGTGCTGCCCATCACCGGCATCCCGCTGCCGCTGGTCTCGGCGGGCGGATCCGCCCTCGTGCCCACGATGCTGGGCCTGGGCATCCTGCTCGCGCTCGCCAGGAGCGAGCCCGCCGCGCACAAGGCGCTGGCGGCCCGGGGTCCTACACACACGCAAAGGGCTCTAAGCTGGCTGAGCCCGGGTATCGGCGCCGGCGGTCGGTCCGCCCCCGTGAACCGGGCCACCAAGACACGTCCGACGCAGGTCCAAGCGAGGAGGAATCGGCGACGATGAGGGTAGTCCTCGCCGGCGGCGGCACGGCCGGGCACGTAGAGCCGGCACTGGCTCTGGCCGACGCGCTGCGGCGCATCAACCCCGACACCCAGGTGCTCTGCCTGGGAACGGAGCGGGGGCTGGAGCAGCGGCTCGTCCCCCTGCGGGGGTACGAGCTGGGCGAGATCCCGGCGGTGCCGCTGCCGCGTAAAATCACCCCCCAGCTGCTGTCGGTCCCCGGCAAGCTGGCCAGCGCCATCAGCGCCGCGGCGGGACACCTGGACCGCATGCGGGCGGACGTCCTGGTGGGCTTCGGCGGCTACGTCGCCACCCCCGGGTACCTCGCCGCGCGCAGCCGCAAGGTCCCGATCGTGGTGCACGAGGCGAACCCCCTGCCGGGCCTGGCCAACCGCCTGGGCGCCCGGCTGACCCCGCACGTGTTCACGGGGCACCCGCACACCGAGATCCGCCACGGCCGCTTCGTCGGCATCCCGCTGCGCGAGCAGATCTCCTCCCTGGACCGCCTGGCCCTGGGGGACAAGGCCCGCGCCCACTTCGGGCTGCGCTCGGACCTTCCCACCCTGCTGATCTTCGGCGGCTCCCAGGGGGCCCAGACCGTCAACCAGGCCGCCTTCGACAGCGCCGACGACTTCCACCGCTCCGGCGTCCAGGTGCTGCACGTGGTCGGCCCCAAGAACGCCGAGGGCCCCGAGGACCGCACCCGCGACGGCATCCCCTACGTGGTCGTGCCGTACGTGGACCGGATGGACATGGCCTACGCCGCCGCTGACATGGCCATGTGCCGCTCGGGCGCGCTCACCTGCGCCGAGCTGACCGCGGTGGGCCTGCCCGGCGCGTTCGTCCCGCTGGCCATCGGCAACGGCGAGCAGCGGCTCAACGCCGAGCCGATCGTGCAGGCGGGCGGCGGCCTCATGGTCGCCAACGCCGAGCTGAACCCGCAGTGGATCCGCGAGACGCTCATCCCGCTGCTCACCGACACCGACCGGGTCGTGGCGATGTCCGAGGCCACCTCCACGATGGGCCGCCGCGACGCCGACATGGCGCTGGCCCGCGAGGTCGTCGCCATCGCCACCGGCGACCGGTCCGGCGTGGAGATGCCCATCGACGACTCCGACGACGACTACGGCGATCCGGGGAGGACCGCCCGATGAGCCTGGTCGAGCCGACCGAACCGGTCGAGGTCGACAAGCTCGGCCGGGTCCACTTCGTGGGGATCGGCGGGGCCGGGATGTCCGGCATCGCGCGGGTGCTGCTGCAGCGCGGGATCGAGGTCTCCGGCAGCGACGCGCGCGACGGCGACCTGCTGCGCGAGCTCGCCGAACTCGGCGCGACCGTGCACGTGGGGCACGCCGCCGAGCACGTGGGCGCCGCCGAGACGCTCGTCGTGTCCTCGGCGATCAGGGACGCCAACCCCGAACTGGCCGAGGCCAGGGCGCGCGGCCTGCGTGTGCTGCCGCGCGCCGCCGCGCTCGGCGCGCTGCTGCTGGACCGGCGCGGGGTCGCGGTCTCGGGCACCCACGGGAAGACCACCACCACGTCGATGATCACGGTGATGCTCCAGCACCTGGGCGCCGCGCCCGGCTACGTCATCGGCGGCAAGCTGGTGACCACCGGCCTGGGCGCCGACGCGGGCTCGGGCGACGTCATCGTGGTCGAGGCCGACGAGAGCGACGGCTCCTTCCTCATGCTCTCGCCCCGGATCGCCGTCGTCACCAACGTCGAGGCCGACCACCTCGACAACTACGGGGGCCTGGAGGAGATCCACGCCAACTTCGCCGCGTTCGTCGACCGGGTGTCCGAGACCCTGGTCGTCGGCGTCGACGACCCCGGCGCCCGCCGGGTCGCCGACGTCGCCCGCGAGCGGGGCAAGCGGGTCGTCACCTACGGCGAGGCGGCCGGGGCCGACTACCGGGTCGGCGCCATCGAGGCCGACGGATTCGCCACGGACTTCACCCTGACCCCGCCCTCGGGCGAGCCGATCCGCTGCTCCGTCGCCGCGCCGGGACGGCACAACGTCCTCAACGCGGCGGCGGCGGTCGCGGTGGCCGACGAGCTCGGCCACGACCCCGAGGTCGCCGTCGAGGGGCTCGCCGGGTTCACCGGCGCGGCCCGCCGCTTCGAGTTCAAGGGCGAGGCCGGCGGTGTGCGCGTGTACGACAGCTACGCGCACCACCCCACCGAGCTCGCCGCCGACCTGGCGGCCGTGCGCGCCGCGCTCGACTCCCAGAAGGCCAAGAGCGGCGGCGACGCGCCGGCGGGTCGGGTCGTGGCGCTGTTCCAGCCCCACCTGTACAGTCGCACGCGCATCTTCGCCGCCGAGTTCGCCGAGGCGCTCACCCGGGCGGACGAGGTCGTCGTCCTGGGGATCTACGCCGCGCGCGAGGACCCCGAACCAGGGGTCGGCGCCGAGCTGATCACCGACCGGGTCGGCCACGACCGGGTGTACCACCACCCGGACCGGGCCGACGCCGTCGCCCGGGTCGCGGCCGTCGCCCGGCCGGGCGACGTCGTGCTGACGATGGGAGCCGGAGACGTCACCGAGCTCGGCCCGGTGATCGTCGCGGCGCTCGGCTGACCGCGGAGCGGGCGCGTTCGGGACGCCGAGACAGGAGGGGCAGGGTGACGGTCGAGGACCAGCGGCCCCGGGCGTCCGGACGGACCGGCGCGCCCCCCTCCGAACGCCGCGGATCGGACCCGTGGAAGGTCGCCTTCGTGGCGCTCCTCGTGGTGGGACTGCTCGCGGTCGTCACCTGGGTGCTGCTGGGATCGCGGCTGCTCGTCGTGCGCCAGATCGAGGTCGGTGGCCTGGGCCGGCTCACCGAGGACGAGGTCGCGGCGGCGGTGGACGTGGCCACCGGAACCCCCCTGGCCAGGGTGGACACCGACGCCGCCGCGGAGCGGGTGGAGGAGCTGAGGCTGGCCGAGTCCGCCGAGGTCTCGCGAGGCTGGCCCGCCACCCTCGTCGTCGAGGTCGTGGAGCGCACCCCGGTGGTCAGCATCCAGGCCGGCCACGGATACCTCCTGGTGGACCGCGAGGGGGTGCGCGTCGAGGACTCCGAGACCCGGCCGTCGGGATACCCGCTGGTGAGCGTCAGGGGCGAGGTCGAGGGGAACCCCGCGATCGCCGAGGCGGCCCGGATCGCCCGCGAGCTGCCCGGACCGCTCCTGGACGAGGTCGACACCATCGAGGCCACCGACCGCGCCACCATCACACTCGGGCTCAGCGGCGGGGCGACCGTGGTCTGGGGGGACGCCGAGCGCGGCGCGGACAAGGCGCGGGTGCTCCAGGTGCTCATGCGCGAGCACCCTCAGGAGGAGGGGCTCCGGTACGACGTGAGCGCCGCGGGAGTGGCGGTCGTCGGATGAGCCCGGAGGACGACACCGATCGCAAAGGGCGACGCGCGCGGCGTGCCCAGCACTCCGCCGCGCGACACGCCGATAGTCTGAAGTCGTGGTTAGTTGCCCGTCCCCGGGGTGGCGGCCTACTGTCAGGAAGCAGCACCCTTGGTTGACATAAGTAAAGAAAACCGACCGCATCGCACGTGATGCGGATGGGATGACGCCGTGCCCCCGTGGTCGCGCGGCCCCACCGCCCCGGACGGAAGCCAGAACCGGGGCACCACGTGCAGCAAGCAGAACCGGACAGCTTTCGAGCCGGTCCAGACCGGGAACGCGCGCTCGGCGCCCTTTCCCGGAGGAGCCGGCAGAGTAGCAAGAAGCGAGCGGAAAGGCCCCTCGTCGTGGCAGCACCGCAGAACTACCTCGCGGTCATCAAAGTCGTCGGCATCGGCGGCGGCGGTGTCAACGCCGTCAATCGCATGATCGAAGAGGGCCTCAAGGGCGTCGAGTTCATAGCGATCAACACCGACGCCCAGGCGCTGCTCATGAGCGATGCCGACGTCAAGCTCGACGTCGGGCGCGAGCTCACCCGCGGCCTCGGCGCGGGCGCCAACCCCGACGTGGGCCGGAAGGCGGCCGAGGACCACCGGGAGGAGATCGAGGAGGTCCTCAAGGGCGCGGACATGGTCTTCGTCACAGCGGGCGAGGGCGGTGGGACGGGCACCGGCGGCGCGCCGGTGGTGGCCAACATCGCCCGCTCCCTGGGGGCGCTCACCATAGGGGTCGTCACCCGCCCGTTCGGATTCGAGGGCAAGCGCCGCGCCACCCAGGCCGAGTCGGGCATAGCGATGCTGCGCGAAGAGGTCGACACGCTCATCGTCATCCCCAACGACCGGCTCCTGTCCATCTCGGACCGCCAGGTCAGCGTCCTGGACGCGTTCAAGGCCGCCGACCAGGTACTGCTGTCCGGTGTCCAGGGCATAACGGACCTGATCACCACGCCGGGCCTGATCAACCTGGACTTCGCCGACGTCAAGTCGGTCATGTCGGGGGCGGGGTCGGCCCTCATGGGCATCGGCTCGGCCCGCGGCGACGACCGCGCCGTGGCGGCGGCGGAGATGGCGATCTCCTCGCCGCTGCTCGAGGCCAGCATCGACGGCGCGCACGGCGTGCTGCTGTCCATCCAGGGAGGCTCGGACCTCGGCCTGTTCGAGATCAACGAGGCGGCCCAGCTCGTGGCGAACTCCGCGGCGCCCGAGGCCAACATCATCTTCGGCGCGGTCATCGACGACGCGCTCGGCGACGAGGTGCGGGTCACGGTCATCGCGGCCGGGTTCGACGAGCCCCAGGTGGAGGCAGTCCCCCCGTCCCGGGCGGTGACCGCGCCTAGTCCTCCACCCGTGCAGCGGCCCGCGCCCGCCCCGGCGCCGGTCCGCCCGGTCGAGCCCGCGCCCGAGCCGGTGCGCGAGCCCGAGCCCCCGGTGCACCGCGCCCCGGAGCCCCCCGTGTACCGCGCGCCCGAGCCGGTCCGCGAACCCGAGCCCGAGCCCGAGCCCGAGCCCGAACCGACCCGGGTGATCGAGCCCGAACCGGTCGCCGAGCCGGAGGAGCCCGAGGAGAGGCCGTACCGCCCGGGCGGCATCCACGCGGTGGGGGAGAACGGCTACAACCGTCCCCGCACGTCGGAGAGCCCGTTCTCCCGGACCAGCGAGATCCCGACGCCGCGGCGCAGGGTGGTCTTCGACGAGGGTGACGACCTCGACGTCCCGGACTTCCTCAAGTAACCGCAGTACCGCGTCGCCCGGCCTGGGATCCCAGGCCGGGCTTCGCGCGCTCCGCCCCTCATCCCCTCTGCCCCCACCAACGGACAAGGAGGTGCTCGCGCCGATGAGCACCGTGATCGAACTGGCGCCCGGCGTCCGGGCCGGGTTCACCCAGCGCGGTGGCGGGGTCAGCCGGGACCCCTACACCAGCCTGAACCTGGGCGGCCACGTCGGCGACGACGCCGAGGCCGTCGCCGAGAACCGGGAGCGGGCCGCCCGCGGGTTCGGCCTCGACCCCCGCCGCGTCGCGTGGATGAACCAGGTGCACGGCTCCGACGTCGCGGTCGTGGCCGATGGCGGCCATGCCGGCGACGCGGACGCCGTCGTGACCACCGAGGCCGGACTGGCGTTGGCGGTCCTGGTGGCGGACTGCCTTCCGCTGCTGGTCGCGGACCCGGAGGCGGGCGTCGTCGGCGCGGCGCACTCGGGGCGGCCGGGAACGGCCGCGAACATCGCCTCGGCGCTGGTGGGGGAGATGACGCGGCACGGCGCCGACCCGGCGCGGTGCACCGCGCTGCTGGGGCCGGTGATCTGCGGACGCTGCTACGAGGTGCCCGCCGAGCTGCGGGAGGAGGTGGCCCGGTCCGCGCCCGAGGCCTGGTGCGACACCGCCGAGGGCACGCCGGGTGTGGACATCCGCGCGGCGGTCGCCGCCCAGCTGGAGCGGGCGGGCGTGGGAGCGGTCAGGCACGACGCGCGGTGCACCAGGGAGAGCGCCGAGCTGTTCTCCTACCGCCGCGACTCCGCCACCGGCCGGTTCGCCGGATACGTCTGGAGGGTCTGACATGGGCGGGACGAACGCGCGGCGGGCCGAGATCGCCGCGAACCTGGAGCGGGTGCGGGAACGGGTGGACGCCGCCTGCGCGGCGGCCGGGAGAGCGCCGGAGGAGGTCCGCGTCATCGCGGTCACCAAGAACCATCCGGCGTCCGACGTGCGTATCCTCGCGGAGCTCGGCCTGCGCGACGTGGGCGAGAACCGGGACCAGGAGGCCGCCGGGAAGGCCGCCGAGTGCGGTGATCTCGATCTCACCTGGCACTTCGTCGGGCAGCTGCAGACGAACAAGGCGCGCTCGGTGGCCCGGTACGCCGACATGGTCCACTCGGTGGACCGGGGACGGCTGGTCGCGGAGCTGGCCAGACGCGCCCGGAACGAGGGGCGTGAGCTGGGCTGCCTGGTCCAGGTCAACCTGGACCCGGACTCGGAGCGGGGGCTGATCGGTCCGCGCGGCGGGGTCGACCCCGCGGACGTGCCCGCCCTGGCGGACGCGGTCGCCGCGGAGGAGGGCCTCTCGCTGGGCGGGGTGATGGCGGTCGCGCCGAGGGGGTCCGATCCGGAGCCGGCCTTCGACCGGCTCTACTCGGTCGCAGCCGACCTCAGGGCTCGCTACCCTCGTGCCACGGTGATTTCCGCGGGGATGAGCGGGGACCTGGAGGCCGCGATCCGCAGGGGTGCGACACACCTGCGGATAGGTACGGCGTTGCTCGGCGACCGTGTGGCGATCGTGGGGTAATGTCCCCACATGGACCTTGGGGCTCACGCTGTGGCCTCCGCCAGCGGGGTCAACCGGGCCTGAACCAGCGATAAGTCATCTGCGGTACATCACCACAGGGACGACGGAAGGCAAGAGATGGCCGGCGCTATGCGCAAGATGGCGGTCTACCTCGGCCTCGTGGAGGACGACCGTTACGATCACCGCTATGCGGATGAATACGATGACTTCGATGACTTCGATGAGGGCGTCGAGGAGCGGTCCGGCCGAGAGCACGGACCCCGGGACGCCGACTCTCGAAGTGACTCCGTGACGGATTCGGGCGATTACACCGTGTCTCACAATGAGCGACGTAATGTCTCCGTCACCGCCCCCGCGACAGCCGATCTCGCGCGAATCACGACGCTCCATCCCCGGACGTACAACGAAGCGCGTACTATCGGAGAGCATTTCCGGGAGGGCATCCCGGTGATCATGAACCTGACCGAGATGGTCGACAGCGACGCCAAGCGCCTCGTCGACTTCGCGGCGGGGCTGATCTTCGGGCTGCATGGCAGTATCGAACGCGTGACGAACAAGGTGTTCCTGTTGTCTCCGGCTAATGTTGAGGTGACCGCTGAAGACAAAGCACGTATCGCTGAGCGAGGGTTCTTCAATCAGAGTTAGAACAGCACAGACGTCCAGTGAGGCAGCCGGAGTACGAGTGTGAACATCGTCCAAGTCGTGCTCGGCAACGTTCTGTACTTTGTCCTATACATCTTCCTGTTCGTTCTGATCGGGCGGTTGGTGTTCGACTTGGTCCAGTCCTTCGCCAGATCATGGCAGCCCACCGGATTCGTATTGGTCCTGGCCGAGACGACGTACACGATCACGGACCCTCCCCTGAGGTTCCTGCGACGCTTCATCAAGCCCATCCGGCTGGGGAGCATCGCGCTGGACCTGAGCTTCACGGTCCTGTTCATCGTGGTGATGGTCCTCATCCAGTTCGTGGCACTGATCCCGACCATGTAGCAAGGCCCGAGATGTCGGAAAGGTAGGCTCCGGTTCCGATACGTGAGTCTTGGTCATGATCTGGATTGCCGTAAGGTCACGATCAGGTAGCGTCCCTACGGACAGAGTCCAAGCGCGCCAAGGAGACGAACATGCCGCTGACACCCGCGGATGTACGGAATAAACAGTTCAGTACGACCCGGCTCCGGCCGGGGTATGACGAAGAAGAGGTCGACGCCTTCCTCGACGAGGTCGAGTCCGAGCTCGACCGCCTGATCCAGGAGAACGAGGAACTGCGCGGCAAGCTCGCCGAGTGCTTGCGCGGCAAGGTCCCCCCTGCGGGAATGAACGACTTCCAGCCCCAGGAACCCCCGCAGCAGATGGCGCCCCCCGAGCCCCCCAAGCCCGAGCCGATGCAGATGCGTCAGCCCGAGCCCATGCAGATGCGCCAGCCCGAGCCCATGCAGCAGAGCATGCCCGCCATGGGCCTGCCCGGCGGCGGCGAGGACAACATGGACACCGCCGCCCGGGTGCTCGCCCTCGCCCAGCAGACCGCCGACCAGGCGATCTCCGACGCCCGACGCGAGGCCGACGAGACCCTGGGCCGCGCCCGCCACGAGGCCGACGACATCCTCGGCAAGGCCCGTCGCCAGGCCGAGCAGATCGTCAACGAGGCGCGCGCGCGTTCGGAGAACCTGGACCGGGACGCCCAGGAGCGCCACCGCCAGGTGATGGGCACGCTCGTGCAGCAGCGCGACGAGCTGGAGCACAAGGTGGCCGGGCTCAAGGACTTCGAGCGCGAGTACCGCAGCCGGCTCAAGGACTACTTCGAGCGGCAGCTGCGCGAACTCGCCGAGGGAGCGAACGAGCACAACAACCCGAACGTCACCGGCGGCTTCCAGACCATGGCTCCCCCCACGGGCGCCAACCCGTCCCTGCAGCACGCGGGCCCCGGCGGTCCTCCCGGAAACCCCTTCGCCTCTCCCGAGCCGACTCCGCACGGCAGCTACCACCCGGGCGAGCCGCACGACCGCCACTGAGACCCAGTGGTCGGTGAAGACACAATTGAACCCCTGAGTTCGTGAAAAGGCATCCATCCCGGTGATCATCGTTTGCCTGGTGCTGGTCCTCGCGGCGTTCGCCGTGATCGGTACGGCACTGGCGCTCGCAGAGCTGTCCCTGGTCTATGTCGCGCTGGGGCTCGGCGGACTGTCCGCCGCCCTGCTCGCGGTCGAGGCCGTCCGAAGCAGGAGAACCCTGTTCGGAGGGGACCGGGCGAAGCCGCTCGCTGGTCACCTGGCTGCCGACACTCGGGAATCCGTGACAGGGCTGCCACGGACGGACGGTTTGGGGAAGGCGTCCGTCCGCACCATCCCTGTCCCGGAGCCTGTCGGCACCGGAAGCTCACCCGCGCGCCCCGAGGACTCAGGGGAACCGGTCGGCCAGGCCGACACATCCGCACCCGCGCCGGTTTCCGAACCGGTGCGGGCGGCCGTTTTCACGCGGCCCGACTCCCGGCCCGTGCCCCCGGTCGACGAGGCCGAGGAATCCACCGTCAAAACGCCCGAGCCGGTGGACGACGAGGAGACCGTCGACCTCGCTCCGGAGAAGGGCGCGGAGGACGACGAGGAGACCGAGCGGATCACCCCGGCCCCGTCGGGCTCGTCCCCGGACGAGGCGACGACGGTCGTCCGGATCCCCGTCGCGGTGCCGGTGGACGACGAGGAGACCGAGCGGATCACCCCGCCCCCGGCCGAGGCGGACGAGGACGACGAGGCCACGGTCCGCTTCGTCCCGCCGGGCGAGGACGACGAGGAGACCGAGCGGATCACCCCGCCCCCGGTCGGGGCGGACGACGAGGACGAGCACGCCCCGGCGGCGGTCGCCTTCAGCGAACCCGCCCGGTGGGACCCGCCCGTCCACGCGCCGGACCAGCGCGGCGAGGGGGACGAGGAGGCCGTGACCCCGGCGAACGAACCCCCTGCGGATCTCGCGGACGACGCGGAGGAGACCGAGCGGATCACCCCGCCCCCGGTCGGGGCGGACGACGAGCCCGACGACGAGCCCACGGTCCTGCTGGTTCCGGCTCCGGTCGAGGAGACCGAGGAGACGGCCGCGGTCCCCGCTCCGGTCGAGGCCGAGGACGACGAGGCCACGGTCCGCTTCGTCCCGCCGGGCGAGGACGACGAGGAGACCGAGCGGATCACCCCGCCCGAGGAGGACCCGGACCGCACGGCGGACGTCCGGCGCTCCCCCGGGTCGGAGGACTGACCGGCCCCTCTCCGGTGTGTCAGGGCTGAGGGGTCTAGAGAGGTTCCGGTTTGGGGGTGTTTTTCGCTGTTGTGGGGTGACGTTTTGGCTTGGCGTGGGCTAGGCCGAAGAGATGAGATATCCCGATGGCGGTGGACTGACCGCCTCCGAACGAGAACAGCGTGAACAGATCCGGCTGGCCGCCGCCGACCTGTTCGAGCACGGGGCCACCGCCGCCCAGGTCGCGCGTCGCTTCCGCGTCTCCGTGTCCTCGGTCAACCGCTGGCGCCAGGCCCTCGCCCACGGCGGCCGGCCGGCACTGGCCTCCAAAGGCCCCGGCGGCGCGGCGTGCAAGCTCGACCCCGACCAGACCGAGGAACTACAACGCGTCCTGGAGGCCGGACCCGCCGCCCGAGGCTTTGCCGACCAACGCTGGACACTGGCGCGCGTCATCGAGGTGATCCACGAGGAGTTCGACGTCACCTACAGCTCCTCGGGACTGGACGAGCTGCTGCACCGGCTCGGATGGAGCGTCCAGACCCCCACCCGGCGCGCCAGCGAACGCGACGAGGACGAGATCGCCTTCTGGCGGGGAAAGCAGTGGGAACTCGTAAAAAAACCGCGGCGGACCTGGGCGCCTGGCTCTGCTTCGAAGACGAGGCGGGCCAGGGCCTGAGGCCCCCCAAAGGCCGAACCTGGGGACGACGCGGCCACACCCCGATCGTGCGGGTGGGCGCCGCCGGATCGGACCGCGTCGCCCTGGCCGCACTGGTGTGCGTCAAGGCGGGCCACCGCCCGCGCCTGTTCTACCGCACCCACATCCACCACGGCCACCGCAGAAACGACCCCAAGGGCTTCACCGCCACCGACCACGTCCACCTGCTCGACGCCGCCCACCAACGCCTGGGCGGCCCCATCGTGCTCGTCTGGGACAACCTCAACACCCACACCAGCAAAGAGACCCGCGCCCTCATCGACGCCCGCCCCTGGCTGACCGTGCACCGCCTTCCCCCCTACGCGCCCGAACTGAACCCGGTCGAGGCGGTGTGGGCCCACCTGAAACGATCCCTGGCCAACTTCACCAAACGCACCATCGACCAACTCGCCGCCCTGACCAGAACCCGACTCGCCCACATCCAACGCCACCCCGACCTCATCACCGGATTCCTCGCCAAAACCCCCCTCAACCCCACACCACCCCTATAACCCCC
>NZ_SNYN01000007.1 GCF_004363075.1 Actinorugispora endophytica
CGGCGCGCAACCAGTGGCGTTCGGAGTCGTAGCGCAGCAGTACCTGGGCGACCGCGACGCAGATGAGTTCGGCGTCGGTGAGCAGGGGCGAGCGGCCCGGTCCGGGACGTTGGTTGGCCGAAGGGATCACGTCATCGTCTAGATGGACGTAGAGTGCTGTCAGAAGGGCGTCAAGGTCAGTTTTCACACACCGATCCTCGACGCCCTTCGCCATGGGCGCAGGCGTTTCAGGGATTTCCCATCAACGATCTAGGGCGGGAAAGGAACCGGTGTCGATGGAGCAGTTACTCTCGTAGGACTCCAGTCCGAGCATGAGCAGCCTTCTGCGGTAAGCCCATTTCGCGATCTTGCGCCGGTTCGTCACGTCCTTCGGCTTCATCAGAGCAAGGAAGAAGAAGCACTTCACCATCAGGAAGTCACAGAGGAAACGGCTTAGCGCAAAATCCAGCAGGTCCGTACTCGCCTCGTCAAGGGCCGCGATATAGGCCGAGCGCTGTTCCCCCGTGAAGGCATATCCCCTGCCACCGCCCTTGAACGCGGTGATGTCGAGCATCGGATACACATCGAACCCCACAGGTGCGGGAGCGTGGTGCTGCCAGTCGATCACGCCGTCGGCGAAGGCGTTGGGCAGGCCGTAGTCGAGGTGTCCGTGCGAGAACGGAACAACACCTAACCGCTCCGAAACCGAGTTCAGCACCGTGTGAACCCGATCGGTGTCCAGGTCGGGGTTTTCTGCCAAGACGTTCTCGACGAACCCCGCACGTGCCACCCAGGCCTCCCCTTCGCCTACCGCTCTCGGCCGCACGGTTCGAACCTGAGCCGTCAGCAACCGGATAGAGACCTCGACAGCCATGTCGAGGGTGACCTGACGGACGGCTCCGGTTTCTTCTGTGTCGCACACAGCCCGGTCATGCAATGACCGATCTCCCACGCTCCTCTCGACGAAGAAACATCGGCCGTCGGCTTCCCCGGTCTCGACCACTGCCGGAACCGGATATCCCTGGTCAGCCAACATGCTCTGGAAACGTGCCTCGGCGAGCACATCAGAGTCTCCGGTCCGCTTGAACAGTGATCCGCCTGACGAACGCCAGACCGCACCTTCCGCTGCAGTCCGAGGTTTGACCAGTTCCCAACCGTCCACACGCGCCTCCCAGCTTCTTGTCCTCTCCCACCAAGAGCAGTAAATCAGACTAAAAGAAGACTGAAAAGAGATTTACTCGTGTCGGGAGAGCCACCTGTCAGCTTCGGCCGTCGATGCGGCGGCGCAGCGCCTGGAGGAAGTCGCGACTCTCGGTTTCGGAAAGCGCGCGTTCGACGAACCGCTGATGGATAGTCCGATAGGAGAGGACCTCGTCAGAATCGGTGAGTACGATCTCACGGGTGTAGGTCTCGACGATGACCCTGGGTTCTTCGCTCTCCTCGTACAGCAGGAAACCGTGCGACTGCACCTGCCCTGAAGAAGCATCAAGGGGAAGCACCTGGATGCGGACATTGGGCAGGGTCCCCAGTGACAGCAGGCGGTCGAACTGAGGGACAAGCGCAACGAGATCCTCGGCGTGCCACCGCAGCGCGGCTTCGGTAATCACGAACTCGAACCGGGAGCCCTCCCGGTAGAGGGCTTCCTGCCGCTTCAACCGCTCCGCCACAGCCGCCGGTACATCACCACGCCCCGACACATCCGCAAGTTTCAACACCTGCCGGGCATACTCCGCAGTCTGCAGCAGGCCCGGAACCAGCGCGGGCTGAAACGACCTGACCAGGGCTGCACGCCCTTCGACCGCCCCTATCTCGCGTTGAACCGAGGCTAGGCCGCCACGGTGGACAACCCTCCAATGCCGGGCCTCCACCAGCGCAGCCTCAGCCAGTTCCGACACCCGGGCCAATGCGGCAGCATCGGCTTCACACACACGCGCCCAGGATTCGGCATCACGCACCGACGGGCGGGTGCGTGCCCGCTCGATCTTGGAGACCTTCGACTGAGACCACCCCAACGCGGCGGCCAACTGCTCCCCCGAGTGGCCGCTATCCAGCCGGAGCACACGCAACGCCTCGGCCAACCGAGACCGGGCAACCTGATGATGGATGGATTCGGACAAGGACTCTTCCATTTCTAGTCTTCTTTTAGTCTAATGGAAGTGTTCGGAAGGAACCCCCCATGCCCCCTGGCGAGCCATGAACTACGACCATTCCATGAACCGGATAGGAGCACTATGAGCGTCATGCCCGCTTCGGAGTTCGCCGCTGGTTTCCTGTCCCGGTTCCAGGTGTCGGCGTTCCGGTTGGAGACCCTCGACTTCTACCTGGCCGACAACGAGCGCGAACCCTACCGCCGCTTCCTGGCCGGCCAGAACCACGATCCCGAGTGGCGTCGCCCCTGGCAGCGGATGGTTCGGGGCATCTACGAGAGTGGGCGCGAAATCGGCCGTGTCCACGTCGTTCCCGAGGAGTTGACCGACTACCTCCGGTTCGAGCTCACCCGCGCCTACCCCGCCAGTGTCGATGCTGGGGAGGACGTGCGAATCCTCACCCGCAAGGAAGCCGACCGGATCGGGCTTCCCCACGGGGAGGACTACTGGCTGTTCGACGACGAACGTTCCGCGATCCTGCGCTACACCCCCGACGGTGAATTCGTCGGGGTCGAGCTTGCCACCTCCGACCGAGTCGGGCAGCACGTCGCATGGCGACAGGCCGCCCAGGCCGCAGCCGTCCCGCTCTACGACTACCTTGAAGCCGCCACTCTCGCCCCCGCCCGCTGACTTCCCAACGGAGACGGACATGACCGATCACCCGTTCACCGACGCCGACTTCCACAAGTCCGACCGCAGCGGCGACGTCGGCTGTGTTGAGGCCGCCATCACCCACCACATCCCGGAGATCGTCGGGCTCCGCGACTCCATTCATCCCCACAGCACCGTCCTGGCCTTCAGCAACAGGGAGTGGTTGGCCTTCACCACGGGATTAGCCACCACCATCTAGGTGTACTGACCTGAGAGGTTGGGAACACGGGAGGCGGGAGGGCCGCTGATCGCGGTGTGGAACCGGTGGTGATTGTAATCGTGCAGCCATCCCGGGAACGCCTCCCGCTTCTGGGTCTCGCTGGTGTAGGGGCGGGCGTAGGCCCATTCCTCGACCAGGGTCCGGTTGAACCGCTCGACCTTGCCGTTGGTCTGGGGCCGGTAGGGGCGGGTGCGCTTGTGCTTGATGCCGAGTTCGGCCAGGGCATCGCGTCACAGGCGTGACTTGTAGCAGGGCCCGTTGTCGGTCAGCACCCGCTCCACCGTGATCCCCGCTGCGGCGAAGTAGGCGTGGGCGCGCTGCCGGACCGGTCACGCAGGGCTTTTGCCTGGTCCGGGCTGGTCGTGCGCATGAAGACGGCCCCTGGTGAGTGCTTGCACCACTCGCCAGGGGCCTGTGACCCAACTCGCCTGCTACACCAGGGAGCCGAATCATGTCCTACGTTATCCCGCGTCCCGTGGTGGCGCGCACTCTTCCCCTGTGGGGGCCGGTGGCCGCCCTGGCCGCGTTCCCCGGAGAGCCGTCCGCTCCCGGGCGGGCGCGGCTGTGGGCCGCGCGGGGGCTGGCCCCACTCTCGGGCCATCCCCGCGCCGCCCGACATCCTGGGCGAGGCGCTCCTGGACGAGTCCGGGCGCGGGCTCGCCCTGGTCGCGCTGCACTCGGCGCGCTACGGCTGGACCGCGTGCCCGCGAAGCGTCGCGCACACCGTCTGGTGCGAACTCCCCGCCCCCGACCAGGCCGCCTGAACCCCAGCCGCCGGCGGTCGGCCGGACGATCCTCCCGCACCCCCGGCCACGGTCCCAGGCCGCGTGACAGTGCGGAGCACCGGCCGTGCGAACCGCGCGGGCCCGGTTCCGCGCCAGTCCTTAGCCACCGGACCGGCGGACGGCTCCCGGCGTGGTGCTCGCGCGGCCATCGCTCCGCGAAGTCACGCAACCCCGACCGGCCGGCTCCGGACCAGGAGGATCCTCCGGCTGCCCTCACGCTCATCGAAGGAAAAGACAGAACACCCATGACCAGCACCGCCACACACGGCGACATCCCCGGCGCCCCCGGCATCCCTGGCACCCGACGGCAGGACGCGCAGCTCGCCGCGCTCATCCGCCGACTCGCCGGCCTCCGCCCCGAGATCGCCATCGGGTGGACACCGCCCCCGACCCCCGCACCGGCCCCCACGCCCGCCCCCGCGCCGCGACCGCCTCGCTTCCTGCCCGACCCGCGCTTCCTGCACCCGCTCGAACCGCACCCCGTCACCGGGCGACGGCCCACCCGCGACGACTTCCCCGCCCCCCGCGACGTCGTGGACTCCATCGCCCGCCTGCGCGCCATCGCCGCCGGAACCCACCGCCCCGGCGACCACTGGCCCGCCCACGCCACACCCGGCTACTACGCCCGCAAACGACGGCCCACCCCGCTCCAGCGAGGCATGCGCCACATCCGGCGGTTCCGCGCCGCCGCCCGCGCCGCCGTGGCCTCGCCGATCCTTCTCGGCGCGGCGGCGCCCCTCTTCGCGTTGGTTACTCATGGTTAACCTTTTTGGGGCATCCTTGTCTCATGCGATTAGAGACCGAACAGGCCCGCGCGCGCTTCTCCTCGGCGCGGATCGCCCGGCTCGCGACGGTCGATGACGAGTACCCCCATCTCGTCCCGATCACCTTCGCGGTCCACGGCGACACGGTCGTCACCGCCTCCGACCGGAGGCCCCGGCACGCCGAGCAGCTGCGGCGACTGGCCGGCATCATCGCGAACCCCCGGGTGGCGCTGCTCGCGGACGAGCACGACGACGACTGCTCCCCGCTGTGGTGGGCGCGGGCGGACGGCGTGGCCCACGTCGAGCACGACGGGGAGGAGCGGTCCGCCGCGCTCGACCTCCTCGCCGAGCGCTACCCTCAGTACCGCGATGACCGGCCGGACGGGCCCGTGATCCTGATCGGCGTGGCGCGGTGGTCGGGCTGGTCCGCGCGTTAAACCCCCGCGCGCGGGAACGGAGCAGTCAGCCGTTCCGCTCTCGACCCCCAGGAGTTCCCGTGAGCACCGTCCACCGGATCGCCCTCGCCCTGGCCGTCGTACTCCTCGGCTCCGGCTGCGCCGTGGAGTACGACGAGGGCTACGCCCCCTCCCCCGAGTCCACGGTCACCCTCGGCGGGGAGCCCTCCGACTCCGGGGGAGCGGATCTGCCCTCCGCTCCCCCCGCCGACCTTCCCCCCGAACCGGGGCCGGAGGACCGCGCGGACTACCTCGACAGGCTCGCCGAGGCCGACCCCGCGCTGCTGGAGCCGGGCGAGGACGAGGCCGTGACCCGGGGCCGGGAGGTCTGCCGCATGATCGTGCAGACCGAGGCCATGGAGGACCCCGAGCCCACGCGCCTGCGCCGAGCCCGGGAGCTGTCCGGCGCCGCCGGCGAGGCGGAGGCGCAGGCCGTCCTCACGGCGGCGCGGACCCACATCTGCCCGGACCTGTAGCCGGAGGTTTCGGCGGAGTCCTTCTGCGGAAAGCGTCCTGGGAACAGGGCTACGGGGGGAGGCGGCCATGGGCGGGGCGGTGACGGCCGGGGCTGCCCGGTCGCCGTTCGGGCGGCTCGCGCGGCTGCCCTTCCTGGGTGAGACGTGGCGGCGGACGCTGTACGCGGTCGTCTCCCCGCTGGTGGGGCTGTGCTGCCTGCTCGTGGCGGTCGTCGGCGGGCACCGGGCCGCCGCGCGGACGCAGCGGCGGCTCGCCGGGCGCCTGCTCGGCGTTCCCCCCGACGCGGACCGCCCCGCCCCGGCGTGGCCTCGGGTGGTGGGGCACGGCCTGCTCGGCCTCCCGCTCAACGCGCTCGCGTTCGCGGTCGGCGGTTACGGCTGGGCCGTCGTCGCGCTGAACGTCGCCTACCCGGCCCGGCTGCTGCTCGGCGAGGACCTCGACGGCCTCCTCGACGGCGCGTGGGGCGGCCCCACCCTGGCGGGGGCGTGGCTGCTGCACGGGCTGGCCGGGCTGGTCCTGCTGTGGGTCGTCCCGCTGCTGGTCGGCGGGGTCACCCGGGTGCAGGGGCTGCTGGCGCGCGCGATGCTGTGAGCGCGGGGGCCCGGTGCCAGACGGGCCCCCGCATGCGGCTCCCCCGCCACGGACCGCGGGGGAGCCGCGGACTCAGATCCCGATCGGATGCCAGACCGTCTTGGTCTCCAGGAACGGGGTGACGCGGGAGAGCCCCGGGTCGGCGAACCAGTCGGGAGCGGGCTCGGGGCGCACGACCCGCTTGAGGGTGGCGGCCGCGGCCTCCTCCAGCCCGGCGGCCATGTCGTTCGCGCCGGTCAGGTCCAGGGCGTTGACGTCGGCGTGCGCGGCCAGCGGCGGCGCGAGCTCGGCCGTGCGGCCGGTCAGGATGTTGACGACGCCGCCCGGCAGGTCCGAGGTGGCCAGCACCTCGGCCAGCGAGACCGCGGCCAGCGGGGCCCGCTCGCTCGCCACCACGACGGCGGTGTTCCCGCCCGCGATGACCGGCGCGACCACCGAGACCAGCCCGAGCAGCGGCCCGGACTGCGGCGCGACGACCGCGACGACACCGGTCGGCTCGGGCGCGGAGTGGTTGTAGTACGGCCCCGAGACCGGGTTGGAACCTCCGGCGACCTGCGCGATCTTGTCGGTCCAGCCCGCGTAGTAGACCCACCGGTCGATCGCGGCGGACACCAGCGACTCCGCCAGGGAGCGGTCCACCCCGTCGGCGTCGACGACCTCCTGCACGAACTGGGCGCGGCGGCCCTCCAGCACCTCCGCCACCCGGTACAGGATCTGTCCCCTGTTGTACGCGGTGCGCTGCGACCAGCCGCCGAACGCCTTGCGCGCGGCCTGCACCGCGTCGCGGGCGTCCTTGCGCGACGCCAGCGCCGCGTTGGCCAGGTGGGTACCGTCCGCCGAGGTCACCGGGTAGCTCCTGCCCGATTCCGAGCGCGGGAACGCGCCGTTGACGTAGAGCTTGTAGGTCTTGCGCACCGCGAGGCGGCCCGCCGGGACATGGGCCGCGGCCCGCCGGGCCAGGTCCGCGGAGGGCCGCTTGGGGGCCGCCGGGACCTTCGGCCGCGCGGTCACCGCGACGACGCCCTCGCCCCGCGCCGCGCCGTCGTCCTTCGCCACGCTCTCGTTCCCCTCGTTCTTCCTCGACTTAGCCATTGAGGTACGCCTCCAGGCCGTGCCTTCCGCCCTCGCGGCCGTAGCCGGACTCCTTGTACCCTCCGAAGGGGCTGGCGGGATCGAACTTGTTGAAGGTGTTGGACCAGACGACCCCGGCCCGCAGGCGGTTCGCGGTCCACAGCATCCGCGACCCCTTCTCCGTCCACACCCCGGCGGACAGCCCGTACGGGGTGTTGTTGGCCTTCTCCACCGCTTCCTCGGGGGTGCGGAAGGTCAGCACCGACAGCACCGGCCCGAAGATCTCCTCGCGGGCGACCCGGTTGGCCTGGGTGACCCCGGTGAACACGGTGGGCGCGAACCAGAAGCCCCGGTCGGGCAGCTCGCACGCGGGCGACCAGCGCTCGTTGCCCTCCTCCTCGCCGACCTGGGCGAGTTCGCGGACACGGGCCAGCTGCGCGGCGGAGTTGATCGCGCCGATGTCGGTGTTCTTGTCCAGCGGGTCGCCCAGCCGCAGCCGCGAGACCCTGGCCTTGAGCCGCTCCAGCACCTCCTCGGCGACGGACTCCTGCACCAGCAGCCGCGAGCCGGCGCAGCACACGTGCCCCTGGTTGAAGAAGATGCCGGTCACGATGCCCTCGACGGCCTGGTCGATCGCCGCGTCGTCGTAGACGATGTTGGCGCCCTTGCCGCCCAGCTCCAGGGTGACCCGCTTGTCGGTCCCCGCCACCGCGCGGGCGATCTCGCGCCCCACCTCGGTGGAGCCGGTGAACGCGACCTTGTCCGAGCCGGGGTGCGCGACGAGCGCGCGGCCGGTGCCGCCCGCGCCGGTGAGGATGTTCACCACGCCCGGGGGCAGCTCCGCCTCCTGGCAGATCTCGGCGAACAGCAGCGCCGTCAGCGGGGTCGTCTCGGCGGGCTTGAGCACCACCGTGTTCCCGGCGGCCAGCGCCGGGGCGATCTTCCACGCCAGCATGAGCAGCGGGAAGTTCCACGGGATGACCTGCGCGGCCACGCCCAGCGGGCGCGGGGACGGGCCGAGCCCGGCGTGCGCGAGCTTGTCGGCCCAGCCCGCGTAGTAGAAGAAGTGCGCGGCGACCAGCGGGATGTCCACGTCCCGGGTCTCCTTGATGGGCTTGCCGTTGTCCAGGGACTCCAGCACCGCGAGTTCGCGGGCCCGTTCCTGGATGATCCTGCTGATCCGGAACAGGTACTTGCCGCGCTCGGCGGGGGCCATCGGGCCCCACACGGTCTCGAAGGCGCGCCGGGCCGCGGTGATCGCGCGGTCCACGTCGGCCTCGTCCGCCACCGAGACCGTGGCCAGCTCCTCCTCGTCGGCCGGGTTCACGGTGGTGATGCGCGCGTCGGTGGGCTCGGTGAACTCGCCGTCGATGAACAGGCCGTACTCGGGCCGGATCGACACGACGGCGCGCGACTCGGGCGCGGGCGCGTACTCGAAGATCTTGTCCGCCATGTCCTAGTCCAGGGTGTAGTAGTCGGGACCGGGGTAGACGCCGGTCGTCAGCTTGGTCCGCTGCATCAGCAGGTCGTTGAGCAGGCTGGACGCGCCCAGGCGGAACCACTCCGGGTCCAGCCAGTCCTCGCCCGCGACCTCGTTGACCAGGACCAGGTTCTTGATGGCGTCCTTGGTGGTGCGGATGCCGCCCGCGGGCTTGACCCCGATCTGGCGGCCGGTCTCGGCCCGGAAGTCGCGCACCGCCTCCAGCATGACGAGCGTGACCGGGAGGGTCGCGGCGGGCGACACCTTGCCGGTGGAGGTCTTGATGAAGTCCGCTCCGGCCCGCATGGCCAGCCAGGAGGCGCGGCGCACGTTGTCGTAGGTGGCGAGCTCGCCGGTCTCCAGGATGACCTTCAGGTGCGCGCTCCCGCACGCCTCCTTCACCGCGACGATCTCCTCGTGCACCTTGAGGTAGTCCCCGGCCAGGAACGCGCCCCGGTCGATGACCATGTCGATCTCGCTCGCGCCGTCGGCGACCGCGCGGCGGGTGTCGACGAGCTTGGCCTCCAGGGGGGCGCGGCCCGACGGGAAGGCGGTGGCCACCGAGGCCACGCCGACCCCGCTGCCCGCGAGCGCCTCCACGGCGACGGCGACCAGGTCGGAGTAGACGCAGACCGCCGCGACGCGGGGCGCGGACGGGTCCGCCGGGTCGGGGTGCACGGCCTTGCCCGCCAGCGCCCGGACCTTGCCGGGGGTGTCGGCGCCCTCCAGCGTGGTCAGGTCGACCATGCGGATGGCCAGGTCGATGGCCTGCGCCTTGGCGCTGGTCTTGATGGACCGGGTGGACAGGTCGGCCGCGCGCGCACGCGCGCCCACCTCGTCCACTCCGGGGAGTCCGTGCAGGAAGGACCGCAGTGACGTGTTCGACGCCGTTGTCGCGGCCGCCAGTGCTGTGTCAGGCACGAGCACCTCGCTTCTCTATAACCATGTTGAGGATGAGCGCGACCACCAGGATCACTCCGGTGACGACCATCTGGAAGAACGATCCGAGTCCGAGCAGGTTGCACAGGTTGCGCAGTACCGAGAGTAGGAGAACCGCGACGAAGGTGCCGAAAACACTCCCGCGCCCGCCGAAGAGGTTCGTCCCGCCGAGCACGACGGCGGCGATCGCGTCGAGTTCGAGGCCGTTGAAGGCGGTGGGCTGGCCGATGGTCAGGCGCGACGTCAGCAGCACGCCCGCCAGCGCCGACAGGGCGCCCGAGATCGCGAAGACCGCGGTGATGACGGCCCGCACCGGCAGGCCGGACAGCCGCGCGGCCTCCTTGTTGCTGCCCACGGCGTAGACGTACTCGCCGAAGGTGGTGCCGCGCAGCACCAGGGCCGCGATGACGGTGACGGCCACGAAGACGATGCCCACGACCGGCACGTATCCGAGGAAGCCGCCGCCCAGCAGCTGGAACGCCTCGGGGACGTCCCCTCCGGCGGGCTCGCCGTCGGTGAGCAGGTAGGTGAGGCCGCGGATGGCCGTGAGGCCCGCGAGCGTTGTCATGAACGCCGGCAGTGTCAGGTAGGCCGACAGCCCGCCCATGATCGCGCCGAAGACCGCGCCGGTGGCGAGGCTGATCGCGATCGCCAGGACGAAGTTCATGTCGTTGTCGATGAGCAGCGCCACCGTCATGCCGCCGAAGGCCGCGGTGCTGCCCACCGACAGGTCGATGCCCGAGGTGAGGATGACCAGGGTCATCCCGATGGCGACGATGCCGGTGAGCGAGGACTGCTGGAGCAGGTTCGCCATGTTGCGCGTGGTGAGGAACTCGGGGGCGAGCAGCGTCGCCACCACGCACAGCGCCAGGAAGACGATGAGGAGGTTGAACCGGGCGAACAGGTCGGAGCCGCGCTTCCCGCGCGCGCCCGACGGGGGTCTGGTTCCGCTGGGGGCGGTCGTCGGGTCGGCCGCCGCTGTGGGTGTGGTCATGGCGTCACTCCTGTGATGACGGTGTGCGCGATGGTGTTCTCGGACGTGTTCCGGGGGTCGAAGCGGGCGACGTTGCGTCCCTCGTGCAGCACCCAGATGGTGTCGGCGTTGGCGGTCAGCTCGTTCAGCTCGCTGCTGGCCAGGAGCACCGCGACCCCGCTGTCGGCGAGCTCGCGGACCTGGCGGTACAGGTCGGCCTTCGCGCCGACGTCGAGGCCCCGGGTGGGCTCGTCCAGGAGCAGCACGCGCACGCCGCCCCTGGTGATCCACTTGGCGAGCACGACCTTCTGCTGGTTGCCGCCGGACAGCTTGCCGACGGGCTGGTCGGGGGAGGCGAAGCGCACCCCGAGGTCCTTCAGGACCGGGGCGGTGCGGACGCGCCCGGTGCGCCCCGGCAGCAGCCACGGCGGCCGGCCCAGCGCGGTGACGGCGGCGTTGCGCGCCACCGACAGGCCGAGCATGAGCCCCTGCTCCTTGCGGCTCTCGGGGACCAGCGCCAGACCCGCGCGCACGGCGGCGGCGGGGCTGGACGCCCGCAGCGGGGCCCCGCCCAGCCGCACGGTCCTGGCCGCCCGGGTGTCCCCGAACAGCGCCCTGAGCAGGGTGGTCCGGCCCGCGCCGCCCAGCCCGGCCAGCCCGGCGACCTCGCCGGGCCGCACGTCGATCCCCGCGATGTCGATGACCCCGGGGATGCGCACGCTCCGGATCTCCAGCAGCGGCTCGCCCTCGGGCCTGGGCCGCTGGGTGGTCCGCACGAGCTCGCGCGACTCCCCGATCATGGCCGACACCAGTTCGCCGGGGTCGGTGTCGGCGATGTCGTAGACGCCGACGGTGCGGCCGTCGCGCAGCACGGTGGCGCGGTCGCCGATCTCCATGACCTCGTCCATGCGGTGCGAGATGTAGATGATCGAGCGGCCCTCCGCGGCCAGGGAGCGGATGACCTCGAAGACCTTGAGCAGGTCGTTCTCGCCCAGCGTGGCCGACGGCTCGTCCATGACGATGACCCGGGCGTCCGCGGTCAGCGCCCTGGCGATGGCGGTGAGCTGCTGGGCGGCGATGGGCAGGTCCCGCACGGTCGCGGTGACGGGGAAGTCCCCGCCGACCCGCGCGACGGCCGCGCGCGCCAGCTCCAGCCGCTTCTTCTTGCGCACGACCGGTCCGACGGCGGGGGCGTGGCCCAGGAGGAGGTTCTGCGCGACGCTCAGGTCGGGGATGAGGTCCAGTTCCTGGTAGATGACGGCGATCCCGGCCGCGAGCCCCGCCTGGGGGCTGTTGAGCACGACGGGCTCGCCGTCGAGGCGGATCTCCCCCGCGTCGGGCTGGTAGGAGCCCGCGAGGATCTTCATGAGGGTGCTCTTGCCCGCGCCGTTCTCGCCGAGCAGGCAGTGCACCTCCCCCGCCCGCACGGACAGTTCGGCGCCGTCGCTGGCGACGGTGCCGGGGAACCGCTTGACGATGCCGCTCATCGTCAGGCGGGGGGTCTCGGCCTCCGTTGTCATCTCGCCTCGCTTGCGTCGTGATCGAGCAGCCAGGAGGCCGTCCGGTCGTCGGTGATGAGGGTGTTGCACAGCCGGCTCGCGACGACGGCCCCGCACACCGCGTGCTTGGCCGTGCCGGAGGCGACCGCGATGGAGACCGGCGCGCCGCGCAGGGCGTCCAGCGGAAGCCCGAGCGTGCGCCCGTTGAGCTCGGGGTCGACGACCTCGCCCCGCCCGTCGATGAAGCGGCCCACCACGTCGCCGACCGCGCCGTCTTCCGCGAGGCGGGCGACGTCGGCGGCGTCGATGTGGCCGGACTCCACCAGGACCGAGTCCGTGCCGATGCCGCCGGGGCTGAACAGCAGCACGTCGGAGTCGGCGGCCTGGCCGAGCACCCTGGACACCGTGCTGTCGCCTTCGAGGATCTGGCGGGTGGTCTCGTGGTCGACGATCGCGGGGACCGGCAGGAGGGTGACCGTGCCGGAGCCCTGGTGGGCGATCCGGCTGGCCACGTCCTGGGCCGTGCTGGGGCGGCGGGACCGGCTGATGCCGCCGTTGATCTGGACCACGCCGACCCCCTGCGCCCAGCCGTGCGGGAGGTCGCGGGCGATCAGGTCCAGGGTCCGCCCCCAGGAGACCCCGAGCAGGCGCGGCGCGGGGCGCAGCGCCGACAGGTACTCGGCGGCGGCCTTGGCGACGTGCTCCCGCAGCTCCTCCTCGTCGGGGAAGGAGCGGGCCGCCACCACGACGGCGTCGCGCAGCCCGAACCGGTCCCGCAGCGCCTTCTCCAGGTCCCGGACCCGGGCCCTCGGATGCAGGACCTCGATCCGGACGATGCCCGCCTCGCGGGCCTCGACCAGCATGCGGCCCACCTTCCAGCGCGTGAAGTGCAGCTGGGAGCCGATCTGCTCCTGGGTCCGGTCGTGCTCGTAGTAGAGCGAGGCGACCTGGTAGAGCAGGCTCTCGTAGTCGGGGTCGCTCATCGGCTCCTCCGCTCCGGCGCGCTGAGTCGGTGCGACACCGCGCGGGTGGCCGCGGTGGCCTCCCGGTAGTCGGCGTAGCCGCGCTCCAGCGCGTCCGCGTGGCGGGGGTTCGGCTCCACGACCCGGACGCGCGGGGCGAACGCCTCGGCGGCCTCGGCCAGCGATCCCGCCCGGCCCGCGCCGACCGCGGCGATCACCGAGCAGGCGCGCAGCGACAGGTTGTCGCCCGCGACCAGGTTCAGCGGACGCCCGAGCACGTCGGCCGTCGTCTGCAACCACAGCGGGTTGTGCCGGATGCCGCCGGAGACGAACACCTCCTCCACGGGGACCCCGCCCTCCACGAAGGACTCCAGGACCTGGCGGGTCCCGTAGGCGACGCCCTCGACGGCGGCCCGGTAGACCTGCTCGGGCGTGCTGCCCAGGGTCAGGCCCAGGACGGCGCCGCGCAGCCTCGGGTCGCGCAGCGGCGTGCGGTTGCCCATGAAGTAGTCGAGGACGACGAGGCCGTGCTCGCACGGCGGGAGGGCCGAGGCCGCCTCGATCAGGGCGGGCAGCTCCGCGCGGGGGCGGCCCAGCAGCTGCTCCCCCGCCCACTTCAGGACCGACCCGGAGGTGACCTGGCCGCCCTCGACCAGCCAGCTGCCCTGGTTGAGCGCGTCGGGGTAGGGGCCCCACACCGTCGGCGGGAAGACCGGTTCGGCCATCTCGGTGATGAAGGCGGTGGAGGTGCCCGACACGACCGACACCCGCCCGCCGCGCGCGCCGCCGACGGCGAGCAGCGACAGGTGGGCGTCGATCCCGCCGGAGGAGACGACCGCCCCGCCGCGCACTCCCAGCTCGGCGCGGGCGGCCGCGGTCAGCCCGCCGACCGCCTCGCCGACCGGGACCACCCGGTCGGGCAGCTTGGCGCGCAGGTCGGGGACCCCGAGCTCGGCGTAGAGGTCGTCGGGGAAGCCCGAGCCGCGCGGGTCGTAGTTCCACTTGCAGACGGCGTTCATCTGCGAACCGGCCCACTCGCCGGTGAGGCGCCACACGAGGTAGTCGACCGCCTCGGTGACGCGGGCCGCGGCGCGGTAGGTGTCGGGCTCGTTGCCCGCCAGCCACATCGCTTTGGGCACCAGCCACTCAACGGCGTCGGAGCCGCCGGAGTAGCGCAGCACCGGGTGGTCCACGGCCGCGGTCCGGGCGGACTCGGCGCTGGCCCTGCTGTCCATCCACAGCAGGGCCGGGCGCAGCGGACGGCCGTCCGCGTCCAGGACCGCGACCGTGGAGGCGGTGGTGGCGACCGCGAGGCCGGCCACCTCGGGGTCACCCGCTGCGGCCAACGCGGTCCTGGTGGCGGCCACGACCGCCCGCCACCAGTCCTCGGGGTTCTGCTCGGCCCAGCCGGGGTGGGGGAAGGCGGTGGGATAACCGCTCTCCCCCTGGCCCAGAGGCGTCCCGTCCGCCGCGTAGACGGCGACGCGGGCGCTCTCGGTCCCCAGGTCGATGGCCAACAGCGCGGTCACGTCATCCCCCGTTCGGCATGAAGAGGACCTTGGAGCTGAAGACGGAGCGCTCGCCGAGCTTGTGCATCGTGTCCGGGAGCGCGTCGAGGCCCAGTTCGTGCGTGATCATGAACTTCCAGTTCAGCTCACCGCTCGCCATGGCCCGCGCGGCGACACGCCACTCGTCGCCCGGGAACGGCGCGGAGAAGGAGTTCCAGGCGCCGTGCAGGGTGACCTCGCGGCGCAGGAAGTTGCTGAACGTGGACTTGGGCAGCACCACCGGGTCGTGCGGGATCCCGATGAAGACGGCGTGCCCGTGCCGGGCCACCAGGGAGACCGCCTGGTCGACGGTGGCGGGCACCCCGGCGGACTCCACGATCACGTCGTAGCCGAGTCCGGCGAGCTCCCCGGCCTGCTCGGGGGTGGTCGCGGTGTGGGTCGCGCCCGCCTCGCGCGCCATCTCCGCCTTCTGCTCGCTGACGTCGATCGACAGCACCTCGGAGGCGCCCGCGAGCCGGGCCCACTGGATGGCGAACAGGCCGATCGGGCCCGCGCCGACGACCGCGACGCGGTGGCCGGTGCGCAGCTTGGTGCGCCAGATCGCGTGCAGCGCGATGGCGGCCGGGTCGAGCATCGCGGCGGCGCGCGGGTCGAGGTCGGCGGGCACCACCATGAGGTTGCCCTCGGGCACCGTCACGTACTGGGCGTAGGCCCCGGCGCGGCGGCTGCCGAAGTAGTCGTAGTCCTCGCACAGGCTGAAGTGGCCCTGGGTGCAGGGGGTGCAGCGGCGGCACGGGATCAGCGGGGGGACGGTGACGAGGTCGCCCTCCTTGACGGTCCCCGCGGCGGCGAGCCCGGAGCCCAGCGCCACGACGTGGCCGGAGAACTCGTGGCCGCAGATGAGCGGCAGGTGGTAGGCGCCGCCGGGGCGCAGCATCCGGGGGATGTCAGATCCGCAAACGCCGCAGGCCGCGACGCGCACCAGGGCCTCGTTCGGTCCGGGTTCGGGCACGGGTACCTGTTCGACCCGGATGTCCCCGGGGGCGTGCAGCACGGCGGCCTGCATGGTCTCCGACATGTCTTTCTCAGTTCCCTTCCAGGAGGTGGGCCCCGGTGCCGGCGGTGTGCCGCCGGTACCGGGGCGACGGGGGCGCGGGTCAGTTCCCGGCGAGGGCGAAGGTGGTGTCGCCGACGTAGTCCGAGGCGTTCCCGGTGTCGACCAGGGCCGTCCCGGCGTCGACGTACTCCTCGACGTCCTCTCCGGCCTGTGCCTTCAGCACCGTTTCGACGGCGACCTGACCGAGCGAGATCGGGTCGTTGAGGGCGGTCGCGACGTAGGGGCCGTCGTCCGCGATGGCTTCCACGGCCTCCATGAGGCCGTCGACCCCGGCGACGATGACGTCGTCGCGGCCGTTCTCGTCGAGGACCTGGAGCGCGCCCAGCGCCATGTCGTCGTTGTGCGCGTAGACGGCCTTGACGTCGGGGTTGGTCTGGATGAGGTCCTGCATGGCGGTGACCGCGTTGGAGCGGATGTAGTCCGCGTAGGGGCCCTCGACGATCTCGATCTCGTCGTTGCCCTCGACGGCCTCGTGGAAGCCGTCGCTGCGGTCGCGCGCCACGGCGCCGCCGGCGTCGCCCTGGATCTCGATGATCATGCCGCCCTCGTCACCGAGTTCCTCGGCCACGCGCTCGCCCACGAGGGCGCCCATGGCCTTGTTGTCCCGGCCGACGTGCGCGACGGCGCCCTCGGGCACCGGGCGGTCGACGGTGACGACGGGGATGCCCGCGGACTCGGCGGCCGCGATCCCGGCCTTGACGCCCTGCGGGTCGACGGGGTTGACCAGGAGGACGTCGACCTGGCGGGTGATCAGGTCCTGGATGTCGTCGTTCTGCTTGGTGACGTCGCCCCCGGCGTCGGAGAAGTAGAGTTCGGCGCCGGCCTCCTCGGCGGCCTGCTCGGCCCCCTCGCGGAGCTGGACGTAGAAGGGCGACTGCTGCGTCGCCTGGCTGAAGCCGATGACGACGGAACCGTCGTCCGCGCCACCGCCGCCGCTGTCGGAACCGCCCGGCGTGGTGGACAGCGAGCAGGCGGACAGCGCCGCGAACGCCACCGTCGCGGTCACCGTGCCGAAAACGCGTGTAAGACGCATGGGGCCTCCAGATGTGATCCTGGCAACGAACCGTAAATCGGGATTTCACTTGTGCGCAACACATGGGGCGGTTTTTGCTCACATGAGCAAAATGTTGGCAACAGCCCGTTGATCTGCGGTGACGCGACCCGAAGGGCCCGCCGGCGACGGCGGGCCCTTCACGGACGGCGTTCCCGGAGAGATCCGGCGCACTCGGCACGGTGTCCGGCGCCACGGACGGCTTTCGGTGGCCTCGCCCCTTCCGGGCCCCTGGGGAGGCTCCGGCGCGGGGGTGTTTCGGGCCCTGTCGGAGCAGGGTCCACTCGAGACCTCGAGGGCCGGTCCCACCCCACCCGGAACGATCATGGGCTTTCCGCCCTTCAAGGCCCCGAAACGGGCAGAAAGCCCACAACCGTCAACGGAACCCTCACGCAACGGACATCATGGGCACGGCCCCGGCCCCCGGCCCCCGCCCGCCGTCGCCGCCCGCCGTCACCTCGCGATCCGCACGGCAGGAGGCCGAAAGGCCCCCCGAAGCACCGGTACAAGAACCACCCCCGCGCCGGAGGCTCCCTCCCGCTCCCGGCCCCCGGCAGGGCCGCGATCACCAGGAGAACCGGGGTGCCAGTACCAGCCTTCGGAAGAACCGCGCCTGGTCGACGGTCAGCGACCGGTGGGACGGGGAGAAGTCCGCCGCGACCGCCTCGTCCCCGCCTGCCGACAGGCCCGCCAGGCCGTCGTCCGAGCGCAGGAGCCGGACCATCGCGCCGATGTCCGGCGGGGGCCCCGCTGTGACGGCGTTCGCCGCGGCCAGCCGCAGCACCAGGGGGAGGTGCCCGCAGACCTCGGCCAGCTCCGCCGCGGCCTCCGGTTCGGCCGCCACCGCGTCCGCTCCGAGAAGGCGCGCCAGGAGTTCGACGGAGTGGCCGGGGCTCAGGGCGCCGAGCGGGACGGGGCGGGCGCCGTGCCGCGCAGTGAGTCCGGCGAGCCGGCGCCTGCTGGTGACGAGCACCGTGCTTCCGCTGTGGCCCGGCAGCAGCGGGGCCACCTGGTCGGCGGTCGCGGCGTTGTCCAGGACCACGCAGATCCGCCGCCCCGCCAGCCGCGACCGGTAGAACCTGGCCAGCTCCCCGGTGTCGCGGGGCAGGTTCCGCGGGTCGCTTCCCAGCCCCCGCAGCAGCGCGCGCAGCGCTGTCGCGGGTTCCATGGGGGCGTGCCGGGCGCTGAACCCGCGCAGGTCGATGTAGAGCTGCCCGTCGGGGAAGCGGTCCACGACCGAGTGCGCCCAGTGCAGGGCGAGGGCGGTCTTGCCGACCCCGGCCGCCCCGCTGACCACCCAGATCTTCGGCCCCTCGCCCGGGTCCCGCTCGGCCTGGCCGAGAGAGGCGTCCAGGAGGTCCAGCTCCGCCCGGCGGGCGACGAACCCGGGGATGTCGTGCGGCAGCTCGGCCGGACAGACGACAGACGTCCGATCATGGGCTCTCCCCTGCCCCACCGCCGCGACTCCGCCCCTGAGGATGCACCGCTGGAGTTCCTGGACCGACTCCCCCGGTTCGATCCCCAGCTCCTCGGCGAGCCGGGTCCGGAGCGAGGCGTACACCTCCAGCGCCTCGGCGGTGCGGTCGGCGCGGTGCAGGGCGAGCATCAGATGGCCGCAGAGCCGCTCCCGGTGCGGGAACTCCCCCAGGAGCTGGCGCAGCTCGCCGACGACCTCGACGCCCCGGCCGCGTGCCAGCTCGGCGTCGTAGAGCTCCTCCACGGCCGCGGCCCGCAGGTCGTCCAGCGCGGGGCGGCCGATGTCGGCGAGGGCCGGTTCCACCCCGCCCAGGGCCGGGCCGGTCCACAGCGCCAGGGCGTCGCGCAGCGCCGTGATCGCGGTGTCGACCCGGCCCGCCTCCCGGGCCTCGCGCGCCTGGCCCGCCAGCGACTCGAACCGGTCGCGGTCGACCTCGCCGGGGCGCGTCAGGATCGTGTAGCCCGGAGGGCGGCGCAGGATCGTCTGCCTGCCGAGCAGGGACCGCAGTTCGGACACGTGCACCTGGAGTTGCGCGCGGGCCTTGGCGGGCGGCCGGTCGCCCCAGGTCCGGTCGATGAGGTCCTCGTCGGTGACGACCTGGTTGGCCCTCATGAGCAGCGCCGCCAGCACGGTGCGCCGTTTGGGGCCTCCCACGTGCAGGACGCGTTCGGCGTCGCGCACCTCGACCCCGCCGAGAATCCGGTACCGCATCGGAACCCAGCCCCGTACCACCGCGCTCCCCTCGTTCGAAGGTCCCTCGGCCCAAGGGAAAAACGCTGACAGTATGGCACCAGTCAACGGACTGTGACAGACATACCGCGCGGAAAGTCCAATACGAGCACAATTGTCGTCACCCAGGGGTCACACCGGCCTCGTTGCGCACTCCCGCACCACACGGACCGCGAACGCCGGCGGCGCGGCGCGCGGACACCGTGCCGGTGGCCGCGCGCCGCGCCGGATTCCCCTGCGGGGCTCAGCCGCAGTTGGTGGCGCCCCGCTCCGCGAGCGTGCCGGAGATCTCGCCGACCCAGTCCATGCAGGAGTCCGCGCCGTAGACGTAGACCGGTCCCGCGTACGTGGTGTAGTTGCCCACGTCGGACTTCCACGCGCCGCTGGGGCTCGTGGCCAGCCACACGCCCATCCGCACCGCGCTCCCGGAGCTGTTGCGCACGGTGACGGCGCAGTTGTAGCCGTTGGAGCTGTTGTAGGTCAGGAACACGGTCCCCTTGCTCCCGATGGCCGCCGAGTTGACGACGGCGTAGCCCTCGCCGCACGCCCCGTTGTAGGCCGCGGCCGACGCCGGGGCCGCCACCGCCAGCGATCCCGCCGCCGCGGCGCCCGCCACCAGACCGACCGCCGCCAGCTTCTTCATGAGCCTCATGTCCGTGCACACCTCCGCGGGAGGCGCCGCCCCGTGCGGCGCGCGGACGAAACCGTCTCAGGGGGCGCTTCGAATCGGCTTCGGATCTCCTTGCCCCGGGCTTCCCGCCGCCCGGGCGGAAGGGCGCGCGCGTCCGGCGCGTCGGTGGAACCCCTGGTGGGGCAATCATCCCGTCTCCATTGCGCCAAGCGTGAATCTTCCGGGATTTCCCGGGCAGTCCAGGAGTAACCGAGACAGACGCAGGAGGTACAGCATGGAGATCGGTGGCGGTTTCTTCGGCACCATTATCAGCGCCCTCGTCGTCGGCCTGATCGTCGGTGCGCTCGGACGGCTGATCGTTCCGGGCAAGCAGGACATCCCCATCTGGCTGACGATCGTGATCGGTATCGTCGCCGCTCTGATCGGAACCGCGATCATGGCGAGCTTCACCGGGTCCTTCTGGTTGACCCTGATCGTCCAGTTGATCCTGGCCGCGATCGGTGTGTACCTCGTCGCGATGATGCGCGGTGGGGGTCGCCGCCAGAGCCACGCCTGACGTCCGCCCACACGGACGAGGAGCCCGCGCCGGAACGGCGCGGGCTCCCTTCGCTTCGTCGGGCCGTGCTTCCCCCGGGGTCAGGCCGGCAGGGTCCACCTCTGGCCCTGGCCGCCGTGGCAGTGCCAGATGATCAGCTTGTTGCCGTCGGTCAGGTTGCCGTTGTAGGCGTCCAGGCACTTGCCGGACTGCGGGTTGCGCAGCGACCGGTCCGCGCTGGAGTAGACCCACTTCTGGGCCCCGGTGCCGTTGCAGTCCCACAACTGGACGCGGGCCCCGGCCTCGACGCTGCCGCTCTCCACGTCCATGCACTTGCCGAAGGCGCGGAGCGTGCCGTCGGCCGCCACGGTCCAGTTCTGGGCCTGGTTGTTGTTGCAGTGGGCGAGCTGGATGGTGGTGCCGCTGGCGGTGTTCGCCCCGGCCACGTCCACGCAGATGCCGTTGGGCGCGGTGATGCGGCCGGTCCCGCCGGGGGTTCCGCCGGTGCCGCCGTCGTAGACCCGCACGTAGTCCACGAGCATCTGCTGCGGGAACTGCGTGGAGCCGTCGGGGTAGCCCGGCCACTGGCCGCCGACCGCGACGTTCAGGATCATGAAGAAGGGGTGGTCGTAGACCCACTGGTTGCCGCGCACGTCGGCGGGGGTGAAGGTCTGGTAGGGGACGTCGTCGACGTACCAGGTGATGGAGTCGGGCGTCCAGTCCACGGCGAAGGTGTGGAAGTCGTCGGCGAACGACCAGCCCTGCGGGTGCATGTAGGAGCCGGTGACACCGTTGCCGCCGGAGTAGCCGGGGCCGTGCAGGCTGCCGTGGACCAGGTGGGGTTCGCGGCCGATGTTCTCCATGATGTCGATCTCGCCCGAGTTCGGCCACTGGGTCTCGGGGAAGTTGTCGCCCAGCATCCAGAACGCGGGCCAGATGCCCTGGCCGCGCGGGAGCTTGATGCGGGCCTCGTACCGGCCGTAGGCCCGCTCGAACTTGTCCTTGGTGATCATCCTGGCCGAGGTGTACGAGCCGTCGCCCTCCCGCCTGGCGGTGATGACGAGGTTGCCGTTGCCGTCGAGCGCGGAGTTCGCCCTGCTCGTGGTGTAGTTCTGGAGCTCGGCGTTGCCCCAGCCGTGGGCCCCGGTCTCGTGCGTCCACTTGCTCGCGTCCGGGGCGCTCCCCGCGGAGCCGTTGAACTCGTCCTGCCACACCAGCTGCCCCTCGGCCGCCACCGGTGTGACCTCCACGGCCTCGGGCGCGGGGGCGTCCGGGGCGCCCACCGCCACGAGGCCCGCCGCGGCGAGGGCCGCCAGGGACAGCGACGCGGACCAGAGCCCGCGCGCGACGCTTCGGGATCTTCTTCGGCTCATTCAGATCTCCTGATCTGGGCCTCGCGGTCCGCGCGCGGCACTGGGGCCACAACGGGGTGACACGGTCCGCCAGGCTCGGGTGGAGGGTTACGGCGGGCGGGCCTTCTCCGCCGTACGCGCGGAGGCCGCGTACGAACGGAGCGGACTCGTCCCGTCAGGTGTTGACAACTGGGAGCTCTCCCGTCACCCTTCGAATTGGAAAGTGACTTTACTTTTTACCTGTTCCTAACACAAGCCTTCGGAGGGCCCAACCTGGCGGCGCTCCCGGGCGCGCCTCCCCACCGCCAAGGCCCCGGAGCCAGGAGCGAAAAACCCTCGTCCTTCGTTCGACCGTCCGGGAGGAACGACGTCCGAGCACGAAGGAGCGGCCCATGCCGAACGAAGCCTGGACCCGCCGGCCGCTTCCCGACCGGAGCGGCACGGTCGCCGTGGTGACCGGCGCGAACTCCGGACTCGGCCTGGCCACCGCGCACAAGCTCGCCGAGGCGGGCGCGCACGTCGTGATGGCCTCGCGGGACGAGGACAGGGGGCGCGCGGCCGTCCGGGACGTCCTTCGACAGGTCCCCGGGGCCTCGGTGGAACCGGGGCTCCTGGACCTGGCCGACCTCTCCTCGGTCCGCGCCTTCGCCGAACGCCTCCCGCACGACCGCCTGGACCTGCTGGTGAACAACGCCGGGGTGATGGACATCCCGCTGCGGCGCACGGCCGACGGCTTCGAGGCGCAGTTCGGCACCAACCACCTGGGCCACTTCGCGCTCACCGGCCTGCTGCTGCCCGCGCTGCTGGCCGCCCGGGGGACCGCGCGGGTGGTGACCGTCAGCAGCGGCATGCACAGCATCGGCCGGATCGTCCCGGACGACCTCAACTGGGAGCGGCGCCCCTACCGCCCGATGCGCGCCTACGGGCAGTCCAAGCTCGCGAACCTGCTGTTCACCGCCGGACTCGACCGCCGCGCCGCCGAAGCGGGGGCCGACCTGCTGAGCCTGGCCGCGCATCCCGGCTACGCGGCCACCAACCTCCAGGCCGTCGGGGCCCGGGAACGCGGTTCACGGCTGCGCGCGCTCGTGGCCGGGGCCGGGAACCGGCTGTTCGCGCAGAGCGCCCTGGCCGGGGCCTGGCCCGGCCTGCACGCCGCGACGGCGCCCGATGTGCAGGGCGGCGACTACTTCGGGCCGCGCCGGGGCCACGCCGGTCCGCCCGCCAGGGCCTCCCGGTCCGCCGCCGCCTCCGACCGGGCGACCGCCCGCCTCCTGTGGCACGCGTCCGAGGAGTTGACCACGGTCAGGTACGACTTCACCCCTGTCGGTACCTGACTCGCCCCCGGAAACCGGAAAGAAATACCCGTTTCGGGCATGTGGCGCGCATTGTCGTTTCCCCGCTGGGTAGCCCGTTCCTCGTACCAGCACGAGGCTACGGATGGTGGTGCGAATGAGAGACGACGACTTCTTCCCGATCCGGGCGGCACGGACCTTTCCCGGAACGGCCGACAGGTGCGGGGAGGCGCGGGCCTGGATCCGCGGGCTGCTGCACCCTTTTCCACACGCCCGCGACGCGGTGGAGCTCGTGGCCAGCGAACTCTTCGCCAACGCGGTGCGGCACACGGCGTCGGGGGAGCCCGGGGGTGAGATCGAGGTGACCCTGACCCTGAGCGGCGAGGACCCCGAGACCCTCCGCCTGGAGGTCGTGGACCAGGGACCGGGCAACAGCGTTCCCAAGCAGGCCGCCCGCGCCATACTGCCCGGGGCCGACGCCCAGAACGGGCGCGGGCTCTTCATCGCCTCGATCCTGTCCCGCGCGTGGGGCCGCTTCCCCGCCGACCACCGCCGGTCCGGCCTCGAACGGGGGCATCCGGACTCGATGGTCACCTGGGCGGAGTTCTGCACCCACCGGGACATGGAGATGGCCGGGAACCCGTAACGGGTCCCGGCCATCCCCCTTTCCGCGGCCTCACCGGCATCCCTGCGGCGTCCGAAGGAGGGACCTGCTCGATGATCTCGACGTTATCGCCCCAAAAAAAGGGATTTGGAACGATAACGCCACGATCATCAACGGAGCCCTCGTGAAACGGACATCGCGGGCGCGGCCTCGGCCTGGCCGTCACCACGGCCGGCATTCTCCTCCGGAGAAGTCATGGGCACACCCCCCTTTCCCGGCTCTGTCCTGCCTGCTCCCAGCACACCGTGCCGGATGGGAGGAGAGACCCCGGACGACCCGCACGGCCGTACACGACGTCGAACGCGGGAGACGGCCGTCTCCTCACTTCAGGGGTCAACCCCTGGGCGGCGCGGCGCTCGTGGTGAAGTCGGCCCAGGTGACCATCGGTCCGGTGTAGTCATCGGGGCTGCGGTCGAAGATCCCATAGGAACCGTCAGCGGGGGTGCGGCCCCACTCGCGGGCCAGTGCGGCGGTGAGGAACAGGCCGCAGCCGCCGGGACGGCCGGGGTCGGGGAGCATGACCCGGGCCGCCGTGCGGGGGCGGTCGGTGCGCGGTCCCTGGTCCACGACCTCCAGGTGCAGGGTTCCGTAGACCAGGCCGACCAGGCTGACGAAGACCTCGCCGCCCGCCTGACCCGACGCGGTGTGGGCGAGCGCGTTGCTGAAGAACTCACTCACCACCAGCTCCACCGCCTCGATGACGTCGTGGAACGGTGCGACGAGCGCGCGGGTCCAGGACCGGGCGGCGGCGCACTCCTCGGCGAGGCCGGGGAAGGTGCGGCTCTCCTTGAGCGTGTAGATGGAGAACGCCTCCACGGTCACGCCACCACCCTGAGGGCTCCGCGCGGCTGCGGACGGCGGGCGGCCGGCCCGCGCCGCCGTCCCCTGTCGGAGCCGCTGAGGACGCGCGCGGCCGCTTCGACGGAGTCGGCGGCGGCCTGCCCGTTCCTCCCCCAGAGGAACGACCAGGCGCTTCCGGTCTGTACGGCCACCACGGCGGTCATCCCGCCGCCGTCCCGCGTGACGTAGAGAACGGGGTGGTCGGTGCCGGACAGCGCGATCAGCGCCCGGCATCCCCGCTCCCGAAGCCCGACAGCAAGCCGTTCGAGCAGGGAGCGCCTGGTGAGCCCCCGCGAGTGTCCACCAGAGTCAAAAGTTCCGTTGGAAGACATGCGTGCTTCCTCCTAGAAGTCAGGGTCGCTACATCTTCAGCTAGAATTAGCTGAGCATATATTCTCGACATAGTCTAGATATTCTTGAACCTTGTGGATCTCTCGCGTCGTTCCAGCTCTTGGTGCCACCAGGCTCAAAGCACCGCTTGTCGCTAGGCTCGTGTCACTTCAGGGAGAGTAGGGAGTCCGATGAGTGCGGATCAGCCAACGGTGACCAGTCGTGGCCTGGGAGCAGAACTGCGCTCGCTTCGCAAAGAGCGCAGGCTCAGCAGCACCAAGATCGCCGAGCAGCTCGGCTGGGTGCAGTCGAAGATCTCCAAGATCGAAACAGGCAAGCAGAAAGTCACTCCGACAGACGTCGCATCGCTGCTCGCTGTCTACGGTGTGACCGGCCACGAGCGCGACCGGATGATCATCAAGGCCGAAAACGCCGGTGAACTCGGCTTGTGGGAGAAGCAGGGCGGAATGTCGCGGGACTCCCACACCCTGATCCAGCTGGAGGCCGAAGCAACCAGCATCTTCAACCTTGAGCCGTTGGTTCTCCCCGGCCTGCTGCAAACTCCTGACTACACTCGCGCGCTGATGAAGTCCGGGAACATCCCCGAGAGCGACGTGGAAGTCAGAGTCGCTGCCCGGTTGGGCCGCCAGGCGATCCTGAGCCGTGATGACGCGCCAGCGGTCGAGTTCGTCATCGACGAAGGAGTCCTCCGCAGACTGATGGTCCCGGCGAAGCCGATGGCCCGTCAGCTCCGTCACGTAGTCGAGACGAGTGAGCGGCCGAACGTCACCGTCAGGGTTCTCCCCCTCAGCTTGGGAGGGCACAGCGGTCTTGACGGCTCGTTCATGCTGCTCGACTTCGCCAGGCAGAAACCCGTGGTCCACGTCGAGCACAAGATCTCAGCCCTCTTCCTGGAGGAACCACATGAGATCGAGGTCTACCGCTCAGAGGTCGCTAACCTGAGAGAGATTACGCTGAAGCCAGCCGCTTCAGTCGATTTCATCTCAGCCATAGCAAGAGAACTTGATCAGGAATGAGGGTGCCGGAGATGAACGCGCCGACACCGCAGCACACCGACTGGCGCAAAAGCTCCTACAGCGGAACGAACACCAACTGCGTCGAGTGCGCCCGCCTCCCCCGCTCCGCCACCGCCGTCCGGGACTCCAAGCACCCCGACGCCGGACACCTGGCCTTCACCGCCGCCGAGTGGTCCGCCTTCCTCGCCACCGCGCGGAAACACGCCCTCTAGGCACCCGCCTCACCGAAACGAGTCCTTCCGATCAGCCATGACAAGAGAACTCGATCAGGAATGAGGACGGCGGAGATGAACGCGCCAACACCGCAGCACACCGACTGGCGCAAAAGCTCCTACAGCGGCACCAACGCCAACTGCGTCGAGTGCGCCCGCCTCCCCCGCTCCACCACCGCCGTCCGGGACTCCAAGCACCCCGACGCCGGACACCTGGCCTTCACCGCCGCCGAGTGGTCCGCCTTCCTCGCCACCGCGCGGAAACACGCCCTCTAGGGAACCTCCGGTGCGGGGGCGTTCGGGGCTCTGTCGGGTCGGGGTCCGCTCGGGGCCTGTTACAGCGGGCGGCGACGGCGGGCGGGGGCCGGAGACCCGCGCGTCCCCACCGGATGTCCGTGACACGGCGGTTCGAGTGCCGGTCCCGCCCCCGCTCGGAATGATCTTGGGCTTTCTGCCCTTCCCGGCCCCGAAACGGGCAGAAAGCCCAAGACCGTCAACGAAACCCCACACACAACGGTCATCGTGGACGCGGCCGCGACCCTCACCCGCCGTCGCTGCCCGCCGTGACCTCGCGATCCGCGTGGCGTGAGGCCGAAAAGGCCCCCGAAGCATCGGTGCCCGAATTCACCACCGCGACGCGCCCTGCCGGGGGCCGTCCCGCCGGTGACGGGTAGAGTCGCGGCGCGGCGGGGCCGTCGGGTTCCGTTCGGGTGTTCCACGGTGGGAGTGAGCGATGCAGGACCGGCTTCCCGGACCCGTGCGCTGGGCGCGGATCCTGATGTTCGTGATCGCGGGGCTGGCGTTCGCCTCGGCCGCCGTGGTGTTCGTCCAGAACGGGCCGGCGGCGGCGCTGGACGCCCTGGTGTTCGCCGCCCCGTCCGGGGCGGCCCAGCTGCTCCTCGGCCTGCTCGTGCGCAGGAGGGGCCCGGCCGTGTTCACCGCCGTCCTGATCGTCCAGGCGGTCTCCATCGCCTCCACGCTGCTCTCGCCCAGCCCGGCGGCGTCGCTGACCCAGCTCCTCCTGCCCGCCGTGGTCGTCGGGCTGGCGCTGAGCCGGACCTCCCGGGACTACTTCCTGCGCTCCTGACCGGGATCCGGCCGCGCGGCGCATCCCCCGGTGCGGAATCCCCGGTTTGTGTAGGGTCTGACCCACAACGCGATGAGACCGCTGCTTCCCCCTCCTTGAAGAAGGACTCCATGGGTCACCGAGAATTCATCGTTCCCGCAGACCAGAGCTTCGTCGACCACATCGGGGTCGCTCCCGACCGCACACCGGGAGGCGACGAGGTCGCCAGCATCACCCTCGACACCCCCGCCGGGGAGAACGTCTGCTTCTCCTACGACGTCCCCAACGGCTCGATCGCCCTGCGCGTCTCCCGGGGGACCGAGACCCTGCTCTCCCTCTACCGCGAGGGCGCCACCCTGCTGTCCCTGGAGCCGCGCGACTCCGGGTGCGTGCTGCACGTGGACTTCGCGCGCGCCGACTGCGTCGGGAAACTGAACATCGAGACCAGCCCGCAGTTCAAGATGAGCGACCAGCTGCTCTGGACCTGACCGGCCCCGTCAGCGGTCGTCCCGGTCGCCCCCGCCGGGGGCGAAGTCGTCGTCGGGCGGGCCCTCCAGGTCCGAGCGGTCCTCCGTGTCGCCGTCGGCGGGGACCGACGTGGGAACCCCCGTTCCCGTGACCTTGCGCCCCCGCGCGCGGTCGCGGTCCGACGCCTGCGGTTCGTCGTCGTCCCGCAGCACCGGCGCGAAGAAGCGGTCGCGCTCCCGCTCGGTCCCGCGCTCCGGTGTCTCGGACACGCCGCTCCTCCCGTCTCCGTGAAAAGGAAAGCGGGCGGTGGTATATCCCCCCGAAAACCACCGCCCGCTGCCATCCCCCGCTAGGGATCCTGACCTGGGAATCCCGTCCCAAACATCACGCGCGAAAAACTTCCTTCCGGCGGACGCGGCGCCCGCCGTCCCGGTCACCGGCGCAGCGACTTGGCCAGCGCGACCGCCTCCAACTGGGACTGCACGTTGAGCTTGGCCAGGATCGACCGGATCTGGGAACGGACCGTGGAGATGGAGACGAACGACTCCTGGGCGATCACGGTCGCCCGCTTGCCCTCCTCCAGCGCGCTCAGGACCTGGCGCTCGCGCCTGGTCAGCCGGCCGAGCACCTGCTCGCCGGAGCGCCGCTCGGCCTGGACCGCGCGGTACTCGGCCAGGAGCCGCTCCCGCTCGTTGACGTCCATCACCGGGCGGCCCGCGAAGCCGTCCAGGATGGTGTAGATCAGGTCGTCGAAGGGCACGGCCTTGGACAGCCAGCCCGCCGCCCCCGCGGCGACCGCCGCGGCGACGCGCTGGCGGTCGGTGCTCCCCGTCAGGATCAGCACCGTCCAGCCGTCGGCGGAGAGCCCCCTCGCCAGGGTGGTCCCGTCCATGGGCCTGCCGTCGGCGTCGGCGCCCAGGTCCAGGTCGAGCAGGACGAGAGCGGGCCGCAGCCGCGCGGCCAGGGACCGGACCTCCTCCGCCGCGAGGGACTTGGCGCGCACCGCGTTGATGCCGCGCCCCCGGAGCGTCACCTCGACGGAGGTGCTGAAGAGCACGTGGTCATCGACGATGAGCACGGCGGGGGAGGTCTGGTGGTCAGGTGTCGGCATCGCCGCTCCCGGTACTCGTGGAGATGGTGGACGTGGCTGCCCCCGCGCGCGTCCGGGCCGGCAGGTCGATGACGACGAGGCAGCCGGGACCGTCGAGGCCGGACGACTCCAACCGCAGCCGGCCGCCGTGCTCCACGACCAGATCGTGGCACACGTGCAGCCCGATCCCGTCGCCGACCGAACCCGCGCCCTTGACCCCGCGCCGCAGCATCTCCCGCTCCTGCCCCGCGGGGATTCCCGGGCCGTCGTCCCGCACCTCGATACGGGCCGTGTCGCCGGTCCGGTACGCCTTCACCCGCACGCGCGCGCCGGGGGCGTGGCGCTCGCAGTTGGCCAGGACGTTGCTGAGGACCTGCGCGACGACGTTCGGCGGCACGCCGGCGGCCAGGTCGCCGTCCGCCGAGAGGGCGATCCGGACTCCGTTGTTGGTCCAGATCCTCACCGAGTGCTCCAGCAGCGGCTTGATCCTGACCGGTTCGCTCCTCGGGCGCGCGGACTCGGACGACAGCATGGAGCGCATCCGGTCCAGCTCCGCGGACAGCGCGGCGCGCAGGGCCGCGCGGTCGGCCGGGTCCCCGGGGTCGTCCGACGTGAGCAGCCGCACCGCCCCGTCCACACCGGCCAGGGCGTTGCGGAGCTCGTGCGCCTGCACCGACATGCGCTCGCGCGCCTCGACGGCCTCGGACTCGGCCTCGGCGAGCCGCTCCCGGTCGCCTTCGAGCCGCTGGTACGTCCGGTAGGCGACCCGGAGCACGGCGACGATGATGAGGCCGAGGCCGACCAGCCGCATCCCGGGGTTCAGCAGCGGCGAGGACAGCAGCGGGTCGCCCACCACGAACGCGGAGAGGTGCCCGAGGACGATGGCGGTCTCACCGACCCCCATCCACACCAGCAGGCGCCGGCGCCGCAGCAGGCCGGAGAGGAGGGTGATCACTCCGACGTTCAGCCACAGCGTCGAGGTGCTGTAGACGAGAGCGGGCGAGCTGACGACCGAGTAGGCGGTCTCGGGGAAGAACCCGGCGGCCGTGCCCCCGGCCGCCGCGCACCCCAGCGTCACGAGCAGGGCGCGCAACCCGGTGGAGGGCGCGCGCAGGCCGCGCACGGGCCACGGCCTCGGCCGGTCGAAGGTGGCCACCGCGAGCAGGAGCAGGACGACCACCGCGAGCGTCGCGATGTGCCGGACCGACGCCACGACGATGGTGTCCACGGTGTTCGGGGCCCCCGCGGTCCCCGCGGCCGTGGCCGGGACGACGATCAGGCCGCAGACCATCATGGCGGCCGAGATCCTGCGCAGGGCGGGCCGGTCGGCGAGCCGGGCGACCGCCTCGGCGGCCAGTCCGGCCGCGACCGCGACCGCCGCCGAGGACATCGCCAGGGCCGACCGGACCCCCTGGGACGGCGTGACCCAGCGCTCCAGGTGGTCCAGGCCGAACGCGACGGCGACGACCACGACCAGCAGGACGGCCGATTCCAGGACGAGTTTGCGCACGGAGGAGCTGTCCTTCAGCGAGACGGGGGGTTCTGGGCACGGTTCACCGGGGGGTCTCCTCGCTCTTCCGGTCGGTCTTCCTCCCGGGACCGCCGCCCGGCTTCTCGTCGTCATCGTCGCTCAGGGCGATGCCGAGAAGCCAGACGCCGAAGACGAACAGCAGTCCCGCGAGCACGTAGAGGGTCGTCGGCCCCTGGGTCATGGCCTGCTGGGCGTAGCCGAAGTAGGGGATGTGGTACCAGACCCGGCCGCGGACATCGGCGGCGGGGACCGGCGGTTCGTCGGGGACCGTGTTGGCGTCGCCCTTGGTGTGGAAGAGCGCGCCGTCCTCGGTCTCCTCGATGCCGATGACGCGGTGGGTCACCAGCGGCGAGGTCTCCGGGTCGAACATCTCGGTCTCCGCCGGGTCGCCGTGCGTGAACGTGATGACGTCGCGCACCTCCACCTCGGCGGGATCGACCGGACCGGCGACCACGACCGCGCCCACCGGAATCGAGGGCTCCATGCTGCCGCTGAGCACGATCAGCGCCTGCGCGCCGGTCACGCGCGGCAGGACCGAGACCGAGAAGACGACGGCCAGCGCGACGAGCACGAAAATCGCCACGACGACCCGAAATGACGCGGAGAGAATGCGGAGGATTACCGACCGCGCCTTGCGGCGGCCCTTTCCCTCCGGTTCGTCCTGATCATTCGGGGAAGCCCCTTCGGACGTCCCGGAGCCGTCACCACGTGGCTCAACGCCGCTACTCATCCGGCCTCCCCTCCTCGCCCGCGCACCCTCCGGGGCCGACCGCCGACCCCGGTCCATCGTCCCGGACGGTCTTCGGCCACCCCGACCTGACCTGGCGGAAGCCCCTCCCCTCCACCGGCGCGCCGGACACCTGGAAAACAGCGGACGCGGAAATACCACGCCCCCCGGATGATTTTACGAAGAATCCATATTGGAAGCGCAGATATCGCACAGGATTCTCGGCCGTTCAGGTCCCGATTGGGGAACGGACCGCGACCGCCGTCCTCTCTCACAGGGTTCCGGCGGCGATGGCGGGCGGAAAACAGGCCCGGCCGCCACGCCGGGCACGGGCGCGCCGACGGTCCCGGGCCGCCCCGGGTTCGGCGTTCGCCCCCCTCAATGTCCGCGGTGTCCGTTTTTCCGCCGACCGTGGCCTTTTCGGGGTCTCAATCACCTCCGAGACCCCGAAAAGGCCACGGTCAGCGGGAGACCGGGTCCGCGCGACCGTCGCCGCGCAGGACGACGACCAGCAGCGCGCCTCCCGCCAGCAGGACCATCGCCACGCCCACGAGCAGCATCACCCGCGCCCCGGTCATGGCCAGCCCGCCGCCGTCGCTGCTGCCGGCGGCGTCCGAACGCACCTCCACACCGCCCTCGGCCGGAGCGCCGGCCGTTCCCGGGAACGCCTCGGCCCGCCAGACGAGGGTGAAGCCGACCGAGTCGGTCTGCACCACGTTTCCCGTCCCGGCCGGCAGCCGGAGGCCGATCACCACCTCGACCTCCCCTCCCCCGGGTACCGTGAGGATCTGTCCGCTGCCCTCCCCCGCCGCGTCCAGCGTGGAGCTGAACAGCCGCTCGTTCTCCGGAACGCCGACGTGCATCCTCAGGTGCGCGCCCAGCTCCCCGTTCCCCGCGCCGCAGGTGTCGTCCTTCAGGGCCTCCGGAGCGCTGCACCCGTTGTCGTCGTTGTCCGGGCCCTCCACCCGCAACCCGACGGTCACCGGCTCGGCCCGCTCGTTGACCACGGTCACGGACCACGACTCCTGGTACCCCGGGGCGATGTCCGGCACGTCGATGGAGTGCATACCGCTGACGTCGACGTCCGCGCCGATCCGGACGACGCCTCCCGGACCGGGGTCGGAGGCGAACGCGGCCCCGCCGGAGGCGGAGACCAGCGCGCAGCACAGCACGGGTACGACCATCCGCGCGGCCGCCGCGCGGGGCCTGCCGCGCTCACGCCGGATCATGGGAGCCGCCTCTCGGTCTCACAGGGACGACCCCGCCGAGGCGTGCGGGTGTCCGTGGGGGGAGAAGTCCCCTTCCCCGGAGCGGCCGGGGCCGTCCTGCCCGTCGTGCTGCCCGTCGGATCCGCCCGGCTCGGACGTTCCGGGGGAGTCGGGGAAGCCCGGGGAGTCGTCCTCCTGCCCCTGCGTGGCCTCGGCGTCGGGGACGCTCCCACCGCCGTCCGGGCCCGTTTCCCCGGTCGGCCCGGTGCTGGGGCCCTGGGAGGGCGTCGACGAGGGCGAGGGGGACTGCGAGGGGGACTCGGACGCCTCCGGGGACGGGCCGACCACCTCCAGGGGAGGCGTGGTCGCGCGCACCGTGAAGGCGGCTTCGGTGCCGTGCGGGTGGGAGAGCGTCACGGCGGCCGCGACCGAGACGGCCGCGACCAGCAGCACCGGTCCGAGACGGCGGGCGCCCCGGCCGCGGCCTTTCACGGCGCCCGTCGACGGGGGCGGATCCAGCGCCGGGCCGCCGACGGCCCCGTCAGCGCGATTCACGTCCATGATCTCGATCCTCAACCGGGTCGCGCCGTCCGGTGACCAGGCCCGGCGGCTCATCCGCGACGAACGCGAATATGGTGCCTTACACTGCCGTTCGCGGCCACGCTGATCATCGCCAAAAAAGGGGGAAACGACTTCGTTCACTTTGAGGATGACCAGAACCCCCGCCACCGGCAAAGTTTTTCCCAGCAGACTGGAAGGATCGGTGGCAGGAGGTATTCGCGGACGCGATCTCGCCAATGAGCGTATGCCTTCTGGGTGCGGACAAAGCGTCACATCCCCCTGACCGTCCCGCTGCACCGGTCCTCGCACCGCGCGTCACACCGCGGGCGAGAGGACCCGGCAACGGGACGGTTCGACGCATGCTCATCCCCCCGCCGCCCGGCGCGTCTCACGGGCCCACCGCCTTCCGTCGGCCCATCCCCCATGCTTCGCCTGGCAGTGCAGCTTGAAAGGAAGTGGACCTTCGTGGCCACCAGCAAGAGTAGAAAACTCATCGCAGGACTGGGCGCGGCCGCGGTCATCGGCGCGGCGGTGGCTATCACCGGTGGCACGTACGCCTACTTCACCGACAGCGCGCAGACCCCCGAGCAGACCATCACCGCGGGCGACCTCACGGTCCTGGTCGGCCAGAACGGCAGCGGCCCCGCGGACAAGCCCGTCAGGGTGCAGAACGCCGCGCCCGGCGAGGTCTACGTCCAGGACCTGACCCACCCGTGGTTCGGCGAGGACTGGTACCGCATGAGGGTCACCAACGACGGCAGCATCGACGGCGAGATCAACTCCCTCGAGATCACCGAACTGGCGGGCAGCACCCCCAACCTGGCCGACCGCCTCCAGATCCGCGCGGTCGTCAAGCCCCTCGACTGGGAGCCCGGGTCGTGGGAGGCGAGCAGCTTCGAGTCCCTGGACACCGGCGCGCTGACCAGCCTGCCGGGCGACCGGACCCTCCTCTCCGGGGAGTCCACCTACATTTACTTCCAGATCCAGTGGCCCAACGGCACCCCCGAAGAGGACAATCCGTACAAGAACGCCACCACCTCCTTCACGTTCCAGGTCAACCTGGACCAGAAGAACCAGGGGCGCTGACACCGACCGGAGGCCCCGCACCGGATCCCCCGCCCGGTGCGGGACACCGCGCGCCAGCTGCGACCGTCGAGATGAGGCGCGAGAATGAGGAAGAGGACCGCCCTGGTCTTGGGCGCCGCCGCGACCGCGGCGGCGCTGCTCCTGTCCGCAGGCGGCACCTACGCCTACTTCGCCGCGAGCGCGGTCTCCCTCCCCGGTGAGATCACGGCGGGCGACCTGACGGTCGAGGTGGACCACCGCGCCCCGGACAGCGGCAGCGGCCCCGTCGGTCTCAGCGAGGCCGCGCCGGGGAGGCGCTGGCCCGCGTCGGCCGAGGAGTCGTACGGCCTGGTCATCACCAACACCGGCTCGATCCCCGCCGGTATCGACTCGATCGACCTCGTGGTGGCCGATGGCAGAGCCGTCCCGGACCTCAGCGAGGCGCTGGAGATCCGGTACAGTCTCACCCCCGCCGGGCACGACCCGGACTGGTCTCGCGGCAGCGGCTGGACCGGGCTCGCCTCGGGCCCGGTGCTCGACCTGCTGCCCCGGCGGCCCACGGTGCTGCGTCCCGGCCGGTCGGGCGAGCTGCACTTCCAGCTCCGCTGGCCGGACGGCGCCCCCGAGTACGACAATCGCTTCCAGGGCGCGGGCACCGAGTTCGTGTTCAACGTCGGGCTCGGTCAGGCTTGATGCGGTCTCTTGGTGGGGGGAAGCGGATGAGGCTACGGAAGCCCGCGCTGGTGGCGGTCAGCGCGGTCGCCGTCATCGCCGCCATCTGCGGCGTCCTGCTGAGCACCCAGGCCGCTTTCACGGCGCGCACCACCGGTGCGACGCTGCCGATCACGGCGGGACGGCTCGCCGTGGAGCTCACGACCTCCTCGGGCACGCGGGAGCCGGTCTCCGTCGACCTCTCCGAGGTCGGCCCCGAGATGATGTGGCCCGAGGCCGACTCCCTGCCGATCTCCCTGGACAACACCGGCGACCTCGACTGCGTGCTCACCCGGTTGGAGACCGTGGAGGTCCGGGACGGCGGCCCGGAGGGCGCTCCGCAGCTGAGCCGGGTCCTGGAGGTCGCCGTCAGCGGCGACCCCGCCCAGGACTGGCACGACCCGGCGCTGGAATGGCACCGCGTCGCCACCGAGGCCGAGCCGGAGGGCCGCTCCATCGCCTCGGAACTGGGCGACCTCCCTGTCGGGGCCACCCGGACGCTCTACCTCAAGGTGCGTTTCGGCGCGGACGAGGCCGCCGCGTACTCCGCGTCCACGGCCGCCTTCCGACTGGTCGTCACGGTGCGGCAGCTCCTCTGACCGCCTCCGCCGTGCCCCTGCCCGTGCGGTGCGGGGAGACGTCGGCCGGGCCCGCCGGACGACCACGGCGGCGACCGGGCTCCGGACGCGCGGCGGCGCGCACCGAATATTAAGCAACCGTTGATCCGTTCGTTACGCGGGCTTTTCCATCTCCCACAAGGGAGTATTCATCGTCTTCGCGTAAGGTCGCGCATCTCTCACGCGCTTTTCATGTGGAGTCTCGTAAGATCGACCTGCCCGTCCGCTGCCGTTTCCCTCGGCGCCTCCCTGACCGGGCCCCACCGCTTGGCGTTTTTCCCAGCCCCCGCCCATAGAAGGCCCCCCAGCCCATGTCCGATGACGCCTCCGAATCCGCCGCGCCCTCCCCAGACGCCGCCCCGCCCCGCCGCCGCAGGTGGCCGCGAGTACTCGCGTGGACCGCCGCGTCGCTGGTGGTGGCGCTGCTGGCGTGCCTGGGAACGGCGTACGCCTACTACCAGTCGCTCCGCTCGAACATGGTCCAGCACGATCTGGGCACGGCCCTCGTCGAGGAGGAGCGGCCGCCCAAGATCGGCGACGACATCAACATCCTCTTCATCGGGTCGGACGGGCGCGAGGGCGGCAACGCCGAGTACGGGGGCCGGGACTTCGTCGGCGAGCGCTCCGACTCGCTGATGCTGGCGCACATCTCCCCGGACAACGGCGTCACCGTCGTCAACTTCCCCCGCGACTCGCTCGTCCAGCTGCCCGAGTGCCCGGCGTACGAGGGCACCGAGGGCACCTCGGGCTACTACGGCATGATCAACGCCGCCCTGTTCCACGGCGGGCCGCCGTGCGCGGTCAAGACGATCGAGACGCTGTCCGACATCCGCATCGACCACTTCGTGCACCTGAACTTCGTCGGGTTCCGCGACATGGTCGACGCGGTCGGCGGGGTGGAGATGTGCATCCCCGAGCCCATGAAGGACCAGCGCTCCAAGCTCGACCTGGAGGCCGGCAACCAGGTCCTGAGCGGCGAGGACTCGCTGGCCTTCGTGCGCGCCCGCTACGAGATCGGCGACGGCGGAGACCTCGGCCGGATCGACCGCCAGCAGATGTTCCTCGGCGCGATGGCCTCGCAGGTGACCAGCGGCGACGTCCTGACCAGCCCGACCAGGATGACCTCGCTGCTCACCGCCGTCACCGAGCACACCGCGACGGACGCGGACCTGACCCTGGACACCATGATCTCGATCGGCGCGACGCTGTCCGACGTCGAGCCGAGCGACATCGCCTTCTACACGGTGCCGTGGTGGCAGGCCCCCTACGACCCGAACCGGGTGGTCTGGGACGAGGAGAAGGCCGACCAGCTGTTCCGGGCCATCAACAGCGACCAGGCCGTGGGCGACGCGCTGCTGGAGACCGGCGAGCCCGCGGCCCCCGAGTCGTCCCCGTCGGCCGAGCCCTCCCCGTCCTACCCGGCGGAGCCCTCCACCGAGCCCGTCCAGGAGCAGCCGAGCCAGCCGCCCGCGAACGCGATCGAGGGCCGCGACGCGACCTCGAACCCCTGCGTCAACGGCCTCGGCCTGGGCACCGAGGAGTAGGCCCCTCAGCCGCCGGGGGCGTCCGCGCCCCCGGCGACCGGCACGGTCCACTCCAGGACCGTGCCGCCGCCCGGGCGGGGGGCCGTGGTGAAGCGGCCGCCCAGGGCCTCGGCCCGGTCGGCCATGTTGCGCAGGCCGCTGCGGCGCCCCTCCCCGGTGATCCCGACGCCGTCGTCGGCGACCTCCAGGCGCAGCGTCCCCCCGGACGCGTCCACGCTGACGTGCACCTCACCGGCGTGGGCGTGCCTGGCCACGTTGGACAGCGCCTCCCGCAGCACGGCGAGCAGCTGCTCGCCGGCCTCCCCGGGCACCGACGCGTCGATCGGCCCGTCCAGTGCCACCCCCGGCCGGCAGGGCAGGACCCGCGCGGCGCTCTCCACCTCGCCGAGGATCCGGCCGCGCAGGGACGTCTCCCTCGGGACCGGCGAGGTCTGGAGCGCGAACACCGTGGAGCGGATCTCCCGGATCGTCCCGTCCAGGTCGTCGATGGTGTGCTGCACGCGCTCGCCCGCCTCGGGGTCGGCGATCAGCCGGATCGTGCTCATCAGCGTCATGGCGGAGGCGAACAGCCGCTGGATGACGATGTCGTGCAGGTCCTTGGCGATGCGGTCGCGGTCCTCCAGGACGACGAGGCGCTCGGCGTCGCGGCGCGCCTCCGCGAGGTCCAGCGCGACCGCGGCCTGCCCGGAGAAGGCCGTGAGCACGCCGCGCGCCGCCGAGTCGAACGGAGTGCGCGGCTCTTCCCTGCCCAGCAGCAGCACGCCGCGGGTGTGGCCCGGCGCGCCGAGCGGGACCAGCAGGCCCGGGCGGAAGTCCTGCCCGGCGAACAGCGGCGGGGTCGCCTCCCGCAGGTCGGGGATGGTGACGGCCGTGCCGCTCCGGTACACGCCGCCGCACTCGGTGCCCTCGACCGGTATGTGCGCGCCCAGGACCTCACCGCCGCCGTCGCCCTCGATGATCTCGGCGACGAGGTGCGAGCCGTCCGCGTCGGGAAGCAGCACCACGGCGACGTCCGCCCCCGCCATCCTCCGGGCCTGCTCCGCCAGGTGGCCCAGGACGTCCTCGGCGGCCGCCCCGGACAGCAGCCGGGTGGTGATCTCGGTGGACGCCGACAGCCAGCGCTCCCGCCGGCGGCTGTCCTCGTACAGGCGGGCGTTGGCGATGGCGACCCCGGCCGCCGTGGCCAGCGCCGTCACGACCGCCTCGTCGTCCTCGTCGAACTCCCCGCCGCCGTGCTTCTCGGTGAGATACAGGTTGCCGAACACCTCGCCGCGGACCTGGACGGGCACGCCGAGGAAGGTCCTCATCGGCGGGTGCCCCTCGGGGAAGCCGCCGAAGTCGGGGTGGTCCTCGATACTGCTCAGGCGCAGGGGGCGGAGGCCCCGCGTGGTGTGGGCCAGGAGGCCCCGGCCCTCGGGGCTCCGGGTCACGCCCCGGACCTGCTCGTCGGTCATGCCGATGGGGATGAACTCGGCGATCCCGCCCTCGCCGTCCAGCACGCCGAGCCCGGCGTAGCGGGCGTCGACCAGCCGCGCGGCGGCTTCGGTGAGCCGGCGCAGGACCGTGGCGAGGTCCAGGTCGCCGCCGATGGAGACGACCGCCTCCAGCAGCGAGTGGATCCGGTCCCGGGTGGAGAGCGCGTCCTCCAGGCGGGCCTGGACCTCGACGAGGAGTTCGTCCAGCCTCGTCTTCGGGAGCAGCGGGCGCTCGGAGCTCTCCGGGGCCTCGGGCACGGGTCCACACCTCCAACGCGGTCCAAGCCGTCCCCCGGGCCCCGCTCCGGAGAGGGGCCCCCGGTCGTCCAGGACCGAGGAACCCCTGCGGGCGAACGTCCTCCGGCCGGGCCGACCGCGCCCGCCCCGTCCGCCGGAAAGCAGGAGGGCGGCCCCGAGCGCTTCGCTCGGGGCCGCCCGATGTCCGGCGCCCCGGCCGGGTCCGCGCTCCCGACCGGGGCCGCTGGGGGGTGCGTATCGACCGTCGCTGTCTGCCGCCACGGCCGAGAGGGGGGCTCGTCCGCACCCCGGCCCCGCAGGGCCTCCTCTTCACCGCGGCCGGGGACCGCACGTCCCGGCCGCTTTCTCTAGTGAACCCCACAGCCCGGGGGCGCGGCAGCGGCACAAGGGCCGGACATTCGGGGGCCTTTGGTCCCTGTGGAGCCTCCGGCGCGGGGGTGGTCCGCGCACGGGTGCTTCGGGTGGGCCGTTCGGCCTCGCGCCACGCGGACCGCGAGGCGACGGCGGGCGGCGACGGCGGGCGCCGGTCGATGCCGCGCCCACGATGTCCGTCGCGTGAGGGTCTCGTTGCCGGTCGCGGGCTTTCCGCCCGTCTCGGGGCCGGGAGGGGCGGAAAGCCCGTGATCATTCCGAGCGAGGGCGGAACGGGCCCTCGAACCCCGCGGCGCGGCCACCACCGGGTCCCGCATCGGAGGCTTCCCGCTCTCCGTTCGCCCCCGGTCGATTTCCGGGAACCCGCCCACGTGCCGGGGAGATCATGCTACGGTCACTGTTCGTAACGGAGCGAACTGTCAGCTACCGTTTCGTCACTCAAAGCATTCGTCCAGTGGGGAGTCGTCCGTGGAGTGGAGCAGTCGGGGGGAGCGCGCACCGCGCCTCACCGGCGACGCCCGCGCCCGGGCGGCCTCCGCCGTGCGCCGCCTCGTCGTCGCGGGCGGTTTCGCGCTGGCCGCCTGGGCTCTCGGATCGGCCGCTCCGGCCTGCGCCGACGCGCTCGACAGCATCACCGAGACGACCCAGGCGGTGACCGGGGCGCCCACCGGGCACCGCACCGCCGGCCCCGGCCTTCCGGCCGTGGCCGAGGCCGCGGAAAGCGTTGTGGACGGGACCCGGACGGTCACCGCCGACGCGGTGCCCGTCCCGACGGTGGCCGAGCGGATCCCCGAGCCCGACCTCCGCGTCCTGCCGGACGCGCGCGTCCTCCCCTCCGAGCCCGCCCCTGGCGAGCACGGAAGGGTCGCGGTCCCGGACGGCGACGAGAGCGTCCCGGCGGCGGTCACCGTTCCCGACCCCGAACCGGCGGCCGCGCCCGCCGGACGGCACGACGTCCCCGGCGGGAAGCGGACCGGCTCCGCGCACCACGTCCCCGACACCGGGGCCACCGCCGAGGACCCCGCGGACACCGGCACCGGCGCCGGGTCTCTGCCCGGCGTTCCGGACCGGGCTCCCGCGAAGTCCGTCCCGCCCAACTCCGCCCCGGGCCAGGCCCCCGCCTTCACCGGCGTGTTCGTCGGGTACCTGACGCACCTGCCCGCCGCGCCCGGTCCCGCCGCGCCCGCGTCGCTCACCGGGCACGCCCCGGCCCTCGTCCCGCAGCAGCACGCGGACGAGCACTTCTCCTTCCCCGACTAGGGCCGACCGCCGCCGACGACTCTCCGGCGGCAGAACGGGGAGCCCGCACCGCCGCCCGACGGCGCGCGCCCCTCCCCCGCCCCACGGCGCCCTCCCAGCCCCGCCTCTGGGGGCTGTCCTGAGCCCCGTGCGCACATCCCGCACGAGGTTCAGGTCAGCCGGTGGTCCGCCAGACCTCTTCGCTGACACCCCGGCACCCGCCCGCGCGTCATTCCGGGCGGCCCTGCCGCCGACGACCGGACACCCTCCTGCGGAACGGCGCCACCGCGCCCCGCAGCATCCGTCACGACAACACGGAGGACCCATGTTCACGTTCGCCCGCACGACCGCCAAGGCCGTCATCCTCGCCGCCGGAACCGCCGGGTTCATCGCCCTGGGCGCCGGCATCGCCTCCGCGGCGGTCCTGGACGGGGCCGCCGAAACGCGGCCGCAGCTCTCCCCGGAGGAGCTGACCAGCGTCCCCGGGGACCTCGTCGGCCCGTACTCGCCCACCCTGGCGTCGCTCTCCGACCAGGTCGGCGGCGAGGTGAGCGACACGGCCGGGGTCCGGGACGCGCTGCGGCTGGTCCCGGCGGACTCCGCGCGGCTCCTTCCCGTCCAGGAGCGCCACGCGCAGCGCTCCGCCCAGCCGGACCGCGACATCCCCACCGTCGACGGCCTGCTCGACGAACTCGCCGGCATCGACGCCACGTTCACCCCCGTCACCGACACCAACCGCCACGCGCAGCACTCCGTCCTGCCCGACCGCGACATCCCCACCGTCGACGGCCTGCTCGACGAACTCGCCGGCATCGATGCCACGTTCACCCCCGTCACCGACACCAACCGCCACGCGCAGAGCGACCGGGGCTTCGTCGAGCGCCAGGTCGTCGGCTCGCCCGTCACCGAGCTGCCCGGCGACGTCCCCGGCCTGGTCCAGGCCGCCGCGGACGACCTGCCCGTCAGGGTTCCCACCCAGCTGGAGAACGTCGGGACCGGCGTGCTGAACGCCCAGCCGCCCGTGGGACGCCAGAGCCAGGTCTCCCCGCTCCCCCTCCGGGTGTCCACCCCGCCCACGCGCCCCGGATCGGCCGACCTCACGGTCTGGCCCGGCACCATCACCGAGACCGAGACCGCCCGCACCGCCGAGCAGACGGTCGACGGCCTGGTCCCGAGCCTCTAGCCCCTGACCGGGGGCACCGTCCCGGAAGGCGGCGCCCCCGGTCAACGGCCCGGGCCGCGCTCCCCGGAGCGCCGCCCGCCTCGTCCACACACCGAAAAGGAACCCCTGACATGTTCACGTTCGCCCGCACGACCGCCAAGGCCGTCCTCCTCGCCGCCGGAACCGCCGGGTTCATCGCCCTGGGCGGCGGCGTCGCCTCCGCCGCCCTCCCGGCCGACGACGTCACCAGCCCGCTCGACGGGGTCCGGACCGTCCTGCCGACCGATCAGGTCTCCCCCCGCTCCCTGACCGGCCTGCCCGAAGCGGTCGGGGTCCCCCAGAGCGCTCCGGCCGACACGGGGATCATGCCCACCGTCGACGACGCGGACGACCTCGACCACCGCCTGTCCGAGCTGTCGGACCTGCTGGCCCCGGCCACGACCGCGGAACTCGCCCACCAGGCCCGGGTCCAGCAGAGCAAGGTCGAGGCGGTCCTCGGCGACGCGACCGAGCTGACCTCCACCAGCGACCTCGTCGGCGCCACCACCGGCTCCCTGGGCGCCCCCGTGCCGCAGTCCGGGTCCGACGCCGTGCTGCCCCCGATCGGCGGCGCGACCGACCTGCTCGGCTCCCCGCTGGGCGGCCTGTCGCTCTGAGCGTCCCTCTGACCGGGGCGGGCGGCCTGGCCGCCCGCCCCGGTCAGCCCCCGTTCGGCGGAGTCCAGTCCTCAAGGGACCACGCCATCTCCCAGAACCGGATCTCGTGGTGGCAGCTGACCTCGAAGGCCCGCTCCATCCGCTCCCGCTCGGCGGGACCGGCCCCGGCCGCGAGGCCGTCCAGGAGGGAGCGCATCGTGGCGACGGCCTCCCCGCCGGAGGGCTCCGCGTAGAACGACCACCAGCCGTGGAAGGGGTGGTCCTCGCCGGGTGCGGCCTCGGCCGCGAAGCGCCGGGCCGCCCAGCCGTAGGTCCACGGGCAGGGCAGCAGCGCCGCCACCAGCACGCCGAGCGTGTCCCGGCCCGCCGCCGACATGTGGTCCACGTACGCCTGGGCGCTGGGCGCGAGCCGGTCCACCTGCGCGTCCTCGTACGCGGTGCCCGCGAACGCGCACAGCGCCTCGTGCGCCTGGCCCTCCTCGCCGAGCGTGTAGGCCACGCTGTCGTGGAAGAACCGCATCCACTCCCGGTCGGGGGAGAGCGTCAGGCCCAGTCCGTAGCAGCGGACGTAGGCGGTCAGGTACGCGTGGTCCTGTCCGACGTAGTGCAGCACCTGCTCCCTGCCCAGGGTTCCGTCGCGCATGCCCCCGAGGAAGGGGTGCCGGTAGAACGCCTCGAACAGGTCCGCGTGCCGACGGCCCAGATCGGCCGTGAATCCGGTCTCGTCAATGGCGACGGGAAGCATGCCCACCGTTCTCCGCTCGTGTGAACGAGATCAGGTTCGACGGGTTCGGGCGCGCGGCCCGTCTCAGTCCCCCGGTGGGACACCCCGCGTGGTTACGCCCGTCACGTTAGCGGACCGCCTCCGCGCCGGTTCGACCGGTGCGGTCGATCCCGCTCACGGCGCAGAACTCGTTGCCCTCGGGGTCGAGCAGGACCTGGAAGCTGCCCGCGGTGTCGGTGACGATCCCCCCGACGAGACGCGCGCCGAGCGCCGCGAGTTCGGCCGACGCCGCGTGGATGTCGGCGACGGCGACGTCGATGTGCAGCCGGTTCTTGCCGCTCTTGGGCTCGGGGACGCGCTGGAAGGCGACCCTGGTCTGCCCGGGCGGGTCCACGTAGGACCAGTCGGGGCTCCGGTCCACCGGCTCGCCTCCCAGGACCCGCGCCCAGAAGACCGCGAGGGAGGCCGGGTCCGCGCAGTCGACGACGATCTCGTCAAGCTCTCCCACTGCCATGGGGGGAGTCTAGGGAGTCTCCGACCCGGGGGCGACTCGGGCTCCACCTCCCGCTGATCTTGACCTTTTCGGGGTCTCAGAGACGGTTGAGACCCCGAAAAGGTCAAGATCACCGGAGAGAGCGCCAAACACCCCCGCGCCGGAGACTCTCCAGGGCGTGCTCAGGAGGGGATCCGGCGGCCGGTGATGATGTCGGTCACGATGCGGATGAAGTGGGACCGGCGTCCGGGCGCCCACGGCCGCAGCGGAAGTTCCTCGAGCACGGCCAGTTCGCCGGGGTCGGTCACCGCGCGGCCGAGCCCGACCACCATCACCGACCAGCCGGTGCGCCCCTGAACGTCGTAGTCGTCCACCTCGAACGCGACCACCGTGTCGCGGGTGGCCCGCGCGAGCTTGGAGTCGGGCGACGTGCGGATGACGATGTCCACGCCGTGCATGGTGAAGTTGACCGGTTGGACCGCGGGCAGGGCGCGGTCGGTGAAGACGATGCGCCCGATCGGCGCCTGGGCCAGCAGCCGCAGGCACTCGTCCCGGTCGAGCACCTCCAGTCCGGCCGTGTCGGTGGTCTTCGTGTCCTGCTCCTCCACGCTCACGCCCGCCTCCCTTCCGGATGACTCCCCACCCCTCGGCGGGGATCAGTTGCCCCTGTTGCGCAGTTGGGCGACGAGGACCGCCGCCTGCGTCCGGCGCTTGAGGTCGAGCTTGGCGAGCAGGCTCGACACGTAGTTCTTGACGGTCTTCTCCGCCAGGTAGAGCCGGTCCCCGATCTGCCGGTTGGTCAGCCCCTCGCCGATCAGTTCGAGGATCTGGCGCTCCTGCGGGGTGAGCGAGGCGAGCGGGTCGGTCCTGCCGCCGTTCCCGCGCAGCCGGTCGAGCATGCGCGCGGTGCTCTTCGGGTCCAGCAGCGAACCGCCCGCCGCGACGGTGCGGACCGCCCCGACCAGGTCGGCGCCGTGGATCTGCTTGAGCACGTAGCCGGCGGCGCCCGCCATCACCGCGTCGAAGAGCGCCTCGTCGTCGGCGAAGGAGGTGAGCATCAGGCACGCGATCTCGGGGTGCCCCGAACGGATGTCGCGGCACACCCCGACACCGGAGCCGTCGGGCAGCCGGACGTCGAGCACCGCCACGTGCGGGCGGACGGTGGGGACCCGGCTCATGGCCTGCTCCGCCGTTCCCGCCTCGCCGACGACGCGCATGTCGTCCTCGCCCTCCAGAAGCGCGGCGACGCCCCTGCGCACCACCTCGTGGTCGTCGACCAGGAACACCCTGATCGGGTCAGGCGTCACCGCCTGCGACATCGCTCGCCTCCACGTCTCTCGTCCCCCGCCACGACCGTAACCCTCCGGATCGGAGCGGGCCGCGCCGAACGGCTCGATTACCCCGCCGAAGGTCCCGAACCGGACGAAAGGGACTTCCGGGTGCGGAGGCCGGGCGGGCCCCGGCGAAAAGATCGCGGGCGGGGAATTCGGCGGGGGGCAGGGTCGTTGTGCAGGGTGCGGGTCGGTGCGGTAGCAAGTGTCCCCCGGGCTCCATCACAAAGCCTTCGCGGAATACCGCGTCCGGTGTCCACTCCGGTGGCCGTCCGGACGGTCCTGAGAGCCGCGTTGCGCAACCCGCCGTGAGGCGACCGCCGTACCGGCCCGCACCCCGAGGCCCCGACCGGTCCACCCGGCCGGGGCCTCGGACATCCGCGCTCCGGACAACCCGTCCGGGCCGCACCCCGCGCTGTGCTAGAGTTTTCCCCGTTGGCCAGCACAGCCGACACAACCGAATACACGCACTCGTAGCTCAACGGATAGAGCATCTGACTACGGATCAGAAGGTTGGGGGTTCGAGTCCCTCCGAGTGCACAGTGCTTCAACAGCGAAAACGAGCCCCTGACCAGGCATGACAAGGTCAGGGGCTCGTTCGTTGGCATCCGGCTGAGAGCGACCGAATCCGGTCGTTTGCGGCTGCTTGCGGCGAATACGCGGTGAAATCCCCGGGCCCTTCACCGCAGAGGGCTCACCAGGACGGGCATTCCCCCGGAGCGCGGACACCTGATGATTAGGCGGCGAGCTCCCCCTAGCGCTGGTGAGCAGCATGTTGGGCCGGTGCCTGAGGGGCGCCGGCGACCTGCCTCGGGCCAACAACGTGCTCGCAGGTGCCGAGCACCGCTGGCAGACCCTCCATCAGCCGCGTGGCCAGGCAGATACCGCACAAGCCCTGGGCGATGTGGCGCTCCTGGACGGCGACGCAGGCCTGGCGGAAGCCCGATTTCGTCATGCTTTGGCGTTGTACGCCGAGCTGGGTGACGAGCGGGGGATCTAGCGGATTCGGTACCTGCTAGGCCAGACCTACCTCGTCCAGGGGCGGTACGGTCGGGCCGCCCAATACCTGGACGACGCCCGGTCCTGGTACGCCGACCACGGCGACCAGGACCGTGCCTTAGCCGCGGCCAGAGGGCTGGAGCACGCCCACCGTTGCCAGGGACGCCGCGACCGGGCGCTGCGTGCCCGCTCCGGCGCCCAGAGTGGTCTTGCCGACTCCGCCGCAGCTTTCCAAGGTGAGGGGTGTGTGGCCGTCGGCCCAGTCCAGCGGTGATGTCATGGCCGGGGCTACGGAAGCTGGTGGAGAGATGACCGGCTGTACCGCCGGGGTGGGGCCGACGTTGTGGCCGCCGCAGCCGACGACAGCCGAGGCGTGACCTGGGAAGGCGCAACTGTCCGACTGTGCTAAAGCTGAGGACGCCAGGCGTGCCAGGATGAAGACACTGGCACCGCGACCTCGTGTGAGAGGCAAACTCCTCATGTCAGACGTTGCCCCCCAGGCTCATTCGGTCAAGCCCATCCAAGACTTCCACCAGCAGGACCACGAAGACGTTCTCCTGCTGGTTGAGAACTGGTTGGACGTCGAACTCGACAGAAGCAGCGCGGCCTACGGCAACACCGGAACCACCGTCGGGTTCCGCTCGAACACCGGAATGTGGGTGCGGATCCAGTGGCGCCGCGCCGACCGGATGAACGGTCAGTCCTGGACCGGTGCTGAATGCGCCTCGGTCCTGACCGGGGTGTCCAAGCCACAGCTCCGGCGCTCCGTGCGTTGGCAGGACGAGGCCCGCGGCGCAGTGTGGCGCGCCGACGAGATGACGATGGTCGAAGCACCTGTCATCGCGGAGAACGGGAGCATCACCGCCAACCCCGAGCTGGGTGATGCATGGTGGTCCGAGCTGAAGGCGTCCTTGACCGCGCTGGCCTCCCACAGGACCAACCGGGTGGGTATGGGCCAGACCCACCTCACCCGCCGCCTCACCGAGGTCTTCGGCGACGCCGTGGACACGGATGTGGATGAATGGAGTACCGCGCACGCCGACCTGCACTGGGGCAACCTCACCGCCCCGGATTGCCACCTGTTGGACTGGGAGGATTGGGGGGCGGCGCCGCGCGGCTACGACGCCGCCACCCTGTGGGGGTTCTCGCTGGGTGTGCCGTCGGTCGCTGACCGCGTCCAGCACGAGTTCCGACAAGACCTTTGCACCCGGGCGGGAAGGTTGTCTCAGTTGTTGTTCTGTGCCAACGTGCTGCGGGCCCATTCCCGCAGCGGGAAAACCATGCCCTTCACCGAACCGGCACGCCGTGCAGCCGACTCCCTGATCGCCCGGCTCCGGGCAGAGCCGTGAGACGGCTATGTGTGGGGGTTCACACGGGCTGGCGGTTGCTGGAAGAGGTGGCCAGCAGGGTTCGATAGCTGGCGATCGCCGCTTCGCTGGCTGGCAGTTGTGCGGCCTGGAGCAGTTCACGAAGGTGGCCGAGGTGGTTGGTTCCGATTGCTACCCGGCTGACCTTCGGGAGCTCGTAGGAGGCACGGAAGGCCGCGGCCAGGTTCGAGCAGGATGACTCGTCTGGCAGGAACGCACGGGCGTTGACCTGGTCCCACACCCGGTCCGTGCTGTGTCCGGCGAACGGGCTCATCCCCCACCGTTGGTCTGGGGAAAGGTCCCACAGTGCGGCTGCTGCTTCAATGGCGTCCAGAGTCCGGGAGCTGACGATCAGGCCCGCGCGCGCCATGAACACCTGTGGGGCGGGCGCGTCCCGCGGTCCTTTGATCGCGGGGAGAAGGGGGCGAGGGTTCCACGACGCGATGCCCCAGGAGGCGCATAGTCCACTGGCCACTGCGGCTTCCAGTTCAGCGTTGGCGGCAGCCAGGACGTCGCTCGCTTGCTCGGGTTCCAGATGTGTGAGGGTGTGCTCGGGGTTGTGCAGGAACATCACGTCCGGGGGCACGCCGAGTTCCTCTGCAGTCTTCTCCACGGCCTGCCGTAGGCGCTGGGGGTCCAGGGAATGCTCGCTGTGGCCAGTTCCGGTGAGGAAGAAGCCGACCTTGGTGGAGATCGACAGGTCTGGCAGCAGGTCGCCCGCCCGTTGGGCGAGAGTCCGATGAGCGGCGAAGCCGAGGTAGTTGTAGCTGGTGTCGATCCGGTGGACCCCGAGTCTCAGTGCTCCTTCGAGGAGGTCTCGCTCGTAACGAGACCGGTATAGCCCGAGGACAACTCCGGGGTCAGCTGGGCGCACAGCTCCTCCTTGACGAGGACGTCGGCGAGTTGCGCGGCGTCAATATCTGTTTGCTCGGCGACATCGGCCACGTGAGCTGGGGTGCCGCTGAGCAGCATGCGCAGCGCCGGGGCTGCCTTGGCTGCGAAGGTGATCTTCTTCCCCGCAGCCTGGACGGTGACGACGTCGTCGGCCTCGTGGACGTGTGGGGGGAATTCGGTCACGCACACGACGTCGGTGAGGTTCCCGAAGATCGGTAGGTGAGGGATGTGGCGCGGAGCGGGCCGCTGTTCTTCCCTGGCGGAGAGGAACTCCGCGGGAGGGTGAGCCTTGATCAGTTCCGTGGCAGCCTGGGTGAGTGTCTCCTGCTGGACCTCGATGGATGCGCTTGTAGTCCACCGCTCCAGGTCGTGGCGGAACAGCTCATGTTCGCGTGCGCGGTCCGCGAGCCAGGCGATCCAGTTGGCTCCTGCGCGCTTGACGAAGCCGAACGTCGCGTGGAGGCTGAAGCCGTCTCCCCGGTCGGTGCGGGTAGCCTGGTGCCAGTAGCCGCGGGGGATGTGCATGACGTCGCCGGGACGCATGGTCCCGGCCCAGAGCACGTCCTCGGGGGGCTCGTTGTTGGGCTCGGCGTCCCGATACATCGGCGCGATGCGGGAAGCTCCACGCACCTCCCAACTCTTCTCCCCGGCCAACTGGACGATCACCACGTCATGGTCGTCCCAGTGGAGTGAGAACCCGGCCGCGTCCTGGGTGGTCAGGTAGGTGTTGACCTGAACGAGTTCGCGCGACCACCACTGCAGGGCACGACACGCCACTTCCATCGTGGGGTCGAAGAAGTTGACCTCGTCAAGCACGAGGGTGCATCCGTCGTCGAGCAGACGGCCGAGCCTACGCATGTCGGGGACACGAATGCTCTGGCCCCTGCGGCTCACCAAGTCGCTGAGGAATCGGGACGGATGCAGTTCCTCGCCTGCCCGGAAGCACCGGAACTGCGGGACCGACAGGCTTCGCCTCATGATGACGTCGAGCAACTTGTGAGGGGTCAAAAGGCGGGTGGGGAGACGAGTGTCGCTGATGCTCCCACGCGCGAACTCCTTGCCCAACATACTCGGCCCTGGCCAGCTGAGCGCCTGCTCGATTTCCCGCACGAACCGATGTTCCATGAGTCTCTTTTCAGGAGAATCGATTTCTGAACTATGGACGAGTGCTGTTTGTTTCTAGTGAGCGCTAGGGCTCGATGTGGGTGAACCCGTCACGGTTCTCCCCGTCGTCGCCTACCGAGGTTCCCGTGGGATCGGAGTGCTCAGCGTCGAAGCGGTCGTGGACTCCAGCCAGGACCTCTACGTTCATCACCAGATCACTCGTGTGTTCGCTCACGATGTTCTCACCTTCCGTCAAGACCAAAGCGAGATGAGGATATTTTCGCTCTGCCATCGAGTCAATGGGTTGATTAGCACCCCCTCCATAACCTCAGGTCAGCGACTTTATTTCTTTACAAGACTATCCAGCATAATGCACCTGAGGCAGATGAAACTAGTGGTGTCCATGTGAAACTATCTGCACTCGACGGCAAATATGAGCGATAATAGATTGCCTTGAGGACGCAGCTTTCTGTGGCCACGCTGCGGAAGTACAGGTCCTGCCATCCCCGCTGTTCAACCAGGGCGCGAAAGTCGTTAGTGAAACACGAGTGCCCGCACTTGTCGATCACCGCGGTGGCGTCGGTGACGTGGCAGGGCCCCGCTGTGTTTGGGAATTGTGTGGGTTTGTCTTTGCTGGGCCAGGTCACGAGACGAGAACGGGCACGGTGCCCGCGATCATGGTGTTGTCTAAGCTCATGACCCGCAGGAAGCACCGTGCCCGTGTCTTCATCATCACTCATCTCAGACGAGGATCTCCAGCCGTCACCGGATCTGCTGGAGCGTTTCTCGACCATCACCGACCCCCGCGATGCGCGGGGGCGCCGCCACAGCCTGACCTCGATTCTGGGCGTCTGCGTCTGCGCACTGGCCGCCTCGGGCCATGACCATCCCGCGGCGATCGCCGAATGGGCCGCTCGCACACCCCAAGACATCCTGGCCGAGCTGGGAGTACGGCGCGACCCGTTGAGCGGTCGGCACCAGCCGCCCAGCGAGACCACGATGCGCACCCTGCTCAAACGCCTGGACGCCGACCAGATCGAGACAGCGGGATACGCCCACCCGGCCGACCTGACACGCACCACCGTCGAGCGCCGACCGCGCCCCGGCGAACGCGAGCAGCGCAAAATCTCCACCCCAGACCCCGACCCGCGACACCGGCCACGCCACCGGGGGATCGCGGTGGACGGCAAAGCGCTGCGCGGCGCCCGCACCGGCCCCGACCGGCGCGTCCACCTGCTCCAGGCGGTGCGCCACCACGACGGAACGACTCTGGCCCAACGCCGCATCGATGGCAGGAAAGGCGAGATCACCGGCTTCGTCCCGCTCCTGGCGGGCCTGGACATCACCGGCGCCGTCGTGACGTTTGGCGCCCTGCACACCCAACACGCCCACGCCGAGCGGATCCACCAGGCCGACGGCACTACATCGCGGTTCTCAAAACCAACCATCCTCGGCTCCACGCGCGAGTCAGCGCGCTGCCGTGGGCGCGGGTTCCCCGAGCGCACCGGGTCAAGGAATCCGGGCACGCACGGATCGAGATCCGCTCGCTCAAGGTGATCCCACTCAACAACGTGGCCTTCCCCCACGCCCGCCAAGTTCTACAGATCGTGCGCAAGCGTCGCACCCGTCACCAGCCGCGCTATCGCAGCGAGACCGTCTACGCGCTGACCGTCCTGCAAGCCCACCAGGCGGGTGGAGCCGATCTGGCCCGCTATATCCGCGAGCACTGGTCAGTGGAGAACAAAAGCCATCACGTCCACGACACCACCTTCACCGAGGACGCCTGCCGGGTCCGCGTCGGCTCGGCTCCACAGGTACCGGCCCGCCTGCGCAACCTGCTCATCGGCGTGTTTCGCCACTACGGATACGCCAACATCGCCTACGCCCACCGAGAACACACCAATCCCAACACCGCCCTCACCCTGCTATTCAGACCAAAACCACAAACCCGGACCTAACCCAAACACAGCGGGGCCCTGGGGTCACCCCGGCGGTCCGGCCCCGACGAGGAAACGGATCGCGCGGCCCACCGGGCCCGCGCGGCAGTTCAACCTCGCCCGCGGGACCGGCCAGGTCTTCGCGGCACAGGACGGGGACGTCGTCATCCACCGGACCGGCCCCTCCGGAAGGACGGCAGACCCTCCTCCGTCCCCGTGATAGAGAACTGTCGTCTCCGCTTCGTGTCGGGCGCGCCCGAGGTGGTGGGGCCCGCGTTTTCCGGAGTCGGTTTTCGAGTCCTCGGAGGCCTTCCACAACCGGAGACGACGGCACTCGGCGATCAGCCGGCTCACACCCGTAGGATCCGAGTCACAGACAACCGGGCATCGTAGCCCGAGAATCCGAAAACGGCTCCGAAAAACGCGGGACGCACCAGGACGCAACGAGCGGGGTTCCCGACCATTCGGCGTCCGCACTCCGCCGACGGATCGAGGCTGGTACCCCGCCTTGAGAGACTCCCTGGGCCTCATGCTTCGGTCGGACCGCCAAGGCGGTCCAGGATGTGCCGGGCGTGGGCTTTCAGTGCGGGAACCGCTCGTTCGGCCACCTCACCGGCCCGCACGTACTCGGTCGTGTAGGAAAAGGTGGGATCGTCGCCGGAGGTTCTGCGATCCAGATGTCCCACGACCTGGCCTGAGAGCAGGACGGCCAAGCGCTCAGCCATCGTCGTCGCTCCTGGTGCCGGTGACGGGCAGGCCCCAGGAAGCCCGACGTGCTTCCGAGGCCGCGCGCAGACCGGCGCCGACTCCGTCCGGCGGGTCCTGGGGGGGTGATGGCCTCTCCATGGACGCGGCGCGGTCCCGGTCGGGGCGCGGCCGCGTCTGCCTCCGCGCGTCAGCGTTCGATCGCAGGGTCAGGGTGAGGTCCAGAGCGGCCAGCAGCCGGAGGAGAGGCTCCAGTTCGACGCCGCGGTGGCCGGCCTCGACACGGGCCAGCCAGGAGCGGGCGACGCCCGCCCGGGCGGCCAGGGCCACCTGGCTGAGGCCCTTGGAGAGCCGGGTGTCGCGGACCAGGCCACCGAGCTTCGACCACCCCGTAAGAACGAACTCCTCCGACATCACGTCTCCTCCGTCCTCGTTCGAGGACATTTTACGTGTGTCCTCGAACGAGGACAATTGAGGTGTGTCCTCGAACGAGGACAAAACCATCTTCGAACAGAGACAGAGCGATGGGTGGGCGTCCGTGGAAGGGACTTGCTCGATGATCTTGAGCTTTCTGCCTGTTCCGGGGCCTGAAAGGGCGGAAAGCCCATGATCGTCGCAAGCGAGGGCAGGTCTGGTCCCCGGGCCGCCGCGTCACGGACACCCGGCGGGTACGCGCAGGCATCCAGCTGCCTCACCACCGTGTCGGAGGGCAAAGACGAGCACGCCATCCTCATCAGGGTTTGCTGCCGTGGCCGCGGCCGCAGCCGTGGTCGGTCGGAGAAGCCGCTTCCCGACCTTCGGGACTGACGGGGGGCGGTCGTTCGTTTCTTCGGCGCGCTCCCGGACCGGGTCCGGCACACCGCGCCGTCCGGCGGCGCGGGCGGCGACCGTTGGAGCGACCGCCGCCCGCGTCCGCTCGGGATGCCCGGGGACCGCTCACCCCGCGATCCTCAAGTGGTGCCGGACCAGCACCCCCCGGTCGGCGTCCCGGCCGCCGCGCCGGGCGGGACGCCGGTGGCGGCCCTGGTAGGCGGGGGCCTCCGCCCCGGTGCCGGACTCCGCCCCGGCCCTGGCATCGCGCATCGCCACCCACCGGCGGATCGCCGACGCGAGTTCGCACTCGGCGGACGGGGCGTCCTGCCTGTTCTCCTCGACGGGGCCTCCGATCGGCGCGGCGGCCGAGACCTCTTCCCCGTCATGTCCGGCCCGCACGTGAGGGCGGCTCCGCTCCGCAGGACCGCCCCCCGCACCGCGCGGCGACCGGGGCGCGACCGGATCAGGGACGAACACCCGTTCCAGCAGCTCCGCGAGCCGCCACCGCAGCCGCGCGGCCAATCCGCGCGGCTGCGGCTTCCGATGCCTGGGACCATCGATACGCTGTTCCATGTCTCCACCTGTTCGTCCAGGTCGGGGGCCGTGCCCCGGAGGTGTGAGCGCACCTGCCGGGGTCTTCTCTCTCATCGGTTGGAGGCCGTGGCGGCGGCCCGGATCGGGGAGAACCGGCTGCGGCCGCTGGGGGATGGGGAGGGCCGCCTACCGCCGCCACGGCGGTTCACGAAGGGATCACCGATCCCGGACAGGTCCCGACGGGAGAAGACGCGCGTCCCGGGCAGGGGCCTCGACCATCGGGAGGGTCCCGGCCACGGCGTCGCACCGCACGGCGCGCCCACCGGGCAGGACTTCTGGTTCCGCACCCCCGGACCGGCCTGTCGACCGCCGGGACCGACGCGGGTCAGACCAGCGGGGGAGCGCTTCTGTCCTCGGTCGTGGCCGAACGGGGCAGCGGGACGATCCCCCGCGCGGGGAGGCCGGTCCCACCCGGCCGCGCGGAAGCACCGAGCCTCCGCTCGTTGCGCGCCCTGACCAGTACGGACAGCTCACCGGCGGACAGGACCGGCGCGCCGGACGCGAGCGCGAACCACACCGTCTTCCCGCCGGGCAGCGGCTCCACCCCGCACAGGCCGCCCGAGTAGGCCGTGACCACGGGCAGCCCCCGGCCACCCTCCGCGTCGAAGGCGACATCGGCCGGCGCCACCGGCGAGGGCAGCACCGGCCACCCGGCCCCCGCGTCCCGGACCTCCACCACCACGCAGCCCGCCGCCCAGCGCCACACCGCCAGCACGACCGGCGCCTCCCCGTAGCGCACCGCGTTGGCCACCAGCTCGCCGACCATCACCCGGGCGTCGTCCGCCCGCGCGCCCGTCACCCCGAACGACGCCAACCGCGAGCCCCCAAGGCCCGCGCCCCCGCCACACACCCCCGCTCCCGCGTCACCCAACGCGCGACGACATCGGCATCCATAGACCCTCCCAAGTGGGCAGACAACGTTCGGCGATGGAACGGTCACCATCCCCTCACTCAGCATGCACAACATTTTTACGGTTCGCAATAAATTCGCATAGGAAAATTTACGATAGTAAATGTGGCAAGCTGAGTGCGCCCCTCAGGCATCCAGAACCGAGGAGAAGCCTTGATAGGAGACGAACCATCGCTGCGGCAGCGCTGGCTGGGCGCCCGGCTCGCGGAACTGCGGCGGGAGAAGGCCTTCTCTCTCCAGGAGGCCTCACGTCGGGCCGAGCGCTCCATCGCCTCGTTGAGTCGGGTCGAGAACGGTCTGGTCGCGCTTCCGCCTCGCGACGTGCGCCCTCTCCTGGACGCCTACGGAATCTCCGACACCGACCTGCGCGAGACCCTGATCTCGGTGGCCGGCGAGGTCCAGGCCGAGCGTCGCGGCTGGTGGGTCGAACACGACGACGCCCTTTCGCCGTCCTACCTTGACCTGGTCCGCCTGGAAGCGGCGGCCACGGGGATCCACACCTTCGAGAACGGAGTGTTCCCCGGCCTCCTCCAGCATCCCGACTACGCGCATGCGGCCGTGCGCGCGACCGGAAGCGTCGATCTCACCGACGAGGAACTGGACCACTTCGTCTCGGTGCGCAGGCAGCGCCAACAGGTCCTCACCCGTGACGAGGACCCCGTCGCCTTCCACGCCGTCCTCCACGAGTCACTGCTCCACCAGCGGCTCGGCGGCTCCGAAGTGTTCGCCGCCCAACTCGGCCACATGCTGGAGTGCGCTCAACGACCCAACATCACCGTGCAGATCCTGCCTCTGGAGACCAGCGCCCACCCCGCGCTCGCAGGACCCTTCACCGTGCTGAGCATGGCCCGGCTCGATTTCGTGCATGTCGAACTCATGACCAGTGACGTCTACATCGAGGACCCCGCCAGTGTGCGGCGCTATCAGGACGCCTTCGCAACCTTGGGCGACCTCGCGCTGGGGCCAGCCGAATCGACACGGCTGATCGCTGACAAAATCGTCACAACAGTATGAAAACGACCGGACACCGCGAGGCGAGCACGATGTCGAACGCCCACTGGCGCAAGAGCAGCTACAGCACCGCCCAGAGCAACTGCGTCGAGGTCGCTGACCTCCCTGAGCGACAGCACGCCGTGCGCGACACCCAGAACCGCGCGCAGGGCGGCCATCTGTTCCCCCGAGAGGAGTGGACCGCGTTCATCCAGGCGGTCAAAGCCACCGGGTTCTGACCCGCAGTCCCGCAACCCCAGCGGCACCGCTCCCGGCCGGAGGCCGCTCGGCCGCCTGCGGTACCGGAAGAGCCAGCGACAAGCTCCGCCCGCGCCGACGTCGGTTGCTCCGGTGGTTCTCTCGGCGATCTTGACGTTTCCGGGGTCTCGGAAGCGGTTGAGACCCCGAAAAGGTCAAGATCACCGGTGGGATGGGGTGGGGGCCTGCGGTTACTCCGCTCTCGGCGCCCACTGGTTGGCGAAGGTCTCCATCTGCCTGATGACCAGGTCGACGGCCTCGCGTTCCGCTTCGGGCGGGTAGTCGAACTTCGCCAGCACCCGGCGGATGCGGGTCCGTAGCTTGGCGCGCACCGGCTCGCGGGAGAGCCAGTCGACGGAGAGGTTCTTGCGGATGTCGGAGACGAGCGCCCGCGCGATCTTGGCGAGCGTGTCGTCTCCTCCGGCCACGAGCTCGGCCATGTCCCGGTAGGCGACCGCGTCGTAGAAGGCGAGTTCGGCGTGGCTGAGCGGCGGGTCGAAGCGCTCACCGCGGCGGGCCTCCTCCGACACCTCACGGGCCATCGCGGCGAGTTCGGCGATCACCTGGGCGCTGGTGAGCTGGTCCAGCATGTAACGCTTCATCAGCTCGTCCATCCGCTGGGCGAAGCTCTCATGGCGGACGACGTTGTGCTTGGTCACCTCCCGCATCTTCTGCTGGATCATGCGGCGCAGCGCCTCGGCGACCAGGTGCGGCGTCTCGGAGTTCTCCAGCTTGCGCAACTGGGTCTCGTTGAGGCGAGTGATGTCGAGCCGCCCGATCCCGGCCTCGGCGTACAGGTCGGTGATGTCGTCGGCGTCCACGACGGAGGCGGCGAGCTGTTCGAGGTAGAGCCGGACCTCGGCGGTCAGCGGCTGCCCCTTGGCCTCGCGGTCGGCGGCGTCGAGTTTGACCATCCAGGCCCGCACCTCGGCGAAGAACGCGATGTCACGCCGCCAGTCGTCCAGGTCCGCGCAGCGTTCGACGATCTCCCGGCTCATCGAACAGATTCGGTAGAAGCGGTCCAGGCGGGCGGCGCTCTCCTTGAAGCGGGTGGAGAGCGGTTTGGCGCCGGGCTCCACCTTGTTGCCCGGGGTCTTGAAGTCGCGCAGGTAGTTCGAGGTCAGGCGCAGGGCGCGCCTGCGCGGGTCCGGGTGGGCGGTGTCGGCGAGCAGCTCCCGCCAGCGGGTTCCGGCCAGCAGGCCCTTGATGGTGCCGAGCTCGTTCCTGACCTCGGTGATGGCGCGGTCGATGTCCGCGCCGAGGGTCTTGTCCTGCTGGTCGCTGGACGAGTACTCCTTCAGCGCCTTGTTCAGCTTGTCGGTGAGCGGGGCGTAGCCGACGAGGAGGCCGTCCTGCTTGCCGCGGAAGCGGCGGTTGACGCGGGCCAGGGCCTGCATCAGGTTGGCGCCCTGCATGGGCCGGTCCATGTAGATGGTGTGGACGGGCGGCGCGTCGTAACCGGTGAGCAGCATCGAGTGCACGATGAGCAGTTCGAGTTCGTCCTCGGGGTTCTTGGCGCGGGCCTGGACGGTCTTCTGCTGGGACTTGCGCAGGGCGTGCGCGCGCAGGTGCTCGGGGTCGGTGCGATCGCCGTGGAAGACGATCTTCATGACACCCTTGTCGACCTCGCCGCTGGCCCACTCGGGACGCCGCTCGGCCAGCGCGTCGTACAGCCGGACGCAGATCTGCCGGGTGGCGCACACCACCATCGCCTTGCCGGGGCCGCCGATCTGCGGCTTCATCAGTTCGCGGCGCTGCTCCCAGTGGGCGATGAGGTCGTCGGCGAGGGTCGCGATCCGGTCGGGCGCGCCGTAGACGGTGTTCATGGTGGCCGCGTACTGCAAGGCCCGACGGCGCTCGGCGTCGTCCATTTCCTCGGTGAGCGTGTTGGCCTGCTCGTCGATGGTGTCGGGGTCGATGCCGGGCGGCAGGGACACGTCGATGACGCGCGGCTCGTGGTACACGCGGACGGTCGCGTCGTCGTCCACGGCCCGCTTGAGGTCGTAGACGTCGATGTAGTCGCCGAACACCGCGCGGGTGTCGGCGTCCGCCCTGGAGATCGGGGTTCCGGTGAAGGCGATGAGGGTGGCGTGCGGGAGCGCGTCGCGCAGGTGGCGGGCGTACCCGTCGAGGCTGTCGTAGTGCGAGCGGTGCGCCTCGTCGACGACGACCAGGATGTTGCGGCGGTCGGAGAGCAGCGGGTGGCTGACGCCCGCGGCCTTCTCCTCCTTGCTGAGGCCGAACTTCTGCAACGTGGTGAAGACGATCCCGCCGGTGCGGCGGTTGGTCAGTTCGGTGCGCAGCCCCTCGCGGGTGGTGACCTGGAGAGGGGTCTGGCCGAGCAGGGGCCGGCTGTCCTGGAAGGTGTCGTAGAGCTGGTCGTCGAGGTCGTTGCGGTCGGTGATCACGACGATGGTGGGGTTGTTCAGCGCCGGGTGCCGCGAGACCAGGGCGGAGGTCTGCACCATCTCCTCGGACTTGCCCGCGCCCTGGGTGTGCCAGACCACGCCTGCCCGGCCGTCGGTGCGGGACGCCTCGACGATCGCCTTCACGGCCTCGCGGACCGCGTGGAACTGGTGCGGCTTGGCGATGCGCTTGCCGGTGGGGGTGAAGTTGACGAAGTTGACCGTGAGGGAAAGAAGGCGCTCCTGGGTGAACAGGCCGTGCAGCGCGAGGGAGAGGGCGTCCGCGCCGTCGTAGTCGGGCGCGTTGGTGTCGACCCGCTGGCCGTCCTCGTCCACGTTCCACGGCGCGAAGTGCTCGTAGGGGGTGAAGACCGTGCCGTACTTCGCGGTGATCCCGTCCGAGACCAGGCACAGCACGTTGTAGCGGAACGCGGTCGGGAACTCCGCGACGTACGTCTGGAGCTGGGCGTGCGCGTCCTTGACCGTGGCGTTCTCGTCGGCGGCGCTCTTCAGCTCGACGACGGCGAGAGGCAGGCCGTTGACGTAGAGGACCACGTCGAAGCGGCGGTGGCGGCCGTCGCTGTCGCGGACGGTCACCTGGTTGGCGGCGAGATAGGTGTTCGCCTCGGGATCGGTGAAATCGACCAGCCGGACAGTGGGGGTCCGCTCCGCGCCGAAGTCGTCGGTGTAGGTGATCCGGACACCGGAGGTTAGATGGGCGTGCGCCTGCTTGTTCTCCGGGTACGCCTCACGGGATGCGGGGTCGATCGCGATCTGAAGGGCCTCGGCGACGGCCGTCGGCGGAAGCTCGGGGTTCAGCCGCTCGATGGCCGCCCGCAGCTCGCCGTGCAGAACCAGGTCGTCCCAGTCCTCGCGGTATTCGCTACCGGGGGCGATGTCCTTGCCGGGCCGCACCTCCCAGGCGAGCTCGGCGAGCTCGTCCATGGCCAGGTGCTCCCAGGTGGACTCGGTCATCTTGCCGTTGTCGCCGGTCATACGGCGTCCTCCACGATCCGCTCCGCGTCCCGGACCCGCAGCTTCCCGGACATGAGCTGAGGAAGGAGGGTGTCACGCAGGGAGGCGAGAGTGCGGTTTTCGGCTGCACCACACTCTGCTTTCTTGATCAAAGGAACCGCGATTTCCTCAAAGCGGGCTACTTTCACCGGTTCGGCCCAAGGGGCTTGGAATTCGGCAAGATCAGACCACTTTGCGCGCGGCATTCGCGTACCATCACTCCGCGCCGTCGCATGTGCGACAACCTCGTCGCTCGACAATGCCATCAAAAGCCAAGACCGACACCCATCTTCCAGCGCCCGCACCACAATAATGTCAGTGGAGCAAACGCCAGAAATTTGAGCAATTCCCACCTTGTGAAAATATGGACGCAGCTTCCCAAAAAGGATATCCCCATCTTTAAATGCGCTCTTGACGCTGCTCACCCCCGACGCCTCTCCCCAAGAGTTAAGCCAGATACTCTTACGCGGCATATGCTCCAAGCCAATATACGGCTCGCCACCGGATAGGGAATCAGGTTTTATTGAGTCGCGAACCAAGTTGCCAACTTGGCCAATGCGGATCGTTCTCCTACCCACGCTGAGTGATGTGTAGATGCTACGCAACAGGGTCTCAATGTCAGCCGCGATGCGCCCGTTGACCGCGATCTTGTCGTCCAGCGCCCCGAGCGCCTCGGCAATGGCTTCCTGTTCAATCAATGGCGGAAGCTGCAAAGTCAACTCTTTAGCTGAAGCAATATTGAAGTGCTGCTGAACTGCCCCTACCGTGTGAGCTTTGATAAATTCATGAGCGGTTTCGTTGATGGCATAACACAAGAACCGAACATCAACATCTGGCCCTGGTTTTGCAATCACAAGATCAGAGCAGTTCACCTTCCCCAGACCTTCCGGGATTACAGCAGCCACACCAGGTTCCCCTGTGCGGACAATCACCAAATCTCCCGCACTAAGATCTGATTTCGCCAAATGCCGGTGAAATTCTTCGTCAATATATTTGAGCGAAGAAAGATCAATGCGCCCGGGCTTAACGTTCTGCGATCGCAGAAACGGCACCCCTTTAGTTACGTAACGGGATGCCATTGAACCGACGTGTCCAACTGTGATCTTTGTGCACAGATCACCAAGTTTACGAATAGGCCACTCACTCATCCGATCCTCCCCAACTGCTCCCGAACCACCGTGTCCAATCGCGCCGACTCCTCAAAGTGGGCGAAGAGCTCCTTCGTCAGCCGCGCGATCCGCTCTTCCACCGGTTCCGCGTTCGGGTCCTCCTCGACTTCGGCCGCGCCCACATACCGGCCCGGGGTGAGCACGTGGTCGTGTTTGGCGATTTCCTGCAACGTGGCGCTGTTGCAGAAGCCGGGCACGTCCGTGTAGGCGAGCTGCTTCTCCTTCGCGGACCTGGTGCCGCGCCAGGCGTGGTAGGTGTCGGCGATCTTCGCCAGGTCCTCCTCGGTGAGGACGCGCTCGGTGCGGTCGACCATCGTGCCCATCGCGCGGGCGTCGATGAACAGCACCTCGCCGCGCCGGTCGGTCATGGCTTTGGCGCCCTGCGGGGTCTTGTCGCGGGTGAGGAACCACAGGCAGGCCGGGATGGCCGTCGTGCGGAACAGGTTGGCCGGCAGCGCGACCATGCAGGCCACCAGGTCGGCTTCGACCAGCGCGGCGCGGATCTCGCCCTCACCGGACTGCTTGGACGACATGGAGCCGTTGGACAGCACCACGCCCGCCGAGCCCCGGTCGCCGAGCTTGGAGACGATGTGCTGCAACCAGGCGTAGTTGGCGTTGGACTGCGGCGGGACGCCGAACTTCCAGCGCGGGTCCTCGGCCTTGCGCGCCCAGTCGGACATGTTGAACGGCGGGTTGGCCATGACGAAGTCGGCCTTGAGGTCGGGCAGCTTGTCGTCGGCGAAGGTGTCGGCCCAGCGGTCGCCGACTCCCTTGGGGTCCATGCCGTGGATGGCGAGGTTCATCTTCGCCAGCCGCCAGGTGCGCTCGTTGGCCTCCTGGCCGTACACGGCGATGTCGTGGGTGTGGTCCTGGCCGCGCCGCCTGGCGACGAACTTGCCGGACTGCACGAACATGCCACCCGAGCCGCACGCCGGGTCGTAGACCCGCCCCTCGTACGGCTCCAGCACCTCCACCAGGAGCTTCACGACGCTCGCAGGGGTGTAGAACTCGCCCGCGCGCTTGCCCTCGGCGCGCGCGAACCGCTCCAGGAAGTACTCGTAGACCTCGCCGAGCACGTCCTGGGCCGGGCGGTCGCCGTGGCCGGTGAAGCGGGCGTCGCTGATCAGGTCGACCAGGTCCTTGAGGCGGTTCTGGTCGACGTTGTCGCGGTTGAAGATCTTGGGCAGGACGCCGGTGAGGACCTTGTTGGCCTTCATCACCTCGTCCATCGCGTTGTCGAGGAGCTTTCCGACGCCGCCCTCGGCGCTGGCCGCGTTGGCGGCGATGTGGTCCCAGCGGGCGGTGGGCGGCACCCAGAAGACGTTCTGCTCGGTGTACTCGTCCTTGTCCTCCAGGAACGCGGACCGCCGGTGCTCGGGGATCTCCGCGAGCTCGGGGTCGGCGGCCAGTTGGGCGCGGCGCTCGGCGAAGGCGTCGGAGACGTACTTGAGGAACACCAGGCCGAGGACGAACTCCTTGTACTGGGCGGCGTCCATGGAGCCGCGGAGCTTGTCGGCGGCCTTCCACAGGATGTCCTGGATCTCCTTGGTGCTGGAGATGCCGGGCAGTTCGCCCTGTCCGGCGTTCGCTCGTTTACGGGGGGGCATCGTTGCCTTCCTTGCTGTGTCGGTTGTTCTCGCGGTCTGGTTCAGCGCGGTTCGAGGGTCAGGGTGCCGTCGGCGAGGCCCGCCACCGTCATCCGCCGCGCGTCGGCGAGCGCGTCGGCCTGGGCGCGCAGCATCCTCTCCCGGTGTTCGATCTCGGCGAGCAGCGCGTCGAAGCGTTCGACGTCGCCGGGGTCGAGGTCGGGCAGCGGGTAGTCCTCGATGCGGCGGACGGGGCGCACCGCGCTGGGGCTGCGTCCGGCGCCCCGGGTGGCGCCGAGCAGCGCGGCCAGTACGCGCGGGGGGATCGGGCGTTCGGCGTCGGGGTTGACACGCAGCACCCGGGCGGGGAAGGCGGCGACGCCGAGGCCGTCGTGACCGACACGGATGCCGAGTTCGGGGGCCAGGGTGTAGACGATGTCACCGGGTTCGGTGAGCGCCGCGTGCTCGTAGTGGGCGGCCAGCACCAGCCGGTCGATGCGGCGCGCTCCGACGGGGGCGCGTCCGGTGAGCTCCGGAGGGCCCAGCACCGGGTAGTGGCCGTCGCCGCTGATGTGCCGCTCGTCGAGGCGGTGGCCCTTGAGCCGGGTGACCCGCCCCTGGGTGATGAGCGCGCCGAGGGTGGTGCGCCGGGGGCGCGGGCCTGTGCGGCGCAGCACGTCAGCACGGTAGGGGCCGTGCGCGTCGTCGTAGGAGCGGGCCTGGGCGGCGGCGCGTTCGAGGGCAGCCTCGGCTTCGCCGATGAGCGCGGGGCGTTCGGTGACGGTGCGGGCCAGGATCTGGGAGGCGGGCGGCGCGGGCGGGGTGAGCGGTCCGCCGAAGGCGCGGTCGAGGTCGGCGACGCGCACCGCCCGCCCGTAGCGGGGGTCGTGGCCGTCGTGTGCGCGGAAGCCTTCGGCGCGCCACAGCAGGACGTCCTCGGCGAGCCGGTCCCGCACGGACGCGGTCAGGGGTTCGGCGCCGATATCGGCGAGCAGCACGTTTCCCCGCGCCGCCGGGACGGGGTCCCTGGTGAGGATCCACAGGGCGGTTCGGTAGCCCGGCCGGTAGGGCAGCATGCCGCCGGGGAGGGTGACGACGGCTTCCACGATGTTGCCGCGCAGCAGGGCCGAGCGCAGTCGGGCCTCCTCCGTTCCGGGCAGGGCGTCGACGAGGGCGTCGGCGGGGCCCAGGACGAGGGCGGTGCAACCGGGGCCGAGCAGGTCGGCGATGCGCTCGATGTCTTCCAGAGTGGTGAGCACCTCCCGGTCCTCGCCGGAGCGGTACGGGAGCCGGGTAGCGATGAGGTCGGGGTCGGCGAGGCGTTCTTCCAGATCGCGGCCGGTCTGCACGTCGAGGGCGAGTTCGTCGACTCCGGCGAGCAGCAGGCGGCGCCGGGCGACGCGGGCCATCCACTCGTCCGGGTCGGCGGCCAGGGCGGTGATGTGCTCGGGGTTCTCGATGCCGCCGATGAGGGCGGCGAGCAGGTCGCCGGTACGGGCGTGCGGGTCGGCGACGGTGACGGACTCCCCGCGTTCGATCCGGGCGGGCAGGTCGGCGAGCTGGACGAGGAGGCTCTGGAGTTCGGGGGCCACGGCGTCGGCGGCGAGGGTGTGCAGCCCCAAGCGGGATCGCGCGGCGAGCAGCCACTCGTAGGCGCTCCGCTCGCTGTAGGCGGCTTCGACCATGTCCTCGGCGAGCCGGGCGAGCGGTGCGGCCTCTTCGCCGGCGGAGCGCAGTTCGCGCAGGACGAACTCGTCGTCGGGGTCCATCCGCTCGGCCCGGTGCAGGACCGCGGCCCACAGCGCCCGCTCCTCCCCGATCCCGGTACCGTCCGCGCCGTCACCGGCCAGGGGGCGTTCATCGAGCTTGCGCAGGCACAGCAGACTGCCGAGAAGCTCGACCAGTCGTCTCGGACCGAAGCGGTCGGCCCGAGCCGCGATGCCGTGCAGAGCGATCTCGGCTCTGAGCTGGTCGGAGTCGGCGTTGCCCAGTCCGGTGGAGAGCAGCCACCCGGCCACCTGCGCGCCGTCGAACAGCGGACGTTCGGCGGTTTCGCTGACAGGAGCGGGGAAGTCGGCGTAGCGTCGTCGCCAAGTGGTGACTACCGGGCGTTTCACCCGGGCGAAAGCAGCGATGTCCGACATCGACACCAGGGGAGCGCCGCTTCCGCGCGACGGTGTCGAAGAGGGCGGAACCGCTTCCGGTAGATGGGCCATGACCGGGTTCTCCTCCCGTGATCGTCGCAGTGGATGCGCGGGTATCCGCCGGGACCGCTTCGGCCTCTCCGGCGGGCTCCGGCACGCGCTCTTGGGCACTCTACAAGCAACCGCCGTTTCGCTTCCTGCAAGTGACTGATAACAGGGGTTATCAGATAAGCAGTGGCTCTTTCGGCTCCGGGATGTGATTCTCGACGCGTACACCCCCGCTGTCCATCAGTTACCGCGAGCGAGACAGCGACACCCCCGCCCCCACGGCAGACGAGAGAGAGCCCCGCCATGACCATCACCATGCCCACCGCGGCCGTCGAAGGAATCCAGCTCATCGTGACCCCGTTCCGCCCCGACGCGGTGATCGGCACGGTGGGGCTCCCGGCCCTGTTGCAGCTCGTCCCCTCCCCCAAGACCGAGGAGGACAAGCGGGCCCTGAAGTACGCCTCCGGCTCCCTGCGCCGTCACGCCGAGGTGCGCGCCCTGGTGCAGCGGATGCTGAAGTCCACCCAGAAGGGCCGCAACGTCACCTCCTACGCGGCCTACATCGCCGCGGCGGTCAACGGCGAGTACGGTTCCGGGTGGTCCACCCCTCCCATCACGCTCTGGCTGGACGGCCGGCCCGGCGCGATCAGCGACGAGCTGGTGCCCGGCAGCGGCATCCGCACGATCACCGTGCTGCCCGCCTCTCCCGTCGTCGCCATCGACGGCGAAACCCAGGTGGCCGCCTGGCACGAACTGTTCGACGACCCGGAGCGCTTCGGGATCTCGTACGAGAAGCTCAGCGCCATCCGGATCCCGTTCGAGCTGTACTTCGGACTCAGCGTCGAGGACGCGCGGCAGATCTTCTACGACCGCAACGTCGAGGGCGTGCCGGTCGCGAAGAACCTGGCCATGTCCATGGACCAGCGCGACATCGGCACCCGCCTCGCCCACCGCGTCGCCGAGATGGTGAAGGTCGAGCACGACGGGAAGATCATCCCGTTCGCCAAGCTCGTCCAGGCCCGCAAGCGGCAGCTGACCAAGACCGATCCCGAGGTCGTGACCCTCTCCGCGCTGCGGCTGCTGGTGGTCACCGCGCTGTACGGCCGCAGCGGGCTGGGCCAGTCCTCGGCCACGGTGCACGAGGGCGACCTTCCGAACGGCATCAGCGTCGAGCAGGTGAAGCGCGAACTCGCCCCGCTGCTGTCCCAGGTGATCACCCGCCTGTACCCGCACTTCGCGGCGCGCGACGCGGTCTCCGCGCCCGCGGTCCTGGCCGGGCTCGGCGTCGTCGCGCACCAGGCCACCAGCTGGGCGGCCGGCGGCGCCCGGCTCAACGCGGACGACCTGCTGGAGCTGCTGGAGCCGGTCCGCTGGGAGCGCGAGGCCCGCTACTGGGACGGCGTCGCCGCCAGCGCCAACGCCTCCGGAACCCTCAACTTCGGCGGCGGCGCCAAGGACTCCGGCGGCCGCGTCGCCGACGCCCTCCTGCACCCCGACACCGAGTACGGCCGCAAGATCCGCGGCTGGTAGCACCCCGCTTCTCCCGTTCACGGCCGCACACGGCCGACAGACGGCAGCCGTCCGCCGACGCCACCGACCGGCAGCCGTGAGTTCCCCGCCCGGAAGCACCCGAGCGGCATCCCCCAAGGAGCAGCACAAGTGAACGAGACACACGCCCCCGGGCCGGAACCCCGCCCCTGGAACGGCCAGACGCCCCCCACCGGAACCACGGGGCCGTCTTCACCGCCGTTCGGCGGGGCCCCTGCCGCCCAAGCCTTCGAACCAACCGCAAGAACCCTTCCCGCGTGGCTTCTCCCATCACTCACCGGTGCCGTCGGAATCGTCATCGGCGCGGCGGGGTGGGCCCTGGTCTCCTCCTCCTACGCAGTGGGGACGCCCGACACCTTCACCGCCGCTGTCGAAGAATGCGGGCTGGACTACGAGAGCTCCGCCGCGCAGATAGGCGACGAAGGCGCGAGCCTGGCCCTTGACCACCAAGGCGAAGACGACATCAGCGGCCTTTCCCACACCGGACTGCACTGCGTCCTCGGTGCTCTGGACGTTCCTGACAGCGTCACCGCGCAGATGGAGGGAACAACCGCCATGGACGGCCGCCAGTCCGCGTCCTGGGACGGCATCACCGCCTCATGGTCCTACCACCCCGACCGGGGACTCGACGTCGTCTTCTCTCTCGACCAGCAGCGCTAGGGAATCTCCGGCGCGGAGGTGCTTGGGGCTCTGTCAGGACGGGGTTCCCTCGGGGCCTGTCACGGCGGACGACGACGACGGGCGGGGTCGGAGGCCCGCCCGTCCCCGCCGGACGTCCGTGACGCGGCGGTTCGAGGGCCGGTCCCGCCCCCACCCGGAATGATCACGGGCTTTCCGCCCTTCCAAGCCCCGGAACGGGCAGAAAGCCCAAGACCGTCAACGAAACCACCGGTGCCCGAATTCACCCCCACGTCGGAAACCCCATAGCCCCGCTCTCGACCGGGTTGCGGCCGCAGCCCTCTCTTCGGCCGCGACAGCGCAGGTCAGCGAAATACCGGATCAGCGGTCAACCGCCCCGACCGCTTCCCGGGCCCGGGGCTCGGCGCAGAGGGCCGGGATCCGCGTGAGGGCGCCGCGCCGACGCGGCAGAATGCGGGCGTGCCCCTTGACTCCATAGACGCCGTGAACTGGTCGGCGATCCCCAACCCGACGTGGCACCGGTGCGACGACCCGGAGCGTGTCGCACACGCGCTACGACTGCTGGCCGTGTCCACGACCGCCCGCGAGACAGGCGACGCGGCATCCCTCCTCGCCGGGGGCGGCTTCGTCTGCGGCCACGCCGCCATGGTCTTCCCCGCGGCCTACGCTGCCGCCCCGATCCTGCTGGACCTCGTCGAGCACGGCCGGCAGCCGCGCGTCAAGGACGCAGCCCTCGGGCTCCTCTCGAACGCCCTGGACTACTTCCCGCCCGCCGGCCACAACCGGGTGGACACCCCTCACGGCACCGGAGTCCCGCTCTGCTGTGCCATAGCCCGGTGCGTCCGTGATCGCCACCGTGCTCTTCTCGCCCATGGGATCCACGGCAGGCGGCTCCTGGCGGAGGCCGGACTCCACTGGCGACTGGCCATCGAGGAGGCGGAGCTCCGGGCCGACGGCAGCGCGACCGCCATCGCCGTCCTCGAAGGCGCACCGTTCCGGACGCCGGTCGAGGCCGAAGCGCACACCCCGCCCTTCGGGCAGTCTGTGCGCCCCCTCCGGATCGACGCGCTGACGGCCGACGCCTCGGGCGGCGCGTGCATCGAACTCGGGCGGGCACTGCCTGCGGCCGCTCCGGGCTCCACCCTCTACCCGGCCGAGTGCGGCCGCCGCGAGCACTGACCCGGCGCCTTGCCCCGATGCCCCACCGCAACCGCACCGGGGGCAACGGGGAGCAGTGGGGAGCCGCCGACAGGGAGGCCGAGCCCGGCGAAGCCGACGGAACCCGTAAGGTTCCCGCATGGTGACGGCGACTGTTCGCGAGTGGCACGACGAGGAGGGGTGGGGCGTGCTCGACTCACCGGAGACCCCCGGCGGTTGCTGGGGCCACTTCTCCCATATCCAGATGGAAGGCTTCCGCACGCTGTCGCCCGGGCAGCGGGTGGACCTCCGGTGGGAGGCCCCCGGCTTCAAGCAGGACGGGTACGACTACCGGGCGGTGGACATCGTGCCTCGGCCGGCCTGACCTCCACCACCGCCAACGGCGACGGTGGACGGCAGCGGCGACGAGCGGTCCGTGACGGCGCCGCCTCCCCGGCGTCCGGGGCGGGCAGTCGCCAGGAGTCGCGGGTCGAGTCGTTCACGTCGGTGACGCCGCCGCCCGGGTCGAGGAGGCAGGGGGTGTCCCGCGATCGAGTCCGGGCCTCCCTCACCGGGAACCGAAGACGCAGGTCACCGGCGTGGAACCCCCGTCCTCCCCTCCTCCCGAAGCGGACGCCGCTGTCCGGATCCGTGTCGGATCCGACGCGGACAACCGCAGCGAACGAGGTCCCGCTGGCGCATACTGGAGGCGATGACAAAGCCTGCCGCGCTGAAGCGCCATCTGCCCACCAGCCCCTTCAAAGCCCAGGTCATACCGGTTCCCGAGGAACTGGCCGTGGGTGACCAAGTGACGCACGACGTGTACGGCCTCGGCCGGGTGACCGGCATCGAGGACGGGATCGCGGCACTCGTGGATTTCGGCTCGACGCAGGAGCGGATCCTGAGCCCGTACCCCAAGATGACCAAGCTGTAGACCTCTGCGCCCGGTCACGGCACGCCAGGCCCCTCCGGGGGCTTGTTGTCGCGAAAAGGGAGACCTCTCATCGATCCGACCCCGCTGTTCTCCGCTCCGGAAAGGGCGCCCCGCCGCTCTGCCGCAGCGCCGCCGCCTCCGACGACGAACCCCTTCCAGGCCCCGGACTTCGGGGAGGACGAGGCCGCCGTGTCCGAGGACACGCAAGGACACGTCTCCGACATGAGCACGGCCTGACCCGAGACCACCGGCTCCCACCGGTCACGGGTGGTCCGGCGACCGGACACGGGCCTTCCGCCTCCGTCCGCGTTCTCTCCGGAGCCGCGGATCAGCAGGCCTCCGGCGTCCACGGTTGACGTCGACGACGCCGGGCGGGGTCGTACGCCAGCGTCTCCGTCCGGCCGTCGCGCCGGTCAGCGGAGTGACTGCGTTCCGATGACGGACAGCATCTGGAGCTTCTCGTAGCTCTCGCTGCCGGGGACGGCGGTGTAGACCATCAGCGAGTGGGCCTGGCCCGGGTCGACCAGCCGCTGGCAGTTCAGCTCCAGCGCGCCGACCTCGGGGTGGACGAAGTGCTTGACCTCGTGGGGGCGTATCCCGATCTCGTGGTCGTCCCACACCCGCCGGAACTCCTCGTTGCGGGCCAGCAGCAGTTCGGCCAGGTGGGCGGCGCGGGACTGCGGGCCTCGGAGGGTGACGAGCTGGCGCAGCCCCGAGGCGTACATCCGGGACAGGAACGGGTGCTCCTCGGGGGCGTAGATCCGCCGGGCGGCGGGGTCGGTGAACCACCGGTACCCCGCGCTGCGGGCGGGCCCCGTGTACCGCGTCGTGTCCCCGGTGAGCGCGACGCCCATCGGGGACTGCCGCAGGGTCTCGCCGAGCTCGGTGACGATCTCGGCGGGCGTGTCGTCCAGGCGGTCGAGCACACGCAGGAGCCCGGGGCTGATGTGGTCGGTGGACGCGCCCCTGGGGGGCGGGTTGTGGCCGGCGAGGCGGAACAGGTGGTCGCGCTCGTCGAGCGACATGTGCAGCCCCTGGGCGATCGAGGCGAGCATCCGGAGCGACGGCTGGGGGCCGCGCTCCCGCTCCAGGCGGGAGTAGTAGTCGGCCGACATGTGGCACAGCGACGCGACCTCCTCGCGCCGTAGCCCGTTGGTCCTGCGGCGCTGCCCGCGCGGCAGGCCGACGTCCTCTGGTTGCAGTGCCTCACGCCGATTGCGGAGGAACTCCGCCAGCCCCGCGCGATCGATCACAACGCTCCTCATTTCCGGTGCCGCCTCGTCTCCACCGCCTGTCTACCGCCTGCGGTCGGAAGTAGCCACGCCCCGCCGATCCCCCCATCCGGAGCGCAGAGGCGGCCCGGCGAGCCGGGGATCGAGAGGTCCTGGATAGGTCCGCGCCGTCCGCCGAGGATCGATGCCAGGGCCCGACCGGGTCCCGGGGAGGACGGCGCGGACCGAGAGGTCCGGCTCGCCCCGGCGGCGGGAGCGCGGCGGCGGACCCGCCCGGGCGCCGCCCCCGCGGCCGCAACACGAAGGAGCGGAAGAATGCCACGTCGACCCATCGACATCACCGTGCCGGACCTGTCCGGAAAGCGCGCCGTCGTCACCGGCGCGAGCGACGGGATGGGCCTGGGGATGGCCGCGCGGCTGGCCGCCGCGGGCGCCGAGGTGATCATGCCCGTCCGCAACCCGCGCAAGGGCGAGGACGCGATCGCCCGGATCCGGCAGGCGGCACCCGGCGCGAACGTCTCGCTGCGCGGTCTCGACCTGTCCTCCCTCGACTCGGTCGCGGCCCTCGGCGACGCCCTGCGCGAGGAGGGCCGGCCGATCCACATCCTGATCAACAACGCGGGCGTGATGCGGCCGCCGAACCGGCAGACCACGGCCGACGGGTTCGAGCTGCAGTTCGGCACCAACCACCTCGGCCACTTCGCCCTGGTGGGCCGCCTCCTCCCGCTGCTGCGCGCCGGACGGGCACGGGTGACCTCGCAGATCAGCGTCGCCGCGCGCCGTGGTGCCGTCCACTGGGAGGACCTGAACTGGGAGCGCTCCTACCAAGGGATGCGCGCGTACGGCCAGTCCAAGATCGCGTTCGGGCTGTTCGGCCTCGAACTGGACCGCCGCAGCAAGGCCCACGGGTGGGGGATCACCAGCAACCTCTCCCACCCGGGGGTTGCCCCCACGAACCTCCTGGCCGCCCGCCCCGAACTCGGCCGCGGCCAGGACACCCCGCAGATCCGCCTGATCCGCTCGCTCTCGGCCCGGGGGATCCTGCTGGGCACCGCCGAGACGGCGAAGCTGCCCGCGCTGATGGCCGCGACCGACCCCGCCGCCAAGCGCGGCGCGCTCTACGGCCCCAGCGGCCCCGGGAACCTGGGCGGCACCCCGGCCGAGCAGCCGCTGTACCCGCCGCTGCGCGGCGCGGAGGAGGCCGCGCGCGTCTGGCAGGTCTCCGAGGAACTGACCAGGACCTCCTTCCTCGCCGCCTGACCGCCACTCGCACGACCACCGAAGGAGAACCCGCGTGAGCACTGTCGCCACCCGCACGTCGAGACCCCGGAGCCCCTGGTGGGTGGTCGTCGGCGGCGGCACCGCCAACGCCGTCGGCCCCCCGATGTACCTGGCCACCATCGGCCTGTTCGTGCTGCCGATCGTCGAGGAGACCGGCTTCAGCCGCACGACCGTCACCGGGGCGTTCTCGGTCGCGGCGGTCGGGATGGCGATCGGGCTGGTCATCGTCGCGCAGCTCGTGGACCGCTTCGCCGCGCGTCACATCCTCGTGCCGGGGTTCGCGCTGTTCGCGGCCTCGATGGCGCTGATCGGGCTGGTGCCGCCGATCGAGTGGGTCTACCTCGTCCCGTGCTTCTTCGTGGGGTTCTTCGGGGCCGGGACGGCGGTGCCCGCCACCAGGGCGGTGGTGAGCTGGTTCGACAACAACCGCGCCCTCGCCGTCGGAGTGGCGACGGGCCTCATCGGCCTGGGCTCGGCCCTGGCCCCGGTGCTGGCCGGAACGCTCATCGAGAACGTGGGCTGGCGGCAGGCGTACGGCTTCATGGCACTGGTCTCGGTTCTCCTGTCGGTCACGATGGTCACCCTGTTCGTGCGCGCCCGCGCGGAACGGCACGTCCGGGGACGACTCGTCCGGGAGGCCCGGGTGGAGGGCCGCGACGTCAGCCTCGAACTCCCCGGCCTGACGATCCGCGAAGCGGTCCGCACTTGGCGGTTCTGGGGCATCGCGTTCGGGCTGGGTCTGGTCGGGGTCGTCGTCTACGGTCTCCAGGTCCACCTCGTGCCGATGATGACCGACCGCGGGCTGACCAGCGACCAGGCGGGCTTCCTGCTGGTCGTCTTCGGCCTCGCCTCGCTCGTGGGCCGGGTGGCCGGCGGCTTCGTCGTCGACCGCGTGCACGTGTCCGTCATCGGCCCGATCGTGATCCTCGCCCCCATAGCGGGCATGTTCTTCCTGCACCCGCCGTTCAGCGGCGCCGCCGTCGCGGTCGCCTTCATCGGCGTCGCCTTCGGCGTCGAGGGCGACCTGCTCGCCCTGCTCATCAGCCGCTACCTGGGCACCCGCCACTTCGGCCGGATCCTGGGCGTGGTCCAGGCCGCGTTCCTCCTGGGCACCGCGTTCGGGCCGCTGCTCCTCGGGCTGGGGTACGACCTGCTGGGCTCCTACGACCCCGTCATCCCGGTCCTGATGGGCGTCCTCGTCGTCGGCGCGGTCCTCATCGCGACCCTGGGCCGCTACGTCTACCCCGCCGTCAGCGGCTTCGACCGGCTCGCCGCGCGCGACGAACTCGCCGCCTCCGAAGTGCTGAGCGACATCGCCGAGAGCGGCGACACCCACGGCTCGTCGGGCAGGCCGCGGGCCGAGGCCCGCCGCTGACCGCCCCGGGCCGGACCACCACCGGGCCGCCTCAGGTCCGAGGACCACGATCCCGACCCGCCGGCCCAGGCCGGGAAACGCAAGGACACCCCTGCCCCAGACACGCCCTCGTCCTCCAGGGAGACAGCATGACCGAGCAGAGCCGGTGGCCGACGGAACGGGCGGGACGGTCGACCGTTCTGGCCCAGTTCGGCCAGGCCCGGGCCGACCTGATGCAGTGGGCGTTGACCACCGGCGACGTGCTCGCCGACGCGGTCGTCGCCGAGATGCACGAGATCGGGATGAAGCAGGCCAGGCCCGTGCTGGACAAGGGCGTCCGGGAGGGCCTGGCCTCCCTCGTCGATCCGCCTCCGGCGCTGGAGGCGCTGCTGCGGCAGACCGAGAGCGTGCCCGGCTACGTGGACGACTTCCTGCTCGACCAGGGCCCGACGCCGTTCTACACCTCGCCGCTGCCGGTGCACGTCATCGCGCTGAACACGGGTTCGCTGATCCGGGTCTACGGGTCGCCGTCGATCTCCACGGTGCTGACGACGACGGGCCGGCTGGTCGACTCCGCGCAGCGGCGCATCCAGGAGACCGGGGCGTGGCTCACCCGGGTCATGCTGCCCGGCGGCCTCCGGGTCGGGCAGCCCGGCTACGTGGCGACCCTGGAGGTGCGGATGCTGCACGCGCACATGCGCAGACTCGCGCTGGACCGCGGCTACGACAGCTCGGCGCACGGCTGTCCGATCAACCAGGTCGATCTGGGGCGGACCTGGATGGACTTCACCCTGACCGCCTACACGGCCGAAGGGCTTCTCGGGTTCGGGCTGAGCAACCGCGAACTGGCCGACCTGTACCGCTACTGGTGGCACATCGCCCACCTGCTGGGGATCGACGCGCGCCTGGTCGAGGGGATCGCGGGCAACGAGGCCGCCGCGCGCCTCGACGCCGTGTTCCAGACCGTGACCGGACCGGTCACGGAGGACTCCGCCGTGCTGGCGGACGCGACGCTGGCGTCGGTGACCTCCGCGTTGAACCAGATGCTGAAGGCCCCGCGCGGACTGGCCCGGCCGGCGCTGAACGCGATCGCCCGCCGGATCCACGGCGACGGCATGTGCCAGGACCTCCGCATCCCTCCGGCCCCGGTCGCTGACGCGTGGCTGGGGCCGGTGCTGTCCGGGCTCGCGCTGGCGCGCGATCGTCGCCGCCGGGACCCGGGACGATGGCAGGCCGCGATCGACCGGAACCTGGCGGCCGCCCGCGACCTGCTGGCCCGGCCCGACCACCCGACGGCCTACCAGCGCGGCGCCACCGGATCCGACGACTGAGGGACCGGAACCACGCCCGCGAACCCCCTCGGTCCAGCGCCGGGCCGGGCCGGACGATCCCCGGTGCGACGGTCCTGCGAGAACCGCACGCCCTGCGGTCCGCGCGCGGGCGTGCGGAGAGGCCGGCCGCCCCGACAATGCCCGTTCCGCGAGAGCCCTGCCCGGTGATCTTGACGTTATCGTTCCAAAACCCGCGTTTTTGGAACGATAACGTCAAGATCACCGGGCAGGACCCCTGCGGGGGCCTCAGCCGCTATGGGCGACCGGCTCGGGATCGGCGTCGAGCGCGTCGAGCACCGCGTCGCCGTTCGCCACCGCCCACTCGGTCAGCACGTGGATCGGATCGATCAGCGTCGCCCCGAGCTGGGTGAGCTCGTACTCGACACGGGGCGGCGCCTCGGCGTAGGCGTGGCGGCGGGCGAGTCCGTGCGCCTCGAGTCGCCGGAGTGTCTGGGTGAGCATCTTGCGGGAGATGCCGCCGATCAGCTCGATCAGCTCGCCATGGCGCACCGGGCCCTTGCTGAGGCCGTAGAGCACGACCACCGTCCACTTGTCGGCGATGAGTTCGACCGCCAGACGCGCCGGACAGTCGGCCAGAAAGGGATCACCGGAACCGAAACCGCTCATGGCGCCAAAGGTACCTGCCGGTTCCTATCGGAAACCTAGCCTGGGTTCTCTCCCCTCCCCCTCAAGGAATCCAGGAGAGTCATGCGCGTCATCACCCAGCAGACGTTCGGCGGTCCCGAGGTTCTCACCATCGTGGACGTGCCCGAACCCCGGCCCCTCCCGACCGAGGTCCCCGTTCGCGTCAAGGCGATCGGGCTGAACCCGCTGGAGGCGCTCCTGCGCGCCGGCGAGTTCCCGCTGATCGGCCGGCCGCCGTTCGTTCTCGGCTGGGACATCAGCGGCGTGGTCGAGGAGGCGCCGCAGACATGGCGGTTCAGGCCCGGCGACGAGGTGTTCGGGATGCCGCTGTTCCCGCGGGCGGCGAGCGCGTACGCCGAGGTCGTGTCGGCGCCGGCGTTGCACCTGGCACGCAAGCCGGCGTCGCTCTCGCACGTCGAGGCGTCGGCGCTGCCGACCGTCGGGCTGACGGCGTGGCAGGGCCTCGTCGACCTCGGCGGCGTGACCGAGGGCGACCGCGTCCTGGTCCACGGTGGTGGTGGCGGGGTCGGCCACGTCGCGATCCAGATCGCGAAAGCGCTCGGCGCGCACGTGATCGCGACCGCCAGCGGGAGCAAGCGGAAGTTCGTCGAGGGGTTCGGCGCCGACGAGGTGATCGACTACACGGCGGTCGACTTCACCGAGGCGGTCCGCGACATCGACGTCGTACTCGACACGATCGGCGGCGACACCGTCGAGCGGTCGCTCGAAGTGCTCCGCCCAGGCGGTCACCTGGTGACGGCGGTCGCTATGAGGGATTCGGTGCTCGCCGCCAAGTACGAGGCGGCCGACATCCGTTTCAGCGGCATCGCGGTCGACCCTGATCCGGTCGCTCTGCGAGGTCTCGTCGACCTCGTCGAACAGGGCAGGCTCCGGGTCCATGTGCAGGAGACGTTCCCGTTCGAACGCGTCGCCGACGCGCACCGGCTACTCGACGACGGTCATCTCCAGGGCAAGCTCGTCCTCACCGTCTGATCCCGTCATGGGGTCTCACGTGAGTGAGGCCCCATTGATGAACGGCTGCTGACTCCCCGCCTGTGGCGCCCCGGCAAGAGTTGATGACCTGCGCTCTCATCTGCTACCGCTGCTTCGCCAAAGTTCGACCGTCGGGTCCGCGTAGCCGACACTCTTGATGACGCTACGACCCCGACATCCCATCATGAACCAACAGACCTTGGCGTTAACGCCCTTGAATGTCCGTTTCGAGGACACTAGGGAACCTCCGGAGCGGGGGTGGTCCTTGTACCGCCCCCCGGAATGATCATGGGCTTTCCGCCCTTCCCGGCCCCGAAACGGGCAGAAAGCCCAAGACCGTTAACGGAACCCTCACGCAACGGACATCATGGGCGCGGCCCCGACCCTCACCCGCCGTCGCTGCCCGCCGTAACAGGTCCCGAGTAGACCCTGCTCCGACAGAGCCCGAATCACCCCCACCCCGGGGACTCTCTAGCGTCAAGATCATCGGGTAGGACCCCTGTGGGAACCACGAACCGCCCCTTCCACACCGTCCTGGCCCGGTCCAGGGCGGTGGTGGTCGAATCTCCGATAAACCCGGCGCGAAACAGATCGACACGCCCGACAACGCGCACTCGGGGCAGGCCATCACACCTGACTCCGACACACGCCTCAGCCAGGCCATCCAGCCGGTCGGATCGGCCTTATTTCCAGAATCCCCCACTTGTCGCGAAAAAGGCTTGCATTCTTTCCCTGGACTCTTTCAACATCCACCCCCTCGGCAATCACATACCCCTTCCCATCCCCCCACGAGACGGGATATTTTCTAAGCAGGCCACCAGAACCACCCCAGGGAGACGGAACATCCACCACAAGTTCCTTCAGCGCTTGGGAAATAAAGAATTCGGAAACCCCGAAAAAGGCAACCCTGATTGATTCATCATACCCTCCCCATTCCGCATAGGAACTCAGAAGAAGAGCATGACGTCTGGGCGTATAGTAGCTGACCGTAAATTTTCGACCCGAGAAATCCAGGTTTTCAGGTCTCATAATCACTCACCAGCACATCGGACAACCCATCCCGGGAGAGCGCCTCCTCAAACGTCTCGCCAGGGGAAAGTGACTTTCTCCTCATGCTCAAACCGAGTACGAAACCACTGAAATTCCCACTCTCCAAAGAAAACCCCCTTTTTTCTGTCGGGGAGCTGTCGGCCAACTGTGGAAACTTGGCCGACAGCTCCCCGACAGAGGCCCTGCCGACCCGCAGGCCGCTCAACCAGTCCGTGGACATCAAGGCGACGCCGACACCATTGAAGAAAAGAATCTCGCGCTTCCCGGAGGCGGGCTGCACTCCAACGATGATCATGATCGAGAAAGATGCGTTCCACGCCCTCAGGCGAAACTTCCAACTCTTGTCGAAGCAAGCGGAACTTTCTTCCAAATTCCCTACAATCCAGAGAATTCAACCTTACCGAAAAAGCCTTAGTTGATCTGGGAACGTACTACCAACCGCCCCACTGTCGAATCCCTTTGACTCCCCTTCGACAAAGGAACCTCCTTACAATTACCAAGCCAAGAGCCGGGCTGCAGTGGCGAATTTGTCGAGTTCGAGTTAAACGTGTTGACAGTGTCCTGATTGAAAAACTTGGCGGCGACCAAAATCAGTGAAGGCTGATTTTGTATTGATTCCGAACGCGGTCATCCCCGACAGTGCACTACGGGCTTTTCACCCTGCTTCGAACAGTTACGGGATACCCAGCGCAGCAAGTTTGGCAAGTGCCCGATCGTGAGAGTCCGCATTGGCGGGGTTCAGAACCAGCAATCGCGATAAAGTTCTCATCCCTTCACTCTTCAGAAGATGAAAAAATTCTTCCTCCTTGACAGAAGAAGCAGAAATCACTCCACCTCGCAATGATTTGACCTCGAATTTCAGCCACCCCCTCTCTTTTCGTACAAGCGTCACCGAAATCGGCTGGTCAGGGAAATCCATACTCCCCTCCCCCTTGAACCCGACAGCCATATCAACAAGGCCCCACCAGATAAACTCCACATCATCCCAGAGGTTTTTGTCAAGTACCACCTTTCCCTCTAGGACAAGTTCAACAGCGCCTTCCAGATACGCCTTTTTTTCCTTCTCTGCCTCCACGGAGAAAATATCGACAAAATCACCCTTCCCCGTAAGAATATAGGTTGACATCTTCGACCCTCTTACCACCTTTGCCTCCAAGGCAGGCTCCACCGCGAAAGCACGAACGGTTTCGGAGCCTCATATACGCGTGCACGTACGGCTCCCGGCCCCGCCAGGTCCGCACGGAAGGCCGGGGGTCCGAGTGCCTCCGAGCGCACACAGGCGAAAGGACCGCTTCCGAGAGGGAAGCGGTCCTTTCGCCGCAGGCTTCCCTGCTGCGTCCGGGCGCAGGTGTCCGTCACCGACGCCGTTCCTGCGGGCGGCCCGGGTCGCGCCGCGCGAACGGCGGACGCCATCAGCAGGTCCTGCCGTGAACCGGGCCGCGCACCGTTGCCGACGAGTCCGGCGAAACGCCCGACAGGCCCCGGCGTCAACTGCCGTACGACGTCACCATCAGCGCCATCACCGCCACCAGGCACACCGTGAGCAGGAAACCGACGATCCAGGCCGTCGCGAGCCGGTCGGGCTTGACCATGGTTCCGGGGTTCTGCTGCCGGGCGATGTAGTCCTTGACCACCCGGCCCCGGATCGGGAAGAGGGCGACCGGGATGGAGGCGATCGTGACGCTGTACAGGAACAGGATCGTCGGCGCCGGTTCGGGCCGGAGCAGGTTCACCGCCAGGACGACGGAGAGGATCACGGGGGTCAGGACGTAGAACGCCCGTCTCCCTCTCCTCCACTGCTGATCCATCGTGCTCCGCAGTTCGTCCGGGACCTTCAACCCGATGGGCAGCGCCAGCACGCCGGCCATGAAGAACACCGTCGCCGCGACCGCGATCAGCCACCAACCGGACTCGGGAATCGAAAACAGCATATTCCTCGTCTTTCACCTCTGGAGCAGGTGATCACCCTAGCCGGACCAACGGACAGACCGGCCCGGCCCTCCGTCCGGAGTTCCCCACTTTCCGCGGAAGAGGCTCCCGCCTTCTGCACAGGCCATTCCGACATCAACCTCCCGGGCAGTGGCGTCCCCTTCCCGTGCGCCTATGGGACTGGGGAGTCGCCAAGCGCCCATCGGAGGAATCCCGAGACGACGCGGCCCCACCGCGACTCCCCTGAAAACCCGGGAAAGGGCTCGTTCGGAGTGGCGAGCGGTACCGCGTCCGGCCCACCAGCACACCCTTCCGCTTCGACCGCCAGGCGGCGGCCCGCGATTCTCCCATCGGCCGCCACCAGCACCAAAAGGCTCCAGAGCCGCCTGTGGCGGAAAAACAGATCATCCACTTTGGGGAGCACAACCCGACTGGAAGGGAGTAGCTTCGGCTACTGGAAATCCCCGGAAACCGGACCGGAGTCCACGGTTCTCAGACATTCCCGGGGAACACGGCTCCGCCCGTAACCCCGTTGTCCCCCAACGACTCAGCGGGTTTCGGAACCAAGCACGATGCTCCTTCCGAGACGGCTTCTTCCACCGCCCTCCGGTGGCCGTCAGGGTCGTTATCGGAGGGGCGGCCTCGCTCTCCTCCGCCGGTGAACCCGGACGTCCCCCGATCTTCCAGGAGCCCCCCATCCTTCATCACTACAACTCCCCGCCGAACTGGCCGACTCCGCCCGAGGGCTGGACTCCGCCGCCGGACTGGCGCCCCGATCCCGCGTGGGGGCCCGCGCCCCCGGGATGGCGGTTCTGGCTCCCCGCCGGACCGGACCGGGCCCCGTACCCGGCCCCCGCCGACACCACCGGGCCGGGCCGCTTCCACCCCCCGCACCAGCCCCTCCCCGGCAACGGCTCCGCTCCCCACCCCCCGCCGCCACCTGCGGCGGCCGCTCCCCCTCTCCCCGGCTCCGGGCATGTCGACACCGAGATCGGCCTGTTCGGCGCGCGCGGCAGAGCCAAGGAGCTGGCCCGTGAGGTGAACCGGCTCTCCGACGAGAACGCCCGGCTGCACGCGGACCTGGACCGGCTCGGCGGACTGGAGGTGGTCGAACTGGAGCAGCGCAAGCAGCGCCTGACCGAGGAGATCGAGTCCGCACGCACGGCGCGGGAGTCCGAGCGGCAGCGCGCGCACGCCGAACACCAGGCCCGGAAGGCCAGGGAGACCACCGAACTCGACGCGGTGACCGCTCGGCTCGCCGTGCTCCAGCAGCGGGTCGTCGTCACTGAGGACCTGCTGATCCTGCAGGAGGCGGGCGTCTACGAGTACACCCACCCCCTCGACGACTCGGTGGCCTACAAGGCCGAACTCGCCAAGCTCAGGGACCGGGCCAAGGCGATGACCCGTAAGGACGGCGGTGCGGTCCAGGCCACCACCTCGTTCACGATGAACGGCTCCGCCGCCCAGGGCCGCACGATGGTCGGGGAGTTCTCCAAACTGCTGCTGCGCGCCTACAACAACGAGGCCGACAACCTCGTGCGCGGCATGAAGCCGTACAAGCTCGACACCGCCAAGGACCGTTTGGACAAGTCGCGCGCCACGATCGAGAAGCTCGGACGGTCCATGGACATCCGGATCTCCGCCCAGTACCACCGGCTCCGGGTGAGGGAACTCGAACTGACCGCCGACCACCTCAACAAGGTCGCCGAGGAGAAGGAGCGCGACCGCGAGGAGAAGGCCCGGCTGCGCGAGGAGAAGCAGGCGCAGGCCGAACTCGAACGGGAGAAGGCGCGCCTGGACAAGGAGCGGCGCCACTACGAGAACGCGCTCGCCGCCCTGCGCGCCAAGGGCGACGTCGAGGGCGCCTCCCGCATGGAGACCCAACTCGACGACATCGCCCAGGCCATCGACAACGTCGACTACCGGGCCGCCAACGTCCGCGCCGGATACGTGTACGTCATCTCCAACCTCGGCTCCTTCGGCGAGCAGGTGGTCAAGGTCGGCATGACCCGCCGCCTGGAGCCGATGGACCGCGTGCGCGAGCTCAGCGACGCCTCGGTGCCCTTCAACTTCGACGTGCACGCCATCCACTTCTCCGACGACGCCGTCGGTGTCGAGGCCGAGATGCACCGGCGCCTGGCCGACAAGCGCGTCAACCGGGTCAACCACCGCCGCGAGTTCTTCCACGCCACCCCCGCCGAAGTCCGCGAACTCCTCGCCGGCGTCGCCGGGGACCTCCTGGAGTACAACGAGACCCCCGAGGCCCTGGAATACCGCCAGAGCCGCAACGAGACCGAATCCGGCACCGCGACAACCGAATAGCGGCGCGTCCACTCACGGGCACGGTTCCGCGTCGCGTCGCGGACGGTCCGGTATCCCGTTTCGGCGAAAGGGCCGAGGGGTGCCGTACGCTCGGCACGGGTATCGGGTGGTTTCCCGTTGCCGGCCGTCGCGAGGGGGCGAGAGACGTGAAGAGGTTCCTGCTGGTCGGGATCGTGTTCCACGGCGTGCTGGCCGTCGTCTGCGTGGCGATGGTGCGGGCCGGTCATCCGAGCGGCGAGGGGGTCGTGTGGGTCACCGCGTTCGGGTTCCTCGTGTTCTGCGTTCACGTGCTGCGGGAGTTCCTGCGCCGACGCGCCGCCTCCCGGTCATGACCGGGGGCGGGCCGGGCCGTAGCGGGCCGTAGCGGGAACCACCCGCCGCCGGCGCCCTCCGCTCCTCCCTGCTCGCGCGCGGGCCGGCCCCCGTTCACTTCTCGTACCGGAAGCGGCGGAGCCTCCCCTCGTACTCCTCACCGGCCTCCCGCACCCGGTCGGTCTCCTCGTCGAAGACCTCCCTGAACCGGTTCTCCTCCTCCTTCAGGTCCTTCAGGAACTCCTCGTGCAGCAGGGTGACGGTCTCCTTCACGTCCGCGTACCACCGGTCGGTCTCCTGCCGGGCGCGCCGCAGCGCCTCCGCCGACTTCCTTCCGGCCTCCTCCCACGGGATCTCGGCGCAGCCGAGGTTCCGGGAGAGGAACTCCTGGTTGATCCCGACGAGGACCGCCGCCGCCGCGAGCGGGTCGTTCCGCCGGAGCTCCCGGGACGCCCGGGCGAGGTCCTTCTCCGCCTGGTCCAGCACGCTTCCGGGGAAGACGCCGCGCCGCCCCCGGAGCGGAAGCCGCCGGCGGAGCCTCCGCCGGTCCTCGACCAGGGCGGCGGTCCCCGCCAGCAGCGTGTTCGCCACCTCCCGGGTCTCCGGAAGGTTGCGGGGGTCCGGGATCGCGTCGATGCGCCCGGCCGCGCTGACCCAGTAGGAGTCCCCCCTCCTCACGACGAACGCGTTGAACTGGTCCCGGTGCTCCCTGATCCGCCTCCGCGCCTCCGCGTCGACCTCTTCGAGGCGTCCCTTCGCGTTCTCCAGCTCCTGCTTCCGGGACTGGACGAAGAAGTACGATCCGAGCGCGGCCCCCGCCACCTTGCCGCCGACCGCGCCCGCCGGTCCGAGCAGCGCCATCCCGACCACCGCGCCGACCGCGCCCGCCCCCAGTTGGAGGGCGCCCTTGCCCACCGCGTCGCCCAGGAGGGCCTCGTAGTCGAGGCGCCCCTGGACCGCCGCCTCCCACTTGTTCACCAGCGTGACCGCGATCCCCCCGAAGGGCAGGTGCAGGTCGAGGCCGAGGTCGAAGTCGGGGAGGTCCAGGTACTCGTGCAGGTCGAACCGCTCGATGATCGCGTTCTCGGTCATCGGCACGGCCAGTTCCGGCAGGCCGAGGGCGAACCCCGCGGGGAGGAGGACGTTCCCGGGGTGCTCCCTGCGGGTGTTCCGGTACCGGTCGGGGGCGATCCGGACGCCGAGCGCGTACTTGAGGCCGTCGGCGGCGCGGACGGCGTCCGCGTGGACGTCGCGGCACTCCCCGAGATTGGCGTCGGTGGTGCCCAGCGGGACCGCCCCGGCCATTCCCGCGTCCCGGACGGCCGCGATTCCCAGCAGCGCCTCGCGCTGCCACGGGAAGAGGAAGAGCCTCCTCCCCAGCCCGCGCTCTCGCAGTTCCCGCCTGATGGCGGGCAGCTCCGGATCCAACCGGAACACCACCGCGTTGGCGCCGATATGCCCGAGAAGGAAGAGCAGGAGAATTCCACCCAGCACAAGGGGGTGATTCGCCCATCCGGACAGTTTCACCGCGTTGGTGAAGAAATTGCCGACCACAGCGGAGGCGAGAGCCAGGACAATGACCGCCGTGCTCCAGAAGACGAACGTGCCGGGCTTGTAGCTGCGACTTTCCCTGTCCATCCGGCCTCCACGTCCTTCACCCGCGCGACGCGGATTCGAGAGCGGTCATCGAGTGTTCGCCAGACTACGTCCCTTCCCGACAATAATCCTGGCGAAAAAAGATGAAATACGGAAATGGACGCCGAGCCTGATGGCCGGATGGCAGTCGGACGGAAAGCCTTTGAATTCTCTCAGTGGCGAAATCAATGCGGAAAGTAGTCGAATCGACTGGGTGCGGGGTGATCCGGGCGGAGTCCGTTCAGGGCTCGTGGCGATCACGGGCTTTCTGCCTTTTCGGGCCCCGAAACGGGCAGAAGGCTCAAAATCATCGATCAGGGCCCCAGTGATGACCGCGCGGCCGGGTCCGACGGCCCCTCCCCACTCTCCCGGCTCCCGCCGGGTGGAAGGGCGGGAACGCGGTCCCGGTCTCCCCTTTGGAGAACCGGTTTGCGCGGCACGGCGCCCCTCCGCGACGATTGACCCGGTCTTAACGCCACAAACCGGGAGGTATTCCCCCATGGACGTCACCGTCCTCTCCACTGCCGGCACGCTGCGCGGGCGGGAGCGTGACGGCGTCGCCTCCTTCCTGGGCGTCCCCTACGCGGCCCCGCCGTTCGGACCGCGCCGGATGCGCCCCCCGCAGCCCCCGGAGCCGTGGACCGGCGTCCGCGACGCGCTCGCCCCGGGGGAGACCGCCCCGCAGGCCGGCTACCTTCCCGCGATGTCCGCGCTGCTCGGCCAGGCGGCGAACCCCGGCGAGGACTGCCTGAACCTCAACGTGTGGACCCCCGCCCCCGGCCGCACCGGCGGGCGGCTGCCCGTCATGGTCTGGATCCACGGCGGCGCCTTCCGCAACGGGGCCGGCTCGCTCCCCGTCTACGACGGCGCCCGCCTGGCCTCCGACGGCGTCGTGTGCGTCACCCTCAACTACCGCCTGGGCGCCGAGGGCTTCCTCCTGCTGCCCGACGGCACCGCCAACCTCGGCCTGCTGGACCAGGTCGCCGCCCTGGAGTGGGTCCGCGACAACATCGCCGCGTTCGGGGGCGACCCCGACAACGTCACCCTCTTCGGGGAGTCCGCCGGGGCCATGAGCATCACCGCCCTCATGGCCATGCCGCGCGCGAACGGGCTCTTCCGCCGCGCCGTCACCCAGAGCGGCGCCGGGCACCACAGCCACCCCGAGGACGTCGCCCGCCGCGTCACCGAGCGCCTGGCCGCCCTCGCCGGGGTCGAGCCCACGACCGAGGCGCTGGCCGCCGCGCCGCCGGAGCGCCTCATCGCCGCCGACACCGCCCTCGGCCAGGAGATGGCCGCCGCCACCGACCCCGCGCTGTGGGGAGAGTCCACCGGCGGCGGCACCACCGTTCTGCCGGTCGTCGACGGCGACGTCCTTCCCGGCCGCCCGGTCGACGCGATCGCGGCCGGGGCCTCCCGCGGCGTCGACCTGCTCACGGGGACCAACACCGACGAGTTCCGGCTCTTCCTCGTCCCCCTGGGGATCTCCGCCTTCATCACCGAGAACTTCCTGAACGGCTTCCTCTCCGCGTTCGGCCTCGACCCCGCGCACGCCCTCGCCGCCTACCGGGCGACCCGTCCGGACGCCGCCCCGGGCGACCTGTTCTCCGCCGTGCTCAGCGACCACGCGTACCGCCTCCCGGCGATCCGCCTGGCCGAGGCCCGCGCCGCGCACGGCGCGGACACCCACGTCTACGAGTTCGCCTGGCCCTCGCCCGCTCTGGACGGGGCCCTGGGCTCGTGCCACACGACCGAGATCGGCTTCGTCTTCGGCAACCTCTCCACCCCCCTCCTGGGGGAGGACCCGCCCCGGGAGCTGTCCGACCAGATGCGCGCCGCCTGGACCGCCTTCGCCCGCGACGGCCGCCCCGGTCCGGCCGGCGGCCTGCTGCCCGACTGGCCGGCCTACGGGGACCGCCGCTCCGTCATGCGACTGGGAGACCGCGTCCCCGTGGTGCGGGAGGACCCGGCCTCGCGGGAGCGGCTGCTGTGGGAGGGCGTCCGCTGACGCCGGGCCCACCGGCAGATCCCCGGGAAAAGCCGCCACCCGTTCTCGCGACCTGGTGTAATAGCCGCTGTTCGGGACATTAGTGGTGGAGGGCGACCGGACTTCCGGAGCCGCGTCGCGGGACCGGTCCGCGCGCCCCGCGGCCGACGACTGGGGGGCATCGGCGGTGACTACGGCGATCGTGGACCGGCTGCAACCGGGAGACCACGTCTGCTGGGCTTTTCACGACGACGAGGAACGGCTGCGGACGACACTGCGGTTCGTCGCCGGGGGGATCACCACCGGCGAGAAGGTGCTGTGCCTCACCGAGGACCCGACCCCGGAGGCGCTGCGGGCCGTGCTGGAGGCGCGCGGGGTCGACGTCACCGCCGCGGTCGCCCGCGGCCAGGTGCGGTTCCGCGACGCGCGGGGGTCGTCCCCGGACACCGGGGTGTTCGACCCCGTGTCGATGCTGGACGACTGGCGGAGGGAGCTGGGGCGGGCCCGCGCGGAGGGCTACGCGAGTCTGCGTGCGATCACCGACATGGCGTGGCTGGCCCGGCCGGTTTCGGTGACCGGGATACGGCGGCTGGCCTGGTACGAGGCCCAGGCCAACCGGATGTTCGCCGACGGCTACGCCACCGTGGTGTGCCTGTACGACCGGCGGCTGTTCACCGCCGGCGACCTCAGGGGCATCGCGTCCGCGCACCCGGGCACCGCCTTCACACCGGGCGACGAGAGCTGGCGGCCGCAGCTGCGCATCCTGCGCACCGACGACCCGCTCGGGCTGCGCCTGGTCGGCGCGTCCGACCTGTCCACCCGCGAAGCCCTGACCGCCGTGCTGGCCGGGGCCGCCGAGGACCTGCCCGGCTGCGGCGCGCCGCTGACCGTGGACGTGACGGGGCTGACCTTCGCCGACGCCGCCGCCGTGCACGCGCTGGTGCGGACCGCGCAGACGGCCTCGGCCGGACTCCGGATCGTCGGCGCGTCCTCGCTCATGGCGAAACTGATCCACCTCGCCGGTGGCTGCGACACCCGGGGGATGACCGTGGAGACGACCGCCGACGGCCCTTCCCCCTCGACCGCCAGGGAGCACACCGTATGAGCCCTACCGAGCTCACCACCGACCGGGACGGCGGGGCCGCCCCGTTCGAGCATCTCGGGCTGCTGTACCGCACGGCGGCGGACTACCTGACCGGAACCGTGCCGTTCGTGCGGACCGCGCTGTCCGCCGGCGACCCGGTGCTGGTCGCCGCCCCGAAGGCCAACCTCGACCTCGTCCGCTCCGCACTGGGATCCGACGCGCGGCGGGTCGGCTTCGCCGACATGACCGTGGCGGGACGCAACCCCGGCCGCATCCTGCCCGGCGTCCTGCTCGACTTCGCCGACTCCCACCCCGAACGGCGGGTGTCCATCATCGGCGAACCCGTCTGGCCCGGCCGCACCGACATCGAGTACCCGGCCTGCGTCATCCACGAGGCCCTCATCAACACCGTGTTCGCCGGGCGCGACGCGGCGATCCTGTGCCCCTACGACGCGCAGCGCCTCTCCCCCCGGGCCCTCGCCGACGCCCACCGCACCCACCCGGTCATGGAGCACCTCGGGACGCGCCGCCCCAGCGACGCCTACGCCGACCCGCTGGACGTGGCCGCCGGCTTCAACCAGCCCCTTCCCGCTCCGCCCCCGGAAACCGCCACCGCCGCCTACCGGGGGCAGGCCTCGCTCACCGACGTGCGCCGCTTCGTCACCCAGCAGGCCGAGGCCGCGGGGCTGGCCGCCGACAGAACCGCCGAACTCACCGTCGCCGTCAACGAACTGGTCTCCAACACCATCGAGCACACGACCGGGGGCGGCAGCGTGGCCGCCTGGAGCGAGCGGGACACGTTCGTCTGCCAGGTCGAGGACACCGGGCACCTGGCCGACCCGCTCATCGGCCGCCTCCGGCCCGCCGGCGGCGCGTCGCGCGGCCGCGGCCTGGTGTTCGTCAACCACCTGTGCGACCTGGTCCGCATCCACACCCGGCCCGGGAGGACGGCGATCCGGCTGCACGTCCTCCTGTCGGCTTCCGGGCCCTGAGTGCCGGGCCGCCGGCCCGTGTCCCGCGCACCCGGCGCCTTTTCGCGCGTCCGCCGTGTCCCGGCGCCCTTCCCGGGTAGAAGGGCTGGTCCATCGACACGTTCGGAGGTCCTGTCATGGCGGGTAACCGATCCCCGATGTCCTCGGACGTCACGCGAAGCCCGGCCCGGATCGCGGCCGGGGCCGTCGGCGCGGTGTTCCTTCTCGTCGGAATCCTCGGGTTCGTCCCCGGTATCACCACCGGGTACGACACGATGGCGTTCGCCGGGCACCACTCGGAGGCGAAACTGCTCGGCCTGTTCCAGGTGTCGGTCCTGCACAACATCGTGCACCTGCTGTTCGGCGTCGCCGGTATCGCGGCGGCGGTGGCGAACGCGGCGACCGCGCGCCTGTACCTGCTCGTAGGCGGCGTGGTCTACCTGGTGCTGTGGCTGTACGGACTGGTCATCGATCATGACACCGCGGCGAACTTCGTCCCGCTCAACACCGCCGACAACTGGCTGCACCTTCTCCTGGGCCTCGGGATGATCGCGCTGTGGTTCATTGTCCGGCCCGGCCGCGGCGGCCGCCCCTGACGGCCGCCGCCCGTTCCGCGCGCCGCCGGTCCCTCGGCGGCCTCAGCCGCGCGCGCTCTTCGGGGGCAGCGTGGACAGGGTCACGGCCAGGACCCCCAGCAGCGCCAACGCGCCCGCCGGGGCGAGCGCGGCCCACGGCGCGCGTTCCACGTAGCCCATGCCCTCCGCCAGGACCAGCCCCCATTCGGGGGTGGGCGGCCGCGCGCCCAGGCCGAGGAAGCTCAGCGAGGCCAGGGCCAGCGCGATCCCCGACAGCCGCACCATGGCGTGCCGCGCGACGGAGGGCACGACGTTGGGCAGCACCTGGGTGCGGTAGATCCACCAGGTGGAGGCGCCCAGGGTGCGCGCCGACTCGACGTAGCCGGTGGCCATCTGCTCGCGCACCAGCGCAGCGGTGTGCGCGGCCAGCGGCGCCCAGGAGGTGATCGACACGGCGACGGCCGCGCCGAAGGCGCTGGGGCCCAGGGCCGCCGCGGTGACGAGCCCGGCGATGATCGGCGGCATCGCGTTGACGACCTCCACCGGGCCCCGGCTCAGCGCGGGCAGCAGTCCCAGGAGCAGGCCCGCGACGAGGACGACGGCGGTGACCGCCGCGGCGGTCGCGATGGTGCGGGCCGCGCCGTGGCCGACCCTGGCCAGGACGTCGCGGCCCAACGCGTCCGCGCCGAAGGGCAGGTCCCAGGAGGGTGCGGCAAGGCGCATGGACGTGTCCACGGCCTCGGGGTCGCGCAGCAGCCCGGCGACGATCACGGCTCCCAGCACGACGGCCACGGCCGCCGGAACGGCGGTGCGCGGTCCGCGGCGGCCCGGCGGGGGCGGCGGCGCTCCGGTGAGCGCGGCCCCGCGCAGCGCCGGACCGATCATCAGGAACTGGACCGCCTCCGCCAGACCGCCCGCGACGGCGCCGACCAGCAGCAGTGCCAGCACGTACGCCTGCAGTACGGGCAGGTCCTGGGAGATGGCCGCGCCCACGGCCGCGCGGCCGACCCCGGGGACGGCGAACAGGGTCTCCACGGTGACCGCGCCGCCGACGAGGGCCACCACGACGAGCGCGAACTGCGGAAGCAGCGCGGGCAGCGCGCGGGTGAGGCCGCCCCGGGCCATCACGCGGCGGCGGAACCGGAACGCCCGCCACGTCTGGCCCCACTGCTCGCCGAAGGCCCCCGCCAGCGCGTCGTCGACCAGGCGGGCCAGCAGCCCTCCGGCGGGGACGCCCATGGCCAGGGCCGGCAGCACCATGTTGGCGGGGCCGTCCCAACCGTAGGGCGGCAGCCAGCCCAGCCAGACCGCGACGACCACGAGCAGGACGGAGCCGATCAGGAACTCGGGGACGGCGGTGAGGAACGCGGCGGTGAAGCCGGTCCCGGCGCGGCCCCGGCCCAGCGCCCCGGCGCGCAGGGCGGGCAGGACCAGCAGGGCGGCCAGCGTCAGCGCGACGGCCAGGGCGCCGCTCATCAGGGTGAGCGAGACGCCGAGGTCCGCCCAGAGCCCGGCCGCGATGGGGCGGCCCGACACCCAGGAGGTGCCGAGGTCGCCGCGCGACAGCCCTCCCAGCCAGCGGGTGAACAGGGCGAGGGCCCCGTCGTCGAGGCCGAGCCGGTCCCGGACGGCGTCCAGCGCCTCGGGGGAGATCTCGCGCTCGGCGGAACCGGCGCGCAGGATCGTGAGCGCGGGGTCGCGCCCCGACCACCAGGGCATCGTCCCCAGGGCGAACAGCAGGAGGGCGACCGCCCCGACCCGGCCGACCGCGACGGTCAGCCAGTCGGGCGGCCGGAGCCCGTGGAGGCCCGCGCCCGGAGGACGCCTCCGGGGCGCCTCCGGGCGGACCTTCGGTCGTTCGGACGCGGGCTCCGGTCCGCCGGAGGCGTCCCGCCCGGCTGACCGGGCGGTGTCGGCCCCGCGGCTCCGAAACGATCCGGGGAGCACGGTCTAGTCCCCGGCGGTGGTTTCGAGGCCCACGAGGAGGCGCTCCCGCGGATCGAAGAACGCGCCCGTCACGCCGGGGGCGTTGCCCTGGATGACGCGCTCGTGCAGCATGGGGACGGCCGCGCCGGTCTCCAGGATCGCGCGCTCGGCCTCCAGGATCATGTCCCGGCGCTCGTCGAGGTCGGCCTCGGCGGCGGCGTCCTCCAGCAGCCCGTCCACCTCCGGGTCGCACAGGCCGGAGATGTTGAATCCCCCTTCGCAGGAGAAGTCGCTGACCAGGTAGGCGACGGGGTCGCCGGAGTCGAGGACGGTGGCGCGGGACAGGACGAACAGGTCGAACGCGCCGTCGAGGGCGTCGGCCTCGATCTGGGAGTACTCGCGGATCTCCAGCTGGACGTCGAACCCGGCCCCCTCCAGCTGCTGCTCCAGGACGGCGGCGACCTCGGGGAGCTCCGCCCGGTCGCTGAAGGTGCCCAGGGTCAGCTTCTCGCCGTCGGGGTCGGCCGCCTCGGCGGCGTACTCGGGGGCGGTGCGCCGGTCGGCCCAGGGCAGGGCCGGGCCCAGCAGTCCGGCGGCCTGGTCGGCGCGGTCCTCGTAGATGTCGGACACCAGCGGCTCGGCGTCGACCGCCTCCCGCACGGCGGCGCGCAGTCCGGGGTCGGCGAGCGGGCCGCCGTCGCGGGTGTTGACGTAGAGGGTGTTGGTGCGCGGCATCGGCACCTCCTCGAAGGTGCCCTCCTCCAGCAGCGCGGTCTGCGACGGCGGGATCGCCTCGACGATGTCGGCCTCACCGGTGCGCAGGGCGGCGGCGCGGGCCGTTCCGTCGGGGACGAAGGACACGTCGATGCCGGAGGCCGCGGCGGTGCCGTCCCAGTAGTCCTCGTAGCGGTCCAGGGTGGCGCTGTCGCCGCCGTTGAGCGCGACCAGCTCGAAGGGGCCGGTCCCCCTGCCGGTGGGGTCCACGGCCTGGCCGCCGTAGGCGTCGGGGGCGAGGATGCTCAGCTGCGGGCTGGACAGGCGCTGGGGCAGCAGCGGGTCGCCGGAGTCGCTGCGGATGACGACGGTGTCCTCCCCCTCCGCGCTGATCCGCCACTCCACGCCGTCGAGGATGCGCGGCTTGGGTTCGGCCTCGGTCGCGGCGGTCAGCGCGGTGACGACCGCGTCGGTGGTCAGGGGGGTCCCGTCGTGGAAGGTGACGCCCTCGCGAAGGGTGAAGTGCCAGGTCGTGTCGTCGACGCGGTCCCATCCTGTGGCCAGCATGGGCTGGGGGTCGCCCGGCTCGTCGAGCTGGACGAGCGTCTCGGCGATGCCGAGCCTGGACAGCTTGAACGCGTCGTCGGTGAAGGGGTTGAGCGCGGAGCGGGGCGGCAGCAGCATCGCGACGGCGATCCGGTCGTCGGCGTCCGCGCCGTCGGGTGCGCCGGACCCGCTGAAGCAGCCCGACGAGGACAGGACGGCCAGCGCGACGGCAGCGGCCGAGACCGCCCGGAGACGACGGGCTGGGGGGTGGGAGCGCATGGGGATCCTTCACTCCTGGACGCGGCGGGGCGGCGTCGGAAAACGGGCATTGCACATGAACAGCCACACCTTACAACAAAAACGACAACCGTTTTCGTTTCCCTGGGGAGCCCCCGCCTCCCCGCCGTCCCCCGGAAGCTCTCCAGAAGCCTCCCCGCTGATCTTGACCTTTTCGGGGTCTCAACCGCTTCTGAGACCCCGAAAAGGTCAAGATCAGCGGGAGGGCGGGCACGGGAGCCAGGCGTTCACCCGCCTCATGAGGAACCGCAAGGCCAGGCCCCCCACAGCGGGGACCGCCGCGAGCACCAGCCAGGGCAGCGCCGCGTGGCCGCCCGGCCCCCCGGCGTCGTCCAGCAGCCGTCCGACCGCCGTGCCCCCCAGCAGCACAGCCACCCCTCCCACCGAGGACAGGAAGCCGAAGTACACGCCCAGGCGCCGCTCCCCCGCCAGCCGGGGCACCAGGTCCTGGGCGGTCGCCACCGCGAGCATCTGCCCGAGCGTGAGGAGCGCGACCATGGCCACCGCGGGTGCGAGCGGCCACCAGCCGGGGTCGGCCAGCACGTCGAACGCCACCACCGCGAACGCGGACGAGAGCAGCGCGAACCCCAGCGGCAGCGCGCGCCCCGACCCCAGCCGGTTGCGCGCCCAGTCGGCCAGCGGAAGCTGGCACAGCACGATGAGCACCGAGGCCATCGCGAACAGCCAGCCCAGCGCCCACTGGCGGTCGCCCGCGCGCCCCAGCTCCACCGGCAGCGCCAGGTAGAGCTGGTGGTAGCTGAACTGGTAGCCGCTGTAGCAGAGCGCGAACAGCCAGAACACCCTGTTCCCCAGCACCTCGCCCCATCCGGCCAGGAGCGGCTCCCCCTCGTGGCGTGGCGGGGCGTACGGCAGCCAGCGGGCGAGCGCCAGCCCGATCAGCACGAAGACCCCCGCGGCGGCCAGGCAGACCGCGGTGAAGTCGACGCGCAGCAGAAGCGCGCCCAGCAGCGGCCCGGCCACCGCGCCGACCTCGCCGCAGACCGCGAACAGCGCGAACAGCTCGGCCCGGCTGATCGTGCCGAGCCGCTCCAGTCCGGTGCCCTGCTCCGCCAGGGCCGCCTCCACCGCGGGGGAGAACAGCGCGGCGGCCAGCCCGGTCAGGACGGCTCCGGCCAGCACCGACCACAGGTCGCCCGCCATCGCCAGCAGCACGAACCCGGCCACCCTCAGCACGCACCCGGACAGCACCACCGGCCTGGTCCCGTAGCGGTCGGCCAGCACCCCGCCGAGCGCGAACAGCCCCTGCTGGCTGAACGCCCGGACCCCCAGGACCAGGCCGACCGCCCACCCCGCCAGCATCAGGTCCCCGGACAGGTGCAGCGCCAGGAAGGGCAGCACCAGGTAGAACCCGACGTTGAACGCGAGTTGGGTGAGCAGCAGCAGCCGGGTGGTCCCGGGGACGTCGCGGACGCGGCCGAGAAGCCACCACCGCCGCAGCAGGGCCGCGGCGGCGGTGGACGTCGAACGGGTGGAGACGGTAGTCACTGGGAGCACACTTCACTGGACGAAAACGGTTTTCACTTCTTCTCGCCCTGTATAGCACCGTCCCGCGCCCGCCCGCGGTGCCAGGCCCCGACGAGCACGTCGACGGCCAGGAAGAACAGCAGGGAGACGCCGAGGACGGGCAGCAGGAAGCCCACGCCCACCGCCACCACGACGGTCGCGGCCTTCACCCACCACGGCAGGCGGCGCCAGGCGCCCCTCGGGAACGGCCTTCCCATCGCGAAGCCGCTGCCCGTGGTCGGGCGGCGCTGCCACCACATCCGGTACCCCCAGAACACCATGGCCACGACCGCCAGGGCCAGAGCGGTCAGGGCGAGCTGGTTGGCCAGGCCGAACAGCAGCCCCATGTGGACGTCGACGCCCCAGCGGCTGAGCTTGGCCATGACCGGGAAGTCCTCGAAGCGGACCACGTCGACGACCTCGCCCGTCGCGGGGTCGACCGTGACCGAGTCCTGCTGGGTCGGCCACTGCTTGCGCGTCTGCGTGACCTTGTACCCCTCGGCGGCGGAGGCCGGGTACACCACCTCCACCGGCCCGTCGAGCCCCTCGGCGCGCGCCGCCTCCAGTACCCGGTCGACACCGACGTCGACACCGGTGGCGCCGGACCCGCCCGAGGGCAGTTCCGTGCTCACCGCGGGGGTCCGCCAGTCCAGGGCCGCGCGGACGGCGGTGACGTTCTCCCCCGCGTAGGTGGACCAGGTCAGGCCGGTGGCCGAGAGCGCGAACAGGCCGAGCAGCGCCCACACTCCCACGGAGCCGTGCCAGGACATCGTCCGGCGCCGTCCGGTCGCACCGGGTTCCGGGGCCAGGACGCGGCGGACGCGCGCCTGGGAGCGCCGCCTGCCGACCCACAGCGCGACGCCGCCCAGGGCCACCACCCACAGCCAGCTGGCGGCCAGTTCGCTGTAGAGGCGCCCGAAGTCGCCGAGGTGCAGGTTCCGGTGCAGCACGTCGATCCAGGAGCGCACCGGCAGGGCGCCGCTGCTCCCGTAGCTGTCCAGGGAGCCGAGCACCTCACCGGTGTAGGGGTCGACGAAGACGCCGAGCATGAAGCTCTCCGGATAGCCGTCGACGTCGAACAGCACCCGGGTGCTGTCCTCGGGGCCGTCGCCGGGGCGGACCGCGCTGAGCACGCCCTCGGGATGCTCGGCCGACGCCGCCGCGACCTGCTCGCCCAGCGGGATCCGCTCGCCCTGGGCGGTGACGCGCAGCTGGTCGGCGTAGACCGCCTGCTCCAGCTGGGGGGTGTAGACGTAGAGCAGCCCCGTCACCGCGGCGACCAGGATGAACGGCGCCACCAGGACCCCGGCGTAGAAGTGCAGGCGTAGGACCAGCGGCCGCAGCAGCGCCCAGGCCGACGCCTTTCCGGGTTCCCGGCCCGACTGTTCGCCGTCAGGCCCGAGGGGAGCATCGGGCTGTTCTCGGACAGCCTGCGGGGCGTTCTCTTCGGGGGGCATGTCTCTCCTGTCAGCGCGCCCGCCGCCACGGCGGGCAGAAATGGTGCCGCACGCCCCCACAACGTCGGCTGACTATGCCCCATAGTTCCCTACGCCTCGTGTGCGACACGCCACTGTTTGCTATCCGCGGAGTTAGGGACTTCCCGGCGCGGGAGTGGTTCGCGTGCCGACCACCCCCACGTCGGAAACCCCATGGGGAACCTCCGGTGCGGGGGTGTTCCGGCGGGTCGGCCGGGTGATCCTCCTGTGCTGGAAAGGGGTTCGACGAGGTTGCGTGACTTCGCGGAGCGACGGCCGCGCGAGCACCACGGGCGGGTGTGCGTGCCGGTCCTCGGCTCCGGGGCGGGCGGGCGGGCGGCTTCCGGCGTGGTGCTCGCGCGGCCGGTGCCACGCACTGTCACGCAACCCCGGACCGCCGCCGGGGGCACAGGAGGATCACCCGGCCACCCCGCCGAACAACCCCGCCCCGGAAAACCCCTGTTACGGATACCGGTACCGGATTCCTGTGGTGCACCTGAAGCGGACCACAATGCCGACGGTGGAGAGGACCCGTCGGCGGCCGGCGGCAGGCTACCGCCTCGCGGACCGCCCCGGCCGCACCCTGCCGCCGGTGATCCGGTGGACGCTCCGGCCCCACCACGAGGTCGGAAGCGCCTCCAGTGAGCCCAGGAGCTGCTCGTAACCGCCCGGGACCGGTTCCGGCCCGGAGGGCCGCGCCCGCCCACCCGGTTCGGACGACCCCACCGGAAGCTCGGACGGCAGTGCCACGGGCACCGCCGCCTCCGGCAGAGGCGTGGGAGAAGCCACCGGAGACTCCGGCAGGGGCACGGAAGACGCCACCGGCTCCGGGAGCACCGGCCGGGGTTCGGACCGCTCCGGCTCGGGTACGGGCTCGGGTTCCGGCTCGGATACGGGCTCCGGCTCGGGAGGAGCCGCCACCGGCTCGGGCGAGCGCACCGCCGCCTCCACCGGCGGAACAGAAGGAGCCACCGGAGGCTCGGAGCGGACCTCGGTCCGGACCACCGCCTCCGCCGTCGGCTCCGGGAGCACCGGCCAGGGGCCGGACCGCTCCGGCTCGGGCTCCGGCTCGGATACGGGCTCCGGCTCGGGAGGAGCCGCCACCGGCTCGGGCGAGCGCACCGCCGCCTCCACCGGCGGAACAGAAGGAGCCACCGGAGGCTCCGGGCGGGACGCGGGAGGCGTCGCCGGGGGCTGGGGCCGCCAGACACGGGACTCCTGCGGGCCCGACGGCCACGCCTGCGACGGCTCCACCGGCGTCGCGGGCCCCGGCGGCGGCTCGGGCCGCCACACATGGGACTCCTGCGGGCCCGACGGCCACGCCTGCGGCGGCTCCACGGGTGCCGCGAGCCCCGCCTGGGGCCCCGTCGACGACGGCCCCTCCAGGAACGCCGCGGCGATGTCGTCCTCGGCGACGGCCGGGACCGCCTCGAACCCCGTGAACCCCGTGAACCCGGTGTCCTCCGGCGTGTAGGAGTCCCCTCCCGGCCAGGCGGCTCCGCCCGGAGGGGCGTAGGGCTGCGGCGGTCCGGGCGGATACGGCTGCCGGGGGCCCGTCGGGTACGGAGGGGTCGGGTACGGGGCGCGCGGCCCCGTCCGCTGGGGACGCGGGGCGGGTTCGGGCCTTCCCCACGGCGCGGGCAGCTCCGCGGGCCGCGGGACGTCCCACGGGTCGGGCGGCGGCTGGTAGGGCCGCCTCGGCCTCGGCCGGGGCTCCGCCTCCCCCGCGGCCGGGTCCGCGCCGTCGCCGCGCCGTGGTTCCGCCCCGGGATCCGGAGCGCCGGACCGCCGGTCCACGGTCTGCCAGTAGTCGCCCGGCGTCCCGTTCGGGTCCTCCCCCGGTGGTGGGCTCGGCATTGTTCTCCTTCTCCTCCCGGGGGTCACACCGAGCGGCGCAGGGCCTCGGCGGCCAGCCCGGTCACGGTGGCGTGGGTGGCCCTGGCGAGCCTCAGCGGGTCGAGCGCCGTGGCGAGGGCCAGGTGCCGGTCGTAGCCGAACCTGACGACGCCCGCGCCGCTGCCGCGGATGATGTCGGCGGCTCCGGCCCGGTCGAAGGCCGGGTCCGCGTCCGGGTCCTGCTCGGCGAAGACGACGACGGTGCGGGCCAGGAGCTGCTCGTCGCCCCTTCCGATCATCGAGTCGAGTGTCCGGCCGACGTCCACGGCCCCGGCCCGGGTCGCCGGGGCGACCAGCACACTGGCGTGCGCGCCCGCCAGCGCGGCACGGGTCAGGTCCTCGGGCGCCTCGGCTCCGCAGTGGATGAGCGTGATCCCGAAGAACCGGGTCAGCGGCACCAGCGTGTCCTGGTACGTCCGGACGCCGAGGTCACCGCCGTTGACTCCGTCCTGGGTCCCCGGGAGCACCCACAGCCGCTCCCCGGCCGGGGACAGGTGCGGTTCGAGCCGCTCGAACGACTCCGGTTCGGCCCCCTCGCCCGCGAGCTCCCCGAGCGACGACCGCGTCCGGACACCGAGCCGGAGGGCCAGCGAGCCCATCCCCGGGTCGATGTCCAGGGCGAGCACCCGGTCCTGCCGGTAGTGCGCGAACACCATGGCGACCAGCGCGGCCACGGTGCCCTGCTCGACCCCGCCGTGCGGGCCGCCCACCACGATCCGGCGGCCGGTGGTGATCGGCTGCTGCAGCGCCTCCCCCAGTTCGACGGCCGCGAAGACGTCGTCCGCCGGCCGGAAGGCGCGCACGACCCCCCGGCCCACCCTGCGCAGCAGGGGATCCCCGTGGGGGGCGGTCGCGGGCGCGCCGCCAGGGGCCCGCGACCGGGTTCCGTCGACCATCCCGTCCCCTCTCTCTCGTCAGGTCAGAAGGTGTCGAGCAGCCGCTGGAAGGTGCCGAACACGCCGATGGCCACCGGGACCAGCGCCACCACCGCCACCGCCTCGATCCGGCTGGCGATCCGCCGGAGCCGGGCGCGGACGTACTCGGGCTGCTCGGTCGCGAGCACCACGACCGGGATGACGAGGCTTCCCAGCAGGACGCCCGCGGCGGCCCAGACCGCCCAGGCCGCCTGACCGGCCCAGGAGAAGGCGAAACTGACCAGGATCACCACCGCCGCCGCGAGCAGCCCCGTCTTCTGCGCCACCAGGGGGAACATGCGGGACCGGCTGGCCACCACGATCGCGAGCAGTACCGAGAGGGCGGCCGTCCAGCCGTTGAAGTCCGAGGCGAGGCCCAGGCCCGCGGCGGCCGCCGCGGCCGCCACCGCGACGGTGGCGACCACCATGCTGCGATGGGCTCCGGCCAGCGCGGACATCACGTCGGCGCGCCCCACCTCCGAACCGGCGCTGCGCCGGTCGTCGAGCACCGTCAGCCCGGAGAGGGTCAGGGCGGTCCGCAGCAGCAGGCTCAGCAGGACCACGCAGACGACGGCCATCACCGCCGCGATGTGCGCGGCGGCCAGGCCCAGGGCCGCGCTCGCCGACCACACCAGGGCCAGGAGCAGGGCGATCCCGCCCCCGGTCAGTCCGCCCCTGCCGAGCGAGGTGAGGCCGAGGGCGACGACCAGCAGGCCCGCGACGACGGCCAGCCCGCCCCACCGGACCCAGTCCGGCCAGCCGTACAGGTCGACGGCGCTCCACAGCGCGAGCCCGCCCAGAGCGCCGCCGGCGATGGCGAGCCCGGTGCCCAGCGGTTCACGCCAGGTCGCCCCGACGACCGTGCCGACGACCAGGAGAAGCCCCGCCGCCGCAGCGACGGCCGCCGCGCCCGCGCCGCCGCCGGTCCCGTCCCAGACGAGGCCGCCGATCGCAAGGCAGAGGGCGGTGACCGCGCCGGTGGCGGTCCACCGCGCCGCGGCCGGGTTCCAGCGCCCCGCCTGGTCGTCGAGCGCGTCGCCGACCGACTCGGGGACCTCGTGGACGACCGGTGCGGGCAGCGGGTCGTCGGCGCGGACCAGGCGCAGCACGGCCCCATCGGGGATGCTCCGGTCGGCGAGCGTGGTGTCGCCGTCGAGGATGACGCCCGCGGCCGTCGTGAGGTGGCGAAGCCGGGCCGGGTTCTCGACCGGGTCGCCGAGCAGCTCCAGGACCTCGGGCATCAGCGCCCCGATCGGCTCCTGGGCGGGAAGGACGGCGTCGACCCTGCGCTGCTCGCCGACGAGCGTCACCCGGCTCCAAGTCGTCATCGAGCTCTTCCAATCACTTCTCTGCTGCCCCGGTCGGCCCCGGAGGAGTCCTCGGCCCTGCGAACTACTCGGGAACGCTCGTCACCGCGACGCGTTCAAGGTATCCGTTGCCCAGCAGCCAGCGGATACTCGGCAGCGGCACCTGCTGGGTGAACCCGCCGGAGTCGACGGCGAAGCGGACCCCGCCGCCCGGGCTCCGCTCCGCGGCGGGGGAGAGCGCGGCGGTCACCTGGAACGGGTAGGTGACGCGGTAGCGGTGGTAGACCTGCGGCCGCGGCTGCCCCTCCTCCGCGGCGGCGGGGGCCTCCCGCGCGAACTCCGGCAGGCCCCGCCGCTCGAACGGGGTCCCGTCGGGGAACAGCAACGAGCCGCTCTCCTGGCCGAACGCGTCCACGATCTGCCCGGTCTCCAGCGTGAGCTTGTAGGAGTCGCCCGCGCCCCCTTCGAGCCGCTCCGTGGCCGCGCCGGCGAGCTCGGCGTTCTGCTCGGCCGCCGCCTGCTCCTCCTCGGCGGTGAGCCGTTCGGGCTCGGTCTCCACCAGCGCCAGCTCCTGGTACAGCCAGCGGGCGGCCTCGTCCTCGGTGACGAACTCCGGTCCCGTCCGCCCCTGCTGGAACTCGATGACGCTGACCGAGTAGTCGACGGAGTAGCCGGTGTCGCTGGTGGTCAGCAGGTAGTAGCTGGCGGCGCCGTCGGCCTCGGGACGGGGCTCGTCGGGCAGGACGTACAGGTCCGGGGGGACCTGGGCGCGGTCGAGCTCCTCGCGCAGCATCTCGAGCGTGACCTGCTCGCCGACCCAGTCGGCGGGCAGCGGGAGCGCGGTGACGTTCGGCGGACCGGCCGCGGCCTGCTCCGCCGCCTCCTGCTGGGTCCTGAGCTGGCTGCTCACGAACGACCAGCCGACGGTTCCCGCGCACGCCACCGCCGCCAGGCACACGCTGGCGACGACCTTGCCGATGCTCTCGTCCAGACGCATGCGGGTGCGCTGCGGCCCGAAGAGCACGGCCTCCCGGAGCCGCTGGCGGCGTACCGCGACCGACTCCAGCAACTGGCTGTCGTAGTCGCGCGCCATCGGGACTCCTTCCGAGGTCCGGCGTCAGCCGGCGTTGGGCTGCGGGGCGCCCGGCATGCTACAGGAGGGGCGCCGGACCGGCGTCCCTCCCGTGGGCCCGGCGGGCCCGTGGCCTCTCCGCGGGCCTCAGATGGCCTGGACCGCGGCGCTCGCCCGGCTCAGCGCCGACTGCGCGGTGCCGTCGTTGGCCTCGAGGGTGTCCCGCACCAGCCGGATGATCTCCCGGACCTCGTTGCCGGCGTTGTGCCACTTGAGTTCCTTGGCGCTGTACTCCTCCGAGACGCCGGTCGCCTCGAAGTCGCCCATCGCGTTGCTGACGTCGACGTCGTGGTCGCCGATCAGGGTCTCCAGCCGGGTCATGACGGCGTGGATGTTGGTCTGCGCCTCCTGCGAGGCGCCGAGGTCGTAGCTGTTGCGTCCGTTGCCACTCATCGGGCTCTCCTTGCGACTTCGGGGCGGCTCAGGCGGTGCGGAACTTGGCGGCGTCGAAGTTGGCCGCGCCCATGTTCCGCTGGGCCTCGTCGGCCATGCTCTGGCTGCCCTCGCTGAAGGCCGTCTGCATGCCGTGCTGGCCCTCGTTGATCGACCCGAGGCCCGCGTTGAGGTCCGCGGTGATCTGCTCGGAGCGGGCCTTGAACGAGTCGAAGGCCGCCTTTCCCGCGCCGTTGAACTTTCCGGCCAGCGGCTCGGCCGCCTGGATCAGCTGGCCGATCAGGTCGCCCAACTCGTCCTTCGACCCCGAAGTGGTGCGGGCCAGGGTGCTCAGGGTCTGGTCGCCGTAGTCCCATCGTGACATCTGTTCACCTGTTCCTGGTGGCCTGCCGTACGGTCGTCCGTTCTCCGAAGTGTGTGACGCCCCCAGAAGACCATTGGTTTCCGAAACTCCGGCCATGATTTTATCAACACGGCGGAACTGACCGGAGTTTCCAAGGGACTGCATAATAAGGGTAAATCCGAATAGCCCGATGCCGGGGCGGAACGCGCGTATGGAGGCGGTGGAATGAAGTTCGAACTGGTGGACCCCGCTGGCTGGGACGCTGCGGAGGCGCCGGACAACGCCGTCGGCCAGGCCTCGGAGGAGGCTCCGGGCGCTGCCGACGACGACGCCGCACCGACCCCGGCGGCCCGGCTGAAGGCGTCGACAGCGCGGTTGAAATCCCAGGTCAGCCAGGACGTCGCCCGGATCGGGCCGAGCGTGGCGCAGCTGATGGAGCGCGTCTCCGCCGAGGACCCGGCACTGGCCGGTTCCGGCCACCGCTCCGGAAACCGGCCGCCCTCCAACTTCCGGGCGGACATGTTCGGGCTCCCCGGCCGATGACACCGGGCGGCACGGCACCTTTTCCCGGCCGCACCTTCGCCGGGCTCATCCGACAGACCACGAGCAAGGGGGACGGCGCACATGTCCGGTTGGGACATCAACGCTCCTGAGGTGGGCGCCATCATGAAGACGGTGGGGAGCCACGTCGGCGGAGAGGACGGGACCGGCGGCCTGGTCGCCCTGCTGACGACGTTCGGGACCCACGTCGAGAGCGCGGGGACCGCCTGCGCCAGCGAGCCGATCGGCATCGCGCTGAGCGAGTTCGTCGAGGAGTACAGCGAGGACCTGACGAGCATGGTCGCCAAGAGCGCGAGCGCCATCACCGGCTGCGTCGACGCGACGACCTTCTACCTGGACGGAAACCTGGAGATGGCCGCCGAGGCGCAGGGAAACGCCGGCGACATCTCCGACCTGGACCTCTAGGGGCCGTCCCGCCCGGACGCGGAGGCACGCGCCGGCGCGAGCGGCCGGATCGGGCCAAACCCCGACGGAACGGGAACCCACTCGCGGCGCGGGCACTCCAACCAACCGGAACGAGCGCCCAGGACGGGGGACGTCCGTCGCGGGTCATGACGACAGAGAGATCGAGCTCTTGGTGGTGTGGCGTTGAGCGACGGTGTGATCGACCCGACGAAGATCCCGATCCCCGCGGCGGACCTGGACGCGGTGGAGACCGCGGGCGGCGACCTGAAGAGCGACGGGGACAAGGTCTCCCAGGCCGGGCAGGACATCAAATCGGCGTGGTCGGGGCTGGAGGGCGTCTACGTCGCGCCCGAGTCCGACATCCTGCTCGCCGCGGTGGACCCGGTCGCCGCCAAGGGCGACGAGTTCGACACCAACATCACCACGGTCGGCGACGCCCTCATCGGCTTCGCCGAGGAGGCCCGCCCCATCCTGGAGCGCCTCAAGAGCCTCAAGGCCGACGCCGAGAACTTCGTCGCCGACATCGAGGGCGACGACGACTGGCGCAAGGACGAGGACAAGACCGAGGAGCACAACCAGCTCAACAACGACGTGCTCGCCGCGCTCACCGACTACATGGAGGCCGAGCGCAACTGCGCCAACAAGATCACCGCGATCTTCGGCGGCACCACCTTCGTCGCGACCGACCCCAACAGCGACTCGACGCTGCTGAGCAGGGGCGAGTCGGCGTACGGCTACACCGAGGCCCCCACGGACGTGCAGACCCCGTGGGCCACCCCGCAGGAGCACGACGCCCCCTGGTGGGAGGACACCTGGAACGGCGGCGTCGACTTCGTCGTGGGGATCGCCGAGGACCTGGGCGGCATGGTCGGCCTGCACGGCGAGAACGGCTGGGGGGTCGGCTCCTGGAGCGAGTGGGGTGACAACCTCGCCGCCAACTACGGCGGCATGCTCGAAGGGTTCGGCGCCCTGGCCGGGTTCTACGGCGAGAACGGCTGGGGGGTCGGCTCCTGGGGCGAGTGGTGGGGCAACTTCTCCACCGGCTGGACCGAGTTCGGGCACGCCATCGTGCCGTGGCGCGAGTGGGGCGACCGGCCCGGCTACGTCATCACCCAGAGCGTGCTGAACATCGGCAGCATGTTCGTGGGCGCGGGCATCGTCAAGGGCATCATCCAGGGCGGACGGCGCGCCGGGGGCAACGACAGCGACGGCGACGGCGGCGACGGGGCCGACTCCGACTCTCCCGACATCGACACCGCCGACCTGCCCGGCCGGGACGCGGACGGCCTGCCCTCCACCCAGGCCCTGCAGGACGCGCTCGACGGCCTGGACGTCGACTCCGGCACGCTCGACGGACTCGACGACGCCCTGGACGACGCGGCGGACCTCGGCTCCCGCAACGAGCGCGAGTACGCCCCCGTGGGCGGCGACGACCCCCCGGTGGACGACGGCACCAGCCCGTCCTCCTCCAACAGCGGCGGGAACGACTCGTACGAGGAGCCCTCGGGGGACACCGGGAACAACGACGACGGCGGCTCGGACAACGATTCCGGCGACGGCGACACCACCCCGTCGGGCGAGAACGACACCCCCGGCGGGCTTCCCCGCGCGGGCGGCAGCGACGGCCCGCCCGTGCGCACCGAGCCCTCGGGCGACAACACGCCGGACGGCGACAACGACGGCAACACCGGAGACTCCGACCCCGGGTCCGACAGCAACGCGGACGGCAACGGCGACACCGACACCGGTTCCGACAGCAACACGGACGGCAACGGCGACACGGGCGACAGCGCCGACACGGACAACGACGCCGCCGACACCGGGAACACCGACACCGGTGACGGCGCCGACAGCAGCGACACCGGTGACGGTCCCGACGCGGACTCCGACTCCAGCGACAGCGACAGCGACAGCGACAGCGACAGCGACAGCGACAGCGACAGCGACAATGATGGTCCCCGCAGCGGGTTCATCGACGACGACGGCCGCCAGGTGGACATCGGCCACATCGACGAGCAGGGCCGCTACATCGACGGCAACGGCGACGCCTACGTCGATCCGCCCACCTCGGCCCGCGCTCTGGAGCAGTACCAGCAGATCCGCGACACCGAGGGCGACACCGAGCGCATCGCCGAGAACACCGGGATCGACCAGGGCGTGCTGGACCGGATCAAGAACCACATCTTCGACTCGGAGCACCCGGTCGCGGTGGGACCGAACGAGATCCGCGTCGGCCGCTTCTCCCCGCTGGACTCCATCAGCGACCTGTGGCTCAAGGCCGAGCGCGGCACGCTCGACGAGTTCGAGGAGATCCGGTTCAACCGGTGGATCAACCACGAGGGCGTCGAGAGCCTCCTCATGGAGAACGGCGTCCCGTACCGGTCGGCGCACCCCGACTACTGGGACGGCGGTTCCGTCGCGCCCTCGGCCGACCACCACGGCGCGCACGACCTGGCCCCCAACGAGGGCGGGCTCGGCCCGTTCCGCCAGTACCCCCGCCTGCTCGGCCGCGACGAGCCCGAATTCGAGATCGCCCCCGACCGGTCCAACCTCGGCGAGCTGGTCGACCTGATCATGCGCGACCTCGACATGAGCCAGTACGACAACGACCCCGGCGTGCCCGGCCGCACGCCTGACGGCGACGGGACCAACCCGCTCCCGACCGCCAACGCCGACACCCCCGGCAACACCAGCAGCCCGTCGGGGGACGGCCCCGGCCGCCCCCGCGCCGGAGGCAGCGACGGCCCGCCCGTCCACACCGGCCCCACGGACGACGGCAGCGGAAACAGCTCCGACAACGGAAACGACGGCGGAGATGACGGTAACGGTGGTGGAGACGACGACGCTCCCGAAGAAGACGGTGAGGTTTCAAACCCTCCTGTCGACTTGGACGGACAACCCGAGGACCAAGGCGAAGGCGGCGAAGAGCCGGAGGGCAACGATGCCCCCTCCGGTTCTGACACTCCTGACAGCGACCCGCTGCCGCTTTCCGAACCTCGCCAAGGACAGACCCTGGAACGGATCGACGAGTCCCGGGTAACGCGTGACGGCGACGGACTCATCCGCGAGATCGACGGAAAACCCGCCGAAGTATACTTGAATGAAATAGTGAACCAACGCGCAGATCACATGCGTGGAATGGTAGAAAGAAATGAAATACGTCCGGCCGACCTAGGAAAGAGACCGGGCGCCGTAAACTCCGTCGTGATCGATCGACGGACGGGCGAGATAGTCGAGGCGTACAATGGGCGCCCCGGTGACACAATCTCACCAGAAAGAGTCCACCCGCTACTCCAGGAGCGGATGGAACAAATGGAGACGGATGGCCCATATGAACAATGGAACCGATTCACGGGAGAGCGGCTCCCGGATACAAGATATCCGCAGAATGACCACCCATTGAGGCACGCAGAGGTCAAGGCGTTGAACGAACTCCTATGGAGGAGGACCGAGAACGGAGAAGACGTCACCCCTGAGATCCTCAACGAGTTCCAGGTGGACACCACGTTCACTCTTTACAAGGAAGGCCCCGTAGCAGCTCCTTGCTGCGCCAACTGCACGCGGATGATTGACGGGGCCGGAACCAACACGGACAGGCTGCGGCACCCTCCGGGGCACCCTCTGAACGAGGGAACGGTAATCAAGGGAGATTTGGATCTGTGAATAGAATAAGCGACGAGGAACTGGAGTCTGACGGAACCGGGATTGCCCTTCATGAAGGGAAACCATTCAGTGGGGAGTCCGTGGATTACGGCCCCAATGGGCAGATCCTCTCCCTGAGTACTTATAAGAACGGGTACGAGGAAGGACCGTGGCTGGAGTGGTACCCGGACGGAACTCCCAAAGTCGAAGGGTTGGTCGCCTACTCCAAAGGCGCTGTCGGCCCATGGAAGAAATGGCATCCCAACGGCCTTATCGCCGAAGAGCGGAACTTCGACGAGGAGGGGGTCCTGGTCTCCGAACGCCGGTGGAGCGACGCCGGCGACCTCGTCGAAGAGAAGACGTACAACGCTCCCCGGGGCTAGAGAATACCCAAGACGGAGACATCGTCATCGACGGCCGGAACACGACATCAACGTCCGACGCCCTCCAAGGGATGGAGAACCGACTCCGGCTGGACCTGGAGAAGGGATGCCCGAAACTAAACCAAGTGGACTAGAGAACCTCCGGCGCGGGGGTGATTCGGGCACCGGTGGTTTTGTTGACGGTCTTGGGCCTTCTGCCCGTTTCGAGGCCGGGAAGGGCAGAAAGCCCAAGACCGTCAACGGAACCCTCACGCGACGGACATCATGGGCGCGGCCCCGGCCCGCACCCGCCGTCGCCGCCCGCCGTGACCCCGCGATCCGCGTGGCGTGAGGCCGAAAGACCCCCCGAAGCACCGGTGCCCGAACCGAACGAAGACGGGACCGGACCGGATGTCACCGATCTTTTCTGAATTCACACGGCGTTCCGATGGCCTAGTCGTCACGGCTTCCGACCGTCTCGGAAACGACGCATGTTTCTCCTCCGTGATGTTCTCGACCTCGTCGGAAAAGAACACTCCTCTTCTCCCCGATGGGAAGGCACGGCCGCCGACGGGAATCACCGGAAGCACACCGGATGTCGCGGTGTTCCTCAGTTTCGAGAAGACGGACCGACGCGGAGCTCGATGGACGATCTGACACCGTGGGCGGGCGGGACGGGTGGGCCCCGCCTACTCCACACCCCCGTCCGAACTCTCCTGCACGACACCGTACGGACAGTTACGTACCGTCCACACGCACGGCGGTGCGCTACCTCCCCGTCACCAAGGACGGCGTGGTGGTCGGCTACCTGTGGGCCTCGACCGAGGAGGAGGCCGCAGGCCTCCTCAAGGCGTCGACCGTCCGAACGCACACCGAGGGCATGCGGGTCTTCGTGTTCTGGGCCGAACGCCTCGACTCCGCCCTCGCTGACGGCCTGACCGCGCTTCAGGCACTGAAGCGCTGGGGCGGCGCCCCCGAGGACCCCATCGGGGGCGCGATCCCGCCCGACGCACGGGAGGAGATCGCGCCGAACCTGGACGAGATGAAGCGGATCTCCTGGAAGTGACAGGCCCACCTCGAAAGGCGCTGTCGGACCATGGAAGAAATGGCATCCCGACGGCCTTCTCGCCGAAGAGCGGAACTTCGACGAGGAGGGGGTCCTGGTCTCCGAACGCCGGTGGAGCGACGCCGGCGGCCTCGTCGAGGAGAAGACGTACAACGCTCCTTCACGAGTCTCCGCCATGATGAGACGACAGGCACCGCCCCGAACGAGAAGAGCGGCCGGGGAACCGGCCCGACCCGATTTCCCAGAGGAGAACAGTAGATGAGCGACCCGGTCGAGGGACTGGTCGACCGACTCCTGGCCGCGGACTGGTCCGGGAGCTACGAGCAGCGCCCCTCCCAGGCGGCGCTGATGCGGGAGTACCTGCGCAGGTCAGCCTGGTGGGCGAAGCGGTTCGACGCGGAGGGCTGGCCCTTCTTCGACATCGCGTCGTGGGTCGACCCGTCGGTGCGGGCCGACCCCGGGCAGGTGCGCCGCCTCCAGGAGGGCCTGCCCGACTGGGTCTACCTCACGGTCCGGCACACCTGCGTCTGGGCGCTGCACTTCCGCGCCCTCCAGGAGTCCGGGGCGGACCTGCCCGACCTGCCCGACCCGTTCGCTCCGCTGCTGCTGATGTTCGAGCGCGGAAGCGGGTTCACCGTGGACGGCACCGGCTTCATCGAGGTCGATTTCCGGAGCATCCGCAAGGGCCGGAGAAACGACCACCTCGTCAAGGAGCCGAAGGCCCCCCTGGACCCGGCCGAACTGGACGCGATGGACCGTCGCTGAACCGGTGGAACGGAAAGGGGACCGCGAATGGGAAACACGTACGCGCCCCTTTCCCTTCTCCGCCACCGCGCGGCAGGGGGCCGCGGAGGGGTCTGGGGACGAGGACCGCCGGTGGTGCGCGTCCGGGCCGTCAGCGGAATCTGCGAGCCCCGCCCTAACGGTCCCGGCGCCTCCTCCGCAGCGCCTTGCCGAACGCCTTGCGGGCCTTCGGGGTGTCCAGCGCGGCCAGGGTGCCGTCGCGCCACCAGAAGACCCCGGCGGCGCAGGGCTCGTCCGCCCGGGCGTGCGTGTCCGCCACCGCGCTCGCGAAGGCCGGCAGCAGGTCGACGGCCTCCTTGGAGGCGATCGGGTGCAGCAGCAGGGTGTCGAGCCTGGGGACTCCGACGAGCGCGCCGTCCGGGCAGGGGCGCGGGAGGAACCGCTCCAGCTCGGTGAGCAGCGCGGACACGTACGGGCTGCCGGGTTTGGTGACGACGCGGACGGAGTGCCGCAGTGTCAGGGGCCACTCGTGCTCGACGACGTCGGCCAGCTCCCGCTCGTGCGTGCGCGCGACGGCGCCGCCGAGGCCGCGCAGCCCGAGGAGCCCGGCCCTGCTCCTGGTCAGCGGCGCCCCGTACTTCGGGTGGTCGATGACGACCAGCGCGTCGAAGTACCGTCCGACCGGCGCGCTCACCAGGTTCTCCGCCACGTCCGGGGGCATCCTGGGGACCAGTTTCACGCGCAGCAGCTCGCGCACGTCGCCGAGGAGCTCGATCTCGGCGACCGCCAGCGCGGCCCGGTCGGCGACCTCGCGCAGCCACTCCTCGGCCAGCCGCGGCCACAGGTGCGGCCGCGCCCCGGCGCAGCGCTCCAGGAGCGGCCAGGTGGAGGCGGCCAGCTCGGTCCAGCCGAACGACACCACGACCCGGGACAACCGCCTGTCGAACGACGCGTCGGGAAGTGTCACGGGCAGCAGGTCCGCGACGAGCGCGTGGACCTCCCCCGCGATTTCCAATGGTCCGGAATTCAGCGGCCGCTCCGATCCGCTCGGTTTTCCACAGCCGTGTGAATAGGGAATCCCACGGCCGGATCGTCTTATATACAGTACGGGTGGACCTGGCAGGGCGGTCACTGGAAAACTGTGTCGTCCGTTTTCGAGAGGAGTGCCGGTGACGACCCGCATTGTGCACCGGCCGGCGCGCACGGTCTATCCGCCCCCGCAGCAGGACCCGCACGAGGTCGAGGCGCCGCCCACCCTGCCCGACGGCAACGCGCAGGGCGGCCAGTTGATGACCCTGCTGCCGATGGTCGGCATGATGGCCTCGCTCACCATCATGATGGTGCTGCGGAACCCGGCGTTCATGGCGTTGGGCGCGCTGGTCCTCGTCGTCGCGGTGATCGCCGGCGTCGGCATGCTCTTCTCGCGTCGCGGCCAGGCCGCCCGGCAGCGCCGCAACCAGCGGGAGCTGTACCTGGAGTATCTGGAGGAGCTGCGCGAGGAGCTCGGCGAGCGGGAGCGGCGCGCCCACGCGCACGCCCGCCTGCTGGACCCTCCCCCCGAGGCGCTGTACGACATCCTGCGCGACCCCACCCGGCTCTGGGAGCGCCGCCGCAGGGACCGGGACTTCCTCCGGGTCCGGATCGGCACGGGGCACATGCCGGGACGACCGCTCCGCCTCGCCGAGCGCGGGAGCGCGCTGACCCCGAACGACCCCTTCATGCTCTCGGAGGCCCGGGCCGCGATCCGGCGCTTCGAGACCGTGCCCGACATGCCGCTCACCGTGCCGCTCGACATGGTCGGCAACGTCAGCGTGATCGGCGCGCGCGAGGACGTGCTGCGCGTGGTGCGGGCCGTGGTCGCCCAGCTGGGCGCGTTCCACGCCCCCGAGGACGCCGCGCTGGCGGTGATGCACCCGGCGGCCCGCGCGGCCGACTGGGACTGGTTGAAGTGGCTTCCGCAGGTCCTCGACCAGCAGCGGCGGGACGGCGGGGTCAGCGCGCGGCTCATCGCCTCCAGCCCGGCGAAGCTGGGCGCGCTGCTCTCCGACGAGCTGCGCTCCCGCACCGACTTCGCGGCCGAGGTCCGGCGCGGTATGGGGAAGCGCGAGGCGTACCGGATGATGCGCCGCCTGGTGGTGGTCCACGACACCCACGGCGGGGTGGCGAGCGAGCTGGTCCGGCCGGACGACGCGGTTTCCCCGGCCGCCCTCGGCGCCACCGTCGTCCACCTGGTCGCCGACCAGGTGGAGGAGCCCGGGGACGTCAGCATCCGGCTGACCGTCTCGGGCGACCAGGTGCGGGTCGAGGACCTGCGTTCGGACGACCCGCGGACGTTCACCGGCACGGTGGACGACGTCTCCGCCGCCACGCTCACCGGCCTGGTCCGGATGCTGGCCCCGCTCCGGCTCTCCCAGGAGTCGATCGAGGAGACGGCGGCCTCGGGCGGCAGCGTCGACTTCACGACCCTGATGGGCGTGGCCGACCCCGGGAGCATGGACGTGCGGCGCCTGTGGGCGCCGCGCAGCGAGCGCGCGTTCCTGCGGGTGCCCATCGGCGTCGACGACCTTGGGCAGCCCGTCATCCTGGACCTCAAGGAGTCGGCTCAGCTCGGCATGGGGCCCCACGGGCTGTGCGTGGGCGCCACCGGCTCGGGCAAGAGCGAGATGCTGCGGACCCTGGTGATCGCGCTCGCCGCGGCGCACTCGCCCGAGCGCGTCAGCATGGTGCTGGTGGACTACAAGGGCGGCGCCACGTTCGCGCCGTTCGAGACGATGCCGCACGTCGCCGGGGTCATCACCAACCTGGAGGACGACGCCGCGCTGATCGAGCGCGTCTACGCCAGCCTGTCGGGCGAGGTGCAGCGCCGCCAGCAGGTGCTGCGCGACGCGGGCAACGTGGCCAACATCGGCGACTACGCCTACAAGCGGGCGCACGATCCGAGCCTGCCCCCGCTCCCGCACCTGCTGGTGATCATCGACGAGTTCGGCGAGCTCCTGACGGCCCGCCCGGACTTCATCGAGCTGTTCCTGTCCATCGGGCGGATCGGCCGGAGCATCGGCGTGCACCTGCTGCTGTCCAGCCAGCGGATCGAGGGCGGGAAGCTGCGCGGCCTGGAGACCTACCTGTCCTACCGGCTGGGACTGCGCACCTTCTCCGAGGAGGAGAGCCGCACCGTACTGGACACCCCCGACGCCTTCCACCTGCCCGCTCTTCCCGGGTTCGGGTACCTCAAGGTCGACACCAGTGTCTACCAGCGCTTCAAGGCCGGCTACGTCTCGGGCGGCTACCGGGGCCCGGTCGCGGACGAGGAGGAGGACGAGCAGCGGGACCGCCTCCCGGTGCGCCCGTACTCCGCGTACAACACGGCGGGCGCGTCCGGGCGGGCCGGGGCCGCGGACGCCGACGACGAGCCGGGCCTGCCCGAGCGCACGGTCGGGCCCACGCTGCTGGACGTGATGGTCGGGCAGCTGGTCCGGCACGGGGAGCCCGCGCGCAGCATCTGGCTGCCGCCGCTGCCGTCCGCGACCACGCTGGACCTGGTCGCCGGCCCTCTGAAGATCACCGACGACGCGATGCGGCTGCCCGGGGCCCCCGAGCCGCTGCAGGTGCCGGTCGGCCTCCTGGACGACGCCACCAAGCAGTGGCAGGGCCTGTGGAACATCGACCTCTCCGCCTCGGGCGGCCACCTGGCGATCATCGGCGGCCCGCAGACCGGCAAGACGACCCTGCTGCGCACCATGGTGCTGTCCATCTCCCTGACCCATTCGCCGACCCAGGTCGCGGTCTACGCGCTCGACCTGGTCGGTGGCGGCCTGCAGGCGCTGTCCGACCTCCCCCACGTCGGCGGTGTCGCGGGCCGGACCGACGCCGAGCGGGTGCGCCGCACGGTCGAGGAGGTCCGGGGCATGCTGGAGCACCGCCAGGAGGTCTTCCGCGACCGCGGCATCGACTCGGTCCAGCAGCTGCGGCGGATGCACGCCAGAGGCGAGGTCCCCGAACTCCCGAGCGCCGACATCGTGCTGTGCGTCGACGGCTTCGGGGCGATCCGCAACGACTTCGAGGAGATCAACGACATGGTCTCCGACCTCCTGCAGCGCGGCGGCGGCTACGGCATCCACGTGGTGGCCGCGATGCTGCGCTGGAACGACGTGCGCATGGCCATGCAGTCGAACTTCGGCCAGCGGGTGGAGCTCCGGCTCAACGACCCGTCGGACTCGTCGGTGGACCGCAAGCTCGCCGAGACGATCAGCGCGAAGACCCCCGGCCGCGCCCTCACCGACGGCAAGCTCTTCGGCCAGGTGGCCCTGCCCCGCGTCGACTCGCTGCCGGACGACGACAACCTGGGCGAGGTCGTCGAGAAGACGGCCCGGGCGATCAACAGCTCGTGGCGCGGCCCGACCGCCCCGCCGGTCCGGGTGCTGCCGTACCGGCTGCCCGCCCGCACCCTGCCGGGCCCCGACCGGGAAGACCGGCTGGTGCCGATCGGGGTGGACGAGCGCGCGCTCGAACCGGTCCTGCTCGACCTGTTCGACCGCGACCAGAACCTGCTGGTGCTGGGCGACGGCGAGTGCGGCAAGACCAACCTGCTGCGGCTCGTCGCCGAGGGGCTGATGGCCCGCTACACCCCGCAGCAGGTGGTGTTCGCGGTGATGGACCCCCGGCGGACGCTGCGCGGCGTGATCCCCGAGGCCTACCTCGGCGGATACGCGAGCAACGCGCGGGTGTGCGCGGGGCTGGCGGGCGGTGTCGCGAAGGAGCTCGAGGGCCGGATGCCCGACGACGCCGACCCCGACAAGGGCGAGGGCGGCGAGCTGGGCGGTCCCCGCATCGTCGTGCTCGTGGACGACTACGACGTCCTGACCACGGCCGGGCAGAAACCCCTGACCCCGTTCGTGCCGTTCGTGTCCAACGGCCGCGACATCGGGCTGCACTTCGTGGTGACCCGCCGCGTGGCGGGGGCCGGACGCGGCCTGTACGACCCGCTGGTGCAGGCCATGCGGGAGATCGGCACCAGCGCGGTGCTCATGTCCGGCGACCGCGGCGAGGGGCAGATCTTCCCCCGGGTGTACGCCAACGCGCAGCCGCCCGGGCGGGGGCGGTGGATCCGCCGGGGGGAGGCGGCCCATCTCATCCAGACCGGATTGCTGGACGCGGAGAAGGAGAACCGTTGACGTACGACGTGGTCGCACTGGTTCAGCGGGCCCCGGATGTTCGGGCCCTGGTGGACGGGATGGTGCGGGCGGGAACGGATCTGAAGGTGCGGGGCGGCGGTGACGGCGCCGTCATCCAGCTCTGCGACGACGAAGGACGCCCCCTGCTGAGCATCGAGGCGGCGCAGCGGGTCGCGGTCGCCAGCGAGGTGGAGCGGCTGCTCGGGGCCGGGACGGCCGCCCTGATGCCCGACCCCTGCTGGTGGGTGGAGGCGCGGGCGTCGAGTGCCGAGGCGGAGGCGGTGGCGCTCGCGCACCGGTTCGCCGACCGGCTGGTCGACAGGCTCGGCGGCACGGTCTGGTCGTCCCGCCCCCGGCTCCGCCAGGGCGCGCTGCCGGGAGGTGGGGCACGGTGAACCACCCGGCGATCGACATCGTCACCGAGAAGACCGCGGTGGCCGTCCAGGACAGGCCCGTGGTCCCGCTGGCGTCGTGGCTGACCGACGCGGTGTCGGCGTGCGGGCGGAGCGGGCGGGGGTTCCAGGTGCTCTCCTCCGCGGAGTCCCGCCTCACGTTCGCGCTGCGGACCGTGCTGAACAGCGTCAAGGCCAGATGGGTGGTCGAGGAGCCCGACGGCGGCGGGCACTACGACGGGTTCTCCGGGATCCCGCTGGTGTGGAGCGGGAACGCGGCGTTCGTCCCGGCCCCGGGGGAGCAGGACCGGTCCGGCCCCTCCCGGACCTTCGTCCGCGACGCCTCCGACCTCGGCAGCCAGCTCCTGGTCGACCTCCGGGTACTGCACCCCGCCGGCGAGGACCTGGTCCTCGGCGGAGCCGCCGAGACCCTCGCCCAGACCCTCGGCGAGGCCGACCCCGCCGGATGGGGGACGAGCGAGCCCGCCCTGTCGATGTGGGACCGCGCCGCGCTGACCGCGCTGTGCCGGCGCCGGACACCCCAGGCGACCTGGTTCACGTTCGCGGGCCCGGGCGGCTGGGCCCGGAGCTTCGTCGGGACCCAGCGGGTGTCGCGCGTGACCTCGGGGGTGAAGGAGACCATCAGCTTCGCGGTCGGCTACGCGAAGGAGGAGGAGATCCCGCTCGACCGGCTCGCCGCACTGGCCGAGGAGTTCACCCGGCAGGGGATCCTGCAGACCATGACGGTGCAGCGCACCACCGGGCGGCCGGACCTCACGTACGAGCCGTACTGGTCGGGTGTGCCGATTCCGGTCGGGATGGCGGTCGGCGCGGAGGGCGTGGCCGAGATCGGCCTCGACCGCGCGCTCGCGGCGCCGACCCGGGGCCGGACCGTCGGCCCGCGGCGCGCGCCGTCGGTGTGGTACCGGATCGGCGACGGAACCGACCCCGACGCGTGGACGGGGTTCAGGGAGCTGATGACGCACCTGCGGCCGGAGGGCCCGGAAACCGTGTAGGGAAGCTCCGGCGCGGGGTGTTCCGGGCACTGGTCGTCCGGGTGGGTCGTTCGACCTCACGCCACGCGGATCACGAGGTGTCGGCGGGCGGGGCCGGAGGGCCGCGCGTGCCCGCCGGATGTCCGTGACGCGGCGATTCGAGGCCGCTCCCGCCCCCACCCGGAATGATCGTGGGCTTTCTGCCCTTCCCGGCCCCGAAACGGGCAGAAAGCCCAAGACCGTCAACAAAACCACCGGTGCCCGAATTCACCCCCGCGTCGGAACCTCCATAGCCGCCGGGGCCTCACCGGTCGCCCGGGGGTCTCCGGCTTTCAGGCCGGAGCGGAGGTCATTCCTGTGCGGCCTGCTGGATCCGGGCGAGGGTCAGGACGTCGCCGCCGATGCCCCAACCGCCGTCGGGCACCTCCTCCACGAGGACCAGGGTGGTGGCGCGGGCGCGCTCACCGTAGATCTCGACGTACAGGTCGGTGGTGCGGGTGACGATCTCCTTCTTCTGCTCGGGGGTGAGTGTCTTCTCCGGAACCTTGAAGTTGGCGAAGGGCATGGTCCTGCTCCTGTTCGTGTTCTGCGTGGTGGTGTGGTGGTGTTCGGTCGTCGCGCGGGTCAGACCATTCCGCCGTTGACGTAGACGGTCTGGCCGTTGATCCAGCGGGCGGGCCCGGCCAGGAAGGAGACGACCTCGGCGACGTCGCCGGGGGTGCCGAGCCGCTCCATCGGGTTCATTCCCGCGATCCGGTCGACGGTCTCCTCGTCCTTGCCCTCGAAGAACAGCTCGGTGGCGACGGGGCCGGGGGCGACGGCGTTGACGGTGATGTCGCGTCCGCGCAGCTCCCTGGCCAGGATCAGGCTGACCGCCTCGACCGCGCCCTTGGACGCCGCGTAGGGGGCGTAGCCGGGCATCGCGGCCTTCTCCGCCGAGGTGGAGAGGTTGATGACGGCTCCGCCGCCGCGGACCCGGCGGGCGGCCTGCTGGTTCACCACGAACGTGCCGCGGATGTTGGTGCGGTGCATCCGGTCGAGGACGGCCAGGTCGAAGTCCGCGACGGGGCCCATGGCCATGATCCCGGCCGAGTTCACGACCACGTCGACCCCGCCGAACTCGCGCTCGGCCGTGTCGAACAGCTCCGCGACGGCGGCCTCGTCGGCGATGTCCGCTTTCACCGCGATCGCCGTCCCGCCCGCGGCGGTGATGCCCTCGACCGCGCCCCCGGCCTCCGCGTCGTTGCTCGCGTAGGCGATCACGACGGCCTGGCCGTCGGCCGCGAGGCGCTCGGCGGCCGCGCGGCCGATCCCGCGCGACCCGCCGGTCACGATCGCGACCCGGCGCCCGGTGCTGGTGTCGCTCATGGCGGTCCTCTCTCCTTCGGCGGCCCGGTGGACCACCTCGTTGATTTCGCTGCTAACTAAAACATGTAATCATTGATATCGTCAAGTCGATAACAAGCAGGTGTTATCGTCGGTCACATGAGTGAGCGCTCGACGACGACGCGGGAGCGGATCGTCCACGCGGCCGCGACACTGCTGGCGGAGGGCGGCCGCGACGCGGTGTCCACGCGCGCGGTCGGCGCCGCCGCCGGGGTGCAGGCCCCCACGATCTACCGCCTGTTCGGCGACAAGCAGGGCCTTCTCGACGCCGTGGCCAGCCACGGCTTCGCCGTCTACCTGCGCGGCAAGACGTCCCGGGAGCACGACCCGGACCCGGTGGAGGACCTGCGGCGGGGATGGGACCTGCACGTGGAGTTCGGTACGACCAACCCGGCCTTCTACACCCTGATGTACGGTGACTTCCGCCCGGGAGCGGCCCCCGAGGCCGTCCGCGAGTCCGCCGAGATCCTGCACGGGCTCGTGCTGCGCATCGCCGAGGCGGGGCGGCTGCGCGTCGGCGTGGAGCGCGCGGCCCGGATGATCCACTCCGCCAGCAGCGGGGTCGTCCTGAGCCTGATCTCCACCGCCCCCGGGGACCGCGACCCCGACCTGTCCCGCCTGGTCCGGGAGGCGGTGCTCGCGGCGGTGACCACCGACCCGCCGGGAGAAGCCCCCGACCCCGCCGACGACAGGGCGGCCAGCCACGCCATCGCCCTCAAGGCCGCCCTGCCCCGGAGCACTCCCGCCCTCACCCCGGCCGAGCGGGACCTGCTGTCGGAATGGCTCGACAGGATCTCGCGCGCGGGGTCCCGGTGACCCGCGCCCGAGGCCGGGTGGACGAGCCGCGCTTCGGTTCTTCCCGCCGATCGTGACCTCTTCGGGGTCCCAACCGCTTCCGAGACCCCAAAGAGGTCACGATCGGCAAGCTTCAGGGCCGCCGCAAGTCGTCACCGTTTGAAGCCAAACGACTCTGGAAAGTGACTGACATGCTCCCCCCGCCTTCCCGACTGAGGAGAGTCCATGACCAGGATCTTCGACGAGAAAACCGCGGCCACGCGGACGACCGGTCTCCCCCAGACCCCGGGCGGTCAGCCGCTGGGCCGGGACGTGATCTTCGACTACCTGCGCGCCGCCGGGATCGACAGCGTCTTCGGGGTACCGGGGACGAACGAGATCCCGATCATCGACGGGACGGACGCCGACGGCGAGGGCGGGATCACCTACGTCCCCTGCCTGCACGAGAACATCGCGATGGGCGCCGCGATGGGGTACGCGCGCGCCACGGGCAGGCCGGGCGTGGTGGAACTGCACGTGACCCCGGGCGCGGGCCACGGCCTCGGCAACCTGTTCAACGCCCACAAGTCACACATCCCCGTCGTGGTGCTGTGCGGGCAGCAGCACAGCAACCTGCTGATCCAGGAGCCGCTGCTCGCCTCCGACCTGGTCCAGGTCGCGCGCCAGTACACCAAGTGGGCCTACGAGGTGCGCGGCCCCGACGAGATGGGCATGGCCATGCAGCGGGCGATCAAGACCGCGCTGGCGCCCCCGACGGGCCCGGTGTTCCTGTCCATCCCGTGGGAGTTCACCATCCAGCCGGTGGAGACGCCCTCCGACTCCGCGGCGCGGGGCAGGACCACCAGGATCGCGTCCGGGTTCACGGGCGACCTCTCGGAGATCCGCCGGGCCGCCGTCGCACTGGCGGGCTCCGCCCGGCCGATCGTCGTCGCCGGGGACGGCGTCGGCGCCGCTGACGCGTGGGACGAGCTGCGCGAACTCGTCGAGGCGATCAACGCCCCGGTCTACACCGAACCGCTCAGCAGCTACATGAACTACCCCAACTCGCTGCCGCACTGGCAGGGCCCGCTGCCCTCCACCCAGGAGGGCATGCGGGAGGTGTTCCGGCTGCACGACCACGCGTTCCTGTGCGGGTTCAACGGCCAGGCCCAGGTCGTGGTCTTCGACTGGGACGACGGCCCGCTGATCCCCGACGGGGTGCGGCAGATCTACCTGCACAACGACCCCTGGGAGATCGGCAAGAACTACTACGGCGAGATGGCGATCCTCGGCGACATCAAGACGACCCTGCCGGTGCTGACCCGCGAGGTGGGCGAGTGCCAGAGCCCCGTGGACAGGAAGGCCGCCGAGGCGCGCGGCGAGCGGATCAGGGAGATCGACGACGCGCAGCGCAAGGGCGTGGCCGACCGGCTCCGTGCGGCCGAGTCGTCGGTGCGGGACCGGCAGATCCCCGCGACCCTGGTCGCCAAGTGCCTGGCCGACCTGCAGGAGAGCCGGAACCTCTCGCTGACGTTCGTCGACGAGGCGATCTCCGACAGCCCGGCGTTCCAGACGCACCTGAGGTTCGACCGCCCCACCGGCTACCTCGGTTCGGAGGGCGGGTCGCTGGGGTACTCGATGCCCGCGAGCCTGGGTGTCAGGAAGGCCCTGGGCGAGAACGAGGTCGTGGTCAACGCGGTCGGGGACGGGTCCGCGCTCTTCTACCCGCAGTCGTGGTGGACCGCGCACCGGCTCGGCCTGGCGATCCTGTACATCGTCATGAACAACGGCGAGTACAAGACGCTGATGAGCGGTCTGAAGGAGATCTGGGACGTCTACGGGTGGCATTCCACGGGCTATCCGAAGTTCCCCGAGTACCTCGCCCTCGACGGGGAGAGCGTCCCGGGCCCGCGCGCCTCGGGGGAGAGCGTCGGAGGCGTTCCCGACGCCAAGCGGGGCGTGGACTACGTCCACCTGGCCGGGGCCTACGGAATCGGCGGCAGGCGCGTCTCCAGGTACGCGGACCTGGAGACCTCCCTCGCGGAGGGGCTCGACCAGGTCGCCAAGGGGCGGTCGTACCTCGTCGAGGTCCTCACCGACGACAAGCTGCCCTCCCGGGAGAGGGCCCAGGACTTCACCGCGTTCGGGCCGCCCGTCAGGTTCAGCGAGTTCTTCGGCCCGATGTGACGGACCGCCGGCCCCGAACCGGAAGTCCCCACTCGGAGGAGACAGCGATGGCGGATTCGGCGACAGCACCGGCCTCGACGGAGTCCTGCGACTACGCGATCGCCGGAGGTGGCGTATGCGGCCTCTACACCGCCTGGCGTCTGCTGAAGGACGCCCAGGAGAACAACAGGGCCCGCAGGGTGGTGGTGTACGAGCAGAGCACCCGCGTCGGGGGGCGGCTGCTGTCGTGGGTACCCGTCGAGGGGCTGCGCGCCGAGCTCGGCGGTATGCGCTTCTTCGAGCAGCAGCAGCTCGTCCGGCGGCTCCTGGAGCAGCTGGGGCTCGGAGAGGAGGTCGCCGACGTGCGCGTCGACGACCCGGGCCCGCCGTGGAACCCGCGCGGGGCGCGGACGGCCGCGGGGGACGACACGACCGCGCGGGGACGCTGCCTGCCGGCCCCCGGCGAACGAGGGCGGTCCGCGGTCGAGCTGCTCGTCGGGGCATTCGACAGCGTGCTCCGGGAGAAGGCGAACGTCGACGTCTTCGACCAGCGGCTCGACGGCCGGACCCCGCAGACGCGCGAGGACTGGGACGAGGTCAAGCAGCACCTGACGTACGACGGCAGGAAGCTGTGGCACGTCGGCTTCTGGAACCTGCTCGCGGACAAGCTCTCCTTCGAGGCGTACGACCACATCGTCGACTCGTTCGGCCACTACAGCCTGGCCAGCAACTGGAACGCCGCCGAGGCCATGCGGAGCATCATGCTGGAGTTCGTGCAGGACCCCGCGTACAAGACGCTGTCCAAGGGGTACGAGAGCCTCCCGCGGTTCCTCGCCGAGCAGGTCACCGCGCTCGGCCGCAGGGTCAACGGCCGCGGGTGGGAGACGATCCGCAGGGAGCACCGGCTGCGCGGATTCGACGAGTCCGGCGGGAGGGTCCGGCTCATCCTGGCCACCGGCGCGAAGGACGTCGCGGCCGACGCCGGGAGCCTGGTGCTCGCCATGCCGCGACGGTCCCTGGAGGCCCTCGAGACCACCCCGGCCTGGAACATCCGGGCGGACCACGAGCTGCGCGGCCTCGTCCGGTCCGTCAAGCCGTACCCGGCGTTCACGCTCTTCCTGCTCTACCGGACCCGGTGGTGGGAGCGGCACGGGTCCGGCTCCCGGTGGCTCCGGCACGGGCGGTCCGTGTGCGACCCGCCCATCCGGCAGACCTACTACATGCGTCCCGACGCCTGCGAGGAGAGCGGCGGCGACTGCCCGCCGTACGGGGTGCTCATGGCCTCCTACGACGACGCGCGCACCGTCGACCACTGGAGCGGGCCCGAGTCGCCGTCCGGCCTGAAGGCGGAGCTGGACGCGCGGCTCGGACAGGAGACGCCCGAGGCCGCCGCCCTGCTCGGGAACCTCTTCTACGCCGCGGTCGGCCACGGCGGCGAGGCGCGGACGGGGCCGCACGGCGACTGGTGGAAGGACCCGCCCGCCCACGTGCGCAAGGCCGACGAGAAGATGATCGAGGAGACGACCGAGCAGCTCGCCGTCCTGCACGGGATCTCTCCCGGTGACATCCCCGCCCCGGTGATCGGCGCGTACGCGGACTGGACGAGCGACCCGTTCGGCGGCGGATGGAACTTCTGGCGCCCCCGGACGGACGTCAAGGACGTGATGGAGCGGATCAAGAAGCCCCTGAAGACGACGAACGCCTTCGTCGTCGGGGAGGCGTACTCCGGCGAGCAGGGCTGGGTCGAGGGCGCCCTCACCACCGCGGAGTCCGTCCTCCAGAACCACCTGGGCGTGAACCGGCCGGACTGGCTCAGGGGCTGCTACCTCGGCTGGTGACGGAAACGAAAGCCGAGGCCCGGGAGCGCGGAGGGCCTTCCGGCCGGCTCCGCTTCCGGCCGGTCGGTGCCGCTCCGCTCCGGGGTTTCGCGCCGGGCGCACGGGGCAGCCGGTCTGGCACGGCCCTCGGCGCGGGATCTCCGGGGGCCTCCACGCTTTCCGGGAGAGAGGCCACGGGCATGGGGAACCGCAGCGGATCCGACACCGTCAAGGACTGGCCCGAGGAGTCGCGCGAGGCGGCCCGACTGGTCATCGACACCTACGGCGAGCCGGAGGAGGCGACCGCGTCGGAGCTCACCTGGCGCGGTGCCGGGCCGTGGAAGCGGGTGGTGGCCTCACGGACCTTCCACGAGCACCGCTTCCCGGCTCCGCACATCGACTCGGTGCGGTCGTTCGTCGACTACCGGGTGCCTCCGGAGAAGTGCGCGCCGCTCGCCCTCTTCGACGGGAGCGTGGTCGTCGACCGCACCGCGGGCGAGGTGTCCGCCCGCTGCCACGACGAGCAGGCGAACCTCCTCGCCCTCAACCTCATGCACGACATCGTCTCCGGCGACAGGAGCGTGGAGGACGCCCGCGCCTACTACGCCAAGGAGTTCGCGGACTACCGGCGCGGGGAGCCCACCCCCTACATGAAGAAGCTCCGCTTCCTTCCGGGGGAGAACACCGCGGACCCCGACGAACGCGTCCTCTCCGACGAGGACCTCGAACGCGCCGCCGAGGAGGGGAAGCGGAAGGCGTAGCCCGCCTCCGGCGGGGATCCCGCCGAGGCGGCCGGGACGGCGGCGCCCCGACCAGTCCCGGGACGACGCGGGCGCGCCCGGCCGTCAGCCCGCCAGCACCTGGGGCGAGACCGTCTTGAGCATCGCGTTGGCCCACCGCATCTGCCGGAGGGTCTGCGGGTGGCACCGCTTGGTGAGCGCGAGCAGGTCGGTGCCCCCGACCGCCCGCGCGCCCTGGCCGAGCAGCTCCAGTCCACCGACACCCCGGCGGCCGCGCGGTGCAGCCGCCGCAGGTCCGCCAGGAGCAGCAGGGCCGGTTCGGGGCGGCGGCCCAGCGGTTCGCCCGCCTTCTCCCGCACCCCGTCGAGCAGCCCCGGATCGTCCCCGCCGGGTTCGCTCGTCTCCAGGCCGTAGCGGCGCCCCGCCTCGACGAGGTCGCCCTCGGCGATCCCGGCCTCCTCTCGCCGCGCGGAAACGCGGGGCCGCCGCTACCCGGAGGGGGCGGGCGCAAACCGGGGGCGGGGCCGGCGGACGCGCCGCTACCGGCCCGTGGCCTCCCGCTCGATCCGCTCGATCCCGTGCGGCCCGTCGGGGAGCGCCTCGGCCTCCCTCCGCTCCAGGTGCGCCAGGACGGTCTCGCTGATATCGGCGAGCGTGTCGATCTGCTCCTCGGTCAGCAGGTCGAACAGGTCGGCGCGCAGGCGCGCGGTGTGGTGCGGGGTGGCCTTCTCGATGGCGCACCGGCCCTTGTCCAGCAGACGGACCACGGCGCTGCGGGCGTCCGCCGGGTTGGTCTCGCGGCGGACGAGCCCGCGCTCCTGCATCCGGCGGAGCTGGTGCGAGAGCCGGCTCTTCTCCCAGCGCAGTTCGCAGCGCAGCTCCCCCGCGCTCATCCGCCCCTCGGGGCACTCCCTGAGCGCGACCAGGATCTCGTAGTCGGCGTAGGAGAGCCCGGCGTCCTTCAGCAGGCTCTGGTTCAGGCACGCCGCGAACCGGGCGGACATGCGGTGGTAGCCGGTCCAGGACCGGAGTTCGCGCGCGTTGAGCCGAGCGGGTTCAGCCATGGCACCAGGATAGTTGAGGTTGACACATCATCCAATGGACATAAGGTTGACTCGTCAACTAGAAGCTCGGAACGCGGAACGGCCCGCCCGGCACCGGACGCGCGACCGCGCACCGACCGGACCACACAGGTGGAGACGCCCCCATGACCGACTACGGCCACGAACTCCGGTTCGGCACGTTCATCACCCCCGCCAACCGGGAACCCGACCGGGTTGTCGGCCTCACCCAACTCTCCGAGGAGGTCGGACTGGACCTGGCGACCTTCCAGGACCACCCCTACCAGTCCGCGTTCCTGGACACCTGGACCCTGCTGTCCTTCCTGGCCGCGCGCACGAGCCGCATCAGCCTGTCGGCGAACGTGCTCAACCTGCCGCTGCGCCAGCCCGCCGTCATCGCGCGCAGCGCGGCCAGCCTCGACCTGCTCAGCGGCGGCCGGATCGAGCTGGGCCTGGGCGCGGGCGCCTTCTGGGACGCGATCGCGGCGATGGGCGGGCGGCGGCTCTCCCCCGCGCAGGGCGTGACGGCGCTGGCCGAGGCGGTCGAGATCATCCGCGGGATCTGGGACGCCGACGAGCGCCGCGCGCTCCGGGTGGACGGGGAGCACCACCAGGTGTCGGGCGCCAAGCGCGGCCCCGCGCCCGTCCACGACATCGGGATCTGGCTGGGCGCCTACAAGCCGCGCATGCTCCGCCTGACCGGGCGGGTGGCCGACGGCTGGCTGCCCTCCCTGAGCTACCTGCGGCCCGGCGACCTCGCCAAGGGCAACGCCGTCATCGACCAGGCCGCGATCGACGCGGACCGCGACCCGCGCGACGTCCGCCGCCTGCTCAACATCAACGGCGCGTTCACCGCCTCGGGCGGCGGGCTCCTCAACGGCCCTCCCGCGCAGTGGGTCGAGGAGCTCGCCGCACTGGCCCTCGACGACGGGGTGGGCACCTTCATCCTGGCCTCCGACGACCCCTCGTCGATCCAGCGCTTCGGCGAGGAGGTCGCCCCCGCGGTCCGGGAGCTCGTCGCGGCCGAGCGCGCGGGGAGCCGCGGACCGTCGGCCGCGCCCGCGCCCGCGCCGCTCTCCCCGCCGGAGGCCCCCCGGGAGGCCGGAGCCGGACCGGCCACGGCGGCCCCCGCCGCCGGAGGGCAGTACGAGCGCCTGGGCCTGGCACCCACCCCCGACGACGGGAGGCGGTTGAGCGCCACCCGGAGGTGGGACGAGTCGGCGCGCCCCGTCCGGCCGGAGTCGGGCGCCGACACCGTCTACAACGCCAGGGGCAGGGCCGCCGGCAAGCACCTCATCGACGTCCACGACCACCTGCGCGACGAGCTCGCCAAGGTCAGGGACCTGATCGACCAGGTGCGCTCGGGCGCGCTGGGAGCGGGCCAGGCCCGCTCCGCGATCAACGAGATGACGCTGCGCCAGAACAACTGGACCCTCGGGGCCTACTGCTCCTCGTACTGCCGGGTGGTCACCCAGCACCACACGCTGGAGGACGACTCGGTCTTCCCGTACCTGCGCGCCGCGGAGAAGGCCCTCGAACCCGTCATCGACCGGCTCACCGAGGAGCACCACGTGATCCACGGGGTGCTGGAGGACGTGGACCGCGCCCTGGTGGCGTTCGTGGAGCACCCGGACGACTTCGCCCCGCTCCAGGAGGCGGTCGACGTCCTGACCGACACCCTGCTGTCGCACCTGTCCTACGAGGAGCACCAGCTGGTGGAACCGCTGGCCCGCCACGGCTTCTACCCCGGCCAGGTGTGACCGCGCCGGGCGGCCTCAGGCCGACGGCCCGGGAGCGGTCCGCCTGGCCAGGGCCAGGACGGCGATGTCGTCCCTGGGCGCGCTCGCGGTGAAGTCGCGCAGGTCCGCTTCGAGCGTCCGGACCACCCGCGCCGGGGAGGCGCCCTCCCGGCCGCCCAGGCGCTCCTCCAGCGGGTAGAAGGAGCCGGCGGGGTCACGGGCCTCGGTGACCCCGTCGGTGCACAGCAGGAGGACCGCGTCGGGCGGGAGGTCGAACCGCTCGACGGCGCGGGGCTCCGGGATGAGGCCGCCGAGGCCGAGCGGCACGGACGCCTCCGCCAGCGGCACCTGCCCGGCGCGGCCGCCGCGCAGGACGTGCGGCGGGACGTGCCCGCAGTTGACGACCCGGACCTCTCCGGTGTCGTCGATGTCCAGGACGAGCGCGGTGACGAAGCGCTCGGGCTCGCCGTTCTCCTCGGCGAAGGCGTTCTGCCGCACGACGGCGTCCTCCAGGAGCCCCACGAGACCGGAGAGGTCCGGTTCGCCGTAGGCGGTCACCCGGAACATCTCGAGGACCGCGAACGCGGCGCCGACGGCGGGCATCCCCTTGCCCTGGACGTCGGCGATCAGCACGCGGGTGCCGTACCGCGTCTCCACCACCTCGTAGACGTCGCCGCCGACCATGCTGTCCTCCTCGACCGGCCAGTACAGGCCGTCCACCTCGACCTGCCCGGTGCTCAGGGGAAGCGGCCGCAGGATGCGCCGTTGCAGGGCGGCGACCGCCGAGCGCAGGCGGTCGATCTCCTCCTCCTTGCGCGTCCGGTACCAGGACGCCGCGACGGCCAGCCCCCCGAACCCCGCGACGAAGAGCACCGAGAGCGGGTTCCCGCCGAGCTCGTCCCGGTAGGCGAACACCCCGACCACCACGACGAGCACCCACATCCAGGCGAAGGCGGTCTGGCGCACCGTTCCCATGCCCGCGACGAAGGCGGGCAGGAAGACGAGGAACGGCACCAGCCCCGTGAACGGCCCCGCGACGAAGGCCGGAACGAGGACCACCGCGGTGACCCCCACGACCCAGGAGGCGAGCGCACCGGAGGAGAAGGGGAGCCGCCCCATCCCGTCGCCGTCGGTAGTGCTCACTGTGGCTCCCGTCCACGAGTCGTCCGGGAGGCTCACCGGATCACTGACGGGACAACCCCGCCGGCCGGGGGTGCGAGGACGGCCGGGTGAACGCTCCTGGCCGGAGCACTAGCCGTTCCCCGCACCCGGCAAACACCTCCCGCCCCGCCCCGGTGGACCGGCCCCGGACGACCGGCCCCGGAGGAACTCCCGGTCAGTGGGTTTCGATCCGGACCGGAGGGTAGCCGTGCCCGCGAACCCACACCGAGGGGAGGCACCTCATGGCAGTCCTTCGCGACACCGAGGCGCTCAAGACGATCCTGTCCGAGCTGGACTTCCCGGCGGGCAAGGACGACATCGTCGCCCACGCCGAGGGCAGGGGCGCGTCCCGTGAGACCCTCAGCGGGCTGCGCGCGATCCCGTCCGCCGACTACTCCGACGCGGGCGAGGTGCTGCGGTCGGTCCCGACAGCCGCGACGCCCCGGCCCCGCCCGGGGACCGGACAGGCCCGGCGGCGGCGCACCCACGGCCGGTCCGATGCCGCCGAGCAGGCGAGGGACACCGAGGAGAACTCGATCGAGTCCGACCCCTCCCTTTGACGCCGCGGCGGGGTCAAAGGGAGGGGCGACGACCGCTACTCCCCCTCCGGCGGCTCCGTGGCGCGCACCACCACGACGGGGACGGGGGACCGGTGCAGCACCGACCGGCTCACCGACCCGAGCAGCAGCCCGGCGACGCCGCCCCTGCCGCGCGACCCCACGACGACCAGGTCGGCGTACCCGGCCGCGCCGATCAGCGCGCGCGCCGGAGGCTCCTCCACGACGCGCACACGCACCGGGACGAGAGCGGACTCCTCCGAGCGCGCCCCGGCGACGAGTTCCTGGATGTGCTTCTCGTTGCGCGACCGGAACACCTCGTGGTCCATGGAGTAGCCCGCGGCCGCCAGCGCCATCGAGTCCAGCGGCACCGGCAGCTGCCAGGCGTGCACCACGGTGAGGTCTCCGTCGGCTCGGGCCGCCTCGCGCAGCGCGAAGCGCAGCGCCTCACCCGAGACGCCGGACCCGTCGACCCCCACCACGACGCGCCGTCTGCGGTCCGGCGCGCCGACCGCCTCGGCCGGGACCACGACGACCGGGCAGGCCGCCCGGGCGCTGACGCCCACACTGGTGGAACCGAGCAGGAGCGAGGCGACCCCGCCGTGCCCCCGGGAGCCCACGACGAGCAGCCGCGCCCCCTCGGACTCGGCGACCAGCGCGCGGATCGGTTCACCCCCGTCCGTCCGGGTCCGCACCCGCAGCCCGGGGTGGGCGGCCCTGACCCTCGTCTCGGCGTCCGAGAGCACTCCGACGGCGCGCTCCACCAGATCGTCGGGGACGGGGGTGAAAGGCGCGCCCATCGCGTGGACGACCAGCAGCCCCGTCCCGCGTTCCACCGCGGCGCCGGCCGCCCAGTCGAGCGCGGTCTCACTTCCCTTGGAACCGTCCACACCGACCACGACCCCGTGACCGGCCCGCTCCTCCGTGCTCTCCGCTGCCACCTGGTTCCTCCGTTCAGAGACGCCCGCGCTTCCTTGATATCCCGGTTCCCGCGGGGCGGGCAGTGCCGATCGGGGGAGCCGGGCGGGACGTTGGTCCCTGGTGCCGCTACCCCGGGGGGAGGGACTTCCGTCCCGGGATCCGAAACCGATGGTCCGCGCTTGGCCGGGGCTTCGGGGGGCATCATCGGAGAAAGGGCCGCTGCCTCGGGAAGCGCCCCGGGACACACGGGGATCTGGGAGGAACCGTGAACCTCAGCAACGATTCGGAACGGGCACGGGGAGACCTCGGCCGCAGGGTGGCCCGCCGCCGGGCCGAACTCGGGCTCTCCCAGGAGAAGCTGGCCGAGCTCGCGGGGATGGCCGCCGGGTACATCGACTACCTGGAGCGCAACCCGCCCAACCTCAGCCGCGGGGCGCTCGACCGGCTGGCCGAGGCACTGCGCACCAGCCCCGAGGCCCTGCTGGGAGCCGACTTCGACGAGCCCGCGGGCGCGCACGGCACCCGTGTCCCGCTGCCGCGGCTGCGCGCGCTGGACTCCCAGGAGTGCATGGAGCTGATCAGCGCGGGAGGCGTGGGCCGCGTCGCCTTCACCGTCCCGGGGGAGTCGGCGCCCACGGTCCTGCCGGTCAACTTCCTCGTGGCCGGGGACGGCGTGGTCTTCCGCACCGCGGCGCACGGGGCCATCGCCCGGTACGCGGCCTCCGGCCAGGTCTCCTTCCAGGTGGACCGCCTCGACGGCGCCATGAGCGAGGGGTGGAGCGTCCTGGTCGTGGGCCGCGCCCGCCCGGTGTACGAACCCGCGGAGCTGTCGGCGCTGCGCGCCACCGCGCCGGTCCAGCCGTGGGCCCCGGGGGAACGGGACCTGTTCATCATGATCGTGCCCGCCAGGGTCACCGGCCGCCGCGTCGAGAACGAGGCGCCCCTCTGAGACCTCGCCCACTCACCGTCGGCGGAAGGGGCACGGGGGATCACCCGAATGGACCCTCCACGTCCGGCCGGACGGCGGTTCCACATCGGCGATCCGGGGAAGCTCCGGCGCGGGGGGATTCGGCGCGCCGGTGCTTCGGGTGGGTCGTTCGGCCTCATGCCGTGCGGATCGCGAGGTCACGGCGGGCAGCGACGGCGGGTGCCGGTCAGGGCCGCGCCCATGACGTCCGTCGCGTGAGGGTTCCGTTGACGGTCGTGGGCTTTCCGCCCTTCCCGGCCCCGAAACGGGCAGAAAGCCCACGACCGTCAACAAAACCACCGGTGCCCGAATTCACCCCCGCCGGAAACTCCATAGTCTTCGAGGTAAGGCGTCCGGAGAACGAGGAGAAGGCACACCGCAATGCCAGTTTCGCAGCAGAACCCCGTCGTGGCCGGTGTCGACGGTTCGGACAACGGCGCGCGGGCGCTCGATTGGGCCGCCCGGGAGGCCGCCCGATCGCACCGCCCGCTGCGCGTGGTGAGCGTCACCGAGAAACCCGGCGTCCTCGCCCGCTTCGGCCTCGCGCCGGACGGGGCGTCCGTCACGGGGGCGTCCCAGCGGATCGTCGACGCCGCCGTGGAACACGTGCGCGCGTCCCACCCGGGGACGGAGGTCTCGGGTGCGGTCCTCCCCGGCCCTCGGGACCGGGCGCTGGTGGCCGAGTCGGGGAACGCGCACCTGATGGTGGTGGGCTCGCGCGGTCTCGGCGGCGTGGAGTCGCTGTTCGCCGAGTCGGTCGGCGCGGAACTGGCCGCCCGCGGCGCGTGCCCGGTGGTGGTCGTCCCCGAGAACGCGGTCACGGCGGAGACGACACGGGTGGTCGTGGGGACCGACTGCTCCGAGGGGTCCCGCGCCGCCGTCCGCCTGGCCTTCGAACAGGCCGCGACCCGGGGGGTCGCGGTGCGCGCCGTGCTGGCCTGGGAGTCCACGGCGTTCGCGTGGCCGGAGGAGGGCGACGGGGACTGGCCCGCGGACCAGGAGCCGACCGTCGACCGCGTCCGCGCCCGGCTCGCCGAATTCCTGTCCGGGGAGCGCGCGGCGTATCCGGACGTCCCGGTGGAGGAGGTCGTGGTCCCGGGCGCGGCGGCCCCCTCGCTGGTCCAGGAGGGCGGCGGCTCGGACCTGCTCGTCGTGGGCTCCCACGGCCGCGGTGGCATCGCGGAGGTGATCATGGGGCTGGGTTCGGTCAGCCACGGGGTGCTGCGCCACTCCCGGTGCCCCGTGGCCGTTGTCCCGACCCGGACCGCCTCCGTGCCGACCGGCACCGGTGACGGACCCGGCGAATAGGGCGATACCGTTCACGCCGAGCGGTGGACAGTGCTGGATCAGCGCGCCGGGAACGGTCGCGCCGACGTTGAAAGGGCTGGTGCCCCATGCCGGAACCGGACCGGACCATACGAGTGTTCCTGGTCGACGACCACGACGTCGTACGCCGCGGGGTCGCGGCCCTCCTGGGCGACGAGGAGGACATCGAGGTCGTCGGCGAGGCCGGGACCGCGGCCGAGGCGATCGCCCGGATCCCCGCGGCCCGCCCCGACGTGGCCGTGCTCGACGTGCGGCTGCCCGACGGCAGCGGGGTGGAGGTCTGCCGCGAGATCCGCTCCCGGCTCCCCGAACTGGCCTGCCTCATGCTCACCTCCTACGCCGACGACGACGCCCTGTACGAGGCCGTCATGGCCGGGGCCGCGGGGTACGTGCTCAAGCAGATCCACGGCTCCGACCTGGTCGGCGCGGTGCGCACCGTCTCCACCGGCGAGTCGCTGCTGGACCCGCGCAGCACCAGCCGGATCATGCGGCGCATGCGCGAGGAGGCGGACCGCAAGGACCCGTTGGCGCAGCTGTCGGACCAGGAGCGCCGCATCTTCGACCTCATCGGCGAGGGCCTGACCAACCGGCAGATCGGGGAGCGGATCTTCCTGGCCGAGAAGACCGTCAAGAACTACGTCTCCAGCGTGCTGGCCAAGCTGGACATGCAGCGCCGCACCCAGGCCGCCGCCTACGCGGCCCAGCTCAAGGCCGAGTCCGCGCGCCGCCGCTTCGACTGAGCACGCCCCCGGGGACCGGCCCCGGGCTCCCCCCCCCCCCCCCGCGGATTCCGCGCACAACGGCGTTCCACGGGTAGGGGACCGGGGCCGGAGACGAACGGGACCCGAGGAGGAGTTCATGGCCGGGAACGAGAACGCGCCGATCGTGGCCGCCGTCGACGAGACGGAGGGGAGCGGTCGGGCCCTCGACTGGGCCGTCGACCAGGCCCGCCTGCTGCGTCGGAGGCTGCGCCTGGTGTACGCGTTCGACTGGCCCCTCTACCACTCGGCCCCCCGCGGCCTTCCCGGGTTCGACCTCGACGAGATCGCCCGGCGGGTCGTCCGCCGCGCCGAGGAGAGGGCGCGCGGGCGCGCCCCCGAACTCGACGTGGAAACCGCGCACGTCACCGGCCCGGTCGCCCCCACTCTGCTCGTGGAGGCCAGGAGCGCGCACACCGTCGTCGTCGGCTCCCGCGGCCTCGAGGGTCTGCGCGCGGTCGTCGTCGGCTCCACCGGCATGCAGCTCACGGCCCTGGCGGCCTGCCCCGTCGTCGTCGTCCCCGACCGGGAGCCGCGCCCGGCGGTGGGACGCGTGGTGGTCGGGGTGGACGGGTCGGCCACCGCCCGGGCCGCGGCCGGTTGGGCGTTCGCCGAGGCCTCGGCCCGCGGGGCGCTGCTGCGCGCGGTCACCGTGCACGACCGCGTCTCCCACGGGATCTTCGGCCCCCTGGAGGAGCTGCCCGCCGGCTACTCCGGCGACCCCGACGAGGGCGCGGCCTGGGAGGAGGCCCGCCGCCGGCTGTCCGAGTCGATCGCCGGGCTGCGGGAGCTCCACCCGGACGTCAGCCTGCAGGAGGAGGTCTCCACCGGGCATCCCGCCGAGGTCCTGACCGCCGAGTCGGAGCGGGCGGACCTGCTCGTGGTGGGATCGCGCGGCCACGGCGGCTTCGTCGGGCTGCTGCTGGGTTCGGTGAGCCAGGGGGTGCTGTCCCACTCGCACTGCCCGGTGGCGGTCGTCCACGAGGAGGACCGGCGCTGACGGAACCGCGCGGCCACGGCGCGCACGCCGTCGTGACCGACCTGTCCGAACTCGCCCCAACCGACCGCAAGGCACCGGTACGCCCCTGATCGTCACCCGGTCGGACCCGCGCCTAGACTGATCCGGGAGCGGGAGGGCCAGCGACGCCGTCCGGTGGATCGCGCCCGGGCCCCACGGGGGAGACGATGGCCGACGACACTCCGAGCGGCGAGCGGGACAGCGTGTTCGTACCGCACATGCGGCTGGACGAGCTCCTGAGCGAACTCCAGTCGCGCGTGAACACCGTCATGCTCACCCGCGACCGGACCCACTCCCTGCTCGACGCCGTAGTCTCGATCGGCACGGGCCTGGACCTGGCGTCCACGCTCCGCCGGATCGTCGGAACCGCCATGAACCTGGTCGAGGCCCGGTACGGCGCGATGGGCGTCATCGGCCCCGACGGGAAGCTCGAGCAGTTCATCCCACTGGGCCTGGACGACGACGAGATCACCGCCATCGAGCACTGGCCCGAGGGGCGGGGAATCCTGGGCCTGCTGACCAAGGAGCCGCAGACCCTGCGCCTCGACCGCCTCTCCGACCATCCCGAGTCCCGGGGCTTCCCCGCGGGGCACCCGCCGATGCGGACCTTCCTCGGCGTCCCGGTCCGGGTCCGCGACGAGGTGTTCGGCAACCTCTACCTGACGGAGAAGGCCGACGGGGCCTTCTTCGACGAGGACGACCAGGCGATCGTCACGGCGCTGGCGACGGCGGCCGGCGTCGCCATCGAGAACGCCCGCCTGTACGAGGAGACCCGCCGCCGCGAGACCTGGCTGGACGCCTCCGACGAGGTCACCACCCGGCTGCTGTCCGGTGCCGACCCCTCCGAGGTCCTGCGGTTGATCGCCCGGCGCGCCCGCCGGATGTCCGACGCCGACCTCGTGGCCATCGCGACGCCGGAAGCGAGCGGCGGCCCCCTGGTGGTCCGGGTGTCCGACGGGGTCGACGCCCCCCTGGTCGAGGGGCGTTCCTCGAAGGTGAACGGGACGCTCACCGGGCGGGCGTTCCTCGGCGCGGAACCGGTCATCGCCGACCTCGCGCAGGAGGGGGACGTGCCCGCGGTGCTCTTCAAGGGGCTCGGCATCGGCCCGGTCATGCTCGTGCCGCTGGGTGGGCCGAACGACCGGCGCGGTGTGCTCGCCCTCGGCAACCGCGCGGGGCGCCCGCCGTTCACCGCGCCGGTCGTGCACATGCTGCACGCCTTCGCCGGGCACGCCGCCGTCACCCTGGAACTGGCCGAGGCGCGCCGCGACACCGAGCGGCTCATCGTCCTGGAGGACCGCGACCGCATCGCCAAGGACCTGCACGACGTCATCATCCAGCGGCTCTTCGCCATCGCGATGTCGCTGATGAGCTCGATCCGCAGGATCGAGAACCCCGAGCCCGCGCAACGGGTCCAGCAGGCCGTCGACGACCTCGACGACACCATCCGCCAGATCAGGTCGACCATCTTCGCGCTCCAGCACGTGAGCACCGAGGAGCGGCCCTGGCTGCGCAACCAGATCCTCGACGTGGTCAACGCCGCCACCGGGAGCCTGGGGTTCTCCGCGGGGCTTCGGTTGGACGGCCCCATCGACAGCGCGGTGCCCGACTCCGTCTCCGAGCACGTGCTCGCCGTGCTGCGCGAGGCCCTGTCCAACGTCGCCCGGCACGCCCGTGCCTCCCGGACCGACATCACCGTGCACGTGGACTCCGACGTGACACTCACCGTGCGGGACGACGGGGTGGGCCTGGCGGAGCAGGGGCGCCGCAGCGGCCTGCGCAACCTCGCCGACCGCGCCGCCGCGCTGGGCGGCTCGTTCGAGGCCGCCCCCGCCCCCGGGGGCGGGACCCTGCTGCGCTGGCAGGTGCCGCTGCCGGAGGACCCCGGCTGACCGCCGGACCGGCGGCCGGACGGGGTCCCGGTTGTCGACCGGGGCGCCCTACCGCCGGCGTGCGCCGTGCCCGGCGCAGTTCTTGCCGGTGTCGTGGCAGGTCGGGCAGGTCGGAGCCCCCGCGAGACCGCGCGGGCCGGGCCGCCGCCGGCTGTCGAGGCTCCACCGAAGCAGTCGCATGACCCGGTCCGCGACCCCCAGGGTGGCGGCCCTGCCGTAGAACGGCCACCAGGCGGCGGTCCGGCCGTCGGGGATCATCTCGTCCAGCTTCATCGTCAGGCGCAGCGCGAAGGCGCCCGCGACCATCCCGGTCACCAGGTCGGTGAACCAGTGGAAGTGCAGGTACGCCGAGACGAGGGACTGCAGGATCGCGATGGCCGCGATCGCGTAGGCGAACCGGGGCACGATGTGCGGCCGGACCGCCCGGTAGCGGACGATCAGGAACAGCACGAGGCCGTAGATGAGGATGGCGTTCGCGCCGTGCCCGGACGGGAACGAGACGCTTTCCGAGGGAAACCACTCGCCGCTGTCCGCGAAGAAGGCGGGGTCGCCGCTGCGCGGATGGGAGCGCCTCAGGACCACCTTCATCGTCGCGACCAGGCAGACCATCCCGAAGACGCCGCCGACCGCGAGCACGACGGGCCGCCAGGACCGGTGCCAGTAGGCCAGGTGGCCCGCGACGACGGTCAGCACGGGCAGGGCCACGGCTCGCGAAGCGACCGTGTCTGGCCATAGAATAAGGAACGTCCTAAACCGCTCGCTCTCGAACGGGCGGGGGTACGTGTTGATCAGGGTGTCGATCGGGTGCAGTGCGCCCGCCGACAGGACCGTCATCGTGACCAGGACCACGGCCAGTAGAATGGCGATCTTGTCCGAGGCCAGCCCCCAGGCGATCTCGCTCGCGCTGGGCCAGGCGACGGGTCCGGACCCGGACCCCGTGGCGGCGGGCGCGTTCGACGCGCTCCGCGGCCCGTGATCGGCCCGATCGTCTCGGTTGTGGGCGGTCAGTGGGTTCCCGGCCAGGTGATGCGGTTTCGGCCGGATCCGCGATGTGTGCATCATGTGCTCAGTGCTGTCTCACGAGTGTGGGCTGGCCTGCGGCACGGTCGTGCGTGAGGGGATGGGCTCGCCGCTGGAGGGTGGTCTCGGGGGTCGTCGGAATGCGCGCACGCCCTTTGATCGCTCGCGCATGGACCGGTCGGGGAACCGGCCGCCTGTTGTCGGACGCTGCCCAGGCCCGCCCCGTTCCCGGTGGTTCCGGGAACGCCGCGTGACCGGGACGACCGTTCTCGGGTCGTCGTCCCCGTCTGACGCGGCCGGGCGGTCAGAACATGTCCGACAGATGAGCATACCGGCCGCATCCGTCCCGAGACTCTGAGCCCCGTTGGTTACGATCGGTCTCACCTCGCACTTTTCCCATGGGTAAGGCCAGGGGGACACCCTGTTCACGGCGGCGAGACCCAGACGTGAGCGTTTCGTGAGCGAACAGAGTCCTCGGGGGCTCTTCGGGGCGTGCGAGCGACCGCGGTGGCGCGGTATGACACGCTTCAACCGGTCGCCGCCCACACCGACGCAGAGAAAGGCCGTTGATGGTCGAGCTTTCTGAGAGCCCGGAAGACGCCTCTCGGCTTGCCCGCAACCCGCTGCGGGAGCAGATCCGGCGCGTCCTGGTCGACGGCCTGCTGTCCGGCCGCTGGCAGCCCGGGGAGCGCATCGTCGAGCGGCGCGTGGCCGCCGAGCTCAACGTGAGCCAGGCCCCGGTGCGCGAGGCGCTGCGCGAACTGGAGACCCTGCGGCTGATCGAGTCGGTCCCGAACAAGGGGGCGCGGGTCCGCGACTTCGGCGTCGCGGACATGGCGGAGATCTATCCGGTCCGCGCCGGCCTCGAACTCGTGGCCGCGCAACTGGCCGCGCCCCGGCTCGCCGAGGACATCCGGCCGCTGGAGCGCGAGGTGGAGGCGCTCAGGCGCGCCACCGCGGCCGGGGACGTGGACGGCGAGATCAAGCACAGCGTCGACTTCCACCGGGAGATCGTGCGCGCGGCGCGCAACAGTGTGCTGTCCCACACCTGGGAGTCGCTGGGGGTCGAGGTCTGGACGGCCCTGTCGGTGCGCTGGCTGGACATGGAGCTGCACGCCAAGGCCGCCGACCACCGGGAGATCACCGACGCCTTCCGCAACCGGGATCCCGACGTCGGCCGGATGGTCAGCGACCACGTGCTCAACTACGTCGAGGCGGCGCTGCGGTCGCGCGACTCCGTCGGCTGAACACGCTTTCACAGCATCTTCCCCTCCAGGGGTTTCGTCCCGTTATCCGAGAAAAACGAGGGACCTCCCGTAAAGTCGTATTGATCGATCATCGATCAGTACGTAGAGTGTGCGCGACGAACCTCACACTGGACACTGGACACTCGACCCGCGCCCGCCGTTGAGCCCGGCGGAAGCGCGCAGACCGTGATCGGACGCACCGCTGCCGGCACGGCCGCGACCCTACCGGGTACACCCATCCGAAAGGGTCGTTTCCGCACGTAGAAAGGCATCGACATGGCTGACACGGCCAAGCCGAGGGGCACCGGCAGGACCGGTACCCGCCGACGCACGGCCCGCAAGGAGGCCGGCCCCACCCTCAACGACGAGCAGCCGAAGGTCCTGCTGGACTACTACCGGCAGATGCTGCTGATCCGCCGTTTCGAGGAGCGCACCGCGCAGGCCTACACGCAGGCCCGCATCGGCGGCTACTGCCACCTGAACCTCGGCGAGGAAGCCACCGTCGTCGGCCTCATGACGGCGCTACAGGAACGCGACTACCTGTTCACCAACTACCGCGAGCACGGCTACGCCATCGGCAAGGGCATCCACCCGCGCCGGGTGATGGCCGAGCTGTACGGCCGCTCCACCGGCGTGTCCAAGGGCTGGGGCGGGTCCATGCACATGTTCGACACCGAGGCGCGCCTCCTGGGCGGCTACGGCATCGTCGGCGGCCAGCTCCCGCTCGCCGTGGGCGCGGCGCTCGCGGTGTCCTACCGCGGCGGCGACGAGGTCGTCATGTGCCAGATGGGCGACGGCACCACCAACATCGGCGCGTTCCACGAGTCGCTGAACATCGCCGCGCTGTGGAACCTGCCGGTCGTCTTCGTGGTGATCAACAACTACACCGGCATGGGCACCACCGTCGAGAAGTCCTCCGCGGAGCCCGAGCTGTACAAGCGCGGCTCCTCCTACCGGATGGAGGGCGTGCGCGTGGACGGCCAGGACGTGCTCGCCGTGCGCGACGCGGCCGCCGACCTGGTCGAGCGCGCCCGCGCCGAGCAGAAGCCGTTCCTGCTGGAGGCCATGAGCCACCGGATGAAGGGCCACTCCGTCGTGGACCCGGCCAAGTACCGGTCCGCGGAGCAGGCCGAGGAGGCCAAGGCCAACGACCCGGTCGCCGCCTTCGAGGCCCGCCTGACCGAGGCCGGCATCCTCACCGACGAGCTGCGGCAGGAGATCGCGGACTCGGTGAAGGACGAGGTCGCCGACGCCGCGGACTTCGCGGAGAACAGTCCGCACCCCGAGGTGTCCACGCTGTTCGACTACACCTACGCCACCCCCGTACCGAACGAGTCGAGCCGCATGCCCGCCGACCCGGTCTTCGCCGAGCAGTAAGGAGCGGTTCGCACAATGTCCGTCATCACCTACCGCCAAGCCCTGCGCGACACCCTGCGCTCGGAGATGCACCGGGACGAGAACGTCCTGCTCCTCGGAGAGGAGATCGGCGTCTTCGAGGGCTCGTACAAGATCACCGAGGGCCTGCTCAAGGAGTTCGGCGAGCGCCGGGTGCGCGACACCCCCATCGCCGAGGAGGGGTTCGTCGGCGCCGCGATCGGCGCGGCCATGCTGGGCCTCCGCCCGGTCGTGGAGCTCATGACGATCAACTTCTCGCTGATCGCGATCGACCAGATCATCAACCACGCCGCCAAGATCTACGGCATGTTCGGCGGCCAGACCAGCGTTCCGATGGTCATCCGCACCCCGGGCGGCGGCGGTCAGCAGCTCGGCGCGACGCACTCGCAGAACATCGAGCTGTTCTACTCCTTCATCCCCGGCCTGAAGGTGCTCGCGCCGAGCACCCCGGCCGAGGCCGCCGCCATGCTGCGCGCCGCGATCCGCGACGACGACCCGGTGCTGTTCCTGGAGAACCTGGGCCTCTACAACACCAAGGGCGAGGTCCCCGACGAGGAGGTCGTCGCCGAGATCGGCCGCGCCGCGGTGACCCGCGAGGGCACCGACATCACCCTCATCGGGTACTCCCGGATGGCCGCGGTCACCACGCGGGTGGCCGAGCGGCTGGCCGAGCAGGGAATCAGCGTGGAGGTCGTTGACCTGCGCAGCCTCCGTCCGCTAGACCGGGAGACGATCGTGGAGTCGGTCAAGAGGACCGGCTGCGCCGTCATCGCCGAGGACGACTGGCTGACCTACGGCATCGGCGCCGAGATCGCCGCCTCCATCCAGGAGGGCGCGTTCGACTACCTGGACGCCCCGGTCCGCCGGGTGGCGATGGCCGAGGTCCCCATGCCGTACGCCAAACCGCTGGAGACCGCGGCGATGCCGTCGGCCGAGTCGATCACCACCGTCATCCACGAAACCCTGAGCGCCGTCGGCCGGCGGGTCGGTTAAGGAACACAGATGTCTGATATCTACATGCCGCGCCTCTCCGACACCATGGAGGAAGGCGTCATCAGCTCCTGGCTGAAGCAGGTCGGCGACAAGGTCTCCTCCGGTGACGTGCTGGTCGAGATCGAGACCGACAAAGCCGTCATGGAGTACGAGGCCTACGAGGACGGCTACCTGGTCAAGCAGGCCGTCAGCGAGGGCGAGACCGTACCGATCGGCGCCGTGATCGGCGTCATCGGCGACAGCCCGGACGCCGTGCCGGAGGACTCCGGCACGAAGGCCCCGGAGGCCGCGGGGGAGGCCCCCGCGGAGGACGCGGCCCCGGCCGCTCCCGCCGAGGCCCCGGCGGCGCCCGCCGAGGAGGCCGAGCCCGCGGGCGACGGCCCGCGCCCGCTGTCCTCCCCGCTGGCCCGCCGCCTGGCCCGGGAGTACGGCCTGGACCTCGGGCAGATCAAGGGGTCCGGCCCCAAGGGCCGCGTGGTGCGCGCCGACATCGAGGCGGCCGCCAAGTCGCGTGACGGCCAGGCCCCGGCCGCTCCCGCGCAGGCCGCTCCCTCCGCTCCGGCCCAGGCCCCGGCGGCGCCCCAGCAGTCGTTCGACGACGGCCGGGACTCCGAAGAGGTCAAGATCACCAACATCCGCAAGGTGATCGCCCGCCGCCTGACCCAGAGCAAGCAGGAGGTCCCGCACTTCTACCTGCGCCGCACGATCGACGCCGAGGCGCTCAAGGCGCTCCGGGCCCAGATCAACGAGCAGCTCGCCCCGACCGGCGTGAAGGTCAGCTTCAACGACCTGATCGTGAAGGCCGTGGCGACGGTGCTGCGCCGCCACCCGGCGGTGAACTCCTCCTGGGTGGACGAGCGGCTCCTCCAGCACAACCGGATCAACGTCGGCATCGCGGTGGCGGTGGACACCGGCCTGGTGGTCCCGGTCGTGCACGACACCGACAAGCTGCCGTTGTCGGAGATCGCCCAGCGCTCCCGCGAGCTCGCGGGCAAGGCCCGCGACGGCAAGCTGACCCCGAAGGAGATGAGCGGGGGCACGATCAGCGTCAGCAACCTGGGCATGCTCGGCGTGGACAGCTTCTCCGCCGTCATCAACCCGCCGGAGGCCGCGATCCTCGCCGTCGGCGCGATGAAGCAGCAGGCGGTGGTGCGCGACGGCGAGATCGTCGCCCGCAACACCATCGCGCTGGAGCTGTCGGTGGACCACCGCGCGGTGGACGGCGCGGTCGGCGCCGCCTACCTCAAGGAGCTCGCCGAGGTCCTCGAAGAGCCCATGCGGATCATCCTGTAGCGGTTCGGGAACAACCGCGGCGGAGGCCCGTCCCCATCCACCGGGGGCGGGTCTCCGCCGCGTCTGCGGGACGCGGGCGGTACGCCCCCCGGTCCGGGCCCCGCTAGAGTCGGGACCGGTGACGAGCACGGGCGCGTGGAGGAGAGGAGACCGCGTGGAGACCGGTGAGACGGACGTGCGGAAGGCCGTGGAGGCGGACCTCGGCGTCGTCGCGGACACGCTGGCCGACGCCTTCGCCGACTACGCCTGGACCCGGTGGGCCCTCCCCCCGGACGGCCACCGGCGCCGGCTCCGCGCGGCGCAGCACCACTTCGCCGCCCGTGTCGGCCTCCCCCTCGGCACGCTCCACGTCGCGGGCGGCGGCGCCGCGGCCGCGCTGTGGGTCCCGGCCGGCTCCGCGGTCCCGCCGGAGGTGTTCGCCGACCCCGGACTGCTGGGGCTCTACGGCGACCGGCTGGCCGCCGTCGCCGAGGCGGAGGAGGCCCTGGCCGCGCACCGCCCCGACGGACCCCACTGGACCCTGGCCACGGTGGGCGTGCGTCCCGGCGCCCAGGGCCGGGGCCTGGGCGCCCGCGTCCTGGCCCCGGGCCTGCGGTCGGCCCGGGAGAGCGGCGTCCCCGCCTACCTGGAGACCTCCGCCGAGCGCAACGTCCGCTTCTACGAGCGTCTCGGCTTCGGGGTGACGGCGGAGCTGGAGCCCCCGGGCGGCGCTCCCCGGACCTGGTGCATGCTGCGGGACTGAGCCGCCGGGCCCGCGCGCCCACGCCGTCTCGGACACCCGGCGGGGCCGGGGAGGCGGACGCGGGACACCAGTGGCCCGGCACTGGCCCTCGGCCTTCCAGGGGCCCTTCACATGGCGTGGAGCGGGTCAGCTCGCGGTGTCGGCGAGCCGGGTGACGAGGAAGTCGAGCCGCTCCTTCTGACCGTCCGGGGGGATACGGCCGCTGTCCGACAGAACGGCTATGCCGTGCAACGCGCTCCAGACGACTTCGGCGGACAGCTCGCGTCGCGCGTTGTCCGGACGGAAGCAGCTGACGAACTCGTCGAAGGAAGCGCGCAGTTGGGGCGGCGTCTCGGCGTGCGCGAACTTCACGTCGGTCGGCATGACGAACATGGCCCTGTAGAGGGCGGGCCGCTCGGTGGCGAACCCCAGGTAGGCACGGCAGACGGCGTGCAGGGCCTGCCGCGGCTCGGGGGCGGCCGACCGGGCACGGCGCAGATGGGCGGCGAGTTCGCCGAAGCCGTCGATCGCGACGGCGCGGACGATGGCGTCCTTGCCCCTGAAGTGGCTGTAGAGCACGGGCTGGCTGTACTCGACGCGCTCAGCGAGCCTCCGTGTCGTCACCGCCTCCCAGCCTTCGGCCTCGGCGAGTTCGCGGGCTGCTGTGATGATCAGCTGATGGCGCTGGGCGCGTTCACGTTCACGGCGCTCTTTGATGGCGGACATGACGGCACCCTAGCAACACTAGTCATCCTGTCAGAGGTACTGCTATCGTCAACATGAAATCTAGCGCTGACAGAAAACAGGGCGCTGCTATCGAGAGGAAGCAACCATGCTCACCACCGTCGCCACCGCGCTCGCCGGACTGGTCGGCGTGGCCGTCATCTTCATGGGCGCGCTTCCGTTCTGGGCTCCGCGGGCCGCAGCCGGTTTCGGCATCCCCGACACACCGACCGAGGACCGCAGCTTCCGGGCATGGCTGACCGTCAAGGCCATGCGCGACCTGGCCTGCGGGCTCTTCGTCTTCGTCCTGCTGGTCGGCGGGACACCCCACCTGCTGGGCTGGTTCATTCTGGTCATGGCCGTCATCCCCGCGGGCGACGCGTTGATCGTGCTGCGCAGCAACGGGCCCAAGGCGACCGCCTACGGCGTCCACGGCGCCACCGCGGCGGTGATGCTGGCGATCAGCGTGCCCCTCCTCATCGCGTAGCCGCTCGCCACTCCGCCTCGGCGGGGTGCCGCGTCCACTGGCGGACGGGTGAGGCGGGCGCCCCGTCCCCCATCGACGATCTAGCTCCCGATGTACCGCAGCACCGCGAGGACGCGGCGGCTGTAGCCCTTGGTGTCGCCCAGGTCGAGCTTGTCGAAGATCGCGTTGGCGTGCTTCTCCACCGCGCTCTGCGAGATGTACAGGTGGGCGGCGACGGCCCCGTTGGTGTGCCCCTGCGCCATCAGGTCCAGGACCTCGCGCTCCCGGGCGGTGAGCCTGCCCAGGGGGTCGGCGCGGGTGCTGCGGGCGAGCAGCTGCCGGACCACCTCCGGGTCGAACGCCGCTCCCCCGGCGCCCACCCTCTCCAGCGCGCCGAGGAACTCGTCGACCTCCACCACCCGGTCCTTGAGCAGGTAGCCGACCCCCTCGGTGTTCTCCGTGAACAGCTCGGTGGCGTAGCGCTTCTCCACGTACTGCGACAGCACCAGCACGCCGACGCGCGGCGACTCGCGGCGGATCCGCACGGCGGCGCGGAGCCCCTCGTCGGTGTGGGTGGGCGGCATGCGGACGTCCACGACCACGACGTCGGGCGCGTCCCGGCCGACCGCCTCCAGCAGCGCGTCCGCGTCCCCGACCGCCGCGACCACCTCGTGCCCCTCGTCCTCCAGGAGCCGGACCAGCCCCTCGCGCAGCAGGGCCGAGTCCTCGGCCAGGGTCACCCGCACGGAAGCTCCGCGGTGACCGTGGTCGGACCGCCCGGCGGGCTGTCCACCCGCAGGCGCCCGTCGAGCGCGGCGGCCCGGCGGGCCAGCCCGACCAGGCCGGTCCCCGAGGGGTCGGCGCCGCCTCCGCCGTTGTCGCTGATCCGCACGTGGATCGTCCTCTCCTTCTCCTGCCCGGTGATCCGGACCGTGATGAGGTCGGCCCCCGAGTGCTTGATCGCGTTGGTGACGGCCTCGGCGACGACGAAGTAGGCGACGGTCGCCACCGTGGGCTCGGGCGAACCCGGGAGCCGGTAGTCGAGGCTGATCGGGACGCTCGACCGCTCCGCGACCGCTCCCAGCGCCGCGTGCAGGCCCGCCTCGGCCAGCGCCGTGGGGTAGACCCGCCAGGCGACCTCCCGCAGGTCCCTCAGCGCCTGGCGTGCCTCCTCGTGCGCCTGGCCGAGCAGCTCGCGGCCCTTGTCCGGGTCGGGTCCGCGGCGCGCGCGGCCCAGGAGCATGCCCAGGACCACCAGCCGCTGCTGGACGCCGTCGTGCAGGTCCCGCTCGATGCGGCGGCGCTCCTCGTCGACGGCCGCGATGATCCCCGCCCGGCTCTCGGTCAGCTGCCCGATCCGCTGCTCCATCAGGTCCTGGTGGCTGGGCCCGAGGAGCCACCGCGCCAGCTCCCGCTCCATCCCCACGAGCCCGACGGTGCCCTGCACGCTCAGGTACATGAACACCAGACCGAAGACGACGATCCCCGGGTCGTTGCCGTCCAGCACCTCCAGGGGGGACAGCACCAGGTAGACCCCCGCGGGGAAGACCGCCAGGACGATCCCGCCGAACAGCCCGACGGGACACCGGGCCGCCAGGTAGCCGAAGGACCGGGCTCCCCCGGGCCGTCCCGCGATCTCGGTGCCGAAGAGGGCCGCCAGCCGGCGCAGTTCGAGCGCGGTGAGCACGCGCGCGCCGCCGCCGAGCACCCGTCCGACCCGGTTCCGGGCGGACCGCCAGGCCAGCAGCGGCAGCAGGGGGACCGCCGCGGCCGTCACCGCCAGGAGGAACCCCAGCTCGACCAGCGCGGTCAGGGCGCCCGCGGCGGCTCCGGCCACGGCCAGCATCCAGCCGCGCAGCCTCCGGGCCGCGCGCTCCCGCTCTCGGGCGGCACCGCCGCTCTCCCTCGTCCGCACCACGCGCCGTCCCCGTTCTCATCCCTCCGAAGGGTAGCCAGCGCGCGGACGGCGCGGTACTGCGGTGTTCCGCATATCACGGGTGCTGGACTCCGGCTCTGATCCGGCGGTCGACCCCATGGGAACCGGGCCGCGCCGCTCGTAGCGTTCTCCGCGTGCCGGACACACGACCGGCCCCTCCGTTCGAGGCCCCGCCTCGCGGTGGGCTCTTCGCGAACGATCGGGAGTACCACGTGGACCTTCCATTCCGGAACCTGGCGGCCCCCGCCCAGTCCCACGACGGCGTCGTGGGGTGGGTGGTCGGCCTGATGGAGTCCCTGGGCGGCCCCGGAGCGGGACTGGCCATCGCCCTGGAGAACCTGTTCCCGCCCATCCCCAGCGAGGCCATCCTCCCCCTGGCCGGTTTCGCCGCCAGTCGGGGCGAGCTGGGCCTGGTCGAGGCGATCGCGTGGACCACGGCCGGATCGGTCGTCGGCGCGCTCGCCCTGTACTGGATCGGGGCGCTGCTGGGCCGCGACCGCTTCCGGGCGCTGGCCTCCCGCGTCCCCCTGGTCAAGGTCTCCGACGTCGACCGGACCGAGGCGTGGTTCCGACGGCACGGGGCCAAGGCGGTGTTCCTCGGCCGGATGATCCCGCTGTTCCGCAGCTTCATCTCGGTCCCGGCCGGGATCGAGCGCATGCCGATGGCCGTGTTCCTGGCCTTCACGGCTCTGGGCAGCCTGATCTGGAACACCGCGTTCGTGCTGGCCGGATATCTCCTGGGGGAGAGCTGGCACCTGGTCGAGCAGTACGCGGGCGTGGCGTCCAAGGCGGTCGTGGCCGCGGTGGGCGCGGCCGTCCTCTGCTTCGTCGCGGTCCGCCTGCGTGAACTCTGGAGCGCCTCCTCCGGCACCGGCCGCCACCGCCCCGCCGAGACCCCCTAGGACGGCCCCGTCATGACAACGACCGAACCCGCCGCGCGCGCCCGGGTCGCGCCATCGGCGTTCCGGCGCGGCGCCTGGCTGCTGGCCGGAACCGCCCTGTCCCTGTTCGCGATGCAGGCCGTGTGGGACATCGCCCTCGTCGCCTGGGTCTACCCCGTCCTGCTGCTGCGCTTCACCCGCACCGGCGGGACCCCCGCCGCCGTCGCGGGGATCTGGGCCTCGACCGCCCTGGCGATGCTCTGCTGGCTCCACCACGCCGACCTGCTCTCCGCGCCCATCCTGGTGATCACGCTGCCGCTGGCCGCGGCCCAGGCCGTGCCGTTCCTGGTGGACCGGTTCGCGGCCCCCCGACTGGAGTCCCGCGGCCTGCTGCTGTCCGCGCTGGTGTTCCCCGCGACCAAGGCGGCGGTGGAGTTCGCGGTGGCGTCCGCGACCCCCTTCGGCACCATCTACGGGGTCCTGGGCGCCACCCAGCACGGCAACCTGCCGCTGATCCAGACGGCCTCGGTGACCGGCGTGTACGGCGTGAGCTTCCTCGTCGCCTGGGCCGCCTCGACCACGGCCCTGCTCTGGGACCGCGGCCTCCTCTCCCGCCCCGCCCGGACCGCCGCCGCCTGCTGCGCCGGCGCGCTCGGACTCGTCATGCTGGCCGGAGGCGCGCGCCTGGCGTTCGCCCCGCCGTCGGCCGAGACCGTGCGGATCGCGGGCGTCACCACCTCGGTCCCGGCGTGGGAGGAACTGGTGCCGACCTTCCGGGAGTACGACTCGCTGGAGAAGCTCCTGGACGCCGACCCCGAGCTGATGCGCGAGGAGTTCGCGGCCGTCAACGGCGAACTGCTGGCCAACACCGAGCGCGAGGCCGAGGCCGGCGCGCGGATCGTCGTGTGGCCCGAGTCGGCCGCCTTCACCCTGGAGTCCGGCGAGGACCGGCTCATCGCGGACATCCAGGACGTCGCCCGGCGGCACGGCGTCTACGTCGACGCGGGGATGTCGGTCTACACCGAGCGCGCCCCGCACATCCGCAACATGATGGTCATGGTGACCCCGGACGGCGAGGTGGCCTGGAAGTACGACAAGAGCAGGCCCATCCCCGTCCTGGAGCCCTACGACGCCGGACCCGGGGTGCTCCCCGTCGAGGAGAGCCCGTTCGGGCGGCTGTCCAACGTCATCTGCTACGACGCCGACTTCCCCGGACTGCTCCGGCAGGGCGGCGCCGCGGGCGCCGACATCATGATCGTCGGGGCCAACACCTGGGAGGGCATCAAGGAGATGCACGCGCGCAACTCCGTCTTCCGCGCGGTGGAGAACGGGTTCTCGGTGTTCCGACAGGCCAGTCGGGGCCGCGCCAACGCGGTCGACCACCAGGGGCGCCCACTCGCCACCACCGACTACTTCACCACCGACCAGCAGACCATGGTGGCCTTCGTCCCCACCCGGGGCGTCACCACGGTGTACTCCGTCGTCGGCGACCTCTTCGCCTGGCTCTGCGTCGTCACCGTCGTGCTCCTGGCCGCGCTGTGCGCCCTGCCGCGGCGCCGGGGCGGGAGCACCCCCGGCGACCCGACCGGCGGGCCTCGGGCGCAGGACGCCGGAGGGTTCCCCGGACGGAGGCGGCTCGGCGGGTCGGCCGGGTGACCCGCCCGTAGCGGGGACCGGCCGGCCGCGCCGCGGCTCGGGAGGATCCGGGCACCGCCTCCGAACGACTCCCGCGCCGGAAGCCCTTCAGTCGACGATCCCGGAGCGGATCCGGGTGAGCCACTGCTCGGCCTCGTGGAAGTCGGCGTTGGTGGTGCCCGCGCGCGGCACGAACGGGGTGGGGTCGGAGTCGGCGTCGGCGCGCGGGTAGCTGCCGAGGAAGCGCACGTCCTCGCAGACCCGGCGCAGCCCCATCAGCGCCTCGCCGACCCTGGCCTCGGCCACGTGGCCGTCGGCGTCCATGAAGAAGCAGTACGTGCCGAGGCCGTCGCCGGTGGGGCGGGACTCCAGTCGGGTCAGGTTCACGTCGCGTACCGCGAACTGGTTGAGCAGCTCCACCAGGGCGCCGGGGTGGTCCTCCGGCAGGAAGGCCACCAACGAGGTGCGGTCCGCTCCGGTCGGCTCCGGAAGCGCGCCCGGCCGTCGCAGGTAGACGAACCGGGTCGCGGCCTCGGTACGGTCCCCCACGCCCTCCACCAGCGGGGCCAGGCCGTACCGGGCTCCGGCGATCCGGGCGGAGACCGCGGCGTCGTACGGCGCGCCGGGCTCCGCGACGGCCTGGGCCGCGGCGGCCGTGGAGGAGACCGTGAAGGTCTCGGCGTCGGGGAGGTTCGCCGCCAGCCAGCCCCTGCACTGGGCCAGCGCGTGGGAGTGGGAGGCCACCCGCTTGACGTCCGCCAGCGTCGTCCCCTCACGGGCGAACAGGGTGAACTCCACCGGGACGGCGACCTCGGCGGCGATCAACAGCGGGTCGCCGCCGACGAGTTCCGCGGTGGTGGCGGGAACCCCGCCCTCGACGGAGTTCTCCAGCGGGACGACGCCGCCGTCCACCTCGCCGCGCCGAACCGCCGCGAAGACCATGTCCACTCCCGCGCACGGAACGAGGTCACCGGTGGACGCGGTCGGCATGAGCGCCCGCAGCGCGGCCTCGGTGAACGTTCCCTCGGGGCCCAGGTAGGCATAGCGGTTCGACATGTAAGCAGGTTACTCGTCCCGGTTCGGACCGCGTGCCGACCGGGGAGCGCCCGTCCGATCAGCCCTTCGGCCGCGCCGGGTCCGCTGCCCGGGGCCTTCCCGGGCCGTCGGCGCCGGGCCCCGTCGCGGGGACCACCGACACCGCCCCGAGGCCGTTCCCCCCGGTCGGGGACCCGTCCGGCCCCTGACCCAGCCTGGCGGCGCGGATCGCGCGGTACTCCTCCGGGGACAGCGCCTCGGCGGCCTCCCCTCCCTCGACGATCTTGGCGTAGGTCCTGGACTCGGTACGACCGTTGATCGAGGTCAGCACGACTCCGTCGCCGGCGGTGTTGAGCATGGCCAGGGAGAACGAGCGCGCGCCCGACATCTCCTCGAGCGCGTCGTAGCGAACCATCGCGATGTCCCGGATGGAGCGCAGGTCGACGCCTCCGGCGTCGGGCGCGAACCGCTGGACGGCGGTCCGGCAGTCTCTGACCGCCGACCTCGCCCGCCGCAGGGCCAGGAGCCCGAGCAGCAGCCCGCTCGCTCCCAGCAACGAACCCGTCACGGACAGAATGATTGACAGCACAGAACGAGACTAGTCGTTACTCAGAGTTTTACATCGAACACGTTCAGCGTTTCTCGTTCCGGCTCCGCGTTCCGCCCAACGCGACCGACAGGTCCGCGGCCCCCGAGTCCCGCCGGGCCCGGCGCAGCGCCCGGCCGATCGCCGGACGCAGGTCCCTGACCGCCAGCGCGCGTGCGACGTCGGCGAACTGGCGGGCGCGGTGCAACTGGGCGCGCAGGTCGGTGCCCGTGGCGCGGTGCTCCATCGGAACCTCCACCTCCAGCACCACGAATCCGCGGTGCAGCAGGTCGATGGTCAGGCCGGTCTCCACCCCGAACCCGGGGGCGAGCGGCAGAGCGGCCCCGAACGCCTTCCTGGTCAGGCAGCGCTGCCCGTTGAGCGGCTGCTCGGCCTCCCAGCCGGTCGCGCGGCGGATGCCGCCGCGGGCCAGGCGCACGACGAAGCCGTGGCCGCCCAGGCGCGTCCGGTTCGTCGGGAACAGGGCGACGGTCATGTCGGCGGCGCCCGCGCGCACCGGTTCGATCAGCGGAGCCGCCGCCGCGGCCGTCGCGCCCAGGTCGGCGTCCAGGAACAGCAGGTGGCGCGGGCCGTCCGAGACCCCAGAGGCCGCCTCGCGCTCCTCGATCATCCCGACGGCCTCGGCGCCGGTCTCCATGGCCGTGCCCTTGCCCCGGTTCCGGCCGTGCCGGAAGACCCGGGCCCCGGCGCCGAGCGCGGCGGCCACGGTGTCGTCGGACGAGCCGTCGTCGACCACGACGACGAGGTCCACCCCCGGAAGCCCGCGGGCCGCGCCGATCGTGGCCGCGACGCGGTCCCCCTCGTTCCTGGCCGGGATGACGACCGCGACACGCCCCGGTTCCGTCGAAGAGTCCATGCCCGCCTACTTGGCCGCACCGATGATGGCGTCCTCCATGACGTCGGCCGACTCGCAGACGGCGAAGACCGCGTCCAGCCCGGTGATCTCCAGGATCTTCACGACCGCGGACCTGGGCGCGGCCAGTTCGAGGTCGCCGCCCCTCTCCCGCGCCCTCTCCATGGCCGACAGCAGGACGCTCAGCCCGGTGGAGTCGCAGAACTCCACCCCGGACATGTCGACGACGAGCCTGGCGGCGCCGTCGTCCAGCATGTCGACGAGTTCACCGTGCAGGAGCGGCGCCGTGTAAAGGTCGATCTCACCGCGAACGGCGACCAACGTGTGACACCCCTGAGACCGACTCGAGATCTTCAACTCCACAGTCGTGACTGTAGCGGCAGCCCGAAGCCGTGGCCACCTCGTCGGCGGTGTTTCGCGCCATCGTCTCGACATCCCCGCGACCAGCGCGGACTCCCGTTCCCGAACCCCCGCCGCCCGTCCCGGGAGCGCCACGGGACCGGGATCAGACCCGCGACGACTGCGAGGACACGAAGGGGGCCCTCTCCCCCGGAGCCGCTCCCAGGACGGGGATGTCGATGACCGCCCAGACCGTCGTGGTCGACTCGTCCACCTCGGTGCCCCACTTCGCGGCGAGCCGCTGCACGATCCCCAGCCCCCGGCCGCCCAGCGCCGAGATCGAGGGGCGCGCGATCCTCGGCAGGGTCTCGGCCCCGCCGTCGCACACCGACACCTCCACCCAGCCCTCCGCCTCCGGCTCCTCCTCGGGGGCCTCCCTGACGAGGGACCAGGAGACCCGGACCGAGTCCGGGGGGTAGGGCGGGGGAAGCGGAGCCGCGTGGCGCAGCGCGTTGCTGAGCAGTTCGCTGATGACGAGCGCGACGTCGTCCACCTCGGCCCGTCCCACCCCTGAGGCGCGCAGGTCCGCGCAGAGGTACTGACGCGCGCTGGTGACACTCGACGGCGCATGTGGCAGCAGTACGGCCCTCGACACGTCCTTCTCCTGTTCCCCCGGCGCGTTCCCCCCACCGCACCGGACACCGGCACGACGGCGCGAAGGTGTGGCGCTGGCACGCCCCGGCTGGTCTCGTGATGCTCGGTCGACTACCGCGTGGCGCTCTTCCTCGGATCCCACCAGGGCCGAAATGCCCGGTTGGGGTGCAATGGAAACCCGCATCGGGGTCTCGATCCGGGACTGCGTCGTCACGCGGAACCACCGCTGTTCCCGTCCGGAACAGGGGGTTCCACTGTCTCACCGGATCCGCGGGCGGAGTCCGGAACACACTGTAATGTGAATCTCATCCGGGTTCCGTGCGGTTGGTTGGGATGCGCGCTGACATGGCCGTTCTGCGCCTCGGCGAGCCGCTGCACGATGTACAGCCCGAGACCGAAACCACCGAACCGGCGCCGGTCCCCCGACTCCCCCTGCACGAAGCGCTCGAAGATCCGCTTGGTGTCCACCGAGTCGATCCCCACCCCCTCGTCCGCGACGGTGACCACCACCCGCTGGTCCTCGACCCCGGCCGACACCGAAACCGCCCCGCCCTCCGGCGAGTACTTGAACGCGTTCTCCAGCAGCTGGCTGATGATCACGTCGGTGGCGTCGGGGTCCCCGAACACCTCCGGCAGGGTCGCGGGCAGTTCCAGCCGCAGCTCGTGGTCCGCCAGGAGCGGGACGAACGCCGCCAGCGCCTCCCGCAGCGACCCGCGGACGTCGAAGACCCGGTTCCGCACCGGAAGCTGCCTGCTCCCGGCCTTGGCACCCAGCAGCAGGTGGTCCACCAGCCGCGCCATCCGCTTGGCCCGGTCCGCGATCAGCCGCACGTGGCCGCGACGCTCGTCCTCGTCGATCTCGTCCCACCGCTCGGCCAGCGTGCTGGAGAGCCCCCGGACCACCGTGAGCGGCGTGCGCAGCTCGTGGCCCGCGGTGGCCAGGAAGAGGTCCTTCTGCTCCTCCAGCTCCTTGGCCGGGGAGATGTCGCGGAAGTCCACCACGCGCTCCCTGGTGCCGGAGATGTCCGCGACGAGGATCTCCAACCAGCGGCCGTTCCCCATCCGGTACTTGACCAGCTGCCCCGGCTCGACCGGCAACGGGAACGGGGGCGGCCTGCCGATCACCGAGGCCAGGCCGTACCCGGTGAGCTCGGCGGCGGCGCGGTTCCACTTGCGCACCCGCCCCGAGTGGTCCAGCACCGAGATGCCGTCCGCGCTGGCGTCCACGATCGCGTGCTCGTGGGCGCGCTGGCGGACCGTCTCCCTGTAGGTCATGGCGTTGCCGAGCGCGACCCCGGCGTGCGCCGCCATCAGCTCCAGCAGCTCCATCTCGACATGGCTGACCCTGCGCCTGCTGTACAGCGCGTACAGCGCCCCGTAGGGGCGGCCCTGCACGTCGGACACGCCCAGCGCGATCGTGTGCAGCCCGTCCAGGTCGGACCAGATCAGATCGCTCAGCGACCGGGTGTCGTCGGTGGCCAGCAGCACCTTCTTCCCGCTGGCCAGCAGCTCCCCGAACAGGCTCTCCTTCAGGGAGGTCTCGAACCCGCGCAGGTGGTCCGACAACCTGGTGAGGCTGACCAGCCTGAGGGTGTCGCCCTCGATCAGCGCGAACCCGCCCGCGTCCGCGCCGGTGAGATCGGTGAGGCTGCGCACGATCCCGTCGAGGATCTCCACGAGCCCCAGGTCCGCGTTGATGTCGGTCATCACGTCGGTGAGCCGCCGCACCAGCTGCGCGCGCTCCGCCAGGTGCAGCTGCTCGAGCTCGCCCTCGGACGGCGTCATGGTGTGCGGGTGGAAGACGCACACCCAGCCGGCCATCGCCCCGTGCACGTCGGTGAGGCGGTTGAAGCTGGCCCGGACCTCCAGCGGCCCGCCGTCGTGGTGGACCCGCCTGGTCGTGAGCGAGATCGGCCGGCTGACCCGCACCCGCTCCAGAACCGCGTGGTACTCCGCCATCCGGTCGTCGGGAACCATCGGGACGGGGTACCCGATCACCTCGGCGAGGGTCCAGCCGAACATGCGCTCCGCGCCCTTGTTCCACTGCACGACACGCTGGTCGGTGTCCAGAACGACGACTGCGTCGGCCACTGCGGCCAACACGGCTTCTGCGGTGCAGGCCGCCGACTCGAAGCTCACCTACGCCATAGTGCCATTCGGCACCGCCCCCGCGGCACAGGAATGACGGAGGTCCGGCCAATTCGATGCCCGCGGCCCGCCACGCCCGCCGATTCCCCCATCCGGGCCTCCGTCCGTGTCATTCTTCAGGAACCGTCCGGTAGACGCCGACCAGGTATTGGAGACGAGATGACGCGAACCTGGCGCGACGGATGGCCCGCGCGGTTCAGTGAGGAATTCGGCGCCGACGAAGCCGAACACGACCTCGACGCCCTGGTCCAGGTGGTCTCGGCGACCCCGCCCGCCACCGCGCCGCAGCGGCGGACGCCCGCCCCCGGTGTGCCGTTCGACGTGGTCACCGGGACGGCCGAGACCCCGGTGGGCTTCCTGTCGCTCGCGCTGACCGAACGCGGCCTCGTCTCCTGCTCGTTCGACCCCGAGGAGGCGGTCCTGCCCCGGCTGGCCCGCGCGGTGTCGACGCGGATCGGGCCGCACGACGCGTGGCTCGACCCGGTGCGGCGGGAGCTGAACGCCTACTTCGAGGGGCGGCTGACCGCCTTCACGATCCCCTTGGACCTGCGCCTGACCAGCGACTTCGGTCGGGTGGTGCTGCGGTCGCTGCTGGACGTCCCCTACGGGTCCACCACCTCGTACGCGGCCCTGGCGGCCCGGATCGGGCACGCCAACGCGATCCGGGCGGTGGCCAACACCCTGGCGACCAACCCGCTGTGCCTCTTCCTGCCCTGCCACCGCGTGGTGCCCGCGGAGTACCCCGACCTGGTCGGCGCGTACGCGGGCGGCTCGGACGCCAAGCGCTACCTGCTCACCCTGGAGCACTTCAAGAGGGACCCCCGGTAGCAGCGGGCCCTCTCACGGGTCCGGACGCGAACCGCCCGCCGGGCTCCGGGGCCCTGACGCTAGGCGACGACCGGGGCCTCGCCGCTGTCGCTGACCATGGGGCGTCCGGCCAGGGCCCAGGCGCTCATGCCCCCGGCGATGTTGGCCGCCCGCCATCCGGCGTCGTTGAGGGCCTGCACCGCCTGCGCGGAGCGTCCGCCCACCCGGCAGATGACGTAGACCTGGGTGTCCCGCGGGACCTCCGCGGCGCGCCCGGCCAGCTCCCCGAGGGGGATGTGCACGGCCTCGGGCGCGTGCCCCGCACGCCACTCGTCGTGTTCGCGGATGTCGAGCAGGTATCCCCCTTCGGGGACCGCGTTCACCTCGACCACCGGAACGTTCACTCCGAACACCGGGACACCTCTTCATCACGATCAGTCGTTCTCGGACCACGCACGGGAACCCCGCCCCGTCCGCTCACGTCCAACAGGGTATGCGCAACCACATCCCGACGACCGCGCTGGTCCGCCTCACCCTGCTCGCGGCCATGGGCCTCCTGATCGCGGGCTGCGGCGGGGGGACCACCGGAGGCGACGTCGAAGAGCGGCCCTCCTCCCCCGCGACGGGGGACGGGGCCCGGACCGAACTGACCATCGAACGCGCCGTGGACTCCGAGAGCGACACGCCCACCGGTCTCGAGGGCTTCAGCCCCGGCACCTGGACGCTGGCCTGCTCCCCCGCGGGCGGCGACCACCCCGCTCCCGAGGCCGCCTGCGCCGCTCTGGAGGAGGCCGGCGACGAGCCGTTCGCCCCCGTTCCCGACGACCAGGCGTGCACCATGGTCTACGGAGGCCCCGAGGTCGTGACCATTACCGGCCACATCGACCAGACCGAGGTGAACGCCGAGTTCAACCGGTCGAACGGCTGCGAGATCAACCGCTGGGAGAGCCTGTCCCCGGTCCTGAACCCGTAGACGCCCCTGCCGTCTCCGGGACCGCCGAGCGGCGGGCCGGCCGGACGATCCCGGCCCCCGCGGACACCGGGTCCCGGTGTCCGCGGCCGGCCTCGTCGGGGCAACGGAAAAGCGTCCCCCTCCGGTGATCTTCGTTACCGGTGAGAGACGCCCTCTGTCGATTCTCTGTGTGGGCGAGGAGGGATTTGAACCCTCACATCCTTTCGGACACACGGACCTGAACCGTGCGCGTCTACCGTTCCGCCACCCGCCCGAGTGACACTCAGTTGTGTGTTCGCCCAGTCCAGACCGTTTTCCCGGCCGTTCCTCGGCGACGTGTTAAAGGCTAGCACGGTCGCGGAGGCACTCGCGCACACATTTCCCGCGCCGGTTCCTCCGCTTCGGAGCCGCCTGGTGAAGCAAAGGACACGCTTACCCGGTTACGATCGTCTCATCGGGACGTGGAGTAAGGGAGGTACCTCGTGGGAGTGCTCCAACGCTTCGAGCGCAGGCTCGAAGGGATGATCGAAGGCACCTTCGCGCGAGCCTTCAAGTCGGAACTCCAGCCCGTCGAGGTCGCCAGCGCCGTACAACGGGAAATGGACGAGCGCGCCGCGATCGTCGCCCAAGGACGCACCCTGGTCCCCAACGACTTTGTCGTGGAACTCGCCGGCTCGGACAAGGAACGACTTGAGGTCTACTCGGACAGTCTCGGCCAAGAGCTGTCCAAACTGGCGCGCGAGTACGCGACAGAGCAGGGTTATTCGTTCGTCGGCCCCGTCCGCGTGCGCTTCGACGCGGCCGACGACCTCCAGACGGGCCGGTTCCGGATCCGGTCCGGGGTCATTCGCGGGGACACGTTCAAGGACGGCGAGATCATCAAGCCCGTCAGCGACCACCCCCAGCGCGAGTCCGCGGTGCGCGGGCGCCCCCGGCTGCTGCTCTCCCCCGGCGGCGCGACCGTCGAGGGCAACATCGCGTCTCACGGCATGCAGCAGTCGTACGAACTGAACGCCGAGGTGACGCTCCTCGGCAGGGGGACGGACTGCGATCTCCGCCTGGTGGACAACGGGGTCTCGCGCCACCACGCCGAGATCCGTGTGGAGGACAGCGAGACCGTCCTCGTGGACTTGGGTTCCACCAACGGGACGTTCGTCAACGGCCAGCAGGTCAAGCGCGCGCGTCTGGTGGACGGAACCAGGATCAGCCTCGGCAGGACGACGATGACGTTCCGCCGCGACTGAACAACCGACCGCAGGGCGAGGCCCGCCCCCGTCCCTCGACGGAGCGGGTCTTGTCCGTCGACGTACCCACCGTCTCGGTGCCGTTATCCACAGCCACCCCGGACTTTATTCCGAATGCTGCTTCAATCGGGCACAATAACCGGGTCCAATGGGTTCACCTGGCTTTCCGAGGCGGCAGGCACGGTTCGACGCGACGACCACGCGCTGGCGGAGCCATCACCGCTGACCCAGCCGGAGCACGACAGGGGCTGAAGAGCACTGCAATGTCCGACTTGACCCTTATGTTGATCAAGCTCGCGTTCCTCGCGGTGCTGTGGCTGTTCATCATCATGGCGGTGGGAGTAATCCGCACCGACTTGTTCGGCCCGGCTACCAGCAAGGCGAAACGCGGTGCCGCCCGCCGGTCAGAGCCCCGGCGGCCCAAACCCGCCCCCCAACGGGGGCGGCGCAACGAGCCCCGCTCCCTGGTGGTCACCAAGGGCCCCCTCGCCGGGACCACTCTCGACCTCTCCTCCCAACCGATCATCATCGGCCGGGCCAAGGACGCCACCCTCGTCATCACCGACGACTACGCCTCCGGCCGGCACGCCCGGATCTTCTCCGACAACGGCCGCTGGGTCGTGGAAGACCTCGGTTCGACGAACGGGACCTACCTCGGCCAGAACCGGCTGACTCGCCCCCAGCCCCTCTCCGTCGGACAACCCATCCGCATCGGCAAGACCGTTCTGGAACTACGCAAATGACAATCGCACTTCGATACGCGGCGTACTCCGATGTCGGCTGCCTCCGCGAAGGAAACGAAGACTCCGGCTACGCGGGGCCCTACCTGCTCGTGGTCGCGGACGGCATGGGCGGGCACGCGGGCGGTGAGATCGCCAGCGCGCTGGCCGTGAACTCACTCATCCCGCTCGACGAGGACATGCCCGGAAGCGAGATGGTCCGGGCGCTGGAGGGCGCCGCCGAAGCGGCGAACAACGCCCTGGCGCAGAAGGTCCGCGAGGAGCCCCGCCTGGAGAACATGGGGACCACGCTGACCGCGATGCTGTGGTCCGGGGCCCGGATGGCGCTGATGCACGTCGGCGACTCCCGGGCCTACCTGCTCCGCGACGGCGAGCTCCACCAGATCACCAACGACCACACCCTGGTGCAGACCCTCGTGGACGAGGGGAAGATCACCGAGGACGAGGTCGCCACCCATCCCCAGCGCTCCCTGCTGCTGCGCGCCATCCAGGGCCAGGGGCACGTCGACCCGGACCTGTCCGTGCGCGAGGCGCAGGTCGGCGACCGCTACCTGCTCTGCTCCGACGGACTGTCGGGGGTGGTCAGCAAGGAGACCATCCACGAGACCCTCGCCACCGAGCGCACCCCCCACGAGGCGGCGGTCCGGCTGATCGAGCTGGCCAACCGCGGCGGCGGGCCGGACAACATCACGGCGGTGATCGCCGACGTGATCGACACCGCCACCGACCCGGTCGGACCCACGACGGCCCCCACCGCGGTCGGAGCGGCGAACCAGCGCCGCGAACCGGTGACCCCGCCGGACACCCCGGCGGGCCGGGCCCAGGGCCTGACTCGCGGCGGGACCGGGGACACCGCCGAAATGGACCCCATCCCCGACTACGAGCCCCCGGAGGACGCGGATCCTCCCCGGCGCACCCGCCCCTGGTGGCCCATGGTCCTGACGTTCCTGGTCCTGGTCGCGATCGTGGCGGGTGTCGGCTTCTACTTCGGTCGCCAGTTCCTGGACAACCAGTACTTCGTGGGTGCCAGCGACGACGGCGAAGTCACCATCTACCAGGGCATCAACACCGACGTCGCCGGGTACAGCCTGGCCAGCGAGGTGGAGAGCACCGGTATCCCGCTGGAGATGCTCCCCGACACCCAGCGCGAGTCGGTGGAGCGCAGCATCACCGTCGACAACCTCGACCAGGCCCAGGAACGCGTCGCCGAACTCCGCGAAGTGTTCGAGGGCTGCCGGCAGTCCCCCGCCGACTGCGGTCTGGAGGAGGCCGAAGGGCAGCCCCGGGATCCTCAGGATCAGGGAACTTCCGAGCGGAGCCCGGCGTCTCAACCTGCACAGGAGACAGGAGGCGCCCAATGAGCGAAGCACTGTCGACGGCCCTGCCACCGGTCAAGCGGCGCAACGCCGAGCTGATCATGCTGCTGCTCGCGATCGCCATCACGCTGTTCGCGATGATCGAGGCCGGGCTGACCCGCAACGACGAGATGCCGGCGCAGCTGTTCCTCTTCGGCGGCCTCTTCGGCGGCCTGGCCCTCCTGGCCCACGTCTTCATCCGCTTCTTCGCCCCCTACGCCGACCCGTTGCTGCTGCCGCTGGCCACCCTGCTGAACGGGCTCGGCATCGCCATGCTGTGGCGGCTCTTCGAGGCCACCGGCGACACCACCAACGGCAGCGCGCAGGACCAGCTGATCCTCACCGCGGCCAGCATGGTGGGCTTCGCCGGGATCGTGTTCTTCCTGAAGGAGCCGCGGGTCCTGCAGCGCTACCCGTACATCATGGCGCTGGGCGCGGTGATCCTGCTCCTGCTGCCGCTGATCCCGGGCCTGGGCATGACCATCAACGGCGCCCGGCAGTGGGTCAACCTGGGCGTCACCAGCCTCCAGCCGTCCGAGTTCGCCAAGATCGCCCTGGTCACCTTCCTGGCCGGGTACATGGTCACCAAGCGCGACGTGCTCTCCCTGGTCAGCAAGCCGGTCAAGATCGGCCCGATCAAGGTGCTGGAACTGCCCCGGATGCGCGACATGGCCCCCATGGCGGTCATGTGGGGCTTCTGCATCATCGTCCTGGTCATCCTGATGAACGACCTGGGCACCTCGCTGCTGCTGTTCAGTACCTTCCTGGCGATGATCTACGTCGCCACCCAGCGCTCCTCCTGGATCATCCTGGGGCTGAGCGCCTTCTTCGGCGCCTGCACCCTGCTGTACCCGTTCGTGCCGCACTTCCGCACCCGCGTGGTCACCTGGCTGGACGCCTTCAGCCCCGAGGTGTTCTGCACCGACGAGATCATCGCGAACAGCACCGACGCCTTCTGCGTGACCGCGGGCCAGAACAGCCAGCAGCTCGTGCAGGGGCTGTTCGCGCTCGGCGAGGGCGGGATCCTGGGCGCCGGTCTCGGCGGCGGCAAGCCGGGCCACGTCCCCGAGGTCCAGAACGACTTCATCTTCACCGCCTTCGGCGAGGAGCTGGGGCTCACCGGCGTCATGGTGATGCTGATGGCGCTGGCCCTGCTCGCGCAGCGCGGCATGCGCATCGCGCTGGCCTCCCGGGAGCTGTTCATCAAGATGTTCGCCTCCGGCATCTCGTTCCTCATCGCCTTCCAGTCCTTCGTCGTCATCGGCGGAGTCACCCGCGTCATCCCGATGACGGGTGCGACCATCCCCTTCGTCGCCAAGGGCGGTTCCGCCCTGCTGTCCAGCTGGATCATGCTCGCCCTGCTGGTCCGCATGAGCAACAACGCCCGCAAGCCGGCCCCGGTGGCCATTCAGGACGAGGGCGCGACCCAGGTGATCACCCGATGAACAAACCCATCCGCAGGCTCTCCCTCTTCGCCCTGGCCCTGTTCGGGGTGCTGCTCCTCAACGTCACCTGGATCCAGGCGGTCCAGGCCGAGTGGTTGCAGGACCACGAGTTCAACCGGCGCGACACCGCCGAGCGCCTCACCACCCCGCGCGGCCCCATCCAGGTCGGCAACGAGCAGATCGCCTCCTCCTCCCTGGTCGAGGAGAGCGGGCAGTACCAGCGCGCCTACCCCGAGGGCGAGGTCTACGCGCACCCGGTCGGCGTGTTCAACCCGATGGGCAACTTCGGCATCGAGTCGACCGAGAACACCTACCTCGACGGCTCCCACAGCAGCCTGCTGGTACGCAACTTCCTGGACATGCTCACCGGCACCCCCGCCCAGGGCGCCACCGTGGTGCTCACCCTGGACCCCGCCGCCCAGCAGGCGGCGCTGGAGGGCCTCAAGGCCAACGCCACGAACGGCCGGGCCGCCGCCGTCGCCGTCGACCCGAGCACCGGCGCGGTCCTGGCCGCAGCCTCGATCCCCACCTACGACCCGAACGAGGTGGCGGACCTGTCCGACACCACGGCCTCGGTCGAGAACTGGAACGCGCTGGCCGCCGACGAGAACCAGCCGCTGCTGAACCGGGCCTTCAACGAGCGCTACCCCCCGGGCTCCACCTTCAAGATCGTGACCGCGGCGGCGGCGCTGGAGGCCGGCAACACCATCGAGTCCACCATCGCCGCTCCGGAGTCGATCCCGCTGGGCGGCAGCAGCCTGCCCAACGCCTTCGGCGGACCCTGCAACGGCGGCGCGCCGGACTCGATCGCGCACTCGATCGAGATCTCCTGCAACACCTCGATGGCCAACTGGGCCATCGAACTCGGCGACCAGGCCATGCACGACCAGGCCACCGCGTTCGGGTTCAACAGCGGCCCGATGGACATCCCGGTCCCGGTGACCGAGAGCCTCGCCCCGCTGGAGCCGGACAACAACATCCGCGCGCAGACCGGCATCGGCCAGGGCAACCTGGAGGCCACCCCGCTGCAGATGGCGATGGTCGCGGCCGGTGTCGCCAACGGCGGCACCGTCATGCAGCCCTACCTGGTGCAGGAGATCCTCGGCCCGGACATGTCCGAGCTCGACTCCACCAGTCCCGAGGTGTTCAGCGAGGCCGTCAGCTCCGACACCGCCGAACAGCTCACCCAGGCCATGATCCAGGTCACCGAAGGCGACGAGGGCAGCGGTCTGACCGGGGCCATCCCGGGTATGCAGGTAGCAGGAAAGACCGGTACCGCCGAGACCGGCGACGGTGACACCCACAACTGGTTCATCTCCTTCGCCCCGGCTGACGACCCGCAGGTCGCGGTGGCGGTCGTGATCGAACGCGGGAACCAGAGCGGCGGCACTCTCGCCGCCCCCGTGGCCAAGGCGATCATGGAGGCAGTGATCAACGAGTGAGCGGAAACGTTCCGGGTGGCGGGTTCGGCTCCCGAGCCGGGGCGCTGCTCAGCAACCGGTACCAGCTCGACGAGCGGATCGGCGCGGGCGGCATGGGCGAGGTCTGGCGCGCCACCGACACCCTCCTCAGTCGTCTCGTCGCGGTCAAGATGCTGCACACGGCGCAGATGGGCGAGCCCATCTCCAGACAGCGCTTCCGCACCGAGGCCCAGATCACCGCGGCGCTCTCACACGCGGGCATCGCCCAGGTCTACGACTACGGCGAACAGGACGACATCGCCTTCCTGGTCATGGAGCTGATCTCGGGCGAACCCCTGTCCGCGATCATCAAGCGCAACCCCGGTCTCGACCCCGACATCGCCCTCGACGTGCTCGACCAGGCCGCGCAGGCGCTGGCCGCCGCGCACTCCCGGGGTGTCGTACACCGCGACATCAAACCCGGGAACCTGCTGGTCACCGAGAACGGCACGGTGAAGCTGACCGATTTCGGCATCGCGCGCGGCAACGAGTCGGTGACCCTGACCCAGACCGGCATGGTCATGGGAACCGCCCAGTACATCTCGCCCGAGCAGGTGGCGGGCAAGCCCGCCACCCAGTCGTCCGACATCTACGCGCTCGGCGTGGTGGCGTACGAGTGCCTGGCCGGCCGTCCGCCGTTCATGTCGGACACCCCGCTGGCCCTGGCACTGGCCCACACCCGCGAACCCCCTCCGCCGCTGCCCGAGACCGTGCCCGCTCCGGTGCGCGAGCTCGTGGAGCGGATGCTGAACAAGGATCCGCAGGACCGCCCGGTGTCGGCGGCCGAGGTCTCCCAGCAGGCGCAATGGCTGAGGGCCGGTCTCAGCGGCGCCGCCGCCACCGAGTCCCTGGGACTGGCGAGCGCCACCGGGCAGACGATGGTGGTCGGCACGCTGGCTGGATCGAACACCGGGCCGTCCACCATGACAGGTGGACAATCTGGACAAATCCCGCCAACTGGGGCGTGGCCACCTGCGGGCACCGACGGCTCGGATAGAGTTGCCGGGGAATCCGCACCGAACAGCCGCCTGAACCTGCCCGTCGTCCTCGCTCTGATCGCAACCGTCGGAGTCGTCGCGCTGGGAATCGTACTGGTCTCGCAGCTGTGGAAGGGAACTGACCCCAGTGGGACACCGGACAAGACGCCGTCGGTGGCCCCCTCGCTTTCTCAATCCCCTGACACCGACGTAGAGACCGACCCGGACACGCCCGCTCCGGAGTACCCCGGCGGTCAGGACGTGCCGCCGGTCCAGAACCAGCCGGAACCGGACTACTCGCCGAGTACGGAACCGTCGACAACGACAACGCAACCGCCAACGGATCCCTCCGTCCCATCGGGCGACACCGGCGAGACCGGTGACACCGGCGACGATGCCGACACAGGTGGCGACGACGGGAGCGACGACGGGGCAGACGCCGGGGAGCAGACCGGAGAAGACACGGGCAGCGGCGAATCCAGAAGCTTCGCACTGCCCGACTAGGGAGTGTTTCTTGAATGCTTTCGGGTGAGCAAGAGCCCCTCCTGCGCCGCTTCGCGGTGATCACGCAGCGGGGCCCTGCCCCCGGGGAGGAGCGAGCCCGAGATGACTCGAGAAACACGACCTGGTCCTTAGCAACCGCTCCAGGTCCTCTCACGATCATGAGGAACAGTTCACGACATGTCTCAGCCACGGCTACTCGGTGGCCGCTACGAGCTCGACGGAGTCGTCGGGCGGGGTGGCATGGCCGAGGTCTACCGCGCCCGTGACCTCCGTCTCGACCGGCTGGTGGCCGTCAAGACGCTGCGTTCGGACCTCGCGCGAGACCACACCTTCCAGGCCCGGTTCCGACGCGAGGCGCAGTCCGCGGCCTCGTTGAACCATCCCTCGATCATCGCCGTGTACGACACCGGCGAGGACATGATCGACGGAACCTCGATCCCGTACATCATCATGGAGTACGTGGACGGGCGGACCATCAAGGAGCTGCTCGACGACGACCGGCGCCTGCTCCCGGAACGAACCCTGGAGCTGACCGACGGCATCCTGCGGGCGCTGGAGTACAGCCACCGCAACGGCATCGTGCACCGGGACATCAAGCCGGCGAACATCATGCTGACGCGCCAGGCCGAGGTCAAGGTCATGGACTTCGGCATCGCGCGGGCGATGAACGACTCCCAGGCCACGATGACGCAGACCTCGCAGGTCATCGGAACCGCGCAGTACCTGTCGCCGGAGCAGGCCCGGGGCGAGCGCGTCGACGCGCGCAGCGACATCTACTCCACCGGCTGCGTCCTGTACGAACTGCTGACCGGCGGGCCCCCGTTCACGGGCGACTCACCGGTCTCCATCGCCTACCAGCACGTGCGGGAGCACCCGGTCCCGCCCTCGGACCTGGACCCCGAGATCCCCGAGTGGATCGAGACGATCGTGCTCCGGGCGATGGCCAAGGACCGCGAGGAGCGCTACCAGAGTGCCGAGGAGATGCGCGCGGACATCCAGCGCGGGCTCCAGGGCATGCCCACCGCGGCGAGCACGATGGCCCTGGCCTCCGCCGGCGGCGGCGCCACCACAGCGCTGCCACCGGTGCGCGAGCAGCGTCGGGACGACGATTACGACGACTACGACTACGACGACGAGGACGACCGCAGGGGCGGCGGCAGGGCGCTGTGGATCGTGCTCGGCGCCGGCGTGCTGGCCGCCGCGGTCTTCCTCGGCTTCCTGATCTACCGGCCCAGCACGGACAACCTCACGATCCCGGATCTGGCGGGCTCCTCCGTCGAGGACGCCCGGAGCGAGCTCGAGGCGAAGGGCTTCGAGAACATCGCCGCGGAGACGCAGGAGCAGCCCAGCGCCGACGTCGAGGAGGGCGGGGTCACCGGCACCGACCCGGCGGCGGGGGAGACCGTGACCCCCGACACCGAGATCACCATCATGGTCTCCACCGGCCCGGAGATGGTGGAGGTGCCGAACCTGGTCAACCTCTCCCAGAGCGATGCCCTCTCCCAGCTCAACCAGGAGGGCCTGGAGCGCGGCGAGATCACCCAGGAGGAGTCCGAGCAGCCCCAGGGCACGGTCCTGTCGACCGACCCGGCGGCCGGCACCGAGGTGGAGGCGGGCACCACCGTCAACCTGGTGATCGCCAAGGCCAGCACCCAGGTCGAGATCCCCTCCTTCTCCGGGATGAACCAGGACCAGGTCCAGGACCAGCTCTCGAGCCGGGGACTGACCCTCAACGCCCAGGAGCAGGAGACCGACCAGGCCACCCCGGGCACCGCGATCAGCCAGGACCCGCAGGCCGGATCGAAGGTCGACCCGGGCAGCACCGTCACCGTCACCTTCGCCAAGGCGCCGGTCGCCACCGAGTCGCCCTCCGACTCCCCCGGCAACGAAGGCAACAACGGCGAGAACGGCCAGACCACTCCGGGCTTCCCGGAGAACTGGCAGGACTTCCTCGACGACTGACCGACACGTTCGACGTACGGCGCCGCCCGGTCCCCGTGACCGGGCGGCGCCGTTCCATCCGCGGTGCCCCGCACCGGCGAGCCGGGATATCCCCCCGGGCGTCCCCACCCGTCCTTCGGGGGCGTAGACTGAATCCCCATTCTGGAGAAGTCCGGCCCACTCGTTTTGGAGCAGCGACCGTGCCCAAGTCCCGCAGCGATCGCAAGAAGAAGGCCGTCTACACGCCGCCGCCCACCGCGACCAAGCCGAAGGTCAGTCCGCGCTGGGTGGCCCCCGCGATGATCGCGTTCGGGGTTCTGGGCATCCTGTGGATCGGTGTCTACTACATCGTCGGGAACTTCGTCCCGGTCTCGTTCCTGGAGAACCAGCCCAACTGGAACCTCGCCATCGGCTTCAGCGGACTCATCATCTCGGTGATTCTGTCCACACGTTGGCACTAACTGTCCACAAGGCGAAAACGGCGCTGTTTTCCCAGTTCCGAAGGTTTTCCACGGAGTTTATCCACAACTGGGCAACCAGTTGTCCACAGAGTTATCCACAGGGGCGGACAACCTGTGCACAAATACGTGAAGGGCCTGGAGCCATTCGGCTCCGGGCCCTTCACGTGTTCCGCCGCGGGTCCGGCTCAGCCCCTGACGGCCACGGCCCACACCACGGCCACGGCCAGCAGCACCACCGCGTACCCGGCGGTGACTCCCGCGTGCAGGGCCGCGCGCGCCCGCGTCCGGTCTCCCCGGCCCGCCCCGAACGGCAGGTAGGCGTACGTCCCGCCCAGGAGCAGACCGCTCACCAGACCACCGATGTGCGCGGTCCAGGAGATGTTCGGCACCGTGAAGGTGATCAGCAGGTTGACCGCCAGAAGGCCGAGGATGAAGCGGGTGTCCAGCCTCAACCGCCGGCCGATCAGCAGGATCGCGCCGAACAGGCCGAAGATCGCACCCGACGCGCCGACCGTCAGCTGGTTCGGCTCCACGAGATAGCCGAGGACCGAGCCGCCGACGGCGCTGACCACCCACAGCGCGAGGTACCGGACGTGGCCGAGCCAGTTCTCCAACTGGGGACCGACCACGTACAGCGCGAACCCGTTGAACAGCAGGTGCATCACGCCCGAGTGCAGGAACGCGGAGGTGATCAGGCGGTACCACTGGTCCGCGTAGTCGATCCCGGCACCCCACATGCCGAACTGGTCGCTGACGGCACTTCTCCCCGACCACAGGGTGCCACCGCTCGCCAGGTGCAGGAGATAGCCGACGCCGATGAGCCCCAGCAGGGCCCACGTCACGTACGGCTTGGAGATCACCTTCCCGCCGAAGGCGGTACGCGCCTCCCGAACCCCCTTGTTGCCCTCGGCCACGCATTCCACGCACTGGAAGCCGACCGACGCGTCCCGCATGCAGTCAGGGCAGATCGGCCGGTCGCACCGGCGGCACCGGACGTACGTCTCGCGATCAGGGTGCCGGAAACAGGTCGGGACGGCCTGGGCCTGCGGTTCGGAAGGCTGGGAGGCGCTCATACCGGTCGGATCCTACTTGCGCTCGATCGAGACGGACTCGACGACGACGGGCTCCAGCGGCTTGTCCATCTGGTCGGTGGCGACCTCGGCGATGGTGTCGATGACGTTGCGGCCCTCGACGACCTCACCGAAGATCGTGTGCTTGCCGTTGAGCCAGTCGGTGGCGCCCACGGTGATGAAGAACTGGGAGCCGTTGGTGTTCGGGCCCGCGTTGGCCATCGCCAGCAGGTAGGGGCGGTTGAACTTCAGGGACGGGTGCGGCTCGTCCTTGAAGCGGTAGCCCGGGCCGCCCCGCCCGTTTCCGAGCGGGTCGCCGCCCTGCAGCATGAAGCCCTTGATGACGCGGTGGAACACCGTGCCGTCGTAGAGCTTGGCCTTGGTGGGCTGACCGGTGCGCGGGTCCACCCACTCCTTCGTGCCCTCGGCGAGACCGACGAAGTTCTCGACTGTTTCCGGCGCCTCGTCGGAGAAGAGTCTGAGGACGATCTCGCCCCGGTTGGTGCTCAGCCGTGCGAAGAGCTGGCCTTTAGCGTCAGACACCTGAGTGCCTTTCCGTTGTGAATGGCTTACCCCTGACACGTTACCGTCCCGATCCGGCCCGGACGCGGGCCGCCACCGGTGCGGGAGAGGCGAGGGACACGGTGCGGGCGCGTGGTCGGACCCACATCGACCACGTATGTTGAGATAACGCCCTTATAACGGACCGGTCGCGGACCGCCGTCCGCGCGTCGAACGCATAGGACTTGCCGGATCGGGCAGAGGGCCACCCGGAAAGCCTTGGAACAGAGGAGGAGCACGTGTCGATCATGTTGAAGCGTCGCGAGGCCCGCAGGGACGCGGAGGAGGCTCTCAGCCGCCTTCAGGAGCTCGCTCGGGAGCAGGCGGAGCGGCTCGCCCCGTACACCGAGCAGGCCAGGGAGACCGCGGCCCTGCGGCTCAACCAGGCGCGGGGATGGACCGCTCCCCGCCTCGAGACCGCGGCCCTGCGGGTCGAGGACACGGTCGCCCCCCGGGTGGCCGGTCTCCTGACCGCCGCCGCGCACAGGGTGGAACCCGCCCTCCCCGTGGCGAAGCGCCGCCGGATGCCCCGCTCGCTCGTCATCATCGGAGCGGGCGCCCTCGGCGCCGCCGCGGTGTACGGGGTGCTGCGTCTGCGCCAGGCGTCCCAGGACGCCGAGTGGCAGGCCAACCTCGACAGCGCGCGCGAGCAGGTCCGCCAGACCAGGGACCAGCTGGCCGCCAAGGCCAGGGAGGCCAGGGGAAAGATGAGGGGCGCGGCGGGCTCCACGGCCACGGAGGCCGCGGGGGCCGAAGACACCGCCTCGGAGACCTCCCAGGAGCTGAACGGCCGGGTCAAGCAGTAACCCGCGGCCTCCCTCCTCGACACACCACGACGAGAACGGCCCCGCGATCACCATCGCGGGGCCGTTCTCGTTCTCGGCGCCCCTTGCCTCCCGGAGTCCGTCGGCCCCCTACCTGGCGCGGGGGTCCTTGATGATCTGGTAGGTGAGCGGGTAGCGCCAGTTGTTGCCGAGGGCCGCGGCGATGCCGGCGATCAGCGGAAGGAACACCCAGCCCACCGCCATGAAGACGTAGATGACGAGAGGGATGAAGAGGAGCCACATCGTGATCGGAAGCGTCACGGTCGCGATGAGGAAGATCAACTGGTAGTTCAGCGCCTGGAACGCCTGGCGGCGGACGAACGGCGAATCGCCCTTGGCGAGCAGGACCAGCAGCGGCCCCAACCCGAGGCTGAAGTAACCGGAGACGTGCGCGCCCAGCGCCCAGCCCCGCTCCTCCTTCGTCGGCTCGCCCTCGGGCCCGGCCATGGGAGTCGCACCGGCGACGCCCCCCGGGACGGCCGGGGACAGGTCGGCGACCAGCGGCTCCAGCTCACCGTGGAGCTTGGCGGACATGGTCCGGCCGAGCCGTTCGTCGAACTCGTCCTCGTCCAGCTGGCCCTGTGCGTACGCCTCGCGCAGCACCTCGGCGACCTGGTCGCGCTCCGCGTGGGTCAGCCGCATCTGCGACCGCGGAACGGGCTTGCCGCCGTAGGGCGCCGGAGGAGGTGTTGGGTTGTACACGGCCACGATCACTCCTTGCCGCGCTATGGCTGTGGTGTAGGGCTGAGGCTCCCCGTGAAGGGGTCTCTACTACCTCTTCCCATGATCGGTGATCGGAATCGGCCATCGCCACGGGGATGCCCCTGACTGTTCCCTGATTTCCCCGGCTTCCCACCCCCGTCGAAAGTAGCGGTCGCCCGCTCCCGGCACCGCGCGACGGAGCCGTGGGAAGGGCTCGAGACCGCGCCCGGTCCGGCCGACCGGCTCCACGCCGGCGCCCACCGGGGGCAGAACGAAGAAACCCTGCCCCCGGTAAGGGGACAGGGTTGGAACTTCGACCACACGGTGGAGCCAAGGGGAGTCGAACCCCTGACCTCCGGTATGCAAAACCGGCGCTCTGCCAGCTGAGCTATGGCCCCTCGTCGCAAGCGCCGCCGCATCGTTCACGGCGACATCACGGCGACGATTGAAGAGCATACCGCCCCGTCGACGTCGTCGAGCGGTCGGTGGCGTCACGCCGGAGGGTGAGCCCAGGCGCGCCGCACGGCGCTCCCGGCTCTCCCCTGGTGGAATCCGACTACTTGCCCGTACAGCAGGCTAGTTGTCGCTGGCGGCAGTGGCTTCGGTCCACAGGTCCAGCTCGGCGCGGTCGGCCTGGATCTTGCGGTAGATGGCGAACGCCCCGAGGGCCACCAGCACCAGGACAATGATCTTCTTCACGGTGAGGACCCCTTACTTTCCTTCACGGATCTGGAACAAGTCTCGACGCGCGGCCCGGCTCGGGTTGAGTCGCGGACGAGTGAGCGGCCCGCGCTCACAGGCCCGTCTGAACCGAGCCTAAGGCGTCATGGGAGCACTTTATGGGTTTGTCCCCAAGCAGCCTAGCAACCCTGGCGAGACTCTTACCCTGAACGGTACGCGTTCGGGCGGTTCCGGACGCGTATCCGCTGCCGGAACGGACACGACACGGCGCCAACGCCGAGGTCATCGAAAGACTCCCCGCACACCGTCCCGCCGACCGGCCCGCCGGGTTTCTCCTCAGGCCCCCTCCCCGCCCGTCAGGCGGCTGTCACAACAGGAGACCCCCGGGCAGCCCGGTCCCCGCGAGGAGTCGCGGCTCCGGACGCGAACCACCCATCGCTCCCGGGACACTAGGTCAGCAGATCCAGGTGCTTGAGGGTGACGACGGTGGCGCGCGGGGCGGCCGCCATCCCCATCAGACCACGCCACGCCCTCTGGCAGCGCGCGACGCCCGCCGCCTCCTCGACGATCGTGCCGCCGTGCGTGGCCTCCACGAACGCCAGTGAGCTCTCCCCCTCGTCGAACTCCAGTACGGTGAAAGGCCCCGCGGCCCCGGCGTTCGGCCCGGCCGAGGTGGGCAGCAGTTGGATGGTGACGCGACGGCTGTCCTCGGCGAGCTCGATGAGCCGGCGCAGCTGCGCGTGCAGCACCTCGGGCCACGCGGCGACCCGCTGCAGCGCGTCCTCCTCGACCAGGGCGTGGTAGCGGTTGAGGCTGTCTCTGTCCAGGGTCTCCTGGCGCTTGAGGTACGCGGCGACCATGCGGTCGACCAGGCGGTCGTCATGGCCCCTGGAACGCGCCAGCAGCGCCGTGTACTCGGGCGCCTGCACCAGGTCCGGGACCAGCGTCCCGGCGTAGGAGTCGATGGCCACCGCGCCCGCCTCGTTGCCGACGTAGGCCGACGGGACGACGTCCTCGTACTCGGTCCACCACGGACGCAGCCGCGACTCCCTGGCCAGTGTCAGGATGGCCTCACGGCGGCCTCCCGTCACCCCGTACAGCCGGAGCAGCGCGGACACCTCCATGACGGACGGCCACTTGCGAATGCCCGTCTCGATGTGCCCGAGCTTGGCGGGTGACCACTCGAGCTCCTCGGCGACGTCGCTGAGAGTCATCCCCGCCTGCACCCGCCAGCGGCGAAGCTCCGCCGACAGGCGGCGGCGACGAACGATGGGGCTGGTCATTACCTCTTGTCCGTACACGCTGGGCATCGATGGCTGTGTAAACCAGGGAAGCACTACCACCAGCCGCTAGCAATGCATTCGTAGAAATTGGCCGCGGAACGGCCGCCTCCTCCCGGCCGAATAGCTCCCCGCCTCCCGCCGGATCACGTTTCGCGAACGTGGACTCCCCGGTGGGAAGCGGTGCGAGCACCAGACGAAACCGCCGGACCGGCCCGGCGGTTATCTCTTTCTCCCATCAGGAACAACGCCCCCGAAAGGATCAATTACCGCGAAACGGTCAGTGCAGCAGTTTCAGACCGACGATCCCCGCCACGATCAGCAGCAGGCACAGGATCTTCGCGACGCCGACAGGCTCACCCAGCCAGGCCATGCCGACGACCGCCGTGCCCACCGCTCCGATACCCACCCAGACGGCGTATCCGGTGCCGATCGGGATGGAGCGCAGGGCCAGGGCCAGGCCGCCCATGCTCAGCACGAGCGCCACGACGAAGACGACCGTGGGCCACAGCCGGGTGAACCCCCTGGACGACGCGAGCGCCGTCGCCCAGACGGTCTCCAGCAGGCCGGAGAGGACAAGAAAGAGCCACGCCATGTCGGGTTCCCTTCGAGGTCGGTGCTGTGAGCGCCGTCTTGTCATGACCGGGTACGGCGCACCTCGTCCGGGGACCGGAGCGGCCCACGCCCCGACCCTACCCACCGGGCCCTCTCCCGCACGCCCCGAGGCGGAGAGGTCCACCACCGCGCGGGCCGCGCGGGGCCGGAGCGGCGGAACGCCCCGGAACGTCCCCGCACCGCGTACGATTCGGGGTGGTCGAGGACGGGATTCCAGGGCCGACCACGCGCACCACTCCTTCGGAAACGCTCCGCGGTGCGCGTCACGCCACCGCGCGCGAGGCCCGGTCCCCGAGAGCCCCGACCGGTCCACGGCCCGGGGGAAGGAGACCGCCACGCCCCGGAGGACGCGTGGAAACAGAACCGCCGGACCGCAGGAGCTCCTCGAGGAGTGGAGCAGTGCCGCACCACGGCGAACACCGTGGACCCTTTCGGTCACAGCACTAGGGAAATTGATGAGCTACCCCATTGACGACGCCGACCAGTTGATCGCGACCGCGGAAGAGGAGATGCCGCCGTCCACGCGTTCACGACTGATCGCGAAGCTGCGCATGGGGGTCCACATCGACGACGCGGCCCGCGAGTTGGGGGTGAGCCCGCAGCGGGTTTTCTCCGCCGCGCGCATTCTCAGCGCGTTCGGCTTCCAGCTCGACGCCACGCTCACCGCCGAACGCGATCCACACCTGCCCCACGGTACGGTGACCGGTTACAACAAGCGGTGCCGCTGCCCCGAATGCCGCGCCGCCCTGCAACGGCGCATCTGAGCCGAGAACAGCCGCAACGGCCGTCAATTTTGCGTATCCGCAGGTCACAGCCCAAAAGCGGACACTTGAAACATTCAGAACGCGGATTTCACCCAGATTCTTCCGGCAATTAGCTCCGGCGCGCGCTTATTGATCTTGTGGACGGGGAAACCGGTCAACATGAACGATCGTGTGGACTGGGCCGCGATGAGCGACGAAGAGTTCATGGCGCTGGTGCGCCAGCTGATCGAGACACCGAGTGGGGCGGACTCCGAAGAGGAGTAACCGCCCCTCTCCTCTGTTACGGCGGGGGCGCGCCCCCGCCGTTCTGGGAGCGTGCCCGTGGGCCTTCCAGATGCGCGGAGGCCGCCGTCGATCGCCTCCCGGAGCAGCGGACTGCCCGGCTCCCCGGTCGAACCGGCTTCCGGGCCCGGTTTCGCGCCGGCGCCCCGAACGGGTCCCGCTACGCCGCAGGCTTCGGGTCGGAGGCAGAGTCCGACGGAACACGGCAGAACCGGGACGGGAGACGTCGACCTGTCGGTTTGTCGACATTTTCCGGACGACTGGAACCCTGGTCGAAGCCGACCGAAAAGGGCCTCTCGGAAACAAAAAAGGGGGAGGGGCCGCACCCGACAGGTGCGGCCCCTCCCCGAAAAAAACGTACGGCGGCGTCCTACTCTCCCACCCCAGCACGGAGGCAGTACCATCGGCGCTTGAGAGCTTAACTTCCGGGTTCGGAATGGGACCG
>NZ_SNYN01000008.1:0-151934 GCF_004363075.1 Actinorugispora endophytica
CCCTGGGGGCGGGGGGGGGGGGGGGTGGGGTGGGGGGGGGGGGCCCCCCCCCCCCCCCGCCCCCCCCCGGGGCCCCCCCCCCACGACCGTCAACAAAACCACCGGTGCCCGGATCCACCCCCGCACCGGAGGTTCTCTATGGAGACTCCCGCGCCGGAAACACCCTCGAACCTGACGGGGGTCGTCAGGTTCGGAGGCCATACTCGTCTCCCATGACGACATGGGAATCCTTCGCCGCCCAGGCGCCCGGGCTCGCCTCGGCGGTGCGCGCCCGCTTCGAGGCGAACAGGCACCACGTGCTGGCCACCCTGCGCAGGGACGGCGCGCCCCGGGTCAGCGGGACCGAGGTCTCCTTCCACGGCCCGGACCTGGTGATCGGTTCGATGCCCGGCGCGGTCAAGGCGCGCGACCTCCAGCGCGACGGCCGCTTCGCGCTGCACGCGCACACCGGCGACTCCTCCATGGCGGGCGGCGACGCCAAGGTCTCGGGCACCGCCGTGGAGGTGACCGACCCCGACGAGGTCGAGAGGTTCCGGGAGCCGGGCACCCCGCCGGGCCCGTTCCACCTGTTCCGGCTGGAGCTCACCGACGTGGTGCTGACCTCGGTCGAGGGCGACCGCCTGGTCGTCGACGTGTGGCGCGAGGGCGAGGAGACACGCCGGATCTCTCGATGACCTTGACGCCACCGCCCTGGAACCCGCGGGTTCCAGGGCGGTGGCGTCAAGGTCATCGGTGGGTGTGGCGCGGACCCCGGTCAGTTCAGGGACTCCTCCATCGCCTCGACGAGCTCGCCCTCGGGGTCCATGTCCAGGTTCCACAGCATGAGGCCGCGCAGGTCGTGGCGGACGACGTACTCGCCCTTGAGCCGGACCACGTCGGGGTTGTCGTAGGACCACCACTCGTTTCCGTCGAAGACCCAGTAGGCGCCCTGGTCCTCGTCGAAGAAGCGCGCGCCCGCGCGTTCCCTCAGGACGGAGTAGGCCTCGGTCGCCGTGCCGTAGCCGCCCTGCGCGGCCCGCGTGGCCTGGGTGAAACGCCCCTCGCCGTCCTCTCCGGGGGCGACCCCGCTCCACCCCCGGCCGTAGCCCGGCAGGCCCAGCACCAGCTTCTCCGGGGGCAGGCCGTAGTCGAGGTACTGGCGCACCGCGCTGTCCGCGCTGGGCTGGTCCGGGGCGTCGTCGGGCGCGTACAGCTGGGAGTGGTGGCCCGTGACGTCGCTCCACGACCCGGTGAAGTCGTATCCCTGCACGGTCGCGAAGTCGAGGTGCCCGAACACCTCGGGCTCGTAGCTGTCCCGCATGATCCGGGCGTCGTGCGACAGCGAGGCCGACAGCGTGTACTCCTCGCCGGTCTCGGCCTCCAGCGCGTCCAGCTGCTCGCGGAACTCGGTCACGACCAGGGTGAAGTTGTGCTTGTCCTCGGGCCGCACCGTGTTGCCGGGGTGCCCGTTGCCGCCGGGCCACTCCCAGTCCAGGTCGATACCGTCGAAGATCCCCGCGGCCACCCCCTCGCCTCCCTGGGGCTCCCCCGGGAGCTTCGGCAGGTTCCCGCGCAGCCACAGGTCCACGCACGAGGAGACGAACCGCCGGCGGGACTCCTCGGTCCGCACCGCGTCGGAGAAGTGCGTCGACCAGTTCCAGCCTCCCAGCGAGATGCTGGCGTCGAGGTGCGGGTACTTCTCCTGGAGCTTGCGCAGCTGGTTGAGGCTGCCCGCGAGCGGCTGCTCGTACGTGTCGCCCACCCCGTCCACGCTGTCGTCGGCGTCGTAGCGGTGCTGGAAGATCTGCCACGGCTGGTCGGCGTCGGCCGGGATGTGGCACAGGCCCTCGGCGTTGACGTCGCCGAACGCCCACATCAACCGGTTCAGCCGCGCGGCCGCTCCGCTCTCGTCGATGTCCTTGATCGAGTAGCCCCGGTTGGCGGTGTTCCAGTCGGCGAAGTAGGCCAGGCTCTCCTTCGGACCGAAGGCCGGCACCGCGCGGGTGAACGCCGCGAAGGTGCTCACGAAGAGGGAGCACAGCGCCATGGCCAGAACCGTCCACAACAGGACCCCCCGGCTCCGTCGGAACGAAGGGGTGCTTCCGCGCCGATGGCGAGCAGGCATGCTTCACAAGGTATAGGGCCGACGGCTCGTTGGCCCAGGGGAACCCGCGCGAGACCGGAATCGGTCCCGTGGGAACCCCGGCCGCCGTTCCGCTCGTTGTCCACTGCGGCGCGGCGGCGGAACCGTCACTCCAGGAAGTCGCGGAGCATCTGGGCGCGCGAGGGCTGGCGCAGCTTCGCCAGCGTCTTGGCCTCGATCTGGCGGATGCGCTCGCGGGTCACCCCGAACTCCCTTCCCACCTCCTCCAGGGTGTGCGGATGCCCGTCGGCCAGGCCGAACCGGAGCGCGATGACGCGCTGCTCCCGTTCGGAGAGCGCGTTCAGCAGACGGGCCAGCTGCTCCTGGAGCAGGATGAACGCCGCGGCCTCCACCGGCACCACGGCGTCGGAGTCCTCGATGAAGTCGCCGAAGTCGGAGTCCTCCTCGCCGATCGGCGACTGCAGGGAGACCGGCTCCTGCGCGATGCGCTGGATCTCGGCGACGCGCTCGCCACCCAGGTCCAGCGCGCGGGAGAGCTCCTCGGGGGTCGGCTCGCGGCCGAGCTCCTGGTGCATCTGGCGCTGGGTCCGGATCAGCTTGTTGATGGTCTCCACCATGTGCACCGGGATGCGGATGGTGCGCGCCTGGTCGGCGATCGCGCGCGTGATGGCCTGGCGGATCCACCAGGTCGCGTACGTGGAGAACTTGTACCCCTTGGCGTAGTCGAACTTCTCCACGGCGCGGATCAGGCCGAGGTTGCCCTCCTGGACGAGGTCCAGAAGCATCAGGCCGCGCCCGATGTAGCGCTTGGCGATGGACACCACCAGGCGCAGGTTGGCCTCGATCAGCCGGCGCTTGGCGCGCTCCCCCTCGCGGACCAGGGAGCGGAGGTCGGCGATCCGGTCGGGGTCGATCTGGGACGGGACCGGGAGCGTCCGCACGACGCGGAGCTTCTGCTCGGCGTAGAGTCCGATCTCGATCGATTGGGCGAATTCCACTTCTTCTTCTGCCGTGAGCAGCGGAACACGGCCGATCTCGCGCAGGTAGATGCGGACGAGGTCGCTGGTGGGCGCGCGGCGCCCCCGTTCCTCGACGGCCCGGGCGTCGTCGGCGGCCGGGTCGACGACGTCGATCCCCTGCCGCTCCAGGTCTCTCACGACCTGGTCGAACGCCTCGGGCGGGGCATCGAACCGGTCCAGGGCGGACACGACGTCGGTCACCGAGACCGCGCCCTCGTTCCTTCCGCCCGCGACCAGTTCCACCACCTGCCGGACCGGTGGTGTCTCGCTTGGCAGCACCGAAAGAGCCACTCCTACAGTGTGCCCGGTGTCACCCCGCCATGGTGAGGTCTACTTTTGTCACCCTTGTGTCACGCGGCACCGCCGGACCGCTCCCGCATCGTGCGTTTGCGCTGTTCAACAGTCATCAGTTCGGTGAAGACCCGCTGGTATTCCTCGGCCTGGGCGATCGGGTCGAGCCGCCCCAGCTGCGACTTGAGGTTTGTGACCTGACGATTGATGGAATGAACCCTGATCGTGCCGATGACCTCTCCGGCGGTGTGCTCGTCGAGTTCTCCGTAGATCTCGACCGGTTCCACCGCCAGCCGGGTGACGAACCCCCGCTGCTCCTCGTTGCGGGCGGCCTCGCGCAGCCGGCCGGCCCACTGCGCCGGGTCCTGGGCCGCGGCCACCCCGCCCTGGTCCCGCAGCAGCCGGAACACGACCCGGTGCTGGGAGACGGTGAACGCGTCCTCGTCGAGCTGGTCGAACTCGCCCGACAGCGCCGGGTGCTGCACCGCGAGCTTGAGCGCGAGCCGCTCGCGCTGCACCGACGGGTCGCGCGGGTCGTAGGGCGCGCTCTCGGCGGGCGCGGCGGGCGCGGGCGCGGGCCGCCCGCCGCGCTGGGGGCGCCCCTGGTTCATGTGCTGGCGCACCCGCCTGCTGACGAACTCCTCGTCCATGATGCCGAGCCAGCGGTCCAGGCTGACCCCGTAGAGCTTGCGGACCCCGGCGTTGCGGATGCTCGCCACGATGGGCGCGGCCGCGTCCAGCGCGGCGAGGCGGCCCTCGGGGGTGTCGAGGTTGTGCCCCTCGAACTTGCTGCGGATCATGAACTCGTACAGCGGTTTCTTCGCCTCGACCAGGTCCCGCACCGCGCCGTCGCCGTGCCGGATGCGCAGGTCGCACGGGTCGAGCCCGTCGGGCTGCACCGCGACGAAGGTCTCCGAGGCGAACCCGTGCTCCTCCGCGAACGCGCGCAGCGCCGCGTTCTGCCCGGCCTTGTCGCCGTCGAAGGTGAACACGACCTCGCCGCCGAACTCCGAGCGGCCCAGGAGCAGCCGCCGCAGGATCTTGAGGTGCTCCTCGCCGAAGGAGGTGCCGCAGGTGGCGATGGCGGTGGTGACGCCCGCCAGGTGGCAGGCCATCACGTCGGTGTAGCCCTCGACGACCACGGCCCTGCGCTGCCTGGCGATCTCCTTCTTGGCCAGGTCCAGGCCGTACAGCAGGCCGCTCTTCTTGAAGAGCGGGGTCTCCTGCGTGTTGAGGTACTTGGGCCCGTCGTCGCCGGGGTCGAGCTTGCGCGCGCCGAACCCGACGACCTCGCCGGTGACCTCGCGCACCGGCCACAGCAGCCGGTTGCGGAACTTGTCGTAGGGGCCGCGCCGTCCCTGGCTGGCCAGTCCGCCGAGGATGATCTCCTTGTCGGTGAAGCCCTTCTTGCGCAGGTGCGAGGTGAGCGACTCCCAGCCGGGCGGGGCGTACCCGACCCCGAAGCGCTCGGCGTCGGCCCGGGCGAACCCGCGCTCGGTGAGGAAGCGCCGCGCCTCCTGCGCCTGCGGGGAGAGCAGCTGCTCGGCGTAGAACTCCGCCGCGGCCCGGTGCGCCTCGATCAGCCGCTGGCGCTGGCCCTGCTCGTTGCGCGGGACGTACCCGCCCTGCTCGTAGCGGAGCTGGATGCCCGCCCCCCGCGCGAGGGTCTCGATCGCCTCGACGAAGCTCAGGTGCTCGATCTTCTGCACGAAGGCGATGACGTCGCCGCCCTCGCCGCACCCGAAGCAGTACCAGAGGTTGCGCGCCGGGGTGACGTTGAAGGAGGGGGACTTCTCGTCGTGGAAGGGGCACAGGCCCTTCAGGGAGCCGCCGCCGGCGCTGCGGAGCTGGAGGTACTCGCCGACGATGTCGGCGATGGGTGAGCGCTCCCGTACGAGGGCGACGTCTTCGTCTCTGATTCGACCGGCCACGGGAATCAGACTAGTTCGTCCCGACGACTCGGGACGGACCGGCGCGGAGCCTGTGGACGGACCCGGGCCGGACCCGGTGCCCGGTGGCCCTGGCCCTCTCGCGGCCGGAAGCGCTCCGGACCCCGAAAACACCGGGACCGACCGGAAAGGGCCACGGGAGGCGCGGAGCGGCCGGGCTCAGCCGATCTCGGCGCTGCGCAGCACGCCCCTGGACTCGTAGGCGGAGCGGACCGCGCCCGAGAGGGAGTCCAGTCCGTTGCGCACCTTGGCCACGCCGACGGCGCCGCCCATCATGCCGGTGCTGGCCAGGAACAGCGAGACCGTGACGGTGCCGTCGGGGTTCGGGTCGATCTGCAGGGAGTACGGGTAGTACACGGAGAACGCGCCGAGCAGCATCGCCTTGACCTTGCTGCCCTTCTCCGCCAGTCCGCGCTGGGGGCTCTCCCAGGAGAAGCGGAACTGCTGCTGGGCCAGCGTCTCCTGGAGGATGCTCCGGGCGCCCTCGGTGTCGGCGGCCACCACGAACTTCGAGTACTTCGCCATGCGTGTCTTCTCTCTCTGCCGACGGGCGCCGGGGTCCCCCGGCCCCGCCCGGTGCGGTCCTGACCGGGCAGAACTTACCGTGGCCGCCTGTACGCCAGGCGGCCGCGGCATAACAACCCCGTCACATCGCGGCGGTCGGGGCCCGTTCCGGCGGCTCCTCCGCCGGGAGCCGGCCACCGCCGCCCGCGCCGGAGCGGTCCCGCCCGCCCCGGCGCGGGCCGACCCGGTTCTTGTTGTAGATGTCGAAGGCCACGGCCGCGAGCAGGACCAGGCCCTTGATGCCCTGCTGCCAGTCCACGCCCAGGCCGATCAGCGACATCCCGTTGTTCATGACGCCCATGACCAGGGCGCCCACGACCGCGCCGATGACGGTTCCCACGCCTCCGGCGGCGGAGGCCCCGCCGATGAAGGCCGCGGCGATCGCGTCCAGTTCGAACATCGTCCCGGCCCGCGGGGTGGCCGCGTTGAGCCGGGCCATGAAGACCAGACCGGCCAGCGCCGAGAGCGCGCCCATCGTCACGAACACCCAGAACGTCGTCTGCCTGGTCTTGACGCCCGACAGCATCGCCGCCTTCTCGTTGCCGCCCACGGCGTAGACGTGCCGCCCCGCCACCGTGGTGTTCATGACGAACGAGAACACCACGATCAGCGCGACCAGCAGCACCCCGACCACCGGGATCCCGTTGTGGACCGCCAACACGCAGGCGAAGGCGTTGACCACGACGGCGGTGGCGGCGGCCCTGGCCCAGAACAGGCCCCGCGAGGACACCGGCAGCCCGTGCCCGGCGGAACGGACCCGCCCCCGCCACTGCGACCACACCAGGGCCGCGGAGGACAGCGCACCGAGCAGGAGGGTGAGCACGTGCACCTCGGCGTCGACCACGTCGGGCACGTACCCCGAGCCGAGTGCGCGCAGGCTGTCGGGCAGCGGACCGACCGACTCCCCGCCCAGCACGACCATCGTCGCGCCGCGGAAGATCAGCATCCCGGCGAGGGTGACGATGAAGGAGGGGATGCGCACGTAGGCCACCCAGAAGCCCTGCCAGGCCCCGATGAGGGCGCCCGCGAGCAGGGCGGCGGGCACCACGGCCCACACCGGCAGCCCCCAGGAGGTCAGCATCACGGCGGACAGCGCCCCGACGAACGCGACGATCGAGCCGACCGACAGGTCGATGTGGCCGGTGATGATGACCAGCATCATCCCGATCGCCAGGATCAGGACGTAGCTGTTCTGCATGATGAGGTTGGTGATGTTGAGCGGCCTGAGCAGCAGCCCGCCCGTGAGGATCTCGAACAGGACGACGATCGCCAGGAGCGCCATCACCATCCCGTACTGGCGGGCGTTGCCGCGCAGCAGGTCGCGGACGGCGCTCATCGGGCACCGGCCCGGGCCGTGGTCATCAGTCGCATGAGGGTCTCCTGGTCGGCGCGGTCGCGGGGCACCTCTCCGGTGATCCGGCCGTCGTTCATGGTGTAGACGCGGTCGCACATCCCGATCAGCTCCGGCAGCTCCGAGGAGATCAGCAGCACGCCCTTCCCCTGCCGGGCGAGGCTCTGGATGATCAGGTAGATCTCGTACTTGGCTCCGACGTCGATGCCGCGCGTGGGCTCGTCGAGGATGAGCAGGTCGGGTTCGGTGAACATCCACTTGCCGAGGACGACCTTCTGCTGGTTGCCGCCGCTGAGCTGTCCGGCGGCCTGGAAGACGTCTCGGCTCTTGACCCGCATCCGGCGGCGGGCGTCGTCGGCCCGGACCGCCTCGCGCGCGGGGTCGATCACCCCGTTGCGGCTGACCCGGTCGAGCCCGGCCAGGGTGATGTTGCGGAGGATGTCGTCGTCCAGCAGCAGGCCCAGTTCCTTGCGGTCCTCGGGAACGTAGGCGATGCCGTGGGCGATGGCCTCGCTCACGTCGCGGATCCTGACGGGGCGGCCGCCCTTGCGCAGGGAGCCGCTGACGTACCGGCCGTAGGAGCGGCCGAACACGCTCATCGCGAACTCGGTCCGCCCGGCTCCCATCAACCCGGCCAGGCCCACGATCTCGCCGCCGCGCACGGACAGCGACGCGCCGTCGACCACGCGCCGGTCCAGCTGGGAGGGGTGGTCCACGGTCCAGTCGACCACCTCGAACAGCACCCGCCCCGGGCGGCTCTCGCGCTCGGGGTAGCGGTGGTCCATGTCGCGCCCCACCATGCCCCGGATGATGCGGTCCTCGGTCACCTCGCCCGAGGCCGTGTCCAGGGTCTCGATGGTCCGCCCGTCGCGCAGGACCGTGACGGTGTCGGCCACCCGGGTGATCTCGCCGAGCTTGTGGGAGATCAGGATGGCGGTGATGCCCTGGCCGCGCAGCTCCCGCAGGAGGTCGAGCAGGTTGGCGCTGTCGGTCTCGTTCAGCGCCGACGTCGGCTCGTCCAGGATCAGCAGGCGCACGTCCTTGGAGAGCGCCTTGGCGATCTCGACCAGCTGCTGCTGCCCCACGCCCAGGTCGGACACCGGGACCGAGGGGTCCTGGTCGAGGCCGACCCGTTCCAGCAGGCCGCGCGCCTGCCCGAAGGTGCGGCCCCAGTCGACCACGCCGCGCCGGGCCCGCTCGTTGCCCAGGAAGATGTTCTCGGCGATGGACAGCTGCGGGACCAGTGCCAGCTCCTGGTGGATGATGGCGATCCCCGCCGCCTCGCTGTCGCGGACGCCGCGGAAGGCCGCGGGCGCGCCGTCCACCAGGATCTCGCCGCTGTAGGAGCCGTGCGGGTAGACCCCGCTGAGCACCTTCATCAGGGTGGACTTGCCCGCCCCGTTCTCGCCCATGAGGGCGTGGACCTCTCCTCGCCCGACCCTCAGGGAGACGTCCTCCAGCGCCTTGACGCCGGGGAACTCCTTGCCGATCGCCCTCATCTCCAGAATGGTGTCGCGCATCGCGGTCGGCTCCTCCTTCTCCGTGGCGGGGCCGGGGCGCCCGACCGCGCCCCGGCCCCGGGGCGTGTCAGCTCAGCTGCTCTTCGGTGTAGTAGCCGCTGTCCACGAGGACCTCCTCGTAGTTGGAGGCGTCCACGGACACGGGTTCGAGCAGGTGGGACGGCACGACCTTGACCCCGTTGTCGTAGGTCTCGGTGTCGTTGACCTCCGGCTCGGTGCCGTTGGCCACCGCGTCGACCATGGAGACCGCCACGTCCGCGAGCTCGCGGGTGTCCTTGAACACCGTCTGGGTCTGCTCCCCGGCGATGATCGACTTGACGGAGGCCACCTCGGCGTCCTGGCCGGTGATGACGGGCATCGGCCTGGCGTCGGTGCCGTACCCGGCGCTCTTGAGCGCGGAGATCACCCCGATGCTGATGCCGTCGTAGGGCGACAGGACGGCGTCCAGGTCCTCGTCCGCGTAGTGGGCGCTGACCAGGTTGTCCATCCGGGCCTGCGCGGTGGCGCCGTCCCAGCGCAGCGTCGCGATCTGCTCCATCGAGGTCTGTCCGCTGCGGACGTCCAGCACGCCGGAGTCGATGTGGGGTCGGAGCACCGACATCGCGCCGTCGTAGAAGAAGTAGGCGTTGTTGTCGTCGGGGGACCCGCCGAACAGCTCGATGCTGAAGGGGCCCTCCTCCTCGGCCAGGTTCAGCTCCTCCGCCAGGTAGGTCGCCTGCAGGACGCCGACCTGGAAGTTGTCGAACGTGGCGTAGTAGTCGACGTTCTCCGTGCCGAGGATGAGCCGGTCGTAGGAGATGACCGGGATCTCCTGGTCCGCGGCCTGCTGCAGGACGTCGGTGAGCGCCTCGCCGTCGATCGCGGCGACGACGAGCGCGTCCACGCCCTTGGTGATCATGTTCTCGATCTGGGAGACCTGGTTCTCGACCACGTCCTCGGCGTACTGCAGGTCGGTGCCGTATCCCAGCTCCTCGAACTGCTCGACCATGTTCCGGCCGTCGTTGACCCAGCGCTCGGAGGACTGCGTCGGCATCGCGATGCCGACCAGCCCCTCCTCGCCGCGGTTCGCGGCGTCGCCCACGGCGCATCCGCTCAGGAGGGTGGCCAGGGCGGCCGCCCCTGCCAGCAGGACTCTGTTCCGTCTCATGTGGAAACGACCTCATTCGGTTGGGGGTCCGGTGGGGCTCCCGGCGGTCCGGGAAGGGGGGCGGGCCGGGGAGGCCCTGGTCAGGATTTCGTCGCGGCCATCCGCACGACGGTCCACGACACCGGCGGCAGCACGACGCCGAGGCGGCCGCCGTCCAGGCGGACGTCCTTGCCGGGCCGGGGCGCGACGCGGTCGGGGTCCCGCGCGGTGTTGACCGCGCGGTGGTCGGCGTCCGCCAGGGTCAGGCACTCCACGACCCGGTCGACGCCCAGGGGGCGGGCGTCCACGTCGAGGGCGACCGGCTCGTCGACGGAGCGGTTGACCACGAACACCGCGGCCTCCCCGGTCTCCGCGTCGTGGGTGGCGACGGCGTCCACGACGGCGACGTCGCCGAACCGCGCGGTCTCGTGCGCGGGTGAGACCGGCTCCACCCGGAGCACCTGGCCCCGGGCGGCCCGGGCGGTCTGGGCGAAGGGGTGGAAGACGGTCTGCCGCCAGGCCGGGCCGCCGGGCTCGGTCATGATCGGCGCGATGACGTTGACCAGCTGGGCCTGGCTGGCCGAGGTCACCCGGTCGCTGTGGCGCAGCAGCGAGATCAGCAGGCCGCCGACCACGACGGCGTCGGCGAGGTGGTAGCGGTCCTCGATGACGCGCGGGGCCACCGGCCAGTCCTCGCGGGGCTCCTCGGCCTGGAAGCGGCTCAGGTACCACACGTTCCACTCGTCGAAGGAGAGCATGATCCGCTTGCGATCGCGCAGCCGCGCCCCGACGGCGTCGGCGGTGGCCGTCACCGAGTCGACGAAGTGGTCCATGTCCACCGCCGACGCCAGGAAGCTCCGCAGGTCGCCGTCGTGCTCCTCGTAGTAGGCGTGCAGGGAGACGTAGTCGACGGCGTCGTACGCCTGCTCCAGGACCTCGGCCTCCCACGCCCCGAAGGTGGGCATCGACGACCCGGAGCTGCCGCAGACCACCAGTTCCAGGTCGGGCTGGGCCATGCGCATCGCCCGGGCGGTCTCCGCGGCCAGCCGCCCGTACTCGCGGGCGGTCTTGTGGCCGATCTGCCACGGGCCGTCCATCTCGTTGCCCAGGCACCACATGCGGATGCCGTGCGGTTCGACCGCCCCGTTGGCGACGCGCTGGTCGGACAGGCTGGTCCCGCCGGGGTGGTTGGCGTACTCCAGCAGGTCGAGGGCCTCCTGGATGCCGCGGGTGCCCAGGTTCACCGCCGTCATCGGCTCGATGCCGGCCCTGCGCGCCCAGCGCACGAACTCGTCCAGGCCGAACTGGTTGGTCTCGGTGCTGTGCCAGGCCAGGTCGCGGCGGACCGGTCGCGCGGCGCGCGGGCCCACCCCGTCCTCCCACCGGTAGCCGGAGACGAAGTTGCCGCCCGGGTAGCGCACGGTGGTGACGCCCAGTTCCCGGACCAGTTCCAGCACGTCGCCGCGGAAGCCGTCGGCGTCCGCCGTCGGGTGGTCGGGCTCGTAGATACCGGTGTAGACGCACCGGCCCATGTGCTCGACGAAGGAGCCGAAGGTGCGCCGGTGGACGGGCGCGACGCGGAGGGCGGGGTCGAGGGTGAGGGAGGCGTTGAGCATCAGGAGGCTTCTCTCTCGTCTGTGCGGGGCGGGGGCCCGGGGTCAGCCCTTGATGCCGACACCGGCGATGCCGGACACGATCTGGCGTTGGAAGAACAGGAAGACGACGAGCAGTGGCAGCGCGCTGATGACGGCCGCGGCCATGGTCTGGGCGTACTGGAGCCCGTAGGCGCCCTGGACGGTGCCCAGCCCGACGGGGAGCGTCATCATCGCGGGGTCGGTGGTGGCCACGAAGGGCCACAGGAAGTTGTTCCAGGCCCCCACGAAGGTGAAGATGCCGACGGCGGCCAGGACCGGGCGCGACATCGGCAGGACGACGCTCCACAGGACGCGCAGGGGCCCGGCGCCGTCCATGCGGGCGGCGTCCTCGTAGGCGGCCGGGATGCCGTCGAAGAACCGCTTGAGCACGAACACCATCACCGGGGCCACGACCTGGGGCAGCGCGATCCCCCAGTAGGTGTCGACCAGCCCCATGAGGCCCATCTGCGCGAACAGCGGCACGATCAGCACCTGCGGGGGGACCAGGATCCCGGCGACGACGACGGCGAACAGCCAGCCGCGTCCCGGGAACCGGCACTTGGCGAAGCCGTAGGCGGCCAGCACGCACAGGACCAGGGTCAGCGCGGTGACGAGCACCGAGATGATGGCGCTGTTGGCCATCCAGCGCAGCAGGTCGCCGCGGGCCAGGACCGAGGCGTACGCCTGCGTGGTGGGGTTGTCGGTGAGCCAGCGGACGGGCACCGCCGTGGTCTCGGCCTCGGGCTTGACCGAGGTGGCCACCGCCCACAGCAGCGGGGCGAGCCACAGCAGCGCGCACGCCGCGGCCACCGCGTACAGGACCGCGCTCCCCGGGGTGACCCTGATCCGGGGCGCGCGCCGCGCCGGTCCGGTCCGCGCCCCCGCCCGGGGGGTCGTCGTTGCGGCCATGGTCAGTCCTCCTTCCGGGAGAACAGGCGGAACTGGACGATCGAGGCGACGATGACCACCGCGAAGAACAGGTAGGAGACCGCCGACGCGTAGCCGATCCGGAAGCCCGTGAAACCGGACTCGTAGACGTACTGGATGATCGGGCGGGTCGCGGCGTCGGGCAGGCCGATGGTCATCAGGTACATCTGGTCGAAGACCTTCAGCGAGGCGACCAGCTGCAGCACGAGCACCAGCGCCGTGGTGCGCCGCAGCAGCGGCAGGGTGACGCCGCGCAGCCGCTGCCAGGAGCCCGCGCCGTCCAGCGCGGCCGCCTCGTGGACCTCCCGGGGGATGCCCTGGAGCGCGGCGAGGTAGAGCAGGTAGTTGAAGCCCGCCGTCCACCAGGTGGTGGTGGCCACGACCGAGAGCATCGCGAAGCGCTCGTCGGTCAGCCAGTTCACCTCGCCCAGGCCCAGCGCGGCGAGCGTGCCGTTGATCAGTCCGATCCCCGGCTGGTAGATCCACACCCAGATCAGGGTCACCACCGCGACCGGCAGGACGAAGGGGGCGAAGAAGGCGAACCGCAGGAACCAGCCCAGCCGCCGGGCCCGGTCGGTCAGCAGCGCCATGCCCAGTCCCACCAGGACCAGCGGCGGCACGCTGAGCGCGGTGAACACCAGGGTGTTGCGCAGCGAGGACCACACGTTCGGGTCGGCGAGGGCCTCCTGCCAGTTGGCCAGGCCCACGAACCCGGCGGGGGCTCCCGACAGGCTCTGGTCGGTGAGGCTGTAGCCGAGCCCGGTCAGCGTCGGCCAGACCAGGAACAGCGCGTAGCAGGCGACGAAGGGCAGGACGAACCACAGGCCGGTCCAGGAGGCCGGGCGCCGGGGCGCGGTGCCGCCGGGGGGTTCGGGGAGGGAGGGCGCCCGCGCGTCCTCCGTGCTCGTTCTCGTTGTCATGAGGTGGGGACTCCTCGGTGCTGCGGAAGGGGGGCGCCGCCCCGGTCAGATCGGGGCGGGGACGCGCACGAGGGCGCGGACCGCGTCCTTGAACCGCGTCAGGGACTCCTCGGGGGTCGTGGTCCCCTGGTGCAGGCCGGAGAAGACCGCGGTGGCCTCCGTGCTCAGCCGGGCCGCCGACCCGCTGAACCAGATGTCGGGGTCCAGTTCGACGTTCCCGGCCGCCTCGCGGTACTCGGACTGGGGCCGCATCGCCAGGTACTCCTCGCTCTCGACGACCGGCCGGTAGGCGGGGATGTGCCCTCCCCCGGCCCAGGTGAGGCTGTTGCGGAGCATCCAGGCCGCGTACTCCACGGCGGCCGCGGTCACCTCGGGGTCGCGCTCGCGCTGGTGCGGCAGGACGTAGACGTGCGAGTCGCCGCGGGTGCGGTGGTTGCCGAACAGGTCGGGGAACTGGGTGACCGAGAAGTCCATCCCGGCGGTCTCGAAGGTGGGGATCTCCCAGTTGCCCATGAGCCCGAGTCCGCCCCTGCCGTTGGCGAAGTTCGGCGGGGTCCCCGGCGCGTCCGAGCTGCGCGGGGCCAGCCCCTCCTCGGAGAGGCGCCGCAGCACGTCCAGCGCGGCCAGGGCCTTGTCGTCGTCCATCTCGAAGTCGTCGTCGCCGAAGACCATGCGGCCGTCCTGCTGGCGGTACATCGCCCAGAAGTACTGCCAGGGGTTGGTGGTGTCCAGGACGGTTCCGAACTCGCCGGTGACCGCCTTGACCTCGGTGAGCAGGTCGACGAACTCCGCGACGCCGCGCGTCTCGACGAGCCGGCCGCCGGCGTCGAGGACCCCGGCGGAGCGGCAGACCTCCCGGTTGTAGTAGGTGACGACGACGTGGGTGTCCAGGGGGACCGCGTACAGCGCGCCGTCCACGAAGCAGCGCTCCCAGATGTCGGGAGGCAGCACCTCCCCGGAGATCCCGGCCTCGGCCAGGGCGCCCTCGTCGATGGGGTCGATCAGCCGTCCGGGGGCCATGTTGGCCAGTCGGGACAGGTGCAGGGTCGCGATGTCGGAGGCTCGGCCGCCCGCCGCGCCCATCGCGAACTTCGTGTAGAAGGGGTCCCCCCACAGGTAGGTGGTGGGGCGGAAGTCGATGTCGGGGTGCTCGGCCGTGTAGCGCTCGTGCATCTCGACCATCCGGGCGCCGTCGCCTCCGGTGAAGAGGTTCCACTGGCGCAGCCGGGTGCGGTCGTCCAGCACCGAGTCGGCGGGGCCGCACCCGGCCAGGCCCAGCCCGGCGGCGGCGAGCGTCCCGGCCAGCAGCGACCTGCGGCTCGGCGACGGGGGGGTTCCTGCTGCCCTGCGCATGGCGTCTCCTCTTCCGGCCGCCCCGTCAGGAGGCGCGCCGAGGGTTCCTTCGGGCTAGTCGTCTTCTCCGGGGCTCCCGGCGCGCTGACCGTAGACGTTCTGGTAGCGCGCGTAGAGCGCGTCGACGTGCTTCTGGGGCAGCGGCTCCACCGGTCCGTGCTGGCGCGCCAGGTGCACGGTGCGGGCGACGTCCTCGCACATGACCGCGGCCTTGACCGCGGCCCTGGCGTCGGCGCCGATGGTGAACACGCCGTGGCTGCGCATGAGCACCGCCGGCGAGCGGTGGCCCGAGAGGGTGGCCACGATGCCCTTCCCGATGTCGTCGCCGCCGATGAGCGCGAACGGGCCCACCGGGATCTCGGCGCCGAACTCGTCGGCCATCGCGGTGATGGCGCACGGGATCGGCTCCCCTCTGGCCGCCCAGGCGGTGGCGTACGGGCTGTGGGTGTGCACGACGCCGCCCACTCCGGGCATGGACCGGTAGACGTAGGCGTGCGCGGCGGTGTCGCTGGAGGGGCTGTGCGTCCCGTCGACGACCGCCCCGTCGAGGTCGCACACGACCATCGACTCGGGGGTCAGGTCGTCGTAGGACAGGCCGCTGGGCTTGATCACGATCAGGTCGGCGTCGGGGACGCGGGCCGAGATGTTCCCGCTGGTCCAGGTGACCAGGTTCCAGCGGAGGAGTTCGGCGTGGAGGCGGCAGACCTCCGCGCGGAGCCGGTCGACTGCTTCGGTGCGCACGGTCGGGGTGTCCTTAGCTAGCTCTGGGATGCGAGGCGCTCGTTGCGGATGCGGCGCAGGCGGTGCAGCGCGTCGCTGCCGCCCCGGCCGAAGTGGTCGTGCAGGTCGGTGTAGACCGCGTAGAGCCGGTCGTAGGCGTCGGCCCGCTCGGGGTCGGGCATGACCCGGTCGGCGCGCCGGCCGCCCATCGCCGCCGACGCGGCGTGGATGTCGGGGTGCGCCCCCGCCGCGACGGCCGCGTGGATGGCCGCGCCGAGGGCGGGCCCCTGGTCGGAGTCGATGACGCTCAGCGGCCTGCGCAGGACGTCGGCGTAGACGCCCGTCACGAAGGGGTTGCGGGCCAGTCCCCCGGCCACCACGAACTCCTCGACGGGCACGCCCGCCCCGGTGAAGGCCTCCACGATCGTGCGCGCGCCGAACGCGGTGGCCTCCACCAACGCCCGGTAGACCTCTTCCGGGCGGGTGGCCAGCGTCAACCCGGCGATCACCCCCGACAGGTCGTGGTCGACCAGGACCGAGCGGTTCCCGCTGTGCCAGTCCAGCGCGACCAGACCGTGCGCGCCCACCGGTTGGCCCGCGGCCCTGGCCGAGAGCAGCTCGTGCCCGGAGACCCCGGTCCGCTCGGCCTCGCGGGCGTACTCCCCGGGCATCGCCGAGTCGACGAACCAGGCGAAGACGTCGCCGACGCCGCTCTGCCCGGCCTCGTACCCCCACAGACCGGGGACGATCCCGTCGCGGACCACCCCGCACATGCCGGGGACCTCCGCGGGGACGTCGGAGTTCATGATGTGGCAGGTGCTGGTCCCCATGACCGCGAGCATCTGGCCGGGCGCGACCGCCTGCGCGGCGGCCGCGGTGACGTGCGCGTCGATGGTGCCGACCGCGACGGCGATCCCCTCGGGCAGGCCGGTCCAGGCCGCGGCCCGTGCTGTGAGGGAGCCCGCCCGGGTGCCCAGCTGCGCGAGCGGGTGGGCGAGCTTGTCCCGGGCGAAGTCCGCGAATCCGGGGTCCAGCGCGGCCAGGTAATCCCGCGAGGGCCAGGCCCCGTCCTGGTGGATGCCCTTGTACCCGGCAGTGCTGACGTTGCGGGTCTCCCGACCGCACAGCTCCCAGACGATCCAGTCCGCCGCCTCGATCCACCGGTCGGCGCGCGCGTACGCCTCGGGGTCCTCCTCCAGGACCTGCAGCGCCTTGGCGAACTGCCACTCGGAGGAGATCCGCCCCCCGTAGCGGGACAGCCACGCCTCGCCCCGCTCCCGCGCCACCTCGTTGATCCGGTGCGCCTGCGGCTGGGCGGCGTGGTGCTTCCAGAGCTTGGGGTAGGCGTGCGGGCGGTCGGCCAGCCCGGGGATTTCGCACAGCGGCGTCCCGTCGGCGGTCGCGGGCAGGACCGTGCAGGAGGTGAAGTCGGTGCCGATGCCCACCACCCGGTCCGCGGGCACCCCCGCCGCGGCGAGCGCCTCGGGCACGGCCCGGCGCAGGACCCGCCGGTAGTCCTCGGGGACCTGAAGGGCCGTGTCGGGCGCGAGCGGAACCCTGGTCCCGGCCAGGCTCTCGGGAAGCGCCTCCGAGAGAACCGCGTGCTCGTAGGTGTGGACGGCCTCGGCGAGCTGGGCGCCGTCGGCGACCCGCGCGACCACCGCCCGGCCGGACAGGGTCCCGAAGTCGATGCCGACCACGTACTGGTGTTCCCGGGGCGGGCTGCTGGCGTTCTTGGTCATCTGTCAGGTTCCTCGCGAAGGCGCCGGGGGCGGGCGCGCGGTCAGGGGACGCCGGCCCGGACGGCCGGGCGGGCCGGAGCGACGACGGGGACGGGCGGTGGCTCGGGCGGGAGATCGGCGGGGGCGGGCGTTCCTGGGGCGCCTCGTCACACCCCACACCGCTCGGGATGTGACGTGGGCTACATTGTTAGCGCTAACATTAAGGAGCGTCAAGGGCTGTCCCCACAAAAGACCGCGAACCGGGAGAACGGTCGCCGCGCCACGGCCCCGCTTGCTGGCAAGCGCTTACCCACTACCGCGCCGTCCCGCCCCGGCGTCCCGGGGCGCCCGGGCCTCAGGCCAGGGCGGCGTGCCAGGCCAGGGCGGAGGTGTCGGAGAGCGAGGCCACCTGGTCGACGACCACGCGCAGCGCGGCGGCGTCGTCCGGCGCCGCGGCGTAGTCGGCCCGGAAGGGGGCGTCGAGGGTGCCGGGGGCGCCCAGGCGCACGGCCGACACCAGTTCGGCGATCACCTCGCGCTCGCGCGCCTGGTACTCGCGCGCCTCGGTACGGGCCATCACGTAGTGCGCGGCCACCGCCTTGAGCAGCGCGCACTCCAGCAGCCGGGCGCGCGGCACCACCAGGTCGGCGGCGTACCGGGTGAGCGGGGCGGAGCCGTGGACGGCGCGGGTGGCCTGCTCGGCGGCGCGGCAGAACCGCCCGATCAGCTCGCTGGTGAGGTTCTTCAGCGCGGCCAGCGACCGCAGGTCCCCGTCGAAGGAAGCCGGCCAGAACTCCTGGGCCATGAGGCCGTCGAAGACCTCTTCGAGCTCGGCCCGGCCGGCGTCGCAGTAGCGCGCGGCGGCCGTCGCGCACACCTCGGAGCGCTCGGCGGGGCTGCGCAGCGCGTCCAGCCGGACCAGCCCGGCGTACAGCCCGTCCTCCAGGTCGTGCACGGAGTAGGCGACGTCGTCGGACCAGTCCATGACCTGCGCCTCGAAGCAGACCCGGCCCTGCGGCGCGCCCTCGCGCACCCAGGCGAAGACGTCGGCGTCGTCGGCGTAGGCGTTGAACTTGTGCGTGTCGGGGCCGCGACCGCGCTCCCAGGGGTACTTGAGGGTGGCGTCCAGGGCCGCGCGGGTCAGGTTGAGCCCGGCGCTGCGGCCGTCGGCGGTGACGACCTTGCCCTCCAGCCGGGTGAGCAGCCGCAGGCTCTGCGCGTTGCCCTCGAACCCGCCGCAGGACCGCGCGGCGGCGTCCAGCGCGGTCTCCCCGTTGTGCCCGAACGGCGGATGGCCCAGGTCGTGCGCCAGGCAGGCCGCCTCGACCAGGTCGGGATCGCAGCCGAGCCCCTGGCCGAGTTCGCGCCCGATCTGGGCGCACTCCAGCGAATGGGTGAGCCGGGTACGGGGGAAGTCGCTCGCCCCCGGCTGCACCACCTGGGTCTTGGCGGCGAGCCTGCGCAGCGCGAAGCTGTGCAGGACGCGGGCCCGGTCCCGCTCGAAGGCTCCCCGGGCCCGGTTCTTGGGCGGCTCCGCGACCCACCGCCGCAGGTCGTGCCCGCTGTAGGTGTCCGCCGAGGTCTTTGGCATGGCGCTCACGACTCCACTGTCCGTCTCCCCGCTGGTCGTGGCCTTTCCGGGGTCCCAACCGCCTCCGAGACCCCGGAAAGGCCACGATCGCCGGGGAGGCCGCCGCGGGTCAGAGCGCGTCCACCCGGACCGTGGCGCTCTCCCCGAAGATCCAGTAGTGCCACAGCGAGGCGGTCTCACGGGTGATGTACCACAGCTGGGTCTCGCGCTCCAGGACCGCGGGCCCCGAGCGCGCGGGCGAGGTCGCGGCCTCGATCCCGAAGCCCTCGGCCATCTCCCGCGAGCGCAGCGAGTGCCAGGGGTCGCTGACGATCACCGCGGTGGTCCAGCCCCGCTCCCGGAACGCCAGGGAGACCAGTTCCAGGCTCTCCAGGGTGTCGCTGCCCTCGCCGATGGCGACGATCCGCTCGGAGGGGACGCCCTCCTGCTCCAGCCACCGGCCGCCGCTGCCGCCCTCGGTGAAGTTGTCGCCCGGCTGGTTGCCGCCGACCGTGACGATGGCGGGGGCCACCCCCTCCTCGTAGAGGTCGGCGGCGTGCCGCAGCCTGGCCTCGAAGACGGGCGAGGGCTGGCCGTTGTACTGGCTGGCGCCCAGCACGACGATCGCGTCGGAGGAGGGGCGCTGGTCCTGCCGGGCGGTGAACCAGACCCAGCCCCAGGTGGCGACGGGAATCATGACGATCACCACCAGGACCAGCGCGGCGATCCCGGCGATCCGCGGACCGCGGCGGCGCCGGGGACGGACCGGGCGCCGCATGGTTCGGGTGCTCGACGCGTCCGCGTCGTCCGCGTCGTCCGCGTCGCCGAGGTCGTCCCGGCCGCCGCCGTCCGCGCGGTCGTCCCCGCCGAGCGGTTCGGGGCGCGGGTTCCCCGGGCCCGGGTCGCGCCGTCCGGGGGCCGGGGGCCGCTGCCGGACGAAGGTCTGCGGGTGCGCGCCGTCCTGCCGCCGGACGAAGGTCTGGGCGTGCCCGTCGTCGGTCCGCCCGGCGCCGTCCCCGTCGTCGTCCCGGACGGACCGCGCGCCCTCCCCCGGTTCGGCGGGCGCGCGCGTGAAGACCCGCGTCGCCTCGTCCCGCTCGTTCCCGCCGTGCGGATCGTCCGCGGGTCCTCCACCGGTCGTGCGCACCTTCACCCCCTGGCCGAGCACGGAGACGGAACGGTCGTCGCCCTGGTGCCCGTGGCACATCGAGTAGGGGCCGGGCCTCCTCGGCCCGGCGGGGGTCGACCGGCCTCGGCCGCGTACCGTGCCGCCCACGCTGCCTCGGCCAGGGAGCGGCGAGGCGCTCCCGCCGCGCGCTCCCGATGACAATGCTAGGAGAAAGCCACGGCCTTAACAGCCACTATGCCCCTCATCGGCCGATAACGGAGACCGGGCCCGGGCGGCTCACCCGGGCCCGGCCGTCCGCGGCGGACCTCCCCGCGAGGGCCGCGCGCCTCAGCGCCCGGCCGCCCTCCCCGCCTCGAGGCGGGCGACGGGTACTCGGAACGGGGAGCAGGACACGTAGTCCAGTCCCGCCTGGTGGAAGAAGCGCACCGAGGCCGGGTCGCCGCCGTGCTCGCCGCAGACGCCCAGCTTGATGCCCGGGCGCGCGGCCCGGCCCTCCTCGACCGCGATCCTGATCAGCCGCCCCACCCCGTCGACGTCCAGGGACTCGAACGGGGAGACCCCGAACACTCCCTTCTCCAGGTAGTTGGAGAAGAAGGACGCCTCCACGTCGTCGCGCGAGAAGCCCCACACGGTCTGGGTGAGGTCGTTGGTGCCGAAGGAGAAGAACTCGGCGCTCTCGGCGATCTGCCCGGCGGTCAGCGCCGCCCGCGGCAGCTCGATCATGGTGCCGACCGGGTAGTCGAGGTCGAAGCCGCTCTCCTCGCCGACCTCGCGCAGCACCCGGACCGACTCGTCCCGGATGATCTCCAGCTCCTGGACGGTGCCGACCAGCGGGATCATGATCTCCGGGCGGGGGCGCCCCCCGGCCCGGATCCGCTCCGCGGCGGCCTGGGCGATCGCGCGCACCTGCATGGTGAACAGGCCCGGGACCACGAGGCCCAGGCGTACTCCGCGCAGGCCCAGCATCGGGTTCTGCTCGTGCAGGCGGTGCACGGCCTGGAGCAGGCGGAGGTCGCCCTCGTGCTTCTCGCCGCGCGCCTCGGCCACCGCCACGCGCACCGACAGCTCGGTGATGTCGGGCAGGAACTCGTGCAGCGGCGGGTCCAGCAGGCGTACGGTGACGGGCAGGCCGTCCATGGCCGCGAAGATGCCGACGAAGTCCTCGCGCTGCATCGGCAGCAGCGCGGCCAGGGACTCCTCGCGCTCCTTGTCGGTGTCGGCGAGGATGAGCCGCTCCACGAGGGACCGGCGGTCGCCGAGGAACATGTGCTCGGTGCGGCACAGCCCGATGCCCTGGGCGCCCATGCGACGGGCGCGGGCGGCGTCCTCGGGGGTGTCGGCGTTGGCCCGCACGTTCATCCGGCGCGCGGCGTCGGCGTACTGCATGAACCGGTGCACCGCGCGCACCAGGTCGTCGGCCTGGTCCGAGGCGGGGTCGATCTCCCCGTCGAAGTAGCGCACGACCGGCGACGCCACGACCGGGACCTCGCCGAGGAAGACCTCGCCGCTGGTGCCGTCGATGGAGATGACGTCGCCCTCCTCGATGATCCGGCCGCCGGGGGCGACCAGGCGGCGGTTCTTGGTGTCCACGTCGAGTTCCTCGGCGCCGCACACGCAGGTCTTGCCCATGCCGCGGGCCACCACGGCGGCGTGCGAGGTCTTGCCGCCGCGGCTGGTGAGGATGCCCTCGGCGGCGATCATGCCCTCGAGGTCGTCGGGGTTGGTCTCTCGGCGGCACAGGATGACGCTCTCGCCGCTGCGGGACCACTTGATGGCGGTGTAGGAGTCGAACACCGCGCGGCCCACCGCCGCGCCCGGGGACGCGTTCATGCCGCGGCCCAGGCGGTCTCGGTCCGCGGCGTGGTCGAAGCGGGGGAACATGAGCTGGGCGAGCTGGTCGCCGGTGACCCGGCCCACGGCCTCGTCCAGGGTGATCAGGCCCTGGTCGACGAGCTGGTTGGCGATCCGGAAGGCCGCGGCGGCGGTGCGCTTGCCCACGCGGGTCTGCAGCATCCACAGCTTGCCGCGCTCGATCGTGAACTCGATGTCGCACAGGTCCCGGTAGTGCGTCTCGAGCGTCTCCATGATGGCCAGGAGCTCGGCGTAGCACTTGGCGTCGACCCGCTCCAGGTCGGCGAGCGGGACGGTGTTGCGGATACCGGCGACGACGTCCTCGCCCTGGGCGTTCTGCAGGTAGTCGCCGTAGACGCCCTGCTGGCCCGAGGCCGGGTCGCGGGTGAAGGCGACGCCGGTGCCCGAGTCCATGCCGAGGTTGCCGAAGACCATGGAACAGACGTTGACCGCGGTGCCCAGGTCGGTGGGGATGCGCTCCTGGCGGCGGTACAGGACGGCGCGGGGCGCGTTCCAGGAGTCGAAGACGGCCTTGATGGCGAGCCGCATCTGCTCGCGCGGATCGGTGGGGAACTCGGTGCCGGTCGCCTCGTGCACGATGCTCTTGAAGGTCTCGACGATCGCCTTGAGGTCGTCGGCGTCGAGGTCGAGGTCGCTGGTGACGCCCTTGCGCGACTTGGTCTCGTCGATGGCGTCCTCGAACAGCTCGCCCTCGATGCCCAGCACGGTCTTGCCGAACATCTGGACCAGGCGGCGGTAGGAGTCCCAGGCGAACCGGTCGTTCCCGGCCTGGGCGGCCAGGCCCTTGACCGACTCGTCGTTGAGGCCGATGTTCAGGACGGTCTCCATCATGCCCGGCATGGAGAACTTGGCGCCCGAGCGCACGCTCACGAGCAGCGGGTCGTCGGCCTGGCCCAGGCGCTTGCCCATCCTCTCCTCCAGCGCCGCCAGCTTCTGGTCGATCTCCGCGTCCAGCCCCGCGGGCACGGACCCGTGCTCCAGGTAGTGCCGGCACGCCTCGGTGGTGATGGTGAACCCGGGCGGGACCGGGAGTCCGAGGTTGGTCATCTCAGCGAGGTTCGCACCCTTGCCACCGAGGAGGTCCTTGAGGTCTTTGTTCCCCTCGGCGAATTCGAAGACGTACTGGGGCACGGGAACTCCTTTTCACGGCCGGTTGACCTGAGGTGGGCGCGACTCTACCCGACGTCGCACGGGAACTTCCGTAACTAGCCTTCAATTCTAGCGTTTATGCAGGTCAGAGACATGTAGTTGGACTAGACCATTGGTAGAGTCGATTTGGCCGGAAACCACCCGGTTCACACGCCCGGAGCCCTTCGGGACGACGATGAAAGCGCAGCTCACTGCGGAGGCGCGGGAGAAGCCGAGCGCGACTCGAAAAAATTGGTCCACTACGCCACGCGGAGGACCGAAGTGTGCCGATCGCCACATCTCTACCGGCAAGTAACCTACGCTACCGTAGGTTAGAGTCCGAGGGACCAGGTCGGCACCGCGCAGGCGCGCCCGGCCGCCGACGTGACGGAGAAGAACGTGTCAGTGGACCAGACCGGCAGGACACCGCGGGACGAGGAGCCCCGCGACTCGGACGGGAGCGGGGAGGGCCCGCTCGGCAGGGCCGGAGCCGCGGCCTCGGACCTGTTCGAGGCGGTCAAACCCCGGCTGCGCGGCTGGCTTCACCTGGGCACCGCCCCGCTGGCGCTGGCGGCCGGGATCGTCCTGGTCTGCCTGGCGCCCACCGGCCTGTCCAGGCTCGCCAGCGCGATCTACGCGGCCAGCGCGGTCCTGCTGTTCAGCACCTCGGCCGTGTACCACGTGGGCCGCTGGTCCACGAGGGCGGTGGCGGTCCTGCGCCGGATGGACCACTCGAACATCTACCTGATCATCGCCGGGACCTACACGCCGTTCGTGCTCCTGGTGCTCGACGGCTCCCTGCGCGTCGCGATGACCGCGCTGATCTGGGGCGGCGCGTTCGCCGGGGTGCTGTTCAAGATGTTCTGGCTGAACGCGCCACGCTGGCTGTCCACCGCGCTGTACCTGGCCATCGGCTGGGTCGCGGTGCTGTTCGTCCCCCAGCTCGTCGGCGGCACCCACCCCGCCACCTGGATCCTCATCCTGGTCGGCGGCGTGCTGTACAGCCTGGGCGCGGTCGTCTACGGCCTCAAGCGGCCCGACCCCGCGCCGCGGTGGTTCGGCTTCCACGAGATCTTCCACTCGCTCACCATCGCGGCCTTCGTCTGCCACTACATCGCCGTGTCCTTCGTCGTCTACACGACGGGGTGAACCGCGCCGCCGACCGCTTCGGCGGGGTGAGTCACGATTCGCTCACATGGTCGGACTCCAGGTGCGAAAGGCCCCGGGGACGCCCGTCCCGCCCACCGGCCTCTCGGTAGGTTGGGCGGTGTCCCGGCCGACCGTGTGCGGTGGGCCGGACCCACGGTGAGGCGGCCGGAAACCACATCCCCCCGGGTACGGCCGCCTCATCGGACACCCCTGGCACGCGGGAGGCCCCCGCGCGGGGCGGATTCAACGGGTCCGCGCGGGGGCCTCCTCGCACCTCCGGGGTCAGCAGCCGGGCAGCCGCTCCCACAGGTAGTGCTCGACCTGGTCCAGGGAGACGCGCTCCTGGTTCATGGAGTCGCGCTCGCGGACGGTCACGGCGTCGTCCTCGAGGGTGTCGAAGTCGACCGTGACGCAGAACGGGGTGCCGATCTCGTCCTGGCGGCGGTAGCGGCGGCCGATCGCCCCCGCGTCGTCGAACTCCACGTTCCAGCGCCTGCGCAGCGCCGCCGCGAGGTCGCGGGCCTTGGGCGAGAGGTCGGTGTTGCGCGACAGCGGCAGCACCGCGGCCTTGACCGGGGCCAGGCGCGGGTCCAGGCGCATGACGGCGCGCTTCTCCAGCTTGCCCTTGGCGTTGGGCGCCTCGTCCTCGGAGTAGGCGTCCAGCATGAACGTGAGCAGCGCCCGGTCCACACCCGCGGCGGGCTCGATGACGTAGGGGATGTACCGCTCGTTGCTCTCCTGGTCGAAGAAGGACAGGTCGGTGCCGGACTTCTCCGAGTGCGTCCTGAGGTCGTAGTCCGTGCGGTTGGCGACGCCCTCCAGCTCGCCCCACTCGCTGCCGACGAAGTCGAAGCGGTACTCGATGTCGACGGTCCGCTTGGAGTAGTGCGACAGCTTCTCCTGCGGGTGCTCGTACAGCCGCAGGTTGTCCTTGTTGATGCCGAGGTCGACGTACCACTGCAGGCGGGTGTCGATCCAGTACTGGTGCCACTCCTCGTCCGAGCCGGGCTTGACGAAGAACTCCATCTCCATCTGCTCGAACTCGCGCGTGCGGAAGATGAAGTTGCCCGGGGTGATCTCGTTGCGGAAGGACTTGCCGATCTGGCCGATGCCGAACGGGATCTTGCGGCGCGCCGACTGCTCCACGTGCTTGTAGTTGATGAAGATGCCCTGCGCGGTCTCGGGCCGCAGGAAGGCCAGCCCGCTCTCGTCCTGGACCGGGCCGAGGTAGGTGCGCAGCAGGCCGTTGAACATCTTCGGCTCGGTGAAGGAGTTCTTGGCGCCGCAGTTGGGGCAGTTGAGGTCGGCCAGGCCGCCCGCGGGCTCCCTGCCGTGCTTCTCCTCGTACGCCTCGACGAGGTGGTCGGCGCGGAAGCGCTTGTGGCAGGACTGGCACTCGGTGAGCGGGTCCACGAAGGCGGTGATGTGGCCCGAGGCCTCCCAGACCTCCCGGGCCAGGATGACGCTGGAGTCGAGGCCGACGATGTCCTCGCGCTCCTGGACCATCGAACGCCACCACTGGCGCTTGACGTTGTTCTTCAGCTCCACGCCCAGCGGCCCGTAGTCCCAGGAGGCGCGCAGGCCTCCGTAGATCTCACTGGACGGGTAGACCAGACCCCGGCGCTTCGCGAGATTGACCAGGGTGTCCATTGCCTCTGACTTTGCGGCCATGGTTGTTTGACTCTCCATCCGGCTGGCGGTCGGCGGATCGCGGAAGGGCGCGATGCTCGATGGGAAATGCGGAACGCCAAGCGTATTGGACTTCGGGGCGTGTACACGCACCAAGGGCGATACGCCTGCTTTCCGGCGTGCTGTCCCGTTTGACGATACGCGCGGGCCGCCGCCGCGGCGACCCCTTTCCCACCCTGCGGCGGGTTCACCCGGTGACGGGCTCCTGGCGGGAGAGCACCTCGAAGGCGCTGGCCTCGTCCCTGGCCGTGGCCAGCAGCGGGACCGCGGCGACCTTGACGTCGAAGTTCGACAGCGCCCGGCGGTAGAAGCCCGGGCCGTCCCACTCGGTGACGACCGTCCACAGCCCCGGCTCGTCGACGGCGCGCGCCACCGACCCCCTCCGGTAGCCGGGCCTGCGGGCCAGCGCGTCCAGCGCGGTGGCCGCGCCGGCCGCGAAGTCGTCGGAGTCCTCGGGCGCGACGGCGTGTCTGGTGATGACGATCACCCGCCCATGCTGCCACGCCCGCGCCCCCGGCGGGACACGGGGGGAGGCCCCCGCGCGGGCTCTCCTTAAGTAGGCTGCCGACTACCGTGTCGCCCTGACCGCATGGAGGAAGCCGGGTGTCCCCTGACCGCCACGAGCCCGAGCGGAAGAACCGTCCACTGCCGGAAGGGGGCTCGTTCTTCACGCCCGGCGCGTCACCGCTGCGCAGAGCGGTCGAGCGGCGCAGCGCGGTCCCGCTGGTGGTGCTGCACAACGCGCCGCGGTGGGTGCTGCCCGTCGGGATGGTCGGCGTGCTCTTCGCCGGACTGCTGCTCGCCGGGATCGCCGGCGCGCTGCTTCTGGCGCTCCTGGCCGCGTTCATCGGCTGGCTGGCGTTCCTGGCCTGGCCCCGGCTGCGGCGCCCGGAGCGGGCGACGCGGTGCGTGGTGGTGGCGACCCTGCTCGGGCTCGGAGTACTGCAGAGCGGGGTATTTTGACAATCATTTTCGTTCTCGTCAAACTGTAAGGGTGTTACCACAAGCCTCACCTGCCGAAACCTCCTCCCCGCTGGCCTTCTCCGTACGCGACGCCGTTGTGGAGTACGACCGCAGGCCCGTGCTGCGCGGCGTCTCCCTCGACGTCCGCCAGGGCGAGGTCGTCGCCGTCCTGGGCGCCAACGGGTCGGGCAAGTCCACCCTGCTGCGCGCGATGCTGGGCCTGGTCCCGCTCGCCGGGGGAGAGGTCTCGGTGAGGGGCGTGCCGCTGCGGCGGTTCCGCGACTGGGGCCGGATCGGATACGTGCCCCAGCGCCTGTCCGCGGGCGGCGGGGTCCCCTCCACCGTGCGCGAGGTCGTGACCTCCGGCCGGATCAACCGCCTGCGCCGGTTCCTGCCGCCCTCGGCCGCGGACCGCGCGGCCGTCGACGACGCGCTGGCCTCGGTGGGGCTGGGCGACCGCGCCGGGGACTCCGTGCACGAGCTGTCCGGCGGGCAGCAGCAGCGCGTGCTGATCGCCCGCGCCCTCGCGGGCGGGCCCGACGTCTTCGTCATGGACGAGCCCATGGCCGGGGTCGACGCCGCCAACCAGCAGGCCCTGGCCCGGACCATCGAGGGACTGTCGAACCGGGGCGCCACCGTCGTCCTGGTGCTGCACGAGCTCGGCCCGCTGGAACCGCTGATCCGGCGCTCCGTCACCCTGGACCACGGCGTGATCGCGCACGACGGGGCGCCCCCGCGGCCCGAAGGCGACTGCGCCCGGCCCGGCCACGACCACGTCCACCCGCACGCCGACGCCGACCGGACCCCGGCGGCCGTTCCGGTCATCGAGGTTTCCCGCCGTGATTGAGCTGCTCCAGTACGACTTCATGGTCCGCGCGCTGATCGCCGCCGCGCTGGTCGGGCTCGCCGCCCCCGTCATCGGCGTCTTCATCGTGCAGCGCCGCCTGGCACTGCTGGGCGATGGCATCGGGCACGTCGCGCTGACCGGCGTGGGCCTGGGCTTCCTCACCGGCAACTCCCCCGTGCTGACCGCGCTGGTCGTGGCGGTCGTCGGGGCGGTCCTGATCGAACTGGTGCGGGTGCACACCCGCACCAGCGGTGACCTCGCCCTGGCGCTGCTGTTCTACGGCGGCATCGCGGGCGGCGTGTTCCTGACCGGGCTGGCCCCCGGCGCCAGCACCGCCACCCTCACCAGCTTCCTGTTCGGCTCGGTCAGCACCGTGGACCAGCAGGACGTGTACGTGGTGGCCGTCCTGGCCGCGGCCGTGCTGGCCGTGCTGGCCTACTTCGGACGCGAGCTGTTCGTGCTCTGCCAGGACGAGGAGGTGGCCCGCGCGCACGGGCTCCCGGTCCGCTTCCTCGGCATGGTGATCGCGGTGGTCGCCGCGGTCACCGTGGTGATCGCGATGCGGGTCGTCGGGGCGCTGCTGGTCAGCGCGCTGATGGTGGTCCCGGTGGCGGCGGCCCAGCAGCTCACCCGCAGTTTCCGGGTCACCACGGGGCTGGCCATGCTGATCGGCGTGCTGTCCGCGCTGACGGGGCTGTCCGCGGCGTTCTACACCGACACCGCTCCGGGGTCCTCCATCGTGCTGATCGCGATCGCGGTGTTCGCGGTGGCCTCGGGGGCCGGGGCCGTGCTGCGGGCCCGACGGGGCAGGCGTTCCGGCGCCGGCCGGGACGCGCGCGCGGAACCGATGGCGGATACCATTTCCGCGACAGATCCGGGGAGCATATCGACATGAGCACACGTCGCGAGACGGTCCGCCAGGCGCTGAACGAGAGCACCGGCTTTCGCAGCGCCCAGGACCTGTACGCAGCCCTGCGCGCCGAGGGGTCCAAGATCGGCCTGACCACGGTCTACCGGGCGCTCCAGGCTCTGAGCGACTCCGGCGAGGTCGACGTCCTGAGAACCGACGACGGCGAGGCCGTCTACCGAGCCTGCGCCACCGACACCCATCACCACCACCTGGTCTGCCGCAGCTGCGGCAAGGCCGTGGAGGTCGAGGGCCCCGCGGTGGAGAGCTGGGCGGACGACCTGGCCGCCCAGCACGGCTTCGTCGACCTCACGCACACGCTGGAGTTGTTCGGCACCTGCGCCGACTGCGCGGCCGCCGCCCGGCGGTAGCCCGGCGCGCCCTCACACCGGAGGGGCGCCCGGTGACCTGGTCGCCGGGCGCCCCTCCCCTGTTCATCCCAGCCGTTCGAGGTTGGGCCGCTTGGGGCCGAGCCCGTCACCGGAGGAGCGGCCGGTCAGGCGGCGGTGGATCCACGGCATCAGGAACTCCCGCGCCCAGAGCAGGTCCTCCTGGCGGGCCGCCCGCCAGTCGACCCGCCGGTCCTCCGGCCACGGCTCGCTCCAGTCGCCCTCGACCGGCGCCCCCACGACCTCGCACACCTTCAGCGCGAGCCGGGCGTGCCCCTCGGGGGACAGGTGCAGCCGGTCCCAGTTCCAGGCCCTGCGGTCCTGGAGGACCCGCATGCTCCACAGGTCCACGACGTGGCAGCCGTGGCGGTCGGCGATCCCGCGCAGATGCATGTTGTAGGTCGCGATCCTGCCGCGCAGGTGCCGCATGACCGGCTGGAACCCGGTGTCGAAACCGGTGAAGACGATCACCTCGGAACCGGTGGCGCGCAGCCTCCGCACGCCGGCCTCGAATTCCTCCGCGAGCGCGTCGGGGTCGGCCCCCGGGCGGATCAGGTCGTTGCCGCCCGCGCAGACGGTGACCAGGTCGGGGCGCAGCTCCACCGCGCGGGGCAGCTGCTCGGTGAGGATCTGGCGCAGCAGCTTGCCGCGCACCGCGAGGTTGGCGTAGCGCACCTCCTCCGCGTGGTCCACCAGGTGCTGGGCGAACCGGTCCGCCCAGCCCCGGTAGCGGCCCTGCGGGAAGCCGGCGCTGTCCGGATAGGGATCGCTGAGGCCCTCCGTGAAACTGTCGCCGAGTGCCACGTAGGAGATGATGTCCTGCCCGATCTGAAAGCCGCTCATGGTAGACGAGCATGCAACGCGGGTCCATGGTTACGCGACAGTAGGTTGGCGAATCGTCCGTTTTTGTAACCGGGGTCACGCCCGAGGCGAGCGGGGCCTCCCCGGGACGTGATCCGTCGCACACGCCGTGCCGGGCTTTCCGAAACGCCGCGTCGGGCGGTCGGGTGCCCCCTCCGTGCCGGAGACGGCCTGCCGGGGCTCGCGCCGCTTCGATGGCCGAGCGTCCCGCGCAGCCGACGAGAAGCTCAGCGGCCGGACGGGTAGCTCTCCAGATCGGGGCGCTTGGCCGTGACCGAGTCGCCGGAGGAGCGGCCGGTCAGGCGGCGGACCACCCACGGCCCCAGGAACTCCCGCGCCCAGCGGGCGTCGGCGCTCCTGGCCTGGCGCCAGGCCACCGGGGCGGCCTCGGGCCAGGGCTCGTCCCAGCGCTCCTCCGTGGGCACGCCCAGCACCTCGCACACTCCCAGCGCGAGCCTGCGGTGCCCCTCGGGGGACATGTGCAGCCGGTCGGCGTCCCAGGCGCGCGCGTCGGCCAGCACCGGCATGGACCACTGGTCGACCAGGTGGCAGCCGTACCGGTCCGCGATGGAGCGGATGTTCAGGTAGTACCGGGCGAACGGCCCGATGAGCCCGCTCATGTACCCGCGCGAGATGTTGACACCGGTGAACAGCACCACCTCGGCCCCCGCCTCGCGCAGCCGCCGCACCCCGATCTCCAGGACGCGCGCCAGGCGGTCCGGGTCCCCGCCGGGGCGCAGCAGGTCGTTGCCGCCGGCGCTGAACGTCGCCAGGTCCGGCCGGAGCTCCACCGCGCGCGGCAGCTGCTCGGTCATGACCTGGCGCAGCAGCTTGCCGCGCACCGCGAGGTTGGCGTAGCGCACCTCCCCCGCGTGGCCCGCCAGGTGCCCGGCGAACCGGTCCGCCCAGCCGCGCGCGCCGCCGTCCGGGTACCAGTCGCCGACGCCCTCGGTGAAGCTGTCGCCGATCGCCACGTAGTCGACCCGCTCGCCCTCGCCGAGCGGGCTCATCGGGGCGCCTCCCCGGGAGCGGGGTGGGCGGCCGACGGCTCCACCGGGTTGGGCACCGCGCCGCCGTAGCGGCGGTCCCGGCTGGCGAAGATCTCGCAGGCGTGCCAGAAGTGGCGGCGGTCGAAGTCCGGCCAGAGCGTGTCCAGGAAGACGAACTCCGCGTAGGCGGACTGCCAGAGCAGGAAGTTGGAGAAGCGCTGCTCGCCCGAGGAGCGCACGAAGAGGTCGACCTCGGGGATGTCCGGCTTGTACAGGTACTTGGCGAGCGTGGCCTCGGTGATCCGGTCGGGCTTGAGCCGGCCGGCGGCCACGTCGCGCGCCATCTCCGCGGCGGCGTCCGCGATCTCCGCCCGCCCCCCGTAGTTCACGCAGAACTGCAGGGTGAGCCGGGTGTTGTCCTTGGTCATCTCCTCGGCGTCGGTGAGCTCGCTGATGACGCTCTTCCACAGCCGCCCGGGCCGCCCCGCCCAGCGCACCCGCACCCCGCGCGCGTTCAGCTCGTCGCGGCGGCGGCGGATCACCTCGCGGTTGAAGCCCATGAGGAAGCGCACCTCCTCGGGCGAGCGCTTCCAGTTCTCGGTGGAGAAGGCGTAGGCGGACAGGTAGGGCACGCCCAGTTCCAGCGCGCCCTCGATCACGTCGAACAGGGACGCCTCTCCGGCCTTGTGCCCCTCTGTGCGGGGCAGCCCCCGCTGTTTGGCCCAGCGCCCGTTGCCGTCCATGACGACGGCCACGTGCTTGGGGACGAGCTCCTTGGGCAGCTCGGGTGCCCGGGCGCCGCTGGGGTGCGGCGCCGGCGGGACCGGGGCCCGCCGGTCGGACTTGGACGAGAAGGCGTTGTACAGGCTCACGCACGCTCCACAAGGCGCAAAGATCGGATTCCGTTCTCCAGGTGCCACTGGAGGTAGGCGGCCACCAGGCCGCTGCACTGGCCGCGGTCGCGTTCGGTGCTGGCGTCGGCGTGCTCCCAGTCGCCGCGCAGCAGCGCCAGCATCAGCGCGACCACGGCGGGCGCCGGTGTCGCCGAGCCCGCGGGACGGCACACCGTGCACACCATGCCCCCGGCGTGCACCGCGAAGTTGCGGTGCGTCCCCTGCGAACCGCAGCGGGCACATTCTTCCAGCGCCGGAGCGTACCCCGCGACGGCGAGGGAGCGCAGCATGTAGGCGTCCAGCACCAGGCGGGGGTCGTGCCCGCCTCCGGCGAGCGTGCGCAGGCCGCCCAGCAGCAGCAGGAACTGGCGCAGCGCCGGGTCCTTCTCCACGATCACGATCTTCTCGGCGGTCTCCAGCATCGCCGTCCCGGCCGTGTAGCGCGGGTAGTCGGCGACCAGGGGGCCGCCGTAGGCGTGCAGGGTGTCGGCCTGGGTGACGATGTCCAGCGTCCTGCCGGTGTGCAGCTGGAGGTCGACGTGGCTGAACGGCTCCAGCCGCGCGCCGAAACGGGACTTGGTGCGCCGGACGCCCTTGCCGACCGCGCGGACCAGCCCGGTGCGCCGGGTCAGCAGGGTCACGATGCGGTCGGCCTCTCCCAGCTTCTGGGTGCGAAGGACGATTCCCTCGTCGCGGTAGAGGCTCACCCCCCCATTGTCGCCGATGCGGTCCGCTCAGGCGACCGCGGCGGTTCCCATTTCCCCGCACCCCCAACCAACAGGGATGTTTCACCCAGATAACACTTTTCCCCTTACTTTGGTCTACGATCTCCCGCCAACAGGAGTTTCCGCACCATCGAACGGAGGTAGGGCGAATGCCACACGATGCTCGACCCGGGCGAAGATCCGGGGCATCCCGTCGACGCCGCGGCAGCCGGGCACGGCGCCGGGCCGGCCGCCGGAACCGCTGGCGCGGCCCCGTGATCGGAGCGGTGCTGGCCGTTCCCGTCGGCCTCGGCCTGGCCGCGGCCCTCACACTCAACACGGCGTCCGTGTCCGACAACGGCGGCGACAGCCCGCTCGCCCAGGCGCCGGGCTCGGTCCTTCCCGACGACGCCTTCGCGCCCACACCGGACTTCTTCCCCAGCCCCGAACCCGGGCAGAGCTCCGCGCCGCCCTCCCCCAGGCCCACCGAGGGGGCCGGCAACAGCCGGGACGGCGTCGAACTCGAAGTAGAAGACGACTCCGACTCCGACGCGGACACGGACGCGGGGAACGGGACAGGACCCGACGGCGGGTCCGGCGGCGGCGGACAGGGGGCCGACGGCGGGGCCGGATCGGACGGCGGAGGCGGATCGGGCGGCGGAGGCGGCGACACCGGTTCCATGAACACCCTGAGCGCCCAGGTCTTCGCCCTGGTCAACGACGAGCGGGCCGACGCCGGATGCGGCCCCGTGCACTCGGACGAGCGCCTGGTCGCCGCGGCGCAGCTGCACAGCGAGGACATGGACGCCAACGACTACATGTCGCACACCGGCCTCAACGGCAGCGGTCCGGGCGACCGCGCGAGCGCGCAGGGCTACGACGCCTGGTCGGGCGAGAACGTCGCCAAGGGCCAGAGAACCGCCCAGGAGGTCATGGACGCCTGGATGAACAGCCCCGGCCACCGGTCGAACATCCTCAACTGCGACAACAAGGCCCTGGGCGTCGGCGAGTCCGGCAGCGCCTGGACCCAGCTGTTCGGCCGGTCCTGACCCCGGTGCACGAAGTCCCGCACCACCGCGGAACGCGGTGGCCGCGCGCGAGGCGCTGCGCCTCGCGCGCGGCCACCGGCGGGGCCCCGGGGGCCGGCGTCAGCGCCCGGCGCGGTTGACCGCGCTGCACACGGCCTTCAGGGAGGCCGTGGTGATGTTGCTGCTGATCCCCACGCCCCAGAAGACCCGGCCGTCCACCTCGGCCTCGACGTAGGCGGCCGCGCGGGCGTCGCCGCCCTCGCTCATCGCGTGCTCGCTGTAGTCGACCACGCGGACCTTGACCCCGACACCGGACAGCGCGTCCACGAAGGCCGAGATCGGGCCGTTGCCGCTGCCCTCGATCTCACGGATCTCGCCGCGCACCCGCACGTCGGCGTTGATCTGGTACTCGCCCTCGGGGGTGGTCCGGGAGCGGTGCGCCATCACGCCGACCGGTCCCTCGTCGGACAGGTAGGTCCGGGTGAAGACCTCCCAGATGCGCTCGCCGTCGAACTCGCCGCCCTCGGCGTCGGTGAACTCCTGGACCACCCGGGAGAACTCGATCTGCAGGCGGCGCGGCAGGTCGACGGCGTGGTCGCGCTGCAGGATGTAGGAGACCCCGCCCTTGCCGGACTGGCTGTTGACCCGGATGACGGCCTCGTAGTTGCGGCCGACCTCCTTGGGGTCGATCGGCAGGTACGGCACCTTCCACGGGTACTCCGCCACGGGGACGCCCGCCGCCCCGGCGTCGGCCTCCAGGGCGGTCAGGCCCTTCTTGATGGCGTCCTGGTGCGAGCCCGAGAAAGCCGTGTACACCAGGTCGCCGCCGTAGGGGTGGCGGGGCGCGACGGGCAGCTGGGTGCAGTGCTCGACGACGCGGCGGATCTCGTCGATGTCGGAGAAGTCGATCTGCGGGTCCACGCCCTGGCTGAACAGGTTCAGGCCCAGCGTGACCAGGCACACGTTCCCGGTGCGCTCGCCGTGCCCGAACAGGCAGCCCTCGACGCGGTCGGCGCCGGCCATGACCGCCAGCTCGGCCGACGCCACACCGGTGCCGCGGTCGTTGTGCGGGTGCACCGAGACGCACACGTGCTCGCGGCGCGACAGGTTGCGGCTCATCCACTCGATCTGGTCGGCGTACACGTTGGGCGTCGCGCGCTCGACCGTGGCCGGCAGGTTCAGGATGATCTCGCGGCCCGGCCCCGGCTGGTAGACGTCCATGACCGCCTCGCACACCTCCAGGACGAAGTCCGGTTCGGTGTCGATGAAGATCTCGGGCGAGTACTCGTAGCCGAAGTACTCGGTGTCGCCCAGGTACTGCTCGGCGAACTTCAGCACGTGCCGGGTGCCCTCGACCGCGATGGCCCTGCACTCGTCACGGTCCACCCCGAACACCACCCGGCGGAACTCCGGCGCGGTCGCGTTGTACAGGTGCACGGTGGCCCGCTTCGCCCCGACCAGGCTCTGCACGGTGCGCTCGATCAGCTCCTCGCGCGCCTGGGTCAGCACGGAGATCTGCACGTCGTCGGGGACGCGGTCCTCTTCGATCAGGGAGCGCACGAAGTCGAAGTCGGTCTGGCTGGCCGCGGGGAAGCCGACCTCGATCTCCTTGTAGCCCATGCGGACCAGCAGGTCGAACATCTCGCGCTTGCGGTCGCCGTCCATCGGCTCGATCAGCGCCTGGTTCCCGTCGCGCAGGTCGGTGGACAGCCACCGGGGCGCCCGGGTGATGGTCCTGGACGGCCAGGCGCGGTCGGGCAGATCCACCGGCGGGAAGGGCTGGTAGCGCTGGAAGGGCATACCACTGGGCTTTTGCTGCGGCACCATTGTGAAGGCTCCTGGAAAGGTTTCTCGCGGTCGATGAGGCCGACAACAGACAGGTCGAAGCCCCGCGGCGAGGGAGCCGGCCTATCGGCCCCCGCCGCGGCCGCTAAGAAGGAGCAGCTCGCGCAGCATAACGAAAGCCACGTTAGCAGACCCCCCGCACCCGGCACGGCAGGGACCCTCACGCCCCGAGCCCCGGGGAGCCCCCGCGCCCCGATTCGGACGCCTCGCCGCTGGTGTTCTCCCCGACCGTATGTAACATTCAAGGAAACCCTTCAGTGCTAGGGGGTTATGCAGCCACACGGGCGGACCCGTCCGCCCGGCCAGGCCGCTGGAAGCCGTCGGCGGGACTTCGGGTGCGGCCAACACCCAGGCGGTCGTTTCTCGTGCGGAGCACACGTAAGACACGAGACCGGCTTGCCAGTCCCACCGGCGGTCGTCCCCTGCCGCGCGGTCGTCCCGCGTCGCCCCGCCACTGCCGGGCCCCGCGCGACCGCCGCGCCGCTTCCGGTCGTCGAGGGCCGCGGTTCGGAACCGGAAATCGGTGGAATCACCGAATCCCGGCCCAGAAGCTTCTCCATGGCGGACACCGACTTTTACAATTCGGAACAACACGGGTGTGATCTGCGAGAATCGGTGCAGATCCCGACGGCGCGGTCCGCGGGCGCGCGGCGGCACGAGCTGCGGACGGGTTTCGGGGCGGGGCTTCACGTGCTCCGGAACGAGGACCCGGGACTCGACCGTCCGTCGACCGGGCCGGTCACGGTGATGGGAGCTGGATTCCTTGGCAACGTCGCAGACAACGGCCGACGGCGGGCCCGACGGGGTCCTGGTCGGGCCGGAGGCCCGTGGACGCTCCGGCGGCGTGCAGTCGCTCGACCGCGCGTTCACACTGCTGGAGATCATGGCCGACGCCGGCGGCGAGATCTCACTCAGTCAGCTCGCGGCCTCGTCGGGGCTGCCCCTGCCCACGATCCACCGCATCATCCGCACCCTGCTCGGCAACGGGTACGTCCGGCAGCTGCCCTCGCGCCGCTACGCGCTGGGGCCGCGCCTGATCGGCCTGGGCGAGAGCGCCTCGCGCATGCTGGGCGCCTGGGCCCGCCCGCACCTGGCCCAGCTGGTCGAGGACCTCGGCGAGACCGCCAACCTGGCCATGCTGGACGGCGACAAGGTCGTCTACGTGGCGCAGGTGCCCTCCCCGCACTCCATGCGCATGTTCACCGAGGTCGGCCGACGGGTGCTGCCGCACTCGGCGGGAGTCGGCAAGGCCCTGCTGGCCCAGCTCCCCGAGGCCGAGGCGCTGGCCACCGTGCGGCGCGCCGGCATGCCGGCGGCCACCGACCGCACCATCACCACCCCCGAGGCGTTCGCCGCCGAACTGGCCCGCGTCCGCGAGCAGGGGTACGCCATCGACGACGGCGAGCAGGAGGTCGGGGTCCGCTGCCTGGCCGTGCCGGTCCTGGGCGGCCCGGCGATGATGGCCGTCTCCATCTCCGGCCCCGAGTCCCGGATGAACTGGGACTTCGTGGACCGGGCCGCCCCCATCGTGCGCCGGAGCGCCGTGGACCTGGCCGAGGACCTCACCCACCAGGCCTAGGGAATCTCCGGCGCGAGGGTGGATTCGGACACCGGTGCCTCGCCCCCCACCCGGAATGATCATGGGCTTTCCGCCCTTCCCGACCCCGAAACGGGCAGAAAGCCCACAACCGTCAACGGAACCCTCACGCAACGGACATCATGGGCGCTGCCCCGACCCCCGCCCGCCGTCGCCGCCCGCTGTGACCTTGTGATCCGCGTGGCGTGCGGCCGAAAGACCCCCGAAGCACCGGTGCACGGAACACCCCCGCCTCGGAAACCCCATAGGGAGTGTCCCGCGTCCGGTTCGTAGTGGTTTCCCCGCTGATCGTGACCTTTCCCGGGTCTCAGAGGCGGTCGAGACCCCGAAAAGGTCAGGATCAGCGAGAAGGGCGCCGCGCTCCAGGGGCGTCAGACCTGCTGGTCGAAGCCCAGGCGGCGGAGCTGCTTGGGGTCGCGCTGCCAGTCCTTGGCGACGCGTACGCGCAGGTCGAGGTAGACGCGGGTGCCCAGCAGCCCCTCGATCTGCTTGCGGGCGCGGGTCCCCACGTCGCGCAGGCGGGCGCCCTTGGCCCCGATGACGATGGCCTTCTGGCTGGGACGCTCCACGTACAGAGAGGCGTAGATGTCGACGAGCTCGCGGTCCGGGCGGCTGTCCTCGCGCGGGGCCATCTCCTCGACGACCACCGCGATGGAGTGCGGGAGCTCGTCGCGCACCCCCTCCAGGGACGCCTCGCGGATCAGCTCGGCCACCAGCATCTCGTCCGGCTCGTCGGTGAGGTCGCCGTCGGGGTACAGCGGCGGCCCCTCGGGCAGGTGGCCGCACAGCACGTCGGTGACGGTGTCCAGCTGGTAGGCGCCGTTCGCCGAGACCGGCACGATGTCGGCCCAGTCGCCCAACCGGGAGACCGCCAGCAGCTGCTCGGTGATCTGCTTGCGGTCCGCGGTGTCGGTCTTGGTGACGATCGCCACGACCGGGGTGTTCCGCTGGGCGGCGAGCTCGCGGGCGATGTAGGTGTCGCCCCGGCCGATCGGCTCGTTCGCCGGGACGCAGAACCCGATGACGTCGACCTCGACCAGGGTCGAGCGCACCAGGCTGTCCAGCCGCTCCCCCAGCAGCGTGCGCGGCTTGTGCAGGCCCGGGGTGTCCACAATGATCAGCTGCGCGTCGTCGCGGTGCACGATCCCGCGCACGGTGCGCCGCGTGGTCTGCGGCTGGTTGCTGGTGATCGCCACCTTCTGCCCCACCAGGGCGTTCATCAGCGTCGACTTGCCCACGTTGGGCCTGCCGACGAAGCACGCGAAGCCGCTCCGGAAGCCCTCCCGGTGGGTGGGCATCGGCAGCGGCGTGCGCAGTTTTTCGAGGTCGAGGTCGTTCATGTGTCCAGTCTCGCCGGTCGGGGCCGGTGCTCAGGTCCGGGTGACGCCGACGGGGGTGCCGTCGGGGGTCGCGAACACCAGGACCGCGGTCCCGAGGTCTCCCGCCACCGCGGTGTCGCTCGCGGGCAGCGAGGCGGCCGCGGTCACGACCACGGCGGCCTCCAGGGAGGACGCGCCGCTGGAGACCGCGGCGGCCACGGCGGCCTGGAGCGCGCTCAGCGCCAGGGACGGCAGGGCGACGGTGGTCGCCACGTAGGTCCGTCCCGTCTCGTCGCGCACCGCCGCCCCCTCGGCCGCGCCGTTGCGGGCGCGCGAGGACCGCGCGAGGGTGATCAGCTTGACGTCCTCGGGGTCCATGTCCGCGAGGTTTCCGGTTCCGTTGGTCACAGGGATGCCTTTCTCGGCGTCGGTGCTGGAAGTGTGTGGGGCCCGGCGGGTCAGGTCTCGGCCCGGCCCGACGACTCGGCGGGCGCGGGCAGCTTCTCGACCAGGACCGTGGCGGTCTGGTTGCGCCGCCCCGAGGGGTCCTCGGCCACCAGCCGCAGTCCCGCGTACTCGGCCTCGGAACCGGTGACGGGGACGCGGCCGAGCGTGTAGGCGAGCAGGCCGCCGACGGTCTCGACGTCGGGCGCGTCGATCTCCACTCCGAACAGCTCGGCCAGCTCACCGAGCGGAAGCCGCGCGGTGACCCGGGCGCGGTCGTCGCCGAGGGGCTCGATCGGCGGGACCTCGTCGTCGTACTCGTCGGTGATCTCCCCGACGATCTCCTCGACGATGTCCTCGATCGTGACGAGCCCGGCGGTCCCGCCGTACTCGTCGATGACCACCGCCAGGTGGATGCGCTGCTTCTGCATCTCGCGCAGCAGCTCGTCCACCGGCTTGGAGTCGGGTACGTAGTTGGGCTCGCGCATGATGTCGCGGACCGTGCGCCCGGCCTCGGCGCCGGCTCCGTCGCCGGTCCAGGTGTCGCGCAGCCGCGCCACGACGTCCTTGAGGTAGACGATGCCGATGATGTCGTCGAGGTTCTCGCCCACCACCGGGACGCGGGAGAACCCGCTGCTCAACGCGAGCGAGAGGGCGTCCTCCGCCGAGGCGTCGGCGTTGAGGAAGACGATGTCGGTGTGCGGGACCATGACCTCGCGCACCGAGGTGTCGTCGAGCCGGAAGACCGAGTGGATCATCTCCCGCTCCTCCGGGTCGATGACGTGGCCCCGCTCGGCCAGGTCGACCAGGTGGCGCAGCTCGTCCTCCGTGGCGAACGGGCCCTCCCTGTCGCCCTTGCCGCGCGGGGTGAAGGCCCTGCCCAGGAACACCAGGAGCTGCGCCAGCGGGCCGAGCACCAGCGTCACCGGATAGATGACGTTGGCGCTGACCAGCGCCACCTCGGCGGGGAACTGCCGCCCCAGGATGCGCGGTGTCACCCCGATCAGCACGTAGCTGACCAGGATCATCACGACCGCGGTGAGCGTGATCGCGGGCCAGCCCAGGCCGAGCCAGTCGACGAAGCCGACCGCGAGCGAGAGGGCCGCCAGCACCTCGCAGGCGACCCGCAGGAGCAGCAGCATGTTGAGGTAGCGGGCGGGGTCGGCGGCGATCACCCCGAGCCGGCGCGCGCCGGGCCGGTCTCCGCCGACCAGCTCCGCGACGCCCGTCCGGGCGGCGCGGCCGAGCGCGACCTCGGCGCTCACGAAGCACGACGCGCCCAGTGAGAGCAGGACGGCGAGGCCGAAGGCGACCCCCATCTCGAGGGCTCCGTTCACGAGACCTCGTCCAGGCTCCGACGCCAGCCCTCCAGGATCTCACCCTGGATCCCGAACATCTCCTTGTGCTCCTCGGGCTCGGCGTGGTCGTAGCCCAGGAGGTGCAGGATGCCGTGCGTGCACAGCAGGTCGATCTCGTCCTGCGCGCTGTGCCCGGCCTGCTCGGCCTGCCGGGCGGCGACCTGCGGGCAGATGATCACGTCGCCCAGGACCCCCGGGTCGGAGGTGCGCCCGGGACCGCCGGGACGCAGCTCGTCCATCGGGAAGGACAGCACGTCGGTCGGTCCGGGCTCGTCCATCCACCGCACGTGCAGGTCCGTCATCGGCTCCTCGTCCACGAGGACGACGGACAGCTCCGCGAGGGGGTGCACCCGCATGGCGTCCAGAACGTAGCGCGCCAGCCGGGACAGCCGCTCCTCGTCCGCGGGGACGCCGGACTCGTTCGCGACGTCAATACTCATAGTTCTCAGGGGCCTTACTTGTCGCATGCGGGACCGCGCGGGCCGACGGGTCCGCGCGGGGGATCACCTGGCGCCGCGGACCGATCCGTTGGAGTGGACCGGGAGGCGGTCGCGGGAGCCGTTGCCCTGGCTCTGCCGCTGCTCGGCCTCGTGACGGCCGTAGGCGTCCACGATCTTGCCGACCAGCTTGTGCCGGACCACGTCGTTGCTGTTGAGACGGCAGAAGCCGATGTCCCTGATACCGTCCAGGACGCTCTCGACGACGCTGAGGCCGCTGGCCTGCCCTCCCGGCAGGTCGACCTGCGTGACGTCTCCCGTGACCACGATCTTGGAGCCGAAGCCCAGCCGGGTCAAGAACATCTTCATCTGCTCGGGCGAGGTGTTCTGCGCCTCGTCCAGGATGATGAAGGCGTCGTTGAGGGTGCGTCCGCGCATGTAGGCCAGCGGGGCGACCTCGATGGTCCCGGCCGACATCAGCTTGGGGATGGAGTCGGGGTCGAGCATGTCGTGCAGCGCGTCGTACAGCGGGCGCAGGTAGGGGTCGATCTTCTCGTACAGGGTGCCGGGCAGGAAGCCCAGGCGCTCCCCCGCCTCGACCGCGGGGCGGGTCAGGATGATCCGGTTGACCTCTTTGGCCTGCAGTGCCTTGACGGCCTTGGCCATCGCCAGGTAGGTCTTCCCGGTTCCCGCGGGGCCGATCCCGAAGACGATGGTGTGCTTGTCGATCGCGTCGACGTAGCGCTTCTGGTTCAGCGTCTTGGGGCGGATGGTGCGACCGCGCGCCGACAGGATGTTCGTCATCAGCACGTCGGCGGGACGCTCCCCGTTGGGGACGCGAAGCATGCCCAACGCGCGCTCGATCGCGTCGGGGGTGATCTGCGCGCCGTTCTCGACCAGCTGCAGCAGCTCTTCGATGAGCCGGACGACCAGGGCGTTGTCCTCGGCCCGGCCGCTGATGGTGATCTCGTTGCCCCGGACGTGGATGTCGCTGTCGAAGGAGTTCTCGACGACCCGGAGCAGTTCGTCCCCGGACCCCAGCAGGTTGACCATCATCTGGTCTTCCGGGACGACGACCTTGACCTGGGTGCTTGAATGCGTTGACTCGACCATGATGTGGCCTTGCGGCCGTCTCGCCCCTGCCCTTCACCGTGTCCGGAGGATCCCGTCCCGGCAGCCACTGCGGCCGCCGCGCGACACCTGAGATTCTATCAACCCGGACACGCGCGCCCCGAAGGGTTTTCCCAGCCCTCCGAGGGCCGGAGCGCCTCCGGACCTCTCCGGACAACGGCGGCCGGGGTCCCGCTATTCCGGCCCTCCTCCGTTCCCCCGGAAGACCCTCCGACCCGCGCCCGCCGGGCGTGCGGACTCGCGGGCGCCGCGCCGCCCGGGGGACCGCTCCGTCCGCCCCCGGTCACCCCGGGGGCCACTCCATCCCGCGCCCGCCCAGCAGGTGGCCGTGCAGGTGGAAGACGGTCTGCCCGGCCGCCGACCCGGTGTTGAAGACCAGGCGGTAGCCGGTCTCGGCGATCCCCTCGGCGCGCGCGATCTCGCCCGCCTCCCGGACGATCTCGTCGAGGAGTCCGCTCCGGGCGGCGCCCGCCGCGGCGGCGTCGGGGTAGTGGTCGCGCGGGATGACCAGCACGTGGGTCGGGGCCTGCGGGTTGACGTCGCGGAAGGCGACGACGCGCTCGCCCTCGCGGACGACGTCGGCCGGCACCTCCCCCGCGACGATCCTGCAGAACAGACAGTCGGGTCGACTGACGGACACCGGCTTCTCCCTTCTCCGGGAGAGCGGGGCGCCTCCCGGTCCCCACATCATGCCGGAGAGCGCGGAGCGGTACGCCTGCGACGCAGGGGACGGGTGTGTCCGGTGGGAGGCGGACCGCCGGGCGTCCGAACCGGGGGCGGGGACACGCCGGGGAGCCGCGGGGATTCGGCCTTCTCGCTCCCGACAGCCGGTTCGGCTTGGTTCGGGCGCGTTTCCGGACCTTCCCCGGCCCTCGATCCACCGGGAATCGCCCCCATGGCGGACTATTCTGGTCTTTCGCGTCCTCGCGGTGTCCTCTGCCGCCGCCACGGGGCGCGAAGGCTCCGCTGCGCGCGGACCGCCCGCAGTGTGGACATCAAAGGAGGTCATGGGCGTCTTCTCTTGGAACAAGAGGCCGAAACCCCAACCGAACGAGAAGAACGGCATGCCCCTTCGTAAACCGGGCGAGAAGGGCCCGCGTCCTAACCACGTGACTGAAACCATGGTGGCGGGAGCGCCCGCAGCGGCGGTACCGGTCGGTTGGGACGCCGACCAGGCGGTGACCCAGCTGTACTCGGCCCACTACCGGCCCCTGGTCCGGCTCGCCACCCTGCTCGTCCGCGACGTCGCCACCGCCGAGGAGGTCGTGCAGGACGCGTTCGTCGCCATGCACGGCGCCTGGCGGCGCCTCCGCGACCCGAACAAGGCGCTCTCCTACCTGCGCCAGTCCGTGGTCAACAAGGCCCGGTCGGTCCTGCGGCACCGCGCCGTCGTGGAGAAGCACGCCCCCAAGGCGCTCCCCGACGCCCCCAGCGCCGAGCACGGCGCTCTCGGCGAACTCGAGCGCGCCGAAGTGATCAAGGCTCTGCGCACGCTGCCGACCCGGCAGCGGGAGGCTATCGTTCTGCGGTACTACGGGGACCTTTCCGAAGCCCAGATCGCCGACGCCATGGGAATCAGTCGTGGCGCAGTCAAGAGCCACACGGCACGCGGGATCTCCGCGCTCCGCACGGTTCTGGAGCAAACGACATGACCGAACCTTTCGACGACCGCTTCGAAGAGCGGCTGAGGGCGGCCCTCCGCGCCGAGGCCGACAGCACCCCCACGTCACACGACGCGCTGGAGCGCATCAGGGCCCGCACCGAGCGGAGGCTGCTCCCCTGGTCCGGGCTCGCCTGGCTGCGTCCAGCGGTGGCCGTGGGCGCCGCCGCGCTGATCGCCGGGTCCGTTCTGCTGAGCACACCGCAGATCCGCGACCACGTGCTTCCCGAGTCCTTCGTCTCCGCCGCCGAGTCGCACAGGGCCGAGACCGAGCAGCCTCCGCCCGAGGCCGCCGCCGACCCCTCGGACGGTTCCGGTGTCCGGCCGGGCGGGAGCGCGGCCGCCCCGGTCCCGCCCCCGGCTCCCTCTCCGGTCCCCTCCCCGGAGGAGGAGGACGAGGACGGCGAAGGCGAGAGCCCGGCCCTGTCCTGCGCCGCGTCCCCCCCGCCCGAACCGTCGCCCGACACGCGGTCCGACCCGGCCCCGGAGTCCTGCCCGGCCACGGACGCCCCCGGCTCCCCGGAAGGCGAGTCCCCGGCGCCCGGCGGGGACGAGCCCGACGACGGCACCGCTCCCGAGAGCCCGCCCGCCGACGACGAGGAGCCCTCTCCCCTTCCCGAGGAGTCGAAGAGCGCCCCGACCCCCTGACGTGCACCGGCCCGCCCCGCCGTGAGCGGGACGGGCCGGTTCGCGTCAGGGGGTCGGCTACCAGCGGCCGCAGCGGGCCTGGAGCACCGACAGCGCGGCCACACCCGCGGTGGAGGTGCGCAGCACGGTCGGGCCGAGCAGCGCCCGAACCGCCCCGGCCTCGTCGAAGCAGGCCAGCTCGGCGTCGGTGAACCCGCCCTCGGGGCCGACCACCAGCACGATCTCCCCACCGGGGTCGAACGCGCCCTCGGGCGGTTCGAGAGTGGACAGCCGCACGGCGCCCTCCTCGTGCAGCACGATTCCGAGCGAGGCCCCGCCGAGCAGGTCGGCGACCTCGCGGGTGCTCGCGCACCCGGAGACCTCGGGGACACGACTGCGCCGGGCCTGCTTGGCCGCCGCCCGGGCCGCGGCCCGCCACTTGGCCGGCCCCTTGGCGGCGCGGTCGCCCTTCCAGCGGGTGACGCAGCGCTCCGCCTGCCAGGGCGTGACGGCGTCGACCCCCGCCTCCGTCATGACCTCTACCGCGAGCTCACCCCGGTCGCCCTTCGGCAGCGCCTGGACGACGGTGATCCGGGGTGCGGGCTCGGGGTCGACGACGCGCTCCCGGACCTGGCAGGTCACCGTGTCCTTCCCGACGGCGACGACCACGCAGCGCGCCCGTGTGCCGGTGCCGTCGGCGAGATGGACGACCTCGCCGACGGTGATCCTGCGCACAGTGGCGGCGTGCCGCCCCTCCGCACCCGACAGCAGCACGCGGTCGGAGTCGAGGTCCCCCGGTTCCGTCAGGAAGACCGGAGGCGTCACCGGGCTCCGAACGCGTCGCGCAGCCTGGAGAAGATGTTGCCGTGCCCCGGGCTGAACTTGCCGGGCGGCTGGTCCTCACCGCGCAGCTCCGCGAACTTGCGCAGCAGCGCCTCCTGCTCCTCGTCCAGGCGGCTGGGCGTCTCGACGGTGACGTGGATCATCAGGTCGCCCCGGCCCGGGGCGTTGAGGTGCTGGCACCCGCGGGCGTCCAGCGTGATGACCTGGCCGGAGTTGCTGCCCGGCCGCAGGTCGATCTGCTCGGTCCCGTCGAGGGTCTCGATGGTCAGCGACGCGCCCAGGGCGGCCGCCGTCATCGGGACGGTGACGGTGCAGTGCAGGTCGTCGCCGCGCCGCTCGAAGATCGGGTGCGGGCGCTGGACGATCTCCAGGAAGATGTCGCCGCGCGGCCCGCCGTTCGGGCCCACCTCGCCCTCGCCCGCGAGCTGGATCTGAGTGCCGTCCTCGACGCCCGCGGGGATCTGGACCTTGCGGGTGACGCGCTCGCGCACCCTGCCCTCGCCGGCGCAGTCGGGGCACGGGTCCTTGATGACGGTGCCCTGGCCCGAGCACTGCGGGCACGGGCGCGTGGTCATGACCTGCCCGAGGAAGGAGCGGGTGACCTGGGAGACCTCGCCGCGGCCCGCGCACATGTCGCAGGTCTCGCGGTGGCTGCCCTTGGCCGTGCCCTCGCCGTGGCAGGTGTCGCACACGATCGCGGTGGGGAAGGTGACGTCCTTGGTGACGCCGAACGCGGTCTCGGCGAGGTCGAGTTCGACCCGCACCTTGATGCTGCGTCCCCGGCGGACCCGGTCCCGCGGCGATCGGCCGCCCTGCGGTCCGCCGCCCCCGCCGAAGAAGGCGTTCATGATGTCGTCGAAGGGGAAGCCCTGGGCGCCGAAGCCTCCGGCTCCGCCCCCGGCCCCCGCCCCGCCCCTCGCGAAGGGGTCCACTCCCATGTCGAACATGCGGCGCTTCTCCGCGTTGGAGAGCACCTCGTAGGCCTGGGCCACCTCTTTGAAGCGCTCCTGCGTCTCCGGATCGGGGTTGACGTCCGGGTGGAGTTCGCGCGCCAGGCGGCGATATGCCTTCTTGATCTCGTCCTGGGTGGCGTCCCGACGGACACCGAGGGTCTCGTAATAGTCTCTGGCCACTTACTGTCCCGCCAAGATCTGACCGACGTACCTTGCCACTGCGCGTACCGCTCCCATCGTTCCTGGGTAGTCCATTCGGGTCGGACCGACGACCCCGAGCTTGGCCAGCGACTGGTCGCCGATGCCGTAGCCCGCGGAGATGATCGATGTGGTGTGGAGACCCTCGTGCGAGTTCTCCGCCCCGATGCGCACCGTCAGCATCGACGGGTCGCCCGCCTCACCGAGCAAACGGATGAGTACGACGTTTTCTTCCAGTGCTTCGAGCACGTCCCGCAGACTGGCCGAAAACCCCATCGCGGCGAGGTTCGCGGTCCCGCCGAGGACGACCTTCTCCTCGCGCTTCTCCACGAGGCTCTCCATCAGGACGGACAGTACCGCCTGCGCCAGCGGGCGGTCCTCCGCCGGAAGCTGGGCCGTCGTCTCGGACAGGGCCTGGGGGACGTCGGTGAGCCACTTGCCGACGAGGGCCCGGTTGAGCACGCCCCGCAGGTTCTCGACCACGTCGTCGGTGACCCGCGCGAGACCGTCGATGACGCGCTGGTCGACCCGGCCCGTGTTGGTGATCAGCACCATCATGACACGCTGCGGTCCCAGCGGGACGAGTTCGATGTGCTGCACGCAGGACCGTGTCAGCGACGGGTACTGCACGACCGCCACCTGGCGGGTCAGCTGGGCCAGCAGCCGGACCGTCCGGGCCACGATCTCGTCCAGGTCCACCGCGCCGGACAGGAAGGTCTCGATGGCGCGGCGCTCGGCCTTGGACAGCGGTTTGACCGTGGAGAGCCGGTCGACGAAGAGCCGGTAGCCCTTGTCGGTCGGGACCCGGCCCGCGCTGGTGTGGGGTTGGGCGATGTACCCCTCTTCTTCGAGGGCCACCATGTCGTTGCGGATGGTCGCGGGGGAGACCCCGAGGCTGTGCCTGTCGACCAGTGCCTTGGAGCCCACGGGTTCGTTCGTGGACACGAAGTCTTCGACGATGGCACGCAGCACCGCGAGCTTTCGGTCGTCGAGCACGCGCTCACCTCCTGGCACTCCGTGGTCTTAAGTGCTAATTCTACGCTGGCGGGCAAACCCGGCCCTCCCACGATCGGGCACGCTGCCGGCCGGCGTCCGGCCCCGGGCGCGCCCGCGTCCGCCCGAACACCCGGTGGACGCGGGGGTCCGGCGGCCGAAAACCGGTACGGCCAAAGGCTTTCCGTCCGGAATAATCTCTCCGTGTCCTACTATCCCCCGAATCCCCCTCCCCCTACCCCGCCCTCCGGCGCTCCCGCCGGCCCCGGCGTCCTGCGCTACTGGGCGGGCGGCCTGCTCATCGCGGCGGGCTTCGTCACCGCGGTCGTCGTCTTCGCGGTCGGCTCCGTCAGCTCGTTGGCCGCCCCCGTCATGGACCACATCTTCGTCGAGACCGAAGTCGCCGGCTTCACCGTCGCCCCGGGCAGCGAGCACCAGAGCTGGGACCTGTTCGTCACCCATTACCAGAGCCCCGGCATACCGTCGGAGTGCTCGGTCACGGGCCCGGCGGGCGGGGACGACTCCGTTCCGGTCCGCCGCGCCCCGCTCCACTACGAGGTGTGGGACGACGAGACCCGGTGGATACTCGCGGGCCAGGTCCAGGTGAGGGAGCCGGGCGAGCACACGATCGTCTGCCGGACCGTCCAGGGCGCGCGGTACGGACTGTGGCAGGGCGACCACGCCAGGACCACCGAGGACATGTTCTTCGCGGGGCTCCGGTGGTCCGCCCTCATCGGCTCCGGCACCCTCGTGATCGGCATCACGCTGATCGTCACCAACAGCGTCAGCCGCAGCGCCGCCAGGCGGCGGTCGGCCGCACCGGTGTTCCACGCCCCTCCCCGGCCGCCGTGGGGGCCGCCTCCCGCCGCGTACCCCCCGGCCGCGCCCCCGCACCCCGCGTCCCACGGCGAACCCGTGGTGGGAACAGGCCCCTGGCAGCCACCGGAACCCCCCTCCGGCGGCTAGGGAGCATCCGGCGCGGTGACGGGGCTGCGACGGCGAGCGGGGGCCGGGCCCGCGCGGAGCAACCCGGTTCGCGGTCACCACCGGGGGTCCCGCTCGATGATCGTGACGCCGGCGTTCCACTTCGTCCGTTTTGCAGAACGCCAGCGCCAAGACCGTCAACGAAACCCTCACGCAACGGATACCCCGTAGGGCTCCTGTGCCCGCGCGTTCGGAAGCACTAGACTCCGTGCCCGTGGGTTCTCACTCCGGGCGATACGGCGACGACGTGCTCGCGGGCGACTGGCGGCGCCCCCGCAAGGGGAGCGTCCCCGAGGTCCCCGCCGAACTGGGGCTGGTCCTGGAGTCCGCCGACGAGGGGTTCTGCGGCGCGGTGGTCGCCTGGGACAAGCTCGGCCTCACCCTCGAGGACCGCCACGGCCGCCGGCGGGTGTTCGACCTCGCCCCGGCGGGATTCCTCGTCGACGGCGCTCCGGTGACCGTGGTGCGCCCCTCGTCCGCGCCCGCGGGTCCGCTGCGCAGCGCGTCCGGATCCGTCGCCGTCCCCGGCGCGCGTCCCAGGGTCGCCAGGGAGAGCCGCATCTACGTGGAGGGCGCGCACGACGCCGAGCTGGTCGAGCGGATCTGGGGCCACGACCTCCGGGTGGAGGGCATCGCCGTGGAGTACCTGGAAGGCGTCGACCACCTGCCCGAGATCGTCGCGGAGTTCTCCCCCGGTCCGCGGCGCCGCCTCGGAGTGCTCGTGGACCACCTCGTCCCCGGTTCGAAGGAGAGCCGGACCGCCGACCGTGTGCGGTCCCCGGACGTGCTGGTCGTCGGCCACCCCTACGTCGACGTGTGGGAGGCGGTGAAACCGGCGGCGGTCGGCATCCGCGCCTGGCCGCGTGTACCGCGCGGCGTCCCGTGGAAGGAAGGGGTTCTGGCCGCTCTGGGCTGGCGGATGGAGACCGGGGAGGCCTGGCGGCGGATCCTCGGATCGGTCCGCTCCTACGCTGATCTGGAACCGGAACTGCTGGGCCGCGTCGAAGAACTGATCGACTTCGTCACCGTCCCCCAGATGACCGAGGAATAGGCTCAGTACCAGGACCGCGTGGTCTGTGGCCCCATCGCAACCGGCATAGCCAAGGGAAACCATGAGCGAGACACCGCCCAACTACCCTCCTCCCCAGGACCAGCCTCCGGGCGGAGAACCGGCCGGGGGCCGGACCCCCTCCGGCGGGCAGCCGGGCTTCGGCGAGGCTGGGGGCAGCAGCCAGTCCGGCCCCCAGCAGCCCGAGCAGCCGCAGGCTCCCCAGCAGCCCGGGTACGCCCAGCCCAGCGGCGGGCAGCCCGGGTACCCCCAGGGGTACCCGCAGCAGCAGCCCCAGCCCGGAGCCCCCGAGTACGGCCAACCCGGCTACGCCCAGCAGCCCGGCTACCCCCAGCAGCCCGAGCAGCCCGGCTACGGCCAACCGAGCGGCGGACAGCCGGGGTACGCCCAACCGAGCGGCGGGCAGCCCGGATACCCGCAGCAGCCCGAACAGCCCGGCTACGGCCAGCAGCCGGGATACCCGCAGCAGCCCCAGCAGCCCGGCTACGGCCAGCCCAGCGGCGGGCAGCCCGGGTACCCCCAGGGGTACCCGCAGCAGCAGCCCCAGCCCGGAGCCCCCGAGTACGGCCAACCCGGCTACCCCCAGCAGCCCGGCTACCCCCAGCCCAGCGGCGGGCAGCCCGGATACCCGCAGCAGCCCGAACAGCCCGGCTACGGCCAGCAGCCGGGATACCCCCAGCAGCCCCAGCAGCCCGGCTACGGCCAGCCCACCGGCGGACAGCCCGGGTACCCCCAGGGGTACCCGCAGCAGCAGCCCCAGCCCGGAGCCCCCGAGTACGGCCAACCCGGCTACGCCCAGCAGCCCGGCTACCCCCAGCAGCCGGGACCGCAGGCGCACGGGCCGGTCGGGTTCGAGCAGGGCGCCGGGGTGCCCGGCCAGGGGGGTTCGGACGAGACCACCTGGGCGATGATCTCGCACCTCGCCGGGGTGATCATCGCGTGCGCCGGGTGGCTGCCCGCGCTGGTCGTCTACCTGGCCAGGAGGAACCGCTCGCCGTTCGTGCGGCACCACGCCGCGGAGGCGCTGAACTTCCAGCTGACCCTGCTGATCCCGTACATCGTCAGCGGGATCGTCTTCGTCCTGCTCGGTGTGTTCGCGCCCCCTCTCTCCGCGATCGGTTCGGGTCTGCTGATCGTCATATGGCTGGTCTCCATCATCTTCGGGGTGCTGGCCGCGATCGCCGCGAACAAGGGCGCCTGGTACCGCTACCCGGTCGCCGTCCGCCTGGTGAAATAACCGGAACCACACGGTCGGTGGGCCCGTCGGAGTATCCGGACGGACCCACCGACTGGACGATCAGCGCGAATGCGTTCACAATGCCGGGACCGGGCCTTTAAGGCGTCCACCGGCCGTGATGGCACTCATCCCCGCCGCTCCGCACTGGCTTGAAGAACGAGGACGATCATGAGCAACCCCTATCCGCCCCAAGACGGTTCCGAGGGCCAGGGCTACCCCGGTGGCTACGGCCCGGGCCAGGACCCCTACAACACGGGAGGCCAGCAGCCGGGGTACGGACAGCCCAGCGGCGGACAGCCCGGATACGGACAGCAGCCGGGGTACGGACAGCAGCCCGGCTACGGCCAGCCCACCGGCGGACAGCCCGGATACGGTCAGCAGCCCGGCTACGGACAGCAGCCCGGCTACGGCCCCGGCGCCAACCCGGGCGACGACAACACGTTCGCGCTGCTGACCCACGTCCTCGGCATCCTCACCGGTTTCCTCGGCCCCCTCATCCTGTTCCTGGTCAAGAAGGACGAGGCCTCCCCCTACCTGCGGCACCACCTTCTGGAGTCGCTCAACTTCCAGATCATGATCACGATCATCTACGTGGTCTCGTGGGTGCTGACGTTCGTCATCATCGGCATCTTCACCATGCTGGCCGCCGGCGTGTGCGCGCTGATCTTCGGCATCATGGCCGCTCTGGCCGCCAGCAAGGGCGAGTGGTACAAGTACCCGCTCAGCATGCGACTGGTCAAGTAGTCCGAGGCCTCCGCATGACCGAGCGGGCCCGGCCGGGCGGCCGGCCGGGCCCGCCGTGGTGCGAGGCTCAGGTGAGGTCGCGCACCAGAGCGTCGGCGAGCAGACGCCCCCGGGTGGTGAGCACCGCGCGGCCCCGCTCGTGGGCGCCGGAGGCCAGCAGCCCTTCGGCGACGGCCCTCTCGGCGGCCGCGCGGCCCCGCTCGTCGAGCAGCTCCAGCGGACAGCCCTGGGCGATGCGAAGCTCCAGCAGGATCCGCTCGAAGCGGCGGTCCTCGTCGTCGAGGACCTCGCGGGCCTGGGCCGGGGTGCGCCCGGCGGCCAGGCGCGCGGCGTAGGCAGCGGGGTGCCGGACGTTCCACCAGCGGGTCCCCCCCACGTGGCTGTGCGCGCCGGGGCCCACCCCCCACCAGTCGCCGCCGGTCCAGTACAGCAGGTTGTGCGCGCTGCGGGCCGACTCGTCGGCCGCCCAGTTGGAGACCTCGTACCAGTGCAGGCCCGCGGCGGAGAGCAGCTCGTCCGCCATCAGGTAACGGTCGGCCATGACGTCGTCGTCGGGCGGGGTCAGTTCGCCGCGCCGCACCCGCGCCGCCAGGCGGGTGCCCTCCTCCACGATGAGCGAGTAGGCCGAGACGTGGTCCGGACGCGCCGCGACCGCGGCCTCGACGGACTCCTTCCAGTCGGCGTCGGTCTCGCCGGGCGCGCCGTAGATGAGGTCGAGGTTGACGTGCTCGAAGCCCGCCTCCCTCGCCCAGGCCACGCACTGCTCGGGCCGGCCGGGCGTGTGCGTGCGCTCCAGGACGGCCAGCACGTGGGGCCGGGCGCTCTGCATGCCGAAGGAGACCCGGGTGAACCCGGCGTCGCGCAGCCGCATCAGGTAGTCGCGGTCCACCGTCTCGGGGTTGGCCTCCGTGGTGACCTCTGCTCCGGGCTCCAGGCCGAACCGGGCGTCGATCCCCGCGAGGATCCGCCCCAGGTCCGCCGCGGGCAGCAGGGTGGGCGTGCCTCCGCCGACGAAGACGGTGCGCACCGGCGCCGCGCGCTCCCCCAGCACCCTCCGGGCCAGGTCGAGCTCGGCGATCGCCTGGTCCGCGTAGGTATCCCGGGAGGCCGTGGCCGTCCCGTCCCGGGACCGCAGCTCCGCGGCGGTGTAGGTGTTGAAGTCGCAGTAGCCGCAGCGGGTGACGCAGAACGGGACGTGCACGTACATCCCGAACGGCCGCGCGCCGAAACCGGCCAGCGCGGCCTCGGGCAGCGTGCCGTCGTCGGGGACGGGGTCTCCGCCGAGAGGAACTGAGGGCATGCCTCAAGTGTCGGTCATACCCGGCAGTGGTCGGCGCCCCTCTCCCCGCGCTCCCCTACCGGCGGACGCCCAGCCGCCTCTCCGCCTTGGCCAGGGCCGCCTGCCACTCGTCGGCGCGGTCCGGAAGCTCCACGATCCGGCGCAGCAGGTCGGGGTCGCGGTCGTAGCGGGACCGGAAGGCGGTAGTGAGGTCGATCCCGTGGCCGGGGCGGTGGTCCACGACCACCCGGTCGCCCGCGGCGATGTCGCCCTCCTCCAGGACGCGCAGGTAGGCACCGGTGCGGGCCTCGGCGGTGAAGCGCCTCACCCAGGCGTCCTCGCCGATCCAGCGCTGGAACGTCTGGCAGGGGACGCGCGGCAGCGTGACCTCGAGGAGGGCGCCGCCGATCCGCCACCGCTCGCCGATCAGCGCGCGGTCGACCTCCACCCCGCGCGTGGTGAGGTTCTCACCGAACAGCCCGTCCCTCAGCGGTCGGTCCAGCCGCTTCTGCCACAGGTCCAGCTCCTCGCGGGCGTAGGCGTAGACGGCCTGGTCGCGTCCGCCGTGGTTGACCAGGTCGGCCTGCCCGTCCCCGGACAGGCCCAGGGCCAGGGCGCGCACCGGGCCCTCGACGGGGCGCTTGTCGATGGCGGTGCGCCTGAGCCGGCCGGCCCAGTCCGCGTCCACGGGAAGGCCGACGTTGACTGACTGAACGATCCCCTTGATCATGCGCAGAACGCTACGCGAGCGCGTGGGCGCCCCGGCCCCTCACCTTCCCGTCGCGGCGCTCGCCTGCTGGGGCAGCGGGGCCCGGAGGGCACCGGTGGACCCGCGCACCACGAGCTCGGGGTCGAAGACGTACTCGGTCCGCGAGGCGGAGTACCCGGCGATCTCGTCGCACAGCGCCCGGACCGCCGCCAGCGCCATGGCCTGGACCGGCTGGCGCACGGTGGTCAGCGGCGGGTCGGTGAACGCGATGAGCTGGGAGTCGTCGTAGCCGATCACGGAGAAGTCGCCGGGCACGGCCAGGCCGCGCTGGCGGGCGGCGCGGATCGCGCCCAGCGCCATGAGGTCCGAGCCGCACACGATGCCGGTGACCCCGCGGTCCAGCAGTCGGCCCGCCGCCGCGTGGCCGCCCTCGACGCCGAACAGCGACAGCTCGACGAGCTCGTCGGGGCTCTCCAGGCCGTTCTCCGCCATCGCGTTCCGGAAGCCCTCCACCTTCCGCCGCACCGGCATGTAGCGGTACGGGCCGCTGGCGAACCCGATCCGGGTGTGCCCGAGCGCGACCAGGTGGTTCACCGCGAGCCGGGCCGCGGCGCGGTCGTCGGGCGAGACGAACGCCGCGGGCAGGTCCGCGACGAAGCCGTTGACCAGGACGATGGGCAGGCCGCGTGCCAGCAGGGCCCGGTATCGGTCGTGGTTGGCGGTAGTGTCGGCGTGCAGGCCGGAGACGAAGATGATGCCCGAGACGTTGCGCTCCAGGAGCATCTCCACGTACTCGTCCTCGGCGATCCCGCCGGGGGTCTGGGTGCACAGCACCGGCGTGTAGCCGCGCTGGGCCAGCATTCCCTCGGCCGCCTGGGCGAACATCGGGAATATCGGGTTCTCGAGCTCGGGGACGACCATGCCGACCAGCCCGGCCGAGCGCTGGCGCAGACGGGCGGGCCGCTCGTAGCCGAGCACGTCGAGGGCGGTCAGCACGGCCTTGCGTGTGGCCGGACCCACGCCTGGCTTGTCGTTGAGTACCCGGGAAACCGTTGCCTCGCTCACGCCTGCCTGGCGGGCGATATCGGCCAGTCGTGGTGGACCCATGGCAGCACTCTAGTGGAAAAGCACTCCACACGATTGAAAGAAGTCGGTAATCTTGCGCAAGCAGTTGCGCTCGTCCGCCCCCACCTCGCGACCACGGAGGTAAACCCATGCGACCGACCCCCGGAACCGGCCACCCCCCGGCCCCGACCGCCCATGCCCGCTGGTGGCGCGACGCGGTCATCTACCAGGTCTACGTCCGCAGCTTCGCCGACTCCGACGGCGACGGCGACGGCGACCTGAACGGCATCCGCGCCCGCCTGCCGAAGCTGGCCGCCCTCGGCGTGGACGCCGTCTGGCTCACCCCCTTCTACGTGTCCCCCCTGGCCGACGGCGGCTACGACGTGGCCGACTACCGCGACGTCGACCCCCGGTTCGGCACTCTCGCCGACTTCGACGCGCTCCGCGCCGCGGCCCACGAGCTGGGCGTCCGGATCATCATCGACATCGTCCCCAACCACACCTCCTCGGCGCACCGCTGGTTCCGCGAGGCGGTGGCGGCGGGGCCGGGCAGCCCCGAACGCGATCGGTACGTCTTCCGCCCGGGCCGGGGCGAGAACGGCGACGAGCCGCCGAACAACTGGAAGTCGATCTTCGGCGGCTCCGCCTGGACCCGGCTCAAGACCGCCGAGGGCGAGCCCGAGGAGTGGTACCTGCACCTGTTCGACACCGAGCAGCCCGACCTGAACTGGCAGAACGCCGAGGTCCGGGCCGAGTTCGAGGACGTCCTGCGGTTCTGGCTGGACCGGGGCGTGGACGGCTTCCGGATCGACGTGGCGCACGGGATGGTCAAGGACCCGGCGCTGCCCGACATCGCCGAAGGGCAGAAGGCCGACCTGCTGGACGGCCACACGAAGCTGCCCTACTTCGACCAGGAGGGCGTGCACGAGATCTACCGGGACTGGCGCGCCGTCGTCGAGGGCTACGAGGGCGACCGCGCGCTGGTGGCCGAGGCGTGGGTCGAGGACGCCGAGCGGGTGGCGCGCTACCTGCGTCCGGACGAGCTGCACCAGGCGTTCAACTTCGAGTACCTGACCGCCGAGTGGGACGCCGCCGCTCTTCGCCGGATCGTGGACGGCTCGCTGGCGGCCAACGACGCGGTCGGGGCCCCCAGCACCTGGGTGCTGTCCAACCACGACGTGACCAGGCACGTCACCCGGTTCGGCGGCGGTGCGCGGGGGCTGGCCCGGGCCAGGGCGGCGGTCCTGCTCATGCTGTCGCTGCCCGGTTCGGTCTACCTCTACCAGGGCGAGGAGCTGGGTCTGCCCGAGGTCACCGACCTCCCGGAAGAGGTCCTGCAGGACCCGACCTGGGAGCGTTCGCAGCACACCGAACGGGGACGCGACGGCTGCCGGGTCCCGCTGCCCTGGTCGGGCGAGGAGCCCCCGTTCGGCTTCGGCTCCACGGCGGAGCGCGCCTGGCTGCCGGTCCCGGCATCGTGGCGTCCGCTCACCCGTGAGGCCCAGGAGCGCGACCCGGGGTCGACGCTGTCGCTGTACACCGAGGCCCTGCGGCTGCGCCGGGAGCTCGACGCGCTCGGCGACGGCTCGCTGGCCTGGGACGAATCCCCCGACGAGGTGCTGGTACTGCGCCGCGAGCCGGGTTTCCGCTGCGCGGTGAACTTCGGTTCGTCCCCGGTCCCGCTGCCGCTGGACGGTACGGTCCTGCTCTCCAGCGGTCCCGTGGAGACGACCGCGGACGGCCTGATCCTGCCCCTGGACACCGCGGTGTGGCTGCGCCACTGACGAACCCCGCCGCCGGGACGGAGCCCGGACGCCGAACGGCGTCCGGGCTCCGCGCGTTACGTCCGGTTTTCTAACGAGTTACCTCCTTCTTTCTGAAAGCATTTGGAAACTCTTCCAAATCTTGCAAGGAGTTGCTAACGTCACACGCCACCGCACCCCCAAGAAGCCGCGACCGCGAGGGGGAACGCCGCCGCGGCTTGTGCCCCGAAGGAGAACCATGAAGATCCGTAGCGCCAGAGTGATGACGGGCGTTGCCGCCCTCGCACTCCTCGCGACCGCCTGCGGCGGCGGTGACGACACCGCGGCACCCGAGGACGCGGCCGAGGGAACGATGGTCATCTGGGCCGACCCCGAACGCACCGAAGCGCTGATGCCGTTCGCGGAGAGGTTCGGCGGGGCCCACGGCGTCACCGTGGACGTCCAGTCCATCCCCAACGAGGACCTGCAGGACAACTTCGTCACCGCGCACCAGGCGGGCTCCGGCCCCGACCTCGTGGTCGGCGCGCACGACTGGACCGGCAACCTGGTGCGGAACGGGGCGATCGACCCCGTCCAGCTGCCCCAGGACAAGGCCGACGGCTTCGAGCCGGTCTCCCTCGACGCGGTGACCTTCGACGGCCGGCTCTACGGCGTCCCGTACGCCATGGAGAACCTGGTCCTGTTCCGCAACACCGACCTGGCCCCGGACGCCCCCGCGACCGTCGAGGAGCTCGTCGCCATCGGCAGCGGCCTCAAGGACGCGGGCGAGGTCGACGAGATCCTGAGCCTCCAGGTCGGCGCGGAGGGCGACGCCTACCACATCTACCCGTTCTACTCCTCGGCCGGCGGCTACCTGTTCGGCGAGGGCGAGAACGGCTCCCTCGACCCCGCCGACATGGGCGTGGGCCAGGACGCCTCCATCGAGGCGTTCGAGAAGATCGCCGAACTCGGCGAGAGCGGCGACGGCGCGCTCAAGCGCTCCATCGACAACCAGAACGCCGGTCCGCTGTTCAACGACGGCAAAACCGCCTTCTACGTCTCGGGCCCCTGGGCGATCCCCGACATGAAGACCGCCGGAATCCCCTACGACATCACCCCGATCCCCGGTTTCGAGGACGGCGGGGAGGCCCGGCCCTTCATCGGCGTCCAGGCGTTCTTCGTCGCCTCCGGCGGCGCCAACAAGGTGCTCGCCCAGGAGTTCGTGACCAACTTCGTGGCCGAGCCCGAGCTCGCCGTGGCCCTGTACGAGGCCGACCCGCGTCCCCCGGCGCTGACCGAGGCCCTGGAGATGGTTTCCGAGCAGGACCCTGACCTGGCCAGGGTCGTCGAGGCCGGTGCGAACGGCGACCCGCTCCCCTCGCTCCCCGAGATGTCCGCCATCTGGGGTCCGTTCGGGCAGGCCGAAGCCGCGGTCATCGCCGGCGAGGACGTCGCCACCGCGGTCGGGTCCGCCGGTGAGAGCATCACCGACCAGATCGGTTAACGACCGTGAGCCGAGGAAACCGCACCGTGGGCGCCTCCGAAGGGGCGCCCACGCCCCGCGCGAACGACGGGCCCGCCGTCTCGGCGGCCGGGCTCGCCCTGAAGGCCTGCGCCCTGGGCCTGGCCGCCTCTCTGGGGGTCTGGGCGGCCGTCCCGCTGTTCGACGCGGCCAACTGGGTCGGGCTCGGCATCGTCGCCGCGGTGACCGCCCTGATCTTCTACGCCTACCTGTCCCCCCGGCACGTCCCCCTCAAGTACCTGCTGCCCGGCACCCTGCTGCTCGTCGCCTTCCAGATCCTGCCGGTGCTGTACACCGTCAGCACCTCCGTCACGAACTTCGGCGACGGGCACCGCGGGGACAAGGAGCAGGCCATCGCGGCGATCGAGGCCTACTCGGTGGTGCGCGCGCCCGACTCGACGGACTACGCGCTCACGGTGGCCGCCGACGGCGACCCGGCGACCGGCGGCCTCGTCTTCCTGCTCACCGCGCCCGACGGCGCGGTGTACGCCGGCGACGCCGAGGGCCTCACCGGCCTGGCGCCCGGGGACGTCACCGCCGACCCGTCCGGCAGGATCACCGGGGCCGACGGCTACACGGTGCTCACCACCGGGCAGATCAACGACCGCGGCGGCGAGGTCGCGGACCTCGCGGTCCCCACCGGGGACGGGTCCGGTATCCGCTCCAGCGGCCTGTCCGCCGCCTACGAGGGCACCGCGACCCGCACCTACCAGGAGGACTGCGACTGCGTCGTGGACTCCGCCACCGGTGTGGAGTACGCCGCGGACGAGGAGGCGGGCCTCTTCGTCTCCGCCGACGGCGAGGCGCTGCTCCAGGGCTGGCAGGTGGGCGTCGGGGCCGACAACTTCCTGCGGTTCCTGACCGACCGCACCGTCGCCTCGTCCTTCTTCTCCATCCTGACCTGGAACATCGGCTTCGCAGCCGGAACGACCTTCCTGGTCTTCACCCTGGGCCTGGCCCTGGCCCTGCTCATGCACACCCGCAAACCGCTGCGCGGGCAGAGCCTCTACCGGATCCTGCTGGTGCTGCCCTACGCGATGCCGTCCTTCGCGATGCTGCTGCTGTGGCGGGACATGTTCAACGTCGACTTCGGGCTGATCAACCGGATGCTGGGACTGGACGTGGACTGGCTGGGCGGCACCTGGACCGCGCGCGGCTCGATCCTGCTGGTCAACACCTGGCTCGGATTCCCGTACATGTTCCTGGTCGCCACGGGCGCGCTCCAGGCCGTCCCGCGCGAACTGGGCCAGGCCGCCCGCATCGACGGGGCGAGCGCCTGGCAGGCGTTCCGCGACGTCACCCTGCCGCTGCTCATGGTGGCGATGACGCCCATCCTGATCTCCACGTTCGCGTTCAACTTCAACAACTTCAACGCGGTGTGGCTGACCACCGCGGGCGGCCCGTTCAGCCCGGACAACCCGCTGGCCGGGTCCACCGACCTGCTGATCACCTACACCTTCCGGCTGGCCTTCGGCGGCCAGGGCGCCCAGTACGGGTTCGCCTCGGCGGTCTCGGTGTTCATCTTCCTCATCGTGGCGATCCTGTCGCTGGTGAGCCTCAGACAGAGCAGGGCCCTGGAGGAGGTGCGCTGATGGCCGCGACGACAACGAGCCGACGCGCCACGCGGTGGCTCAGGGAGTCCGCCTGGCGGCACCTGCTGCTGTGGCTGGCACTCGTGTTCGCGCTGTTCCCGATCCTGTTCGTGGTCTCCGCCGCGTTCAACCCGCTGGGCACGCTCAGCTCCAGCCGGCTCGTCCCGACCGGGGCCGGACTGGACAACGCGCGCAGGCTGTTCCAGGAGACGCCGTTCGGCAGCTGGTACGTGAACTCCGTCGTGATCGCGCTGACCAACGCCGCGGTGACGGTGTTCCTGTCCGCGCTGGCGGCCTACGCCTTCAGCCGCTTCCGGTTCACCGGGCGGCGCGTCGGGCTGGTCGGCATCCTGCTCATCCAGATGTTCCCGCAGTTCCTGGCGATCGTGGCCATCTACCTGATGTTCACCACCGTCACCGACTACTGGCCGACCGTCGGCTTCGACACCCGCTGGGGCCTGATGCTGGTCTACCTGGGCGGCGCGCTCAGCGTGAACACCTGGATGATGAAGGGCTTCTTCGACACCGTGCCCGTGGAGCTGGACGAGTCGGCCAAGGTCGACGGCGCCACCCACGCGCAGGCCTTCTTCCGGATCATGCTGCCGCTGGTGACACCGGTGCTGGCGATCGTCGGTCTGCTGGTGTTCATCTCGACCGTCAACGAGTTCCTGATCGCCAGCGTTTTCCTGCGCGACCCGGAGTCCAAGACGGTCGCGCTGGGCCTGTACGGCCTGATCTCGGGCGAGCGCAACGCCAACTTCGGGATCTTCGCGATGGGCACCCTGCTCATCGCCCTCCCGACCATGGCGGTCTTCTGGTTCCTGCAGCGCTTCATCGTGGAGGGCCTGACCAGCGGCTCGGTCAAGGGCTGACCCGCTCCGGAGCCCGGAGGGCGGCCTTCCCGTATCGGGGAGGCCGCCCTCCGGCGTGTGGGGTCCCGCTCAATGATCGTGACGCCAGCACCCCGAAACGGGCATTGCAGGGCGCTGGCGTCACGATCACCAAGAGAACCGCCGACGGCTACTTCTTCTTACCGTCCCGGCCCTCGCCACCCGACTCCGTCGACAACGCCGAGACGAACGCCTCCCGGGGCACCTCGACCCGTCCGACCACGCCTCTCAGACAAGCACAGCATGCGCTTCTTCCCCGACGGCTACTTCTTCTTACCGTCCCGGCCCTCGCCACCCGACTCCGTCGACAACGCCGAGATGAACGCCTCCTGGGGCACCTCGACCCGTCCGACCATCTTCATTCGCTTCTTCCCCTCCTTCTGCTTCTCCAGCAGCTTGCGCTTGCGGCTGATGTCGCCGCCGTAGCACTTGGAGAGGACGTCCTTGCGGATGGCGCGGATGTTCTCGCGGGCGATCACCCGGGCGCCCACCGCCGCCTGGATGGGCACCTCGAACTGCTGCCGGGGGATGAGCTCGCGCAGCTTCTTGGTCATCTCCAGGCCGTAGGAGTAGGCGTTCTCCTTGTGCACGATCGCCGAGAAGGCGTCCACCATCTCGCCCTGGAGCAGGATGTCCACCTTGACGAGGTCGGCGACCTGCTCGCCGGAGGGCTCGTAGTCCAGGGAGGCGTACCCCTTGGTACGGGACTTGAGCTGGTCGAAGAAGTCGAAGACGATCTCGGCGAGCGGGAGGGTGTACCGCATCTCCACGCGGTCCTCGGACAGGTAGTCCATGCCCTGGAGGGAGCCGCGCCGCCCCTGGCACAGCTCCATGATCTGGCCGACGTAGTCCGAGGGCGAGAGCAGGGTGGCCCTGACGACGGGCTCGCGGACCTCGGCGATCTTGCCCTCGGGGAATTCGCTGGGGTTGGTCACCGTGTGCTCGACGCCGTCCTCCATGCGGACCTGGTAGACCACGTTGGGCGCGGTGGAGATGAGGTCGAGGTTGAACTCGCGCTCCAGCCGGTCCCGGGTGATCTCCAGGTGCAGCAGGCCCAGGAACCCGCAGCGGAAGCCGAAGCCCAGGGCCGCGGAGGTCTCCGGCTCGAAGACCAGGGCCGCGTCGTTGAGCTGGAGCTTCTCCAGCGCGTCGCGCAGGACCGGGTAGTCGGTTCCCTCGATCGGGTAGAGCCCGGAGAAGACCATGGGCTTGGGGTCGCGGTAGCCCGACAGAATGTCGGCGGCGGGCTTGGCCGCGGAGGTGACGGTGTCGCCGACCCTGGACTGGCGCACGTCCTTGACCCCGGTGATGAGGTAGCCGACCTCGCCGACGCCGAGGGAGTCGACCTTGGTGGGCTCGGGGGAGCTCACCCCGATCTCCAGCATCTCGTGGGTGGCCCTGCTGGACATCATCTGGATGCGTTCGCGGGTGCCCAGCCTGCCGTCCACCACCCGCACGTAGGTGACCACGCCGCGGTAGGTGTCGTAGACGGAGTCGAAGATCATGGCGCGCGCGGGGGCGTCGGCGTCGCCGACGGGCGGCGGGATCTTGGCGACGATCTCGTTGAGGAGGTCCTCCACGCCCACACCGGTCTTGGCGCTGACCCTGAGGACGTCGGACGGGTCGCAGCCGATGATCCCGGCGAGCTCGGCCGCGTACTTCTCCGGCTGGGCCGCGGGCAGGTCGATCTTGTTCAGCACCGGGATGATCGCGAGGTCGTTCTCCAGCGCCATGTACAGGTTGGCCAGCGTCTGGGCCTCGATGCCCTGGGCCGCGTCGACCAGCAGGACCGCGCCCTCGCAGGCCGCGAGCGAACGGGAGACCTCGTAGCTGAAGTCCACGTGGCCGGGCGTGTCGATGAGGTTGAGCACGTAGGACACGTCGTCGGCCGCGGTGAAGGGCAGCCGCACGGCCTGGGACTTGATGGTGATGCCGCGCTCGCGCTCGATGTCCATCCGGTCGAGGTACTGCGCCCGCATCTGGCGGTCTTCGACGACACCGGTCAGCTGCAGCATGCGGTCTGCCAGTGTCGACTTGCCATGGTCGATGTGCGCGATGATGCAGAAGTTTCGGATCAGCGCGGGATCGGTCCGGGTTGGCTGTGGCACCGTGATTCGTTCACATTCGTCGAGGCGTAGGCACGGCGCGGATCGCGCGCGCGGCGCCGGTGGGCGGAACCTCCATCGTCCCATGGCGCGCGGTCGGGGGATACCGCGGGCCACAATGGGACAGGCGTCCTTTACCAGGCTATGCGAACCGACAGGAACCGGGAGACAACGGTGCGGTGGCTTCTCAAACGTGTTCTGGCAGGTCTGGCCGCGGTTCTGGTGGTGGCGACCGGCGCGGGGGCACTGCTGGCGATGCAGTTCTCCGGGGAGCGGGCGGCGTGGGCGGCGTCCTCGGGCGACGACGCGGCCTGGCTCGGCAACGCCTGGGTGAGCGGGGACGGTGAGGGGAACGGCGAGGCCGAGTTCGCCCGGGCCCTGCCCCGACTGGGCGTGTTCTCCGAGGTCTACGTGCACGTGGGCGAGATCGGGACGGACGGCTCGGTCGACCCGGCGGGGTACGCGGGAGCGGAGGCGTTCCTGGGGCGTATGGAGCGGGAGCTCCCCGATGTGCGGGTGCTCGGCTGGCTGAGCAGCACCGCCGACGGCTCGTCGCTGATCGAGGACCGCTTCGACGACGAGGCCAGGGCGCGCCTGGCCGAGGGCGCGGGCGCGGTGGTGGACGCGGGCTTCGACGGGGTGCACTACGGCATCACCCCGGTCAGCGTGAACGACCCGAGCTTCCCCGACCTGCTCGAACTCACCCGCGAGGCGATCGGCGAGGAGGCCGTCCTGTCGGTGGAGGCCCTGCAGATCGAGCTGATCCCGGGGCTTCGGCTGCCGGTGTTCTTCGCCGCCCGCGGGGAGCGCTACTGGTCCTCGGGGTACCTGCGGCAGGTCGCGGAACTGGCCGACGGGATCGTGATCCGGGGGCACGGCACGGGAATGCCGGGCGGCTCGCTGTACGGCGGGTTCATGGTGCGCCAGACCGAACTGGCCCTGGACGCGGTGCCGGAGGACGTGACGCTGCGGATCGGCGCGCCGTCGTTCCAGCACGAGTCGTGGGGCCCGGTGTCGGGCTCCGAGAGCGTGGCCGGCGCCGCCGAGGCGGTGCGCATCGGGCTCACCGCGCACGGCGAGCGGGACGGCTTCGGGATGGCGCTGTACGTGCTGGACGACACGGGCGAGGAGGACTGGGCGGCCTTCGAGGAGGGCTGGCTGGACCCGGCGCGCTGACGCCCCCGGCCGGCGGGCCTCCGACGCGGAGCGTCGGCGGCGCGAGCAGTCGCGCGGCCGATGCATAATGGAGGTCCGTGTCTCGGACGTTCCACGTTCGGTTTGAGCCCTTCGGACTCACCCTCGCGTCGGCCCGCCGCGGACCCTTCGTGGATCGGCTGCCCACATCGGCGTTCCGCGCGTTTTCCGACGCATGATCTGACATTAACTGGAGCACGTTTTCGCATGGCGAACATCAAGTCGCAGAAGAAGCGCAACCGGCAGAACGAGAAGGCCCGTATGCGCAACAAGGCGGTGAGGTCGTCCCTGAAGACGGCTATCCGCAAGTTCCGCGAAGCTGCCGAGGCCGGGAACCCCGAAGAGGCCGCCACCCTGCAGCGCGCCGCGGCGCGCCAGCTGGACAAGGCCGTCAGCAAGGGCGTCATCCACAAGAACCAGGCCGCGAACCGCAAGAGCGCGATCGCCAAGCGTCTGGACTCGCTGAAGAGCGCCTGACCACCCCGGTCCTCATCGGAGCCGGTCGCCCCCGCGGGGGCGACCGGCTCCGATGCTTTCGGCGGGCCCGATCCCTCCGGAGCACGTGCGCGAGCCTCAATGGAATCCCCCGTGTCTCCCGAGGTGTTCCCGCTCAGCGGACGGACCCGTCGTCTGGGGCGGTTGACGGTCGGGCTCCTCACCGCCGCGGCCGTCGGCGGCGCGTGCGTCCTGTTCTGGTCCGCCGCCCTGATCGCCGGAGAGGCGGCGGCTCCCCCGGCGCCCTCGCGGACGGCGCCGGACGTGTCGGGGCCGGCGGGCTGGTGCCGCCGGCCGTCCTGCGGGTCCCCACGGCGGCCGTCCTCTCGCTGTGGATCGGGAGCGGGCGCCGCGACCTCCTCTCCGCCGCCGGCGACCGGCCCAGGACGGGGCCCGCCGACAAGCGGACGGTCCGCTTCCTCGACGACCGCGCCCCCTGGACGGTCACGATCGCCGCGGTCGTCTTCTGCGGATCGGGGGGTGTGCTCATCGGCGGACTGATCGCGGCCGCGGTCTGCCCGGAGAGCGGGCCGGAGGAGATGGTCGTGGGCCGGCCGCCCTCGCCGTCGCCGCGGCCTCCCTCCGCGCCCTCGTCCCCGCGGTGAGGGCTGCTCTGGGGCGCGGCGACCTGACGCGCTCATTCGTGGCGGAGCGCCACCGGCTCTGGCCCGTCCCCGAGGACTCGCCGTTGGGGGCCGCGATGAGGACGCACTCCGGCACCGCCTTCTGAGGAGGCCGTTCCGCGCGGCGGCTCCGGGTTTTCCACAGGCCGGGAATCCGGCTCGGCGCGGCCCGGCGCGCGTTCCTACCGTCACTGGTATGGCACGACGCACTCCTCCCGAGACCGGGGACGTGGCGGCTCGGCGGCTCCGGGCGCTGAACCCGGCCGCCGGTCCCCCGCCCCCGCGCGAACCCGACCCGGTGGCCGACACCTCTCCCCTGCCCTCCCTGCCCGCGCCGCCCTACGCCGTGCCCGACGGCACTCCGGACGACGGTGGCGAGGGGGCCGGGCGGGGACGCGCGCGGGGACGCCGGCGGCGGCCGGACTCCCCACCGCCCGACGACCCGCCGTCGGAGCCCGGCGGTGCCCCCGCGCCACCGGGCGACCCCCCTCCCGGTTACGTGGAGGTGGACGCCGGTCCCCCGCGGCCGCGTGCGGCGGCGCTGCGCGGCCTGCTGGCCCGAGCCGCGCCGGACCGGGTCGGGCTCCCCCGGCTCGGTCCGCCCGGCGTGCGGGCGCTGGCCCTGGTGTGCCTGCTCGCGGCGGGGGCCACCTGCTGGTTCGTGGTGAGTGCCCGGCCTGCTCCCGAACCCGCCCCGGTGCTGCGCGCCGAGAGCTCCCCCACCGATCCGTCCACCGCCGCGCCCAGCCCGCCGGGCGAGGTCGTGGTACACGTGGGCGGCGAGGTCGAGTCGCCCGGCGTCATCACCCTTCCCTCGGGATCCCGGGTGGCCGACGCCATCGAGGCCGCGGGCGGGGCCTCCCCCGGATCGGACCCCGGCCTGCTCAACCTGGCCCGCCCCCTGGTGGACGGCGAGCAGGTCCTGGTCGGCGTCACTCCGCCCCCGGGCGTCGGGCCCGGGGGCGTCCCCGCTCCCCCGGGCCCGGCACCCGCACCACCCGTCGACCTCAACACCGCCACGGCGGAGCAGTTGCAGACCCTGCCGGGGGTCGGCCCGGTGCTGGCCCGGCGCATCATCGACCACCGCACCGCCAGCGGCGGCTTCACCTCGGTGGAGCAGCTGCGCGACGTCACGGGCATCGGCGACCGCCGCTTCGAGGAGCTGAACGGCCTCGTCCACGTGGGCGGCGCGTCGTGAGCCTCCTGGGCACCGACGCCCCCGGCGAGCGCGTGCCGCTGGACCTGCGGCTGTGCGCGCCCGCGGTGGGGACGTGGCTGGCGGCGCTGGCACTGCTGGGCGTTCCGGCGGACGCCGCGCTCGCCGGGGCCGCCGTACTGGGCGTCCTCGCCCTGGCGGCGTTCCTGCCGCTGCGGCGCGGGGTCCGGTTCGAGGGCGCGGTCGCTCTCGTCGCCGCGACGCTGGTGTGCGCGGCGGGCGGGGCCCTGGCGGTGGCGGGGAGGTCGGCCGCGGTGGCGGACAGCCCCGTCACCGCGTTGGCCGAGGCCGAGGGGCGCGCGCGGCTCGTGGTGCGCCTCTCACTCGACCCGCGCCCCCGGGCCGCTCCCACCGTCCCGGGGCGCCCCGAGTTCGTCGTGGCGGCCCGGACCGAATGGGTGGATGTGGACGGCCGGCAGGTCCGCACCCGGGTCCCGGTGGTGCTGCTGGTGCACGGCGAGGAGTGGCGCCACCTGGTGCCCAGTCAGCCCGTGCTGCTGGACGGCAGGCTCGTGCCCGCCGGGGACGGCGGTCTCGAGGCCGCGCTGGTGCTGGTGCGCGGTCCGCCCGCCGGCGTCGGTCCGCCCACGGCCGCGCACGCCTGGGCGGGCGGGGTCCGCGCCCGGCTGCGCCAGGCGTGCGCGGTGCTGCCGCAGCCCGAGCGGGGGCTGCTGCCCGCGCTCGTGGTCGGGGACGTGTCCGGACTCGACGAGGAGGCCGCCGAGGACTTCAGGGCCACCGGAATGACGCACCTGCTGACCGTCTCGGGGACCAACCTCTCGGTGATGACCGGCGTGGTGCTGGGAGCGGCCCGTTGGTTCAGGGCCCCGCCCTGGTGCCCGGTCGCTCTCGGCACGGTCGTGATCGCGGTGTTCGTGCTGGTGGCGCGGCCCGAGCCGAGCGTGCTGCGGGCGGCGTTCATGGGCGCGATCGCGCTGCTGGCCCTGGCGTTGGGGCGGCCCTCGGTCGGTGTCGCGGCGCTGTCGGCCTCGGTGATCGGGCTGCTGCTGTTCTCACCGGGCCTGGCCGCCTCCTACGGTTTCGCGCTGTCGGTGCTGGCCACCGCCGGGATTCTGGTGCTGGCGCCGCGCTGGCGGGACGCCTGGTCGGCGCGGGTCCCGGTGTGGCTGGCCGAGGCGGTCGCGGTCGCGCTGGCCGCGCAGGTGGCGTGCGCGCCGGTGCTGGTCGTGCTGTCCGCGGAGGTCAGCTGGGTGTCCGTTCCGGCGAACGTGCTGGCCGGCCCGTTCGTCCCGGTCGCCACGGTGGGCGGGTTCGCGGTCGCCGGGCTGGCCCTGGTCGCCATGCCCGCGGCGCAGGTCGCGGTGTGGGTTCCGGGGACGGCCGTCGCCCTGGTCCGGGCGGTCGCCGGCGCGGGCGCGCGGGTCCCCCAGGGCGCGCTGCCGTGGCGCGCGGACCTGGCCGGGGCGCTGCTGCTGGCCGTGCTCATCGCGGCGCTCCTCGCGTTGCGGGGCCGGGTCCGGCGCGCGGTGGCCGCGGTGTCGGGCGCGGTCGCGGGAACGGTGCTGGTGGTGAGCTGCGTCGCCCCGGGCTGGCCGCCCGGCGACTGGGCCGTCGTGGCCTGCGACGTGGGCCAGGGCGACGCGTTGGTGCTGTCGGCCGGGCCCGGCCGCGCGGTCGTGGTGGACGCCGGGATCGACCCGCGGGCGGTCGACCTCTGCCTGGACGACCTGGGGGTGCGGGAGGTGGTGCTGCTGGTGCTCACCCACCACGACTCCGACCACGCGGGCGGCGCCCCGGGGGTGCTGCGCGGCCGCGGGGTCGGCGCGGTGCTCGTCCCGCCGGGGTTCGACGCGCCGGAGACCCTGGAGGCGCTGGCCGACGCGGGGGCCGTCCCGGACACCGCCACCGCGGGCCGGCGCTACGCGGTGGGCCCGTGGCGGCTGTCCGTGCTGTGGCCGCGGCGCGGGTTCGCCGGGGATCCCAACGAGGGCAGCGTGGTGCTGCTGGCGTCCTGGTCCCCGCCGCCCGACGCGGCCGCCGAGCCGCTGTCGGTGCTGCTCACCGGTGACATCGAGGAGTCCGCGCAGCGCGGGCTGCTGTCCGAGCCGGGGATCCGGGACGTGGACGTGCTCAAGACCCCGCACCACGGCGCGGGGACCCAGGAGCCCGCCTTCCTGGCCGCGACCCGCCCCCGGGTGACGCTCACCTCGGTGGGCGCGGACAACCCGTACGGCCACCCCGCCCCTCGGACCTGGGCGCTGCTGACGGGCCTCACCCCGGCCTCCTACCGGACCGATCTGCACGGGGACGTCGCGGTGTCGCCCGGCCCTGACGGGCCGTCGGTGCGCTGGCGCGGCCCGGACGCCCGGTGAGCCGTGGTGCCGCGGCCCGCCGTCGGTGGCCATGAGGGGCGGCGTCGTCTCGGGTCCGGCGGTGGGCATCCCGTCGACGCGGCCCCCGGCGTTCCGATGTCGCGGGGCCTCCATGGCCGAGCTCGGGACCATCGAGGCCGCCAGGCGCTCCACTCGCCGGGCCGACCGTCTACGGCGGGACCGGCGGGATCCAGCGCGCCGCCGTCGGCCGGAGCCACCGCCTCCGACCGCGCCCGCCGGTCGGCCCGGCGTGGCATGCTGGCGTCCATGGACTCCGCTTCCGTTCCGCCGCTGACCGTCATCGTGGGCGACGAGGAGCTTCTCGTCGACCGCGCCGTCGCCTCGCTCGTGGCGGCGGTGCGCGCCGACGACCCGGAGGTCGACGTGCACGACCTCGTGCCGTCACAGGTGAACGCGGGCAAGCTGGTGGAGGTGACCTCGCCCTCGCTGTTCGGGGAGCGCCGGGTGGTGGTGCTGCGTTCGGCGCAGGACCTCACCAAGGAGCCCGCGGGCGTGGTCACCGGCTACCTCAGGGATCCCGCCGACGACGTGGTGCTGGTGCTGTCCCACGCGGGCGGGGCCAAGGGCCGGGCCCTGCTGGAGGCCGCGGTCAAGGCGGGGGCGCACCGGGTCGACTGCGCCAAGCCGACCAAGGCGGCCGAGCGGACCAGGTTCATCAAGGACGAGTTCTCCCGGGCCGGACGCCAGATCACCCCGGACGCCGCCCAGGCGCTGCTGGACGCGGTCGGCAACGACCTGCGCGAGATCGCGGCGGCCTGCACCCAGCTGGTCGCCGACACCGACGGCCGCGTGGACGCCGCCGCCGTGGCCCGCTACCACACGGGCCGGGCCGAGGCCTCGGGCTTCACCGTCGCCGACCGCGCCGTGGAGGGCCGTCTGCCCGAGGCGCTGGAGCAGCTGCGCTGGTCGCTGTCGGTGGGGATGGCGCCGGTGCTGATCAACAGTGCCCTGGCCGGGGCCGTGCGCGGAATCGCGGTGGCCGCCCAGCCGCCGCGCGGGATGTCGGAGGCCGAGCTCGCCAAACGCGCCAAGGTCCCCCCGTGGAAGCTGCGGTCCCTGCGCCAGCAGTCGCGGGGCTGGACCCCGCAGGGCGTCGCGCACGCGCTGCGCGTGGTGGCCGAGACCGACGCCCTGATCAAGGGCGCGGGCCGCGATCCGGCCTACGCCCTGGAGCGGGCCGTCATCGAGATCGCCACGGCGCGGACCCGCCGCGGCTGACCCGTCCCGGGTCGGGCCCCGGGGAACGGCTCCGCGCCGACGGTCTAGGGTGCCTCCCATGGACGGTGAGACCCTCAACGGCGGTGTGAACCAGGTCGTGCGGATCGGAAGGACCGTGCGCAGGCCGACGGGAGCGTGGACGCCCGCCGTGCACTCCCTGCTGCGGCACCTGGCGGAGACCGGTTTCACCGGGGCGCCGCGGGTGCGCGGGATCGACGAGGAGGGCCGCGAGATCCTGGACTTCGTTCCCGGCGAGGTGGCGCACTACCCGATCCCCGAGTACGTCCGGGGCGACGTCGCGCTCGCGGCCGCGGGGCGGCTGCTGCGCCGCTACCACGACGCCTCGGCCGGTTTCACGGCCCCCGACGGCGCGGTGTGGCAGCTCCCGGCGCGCGAGCCGCGCGAGGTGGTCTGCCACGGGGACGCGGCCACCTACAACACCGTGTTCCGCGTCGGCCTGCCGGTGGCGCTCATCGACTTCGACGCCGCCCACCCCGGCCCCCGCGTGTGGGATCTGGCCTACACCGCCTACCGGTTCGCCCCCCTGGGCGCGCCCGGAAGCAACGGCGAGCACGTCCCGGTCGCCGAGCAGGCCCGGCGGCTGCGGCTGCTGGCCGACGCCTACGGCCTCGGCCCGGCGGACCGCCGCGCGCTCCCCCGGACCGTGTGCGACCGGCTGCACGCGCTGGTGGCGTTCATGACCGAGCGCGCCGCGGCGGGCGACACCGCGTTCGCGCGGCACCTCGCCGACGGGCACGACGCGCTCTACCGGACCGACGCCGCCCACGTGCGGGCGCACGAGGAGCGGTTCGCCGAAGCACTGCTGTCAGGAGCATCGACGGAGCCCCCGCCGGCGGCCGCCACCTGATCAGGCTCTGCTCGTGTCCCGCGTCGGGGGTCCCCTCTTCTCGGCGGTCTTGGCCTTTCCGGGGTCTCGACCGCCGCTGAGACCCCGGAGAGGTCACGATCAGCGAGGCCCGCGGCCGCCGGGCCCAGGGCGCTAGCGGATCGCCTCTCCGCCGCGCCAGACGCGCATCGCCTTCAGTCCGTAGGCCCACGCGAAGGCGCCCTCGTGATCGGTGTCCCACTGGACGATGTCGGCGACGCTGCCCGGGGCGATGATCCCGCGGTCGGTGACTCCCAGCGCGATGGCGCCGCCGACGGTCGCGGCGCGCAGGGCCTCCTGGATGCTGAGCCCGTACATGGCGATCGCCATGCAGATGACCAGCGACATCATGGTGGACCCCGACTGCGCCGGGTTGTGGTCGGTGCCCAGCGCGACCGGCACCCCGTGGTCGAGCAGTGCGCGCACCGGCGGGGTGCGGTGCTCGTGCAGGGAGGCGGTGGGGCAGATGACGACCGGGGTGCTGGACTTGGCCAGCGCCAGCACGTCGTCGTCGTCGGTCTCGTGCAGCAGGTCCACCGAGGAGCACTGCATGTCCGCGGCCATGCGCACCGCGCCGTGGCGGGGCTTGGAGCAGGCGTGCATCCGGGCCTGGAGCCCGGCCGCGCGGCCCGTGGACAGCAGCCAGCGCGCGTCGTCGGGGGTGAACTGGCGGCTGTCGCAGTACACGTCCACACCGTCGGCCCCGGCCTGGGCCGCGTCGCCCAGCCACGAGCCGACCGCCTGCACGTATTCGCGCGGGCGGCCGAAGTACTCGGGCGGCACCGCGTGCGCGGCGAAGAAGGTGACGTGCAGCCGGGGCATGCCCGGCTCCTCCTCCAGCGAGCGCAGCAGCCGCACGTCCGCGAGTTCGCCGTCCCGGGTCAGGTGGTACCCGGTCTTGGCCTCGACCGTGGTGGTCCCCCACAGCAGCCAGTGCCGCAGCCGGTCCCGCACGTCGTTGCACAGGGTCCACGGGTCCGTCCCGCGGGTCACCGTCACCGTCGACGCCACTCCGCCGCCCGCGGCGACGATCTCGCTCTGGCTCGCGCCGTCGGCGCGCACCGCGATCTCGGCGAACCGGTTCCCGGCGTAGACGGGGTGGGTGTGCGCGTCGATCAGCCCCGGTGTGACGAGGGCCCCTCCGGCGTTGTCGATCTCGGCGTCGACGATGTTGTCGATGACCCCGGGGATGCCCTGGGGAAGCTCGGCCGCGGGTCCGACCCAGGCGACGTGGCCCTTGTCCATGATGATCGCGGCGTTACTGATCAGCTCGGCGCCTGTCCACAGACGCCCGATATTCGTCAGTAGTCGTACCGTCATCGTCTCACCGCTCGCCCACCCGCGTTAGTCATGGCTGCCGTCCGGCGCGCAGGAGACAGCACGGCCGTACGGACAGTCCTGACACGACTTCATATATCGATGCCCTGGCTGAGATAGGGGGTAGCCAACGCGGCCGGAAAGGGCCGGGCAGCAGCATCTAACGTCAGTGAAGGCAACCGTAGCCCACGGTCCGTTCGGATGTACACCTCCGCCGCTGAACAGTGAACGGCGGAACACCCGAGGGAGTTCCGCCGTTCCGCAGCTGTTCTACGCGGCCTACAGCGCCGCTGTGGCGTACTCGTCCAGCTGGTTGGCGAGCATCTGGGGCACCCAGGCGTGCAGCGCGGTGCCGTCTCCGGTGTGCTCCTCCTTGAGGATCCGGCCTTCCTGGTAGACCCGGGAGACCAGGTCGCCCCGCTCGTAGGGGACCAGGACGACGACCTCGCGGTCGAGCACGGGGAGCGCCTCGGTCACGGCCCGGATCAGCTCGTCGATGCCCTCGCCGGTGCGCGCGGAGACCTCGACGGCCCCGTTCAGCTTGGTGCGCAGCTGCTTGAGCAGGGTCGGGTCGGCGGCGTCGACCTTGTTGATGATGACCAGTTCGGGCACGTCGGAGGCCTCGATGTCGGCCAGGACCTCGCGCACCGACGCGAGCTGCTGCTCGGGGTCGGGGTGCGAGCCGTCCACGACGTGCAGGATCAGGTCGGCGTCGGCGACCTCCTCCAGGGTGGAGCGGAACGCCTCGACGAGCTGGTGCGGCAGGTGCCGCACGAACCCGACGGTGTCGCTGAGCGTGAACGCGCGGCCGTCCGGCGTGCGCGCCTGGCGCACGGTCGGGTCCAGGGTGGCGAACAGCGCGTTCTCCACCAGCACGCCCGCCCCGGTGAGGCGGTTGAGCAGGCTGGACTTGCCCGCGTTGGTGTACCCGGCGATGGCCACGGCGGGCACCTGGCGGGTGCGCCGCTGGTCGCGCTTGACGTCGCGGGCCACCGACATGTGCGCCAGCTGACGGCGCAGCTTGGCCATCTTGGCGTTGATCCGGCGCCGGTCGGTCTCGATCTTGGTCTCACCGGGACCGCGCAGCCCCACGCCGCCGTTTCCGCCGCCTCCGGCGCCGCCGCCCTGCCGGGACAGCGAGTCGCCCCAGCCGCGCAGGCGCGGCAGCAGGTAGGTGAGCTGCGCGAGTTCGACCTGGGCCTTGCCCTCGCGGCTGCGCGCGTGCTGGGCGAAGATGTCCAGGATCAGGGCGGTGCGGTCGACCACCTTGACCTTGACGACGTCCTCCAGCTGGCGCAGCTGGCCGGGTGTCAGCTCTCCGTCGCAGATGACGGTGTCGGCTCCGGTGCTCTCGACGATGTCGCGGAGCTCGGCGGCCTTGCCGCTGCCGACGTAGGTGGCGGGGTCGGGCTTGGAGCGGCGCTGGGTGAGCCCTTCCAGCACCATGGCGCCCGCGGTCTCGGCGAGCTGCTTGAGCTCGACCAGCGAGTTGTCGGCGTCCAGCTGCGTTCCGCTGGTCCAGACCCCGATGAGGACGACGCGCTCCAGGCGCAGCGACCGGTACTCGACCTCGGTGACGTCCTCGAGTTCGGTGGACAGCCCCTGCACGCGGCGCAGGGCGTACCGGTCCTCGAGTTCGAGCTGCCCCTGGTCGGGGAGGTCGTCGGTGCCGCGTCGGTTCTCCGCGAAGGTCACCACATCGGTGTCTGCGTCGTCGACGACGATCGCGTCGCGGTCGGCGTCGTGGCCGTCGAAGGGATCGTGGTCATTGAAAGCAGTACGTGTCATATCCATCCAGGGAGAGGTAACGCGGAGGCGCCGCGATTTCTTCCCCCGATGCTCCCACGCGCACCGAGGAACAGCACCTGTTTTTCACCGTGGCCCGCACAGCCGGACCTCCCCCCGAAACGCGCCCCGAACCAGGATGGTGGAGATCTTTACCCTGCTTTGGGCAGAGAAGAACGCGCTTCCTTCCGATCCGGAGAAAAACCGGGGTCGTATGGGACGGCCGCGGCGTTGACCGTGTTCCACCGGCGGAGTAGCGTCACATTCCACATACCAGAAGCAAATTTCGCGATGCGGAAGGCAGGATTCCATGGGCGCCACCAACGGGGTCGAGATCACCGGCCCGATGCACGAGCGTTACGACGAGATCCTCACCGATGACGCGCTCGCGCTCGTCGCGGACCTGCACCGCCGGTTCGAGTCCCGCCGCCAGGAGCTCCTCGCCGCGCGAGGGCGCCGCCAGGAGGAGATCTCCGCAGGCGCCGACCTGGACTTCCTCCCCGAGACCAAGGCCGTGCGCGACGACCCCGACTGGCGCGTCGCCCCTCCGGCCCCGGGCATCACCGACCGCCGCGTCGAGATCACCGGTCCCACCGACCGCAAGATGACCGTCAACGCGCTCAACTCCGGCGCCAAGGTGTGGCTGGCCGACTTCGAGGACGCCAACACCCCGCTGTGGGAGAACATGATCGGCGGCCAGCTCAACCTGCGCGACGCGCTGGACCGCGCCATCGACTTCAGCACGCCCGAGGGCAGGGAGTACACGCTCGGGGACGACTCGGAACTGGCCACCATCGTGGTCCGCCCGCGCGGCTGGCACCTGGACGAGAAGCACATCCTCGTCGACGGGCAGCGCGTCTCCGGCGGCGTCGTCGACTTCGCGCTGTACCTCTTCCACTGCGCGCGCCGCCAGATCGCCAAGGGCAAGGGCCCGTACTTCTACCTGCCCAAGATGCAGAGCCACCTCGAGGCGCGGCTGTGGAACGAGATCTTCGTGCGCGCCCAGGAGTCCCTCGGCATCGAGCGCGGCACCATCCGCGCCACCGTCCTGATCGAGACCGTCCCGGCCGCGTTCGAGATGGAGGAGATCCTGTACGAGCTGCGCGAGCACTCCGCGGGCCTCAACGCGGGCCGCTGGGACTACCTGTTCAGCATCATCAAGACGCACCGCACCCGGGGCCGGCGGTTCCTGCTGCCCGAGCGCAACGCCGTCACGATGACCGCGCCGTTCATGCGCGCCTACACCGAACTGCTGGTCAGGACCTGCCACAAGCGCGGCGCGCACGCGATCGGCGGCATGGCCGCGTTCATCCCGAGCCGCCGCGACCCCGAGGTCAACAAGGTCGCCCTCGCCAAGGTCCGCGACGACAAGTCCCGCGAGTCCGGCGACGGCTTCGACGGCTCCTGGGTCGCGCACCCCGACCTCGTCCCGGTCGCCATGGAGGTCTTCGACGGCGTCCTCGGGGAGAGGCCCCACCAGATCGACCGCACCCGCGACGACGTCTCCGTCTCCGCCGCCGACCTGCTGGACGTGGCGAGCGCGGGCGGCGGCGTCACCGAGGCGGGCCTGCGCGGCAACGTCAACGTCGCCGTCCAGTACCTGGCCGCCTGGCTGGGCGGCAACGGCGCGGTGGCGATCCACAACCTGATGGAGGACGCCGCCACCGCCGAGATCTCCCGGTCCCAGATCTGGCAGTGGCTGCACAACGACGTCGCCCTGGACGACGGCACCCCGGTGACCGGCGCGCTCGTGGAGCGCCTGATCCGCGAGGAGCTGGCGGCGGTCCGCGCGGCCGGGAACCTGGACCCCGCCCTCCTGGAGCGCGCCACCGCCCTGTTCAAGGACGTCGCGCTGGCCGACGACTACGCCGAGTTCCTCACCCTGCCCGCCTACGAGCAGATGCCGTAGACCGCTGACGGGAGGGCCCCGCCCGGCCGGCCGGAAGCGGTGGGCCGACCGGGTGGTCCTCCCGGCCCGGCCGGGCCCCACCGGACCGCGGTCGCCCGTCGGCGGCCCGGACACCGTGCCCGCCGTTACCCCGCCCCCGCCGGGGGGAAGGACTCTCAGGGCGGGGGCGCCGTTCCCGCCACACCGTGATCGGGGGCGACCTCCCATGCCGGACGCGATGACCGGTCCCGCCGCGCTGGCGCCGCGGCTGCGCGCCGTCTGCGGCGCGGACGGGGTCGTCACCGACCCCGCGCGGCGCCGCACCTATGAGAGCGACGGCATCACCTACCACTCGGCCGTGCCCGGGATCGTGGTGCTGCCCGAGACCACCGGGCAGGTGGCCGCCGTGGTGCGGCTGTGCGCCGAGCACGGCGTGCCGTTCGTGCCGCGCGGTTCGGGCACGGGCCTGTCCGGCGGAGCGCTGCCCCGCCCCGACGGGGTCCTCGTCGTCACCTCCCGGATGCGCCGCGTCATCGAGGTGGACATCCCCAACGAGCGCGCCGTCGTCCAGCCCGGCGTGTTCAACCTGGACGTGACCAGGGCCGCCGCCCCGCACGGCTACCACTACGCGCCCGATCCGTCCAGCCGGCAGGTGTGCTCGGTGGGCGGCAACATCGCGGAGAACTCGGGCGGGGCGCACTGCCTCAAGTACGGGTTCACCGTGAACCACGTGACCGGCCTGGAGATCGTCACCCCGCGCGGGGACGTGGTGCGCCTGGGCGGCAAGGCCCCCGACGCGCCCGGATACGACCTGATCGGCGTGTTCGTCGGCTCCGAGGGCACGCTCGGCATCGCCACCGAGATCACCGTGCGGCTGACGCGCGCCCCGCAGCGGACCAGCACTCTGCTGGCGGCCTTCCCCACCATGGACGCGGGCGGCAGGGCGGTCTCGGCGATCATCGCCGCCGGGGTGCTGCCCGCCGCCGTCGAGATGATGGACGCCCTCGCCGTCGAGGCCGCCGAGGCCGCCGTGCGGTGCGGCTACCCCGAGGGCGCGGGCGCGGTGCTCATCGTGGAGCTGGACGGCGCGGCCGAGGACGTCGCCGCCCAGTTCGAGGCGGTCACGGCGCTGTGCCGCGCGGCGGGCGCCTTCGCGGTCCGCGCCGCCGACGACCCGGCCGAGCGCGCCCGGATCTGGAAGGGCCGCAGGTCCGCGTTCGCCGCGGTCGGCCGGATCAGCCCCGCCTACATCGTGCAGGACGGCGTGGTGCCGCGCACCGCGCTGGGCGGGGTGCTGGCCCGGATCTCCGAGCTGTCGGCGCGCTCGGGCATCCGGGTGGCCAACGTCTTCCACGCCGGGGACGGGAACCTGCACCCGCTGGTGCTGTTCGACGACGCCGAGCCCGGCGCCGCCGAACGCGCCGCCGAGGTCTCCGGGGCGATCCTGGACCTGTGCGTCGAACACGGCGGATCCATCACCGGCGAGCACGGCGTGGGCGTGGACAAGGCCTGCCACATGCCGCGCATGTTCAGCGACGACGACCTGGCCACGATGGACCTGTTCCGGCGGGCCTTCGACCCCGACGGCATCGCCAATCCCGAGAAGGTGCTGCCGACGCCGCGGCTGTGCGGGGAGCGGCCGGGCGTGGTCAGGGGCGAGCACCCGCTGGTGGCGAGCGGGCAGGCCGAACTTTTCTGACCGGGGCGTCCGGAGGTGTCGGGAGGGGGCGGATGGGTCCGGAGCAGGTGTTGGCCGCGATCGGCGCGACGGGGGTGCGGGCCCGGCCCGGCACGGGGGACGACGCGGTGGTCGGGACCGTCCCCGCGGTGGTGGCGCGCCCGCGGGACACCCCGGAGGTGTCCGCGCTGCTGGGCGCCGCGGCGCGGCACGGCCTGCGAGTGGCGGCCGCGGGCAACGGCACCAAGCGGGACTGGGGCGCCGCCCCGACCGGCTGCGACCTGCTGGTGGAGACCGGGGAGCTGGCCGGGATCGAGCATGCGCGGGGCGACCTGGTGGTGCGGACCGGAGCGGGCGCGCCGATGGACGGGCTGCGCGCGCTGCTGGGCCGGGCGGGGCAGCGACTGACCGCTGACCCGATGGTCCCCGGGGCGACCGTCGGCGGGACGGTGGCGGCGGGGGTCAGCGGGCCGCTGCGGATGCTGCACGGGCCCCTGCGGGACCTCGTCATCGGGATGACCGTGGTGCGCGCCGACGGGGTGGCGGCCAGTTCGGGCGGCGTCGTGGTCAAGAACGTGGCCGGCTTCGACCTCGGCAAGCTGCACACCGGCGGCTGGGGGACGCTGGGGGTGATCACCTCGGTCACCTTCCGCCTGCACCCGGTGCCCGCCGCCTTCCGGCTGGTCGGGGCGCGCTTCCCGGACCCGGTCGCGGCCGCCGGTCCCGTCGGCGCGGTGCTGGCCTCCCAGGCGGTCCCTGCGGCCGTCGAACTGGACTGGCCGCCGGGTGGCGGGCCGGTCCGGCTGTTCGTCCTCGTGGAGGGCGCGGCCGAGGGCGTGGACGCCCGGGCGGGCGGGATCGCGGCCCTGCTCGGCGCGCGGGACGTGCGGGACGCGCTCCCCGACGGCTGGGGGACCCTTCCCGGGGAGCCGGAGTGCACGGTGCTGAAGATCGCCGCGCCGATCCGCGGGCTGCCCGTGGCGCTCACCGCGCTGCGCGCCGAGGCGGGGACGGGCTGCTCCTTCCGCGGCTCGGCCGGTGCGGGCGTCGGCTACGCCGCGCTGCCCGTCGGCACCGGCGCGGACCGCGTCGCCCGGGTCCTGGCCCGGACCCGGGACGCGCTCCCCGACGGCTCGGTCACCGTCCTGCGCCAGTCCCCGGACCTGCGCGGGCTCCCCCTCGACCGGTGGGGCGAGGTCCCGGGCGCCGAGCTGATGCGCGCGGTCAAGGACCGCTTCGACCCCGCCCACCGCCTCGCACCGGGCCGCTTCCTGGACCACTGACGTCCGTTCGGGCCCTGTCGGCGCGGCCGGCCCGGCGGGGCTCCGAGAGCCCGGGGCTCAGTCGACCGCGGCCTCGGCGGGGAAGCGGGCGTCCAGGTCGGCGCGCATGGCCGCCAGGGCGGCCCTGGACTCGGCCAGGCCCCGGAGCGGTCGGCGCTCCCGCAGGTAGCGGGCGGCCCCGGCGCGCTGCCCGGCGTCCCACTCCCCGTTGACCGGGAGGGCGTCGCCGCGCCACCGGCCCCGCCCGCCCGCGACCATCCGGGACTGGCGCGACGCGCGCGAGGTCGTGTCCGGCCCCCGGGACCGCCAGGCGATGGCGTCGAGCTCCTCCGGGGTGGGGCCCAGCGGGAGCAGCCCGGACTCCACGACCTGGACCAGCGCGTCCAGCGCGGTCAGCCCACTGCCGACCAGCGTCGCCACGCGGGTGCGGACGTCGTCGCCGGCCTCCGCGAGGTCCGGCGCGAAGCCGCCGAGCAGCCTCCCGGCCTCGGTGAGCGCGGCCGCCTGCGCCCGGACGGCGGCGGCGCCTCGCTCCGCGGCCCCCGGACGCCCCGCGACCCTGTCGTCCAGGGACGCGGCGACCTCCTCGGCGGCCGACACGGCCTCGTCCAGCCGGTCGCGGAGGCGGCGGAGTCCGGCCCCGACCTCGGGCCGCCTCCCGGCCCGCTCCGGCGCGTCCAGCACCGGCACCGCCGCCGACGCGACCTCGACGAGCATCATGGTGAAGGCGAGCATGTCCAAGCCCTTCCCTGAGGGGGTTCACCGGACATTGTGTCGGGTAACCCCCTCATCAGTACACATCCCGCCGGGAACGGGCCGGGGCGTCCGCGCTCGCACGAGGGGACGGAGGCGACCGATGACCGATTTCCCGACCGGTGCCGAGACAGGGCCTCCCTCCCCCCGACGCTCCTTCGACGACCTGCTCGGCGACTGCGTGCACTGCGGGTTCTGTCTGCCGACCTGCCCCACCTACGTGCTGTGGGGGGAGGAGATGGACTCCCCGCGCGGGCGGATCCACCTCATGGCCCAGACCAGGGACGACGTGCTCACCCCCGAGGTCGTCCAGCACTTCGACCGCTGCCTCGGCTGCCTGGCGTGCGTGAGCTCGTGCCCGTCGGGGGTGCGGTACGACTCGCTCATCGAGTCCACCCGGGCCCGGGTGGAGGCCGAGCACCAGCGGGGCCCGCGCGAGCGGCTGCTGCGGGCGCTGGTCTTCGCGCTGTTCCCGTACCGGCGCAGGCTGGACCTGCTGCGCGGGCCGCTGCGCGCCTACCGGGCCTGCGGCGCGTCCGCGTGGCTGCGCCGCAGTGGGGTGCTGGAGCGGGTCTCGCCGTCGCTGGCCGCCATGGAGCGGGTCGCGCCGCCGCTGCGGACCGTGCCCGCGCTGCCCGGGCGGCTGCCCGCCGTGGGGAGGCGGCGGGCCGTGGTGGGCCTGCTCACCGGGTGCGTGCAGGGCTCGCTCCTCCCCCAGGTGAACACCGCGACCGCGCGCGTGCTGGCGAGCGAGGGCTGCGAGGTGCTGACCCCCCGCGCCCAGGGGTGCTGCGGGGCGCTGTCGGCGCACTCGGGCCGGGCCGCCGAGGCCGCCCGGTTCGCGCGCGCCACCGTCGAGACCTTCGAACGCGCGGGCGTGGACACGGTCGTGGTGAACTCGGCGGGCTGCGGAAGCAGCATGAAGCACTACGCCGACGTCCTGGCCGAAGCGGGGGCCGGGCCCTCCTGGGAGCGGCGGGCCCGCGCCCTGTCCGCACGGACCGCGGACCTCACCGAGTTCCTGGTGCGGCTGGGGCCGGTCGCCGAACGGCACCCGCTGCCCGTCCGCGCGGCCTACCACGACGCCTGCCACCTGTCGCACGGGCAGGGGGTGCGGGACCAGCCGCGCGAACTGCTGCGCGCGATCCCCGGCCTGGAGCTGCTCGACCTGCCCGACCCGGACCTCTGCTGCGGCTCCGCCGGGGTGTACAACCTGCTGCGCCCCGACGCGGCCCGCGAGCTGGGCGACCGCAAGGCCGGAAACCTGCGCTCGACCGGCGCGCGCCTGCTGGTCACGGGCAACCCCGGCTGCTCGCTGCAGATCGCCTCCGCGATGGAGCGCGGCGGACACCCCGTGTCCGTGGCGCACCCCGCCCAGGTCCTGGACGCCTCCATCCGGGGCCTGGACGCGTCGGCCCTGCTGGAGGACGCGCCCTAGAGAGTCTCCGACGCGGGGGTGAATTCGGGCACCGGTGGTTTTGTTGACGGTCTTGGGCTTTCTGCCCGTTTCGGGGGCTGGAAGGGCGGAAAGCCCATGATCATTCCGGGGCAGAGCAGGACCGGCCCTCGAACCTCCGCGTCACGGACACCCGGCGGGGACGCGCGGGCCTCCGGCCGCGCTCGCCGTCGCCGCCCGCCGTGCGCACCGCCGGGTCCGCTGAGGGTGATGCCGTGCTCGCTGACGCGGCGCGCGCGGCCGCCTCCCCACAGCGTCGAGCACGTCCACGCCCACGCCCCCGGGGCCGTATTGCCGGAACAGCAATTTTCCGTGCCAAAAGATAGAGGTTCCGTTGAGACTGGGCGCACCCGACAGAAGGAGCCCCATGAGCACCAACGAAGCGGCCGCGTTCTGGGACGGCGTCCACGCCCCCCGACCGGCGACCACCCCGCGGCCGTCCCCGCGCGGCACCCTTCTCCCCGCGCGGGCGGGGGTCAACATCGTGCTCACCCTCCTGCTCCTGATCGGCGCCGCGGCCTGCGCCACGTCGGCCCCCGAGGAGGACGCTCCCCCCTACGCGGCCGCCACCCGGGGCGACCCCGAGTTCGAGGGCGCCTTCCGGCACGAGTTCGCCGACGTCGACGGAGTCCGCATGCACTACGTGACCGGCGGCAGCGGCACGCCGTTGGTGCTGGTCCACGGCTGGCCGCAGACCTGGTTCGGCTGGTGGTCGATCATGCCGGAACTCGCCGAGCACCACACCGTCTACGCCGTGGACCTCCCCGGGCTGGGTGACAGCACCGGTTCGCCGACCGGTTACGACAAAGCCACCCTGGCCCGGTACGTGCACGCCCTGATCGCCGATGAGCTCGGGGTGGACGACGCCAACGTCATCGGGCACGACCTCGGAGCCGCGGTGGCCTTCCAGTACGCCAGCCAGTTCCCCGACGACACCGAGCGCCTCGGCTACCTCGACCTGCCGCTCCCCGGGCCCGGGATCGACGCGTCCGCGTACCGCTCGATGAGCTGGCACATCGCCTTCCACTCCCAGCCCGAGGTCCCCGAGGCCGTGGTCGGCGACGACGTCCGCGACTACCTGGCGCTGTTCTACCCCCAGGTCTCCTTCAACGGAACGGCGTTCGGGGGCACTTCGGACCAGTCCCCGTTCACCGACGCCGAGATCGACGAGTACGCACGGACCTACGCCAGGCCCGAGGCCCTCACCGGCGGTTTCGAGCTCTACCGCACCCTCGACGAGGACGTCCGCGACACCGTGGAAGCGGAACCGGTCGACACCCCGGCCCTGGTCATGACCGCCCAGGGACAACTCGACCCGGTCCGAGCCACCGTGGACACGCGCATGACCGACATCGTGCGCGCGGTGGAGGTGCCGGGCGCGGGGCACTGGCTCGTCGAGGAGAACCCCGAGTTCGTCACCGCGGAGTTGCTCCGCTTCCTCGACGGATGACCCGGCCCCGGGAGCGGCGCGGGGGCGGCACCGCTCGAACGGTCGGGGCGCGCTGCCCCTCGCGGGGCGCCTCGGTGCTCGTGGAGGAGCGGGGCAGGCGCGGGACCGGCCCGGGTCGCGGTCGGGTCCGCAGGGGAGGGCCGGCTGTCCGTGCCGGTGGACGAAGTTCCCGTACCGCTCGTCCTGGCCACCGTCACGGTCACGGCGGGGTGGGGGAACCGGCCCTTCACCGCACCGGCGCACTCGGTCGGGAGGCCTCCGCGCGCGCCGGGCCGCTTCCCCGGTGCTCCGGGGTCAGCTCTCGGCGGTGTACCCGATGTCGGCGTAGTCCAGTGTGCCGAAGCCGGGGGCGCCCGCGTTGGCCAGGGTCCCCCGGACGGCGAAGAGCTGGGGGCGCTGGTAGAGGGGGAGGGTGTGGCCCGCCTCCCACAGCAGGCGGTCGGCCTCGTTGATCCGCTCGGCCGCGGCGCCGTCGTCCCGCGGCTCCAGCGCCGCGGCCAGCGCCTCGTCGATCCGGTCCGAGCCGATCCGCCCGACGTTGGAGCGCCACTGCGGCTCCCCGTCGGGGCCGGCCACCGCGTCGGACCACTGGTACAGGAACTCCGACACGGGGAAGCCCGAACCGGAGTTGACGAAGGCGACCAGGTCGTAGTTGCCGGGCAGCACGTAGTTCCCGAAGAGCTGGTCCCCGGGGACGCCCTCGATCTCGACGTCGAAGCCGATCTCGCCGAGCATCGCCTGCACCAGTTCGGCCTCGCTCCGGGCCGGGGCGAAGCCCTGCGGGACCACGAAGCGCAGCCTCAGGGGCTCGCCGTCCCTGGTGCGGACCCCGCCGTCCTCCCCGGCCGTCCAGCCCGCCTCCTCCAGCAGCCGCGCGGCCCGCTCGGGGTCGTACTCGCCCCACTCCCCGCTGTTGTCGGCGTACCCCGGCTGGTTGGGCATCAGGAAGCGGTTGCCGACCACCGACGGCGGCCAGTCGACGGAGCTGAACGCCGACTCGGCGAGGGCCGAGCGGTCGATACCGAGGAAGACCGCGTGCCGCACGTCAACGTCGTCGAGCACCGGGCTCTGGCCGTTGAGGGTGATGTGCCGGTAGTCGGGGGCGAGGGCGGTGCGGATCTCGCCGTCGGAGGCGTCTCGGACCCGCTCGTAGGAGCCCGAGTCGACGGGGAGCGCGTACAGGTCGATGCCGCCGTCCAGGAAGGCCGCGTCCAGCGCGTCGGGGGCCAGCGAGCGGAAGACGATCCGGTCGAGCTTCGCGGGATCGCCCCACCAGTCGCCGTCGCGGCGCAGGGTGACGCTCTGGGCGGTGCGGTCGATCTCCCCGGTCTCGAACGGGCCCGCGGTGGCCGGGATCGCGTCCAGGTAGCCCTCGTTGAACGCCTCGGGGCTCTCGGTGTACTCCTCCGGCAGCAGGGGCGAGAACAGCGACCGGTAGTCGGCGAAGGGCTCGGCGAAGGTGATGACCACCTGGTACTCGTCCTCGCCCGCGCGCACCCGCTCGATGCGGTCGTAGCCGACCGTGCCGAGGACCTGGTAGTCGGGGTCGGCTCCGGACAGCGCCTCGGCCATGGACGCGTAGTCGCGCCAGGTGACGGGGTCCCCGGTGGACCACCGGGCCTCGGGGTTGAGGGTGAGCGTGACGACCTGCCGCGGCTCGGTGTCGACCTCGACGTCCGTCACGTAGTCGGGGTCGGGGTGCGCCTGCCCCTCGGAGTCGGTGCTGAACGGCGCTGGCAGCAGCCCGCGCAGGACGGTGTCGACGGTGCCCAGGTTCCCGGCCGCGTGGTGCGGGTTCCACTGGGTGGGGAACTCGTTGATGCCCCAGCGCAGCGTCCCGCCGTCGGCGAGCAGGGCACGGTCCACGGCGTTGATCGAGGCCGAGGGCAGTTCGTCCGGGGACGGCGGCCGCCCCGGCTCTCCCGTCCCGCAGCCCGCCAGTGCGGTGGCGAGGGCCAGCAGGGCCGCCCCCACCGGAAGCACGCGCCGTTTCCCTAATCGCACCTGTCCCCCAAACGTCCTGGCTCCGGAGCGGTGAGAGGCCCCGCGTTCGCGGGTGTCGCCACCGGATCGACGCGCTCTGACCGACCCAACGAAAGGCACCAATGGAACAATTGGGAAATAATACTTGCTTCGGGTACGGAGGAGGAGTCCCCGCCCCCGACACTTCTCACGCCGTGCGGACACGGGGATCCAGCAGGAAGCTCACGGTGTCGACGAGGAACCCCGCCGCGATCACGCACGCCGCGCCGAAGCAGCAGACCGCCGCCACCGCGTTGACGTCCCCCTGGCCGACCGAGTCCAGCAGGTACTCCCCCGCCCCGTGCCAGCCGAACACCTTCTCGGTGAAGACCGCGCTGGTCAGCAGCAGTGCCAGGGAGTACCCGAAGTAGGCGACCGCCGGGGCGAGCGCGGTGCGCAGCGCGTGCCGCACGAGCGCCCTCCTCCGGGTCAGCCCCTTCGCCCGCGCCGTGCGCACGTAGTCCGCGTCGACCTGGTCGGCCATGAGGTTGCGCTGGTAGCGGCTGTACAGGGCGATCTGCGGCAGCGCCACGGTCAGGGTCGGCAGGACCAGGTGGCGCGACCGGTCCAGCAGCCACGCCCCCGCCCCGCCCTCCAGGCCGGGGGTGTACTCGCCCGTGGCCCGCAGCAGCTCCACACCCGTCCCCTGGTTCACCCACAGCGCCGCGTTCTGCAGCGACACCGCGACGACCACCACCGGAACCGATATCAACACGAAGGACACCGCGGTGGCGGCCCGGTCCGCCGGGCCGTGCCTGCGGCTGCCCGCCCAGGCCCCCAGCAGCACCCCGCCGACGCAGCCGACCACCGCCCCGGGCAGCAGCAGGCGGACGCTGACCCCGATCCGCCGTCCCAGCTCCTCGGTGACCGGGGCGCCGTCCCAGGTCCGGCCGAAGTCGCCGGTCGCCACGCCGGAGACCCAGACCGCGTAGCGCTGGGCCAGCGGTGTGGCGTCGTTGAGGTTGTACGCGTCGAGCGCGGCGTCGACCACCTCGGCCGGCGGGGGCGGGCGCCTCCCCTCGTAGTTCGCGCGCGGGTTCAGCGCCCCGGCGGCGAGCAGGTAGGCGCAGCTCGCCGCCACGAACAGCAGCAGCAGGCGGCCCGCAAGCCGACGCAGCAGGAAACGGGCCACCACGGCTCCATCACGGCTAGAGCGGGTCTCGCGGATCAGACGGGCAGGAGGAGTTCGCCTTCGGCGACGATCACGGCGGGGCCGCGCAGCCGGGCCGCGCCCGCCGCCAGGAGCACCGTGCACACCCCTCCGGGGACGCGCACCGTCCACTCGGCGTCCGCCCCCGGGGCGGTGGCCGCCGCGGCCGCGGCCACGATCCCGGTCCCGCACGAGCGGGTCTCGGCCGCGCCGCGCTCGTACACGCGCATCTCCAGCACACCGGGCTCGACCTCGCGGAACACCTCGACGTTGGCTCCGGCGGGGAACTCCTCGGGGTCCAGCACCGGGGCGCGGTCCAGGTCGACCTCCGCGACGGGCCGCTCCACCCGGCAGGCCAGGTGCGGGTTGCCCACCGAGATCCGCTCGCCGCGCACGGCCCCGTCCGCCAGCAGCGCGCCGCCCGGACCCAGGACGCGCACCGGGCCCATGTCCACGGTGACGTCCCCGTCGTCCTCGACCGTCACCCGGCGCGCGCCCGCGCGGGTGCCCACCTCGAACACCCCGTCCGCCAGGAGGCCCGCGTGCAGCAGGTAGCGGGCGAACACCCGGACCCCGTTGCCGCACATCTCGGCGACGCTGCCGTCGGCGTTGCGGTAGTCCATGAACCACTCGCAGCCCAGCGACGAGGCCGCCGCGCCGTCCAGCCGCTCGTCCAGCGCCTTGGTGCGCACGACCCTGAGGACGCCGTCCGCGCCCAGTCCCGCGCGCCGGTCGCACAGCGCGGCGACGGCGGACGCGGTGAGCTCCAGCGCGCCGTCCGGATCGGGGAGGATCACGAAGTCGTTCTCGGTGCCATGACCTTTGGCGAAGCGCATGCTGCTCATCCTAGATCGTTGGTGTGGAACCGCCGTCCGGTCGGGGACGGCGGTCCGGCCGGGCCGTTCCGCCGGCGCGGGGCCCGCGCGGCGACGCCCCGCGGCCCTGGGCGGTCACCCGTGGCCGAGGGGACCACTCGACCGCCCCGAAGCCCTCGACCAGGTGATATTCCCACATCGCGGCCCCGAACGGGTTTCCCCGGGCCGTCGGCCGGACGGCCGGCGGAGCGTCGGGGCACTGCCACACTGGGAAGATGAGCACAGTGATCGCGGTCGTCGGGGCGACCGCAGCGGGAAAATCCGACCTGAGCGTCGGGCTGGCACTGCGACTGGGCGCCCACGGCTCCCCCGCGGAGATCGTCAACGCCGACTCCATGCAGCTGTACCGGGGCATGGACATCGGCACGGCCAAGCTCACCGTGCCCGAGCGGCGCGGCGTCCCGCACCACCTGCTCGACGTCTGGGACGTCACCCAGGCCGCGAACGTGGCCGACTACCAGCGGATGTCCCGCGCGCTCATCGACGAGCTGCGCGCCCTCGGGCGCGTCCCGGTCCTGGTCGGAGGGTCGGGCCTGTACCTGCGCGGCGCACTGGACGAACTGGACTTCCCCGGCACCGACCCGGCCGTGCGCGCCCGGCTGGAGGCCGAACTCGCCGCGCAGGGCCCGCTCGCGCTGCACGCCCGGCTCGCCCGGCTCGACCCCGCCGCGGGCGAGGCCGTCCTGCCCACCAACGGGCGCCGCGTCGTGCGCGCGCTGGAGGTCATCGAACTCACCGGCGGGCCGTTCGCCGCCACCATGCCCGAGCACGTCTCGCGCTACCCGTGCGCGCAGATCGGGCTGGCCGTGCCGCGCCCCGAACTGGACGCGCGGATCGAACTGCGGGTGGCGCGGATGTGGGAGGCGGGCCTGGTGGACGAGGTCCGCGCGCTGGAGAAGGCCGGGCTCCGCGAGGGCTTCACCGCCTCCCGCGCCCTCGGCTACGCCCAGGTGCTGCGTTTCCTGGCCGGGGAGTGCTCCGAGGCCGAGGCCCGGGAGGAGACCGTGCGGGCCACCCGCCGCTTCGCCCGCCGCCAGGAGTCCTGGTTCCGCCGCGACCCGCGCGTGCACTGGCTTCCCCACGACGCCCCCGACCTGCTCGACCGAGCGTTCGCCCTGGCCACTGGGCCTGTCGGGTAGAAGAATCTCCTCCCCTTTTACCGAAACCCCCCGGTGGCGTCCTCGAACGCGCGTACGATCCGCTGTATGAGCGAGATCACCGCGTACCCGCCGGGCGCACCGGCCTGGTTCGACATGACCGTGCCCGACCTCGGTTCCGCCCAGCGCTTCTACTCGACGCTGCTGGGCTGGGAGTTCGACGAGGGCCCCTACTCCCTGGCGGGGATCGGCGGCAGGCGGGTCGCCGGGCTCGCCGAGCCCTGGGGCGACGCCCCACCACCCGAGCAGTCCAACTGGACGGTGTACCTGTCCACCAACGACATCGACGCGACCCTCGCCGCGGTCCGCGAGGCGGGCGGAAGCGTGGTCTCCGGGCGCGGCGACATGCCGGGGATCGGGTCGATGGCGATCATCCGCGAGCCCACCGGCACGGTCTGCGCCCTCTGGCAGGGCGACGGCCTCCCGGGCACCGAGGCCTCGGGCGTCCCGGGGGCGCCTGTCTGGTCCGAGGTGACCAGCACGGACACCGCGGCGGCCACGGACTTCCTCGTCTCGGTCTTCGGCTACGAGACCGAACGCACCCTGGGGTTCGACTACGTCACCCTGTACAGCGGCGGCGAGCCGGTGTGCGGCGTCTACGGCGGCTCCGACGGGCGCGTCCACCGGGGGCACGGCGCGTGGCTGCCGTACTTCGCGGTCCGGAACGCCGACGCGGCGGGCGAGCTGGCCGAACGCGAGGGCGGCAAGATCCTGCGCGGCGCGGAGAACTCCCCCTACGGCCGGTGGGCGATGCTCGCCGACCCCGTGGGCGCCCACTTCGCGGTGGTCGGGTCCGCCGACCGCTAGCAGAGCCCGCCCCTGTCGATGTCCTGACGCCACCGCCCTGAAATCCGTGGTTTCAGGGCGGTGGCGTCAGGACATCGACAGGGGCGCGGCGGGTCAGCGGGGGAGCCACCGCGCGACGAAGTAGCCGACCCCGTAGGGCGCTTCGTGGGCGAGGAGCTCTCCGGCGAGTCCGGCGCCGTCCGCGGCGCCCGCGAGGACCTGCCAGGCGGCGCGGCCCTCCGCCATCAGGTCGTCCGACAGCGCCGGGTCGAGTCCGGCGAGGGCGCGGACGTCGGCCCTCTCCAGGGCTTCGGCCAGCGCCTCGTCGTAGCCCGCCGCGCGCCCGTCCATCCGGCCGGGCGAGTTCGCCGCGCGCCGCGCGCTGCCGTCGCCCATCACCAGCAGGGCCACCCGGGGCGCCTCCTCGGCCAGGGCCGCCCCCAGCACCAGGCACTCCTCGGTCCTGGCGTCACCCGCGACCTCGGCGTAGGAGTGCGGAGCGGCGCCGCACCGCTCGGCCAGCCAGCGCCCCAGGGTCAGCGACAGCGGCAGCGTTCCCGGCCCCCGCCCCACCACCACGTCGACGCCGTACCCGGCCAGGCTCCCCGCGGCTCCGGCCGGGTGGACCCGGGTCCGCCCGCCGCCGCCGACCACCGTGAGCCGGTCGGGGCGCGCGGCGGCCAGCGCGGCCACGGCGCGCTCGCAGGCCGCGCGCACGCGGGCGAGTTCGGCCGCGGCGCCACCGGCGACCCGGGGGACCAGCAGGGGCGGGTAGGGGCACACGGCGGCGGCGATCAGCACGTGTCGAGCGTATCGGGCGCACCGGTAAGCGCTTCGTACCGACTCCGCGACTGGCCGCCCGCCCCGCGCCGGGTCACCATGGCCGTGTGACCGAATCCCGGATCCGGCCACACGGTCGCACGGTCGCAACAGAAGGACGCGGCGTCCGTGGCCGTGTCCGCATCCGCCTCCCCGGCTTTCCCGGCACCGCGCGTCCTCGACGCCGCGGCCGGGCCCCGGTCGCCCGGGTCCACCGGCGAGCCATCGTGGACGAGGCCGCCCGGGCGCGGCCCGGACGAACGCGCGGCGCCCCGGCGAGGTCCTGCCGACGCCGCGGCCCGGCCCGTCACCGGCCTCCACGAGCGGGCCGAGGAGCCGTCCCGCCAGGAGACGCGGCGCCAACCGAGGCAGTAGACACAGAGGGAGCAACGACGATGACGTCAGCCGCCAATCCGCTGGGCGCGCACGTGGGCGAGCACCCCGGCGAGCCGAACCTCGCGGACCCCGGCCTGGTCTCCGACCCGTTCGGAGGCTACGGCGCGATCCGCGAGCACGGGGCCGTCACGCGGGGCCGGTACTTCGACGGAACGCCCGTGTGGCTCGTGACCCGCTTCGACGACGTGCTCACCGTGCTGAACGACCGCCGCTTCGCCAACGACCCGCTGTCCGTACCCGGCCAGGAGACCGACACCACCGCCGCGTACGCGGCGGAGGCGCTGGGCCTCCCCGAGCAGTTCGTCCCGTACCTGCTGGGCAACCTGCTGCGGAAGGACCCGCCGGACCACACCCGGCTGCGCAGGCTCGTCTCGCGCGCGTTCACCGTGCGCCGGGTGTCCGAGCTGCGCCCGCGCGTGGAGCTGATCGCCGAGGACCTGCTGGACCGGCTGCCCGACCACGCCGAGGACGGCGTGGTCGACCTGATCGAGCACTTCGCCTACCCGCTGCCGATCACCGTCATCTGCGAACTGGTGGGCATCCCCGAGCAGGACCGCCCGCGATGGCGCGAGTGGGGCGCCGCCCTGGTGTCGCTGCGGCCCGAGCCGTTCGCCGACGCGATCAGGGCGATCGTCGAGCACGTCCACGCGCTGGTCCTCGAACGGCGCGCGGCACCGACCGGCGACCTCCTCAGCGGGCTCGTCCGGGCCCGCGACGAGGACGACCGGCTCACCGACACCGAACTGGTCACCATGGTCCTGACCCTGGTCCTGGCCGGGCACGAGACCACCGCGCACCTGATCGGCAACGGCGTCGAGGCGCTGCTCGCCCACCCCGACCAGCGCGCCGCGCTCCAGGCCGACCCCGGCCTGCTGCCGGACGCCGTCCACGAGCTGATGCGCCGGTGCGGCCCCGTGCACCTGACCCGGCTGCGCTACGCGACCGAGGACGTCGAACTCGCCGGGACCCTCGTCCGCCGGGGCGACGTCGTGCAGCCCGTCCTGGTCGCGGCGAACTCCGACCCCCGCCGGTACTCCGCGCCGGACCGGCTCGACCTCTCCCGCGAGCGCGGGGGGCACGGGGAGGGCCACCTCGGCTTCGGGCACGGGGCGCACTACTGTCTCGGCGCCGCGCTCGCCCGCCAGGAGGGCGAGGTCGCCTTCGGCTCGCTGCTGCGCCGCTACCCGGACCTGTCCCCGGCCGTGCCCCCGGAGAAGCTGGCACGCGTGCCGGTCCCCGGATCGTGGCGTCTCACCAGCCTCCCGGTCCGCCTCTGACCGCGCGGGCCGCCGGGCTCGGGGTCCCGGCGGCCCTCGGTCGGCTCAGGCCGGGGCGCAGCCGCCCGATACGGCGGGGAGCGGCTCGGGGACGCCCACCTTCGGGATGCCCAGGAGGACGCCGGGGGCCGACGCGGCGGGGGCGGCGTTGCGGGCCTCCCAGGCGTCGCCCGAGCGGGTGCGGCGCACCGCGCGCACCCCGGAGTCGGCGACCAGGTGGTGCGGGGCCGCGTAGGTGACGCCCACCGTGGCCAGGTCCCCCGGGCGCAGGACGGCGGCGGTCTCATCGTCCACCGAGAAGTGCACCAGGCGGTTGTCGGGGGCGCGGCCCGACAGGCGGCGGCGGACGCCGTCCTTGCGGCCCTCGCCCTCGGCCACCAGCACCTCGACCTCGCGGCCGACCAGCGCGGCGTTCTCCTCCTCGGAGACGCGCTCCTGGAGTTCGACCAGGCGCATGTACCGCTCCTGCACGACCTCCTTGGGCAACTGGCCGTCCATCGAGGCGGCCGGGGTGCCCGGGCGCTTGGAGTACTGGAAGGTGTAGGCGTGCGAGAAGCGCGCCTCCTCGACCACCCTGAGGGTCTCGGCGAAGTCCTCCTCGGTCTCGCCGGGGAAGCCCACGATGATGTCGGTGCTGACGGCCGCCTCGGGCATGGCGGCGCGGACCTTCTCGACGATCCCCAGGAACCGGTCCTGGCGGTAGGAGCGGCGCATGGCCCGCAGCACCCGGTCCGAGCCCGACTGCAGCGGCATGTGCAGCTGCGGCATGACGTTGGGCGTCTCGGCCATCGCCGCGATCACGTCGTCGGTGAAGTCGCGGGGGTGCGGGGAGGTGAACCGGACCCGCTCCAGGCCCTCGACCTCGCCGCAGGCGCGCAGCAGCTTGGAGAACGCCTGGCGGTCGCCGAACTCGGAGCCGTACGCGTTGACGTTCTGCCCCAGCAGGGTGACCTCGATGGCCCCCTCGGCGACGACCGCGCGGACCTCGGCGAGGATGTCGCCGGGGCGGCGGTCCTTCTCCTTGCCGCGCAGCGCCGGGACGATGCAGAACGTGCAGGTGTTGTTGCAGCCCACCGAGATGGAGACCCAGGCCGCGTAGACCGACTCGCGGCGGGTCGGCAGGGTGGAGGGGAAGGTCTCCAGCGACTCGGCGATCTCCACCTGCGCCTCGCGCTGGACCCTGGCCCGCTCCAGCAGCACCGGCAGGGAGCCGATGTTGTGCGTCCCGAAGACCACGTCCACCCAGGGCGCCCGGCGGGTGATCTCGCCGCGGTCCTTCTGGGCGAGGCAGCCGCCCACCGCGATCTGCATGCCGGGGTTGGCGTCCTTGACCGGGCGCAGGTGCCCGAGGTTGCCGTAGAGGCGGTTGTCCGCGTTCTCACGTACCGCGCAGGTGTTGAACACGACGATGTCCGGCGTGGCGTCCTGGGCTGCCCGCTGGTACCCCGCGTCCTCGAGCAGGCCCGAAAGGCGCTCGGAGTCGTGGACGTTCATCTGGCAGCCGTAGGTCCGCACTTCATAGGTACGACTCTGGCTCACCCGTCCAGGCTAGGGCATGTTCGGCGGACCGGTTCAGGTCCGCTGCGCCGGTGCGCCCGCGCGGCCGGCCGGGCGCCCCGCCGCGCGGGCCCGCTCCGGGGCTCCCGCGCCGGTCCGAAAGCCCTCGTCCGCCCCGCCCCGGCGCTCGCCCGGGGGGGCGACCGCAACCGGCCAAGTTGACGCGACGGGCTGTGACCGGTGAGACGCCTGAGGCGATTTCTGGCTGTTTAAGTAACATTTGTACTGATTTCGGAGTAACAAGTCTGCTACTCCGTCTCGCCAGGGCGTTTCTTGTGATGACAAGGAAATCTTCGCCGACTAGGTTCCCGTCACATGACCGCAACTCCTCTCGTCGTGCTGGAGAACGTCGACAAGCACTTCGGCGAGCTTCACGTGCTCCGCGACATCAATCTCTCCGTCAACGCCGGCGAGGTGGTCGTCGTCATCGGCCCCTCGGGCTCGGGCAAGTCGACACTGTGCCGGACCATCAACCGGCTGGAGACCATCGACACCGGGCGCATCCTGCTGGACGGCCAGCCCCTTCCCGCCGAAGGGCGCGGCCTGGCCAAGCTGCGCAGCGACGTCGGCATGGTGTTCCAGTCCTTCAACCTGTTCGCGCACAAGACGGTGCTGCAGAACATCACCCTCGGGCCGATCAAGGTCCTGGGCCAGTCCAAGGCCGAGGCCAACGCGCGCGGCATGGAACTGCTGGAACGGGTCCGCATCGCGGAACAGGCCGACAAGTACCCGGCCCAGCTGTCCGGCGGGCAGCAGCAGCGCGTGGCGATCGCCCGCGCGCTGGCGATGAACCCCAAGGTGATCCTCTTCGACGAACCCACCTCCGCGCTGGACCCCGAGATGGTCCAGGAGGTCCTCGACGTCATGACCGACCTGGCCAGGGAGGGCATGACCATGGTCGTGGTCACACACGAGATGGGCTTCGCGCGCAGGGCCGCCAACCGGGTCGTGTTCATGGCCGACGGCCAGATCATCGAGGAGAACACTCCCGACGAGTTCTTCACGAACCCCAGCTCCGAACGCGCCCGCGACTTCCTCTCCAAGATCCTGACCCACTAGGAGGTGCTCTCCGGCCGCTTCCGGGCGGGCGAACGTCCTTCGGGACGCGGACCCGGAACGGTCAGAGGGACACCCCCAGGGCACCTGGCGTTCCCCGCACGAACAAGAAGAAGGAAGAAGAGGTTCCGAACATGCGATTCCGCCGCATCAGCACGACCCTGGCCGGAGCATCCGTCCTGGCTCTCTCCCTCGCCGCCTGCGGCACCGCCGAGGTCGGCGGTGGCGGCGGCGGTGAGGGCGAAGGCGAAGGCGACCGCATCACCATCGGCGTGAAGTACGACCAGCCGGGCCTGGGCCTGCTCGAGGGCCAGGCCCCGGTCGGCTTCGACGTGGACGTGGCCACCTACATCGCCGGCGAGCTGGGCTACTCCCCCGAGCAGATCGACTGGACCGAGGCCGCCTCGGCCAACCGCGAGTCCTTCCTCCAGCAGGGCACCGTGGACATGATCGTGGCCACCTACTCCATCACCGACGAGCGCAAGAACGTGGTGGACTTCGCCGGGCCGTACTACGTCGCCCAGCAGGACATCCTCGTGGCGGCCGACAACGACGACATCAGCGGCCCCGAGGACCTCGACGGCAAGGTGCTGTGCTCGGCGTCCGGCTCCCGCTCGGCCAACAACATCGTCGACAGCGAGGAGGACGGCGGCCTGGGCATCGGCGCCGAACTGCGCGAGGCCGGCAACTACTCCGAGTGCCTGGAGCTGCTCGGCAACGGCACCGTCGACGCGGTGACCACCGACAACACCATCCTGGCCGGGTTCGCCGCGCAGAACCCCGACGCGTACAAGATGGTGAACAACCCGTTCGGCGAGGAGAAGTACGGCGTGGGCCTGCCCAAGGGCTCCACCGAGCGCTGCGAGGAGATCAACGCCGCCATCACCAAGATGTGGGACGAGGGCGTGACCACCGAGTACCTGGAGACCGCCTTCGGCGAGACCGGGTTCGCCTACGCCGAAGAGCAGCCCGCGGTCGAAGGCTGCGCGTAACATCTGACCGCACGCTCCGGCCGGCAGGGGTCCGCCCCCGCCGGCCGGGCACATGACCGGCTGGGATCCATGGAAGCCTTCCTCAGCAATATCGACAAGGTCGTCGACGGTTTCTCCTGGACCGTCCGGCTCACCCTCTTCAGTGCCCTGTTCTCGTTCCTCCTGGGCATCCTCCTGACCGCGATGCGGGTCTCCCCGGTTCCGCTGCTGCGCGGTGTGTCCACCGCGTACGTGGAGACGATCCGCAACACCCCGCTCACCCTGGTCCTGCTCTTCTGCGGCCTGGGTCTCAACAGCGCGCTGGGTCTGAGCCTGGCCGGCAGCGTGGCCTGGGACGTGTTCTGGTGGGCCGTGGTCGGCCTGTCCGCGTACACCTCCTGCTTCGTGTCCGAGTCCCTGCGGTCGGGCATCAACACCATCCCGCTCGGCCAGGTCGAGGCGGCCCGCTCGCTCGGCCTGACCTTCACCCAGAACCTGCGCCTGATCGTCATCCCGCAGGCCCTGCGCACCGTCGTGGGCCCGCTGGGCAGCGTGCTCATCGCGCTCCTCAAGAACACGACCGTGGCCTCCGTCGCCGGACTCGGCGTGCAGGAGGCCTCACGAGAGATGAAACTGATGTTCGACCAGGGCATCGCGCCGGTCCTGCCGACCTTCGTCGGCTTCGCGATCGGCTTCCTCATCCTGACCCTGCCACTGGGGTACTTCTTCGGCTGGCTGAGCAAGCGAGTGGCGGTGGCCCGATGAGCGCGCAGAACGTCCTGTTCGACGTTCCGGGCCCCAGGGCCCGGGCCCGCTACGCGGTGTACACCGTGTTCACGGTGCTGGCCTTCGCCGCCGCGCTGGCGGTGGTGTACCTGGGCTTCAACCGGACCTTCGGCGAGGGCGCGCCCCCGCTGCTCAGCGCCCGGGCGTGGGCCGTCAACCCCGAGGGGCAGTGGGCCGCCGACAAGTGGGCGCCCTTCCTGGACCCGGCCACCTGGACGGACTACGTCATCCCGGGTCTGCAGAACACGCTGACCGCCGCGCTGCTGGCCTCCGTGCTGGCGATCGTGTTCGGCCTGGTGTTCGGCATCGGGCGGCTCTCGGACAACCGGGGGATCCGGACGGTGTCCGGAGCGGTGGTGGAGTTCTTCCGCGGCATCCCGCTGCTGATGCTCATCTTCTTCACCATGGCGCTGCCGATCGCCGTGAACCAGTTGCTGCAGGCCTTCGGAATGCCGCCCCTGACACCGGGCACCTTCCAGGTCACCGCGCTGACCGCGGTCGTGACCGGGCTGACCCTGTACAACGGCTCGGTGCTGGCCGAGGTGTTCCGCGCCGGGATCAACGCCGTGCCCAAGGGCCAGTCCGAGGCGGCGTACTCGATCGGCATGAACAAGGGCAAGGTGATGCGGCTGATCCTGATCCCGCAGGCCGTCACCTCGATGATGCCCGCGATCGTGGCCCAGCTGGTGGTGCTGCTCAAGGACTCCGCGCTCGGCTACATCATCGCCTTCCCCGAGCTGCTGCGCAGCTTCACGCTGATCGGCACCCGGTACGGCAACGTGATCCCCGCGGCGATCATCTGCGCGGTCATCTACGTCGTCATCAACATCTCGCTGAGCCGCCTGGCCATCTGGCTGGAACGGCGCAACTCCCGGCGCGGCAGGGCGACGCCCCACGTCGGCGCGGTGGGCGTGGAGCCCTCCGACGTCGAACCGGTCGGCGCCGCCGACACCGGGAAGCGGCCCGACGAACCGGGCGGACACTAGGCCCCGCCCCGGACCGTTCCGGGGCCCGCGGCCGACGGAGCCCCGCCCCCGAGTACTCCTCGGGGGCGGGGCTCCGTCTTCTCCACCCGGCGGGCCCCGACGGCTAAGGTCGGTCCTGGGCGCGAACCGGGGGACCCTCGGGTCGGCGGCCCACCCGTCCTCCACTCGTCATCCAACGACCCGGGACCGCATCCATGACCGAACGCGTGACCCTTCCCTACGGCAGCTGGCCCTCACCCGTCGCCGCCGCCGACATCGCCCGCGGGACGAGCCGCCTGGGCTTCCCCTCCGTCGTCGGAGACGAGATCTGGTGGGAGGAGTCCCGCCCCGATGAGGACGGCCGTAACACGGTGATGCACCGCGCGGCCGACGGAACGGTCACCGACCTGCTGCCGCCCCCGTGGAACGCCCGCACCCGGGTGCACGAGTACGGCGGGCGCGCCTTCCTACCGGTGCCGCGCCGCGACGACAAGGCGCTGACCCGGTGGGGGATCGTCTTCTCCGACCTCACCGACCAGCGTCTGCACCTGCTGGAGAAGGGCGCGCGCGAGCCCCGCCCCCTCACCCCCGAACCCGCCTCCCCGGCGGCACTGCGGTACGCCGACCCCGTCCTGTCCCCCGACCAGAAGCACGTCGTCTGCGTGCGGGAGAGCCACGAGGGCGGCTCCCCGGTCCGCGCGATCGTGTCCGTCCCGCTGTCGGGCCGGGCCGCCGAAGACCCCTCCGCGGTGCGCGAGCTGGTCACCGGCTCGGACTTCTTCGCCTCCCCGGTCCCCTCGCCCGACGGCACGAAGCTGGCGTGGATCTCCTGGAACCACCCGCGCATGCCCTGGGTCGGCACCGAGCTGCGCGTGGGCGACCTCGACGGGTCCGGCCCGGTGACCGCCCCCTACACCCTCAGGGGCGGACCGAAGGAGTCGGTGCTGGCGCCGCTCTGGCGCGACTCCCGGACGCTGTACTTCGTGTCCGACTGGGCCGGCTGGTGGAACCTGTACGAGATCGGGACACGCGGCCCGGCGATGGCCCTGTTCCCCGAGGAGGCGGAGTTCACCCCTGCCCCCTGGCAGCTCGGCACCACCCCGTTCCGCGTGCTCGACGACGGCCGGATGGTCGTCCTGTACGGCAACGCCGACCTCGGGCCCGGGGTCTACGACCCCGCCACCGCCGAACTGGTCCCGCTGAAATCCCCTCTGACCAGCTGGCAGACCCTGGCCTGCGACGGCACCAGCGTCGTGGGGATCGCGGCCTCCCCCACCGAGCCCGCCTCCCTCGTCCGGCTCGACCCCGACACCGGGGCCACGACCACGCTGCGCCGCTCCCCCGGCCGGCTCCCCGACACCGCCCTTCTGCCGGTCCCCGTCGAGGAGACCCTGCCGGGCCGGTACGGCGGGACCGTGCACGCCTTCGTCTACCCCCCGACCAGCCCCGACGCCGTGGGCGAGGGTCCCGCTCCCTACGTGGTGTGGGCGCACGGCGGGCCGACCACCGCGGCCGGCAGCGCGCTCGACCTGGAGAAGGCCTACTTCACCAGCCGGGGCATCGGCGTCGTCGAGGTCAACTACGGCGGTTCCACCGGCTACGGGCGCTCCTACCGGGAGCGGCTGGACGGCCAATGGGGCGTGGTCGACGTCGAGGACGCCGTCGCGGCGGCGCGGGCCCTGGTCGACCGGGGCGTCGCCGACCCCGCCCGCCTGGCCATCCGCGGTGGCAGCGCGGGCGGGACCACCACCCTGCTCGCGCTGACCGGGGACACCTTCGCGTGCGGCGCCTCCTACTACGGCGTCACCGACCTGCTGCGCCTCGCCGAGGAGACGCACGACTTCGAGTCGCGCTACCTCGACACCCTCGTCGGGCCGCTGCCGGGCTACGCCTCGACCTACCGGGAGCGCTCCCCCGTCCACCGGGCCGCCGAGATCGACGTCCCCGTCCTGCTCCTGCAGGGCGCGGACGACCCTGTGGTGCCCCCCGCGCAGGCCAGGAAGCTCGTCGCGGTGCTGCGCGAGCGGGGGGTCCCGCACGCCCACGTGGAGTTCCCCGGCGAGAGCCACGGCTTCCGCGGGGCCGCCGCCGTCACCACCGCTCTGGAGACCGAACTCGCCTTCTACTGCAAGGTGTTCTTCGGCTTCACCCCGCCCGGCGTTCCCCCCGTCGAACTGACCGGCGAACTGCGGCACTCGTACTAGGGGACCCCCGGCGCGAGGGTGGTTCGCGTGCCGGTGCTTGGGGGGCCTTTTCGACCTCACGCCACGCGGACCACGAGGCCACGGCGGGTGCGGGTGCGGGTCGAGACCGTGCCCACGGCGTCCGTTTCGCGTGGTTTCCGTTGATGATCTTGCTGTTTCCCCCTGAAACCAAGGATTCCGTGGGGAAAACAGCAAGATCACCGGACATTCGAGGGCCGGTCCCACCCCACCCGGAATGATCATGGGCTTTCCGCCCTTCCCGGCCCCGAAACGGGCAGAAAGCCCAAGGCCGTCAACGGAACCCTCACGCAACGGACATCATGGGCACGGCCCCGGCCCCACCCGCCGTCGCCGCCCGCCGTGACCTCGCGATCCGCGTGGCGTGAGGTCGAAAAGGCCCCCGAAGCACCGGTGCCCGAATTCACCCTCGCGCCGGAGGAGGGTCCCGTCAGCGCGCGGTCTCGGTGGCCCTGGACTCGCGGATCACCGTGACCCGGATCTGCCCCGGGTAGGTGAGCTCCTCCTCGACTCGCTTGGCGATGTCGCGCGCGATCACCTGCGCCTGCACGTCGTCCACCGCCTCGGGTCTGACCATCACCCGGATCTCCCGCCCCGCCTGCATCGCGAAGACCTTCTCCACGCCCTCGTTGGCGCGGGCGATCTCCTCCATCCGCTGCAACCGCTCCACATAGGACTCCAGCGACTCCCGGCGCGCCCCCGGGCGGCTCCCGCTGATCGCGTCGGCGGCCTGGGTCAGCACCGCCTCGACCGTGCGCACCTCCACCTCGTTGTGGTGCGCCTCGATGGCGTGCACGACGTCCTCGTTCTCGCCGTAGCGGCGGGCGATCTCCGCGCCGATCATCGCGTGGCTGCCCTCGACCTCGTGCGTCAGCGCCTTGCCGATGTCGTGCAGCAGCGCGCAGCGCTTCATCAACCGCGCGTCCATCCCCAGCTCCGCGGCCATCATCCCGGCCAGGTGCGCGCACTCCACCAGGTGCGCCAGCACGTTCTGGCCGTAGGAGGTGCGGTAGCGCAGCTGACCGAGCAGAGTGACCAGCTCGGGGTGCATGTCGGTGAGGCCGACCTCGACGAGGGCGTCCTCACCCGCGCGCACGCAGAGCTGGTCCACCTCCACACGGCTGGTCTCGTAGACCTCCTCGATCCGGTGCGGATGAATCCGCCCGTCCAGGACGAGCTTCTCCAGGGTGAGGCGGGCGACCTCTCTGCGGACCGGGTCGAAGCACGACAGCAGCACCGCCTCGGGGGTGTCGTCGATGATCAGGTTGACCCCCGTGACCATCTCGAAGGCGCGGATGTTGCGGCCCTCACGACCGATGATCCGGCCTTTCATGTCGTCGCCGGGCAGATGGACGACCGAGACGACCGACTCGCTCGTCTGCTCGCTCGCCAACCGCTGGATGGCCAGCGTGATGATCTTCCGGGCCCGCGCCTCGCCGTTCTTCCGCGCGTCCTTCTCGATGTCCCGCGCGATCAGCGCGGCCTCGCGCTTGGCCTGGTTCTCCACCTCCGCCACCAGCGCCGCTCTGGCGTCCTCCGCGCTCAGCGCCGCGGCGGCCTCGAGGACGGCGAGCCGCTCCCGGTCGAGTCCGGCGAGTTCGGCCTCGCGCACGTCCAGGCCCGCGGCGCGCTCCTCGTCCCGGCGGCGGGCCTCGGCAAGTCGGCGGGCGTCCTCGTCGAGGCGCTGCTCCCGCTCGCCCACACGCCGCTCCCGGCGTTCCAGATCCGCGCGACGCCCGTCCAGCCGCGCCTCGACCTCGGCCTGCTCGGCCACGGCGGCCGCGGTCCTGCGCTCGGCGGCCTGCTCGGCCTCGACCCGGATGCGGTCGGCCTGCTGCCGGGCCTCCTCCACGAGCACGGTCGCGCGGGCCCTCACCGCGCGCGCCGACCTGGCCAGCAGGAACCCGCCGGTGAGGAGCACGGCCAGCGCCACGAGGAACACCGCGACCAGCAGGCCGGTCACGCCGTCCATGGACTACCCCCCACCGTGCCCTGTCCGGACTCGGCCGCTCCCCGCACTTCACACGGGACGGCTCCACCACGTGGTCGCACACGTGTCGTCCGTCGGGTTATGGCTACCCGTCGCGCAAGCGAGCTAACTCGCCCTCTGCCGTGAGGTTAGGGTGCGCGGGGCCTCTCGGGCAACCAGGGCTCCGCCGGCGGCCGCGCCGGTCACCTCACCCGGGGCCGGGCTCGTCGAGGCCGGCGTCGAGCCCCTCGGCCTCCAGCTCCGCGCGGATCAGCCGGTAGGCGAGCCCCGCCGGGTAGCCCTTGCGGGCGAGCATGCCCATGAGCCTGCGGGTGCGCACCTCCGCGCTCCTGCCCCGGGTCCCGGCGAGCTTCCGGCGGATCAGGGAGCGCGCGGTGGCCTCCTCCTGTTCGGGGCTGAGCTCGTCCACCGCTCCGCGCACCGTCTCCTCGTCGACCCCGCGCCGGCGCAGCTCGGAGGCCAGGGCGCGCCGGGCCAGTCCCCGGCCGGCGTGCCGGGACTCCACCCACGCCCCGGCGAAGGCGGCGTCGTCGATGATGCCGACCTCGCTGTACCGGCTGAGGACCGCCTCGGCCGCTTCGTCGGGGATATCGCGTTTGCGCAGCGCGTCGGCGAGCTGGGCCCGGGTGCGCGGGGCGAAGGTGAGCAGTCGCAGGCAGATCTCGCGGGCCTTGGCCTCGGGGTCCGCCTCCGGCCGCGTACCGGCGACCGGAGGCTCCTCGTACTCCGTGTGGTGGTCGGTCTCCCGATCAGGCATCGGTGGCGGTGACCGGCTTGGACTCCACCACCGGCTTGGGCTCCGCCACCGGCTTGGGCTCCGCCACGGCCTTGGGCTCCGCCGCGGCCTTGCCGCGCGGCGTCCGCTTCGCGGTGGCCGGAGCCGCGGCCGGCTCCTTGGCGGCCTTGGCGGGCTCGCTGGTCGCGCTGTCGTCCCCACCGGTGGGGATGCCCAGCTTGTCCTTGATCCGCTTCTCGATCTCGTTGGCCATGTCGACGTTCTCGCGCAGGAAGTTCCGCGCGTTCTCCTTGCCCTGGCCGAGCTGGGTGCCCTCGTAGGTGTACCAGGCCCCGGACTTGCGCACGATCCCGTTCTCGACGCCGAGGTCGATCAGACCGCCCTCGCGGGAGACCCCGACACCGTAGAGGATGTCGAACTCCGCCTGCTTGAACGGCGGCGCGGTCTTGTTCTTGACGACCTTGACCCGGGTCCGGTTGCCGACCGCGTCGGTACCGTCCTTCAGCGTCTCGATCCGGCGCACGTCCAGTCGCACCGACGCGTAGAACTTCAGCGCCCGCCCGCCCGAGGTGGTCTCGGGGCTGTTGTGCACCATTACCCCGTCGACGAAGTAATTGTGGTTTCCTTCGACCTCGATGTCGAACTTGCGCATGCTGCGGGTCTGCGGCTTGACACGCACGTCGAGGATCGGAGCGGGGACCAGCCTCTCGACGGGCTCGGCGAACTGAGGCTCGACCTCGCAGCGGCCGCGGAACCGTGGCAGCAGCTTGTAGTCCATGGACTCGTGCACGTAGGGAGCGACGATCTCCATGAACTTGGCCGAGGCCTCCGTGTTGAACACGATGAAGCTCTTCTTCTCGGTACCGCGCTCGGCCAGCTTGACGCTGAGCCCGTGGGTGTCGCGCAGGTAATCGGCCAACCGAACCCTGGAACCCGGACTCATCGCCTCGACGCAGATTTCGATCCGGCCGCTGCCGCCCTCCGTGCGGGCCTGGACACCCTTGGAACCCGGGGTGAAGCACCCGTCGTCCATGTACCACACGGCCAGCGCGAGTGGGGTCAGTTCCTTCAGGAACTCCCAGGTGAAGTGCTTCTTGCCATCACCGAAGTACACGACCTTACGCAGCTCTTCGAGCTCGGGCAGCGGGGTGAAGTCGGCGAACACCGCCTGCTTGGCGTTGGCGGTCCGAGAATGTCCGATGTTGGACAGCAGCGAGACCTTCCAGTCGAGGTACTCCTCCTGCGTGACTCCGTGCCCCATTCGGAATCGCACGCCGGTGCGGCCTCGGCGGTCGGGCGAGAGGTTGCCGTCTCCCATAACGGAGCCATAGACGACCTGGCGCTGTTGGTCGCTCAGGTAGTGCGTCTCGTTGGCCAGGACCCGATCCCCGGTGATGAGCTCGCCCGCCTCACGCCATCCGCCCGGCGTGCGGACCAGGTGGTTGGGCGTGGCGGCGAACTGCGCCTTGCCGTTCTTCCCCGACTTACCCACGGTGAACTGCAGGAAGTACTCGGCGTTGCCGTTGTCGAACCAGTTCACGACCCTGCGGGGGACGACCTGGTCCGTCTCGGGGTCGTAGGAGAGGACCTCGACGTCCATCTTCTGGTCGACGATCTTGCCGATCTTCTCCTGGGATCCGTCGGCGAGCGTTACCCGGGTGCTGTAGTTCATGCACCCGAACATCACCCCGACCTTCTCGCGGAGCTGGTTGATGAAGATGGCAGTGGTGTTCGTCTGGTGCAGGGCGCCCGCGATCTTGCGCAGGGCCTGGGACATCAGGCGGGCCTGCAGACCCACGTGGCTGTCGCCCATCTCGCCCTCGATCTCGGCGCGCGGCACGAGCGCGGCGACGGAGTCGATGACGATGATGGAGACCGCGCCGGAGCGGATCAGCATGTCGACGATCTCCAGCGCCTGCTCGCCCGTGTCGGGCTGGGACAGCAGGAGGTCGTCGGTGTTCACGCCGATCTTCTTGGCGTAGGAGGGGTCGAGCGCGTGCTCGGCGTCCACGAACGCCGCGATGCCGCCCAGCCGCTGCGCGCTGGCCACGGCGTGCAGCGCGACGGTCGTCTTGCCGGAGGACTCCGGACCGTAGATCTCGACGATCCGTCCCCGGGGGATGCCGCCGATGCCCAGGGCCACGTCCAGGGAGATGGCCCCGGTGGGGATGGACTCGATGGGCGGACGCTCGTCATCGCCCAAGCGCATGATGGAGCCCTTGCCGAACTGGCGCTCGATCTGCGCGAGTGCGGTTTCAAGAGCTTTGTCTCGATCAGCAGCTGCCACGGGAAACCCCTGTTGGGTCGATGCCTTCTTCTTCATGATGAGGATGACGCTACGCGGCGCCGGTGACATTTCGCGACGCGTTCGCCCCTCCTGTGGACAACCGCCGAGCGGTCCTCCTACCTGGGCGGCTTCGGCCGCCCGCCGGGTGGCACGGCGGCCACTCCAGGCCCGGGTACACCACCACCCTACCCGAACCTCTGTTCGATTCTCGTCCGCTCCGCGTGCGCCGGGCGTGTCGGCACCGCGCCCCGCGGGCGGTCAGCGGGCGGCGGCGGGCAGGCCGAAGGACTCGCACACCGCGCGCCACACCTCCTTTGCGGCGACGCCGTCGTCGAGGGCCTGGCGGACCGTGCGCGAGCCGAGTTCCTCGATCACGTGGTCGCGCGCCAGGCTGTCGGCGTAGGCCTCGCCGAACTGCTCGTTCATCCGCTGCCAGAACTGGGAGAGTCTCATCCCCTCCAGTATCGGCCCCGTCCCGACCGCTTTCACTCCGTCCGCCCCCGACGGCAGACTGGGGGGATGGACGTCGAGACGAGACCGATGGAGCCGGACGACCTGGACCGGCTGGTCGAGGTGAGCCTGGCCGCCGACACCCTGTTCGCCGGGGCCGGGCTGGAACTGCCGCCGGACGACCCGGCGCCGGTGCTGGCGCGCTGCTCCCCGGTCCTGGTCGCGGGGCGTCCCGCGATGGGGCTGGCCGCGCTGGTCGAGCTGGACGGCGGGGCGCACCTGGAGCAGCTCGCGGTGCACCCCGGGCACGGGCGGCGCGGGGTCGGGACCGCGCTGCTGGAGGCGGCCTGCTCCGACGCCCGGCGGCGCGGGCACCGGGGCATGACCCTGACCACCTTCCGCGACCTGCCCTGGAACGGCCCCTGGTACGCCCGCCGCGGCTTCTCCGAGCTCCCCGAGTCCGCGTGGGGCCCTGAACTGGCCGCCCGGTGGCGGGCGGAGGCCGACGCCGGAATCGTGGTCGCCCCGCGGCTGGTGATGCGCCGCGCGCTCTGAGCCACGGCGGCCCCGCGCACCGCACCCGTCGCCGCCGGGCGGGGCGGTCAGCCGACCGTGGAGGCGAACAGCTCCTCGCGTGCCCGCTTCAGCGCCGCCAGGACCGCGCCGCGCAGGACGGGGTTTCCCTCGACCCCGCTGACGGCGACCTCGGAGGCGTTGGGGCCTATGCGGCCCGCCGCGGCCGCGACCCGCCGGGCCAGGTCGGCGCCGCCCGCCAGCGGGAGGTCACCGCCCAGGACGACCAGGCCCGGGTCCAGGATCACGCAGACCGAGGCGACGCCCCGGGCGATGCGCCGGGCCAGCTCGTCCAGGAACTCCTCGCCCCCCTCGGCCCCGGCCGCGGCCGCGCGCACCGCCGCGGTGGCGCCCTCGGCCCGCAGGCCGTGCGCGGCGGCCAGCGCCTGGACCTCCTTCGCCTTCACCAGGGACTGGAAGCCGTGCGCCAGCGAAGGGCGGCCGTAGGCGGTCCGCGCGGGCTGGTAGCCGCCCGGCAGGCCGACGTCGTCGGGGAGCGGGGCGCCGGGGACCGGGAGGTAGCCGATCTCGCCCGCGCCGCCGGAGCGGCCGCGGTGGATGCGGTCGCCCAGCATGATCGACATGCCGACGCCGCCGGAGCCGTTGATCCAGATCAGGACGAAGTCGGGGACGCCCGCGGCGACGCCCTCGGTGTGCTCGGCCAGCGCGGCCAGGTTGACGTCGTTCTCGATGGCCACCGAGCGCTTGAGGTCGGTGCGCAGCGCCTCCAGGACCCCCTCGTGCCAGGAGGACAGGTCGAAGGAGAAGCGGACGTCCCCGGTGCGCGGGTCCACCACGCCGGGCGTGCCGATGACGCAGGCGGTGAGGCGGTCGAGCGGGACCCCCGCGTTCTCCACGAGCCGCATGACGGCGGTGTGCACGAGCTCCACCGGCTCGTCCGAGCCGCTGGGGTCGATGGCGACCTCGGTGACGATCCGCCCCGTCACGTCCGCGATGGCGGCGGTGACCTCGTTGGGCCCCACGTCCAGGGCGGCGACGTAGGCACTGGAGGGCACCACGGCGTACAGCGCGGCGTTGGGCCCCCTGCCGCCCGCCCGCGCCCCGATCACGTGCACCAGCTCCCGCTCCTCCAGCCTGGAGAGCAGCTGGGAGGCGGTCACCTTGGACAGCCCCGTGGCCTCCCCCAGCTGGGTGCGGGTGAGCGGTCCGGACGACAGGAGCAGCTCCAGCGCCGCTCGATCGTTGAGCTGCCGCAGCAGCCGCGGGGTCCCCGGGCGTCGAGACATAACCGTGACACCTCCTTATCTATTTATTAGGAAAGTTTCTTGTTAGTTTAGCGGGCAACCCGCTCGAGGTCACGCGGGTCGCACTCCTCCCGCCGGAGCCGCCCTGGTTGCGGAGGGCTGAGCCGACTCGGTACTCCACTGTCTTATCCCAGCACACCCCGCACCAACGACGAAGCCCGTACAGCGTTCGCAGCCGACCGAGATGTTCCCGGGGGCCTGGTCTTCGAAGGCTCGTCGCAGGCGAGGCGATTCGTGAAAGGGAGATCCGAAGTGAACAAGTTCGCGAAAGTCGCAGCGGCATCCTCGCTGCTTCTTCTGGCCTCCGCCTGCGGCGGCGGATCCGACGACGGCAGCGCCGACGGCGGGGCCCCCGAGGAGATGACCGTCTGGATCATGGGCGACTCCCAGCCGCACATCGTCGAGTACTTCGGCGAGGCGGAGGCCGCCTGGCAGGAGGCCCACCCCGGGAGCGCCCTCAACGTCGAGTTCATCCCCTGGCCCGACGTGCAGACCACGCTGACCAACGCGCTGGCCGGCGGCGACAGCCCCGACGTCATCGAGATCGGCAACGACCAGAGCTCCAACTGGGCCTCCCAGGGCGCGCTGGTGGACATCACCGAGACCGTCGACGCCTGGGACGAGGCCGCGGACCTGGACCAGAACGCGCTGGAGTTCGCCTCCTACGAGGGTTCCGTCTACGGCGTGCCGTGGTACTCGGGCGTGCGCACCCTGTACTACCGCGCCGACTGGCTGGGCGACCTCGACATCGAGCCCCCCACCGACTGGGAATCCCTCCGCGACGCCGCCGAGAGGATCAACGAGGAGCACGACGTCCCCGGCTTCTGCGCGCCGACCGACTTCACCAACGGCATCGCCAGCTTCATCTGGAGCAACGGCGGCGAGATCGCGGTGCACGACGGCTCCGCCTGGGAGGGCCGGCTGACCGACCCGGCCACCCGGGAGGCCATCGAGTTCTACGCGGACCTGAGCGCGGACGGCGACGTCTCCCCGTCCGCGGCCCTGGGCGCGAACGAGAACGACGGCTGCCTCAACGACATGGCCAACGGCAACCTCGGCATGTACATCGACGGCAGCTGGGCCCGCGGGGCCTGGGAGGGCGTCGCCGAGGACCCGGCCGTCCTCGACCAGATCGAGACGACCGTGCTGCCCGGCGCCGACGGCATGGCCCCGGCCTTCGCCGGCGGTTCCAACCTGTCGGTGTGGAGCACCACCGAGAACCCCGAGGCCGCCGCCGAGCTGCTCCAACTGCTCGCCGGCAAGGAGTGGGGCGACCGGTTCGCCGAGACCGCGGGCTTCTTCCCGGCCTACCCCGAGCTCCTGGAGCAGGACAAGTACACCTCCGACCCGCTGAAGGCGGCCGGCGCGGAGCAGATGACGAACACCCAGTTCTTCCCGGCCACCCCGAACTGGAACTCCGCCGACCAGGAGCAGAAGATCCTGCCCAAGGCCGTCCTCGAGATCGCCCAGGGCGGAGACGCCGAGGAGATCCTGGCCGGGTACAACGACCAGCTCACCGAGATCCTGAACACGCCCGTCGAGTAGGCGGGCCGGTCGCACCCGACCGCGCCGCCCTCCCCGCCGGTGGCCGACGGCCCCTCCCGTCGGCCACCGGTCCCGTGTCCCCCGATCGAGAAACTCCGAGCCATGGCACACACCACAGAGGCGGCCAGGACGGCCGAACCACCGCCCGGTCCCGATCGGCACCCGAAACCGGGGGGACGCGGCGTCCGTCCCGCGCCCGTTCCGCTCACCCGCAGGATCACGCGGAGTCTCCCGCCCTACGCCCTGATCGCCCCCGCCGTCGTCGTGCTCGGCGTCGTGCTGCTGTGGCCGATGCTGCAGATGGTGTGGAACTCGCTGCACTCCTACACCATCCGGCACCTGATGCCCGCCGGCCCCGACCCGGAGTGGAACGACTTCGCGCACTACCGCACCCTGCTCACCGACCCGTACTTCTGGTCGGTGCTGGGCAAGACCGTCCTGGTCTGCGTGACCATGGTCGTGTGCACCATCGTCCTGGGCACCCTGGTCGGCCTGCTGCTCAACAGGCTGCCCAAGGCCTTCTCCACGTTCGTGGCCGTCGGCACGATGCTGGCCTGGGCCACCCCGGCGATCAGCGCCTCGCTGGTCTTCCGCTGGCTCTTCTTCCCGGAGCGCGGCTTCGCCAACCACGTCCTGGACGCGCTCCCGGACCTGCTGGTGGGCTCGGGCTGGCTCCGGTACAACTGGTTCCTGGACGAGGGCCCGCTGTTCACGCTGCTGGTCCTGGTGGTCGTCTGGCAGGGCTTCCCGTTCGTGGCCATGACCGTGCTGGCCGGGCTCAAGAGCATCCCGTACGAGCTCTACGAGGCCGCCCGGATGGACGGCGCGAGCGCGTGGCGCTCCTTCTGGGCCGTCACCGTCCCGATACTCAGGCCGCTGTTCGCCCTGATCGTCGTCCTGCAGATCATCTGGGACCTGCGGGTGTTCACCCAGCTGTACATCCTGACCGGCAGCAGTTTCGCCAACCCGGACGCGTACCTGCTCTCGTACTACGTCTACCAGCAGGGCTTCAACGCCAGCCCGGCCAACTTCGGCCTCGGCTCGGCCATCGCGGTGGTCATGACGGTCCTCGTCCTCGGCATCACCGTGTACTACCTGCGCGTCATGATCCGTCAGGGGGAGACCCGATGAGCGCCACCACGGCCACCCGGCCCGCCGCCCGCCGGACCGACCCGCTGCTGCGCGCCCGCCGGATCGCGGGCCGGACCGGGCTCTACGCCGCCGGTCTCGCGGTCTTCGCCTTCTCGGTCTTCCCCGTGTACTGGATGATCGCGACCGCCTTCAAACCCGGCGGCGAGCTGTTCGCCCGGGAGCCGACGCTCCTGCCGCGGAACCCCACGCTGGACAACTTCGACCAGGTGGTCAACGGCAACGTGATCCCCGGTGTGGACTTCTGGCAGTTCCTGGTGAACAGCCTCACCGTCACCCTCGGCTCGGTGGCGGTCGGCGCGGTCCTGGCGCTGCTGGCCGCCATCGCGGTGGCGCGCTTCAGGTTCAGGCTGCGCACCACGCTGATCGTGACGCTCATGGTGGTCCAGATGGTGCCGGTCGAGGCGCTGATCATCTCGATCTTCATCAACTTCCGGCAGATCCAGGAGGGCACCGGCGTCGAGCTGCTGGGGACGCTGACCGGCCTGGTCCTCGCCTACAGCGCGGTGTCGCTGCCGATCACCATCATGATGCTGCGCGGCTTCGTGGCCGCGGTCCCCAAGGAGCTGGAGGAGGCCGCCGCGATCGACGGCGCGGGCCACTGGACGGTCTTCTGGCGCATCCTGATGCCGCTGGTCGCCCCCGGCCTGGTCGCCGCGAGCATCTTCGCCTTCATCACGGCCTGGAACGAGTTCATCATCGCGCTCACCTTCCTGGGCCGCAGCAGCGAGACGTACACCCTTCCGCTGACGCTCTCCTACTACTTCGGCCGCTACGGCACCGACTGGGGTTCGATCATGGCCGCCTCCAGCCTGCTGACCGTGCCGGTGATGATCTTCTTCCTGTTCGTGCAGCGCCGCATGGTGTCGGGTCTCACCATGGGCGCGGTCAAGGGCTGATGGTCCGCCACCGCCCCTGACGGCGCCGCGCGCCGCCCCCGGGGCGCGGCGCCTCCGCCGCGCCCCGCCCGCCCCTATCTCGCCCGTCGAGGGCCTGGAACGGAGTCCGTGATGCCCGCTGACCGGAGCCTGGAACGTCTCGCCAACGCCACCCTGCTGGTGCCCTTCGAGGCGTACACCCCGCCCCGCTGGCTGCTGGACGGCCTGGCCGACGGCTTCGCCGGCGTCTGCGTCTTCCACAACAACATCGAGGACGCCGAACAGATCACCTCGGTCAACGCGAGGATCCGCGAGGCCTCGGACACCCCGCTGGTCTCCCTGGACGAGGAGGGCGGCGACGTCACCCGGATCGGGCAGCGCGCCGGCAGCGAGTATCCGGGCAACGCGGCGCTCGGCGCGATCGACGACCCCGCGCTGACCCGGTCGGTGCACCGCTCCCTGGCCGCCGAACTGCACGCTCTGGGCTTCAACCTGGACCTCGCCCCGTCGGTGGACGTCAACACCGCCGCGGACAACCCGGTGATCGGCACCCGCTCCTTCGGCGCGGACGCCGGACTGGTCGCCCGGCACGCCGCGGCCGCCGTCACCGGCCTGCAGGAGGGCGGGGTCGCCGCGTGCGCCAAGCACTTCCCCGGCCACGGCGCCACCCGCCAGGACTCGCACGAGGTGCTCCCCGTCATCGACGCCGACCCGGACCTGCTGGCGGAGCGCGAACTGCTGCCCTTCCGGGCCGCCATCGACGCGGGGGTGCGCAGCGTCCTGACCGCGCACATCGAGCTTCCCGGCCTCGGCGTGCGCGGACCGGCCACGCTGGCGCCCGAGATCGTGACCGGCCTGCTCCGCGACGGGCTGGGCTTCGACGGCATGATCATCTCCGACGCCCTGGACATGCGGGGGGTGAGCGGGGACATCGGGGTCCCCGAGGCGTCCGTGCGCGCGCTGGCCTCGGGCTGCGACCTGCTGTGCCTGGGCCGGTTCGCCTACGCGGACCAGGTCGCCGCGGTGCGCGAGGCGATCGTGGCGGCCGTTCGGACGGGGCGGCTCGGCGCCGAGCGGTTGGAGGAGGCCGCCGCCCGCACGGACGCGGCGCGCGCGTGGGTCGCCGGGCACTCCGCCCGCCCGGGGCCGGGCGAGGCGGGGATCGGCCTGGACGGGGCCCGCCGGGCGGTGCGGGTGGTCGGCGAGCTCGGACCGCTGCGCGCCCCGTTCGTCGTCGAGGTGGACGCTCCGGCGGGGATGGCCGTGGGCGAGGTCCCGTGGGGGCTCTCCCCCTGGTTCCCCCGGACCGTGCGACTGGAGGCCGAGACGGCCGACGTGGCGGCGCTGCTCGCCGAGGCGGCCGGGTACGACCTGGTGGTCGTGGTCCGCGACGCGCACCGCTACCCCGCGACCCGGACCCTGGTCGACCGCCTGTGCCGGGCGCGTCCCGACTGCGTCGTGGTCGAGATGGGCCTGCCGGTCTGGCGGCCCGACAGCCGCGCCCACATCAGCACCTACGGCGCGGCGCGCGTCAACGGCCAGAGCGCGGCCGAGCTCCTGGGATCAGCCGAAACGGCGCCGGCGCGCTGAGGCCGGAGGCCGGCGCTGCCGGCGGGACCGCCCGCCCCGTCCCGACAGGAGAACCCGTGGTCGGTGCGGCCCTCGGGCGCCGCACCGGGGCCGCGCCGCCACCCCACCGGCGCGGCCCCTCTCCGATTCACGGCATAATCGCAGCATGCGCCTTTCCGCACGAGTCGATTACGCGTTGCGTGCCGCGGCCGAACTCGCGGCCGCCAGTGGCGGCCCTGTCACGGCCGAGCAACTCGCGCGCGCCCAGGCCATACCCGGCAAGTTCCTGGAGAACATCCTCACCCAGCTGCGCCGCGCCGGTCTGGTGCGCAGCCAGCGGGGCCCGGTGGGCGGCTACTGGCTCGCCCGCCCGGCCTCGGAGATCTCCCTCGCCGACATCATCCGCGCGGTGGACGGCCCACTGGCCAACGTGCGCGGTGAGCGTCCCGAGCACGTCGACTACGACGGCGCGGCGCGCAGTCTCCAGCAGGTGTGGATCGCCCTGCGCGCCAGCGAGCGGGCCATCCTGGAGACGGTGACCCTGGAGCACGTGTCCACGGCCAGGCTTCCGGAGTCGGTCCGCGTCCTGGCCGAGAACCCCGAGGCCTGGACCAGCTGACCCGCGGCGGCGCGCGGCCCGCGTCGGTGAACCGCGCGCCGCCCGCGCTCAGCGCATCGCCTCGAACATCCAGTGCTGCTGTTCGAGGTCCTGCGCGGCGGCGATCAGGAGGTCCTGGGTGACCGGGTCGGCCTCTTCGGTGGCGCCGATGTGCTCGCGGAAGCGCTCGACCACGCCGCTCAGCGCGTCGACGGCCAGCGCGATGACCTTGTCGTCCTGGAGGTAGCCGGGGTCCGGCTGGGAGATCCGGGTGTCCTGCGCGACCTTGCCCGAGCGCCCGTCCGGGTTGACCCCGATCGCCACGGCGCGTTCGGCGAGGACGTCGGTGTGGCCGCGCGCGGCCTCGACGAGCTCGTCGAGTTGCAGGTGGATGGAGCGGAAGGTCCGGCCCACCACGTTCCAGTGCGCCTGCTTGGCCACCAGTGACAGATCGATCAGATCGACGATCGCGGCCTGCAGCGCCTGGCCGGTGACCTTGCGCGCGTCTTCCGCGAGTGCCCCGTGGATCTTCGCCATCGTTGATCATCCCCTTGTGTCTCGTGGACGGCACCAGAGCCACTGCCCGGCCCCGCCCCACCGAAAACACCCGGAGCGGACACCCCCGGAAACAGCAATGCGTCGGCCGCGCCATTGCGACCGACGGCATCGTGGCTGTGTGGGCCGGGGGTCAGACGCCCACCATGTCGATGACTTCTGGAACGCGATCGGGGATCGAGTCGATGCCGAGTCGGTCGGAGCCCGATACGGACGCGGCCGGAACCGATCCGCTGAGCGCCGCCTCCTGGAGCTCGGCGAGTGCCAGCTGGTCGGAGACCTCGCGCAGCACCTGGGAGAGGGGAACCCCCAGTGCCCCGCAGATCGAGGAGAGCAGTTCGGAGGACGCCTCCTTCTGTCCTCGCTCGACCTCCGACAAGTAACCCAACGAGACCCGGGCATCGGCCGACACCTCGCGGAGAGTGCGGCCCTGCCGCTGCCGGAGCTGCCGTAGCACGTCACCAATCAGGTGACGAAGCAGGACCATCATTCGCGCTCCCTCCTACCGGTAGCGACCTTCATAAAAACACCGTACCTGGCCGAAGCCCGATCGTCGCACCTCATGGCTTCCTGTTCGCTGGAGGGATAACACGATCTTGGTGAGGGTTTGTTCCCAGGGACCGACCGCTTGAACAGGATGCGGTCCGCTAATTCGCGGTGGTCTCGGACACGCCGTCCAGCAGGAGGGACAGGGCGCTCTCGACGGTCCGCTCCCGGATGGCGGCGCGGTCGCCCTCCAGACGCAGCTCCAGCACGCGATGGCGCTGGTCAGGGCCTGCGAGCGCGGTGTAGACGGTCCCGACCGGCCTGCCGTCCTGGGGTTCGGGCCCGGCGACGCCGGTGACGGCGAGGCCGAATGTGGCCTTCAGCAGCCCGCGCGCGCCCCGGGCCATGGCGACGGCCACGTCCGGGTGCACCGCCCCGTGCTCGGCCAACAGCGCGGCCGGGACGCCCAGGACGTCGGCCTTGGCCCGGGTGGCGTACGCGATCACGCCGCCCCTGAAGACGGCCGAGATCCCGGGCACACCGGTCAGGGTCGCGCCGATCAGGCCGCCGGTCAGCGACTCGGCGACGGCGAGCGTCTCCCCGCGGCCCCGGAGCAGCGTGTGCGCCCTGGAGGCGAGCTCCGCGGCGGCGGGGCCCGTCACCGGTCCTCCTCCGTACCCGGCTGCAGCCCGGCGCGGGACCTCCCGCGCAGTCTCAGGGCCTGGACGACGTAGTCCGCGCCGGTCCACAGCGTGACCGCCACCGCCACCGCCATGACGGTGTGCGCGACGACCTGGAAGAACAGCAGGTCGGGAAGGGGGAACAGGTAGACGCTGATCGCGACGATCTGGAGGACCGTCTTGAGTTTGCCGCCGCGGCTGGCCGGGATGACCCCGTACCTGATCACCGCGAAGCGCAGCGCGGTGATGCCCCACTCGCGGACCAGGATGACGACGGTCACCCACCACCACAGGTCGCCGAGCATCGACAGCACCACGAGCGCGGCGCCGGTGAGCGCCTTGTCCGCGATGGGGTCGGCGATCTTGCCGAAGTCGGTGACCAGGTTGCGGCGGCGGGCGAGCTCTCCGTCGATGCGGTCGGTGATCGCGGCGATCACGAAGACCGAGAAGGCGGCCAGGCGCCACCACAGGCCGTCCTGGAACATGCAGACGACGAAGAACGGCACCATGACGAGCCTGCTCACCGTCAGGATGTTCGCGATGTTCAGCACCGGCACGGGGCCGGCCTGGGCCGCGGGGTCCGGGGTGCTCACGTCGTGCCCGCGTCTTCCTCGTGCTCGGCGACGAGATCGACGCCCATGGCCGCCATGACGGTCGCCCGGACGATGTCGCCCACCCGGAGTTCGGTGTCGGCGTGCACGATCGTGCTGCCGTCCACCTCGGGGGCCTGGTGCGCGGCGCGCCCCTCGTAGGCGCCCTCCCCCAGTTCGGCCTCGATGAGCACGTCCACCGTCGAGCCGACGCGCTCCTCGGCGCGCTGGGCCATCAGCTCCTCCGCGAGCTGGTTGAGCCGCTCGACGCGGGCGTTGACGACCTCCTCGGGGAGTTTGCCGTCGTGCCCGACCGCCTCGGTGCCGTCCTCGTCGGAGTAGCCGAAGACTCCGATGGCGTCCAGGCGCGCCTCCTCCAGGAAGGCGACCAGCTCGGCGAACTCCTCCTCGGTCTCGCCGGGGAAACCGACGATGAAGTTGGAGCGGGCCCCCGCCTCCGGCACGGTCTCGCGGACCGTCCCCAGCAGCTCCAGGAAGCGCTCGCGGTCCCCGAAACGGCGCATCCGGCGCAGCAGCGTCCCGCTGGCGTGCTGGAAGGACAGGTCGAAGTAGGGCACGACCTTGGGGGTGCGGGTGAGCACCTCGATCAGGCCGGGGCGCACCTCGGCGGGCTGGAGGTAGCTGACCCGGACCCGTTCGATGCCGGGGACCTCCGCCAGGCGGGGCAGCAGCCGTTCCAGGGCCCGCAGGTCGCCCAGGTCCTTGCCGTAGGAGGTGGAGTTCTCGCTGACCAGGAAGAGTTCGCGGACGCCCTCTCCCGCCAGCCACTCGGCCTCGCGCACGACGTCGTCGGGGTCGCGGGAGATGTAGGCGCCGCGGAAGGCCGGGATCGCGCAGAAGGTGCAGCGCCGGTCGCAGCCCGAGGCGATCTTGAGGTTGGCCACCGGGCCGCCGGTGAGCCGCAGGCGCGGAACGACCGGCCCCGAGGCCGGGGCGACGCCGTCGGGCAGCGGGGTGAGGGCGTCGGCGCCGAAGGACGCGTGGCCGGGCACGTGCACGCCGGGTCCCGCGGCGCGCTCGACCGGGGAGATCGGCAGCAGGGTGCGGCGGTCGCGCGGGGTGTGCGGCACGAGCGGCCGGCCCTGGACGACGTCGTCGAGGCGCTCCCCGATGTCGGCGTAGTCGTCGAAGCTGATGACCTGGGCCTCGGGCATGGCCTCGGCGAGCTCCGAACCGTACCGCTCGGCCATGCAGCCGGCGGCGACGACCTTCGTCCCGTCCTCGGCCGCGGACAGCAGCGCGTCGATGGAGTCCTGCTTGGCGGCTTCGATGAAGCCGCAGGTGTTGACGACGACGACGTCGGCGGCCTCCCCCTCCTCGGGGTCGACCAGGTTCCAGCCGCCGGCGGCCAGGCGTCCGGCGAGTTCTTCGGAGTCAACCTCGTTGCGCGCGCACCCCAGGGTGACGAGCGAAACAGTACGGCGCGATGACATGGCTTCCAAGGTTACGGGAGGGCGTGGGCACGGCGGGGCCGCGCGGGCCGGCGTCGGGCACCCGCGCCGGCACTCCGGCGCCGGTGGCCGCCAAACCGTCCACACGACCCCTTAAGGGTAGGTCTTCCCAGGTGCGCTTCGGCCCCGGCCCCCACCCGCCCCTCATCCCCGCCCCGGATCCCGCGCGTCGAAGGTGAGTCGGGCCACCTCGCCGGAGTCGCCGGGAACGCCGAGGTCCTCGCCGTTGACCCGCAGCCGGACGCTGCCCGCGTCGCCCAGGTGCAGCCGCAGCCGCCCGGGCGCGGTCCAGTCGCGGCTCTCGCCCTCGTCGAGGATCCCGGCGAAGAGGGCGTCGCCGTCCCCGTCGTACACGCTGGCCCAGGTGCTCTCCCGGACCTCGACGTGGAGCGTCACCTCGCCGTCCCCCTCCGCCTCCGCGGCCCGCCGTTCCGCCTCGGCGGCCTGGAGTTCGGCCCGGCGCTGCTCGGCCTCCCAGTCCTGGACGGGCCTGGGCTCGTCGGGGGGCGCGGGGTCGCCCGCGCTGCGCACCGACACCTGGGCGGCCTCCTCCTCGGGCTCCCCCAGGTTCGCCCAGACCAGCACCGCCGCCGCGATCGCGATGGCGACCGCGGCGACCGCCCAGCGCAGCCAACCGCCCGGGGGCGTGGCCGCCTCCCCCTCGGGCTCCCCCGGGTCTTCGCCCTCGTTCCTCTCCCCGGTCTCGGCCTCGTCGCCGGTCGCGTCCTCGTCGCCGGGGTCGGCCTCGAACCCGGCCACGGCCCCCGGAGCCCGCGCGGGGGCCGCGCCCCCCTCCGCGCTCACCTCGGCGAGGCTCCTGGGCTGCGCCGGGGCCTCGGCGTACTCGGCGTCGAAACGGGCCAGCAGCGGACCGGCGTCGACGCCCAGCGTCCGGCATATCGTCCGAAGGTGCCCCCTCGCGTAGAAGTCCCCCCCGCACGCGGCGAAGTCATCGCGCTCCATCGCCCGGATGACCGTCCCACTGATGCGAGTGGTCTCGTGAAGCCGCTGAACCGAGCAACCCGCCTCTTCCCGGGCACTCGCGAGGGCCTGACCGATCGTCGTCATACCCGCTCCCATCGCCGACACATGACGTTGTCCGCCCACTACCCAATGTGTCGCCATCGGGGCGGCCGAAAGGGCAGGCACGCCCACTCGGGAGGTCAAAAAACAGTCAGCCGGCCACGGGGCAGCGCGCCCCCCTGACGGCTCCCCGCAGCGGGAAACGGGGTCAGTCCCCCCGCAGCGCGGCCAGCACCTCCGGCAGCCCCTCGGGCGTCACCAGGACGTCCCGCGCCTTGGAGCCCTCGCTGGGGCCGACGATGTCGCGGCTCTCCATCAGGTCCATCAGCCGCCCCGCCTTCGCGAAGCCGACCCGGAGCTTGCGCTGCAGCATCGAGGTCGACCCGAACTGGGTGGTGACCACCAGCTCGATCGCCTGGAGGAGCAGGTCGAGGTCGTCGCCGACCTCCTCGTCGACCTCCTTCTTCCTGGCCTCCCCGACCCCCACGTCCTCGCGGTAGGTCGGCTGGGCCTGCTTCTTGCAGTGCTCGACGATCGCCCGGATCTCCTTCTCCGAGACCCAGGCGTTCTGGAGCCGGATGGGCTTGGACGAGCCCATCGGCAGGAACAGCGCGTCGCCCTTGCCGACCAGCTTCTCCGCGCCCGGCTGGTCCAGGATGACCCGGCTGTCCGAGAGGCTGGAGGTGGCGAAGGCCAGCCGGGAGGGCACGTTCGCCTTGATCAGGCCGGTGACCACGTCGACGCTGGGACGCTGGGTGGCCAGCACCAGGTGGATGCCCGCCGCGCGGGCCAGCTGGGTGATGCGCACGATCGCCTCCTCGACGTCGCGCGGGGCGACCATCATGAGGTCGGCGAGCTCGTCCACGATGACCAGCAGGTACGGGTACGGCTCGTAGGTGCGCTCGCTGCCCGGCGGCGCGGTGAGCTCCCCCGACCGGACAGCGGCGTTGAAGTCGTCGACGTGCCGGTAGCCCGACGCCGCGAGGTCGTCGTAGCGCCGGTCCATCTCGCCGACGACCCACTGGAGCGCGTCGGCGGCCTTCTTCGGGCTGGTGATGATCGGCGTGATGAGGTGCGGGATGCCCTCGTACATGGTCAGCTCGACCCGCTTGGGGTCGACCAGGATGAGCCGGACCTCGTCGGGGGTGGCGCGCATCATGATCGAGGTGATGAGCCCGTTGATACAGGTCGACTTGCCCGCGCCGGTCGCGCCCGCGACCAGCACGTGCGGCATCTTGGCCAGGTTGGCCACCACGTCGGCGCCCTCGACGTCCTTGCCCAGGCCCACCAGCATCGGGTGGTCGTCGGATGTCGCGGCGGTGGAGCTCATGACGTCGCCGAGGCTGACCAGGTCCTTGTCGGTGTTGGGGATCTCCACCCCGATCGCGGACTTGCCCGGGATCGGCGACAGGATCCGCACGTCGGCGCTCTTGACGGAGAGCGAGATGTTCTTGGTCAGGGCGGTGACCTTCTCGACCTTCACCGCCGGGCCCAGTTCGATCTCGTAGCGGGTGACCGTCGGGCCCCGGGTGAACCCGGTGATCTCGGCGTCCACGTTGAACTGCTCCATGACGCCGGTGAGCGCCTCCACCACGGCGTCGTTGGCCCTGGTGCGGGGCTTGGGCGGGGTCCCCGGCTTGAGCAGGCGCGGGGACGGCAGCCCGTAGTCGCCGTCCACCACCCGCGACGGGATGGACAGCTGCTCGACGCCGCTCGGCGCGGGCGTGGGGTCGGGGGCCGTGAGGGGGGCGGGCACGGTTTCGGGCCTCGTCCTCGCCCTGCCGGCGGCCACCACGGGGGTGTCGAAGGGGCGCTCGTGGTCCCCGGCGTGGGTCTCGAACTCGGCGGTGTTCTTCCTCGCCCCCGTTCTGCGCCTGCGCCGGGGAGCGGCCTCCTCCCCTCCGTCGAGGACGTCCGTCCCCGCGGAGGTGTCGTCGTCGCGGACCGCGATCCCGCCGAGGAGCCGGCCGAGCCGTTCGGGGATCCGGTGGACCGGCGTCGCCGTGACGACGAGGAGGCCGAACAGCACCAGCATGAACAGGAGCGCGCCGGTCAGCCATGGCGTGATGAGCAGGCTGAGCGGGCCCGAGGCCGCGAACCCCAGGAGCCCGCCCGCGCGGCGTACCGCCTCCTGCCCCTCGGAGGGCCAGGGGACGCCGTGCCCGATGTGGATGAGGCCCAGCAGGCCGATCAGCAGCGCCGCGGAGCCGATGGCCAGGCGGCCCCCGTCGGTTCGGCCGGTGCCGGGGGTGCGCATGAGCCGCCACGCGAACGGCAGGCAGACCAGCGGGACCACCGGCGCGAAGGTGCCCACGCCGCCGGCGATCACCATGCGGGTGGCGTCCAGCAGCGGGCTCTCGGCGTCCCACCACACGGCCGCGGCGATCAGGAGCCCCGCGGCGAGCAGGATCATCCCCGCGCCGTCCCTGCGCAGGTCCGGGTCGAGACCTCGGGCGCTCCGGCCGGTGGCGCGGGCCAGGCCGCCCACCGTGTGCGCGAGCAGCCGCCAGATCATCAGCAGGAACCGTCCGAACAGGGTGAACAGCAGCGCGATGGGCCCCTCGGAGGTCTCCGGCCGCCTGGCCGGGGCCCGCTTGGCGGGCTGCCTGGACCGGGGAACCGTGGTCGAGGGGCGGCGGGCCGGGGCCTTTCTTCCCGATCCGCCACTGGAACGCTGGGAGGTCTTGGGCGCACGGGTGGCCATGGGCGCAGCCTACTAAGGAAGGCCCGCCGGATTCAGGCACCCGCGGGGGCGTGTCGCGGTCCGGTGCGGACGGACCGCGCGGGAGCGCCCCCGCGCCGTGGCCCTGTGTTCTCCCCGGTGCCGGCCCGGGGACCGGGGGGAGGCCACAGGACCACGGTGGGGAGCGGCCTAGATCTCGACCACCACGGGCACGATCATCGGCCTGCGCCGGTAGGTGTCGCTGACCCAGCGGCCGATGCTGCGGCGCACCAGCTGGCGGAGCTGGCTGGTGTCGTTGATCCCCTCGGTGGCGGCCCGGTCCAGGGCGTCCTGGATCCTGGGGAGGACGTCGTCGTACGCCTCGGCGTCGATGCCCGCGCCGCGGGTGTGGATCTGCGGCTCCCCGATGATCTTGCCGGTCGTGGACTCCACCGCGATGATCACCGAGATGAAGCCCTCCTCGCCGAGGATGCGGCGGTCCTTGAGCGCCGCCTCGGTGACGCCGCCGACGGAGGTGCCGTCCACGTAGACGTACCCGGCCTCCACGACGCCCGTGATGCGCGCCCTGCCCTTGTACAGGTCGACCACGACGCCGTCCTCGGCGATGGCCACCCGGTCCTCGGGGATCCCGCTGAGCCTGGCCAGCTGGGCGTGGGCGCGCAGGTGCCGCCACTCGCCGTGCACCGGCATGAAGTTGCGCGGCCGGACCATGTTGAGCACGTACAGCAGCTCACCGGCGGGGGCGTGACCGGACACGTGCACCAGGGCGTTGCCCTTGTGCACGACCTTGGCGCCCCAGCGGGTCAGCCCGTTGATCACCCGGTTGACCGAGTTCTCGTTGCCCGGGATCAGCGAGGAGGCCAGGACGACCGTGTCGCCCGGCTCGATGTGGATCTGGTGGTCCCGGTTGGCCATCCGGCTCAGCGCGGCCATGGGCTCGCCCTGCGAACCGGTGCACACCAGCACGACCTTCTCGGGCGGCAGGCCGTCGAGCTCCTTGACGTCGACCAGCAGCCCGCCGGGGATCTTCAGGTAGCCCAGGTCGCGCGCGATGTTCATGTTGCGCACCATCGAGCGGCCCACGAAGGCGACCTTGCGGCCGTGCGTGTGGGCGGCGTCCAGCACCTGCTGCACGCGGTGGATGTGCGAGGCGAAGCTGGCCGTGATGATGCGCTTGTCGGCCTTGGCGAAGACGCTGTCGATGACGTTGGCGATGTCGCGCTCGCTGGTGACGAACCCGGGCACCTCGGCGTTGGTGGAGTCCGACAGCAGCAGGTCCACGCCCTCGGCCCCGAAGCGGGCGAACCCGCCGAGGTCGGTGATGCGGCCGTCCAGCGGCAGCTGGTCCATCTTGAAGTCGCCGGTGTGCAGCAGCGTGCCGGCGGGCGTCCGGACGCCGACGGCCAGCGCGTCCGGGATGGAGTGGTTGACCGCGAAGAACTCCAGGTCGAACGCGCCGAAGGAGTGTCGCTCCCCCTCGGACACCTGGACCAGTTCGGGCTTGATGCGGTGCTCGCCGAGCTTGGCCGAGATGAACGCCAGCGTCAGCCGCGAGCCCACCAGCGGGATGTCCGCGCGCTCGCGCAGCAGGAACGGGACCGCGCCGATGTGGTCCTCGTGCCCGTGGGTCAGCACGATCGCCTCGATGTCGTCGAGACGGTCCCGGATGTACTCGAAGTCCGGGAGGATCAGGTCGATTCCGGGCTGCTCCTCCTCGGGGAACAGCACACCGCAGTCGATGACCAGCAGCTTTCCGGCGTACTCGAACACCGTCATGTTGCGGCCGATCTCGCCCAGGCCGCCGAGAGCGACGACTCTCAGCGCGCCCTTGGGCAGTGGTGGCGGCGGGCCGAGTTCGGGATGGGGATGGCTCATGCGGATCCTTCCGTCAGCCGTTCCACTCCCACGACGCTCGCCGGGACGGCCTGGTGCGGGGCCAGTCCGATCGGCCCCTTCACCCCCGCCGCGGCCAGGTCCTCGCGCAGCAGCGCCTGCAGCTCCGCCGAGGCGTCGGCGAGCGGTGTGCGCACCGAGCCGCCCGGCAGCCCGAACATGTTGAGCACGGCCTTGGTCGTGATCACGCCCTGGGTGCGGAACATCCCGGTGTAGACCGGGGTCAGCCGACGGTGGATGGCCAGTGCCCGGGTGACGTCGCCGGAGTGGTAGGCCTCGATCATTTCGTACAGATCTGAGCCGACGATGTGGCTGACCACGCTCACAAAGCCGGCGGCGCCGATGGAGAGCATCGGCAGGTTGAACATGTCGGTTCCGCAGTAGTAGGCCAGGCCGGTGCGCTCCATCACCCAGGAGCTGGCGCCGAGGTCGTCCTTGGCGTCCTTGTTGGCGACGATGCGGGGGTGTTCGGCCAGGCGGACCAGCGTCTCCGAGGCGATCGGGGTCCCGGTGCGGTGCGGGATGTCGTAGAGCATCACCGGCAGCCCGGTGGAGTCAGCGATCGCGGTGAAGTGGCGCAGCAGCCCCTCCTGGGGCGGCTTGTTGTAGTAGGGGGTGACCGTCAGCAGGCCGTGCGCGCCCGCGCGCTCGGCGGCTTCGGCCAGCTCGATACTGTGCCGGGTGTCGTTGGTCCCGACCCCCGCGACAACGGTGACCCGGTCGCCGACCGCCTCGACGACGGTGCGCAGGATGCGGTCCTTCTCGTCGTCGCTCGTGGTCGCGGACTCTCCGGTGGTCCCGCTGATGACGAGGCCGTCGTTGCGCTGCTCGTCGACCAGGTACACCGCCAGTCGGGCCACTCCGTCGTAGTCGACGTCGCCGTTGTCGTGCATGGGGGTGACCATCGCGGTCAACATCTGGCCGAAGGGCGCGTTCGGCGTAGTACTGCCTACCATGCTGCAAACGGTACCGCGAAAGCCGGACGGAGCGCGCCAAGGGCCCTCGTCGCAGGTCGCCGTGGCGCGCTGTCCGGTGTCCTACTCGTCGTCGTCCCCGCCGACGAACAGGCTCAGCAGCCAGCTGACGACCGCGACGATGATGGCGCCCCAGAAGGCGGCCCAGAAGCCGTCGATCTCGAAGGGGAGGCCCAGCAGGCCCGCGAACCAGTCGGTGAGCAGGAGCAGCAGCGCGTTGACGACCAGGCCGACCAGGCCGAGCGTGAGGACGTAGAAGAGGCAGCCCACCGTCTTGACGATCGGCTTGATGACGGCGTTGACGAGGCCGAAGATCGCTCCGACCGCGAGGTAGACAAGGACCGTGGTGACCGTGTCGTCGGTGGTGACCCTGATTCCCTCGACCAGGAACACCGCCGCCCAGAGCGCGACCGCGTTGACGATGACTCGAATAAGGATGCTCACACCGACGATGCTCCCACGCCGGGCCTTCCGGTTGAATACCGGTTCCCGGTGTCAGGGGGAATCCCAGGGTCGTGCCGGAGCCGTCTCGGGGGCTGGGACGATGGGTCCCGGTCGAGTGGACTGCCGAGCGAAGAGGGACCCCTGCCGTGTCGACACAGCGTTTTGTCCGGGCCGCCCGTGGCGAGGACGTCGGAGCCATCGTGAGCGTGCAGGTGGCCGCCTGGCGGGACATGTACGGCGGGGTGCTGCCCGAGCAGGTGCTGGCCGAGCTGTCCGGCGCGGAGGCCGGCGAGCGGTTCGCCGGGCAGTGGCGGGCCGCGGTCGACCACCCCCCGACGTCGCGGCACCGGCTGCTGGTCGCCACCGACGAGCGGGCGGTCGTGGGCTTCGCGGCGGTCGGCCCGGCCGAGGACCCGGACCGCTGGCCCGGCACCGACGCCGAGGTCTACGCGCTGCACGTGGACCCCCCGCACGCGCGTCAGGGGCATGGCAGCCGACTGCTGAACGCGCTGGTCGACCACCTGGTCGACGACGGCTTCCAGGCGGTCTACGTGTGGACGCTGGAGCAGGACAACCCGCTGCGCTCCTTCCTGGAGGACGCGGGATGGCGGGCCGACGGCGCCCGCCGCGAACTGGACATGGGGGTCCTCGTCCCGATGGTCCGGCTGCACGCGGCCATCAGCCGCTGACCGGGCACCCGGTCCCCGGCGATACGGTGGACCGGATGTGCAGGGCGCCTGCTCGCAGCGGGCGAGCGGGCCGGGATGGAAGTGGGTCCGACGGTGGCCACGGTCAGCCAATGGGTGGCGGGTGCGCGCCCGCGCACACTGCCTAGCTCGATCGTCCCGGTGGCCGTGGGCACCGGCGTCGCCTTCGGCGCCGACTCCGCCGTCTGGTGGAGGGCGCTGCTGGCGATGGCCGTGGCGCTGGCGCTCCAGGTCGGGGTGAACTACGCCAACGACTACAGCGACGGGATCCGCGGCACCGACGAGGGGCGGGTGGGGCCGGTCCGGCTGACCGCGACCCGCCTCGCCGCGCCCCGGCAGGTGCTCGCCGCCGCCTGGGCGTCCTTCGCCGCGGCGGCGGCCGCCGGGCTGGTCCTGGTCGCCGTGTCCTCCTGGTGGCTGCTGCTGGTGGGCGCGGCCGCGATCACGGCCGCCTGGTTCTACACCGGCGGGAAGAACCCCTACGGCTACCGGGCGCTGGGCGAGGTGTCGGTGTTCGTGTTCTTCGGCCTGGTCGCGGTGGCCGGGACGGTCTTCGTGCAGGTGGGTTCGGTGCCGTGGCAGGGCTGGGTCGCGGCCGTCCCCGTGGGGCTGCTGTCGTGCTCGGTGCTGGTGATCAACAACGTCCGCGACATCCCCACCGACGTCGGGAGCGGCAAGCGGACCCTGGCGGTGCTGCTCGGCGACACCCGGGCCCGGTGGCTGTTCGCCGCGTGCGTGGCCGGCGCGTTCGCGACCGCCCTCGTCACGACCGCGGTGAGCTGGTGGGTGCCGCTGGTGCTGCTGTCGGCCCCCCTGGCGGTCCGCCCGTGCGCGCGGGTGCTGCGCGGCGAGACCGGCCCCGCCCTGGTCCTCGGCCTCGGCGAGACCGGCCGGTTCCAGCTGGCCTTCGGCGTGCTCTACACGGTCGGCCTCGCGCTGGGGTGACGGGAGCGCGCCGGACACCGCGACACCTCGGCGGGCCGTTCGGTTCGGGCCGCTCGCGGCCTTCCCCCGACCCCGTCCCGTCATCGAATCGTGACGGCCCGCCTACTACGCTCGGGTGCCATGAGACCTCCTCGAACCCCTCTCACCACGGCGCTGTCGCTCGCCGCGTGCTCCCTACTGCTGGCGGGATGCAGCGCGGTCGGCGACGGCGAGAACCCGGAGCAGGCCCCCGACCGGTCTTCGGAACCGGTGAACGGCGGCAGGGTCGAGCCCGGAGAGAGCGAACCGCGCGAGACCCTCGCGAGCCAGGACGTGACCGACAACGGGGCCGACCTGCACATCGCGATCCACGAACTGGCCCGGCGCGGCGAGACCGTGGAGCTCACCTTCTCCCTGACCAACACCGACAGCGACGACGACTGGAGCTTCGCGGGCCGGCTCGCCGGGGTGAACATCCTGCACGAGGACGCCAACACCGTCGCCGCGGTGGAGCTGGTCGACCCGGTCAACAGCAAGGTGCACCTGGTCGCCCGCGACAGCGAGGACAACTGCGTGTGCTCGGACGCGCCGTGGGGCGACATCCTCGAACCGGGCGACTCGGTGCTGATCAGCGCGACCTTCGGCGCTCCCCCCGAGGACGTGTCGGCCATGACCGTGCGCATGCCGATGGCAGGGAGCTTCAACGATGTCCCGATCGGCTGAGCCGCGGGGCCGCGCCCGCACGCTGCTGGGCGCCGTGCTGCTGCTCGGCACCGCCTCGCTGGTCCCCGCGGGCTCGGCGGCGGCCGACGAGACCGCGCAGCCCCTTTCCGAGGACTTCTCCGACCAGCAGGTCGCCTCGGCGCCCATCCTCGACCTCGAACTGCCCGTGCGCGACCTGGCCGCGCCGGTGCGGGACCTGACGTTCGCCACCGCCAACGAGGACGGCTCGGTCACCGACTCGGTGGACACCGAGGAGCGCACCGTCACGCTGGCCGCCGACGTGCTGTTCGAGTTCGACGAGGCCGCCCTCGGCCCCGAGGCCGAGGACGTGCTGGCGGAGGCCGCCGGAATCCTGCGCTCCGACGCGGTCGGCGCGACCGTGCGGATCGACGGCCACACCGACGCCAGGGGCTCGGAGGAGTACAACCAGACCCTGTCGGAGGAGCGCGCCCGGACGGTCGAGACGGAACTGGACGCCCTGCTGGCCGACGTGGACGTCTCCTTCGAGACCGAGGGCCACGGCTCCGCCGACCCGGTCGAACCCAACGAGCTCGACGGGGAGGACAACCCCGACGGCCGCGCGGCGAACCGCCGGGTGGAGATCAGCTTCCCGCCCCCGGAACCGCGCTGATCCTGACCTTTCCGGGGTCTCGGAGACGGTCGAGACCCCGAAAAGGTCAAGATCGGCGGGAAACACCACGAACCGGACGCCTTCCCGCGGTCCCCTCCCCGATCGAAGCGCGCCTTTCGGAACCCGGGCTCCGAACGGGTTGGAAACCGTGCAATCACATGTTGGAATTGGCTGGTCCCTTCCCGCAGCCAGGGCCTCCGCGCCACGCCGCCGAAACGACCACCGGACCGGCGGGGCGGCGGACGTTCCCGTTCACGAGAGAGCTGGTAGAACACGCACGGCCCAGTCCCCACGCACCACCGGAGGCGAACACCGATGACCCAGCAGTACGTGGCCGCGATCGACCAGGGAACCACGTCGAGCCGCTGCATCATCTTCGACCACGACGGGCGCATCGTGTCCGTCGGGCAGCGCGAGCACCGGCAGATCTTCCCCCAGCCCGGCTGGGTCGAACACGACGCTCTGGAGATCTGGGAGAACGTCCAGCAGGTCGTGCGATCCGCGCTGGAGGAGGGCGGCATCACCACGGCCCAGCTCGCCGCGGTCGGCATCACCAACCAGCGCGAGACCACCCTGGTCTGGGACCGCGAGACCGGTGAGCCCGTCCACAACGCGATCGTCTGGCAGGACACCCGCACGGACTCCCTGATCCGCGAACTCGGCGGCGACGTCGGCCAGGAGCGGTTCCGGGAGCGCTGCGGGCTGCCGCTGGCCACCTACTTCTCCGGTCCCAAGCTCCGCTGGCTGCTCGACGAGGTCCCGGGGCTGCGCGACCGCGCGGAGCGCGGCGAGGTGCTGTTCGGCACCATGGACACCTGGATCATCTGGAAGCTCACCGGCCGGCACGTCACCGACGTCACCAACGCCAGCCGCACCATGCTGATGAACCTGCGGACCCTGCAGTGGGACCCGGAATGCCTGGACGAGATCGGCGTCCCCGCGGCGATGCTGCCCGAGATCCGCTCCAGCGCCGAGGTGTACGGCGAGGCCACCGGGTTCCTGGAGGGCGTGCCCGTGGCGGCCGCCCTGGGCGACCAGCACGCCGCGCTGTTCGGCCAGACCTGCTTCTCCCCCGGCGAGGTCAAGGGCACCTACGGCACCGGCACCTTCCTGGTGCTCAACACCGGCACCGAGCCGGTCACGTCCGCCAACGGCCTGCTCACCACCATGGGCTACCAGATCGGCGACCAGCCCGCGGTGTACGCGCTGGAGGGCTCCATCGCCGTGACCGGCTCGCTCGTGCAGTGGCTGCGCGACAACCTGGGCCTGATCTCCAGCGCCCCGGAGGTCGAGACTCTGGCGCTGACCGTCGAGGACAACGGCGGCTGCTACATCGTCCCGGCCTTCTCCGGCCTGTTCGCGCCGCACTGGCGCAGCGACGCGCGCGGCGTCGTCACCGGGCTGACCGCCTACGTGAACAAGGGGCACCTGGCCCGCGCCATCCTGGAGGCCAGCGCCTGGCAGACCCGCGAGGTCGTGGACGCGATGAACAGCGACTCGGGCATCCCGCTGACCACGCTCAAGGTCGACGGCGGCATGACCTCCGACGACCTGCTGATGCAGATCCTCTCCGACGTCCTGGACGTGGAGGTCGTGCGCCCGTTGGTCTCCGAGACCACCTGCCTGGGCGCCGCCTACGCCGCCGGGCTGGCGGTGGGCTACTGGGCGGACATGGAGAGCCTGCGCGCCAACTGGCACAAGGCCGCCGAGTGGAACCCGAAGATGGACCCCAGGGTCCGCGACCGCGAGTACCGCAACTGGAACAAGGCCGTGCGGCGCACCCTCGACTGGGTCGAGCACGACAGCGCCGAGTAGCGCCCGCCCCGGCGTGGTCCGCGCCCGGGGGCGCGGACCGCGCCCTTCCCCGACCGGCCTCGCCGTCCCACCGAGTCCCGAGCATCTCCGGAGTGCCCGGTCCCGGCCACTCCCATCGCAGCGGAGGCACTCCACATGGAATACCTGGCGGAATTCATCGGAACCGGGATCCTGATCCTGCTCGGCAACGGCGTCGTCGCCGGCGTCCTGCTCGACAAGTCCAAGGCGCAGAACTCGGGCTGGATCGTCATCGCCCTGGGATGGGGCATGGCGGTCATGGTCGCGGTCTACGTGGTGGGCCAGATCAGCGGCGCGCACATCAACCCCGCGGTCACGCTGGGGCTCGCCTCCATCGGGGACTTCCCCTGGACGATGGTCCCCGGCTACATCGCCGCCCAGCTGGCCGGCGCCGTCGTCGGCGCCGCGCTGGTCTACCTGGCCTACCTCCCGCACTGGGGGGAGACCGAGGACGCGGACGCCAAGCTGGCCGCGTTCAGCACCTCCCCCGCCATCCGCAACCCCGTCGCGAACTTCACCACCGAGGTCATCGGCACTTTCGTGCTGGTGCTCGGCATCCTCGGCATCGGCGCGAACGCGGGCGCCATCGGCGGGGGCCAGATCGACCTCGCCGCGCTGTTCAGCACGGGCTTCGCCCCGCTGCTGGTGGGCCTGCTGGTGCTGTCCGTCGGCCTGTCCCTGGGCGGCCCCACGGGCTACGCGATCAACCCCGCCCGCGACCTCGGCCCGCGCATCGCGCACACCCTGCTGCCCATCCCCGGCAAGCGCGACTCGGACTGGTCCTACGCCTGGATCCCCGTGGCGGCCCCCATCGTCGGCGGCGTCCTGGCCGCCCTGGTCTGGAGGCTCACCGGCTTCGGCGGCTGACCCCGCCCCGGGGCCGGCCCGTTCCCGCGGGCCGGCCCCGAAAGGGTCACAGCCCCAGGATGGGCTCCAGGCCGATGGTGAGCGGCTCGGGCAGGCCCGCGACCTCGCGCACGCCCAGCAGCACGCCCGGCATGAAGGACTCGCGGTTCATCGAGTCGTGCCGGATCGTCAGGGTCTCGCCGTGGGTGCCGAAGACGACCTCCTGGTGCGCGATCATCCCGGTGATGCGCAGCGCGTGCACCCGCACCCCCTCGACCTCGGCGCCGCGGGCACCGGGGATCTCCGAGGTGGTGGCGTCGGGGGGCGCGGCCAGACCGGCCCCGGCGCGCGCCTCCCCGATCAGCTCGGCGGTGCGGTGCGCGGTGCCGCTGGGCGCGTCGGCCTTGTTCGGGTGGTGCAGCTCGATGATCTCCGCCGACTCGAAGTAGGGCGCGGCCTTCGCCGCGAAGTTCATCATCAGCACGGCGGCGATACCGAAGTTGGGCGCGATGAGCACCCTGGTGCCCGGGTTCTCCGCGAGCAGGCCGCGCAGCTCCGCGAGCTTGGCCTCGTCGAAGCCGCTGGTGCCGACCACGGCGTGGATGCCGTTCGCGACGAGCCAGCGCAGGTTGTCCATCACCACGTCGGGATGGGTGAAGTCGACGACGACGTCCGCGCCGAGCACCTTCCCGCGCTCCTCCGGCCCGTCGACCCCGGCCACCAGTTCGGTGTCCGACGCCGCCTCGACGGCCCTGACCACTTCCGACCCCATGCGCCCGAGGGCGCCGAAAACTCCTACCTTGATCACGGGCTTCACCGTACCGGAGTCCGCCCGGGGAGCCTCCCCGGCGCGGCCGGGGAGGCCGCGCCGGGGGCTCCGACCACGCTCAGAACGCGCGGTCGTCCTCGTAGGGGCCGACCACCGCCAGGGTCTCGGGGCGGTTCAGCACCTCCTCCGCGATCGCGCCCACGTCGTCCAGGGTGACGGCGTCGAACAGCGCGAGGTCCGCGTTGAGCGAGAGGTGCCGGGGGTGGCCGAGCTCGTGCCCGGTCAACCGCCCCATCCGCGCGCTGGTGCCCTCTGTGCCCAGCACCCACGAGCCGCGGATCTGGCCCTTGGCGCGGACCAGCTCCTCGGGCGTGATGCCGCCGGAGGCGGCCTTGGCCAGCTCCGCGCGGCAGACCGCGAGCACCTCGTCGGTCTTGTCCGGCAGGCAGCCCACGTACACCTGGAACATCCCGGTGTCGGAGTAGCTGGAGGAATAGCCGTGCACGGAGTAGGCCAGACCGCGCTTCTCCCGCACCTCCTGGAACAGCCGGGACGACATGCCGCCGCCCAGCGCGGCGCTGAGCACGCGCAGCGCGTACCAGCGCGGGTCCGTGCGCTTCACGCCCTCGCGGCCCAGGATCACGTGCGCCTGCTCGGTCTCGCGGGCCAGCAGCGCCGTTCCCGGGGCGACGCCGGGCGCCGCCCCGCCCAGGCGCGGCCCGGCCGGGCGGGCGTCCCCCGCCTCGGCGAGCTTGGCGCGGAACACCTCGGCGACCATGCGCACCACGGCGTCGTGGTCGAGGTTGCCCGCGGCGGACACGACGAGCTCGGACGGGACGTAGCTCCGGCGGTACTGCTCCAGGATCCGGTCCCGGGGCAGCGCCCGGATGGTGTCGTTGGTGCCCAGGACGGGGCGGCCCAGCGGGGACGAGGCGTAGAAGTGCGCGGCGAACACGTCGTCCACCACGTCGGCGGGCTCGTCCTCGTACATGGCGATCTCCTCGAGGATCACCCCGCGCTCCGTCTCCACCTCGCCGGGGTCGAGCACCGAGTTGGCGACCATGTCGCCGACCACGTCGACCGCGAGCGGCAGGTCCCGGTCCAGGACCTTGGCGTAGTAGGTGGTCTGCTCCTTGGTGGTGTAGGCGTTGTGGTCGGCGCCCACCCCGTCCAGCAGCGCGGAGATCTCCAGGGCGTCGCGCCGTTCGGTGCCCTTGAACAGCAGGTGCTCCAGGAAGTGCGCCGAGCCCGCGTGCGCGTCGTCCTCGTCGCGCGACCCGGTGGTGGCCGAGATCCCGAAGGCCACCGACCGGACACCCGGCATCGTCTCGGTGACCACCCGGAGGCCGCCGGGAAGCACGGTGCGGCGCACCAGGCCGGTGCCCTCCTGCGGTTCCAGCAGGGTGATGGTGCTGCCCGGCTCCTGCTCGGCTGCGATCGGAACTGTCGTCATTCTTCCTTCTCTTCGGAAAGCGGTTGGTGGCCGGCCCGGTGGAACGCGGCGGATCGACCGGGCTGTCCCCCGGCAACGGCCGAGGGGGCGGCCGCACCCTACGGTACGGCCGCCCCCTCGGTCTGTCAGGAGGCCCGGGACCGGCCCGGGCCTCCTTCAGCCGTCACTCAGGTGTTCTCGCCCGAGCGGCTCGCCCCGGAGGAGCGGGTCCGCCTCCGGCGGCGCTCACCGCCGCCCTCGCCCTCGGGCTTCTTGGCCTCGGCCTTGGGCTCGGCCTCGTCGCCGTCCGGGGTCGAGGCGGCGGCCGCCTCGGCCTCGACGACCTCGACCGGGACGAGGGAGAGCTTCCCGCGGTCGTCGACCTCGCGGATCTCGACCTGGATCTTCTCCCCGATGCTGATCACGTCGTCGATGTTCTCGATCCGCTGGCCGCCGTGCAGCTTGCGGATCTGCGAGATGTGCAGCAGGCCGTCCTTGCCGGGCAGCAGCGAGACGAACGCGCCGAACGCGGTCGTCTTGACGACCGTGCCCAGGTAGCGGTCGCCGACCTCGGGCATCGTCGGGTTGGCGATGCTGTTGATCGTGTCGCGGGCGGCCTCGGCCGAGGGGCCGTCGGTGGCACCGATGTAGATGGTGCCGTCGTCCTCGATCGTGATCTCGGCGCCGGTCTCGTCCTGGATCGAGTTGATCATCTTGCCCTTGGGGCCGATGACCTCGCCGATCTTGTCCACGGGAACCTTGACGGTGAGGATGCGCGGCGCGTTCGGGCTCATCTCCGCCGGACGCTCGATGGCCTCGGCCATGACGTCCAGGATCGCCAGCCGGGCACCGCGGGCCTGCTGGAGCGCGGCGGCCAGCACGGAGGCCGGGATCCCGTCGAGCTTGGTGTCCAGCTGGAGCGCGGTGATCAGCTCGCGGGTGCCGGCGACCTTGAAGTCCATGTCGCCGTAGGCGTCCTCGGCGCCGAGGATGTCGGTCAGCGTGACGTACTCGCCGCCCTCGCTGATCAGGCCCATCGCGATGCCGGCGACCATCGCCTTGAGCGGCACGCCCGCCGACATCAGCGCCATCGTCGAGGCGCAGACCGACCCCATCGAGGTGGAGCCGTTGGAGCCCAGCGCCTCGGAGACCTGCCGGATGGCGTAGGGGAACTCCTCGCGCGCGGGCAGCACCGGCAGCAGGGCGCGCTCGGCGAGCGCGCCGTGCCCGATCTCGCGGCGCTTGGGCGAGCCCACGCGGCCGGTCTCACCGGTGGAGTACGGCGGGAAGTTGTAGTTGTGCATGTAGCGCTTGGTCCGCTCGGGGTTGAGCGTGTCGACCATCTGCTCCATACGCAGCATGTTCAGCGTGGTGACACCCAGGATCTGGGTCTCGCCGCGCTCGAACAGCGCCGAGCCGTGCACCCGCGGGACCACGTTGACCTCGGCGGTCAGGGACCGGATGTCCTTGACGCCGCGGCCGTCGATGCGGATCTTCTCGCTGGTGACGCGCTCGCGCACCAGCTGCTTGGTCAGCGACCGGAAGGCGGCGCTGATCTCCTTCTCGCGGCCCTCGAAGTCCTCGGCGAGCTTCTCGGCGGCCAGCGCCTTGACCCGGTCGAGCTCGGTCTCGCGCTCCTGCTTGCCCGCGATGGTGAGCGCGGAGGCCAGCTCGGAGCGGATCGCGCCCTCGACGGCGGCGTACGCGTCGTCCTGGTAGTCCAGGAAGATCGGGAACTCGCCGGTCTCCTTGGCGGCGGCCTGGGCCACCGTCTCCTGGGCCTTGCACAGCACCTTGATGAACGGCTTGGCGGCGTCCAGGCCCTCGGCGACGGTCTGCTCGTTCGGGCCGACGGCGCCGTCGGCGACCAGCTTGAGCGTGTTCGGGGTGGACTCGGCCTCGACCATCATGATCGCGACGTCGCCGTCCTCCAGCACCCGCCCGGCCACGACCATGTCGAAGGTCGCGTCGGCCAGCTCGGTGTGGGTCGGGAACGCCACCCACTGGCCCTCGATCAGCGCGACGCGCACGCCGCCGATCGGGCCGGAGAACGGCAGCCCGGCGAGCTGGGTGGACATCGAGGCGGCGTTGATCGCCACGACGTCGTACAGGTGGTCGGGGTGCAGAGACATGATCGTCTCGACGATCTGGATCTCGTTGCGCAGCCCCTTCCTGAACGACGGGCGCAGCGGCCGGTCGATCAGGCGGCAGGTGAGGATGGCGTCCTCGGAGGGACGTCCCTCCCGCCGGAAGAACGAGCCGGGGATGCGGCCCGCCGCGTACATGCGCTCCTCGACGTCCACCGTCAGGGGGAAGAAGTCGAGGTTCTCCTTGGGACGCTTCGACGCGGTCGTCGCCGACAGGACCATGGTCTCGTCGTCGAGGAACGCGGTGGCCGAACCGGCGGCCTGGCGGGCCAGCCGTCCGGTCTCGAAGCGGATGGTGCGGGTGCCGAAGCGACCGTTGTCGATCACGGCCTCGGCGGAATACACGCCCTCCATGGGCGACCTCCTACACGGATATCGGAAAACGGAGCTCCCGCGTCCGTGCCCCGTGAACGTGTCCTCCGTTGTCGAGAGTCGTCCCGACCTCGCGGCGCGGCGCGGCCGTGGCTCACGCCCGCGCGGTACGCGATGGTCCTGACGGCCGGCCATCGATCGAAGCCCCCCGAAGGACGCCCGGTGTGCGGGCGCGCGTCGGAGGACCACTACCGAGGACCGGCCTCGACATCGTAGGGCGAATCGTCTTTCCGCCCGACGGAGAACGCCACCGCGACCGGATCGGTCGAGGGTATGGGCGCGGGAAGTACCTGATTGAGTTGTCGGCCGACGCATCGTGGCCGACTATCACCTGGCCACGATGCTCGGTAACGACACCACACTACTAAGAAAGGGAGCGGCCGTGGCCACTCCCTTGGCGGGGAATCCGCCAGGGCGTGTTTCCCGGGCCTTTCCGGGCCCCCGTCCTCCGGGACGGCGCTCACCCGAGAGCGGCCGGGAGACAGCCCCTAGCGACGCAGACCGAGGCGCTCGATCAGCTTGCGGTAGCGGTTGATGTCCTTCTTGGTGATGTACTGAAGGAGACGGCGGCGGCGTCCGACCAGCAGCAGCAGACCACGACGGCTGTGGTGGTCGTGCTTGTGCTCCTTGAGGTGCTCGGTGAGCTCGGTGATGCGGTGCGTCAGCAGCGCGACCTGGACCTCGGGAGAACCGGTGTCGCCCTCTTTGGTGGCGTACTCGGCGATGATCTTGTTCTTGGTGGCGGTGTCGATCGACACGTCGCTCCTTCACGTTCTTGGCACGCTGGCTTCTGACATGTCCCCGGAAACGGCCCGCGGGGCCGCTCGGGTCCGGCAACCATGCGCACCCACAGTCACCGGATGGGTTCAACGGTCGGGCGTGTCGCGGGCCTTGGCGGCTCGACGCGAACTCGAGGCACGACCGAACTCCGGCCCTGGGGCCGGACTCCCCAAGCCTACTACCAGTACGCGGCAGCTCCGGCCCGATCCGCGGGCCGACGGCCCGGTCACCCTCCCAGCAGCAGTTCGCGGCAGCGCTCGACGTCCCGGCCCATGGTCTCGACCAGCTCCTCGACGCTGTCGAAGCGCAGCATCGGACGGATGCGGTGGGTGAACTCCACCGCCATGCGCAGGCCGTACAGGTCCAGGTCGTCCCGGTCCAGGGCGTACGCCTCGACCGTGCGGGCCGTCCCCTCGAAGGTGGGGTTGGTGCCCACCGAGATCGCCGCCGCCCAGCGGGACTCCGCCCCGCCCGGGGCCGACCGCAGCAGCCGGCCCGCGTAGACGCCGTCCGCGGGGACGGCGGTGCGCGGGGGACAGTCCAGGTTCGCGGTGGGGAAGCCCAGCAGTTCGCGGCCGCGCGCGGCACCGTGCACGACCACGCCCTCGACGCGGTGCGCGCGGCCGAGGCAGTCCCGCGCCGCCGCCACGTCGCCCGCCGCGAGGAGGGAACGCACCCGGGCGGAGGTGACGGCCTCCCCGTCGGAGAGCAGCGGCACCTCCTCGACGGTGAAGCCGTACTTCCCGCCGAGCGCGCGCAGCACCTCGACGTCTCCGGCCGCCCCGCTCCCGAAACGGAAGTCCTCACCCACCACGACCGCCGCGGCGCGCAGCCGGTCCGCCAGGACCCGCCGGACGAACTCCTCCGCGGGCAGCCGCGCGAGCTCGGGGGTGAAGGGCAGCACGCGCACCGCGTCGGCGCCGTGCTCGGCCAGCAGCTCGGCCTTGCGGTCCGCGCCGGTCAGGGCCTCGGGTTCCCCCCGGCCCAGCACCGCGTCCGGGTGCGGGTCGAAGACGGCCGCGACCACCGGCAGGCCGAGCCCGGACGCGGTCCCGGCGGCGCGCGCCAGGACGCGCTGGTGCCCCCGGTGGACGCCGTCGAAGACCCCGAGGGTCACGACCGACCGCCCCCGGCCCTCGGGCACCTCGTCCAGCCCGCGCCAACGTCGCACGCTCACCGCTCCCATCGAGAAAAGGGCACCGGCTCGGGCGCCGGGACGACATGCTACTCGCCGCTCCCCCGCCGGTGATCCCGACGCCGCCGCCGAGACCGACAAGCGACCGGGCCCCGCCACGGAGTCCTCGGCGCGCCGGTGCTTCGGACGGGTCCTTCGGGTCCACCCCACAGGACTCCGTTGATGATCTTGAGCCTTCTGCCCGTTTCGGGGCCTTGAAGGGCAGAAAGCCCAAGACCGTCAACGGAACCCTCACGCAACGGACATCATGGGCGCGGCCCCGACCCCCACCCGCCGTCGCCGCCCGCCGTAACAGACCCCGAGCAGACCTCGATTCGGCCGACCACGCGAAACACCCCCGCGACGGAGCCTCTCTAGCCGGCGCTGAAGACCACGATGGGCTTGCCGTAGCCGGGGCGGTCCTCGGCGAGGGCCAGGACGCTGCCGTCGGGGGCGAACAGGCCGACGGGGCCCGGTCCCAGGCCCGACGGGGAGATCCGGTTCCCGTGCGCGACCCTGCGGGCCTCCTCCTCGGTGAGGTTCCGCACCGGGAAGGCCGCGGCGACCGCGGCGGGCATCGGCACCAGGGTGAACTCCTCGGCCAGCGCGTCCAGGGTCCGTGCCCCGGCCAGGCCGTAGGGGCCCACCCGGGTGCGGCGCAGCGCCGTGAGATGCCCGCCCACCCCGAGACCGGCGCCCAGGTCGCGGGCCAGCGAGCGGATGTAGGTGCCGCTGGAGCAGGTGATCCGGGCGTCGACGTCGGTGCAGCCGGCGCCGGCGCCGGCGACCCGGCGGAACCCGGTGACGGCGAACTCCGACACCGTCACGCCGCGCGCCTTCAGCTCGACCGCCTCACCGGCGCGGGCCCTCTTGTAGGCCCGCTGCCCGTTCACCTTGATCGCGCTGACCTGCGGCGGGATCTGCTGGATCGGGCCGGTCAGCGCTTCGACGCCCGCCCGGACCGCGTCCTCGTCCACCTCGTGGGCGGGGACGTCGGCCAGGAGCTCGCCCTCGGCGTCGTCGGTGCTGGTGGTCCGGCCCAGCCGGATCGTGGCCTCGTACACCTTCTCGGTGAGGGTGAGGTGCCCCAGCAGCTTGGTCCCCCTGCCGATCCCGAGCACCAGCACGCCGGTGGCCATGGGGTCGAGCGTGCCGGCGTGGCCGACCCGGCGGGTCCCCGCGATGCGGCGGACCCGCGCGACCACGTCGTGGGAGGTCCATTCGGCGGGTTTGTCGACGATCACGACGCCGTCGGTCATGGTGGTCAGTCGTCCTCGTCGTCGTACTCGCGCGGGGCCTTGTACGGGTCGGCCTCACCGGCGGGCTCCGCCCCGGCCGCGGCGCGGGCGACCTCGGCGTCGGCCAGCTTGGCCTTGGCCAGCAGCTCCTCGATGTGCTCGGCGTTCGCCTGCACCTCGTCGGAGACGAACGTCAGGCTGGGCGTGTGCCGCAGCCCCGTCTGACGGCCGACCTCGGAGCGGATCACGCCCTTGGCGCTCTCCAGCGCCGCCGCCGTCCCGGCTTTCTCCTCGTCGGTACCGAACACCGTGTAGTACAGGGTGGCGTCACGCAGGTCGTTGGTGAGCCGCGCGTCGGTGACCGTCACGAAACCCAGGCGCGGGTCCTTGATGCGGCGCTCCAGCATCTCGGCCACGATCCGCTGAATGCGGTCGGCGAGTTTGCGCGCGCGTGCGGCGTCAACCATTTGTCTCTAGTCCTCGTCGTTGAAGAGCCGCTGCCGGGCCGACAGCAGCTCGATCTCGGGGCGGCCCGCGACCAGGCGTTCGCAGGAGTCCAGCAGATCGGTGCAGTGGGCCGCGGTGGACGCGACCACCGCCACGCCGATCTCGGCCCGCCGGTGCAGGTCCTGGTCGCCCGTCTCGGCGGCCGAGACGCTGTACTTGCGCTGGAGCTCGGCGATGATGGGCCGCACCACCGAACGCTTCTGCTTCAGGGAACGGACGTCGCCCAGCAGCAGGTCCAACGTCAAAGCCCCGATGAACACGCACTCACCCCGTGGATGTCTGTGTTGTGGATCCGCGTTCCCGGCGCGGTGACCGTGGAACCGGGGCGTGTCCCCCGGACCGCTTCGGGCCCGCCCCCACAGGGGACGTCCGCCCGAAGGCATCCGGGGGACACGCCCCAAGGGCCGGGCCCCGGCTGTGCGCCGGGGCCCGGGACGAACCGACGTTCTCACCGGCGACGTCAGTCGCGCGGCTTCTCCCGCATTTCGAACGTCTCGATGACGTCGTCCACGCGGACGTCGTTGTAGCCGATACCGATACCGCACTCGAAGCCCTCGCGGACCTCGGTCGCGTCGTCCTTGAAGCGGCGGAGCGAGTCGACCGTGAGGTTGTCCGAGATGACGACGCCGTCACGGATGAGGCGGGCCTTGGAGTTCCGCCTGATGACGCCGTCGCGCACGATCGAACCGGCGACGTTGCCGATCTTCGGCACCTTGAAGACCTCGCGGATCTGCGCGGAGCCGAGCTGGACCTCTTCGAACTCCGGCTTGAGCATCCCCTTGAGGGCGGCCTCGACCTCGTCGATGGCCTGGTAGATGACCGAGTAGTACCGGATGTCCACGCCCATGCGGTCCGCCAGCTCGCTGTTCTTGCCCTCGGGCCGAACGTTGAAGCCGACGATGATCGCACCGGCCGAGGCGGCCAGGTTGATGTCGTTCTGCGTGATCGCGCCGACGCCGCGACCGATGACGCGGATGCTGACCTCGTCGCCGCCCGCCTCGATCTTGAGCAGCGACTCCTCCAGCGCCTCCACGGAACCGGACATGTCGCCCTTGATGATGAGGAGCAGCTCGTCGCGCTCCCCCTCCTCCAGGGTCTTCTGCCAGTTGTCGAGGGTGACACGGCGGCTGGCCTTGGCCTGCTGCGCGAAGCGCTCGCGCGCCTCACGCTGCTGGGCGATCTGGCGGGCCACCCGGTCGTCCTTGACGACCAGGAAGTTGTCTCCCGCGCTGGGCACGTTGGTCAGACCGAGCACCTGGACCGGGCGCGACGGCTCGGCCTTCTGCACCTGGTCGCCGTTCTCGTCCAGCATCGCCCGGACGCGCCCGTAGGCGTCGCCGCAGACGATCGAGTCGCCGACGTTCAGCGTTCCGCGCTGCACCAGAACCGTGGCCATGGAGCCGCGACCCCGGTCGAGGTAGGCCTCGATGGCCAGGCCCTGCGCCTGCATCTCGGGGTTGGCCCGCAGGTCCAGCGAGGCGTCCGAGGTGAGCACCACGGCCTCCAGGAGGCCGTCGATGTTGACGCCCTGCTTGGCGGAGATGTCCACGAACTGGACGTCGCCGCCGTACTCCTCGGCGACCAGGCCGTACTCGGTGAGCTGCGCGCGGACCCTCTGCGGGTCGGCGCCCTCGACGTCGATCTTGTTGACCGCCACCACGATCGGCACCTCGGCCGCCTTGGCGTGGTCGATGGCCTCGGCCGTCTGCGGCTTGACGCCGTCGTCGGCCGCGACCACCAGCACCGCGATGTCGGTGGCCTGCGCCCCGCGGGCACGCATGGCGGTGAACGCCTCGTGACCGGGGGTGTCGATGAAGGTGATCCTGCGCTCTTCACCGTCGACCTCGGTGGCGACCTGGTAGGCGCCGATGTGCTGGGTGATGCCGCCGGCCTCGCCGCTGACCACGTTGGTGTTGCGGATCGCGTCGAGCAGCCGCGTCTTACCGTGGTCGACGTGGCCCATGACCGTGACCACCGGCGGACGCGCCCGGAGGTCCTCCTCGCCGCCCTCGTCCTCGCCGAACTCGATCGAGAAGGACTCCAGCAGCTCGCGGTCCTCGTCCTCGGGACTGACGACCTCGATGGTGTACTTGAGCTCTTCGCCCAGCAGCTGAAGCGTCTCGTCCGTCAGCGACTGCGTCGCCGTGACCATCTCGCCCAGGTGCATCATCACCTGGACCAGGGACGCCGGGTTGACGTCGATGCGGTCACCGAAGTCCGACAGCGAGGCCCCACGGGACAGCCGGATGACCTGGCCGTTGCCGCTCGGGATCTTGACGCCGCCGAACGACGGCGCCTGCATGTCGTTGAACTCTTGACGCCGCTGCTTCTTGGACTTGCGGGCACGGCCCGGACGGCCGCCGGGACGCCCGAAGGCACCCGCCGTACCGCCGCCGCGGCCACGGCCGCCGCCACCGGGACGACCGCCGAAGCCGCCGCCGCCCGGACGCGGAGCACCGCTGCCGGGACCGCCACCGGAACCGCTGCGCGGGCCGGCGCCCACGGGGCCGCCGCGACCGCCACCGGGACGACCGCCGCCACCGCCGCGGCCACCGGGGCCGCCGCGACCGCCGCCGCCACCGGCCGGGGCCGGACGGGAGGACGGCATGTTCATCGGGCTGGGGCGCGGGCCGCCACCCGGACGCGGCGGACCGCCGGCACCAGGTCCCGGACGGGGACCACCGGCGCCGGGACGCGGGCTGCCGCCCTGCGGGCGGGGCGCCTGCGGACGCGGCGGGCCACCGGCGTTGGGGCCCGGACGCGGGCCACCGCGCTCGGCACCGCCGGGACGCGGCGGACGCTCGCCACCGCCCGCGGCGCCACCAGGGGCACCGCCGGGGCGGGGGCCGGGACGCGGCGCGGGCTTGGAGCCCATACCGGTCGCGGTCGAGGCGAACGGGTTGTTACCCGGACGCGGACCGGCCGGACGCGGACCGGGGCGAGGGCCCCTGCCGGACTCGGACCGGGCCGGACGCTCGGGACGGTCACCGCGGTCGGGACGCTCGGCGCGCTCGGGACGGTCACCGCGCTCGGGACGCTCGGCGCGCTCGGGGCGCGGACCGCGCTCGGGACGGTCGCCGCGCTCTCCGCGGTCGGGGCGCTCGGCGCGCTCGGGACGGTCACCGCGCTCGGGACGCTCGGCGCGCGGACCGCGCTCGGGGCGCTCGCCGGGCTGGCCCTGCTTGCCGGGGCCCGAACTCGGCCGGGGGCCGGGACGGGGACCGGGCTTGGGGCCCGGTCCGGCGCCGGGACCACCGGTCGCCGGGGCCACGAAACCACCGGGCGCGTTGGCCGCGGGACGCGGCGCGGGCTTGGGGCCCGGCTTGGGCGCCGCGGGGCGCGCGGTCTCGCCCGCGGCGGGCGCCGGCGCCTTGGACGGCTCGGGACGCGGACGCGGCTTGGGGCCGCTCTTCGCGCCGGAACCGCCGTTGTTGAAAGCTTCCTTGAGTCGACGAACCACGGGCGCCTCTATCGTCGAGGACGCCGAACGCACGAATTCGCCCATTTCCTGGAGCTTGGCCAGCACGGCCTTGCTCTCCACACCGAACTCTTTAGCGAGTTCGTAAACCCGGACCTTCGCCACTGCTCTCCTCTACTTCGGTCCGGGACATGGGCTTGTGCCGGACCGTCGCTAGCTTGACGTACTCATCGCTGCGTACTCATCGAGCGCTCATCGCAATCTCGACCCGCTTCCGACTCTCGTCTGTTACACAACAATGGGTCAGTGCGTCGGATCTACCGACATGACAAGACCCGCCGTCTGTTCAGTCGTTACAACCGAACGAACGGCGTGATCATTCCAACCCTAATCCAGAATCACGGCCGATTCGAATCGATCAAGCCGCGATGAAGCGTGCGGCGGCTCCCGAGGCGTCGATGCCGCGCTCGGTGCGGAACGCCCGCCGCCAGACACGACGCCGCTGTGCTGACTCCCAACACTGCTGGTCAGGGTGGAGATAGGCACCCCGACCGGGCAGTCGTCGGGCGGTGTCGCACACGATGGCGCCCCCGTCCAGAACCAGCCGCACCAGATCAGACTGGACTGCTCGCGACCTGCAGCCCACGCACGTGCGCACGGGAGCCGACGGGCCGACTCCTCGCAGTCTAGCGCGCCGCTGCGTCATCGGAGTCCGACGGCCCTGTCTGACCGCCCTCCGCGAGCGACTCCTCCTCGGCGCGCCTGGCGGCGAGTTCGGCGTCGGAGCGGATGTCGATGCGCCAGCCGGTCAGGCGCGCGGCGAGGCGGGCGTTCTGCCCTTCCTTGCCGATCGCCAGCGACTGCTGGTAGTCGGGCACGGTGACGCGCGCGACCCGGGCCGAGGCGTCGAGCACCTCGACGTGGGTCACCCTGGCGGGCGAGAGCGCGTTGCCGACGAACTGGGCCGGGTCGTCGGAGTAGTCGACGATGTCGATCTTCTCGCCGTGCAGCTCGGCCATGACGTTGCGGACCCGGCTGCCGAGCGGGCCGATGCACGCGCCCTTGGCGTTGACCCCGGCCTTGTTGGACTTGACGGCCATCTTGGTGCGGTGCCCGGCCTCGCGCGCGATCGCCGCGATCTCGACGGTGCCGTCGGCGATCTCGGGGACCTCCAGCTGGAAGAGCTTGCGCACGAGGTTGGGGTGCGTGCGCGACAGCGTCACCGACGGGCCGCGGTGCCCCTTGCGGACCTGCACGACGTAGGCGCGCAGCCGGTCGCCGTGGTTGTAGGTCTCGCTCGGAACCTGCTCCTGCGGGGGCAGGATCGCCTCGATCTTGCCGAGGTCCACCAGCACGTTCCGCGGGTCCTTGCCCTGCTGGATGATGCCGGAGACGACCTCGAACTCGCGGCCCGCGAACTCGCCCAGGGTGAGCTCGTCCTCGGCGTCGCGCAGCCGCTGCAGGATGACCTGCTTGGCGGTGGACGTGGCGATGCGGCCGAAGTTGGAGGGGGTGGCGTCGTACTCCCTGACGAACCGCCCGTCCTCGTCCTTCTCCTGGGCCCACACCGTGACATGCCCCGAGGCACGGTTCAGCTCCACCCGGGCGGGGATCTCGGGCCCCTCCTGGCGGTGGTACGCGATCAGCAGCGCGTCCTCGATCGCCTTGACGACGAGGTCCACCGAGATGTCCTTCTCGCGCTCCAGACTGCGCAGGACACTCATATCGATATCCACGGGGCTCCCCCTCTAGTCCGCCGCGTCGTCGTCATCGTGACGGAATTCAACCTGGACCTTGCCGCGCCCCAGGTCGGAGAAGGCGTACGCCCGGCTCTGACCGTCGACGTCCAAGGTGACGCCCGTTTCGTCGGCGTGTGTCACGCGCCCCCGCACCTGGCCCCCGGCGAGCAGCGGCGCGTGCACCAGGCGGCCCCGCGCGCGTCTCCAGTGCCGCGGCTCCGTGAGCGGACGGTCCACACCGGGCGAGGTCACCTCCAGCACGTAGGGAGACTGCCCCATGGCATCGGTCGCGTCAAGCGTGCTGGCGATCGTCTGGCTGACCTCGCCGACGATGTCGAGGTCGACGCCGTCGTCGGAGTCCACCACGACCCGCACCAGCCGACGCTTGCCGACCGGGGTGACCACCAGGTCCTCCAGGTCGAGTCCTGCCTCGGCCAGGACGGGTTCCAGCAGCTGCGCGAGACGGTCATGGCGAGCCTGCGCTCCCATCGGTGATCCTCCTCGGCGAATTCCGTCCCGGGTCGCGGCGACGGCGGGGCGGTCCAGCTGTGCACGTAGTCGTCCGCTCGCCCCTGTGGGCGGCGGTTTTGATCCAAGAGTATCCACAGTCAGCGCTTTTCCCGGCATTGTTCGCCCCATCGAGTGGCGCCGGCACCCCGCGCGGGCCCCCTTCCGGGGACGCGGGAACCGGTTCCCGGACGCGCCGGGAACGCGTCCGGCGTGGAAGGATGGTGCCGCCCGCCCCTCTTCCCCGCGCTCCAGGAGGCACCGTTGCGCCACGACGCCCTCAACCGCCGCACGGTACTCGGCGGCGCGCTGGCGGCGGCCGCCGCCCTCGGGCTCGGCGGCTGCCGGGGCGCGGACTGGTACCCCAGCGAGATCTCCCCCGACGAGTACCTGCTGCGCTCGGCGATCGCGGAGAAGCAGCGGCTGATCGCCCGGTACGCGGCGCTGCTCGACAACGGGCGGTCGACCGACCCCGAGCTGCACGAGGCGTTCCGCTCGCACCACGAGCGGCACCTGGCGGTGCTCCGCGAGCGGCTGCCCGAGCACGGCGGGGGCGAGCCGTCCCCGTCGGCGAGCCCCGAGGCCCGGCCCGACCCCGACGAGCGGGGGCTGCGGGTCGCCGAGGAGGCCGCCGCCGCCAACCGGCTGCGCCAACTCGGCGAGGCCGCCGACCCCGCGCTGGCACAGCTCTTCGCCGGTATCGGCGCGTGCGAGGCCGGCCACGCCCACTCCCTGCCGGAGGCCTAGTTGACCAGCAGTCCCAGCCCCAGTCCCACCGGCGCGCAGGCGGCCGCGGTCGTCGCGCTGCAGGACGCCCTGCTGACCGAGCACGCGGCGGTGCACGGGTACGGCTTCGCCGCCGCCAAGCTCACCGGCGAGCGGCACGACCTGTACCTGGGACACATGGACGAGCACCGCGCCGGCCGGGACGCCCTGCGCGCCGAGCTGGTCGACCGCGAGGCCGTCCCGGCCGCGGGCGAGCAGGCCTACACGCTGCCCGAGGACACCGGCGAGGAGTCGCTGGCGTCCTTCGCCGTCGGCCTGGAGGAGGCGACCGCCCAGGCGTACCTGGAGCTGGCCGCCGTCTCCGACCCCGCCCTGCGCGACCTCGCGGGCCGTGCCCTGCGCGCGGCCACCGTACGCGCCCTGGACCTCGGAGCCCCCCTGTCCGCCTTCCCCGGCTTCCCCGGAGGGGAGCTCTAGCCGCCCCCTCCGCTGATCTTGACCTTTTCGGGGTCTCGACCGTCTTCGAGACCCCGAAAAGGTCAAGATCAGCGGAGGGGAACGACGGGCGGTCAGCTCTCGGCGACGACGGCCGCGACCGTGTCGACCACGGCGTCCAGCGCGATCTCCGAGCGCTCGCCGGTGGCGCGGTCGCGGAGTTCGACCACGCCGTCGGCCAGGCCCCTGCCGATGATGACGCCGGTGGGGATGCCGAGCAGTTCGGCGTCGGTGAACTTCACGCCGGGCGAGACGCCCTTGCGGTCGTCCACCAGGACCCGCACGCCGCGGTCCGCCAGCTCCCGCGCGACGCGCAGCGCGACCTCGATCTGCTCGCCCTTGCCGGTGCCGACCACGTGCACGTCGGCGGGCGCGACCTGTCGCGGCCAGACGATGCCCTTGTCGTCGTGCGACTGCTCGACGATGGCGGCGACCACGCGCGAGACGCCGATGCCGTAGGAGCCCATGGTGACGCGCCGGGGCTTTCCGTCGGGGCCGAGCGCGTCGAGCGAGAAGGCGTCGGCGTACTTGCGGCCGAGCTGGAAGACGTGGCCGATCTCGATGCCGCGCGCGGTGTAGAGGGTGCCGTCCCCGTCGGGGGAGGGGTCGCCGTCGCGCACCTCGGCGGCCTCGACGGTGCCGTCGGGGGTGAAGTCCCGCCCGCACACCAGGTCGACGACGTGGTGGTCGGCCTCGTCCGCGCCGGTGACCCAGGCGGTGCCCTCGACCACGCGCGGGTCCACCAGGTAGCGGAGCTTGTTGGAGAGCAGCGCGCCGGGGCCGATGTAGCCCTTGACCAGGAAGGGGTAGGCCGCGAAGTCCGCCTCCTCCAGGAGGGCGACCTCGAACGGATCCAGGGACGCCTCCAGCCGCTTCATGTCGACCTCGCGGTCGCCGGGCAGGCCGACGCCGATGACCTCCCAGTCGGTCCCGCCGGGGCGGCGGACCTTGACCAGGATGTTCTTGAGGGTGTCGGCGGCGGTGAAGGAGCGCCCCAGCCCCGCGTCGTTGAGGAAGCGCACCAGCGACTCGATGGTGGGGGTGTCGGGGGTGTGGTGCTTCCGCGCCTCGGGCAGCCCCTCGACGGGCCGCGCGGCGGGCGCGGGGGTGGACACGGCCTCGACGTTGGCGGCGTAGTCGGACCCGGTGCTGCGCACGAAGGTGTCCTCGCCGCTGGGCGCGACCGCGAGGAACTCCTCGGACGCCGAGCCGCCCATCGCCCCGGAGGTGGCCTTGACGACCACGTACTCCAGGCCGAGCCGGTCGAAGACGCGGACGTAGGCCGCGCGGTGCGCGTCGTAGGAGCGCTGGAGCCCCTCGTCGTCGATGTCGAAGGAGTAGGAGTCCTTCATGTGGAACTCGCGCCCGCGCAGGATGCCCGCGCGCGGGCGGGCCTCGTCCCGGAACTTCTCCTGGATCTGGTAGAGCGTGACCGGGAAGTCCTTGTACGAGGAGTACTCGCCCTTGACGAGCAGGGTGAACAGCTCCTCGTGGGTGGGGCCGAGCAGGTAGTCGGCGCCCTTGCGGTCCTGGAGCCGGAACAGGGTGTCGCCGTACTCGGTCCAGCGGTCGGTGGCCTCGTAGTACTCGCGGGGCAGGAGCGCGGGCAGCAGCACCTCCTGGCCGCCGATGCGGTTCATCTCCTCGCGCACCACGGCGGAGACGTTCTCCAGCACGATCTTGCCCAGGGGGAGCCAGGAGTAGACGCCGGGCGCGGCGCGGCGCACGAAGCCGCCGCGCACCAGGAGCTTGTGGCTCGGCACCTCGGCGTCCGCCGGGTCCTCACGCAGGGTGCGCAGGAACAGGTTCGACATCCGCAGCAGCACGGTCACTCCTCGGTGGGGTGGCGGAGGCAATCCGCTCGGGGCTTTCGGTCCGGAGCGCCGTAGGCGTCGTCCGGGAGGGCTTCCAGGCTAGCGGCCGCCGGGGGCGGAGCGCCCCGGTTCCGCGCCGGCGGGAGACGCGGCGCACCCCCCTCCCCGCTGCGTCTACCGTTGGAGCGGGCCGAAACGGGCCGTACGGGAAACAGCGGGCGGGGTGGGAACTGATGGGCAGGCGCGACAACGGGGACGCGCGGGAGCGGCCCGGGACGGAGCTGCTGCGCGACGCCGACCGGCCCGACTCCTGGATCCTGATGGTCGGCGGGACGCCCCAGTCCCACGTCGACCTGGCCGACCCCACCCACCTGGACTTCGAGTACGTGCGTCGGCTCGGGCACGTGGTGGACCTGGTGGCGCCCGAGCGGGAGCCCGTCGACGTCTTCCACCTCGGCGCGGGCGCGCTCACCCTCGCCCGCTACGTGGCCGCCACCCGGCCGGGGTCGCGCCAGCGCGCCGTGGACATCGACCCCGACCTGATCGCGCTGGTGCGGCGGGAGCTGCCGTGGGACCGCCGCGCCGATCTGCGGGTGGGCACCGGCGACGCCCGCGCCTGGCTGACCGGGCGCAGGGACGGGAGCGCCGACCTCGTGGTCGCCGACGTCTTCTCGGGCGCGCGCACCCCCGCGCACCTGACCTCGGTGGAGTTCACCGCCGAGGCCTCCCGGGTCCTGCGGCCCGGCGGCGTGTACGCGGTGAACGTGGGCGACGGCCAGGCGCTGAGGCACGCCCGCTCCCAGGTCGCCACCGCGGCGGCGGTCTTCCCGCACCTGGCGCTGATCGCCGAGCCCTCCGTGCTGCGCGGGCGGCGGTTCGGGAACCTGGTCCTGCTCGCCGGCCACCGGCGGCTGCCCGTGGACGAGCTCGCCCGGCGCGCGCACCGCGACCCCGACATGGCGCGCCTGCTGTCCGGCTCCGAACTCGACCGCTTCGCCTCGGGAGCCGTCCCCGTGGACGACGCGACGGCCAGGGACTCCCCCGCCCCGCCCGACGGGGTCTTCTGACGGGCGCCGGGTCAGGCGGGGAGTTCGCGGTCGATCATGTTGCTGAACTCGGGGGAGTGCTTGACCTGCACACCGCCGCCGTCGGCCGGGAGCGTGGACATCCCGTGCACCCTGCCCCCGCGCCACCACAGCAGCTGGTCGGTGACCGCGCCGTCCGTGCGCAGGTCGAGGAAGGTCCGGTACAGGAACGGGATCACCGGCATGGAGCGGCGGCTGCGCAGCACCGTGTAGACCATCGTGTTGGCGTCCGGCAGCATCACCAGCGCGCCGTGGGGCGCGGGCTCCCGCATGAGTTCGGGCAGCCGCATGACGTGCGCGGACCCGGCCCAGTCGACGCCGTGCACGATCCGCACGTCGGTGTCGGTCCCCGAGTACAGCGCCTGCTCCCGGACCTGGTCGTACGCCATGTTGCCCAGCGCGGTGAACCAGAGGTCCTGCTTGTCGCGGCCCCACGCCCGGGTGTGGCGCTTGTCCAGGACGATGCCGGAGTAGCTGCCGGGGTCGGTGCGGTAGATCAGCAGCGCGGTCAGGAGCGGGTTGACGGAGTAGGCGAGCTTGTCCGTGCCCATCGCGCCGGGGTCTCCGGTGAGCAGCACGCGCAGCCACGGCGCGGCCTCGTGGAAGGGGACGTGCAGCAGCCGCTCGTGCAGGTTGTCCTGGGGGCCGGAGTAGCGGCCGGGGTGGGGAGGGTTCATTGGGTTCGGGCCGGTTCCTTGCCGTGGTCCTGTGGTTTCCTCGGAAACCTCGCGGGTGAACACCGAGGAAACCACAAGATCACGTGTCCGCCCTCCCTCTGACGCGGAGCACGGGCGCCGCGCTCCCGGGCGCGGGTACTTCCCGGGGAGTACCCGCGCCCGGGAACGGGCCTCCGTTCGACGGACGCGCGGAGCCGGGGCGCGCGCATAATGTCGGTACCGATGAAGCGCTTCCTCCGGATCACGCACGGGGACCTGGCCCTGACCCTGGGGGTCGGCGGCCTCGTCGCCGTGTCCACCTTCTTCTCCCTGACGGACCCGGCGGGCGCGGTGCGGGCGGACGACCTCGGGTCGCTGCTGCCGTGGGGGCTGCCGCTCATGGTGCTGGCGGTCGCGCCGCTGCTGTGGCGCACCGTCGCGCCGGTCCCGGTGGCCGCGGTGTCCGCCCTGGCGACCACCCTCTACTATCCGCTCTCCTACCCCGACAACCTCGTCATCGTCGCGGGCGCGCTCGCGCTGTTCACCGTGGTCGAGCGGGGGTACCGCCGCACGGGCTGGCTGCTTGGCCTGCTCCAGTTCCTCATCATCCACGTGTTCGAGGCGATCCACTTCGGACTGCCCCGCCTGCAGTACGCGCTGAGCATGCTCGCGTGGGTGCTCGTGGTGCTCATCAGCGGCGAGGTGGCGCGCAAGCGCCGGGAGTACCGGGCGGTGGTGCGCGAGCGCGCCGAGGAGGCGGCCCGCACCCGGGAGGAGGAGCTGCGCCGCCGCGCGTCGGACGAGCGGCTGCGGCTGGCGCGCGAGGTGCACGACGTCGTCGCGCACAACATCTCGCTGATCAACGTGCAGGCGGGCAGCGCGCTCTACCTGATCGACTCCGAGCCCGAGCGCGCCGCCGAGGCGCTGGCCGCGATCAAGCAGGCCAGTAAGGAGACCCTGCGGGAGCTGCGCTCGACGCTCGGCGTGCTGCGCGCGGTGGACGAGGACGCCCCGCGCTCGCCCCTGCCCGGCCTGGACCGGCTGGACGAGCTGGTCGCGGGGGCGCGGACCGCGGGCGTCGGGATACGCCTGCGCGTCACCGGGGAGCCGCGCAGGCCCGCCGCGGGCGTCGACTCTGCGGCGTACCGCATCGTGCAGGAGTCCCTGACCAACGTGGTGCGGCACTCCGGAGCCGGATCGGTCACCGTGGACGTGGGGTACGCCGCCGACGGCGTGTCCATCCTCGTGGTGGACGACGGCCGGGGCCCGGCCGACGGCGGTGCCCCCGGCAACGGCATCAACGGGATGCGCGAGCGCGCCGTCGCCCTGGGCGGCGAACTGGACGCCGGACCGCCCCCCGGCGGAGGCTTCAGGGTGCGGGCGTGGCTGCCCGACTGACGTGACTTCGACGAGGGGCACCGCATGATCCGCGTACTTCTGGCCGACGACCAGGCACTGGTCCGGGCGGGTTTCCGGGCGCTGCTCAACAGCGCCCCCGACATCAGCGTGGTCGCCGAGGCCGCGGACGGCGCCGAGGCGGTCCGGCTCGCCGCCGGGGAGCGCCCCGACGTCGCGCTGATGGACATCCGCATGCCCGGTGTGGACGGCCTGGCCGCGACCGAGCGCATCCTCGCCGACCCCCGCCTGGAGTCCACCCGGGTCGTCATCCTGACCACCTTCGACCTCGACGAGTACATCTTCGAGGCGCTGCGCATGGGCGCGAGCGGGTTCCTGGTCAAGGACACCGAACCCGAGGACCTGCTGAACGGGGTCCGGGTGGTGGCCAGGGGCGACGCGCTGCTGTCGCCGAACGTCACCCGGCGCATCATCGCCGACTACGCCAAGCGCCCGCGCCGCCCCGAGCCCGCCGAGCGGCTGGACAGCCTGACCGACCGCGAACGCGAGGTGGTGGCGCTGGTCGGGACGGGACTGTCGAACGAGGAGATCGCGCGCCGGCTGGTGCTGAGCCCGGCGACGGCCAAGACCCACGTGAGCCGCGCGATGGTCAAGCTGCGCGTGCGCGACCGCGCCCAACTGGTGGTGCTCGCCTACGAGACGGGCCTGGTGACGCCGGGCTGGGCGGGGTAGCCGGCCGAACGGCCCGGCGTCCGGCGCGGAGGTCTGCGGCGGCCCGCCACGGAAGCCCCCACGACCCCGAGGCGGGCCGGGGTCTCCCCCTACACCCGGGGGAGCAACGGCTCCGCTCCCGGCACCCTCCGCGCGGTAGGGCGGGTGCCCCCTCCCGGACGATGCGCCCCGGGCCCCTCGGCGGCCACCATCGGTCGTGTCCCTACGACGACGGTCCGCCGAGGAGAGTCCCCCGTGTTCGACGACCCACTGATGTGGGCGCGGCTGCAGTTCGCGCTGACGGCAGGCATCCACTACATGTTCGTGGCCTTCACCCTCGGCATGGCCCCGATGATCCTGGGCGCGCAGCTGGGCGCCACGCTGCGCGGAGACGCGGCGCGCATGGCGGCGGTGCGGTTCTGGGGCGGGCTCTACGTCGTCAACTACGGCATGGGCGTGCTCTCGGGCCTGGTGATGGAGCTGCAGCTGGCGCTGAACTGGAGCGGGCTGAACGACGTGTTCGGCCACGTGTTCAGCGCGCCGCTGGCCATCGAGACGGTCGCCGCGTTCTTCGTCGAGTCCACCTTCCTCGGCCTGTGGATCTTCGGCTGGGACCGGATGAACCGGTGGGCGCACCTGGCCGCGTTCGGCGTGGTGACGCTGACCGCGTACCTGTCGGCCTTCTGGGTGCTGGTCTCCAACGGCTTCCTGAAGAACCCGGTCGGCTTCGAGATGCGCGGCGGGGTGGCGGTGCTGACCGACCCGGCCGCGCTGGTCGCCAACCCGTCGGCGCTGCTGGCGTTCGGCCACGTGGCCTCCAGCACCCTGCTGGTGGGCGGCCTGGTGACGGCCGCGGTCAGCGCCTACCACCTGCGCCGCGGCGACGACCCCGACGGGATGTTCGGCCGGGGCGTCCGGCGCGGGCTCCTGGTCACCGCGCTCGCGGTCATGCCGACCCCGGCGTTCGGCGGCACGCAGTACGCGCTGCGCGGCGCCCCGGCGACCAGCGGCCAGACCCTCGACGAGGCCGAGATCGAGCGGATCGAGGCCGCCGGGGCCGGGGCCGCGCCGGTGCTCGCCGACATCGGCAACGCCGTGATGACCCTGTCCTGGCTGCTCGTCCTCCTCCTGACCTCGGTCTCGCTCCTGGTCTGGCTGCTGCGCGGACTGGACCGCTGGCGCTGGTTCCACGCGCTGCTGGTGTTCGCGCCCGTGCTGCCGCTGGCCGCGAGCGTCGCCGGCTGGCTCTACCGGGAGCTCGGCCGCCAGCCGTGGGCGGTCAGGCACCACATGACCACGGCCGACGCGGTGACGGAGATGTCCGGGGGCATGGCGGCGACCTCGTTCTTCCTGTTCACCGGCGCGTTCGCGGTCCTCGCCTGCGTCACCTGGTGGCTCATCGCGCGGTTCGCCCGGCGCGGCCCCGAAGGCGGCCCGCTGGCCCCCGCTCCCGATCCCGGCGCCGAACCGGCCAGCCCGATCCACACCTACTGACGCCCAGGAGAACCCCGTGGAATCCCTCGCAGTCCTCTTCCTCGCCGTCCTGCTGGCGGGTTACTTCGTCCTGGCCGGATGCGATGTCGGGCTGGGCATGCTGATGCCGTACGTGGCCCGCGCCCCGGTCGAGCGCCGACGCCTCGCCTCCGCCATCGCCCCCTACTTCCTGGGGAGCGAGGTGTGGCTGGTCGCCTCCGTGGGGGTGGTGGCCGGGCTCTTCCCCGAGCTCAAGAGCGAGGCCGTGACCGGGAACTGGCCGCTGTTCGTCGCGCTGCTGGCCGGATGGCTGTGGCGGGACGCCGGCCTCTGGCTGCGCGGCCGGGTGGAGAACCCCCGGTGGCACGCCGTCTGGGACGCGGCGATCGTGGCCGGGAGCTGGACGATCGCGCTGTCCTGGGGCCTGGTGCTGGCCTCCCTGTTGGGCGGCGGGGAGCTGTCCCCGCTGTTCGCGCCGCTGTGCGCGGTCGCGGTGGCGGTGCTGTTCGCGCTACGCGGGGCCGCGTTCGGCGCGGAGCGCCTGGTGCCCGGGGACGGCCAGGCGCACGCCTCGGACCCGGCCGAGTCCGCCGACGTGGCCGCGCGGGCGACCCGCGCGCTGGCCCGGGCCGGACTGGTCGCGGTGCTCCTGGCCGCGGTCGCGGCCTGGGCGGCCGGCGGGGTGGACCGGGCCGCTCCGGCCCTCGTTCCGGGCGCCGTGCTGGCGGGCGCGCTCGCGGTGACGGCGGGCCTGTCCGGACCGCGCTGGTCCCGGCACACCTCGGCGCTGGCGATGGCCGCGCTTCCGCTGCTGGTGGCGCTCGGTGTGGAACTCCCCGTCTCCACCGCCGATCCGGGTTCCCTGACGCTGGTCGCCATGGCGGTCGCCCCGGCTCTTCCGGCCATGGTGATAGGCCAGATCTGGCTGTACCGAATGCTGCGCCGCCCCGCGGTCGTGTCCGGTTTCTTCGCCTGAGTCCCCGGCCTGCTCCCTCGGCGCGCCTCTCAAACCCCGGTGGCACGGGGTTGCCGGAACCGGCCAGACCGGTTGGCGATCTCGGCGGCGGGGAATCCCAGCCCACGTAACGAGCAGGAGCGATCCCGGTGCCGACCCACCGGATCCGATTCGGAGGAGGCCCCCATGCCCCGGTCCGACCCCGCCGCACGCGGCGACTGCGGCTGCGGCTCCGGATGCGGCTGCGGCTGCCAGAACGGCGGTTCGTGCAGCTGCGGTGGGGGCTGCTGAGCGCACCACCCCGGCCGGACACCACCGGGCGGTGGCAGGCCCCTTCCCCGCCCGCCCCCTGCACGGGCCGTCCCATGCCCCCGGGACGGCCCGTGCGCCTTGCGCGGACGCGGCGCGCGGGTCCGGCTCCGGGACGGCCTTTCCGGCGCGCCCCGGCCGCTTCCCCCAAGGACAAGTACGAACAGCTATTTTTCACGTACTCTTGGTGATGATCGTCGGCCGGGTAGGGGGCCCGGTCTGGGCGGGGGGAGACACATGATGTCCGCTGACATGTTCGCGTCGACTCCAGGGCAGCTCGATGAGCACGAGCGGCTGCGGATGTACGTGGAGGGCGTGCTCGAGCGCGCGGACCGGGCGGTCCCGTGGGGGCCCGAGACCGTCGGTGTTCCGGCGTCGGCGGGCGGGAGCGCCCTGATGCGGCTGAACGACGTCGCCTTCTACGCCAACGCCCGCCAGGAGGTCAGCGCGTTCGCCGCTCTCTGCCTGAACCTGCTGGCGCTGCACCGCCCGCGCGACGCGGGCGGCGTCTCCAGCGGGCCGGCCTGCGCGCTGCGGCGCTGCAACTGCTGCATGCTGCGCTGGCCCTGCCCGACCGTCCAGGAGATGACCGGTCTGCTGAAGTAGCGGCCCGCCCGCCCCCGGTCGGTCGCGTGGTGCGCACCGGTGGACCCTTGAGGATAATAGGGACATGCCCGCCCATCTCGGCTTGATCGCCGCCGTCCGCGATCGTCTCCGCCGTTTCGCGGACCCCGGCAAGGCCGACTCCATGCGGCGGTACATGAAGTCGGTCATGCCCTTCCACGGCGTGCAGGCGGGACCGCGCCGCCGGGTCTTCGCCGAGGTCTTCGCCGCCAATCCGATCGAGGACCAGGAGACCTGGGAGGACACCGTCCGCACCCTCTGGCGGGTGGCCTCGCACCGCGAGGAGCGGTACGCGGCGGTGGAGCTGACCGGACACCGGCTCTACACCGCCTTCCAGACGCCCGCCACCGCGGCCCTGTACGAGGATCTGATCACCGCGGGCGCGTGGTGGGACTACGTGGACCCGCTCGCCGTCAACCGCGTCGGCCCCCTGCTGCGCGCGCACCCCACGGAACTGCGGCCGCTGGTCAGCGGATGGGCGCTGGCGGGCGACCTGTGGCTGCGCCGCAGCGCGATCCTGTGCCAGGTCGGCGCCGGGGCCGAGACCGACGCGGACCTTCTCCTCGGCTCCATCGAACCGAACCTGCGCCACCCCGACTTCTTCGTGCGCAAGGCCATCGGGTGGGCGCTGCGCGAGTACGCCAGGACCGATCCGGGCTCGGTCCTGAAGTTCGTCGACGAGCACGAGTCCCGCATCTCGGCCCTTTCCCGTCGCGAGGCGCTCAGGAACCTGCGCTAGGGAGGCTCCGGCGCGGGGGTGGATTCGGGCACCGGTGGTTTTGTTGACGGTCGTGGGGGGGGGGGCCGGGGGGGGGGGGGGGGGGGGGGCCGGCCCCCCCCCCGGGGCCCGCCCCCCCCCCGGCGGCCGG
>NZ_SNYN01000008.1:151944-161984 GCF_004363075.1 Actinorugispora endophytica
TTTTTCGGCCTCGGGTTGTTTGTTGGGGGTGGGTGGCCGTCCCCCCCGGGGGGGCCGGGGGCGGCCCCCACCCCCCACGACCGTCAACGAACCCCCCGCGCGACGGACGTCGTGGGCGCGGCCCCGGCCCCCGTCCGGGCCGCTCAGGCCACCGGTATCCCGAGGGCCGCGAGGTCGGCGGGCGCGCGGGTGGTCAGGAACCAGTCGCGAAAGCGCGGGTGCGCCACGAGCTCCCCCGCCGGGGCCAGGGCGCTCTCCCCCACCAGGTGGCAGCGGTAGCCGTGCGGTTCCAGGAGGGCGCGCAGCCGGTCCGTGTCCGCGCCCGGCAGGACCTCGCACAGGATGTCGGGGCGGTGCTCGGCGAGGAACCTCCGGCCGTGCTCGAAGACGGCCGCCTCGGTCCCCTCGACGTCGACCTTCATGACCGTCCGCCCGCCGGGCGGGACCCGGTCGGTGAACGCGTCCAGCGCGACCACCTCGACCGGGACGCCGTCCGCGAAGGCCAGTTCGCTGGAGTAGAAGCAGGGCAGCGCCGAGTCCCCCGACTCGACGGGCATCACGACGGTGTCCCCGGGGTCGCCCACCCCGGTGTGGTGCAGGGTGACCCGGTGCAGGACCCGGTTGCGCACGCAGTTGTCCACCAGGGCCCGGTACACCTCCGGCACGATCTCGAAGGCGTGCGCGCGCAGGTCCGGGTTGACGGCGGTGCCGACCAGTGTGAACAGCCCGGTGTACGCGCCGATGTCGAACAGGGCGGCCGAGTCGCGGGCCGCCGCGGCGAACACCCGGACCGCGAGGTCGTCGGCGGGCTGCGGACGGCGGCCCCCGCCCCAGTACAGCTCCTTGGCGACGACGCAGCGGGACGGCGCGAGCATCACGTACCCGGCCCCGTCCACGCGGCCCGCGACCTCGCGGATCGCGGCGGGCGCGGGCAGCCGCCCGGTCGCGCGCAGTCCGGGCGCGGCCACCCGCACCGCGCCGCGCATCGCGAGGTTGGGCAGCCGCCAGCCCAGGACCCGCTTGACGTGCTTTTTCGTCCCGTACCAGCTGCGTCGGCGACCGACCGCGCCGCTGCGGTAGTCGACCACTGGGGGTTGTGTTCGCGGCATCTCGTTCTCCCGTGTGCCCGCGGCGACCGGTTTCTCCACCCCGCGGGCGTTCCCCGGCCGGTGGGTTCCATGCGGCGCGGACGCCGCTTCGGGGCCGGGTCGGCACCGTGCCCTCACTGTGAGCAATCATCGATCATCCGGGGCGGCCGTGCGGGGACCGACCCGCCCTTGCCGGGGGATGATTCGCGCCGCTGGGGGAACGTCCCCCGCCGGCGATGGGGCGCGATCCATCGCCGGCGGGGGACGCGTTCACGGTTCCGCCGCCCGGCCCGCCCTTCCGGGCGGTCCGGGCGAACGGCGGAACCCTGAGGAGAAGTTAATACTGAAACCAGTTCTAATACAAGGTTGGCGGCCGGGTTCCCGCCAAAGACAGCGCGTTCACCCCCTTGAGAGGAGGGAGGCGAAAGAAAAAGGAACAGAGTCCAACTTCTTCGGCCCCGGTGGAGCCCGGTGCGGGACGGGTTCGTGCGGCGGCCGGGGCGGCGCGGCCGGTCCGGCCCCGCGCGGTCGGCGGGGAGCTCAGTCGATGTTGAACTGCACGGCGGCGCGGTCCGCGAGCATCGGCTTGATGACCGCCAGCGCGGCCTGGTGGTCGGGGTGGCGCTGGTAGGCCAGGAAACCCGGCTCGCCCTCGACGTCCGCGACGACCGCGAAGTCGTAGTTCCCCGCCCCGATCCCCAGGTCCGCGCCGAACTCGTAGCCCCTGAGCTCGGGGATCACCCCGGGGAGCCTGCCCAGCAGCGCCTCCACCCGCTCGACCTGCTCGGGCGTGACGCCCTCGATCCAACGAAACAGCGCGATGTGCCGAATACCCATGCGGAAAACCTAGTCCACCCCGGATTCGGAACGCCGCGAGCCCCGCCTCCGGGGAACCGGAGGCGGGGCTCGCGTTCCGCGTCCCGGAGGGGCCGCGACGGCGCCCTCCGAGCGGACGGTCAACCGATCCTGGTGGTGACCAGGTAGGCGCTCGGGGCTTCGGGGTTCACGATGTCGTCGATCCGCCACAGCTGGCCGCCCACGGTGAAGGTCTCCCCGACCCGCACCTCGAGCAGCCCCGGCCATTCCTGCGGACCGCCGAGTCTGGCCACCGGTCGCCCCTCATCGTCCACCCAGAACCCGCCCCCTCCGACGGGACCACCGTCGAACCGGTCGTTTCGACCGTAGGTGATCTGTTCCTGCGCACCGACTTCATGGGCCACGTTGGACTCTCTCCCTGTCTCTTGAGATGAGCCTCAGTCATGCTAGTGCCGAAAAGTGCCGGGACCGCCTGTTCCGTCGACCCCGTCGGCAGTTCCCCGGAACCCTACCCGCAGCCCGGCGCGAAGCAACAGACAGCAAACCACTGTTTACCCACTATTTCAGTTCGGCAGCGGGCACGGCATGGAACGGCCCCGGTGACCGAGGTCACCGGGGCCGCCGACGCGCCGCCGCGGGGATTCACTCCCCCAGGTCGACCACCGCCGCGACGGGGCCCCCGCCCGAGGGGCCCTGGTGCACGGCCGCGACCGACACGAACACGGCGGGGTCGCCGGTGACGGCCGCCGTGACGCCGCCGACCGTCGCCTTGATCTGCCGGTGCCAGTGGACATCGCTGTCGTCCAGCATGATGTTGCGTCGTCCGCGCACCCGCCCCGTCGGGTCGGCCTCGCACTTGAGGAACACGTTGACCAGAGCGTCGCCGAGGTCGTCAGGGTGCGGCCGGTCGGGCAGCTTCAGCCCCGCCGAGCGGATGGCCTCCCAGATCCCGTCGGAGTCCAGCGCGTCCCTCATGACGCTGTGCCCCACCCGGAAGCGGCCGCCGACGCCGCGGGCGTTGCCCACGACCACGATCTGGGCGCGGTCCAGTTCGACCCCCGAGGAGCAGGAGGCGACCGAGGAGTACAGCGACAGGTCGGAGTGGATCTGCTCGGCCGTCGGCTCCTCGATCTCGCCGAGGGCCGTCGCGATGCCCAGCGCGGTCGTCGAGTTGGACACGTCCATCGACTTCAGGGTGTCCTCGGTGAACACCGTGTGCCCACGCGACTTGGCGTCGTTGATGGTGTCCAGCACCAGCAGCGGCGTCTTGGTCTGCACGTAGTGCACGTCCGCCGGGTCGGTGATCCCGGCGGTCCGCATCGCCGCGCGCACCCCGTCGGCGACCTTGGCGACCATCGCGGGCCTGCCGATGTCCTCGGGCAGGATCTGCTCGCTCATGGCCACGCCCACGGTCACCCGCGGCTCGTCGCCGGGCTCGTAGCGGCCCTCGGGGGCGTACGCGAAGACGGTGGCGTGCGGGGAGATCACTCCGTCGGTGCCGCCCGACCAGACCAGCGGCACCTCCTTGGCCTGCTCGTCGGTGCGGCTCCCCTTGGCGACCAGGACCTCGCGGAACGCCCGGTCCGCCAGGATGCGGGTGTAGTCGTTGACCCCGCCGTTCCCCTCGGTCTTCCCGATCACGGCGAGCACGTCGTCGGCCGCGAACACGCCCTCGTCGATCAGCCGGGCGAGCCCGGAGGCGTCCGTGACGCTCTCGATGGCGACCTTGTGTACTTCGATCGGCCTCGGCATGGTTGGGCCACCTCTCCTACTGCGTTGGTCGTTGAACTGAAGCCTCAGGGCTCGACGACGGTCCCGGCTGTTCCGGCGATCCCGTCGGCGAGCCGGTCCAGCGCCGTGATGACGGCGCGCCCGCCCCCCTCGGCCACGAACCGCAGCGCGGCCTCGACCTTGGGGCCCATGCTGCCTCCGGCGAAGTGGCCGTCGGCGGCGTGGCGGGCGAGTTCGGCGGCGCTGATCCGCCCGATGGGCCGGGCGTCGGGCGTGCCGTAGTGCAGCACCGCGTTGGGCACGTCGGTGGCGATCACCATGCTTCCGGCGTACACCGAGCGGGCCAGCAGCGCGGCCGTGCGGTCCTTGTCCAGCACCGCCTCCACCCCGCGCAGCGCGCCGGAGGGCTCGCGCACGACGGGGATGCCGCCCCCGCCCGCGGCGATGGGGACGACGCCCGCGGCCAGCAGCGCGCGCACCGCCGGCGCGTCCAGGATCTCCAGGGGCTCGGGGGAGGGCACCACCCGGCGCCACCCGCGCGGGCCGAAGTCCTCCCAGTTCTGGCCGAGCCCGGTGAACCGGGCCGCCTGGTCCGCGTCGACGTACCGGCCGATCGGCTTGCTCGGGCGGGTGAACGCCGGGTCGTCGGCGTCCACCCGGACCCGGGTGACGATCGCGGACGCGAACCGCGTGATGCCGCGCGCGTCCAGCGCCGCCTCCAGCGCGCTCGCCACGGTGAACCCGATGGTGCCCTGGGTCTGCGCCCCGCACCAGTCCAGTGGCACCGGCGGTACGACGTGCGCTGCCATCTCGTTCTTGACCAGCAGGTTCCCCACCTGCGGGCCGTTGCCGTGGGTGAGCACGACCTCGGTTCCCGTCGCGACCAGGGCGGCGACGTCGCCCATCGCCGCCTCCACGGCCCTGCGCTGGTCCTCGGGACGCGCGCTGCCGTCGGGGGTGGTCATGGCGTTTCCGCCGAGTGCGATGAGAACACGGCGCTGTTGGAGCATCTGTCTCCTCGTGAGAGCTGCGGGTGAAGCCGACTCTAGAGAACGCCACGGCCCAGTTCGCGGGCGGAGATTGCCCAATAACCACGATTCAGCTGTCAGACAACGCCAAGTCTCCGCAGCGGGTGCCCATCCGGATCTCGCGGCGCAGGCACTCGTAGACGTCCAGGCCCGGACGGCGCAGCAGATGGCGCAGCATCCGGCCGTTGCCGCGCAGGCCGTAGACGTCGTAGTAGTCGAACATCGCGGACATCATGGCGAGCACCGGCTCACTCGTCCCCGAGGCGCGGGCGTCCTCCCTCCACCGCTCCAGCGGGACCGCGACCGGGGTGATCGTCCGGCCCAGGGCCAGGCCCAGCGCCGAGGCCGCCTGGCGGACCGAGACGTTGGCCGGCCCGGCGAGCTCGTAGACCGCGAAGGAGTGGTCGTCGTCCCCGCCCTGGTCGTCCAGCGCGGCCAGCCCCATCCGGGCGTCGCCGGGCGCCCGGCCGTTCTCCACCGGGCGCACCGGCTCGGTCAGGCAGCGCGCCGCCACCGCCGCCACGTCCCACAGGTCCACCAGCGCGAACTCCACGTCGATGGAGTAGGGCACGCCCAGCGTCTCGGTCCGGCGCACCGAGTCGAGGCCGGTCAGGAGGTTCTGGACGTAGGGGCCGGGCTGGAGCACCGTGACGTCCAGCCCCGACCTGAACAGCGCCTCCTCCACCCGGAGCTTGGCCCAGTGGTGCGGCATCGCCTGGATCTGCGGGCGCAGCACCGAGTGGTGGACCACGCGCCACACCCCCGCGGCCCGGGCGGCCGAGATCAGCGCCTCGCCGATCTCGACCTCCTCGGGGCACATGTTGGGGGCGATGTGGTAGATCGCGGTGGCTCCCGCCGCCGCCTCCTTGAGCACCGAGCGCTCGCGCATGTCGCCGACCACCGCCTCGGCCGCCCCCCAGGCCAGCACGGCGCCCGTCTGCTCGCGCCGGCGGACCAGCGCCCTGGCGGGGACCCCCTTGCGCGCCAGGGCGGCCAGCACGGCCCGCCCGGTCTTGCCCGCGGCTCCGGTCACCAGGACTCGTGGTTGCAGCTGTGTCACAGTCGATCCACCTCCGAGGATCGCGCACCCCCGGACAGCACCGCGTACCCCGGCCCCCGGTCGAAGAAGGGCTGGTCGGGGGAACGCTCGGCTCGCATCTGGGCGCGCAGCCGCTCGGTCGCGGCGGCATCGGCCTCAGGGGCTGCGGTCGGTCCGCTGATGATCACACCGTAATCGGACCGGGCCGCGTCGCGGGTGACTTTGCCCCAAAGCACGTCGCGCACCACCGACTCGACCCTGCGGTCCAGCGGGTCCCCCCAGCCGCCGCCGCCCGTGGTGCGGATCCGGATGACCTCGCCGGCGCGCACCGGCTCGCCGTCGGCCAGTCCCTCGATCTCGCGCTCGGCGGGCCCGCCCGGGTCGATGGTGACCTGGAAGGGCCGCCCCGCCTTCCCGCCCCTGACCCCCCAGCAGGAGAGGATCGTGCGGTCCGCGATGGACATGAAGGAGGCGTCGCGCAGCATCCGGATGTGCTTCTCGTATCCCAGGCCGCCCCGGTACTCCCCCGCGCCGCCCGAGTCCGCGGCCAGGCCCAGGCGCTCGACCAGGAACGGGAAGCGCGACTCGGTGAACTCGGTGGGCAGGTTGCGCGAGTCCGGCACCACGTGGATGGTGTCCTCGCCGTCGGCGTAGTAGCGGCCGCCCGAGCCGCCGCCCAGGACCTCGCGCATCAGGTAGCGGTCGCCGTTGGCGTCGACGCCGTGCACCCCGGTGTACCGGATGGTCTCCTGGTCGGCGGGCATACGGCCGTCCACGGCCTTGGCCAGCACCCCCGACAGCACGCCGAGCAGGCGCAGGATGACGAAGGTGCGCGCGTTGGTGGGCGCGGGGAAGATCGGCGTGAGCAGGGTCCCCTTGGGCGGGAACCTCATCTCGATGAGCGGCACGACCCCCTCGTTGACGTCGAGTTCGGCCATCCGCTCGGGGGTGTCCGCGAGGTTGCGCAGGATGGGCGCCAGCCACTTCTTCAGGAAGTTGCCGTCGGCGTAGTCTCCGCAGTGGTTGATGGGCCCCTTGGCCTGCGGAGACGTCCCGGTGAAGTCGATGATGACCTTGTCGGGGACCTTGGTCAGGGTGATCCGCTGGGTGTGCAGCCTCGGCTCGTCCACGCCGTCGTGCTCGGCGTAGTCCTCCCACACGTAGGTGCCGTCGGGGATCTTGGCGAGGATCTCGCGCCGGTAGGTCTCGGTGGTCTTGTCCAGGATCGCGTCGAAGCACGCCTCCACGGTCGAGCGGCCGTAGCGGGTGAACAGCTCGCCCAGGCGGCGCGCGCCCATCAGGCAGGCCGAGCACTCGGCGTCCAGGTCCGCGGCCAGGGAGTCGGGCATCCGGGAGTTGCGGGTCATGATGCGCAGCGCCGCCTCGTTGGGCACGCCCTGGTCCCACAGCCGGATCGGCGGGACCATCAGGCCCTCCTCGTAGACCGAGGTCGCGCCCGAGGGCATCGACCCGGGGCAGGCGCCGCCGATGTCGTCGTGGTGGCCGAACGCCTGCACGAACGCGACCACCCGGGGGCCGTCGCCGTCGTCGTGGAAGACCGGCACGGTCACGCACAGGTCGGGAAGGTGGCCGATGCCGCCCTCGGACTCGTAGACGTCGTTGTGGAAGAAGACGTCGCCCGGGCGCATCGTGTCCAGGGGGAAGTCGCGGGCGACGGGGTGCACGAGCGCGGAGTAGGAGCGGCCGGTGAGCTTGCGCAGGCGGCGGTCGTGGATCCCGGCACGGAAGTCGTGGGCGTCGCGGATCATCGGCGAGCGCGAGGTGCGCGCGATGGCGGTCTCCACCTCCTTCTCCACCGAGGCCAGGGTGCCCTCGACGATCTCCAGCAGGACGGGGTCCACGGTGAGGGCTGCGGTGTTCGCGGTGGTCATGTCTCAGCGCTCCTGCTCGGTCGTGGCGGTCGTGGTGGTCGTGGCGGTCGTGGTGGTCGTGGCGGTGCGCTCGGCGGTGACCAGGACGTTGCCGTAGCCGTCGATCCGCGCGGTGAACCCGGGGTGCAGGGGGATGGTGGAGCCGAACTCCTCGATGACCGCCGGGCCCTCGATCCGGTCCCCGGGGGCCAGGTCGGGCCGCCAGTAGACGGGGGTGTCGCGGTACCCGGCCGCGCCGCCCTCGTCGAAGTAGACGCCGCGGCGCCCGGTCAGCGCGCGGTCGGCGCCGCCGCTGCCCGCGGGGAGCTCGCGCAGTTCGGGGCGGCGGATCCGGCCGATGCCGGTGACCCGCAGGTTCACCCACTCGACCTGCTGGCCCGCGTCGCCGCGGAAGTCGTAGCCGTACAGGGCGCGGTGGGCGTCGTGGAACGCGTCGGCGACCTCCTCGGCGAGCGCGGCGTCCACGTCCCCGTCCGGGACCGGGACCCGCACCTCGTAGGCCTGGCCGAAGTAGCGCAGGTCGGCGGTCCGCGCGTAGTGGTGGTCGGCGCGCGCGAAGTCCTCCTTGTCGAGGGCGAGCGCGGCCGACTCGGTCAGCTCCGCGAGGACGTCGGCGACCGAGGCCAGGTCCAGGTCGGCGTGCCGGGCCACGTGGGTGCGCACGTAGTCGTTCTTGACGTCCACGGTGAGCAGCCCGAACGCCGAGACGTTGCCGGGGTCGCGCGGCACGATCACCCCGGCCAGGCCCAGGATGTCGATCAGCCGGCACAGCAGCAGCGAGCCCGAGCCGCCGAAGGTGGCCATGTGGAAGTCGCGCACGTCCAGGCCCCGCTGCACGGTGATCTGGCGCAGCGCGTTGGCCTGGTTCCACGCGGAGATCTCCAGGATTCCGGTGGCGGCCTGCTCGACGCCGATGCCGAGCTCGTCGGCGAGCTTGGCGACGCCCTCGCGCGCGGCGCCGGCGTCCAGCGCGATCTCACCGCCCAGCAGGTGCGGCGGGATGCGCCCGAGCAGGACGTGGGCGTCGGTGATGGTCGGCTCGGTGCCGCCGTTGCCGTAGCAGATGGGGCCGGGGTCGGCTCCCGCGGACCGGGGTCCCACCTTGAGGGTCCCCTCGGGGGAGATCCAGGCGACGGAGCCGCCGCCCGCGCCGACGGTGACGATGTCGATCATCGGGATCTTGGACGGGTAGCGCCCGATGGAGCCCTCGGTGGTCAGGCCCGGCTCGCCGTCCAGGACCACCGAGACGTCCGTGGAGGTGCCGCCGCCGTCGAGGGTGAGGACCCGGTCGAACCCGGCGCGCCCGGCGATGAGCGCGGCGCCGAGCGCGCCCGCGGCCGGTCCCGAGAGCACGGTGGTGATCGGCTGGTGCACGATCTCCTCGGCGGAGAGCACGCCGCCGTTGGACTTCATGATGGAGAAGGGGACGCGCCGGCCGTCGCCGGTGAGCCGCGCGGCGTCCAGGCGGGCGCGGATGCCGCCGACGTAGCGGGCCACCCGCGGTTTGACCGCGGCGTCCACGAGGGTGGTCATCGAGCGCTCGTACTCGCGGTACTCGCGCAGGACCTCGGAGCTGATCGACACCACGGCGTCGGGGTGCTCCTCGCGCAGGATGTCGCGCACCCGCTCCTCGTGCCCGGGGTCGGCGTAGGAGTGCAGCAGGCACACCCCGATGGTGTCCACGCCCTGCTCGCGGAACCACCGCGCGGCCGCCCTCGCCTGCTCCTCGTCGAGCGGGCGGACCTCGGCGCCGGTGTGGTCCAGGCGCCCGCCGACGGCGCGCACGCGGTCCACGGGCACGATCCGGTCCGGCTTGACCCAGAAGTAGGAGTTGCCGTAGCCGTCGGGGACGGCCTGGCGGGCGATCTCCAGGACGTACTCGTACCCCTCGGTGGTGATGAAGCCGAGGCGGCCGATCTTGTCCTCGAGCAGCTGGTTGGTGGCCACCGTGGTGCCGTGCGAGACCGAGGCGACCTCGACCCGGGCGCTTCCGCCGAGCAGGTCGACGACCTTCGCGATGCCGTTCATGAACCCGTCGGCCGGGTCGGCCGGGGTCGAGGGGGTCTTGGTGGTGACGAGTTCACCGGTGTTCTCGTCCAGGGCGACGACGTCGGTGAAGGTGCCACCGGTGTCGATTCCGATCCGGACCCGCCGTTGCCTGGCCATCAGCGTCGCTCCCTGGTGTGTGACGTGGTCTGACGCCACGATTCAACTGCGCGGAGCGAAGCGTTTAATCGGCAAGTTGTGCCAACAGATTTGGCAGGTCTTGGTGAAGGGCCCTGCTGATCGTGACCTTTTCGGGCTCTCGGAGGCGGGTGAGACCCCGGAAAGGCCACGATCAGCAAGGAGGACTAGATCGTTGATGGGAAATCCCTGAAACGCCTGCGCCCATGGCGAAGGGCGTCGAGGATCGGTGTGTGAAAACTGACCTTGACGCCCTTCTGAC
>NZ_SNYN01000009.1:0-56911 GCF_004363075.1 Actinorugispora endophytica
GGGGTCGGTGAGGACGGCTTGGTGGAAGGGGGTGGCGGTGGGCATGCCGCCGACGTGGAGTTCGGTGAGGGCGCGGCGGGCGCGGGCCAGGGCCTGGGTGCGGGTGGCGCCGGTGACGACGAGTTTGGCGATGAGGGAGTCGAAGGCGGGGGGGACGGTGTCGCCGGTCTGGTAGCCGGTGTCCACGCGGATGCCGGGGCCGCCGGGCAGGGTGAGGGTGGTGATGGTGCCGGGGGCGGGCAGGAAGTCGCGGCCGGGGTCTTCGGCGTTGATCCGGAACTCGATGGAGTGGCCGCGGGGGGCGGGGTCGTCGTAGCCCAGGGGGTGGCCGTCGGCGATGCGCAGCATTTCGGTGACCAGGTCGATGCCGGTGATCTCTTCGGTGACGGGGTGTTCGACCTGGAGGCGGGTGTTGACTTCGAGGAAGGAGACGGTGCCGTCCTGGCCGATGAGGAATTCGCAGGTGCCGGCGCCGGTGTAGCCGGCTTCGCGCAGGATGGCCTTGGAGGCGTCGCGCAGGAGCCGGTCCTGGGCGGGGGTGAGGTGGGGGGCGGGGGCTTCCTCGACGAGTTTCTGGTGGCGGCGTTGCAGGGTGCAGTCGCGGGTGGAGACGACGACGACGGTGCCGTGGGTGTCGGCCAGGCATTGGGTTTCGACGTGGCGGGGGCGGTCCAGGTAGCGTTCGACGAAGCATTCGCCGCGGCCGAAGGCGGCGGTGGCCTCGCGGACGGCGGAGTCGAACTGGGCGGGGATCTCCTCGAGGGTGCGGGCGACTTTGAGGCCGCGGCCGCCGCCGCCGTGGGCGGCTTTGATGGCGATGGGCAGGCCGTGGTGGCGGGCGAAGGCCAGGGCCTGGTCGGGGTCGGTGACGGGGTCGGGGGTGCCGGGGGTGAGGGGGGCGCCGACCTTGTGGGCGATGTGGCGGGCCTGGATCTTGTCGCCCAGGGTGGTGATGGCGGTGGGGGGTGGGCCGATCCAGGTGAGGCCGGTGGTGGTGACGGCGTGGGCGAAGTCGGCGTTCTCGGCGAGGAAGCCGTAGCCGGGGTGGATGGCGTCGGCGCCGGTGCGGGTGGCGATGGCGAGGATTTTGTCGGTGTTGAGGTAGGTGTCGGCGGGGGTGGTGCCGTGCAGGGCGTGGGCTTCGTCGGCGGTGGTGGTGTGTAGGGCGTCGCGGTCGGGGTCGGCGTAGACGGCGACGCTGGTCAGGCCGGCGTCGCGGCAGGCGCGGGCGATTCGCACCGCGATCTCGCCCCGGTTGGCGATGAGAACTTTACGCACGGTCGGACATTCCTCCTGGAGCGGGATCGGCCGGCTCGGCACCGATGTATGCGGGAAGTCTGGGGACGGCGGGCCCGGTGCCGCTGAGGGCGCCGGACCGCGGGCGGACTGGTGGTCGGATCGGGAACGGGGGTGTCATCCCGGGCGGAAGCTGCTCCGCCACGCGCCGGGCCCCGGTCGCAGCTCCGGCCGGACCAGGCGGGAGCGGTCGCGCCAGGCCGAGCGGGGGGCGGGCGGCGCGGCCGCGTCGCGGGCGGCCCGCTTGGCCTGGGCGCGCGCGGTCAGGACCGCGACGAGCGCCGCGGTCTCCTCGGGGCTGAGGTCGCCCCGCACCACCCGCAGGAAGGGGGCGGGGCGCGGCCGGGTCTCGTCGGCGGCCATCAGAGGGGGATGTTCCCGTGCTTCTTGGGCGGCAGCTGCTTGCGTTTGCCGCGCAGGGCGCGCAGCGCCTTGACGACCGAGGTCCTGGTCTCCGAGGGCATGATGACGCCGTCCACGTAACCGCGTTCGGCGGCGCTGTAGGGGTTGAGGAGCGTGTCCTCGTACTCGGAGACGAGCCGGGCGCGGGTGTCCTCGACGCCGTCGCTCGCGGCCAGGGCGCGCCGGTGCAGGATGTTCACCGCGCCCTGGGCGCCCATCACCGCGATCTGCGCGGTCGGCCATGCCAGGTTGACGTCGGCGCCCAGGTGCTTGGACCCCATGACGTCGTAGGCGCCGCCGAACGCCTTGCGGGTGATGACCGTGATCAGCGGGACGGTGGCCTCGGCGTAGGCGTAGAGCAGCTTGGCGCCGCGCCGGATGATGCCGTTGAACTCCTGGTCGGTGCCGGGCAGGAAGCCGGGCACGTCCACCAGGGTCAGCACCGGGACGTTGAAGGCGTCGCAGGTGCGCACGAAGCGCGCGGCCTTCTCCGAGGCGTCGATGTCCAGGCACCCGGCGAGGCTCATCGGCTGGTTGGCCACGATGCCGATCGGGTGGCCCTCCACCCGCCCGTAGCCCACGACGATGTTCCGCGCGAACAGCCCCTGGACCTCCAGGAAGTCGCCGTCGTCGACGACGTGCTCGATGACCCGGTGCATGTCGTAGGGCTGGTTGGCCGAGTCGGGGATGAAGGAGTCCAGTTCCAGGTCGGTCCCGGTCACCTCCAGGTCCGCCGGGGCGTCCTCGACCGGCGGGTCCTCCAGGTTGTTGGAGGGCAGGTAGGACAGCAGCGTCCTGACGTACTCCAGGGCGTCGGCCTCGTCGGCGCCCATGTAGTGGGCGACCCCGGACCTGGAGTTGTGGGTGTGCGCGCCGCCCAGCTCCTCCATGGAGACGTCCTCGCCGGTGACGGTCTTGATGACGTCGGGGCCGGTGATGAACATCTGGGAGGTCTGGTCGACCATCACGGTGAAGTCGGTGAGGGCGGGGGAGTAGACGTGTCCGCCCGCGGCCGCGCCCATGACCAGGGAGATCTGCGGGATGACGCCGGAGGCGTGCGTGTTGCGCTTGAAGATCTCGGCGTAGAGGCCGAGGGCCACCACGCCCTCCTGGATGCGCGCCCCGCCGCCCTCGTTGATGCCGACCACGGGGCAGCCGGTCTTGAGGGCGTGGTCCAGGACCTTGACGATCTTCTCGCCGTAGACCTCGCCGAGGGAGCCTCCGAAGACCGTGACGTCCTGGCTGAACACCGCGACGGGGCGGCCGTCGACCGTGCCGTGGCCGGTGACCACCCCGTCGCCGTAGGGGCGGTTCCTCTCCAGGCCGAAGCTGGTCGAACGGTGGCGGGCGAGAGCGTCGAACTCCACGAAGGAGCCCGGGTCCAGGAGGGCGTCGATCCGCTCGCGGGCGGTCATCTTGCCTTTGGCGTGCTGCTTCTCGATGGCTCGCTCGGATCCCGCGTGGACCGCCTCGTAGCGGCGGCGCTGCAGGTCCGCGAGTTTGCCCGCGGTCGTGCGGATGTCGATCTGTGCCGCGGGCAGTGGTTCAGGGGCTTGGGTCGCCATAGGACATCAGGGTAGTCCTGCCGGTGTACGGCCAGGTGAGGAAATCCGTGTTACTTATGGGTAAGTGCAAGTATTCGCAGGTCAGAGAAGTGTTCTTGACCGAGTTGCGTTCGGTTCGCATTCGGTCTGCCCGCTCCGCCCGCCCCACCCGCCGCCTCTCGGGAGGCCGCCCCGGGAGGCCGGGCGTCCGCCCCGGCCCCCGTCCGCCGTCGCCTCTGCGGCCCGGCTGCCGGGCCGATCCGGGCCGCGACCCGGAGAAAGTCCCCAACCGGACCCCGGGTCCCAAATGGGCTAGACCAATCTGGGTATCGTTTTCGCCATGACACGTGACAGTGCCCGCCAGGAGATGCCCGACCAGTTGCGCGGTGACGTCCGCCTTCTCGGCGAGATGCTCGGCTCCGTGCTCGCCGAAAGCGGCGGCGACGACCTTCTCGACGACGTCGAACGCCTGCGGCGCGCCGTCATCGGCGCGCGCGACGGCTCTGTCGACGGCAAGGAGATCACCGACCTCGTGGCCTCGTGGCCACTGGAGCGCGCCAAGCAGGTGGCACGGGCTTTCACCGTCTACTTCCACCTCGTCAACCTCGCCGAGGAGCACAACCGCATCCGCTCCCTGCGCGAGCGGGACGACGCCGACAACCCGCCGCGCGAGTCGCTGGCCGCCGCCGTGCGCTCCATCCGGGAGGACGCGGGGGAGGACCGCCTGCGCGGGCTCGTGGACGGCATGGAGTTCCACCCGGTCATGACCGCGCACCCGACCGAGGCGCGCCGCCGCGCCGTCTCCACGTCCATCCTGCGCGTCAGTGAGCAGCTGGAACGGCTCCGGGGGGCCCACCCCGGCAGCAGCGTCGAGGCCGACGCGCACCGCAGGCTGATCGAGGAGATCGACCTGCTGTGGCGAACCTCTCAACTGCGCTACACCAAGATGGACCCGCTGGACGAGGTGCGCACCGCGCTGGCCGCCTTCGACGAGACCATCTTCCGGATCATCCCCGAGGTCTACCGGACCCTGGACAGCGCCCTGGACCCGGTCCGCAGCGGGCAGCGGCCCCCCTTGGCCAAGGCGTTCGTGCGCTACGGGAGCTGGATCGGCGGCGACCGCGACGGGAACCCGTTCGTCACCCACGAGGTGACCCGCGAGGCGATCACCATCCAGTCCGAGCACGTGCTGCGCGGGCTGGAGACCGCCTGCGCCCGCATCGGGCGCACCCACACCGAGTACGGCAACCTCACTCCGGCCAGCGGAGACCTGCGCGACACCCTCGCCACCGCGAAGGCGGGGTACCCGCGCCTGATGCACGAGATCGCGAAGCGCTCGCCCAACGAGCCGCACCGCCAGCTCCTGCTGCTGGCCGCCGAGCGGCTGCGCGCCACCCGCGAACGCGACGCCGACCTCGCCTACACGGGTCCAGAGGAGTTCCTGGCCGACCTGCGCGTGGTGCAGGAGTCGCTGGCCGCCGCCGGCGCCGTCCGGCAGGCCTACGGCGAGCTCCAGCACCTCATCTGGCAGGCCGAGACCTTCGGCTTCCACCTGGCCGAGCTGGAGGTGCGCCAGCACAGCGCCGTGCACGCCGCCGCGCTGGCGGAGCTGCGCGCGGGCGACACGCCCTCGGAGACGACCCAGGAGGTCCTGGCCACCCTGCGGGTCATCGCCTGGATCCAGGAGCGCTTCGGCGTGGAGGCGTGCCGCCGCTACATCGTCAGCTTCACCCGGTCCGCCGAGGACGTCGCCGCCGTCTACGAGCTCGCCGAGTACGCCCTGCCCGCCGGCAAGGCCCCGGTCCTGGACGTGATCCCGCTGTTCGAGACCGGCGCGGACCTGGAGGCGTCCCCGCGCGTGCTCGACGGCATGCTCCAGCTGCCGGGCGTCGGCCGCCGCCTGGAGGAGACCGACCGCCGCCTGGAGGTCATGCTCGGCTACAGCGACTCGGCCAAGGACGTCGGCCCGGTCAGCGCCACCCTGCGGCTGTACGACGCGCAGGCCCAGCTCGCCGAGTGGGCGCGGGAGAACGACGTCAAGCTCACCCTGTTCCACGGCCGCGGCGGCGCGCTGGGCCGCGGCGGCGGTCCCGCCAACCGGGCCGTGCTGGCCCAGGCCCCGGGGTCGGTGGACGGCCGCTTCAAGGTCACCGAGCAGGGGGAGGTCATCTTCGCCCGCTACGGCCAGGCCGCGATCGCCCACCGGCACATCGAGCAGGTCGGGCACGCGGTGCTGATGGCCTCCACCGACACCGTGCAGGAGCGCGCGACCGAGGCCGCCGCGAGGTTCCGCGACGTCGCCGACCGGGTGGCCGAGGCCGCGCACACCGCGTACCGCGACCTGGTCGACACCGAGGGCTTCGCCGAGTGGTTCTCCAGGGTGAGCCCGCTGGAGGAGCTGGGCGAGCTGCGCCTGGGCTCGCGCCCGGCCCGCCGCTCGGCTGCCACCGGCCTGGACGACCTGCGCGCCATCCCGTGGGTGTTCGCCTGGACCCAGACCCGCGTCAACCTGCCCGGCTGGTACGGCCTGGGCAGCGGTCTCGCCGCCGTCGAGGACCTCGACCAGCTGAACGCGGCCTACACCGAGTGGCCGCTGTTCGCATCGCTGCTGGACAACGCCGAGATGAGCCTGGCCAAGACCGACCGGGTGATCGCCGAGCGCTACCTCACCCTGGGCTCCCGGTCCGAGCTCACCGAGCGGGTGCTCGCCGAGTACGACCGCACCCGGGACCTGGTCCTCAAGGTCACCCGGCACACCCGCCTGCTGGAGAACCGCCGGGTCCTGTCCCGCGCGGTGGACCTGCGCAACCCGTACGTGGACGCGCTGTCGCACCTCCAGCTGCGCGCGCTGGAGGCCCTGCGCACCGACGAGGCCGAGCGGCTCTCCGCCGAGGACCGCAGCCACCTGGAGCGCCTGCTCCTGCTGTCGGTCAACGGGGTGGCGGCCGGTCTGCAGAACACGGGCTGACCCGTCGCCGCGAACGCGCCCCGCCCGGCTCCCGAGAACGGGGAGCCGGGCGGGGACACCCCCGCCGGGACGGTTGAATGGGGGCATGCCTTCCTCGCCGTACTCCGACCTCGACCGGCCGCCGTTGGACCAGGCGGCGCTGGAACGGGCGCTGGTGCGGCCCGGCGCGCTGTGGACCGGGATCGACGTCACCGCGTCGACGGGGTCCACCAACACCGAGCTGGCCGCGCGGGCGCGGGGCGGCGCCGCTGAGGGAACCGTTCTGGTCACCGAGCACCAGACCGCCGGGCGGGGGCGGCTGGACCGGACCTTCGAGACGCCGGCGCGGGCGGCGCTGACCTTCTCCGTGCTGCTGCGTCCCGGGGTCCCGCCCCACCGGTACGGCTGGCTTCCGCTGATCACGGGGGTCGCGGCGGTGCGCGGCCTGGAGCGGGTCGCCGGAGTCGGGGCCTCGCTCAAGTGGCCCAACGACGTGCTGCTGGGCGACCGCAAACTCGCCGGGATCCTCTCCGAGGCCGTGACCGGTCCGGAGGGCGCCGCGGTCGTGGTCGGCACGGGGATCAACGTCTCCCAGACCGAGGACGAGCTCCCGGTTCCCACCGCGACCTCGCTCACCGTGGCCGACGCGCCCTGCGTGGATCGCGACCCGCTGCTGCGGGCGGTCCTGCGGGCCTTCGCCGAGCGGTACGCCGCCTGGACCGGGCACGGCGGCGACGCCGAGGCCGCCGGCCTGGCGGAGGAGTACCGCGACTGCTGCGCCACCATCGGCCGGGCCGTGCGGGCGCATCTGCCGGGAGGCCGCCTGCTGGAGGGCGCCGCCACCGGGGTCGACGCCGACGGCCGCCTCACCGTCCGCGCCGCCGACGGGACCGGGACGCACCTGAGCGCGGGCGACGTCGTCCACGTCCGTCCGGGCGGCTGAACACCGCCGCTCCGCCGCCCGCGCCGCTTCGAACGGCCGGGACGGGCCCTCCCGCGCGGGCGCGGCGGACGGGTTTTCCTTGACGGGGGTGCCCCGGAGAGGCTAAACCGGCAGTCATGCGCATCCGGAACCGGTTTCGGGACGCGCACGCTGACCCACGCCCGGCGGGCACCCTCCCGCCGCCCCGAACCCGAACACGAGAGAACAGATGCCGTCGCGTCCCGACCCCAAGGAGATCGAAGCCGTCCTGTTGGGAGGCGAGGCGCGGTACACCCGTGACGAGGCGGTCCGGCTCTCGGGGGCGTCCCCGGAGTTCGCCGCCCGCGTCTGGCGGGCACTGGGCTTCGCCGCGCGCGGCGACGAGGCGCCCGCCTTCACCGACAGCGACGTGGAGGCCCTGCGCATCACGGCGGGGCTGCTCAGCAGCGGCCTGCTCGACGACGACGCCGCGGTCCGGCTGGCCCGGGCCATGGGCCAGACGATGACCAGGCTCGCCGAATGGCAGACCAGCATCCTCAGCACCCTCTCCTACGCCCCCGAGGAGGAGCCCGACGAGAAGGACCTCGGGTCGCTGGTGGGCCTGGCCGGAAAGCTGCTGCCCGACGTCGAGAAGCTGCTCGTGCACATATGGCGGCGCCAGCTCGCCGCGTCGGCCTCGCGAAGCCTGGCGGTCCTGGGGCAGAAGGAGGACGTCTCGCCCAACTACTTCCCGCTCGTGGTGGGCTTCGCCGACCTGGTCTCCTTCACCACCCTCAGCCGGGAACTGGACGAGGTGGGCCTCGCCGACGTGGTGGAGGGGTTCGAGGCCACGTCGGCGGACATCGTCGCCTCCAGCGGGGGGCGGGTGGTCAAGACGCTGGGCGACGAGATCCTCTACGTCACGGACACCCCGGGCCAGGCCGCCGAGATCGCCCTCCAGCTCGCCGACGGCGTCAAGACCCATGTCGAGGTTCCCGACGTGCGGGTCGGAATCGCGTACGGCCCGGTGCTGGCCGTGCTCGGCGACGTGTTCGGCACGACCGTGAACCGGGCCAGCCGCCTCACCTCCTTCGCCCGGCCCGGCACCGTCCTGGTCGACGACGCGCTGGCGGCCCTGCTCAAGGACGAGTCCGCCTACCAGGTGGTGGCGGTGCGCGCCCGCCACGCCCACGGCCTCGGACAGCTCCAGCCGTACGCGCTGCGGCGGAGCTTCGAGGCGTCGGCGCCGCAGAGGGGGTAATGGTTGTCCACAGGCCCGGCGGAGGACTTCTCGTTTCCGGGGCCGGTCGGGCATGTTGGTAGGGCCGGTGTTCCGGCCGAACGTGAAGGAGGACGGCATGCCGTACGAGGCCAGGGCGGTCATCTCTCGGACGAAGAAGGCGCCCGTCACGATCGAGACGATCATCGTCCCCGATCCGGGGCCGAACGAGGCGGTGGTGAGGGTCCAGGCGTGCGGGGTGTGCCACACCGACCTGCACTACCGCGAGGGCGGGATCAACGACGACTACCCCTTCCTGCTCGGGCACGAGGCCGCCGGGGTGGTGGAGGCGGTGGGCCCGGGCGTCACCGAGGTCGCGCCCGGCGACTTCGTCGTCCTCAACTGGCGCGCGGTGTGCGGGGTGTGCCGGGCGTGCCGCCGTGGACGCCCCTGGTACTGCTTCGACACGCACAACGCGTCCCAGAGGATGACGCTGGCCGACGGAACCGAGCTCACACCGGCGTTGGGCATCGGCGCGTTCGCCGAGAGGACGCTGGTGGCGGCGGGGCAGTGCACGAAGGTGGACCCCGAGGCGAGTCCGGCGGTCGCGGGCCTGCTGGGGTGCGGGGTGATGGCGGGCATCGGCGCGGCCGTCAACACCGGCGGCGTCACCCGGGGCGACTCCGTGGCGGTGTTCGGCTGCGGTGGGGTGGGCGACGCCGCGATCGCGGGTGCGCGGCTGGCGGGCGCGGCGCGGATCATCGCGGTGGACGTGGAGGAGCGCAAGCTCGAGTGGGCGCGCGACTTCGGGGCCACGCACACGGTCAACTCCCGCGAGAACGACCCGGTCGAGGCGATCCGCGAGCTCACCGGCGGCCACGGGGCCGACGTCGTCATCGACGCGGTCGGCCGCCCCGAGACCTACGAGCAGGCGTTCTACGCGCGCGACCTGGCCGGAACGGTGGTGCTGGTGGGCGTGCCCACCCCGGGCATGCGCCTCGACCTGCCGCTGCCGGACGTGTTCGGCCGCGGCGGGGCGCTCAAGTCCTCCTGGTACGGCGACTGCCTGCCGTCCCGCGACTTCCCCATGCTCATCGACCTGTACACGCAGGGCCGACTCGACCTCGGACGGTTCGTGTCCGAGGAGATCGCCCTGGACGACGTTGAGGAGGCGTTCGACAAGATGCACCGCGGCGAGGTTCTGCGATCGGTGGTGATCCTGTAGATGGCCGAGGACACCGGGACATCCTCGATCCCGATCGGAAAGCTGGTCACCTCCGGGGTCTTCCGGCTCGACGGCGGGGAGTGGGAGGTCGACAACAACGTCTGGATCGTCGGTGACGAGCACACCGCCGTCGTGATCGACGCGGCCCACGACCACGCCGCGATCGCCCGGGCGCTGGGCGACCGGGAACTGATGGCGATCGTGTGCACGCACGCCCACAACGACCACATCAACGCGGCGGCGGCCCTGGCCGACCTCACCGACGCGCCGATCCTGCTGCACCCCGACGACGCGGTGCTGTGGAGCATGCTGTACCCCGAGCGCGAGCCCGACGCCCCGCTGCTGCAGGGCGAGCGGCTGCGGGCCGGGGGCGTCGAACTGGAGGTGCTGCACACGCCCGGCCACGCCCCGGGCGCCGTCTGCCTGCACGCGCCCGAACTGGGGGTGGTGTTCACCGGGGACACCCTGTTCAAGGGCGGCCCCGGCGCCACCGGGCGCTCCTACTCCGACTTCCCGACGATCATCTCCTCGATCGGCGAGCGGCTGCTCGCCCTGCCGCCCGAGACCGTCGTGCACACCGGTCACGGCGAGTCCACCACGATCGGCGACGAGGCACCGCACCTGGAGGAGTGGGTGCGCAGGGGGCACTAGGAAGTCTTCTCGCTGATCGTGGCCCCGCCGGGGCCTCGGAGGCGGTCGAGGCCCCCGGAAAGGCCACGATCGGTGGGAGGACCGCGGTCGGGTCGTCCGCTTCCGGTGTCACACCGGGCCGGTCGCCCGGGCGGGGCTGGTTCCGGTGGGGAGGAACAGGGCGAAGGTCGTGGGCTTGGACTGCACGAACTCCACCCGCGCGCCTTCGGACTCGGCGATGTGCCGGGCCAGGGACAACCCGAGCCCGGTGCCGTTGCCACTGGTCACCTCGCGCTCGAAGATGCGCGGGGACAGCTCCTGGGGGATGCCCTCGCCCTCGTCGCTCACCTCGATCCGCACCGACTGCCCGGTCTCCAGGCGGCTCACGGTCACCGTTCCGGCGCCGTGCTTGAAGGCGTTCTCCACCAGGGTCGCCAGGATCTGGGAGAGGTCGGTGGGCACCGTCATGGCGGTCAACCCCTCCTTCCCGCCCAGTTGGAGTTTGCGTCCGGCCTGGGTGAAGACCGGGCGCCACTCCTCGACGAACTGCTCGATCACCTCGTCGATGTCGACCGGCTCCAGTTCGGGGTTCTGGGTCCGGCGGGCCCGCCCCAACAGGCTCTCCACGATCTCCACGAGCCGTTCGGTCTGGGCGAGCGCGGCCTCGCCCTCCTCGCGCACGACCTCGGGCTTGTCGGCCTCGGCGAGGATCTCCTCGAGCCGCATCGACAGCGCGGTCAGCGGGGTGCGCAGCTGGTGGGAGGCGTCGGTGGCGAAGTGCCGCTCGGTCGAGATCAGGCTGGCGATGCGCTCGGCGCTGCGGTCCAGCACCTCGGCCACCGCGTCCGCCTCGGGAATGCCGTAGCGGTGCCCCCACGGGGTGGCCACCCCCGAGCCCAGCCGTTCGGCGGTCGCGGCGAGGTCGACCAGGGGCAGGGTGAGTCGCCTCGCCTGGAGCATGGCCAGGCCCACCGCGACGCCGATGGCCAGCAGGGACAGCGACGTGATCCCCAGCCACGCGCTGATGATGTCCTCGCGCACGCCGTTGGTATCGCGCCACACGACGACCACGGAGCCGCGCGCGGAGGTGGCCGAGGCGCTCAGCGAGGCGGCGGTGTCGGGGTCGCGCGGGTCGTACTCCCAGCCGCCGGTGGACACGGTGGCCGCGCCCGGGGGGGAGATCTCGATGTAGCGCTGCGGATAGACGGCGGAGAAGTAGTCGACGTCGACCCGCCCGTCGATCTCCAGCTGGGCGTCGGCCTCGGTCGCGATCAGTTCGGCCTCACGCAGCAGCCGCGCGGAGTTGTCGCTGTTCACCTGCTGGTAGGTCAGTGCTCCGAGCGGCAGCCCGAGCAGCATCACCGCGATGATGGCCACCACGAGGGTGGAGAAGAGCATCCGCCTCCGCATAGCACCCCATCATCGCACCCCGGGCGTTATTCCCGTTCGAAGCGGAAGCCGACGCCGCGCACGGTCGTGATGTAGGAGGGCTGGTTCGCGTCGTCCCCGAGCTTGCGCCGCAGCCAGGAGATGTGCATGTCGAGGGTCTTGGTCGACCCCCACCAGTTCGTGTCCCACACCTCGCGCATGATCTGCTCGCGGGTGACGACCTTGCCGGCGTCGCGCACGAGGACGCGCAGCAGGTCGAACTCCTTGGTGGTGAGCTGGAGTTCGCGTTCGCCCAGCCAGGCGCGGCGCGAGTCGTTGTCGATGCGCACCCCGTGCACGACGGGAACCTCTCCGCCGCCGCGCCGCAGCAGGGCCCGGACCCTGGCCAGGAGCTCGGCCAGCCGGAAGGGCTTGGTGACGTAGTCGTCGGCCCCCGCGTCCAGGCCGACGACGGTGTCGACCTCGTCGGCCCGGGCGGTGAGGATCAGGATCGGGGTTCCGTGCCCCTCCGAGCGCAGCCGCCGGGCTACTTCGAGTCCGTCCATCTCCGGCAGCCCCAGATCCAGGACGAGCAGGTCCACGTCGCCCGCCCGGGCGCGTTCGAGAGTGTCCACGCCGTCGACGGTGACGTCGACCGAGTAGCCCTCCCGGCGGAGCGCGCGGGCCAGCGGCTCGGAGATCGAAGTGTCGTCTTCGGCCAGCAAAACGCAGGTCATGCAGCCGATCGTAAGACGACTGCGACGATTTCCCGGTTATGCGCGCCGATTGACCAGGGGGTGACCAAAAACGCGCATCCCCCGGCCGGACACGGTTCCCCGGAGAGGCCCGGGCCTCCGAGGCGCCCCCGCCCGGGGCGGGCCCCGGCCCGGGACGGACCGGCGCGGTGAGCGGTCAGCTGCTCCGCACCGTCCCGGACGGTCCGCCCTCCACGGTGTCCGGTCCCGTGCCCGGGGGGCCGGCCCCGGCCGACGGCGCGCGGAACACCCACTTCCGGTAGCTCCAGAAGCGGAACAGCGAGCCCAGACCCACGCCGACCACGTTGCCTGCGATGTTGCGCGCCAGCGGGCCGTCCAGGCCCAGCACCGAGACGGTGAACCACAGGCAGACGAGCTGGATCAGCAGGCCGACCGCGTTCAGGCCGAAGAAGAGCGCGTACGCGCGGACGAGCCCGCTGTGCGAGCGGTCCCTGAACGTCCAGAACCGGTTGCCGAGGAAGGCCACGACGGTGGCGCAGGTGGTCCCCAGCACCTGGCCGGCCAGCTCGGCCGTTCCCAGGCCGTACCAGAACAGGTTCGTCGCCGCGAGCTGCACCACGTACGCGAAGGCCCCCACGGTGCCGAACTTGGCCACTTCGTGGATGAGCCGGGAGAAGCGCCGGTACAGCGCCGAGAGGAGTCGCAAGAGCCGTTCCGATCGGGGACGGGGCGGGGAAGTCCGGACCGTGTCCGGGGGGCCTCGGGGTCCGTGCGCGCACCGGCCCTGAAGGCGCTTCCAGAACACACCCTAGAATTCCATGGGTCCCGCGTCGCTCGCGCGGTGGCCGCGACTCCGCACGTGAACCAAGATGTGAGGCACCGTGAGCGAGACCAACCGGCCCGTCCCCTCCGTCGGAATGGTGGGAGGCGGTCAGCTCGCCCGAATGACACACCAGGCGGCGATCCCGCTGGGCGTGGGCTTCCGGGTGCTGGCGAACACCCCGACCGACAGCGCGGCGCTGGTCTGCGCGGACGTGCAGCTCGGCGACGACAGGGCACTCCCCGACCTGCTCACCTTCGCCAAGTCCTGCGACGTGCTCACGTTCGACCACGAGCACGTGCCCGAGCCGGTCCTGCGCGAACTGGAGAGGGCGGGCGCGGTGCTGCGCCCGGGGCGCGACGCGCTGCGCTACGCGCAGGACAAGCTCCTGATGCGCGTCCGCGCGGAGGAGCTGGGCGCGCCCTGCCCGCGCTGGCGCGCGGTCACCACCGTGGAGCACGTCGCCGACTTCGCCGCCGGGACCGGGTGGCCGGTGGTGCTCAAGGCCGCCCGCGGCGGCTACGACGGCAAGGGCGTCTGGGTGGTGGACGACGAAGCCGGGGCGGCCGTCGTCGTGGAGCGCGCGACGGGGGCCGGGGTCCCGCTCCTGGTCGAGGAGAAGGTCGCCTTCTCGCGCGAGCTCGCGGTGCAGGTCGCCCGGTCGCCCTACGGCCAGGTCGCGGTCTACCCGGTGGTGGAGACGGTGCAGCGCGACGGGATATGCCACGAGGTGATCGCCCCGGCGCCCGGTCTGGACGAGGAGAAGGCCACCCACGCGCAGGAGCTCGCGATCGAGCTCGCGCACGCCCTGGGCGTCGTGGGCATGCTCGCCGTCGAGCTGTTCGAGACAGAGAGGGGCGTCGTCGTCAACGAGCTGGCGATGCGGCCGCACAACTCCGGCCACTGGACGATCGAGGGGGCACGCACCTCGCAGTTCGAGCAGCACCTGCGGGCCGTTCTGGACCTGCCACTGGGCTCGCCGCGCACCGTCGGCCGGTACACGGTGATGGCCAACCTGCTCGGGGGCGGGGATCCGGACGTGTTCGGCCGATACATTCATGTCATGGCCAGGGACCCCGAGCTGAAGGTGCACCTCTACGGCAAGGAGGTCCGTCCGGGCCGCAAGATCGGACACGTCACCGTCGTCGGCGACGACCACGTGGACCTGCTGGAGCGTGCCAGGCACGCCGCCGCATACCTCAAGGGAGAAGCGTAGTGAGCCAGACCGCCCCGACCGTCGGCATCGTGATGGGAAGCGACTCCGACTGGCCGTTCATGCAGGACGCCGCCACGGCGCTGCAGGAGTTCGACGTGGCCTTCGAGGCGGACGTGGTCTCGGCGCACCGGATGCCGCACGAGATGATCGCCTACGGCTCGGAGGCGGCCGAGCGCGGCCTCAAGGTCATCATCGCCGGGGCGGGCGGCGCCGCGCACCTGCCGGGAATGCTCGCGTCGGTGACCCCGCTGCCGGTCATCGGGGTGCCGGTGCCGCTGAAGTACCTGGACGGCATGGACTCGCTGCTGTCCATCGTGCAGATGCCCGCCGGTGTTCCGGTGGCCACGGTCGCGGTGGGCGCGGCCCGCAACGCGGGCCTGCTCGCGGTGCGCGTGCTCGCCGCCCACGACGCCGACCTGCGCGAGCGGATGACCGAGTTCCAGGCCGAACTCAAGGAGCAGGCGCACGCCAAGGGCGAACGCCTGCGCCGCCAGGTCGCCGAGGGCCCGTCCTCGTTCGGCTTCGGCGGACGCTAGGGCGCGGGAGGAAGGGCCGCGGCAACGGGCGGCGCGCCCCGGCCCGCCGCGGACCCGCGATGATCCCGGCGCCCGGATTCCCTGACACGGACATCGCGGAACGCCGGCGCCGGGACCATCGGTGAGCCTCCCGGAAGCCGGGAACCCCGGGTGCGGCCCCGACCGGCTCCGGCTCCCGGGACGCGCGACCGCCGTCACCCCGGGAGCCGCGGCCACTCGATCGCCGGGCAGCGGTCCATCACCATGGCGCGGCCCGACGCGAGGACGCGTCGGGCCGCCGCGTCGTCGACCACGCCGAGCTGGAACCAGACGCCGCTCACCTCCGGGCGGGCCAGGGCCTCGTCCGCCACGGCGCCCGCGCTCCCGGAGCGGCGGAACACGTCCACCACGTCCACGTCGAAGGGGATGTCGGCGAGGGAGGCGTAGCCGCGCTCGCCGTGCACCGTCGCCGCGCTCGGGTGGACCGGGACGATCCGTTTGCCCTTGGACCGGAGGAAACGCGCCACCCCGTAGGCGGGGCGGGCCGGGTTGTCGCCCAGGCCCACGACCGCCCACACCTCCGTCTCCTCCAGGATCCGACGGACCACGGCGGGGTCGTTGAGTCGTTCCATGGGTTCATTCTCGGGGACGCCAGTCCGGCGGGCGCGGTCAGGGGCGGCCCAGCGCGCGGTAGGTCCAGCCGTGCTCGCGCCAGTGCTCCGGGTTCAGCGCGTTGCGGCCGTCCACGATCCTGGTCTCGGCCACCACCTTGGCGAGCTCCTCGGGGTCGGCGTCGCGGAACTCGGTCCACTCGGTGAGCAGCAGCACCACCTCGGCGTCGCGCACCGCCTCCAGCATGGTGTGCGCGAAGTTCAGGTGCGGGTGCTCGCGCCTGGCGTTCTCCAGCGCCTCGGGGTCGTAGACCGTGACGTGCGCTCCCAGCGAGCTGATCGTGGTCGCCACGTCCAGGGCGGGGGAGTCGCGGATGTCGTCGGAGTTGGGTTTGAACGCCGCGCCCAGCACGCCCACGGTGCGCCCGGCGAAGCTGCCGCCGATGAGCCCGCGCGCGATGTCGATGGTGCGCGCGCGGCGGCGCTGATTGATGGCGTCGACCTCGCGCAGGAACGAGAGCGCGGGCTCCACGCCCAGCTCGTCGGCGCGGGCCATGAACGCGCGGATGTCCTTGGGCAGGCAGCCGCCGCCGAACCCCAGCCCCGGGCCGAGGAACTTGCCGCCGATGCGGTCGTCGTAGGACAGCGACTCGGCGAGCTTGATCACGTCCGCGCCGGAGGCCTCGCACACCTCCGCCATCGCGTTGATGAAGGAGATCTTGGTGGCGAGGAACGCGTTGGCGGAGACCTTGACCAGCTCGGCGGTCTGCAGGTCGGTGACCAGGAACGGGATGCCCTGCGCGAGCTGGCTCGCGGACACCTCCCGCATCACCTCCTCCACCCGCGCCGAGTCCGTGCCCAGCACGATCCGGTTCGGGTTGAGCGTGTCCTCCACGCCGAAGCCCTCCCGCAGGAACTCCGGGCTCCAGCCGACCTCCACGCCCTGTCCGGCGGGGGCGGTGGCGTGCAGCTGGGCGGTGATCCGGGCCGCGGTGCCCACCGGGACGGTGGACTTCCCGATCACGACGGTGGGCCGGGTCAGGTACGGGGCGAGCGACTCGACCGCAGAGTCCACGTAGCGCAGGTCGGCCGCGTTGGACGTGGCCTGCTGCGGGGTGCCCACACAGATGAAGTGCACGTCGGCGAACGCGGCCGCCTCGGCGTAGTCGGTGGTGAAGTGGAGCCGCCCGGTGGCCAGGTTGCGCGCCAGCACCTCCTCCAGGCCCGGCTCGTAGAACGGGAGCCGACCGGCCGAGAGGCTGTCGACCTTGGCCTGGTCCAGATCCAGACCGAGCACGTCGAACCCCAGCTCCGCCATACAGGCGGCGTGCGTGGCCCCCAGATACCCGGTACCGATGACCGCGATCTTGAGGCGCTGCTTCTCGACCAATGGACTCGTCCTTCCTCACAACCGGCCTAGGCATGCTACCGGCGAGTCGCCTCGATGCCGTTGGGGACGTTCGGCCACAAGTGCCGACATCCGTCTCCCATCGTGCGTAAGCGGCGGAGATGGCACCACCGCTCTTCTTTGAGACATTGCCGAACTCGCGTCCAACACAACATCAACGCGACATTAAGCCGGATTCTTGGCCGAACCGGGGGTAATCCCCAGAGGTTTCGTGGTGGTGCGCGGCTTCTGTCGCCTCACACGTTGCCAGGGGTCGTCCCCCGAGCCGACCCGGGCCCCGGGAAACGGCGACGGGTCCCGCGCCGGCGCGACGGCGGGACCGACGCGGCGACCAGCATGAGGCCCAGCAGCCAGGGATAGAAGGCGGTTACGGTGGTGAGGTTGTAGTACGCGGAGAGCGCCACGTCGACCGCGTACACGACGTCCTCGTCGTAGGAGAGGGCCTCCCACACGAGCAGCGCGGCGCCGGGGACGAGCGAGGCCAGCCGGGAGCCGGTGAGCGCGCCCAGGAGCGCGCCGACGATGCCCGGGACCACCCGGGAGTAGTCCAGGGAGCCCGGCCCCGGAGAGGGGTTCTCCGGCGACCACAGCCCGCTCTCCAAGGCGTACACGCCGGCGTCCAGCCCGAGGACGATGACCGGGACGGAGAGGACGCCGACGGCGCCACCGATCGCGTGCCGCCTCGCGTTCGGCACGGCTGCCTCCCCGGCCATCGTCGGTGACGACCCGAGCGGCCGCCGCCACACCCTAGTGCCCGGCGCCCGTCCTCCCCGCTGGACTCGATCTCTCCGGGCCCGGACCGTCTCCGAGACCCCGGGGACGTCAAGGCCGGGGGAAGGCGCCACGGAGCGCCAGGGGGTTTCCGCTACGGGGGTGTTTCGGCGTCCGGAAGAGGGGTCTACCGATGATCCCGACGCCGAACCACCCCCGCGGCGGAAACCCCCTAGGGAGGCTCGGGCGCGGGGGTGATTCGGGTATCGGTGTTTCGGGGGCCTTACGCCGCGCGGATCGCGAGGTGACGGCAGGCGGCGACGGCGGGTGCGGGTCGGGGCCGCGCCCACGACGTCCGTTTCGCGTGGTTTCCGTTGGTGATCTTGCTGTTTCCCCCCGAGAACCTTGATCTCGGGGGAAACAGCAAGATCACCGGACATTCGAGGGCCGGTTCCGCCCCCACCCGGAATGATCATGGGCTTTCCGCCCTTCCCGGCCCCGAAACAGGCAGAAAGCCCAAGACCGTCAACGGACCCCTCACGCGACGGACATCGTGGGCGCGGCCCCGACCCTCACCCGCCGTCGCCGCCCGCCGTGACCTCGCGGTTCGCGGGCGTGAGGCCGAACGACCCACCCGAAGCACCGGCACGCCGAACCACCCCCGCGGCGGAGTCTCCCTAGCCGTCGTCGCGGAACGTCCGGGTGTGGTCGGTGCCGTCCGGGGCGAGTGGTTGGAAGCCCTCGCCGTCCCGGCGGAACGGGGTGGTGGTGCGGCCGGGGTCGTCGCCGGTCCGGCCCGCGTCGTAGGGGTCGACGCTCGGAGGAGCCGGCGCGGGTGCCGGCGCGGGCGGGTAGGCCGGGAGGGCGTCCTCCCGGCGCAGGGGCGGGCGCCAGCGGGAGAAGGGCAGGGAGGAGATGAACAGCAGCGTCCCCAGCGCGAGGTGCAGCGGCAGGCCCGGCCCCATCGGGTGGAACAGCGTCCCCGGCTCGGCGAGCCAGTCCGGGACGGCCGCGGCCATCGTGTCGTAGCTCAGCAGCGGCCACAGGGACGCGCCCAGTACGAGGCCGCCCGCGACGAACGCGGCCAGCGGCGAGACCCGCGTCCCGGCCAACACCCCGCAGGCCACCCCGACCCCCATCATGACCGCGCACGCGGTCAGCAGCATCGGGTCGCTGAACCGCTGGGCCTGGAGGTGCCCGGTGATCTCGGCGGCGGACCACGCGGCTCCGACCCACAGCAGCGGCGCGACGACGAGCCCGACCAGCAGGCCGACCATATGGCGCAACACGAGAGCCTCCCTGTGCCGATGTGCCCTTTCACGTACCGCCGCGGCGGCGGGGCCGCCCCCGCCTCCACGCCGGCTTCCCGTTCTCGGCCCCCACCGTCGCTCCGGGGGCGGGCCGTTCCCTAGCCGCAGACGTTGTCCGCCGCGGTGCTGGTGTTCAGTGTGTCGCGGCCGCCCTCGCCCTCGGTGTCCGAGGCGGGGGAGGCCGTGGTCCCGGGGGCGGTCACCCTCGTGTGGTTGAAGCCGATGACCACCTGGATCCGGTCGCCCAGCGCCGCGTCCCGCTGGAGTCCGGCCCCGGGGAGGCTGTCCTGGACCAGCCGGGCGGCGTCCTCCCGGCCCGGCGCGTACCGGACCAGCGTCTCGGGCACGTCGCGGCTCGTCCAGTCCCGCGCCTCGGCGGTGGTCAGGAAACCGGCGGCGGCCAGGTCCGCGCGGACCTGCGCGCCCAGCCCGGGCGCCCCGATGCCGTTGTAGACCTCCACCTCGATGTCGCCCGGCGCGACCACCGGTGCGGCCTCCGCGCCCTGGTCCGCCGCGTCGCCGGGCCCGCCGGTGAGCGGCTCGTCGCGCGCGATCCTGCCGAACAGCTCCCGGGCCGCCTCCTCCTGCCATTTGACGGCCACGTCCCCGTGCGGTGTCCAGAAGTCCATCTGGCCGATCGGCACCTGGGTGAACGTCACGTCGTCCAGCCTGACGGAGCGCATCTGGTTGCCGAGCTGGTTGATGGAGGCGGTGTCCAGCCCTTCGTCGACCGTGACGGAGCCGAGCGCGGTGTCCAGGAAGAGGCCGAACCTGGCCGGGTCGGTCAGGGTCTCCGAGCTCAGCGCCTTGTCCAGCAGGGCCGACAGAACCTGCTGCTGGCGGTCGATCCGGTCCAGGTCGCCGTCGCTGCTCTTGCGGGTGCGCGCGAAGGCCAGCGCCTCGACCCCGTCGACCTGGTGCGTTCCGGCCTCCATGTGCAGTCGGGCCTTGTCGTCGTGGATGGCCTCGGGGAGGCACACGGTGATTCCCTCGAGCGCGTCCACCACGTCGACGAAGCCGCCGAAGTCGACCTCGACGTAGTGGTCGACGCGCACGCCCGTCGCGGACTCCACCGTCTGGATGGCCAGCTGCGGCCCCCCGTAGGCGTAGGCGGCGTTGATCTTGTCCTCGCCGTACCCGGGGATCCGGACCCAGGAGTCCCGGGGAATGCCGACCACGGTGACCTGGTCCCGTTCGTTGTTCAGGTGGACCAGCATCATCGTGTCCGAGCGCTGCCCGTCGGTGTCGCCCACGCCGAGCGCGTCCTGCTCCTCGCTGCCCATGCCCTCGCGGCGGTCCGAGCCGATCACCAGGAAGTTGAGCGTGCCCTGGGGGCCGGCCTCGGGCCGGTTCTCCTCCAGCAGGCCCGCGAACACGTCGTACCGGTTCAGCTGCCCCGACGCCCACCCGGTGATGGCCCACGCCGTCCCCGACGCCAGAAGCACCGCGATCGACAGGGCCCCCGCCAGCGTGAGCGTCAGCCGCCGTCGCCGCGCCGCGGCGCTCGGCAGCCACGCGGGCGCCCGCCCGCTGCCGGTCCGGCGCCGCGGTCCCGAGCCCGTGCCGCTCTCCGGCGGGGTGGGCCCGGAACGGACCCGGCGGAACTCTGGAGTGTCCCCCGGGCCTCGAACCGCCTCGTCCCCGTCACCGCTCACCAGTCGACCTCCCGACCCTCGGCCCACCACCACAGAAGGCGCATTTCGTGCCGTCGCCCCCCCAGAGTGACAGGAATCCCACGAGTGGACCGGGGGAGCGCGGCCGTCGGCGTGTTGCCCGTGGATCCGATGCGCCACACCGTGGACAGGTTCCCCGGCAACGCTGACAGGAACCTTTCAACGGTTCCGGCGGACCGCCGCGGGGCGACGGGCGGCGGCTTCGCGCCGGTCCCGGTGCTCGCCCCGTGTGCAGTACCGTTGCGTCAGCGGATTCCCGCTTTCCCTCGAATCATTCGGACTCTTTGGATATGCCCGTGATCTGGCCGGCCGTATCGGTAGTAACACCCATCCTGAACGAGGAACGCCACCTCGCCTCCGCCGTGCGCCACGTCCTGAGCCAGGACTACCCCGGTGAGCTGGAGGTGGTGCTCGCGGTGGGCCCGTCCAAGGACCGCACCCAGGAGGTCGCGGACCGGCTCGCGGCGGAGGACCCCCGGGTCAAGGTCGTGGCCAACCCGACCGGCCGCACTCCGGCGGGGCTCAACGCCGCGATCGCCGCGTCCTCGCACGGCATCGTCGCGCGCATCGACGGCCACGCCATGATGCCCGCCGACTACCTGCGCATCGCCGTGGAGACGCTGGAGGAGACCGGCGCCGACAACGTGGGCGGCATCATGGCCGCCGAGGGCGAGACCCCGTGGGAGCGGGCGGTGGCCGCCGCCATGACCTCCAGGGTCGGGGTGGGAAACGCGCGCTTCCACACCGGCGGCGAGGGGGGTCCGGCCGACACCGTCTACCTGGGCGTGTTCCGGCGCTCGGCGCTGGAGCGGGTCCAGGGCTACGACGAGGCGTTCCTGAGGGCCCAGGACTGGGAGATGAACCACCGGATCCGCGAGACCGGCGGCGTGGTGTGGTTCCAGCCGCGCATGCGGGTCTCCTACCGGCCCCGGCCCAGCGTCAGGACGCTGGCCAAACAGTACTTCCACTACGGCCGCTGGCGCAGGGTGGTCGCCCGCCAGCACAAGGGGACCATCAACCTGCGCTACCTCGCGGCCCCGGCCGCGCTCACCGGGATCGTCCTGGGACTCGTCGGCGGCTTCCTCTTCTGGCCGGCCTGGCTGGTGCCCGCCGCGTACGCCGCCGCGATCGTGGCCGCCTCGGTCCCGCTCGGCTCCGGCCTGCCCCTCGGGGCGAAGGCCGCCATCCCGGTCGCGCTGGCCACCATGCACATGGCCTGGGGCGCCGGTTTCATCACGAGCCCGCCCGGCCTGGGCGCTGACTCGCGCACCGCGAGGGCCCAGCGCCCCGCGCCCCCCTTTCCCCGCTGATCTTGACCTTTTCGGGGTCTCAGAAGCGGTTGAGACCCCGAAAAGGTCAAGATCAGCGGGAAAAGGGGCGTTCTCTCAGTGCGGCGACCACGCCGGGGACGTCGTCCACCACGAGCGCGTCCATCCCGGCGTCGGCGAAGCGCGCCGAGTCCACCGGGGAGGGGCACCAGGACAGCACCTGGAGGCCGGCCCGGTGCGCCAGGTCCACCGTGTACCCGACCGAGCGGCGGCCGGGGCGAGGGGCGTCCCCGGCCAGGCCGAAGGAGCGGGCGTCGATCGCGACCGCCTGACAGCCCAGCCCGGCCGCGCCGGCCACGGCCTGGTCCAGCGGGTTGCGCACGAACGGCATCCACGCGGTGGCGACCTCGGGAGCCTCCCGGCGCACCGCCAGCAGCGCGGCGGGGTCGAAGGAGCACACGAAGAGCGGCCGGGACCGCGCGTGCCGCCTCAGGTGCGGCAGCAGCAGCGCCATGGTGCGCCGCGCGGGCGCGTCCACGGCGTCCTCCATCACCGTCTTGACGTCCACGTCCAGGCCGATGTGCGGGGGGACGGCCTCGATCGCCTCGTCCAGGGTGGCCAGGCCCGCCGCCCTCGACTCGGCGGCGGGGAGGTCCACGACGGGGCGCCCGTCGGGCAGGGCGGCGTCGTGGTGGACCAGCAGCACGTCGTCGGCGCTGCGCCGCACGTCGACCTCCACCCAGGACGCCCCGGCGGCCGCGGCCGCGGCGAACGAGGCGGGGGTGTTCTCCAGCACGCCGCCGACGGTGCCGCGCCCGGCGCCGCGGTGCCCGATGACCTCGGTCGGGGTGAAGATCACCGCGCCTCCTCCCGGACGCGCAGCAGGGCCTCGGCCACCGCGATGTCGCCGGGGTGCGTCACCTTGATGTTGTCCTCCTCGCCCGGGACGAGCCGGACCTCCTCTTCGGGGAGGTAGCGCAGCACCACGCCGCAGTCGTCGGTGGCCACCAGGCCCGGGTCGGCGAGCGCGCGCTCGTAGGCGCGTCGGATCACGTCGAGCCGGAACCCCTGCGGGGTCTGCATCCGGCGCAGCGAGGCGCGCCCCGGTACGGACTGGATGGCCTCGGAGCCGTCCCGGCCGGGCCCGGCGAGCACCACCGTGTCGCTCGACGGGACGGCCGCGCCCACCGCCCCGCTCTCGCGGAGCGCCGCCACGCAGGCCGCGATGGTCCGCCGGCCCACCAGCGGGCGCACCGCGTCGTGCAGCAGCACGAGGTCGCCGCCGTCGCGGTCCGCCAGCGCGCGCAGCGCCGCCCAGGAGGTCTCGGTCCGGCTCGCGCCCCCGGCGGCGACCAGGGACACCTTGGAGTGGCCGCCCTCGGCGACGATCTTCTCCGCCTCGGCGAGGTGGTCGGCGACCATGAGCACGATCACCTCGTCCACGTCGGGGGAGGCGCAGAAGGTCGCGACGGAGTGCTCCAGGATGGTCCGCCCGGCCAGCCGCATCAGCTGCTTGGGCCGCGGGCCGCCCATGCGGGCGCCCACTCCGCCGGCGAGCACGGCGGCCGTCACCCGGGGCCGCTCGGGGCGGGATCGGTCGACCGGCATGGGCACTCCCTCTTTCCTGGACGGACGAAAGCTAGAGAGTAGTCCACGGCCGGGCGCCGCCACCGCGCCCGGAAACCAACAACGAAGGAACAGTTCATCCCGAATGGGGCACTCGCTCCGGTGTGCCGGTACCCTGGGGACGCCTGGAACCACGGTGGCCGTTCCGTGAACTGTGCGAGGATCAGGCGTCGAACCCCGTGTTCCCGCCTCCGTACGTACAGCGGTGGCCATGGCCAGGCCGGTCCCGGTGCGACCGCACCGAACTCCCTGAGCACCTCTGCCGCCGACGTATGCTTCCCCGGCGGCGGGCCGGCACGCCATTTCGGCGCGCGGCGGTCCTCAACGGACGCCCCGGACGTCGAAGGCATCCGCTGAATCCTGGTCTCACGGCGGTCTGCGCCGCGCGGCCGATCACATACGACTGCACCCCCGAGGAGGTGGCGGTGGCGTCGAGGGCGCTGTCCGTCTGGCAGAACCGGAAAGTCGTTGGACTCCTGGTTCGCCGTGACCTGAAGGTCAAGTACCAGAACTCGATCCTCGGCTACGCCTGGTCGATGTTGGAGCCGCTGGCCATGGCCTGCGTCTACTACTTCGTCTTCGGCGTGCTGTTCGCGGCGACCGGCGGCGCTCGCAGCGCCCCCGGCGGGCCCGACGCCCCCGGCGGCTACGCGCTGTTCCTGCTGTCCGGCCTGCTGCCGTGGATGTGGTTCAGCACGGCGCTGAGCGACGCGCCCAAGGCGCTCATCACGCACGCCAAGCTCATCACCACGATGAAGGTGCCGCGGGAGATCTTCCCGCTGGCCATCGTGCAGACCAAGTTCGTGGAGTACCTGCTCACCTGGCCGATCCTGCTGATATTCGTCTTCTCCCTCGGTGGACAGACCGGCTGGAACGTCCTGTGGCTTCCGCTGGCCGTCCTGATCCAGTTCGCCTTCACCCTCGGTGTCACGCTGCTGCTGTCCTCGATCAACGTGCTGCTGCGGGACGTGGAGCGGATCGTCCGTATCCTGAACCGGGTGCTGTTCTACGCCACCCCGATCATCTACCCGATCAGCAAGGTGATGGAGGTCGGCGGAATCCCGGACTGGTTCAAGACGGTTTACGAACTGAACCCGCTGGTCGGGATCTTCCAGCTGCACCACGCGGTGTGGTACCCGAGCGAGGCGCCGGACGCGATCACCTTGTCCGCCACCATCGGAGGGGCCATTCTTGTGCTGGTAATCGGGTATTTCACGTTCCGGCGGCTCGAGAGCGCCGTCCTGAAGGAGTTGTAATGGCGGAGCCGGTCATCGAGGCGAAGGGGCTCGGCGTCAAGTTCGCGATGAACCGCCGACGCAAGCGCAGCATGCGTGAGATGTTCATCCACGGGACCAAGCGGGACCCCAACAAGGGCGAGACCGACTTCTGGGCGCTGCGCAACGTCTCCTTCGACGTCGCCAAGGGCGAGTGCGTGGGCATCGTCGGGAAGAACGGCACCGGCAAGTCCACTCTGCTCAAGATGATCGCCGGAGTGCTCATCCCCGACGAGGGGACCGTCACGGTCCGGGGCAAGGTGGCCCCGCTGCTGGAGCTGCGCGCGGGCTTCAACGACCAGCTCACCGGCCGGGAGAACGTCAACCTGGTGGGCTCCCTGCACGGGATGAGCCCCAAGACGCTGGAGGAGAAGTTCGACGAGATCGTCGACTTCGCCGAGATCAAGCCCGGATTCATCGACACGCCCGTGCGGCACTACTCCAGCGGTATGAAGGTGCGGCTCGGCTTCGCGCTGATCTCCCAGCTGGAGCACCCCGTCATGCTCGTGGACGAGGTCCTCGCGGTCGGTGACAAGTCCTTCCGCAACAAGTGCTACGACGCCATCGACCGGATGCTGGCGAACGAGCGCACCATGGTACTGGTCTCCCACAGCGAGGGCGACCTCAGGCGCTTCTGCAACCGCGGCCTGTACGTCAGGCAGGGCGAACTGGTGCTGGACACCGACATCAAGGCGGCCCTGGAGGCCTACAACGCCGACACCAAGGCCGAGATCGACAAGCGCAAGAAGAAGGACGGCAAGGCGGCCTGACCCCTCAGCTCCACCGGATCGTCCGCGCGGGCGCGGACGGGGAGCGCTCCCCGTCCGCGCCCGCGCGCGTCGGCCGCCACTGTTGCCGGATCCGCCCCATCCGTGCCAATGTGCGAAGGCCCCCGCGTGGCCGCTTGCCAAGGGCCTCCGTATGGGGAACGGTTGCACCAGGCAGGTGGAAAGGGCACCGCGAGTGACGGAGACCGGGGTACTCACAGCCCGCGGGTTCAGGCCGCTGGCCGGACCCTTCGCACGCTGGGCGGAGCGCAGGGGGACGACCGCGGCCGCCACGGGCCGGGCCGGACTCGTCCTCACCGCCGTCGCGGCCGTCTGGTTCAGCTCCGGAACACCGCGCGACTCCCTGATCGGCTCGGGGTTCCTCGCCCTGGTCCTGTTCGCGGACGCCGCCGGGGACCGGTTGTGGTCGGAGTCGGGGCCGCGCGACGCCCTCACCGCGTGGAGCACGACGGTCCTGACGCACCTGCGCGAATGCGTCCTCTACGTCGGCCTGGCGGCCGGGGCGGTCGCGGCCGGGGCCGCCGACGCCTGGGTCTGGGCGGCCGGGGCGCTGATCGCGCGGGCGCTGCACGGGTCCGCGCTGTCGGCGCGGGCGGCACGGGCGGCCGGAGCGGGTGCCGCGCCCCGGGACTCCGCCGCGTCCGAGGCCGGGCGCCTCTCCCCGATCGACGTGGTGGACCCCAGCCGGAGCGGCCGCGCCCCGGCGGACCCGTCGTTCACCGCCGAGCTGCTGGGCGACGCCGAACCGGAGCCCGTGGACAACGGCCGCCGGGACGCTCCCATCCGCATCCGCACGACCCCGCCGCCCAGGGGCGGTGGGCTGACGCCGCTCAGGAGCGTCTCCGCGGGCGCGGGATCGTCGAGAAAGGACCGGAACACGACGGGCCGGGTCCCAATCCGTATCCGGACCCCGAAGGCCGGACACGGCCTCATGCGGGCGCTCACGGCCTTCGCCTCGTCCGAACGCTTCCTTGTGGTTGCCGTCACGGTAACGATTTGGGATGCATCGGTGACCTTCATCGCACTGGTCGTCGGGTCCGTCATCGCGTTGGCGGTCGGCGCGGCGACGGACTCCCTCCGACACGCTCCCTGAGGCCGACCATGACTCCGAACCCGCGACCGACGCCCGCTTCCGGACAGGTCACCACCCTTCCCGACCTGCGGTTCCTGCGCGACGACGGTCATCTGAGCGCGGGGATCGGCACCCTCGTCCAGGGGGCGCTGCCGCCGTTCCTGCCGGCGCTCGCGGGAATCCTGGTGATGGGGGTGCTCCTGGCCACCGGCCTCGGCGACCTGACCGGGATCACCCTGTTCGCCCCCGCGGCGGCGCTCCTGCTCTCGGGGGTGGCCTCGGGGCACCCGCACGACGGGCGGTTTGATTGGATAGTGCCGCCGCTGCTGCGCGGAGCGGAGTACCTTTACCTGCTCGCGCTCGGATACGGTGCAGGCGTACCGGGTCCCATGGTGTTCGCGCTCATCGCGGTGGTCGTCCTCCACCACGCCTCCGCAGTGCGCCGGGCCCGCTGCGGCGTCCCGCCATCCGAATGGGCCATGCGGGCGATGCTGGGCTGGGACGGCCGGATGCTCGTGGTCGCGGCCGGGGGTGTAATGGGATGGTTCCCGTTCGCCTACGGCCTGCTCGCGGGCTATCTGGCGGTGGTGCTCGTATGGGAGTCCGCCACGAGCTGGCTCGCGACCCCCGTCACGGCGGCGGCGGACGGACCGGACAACGAATCAGGAGGCGTGGACGCCTCCGCAGTCTGAAGAGGAAGGCGCCTACATGCTCGGTATGGTTCTGGCCGCGGGAGCGGGCCGTCGCCTGCGCCCGTACACCGACACCCTGCCCAAGGCCCTGGTGCCGGTCGACGGCGAGACGACCATCATGGACATCTCGCTGCGTAACCTGGCCGCCGCCGGCCTCACCGACGTGGTCGTCGTCGTGGGCTACCGCGCCGAGGCCGTCGAGGAGCGCAAGGAGGCGCTGGAGCGCCGCCACGGCGTGAAGATCACCACGGTCTTCAACGACAAGGCCGAGGTGTGGAACAACGCCTACTCGCTGTGGACCGCCCGCGACCACTTCGCCGAGGGCGTCCTTCTCGTCAACGGTGACACCGTCCACCCGGTCGGCGTCGAGGAAACGCTATTCGCCGCACGCGGACCAGAACTCCTCCTCGCGGTGGACAACGTGAAAACACTGGCGGACGAGGAGATGAAGGTGACCCTGGACGACTCGGGGCACCTCAGGCGGATCACCAAGCTGATGGACCCCGCCACGGCCGCGGGCGAGTACATCGGCGCCACCCTCATCGAGGGCGGCATCGCCGGCCGGCTGGCCGACGCGCTCAAGGCCACCTGGGAGCGCGACCCCGACCTGTACTACGAGGACGGCTACCAGGAGCTCGTCGACCGGGGCGGCAAGATCGCCGTGGCGCCGATCGGCGAGGTCGAATGGGTCGAGGTCGACAACCACGACGACCTCGCCCGCGCGCGGGAGATCGCATGCCGCTACTAGCCCGGATGCTCGCCTCCCCCCTCGCGATCGACGTGCGCCGGGGAGCGATCGCCGACCTCGGCGTTCTGCTCGCCGACCGGCGCATCGCGAACGAGGGGCGGATCGCGGTGGCGGTCGGTCCGGGGCAGGGCGCGCAGATCGCGGCCGACCTCGACCTGCCCAACTGCGAGGTGTTCCGGGTCGAGAACGGGAGCGTGGACGCCGCGACCGAGCTCGGCAAGAAGCTGCGCGCCGGGGCGTACGAGGCCGTCGCCGGGATCGGCGGCGGCAGGACCATCGACGTCACCAAGTTCGCCGCGACCATGGCCGGGATCCCGATGGTGGCGGTCGCCACCAACCTCTCCCACGACGGAATCGCGTCCCCGGTGAGCTCGCTCGAGCACGAGAGCGGCAAGGGCTCCTACGGCGTCACCATGCCGATCGCGGTCGTCGTGGACGTGGACTACGTGCGCTCGGGGCCCGAGCGCCTGGTCCGCTCCGGGATCGGCGACGCCATCAGCAACCTGTCCGCGATCGCCGACTGGGAGCTGGCCGGCCAGGAGATGGGCGAGCCGGTGGACGGGATGGCCGTCACCTTCGCCCGGGTCGCCGCCGAGGCGCTCCTGCACCGCCCCGACTCCATCGACTCCCAGGAGTTCCTGACCGCGCTGGCCGAGGCGCTGGTGCTGTCGGGCATGGCGATGTCGGTGGCCGGGTCCAGCAGGCCCGCCAGCGGCGCCTGCCACGAGATCCTGCACGCCGTCGACCAGCTCTACCCGGGGACCAGCAACCACGGGGAGCTGGCCGGGATCGGCGCGCTCTACGCCTACTTCCTGCGCGTGCGCCACCTGGGGCGGGGGCAGGAGCGGTTCGACGACGTCCGCGCCTGCCTGCTCCGCCACGAGCTGCCGACCCGGCCCGAGGAGATCGGGCTGGACGAGGAGCGGTTCGCGCGCGCCGTGGCGCTCGCGCCCTCCACCCGTCCGGGGCGCTACACGATCCTGGAACACCTGAACCTAAACGATGACGAGATCAGGCGGAGTGTCCGTGACTATGTCCAAACCCTCGGTCACTGAGGTCCGGGCCGGCGGACAGCCGGAGGGCATCAAGGAGCGGGTCAACGAGGAGCACTGGGCCGGTCGCCTCTACATGCGCGACATCTCGCCCTACCTGAGCACGTTCTTCGTCCGCCTGGGCGTGCCGCCGAACCCGATCACCTACCTGATGATGGCGTTCGGGGTGCTCGCCGGGGTCACGCTGGCCTTCGGCGGGCTGTGGTCGGCGCTGGCGGCGGCCGTCCTCATCCAGGTCTACCTGCTGCTGGACTGCTCCGATGGTGAGGTCGCCCGGTTCACCGGCCGCACCAGCGTCGCGGGGATCTACCTGGACCGCATCGGCCACTACCTGTCCGAGATCGCCCTGCTCATCGGGCTCGGCATCCGCGCCCAGGGGGAGTTCGAGGCGGGCGGCTGGGTGATAGCGGGGATGGCGGCGGCGATCGGCGCCGCGCTGATCAAGGTCGAGACGGACAACGTGGTGGTGGCCAGGGCGAAGGCGGGGCTGGGCGAGCACGTGTCGGAGGCGGCCATGCGGCCGCGTTCGGCGGGGCTGAGCCTGGCCCGCAGACTGGCCTCGGCGCTGCGCTTCCACCGGATCATCCAGGCGGTCGAGCTGTCCCTGCTGGTGGTCGCGGTCGCCGTCGTGGACGCCGTCCGAGGGGACCTGCTCGCCACCCAGGTGCTGGTCGCGGTGTGCGTCGCGGTCGCGGCCCTGCAGACGGTGCTGCACCTGGTCAGCATTCTGGCCTCGCGCCGCCTCCAGTAGGGGCGGCTGTTCCCGGTTCCGCCGGTTTCCAACCCCGGTTGATGCGGTCGTTACCGGGTTCATGCGATCGTTGGACTCTATTGGTCGGTTATCCATCTCGACGAACGGTTGTCGATGAGCAGTTCGGTCTCCCCACACGCGTCGCGGCAGAGCGCGGCGCCCGCCCAGTCAGTCGTGTCCCCCCAGGACGCGCCGCCGCACGGGGGACCGCTGTCGGCGGAAGGTGAACGGCACGAGTCCGGTGAACGGCGCGGGGGTGCGCAGCGGTTGAAGATCTCCTGTGTCCTGTTGACGATGGGCAACCGCCCGGCCGAACTGCGCAGGGCCATCGACAGCGTGTTCGACCAGGAGGGCGTCGACATCGAGGTGATCGTCGTCGGGAACGGCTCGGACCTGCCGGAGCTGGGCGACCGGGTGACCACGCTGCGGCTGCCCGAGAACGTCGGCATCCCGGCGGGGCGCAACGAGGGCGTCAGGATCAGCAGCGGCGAGATCGTCCTGTTCCTCGACGACGACGGCTGGTACCGCTCGCGGGACCTGGCCCGGCACGTGCACGACCGCTTCGCCGCGGATCCGGGGCTGGGCGCGCTGTCGTTCCGGATCGCCGACCCCGACGGCGGCCCCGACCAGCGGCGGCACGTGCCGCGGCTGCGGGTGGGCGACCCCCGGCGGTCCAGCAGGGTGACCACCTTCCTGGGCGGCGCCTCGGCGGTCCGGCGGACCGCCTTCGACCAGGGCGGCGGCCTTCCCGGAGCGTTCTTCTACGCGCACGAGGAGACCGACCTGGCCTGGCGCATCCTGGACGCGGGCTTCCACATCGAGTACGACGCCGAGGCGGTCATGTACCACCCGGCCGTCGCCCCGACCCGGCACGCGGACTTCTACCGGCTCAACGCCCGCAACCGGGTCTGGCTGGCCCGGCGCAACCTGCCCTGGCCGCTGGCACTGGCCTACCTGGGCACCTGGGTGGGGATGACGGTGCTGCGCGAGCGCTCGGGGGCCGCCCTGCGCGCCTGGTTCGCGGGCTTCGGCGAGGGGTGGCGCCAGGACGCGGGGGAGCGCGCCCCGATCAAGTGGTCCACCGCGTGGCGGATGACCAGGGACGGCCGCCCGCCCGTCATCTGACCCGGACACGGGGAAGGGGCCAGGACCGCATCAGGCGGTCCGGGCCCCTTCGCGCGGGGGCGTCCTACAGCTGGGTCACGACGTCCTCGTAGTCCAGGCGGGGCAGGCGGTCGAACCAGGGGTTCTCGCCGGGCCTGCCGATGTTGACCACGACCAGGGACCGGTACCGGCCCTCGGGGAAGAACTCGGCGTCGACCGCGGCGGCGTCGAAACCGGTCATGGGGCCGGCGGCCAGTCCGGCGGCGCGCACGCCCAGGATGAAGTAGCCGACCTGGAGCGAGGCGTTGAGCCGCGCGGTGGAGTAGCGGTTGTCGGCGTCGCCCGCGAACGCGTCCTTGACCATCTGCTCCCGGACGGGGAAGAAGCGGCCCGCGAGCTCGTGGAAGTCGGAGTCGGCCGACAGGATCGCGGTGAGCGGCGCGGACAGGGTCTTGGCCCTGTTGCCCTCCGCCATGTGTCGCACGAGGCGCTCGCGGCTCTCGCGGGTGCGCAGCAGCGTGATCCGCAGCGGCTGGGTGTTCATGGCGGTCGGGGCGTACTTCACCAGGTCGTGGATCGCGCGGACCTGCTCGTCGGTCACCGGTTCCGCGCTGAAGCTGTTCGCGCTCCGGGCGTGGCGGAACAGGAGGTCCTGGGCGTCCTTGGCGAGTTCCAGCGGCTCTGGGGTGGAGGACATGTTTCTTTCCCTGTGGGTGAGAGGTCGTGGGACGGTCACCCGTCCAAAACTTCTCTTCCAGGGAAACTATTCCACTTGCTAAATATGGTTGGTCTCACATAGGCCCAGATCAGAGGCGGTGGCCTTGGTGTCGGCCTCCCCGACCGGGCGCGGCGGGAGCACCGGCGTCGGGATCGTCACCCCCGGGGGAGGGAGGACCGGGAGCGCGGTCCGGCCTGCCGGGGCAGCTCGGGGCGGACCGCCCCGCCGGACTCCCCGCGCTCGCGCCGGACGAAGGTCGGCGACTGCTGCGGCCGGGGACTCCGCGCCCACTCCTCCAGAGTGCGTACGAACACCTCCGCCTGGGACGGCCAGTGGAAGCGGGCGCGCGCGATCGCGTGCCCGGCGCGCGCGTACGCCGAACGCAGCCGCCCGTCGCCGCGCAGCCGGAGGACCGCGGCCGCGGCCGCCTCCGGGTCGCCGAACGGCACGACGGTTCCGCAGGGCCCCTGCGGCTGGTCGGACACCAGCGCCCGCGTCGCCGGATCAGGGGTGGTCACCACGGGGATCCCGTGCGCCATGTACTCCACCACCCGGGTCGGCGGCTCGTGCCGGCGCAGCCCCGAGTCGGGCGGCAGGCACAGCCCGGCGGTGGCTCCGCTGATCAGACGCAGTGCCTGGTCGTTGGGAAGGAAGCCGTACCAGCGGATCGAGTCCTCCCGCTGGGCCTGGCGCAGCAGCGCGCGGACCGGCGGATCGGCCGGGCCGACCACCTCCAGCGACACCCCGCGCGCCCGCAGGAGCCGGCCCGTCGCGACCAGTTCGGCGGCGCCCCGCTCCGTCGAGAGCCGGCCGAGGTACACCACCCGGTCGGTTCCCGGCGGACGGGCGGGGGCCTCCGGCACGACGGTGGTGTTGGGTACGACCGGGTGGTCGCCCGCGAACCGGTCGCGGTAGCCCTCCTCGGCGAGCAGCAGCCGCACCCGGCGCTCGGCCGCGCGCTCCAGCACCCGGACCAGCGGCCCCAGCGGGCGGCGCAGCGGCAGGGGCACCCACTCCTTGGCGGGCAGCGCGGCCGCGAGGTCGTCGTGCACGTCCCACACGGTGACGGGGCGCCGCCCCGGCAGGGCCATCAGGAGTTCGGGGTCGTGCACGAGCAGGAGGTCGGCCTCGGCGGCGTGCTCGGCGAGCACCGACCGGGCCGCCCGCAGCGCGGCGAGCCGCCGGCGGCCCCGGGCGCGGGGCAGGTCGACCGCGATGACCTCGGGCCACGGGGTCACGCCCCGGGCTCGGAACGGCGCGGCGTAGGTGACGGTGTGCCCCGCGTCCAGCAGCGAGCGGATCTGCCGGTGCAGAATGCGCGCGTCCTGCGGATGGTGGACCACCGTGGCCACGAGTACGTGCATGTCCGGCTTCACCTGAACCTCTCGCTGCCCGCCCGGACAGGGTCGAACGCCTATCGGTTCAGGCTAGAAGGCGAGTTGGACGGCCGGTGAAAAGCCGGGTGACGCGCGGGCGTGGAGCGGATGAACCCCAAGGGGCGTCATCGGGCGGGCGCCTCCCGGAGCCCGCCCGGCGGGCGGTCAAAGCACCTGCAGGCCGTCGCGGACGACGGGCGTGGTGGTCCGTGAGCCCTGCGGGTCGTTCGGGTTCGGGCGGCGCAGCACACCCCGGGTGTCCAGCAGCAGCCGGGCCCGCTCGGTGAGCAGCTCCCGAGTGTACTCCCGGTGGTCGGTGAGCAGGATCGTCAGGTCCGCCTCGGCCAGCGCCTGCCCGAGGTTCTCGGCGCGGGGCACCGGCTCGCCGTTCACGCGCCAGTCCGAGACGTAGGGGTCGTGGTAGGACAGCGTCGCGCCCTTGCCCGCGAGCTTGGCGGCCACGGGCTCGGACGGGGACTCGCGCCGGTCGGCGATGTCGGCCTTGTAGGTGGCGCCGAGCAGCAGGATCCTGGAGCGCGACAGCGCCAGCCCGCTCTCGTTGAGCATCTCCTGGGCCCGCTGGAGCACGTACCCGGGCATCCGGGCGTTGATCTCCTGGGCGAGCTCGACGAAGCGGAACGGGTACCCCAGCGTCTTGACCTTGTACGACAGGTAGTTCGGGTCGATCGGGATGCAGTGTCCGCCCACGCCCGGCCCCGGGTAGAACGCCTGGAAGCCGAACGGCTTGGTGGCGGCGCACGCGATGGAGTCCCACAGGTCCACCCCGAGTTCCCGGCAGAAGACCGCCATCTCGTTGACCAGGGCGATGTTGACGTGCCGGTAGGTGTTCTCCAGCAGTTTGGCCATCTCGGCCTCGCGGGTCCCCCGGGCGCGGACCACGGTCCGCACGAACTTGCCGTAGAAGGCCGCCGCCATCTCCCCGCAGAGATCAGTGTGCCCGCCCACGACCTTGGGGGTGTTGGCCACGCCGAAGAGGGGGTTGCCCGGGTCGATGCGCTCGGGGGAGAACGCCAGGTGGAAGTCCTCGCCGGCGTTCAGGCCCGACTTCTCCAGGATCGGGCGCACGACCTCGTCGGTGGTCCCCGGGTAGGTGGTCGACTCCAGGATGACCAGGCTGTCCCGGGTCAGGTGCTCGGCGACCGCCTCGGCGGCGGAGGTGACGGGGCCCAGGTCCGGGCCGCCGTCGGGGGACAAGGGGGTGGGAACGCAGATCACGATGGTCTGGGCGCCTTTGAGGGCGCTCGGGTCGACGGTGGCCTCGAACCCGGACAGGCGCATTTCGGCGATGTCGGCCTCGGAGAGGTCGTCGATATGGGACAGCCCCGCGTTCAGGCCGTCGACCACGCGCCGGTTCACGTCGAGGCCGGTGACTCTGAGACCCGTCCGGACGGCCTCCTGGGCGAGTGGCAGCCCTACGTAGCCCAGTCCGATGACCACCAGGTCGGATGTGGAAGTCGAGACACCCACAGCAGTTCCCCCTTGTATGAAAACGTGTTCGCAGAGACGTTAAAGAATTTCTCGGTGGCTAGACGCCCGAGATTAGTTCCGCGTTGCCTTCCGGTATCGGTAATGGCCTGATCAGGTCAATTTTCTTCCTGACATAGTGTGGCCCCCGATGGCGAGGTATACGACTGCGGGATACCTCTGGCACGCGGTCGATCGTAGCGTTTTTGCAGGTTAAATGTCATGCTCTTGGTGGGTGAAAAGTCTCAGAAGGTGAGAGTCGGAAGAATCGATCAAGAAGTCTCCAATAATGCGCCCCTCGTCATCAACAACTTTAATGATTTCTCCTCACTCCCCTGGGTCACTGTTCACAACCCGTAATCCAGGAGTCGCAGCGGCAGGGGTTTTCCGGTCCGGCCCGGGAACGCGCGCCGATCGGCACTACGATGGCCGCATGTCGGCGGCGCGCTTCCGGGGCCGGTCGGCCGCGCGGATCGTCGCGGCGACCGTCGGAAGTGGAGCCGAGTTCATCGCCCGTTCATCCGCGTTCGTCATCGTGGACGACGGACGAGTGGAAGGGGGGTCGGCGTCGGCGGCCCGGCCGTTGGCCGGTGCGAACGCGCCGAGAACGTTATGAAACGGCGTGACCAGAGCCAGACCGAACAACTGCGCAAGGCGCTCGCCGAACGGGAGGCCCGACTCCAGGAGGCGCAGGCGCGCCTGGCCGCGCTGGAGGGGTCCACCTCGCTCCAGGTCGGCCGGGCGCTCACCGGGGCGGCCAAGAAGCCCGGACGGGGACTCGTGCGGCTGCCGCGCGAGCTCTACCGGCTGTGGCGGGGCAGCAGCGGGGCCGGGGGCCACGCGACGGGAGGCCGCGTACGCGGCGCCACCGAGCCGGTGCGCTCCTACGACGCCGAACGCCAGGAGGCCCGGCTGCTCGCGGGGCAGGCCACCGCCCGCGACGACCGGATCGTCATCGCCGGGATACTCTCGGCGGAGGCACGCGCCGCCCTCGAGCACTGCGCGCGGATCATCCCGCTGCGCCCGCACGACGTCCAGGTGGTCTTCGACTCCGTGGACGTGGACCTGGTGCTGGTCTCGGCCTCGGCCGCGCGCCCCGGAAACCTGTGGGCGCACGTGGGATCCCCGGCCGCGGTCGACCGCACCCGGGCGCTGCGCTGGGTGCTCGAGTCGGCGGCCGCGCGCGGCGTCCCCTCGATCCTCGTCAAGGACGTCCCGGCTCCGCCCGCCCTCGCCGGACTCGGCTTCGAGCACGTCCACGACGGCGACCTCGGCGTCCCCCTGCACCGCTTCAACCCCATCGCCGCCGAGCCCGAACGCGGAGCGGTCCCCGTGCACGTGAGCGGCGCGGCCGCCGCCCCGGCGCTGCCGCCCGCGCTCGCCGGACAGGGCCCGGACCGGATCGTCCGCGCCGAACCGGCCTGGGACGGCCTCCCGGACACCCTGCGCGCGGCCGCGTCCGCCGTCGTGGACACCGCGGCCCTGGCGGACCGGGCCGCGGCCTGCGGCGCCCGCGCGCTGCTCGTCGGCGCCCGGCCCGAACCGGACCTGCCCCAGTCGGTCGCGCGTACCGGGGCCGGAGCCGAGGACCTCGCCCGGGTGGCCGCGGCGGGGCCGCTCACCCCGGGCGAGCTGCGCCTGGCGCTGCGCTCGATCTTCCTGGCCAGGGCCACCCCGGTGCGACTGGCCGAACTCCTGGAACGGGTGAGCCTGGCCCCGGGCAGCGGGTCGCCGGCGCTGCCGCTGGCCGGCCGCGCCGTCGCGGTCCTGGCCCGACCGCTCGACGACACCGAGTCGCTGGCCCTGGCCGACGACGTCTTCCGGCAGCGGCACCCGCCCGCCGAGATCGTCGTCCCCGCCTCGCGTGTCCGGTTCGCCGGGGTGGAGCGGCTGCGGGCGCGCGGCTTCGCGGTGCGCGCCGTGCCCGACCCCGAGCGGGGGGCGTCCCCGTACGGCGAGTGGGCCCGGCTCGCGGCGGCGGCCACCACGCCCTGGACGGCACTGTGGGAGAGCCCCGGGGGGGAGTCCCTCCTCGCCGACGCGCTGTGCGCCGCGGAGTGTTCCGGCGCCGACGCGGTGGGCCCCGCCGTCACCGCGGGCGGTGGCACCGGGGGCCGCTCCGGCGCTGACGACCTCGGCTGGGCCGCAGCGGGGCAGGAGTACGTGTTCGTCAGTGAGGTCCGCCCGGTCCTGGCCCGCCGGGACCTCGTCCGCAAGGGCCTGCACCCGGGGGTGTGGAGCCGCCACGGCGCCCGCCTCCTCGCCCTGGGCGACCTGCGCCCGACCGGCCACGACACCGCCCCGGACCACGCCCACGCCGGCTAGCGCGGCGACCGCGGACGTCCGCCGGGCCGGGGGGCGGGGAAACCTCCTCGACCGGCGGTGACCTCTCACGGTCCGCTGCGGCCCGGGAGGGCGTCCGGCCGACCCGGCGAACGCCTCGGGCCGGCCCACCGGCGTCCCGCGTCCGGGGCCCGACCGGGGGCTCCGCGGCGGCACACTGGGAACGGTAAGGCCCGGACTCCGGAAGGGAACCACGTTGAGCATCCGCGCACTGGTCTATGGCGACGCCGACCCCGACGTCATGGACGCGGGGGCCGTCTGGGCGCAGTCCACGACCCGGGCACTGGCGGCCGCCGGATGCGAGACCACGCTGCTGCTCAAGGCGCGGTCGACCACGGACCGGCTGGTGGAGCCGCTGGCCGGAGTGGCCGGGGTCGTGGTGCGGCGCCCCTACGAGGAGTCGCTCGTGCCCGACCGGGGACCGCACGGGCTCACCCCCGAGCAGGCGGTCGAGCTGATCACCCGACTCGACGGCGAGCGGCGCTTCGACGTCGTCGTCCTGCGCGGGCGGCGGGTGGCCGCGGTCGCCTCGCACTCCGAGACGCTCGCCGGGAGGCTCTGGACCTGCCTCGCCGACATCCCGAGCGGTGTCGCGGACCTGACATCGAGCACCGTCGCCGAACTCACCGACATCGCCCTGGCCTCCCGGTTCCTGCTCTGCCCCAGCGAGGAGCTGCGCGGCTTCCTCGAATCGGCGGTGCCGGCGGCCTGCGGCCGCAGCGTGCTCCTGCCCCCGGTCGTCACCACGCCCGGCGCACCCGACGCCGTGAGCCGGCCGCGCGTCCCCCTCCAGCTCGTCTACGCGGGCACGTTCTCCCCCCGCCGCAACACCCTGGAGATGACCGGGCTGCCCGCCGCGCTCGCGGCGAGGGGCGTGCCCGCCGAACTGCACATGGTCGGCGACGTGGCGGACCGGGGGCCCTCCGACTGGGGAAGGCGCATGGTGAAGGCGCTGGAGGACACCCCCGACGTGGTGTGGCACGGCGGCCGCTCCCGCGCCGAGACGCTGGAGCTGGCGGCCCGGTGCGACGTCGCCCTGGCCTGGAGGCACCCCGACCTCGACGCGGCCCTGGAGCCGTCCCTGAAGACGCTGGAACCGGGCGCGCTGGGCCTCCCCGTGGTCCTGAACCACACCCCCGCGCACGAGGAGCTGTTCGGCGCCGACTACCCCCTCTACTCGGGGCCCGGCCTGGACTCCGTCGTCGACGCCCTGGCGCGCGCCGCCGACCCCGGGACGCACCGCGCGGCGGCGCAGCGCAGCGCCGCGGTGTCGGCGCCGTTCACCCTGGACCAGGCGGTGGCGCTGCTGCGCTCCTACCTGAGCCTGGCCTTCCCGTCCGCGCCCAGGGGGACCAACCCCCGGCTCCCGCTCAAGGTGGTGGTCGCCGGGCACGAGCTCAAGTACCTCACCCGGCTCGTCGAGCACCTGGACGCGCTGCCCGGAATCGAGGTGCGCGTCGACGAGTGGGAGGGGCTGCGCACGCACGACCAGTACCGCAGCCGGGAGCTCGCGGCCTGGGCCGACGTGGTCGTCTGCGAGTGGTGCGGCCCCAACGCGCTGTTCTACGCCCGGCACAAGCGGGACGGGCAGCGGCTCCTGGTCCGGCTGCACCGGTTCGAGCTGTCCACCGAGTGGCCGCGCCGCCTCGACATCGAGAAGGTGGACGCCGTCGTCTGCGTCAGCCCCCACTACGCCGCTCTCGCCCGCGAGCGCGCCAGCTGGCCCGCCGACAAGGTGGTGTCGCTGCCCAGCGGGGTCGACGTGGCGCAGCTCTCCCGGCCGAAGCTGCCGGGCGCGCGGTACACGCTCGGGATGATCGGCGTCGCCCCCTCGCGCAAGCGGGTCGACCGCGCCCTGGACGTGCTCGCCGACCTGAGGCGGCGCGACCCCCGCTACACCCTGGCCGTCAAGACCAGGCAGCCGTGGGACTACTGGTGGGTGTGGAACCGGCCGGAGGAGCGCGACTACTACGAGCGCGCCTACCGGCGCATCCAGCGCTCGGAGACGCTCGCCGACGGGGTGGTGTTCGACCCGTACGGCCCCGATGTCGCGGTGTGGCTGCGCAGGGTCGGCTTCGTCCTGTCCACCAGCGACGACGAGAGCTTCCACCTGGGGCCCGCCGAGGGCGCCGCGTCGGGGAGCGTGCCCGCCGTTCTGGACTGGCCCGGCGCGGACACCGTCTACTCGCGCCGTTGGGTGCACGAGAGCCCCGGCGCCATGGCCGACGCCGTGCACGCCGTCGTCACCGGGGGGCGCTTCGACGCGGTCCGCGCCGAGGCCCGGGCCGAGATCGCGGAGAACTACTCGATGCCCCGGGTCCTCGACGCGTGGACGCGGCTGATCGTCACCGGAGACCGCCCCGAACCGGTCCGCCCCGAGAGCGGAGGGCCGGCCGGGTGATCCTCCCCGTCCACCGGCGGCGGTCGAAGGCCGCGCGGCGGTAGGCCCCGGGGCGGCCGCCGGCGTTCCCGGCGCCGGCGACCGCCCCGACGGGGATCAGCCGCAGGAGCTCTCCTGGGCCTCGGCGGTCTTGCCGTCCACGGGCAGGTCGGTGCCGCCGCCGCTGGTCGGCTCCCCCTTGAAGCCGCCCCACTCGCCCGCGATGACCAGCTGGACGGTCCCGCCCAGGAGCGGGTTCTCCGCGGTGGTGGCGGACTCGAGCTCGGCGGCGACGGCCTTGGCGTGCCCCTCGAAGCCGGTGCCGTAGTAGACGGTGGTCTCCGCCGGGATCTCGCCGTCGGGGTTGCGGCTGCCGGCGACCACGAAGCCCTGCGCGCCGAGGTGGCTGCCCACCTCGCTGCCCAGGCCGTTGACGTCGGTGCCGTTGAGGACCTCCACGGAGACGTCGGAGGGGGCGACCGGGGGGGTCTCCTCTTCTTCCTCCTGCGGCTCCTCCTCGGGGGCCTCCTCTTCCTCCTCCTCGGCGATCGCGGTGTCGTTGGCGATGGCCGCGAACAGGTTGTCGGCGTCCGGCTGGGTCCAGGCGACCCGGTTCGCGTCCTCGGGGGCCTGCCCGTTGGGCACGGTGACGAACTGGATGTTGCCCATGTCGACCTGGCGCATCTGGATGGCGATGTCGGTCATCCTGTCGACGGTGAGCTCGTCGTCCACGGTGATGGAGTCGGTGACCGAGCCGAGGAAGGAGTAGATGCTGGTGGGGCTGGACATGATCTCGCCGCTCATGACCTTGCGCAGCATGGCGGCCAGGAAGTCCTGCTGCCGGTCGATCCGGCTCAGGTCGCTGCCGTCGCCCTGTCCGTAGCGCGAGCGCATGTAGCCCAGCGCCTGCTCGCCGTTCAGGGTCTGCTCGCCGGCGTCGAGGGTCAGGTCGGCCTTGGGGTCGTCGACGGGGGCGGGGATGCACATGTCCACGCCGCCGACGGCGTCCACCATGTCCTTGAAACCGGTGAAGTCGACGCTGACGAAGTGGTCGATGTGGATGCCGGTGAGCTGTTCGACGACCTGCCACTGGCACTGCACCCCGCCCTGGTCCATCGCGGAGTTGATCATCCCGTAGTGCGCGGCCATGCCGGGCTTGTCGCCGCTGGCCTCGCAGGCGGGCATGTTCACCATGGAGTCGCGGGGCAGGTTGATCAGCGTCGCGCCGTCGTAGCTGGGGGAGATGTGCGCGATGAGGAGCGAGTCGGGACGCTCGCCCTCGATCTCGCCGCCGTACTCGGCGTTGTCGCCGCTGCGCACGTCCGAGCCGATGATCATGATGTTGAGCGCGCCCTCGACCTTGGTCGGCCGGTCCCAGGCGTCGGTGTCGATGGTCTCCTGGTTGATGTTGCTGTAGATGTCGTAGTAGGCGCCGTACGCGGTGAGGCTGCTGCCGATGACGAGCGCGGTCGTTCCGACGGCGACCCAGCCGCCGGCGGTCAGCCCGCGCCGTACGGCGCGCGACCCGGCTGATCTGCGAGAAGAGGATCTTTTCGGCATCGGGCACCAAAGGGGTAGGCGTCAGGGGAGCGACTTCAGCGGGGTCTCCGAGGAGAGGGAGTCAGAAGGAGCGCCGGTGATGGCGGTGACGCGCTCCATGCCGAGTCGCGATTGCAGGGTAACCGAATCGAGACCTGGGACCAGCACCATCGCGGCGGAGCTGCTCAGCACACCCAAGAATCGGGACAGGTCACGCCCAAGCAGCGCAAGTGGGGCTGACTCGGAAGTGATGATAGCCACTCGGTCGGAGGCTGTCAGCTTCCAGGTCCGCGCGGTCCGCGCGCCCGCCGCCGCGAGTTCGGCCCCGGTGAAGGAGTCGTCTCCGTTCACCAGGGCGGCCGCCGCCGGGTCGACCGGGTCGGGTCGGAAGTGGTCGCCGTACCCGCGCACCTCCACCGAGTAGTCCAGAGCGGCGGGCGGGCGGTCCGCCAGGGGCAGGCCCAGCGGGTGGAGGGAGGTGCCGACGGCCTCGCGGGCGCCCGAGTCGAGGGCGGCCTCCAGGCGGGCGGCGTCGGCGACCGCGATGTCCCCCTCGGGCAGGTCCCCCGGGCCGGCCAGGACGGCGGTCAGCCCGGCGGACCAGCAGGCGATCGCCCACACCAGGCTCTGCCAGTGCACCGGGAGCGCGAGGACGACGCGCTCCCCGGGTTCGGCCCCGAGCCCGTCCACGAGCATGTTGGCGGTCTTGGAGACCCAGTTGTCGAAGGTGGCGAACGACAGCTCCACCCGGCCGCCGGTCGCCTCGTCGTAGGCGGTGACGAAGGGGCGCGCGGCGTCCACGGCCCTGGCCTCCTGCCACAACTGCACGGGTGTTCGCACGGACACGGCGGCATCTCCTCGTCTGCACTGCGGATCGCGCACATGCTACCCATGCGGTGACCGGGCCCGTCGCGGTGATCGGGACGGGTCCGGTCCGGGTGCCGGAGGCCGATGTCCGCGGGGAGGACCGTCGGGGTCCCCGGGACGGCCGACAGCTGGCATCGTTGCCCTTATGCGCCTGACCCCCGGCTCCCTGCTCGCGCGGACCACCCTCGTCCCGGTCGTCGCCTTCACGGCGTGGCTGCTGGTGGCGTTCCCGCTGCTCCTCCTCGGTCTCCTCACCCCGCTGACGGGCCTCGTCGTGGGCCTGCCGACGGTCCTGGCGGCGCTCGCCCTCGTGCCGAGACTGGCGCCCGCGGTCGGCGGGGAGCCCGACGACGTCCCCTGGTGGCCGCTCGTCCTGGTCGTCCTGGTCGTCGTGGTCTTCGCCGCGGTCCAGGTCGCCTACCACTCCGAGCAGTTCGTCATCAGGCGGGACGCGGCCTCGTACGCCCAGTACACGGCGTGGATCGCGCAGAACGGCTACCTGCCCGTCCCGCAGCAGCGCGAGCTCATCGCGGGCGACGACTTCGCGCTGAGCTACAACAGCCTCGCCTACTACCAGGTGGACGACGTCGTCTGGCCGCAGTTCCTGGCCGGCGCGCCGCTGGTGTACTCGCTCGGCTTCTGGGCGGCGGGCCTCGGCGGGATGGTCGTGGTCCCGCCCCTCGTCGGCGCGCTCGGCGTCCTGACCTTCGCGGGGCTGACCGCCCGGCTCGTGGGCGCCCGCTGGGCGCCGCTGGCGGCCCTGACCCTGGCGGTGTGCCATCCCCAGCAGTGGATCAGCCGCTCCACCTACAGCGAGCCCGTCGCCCAGGTCCTGCTGCTCGGCGCGCTCGTCCTGGCCTACGACGCGCTCGCCCGCCGCGCGCGCCCGCTCGGCCGCTGGGGGGCTCCGCACGTGCTCGCCCTGGCCGCGGGGCTGGCCTTCGGCCTGGGGCTCCTCGTGCGCATCGACGCGATGCGCGACCTCCTCCCGGTCGTCGGCTTCCTGGGGCTGCTCCTGCTCGCGCGCCGGGGCCAGGCGCTGCCGATGGCCGTAGGCCTGTCCGTCGGCGTCGGCTACGGGCTCGTCGCCGGGTTCGTGCTGTCCAGGCCGTACCTCGAGTACCTGTCGGACTCGCTCGGCCCCCTCCTGCTCCTGAGCGGCGCCGTCGTCGCCGCCACGGCCGTGGCCGTGCTCGTGCTGTGGCGGCGCGGGGCGCCCCGCCTGGACCGCCCGGCGTGGCTGCCCAACGCCCTCGCGGTCGCCGTCCTGGTGGTCATGGCGGGGTTCGCGCTGCGCCCGCTGTTCTTCGTCCAGCGCGGCCACGGCGACGACGCGACCGGCCTGTACATCGGCCATGTGCAGGAGATCGAGGGCCTGCCCGTGGACCCGGACCGCACGTACGAGGAGATGAGCCTGTACTGGGTCGGCTGGTACGTGGGCCTGGCCGCGGTGCTCCTGGCCGCCTTCGGGGTCGCGCTGCTGCTGCGCCGGGTGGCGCTGCGCCGGGACCCCCAGTGGGCGCTGCCGCTCATGGTGCTGGTCTGGACGGTCTGCACCACACTGGTCCGGCCCGCCATCACCCCCGACCACCCGTGGGCGAGCCGCCGCCTCATCGTGCTGGTGATCCCGGCGTTCGTCCTGTTCGCCGTCTGGTTCCTGGCCTGGGCGTCCCGGTACCTGCGCGACCACCCGGCGGTGCCGCCGGCGTGGGCGCGCTCCGTCCTCGCGGCGGTCGGCGCGGCGGCGCTGCTGGTGCCCACGGCCGTCACCGCGGGCGGGATCATGGGCTACCGGACGGACGTCGGCTCGGTCGAGGCCACCCACCGGACCTGCGCGGAGATCCCCGACGACGCCAGCGTCGTTATCCTGGACCCCTCGACCGCCAGCAAGTTCATGCAGCTCATCCGCGGCATGTGCGGAGTGCCCACGGCGCACCTGAACCAGCCCGACCCCGACTCCGTGCGGCGGATCGTCGGCGAGATCCACGAGCGCGACCGGGACGCGGTCCTGGCCACGGCGAGCGCCGAGCAGCTGAGGCCGTTCATGCCGCCCGGTGTCGCCCCCCTCCACCCGTTCGACGTGCACACCGATCAGGACCCCAGCACCCTGATGGAGCCGCCGTCCGGCGCGTGGCGGTTCAACGGGGACGTCTGGATCGCGGTCCTGCCGAGGTGACGGCGCCCGCCCCAAGGCCCCGGAGTCGCTATCCTGGGGCCACCGTGAGTGAGACCATCCCCGCCCCCGAGACCGCAGCCCCCTACGCCACGATCGTGCTGCCCTGCTACAACGAGCAGGACCACGTGATCGCCGAGGTCGAGCGGATCTGCGCGGCGATGGACGGCAGCGAGTACTCCTACGAGCTGCTGGCCGTCGACGACGCCTCCACCGACGAGACCCTGGCCCGGCTGCGCGCCGCGGCGCCGCGCTTCCCGAACCTGCGGATCATCGCCTTCCCCAACAACGGCGGGACGGGCACGGTGCGCCGGATCGGCACCCAGCGGGCGCGCGGCGAGATCGTGGTGTGGACCGACGCGGACATGTCGTACCCGAACGAGCGCATCCCCGAACTCGTGGCGATCCTGGCCAAGGACGACACCGTCGACCAGGTGGTGGGCGCACGCGACCAGGAGATGGGCAGCCACAAGTTCCTGCGGGTCCCCACCAAGTGGCTGATCCGCAAGATCGCCGAGTGGCTGACCAACACCAGGATCCCCGACCTGAACTCGGGGCTGCGCGCCTTCCGGCGCGAGGTGTCGCTGCCCTACCTGCGGCTGCTCCCGCCGGGGTTCTCCTGCGTCACCACGATCACCCTGGCCTTCCTGTCCAACCAGCACGCCATCCACTACGAGCCGGTCGTGTACTCCAAGCGGGCCGGGCGCTCCAAGTTCCACTTCGTGCGCGACGCCTACCGGTACATCCTCCAGGTGCTGCGCATGGTCATGTACTTCAACCCGCTCAAGGTGCTGATGCCGCCCGCGCTGTGGCTGGTCGGGATCGGCGCGGGCAAGGTCGTCTACGACGTGGTCACCGACCCGGTGTACATCCGCAACAACACGATCATGCTGCTCATGGCGGGGTTCATGATCGCCTCGATGGCCCTGCTGGCCGACCTGATCGTGCGTTCGCGCGACGGCTCCTGACCGGCCGGGGCGAGAGGAGGGACGGATGCGGATCGCGCTGGTCGGACCCGTCCACCCGTACAAGGGCGGGGGAGCCCGGCACACCACCGAGCTCGCGCACCGGCTGGCCGCCGAGGGGCACGACGTCGTCGTGGAGTCGTGGCGCGCGCAGTACCCGGCCGCGCTGTACCCGGGCAGCCAGACCATCGGCGAGCCCGAGGGCGCGCTCTACCCGCGCACCAGGCGCGACCTCGCCTGGTACCGGCCCGACGGCTGGTACCGGACCGGACGCCGCCTGGGCCGCGAGGCGGACCTGGTGGTCCTCACCGTGTTCTCGCCCGTCCAGGTGCCGCCCTACCTGGGGATGCTCGCCGGGATCGGGCGCGCCGCGCGCACGGTCGCGCTGTGCCACAACGTGCTGCCGCACGAGCGGGGCCGGGCGGGAGCGGACGCCGCCCTGACGCGGCTGCTGCTCAACCGGGTGGACACCGTGCTGACCCACTCCCCCGAGCAGAAGGCCCTGGCCGCGCGGCTGCGGACCCGGGGCCGCCCGGACGTGCGGATGGCCGAGATGCCCCCGCACCTGCCCGAGGCCGTCCGCCCGGCCGCCGCGCCCGACGGGGTGCGCGGGCGGCTGCTCTTCTTCGGGTTCGTCCGCCCCTACAAGGGGGTGGACGTCCTTCTGCGCGCGCTCGCCGCCGGACCGCCGGGCATCGGGCTGACCGTCGCGGGCGAGTTCTGGGGCGGCTCGGACGCGCTGCGGGCCCTGGCGGACGAGCTGGGAGTGGCGGACCGGGTCGAGTGGCGCGAGGGCTACGTCCCGGCGGCCGGGCTCCCCGCCCTGTTCGCAGCCTGCGACGCGGTGGTGCTGCCCTACCGCTCGGCCACCGCCACCCAGAACGTGTGGCTGGCGCACGAGTACGGCCTGCCGGTGATCGCCACCCGCGTCGGCACCCTGCCGGACCACGTGGCCGACGGGGTGGACGGCCTGCTCTGCGACCCCGACGACCCGGCCGGCCTGGCGCGCGCCATCGCCGACTGCTACGCCCCCGGCCGCCTCCGGCGGCTGCGCGCGGGCGTCCGCCCGGTGGACCCCGAGGACCACTGGAAGCGGTACCTGGAGACCCTGACCGGTTGACCCGGTCCGGGCTACACCCCGTCGGGGCGGGAGCGGTCGCCCACCCGGACCCGGCCCAGGGCGAGCAGCGCCCACAGGACGTCGGCCGCGGTCATCACCAGGCGGGACAGGGCGGCGACCACCAGCGCGGAACCGGGGTCCAGGACGGGGGCCAGCGCCGCCACCAGGACCACCTCGCGCACCCCCAGGCCGGCCGGGGCGAGGACCACCACGACCCCCAGCGTCCAGGCCAGGGCGTAGGCGCCCATCGCGATCGGCAGGGAGCCCGGCCCGCCGCCGACGCCCGCGGCCAGGGACCACACGTGCAGGCCCATCGGCACCCAGGCGGCCAGTGTCCAGCCCACCGAGGCGGCCATGCCGCGGCCGCTGATCCGCTCCAGCTCCTCGTCGGGCACGTCGCGCGAGCGCCCGGTCAGGCGCAGGGCCAGATGCAGCAGCCAGGTCACCACCCGCGGGTGCAGCGCCGCGGCCAGCAGCGGAGCGCACGCCAGCACCCACCACCAGCGCTGCGCGGCCTCCGCCGAGGACAGCGGCAGGGTCACCGCCGCCACCAGCAGGTTCACCGTCAGCGTCACCGCGACCGCCAGCACCGTCGCGGTGATCCCGCGTCGGCGCGGGACCTGGAGGTCCCTGGCCAGCTCCACCTGGGCCACGAAGGCCCACACCGATCCCGGCAGGTACTTGCCGAGCTGGCCGACGAACATGATCCGCGCCGCGACCGGGACATCGAGCGGCGAGCCCAGATCGGCCAGCAGCGCCCGCCACGCCATCATCTGCGCGCCGAGCGAGGCCAGCGCGGCCGCCAGCGAGCCGGCGACCAGCCAGGGGGAGAGGGAGGCCAGCGCGTCGCCCGCCTCGTCCCAGCGCGTGTACAGCGCGAGGCCCGCGCATCCGAGGACGAGCAGGACGACGGCGGCGCGCACCCGGGGGTCGGCGCGGAGACGGCTCAGCACCCGGCCAGGGTAGTCCCCGCCGGATCGGGGCGGCGCTAGGGTGAGACCCGTGCTCCTGCCTGATGTCGTCGCCTTCGCCGGCCACCAGATCCACGTCTGCCGCTACCGCGAGGCCGGAACCCTGCTGCGCTGGCTCGGCCGGGACCTGACCGGCCAGGTGGTCCTGGACGTCGCCGGAGGGGACGGCTACTGGGCGGCGCAGGCGCGCAGGCGCGGCGCGCGGGCCGTCTCCGTCGACCTGGCCCGGAACAAGATGCTGCGGGGGAGGCGGCTCAGCCACGCCCCGGCGCTCATCGAGGGCGACGCGCTGCGGCTGCCGATGCTCGACGGCACCGTCGACAAGGTCATGTCGATCTGCGCGATCGAGCACTTCGACGACGGGCCCGCCGCGCTGCGCGAGATGGCCAGGGTGCTCAAACCCGGCGGCGAGCTCGTCATGTCCGCCGACTGCCTGTCCCGGCGCGCGGACTGGCCGGAGCTGTTCGAGGCGCACCGGCGCCGCTACCACGTGCAGCGCACCTATACCCACGAGACGCTGGGCGCGCTGCTCGCCGAGTGCGGCCTCGACGTCGCCGAGCACAGCTACCAGTTCCGCGGCAGGGCGGCCGAGCGCACCTATCTCGGCCTGTCCGCGCGCGGCGGCAGGGTCGGCTTCAACGCCGCGGCCCCGCTGATCCCCCTGGTGTCGCTGAGCGACAGCCGCGAGCCCAACACCCGGGGCAGCATCGTCCTGCTGCGCGCCCGCAAGCGCTAGTCCCCCGCTGATCTTGACCTTTTCGGGGTCTCAGAAGCGGTTGAGAGACCGAAAAGGTCAAGATCAGCGAGAGAAGCAGGCGGATCGTCAGCGGCGCGCGTCGTAGGACCGCCGCGCCTCCGTGATCTCCGGGACGGCCTCTTCGAGCAGTTCGACGAAGGCCGCCAGCCGCCCGGCGATCCGGACGCCCAGCGGGGTGAGGCTGTACTCGACCCTGGGCGGGATGGCGGCCTGCGCGTCGCGGTTGACCAGGCCGTCGCGTTCGAGGGCCTGGAGCGTCTGGGCGAGCATCTTCTCGCTGACGCCGTCGATGCGCCGCCGCAGCGCGTTGAACCGGTAGGCCCCCTCGTGCAGGGCCAGCAGCGCGAGCGTCCCCCACTTTCCCGAGACGTCCGCCAGGACGTGCCGGGACAGGCAGTCGCGGGCGAAGACGTCGGGGACCAGCCGGTCGTAGTCGTCCCCGCTCGGCGCCGCGGGAGTGGCTGGGGCGCTCATGTCCGACACCATACCCGAGAGGCGTACTCGCTCTAGGATTGCGCTTTCGTTCGGTTAGCGTCCTGCTGGAACGTGTGGAACCGGGCGCGGCCTCAGTCCGCAGCCGATGCGGTCCCCGCGTCGCTTCGCGGGGGTCGGTCAAAGAGAGGGGGTGTGAGGCCGAGACCGCCGGACAGGATGCGGGCGCGTACGGCGTCGGCGATCTGTCTGTGGTCTGCGGATGGCTTCAGGCGGCATGACGCGGACCTACCCGAACGACCAGCCCCTCCACCGGGCCACACGGACCAGGATGACGGGGCCGTCAGGAGGGCGCTCCCGGTACTGCGGGTAGCGCTCCGCCAGGCGGGCGAGGGCGTCCGCGCGCTCGCCGCCGCGGTGTTCCGTACGGGCGGTGCCGTCGGCGCGCACCCACCACAGCCGCTCCCAGTCGTCGCTGTACTCGTCGGTGAGCAGGGACACCAGTGGATTGGCCGCTATGTTGGCGAGCCGTTTCAGGGAGGTCGTGGTCTTGGGTTTGTGGTCGATCGCGATGGCCACGGTGTCGCCGTAGGAGGCGAAGGTGACCGGCACCAAGTGGGGCTGGCCGTCGGGGGACGCGGTGGCGAGGCGGGCCACGCGGGCACAGGCGAACCGGGCTCGGGCGTTGCCGGGGTCCAAGGTCATGCCGTCACCCTAAGGACTCCTTCCGGCCCGGATCCTCCGCCGCGACCGCGCCGGCCGGGCGTCCGGCTTGGAGCGTCCTGCGCGTATCGTGCGGCTATGAGTGGTTCTGGAAACGGGAACATCGACGGCTCCCCCTCCCCCTCGGCCATGCGGCGCGCGCTGGCCCGGGTCAGGGACGGCAAGACTCTGGACCGGACCGAGGCCGAGGTCCTGTTGCACGCGCGCGGCGACGACCTGGAGGCACTGCTCGAACACGCGGCCCGGGTCCGCGACGCCGGACTGGAGGCGGCGGGGCGGCCGGGCGTCATCACCTACAGCCGCAAGGTCTTCATCCCCCTGACCCGGCTGTGCCGGGACCGCTGCCACTACTGCACGTTCGCGACCGTCCCCGGCAAGCTCCCCGCCCCCTACCTCTCACCCGACGAGGTCCTCGCGATCGCCCGCGAGGGCGCCGCCATGGGCTGCAAGGAGGCCCTGTTCACCCTCGGCGACCGTCCCGAGGACCGCTGGAAGCAGGCCCGCCAGTGGCTGGACGAGCAGGGGTACGACGACACGCTCTCCTACGTGCGCGCCATGGCCGTCATGGTCCTGGAGGAGACCGGCCTCCTGCCGCACCTCAACCCGGGCGTGCTCAGCTGGGGCGACTTCCAGCGGCTCAAGCCCGTCGCGCCGTCCATGGGCATGATGCTGGAGACCACCTCCACCCGGCTGTTCACCGAGCGCGGCCAGGCCCACTACGGCAGCCCCGACAAGGACCCCGCGGTGCGGCTGCGGGTCCTGGACGACGCCGGACGCTCCAACGTGCCCTTCACCACGGGGATCCTGATCGGCATCGGCGAGACCGTGGCCGAGCGCGCCGAGTCCGTCTTCGCCATGCGCGGGACGGCCCGCGAGTACGGCGCGATCCAGGAGGTCATCGTGCAGAACTTCCGGGCCAAGCCGGACACCGCGATGATGCACCGGCCCGACGCCGAGCTCGCCGAGCTCGCCGCGACCATCGCCGTCACCCGGCTCGTCATGGGCCCCCGGGCCCGGATCCAGGCCCCGCCGAACCTCATCGGCGGGGAGTACGGGCTGATGCTGCGCGCCGGGATCGACGACTGGGGCGGCGTCTCCCCGCTCACCCCCGACCACGTCAACCCCGAACGGCCCTGGCCGCAGATCGACGCGCTCGCCGAGCGCACCGCGGAGGCCGGGTTCGCGCTGCGCGAGCGACTCACCGTCTACCCCGAGTACGTGCGCCAGGGCGAGCCGTGGCTGGACCCCCGGATCCTCGCGCACGTCCACGCGCTCGCCGACCCCGCCACCGGGCTGGCCCGCGAGGACGCGGTGGTGAAGGGCCGCCCGTGGCAGGAGCCCGAGGCGGGCATGGCGTCGGCGGGGCGAACCGACCTGCACGTGGGGGTGGACACCGAGGGCCGCACAGGGGACCGGCGCGGCGACTTCGACGCCGTCTACGGCGACTGGTCCCGGCTGCGCGAGCGCGTCGGACGCCCCGCCCTCGGGGTGGGCGCGCCGCGCCGCTTCGACCCCGAGATCCGCGCCGCGCTGCGGCACGCCGAGAGCGACCCCGCCGGGCTCACCGACACCGAGGCGCTGGCGCTGCTGTACGCCCACGGGCCCGAGCTGGAGGAGCTGGCGGCACTGGCGGACCGGGTGCGCAGGGACACCGTCGGCGACGACGTGACCTTCGTCGTCACCCGGAACATCAACTTCACCAACGTCTGCTACACCGGCTGCCGCTTCTGCGCCTTCGCCCAGCGGCGCACCGACGCCGACGCCTACACGCTGTCGCTCGACCAGGTCGCCGACCGGGCCGCCGAGGCGTGGGACGCGGGCGCCACCGAGGTGTGCATGCAGGGAGGCATCCACCCGGACCTGCCGGGCACGGCGTACTTCGACATCGCCCGGGCGGTGAAGGAGCGGGTCCCCGGCATGCACGTCCACGCCTTCAGCCCGATGGAGGTCATGAACGGCGCGGCCCGCACGAACCTGCCGGTGCGCGAGTGGCTGACCCGGGCGCGCGAGGCCGGGCTCGACTCGATCCCCGGCACGGCGGCCGAGATCCTCGACGACGACGTGCGCTGGGTGCTCACCAAGGGCAAGCTGCCCGCCGCCGAGTGGGTCGACGTCGTCACCACGGCGCACGACCTGGGCATCCCCACCACCTCGACCATGATGTACGGGCACGTGGACACCCCCGAGCACTGGGTGGCGCACATCAAGCTGATCCGCTCGCTCCAGGAGCGGTCGGTGGAGCGCAACGGGCGGCGCGGCTTCACCGAGTTCGTGCCGCTGCCGTTCGTGCACACCAACGCGCCCATCTACCTCGCGGGGCTGGCCCGCACCGGCCCCACCGTGCGGGAGAACCGGGCGGTGCACGCGCTGGCCCGACTGCTGCTGCACGGCCACATCGACAACATCCAGTGCTCGTGGGTCAAGCTCGCCGACGAGCACTGCCACCTGCTCCTCGACGGAGGGGTCAACGACGTCGGCGGCACGCTGATGGAGGAGACGATCAGCCGCATGGCGGGCTCGGGCAACGGCTCGTTCAAGACCATCAGCGACATCCGGGCCCTGGTCGCGCCGACCGGCCGCCCGTTGCGCCAGCGCGACACCCTCTACCGCGAGGTCCCCGCCGAGCGCAGGGCCGTCGCCGAGGCCAACGACGGCGTCGCGGAGAGCATCCGGAGGCCGCGCCTGCCGGTGGTGTAGCCGAGGGCGGGCCCCGGCCCCTCCGGGGAGGAGCCGGGGCCCGCCGTGGGACGGCCCCGCCCCGGTCGGGTCGGCGCGGAGGAGCGGGGCCTGCGCGCCGCCGGGGGCGGGGTCGTCCGGTTCGGGGGAAGGGGCGGCGTCAGCAGGGGCCGAGGTCCTTCCACACCCCCCACTCGACGGGCGCGGGGGTCTCGTTCAGGGTCCACCACTGGGCTTCCCAGGTGCGCCCGTTGTGGGTGACCCGGTCGCCGCGGACGTAGACGGAGCCCGCGCTCCAGGCGGGGGCGGCGCAGTCGCCGGGATCGGGGTCCGGGTCCGGGTCGGGTCCGGGGCCGCCCTCGCCCGTGCCCAGCCGCTGGCCGATGGCGTCGGCGAAGGCGTAGCCGTTGGTCGCGTCCCAGTTGATCGACCACGTCATGACGCCGCCGATCTCGCCGTAGGCCCGCGAGGGGGTGAAGGAGCCGCAGTTGGCGCGGGTCTCCAGGCAGTCCACGGCGCGGATCACGTTGCCGGTGGACTGGTAACCGCCGCCCGCGGCGGAGGGGACCGCGGGCAGGCCGAGGCCGACCTGGTCGGGGCGCAGGCCCATCTCCAGCTGGATGCAGGCCAGCGCGGTCAGGAAGTCCACGGTTCCCTGGGAGTAGACCCGCTGGTCGCAGCCGAGCATCGAACCGGAGTTGTAGTACTGCATGTTGACGATGGTCAGGATGTCCTTGATGTTGTTCGTCAACTGGTAGTAGCCCATGGTCGTGGCCTGGTAGTCGATGGTCTGCGGGGCCATCGTGATGATCAGGTCGGAGCCCGCCCGGGCCGAGAGGGAGCGCAGCGCCTCCGTCATGTACTGGGCGTTGATGCCGTGTTCGAGGTCGATGTCGACGCCGTCGAAGCCGTACTCGTTCATCAGGGCGTACGTGGTGTCGGCGAAGTTGGCGGCCTCTGCGGCGTTGGAGACGCTGACGTGGCCGCGCTCGCCGCCCACCGAGATGACCACCTTGCGGCCCTGGGCCTGGAGCGCGGCGATGTCGTCCTTGAACGCCTGGGCGGAGTAGCCGTCGAGCTCGCCGCTGGCCAGGTTGAAGGTGATGCCGCCGGGCGTGCCCGGCATGTTGTCGGCGAACGCGACCGCCACCAGGTTGTAGGCGCTCGGGACCTCGCTGAGCGGCATGACGGTCGAGCCGTTGTCGAAGTTGTGCCAGTAGCCGGTCAGCCACTGCCCCGAGGCCGCGGCGGGGGCCTGGGGGGCCGCGGCGGGAGCGCCTGCGGCGTGGGCGGGGGCCGTGGCGATGGCGGACCCGGCGAACGCGATGAACGCGGAGGCGATCAGCGCCATCGCCGAGCGTAGTCGCTTGACTGTCAAGGGGTGCTCCTCATCCGTCGAGCGGGTGCGACGTGATACGGCGCCCGGCCGGGCCCCACCCCTCCGCCGCGGCCGCAGCGGCGTTCGGAGGGCGGTGCGGACCGGGTTGTCCTCGCCTGCTGACCGGATCCGGCCAGTGGCGAATTGGAAACAAACCTAAGAGAACCCTGGAGTGTGGTCAATGCCACTAGAAGGAGAGTTTTCAATAAATCCCGCGAAGGCCGCGCGTCCGTCCGGCGGGTTCTCCCCGGGGATATCAGCTGGTCCGGTAGCGAAGGAGTCTCCGGCGCGGGGGTGATTCGGCGTCGGGAATCCGCCGACCGGATCGTCGGGGTGTCCTCGTGCGCGGCGCGGTGACGGGGGCGGCGACGGCGGGTGCGGGTCGGGGCCGCGCCCATGATGTCCGTTGCGTGAGGGTGTCGTTGACGGTCTTGGGCTTTCTGCCTGTTTCGGGGCCGGGAAGGGCGGAAAGCCCATGATCATTCCGGGTGGGGGCGGAACCGGCCCTCGAATGTCCGGTGATCTTGCTGTTTCCCCCGAGGTCAAGGTTCTCGGGGGGAAACAGCAAGATCACCAACGGAAACCACGCGAAACGGACGTCGTGGGCGCGGCCCCGACCCGCACCCGCCGTCGCCGCCTGCCGTCACCTCGCGATCCGCGCGGCGCGAGGCCGAACAACCCACCCCGAGCACCCGCACGCCGAACTGCCCCCGCGCCGGAACCTCCAGAACCCCGGGTCTCCGGAGGCCGGGTTCGGAAGCGTCCACGCAGCCCCCGGCCGGGGCGGGGCACCCGCGCCCCGGCCCGGCCGACACGGCCTGGTACACCCGGCCGCCCCGCCGCTCCCGGCCCGGAGCAGCCGGGGCGGCCCCGTTCAGCGGACCTCGATGAAGGCCTCCGGGTCGCGGGGGGCACGGTCCTTCGGGGGGGCCGCGGCGTGGCCGACCGCGACCGCGCCCATCGGCTGCCAGTCCTCCGGCAGGTCCAGGACCCGGCGGACGACGTCGGGGCAGAACATCGTGGACGACACCCAGGCCGAGCCCAGGCCCTCCATGGTCAGGCCGATCAGCAGGTTCTGCACCCCCGCGCCCATCGCGACCAGGAACATCGACCGCTCCGCCGAGGCCCGGCGCTCGTCCGGGTAAGGGTGCGCCCCGTGGGAGACCAGACACGGGACGACCAGGTAGGGGGCCTCGCGCAGCACGTCGCCGCGGCGCGTCCGCCGGGCGATCGACTCCTCGGTGAAGCCGTCCCGGCGCAGGTCCGCCGTCCAGGCGTCCAGCATCGCGTCCAGCAGGCGCACGCGCTCGGCAGCGGACTCCACCAGCACGAACCGCCACGGCGTCGTGTGGTGCGGGGCCGGGGCGGTGACCGCGGCGGCCACCGCGCGGCGCACCGCGTCCGGGTCCACCGGGGCGCCGGTGAACGTGCGGACCGTGCGGCGCGCGTGCGGGACGTCCCGCGAGCCGTACCGGAACATGTCCTCGTCGGCGGTGCGGACGAGGGCGCGCGCGCCCTCGCCGTCCTCGTCGGTGACCAGGTGCGCAAGGCCGCGCACGACCGCCACCGGGACCCCGTCCGTCTTGCCCTTGGCGAGCTCGCCCGCGGCGGCGATCTCGTCCCCGACGGCGTTCAGCGTCACCTCCAGGACGTTGCCGTGCGTGTCCCTCCGTCCGCGCAGGTCCTCCAGTACGGAGATCCCGGCGGCGCCGATCGCGACGTCGGTCTGCCCCGTCCGCCACGGGCGGCCGAAGGTGTCGGAGACGACGACCGCGACCCGGACGCCGAGCCGTTCCCGCAGGCCCGCGCGCAGCCGCCGGGCCGAGTCGTCGGGATCCTCGGGCAGCAGCAGCACGTGCCCGGGCTCCACGTTGGAGGAGTCCACCCCCGCCGCGGCCATGACGAACCCGTGGCGGGTCTGCACGATGCGGGTCGGGCCGCGGCGGGCCACCACGCGCACGGTCTCGGCGTCGACGGCCGCCTCGCGGTCCGTCTTCCGGATCCGGCCCTCGGCCTTGCTGACGATCTTCGAGGTGACGACGAGGACGTCGCCGTCGAAGAGCGGACCGGCCGCCGCGATCAGCGCGGCCAGGTTGTCGCCCGGCCGCACCTCGGGCAGGCCACTGACGCCCTCGATCGTGATCATGGTCACCCCTTCAGTTCGACGGCCAGGTCCAACGCCGCGCGCGCGATGGCCTCGGTGCGTTCGGGATCGCTCATGTACAGGGGCATGGCGCGCACCGCGACACCGGCCACCTCGGTGTCCGCGTCGGCCTCGTCCACGAGCCAGCCGTCCAGGAGCTCGGGCCCGTAGTGCTCGGCCACGGCCCGCGCGCTGGTCTCCACACCGATCGCGGACAGGCAGGCGTCGGCCATGCCGCGCACCGGAGCGCCGCCGATGATGGGGGACACGCCCACGACGGTCTTGGCGGACACCGCCTCCCGGATCCCCGGGACGCCCAGGATGGAACCCACGCTGACCACCGGGTTCGAGGGGGGCAGGAGGACGAGGTCGGCCTGCCGGAGGGCCGCCAGCACCCCCGGGGCGGGCTTGGCGCCGTCCGCGCCCACGCTCACGATCGACTCCGCCGGGATCCGGGCGCGGTGCCGCACCCACCACTCCTGGAAGTGGATGGCGCGCCGGCCGGAGCCGTCGTCGACCAGGACGTGCGTCTCCACCTGGTCGTCGCTCATCGGCAGCAGCCGGACTCCCGGCCGCCAGCGGTCGCACAGGGCCTCGGTGATCGCCGAGAGGGGGTAGCCGGCGGCCAGCATCTGCGAACGGACGACGTGGGTGGCCACGTCGCGGTCGCCGAGCCCGAACCACTGCGGCTCCATTCCGTAGGCCGCGAGCTCCTCGCGCACCGAGAAGGTCTCGTCGGCGCGCCCCCACCCCTGGTCCTCGTTGACGCCGCCGCCCAGGGTGTACATCACCGTGTCCAGATCCGGACAGACCCGCAGGCCGAAAAGGGTGATGTCGTCCCCGGTGTTGCCGACCACCGTGATCTCGGTCTCTTCTCCGGCGGGGTCGGCCCGGTTCCCGAGCGCGTCCTTGAGCCCGCGCAGGAACCGCGCGCCGCCGATACCGCCAGCCAATACGACTATCCGCATGGGTTCAAGTCTGGCAGGCTGGGGGGGTATGTGCGTCGCGCCCCGGTCCGTGTTGCAGACCCGCGCGGCCATGACGGGCCGGACGGCGCGCGACACCGGAACCGATCGATTCGTCTGATTCGTGGCCTTGTGCGGCCTGTTCCCGTCTGATTCCTTCGACAAACCAACGATATGCAAAGCTTCCACCGACGCGACAGAGAAGCAGCATGCGGAGGGGAACCTCTCTTGAACAACGAAGCCATTCAGCGGTTGCGCGAGCCCGCCGCCTGGGTACTGCTCGGTGCGGTTGCGGTGACCATGCTCGCCCAGCTGATCTCCGTATTCGGCGGCGGGGACGTCCCATGGGGGCTGCGGAACGCCCGTGACGTCTTCGCGGGTCCGGTGACGGTCGGTCTGGTCCTGGGCGCGGTGGTCCTCGTGCTGACGGCGAAGGACAAGTCGCCGCGCACCTTCGGGATCGTGCTGACCGCGATGATCGAACTCGGCGTGGGCGCCCTGTTCGGCGTCCTCTCGCTCATCATGGGGTTCGTGGTCAGCTCCAACTACGGCGAGAGCGTCGCGGGGGGGTTCAGCCACTTCTTCTCGACCGTGGCCTGCCTCGCGATCCTCGCCTTCGCGGGGCTCTTCCTGATCAGGGTCTTCGGCGATCCCGCCCTGGTGCCGCGCGGAGCCCCCGGCTACCCCGGAGCGAAGCAGCAGGCATACCCGGCGACCGGGGCGCAGCAGTCGTTCGCCCCGCAGACGCAGGGGTACGCCCCGACCGGGGGGCAGCCCGCGACGCAGACCGGGACCGGCTGGCCGCAGCAGGGTGACGCCTACGCCCAACCCGGCGCTGCCCAGCAGGCCGAGGCGCAGCCCGCGGGGTACGAGCAGCAGGGCTACCAGGCCCAGCAGGGCTACAACCCGACCGGAGCCCAGCAGGCGTACGGCCAGGAGTGGCAGCAGCAGGCCGGGTACACCCAGACCGGCGCCCAGTACCAGCAGGGTTATGCCCAGCCGGACCAGCAGGG
>NZ_SNYN01000009.1:57009-155366 GCF_004363075.1 Actinorugispora endophytica
GGTTACGGACAGAGCGGCCAGCAGCAGGCGTACGGCGCCGAGCAGCAGGCGGGCTACGCCCAGCCCTCCGGCGGCCAGCAGGGCTACGCGCAGCCGGACCAGCAGGGTTACGGACAGAGCGGCCAGCAGCAGGCGTACGGCGCCGAGCAGCAGGCGGGCTACGCCCAGCCCTCCGGCGGCCAGCAGGGCTACGCGCAGCCGTCCGGCGCCCAGTACCAGCAGGGCTACGCGCAGCAGGACCAGCAGGCCCCCTACCCCGGCTACAACGCGGGGGACTCCGAGGCGACGATCGTGCAGAGCCCGGTGACGGGGGACGACGTCCTGGCGGGGGAGCGCGCCGCCCAGGACGCGATCCAGCACGGCTGGTACCCGCAGGCGACGGCCGAGCCGGCCGCCGACCAGGCGCCGCACCGCGACACGCCGTTGGACTCGTTCTTCCGTTCGGAGGACCAGAACGCCGCCGACCAGACGCAGCGCGCCGATTCCGGCCAGAGCGGGCAATACGGGACCGGGGGCTACGCGGGCCAGCCCTACGAGACGCCCGGTGGGTACGGCGACGGTTACGCCTCTGACCAGCAGCGACGCCCCGCTCCGGAGGCGGACGGCTCGTGGCCGGGGCAGTACCGCGACGACGACCGGCGCTGAGTCCGGAGCCCCCGAGAACCGACGAAAGGACGGGGTAATCCCCTGGATCCGTGAGAACGAACAGCGAGCCGCTGTTTGTTACATGATATTCAGGGGATTACCACGCAACGCGCTTGACGTATAGCAACGCCCGCGCGTGTAATTTCAAGGTGTGATTCCACCCTCCCGGGGGTCGTAATGGGGGGGTACATCCAGGGGGGCAATAGGAGGTGCGCATGAGCGAGGTTATCCCGCTGGCGCACGGCTCGGATGAAGATCTGGGCTGGCAGGAGCGCGCGCTGTGCGCGCAGACCGATCCCGAGGCGTTCTTCCCCGAGAAGGGCGGCTCGACGAGGGAGGCCAAGAAGGTCTGCCACTCGTGCGAGGTGCGGTCGGAGTGCCTGGAATACGCGCTGGAGCACGATGAGCGCTTCGGCATCTGGGGGGGACTCTCCGAACGGGAACGCCGTCGGCTCAAGAAGGCGGCCGGACAGGATTTCGATTTCCTGGCCGACATGTTGTAGGTGAGTCGAGCATGTGGGGGCGTGTGTCCTGGTTTTTTTATCCGGGGCACACGCCTTTTTTGTAGTTTCTTTACCACCCGAAATTACGGGACCTGCGGATCCGCGCGCGGCGCGGTCGGGGCGCGGCCCGGGCACGGTTCCCGATACCGTCTGTGTTCCGGAACGGTGACGAGGCCCCGGAGCGTGCTTGACTGGCGTATCGTGATCAGCCGCGCCAGCGGTCTGACCGCAATAGCCTTTTAGTCCCCTTAAGAAACCTCCGAGGCGAACAGCAGCAGTGCTACCCCTGGACCCCGCCCGCCACATCGTCACGGCCGTCGTGGTGACCCACGACGGAGCCCGGTGGCTGCCCGAGACACTGGAAGCGGTCCGCTCCCAGACCCGACCCGTTCAGCGGGTCATCGGAGTGGACACCGGAAGCCGTGACCGCAGCGGCTCGATCCTCGCCGAGTACATCTCGTCCGAGTCGATCCTCACGCTGCCGCGCGACACCAGTTACGGCGACGCCGTCCAGGCGGCGCTGGACCATCCCCGTTCGCGCACCGAGTTCCCGGCCGCGGACGACGCCGTCGAGTGGATCTGGCTGATCCACGACGACTGCACGCCCGACCCCGAGACGCTCAAACAGCTCCTCCTCGCGGCCGGGGACAACCCCCGCGCCACGGTCCTGGGGCCGAAACTGCGCGACTGGTTCGACCGGCGGCTCCTGCTGGAGATCGGCGTCACCATCGACGGTGCGGGCCGCCGCGAGACCGGCCTGGAGCCCCGCGAGTTCGACCACGGCCAGCACGACGGGAACCGCCAGGTCCTGGCGGTCTCCAGCGCCGGGATGCTGATCCGCCGGGACGTGTGGGAGACGCTCGGCGGGTTCGACCCGTCACTGCGGCTGTTCCGCGACGACATCGACTTCTGCTGGCGGGCCGGGGGCGCGGGCCACCGGGTCCTCATCGTCACGGACGCCGTCGCCTACCACGCCGAGGCCGCCGCGCGCAGGAGGCGGCGGATCCACGCCACCAGCGACCACCCCCGCCGGGTGGACCGGCGCAACGCCCTGTACGTGCTGCTGGCCAACCTCCCCTTCGGCGCGATGCTGGTCGCGCTGCTGCGGAACTCCTTCGCCTCGGCGCTGCGCGTGCTGACCTACATCGCCGCCAAGCAGCCCGCCAACGCCCTCGACGAGGCGGCGGCCATCACGTCGGTGTTCTTCGTGATGCCGTTCCGCCTGATGGGGGCGCGCGTCAAGCGCCGGAAGGACCGCCGCCGCACCTACAGCGCGATCCGGCCCTTCATGGCGCACGGGGTGGCGATGCGCCAGTTCACCGACGCCGTCTCCAACCTGCTCGGCGGGGGCGCCGCTGACCTGGACTCCGCGGGGCGGCACCAGGCGGTCACCGTGGCGCCCAGCGCCGACGACGACGACCTCCTCCGCGACGACGCGGGCCTGCTGCGCCGCGCGCTCGCCAATCCCGGCGTCCTGCTGGTGATCGGCCTGACCGTCGTCGCCCTGGTCGCCGAGCGCTCCCTGCTGCTGGGCGACCGGCTCGCGGGCGGCGCGCTGCCCCCCGTGTGGGGCGGCGCATCGGACCTGTGGGCGATGTACGTGGCGAGCTGGCACGACGTCGGCATCGGCTCCGACGCGGTGGCCCCGCCGTACATCGGCGTGCTCGCGCTGCTGTCCACGCTGGCCCTGGGCAAGCCGTGGCTGGCGGTCACCGTCATCCTGCTCGGCTGCGTGCCGCTGGCCGGGTTCACCGCCTACCAGCTGGCGCGCAGGGTCCTGCACTACCGACCGGCGCAGCTGTGGATGGCCGCCTCCTACGCGCTGCTGCCGGTGGCCACCGGCGCGGTCGCCCAGGGGCGGATCGGCACGGCGCTGGTCCACGCCCTCTTCCCGGTGCTGGGGCTGCTGGCCACGAGCATCCTCACCCTCAACCCGCGCCGCTCCCGTCGCGCCTCGTGGGCGCTCGGCCTCGTGCTGGCGCTGGCCACGGCGTTCGTTCCACTGGTGTGGATCCTGGCGCTGCTCACCGGAGTCCTCATCGCGGTCACCTTCGGGCACCTCGGCCGCCGCCTCTACGTCAGCCTGGCCATCGGCCTGGGCGCGCCCCTGGTGCTCCTGCTGCCGTGGACACTGGAGCTGTTCGCCCACCCGTCGCTGTGGCTGCTGGAGGCGGGGCTCAACCGTCCGGAGATCTCCGAGGCACGGCTGTCCGCCGAGGCGCTGCTGCTGCTCTCCCCGGGCGGTCCGGGCCTGCCGCCGATCTGGGTCACCGGCGGCTTCGTCGCCGCGGCCCTGTGCGCGCTGCTGCTGCGCCGCCGCCGGATGCTGGTCGCGGTGGGCTGGTGCATCGCGCTGTTCGGCATCCTCATCGCGATCGTGCTGAGCCGCCTCCAGCTCACCCTCCCCTCGGGCGGGGAGAACACCACCGTGTGGCCCGGTGTGGCGCTGGCCTTCGCGGCCACGGCCATGCTGCTCTCGGCCGCCACCGCCGCGCAGTCCTTCGGCCTCCTGTGGCGCCTGGGCGGACTCCGAAGGCTGTTCGCGGCGGCGGTCGCGCTGCTGGCCCTGACCACCCCGGTGGCGGCGGCCGGCCTCTGGATGTGGAACGGGGTGCAGGGTCCGCTGACCGGCGACGCTCCGCCCTCCATCCCGCCCTTCCTGGAGTCCGTCAGCGCCGACGGCACCCAGCCCCGCACACTCGTGGTGTCCCCCGGGGACGGCGCGGTCGCCTACAGCGTGCTGCGCGGGCGCGAGCCCCGCGTCGGCGAGTCGCAGATCCCCGCGGAGGCGGCGCCCAGCGCCGCGCTGAGCGAGGTCGTGGCGGCTCTGGTCGCGGGCCGCGGCGGGGACGAGGCGGCCGCGCTGGCCGAGTTCGGCATCCGCTACGTGCTGATCCCCGCCCCCGAGATCGGCGACGACGTCGACCGCACCCTGGTGGACACCGTGGACGCGCTTCCCGGGCTGGAGCGCCTCCAGCTCACCGACGAGTTCGCGCTGTGGCGGCTGGTCGAGGACACGGGGCGGCTGCGCGTCGTGCAGGAGGACGACGAGGCCGGGGCCCCGATCGTGCTGGAGAGCGGGCCGGTGGACGCCTCGGTCGACGTCCCGGCGGGCCCTCCGGGTCGCAGTCTGGTGCTGGCCGAGCCCGCGGACGGCGGCTGGCGCGCGACCCTGGACGGCGTCGAACTCGTCGGAACCCCCACCGAACTGGGGATGCAGGAGTTCGCGCTGCCCCCGGAGGGCGGTCGGCTGGAGGTCGCCCGGACGGGGATCGTCCGCCAGGTCTGGCTGGTCGTCCAGGGAGCGCTGCTCCTGCTGGTCGTGGTGCTGGCGATGCCGGGCGCCCGTACCGAGGAGGACCTGCGGGAGCAGGCCGCGCAACCGGCCCCGAGGCCCCGTCGGCCGGTCCGCCGGGGCCGGTCCGCGGAGGGGACGCGCCGCGCCAACCGCGGCCACCGCCGCGCCCGACAGCGAGGGAGCTCGTCAAGGTGAAGCTGATCATCGAGAACCGCTTCGCGCTGCTGGGCCTGGTGGTCGTGGCGCTGGCCGCGCTGTTCGGGGTGGCCCAGTTGTCGCTGACGGCGCTGCCAGCCCCGGCCGAGGAAGCCGAGCCCGTGCTGACCCGGGTGGAGTCCGCGGCGCGGGTCTGCCCGCCGCCCCAGGGCGGGGACGCCGAAGCCCGGGTGGCGGCGTTCGCCCCGGAGGGGGACGACGGGGAGAACGGGGGCGCTCTGGCGGCGGCTCCCAACCTTCCCGACGCCGTGCCCTCCGAACCGCTCCAGGAGGCCGGGCGGCCGTGGCTGTACGAGCCGCCGGCCGGGGACGCGCAGGAGGACGAGGACGGCGGGGACGGGGAGGACGGTTCGGGCAGCGCCACCGTCGTGCGCGCGGAGGGCGCGCTCGCGGCCGGCCTCGAAGCCGCCCAGACGACCGTCGGCGACTCCTCGGTGAGCGAGATCCGCTGCGCGGAACCCACGTCGAGCGTCTGGTTCGCGGCTCCCGGCGGGGACCAGCTGGAGGACCTGCGGCTGCACCTGTCCAACATCGACGAGACCCCCGCCACCGTCAACGTCGACCTGTACGCCACCGACGGGCCGTCCTTCTCCGAGGAGACCCGGGGGATCACGGTGGACCCCCGGGGGCAGGTCGACCTCTCGCTGATCCCGCTGGTGGAGACCACCAACGCGGTGGCCGTGCACGTGCGCACCAACGCGGGCCGGGCCGCGGTGGGGCTGTTCGCCGAGCACGAAGGGGGCGGTGCCGACTGGGTGCCGTCCACAGCGGCCCCCGCGACGCGGCACGTCATCCCCGGCGTCCAGGGCGGCGGAGGGAACAAGCGCCTCGTCATCGCCACCCCCGGGGACGAGCCGACCACGGCCGACGTCCGCCTGATCACCCCGGAGGGGGAGGCCGAGGAGGAGGCGCTGGCCTCCGTGGACGTGCCCCCGGCGGCGTCCACCCGGGTGAGCCTGGAGGGGCCGCTGGACAGCAGGCCCGGGACCGTGGTCGTGGAGGCCGACCACCCGGTCGTGGTGGGCGTGGCGATGGACCGCTCCGACGGCGACGACACCGCCTACACGGCGGCCACCGCGCCCCTGGCCGTCGGCCCCGACGCCCGCGCGGTCGCCCCGCCCGCACCGCGGGACACCGGGACCGCGCTGCTCCTGGGCGCGCCCGAGGAGGCGGTCGAGGTCCGGCTGACCCCCGTCGCCTCCGACGGCGAGCGGGGCGAGGCGCTGAGCGTCACGGTCGAGGCGGGGACGACCGTCGTCCCCGAGACCGACCCCGGCGGCGGGACCACCTGGATCGTGGAGGCCGTCGGCGGCGGCCCGCTGCACGCCGCCCGCGCCCTCACCGCGGACGGGGCCCTCAGCGTCCTCCCCCTGCCCCCGGCCCCGGCCGAGGTCCCCCTTCCCGGAGTCGTGGACAGCCTGACAAGCGTGGTGCCCTAGCGTCCGCGCTGCCGTTCCTCTCGTTGATCCTGACCCTTCCGGGGTCACGGATGCGGTCGAGACCCCGGAAAGGTCAAGGTCAGCGGGGAGAGCGGGGCCCGAAAACGGAAGAGGCCACCGCTTCCGCGGTGGCCTCCTGGTCGGGAAGGGATCATGCCTCGGGGTCGACCGTCTCCGGCTCCAGCCCGAGCAGGTTGGCGACCTCCTCGACCACGGTGTCGTAGACGAGCAGGGCCATCTCCTCGGGCTCCTTGGTCCGGATCTCCACAGGACGGCGGTAGACGATGATCCGGGCCTGGCCGGACCTCGCCGTCTCCAGACGGGAGAACGGGATGCCGTCCTCGGCGGTGACCCCCGGTGGGACGCGGGGAACGTCTTCGACGAGGAACTCCACGTTGGCCAGTTCGCGCGCCCAGACGCGTTCGAGGCGCTCGACCGCGTCGAGTACCAGGTCGTCGAAGACCTGTGACCTGCTACGGGTGATCGGAAGCTCGGGAGGAGTCAACGGGCCGCGAACGCCGCGTCCCCGGCGGTCCCTGCGCCGTACCCGTCCGGCCTGAGGTTGGTGAGGGTGCATTCGTCGCACATATCGAGACTAAGCCATGATGGCCCCGCCGCGCAGCCCCGGGGGGCTCGGACGTGTCAGAACCGCCGCCCGGCGCGGACACCGCGTGGAGAAGCTGGCGCGGGAGGCGGGAAAGGGATACCGTCTGTGCTCGTGAGCGTCAGTAGACGCTGCTCACGCACAGCGTGCAGGCAGCCAGCAGTCTTCACGCTCACCTATGTCTACGCGGATTCCACAGCGGTTCTCGGACCGCTCGCCGCCTACGTCGAACCGCACTGCTACGACCTGTGCGCGATGCACGCGGACCGCCTCACCGCGCCGCGCGGCTGGGAGGTCGTTCGGCTTCCCGTCGAGACCTCCACCGGCGGCCCGGGAAGCGACGACCTCGAGGCCCTCGCCAACGCCGTGCGCGAGGCGGGCCGCCCGCCCGCCGCCCGCCCGCCGCAGCCCACCGGCCAGGGGGTGGAGACCACCCGCCGCGGCCACCTGCGCGTCGTCCGGTCCGATCCGGTCCACCCCGACGACCAGCGAGTCCAGCCCCCCGCCCGACGACCGTCCCGGGACGCCTGAGCCCGGGGAGCCGGAACCGGGAGGGCGGCGCCTCCGGTTCCGGAGGCGCGCGACCACGCCGGGTACCGCGTCTTGTACGTTTGGTCCCGCGGGTCCCAGGGGCCTGCGCCGTCCTCAATCGGCCGCACAACGACACGTCCGGAGACGCTGTGGGTGACCTCGGTCAGATCTTCAAGGCATACGACATCCGGGGCGTCATCCCCGACACGCTCGACGCGTCCGTCGCGCGCGCGATCGGGGCGGCGTTCGCGCACGTCGTCGACGGCGGGGAGATCGTCGTCGCGCACGACATGCGCCCCTCCTCCCCCGAACTCGCCGCCGCCTTCGCCGAGGGCGCAAGCGGGCAGGGAGTGAACGTGGTCATGGCCGGTCTCGGCTCGACCGACCTGCTCTACTTCGCCTCGGGGAAGCTCGGCGTCCCCGGTGCGATGTTCACCGCCAGCCACAACCCCGCCCAGTACAACGGGATCAAGATGTGCCGCGCGGGCGCGGCGCCGATCAGCGCCGACACCGGGCTGTCGGAGATCCGGGCCCTCGCCGAGAAGGGCGTGCCCGCGTACGACGGCCCGCCCGGAACGGTCACCGAACGCGACCTCCTCGCCGACTACGCCGCGCACCTGCGCTCGCTGGTGGACCTCTCCGGCATCCGCAGGCTCAAGGTCGTGGTGGACGCGGGCAACGGGATGGGCGGCTACACCGTCCCCGCGGTCCTGGGGGGCGGGCTGCTCGACGCCCTTCCGCTGGAGATCGTCCCCCTCTACTTCGAGCTGGACGGCACCTTCCCGAACCACCCGGCCAACCCGATGGACGCCGAGAACATCGTGGACCTCCAGGCCAAGGTGCGCGAGACCGGAGCCGACATCGGCCTGGCCTTCGACGGCGACGCCGACCGCTGCTTCGTGGTGGACGAGCGGGGCGAACCCGTCTCGCCCTCGGCCATCACCGCGCTGGTGGCGGTGCAGGAGCTCGCCAAGGAGCCCGGGGCGACCGTCATCCACAACCTGATCACCTCCAGCGCCGTCGCCGAGATCGTGCGGGAGCGGGGCGGTGTGCCGGTGCGGACCCGCGTCGGCCACTCCTACATCAAGGCCACGATGGCCGAGACGGGCGCGATCTTCGGCGGCGAGCACTCCGCGCACTACTACTTCCGGGACTTCTGGAAGGCCGACACCGGCATGCTCGCCGCGATGTACGTCCTCCGGGTCCTGGGGAACGACGCGCGCTCGCTGTCCGGGATCACCGCCGAGTACGCTCGTTACGCGGCCTCGGGCGAGATCAACTCCGAGGTCGCCGACCAGGCGGAGCGTGCCGCCGCGGTCGAGGCCGCCTTCGCGGGGCGGGAGGGGGTGGCGAGCGTGGACCACCTCGACGGACTCACGGTGACCTTGGCCACAGGAGGCTGGTTCAACCTCAGGGCCTCCAACACCGAGCCGCTGCTGCGGCTCAACGTGGAGGCGCCCGACGCCGAGGCCATGGCCGAGCTGCGCGACGAGGTCCTGGCGATCGTCCGGGCCTGACCCCGCCCATCCGAGACAGGAAGAACCCGACGCAATGAGCACCAAGATCGACGAGTGGCTGCTGGAAATCCTGGCCTGCCCCAAGAGCAAGGCCCCGCTGCGCCTGGACGAGGAGGCCGGTGAGCTCGTCTGCGACGAGAGCGGCCTGGCCTACCCGATCCGGGACGGAATCCCCGTGCTGCTGGTCGACGAGGCCCGAAGCATCGGCTAGGAAGCGCTTCCCGGATGTTCCGGGGCGAGTGAGCGCTCGTGCGGCCTCCGGCGGCCCCGGGGTCGTGCCCTCCGCACCGCGCGGACGCGTTGCCACGGGTGGAACGGCTTAATCCGGCACATCCGGGGCACACTCGCCAGGACGCGTTCAGGCCGTCGGGGCCGCGTCTCGGCCCCGGGCGGTCCAGGGCGCCCCGAACATGAGGGAACATCCGTGTCACTGGAATTCGAGGAGTACCGGCTCGACGACGTGGGGACCGACCCCGCCCTCGACCCGGGCGGCCTGCTGCGGCAGGCCGCGTCGGCCGGCGCCCAGGTGCGCCAGGCCGCGTCCGCGGCTTCGGAGGCGGGGCTCTCGGCGCTCGCGGAGGAGGGGCGCCCGCGCTCCGTGGTGGTCGTGGGCACCGGTGCCGCGGCGTTCGCCGGCGAGGTCCTGGCCGTCCTGCTCGGCAACGGCTGCCCGGTCGCGGTGCACACCGTGGAGGGCTACCGGCTGCCCGGATGGGTCGGCGGCCACGACCTCGTCATCGCGGTGGCGGCCACATCCGGACAGGAGTCGGCCGGCACCGCCCGGGTGGCGGCCGAGGCGGTGCGCCGTGGCAGCCGCTTCCTGGCGGTCGGCCCGCAGGGCGGGCCGCTGGCCGGGATCGCCGAACAGGCGCGCGCCCCGTACGTGGCGCTCCCGCTGGCCGGTGAACCGCGCGCCATGCTGTGGGCGCTCGTCGTCCCGCTCCTCCTCGCCGTCGGGCGGATCGGGGTGCGCACGGTGCCGGAGGAGGACGTCGAGGCCACCGCGGTGCTCCTGGAGGACGTCGCGCACCGTTGCAGGCCCACCGCCGAGACCTTCGCCAACCCGGCCAAGAGCCTGGCCCTGTCCCTGGCCGGGACGCTGCCCATGGCCTGGGGCGCGACACCGGTGGCCGCGCTCGCGGCCCGGCGCCTGGCCTCCCAGCTCGCCGCCAACGCCCGCTACCCGGCGCTGGCCGGGAGCACCCCGGGGATCGCCTGGGACCAGACGGCGACGCTGACCGGCCCGTTGGGGGCGAGCGGCCCGCGCAGCATCTTCGACGACCCGGTCGAGGGCGGCGGCGCCCGGCTCCGGCTCGTGCTGCTCCGGGACGACCAGGCGACCTCGGAGGAGGACGCGGACCTGGCGGCGGCCGAGCGCCGCGCGGAGGAGGCGGGAGTCCCCGTGAGCGAGGTCTCCGCACAGGGTCGGGGTCCGATGGAACGGCTGGCGAGTTTGATAGCTCTAACCGATTACGCCAGTCTGTATCTCGCAGTGGCTTATGCCGCGGAACCGCTAACAAATACTCTGGTCGTGCGCTAGCGCTGCACACGACCGTTCTGGAGGAGATCGATGCCCGGTCCCGAATCGCTGCTGCCGAGCGATCCGACCTCGTTCGGCGACTACAGCGTGGTCGGACGCCTGGGGCGCGGGGGCCAGGGAATCGTCTACCTGGGTCGTGACTCCGAAGGGGACGAATACGCGGTCAAGGTGCTCAACGAGCAGTGGGCCCAAGACACCGACCTGCGTAAACGTTTCGAGAAGGAGGTCAAGGCCGCGCAGAAGGTGGCCTCCTTCTGCACCGCGGCGATCCACGAGGCCAACCTCGACGCCGAACCGCCGTACGTGGTCAGCGAGTACGTGCCGGGCCCCGACCTCCAGGAGGCGGTGTCCAAGGAGGGCCCCCGCAAGGGCGCCTCGCTGCAACGCCTGGCGGTGTCCACCGCGACCGCGCTGGTGGCCATCCACCAGGCGGGGATCGTGCACCGCGACTTCAAGCCGGGCAACGTGCTGCTGGGCCCCGACGGCCCGAGGGTGATCGACTTCGGCATCGCCCGGGTGACCGACAGCACGGCCACGATGACCAACTCCATCGTCGGCACCCCCTCCTACATGGCGCCCGAGCAGATCGCGGGCAAGAACATCACCGACAAGGTGGACATCTTCGCCTGGGGCTGCGTGATCGCGTTCGCCTCCACCGGCAACGCGCCCTTCGGCGCCGACAGCGTCCCGGCGGTGGTGCACCGGGTGGTCAGCGCGCCCCCGAACATCGACGAGGTGCCCGACCAGCTGCGCGGGATCGTCGCCGACTGCCTCAACAAGGACCCCGACCAGCGGCCCAACGCGCAGCGGCTGCTGATGCGGTTGCTCGGCCACGACGAGGAGGCCGGCCGGGTCTCCACCGACCAGGTGGTCGCCGAGGGCGAGCGCATCGCCGAGCGGCCCACCGGCAGCGGCCCGCACCTGTCCCCCTACGCCCCGCCGACCCCGAGCGGCCCGCAGACCCCCTTCCCCAACAACCAGATGCGCCAGGGGATGGTCCCGCCGCCCACCGGGCCGCAGCAGGGCGGGCGCGGCGGTTACGCCCCGCCGCCTCCGCCGATGCACAACCCGAACCTCACGGGCGGCCTCCCGCCGAACATGACGAGCGGCCTGCCGCACAGCATGGGGCAGCGGCCGCCGATGACCGGCCCCAACCAGGGCTACCCGGGCAACCAGATGCGCCAGGGCCCGCCCCCGCCGGTCCAGAACAAGCAGAACTACCCCCGCAAGCAGCCGGTGGACGACCCCGTGCTGTCGCAGGGGTGGGTGCTGCCCGCCGTGATCGTGGCCATCATCGTCCTGCTGCTGCTCCTGCTGCTGACAGCGATCTCGCAGTAGAGCCGGGGCGGAGACCCCCGCGTTCCGACCGGCCTTCTCGTTGATCTTGACCTTTCCGGGGTCTCAACCGCTTCTGAGACCCCGGAAAGGTCAAGATCAACGGGGGGAGCGGCACGAAGGACGCAGGGCACTAGGCCATCACCGTGGTCAACCGGCCGACGGCGCGGGAGATCACCTCGTCGGCGAGTTCCGCCACAGCGGGCCAGCGCTCGTCCGCGGTGTCGGTGGAGACGAGGGTCACGCAGTCGGTGCACCCCAGGTCCAGGACGTCCTCGGAGCCGTCGGGCGTCTCCAGGCGGGCGTCGGCGGTCACCGCGAGCACACCGGTCGACGGGGCGCCGACCTCCTGAAGGGTGAGCAGCAGCCGCAGTTCGGCGTCCGCGCTGCCGGTCTCCAGGCAGACCCACCAGGAGGCGCCGCGGACGAACAGCGCGCGTTCGGCCGCCGAGTCCATCCGGTCGCCGTGGCGTCCCTCGTCGGTGAGGTCGCCCGCCGTCACCCGCACGGTGGTGGCCGGGTCGATCTCGCGCAGCACCATCGAGAGCGTGGCGGCGCGCTGGCGCAGGCGGTCCAGCAGCCGCCGGTAGACGGCCCGGGCCAGCGCCTCGCCGCACCCGCCGGGGCCGGTCTCCCCGCCGCCCGCGGCCCAGCTCAGCTCGCCGCGCATCGCCGCGATCTCGAGTTCGACGAACAGCTCGACGATCTGGACGAGGCGCCCCTGGGGGTCGAGGCCGGGGGAGGGGGACGACAACGGCCGGTGGTCGGCGACCAGCGGCGGGTGGTTGGCGCGCATGAGCACCAGTGAGGCCATCGCCCACGGCAGCGGGTCGTGCCGGAGCCCCGCGTCGGCACCGCCGGCCTCGCGCAGCGCGTTCTCGGAGCACAGGTAGACCAGGGCGGCCCGGATGACGGGGTGGGTCCGCGCGGCGGTGGCGGCGGCGAGGCAGTCCCCGAACCGGCCGGCGGGGACGGTGGAGTCCACGCCGGTGAGCGAGCGTGTGAGCGTGTCCAGGTACTCGGGGGTCAGGTCCCTGCCCGCACGGCAGTCGGCGGCCATCGCCACGAGTGCGCGCTCCTCCAGGCGCAGCTCCTCGCGCAGTTCCGGGGCCAGCAGGTCGCCCGCGTCCCATCCGCGGGCCACCAGCCGGTCCGCCAGTTCGGAGGAGACCGGGGCCCGTCCGGCCAGGGCCCGCAGTTCCAGGATGTGCCGCCGGAACAGGCGCACCCGGTTGTCCGCCCACTGGTGGCCCGGACGCCGGATCTGGTGGCCTGTCCACACCTCCCGCAGCCGGTCCAGGTCGGAGAGGCGGGTCCGCACACGGGGTGGAAGGCGGTCCGGGGCGAGTTCAAGGCCACGTATCGAGTTCACGCAATTGACCGTAACCCGCGCGGACCCGGTGAAAACATCCCCGGGGCGATCCGATCACCCGGACCGCCGGCGGGGCCCCCTCCGCGTCCTGCCGGGCCGGGGTGAAGGGCGTCAGGGGGAGCGGGGGTCTCTCCTGAGAAGCCGCAGCGCCTTCTGCTGCTCGAAGTCCAGGGCGCGGGCCGGGGGAGGCGCGAGCCGGCCCAGGCGCTCGCCGTAGGCGCGCACCCGTGCCAGGGTGGCGGGCTCGGCCAGCACCCGCAGCGCGAAGGAGAGCGCCGCGGGGGTGATGTCGTAGGAGCGCTCCAGGTCGAGTCCGGCCGCCACGGTCCGCAGGTCCGCCTCGCTGAAGCGGCGGTGCCGGTGGCCGCGCCCCGTCGGCTGCTCCTTGGTCACCGGGAGAAGCCCGAGGCTCTCGCGGTAGCGCAGCATGCGCGGGGTGGTGTCGAGCCGGTCGGCCGCCGCCGAGATGGGGATGTCACGCTCCATGGGAGCGAATCTAACAAAGCACCGTCAATTTCGCACGGACAACGGTGCCCGACCGCCCTCCGCGCCAATAGACTCGGGACGCATCCACAGGACTGGAGTTAAGACGCATGGCATTCGACTTCAAAGTCGCAGACCTTTCGCTGGCGGAGTTCGGCCGCAAGGAGATCCGCCTGGCCGAGCACGAGATGCCCGGCCTCATGGCGACACGCGCCGAGTTCGGCGACTCCAAGCCGCTCCGGGGCGCCAGGATCATGGGCTCCCTGCACATGACCATCCAGACCGCGGTGCTGATCGAGACCCTCGTGGCGCTGGGCGCCGAGGTGCGCTGGGTCAGCTGCAACATCTTCTCCACCCAGGACCACGCCGCCGCGGCCGTCGTCGTCGGCCCCGACGGGACCCCCGACGACCCCAAGGGCGTGCCCGTCTTCGCCTGGAAGGGCGAGACGCTCGAAGAGTACTGGTGGTGCACCGAGCAGGCGCTGACGTGGCCCGGCGGCGAAAGCCCGAACATGATCCTGGACGACGGCGGCGACGCCACCATGCTCGTCCACAAGGGCGCCGAGTACGAGAAGGCCGGGGCCGTCCCGGACCCCTCCACCGCGGACAGCGACGAGTTCCGCGTCGTCCTGGAGCTGCTCCAGAGGAGCGTCGCCGCGGACTCCGGCAAGTGGACCGGGATCGCCGCCGAGATCAAGGGCGTCACCGAGGAGACCACCACCGGTGTGCACCGCCTGTACGAGATGCACCGCGAGGGCCAGCTGCTCTTCCCGGCGATCAACGTCAACGACTCGGTCACCAAGAGCAAGTTCGACAACAAGTACGGCTGCCGCCACTCGCTGATCGACGGGATCAACCGCGCCACCGACGTCCTGATCGGCGGCAAGGTCGCGGTCGTGGCGGGTTACGGCGACGTCGGCAAGGGCTGCGCGGAGTCCCTGCGCGGGCAGGGCGCCCGCGTCATCGTCACCGAGATCGACCCCATCTGCGCCCTGCAGGCAGCGATGGACGGCTACCAGGTCGCCACCCTCGAGGACGTCGTCGAGACCGCCGACATCTTCGTCACCACGACCGGCAACTTCAACATCATCATGGCCGACCACATGGCCCGGATGAAGCACCAGGCCATCGTGGGCAACATCGGCCACTTCGACAACGAGATCGACATGGCGGGCCTCGCCAGGATCCCGGGCATCGAGAAGATCGAGATCAAGCCGCAGGTGCACGAGTGGCGGTTCCCCGACGGGCACTCCATCATCGTGCTGTCCGAGGGCCGCCTGCTGAACCTGGGCAACGCCACCGGCCACCCCAGCTTCGTGATGTCCAACAGCTTCACCAACCAAGTGATCGCTCAGATCGAGCTGTTCACCAAGCCCGGCGACTACCCGATCGGCGTCTACGTGCTGCCCAAGCACCTCGACGAGAAGGTCGCCCGCCTGCACCTGGACGCGCTCGGCGTGAGGCTGACCGAGCTCACCAAGGAGCAGGCCGACTACATCGGCGTCGACGTCGCCGGCCCCTACAAGACCGACCACTACCGGTACTGAGCCGCCGGTGCCCCCACCCGCGTCCGCGACGTCCGCGGGCGCGTGGGACCGTTCGGGGCCGCGTCGGGGTACGCGGGCGGCGCGCCGCCCGCGTACCCCCGGGCCGGAGCCGGCTCCCGAGGAGGACGATCCGCTTGTCTCTGTCTCTTCCGCGCCATGACGTCGCGGACCTCGGCCTGCACCAGGCGGGGGCCCGCCGGGTGGAGTGGGCCGCGCGCTCCATGCCGGCGCTGCGCCGGATCTTCGAGCGGTTCGAGCGGGAGCGGCCGCTGGAGGGGCTGCGGATCGCCGCCTGCATGCACGTGACGGCCGAGACCGCCAACCTGCTGCGCGCGCTGCGGGCGGGCGGCGCCGAGGTGGCGCTGGCCGCCTCCAACCCGCTGTCCACCCAGGACGACACGGCGGCCGCGCTGGTCGCCGAGTACGGCGTGATGGTGCACGCCCGCTCCGGCATGGACCCCGCCACCTACGCCAGGAACCTCGCCACGGTGCTGGAGTGCCGCCCGCACCTGCTCCTCGACGACGGCTGCGACCTGGTCAACCTCGCCCACCTGGAGCGCCCCGAACTGCTGGCCGAGACCGTGGGCGGCTGCGAGCAGACCACGACCGGCGTGATCCGGCTGCGCCAGATGAGCGCCGAGGGCATGCTCAGGGTGCCGATGGTCGCGGTCAACGACACCGCCACCAAGCGAATGTTCGACAACCGCTACGGTACCGGGCAGTCCACCATCGACGGCATCATGCGCGCCACCAACGCGCTGCTGGCCGGGCGGACCGTGGTCGTGGCGGGCTTCGGGTACTGCGGCCGGGGTCTGGCCGAGCGGGCCCGGGGCATGGGCGCCCGCGTCGTCGTCACCGAGGTCGACCCGGTCAAGGCCCTGGACGCGGCCATGCAGGGCTACACGGTCCTGCCGATGGCCGAGGCCGCGCCGGTCGGGGACGTGTTCGTGACCGTCACCGGGAACCGGGACGTGATCCGCGCCGAGCACCTGGCCGTGCTCAAGGACGGGGCGGTGCTGGCGAACTCCGGCCACTTCGACGTCGAGATCGACCTGCCCGCCCTGGAGTCCCTCGCGGTGGACGTGCGCCGCGAGGTGCGCCCGCAGGCGGACGAGTACGTGCTGGAGGACGGCCGGCGCCTCGTCCTGCTGGCGGAGGGCCGCCTGGTGAACCTCGGCGCGGCGGAGGGCCACCCGGCCGCCGTCATGGACATGTCCTTCGCGGTCCAGGCCCTCACCGTCGCCTGGCTCGCCGGGAACCACGCGGACCTGGCGCCCGGCGTCGTCGAGGTCCCCGCCGAGATCGACACCGAAGTGGCCCGCCTGGAGCTGCGCGCCCTGGGCGTGCGCATCGACGACCTGACCCCGGCCCAGGAGGACTACCTGAGCTCCTGGCGGGCCTAGCGTCCCGCATCCGGGGTCCGGTGCCCGCCTTCCCGCTGGTCGTGGGGGGGGGGGGGGGGGGCCGGCCCGGGGGGCGCCGCCAAAGCACCCCCCACCCGGGGGGCCCCGCGGGGAGGGGGGGGGGGGGGGGGGGGGGCCGGGGGCCCCCCCCCGGGGGGGCGGGCGCCCCCCGGCCGGGGGGGGGGGGGGGTGGGCGCCCCCCCCCCCCCCGCCCCCCCCCCCCCCCCCCCACGACCAGCGGGAAGACCGCGGGGAAACGGCGGCGGGGATGGTCAGGCCCGGTTCTCCCGCTGCTGGGCGAGCCTCGCCTCCTCGCGGCGGCGGCGCTCGGCCAGGACCGCGGCGAGGTACTCCGGCGGGCTGGCCTGCGGGGGCGGGGGCGGGGCCACGTACCGGGTGACGGTGTCGGCCAGGCGGACGCCCATCTCGTAGCGGGTCTGCTCGTTGAGCTCGGTGTAGCGGGTCAGGTACTGGTGGGCCATCGTCGCGGTCTCGGCGGGCAGCCGGGACAGCTCGGCGTTCCGTGCCCATCCGGCCATCGCGGGCGGCATCTCCACGAGCGTGCCCGGTCGGCGGCCGGTGCGCTCCTGCACGACCACGGTCCCCGCCAGGAAGTCGCCGACGCGGCGGCCCTCGCGGTTCAGCAGCGAACTGATCAGGGCGATCACGCCGCTGGCCAGCCAGATCTCCACGACCCCGGTCAGCGCCCGGGCGAGGGCCTGGCGGAACCGGACCGGGGAGCCGTCGCGGCCCACCACCCGCAGCCCCATCGCGAGCTTGCCGAGGGAGCGGCCCCGGGTGAACGTCTCGAAGGCCACCGGGTAGCCCACGAGGATCAGCACGGTGAGCAGCAGCTGGATGGCGGCGGTCAGCGCCAGGTCGACGCCCTCGGACACCCGCAGGACCACGACGGTGGCCGCGATCAGGGAGACGAACTGCACCGTGACGTCGAGGAAGATCGCCACCATGCGGCTGGCGAACCCGGCCGGGTGCAGGTCGAGGACGACCGCGTCCCCGGTCACCAGCCGGGACTGCCCGTAGTTCGCGTCGCCGTTCGACACCGTGATCTCCCCCGTCTCACCGCACTGCTTCCGCGCGGTCCAGTCTCTCAGTCGATCAGACGAGGAAGAGCATCCGGGAGTTCCGGGCGGGCGGAACCGTCCGGGGGGTCAGTAGAGTCGGGGCGTGGACCTCGACCTCTTCATCGCCGAACACCGCCCCGACTGGAAGCGACTGCAGGCGCTCGTGCGCAGGCACCGCCGCCTCACCGGTCCGGAGGTCGACGAACTCGTCGAGCTGTACCAGCGGGTCTCCACCCACCTGTCCGTGCTGCGCTCGGCGGGGCAGGACCCCGCCCTCGCGGGATGGCTGTCCGGCCTCGTGGCCCGGGCAAGGGCGGTCGTCACCGGCGCGCAGGCGGGCTCCTGGCGCGACTTCGGCCGGTTCTTCACCCGCTCCTTCCCCGCCGCCCTGTACCGGCTGCGCTGGTGGTGGCTGGCGACCATGGCGGCGAGCCTGCTGCTGTCGGTCGGCGTGGGCGTGTGGGTCGCCACGACCCCCGAGGCGCAGTCGGTCCTGGGCACCCCCGAGGACATCCGCGTCTACGTCGAGAGCAGCTTCGCCAACTACTACGTGGAGCACCCGGGGGCGTCGTTCGCCGCCCAGGTGTGGACCAACAACGCCTGGGTCGCGGCGCAGGCGATCGTCTTCGGCGTCTTCCTGTGCCTGCCCGCGGTCTACGTCATGGGGGTCAACGCCTACGGCCTGGGAGTGGCGGGCGGGGTGATGGCCGCGCACGGCAAGGCCGACGTCTTCTTCGGCCTGATCCTGCCGCACGGCCTGCTGGAGCTGACCGCCGTGTTCGTCGCGGGCGGGGTCGGCATCAAGCTCGGCTGGACCTTCCTGGCCCCCGGCCACCGCCCCCGCGCCCAGGCGATGGGCGAGGAGGTCCGCGCCGCGATGGGCGTCGCCCTGGGCCTGGTGGTGGTCCTGTTCGTCTCGGGCCTCATCGAGGGATTCGTGACCGGCTGGGTGCACGTCACCTGGCTGCGCGTCGGCATCGGCGTGGTCGCCGAGGCCCTGTTCTTCCTCTACGTCTTCACCCTGGGCCGCAAGGCCGCCCGGGAGGGCGTGACCGGTGACATCGAGGACGCCCCGCAGACGGTGGCGGTCTCCGGCTGAAGACACCGGGGAACGCTACCCGGGGTGGCAAGACCGGTTCCATGAGTGTCGATGAGAAGGCCGGGGCCGGTAAGAAGAAGCACCGTGCGGGCAGAGAACGCACCGTGAAGAAGTACAGCGTCTCCCTGCCCGAAGCCCTCGCCGAGGAGATCCGCGAGCGGGTCGGCCCGGGAGAGTTCAGCGCCTACGTGGCGGCGGCCGTCCAGCGGCAGGCGGAACCCGTCCAGGAAGACGCGAGGGCGACCGGTTATGTGCTCTCCGCGCAGAAGAGGGGCGGCCGGAATCTCTGTAGCGCGGTGACGCTGGTCGAGGCGTACCACAAGGGGATCAAGAAGGGGGCCTTCGACTACGCGCGCTCTCGTGTGGTGGTCGTTCCCGTCACCGAGGAGATCGCCACCGCCGCGCGGAACATCCTGGAGGCGGCGGACCTGAACGGTCACCAGCACGCGATCGACGCCATGGTCGCGGCCACCGCGCCGGCGCAGCCGGGGGTGCGGCTCATGCTCACCAGTGACCCCTCGGACATGTCCAGGCTCTGCGACGGCACGGTCAAGATCGTCCCTTGCTCGGAATGATCATGGGCTTTCCGCCCTTCCCGGCCCCGAAACGGGCGGAAAGCCCAAGACCGCCAACGGAACCCCCACGCAACGGGTCGGGGTTCAGGAACCCGTCCATGCCGGCGCGGAACTTCTCGAAGCCCATGCGAGGAAGCCGCGCCGCGCTTCAGTTCGCTTCGGGACACGAAGACCTTTTGTTCTCCAGCGGAACCGGCTTCGCGACAGGGGCCCCGTTGCGCGTGATGACGAAGCTCTCGCCGCGCTCGGCTGCCTGGAGGACGCGTCCGCTTTCGTTGCGAAGCTCTCTTTGGTTGATCTCCTCGCTCATGGCGACGAGGGGATGCCGAAGAGGATCACCGTGCTGCCAGTTGCCGGATGTGCTACAGGCGCCCCTGCGCCTTCAGGGAGATGTAGGCGTCCGCCAGGGCCGGGGCGATGTCGTCGGGGCCCGCGTCGACGACCTCGACGCCGTGGCGGCGCAGCTCGGCGGTGATGCGGCGGCGGTCGGCGATGGTCTTCTGGGCCGCCGCGGCGTTGTAGGCGGCGCGGGCGTCGCCCCGTTCGGCGGCCATCTCCGCGACGCGGGGGTCGCCCACGGCCGCGACCAGGACCAGGTGCCGGGCGGTCAGCGCGGAGAGGCGGGGGAGCAGACCCTCCTCCATCGCGGCGGCGTTGAGGTCGGTGAGCAGGACCACCAGCTGGCGGCTGCGGCTCTGCCCGCCCAGGATCGCGGCGACGAGCCCCGCCGAGTCCGACTCCACCAGCTCCGGCTCCAGCGGGGTCATGGCCGAGACGATGGCCTGGAGCGTGCTGCCGCGCCCGTGCGCGCGCACCCGGGCGCGCACCCGGCGGTCGTAGGCGAGCAGCTCCACCCGGTCCCCGGCCTTGGCGGCCAGCGCGGTCAGCAGCAGCCCGGCGTCCATCGCGTGCTCCAGGCGCGGCACGTCGCCGACCCGGCCCGCCGACGTGCGGCTGGTGTCCAGCACCACCAGGATGCGACGGTCCCGCTCGGGCCGCCAGGTGCGCACCACGACCGTCTCGCGGCGCGCGGTCGCCCGCCAGTCGATCGAACGGACGTCATCGCCGGGCACGTACTCGCGCAGCGAGTCGAACTCGCTGCCCTGCCCGCGGATCATCGCGCGGTGCTGCCCCTCCAGCTCGCGCAGCCGGGACAGCTTTCCCGGCAGGTGCCGCCTGCTGTTGAAGGGCGGCAGGGTCCGCACGCTCCAGGGCACCGCGTGCGAGGACTGGCGCGCGGCCAGCCCGAGCGGCCCGTAGCTGCGCACCGTGACCTGCGCGGAGTGCTGGTCGCCGCGTCGGACCGGGGTCAGCGTCGTGCCGACCCGCCGCCGCCCGCCCGCGGGGACCACCACCTCGTGGGTGCGCGGAGCGGCGGCGGCGCTGGGCCGCCACGCGTCGCGCACGGTGGCACGGAGGACGCGCGGCCCCGGGTTGGCCACGACCAGCGAGACGGCGGCGCTCTCGCCGAGCCGGATCGAGGTGTCGCCGCTCCGCTCGAAGCGCACCGCGCGGGAGTTCGCGGCCAGGGCGAGATCGACCAGGAGCACCGCCAGGATCAGGCCGAGCGTCGCCCACAGCACCCAGTTCCCCGCGGGCGCGGCGATGAACACGACCAGCACCCCGACGAACGCCAGGAACACCGCGCGACCGGTGACAGCCATCAGTTGGGACCGACCCTCTTCTCAGTGTTTCGTTCCACCGCGGACCTTCGCCGTCAGCGCGGTACCGGCACCGAGGCCAGCACGCCGTCGAGGAGGCCGTCGGTGGTCGCGCCCTCCAGCTCGGCCTCGGGGCGCATCGCGATGCGGTGCCTCAGGGTCGCCTTGGCCAGGGCCTTGACGTCATCGGGGGTCACGTAGTCGCGGCCCGACAGCCACGCCCACGCGCGGCCGGTGCGCAGCAGCGCGGTCGCGCCGCGCGGAGAGGCGCCCAGTTGGAGGGAGGGGGAGAGCCGGGTGGCGCGGCAGATGTCCACGATGTACCCGAGCACCTCGGGGGAGATCCGGACCTCGCGCACCGCCTCGCGGGCGGCCTTGAGCTCGGCGGCCCCGGCCACCGCGCGCACCCCGGCCGCGGCCAGGTCGCCCGGGTCGAAACCGGCGGCGTGCCGACCGAGCATCTCGACCTCCTCGTCGCGCCGGGGCAGCGGTACGACCAGCTTCAGCAGGAAACGGTCCAGCTGGGCCTCGGGCAGCGGGTAGGTGCCCTCGTACTCCACCGGGTTCTGGGTGGCCGCCACCAGGAACGGGTCGGGCAGCGCCAGCGGGCGCCCGTCCACCGTGACCTGGCGTTCCTCCATGGCCTCCAGCAGTGCGGCCTGCGTCTTGGGGGGTGTGCGGTTGATCTCGTCGGCCAACAGCAGGTTGGTGAAGACCGGTCCCTCGTGGAACTCGAACTTCGCGGTCCGCGCGTCGTACACCATCGACCCGGTGACGTCGCCCGGCATCAGGTCCGGGGTGAACTGGACGCGCTTGTGGTCCAGCGACAGGGCCGCGGAGACCGTGCGCACCAGCAGGGTCTTGGCCACGCCCGGCACGCCCTCCAGCAGCACGTGCCCGCGGCACAGCAGCGCGATGACCAGGCCGGTCACCGTCTCCTCCTGCCCGACCACGGCCTTGGCGACCTCCGACCGCAACGCGATCAGGGCGTCCCTGGCCGAGTCGGCGGAGGGCTCCGGTCCCGCTTGAACGTCGCTCACGACTGCCTTACCTCTCTTTCGAGTCCATCGAGTTCGTCGGCGAGCCGGACCAGCCCCGGGTCGTCCCGTGTGAAGGGGTCGTCGGCGGGCCGGCCGTCCTGGGGGACGCCGTAGAGCAGGGCGCGCAGTTTCTGGGGGGGATGGGCACAGCGCGCGGAGACGGCCGCCACGACCGCCTCGGGGGTGGCGTCGGGGCCGAGCCCCAGCCCCGGACGGAGCCTGCCGACCAGCCCGGAGCGCAGCGCGGCCGCCGCGCTGCCGCGGGCCCGCCGGGAGGCGTACAACCTGGCCCGCCCCTCGGTGGTCTCCGAGGCGCGCACCACGACCGGGACCTGCTCCGCCACCAGCGGGCCCAGCCGTCGGCCGCGCCACAGCGCCAGCAGCGCGAGGGCGGCCAGCAGCGCGGGAACGGACAGGAGGAAGCCCGGTGCCAGCAGGTCCCCGGGCTCGGCGAGGCCCACCGGCGGGACGTCGGGCGCGAACCACACCACGTCGCGCCCGGCCAGCAGGTTCAGCATCAGCGCCGCGTTGCCCTCGTCGGCCAGGAACGCGTTGCGCAGTGGGGTACCGGTCCCCAGCACCGTGACCGTGCCGCCGTCGCCGGCCGCCCGGACCAGGGCGCTGCCCTCGGCCGCGGGGTAGCAGGCGGTGGAACCGCCGCTGTACAGCTCCCCCGCGGTGTCGGCGGCCCCCGCCAGTTCCGCCGCCTCGAGCGCGCACCCGGGGGCGAGCGGGTCCCGGTCGTCGAGGCGGCCGCTCACCGCCACCCCGGGCGCGAGCGCCTTGAGCAGCTGGGTGGTCGGCTGGACGAGCAGCCGGTCGCCGGGCAGGGCGGAGATCCGGTCGACCTCCTCGGGCAGCAGCCGGTGGCTCTGGACGACCAGCAGGACCGAGTCCGGCCCGGTCGCCGCGGCGGCCTCCTCCGTCGAGCGCGCGACGGTGACGTCGGTGCCGCGGTTCCGCAGGAGTTGCACCAGCGCGCGCGAGCCCTCGGGGTTGGGGCCTTCGGGGTCGAGATCACCCTCGGGGACCGGGCGGGCGCCGAGGGACAGCACCACGGCGATCACCACCCCGGCGAGGACGAAGGCGAGCGGCCCGCGCAGCATCCGCCACAGCCCGCCGACACCGACGGAGACCGCGGAGGACTCCGGCGCGGCGGGGCTGATTCCCGCCGGGGAGGGCGTGGTCGTGCTCATGGGGTCGGCTCCGTGCTCGCGGCGGGCACGGCGGAGCGCAGCGCGTCGTCGAGGTCGCGCACCAGGCCGTACCCTTCGGCGGTCGCCGTGCGGTCGCCGTACCAGACATCGTTGAACAGGGCGGCGGCGCCGTACAGGTCGGCGCGCCGCTCGGGCAGGGCGGCGGAGGTCTCCGCCGCGAGTTCGGTGGCGGTGCGGCCGGGGCGGGGGGTGATGACGGCGCGCTCCTCCAGGTCGCGGTTGACCGCGCGCATCCGCTCCCGGATCGCCTCGGGGTACCGCCCCTCGGCCGCGTGCCGCTCGGCCAGGTCGCGGTGGTCGGCCGCGGTCAGCTCGGTGTCGGCGCCGAAGACGGTCGCGCGCCGCCGGGAGCGCCGGGCCGGGCGTGTGTAGAGGATGATCCCGAGGACCAGCAGCGCGACGACCGCCAGCAGCGGTCCGAGGACCCACCAGCCGCCCGGGACCGACCGCCCGGCCTGTGTCATCAGCTGTTCGAGCCAGTCCAGGGCCCACATGTACAAGCGTTCGACCAGGGAGGGCTCGGCCTCGCCGTAGATCGGGTCGGCCAGTTCCTCACGGGCGACCCGGGCCGCGTCCTCGCGGCTCACCGCCTCGCTCAAGCGGGGACCCCCGGACGCGGTTCGAGGAGGTAGACCTCCGGGCCGATGGCCGCGCCCGACTGGACCGCGGCCTGCAACCGCAGGTCCAGCCCTTCCCGGCGCATCCGCAGGTCCAGGTAGAGCAGCGCGGTGACGCCCGCGGTGAACGGGCTGCTGATGCAGCCGGTCAGCAGCATCCCGAGGAAGGCCAGGGCCGCGCTGGCGACGGTGGCGGCGGCCTCACCGGGGATGAGCATGCCGACGAACATGCTGCCGAAGGTGAACGGGGTGGAAAGCGTGCTCGCGACGATCTGGACCAGGATCTGGGTGAGCAGCAGGATGCCCACCAGGCGCCAGAAGCTTCCCGAGGTCAGCCGCCACGAGCGGGCCAGCGCCCGGAACGGGCCGACCTGCTCGAGGACGGAGACGGGCATGGCCAGCGTGGTCTTGACGCCGGCCCAGACGAGCAGCACGACGAGCGGAGCGCCCACCAGGAACAGCACGGCCAGCCCCACGAGGGGGTCCAGGGCCATGACCAGCCCGATCGAGAGCACGAACAGGAGGCTGATCAGGATGATCGCCACGACCGAGAACACGAGGTACAGGCCGGTCAGCCCCAGGAGCGCCGCGAGCCGCCCGCGCATGGCCCGGACCGCCTCGCCGAAGGTCGGCCGGCGGCCGAGTACGGCCGCGCCGACCACGCCGGTGAGCAGGCCCACCAGCAGGCTGGTGCCCAGGAGCTGCAGGAGCGAGCCGCCGTAGATGCTCAGCAGGCTGAACCCCGAGAAGGGGAAGGCGGTCTCGGGCTCGGCGTAGGGGTCGTCGATGACCGTGTCGATCATGGTCGTGTACTCGCGGGAGAAGTCCGCCAGCCCCAGCGCGGGCAGGACGCTGACGATCGCCACCACGATGAAGGTCACCCCGAGGGTGGCCTTGGGGTTGTCCCGCAGGTAGCTGAACGCGCCGTTGAAGATGTCGCCGAGGGAGAGCGGGCGCAGCGCGATGACCCCGGGACGGGGCGCGAACGTCGGGCTCCCCCCGGCGCCGGGGGGAGGGCCCCAGCCGGGCTGCTGCCCGGGGAACTGTCCGGGGGGAGGGCCCCAGCCGGGCTGCTGTCCGGAGAGCTGTCCGGGCGGCGGTCCCCAGCCGGGGGCCGGACCGGCCGGTGCGCCGGGCTCCGCGTACCCCGGGGCCTGCCGAGGGGGGACCCCCGGCGCGGACCATGCGGCGGCCGGCGGCGCCGCGGAGCCCTCCGGGGCGCCGCCGGCCGCAGTCCGGTTCCCTGCCTCAGGGGCGTGATCTGGGGTAATGTCCTGACCAGGGGATTCGACAGGGTCCGGTTGGCCGCCGGGAGCTTGCCACGACTGACCGTCCTCCTCGGGCATCGATCCTCCTGTGTCGACCGGGCTGGTTGACCGCTTCCTCGAACGGGTACGGTGCGGTCTCCCACGCTATGCGAGTTCAACCTACTGGTGGGAATCCTGTTCCGTGGGCCACAACCGTCGTGTTACCGCCCATCCGATACTGTTCATTCTTTTTGTATGATTTTGTTATCTAACGGGCCCGACCGTCCGTAAGGACGGGATCGTCCGCACTGGACGCGGCGGTGTGTCAGGCGGCAGGGTGTGCGGGAGGCCCGGATCCGGACGAACGCCGGTGAACGCGGCGGCCGCCGCCGACCTTGCGCGGCGGCCCGTCGGTTGATGGCAAGGTTGGGGGGTGTCCTGCCGACACCCCGAAAAGCCCGGCCGGTCGCTCTGTGGGATCCGGCCGGAAGATCTGAAGTTCTGCCGCTTGAGTGTCCGGAAAGGAGAAGGCGGACCGGAGCGTCGTCCCTGACGGGATGCCGACCGACGCCGGAAAATCGATGAAGGGACGCGTACTGGTCGTCGATGACGACCTCGCTCTCGCCGAGATGCTGGGCATCGTGCTCAGAGGCGAAGGGTTCGAGCCGTCGTTCGTGCACGACGGAGACAAGGCCCTGGAAGCCTTCCGCGAGACAAAACCGGACCTGGTGCTGCTGGACCTCATGCTGCCCGGAGCCGACGGCATCGACGTGTGCCGCCAGATCCGCGCCGAGTCCGGGGTGCCCATCGTGATGCTCACGGCCAAGAGCGACACCGTGGACATCGTGCTCGGCCTGGAGTCCGGAGCCGACGACTACATCGTCAAGCCGTTCAAGCCCAAGGAGCTGGTCGCCCGCGTCCGGGTCCGGCTGCGCCGCACCGAGGAGCCCGCTCCCGAGGTGCTCCAGATCGGCGACATCACCATCGACGTCGCCGGGCACTCCGTGCGCCGCGCGGGCCAGCCCATCAGCCTCACCCCGCTGGAGTTCGACCTGCTCGTGGCGCTCGCGCGCAAGCCGCGCCAGGTCTTCACCCGCGAGGTGCTGCTGGAGCAGGTGTGGGGCTACCGGCACGCCGCCGACACCCGCCTGGTCAACGTGCACGTGCAGCGGCTCCGGGCCAAGATCGAGAAGGACCCCGAGCACCCCGAGGTCGTCGTCACGGTGCGCGGTGTCGGCTACAAGGCCGGTACCGCCTGACAGGCTCCGGGATGGCAACGGTGTCGGGCGTCGACCCCAGCGCGAACGCGGCGGACCCCTCGAAGGGCGGGCTCGCCGCGCCTTCGCGCTGGCAGCGCTCCGGAAACATGCTGCGCACCGGCTACCTGGTCACCCAGCGGTCGGCGCGCTCCCTCGTCAGCGCCGTGAACTCGCACTGGCGGAGGTCCCTGCAGCTGCGTGTGGTCACCTCCACCATGGCGGTCTCGCTGCTGGTCACCGTGGTTCTGGGGTTCTTCCTCGTGCAGCAGGTCCAGACCGGCCTCCTCGACGCCAAGGTGCAGGCCGCCTTCAGCGACCACCAGGCGGGCCTGACGACCGCGGTGAGCATCCTGCAGGACGGCGACCAGCAGGACCCCGACCGCCAGCTCGACCAGATCGCCGAGGACCTCAGCGCGCGCAGCGGCTCCACCGGCCTGTACGACGTGGTGATCATGGCCTCGGTCAGCGGGATGACCGGGCGCGCCACCAACGGGGTCGGCGAGGCGAGCGTGCCCGCGCAGCTGCGCGAGGCCGTGCAGGAGAGCAGCGACGGCCAGCAGCACGGCCGCTACACCGAGATCATCCGGGGCGGGGAGCGGGAGCCGGGCCTGGCCGTGGGCGCCCAGCTGTCCAGCGCCTACGAGCTCTACTACCTCTTCCCGCTGGACCACGAGCAGCAGATGCTCGACCTGGTCCAGCGGACCCTGGCGCTGGTCGCCGCCGCGCTGATCGTGCTGCTGGCCGCCATCGCCTACGTGGTCACCCGGCAGGTGGTCACACCGGTGCGCCAGGCCGCGAGCTCGGCCGAGAAGCTCTCCTCCGGCGAGCTGTCCGAGCGGATGAAGGTGCGCGGCGAGGACGACCTCGCCCGCCTGGCGATGTCCTTCAACGACATGGCGGGCAGCCTCCAGGAGAAGATCCAGGAGCTGGAGGAGCTGTCCAAGCTTCAACGCCAGTTCGTCTCGGACGTCTCGCACGAGCTGCGCACCCCGCTCACCACCATCCGGATGGCCGGTGACCTGCTGTTCGAGGAGCGGGACGGCTTCGACCCCACGATGCGGCGCTCGGTGGAGCTCCTGCAGAGCCAGCTGGAGCGGTTCGAGGAGCTGCTCACGGACCTGCTGGAGATCAGCCGGCACGACGCGGGCGCGGCCACCCTGGCCACCGAGAGCGTGGACATCCGGGACTCGGTCCTCAAGGCCGTCGGCGAGGCCGAGCAGATCGCGGAGAAGCGGGGGATCAAGGTGGTGCTGAGGCTGCCCGCCGAGCCGTGCGCGGCCGAGTTCGACGCCCGCCGGATCAACCGGATCCTGCGCAACCTCATCGTCAACGCGATCGAGCACAGCGAGGGCAAGGACGTCGTCGTGACGGCCGCGGGGGACCGGGACGCCGTGGCGGTGGCGGTCCGCGACTTCGGGGTCGGGCTCAAGGACGGTGAGGAGCACCTGTGCTTCGACCGCTTCTGGAGGGCCGACCCGGCCCGGGCCCGAACGACCGGCGGAACAGGGCTGGGGCTCTCCATCGCCAGGGAGGACGCGCTGCTGCACGGCGGCTGGCTCCAGGCGTGGGGGATGCCGGGCAAGGGGTCGCAGTTCCGGCTGTCCCTGCCGCGACGGGCAGGCGCCGAACTGCGGGGCTCCCCGCTGCCGCTGGCGCCGCCGGAGATGGCGCTGGGCCGGACGCTCTCGGTGTTCGGCGGCCAGCAGGGAGACCTCGAAACGGTGCGCGGGGTCGGGGCGGGGGAGGAAACGTGATCGGACACGGCGGTCGGATCGGCGCCGCGGCCTCGGCCGCCTGCCTGGTGGCGGCGCTGTCGGGGTGCGCGAGCGTTCCCACCGGCGGTCCCACCTTCCCGGGCCGGGGCGACAACGCCGGAGGGCAGGCCGACACCTTCACCCGGCTGATCCCGGCCGGGCCGCAGCCGGGGGTGGGGGAGGGCGCGCTGGTGCGCGGCTTCCTCAAGGACATGGGCAGCTTCGAGGAGAACCACAAGGCGGCGCGGCTGTACATGACCGAGGACGAGCAGGCCGTCTGGAAGCCCAGCGACCAGGTGCTCGTCTACGGGGAGATGGACGCCGTCCGCTTCGACGTGGAGGCGGTCGAGGAGGACCGGACGGCCAGGGTGCGCATGCGCACCCCGCTGTACGCGACCATCCGAACCGACGGCCAGTACGTGCCCGCCGACCAGGGCGAGAACATCGACATCGCCTTCGACCTGACCAAGGTCGACGGCGAGTGGCGCATCGCCGACCTTCCCGACGACCTCCTGCTGAGCAGGCGTGACGTCGACCGGGTGTACCGCCCCCTCAACCTGTACTACTTCAACCGGGACCTGAGCACGCTCGTGCCGGACCCGGTGTTCCTGCCGGTGCAGCCCACCACCGACATCACCGAGCAGCTCGCGCGGGCGCTGATCCGCATGCTGGTGGACGGCCCGACCGACTGGCTGGCGCCCGCGGTGCGCTCGTCCTTTCCCGAAGGCGTCGACACGGCCGTGTCCTACGAATCGGGCATGATCACCGTGGAGCTCGGCGCCGGGGCCGACGGCACCGGTACCGAGGAGCGCTTCGGGATGGGCGCCCAACTCGTGTGGACCCTCAAGCAGCTCCCCGAGGTCCAGGAGCTCACGCTGCGGATCGGCGGGGAGGACGTGGAGTTCGCCGGCGCCGAGGGCGGCAGCCTCCAGACCAGCAGCCAGGAGTGGAACGCGGTGAACCCGTCCGGGGTGGACGGGGGCTCGCTGCGGTCCTACTTCATGCGGGACGGCCAGTTGTGGTCGCTCGACGCGGACCAGCAGGAGTCCCTCGTGGAGGGCGCGCCGGGGGAGGGGACCACCCTGCTCGAACGGCACGCGGTCTCCCTGGACGAGGACAGGGTGGCGGGCGTCGTGCCGGACGACGGCTCGGTCCGGGTCGCCGAACTCGTCGACGGCAGCGAGTACGCGACCGTGCTCGCGGACGGGGAGTACACCTCGCTGTCCTGGGACGTCTACGGGAACCTCTGGGTCCTCCAGGACCTGTCGGGGGAGGCCGACGACGCGGAGGAGGACGAGGACCTCGCCGACGACACGGAGCGGGGGGACGCCGCCTCGTCCGACTCCGAACGGCAGGGGGAGCCGGGCGATCCGGCGACCCGGCTGTGGCTGCTGCCGGGCGGCTCGGACCCGGTCGAGGTGACCGCGCCGGAGCTGGCCGACGCCGCTGTCACCGAGCTGCGGGTCTCCCGGGACGGCACCCGCGTCGCGGTCCTGACCGGGACCGGGGAGACCGGCGCGGTCTCGGTCGGCCGCGTCGTGTACGGCGAGTCGGCCGTGACCCTCCAGGGGTTCCTGCCCCTGGCCGCGGATCTGACCAGCGTCGACGGCCTGTCCTGGCGGGGCGCCGACCAGCTCGCGGTCCTGGGGCAGAAGGACCGCGGCGCGCTCCAGGCGTACCTGGTCCCGCTCAACGGCAGCGGTGAGTCCACCAGTGCGGGCGCCGTCACCGGGTCCGACATGAAGACCATCGCGGCGGGTCCCGGACTGCCCCTCCTCTCGGGCACGGAGGAGGACACCATCTCCATGTCCAGCGACCGCCTCATGTGGCGGCGCGTGGCCGACGGGACGAACCCGGTCTACCCCGGTTAGGCCGCCGGAGGGGCCTTCGCGTCCCGCGGTCCGGGGCGGGTTCTCCACAGGGGCCGGATCCGGGTGGCGCCGCCCTGTGCGGGGGTTCCAGGCTCGGGGTATGGCGATTCTTCCGGAGTGGACGGCGGCCCTGCTCGACCTGGTGCTGGCGCAGCGGTGCGCCGGGTGTGGCGGGGCCGGGGCGGCGGTGTGCGCGGAGTGCTCGGACGTTCTCGACCGGCGGCCGCGGCGGTGCGCCCCGCGGCGGGGGTGCCCGCCGGTCTGGGCGGCCTGGCCGTACGCCGGACGCGGCCGTGAGGTCCTGCTGGCGTTCAAGGACGGCGGCCGCAGGGCGCTGGCGGAGCGGTTGTCGCACGCGCTGGCCGGGGCGGTGCGCGCGGCGGCGCGAGGCTCCGGCGGCGTACTGCTCGTCCCGGTGCCCGCGCGGCCCTCATCGGCGCGCAGACGCGGTTACGACCCCGTCCTGTCCCTGGCGGTGGCGGCGGCGGTCCGGTTGCGGGAGCAGGCGGTTGAGGCGCGCGTGGAGCCGGTGCTGCGCTACGCGCGCGGAACCCGCGACCAGGTGGGGCTCGACGCCGCCGCGCGCCGGGCGAACCTGGAGGGGGCCATGCGGGCGCGCCCCCGGGCCGGACCGCCGCGTCGCGACGGCCGGGGGGTCGTCGTCGTGGACGACGTGCTCACCACCGGATCCACCCTTGCCGAGGCCGTCCGGGCGCTCGGCGAGGCGGGGGTTCGGGCGGCCGGCGCGGCCGTGCTCGCCGAACGCGAGTAGGCTCAGTAGGCCGAGATGAAGCCCCGGACGAGGGCGGAGCGCCGAAAAGCTGTTGTCGGGGCCCGTTTCCCGTCCTCAGCGGTGGATTCTCGGGGCTCGGGAGCGTATTCCGGGTGAAGCCGCCGGAATCAACACCTGACAAGCGGCCGATCTCGGGCTAGCGTTCCAGACATGGCACCCGTCCGGGTCCGTGGTTGCGCCGAACGCGGCGTCCCCTCCGACGAGGGGGCACCGGGTCGGCAAGCCGATGCCAGCCGCAGGCGAAACGGCCCACGTAAGGCGACTTTTCGTCGACCGATCACGGTGCGGCTTAGAGGTAAGTCCTGCCCCTTCGGAGGTCCAGATGTCCTCCGGACGAGGGAGAAGAGCAGTAGTGGCGCACGAGTGCCGCGAGACTCTCAGCAGGCGGATGTGGGGACGAAGACCAGGTCGGACGGACGGGTGGCATCCTCTTCGCGGGGGGCGCGTCGTGAGACGTGTCCCCGCCGCGGAGCCGACGCGCTCCACGCGCGCACCGCGCGTTTCCGCCCCGTCGCGTCGACGGCGCGCCGCCTGTTCCCGCGGGCGTCTCCCCTTCCCGGAGAGCGCGGACGCGAGTCTTCCATCCATGCCGGTCAACCGCCGGTTCCGGGCCCTTCGTCACGGTGTGACGCCTCACGTCCGGCCTCCCCGAACGCGGGTCCAACGGCGAGTGATGACCGGAGAGCTTGTGGGTATACGCCCACCAACGTGAGCCACCGCCACTGTGGCGGGAGAAGGAGGACGAGACGACGAGCCCGACGCTCACAGCGGACGGGGCGCACACCACACAGCTGGCCGTCGAGACGGGCGGTCACGCGATGAAGGGGGTCTTGTGGACATCATCGTCAAGGGTCGGCGCACGGGGGTCAGCGACAAGTTCCGACAGCACGTCGAAACCAAGCTGGCCAGGCTCCACAAGTGGGAGCAGAAGGGCATCATGAGCGTCGATGTGGAGGTGTCCAAAGAGCGAAACCCGAAGCTCGCCGAGCACCGCGAGCGGGTTGAACTGACCATCCACTCCAGCGGCCCGGTGATCCGGGGCGAAGCGGCCGCCGACGACCGCTACACCGCCCTCGACCTGGCACTCGACCGCACCGAGTCCAGGCTGCGAAAGGTCGCCGACCGCCGCAAGGTGCACAGGGGGAGCCGCGCGCCCGTCTCGGTGGCCGCCGCCACCGCGGCTCTGGCCAACAACGACGCCCCCCTCGGCGCGGTGGCCGAGCCGCCGCGCGAGCCCGAGCGGCAGGAACCCGGGGACGATTTCGACGGCGCGGCGGTGGACAGCGCGTTCACCGACGACTTCGTCGAGCTCGAGACCAAGGGCGACGTCCCCGTCATCGTCCGCGAGAAATTCCACTACGCCAAACCCATGACCATTGACCAGGCTCTAATGGAAATGGAACTCGTGGGCCACGATTTCTACCTCTTCCGCGACGAGGAGCGGGACGCGCCCAGCGTGGTCTACCGCCGCAAGGGCTTCAACTACGGCGTTCTGCGCCTCATGGAATAAAGTTCCGAACATCTGAATAGGCGTTCCGCTGCGCCGCACCCGGATCAGGACCGGGTGCGGCGCACCGTGGGGTACGGTGCTTCGGGCGGGTTCTCCCGGGAAATTCCCCGGTTCGCCGGAAAACGGACGTAATCGTGCTGTCCTGCGGAAAAGCGGACGCCGTGAACGTGACAACCAGATATTGTCCGTATCCGCGTGACGCCGCCGCGCGGGAGGAAGGAACACAGGCCGTGAGCGGGATCCCCCCCACCCGACTTGACCCCATCAAGGTGCTGGTCGTCGACGACCACGCCTTCTTCCGGAGGGGGCTGGTCTCCGTTCTCGCGGAGGAGCCGGACATCGATGTCGTGGGAGAGGCGGGGGACGGCGAGGAGGCGGTCTCCCGGGCGAGCGCCCTGCGCCCCGACGTCGTGCTCATGGACGTGCGCATGCCCAAGGCCGGCGGGATCGCCGCCTGCACCGGGATCAGGGACGCCGTTCCCGACGCCAAGATCGTGATGCTCACGATGAGCGACGAGGAGGAGGACCTCTTCGAGGCGATCAAGGCCGGCGCGACGGGCTACCTGCTCAAGGAGATCTCGGTGGTCGAGCTCCCCGCGGCGGTGCGCGCGGTCTCGGGCGGGCAGTCCTTCATCAACCCCTCCATGGCCACCAAGCTCATCGGCGAGTTCGCGACGCTGGCCAGGAAGGAGAAGGGGCGCCCCCAGCCGGTGGCGGTCCCCCGCCTGACCGGACGCGAGACGGAGGTCCTGCGCCTGGTCGCGAGAGGACTGAACAACCGGGACATCGCGGACCGGCTGTACATCTCCGACAACACCGTGAAGAACCACGTCCGCAACATCCTGGAGAAACTCCAGTTGCACTCGCGGACAGAGGCCGCGGTCTACGCGATACGGGAGAAGTTCCTCGACACCGACGGGGACTGAGAAACTCCGGGTGCCTCTCCGGGGCCCGCGCCCATGCGCCTCCGCGGAGTTACGCTTCGTGTTCCGGCCTTCGCGATACGCAGATTTGACCGCGGAGGCAATAGGCTCTCCTACGATGGAAAGCCACTGGGGATGGATGCGTCCCGTCCCGGATGCGGGCCACGATCGCGAGGAGCGCATTAGAAGTGCCAGGCATACTCGACAGGGTCCTGCGCGCAGGCGAGGGCAAAGTCCTGCGCAGGCTCAAGAAGCTCAAGGACCAGATCAACTCGATCGAGGATGATTTCGTCGATCTCAGCGACGCCGAACTGCGCGAGCTCACCGACGAGTACAAGCAGCGCGTCGAAGAAGGCGAGGCGCTGGACGACCTCCTGCCGGAGGCCTTCGCCACCGTGCGCGAGGCGGCCAAGCGCACCCTGGGCCAGCGGCACTTCGACGTCCAGCTCATGGGCGGCGCGGCGCTGCACCTCGGCAACATCGCGGAGATGAAGACCGGTGAGGGCAAGACGCTCACCGCCACCCTCGCCGTCTACCTCAACGCGCTCGCGGGCAAGGGCGTCCACCTGGTCACCACCAACGACTACCTGGCCCGCCGCGACGCCGAGAACATGGGCCGCATCTACCAGTTCCTCGGCCTCGAGGTCGGTGTGGTCGGCCCCGACATGTCCTCGGCCGACCGCCGCAAGGCCTACGAGGCGGACATCACCTACGGCACGAACAACGAGTTCGGGTTCGACTACCTGCGCGACAACATGGCGCGGTCGATCAAGGACTGCGTGCAGCGCGGCCACTTCTTCGCGATCGTCGACGAGGTCGACTCGATCCTCATCGACGAGGCGCGCACGCCCCTGATCATCAGCGGCCCCGCCGAGCAGAACTCCCGCTGGTACAGCGAGTTCGCCAAGATCGCCCCGCGCCTGCGCAAGGAGACCGACTACGAGGTCGACGAGAAGAAGCGCACCGTGGGCATCACCGAGTCCGGTGTGGCCAAGGTCGAGGACTGGCTGGGGATCGAGAACCTCTACGAGGCGGTCAACACCCCGCTGATCAGCTTCCTCAACAACTCCCTCAAGGCCAAGGAGCTCTACCGCCGAGACAAGGAGTACATCGTCAAGGACGGCGAGGTGCTCATCGTCGACGAGTTCACCGGCCGCGTCCTGCGCGGGCGGCGCTACAACGAGGGCATGCACCAGGCCATCGAGGCCAAGGAGAAGGTGAAGATCAAGGACGAGAACCAGACTCTCGCCAAGGTCACCCTCCAGAACTACTTCCGCCTCTACGAGAAGCTGGCCGGCATGACCGGCACCGCCTCCACCGAGGCGGCGGAGTTCCACCAGACCTACGGCATCGGCGTCGTCCCGATCCCCACCAACCGGGACATGGTCCGCGACGACCAGCGCGACGTCGTCTACAAGACCGAAGAGGCCAAGTTCGAGGCGGTCGTCGACGACATCGCCGAGTGCAACGAGGTCGGCCAGCCGGTGCTGGTGGGTACCACCAGCGTCGAGAAGTCCGAGCTGCTGTCCAAGATGCTCAAGCGCCGCGGCATCGCGCACGAGGTCCTCAACGCCAAGAACCACGCGCGTGAGGCGTCCATCGTGGCGCAGGCGGGCAAGCTCGGGGCCGTCACGGTCGCCACCAACATGGCCGGCCGCGGTACCGACATCATGCTGGGCGGCAACCCCGACTTCACCGCCGACGAGGAGCTCCACGAGCGCGGCCTGAACCCGCTGGAGACCCCGGAGGAGTACGAGAAGGCCTGGCCCGAGGCGCTGGAGAAGGCCAAGGAAGCGGTCAAGCTCGAGAACGAGCAGGTCATCGAGGCCGGCGGGCTGTACGTGCTCGGTACCGAGCGCCACGAGTCCCGCCGTATCGACAACCAGCTGCGCGGCCGGTCGGGCCGTCAGGGCGACCCCGGCAAGTCCCGCTTCTACCTGTCGCTCAAGGACGACCTGATGCGGCTGTTCAACAGCGCCCGGGTCGAGATCATCATGGAGCGCCTGAACATCCCGGACGACCAGCCGATCGAGTCGGGCGTGGTCTCCAAGGCGATCCAGGGCGCGCAGGGCCAGGTCGAGCAGCAGAACTTCGAGATCCGCAAGAACGTCCTGAAGTACGACGAGGTCCTGAACCGCCAGCGCAAGGTGATCTACGCCGAGCGCCGCAAGGTGCTCGAGGGCGCGGACCTGCGCGAGCAGGTCGAGGGCATGATCGACGACGTCATCGACGGCTACGTCCGTTCCGCCACGGCCGAGGGCGAGCCGGAGGACTGGGACCTCGAGCGCCTTTGGACCGCCTTCACCCAGGCCTACCCGGTGAGCTTCACCCACGACCAGCTGATCGAGGAGAACGGCGGCGACGTCACCGCGCTGACGCCGGACATCATCAGCCAGCGGGTCCGCGAGGACGCCCACGAGACCTACGACCGCCGTGAGGCCGACCTCGGGGTCGAGGCCATGCGCGAGATCGAGCGCCAGGTCATCCTCCAGGTCATGGACCGCAAGTGGCGCGAGCACCTCTACGAGATGGACTACCTCCAGGAGGGCATCGGCCTGCGCGCCATGGCGCAGCGCAACCCGCTGATCGAGTACCAGCGGGAGGGCTACGACATGTTCCAGGAGATGCTCGAGGGCATCAAGGAGGAGTCGGTCCGCTTCCTCTACAACGTCGAGGTCCAGGTGAACCGCCCGAAGGAGGGCCAGGTCACCGCGGCGTCGGCGGCCGCCACCGCGACCGCGGTCCCGCTGGTGGGCCAGGGCGCCGGAGCGGGGGCCGGGAAGGCCGAGGCGGAGGACGCGGAGGCCGAGTCCGGGCCCGAGGACGCGGAGCCCGAGGCCGAGGAGCAGCCGGAGGTCGTGGTCCCGGGCCTGGAGTCCGAGGAGCCCACGCGGTTGCAGTACACCGGTCCGAGCGAGGGCGGAGGTGTGGAGCGGCACACCGAGGACGCCGACGGGGAGTACGCCAACACCCCGCGCAACGCGCTCTGCCCCTGCGGCTCGGGCAAGAAGTTCAAGAAGTGCCACGGCGCCCCCAAGGCGCAGGTGTAGCCGGTCACCGGTGACGGGGCGGCCCGGGACCCCGTACGGGGTCCCGGGCCGCCGCCGGCGGCGGCCGGTCCGGTCAGGACGTGCCGCCGCCCTTGGACCCGTCGGGAGTCTTCGTACCGCTCTCGCCCGGGGTGTCCGGGTTGGCGGCGACCGTCACGCCCTCCTCGACGGGCTCGCGTCCCGGGGTGGGGAGGTTCAGCTTCGTGATCGCGAAGTAGAAGACCACGTAGTAGAGCGCGAAGTAGACCACGCCCAGGCCGAGGATCCAGACCAGACCGGTCGTGTTGTCCTTCGTGGCGTTCAGCAGCAGGTCGATCAGGCCGGCGGAGAACCCGAAGCCCAGATGCGCGTCGAGCGCGTTCAGGATCGCCATCGAGACGCCGGTCAGCACGATGTGCACCGCGAACAGCACCGGCGCGATGAAGATGAACGCGTACTCGATCGGCTCGGTGATACCGGTGACGAACGCGGTCAGCGCGGCGGAGACCATGATGCCGCCGACGGCCGCGCGCTGGCTGGGGTGCGCGGCGCGCCAGATCGCCAGGGCGGCGGCGGGGAGGCCGAACATCAGCACCGGGAAGTAGCCGGACAGGAAGCCGCCGGCGGTCGGGTCGCCCGCCAGGTAGCGGTTGATCTCGCCGTGCACGACGCCGTCGGGGCCCTCGTAGCTGCCGAAGACGAACCAGACGACGGAGTTGACGATGTGGTGCAGGCCGAAGGGCAGCAGCAGCCGGTTGACCACGCCGTAGACGCCCGCGCCGACCGCGCCGGAGCCGATGATCCACTCGCCCAGGCCATTGATCCAGCCGCCGACGGTCGGCCAGACGAAACCGAAGACGACGGCGAGGATCAGCGCGGCGAACGCGGTGACGATCGGCACGAAGCGGCGGCCGCCGAAGAAGCCCAGCCAGGTCGGCAGCTTGATCCGGTAGTAGCGCTGCCACAGGAGGGCCGCGGTGAGGCCGATGACGATGCCGCCGAGGACGTCGGTCGGGTTCTTCGCGCCCCAGTTGATCGCCGGGCCGTCGACGAGTTCCAGCGTGATGCGGGCGGCGACCTCACCGCCCTGCTCGAAGAACAGGTACTTGGAGACCCGGTCGAAGACCACGTAGCCGACGACGGCCGCCAGCGCGGTGGATCCGTCGGCCTTCTTCGCGAAGCCGATGGCCACGCCGACGGCGAAGAGCAGCGGCAGGGCGTTGAAGACGGCGTCGCCGGCGTTGCCGATGACGGTGGAGACCTGCTCCAGGCCGCTGAAGCGTCCCAGCATGTCCGGCTGTCCCAGGCGCAGCAGGATCGCCGCGGCGGGCAGCACCGCGATGGGCATCATCAGGCTGCGCCCGATGCGTTGCAGGACGGCCAGTGCCTTCGAGGACTGCTTCGGCGCGGCTGGGAGGCCGCTGTCGGTCGCTGATGAGGAACTCACGGTTGGCCCTTCTGAACTGGTGTGGCGGTGAGCTCGTGGCTCTGGGGGAGGCGGGTGTCCCGTGGACGCGGACACCCGTGCGGGGCGGGCCCCGGCTACCCCCGCTGGCGCGGGTCCAGCGTGGAGTGCAGTTGGTAGCGGTCCGCCCGGTAGGTGGATATCGCCAGTTCGACGCATTTGCCGTTGACGAAGCTGCGCCGCTGCAGCAGCAGGACGGCGCTCCCGGGGGGCAGCCCGAGGAGCCTCGCGTCCGTGGGGTCGCACAGGCCGGCCTCGATGGTCTGCTCGCCGGAGTCCAGGATGAGTCCGTACTCGTCCTCGAGGAGCTGGTAGAGGGAACGCCCGGAGAGGGAGCGCTCCGCCAGGCCGGGAGCGACGGAGAGGGGGATGTTGGAGCGCTCGATCGCCATCGGCTCGCCGTCGGCGGTGCGCAGGCGCTCGATGTGGTGGACCGGGGCCCCCGTGTCGATGTCCAGCATGCGGGCGACGTGCCCGCGCGCGGCCTCGACCCGGCGGGCCAGGTCCTGGGCGCCGGGGGCGAAGCCCCGGGACCGCATGTCCTCGGTGAACGAGGCCATGCGCAGCGACATCTCGATCTTGGGCCGGGCCAGGAAGGTCCCCTTGCCCGGGACCCGGTACAGCTTTCCCTCGCTCACCAGGTGGTCGATGGTCTGGCGGACGGTCATCCGGGAGAGCCCGTACCGCACGCCGAGTTCGCGTTCGGAGGGGATCGCGCCGTCCACCGAGAGCTGGGTCTCCTCGATCCAGTCGAGCAGGAGGTCGCGAAGCTGGGCGTACTTCGGGACGGGGCTCGCGGGGTCGATTCTCATCACGGGTGCCTGTTCGCTCGCGTCAGGGTCGGATATGGTGCGTACTGGTATAGGCCGGACTAGACCACAGGGGCTCCTGGTGTGTCAACAGTTCGACGTGCGGACACCCGCGGCACGCGCCGCGTCCCGTGGACGCCGTCGACCGGAGCCGTGTCCGGCGCCGTCGGGGGCCGACCGAACGGGACTAAGGGGAAGAGAATCCAGATGACCACTGAGACCAGCGTCATGCGTTCCGAGATCGGGGAGCAGCCCGCGGCGCTGCGCAGGACGCTGGAAGCGCTCCTGCCGCAGACGGCGGAGGTCGCGGCGCTGGCCGGGAAGACCCGCCAGGTGCTGTTCGTCGCGCGCGGCTCCTCCGACAACGCCGCCGTCTACGGCAGCTACCTGCTCCAGGCCCACTCCGGGCGGCTGGCCACGCTGGCCTCGCCCTCCATCGCCACCGTGTACGGCGCCGAGGTGGACCTGTCGGGCGTGCTCGCCGTGGCGATCTCCCAGTCGGGGCGGACCGAGGAGATCGTCGACACGATGAACTGGGCGGCCCGGTGCGGCGCCCGCACGATCTCCGTCACCAACGGGGACGACTCGCCGCTGGCCCGGGGCGCCGACGTGGCGCTGCTGACCCGGGCCGGGGACGAGCTCGCCGTCCCCGCCACGAAGACCTACACCGCCCAGCTCGCCGCACTCGCCGTTCTGGCCCTGGGGCTCGGCGCCGACCTCGACGAGGCCGAGCTCCGCGCGGTCCCCGACGCCATCGAGGAGACGCTGGCAGCCCCGACCGACGCGCTGGACGAGATCGTGGCGCGCCTGGCGGGCGTCTCCGGCGCCGTGGTCTCGGGCCGCGGAATGGCCTTCTCCACCGCCCTGGAGACCGCCCTCAAGCTCAAGGAGGCCTGCTACCTGCACGCGATGGGCCTGTCCTACGCGGACCTGCTGCACGGGCCGCTCGCGGTCGTGGACGCCCAGACCCCGGCGCTGCTCGTGGCCGCGAACTCCGGCCCCACCCTGCCCGGCACGGTGGCCCTGGCCGAGCGGGTGCGCGCCGCGGACGCCCCCGTCTACGCCATCGGCGGCGGATCGGCCCTGGCCAAGTCCTCCGACCTGGCCGTCGACGTCCCGGACCTTCCCGAGTGGCTCGCCCCGATCAGCCTGATCGTCCCCGCCCAGCTCATCACCGAGCGGCTGGCCCGCGCCAAGGGCTTCGACCCCGACGCGCCCCGCAGCCTCAACAAGGTGACCCAGACCTCCTAGACCCACGGAGGCCCCGCCGCGCGCCCGACCTCGCGCCCGCCCGGGCGCGCGGCGGGGACCGCGACTTGTGGCCGCGGGATGGAGGGGGTTCGATGAGCACACCGCGGGTTTCCGCAGGAGCCCCGGCCCCCGCCGTGGTCCACGGCACTTCGCACGTGCGGGAGATCCGAGCCCGCCGCACCATGATGGAGGAACAGATGGCAGACAAGGCAGCCGCGATCGTCGCCGGGCTGGGGGGCGCCGACAACATCGAGGACATCGAGGCGTGTATCACCCGCCTGCGCACCGAGGTCGCCGACGCGGGCAAGGTGGACCAGGCCGCGCTCAAGGCAGCGGGGGCGCACGGTGTGCTGGTCTCCGGAAACGTCGTCCAGGTGGTCGTCGGTCCCGAGGCCGACTCGCTCACCGACGACATCAACGACCTGCTCGACTGATCCGCGTACGCAGCGATGGACGGAGGGCGGCGGGACCGCGGCGGCCCGCACGCCGCCCGGCGCCCCCGTCCGCTAGGGAGGTAGGACCGTGCTTTCCGTACTCGCGCCCGTAGCGGGCGCCACGGTGGGACTGGAGGAAGTCCCCGATCCTGTGTTCGCGCAGGGGATGGTCGGTCCGGGAACCGCCATCGAGCCCCGGCACGAGGCACAGGAGGCGGTCGCGCCGATCGCCGGGAAGGTCGTCAAGCTCCACCACCACGCCTTCGTGGTGCAGGGGGAGAACGGCAGGGGCGTCCTGGTGCACCTGGGCATCGACACCGTCAAGCTCGACGGCGCGGGCTTCGAGTCCCTGGTCGCCGAGGGCGACGAGGTCGAGGCGGGGCAGCCGCTGATCCGGTGGAACCCCGCCGAGGTCGTCAGGGCCGGGCTCTCCCCGATCGTCCCGGTCGTGGCCCTGGACGCCGGCGGGGACGTGGTCTCCCGGACCGGCACGGGGGAAGTCGAACGCGGCGGGCGGTTGTTCCAGTGGACGTGAGCGGAATCGGCGCCGGTGCCGCCCCGCCGCGCGCGGCACTGTTCGACCTCGACGGGACCCTGATCAACAGCGAGCCCCGCAGCGTGGCCGTGTGGTCGAAGCTGCTGAGCGCGCGCGGGGTACCCCACGACGGCACGCTCCTGCGCGCCTTCATGGGGCGGCGCGGGCCGGACGTGCTCGCCGAGCGCCCCGACCTGTTCCCCGGGGTGAGCTTCGACCAGCTCGTCGCCGAGATGCGGGTCCACATGATGGATCCCGACATCCCCCCGGTGGAGCAGCTTCCCGAGTCGGTGGCGTTCCTGCACCGGCTGCACGCGCGGGGAGTGCCGTTCGCCCTGGTCACATCTGCGGGGCGGGACTGGGCCGAGATCGCCCTGGACCAGCTGGGCGTGCTCGGGATGTTCGCGGGGCTGGTCACGGCCGGCGACGTCACCGTCGGCAAACCCGACCCCGAGGGCTACCTGAGCGGAGCCGGGATCCTCGGCCACGATCCCGAGCACATCGTGGTCTTCGAGGACACCCCCGCCGGGGTCAGGGCGGGCAAGAGCGCGGGCATGCGCGTCGTCGGGATCACGACGACGCACCCGGCCGACGAGCTGACCAGGGCCGACCTCGTCGTGGACCACCTGACCGAGGTGGACTGGCCCCACGTCCCCCGGAGGCATCGGTCCGGCTGACCCCGGAGTGCGCCCCCCGATCCCCTTCACAACCCCTGAAAGAGGTGGAACCGTGGCCGAACGCCGCGTCAGGATCGAGTCCCGGGTCGGGCTGCACGCCCGCCCGGCGGCGATGTTCGTCTCCGCCGCCGCCGCGTTCGACGGCGACGTGCGGGTCGCCAAGGCCGGAGGCGAGAGCGTGTCCGCCAAGAGCATCCTGGCGGTGATGAGTCTGGGCGCGCGCAACGGAGACGAGATCGTCGTCACCGCCGAGGGCGAGGGCGCCGAGGCGCTGCTGGACCGACTCGCCGAGATCGCGAACACCGACTAGGGAAGCTCCGGCGCGGGGTGATTCGCGCACCGGTGCCTCGGTGGCCTTTCGGCCTCCTGTCGTGCGGATCGCGGGGTCACGGCGGGCGGCGACGGCGGGTGGGGGTCGGGGCCGCGCCCATGATGTCCGTCGCGTGAGGGTTCCGTTGACGGTCGTGGGCTTTCTGCCCTTTCCGGCCCCGAAACGGGCGGAAAGCCCAAGACCGGCAATGAAACCCTCGTGGACCGGGAAGCTCAGTAGGGTGGCCATCCGGCCCCATCCCTCTCGACGGAAACCGAGCCCATGCCCCTTCGACGTCTTCTCGCGCCGGTCGGCGTACTGGTTCTGCTGCTCACGACGGCCTGCGGTGCCGGGGGGCAGCCCCCGGCGTCCGACGAACCCAGGGCGGAGCGCCCCGAATCGGCCGATCCGGAGGCCGGGGCGGCCGAGCTGCTGGCGGACATGAGTCTGGAGGAGAAGGTCGGGCAGCTGCTCGTCCCCACCCTGGCGGGCACCACGGCGGACGAGAACGCCGCCCTGATCGAGGAGTACCACCCGGGCGGGTTCATCTACTTCCCGGAGAACCTCACCGGCGCCGAGCAGATCGCGGAGATGTCCAACGGACTCCAGGACCTCGCCGTGGGCAGCGGCGCGGGCGTCCCGCTCCTCCTCGGGGTTGACCAGGAGCAGGGAATGGTCGCCCGCCTTCCGGTCGGCGCGCGCTTCCCCGACGCGATGGCGGTGGGCGCCACCCGGGACCCCGAGGCGGCCGCCTCGCTGGCCTCGACCACCGCGGCGGAGCTGTCGGCGCTCGGCATCAACCTCGACTACGCGCCGGTGGCGGATGTCAACGTCAACCCGGGCAACCCGGTGATCGGCATCCGCTCGTTCGGTGCGGACCCCGCGCTGGTCGGTGAGTTCGCCGTCGCCGAGGCCGACGCGTTCGAAGCGGGCGGGGTGGTGCCGGTCGCCAAGCACTTCCCCGGCCACGGCGACACCGACGTGGACAGCCACACCGGCCTGCCCGTCATCGACAAGAGCCGCGAGGAGTGGGAACGGGTCGACCTGCCCCCGTTCGTCCAGGCCGTCGAGGCCGATATCGACATGATCATGACCGCGCACGTGCTCATGCCCCAGCTGGACGACTCGGGTGAGCCCGCCACCCTCTCGCCCGGCGTCATCACCGGCATCCTGCGTGAGGAACTGGGCTATGACGGCGTGGTCAGCACCGACGCGCTCAACATGGAGGGCGTGCGCCAGAGCCACGACGACGGCGAGGTCGCGGTGCTCGCGGTCCTGGCGGGAGCCGACCAGCTCCTGATGCCGCCGGACCTCGACGCGGCCCACGGCGCCGTCACCGCCGCCGTGGAGGAGGGGCGCATCACCGAGGAGCGGTTGGACGAGTCGGTGCTGCGGATCCTGCGGCTCAAGCTCCGGCGCGGCCTCTACGACGCGGCGCCGGTCGACCCCGCCGCGGCCGCCGAGACCGTCGGCAGCGCCGATCACCAGGCCGCCGCCCAGCGGGTGGCCGACGCGTCGGTGACCCTGCTGCGCAACGAGGGTGGGGTGCTTCCGCTCGGAGAGGGCGCGTCGGTGCACGTGACGGGCTCGGGGGCCGATCAGATCGGCGCGGCGCTGGAGGACCTCGGCCTGGCCCTGGCGGGTTCTGCCGCCGGAGCCGACGCGGTCGTGGTCGGCACCAACGGGGCGCGCGGTGACGCCGAGCAGAAGGGCCTGGTCACCCGGGCCCAGGCGTCCGGGGCCCCGGTCGTCGTGGTCGCCCAGGGCACCCCCTACGACATCGGCGAGCTCCCCGGCCTGGACGGCTACCTGGCCACCTACTCCTCGGTCGACGTCTCCCTCGCGGCGGCGGCCCGGGTGATCGCCGGAGAGGTGAACCCGTCGGGGCGGCTGCCGGTGGACATCCCGGGCACCGACCTGGCGTTCGGCGACGGACTGGGCTACTGACCCGAGCGCGGGTACCGGAGGCCGGGTCTGGTACGGCACCGGGAACTGGTCGGTGCGGGTCACCGCGATGCCCGGGAATGGGAAAGCGCCCCCGGACCTGGAATTCCAGGTCCGGGGGCGCCGTGCCGGTGATGGGCGCCGCGGGAGGGGGAGGGAGCGGCACCCGGAAGCCGGCGGTCAGTGGTCGTGCCCGTCCTCCTCGTGGCCGTGCCCGTCCTCTTCGCCCTCGTGGTCCGCGTGGCCTTCCTCGTCTTCGTGGTCGTGTCCGGCCTCCTCGTCCTCGTGCCCGCTGTCCAGGGCGGCCAGGCCGACCACGGCGAGGTCGTGCGGGGAGAGGTCCAGGAGCTGGTTCCGCTCGACCGCCAGACCGTCGCCGGAGACGGAGACCTCGACGAGCTCCCCGGTGGCCGGGTTGGTCAGGTAGACGTGGTTCTCGCCGACCGCGATCGCGGCGCGGCCGTCCTCCGGGGCGAACCCGCCGGTGGCCTCGACGCTGTGCGCGATCTCGCCGGTCTCGGGGTCGACGGAGTGCAGGACGCCGTCGGCAGTCAGCACCAGGCCCCGAATCCAGTACGGGTCCCAGGCGATCGCGGCGACGGTGCCCGGCACGGCGACCTCGGTCGCGGTGTCGTCGTGGGTGTCGATCAGCACGACGGACTCGTCGGAGTAGTCGCCGAGCACGACCTCCTGGTCCGGGGCCCCGGCGATCGAGGTGACGCGCCCGCCGTCCGCGCCGGCGGGGGAGGCGATCTTGACGGCCTCCCACTCGCCGTCGTGCCCGGTGACCTCCAGCACGCCGTCGGCGCAGCCGAACAGCGCGGTCGCCTCGGCGGTCGCCGCCGCTCCCGCCGCGTCCGGGCAGTCGGCGAACTCGTGCTCCACCGCGCCGTCCTCGGCGAGGACCCGCACGCCGTTGTCGTCACCGAGTCCCACGACCAGGTCGTGCCCGACCGGAACGGCGGAGCCCGCGCCGTCGGCGCCGGTCTCCACGGTCGCCTCCGCGGCGAATTCGGCGGGGGCCTCCGAGCCGTCGAGGGCGAACACGGAGACGGCTCCGTCGCCGTGGGAGAGGACCGCCGCGTGGCCGTCGTGCACGACGACGCCTCCGGGGGCCGCGATGGTCTGAGCCCCGTCCACCAGCGCCGGTTCGACCGGCTTGGGGTCCGCGTGGCCGCCGTGCGCCTCGTACCGGATCCCGGCGTCCAGGAGCTGGACGGTGTCGTCGCCCTCCTGGGCCAGCAGGACCAGCGTCCCGTCGGCGGTCACGGGGGTGAGCCGGGCCGGCCCCGCGCCCTCCACGGTGCCGACCGTCTCACCGGTGGCGACGTCGATGACGGTGGCGGTCCCGCTGTCCGCGTCGGACACCACGAGCCGCGGCAGGACGGCGCCGTGGGAAGCCTCCCGCTCGGGCCAGGAGGTCTCGGCCTCCGGGGCGGCCTCGTCCTCCGGGGTGTCCCGCGCGTCGCCGCAGGCGCTCGCCAGCAGGGCGACGGAGAGCAGAGACGCGGCAAGCGCAGTCCCGCGCATGGCACTTCCTCTCAAATGAAAACCGTTTTCATTCTTATATCATATGTCCCCTTATCTGCTGTTTGTCATTGATCTCGGCGCACGGCGCTCGGTGCCCGCCGAGGTGGGTTGCCAGGGAAGCGCGGACGCCTGCGGCCGCCGGCCGCGGGCGTCCGCCCGGTCGAACGGGGTCAGGAGAAGCGCTTGATCTCCCGGCGGGCCAGCGAGCGCAGGTGCACCTCGTCGGGGCCGTCGAAGATCCGCATCGCGCGGGCGCCCGCGTACATCTCCGCGAGGGGGAAGTCGTCGCTCACCCCGGCGCCGCCGTGCACCTGGATGGCGCGGTCGATGACCGCCTCCGCGGCCCGGGGCGCCGCCACCTTGATCGCGGCGATCTCGTTGCGCGCGGCCTTGGCGCCGTACTCGTCGATCATCCAGGCGGTTTTGAGCACCAGGAGGCGGGCCTGGTCGAGGGCCAGCCGCGACTCGGCGATCTGCTGCTGGACCACCCCCTGCTCCGCCAGCGGCCTGCCGAAGGCGATCCGGCCGGTGGCGCGGCGGACCATCAGCTCCAGCGCCCTCTCGGCCTTGCCGAGGACCCGCATGCAGTGGTGGACGCGCCCCGGGCCGAGGCGGGCCTGGGAGATCATGAAGCCGTCGCCCTCCCCGGCGACCAGGTTCGTCGCGGGTACCCGGACGTCGGTGAACGTGACCTCGCAGTGGCCCTCCTGGTCCTGGTAGCCGAAGACCGGAAGCGCGCGCACGACCTCCACCCCCGGGGTGTCGCGCGGGACCAGGACCATCGACTGCTGCCGGTGGGGCGGGCCGTCCGGATCGGTCTTCCCCATCACGATGAGGATCTCGCAGCGGGGGTCCGAGAGGCCGCTGATCCACCACTTGCGGCCGTTGACCACGTACTCGTCGCCGTCGCGGACGATCGAGGTGGCGATGTTGGTGGCGTCGGAGGAGGCGACGCCGGGCTCGGTCATCGCGAAGGCCGACCGGATCCGTCCCTCCAGAAGCGGCTCCAGCCACCGTTCGCGCTGCTCGGGGGTGCCGAACATGTGCAGCACCTCCATGTTCCCGGTGTCCGGAGCCGAGCAGTTCAGCGCCTGCGGGGCCAGGTCGGAGCGGCCGGTGAGCTCGGCGAGCGGGGCGTAGTCGCTCACGCTGAGGCCGCCCGCCTCGGGCAGGAACAGATTCCACAGGCCGCGTCTGCGCGCCTCGGCCTTGAGGTCCTCCATCATCGGGGGAAGGTCGTGGTTGTCCGGACCGGCGTCGCGGCGCCAGGCGTGGTAGACGGGTTCGGCCGGGTAGACGTGCTCGTCCATGAACTCTTGGAGGTTGGCCAGGTACTCCTGGGCCGTGGGGCTGAGAGCGAAGTCCATGAGCCGAGTATGACACCTGACCGACCGGTCGGTACCTTTGGGGGCGGATCGGGCGGACACGGCGCGGACCCCGCGAACAGGATGCGCGCGAGGGGGTTCGCGACACGCTCCGCAGGGAAAAACCACCGCCCCGGTCAAAGGGGACGGGACGCTTGGAGGCGATCGAATGGTTCGGAGCTGCAGCGGGATCATCACCGACTGGGGCGGCGTGCTGACCACGCCGCTGCCCGAGACGATCACCGCCTGGCTGGAGGCGGACGGCATCGACCACGGCGTCTACCGCGACGTCATGCGCACCTGGGTGCGGGCCGCCTACGACGGGGGCGCGCTCAACCCGATCCACGCGTTGGAGCGGGGAGAAGTGGAGACGCGCGAGTTCGAGCGGCTGCTCGCCGCCGAACTGCGCCTGGCCGACGGCGGGCCGGTTCCCGCAGAAGGGCTCATCACCCGGATGTTCTCCGGGTTCCTGCCGATCGAGGAGATGTACGCGGCGCTGCGCGAGGCGCGCGGACAGGGCGTCCGCACCTGCCTGCTCTCCAACTCCTGGGGCAACGGCTACCCCCGGGACAGGTTCTCCGAGACCTTCGACGGGGTGGTGATCTCCGGGGAGGTGGGGATGCGCAAGCCCGAGCCGGAGATCTTCCTGCACGCCCTGGAGCTGGTCGGCCTGGAGGCGCGGGACTGCGTCTTCGTCGACGACATCGAGCACAACGTCGCGGCGGCCACCGAGCTCGGCATGGTCGGCATCCTGCACCGCGACCCGACCGAGACCCGGATCCGGTTGGAGGAGGCCTGTGGGATCCGGCTGACCGCGCTGCTCTGACCGGTCGTGGCGCGTCCTCACGGCGGTGCGGTGTGCGCGGGCGCCGCGGTCCTTTGGCAGACTCTGACTCGCTGTTCCACGTCCGACCGCCGAATTGACGAGTGACCGATGCGCATCTACCTGCCGAGCACCCTCACCGCAGTCGCCCTTGCCCTGACCGAGGGGGAGTTCCGGGGCGGCCCGCGCGCCGCCTACGCGGTGACGCCCGCCCTGCGCGCGCGGTACGGCGACGACGAGGAGGAGCTGGAGTACGCCGCGCTGAGCGCGGCGGCGGACGCCTCGGCGCTCCTGCTGGCCGCCGCGCCCGACGAGCCGGCCCGCCGCGTGGTGATCGCCGCGGAGCTGCCCGACGCGGTGGTCCGCCCCGCCGCCGACCCCGGTTCCCCCGCGGAGGTCGTGGTCGAGGCGGCGGTCCCGCTCAAGCGCGTCGCCTCCGCGCACGTCGACGACGAGGCCGCGGCCGCCGACGTCGCCGCGGGCCGCGGCGAGGACCACGAGCTCCTGTGGTACGCCACCCAGGAGCTGAGGTACCTGGTGGGCTAGGGAGTCCGGGCGCGGGGACGGGGCCCGCCGGCGCCGCCGTGCCCGATCCGCGGCCGCTTTGATGGGGAGGCGGGGCCGTGCGGCAATATAGGCGTATACATGTCTGTGACGGTTTCCTCCCGTCCCTCCCGCGACAAGGAGCCCCCCATCAGCCGGTTGGTGTTGTGGAATATCGACCTCACCCTCGTCGACGTCGCCCAGGTGACGCGCGCGGCCTACGCCGACGCCTTCGAGGAGGTGACCGGTGTTCCGCTGGTCTATCTGGCCCCCGCCGCGGGGCGGACGGACTCCGAGCTCTTCTTCGACTTCGCCGCGCGCAACGACGTGGACGACGCGGACGAGACGCTGCTGCCGCACTTCATCGAGGCCCTCGGCGCGGCGTTCGGCAGGCGCCGCGACCTGCTCACCACCAAGGGGCGGATGATGCCCGGCGCGGCCGACGCCCTCGACGCGCTCGTGCGCCTTCCCGACACCGTGCAGACGGTCGTGACCGGCACGATCATGCCGAACGCGACCGCAAAGCTCGCGGCGTTCGGGTTGGACGGCCGCCTCGACCTGAGCATCGGCGGGTTCGGCTCCGAGCACTACCCCAAGGCCAGCCTCATCCAGTTCACCCGGATGCGGGCCGAGGAGGCGTACGCGCGCGCGTTCGCCGAGGACCGGACGGTGTACGTCACCGATTCCGCGCGCGACGTCGAGGCCGCCCGGATCGGCAGGGTGCGGCCGGTCGCCGTGGTCAGCGGCTCCTCCACGGAGTCCCAGCTACGCGCGGCGGGTGCCCGCCACGTCCTCTCCGACCTCACCGACCCGGCCGCGGTGGTCGCGGCGGTGCGCGCGGCCACCGATGGGGGCTGAACATCCGCGGGTCAACCCCGGACCGGCGGTTGTCCGGATATGGTCTGAGCCGTGGCCCCGCCGCGGTTCGCGGCCTATGGTCGTGAATTGCGGCCGCACAGCCGGAAACGCACTCTTAACGGGTGAAACACACTGTTGACCAAGTCGCTCGCTGTTGCCCTCTGTGAACCACAGTAGCCTTGGAGCGGGACGCGGACCGGACGACGGAGTCCTGTCCACGCGCCCCGACCTGTGCGCACGGGCCGCAGGTCGTCAGATCCGCCCAGGGCCGATCCGACCCCCCTTGACAAATCTTCACGACCCGCATCATTCGGTGTCACCGGGTAGGTGCGGACCCAACCCCCGACGACTCACAAAGGAGTGAGATCGCGAATGTCAGGGCAACTTGACGCGGCCAAGGACCAACTGCTGATCGACGCCGTCCAGTACTGGTCGGACTCGGCGGAGCCGCCGACCGACCGGGACAGGTTCGAGCGCTTCCTGCGGTTGTACTACCGGCACGTCGCTCCCGAGGAGCTCAAGGAACGCACCCCCGCGCAGATCGTGATGCCCGCCCTCTCCCACTGGGACCTCGGCGAGCACCGGCCGCAGGGGCGCGCCAAGGTGCGCGCGCACACGCCCGGCGACGGCTGGGACACCGCGCACAGCGTCGTGGAGATCGTCACCGACGACGCGCCCTTCCTGGTCAGCTCGGTCACCATGCGCCTGGCCGACCGGGGAATCGGCGTCCGGCTGATCGTCCACCCCCAGTTGCGGGTGGAGCGCGACGTCACGGGCGGCATCGTCGAGATCGACCCGGACGAGTACACGCTGGAACCGCTGGCCGAGTCGTGGATGCACCTGGAGGTCGACCGCCAGGCCGACCCCGCGGTGCTCGAGGAGCTGGCGCGCGAGCTGGAGGACATCCTGGCGGACGTGCGCTACGTCGACGAGGACGCGGCCCGGATGCGCCACAGCGCCCTCCTCCTGGCGGCCGAGGTCGACGCAGCCGCCGACACCCTCGTCTCCGGCGGCCTCGAGGCCGCCGAGGTCGGCGAGAGCGCGGAGTTCCTGCGCTGGGCGGCCGACCGGCACTTCACCTTCATGGGCTACCGGGAGTACGAGCTCGTCACCGACGAGCAGGGCGGCGAAGGGCTGCGCGCCAAGGCCGGCACCGGCCTGGGCCTGCTGCGCCTCGACGCGACCGACCCCCACTCGTTCCGGCCGCTGCCCGGCGAAGCGCGCCGCAAGGCCCGCGAGCCGCACGTGCTGGTGCTCACCAAGGCCAACTCCAAGGCCACCGTGTACCGGCCCAAGTACCTGGACTACATCGGCGTCAAGAAGTTCGACGCGCGGGGGCGGGTCATCGGGGAGCGCCGCTTCCTCGGGCTGTTCACGCACGAGGCGACGACCGCCGCGATCGACCAGATCCCCATCCTCAAGCGCAAGCAGGCCGACGTTCTGGAGCTGTCCGGGTTCGAACCGGACAGCTACGACGGCAGGGAGGTCGCCGAGGTCCTGGCGGGCTTCCCCCGCGAGGAGCTCTTCCAGATGCCGGTGCCCGAGCTCCACGAGATCGTGCTGGGCGTGCTGCGCCTGCGCGAGCGCCGCGGCACCAAGCTCTTCCTGCGCCGCGACGCCTACAGCCGGTACATGTCGTGCCTGGTCTACATGCCGCGCGACCGCTACACCACCAAGGTGCGCCTGGCCGTCCAGGAGGTGCTGTCCAGGGCGTTCAAGGGCGCCACGATGGACCACAACGTCATGGTCGGCTCGGCCCCGCTGGCCCGGCTCTACATCGTGGTGCGCGCCGAGAAGGGCACCGCGCTCGCGGGCTACGACCACGCCTCGCTCGAGGCCGAGGTCGCCAGGGCCACCCGCTCGTGGAACGACGACTTCGCCGCGGAGCTGGCCGCCCGCTTCGGGTCGGTGCGCGCCAGCGAACTGCTGAGCGCCTACGGGGACGCCTTCCCCGAGAGCTACAAGGTGGACGTCCCGGCCTCCCTCGCCGTGGACGACGTCGCGGGGATCGACCGGCTCGGCCCCGACGACCTCGCGATCCGGCTCTACCGCCCCGAGGGCCTGCTGCCGGGCGAGTGGCGCTGCAAGGTGTACCGCACCGGCGCGCCCGTCTCGCTGTCCCAGGCGCTGCCGCTGCTGGAGCACATGGGCCTGGAGATCGTCGACGAGTGGCCGTACGGCCTGGAGCGCGCGGACGACGACGGCGAGCGGCGCGAATGGGCCTGGATCTACGACTTCGGCCTCGCCGACCTGCCGGTGGACGAGACGGCGATGAGCAGGATCAGGCCCCTGTTCGAGGAGGCCTTCGTCGCGCTGTGGCGGGGGCGGGTCGAGTCCGACCGGTTCAACGCCCTCGTCGTGCGCGGCGGGCTCGACTGGCGCCAGGTCACCATCCTGCGCGCCTACGCCAAGTACCTGCGCCAGACCGGCAGCACCTTCAGCCCCGACTACGTCGCCGACGTGCTGGTCTCCCACACGCACATCGCCGGGCTGCTGGTCCGGCTGTTCGAGTCGCGGTTCGACCCGCGGCTGGAGACCGGCCGCTTCGAGCGCTCCGAGGGGATCACCGAGGAGATCCGCGGCGAACTCGACCTCGTGGACAGCCTCGACTCGGACCGCATCCTGCGCTCCTTCCTCGCGGCGGTCGAGGCGACCCTGCGCACCAACTACTTCCAGGAGGGGGGCGGCAAGCCCTACCTGGTCTACAAGCTGGACCCGCGGCGGATCCCGGGGCTGCCCGCGCCGCTGCCCAAGCTGGAGATGTTCGTCTACTCGCCCCGGGTCGAGGGCGTGCACCTGCGCTTCGGCACGGTCGCGCGCGGCGGTCTGCGCTGGTCGGACCGGCCCGAGGACTTCCGCACCGAGGTCCTGGGCCTGGTCAAGGCGCAGACGGTGAAGAACGCCGTCATCGTGCCCAGCGGCGCCAAGGGCGGGTTCGTGTGCAAGCGGCTGCCCTCCGGCGGCGACCGCGACGCCGTCATGGCCGAGGTGGTGTCCTGCTACCGGCAGTTCATCAGCGGCCTGCTGGACGTCACCGACAACATGGTCGAGGGCCGGATCAGCCACCCCCGCGACGTGGTCCGCTACGACGGGGACGACTCCTACCTGGTGGTCGCCGCGGACAAGGGGACGGCCACCTTCTCCGACATCGCCAACTCCATCGCGGCCGAGCGGGGCTTCTGGCTCGGCGACGCCTTCGCCTCCGGCGGCTCGGTCGGCTACGACCACAAGGCCATGGGCATCACCGCGCGGGGCGCCTGGGAGTCGGTCCGGTACCACTTCCGCGAGATGGGCGTGGACGTCCAGAACCAGGACTTCACGGCCGTGGGCATCGGCGACATGTCCGGTGACGTCTTCGGCAACGGCATGCTGCTGTCCGAGCACGTCCGCCTCGTCGCGGCCTTCGACCACCGGCACGTCTTCCTCGACCCCGACCCCGACCCGGCCACGGGCTTCGCCGAGCGCCGCCGTCTGTTCGAGCTGCCGCGCAGCACCTGGGCGGACTACGACGAGACGCTGATCTCCGAAGGCGGCGGCGTGCACCCGCGCAGCGCCAAGTCCGTGCCGATCACCCCGCAGGTCCGCGAGGCGCTCGGCATCGACCCCTCGGTCACCTCGCTCGCCCCGTACGAGCTGATCCAGTGCGTGCTGCGGGCCCCGGTGGACCTGCTCTGGAACGGGGGGATCGGGACCTACGTCAAGGCCTCCACCGAGACGCACGCCGCGGTCGGGGACAAGGCCAACGACCCCGTCCGCGTCGACGCGCCCGAGCTGCGCTGCAAGGTGGTCGGCGAGGGCGGGAACCTGGGCCTGACCCAGATGGCCCGGATCGAGTTCGCGCTCGCGGGCGGCAGGGTCAACACCGACTTCATCGACAACTCCGCCGGTGTGGACACCTCCGACCACGAGGTGAACATCAAGATCATGCTGGACCGCGAGGTCCGGGCCGGGCGGCTGACCAGGGCCGAGCGCGACGAGCTGTTCGTCGGCATGACCGACGAGGTCGCCCGGCTGGTCCTGCGGACCAACTACCACCAGAACGCGGTGCTGGCCGCGGCGCGCAAGCAGAGCTCCAGCATGCTGCACGTCCACACCCGCTACCTGCGCAGGCTCGAGCGCGGCGGCAAGCTCAAGCGCCGACTGGAGTTCCTGCCCGACGACAAGTCCATCGCGGCGCGGCGCTCCGCGGGCCAGGGCCTGACGGGGCCGGAGTTCAGCACGCTGGTCGCCTACTCCAAGATCACGCTGGCCGAGGAGGTCCTCGCCTCCGAGCTGCCCGACGACCCCTACCTGCGCGGCGCGCTCACCGAGTACTTCCCGACGCCGCTGCGCGAGCGCTTCGCCGACGCGATGCCCGAGCACCCGCTGAGCCGGGAGATCGTCACCACCCAGGTGGTCAACGACATGGTCAACCGGTTGGGCTCGACCTTCGCCTTCCGGTTCAACGAGGAGACCGGGGCGGGCGCGGCCGACACCGCGCGCGCGTACCTGCTGGTCAGGGAGGTCTTCGGGCTGCGGGAGTTCTGGCGCGCGGTGGAGGGCCTCGACTACCGGGTCGACGTCGACACCCAGCTGGCGATGCTGCTGGAGTCGCGCAAGCTGGTCGAGCGCGCGGCCCGCTGGCTGATGCGGCACCGGACGTCCCTGCCGGACCTCGGCGCCGAGATCGCCCGCTTCGGCGAGGGGGTCGGACTCATCGTCCCGCAGCTCCCGTCGATGTTGCAGGGCCGCGACCTGGACACCTTCGTCGAACGGCGGGACTCCTTCATCGCCCGAGGGGTGCCCGAGGAGCTGGCCGAGCAGGTCGCGGGCATGGTCCCCGCCTACTCGACCTTCGACCTGGTCCGGGTCGCCGAGGAGACCGGGCGGCCGCTGCGCGAGGTCGCCGAGGTCTACTTCGACCTCGCCGACCAGCTGCAGCTCAGCCGGCTGCGGGAGCGCGTCATCGCACTGCCCCGCGACGACCGCTGGAACACGATGGCGCGGGGCGCCGTGCGCGACGACCTCTACGCCGCGCAGGCCGACATGTCCAGCATCATCCTCAGGTCCGGCCACTCCGGCGAGAGCCCGGACGAACTGCGCGCCCACTGGACCGAGCAGAACCGCGGCGCGGTCGGGCGCGCGGCCGAGATCCTGTCCGAGATCTGGGAGGCCGAGCGCTTCGACCTGGCCACCCTCTCGGTGGCGGTGCGTTCGATCCGCTCGCTGGTCGCGTCCAGCGGCTGACCGGAGAGGCGGAACGGCGGAGGACCGCGTCCGAGGGGGCGCGGTCCTCCGCCGTTCAGGGGAACCGCCCCCGCGCGGCGAAGCGGGTTGGCGTCCGGGGCCCGGAGTTGGTGTCATGGCGGTGTGGAGTCGAGAGCAGTGAACGGGGCAGGCACGACGGACACCGGGCGCCCGAGCGTCGACGAGCTGCTGGGGCGGGTGGACGACGCCTGGCGCGACGCCGACCGGCTGCGCGGGCTCGTCGTGGACGCGCTCGACGAGGGCTTCGGCAGCGAGATCCTGCCCGCCGCCGAGCGCGTGTACGCCATCGACCCCGACCCCGAACGGGGCGTCGTGCTGTACGCGCTGGCGCTGCGCGGCTGCGCCCGGCACGAGCAGGCCGAGAAGGTGCTGATGGCGCACATCAGGGCCCGCGGCGGGCGCGCCGACACCTGGTTCGCGCTGGCGCCGCTGGCCTCGTGGCGGGACAGCGCCAACGACGTCGCGACCGCGCTGGACAACGCGCTGCGACATGACCCCGACCACGCCGACGCGCTGGTGTGGGGCTGGAAGTACCACGCCCGGCACGACGGGCCTGACGGGGCCGACCGGTGGCTCGCCGACCACGCGCGGGGCAGCTGGCGGGCCGCGGTCATGCTGGGGGAGAGGGCGCTGCACGGCGGAGACCTGGACCGGGCGCTGACGCTGTTCGGCACCGCGTGCGACCTCGGGCCGCGCCGCCCCGAACCGCTGCTGCGGGCGGCCCGCGCCCTGGCGGGGGCCGGGTACGACGTCGAGTGCGTCGAACTGGTGACCTCCCGCTGGAGCGGTTCACGCGGGGCCCTCCCGCTGGTGGAGGCCGTGGAGGCGCAGCTGCGCCTGGGCAGGGTCTCCGGCGCGGTCTTCGCCCTGGCCCGGCTGCGCGGCGTGCGGGACGTCGAGGAGGACCACCCGGAGGTGCTCGACCTGTACCGCCGGGTGGAGCGGGCCAGGGCGGCGGCGGGGCTCTGAGCGGTGTTCCGGGGGAGTCGTGCGCCGGGTACGCCCTAGACTGGTCGGTGTGGCAGATCTAGACCCCGTAGAGCAGATCAAGGAACTCTCGTCCACGCTGGCGAGCGTCGAGTCCGTGCTGGACCTCGATGCCAAGCGCACGGAGATCGAGCAGCTGCGGGAGCAGTCCGCCGATCCCGAGCTGTGGAACGACCAGGACAACGCGCAGAAGGTCACCCGGAGGCTGTCCTTCCTGGAGTCCGAGATCAACAAGGTCGAGGGCATCCGCCAGCGCCTCGACGACCTCGGGGTGCTCTTCGAGCTGGCCGCCGCCGAGGACGACGCCGACACCCTCGCCGAGGCCGAGAACGAGCTGGAGTCGCTGCGCAAGGACGTGGGCGAGCTGGAGGTGCGCACGCTGCTGTCCGGCCCCTACGACGAGCGCGAGGCGCTGGTCAGCATCAACGCCCAGGCGGGCGGGGTGGACGCGGCCGACTGGGCGCAGATGCTCCAGCGCATGTACCTGCGCTGGGCCGAGCGGCGCGGCTACCCCACGGAGGTCTACGAGACCTCCTACGCCGAGGAGGCCGGGATCAAGTCCACGACCTTCACGGTCAAGGCGCCGTTCGCCTACGGCACGCTGCGCGGCGAGCACGGCACCCACCGCCTCGTGCGCATCTCGCCCTTCGACAACCAGAGCCGCCGCCAGACCTCGTTCGCCGGGGTGGACGTGGTGCCGGTCGTGGAGCAGAGCGACCACATCGACATCGACGAGGGCGAGCTGCGGATCGACGTGTACCGCTCGTCAGGTCCCGGCGGCCAGGGCGTCAACACCACCGACTCGGCGGTGCGCATCACGCACCTGCCGTCCGGGATCGTCGTGTCCTGCCAGAACGAGCGCTCCCAGCTGCAGAACCGGGCCACCGCGATGTCGGTGCTGCAGGCCAAGCTGCTGGAGCGCAAGCGCCAGGAGGAGAAGGCCGAGCTCGCCGAACTGCGCGGCGACTCGGTCAGCAGCTGGGGCACCCAGATGCGCAACTACGTCCTGCAGCCGTACCAGAGCGTCAAGGACGTGCGCACCGGGGCGGAGACCGGCAACACCGGCGCTGTCCTGGACGGGGAGATCGACGAGTTCATCGACGCCGAGATCAGGTGGATGCGCAGCCGCGAGCGGGACGGCGACTGAGCCGGACCGGGACGACCGGGGGCCGGCGGTGCGGTGGACACGGCCGGGCAGGTATATGTGAACGTTATCACCGCTTGACTCTTCCGATATACTCTTGGCTGTTGATTGATGTGACCACCGGGTCCGAAGAGCGGCGTGGGCAGGGAAGACCATCGGTGACAGGGGTCGACCAGGGGTGTTTCACGTTCCGTGACCGACGGTGGATCTGGACATACCGGGTTGCTTTCCCCCCTACACTGTCGATTGGCCCTATGGCCGGTACTGCCTTGAGCGGATCCACCGCTTGCGGGCCCCAACCTTCGAGATCCTTGTGATGCGCCTGTGATCCACTTTGAAAACGTCACCAAGGTCTACCCGACCCAGAAACGACCGGCTCTGAACGGCGTTTCCATCGACGTGGACAAGGGAGAGTTCGTCTTCCTCGTCGGACCGTCCGGTTCGGGTAAGTCAACGTTCCTCCGGCTGGTCCTCAAAGAGGAGAAGCCGACCAAGGGCAGGGTCCACGTCGCGGGCAAGGACCTCGCGCGACTGTCCAACTGGAAGGTGCCGCACCTGCGTCGCCGCATCGGCTGCGTCTTCCAGGACTTCCGGCTGCTGCCGAACAAGAACGTCTTCGAGAACGTCGCGTTCGCGCTCGAGGTCATCGGCAAACCCCGCCGGTTCATCCGCAAGGTCGTCCCCGAGGTCGTCGAACTGGTCGGTCTCGAGGGCAAGGCGACCCGCATGCCCGACGAGCTCTCGGGTGGCGAGCAGCAGCGCGTGGCGATCGCCCGGGCGTTCGTGAACCGGCCGCAGATCCTGCTGGCCGACGAGCCCACCGGAAACATCGACCCGGCCACCTCGATCGGCATCATGAAGGTGCTCGACCGAATCAACCGCACCGGCACGACCGTCGTCATGGCGACGCACGACGCCGCCATCGTCGACTCGATGCGCAAGCGCGTCATCGAGCTCGAGGACGGCGAGGTCGTCCGCGACCAGTCGCGCGGCGTCTACGGCCAGGCGTACTAGGGTGTGTCCGGACGCTTCGGAACCGGCGGGCGGTCGTCCAGGACGGTGCTCGCGGAACGGTTCGCGAAGCCGCCACGACCGTGCGGCCTCGCGATGACCGACATGGAAGCCTTCCTGGTCGGCCGTGTGAGCGGTGCCGGAGCCGCGGGCCGCTCCGCGGTCTCGCGTGGCGGGTCCCAGTCCCGGAGGAGGGTCGAGCCCGGAGTGATTCGGGGAACGCGCCCCAAATCCTGTCTTTTCGTGAATCCCGGGCTCGCAGAGCCTGTGCAGCAGAACACTGCCTAGAGAGTGTCTTCCGGATGCTTTCGGGTCAGCGGACGCCCTACCGCGCCGCTTCGCGACTCCCGCGCGGCGGAGGCCCTGCCCCGGGGGCAGGGCGAACCCGGAACGCCCCGGACAACACGATCCAGCGGCTCTCCAGTCACCGGCGCCGGTCGAGCGGCGCGGTGAAGCCCCACAAGGATGGACCTTTAACACATCATGCGAGCACAGTTCGTACTCTCTGAGATCTGGATCGGCCTGCGGCGAAATCTGACGATGACCATCGCGGTCATCACCACGGTCGCCATCTCGCTGGCCCTCTTCGGCGCCGGCATGCTGATCAACCAGCAGGTCAGCGCGATGCGCGGGTTCTGGGACGAGCGGATCTCGATCACGATCTACCTGTGCACCGAGAGCTCCCCCAGCGACCACTGCATCGAGAACGGCCCGGCGACCGACGAGGACCGCACCTCCCTGCAGTCGGACCTGGAGTCCATGTCCGAGGTCGCGGGCGTCGAGTACGTGTCCCAGGCCGAGGCGTGGCAGGACTTCCAGGACCGCTTCTCCAACCGGGAGGCCCTCGTCGAGGCCACCCAGGAGGGCGACATCCCGGACAACTTCCGGGTCCAGCTGGCCGACCCCTCGCAGTACGAGACGGTCCAGGAGAGCGTCCAGAACCGCGCGGGCGTCGACATGGTCTCCAACGACAAGAACGTGCTCGACCAGTTCTTCGAACTGCTCGACGGCCTCAAGTGGGCCGCGCTGACGGTCGCCATCGTCCAGTTGGCCGCGGCGGCGCTGCTGATCGCCAACACGATCCGGCTGTCGGCCTACAGCCGCCGCCGCGAGACGGGTATCATGCGGCTGGTCGGGGCCTCCAACTTCTACATCCAGCTGCCGTTCCTGCTGGAGGGGGCGATCTCCGGCCTCATCGGCGGTATCTTCGCGGCGGGCTTCATCATCGCGACGAAGTTCTTCCTTCTGGACAAGATCCAGAACTGGTTCCAGTTCAACGTCCAGCTCGGCATGGGAGCGGTCATGTCGGTGGTCGGGATGTCCATGATCCTGGGCGTGCTGCTCTGTACGATCGCCTCCTTCCTCACGCTCCGGCGCTACCTGCGGGTCTGAGGCGGCGGCGGAAAGGAAGCGGACCCAAGTGACACGGGAAAAAGGGCGCAAGACCATCGCGCAGAACCGGCGCGCCCGGCACGACTACCACATCGAGGACACCTACGAGGCGGGCCTGGTGCTCACGGGCACCGAGGTCAAGTCCCTGCGCGCCGGCCGCGCCTCGCTGGTGGACGGCTTCGCCCTGATCAAGGACGGCGAGGTCTGGTTGCAGAACGTGCACATCCCCGAGTACACGATGGGGACGTGGACGAACCACATGACGCGTCGGCCTCGCAAACTCCTGCTGCACCGCGAGGAGATCGCGAAGCTGATCGCCAAGACCCGCGAGTCGGGTCGGACCTTGGTGCCGCTGTCGCTCTACTTCAGCGACGGTCGCGCCAAGGTCGAGATCGCTCTGGCGCGGGGCAAGCGCGAGTACGACAAACGCCACGATCTCGCAGACCGAGAGGCCCAGCGCGACATCGAACGCGCCCTGCGCCGTCGGCGCTGAAAGGAAGACTAGGTGTCCCCCCGACACGTCCGCCGATCCCTCGCCGCGGCCATGAGTCTCGCCGCGGTCGTCGTCGCCACAGGTTGCGCGGCGGAACCGAGCCCGGAGGTGGCGGTCCGCCACTTCCTCCTGAACTGGCAGTCCGGTGAGTACGAGGCGGCGGCCGGCCAGACCGACGGTGACGTCGCGGAGGTCGCCGAGACGCTCCGGCAGGCGCACGACCAGCTCGACCTGGCGGCGCTGCGGCTGAGTCTCGGCCACATCGACAAGGACGGCGACACCGCCTCGGCCAGCTTCGGAGTCCAGGCCGACCTCGGTATCGGGGACCCGGTGTGGCGCTACGAGGGCTCCATGCCGCTCACCCGCACCTCCAGCGGCTGGGCCGTCAACTGGTCGTCCGCGGTCATCCACCCCGACCTGGGCGACGGCGAGCGCCTCGCCGTCACCTACGCCGTGCCGGACCGCGGCCAGATCCTCGACCGCGAGGGCGAGCCGCTCGTCGGCGAGACCGAGGTCACCGCGTTCGGCGTCCGCCCGGCCGAGATGGCGGACATGACCCAGGGCGTCAACAGCCTCGCCGAACTGCTCGGCGAGGACCCCGAGCCGCTGCTCAACCGGGTCCGCTCGGCCCCGCCCGACGAGTTCCAGCCGCTGGTGCTCAAGCGCACCCAGGACGTCCCGGGCTCGCTGAGGACCAACGCCACCAAGATCCCCGGGGTCGAGACCGCGCAGCTGAACATGCCGCTCACCCCCACCAGCGCCTCGGCGGTCGTCGGCGAGGTCGCGGGCACGGCCGAGCACAAGGTCTCCACCCGCGTCTCGGGCCCGTACCAGGCCGGCGACACCGTGGGCCTGAGCGGCCTGCAGAGCAGCTACCAGCAGCAGCTCGCGGGGACGGCCACCACCAGGATCGTCACGCTCGACACCGCGGGCCAGGAGACCGGAGTCCTGGAGACCTGGTCCGGAGTCGAGAGCGGCTCGCTGGGAACCACCATCGACAGCACCGTGCAGGGGGCCGCCGAGGAGTCCCTCGCCACGATCACCACCAGCGCCTACCTGGTGGCGGTCGACGCGCGGTCCGGCGAGGTCCTGGCCTCGGCCGCGCGGCCCGAGGGGACGGCCAACGACGGCGCGTTCACCAAGGAGTACCTGCCGGGGGAGACGTTCACGATCGTCTCGGCCGCGGCGCTGCTGGGATCGGGCATGGGGGCGGACACGCCGGTGCCGTGCGAGCAGAGCACGCAGGTCGGCGACACGACCTTCACCAACCCCAGCGGCGGGATGCTGTACGGGGCGCCGGACCTGATCCGGGACTTCGCCTTCAGCTGCACCACGGCCTTCGCCGGACTGGCGGGCGAGGTGAACGACGGCGCCCTGGCCGACACCGCCGCCGCCTTCGGGATCGGACAGCCCTGGCAGCTGTCGGTGCCGACCTTCAGCGGTGAGTTCACCGCCCCGACCGACGAGGAGTCCGCCGCCGCCGCGATGGTGGGAGCCGGCGGGGTCACGGTCAGCCCGCTCACCATGGCCCTGGCGGCCGGGACCGTGGCGGACGGCCGGTGGCACGCGCCGCGGCTCGTCCAGGACGACTCCCGGGAGCAGGCCGAGCCCGGTCCCGACCTGGCCTCCGAGGTCGTCGAACCGCTGCGCGAGATGATGCTGACCTCGGTCCAGGAGGGCTCCGCGGCCGCGGCCAACATCAGCGCGACCGTCCCGGTGCACGCCCAGACCGGTCTGGCCCGGCAGGACATCGACGGCGAGGAGACGTCGGTCCAGTGGTTCGTCGGCTACCAGGGGCACGTGGCCTTCGCCGTGGTCGTGGAGACGCCACCCGAGCACACCTACCAGTTCGCGGTGAACTCGGGCGTCTCGTTCCTGCAGCTGCTGGCCGACTACGTCCAGCCGATCGACGCCGGCGCGGCCGAGGACACCGGGGCGGAGACAGCCTCCGGCGCCTGACCGGCGGGACGCGGGACCGCCCGGTTTTCTTACCCGGGACGGGGCAACCATCCGGGCCGCGCCCGGCGTCTTCACGTATGACTGGACCCGTGATGGGGGTCGCGGAATCCAGTTCAGGAGACAGGACCTCGTCTCGGGGGAGGCCCTGTTGTTTCGAGGCCGGCCCGACCCTGCCGGCCGCCCTCGCGGGCAGCGTTGATGGATCCCGTCCGCGCCCGCGGGGGTTTCTCGTGTCCGGCACGCCTTCCGTGGAAGCGGGGGCGTGCCGGGTCCGGGAGGCCCCGCCGGGAGCGGGAGCCGTGAAGGACCGGTGGAAGCAGGTCGCCGGGGACGGGAATCATGTTGGCCCCCGGGCCGTTGTACCGGTAGCGTAGGACCGAGCGGAGCCACTCCGGTGGTCCCGCCTGCCGGGCCCTTCGGGGCCCGTTGAAAAGTGAACATGGGGGTGATCGGTTTCGACTTCGGTGGTTGTTGTAGGGGAAGCGGGCCGAGGACCGCGAACGCAACCTCGTTAACACTGCGATCGCAAACCAACAAGTGCCAATTCCAAGCGCACTGAGTTCGCTCTCGCTGCCTAAGCGATAGCGACTCTGTCGGCCTGAGGGCGTCTCCGCCTCAGGGTCCGGCATCGTTAGGAGACTCACCGGTCAGATCAGGCCACGGGGCCTGACCGGGAAAATCACGTGGCTGGGCCTGTCGGCGACTCGTCTGCGAGAGTGCCGGGGCCGAGTAGAACGCAAAGCAGACTGCGCCCGGAGAAGCCCTATTGCAGCACTGAAGGACGCGGGTTCGATTCCCGCCACCTCCACGAGACCCAGACGAGACGGCCTGCGCGCTTACGCGCCAGGCCGTTCTTCGTGTTCTCCAGGAGATTCCCCGCCCCGAGGCCCCCTGCGGCCGAGGCCGCGCGGAGCGACCCGGTTCGCGCTCCCCCAGGGACCCTGTCCGATGACCTTGCTGTTGTCCCCCCGAAAACCTTGATTTCAGGGGGACAACAACAAGATCATCAACAGAGACCACGCGAAACGGTCATCGTGGGCGCGACCTCGCCCCGCACCCGCCGTCGCCGCCCGCCGTGACCCCGTGCTCCGCGTGGCACGAGGCCGGACGGCCCACCCGGAGTACCGGTGCGCGGATCGCCTCCGCGCTGGACGCTTCATAGACTGGTCGCATGATCGTCGCATTCTCAGTGAGTCCGATGGGCGTCGGGGAGTCGGTGGCGCCTGCTGTCGCCCGTGCCGTCAGGGTGGTCCGGGACAGCGGCCTGCCCAACCGCACCGACGCGATGTTCACCAGTGTCGAGGGTGAGTGGGACGAGGTCATGGACGTCGTCAAACGTGCCGTCGAGGCCGCGGGGGAGGGCGCCCCGCGGGTCAGCCTGGTCCTCAAGGCCGACATCCGCGAGGGTGTCACCGACGGCCTCACCAGCAAGGTCGAGGCGGTCGAGGCCGAACTGCGCGGGGACTGAGCGCGGTCCCGGTCAGGGGGCGGTGACCCCCAGCAGCAGAGCGATCCGCCGGGCACTCCGGGGAGGGTGGTCGCTGCCGCCCACCCGCAGTCCGAACGAGGTCACGAAGGCGTAGCCGTACGCGCTCCGCTCGCAGGCGATGTCCTCGGTGGCGAACTCGGACGCCGGGTTGCTGGCGCGCAGGAACGGAACGCCATCCTCGATCACCCTGGCCCAGATTCCGTACGGGGCCAGGGCGGAGGCCAGCCGCGCCAGGTGCTGCCGCTCGTTCGACCTCGTCAACACCACCGACGGGGACGTGGGGCGGGTGTGCTCGGGGTAGACCATGGCGGCGTCCTTACCGGTGGAGTGGAAAAGGCCCTGGGACGGGGCCGCGGTCTCGGAACGGTTCGCCGGACGGGCCCCGCCCCGTATTCTCACCCCTCGCGGCCGGATGGACGCGAACCGTGCTCAAGACACGCCGGTGCCGGATCGGCGCAGTGCCGCGACCGCGCGGTCCACGTGCTCGGTGGTGGTGTAGACGTGGAAGGCCAGGCGGGCCTGGCCCGCGCGCTCGGACACCCACACCCCCGCGGCGCGCAGCCGTTCCCCCGCGTCCGGGAGGCCCACCGAGACGATCGCGGAGTCGCCGGGCGGCAGGCCGAGGCCCTCCCGGAAGCGGTTGGCCATGGCCACGTCGTGGTCGTGGATCCGCTCCACCCCGATGTCCAGGACCGTCCCCAGCGAGGCGGCCCCGCCCACGGCGGCGAACCAGTTGGGGGAGATGTCGAAGCGGGAGGCGGTCTCGGACAGCCGCATCTCGTCGGAGTAGAAGGAGGCCGCGATGTCGGCGGTGGCGTTGGGGCCGGCCGAGACGGGGCGCATCCGGTCGCGCAGCCGGGGCGAGAAGTAGCCGAACGACAGACCGCGCGGCGCCATCAGCCACTTGTAGCAGGCGCACACGAGGGCGTCGAAGCGGTCGGCCTCCACCGGGAGCCAGCCGACCGCCTGGGTGGCGTCCACGCACACCAGCGCCCCGTGCCGCCGTGCCGCGGCGAGGATCTCCTCGACCGGCGCGATCTCGCCGGTCGCCGACTGCACCAGGCTGAACGTGACCAGCCAGGTCGACGAGTCGATCGAGGCGGCCAGCTCGCCCAGCGGCACGGTCGACACCTTCACGCCCCGGTCCGCGTGCACCGACCAGGGGTACAGGTTCGAGGTGAACTCGCCCTCGGGGGCCAGTACCCGGGCGCCGTCCGGTACGGCCAGCCCGGCCGGTCCGAGCAGCTGCGACACCGACGCCCCCTGCGTGACCTCGGAGCCGGCGACCCCCACCAGGCGTCCGAACCGCTCCTTGGCCAGCACGGACGCGGCCCCCCACGCCTCGGGGCCGCCGCGCCCGTGCCGCCAGACCGCCACGGCGTCGGTGAGCGCCCGCGCGCTCGCCCGCGGGGCGAGCCCGTACTGGGCGGTGTTCAACCACGCGGTCTCTACGTCCCACAGCGCCTGCGCGGAGTGAAGATCCATGTCCGAAGAATGGCACACCCGGCGACCGGACGTCAGTCGCCGGGTGCGCGGGACCGGTGTCAGCCGGAGCCCTTCAGCATCCGGTCCACGACCCGGGTGGTGGCCAGACCGTCGGAGGGGTCGCAGAAGTCCCTGACGAACGCGGCGTACCGGTCGCGGTGCCGCTCGGCCACGGCGTCCAGGTCCCGGATCGACTCGACCAGCTCCTCGGACGTCTGGATGAGCGGCCCCGGGGCGCGGGTGGTGAGGTCGAAGTAGAACCCGCGCAGGGTGTCCCGGTAGTGCTCCAGGTCGTAGGTGAAGAACAGCATCGGCTTGCCCGAGTGCGCGAAGTCGAAGAACGCCGACGAGTAGTCGGTGATCAGGACGTCGGCGATCAGGTAGAGGTCGGCGATGTCGGGGTACTTGGAGACGTCCCAGACGAAGCCCTGGCCCGCGCCGGGGATGCTGTCCAGGACCTTGGGGTGCTTGCGGAACAGGAAGACGTGGTCGTCGCCCAGCTCCCGCTCCGCGGCCGCGAGGTCCACCTGGAGGTCGAGTTTGAACCGGGTGCGGGCGTACCGCTGGTCGTCCCGCCACGTCGGCGCGTACAGCACGACCCGCTTGCCGGCGGGGATGCCGAGGAGCTCGCGCACCCGCTGAGCGGTCTTGTCCCGGTCGGGGGAGTGGAAGACGTCGTTGCGGGGGTAGCCGGACTCCAGGATCTCGGTCTCGCAGCGGAACGCGTTCTTCATGATGGGAGTGGTGAACGTGTTCGGGGAGACCAGGAAGTCCCACTGCCGGGAGCGGTGCGGCAGGTTCGCGATGTAGGCGCGGTTCGCCTTGGGGGTGCCGAGCAGGTCCGCGCCGATCTTCTTCAGCGGGGTGCCGTGCCAGGTCTGGACGACGACCTGCCCCTCCCGGCGGGTGAACCAGTCGCTGATGCCCACGTTGGTGACGACGTAGCGGCTGCGGGCCAGGGCCTCGTACCAGGCGGCGCTGTGCCACTCCACCGGGGTGACGCCCTCGGGCACGGCCACCTGCTGGTCGTCCACCGTCCACAGGTGCTCGACCTCGACGCCGCGGCGGACCAGCTCCTCGTGGATGGCGCGGGGCGAGTCCGAGTACTGCTTGCCGCCGAAGCTGTTGTAGAGGACGGCCTCCCGGAGGGGCAGGGCCTGCTGCGCCGGGTAGTGGCCCTCGCGCAGGGAGCGCTGCCGGTAGGCGCCGCGCTCCTCGTCGGTGAGCGGGTTGCCGGACAGCAGGAAGATCCGGTCGTGGAAGCGGCGGCTCAGGGTGAAGGTCCGGCCCTTCCCCCGGTTCGACGAGGGCAGCCCCGTGAGCAGGTCGCCGCGCAGCTTCACCGGGGCGTCGTCCTCGTGGCCCCAGGCGTCGCTGAGGCGGAACGAGAAGTACCAGCGGCCGCGGCTCAGCGGCAGTTCCGCGCCGTACCGCTCGACCCGCTCGGGACTGACGCGCACGCGGAAGCGGTCGCCGTCGCGCTCCAGGGGCAGCCGCACCTCTTCGAACCGCTGGCCGTGGCGGAGGATGAAGTCCATCTCACGGTCCGGACCGGAGTAGCGGCCCGCCAGGACCAGGTCGCCGTCGGCGGTCCACTCCGTGTGGTCGACGACGGGCTGCGCCACGCGGTCGAAGAGCGAGAACAGGCCGGTGCCGTCGATGCTGACGGCGGTCTCGCGGCCGTCGGGCGACGGGTGGACGTCAGGCGTCAGCGAGGCCCCGGCCACGGGCTGGGCGGTGGTGCCGTCGGCGAACAGGACGGTGGTCCGCAGCGTCCGCGTCTCGTCGCCCGCGGACGCGGCCACGCGGAGGTCGGCCACGGGGACGGAGGCCGAGCAGCGGATCCGGCCCTCGAAGGGCTCACCGGCGGAGACCGGGTAGTCGCGGCCGGACTCGGTCCCGTCGACCGTGTGGGTGATCCGGACGCCGGTCGGCGCCGAGGTGGCGAGCAGGTCCAGCCGCAGGGTGTCCTGCGTGAACTCGTGGCGCTCGACCCGGACGGGGGTCTCGTCCACGGACAGCTCCAGGGAGCCCTTGGGGAACCGGCACACCAGGCGGACCCCGTCGGAGACCTCCTGGGCGAGGGGGTGACCCGCGCTGCCGATCTCCCCCTTCTTGATCTGGCCCTTGTGCAGGCCGCCCGGGCCGAGGAGCCCGATGACCAGGGACCACTGCCCGGTCTGCCAGCGGCTGCCCGACCGCAGGCGGTCGGGGTCGACGGTGATCTCGAAGCCGGACCAGTCGTAGCGGTGCAGGGCCTGGCCCGAGTCGATGGTGGCCCCCACGTCGAGCCGCGGGGTCATCTTGAGCGGGATCCGGCGCTTGCTCCCCTTCTGGCTGAGCCAGGCGAACCGGGGCAGGCGCGGCTTCTCCCCGACGGGGACGTTGTCCAGGTAGGCGTACCCCTCCAGGCGCAGCTTGCCGTCGTGCCAGGTCATCGAGGTGAGCTTGGTGCGGATGGGGATCTCCGACGGCCTGAGCCGCACGGTGTCGTCGGAGAGAGGGGCGCCGACGAGCCCCGGAACCTCGGCCCTGGGGTTGCGCCACCCCCTCAGGTTGAACGCGGACGGGTTCTCCCGCTCGAACCTGATGACGGAGACGAGTTCGTCGATCCGCCGCTCGCGTGCCAGCTGCCACTTGATCCGGCTCAACGGCGGGAACCGCGCCAGGACGTCCGGCGCCGTGTCGCGCAGGAACGCGTCGGCCGCGGCGAAGAACCGCCCGCGCTCCTCGTCTTCGGCTTCGGGCAGGTACTTCAGGAGCTGGGTCAGCTCCTGCGGCACGGCGGCCTCGGGGTTCTGTGCCATAAGGGGTGGTCTCTCTTCCTGGGATGCGGTCTCTGCGGGGCCGGGGGCGTGCCGCCCTTGCTCGGACCGGTGGGAGGGGGCTCCGCGCCGCGATGGGGCCGTTCGTGTCGGAACCGGGTGCTTCGCGCGACGGGGTGGGGCCGCGGGGAGGGAGGGACGGGGAGGGAGCGGGGCGTTCAGGGGGCTTCTCAGATCACTCCGGGCTCGCTCCTCCAAGACGGGGCTCCGCTGTGCGAGGACCGCGAGGCGGCGCGGCAGGGGTGCTCGATCACCCGAAGACGCCGGGAGGAACGCCCTTGGTGCTCGGCCGCGTCTTATAAGGGATGGGTGTGGAACGCCCAATGAACAACGCGTGAAATGTCAGAATTTTACAATAGATCGAACGGTTGACAAAAATGATCCCTGGGAAGCCCGCGGTCCGCGGGCGAAGCGGGACGGCGGTGGCCGGGCGCCCTGGAGGCGTCCGGCCACCGCCGTCCCACGCGCTGGGTGTCCTCCCGGTCACAGGGCCGCGGGTGACTCCACGCGTGCCGTCGCGGCGCGCTCGTAGAGGGCGTCGACCGCCCGGGCGAACTGCGTCTGCGAGTCGGGCTCCTCCGGGCCCAGCAGGTAGGTCTTCAGCCTGCGCCGGTCGTCGGCGAAGGTGTCGGCGGACGGGTCCCGCATCGCGGCGAGGGCTTTGTCCAGCCCCTCCGCGTCGGGGCGCAGCAGGTACGCGGCCTTGGCCGTCGGGTTCTCGATCCGGAACTGTTCATCGCTGATTCCCACGCAGTTGGTGATCGCGTAAGGCTTGCCGCTGAAGATGAAATCGGCGACGACGCTGGAGATGTCGCTGATCAGCAGATCACTCTGGTTGAAGCAGGAGTAGAGGCCGGGGCGCGGGCCCTGGATGGTCAGGTGCCGGGTCGACCCCTGGTCCGCCCAGTAGACCCGGTGCCACTCCTCGGTGGCCTCGTTCAGCTCGTCGATCACGGCGGAGTCCAGGCGCCCGTTGTCGCGCGAGCGCTGGGCCTCGTCCACCCGCTCGTCGAACGCCTCGACCCTGGCGAGCCGCTGCTCCAGCAGGGCGAGCTGACGCTTGGCCGAGTCCGAGCCGGCACCGGCACCCGCGGCCTGGTTGGCCGCGTCGATCAAGGTGGTGATGCGGCGGTGCGCGGTGCGGGCGCGAGGATCGCGGATGCCGGTGAACGGGTGCGGCTTGTACAGCACCCGCACCCCCGGGACCGCCAGGAGCGCGGCGATCAGCTTGGGTCCGGCGGCGATGAGCGAGGTGTTCCCGGGTTCGTCGGTCCACCCCTCCCACGTGGGCGCGTACAGCACCGTCCGGACCGTGTTGCCCGTGGGCCCGGTGCTGATCGGGTCCAGCTGCGGGCGGCCCACCTCGACGATCTCGTCGTCGCGCACGCCCACCCGGGCGATGCGGTAGCGGTCGCGCCCGGCCTCGCCCGCGGTCCAGACCTCGTCGTAGACCTTGCTGTAGGGGTTGATGCTCGCGATCTTGTCGCTGTCGCCGTGCCCGACGAAGACGTGCTTGATCTTGGGGTTGCGCAGCATGTGGATGTTCTTGCCGGTGTTGGCCGGGTACAGGCACACCCCCGCCGGGTCGAAGTCCAGGGCCATCAGGTCGTTGGCCTTGGGCACGCACAGCACCGGGATGGCGGTCACCCCGAGGTTCGCCGCGACGGCGCGTTCGCGCAGCACGATCAGCGGTCGCCGGGGAAGCCGGGACACCGACTCCAGCCACATGTTGACCTGGTAGGCGGAGTCGCCCGAACCGGAGAAGTACACGACGACCTCGGGCCGGTAGTCGCGCAGCCAGTCCTGGACGAACCGGAGCACCCCGTCGGTGTCGGGGATCCGGCGCGAGCCCAGCAGGAACGGCGTCAGCACCGCGGCGGCCACCAGGGTCGTCGCGAGCGAGGCCAGCGCGCCGGCGGCGGCGTAGACCGGCTCCGCGGTGACCGCGAAGCCGATGCCCCCGGCCAGCAGCGGCGCGTCCAGCAGCAGGACGCGGTTCATCCCGTTCTGCGCGATCCAGCTCGGCGGACCGTTCGGGATGTTCAGCGGGCCCAGGTCGATGTTGCGGGTCACCACGGGGAGTTGGCGCAGCCGCCGCACCCTGCGCAGCATCAGGTCGTAGGCCAGCTGGAGGGCGAACAGCGCGGCGGCGCCGCCCACCGTCCACCAGAAGCCGGAGTCGACGTCGTGGCCCGCGAAGCCGACCATGCCCAGCAGGAGGAGCTGGCGCAGCAGCGCCCGGGTCGTGCCGCCCAGCCGGAACTGGGTCAGGTACTTGCCGACCTCCTGGCCGGTGGCCTGGATGTAGGCGTCGGCGCCGTAGACGAGCAGGGCGCCCGCCGCGAACACCCACACCGCTCCGGTGAACGTGCTGGTGAACGTCCCGGCGATCAGCGTCAGGTAGCCGACGCCGAGGACCGCGAGGGTGGCCAGGGCGGTCGTTCCCAGCCTGCGGAGGATCGCCTTCACTGCGTGGTGCCCTTCCCCGCCAGTTCCGAGACGTCCTGCCTGGCCGCCGTGGTGACCGGGTCCTCGCGCCGGACGTCGATCACGTGACCGGTGAGGTCGGACAGCAGCACGTCCAACGAGGTGCGCGCCACCTTCTCGGCGCTGAGCAGGCTGTTCGCGGGCTCGTCGCCGAACGCCTTGGTGCGCATGGGCGTCTGGGTGCGCTCGGGGTTGATGCAGTTGATCCGGACGCCGTCCGACGCCCACTCGTCGGCCAGGGCCTGGGTCAGGTTGACCGTGGCGGCCTTGGCGGAGGAGTAGAGGCTGTACTCGGCGCGCCCCCGGGTGTAGGAGCTGGAGGTGTACAGCAGCAGCTGGCCTCCGGTGTTCGCCAGGTAGGGGAACGCCGACTTCGCGATGTGGATGGGGGCGAGGTAGTTCACCCGCAGGGCGTCCTCGATGGTCGCCTCGTCGGTTTGGTCGAGCCGGCCGATGCGCAGCACCCCGGCGGTGTTCACCACGTAGTCGATCCGGCCGGTGGCGGCGTGCGCCTGGGCGAGCGCCGCGGACACGTCGGAGGGGTTCTCCACGTGGGTGCGGGTGGCGCTGCGGCTGTAGCAGAAGACCCGCGCGCCGTAGCGCTCGGCGAGCTCCGCGACGCCCGCGCCGATCCCGTAGCTGCCGCCGAAGACGACCACGGTGCGTCCGGCGAACCGCTCGCGGTAGTCGTCCTCGCCGAACTCGGGGGTGCTGTCGGAGGCCAGCTGGAACAGCTTGTCGGCGATGAAGATGTCGACGGGCTGGGTGACCTTCATGTTGTGCTCGTCCCCGGCGACCACGAAGATCGGCTCCTCGGGAAGGTAGCGCAGCACGACGGTGCAGTCGTCGGTGGCCTCGAAGCCCGGGTCCTGCCAGGCCTTGGCGTAGGCGTTCTGGATGGTGCCGAGCCGGAACGCCTGGGGGGTCTGGCCGCGCCGCAGCCGGGCCCGCCGGGGGACGTCGGTGATGGTGTCGTCGTCGACCTCGATGATGGTGTCCGAGGACGGGATCGCGACGTCCACCGCCGTGTACTCGTCCAGCGCCCTGACGCAGTCGACGACGATGCGCTGGGACAGCAGCGGGCGAACCGCGTCGTGGAAGAGGACCTTGGTGGTGGCCGGGTCGTTGCCCTCCAGCGCGTCCAGCGCGAGCTGGGTCGTGGCGTTGCGGGAGGTGCCGCCGGGCAGGATCCGCGTGACCTTCTGGAAGCCGGCCTTGCGGGTGATCGCCTCGGCGTCCCGGACGAAGCCGGGGTTCATCATGACGATGATCTCGTCGATTTCGGGAGCCTCCTCGAAGATGGCGAGGGTGTGCTCCAGGATCGGCTTACCGGCGATCTTGAGCAGTTGCTTGGGCGTGCTCAACCCGATGCGCTGGCCGCTGCCACCGGCGAGGACCACCGCGATGGTCCGGGTAGCGGCCCGGGGAGCGGCCTGGGGCACCTGAGCTTTCTTAGCCAAATCTTTCTCCCGATCGATGAAGACGCCGGACGGTTCCAGGGGCCGGGACGCGGGTATCGGGCCGTGGGAAGACGCCACGGAGGATACCTGCGGTCAAGAGGGCGGCCTCGGTTACGACGAGGGTGCGGGGCGCGGCTCCTGCCGGGCCCCTGGAACACCCGGGGACTTCTGTTTCTCGTGCACCAACACCCGGAGTCGTGTGGTTCTCGGGCGCTTTCCGAGTTCGCGTCTAACTCTAGGGTCACATAACGGGTCTGCTCACCGTGATGGGCGGTCTCGGCTCGGATACGGTCTTGTCGGTCAATTCCCCCTCGTGACGGCGCGCCCCCGGTGGTAGACGGCCCGGACGGCGAGGTCGTCGTCCAGGACGACGACGTCGGCGTAGCGGCCTGTCTCGAGGACGCCCGCGTCGGCGAGACGGAGCGCGGCCGCCGGGGTGCCGGAGGCCGCGCGCAGGGCGTCGACCGGTGCGGCGTCCAGGTCGCGGACGGCGCGGCGGACGGCCTCGGGGAGGACGATGGTGCTGCTGGCGATCGCGCCGGTGTCCGTCAACCGGGCCTCGCCGCCGTCCACGCGGACGCGCAGTCTGCCAAGAGTGTATTCGCCGTCGCCGAGTCCGGTCGCCGCCATGGCGTCGGTGACCAGGGCCAGCCGGTGGGGGCCGACGGTGTCGCGGACCAGCCGGGCGGCACCGGGATGGACGTGGACGCCGTCGTTGATCAGCTCCACGGTCACCCGCTCGTCGTTGAGCGCCGCGGCGATGGGGCCCGGCTCCCGGTGGTGCAGCGGGCGCATCTGGTTGTAGATGTGCGTGGCGACGGTGGAGCCGGCGTCGAAGGCCGCGCGGGTCTGGTCGTACGTGGCCTCGGTGTGCCCCACGGCCGCGACCACGCCCTCCGACACGGCCGCGCGGACCAGGTCGAGCGCGCCGGGCAGTTCGGGGGCGAGCGTGACCATCCGGACGTGTCCGCGCCCGGCGTCGAGGATCCGCCGGAACTCGGCGGTGTCGGGGTCGCGCAGCAGCGCGGGGTCGTGCGCGCCGCACTTGCCCGTCGAGATGTAGGGGCCCTCCAGGTAGATCCCGGCGAGTTCGCCGGAGTCGCACAGCTCGGCCAGGACCGAGACCTGGCGCAGGGTGTCCTCCGGGGTCGCCGCGACCAGCCCGCCCAGCAGCGAGGTCACGCCGTGCGCCCGGTTGAATTCGACGACGGCCATCGCGCGCTCGGGGTCGGCGTCGGTGAAGGAGGCGCCCGCGCCGCCGTGGATGTGGATGTCGACGAGTCCCGGGGCGAGCAGGCGGCCGCCGATGTCGACGGTCCCGGCCGGGTCGTGCGGTGCGGGCCCCGAGCCGATCGCCGCGATCCGCTCGCCCCCGATCCGCAGCCACCCGTCGGTGATCCCGTCGGCGGTGACCACCCGGGCGTTCACCAGCGTACTCATGTGCGTGGAATCCTCCTAGTGGCCCTCGTCACCCGATCGCGCCGACAAAACCGTCGATCACGCATTGACGATATCCCCGCGCCCACTCATCATGGTGTACATGTCCGCCGGTGAGCTGCTCGTCCAGCGCCTGCATGTCGATCTGCGACAGCAGGCGAGCGCACTCTGTCGTAGTTAGCGTCAGTGGCGGGGCCTAGTGCCCCCTTCGCCACTGCGGTTTCCCTACGCGCGCCCGCAACCCCCGGCCCGCACCGATCTCCAGTGATCGTGAACGCGCGCATGCCGTCGTGCCCAGGGAAACCCGACCGTCGCCCCCGTTTCCCGACGACTTCCCGCGCTACGCCCCCACGCGGCCCCGAGGCCGTGTTCACCTGGAGACCACCATGACCTTCACCGTGCTCGTCGCCGCCCCCGAAGCCCGCTCCGCCCTGCGCGCCGCTGCCGTGCACGCCGCCGACGCGGTCGCCGCGCACACCAGCGCCGCAGCGGACATCAATGTCGTCGACCTCGCCGAACTGGGCCCGGCGCTGCTCGCGTCCACCCCCGAGGGCGCCGTCGCGGACGCGCTCGCCCGGGTCGCCGAGGGCGACGTGCTGATCGTGGCGACCCCGCAGGTGCACGGCAGCTACACCGGGTTGCTCAAGGTCTTCCTGGACCGCGTCCCCGAACTGGGCCTCGCGCACACCATCGCGCTGCCGATGGCGGTTGTGGAAGACCTGCGCAACGGGCGCAACATCGAGGACGACCTGCGCGTGCTGCTGTCCGACCTCGGCGCCTGGGTGGCGGAGCCGGGCCTGCTGCTGGCCGGTTCCGAACTCGCCGAGCCGCTCGGCGTCATCGACGCCTGGGCCGAGGTCGCCGCCCCCGCCCTCCGACAGGCCCTCGCCGTCGCGGTCTAGGGAGGACCGGGCGCGGGGGTGTTCGGGGGCCGGTCCCGCCCTCGCTCGGAATGATCACGGGCTTTCCGCCCTTCCCGGCCCCGAGACGGGCAGAACGCTCAAGACCGTCGACGGAACCCTCACACGCAGCGGACGTCGTGGGCGCGGCCCCGACCGGCCCCCGCCGTCGCCGCCTCCCGAGGGGCGCCGGCGTCACGGTCATCGCGTTCAGGGCCCCGGGGCGGCCGCGCGCAGGCGGGTGGTCTCCTCCTCGACCCGGCTCGCGGTGCCGCGCACCAGGGCGACCACCACCAGGGTCAGGGCGAGGCCGAGGACGCGGAAGGTCAGCGGAAGCGGTTCGGCCGGCAGCCGCTCGGCGAAGACGACGGTGCCGAAGACCACCATGAAGACGTTGCCCAGCACGTTCGCCACCGGCGCGGTCACCGAGGCGCGGGCGCGCTGCATCGAGGTCTGGAAGAGCGCGATCCCCACCGCCCAGCCCAGTGCGTACAGGTAGGGGAAAGGGGAGAGCAGCACCGGTACGGCGGCGTCGACGATCCCCCGTTCGGCCAGCAGCCCGCCGATGCCCTTGCCCTGCAGGCCCGCGACCCCCTGGGCCAGGCCGGCGGCCCCGCCCATGACCGCCGCCGAGACGTTCCGTCCCCCGCCCCCGGCCAGGGCCATCCCGCCCACGCACACGACGAGGGTGACCGCGCTGACCGTCAGCAACAGGGGGACGCCCGCGGTGGTCCCGGCCGCGCGGTCGCCCGATCCCAGGGACAGGCCGAGCAGGAGCAGCGCCGGCGGCATCAGGCCCAGTGCCAGGACCTCGCCGCGGGTGACGCTCTGGCGCTGGGCGACGGCCAGCAGCAGGAGCATCAGCGCGATGCCGCCCGCGAAGGCCGGCTGCACGACCGACACCGGTGCGAGCCCGAGCGAGACGACCAGTCCCACGCTGCCCAGAGCCGCCAGCGCGCACCCGCACAGCCAGTGGACGTCCCCGAGCAGGACGCGGGCCAGGCGCAGCGGGTGGCGGACGCTGATGTCGGCCGAGCGGTGCAGCGCCCGCTGCTCCACCGCCAGGCCGATGCTGTAGACCGCGGCCGAGACCAGCGCGGTGATCAGGCCCGTCACGTATGGCCGCCTTTCACGGAATCGGGGAGAACCTGTTTTCGGCCGGTGTTCCGGCCGTTCGGCCCCGGCCGCGCTATCCGGGGGTTCGGCTCCGGAGGAGGCCGAGTCCGCTGGGGGAGGTCCGGGGCGGGGCCGGACCCGGACAGGTGCCTTGACCGTCCTCATGCAACACGTTCTAGTCTGGTGGTGCCGGGCGGTCCGGGCAAGGGGCGGGGCCCGCCTCCGAGATGTCGCGGTGGGGGAGGGGCGCTGAACTGAAGACCGAGAGCAAAGGCCGCTCCTCAGCGCTCGGCCTGTTCGGGGTCGTGGTGGCGGCGATGGCCGTCACCATGGTCCTGCTGCGGTCCCTCACCGGGGACCTCCTGGTCGAGGAGGCCCCCGCCCCCGAGCAGGAGGCGCCGACGGGCGGCTGGACGGCGCCCGGGGGCACGGTCAGGATCATGGTCGCCGGGGACTCCTTCGTCCAGGGCAGCAGCGGCGACTTCACCTGGCGCTACCGGCTGTGGGAGCACCTCACCGGGAGCGCGGCGCCGGACGTGGACTTCGTCGGCCCCCGCGCCGACCTGTTCGACGTCGGCACCGGCGAGTACGGGGACGACCGCTACGCCGTCGCCGACTTCGACACCGACCACGCCGGGGTCTGGGGCTCCACCACCGGGAACGTCGCGGAGCGGATCGGGGCGGAGACGGTCGGGGCCGAACCGCACTACCTGCTGCTGATGGTCGGCGCCAACGACATCGTGGGCGGCTCGACCGCCTCCGAGGCCCTGGAGGGGGTGCGCGACATCGTGACCGCCGCGCGGGTGGCCAGGGGGGACGTCCGGGTGGTGCTGGGCGAGCTCCCGCCGATGTGGGGCACCGACCACGACCAGGAGGTCAACACCGTCATCGGCGAGTACAACGCCGGGCTCCCGGTGCTCGCCGGCCAGCTCACCGGCGCGGAGTCGCCGGTGGTGGTGGCCCGCTCGGCCGCCGACTACGCGCCGGCCGACGACAACTGGGACACCACGCACCCCAACGCGCGGGGGGAGGTCAAGATCGCCGCGGCCTTCGCGGACGCCCTCGCCGAGCCGCTGGGCCTGGGCGAGCCCTACCCCCGCCCGCTGCCCGACGTGCCGGTCGGACCCCGGACCGCGCCCGTGCCGCGGGCCGAACGGGTGGCCGACGGGGTGCGGCTGAGCTGGGACCCGGTTCCGGGCGCCACCCGCTACGAGGTCTCCCGGCGCCGCGCCGCACCCGACCCGGACGAGTGGGTCCTGGCGGGCGGCGCCGTCGAGGGAGCGGGAGGCCAGGAGCGCGGTGCGGTGGTCACGGGCCTGTTCGCCGGAGCCGCGTACGAGTTCCGGGTCCGCTCCTTCAAGGGCGGCGACGCCGGGCGGACCTCCGAGGTGCTCCGGTTCGAGCTGGACGACGACCCGCCGCCCGCGCCGGCCGGGGTCCGGGTCGCGGACGGGGCCCTGGAGTGGGAGGGCGTGCGCGAGGCCACCCACTACGCGGTGTGGCGCCGCCCCCTGGAGTGCGGGACCGGCCCCGACCCGTCCTGCGCCCCCGCCGACGACGGTCCCGTCGGCACCGGCACGGGGTGGGAGGCGGTCGCCGTGGTCCGCGACGCCGAGCACTGGACGATCGCCCCGGGCCCCGCGCCCGGCTACGAGCTCGCGGTGCGCGCCCACCGGGACTACATCGAAGGCGGCGTCTCGGAGCCGGTGCGGGAGCCCCGGCGATGATCCCGACACCGGAGTCCTGACATGCCCGCCCCGGGAAGCGCCGACATCAGGGCCGCCGACCACGGAGGAGGCCGCGTGCGCCACGGAAGCAGGGCCGCCCTCGCGCGGTGGGCGCCGCTGGGCACGGGACTGGCGGCGGGGGCGCTGGCGCTCGGCCCCGCGCTGGGGCCGGGGTACGTGCTGCGCTACGACATGGTGTTCGTCCCCGACGCGCCGCTGACGGCCGTCACCCTGGGCGGCGGGGGCGGCTTCCCCCGGGCGGTGCCCAGCGACGCCGTGGCGGCGCTCCTGGGGCGGGTGCTGCCCGGGGACCTGGTGCAGGCGCTCGCCCTGCTCGCGGTCTTCGCGGTCGGCGCGGCCGGGGCGGCGCGGCTGGTGCCGGGACCGCGCCTGGCGCCCCGGATCGCGGCCGCCCTGTTCTACGTGTGGAACCCCTTCCTCGCCGAGCGGCTGCTGCTCGGCCAGTGGGCGGTGCTCCTGGGGTACGCGGGGCTGCCCTGGGTGCTGCGGGCGGCGGTCCGCCTGCGCGGGGCGCGCGACGCGCCCCGGCTGGTCGTCGCGCTGCTCCCGGCCGCGGTCGGAGGCTTCTCCTCGGTCCTGCTGTCCGGGCTCGTCGCACTGCCCGCGGCGGCGGCGCGCCCGTGGCGGCGGGCGGTGGCCGTCGCGGCCGTGGTCGCGGGCTGCCTGGCCGTGGTCGCGCTGCCGTGGCTGGTTCCGGCGCTGTCCAGCGCGGCGGGCACCGATCCGGCGGCCGTCGACCTGTTCGCGGCGCGCGCGGACACGCCTTTCGGGGTCGCGGCCTCGCTGCTGTCCCTGGGCGGCGTCTGGAACGCCCAGGCCGTCCCGCCAGGCTTCGGGGACGCGGCGGGCGCGGCGGGACGGCTCCTGCTGTCGCTGGCGGCCCTGGCGGGGTGGGGGTGGCTGCTGGCCCGGGGGCCCCGTCCGGACTTCGCCGCCGCGCTGACGGCCGCGGCCGCCGCCGGGTTCACGATCGCGCTGGCCGGGTCGGGCGGGCCGGGGCGGGAGGTCCTGCGCGCGATGGTCGGACTGTGGCCGGGCTTCGGCCCGTTGCGCGACGGCCAGCTGTACGTCGCCCCCCTCGCGCTGCTCCAGGCGGTCGGTCTCGCCGGCGCGGTGCTGTGGCTGGTACGGCCCGACGCGCGGCGCGGGGCGGCCGCGGCGGGCCGGACCGCGGCGGTGCTCGTCTCGCTGGCGCCGCTGGTGCTGCTGCCGGGGCTGGCGTGGGGCGCGGCGGGGACGCTCCGGCCGGTCGAGTACCCGGCCGAGTGGATCCGGGTGCAGCGGCTGGTGAACGACGACCCGGCGCCCGGCGCGCTGCTGTCGCTGCCCTGGAGCGCCTACCGGGGGTTCGGGGGAGCCGACGGGGGCGGGACCGTGGTGCTCGACCCGGCGGTGAAGCTGTTCGGCCGTCGGGTCGTGTGGAACGACGAGTTGAGGGTGCGCGACGGCGGCGAGGTCCGCGTCGTCCGGGGCGAGGACCCGCTCGCCCGCGAGATCGCCCCGCTGATCGGGGCGGACGCGGCTCCGCGCGAGGACGCCGGCCTCGCCGGGCGCCTCGGCGCGCTGGGCGTGCGGTACGTCCTCGTCGACCACGCCAACTCCCCTGACGAGAACAGGTTCCGGCTTTCCGGGCACGGTCTTGAGACCGTTCACTCGGGTCGGTTCCTCACCCTCCTCGAAGTTCCGGACAAGCACGTGGAAGCGGAAACCAGCGGCCTCACGGCGGCGGCCGCGGTTGGCTGGTCGGTTACGGTTGGGGCAATCCTCTGGTCAATCGCTGTATCAGGTTCTAGTCTCGTTCCCATGCCCCGGACCCCCGGGGGGCAGGCCTTGCGGCGGAAGGAGAGCACGAAGTGATCAAGATATTGGCCGCGTGCGCCATCGGCGCCGCCCTCGCGGGCGTCGCGACCTTCACGATGACCAGCATCGCGGTCAGCACCACCACCTCCAGCGAGCCGGTCAACGAGACCCTCTACAACTACGGCGACAGGTAGCCGCTGTCCGGGCGGCCCGGCCCGCGGCGCGGGGGCCGCCTGGGAGGCGACGCGTTCCCCCCGGAGCCCCGCACGGCCGGAATGCGCTTCCGGCGACCCCCGGACCTCCTACTCCGGGTGTCCTGTCCATCGCCTCGTGTGAGCGCCCGTTCGCCCCGAAGGCCGTCGGCGGAACCTCAGGAGAGCACGTGGTCTTCCACCAAACACCTCTGCCGGGACTCATGGACGACCCGGCCCCGGACGGTCCCGTCCCGCCCGGGGGCCTCCTCTTCGGCCCGCCCGCCCGCATCCCGGTGCGGAGCGGCCGGACCGCGCCCCCGCCGCGGGAGGAACCGCGCCTGGACGGCGTCCGGATCGCGATGCTCAACTGGCGGGACCCCTGGCAGGCCGCCGCCGGCGGCGCCGAGGAGTACGCCTGGCGGATCAGCCGGCACCTCGCGGCCAGGGGCGCCGGAGTGGTGTTCGTGACCAGCAGGGAGCGCGGGCAGGCGCGCGCCGAGACCCGCGACGGCATCGTCATCCGCCGCATGGGCGGCAGGTTCACCGTCTACCCGCTGGTGGTGCTGTGGCTGCTGCTGTGGCGCGGCGAGTTCCACGCGGCCTTCGACTGCATGAACGGCGTCCCGTTCTTCTCCCGGCTGGTGCTGCCCCGCCGCACCCGCGTCATCAGCGTCGTGCACCACGTGCACGACCTGCAGTTCAACGCCTACTTCAGCCGGCCGCTCGCCTGGCTGGGCAGGTTCGTCGAGAGCAGTGTCGCCAGCCGGGTGTACGCCTCCTGCCCCACGGTCACCGTCTCGGAGTCCTCCCGCCGCGCCATGCGCGAGAAGCTGCGCTGGCGCGCGCCCATCTCGATCGTGCACAACGGCCGCCCGCAGAGCCGGCCCGTCTCGCCCGTCCACGCGGCCGGCGAGGACGAGATGGGGTCGCCCGCCATCGTCAGCCTCGGCCGCCTCGTCGTGCAGAAGCGGGTCACCCGCGTCGTGGACGCCGCCGCCGAGCTGCGCGCGCGCTGGCCCGGCCTGCGGGTGCACGTCGTCGGCCGGGGCCCCGAGAGCGTCCCGCTGGCCGCCCAGGTCGAGCGTCGCGGCCTCGGATCGGCGGTCCGCCTGCACGGCTTCCTGCCCGAGGACGAGAAGAACGCGGTCCTGGCCGGTTCGCTGCTGCACGTCACCGCCTCGGAGTTCGAGGGCTGGGGGCTCACCGTCATCGAGGCCGCCGGCCTGGGCGTGCCCACGGTCGCCTACGACGTGGACGGCCTGCGCGACTCGGTGCGACACGGCGAGACGGGCTGGCTGGTCCGCGAGGGCGAGGACCTCGCCGACGTGATCGCGCACGCGCTCGACGAGCTCGGCGACCCCGTGCGCGCCGCCGAGATCCGCCGCGCCTGCCGCGAGTGGGCCGCGGGGTTCACCTGGGAGCGCAGCGGCCGGGCCATGACCCGGCTGCTCGTCGACGTCCTCGACGGAACCGCCGACGCCGGTGCCGACCGGCAGGGAGAGCACCGGTGACCCTGCGCCCCACCAGCGCCGACCTCGATGGCACCCTCGTCCGCAGGCTCCGGCTCCTCACGGTCTGCCTGCTCCTGGGCGCGCTGGCGTTCAGCCTCGACCCGACCAGGATCGTCGGCGACACCAAGATCGACCTGACCCTCGACCCGCTGGGCTTCCTGCGGCGGGCGCTGCACCTGTGGGACCCCTCCTACTTCGGCCAGCTGCAGAACCAGGCGTACGGCTACCTGTTCCCCAACGGGCCCTTCCACGTCCTGTTCATCTCCATGGGCATGCAGGAGTGGGCGGTGCAGCGGCTGTGGATGGCGCTGCTGCTGTGCGCGGCGTTCCTGGGCACCGTCGCGGTCGCCCGCGCCCTGGGCATCGGCGGCACGAGAACCCAGATCGTCGCCGGGGTGGCGTTCGCGCTGTCGCCGCGCGTGCTCACCCTGCTGTCCTACAACTCCGCCGAACTCCAGCCGACCATGCTGCTGCCCTGGGTGCTGCTGCCGCTCGTCCACGGGGCGCGGCACGGAGCCGACCCGATGCGCGCGGCCCTGCTCTCGGCCGCGGCGTTCACGCTCTGCGGGGGCACCAACGCCGCCTCCGAACTGGCGGTGCTGGTCGTCCCGCTGCTCTACCTGCTGACCCGCGCCCGCGGCCCCCGCAAGCGGCGGCTGCTGTCCTGGTGGCTGCTCGCCGTCTTCTGCGTCTCCTTCTGGTGGCTGGCCCCGCTGCTGATCATGGGCCGGTACGTGTTCTCGTTCATGCCGTTCACCGAGGACGCGGCCACCACCACCAGCGTCACCTCGCTGACCAACACGCTGCGCGGCGCTTCCAACTGGATGGGGTACGTGCCGGGGGAGTCGGCCCTCCCGGCGGGCGGCGAGCTGGCCACCGCGCCCTGGCTGATCCTGGCCACCGCCGCGGTGGCGGGGCTGGGCCTGGCGGGGGCGGCGCACCGGCGCAACCCCGAGCGGCTGTTCCTCGGCGTGTGCGCGCTGGTCGGCACCGCGGTCGTGGCGTCGGGGTACACCGGCGCGCTCGGCGGCCCGTTCGCCCCGTTCACGCAGGCCGCGTTCGACGGCGCGCTCAGCCCGTTCCGCAACGTCCACAAGTTCGACGTGCTGATCCGGCTGCCGGTCGTGCTCGGCCTCGCGCACCTGCCCACCGCGGTCGCCCTCCACCACAGCGGAGAGCACGAGGGGGCCGACGCGCGGGCGTGGTCCGGCCGCCTGGCCGCGGGGGCGTGCGCCCTCGCGGTCCTGGCCACGCTGACCCCGCTGGGCACGGTCGGCGGCGCCACCCGCGGCGGCTTCGTGGAGATCCCCGGCTACTGGTACGAGGCGACCGAGTGGCTGGACTCCCACAGCGGCGGCGCCATGACGATGGCGGTGCCCGGATCGGCGCGCGGCGAGTACCTGTGGGGCCGCCCCATGGACGAGCCCATGCAGCCGCTGATGGACGGCGCCTGGACCAACCACCAGATCATCCCGTGGGGTTCGGCGGGGGTCTCCCGGCTCACCCACGCCATCGACCAGCGGATCTCCTCGGGGCGGGGCTCGGAGGGGCTGTCCCGCACCCTGGCCCGGACGGGCGTGCGTTACCTGCTGGTCCGCAACGACCTCCAGCGCCGGGGCAACAACGGCGGCTGGCCCGCCCGCACCCACCAGGCGCTGTCCGACTCGCCCGGCATCACCCACGTGCGCTCCTTCGGGCCCGCCGTGGGCAGCCTCGACCCGACCCCGGCGGCGAACTGGTACGACCAGCCCTACCGGGCCCTGGACGTCTACGAGGTGGACGACCCCGCGCCGCTGGTCGGCACCGTTCCCGCGGACGCCGCACTGCGGGTGACCGGCGGCCCCGAGGCGCTGCTGGCGATGGCCGAGCAGGGCCTGCTCTCGGACGACCGGCCGGTTCTGCTGGGCGACGACCCCGGGGCCGGGGACGTCGCGCCCGAGGACACCGTCGTCACCGACACCGTGCGCCGGGTCGAGGTCAGCTATCCCGACGTGCGGCGCAACGTCACCGGCACGCTCACCGCGGACGAGGAGTACGAGCGCGACGTCCCCGCCCCCGACGTCCTGGACCCCGCCTGGGAGCCGTACACCTCCGTCGCCGCCTACGACGGGATCGCCTCGGTCACCGCGTCCTCCTCCGAGGCCGGGGCGCTGGCCGACGCCGGGACCCGGGACCCCGGCCGGACGCCGTACGCGGCCCTGGACGGCTCCGACGCGACCTCCTGGCGCTCCAGCGGGTTCACCGGGGCGGTCGGCGAGTGGCTGGAGATCGGGTTCGCCGAACCCCGGGACCCCGCCGGGCTGAGCGTCGCCTTCGAGCGGCTCCCCGGCGAGCCGCCGCCCGCGCGGGTCACCGTCCGCACCGACAACGGCAGCGCCGAGACGGGCCTGGACGGTTCCGACGGCCCGCAGGAGCTCGCCGTCCCGCCCGGACCCACCGAGAGGATCCGGATCCGGGTCGACGCGCTCGCCTGGGAGCCCGAGTACCGCTTCGGGACCAGGGTCGGGATCACCTCGGTCGCCGTCCCCGGTCTGGAGGCGTCGCGCGCCATCGAGGTGCCCGGTCCCGCCGACGCCGGGACGGTCCTGCTCACCGGGTCGACCGGGACGGTTCCGGGCTGCATGGAGGGCTCGCGGGTGTGGGTGTGCAACCCGGCCCTGGCCGTGCAGGGAGAGGACGCCCACACCTTCGACCGCGTCTTCACCCTGTCCGAGCGGGCCGCGGAGGGCGGGCACACCATCAGCGGGCAGGTCGCGGCCACCGACCCGGGGGCGGTGGAGAACGCCGCGAACCGGGAGGAGGGGTACCCCGAGGTCACCTCGTCCTCGGCGTCCGTGGACCACCCGGCGGCGATGGGGCGCAACGCCCTCGACGACGACGAGTCCACCGTCTGGTACCCCGACCCCGGGGATGACCGGCCCTCCCTGCGGCTCGACCTGGGGGGGACCGTCGAACTCACCGGGATCACGGTGGACTTCCCGCGCGCCGACGCCGTCCTCCGCCCCGTCCGGGTCGTCGTCGAGACCGGGGACACGGTCCGCGAGGGCTGGCTGGACGGGAGCGGCGGCCTCGACTTCGCCCCGCTGCGGGCCAGGGAGCTGACCGTCGCCTTCGTCCCGCCCGAAGGGCAGCCGCTGGAGGTCGCGGGGATCACGCTGCCCGGCGTGGAGCCGCTCGGCCCCGTCGAGGACGGCCCCCTGGCCACGGCGTGCGGTCTCGGCCCGGCCCTGCGCGTCAACGGGGCCCGGGTGGAGACCCGCATCAGCGGCGGCACCGTCCGGGGACGGCTGGAGGGCGCCCCGCTGGAGTTCGAGAGCTGCACGGACGTGCGGCTGGCCGAGGGGGAGAACCGGGTCGTCGTGGAGGCCGGGAACCAGTACCAGGTGCGCTCGGCGGTCGTGCGCGGCGCCGGGGCGCGGGCGGGGGCCGGAGAGCCCGTGCGGCTGGCCGGGGTCGAGACCGCCGCCTGGGGGCCCGGTGAGCGGAGGGTCGAGGTGGACGCCGCCGAGGATTCCTACCTCGTGGTCAACGAGAACTTCAACGAGGGCTGGACGGCGCGCCTCCGGGGCGCGGACGCCGACCTGGAGCCGGTCCGGCTGGAAGGGTGGAAGCAGGCGTGGCTGCTGCCCGCCGGGACCTCGGGCGCGGTGGTCATGACCTACGCGCCTGACACCCCCTACCACGCGGCGCTGGGGATCGGGGCGGTGCTGGCGGCGGCGGTGGTCGCCGCGGCCCTCGCGCCGCGCGCGAAGGCCCGCGCGCGGCGGCTCGCGGCGGCCGGGGCCCCGGCCGGGGTCGCGGCGGCCGCGCTGGTCCCGTTCGTCCTGGCCCTCGGGCTGTGGGCGGCGGGCGGCGCCGGGGCCGCGGTGGCCGCGGGAGGGCTGCTCGCGGCCTGGGCGGCGGCGCGGAGCGGGCGCGTCCGCCGCCCACCGGTCGGCCGGATCGTGGCCGTCTCGCTCACGCTGGCCGGACTCTCCCTGGCAGTGGGCACCCACCTGGCCGTCGACCTGCCCTTCCACGAGGTCAGCGCCCTGCTGGGCGATCCGCTGCGCGGCTGGGCCGCGCAGCTGCTCTGCCTGCCCGCGCTGACGGCGGTCGCGCTCGCGCTGGGCGGACGGCGGCCGCCCGGGGCGCCGGACCGGGACGCCCGACTCGACGAGCGGCCCGGAGCCGACGATGATCGGCGGGACGGCGCCGAGGAGGTGCCGGGGTGACCTTGTCGGTGGATGGGGCGGAGGCGCGGGTGGGGGAGCACGTCGACGGTCCCGACCCCGGACCCGACCCCGGACCCGGGGCCGCTCCCGGGCCCGCGCCCGCGCCGGGGGGAGGGACGCGCCGGGGACTGGCGGCGGTCGCCGTCGGAGCCTTCTGCTGCACGCTCGCGCTCCTGGCGCACTTCTACGTCCACCCGCGGCTCGCGATGCTTCCGGCGGAGGCCCGCCAGGTGTGGACGCTGGAGGACCCCGAGGCGACCTACCTGGACACCGCCCGGTGGCGGACCCGCGAGGACGCCGAGGTGACCCAGCGCACCGAGCTGGTGGCGCGGCCCATGCCGGGCAACGAGGACTGGGCCGTCTGGAGCATCACGGTGGACACCGCGAGCCGGCTGGGCCTGATCGACCACCACGACCGCAAGGTCGTCGTGGACCGCGCGACCGCAGAGGCGGTCAACTGCTGCGGCGAGCACGTGGACGGCGACTTCGCGGTGCGCCAGGCCGGACTGGTCGCGCTGTGGCCGCCCGGCGCGGAGGGCGCCGAGTTCCCCTTCTACGTCCCGGACATGCGCTCGGCCCCGGTGATGCGGCTGCGGGGCGAGGACCGGGTCGGCGGCATCACCGCCCGGCGCTACGAGCAGTCGGTCCCGGCCACCCAGGTGCCCGGTTCGGCGCGCGAGGTGCCCGCGGCCGAGATGGGCCTGGACCGGCCGGGGACGGTGCGCGCCACCCGCTGGGTCGAGCTGGCCCGCACCTACTGGGTCGAACCGGTGAGCGGGCAGGTCGTCAACATCACCGAGGAGCGCCGCGAGACCCTGCGCACGGCGGAGGGGGACGGCGGGCGGCTGGTGCTGGACGCCGACCTGGCGATGCGGCCCGAGCACGTCCAGGCCAACATCCAGCGCGCGGGCGACCGGGCCCGGCTGCTCGACCTGGTGCGGGTCGGCCTCCCGCTGGTCCTCGGCACCGTGGGAGCGGTCCTGCTCCTGGCCGGAGCGGTGCGCTCCCGCCTCCCCCGGTGATCCCGACGCCGGGGGAGGGCGCGGGTCACCGCCTGCGCAGGACCAGCAGCAGGTTCCAGGTGACGAACTCGCGCAGCAGCGGGACGCGCACCACCGCGCGCGCCCAGGACGGCAGGTAGCGGGGCAGGATCCCGAGGACCTCCACGTCGCCGCGCCGCCGCGCCCACCTGATCATCGGAGCCGCCCGAACCGCGAACATGGTGGAGCCGAAGTCGTTCTTGGGGCGGCGCCCGTGCCGGCGGGCGTACCGGCGGGCCGCGTACCGGCCGCCGAGGTAGTGCCACGGGGAGGTCTCGTGCCCGCCCCAGGGGGACAGCCACAGCGTGTAGGACAGGTAGACGACGCCGCCCGGCCTGGTCACCCGGACCATCTCGTCGGCCATCCTGACGGGGTCGGGGACGTGCTCCAGCACGTTGGAGGAGAAGCACACGTCCACCGAGCCGGTGCGCAGCGGCAGGTCCAGGGCGCTGCCCAGCAGGGCTCCGGCCGGGAGCGCGCCGTCGCGCAGCCGCATCTCGCCGGCGTCGGCGTCCACGCACGCGCAGCGGGCGCCCGCCGCGCGGAGTGCGTCGGCGAAGTAGCCGGGGCCGCCGCCGATGTCCACGACCAGGGCGCCGTCCAGGCCGGTGTACGCCAGCAGCTGGTCCACGGTGTCGCGGGCGAGCGTGCCGTAGAACAGGTCCGGGTCGGTCTGCTCCTTGCGGAACGCCGAGAACAGCCGGACCGAGCGGCCGAGGGTGGCCCTGAACGGGGGCGCGGCGGCGCCGGTCCGGGTCACGCGGCGGCTCCGGGGGAGGCCGGGGAGTCCAGGGAGGCGAAATGGCGCAGGTGCACCCAGTGGTCGCCGCCCCAGTACTCGTCGGAGGCGACGACCCGGGCGCCGTGCGCGGCGAGCAGCGCGCGCATCGGCCCGGGGGCGAGGGTGTGCATCCGCATCGGGGCGGGGTAACGCAGCAGGAACCGCTGGCCGAACCGGATCGCCCGGTGCGGCGCGTACCGGAACACCATCCCCTTGAAGGTCCGGCGCTCGCCCGCGGGCATGCCGATCACCATGGCGCCGCCGGGGCGCGCCACGCGCGCGAACTCGGCGAGGTAGCCGCGGGCCAGTTCCGGCGGCAGGTGCTGCAGGACCAGGTCGGTGTAGACCAGGTCGAAGGAGCCGTCGCCGAAGGCCGCCAGGTCGGGTGTGTCGTTCAGCGCGAACTCGATCCGGCCGCCGCTCCGGTCGAGGCGGCGCGCCTCGGCGAGCATCGGCTCGGAGATGTCCACGCCGACCACCCGGTCGAAGTGGGCGGCCAGGGCGTTGGACAGCCGACCCGCGCCGCAGCCGAAGTCCAGCGCCCGCGCGCGCCCGTGCGCGATGCCCAGCCCGGCCAGCCGGGCCAGGGCCGCGTCGATCTCGGCCCGCCCCGAGGCCAGGAACTCCTCGTCGTCCCAGCCGCCGTCGCGCTTGGCGGGGTCGACGCAGACCGCCCACAGAGGGGCGGCCGCCCCCAGCAGCGTCCAGTCCCTGCGGACTTCGTCGAGACTCACGTGCACTCCTGACGGTCGGTCGCGGCGCCGGAGAACGAGATGGAACAAGGTCCCGTCATGTTCTCGCGTCGATTCCACTGGCACTATGGACCTGCTGTGACAATCGCAGCAATATGTAGAACGTGTTTTATTCTGACACCTCTTCGGTGGGCGGGGTCAACCCCTCCGGAGCCGCCCGGGACGGGGCCGCGCACGGCCCGCTGGCGGTCCGGCTGTCCGGCGCCGTCCGGGACCCGGTCGTGCTGCTGGGCGCCGCGCTGATCGCCGCGTCACTGCTCCTGCGCGGCTGGGTGCTGCGGCACGCCTACTTCGTCGAGGACGACTTCCTCTTCGTGGCGAGGGCGGCGGCGTCCCCGCTGACCGTCGAGTACCTGACGGAGCTGCACAAGGGCCATCTGATGCCCGGCGCGCTGCTGCTGGTCTACGTCCAGACGGCCGTCGCCCCCTACAGCTGGCCGCTCACCGCGGGGATCATGCTCGCGCTCCAGGGCGGGGCCGCCGCGGCGGCGTTCCGACTGCTCTGGGTGCTGTTCGGGCGCCGCTGGGCGATCCTCGCGCCGCTCGCGGTCTACGTCTTCTCCCCCCTCACCGTTCCGGTGCTGACCTGGTGGTCGGCGGCGCTGAACGGGGTGCCCCTCCAGCTGGCCGTCGCGCTGGCGCTGCTGTGGACCGTCCGCCACCTGCGGGAGGGCGGGACGCGCTTCGCCTGGATGGCGGCGGGTGCCGTGCTGCTGGGGATGGCCTTCTCGGTCAAGGCGATGCTCCTGCCGCCGCTGCTGTTCGCGGTGGCCGCGGCCTTCTGCACGCCGGGGCGCCTGTCCCGGGCCCCGGGGGCCGCCCTCGCGGCGCGCCCGCGGTTCTGGCTGGGAATGGCGGCGTTGACGGCGGGCCACCTGCTGGTCTACCTGTCCCGGCCGCGCGACGTCGAGGGCGCGGGCGTGCCGAGGCTCGACGTGGGCCTGGGCATGGCCCGGCGGCTGCTGGCCGAGACCTTCCCCGTCGGAGCGGTCGGCGGCCCCGTGCGCTGGACCCCCGTCACACCGGCGGGGGGCCTGCTGGAACCGCACCCGGGCGTGGTCGCGGCGGCCTGGGCGGTGCTGGGGGCGCTGGTGCTCCTGAGTCTGCTGCACCGGCGCCGGGCCTGGCGCGCGTGGGCGGTCCTGGCCGGCTACCTGGTGTGCGCGGACGTCCTGCCCACCCTCATCGCGCGGGGCCGCTACCAGGAGCTCACCGGCTACGACCCGCGCTACGTCGCCGACGCCGCTCCGGTCCTCGCGCTCTGCCTGGCACTGGCCTTCCTGCCGACCTGGAAGGAGGCCGGGCAGGGCCCCGTCCACCGGGGAGGCCGGATCCCGCTCGCCGGGATCCGCTCCGCGACGGTCGCGGCCACCGCGCTGTTCCTGCTGGTCTCGGGCTACTCCACGTACGCCTACGCCTCGACGCTGTCGGGCGACCGGGTCCGCTGGTACCTGGATACGGTGCGCTTCTCGGTGGCGAACGTCCCCGACGGCGCCGGGATCTACCCGCGCCCCGTCCCCCAGGACATCGTGCTGCCCTGGAACGGGGAGCGGCGGTTCAGCTCCCACCTGCTCAGCCCGCTGGCCGAGGGCGAGGTCGCCGAGCGCGTCGCCGACCCGCGGCCGTCCGCGCTCCCGTTGGTGTTCAACGACGCGGGGTTCCTGGTCAACGCCGAACCCGCGCCCGAGAGCACGTTCTTCGGACCGCCCGAAGGGGAGGAGTGCGTGGCGGCCGTCGACGGGCAGGTGCTCTGGCCGGTGCAGTCCCTGGGCGGCCCCGGCCTGGTCGCGGGCCTGGCCTACACCTCCGGCGGGCCGACCGAGGCGACCCTGGTGGTGGGCGACACGGTGGCGGAGACGACGCTGCCCGCCGCGCCGAGGGGCGCGTCCTGGTACGTCCCCCTGGACGGGGCGGGAACCCGGCTGCTCGTGGCGGTCGAGGAGGACGTCTGCCTCCAATGGGTGACCTTCGGCGACCTGGTCCCCACCGTGGAGGGCAACCCCTGGCACCAGGAGGGGGAAGAGGAAGAAGAGGAGGCGGACTAGGGAGTTGTCGGCGCGGGGGTGATTCGGGCATCGGTGTTTCGGGGGTCTTTCGGCCTCACGCCATGCGGATCGCGAGGTGACGGCAGGCGGCGACGGCGGGTGCGGGTCGGGGCCGCGCCCACGACGTCCGTTTCGCGTGGTTTCCGTTGGTGATCTTGCTGTTTCCCCCGAGAACCTTGACCTCGGGGGAAACAGCAAGATCACCGGACATTCGAGGGCGGTTCCGCCCCCACCCGGAATGATCACGGGCTTTCCGCCCTTCCCGGCCCCGAAACAGGCAGAAAGCCCACGACCGTCAACGGAACCCTCACGCGACGGACATCACGGGCGCGGCCCCGACCCCCGCTCGCCGTCGCCGCCCCCGTCACCGCGCCGCACACGAGGACACCCCGACGATCCGGTCGGCGAATTCCCGACGCCGAACCACCCCCCGCTGGAGGTTCCCTGGTGCCCCGCGTCCGTTCTCCCCGTCGATCGTGGCCTTCTCGGAGCCTCGAAGGCGGCTGAGACCCCGAAAAGGCCGCGATCAACGGGGAGGCCGCCGGGGACCGGACCAGCGGCGGGCCAGGGGCTGTTCCAGCCAGTGGTAGGTGGCGGTGGCCAGGAGGACGGTGCCCCCGGCGACCGGGACCAGGTCCAGCGCGAACGAGCCGGTGAACGCCTCCTGGCCGGTGAAGTCGCGCCACAGGTACAGCACGACGAACTGCCACAGGAAGACGCCGTAGGAGATCCTGCCGAGGAAACGCGCGACCCGGTGCCCCATGAGCGCGCGCAGCCGGTCCGGGCGGCCGGGGGGACGGCCGGGGGCGAGCGCGAGCGGCGCGATGAGGAAGAAGGCGAAGGTCGTCGTCAGCGCGAGCTCGGCGATCGCGGCCCAGAGGCCGTCCACGCCGGCGAACCGGGGGCCGGTCAGCGGGGTCACCCCGAACAGGTAGGCCGCGCCCGCCACACTCCAGCACAGGCCCGGGGAGTCCGCGAGGGTGCGGCAGAACCGGCGGGCGGGGCCGTCCGCGCCGGGCTCCCGCCAGGCCCACTCCGACAGCACCGCCAGCGCCATGCCGACGGCGAACAGGCCCAGGGTGCGGGGCAGCCAGGTGTGCATGGCGGGGTGGGGCTCGGGGTGGAACTGGAGGACCAGCGCGACCAGGCTCGACACGCTCAGGGCCGCGACGCCCGCGAGCAGCAGGCGGGCCCTGCGGTCCACGTCGCCGCGCCCCAGGCGCCCCAGGAGCGCCAGCGCCGCCGCGAGCAGCGGCAGCAGCAGGTAGAAGCCGGCCTCGACGCACAGGCTCCACATCTGGCCCAGCCCCGGCGGCCCCGTCCCGTACCACCACGGGTCGGGGTCGTAGGTGAAGGTGAGCGTCATGACCTCCAGCCAGGCGGTGGCCGACCCCAGCCGGTCCCGCGACCACAGCAGCAGGGCCACCACGGCGACCAGCCAGTAGGCGGGCAGGACGCGCACCCCGCGCCGCCACAGGTAGCGCCGGACCGAGGGGCCGCGCGTCCCGTCGAGCGCCGCGCGCGCCCACGGCCGGTACAGCAGCAGGCCGGACAGCGCGAAGAACAGCGGGACCGCCATCTCGCCGCCGGACAGGAGCGCGCCCCACACCCCGGGGGCGAGCGCGTCCCCGGTCTCCACCGCGACGTGGAACACCAGCACCATCAACGCCGCGAGCGCGCGCACACCGTCGAGCGCGGGCTGGTGCCCGCTGACCTGGGGGAGCCGCGCGTCGGCGGCGGGAGAGCCGGGGGCCGAGGGGGACCCGGACGGGGCAGGGAGCACGCGCTGAGCCTTCCGTGACGCGTCAGGAGGTCATGGAACCGGTTTCATTCCCTACTGGTTCGCAGCAAAATAGAACCTGTTATAAATATTCAGACACGCCCTGGTGACGTTGATCACGGTGGATACTACGATACCTCAAACTGAAGCTTGTTCCAGATAGAAATCGTTCCGCCCGGGAGGGGTAATGCGCCGTACCGTGGCTGTCGTCTGTATCGCGTTCGGAGTCTTCTGCCTTGTGCTGGCTCCGCTGCTGCGTTTCTGGATGGCCAGTGCCGTCATGAAGACCCCGATGGACTACTACGCGCAGTCGGAGATCCAGGGTGAGGGCGTCACCTATTTCAACGCGGGCGAACTGGAGATCATCGAGGACGCCCGGGTCGAGGCCACCATGACGATCCGCGCGGACGTGGCCGCCAGCGACGACGAGACCGTCGTGTGGGACCAGTTCATGTGGGTGCGCGACGTCGAGCGCGACTTCGCCTTCCTGTCCTCCACCCGCCGGACCCCGCACGACAGGGTGACCGGCGAGGCGGTGGACTGCTGCGGCGCCTCGGTCAACGAGGAGACCACCGTCCAGAGCGGCCAGGCGTTCAAGTGGCCCTTCATGGTCGAGCAGCGCGACTACGAGTTCTTCGACACCACGACCAGGCGCACCCTGCCGATCAGGTTCGAGGGCGTCGAGGAGGTCGAGGGCGTCGAGGCGTACAAGTTCGTGCAGGACGTCGAGCCGACCTCGATCGAGACCAGGGACTTCCCCCGGAGCCTGCTCGGCATGGAGGGCGAGGGCGACGTCACCGCCGACGTGGTCTTCAGCAACACCCGCACCTACTGGGTGGACCCGGTCACCGGCTCCCCGCTCGACCTGAGCGAGGACCAGCGCCGGGTGGCCGTCGTCGACGGCGAGGAGCGGCTCGTCATGTTCCAGGGCGTGCTGAGCTTCAGCGACGAGACGGTCGCGGCCAACATCGAGAACGCGGAGCGGGGCGACCTGGTCGTGCTGATCCGGAGCACCCTGCCGGTCGCCCTGCTGGCGGTCGGGGTGGCGATCGTCGTCTTCGGGGTCGTCCTCTACGTCCCCCGCGGCTCCGCCGGGCGCGCCCGGCGTTGAGGCGCCCGGCGATGAGCGGACCGGCACCCCGCCCGCGAGCCGGGCGGGGGGAACGCGGCGCCGCGGCGGGCGGGACGGGGACTCCCGGAACGCCCGCCCTCGCCCGGGGCGTCCTGGCCGCCTGCCGCCCCCGGCAGTGGACCAAGAACCTGCTGGTCCTGGCCGCCCCGGCCCTGGCGGGCAGGATCGCCGACCCCGCTGTCATGGGGTGGACGGCGCTGGCCTTCGCGCTGTTCTGCGTCGCGGCCGGAGGCACCTACCTGCTCAACGACGCCGTCGACGCCGCCGACGACCGCGCGCACGAGCGCAAGCGCCACCGCCCCGTCGCGTCCGGCCTCGTCCCGGTCCCGCTCGCGGCGGGCCTGGGCGCGGTCCTCGTCGGCCTCGCGCCGCTGGCCGCGCTGCTCGCCCAGAACCTGCGGCTGGCCGCGGTCCTGCTCGGCTACCTGGCGCTCACCGTCCTCTACACGCTCTGGCTCAAGAACCTCCCCGTCTGCGACATCGTCGCGGTCGCGGGCTGCCACGTGCTGCGCGCGCTCGCCGGGGGCCTGGCGGTCGGCCTGCCGATCACCAGCTGGTTCCTCGTCGTGGTCTCCCTCGGCGCGCTGCTGGTCGTGGCCGGGAAGCGCGAGGCCGAACTGCGCAACCCCGCGTCCGGAGGCGGCCGCGCCGCGCTCGCGCACTACACGACGGGCTACCTCGCCCAGGTCCGCGCCATGGCGTCGGGCGCGGTGGTCGTCACCTACTGCCTGTGGGCGCTGGACGAGCACACCGGCGCCGCCCTCGGCCTGTACACCGCGAGTATCGTCCCCTTCGTCATGATCGTGCTGCGGCTTCACCTGCTGGTGGAGCGCGGAGTCGGCGAGGAGCCGGAGGAGATCGCGCTGCGCGACCGCCCGGCCCAGGTGCTCCTGGCCGGCCTGCTCGTCCTGGTCGGGCTCGGCGTCCACCTCGGCTGAGCCGGGGAGAGAGGAAGGAGGGACCCGGTTGCGCAGGCGAAGCGAGCTGCTCACCGGCTGGGGCCGCACCGGACCCAGCCGGGCCACCGTCGCGCGTCCGCGCACCGCCGACGAGCTGGCGCTGCTGCTGCGCGAGGCCGCCCGGCCCGGCGGGCACGGCCTCATCGCGCGGGGCCTCGGCCGCTCCTACGGCGACGCCGCCCAGTGCGCGGGCGGGCTGGTCGCGGACTGCGCCGAGCTCGAACCGGGCCACCGGCTCGACACCGCCTCGGGCACCGTCACCGCCTCGGCCGGGACCAGCCTGGACCGGCTGACGCGGTACCTCGTGCCGCGCGGCTACTTCGTCCCCGTGACCCCCGGGACCAGGCACGTCACCGTCGGCGGGGCGGTCGGCGCGGACATCCACGGCAAGAACCACCACGTCGACTCCTCGTTCGGCGCGCACGTGCGCTCGCTCACCCTGGTCACCCCTGACGGCACGGCGCACCGGATCGGCCCGGACCGCGACGCGGAGCTGTTCTGGGCGACCGTCGGCGGGATGGGCCTGACCGGTGTGGTCACCGAGGCCGCATTCGCGGTGCTCCCGATCGAGACGTCCCGCATGCGGGTGGACACCGACCGGACCCCCGACCTGGACGCCGCGCTGGCCCTGATGGACGAGAGCGACGACCGCTACCGCTACACCGTCTGCTGGATCGACCTGCTGGCGCGCGGCCGCGCGCTGGGCCGCGGCGTGCTCACCCGCGCCCACCACGCCACCCGCGACGAGCTGCCGCCCGCGGCCCGCCGCGCGCCCCTGCGGTTCGCGCCCGGCGCGGTGGCGGGGGTGCCCCGGCACGTTCCGCCGCGGCTGCTCAACCCCCTGACCGTGCGGGCCTTCAACGCCGCCTACCACGCCCGGGCCCCGCGGGTCCGCCGGGACGAGATCCAGGACATGGCGGGCTTCTTCCACCCGCTGGACGCGCTCCGGGACTGGAACCGGGTGTACGGTCCGCGCGGGCTGGTGCAGTACCAGTTCATGGTCCCCTTCGGGGAGGAGGGGACGCTGCGGCGGATCGCGGAGCGCCTCGCCGAGCGCCGCGCGGCGTCCTTCCTGGCGGTGCTCAAGCGCTTCGGTCGGGGCACCCCGGCTCCGCTGTCCTTCCCCGGCCCGGGCTGGACGCTCGCCCTGGACCTGCCCGCCGGACTGCCGGGCCTGGCCGCGCTGCTGACCGGCCTCGACGAGCTGGTGCTGGACGCCGGCGGACGGATCTACCTGGCCAAGGACAGCAGGGCGGCCGCCCCGGCGGTGCACGCGATGTACCCGGGGCTGGAACGGTGGCGGCGCGTTCGGGACCGGGTGGACCCGGACCGGGTCCTGGTGTCGGACCTGTCCCGCCGCCTCGGCCTGTGAACGGACCGCACGACGCGGCGAGGACGGGGAACGGGGAGGTACGCATGCGCGACGCGGTGGGCACGGTGGACTCGGTCCTGCTGCTGGGCGGACGCAGCGAGATCGGGCTGGCGGTCGCGGCCAGGCTGGTGCGCGACGGCGCCCGGCGGGTGGTCCTGGCCGCGCGGCCGACCGGGGAGGCCGGGCGCGCGGCGCTGGCCGGCGCCGAGGCGCTGCTGCGCGGGGCCGGCGCGGACGAGGTGCACGTACTGGACTTCGACGCCGCGCACGCGGCGACGCACGCCGGGACGGTCGAGGCGGCGGTGCGGCGGGTGGGCGACCTCGACGTGGTCGTCGCGGCCTTCGGGGTGCTGGGCGACCAGGCCGGACCGGATGCCGACCCCGAGGCCGCGGCGGCCGGTGTGACGGTCAACCTCACCGGGCACGTCTCGGCGGGACTGGCCGTGGCCGCCCGGCTGCGCGCCCAGGGGCACGGCACGCTCGTGGTGCTGTCGTCGGTGGCGGGGGTGCGGGTGCGCCGCGCCAACCTCGTCTACGGGGCGGCGAAGGCGGGGCTGGACGGCTTCGCGCAGGGGCTGGGCGACTCCCTGGCCGGAACGGGCGCCCGGGTGCTGGTCGTGCGCCCGGGGTACGTGCGCACCAGGATGTCCGCGCACGTCGACGAGGCGCCCTTCGCCACGACCCCGGCCCGGGTGGCGGACGCGGTCGCCGCGGGGCTGCGCACCGGAGCCGAGGCGGTGTGGGTGCCGCGCGTCCTCGGGCCCGTCTCCACCGCGATGCGCCTGCTCCCCCGGGCGGTGTGGCGGAGACTGCCGCGCTAGGGAGCGCCCGGGACGAGAACGCCGGCCCGGCCGCTTGGTAGCGTCTTCCCTCGTGACCCAGTCCCGACTCCGGACCCAGATCGTCGTCGGCGCCGCGATCGTCCGCGACGGCACGCTCCTGGCGGCGCAGCGCGCCGGCCCCGTCCAGATGCGCGGCCGGTGGGAGTTCCCCGGGGGCAAGGTCGACCCGGGGGAGACCGACGAGGAGGCCCTGGTCCGCGAGTGCCGGGAGGAGCTCGGGGTCGGCGTCCGACCGCTGCGCAGGATCGACCGCGACGTCGCGCTTCCGCGCCGCCCCGAGGGCCCGCCCGCGCTGCTGCGGGTGTGGATCGCCGAACTCGCCGAGGGCGAGCCGCGGCCGCTGGAGCACCTCGCGCTGCGCTGGCTCACCGCGGCGGAGCTCCCCGAGGTGGACTGGCTCCCCGCGGACCTGCCCTTCCTCGACGACATCCGGCCCTGTCTCGAAGCGGGCGGCCCCGCGTCCGGCGGGTGAGGCGCGGAGGACGTCCGGGCGCGAAGCACGAGGTGAGGGCGGCGCGGCCCTCCCCGGTGCGGGTCCGGCCCGTCCCGGGAACAGGCGGCCGGATCCGGCCGCGAACGTGTCCGTGCACGCTTTCCTTGACCTGGACGTTTCCCAGGCAGGGGGTTGGCACGGCATAAACTGATAGACGGCCGCGGGAGTCGCGGTGTTTCCCAGCAGATGAGATCGAGACTTTCGCATGCCCACCGCCACCCCCGCCGAAGGCACCGCCCGCCGTTCGGACCTGCGTAACGTCGCCATCGTGGCGCACGTCGACCACGGCAAGACCACGCTCGTGGACGCGATGCTCTGGCAGTCCGGTGCATTCCGGGCCAACCAGGACGTCGACGACCGCGTCATGGACTCCAACGACCTGGAGCGCGAGAAGGGCATCACCATTCTCGCAAAGAACACCGCGGTCCACTACACGACGCCTGACGGCGAGGACGTCGTCATCAACATCATCGACACCCCCGGCCACGCCGACTTCGGCGGCGAGGTCGAGCGCGGCCTGTCCATGGTGGACGGCGTGGTGCTCCTGGTGGACGCCAGTGAGGGCCCGCTGCCGCAGACCCGCTTCGTGCTGCGCAAGGCGCTGGCCGCCAAGCTGCCGGTGATCCTGGTCATCAACAAGGTCGACCGCCCCGACAGCCGTATCGCCGAGGTCGTGGACGACGCCTACGAGCTCTTCATGGACCTGGACGCGACCGAGGAGCAGATCGAGTTCCCGATCGTGTACGCGTGCGCCCGGGACGGCAAGGCGTCCCTGGAGCGTCCGGCGGACGGCACCGTGCCGGACAACGACAACCTCCAGCCGCTGTTCAGCACCATCCTGGACACCATCCCGGCCCCCGAGTACACCCCGGGGGCGCCGCTCCAGGCCCACGTGACCAACCTCGACGCCTCCCCGTTCCTGGGCCGCCTGGCGCTGTGCCGCGTGCACCAGGGCGAGATCCGCAAGGGCCAGCAGGCCGCGTGGATCCGGGGTGACGGCACCGTCCAGCAGGTCAAGATCACCGAGATGCTGATGACCGAGGCGCTGGAGCGCAAGCCCGCCGAGAAGGCCGGCCCCGGTGACATCATCGCCATCGCGGGCATCCCCGAGATCATGATCGGCGAGACCCTCGCCGACCCCGAGAACCCGCGCCCGCTGCCGCTGATCACGGTGGACGAGCCCGCCATCTCCATGACCATCGGCACCAACACCTCCCCGCTGGTGGGCAAGGCCAAGGGGTCCAAGGTCACCGCCCGGCTGGTCAAGGACCGCCTGGACCGCGAGCTCGTCGGCAACGTGAGCCTGCGCATCCTGCCCACCGAGCGCCCGGACACCTGGGAGGTGCAGGGCCGCGGCGAGCTGGCGCTGGCCATCCTGGTCGAGCAGATGAAGCGCGAGGGCTACGAGCTGACCGTCGGCAAGCCGCAGGTGGTCACCAAGCAGATCGACGGCAAGCTGCACGAGCCCGTCGAGCGCCTCACCGTGGACGCCCCCGAGGAGTACCTCGGCGCCATCACCCAGCTGCTCAACATCCGCAAGGGCCGCATGGAGAACATGAGCAACCACGGCACCGGCTGGGTCCGGATGGACTGGGTGGTCCCCTCGCGCGGCCTGATCGGCTTCCGCACCGAGTTCCTGACCGAGACCCGGGGCACCGGCATCGCGCACCACGTCTTCGAGGACTTCGCGCCGTGGTACGGCGAGCTGCGCACCCGCCCCAACGGCTCGCTGGTCGCCGACCGCGCGGGCAGCGCGGTCAGCTTCGCGATGTCCAACCTCCAGGAGCGCGGCGTCCTGTTCGTGGAGCCGGGCACCGAGGTGTACGAGGGCATGATCGTCGGGGAGAACTCCCGCTCCGACGACATGGACGTCAACATCACCAAGGAGAAGAAGCTCACCAACATGCGCTCCTCCACCGGTGACGAGCTGGAGCGCCTGGTGCCCCCGCGCAAGCTCTCCCTCGAGCAGGCCCTGGAGTTCTGCCGCGAGGACGAGTGCGTGGAGGTCACCCCCGAGGCGGTGCGCATCCGCAAGGTCGTCCTGGACCAGAAAGAGCGCGCCCGCACTCTCGCGCACAAGAAGCGCGGCTCCTAGCGGAGCGGAGGCGACATCGGGCGGCGGCATCCGCGATGCCGCCGCCTGGCGCGCTTTCCGGGTGGTATCGCCGCACCTCCGGCGTTTCGGGCAGTGGGATCGGGACGGCGCGTCGGGCACCGAAAACCCCCGAATGCATGGCGTTCCCGGGGCGCGGACCTTAGCCTGGTAGGTCAGGGCGCTTTCCCGATCCCTTCGGCGGGCACGGCGCGCGCGACTCCCCGGCAACCGAAAAGGACACCTTCATGGCTCAGCCTCATGCTGTCGTGGTGGGAGGCGGCATCGGCGGACTCACCGCCGCTGCGGCCCTGCATGACAAGGGATGGGCCGTGACCGTCTGCGAGCGGTCGCCCGCGGTCGAGCCTGTCGGCGCCGGTCTCGGTGTCGCGCCCAACGGACTGCGCGCTCTCGACTCGATCGGTCTGGGCGACTCCCTGCGCGCGCTCGCCGTGGAACAGGGAAGCGCCGGGCTGCGCCGCAGGGACGGCCGCTGGCTGCTGCGCACCGACGCCGACGACATGCGCAGGCGGCTCGGCGACTCGATCGTCGTGCTGCCGCGTTCGGACCTCGTCGACCTGCTGCTCAGCCGCCTGCCCGCCACCGCGCTGCACACCGCGACCACCGTCACCAGTGTCGAGCCCGGGGACACCCGGCAGCTCGCCAGGGTCGGCACCACCGCGGGCGAGCTCACCGCGGACCTGGTGGTCGCCGCGGACGGCCTCCGGTCCACGACCCGGCCCGAACTCTTCCTGGAGCACCCCGGACCGGTCTACGCGGGCTTCACCAGCTGGCGCTTCATCACCTCGGCCCCGGACGGGCCGATCTCCTACGGGGAGAGCTGGGGGCGCGGCACCGCCTTCGGGATGCTGCCGCTGCCCGACGGGAGGGTCTACTGCTACGCCACCGCGAACGCCCCGGCGGGGGAGAGGGCCGCGGACGAGAGGGCCGAGCTGTTCCGGCTCCTGGAGGGATGGCACGACCCCATCCGGTGGCTGCTCAGGTCGGTGGGCCCCGAGTCGGTGCTGCGGACCGACGTGTGGCACATCGACACCCCGCTGCCCGCCTACCACAAGGGCCGGGTCGCGCTGCTGGGCGACGCCGCGCACGCCATGACCCCCAACCTGGGACAGGGCGCCTGCCAGGCGATGGAGGACGCGGTCGTGCTGGCCCACCAGGTCAGCGGGTCCACCGCCTACGTGCCGGTCGCGCTGGCCTCCTACACCGACGCCAGGCTGGCCCGCACGAGCCTGATCGTGCAGCGCTCGGCGCAGCTGGCCGAGAACGTGCAGAGCGAGTCGGCCCTCGTGGCCGGGCTCCGCGACGCCGGCGCCGGCATGATGGGCAGGCTCGCCCCCCGGATGATGTCCCGGTTCCTGGACCCCATCCTCGACTGGCACCCCCCGGTGGAGGCCGCCCGGGTCTAGGTAGTGTTTTCAAATGATCGCCGCTGGTGGATCATGGTGTCGTGATACGTCGTCATGAACTGTCGGATGCCGAGTGGGAGTTCGTCCGGCC
>NZ_SNYN01000010.1:0-34780 GCF_004363075.1 Actinorugispora endophytica
TGAGGGTTCCGTTGACGGTCGTGGGCTTTCCGCCCTTCCCGACCCCGAAACGGGCAGAAAGCCCACGACCGTCAACAAAACCACCGGTGCCCGAAACACCCTCGCGCCGGAGGTTCCCCAGTGACCGTATCCAGCCAGTGAGGAGTGCCCGGCGTGCCCGAGGCCTTTCTGGAGATGACCGGAGTGCGCAAGCGCTACGGCGGCGTGACCGCGCTGGACGGGGCCGACTTCGCGGCCGAGGCGGGCACCGTGCACGCCGTGCTCGGCCCCAACGGCTCCGGCAAGAGCACCCTGCTCAAGGTGCTCACCGGGGTCGTGGAGCCCGACTCCGGCCAGGTCCGCCTGGCCGGGCGGGCGCTGCGTCCGCGCGGCCCCCGCGACACCGCGGGCGCCGGGATCAGCGCCGTCTACCAGGAGCTGTCCCTGATCGACGACTTCAGCGTCCTGGACAACCTGGTACTGGGGATGGAACCGCGCCGGTGGGGGCTGGTCGACCGGGCCGCGGCCGAACGCCTGGCACTGCCCTGGCTGGAGCGGTTCGCGGGGGCGTTCGGCGGCCGGGTCCCGGCCGCCGAGCGGGTGGCCGGCCTGGACCCCGGTGAGCGCCAGGTCGTGGAGGTCTGCAAGGCGCTGGTGCGCCGCCCCCGGGTGCTGGTGCTGGACGAGGCCACCGCCTCGCTGCACCGGGGCCAGGTCGAGGTCCTGTTCGACGTGGTCCGGGAGTTGCGCGAGGAGGGCGTGCTGGTCCTGTTCATCACGCACCGGCTCGCCGAGATCCTGTCGCTGTGCGACCGCGCCACCGTCATGCGCAACGGCTCGGACGTGCGCACCGTGACGGTCGCCGACGTACCGGAGCGCGAACTGGTGGAGCTCATGGTGGGGGAGATGACCGCCCCGGAGGGCGCGGCGGCCGCCACCCGCACCGACGAGGTCCGCCTGGAGGTGACCGGCCTGTCCGCGGGCCTCCTCCACGACGCCACCTTCCAGGTGCGCGGCGGGGAGGTCCTCGGGCTCGGCGGGCTCCAGGGCCAGGGGCAGTCGCACCTGCTGTCCGCGCTGTTCGGGGCGCGCCGGATCCGTTCCGGCGACGTCGCGGTGGACGGCCGCAGGGTGCGCCCGCGCTCGCCCAAGCAGGCGGTGCGCGCCGGCATGGCCTACGTGCCGGGCGACCGCGGTTCCCAGGGGCTGGCACCGGGCCGCCCGATCCTGGAGAACATCGCGCTGCCCTCGGTGGGGCGGCGCGCCCTGCTGGGGGTGGCGCTGTCGCGGCGGCGCGAGGCCGCCGCCGCGCGGGAGGTGGCCGAGCGCGTCTCCACCCGCTACGGCTCGCTGGACGACCCCGTCTCGACGCTGTCCGGCGGCAACCAGCAGAAGGTCGTGGTCGGCAAGTGGTTCCCCACCCGGCCGCGGGTGGTGCTGATGGACGACCCCGCCAAGGGGATCGACGTGCGCGCCAAGGCCGAGCTGTTCCAGGTGGTGCGCGAGCTGGCCGCGTCGGGGGCGGCCGTGCTGGTCTCGGCCAGCGACGACCGCGAGCTGGTGGAGCTGTGCGACCGCGTCCTGGTGCTGTTCGAGGGCCGCGTCGTGGACGAGGTCGAGGGCTCCCGGCTGACCGAGGAGACCCTGGTCGCCAGCGCCATGCACATCACCGACGCCGACCGCGCCGCCGGGGAGCTGCCGTGAGGCCGGGGCGCGCGGGGCTCGCGGCCCTGACCGGCGCGCGGATGCCGACGGTGGCGACCGCGGTGCTGCTGGTCGCCACCGTCACGGCGGCGGCCCTCATGCAGGGCAACTTCTTCACCCCCTACGGCATGACCGCGAACTTCGCGACGGTGCTGCCGGTGGCCACGGTGGCGGTGGCCCAGACGATCATCGTGGTCTCGGGCGGGATCGACCTGTCCATCGGGACCGTCGTCACGCTCTCCTCGGTGGTGGCGGTGGTGCTGATGGACGGCGACCCGGCCCGGACCCCGTTGGCGTTGGCCGCGGGGCTCGCCACCGGCGCCGCGTGCGGGCTGCTCAACGGCGTGCTCGTGGCGCTGCTGCGGTTGCAGCCGATCGTGGCGACCTTCGCCACCAGTTTCGTGTTCGGCGGCCTGGCGCTGCTGGTGCTGCCCACCCCCGGGGGCGCGGTCGCGCCCGCGATCACCGCCGGGTACCGGCAGGTGGTCGCCTACCTGGTCCCGGTCCCCGCGCTGCTGCTGCTCGCGCTGTGGCTGGCCTGGAGGCTGCTGAAGGCCACCCGGACGGGCCGGTACCTGTACGCGGTGGGCGGCGACCCGGCGGCCGCGTACGCCTCCGCGGTACCGGTCTCCGGGGTGCGGGTCCTCGCCTACACCGCGGGCGGGACGGTGGCCGCGCTGGCCGGGATCGCGCTGCTGGCCAACTCCGGCTCGGGCGACCCCTTCATCGGCAACCAGCTGACGCTCGGCTCGATCGCGGCGCTGGTGATCGGCGGGACCCGGCTGCGCGGCGGCGCGGGCGGGGCCGGCGGGTCCATCGTCGGCGCGGTCATCCTGACCCTGATCCAGAACCTGGTGTTCTTCGCGGGGGTGCCGACCAACGCGCGCGAACTCGTCAACGGCGCGATCATCATCGCCGCCATCGCGCTGGCCGGTCTGCTCGCCACCCGCGGCGACCGCGCCGCCCGGAACGTAGGGAGAACGGTGTGAACCCCCTTGTCGCCTCCTCCCCCGCGCGGGCGCGGCTGCTGAGGGCCGCGCGCGACCCGGTGGTGGTCTCCGGTGCCGCGGCCCTGGCGCTGTGGGTGGTCGCCGCCCTGGTCTCACCCGCGTTCGCGTCGTGGGACCAGATCCTGACCCTTCTCACGCTCGCCTCGTTCCTGGGCGTCATCGCGATCGGGCAGACGCTGGTGATCATCGCGGGCGGGGAGGGCATCGACCTTTCCGTGGGCGCGGTGGCCACCCTGGCCGCCATCGTCGCCTCGCGCCACATGGACGGCTCGAACGAGGACCTGCTCCTGGCGGTGGCGCTGTCACTGGGGACGGCCGCGCTGGTCGGCCTGGTCAACGGTGTGGGCGTGCTGGTCTTCCGGGTGCCGCCGCTGGTGATGACGCTGGGCATGATCGCGGTGGTGTACGGGTTCGTCCGGTTGTACACGGGCGGGCGCCCCGCCGGTTCGGCGGCCCCCGCGCTGCGCGCCCTGGTCACCGGTGACACCGTGGCGGGCGTCCCGGGCGTGCTGTGGCTGTGGCTGGGCCTGTCGGTGCTGGTCGTGTGGCTGCTGCGGCGCACCTCGTTCGGCTGGCGGCTGTACGCGGTGGGGGGCAACCCGACGTCGGCGTACCTGTCGGGGGTGAACACCAAGGCGGTCAAGCTCAGCGCGTACGTGCTGTCATCGGTGTTCGCGGGCGTGGGCGGGCTGCTGCTGCTGGGCTACACCAACACCGTGTTCCTGCGCCTGGCCGACCCGTACATGCTGCCCAGCGTCGCGGCGACCGTGATCGGCGGCACCGCGCTGATCGGCGGCGTGGGCGGCTACGTGGGCACCGTGATCGGCGCGATCCTGCTGACCGTCCTGGACTCGTTCCTGCGTGTTCTGCAGATCGGCGGAGGCGACGCGCCCCGCCAGATCATCTACGGGCTCGTGCTGCTGGTGGTGCTCTCGGCGTACGGGCGGCAACGACGGCTGCGGCAGTAGGCCGCGACCTGACGAATGGAGACGACATGCGTGAACGCCTTGGTGTGGGGATCGTGGGCAGCGGTTTCATCGCGGAGTTCCACACGCGCGCCTTCCGGGGGGTGCGCGACGCCGACGTCACCGCGGTGAGCGGCCGCACCCCCGAGACCGTGCGGCGGGTCTGCGACCTGGCGCGCGAACTGCGGGTGGGCGACCCCACCGGCTACGGGGACGTGCGCGAGATGGTGCGCGACCCGCTGGTGGACGCGGTGTGGGTGACCACGCCCAACCACGTGCGGCTGGAGACCGTGCGGGCGATCGTCGAGGAGGTCTCGTCGGGCCGCGCCGCGCTGCGCGGCATCGCCGTCGAGAAGCCGCTGGGCCGCACCGTGGCCGAGGCCGCCGAGGTGCTCGCCCTGATCGAGGGCGCGGGCCTGGCGCACGGCTACCTGGAGAACCAGGTGTTCGCGCCCGGGGTGACCCGCGCGCACGAGCTGGTGTGGGCGCGGGGCGCGGCCGCGGCGGGCGCGCCGTACCTGGCCCGCTGCGCCGAGGAGCACAGCGGACCGCACCGCGCCTGGTTCTGGCAGGGCGACAAGCAGGGCGGCGGGGTCCTCAACGACATGATGTGCCACAGCGTGGAGGCGGGGCGCTTCCTCCTCACCCCGCCGGGGACGGCCAAGGCCGACTGGCTGACCCCGGTGAGCGTGGACGCCACGATCGCGTGCCTGAAGTGGTCCCGGCCCGCCTACGCGGCCCGCCTCCGGGAGCGCTACGGCCCCGAGGTGGACTACCTGCGCGCGCCGTCGGAGGACTACGCCCGCGCCACCGTCACCTACCGCAACGGCGACGGCGACGAGGTGGTCGTGGAGGGCACGACATCGTGGAGCTACGTCGGCGCGGGGCTGCGGCTCACCTTCGAGCTGCTGGGCCCCGAGTACGCGATGGCGGTGAACTCGCTGGACACCGAGGCCAAGGTGTTCCTGAGCCGGGAGATCTCCGGCACGCCGGGAGAGGACCTGGTGGAGAAGCAGAACGCCGAGGGCGGGCTGATGCCGGTCCTGTCCGACGAGGCGGGCGCCTACGGCTACACCGAGGAGAACCGGCACATGGTGCGCTCCTTCCTGGACGGCACTCCCCCGGTCGAGAGCCTGCACGACGGGCTGGCGGTGACGCGGGTGCTGATGGGCGCCTACCTGTCGGCGCAGGAGGGCCGCCGGGTCGACCTGACCTCGAGCGATCTGGACACCTTCGTCCCCGACGTGGCCGGCGGGAACTGGCGCTCGGGGGTGTGACGGCCGACGGTGCGGAAATACCCGCGGGGATCGCGGGAGAACAATTGTTCACACGTGCTTGAATCCCGTGAAACGCCGCGTAAGCTGGGCGATTGTGCTTACGCTGTTCCATCCCCGCGTGCTTCGGACGCAGCATCGCCGAAGAGAGGTCTCCGTGCCCCAGTTGACCGGGCTCGCGCATATCACCCTGTCGGTGCGCGACCGCGACGACAGTGTCGACTTCTACCGCGACGTCCTTGGTTTCCGCGAGTACCAGACCAAGGACGACTCGCGGTGGCTGCGCACCAACTGCCGCCACCCCAGCGGTCTGCTGCTGTGCATCACCGAGCACGCGGACCACTTCAACGCGCGCTTCGACCACCGGCACGCGGGTGTGGACCACCTCGCCTTCGAGGTCTCCGGCCTGGGCGAACTCGAGGCCTGGGCGGACCGCCTCGACGAGTTCGAGGTGGACCACACTCCGATCGTGCACTGCGAGTCCGGCTCGCTGGTGATGTTCGAGGACCCCGACGGGGTCCAGCTCGAACTGCGCTGCTCCCCCGAACCCGACGCCGACTGACTACTCCACCTCGACGAGGTCGAACCGGATGTCGTGCTCGCGCAGCTCGTGGACGGCGTTCCGGGGGAGCCGGTCGTCGGTGATGATCAGGTCGAACTCCTCCAGGCGGGCGACCCTGAAAGTGCCGAACTTGCCGTACTTGGTGCTGTCCACGGTCAGGACGCTCTTGGAGGCGATCCGCAGCAGCTCCTGCTTCGCCACGACCTTGGCCTCCGACGGGGTGGTCGAGCCGCGCTCGACGTCCCAGGAGCTGCTGGCGACGAACGCGATGTCCACGTTGACCCGGCGCAGGAACTCCGCGGTGAACTGGCCCACCGACGAGTGGTCGGCGTGCGAGACCACGCCGCCGGTGTGGATGAGCTCGATGTTGGGATACTCCATGAGGTGGCCCACCACGTTGAAGTCGTTGGTGACCACGGTCAGCCCGATCTTGTCGGTGAGCATCGGGACCATCTGGAGCGTCGTCGTGCCCGCGTCCAGGTAGATCGTGAAGTTCTCCCGGACGAGCTCGGCCGCGGCCCGCGCGACGGCCCGCTTGGCCGGGACCTCCAGTTGCGCCTTGGCCAGGTAGGACGGCTCGCTCTTGAGCCGCGCGGCCAGTCGCACCCCTCCGGTGACCGAGAGCACCTTGCCCTCGTTCTCCAGTGCCTGGATGTCCCTTCGCACCGTCATATGGGAGACGGACAGCATCGACGTGAGCTCGTTGATGCTGAGAACGTGACGCTCCTGCAGGAGTTTGAGGATGTGCTCGCGACGCTGGTCGGGGATCATCTTTGGCCTTCGCGATCGGTCGTCTTCGTGCGCGCGGGCGGCTGCGGTCCGCGCGCTTCCTTCCCAAGCAGTTTCCCAGTTCACCGGAGCTGACGCGTTCCGCCCCCGCCACGGCCTCCGTTCCCGGGACCCCGATCTGGCCTTTTTCGGGTTTTTTGCGATGCCGCGTGCGCTCCGGCTCGGTTTTTGGCACTCTGGTCAGCAGGACTCCACGGTTCGCGGACGACCCCGTCACGGCTCGGAGGAGGTGTGTCGGGACGGCCGCGTTCGACGCGGGCGCGCGGCCCCGCCCCGCCCACCGCGCGGTCACCCGGTCCTGGCGGTGGCCCACCGCCGAACCCCGTTCGGTGAAGGAGGAAGGCGCCCCCCGCTCCGGCGTGACCGCCGGAGCCTCCGCGCCGGAAACCACATGACACTGGCGATCGCGCACCGGGGCGACCCCGTGCGTTTCCGGGAGAACACCCTGCCCGCCCTCCGAGCGGCCGTGCTGGCCCGAACGGACCTGGTGGCGATAGACGTCCGGCTGACCAGGGACGGGTACGTGGTCCTGGTGCACGACGAGGCCCTGGAGCGCCTCTGGGGCTCGCCCCGGCCGGTGCCGGAGTCGACCCTGGCCGACCTCGCGGCTCTGGGCGACGGCGCGGACCGGCGCATCCCCACCCTCATGGAGGCGCTGGCCGAGTTCACCCGGCCGTCGTTCCCCCCACTGGTGCTGGACGTGCCCTCGGTGGAGGTCGCGCTGGCCGCCGACAACGCGGTGGCCGACCACGGCATGCACGACCGGGTCATGTACAGCGGGTCGCCCGACGCGCTGCGCACGCTGCGGGCCCGCAGGCCGCACGCCCGGCTGATGCTGACCTGGAGCCGGCAGGAACCGCCCCCGCCGGTCCTGTGGCAGGCCGTCCGGCCGAACTTCCTGCACGTCTACTGGCCGCTGGTCGACCGGGAGCTGGTGGGCGCGGCGCACCGCAACGGCTGCGCGGTGTCGGCGTGGACGGTGAACGACACCCCGGAGATGGCCCGCCTCATCGACATGGGCGCGGACGCGATCCTCACCGGCCGGATCGCGGACCTGGTGGCGCTGACCGACCGCCGCTGAACCGGGGCGGGGCCCGGAACGGCGAAGTGAATTGAATTCAGTCGTGAATTACCGCCGCCCCGCCCCCGCGCCGAAAGTACGGATCCTCCGAATTCGGCCCCCGGTGACCACTTTCCGGCCGATCCCGTCCGAGAACGGCGCTATCCTCGAAACCGGTTCGCAACCGAGACCACCACAGCCCCCCACATCGGTCTTTTTCCGTTCACTAATCGCGCAAAATGTCCCGGAACGCGCGCTCCCCCCACGCAGCGCGGGCTAGAGATGATCATGACGGCCGATCTGTCACCGAAGAACACGCTCCTTACCGAACGCGCCCTCACCTCCGCGGTTCGGCTTTTCGCCGAGCACGGCCTCGACAGCGTCAGTATGTACGCGATCGCTTTCGACGCGGATATCGATCCCGTAGATTTCCGCCGAGCCTTTCCCACAAAACTGGATCTTATCTACGAGATCACAGTGCATTGCACACGGTCCCTCGTTTCGCGGGAAACTTCCGCCGCGGCGGCGGAACGGTCACCGCTGGAGCAGATGCGCGGACTCATCCGGCGGCACATCGAGTTCAGTTGGGAGCACCGCACCGAATTGGAGCTCCGCCGCGCCCTGATGCCCACGCTGCGCGCGATCTACCCGGCGCGCCATCGCGAACTCTCCGGCGTGCTGCGCGCCTACCGGGACCGGGTGCAGGGGATCATCGAGCGGGGACGCGAACTCGGCCAGTTCGCCCGGCCCGGCCCCTCGGAGGAACCGGCGTCCGCGGCGACCGTGCTGCAGACCCTGGAGTCCATCCTCAACTGGTACGACCCGGACGCGGACCTGACCCTGGCGCAGCTCAGCGACGTCTACGTGGACCTGATCATCCACCACCTCCTGGACGCCCCCCGCGACTAGGGAAGCCCCGGCGCGGGGGTGGTTGGGGCTCTGTCGGGTCGGGGTCCGCTCGGGGCCTGTCACGGCGGGCGGGGCCCCGGGCTGCGGGAAGGTGTCCGTTTCTTGGTGCTCTCTCCGGTGATCTTGACCTTTCCGGGGTCTCAACCGTCTCTGAGACCCCGAAAAGGTCAAGATCACCGGAGGCAGAGCCCGAAACACCCCCGCGGCGGGATTCAGGCGCGAGGCACTAACGGAAGACCGTCTCGGCGTCCCTGGTGAAGTGGGCCACCTTCTCCGGCGGCAGGGTCAGGGCGCCGTCCGCGGCGCGGCCGGAGGGCCCGTTCCGACTGGTGAAGCAGGAGATCGCGTTGGCCTTGGCGCGGCGGGCCTCCTCGGGCAGGACGATGCGGTGCAGCCGGTCCCACGGCACCCGGGGGTCGCCCGGGGCGGCCCAGTGCCACATCCAGACCGGGTAGCTCAGCAGCGAGGCGCCCGCCGCCTCGGCCGCCACCCGCGCGGCCGCGGCGACGGCCTCGTGGTCGGGGTGCCGGTCGCCTTCCCAGGGGGCGAGGCACAGGTCGAACCCCCCGCAGACCCTGACGAGGAGGTCCTCCAGCTCCTCCGCCCGGTCCCGGACCTCGCCTCCGACCATGCCCAACCGGACGGTCTCCGCCTCGTCCGCCTCCAGGGTGCGCAGCGCCTGGTACTCCTCGGCCAGGCGCCACTGCGCCGAGCGGGTCGCCGCGGGCCCCGGCCTGGGCGAGTCCTCGTCGCTCACCGCGACGACGCGCAGGCGCGCCCCCACCTCGGCCAGCATGGCGATGACCCCGCCGACGGCCAGGACCTCGTCCCCCGGATGCGGTGCGATGACGACCGCGCTGGTGACCCCGGCCAGGTGCAGTGCGGGGAACTCCCTCAGGGCGGGCCAACCGCGCCAGGCCGCCTCAGAGGTTCCCGGCTCGTCCATGGGGTGCGGGTATTTCTCCGCCAACCGCGTTCCACGCATGGTGTGCTCCCTCCTCGCCGACCGGCGCTCCCACTGGTGGGTTTCACATGCCCAGAAGGCCCCACTGCATGCGCGGGCCCCGTCCGGAGTGGCGCCCCGGGGCGTGCCGGGGGCAGGCTGGGGCGATGACCGACACGCCGCACCGACCCGCTTTCCCGCCCGCTCCCGTGTGGATCGTCTCCGGCGCTCCCGGCGCCGGAAAATCCACGGCCGCCGCCCTGCTGCTGCGGCGTCTGCGTCCGGTTCCCGCGCTCCTGGACAAGGACACCCTCTACAGCGGGTTCGTCGCGTCCGTGCTGAACGCGCACGGCCGCCCCCACGGGGAGCGCGAGGGCGCCTGGTACGACGAGCACGTGAAACCGCACGAGTACGGCGGCCTGACCGCGGCCGCCCGGCAGATCCGCGCGGCGGGCTGCCCGGTGCTGCTGGACGCGCCCTTCACCCAGCAGATCCGCGATCCCGGCCGGTGGCGCGCCTGGGTCCGCGAACTCGGCGGCGACCCGGTCCACCTGGTGTGGGTGCGCAGCGACGCCGCCGCCCTGCGCCATCGCCTGGCCGGCCGGGGCCGCGCACGCGACTCGGGGAAACTCGCCGACTTCGACGCGTTCGTCGCGCGCGTCCGCCCCGGCGATCCGCCCCCCGCCCCGCACGCCGAACTGGACAACACCCGGGGCGCGCCGCCGCTCGCCGACCAGGTGGACGCGCTGCTGCGCACAACCGGGTAGGGACCGGCCGGGCACCGGTGCGCCGGGGGCGGTCGCCTCCCACGCGAAACCGCCAGAGCTCAGCGGACCGCCAGGGCGGTCTCGGGCTGTTCCCCCGGGAGCGGGGCGTACATCTCCCGGGTGCTGTCGGACGGGGGGCGCTGCCCGCCCTGCTGGGAGAGGTAGACCGCCACTCCCGCGGCGACCAGCACCCCCACCAGGGCCAGGACGCCCAGGAACAGGAGCACGCCGCTGCTCCCACCGGGCCGCGCCGCCGGGGGCCGGTCCCCGGGCTTCCTGTTCTGGTCGGGGCTGTGCGGGACGGGCCGCGGATACGTGCCGGGAACACCCGGGGGAAAGCCCCCCGAACCTTCCGGGGGAAGACTCCGCGGCCCCGTGGGCGGAAAGGTGCCCGGACCTCCAGGGGGAAGACCCTGCGGCCCCGTGGGCGGAAAGGTGCCCGGACCTCCAGGGGGAAGACCCTGCGGCCCCGTCGGCGGGAAGGTGTTCGGGCCCGTGCGGGGGTGCGGTGCGGCCGTCGGCATCCGCACCGGCGGGGGCCCGGCCGGGGCCGGGGGCCGGATCCCCGCCGCGGCGACGGCCCCCGCCTGCAGGGTGGGCATGGGCAGTTCGGTGACCTTGGGAACCGGCCCCGCCCCCGCTCCGGCGGGGGCGTCGGGGGCGAGAGGCCCGCTACTGCTGAGCACGGTCAACAGCACCTCGGCGGAGCTGGGGCGCGCCTTGGCGTCCTTGGCCAGGCAGCGTTCGACGATGGAGCGCAGGGGCCCGGCGAGCGCGCCCAGTTCGGGCGGCATGCTGGTGAGCCGGTGGATGACACCGGGCAGCGAGTCCTGTCCGAAGGGGGCCGAGGCGGTCGCGGCGAAGACCATGGTCGAGCCCCAGGCGAAGACGTCCGCGGCGGGACCGAGCGCGTCGCCCGAGATCTGCTCGGGGGCCATGAAGGAGGGGGTTCCCACGATGCTGCTGGTCTGGGTGCTCGCGTCCAGGGCACGGGCGATCCCGAAGTCGATGACGCGGGGCCCGTCCGGTCCGAGCAGCACGTTGCCCGGTTTGAAGTCCCGGTGCACGATCCCGGCGCGGTGGATGGCGGCCAGCGCCGTGATGGTGCCCACCGCCAGGCGCTCCAGCCGGGAGCCGGTCAGCGGCCCCTCGTCCCGGACGACCCCGTGCAGGGAGGGGCCGTCGATGAACTCGCTGACCACGTAGGGCGGGTCGCCCGTGACGTCGGCGTCCAGCACCTGCGCGGTGCAGAAGCGCGCCACCCGGCGGGCGGTGTCGACCTCCTTGGCCAGTTGCGCGCGCCGCGCCGCGTCGTTCACCAGGTCCCGGTGCAGGAGCTTGACCGCCACCTGGTCGCCGCCGGGGCCGGTGCCGAGGTAGACGACGCCCTGCCCGCCCCTCCCCAGCCTCGCGGTGAGCTCGTAGCCGCCCACACGCCGTGGGTCGCCGTCACGCAACGGTGCGGTCGCGCTCATCGGTACTCAGTCCTCCGGTCCTCGTCGTCGCGTGCGCCTCGCACGCCGGGTGTCCCTGGCCTCCGCGCCGCGCGGGGCCGCCCGTCCGGGACAGCCCGCAGAGCACACTCTCGCGCCGCGCCGCGCCCCGGGCGAGCGTCGCGGTACCCAGGTCCTGTTGAGTATGTTCCATCCGAACCACCGGAGTTCCGGTATACCGAGGAAAACCCGGCCACTCCGCCATCGGCCACATCGCCGTCAAAACTGGGGAAACCATCAGCGATAGGGATAGACCGATCGGGGATGCCGACGATTACCATCGTTCACATGACGCCACCCCTGCGTACCGAACGGCTGATCATCCGCGACTGGAGCTCCACCGACTCAGAGGAGGCCTACGCGGTCTACGGCTCACCCGAGGTGTCCCGCTGGCTCACCCCCTCGATGCGCACCGTCGGCGACGCGGCGGCGATGCGTTCGGTGCTGGAGGCGTGGGTGGAGGCACAGCCCAACCTGATCCCTCCCGCCGGCCGGTGGGCGGTGGTGCGGCAGGAGGACGACGCGGTCATCGGCGGCCTGTCGCTGCGACTGCTCCCGCCGTTCGAGGAGGACTTCGAGCTGAACTGGCAGCTGCGCCCCGACACCTGGGGCAACGGCTACGCCACGGAGGCGAGCAAGGCGCTCATCCGGTGGGCGTTCGACCAGGGCCTGGAGGAGATGTTCGCGGTGGCGCGGCCGAACAACCACCGCGCCATCGCCACGGCGCGCAGGCTCGGCATGGAGTGGGTCGGAGAGACGGACAAGTACTACGACCTGCGCCTTCAGGTCTTCCGGTGCCGCCCCTCCGACCTGTGACCGGGCGCACGGCGGCGGGCCCCGAGCGCCTTCGGGACGACCCCCGGCCGTTGGGCCGCACCCGCGCCGCCCCCTGAGAAGACGGATTGATAGGTTAGGCTTGCCTAGCCAAATCCACCGATCTCTCAGGGAGTCGCGCCGTGCCCGCCCGCCCCCTCGCCCGCGCCGCCATCGTCGAAGTGAGCCGGGTCGCCCGTGTCACCCCGAACACGGCCCGCGTCACCTTCACCGGCCCCGGTGTCAAGGGCCTCCCCCAGCGCGGCTACGACCACTGGTTCCGGTTCTTCCTGCCCCGCCGGGACCAGGTCGAGCCGCTGCTCCCCCCGACCGAGGACTGGTGGACCGAGGTGCGGGCGATGCCCGAGGACGTGCGCCCGGTGGTGCGCAACTACACGATCCGGCGGCACCGCGCCGACTCGGAGGAGATCGACGTGGACTTCGTCCTGCACGGCGACACCGGACCGGCGTCGAGCTGGGCGGGCCGCGTCCGGCCGGGCGACCGCGCGGGGCTGCTCGACCAGGGCGTCACGTTCGACCCCTCGGCGAGCGGGGGCCGCCCGTCGCTCATCGCCGGCGACGAGACCGCGCTGCCCGCCATCGCCGGGATCGTCGGCACCATGGGCGACCGGGACCGCGCGCTGGTCTACATCGAGGTGCCCGAAGCCTCCGAGGAGCAGCCGCTGCACGCCCCTCCGGGCGTGGAGGTGCGCTGGGTGCACCGCGACACCGCCCCCGAGGGCGGCCTGCTGTCCGTGATCCGCGCCGCCGACCTGCCCGAGGACCTGGGCCAGGCCTGGCTGGCCGGGGAGTCCTCACTGGTCACGGGGGTGCGGCGGCACCTGGTCAACGACCGGGGCGTGGCCAGGCAGGACATCTCCTTCTCCGGCTACTGGCGCCGCGGCAGAAGCGTCGACGACGCCGCCTGACCCGGAGCACCAGGACTCTCCGCTCTTCTCGCCGATCGCGGCCTCTCCGGGGTCTCGGAGGTGGTTGGGACCCCGGAAAGGTCACGATCGGCGGGGGGACCGCCCGGGGAGCCGGGACAGGAGTTCGCGCTCGTCGATGATGTCGATGCGCTGCCCCTTGGCGATGTAGGCCTCGGCCTGGCGGTGCTTGGCGGTCTTGGGACCGCCGCTGGAGCCCGTGACCAGGACGTCGGTCTTCTTCGTGACGTTCTTGGCGGGGGTCCCGCCCGCCTCGGCCACGCGCTTCCACGCCTCGATCTTGGACATGGCGCCCAGGTCGCCGCTGACGCAGACGGTCCGTCCGAACAGCGGACCGCCGGGATCCGCCGCGGTGTTCGGCTCGGGCAGCGGCTCGCGGGCGGCGTCCTGCCAGTCCTGGAACCTCGACCGCGCGGGCGGGCCCGCGCGGACCGGGACCGCCGCCGGGACGGCGACGGGAGCGAGCGCGGCGGGCAGCGCCTCGGTGCGCAGCAGCGGGCGGCGGGTCCTGGAGCACAGCTCCGGCAGTGTCGCCACGCCGTGCGCGTCGAGCGCGGCGATCATGATGTGCGCGGCCGCCTCGGCGTCGGCGTCGGCCGCGTGGTGCCGCAGCAGCGGGTGGCCGATCCTCCCGCACACCGTGGGCAGCCGGTGGTCACCCAGGTCGGGCCAGGTCCGACGCGCGGTGTACAGGGAGCACGCGTAGTCGACGGCGGGCCACTCCAGCCCGGTGTGGGCGCAGGCCGCCCGCATGACGCCCATGTCGAAGGCCGCGTTGTGGGCGACGAAGGGACCGCCGGCGGCGAACTCCAGGATCGTCCCGCACACCTCGGGCCATTCGGGGGCGTCGGCGACGTGCCCGGGCGCGATCCCGTGGAACTCGATGTTGAACCGGGAGAAGTGGTCGACCGGCTTGGGCGGTTTGACCAGGGTCGCGTACCGGTCGACGATCCGGCCGTCCTCGACCCGCACCAGTCCCACCGAGCAGGCGCTGCCCCGGTCGCGGTTGGCGGTCTCGAAGTCGATGGCGGTCCAGACGTCGCCCATCGTCGCCTCCTCTGCCCGGTCGTCGGCGTCCGAATGCCGAGGATACCGCCGGGACCGGCGCCCCGAACGCCGTTTCGGGCGGAAACAGCCGGGGAGCCGAAGCGCCGGGCCGTCCGTCCGAGGAGCGCCCCGACCAGCGCCGACCCCCTTGACTTTCCGCTATACCGTGGTTACGTTCCGATCCCGGAAAACTGTCCTAACAGTTGCGTTCCCCCGAAAGGCGCCGCCGCGGCGGCGTCCCCCCGCGCGGGAGCGCCCCCGGCGCCTGCTTCGACAACCCCTCTGGAGACAACGATGGCGCAGTCCCCCGCCTCCCCGCCCACCTCCCCCCTCCGGACCAGAACCGGGGCGGCCGCCGCCCTCGCGGTCGCCGCCCTCCTCGCACTCGTCGTGTCCCTGCTGTCCGTGCAGGGAACCGCGCACGCGGCCGGCGTCACGGCCACCGTCACCAAGAACTCCGTCTGGGACACCGGGTACACCGCGGCGGTCACGATCAGCAACACCACGTCGAGCACCGTCGACGGGTGGACGGTCACCCTCGACCTGCCCTCCGGGACGACCGTCTCCAGCCACTGGGACGCCCGGCGCAGCGGCAGCGGCGGCTCGTACACCTTCACCGGCGCCGGCTGGAACGACAGCATCGCCCCGGGCGGCTCCGTGTCCTTCGGCTTCGTGGCCGGCGGCACCGGCGACCCCACCGGCTGCACGGTCAACGGGGCCCCCTGCTCGGGCGGCTCCGACCCGGACCCCGACCCCGACCCCGGCACGGGCGAGACCCCCGTCGAGGAGCACGGCCGCGTCCACGTCTGCGGCACCACGCTCTGCGACGAGAGCGGGGCCCCCGTCCAGCTGCGCGGCATGAGCACGCACGGCATCCAGTGGTACGACGGCTGCCTGACCGACGGCTCGCTGGACGCGCTGGCCGACGACTGGATGGCGGATGTCATCCGGCTGTCGATGTACATCCAGGAGGACGGCTACGAGACGGACCCGCGCGGCTTCACCGACCGGATGCACCAGCTGATCGACGAGGCCACCGAACGCGGCATGTACGTGATCGTGGACTGGCACATGCTGACGCCGGGCGACCCCCACTACAACACCGAGCGCGCCAAGACGTTCTTCGCCGAGATCGCCGACCGGCACGCCGGCAAGACCAACGTGCTCTACGAGATCGCCAACGAGCCCAACGGCGACGACGTGGACTGGAGCTCCATCAAGAGCTACGCCGAGGAGGTCATCCCGGTGATCCGGTCCCGGGACGCCGACTCGGTCGTCCTCGTCGGCACCCCCGGCTGGTCCTCCCTGGGCGTCTCCCAGGGCAATGGCCCCGACGAGATCATCGGCAACCCCGTCGACGCCGACAACATCATGTACACCTTCCACTTCTACGCGGCCACGCACCGGGACCAGTACCTGGACGCGTTGGACACCGCCGTCCAGCGGATCCCTGTCTTCGTCACCGAGTTCGGGACCGAGACCGCCAGCGGCGACGGCGGGCACGACTTCGCGATGGCCGAGCGGTACCTGGACCTGATGGAGCGCGAGAACATCAGCTGGACCAAGTGGAACTACTCCGACGACTTCCGCTCCGGCGCGGCCTTCACCCCGGGCACCTGCGCCGCGGGCGGGCCGTGGAACGGCTCGTCCCTGAAGGAGTCGGGGACCTGGGCCCGCGACCAGATCCGGGCGGGGTCGTCGGCCTGACCCCGCGGCCCGGCGGCGGGCGCACGCGCGAGGGAGCGGCCCGCGGGTTCCACCCGCGGGCCGCTCCCGTGTCCTCGCCGGTCCCGGCGCGGCCGGGGTCAGCCGGTGGCGCAGGCGGGCTCCAGCGAACCGGGCGCGCCGCCCGAGCCGATGAAGCCGAACGTGGTGGACGCCCCGGCGGCCAGGCCGCCGTTGTAGGACACGTTCGAGGCGGTGACGTCCGAACCGCCGGAGACGTCGGCGTTCCAGGCCTGGCTGACGCTCTGGCCGCCGTCGAACGACCAGGTGACCGTCCAGTCGGTGATGGCCGCGTCTCCCGCGGTCACCGTGACCTCGCCCTGGAAGCCGTTCTGCCAGCTGCCCACGGTGCTGTAGGAGGCCGTGCAGTCCGCGCCCGGGTCGGGGTCGGGGTCGGGGTCCGGGTCGGGATCGGGGTCCGGGTTCCCCCCGCCGCCGAAGACCATGGCCTCCTCGGCGGTGTCGGAGATGCCGTTGGCGCCGTAGAAGATACGCTGCCCCCACGCGGTCAGGTTGTCCGCGTCGAAGCCGCCGGCCATGTCCAGGTACTCGACCCCGCCGCCGTTGCCGCTCCAGGACCAGCCGATGTAGCCCAGGCCCCGCCTCTCGGCCTCGGCCATGATGGTGTCCTCGTCGGGGTTCCCGTCGGAGTGGTCGTGCCCGAACTCGCCGACGACCAGCGGCAGCCCGGCGTTCTGGAAGGCGTCCATGTAGCCGGTGATGGTGGACGCCTGGGCGTACACGCCGTACATGTGGACGGAGAAGACGGTGTTGCCGGTCGGGTCGCTGGCGTAGACCTCCGGGGCGTTGTCGCGCATGGTGTGCGACCAGTCCTGGCCCCAGTTGGGCGCGTCCACCACGAGGGTGTGGTCGAAGCCCGCCCCGCGCAGCCGCCTGATGGCCGCGGAGGTGTCCGGGGCCCAGTCGGCGACGGTGGCGGAGTCGTTGCCGTAGGGCTCGTTCCCGATGTTGACCAGGATGTAGTCCTCCTGGCCCTCCAGCACGCTCTGGATCTCCAGCCAGTAGTCGACCGCGTCGTCCAGCGGGACCGCGGCGCCCGCCTCGCCGTAACCGGTGGTGTCGTGCACCTCCAGCATGCAGATGAGGCGGTTCGCCTTGCACAGGGAGACGACGTCGGCGACGTCGGACGCGCTGTTCTCGGTCCACTGGCCGCCGTTGCTCAGGACCACGCGCACGGTGTTGGCGCCGTGCGACTTGATCCCCTCGAACGAGTCGGTCTCCTGGACGTACCAGGTGTGCGCGTGGCTGACGCCGCGAATGACGAATTCCTGGCCGTTGGCCTCGTAGAGGCGGCCGTTCTCGACGTGCAGACCGGTGTCGGCGTGCGCGGGTTGCGCGAATACGAAGGTGGCGGCGAGAAGCGTGATGACCGACGCTCCCGCGGCCGCGAGACGTTTTCTCATGACCTTCCTTGCGAAGAGAACCCTGAATAGGGAAAGGGGCGGATACGGACGGGTATACGCGGCCCCGCTACAGGTTCCCTCCTGAGGCGCCGTCGCCACCATAGACCGGGTGACGCAGTTCACACAACCGGTTCAGTGAATTTCGGCGGGGCGATCCCGAGAACATGTGGAAGGCGTTTGACTCCGATCCGTCGGACCATCCGATAATCGCCCCCGAATACCGCCGGGAGCCGGAACACCCCCGGTTCGCGCGTTCCGCGACGGCGCTTTCCACCCGTTCGGGACCGGTCTCCGATTCGGGCCCCGTTCCGGGCGGTTTCGCGCGACGATGGACGTGCCGGGGTCCCGAGCGGGCCGACCGGCCCGGTGGGCGCGGACAGGAGGCGGGTGATCGGGTGAGCGGTATACCAGACGAGGTCGCGACCGAGCGTCAGTGGCAGACGCAGCGGGCGGCCCAGCGCTTCGAGGAGACCGAGGCCGGGCGGGCGCGGACCCGCGAGGCGCAGCAGCGGACCGGATACGCCGTCCACGACACGTTCGACCAGGTGCGGGCCCGCGGCGAGCGGCTCATCGAACTCAGGGAGGCGCCCGTCGAGGCGGTCATGGACGTGGCCCTGCTGGGCGTGGCCGACCGCCAGGCGGTGTACGAGCGGATCATCGGCGCCTCCAACGACCTGCAGTCGGTCAGCTTCCTCGCGCGCGGCCTGCGCGCGGCCGCCCCGGTGGCCCGGATCGTGCTGGCCGAGAACGGCCGCGAGCTCCCCTACGGGACGGGCTTCCTGGTCTCGCCCGAACTGCTGCTGACCAACCACCACGTGCTCGGCGACGCGGACCTCGCGCGGCGGGTCCTGGTCGAGTTCGGCGCCGAGGTCGACATCGACCACCGCCCCCGCCCCACGGTGCGCCACCGGCTCGACCCCGCCGCGTTCTTCGTCGCCGACCGGGAGCTCGACTTCGCCCTCGTGCGGGTCCTGCCCGGCGGGGACGGCAGGCCGCCGGGCACCGTGTTCGGCTGGAACCCGCTGCTGCGGACCCAGGGCAAGGTCGTCACCGGCGAGTCGGTGAACATCGTCGGCCACCCGATGGGGCGGCTCAAGGAGATCACGGTCCGCGGCAACCGGGTCGACCAGCAGACCGAGGACTTCCTGCAGTACTCCGCCGACACCGAGCGGGGCAGCTCCGGCTCCCCCGTCTTCAACGACCAGTGGGAGGTCGTGGCGCTGCACCACTCGGCCGTGCCCCGGCGCGACGCCCGGGGGCGGCGGCTCCGCGTCGACGGAACGCCCGCCCGCCACGGGGACCCCGACTCGGCGCTCGCGTGGGTCGGCAACGAGGGCACCCGCGTCAGCTCGATCCTGGGGTTCCTGTCCACCCTGGAGTTCACCGCCGCCCAGCGGGGCCTCCTGGCGGGGATGGGCCCGGGGGCCGTGGCGGCCCCGCCCGACGCCTCCGGGCCGCTCCGGCTGCGCGAGCGGTCCCCGCGCACCCGGGGCGCCAGCCTGCCCGGGGCCGACACGGACGGCGTCCGGCTGGTCTTCGTGCACGGCCGCGGCCAGCAGGGCCTCGCCCCCGCTCAGCTGCGCGACGCGTGGACGGCGGGGCTCAACACGGGCCTGAACGCCGCCGGCCTGCCCGGGGTGCGCTCGGCGGCGGTGTGGTTCCCCTACTACGGCGACCTGCTGGCCGAGCGGACCGGCGTCGGCGAGGCGCGGGGCGGCGCGGCCGACGCGCCGGCCCCGCGCCAGGACGAGCCGCGCGCGGTCTACGAGTCGATGCTGGCCCAGGCGGCGCTGCGGTCCGGAATGCCAGCCGAGCTGATGGCGGCCGGTCCGGCCGGGTCCGCCGAGGAGGCCGGGCTCCTGGGCGCGGCCTCCTCCGCCGTGGTGAGCCGGCTCCAGCGGCAGCTGAGCTGGGTGGCGGCGCGCAGCGGCCTGGACGAGGCCCTGATCGCCCTGCTCATCCGGGACGTGGCCGGGTACCTGGGCCGCGCGTCGGTGCGCGGGGCGGTCCTGGACGCGGTGGCCGCCGGGTTCCCCGAGAGCGGCGAGGTCGTCGTGGTCGCGCACAGCCTCGGCACGGTCGTGGCCATGGACCTGCTCGCCCGGGCCCGCCCCGACGTGACGGTCCCGCTGCTGGTCACCGCGGGCAGCCCGCTCGGCCTGGACGCGGTCCACGACCGGGTGCTGCACCGGCCGCCCGGAGCGCCCGACAGCGTCGGCTCCTGGCTGAACGCCTGGTCCCCGGCGGACGCCGTGGCCATCGGCTGCCCCTTGGCCCCGGTCTGGGGCGCCGGCCTCACCGAGGTCGTGACCGCCAACTCGCACCGCCGCCCGCACGACATCGAGGAGTACCTGCGCCACCCCGAGGTCGCCCTCCGGATCGCCGGAGCCCTGCGGCCCGGCGGCTGACGTCCGCTTGTCACCGCCCCGCCCTAGATTGACCGGTGTTCGGGAGACCCGCGCCGAGAAGGCGGGGCGGGCCCCCGTTTGTCGAAGGGCGGATCCGTGGCGCAGCAGACGGTCGGGCAGACCACCTACCTGGAACTCTCGCAGGAGGACGGCGGCGCCCACAAGTTCTACGAGGTGGTGGTCGACGGGACCGAGGTCGCCATCCGGTACGGGCGGATCGGCGAGACCGGGCAGTCCCGCACCGCCACCTACGCCACCGTGGAGAAGGCGCGGGCCGCGGCCGCCAAGAAGATCGGCGAGAAGGTCCGCAAGGGCTACGAGCCCGCGGTGCGCGGCCAGCGGCAGCGGCGCCCCGTCACCCGGCGGTCCATCGTCAGCACCCGCTCCACCGCGCGGCAGGCGCCGACCCTGTGGCGGTTCGCCTCGGGCGGCCCCGCGTTCGGGATCTTCGTGGACGAGGAGCGCTGCTGGGTCGGCAACGAGCGCGGCGACGTGTACACGCTGACGCACGACGGCACGGTGACCGCGCGCTACGGGCTGCCCGACGGGGTCAAGTGCATCGTCGCCGACGACTTCTGGATCTACGCCGGATGCGACGACGGCAAGGTCTACGACCTCGGCGCGAAGATCCCGCACGTGGCGTACGAGATCGCCAACGACGTGGACATCTACTGGCTGGACATCCACGACGGCGTGCTGGGCGTGTCCGACGCCCAGGGCGGTGTCACCAGCATCGACCACGAGGACGAGTTCCAGTGGTCGCGCGGCAGCGGCGGGCGCTCCGGCTGGATGGTGCGCTGCGACTCCGACTCCGTCTACCACGGCCACTCCGGCGGCGTGACCAAGTACGACACCCGCTCGGGCGACCAGGTGTGGCACACCCCGACCAACGGGTCGGTGCTGTTCGGCTGGCAGGAGGGCGACGAGGTGTTCGCCGGCACCGGGCGCAGCCGGGTGGACCGGATCGGCAAGGACGGCACGCTGCGCTCCTCCTACCGGTGCGACAGCTCGGTGTTCTCGTGCGCGACCTCCCGCGACGGCCGGTACGTGTTCGCCGGCGACAGCCACTCGTCGATCTACTGCTTCGCCCGCGACGGCGAGCGGCTGTGGAAGCTCGGCACCGGCTGCGGGTCGGCGTACTCGATGCAGTTCCTCGACGACCGCCTCTACATCGTCACCACCGACGGTTCGCTGGCCTGCATCGACGCCAGCGAGGCCGCGGTGCGCGCCGCCGAGCAGGGGTCCGTCCCCGAGCCCGTCGACGTCAAGGCCCCGCGCATCGAGGCGGTCACGCCCTCGACCGAGCTGGAGGTCGTGGCCGCCTCCGCCGCCGACAGCGGCGGCGTGGTCGTGGAGTGCGTCCAGGACGGCGGCCGCCTGCGCGTGCGGGTGGTCTCCCCCGGCTTCGACCCCGCCTGGCGGGTGCAGTTCCCCAAGGACATCCGCCGCCCGGGCACCCGCTACCTGGTCGAAGAGGTCCTCACCTCGGGCGGCGGCGGCTTCTACCGCGCCCGTGGAGAGATCCGGCGGTTGGGCTAGCCGTGGCGGTCCCTCCGCCGATCGTGGCCTCTCCGGGGACTCGGGGTCGAGACCCCGGAGAGGCCACGATCGGCGGGAGGTCAGCCGACGTAGCGGCGGGCGCGGGAGCGGCGCTGGGGCCCGGCCAGCAGCCGCAGGCCCCGTTCGACCTCGGCGGGGACCGGCCTGCGTTCGCGCAGCACCCAGGGCAGGCCGGCGACGGCCGCGGCCAGGGCGCGGGCGCTGGAGGCGTCGCGCGGGACCGCGCGCAGGACCGCGCCGGTGCGCAGCAGCGCCCCGGTCGGGGACCGCCGCAGCCACGCGGTCCACAGCGTGTTGCGGATGCCCAGGCGGCGGCGCGCCCGGCTGTCCCGGTTCGGGGAGGCGGCGTGGTGCGAGACCATGTCCTCGATCCAGCACATCCACCACCCGGCCGCGGCCAGGTCCAGGGAGAGCAGCTCCTCCTCCCCGCCCAGCCACAGCCTCGTCGAGAACCCGCCCACCTGCTCGAACGCGCTCACCCGGAACACCGAGGCGCCCGCCAGCACGCTGAGCAGGGCCGGACCCGGAAGCCACGGCGGCCCCGGCACCGGCGAGTCGCGCAGCTCCGGTGTCAGGGGGTCCTCCCGACCGCCCGGTTCGACCAGGACGCGCGCGGTCAGGGAGCCGATCCGCGGGAACTCGTCGAGCAGGTCCGCCGCGCGCTCCAGCGAGCCGGGCGCCCACCAGCAGTCGTCGTCGCAGAACGCCACGTACGGGGTGTCGAGCGCCTCCACCCCGATGTTGCGCCCCACCGCGCCGAGGTTGGCGGGCGCGCGGACGAGGAGCACCTCGGGGTGGACCGCGCGCACGGCGTCCGCGGTGCCGTCGGTGGAGGCGTTGTCCACGACCACGATCGGCGGCGATTCGGGCAGCCTGCGGAGCATGCGCAGGGTGCGCAGGATCTCCCGGCGGCGCTCGTGGGTGATGAGCACGACGCCGACGCGCGGTTGCGGGTTCACGACGCCTCCAGTACGCGCATGTCGCGTTCCACCGACGCGGGGAGCCGGTGCCGGGCCGCGATCGCCCGGGGGAGTCCGCGCAGCACGTCGAGCAGGGCCCCGCGCGCCGGGGCGCTCGTCGCCGCCCGGCGGGCCAGGCGCGCGGTCTCGGCCAGCGCCCGGCCGAGGGGGCGGCGCAGCCACACGGTCAGGACGGCGTTGCGCATCTCCAGGCGGCGCCGCCACGAGGCGGGCGGGCGCTGCTCGGAGGGATGGTGGTGCGCGCGCACCTCGGGCAGGTGGCACGGCTGCCACCCGGCCGCGGCCAGGTCCTGGGCGAGCAGGCTCTCCTCCCCCGCGAAGAACAGCATCGGGTTGAACCCGCCGACCTGCTCGAACGCCGCGACGCGCACGACCGCCCCGCAGGCCATGAACCCCAGGACCCGGGGGCCGGGCAGACCGGGGACGGTGCCCAGGCCCCGGGCGAGCAACGCGTTGATCGGGTCGGGGCGCTCGTCGTCGCCCACGTGGACCGAGGCCGCGACGAGCCCGAGCCGGGGATGGGCGTCGAAGGCGTCGGCGGCGCGCTCCAGCGCGTCCGGCGCCCACCAGGAGTCATCGTCGCTGAAGGCGACGTAGGGCGTCTCCGCCAGGGCCGCCCCGATGTTGCGCGCGGCGCTCCCGGCGTTGCGGTCCAGTGCGACGAGCGCGACCCCGGGGAACAGCGCGCGGACCGAGTCCGCGGTGCCGTCGGTGGAGCCGTTGTCCACGACCACGACCGGCGGCGGGGGACGCGCCCCGGCCAGGTTCCGCAGGGTGCGGTGCAGCTCGTCCCGGCGGTTGCGGGTGGCGATCACCACGGTCACGCGCGCGTCGGTCGCCGGTTCCTGCTCCATTCGGGTCCTCCTCGATGGGTCCGGTGCCGGCCGCGGCGGCCTCCCGGTGGCCGCGGCCCGGCCACGCCCTAGTTCGCCGGGATCACCTGGTCGGGGACCGGCGGAAGGCCGCGTTCGGTGAGGAAGTAGGCGATGGTGCGGCGCAGCCCCTCCTCCACCCGGACGCGGGGCCGCCAGTCCAGGCGGGTGGCGGCGAGCGTGATGTCGGGGCGGCGGAACCGCGGGTCGTCCACCGGGCGGCCGATGAACGAGATCGGCGAGTCCGACCCGGTGAGCCCCTTGACGAGGTCGGCGAGCGCCAGCACCGACAGCTCCTCCTCGCTGCCGATGTTGACCGGGCCGGTCAGGTCGCTGCGGGCCAGGGCCAGCAGCCCTTCGACGGTGTCGTCCACGTAGCAGACCGAACGGGTCTGCAGGCCGTCCCCCGCGACGGTGAGCGGTTCACCGTCGAGCGCCTGGCGGATGAACGTGGGGATGACGCGGCCGTCCCCGGGCCGCAGGCGCGGACCGTAGCTGTTGAACAGGCGCGCGATCCCCACGTCGGTGCCGTGCGCGCGGTGGCACGCCATGGTGAGCGACTCGGCGTAGCGCTTGGCCTCGTCGTAGACGCTGCGCGGCCCGACCGGGTTGACGTTGCCCCAGTAGCTCTCGCGCTGCGGGTACTCCAGCGGGTCGCCGTAGACCTCGCTGGTGGAGGCCAGGATGAAGCGCGCCCCGTGCCCCTCCGCCAGGCGCAGGGCGTTGTGGGTGCCCAGACTGCCCGCCTCCAGGGTCTCCACCGGCAGCCTGAGGTAGTCGCGGGGCGAGGCCGCGGAGGCGAGGTGGAAGACGAGGTCGAACGATCCCCCCGGGTCGAGCGGCTCGGTCAGGTCCGCCTCGACCAGCCGGAAGCCCTCGCGTCCCAGCAGGTGGACCACGTTGCCCGTGCTCCCGGTGGCGAAGTTGTCCACGCACACCACGTTCGTTCCCGCGTCGAGCAGCCGCTCGCACAGGTGCGATCCGACGAATCCGGCCCCGCCGGTGACCATGGCGGTCCGCTCTTCCCGTCGTGCCATTCCCTTCGACCTCCTCGACTCGTTCGGGACCGGCCCCGTGCCCGCCGCTCCGTCCCGGCCCCACCGGTGTCTCGTTGTTCAGGGCCAGGACGTCTCGCGTGACGGGCAGATGACCAGTTCGCGGACCTCGCAGCCGGGCGGCTGGCGCAGGGCGAAGAGCACGGCGCTCGCGACGTGCTCGGGCGGGTTGAGCTTGGCGTCGGGGCCCGGGCGGTACTGCTCGGGCCTGCCGTCGAAGAAGGCGGTGTCCATGCCGCCGGGCACGAGCAGGGTCACGCCGACGGCTCCGGCGAGTTCCGCCGCCAGGGCCCGGGTGAACCCGACGACCCCGAACTTGGAGGCGCAGTAGGCGGTGGCGTCGCCGACCCCGCGCAGGCCCAGCGTGGAGGCGCAGTCCACGATCGTGCCGCCGCTGGCGCGCAGGTGCGGCAGCGCGGCCCGCACCACCGAGGCGGTGCCGATGAGGTTGACCCGCACCACCTGCTCCCACTCGTCGGCGGGCACGTCCTCCAGCGGCCCGCAGGCGTCGGTCCCGGCGGCGTTGACCAGCGCGTCGATGCCGCCCGCCTGCTCGGCCAGCCGCTCGACCGCGCGTTCCACGGCCGCCCGGTTCGCCAGGTCGGCCTGCGCGAACGGCATGTCTCCGCCGGGGTGGCGCACGTCGATGACGAGGGGGCGGCCGCCTTCGGCGAGCACGGCCTCGACAACGGCGGCGCCCAGTCCGGACGCACCACCGGTGATGAGTGTGTTTCCCAACGGACGCATCGCGGTTCCTTCCTGTTCGGTTCGTTCTCGGTCGGTTCGGTCCCGGTTCGGGCCGGTCAGCCGGGCGCGGCGCGCAGGGACGCCACCAGCCCGGTGGTGGAGCGGCCGGGCAGTGCCGGAAGGCACACCACCTCCCCGCCGTTGCGGCGCACGACGGGCGTCTCGGGAAGCTCGTCCACCGTGTAGTCGCCGCCCTTGACCCACACGTCGGGCCGCAGGCGCTCCAGCAGGTCCAGCGGGACGTCCTCGTCGAAGACCCGCACGGCGTCCACACACTCCAGCGCCGACAGCACGTGCGCGCGGTCGCGCTCGTCCATGACGGGGCGGTCCGCCCCCTTGAGGGCGCGCACCGAGGCGTCCCCGTTGAGGCAGACGATGAGGCAGTCGCCGAGCGAGCGGGCCCTGCGCAGCAGGCTGACGTGCCCGGCGTGCAGGACGTCGAAGCAGCCCCCGGCCGCCACGACCCGGCCGCCGCGGCGGCGCACCTCCTCGGCCACGGCCAGGGCGTCGGTGCCCGACGCCAGCGGCACCCCGTGGCCGGCGCCCCCATGGCCCACCGACGCGGCCCCTCCCGCGCGCACGAACTCGGTGGCCGCGCGCACGGCCCGCTCGGTGGCCTCGTCCGGTCCGCACCCGTCGGCCAGTGCGCCCGCCGCGCGCGCCGCGAACGCGTCCCCCGCGCCGCAGGCGTCACCGGCCCCGGGAACGGGGTCGGCCCCGACACAGCGCCCGCTCCCCCGCGCGTCCGCCCAGGCGGCGCCGTTCGCGCCGAGGGTGACCGCCACCGACTCCGCGCCCCAGCGCCCGGCCAGGGCCCCGGCCCGCCGCAGCGCGGCGCGCGGGTCCTCGGGGTCGGCCCCGGCCTCGGCCGCGTTGGGTGTGACCAGCCGCGCGCCTCCGACCGGGTCGGAGCCGCGCGGGTGCGGGTCCCACACCACGGGCACCGACGCGGCGTACCCGGCCAGAATGCGGCGCACGTCGGTGGCCGCGGTCAGGCCGCGCCCGTAGTCGGAGACCAGGACGGCCGCCGCGCCGTCGAACGCGGCCGCCAGGCGGGCCGCCGACGTGGTGAGCGCGGCGCGGCCCGCTCCGTCGTCGAGGCGCGCCACCGTCCGTCCGTCGGCCTGGACGCGGGTCTTGACCGGGGTGCGGCCCAGCAGTGGGAGCGGCACGAGCGAGACCGAGTCGCGCAGGAGTTCGGCGACGCGTTCGCCCGCGGCGTCCCTGCCGAGCGCGGTGACCAGCACGACCGGGCGGTTCCGCCGGGCCGCGCACCAGGCCGCCAGGGCCGCGCCGCCGGGCCGGTACCAGGCCCGCGCGTCCTCCACGACCGGGGCGGCGGGCGCGTCCGGGCAGGACCGGTGCGAGCTGCCGCGCAGGTCGACGTCGAGGAGCGCGTCCCCGACCACCACGAGCGGTCCGCGGCCGTTCACGTGCGCGCCTTCCGCGGCCCGGCGGCCTGGGCCACCAGGCCGGCCGGCGCGAACCCGGCGTCGACGACCTCGCAGAACAGGTGGACCAGCGCGAGGTGGACCTCCTGCACGGTGGAGGCCCTGGCCGCGGGGACCGCCACCACCTCGTCGCTCGCGGCGGCCAGCGCGCTGGGCGCGCTTCCGGTCATCGACCAGCAGGTCACGCCGATCTCGCGGGCGGCCACGGCCGCGGCGACGACGTTGTCGCTGGCCCCGCTGGTGGACAGGCACACCAGCATGTCGCCGGGCCGGGCGTGCGCGCGCAGCTGGCGCGCGTAGACCTGACGGAACCCGTAGTCGTTGGCGATGGCCGTGACACTGGAGGTCTCGGCGTGCAGGGCGATGGCCGACAGGGGGCGGCGCTCGTTCTCGAACCGCCCGGTCAGTTCGGCCGTGAGGTGCTGCGCCTCCGCGGCGCTCCCCCCGTTGCCGCAGGCGAAGAGGCGCCGCCCGGCGCGCAGCGCGGCGGCCGCGGTCCGTCCCCACGCCTCCACCCGCTCGGTGTCGGTGCCGGCCAGCGCGGCCCGCAGTTCTTCCAGATGGGCGTGCATCAGCGATCCCCCTAGGACGTGTTCCCCGGAGCGTTCCGGGCTCGTGCCGACCAGGACGAGCCCTGCGGCTCGGCTCCCGTCGGCTCCGGGGCGTCGGGGAAGCGGGCCCCCGGACCGGTCAGGGCGTGGGCGCGGGGGCCGGGCCGTCGCACGCCGGGGACTCCTCTCGGCCGCGCGGCCTCGCGCAGCACCCCGGCGTAGCACTCCTGGATCCGGTAGGCCACGAACGGCCAGGAGTACCGGGCCGCGGCCCGGTCCGCCCCGGCGATCCCGTAGCTCTCGGCCGCGACGACGTCGGCGAGCAGCTCGCGCAGCCGCAGCCCCAGCGTGGCCGGGTCGCGCGGCGGGACAAGGAGACCGGTCACCTCGTGCACGACGGTGTCCAGGTGCCCGCCGACGTTCGACGCGATGACCGGGACGCCGCAGGCCATCGCCTCCACCGTGCTCATCCCGAACGGCTCGTACCAGGGGACGTTGACGGAGACGTCCGCCGACCGCAGCAGCGCCGGGACGTCCGCGCGCTCCACCTGACCCAGGAACCGGACGCGGTCGGCCACCCCCGCCTCCTGCGCGGCGCGGTGCAGCCGCACGGCCTCGGGGTCGGACCGCAGCCGGCCCCGCGCCGGGCCTCCCGCGACGAGGAGCTCGGCGTCCGGGGCCCAGGGCAGCGCGCGGACGAGCGTCTCCACGCCCTTGCGCTCCACGAGGCGGCCCAGGCTGACCACGCGCGGCCGGGGTCCCCTCGGCGCGCGCGGCCCCCGCGGGGTGAAGTGCTCCAGGTCGACCCCGCAGGGCACGACCGCCAGCCGGTCGGGGCGCACCCCCCAGGAGCGCAGTTCGCGGAGCTCCTCGTTCGAGGTGGCGACGACCATGGCCGAGCGCAGCGCCACGGACCGCTCCACCTCGATCCGCTCGGCGGGGCTGGTGTCGGCCTCCCCCTGGTGGCGGCGCTTGACGACGCCCAGGGCGTGGAAGGTCTGCACGACGGGAACGCCCGTGCCCTCGGCCGCGTCCAACGCGGCCAGGCCGCTCATCCAGAAGTGGGCGTGCACGATGTCGGGCGGGTCTTCGGCCCAGTCCGCGCGCAGCCTCCGCGCGAACCCGGGCATGTGGCGCGGCAGTTCGTCCTTGCCGATCACCCGCGCCGGACCGGCGCGCACGTGGCGCACCCGGACCCCCGGCCCCATGGACACGTCGTCGGGCTGGTCGCGGTCGGCGCGCCGGGTGTACACGGTCACCTCGTGCCCCAGTCCGGCCAGGGCGAGGGCGAGCTCGGCGACATGGACGTTCTGCCCTCCGGCATCCTCCCCGCCGAGTGTCGCCAGCGGGCTGGCGTGCTCGGACACCATGGCGATCTTCACCGTGCCACCTCCTGGAGCAACCGGTCCCAGTCGGTGTGGAACCGGGCGAGTCCGTACCTGCGCAGGGCCGCCGAGCGGGCCGCGGCCCCGACGGCGCGGGCGTGGTCGGGGTCGGCCATGAAGCCGCGCAGCGCCCGGCGCAGGACGTCCGGCCGCGTGGTGACGACTCCTGCCCCGGGGGGCACCGCCTCGTGGACCTCGGTGGTGCCGAGGGCCGCCACGGGCAGCCCGAGCATCATGGCCTCGATCAGGGACAGGCCCAGCGAGGTCCACCGGACGGGGTGCAGGTAGGCGCGGCGGCGCGCGAGTTCGGCGTGCATGGCGCGCTGGGGCAGGTCCTCGTGGACGCGAAGCCGCTCGGGGGGCAGCGCCAGCCGGGCGGGCACCCCGGTGACGCCCATGCCGAACAGGTCCAGGGGGACGCTCTCGGCGATCCCCGGCAGCAGGTCGGTCCCGGTGACCCGCCAGCGGCGCAGCGGCTCGTTGGCCACCACCCCCGCGCGGGCGATCTCGCCGGTGTAGCGGTGGCCCGGGTCGGCGACGCCGTGCTCGACCACCGCCGTGGGCGCGCGCCCGCAGTCCCAGAACAGGGCGTTGAAGTGGGTGACGTGCACGACCGTGACGTCGTCGCGGTCGGCCATCGGGTGCCGGGTCCGGGGCGCGTCCCCCCGCGGGGTGTTGTGCTCGACGTAGAGGGCGGGCAGGTCCCGGCCCGGGCGGCGGCCCAGCAGCCGCTCGGCCAGGTCCAGCTCGTGCGGGCGCTGGGCGATGACCAGGTCCACGTCGGCGGAGCGCAGCCGTCCGGGGGCGACCTCGACGGCGTTGTCCGGCCAGTCCCAGGTGGCGGCCCGGCCCCGCCCGTCGGGACCTCGGTCGGGGGTGACCGGCAGCAGGCAGGTGTGCCCGCCGTGCACGAACGACGTGGTCCAGGAGCCGTGCACGTGCCACATCAGGATGCGGCGGGTGCGGCGCGGCAGGCCCGGTTCGCCGTGCCCGGCGACCACTGCCGTGCGCGCGGTGGCGCGGTCTCCGATCGTCATCAGGCGTCCTCCGCCCCTCCGCGTCCGCCGCCGGGCGGAGCGGCCAGTTCGTACACGGCCCGCACGACCTCGTCGGCGGAGACCGAGTTCAGGCACGGGTGGCCGGGGACCGGGCAGATCCGGGCGCGCGTCCCGGCGCACCGCTCCCCCTGGTCGCCCAGCAGCCGCAGCCGGACTCCGTAGGGCGCCCACGCCGAGGCGGGGACGACCGGTGAGAACAGCGAGACCACGGGGGTTCCGACGGCCGCGGCCAGGTGGGCCGGGCCGGTGTTCCCGGCGACCAGCACCGAGGCGCGCGACAGCACTCCGGCGAGTTCGGCCAGGTCGGTGCGTCCGGCCAGGTCGGTCCCCGCCGCACCGGCGACGGCGGCGGCCTCGGCCTTGTCCACGGCCGCCGCCGTCACCACCACGGGGATCCCCTCGGCGCACAGCCGCGCCGCGGCGGCGGCGGCCAGGTCGACCGGCAGCGCCCGCGCGGGGGCCGAGGCGCCCACGTGCATCGCCACGTACCCGTCAGGGCCGGTCAGGGCGGTCGTGTCGGGCAGCGGCCCGCGCACGGCGAGCCTCCCGGGGTCCCCCGGGGCGAGCCGGTAGCCGGCGGCCCCGGCGAGGGACAGCATCCGCTCGGACTCGGGGATGCCGTCGGGGACGCGGTGCCGCAGGTCGAGCAGGCTGCCGGGGTAGTCCACGCTCACGGCGCCGATCCACGGGACCCCCGCGAGGCGCAGCAGCAGCGCCAGGGGGAGCGGCGACTGGTGGAAGGAGGTCAGGACGAGGGCCGCGTCGGGCCGCTCGGCGCGCACGGCGGCGCACAGCGCGTCGGTGTCGGCGCGGTTCACGGCGGGCGGTTCCGGGTCGACCCAGGGGGCGCACCACTCGATCACCCGGTCCACCCCCGGAAGCATCCGCGCGGCCGCGGCGCCCCGGGGCCCGGCCAGCAGGACCACCCTGCGGGCGGTGCGCGCGACCGCCCGCACGGCGGGGCCGGCCAGCAGCACGTCGCCGATGCTGTCCATCCGGGCGACCAGGACGGTCCTGCCCTCGGAGCCCGCCGTGAGACCGGCGGGCAGCGTCTCGGGCCCGGCCCCGGAAGAGGGGCCGGCGCGGCCGTACCCCACGACGGTGACGGCCGGGATCCCGCCCGCCGGGGTCAGGGACCCCCGCCCGGGCCGGGGCGGCGCCTCCTCGGAGGCGCCCCTGCGGGCGGGGCGGCGGCCGGGCGGCCGGTAAGCCGGTCTGCGGGGGCCGGTGCCCCCCGGTTCCGGCCTCGGGGTGAGCCTCACGTCCGCCCCTCCGATCCCTCGGGGCGTGTGCGGGCGAGGCCCCCCGACATGCGGCCCTCCCCGGTCCCCCCCGGTTCTCGGACCCCCCGGCCGGGCTCCGGGAACGCCTCGGGCTCGCGACGGCGGCGGTGCGAGAGCCACCGCGCGACGAACGCGGTCCGGGACCGCCCCTCGACCAGGAGCCGCACAGCGGCGATCAGGTCGACGGCGGTCTCGGGCGCCCTCAGACGCTCGGCCGCCAGAGTGGCCTCCGTGGGCACGAGCACCGGGCGGGCGCCCGCCTCCAGGGCCGCGTCGACGTCGGCGCCGATGTCGCCGACGACCGCGCAGTCCCGGGGGCTCAGGCCCAGTTCCGCGGCCGCGTCCTCGATCATCCCCGGGCCGGGTTTGCGGCAGCGGCAGCCGTCCCCGTCATCGTGCGGGCAGACCCGCCACACGTCGAACGGGCCCAGGAGCTCGGCGACGCGGGCGTTGACCGCGTCCACCTGCTCGGCCGTGACCAGGCCGCGCGCGATCCCCGACTGGTTGCTCACCACGCCCACCCGCAGCCCGGCGCGCCGGGCCAGGTCCAGCGCGGCGCGCGCGGCCGGGACCGGGCGCACCTTCTCGGGATCGCCGTTGTAGGGAACGTCCTCGACCAGGGTGCCGTCGCGGTCGAACAGGACCGCCCGCACCGGCGGGCGCGCCGGGAGCGGCCCGGCGCTCCGCAGCTCCCCCCGGACGCGCTGCCAGCACGCCAGCGGCGGGATGAGCGCGCTGGTGACCACCATGTCCGCGACCTCGGCCGGGGTGCGCGGACCGGGGGCGATCCGCCTCCAGGCGAACTCGGCGGTGCCCGCCAGCCACACCGCGCCGAACCCCAGCGCGAGGCGGCGGCGCCTCGTGAGCGCGGCGGCGGCCCCGGCCGCGAGGACCGCGGTGACCGCCGCGTGCCCGCGGAGCCGGCCGGGCGGCTCCGCCACCCGTCTCCGCCAGCCCGGTCCGTGCAGCCGCCGCATCAGGGCGTCGTCGGCGTTGCCGCGCTGCGCGGCCAGGCCCGCCCACCGGCCGCCCGGACGCAGCGGGTGCGGGCACACCCGCGCGCCGCGCACGAGCCGGTATCCGGCGTCCATGACGCGCAGCGCCAGGTCGGTGTCCTCGCGGTAGGCGCGCGGGAACCTCGGGTCGAAGCCGCCGACCTCCTCCAGCACGTCGCGGCGGTACGCCATGTCGGCGGTGGCCCAGCGGGCGTCCTCCAGCGCCAGGGTGGCGCGTTCGGCGTCGGTGGGCCGGCGCCCGGGCGGCCGGGGGACCACGATCCGCCCCTGGCTCCCCCCGACCTGGTCGGACACCCCGGCCAGGTCCCCGCACAGGCGCGCGGGCCAGTCGTCGGCCGGTTCGACGTCGTCGTCGAGGAAGGCCACCCATTCGGAGCGGGTGGCGCGCCACCCGACCTCGCGGGCCAGGGCCGGTCCGTTGCCGCCCGAACGCAGGATCCGCACGCGGTCGGAGTCGGCCACGGGCAGCGGCGCGTCCGGGTGGGGCCGGTCGTCCACGACGACGATCTCGGCCGGGGCGTTCGCGGGGTCCGCCTCGACGAGCGGGCGGACCACCCGCTCCAGGGTGCGCCGTCCCACGGTCGGGATGACCACCGCGTAGTCCGGCCGCATCGTCACCGCCCCCCGTCGCGGCGCCGCCGGATGACGAACGGGCCCAGGGCGAGCAGGTCCACGGGGGCCGATCCGAAGCACTCCAGCGCGTCGCGCGGGGAGTCCACCATGGGGCGTCCAGCGGTGTTGAGGCTGGTGTTGACCAGCACCGGAAGACCGGTCAGCGCCTCGAAGCGGGCCAGCAGGCGCGCGACGAGGGGGTTGTCCCCGGAATCCACGGTCTGGACGCGGGCGGTGCCGTCGGTGTGCACCACCGCCGGGATCCGGTCGCGCCACCCGGGCGCCACGTCGTGCACGAAGAGCATGTAGGGGCTGGGCAGCGGACCGCCGGAGAAGACGTCCGAGGCCCGGTCCGCCGCGACCATCGGCGCCACCGGCCGGAACCGCTCGCGGCCCTTGACCCGGTTGATCCGCTCCAGGTTGGCGGGGTGGCCCGGGTGGGCGAGCAGGGACCGGTGGCCCAGCGCGCGCGGCCCGAACTCGCCGCGTCCCTGGAACCAGGCGACGAGCTCGTTGCGGGCCAGCGCCGCGGCGACGGTGTCGGCGAGGTCGTCGGGGCGCTCGCAGTCCACGTCGGCGTCCGCCAGGATCGCGGAGAGCTCCTCCTCGCTCCACTCCCGGCCGAGGTCGGCCCCCCGCATCGGGGTGATCGCCTCCCCCGCCTCGGCGGCCAGGTGCAGCGCGCAGCCCAGCGCGGTCCCGGCGTCGCCGGCGGCGGGCTGCACCCACACGTCGGCGAACGGGCCCTCCCTCGCGATCCGGGTGTTGGCCACGCAGTTGAGCGCGACCCCGCCCGCCATGGTCAGGCGGTTCCGGCCGGTGCGCTCGTGCAGCCAGCCCAGGACCTCCAGCAGGACCTCCTCCAGCCGCCGCTGGACGCTGGCGGCCAGGTCAGCGTGGTCGCCGGTGCACTCCTGGTCGGGTTCGCGGCGCTTGGCCAGGGCGTCCCAGTCGACGGCCGCGACGCTGACAAGCCCGTCGCCCTCGTAGCGGACCAGGTCGCGCAGTTCGCCGGCCATGCGGGGGCGGCCGTAGGCGGCCAGCGCCATGACCTTGTACTCGTCGCTGGAGCGGCGGAAGCCCAGATGGGCGGTGAGGTCCTCGTACATCAGCCCCAGCGAGTGCGGCAGCGGCTGGCGGGCGAGCACTTCGAGGCGTCCCCCGGTGTAGACCCCGGCCAGGTGGGAGGCCGCCTCCCCTCGGCCGTCCGCGACGAACACCGCGCTGTCCGTGCCGCCGCCGAAGGGCGGGGCCGCCAGACCGGCGGAGGCCGCGTGCGCCACGTGGTGCGGGACGTGCCGCACCCTGGCCGGGTCGAGGCCGGGCAGCGCGGTGGACAGGAACATGGGCGCGCGCCGCGCGTAGAGGGTGCGTAGCCGCTCCCAGGCCGGATCCTGCCCGGGGCCGTCCGGGACGACGAGCGCGGGGTCGTAGGAGTAGCCGACGGCGTCGAGCTCGTCGGCCCGCACCCCGGCCCGCTCCAGGCACCACCGCATGGCCTGCGCGGGCGGCTCCCAGGCGGCGAACGGGACGGGTTCCTTGCCGTGCTTGCGCCGGCTGAACCGCTCCTCCTCCGCGGCCGCCACGATCCGCCCGTCGACGACGAGCGCGGCGGCGGGGTCGTGGAAGACGGCGTTGACTCCGAGGAATCGCATGAGGCTGTTCCCCTCTCTGCCTGGTGGCGGACAAACGACTACCAGGAGAAGCGATTCTCAAACACTGGGTTATCAAAAGCGCTGGTCAGAGCGGTTTGCTTCACCACAGGGCGACTACTCGGAGTAACAATTCCGGTTGCGGAGGGGCGCGGCCCCAAGACGCGGTTGACCGGACGCGGCCGGGGTAGCACCGGTACCCATGACGGCCTCGCACGAACCGGAACCAGACGGAACGGACCTGCCCGTGATCGGCGGCCTGGCCGAGCTCGCGGCGTTGGTCGGCAGGTCCGGGCCCCTGTACCTGCGCCACTCCCGCGGTCCCCGGTACGACTGCCGGGAGACCAGCAGGGACTACGAGAGCGGCCTTGCGCTGCCCGGCCTGTCGGCCACCGTGCTGGACCCCGAGCCGTGGTGGACCCGCCCTCTCGACGACTGGCTGGCGCGGCAGGTCTGCAAGTACGTGGAGATCACCGAGGCGGAGGACGAGCGCGCGGCCTGGGTCCTCTCGGGAAGGGTGTGCGCGCGCGGCCCCGACCACGAACCGCTGCTCACCGATGTCGAACCCGTGGCCTGGCTGGCCGACTCCGCCGTCCAGGAGGCCCGCGAACGCTACGCCGAACGCTTCGACGTGGGCCGCGACTCCACGGCCGGGCCCTCCGGCTCTCCCCGGTGGTGGGGGGCGGGGGGTGGGGGGGCAACCCGGCCCAGACCCCCCAAACAGAAACACAACCCCGCG
>NZ_SNYN01000010.1:34790-149421 GCF_004363075.1 Actinorugispora endophytica
CTCCGCCGCGCCGCCCCCCCCCCCCCGCGCCGGCCCTCCGTCCCCCGCGGGTGTTCCTCCATTTGGGGGCACCCTCCCCCCCCCCCCCCCCCCACACCCCCCCCCCACCACCGGGGAAACCGCTCTAGTCCAGCCGGTCGACCTCCACCACGCGGACGACCGCGTGGCCCTCCTCGTCCGAGGCGGCCAGGTCGACCTCGGCGGTGATGCCCCAGTCGTGGTCGCCCGCCGGGTCGTCGAAGATCTGGCGGACCTCCCACACGTCCGGCTTCTCCTCGATCAGCAGCAACTGCGGGCCGCGCGCGTCGGGGCCGGTGCCGAGCGCCGGGTGCTCGCCGTAGTACTCGGCCATGGCCTCCTCCCACGCCTCGGCGTTCCAGCCGTCCTCGGAGTCGAGCGCGCCCAGGTCCCGGTAGCGGCGCAGCGCGGCCAGCTCCACCCTGCGGAACAGCTCGTTGCGCACCAGCACGCGGAACGCGCGCCGGTTGGCGGTGACCGGCTTGGGCTTGGTCTCGACGGGGACCTCGCCGGGCGCCTCGGCGGGGTTGGTCAGCTGCTCCCACTCGTCCAGGAGGCTGGAGTCGACCTGGCGGACCAGTTCGCCCAGCCACTCGATCAGGTCGAGCAGCTCCTCGGTCTTGGCGTCCTCGGGGACCGTCTGGGTCAGCGCCTTGTAGGCGCTGGCCAGGTAGCGCAGCACCAGCCCCTCGGAGCGGGCCAGCTCGTAGTGGCCGACGTAGTCGGTGAAGGTCATCGCGCGCTCGTACATGTCGCGCGCGACGGACTTGAGCTGCAGCGGGTGGTCGCCGACCCAGGGGTGCCCGCGCCGGTACACCTCGTAGGCGTGGTCGAGCAGCTCCTCCAGCGGCTTGGGGTAGGAGACCTCCTCCAGCCGCTCCATCCGCTCCTCGTACTCGATCCCGTCGGCCTTCATCTGCTGGACGGCCTCGCCCCGGGCCTTGTTGAGCTGCGCGGCCAGGATCTGGCGCGGGTCGTCCAGGGTGGACTCGACCACGGTCAGCACGTCCAGGGAGTAGGAGGGCGACGTCGGGTCCAGCAGGTCGAAGGAGGCCAGGGCGAACGTCGACAGCGGCTGGTTCAGCGCGAAGTCCGGCTGGAGGTCGACGGTGAGCCGCGCGGTGCGGCCGTCGGCACCGGGTTCGCCCACCTTCTCGACGATCCCGCCGTCCAGCAGCGAGCGGTAGATCGCGATCGCCTCGCGGATGTGGCGGCGCTGGTTCCTGCGGTCGTCGTGGTTGTCGGTGAGCAGGTGGCGCATCGCCGCGAAGCAGTCGCCGGGCCGGGCGATGACGCTGAGCAGCATCGCGTTGCTGACGCGGAAGCGGGAGTTCAGCGGCTCGGGGTCGGCGGCGATCAGCTTCTCGAAGGTGGCCTCGTCCCAGCCGACGAACCCCTCGGGGGCCTTCTTGCGCACGACCTTGCGCCGCTTCTTGGCGTCGTCACCGGCCTTGGCCAGCGCCTTCTCGTTCTCCACCACGTGCTCGGGGGCCTGCGCCACCACGTTGCCGACCGTGTCGAACCCGGCCCGCCCGGCCCGGCCCGCGATCTGGTGGAACTCCCTGGCGCTGAGCCTGCGGACCCGCGAGCCGTCGTACTTGGACAGCGCCGTGAACAGCACCGTGCGGATGGGCACGTTGACGCCCACTCCCAGGGTGTCGGTGCCGCAGATGACCTTGAGCAGTCCGGACTGGGCCAGCCGCTCCACCAGGCGCCGGTACTTGGGCAGCATCCCGGCGTGGTGCACGCCGATGCCGTGCCTGACGTAGCGGGAGAGGTTGCGGCCGAACCGGGTGGTGAACCGGAAGCCGCCGATCTCGGCGGCGATGGCCTCCTTCTCGGCCTTGCTGCACATGTTGATGCTCGTCAGGGACTGCGCGCGCTCCACCGCCGCGGCCTGGGTGAAGTGCACGATGTAGACGGGCGCCTCGCGGGTGGTGAGGAGCTCCTCCAGAGTCTCGTGCAGCGGGGTGGTCCGGTAGGAGTAGAACAGCGGGACCGGGCGGGTCGCCGAGGAGACCACGCTGGTCGGGCGCCCGGTGCGCCGGGTGAGGTCCTCCTCGAACCGGGTGACGTCCCCGAGCGTGGCCGACATCAGCAGGAACTGCACCTGCGGCAGCTCCAGAAGCGGGACCTGCCACGCCCAGCCCCGGTCGGGCTCGGCGTAGAAGTGGAACTCGTCCATGACGACGGTGCCGATGTCGGCGTCGGCGCCGTCGCGCAGCGCGATGTTGGCGAGCACCTCGGCGGTGCAGCAGACGATGGGGGCGTCGGCGTTGACGCTGGCGTCCCCCGTCATCATCCCCACGTTGTCGGTGCCGAAGACCGCGCACAGCTCGAAGAACTTCTCCGACACCAGCGCCTTGATCGGCGCGGTGTAGAAGCTGCACTCGTTCCTGGCCAGCGCCGCGAACAGCGCCCCGGTGGCCACCAGGCTCTTGCCCGAGCCGGTGGGGGTGCTCAGGATGACGTTGGCCCCCGACACCACCTCGATGAGGGCCTCCTCCTGGTGCGGGTACAGGGTGAGCCCCCGCTCCTCGGCCCACAGCGAGAAGGCGTCGAACAGGGCGTCGGGGTCTGCTGTGCCGCGGGGCAGCTGATCGATGAGGCTCACCCCTCCATACTGCCCGCTCCCGAACGCTCCCGGTCCCGTTCGGGGGAGCGGGCCTCCCGGGACCGGGGAACCCCGGGCGCCTTCGGGAACGCCTGCCAGGCAGGGTGATCGATCCCTCAGGGCGAATCGGCGGAGGCTGCTAGACTCGCGGGCATCCGGGCCGGCCAGAGGTCGCCCGGCGCCGAGAGCCCTCCTCCCACGAGGCTCCGTCGTTCGTGCGGGCCGGTAGCTCAGCTGGTCAGAGCAGGGGACTCATAATCCCTGGGTCGCGGGTTCGAGCCCCGCCCGGCCTACCCCTTACCGCAGGGAAACCCCAGGTCGAACGCTATTCCCTAGCGCGACACTGGGGTTTCGGCGCGGGAGGAGTCGACGGCCAGGGAAACCCCGCACCAGAGGCTCCGACGCTGTTCCATCCCTCCGCGCTGCCGTCGTCACGTCGCACCCTGAACCTGACCGCCCGCACTATCCGGGCCCATCGCGCCGCCACCGGCTCCCAATAATCCGGACACGCATTACCGAATCACCTCTACCCCGGAATCCCCCTGGGGAGTCTCGGGCGCGGGGGTGATTCGGGCACCGGTGGTTTTGTTGACGGTCGTGGGGGGGGTGGGCGGGGGGGGGGGGGGGGGGGGGGGCCGGCCCCCCCCCCCCACGACCGTCAACGGAACCCTCACGCGACGGAGTGGCACACGCCGACAGCGGGCGGCACATAATGGAGCGGACCCGTGCTCCCCGGGTCGCGGAATCGAGCCCTGTCCGGCCTGCCTCTCCCCGTGGGGAGGCTCCGGGTGGGCACTGTTTCCCGGCGCGGTACCGGGGCTCCGGCGTGTTCGGGCGCGCTCGCCGGCATCGTTCCGGTCCCCGCCGCGCGCCCGCACACCAGCGAAGGGGGCCGGTATGGCTGACGGGGTCGTGGGCATCGTCGGGGCCGGAATCGTCGGGCTCGCGATCGGCCGGGAGATCACCCTCAGGCGGCCGGGGACGCGCGTCGTGGTGCTGGAGAAGGAGGACCGCGTGGCCGTCCACCAGACCGGCCGCAACTCCGGCGTCGTCCACGCGGGCGTCTACTACCGGCCCGGCAGCCTCAAGGCCCGTCTGTGCGCGCGCGGCGCGGCCATGCTGCGCGAGTACTGCGCCGATCGCGGGATCGCCTACGAGGAGTGCGGCAAGCTGGTCGTCGCGGTCACCGACGAGGACGTCGCGCGGCTCGACGAGCTCTCCGCCCGGGCGGGCGCGAACGCCGTCCCCGGGCTGCGGCGCGTCGGCCCCGCCGGGATCCGCGACGTCGAACCGCACGCCGTGGGCCTGGCCGCCCTGCACTCGCCGCGAACGGCCGTCACGGACTACACGCGCGTCGCCCGGTCCTTCGCCGACGACATCGCCGCCGCGGGCGGGCAGGTGCGGTTCGGGTTCCCCGTCACGGGCATCGCCGCGACCGGGGGCGCGCTGCGGGTCTCCTCCGGGGACCGGAGCGTGGCGGTGGACAGCCTGGTCGTCTGCGCCGGGCTGCACACCGACACCGTCTCCCGGATGGCGGGCGACGCGTCCGCGCCCAGGATCGTCCCGTTCCGGGGGGAGTACATGCGCGTCCGCCCGGAGAAGGCGCCCCTGGTGCGCGGGCTCGTCTACCCCGTTCCCGACCCCCGGTACCCGTTCCTGGGCGTCCACTTCACCCGGCGGGTGTCGGGGGAGGTGGAGGTCGGCCCCAACGCGGTCCTCGCGTTCGCCCGCGAGGGCTACCGCCGCTCCGACGTCCGCCCGGCGGACCTGGCGGGCACGCTCGCGTGGCCCGGCTTCTGGAGCATGGCGTTCGGGCACTGGCGCACGGGCGTCCGGGAGGTCCGCGGATCGCTGTCCCGACGCGCCTACATGCGGGCCGCCCAGCGGTACGTGCCCGGGATCGGCCCCGGCGACGTCGTGCCCGGCGGATCGGGGGTCCGGGCGCAGGCGCTCGACCGCGACGGCTCCCTCGTCGACGACTTCCGCGTCCACCGGCTCGGCCCCGTCACCACCGTCCGCAACGCGCCCTCACCGGCCGCGACGTCGTCCATGGCGATCGCCGAACACGTGGTCGACGCCATCTCCTCCCCCGCGTAGCCCACTGCGGCGGACAGGCGTCCGCCGTCGCCGTCCGGGACCCGGCAGGGATCGCGGGACACCAGGAAGGCCGCGTGGTGGGCGTCACTGGAGGTGAGAGCGCCAGCCAACAGGGGATGGGGCTGATGACGGTCATGGGTTCGACCACATCGTCCATCGGGATCAGCCGTTCTCGGCCGGGCCGCCTTCCGAGTCGCCGAACGGGGCCTCGCCGGAGCCGGGTCCGCCGGAGGGAGCCTCACCGGGGGGAGCCCCGCCACCCGGGCCGCCCATCCCGGAAGACTCCTGTTGGGTGACGCTGCCGGCGTAGTCGTTGGCCGGGTCCCGGTAGACGGTGTGGATGTGCCCCCACCCGGACGTGGTGTACCCGTCCACGTCGGCGCCCGCCGAACCCTGCTGGTTGGAGAACTCGACGTAGGCGTTCGGGCCGGAGATCTGGAAGTAGACGCCGTCGCCCTGGGACATGTCGTACTCGGTCGCCCCCGACCAGTTGACGTAGGTCTCGTCGAGGGTCGCCTCGATCGCGGCCAGGGCCTGGGCCGTGGTCTCCTCGTCCGACAGGCCCACCCAGTTGGCGATCACGTCGAGCAGGAGCTGCTTCTGTTCGTCGGTCAGGTCCGATCCGGCGATCCCGGTCCCCGTGGGGTAGGAGCAGGTTCCGCCGGGCGCGCAGGCGAGGTTCCCGACGTCCGACCCTTGGTACAGCTCGGCCTCCTGCTCGTCGGTCAGGCTGTCGTAGAAGGCGAAGGCCGTCTCGTACATGCCGGCCAGAGGCTGGACCTCGTTGCCTTCGTCGTCGGTGTAGACGGCGGGTTGGAGGCCCAGGTGCGTGGGCGCGAACGTGATCGAACCGTCGGAGCCGTCCAGCGTGGCGTTCATGCCGAGGTGGTGCCCGCCGAACTGCACCTGCCATGCTTCGGTGGCGGACGGGTCGCCGAAGAAGGCGATGTAGTACTGGCCCAGGGAGTCCTCGGTGCTGGAACTCTGTTCCAGGAGGAACTCGTCGCCGCCCATGATGCCGGTGGCGGTCTCGTACCCCTCTTCGCTCAGCAGCGCTTCGAGGACCTTCATGGCCGCGGCCCTCTGCTCGTCGTTCAGGTCGTCCAGGTTCAGTCCCACCCGCGAGACGAACGTGACCGGGAAGTTCGACCACGTCGTGGTCTTGGACTCGTCGTCGTAGGCGTGGACCAGTTGTTCGTGCTGCTCGTCCGACAGCGCCGCCATGAACTCCTCCGCGGCGGCGGCGGTGTCGGTGATCGTCTCCTCGCTGGTCGTGGACGAGGCTGCCGCCGTCTCCGACGTCGATGGGGTGGCGGTGGACTCCGAGGCGGCGCACCCGCTGAACACGAGGGCCGCCAGCAGAGACACCGCCGCGGTCCACACCGTTTTCGCGCGCTTCGGCCGGTGCCGGCCGCTCGCGGTCTCTTGGTCGATGGCGTTCGTCATGGAGACGAAGGTAGGAGACGGACTTTGGTGTCTCTTGTGCGCTGGGTGAGAACCAGGTGGGAGTCGGTCCCCTGTCTCCGGTCCGCCTGCCGGTGGCGGCCGGCCGCCGACTGCGATCAGGAGCCGGACCCGCTCCGCGCGGTGTCCGACTCCTGATCGCGGGGCTCAGCGAACCGGGTCCGCGCGGCGGTGTCCGTCCGTGCTGCGGGCGCGTTCCCCCGGACGCACCGGCCCCGCTTCCCCGCTTTGCGCATGAGCTCCTTCCACCAGGGCCGGGACAACGGGCGGGCGCCCCCCGCGGCTATCGTCAAGATCAACAACGGACCCACCGACGTTTGGAACACGCGATGAACACCGTCCGCACCCGCGCGCTGGCCGCCCTGCACGGGCTCGCCATCGGCGACGCCCTGGGCATGCCCACCCAGCTGCTGTCGCGCTCCGACATCACCGGCCGTTTCGGCTCCATCGAGGGCTTCGAGGACGGACCGGCCGACCACCCCATCGCACCGGGCATGCGCGCGGGCACCGTCACCGACGACACCGAGCAGGCCCTGCTGGTGGCGCGCCTGCTCATCGAGGGTGACGGGCACATCGCCCCCGACCGCTTCGCCGTCGAGCTGGCCCTCTGGGAGAAGCAGATGGCCGCCAAGGGGTCGGCCGACCTGCTGGGCCCGTCCACCAAGCGCGCCATCGAGGCCATCGCCGCGGGCGACTCCCCCCTGGAGACCGGTAAGTACGGCACCACCAACGGCGCGGCGATGCGCATCGCGCCCGTCGGGGTGGCCACCCCCCACGAGCCCCTCGACGGCCTGCTCGACCGGGTCGTGGAGGCGGGTCTCGTCACCCACAACACGGGACTGGGCATCGCCTCGGCGGCGGCCGTCGCCGCCACCGTGAGCGCGGGGGTGGCCGGGGCCGGCGTCGGCGCCGCGCTGGACGCGGGCCAGCGCGCGGCCGAGGCCGGGGCGGTCCGGGGGCACTGGGTGGCGGGCGGCGACATGGCGGCCCGCATCGCCTGGGCCCGCGCCCACGTCGTCGGCCGCCCCGAGGCCGAGGTGCTGGACTTCACCTACGACGTCATCGGCACCAGCGTGGCCTCGCAGGAGTCCGTCGTCGCGGCCTTCGCCCTCGCCCAGTACCTCGCCGACGACCCCTGGAAGGCCGTCCGGCTGGCGGCGGGCCTCGGCGGCGACACCGACACCGTCGCGGCGATCCTGGGCGCGATGCTCGGCGCCTGCCACGGAACGGGCGCCTTCCCCGCCGAAGCGGTGACCACCGTGCGGGAGGTCAACGGCATCGACTTCGAGTCGCTGGCGGACGACCTGCTGGCTCTGCGCGGCCGCTGACCGGACGCGCGTTCCCGCGTTCCCGCGCCCCCGCGGGGGCGCGGGGCCCGGAGCGCTCCGGGGGAACACCCTAAACTGACCGCAGCCGACCGGGGCGCCCCACCGCCGCCGGTTCCCGGACAGGCAAGGAGAGCCGCCCTGTGAACCGCCTCATCCACTGCGGATCGGTGATCACCGACCTCGTCATGACCGTCGAGGCCCTCCCCCCGCCCGGCGGCGACACGCTGGCCACGTCGACGAGCACCTCCCCGGGCGGGGGGTTCAACGTCATGGCGGCGGCGGCCCGCAGCGGGATGCGCGTCCTCTACGCCGGGACGCACGGCACGGGCCCCAACGGGGACATGGCGCGGGCCGCCCTGGCCGGGGAGGGGATCGAGGTCCTCCACCCGCCCCGCGCGGACGTGGACACGGGTTTCTGCGTCGCGCTCGTGGACGCCGGCGCCGAACGGACTTTCGTCAGCAGCATCGGGGCGGAGGGCGACCTGGACGGCGCGGACCTGGCGCGCGTCCGCGTCGAGCCGGGCGACTTCGTCTACGTGACCGGCTACTCGTTCGTGTCCGGGAACCGGGGGCCCGACCTGGTCCGCTGGCTCGGGGAGCTCCCGGGGCAGGCGCGGGTGGTCTTCGACCCGGCGCCCGTCGTCGCCGGGATCGATCCGGGGGTTCTCGGCGAGGTCCTCGGCCGGACCGACGTCCTCAGCCTCAACGCGCGCGAGGCCGGGCTGGTCACCGGGCTGGACCGTCCCGAGGAGGCCGCAGCCGAACTGGCGCGGCGCGGCCGGCCCGGCGGGCTCGTCGTGCTGCGCGACTCCGCGCGGGGATGCCTGGTGGCCCGGTCGGGGGACGAGCCGGTGCTCGTTCCCGGTTTCGCGGTGACGGCGGTCGACACCAACGGGGCGGGCGACGCGCACACCGGGGCCTTCGTCGCCGCGCTCGCCGGGGGCGCCGATCCGTTCGAGGCGGCCCGCCGGGCCAACGGCGCCGCCGCGGTGGCGGTCACCCGCTACGGACCCGCGACCGCTCCCGACTCCGGGGAGCTGCGTGATTTCCTGGCCGCCCGGGAGCCCGCGGGCGCGCGCCGCTGAGCTTTCCGCCGGTCGCGCGCGGGGGCCCGGGAGGGGTGCCGCCCCGGAGCCCGCGGGCTCCGGGGCGGCGGTCCGTCAGCTTTCGCTCTTGCGGTCGGACTGGAACACCTGCCAGTCCTTCTGCACGTCGGCGAGGTACTCGTCGACGGTGATCTCCTGCGCGAGCAGCTCCTGGGTCTTGACCCCGAGCGTGTCGTACATGGTGTCGGTGGCGTAGTCCCAGTAGCCGATGAGCGCGTCGTCCTCGAGGACCACCTGGGTCGTGTCGATGACCTCCTGGGCGAGCGGCTCGATCTCGGTGTCCTCGGGCGGCAGTAGCGGGGTGCGGCCCAGGGACGCGAGGTCGTTGGCGTGCTGCTGGTCCATGAGCATCGCGAGGAACGCGGCGGCGGGCAGGACGTTGGTGCTCGCGGCGTTCATGTGCCAGGACAGTCCGGCCGAGCCCTGCGAGTTGTGCGCGCCGCTGACGCCTCTCGGCGCCGGGATGAAGCCGATGTCGGCCGTCGCGCCCGCGGTCAGGGACGCGGCGTTCCAGTCGCCCGCGATGTAGAACACCGACTCGCCCTCACCGAAGCGGGTGGTGGCGTCCTCCTCGCTGATGCTGTTGTAGCCCTCCTGGAAGTAGCCGCTCTCCTCCCACTCCACGAGGCGCTCCACGGCGGCCAGGTTGGCCTCGGTGACGAAGTCCGAGCCCTCCATGCCGTTGATCCAGTTGGTCATCTCCACGGTCTCGCTCTGCGCGCCGGCGATGACGCCCAGCGCGTGGTAGCCCGGGTACTGGGTCTGGTTGCCCATGATGAGGGGCTGCTCGCCGGCGTCCTTGGCCGCCTTCAGGGCCGCCTCGAAGTCCTCGAAGGTCTCCGGCGGTTCGAGGCTGAGCTCCTGGAGCTTCTCCTTGTTGTAGAAGACGCCGACGTTCTGGGTCACCGGACTGATGCCGTACAGGTCGCCCGAGCCGAAGGCGCGGCCGTCGGGGGACCAGCGCAGCGGGCCCAGCAGCGAGGGGCTGAACGACTCCGTCCACCCGTAGGCCGCGGCGATGTCGTCGAGGGGGCGCACCAGTCCGCCCTCGACCAGGATTCCGTCGACGGAGTACCCCTGGTTGCCGTGGACCAGGTCGGGGGCGCTCTCCCCGCCGGACTCCAGGGTCGCCACGACGGTGCTGATCTGGTCGTCGAACGACTTGAACTGCGCGTCGACCGTGACGTTGGGGTACTCCTCCTCGAAGCGCGGGATGAGCTTGCCCATCGCGCTCTCGTCGTTGGAGTCGAGCATGAGGCGCAGCGTGACGTCCCCGAGTTCGGCCATCTGCTCGGGGGTCACCGGCTCGGTGATCTGGTCCTCGCCGGAGATGGTGGCGGGGCCGCCCGCGTCCTCGCCGCCTCCGGGCGTGCAGGAGGTGGCCATGAGCGACACGACCGCGAGCAGCCCGATCCCGGTGCGGCCGAGCCATCCATTCCGTACCCCTGAAGGCGATCTACTGGACAAATCGGAACTATTGCTGTTCATCTGCTGCTTTTCCTTTGGGACGGGGGTGTGGACGGGGGGTGTCTCGCCAGGCTCGACCGATCACCGGCACAGATCCTGGCAGCCTCCGATTCGAACCGTCCAGAAATGAAACTCACATCGGACAAAGGTCGTCGAATCGTTACGTTTCATCATCATCATTGAAAGGAGAAAATTCCCTTAATCAACAAAAGTAAAGAAACACCCCAAAACACCCGAAACAGGGTTCAGTCTTCCGCCTCCGGGTGTGGCTCCAGAAGGCGGGAGCGGCGTGCCCCACAGCATCTGCCCCAAGATCGAAGCATGCAAATGCCTCATCTGTCACCAAACTACGCAAAACGCACTAGAGCCCTGAAACACCCCATCCCGCTTTCCACTAAGGTGCGCTTCAAGGCCCTGGACCCGCGAACGCGGAGGCGCCCGCCGATCCGCACGAAAGGCGGCCCGACCGCGCCCCGCTGCTCTCCCGTGCCCCCACCAACCAGCCAGCACGGTCGGCCGCGCGCCCGCAACGCGTCGCGTCCCGTCCTGTCCGCAATCGAAGCCCCAGGAGCGGCGATGACCGCTGTGACCAGCAGGCCCCGAACCCGGCATCCGTCCCGGAGCCGTCCCGGCCGAACCCCGCCCCCGAGGACCGGCGGCCGACGCCGGGACTGGACGGCGCTGCTCTACGTACTGCCGGCCCTCGCGTTCTTCGGGGTGTTCGTCCTCTACCCCCTCTGGCAGTCCGTGTGGCTGAGCCTGTGGGAGTGGAACGGGGTGACCGCCGCGACATGGGTCGGCGCGCGGAACTACGTCGACGTGCTGGGCGACCCGGTCATGCGGGCCGCGCTGCGCAACTCGCTCGTGTTCATCGTCTTCTACGCCGTCCTCCCCACGGCGGTCGGACTCCTCCTCGCCGGTGTGATGTCGCGGATCCGCATCCACGGGCTCACCTTCTTCCGGGCCGCGCTGTTCGTCCCCCAGATCCTCTCCGGGGTGGTCGTCGCCGTGGCCTGGCGGTACCTGTACGGGGTCGACGGGCCCATCAACGGGTTCCTGGACCTCGTCGGGCTGGGCTTCCTGACCAGGGGCTGGCTGGGCGACTTCGCCACCGCGCTGCCCAGCGTCGGCCTCATCGGCACGTGGGTGATGTTCGGGCTGTGCATGGTCCTCCTCCTCGCCGGAGCCCAGCGCATCCCCACCGAGCTCTACGAGGCGGCGCGGATCGACGGCGCGGGGCCGATCCGCGAGTTCTTCACCGTCACGCTCCCCGGCCTGCGCCGCGAGACCTCCTTCGCCCTGGTCCTGACCACCACCTACGCGCTGCGCAACTTCGACGTGGTGTGGAACACCACATCGGGCGGGCCGGGCAACTCCACCGTCATGCCGAGCGTGATCATCTACAAGGCGGCGTTCAACACGCGCGACTACGGAACGGCCGCGACCGTCTCCGTGCTGCTCACCGTGATGATCCTGGCCGTCACCGCGCTCGTCCTCTTCATCCTCCGAGACAGGGAGACCGGCCGATGAGATCCCGCGGCGAGTCGGTGATCAGCCACCTCATCCTCGTGCTGGGCGCGGCCATCGCGCTGTACCCGGCGCTGTCGATCCTGGTGCTCGCGGTGAGCGAGCGCGGCGGACGCCCCAGCCCCCTGGGGATGCCGCGCAGCTTCACCCTGGACAACTTCGCCCGCGCCTGGGAGGGCGGCGGCTTCGACACGGCCCTGCTGTCCAGCGCCGTCGTGGCGGTCAGCGTCGTGGTCGTGACCGTGACGCTCTCGGTCCTCACCGGCTACGCGCTGGCCTGGCTGCGGGTCCCCATGGCGGGCCCGATCCTCGGGGTCCTGCTCATCGGTCTGGTACTGCCCTACGAGGGGGTGATCGTCCCCCTGCACTCGCTCGTCAAGGACCTCGGGATGATCAACACCACAGCGGCGCTGATCCTGCCCCAGATCGGCCTGTCGGTGTCCCTGGGGGTGTTCTGGATGACGACCTACTTCCGCGGCGTCCCGCGCTCACTGCCCGAGGCGGCGTCCATCGACGGCGCCTCCCGGTTCCAGACCCTCACCAAGGTGATGCTCCCGGCGGCGCTGCCAGGCGTCTCCGCCCTCGCGCTGATCGTCTTCCTGTACGCCTGGAACGACTTCCTGCTCGCCCTGGTCCTGGTCCCCGACAACGCGGACGTGCGGACGGCGCCGCTGGCGCTGTCGTTCTTCGCGGGCAACGTCAAGGGCGCCGACATCGGCGTGACCGCCGCGGCGGCGGTCCTCGTGGCGCTGCCGCTCGTCGTCGTGTACGTCGTCCTCCAGCGCAGCTTCATCAGCGGTCTGCTCGGCGGAGCGGTGAAGGAGTAGGGCGCCGCTCCCCCCGGGGCCCGCGGTCCGGACCGCGGGCCCCGGGGGCCGGGCGTCCGACGCGTGATGTCCGTTTCTCTCGGTGGTCTTGAACCGGCCGGAGGCGAAGGGGGCGCGGGATTCTCCCGCACCCCCTTCGCCGTGCCGCGGGCCGACTAGACCGGGCAGGTGTTCCGGTAGTCCGAGACGTCGCTGCCCAGACCGGTCGAGGGGCCGGGGCAGAGGAACTGCGAGTAGCGGGTGTCCTCGTCCACGAACCGCTTCAGCCAGGAGATGCTGTACTTGGCGATGGTGGTGTTGGAGAGGTTCGGGGCGAAGTGCGACGCCCCGTCCAGCTCCAGGTAGACCTTGTCCGGAGCGCCGGAGAGGCTGTTGTAGAACGGGATGGAGTGCGAGCTCACCGAGGCGACGGTGTCGTTCTCGGCGCCGATGATCATCGTCGGCACGTCGACCTCGGACCAGGTCTTGTCCAGGTGCCACGGGGTGAGCGGGATGGCCGCCTTCAGCTCCGGCCGGTCCGCCGCGACCGCGAGGGTTCCGCCGCCGCCCATGGAGTGGCCCATGGCGGCCAGGCGGTCGGGGTCGATCCGGTTCCGCACCGCGCTCGTGCTGTCCTCGACCAGGTAGTCCAGGGCGGCGCTGATCTGGTCGCCCCGGCTGTCGGGCTGGTCGTAGCGCGTGTTGGTGTCGATGGTGAAGATGACGAATCCCTGGGACGCCAGGCGCTCGCCCATCCAGGACATGGAGCTCGAACTGGCGGTGTAGCCCGGGGCGATCACGACGGCGCCGAAGGTCTCGTTGGTGCCGGTCGGGTAGTAGACCGTTCCCCCGCCGAAACCGCTGACCAGGGACGAGACAGAGGTGTCGTCGACCGAGTACGGGCCGCGCAGGGCCTCGACGCTGGAGTCCGTGGGGTCCGGGCCGCGCTCGTAGGGGTTGGCCGCGTAGGCCGGGGAGGCGATGCCGACGCCGCCCGCGACGAGGGCCGCGGCCACGGCCGTCCTGATCGCGGTCCGCACGCCGCGCGAGAGCGGGGAGGCGCTCTTGGCGGGGCTTTCGGTCGGCTGGTCCAGAGTGCTGTTCGTCATGTTCATGGGGGGTTCGGTTCCTCTTCGTCAGGGCGTGGGACACCGCCGGGGCCGCGCGCCTCGGGCGCGTCGACGGGCGGGGTCCGCCGCCTGATACAGGGGGGTGGCGCCGCTCGGTTCGCACGGAGCCGTACGACGTCCGCGTCTTCCCTGCGGGCGGGGATGGCGTTCTCGCACCGTCAGGGTCGGCCGCCGACCGGGAGGGCGCCCGGACCGGGGGACGTCGGCTAGGGGTCTGCGTCGGGTCTCCGCGCGGCGGCGCGGACGTCCCCCGTTCATCAACTCCTCACGGGGACGCACCGCAACTATCCGTGCCGACCCGGTCACCGCGCATCAGTGAAACGACCAGTGTTCGCCCGATTACCGTCCAGGACCCGGCCGGCCCGCCCCGGCGCCCCGGGGCCCGGGCTCCGTCGCGCTCGCGCGCGGAGGCCGGCGGCCCGGTGGCCGGGGTTCAGCGGGCCGGCGGGATCCGCACCGGGATCTCCCCGCCGAGGCGGACGCCTCCGAGCAGGCTGAGGTCGTCGCCGCTCCAGAAGCGGCCGGGGTCGTACCAGTTGGGTGTGCGCCCGCCGGGCAGCAGCCCCATGGCCTCGTAGGTGAGGGCCACGACCTCCGCGCAGTAGGCGGTCTCCAGGGCGTGCTCCCGCGCGCGGCGGGTGAAGGGCACCCTGCCGCGCAGCCACCGCCCGGCGAGCCGGGCGGTGGAGGGGAACGGCGTGCCGTCCAGGCGGGCGACGGTGCGCAGGACCGCGTCCTCGGCCTCCTCGCCGGGCGGGGGGTCGAGCTGGCGCAGCCACGCCCGCTGGCCGTACCTCCGGGCCCACACGGTCACCGCGTCGCGCAGGTCGTGCAGCTGGACCCCCCTGTGGTGGCTGCCGGTCCACATGTCCGTCAGGGACCGGCCGAGTTCGGCGTGCCACATCAGCGGGGGGAGGTCGTCGATGACGACGGACATGCCCACGTGGTTGACGGGGCTGTTCGTGGTCACCTGGATGGCGCGGTCGGGGACCGAGCGTCCGCGGAACAGCCACACGTCGCCGGTCCTGGTCAGGTCCAGCGCCGCGTCGAGGTCGATACTCAGGTCGGTCACCCCGCTAGCCTAGGCACATGCGGTGGTGGAAGATACTCGGTCTGGCCGGTTTCGCGGGCGTCGCGGCGACCGGCGTGGTCATCGTCCGGGCGGAGCGCCGGAGGCGCGCCTACACGCCCGAGGAGGTCCGCGACCGCCTCCGCGCCAAGGCCGCGGAGGCGAACGCCGAACCCCCCGCGGTGGAACCGGTGGCCGCCTCGGCGCCGGCGGCCCCGCGACGCCGCCGGGCGGCCCGGCGCGCCGCCGACAGGCTCGCCCGCCTGCTTCCCGGCCGGCCCTGAGACCACTCGGGAGCGCGGGTCCCCCGTCCTCGCTCCAGGCGTCGCCGACGCGGCGCGGCACGCCCCGGCCGTCGGGGACGTAGCGGGCCCCGCTCCGGCTCCGGGGGACGGGGCGGCGGCCGGGAGGGGTGTCCGCGTATCGGGGCCCTCCCGGCGTCAGTCGGCGACCGGGCTCCACTCGGGGACGTACAGGACCCAGGCGCGGGGGTCCGGAGCCGGTCCCACGGGCAGCGCGCGCCAGTCGGCCGCCCAGTCCGGCGGCGACCCGCCCCTGTCGAGCAGGCCGAACGGGACGGTTCGGCCGAGCGTGAGGAGCCCGTCCAGGCTGTGCGTGGCGTTGCTGCCCGACGGCGCGGCCGACGCGCAGCCCGCGTAGTAGGCGATCGGGACGGCCTCGTCCCCCGTGAGCAGGCAGGGCGGTCGCAGACCCGCGCCGTGCAGCGCGTCGGCGAGCCGCGCGTACTCCTGGCGGGCCGCGGTGTGGGAGGCGGCCCAGTGCGTCACGATCACGCCCTGGATGAGCAGGTGCCCGGCCAGCGCCACGGCCAGGCCCGCGCCCAGCGCCGGCCGCGTCCTCCGGTTCGCCGCCGACCACAGCCGCACCGTTCCGGCCGCGGCCGGGACCGCCAGCAGCGCGTACACCGGGAGCAGGAAGCGCGGCGCCGAGTAGTCGATGAGGAACAGGTAGGTGAACGACATCGACGCCGCGACGGCGACGGGCAGCAGGCCCGCCGCCCGCCGGGCGCGGCGCGCCGACGCCACCCCCAGCGCCACCAGCGGCACGAGCGCGGCCCACCACAGCAGGGCCGGCCAGCGCACGGCGTCCCCGTCGCACGGTCGGCACAGCAGCGGGCCGTCCAGGGTGGCGACCGAGTGCGCGAGGGCGAAGGTCGGCTCGGTACCGCCCTGGATCTCCCCCGCTCTGACCAACCGCTCCAGCACGCCGCCGTAGACCGCCTGGGCCTCGACCAGCCACGGCGCGACCCCGGCCAGCGCGCCGACCGCGACCGCCGCGACGAGGCCGGGCCGCCGCCAGGCCGGGACGGCGAGCGCCGCCGCGCCCAGCGGCGCGGCCAGCCAGAAGGCGTCGCTCGGGCGCATCAGCCCGGCCACCACGAGCATCGCGCCCAGGGCCGCGAGCGCGCCCCGGGGGCCTCGTCCGCGCGCCGCCGCCAGGAACCAGCCGACCGCCCCCACCGCGGCCATCGCCGTGTAGTGGTTGGGCATCGCCGAGGCGGTGTAGAACAGGCTCACCCACAGGGTGGCGTAGCCCAGGGCCGCGAGCGGCGCCACCACGGGCGTCGGCCACAGCCGCAGCCACGGCCAGAACCCCGCGAGCATCGCCAGCGCCGCGGCGCACGCCAGCCAGGCCCGCAGCACCGGGACCGAACCGGTCGCCAGCACCACCGGGGCGGCCAGCAGCGAGACCCCCCGCGACCGGGGCGCGCTGAAGAACGCGGCGGGGTTGCGCGGGTCGTACTGGCTGACGTAGACGACCTCGTCCCAGCCCAGCCCCAGTCCGATCGGCACCAGGAGCAGCCCGGCCGCGGCGAACGCCGCGCAGACCGCGCCCAGCGCCGCCGCGCCGCCGCGACCCGCCCTCCGGTTCCGCGCGGCCGGGCAGGCCCCCGCGGAAGCCGGTTCCGCCTCCCCCGCCCGGCGGGCGTCCACGGGCGCCCTACTGCCGTTCGATCCGCGCCACCGGCGCCACCACGATGTCGTGGACCCGCCAGTCGGACTCGCGCAGCCGCGCGCCGAGGCGCTCCAGGCGCCCGGTGATCCCCTCGGTGTCCGGCCGGGGCACCACCAGTACCTCGCCGACGAGCACGTGCCCCTCCTCGCGCAGCCGCACCCACGCGTCCAGCACCCAGGGCTCCGTCCGGGCGATGCCGACCAGCTTCTCGGGCACGGGATCGGTCCCGTGCCCGGTGGCGGGCGTGGGGCGGGAGTCCATCAGGTTCGTCACCGCCGTCCGGGTGGTGCGCAGGCCGTCGCGGACGATGTCGGCGGAGATGACGGCCGCGGCGACGGCGTCGGCCCACCACAACCCCGCCCCGATGCCCAGGACGCCCAGGATCGCGGCGCCGGAGGTCATCCAGTCGGCCCGGTTCATCTCGGCGTCGGCGTACAGGACCTTGTCGCGCAGTTCCCGGGCGAGCCGGATCTTCATCCGGCCGAGCACGACCGCCGGGACGGCGGTGACCGCCAGCACCGCGATCATCGGCCAGCCCAGCCAGACCTGCCATCCCGCGATCTCGACCAGGCCGATGGGCGGGCGCTCGCCGGTCACCAGCCGCGTCAGCGAGTCGGCCAGGATGTAGCCGCCGAGCGCGAGCAGGGCCAGCGCCGCGGCGAGGAACCCGATCGCGACCGAACGGTGGTAGCCGTACGGGAAGCGCTCGTTCGGCCCGCGGTCCCGAAGCCGGTCGGCGACCAGGAACGCGATCGGCGGCACCAGCGAGAGGAAGTCCTCCGTCCACGCCGCCTTCATCGCCTGGGACTGCCCCAGCGTGACCGCCATGAGGGCGATGGTGACGACGAAGACGGCGATGGTGGCCCACTCCAGCCGCACCGCCCGCAGGTGCAGCCGCTCCTTCTCCTCGGGAAGTTCGTAGTGGTCGTAGATCCGCGTCACCGGCCCGCTCCCTCGGCCTCGACCAGGAGGCGCCGGAGCTCCTCGTCCGGAACGTCCAGCAGGTACCCCTCGACAGTGGCCAGCCAGGCGTTCTCGCCCATGCGCACCGCCATCACGTGGTCCGACCGGCTCAGCTCCACCCCGCTGTCGCGCAGTCCGAGCGGCCCGAGCATCCACTCGCCCACGACCGCGGGCTCCCCCGGGGGCGGCGCCGGCCCCGTGTACGGGACCGCGATCCCGCCCTCCTCGCGCAGCCGCGCCTCCTCGGCGGTGTCCGCCCGCACCGCGACCCGCGTCCCGGACACCTCCTCGCCGGCCATCGGCGCGGGGACGCCGACCACGGCGCGCGTGGTGGTGTACGGCGTGGTGAGCGCCGCCATCCCCTGCCAGGTCCCGGTGTCGCCGAGTCCGCCGGCCACCAGGTCGAGGCCGCCCGCGTGCAGCGACGCCATCAGGTCGGACTCCGAGCCGGAGGACCAGCGCACCCGGGCGTCGAGCTCCTCGGCGAGCCTCCGCACGAGCACCGGCTCGACCCCGCTCACCGAACCGTCGTCGGCGACCCTGGTCCAGGGCGGGGACCCGGTCACGCCGACCCGCAGCACGCCGCCGCGCACCCGGTCCAGGGTTCCCTCGCTGTCGTCGGGCCACGGGTTCCGCGCCGCGAACTCGGCGAACGTCGCGAGCAGGAGGAGGGTGACCACGATCACGCGCGCCCACGCCTGCGCTCCGCTCTCGTGGCGGAACGGCGCGACGTGCGGACCGGGGGCGCGGGTCATGGCTCGAGCAGCACCTTCACCGCCCCGTCCGTCTTGCGCTGGAACATCTCGTACGCCCGCGGGGCGTCCTCGAGCGGCATCCGGTGGGTGGCGAAGAAGTCCACGCCCAGCGGGTCGCCGTCGGTGAGCAGCGGCATGATCTCGTCCACCCAGCGCTTGACGTTGGCCTGGCCCATGCGCAGCTGGATCTGCTTGTCGAACAGGGTGAGCATGGGCAGCGGGTCGGCCATCCCGCCGTACACGCCGGTCAGGGAGATGGTGCCGCCGCGCCGGACCAGGTCGATGGCGGTGTAGAAGGCGGTGAGCCGGTCCACGCCCGCGGTGCTCATCAGCTTGCCCGCCAGGCCCTTGGGCAGCCTCGTCGCCATGTGCTGGGCGATCTTGCCCGCGGTCGTGCCGTGCGCCTCCATGCCCACGGCGTCGATCACCGCGTCGGGGCCGCGCCCGTCGGTGCGGTCCCGGATCGCGTCGACGAAGCCCTCCTCCTCGAAGGAGAAGGCCTCCGCCCCGACCGCCCGTGCCCGCGCGAGCCGCTCGGGCACGATGTCGACCCCGAACACCCGCTCGGCGCCCAGGTGCCGGGCGACGCGGCAGCACATGTCGCCGATGGGGCCCAGCCCCAGCACCGCGACGCTCCCGCCCTCGGGGACGTCGGCGTACCGGACGGCCTGCCACGCGGTGGGAAGCACGTCGGAGAGGTACACGAACCGGTCGTCGGGCGGCCCCGGGGGGACCCTGATCGGGCCGTAGTCGGCGTGCGGCACGCGCAGGAACTCGGCCTGCGCGCCGGGAACGGAGCCGTAGAGCCTGGTGTAGCCGAACAGCTCGGCGCCCATGCCCTCCTCCCGGACCTGGGTGGTCTCGCACTGGGTCTGCAGGCCCTGCCCGCACATGGCGCAGTGCCCGCAGGCGATCTGGAACGGCACCACCACGCGGTCGCCGGGCCGCAGGTTCGCCACCCCGTCGCCGACGGCCTCCACCACGCCGATGGGCTCGTGGCCGAGGATGTCCCCCTCGGCCAGGAACGGCGCCATCACCTCGTACAGGTGCAGGTCGGAACCGCAGAGCCCCGAGGTGGTGACACGGACGACCGCGTCGGTCGGCTCCTGGATGAAGGGGTCGGGCACGGTGTCCACGCGCACGTCGCGCGGGCCGTGCCAGGTGAGCGCTCGCATGCGGGGCCTCCTTCTCCCGCGCCGAGCGGGGCCGCACCGGTGCCGGTCCGGCCCCGCGTCCGCGCCGTTGTCGGTCATGTCCCTGCACAAGTGACCCGGGGCAGCGGGTTCAACCGCGCGGGACGGGCTTTTCCGGGCTCCGGCTCATTCGAGGGACTTCTTGATCTTGTCGGTCATGCTCGTGCCGGGCGCCGCGGCGGCCCCCTTGGCCGAGCCCTCGCCGGGCCTCCCGTCGGACGTGGCGTACAGCGCGGGGTCGGGCGGCGGCGCCGAGGCGGGGCCGCCCAGCGGCTCGGGGTTGTCGAGGTAGCGCAGCTCGTGGCGGCCGTCGGGCGCGGGCCGGTGCGCCCAGCGTCCCCGGGCGGCCTCGGTCCCGTCGGAGAGCCCCCAGATGGTGTTGGAGTGGGTCTGGTCCTCCTCGTCGAACAGGGCGTCGGGCGCGACGGTGTCCTCCAGGCCGTCCTCCTTGAGCTCCTCGATCGCGGCCAGCCACATGTTCTGGTGCACGGTGTCGCGGGCGAGGTTGAACTTGAGCATGGCCTTGACCCCCGGGTCGTCGGTCATGTTGTACAGGCGCGCGGTCTGCAGCCGGCCCTGCGCCTCGGCCGCGACGTTGGCGTGGAAGTCCGCCAGGAGGTTGCCGCTGGCCACGATGTACTTGCCGTTCCACGGGGTGCCCGCCGAGTCGGCCGGCACCGGGCCCCCGCCCGAGACGATGGCCTGCTGGGGGTTCATGCCGCCCACGACGGCCGCCACCACGGGATCCTTGACCGCGTCGGCCGTGACCTCGGAGGGCGCGCCCTCCAGCAGCCGGGCGACCATCGTGGCGAGCATCTCCACGTGGCCGATCTCCTCGGTGGCCACGTCCATGATCAGGTCCTTGTACTTGCCCTCCATCCGGCAGTTCCAGCCCTGGAAGAGGTACTGCATGGTCACGGTCATCTCGCCGTAGGCGCCGCCGATCAGCTCCTGGAGCTTCATCGCGTACAGCGCGTCGGGCTTCTCGGGCTTGGCCTCGAACTGCAGGTGCTTGGTGTGGCGGAACATCCGGGTCCCTTCTCCAGAGTGCGGCCGGACCCCGCCCGGTCGCGGGTATCCGGGGCCGCCAGCTACCCTCCCGGCCCGGCGCGAACCCATCCGGCCGGGAAAACCGGACGGTTCTCCCGCGCGCCGGTCGGGCCCGTTTTCCTGTTTCGCGGCGGCGCATCCGGGTCAGTAGGCGGGGCGGCAGCAGCCGTGCAGGGAGAGGACGGACACGATGACCAGTACCGCCATGCCGCCGGCCTCGGCCCCGAGAACGCTGCGCGCGGTCGCCGAGAGCGTCGGGGTGTCGCCGATGGCGGTCCGGCTGTACGAGAACCGGGGACTGGTCGTGTCGACCCGTCGGTCCGACGGGTCCCGCGTCTACCAGGAGGGGGACGTCGTCCGGCTCCGCCGCGTGGTCGAGCTCCTCGACCAGGGGGTCGACTTCACCACGATCAGGTACGTCTTGGACGCCTCACCGGACCGTTGACGGTCCCGGCGCCGGCGCCCCGGGACGGAGACGACGGGGTGCCGGCGCCGGGGGTTTCGGAGCGGGCCGGGCCTACTGGTCGGGCACGAGCTGGCCGCGCAGCGTCGCCAGGATCGCCGCGAGCCTGCGCGAGACGTGCATCTGGGACAGGCCCACCAGTTCGGCGATCTGCGCCTGGGTCTTGTCCCCCGCGAACCGCAGCAGCAGGATGCGCCGGTCGCGGGCCGGGAGCGCGGCCAGGGCCGGACGGAGGGTGGCGTGGTCCACGACCCGCTCCAGCGCCTCGTCCAGTCCGCCGAGGGTGTCGCCCAGCGTGGTCCCGTCCTCGTCGGCCCCGAAGGGCACGTCCAGGGAGAGCGTGCTGTAAGCGCGCGCGGCGTCGATGAGCTCAAGGGTCTCCTCCTCGTCCAGCTCGAGCAGCACGGCCAGTTCGCGCACGGTGGGCGAGCGCCCGTTCCGCTGGGCGAACTCCGCGGTCACCCGGTTGAGCTCGGCGCGCCGCTCCTGGTGCTTGCGGGGCACCCGGACCGCCCAGGTCCGGTCCCTGAAGTGCCGTTTGACCTCGCCCGTCATCATGGGCAGCGCGTAGGAGATGAACTCCTTGCCGTAGGCGGGGTCGAAGTTGCGGATCGCGTTGTAGAGGCCGACCATCGCGACCTGGCGCAGGTCCTCCTCGGGTTCGCCGCGGTTGCGGTACTGGCGGGCGATGCGCCTGGCGACGGGCGTGTGCAGCTCGGTCAGCTCGACGTAGATGCGCTCGCGGCGGTCCGGGTCCTCGCGGACGCGGCCGAGCTCCTCGAGCAGTTCGCGGGTTTGACGCAGGTAGGCGTCGTCGGAGTGGCGGTTTGGCGGGACGCGGCGACCGTTCCTGCTGCTGGTGCCGCAACCGTGATGTGAAGCCGAAACGGACATTGCGAAACGTCCCCCGCAGGGTCATGGTGAAAGTTTCCGGCACTTCGGGCAGGTGGCCCGCGCGATGGCCGGTGCCACCGGGAAATCCCGCTCAGGAGCGACCCACCGGTCGATTCGCGGTGTTCGGTCGTCTCCAGGTGAAAGGCGGGCCGAAGTGACGGATGGGATTTAGGTCCTCATTCGGACCTGCGAACGCCACCCACTGTAAGCAAGACATCACGGTTAGGGAACGAACACGGCCGAAACCGGAAGGTTGTTTTGCCAGGGGACAAGGTGCCGGAGTTTGAGGCGGCCACCGTCGGTGAATGGGTTCCTCTCAGGTGCACACACGACCGGGAGGCAGCATGCGAGGACGAGCGGCAGTGGCCGGACTGGCGGGGGCGGCGGGACTGGCGGGAACGGCCGTGACGGCGGGGGTGCTCGCCGCCGCGGTCTGGAGCGGCCGCCGCCCCGTGTTCGGATTGCGCGGCCGCACCGCCCTGGTCACCGGGGGGTCGCGGGGCCTGGGTCTGCTGCTGGCCCGCGAGCTGGGCGCGCGGGGGTGCCGCGTCGTCGTGTGCGCCCGGGACGGCGACGAGCTGGACCGGGCGGCCGCGGACCTGACCGCCCGCGGGGTCCGGGCGCACGCCCTGGCCTGCGACCTGCGCGACCCCGATGCCGTGCGCGCCATGGTGGCCGACGCGGCGGCCCGGTTCGACGGGCTCGACATCGTCGTCAACAACGCGGGCATCATCCACACCGCCCCGCTGGACTCGCTGGACGAGGCCGACTTCCACGACGCGATGGACACGGTCTTCTGGGCCTCGCTGCGCGTCGCCCAGGCCGCCCGGCCGCACCTGCGCGGCGGCGGGGTCCTCGTCAACATCACCTCGATCGGGGGCAAGATCAGCCCTCCCCACCTTCTTCCCTACGCCTGCGCCAAGTTCGCGCAGGTCGGCCTGTCCGAGGGGCTGGACTCCGAACTCGCCCGCCACGGCACGCGGGTGCTCACCGTCGTCCCCGGCCTGATGCGGACCGGATCGCCCCGGCGCGCCCTCTTCGGGGGCCGGCCCGGCCTGGAGTACGCCTGGTTCGCCGCCCTGGCCTCGATACCGCTGGTGTCCATGAACGGCGAGCGCGCGGCACGGCGGATCGTCGACGCCGTCCAGCAGGGGCGGCACCACCTCACCCTGACCCCGGTGGCGCACACCGCCGTGACCGCCCACGGCATGGCGCCGAGGCTCACCCAGGCGGTGCTGCGCGCCATGAACCGGGTGCTGCCCGGCCCCGGCCCGGGGCCCGTGCGGCCCACCAGCGGCCTGGAGGCCGCCCCCCAAGCGGACCGGTGGGGGCTGGGCCTGCTCACCCGCCTCAACGACAGAGCGGGCGAGCGGACCAACCAGCTGCCCGCCCACAACGGCCGCCACACGCCGTCGGGGGACTAGCCTCCCGCGTGTCTCCCCGGTGATCTTGACCTTTCCGGGGTCTCGGAGACGGTTGAGACCCCGGAAACGCCAAGATCACCGGGGGGACGGAAAAGGGTGCCCCGCGTTTGAAGCGGTTCGAGGGCGGTAGCGGAGGGTCTCGAGCACCACGACCCGGCCGGGCCGGCCCACAGCGCGCCCCGGTCGGTAGAAGGGGCCGTCCGATGGAGCACGAACCACGCACTCGGGCGCTGCTGACCACGCTCAAACGCGTGGCGGGCGCGTTCAAGGCCGACGGGGTGCCGTTCGCACTGAGCGGGGGCTTCGCGGCGTTCGCGCGGGGGGCGCCGCCCTCCCGGCACGACGTGGACTTCGCGGTGCTGCCCGAGGACGCCGAACGGGCCCTGGAGGTCCTGGCCAAGGCGGGCCTGACGCCCGCCGACACCGTGGAGGACTGGCTGGTCAAGGCCCACGACGGCGACGTCCTCGTGGACCTGATCCACAGTCCGTCCGACCTCCCGGTCACACGCGCCATGCTGGACCGCGCCACGCCCCTGAAGGTGGACTCGGTGCACGTCCCGGTGCTGGACGCCACCGACCTGCTTGTCATGCGGCTGCGCGCCTTCACCGAGCACGAGTGCGACTTCGCCGGGCCGCTCGTCACGGCCCGGGCGCTGCGCGAGCAGGTGGACTGGGAGCAGGTCCGCGTCCGCGTCCGCGGCTCCCCCTACGCACTGGCGTTCCTGGTGCTGCTGGGAGGTCTGGACGTGATCAGCAGAGAGGAGAGCGGAATGCCGCACGAGGCTCCGCAGTACGCGGCGGGCCACCTCCAGCAGACACTGGCGGAGGATCCGCGCACCGCCGAACAGGGAATCCGGGTGCGGGTGGTGGGGGAGGACGTCTATCTGTCCGGAGAGGTCTCGTGTCCCCGCCGCCGCCTCAAGGTCGTCGAGGTGGCCGAGGAGACGATGGCGGGCTACCGCGTCCACGACGAACTGTCCGTCGTCCGGATGGACGGCCCGATCCGGGAGGAGCGACTGCCATGATCACCGTCGCGGCAGTGGGTGACGTGCACCTGGACGAGGAGATGCGCGGCCGCTACCGGGAGCGGCTGGGGCGGCTCGCCGACGACGCGGACGTGCTGCTCCTGGCCGGGGACCTCACCAAGCACGGCACGGTCGAGGAGGGCCGGGTCGTGGCGGAGGAGTTCCGCGGCCTGCCGGTGCCCGTCGTCGCGGTGCTCGGCAACCACGACTACCAGTCCGACGCCCAGGACAAGATCGCCGAGACGATGCGGGCGGAGGGGATCACGGTCCTGGAGGGCGACGCGGTCGCGCTCGACTGCGCGGGCGGGCGGCTCGGCGTCGCCGGGGTGAAGGGCTTCGGCATGGGCTTCTCGGGTAAGTGCGCCTCGGAGTTCGGCGAACCCGAGATGAAGAGCTTCGTCCGGCACTCGCGCGACGCCGCCGAGCGCCTCCGGGAGGCCTTCAAGTCCCTGGACACCGAGCTCACGGTCGCTCTCACCCACTACTCGCCGGTCAAGGACACCCTGGTCGGCGAGCCTCCGGAGATCTACCCGTTTCTGGGCAGCTACCTGCTCGCCGAGGCCGTCGACACCGCGGGCGCGCACCTGGCGGTGCACGGCCACGCCCACAAGGGCACCGAGTGCGGGCTGACACCGGGCGGGGTGCGGGTGCGCAACGTCGCGCTTCCGGTGCTGGGCCGCCCCTACGGCGTGTACCGGATCCAGGACTGACCCGCCGGACCCGCGTCACCGCGCGGCGGCCCCTCCCGGTCGGGAGGGGCCGCCGCGCGGTGGCGGTCAGTGGCCGCCGGTGGCGTCGGACACCGCCGAGCTCACCTCGTTGGGCCCCTCGTAGTCGCGGTCCTCGATCTCGCGCAGCGCGTCGAGCACGTGGTCCCCGGCGCTGTTGTTCCGGGCGTGCCTGACGAGGTCGTCGCGGCCCGCCGGGTACTCGATGCCGGCCAGCGCCTTCTGCACCTCGATGAACGTCGGGTCTGCCATGGTCGTCTTCCTTCCGGTGTGCGGTGTTCGTGCGGGTCCGGGCGGGGCGCGCTCAGACGGCCGAGCCGGCCAGGCGCAGGGCGAAGTGGTCGAGCATGTGCGGCAACGGCCGGTCCGGGCCCATCCGGCCCGGTGCCACCAGCCGGAACTCGCGGCGCTCCAGCAGCGCCGCCAGCAGCGCGGTGGTCGTGAACAGCACCAGGTCCTCGCCCGCGCAGCGCGCCGGACCGCCGCTGAAGGGGACCACCGACCAGTCCCCGGCGGTGTTCCCCTCCAGCCACGCCTCGGGCGCGAACCGGTCGGCGTGGGGCAGGTGGTCGGGGTCCCGGTGGAAGAACGCGCTGAAGACCACGAATGCCGTGCCCGCCGGGGCGGTCGCGCCGTCCCACACGGTCTCGGCGGTGCTGTCGCGCAGGATCGCCAGAGTGGTGGGCCACAGCCGGACCGTCTCCATGACGGCGGCCCGCAGCCGGTCCAGCCCGGCCACTCCCCCGGGGTCGGACACGTCGTGCCCCGCGAGCTCGGCGCGGACCAGCGCGGCCTCCTCCGGGTGCGCCGCGATCAGCGCGAGCGCGCGGAAGGCCGTGATCACGGCGGCGTCGAAGGCGAACAGCCAGTGCGGCACCTGGCCCGCCGGATCGGTCCCGGCCGGAGCGGCCGTCCGGGCGATCTCGGCGGCCAGGCTGCCGGGCTCGGCCCGGTCCAGGTACTCGTTGACGCGCTCCTCGAACTCCGCCCGCGTCCGGTCCCTCCGGGGACGCAGGTACAGCCAGTTGGCGTCGGCGCGCAGGCGGCGCAGCAGGTCGGTGGTGTACCGGTCCTCGCGCGCGGAGTCGCCGAACACGATGCGCCGCACCGCGTTCCAGCAGGACGGGGCGAACCGGGGCCAGGTGAGCTCGCGGTCCGCGCCCAGCGCGTGGTCCAGGACCTCGACCTCCTCGCGGACGGCGGCGAGGAAGGAGGCCGCCAGGGCGTGCGCCCGCTTCCCCGTGCCCAGCGCCTCCTCGTTGAACCGCCGCCGCGCGGGGCGCGCGTCCCCCCGGGTGACGAGCAGCGCGTGCGGCTGGAAGTGCGCGAGCGCGCCCTCCTTCTCCCTGCTCGCCGGGGTGAACGGCTCCGGCGACCCCATCAGCACGCGGCGCACCTGGTCGGGGGTGAGCAGCAGGACGCCGCGCCTGCCGAGCACGTTGACCCGGACCGGTCCGGGTCCGTGCGCGGCGCGCATGCGGCGCAGGACCCGCCCCGCGCGCCCGTCGGTGTCCAGAGCGGTCGCCGCGGCCTCCCAGAAGGGTCTCCGCAGGACGGGGCCGCGGGCCAGGGTGGGGACCAGCATGGTCGCGACGACGCTCAGCTGCTCCGCCGCCGAGGCGCGCGGAAGCGAGGGCGGGGAATCCGCCGTTCCCTCCATGGGGGTGTCCTCCTCGTCTCGGCCTCGGGCGGTCACTCGGGTTCGCCGACGCCCGGTTCGTCCCCCGGACGGGGCGAGTCGGGCTTGAGCGGGTCGTGTCCCAGCCCCATCAGGGCGTGCCGCCACTTCTCGTCGTCGGGCCGGGGGTGCGACAACAGGGCGGCCACCTCGTCCACCGCGTGCCGCATGGTCCGCACGTCGTCGTCGGTCAGGTCGGTGCGCCGCTTGTCCAGCACGTGCAGGACGTCCCGCCCGGTGGCGGTGATCCCCATCGCGGGGTCCGAGGTGAAGACCTCCGGTCCCGAGGCGTCGGTCAGCAGCCACGAGCGCAGTTCCGCGCCGCTCATGTTGACGGTCTCGTGGAACCGCGTCCACAGCTCCGCGTCCTCGCCCTCAAGACGGTCCTCGGCCATGTCGGCCTCCCTTCCGTTCGTTCTCGCGGGGTGTCGGCCCTGTCGGCCCAGCTACCGAATCGCCTTCTCCGCAAACCCCCGCACCGCCTCCCCCGCCGCGTTTGGACGGGGCCGGGGGTGGTAGCCGCAGAGGTGATCGCGGGCCGCCGCGCCCGCGCGGACCCGGGGAGCCGGTCGTGGGAGTGCTGAGAGCCGGAGCGCAGGGCGGCGCGGCGGGGGTCGCGGCGACCCTGGCCATGAGCGCGGTCATGGTGGCGGGCAGGAGGTCGGGCAGGGTCGGGCGCCTTCCGCCGAAGCTGCTGACACGCCGGCTCCTGCCGGGCGGGGGTCCGCACACCCCGCGCTCGGGGGAGGACGCCGCGACCGTCGCGGCGCACCTGGGGTTCGGCGCCGGGGCCGGCGCGGTGTTCGGCGTCCTGACCGGTGGCCGGCGGCCGCGCGTGCTCACCGGGGTGGCGTACGGGCTCGGGGTGTGGCTGCTCGCCTACGAGGGGTGGGTTCCGGCCCTGACCGTCCAGCCGCCCGCGCACCGGGACGCCCCCGGACGCGCCTGGACCATGGCGCTGGCGCACGTGGTCTACGGCTCCGCCCTTGCCTCGGGGCTGCGCCGGATGCGCGGGGGCGCGTGATGTTTACCCGTGCGGGGCGGGGTTAGGCGCACGGAGGAGTACCGGAGGAACGAGAGACCGGGAAGCAGTGCCACCGACAGGAGGACGCGATGGTCACCCAGACGGAGGAGTTCCTGCGCCTTCACCCGCGCGAGAGCGGGACCGACGCCGAACTGCTCAGGAGCTGCATCGAACGGCTGGCCACGTGCGTGCAGGCGTGCACCGCCTGCGCCGACGCCTGCCTCGGCGAGAGCGACGTGGCCGGGCTCGTCTCCTGCCTGCGCACCGACCTGGACTGCGCGGACGTGTGCCGCGCCGCCGAGCAGGTGCTGACCCGGCGCACCGAGCCCCGCCCGGACCTGGAGCGGTCGCTGCTCCAGACGTGCGTGGTGGCCTGCTCCCAGTGCGCGCTGGAGTGCGAGCGTCACGCCGAGGCCCACGAGCACTGCCGCCTGTGCGCGGACACGTGCCGCCTGTGCGAGGAGGCGTGCCGCCGGCTGCTGGCGGCGCTGTGACGAGAAGACCCCGACCAGAGGAGGACCGGCGATGCCCGCCGAGGACGAGATGCCCGGCACGCTGCGACGCTCCCCGAGCAAGGCGCGGCGCACCTGGGCCGAGGCCCACGACTCCGCCGTCGAGACCTACGGCGAGGGCGAGCGGGCGCACCGCGTCGCCTACGCCGCGCTCAAGCACGCCTTCGAGAAGGTCGGCGACCACTGGGAGCCCAAGGAGGGCAAGGGGCCCTCGGACGCCCAGGCTTCCCGTTCGGGAGCCGGACGGGGGGAGGACCGCCCCACCGCCGAGGGAGTGGACGCCAACGCCTCCAAGGAGCACCTGTACGCGAAGGCCCGCGAGCTGGACGTTCCCGGCCGGTCGGGCATGACCAAGGACGAGCTGGTCGACGCGCTGCGCAAGGAGAACCGCTCCCGGACCAGGAAGGCGCGGGAGCGGGAGAAGAAGGGATAGGCCCGCCGCCCCGGTCGCTCACCAGCGGATCAGTTCGCCCGGGGCCCGGACGGGCACGCTTGGGCGGCCCTCCAGCAGGTCGTCGCAGGCGGCGAGGGTGTCGCGCACCGTGATCGAGGCCAGGCCGGGGTCGAGCCGGTCCGCGTGCGGGTCCCCGGTGGTCCCCGCCCACAGGCACAGGTGCCGCTCGATGTCGATCAGGGGCCCCCACACAGCGGGCGACGACGGGCCGAACAGCAGGACCGACGGCGTTCCGTAGGCGGTCGCGAGGTGGGCGACCCCGGTGTCGCCGCACACCAGCAGGCGCGCGCCGGCCACGAGTTCGGCGAGCCTGTGCGGCGTCGTCCCTCCGGCCAGGACCGACCGCGGTTCCAGGCCCGCCACCCGTGCCACGCGCTCGGCGAGGCGGCGCTCGTTCGCCGAGCCGGTGACCACGACGCGCAGCCCCCGCCCGCGCAGCCCCCGCGCGACCTCGGCGAACCGCAGCTCCGGCCAGCGGCGCGAGCCCGAGGACGCCCCGGGGTGCACGACGGCGGTCCCGGACGGGACCGCGCTGGTGTCGGGGGCGGGCCACCGCAGGTCGCCGGGGCGGGTCGGGATGCCGAAGCGCTCCAGGAGGCCGCACCAGACGTTCACGTCGTGGAGGCCGCCGGGCCAGCGCGGCCGGCCCGGCCCGGCGTAGGTGTGGTGCCGGTACGACCAGAGCCGCCCCGGGTCGAGCCCGGCCAGGGCCCCCACGCTCAGCGGACCGCGGCCGTGCAGGTTCACGGCGATCTCCGGGGGTCGCCGCTTCCCCCACGGCAGGGAGTCGGGGCCCTCCACCACGAGGGTCTCCCAGTCCAGCCCGGCCAGCACCAGCAGGTCCCGGTAGGACTCGGGGCCCGCCAGGACCCGGCGGTACCGGGGGAAGGCGCGTTCCAGGGCGCGCAGCGCCGGGACCCCGGTCGCGAAGTCGCCGAGGCCCAGGGCGCGCAGCGCCACCAGGACGGGTCTGCGCTGACTGGGGACGACCCGCCCGGATCCGGTGGACTCCCGTTGGACGCCGCGTTGTTCTGCCATGGCGCACGGCTACCGAAACGGCCGGGTCTCAAACCCCGCGCCCAGCGGGGCGGCCGCCCTCGGCGGCCGCCCCGCTGGGCCGCTCCGCCCCGCTACTCGTTGGGGCGGGCCGCGCTGATGTCGGCCAGCGCCGACCTCGGATCCCGCTCGATCGCCAGGTCGCCGATCGAGACGACCCCCACGATCGTGTCCCCCTCCACGACCGGCAGTCGGCGCACGGACTTCTCACGCATGATCCGCGCGGCCTCGGTGATGTCGGCGTCGGGTGACACGGAGACGACCCGGGAGCTGCTGACGGAGTCCACACGCTCGACGTCCGGCGCGCCGCCCTGCGCCACGCACCGCACCACGATGTCCCTGTCGGTGAGGATGCCCACGGGCTTGTCGTTCTCGGCCACGATGACGTCGCCGACGTCGGAGTCGCGCATCAGCGCCGCCGCGTCACGCAGTGTCGCCGTGGGCGGGATCGTGCGCGGCCGGGCGGTCATCACGTCACGGATCTTCTGGGCCACGGTTCCGCTCCTTTCCTTCCGTTCGGTTCCACCGGATCGGCTACCGGTCGGAGGGCACTTGAAACACCCTGGCCAGGGGGAATCGGGGGCTTGCGGGAACGCGCCGAAACAGGGTGCGGACGAACGGGGTGAAACCGCGCTCCCCGGATAGCAGTTCCGCGCGGAGCGAGGGAGGGACGTATGAGAGTGCGCGGATTCCGGAGGCCCGGCCGCGACGGGTTGATGTCGCCGGAGGACCGCAGCCGTCGGGTGGAGCGGATCGACGTGGTGGTCAAGACCGTCGTCGCCGCGGTCGCCGCCTGGTGGCTGGCGCTGCTGCTTCCCGGGGGGACCACCCCCTACTTCGCGCCGATGGGCGCGCTCGTCACCGTGTACCCCACCGCCGCGCGCTCGGTGCGCGAGGGGCTGCGGTACGCGGCGGGCTTCCTGCTGGGGGCGGCGATCGCCGTCCCGGCCGGTGTCGTGCTGGGTGTCAACGCCCTGAGCATCGCGCTCACACTGCTGGTCGCGCTCGTGGTGGGGCACTGGCAGCGGCTCGGCGACCAGGGCTTCCAGGTCGCCGTCACCGCCCTGTTCGTCCTGCTGTTCGGCGGCGACCACGCCTGGGACTACACGCTGCCGCGCCTGGCCCACCTGGGCATCGGCATCACGGTCGGGCTGATGGTCAACGTGGTGGTGCTGCCGCCGCTGTACGTGAGGCCCGCGGACCAGAACCTGACCTGGTTCGGCTCGTCGATCGCGGCGGTCCTCGACGAGCTGGCGCTGATCACCGCCGACCCCGAGCGCGGATGGTCGCGGTGGAAGGAACTGGACGACGAGCTCGGCCGCAGCGGACGCGACGCGCGGTCGGCCTTCGACCGCGCCTACGAGAGCGTGCGGTGGAACCTGCGGGCGCTGTCCCCGAAGCGTCCGCCGCTGCCCGAATCAGCCGACATCAACACGCTGGAGCAGGTCGCGGCGCTGACCCGCGGCATCGGGTACCTGCTGCGCGAGACGCTCGACAGCGAGGAGCGGACCGAGTTCGACGCCGGGTTCACCGAGCGGTTCACCGAGGTCATGGAACGGATCGGCGCGGCGGTGCGGCGGTTCGGCGAGGCGTCCCCCTCCGGAGGACGGATCGACACCGGGGAGGCCTGGGCCGGGCAGCGCGCCCTCGACCGCTACGTCGCCGGTCGGCACCGCGCGGCCGAGGTCGACGACACGCAACACCAGCTCGCCTGGCGCACCCACCGCGTCCTGCGCGAACTCCCCCGATGAGCACGGCGCGGTTCGGCGCGCGGCTTCCCGGGTAGCCGCGCGCGCATGAGAATCGGTGAACGCATCCGTCGGATCGAAGAGGCCGAGAAGCTGGACCAGGCGGTGGCCGTCGTCAAGCGGATGGTGGACCGCGTCCCCGAGGGGCGGCTGCGCGACGTGCTGCACGGCGTCCAGCTCGGCCATCCGGCGCATCCGCTGCTCGTCCAGGTCCCGATCGGCGTCTGGACGTCGGCGCTGCTGCTCGACCTCATGCCCGGCGCCCGGCGCCCGGCCCGCGTTCTGGTGAACGTCGGGCTCCTGGCGGCCGTACCGGCCGCGCTGGCCGGTGCCGTGGACTGGTCGCGCATGCGCAGGCGGCACCAGCGGGTGGGCATCGTGCACGCGGCGGCCAACGACGTCGGCATCCTGCTGTTCGGCGCCTCCTCGCTGGCGCGGGCGCGGGGACGGGACGGCCTGGGCAGGGCGCTGGCCATGGCGGGGATGGGCGCGGTGGGGCTGGGCGGCATGCTCGGCGCGCACATCGCCTACTACCGGACCGGCGGCGCGAACCACGCCGACCACCTGGTCGACCTGCTGCCGTCCGGATGGCACGGGATCGGCCGGATCACCGACTTCCCCGACGGGAAGGCCGCGCGCGCCGACCTCGGCGACGTCCCGCTCGCGGTGGTGCGCCGCGACCGGGACGTGCACGTGCTGGTCGGCACCTGCGCCCACATGGGCGGCCCGCTCTTCGAGGGCGAGGTCGACGGCGACTGCCTGCGCTGCCCCTGGCACGGCAGCGCCTTCAGGACGGCCGACGGCGTGGTGGCGCACGGACCGGCCACCGCGGCGCAGCAGGCGCTGGAGGTGTCCGTACACGACGGCGCGGTGAGCGTCCGCCGCCCGCCGCGCCTGGGGTAGGGGCTCGGGCGCCCGCGGACAGGGACCTGCTCGATGACCTTGACGCCAGCGTTCCACTTCGTCCGTTTTGTAGAACGCAAACGTCAGGATCGTCAACGGAACCCTCGTGGCATGCCCGCCCGAAGCACCGGTACGCGGATCACCCCGCGCCGGAGCCTCCCTGGAGCAGGTGCGCGTTGACCTCGCGGACGAGGGGGGCCAGGGCGGGGACCTCGACGACCTCGCGGCCGGCGGCGCGCAGCAGCTCGGCGCCCCGGCAGTCCACGAACAGCTCGGGCTCCCGCCAGGCGAACACCACCCGCGGCACCGGCGTGTCGAGGATGAGGCCGGCGCACGAGCGCGGACGCGAGGCGCGGGCGCTGCACGGCTCCAGGGAGCTGTAGACGGTGGCCCCGGCCAGCCGGGGGTCGTCCGCGGCGAGCGCGCGCAGCGCCGCCTCCTCCGCGTGGTCGTGCGGGTCGTCCCGCCGGGAGTACCCGTCGGCGATGACCCGGCCGTCCTCGTCCACGACGAGCGCGCCGACCGAGAACGCCGTGTCCGACGGCGGGCAGGAGCGGGACAGCTCCACGGCCGCGCGCAGCATCCCCAGGTCCCGGTCGGTGGCCCCGCCGCTCATCCGCTCTCCCCCTCCGTCGTGTAGCGCAGCACCGCCATGTCCCCCACGGCCCGGCTCTCCAGCAGCCGCATACGCGCCCCGGGGCCCTGCGGGAACACGCCGGGGCGCACGAACCGGGGCGCGTCCCGCTGCCCGACGAAGAACGGGGCGACCGCCAGGCGCAGCTCGTCGGCGAGCCCCCGGGTGAGGAAGGCCGTGTGCACCGCTCCCCCGCCCTCGACCATGAGACGCCGTACGCCCCGCCGGGCCAGGTCCGCGAGCACCGTCCCGAGGTCGACCGGATCCCCCGCGGCCACGACGTCGACCGTCACGGCCCCGGCGAACCGCCGCTCGGTCCCGGCCCGCGCGCCGTCCGCCACGTAGACGACGGCTCCGGCGTCCCCGGTGGTGAAGACGCGCGCCGCCGGATCGAGTTCCCCCGACGCGCTCAGGACGACCTTGAGCAGATGCGCGGGCCGGCCCCCGGCGAGCCGCCGCCGCTGCCTCTCGGGCGAGCGCACGAGCAGCCGCGGGTTGTCGGCGCGCACGGTCCCCGCGCCGACCAGGATCGCGTCGCAACCGGCGCGGAGTTCGTCGACCTCGTCGAAGTCGGCCTCGTCGGACAGCCGCAGCCGCTCCCGCGAGAGGTCGTCGACGCGGCCGTCCAGGGACATGGCGCAACTCAGGACGACGTGCGGGCGCGGCGTGTTCACGCGGCCAAGGCTAGGACATCGCGGCGTCCTCCCGCGCCCGGGAGCGGACGACACTCCGGCGGGAAGCCGGCGTGTGGGAACCTCCCCGGAACCGGTCCTGAGCACGTGTCGGGCGGTGTGGGGGCACCGGAGGCCGTGCCACGGGTCAGGCCCCGTAGCCGAAGGGGCACCCCTGGTCGGCCGCCCCGGTCCGGGGGTCGGGCAGGTAGTTGGGCATCAGGTCGGCCTCGTCGTAGTAGCGGTGGTACACCGGGGTGATGCCGCCGGACATCGGCGGCACGATCCAGGACCAGTCGCTGGGAACGATCCGGCCGGCCCGCTCCTCCTTCCTCAGGTGCAGCAGGAAGCGGCGGGACTCGGTGTGGTGGTCGGTGATGGTGACCCCTGCCTCGGCGAAGGAGTGCAGGACCGCCCGGTTGAGCTCGAGCAGGGCGCGGTCCCGCCAGAGGGTGTCCTCGCGGGAGGTGTCCAGGCCCAGGAGCTTGGCCACCTCGGGGATCAGGTTGTAGCGGTCCTCGTCGGAGAAGTTCCGGGCGCCGATCTCGGTGCCCATGTACCAGCCGTTGAACGGCGCGGGGTAGCGGAGCCCGCCGATGCCCAGCAGCATGTTGGAGATCACCGGGACCGCGTGCCAGCGCATCCCCAGGTCGGCGAACCACGGCAGTTCGGGGTGCGTGATCCGCACCTCCAGCACCGCGTCGGGGGGCACCTCGGCCACCCACGGCTGGTATCCGGGAACGTCGATGACCAGCGGAAGCACGTCGAATTGGCCGCCCGTCCCGCCTCGCCAGCCCAGTCCGCGGGCCATCGCGGTGAACCCGGCCTGCCCGGGGTCGCCGAGCACCGCCCCCTCCGGATCGCGCCAGCCCGCGTACCGGACGAGCTGCTCGTTGCGCACCCGTATCCCCCGGCCGTCGGGGGTCAGCGGCGGCAGCACGGTGACGGTCGGCCGGATCGCGCCGCCGTTGGTGCCCAGCCGCAGGTGCTCCACCAGCGCCTCGTGGACCGCGGCGGGGGTGTACAGCGTGCGGTGGTCGCGGACCTGGAGGTTGTTCCAGTAGAGGCGGCCGATGCACCGGCTGGAGTTGCGCCAGGCGACCTTGGCCCCGAAGCGGAGCTCCTCGGGCGTGTGCGTGTAGGTCCCGGTGCGGGCGACCGCCACGCGCACCTCGCTCCAGCGGGCCTGGAGGTCCCCCGCCCCGGGGTGCTCCGTGTGGAAGAGCCGGAGGAAGTCCTCGGCCTCGCCGAGGTCGACCTCGACCGGCCCCGCCCCGCCCGGGGGCTCCACCGCCGTGCCCGTTCCCCAAGCGTTCCGCCCCCGGACAACCGCGTCGCCACCGAGTCCCACGTCTGATCCTCGCTTCCCACGACCACGTACCGTCCGCGGCCACTCACGCGACCCTAGGCCCCAACGATGGTGGAGAAAACCGTGATTTGTCCGACCTGACCGGCAGAACGCGGGAAGAGCTGCCCGGACTCCGACTGTCACGTTTTCCGCCCGCGCCGCGGGGAGGACGCGACGGCCCGGGGGCTCCGGTCCCGGTGCCGCCCCGCCCGGTCGGTCGCGGCGGTCCCACGGGCCCCGGGTGGACCCGAGCTCGACGCACCGCGCAGACTGACCGGACGGTATGTTTCTTGGCCGTTCCCCGGCCCGACGCGATCCAGGAGTCAACCATGACCGACGTGTACGTTATCGACGCGGTACGCACCCCCTTCGGCCGCTACGGCGGCGCGCTGGCCGGCGTCCGCCCCGACGACCTGGCCGCGCACGTGGTCCGCTCACTCGGTGTGCGGAGCCCCGCCCTCGACCCCGCCTCCGTCGACGACGTGTACTTCGGCAACGCCAACGGGGCGGGCGAGGACAACCGCGACGTGGCCCGGATGGCGGTGCTGCTCGCGGGCTGGCCCACCCGCGTCCCCGGGGCGACCCTGAACCGGCTGTGCGGGTCCGGCATGGAGGCGGTGATCGCCGCCAACCGCGCGATCGCCGTGGGCGACGCCTCCCTGACGGTGGCCGGCGGCGTCGAGTCGATGAGCAGGGCCCCCTGGGTCCTTCCCAAGCCCCCCAAGGGCTTCCCCTCCGGGCACGAGACCCTGCACTCCACCACCCTGGGCTGGCGGATGGTCAACCCCGCCATGCCGGGGCGGTGGACCGTCTCGCTCGGCGAGAGCACCGAGCAGGTCGCCGAGGAGTACGGGATCGGCCGCGCCGAGCAGGACGCCTTCGCCGCGCGCAGCCACGAGCGGGCCGCCGCGGCGTGGGCCGCTGGGGTGTTCGACGCCGAGGTCGCGCCGGTCCCGGGCGCGGACCTTGAGCGCGACGAGAGCATCCGCGAGACCTCCACCGAGAAGCTCGCCGGTCTCAGGCCCGCCTTCCGCCCCGACGGCACCATCACCGCGGGCAACGCCTCCCCGCTCAACGACGGCGCGGCGGCCCTTCTCATCGGGGACGCCGCCGCCGCGGACCGGGTCGGGCGGGAGCCGCTGGCCCGGATCGTGAGCCGCGGGGTCGCGGCCGTGGACCCGGACCGGTTCGGCATCGGCCCGGTCGAGGCCGCCGAGACCGCCCTGCGCCGCGCCGGGATCGGTTGGGACGAGCTGTCCGTGGTGGAGCTGAACGAGGCGTTCGCCGCGCAGTCGCTGGCCTGCCTGAGGCTCTGGCCGGAACTGGACCCCGGGGTCGTCAACCCCAACGGCGGCGCGATCGCCATCGGGCACCCGCTGGGCGCCTCGGGCGCCCGCGTCGTCGGCTCGCTCGCGCACGAGCTGCGGCGGCGCGGCGGCGGCTGGGGCCTGGCCGCCGTCTGCATCGGGGTGGGCCAGGGGCTCGCCGTGGTACTGCGCGCCTGAGGCCGCTGACGCCGGGTCCCGGTCCCGCGGAACCGGGCGGGCCGGTCGGGAGCAGCGGGGGAACAGCAACCCCGCCGCATTGGGTAGGACCCCTCGGGACCCCGGAGCGAACCCTCCGGCGGCCAGCCCCGGGGAGCGGCCCATGGCGCACCGGGGCGCGGGGCCGTTCGGCGGGTCCCCCGGCGGGCCGGGCGGCCGCGCCCCGGGACGGGCCCGGACGGTCCACGCCCCTTGGCCGGGGGGACCCGGTCGGCCATGATCGTTCTCAACGCGCCTCCCGAGCGGCCGGTCCCCGGCCGCTCCGGTGTCCGGCGCACGGCTTCGAGGAGGAGAGACGATGAGCGTTGACGTGCACTACACGGTGGACGGCCCCGAGGACGCGCCGGTGGTGGTGCTCAGCGGGTCGCTGGGCAGCAACCTGGGCATGTGGGACCCGCAGATGGCGGGCCTCACCGGCGACTTCCGGGTGGTCCGCTACGACATCCGGGGCCACGGCGGCTCCCCGGTCCCGCCGGGCCCCTACTCGATGGCCGACCTGGGCTCGGACGTGGTGCGGCTGATGGACCGGTTGAAGGTACGGCGAGCGCACTTCGCGGGCCTGTCGCTCGGGGGCATGACCGGCATGTGGCTGGGCGCGCACGCGCCCGAGCGGATCGACCGGCTCGCGCTGCTGTGCACCTCGCCCCTGCTCGGCACACCCGAGGCGTGGGCCGAGAGAGCCGGCCTGGTGCGCGCCGAGGGCCCCGCCGCGGTCGCCCCGGGCGTGGTCGGCCGCTGGTTCACGCCCGCCTACGCCGAGCGCGAGCCCGACACCGTCGCGCTGTTCGCCGAGATGATCGCGGACACCCCCGCCGAGGGGTACGCGGGCTGCTGCGACGCGATCGGGCGCATGGACCTGCGCCCGGACCTGCCCGCGATCACCGCGCCCACCCTCGTGGTGGGCGGGTTCGACGACCCGTCGACCCCGCCTGACCAGGCCGAGCTGATCGCCGCGTCGATCCCGGACTCCCGGTTGGAGATCGTGCCCGACGCGGCGCACCTGGCCTCCTGGGAGCAGGCCACCGTGGTCAACGAACTGCTCATCGAGCACTTCGGCAAGTAAGCCCGGAATCGGTGGGGGCACGAGCGGCGACGGCGGCGCCAGGCGGGAGGGCCCGGATCAGCGGATGTCCTCCGCCGACAGCACCCCCGAGCGGCGCACCGCGTCCAGTGCCGCGCTGATCGCCTCAGGGGTGGTGTCGAAGACGCATCCGGCCTCCCGGAGCCGGGGCAGCGTGCCCAGCGACTCCAGCGGGCGCAACTGCCCGGGCCGGAGCCCCGACACCATGACGGTGGTCCCGCGCGCCTGGAGCCGGTCGACGGCGTCGCCCAGGACCCGCGCGCCGGTGGCGTCGACGGTGCTGACCCTGGCCATGCGCAGGATGACCACCTGCACGTCGGCGACCTCGCTGAGCTCCAGCAGGAACCGGTGCGCGGCGGCGAAGAAGAGCGGGCCGTCCAGCCGGTAGGCCACGATGTGCTCGGCCAGCAGCGCGCGCTCGGCCTCGGTGTGGTCGCCCGGCGGGAGGTGCCCTTCCAGTTCCTCCTGGTCGAGGCTCGCGTCGCGGGCCAGAGCGGCCAGGGCGAGCGCCCCGGCCACGAGCATGCCGACGATGACCGCGACCACCAGGTCCAGGGCGAGGGTCGCGACGGCGGTGAGCACCAGCACGAGCGCGTCCGAGCGGGTCGCGCGGACCATTGCGCGCACCGAGCCGACCTCCACCATCCGCACCGCGGTGGCCAGCAGCACCCCGGCCAGGGCCGCCAGCGGGATGCGCTCCACCAGGGGCGCGGCGGCGAACACGATCCCGGCCAGAACCAGGGCGTGGGTGAGCGAGGCCAGCCGCGAGTTCGCGCCCGAGCGCACGTTGACCGCGGTGCGGGCGATGGCCGCGGTGGCCGGGACCCCGCCGAACAGCGGGGCGGCGAGGTTGGCCAGTCCCTGGCCGAACAGCTCCCGGTCGGGGTCGTGGCGCTGGTTGACACTCATCCCGTCGGCGACCGTCGCCGACAGCAGCGACTCCAGGGCGGCCAGGGCCGCCACCGCGAAGGCGGGCGCCGCCAGCGCGGTCAGCTGGGAGGGGTCGAGGAAGGCGACGGAGGGCGCGGGAACACCCGCCGGGAGTCCGCCGATCCGCTCCGCGTCCAAGCGCGCGGCCTCGGTGATCGCCGTCGCCACCACCACGGCCAGCAGCGAGAACGGGATCGTGGGACGCCACCGGGCGCCGACCAGCATCACGGCGGCCACACCTCCGGCGATCGCGACCGCCGTCCAGTCGGGGCGGGCGGCGAAGTCGAGGACGGCCTCGAACGCCACCAGCGCGACCTTCTCCCCCTCGGGGGCGGGTACGCCGAGCGCAGCGGGGACCTGCTGCAGGGCGATGACCCCGGCGATGCCGACGGTGAAGCCCTCCACGACCGGAGCCGGGATGTACCGGACGTAGCGGCCCGCGCGCAGCACGGCCAGCAGCACCAGCAGCGCGCCCGCCATGAGCCCCACGGTGAGCACCCCCGAAGGGCCGTACTCGGCGACGATGGGCACCAGCACCACGGTCATCGCGCCGGTGGGACCGGACACCTGGAGGTTGGAGCCTCCGAAGAGCGCGGCGACCGCGCCCGCGACGACCGCGGTCACCAGGCCGGCCTCCGCCCCCAGGCCCGAGGAGATGCCGAAGCCCAGGGCCAGCGGGAGCGCGACGACGGCGACGGTCAGTCCGGCCAGCAGGTCGCGTCCCGGCGCGTGGCGCATCCGCGCGAGGTCCGCGCGCGCGGGGAGCAGCCCGGTGACCCGGCCGGCCACAGCCCGGACACCCGTCCTCACTTCCGCTCCTCCCCCCGTGTCCCGCGCAGCTCCGCCAGGAGTTCCCCCTGGTCGGCGAGCATGCTGGTGAGGATTCCACGGGCGGCCCGCAGCAGGTCGGCGACCTCGGGCGTGCTCAGCTCGTACAGCACGGCGCCGCCCTCGCGGCGGGAGGCCACCAGGTTGGTGCGGCGCAGCACGGCCAGCTGCTGGGAGAGGTTGGACGCCTCCACCCCGATGTCCGCGAGCAGTTCGTGCACCGGCCGTGGCCCCTCCTGGAGGAGTTCGAGCACCCGTATCCGGACGGGGTGGCCGAGCGTGCGGAAGAACTCCGCCTTGGCCTGGTAGAGCGGCACCGGCACGGTGTCCCCTTTTTTCGCTTTCTGATGACTTGACCGGATAATCATGTATGAATATGAAGAATTCTTCAAATCGAGTGAAGGCGGGCGCGGCGATCACCTCCGGCGACGCCGGGACGTGCCGGGCGTCGCGGCGGGACGGCTGTCACACCGGCACGGCATGCTGGGCGCCCCGCCCCCGCCCCGAGGAGAGACCGCGTGCCCACCGCAGACGAGATGCTGGACTCCGCCGCCGTGCGCGGCCTGGCCGACGCCCTGGAGCGGGCGGGGGCGGACGCGGAAACCCTGCGGGCCAGCGCCGACGACCTGGAGGACCGGGGGTTCAAGGAGCGCGTCGTCCTGGCCCGGGACGCCGTCCTCGCGGACCTGCCCGACGACTACCCGGCGTTCGAGGCGGTCCTGCGCTCGGCGCTGGAGGACGGGGCGTTCCGGGGGTGGATGACCCTGCCCGCCAGTGAGGCCGTCGCGGTCCGGGGCCTGGCCGCGTTCGAACCGGCCCTGGAACTCCTGGCCGCCCTCACCCCGCGCCTGTCCAGCGAGTTCGCGGTGCGGCCGTTTCTCAACAGCGACCTGCCGCGCGCGCTCGCGGTGGTGCGGCGGTGGACCGCCGACCCCGACCCGCACGTGCGGCGCCTCGCCAGCGAGGGGACCCGGCCCCGGCTGCCGTGGGCGGCGCGCATCCCCGCGCTCATGGCCGACCCGGGCCCGGCGCTGCCGGTCCTGGACGCCCTGTACCGGGACGACTCCGAGTACGTGCGCAGGTCGGTGGCCAACCACCTCAACGACATCGGCCGCGACTCCCCCGGCATCGCGGTCGCCACGGCCCGCTGGTGGCTGGCCTCCCCCGGCGCCGACACGCCCCGGGTGGTGCGGCACGGCCTGCGCGGCCTGGTCAAGCAGGGGCACCCCGGCGCGCTGGAGGCGCTGGGCTACCCGGCGGACGTCCCGGTCGTCGTCGACGGCCCCCGCCTGGGGTCGGCCCGCGTCGCGGTCGGCGGGAGTCTCGACTTCACCGCGACGGTCACCAACCTCGGCGCGACGACGGCCGCCGTCGCGATCGACTACGTCGTCCACCACGTCAAGGCCAACGGCACGCGCACCGCGAAGGTCTTCAAACTCACCACCCGCACCCTGGCCCCGGGCGAGCAGTGCTCCCTGCGCCGCGCCCACTCGTTCCGCCCCATCAGCACCCGCCGCTACCACCCCGGCATCCACGGAATCCAGCTCCAGGTCAACGGCCGCCGCCATCCCATGACCGAGTTCGAACTGACCGTCTAGGGAGGTTCCGACGCGGGGGCGTTTGGGGCTCTGTCGGGGCGGGGTCCCCTCGGGGCCTGTCACGGCACCGCGGGAAGACGTCCGTTTCTTGGCGTTCTCCCCGGTGATCTTGACCTTTTCGGGGTCTCCATCGCCTCCGAGACCCCGAAAAGGTCAAGATCACCGGGGAGAAGCTTCGACCGGGAGACGAAAGAGGCCCCACCGGGATGGCCGGTGGGGCCTCTGCTCTGCTCCCGCGATTGGACTCGAACCAATAACCTGCCGGTTAACAGCCGGCTGCTCTGCCAATTGAGCTACGCGGGATCGTGCGTCTCCGCCCCCGGGCTTCTGCCCCTGGGCGACATGCAATAGGTTAGCGCACTCCGCGGGGTGGTCGTGACAGGTTTTCCGGCGGTTCCACCGGGCAGGCGGAGAGTGCCGTTCCCCCGCCGACGAGGTGACCACCCGGTAGCGTGGGGCGGTAACGACCATCCACGCCGAAAGGATCTCATGCGCTACCGGATCACCTTCGCCGCTGGACTCGCCGTCGGTTACGTGCTCGGGACCAGGGCCGGGCGGGCCCGGTACGAGCAGCTGGCCCGCGCCGCGCGGCGCATCGCCGAGAGTCCGGCCGTCCAGGAGACCGCGGGTCTCGTGGGAGCCCAGGTCAGCAACGCCGGGAAGACCGTCTACAACAAGGTCTCCGAGAAGCTCCCGGTGACCTCCGTCAAGGACTTCCTCACCCGCCCCACCCCCGAGGAGGAGGCCGAGTTGAACCGGACCGAGATCGACGGCGCCCCGCTGGGCGGCCCCGGCCGGTCCTGACCCCGCGCACGCGGCGGGGCGGGGCGGGCTACGGTGGGACCATGCTGCGATGGCCGCGCCGGAACACCCTGCCCGCCGATCTCCGTGACCGGCTCCGGCTCCGACGGGGCGAGCGCGTGATCGCGCACGCCCCGGCCCCGGGCCACGGGGCGGTGGTTGCCACCACCGCCTCCCTGCGCCTGCCCGACGGGCGCGCCGTTCCGTGGGAGCGTGTCGAGCGCGCCCGCTGGGACGACCAGGGGCTGGTGCTCACCGTCGAGGGCGAGGCCGAGCTCGCGGTCGCGGTCCCCGAACCCGGCCCGCTGGCCGAGGCGGTGTTCGAACGGGTCACCGCCACCATCGTGGTCTCGACGCACGTGCCGCTGCTCTCCGCTGAGGAGGGGGCCCCCGGGGTCCGCCTGGTCGCCCGCCGCGCTCCCGGCGGCACGGAGGTCGTCTGGGGGACCCGCTACGACGAGGGCGTGGACCCCGGCTCCCCCGAGATCCGCGAGCGCGCCGCCCGGGCCCTGGCCGCCCTGCGCGAGCAGACGGGCGTCTAGGGAGGCTCCGGCGCGGGGGTGGTTCGGCGTGCCGGTGCTTCGGGTGGGTCTTTCGGCCTCACGCCACGCGGATCGCGAGGTCACGGCGGGCGGCGACGGCGGGTGAGGGTCGGGGCCGCGCCCATGATGTCCGTCGCGTGAAGGGTCCGTTGACGGTCGTGGGCTTTCTGCCCGTTTCGGGGCCTGGAAGGGCGGAAAGCCCGTGATCATTCCGGGTGGGGGCGGAACCGCCCTCGAATGTCCGGTGATCTTGCTGTTTCCCCCCGAAGTCAAGGTTCTCGGGGGGAAACAGCAAGATCACCAACGGAAACCACGCGAAACGGACGTCGTGGGCGCTGCCCCGACCCGCCCCCGCCGTCGCCGCCCGCCGTCACCTCGCGATCCGCGTGGCGTGAGGCCGAAGGCCCCCGAAACACCGGTGCCCGAATTCACCCCCGCGCCAGAGGTTCCCTACTCCAGGAAGAACAGGGACAGCTCGATGGTCCCCGGGCTGCCGCCGGTCCACAGCTCCCGGTAGGTCGCCTTCTCGAACTGGGGGATCCCGTCGATGGCGACCTCGGTGGCGTCGGCGGCGAACTCCCTGGCCTGGTTCAGCTGCGCGTAGTCGCTCGCGCCGAAGGCGATGACGAACCCGATGTCGCGCCGCTCCTCCAGGTGCTCCAGGCACTTGTCACTGGGCGGCCCGTGGCCGTCCTCGCGGTTGAAGTCGCCGTCGTCCGGGTCGGTCAGGATCCGCTCCAGTTCGGCCACGACCTCGTCGTCGTCCACGGTGAACCCCGACCCGACGCTGACCGTGAACTCGCAGGATTCGGGGCTCAGCAGTTCGGGCGGGGGCGGGGGCGGGGGCGGCGGGGGGACTGGCACGCTCTGCGCGCTCAGCGAGATGAGGAACAGCACCAGCAGCAGGTCCGCGAAGAGCCACCCGGCCAGGTGGACCGCCGGGACGCCGGTTCCGGTCCGCGCCCGGCGCCGGTTCAGGACCACCGGTCCTCCCCGTCGGCCACGGCCGCCCCCGCGCCGCGCGAGCGGTCGTTGACGTCCCGCTGGACGTCCTTGATCAGGAAGCCCAGGTCACCGGAGATCTCGGTGAACTCGTTCAACGCCGTCCCCAGGGTGCGGGCCGACTCCTCGGTGAACACGCCGAGCCGGTCCTGGGCGCTGGACAGGCCGCCGGCGACCTTCTCCAGGTCGTCCAGGGCCCGGGAGATGCGCTCCATGACGGAGGCGGCGAAGGTCGAGACCTCGTCGCTGCGCGCCTCGATCAGCCGGTTCTGGTCGCCCAGCAGCTCCAGCATGCGGCCGGTCTGCTCGCTCATCCGCTCCTGGCCGTGCACGGCGCTGCGGGTGAGCCGCCCCACCTCCTCGAGGAGTTCGGCGGGGGTCCGCGCGTCCCGGATCGCCGACGCGAGCTCCTCCATCCGGTTCTGCCACAACGCGAGCGCCTGGACGAGCTGCTCCCGGGGGTCGCCGACCAGGGCCTCGGTGATGCCGTCGGCGGCCAGACGCATGTCGGCCGCGGCCCGGGACATGCTGCCGGTGGCGGCGCCCATGGCGTCCCGCAGGCCGTTCACCACGCTCCGGACGCCCTGCAGGGTCTCGTTGGCCCCGCGCACCTCCTCGCGCATCGACTCGGAGCGGGCGGGGATCAGGTAGGTCGCCAGGGCCAGCAGCTGGGCGACCTCGTCGCGCTCGCGGGTGCGGTCGGTCCACAGGTTGACCAGCCCCTCGGCGACGTGCACGAGCAGCGCCAGGGCGATGACGCCGCCGAGGAAGCCCGCGACCCAGACGGCGGTGTCGCTGAGCGGGTCGAACCCCGCGCCGCCGAAGGTGCCCTGCTGCCACCCGTACAGGAAGTTGGCGCCCGCCGGGGCCGAGCCGAAGGCGAGCAGCACCCGTCCCAGCTGGTACCAGGTCCAGAAGACCGGCAGGAAGATGAGCACGTCGCGGGCCGCGCGCATGAGCCACAGCAGCCCGTTCAGCGGGCGCGGCACGACGCGGTCGGGCAGCAGCGACTCCGGGGGGTAGGCGGTGGCCAGGTCGGTGGCCGCCAGTCCGGCGCCGCCGCCGGACAGCCCTCGGGCGAGCGCGCCCAGCAGCTGCGCGCTGGCGGGCGGGGCGCTTCGGGCGTGCTCCTCGAGCCGCGCGGCGATGGCGGCCAGGTCGTAGGCCGGACCGCGGCCTGTTGACACGCTCACCTAGGGGGTCTCCTCGCTCTGGGAGGGTCGGGGGTTGGTGTCGTCCGCTGGGGAGGCGGACGTGTCCGACTCCGCGGACCGGCTCGCGGCGGGAGCCGGGCTCGGTTCCGCGGGGCCGGGGACGGGGGCGCGGACCACTGCGAGGATCCACCAGGCCGCGAGGACGACGACGACCACGAGAACGGCCAGGACCGTGACGATCACCAGCCCCCTGCTGTTCTCGCTCCACTGCTCCCCGGCGGACTTCTCCATCCAGCTCTTCTCGCGGGCCCACGGGCCGAGCCGGTCCGACTCCGTGCCGCCGGTCCGGGCCGGGGAGCGGGCTCCCTGGTGGTCCTGCTCGGCGCCCGCGCCCTCCAGGCCCATGTTCTGGTCCCAACCGGCACTCGGGTCCCTGTCAGCGGCGGCAGCGGGGGCGCCGCTCCCCGCCGTGTAGTCCGCGAACCACGAGTCAGGGGCGTTCTCGGGGCCGGGGGCGTCCTCACGGCTGGGAGCGTTCTCCTTGCTGCGCAAGGAGCCCAGGGCCCGGAACACTCCACGCCCGGGTCCGCCCCCCGTCTCGGCGCGACGGTCCCGGTTCGTGAGCGGGGGCTCTCCGACCAGGGCCGCGAGCTCCGGCTCCGCGCGGACCTTCTCCCGCGCCCGGTCGGAGACCTTCTCCCACAGCATCTCGGAGAGCCGGGTGGGCTCGAACACGGTGCGCGAGACCCGGATCACGGCCAGCAGGTAGTACTGAGACCCTCCGTCCGAACGGGCCTTGAACAGCGCGCGCACCTCGGGATCGGGGAGGCAGCGGGTGCGGTCCTGGTCGGGAGGATGGCCGTTGGCCAGCCAGAACAGGTCCGCGTAGGCCCGGATGATGTCCGCGGCCCTGGTCCTGCCGGAGTTGCCCCGGTGGTACCCGGTCATCGGCTCCTGGAAGTAGGCGTTGTCCTGGCACAGCCGCTGGAACCGGTCCTTGGGCAGCGCGTCGGCCGACAGCAGGTCGGTCAGGTCCGCCAGCCGTTCCCTGAAGGCGCGCAGGTCCGGGCTTGCGGGCAGCTCCGCCATGACGTGCTCGGCGACGCCGTCGAGCAGCACGTCGGCCTCCCGTGCCGCGCGGGTGTCACGCAGGCCCCGCCACAGGCGCAGCTGGACCCTCGGGGCTCCGATGACGCGCGCGGCGCCCGGAAGGACGAACGCGAGCCCGGGCTTGTGCAGGATCGCGGACAGGTCCCGGTAGAGCTGTCGGGGACGCTCGCCGTCGGCCTTGTTCTCCTCCGGGCCCCCGTAGCCGCACAACAGCAGGTTCTCGATGACGTCCGCGCGCTCCTCCATCCCCTCCGTGCGCAACGCGTCGAGCAGGAAGTCCGTCTCGACGAGCGCCGCGCGGATGCCGGGCCGCTCCTCGTGCGAGGCCCGGTATCCGCGCAGCGCGGTGAGCGCGGAGCGCCGGAACCCCTCGGCCCCGTGGCGCCCGGCGAACGCGTTCGCGGCGACGACGAGGGTGCTGGCGGGGACCTTCAGGCCGTCGACGACGTCCTGGAACTCCTCCGGGGAGAACTGTGCCAGGGTGTGGGCCCGCGCCAGCAGCAAGACGGCGTCGCTCTCGTTCCGGACGCCCTCGGCCGCCCTCCACAGCTCGCCGAGGCGGGACCGCACGGCCTTGACCTCGGCCTCGCGCCGGGGCGTGGGGACGATCCCCGTCGAAGGGGAGAAGAGCCGCCGGGCCTCGTGGCACAGCTCGTCGCGCTCGCGGTCCTCCTCCCAGTCCAGGGCGCGGGCCACCACGTGGTCGCGCAGCAGGGCGGTGGCCCGCGCGTCCGCGCGGTGCCAGCGGCCCCAGTCCCGGCACAGCCGGATGAGCTCGGACAGGCCCAGTCCGCCCAGGCCGTCGCGCATCCAGCGCAGGGTGTCGGCCTCGGCGAGGTGGCGGGCCGCCTCGGGGTCCCCGTCGAGCACGTCCATCAGGAACTGGTACAGGCCGCGCTCGCGGAACCGCAGGTCCGCGATCCACGAGGTCATGGAGTCGCCGCTCAGCAATGGCGGGGACCCCGCAGCGGCGGCCAGCGCGGTGCGCACCAGCTCGGCGACGTCCGCCTCGTGCTCGGCCAGCGGCGCCCGGGCGGGGTCGGGGGTCTTCTTGCTCCACCCCGAGGCGTGCAGCTTGACCTTCTCCCCGGTGACCACGACCTGCGGCCGGGCCCCGGCGGCGCGGACGTCCCCCTCGACCATGACGGAGACGTCCAGGACCGCGGCCACGCCGAAGGCGAGCGCGTAGGGGTCGCTGCGCGCGCCCGCGAAGTGGAAGTTCTCCTCGGGGTGGCGCAGGACGTGCCGGACCAGGGCGGCGACCTCGGCCGGGTCGGGGTGCTCGGGGGTCCGCAGCTCCCCGGCCAGGTCGTCCGGCTCGACCGCGGGAAGCCGGGGGTCGGCCAGCGGCCCGTCCTCGGCCCGCAGCCAGCCGCTCCAGCCCATCAGCTCCAGGGCCAGGCGGGCGGTCAGCACGTCGGCCCGGCCCAGCAGGACCTGCGTCTGGTGCGATCCCCGCACCGAGGCGGGCACCGTGTCGACCCGGACCAGGGCGGCCCGGTCCGGCCGGGAGCGCAGCCGGAGCAGGCCGACGGCGGGGCGCTCGCGGCGGACCAGGCTGACCAGGTCCCCGTTGTCCAGCAGGGCGCTCCACTCGGCGAGTCCGCGCTCGTCCAGGGAGGTGCCCACAGGGCCGATGCCCCGGCCGCCCAACAGGTGGTGATCGGTCCACCGGAACACGATCTGGTGGAGCCGCGTCTCCCGCTCCTGGTCGGTACCGCTCACCCGGACACCTTTCGTACCGGCGGTCTGCGCACGCCCCGCACATGGGCGTGGCCGATCTCGTTGGGGTCGACGACCCCCGCCATCGCCAGGAGGGAGAGTAGCGGGCGCAGCACCCGCATGTGGCGGAACTGGTTCCTGTTGTAGTAGCCCTCCTGGATCTCCTCGCCGTTGAGGTCCAGGAGCGGCTCGCCCTTCGCGTCCCGGCGGGTCCGCGTCTGCATGTCGCACCCGGTCGCCGAGGCGAAGTGCAGGGTGACGTCCTCGCAGTCCACGACCGGGCGCAGCCACGACCGGGCGCCATTGGTCGCGCAGTAGACGTAGACGTCCTCGCTCTCCTCGTCGACCGTCGCGAGGTTGAACTCGTCGTCGCACTCCAGCCACTTGGCGACCCAGCGCTCGCCCTGGGAGAGCTGGAGGTCCGCCTTGGCCATGACGATGGCGGCGGGTTTGGGGAGCGGGATGTCGGGGTGCCGCCCCTCCCCCTGGGCCTGCTGGAACTCGTACTGGTTGACCTTGTTCAGCACCGTGTCGAAGCCCGAGGGGTTGCGCAGGCCGTGGCGCTTCCCGTCCCAGCCGTACAGCGAGTTGCCGTCCCCGACGAAGAGGTAGGCGTCCAGGCCGTAGATGAACTGGAGCCGGGCCTGCGCGGTGGTGTCGTCGAAAAGCTCCCCGGCCACGTCGAAGAAGCTGACCACCCGGCTGCGCTGGACCCCGCCCCAGGTGCTGATGACGACGTAGGCCATGCGGAACTCGACCGGGTCGCGGCGCGGGGTCCGCTCGATGACGGTGCGCCGGGCGGGGGACAGGAACCCGGCCACGTCCTCGCGCTGCACGTAGCGGTCCCACATCTCGGCGAAGGGCTGCACGTGGATGCCGAGCCGGGCCAGCTCCTGCGTCTCCTCCCCGAGCCGGTGCAGCATCGCCGCCAGCAGGTGCGACTTGCCCGACGCGGAGGTGCCGACGAGGCCGATGTTGAGCGGGTCGGGCAGTTGGCAGTACTGGTAGGGGACGTAGTGCGGTTCGGGGAGCCTTTCGCCGTCGTCCTCGGTCTCCGCGGGCACTGCCTGGGCGGGGTTCGGCGCCGCCCTCGCCCCGGTGTCGAGGTCCCACTCGTCCTCGTCGTCGTCGACCGGTGAGGCCGGGGGCATGGCGAAGACCGACACGGTCGCGTCGCCCGCGACGGTCGTCGTGTCCGACGCGAAGGTGTCGGACGCCTCCCTGGTGGTCCAGTCGTCGTCGTTCTCCCAGCCGTCGTCGGCCGCCGGAGCGGACGCGCCGACGTCGATCCGGGCCGCGCGCTCGCAGACGAGGTAGGTGTGTCCGAGTTCGGCGGGCTCCACCCCCTGCGGTCCGCTCGCGCGCATCTTCGCGGTGACGTCGCGCACGACCCGGCCGGTGCGGGCGTCGCGGACGACGATCGAGACCCTGGCCGGGTCGATGCCGGCGCGGCAGTAGGGGCAGACCACCCGATCGGGCAGGTGCCCGGCGCGGTTCGTCGGAGCCATCAGAGCGTTCCTCCCAGCAGCAGGACGAGGACGGCCACGGCCCCGGCCACCCCGAACACGGTCAGTGCCCGCGGTCCGGGCCGCATGCCCATGAACCGGGTGAGGACCTCGCGCGCGGCCGCGCCGATCCCCTCGTTCCAGAAGACCCGCCACAGCGAACGGCGCGGCAGGAAGTCCCCGCCGGGGAGCGGCGGCTGGACGCGGGGCGGGGGCGGGGCGACCTGTTCGGGGTAGCGCGCGCGCCGCTGGGCGCGGTGCCTGTTGCGGATCTCCCGGAACGCCTCGCGCTCCCTGCGCTCGGCGGCGGTGTCGGCGATCTCGGCGCGGGGGGCCCGCCCGCCGGGCTCGTCCTCGTGGCCCACGGCGAGGTCGCGCAGCCACCGGTACGCGTCCGCCGCGTCGATGCGCTCACGCGGCGGGGCCAGCGCCCGGGCGACGACGGAGCCCAGGCCCCGGATGCACGCCTCCAGGTCCCGCTGCGCCTGCGGGCTCAGCGGGGTGCCCGCCTCGATCGGGGACCCGGTGGCGACGTAGTGCAGGAGCCGGGCCGCCTCGGCGACGTCCTTGCCCCGCTCCGTCCCGCTGTGGTCCCGCTCCGCCGCGTGGCAGCGCGCCAGTACCGCGTTGTGCTCGTCCCAGAGCAGGTTCTGCGCGCCGACCTCGCCGTGCGCGTAGCCGATCCCGTGCAGCACGGTCAGCGCCTCGTACAGGTTGATACCGAGTTCGCGCACCTGCTTCGCGGACAGCGGGAGGGTGACCTCGTCCTCCTGGACGGCGGTCTCGAGGAAGCGGCCGCTCTCCCTGATCCCGTGCGCGCCCAGGACGAGCACCGGCGTCCCGTGGCCGCCGGTGTCCTCACGGAACCTGACGTACCTGGCCAGGGTTCTCGGGGGCTTGGCCCGGTCGTCGCGGCTCTTGAGCTCGTTGGTGATCTCCTGGGTGCGCCGGGCCTCTTCGGCCAGCCGCTCGGAGGCCCGGTGGTCGACGGCCTTGACGTGGATCTGGGTGTACTCGCCCACGTGCTTTCCGGCGACCCGCTGGAAGGAGTAGTGGAAGAAGCCGTCCGTCTGCTGCGGACCGGTGCCGCGCCCCATGTCGTACTCGGTCATCCAGTGCTTCCCGCCCCATCCCACGCCCGGTCACGGATCACCCATGCCAACTGTCTTGATATTTCCTCGCCGAAGCACCGTAATGGCGCGCCCAAAATCCGGTCACCCTCACTTTTGAGGCACTTACTGGGGTCTGTGGTGAAAATCGAGGGAAGTTGTTCATATTTCCCTGGAATCCGGTACGCGGCGCAATGGACGCGACACGCGCTGGATGCGTCGAATGCCGATTATATCGGTTGGCCGGTCCCACTAAATGCCGGTCCGCAACACCGGGAGTTCATCCCGGGCGGAACCGATAGGGATTCCGCTGCCGCCCTTGACCTCGTTCTTTCATAATGGCCTGTTCGTCCGCCGGTGGGGGTGTTTCCGCTTGAGGCAACGGCGGGGGCGCGGCCGCGGACACGGCGACGGCCCGATGCGTCCGGGCGGGCCGCCGGGGGGCACGGGCCACGGACGGGAGGCCGCGGCCTCCCGGGCCCGGCCCGCGGACGTGCGAGAACCGGGGAGGCCCCACGCGGGACGTGCTTCTGCCCCGTGTGGGGACGAGAGCTTCGACAACCCTTGTCGTTCCAAGTCAGAGGCGCTTTCCCCGTCCACGGGCCATGGTCGGCCCCCACCTCCGCGGAAGCCCGGGGCTAGGATCGTCGAGCCGTCCCAAATCGGCCGAAATGTCAGCGAGCAAACGGAATCCGGGTTTCCTGCCGTGAAGACCACGAACACCCCGCCGATCGTGCTGCCCTCCACCGCGACGGACCTGACCCCCGAGGACCCGTCCCAGATCGGCTCGTACCGGCTGCTCAAGCGGCTCGGCGCGGGCGGGATGGGGGTCGTCTACGCCGGGGTGGACGCGCACGGGGGCGTGGTGGCGGTCAAGGTCGTCCACGCCGAGTACGCGGCCGACCCCGAGTTCCGGGCGCGGTTCGCCCGCGAGGTCGACCTGCTCGGCCGGGTCGGCGGAGCGTGCGCGGTCCCCCTGCTGGGCGCGGACCCGCAGGCCGCCCGGCCCTGGCTGGCCACCCCGTTCGTCTCCGGCTCCACGCTCGGCGGCTACGTCCGCAGGCACGGGCCGATCCGCGAGCCCCTGCTGCGCGGGCTGGCCGCCGGGGTCGCCGAGGCGCTCACGCGCATCCACGAGGCCGGGATCGCGCACCGCGACCTCAAGCCCGCCAACGTGATCCTGTCCCCCAACGGGCCGCGCGTGCTCGACTTCGGCATCGCCCGCGCCGTGGACGAGACCGCGCTCACCCGCACCGGGAGCGTCATCGGCTCCCCCGGCTGGATCAGCCCCGACCACTACCGGGGCGCGCCCGCGACGTTCGCCGACGACGTCTTCGCCTGGGGCGGCCTCGTCGCCTACGCGGCCACCGGGCGCCCGCCGTTCGGCAAGGGCTCTCCCGACGCGATCGGCTACCGGGTCGTCCACGAGGAACCCGACCTGGACGGGTTCACCGGTCCGCTCGCGGACCTGGCCCGCGCCGCGCTCGACAAGGACGCCTCGAAGCGCCCGACGGCCGCGCGGCTGCTGACCGGGATCGCCGCTGTCGGGCAGCGGTTCGCGCCCAGCGTCTCCAACGCCTCGGAGGCCACCCACGTGCTCTCCCAGGTGCTGGACGACAACTGGACCGGCGTCGAGGCGCCGTCGGGGGTCGCGTTCGCCCTCGAGACGCGCCGGAACCGCCGGTTCCGCGCTCTGACCGTGGCGGCGTCGGCCGTGGCCGCGGTCGCGCTGGTGGTGGCGCTGGGAACCGCCGCCGTGGCCTCGGGCGCGGACAGCCCGCTGTGGTCGTGGATCCCGGCCCTGGCCTCCGGGACGGCCCCCGACCAGCAGGCCGCGGGGCCGGCGGGGAGCGACGGGCGGGACGGCGCCGACGGGGAGGACGGAAAGGACGCCCCGCCGAGCCCGGAGGCGTCCGCGAGCCCCGGCGGGGAGCCGGAGGAGGCGGAGGAGAACGGCGGCCGGGAGGCCCCCGGGTCCGGCGGGGGCTCCGCCGAGTCGCTCACCGGGACGGCGGTGCTGGGTCCGACCTCGCAGCCCGGAAGCGGGCGGCCGTCGGGGTCCCTCGTCGTGGGCTTCGCGCCGCAGGGCGGGTCGGCGCGGTGGGGGGTGCTCGCGGACGGCGCCGAGGTGCTGTGCGCGTGGAGCTTCTGCCAGGACCGGGGCGGCGCGGTGAGCGACGGCGCCGCGGGGACCGTCCCCTCCACGCCCCAGGCCCTGGTGGACCACCTGTCGGGCCACGCGCGGGCGGAGATCCTCGCCGAGGTCACCTACACCGTCGGCGACGACGGGACCGCCCGGATCACCCGGGTCGTGGAGCGGCACCGCGCCGGCGCCGACGGCGCGGCCCCGCCCTGGGCCTGACCGGTCGCCCGCCGGCCGGGGCCGCGCCGGTCAGCCGCAGTTGGTGCCGGTGCGGACCACCCACTGGGTGCCGATGAGGCCGCCCCAGTCGACGCACTCGCCCGGCGCCGACAGGTAGACCGGTCCGGCGTACTGGGCGAAGTCCCCCGCGTCGGTCGTCCACGCGGTGGACGTGTCCTTCTTCAGCCCCGCCTCGGCGCGCACCCGGGTGCCCTGGTCGCTCAGCACGGTGACCACGCAGTTCTTGCGGGTGGAGGAGCTGTAGGTCAGGTACACCGTGCCCGCGGAGCCGATGGGCGCGGAGTTCACGACGGAGTAGCCCTGTCCGCAGACGCCGTTGTAGGAGGCCGCCGAGGCGGGGGCGGCCGCCACCGCCGACCCCGCGAGGAGCACCGCCGCGGCCAGCCCCGACCCGGCCAGCTTCTTGATCATGGAGGGGTTCCTGTCATCGTGGGACGCCGCGGACGGGCACGGCCGTGGATACGGATACGGATACGGGCATGCTAGCGTCCGTTTCTTGGCGCCCTCCCCGGTGATCTCGACCTTTCCGGGGTCTCAGAGGTGATCGAGACCCCGGAAAGGTCGAGATCACCGACTAGCGGGGCGGTCCGCCGCGCAGGACGCCCTTGATGCGCTCCAACACCTCGGCGAACCGGCGCTCGGCGCCGTGCGTGGTGGGCCGGTAGTACTGCGCTCCGGCCAGGGCGTCGGGGGCGTACTGCTGGGCGACGACCCCGCCGGGGTGGTCGTGCGGGTAGCGGTACTCCTCGCCGTGGCCGAGTTCGGCCGCCCCCTTGTAGTGGCCGTCGCGCAGGTGCGGCGGGACCGAGCCGACCCGGCCCGCGCGCACGTCCCGCATCGCCGCGTCGATCGCCGAGACCACCGAGTTGGACTTCGGGGCGAGCGCGATGTGGATGACGGCCTGGGCCAGGTTGATGCGGGCCTCGGGCAGGCCGATCAGCTCGACGGCCTGGGCCGCGGCGATCGCCGCCTGCAGCGCGCTGGGGTCGGCCATGCCGACGTCCTCGCTGGCGTGCACGACGACGCGGCGGGCGATGAAGCGCGGGTCCTCGCCCGCCTCGATCATCCGGGCCAGGTAGTGCAGCGCCGCGTCCACGTCGCTGCCGCGCATGCTCTTGATGAACGCGCTGACCACGTCGTAGTGCTGGTCGCCGGACCGGTCGTAGCGCACCGCGTGCCGGTCCACCGCGCGCTCGACGTCGGCCACGGTGATCTCGTCCCGGCCCCCCGCGACCAGGGCCGCGGCCTCCAGGTAGGTGAGCGAGCGCCGCGCGTCGCCCCCGGCCAGCCGGGTCAGATGCGCGAGGGCCTCCTCGGCGAGGGTGTGGCGCCCCTTGAGGCCGCGCTCGTCGGTGAGCGCGCGCTCCACGACGGTGCGGACGTCCTCCTCGGTGTGCGACTCCAGGGTGAGCAGCAGCGAGCGGGACAGCAGCGGGCTGATGACCGAGAAGAACGGGTTCTCGGTGGTCGCGCCGATGAAGCTCACCCAGCGGTTCTCCACCGACGGCAGCAGCGCGTCCTGCTGGGTCTTGCTGAAGCGGTGCACCTCGTCCACGAACAGCAGCGTGCGGGTGCCGCGCATCCCCATCTCCCGGCGGGCGGTGTCCACCACCGCGCGGATGTCCTTGACCCCGGCGGTCACCGCCGAGAGCTCGACGAACCGCCGCTTGGTGACCCGGCTGACCACCGTCGCCAGCGTGGTCTTCCCGGTCCCCGGCGGTCCCCACAGCAGCAGCGACATGGGCGCGTCGTCCTCGACCAGGCGGCGCAGCGGGCTGCCCTCGCCGAGCAGGTGCCGCTGGCCGACCACCTCGTCCAGGGTGCGCGGCCGCATGCGCACCGCGAGCGGCTCCTCGGAGCGCTGGGCTTCGGCCCCGGCATCGTCGAACAGTGTTTCGGACACGGTCCAAGCCTACTGACCGAGGTCCGGTCACCGGATTCAACGTTGGCGCCACTCCCGACGGTCCTGACGTCAGCGCCCTGGGACCGCGGGTTCCAGGGCGCTGGCGTCAGGACCGTCGACGGAACCGGAACGAGGGGCGCGGCAGCAGCACCGCGCCCCAGACGAGCAGACCCACTCCCCACCCCAGCAGCGCTCCGCCGACCGTGTCCGAGAACCAGTGCGCCCCCAGATACATCCGGCTCCACGCCATCAACGCGGTGAACGCCACCGCGGCCGGCACCGTCCAGACCCGCGCGCGGCCCGGGGAGACGGCGACGGCCGCCGCCGCCAGGGCCCCGGCGAACGCCGCGTGCCCGGAGGGGTAGGAGGGCGACGTCTCCAGCACCAGCGGGTCGAGCGGGCGGGCGCGGCCCAGCAGCGCCTTGGCCGCCGGGACCGCGGCCAGGGACGTGACGGCCCAGGCGCACACGACCAGCAGCGCCGGTTCCCACCGCCGCCGCAGCAGCAGCGGGACCACCAGCCCGGCCAGCAGGAGACCTCCCCACGGCCACCCCCCGATGACGTGGCAGAAGGTCGCCACCGCGGTCAGGAACGGGGTCCTCTCGCCCGCGACGGCCTCGGTGAGCGCGGTGTCCAGCCCTTTGAGGAGCGGGACGGCGATACCGAAGGCGAGCGGCGTGGTCATCGCCGCGAAGGCGGCCAGCAGCCCGACGGAACCCCACCCGACCCCCCTGGGCATCGGTCAGCGCATCCGGGCGATGAGGATCGCGATGTCGTCGCCCCGCCCGGCGGGGACGAGCTCGGCCAGGGACGAGGCCGCCCCCTGCACGTCGCGGGCCTTCGCGCTCAGTTCCCGGCCGACCGCGGCCAGGCCGTCGTCCATGAGCACCCCCGAACTCTCCACGAGCCCGTCCGAGCAGATCAGGAGCGTGCTCTCGGGGTCCAGGCGGTGACTGCTGACCGGGTACTTGGCCTCCGGGTCCACCCCGAGGGGAGGGCCGGTCTCGGGCGCCCACACCTCGAAGCCCGACTCGGTGGCGAGCACCACGGGGGGCTGCCCCGCCCAGGCCGCCTGAAGCTGCCCCAGGTCCAGGTCGAGTACGAGGTAGCCGCAGGTGGCGAAGGCGATCTCGCCGGTCTCGGCGAGCAGCCGGTTGGTCTCGGCCACGACCGCCCCCGGGTCGCTCTGGTTGCTGACGTAGGCCCGGAAGGCCATCCGGATCTGCCCCATCGCGGCGGCGGCCTCCACCCCGTGCCCCTGCACGTCCCCCACGACCAGGCCGATGCGCCTTCCGGGCAGCCGGATGGCGTCGTAGAAGTCGCCGCACACCCGCCACCCGGCGCGCGCGGGCAGGTAGCGCACCGCCACGTCGAGTTCGGGGAAGTCCGGCGGCTGCGGCGGCAGCATGCGCTTCTGCAGGGCGTCCGCGAGCTCCAGTTCGGCCTGCTGGCGGTTGACACGCTGCAGCGCCTGCCCCGCCAGTCCGGCCAGGGTCAGCATGAGCGCGCGCTCGTCGGGGGTGGCGTGGTGCGGCTGGGTCCAGGCCACCGCCCACACGCCCAGGGCGACCTTGGTGTCGCCGAAGATCGGCACGAACGCCCAGGAGTGGCTCCCCGTGTGGTGCAGGGCCTCCTCGACGGCCGGGAACCGCTCCAGGACCTCGGCGCGGCTCTCGAAGAAGCGGGGCTGGCGGTCCTGCAGGACCGCTCCGGCGGGGAACGACGCGTCCCTGTGATCGGGGCCCTCCAGCCACCTGTCGGACGCGTCCCCGGTTCCCGAGGGGTGGTTCACCAGGTCGTCCTCGTCCAGCAGCATGACGCGCGCGCCGTCTCCGCCGAAGATCGGCATGAACTCCTCGCTGAGCAGGCCGGTGACCTCCTGCACCGTGGTGGCGGAGACGAGCTTGGCGGCCAGCTCGTTGACCTGCCGCCCCTGCGCCGCCTCGATGCGGCGGCGGTCCGCCAGGCGCCGGACCAGCTGGACGTGCTCGGTCATGTCGTCGACGATGCCGACGATCCGGGGGCGCTCCCCGCCCATGTAGGAGCCGCGCGCGTACAGCCAGCGCTCGTCACCCACCTGGTCGAACATCCGGAAGCGCTGTTCGTAGTCGCGCCCCTGGTAGGAGGCCTCCATGGCGTCGCGCAGCCGGGCGATGTCGTCCCGGTGCACCCGCGCCAGGCACTCCTCCAGGGTGCGGGCGTCCCCGACGAGCATCCGCCCCAGCGGGGAGGGGCCGAAGATCTCCTCCAGCTCCCCGCTGGCCAGGTCCAGGATCCACATGGCGGTGTCGGCGTCGCGCAGCCGCAGTTCGGTGACGATGCGCAGCGTCTCCTCGTCCCTTCCGATGCCGGACAGCTGGACGACGACGCCGCCCGCGCCCTCAGCGCCGTCCGACGACAGCGCGCGCGCCCTGACCGTGGCGCGGCACGTCCCGCCGTCGGCCGTGCGGATCACCAGGTCGGGGGAGCGCTCGGAGGCTCCGCGCAGTGACGTCCGGTGCTGCGCCCAGGCCCGCCCGTGGTCGCCGGCCTCGAACAGCTCCGGCCAGGGGCGCCCTTTCACCTTGTCGGGCGCGTACCCCAGAAAGTCGGTGAAGGCCTTGTTGACCAGCACGACCGCTCCGGCTTGGTCGGCCACGAGCATCGCCGCCGGCGCATGGTGGAACGCCGCACCGGACGGATCACCCATTTCCGCAGCAAAAGCGGCACCGGTCAGTCCTCCGGAACCGGCGAAGCCGTCAGTTGTGCCGGTTGAGCCGTTCACGTAATAGATCATCCCTGTGTCGTCGCGAATGTCCCACCCGCGCCCACGGGCCTTCCCCAACGAACATCCGATTCAGCCTACTTTAACGACGTAACCACCCCTTTACACAGGTCATCGTCTGGAAGAGGTGGTCTTTCACACCGTCCGACAGTACCGCCGGACAATCCACCGCAAAGGAAGAAGAAATCGGTCAATCTTGGGAAGCCCCTTACGGACGATCCGCTCCGGTCGGCCGATTCTTGTCGTTCCCTTGACCTCTGCATTGCTCGGCGCCGTCGAGAATCCGGCACACAAGATCCAACTCTAGCGGTTCGGCCCCGCGCCCGCCTCCCTCCGCGCCGGGCGCTCCGGCCCGAGGAGGGCGGCTCCCCCGAACGCGTGAAGACCCCCGCCGGCTCGTACTTGGGTTCTAACGGTGGTCGCAACACCCTGACTCTGGCGAGGTTGCGACCACCGTGTCGTTTTCCAAGCAAGAACTAGCCCGGCTGCGGGAACGGTTCCTAGAACGGATGGCCCAGTCCGGCAACGTCACCGAGACAGCCCGAGAGCTGGGGATCAATCGCAACACCGCGTTCGGGTGGGCACGCAAAGCAGGGCTGCGCTCCCGGCGCCAGCAACGCCCCCACCCAGCCCACAAGGACTACGAACGCCTACGCAGACGCGCTGTGCCTCGCCGCGAGGCCGCCCGGCGGGTCGGGATCAACGAGCGCACCGCCAAAGACTGGGACCGCGGGGTACGCAAGTCCGGCAACTCCAGGATCTACCCCGATGGTCGCCGGGTGAACTACTCCACCGGGCAGACCACCATGGAGTCCATGACCACCCCCGCACCCACCATGACCGCGCTCGAAAGACCGGTCCACCCGCGCTTTTTGACCCTGCGAGAACGGGAACGGATCGCGGACCCGGACCGGGCGGGGTGGAGCCTGCGAGCGATCGGCCGCGATCTGGGGCACCCCGCGTCCACGATCAAGCGTGAGCTCGACCACCATCGCAGCCCGGACGGCTCCTATGGTGCCTATGCGGCCCAGCGCCGGGCGGTTGCCGGGCGGGCACGTCCCAAACCTGCCAAGCTCGCCTGCCCCGGCCCTTTGCGCGACTACGTCGCCCAGGGGTTGGAGGAACAATGGTCTCCGGAGCAGATCAGCCAACGGCTCGTTCAAGAGCACCCCGATGACCAGGACATGCGTGTGAGCCACGAAACCATCTACCAAGCGCTCTACGTCCAGGCCCGGGGCGGGCTCAAGCGCGAGGTCGCCGCCGCGCTGCGCACCGGCCGGATCCGACGCAAGCCGCACCGCTCACCCGAGCGCAGGCAGAGCCGGTTCGTCGATGAGATGGTGGTGATCAGCGAGCGTCCCGCCGAGGCCGAAGACCGTGCCGTTCCTGGGCGTTGGGAGGGCGATCTCATCCTCGGAGCGGGCAACAAGTCCGCGATCATCACCCTGGTCGAGCGCTCCACCCGGTACGTGCTGCTCGGGCATCTGCCCGGTGAGCACACCGCCGAGGCGGTCGGGGGTGTGCTGAGCGCTCTGATCGGTGAGCTGCCCGAACATCTGCGCGGTTCGTTGACCTGGGATCAGGGCAGCGAGATGGCCGGCCACAGGACGTTCTCGGTGGCTACGGGGGTGCCGGTGTTCTTCTGCGACCCCGCCTCTCCTTGGCAGCGCGGGTCGAACGAGAACACCAACGGGCTGTTGCGCCAGTACTTTCCCAAGGGCACCGACCTGTCAGTGCACAGCCCGCTGGATCTGGAGCATGTCGCTCAGAAGCTGAACGGTCGACCACGCAAAACGCTCGGCTGGGAAACCCCAGCCGAGCGTCTGCTTACACTCGTCTAATCAACGAGGTGTTGCGAGAACCCGTTGAATCCGCCGTATCACCGGTGGGGGCCTTCACGTGTCCGGGGCGGGCGGCGGTCGTCCGACCGCCCCGGCGGAACACCGCTTCCTAGCGCGCGGCGCCCTCGAGGCTGCCGGTGGTCTGGCCCGCGGGGTCGACGACCATGCACAGGATCTCGCGGTCGTCCAGCTCGTTCCAGGAGTCCTCGGTCGGGTAGAGGTACTCGAAGTCCAGCTCGGAGTCCAGGTAGGCCATACCGACGAAGGTCTCGAACTCCGTCGTGCACACCTCCTCGGCCTCCGTGTAGATGGCGTCCTCGCCGGGGTAGGCGCCGTCGGCGATCATGTGGCTCGCGTACACCTCGGAGTCGTGCGGCTCCGCGCAGTCCACGGTGGGAACGGAGGAGACCTCGCCCTCACCGGTGGAGCTGCTCAGGCAGTCGCCGACCACGAGGGTGAAGACGTCGTCACCGGCGAGCTGCTCGAGGATGCCGCAGCCGGACAGCGCCAGAACCGTACCGGCGATCGCGGTGGCGGCGGCTCCACGGCCGGCAGCCGACCGGAAGGTCCCAGAAGTCATGAAAGCTCCATATTGCTGAGGATATGAGGGGTTTAAGATATCGGTAAACGGGGACAAGCGATAGCCGGTTTCCCCGTCCGCCCGCATGTGGTCATCCGCGCGGGGCGAACGGACACCCCACGTTCATACACGCCGGGTATGACGCCCTTGCGGTGCTTTTGGTTCGCCCTGACACGAAAAAGGCCGGGCCGGGTGGGCCGGCCCCGGGTCCATCGTCTGGTCAATGGCGCGGAACCCGGTCCGACGCGGCCACCGCCTCCAGGCGTGGCAGGCACCGGGCGCGGTCCCAGGCCGTACGTGGCGGCGTGGCCACCACGACCCCCGCCGGTCCCGCGACCTCCCCGGCGGCCAGGTCCCACTGCTCCACCCGCACACCTGCCCGCCGTGCTCCCGCCTCTGCTCGAGGAGCCGAGAGCCCATGCTCCGCGGGATCACCGACGCGCTCTTGCCCAAGCGGTCATCCACACAGCTTTCGGGGCGGGAACGCGGACCGGGGCCGCGCGCCCTCTCGGCGCGCGGCCCCGGTGTGCTCCCTGCCCGGCACGGGACGGTCAGGACTCCTTGTCTTCCGGTACCGCGTCGACGCCCGCCTCCCTGCGCTGCGCCGCCGTGATCGGCGTCGGCGCGCCCGTCAGCGGGTCGCCGCCCGAGGCGGTCTTGGGGAAGGCGATGACGTCGCGGATCGAGTCCCCCCCGGTCAGCAGGGTGATGATCCGGTCCCACCCGAACGCGATGCCGCCGTGCGGCGGCGGGCCGAACTTGAACGCCTCCAGCAGGAAGCCGAACTTGGACTCGGCCTCGGACTTGCTGATCCCCAGGGTCTCGAAGACGCGCTGCTGGACCTCGCCGCGGTGGATACGAATGGAGCCGCCGCCGATCTCCGAACCGTTGCACACCATGTCGTAGGCGTAGGCCAGCGCGTTGGCCGGGTCCTCGTGGAAGGTGTCGGCGAACTCCGGCTTGGGGCCGGTGAACGGGTGGTGCACCGAGGTCCAGCCGCCCTCGCCGTCCTCCTCGAACATGGGGGCGTCCACCACCCACAGGAAGGACCACTGGGACTCGTCGACGAGCCCCAGCCGGTTGCCGATCTCCAGGCGGGCCGCTCCCAGCAGCTCCTGGGAGGCGCGGCGCGCTCCGGCAGCGAAGAAGACCGCGTCGCCGGGCTCGGCCCCGACCGCCTCCAGCAGCCCCGACCTCTCGGTCTCGGACAGGTTCTTCGCGACGGGTCCGCCCAGCGTTCCGTCCGCCTGGACCAGGACGTACGCCAGGCCCTTGGCGCCGCGGGCCTTGGCCCAGTCCTGCCAGCCGTCGAGCTGCTTGCGGGTCTGGGAGGCGCCGCCCGGCATCACCACGGCGCCGACGTAGGGCGCCTGGAAGACCCGGAAGGTGGTGTCGGCGAACAGGCCGGTGAGTTCGGTCAGCTCCTGGCCGAACCGCAGGTCCGGCTTGTCCGAGCCGAAGCGGTCCATCGCCTCCAGGAACGGCATGCGCGGCAGCGGCAGCGGGACCTCGTGGCCGAGGACCTCGCTCCACAGCCGGGCCACCAGCTGCTCGCCGACCCCGATGACGTCTTCCTGGTCGACGAAGCTCATCTCGATGTCGATCTGGGTGAACTCCGGCTGCCGGTCGGCGCGGAAGTCCTCGTCCCGGAAGCAGCGCGCGATCTGGTAGTAGCGCTCCATGCCGCCCACCATGAGCAGCTGCTTGAACAGCTGCGGGGACTGCGGCAGCGCGTACCAGTGACCGGGCTGCAGGCGCACCGGCACGAGGAAGTCCCGGGCCCCCTCGGGGGTGGAACGGGTGAGGTACGGGGTCTCGACGTTGACGAAGCCGTGCTCGCGCATGACGTCGTGCACCACGTACGTGGCCTTGGAGCGGGCGCGCAGCGCGGCCGCGCGCTCGGGGCGGCGGATGTCCAGGTAGCGGTAGCGCAGCCGGGCCTCCTCGGAGACCTCCTGGGAGCCGTCCAGGGGGAACGGCAGCGGGGCGGCCTCGCTCAGGACCTCGATCTCGGTGGCGACGACCTCGACGGCGCCGGTGGCGATGTCCTGGTTCTCGTTGCCCTCGGGGCGGACCCGGACGGTGCCGGTCACCTTGATGCAGTACTCCGAGCGGAGGTCGTGGGCGAGGTCGTCCTCGCGTACCACGACCTGGACCACGCCGGAGGCTTCGCGCAGGTCCAGGAAGACGACGCCGCCGTGGTCGCGGCGGCGGGCCACCCAACCGGCCAGGACTACGGTCTCGTCGGCATGCTCGGCGCGCAGCGTGCCCGCGTCATGCGTGCGGATCAACGGGGTTCTCCTTCAAAGGTTTCGGACTGTCTCATCTTGCCTGACGTGCACGGTCGACCGGTTCCGCGACGGCGGAACCGGTGCCGGTATCTCGTCTGTGCGGCGGCTGAGCGCCCGAACCCGCGCGCGGGCCGGTACCGGTCGTCCCGTCGTTCACTGTTCCCGTTCCCGGAGGCCGCGCAGGAAGGGGTTGGTGGCGCGCTCCCGGCCGACGGTGGTCCGGGGGCCGTGGCCCGGCAGGACCGCGGTGTCGTCCGGGCGGCTCAGGCAGACCCGGGCCAGGCTGCGCAGGATCTCGGCGTGGTCGCCGCCGGGGAAGTCGCTGCGCCCGATGGACCCGGCGAACAGCAGGTCCCCGGTGAGCAGCGCCTCGGGGCGCCCCTCCGCCGCGGGCAGCGTGTAGACGACCGAGCCGGGCGTGTGGCCCGGCGCGTGCGCCACGCCGATCTCCAGGCCCGCCAGGCGCAGGGTCTCGCCGTCGGAGACCTCGACGACCCGGTCCGGCTCGCGCAGCCGCTCGCCCCCGAACAGTGCCGACAGCTGCGCGGCGAGGCCCGGGTCCACCCCCTTGGCGGGGTCGGCCAGCAGCGCGCGGTCCGCGGCGTGTCCGTGGGCCGCGACACCGTACTCCTCGCACATCTGCGCGGCCGACCAGACATGGTCGAAGTGGCCGTGCGTGAGCAGTACGGCCGCGGGCGTCAGGCCGTGCTCGGCGAGGAGGCCCGCGAGGCCGCTCCCGGCCTGCTGGCCCGGGTCGACGACCACGCACTCCGCCCCCGCCTCCGGGGCGACCACGTAGCAGTTCGCCGCGAGCGGTCCGGCGGGAAAACCTGCGATGAGCACGGTCGGGGCTGACCTCGTTTCCAGGGCGCGGGTGTCGACGGTCGGTTGCCCCCGAGCGTACCGAGGACGGCGGCGGGCGGCGAACCATTACCCTTCCGGCGGTTCCGCCGCAGCTCGGGGAGCGGCCGGGCGGGACTGCGGACGGTCACCGAGCCGCCCCAATCATCACCATTCGGTCACCACGCAGCCCGTGACTCTTTGCCAAACGCCTTGACAGTGCCATATTGGTCCGTGCCCGGACCGTATTCGACGCACTCTGGGCAGCGACAACACAGGTCGATTCAGCGGATGCGGGTAGATTCGTGCCCACCACTCCCAACGCGCCGCCGATCCGGCGAGGATCCGCATCCGGGGCGCGGTGCCGGTGGCACGCTGTCACGACCACACAGACCTGACGACATCAGGCTCATCACAGCAGGAGGACACGGTGACCACGGACCCCTGGGGCCGCGTAGACGACGACGGCACGGTCTATGTGCGCACGAGCGAGGGCGAACGTGTCGTCGGGTCATGGCAGGCGGGCGATCCGGAGGAGGCCCTGGCCTTCTTCACGCGCAAGTACGAGTCGCTGCTGACCGAGGTCGAGCTGCTGGAGAAGCGCCTGGCCACCACCGACCTGTCCGCCGCGCAGGCGATGTCCAGCGTGCAGAAGCTCCGTTCGGCCGTGACCGACGCCCAGGCCGTCGGCGACCTGGAGTCGCTGGGCAGGCGCCTGGACGCGCTCTCGGAGCGGGCCGAGCACCGCAAGGCCGAGCAGAAGCAGGCCCAGGAGCAGGCCCGGGGGCAGGCCCGCGAGACCAAGGAGCGCATCGTCGCCGAGGCCGAGCGCGTGGCCGAGGAGACGACGCACTGGAAGACCGGCGGCGAGCGCATGCGCCAGCTCATCGAGGAGTGGAAGGCCGCCCCGCGTGCCGACCGTCCCACCGAGCAGGCCCTGTGGAAGCGCATGTCCACCGCCCGCAACGCCTTCTCCAAGCGGCGCAAGGCCTACTTCGCCGGGCTGGACGAGCAGCGCGAGCACGTGCGCCACGACAAGGAGCGCATCGTCACCGAGGCCGAGGCGATCGCCGACTCCACCGACTGGGGGGCCACAGCGGGCCGCTACCGGGACCTGATGCAGCAGTGGAAGTCCACCGGACGCGCCGACCGCGCCACCGAGGACGCCCTGTGGGAGCGCTTCAAGGGCGCCCAGGACCGCTTCTTCGCCGCCCGCAACTCCGTCTTCGCCGAACGCGACGCCGAACTGCGCGGCAACGCCGAGGTCAAGGAGAAGCTGCTGGAGGAGGCCCGCCAGGAGCTGCTCCCGGTCACCGACCCGCGCGAGGCCCGCGCGAGGCTGCGCGACTTCCAGGAGCGCTGGGAGGAGGCCGGCGCGGCGCCGCGCGACACCCGGGAGCGCCTCGAAGGCGCCTTCCGCAAGATCGAGGAGGCCGTGCGCAAGGCCGAGGACCAGGAGTGGCAGCGCACCAACCCCGAGGCGCGCGCCCGCGCCGAGGCCACCGTCAGCCAGCTCCGCGGGTCCATCGAGGGCCTGGAGAAGCAGCTGTCCAAGGCGCGCGAGGCCGGGAACGACCGCAAGGCGCGCGAGGCCGAGGAGTCGCTGGAGGCCCGCCGCTCCTGGCTCGCCGAGGCCGAGCGGGCGCTGGAGGAGATGAGCTGAGGCCCGCCCTCCCCGTGACCGAGCGGGCCTGTCCGGACACCCCCGGTCCGGACAGGCCCGTTCCGCGTCCGGTCAGCGGGGCATCACCACGGTGAGGAGCAGCGCCGAGTCGGCCAGCGCGTGCAGGGCGTGCGTCGCCCGGGGGAGGATCAGCAGGTCTCCGGAGCGCGCGTCCCAGGCGTCGTCTCCCGAGGTGAGGCGCACCCTGCCGCGCAGCACGAACAGGGTGCTCTCCCCGGGGCTGGGATGGTCGTCCAGCGACCTTCCCTCGGTCAGCGCGAGCAGGGTCTGGCGCAGCGCGTGCTCGTGGCCGCCGTGGACAGTGGTGGCGCTGCGCCCCGACGACGCCTCGGCCGCCCGCCTCAGCTGCTGTTCGGCGAGCGCGTCCAGTGAGAGTTTCCGCATACGCCCAGTCTGCCCGCAGCCGCCGTCTCTCGGGGGACGACACCCCCGGGGCGTCGGCCGCGGGCCCCGGGGCCGGGACACCGCGGAGTTCCCGGCGCGGGGGCGTCCGGGGCTCTGCGGGGGGCGGGTCTCCACAGAGGTCCTGCCCGATGGTCTTGAGCCCTCTGCCCGTTTCGGTGCCTGAAAGGGCGGAAAGCTCACGACCATTCCGAGTGAGGTCGGAACCGGTCCCCGAACCTCCGCGTCACGGACACCCGGCGGGGACACGCGGGCCTCCAGCCCCGCCCGCCGCCACCTCGCGATCCGCGTGGCACGAGGCGGAAGGACCCGCCCGAAGCACCCGCGCCGATCCCCCGCGCCGGAGGTCTCCTAGTTGCGCATCCGGTAGACGTCGTAGACGCCGTCCACCCCGCGTACCGCCTTGAGCACGTGCCCCAGGTGGGCGGGGTCGGCCATCTCGAAGGTGAAGCGGCTCAGCGCGACCCGGTCCCGGCTGGTGTGCACGGTCGCCGACAGGATGTTGACGTGCTGGTCCGACAGCACCCGGGTGATGTCGGACAGCAGGCGCGTGCGGTCCAGCGCCTCCACCTGCAGGGCCACCAGGAACATGGAGTTCTCGGTCGGCTGCCACTGCACCTCCACCATGCGCTCCGGGTCGAGGTGCTTGGTGTTGACGCAGTCGCTGCGGTGCACCGAGACACCCGCGCCCCGGGTGACGAAGCCCACGATGGGATCGCCCGGCACGGGCGTGCAGCACTTGGACAGCCTCACCCACACGTCCGGGTCCCCCTGGACCACCACGCCGGGGTTGCCCGCGACCCGCTGGCGGGACGTGCGGGTGGGCGTGGCGGTCTCGGCCATGTCCTCTTCGGCGTTCTCCAGGCCGCCCATGGAGCCGACGAGCTTCTCGACGACGTTCTGGGCGCTGATCTGGTTCTCGCCGACGGCCGCGTACAGCGCGTCCAGGTCGGGATATCGCAGGTCGTGCGCGAGCGCGATCATCAGCTCGCCGCTGAACAGCCGCTTGACCGGCAGCTCCTGCTTGCGCATGACCTTGGCTATGGCGTCCTTGCCCTGCTCGATCGCCGCCTCGCGGCGCTCCTTGGTGAACCACTGCCGGATCTTGTTGCGGGCGCGGGCGCTCTTGACGAAGTTCAGCCAGTCGCGGCTGGGGCCCGCGTCGTCGGTCTTGGCGGTGATGATCTCCACGGTCTCGCCGTTGTGCAGCTCGCTGTCCAGCGACACCAGGCGGCCGTTGACCCGCACGCCCACGGTGCGGTGGCCGACCTCGGTGTGCACCGCGTAGGCGAAGTCCACGGCGGTCGCGCTCTGGGGCAGCGCGATGACGTCGCCGCCGGGGGTGAAGACGAAGACCTCCTGCACCGACAGGTCGAAGCGGAGCGCCTCCAGGAACTCGCCCGGGTCCTTGGTCTCCTGCTGCCAGTCGATGAGCTGGCGCAGCCAGGCCATGTCGTTGGACGCGCTCTTGGCCTTGGCTCCTCCGGAGTTGCGGTCCTCCTTGTACTTCCAGTGCGCGGCGATGCCGTACTCGGCGCGCCGGTGCATGGCGCGGGTGCGGATCTGGAGTTCGACCGGGTTTCCGGCGGGACCGATCACCGTGGTGTGCAGCGACTGGTACATGTTGAACTTCGGCATCGCGATGTAATCCTTGAACCGCCCCGGCACCGGATTCCAGCGCGCGTGGATGGTGCCGAGCGCCGCGTAGCAGTCGCGGACGCTGTCGACGAGGACCCTGATGCCGACGAGGTCGTAGATGTCGTCGAACCCGACGTTGCGGGCGATCATCTTCTGGTAGATCGAGTAGTAGTGCTTGGGGCGGCCGCGCACCGTCGCCTTGATCCTGGCCTCGCGCAGGTCCGCCGAGACCGCCTCTATGACGTCCTGGAGGTAGACGTCCCGGCGCGGGGAGCGCTCGGAGACCAGGCGGGCGATCTCGTCGAAGCGCTTGGGGTACATGGTCGCGAACGCGAGGTCCTCGAGCTCCCACTTGATGGTGTTCATGCCCAGGCGGTGGGCGAGCGGGGCGAAGATCTCCAGCGTCTCGCGGGCCTTCTTCTCCCGCTTGGCCTGCGGCAGATAGCGCAGGGTCCGCATGTTGTGCAGCCGGTCGCACAGCTTGATGACCAGGACCTTGATATCCCGCGACATCGCCACGACCATCTTGCGCACGGTCTCGGCCTGGGTGGCCTCGCCGTACTTGACCTTGTCGAGCTTGGTGACGCCGTCGACGAGTTCGGCGATCTCGTCGCCGAAGTCGGCGCGCAGCTGGTCGAGGGTGTAGGAGGTGTCCTCGACCGTGTCGTGCAGCAGCGCCGCGGCGATGGTCGGCTCCTGCATGCCGAGCTCGGCCAGGATCGTGGCCACCGCGAGGGGGTGCGTGATGTAGGGGTCGCCGCTCTTGCGCTTCTGGTCGCGGTGGTGGTGCGCGGCGACATCGTAGGCGCGCTCGATGAGGCGCACGTCCATCTTGGGGTGCGTCGCGCGGACGGTCTTGATGAGTGGTTCGAGGACCGGGTTCATTGTCGCTCCCCGCTGAGCACCGAGTCTCGCGAGTCTGCGTCGTACTCGCACCGTGGACGACGGACCGGGGGACGTCGTGGAGGCGGGACGGGCGTCAGCGTCGTCATGGGTCTCACCCGACGCTGAGGCGCCGATCGTGGAGGGGGCTGGTGGTTCGGGGGCGGGCGGCTCGGAGGCGTGGGGCGCCGCGTCGGAGGCGGCACCCCCCTGACACTCGGCGCGCCGCTCGTCCCCGCCCGGCGGGAAGGCCCCCGGCGTGGGCCGGGACACCGCGTCGGGCGTGTCGTCGGGGCGTGCGGGCTCCGCTTCGGTCGAGACCATTTCACTGCGCATGGACAACCTCCCGCGGCTGGACCGGCTGATCACCACGACCGCCTGCCGGTTCGTACGGACCGAGGTGATGGGACGTCGTCGTCGACACCCGACGCACCGGTTCGATGAGTGATGCGGGTGCCCGGAACACCCGTACGTCTTCCAACGCGGCGCCGCGATGCCGCCATTCCCCAGTCTAGACGCCACTGCGGGGGAGATCTCCGCACGTCAGTGCGGTGGAACGGGAGTGTCCCGGATGTCCCCGCCCTTGCGGGCCGTCAGACCGTGGTCAGAGCACGCAGCTCGACGTCGGACAGTTTCTCGCGTCCTTCGAGGAACCCCAGTTCCATGAGGACCGAGAATTCCACGACGGTACCACCCGCGCGGCGCACCAGGTCCACCGCGGCCCGTCCGGTGCCGCCGGTGGCGAGCACGTCGTCGACGATGAGCACACGGCTGCCGGGGGAGATCGCGTCCGCGTGCACCTCGACCGTCGCGGTGCCGTACTCGAGATCATAGGACTCGGCGAAGGTCGCCGCGGGCAGTTTCCCGGCTTTCCGCAGGGGGACGAAGCCCGCGCCCAGTTCCAGTGCGACGGGGGCGCCGAAGATGAAACCGCGCGCCTCCAGCCCGGCGACCAGGTCGATCCGCTCTCCGGCGAGCGGTCCGGCGATGGCCTTGACCACCGCCGCGAACCCGGCGGGGTCGGCGAGCAGCGGGGTGATGTCCTTGAACACCACTCCCGGTCGGGGGTAGTCGGCGATGTCGCGCACGTGCCGGGCGATGAGCGCGAGCAGGTCAGTGGTCATGGGTGGGAGGGCCTTCTCGGTTCGGTGACGAAAGACGGTACCGGTCCCGCGAGGCGGAACCGGTACCGGGGTGAAGTCTATGGGGGAACCGTCAGGACTTGTCCTGGCCGTCACCGGAGTCGTTCCCGAAGTCGGGGCGGTCCTCGACCGGGGTGTCGTCGTCGGGCTCCTGCGGGGTGATGACCTCCCCGACACCGGCTTTGACCATGCGGATGCGGGTGCCGGGCGAGATCTCCAGCTCGACGTCGTCGTCGTGGACCTCCACGATGGTGCCGTAGATCCCCGCCTTGGTCATCACCTCGGTGCCGGGCGTCAGCGCGCTCTGCATCTGGAGCTCCTGCTGGCGGCGCTTCTGCTGCGGCCTGAAGAACAGCAGGTAGAAGACGGCGATGATGAGGACGAAGATCAGCACCTGGCCGATCAGGCCGGAGCCTTGGCCCTGTGGCTGCGCTGCGAGATTGATTAGGCCCTGCACGGGGCGTCCTTTCCTGGTTTTCCTGAACCGCGCCGGTCTGCGGGGAGGCACATTGGCGGCACGCCCTGCTCCAACGAACGAACCCCGGCCGGTGTTCCCCGCGATGGTGCGGGCGGCGGGCGGCGGGTTCACGCTCCTCCCAGCCTACGGCTCCTCGGCCGCTCCGAACAGGGCGCCCGCGCCGAAGGCCGCGTCGGGCGGCGGGGTCAGTCCCATGTGCGCCCACGCCTCCGCGGTGGCGACCCTGCCGCGGGGGGTGCGGGCGATGAAACCGGACCTGACCAGGAAGGGCTCGGCGACGACCTCCACGGTCTCGGGCTCCTCCCCCACCGACACCGCGAGTGTGGACAGCCCGACGGGCCCTCCCCGGAAGCGGCGCAGCAGCGCGGTCAGGACCGCGCGGTCCAGTCGGTCCAGGCCCTCGTCGTCGACCTCGTAGAGGCTGAGCGCGGCGCGGGCGGTCTCCAGGGTGAGCCGGCCGTCGCCGCGCACCTCCGCGTAGTCGCGGACCCGGCGCAGCAGCCGGTTGGCGATCCGGGGGGTGCCGCGCGAGCGTCCGGCGATCTCGACGGCGGCGTCGGGGGCGAGGTCCGCGCCCAGCAGGCCCGCCGAGCGGCGCAGGATGAGCTCCAGCTCGTCGGGCCGGTAGAAGTCCATGTGCGCGACGAAACCGAACCGGTCACGCAGCGGCGCGGGCAGCATCCCTGCCCTGGTGGTGGCCCCCACCAGGGTGAACGGCGCGATGTCGAGCGGGATGGCGGTCGCTCCGGGCCCCTTTCCGACCACGACGTCCACCCGGAAGTCCTCCATGGCGACGTACAGCATCTCCTCCGCCGGACGCGCCATGCGGTGGATCTCGTCCAGGAACAGGACCTCGCCCTCGTGCAGGGTGGACAGCACGGCCGCCAGGTCCCCCGAACGCTCGATCGCGGGCCCCGAGGTGATGCGCAGCGAGGAGCCCAGCTCGGCGGCGATGATCATGGCCAGGGTGGTCTTGCCCAGGCCGGGACCGCCCGACATCAGGATGTGGTCGGGCGCCTTGCCGCGCCGCTGGGCGCTGCGCAGCACCAGGGAGAGCTGTTCGCGCACGCGCTCCTGGCCGACGAACTCGTCCAGGCTCTTGGGCCGGAGCGCGCCCTCGACGGCGCGCTCGTCCAGATCCGCCTCCGGCGAGACCAGGTCCCGCTCGTGCTCACTCATCGGTTCTCTCCTCCTCCGCGCGGTCATGGCGCCAGTGGGGCGCCGTCACCGACGCCCGTTGACGATCGTGACGTTAGCGCCCCGCGATGTCCGTCTCAGGGGGCGCTGACGTAAAGATCATCGGTGGGGCGGGGTCCAAGGCCGCACATCCTAGGCCCGGCTCAGTTTGCGGAGGGCGCTGCGCAGCAGGGCGGCGACGTCGGCGTCCCCTCCCGCCTCCGCGTCGTCGGCGACGGCGTCGGCGGCGGACTCGGCGTCGCGCGCGGACCAGCCGAGGTTGACCAGGCCGGAGACCACCTGCGGGCGCCACGGCAGGGCGGCGGGTCCGGCCACGTGCCGCGCCCCGACCGGGCCGTCCTCCCCGACGGGCACGCCGAGCTTGCCCTTCAGTTCCAGGACGATCCGCTGGGCGCCCTTCTTCCCGATGCCCGGCACCTGGACGAGCGCCCCGGTGTCCTCGGCCGCCACGGCCCGGCGCAGCGAGTCGGGGGTGTGCACGGCGAGCATGGCCAGGGCCAGGCGCGGGCCGACCCCGCTGGCGCTCTGGAGGCGTTCGAAGACGTCGCGCTCGTCGTCGTCGCCGAAGCCGAACAGGGTGAGGGAGTCCTCGCGGACCACCAGGGCGGTGGCGACGGTGGCCTGCTCCCCCACCGGCAACCGCGCCAGCGTGGCCGGGGTGCACTGCACGGTCATGCCGACCCCGCCCACCTCGATGACGGCCGATCCGGCGCCGCGGGCGGCGACCCTGCCGCTCAGGAACGCGATCAATGGTCCTCTTTCCCTAGAGCCCGCGCGCCTGGCGGGCGAGTTCGATCTTCCTGGCGAACTCCTGCTGCGCCTGGGCGACCCTGGCCTGCGCCCCGCCGCGCCACAGGTGGCAGATGGCCAGGGCCACGGCGTCGGCCGCGTCGGCGGGCCGGGGCGGACCGTCGAGTTTGAGGATCCGCGCCACCATCATGCCCACCTGGGCCTTGTCGGCGCGGCCGCTCCCGGTGATGGCGGCCTTGACCTCGCTGGGGGTGTGCAGGGCGACGGGCAGGCCGCGACGCGCGGCGCACACGATGGCGACGGCGCTGGCCTGCGCGGTGCCCATCACGGTGCTGACGTTGTGCTGGGCGAAGACCCGCTCCACGGCGACGGCGTCGGGCCGGTGCTCGTCCAGCCACTCCTCGATCCCCTGCTCGACGCCGAGCAGGCGCACGGGGAGTTCGGCGTCGGCCGGAGTGCGGATCGCCCCGGCCGCGACCATGGTGAGGGAACGGCCGATGGCTCCGTCCACCACCCCCACGCCGCACCTGGTCAGCCCCGGGTCGATCCCCAGTACGCGCACCCGTCCCCCTGATCGTCGAACGCTCGTTCGCAGAGCCTACCGGCCCGCGCTGTCAGCCACGGGCCCGGACGGCGCGCCCCGCAGACACGCGCGCCCCGGACCTGTGCCGGGGCGCGCGTGAGTGGAGCGTGTGCTCAGCCGATCTTCTCCAGGACCTCGTCGGAGATGTCGGCGTTGGTGTAGACGTTCTGCACGTCGTCGGAGTCCTCCAGGGCGTCCACGAGGCGCATCACCTTCTTGGCCGCGTCCTCGTCGAGCGGGACCTCCATGCTCGGCAGGAAGTTCGCCTCCGCCGACTCGTACTCGATGCCCGCCTCCTGCAGGGCGGTGCGCACCGCGACCAGGTCGGTGGCCTCGCTGATGATCTCGAAGGACTCGCCCAGGTCGTTGACGTCCTCCGCTCCCGCCTCCAGCACCGCGAGGGTGACGTCGTCCTCGGTGGTCCCCTCCTTGGGGACGATGACGACGCCCTTGCGGTTGAACAGGTAGGACACCGAGCCCGCGTCGGCCATGGAGCCGCCGTTGCGGGTGACCGCGACGCGCACCTCGGAGGCCGCGCGGTTGCGGTTGTCGGTGAGGCACTCCACCAGCAGCGCCACACCGCCCGGGGCGTATCCCTCGTACATGATGGTCTGCCAGTCGGCGCCGCCCGCCTCCTCACCGCCGCCGCGCTTGCGCGCGCGCTCGATGTTGTCCAGCGGGACCGAGTTCTTCTTGGCCTTCTGGATGGCGTCGAAGAGCGTGGGGTTCCCGTCGGGATCCCCGCCCCCCGTGCGCGCCGCCACCTCGACGTTCTTGATCAGCTTCGCGAAGAGCTTGCCCCGCTTGGCGTCGATGACGGCTTTCTTGTGCTTGGTGGTGGCCCACTTGGAGTGGCCGCTCATGCGTTTCCTTTCACCATGTCGACGAAGAGCCGGTGGATACGCGCGTCCCCGGTGATCTCGGGGTGGAACGAGGTTGCCAGCAGCCCCCCCTGTCGTACCGCGACGATCCTACCGGCCCGGTCTCCCTGGGAAACGTGCCCGAGCGCCCGGGCGGACGCGCCGACCGACTCGACCCAGGGGGCGCGGATGAAGACCGCCTCGAAGGGGCCGCCGTCCACCCCGTCCACGGTCACGGGCGCCTCGAAGGAGTCGACCTGCCGTCCGAAGGCGTTACGCCGGACCGTCATGTCGATGCCGCCGACGGTCTCCTGGCCCTGGACGCCGTCCTCGATCCGGTCGGCCAGCATGATCATGCCCGCGCAGGAGCCGTAGGCGGGCAGCCCCGCGGCGACGCGCTTGCGCAGGGGTTCGAGCATCTCGAAGGCGACGGCGAGCTTCCACATCGTGGTGGACTCCCCGCCCGGGATGACCAGTCCGTCGACCGCGTCGAGCTCCTCGGGGCGCCGGACCCCGACGGCGCGGGCGCCCGCGCGCTCCAGCGCGCGCGCGTGTTCGCGGACATCGCCCTGAAGGGCGAGCACTCCGATGGTGGGTGTGGCGGACAAGGGGCGACCTCGCTCAACTGCTCGCGTGTACGGCCCGCCGGAACCCTCCCGGCGGCGCGGGCCGCGCTCGCGAATACCGCCCGGTCCCGCGTTCACCAGATTAAGCGCTCGGGTGAAGCGGGCGGTCCGCCATGGGCCGGACCGCCTTACGGCTTCTTCTCGCGCCGCGCGCCCGTCCTCTTCTCCTTCTCCCCGTACCGTCGAAAGCCGGAGCTGTCGAGCTTGACATCCCTGAGCGGCTCCGGAAGGACGACGGAGTCCCCGAAGGTCATCCGATGGACTCCCCGGTACTCCCTCCGGCTCGGATCCGAGTACACGACCACGGCGCCATCGCGGGGATCGACCAGAAGGTAGAGCGGGATCCCCCACTCGGCATACTCGCGGAGTTTATCGACGATGTCCGCGCTGAAGAGCCAGTCATCCTCATCCGTGACCTCAGCGGGGAGGGCCAGGAGATCGGGAGTGCAGTAGTCCTGGTCAGGGCCGGGGCCCTCGATGGAGGTGGTCTGCAGCGGCACCTTTCCCGCGGGCAACTGGGAATCCAACTGGAGTTGGAGCAGACGGATGATCCCGTTGTGCTTGGCGGTCGGGGTGGGGGACACGACGAGTTTCCCTCCGAGGATCTCAATCCGGTATCCAGGGAGTACCTCGGTCATCCGCTCGGCGACATCGCGCAGGGTTTCCGAAGGCCACGGGTCGAGCGGCTGACGGCCGCTCATCGCCGCCGTTTTCGTTCCTGTCGTGGTGACCGACATGCGCACTCCTTTCCTTGGAGTGCTCATCGCAGAGGTCCCACCCACCCTCCGTGTCCGGGAGAACGCGGACAGCCCGCCCTTCCATCCTAAGCGGGCGGGGCGCCCGGTGGCCAGCACCGGACGCCCCGTTCGCGGGCGGTGACCGCTACCAGCCGCGGTCCGCGTAGCGCTGGCCGTCGGCGAGGTCGTCCAGGTTGATGCCGACCATGGCCTCGCCCAGGCCCCGGGAGACCCTGGCGATGGTGGCGGGGTCGTCGTAGAAGGTGGTGGCCTTGACGATGGCCTCGGCACGCTTGGCCGGGTCGCCGGACTTGAAGATGCCCGAGCCGACGAAGACGCTCTCCGCGCCGAGCTGGCGCATGAGCGCGGCGTCGGCCGGGGTGGCCACGCCTCCGGCGGAGAACAGCGGGACGGGCAGCTTGCCGAGCTTCGCCACCTCCTTGACCAGCTCGTACGGGGCGCGCAGCTCCTTTGCGGCGCCGAAGAGCTCGGCCTCGTCCAGGATGGACAGGCGCCTGATCTCGGACTGGATGGAGCGCATGTGGCGGGTGGCCTCGACGACGTTTCCGGTGCCGGCCTCGCCCTTGGAGCGGATCATGGCCGCGCCCTCGGCGATGCGGCGCAGCGCCTCGCCCAGGTTGGTGGCGCCGCACACGAAGGGGACCTCGAAGGCCCACTTGTCGATGTGGTACGCCTCGTCGGCGGGGGTCAGCACCTCGGACTCGTCGACGAAGTCGACCTGCAGGAACTCCAGGACCTGCGCCTCGACGAAGTGGCCGATGCGGACCTTGGCCATGACCGGGATGGTCACCGCGGCCTTGATGCCGTCGATCATGTCGGGGTCGGACATGCGGGCCACGCCGCCGTCCTTGCGGATGTCGGCGGGCACGCGCTCCAGCGCCATGACGGCGACCGCGCCCGCGTCCTCGGCGATCTTGGCCTGCTCGGGCGTGACCACGTCCATGATCACCCCGCCCTTGAGCTGCTCGGCCATACCGCGCTTGACGCGGGTGGTGCCGACCGTGCTTTCGGTGGTGTTCTCGGGGGTGTTGGTCACGGCGGTGGACTCCAGGTTCTCGGTGGACACGGCTATCGCCTCGATGCGAGGAGGATCTTATTGGTTCGGGCGCGGGCCGCCTCGGGCGGCCTCCGCACTCGCGTCTTCCATGGTAGATCCTCGCCTTGACATCCTTTCCAGGACATATCGGCATCGGGGATCGGGAAGCCTCCGCGGAGTGTCGGCCCGTTGGGACAACGGGGAACGCCCCGCCGTGATTCCCGGCGGGTTCACACGCGCCCGGGCTGCTCCGGCGGCTCGTCGTCCATCTCGAAGTAGTCGGGCATCCCCGCCTTCCCGGCCAGCCGAAGGACGCCGACCAGACGGGACGAGCGGGCCGTGTGGATGGCGCTGACCGCGTCGTTGTAGAAGCGGCGGGCGATGTAGACGCGCTTGGCCGCCGCGCGCGTCTCGGCGAGCAGGTCGGCGCTCTCCTCCGGCGGGTCCCCGGCCTCGGCCAGGACCGCGCGCAGGGCGCGCGACAGGGAGCTCTCGGCGAGCTCCCGGTCCGCCCGGGCCTCGGCGCGGCGGGCCCGGGCCGCGGCGTCGGAGAGGATCACGCCGGCGGCGGGCCCCAGCACCCCCGCCGCCGCCAGTTCGGCGACCACCGCGCCGCGTCTGGCCAGGGCCGCGTCCAAGGCGGCGTTCGCGGTCTCCAGCCGGGTGTGCAGGCGGTCCAGGCGGGTCGCGCGCCAGGACAGGTAGAAGGAGAACAGCACCAGCAGCGCGAGTACGGCGCCGACCGCGGTGAGCGCGTCCATCCCCTGCTCACCCGGCCTCGGCGCGCACCGGACCGCCGACCCCCGCGGGCAGCACCGCCTCGTAGACGCGCACCACGTCGGCGGCCACCGCGCTCCAGTCGTAGGCGCGCACGGCCTCGCGCGCCGCCGCCGACAGCTCCGCGCGCCGCCCCGGGGCGTCCAGCAGCGATCCGGCCGCGGCGGCCAGCGCGACCGGGTCCCCGGCACCGAAGAGCGCACCGGCCGTCCCTCCGCGCAGCACGTGCCGGAACGCGGGGATGTCGCTGGCCAGGATCGCCGAGCCCGCGGACATGGCCTCGGTCAGGACGATCCCGAAGCTCTCCCCGCCCAGGTTGGGCGCGCAGAAGACGTCGACGGAGTGGTAGACGCGCGCCTTGTCCGCGTCGCTGACCAGCCCCAGGGCCACGACCCGCTCGCGCAGCGCCGGGTCCACCCTGGCGCGGGCCTCCTCGACGTTCCCGGGCCCCGCGACGAGCAGCCGCAGCCCCGGGCGCCGGCGCCCCAGCTCGTTGAAGGCCGCCAGCAGCACGGGAAGCCCCTTGCGCGGTTCGTCCATGCGGCCCAGGAAGCCGATCGAACCGCCCCGGCCCGGCCAGTCCGGAAGCGGTTCGGCGTTCTCGTACCGGCGCACCGACACCCCGTTGGGGATCAGGACGGCGTCCCCGCCCAGGTGCTCCACCAGGGTCCTGCGCGCGGCCTCGGACACGGCGATGCGGCCGTTGACCTTCTCCAGCGCGGTCTGCAGCATCGCGGCGGAGGCGGCCATCGCGCGGGACCGCGGGTTGGAGGTGTGGAAGGTGGCCACGATGGGCCCGTCGGCGACCCAGCAGGCCAGCAGGGACAGGCTGGGCGCGGCCGGTTCGTGGACGTGCAGCACGTCGAACCCGCCTTCGCGGATCCACCTGCGCACCCGGCCCGCGGAGCGCAGCCCGAAGGACAGGCGGGCGACCGAGCCGTTGTAGGGGACCGCGACGGCCCGGCCGGCCGACACGATGTGCGGGGGCAGCTCGGTCTCGGCGTCGCACGGGGTCAGCACCGACACCTCGTGCCCGAGCCCCATGAGCGCCTCGGCGAGGTCTCCGATGTGCTGCTGGACCCCTCCGGGGACGTCCCACGTGTAGGGGCAGACCAGGCCGATCCGCATCCGGTTCACCCCGCACCGGCGCCGGGTGCGGTACCGGCCTCGTCGGCGGTGAACACGCGCTGCAGCATGTGCCAGTCCTCCGGGTGCTCGGCGATCTCGCCCTCGAAGACGCGCGCCAGTTCCCGGGTCATCGCGTGGACCCTGGCCGAGCGGTCGCCCCGGGGCGGCGGCTCGATCTCCTCGTGCACCCGGATGCCCCAGTACGGTCCGTCGAACCACAGCGACACCGGCATGAGGGCCGCGCCCGTGGCCAGGGCCAGTGCGGCGGGCCCGGCGGGCATCCGCGCCGGTTCGCCGAAGAAGGCGACCTCCACCCCCTGGGAGGTGAGGTCGCGGTCGGCGAGCAGGCACACCAGCCCGCCCGCGCGCAGGCGGCGGGCCAGAACGCCCGCCGTGTGGCCCGCGCCCCCGGTGAGCGGCAGGACCTCCATGCCCAGGCTCTCGCGGAACGCCACGAACCGCTCGAACAGGCTCTCGGGGCGCAGCCGTTCGGCGACGGTGGTCAGCGGTGTGCCGCGCAGCGTGATCCAGGCTCCCGCGTGGTCCCAGTTCCCCATGTGCGGCAGCGCGGCGACGACCCCTCGGCCCGCCGCGACGTGCGCCTCCAGGACCTCGATCCCGGTGCTCCGGGTGCGGTCCAGGATGCGTTCGCGCCCCATCGCGGGCAGCCGGAAGGACTCGTACCAGTAGCGCATGTAGGAGCGCATCCCCGCCCTCGACAGCGCGCGCAGCTCGGCCTGGGAGGCGTCGGGGCCCAGGAGGCGGCGCAGGTTCGCCTCCAGCTGGCGCACACCGCCCAGGCGGTTGCGCCAGGCGTGGTCGGCGATCCTGGTGAACACCCACCGGCCGGGGCGTTCGGGCACGTACCGGATCAGCGCCCAGCCCAGCAAGTAGGCGGCCGTGGTGGCGCGGTCCCCCGCGCCGCGGGGCCCCTTCACTGCGTTTCGGCGGGGCGGCTGGGTTCGGTGAGCCGGATCCGGGTCTCCACGAGCCGCTGCCCGATGGTGAGCGCGCTGAGGACGGCCAGCAGCCAGAGCCCTCCCGCGAGGACGTAGGGGACGTCGAGCCCGTGCAGGCCCGCGGCGACCAGGACGAGGATGAGGCGCTCGGTGCGTTCGGCGACCCCCACGTCGCAGTTGACGCCGAGCGACTCGGCGCGCGCCTTGACGTAGGACACGCCGAACCCGCCGATCATGCAGAACAGGGCGAGCCAGGCGAGGACCTGGTCTCCGCTCTCGCCCATGAGCCACACCAGCAGCCCGGCGAAGATGGCGGCGTCGGCGAGCCGGTCCAGGGTGGAGTCGAGGAAGGCCCCCCACGGGCTGGCCCCTTCGGTGGCCCGCGCCACCGCTCCGTCGAGCATGTCGAAGAGCACGAAGACGGTGACGACGATGGTGCCGATGTAGAGCTGTCCGCGGGGGTAGAAGAACAGCGAGCTCGCGACGACTCCGGCGGTTCCCACGATCGTGACGATGTTCGGGGTGACGCCGATGCGCGCGAGGCCGCGGCCGATGGGGCTCAGGAGTCGGTCGGTGGCTGGGCGCAGGATTCTCAGCATGGTTTCTTTGCGGTCGTAGGGCGTGTTTCTCTGGTGCTTCCGTGCCCTGCCCCGATGGGCGCTGCGGGATTCACTTCCCGGCCGTCCAGCGTGCCGGGGCACCGGGAAGGCGATGGCGGTTGCGGGCGATCCAACGGTAGGCGGCCGCGCCCGCGGCGCGCGCGAACGGACGGCGCAGCAGTGATCCGAGCGGGCGCCAGTACGGGTGCGGACTGTTGACCAGCAGCACCGCGGCCGCGTCCGCGCCGCCCCAGACCCGGCGTCCGTCCGGGTGCAGGAGCAGCACCTCCCTCCGGGCGCGCAGCCGCAGCGGCTCTTCGAGGCCGGCGGCCTGCCAGGAAACGCTCACCAGGCCGGTCCCGTCGACGATCCGGCGCTCGGCGACCCGCACCCAGGAGACGCAGAACCCGCAGTCCCCGTCGTAGACGAGAACGGGGGCGCTCACGACCGCGGCCAGTGCTCGGCGAGCAGCGCCCGGGTCTGCGTGAGGAGCTGGGGCAGCACCCTGGTCTGGCCCACGACCGGCATGAAGTTGGTGTCGCCGCCCCACCGGGGGACGACGTGCTGGTGCAGGTGGGCGGCGATACCGGCGCCCGCGGCGGCGCCCAGGTTCATGCCGACGTTGAAGCCCTGCGGTCCCGAGGCGGCGCGCAGCGCGGCGATCCCGGCCTGGGTGAGCGCGGCGATCTCACCCGTCTCGGCCTCGTCGAGCTCGGTGTAGTCGGCGACGTGCCGGTAGGGGCAGACCATGAGGTGCCCGCTGTTGTACGGGTACAGGTTGAGGAGGGCGTAGGCGGTCTTGCCGCGCGCCAGTACGAGCCCGTCGTCGTCCGACATGGACGGGGCCAGGCAGAACGGGCAGCCGTCCTCGGGGGCCGACCCGGTGGGCTTGTTCTCGCCCTTGATGTAGGCCATGCGATGCGGGGTCCACAGCCGCTGGAAGCCGTCGGGGCCGCGGAGGGGATCCTCGCCCGCTCCGCCGTCTTCGGGGGTCCCCCGCTGCGTGCTGCTCACCGGCCTGCCTCTCAACGTCCTTGCGACGCCAGCATAGGACCGGGCCGCCCCGAGGTTGGTCGGGACGGCCCGGGATGATCCGACTGTAGCGGCTAGGCGGTGCCGGAGCCGGACTCGCCGTGCCCCTTGGCGCCGGAGGCGCTCCCCGTGTCGGCGTAGCGGCTGCTGAGCCTGACCGGCGCGGGCTGCTCCCCCTTCTTGGCGCGGCGGCGCTTGGCGACCAGCAGGTTGAGGATCTCCACGAACAGCGAGAAGCCCATCGCGGTGTAGATGATCGCCTTGTCCATGTGGAAGCCGAGCCCGTCGGCGACCAGGCTCACGCCGATGAGCAGCAGGAAGGACAGCGCCAGCATCTTGACGGTGGGGTGGTCGTGCACGAAGCGGCCGAGCGGACCGGCCGAGACCAGCATGACGATGACCGCGATGACGACGGCGGCGACCATCACCCAGATGCCTCCGGGCTTGTCGCCGATCATGCCGACCGCGGTGATCACCGAGTCGAGCGAGAAGATGATGTCCAGCAGCACGATCTGGGTGACGACGACCCCGAACGCGGCCTTGACCTTGGATCCGGCGTGGTCCTCCTCGCCCTCCAGGTTCTCGTGGATCTCGAAGGTGGCCTTCCCGATGAGGAAGAAACCCCCGATGAGCAGGATCAGCGACTGCCCGCTGAAGTCGAACGAGCCGATCGAGAACAGGACCGTGGTCAGGCTCATGATCCAGGCGATCGACGCCAGCAGCGCCAGACGCGAGACCAGCGCCAGCCCGATACCCAGGTTGCGGGCCTTGGCGCGCTGGTTCTCCGGGAGCTTCGAGGCCAGGATCGAGATGAAGACGAGGTTGTCGATCCCTAGGACGATCTCCAACGCTGTCAGCGTCAAGAATCCGATGATGAGGTCAGCGGCCATGGATTTTCGCAGCTCCGGGAGTCAGGCACCGTTATGGGCGAGAGGAATCTAGAGAAGAGCGGATAAGCGAGACATAAAGGTACGCCATCGGGGGTCGGGCGGCGTTCCCGAACCCGCCGGGCGTCCCCGCCTGTCCCGGTCAGTCCAGACCCAACAGCGTACGCAGGTGCCTGGGCGGCGGCGAACCGTGCGACAGCATCTCGTCGTGCACGGCGCGCTGGTCCGCCTCCGGGCGGGCCGCGGCCAGGTCCCCGGCCACGCCGTCGACCTCCCGGTAGCCCACGTAGTAGGTGGCGAGCTGGGCGCTGGTGAGCTGGACGCGGCGCCACTTGCCCGCGGCCTCGCCCTCCTCCTGGTGGCCGCGCTCGATGAGCAGCCGCGTCGCGGCGGCCTCGTCGATCCCGCCGGTGTGGGTGCGCACGTCCAGGATCGCGTTGAGGATCATCCGCAGCCGCATCTTCAGCTGCGCCATGCGCAGCGCGAGGTCGTCCCGGCCGCCGTCGCCGTTCCAGCCCGCGTACGCCAGCAGCTCCTCGGTGTAGACGGCCCACCCCTCGATGAGGGAGCCGCTCCACAGCGCGGCCCGTACCCGGGTGCCGCCCCGGTGGCGGGCCGCGTGCGCGAGCTGGAGGGCGTGTCCCGGCACGCCCTCGTGCACCATCAGGTTGCGGAGCATGGACGTGTTGTACTCGCGGTAGAAGGACGCCTGGCGCTCGGCCGACCAGTCGGCGGGCGGCGGGGCGACCGCGATCAGGGTGGGCTCTCCCCCCGGCGGGCCGAGCGGGCCCGGAGGGTCGCAGTAGGCCACGGCGGCGCCGCGCCGGATCTCCGGCATGTCGATGACGCGCACCGGGTCGTCCGGGACGCTGACCAGTCCGAGGTCGGCGGTGCGGTCCAGAAGGTGCGCGAAGGCCTCCTCGCAGAGCGGCTTGATGGTGGCGGCGTCGCACGCGCCCTCGGCGGCCAGGCGGTCGAGCACCTCGCGGACCTGGCCCTGGCGGCGGGGCCGCCCCTCGTACTGGGCGGCGGTCTCGGCGATCTCCTCCTCCGTGGCGATCAGGTCGCTCTCGGCGCGGGTGAGCAGGACCTCGGGGCTCAGCACCGAGTCCAGGGCGTACCACAGTTGCGCGGCGTAGTCCCGCTCCCCCAGGCGCGGGTCCCTGATCGCCCCGTCGAGGCGGGACCCCAGCCACGCGACGTGCTCGCTGAGGGCCTGGCGCGCGGCGTCGCGCCCGGCCTCCAGGCCGGGGCGGCGCCCCGTGTCCGCGGCGATCAGGGCGTCGGTGTCGGCGCCCAGCAGCGCGACGGCGCCGCGCGCCCGGCCGATGGCGGTCTCCACGTGCACCCGCGACATGCCGGGGCCGGACTCCAGCAGGCGGCGGGACTCGCGCAGGAAGCCGGGCACGGCCGCGCAGCGTTCGGCGAGCGCGGCGATCCGCTCCTCCTTGGGGAGGGTGTCGCGGCCGACGAGCGCGTACAGCGCGTCGCCGGGCAGGGTCCGGAGGGGGTCCCAGGTGTGCGGGCGCAGCTCGGTGAGGCGCCACCGGTCCGCGCTGATCCTGGTGCGCAGCATCTCCAGGTCGACCCGGTCGGCGGCGGGCAGCAGCGTGTCGTCGATGTCGTCCAGGGCCCGCAGCCCGTCGGCGAGGACGTCCGCGCGGTTGGCCAGCGCCTCCTCCGAGTAGTCGGTGAGCCGCCCGGAGAACCGGTGGTCGCCGAGCTCGTCGGCCCACTCCGGACTGTCCTCGAGCAGCCGGTCGAGGATCTTCTCGGCGGTACCCCGGAACCGGTCGGTCATGGCGTTGACACCGGGGTCGGGACGCTGGGGCTCACGTGGCGAAGTCATCTCCCCCATCCTGCCAGCCGGCAGCCCCCGATCACAGGTCCGGAACCGGACACACCGGGCCCCGCCCAGGGGCTCAGGGCCCCTCCCGGACCTCCGGGCGGGCGCGCAGCGGGGCGCGGTCGGCCTCGGCCAGACCCGACAGCCAGCCCTCGTAGTCGTTGACCGCGCGCGTCCTGGTGCGGACCAGGCCGGGGAACATCTCATCCACCGCGTCCTCGACCGCGCGGTCGCGCTCGGCCAGGACCGGGAGCAGGTCCGGCGTCCCCGACTCGGCGGCGGCACCGCGCTCGGCGTCGCGGGCGGCCCGCTCCAGGCGCTCGCCGACACGCTGGACGTAGGCGGCGAGGAAGGAGCGCCGGAACTCCCTGGTCCGCTCCCGCGCCTTCCTGCCCTTGGCGCCGCCGGGCCTCCCGGAGCCGGCGCGCACCATCTCGGCGGTCGCCTGCGCCAGCAGCGAGGTGTACATCAGCTCCACCGCGTCCGTGTCCGCGCCGAACCCCAGCACGGTGGAGAAGCCCAGGTCCTGGTGCCACACCGTGCGGCAGTGGTTGGCCTCGGCGACGACCTCCAGCAGGACCGCCTTGGAGTCCTCGTAGGGGTTGTCCACCGGGACCCGGATCCCGGTGGGGCGGTTCCCGGCGCCCGGCTCGTCCGCGAGCAGCGCGTGGTCGATGCTGTGGCGCGCCATGAGCTCCTGGGCCCGCGCGGTGAGCACCTCGGCCTCCCGGGGGAACTCCGTCGACTCGGCCTTGGCCAGCAGGGCGCGGACCCTGTCGACCATGCGGCGGCCGGCCGCTCCCCCGGGTGCCGGGGCGGGCGGGCGCGGACCGGTCCGGCGCGTCGCGCGCCCCGGGATCGGGCACAGCAGCGGCAGCTCGGGCAGCACCGCGAGCAGGTGGGACAGCTCCAGCAGGTGGACGGCCGCGACCGGCCAGCCGATGCCCGCCCGCTCGCGCCAGTACCGGGGCCACGGCTCCGCCCCGTCCCACCACACGCGCGCGCCGAGCGCGTCCAGCTGGGCGCGCCAGCGCTCGTCGACGGACGCCTCGGGGTAGTCGCGCGCCTCCGCGGCGACCGCGCAGACCGCCGCGTCCGCGTGCGGGTCTCCCAGTGAGCGGCGCGCGTGGTGGACGACGTCGGCGGGCTGCCAGCCGCGCCGCCACGCCGCGGCGGTGTGGCGGCGCAGCAGGTCGGCGAGCGCGTGTTCGGCGGCGGGCTGCCAGTCGTCGACGCCCGGACCGGCCGTCACGCGGTCGGCGGCCCGCTCGAAGCCCTCGGCGTCGCCGCGCGCCAGCGCGAGCACCGCGTCGGCCGCCAGGCGTTCGGCGGCCGACGCGACCGACTCGGTCACGCCCCCCGGCGCTCGCGGATCGCGGCGACGACCTCGGCGACGGCGTCGTCGACCGGCACGCCGTTGTTCTGCGAACCGTCGCGGTAGCGGAAGGAGACCGCGCCCTTGCCCGCGTCCTCGTCACCGGCCAGCAGCATGAAGGGCACCTTCTGCTTCTGGGCGTTGCGGATCTTCTTCTGCATGCGGTCGTCGCTGGAGTCGATCTCGACCCGGACCCCCTGGGCGCGCAGCTTCTCCGCGACGCCCTCCAGGTAGGGCACGTGCTCGTCGGTGATCGGGATTCCGACCACCTGGACCGGGGCGAGCCAGGCCGGGAAGGCTCCCGCGTAGTGCTCCAGCAGGACCGCGAAGAACCGCTCGATGGATCCGAACAGGGCGCGGTGGATGACCACGGGGCGCCGGCGCGAGCCGTCCGAGGCCTGGTACTCCAGGTCGAAGCGCTCGGGCATGTTGAAGTCCAGCTGGATGGTGGACATCTGCCAGGTACGGCCGATGGCGTCCTTGGCCTGCACCGAGATCTTCGGGCCGTAGAACGCGGCGCCGCCCGGGTCCAGGACCAGTTCCAGGCCCTGCTTCTCGGCCGCCCCGCGCAGGATGGCGGTGGACTCCTCCCACACGTCGTCCCCGCCGACGTACTTCTCCGGGTCCTTGGTGGACAGCTCCAGGTAGAAGTCGTCCAGGCCGTAGTCGCGCAGCAGGTCGAGCACGAAGGTCAGCAGCGAGTCGAGCTCGTCCGCCATCTGCTCCCTGGTGCAGTAGATGTGCGAGTCGTCCTGGGTGAACCCGCGCGCGCGGGTCAGGCCGTGGACCACGCCCGACTTCTCGTAGCGGTACACGGTGCCGAACTCGAACAGGCGCAGCGGAAGCTCGCGGTAGGAGCGCCCGCGCGCGTCGAAGATCAGGTGGTGCATCGGGCAGTTCATCGGCTTCAGGTAGTAGTCCTGGCCGCCGTCGAGCTGCATGGGGGGGTACATGCCGTCCGCGTACCAGTCCAGGTGCCCCGACTTCTCGAACAGGGCGCCCTTGGTGGCGTGCGGGGTGTAGACGAACTCGTAGCCGCCCTCCTCGTGGCGCCTGCGCGAGTAGTCCTCCATGACCCGGCGGACGACGCCGCCCTTGGGGTGGAAGACCGCCAGCCCCGAGCCGATCTCCTCGGGGATCGAGAACAGGTCGAGTTCGGCGCCGAGCTTGCGGTGGTCGCGCTTCTCGGCCTCCTCCAGGAAGGCCAGGTACGCCTTGAGCGCGTCCTTGGACTCCCATGCGGTGCCGTAGACGCGCTGGAGCTGCGGGTTCTTCTCACTGCCTCGCCAGTAGGCCGCCGCCGAGCGCATCAGCTTGAACGCGGGCACCACCCTGGTGGTGGGCAGGTGCGGCCCCCGGCACAGGTCCTTCCAGCACAGCTCGCCGGTGCGGGCGTGCAGGTTGTCGTAGATGGTGAGCTGGCCCGCGCCGACCTCGACGCCCGCGCCCTCGGCCGCCTCGTCCGCGCCGCCCTTGAGGCCGATCAGCTCCAGCTTGTAGGGCTCGTCGGCGAGTTCGGCGCGGGCCGCGTCGTCGGCGACCGCCCGGCGGGAGAAGCGCTGTCCCTGCTTGATGATCTCCTGCATCTTCTTCTCGATGCGCTTGAGGTCCTCGGGGGTGAACGGCTCGGCGACGTCGAAGTCGTAGTAGAAGCCGTTCTCGATGGGCGGGCCGATGCCCAGCTTGGCCTCGGGGAACAGCGCCTGGACGGCCTGGGCGAGCACGTGCGCGCAGGAGTGGCGCAGGATCGCGCGGCCCTCGTCGGAGCCGATCTCCACGGCCTCCACGGCGTCGCCGTCGGCGAGTTCGTGCGCGAGGTCGCGCGGCTCCCCGTTGACCCGGGCTGCGATCACGGTTCGCCCGTCCGCTTCCAGCGCCTGGCCCGCCGTAGTGCCGACCGCCACCACACGCTCGGCTCCAGCGAGGGTGATACGCAGCTCAGGCACGGCGGACACGGTGTCTCCTCAGGATCTCGTCGACGTTGGCCGGGGCGGGCGCGCGGACAGCGCGGCGACGCCCCTGCTCCGAATGCTATCGGCCCGCGGTCGCGCGCGCCCCAGCGCCGGTCGCGGGTGCGTCACGGCCCCGGGCGGGTACGGACAGGAGTGAGACCGTTCCTTCGGGGGCAGGGGGTCCGGGTGCGCATCGTCATCGTGGGGGCGGGAATCGCCGGACTCACACTCGCGACCGCGCTGAGCCGCTACGGGATCGATCCGGTCGTCCTGGAGCAGGCGCAGCGTCCCGCCCTTCTGGGCGCGGGCGCCCAGCTCCCGCCCAACGCCACGCGGCCGCTCATCCGGCTGGGGCTGGGAGACGCGCTGGAGGACCAGGGAATCCGTCCGGCGAGCCGGGACACCCTGCACTGGCGGGACGGCTCGCTCATGGAGTCGATGCCGATGGGCGAGGAGTACGAGGCCCGGTTCGGCGCGCCCTACTACACGGTTCTGCGGTCGGACCTGCACGCGGCGCTGCTGTCGGCCGTCCCCGCGGGTTCGGTGCGGACCGGCTACTACGTCACCGACGTGCTGGACGCCGCCGACTCCATCACCCTGCGTTGCGCCGACGGCAGGGAGGTCCACGGCGACGTGGTGATCGGCGCCGACGGCGCCCACTCCGCGGTGCGCGGCGCGCTGAGCCCCGAGGCCCACCAGCGCTCCCGGCTGAGCGTGTGCAGGGGGCTGGTGCCGGCCTCCGCCGTGCCGAGCCTCGGCGGCGTCCCCCGGATCAGGGTGTGGCTGGGTCCGGGCCGGCACTTCGTCTGCTATCCGGTGAGCAGCGGGCGCGCCCTCAGCTTCAGCGCGGTCCTCCCGAACCGGGAGGTCCGCCTGGGCTCCTGGAACACGCCGAGGCGGATCGACGACCTGAACCGGGCCTTCGCCGGTTGGAGCGGCGAGGTGTCCGCGCTGGTCTCGGCCTCGAAGTGGATCGGGGTGTGGGCGCTGTACGAGCGCGCCCCGGTACGGGAGTGGAGCCAGGGGCGGATCGCGCTGGTGGGCGACGCCGCGCATCCGATGATGCCGTTCTTCTCCCAGGGGATCACCCAGTCGATCGAGGACGCGGTGGTCCTGGCGGGTCTCCTGCACCGGGCCACGTTGCAGACGGTCGAGGAGTCGCTGACGCGGTACGCCCGGACGCGGCGCGAACGGGTCGAGCGCGTCCAGGGGCTGGCCGTCAGCCTGCTGGGCTCGCTGCGCGAGGCCGGGGAGTCGGAGGTCCCGGGCCGCCCGTTGCTGGCGGAGCGGGAGAGGAGCGAGGCGGACTGGGTGTACGGGCACGACGTGGAGGCGGACGCCGATGTCCCCTGAGCCTGTTCCACCGTGTCGGGAAACGCCTGTTACGTCTCTTTTAGCTGGTCGATATTTGCCAGACCGATATTGTGAGGCCATGTCCCCGAGTCCTGCGACCGATACGGGTGGGGCGGCTCCGGCCGCACCACGGACCGCGCGGACGGTCCGCCTCTGGCGACGGTTCCGCGCACGGGTGCGGATCTGGCGCGTCCGCATGCGCTCTCACCCTGTTCTCCACTTGACCTGGCGGATCACCGTCGGCCTGGTCGGCGGTCTGATCCTGCTCGGGGGGATCGCGATGTGCATCACCCCCGGACCCGGCATCGGCGGGATCATCCTGGGGCTGGCGATCCTGTCCACCGAGTTCTCCTGGGCCCGCCGCCTGCTGTGGCGCGCCCGCCGCTACGCCCACGACGTGCGGCTGAAGGCCGACCACGCCCTCAAGGAGCGCCGGGTGCGCCGCGGACGCGGGAGCGCCTCCTGAGCGCTTCCCGCGGGCGCGTCCCGGATCACCGCCGGGAGCACTCCGCCCGGCCGTGAGCGGCGGGTTCGCGGGGTGGGATTCGGCGCGGGAGGATCCTCCGGCCGGCCGCGGGCGGCCCCCGCCGACGATCCGAGGCGTCGGCTCCGCGAGGGAGGTGGAACGGGGAGGGCCCGGCGGTTACCCCCAGGCCCGGAAAAGACAAAGCCCCGGCGAAGCCGACCTGAGTCGGCGGCTGTGCCGGGGCCTGTGGGCGATACTGGACTCGAACCAGTGACCTCGTCGGTGTGAACGACGCGCTCTAACCAACTGAGCTAATCGCCCGGGCCTTCGTCTCGCTCAGCGGGACGAACAAGGAAAACTCTAGCGCATCCGAGGGGATGGATGATCCACTCTGAGGTGAAGCTGGCCGACGTCTTATGTGACCGAGGCCACATCATGATCGGGCAATGAAAGGTTAACGTGCGTAAAACGTGAAACTCCCTCGCATGCGGGCGCTGTGGAAGGCGTCCTCCCCGAGCCCCCTCCACGCCGTCCCCCGCAGAGTGACGCGGCCCACAGATCATCCGGAAATTCTTTGTTTCCGCAGCTCATTACAGTGGCGGAGAGCGTGGGAAGTTCCGGCGCGACGCCGCCTCACCTCCAGTCGAAGAAGTTTCCCGGTTACGCGTCACAGACATCGTCCGACCCCTTGAAGCGGGTGAGGCGCAAACCTCCCGAAGGAATCGGGACCGGACGAGAAAAGGTTTGGCATATGAACAGCAGCGACATCACCGCCACCAGCGAACTCGGCCTGCGGCTCATCGTCCCCGACCGCGCCGCCGTCCCCCTGGCCGCCCGGCTCGACTACACCGCCGACGACCCCTACGCCATCAAGGTGGCCTTCCACGTGGGCGAGGACGAGCCCGTCGAGTGGATCTTCGCGCGGGAACTGCTGACCGTGGGCATCGTCCGGGCGGTCGGCGAGGGCGACGTCAGGGTCTGGCCCTCCAAGGACGACGGCGAGCGCACCATCAACATCTCGCTGTCCTCGCCCTTCGGCCACGCGCAGTTCGACGCCCAGGTCTCCCCCCTGGCGGAGTTCCTGCACCGCACCTACGAGATCGTGCCGGCCGGCCAGGAAGGCGACTACGTCGACCTGGACGCCGAGATCGAGCAGCACCTCTGCAGCTAGCACCGCCCCCTGGCCCGTCCGAGTGGCGCCGTGATTCTGCGCGCCCGAAATTCGGTGATATGTCCAGGGCTCTGTGATCTGGTTTACCCCGACCCCGATCGACTAAACCCTCGAACACGGCGACGCACCGAAAATGCCGCGGCTCCCTCCGAGCCGCGGCATTCGTCGTCCCCGCAGGGCCGTCGGGACCGGTCAGGGGTCCAGGTCCGCGGCTCCGCGCGCGGCGAACACGGCCATGGCCTTGGCCGTCACCGGCCCCGGCGCCTCCGGCAGCGCGCGCCCGTCGATCGCGCGGATCGGCTGCACGTCCCGGCCGGTGGAGGTCAGGAAGGCCTCGGTGACGCCCGCCAGCTCCGTCATCGGCAGGTCCTCCTCCTCGCCCCCGGCCCACTCCAGCACCAGTTCGCGGGTGATGCCCGCCAGCGGCCCGGCCGACAGCGGCGGCGTGACCAGGCGCCCCTCCACGACCACGAAGATGTTGCTCCCGGTGCCCTCGCACAGGTTCCCCGCGGTATTGGCGAAGACCGCCTCCCCCGCGCCGCGCCGGCGCGCGTGGTCCAGCGCCACGACGTTCTCGGCGTACGAGGTCGTCTTCAGCCCGGCCAGCGCCCCGTTCTCGTTGCGCGTCCAGGGCACCACGGCCACGTCCACGACCGGCGCCGGAGGGGTGAACGGGCCGACGGCCACCATGCAGGTCAGCCCCTCGCCGCTGCGCTCGGAGCCCAACGGCCCCGGCCCCCCGGTCACCGTGATGCGCACCCGACCGGGGTCGGTGTCCGTGTTGGCCTCCAGCGCCTGGCGCACCCCGTCCCCGATCAGGTCGAGGTCGATCTCGCCCAGCCCCAGCCCGCGCGCCGAACGGGCGAGCCGGTGCAGGTGGCGGGTCAGCGCGAACGCCTGACCGCGCACGGACTTCACCGTCTCGAAGACACCGTCGCCGACCGTGATCCCGTGGTCCAGGACCGGGATCCGTGCTTCCTGCTCCGACACCACCCGGCCTGAGCCGTACCCGGCACCGGAGATCCAGATGTTCATGCCTGGCCTCTTCCCTCGCAGTCACATCGAGCTTCCGGTTCCCGATCCTGCCACTGCGCAGGACGAACACGGGCGCGCAGCCGCCGCGTCCGCCGTCAACAGGCTGACCGGCTCCGGCCGGTAACCGGTCGGAGCCGGGACACCGGAGTACCGTAACGATTCGGCGCGATATCCCCATCCGATCCCCGCGACTCCCCACTCCGACACCGCCCCCGAACCCCGGGCAAGTTACGAATGGCTATCATCTGGGCAACACTTTGCGGGACGCGGTCAACAAACCCCTCGATCCGCAGCGCCCGGACACACCCATCCGGTTCCCCGTCCCGTTCCCGCCTCCCACGACGAAACAGATCAAGAGAGCCATGACCTCACGGAGCACCGCCCCTGGCGAACTGAGCTGGTTGCTCGACGACCTCCTCACCCGTGCGGAGGGCACGCACCACGCGATCGTGCTGTCCACCGACGGGCTGCTGATGGCCTCGTCCAGTCGGTTGGATCGCCCCGCCGCCGAACACCTGTCCGCCATCGCGTCAGGACTGCAGAGCCTGGCCGGAGGAGCGAGCCGGCACTTCGGCTCCGGGAACGTCAGGCAGAGCATCATCGAGATGGACAAGGCGTTCCTGTTCATCGCAGCCGCCGGCGAAGGCGCCTGCATGGCCGTGCTCGCCGACTCCGAATGCGACGTCGGCATGGTCGCCTACGAGATGAACATGGTGATCCAGCGCGTCGGCCAGTACCTGACCGCCCCTCCGCGCCCGGACATCCCCGGCTCCCCCTCCCACCTCCAGCGCTGACCCGCCACGCCCGGCCGGCGTCCCCGCGAAAGACCCCGCACAGGCCGCCGACCGGGCGTTGTCACACCCTGTCCCGCCGATCCCGAGTTTGTAGGAGCGCTGGAATCCGCTACAGTTCTTAACGCAGCGAGGGAACCCCGGTCTGGTCCGGACGGTCCCGAAGAATCGCCGCGCGGACGTGGCTCAGCTGGTAGAGCATCACCTTGCCAAGGTGAGGGTCGCGGGTTCGAATCCCGTCGTCCGCTCGCAGTGAAGAATGTTTCGTGGCGCTTCACGCACCACGCGGACGTGGCTCAGCTGGTAGAGCATCACCTTGCCAAGGTGAGGGTCGCGGGTTCGAATCCCGTCGTCCGCTCGCGGTAGAGAAACCGAGTGCAAGTTCTCGGGCGATTAGCTCAGTGGGAGAGCGCTACCTTGACACGGTAGAGGTCACTGGTTCAATCCCAGTATCGCCCACCAGCACCATCACGAACCGGAGAGTCCCTCCGGCGTTCGGGCGGAGGCCGGTCACCCCGGATCGGAAGATCCGGAAGGCCGTTCTCGAAGCGGGTTCCCCCAGGAGCCCGCTTTCGTCGTTTCCGCGGTACTCCCGCCTCTGCCGCGCCTCCGATCCGCGGAAGCCTCCGGGTCGGGCCTCGATCGGCCCCCGCCGTCCTGACACGGTGGAGGCCGCTGGTTCGGGCCGGCCCCTCCCCCTCCGGGGGGAGGGGCCCTCGCGCCTCCCCTCCCCGGGGGGAGGCGTCGTCGGGGTCCGGTTCGCGATGCTCGGTACGAGACCTTCCGAGGACGACCTCCCGCCGCGGGCGCGGGGCCCGGAGGGTGAGGGAGCCGGGCATGAGAGAGGCGACGGTAACCGGGGAGGCCGCCCGGAGCGGTCGGCCGGCGGGCGCGGACGGATGGGTTCGGTGGACGCCGTGGGCCGCTGTGGCCTGGTCGCTGCTGTACGCGGTGCTGGGCGGCTACTGGGCGGTGAGCGGGCGCGGGTTCCCCTACGCCCCCGCGTTCGTCCCGGAGGCGGGCGGTCCCGTGGCCGCCCAGTTCGGCACCGGACCCGCCTGGGCGGCCGTGGCCGCGCTCGGACTGCCCGCCGCCGCGCTGGGGGCGGTGCTGCTGTACGGGCCCCGGACGGCGCGCCCGCTCCTGCTGGGCGCGGGCTCCCTGGTCTCGGGAGCCCTTCTGCTGCTGATGACCGACGCCAACCTGCTCGCCATGGTCGGCTACCTGCCGTACGCGACCGTGGGCCTGGTCACGGGTTCGGAGCTGGGCGCGCTGTACCTGTCGAAGCTGGCGTGGCCGCTGCCTCACCAGCTGCTGTGCCTGGTCGGCGGGCTCCTGTGGTGCGCGGCGGCCGCGTCCTACGCCCTGCGGACGGCGGGGCCCGACGCGCGGACCGCCGGGTGGACGAGCCCGGCGGGCGCGGCGCGCTGGGGACGGTACGCCGTCCTCGCCTCGCTGGTGGTCCCGGTCTTCTACGCCACCACCCGCATCGCCTGGGCGCTGGGGTTCCCCCTGGGGATCACCGAGGAGTTCCTGCGTCTCGGCCAGGAGGCCGGACTCTGGACCTCCGGCCTGTTCCTGGCGCTCTTCGCCCTGGCCGGGGCGGTGCTCACGCTCGGGTTGACACAGCGTTGGGGCGAGGTGTTCCCGCGCTGGATGATCGGCCTGGCGGGGCGGCGGGTGCCGGTCTCCCTGGCGGTGGTCCCGGCCTCGGCGGTGTCGGCGCTGCTGGTCATGAGCGGGCTGTCCATATGGTCGGGCTTCGCCTCGGAAGCGGGGGTGGGGCAGCAGACCGTCACGCTCCTCGGGGCCCTGCCCACCCTGCTGCTTCCGCTGTGGGGGACGGCGCTGGCCGCGGCGACGCTCGGCTACGTCCTGCGCAGGCGCGGGGCCTGACCCCGGTCCGGCACCGGGCGCCGTCCGGCCGGGCCGCGGGAGCCGCGGGTCAGGACGGGGAACCGCGCCCTTCGGCCGGAACCGCCACGTCCGCGTGGACGACCGCGCCGTTCTGGCTCGCGGTCCAGGGGACGGGCTCGCCGAAGTAGTTCGCCCAGGACTGCGCCCACGCGGCGATCGGGTCGAACCGGGAGGCGCCGGTCTCGTCCAGCTCGGTGACGCCCTCGAGGGGCCGGTCCGGGAGGGACAGCCGGACGTGGAACTGCCGGTGGAACGCTGGCTCCATGCCAGGAGGGTAGCAAGGGCCAGGCCGCCCCGGAGGCCGCGCCGGGGAGCCCCTGGACGCAACAGCGGGGCCGCCCCTCGAAGGGGCGGCCCCGCCGGGAACCGCCGACGGTCAGTTCACGCCGACCAGGTCGACCACGAAGACGAGCGTCTCGTTCGGCTTGATCGCTCCGCCCGCTCCGCGCGCTCCGTAACCCAGGTGCGGCGGGATGACCAGCTTGCGGCGGCCGCCCACCCGCATGCCGAGCACTCCCTGGTCCCAGCCGGCGATGACCCGGCCCGCCCCCAGCGGGAAGCGCAGGGGCTCGCCGCGGTTCCAGGAGGCGTCGAACTCCTCACCGGTGGAGTGGGCGACGCCCACGTAGTGCACGCTGACCGTGGAGCCGTGCGCGGCCTGCGCGCCGTCGCCGACGGTGATGTCGGTGACCTCCAGCTCGGTGGGCGGCGGGCCGTCGATGTAGTCGATCTCGGGACGCTCAAGCGCCATGGGTCAAACCCCTCGTCGAGGATGTGAACGAACTCTTCAGCGTAGCGGGGGCCGCGCCGTGTTCTCCGCACATCCCTGCGCCCTGGTGTCAGGCATGGCCGTTGGCGGCACGGACCTGGCTCGGGAGGGTGAACAGGTCGTAGAGCAGGCCGAAGCCGAGGAAGCCCAGCGTGAAGATGTAGGCGATGCCCAGGCCGGTCTTCCCCAGGTAGAACTTGTGGATTCCCAGGGCCCCGAGGAAGAACCACAAGACGTAGGCGACGCCGACGCTCTTGCCGTTCGCGGGGGATTGCTGCTGCATGTCTCTCCGTCTTGTCGTCAGACCCGCGACCGAGTCCGGTCGCGGTTGGCTTTCGAGACTGTCCACAAGCCATGGCACGAACGGGCCTCGGAACAGAGCCGATCGGGTATCGATCGACCGGTTTGGGAACCCCCGCCCCTCACGGCCGCGCGGCGGCCGGCCCCGTGCCGGTCGAGGCGACCACGACACGCGCCCCGCCCCCGACGGTCACCGCGCCGTCGGCCGCGGCGACGAAGACGGACTCGCCCCGCTCCAGGACGATTCCCTGGCCGCGGTCGGTCTCCAGCCGCGCGGCGCCGTCCAGCACCAGGACGATCCTGGGCGCGTCACCGGGGATCCTGGTCGGGGCCGCTCCCGGTTCGACCACCGACAGCGCGAAGTCGGCGACGCCCGGCTCGTAGACGCTGCGCCCGAGGTCCGCCCGTGGACGGCTGTAGGGGATCGGCAGCACGGCGAATTCCACGGCGGCGAGCAGCTCGGCCGGGTCCACGTGCTTGGCGGTCAGTCCGGCGCGCAGCACGTTGTCGGAGCCCGCCATGACCTCCACGGCCAGTCCCCGCAGGTAGGCGTGCACGTTTCCGGCGGGCAGGAACAGCGCCTCCCCCGGGCGCAGCGTGATCCGGTTCAGCAGCAGCGCCGCGATTGCCCCGGGATCCCCCGGGTAGCGGTCCGCCAGTTCGACCACCGTCGCCGCGTGCGGGCCGGGTCCGTCTCCCGCCGCCGCGCGCCGGGCGAACTCGTCGACCAGCGCGCCGACTGCACGGGGGCGGTCTTGGTGGGGCAGTGTGAGGAGCCGGGTCATCGCCGTCCGCAGCGCGGTGTTCTCGTCGGGGCCGGCCAGGTCCGCGCGCAGCGCCCGGGCCAGGGGCGAGGTGAACCCGGCCAGTTCGGCGCGGGCCGAGTCCGGCGGGCGGAACCCGCACAGCGCCTCGAAGGGCTCCAGGGCGAGCACGAGCTCGGGTTTGTGGTGGGGGTCCCGGTAGTTTCGCTCGGGGGCGTCGACGGGGATTCCCCCGGCCTCCTCCAGCGCGAAGCCCGCACGGGCGCGCGCCTCTCCCGGGTGAGCCTGGAGGGACAGCGGAGCCTCGACGGCCAGGACCTTGAGCAGGAACGGAAGGCGTTCGCCGAAGCGGGTGACCGCGCTCTCTCCCAGGGCTTCCTTGGGGTCGGCCGCGATCAGGTCGCCGAGGGTGCGGCGCCCGTCCTCGGTGACGACCTCGCTGGGCGCGCCCGGGTGCGCGCCCAGCCACAACTCGGCCTGGGGTCGGCCGTCCGACGGCTCGCCCAGCAGGCGGGGGATGGCGGTACGCGACCCCCACTCGTAGGGGCGCACCCGGTTGACCAGTCTTCGCATCCGCTCCGTGCCTCCGCTCCGCGCCCCTCGGCTCTGGACCACCCCAGTGTCGCCGTTCTCCCTCCGGGTGTCAGCAGCGGTTCCCCCCGCGGGCGGGGTGGTGGGGACACCACCCCGCGGGGTCCTCCACGCCGACGTGCCGACCGGGGCCGTGGCCCACGCCTGGTACGCGGTGTGCTCGAACGGGGGCCGAAGCGCGTCGCGATCACACAGGCGAACAGACATTCCCATCGATTCCCACTAATGGTGTTACTATTTCGGCGGCACCATCAGAGCACCTGGCCGCACCCTGCGGACCCCACGCTCCTCATCCGCGAAACGCCGTGCGAAAGGCCGAAATGGAAGCGATCGAACCCGCATACGGAACCGTGCCACTCCTGCTGATCGCGCTCTGCGCGGTCGGCCTGCTGCTCTTCCTGATCATGAAGCTGAGGCTGCACGCCTTCGTCGCCCTGGTCCTGGTCAGCGTCCTCACCGCGCTGGCCACCCTGCCCCTGGACCAGGTGATGACGACGCTCACCGGCGGGTTCGGCGGCACGCTGGCCAGTGTCGCCCTGCTGGTCGGCCTGGGCGTGATGATCGGACGCCTGCTGGAGGTGACCGGCGGGGCGGCCGTTCTGGCCAACACCCTCGTCCGGCGTTTCGGCAAGAGGCACGCCCCGCTGGCGCTGGGCGTCGCCTGCCTGCTGTTCGGATTCCCGATCTTCTTCGACGCCGGCCTGGTCGTCATGCTGCCGATCATCTTCAGCGTCGCCCGCCGGATCGGCGGATCGGTGCTCCTCTACGCGCTCCCCGCCGCGGGCGCCTTCGCGGTCATGCACGCGTTCGTGCCGCCGCACCCCGGTCCGGTGGCGGCCGCCGACCTGATCGGCGCGAACATGGGCCTGACCCTGCTGGTCGGCCTGGTCCTGGCCATCCCCACCTGGTACATCGCCTCCTACCTGTTCTCCCGCTACGCGGGGCGGCGCTGGGTACTGCCGGTTCCCGACGACCTCACCTCCGGCGACGACTCCGCCGACGGGCGCCCGCCGCACTTCGCGACCGTCCTGCTGATCCTGCTGCTTCCGCTGCTGCTGATCTTCGCCAACACCGGCACCGGCACCCTCGTCACCTCGGGCGTCCTGGACGAGGGCAACATCGTCGTCCAGGCCCTGCTGCTGCTCGGCCAGACCCCGGTGGCGCTGCTGGTCACCACGCTGGTGGCCATGGTGGTGCTGAGCCGCGGCCGGCTCCACCGCCAGCAGGTCGAGGCGGTCGTCGACGGCGCGCTCGGCCCGGTCTGCTCCATCATCCTGATCACCGGGGCGGGCGGCATGTTCGGCGGGGTGCTGCGCGCCAGCGGCATCGGCACCGCGCTGGCCGACAGCCTGGAGTCGATCGGCCTGCCGGTCATCGTCGCGGCGTTCGTCATCGCCACCTGCCTGCGGGTGGCGCAGGGCTCGGCGACGGTGGCGCTGACCACCACCGCGAGCCTGATCGGCCCCGCGGTCGCCAACACCCCGGGGCTGTCCACGATCGACCTGTCGCTGGTCGTCATCGCCATCGCGTGCGGTTCCACCGTGCTCTCGCACGTCAACGACTCGGGTTTCTGGCTGGTCGGACGCTTCCTGAAGATGGACGTCAAGACCACGCTGAAGACCTGGACCGTGATGGAGACCCTGATCGGCGTCGTCGGCTTCGCCCTGGCCTTCGCGTTCAGCCTGGTGCTGTAGCGGGAGGCCCCGACCGGACCGGCGGGCCGCGGAACGGCGCTCAGCGCGCGTTCCGGGGCCCGTCGACTCGGGACAGCGCCTCGACGACCTCGTCGACGATGGCGCGCATGGCGGCCTCCGCCACCTTGGGGAGGCCGTCGTACACGGCCTGGGCCACGTGGGTGTGCAGGCGCAGCGCGTCGGCGCGGGGGTGGTGCGGCATGAGGTGGTAGGCGGTCCGCCCGGCCAGCACCTCGGCCACCACGCCGGACAGCCCCGCGAACATCTCGTTGCCCGAGAGTCGGAGGATCAGCCGGTGGAACTCGATGTCCAGCTCCAGGAACGTCTCCAGGTCCCCCGCCCCGCCCGCGGCGAGCATCTCGTCGTTGATGGCGAGCAGCCTCCCGCGCTTCTCTGCGGAGGCCCAACGGGCCGCCGCGGCCGCGGCGGGGGGCTCCACCGCGGCGCGCAGCTCGGTGAGCGACCGCAACTGGTCGGTGCGCCCCGGCCCGGCCAGCCTCCAGCGGATGAGCTGCGGGTCGAAGACGCTCCACTCCTCCACCGGACGCACGCGCACACCGGTGCGCGGACGGCTGAGCACCAGTCGCATGGACTCCAGCACCCGGACCGCCTCGCGGGCGACCGTCCGCGACACCCCGTAATCGCGCTCCAGCCGCTCCAGCGTGAACACGTGGCCGGGGGCGAACTCCCCCGTCGCGATCGCCGGCCCGAGGGCCGCCAGCACCCGGTTGTGCAGAGTGCGGTGATCGGCGTCGGTCATCGGGCTCCCTCGTACTCGGTCGAGGCGCGAGACTAGCGCATGGTATTGGTAATACTATTCAAGAAGGAGCCTGTTCAATGCACTTCGTCTTCATGGGTGTGTCCGGCAGCGGCAAGAGCACCGCGGCGCTGGGCGCCGTCAAGCGCCTGGGCCTGCCCTTCGCGGAGGCCGACGCCTTCCACCCCGAGGCCAACATCGCCAAGATGGCGGCCGGGACACCGCTGGACGACGCGGACCGGCGCCCGTGGCTGGAGTCGCTCGCGGAGTGGATCGGCGAGCGCGAGCGCGCCGGCGAGTCCTCGGTCATGGCCTGCTCCGCGCTCAAGCGCTCCTATCGCGACATCCTGCGCGGCGGCGCCCCCGGTGTCTTCTTCATCCACCTGCACGGCTCGACCGACCTGATCGCCGAGCGGCTGCGCGCCCGGTCCGACCACTTCATGCCGTCCAGCCTGCTGAACTCCCAGGCCTCGACCCTGGAACCGCTGGGGCCCGACGAGGAGGGCGTCGTCCTCGACATCGCGCACACCCCCGATGAGCTGGTCGAGGAGTCCGCGCGGGCCATCACGTCCGCGCTGGGGCGCTCCGGCCGCTGACCCGCCGCCCGGGTCCTCCCCATGTCACGCGGACGCCCCTGGCGCGGGAAGGCGGGCGGACCGGCGTGGCGGCCGAGGACGTCCACCGCGCCGCGCCTCCCTCGGGAGCCGTGACGCCGGCGCTCCGCAGTCCCCGGTTGTGGAGCGCCGGCGTCACGGCCCTCGAAGGGGGTCCCGTGTCGGGGGCCCGGGGGCGCACCCGTTCCGCCCCCCGGGGAGCGGCCCCCGTCGCACACGGCCCCGCCACCGGCCTCAGGACGACCGCGGCCGCCGCAGCCCCCGAATGAGCAGTTCCACCAGTCGGCGGGGGTCGTAGCGGGGATCGTCGTCACGACCGACGCAGAGGTTGCCGATACCGCGCATCAGTTCGTAGGCCCGGGTACCGGGCCCGATCTCACCGGCGTCGACCGCGGCGTCGAGCAGCTGCGCGCAGACGGGCACCAGGCGGTCGAGGAAGTAGGCGTGCAGCGCGTCGAAACCGCTGCCGTCCGACTGCAGCGCGTTGGCGAGTCCGTGCTTCGTGACCAGGAAATCGACGAAGAGGTCGACCCACTGGCGAAGGGCCGCGAGCGGGGATTCGGCGTCGGCCAGCAGCTTCGGGCCGGCCTCGGCGCAGGCCTCCACCTGGTGGCGGTAGACGGCGACGACGAGGTCCGCCCGAGTCGGGAAGTGGCGGTAGATCGTTCCCACCCCGACGCCCGCCCTGGCCGCGATCTCGCGGATCGGGGCGTCGACCCCGGAGGTGACGAACACCGCGGCGGCGGCGGCGAGCAGCGTCTGCTCGTTGCGCAGCGCGTCGGCCCGCTTGCGTCGGGCCGGCATCTCCCCGGAGCGCTCTGTAGTGGGCACCACACTCCCCTTCCAACGCGGTTGACAAAACGGAACACTGCTCCGTATATTAACCGGAACATCGATCCGTTTTAATTCTAACCGAAGCCGCCCCCTCCCGACCGCCCCGCCCGCCGCCGGCCCGACGAGGCCGCGGCAGAGGCCATCGAATGGACGCACACACCATGAGCGAACCACCCCGCACGGCCGACGCCTTCGGCCCGCCCGCCCCCGTCCTCTCGGTCTCCCCGGTGACGCTGCCGTCCCCCGGCCGGGCCGTGGACCTGGAGGTACGGGTGTCCGCGCCCGTGACCGGGAGCGACCTGCCGATCATCCTCCTCTCCCACGGCCAGGGCTACTCGAACAACCTCTCCTCGCTGAACGGCTACGCCCCCCTCGCCGGCTTCTGGGCCGCGCACGGCTTCGTCGTGATCCAGCCCACCCATCTGAGCTCGAAGACGCTGAGCCTGGACACCGGTGACCCCGAGGCGCCCATGTACTGGCGGTCGCGGGCCGAGGACATGAGTCGGATCCTCGACCGGCTCGACGCGGTCGAGGCCGCCGTCCCGCAGCTCTCCGGACGCCTGGACCGAGGCCGGGTCGCCGTGGCCGGGCACTCGATGGGCGGGCACACCGCGGGCCTGCTGCTGGGCGCCCGGCTCACCGATCCGCACGACGGAACGGAGGTGAACCTGGCCGATCCCCGGATCAGGGCGGGCGTGCTGCTCGCCGCGCCCGGCAGAGGCGGCGACGCCCTCACCGGGTTCGCGGCCGAGAACTACTCCTTCTTCCTGACCAACGACTTCTCCGAGATGACGGCGCCCGCGCTCGTGGTCGCCGGAGACAAGGACGCCTCCACCCATCTGACGGTCCGGGGCCCGGACTGGCACGCCGACCCGTACGTCCTCTCCCCCGGCCCCAAGTCCCTGCTCACCCTGTTCGACGCGGAGCACGGGCTCGGCGGGATCTCCGGATACGACGTCGCCGAGACCACGGACGAGAACCCCGAGCGGGTCGCCTCGGTCCAGCGGCTCACCTGGGCCTACCTGCGCAGCGAGCTCTACCCCGGGGACCCCGCCTGGCAGACGGCGTGTGACGCGCTGACGGCCGGCCCCGACCCGCTCGGGCGCGTCGAGTCCAAGTAGGGAGCCTCCGACCCGGGGGTGATTCGGCATGCCGGTGCTTCGGTGGCCTTTCGGCCTCCTGTCACGCGGATCGCGGGGTCACGGCGGGCGGCGACGGCGGGTGGGGGTCGGGGCCGCGTCCACGGTGTCCGTTTCGCGTGGTTTCCGTTGGTGATCTTGCTGTTTTCCCCCTGAAACCAAGGATTCCGTGGGAAAAACAGCAAGACCACCGGACATTCGAGGGCCGGTTCCGCCCCCACTCGGAATGATCTTGGGCTTTCTGCCCTTCCCGGCCCCGAAACGGGCAGAAAGCCCACAACCGTCAACGGAACCCTCACGCGACGGACATCATGGGCGCGGCCTCGGAGCCCGGTCAGGTGCCGCGCCGGCACGCGTCGGCCTGCTCGATGAGGCGCTCGGTCACCGCCCGGACCACCTCGGGTTCGGGAAGCGGGAGCCCCGCGATGGAGTCGAGGTAGAGGCCGTCGCCGACCAGACGGACGGTCTCGGCCAGCACCGGGTCGCCGATCTCCTCGCGCAGCAGGGCCGACCACCGCGCGAACAGGTCCCCGATGGTCTCGCGCGCCTCCTCCGACACCTCCTCCCTGCCGCGCAGCGCGGCGATCACGGACCAGTACAGCGCCGCCTCCTCCGAGGAGCCGGGCAGAGAGGTGCGCAGGAAGGCCCGGACCACGCCGCCCTCGGTGGCCACCGCCTCCCGGAACTCCTCCTCGGCGCGCTCGGCCAGCCGGCGGACCAGGCCGGTCATCATGGCCTCCTTGGACGGGAAGTGGTAGAGCAGGCCGCCCTTGGAGACGCCTGCCTCGCTCGCGACGGCCTCCAGGGTCACGGCCGCGCTTCCCTGTCCGATCAGGATCTCCTGGAGCGCGTCGAGGATGCGGTCACGGGTCGTTGAGGAACTCACGATTGACACTGTACCGTCCGGACTGTACTGTACCGTCCGGACGGTTAAGAAAATGGCCACCTGACGGCCAGAATCATCCGGTGACCGGATCCGTTCCCTCCACACGTCCTGATCGAGAAGGCCAGGGAAACCATGAGCTCCACCGTCGCCCGCCCGACCCCGCACGGCGGCCACGCCAAGGCCGGGCCGCGCGCCTGGGCGGCACTGGCGGTACTGACGCTGCCCGTACTGCTGATCTCCGTCGACATGACCGTCCTCGGCTTCGCGGTGCCCTTCCTGAGCGAGGAGCTGAGGCCCTCCAGCTCCCAGCTGCTGTGGATCATCGACATCTACTCGTTCGTGCTGGCCGGGCTGCTCGTCACGATGGGCACGCTCGGCGACCGCGTCGGACGGCGCAGGCTGCTCATGGTCGGCTCGGCCGGTTTCGGCGTCGCCTCGCTGGTCGCGGCCTACGCGTCCAGCGCCGAGGTCCTGATCGCCGCGCGCGCCCTGCTCGGCCTGGCCGGGGCGACCCTGATGCCGTCCACGCTGTCGCTGATCCGCAACATCTTTCTCGACCCGCGCCAGCGGCTGATCGCGATCGCCGCGTGGGGCACGATGTTCTCCGGCGGCGCCGCGCTCGGTCCGATCCTGGGCGGCTGGCTGCTGGAGCACTTCCACTGGGGCTCGGTCTTCCTGATCAACCTGCCGGTCATGGCGCTGATCCTGGTGCTGACCCCGTTCCTGGTCCCCGAGTCCCGCGACCCCGCGCCCGGCCGCTACGACCTTCCCAGCGCCGCGCTGTCGCTGGTGGCCGTCCTGCCGGTCGTCTACGGGGTGAAGCAGCTCGCCTCCGGCGAGGGGACCGCGGCGACCGCCGTGTGGATCGCGGCCGGCCTGCTCCTGGGCTGGGCGTTCGTGCGACGCCAACTGCGCCTGGACTCCCCCATGCTCGACATGCGGCTGTTCACGATCCGCACCTTCAGCGTCGGCGTGGCCACCAACCTCATGGTGGTGTTCGCGATGGTGTCCTCGCTGTTCTTCCTCACCCAGTACGTGCAGCTGGTCCTGGGGATCGGCCCGCTCCGGGCCGGCCTCCTCCTACTGCCGGGACTCGGCCTCACCATGGCCGGGCACTTCGTGGCGGTCTCCCTGGCCCGCCGCCTCTCCCTGGGCACCATGATCGCGCTGGGGCTCTCCCTGACCGCGCTCGGCTTCCTGGTCCTGACCAGGCTGCCTCTGGAGGACGGCGCGGTCTGGGTCGCGGCCGGCTTCGCCCTCATCGGCACGGGGGTGGGCGTCGCGGAGACCCTGACCAACGACGCGATCATGACCGCGGCTCCCCCCGAACGGGCGGGCTCCGCCTCGGCGGTGTCGGAGACCGCCTACGAGCTGGGCGGCGCACTGGGGATCGCCGTACTCGGCAGTGTGCTGACCGCCGTGTACCGGCTGGAGCTGGCCGTCGTCCCGGACGTCGACCCGGCCGCCGCGGCCGCCGCCCGCGAGACCCTCGGCGGCGCGGCCACGGTCTCCCGGGAACTGGGCGGGACCGCCGGGGAGGCCCTCATGGCGGCGGCCCGCACGGCCTTCACCGACGGCGTCCACGTCACCAGCCTGCTCGGCGCGGCGATCGTGGTCTACGCCGCGGTCCAGGCGGGCGTCCTGCTGCGCGGCAGCGGGCCGCACGTCGCGGAGGAGGACGCCCCCAAGGCGCCCTGACCCCGCTCCCCCGGCGGCCGCCGGCTCAACCCGGCAGCCAGAGCAGCTCCGCCTCGGGCCCCCGCCACCCCGGCGGCAGCACCGCCAGGGCGTCGGCCAGGGCCGCTCCGCGCAGCGCGGCGGGGCGGTCGTGGCCCACGGGGACCACCCGGTCCCCCTCCACCCGCACCGCGACCAGCCGGGTGTCCCGCTCGTGCGCGCTGACGTGGCCGGTGAGCAGGCCCTCCACCAGACGGCCCGGGTCGCGGTCCGGGCGGCCGGTCATCCCGCGCAGAAGCGGCAGCAGCAGGGTGAGGACCGCCACCAGCGCGGCGTTGGGATTCCCGGGCAGCCCCACGACCACCGGTCCCGGCTCCTGCTCCGTACCCAGGAACGCGAGCAGCTGCGGATGCCCCGGACGACAGCGAACCCCGTCCACCAGGACCGAGGCCCCCAGCTCTGCCAGGGCCCCGCGCAGGTGGTCCGCGGGGCCCGCCGAGGACGCCCCGCACACCACCACGACCGAGGCGTCCGCGGCGTCGGCCAGCGCCGAGACCATCGTTTCGAAGCCGTCGCGCACGTTCCGAGCCCCGGCGAGCACCCCGCCGCCCGAGGCGACCAGGCCCGCCAGCATGGGACCGATGGCGTCGCGCACCGCGCCGGGCGCGGGCACGCCCGCGCTGATCAGCTCGTCGCCGCTGACGACGGCACGCACCCGCGGGCGGTGCACCGGCAGGTCGTCGTGGGCCAGGCTCGCGGCCAGGCCGAGCACGGCGGGGGTGACGACGGTACCCGCGGGCAGCACCCTCGACCCCGCAGCGGTCTCCTCCCCCTTGCGCCGAACGTGGCGGCCGGGCTCCACCGCCCCGCGCAGCACGTCCCCGTCCCGCTCGGCCCACTCGTACGGCAGCACCGAACCGGCGCCCTCCGGCACGCGCGCGCCGGTGGCGATCTCCACGGCCTGGCCCGGCGCCAGTTCGATCTCGTGCGGGCGCCCGGCGAGGACGCGTCCGCGAACGGTCCACGGCCCCCGGCCCGCGACCGCGTAGCCGTCCATGGCCGCGGCGTCGTAGGAGGGCGCGGCGACCCGGGCCCGCAGGTCCTCGGCGAGCACCCCGCCCGCGGCCGCGGCCAGCGGCTCCCGCAGCCGCGCCCCCGGGCCGCACCTCCGCCCGATGTCGCGGGCCGCGGCCCGGGCCTCCGCCCAGGACAGGGGCGGACGCCCGTCCTGGGTCGTCCCGCCCGATCTGTCGATGTCCCCGTGTACTCGCACGTCTCCCTTATATCCCCTTCCCTGCCGACGGCCCCCTCCCCGTCCGGATTCCGGGCGCGCCCGGCCGCCACGCGCGCCCGTGGTGTCGCATTCGATTTGCCGTCTCGGCAGATTCCGCTACAGTTCTTAATGCAGGACGGCACGGACCCCGGTGACAACCGGATCGGCGCCGGACCGCACGCGGACGTGGCTCAGCTGGTAGAGCATCACCTTGCCAAGGTGAGGGTCGCGGGTTCGAATCCCGTCGTCCGCTCGGAGATAAACGATGCGGGGTGACACCCACATCGTTTGCCTTATCCGGTGGAGTGGCCGAGAGGCGAGGCAGCGGCCTGCAAAGCCGTCCACACGGGTTCAAATCCCGTCTCCACCTCCGAGTCCCCTGTACTCGGGCGATTAGCTCAGTGGGAGAGCGCTACCTTGACACGGTAGAGGTCACTGGTTCAATCCCAGTATCGCCCACCGGTAACACCTTCGAAGCGGGTTCCTCCGGGAGCCCGCTTTCGCTTTCCCTGTGACGCTTCTCTCCGGGCCGCGACTCCGCGGCGATGGGCCCTCCCGATCCTGAACCGCAGGGGGCCTCGACACCTCCCCGCTGCCTCCTTTCGGACGTGCCGGGCACACGGCACCCCGGAAGCACTGTTTCCTGGCGCCGAGAACCCGGGTGGACGTCGACCCGGCCTCGGTCCGGGAGCACGGCGAAGCCGGTCCCCGGCAGCCGACCCGCGCCGGGGAACACCGCCGACGGGCCGCCACGGCGAGACCCGGGGCGGTCGGCCGCGCGCCTGCCGGGCCGGTAGCGGATCGATGGCGACCGCATCGACTCCCCGGGCGGTCCCGGCTCCCGGGCCTTCGGGGAGTTCCACGGCGACGAGCGCCACCACGTCGGCCACGTCATGAAGCCCGGCGGAAAACCGTCTTCCCGACCGCCGCCCCCGGCGGGAAGGACGGGGCTCCGCCGGGGGCGGGGCCCCGCCGCCGGCCTCGCGACCGCCCCTGGCCGGTTCCCGCCGGAACCGGCCGGGGCGCGGACCGTTCCTCTCGGACCCGGCGGTCCCGCCACCGCCCGGGAGACAGGCGGCCCTGCGTCCCGTCCGCTCCGACGGCGCGGGCGCCGGGGCCCACCGGTGGAGGCGGACAGCACGTGCCCGCGTGATGCGGCGACCTCGTCGCGCAGGGTCCCAGCGGCTCTCCGGTCCGGCCCCGGAAAGCGAGCACCGCGCCACGAACCCGCCGAAACCACGCCAACACCCGAACCGGCGCCTTTGCGGCACGAAGAAATCAATTCACCGGTCCGGGCGCTTTCAAAGGGTTGAGCGGACATTTTCGACATCCTTCCGAAGCGTCCACCCTCCGGACCTCCTTTCGTTAGGATGGCCGTCGAAATCACTGGTTTTTGTCGTTTGTGTCGTCAGCTGGCTTTTCGGGCTGCAGGAACCTTTTCTTCCCTCTTCACCGCACCGGGAGATCCCACCAGGATGCGCAAAATCCTTATCGTCGGGGCGGGCCAGTCCGGCCTGCACCTGGCCCACGGCCTGCTGACGAACGGCTACGACGTCACGCTGGTCACCAGCCAGACCTCGATCGAGATCCGCACGGGACGGCCCTCGATCTCCCAGCTGACGATGCCGACCGTGCTGGAGTACGAGCGCGAGCTCCACCTCGACTTCTGGAGCGCGATCGCCCCCCACATGGACAGGTTCAAGGTCCACCTCTACCCCCCGCAGGCGCCGGCCATGTCCCTCCAGGGCGAGGTCGACGGGTACATGCTGTCGGTCGACCGCAGGGTCAAGATGGCCGACTGGCTCGAGTACTTCGAGGACCGCGGCGGCAAGGTCATCATCCACGGCGTCACGCTCACGGACCTCGACTACTTCTCCCGGATGTTCGACCTGATCGTCGTCGCGGTGGGCGGCGGGGAGCTGGGGGCGCTGTTCGACCAGGACCGCTCCCGCCCCCACGGCGCCCGCCGGCGCATGGTCGCGCAGTCCCACGTCTTCGACGTCGCGCCCGACCCCGACGCCGGAGACCAGGTCGGCTGGGTGGCCTCCACCGCCGAAGCGGGCAACATCCTCCTGCTCCCGGTCCTCACCGCCGACGGGCCGTGCCACTCCCTGATGATCCTCGACGACGTCGGCGGCCCGATGGACAGCTGGCAGGACAAGCCCACCCCGGAGGAGCAGCTGCGCCGGATGAAGGAGCTGCTGCGCAAGCACACCCCCGAGTACTACGAGCGGTGCGCGAACGCGGAACTGGCCGACGAGCACCGGCTGATCGAGGAGATCCGGCTGCAGGTGCGCAACCCGGTGGGGGTCCTCCCCTCGGGCGGCCTGGTGCTGGGGATCGCCGACGTCGTGGTCACGTCGGACCCCTTCTCCGGGCAGAGCTGGAACAACTCCACCCGGTGCGCCAAGAGCTACCTGGAGAGCATCACCGCGCACGGGGACCGCCCCTTCGACCGCGCCTTCCTGACCGCCACGTTCGAGAGGTTCTGGGAGTACGGCCGGATCGCCGAGCAGTGGTCCCACACGATCTCCACCATGTGGGACCAGGCGCTGCCCCCGCACCTGGAGGCGGTCATCGGGGCCGCGATGAAGTACCCGGAGGTCGCCGACCGCTGGGTACAGGGCTGGGACTACCCGCCGGACTACCAGAAGTGGCTTCTCGACCCGGAGCTGGCGCACGAGTACCTGGCCGAAATCGCGGCGACGCGGAACCAGTGACCGCCGGTCCCGAGGGCCGACTCCCCAGCCCATGGCCCGGCCGCTCCCCACAGAGCGGCCGGGCCATACGCGTGTGACGCGTGGGCCCGGTCCGTGACCGCCGGACCGAAAGGGGGGAAGTCGTGTCCGAAAAAGAAGCGGTCATTGCGACGTACGGGGGCCGGAGTTACGCTTAACCAAACTTTCGCCTCAATAAGCGACAACTGCCGTCAAAAATGATGCGCGCCATTTCCCCGAACCCACGCTCCATAACTCGAATCCCCCGTACGCGACAAACAAGGCCACACTTCTGAATCCCCACCAGATGTGCCACGCAGCAGAAGCAGCCCACCGCCCGGGTCCTTCGACGCATCCGACCGGACCGCGAATGTCGGACGCCCCCGCCTCCGTTCCGCACCGGAGGGGAAGGCCGGCCCGGCCCGCCGCGCGCACGCGGCGGGAAACGGGCCCCTCGTCCGCGTGAGCATCGGCACGGTCCACCCCACCGGCGGACTCGCATCGCACGCTCCCACCGCCCGGCCCCCGCTCCGCCCCCGCGAGAGGGCCGCTCCCCTCTCCCTCGAGGAGCGGTCCCGCCCCTCCCCCGGGGGCACCCGCGCCGGAGTCCGCACGCCACGGTCCCGGCGTCCCGCCCCAGCAGGTCCGCGGCTCCCCACGGCAGTGACAACGAAAGACGTGAGAACGCTATGTCCAGTGGCTCGTCCTCCGCGGCTCCCCCGACCGCCGACCAGGGCGCGGCGCCCGCCCCGGCCCCGGTGTGGCGCGGGTCCCGGGCGACCGCCGTGCCGCTCCCCCTGTCCGCGGGTGACCCCGGCGCGCTGCGCGAACGGGCCGGGCAACTGCGCGCCTTCTTCCTGGCACGGCCGGATGTCGACCCCTCGGACACGGGCGGCCCCCTCGCCTCAGCCGCGACCGCCGAGCACCGCGCGGTCGTGCTCGGCGCGGACCGGGACGAGGCCGTGCGGGGGCTCGCCGCCCTGGCCGAGGGGCGCGACGACCCCGCCCTGGTCCGGGGCCGGGCCGCCCCGGCCCGGGTCGTGTTCGTCTTCCCCGGTCAGGGGCCGCAGTGGGCGGGCATGGCGGTGGAGCTGCTGGACTCCTCTCCCCTGTTCGCCGCCCGCCTGCGCGAGTGCGGGCAGGCACTGGACCGCCACGTGGACTGGTCCCTTGACGAGGTGCTGCGGGGCGCTCCCGGCGCTCCCGCTCTGGAGCGCGCCGACGTCGTCCAGCCGGCGCTGTTCGCGGTGATGGTGGCGCTGGCGGAGCTGTGGCGGGCGCACGGGGTGGAGCCGGACGCGGTGCTCGGGCACAGTCTCGGCGAGATCGCCGCCGCGCACGTGGCCGGCGCGCTGTCCCTGGACGACGCCGCCCGGGTGGTGTCGACGTGGAGCCGGGCGCAGGCGACCCTCGCCGGGCGCGGCGACATGGCGATGGTGCCGCTCTCCGTGGACGAGCTCCGGCCCCGTCTGGCCGGGTTCGGCGACCGTGTCGCGGTCGCGGGGGTGAACGGCCCCCGATCGACCGCGATCTCCGGCGACTCCGACGCGGTCGCCGAGGTGCTGGCCGGGCTGGCCGCCGACGGCGTGGCCGCGCGCCTGATCCCGGTCGGGCTCGCCGCGCACTCCCCGCACATCACCGCCCTGCGCGGCCGCCTGATGGCGGGGCTCGCCCCGATCCGGCCGCGCACGCCGGTGACTCCCATGTACTCCAGCGTGACCGAGGGCTGGCTGGACGACGCGCCGGACCCCGCGTACTGGTACCGCAACCTGCGCGGAACCGTCCGGTTCGAGTCGGCGACGCGCGGGCTGCTGGACTCGGGGCACCGGATCTTCGTCGAGGTCAGCCCGCATCCGGTGCTGGCCGTGGGCGTGCAGGGGACGATCGACGCCGCGCGGACCGGGCCGGACGGCGCCTGCGTCCTGGGCACGCTCCGCAGCGGAGCGGGCGGCATGCCGCAGTTCCTGGCCTCCCTCGCCGAGGCGCACGTGCGCGGGGTCGAGGCGGACTGGGGGGTGGTGTCCGCCGCGCGCGGCACCCGCCCGGTGGTACCGCCGGCCTTCGCCCCGGCCCCCGTGGACCGGGCCGCCGCGCCCCGCGGACCGGCGCCGAGCCTGCGCGACCGGCTCGCCGGGGCGGACGACCGCGAGCGGGAACGGGAGCTGCTCGACCTGGTGCTCGCGCAGACGGGCCTGGTCCTGGGGTCGTCGGGCCACGGCGCGGTCGAGCCCGGCCTCGGCTTCCAGCAGGCGGGACTGGACTCGCTCGGCGCGGTGCGGCTGCGGAACCGGCTCGCCGAGGCCGCGGGCCTCGCGCTGCCCGCGACCCTCGTCTTCGACCACCCCACCCCGGCGACGGTGGCCCGCCACCTCCGCGCCGAGCTCTTCGGACCGCGCTCCGGGACCGGCGAGGGGCCCTCCCCCGTGCCGACGGCGGCCGACGAGCCGATCGCGATCGTGGCCGCCGGGTGCCGCTTCCCCGGCGGCGTGCGCTCCCCCGAGGACCTGTGGGAACTCCTCACACAGGGGCGCGACGCGGTGTCCGGCTTCCCCACCGACCGCGGCTGGGACCTCGGGGAGCACCACGACCCCGACCGCGCGGGCGGCGTCGCCGTCCGGGAAGGCGGATTCCTGCACGACGCGGCCGGGTTCGACGCGGCCTTCTTCGGGATCGGTCCGCGCGAGGCGCTCCTTATGGACCCGCAGCAGCGGCTGCTGCTGGAAACGTCCTGGGAGGCGTTCGAACGCGCCGGGATCGACCCCGGGTCGCTGCGCGGCAGCCCGACCGGCGTGTTCGTCGGCGCGATGACGCAGGACTACGGCCCCCGCATGCACGAGGCCGGCGAGGAGGCCGGGGGCTACGTCCTGACCGGGAACGCGGCCGGCGTCGCCTCCGGGCGGCTGGCGTACGCCTTCGGTCTGGAGGGGCCGACGGTCACCGTGGACACCGCGTGCTCGTCGTCCCTGGTGGCGCTGCACCTGGCCGGGCAGGCGCTGCGCGCGGGCGAGTGCTCCCTGGCGCTGGCCGGGGGCGTGACGGTCATGGCCACGCCCGGAATGATCATGGAGTTCAGCCGTAAGCGCGCCCTGTCCCCCGACGGCCGGTGCCGGGCCTTCGCCGCCGGCTCCGAGGGCTTCGGCCTGGCCGAGGGCGCGGGAGTCCTGGTCCTGGAACGGCTCTCGGACGCGCGGCGCAACGGACACCCGGTGCTGGCGCTCATCCGCGGCAGCGCCGTCAACCAGGACGGCGCCTCCAACGGGCTCACCGCCCCCAACGGCACCGCCCAGCAGCGCGTCATCCGCCGGGCGCTCGCGAACGCCGGCCTCGGCCCCGCCGACGTGGACGCCGTCGAGGCGCACGGGACCGGAACACCCCTGGGCGACCCCGTCGAGGCCAACGCCCTCATCGCGGTGTACGGGGGGCGAGAACGCGCCCACCCCCTGCGGCTCGGATCGCTCAAGTCCAACATCGGACACACCCAGGCCGCCTCGGGCGTGGCCGGCGTCATCAAGACCGTCATGGCGCTGCGTCACGGCGTCCTGCCCGAGAGCCTGCACATCGGCGCGCCGAACCCGCGCGTGGACTGGGGCTCGGGGTCCGTCGAACTCCTCACCGAGGCGGCCCCCTGGCCCGACACCGGACGCCCCCGCCGCGCCGGGGTGTCCTCCTTCGGCGTCAGCGGCACCAACGCGCACGTCCTCGTCGAGCAGGCCGAACCGCCGGCCGCCCGGTCCGGTCCGGACGGCGCGGCGGTCGCCGCGACAGGGTCCTCGTCCCCGCTCCTGCCCTGGGTGCTGTCGGCGAGGAGCGAGGCCGCGCTGCGCGGGCAGGCCGCGCGGCTGCGCGCGCGCCTCGACGAGGCCGACGGGGCGGCCCCGGCCGACGTCGGCTTCTCCCTGGCCACCGGCCGCGCCGCGTTCGACCACCGGGCGGTGGTCCTCGCCGCCGACCGGTCCGGCTTCCTGCGCGGCCTGGACGCGCTCGCCGAGGGCCGTCCCGATCCCGGCGTGGTGCGGGGCTCCTCCGGTCGGGCCCCGGCCAGAACGGTGTTCGTCTTCCCCGGCCAGGGGTCCCAGTGGGCGGGCATGGCGCTGGACCTGCTCGCCTCCGCGCCGGTGTTCGCGGAGCGGATGGCCGAGTGCGAGCGGGCGCTCTCCCCGCACGTGGACTGGTCGCTGTCGGACGTCGTGCGCGGCGCGCCGGGCGCTCCGCCGTTGGAACGGGTGGACGTGGTCCAACCCGCGCTGTTCGCGGTGATGGTGTCGCTCGCGCGGCTGTGGGAGTCTCGCGGTGTGCGGCCCGACGCGGTCGTGGGGCACTCCCAGGGCGAGATCGCCGCAGCGTGCGTGGCGGGGGCGCTCTCACTGGACGACGCGGCGCGGGTCGCGGCGCTGCGGAGCCGGACCCTGCTGGCGCTGGCCGGCCACGGCGGGATGGTGTCGGTGGCGCTGCCCGAGGCGCGGGTCGCCGAGCGGCTGCCGCTCTTCGGCGGCCGGGTGTGCGTCGCGGCCGTCAACGGCCCCCGCTCCACGGTGGTCGCCGGGCCCGGCGACGCCCTGGACGCGCTGGCGCTGGAGTGGGCGGAGCTCGGCGTGACCCACCGCCGGATCCCGGTCGACTACGCCTCGCACTCCCCCGACGTGGAGGTGGTCCGCGCGGACCTCGAGGCCGCGCTGAAGGGGATCTCCCCCCGCGCGGCGGACGTTCCGTTCTACTCCTCCGTGACCGGAGGGGTCATCGACACCAGGGAGCTCGACCCGTCGTACTGGTACCGGAACCTGCGCCTTCCCGTCAGGTTCGGCCGGGCCGCCCGCGCGCTGGTGGAGTCCGGCCACACGGTCTTCGTCGAGGTGAGCGCGCATCCGGTGCTGCTCCAGAGCGTCCAGGACACGCTGGACGACGCGGGGGCCGACGGGGCCGCGGTCCTGGGGTCGCTGCGCCGCGGCGACGGCGGCCCGGAGCGGTTCCTCACCTCTCTGGCCGAGGCGCACGTCCACGGCGCGGAGGTGGACTGGACGACCGTCCTTCCCCCCGCCGAGCGGGTCGACCTGCCCACCTACGCCTTCCAGCACCAGCGGTACTGGATCCGGCCGCGGCCCGGCGGCGCCCCTGCGGCCCACCCGCTGCTGGAGTCGTCGGTGCCGCTGGCGCACAGCGGGGGGCGGGTGTTCACCGGCCGCCTCTCGGGGCGGGGCTGGCTCGCCGACCACGCGGTGGGCGGTGCCGCCGTGGTGCCCGGCGCGGCCTTCGCGGAGATGGCCCTGCACGCCGGCGGCCGGGTCGGCTGCGGCGCGGTGGCGGAGCTGACCCTGCACGCGCCGCTCGTGCTGCCCGAGCGCGGCGGCGTCGCGGTGCAGCTGGCGGTGGAGGGGCCCGGACCGGACGGAGGTCGCTCCTTCACCGTGCACTCCCGGGCCGGAGCGGATCCCGACGGCGCCGACGCGCCCTGGGTCCGGCACGCCGACGGCCTGCTGGCCGTCGCGGGCGCGGCTCCGCCGGACGATGCCGGGGCCTGGCCTCCCCCGGGCTCGGTCCCGGTCGACCTGGACGGGTTCTACGCCGGCCTGGAGCGGCGGGGGTACGGCTACGGCCCGGCCTTCCGGGGGCTGACCGCCGCGTGGCGGCGCGGCGGCGAGGTCTTCGCGGAGGCGGCGCGCCCTGAGGCGGGCGGGACCGCCGGTTACGGCATCCACCCCGCGCTGCTGGACGCCGCCCTGCACACGGTGCTCGTCGACGAGGACGGGGCGGCCGCCCCGGGGGTCCGCCTGCCGTTCGCCTGGCGTGGGGTGCGGCTGCACGCCTCGGGTGCGGACGCCCTGCGCGTGCGGCTGACGCCCACCGGCGCGGGCGTGTTCTCGGTGCGGTTGAACGATGCGCGCGGCGCGCCCGTGGCCACGGTGGACAGCCTGGCCATGCGGACGCTCCCCGGGGGCGCGGTGGCCGCGCCGGGTGACGGCGGCGCGGACCTGTACGCCCTGGAGTGGGTCGGCGCGCCCCCGGGCTCGGCGCGTCCCGCCGTCAGGTGGGCCCTGGTCGGCGCGCGCGCCGACGGTTCCGGCGGCCCGCTGGACGCGGCGCTGCTCGCGGCCGCCCGGGAGGCGGGCGCGGCGCGGTACGCGGACCTGGCGGCGCTGCGCTCGGCCGTGGCCGCGGGGGCTCCCGTGCCCGGAACCGTCCTGACGCCCGTTCCGGGACGCTCCTCGGCTCCGTCAGGACTCGCCGACGCCGTCCGGGAGACGACGCTGCGCGCGCTCGCGCTGGTCCGGGACTGGCTCGCCGACGACGCCCCGGCGCCGGGCAGGCTCGTGGTCGTGACGCGCGGCGCGGTGGCGGCGCGGCCCGGCGAGGACGTCGCAGACCTGGCCGCGGCCCCGGTCTGGGGGTTGCTCAGGTCGGCGCGGACCGAGCACCCGGACCGGTTCGCGCTGGTCGACCTCGACGGCTCGGACGACTCGGCGGACGCGCTCCCCTCGGCGGTCGCGGGCACGGCGGGGGGCGAGGCGCAACTGGCCGTGCGCGGCGGCGCGGTCCTGGCCCCCCGTCTCGCGCGGGCCCCCGGCGGGCCGGCGGTCCCGGCCGCCGGGATCGACCCGGACGGGACCGTGCTGGTCACCGGCGGCACCGGCACGCTGGGCCGTCTCCTGGCCCGGCACCTGGTCGCGGCGCACGGGGTGCGCCGCCTGCTGCTGGTCGGCCGCGGCGGGGCGTCGTCCCCCGGGGCCGCCGCGCTGCGGGAGGAGCTGGCCGGGCAGGGCGCCGAGGCCGTGCCGGTCTCCTGCGACGCGGCCGACGCCGACGCGCTCGCCGCGCTGCTCGCCTCGATCCCCGACGAGCATCCGTTGACCGCCGTGGTGCACGCGGCGGGCACGCTCGACGACGCGGCCGTCTCGGCCCTGACCGAGGAAAAGGTCGACCGGGTGCTGCGTCCGAAGGCCGCGGCCGCGCTGAACCTGCACGCGCTGACCGCCGACCGCAGGCTCGCGGCGTTCGTGCTGTTCTCCTCCGTCTCGGGGGTCCTGGGCGGCGCGGGGCAGGGGAACTACGCGGCGGCCAACGCGTTCCTGGACGCGCTGGCCCACCACCGCCGGTTCCGGGGGCTGCCCGCGACCTCGCTGGCCTGGGGGCTGTGGGCCGAGGCCAGCGCGATGACCGGCCACCTGTCGGAGGCGGACCGGGCCCGGTTGGGCCGCACCGGTCTGGCGCCCATGGACTCGGCGGCCGGGCTCGCCCTGTTCGACGCGGCGTTGCGCGACGACCGGCCCGTCCTGGTCCCGGCCCGGCTGGACCTGCGGGGCCTCGGCGGCCCCGACGCGCCGGTGCCCCCGGTCCTGCGCTCGCTGGCGCGCGGCCCGGTCCGGCGCGCGGCCGGCGAATCCGCCGGCACTGGTCCGGACCTCGCCCGGCGGCTGGCGCCGCTGTCCCCGTCGGAGCGGGAGCACTCGGTTCTGGACCTGGTCCGGTCGCACGCCGCGGCCGTCCTGGGGCACGCGTCCCCCGACGCGGTCCATCCCGCGCGCCCGTTCACCGAGATCGGGTTCGACTCGCTCACGGCGGTGGAGCTGCGCAACCGGCTCAACGCCGCGACCGGGTTGCGCCTGCCCTCGACGCTGCTGTTCGACCATCCGGAGCCGGCCGCCGCGGCGCGGCTGGTCCTGGGGGAGCTGTTCCCCGGAGAAGGCGCCGGAGGCGACGCGGCCGCGCGGGAGGAGAGCACGGCGGCCGCGATCGACGCGATGGACGTGGACGACCTGATCAACCTGGCGATGGACCCCGACGGCGGTCCCCCGGTCATCGACCTCGGAGACTGAGATGGGCACGGACAACAGCAGACTCGTCGAGGCTCTGCGGTCGTCTCTCAAGGAGAACGAGCGGCTCAGGCGGGAGAACCGGGAGTCCGCCGAGCGCGCGGCCGAACCGGTGGCGGTCGTGGGGATGGCGTGCCGCTACCCGGGCGGCGTGGCGTGCCCCGAGGACCTGTGGCGGCTGGTCGAAGGCGGGGTCGACGCGGTCTCGGGGTTCCCGGCCGACCGCGACTGGGACCTGGACGGGCTGTACGACCCCGACCCCGACGCCCCCGGCACCAGCTACGTGCGCGAGGGCGGGTTCCTGCGCGGGGCGGCCGACTTCGACGCCGCCTTCTTCGGGATCGGCCCCCGCGAGGCCCTGGCCATGGACCCCCAGCAGCGGCTGCTGCTGGAGACCTCCTGGGAGGCCCTCGAACACGCCCGCATCGCCCCCACCTCGCTGCGCGGCAGCCCGACCGGCGTGTTCTCCGGGGTGATGTACCACGACTACGCCTCGCGGCTGGCCCGGCCGCCCGCCGGACTCGGCGGCTACCTCGTCAACGGCAACGCCGGGAGCGTGGCCACCGGCCGGGTGGCCTACACCCTGGGGCTGGAGGGGCCCGCCATCACCGTGGACACCGCGTGCTCGTCGTCCCTGGTGGCGCTGCACCTGGCGGTGCGGTCGCTGCGCTCGGGCGAGTGCCCGCTGGCGCTGGCCGGGGGCGTGGCCGTGATGGCGGTGCCGGACACGTTCGTGGAGTTCAGCCGCCAGAGGGGCCTGTCCCCCGACGGCCGCTGCAAGTCGTTCGCCGCCGCCGCCGACGGCACCGCGTGGGGCGAGGGCGTCGGCGTGC
>NZ_SNYN01000011.1 GCF_004363075.1 Actinorugispora endophytica
AACAAACACGCGCTGTTGAGTTCTCAAGAAACAACCGCTGCTCCGTCCACAAGCCCCGGATGGGGCTCTTCGACCGGTGCGGCATTCTCCGCTTTTCTTCGGAGTTTTCCCTCCGAGACTCTATCAGAAGAATCTCTTTCAGGCCAACTCTTCAAGCTTACTCAGAAACCGTTTCCTGTCAATTACCAGGTCGTCTTCCGGAGTGTTCCCACCCTAGCGCCTGTCCGAGAGTGATCGGACCGGAGTTTCGGAGTGGAGGTGAACCGGCCCGCCCGCGACCTGATCGGTCGTGTTCGTCTCGCTCGGCTCTTGGTCCAGAGTACCCGTCCTCAGCAGTGCTTCGCACGTTCCTCCGAACCTCGTCCCCGTCGCGCCGGACCTGGCCTTTCGGGCCGTGTCCCGCGTTCCTGGCGACGTCGTTGACTCTAGCGGAGGTTTGGCGCGTTGACGAACCGGAGAGAATCAGAAGCCGGGACGGACCAGTGCGTCCGTCCCGGCGGTTCCGCGTCGCGGCAGGTCGGAGGCCCTGGAGCTTCCACCACGACCGACGTGCTTCTCGTCAGAGCTTCTCGATCGGCGCGAACTTGACCATGAAGTCCTTCTCGCCGATGTCCGCGCCGAAGTCGATGCGCGCCTTGGTGCGGTCCCCGGCCCCCTCGACGATCACGACCGTGCCCATGCCGAACGCGTCGTGGGTCACCTTGTCCCCCGGACTGAGCGTCGGCACCTCGCGGCCCGGCGCCCCGCGGGCCGGCCTCCGCGACGGCGAGGAGACCCGTTGCGCGGACGGCGGCCGCAGCGAACCGATCGAGGACTCGGCCCGGCGCCAGGTCAGCAGTTCGGACGGGACCTCGTCCAGGAACCGCGACGCCGGGTTGTAGGAGGGCGTCCCCCACGCGCTGCGCACCGCGGAACGGCTCAGGTAGAGCCGCTCCTGCGCCCGGGTGATCCCCACGTAGGCCAGCCGCCGTTCCTCCTCCAGGGCCGCCTTGTCTCCGAGTGTGCGCGTGTGCGGGAAGACGCCGTCCTCCAGGCCGGTCAGGAAGACGACGGGGAACTCCAGCCCCTTGGCCGCGTGCAGTGTCATGAGCGTGACCACCCCGCCGTGCTCGTCCGCGTCGGGGATCTGGTCGGCGTCGGCGACGAGGGAGACCTGCTCCAGGAAGTCCACGAGCGTGGCCTCCACGGGAGCGACGGCGCCCTCTCCCTCCCCCGCATCGACGGCCTCCTCGCCGTCCGGGGGCGGGCCGGTGAAGGCTCCCTCGAACTCGCGGGCGACCTCGACGAACTCCTCAAGGTTCTCCAGCCGGCTCTCGTCCTGGAGGTCCTTGGAGTTGGCGAGCTCGCTCAGGTACCCGGTGCGCTGCAGCACGGCCTCGACGATCTCGGTGGGGGTGCTCGTGGGGACCAGCCCTTCGAGCTCCTCCAGGAGCGCGACGAAATCCCTGATCGCCTTGAGCGAGCGGGTCGCGATGCCGGGCGCCTCGTCCGCGCGGCGCAGCGCCCGGGAGAAGGAGATCCGCTCGCGGGCGGCGAACAGCTCGACGACCGCCTCGGCCCGGTCCCCGATGCCCCTCTTGGGCACGTTCAGGATCCGGCGCAGGCTCACCGTGTCCTCGGGATTGGCGAGGACCCGCAGGTAGGCGAGGATGTCCCGGATCTCTTTGCGCTCGTAGAAGCGCACCCCGCCGACGATCTTGTACGGCAGCCCCGTCCGGATGAACACGTCCTCGAACACCCGGGACTGGGCGTTGGTCCGGTAGAACACCGCGACCTCGCCGGGCGCGCAGACACCGTCGTCGGTGAGGGTGTCGATCTCCCCGACGACGAACGCCGCCTCGTCGTGCTCGTTGTCGGCGACGTAGCCGATGATGGGCGGCCCGTCGCCCCGGGCGGACCAGAGGTTCTTGGGGCGCCGTTCGGAGTTGCGCGCGATGACGGAGTTGGCCGCGGTCAGGATGTTCTGGCTGGACCGGTAGTTCTGCTCGAGCAGGATGGTCGTGGCCTCGGGATAGTCGCGCTCGAACTCCAGGATGTTGCGGATGGTCGCGCCGCGGAAGGCGTAGATGGACTGGTCCGCGTCGCCCACCACGCACAGCTCCGCGGGCGGCACCGCGGCGTCCGGGGCCGCGGTGCCCACGAGCGCGCGCACCAGCTCGTACTGGGCCCGGTTGGTGTCCTGGTACTCGTCCACGAGCAGGTGCCGGAACCGGCGCCGGTAGTGCTCGGCGACGTCCGGGAAGATCTGGAGCAGGTTGACGGTGACCATGATCAGGTCGTCGAAGTCCATCGCGCCGGCCTCGTGCAGGCGCTGCTGGTAGAGCCGGTACGCCTCGGCGAGCTTCTTCTCCTGCTCGCTCTGCGCCTGGTCGGCGAACGTGTCGTAGTCCACCAGCTCGTTCTTCAGGTTCGACACCTGCGCGGAGAACGACCGGGGCGGGAAGCGCTTGGGATCCAGGTCGAGTTCGCGGCAGACCAGTTGCATGAGGCGCTGGGAGTCCGCGGAGTCGTAGATGGTGAAGCTGCTCGGGTACCCCAGCCGCCCGGCCTCGCGCCGCAGGACGCGCACGCACGCGGAGTGGAAGGTCATCACCCACATCGTGTTGGCCGCGCGCGAGCCCAGGAGCCTCTCGATGCGCTCCTTCATCTCGGCCGCGGCCTTGTTCGTGAAGGTGATCGCGAGCACCTCGCCCGGGCGCACACCGCGCTCGGCCAGCAGGTGGGCGATGCGGTGCGTGAGGACACGGGTCTTGCCCGAGCCCGCGCCCGCGACGATCAGCAGCGGGCTGCCGGAGTGCGTGACGGCGGCGCGCTGGTGCTCGTTCAGACCTTCGAGAAGCTGCTCTTGGGAGGACACCCCATCAGGGTAAGGGTGGTCGGGGACGGGCGCGGGCCTGTCCCGGAGGTCCTCCGCCGGGACACGCCCTACCCTTGAGAGGTTGTGTCGGGAAGGATGTCTGGAGGGTTCAATTGCGGGTCTTCGTTGACTGCGACCCCGGGATCGACGACGCGCTGGCGCTGGCCTACCTGGCGGCCCGCGCGGACGTCGAGCTCGTCGGCGTCGGCACGGTGTACGGGAACAACTCCGTTGACGCCACCACGGAGAACGCGCTGCGGCTGATGGAGCTGTACGGGCGTCCCGGGGTCCCGGTCGCGGCCGGGGCGGCGCGGCCGCTCGTGCAGCCGCCGCAGCTGGCCGAGAGCGTGCACGGCGACAACGGACTGGGCGGCGTCGATGTTCCCGAGTCCAAGGCGCGCGCGGTCGCCGAGTCGGCCGCCGAGCTGCTGGTGCGCCTGGCCCGTTCGGCCCCCGGGGAGATCGACGTCCTCGCCGTCGGCCCGCTGACCAACCTGGCCCTGGCCCTGGCGCTGGAGCCGCGGCTGCCCGAACTGGTGGGCCGCGTCGTGGTCATGGGCGGCGCGGTGCGGGTCCCGGGCAACGTCACCCCGTGGGCCGAGGCCAACGTCCACAACGACCCCGAGGCCGCCGACGTGGTGCTCGGCGCCGGGTTCGACCTGACACTGGTGGCGCTGGACGTCACCATGCGGACCCTGGCGAGGGGACCGTGGCTGGACGAGCTGGCGGCGGTGGCGGGCGAGCGCGCGGCGTACGCGCACAGGTTCCTCGACTTCTACGTGGGCTGGTACACGCCGGTGCTCGGAGAGCGGGCGTGCGCGATGCACGACCCCCTGGCGGCGGCGGTCCTGCTCGACCCCGCCCTCATGACGGAGTCCGCGCGCGTCCCGGTCCGGGTGGAGCTGCGGGGCGAGCACACGCGCGGCCTGACCATCGCGGACCTGCGCTCGAACGCGGCCGAGGACGAGCGGCCCCCGGTGACCCTGGCCACCGGGGTCGACGTGGACGGGTTCCTCGGGCGGATGCTGGACGCGCTGCGCTGACGCGCGGAAGCCGCCGCCCGCGCGTCGCGGGCCGCGGCTTCCGAGGCGGGCTCAGACGAGTTTGCGCGCGGTCGCCCAGCGGCTGAGTTCGTGGCGGTTGGACAGCTGGAGCTTGCGCAGCACCGAGGACACGTGGGTCTCGACGGTCTTGACCGAGATGAACAGCTCCTTGGCGACTTCCTTGTAGGCGTAGCCCCGGGCGATCAGGCGCAGCACCTCGCGTTCGCGCTGGGTGAGGCGGTCCAGTTCGGGATCGACCGGCGGCGCGTCGGTCGCGGCGAAGGCGTCCAGGACGAAGCCCGCCAGGCGCGGGGAGAACACCGCGTCGCCGTCGGCGACGCGCACGATCGCGTTGGCGAGCTCCTTGCCCGAGATGGTCTTGGTGACGTAGCCGCGGGCCCCGCCGCGCACCACGCCGATGACGTCCTCGGCCGCGTCCGAGACCGACAGCGCGAGAAAGCGGATCTCGGGGCGCCTGGCCAGGACCCTCCGCAGCACCTCCACGCCGCCCCCGCCGGGCAGATGGACGTCGAGAAGCACCAGGTCGGGCTGCTGCTCGCTGATCACGTGCACCGCGCTGTCGACGTCACCGGCCTCGCCGACGACCTCGACGGCGTCGCCGATCTCACCGCGCACACCGCTGCGGAACAGCCGGTGGTCGTCCACGATGACGACGCGCGGAACGCGACCGCCTGCAAAAGTGATTTCGTCTCCCACGCCGTGGACTTTACCCCCCGTGCGCGTCTCCCGGGAGTGGGGCGCCGCACCCGGCCGGTTTTCGCGGCGTCACCTGGTCTCGGGGCCGCGGGGCATGGTCAGCTGCACCTCGGTGCCCTCACCCGGGGCGGTGCGGATACGGGCGCCGCCGCCGTGGCGCTCCATCCGGCCGATGATGGAGCCGCGCACGCCCATCCGGTCCGCGGGAACGGCGTCCAGGTCGAAGCCCGCTCCGCGGTCGCGGACGAAGACGAGCACCTCGTCGGGTTCGACCTCGCCGAACACCGAGACCGCGTCCACTCCGGCGTACTTCGAGGCGTTCACCATGGCCTCGCGGGCGGCCTGGAGGGTGGCCCGGATCCCGTCATCGATGGGGCAGTCGCCGACGCAGACCACTTCGATGGGCACGCCGTGCGCCTCCTCCACCTCGGCGGCGACACGTTCGAGAGCGGGTGAGACGGTGGTCTCCGCGTCGGCGGGGCGCTGGTAGAGCCAGCTGCGCAGCGCCCGTTCCTGCACGCGCGCCAGCCGCTGGACCTCTCGGGGGTCCTCCGCTCGGCGCTGGATGAGGGTGAGCGTGTGCAGCACCGAGTCGTGGATGTGCGCGGCGAGTTCGGCGCGCTCCTGGTTGCGGATGCGCTCGCGGCGCTCCTTGTCGCGTTCGCGCACGAGGCCGATGATCCACGGCGCCGCGATCAGCGCGATGCCGGACAGCAGCGCGATCGCGAAGGTGAGGCCGGCCCTGGCCTCGTGCAGCTGCTGCTGGAAGGCGAGGAAGCCGATGACGCCGATGATGACGAGCAGGACCCCCGCGCCGGTGCGCACCCAGCCCTTGCGGCCGCGGAAGACCGGTGCGGTGACCCACTCGTCCCGCTGCGCGACGTTGGCCTGCTGCCACAGGATGGTGCCGCCGAGCGCGCCGAAGACGAGGAACCACAGCAGCGGGTCGAAGACCCCGCCGAAGAGCAGGAACAGCACTCCCAGCCCCGCGGCCAGCGCGACGTAGGCGAGCAGCTGGCTGAGGTCGCGCCCCTTCCTGCGGGCGCGCGTCCTACCGTCGGCGGCCTGGTCGCCGGCTGCCGCGGCCTCGTCGCGGGCCTCCGGTTCGACCGGGACGACGAGCGCCAGGGTGAGGTAGACGGCGATGCCGATCCCGCCGATGGAGAGCGCGAGCAGCGCCAGGCGCGCCACGACCGGATCGATTCCGAGATGGCGGGCCAGCCCGGAGCCGACTCCGGCGAACAGCCGGTCGTCCCGGCCGCGGTACATCCGCGGGGTCTCGCTTCGCGTTGCCGTCACCCGTCTCCTCGCATTCTGGGCATTCTGCCGGTCCGCTACCCCAAAGCATGCCGCCGTCCGCGGGGTGGACGCATCAGGGGGCCACCCTCTCCTTCCCCGAAACCGGGTTCAGGGTGAGGTCAGGGTGGTCCCCGATGGGCAGTGGGACACCGGACGGACGACCATTGGGAGCATGGTGGAGAGTGAGCCGGTGAACGGCGCGAGCGGGTCGAGCCCTCTTGGGCCTCCTGCGCCGGGGGCGGGTCCACCGGTCGGCTCCGACGAGGAGCGCGCGCTGTGCAGGGACGACGTCGACAGCGTGATCACCGGCGTGGCCGCGGGGCTGGGCCGGTACACCGGTGTCGACCCGGTGGTGTGGCGTGCCGCGTTCGCGGTGACCGCCCTCGCGGGCGGCACCGGGCTGTGGCTGTACGTCGCCGCGTGGCTGCTGACACGCGACCCGCGGGGCGGCCCCGCGATGCTCGAGCAGCTGCTGAACCGCCGCCTGACCGGTTCGGCCGTGCCGGCGCTGCTCGGCGTGGGCCTGGCGACCGGGGTCGCGTTGAGCCTGGTCGGCGGCTTCGGATGGGGGACCCTGGTCCTGGCGGTCCCGCTGATCCTGGGCGGACTGGTCGCGCACAACCGGGGGGTGGACCTGGCCCAGGTGGCGCGGGACCTGCCCGGCTGGCTGAAGACCGGGGAGCCGCCGCCGACGGGGCCACACCCCGAACCGGTCCCCGCCTACTACAACCCGGCGCAGCCCTGGGCGGCGGCGCCGCACGGCCCGATCGACCTGGCGATCGTGGGACGGCAGGCCGCCGGAGGGTCCGCGTCCGAGCCCTACGGGGACGACGAGAAGCCTCCTCCTCCCGCCCCTCCCGGCGGTGAAGGCCTGTGCGGCGTCCCGAAACGGCGCGGCCGGGCCGACGGCGGCACCGGGGGCCGCGCCGCCAGCCCGGCGCGCCGACAGCGCGGGGTGCGCCTGTTCACCTTCGTGTTCTGGGCGGTGGCCGCGCTCACCGGCGCGACGCTCGCTCTGACCGAGGAGGGTCCGTTGGCGACGCTGGTGGGCCCCGAGACGGGACCGCTGTACCTGGGCGGGGTCGTCTCCCTGTTCGGCGCGGCGCTCGTCATCGGCACGTGGGTCGGCAGCACGCGCGGCCTGTCCGTGTTCGCGACGCTGGCGACGCTGCTGGCCGTGGCCGCGGTGACGGTGAACCTGACGGCGCTGCGGTTCGGCGACGTGACGTGGCGCCCGGCGACGGCCGCCGAGGCGGGGGAGCCGTTCGACCTGACGGCCGGGCACGCCTCGCTGGACCTGACCGCGTTGGACCTGGAGCCGGGCCAGGAGGTGAACGTGGACGCGCGGGTCGGTTTCGGCGGTATGGACGTGCGGGTGCCCGACACGGCCCGGGTCGTCGTGCACGGCACGGCCGTGGCCGGCGGGATCCGGCTGGACGACGTCCTCCACCGGACGGGGACGCGTCTGGACCTGCGGGAGGTCCTTGAACCGGTGCCCGCGGCCGCGGTCGGGGCCGACCGGCAGGAGGCCCCGGAGGACGCCGCGGCACCTCCGGTGCTCACCGTCAACCTGTCCACCCACTCGGGGGCTTTGGAGGTGCGTCGTGTCGCGTCCTAGAGCGGACTGGGCCTCGTTTGTCGCGGGCCTGCTGTTCGTACTGCTGGGGTTGGCCTTCGTCGTGTACGGGGCCACCGACTGGCGGTTCAACATGCTGTGGGCCCTGCCGATCCTCGCCATCGGCCTGGGAACGGTCGGCGTGGTCCGGTCCCTGGCCCGTTCCCGTGACCACCGGGACGGGCGGCCCTGACCGCCGTCCCGCCGTCCCGCCGTCCCGTCCCGCCCCGCCGTGCCCGTCCGGCGGGGCGCCGACGTCCCGGCCGCCGGAAGGCCCCCGTACCCCGGCTTTCCGGGCCCGGACCCGGGCAGCGGTTCCACCGGACTTCTTCCGGGGAACAGGAATCCTCGAGAGCGACGCCGTTTTCGCGACCGACGTGAGATCCGTCCCCCGTCTGGATCTTGGAGCCGCCGAGTGGACCCGCAGCAGAACCCCCCGTACGGGACCGGACCCTGGTACGGTCCGCCTCCCGGTCAGTACCAGCCTCCGAGCGGCCCCTATCCGAGCGGCCCCCGACCACTCCCGCCGCAGTACCAGGCCCCGGGGCCGTGGCCGCCCCCTCCCCCGCCCTACGCGTCCAGGCGCCGCACGGGGCTGGTTGTCGGGTTCGCCGCGGGCGGCGCCGCGCTCGCCCTCCTGACCGCGGTGGTGCTGGTCGTGGCGCTGGGCTCGCGTCCGGCCGGGGTCAGCGACCTCGCCGCGCTGCACGAGCCGATCGTCTCGGAGTTCGACGAGGACCCGTACATGGGGATCGCCGACTTCGACGGAGAGCACACCGTCTACGTCAACCTGTACCTCTACGAGGTCTACGGCTCCGAGGAGCTCCGCGACGGCGCCCGGCGCACGTTCCGGATCGTCTGGGCCAACCTGCCCGGATCGTTCGACCAGGTGTCCGTCTCACTCGTGGGCTCCGACGGCTCCCCGACCGTGGAGCTGATGACCTCGGCGGAGCTGGAGGACGCGTTCGGTCCCCGGCCCGACGGCCTGGCCTCGGCCCCGGTGGAGACGGACGGCCGGGCCCCCGCCCTGAACCGGCCGGGCGAGTGCTCCTGGGAGCACGGGTACTGCGACGAGCTGTCGGAGACCCTGGCGTCGGAGCAGACCAGGATCCTGATCCGGCGCGGCTGCCCCGAGGTCGACCTGCGCGAGTTCCCCGAGCGCCCCGCGTCGATCCACATCCACGAGGAGTACGACTTCCACTCGTCGATGACCTTTCTGCTCAACAGCCCGACCAGCGGCGACTACCTCACGGTCTCGGTCTCGGACGACTCCGCGGAGTTCGCGCAGGTGTCCTGCAGCGTCGGCGGGGAGTGGTTCGACCAGGTGTACAGCCGAGCCGAGTACGACCAGGCGGTGTGACCGGCCGCCCCGGCCCCCGGCGGGCCGGGACACGTGAAGGGGGCCGCCCCTGCGGCCCCCTTCACGTGTACGGCTACTCCCACTCGATGGTGCCCGGTGGCTTGCTGGTCACGTCGAGGGTGACGCGGTTGATCTCACGGACCTCGTTGGTGATCCGGTTGGAGATCGTCGCGAGCACGTCGTAGGGGACCCGGGACCAGTCGGCGGTCATGGCGTCCTCGCTGCTGACCGGGCGCAGGACGACCGGGTGCCCGTAGGTGCGTCCGTCACCCTGCACGCCCACCGAGCGCACGTCCGCCAGCAGCACCACCGGGCACTGCCAGATGTCGCGGTCGAGCCCGGCGCGGGACAGCTCCTCCCGGGCGATGGCGTCGGCCTCGCGCAGGACGGCCAGGCGTTCGGCGGTGACCTCGCCGATGATGCGGATGCCCAGGCCGGGGCCGGGGAACGGCTGGCGCCACACCATCTCGGCGGGCAGGCCCAGCTCCTCGCCGACGCGGCGGACCTCGTCCTTGAACAGCTCGCGCAGCGGCTCCACCAGGGTGAACTGGAGGTCGTCGGGCAGGCCGCCGACGTTGTGGTGCGACTTGATGTTGGCGGTTCCGGTGCCACCGCCGGACTCCACCACGTCCGGGTACAGGGTGCCCTGCACCAGGAACTCGACCTCCTCGTCGTCCGCTCCCGCCTCGGCGACGATCTCGCGGGCCGCCTGCTCGAAGACGCGGATGAACTCGCGGCCGATGATCTTGCGCTTCTCCTCGGGGTCGGTGACCCCGGAGAGCGCGGTGAGGAAGCGCTCCTGGGCGTCCACGACCTTGAGGGTGGTGCCGGTGGCGGCGACGTAGTCCTTCTCGACCTGCTCGGCCTCGCCCTTGCGCAGCAGCCCGTGGTCGACGAACACGCAGGTCAGCTGGTCCCCGACGGCTCGCTGGACGAGGGCTCCGGCCACGGCGGAGTCGACGCCGCCGCTCAGGCCGCAGATGACCCGCTTGGTGCCGACCTCGGCGCGGATGCGCTCGACCTGCTCCTCGACGATGTTGACCATGGTCCAGGTGGGACGGCAGCCCGCGCCCTCGTACAGGAAGTGCCGCAGGACGTCCTGGCCGTGCTCGCTGTGCAGGACCTCGGGATGGAACTGGACGCCGAAGAGGCCGCGGCCGGTGTCCTCCATCGCGGCCACGGGGGCTCCCCCGGTGCTGCCGACGACCCGGAAGCCCTCCGGGGCCTCGGACACGGCGTCGCCGTGCGACATCCACACCGACTGGCTGGTGGGCAGCGTGTGGAACAGGACGCTGTCGGCGGCGGTCTCGATCCCGGTGCGGCCGAACTCCGACCGGCCGGTCCTGGCGACGGTGCCGCCGAGCGAGCGCGCCATGACCTGGAAGCCGTAGCAGATTCCGAAGGTGGGCACACCGGTCTCGAACAGCCCCTCGGGCGCCTGCGGGGCGCCGTCGGCGTAGACCGAGGAGGGGCCACCGGACAGGATGATGGCCTTGGGGTTCTTGGCGAGCATCTCCCCGACCGGCATGGTCGAGGGAACGATCTCGCTGTAGACATGGCATTCGCGCACCCGTCGCGCGATCAGCTGCGCGTACTGCGCACCGAAGTCCACGACGAGAACGGTGTCGAACGTGCTGTCGGGAGCACCGGCAACGGACACGTAACGGCCTTCCAGCAGGTGGATATGACTTTGGGATCACTGCCAGTCTAGTGCGGCCCCGGAGGGGTTCGCCGATGCGGGCGCGGCGTCCGCCCTTCTCACCGATCGTGGCCTTCTCGGGGGCTCAACCGTCTCCGAGACCCCGAGAAGGCCACGATCAGCGAGGAGGCCACCGCCGCCTCGTCGTCACGCCGGGTACTAGGGAGGCTCCGGCGCGAGGGTGTTTGGCGTGCTGGTGCTCCGGGTGGGTCTTTCGGCCTCACGCCACGCGGATCGCGGGGTCACGGCGGGCGGGGGCCGGGGCCGCGCTCATGATGTCCGTTTCGCATGGTTTCCGTTGGTGATCTTGCTGTTTCCCCCCGAGAACCTTGGTTTCGGGGGGAAACAGCAAGATCACCGGACATTCGAGGGCCGGTCCCGCCCCCATCCGGAATGATCATGGGCTTTCCGCCCTTCCAGACCCCGAAACGGGCAGAAAGCCCACGACCGTCAACGGAACCACCGGTGCCCGAATCCACCCCCGCGCCGGAGGTTCCCTAGAACCGCGCCGCCAGGACCGCTCGGTCGTCGGGGTGGTCGCCCGGCGGGGGGACCGCCATGACGGCCGCGCACACCGACTCGGGGGTCGGATCGACCTGGTCGGCGACGAGCCGGCCCAACCGGTCGATGCCGATGTCGATGGCCTCGTCCCGGCGCTCCACCACGCCGTCCGTGTAGAGCACCAGCAGGTCGCCTGGCCCCACGGGGACCTCGCGGCGGTGGTGGGCCTCCCCCAGCGCGCAGCCCAGCGGCGGATCGGGCGGGGCGTCCAGCACCTCGACACCACCGCCGCGCCTCAGCAGGATCGGCGGCACGTGGCCGGCGTTGCTGTAGGCGATGGTCCGCCGCGTCGGGTCGTGCACGACGTAGCACATGGTGGCCATGCTGGTCGGCAGGTAGGTGCCGATGTAGCCGTCCAGGCGGGCGGCCGCTCGGTCCGGGCGGACGTCCCCGTCCAGCGCGGTGGCGCGCAGGACGCTGCGCAGCTGCGACATGACGGCCGCCTCGGGCAGTCCGTGCCCGGCCACGTCCCCGATGACCAGGGCGGTGCGGTCGGTCCCGGCGGGGCCGGGCACGGGGAAGACGTCGTACCAGTCGCCGCCGACCTCCGCCCCGCGCGTGGTGGGCACGTAGCCCACGGCGACCCGCAGCGGGGTGCCGTCCACGCGTTCGGGCAGCAGGCTGCGTTGGAGTCCGACCGCGATCTCGTGCTCGCGGTCGATCCGGCCGCGCAGCCGGAACTCGCTCTCCCTGGCCTCGGTCAACCGCCTGAAGTGGTCGCGCCGGGCCGACGGGACCAGCCTGACCTGCACCGCGGGCTCGTCGTCCTCGACCCAGGCCGCGCGTCCGCCGAAGCAGTGGCAGCGCGTCGCGGCGCCGTCGGCCGCCCGGAGCACGAGCGAACCGGCCACCGGGGCCGCCGAGCGGGCCCATCCGCGCAGGGCGCCGGCGATCCGGGCCGGCTCGTCCAGCACGAGGTCGTACAGGTTCGCCCCGATCCCGGCGTCGGGGCAGAGGCGGTGCATGGCGGTGTTCCGCCCGAGGAGCCTCCCCGAGAGCGACAGCAGCAGCATCGGCTCGCCGACGGCCCGGGTGATCTCGGCGAAGAGTGTGCCGATCAGCACGTCGGTCCGGGGACCGGGACCGCGTCGGGCGGGGAGCCGTCGGCCGACGGCGCGTTCCCGGCCGGGGACGCGGCCTCGCCGAAGTACTCGTCGCCCCTGGCCTGCTCGGCGGTGCTGTCGCGGCGCAGGTGGATGACGACCCGGCAGGCCGGATGCCGGCGGGCGATCGTCTCGACCAGTTCGACCTTGGCGTACCCCAGGTGGCGGGCCGTGATGTTGCCCAGCAGGCTGGAGGTCATCGTGCACAGCGACTCGACTCCGCGGACCCCGTCCCCGAACGGGCAGCACCGGTTGCCCAGGACGATGCGCTCCTCGTCCTCGGAGACCAGGTGGAAGTCGCCCTGAATCCGTCGTTCGAAGTCGATCAGGACGTCGACGACCTGGCCGCGGTCCAGGCGCTCCAGACCGGTCTCCTCCAGGTAGCGGTCGCTGACGTCGTCTCCGATCCGCTGCCCGACCAGGCCGATGTACCCGGCTGCCTCCTCCAATCCGACGACCTCTTCCAGCGCGGCGGCGAGCTCCCGCAGGAGGCGTCGCCTGAAGGCGTCACCCTCGAACGGGACCGCCGCGTCCGCAACTCGCATAGTCCCTCCCAAGACCGCGCGGGAGCCGTCGGCCTCTGAGGGGTTCGGGGAGTGTGACGCGGCGACGGCTCCGTGGGGAGTACGGTACGCCGCCGGTTCGCGCCTCGCAGGCGTTTTCCGGTTTTTCCCCAGATCGGAAGCGGCGGTCGGTTTTTCGGGGCGCGGTCGGTTTCCATCCGCCCCGCCGCCCCCGCCGGGTCAGCGCAGGCGCAGGCGCTTCATCAGGCGGGCGCTCTCGGTCAGCACCCTGGACAGGGTCTCGGCACCCATGCCGGGGGGACCGCCCAGGCCGACGAAGTGCTGGCTGGCGACGGTCTGCGGCTCGGTGTAGCACAGCAGGCCCTCCGCTCCGTGCCGTCGCCCCAGGCCGGAGCGCTTCATCCCGCCCTGGGGCGCCCCCTGGCTGGCGAACGCGGCGGCGTAGCCCTCGTTGATGTTGACGGTTCCGGCCCGGACCCGCTCGGCGATGCGGCGCCCCCGCGCCACGTCGCGGGTCCACACGCTGGCGTTGAGGCCGTAGTCGGTGTCGTTGGCCCGCTCGACCGCCTCGTCCTCGCGGCTGAACCGGTAGACGGAGACGACCGGGCCGAAGGTCTCGTCCGCGTACAGCGACATGGACGGGTCCACGTCGGCGAGCACGGTCGGCTCGTAGAACAACGGTCCGAGGTCGGGGCGGGGGCGCCCCCCGGCCAGCACGGTCGCCCCCTTCGCGCGGGCCTCCTCCACGTGCTCGACGACCCGGTCCAGCTGGCGCCGGTGGGTGAGAGACCCCATGTCCGCGGAGTAGTCCATGTCCGCTCCGATCCGCATCGCGCGGACCGCGGCGGTGAACTCCCCGACGAAGGCGTCGTACACGGAGTCGTGCGCGTAGACGCGCTCCGTACCGACGCACAGCTGCCCGCTGCTGCCGAAGCAGGCGCGCACCGCGCCCTCGACGGTCCGGGCCAGGTCCGCGTCCTCACACACGATCATCGGGTTCTTGCCGCCGAGTTCGGCGGAGCAGCCGACGAGCCGGGACGCGGCGCGCCGGGCGATCCGGGCCCCGGTCGCCGAGGAGCCGGTGAAGGCCACGTGGTCTGCCTCGTCCACCAGCGGGTCGCCGATCTCGGCGGGGTCGCCCAGGACCGGGACCCACAACCCCTCGGGCAGTCCGGCCTCGACCATGAGGTCGATGGCCCACAGGGCGCTGAGCGCGGTCTGGGTGTCGGGCTTGGCGACGACGGCGTTGCCCGCGAGCAGTGCGGGCACGGCGTCGCCGACGGCGAGCGCCAGCGGGTAGTTCCAGGGTGTGATGACGCTTACGACGCCCTTGGCCTGGTAGTTCACGAAGGTTCGGGTGATGACCGGGGCCGCTCCGGCGGTGCGTCTGCGGCGCAGCAGGCGCGGGGCGCGGCGGCCGTGGTGGAGGGCGAGCGAGGCGGCGTAGTAGACCTCCTCGAAAGCGTGCCGCCGGGCCTTCCCGGTCTCCAGTTGGAGGATGTCCAGGATCTCGGTCTGGCGGTCCAGGAGCAGGTCGTGGAAGCGCAGGAAGGGTTCGGCGCGCTCGCGCGGCGGCGTGGCGGCCCAGGCGCGCTGGGCGGCACGGGCCCGCGTGAAGGCCGCGGCGACGTCCTCCGCGGCACACCGGGGGAGTTCGGCCAGCGGTTCTCCGGTGAAGGGTGTCGCGGTGACGGCGGTGCGCCCGGACGCGCTCACCACGTGCCGTGCCAGCCGGTCGACCAGCCCGTCGACCGGCACTGCGGAGCCCACGACAGTGTTGTTCGTCACATCTCCCATGCCCGAAGCCTAGGCCATGGCCCCCGACTTGGCTACCGGCGAGTAATGCGAAGCGCGTCGGCTCTCGGGCTGGACACCGAGCGGGTGGCGGAGGTCTAATTTCACTACGTGATGAATTAATTTCCGTTCCACCAGGAGCTCGCAATGACGCGAATCCAGACCTCCACCACGTGCGCGATCGCCGGCGGCGGACCCGCCGGAATCATGCTCGGACTGCTGCTCGCCCGCGCGGGCGTCGACGTCACCGTGCTGGAGAAGCACGCCGACTTCCTGCGCGACTTCCGCGGCGACACCGTCCACCCCTCCACCCTGCAACTCCTCCGGGAACTCGACCTGCTGGACGACCTCGACGCCCTGCCGCACCGCGACGTGCGGCAGATCGGGATCGGCACGGCCGACCGGCGGTTCCTGCGCGTCTCACTGGCCGACATCCCCGGTCCGCACAAGCGGATCGCGCTGATCCCCCAGTGGGACTTCCTGACCATGCTCACCGGGAGCGCCGCGCGCTACCCGGGTTTCCGGTTGCTGATGAGCTCGGAGGTCCACGGCCTCGTCGAGGAGGACGGCTCGGTGCGCGGCGTGCGCTACCGCGACGCCGACGGCGAGCACGAACTGCGGGCCGTGCTCACGGTGGCCGCCGACGGCCGCCGTTCGACCCTGCGCGAGGCCGCCGGACTGGCGCCCCTCGACCTGGGCGCGCCGATGGACGTGCTGTGGCTGCGGATGCCCCGCGTCGCGACCGACCCCGAGGGCCTCGCCGGCCGGGTCGGCGGCGGCGGGTTCACCGCCGCCATCGACCGCGGCGACTACTGGCAGATCGCCTACCTCGTCCCCAAGGGCTCCTACAGGGAGATCCGCGAACGCGGGATCGAACGTCTCCAGGCGTCCATCACCGGCCTCCTGCCGTTCCTGGCCGACCGGATCACCGCCCTGGACGGCTGGGACAAGGTGGCCTTCCTCGAGGTCGGCATGGACCGGCTCCCCCGCTGGTCGGTCCCCGGGATGCTGTGCGTCGGCGACGCCGCGCACACCATGAGCCCGGTCGGCGGGGTGGGGATCAACCTGGCGGTCCAGGACGCGGTGGCCGCCGCCAACCTGCTGGCCGACCCGCTGTACCGGGCCCAGTCCGACCCCGACCGCTTCACCCGGACGCTCAACCCCGCGCTGGTGGACCGGGTGCAGCGCCGCCGGGAGCTGCCCACCAGGGGGGTCCAGCTCATCCAGCGCGTCATCCAGAGGCAGGTGATCGCGCGGGCCCTCGGCGGCGACCCCGCACCGCCCAGGGCGGTCACCGCGCTGACCTCCAGCCGCGCGTGGGGCGCCACGCTGGGGCGCGTCCTGATGTACGGCATCACGCCGGAACACGTCCGCACCCCGGCCCGATGACCGGTCCGCGGCGCTTCTCCCGCTGATCTTGACCTTTCCGGGCTCTCCACCGCTTCTGAGACCCCGGAAAGGTCAAGATCAGCGGGGAGAGGGGGGACGGCCTCAGGCTCGGTCCGTGAAGCCGTCCGGGTTCGCGGACTGCCAACGCCAGGTGTCGGCGCACGCGTCGTCCAGCGTGAACGTGGTCTTCCAGCCCAGTTCCCGGTTGGCGGCGGCGGGGTCGGCGTAGCAGACCGCGATGTCGCCGGGGCGGCGGGCCACCACCTGGCGCGGGATCTCCTTGCCGCAGGCCCGCTCGAAGGCCGCTATGGCCTCCAGCACCGAGGTGCCCTGGCCGCCGCCCAGGTTGTAGGCGCGCGCGCCGTAGGCGTCGGCGAGGTGCTCGATGGCGGCCAGGTGCCCCCGTGCGAGGTCGACCACGTGCAGGTAGTCGCGCACACCGGTGCCGTCGGGGGTGTCGTAGTCGTCGCCGTAGACGAGGACCTTCTCCCGGCGCCCGGCCGCGACCTGCGCGATGTACGGGAAGAGGTTGTTGGGCACGCCGTTGGGGCTCTCCCCGATGAGGCCGCTGGGGTGCGCGCCGATCGGGTTGAAGTAGCGCAGCGAGATGATCCGCCAGTCGGGCGACGCCGCGGCCAGGTCCGCGAGGACGCGCTCACCGAACAGCTTGGTGGCGCCGTACGGGTTGGTGGCGCTGAGCGGCGCGTCCTCGGTGATCGGGACCCGGCCGGGGTCCCCGTAGACGGTCGCCGACGAGCTGAACACCAGGGAGCGGACCCCGTGGGCGTCCATGGCCTCGCACAGGGTCATCAGGAGGTCGAGGTTGTTCCGGTAGTACAGCAGCGGCCGCTCCGTGGACTCCCCGACCGCCTTGAGCCCGGCGCAGTGCACGACGGCGTCGATCCGGTGCTCGGTGAAGATCTCGTCCAGCAGCTCCGGGTCCGTGCCGTCCCCCACATAGCAGGGAAGGTCGCGGCCGGTGATGCGCTTGACCCGGTTGACGGCCTCGACATCGCTGTTGTGCAGGTTGTCGAGGGCGACCACGTCGTGGCCGTTCTCAAGGAGCTCGACGGCGACGTGGCTTCCGATGTACCCGGCTCCGCCGGTGAGCAACACGTTCATTGATCGCACCTGGAATCCAAGTAGGGGCCGCACTGGCGAAGCGACCTGCCCCTCAGCATAGGGCGTCCGCGGACGCCCGCCCCGTCCGGCGCGCGCCGGACGGGTTCCGCCCCCGGGCCGCTCAGAGGACGTCGATCGATCCGTCACGGGTGGTGAGGGTGATCGCGGACTCGGCTTCGTCGCTCTCGGGGACGTCGACGGTGACCCTGCCGTCGCCGGTGGAGGTCTCGACCGCGTAGGGGCCGCTGTCGGCCGGGGTGCGCACCTCGACGGGCCCGTCGTTGGTGGACGCGTCGATGCTGTCGAAGGCCGCGGTCGCGGTGACGGCCAGCGCGCCGTCGTTGGACCTGGCCGTGAGCGTGTCGAAGACCGCGCCGGTCACCTCGATCCCGCCGTCGCTGGTCTCGGCGGCGATCGAACCGGCCTCGGCCCCGCTGAGGTCGACCCGGCCGTCGCGGGTCGTGACGGAGAGCGTGTCGGCCACCGTGTCGGTGACCTCGACCCCGCCATCGCTGGTCTCGGCGGTGACCGCTCCGGCCTCGACGCCCGAGAGGGTCACCGACCCGTCCGCGGTGTACGCGTCGACCCGCCCCGCGGCGCCCCTGATGACGACCTCGCCGTCCCTGGTCCGGGCGTCCAGGGACGCGCCGGTGCCGTCGACGGTGACGGAGCCGTCCGCGCTGTCCACCGAGACGGCCGTGCCGACCGGCACGGTGACGGTGTAGTCGATGTCGCACCACACGAGGCCCAGCCCGCCCCCGTCGCCGCATCCCTCCGCGACGACGCCGAGGGTGCCGCCGTCCTCCGTGACGGTCTCCCCGGGGGGCGTGTCCCCCGTGTACCGCAGGACCCGCTCCACCGTCACCTCGGAGACGTCGCCGCCGGTGATGGTGACGGCGCCGTCCCTGCTGCTCAGTTCGAGGGCGTCCACACCCGTGTAGGTGTCGGTGGCGCCCTCCTCGGTCACTCCCGCCGACACGTCCACCGCGAGTCCGCACCCGGTGAGGGCCGCGACCCCGCCCACGGCGAACCCGCCCACCAGGATGCTCCGTACCGTCCGCCTCATCGCCGTTCCCGCCTCCGCCGCCCGTGTCCCGGTCTTCCCTGTTCCCTTCGATTCTGTCGATCGGGGGCGCGCCGATCGATGGCTCCAGCACGCTCATGGCGGGTGGGACCAGCACCACCGGCGGCGGGGAACCGCGTTCCCCGCCGCCGCTCACAGTCGCGGGTCGACCGGTTCGGACTCCAACGCGAGGACGCCGAACACCGGCTGGTGGACCCGCCACAGCGGTTCGCCGCGCGCGTGCCTGGCCAGGGCCTCCAGACCCAGCGCGTGCTCGCGCAGGGCCAGGTCGCTCTTGCGGCCCAGGCGGCGCCCGCGCAGGGTCGCCATGCGCGCGGGGTCGTCGTAGTCGGGGCCGTAGACGACGCGCAGGTACTCGGGGCCGCGGACCTTCAGTCCCGGCTGGGCCAGTCCCCGGTCCCCCGTTGCCAGGGGCCCCTCCAGCGGTTTGACGACCATGCCCGCCCCGCCCGCGGCGACCAGCCCGCGCCACCACTCGGCCGCCGCCTCCGAGGCCGCCGGGTCGGCGACGTCCACGGCCAGGTAGCGGGTGGTGAGGACGAGGGGCGCGGAGCGGGCCAACTTCTCGGCGACACCCATGTGCCACAGGTGGTCGCGGTCCGCGAAGGACCGGCCTTCCGCGGCCAGCAGCGCGAACGGCGCGTACCGCAGCCCCGCGCGGCCGTCGGTGGGCCAGGCGTGGCGCCGGTACACCCGGCTGAACGCCTCGACCGCGGCGGCGCGGCGGTCGACGCGCTCCGCCAGGTCCGCCACGTCCGCACCGCGCGCCGCGGCATCGGACAGTGCCCTGGCCGCGGCCGGGAGCACGGCCCGGGCCGCGGCGCCGACGGAGGCGTACCGGTCCCGGACCAGCCCCTCGCCCCTGGCCGACCAGGGGAGGAGTTCGCCGTCCAGTGCCAGCCAGTCGGTGTCGAACTCCTCCCACATCCCGGCGGCGGCGGCCCCGTCGCGGAGGCCGGCCAGCACCGCGGACTCCGCCTCGGGGTCGGTGAAGAAGGGCCTCCCGGTACGGGTGTACACCGCGCCGAGCGCGCCGGGCGCGAACCGCCGCCCGGCCGCGCCCTCGTCGCGGCAGACCACGGCGACCGCGCGCGACCCCGCGTGCTTCTCCTGGCAGACCACCCGCTCCACTCCCTCGGCGAGGTAGTGCGCGAACGCCTCCTCGGGGCGCTCCAGGAGCGCGGGGTCCGCGGAGGTGGGCGCGGGCGCCATGGCGGGCGGGAGGTAGAGCAGCCAGCGCGGGTCCACCGAGAAGCGGCTCATCACCTCCAGCGCGGCGAGCGCCTGGTCCCGGGGCACGGGCACCCGTCCGTGCGCGGTCTCGACGGCGCCGCCGGACTCCCCGGGCCCGCCGACCGGAACGTCCTTGATGTCGACGACGCCGCCGGCGCGGCCCGTCCCGGCGGCCGCGGACCGGTCTCCGCCGGCCGGGAACGGCCGTGTCGGCTCGTACCAGACGCGTTCCGCGGGGACGTCCACGACCTCGCGCTCGGGATAGCGCAGCGCGGTGAGCCGCCCGCCGAACACGCAGCCGGTGTCCAGGCAGATGGTGTTGTTGACCCACTCGGTCTCCGGGGTGGGCACGTGCCCGTAGACGACCACGGCCCGGCCCCGGTAGTCGTTCGCCCACGGCAGGCGCACCGGCAGGCCGTACTCGTCGGTCTCCCCCGTCGTCTCGCCGTACAGCGCGAAGGAGCGCACCCGGCCCGAGGTCCGGCCGTGGTAGGCCTCCTTGAGACCGGCGTGCGCGACCACGAGGGCGCCGCCGTCCAGGACGTAGTGGCTGACCAGTCCGTCGCAGAAGGCCAGGACCCTCCGGCGGAAGTCCTCGGTCTGCGCGTCGAGCTGCTCCAGGGTCTCGGCGAGCCCGCCCCCGGTGCCGGCCCCGGCTCCCCTGAGCGCGCGCACGAGCTTGCTCTCGTGGTTGCCGGACACGCACAGCGCCTCCCCGGCCTCGACCATGCCCATGACCAGGCGGAGCACGCCCGGCGAGTCGGGGCCGCGGTCCACCAGGTCGCCGACGAAGACCGCGGTGCGACCGGGGTGGCCGGCGCCCACGGGCCGGCCCAGGCCGTCGCGGCGGATCCGGTAGCCCAGTCCGGTGAGCAGCGCCTCCAGTTCGGCGCGGCAGCCGTGCACGTCGCCGATGACGTCGAACGGGCCGGTGAGCTCGGTCCGGTCGTTCCGGGGCCGCTCGAGCTCCAGGACCGCGGAGTCGATCTCCTCGGGGCCGTTCAGGACGTGGACCCGCTGGAAGCCCTCCTGGTCCAGGCGCTTGGCACCGGCGCGCAGGTCGCGTTGCTGACGGGGGATGACGTGGTCGCCGGGGCCGCGGCCGGCGCGGCCCCGGTTGCGCTCCCGCGCCAGGCCCTCGGGCACGTCCAGGACGACGGCGGCGCACAGCGCGTCGTTGTCCTTGGCCGCGCGCACCAACCGCGCGCGGTCCCGCCGCCGCACGTTGGCGGCGTCCACGACGGTGAGCAGGCCCCGTTCGAGCCGCTTGGCGACGATGTGGTTCAGCAGATCGAAGGCGTCCTCGGTGGCGGACGGGTCGTTCTCGTCGTCGCTGACCAGGCCCCGGCAGAAGTCGGAGCCGACGACCTGGGCGGGCGCGAAGTGCCGGGCGGCGAACGTGGACTTGCCCGCGCCCGAGACGCCGACCAGCACCACCAGTCCCGTCGCGGGGACGCGGAGCACGCGTGGTCCGGTCATCTGGTGAGGACTCCCATCTGGGTGGTCGGTCCGAGGACCGGGTCTTCCGGTCCCACGGGCAGGTACCGCACCCGGTAGCCGTAGGTCTCGGCGACGGCGTCGGCCCAGGCGCGGAACTCGGCCCGGGTCCACTCGAAGCGACGGTCGGCGCGCCTCGGGCCGCCGGGCCTCCGCTCCTCGCAGCGGACGCCGTACTCGGCGTTGGGGGTGGTGACCACGACCAGCCGGGGCGCGGCGTCGCCGAACACCACGCGTTCCATGGCGGGTAGCCGGGCCGGGTCGATGTGCTCGACGACCTCCGCGAGCACGGCCGCGTCGTAACCGGCGAACCGCGCGTCGCGGTAGAGGACCGACCCCTCGAACAGGTCGAGTCGGCGGCGCCGGGACCCGGGCGTCCCGTCCGCGCGCAGGCGGCGCCGGGCCCGCCCGACGGCGTCCGCGCTCACGTCCACCCCCGTGACACGGTCGAGGGCGGTCTCGTCCAGGAGCCGCTCCAGCAGTCCGCCGCTGCCGCACCCCAGGTCGATGACGTCGCGCACGCCCTCGGCCCTGAGCACCGACAGCACCGCCCCGGTCCGCTGCTCCGCGAGGGCGGGGCCGCGCCCGGCGTCCTCCTCGGCGAGGCCGCCGGCCCCCTCCCCCGCTCCCTCGACCTCGGCGAGCCGCTCGACGGCGGTGCGCGCGGGCCCCCTCCCCCAGGACAGGTAGCGGCTGGTGACGAGGTCGCGCAGGGGGTGCGCGGCGAGCCGGCTCCCGCCCGCGCGCAGCAGCTCGTCGGCTTCGCCGGACTCCAGCCGGTAGTGGCCCGCGTCGTCCAGGACGGGCAGCAGGAGGCACAGGTCGCCGAGGGCGTCGGCGAGGCGCAGCTCCCCGCTGAGGGTGAGCGCGACGTACCGCGAATCGCCCCAGCCCGGCAGGCCCGGATCCAGCGGAACGGGTTCGGCCCGGACCGCCCAACCGAGCGGCTCGAACAGCCGCCGCGCCAGGTCGGGGCCGCCTCGGCACGGCACCGCGGGCAGGCCCAGAACGAGCGGCAGCGGGGTGTCGGCCAGCTCGGGCCGGGCCTCGCACCGGCCCCGCAGGGCGGCCCGGAACACGTCTCCGAGCGCCACCGCGAACAGCGAGGACGCCGCGTAGGGCCGGTCGTTGACGTACTGCGCGAGCGCGAAGTCGGGGGTCCGCCCGTTGCGCGCGCGGCGCAGCGCGTGCGGGTCGACCTCCAGCAGCAGCGCCGCCGTGCACCGCTCAGGCCCCGCCTCGGGGTAGAACACGTGCGCGGCCCCGTAGGGCTGCTCGAACCTCCGCACCCGGTCGGGGCGGCTGTGCAGCAGGAAGCCGAGGTCGTCGGCGGGCCGGTGCGTGGTGGATATCGTCAGGAGCACGCCCCCAGTCTCGCCCAGCCGCCCCGCCCCATCGAGTGGTTTTCCACCGCCGCGCGGCCGGGAACGCTCCGGCCGCCCCACCCCCGTTCCGGGGACGCCCTCCCTCCCGGACGGCCGGCGGGACGCGTCCGGGTCTCCGGCAGGGGTCGGTAAGGTTGAACTCTCCCTTTTGCCGGGAAAGCACTCCGACGGTCCCCTGCCGGGACCGTTCTCCCGCCGTGCCCGGACAGGAGCGGCGGACATCCCCCTCCCCCTTCGCGCGTCGGCCGTGGGCCCCGCCCTCCGCCGCCCCGCCGCCGCGCCGCCGGAAAGGACCAGACATGGGTGTGTCGAGACGTGCGCGCAGAGCGCTCGAGAGGCTTCTCCCCCCGGCCAGGCGCGCCGCCCTGGCGGAGGAGCGCCGGCTCGCGGCCGAGGCCGCGGCCGAGCGGAAGCGGCTGGAGCGCGTCGCCGCACGCCGCCGGGAGCTGCTGGACTCGGACCCGGCCACGCGCCGGATCGAGCACCGGGGCGAGGAGGCCGTCGGGCGCGTCGTCGAGCGGTTCACCGCGAGCGGGGCCGCCGAGCACAACCTCTCCCTGGTCGTGCGGGCGCTGGAGCACGCCGGAGTGGACCACTTCCTCGTCCCCGTGCGGACCCCCGTCCGCTACGCGCTCGGGGTCCACCGCGACGACCGCAAACGGCTGCTGGACGCGATGCGGGAGCTGTACGGGGGCACCGCCCTCTACGCGGCCAGGAGCCGGGCCGAGGGGGTGCCGGTGACCGGCTCGCTCTACGCCGACGGCGCGCTGCCGAAGGAGGTCAGGACCTCCGGGGTGATCAGGTTCGGCGAACTCCTGCTCGGCCCGGCCGGACAGCTCCTGGGGGGCCTGGAGTTCGGATGCGACGTGGAGTTCTGGCAGGACGGGGCGAAGGTCCTGGAGAGCCCGTCCGCCCCGACCCGGCTGGCCAGGCTGCGCGTGCAGGTCCCGCCCGACATCATCGCCGACTCCCTGGTCGCGCCGCGGCGCAACCCCGTCGCGGACGTGCTCCCCGCCGGCGCGCGCAAGCCCGTCACCCGCCGGGTGGCGGGGATGAGCCTGCCGGCCTTCGAGGTGTTCGAGCGGCCCCGCATCGACGACGTGGACTTCCCGATCGACGTCGTCTACACGTGGGTGGACGGCACCGACCCGGAACTGGCCCGCAAGCGCGAGTCGTACCGCCCGGGCGCGGCCCGCATCTCGGCCAGGGAGACCGGCGCCTCCCGCTACACCAGCCACGACGAGCTGAAGTACTCGCTGCGCTCGCTCCAGACGTACGCGGAGTTCGTGCGGCACGTCTACGTCGTCACCGACGGCCAGGCCCCCTCGTGGCTCGACCCCGACGCCCCCGGGCTGACGGTCGTCGACCACACCGACCTGTTCACCGACCCCGGCGCGCTGCCCGTGTTCAACTCGCACGCGATCGGGACCCAGCTGCACCACATCGACGGCCTCTCCGAGCGGTACCTGTACTTCAACGACGACGTCTTCGTCGGACGGCCGATCCAGCCGCAGGCGTTCTTCCACGGCAACGGCATCGCCCGCATCCCGTTCTCCCCGTACCAGTACGGCGTGGGCGAGCCCCACCCGGAGGAGGCCGCGCCCAACTCGGCGGGGAAGAACGTCCGCGAACTGCTGCTGGACTCGCACGGCCGGTTCATCACCCACAAGTTCAAGCACACCCCGCACCCGCAGCTGCGCTCGGTGATGCGCGAACTGGAGGAGCGCTTCGCCGAGGACGTCGAGCGCACCAGCCGCTCCCGGTTCCGCGCCACGACCGACATCGCCATGGCGGCCTCACTGCACCACCACTACGCGTTCCTCACCGGCCGGGCGGTGGCGGGCGAGTTCAGTTTCTGCTACGTCGACACCGGCCTCGACACGGCCGAGGAGCGGCTCGCGAAGCTCGAGGCCGAGCGCGGCTTCGACCTCTTCTGCCTCAACGACGTGAGTATGGACGAGTCGGCCCGGGAACGGACCGCCGAACGGCTGCACCGCTTCCTGGAGGCCTACTTCCCCTACCCCAGCTCCTTCGAGCGGCGCTCCCCCGACGCGCGGTGACGCGGCCCCGGGGTCATGAGGCCCCTGCCGTCCTGGCGTCGGGGACGATGTCGGGCGCGCCGTGCTGGACGGCGTCGGCCTCGTGGTCGTTGTCCTGCTCCTGGGCGGCGCGCTCGGCCTCGATGCGCTTGCTGTAGTACTCGACCTCGCGGGCCACCTGCCCGTCGCTCCAGCCGAGAGGGCCCGCCATCAGCCGGGCGGCCTCCTCCGCGGCGGCCAGGCCCCGGTCCCAGGTCTCTATGGAGACGTGGGTCCGGCGCGACAGCACGTCGTCGAGGTGGCGGGCGCCCTCGTACCGGACCGCGTAGACGACCTCGGCGCGCAGGTAGTCGTCGGCGCCGGCCAGCGGCTCCCTCAGGTCCGGCTGCCCGGCGATCAGGTCCAGCACCTCGTGGATCAGCGAGCCGTAGCGGCGCAGCATGTGCTGGATCCGGGACACGTGCACCCCCGACTCACGGGCCAGGGTCCGCCGCTGGTTCCACAGGGCGGCGTACCCGTCGGCGCCGACCAGCGGCACCCTGTCGGTCACCGACTCGGGCACTCCCCCGCCGAGGCCGTGCGCGACGGCGTCCACCGCGTCCTTGGCCATGACCCGGTAGGTGGTGTACTTGCCGCCCGCGATGAGCACCAGGCCGGGCACCGGGTGCGCCACCACGTGCTCGCGGGACAGCTTGGAGGTCTCGTCGGACTCGCCCGACAGCAGCGGACGCAGGCCCGCGTACACGCCTTCGACGTCGTCCCTGCTCAACGGCACCCGGAGGACCGCGTTGACGTGGTCGAGCACGTAGTCGATGTCCGTGCGGCTGGCCGCGGGGTGCGCCTTGTCCAGGTCCCACTCGGTGTCGGTGGTCCCGACGATCCAGTGCCTCCCCCACGGGATGACGAACAGCACGCTCTTCTCGGTGCGCAGGATCAGCCCCGAGGACGCCTGGATCCGGTCCCTCGGCACCACCAGGTGGACGCCCTTTGAGGCGCGCACGTGGATCTGGCCGCGGCCGCCCACCATCTCCTGGATGTCGTCGGTCCACACCCCGGCGGCGTTGACCACCTGCTTGGCGCGTACCCGGAGTTCGCGGCCGGTCTCCAGGTCCACCACGTCCGCGCCGGTGACGTGCTCGCCCTCGCGCAGGAAGCCCACGGCCTGCACCCGCGAGACGATCCGCGCGCCGTAGGTGGCGGCCGTGCGCAGCACCGCGAGCACGTAGCGGGCGTCGTCGACCTGGGCGTCCCAGTACTTCACGGCCCCGACCAGCGCGTCCCGCCTCAGCGCGGGGAACATCCGCAGCGCCCCGCCCCGGGTGAGGTGCCGGTGCCCGGGCAGGCCGCGGTTGTGCGAGAAGGTCATGGCGAGCGTGTCGTACAGGGTGACGCCGGCGCCGATGTAGGGCCGCTCCCAGTGCTTGGTGAAGGGGAACAGGAACGGGACCGGGCGCACCAGGTGCGGGGCGAGCCGGCCGAGCAGCAGTCCGCGCTCGGTGAGCGCCTCGCGCACCAGTTCGAAGTCCAGCTGCTCCAGGTAGCGCAGGCCGCCGTGGATCAGCTTGCTGGACCGGCTGGAGGTTCCCGAGGCGAAGTCGCGGGCCTCGACCAGCCCCACGGACAACCCCCGTGACACCGCGTCCAGCGCCACGCCCGCGCCGACGATGCCGCCGCCGACGACCAGTACGTCCAATTCGTTTCCGGCCATGTGGTCGAGTGCGGTCTCCCGCTCCTGCGGCCCTATCCGTGCTGCCGTCATCTCACGCCTCTCCAAAACGGGTGACTGCCAGACACTTCTGTGGTTCCGTACCCGATTCATCAGGCTATAACGGCGGATTCGGCATGGACCGCCGCACACGCCCCGATACTCCCGGCCTGTCGGCGAAACGGGTCAGTCCAGGGCCCCGACGTAGTCGCCGGCGACGTCCAGGACGTCGTTCCCGTACTCCTCCGACCGGTTGTAGGAGAGGATTCCCGCCCACCATCCGTCGGAGGTGGTCAGTACGCGGCCGTCCGCGCACAGGTAGCGGGCGGCGGTGAGCGCGGCGTCGTCGATGTCGTGGGGGTCCGCGTCCCCGCCGTCGGCGGCCGTCCCCCAGATCGCCCAGGTCTCGGGGATGAACTGCATGGGGCCGACCGCCCGGTCCCACTCGGTGTCGCCGTCGAGGCGGCCGCCGTCGCTGTCGGGGATGGCGGCGGTTCCGCGGGTCCCGTCGAGCGGGATGCCGAGCACCCTGACCGTGGTGGTCCCGTCGTCGGCGATCTCGCCGCCCGCGTGGGTGCCGTGACTGGACTCGACCTCGCCGATCGCGGCGAGCGTCGGCCAGGAGACCCGGCAGCCGGGCTGCTCCTCCATGAGCCGCAGCTGCGCCCCCGCGTACCCCTGGAGGGCGCGGCGCGGTATCCCGGTGTCGTCCGAGACGCGGTCCAGCCACTCGGGGCTGACGGTCTCCCCGCCGGCCGTCGAGCGCGCGGAGGGGGACCGGTGGACGTCGGCGAGCGGGGAACGCCCGTCGGCGCCGGCCGCGGTGCCGGGCACCGTGTCGACGGCCCCGCCCCGCTCTCCCGGCCCCGGCGGCAGCCCGGGCGGTGTCGCCGCCTCCGTGGCGACCCGCACCGCGCCGAGAATTCCGCCGGTCGCGCCCAGTACGGCCACCAGCGCGGCCCCCGCCAGGAGCAGCGGCCTCCTCGGAGACGCGGTCCGCGCCCGGTGCTCGTCGGGGATATTCCGATCCGTTCCGTCACCAGGGCGCACTCCGGTCACCGCCACCTCATTCGCCGGTCTCGATGTGGATGAGGCCATCAGAAGAAAACTACTCGACCGTCGCGGTCCTGAACAGGCTCGGAACCCCGGTGTGGCACGCGCTCCGCGGCACCCACCCGGAAACGGCGGCGCCCGCCCGCCGCCCCTGGGGGCGGACGGGCGGGCGCCGAGCGTCCGGGCGGCCGGGTCAGTGCGGAGCCACCACGACCTCGACCCGCTGGAACTCCTTGAGCTCGGTGTAGCCGGAGGTCGCCATGGTGCGGCGCAACGCGCCCATCAGGTTCATCGACCCGTCGCTGCTGGAGGACGGCCCCTGCAGGATCGCCTGCAGGGTGCCGATGGTCCCGACGTTGACGCGCTCGCCCCGCGGCAGCTCGTTGTGGTGCGCCTCGCTGCCCCAGTGGTAGCCGCCCCCGGGCGCCTCGGCGGCGCGGGCCAGGGGGGAGCCGACCATGACGGCGTCCGCGCCGCAGGCCAGGGCCTTGGCGATGTCGCCGCTGTGCGTCATGCCGCCGTCCGCGATGACGTGGACGTACCGGCCTCCGGACTCGTCCAGGTAGTCGCGGCGGGCCGCCGCGACGTCGCCGACCGCGCTGGCCATCGGCACCGCGACGCCCAGCACGCTGCGGGTGGTGTGGCCGGATCCGCCGCCGAAGCCGACGAGCACGCCCGCCGCGCCGGTGCGCATCAGGTGCAGGGCCGCCGTGTAGGTGGCGCAGCCGCCCACGACGACCGGGACGTCGAGGTCGTAGATGAACTGCTTGAGGTTGAGCGGTTCGGCCCGGCCCGAGACGTGCTCGGCCGAGACCGTCGTGCCGCGGATGACGAAGATGTCGACGCCCGCGTCGATGACGGCCTTGTGGTACTGCGCGGTGCGCTGCGGGGAGAGCCGCGCGGCCGTGGTGACACCCGCCCGGCGGATCTCCTCGATGCGCAGCCCGATCAGCTCCTCCTTGATCGGCGCGGCGTAGATGTCCTGGAGGCGCTTGGTGGCCGCGGCGTCGTCGAGTTCGCGGATCTCGGCCAGCAGCGGCTCGGGGTCCTCGTACCGGGTCCAGAGCCCCTCCAGGTCGAGGACGCCCAGACCACCGAGCTCACCGACCGCGACGGCGGTCTTCGGCGAGACCACGCTGTCCATGGGACTCACCATCAACGGCGTCTCGAACCGGTAGGCGTCGATCTGCCACGCGATGGAGACCTCTTCGGGGTCGCGGGTGCGCCGGGCGGGCACGATCCCGATCTCGTCGAGCTCGTAAGCCCGCCGCCCGGCCTTGCCCAGCCCGATCTCAACCTGAGCCAACGCTCTGATCCCCTCTTCGATCCGTAACACCGATGCGTCCCACCGGCGACAACCACCGCCGCGAGCTTACCGCCGAGCAGCGGAAACGGGCGGCCCCGCCCCGTCACCACGGCCACCGCCGGACGCCCGCCCTCCGCGCCGCACCGGTCGCGGTTTCCCCGTTGATCTCGGCCTTCCGGGGTCTCAACCGTTTCCGAGACCCCGGAAAGGTCAAGATCAGCGAGAAAAGAGGCTAGCGGCGCGCCTGGTAGTTCGGCGCCTCGACCGTCATCTGGATGTCGTGCGGGTGGCTCTCCTTGAGGCCCGCGGAGGTGATCTGCATCAGCTGGCCCCGTTCGCGCAGCTCCTCCACGGTACGCGCGCCCGAGTACCACATGGACTGGCGCAGCCCTCCGACGAGCTGGTGCGACACCGCCGAGAGCGGACCGCGGTACGGGACCTGGCCCTCGATGCCCTCGGGGATGAGCTTCTCCTCGGTGGCCACGTCGGCCTGGGAGTAGCGGTCCTTGGAGTAGGAGCGGCCGCGCATCGCGCCCAGCGAGCCCATGCCCCGGTAGGACTTGAACTGCTTGCCGTTGATGAAGATCAGCTCGCCGGGGCTCTCCTCGACACCGGCCAGCAGGCTGCCGAGCATCACCGTGCTCGCGCCCGCGACGATCGCCTTGGCGATGTCCCCGGAGTACTGCAGGCCGCCGTCCGCGATGACCGGGATGCCCGCGGGTCCGGCCGCCTTGGAGGCCTCCAGCACCGCCGTGACCTGGGGGGCTCCCACACCCGCGACCACCCGGGTGGTGCAGATGGACCCCGGCCCCACGCCCACCTTGACCGCGTCGGCCCCGGCGTCGACGAGGGCCTGGGCCGCCGCGCGGGTGGCGATGTTGCCCGCGATGATGTCGGCCCCGGTGTTGGCCTTGAGCTTGGCGACCATCTCCAGGACGCCGGTGGAGTGCCCGTGCGCGGTGTCCACCACGATGAAGTCCGCGCCGGACTCGACCAGGGCGTGGGCGCGCCGCTCGGAGTCGGGGCCGACGCCGACCGCGGCGCCCACGACGAGGCGCCCCTTGGCGTCCTTGGTGGCGTCGGGGAACTGCTCGCTCTTGGTGAAGTCCTTGACCGTGATCAGGCCGCGCAGCCGTCCCTGCCCGTCGACCAGCGGCAGTTTCTCGATCTTGTTGTCACGCAGCAGCTGGAACGCGTCGTCGCGGGAGACCCCCACGGGCGCGGTGACCAGCGGCATCGGTGTCATGACGTCGCGGACGAGGCGGCTGCGGTCGTCCTCGAAACGCATGTCCCGGTTGGTGACGATGCCGACGAGGCGGCCGTCCGCGTCGGTCACCGGCGCGCCGGAGATCCGGTAGTGGGCGCTGAGCTCCTCGACGTCGGCGAGGGTGTCGTCGGGGCCGCACGTCACGGGGTTGGTGATCATCCCCGCCTCGGAGCGCTTGACCAGGTCCACCTGGGCGGCCTGGTCCTCGATCGAGAGGTTGCGGTGCAGGACGCCGACACCGCCCTGGCGTGCCATGGCCACGGCCATCCTGGACTCGGTCACGGTGTCCATCGCCGCGGAGATCAGCGGGATGCGCAGCGTGATGTTGCGCGAGAGGCGGGTACCGGTGTTCGCCTCACCGGGCTGCAGGTCGGAGTAGGCGGGCACCAGCAGAACGTCGTCGTAGGTCAGCCCGGGTGCGAGCACCTTCTCGAAGTCCCCTTGGCTCCCTGATGGTGTGAGTGACATGACAACCTTCCAACCGCGCGGCAGCTTGCCCTGTTCATCCTAGGGCGCGCCCTCCACCGCGCGCGGACGAAACCCGGGGTCGGGAGGCTCACAACCCCGGGCGCGGGAACAGCGCGCAGCGGCGGTCCGCGGCCCGGCGGGGCGGTCCGCAGCGCAGCGGGGAGGGTTCGCGGGACGGGCAGCGGGGCCCCGGGGCGACCGGGAGCGGGCAGCCCCGGTCAGAAGAGGCGGTTCGCCACGGCCACCTGCCGAAGCCGAGCCAGAGCTCGGTGCTGGGCGACCCGAACCGCTCCGGGCGACATCCCCAGGACATGTCCCGTCTCATCGGCAGTAAGACCCGCAATCACACGCATCGCGAGCAGCCTCCGCTGCTGCTCTGGAAGTTCGCCCAGCAGGGCCCTGGCCCGCTCGGCCTCGACGGTGCGCACCGCGGACTCCTCGGGGCCGGGCGCCTCGTCCGGCCGGTCGGGCACCGAGTCGGTGGGCACGTCCGCGCGGGTGGAGCCGCGCAGGGCGTCGGCGACCTTGTGCGCCGCGATCCCGAACACGAAGGAGGCGAACGGCCTGCCCCTGTCCTGGTAGCGCGGGAGCGCGGTGAGCAGGGCGATGCAGACCTCCTGGGCGACGTCGTCGGAGTAGTGGACGTAGCCGGAGACCCGGGCCAGCCTGGCCCGGCAGTAGCGGACCACCATGGGACGGACCTCGCGGATCAGCGAGTCCATCGCGCCGTCGTCCCCCTGGGCCGCCAGCAGGGTCAGGTGGTCGAGTTCGGTGTCGTCCGCCCTCGTCCGGGCGGCAGGTCTCTGCGCGAGCGTGCCCCCCGCGACGCGTAGATCCGTCACGTATCGAATGATGCCCACTGGCGCAGACTCACACGTCACGATTCCGGGCAACAGAATGGTCACATTCGGGATTATTCTCGCCCGGAGCCACGCGTGTCCCGGGTGTTCGCCCGGGACACGCGTGGTAGTGATCTCGACTCACCCCCGTAGGCGGGTCGACGCCGTTCTCAGTGGCCGTGGCCGTGGCCGCCGTGGCCGCCGGCCTCGTCCGACTCCTCGGGCTTGTCCACGACCAGCACCTCGGTGGTCAGCAGCATGCCGGCGATGGACGCGGCGTTCTGCACGGCCGAGCGGGTGACCTTGACCGGGTCGATGATGCCCTGGGCGGCCAGGTCGCCGTACTCGCCGGTCGCCGCGTTGTAGCCCTGGCCGGGCTCCATCTCGGCGATCTTGGAGGTGATGACGTAGCCCTCGGCCCCGGCGTTGACCGCGATCCAGCGGGCCGGCTCGACCAGGGCGCGGCGCACGATGCCCACACCGGTGGCCTCGTCGCCGGTCAGGTCGAGGTCGCCCTCCAGGGACTTGGCGGCGTGCACGAGGGAGGCGCCGCCACCGGCGATGATCCCCTCCTCCACGGCCGCGCGGGTCGCCGAGATGGCGTCCTCGAGGCGGTGCTTCTTCTCCTTGAGCTCGACCTCGGTGGCCGCGCCGACCCGCAGCACGCTGACGCCGCCGGCCAGCTTGGCCAGGCGCTCCTGGAGCTTCTCGCGGTCCCAGTCGGAGTCGCTGGCCTCGATCTCCTTGCGGATCTGGCTGACGCGCTCCTGGACCTCGGCCTGCTCGCCGGCGCCGTCCACGATGGTCGTGGCGTCCTTGGTGACGGTGACGCGGCGGGCGGTGCCCAGCACGTCCAGCTCGGCGTTGTCCAGGGTCAGGCCGACCTCCTCGGCGATGACCTGGCCGCCGGTGAGGACCGCGATGTCCTGGAGCATGGCCTTGCGGCGCTCGCCGAAACCGGGGGCCTTGACCGCGGCGACGTTGAGCGCGCCGCGGATCTTGTTGAGCACGAGCGCGCCCAGCGCGTCGCCCTCGATGTCCTCGGCGATGATGAGCAGCGGCTTCTTGGTCTGGACGACCTTCTCCAGCAGCGGCAGCAGCTCGTTGAGGCTGGAGATCTTGCCCTGGTTGATCAGGATCAGGGCGTCCTCCAGCACCGCCTCCTGGCGGTCGCCGTCGGTGACGAAGTAGGGCGAGACATAGCCCTTGTCGAACTGCAGGCCCTCGGTGAACTCCAGGTCCATCCCGAAGGTCTGGGACTCCTCGACGGTGATGACACCGTCCTTGCCGACCTTGTCGAAGGCCTCGGCGATCAGGTCGCCGATCTGCTGGTCCTGCGCGGAGTTGGTCGCCACGTAGGCGATGTCCGCGCGCTCGCCGACCTCGCGGGCCTGGGCGACCAGGGTCTCGGAGACGGCGCGCGCGGCGGCGTCGATGCCCTTCTTCAGGGAGATCGGGGAGGCGCCCGCGGCGACGCTGCGCAGCCCCTCGCGGACCAGCGCCTGGGCGAGCACGGTGGCGGTGGTGGTGCCGTCGCCGGCGGCGTCGTTGGTCTTGGTGGCGACCTCCTTGACGAGCTGGGCGCCCAGGTTCTCGTAGGGGTCGTCCAGCTCGACCTCACGCGCGACGGTCACACCGTCGTTGGTGATGGTCGGAGCGCCGAACTTCTTGTCGATGACCACGTTGCGGCCGCGCGGGCCCAGCGTGACCTTGACCGCGTTGGCGAGGCGGTCGACACCGCGCTCGAGCGAGCGCCGCGCGTCGTCCTCGAATTCCAGGATCTTCGGCATAGGTTCCTCGGTTCCTCAAGATCAGGTGCGGCGGGCGTGTCGCGCCCGCCGGAGCGTTTCCCCGTGACACGGAAAACGCGCGGGCGGGTGAACCCGCCCGCGCGCAGTCAAGCCTTGCTCGGAAGGACGTCCCGAGGCTCGGAGCCGACGCGGACAGGGACTGTCCGGCTCGCGGCCCGAGCCGCGGCCCTACCCGCGCGGGGTCCTACTTCTGGACGATCGCGAGCAGGTCGCGGGCGGAGAGGACGAGGTACTCCTCGCCGTTGTACTTGACCTCGGTGCCGCCGTACTTGCTGTAGAGGACGACGTCGCCCTCCTTGACGTCCAGCGGGATGCGCTTGTCACCCTCGTCGTCCCAGCGACCCGGGCCCACGGCCAGGACCTTGCCCTCCTGGGGCTTCTCCTTGGCGGTGTCCGGGATGACCAGGCCGGACGCGGTGGTCTGCTCGGCCTCGAGCGGCTGAACGACGACACGGTCCTCAAGCGGCTTGAGCACAGTCTTGGTGGCGGTCGACACGGTGTGACCTCCCCCTTCAGAATCGCTGGTGGTAAAACGGCATGCTTGCAAAAGGGGCGACCACGGCGGCCTGTCGTCGCGGGTGCCAGACCGGCCTCGTCGCGGTTAGCACTCTACCCTTGAGAGTGCCAATACGGAACAGTAGTCGCGTGCATCCAGGTCGTCAAACAACAGGTCACGGGGGAACGCAAGGGTGACGAACAGGCGAATCACGGGGTTTCAGGAGTTGCTCACACCGGTGGGACGCCGCCTGCTCGAAGGGCTGGACGCCGCCGAGGCCGACGCGGACCCGCTGAAGGCCGCCACCCGGCTGCGCCGCGACCCCGCCCTGGCGGGACTCCCCGCGGAGACCGCCGCCGACCTGGTCAACGCGGCTCTGACCCAGGCCCGGCTGCGCCGCAGGGCCCGGGAGAAGTTCGGCCCGCTCGCCGACCGCCTCTTCTTCACCCCCGACGGCCTGGAGCAGGCGACCCGCTCACCGGTCGCGACGCACCGGGCGCGGCGCCTCGCCGAGCGCGTGGCCCCCGACTCCGCCGCGCCGGTCGGCGACCTGTGCTGCGGGATCGGCGCGGACCTGATCGCGCTGGCCGGCGCGGGGCTGGCCGTCGAGGGCGTGGACCTGGACCCGCTCACCGTCGCGGTGGCCGGGGCGAACATCGAGGCGGCGGGCCTGTCCGCCCTGGCGCGGGTACGCGAGGGAGACGTCGCCTCGACCCGGCCGGGCGACTACTCAGCGGTGTTCTGCGACCCGGCGCGGCGCGGCCGACGCGGCCGGATCTTCGACCCGCGCGCCTACTCCCCCTCATGGGACACGGTCCTGGGGCTGGCCCGGAGCGCCCCGGCCGCGTGCGTCAAGGCCGCGCCCGGCATCCCCCACGAGCTGATCCCCGACGACGCGAGCACCGAGTGGATCTCGGTGGACTGGGAGGTCAAGGAGGCGGCGCTGTGGTTCGGCGCGCTCTCCGACGAGTCCGCCGCCCCGGGGCCGGCGCGGCGGGCCACCCTCATCCGGACCCGGACCGGCGCCCCCGGGCCCGAGGTCACGACGCTGGCCGGACGGGGGCTGGGCGCGCCACCGGTGTCGGCGCCGCTGCGCTACCTGTACGAACCCGACGGCGCGGTGATCCGCTCGCACCTGGTGGCCGAGGCCGCGGACGCCGTCGACGGCGCGCTGATCGACCCGGCGATCGCCTACATCACCTCCGACTCCCTGGTGCGGACCCCGCTGTGCCGGGCGTACGAGGTGACGGAGGTGATGCCCTTCTCGCTGAAGCGGCTCAGGGCTGCCCTGCGGGAGCGCCGGGCGGGAAGGGTAACGATTAAGAAACGCGGTTCCGCGGTGGACGTGGACAAGCTGCGCCGGGACCTGCGGCCGAGCGGCCCCGAAGCGGTCGTGGTCGTCCTCACCCGCATCGGGGACCGCCCCTTCTGCCTGCTGTGTGACGAGGTCAGCGCCGCGGACGGGCCTTCAGGCGGGTGACCCGCGCGCTCCGGGAGCCACCGGCGCCCCGAAGGCTCCCGGGGCGCCGGGAGGGAGCAACCACGCGTCACGGCGGATAACGGAAACACGGATCTTTCCCCGTCCCCTGGGGACGGATGCCGTCGTGTCGTTAGACTGGCCGAGCTGAGCCTTTATCCCCCTGATCTCCCTGAACCCGTGGGTTTCGTCCGGTATCCCGCACCTCCGGCCAACGGAACGACGGCTGTCCAGGGCTTCGGGCATGATCTCCGCGCATACGTACGGTAGGCATAGGATCTCCGATCGTGATGTTCGAGGACTTTCTCCCTCTTCTCACCGACCACGGGCCTTGCCAGACTCTGACGAGAACCCCCATCCGAGATCGCCGGATCGGGGGGCGCCACACCAAAGGAGCACCTCGGTGGAACAGACCAACCACAACTTCCTCAACGGGGGAGGTCAGGCCGGGATCTCTGACCGGATGCGGGATCTGCTCTCGCGAGCGGCCCAGGACCACGTCTCGGAGCAGAAATCCCAGGGCGCGATCACCGAGGAGATGCGCCAGCGCCTCGAAGGCATGGAGTGGCTGCTGCGCGAGTTCCGCGAGCGTGAGCTGTCCGCCCTGGCCGAGGCCATCGTCGCGGTCCAGGCCCGGGTCGACGAGCTCTCCGCCCGCCCCCCTGAGTGGGCCGAGACGCTCGCCGAGCACATCGAGCAGGTCGGGGCGCGGGTCAAGCCGCTGGCCGAGATGTCCGCGCTGCGCTCGGACGTCACCGGGGTCTCGGGGAACCTGGAGACCGCGCTGAACCGGCTCACGGGCCTCGGCGACACCGCCGCGCGCGCCGCGAGCCAGGTGGACGCCCTCGGCGAGCGGTTGGAGACCCTGGCGGGCAGCGTCGAGTCGCGCTTCCACCGGATCGACGAGGCCCTCGAGTCGCTGAGCACCCGGGCCGCGACGATGGAGAACGCCGTCGAGTCCGTCGGCGAGCGCCTGGAGCGGCGGCACGACACCGACCGCGAACTGGCCGCGGCCGAGCACGAGGCCCTGGTCACCAAGGTCGACGAGGGGCACGACTCGCTGTCGAACCGCGTGGACGAGCTGGCGGGCCGCCTGGAGGAGCGCCACGAAGCCCTCTCGGCCTCGCTCGCCGAGCGCCACGAGAGCCTCTCCTCCTCACTCGCCGAGCGCCACGAGAGCCTCTCCTCCTCGCTCACCGAGGGCCGCCAGGAGCTGGAGCGGGTCGTCGCCGAGGGCGGCGAGACCCTCGGCCGGGCGGTCGCCGAGCAGCGCGAGTCGCTGGAGCGGCGGCTCGACGAGCAGCACGCGGCGGCGCTGGGCCGGGCCGACGAGCACCGGGCCGCGCTCGCCCGCGCGGTCGAGGAGCAGCGCGGCGCCGTCGACGCCAAGCTGGACGAGCAGCACACCGCCCTGAGCGGCAAGATCGCCCAGAGCGTGGAGTTCCTGACCACGCAGGCCGACGAGAACCACGCCGAGGCCACGGCCGCGGTGGCCGACGCCAACAGCGCGGTCGTCAAGCTGGCCGCCGCCACCGAGGAGCGGCTCGGCGAGATGCGCGAGCAGCTGCGCAAGCACCGCTCGGAGCTGTCCGAGCAGCTGGACACCCAGCACGCGGAGCTGCGCGAGCGCGACGAGGAGCAGCACGAGACCCTGGTCTCCGCCCTGGCCGAGACCGCCGAGGGCCTGCGCGCCGCGGCCGCCGAGAACCACACCGCGGCCACCACCGCCATCACCGAACTCTCCACCACCCTCACCGAGACCGCCGAGGGCCTGCGCGCCGCGGCCGCCGAGAACCACACCGCGGCCACCACCGCCATCACCGAGGTCTCCACCTCCCTCACCGAGACCCGGCTGGAGGTCTCGGCGCTGGAGGAGAGGTCCGAGGCCCGGCTCGGCGAGCTGCGCGCCGCCGTCGACGAGAGCGTCCAGGCGCTCGGCGTCCGCGTCGGCGAGCGGCACGACGCCCTGGCCGAGCAGCTCTCCGAGCACCGCGAGGCCGTCCAGGACCGCCTCGACCAGCAGGAGCGCGAGCTGGCGAGCCGGTTCGAGGGGCACCTGACCGCCGTCACCGGCAGGCTGGAGGCTCAGCACGACTCGCTGACCGGCAGGTTCGAGCACGGCCTGGGCCGCCTCAGCGACCGCTTCGACACCTTCGAGGGCCACTTCGAGGGCAGCTTCGACGGGGTCGAGGGCAGGCTCGACGGGCTGAACGGCCGCCTGGACGGCATCGACGGCCGGGTCACCGGCGTCGAGGGCAAGTTCGAGGGCGTGCACGGCCAGTTCGACGGCGTGGACGGCCGCCTGGAGGCGATCGACGACCGGTTGGAGGCCGTCAACCAGCGCCTCGGCCAGCTGCCCGTCTCCCTGGAGGTCGGCGAGGTGCACCGCCGCCTCTCCGAGCTGGTGGAGCGTCCGGTCATCGACCACGGCGACCGCTTCGACGCGCTCGACCGCAAGCTCGGCGACGCCCTCGACCCGCTGCTGGGCGAGCTCCGCGCCCGCCCGGACCGGCACGAGTTCGAGGAGACCGTCAGCGAGGCCGTGGAGACGTCGCACGACGACATCACCAAGCGCCTGGCCGCGCTGGAGGAGACCATGCTCGCCCTGGCCGAGGCCCTGCTCCGCCCGGGCAGCGACGGCAAGAAGAAGCGCCGCGCCTTCGCCGACGACGAGGACGACGACTAGCCGCCGCGCCCCGTCCGGACACGGGAAGGGGGCCGCTCCGCGTCAGCGGGGCGGCCCCCTTCGCCGTTGTCAGGGACCTTCTCCGGACCAGAACTCCAGAGAACCGTCAGGAAACGCGGAGTCCGGCCTCTCGCAGCTCTTCCCGAACCGCCTCGTGCACGACCTTGGACCACGCGGCCATTACCGGAGCCGTCGGTGTCAGGGCCTCTCCGGAGGCCAACCGGTCCTCAATCCAGGTACGCATCAACGCAGTAGGCTTCACACCCAGTTCAGCGGCCACTTCGCGCACTCGGTCCATTGTCGGCTTAGCCAGCCGAATGGAGGAGACGATCATGACCTCGTCCGCGGGAACCGGGTCATGCCGCTCCAGTTCCGCGTTCTCGATTTCTTCGCTGATGTCGTGGGTGTCGTAATATTCGGCGATCTCGTCCAATTTCTTCGAGTCCATGATCACTCCACCTTTCGGTTGAAGGTCCGCCTCTCCGAGGGAGTCATGTCGCGGGCTGTCGCGACGTAGTAAGCATCGGGTTCCACTACGGAATCTGCCATGATCACCGTCAGGTAACGGCCAGCATGGGTACGTCCGAGCAGAACCACCGTCTCACCACGGCCCGGGGTCGTCCAGTAAGGGGATTCGACAGCCTCCTCAACCTCATTCGGGTCGACGCCATGGCGAGCGATGTGCGCCACACTTCTATCGCTCCAATAGATCACAAAGCCCACACATGTGAACGTATTACAAAGTAATACTTTCGTCGGGTGGGGGCGGCCCCGATGTCAGCCCGCCATCACGCTGCCCACCGGCAGGGAGGTGTCGGTGGCCAGGTCGAGGGGGGACGGGGGCAGGCCCGCGGCCACGACCTCGGCGCCCAGGGCCGCGATCATCGCGCCGTTGTCGGTGCACAGGCGGGGCCGGGGGACGCGCACCTCGACTCCCGCGGCGGCGCAGCGCTGCTCGGCGAGGCGTCGCAGGCGCGAGTTGGCCGCCACGCCGCCGCTGATCACCAGGTGCCGCACGCCGTGCTCGCGGCAGGCGTCCACGGCCTTCCTGGTCAGCACGTCCGCGACGGCCTCCTGGAAGGCCGCCGCCACGTCGGGGACCGGGACGGCCCGGCCCGCGTGCTCGGCGTCCTCGACCCAGCGGGCGACCGCGGTCTTGAGGCCCGAGAAGGAGAAGTCGTAGCTGCCGTCGCCCCACTTGCCGCGCGGGAAGCGGATCGCCCGGGGATCGCCGTCGCGCGCCGCGCGGTCGATCGGCGGGCCGCCCGGGTAGGGCAGCGAGAGCAGCCGCGCGACCTTGTCGTACGCCTCGCCCGCCGCGTCGTCCACCGTCTCGCCGAGCAGCCGGACGTCGGTCGCCAGGTCCCGGACCAGCAGCAGCGACGTGTGCCCGCCGGACACCAGCAGGGCCACCACCGGCTTGGGCAGAGGGCCGTGCTCCAGCTGGTCCACGGCCACGTGCCCGACCAGGTGGTTGACGCCGTACAGCGGCTTGTCCAAGGCCAGGGCGTACGCCTTGGCGGCGGAGACGCCCACGAGCAGCGCGCCCGCCAGGCCGGGGCCCGCGGTGACGGCGATCGCGTCGACGTCCGACAGCCGCACCCCGGCGCGCTCGGCGGCCCGGCGCACGGTGGGCGTCATCGCCTCCAGGTGCGCGCGGCTGGCGACCTCGGGAACCACCCCGCCGAACCGGGCGTGCTCGTCGACGCTGGAGGCCACCTCGTCGGCCAGGAGTTCGCAGCCGCGCACGAACGCGACCCCGGTCTCGTCGCAGGAGCTCTCGATCCCCATGATCAGGGGCAGTGCACTGTTGCTCATCAGTCTTCCTCAGCTGCCGGTTCGCCCGGCCTCGGGTGCGAGGCGGCGCATGACGATGGCGTCGGCGCCCGCGTAGTAGCCGCGGCGCACGCCGATCTCCTCGAACCCGAACCGGCGGTACAGGTCCTGGGCGCGCGGGTTGTCCGAGCGCACCTCCAGGAACACATCGGTGACCGCGCGCCTGCCCGCCTCGGCCAGGAGCCCGGCGAGCAGCGCCCGGCCGATCCCCCGTCCCCAGCGGTCGGGGGCCACCGCCATGGTCTGCACGTCACCCTCGGGGGGCACCGCGCGCAGCCCCGCGTACCCGGCGACCCCGGGGGCGCCGGTCTCGGCGACGAGGTAGTACCGGTCGGGCTGGGCGAGCTCGTCGCGCAGCATCCCCTCGCTCCAGGCGTCCCCGGGGAACAGCTCGCGTTCGAGCGCCATGACCGCGGGGACGTCCTCCGCGGCCATCGGGCGCAGCACGGGTTCCATCAGGCCGCCCCGGTCCCGCCGGGCGCGAGCGGCCGGCGCACCCTCTTGGGGGCGCCGGGCACCTGCGCGTCGGGGCGACGCAGGTAGAGGGGGCGCGGTTCGGGCAGTTCGGAGCCGTTCACCAGCGCGCGCACCGCCACCTCGCCGAGCGCGGCGGCCGAGGGGTGGAGCGGCTCGGCCGCGTCGGGGTCCTGGCCGAAGACGTCGGCGTACATCCGCGCGCCGTGCCCGATGACCGGCAGCCCCCGGGTGTCGACGTCGGCGGGACGGTCCACCGCGATGTCGCCGACACGGGTGGCGGCGTCGTCGTAGCGTGCCCAGAAGACCTCCTTGCGGCGGGCGTCGGTGGCGGCGACGAACGGGGTCGCGCGCCCCGAGGCCAGCGCGACGGCGTCGAGGGTGGCCACGCCCACGCAGGGGACGCCGAGCGCCTCCGCGAGGGCGTGCCCGGTGGCCAGGCCGACCCGCAGCCCCGTGTAGGGGCCGGGGCCGATGCCGACGGCGATGTGGGTGATGTCGGCGAGGGCGGCGCCCGCCTCCGCGACAACGGTCCGGATGCCGGGGGCCAGGAGTTCGCCGTGTCGGCGGGCGTCGATGGAGGAGAGGGCGGCGCGCACGCGCACGCCGTCGTGGACGGGTTCGCAGACCGCGGCCGTGACGGCGGGGGTGGCGGTGTCGAAAGCCAAGAGCAGCACGGTCGACCAGCCTATTCGAGTTCGTCGGCGCCCAGTGCGCCCGGCGCTCCGGCCCAGCGGGCGCCGACGCGCCGCAGGCGTACGGTGCGGGTGTCGTCGGCGAGCCGGTCGATGGCGATCTCCAGGCGGTCCTCGCTGAGCCCCTCGGCCAGGCCCTCACCCCATTCGACGACGACCACCGACTCGGCCAGGTCCAGGTCGAGGTCGAGGTCCTCGAGCTCGTCGGGGCCGCCGAGCCGGTAGGCGTCCGCGTGCACCAGGGCGGGGCCGCCGTCGAGGCCGGGGTGGGTGCGGGCGATCGCGAAGGTGGGCGAGGTGACGGGCCCGCGCACGTTCAGCCCCTGGGCCAGCCCCTGGGTGAGGGTGGTCTTTCCCGCGCCCAGCGGTCCGGACAGGATGAGCAGGTCGCCCGCGCGCAGCTCGGCTGCGATCCCGCGGCCCAGCGCGCGCATGGCGGTGTCGGTGGCGACGGTGACGGTGGTCGTGGTCTCGGCGGTCTCGGTCATCGGTCCAGTCGGCTCGCAGCGTCGGGGTGGGGTGACGGCGTCAGACCGCGTCCTCGACGGCCGGGGCGGAGGCGCGTCCGAACAGGGTCCTCAGCGCGTCGTTGACGGCGTCGGGACACTCCATCATCACCAGGTGGCCCGCCCCGGGCACGCGCACGAAGTCGGCTTCGGGCAGCGCCTCGCTGATGGCCTCGCTGTGGTCGATGGGCGTGATGCGGTCTCGGTCGCCGCACACCACCAGGGTAGGCACATTCGCGAGCGCGTTGAGCGCCTCCAGCCGGTCGTGCTCGGCGATGGTCGGCCAGAACTCGGTGATGACGTCCACCGGGGTCTGGCGCAGCATCGTGTCGAGGTGGTCGACCACGGCGGCGCTGACCTCCCCGGTGCCGAAGCCGAACAGCCTGGAGGACAGGAAGGACAGCTCGCGGGCGACCCGGCGGCCGTGGTCGACGAGGCCGGGCCGCCAGGCGAGGGTCCGCATGAAGGGCGCGGTGGAGGCGCCGATGGCGCGGCCCAGCACCGAGGGGAGGCCGAGCGTGACCTGGGAGAGCCTGCCGGTGCTGGCGATGAGGGCGACACCGGCGACGCGGTCGGTGAACAGCTCGGGGTGCCGCTCGGCCAGCGCCAGGATGGTCATCCCGCCCATGGAGTGGCCGACGAGCACGATGTCGTCGCCGTCGGGGACGGTGGCCTCGATGACCCGGTACAGGTCGCGGCCGAGCTGGTCGATGGTGCTGTGCTCGGGGCGGCCCCGGCGCGAGCGGCCGTGCGCGCGCTGGTCCCAGAAGACGCGCCGCCCCCCGCCGGTGAGGTCGCGGCGCTGGTAGTGCCAGCAGTCCTGGCTGAGGGCGTAGCCGTGGCAGTAGACGAACGTGGTGCCCGTGCCGCCGTGGCCGTCGACCTCGGCGTGCAGGGGGACGCCGTCGTCGGCGACGACGGTGCGCGGCTCGCCCCGCAGCCGGCCGAACCGCTCGCCCGCTTCGGGGTCGGCCCGGTCGAGGATGCGGGAGACGACCCGCTTCTCCGCCACGACGGCTCCGGTGACGCCCGCGGCGATGAGGCTCAGCCCGCCCGCGACGACGCCGGCGGCGACCCGGGCCGCGCGGTTGGGGTTCGTGGACGCGCTCACCGGGCGGCCCCGGTGTAGGCGCGCGGCACGCGCCGGCCGACGCGGGTGACGATCTCGTAGGAGATGGTGCCCAGGGCGTCGGCCCAGTCCTGTGCGGTGGGCTCGCCGCCGTCCCCCGGGCCGAACAGGACGGCGCGGTCGCCGGGTTCGACCGTGTCGTCACCGATGTCCACGACGAACTGGTCCATGCACACGGTCCCGGCGATGGTGCGGCGCCTGCCGCCCACGAGTACGGGGCCGGTGTTGGTGGCCGCGCGCGGGACGCCGTCGCCGTATCCGAGCGGGACGAGCGCCAGGGTGGTCTCGCGGTCGGTGGTGTAGCGGTACCCGTAGGAGACGCCGCTGCCCGCGGGGACCCGCTTGCACCCGGCGACCCTGGCGGACAGCGTCATGGCGGGGCGCAGCCCCGGGACGTCCAGGCCGGGGACCGGCGACAGCCCGTAGGCGGCGATGCCGGGGCGGACCAGGTCGAAGCGCGCCTCGGGCAGGGTGAGCGCGGCCGCGGAGTTGGCGATGTGCCGGACCTCGGGGCGCAGCCCGGCCTTCTCGGCGAACTCCAGCGCCTCGTGGAACACCGCCAGCTGCGCGGCGACGGAGGGGTGGCCGGGTTCGTCGGCGCACGCGAAGTGCGAGAACAGGCCGGTGACCGTGACCAGGCCGTCGGCCTCGGCGCGCGCGACGGCCTCGATGACGCGCGGCCAGTCGGCCTCGCCGATCCCGCCCCGGTTCAGCCCGGTGTCGGCCTTGACCTGCACGCGGGCGGTGCGCCCGGTCCGCCGCGCGGCGGCGACGACCTCGTCGGCGGTCCACGTGGAGCCGACCCCGATGTCGATCCCGGCCTCGACCGCCTCGGCGATCGGCTCACCCGGCGGCACGATCCACGCCAGGAGAGGGGCGTCGATCCCGGCCGCCCGCAGCCCGAGCGCCTCGTCGATGAACGCGGTCCCCAGCCAGGTGGCGCCTCCGGCGAGCGCGGCCCGCGCGGCGGGCACCATCCCGTGCCCGTAGCCGTCGGCCTTGACCACGCCCATGACCAGCGCCCCGGCCGCCCGTTCCACGAGCACGGCCACGTTTGCGCTGATGGCGTCCAGATCGACTCTGGCTTCGGCGAAAGAAGGCATACCAGCAAGTCTGACATGCGGAGGGCAGTGGCAGGGCTGTGAGCTGCGGAACTCCCCTCGGGGCGCGGCGGCGTCGCTCCGGGAGCGGGTCACCGCAGGAGCCGGTCGGTGGTCCCGGGCAGGAGCAGGCCGAGCAGGCCCGCGACCGCGTAGGGGACCTGGCCGGGGGCCAGCGCGCCCAGGAAGCCGCCGGCGTTGGCCCGGGGGGCGCGGAGGAAGTCGCGCAGGCTCGGGTGGGCGCGGGGAACGGTCCAGCCGCTCATCAGCAGGGAGACCAGGGCAAGGCCGCCCGCCAGGGCCCAGCGCCCGTCGGCGGCGGTCAGGGCGCCGAACCAGTCGGCGAGGGCGCGGGTGGTCATGACCGCGTAGGCGGCGGCCGGGTCGGCGGCGGCCGCGCCCGCGGGCGCGGCCGCCAGGAGGACCCCGGCGGCCGCGAGTGCCGCGGGCAGGCCGAGCCCGAGGCTCAGCCTCCGCTCGGCCGCCGCCAGGTCCTCGCGGGTCGGGACGCGCCGCCAGGGCCTGCCCGCGGCGCGCGCCGACCCCATGGCGTGCTCGCGGCGGCGCAGCAGGAACCGCCAGGCCGCGCACAGCGCCACCGGCCCCCTGCTCGCGGCCGTGAGGACCACCGCGAACTCGTGCAGGATCGACGAGGCCGCCTCCACCAGCGTCACCGGGAGCCGCGCCCCGGCCAGGGCCATCCGGCGGAAGGCGGGGGCGATGTCGCCGGCCAGGTGGGAGCGGCGCCAGACCGCGCGGCCGTGCGCCCTGGCGGTGAGCGAGCGGAGCGGGGCGGCGCCCGGCAGGGGCGGTGTGGTCTCGGCCGCGAAGCGGGCCAGCCGGTAGTCCAGCACCACCGCGAACAGCAGCATGAGCAGCAGCAGCCACCGGGTCGCCGCACCGTTGCCGTACAGCCCGAAGACCACCGAGGTGACCGCGGTGGTGTCCAGCCCGGCGAGCACCGCGTTGTAGTTCAGGTGCTCCAGCGCGGCCGCGCCGAGGGCGAGCGGGGGGAGCAGCAGCAGCCAGGCCCCGTAAAGGCGGCGGCCCACGACCGCCAGGCCGAAGGCCGCGCCGACCAGCCCGGTGGTGACCGCGTGACCGGAGAAGCGGATGCCCGCGCCGGGGAGGTCCACCCAGCCGGGCAGCAGGGTGAACAGGCCGCCCTGCGGCAGGAGCAGGTCGGGGACGCCTCCGGCGAGGAGGGTGCGCGCGACGGTCTCGGCGAGTTGGAAGCCCGCCCCCGCGGCCGCCGCCACCAGCAGGTAGTCCACCGCCGCGAAGCGTTTGAAGCGGCGCCGCGCCACCAGCCAGAACAGCAGAACGGGCGCGAACTTGGCGGCCTCCTCGACGGGGACCGCGAGGTAGGCGTAGGCGTACCGGTTCGCCGGGTCGAGCCCGGCCGTCGCGGCCACGGCCAGCTCCAGGAGGGCGACGGGCCAGGTCATGAGCGCGCCGATGGCGGCCAGCCGCAGCAGCGCCGCGAAGCTCACGGTGCGGGACCGGGCCAGCCAGGCGAGCTGGACGAGCAGCCACACCGTGACGAGGGCCGCGGGGAGCACACCGGACGCCCCCGGCACGAACAGCAGCGCGAGGGCGAGCACGGCCACCGCCGCCCACCCCCACGCGCCGCGCAGGGCACGCAGCAGCGCGGCCGTCCCCGGCCTCCCCTCTCGGACCGACTCGATCCGGGCGGTGACGCGCTCGGCCAGGTCGGGGCCCGGGCCCCGGCCGCCGCGCGCGTGTCGGCCCCCCTGCTCCAGGCAGCCGTACCGGCCGGCGGCGCGCAGCAGGTCGGGGTCGCGCTGGAGGCGCGCGGTCTCGGCGAAGTCGGCGCGCCCCTGCCCGATGTCGGGGCCGACCAGCGCGCGCACGTAGTCGGCCGGGCCGGCCGCCACGGTGAGGTCCCCCGAGGTGACCAGGACCGCCGCGGAGAAGTCCTCCAGGCAGACCAGGAAGTCCGTGGGCTCGTTGCCCCAGCCGCGGATGACCCCGACCAGCGACGGGACCGCGGCCCGGACCTGGGTGACCGGCTCGTAGGCGTACTCGGAGCGGGTCCGGCAGATCAGCAGGTGCTCGACGCCCATGGCCCGGGCCGCGGCCGCGATCCGTTCGATCAGGGAGGTGTCGCGCGACGCGGTGAACGGCGCGACGACCTTGCGGTCGATCCGCGTCCACCCCTGGTCGAGTTCGGTGGCGGTGGCGCAGATCCGCAGTACGAGATCGCGCGTGAGCATGGCCTGCTCGTCCATGTCCCTCGTTCTCTCGTTTCCGGTTCCGGTGTTCCCGCACGGCGTATTCCACCGGGTGGGCCCGCCGGCCATTGCCGGGGCCGCAGCGGCGGGGCTGCCACCTGCGGTGACGTGGCCGGAAAGGCTCGGCGGCCTTTCGCGGCACGCGCGGTCGGCGTCCCGTCCGCGCGGCCCCTACGTTATCGCGGGGAAACGGAGGATTTTCAAGGCCTCCGCGTTTTCACTTCCTTTCAGCAGGAGGAGCGGCGTGGACTTTTTCCGGAATTACGTGAACTCCGCGGAAAGGTCAGGCGGCGGGAAGGACGACCTCGGCCAGGAGCGCGCGGTGGTCGGTTCCCGGGACCAGGTGGGTGCTGGTCCGCACGGCGCGGGCGCGCTCGTCCGCCAGGACGTGGTCGATGACCACGCCCGGCACCGTCCCGCCGACCGGCCAGGTGGCGTCGAAGCCGTTCCCGGCCGCGGCCGCCGCGTCGGTGTAGCCGGTGGCGAGCAGTTCGCGCAGGACCGCGTGGTCGGTGGTCGCGTTGAGGTCCCCCGCGAGGACCCGGACCGCTCCGTCGGGGTCGGCATGCGGGAGGTCGGCCATGTACCGGGTCCAGTCCCGGGTCATCCCCGGCCCCAGGGGCGGGAACGGGTGCGCGGAGACCGCCTCGACGGGAACCGCGCCGGGGACCGCGACCTCCGCCCACGGCATCTCGGGCTCGTGGTCGGTGGGGCCGGCGATCCGGGTGAGCGGGTGGCGGGAGTACAGGCCGCCCCCGGAGGCCCCGAGGCGCGCCTCGACCACCGCGTGCGGCAGCGTCCCGCCGATCCCTGCCGTCTCGAGCGCGTCCGCCGCGTCGGGGGTGAGCTCCTGGAGGCTGAGCAGGTCCACGTCGTTCCGGCGGACCAGGTCGACGACCGTCTCGGCGTCCGCCGAGCCGAGGTACATGTTCAGGGTGAGCACCCGCAGGGCGGGGCCGGTCGGAGCGGGGTCGGGCGGCGCGTCGGCGAGGGCGCGCGGCAGGAGGAGGCCGACGAGGACCGCGGCGACCAGGGCCGCGGCGAGCGCCGGCAGCCACCTGCGGGCCAGCAGCGCGAACAGCAGCGGCAGCACGGCGGTGGCCGCCGCGTACGGGGTGAAGGTCACGCCCGCGGTCAGCGGGTACCCCGACTCCAGGCCGAACCCCCGCACCAGCGCCCACAGCGCCCACGGCAGCAGGAGCAGGGCCGCGACGACGGTCGGCCAGGGTCGCCTCGAACGTCGCGCGGGCGCGGCGGCCCCGGCGGCCGGGCCGGTCCGGACGGTCTGTTCCACGGGCTCCCCTGTGCTTCGGCGTTCGGTCCGCGGAACGACGCGGCTCCTGCGGGCTCTGATGCTCCGAGGCCTCCCGTGGTTCTCCCCGCAGCGGCTCCGCGGTGGTCCCGACGCCGGCGTCGGGACCGTCAACGGGGTTCGCGGGCGCGTTCGAGACCGAGGGCGACGATGTCCGCGACGAAGGTGTGCTCGGGGTCGTCGCGGTCGGCGAGCACGTCCAGGCCGGTCTCGTCGACCCAGGCGTACTCGGTGTGCTTGTCCCGTTCGAGGGCGGGCGCGTCGAGGTCGCCCTCGACGCGGACCAGGTAGTCCACCTCGAAGCGTTCGACCCCGTCCCCCGGCGTCCAGGTCAGACTGCCCAGATCGGCGACGACCTCGGTGAGCCGCCAGCCGGTCTCCTCCCGGATCTCCCTGGCCAGCGCCTCGACGACGCTCTCCCCGGGTTCGACGTGCCCGCCGACGATGTCCCAGGAGTCCGGGAAGATCGCGCGGTGCGGAGCGCGGCGCTGGGCGAAGGCCCGCCCGTCCGCGTCGACGATCACCGCGCCGACCACCCAGCGGCGTCCGTCGTCCGCCACCTCCGGAACGTCGACGCCGTCCGCGATCGCGACCCGTTCCACCATCCCCGCCCACTCCCCTGTCGTCTGCCGCCGCCTGCGACCCTACTGCTCCCCGGAGCCGCCGTTCCTCCGCCCGGGCAGCCGCACGGCCAGCAGCCCGGCACGCGGGGCGAGCCTCGCGGCCATCCCGAACACGGCGTCGGTGCGGCTGCGGTCCTCGTCCATGACGGTGAACAGGTTCGCGCCGAGGTAGTAGGTGATCGCGCCGTAGGCGACCTCGCGGGCCGGGAGCAGCCGTCCCAGCGCCGACCCGCCGACCACCCGCTCCCAGGTCTGCTCGACGAACTCCAGCCACGGTTCGGCCCGCCGGTTGACCTCCGCGCGCAGTTCGGGCTTTGTCACGGCCGCCGCCACGAGTTCGGCGAACAGCGTCAGGTGGCCGCCCTCCAGGTCGGTGCGGTAGATCTCGGCCGCCGCCTCGACGAGCTCCTCCAGGTTCCGCGCCCGGGCGGCGGTGGCGCGGTGCGCGGCCATCCGCTGCGCCGACGACCGGTCCAGCGCGGCGAGGAGCAGCTGGTCGACCCCGCCGAAGTGGTAGAAGACCAGCGCCGAGTTGACCTCGGCCCTCTTGGCGATGACGCGCGCGGAGGCCTTCGCGTAGCCCTCCTCCCGCAGGGTCAGCGCCGCCGCCTCGACGAGCCGCTCGCGGGTCTGCTCGCTCGACCGGCGCCCCTGCGCCGCGCTCCTGTCCACTTCCACTCCCCTTCCGCACCGCCGGTCCGGCGGTTCCCTCTTTTCCCCGCCCCCGCTTCATCGTACGGTTTAATCACTTGGTTAAATCAGTTGCTCAACCCGAGTCGAGGAGGAAGCGTGCGGAAAGAGGAAGACCCGGGCTCCCCGCCCTCCGAGCCCGATCCGACCGGCGGGGCCCCCACCGGGCACGGCATGGAGGCCGACCCCGGGCAGGCGGCGCGCGCCCGGACGCTCCTGGCCGGGGTGCTGCTCGCGCTGTTCGCGGCGATGCTCGGCCACAAGGTGCTGAACGCGGGCGGACTGGAGCAGACCGCGCTGTTCTACGTCGGCCTGCCCGCGCTCATCGCGCTGACCGTGGTGTTCACCGCGCGTCCGCGCAGCGCCGTCGGAGTGGCGATGGCGGTCACGACCGTCGGCCTGGCCCTGGCCGGTCCGCTGCTGGACGAGGGCGTGGTGTGCCTGGTGATGGCGGCCCCGCTGTTCTACCTGGTCGCCGCGGCCGTGGGCGCCGTGCTCGGACACGCCCGCGGACGGCACGCGCTGGTCGCGGCGCCCGTCCTGGTCCTGCTCTGCCTGGAGGGCGTGGCCGGGACCAGCTACCTGCCACGCGCCTCGGAGGGCCGCGCGGTCCGGTTCGTCGAGGACACCCCCGCCGAGATCGCCGCCGCGCTGGCCGCCGAACCCGTGTACCCGGCCCAGGACTCCTGGTTCCTCGGCCTGCTCCCGCAGCCGACCGGAGCCGAGGGCACCGGCCTGGACGTCGGCGACCGCCGCGAGGTCCGCTTCCCCGCGCGCCGGTCCCTGGGCCTCGGCGCCGAGCCCACCCCGCGCTCGCTGGTCCTGGAGGTCGCGCGCGGCAGGGCGGACGACAGCGGCGGCCTGGTCGTGTTCACCGTGGTGTCGGACACCACGCTGGCCCGCTGGCTGGACCTGCGCGAGGCCGAGGTCGCCTGGGAGGCCGTCGACGGCGGGACCCGGATCGAGTGGACCCTGCGCTACCACCGCACGTTCGACCCCTCCTGGTACTGGGGCCCGCTCCAGGGCCACGCCGTCGACCAGGCCGCCGGGTACCTGGTCGACACCTTCACCCGCGTCCCCCAGGAGTCCGCGTGAACATCCCGGTTCCCGACCCCGCCCTGGTCAGAGGGGTCGGACTGTTCCTCCCGCTGGCCGCCGCCGCGATCGCCGCCGCGGCGCGCCCGCCCGGACCGCGGGAGGTCGGCGCGGCCGTCGTCGCCACCGCCTGGAGCTGCGCCGCGCTGTACCCGCTCAACCTGGCGGCGGTCCGGACCGGCTGGTGGGAGTTCCACGCCGAGGGCGCGGTGCTGCACGGCGTCCCGGTGGACCTGCTGATCGGCTGGGCGGTGCTGTGGGGCGCGCTGCCCGCGCTCCTCGACCGGACGGCCGTCCCGCTACCGCTGGTGGTCCTGGCCTGCGGCTGGCTGGACCTGGTCCTGATGCCGCTGGCCGGACCGGTGGTCGTCCTCGGACCGGACTGGCTGGTCGGCGAGGCCGCCGGGCTGCTCCTGTGCCTGCTCCCGGCGGCCCTGCTGGCCCGCTGGACCCGGCTCGGCGTCCTGCTCCCCGCGCGGATGTGGGCCCAGGCGCTCCTGGCCGCCGCGCTCATGCTCCTGCTCCCGCTGCACCTCCTCGGCGCCGGACCCGCCTGGCCGCCCCCGTGGGACGCGGCGGGCACGCAGGTCCTGCTGCTCCTGCTGCTGCCCGGCCTGGCCGCGGCCCGGGAGTTCGCCTCGGCGGGCGGCGGAACCCCACTGCCCTACGACCCGCCGGTCCGCCTGGTCTCCAGCGGTCCCTACTCGTACGTGCGCAACCCCATGCAGACCGCGGTCGTGTCGGCCTACGCGGGCTGCGCGGCGCTCACCGGCGAGCCGCTGATGCTCGCCGCGGCCGCCGCCGCGTTCGCCTACGGCGCGGGGTTCGCCTCCTGGCACGAGGGCGGGCAGCTGGAGCGGGCCTTCGGACCGGACTGGCGGCGCTACGCCGACGGCGTGCGCCCCTGGCTGCCCGCCTGGCGCCCCTGGACGGGGCGGCCGCCCGCCCGCCTGTACGTCGCGCGCACCTGCGGCCTGTGCTCGGGGGTCGCGGGCTGGCTCACCGCCCGCGACCCGGTGGCGCTGCGGCTGCTCCCGGCCGAGACCCACCCGGGGGCCCCGCGCCGCCTCACCTACGAGACCGCGGACGGCCGCGCGGTCTCGGGCACGGCCGCGTTCGCGAAGGCGCTGGAGCACCTGAACCTGGGCTGGGCGCTGCTGGGCTGGGCGATCGCGCTGCCCGGAGTGGCGCAGCTCGTCCAGCTGGCCGCCGACGCCTTCGGCGCGGGCCCGCGGACACCGGTGCCCGGGCCCGGCGAACCCGGTGCGGGCGTCCCCGGCCGCCGCCGTCACCCCGTCTTGAGGAAGTCGATCCTCGGCGGCACCGGCTCGTCGGACTCCAGTTCCGTGCAGCCGCCGATCGAATCGCCGGGAAGCGCCAGTTCGATCGCCCCCGCGGTCGTCCAGCCGCACGTCCACCCGTCCACGGTGGCGAACCCGCCGCTGCCGCCGCCACCGGGGGCCACCTCGCCGCGCCCGTCGAAGTAGCCGCCGACGATACCCATCGCCTCCTCGCAGGTGACACCGTAGGCGCCGGAACTCACCTCGACCACCGTGCCGCCGTCGGCCGTGGACAACGGACCGCACACCCCCGCGATCAGCTTCTCCTGGTCGGGCCCGTCGATGGAGACGGGCTCGCCGAAGGACTCGAACACCAGCTCGCGCTCCAGGCTCTCGGTCGTGTAGTCCAGCCGGACCGGATACCCGTCCGCGCCGATCCACAGGTCGAACAGCGCCTCCGAGGTCGTGGCCCCGCCGTCGGCGTTCCGGTACTCCACCGCCTCGAACGTGCCGGAGTAGTGCGTGGCGGCGACACCGTCGACCGTGTCGGAGCCGTTGCCGACGAGGTCGTCGGACTCGGCGATGGAGCGCAGCGGCTGAAGCAGCGCGTCGACCGTGTGCCGGTCGCGGTCCACGTCCGGCGGATTGCGCCGCCATGAGTCGTCCACGACGCTGTAGAGGTAGAGGTCCCCGCCCGTGTCCAGGTATGTCCGGCCGCCGCCCTCGTTGGCCCGGGTCTCCTCGAGAACGGGGTCGGGCTCACTGGTGTAGCGGTACTCGCCGGTCTGGCCGCTGACCGCGATCAGGTACTCGATCCGCTCCTCTTCGCTTCCGGTGAAGGAGTCGGGCTGCCGGCGCGCCTCCTCCTCCGTGATCCGCTGGTCGTACGCGACGACGAAGCTGTCGGCCCCGGCCGCCAGGTCCGCCGCCATCGCCACGAACTCCTGGGGCGTGCTCGGGGAGGGGGCCGGGGTCGGTGAGGACGCCGCCTCCTGCGGTCCGGTGAGCGCGTCTGCGGCGAAGTAGCCGCCGGTTCCCACGGCGGCGGTGCCGATCACGGCGGCCGCCACCACCGCGACGACCTTGCCCGTCCCGGCGCCCGCTCCCACGGCGGCCGCCGCCCCGGCCCCCGCCCCGGCACCGCCCGTCCCCGCGCCCGTGGCGGCCGCGGCCCCCGCTCCGGCGACCCCCGCCCCGGTGGCGGTGCTGGCGGTGGCCGCCATTCCGGTGGCCGTGGCGGCGGCGACCCACAGCGCCGGGCGGTGCCACCCCGCGTCGATGCCCCGCCAGCGCTCGCCCAGGCGCACCCGCAACCGCTCGGTGCGCGCGGGCAGCCCCTCGAGACGGATCCCCTCGGCCTCCTCGACCCCATCCATAAGCGCCATGACCTCGCCGAACACCGCGTCGGCGGTGGGACGCCCGGCCGGGTCCTTGGCCAGCGACCGTTCCACCAACGGCAGCAACTCCTCGGGGACGCCCTCGGTGTCGGCGGGCTCCTGCCTGGCCCGGCGGGCGAGCTCGGCGGTGTCGGCCCTGCCGAAGGGGTTGCGGCCGGTCGCGGCGAACGCCACCATCGCCCCCCACGCGAACACGTCCGCCGCCGGGGTCGGCGCGGTCCCGTCGTACCGCTCCGGACTCATCCAGCCGGGCGAACCGAACACCGCGCCGCCCGAGCGCTCACCGCCGGCCGCGTGCCGGGCGATGCCGAAGTCCAGCACCTTGGGCCCCTCGGGCGCGAGGATGACGTTGCCGGGCTTGAGGTCGCAGTGCACCACCCCCGCGGCGTGGATCGCGGCCAGCGACTCGGCCACACCGGCGGCGAACGCCACCAGCATGTCCCCCTCCAACGGCCCGTTCTCGCGCACGTGCGCGCGCAGCGTCCGCCCCGGCACGAAGTCGGTGGCCACCCACGGCCGGGCCGCGTCGGCGTCGGCCGCGTGCACCTCGGCCGTGCACAACCCGCCCACCAGACGCATCAGGTCGATCTCGGCGGCGAACCGGGCCCGGAACTCCGCGTCCGCCGCGAACCTCGCGTGCACCACCTTCACCGCCACACACGCGTCGCGCCCGTCCAGCGCGCCGAACACGGTCCCCATCCCGCCCTGCCCGAGCCGTCCCACCACCCGGTACGGCCCGATCCGCGCCGGATCCCCCGGCCGCACCGGCTCCAGTTCGGGGGGCAGCACGGAGGCGTTCGGCGGAATGGGGGAAGTCATCGATCTCCTCGGGTGCGGTCGTTCGATCGCCCTCGGAACGTCCCGAGAGGGCGGGAGAATCCGATTCTCCCGTGTCGTCCGGGTTTCACACCGACGGAAACACCGGATGTGACCGGATACGGCCCATTACGAAGACGTCACGGCGCGAGCACCGAGAGGAGCGCCCCGGGGAGGGCGTCGAACAGGTCGGAGGCGCTGACGGCCGCGCCGTCGCGGGCGCGGCGGGCGGCCAGGCCGTGCAGGTAGGCGGCGCACGTGGCGGCCTCCCACGGGGACAGCCCCGACGCGAGCAGCGCCCCGGCCACGCCCGCCAGGACGTCCCCGCTGCCAGCGGTGGCCAGCAGCGGGGTGCCGGTCGGGTTGGAGACCACCGGCTCCCCCGGTTCGGCGACGAGTGTGGTGGAGCCCTTCAGCAGAACGGTGCAGCCGTACTCCCCGGCGGCACGGGTGACGTGGTCCAGCCGGCGCGCCTCGACGTCGGCGCGTTCGGTGCCGGGTAGCAGCCGGGCGAGCTCCCCCGCGTGCGGGGTGAGCAGGGTGGGCGCGCGCCGCCCGCTCACCAGGTGCGGGCGCTTGGCCAGCAGGGTGACGGCGTCCGCGTCCACGAGCACCGGCAGGTCGGTGGCCAGGACCGCCTCCAGCTCCATGACGGCCGTCGGGTGCAGTCCCCGCCCGGGGCCGATCACCCACGCCGATACCCGGCTCGGCAGATGGCCGACGGGGTCCGTGGGGTCCAGTGCCGACACGACGGCCTCGGGCCACCTGCGCACCACCTCGGTGGCGGCCTCCGGCTGGCCGACGTAGCGCAGCATCCCCACTCCGGTGCGCAGCGCTCCCCCGGCCGCGAGCACCGCCGCCCCCCGGTAGCGGTCGCTGCCCGCGGCCAGGCCGAGCACACCCCGACGGTACTTGTCGCTCTCGGGCGTCGGACGCGGCAGCAGCGCGGCGATGTCGGCGGCCTGCGGGGACACCACCCGGGGCGCGGGCAGCTCCGGGGTCAGGCCGATGTCCGCGAACTCGACCACTCCCGCCCGCGCCGCCCCCGGATCGACGAACAGACCGGGCTTGTGGGTGCCGAAGGTGACGGTGACGTCGGCCCGCACGCAGACCCCCTCGACCGCGCCGGTGTCCGCGTCGACGCCGCTGGGCAGGTCCACCGCGACCACCGGAGCGCTCACGGCCTCGGCCAGCGCGGCCAGCCGGGCGTACGGCTCGCGCAGGGCTCCCCGCACGCCGATGCCGACCAGCCCGTCCACGACGATGTCGGCCCTGGCCAGCTCCGCGTCGGCCTCCGCCGGGTCGAGGAGCCGGCCCCCGGCCGCGCGCAGCGCGGTGAGCCCGCCCCGGTGCGCGGACCGCCCCGCCGGGACCGCCGCCACCGCGGCGCCCCGCCGGGCCAGGACGGCCCCGGCGAAGAGCGCGTCACCGCCGTTGTCACCGCTCCCGACCAGGAGCACCACCCTGGCGCCGTACACCCGGGGAAGCATCCGGGCGCAGACCGCGGCCAGCCCGGCGGCCGCCCTGCGCATGAGCGCGCCCTTCGGCAGCCGCGCCATGAGCGCCTCCTCCGCCTTGCGGACGACGTCCACGGTGTGTGCTCTGCGCATGGCTGCCCCTGTACGGTCGGTTTCCTCGGCCTTGGGCAGCATGCCCGCCCCGGGGCGCGGTCACTCTGCGGGGCGCGGGCAGACGCAGAAGGGGTGGCCCTCCGGGTCGAGCAGCACCCTCCAGCGCTCACCGCCCGGCTGGTGGACGGGCCGGGTCGCGCCCAGCCGGACGAACCGGGCCTCGGCCTCTGCGAGGTCGGTCACATGGGTGTCGAGGTGGAAGCGCTTGGCTCCGGACTCGTCCGGCCAGGTGGGCGGCTGGTGGCCCGGGACCCGGCCGAAACCGATCGGCGTCCCCTCGCCCGCGATCATCGCGTACTCGTCCTCGCTGTGCCGGACCTCCCAGCCGAGCACCGCGGCGTAGAAGGCCGAGAGCCGGGCGGGGTCCGCGCAGTCGATGGTGACCATGGCGAGGGTCGCCGTGGAGGTCATGGGGCCTGCTCTCTGGTGGTTCCGGACCGATCGCCTGACATCCTGGACCGGGAGCCTGACAGCCGCCGTCAGGTGCACGGGGGCTTTCGCGTACGGTCGGAGGTGGCCTCGCCGGGACGCGCGGTCGGACCGGACTCCTGGTTTACTCTTTTCCACTTCGAAGATCAGCCGTCAGCCCCCGAAAACCAGCATGGAACCCTCCCATGACCCACACCGACAACCGCGTCGCGGCCGACTCCGGCCTCACCGACCGCGTCTCGCTCCTGCAGAACGCCATGCACAAACTCGGTGCGGACGTCATCCGGCTGCAGACGCAACTCACCGAGATCGCGACCGCCGCGCCCCCCGCGGCGCAGGAGCGGCCGCCCACTGCCCAGTTCATCTTCAACCTGTCCCGCGAGGACTACCGCGGTGAACTGGCGGCCCTGGTGTCCTGGGTGAACGACTTCCTGATACCGGTGTACGCGGGGCCCTCCCCCGACTGGTGCCCGACGTGGTGGGAGCACCACGAGGCGGTGGGCCGTCTGCACGCGCTGCGCCTGTCCTACCTGGAGCTCACCGACACCGCCGTGGCCGGGCCGTCGGGACCGGGGCAGTGGCACCGGGACCACCTGGACCCCGTCCTGGAACGGCTGCGCGCGGCCAACGGCCCCTTCACCCGCTGCCTGGGCCCCACCGGACACCGCGCCCGGGGCGCCTAGGACGTCGACGGGAGACCGTCTCCCGGCGTGGCGCCCCGGGTCGGCCGGACGGTCCGGCGCTCCCGGGCGGGCGCGGGGTTCCCGTCGGCCTCAGGTCTTGCGCAGGCGGACGCGGCGGACCCGGTGGTCCTCGCCCTTGTACAGGACCAGGGTGGCTCGCGGCCGGGTGGGGATGATGTTCTCCACGAGGTTGACCTCGTTGATGGAGCGCCAGGTGCTCAGCGCGAACTCGCGGGCCTCCTGCTCGGACACGGACGTGGCCATGGAGTGGAAGTACGAGCGCGGGTCCTCGAACGCGGTGCGGCGCAGCGCGAGGAAGCGGTCCAGGTACCAGGCCCGGATGTTCTCGGCCTTCGCGTCCACGTAGATGGAGAAGTCGAAGAAGTCGGACAGCGCCAGCCGCCCCATGGGCGGTGGCTGGAGCACGTTGATGCCCTCGACGACGAGGATGTCGGGGCGGTGCACGGTCTGCGTCTCGCCGGGCTGGATGTCGTACGCCAGGTGCGAGTAGACCGGGATGACCCGCTGCGCGGCGCCGGCCTTCACCTCCGAGACGAACCGGACCAGCGCGCGCCGGTCGTAGCTCTCGGGGAAGCCCTTCCGGTTCATGATGCCGCGCTCCTGCAGCACCGCGTTGGGATACAGGAAGTTGTCGGTGCTGACCAGCTCGACGTTGGGGTGGTCCGGCCACTGGGCCAGCAGCGCGCGCAGCAGCCTGGCGGTGGTGGACTTGCCGACGGCGACGCTGCCCGCGACCCCGATGACGAAGGGCATCGGGCGGTCGGTCTCGCCGAGGAACCCGCGCACCGCCGAGTGCCGCTGCCGGGTCGCCTTGACGTACAGGTTGAGCAGCCGGGAGAGCGGAAGGTAGATGTCGCGGACCTCGTCCAGCGACGTGGGGTCGGCGGTCCCCCTCAGGATCTCCAGTTCCGCCTCCGTCAACGACAGCGGCGTCGCGGCACGGAGCGCCGCCCACGCGGGGCGGTCGAGCTCCACGTAGGGCGTTGAGACGCTGTTCTTCGTCGCATGGGACACGTTTGCCCACCCTAGACGAGGACCGTCCGGGGGCGGAGGGCACCCTCCGCCCACAGCGGTCATCCGCTCTTCGCCATCGGGAAACCACGCGTTTCCGTTCCCTCCATGCCGTGCGCAAAGATGCCGTTCGTACGGCGCAAAAAGAGGCCAGAATCGGATGTTTCAGTGGACCTCACCAGTTGTGCCTCAATGAAACACCCGGATCCTCCAGCCGTTAGGAGAGGGCGTGGCCGTCATGTCCACCACCCGCACGCACCCCGGGCCGACCTCCCCCGCGGCCGCACCCGCCCCGCCCGCCCACAGCCCCGCGGCCGGACGCATCTGGGCCCTGACCCGCGTCAGCCTGGGGCTGGGCTACCTGTGGACGTTCCTGGACCTGACCTTCGGGCTGGGCATGGGCACACCGGCCGAACGCGCCTGGCTCACCGGCAACAGCCCGATCCGGTGGTCGCTGATCAACCTGGACGGCCCCGTCGCCGAGCTCGTGCACCCGACGTCCGGGCAGCCCGCTGTCGACCTGGCCCTGATGGTCTTCCTCTTCGCCACCGGCGTGGCGCTGCTCCTGGGCGTCGCCCTGTGGCCGGCCGCGGCCCTCAACGCGGTGGTGATGGGCCTCACGGCGGCGGTGCGCTGGCCCGAACCCTCGGACACGTTCATCGACGCGCACCTGATCTTCCTGCTCCTGGGGGTCGGCCTGGCCGCGGCCCGCGCGGGGGACGTGTGGGGACTGGGGCCCGTCTGGCGCCGGAGTCCGCTCGTACGGCGCCTCCCCTGGTTGCGCTGACGGACGATTTTGACCACATTCGGAAGTTTTTCTGAGGCCGCCGACACGCGGTCCCGCGCGGGCGCGGGTCGGTCGCCCCGCGCCCGACCTGCGCCAAGTACTCGGCCTTGACCAACTGGTCTATACCGCTACCTGCGAAAATCCTTATTGGACTAGTCCTCAGGTGGTCTCCCTGGGCCCGTTTCATTGGTTACGCTGGCGCTCATGTGTGGAATTGTTGGCTACGTCGGGCCGCAACCGGCGTTGGAAGTCGTCGTCGATGGCCTTGCCCGGCTTGAGTACCGAGGGTACGACTCCGCGGGCGTCGCCGTCCTGAACGGCGGCAGGCTCGAAACCGAGAAGCGGGCCGGCAAGCTGGCCAACCTGCGGAAGGCGCTGGAGGGGACTCCGCGCTCGGCGGACGGCATCGGCATCGGCCACACCCGCTGGGCCACGCACGGCGCGCCCAACGACGTCAACGCCCACCCGCACGTCGACAACGCCGGCCGGGTGGCCGTCATCCACAACGGCATCATCGAGAACTTCGCCCCACTGCGGCTCGAACTGGAGGAGCGCGGCTGCAAGTTCTCCTCCGAGACCGACACCGAGGTCGCCGCCCACCTGCTCGGCGAGGCGCTCAAGGACAACGGCGACGGCGACCTGGCCGCCGCGATGCGCTCGGTCTGCCGCCGCCTGGAGGGCGCCTTCACCCTGGTCGCGATGTCCGTGGACGACCCCGACCTCGTGGTGGCCGCCCGCCGCAACTCCCCCCTCGTGGTGGGTCGCGGCAACGGCGAGAACTTCCTCGCCAGCGACGTCGCCGCGTTCATCGCGCACACCCGCGACGCCATCGAACTCGGCCAGGACCAGGTCGTGGAGCTGCGCCGCGACTCGGTCTCGGTCACCGACTACGACGGCGCGCCCGCCCCCGTGCGCGAGTACCACGTGGACTGGGACGCCTCCGCCGCGGAGAAGGGCGGCTACGACTACTTCATGCTCAAGGAGATCGTCGAGCAGCCCCGCGCGGTGGCCGACACCCTCCTCGGGCGGGTCGGCGTGGACGGCACCCTGACCCTGGACGAGATGCGGCTGGCCCCCCAGGAGCTGCGCGAGATCTCCAAGATCATCATCATCGCGTGCGGCACCTCGTACCACGCGGGCCTGATCGCCAAGTACGCGATCGAGCACTGGTGCCGCATCCCCTGCGAGGTCGAGGTCGCCAGCGAGTTCCGCTACCGCGACCCGATCCTGGACCGCCAGACCCTGGTCATCGCCATCTCCCAGTCCGGCGAGAGCATGGACACCCTGATGGCGGTGCGCTACGCCCGCGAGCAGCACTCCCGCGTGCTGGCCATCTGCAACGTCAACGGCTCGACGATCCCGCGCGAGGCCGACGGCGTGCTGTACACGCACGCCGGACCCGAGGTCGGCGTGGCCGCCACCAAGACCTTCCTGACCCAGCTGGTCGCCTGCTACCTGGTGGGCCTGTACCTCGCCCAGGTGCGCGGCACGAAGTTCGGCGACGAGATCAACGCGGTCATCGAGCAGCTGTCCCGGATGCCCGAGCAGATCGAGAAGGTCCTGGGCACCGTGCAGCCGGTGCGGGAGCTGGCCCACTCTCTCTCGGACGCCAGGACCGTGCTGTTCCTCGGACGGCACGTGGGCTACCCGGTGGCGATGGAGGGCGCGCTCAAGCTCAAGGAGCTCGCCTACATGCACGCCGAGGCGTTCGCCGCGGGCGAGCTCAAGCACGGCTCCATCGCCCTCATCGAGGACGGCCTGCCGGTGGTCGTCGTGGTCCCCTCCCGCGAGGGCCGCGGCGTGCTGCACGACAAGATCGTCTCCAACATCCAGGAGATCCGGGCCCGGGGCGCGTACACCATCGTGATCGCCGAGGAGGGCGACGAGAGCGTGCGACCGTACTCGGACGTGCTGATCGAGATCCCGGCCGTGCCCACCCTGCTCCAGCCGATCGTTGCCACCGTGCCGATGCAGGTGTTCGCCAGCGAGCTGGCCCTGGCCAAGGGCAACGACGTGGACCAGCCGCGCAACCTCGCCAAGAGCGTGACGGTGGAGTAGGCCTTCTCCGATCGCCTGATGAGGGGGCGCCCTTCCGACCGGAAGGGCGCCCCCTCATCACCGACTGGCGAGTGTCGCGCTGATACCACCGGTCAGCAGGGAGAGGTCCGTGTCGTCCCGGTCCCCATCGTCGAACGAGTGGAAGCCGAGACGTCTCCACCAGCTGCGAGCACGTTCGTTCAGCGCGGTCCCACCGCTCGACAGGCAGCGTGCGAGTCGAGGTTGACGGCGGTCACAAGGACACGTTCGACGAGAACAGTACCGATCCCGAGCCCAGCGGACCGCCGGTCCACCGCGAGGCGTCCCACGAGCATCGCCGGGACCGGGTCGGGCGCGTTCTCCGTCAGCGCGACCGGAGCCCGGCTGTGGTCGATTCCGGTCATCGAAAGCGTCGCACAGCCCGCCACCTGGTTCTCCGCGTTGGCGATCACCCATGTGGCGGCGGTGTTCCCTCGCCGGTTCTGACCCGAGTAGCGATGCGGCCAGTCATCCAGCGCTGGCTCGCCACAACTGAAACCGCCCCGAACATGGATCCTGGGATCCAGGAGAACGGGGCGGCGCAACTCGTCAGTCGAGCCAGTCGGACTTTCCAGGGCGGCGCAGGGCATCGGCGAGGCGGTCGTTCAGCCGGGCGGGACGCTGCGATGCTTCGGCGAACGCCTCCGGCGCGGCAGAGGAAAGCCTGACGAACCGGCGGTCCGCGATCACTTCCTCCGCGCGCGTCCCGACCGACCGGAGTACGAATCCAGAGACGCTGAGGTGATCGGCGCGGGCGGCCTCTTCAAGCATCCGCTTGCCCCCGGCGTCCACACGGATTCGCGGACGCTCTTTCATCAGAGCGCTCATGTACTTCGCAAGGGCATCCCGTCTTTATCGCGTCAGGCCTGTGAGAGCTCCGCTTTGACCACCTCGGCGAGGTGGTCGGCGATCCGCCGGGCCTCTCCCTCGGAGGCGGCCTCGACCATGACCCGGACCATCGGCTCGGTCCCGCTGGGGCGCAGCAGCACCCGGCCCGAACCGCCGAGTTCGGCCTCGGCCGCGGCGACGGCCGCGGCGAGCCCGGCGGACTCCCCGGCCCGGTTCTTGTCCACACCCCGCACGTTCACCAGCACCTGCGGCATCCGGTTCATGACCTTGGCCAGTTCGGCCAGCGCCACGCCCCGACGGCTCACCGCCGCCAGCAGGTGCAGACCGGTCAGCAGACCGTCACCGGTGCTGGCGTGCTCCAGCAGGATGACGTGCCCCGACTGCTCGCCGCCGAGCGAGTACGACCCGGCCCGCATCGCCTCCAGGACGTAGCGGTCGCCCACCGGCGTCTCGACCAGCGCGACCCCGGCCTCCTGCATGGCGAGCCGCAGGCCCAGGTTCGACATCACCGTGACCACGAGGGTGTCGTCGGCGAGCCTGCCCGACTCGTGCAGCTCCAGCGCCAGGACCGCCATGATCTGGTCGCCGTCGACGACGGAGCCGTCCGCGGCCACCGCCAGGCAGCGGTCGGCGTCCCCGTCGTGCGCGATGCCGGCGTCGGCGCCGTGCTCGCGCACGGCCTCGCGCAGCGCGTCCAGGTACGTGGAGCCGCAGCCCTCGTTGATGTTGAGGCCGTCGGGCGCGTCGCCGATCGCGATGACCTGGGCCCCGGCACGGCGCAGCGCCTCGGGCGCGACCCGGGTCGCGGCGCCGTTGGCGCAGTCCACGACCACCTTGAGGCCGTCCAGCCGCTGGGGAAGGGAGCCGACCACGTGCGCGATGTAGCGTTCGGCCCCGTCGGAGGCGTCACTCACCCGGCCCACGTCCGCGCCGGTCGCGCCGACGACGGGGCTGCCCAGGCCCTTCTCGATCTCGTCCTCGACCGCGTCGGGCAGCTTGTGCCCGCCCCGCGCGAAGAACTTGACGCCGTTGTCGGGGGCCGGGTTGTGGCTGGCCGAGAGCATGACACCGAAGTCCGCGTCCAGCTCGCCGGTCAGGAACGCCACCGCCGGGGTGGGCAGCACACCGAGCCGGACCACGTCCACGCCCGCGCTGGCCAGTCCCGCGACGACCGCGGCCTCCAGGAACTCGCCCGACGCCCGCGGGTCCCGGCCGACGACGGCGAGCGGGCGTCCCGCGGAGGAGTCCTTCTTCGCCAGGACCCTGGCCGCCGAGATCGCGAGTTCCAGTGCCAGTCCGGCGGTGAGGTCACGTCCAGCGACCCCGCGGACCCCGTCAGTGCCAAAGAGCCGAGCCACGAGCCAATCGCCCCGTTTCGTCCAGGTAACGGCGCTGTAGCGACGCCATGAGAATAAGTATGGGAGCAGGAAACGCCTGTACCGGTCGCATCCGGAGAACAACTATGGCCCGCACTGGCCACCCGTCCAGGTGAACGAGCGGCCGGCGGGCCATAGGGCAGAACCAAGGGCTGCTTACCGCTTGGAGTACTGCGGAGCCTTGCGGGCCTTCTTGAGACCGGCCTTCTTGCGCTCGACCTCGCGGTCGTCGCGGGTGAGGTAACCGGCCTTCTTCAGCGGCGGGCGGTTGTGCTCCGGGTCCAGACCCGCGAGCGCGCGGGCGAGGCCGTGGCGCAGCGCGCCGGCCTGGCCGCTGGGGCCGCCGCCGTTCAGGCGGGCGAAGACGTCGTACGCCTCTTCGAAGCCAAGCGTGACCAGGGGCTCCTTGATGAGCTGCTGGTGCACCTTGTCCGGGAAGTAGACCTCGAGCGGCTTGCCGTTGACCTTCCACTCGCCCGAACCCGGGGTGATGCGGACACGCGCGATGGCGGTCTTGCGCCGACCGGTGCCGGCGCCGGGGCCCGAAGCCGTCGGAACGTACGCTCCGCCGGCCTCCTCGGTGCTCTCGGTGGTGTACTCGGCCGGGAACTCCTCGGAGTTCTCGTCGAATTCCTGAACGTCTTCGATGCCGGTGGGCTCGACCACGATTCTCCTCGTACTTCCTGTAAGTCTCGCGAACGCCTACGCGGGCTGCTCGATCTTGGTGATTTCGAACGGAACCGGCTGCTGGGCCTGGTGCGGGTGCTCCGGCCCGGCGTACACCTTGAGCTTCTTGGCCATGTCCCGACCAAGGGAGTTCTTCGGCAGCATGCCCTTGATGGCCTTCTCCACGGCTCGCTCGGGGTTCTTCGCCAGCAGCTCACCGTAGGTGACGGAACGCAGACCACCGGGGTAGCCGGAGTGGCGGTAGGCCCGCTTCTGCTCCAGCTTCTTACCGGTCAGCGCCACCTTCTCGGCGTTCACGACGATCACGAAGTCACCGGTGTCGATGTGGGGCGCGAAGTACGGCTTGTGCTTGCCGCGGAGCAGCACGGCGACGTGGCTGGCCAGCCGGCCGAGCACGACATCGGACGCGTCGATGACGTGCCACTGACGCTGGACATCGCTGGGCTTGGGGCTGAATGTGCGCACGATCGTATTGCCTTCTCAGTCGGCGGTATCCATCTCCGCGAACGGAGATGGGGAACTCGTATTACTGGACCGAAGCGCTCCGTTGTTCCAGGAGTTCTTCCGGTGGTTTGAGTGCGCAGACGGTGATGCGTGATCGGCGCCCAACGAAGCGAAGTGGGAACCCACGGCAACTCAACGCACAACGACAGAGAATCGTAACCGGCGAACAGACCACAAGTCAAAACGGCCCATGAACGTACTGCTCGGCGCCATGGGCCAGGCACTTGATCGTGGATCATGTCGCGGTAGGCGATTACTCCAATCTCATTATGCCTTGTTCGGTGAGTGCTTTGGCACCACCACCGGACGCGAGCCGCCGGGAACCGCTCCGCCACCGTACTTCCTTCATACGAGGTCAGGGGTTCGACCGGCGCGGCACGCGGGAACGAGCCGCCGGGCACCCCGGCGCGAAACGCACCCAATAGGATGACCCAGGCGCTATTGTCGCGAAGGCGAGCATAGCGCGCGCCCGCGGCGGAGCGGTCACACCGGAGTGTCCATCGACACCCCCGTGGCCCGGACGGCGCGGTGTTTCCGACAGAGACAACCCACCCAGGCGACCGGTTCCCGGAACCGGGCGCGCACCCGGGCGCTCCCCGCCACCGCTCCACACCGCGGACCCCTCGGGGAACCCTCCCAAGGGTCCGGGCCCTCTTCCGGCCTCTCCCGATCCACGAGTTCGCGAACGGCCCAGGCCGCGCGAGAACACAGAATTCGCGACGCAGCACGCGGCAGGGTGAGGCCTGTGGCAACGGCTTCGACCTCCCCGCCCAAGGACAGCCTCCGGAGTTCTCCCATCGCACCCCATCCGAACGAGCCCTCTGACGGCCGCGACGTCCCCCAGGACCGGCCGCAGTACCCTCCCGCGCCCTTGAACCAGGGCCAGGACGAGACCGCGCAGGCTCCGCGGTCGGCACCCGCTCCAGCTCCCGGCGCCCCCTGGGGCGGCCCCCTCCAACCGGGACAGCACTCCCCGCAGGGGCCGCCGCTCTCGGGACCGCAGCAACCGGTCGCCGGACAGCCCGTCCCCCCGCAGCCGCCCGCGCCCTCGGGGCCTCCGCAGCCGCCCGCCTGGCACGGACAGCAGCCCCTGCCGCCCCAGGGACTGCCTCCCGCGCCGTCAGGCCCCCCCCAGCCTCCGGCGTGGAACTCCCCCACCGGCGCGCAGCCGCCCCACGGCCCGCAGTCCGGACCGCAGCCCCCCGCCTGGCACGGACAGCAGCCCCCCACCGGCCAACCCCGCCCCCCGCAGAGCCTGCCCCCCGGTCCCCCCCAGCCCCCAGGACAACCCCTCCAGGGCCGCATCGTGCCGCCCGGCGGGCCCGCGCCGGGCGCGGACGACGCGACCCAGTTCGTGCCCCCCGTGCCCGACGACGCGGCCACCCAGGCCATCCCGCCGGTGCGCGAGGAGCCCGTGGGTGCCACCCAGGCCATCCCGCCGGTGTACGACGACATGTTCGGCGGGCGGCCGATGTTCCGCGACGAGGTCCCGCCCCAGCGCGCCGACTCGGACAGCACCGCCGAGATCGACCTGTCCGGGTACGACGAATACGACCGCGGCCAGCGCCCCGGCCGCGGTGGAGGCGGGGGGAACCGCAGCGGGGGAAGCCGTGGCCGGGGCGGCCGCGACTCCCGGATCCTGCTCATGGGGGCCGGGTTCGCCGCGCTGCTCGTCCTGGGCGGAGGCGGCGCGTTCCTGCTCGCCACCGGCGGGGGTCCGGACTCGGGCTCGGGCGAGTACGACGTCTCCCTGGTCTCCGACGAGTCGACCGACCCCGACACGCTCAAGACCGGCGAGATCTTCGCGCTCGAGACCATCGAGGCCGGCGGCGAGACCTTCACCCTCCTGCAGACCGACGACACCGAGAAGTGCGAGACCACCGCGCACGGCGACTACGGCCAGGTGCTCACCGAGAACGACTGTCGCCAGGTGGTGCGCGCGACCTACGTGAACGAGGACAAGACGCACGCCGTCACCATCGGCGTGGCGGCCATGGCGGACTCGGTCGGCGCCCAGGCCGCCACGGAGAGCCAGGACCTGGAGAACACGCAGTGGTTCGCCGGACTCCCCGGCCAGGACGGCAGCGGCGCCGAGCGCCTCGGCATCGCAGGCGGACACGCCTCGGGTGCCACCTGGGGCCGGTACATGGTCTTCTCCCTCGCCGCCACCACCGACGGCCGGACCCCCTCGGGCGACCGGCCCGAGCTGGCGGAGATCAGCGAGCTCTTCATCGACGTGGCGCTGGCCCCGCTGGGGGAACGCGCGGAGATCTGATCTCGGCCGCTCCGAACGGACGCCCCCGGAACCTGACAGGTTCCGGGGGCGTCCGCGATTCGACCGCACCGGACGGACCGGTGGGGCTCAGCTGGAGGCGCTCGCCGGCAGGGTGCGGAACCTCCGGGTCGCGGCGGCGCGGGCTGCCATCTCCTCCGCGGGCGGATAGCGGACCTCTTCGAGGGTGAGGCCGTGCGGCGGGACCACGTGCACGGAGGAGTCCCGCACCGCGGCGGCCAGGACCACACCGGGCCAGTCCACTTCCCGGCGGCCGTCCCCGACCGCGAGCAGCGCCCCCACGAGGGCGCGGACCATGTTGTGGCAGAACGCGTCGGCCTGCACGGTGCCCGCGCAGACGTGCCGGTTCTCTCGGACCCACTCCACGCGCTGGAGCTCGCGGATGGTGGAGGCCCCCTCCCGCCTGCGGCAGTAGGCCGCGAAGTCGTGCTCGCCGAGCAACCGCGCAGCGGCCTCGTTCATCCGGTCCACGTCGAGCGGGCGCCGGTGCCACAGGACGTCGCGGCGGCGCAGCGGGTCGACTCCGCCCGGCGCGTCGCTCACCCGGTAGACGTAGCGCCGGAACAGCGGCGAGAAGCGGGCGTCGAAGCCCTCCGGCGCCGGCCCCACCGCGTTCACCCGGACGTCGGGGGGCAGCACGCCCGCCAGGCGGCGCAGCAGCCGCTCGCCCTCGGCCTCCCACAGCTCCGGCGGGACGTCCAGGTGGGCGACCTGCCCTCGGCCGTGGACCCCGGCGTCGGTACGGCCCGCGACCGTCAGCCGGGGCGACTCCAGGCGCAGCACCCGGGCCAGCGCCGACTGGAGCTCGCCCTGCACGGTCCGCCTGGCGGGCTGCTCGGCCCAGCCGGAGAAGTCGGTGCCGTCGTAGGAGATGTCCAGCCGCAGCCGGACCAGGGGCTCTTCGCTCAACTTCTCCTCGTCTCCGTCAGGGCGCGTCGCAAAGGCGCTTCCGGAACACGCCCTATGCCGAGTGCCCGGCCCCTTCTCAGGGACCGGGCACTCGGGTTGAGGAACGCCGTCCTACTTCTCCTCGGCCTGGGCTTCGCCCTCGGCCTGCGAGGTCTCGTCCGCCTGAGCGGTCTGCTCGGAGGTGGCGCCCTCGGCGGGCTGGTCGTCGGCCTCGGCCTCGGGGGCCTCGGTCTTCGCGGCGGCCGGAGCGGTCCGGGCCGCGGGCGCGGCCAGCGCCTCGACGAGTTCGATCACGGCCATGGGCGCGTTGTCGCCCTTGCGCGGACCGACCTTGGTGATGCGGGTGTAGCCACCGGTGCGGTTCTCGAACCTCGGGCCGATCTCGGTGAAGAGCTCGTGCACGACGGCCTTGTCCGCGATCTTGGCCAGGACCTGGCGGCGGGCGTGCAGGTCGCCGCGCTTGCCGAGGGTGATCAGCTTCTCGGCGTACGGACGCAGGCGCTTGGCCTTGGCCTCCGTGGTCTTGATACGACCGTGCTGGAACAGCGAGGTCGCCAGGTTCGCCAGCATGAGCCGCTCATGCGCCGGGCCGGCGCCCAGGCGAGGCCCCTTCGTTGGCGTGGGCATGTGTCGTTCTCCTAGTGTGCGATCGGTTCGGCCTCGACGAGACCCGCCGACCGAGGTCTGTGGGCTAGTACTGCTCGGTCTCGACGTAGGACTGGTCGTCCTCGTCGGAACCGTAGGAGTCGGCCGCGCTGCTGGGGTCGAACCCAGGCGGGGAGTCCTTCAGCGAGAGCCCCATGTCGATCAGCTTCTGCTTGACCTCTTCGATGGACTTCGCGCCGAAGTTCCTTATGTCCAAGAGGTCCTGCTCAGAGCGGGCGACGAGCTCGCCCACGCTGTGGATGCCTTCGCGCTTCAGGCAGTTGTAGGAGCGCACCGTGAGGTTCAGGTCCTCGATCGGCAGTGCCAGGTCCGCGGCCAGCGCCGCGTCCGTCGGCGAGGGGCCCATGTCGATGCCTTCGGCGTCGACGTTGAGCTCCCGGGCCAGACCGAACAGCTCGACCAGTGTCTTGCCCGCGCTCGCCACCGCGTCACGGGGACGGATGGAGGGCTTGGTCTCGACGTCCAGGATGAGCCGGTCGAAGTCGGTCCGCTGCTCGACACGGGTCGCCTCGACCTTGTAGGTCACCCGCAACACCGGGGAGTAGATCGAGTCGATCGGGATCCGGCCGATCTCCTGACCCGGCTGCTTGTTCTGCGTCGCCGAGACGTAACCGCGGCCGCGCTCGACCGTCAGCTCCATCTCGAGCTTGCCCTTGCTGTTCAGGGTGGCGATGTGCAGCTCGGGGTTGTGCACCTCGACACCGGCCGGAGGCGCGATGTCGGCGGCGGTCACCACACCCGGGCCCTGCTTGCGCAGGTACATCAGCACCGGCTCGTCGTGCTCGGAGCTCACGACGAGGCCCTTGAGGTTCAGGATGATCTCGGTGACGTCCTCTTTGACACCGGGCACGGTGGTGAACTCGTGCTCGACGCCCTCGATGCGGATGCTGGTGACAGCGGCACCGGGGATGGACGACAGGAGGGTCCGACGCAGCGAGTTGCCGATCGTGTACCCGAAGCCCGGCTCCAGCGGTTCGACGACGAACTTGGACCGGAACTCGGAGATCGACTCCTCGGTCAGGGTGGGGCGCTGAGCGATCAGCATGGTCCGTTACTTCCTTTCCCACGACCGCCCGCTATATGACGGCCACTGGACGGTCCCGCCGCTTGCGGGACCACAACTGTTGACTGCCCGGTCGGACCGCCCCCGAAGCCTCCCGGCCCGGGGACGGCGCCGACCGGCGCGAAGTCCGGGATCAGACCCGGCGCCGCTTCGGCGGACGGCAGCCGTTGTGCGGAACCGGCGTGACATCCTGGATCGAACCGACCTCCAGGCCGGTGGCCTGGAGCGAGCGGATCGCGGTCTCGCGGCCGGAGCCCGGACCCTTCACGAAGACGTCGACCTTGCGCACACCGTGCTCCTGGGCGCGGCGGGCCGCGGCCTCGGCCGCCATCTGCGCGGCGAACGGCGTGGACTTACGCGAGCCCTTGAAGCCGACCTGCCCGGAGCTGGCCCACGAGATCACCGCACCGGTCGGGTCGGTGATGCTCACGATCGTGTTGTTGAACGTGCTCTTGATGTGAGCGTGTCCGTGGACAACGTTCTTCTTTTCCTTGCGGCGCACCTTACGCGCGGCGCCCTGACGGCCCTTAGGCGGCATTTCTCAAACTCCCAAGATCATCGGTCCGTTGGTGATTCCGGACCCGTGGAGACGGTTGCGTCCGGACGGACTACTTCTTGCCGACCTTCTTCTTGCCGGCCACGGTCTTCTTCTTGCCCTTGCGGGTACGCGCGTTGGTCTGGGTGCGCTGACCGTGGACCGGAAGGTTACGGCGGTGCCGAATACCCTGGTAGCAACCGATCTCGATCTTGCGACGGATGTCGGCCGTGACCTCGCGGCGCAGGTCACCCTCGACCTTGTAGTTGGCGTCGATCCACTCGCGCAGCTTGACGAGGTCTTCCTCGGACAGCGCGTGGACACGGGTGTTCGGGTTCACGCCGGTGTTGGCGAGGGTCTCGATCGCACGGGTGCGGCCGATACCGAAAACGTAGGTGAGAGCGATCTCCACCCGCTTGTCGCGGGGAAGGTCGACACCAGAGATACGTGCCATCTGGGCGAGCTCCTTCATGCTCTGCGGAGGTCTGTCCCGTTCCCTTTGCCCTCTCGTCGCCCAACGGCGAGGCCCCGGCCTCCGACCGGGGGTTCTCCCGGGACGCCTCGCGCCCTGGGATCGGAACGGGATTCTTCACTGTGCGCCGCGGCACGGCGCCGGCCGTGCGCGGCCCGAGTGTTTGTCGAGAAGCGGAACTAGCCCTGACGCTGCTTGTGCCGCGGGTCCGAGCAAATCACCATGATCCGGCCGTTACGGCGGATCACTCGGCACTTCGCGCAGATCTTCTTGACGCTCGGCTTGACCTTCATGGTTGCTCCGGGACTTGAGTCCACCTGCGCCGACCGCGGCAGCGGCGGGCGCGAGCGGAGAAGCTACTTGTAGCGGTAAACGATGCGCCCGCGCGTGAGGTCGTACGGGCTCAGCTCCACGACGACTCGGTCGTCGGGGAGGATACGGATGTAGTGCATCCGCATCTTGCCGCTGATGTGGGCAAGAACCTTGTGCCCGTTGTCGAGCTCCACTCGGAACATAGCGTTGGGTAGGGACTCGATAACGGAGCCCTCAATCTCGATGGCGCCGTCTTTCTTAGCCATATCCTCCACGCTTCTGGGATCATCCCCGTAGACACGGGGCACACGGGGCACGGACTCTCCGAGTGGGATCCGGCGGCCCCGGTTGCGAAAATTGAACACTGAAACTTCAGGTCAACTGCAATAGCATACGCCAGCGCGAACCGCAGACGCGAATAGAGGCAGGCTGACCCAACAACCCGAGTGTGGGCATGGCTAGTTTACCCGCCCAGCGCGCATGCCTTTGACAGCACGGCCGATCCGGGTGTCTCAGTTCGGGTCCTGACCCCGATTCAGCGCCACGACCCCCAGGGTGACGAAGAGCATCACCACTCCCCAGGGACCGAGCACCCAGAGGAACCACGGGTAGCTCGCGCCGTTGGTCAGGTAGACGATCAGCCAGATCAGGAAGCACAGCGTGTTGACGCCGCCCCAGGTCAGCCAGGGAATCACCAGCGCGGGATCCCGGGTGACGCCCCGTGGGCGCTGCCCCGGGGCGCTGGCGACCAGTCCGGGCAGATCCGCGAGGTCCCTCTCGGGAAGATCCTCGGTGACCCGCTCCAGCTCGCCGCGGGTGCGGGCCCGGTAGGCGGTCTCCATCCGCGCGTTGAACTCGTCACCGTCCAACCGGCCCTGCGCGAAGTGCTCCTGGAGCCGCTTCGCCATGCGGTCCCGGTCCGCGTCGGACGCCCTGATCTCGGGACTGGATTCGGACACCGACGCACCGCCTCGCACCTTCGGGGACTCGCACCCATCCTATGAGCTTCCCGCCACCCCTTCGGAACCCGTCGGGCGAAGAGGTGGCGGTGGGATGGGAGCGTCCCCGGGACTCCGCGAGGTCAGAAACCCGGGTCGGGGAAACCGAGGGAGGCGATCTTCTCCCGGTTCTCCTCGCGGGCGGTGAGGACCAGCGGCCCGTCCGCGGTGATGGCCACCGAGTGCTCGAAGTGCGCCGACCGCCGGCCGTCCTGGGTGACCACGGTCCAGCCGTCCGCGAGCTGGCGCACGTGCCGCGTACCGAGGTTCACCATCGGCTCGATCGCCAGGCACATCCCCTCGACCAGGCGGATGCCCCGGGTCGTCTGCGCGTAGTTGAGCACGTGCGGTTCCATGTGCATCTCGGTCCCGATGCCGTGCCCGCCGTACTCCCGGACGTTGCCGTACCGGCCCTTGGAGGCGATGTAGCCGCCGATGGCCTGGCCGATGTCGCCGAGCCGCCCTCCTGGCCGCATCTGGGCGATGCCCTGCCACATGGACTCCTCGCACACCTCCATGGCGGTGCGGTCGGCCTCGTCGACCGATCCCACCGCGACGGTGATCGCGGAGTCGCCGTGCCAGCCGTCGAGGACGGCGCCGCAGTCGATGGAGATGATGTCCCCGTCGGCGAGGACCTTGGTGTCACGGGGGATTCCGTGCACGACCTCCTCGTTGACGGAGGCGCAGATGGAACCGGTGAAGCCGTGGTAGCCCTTGAAGGACGGCACGGCCCCCGCGTCCCGGATGCTGCTCTCGGCGATGGCGTCCAGTTCGAGGGTCGTCATCCCCGGACGCACCGCCGCGCGCAGCGTGTCGAGCGTGCGGGCCACGACCTGGCCCGCGGCCCGCATCCTCGCGATCTCAGCCGGAGACTTCAGCTGGATGTTCGTTCGGCCCTTGCCCGGCATCAGGCCTTGCTCTTCAGTGCCGTGAGCGCCCGCTCGGTGACCTTCTCGATGGCGCCCATGGCGTCCACCGTCACCAGCAGGTCGCGCTCGCCGTAGAAGGAGACCAGCGGAGCGGTCTGCTCCCGGTAGACGACCAGCCGGTGCCGGATGGTCTCCTCGTTGTCGTCGCTGCGGTTGTCGATCCGGGCCCGCTCCGCGAGCCGCCGGATCACCTCCTCCTCGTCGACGACGAGCTCCAGGACCGCGTCGAGCCGGCCTCCCAGCCCGGCGAGCATCGTGTCCAGGGTCTCGGCCTGCGCGACGTTGCGCGGGAAGCCGTCCAGGAGGAAGCCCTCGCGGGCGTCCTCCTGGGCCAACCGGTCCCTGACCATGGCATTGGTGACCTCGTCCGGCACCAGGTCGCCCCGGTCCATGAAGGCCTTCGCCTGCTTACCCAACTCTGTGCCACCGCTGACGTTGGCACGGAAGATGTCACCGGTGGACACCTTCGGAATCGACAATTCGGACGCCAAGATCTGGGCCTGGGTGCCTTTGCCCGCACCAGGAGGTCCCACCAATACGGCACGCATCTATCGCAGAAAACCTTCGTAGTTCCTCTGCTGGAGGTGACTCTCGATCTGCTTCACCGTGTCCAGCCCGACACCGACCATGATCAGGATGCTCACACCGCCGAACGGGAAGTTCGCGGAGGCTCCGGAGCTACCCAGGGCCACCATTGGCAGCAACGCGATCAGACCCAAGTACAGCGCGCCTGGCGTCGTCAGCCGGGTCAGGACGAAGTCCAGGTACTCGGCGGTCGGACGTCCCGGACGGATACTCGGGATGAACCCACCGTACTTCTTCATGTTGTCGGCCACTTCAGTGGGGTTGAAGGTAATGGCCACATAGAAGAAGGCGAATCCGACGATCAGGGCGAAGAAGGTGGTCATGTAGACCGGGTGGGTGCCCATCGGGTCGAAGTAGGTGTTGAGGAACGTCACCACCGGGCTGGTCGACTCGGGCCCCATCAGGCCGACCACGAGGGTCGGGAGGTACAGCAGGGAGGACGCGAAGATGACCGGGATGACACCGGCCTGGTTGACCTTCAGCGGAATGTAGGTGGAGCTGCCCCCGTACATCCTGCGGCCGACCATGCGCTTGGCGTACTGCACCGGGATGCGGCGCTGCGCCTGCTCGATGAAGACCACGCCCGCGATGAGGAACAGGGCCGCCACGCAGATGATGGCGAAGACCCACTGGCTCTGCTCGGTCCAGATGCGCATCATGCCCGACGGGAAGGCCGAGATGATCGTCGTGAAGATCAGCAGCGACATGCCGTTGCCGACGCCGCGCTCGGTGATCAGCTCGCCGAACCACATGATGACGCAGGTTCCGGCGGTCATCACGAAGACCATCGTGACCAGCGTGACGATCCCGTCGTCGGGCAGGTAGGACGAGGGCGGACAGGCCCCCTGGAAGAGCTGCCCCGTCCGGGCCATCGCGATGATGCTGGTGGACTGCAGGACGGCGAGAGCGAGGGTCAGGTAGCGCGTGTACTGCGTGATCTTCGTCTGACCGGCCTGCCCCTCCTTCTTGAGCGTCTCGAGCCGCGGGATGACCACGGTGAGCAGGTTCAGGATGATGCTCGCGGTGATGTATGGCATGATGCCCAGCCCGAAGATCGCGAGCTGCAGCAGCGCCCCACCACTGAACAGGTTGATCAGGGAGTAGACACCCGCGGCGTCACCCGACTGAACGTTCTGGAGGCACTGCTTGATGGCGACGGAGTCGACCCCCGGAGCGGGGATGACCGAGCCGAGCCGGTAGATGGTCAGAATGAACAGCGTGAACAGCAGCTTGTTACGCAGGTCAGGCGTGCGGAACGCACGGACGAACGCACCTAGCACGTCTCCTCCTGCGAGGCTTCGGCGGCGGAACCGAATCGAGACATCGCGGCCGATCCTGGATCGTCGTGGTCTTCAGCCCAGGGCGAGCGCTCTGGGCCCGGAAGTCGGGTCAAGCAGATGGCACCTTAGCAGCCATCCAAAGACTGGTGCGGAGCACCAATCTCACAATAAGAACACACTCGGTGGCTCACCGAGTTCATTGGATCCCCGTAAAACGGACGGGGCGTCCACTGGTCTCCCCCAATCTAATGGGTGTGACCAGCGAACGCCCCATACGAGCACCCGGAATTCGCCCTAGAGCTCGGTGGCGGTGCCACCGGCCGCGACGATCTTCTCCTTGGCGGCGCCGGAGAACGCGTTCACGCTCACCTGCACTGCCACCGAGATCTCGCCGGTGCCGAGCACCTTCACGAGCTGGTTCTTGCGAACCGCGCCCTTCGCGACCAGACCCTCGACGGTGACCTCGCCACCCTCGGGGTACAGCTCGCTCAACTTGTCCAAGTTCACGACCTGGTAGGTGGTCTTGAACTTGGCGTTGCTGAAGCCCTTGAGCTTCGGAATCCGGCGGATGAGGGGCATCTGGCCACCCTCGAAACCGACCGGGACGGTGCTGCGAGCCTTCGTGCCCTTGGTACCGCGACCCGCGGTCTTGCCCTTGGACGCCTCGCCGCGGCCCTTGCGGACCTTCGACTTGTTGGCACCCGGGGCCGGACGCAGGTGGTGGATCTTGAGCAGCTCGTCAGGAGAGTAGTTATCGCTCATCAGCTGACCTCCTCGACAGTGACGAGGTGCGCGACGACGTTGATCTGCCCACGGACCTCGGGGCGGTCGGCGCGGACGACGGACTTGCCGATCCGTCCGAGACCGAGCGAGGTCAGGGTGTCACGCTGCTTCTGCTTGCCGCCGATCTTCGAGCGGACCTGCGTGATCTTCAGCTTCGCCATGACTTAAGCCCCCGCCTTCGCTTCCGCGCGAGCGCGCAGCATGGCGGCCGGAGCGACGTCCTCGATCGGCAGGCCGCGGCGGGCAGCGATCTCCTCCGGACGGTTGAGGCCCTTGAGGGCGGCCACCGTCGCGTGCACGATGTTGATCGGGTTGGACGACCCGAGCGACTTGCTCAGGATGTCGTGAATGCCGGCGCACTCGAGCACGGCGCGCACCGGGCCACCGGCGATAACACCGGTACCGGGGGCGGCCGGGCGGAGCAGGACCACGCCGGCGGCGTCCTCGCCCTGGACCTGGTGCACGATCGTGCCCTGGATCCTGGCGACCTTGAAGAAGTTCTTCTTGGCCTCTTCCACGCCCTTGGCGATCGCCGCGGGCACTTCCTTGGCCTTGCCGTATCCGACGCCGACCATGCCGTTGCCGTCGCCGACGACGACGAGAGCGGTGAAGCTGAACCGCCGGCCGCCCTTGACGACCTTGGCGACCCGGTTGATCTTCACAACGCGCTCGATGTAGGAGACGCCCTTGTCAGCGGAACCGCCGCGGCGATCGTCACGGCCGGAACGCCGCTCGCCACCGGCGCCGCGCCGCGGAGCTGCAGCCATCAGTGGTTCCTCTTCCCGTCGATGAAAATGCGGTTGGCAGGAGTCATCACTAGAACTCCAGCCCGGCCTCGCGCGCACCGTCGGCCAGCGCCGCGATGCGACCGTGGTACCGGTAGCCGCCGCGGTCGAAGACCACCGACGTGACGCCGGCGACCTTCGCGCGCTGGGCGAGCAGCTCGCCCGTCTTCTGCGACTTCTCGGTCTTCTTGCCCTCGTCGCCGCGGATGGAGGCATCCATCGTGGAGGCGGACGCCAGGGTGATGCCCTTGGTGTCGTCCACGATCTGCGCGACGATGTGCTTGGCGGAGCGGGTGACGACCAGGCGCGGACGCTCGGCCGTACCCTGCACCTTCTTGCGGACCCGCAGGTGTCGGCGCGACCGGGAAGCCGAGCGCGTGGACGTGCCCTTGCGGGTAAGCGACGACCTCTTCGTCATGCTTACTTACCAGCCTTTCCGGCCTTGCGGCGGATGTGCTCGCCCTGGTACCGCACGCCCTTGGCCTTGTACGGGTCGGGCTTGCGCAGGCTACGGATGTTCGCCGCCACCTGGCCCACCAGCTGCTTGTCGATTCCCTCGACGTGCAGCAGGGTCGGCTTCTCGACCTTGAACGTGATGCCCTCCGGGGGCTCCACGACCACGGGGTGGCTGTAGCCGAGGGAGAACTCGAGGTTCGAGCCCCTGGCCTGGACGCGGTAACCCACACCGTGGATCTCCAGCGTCTTGGTGTACCCCTTGGAGGTGCCCTCGATCAGGTTGGCGAGCAGCGCACGGGTCAGGCCGTGCAGCGAGCGCGTCTCCGGCTTGTCGTCCGGACGCGCCACCTTGATCTGGCCGTCTTCCTGCTCAACCGTGATAGGCAGGGCAACGGTGTGCTTCAGTTCGCCCTTCGGCCCCTTGACTTTGACGTCTTGCCCGTCAATCGTGACTTCGACGCCCTTGGGGACCGAGACCGGCAGTCGACCGATTCGCGACATGCTGAAATCTCTTCCTCTACCAGACGAAAGCGAGGACTTCGCCGCCCACGCCGTTCTTCTTGGCCTGCTTGTCCGTCATCAGGCCACCGGACGTCGAAATGATGGCAACGCCAAGGCCGCCCAGGACCCGCGGAAGGTTGTCCTTCTTCGCGTAGACCCGGAGACCGGGCTTGGAAACGCGGCGAACGCCGGCGATGGAGCGCTCACGGGTGGGACCGTACTTCAGGTCCACCACGAGGCTCTGCCCCACCTCGGCATCCTCGGCACGCCAGCCCTGGACGTAGCCCTCCTGCTGGAGGATCTCGGCGATGTGCGCCTTGATCTTGGAATACGGCATGGTCACGGTGTCGTGATAAGCCGAATTCGCGTTACGCAGACGCGTGAGCATGTCTGCGATCGGGTCGGTCATCGTCATGGCCGATTGGCCCTTCCTCGCTGCGGTTTCCCCAAGGACGGAACTCTTCCTCTGAGTCCGTTCCCCCGCGCCGCGTATTCGGGCGCCCGGGTTCCTCTAGGACCTGCGGCGTGGTCATGGGCACGTGGGCGAGCGTCGGCTCGGCACAGTGCCCTGTCGGTTGAAAACGTGCTGCTACGGCGGCGGGTCCGCGTGAACCCGCCGCCGGTCCGCCGGCGAGCCGGACCGGCCCCGAGGGCCGGCCCTGCTTCGGGCTCGCTACCAGCTGGACTTGGTGATGCCGGGGAGCTCGCCTCGGTGCGCCATCTCGCGGAAGCAGACACGGCACAGGCCGAACTTCCGGAAGACCGCGCGCGGACGACCGCACCGCGAGCATCGAGTATATGCGCGAACCTCGAACTTCTGCTTCCGGTTCGCCTTGGCGATGAGCGCCTTCTTAGCCATCTCTTCTCCCCTACGCTTCCTTGAAGGGGAAACCGAGCCGCTTGAGCAGGCTGCGCCCCTCGTCATCGTTGGTCGCCGAGGTGACGACCGTGATGTCCATGCCGCGCTGGCGGTCGACCTTGTCGGGGTCCACCTCGTGGAACATGACCTGCTCGGTCAGACCGAAGGTGTAGTTCCCGTTGCCGTCGAACTGCTTCGGGGAGAGCCCGCGGAAGTCACGGATGCGGGGCAGCGCCAGGGAGAGCAGCCGGTCCAGGAACTCCCACATCCGGTCGCCGCGCAGCGTCACGCTGACGCCGATCGGCTGGCCCTCGCGCAGCTTGAACTGCGCGATGGACTTCTTGGCCCGGTTGAGCTTGGGCTTCTGGCCGGTGATCGCCGTGATGTCGGCGATGGCGCCCTGGATGAGCTTGGCGTCGCGCGCGGCGTCGCCCACACCCATGTTGACCACGATCTTGGTGAGACCGGGGACCTGCATGATGTTCTTGATGTCGAACTCTTCACGCAGGCCCGCGATGATCTCCTCGCGGTACTTCTGCTTGAGCCGCGGGAGCGCCGGAGCGGCAATCTCGTTCGTGACCGTCATCAGATGTCCTTACCAGTACGGCGGGAGATCCGAACCTTGGTTCCGTCTTCCTCGAAGCGGTAACCGACCCGGGTGGGCTTGCCGTCCTCGACGAGCGCGACGTTGCTCACGTGGATCGAGGCCTCCAGGGTGACGACCTCACCCTGCTGACCGCCCGCCTGGTTCGCCTTCTTGTGCTTCTTGATGAGGTTGACGCCCTCGACGACGACACGCTGCTCCTTGGGGAGGGCCTTCTTGACCTTCCCCGTGGCGCCCTTGTCCTTGCCGGCGATGACGACGACCTCGTCGTTCTTCTTGATCTTCATCGCCTAGAGCACCTCCGGCGCCAGCGAAATGATGCGCATGAACTTCTTGTCCCGCAGCTCCCGGCCCACCGGGCCGAAGATGCGGGTGCCCCGCGGGTCCCCACCGTCCTTGATGAGCACGGCGGCGTTCTCATCGAAGCGGATGTAGGAGCCGTCGGGCCGGCGGCGCTCCTTGGTGGTGCGCACGACAACGGCCTTGACGACATCGCCCTTCTTAACGCCCGCGCCGGGCAGGGCGTCCTTGACGGTCGCCACGATCGTGTCACCGATGCCCGCGTAGCGCCGACCCGAACCGCCGAGGACACGGATGGTCAAGATCTCCTTGGCCCCCGTGTTGTCGGCGACCTTGAGTCGCGACTCCTGCTGAATCACGTCTGCTCCTGATATATGCGCGCGGGATCACGCCCCGCGCTCGCTAGGTGGTCCACCCCACCGCGGCGGCCGATCTCCACAAATCGGCCGCCGACCAGGGGTCAGAGATCGCTGAGCGATCTCTTACTTAGCCTTCTCCAGGATCTCCACGACGCGCCAGCGCTTGGTCGCGGACAGCGGCCGGGTCTCCATCAGGCGAACCCGGTCACCGACTCCGGCGGAGTTCGCCTCGTCGTGGGCCTTGTACTTCGTGGTCCGGCGGATGACCTTGCCGTAAAGCGGGTGCTTGACGCGGTCCTCCACCTCGACAACGACGGTCTTCTCCATCTTGTCGCTGACGACGTAACCCTCGCGCACCTTGCGGTAGTTGCGCTCCTGGTCCCGCGTCGCCGTGTTCTCGCTCATTCGGCTGCTTCCTTCGTCTTCTCAGCCGACTCCGCGGCAGCAAGCGACACGATGCCCAGCTCGTGCTCCCGCATAACCGTGTAGATCCGAGCGATCTCACGCTTGACGGTGCGCAACCGGCTGTGGTTGTCCAGCTGCCCGGTGGCGGCCTGGAAGCGGAGGTTGAACAGCTCTTCCTTCGCCTCCTTGAGCTTGCCGGCCAGGTCCTCGACGGACTGGTCGCGCAGCTCGGTGGCGGTCAGGGACTTAGCCATTACTACTCCCCCGCCTCTCGCTTCACAAATTTGCACTTCATCGGGAGCTTGTGCATCGCCCGGCGAAGAGCTTCCTTCGCGATGGGCTCGGGCACGCCGGCCAGCTCGAACATCACACGTCCGGGCTTGACCGGAGCGACCCACCACTCCGGGGAGCCCTTACCGGAACCCATGCGGGTCTCGGCGGGCTTCTTGGTCAGCGGGCGGTCCGGGAAGATCGTGATCCAGACCTTGCCGCCACGGCGGATGTGCCGAGTCATCGCGATACGCGCCGACTCGATCTGCCGGTTGGTGACGTAGGCGGACTCCAGGGCCTGGATGCCGTACTCACCGAAGTTGACGCTGGTGCCGCCCTTGGCACGACCCCGAAGACTGGGGTGGTGCTGCTTGCGGTGCTTGACCCTGCGGGGAATGAGCATGGTCAGCTCCCCTCGTTCCCGGAGTTCGCCGGCTTCTCAGCCTGCGGAGCCTCGGCGGCCGGCGCAGCGGCGGGCTTGTCGCCCTGCTGGCCGCCACGACGACGACGCTGCGGCCGCTCGCGGCGCTGACCGCCGCCGCCACCGCCGCCGCCCGGCGCACGCTGCGCGGCCTGGGCGGCCTCGCGCTCGGCGCGGGTGGCGGGCGCGTCGCCCTTGTAGATCCAGACCTTCACACCGATGCGGCCGAAGGTGGTGCGGGCCTCGAAGAAGCCGTAGTCGATGTCGGCGCGCAGCGTGTGCAGCGGCACGCGACCCTCACGGTAGAACTCCGAGCGGGACATCTCGGCACCGCCGAGACGACCACCGCACTGGATGCGGATGCCCTTGGCACCGCTCTTCATCGCACTCTGCATGGCCTTGCGCATCGCACGGCGGAACGCGACTCGGCTGGACAGCTGCTCCGCGACACCCTGGGCGACGAGCTGAGCGTCGATCTCCGGGTTCTTGACCTCGAGGATGTTCAGCTGGACCTGCTTGTTGGTCAGCTTCTCGAGGTTGGCGCGGATGCGGTCGGCCTCCGCACCGCGACGGCCGATGACGATGCCCGGCCGGGCGGTGTGGACGTCGACGCGGACACGCTCACGGGTGCGCTCGATCTCGACCTTGGAGATCCCGGCGCGCTCCATGCCGCGGGTCAGCATCCGGCGGATGGCCACGTCTTCCTTGACGTAGTCCTTGTACAGCTTGTCTGCGAACCACCGGCTCTTGAAGTCGGTGGTCACTCCGAGGCGGAACCCGTGCGGGTTGACCTTCTGTCCCACTATCGGGTCCTTTCCTTCGTCTTTGTCGACGAGGCGCCCGCGGCGTCACGGGACGCGACGACCACGGTGATGTGGCTCGTCCGCTTGGTGACGCGGAACGCGCGACCGAAGCCTCGCGGCCGAATCCGCTTCAGGGTCGGACCCTCGTCCACCCACGCACTGCTGACGACCAGCGTCTCGCGGTCCAACTTGTCGTTGTGCTCGGCGTTGGCGATGGCGCTCGCGAGCACCTTGCCCACCGGTTCACTTGCCGCCTGAGGCGCGAACCGGAGCACCGCCTGTGCCTCGTCAGCGGGCAGCCCGCGAATAAGGTCCACCACTCGGCGGGCCTTTCGGGGCGTAACGCGGACGAACCGCGCTTGTGCCCTCGTTCCCATCGCTTTTCCCTCGCTCACGGAAATCACCCCCACGCACCGTGGGGCTTTGGTTCTTGATCGACCGGCAAACCGTTAACGACGGCTGCGCCGGTCTTCCTTGACGTGGCTGCGGAAAGTGCGCGTGGGAGCGAACTCGCCGAGCTTGTGGCCGATCATCGACTCGGACACGAACACGGGCACGTGCTTGCGCCCGTCGTGCACGGCGATGGTGTGCCCGATCATCTCGGGGATGATCATGGAGCGACGGGACCACGTCTTGATGACGTTCTTGGTGCCCTTTTCGTTCTGGTCCTCCACCTTCTTGATCAGGTGGTGGTCGACGAAGGGACCCTTCTTAAGGCTACGTGGCATCAGACGTGCTCCTTACCGCTTCTTCTTGGAACGCCGACGCACGATGAGCCGGTCGCTGGCCTTGCCCTGCTTGCGGGTGCGGCCCTCGGACTTACCCCACGGGCTGACCGGGTGGCGACCACCGGAGGTCTTGCCCTCACCGCCACCGTGCGGGTGGTCGATCGGGTTCATCGCCACACCGCGGACGGTCGGGCGCTTGCCCTTCCACCGCATGCGGCCGGCCTTGCCCCAGTTGATGTTGGACTGCTCGGCGTTGCCGACCTGTCCGACGGTCGCCCGGCAGGTGACCTCGACCTGGCGCATCTCACCGGAGGGCATACGCAGCGTGGCGTAGGCGCCCTCCTTGGCGAGCAGCTGGATCTGAGACCCGGCGGAACGGCCCAGCTTGGCGCCACCGCCCGGCTTGAGCTCGACCGCGTGCACGAACGTACCCGTGGGGATGTTGCGCAGCGGGAGGCAGTTGCCCGGCTTGATGTCGGCCGTGGGACCGTTCTCGACCCGGTCGCCCTGCTTGAGGCCGGCGGGCGCCAGGATGTAGCGCTTCTCGCCGTCCACGTAGTGCAGCAGCGCGATCCGCGCGGTGCGGTTCGGGTCGTACTCGATGTGCGCGACCTTGGCCGGCACACCGTCCTTGTCGTGGCGACGGAAGTCGATCACGCGGTAGGCGCGCTTGTGACCGCCGCCCTGGTGGCGGGCGGTGATGCGGCCGTGGCCGTTGCGCCCGCCCTTGGAGTGGAGCGGACGGACCAGGGACTTCTCCGGGGTCGAGCGCGTGATCTCGACGAAGTCGCTCACGCTCGACCCGCGGCGACCCGGGGTCGTCGGCTTGTACTTACGAATGCCCATCTTCTTCGCGCATTCCTTTACGTGTTACTCGAAACGAAACAGCAGACGGGTGGATCAGACTCCGAAGATGTCGATCCGGTCGCCGTCCTTGAGGCTCACGATCGCGCGCTTGGTGTCGGGACGCTTACCGAACCCGAACCTGGTGCGCTTGCGCTTGCCCTGCCGGTTGATCGTGTTCACGGAGGTGACCTTCACGTCGAAGATCTTCTCCACCGCGATCTTGATCTGGGTCTTGTTGGCGTCCGGCCGGACGATGAACGTGTACTTGTTCTGGTCCATCAGGCCGTAGCTCTTCTCGGAAATCACCGGTTCGATGATGATGTCCCGAGGGTCGGGGATCCTCACTGGTCGTCCTCCTGAGACGCCGCGGTCTTGGCGCCCTGGGCGTGCGCCAGGAACTCCTCGTAACCGGCCTCGGTGAACACGATGTCGTCCGCGTACAGCACGTCGTACGTGTTGACCTGGTCCGCGTCGAGAATGTGCACCTCGGGCAGGTTCCGGAGCGCGACCCGGTTGTGCTCGTCCTCGTGCGCGAGGACCACCAGCACCTTGTCGGAGTCGGTGATCTGGCGCAGCGCCCGCAGAGCGGCCTGGGTGCGCTTGGTGGTGACGTCCTCGGCGACGAACTCGCTGACGACGTGCACGCGACCGTGGTTGGCCCGGTCCGAGAGGGCACCGCGCAGGGCGGCGGCCTTCATCTTCTTGGGCGTCCGCTGGCTGTAGTCGCGCGGCTTGGGGCCGTGCACCGTGCCACCGCCGACGAACTGCGGAGCGCGGGTGGAGCCCTGCCGGGCGCGACCGGTGCCCTTCTGGCGGTACGGCTTCTTGCCGCCGCCACGGACCTCACCGCGGGTCTTGGTGGAGTGCGTTCCCTGGCGGGCCGCAGCTTCCTGCGCGACGACGACCTGGTGGATCAGCGGAATGTTGACCTGCCGGCCGAAGATCTCACCGGGAAGCTCAACGCTGCCCTTGGCCGTGCCGTCGTGGTTCTTGACCTCGATGGTCGCCATGACTTACTTGTCCCCCTTCGCGGCGGTGCGGACGAGCACCAGGCCGCCGTTGGGGCCGGGAACCGCACCCTTGACCAGAATGAGGCCCTTCTCGGCGTCGACCGAGAACACGGTGAGGTTCTGGATGGTCTTGCGCACGTTGCCCATGCGACCGGCCATCCGCAGGCCCTTGAAAACGCGGCCCGGCGTGGCGCAGCCGCCGATGGATCCGGGCGAGCGGTGCTTGCGCTGGGTACCGTGCGAAGCGCTGAGGCCCTTGAAGCCGTGGCGCTTCATGACACCCGCGAAGCCCTTGCCCTTGCTCTTGCCCGTGACGTCGACCCGCTGGCCGGCCTCGAACGCGTCGGCGGTGATCTCCTGGCCCAGCGCGTACTCGCTGGCGTCGGAGGTCCGCACCTCGACGTAGTGGCGGCGCGGGGTGAGCTCGTGCTTGCGCAGGTAGTCGCCGAGCGGCTTGTTCACCTTGCGCGGGTTGATCTGGCCGTAGCCGAGCTGCACGGCGGAGTAGCCGTCGGTCTCCGGGGTGCGGACGCGAGTCACGACAGACGGACCGGCCTTCAGAACCGTCACCGGCACCATCTTGCCGGCGTCGTCGAAGACCTGGGTCATGCCGAGCTTTTCGCCCAGGACTCCCTTGATCTGCTTGGTCATGTCTTCAGCGTCCCTTAGAGCTTGATCTCGATGTCGACGCCGGCCGGGAGGTCGAGACGCATGAGCGAGTCGACGGTCTTCGGCGTCGGGTCGATGATGTCGATCAGCCGCTTGTGCGTGCGCATCTCGAAGTGCTCGCGCGAGTCCTTGTACTTGTGCGGCGATCGGATGACGCAGTAAACGTTCTTCTCCGTCGGCAACGGCACCGGCCCCGCGACCTGCGCACCGGTCCTCGTCACAGTCTCGACGATCTTGCGCGCCGAGCTGTCGATGACCTCGTGGTCGTAGGCCTTGAGCCGGATGCGGATCTTCTGTCCCGCCATGGTGGCCTTTTCGTCCTTCGCTTAAGTGTCCGTAGAGGCGCGGCGCCGTGGTGGGCCTGTGCGCGCTCCGAGGGACTGCCCTTTTCCCTTGAGGCTCTATTCACCTAAGAAACTGCTACAGGGCTGTCCCCTGAGGTGGCATCACCGCTACAGAGCCCGATGACGTCCTTCATGGTGCGGGCGGTCGAGTCACTGACGGACTCGACCGCCCGACATACGGTCGTGCTACTTGATGATCTTGGTAACGCGGCCCGCGCCCACGGTCCGGCCACCCTCGCGGATGGCGAACTTCAGGCCCTCTTCCATGGCGATCGGCTGGATCAGCGAAACGCTCATCTCGGTGTTGTCACCGGGCATGACCATCTCGGTGCCCTCGGGCAGCGTGACGACGCCGGTGACGTCCGTGGTGCGGAAGTAGAACTGCGGACGGTAGTTGTTGAAGAACGGCGTGTGGCGGCCGCCCTCGTCCTTGGACAGGATGACGACCTGGCCCTCGAACTCGGTGTGCGGGGTGGTCGTGCCCGGCTTGATGACGACCTGGCCGCGCTCGACGTCCTCGCGCTTGATGCCGCGCAGGAGCAGACCGACGTTGTCACCGGCCTGGCCCTGGTCGAGCAGCTTGCGGAACATCTCGACACCGGTGACGGTGGTCGTCTGCTTCTCGTCCTTGATACCGACGATGTCGACGGTCTCGTTGACGTTGACGACACCGCGCTCGATGCGGCCGGTGACGACGGTGCCGCGGCCGGTGATCGAGAAGACGTCCTCGATCGGCATCAGGAACGGCTTCTCGACGTCACGGACCGGCTCGGGGATGTTCGCGTCCACCGCGGCCATGAGCTCGAGGATGCTCTCGCCCCACTTGGCGTCGCCCTCGAGGGCCTTGAGCGCGGAGACGCGGACGACCGGCAGGTCGTCGCCCGGGAACTCGTACTCGCTGAGCAGCTCGCGGACCTCGAGCTCGACGAGCTCGAAGATCTCCTCGTCGTCCACCATGTCGGCCTTGTTCAGGGCGACGACGATGTAGGGGACGCCGACCTGGCGGGCCAGGAGCACGTGCTCCTTGGTCTGCGGCATCGGACCGTCGGTGGCGGCGACGACCAGGATCGCGCCGTCCATCTGAGCGGCACCGGTGATCATGTTCTTCACGTAGTCCGCGTGGCCCGGGCAGTCCACGTGGGCGTAGTGACGGGACTCCGTCTGGTACTCCACGTGCGCGATGGAGATGGTGATACCGCGCTCGCGCTCTTCAGGGGCCTTGTCGATGTCCTCGAAAGGCGTGAAGGGGTTCAGCTCGGGGTGCGCGTCGTGCAGGACCTTGGTGATCGCCGCGGTAAGAGTGGTCTTACCGTGGTCGATGTGACCGATGGTGCCGATGTTTACGTGCGGCTTGGTCCGCTCGAACTTGGCCTTCGCCACTGGATTTCTCCTAGACGTACGGGTTGCTTAGCTGACTGGTTACGTGTGCGGCTATTCGCCGCGGACCTTCGCCACGATCTCTTGGGCGACGTTGGTCGGGACCTCCGCGTAGGAGTCGAACTGCATGCTGTACTGAGCTCGACCCTGAGTACGGCTGCGCAGGTCGCCCACGTAGCCGAACATTTCCGACAGGGGGACCAGGGCCTTGACGATCCGGGCGCCGGAACGCTCGTCCATCGACTGGATCTGGCCCCGCCGGCTGTTCAGGTCGCCGATCACGTCACCCATGTAGTCCTCGGGCGTCGTGACCTCGACCGCCATGACCGGCTCCAGAAGAACCGGGCTGGCCTTGCGCGCCGCTTCCTTGAAAGCCATGGAACCGGCGACCTTGAAGGCGAGTTCCGAGGAGTCGACGTCGTGGTAGGCGCCGTCCTGCAGGGTCACCTTGACGCCGACCAGCGGGTACCCGGCGAGGATGCCGAACTGGGCGGCCTCCTGGCAGCCCGCGTCGACCGACGGGATGTACTCCCGCGGGATGCGGCCACCGGTGACCTTGTTCTCGAACTCGTAGCCCGCGCCGTCGCTGTCCTCGTCGGCCACGAGGGGCTCGAGGTCGATGATGACGCGACCGAACTGGCCGGAGCCACCCGTCTGCTTCTTGTGGGTGTACTCGACCTTCTCGACCTTCTTGCGAATGGTCTCGCGGTAGGCGACCTGCGGCTTGCCGATGTTCGCCTCGACCCGGAACTCCTCGCGCATGCGGTTGACCAGCACCTCGAGGTGCAGCTCACCCATACCCGCGATGATCGTCTGGCCGGTCTCCTCGTCGGTGTTCACCTGGAAGGAGGGGTCCTCCTCGGCGAGGCGCTGGATCGCGACGCCCAGCTTCTCCTGGTCGCTCTTGGTCTTGGGCTCGACCGCGACCCGGATGACCGGGGCGGGGAACGTCATCGACTCCAGAACGATCGGGGAGGCCGGGTCGCACAGGGTCTCACCGGTGGTGGTGTCCTTGAGGCCCATGACGGCGACGATGTCACCGGCGCCGACGGAGGAGATCTCCTCGCGCTTGTTGGCGTGCATCCGGTAGATCTTGCCGATGCGCTCCTTGCGGCCCTTGATGCTGTTCAGCACCTGGGTGCCGGCCTCCAGGCGACCCGAGTAGACGCGCACGTAGGACAGCTTGCCCAGGTGCGGGTCGCTCATGATCTTGAAGACCAGGCCGGAGAGCGGCTCGTCCTCGCTGGGCTTGCGGACCAGGCTCGCCTCTTCGCTCTCGTCCTTGGGGTCGTGGCCGGAGATGGCCTCGATGTCCAGCGGAGAGGGCAGGTAGGCGACGACCGCGTCGAGCAGGGGCTGCACGCCCTTGTTCTTGAACGCGGTTCCGCACAGCACCGGGATGGCGGTGCCCGCGATGGTGGCGCGGCGGATGGCCGGGACGATCTGCTCGATGGTGGGCTCCTGGCCCTCCAGGTAGAGCTCCATGATCTCGTCGTCGGCCTCGGCGAGGATCTCGACCAGCTTGTCGTGGCCCTCGCGGGCGGCCTCGGCGTGCGTGTCCGGGATGTCGATCGTCTCGTACATCTCGCCCTTGGCGGCCTCGTCGCTCCAGACGTAGGCCTTCATCCTGACGAGGTCGATGACGCCCTTGAAGTCGGACTCGGCGCCGATCGGCAGCTGGACGGGCAGCGGGTTGGCGCCCAGCCGGTCGCTGATCATGTCGACGCAGCGCTGGAACTCCGCGCCGATCTTGTCCATCTTGTTGACGAAGCAGATCCGGGGCACGTTGTACCGGTCGGCCTGGCGCCACACAGTCTCGGACTGCGGCTCCACACCCTCCTTGCCGTCGAAGACGGTGACCGCGCCGTCGAGCACACGCAGCGACCGCTCGACCTCGACCGTGAAGTCGACGTGGCCGGGCGTGTCGATGATGTTGATCGTGTGGTCGTCCCAGTGAGTGGTCGTCGCGGCGGACGTGATCGTGATGCCGCGCTCCTGTTCTTCCTTCATCCAGTCCATCGTCGAGGCGCCGTCGTGGGTCTCGCCGAGTTTGTGGTTGACACCGGTGTAGAACAGGATCCGCTCGGTCGTCGTGGTCTTGCCCGCGTCGATGTGCGCCATGATCCCGATGTTGCGGACCTTGGCAAGGTCAAGAGCAGTGGTAGCCATGTGGCTCGTCTTCTCTCGGTCTCTCGTATCGAAAAGCCGCGGGGATTACCAGCGGTAGTGGGCGAAGGCCCGGTTGGACTCCGCCATCTTGTGGGTGTCCTCGCGACGCTTGACAGCGGCGCCCAGACCGTTGCTGGCGTCCACCAGCTCGTTCATGAGGCGCTCGGTCATGGTCTTCTCGCGGCGGGCGCGGCTGTACTGCACGAGCCAGCGCAGGGCGAGCGTGGTGCTGCGCGACGCACGGACCTCGACCGGAACCTGGTAGGTGGCGCCACCGACACGGCGGCTGCGCACCTCGAGGGCGGGCTTCACGTTGTCGAGCGCACGCTTGAGAACCACGAGCGGGTCCTGCCCGGTCTTCTCCCGAGCGCCCTCGAGGGCCTCGTAGACGATGGACTGGGCGATGGAACGCTTGCCGTCCAGCAGCACCTTGTTGATGAGTGCGGTGACCAGCGGCGATCCGTAGACCGGGTCACTGATCAGCTGGCGCTTCGGCGCCGAACCCTTGCGCGGCATTTACTTCTCCTTCTTGGCGCCGTAGCGGCTGCGCGCCTGCTTGCGGTTGCGGACACCCTGGGTGTCGAGCGAACCGCGGACGATGCGGTAGCGAACACCCGGCAGGTCCTTCACACGACCACCGCGCACGAGCACGATCGAGTGCTCCTGCAGGTTGTGGCCGACGCCGGGGATGTAGGCCGTGACCTCGATCTGGCTGCTCAGCCGGACACGGGCCACCTTGCGCAGCGCGGAGTTCGGCTTCTTCGGCGTGGTCGTGTAGACACGCGTGCACACGCCGCGACGCTGGGGGCTGCCCTTGAGCGCCGGGGTCTTGTTCTTCGAAACCTTGGTCTTGCGGCCCTTTCGGACCAGCTGCTGAATCGTGGGCACCGCGTCTCCGTCTTCCCTCTTGACCTACGCCGGTTCTCTAGCCATTCGATGCGCTATGACCTGCTGGATTTCCCGTTCCCCCCGACCCACGCACTCGGGCGTGTCGCGCTCAATTCCACGCATGGCGGCACCGAATACGCCCGACCTGGTGGCCGATTGTCATGGGAGGAGGTGTCACGCGCCGCTCTCCCCCGCCGCCCGCATGAACAGGGACAGACGCAAAAAGCGCACACGTGTGACCCGTAGACTCACGGGCACGAAGTTAGAGAGTACCTAAGCACAGCCACCTGGTCAAAATGACGGTGGCCGTACTCGACGCCCGTTCCCCGCAGCCCAATGCTGCCGTAGGTCCCTTTCAGTGTACGGCCTGTCAAGAGTGGTCACGTTGATTTCCGGGGTGGCGGCGGTCGATACCCCCTTACCACAGGCGAACATCAGGTGAAGTCCGCGCCACGCCGCCCGGAACGTCCGAGGGGCGCGCCCCCCGGAGCGATCCGGGGGGCGCGCCCCTGCGGGCCCGCGGCCGGGGAGACCCCGGAGGCGGTCAGCCCCAGAACAGGAAGTAGCCGACCAGTGTGGCCACGCTCACCACGATTCCGACGTAGGCCAGCACCGTGCCGGCCTTGACCAGCTGCTCGCCTTCGAGGCCGCCCCGCGATTCCCGGATGTTCCTCCTCGCCTTGGGCCCCAGCACCAACGCGACCACCGCGAGGACCAGGCCGAGCCCCGGGATCAGCGAGGCGCCGCCGAGCCAGACGGTGGCGGTGGCCAGCCCCTCGGTCTCGGGCCACACGTCGATGTTGTCGTACCCCGGGTAGTCGGAGTCGGGGTCGCCGCCGAGCGGACCGCTGAAGCCGGGGAACTCCTTGGAGATCTTGTCCATCCTCCGGGACCGGGCCCGGTTGTCCGGAAGCGGCTCCGGGTAGTACCGGTCGTCGACGTCGTCGTCGTAGTCGTCGGAGCCCGCGGGCCGCTCCCGGCCTCGCGCGGCGTCGTCCTCGGCGAAGACCTCGTCGTCGTAGGAGGTGTCGTACGAGGCGGCGCCCGGTCCGTACCCGGGGCGCTCGTCCCCCTGCGACGGAACGGCCAGGGTCTCCTCCCCCGACTCGAACCGGGGCTCGCCGCGGTCCTCGCGGTCGTCCCGGTCCAGATCGTCGTAGGGCTCCCCGCGGACGGGGGGATCGGCGTACCCCGGCTCGTCCGCGAAGCCGACGCCGGTCCGCGGGTCGGGGTCCTCGACGGGGTCGAGGCCGCCGTAGGGGCGCCCGGCCGGACCGCGGTCGTCGTAGCCCAGCTCGTCGTAGCCGGCCCCCGCGTCCGTCCCCGGCCGCTCGTCGCGACCCTGCCCGTCCGCGCCCCGGTCGTACCCGGTGCGGTCGTCGTAGCCCAGCTCGTCGTAAGCGAACCCCGCGTCGCGGTCCGGCCGCGCGGCGCTCGGACCCCGGTCGACCGGGTAGCCGAGCTCGTCGTAGCCCGAGTCGTCCACACGGCCGCCTTCGGCGGTCCGGTCCGGGTACGACGGGGTGCCGAAGTCGTACCCGGGTTCGTCACGGGGCGCCTGCCCGCCCGGGTCGGCTCCGAGGACGGGCATGGCCAGGGTCCCCTCGCCGGCTCCGTCGTACCCGCCGTCCTCACGCCAGTCGTCCGCCCCGTCCTGGGCGGTCTCCTCCTGCGCGCGCGCCTGGGCCTGCTCGTTGGCGATCGCCAGCAGGGGGTCCCCGACGGCCGGCGGAGCGGGCTCGGCCGGGGCCTCGTCCTTCCTCAGCCAGGAGTCGACGTCCTCGGAGCGCTCCGGCGCCCCGGTGTACCCCGAGGCCCCGTCCCAGCGGTCGGCGGGCGCGGCGGGTGTCTCCGCGGCCCACTCCGGCTCTGGGGACGCCCCGCCGAGGAGGGGATCCGAGGAGGCGGTCCGCTCCTCGGCGCGCCGCTGCGTCGCCCGTTCGGCGACTTCGCGCACGCTGTCCGGAAGTCGCGGATCGTCCCGGCTGAACGCCCAGGTGTCACCGCTTCCGGTGCCCAGCGAACCACCGAGTCCGGCGGTCGCGGCGCCCGGCTCCGGTTCGCTCCCGGCCGCGGGCTCGCCGAGGCCGCCGGGGGTGTCGTACCCGGCAGGGGCGGAGCCCGCCTCCTCACGGCCGCCGCCCCACCCCGGGTAGCCGCCGCTGGGCGACAGCTTGTAGGGCGGGACCGACAGGTCCGCGCCGAGCGAGGACGCCGGGTTCCCGCCGCTGGGGATCCGGTAGACGCTCATGGGGTCCTGGCGCCGCGGACCGTCCTCCTCGGTCCCGGTCGCGCCCGCGCCGGTGGACGGCGCGTCGAGGCCGTCCGCCGACGGCGTGTAGGGCTCTCCGAGCCCTGTGGAGGGCTCCGTCCCCCCGGTCTCGGCCGCGGGAGCGCCCGGCCACTCGTAGGAGTCGGCCGACCGCGCTCCCTGGTCCGACGGGCGGTCCGGGGCAGCGGACGACTCGGAGCCGTAGGACAGGGGCGCGTCGAAGTCGTACGCGGCGCTCCCGCCCTCCGCCGGGGCCGTCCACTCCGGCTCGCGGGCGGCCGGGGCGTCGGCCCCGTACCCGGTGGAGGCCTGTGGTCCGGAGTCCGACAGGTGCGGCGACTTGGGCTCGTAGGTCAGAGGCGCGTCGAAGTCGTAGCCCGGCTCGGCGGGCTCCGCCACGGCCGGGGCGTCGACCGCCGGCGGGTCGAGCCGGTAGGTGGCTCCCTGCGCGAAGGACACGCCCGGGTCGTCCGCGGCCGGGGCGTACAGCTCCTCGGGGCGGTAGGAGCCCGAGGACAGGTCGTAGGGGGATCCTGAGAGCCGCTCATCGTCGTCGCCGCCCCCGACCGGGGTCAGCGGGTCGGGCGCGGCGTCTCCGGTCCGCTCCGCGCCGTAGGGGCCGCCGGTGTCGCGCGGCGGCAGGTCGAAGGGATAGCCGTCCGACGCCGGCGCGGACGGCGCGGCCTCGGGCGCGCCGAGGTCTCCCAGCGCCGCCGGGTACGGTTCTGCCATCTCCGGGGCTCCTCCGCGGTACCCGTCGAAGCCCGGGTAGCTGCCGGTGTTCGGGTACGTCGGACTCGACGACAGGCTGTGGTAGTCCCCGGAATCCTCGCGGGTCAGGTCGTCCGTGCCCTCCTGCCGGTCCTCGTACGGATCTCGGTAGTCCGCCTGCGTCCGGTTGCGGTCGCCGCTCGGCTTGAACCAGGAGCCCGCCTCTTCCCGAGAGCGCTCCTGTCCTCCGTACGGCGGCCGGTCCGGCCCTCCCCCGTTTTCGGTCACTGTGTTCGATCTCCCGACCGCGCCTGCGCGCTCAACAGATTCTCCCCCTCACGAGTATGGCAACCGGCAAAGACGAACGGCGGTAGTACCACCCGTTTCGAGGTGGACTACCGCCGTCGCCGGATCAACCAACCAGAATCACCGGTTGTCTTTTCAGGTCACCTGTTGTAGGGCCCGAAATCGTATTCCTCCAGCGGGACGGCCTCGCCCGATCCCTGCCCGAAGGTGTACTCGCTGGGCTCCTCGTAGGAGGAAACCGAGTACATCGAGGCTTTGGCCTCTTCCGTGGGCTCCACCCGGATGTTCCGGTACTGCGGCATGCCGGTACCGGCCGGGATGAGCTTACCGATGATGACGTTCTCCTTGAGACCGAGCAGCGGGTCGCTCTTGCCGTGGATGGCGTTCTCGGTGAGGACCCGGGTGGTCTCCTGGAAGGAGGCGGCGGACAGCCAGGACTCCGTGGCCAGGGAGGCCTTGGTGATGCCGAGCAGAACGGGGCGGGCCGACGCGGGCTGGCCGCCTTCGGCCACCACCTGACGGTTCATCGCCTCGAACTTGGGGCGCTCCACCATTTCGCCCGGCAGCAGCTTGGTGTCGCCGGACTCCAGGATGTTCACGCGCTTGAGCATCTGCCGCACGATGATCTCGATGTGCTTGTCGTGGATCGAGACACCCTGCGACTTGTAGACCTCCTGGACCTCCGACACAAGGTGCTGCTGCACCGCGCGCGGGCCCTGGATCCGCAGGACCTCGTGCGGGTTGATGGCACCCTGGATCAGCTGCTGGCCGACGGCGACGTGGTCGCCCTCGCGCACCAGCAGGCGCGCCCGCATGGGAACCGGGTAGGCGATCTCGTCGGAGCCGTCGTCCGGGATCAGGACGATCTTACGGCTCTTCTCGGTCTCGTCGAGCCGGATCCGGCCCTCGACCTCGCTGATCGGGGCCACACCCTTGGGGATACGGGCCTCGAAGAGCTCCTGGACACGCGGCAGACCGTGGGTGATGTCCTGGCCCGCCGAACCGCCCATGTGGAAGGTCCGCATGGTCAGCTGGGTGCCGGGCTCACCGATGGACTGCGCCGCGATGATGCCGATGGCCTCGCCGACGTCGACCGGCTTGCCGGTGGCCAGGGAACGACCGTAGCACGTGGTGCACACGCCGACCTTGGCCTCGCAGACGAGCGAGCTGCGCACCCGGATCCGGGTGATGCCCGCCGCGACCAGGCTGTCGATGACGACCTCGGTCGTGTCGGCCAGCGCGGGCGCGACGACCTTGCCGTCGACGACGACGTCCTCGGCCAGGGTCCGGCCGAAGCCGGTGTTCTCGACGTTGTGCTTGCGCACGACGCTGCCGTCGGGCCGCGTCTCGCCGATCTCGTGCCACAGGGACCGGTCGGTGCCGCAGTCGATCTCGCGGACGATGACGTCCTGGGCCACGTCCACCAGGCGCCGGGTGAGGTACCCGGAGTCGGCGGTGCGCAGCGCGGTGTCCGCCAGGCCCTTCCGCTGGCCGTGCGTGGAGATGAAGTACTCCAGCACGGACAGGCCCTCGCGGTAGGAGGACTTGATCGGGCGCGGAATCGTCTCGCCCTTGGTGTTGGAGACCAGGCCGCGGATACCGGCGATCTGGCGGACCTGCATGGGGTTACCGCGGGCGCCGGAGTTGACCATCATCCACACCGGGTTCTCGGCGGGGAAGTTGCCCTCCATGTCCGCGGCGACCTCGTTGGTCGCCTTGGTCCAGATCTCGGTCAGCTCCTGACGACGCTCGTCGTTGGTGATCAGACCGCGGTCGTACTCCCGCTGGATCTTGTCCGCCTGCTTCTCGTAGGTGTCCAGGATCCGCTGCTTGTTCGGCGGGGCGACGACGTCGCCGATGCCGATGGTCAGGCCCGAGCGGGTGGCCCAGTGGTACCCGGCGTCCTTGAGGGCGTCCAGCGTGGTGGCGACCTGCACCTTGGGGTACTTCTCCGCGAGCTCGGTCACCAGGACGGACAGCTGCTTCTTGCCCATCTGCTGGTTCACGTACGGGTAGTCCAGCGGGGTGGTCTCGTTGAACAGGTACCGGCCGAGCGTGGTCTCCAGCCGGTACGGCTCGCCCGGCACGTGGCCCTCGGGAGCCACCCAGTCGACGGGCGGCGGGGCGTCGCCCTCGATGCGCAGCCTGATCTTCGACTGGATGTCGAGGTCGCCGAGGTCGTAGGCCATGATCGCCTCCGCGGGCGTGCGGAACGCGCGCCCCTCTCCCCGGCCCCCCTCCTTGAGGGTGGTCAGGTAGTAGAGGCCGATGATCATGTCCTGGGTGGGCATGGTGACCGGCTTGCCGTCGGACGGCTTCAGGATGTTGTTCGTGGCGAGCATGAGGATGCGCGCCTCGGCCTGGGCCTCCGCCGACAGGGGCAGGTGCACGGCCATCTGGTCGCCGTCGAAGTCCGCGTTGAACGCGGTGCACACGAGCGGGTGGATCTGGATGGCCTTGCCCTCGACCAGCTGCGGCTCGAACGCCTGGATGCCCAGGCGGTGCAGGGTCGGAGCGCGGTTGAGCAGCACCGGGTGCTCGGTGATGACCTCTTCGAGGACGTCCCACACCACGGGCCGGGAACGCTCGACCATGCGCTTGGCGCTCTTGATGTTCTGCGCGTGGTTCAGGTCGACCAGGCGCTTCATCACGAACGGCTTGAACAGCTCCAGCGCCATCTGCTTGGGCAGACCGCACTGGTGCAGCTTCAGCTGCGGGCCGACGACGATGACCGAGCGGCCGGAGTAGTCCACGCGCTTGCCGAGCAGGTTCTGGCGGAACCGGCCCTGCTTGCCCTTGAGCATGTCCGACAGCGACTTGAGCGGGCGGTTGCCGGGTCCGGTGACCGGGCGGCCGCGGCGGCCGTTGTCGAACAGCGCGTCGACGGCCTCCTGGAGCATCCGCTTCTCGTTGTTCACGATGATCTCGGGCGCGCCGAGGTCGAGCAGACGCTTGAGCCGGTTGTTCCGGTTGATGACGCGGCGGTACAGGTCGTTCAGGTCCGAGGTGGCGAAGCGGCCACCGTCGAGCTGGACCATCGGACGCAGGTCCGGCGGGATCACCGGGACGCAGTCCAGCACCATGCCGTTGGGGCTGTTGCGGGTGTTCAGGAACGCCGAGACGACCTTGAGGCGCTTGAGGGCGCGGGCCTTCTTCTGGCCCTTGCCGCTGCGGATGGTCTCGCGCAGCTTCTCGGCCTCGGCGTCGAGGTCGAAGTTGGCGAGGCGCTCCTGGATGGCCTGGGCGCCCATGCCGCCGCGGAAGTACTTCCCGAAGCGGTCCCGCATGTCGCGGTAGAGCAGCTCGTCGCCCTCGAGGTCCTGGACCTTGAGGTTCTTGAAGCGGTTCCAGACCTCGTCCAGGCGGTCGATCTCGCGCTGGGCGCGGTCACGGATCTGGCGCATCTCGCGCTCGGCGCCCTCGCGCACCTTGCGGCGGGCGTCGCCCTTGGCGCCCTGCTCCTCGAGCTCGGCCAGGTCGGTCTCGAGCTTGCGGTGACGCTCCTCCACGGTGGAGTCGCGCCGCTGCTCCAGGTGCTGCCGCTCGACCGAGATCCGCGCCTCCAGGGACTGGAGGTCGCGCTCACGGGCTTCGGTGTCCACCCAGGTGACCATGTAGGCCGCGAAGTAGATGATCTTCTCGAGATCCTTCGGGGCCAGGTCGAGCAGGTACCCCAGGCGGCTGGGCACGCCCTTGAAGTACCAGATGTGGGTCACGGGCGCGGCCAGCTCGATGTGGCCCATCCGCTCGCGCCGGACCTTGGCCCGGGTGACCTCGACGCCGCAGCGCTCGCAGATGATGCCCTTGAAGCGGACCCGCTTGTACTTACCGCAGTAGCACTCCCAGTCCCGGGTCGGACCGAAGATCTTCTCGCAGAAGAGCCCGTCCTTTTCCGGCTTGAGGGTCCGGTAGTTGATGGTCTCCGGCTTCTTGACCTCACCGTGCGACCACTGGCGGATGTCGTCAGCGGTGGCGAGGCCAATTCGCAGCTCGTCGAAGAAGTTGACGTCGAGCACTTAGTTCGTCCCCTGCTCTTGGATCGCGGAATCAGACCTCTTCGACACTGCTCGGCTCGCGCCGACCAAGGTCGATACCCAGTTCTTCCGCCGCACGGAAAACATCCTCATCGCTGTCGCGCATCTCGATCGACATACCGTCACTGGAGAGCACCTCCACGTTCAGGCAGAGCGACTGCATCTCCTTGATGAGCACCTTGAAGGACTCGGGGATGCCGGGCTCGGGAATGTTCTCGCCCTTGACGATCGCCTCGTAGACCTTGACCCGGCCGGTGACGTCGTCGGACTTGATGGTGAGCAGTTCCTGGAGGGCGTAGGCGGCGCCGTACGCCTCGAGCGCCCACACCTCCATCTCACCGAAGCGCTGGCCACCGAACTGCGCCTTGCCGCCCAGCGGCTGCTGGGTGATCATCGAGTACGGTCCGGTGGAGCGGGCGTGGATCTTGTCGTCCACCAGGTGGTGCAGCTTCAGGAAGTAGGTGTAGCCGACCGCGATCGGCTCCTTGAAGGGCTCACCGGTGCGGCCGTCGAACAGCCGCGCCTTGCCGTGCTGGTTGACCAGGACGTCGCCGTCGGCGTCGGGCCGGACGGAGGCCAGCAGGCCGCCGATCTCGTCCTCGCGCACACCGTCGAAGACCGGGGTGGCGACCCTGGAGTTCGGCGGGGCCTGGTCCGCTCCGATGGAACGCAGCGACTGCTTCCAGTCGGCGTCGTCTCCCTCGACCTTCCAGCCGTTCTTGGCCAGCCATCCCAGGTGGATCTCCAGGATCTGGCCGACGTTCATGCGGCCGGGCACGCCCAGCGGGTTCAGCACGATGTCGACCGGGGTCCCGTCCTCCAGGAACGGCATGTCCTCCTGCGGGAGGATCTTGGAGATGACGCCCTTGTTGCCGTGGCGGCCGGCGAGCTTGTCGCCGTCGGTGATCTTGCGCTTCTGGGCCACGTACACGCGGACCAGCTCGTTCACGCCGGGGGGAAGCTCGTCGCCCTCCTCGCGGCTGAACACGCGCACGCCGATGACCTTGCCGGACTCGCCGTGCGGCACCTTCAGGGAGGTGTCGCGGACCTCGCGCGCCTTCTCGCCGAAGATCGCGCGGAGCAGGCGCTCCTCGGGGGTCAGCTCGGTCTCGCCCTTGGGCGTGACCTTTCCGACCAGGATGTCGCCGTCGACGACCTCGGCGCCGATCCGGATGATGCCGCGGTCGTCGAGGTCCGCGAGGACCTCCTCGCTGACGTTGGGGATCTCGCGGGTGATCTCCTCGGGTCCCAGCTTGGTGTCGCGGGCGTCGACCTCGTGCTCCTCGATGTGGATCGAGGAGAGGACGTCGTCCTGGACGATGCGCTGGGAGAGGATGATGGCGTCCTCGTAGTTGTGGCCCTCCCACGACATGTAGGCCACGAGGAGGTTCTTGCCCAGCGACATCTCACCGTTGTCGGTGCAGGGGCCGTCGGCCAGGACCTGGCGCTCCTCGACCCGCTGGCCCTCTTCGACGATCGGCCGCTGGTTGAAGCTGGTGCCCTGGTTGGTGCGCTTGAACTTGCCGACCCGGTAGGTCTTGCGGGTCCCGTCGTCGGCCATGACCGTGACGTAGTCGGCGGTGACGTCCTCGACGACACCGGCCTTCTCGGCCAGGATCACGTCGCCGGCGTCGGTGGCCGCGCGGTACTCCATGCCCGTTCCCACGAACGGGGCCTCCGCGCGCAGCAGCGGGACCGACTGGCGCTGCATGTTGGAGCCCATGAGCGCGCGGTTGGCGTCGTCGTGCTCCAGGAACGGGATCATGGCCGTGGCGACCGAGACCATCTGGCGCGGCGAGATGTCCATGTAGTCGACCTCGCTCGCGGCGACCGCCTCGAACTCCTCGCCCTTCCGGCGGACCAGCACGCGCGACTCGGCGAAGGAGCCGTCGGGGGCGACCGGCGTGTTCGCCTGCGCGATGACGTACCGGTCCTCCTCGTCCGCGGTGAGGTAGGAGATCTCGTCGGTCAGCGCGCCGTCGACGATCTTGCGGTAGGGCGTCTCGACGAAGCCGAAGGAGTTGACCCGGCCGTAGGCGGCGAGCGAGCCGATCAGACCGATGTTCGGGCCTTCGGGGGTCTCGATCGGGCACATGCGGCCGTAGTGCGACGGGTGCACGTCGCGCACCTCGAAGCCCGCCCGCTCACGGGACAGACCGCCCGGGCCCAGCGCCGACAGGCGGCGCTTGTGGGTCAGCCCGGCCAGCGGGTTGGTCTGGTCCATGAACTGGGACAGCTGGCTGGTGCCGAAGAACTCCTTGATGGAGGCGACGACCGGCCGGATGTTGATCAGGGTCTGCGGCGTGATCGCCTCGACGTCCTGGGTGGTCATGCGCTCGCGCACGACGCGCTCCATGCGGGCCAGGCCCAGGCGGACCTGGTTCTGGATGAGCTCGCCGACGGTGCGCAGGCGGCGGTTCCCGAAGTGGTCGATGTCGTCGACCTCGATCGGGAACGTGCCGTTGGGGCGCTCCAGCATGTCCTCGCCGGCGTGCAGGCGGACGATGTAGTCCACCGTGGCGACGATGTCCTCTTCGGTCAGCGTGCCCTGCGTGAACTCCGCCTGGAGCCCCAGCTTCTTGTTGATCTTGTAGCGGCCGACCTTGGCGAGGTCGTAGCGCTTGGGGTTGAAGTAGAGGTTCTCCAGCAGCGTCTGCGCGGACTCCTTCGTGGGCGGCTCGCCCGGGCGGAGCTTGCGGTAGATGTCCAGCAGCGCGTCATCGGTACCCGCGGTCGGGTCCTTCTCCAGCGTGTTGCGGATGGACTCGTACTGGCCGAACCGCTCCAGGATCTGGTCGGTGGTCCACCCCAGCGCCTTGAGCAGGACGGTGACGCCCTGCTTGCGCTTGCGGTCGATGCGGACGCCGACGAAGTCGCGCTTGTCGACCTCGAACTCCAGCCAGGCTCCCCGCGACGGGATGACCTTGCAGCCGTAGAGGTCCTTGTCCGAGGTCTTGTCGACCTGGCGGTCGAAGTACACGCCCGGGGAGCGGACAAGCTGGGACACGACGACACGCTCGGTGCCGTTGATGATGAACGTGCCCTTGACGGTCATGAGCGGGAAGTCGCCCATGAACACCGTCTGGCTCTTGATCTCACCAGTGTCGTTGTTGATGAACTCCGCCGTGACGAACATCGGGGCGGAGTAGGTCATGTCCTTGTCCTTGCACTCCTCTTCGGAGTACTTGGGCGGCTCGAAGCGGTGGTCGCGGAACGACAACGACATCGTGCCCGAGAAGTCCTCGATAGGACTGATCTCCTCGAAGATCTCTTCGAGGCCGGACTGCTCCGGAACGTCCTTGCGGCCGGCGTTCCGAGCCGCTTCGACTCGGGCACGCCACTTCTCGTTGCCCAGCAGCCAGTCGAAGGACTCGGTCTGCAGGGCGAGGAGGTTCGGGACCTCGAGTGGTTCCTGAATACGGGCGAAGGAAACGCGGTTCGGACCAAGGGCGTTAGCGGAGGCGATGCGCGAGGCTGCCAACAGGGGTCCTTCCGAAGGCTTGTGGCGGTTGATGCGCGCGCACGCCGGACGATCCAGCAGCCGAGGAACCACCGGACAGGGGTGGGTCGACGGCTTGGGAGAACGTGTGGGTCGGGCCAATCAGTGAAGAAATCGGCGGCCGCGCACGGGCTCCGAATGAGGAAACGTCAAAGGGCAGCGCAAAAGGGCAGTGTAGCCGAATACTACACCGCTGTCCAACAGCATGCCCCGTAATCACTCAAGACACCACGCAGCATCGCCCCAACCGGCGAATCCGTCAACCCCGGAGGAGGGAATCAGGCCGGTTCCGGCACCGTGAGAGGACACACAGGGCCCCACAGGTGTGAGCCAGCCGACATGGGGGAAGAACCGAGGGTTCACGGTACTGACCGTGAACCCTCGTCCTGCGGCACCCGTCACTCAGACCCAGCCCTTGAGAACCTTCGAGATCTCCTCGACCCCGGACAGCTCCCCCGTGCACACCGCGATGACGAAGTCGTAGGCCTGGTCGTCCGTCGGCCCGATCCGCACGCCGTTCTTGCGCAGGAACACCGTCATCACGAGCCAGGCGGTGCGCTTGTTCCCGTCGACCAGGGGATGGTTCACCGCCAGGGACTGGAGGAGGGCCGCCGCCTTCTCGAAGAGGCCGGGGTAGGCCTCCTCGCCGAACATCTGCGCCCGGGGCCGGTGGACCGCGGAATCGACCAGGCCGAGGTCGCGGACCTGGGGCGGCGCCCCGCAGGCGATCGCCGCGATCTGCAGCGCCTGCTCCAACGTGACGTACCGGACGCTCATTCGCCGAGTCTGCGCAGAACCTCGGAGAAGCGCGCGGCTTCCTCCCTGGCCAGCTCCAGCGTGAACTCGTCGTCGCCGTGACGGGCGAGGTACTCCTCGAGGGCGGCTCTGACCACCTGCTGCATGCTGCGCCCTTCGTTCTCGGCCTGCCTGCGCAGAGCCTCGGTCTCGTCGTCGGTCAGCCGCAATGTCATCGCCATACCCCCGACTATAGGAAACGTGGTACCAGATTGATACCACCGAGTTCGGGAGAGCGCACCGGAATTCTCCGGCCTGTGGACGGGAAAGCAGAAGGCGGCCGCTCCCCGAGGGGAGCGGCCGCCTTCGCGCGGTCCGAGAGGACTACTTCAGGGTCACGGTGGCGCCGGCACCCTCGAGGGTGGCCTTGGCCTTCTCCGCGGTCTCCTTGTTGACACCCTCCAGCAGCGGCTTGGGGGCGTTGTCGACCAGGTCCTTGGCTTCCTTCAGGCCCAGGCTCGTGAGGCTGCGGACCTCCTTGATGACCTGGATCTTCTTGTCGCCGGCGGCCTCGAGGACGACGTCGAACTCGTCCTTCTCCTCGGCCTCGGGAGCGGCGGCGGCGCCACCCGGGGCGGCGACGACGGCGGCCGGAGCGGCGGCGGTGACGTCGAACTTGTCCTCGAACAGCTTGACGAACTCGGAGAGCTCGAGCAGGGTCATCTCTTCGAACGCGCCGAGCAGCTCTTCGTTGCTGAGCTTCGCCATGATTGCGATCTCTCTTTCTCTACCGGTGCGCGCGTCCGTTGACGCGGCACCGAGCCTTCAACGCCGACGCGTGCCGCGCCGACCGGGTATTCGTGGTGCAGAGGCTTCGGAGGATCCGACGGCCCGGGGCCGCCGGAGGCTCTAGCTCTGCTCGGACTCCGCTCGCTTGTCCGCCAGGGCCTGGGCAAGGCGCACGGCCTTGGACGGCAGCGCCTGGAACAGGGCAGCGGCCTGACCCTGCTTGCCCTTGAGGGCACCGGCAAGCTTCGAGAGGAGCACCTCGCGGGACTCGAGATCGGCCAGCTTGGTGATCTCCTCGGGGCTCATCGGCTTACCGTCGATGACACCGCCCTTGATCACCAGCGGCGTGTTCGCCTTGGAGAAGTCACGCAGACCCTTGGCGGCCTCGACGACGTCGCCCTTGACGAAGGCGATGGCGGAGGGACCCTCGAACAGGTCGAGGACCTGCTCGTCCAGACCGGCCTCGGTGGCCGCGATCTTGGTCAGCGTGTTCTTCACCACGCGGAAACGCGCGTTCTGGCCGAGGCTGCGGCGCAGTTCGGTGACCTGCGCGACAGTGAGCCCACGGTATTCGGTCAGCACGGCGCCGTTCGAGCTCTGGAATTCTTCCTTGAGCTCGGCGACCGCGGCTGCCTTATCCGGCCTCGCCATGGGACTCCTTCCAACAGTGAACACCGGTTAAGGATCCCTGTCCGGGTGGACGGCGGGGCAAAGGAAAAGCCCCGGCGCAGGCGCACGGGGCAACAGGATCGCGGGCGTGGTGGTACACGCGGGGATCAGCGGCTCACAGCAACCTGCGCAGGTCGCCCAAACGAGTTGGGACCTTGGGTCACCCGACGGGTGACGACCGGCGGTCTTCGGCAGATACCAATGTTAGGCGATGTTTCGCACCACGTCGAACGCGGGGGCCGCGCGAGCCCCGTTCCGGGACGGCGCGGCCCCCGCTGTCACGCGGCCTCGGACTACAGCCCCTCCAGTCCGTCGACCAGTTCGTCGAGGCTGGTGATCTCGCTCGCGTCCGGGTAGTCGATCTCGACGGGCCCGTTGAACTCCAGGAACTCGGTGCTGTTGGACACGCCGCCCATCTCGCTGTCGAGCCGGCGGGGCAGGCCGTCGCCGTCCACCCACAGCGTGAAGGCCACCTCCGAGACACCCATCTCGGCGTACGCCTGCTCGGCGATGGTTCTCTCCTCGCCCTCCAGGTCGGCGAGGACGTCCTCGACGCTGTAGGCGCCCGTGTACTTGGTCGTCTCGACGCCGTTGACCTCCTCGGTCCCCGCCTCCTCGACCTCGGGCGCGGCGATGAGCCGCTCGACCTCGGTCATCGGGTTCGCCGCCTCCTCGAGCCCAGGGCCCTCATCGCCGTCGATGCTCATCCAGCCGCTCGCGGCACTGCCCGTCACCATCTCCGAGCCGCGCATCAGCACCGTGATCTCCTCACCCTCGGAGACCATGACCATCTCGACGGTGGGCTCGGGGGTGCTGACGTAGGCCACCTCGACGTCGGACACCGCTCCGCTCCCGGTGGAGGACACCAGGGCCCGGAAGCTCTCGACGGACTCGGTCTGGTCGACGACGCCCCTGATCCGGTCCAGGGGCCCCGCGCCGCCGTTCTCCGCGGCCTCGGTCTGCTCGACCGCTTCCGGGGCCTCCTCCGCCGGCGCGTCCGCCGATCCGCACCCCGTCAGGGCCAGGGCCAGGGCGCTTCCCACCAGGACGGCAACGCGTTTACGCAGCATCTTCGACTACCTTCTTCTCTTTTTATAAGAAAGGGGACTATAGCCGCATAGTCGACTATCGATCGTGATCATCGCACGGACCGGTGACACCCGCCCGCCCCTCCGGACGCGCCGAGCACGCGAAAGGGCGCTCCCCCGCGTTCGGGGAAGCGCCCTCGGCCGGAGCCGCGTCGCCTAGGCGGCGGCGACCTTCACGACGGTCGGGTCCAGCGGGATGCCGGGGCCCATCGTCGTGGTCAGCGTGGCCTTCTTGATGTAGCGGCCCTTGGCGGCGGACGGCTTGAGCCGCATCACCTCGTCCAGGGCGGCGGAGTAGTTCTCGACGAGCTTGGCCTCGTCGAAGGACACCTTGCCGATGATGAAGTGCAGGTTCCCGTGGCGGTCCACGCGGAACTCGATCTTGCCGCCCTTGATCTCGGTGACGGCCTTCGCGACGTCCGGGGTGACCGTGCCGGTCTTGGGGTTCGGCATGAGACCGCGCGGACCGAGCACCCGGCCCAGGCGGCCGACCTTGCCCATCAGGTCCGGGGTCGCCACGACCGCGTCGAAGTCCAGGAAGCCCTTCTGGATCTCCTCGACGAGGTCGTCGTCGCCGACGTAGTCCGCGCCCGCGGCCCGCGCCTGCTCGGCGCGCTCACCGGTGGCGAAGACCAGGACCCGGGCGGTCTTGCCGGTGCCGTGCGGCAGGTTGACGGTGCCGCGCACCATCTGGTCGGCCTTGCGCGGGTCGACGCCCAGGCGCAGGGCGACCTCGACGGTCGCGTCGAACTTGGCGGCGGTGGTCTCCTTGGCCAGCTTCACGGCCTCGACCGGCGTGTAGAGCCGGTCGCGGTCGATCTGCTCGCCCGCTTTGCGGTAGTTCTTGCTGCGCTTCACGAAAACTCCTGTTGAAAGGCTTGTGGTGTGGGCCAGCGCCTGGCCCTGCCACTGGTCGGGGTGGGAGGAAGGAACGCCGGAGGGCGCTACTTGACCTCGATGCCCATGGAGCGGGCGGTGCCGGCGACGATCTTCTCGGCGGCCTCGACGCTGTCGGTGTTGAGGTCGGGCAGCTTGGTCTGCGCGATCTCGCGCACCTGGTCCCGGCTGATGGAGCCGGCGATGCTGCGGCTCGGGTCCGCGGCGCCCTTGTCCAGGCCCGCGGCCTTGAGGATGAGCTTGGGGGCCGGGGGCGTCTTGGTGACGAAGGTGAAGGAGCGGTCCTCGTAGATGGAGATCTCTACGGGGATGACGTTCCCGCGCTGGGCCTCTGTCGCAGCGTTGTACTGCTTGCAGAAGTCCATGATGTTGACGCCGTGCGGGCCGAGAGCGGTACCGACGGGCGGGGCCGGGGTGGCCTGGCCAGCGGGGAGCTGGACCTTGACCAGGGCGGCCAACTTCTTCTTCGGAGGCATTTCGGGTCCTTTGCCTGTATACGGATTGCGGTGGTCCCGGAGATCCCCGTGCGCGCGGAGAGCACGGCCGTCGCACCTTGGCCGAAGCGGCCGATTCGGGGTCACCCCGCGTGCGCGGGAAGCGCGCGACCGCCGGGACCGGCTTCCGATCGCGCGAAAGCCCCGCCTGAGCGGGGCGCGACGGGCCCGCCCGCAAGGGGCGGACCCGTCAAGTCTAGGCGAACTCTCAGATCTTGGAGACCTGGTTGAACGCGAGCTCCACCGGGGTCTCGCGGCCGAAGATCGACACGAGCACCTTGAGCTTCTGGGTGTCGGGGTTGATCTCGCTGACCGTGGCGGGCAGCGTGGCGAAGGGGCCCTCCATGACGGTGACGGACTCGCCGACCTCGTAGGCCACGTCGGAGCGGGTCTCGGTCTCCTTCTTCTTGGCCTGTTCGGTGTCCTCCTCGGGCTCCGGCGCCAGCAGGTCCGCGACCTCCTGGATGCTCAGCGGGGCCGGGCGGTTGGACAGGCCGACGAAGCCGGTGACTCCGGGCGTGTTGCGGACCGCGGCCCAGGACTCGTCCGTCAGGTCCATGCGGACCAGGACGTAGCCGGGCAGCACCTTCTCGGTGACCAGCTGGCGCTTGCCGCTCTTGACCTCGGTGACCTCCTGCGTGGGCACCTCGACCTGGAAGATGTACTCCTCCATGTTGAGCGACTGGGTGCGGCTCTCGACGTTGGCCTTCACCCGGTTCTCGTAGCCCGCGTAGGTGTGCACGACGTACCAGTCGCCGGGGAGCAGGCGGAGCTCGATCTTGAACTCCTCGACCGGGTCGAGCTTGGGGGCCTCGACCTCGGTGACGCCCTCCTCGACCTCCCCGGTCTCCTCGTCGTTCTCCTCGGCGGTGACCGTGTCGGCAGCCTCGGCAGCTTCCGCCTGCTCGGCGCGCGGACCGGTCTCTTCCGCCGACGACTGATCCCGCTCCTCGGTGGGGAGGTCGTCAGAGGTCAGTGGGGACTCGGACACGGCTGCTCTTTCTCTCGTCGGATAGGCGCTCACAGCTGACCCGGAAAGCACAAGAGGCCAGCACTGCCAGCTTATGGTCTCATCAGAGGCGATGGGACCAGCCGACCGCGCCGACCTCGGAGCGTGTCTTCGGGGGTCCGCCGGGTCAGGCCGCGGGGGACACCAGACCGTAGAGCCAGGTGACGCCCTCGCCGAAACCGAAGTCCAGGAGGGAGACGTAACCGGTCAGGACGAGCACGAAGACGATCACGACGATGGTGTACGTGATGAGCTCACGGCGACTCGGCCAGCGCACCTTGCGGAGTTCGGCGACGACCTCCTTGGTGAACGTCACCGGACCGGTACGACGCTTGCGCTCCTTGTCGGGCTTGGCGTCCGCGTCAGTCTGTGTCACCTGAGGTCCTTAGGGATTCGGGGTGCTCTGCGACCAGAGTGTCTTGCTTGCAGGGCAGGAGGGACTCGAACCCCCAACCGCCGGTTTTGGAGACCGGTGCTCTACCAATTGAGCCACTGCCCTTGGGTCCTGCGTGTTACACGATAGCCGCTCGTCGGGGCGCCCGCACGCAAGGAGTAACGAGCGTCCACGACGCGATCGCGCCATCAGTTGCCAGAGTCTATGCCCAATCCGCTCCCGGAACCAACCCGAAACCGCGGCGGCTCCCCCGCGGGGCGATCGGCGCCGGTCGGGGCCCGTCCCCCGGGTTCCGCGAGTACCGGCCCTTGCGGTACGCGGCCGACCGGTGCATGAAACCATGGCCCCATGACTGACCGACCTCGTATCTCCGCACGCATCGGCGGCATCTCCGAGTCAGCCACCCTGGCGGTGGACGCCAAGGCCAAGGCCATGAAGGCGGCAGGGCGTCCCGTCATCGGGTTCGGGGCCGGAGAGCCCGACTTCCCCACGCCCGACTACATCGTCGAAGCCGCGGCCAAGGCCTGCCACGAACCGCGCTTCCACCGGTACACCCCGGCGGGCGGCCTGCCCGAGCTCAAGGAGGCCGTCGCGGCCAAGACCCTGCGCGACTCCGGCTACCAGGTGGAGCCGGGCCAGGTCCTGATCACCAACGGCGGCAAGCAGGCCATCTACGAGGCGTTCGCCGCCCTGCTCGACCCCGGCGACGAGGTCATCGTGGTCGCGCCGTACTGGACCACCTACCCCGAGTCGATCAAGCTCGCGGGCGGCGTCCCCGTCTACGTGGTCACCGACGAGTCCACCGGCTACATGGCGGGCGTCGAGCAGCTGGAGGCGGCGCGCACCGAGCGCACCAAGGTGCTGGTGTTCGTCTCGCCGTCCAACCCGACCGGCGCCGTGTACCCGCCCGAGCAGGTCCGCGCGATCGGCCGCTGGGCCGCCGACAGCGGCCTGTGGGTGCTCACCGACGAGATCTACGAGCACCTCGTCTACGGCGACACCCGCTTCTCCTCGCTGCCCGTCGAGGTTCCCGAGCTCGCCGACCGCACCGTGGTCGTGAACGGCGTCGCCAAGACCTACGCCATGACCGGTTGGCGGGTCGGGTGGATCATCGGCCCCAAGGACGTGGTGAAGGCCGCCGGGAACCTCCAGTCGCACGCCACCTCCAACGTCGCGAACGTCTCACAGGCCGCGGCGCTGGCCGCCGTCTCCGGCGACCTCGCTGCCGTGGACGAGATGAAGACGGCCTTCGACCGCCGCAGGCGGACCATCGTGCGCATGCTGAACGAGATCCCCGGCGTGCTGTGCCCCGAACCCCAGGGCGCGTTCTACGCGTACCCCTCGGTCAAGGACGTGCTCGGCAGGGAGATCCGGGGGCAGCGCCCGCAGACCTCCGGCGAGCTGGCCGCGCTGATCCTGGAGCACGCCGAGGTCGCCGTCGTCCCGGGTGAGGCGTTCGGCACGCCGGGCTACGTGCGGCTGTCCTACGCGCTCAGCGACGCGGACCTCGCCGAGGGCGTGGGCCGCATCGCCACGCTGCTGGGCGAGGCCGGCTGACGGCCCCGTTCCGGAGGAGATCGCCCGGCGCCGCGCGGCGCCGGGCGATCTTTTTCGGTGTAGAGGACGACGAGAGGGCGACTTTACGGCACCCTTGTGTCATGAGACGCCCGATCACCCAACTCCCGAAGGCGCACCTGCACCTGCACTTCACCGGTTCGATGCGGCATCCCACGCTCGTGGAGACGGCCGCCGCCCGCGGGGTCCACCTGCCGCAGGCCCTCGTGGACGAGTGGCCGCCGAAGCTGCGGGCGACGGACGAGCGCGGCTGGTTCCGGTTCCAGCGTCTCTACGACATCGCCCGGTCCGTGCTCGGGGAGCCCGACGACCTGTACCGGCTGCTGCTGGAGGCCGCCGAGGACGAGCGCTCGGCCGGGTCGAGGTGGCTGGAGATCCAGGTGGACCCCAGCGGCTACGCGGCGCGGTTCGGCGGGTTGACGGCGACCCTGGAGCTGGTGCTGGACGCCGCCCGGGTCGCCGAGGAGACGACGGGGGTGGGCATCGGACTGGTCGTGGCCGCCAACCGGACCAGGCACCCCCTGGACGCCAAGGCGCTGGCCCGGCTGGCCGTCCAGTACGCGGGGCGCGGGGTCGTGGGGTTCGGGTTGAACAACGACGAGCGGCGGGGCCGGGCGCTGGAGTTCGAGGGGGCGTTCCGGATCGCGCGCCGCGCCGGGCTGCTGTCGGTGCCGCACGGCGGGGAGCTGGCCGGCCCGCGCAGCGTCCACGAGTGCCTGGACATGCTGGAGGCCCACCGGATCGGGCACGGGGTGCGCGCGGTCGAGGACCCGTACCTGGTGGAGCGCCTGGCGACCCAGGAGGTGACCCTGGAGGTCTGCCCGAGCTCCAACGTGGGGCTGGGCGTGGTCGAGGACGTCTCCCGGGTTCCCCTGCGCCACCTCTTCGACGCGGGCGTCCCCGTGGCGCTGGGCACCGACGACCCCCTCCTGTTCGGCCCCCGCCTGGCCGAGCAGTACCAGATCGCCCGCGACGTCTTCGCCTTCTCCGACCACGAGCTGGCCGAGTTGGCCCGCATGTCCATCCGCGCCTCGGCGGCTCCCGAAAGCCTGAAGAAGGAGATGCTCGTCGGGGTGGACGCCTGGCTGGCGGCCCCCGAGCCGGCCGGTTAGACCGGCCCGGGAGGCGCTCAGAACAGCAGCATGGCCAGGCCCTGCCAGGCCATCGCGATGCCCGCGATGAAGAACAGGGCGGCGGCGCCGATCTGGATGGCGCGTTCGGGGAGCTTCTTGCCCAGGACCGCGCCGAGGACGATGGCCAGGCCGTCGGCCAGGACCATGCCGACGGTGGAGCCGATCCACACGGCGATCCAGGCCAGCGGCGCGTCCGCGTAGTTCGTGCCGACGGTGACGGTGGCGAGCATGGTCTTGTCGCCGAGTTCGGCGACGAAGAAGATCATGGCCACGGTCAGGAAGGCCGACCGTCGGCGCCGGGTCGCCGCGCGCTCCTCGTCCTGGGCGGTGAGCTCGTCGCCGCGCAGCGTCCAGAAGCCGAAGAAGACGAACGCCAGGCCCGCGGCGAGGGTGACCCAGTCGGTGGGGATCGCCAGGCCCAGGAGCTCGGCCAGAAGGACGCTCACGCCGTGCACGGCGACGGTGGCCGCGGTGATGCCCAGCAGCACCGTCCGCGCGCGGTAGCGGGTCGCCAGCGACATCGCCACCAGCTGGGTCTTGTCGCCCATTTCCGCGAGGAAAATGGCCGCGCCGCTCACTCCGAGCGCGGTGAGGAAAACCATCGAGTTCTCTGCCCTTCACGTCGATGCCGGGCAGAAGCAGAAAAGGCGAACGCCGCGCTTCGGCCCGGAAATGGCCACCGGACCGAAGGTCTCGTCCGCCTGAAGCGTGTTGAGGCTCGTGCGACCGGGCCTCCGAACAGCGCGGGGGCCAGTCTGTCGACCACACGAATTGAGGACTACTCCCCTTCGACGAATTCAACCATAGGGAAGGGAAACTTGATTCGCAATTCCTGGGCCGTCCGATCTGAAACCGGAAACCCGGCGAATAAAAAAGTTCGGCAGGCCTAATTCTTTTCTTCGGCGCGGTTCCGCGGCGGCCCGTCCGGCGGAGGGGCCCGGGCCCGGGGGCTCCCGGGACGGTGTTCGGACACCGGAGGTCCGGGGCGGACCGCGGCCCGGGGCTCCCTACAGCTCCACGCCGACCATCACGGGCTCGTTCACGAGGGTGATCCCGAAGGCCTCGGCGACTCCGGCGCGCACCTCGCGGGCCAGGGCCAGCAGGTCGGCGGTCGTGGCGCCGCCCGGGTTGGTCAGGGCCAGGGTGTGCTTGGTGGAGATGCGCGCGGGACCCCTGGTGTACCCCTTGGCGAAGCCCGCGTGCTGGATCAGCCAGGCCGCCGAGGTCTTCACCCGGCCGTCGGTGTCGGGGTAGGCGGGTGGTTCCGTGTCGGGGCCCAGCAGCGCGGCGGCGCGCTTCCCGAACTCGGTGAACTCGGACGCGGACAGGATCGGGTTGGTGAAGAACGACCCGGCGCTGCGGCTGTCGGGGTCGGCCGGGTCCAGGACCATGCCCTTGCCCCGGCGCAGCTCCAGGACGGCCTCGCGCGCGTCGGCCAGCGGAACCCGTCCGCCGACCTCCGTACCCAGCGCGCGGGCGAGTTCCGCGTACCGGACCGGCCGGCTCAACGGTGACCGGGCCAGCTCGAACACGACCTCGCAGACCACGTAGCGGGTGTGGCCCTTGAAGACGCTGTCGCGGTAGGCGAAGCCGCACTCGGCGCCGCTCAGGACGCGGTTGCGGCCCTGCTCCCTGTCGTAGACCAGGACCTCGGCGACGGTCTGGCCGACGTCCTGGCCATACGCTCCGACGTTCTGGATCGGGGTGGAGCCGACCCGGCCGGGGATGCCGGAAAGGCATTCGATCCCGGACAGGCCGTCGGCCACGCACCGCGCGACGAACGGATCCCACTCCACCCCGGCGTCCGCGCGGACCCGCACGGTGCCGCCGTCGCCGCCGGTGCTCGACACCCCCGAGGAGTCCACGTAGACGACCGTTCCCGTGAAGCCCTCGTCCGCCACGACCAGGTTGCTTCCGCCGCCCAGGACCAGCAGCTCCGCGCCCTCCGCGGCGTCCACCGCGCGCACCGCGTCGACCAGCTCGGCTGTGCTGGTCACCGGCTGGAAGGTCTCGGCGGGGCCGCCGAGCCCGAGCGTCGTGTACTCGGCGAGCGGCACGTTGCGGACGGGGGCAGTGGGCACGGTGGACACCTCTGGTCGGGCTGCGGTGGAACGGTCGTCTCGGTTTCGGGGTCAGGCCAGGCGCACCACGGCGGTGGAGCGCGCCAGCACCTTGGCCCCGGCGGAGCGGGCGGTGATGGCGACCACGACCAGGTTGTCGTCGCGCTTCCGGGTGACGACGCCGCTGACCACGAGCTCGGCTCCCGTGTCGTCGTCGGGGACCACGACGGGGTTGGAGAAGCGGACCCCGTACTCCACGACCGCGCCGGGGTCGCCGGTCCAGTCGGTGATCAGGCGTCCGGCCTGGGCCATGGTGAACATGCCGTGCGCGATCACGTCGGGCAGGCCGACCTCGCGGGCGAACCGCTCGTTCCAGTGGATCGGGTTGAAGTCGCCGGAGGCCCCCGCGTACCGGACGAGGTCGGGGCGGCGGACGGGGAAGACCCACTCGGGCAGCTCGGTTCCCACTTCGACGTCTGCGTAACGGACGGAGGCGGTCATCTGCGCGGCTCCCCTACTTCTTCTCGGCCGGTTCGGCACCGGCGCGCACGACGAGCATGTTGACGGCGGTGACGACGTGTTCGCCGTCGACGGTGGCGATCTCGCTCTCCAGCGTGATCATCTCGGTGCGGCCCAGCGCCTTGATGTCGCTGACCGTGGTGCGGCAGGTCACCACGTCCCCGGCCTGCAGGGGACGGCTGTAGCGGAAGTCCTGAGCCCCGTGCACCACCATGGAGAAGTCCAGGCGCAGCCCAGGGTCCGCGACGGCCTGGCCGACGCCCTCCATGTCGAGGATGATGGGGAAGGTCGGCGGGGCGACGACGTCGGTGTACCCGGCGGCCTTCGCGCTGTCCCGGTCGCGGTAGACCGGGTTCGGGTCCGAGATCGCGTCGGCGAACTCGCGGATCTTGCCCCGCGTCACTTCGTAGGGCTCGGGGGCCTCGTACACCCGCCCCAGGTAGTCGCGGTTAATCGCCATCGACGTCCTCTCAGTGTGTGTTCTCGCCGCGCCGGACCGCGCCAGCCGGGACGGAGCCCGCGCCACAACACTAGTAGCCCGGTGAGCTCTGGGAGCTCACCGGGCTACTGGGGAAGTCCAGACCGTTTCCGGCTCGAACCTGAAGAATCCGCCGCGACCGCAGGGCCGCTCCGCTCGCCTCTTCTCTCACGAGAGGGCGGGACACCGGCTAGCGGGTCTCCTTGTGCGCCTGGTGCGTACGGCAGTTCCGGCAGTACTTCTTCAGCTCAAGACGGTCGGGGGTGTTCCGACGGTTCTTGCGCGTGATGTAGTTACGGTGCTTGCACTCCTGGCAGGCCAGGGTGATCTTCGGCCTCACGTCGGTGGCAGCCACTTTGGAGTGCCTTTCTCGCTGAACAACATACGAACACTGAAAAAAACCCACGGGAACCCCTGATTTGATCAGGGGTCTCGCAGGCAGTAGCGGAGGCCGGACTTGAACCGACGACACAGCGATTATGAGCCGCTTGCTCTACCGACTGAGCTACTCCGCCTAGACCGGGATTCCGAACTTACCCTCACGAGGGTACCGGAGCCCAGACTGACCGGCGATCGATATTTCGCCGACCACCCACCTGAGTGGATCGGATCTCAATCAAGTGGTGGAGCCCCTTTACGGAATCGAACCGTAGACCTTCTCCTTACCATGGAGACGCTCTGCCGACTGAGCTAAAGGGGCGCGCTTCCGTGGCTTCCCCCCTGCGGGGTTCCGCCCTTCGCGATGTCTTGAATATACATGGGTTGCGGGGTGCTCTGCCAACTCGGACGCCGCGCGCCCCCCTGCGGGGGTCGAAGGGGGTCGTCCCCCTGGGCGGAACCGCATGGGTTGCGGGGTGCTCCGCAGACCCGGACGCCGCGCGCCCCGCGGGTTCCTACTCCGCGACCCAGACGTTGGACATGGCGTCGCGCTGGATGGTGCGGATGGAGGCGGGAAGACCGAGTCTGCGCAGGGCGTCGACCAGGCGGGTGTCGTGCGTGAAGACGACGATCTGGCGGTGCCGCCCGACCTCGGCGAGCACCGCCGAGAGCCCTTCCACGGTCTCGGTGTCCATCGCCTGGACGGGGTCGTCCAGCAGCAGGAATCCGAAGGGGTTTCCGGGCACGAGGGTGCGCGGCAGGCAGATGGACAGCGCGAGGGCCTGGAACTCACCCTGGCTGAGCAGCCCGGGAGCGTTGTCCGCCCCCTCGGTGCCGTCCACGCTGACGTCGACCGCGACCCGCCGCTGGGCTCCCCTTCCGACCAGGCGCAGCGCCTCGAGGTCGATGTGCCGCTCCTGGCGCAGCCGCCCCCAGACCTTCTCGGACTGGGCGGCCAGGGGCCGCAGGCGCTCGGCCCGCAGTTCGCGGGCCAGGGCGGTGAACCAGTCGAGGGCGCGTACGGCGGGCTCCAGTGTCTCGCGGGCTTTGACGGCCTCGCGGGCGTCCTCCAGCCACGCCCCCAGCTGCTCGGCGACCTCGGCCCAGCCGTCGGTGGGGTCGCTGAGCCGCTCCGTGGCGGCCTTGCGCGCGGCGATCGCGGCCGAGCGCAGCCGCCGGCCGGTGGTGTCGATGTGCGCGGCCAGTTCGCCGAGGTCGGTGATCTCCGCTCCGGCCGCCCAGTCGGCCCAGATCAGGCCCAGTTCGCTGTCGGGAGGAAGCCAGGAGGGCGGCGGGGCCATCAGGAAGCGCGCCTGGTCCCGGGCGTCCTCGGCGCGCTGGTGGGCGGCCGCGGTGCTCGCCGCGACGGGCTCCAGCTTGGCGATCTCGGCCCGGGCGCGGTACACCCAGGCGGTGCCGAGCGCGTCGGTGGATCCGCACGTGGGGCAGTCGGTCTCGGCCGGGTGGCGTTCGTGGTACTCCAGAGCCTGGCGCAGCAGCTCGACGACGCCGCGCGCGCGGTCGCCCTTGGTGCCCGCGGCCATGGCGGTCTCCATGGCCGCGCCGCGCAGCTCGCTGACCACATCGGTCATGAGCGCGCGCTCGGGCACCGCCAGACGGCGCAGGCGGCGCAGCACGACCTGCTGGGCGGGGTCGCTGGGGCCGTTGTCGGCGGCGATGGCGGCGAGCCGGCCGAGGTCGGTGGAGGGCGCGGTCAGGATCTCGACGGCCCTGCGCGCCCTGGGGTCCGTGGAGGCGCGCAGTTGCTCCAGGAGGTAGGACAGGTCGCGGGCGGGCCTGTCCACGGCCTTGGCCAGCTTGTCGCAGGCCTTGGCGAGGCGGCGCTCGGTCTCGGTGAGCTCGGTCAGGCCCAGCAGCGCGGTGAGCGTGTCGTACAGCTCGGCGGAGCGGCCGGTGACGGTGCGGCCGAGCTCGTCGTAGGAGAGGAAGGGCCGGTAGCGGGAGAGGTCGTCGCCCCAGCCGAGGCTGGCCAGCGATCCGGTCTCGCCGTTGGGCAGGACGACCTCGCCGCGCGCGGACCGGACGCTCTCGCCGGCCCAGGAGCGGGTGACCCGGGTGGCGGCGTGCTCCCCGGAGCGCTGGAGCTCGACGGTGATCTCGGTGGTGTCGTCGAAGTGCAGGTTGCGCCAGCCGTCCCGCCACGCGGCGGGCATGCCGTCCCAGCGGACGTTCCGGCCGGTGAGAGCGGCTTCGACGGCTTCGGCGAAGCTGGACTTGCCCGAGCCGTTGCGGCCCACGATCACGGTCAGGCCGGGACCGGGCGGGAACTCGAGGGTGGCGGCGCGTCCGATGCCGCGGAACCCCTGGACCCGGACGCGGTTGAGGTAGCAGCGGCGGGCGTGCTGCACCGGCTGCACGGGCTCGGCGGGGAGCGGCAGGTCGAAGGTCTCGCCGCGGGCGCAGGCGGCGAGGGCGTCCTCGCCGTGGGCGGCCGCGGCCACCCACTGCCGGGCGGCGGGGTCGAGGGGGGACCGGGAGAGCCGGTCCCACAGGGAACCGGTCGGGGCGGACGCCGCTCTCCGCCGTCTCTGGGGTTCCGAGGGGAACCCCGCCTGGGACGTCGTCACCGTCGTCACAACACCTGCTCCGTTCGTGGCCTCGCCTTTGCAGATTAGGGCAGACGGGATGAAACCAGTAGTGGGATCCGGAAGTTCGGGACCTCCGCGCCCCCGCTCCACGGCCGCGCGCCGGGGCCGCCCCGGGCGCGCGGGTCGGCCCCGCGGCGGTCGTCACACTCCGTTGAGGCGGCGCCGGTTACCGTCCCAGGTGAAGTGCAGGGTGGCGATGCCGGGTTCGGCGGGGTCGCGCAGGCACTCGTAGATGTGCAGTCGCGGGACGTTCGGGAAGCACCCCCAGACGCGTTCCGAGGTGAGCACGAAGTCGAGGTCGAGTTCGACCAGCATGCCGAGCAGGCGGCCGTGGGTGGGCTCGTCGACCTTGGCGAAGGCGTCGTCGAGCAGGATGAGCCGGGGCGTCCGGGGCTCGTCCAGGGCGAGCGCGCCGAACTGCGCGGCCGCCGCGGCGAACAGCACCAGGTAGGCGATGACGCGCTGCTCGCCCTGGCTGAGCGCGGTGCGGTGGGTGAGGCGGCGCTCGCGCTCGGGGTGGGCGGCGTCGGTGACGTAGACGGTGAAGGAGAACCAGGAGCGGTAGTCCAGGGCGGCGCGCAGCTGGGCGCCGCCGGTGGCGGTGGGGTCGAGGCGGCGGATGGCCTCGATACAGCGGCGCAGGGCGTCGCGCAGGCGGGTGGTCTCGACCCGGGTTCGCTGCTCGGCTGGGCGGCGCAGCAGCGGGACCACCGCGTGGATGTCCTCGTCGGCGTCGGGGGCGAGCCGCCAGTCCAGGCGCACGCCCAGGCCCTGGGAGGTGGTGACGTCTCCGAGGACGCTGTTCATGGTGGCGATGAGTTCGCGGGCCTCGTCGATCTGGCGGGACAGGTGGCCGGCGAGTTCGCCGAGGAGGTGCCGCTCGTAGGCCTCCTCCTCGCGTACCGCGGCGGTCTCCTCGGCTTCGGCGATGCCGGCGCGCAGGAGTTCGGCGTAGTCGGTGATGTCGTGCGCGCCGTGGTCGTCGTGCACGGTGACGCGCTTGACCCCCGCGGGCTCGGTGAGCTCGGTGCGGGCGCCGAGGGCGGCGTCGGCGGTGAGCCCCCGGTGGAGCTCCTCACGGGCCCGCAGGATCCCGCTGTCGTCGACGTCGTCGCCCTCGGGGTCGAGACCGGTTTCGATCGCCGAGACGAGGGCGCTGAGCGCCTGGACCCGCTTGGTGAACTCGTCGCCGCGCTCCGGGTCCTGCTCGGCGGCGTCGTGGGCGGCGATGGGCCCGTCCTCGTCGGCGAGCTCGGTGAGACCGGCCGCGGTCAGCAGGCCGTGGTCGACGCCGCCCGCGGGGAGGGCCAGCACGGCGCGCAGCCGCGCTCCGGCGGCGAGCGCCCGACGGGCCTGCTCGGCGCGTTCGACGGTCGCGGTGCCCCGCCGGGACTCGGCGGCGACCCGCTCGTCCCGGGCACGCTGGGCGGCGCGTTCGAGTTCGGGCAGCCGCTCGTCGGCGGCGCGGGCGCGGGCGCGGACCTGGGTGACGGCCGCCTCGACCTGGGCCGGGTCGGCGGCGCGGGCGCGGTCGGTGAGCTCGGTCTCGCGGCGGACGGTGATCATGTCGCCGATGGCGGCGGTGCGGGCGTCCTCGGCGAGGACCCTGGCGTCGCGGGCGCGCTTCCACTCGGCGACGTGCCGGTGGTAGTCCTCCAGGCGGCCCGCGAGGACCTCCAGGTCGCGGTGGGCGGAGGAGATCTGGACGCGGAGCGCGCCCAGGGCGTTCCGGACCTTGGTGAGTTCGTCGTGGTCGACGGGCAGGCCCTGTTCGAGTGCGGGACCGACGAGGGCCGCGCGCAGGGAGAGCGCGGTCTTCCGGGCGCTGTCCGCTGCGGCGCGCGCGGCCGCGTGCTCGCGGACGGCGTCGGCGAGCCAGGCGCGGGCGTCGTCCAGGACGGCCCAGGCGGCGGTGAGCTCGGCGCCCGAGGGGACGGAGCGGTTGATCCGGATGAGGCTGTCGTTGCGGTTGTCGATGTCGGCGCGGCGCTCCTGGGCCTCGGCGAGCAGCGCCTTGGCCATCTCGATGCGCCGTTCCGCCTTGGCGCGGTGGCGTTCGAGGGTCTCGGCGCGGGCGTCCTCGCCGATGTACTCGGCGGCGGCCTTGTGGTGCGAGCCTCCGGCGACGCCGAGCCGCCAGCGCCCGTCGAGGGAGACCGTGTTCTCCTGGCGGCGGCGCCGGGGGCCCGTGGTGGCCTGGAACCAGGACTCGGTCGGCCGCGCCTCGGGCTCCTCCCCTCCGTTCTCGAGGCGGATGGAGGAGAGGATGGCGATGACGGAGGCGCGGCCGGCCGGCGACTCGGGCTCGTCGAGGGGGACGAGCGCGTCCAGGAGGGTGTGGCCGCGCAGGGGCTCGCCGGGGCTGAGCAGGAGGTCCCGGGTGTCGGAGTCGACGACGGTGCCGTCGGGCGTGACGAGTCCGGCGAGGAGACCGGACGCCTCCAGGGCGGCTTCGAGCCCGGCGCGTTCGGCGGGGCCGAGGTGATCGGCGAAGTCGACGGCGAGGTGCAGGGGGGTGCCCGCGTCGGGGGTCCGGGGGGCGGTGGCCCAGGCCGGGCGGGGGGCGGTGACGTGCGCGGCGTCGTCGGCACGGCGCTCGGCGAGCTCGTCGAGCTCGGTGGCGAGGTCGCGCTCCTCGCCGAGGGCGGTGTCGCGGCTCTCGCGGACCTCGCGCAGCAGCGGGTCGACGATGACGTGGGCGTCGCGGGTGACGGTCTCGGGCAGGTCGGCCGGCAGGACGCGGAGGGCGTCGTCGAGGGGCAGTTCGACGCGTTCCTCGAGGGCGTCCAGGGCCGCGGTGATGTCGGTGTCGGGGGCGGCCGCGCGCAGGGCGTTGCACCACTCCCGGATGTCGGCGGCGTAGGCGGTGCTGGCCTCGCGGACGCCTTCGATGGCGGCGCGCTCCCGTTCGCGGGCGCGTTCGACGTGGCCGTCGCCCCACTCGGCTTCGCTGTTGAGCGCGGCCTCGCGGCGTTCTGCGACGCCCAGGGACAGAGCCCGCTGGTACAGGTCGGCGGCGGTGGTCTCGCGTTCGGCCGCGGCCGCGTCGGCGCGGCTGAGCCTGTCGTGGAGTTCGGAGAGGCGCCTGCGCAGGTTGGCGACTTCGATACCGGGCACGGGCGGGCGTTCGACGGCTTGTTCGAGCCCTTCGAGGTTGACCTGGGTGACGCTCTCCCGGGGGGCGAGGGTGACGCGGACGGTCTGCGGGACCTCCCCGACGGAGTCGACCGCCAGGCCGGAGAGGCGGGCCGCGTCGCGCAGGCCGATGTGGAGGCGGCGCAGTCCGCTGATGCCGCGTTCGATGGCCGCGATGTCGGTGCTGAGGCGGGTGTCGGCCTGCTGCTCGGTGGTGCGCGCGTGGTCGCCCGCGGCCCAGGCGGCCTCGGCCGCGCGGATGTAGGCCGACACGGCGGCGTAGCGGGCCTTCCGCTCGGCCTCCTGGGGCTCGGACCCGCCTTCGCCGCCCGCGCTGAGGGTGTCGGCGTCGGAGGCGGCGGTGTCGCGGCCGCGGCGCAGGCGGTCGCGCTCCTCCTGGACGGCGCTCTCGGCGGAGACGAGGGCGTCGAGTTCGGTCTCGAGGCGGGCGAGCTCGGTGTCCCGCTCCTCGAAGGCGTCGGTCTGGGCGCGTACGAGCCTGGTCTGCTCGCGCAGGACGCCGTGCAGGTAGCCGCGGTAGTCGCCGAGGAAGTCGGCGGTGTGCTCCTGGGCGGTGCGCAGGGCGGACAGGCGGGCGCGGGCGGCGTCGAGGTCGGTGATGTTGCGGGCGACCTCGTCCAGGACGGCGTCGTCCATGGGCGGCAGCGCCTCGGCGAGCACGGAGACGAGTTCGCCCGCTTCGAGGCGTTCGCCGACGGTGGGGCGGCGCAGCCGGTAGAGCAGGTGGATGAGGTTGCGGTACCGCATGTGGTCGTCGAGGCCGAACAGGTCGCGCATGACCCGGGTGCGGTAGCCGAGGGCGGTGTCGTAGCAGTTGTCCGGGCCGAGCGCGGTGCGCAGGCGCTCGATGGACAGGGGGCGGCCGTTCTCGACGAGGGCGAGGTCGTCGCCGACGCGGCGGTCGGTGACGAAGAACACGGAGCGGGCCTCGGGCTGGTCGGGCGAGGCGGTGATGGCGGCGCCGAGGGTGCGCCGCTGCGGCTGGTCGTCCTCGTCGCGGCGGGTGAACTCGACCCACAGGTACCCCAGGGTGGTGTCGCCCGCCCCGGTGGCGGTCCCGCCACCGGTCTCGGTGGCGGTGCGCCCCTCGAGCATCAGCCAGCGCAGGCTGGTGCGGCTGGTGCCGGTGGTGTCGAGGCGCCGGGCGTCGCCGTCGAGCAGGAAGGGCAGCAGCATCTCCAGGGCCTTGGACTTGCCGGCGCCGTTGCGTCCGCGCAGGAGCAGGCGTCCGTCGGCGAAGTCGAAGACGTGGTCGTCGTACTGCCAGACGTTGTGGATTCCGGCGCGTTCGAGCCGATAGCGCTTGGGGAGGGTCGTGTCCTGCTGGTTCATCGGCCGTCCTCCACTCCGTACCGCTCGTCCTGGTGCACACCGCGCCGGACGGCCGGCGCGCCGGGGGTGGTGACATTCTCCCGGATGCGCGGGGTACTCGGGGCGACCGCCGTCCGCGTTCCGCGGACGGTCGCGGGGCGTCGCCCGACGGCCCTCCGCGTCTTCACTCGGTACCGCCGACCTGCGCGGGGACGGCATCGCGGTAGCGGGCCGCGGCCGCGAGGAGCCGCCAGCCGTCCATGGGGTCGTCGTCGAGGCCGCCCCCGTCGGGGGCGTGCTCCAGCAGACGGCTGTCGACGAGCAGGCGCAGGACGCGCTCGGTGAGGGCGTCGGGGTCGGGGACGTGACTGGTCGCGGTGCGCGTCCAGTCCCGGGTGGCGTCGTCGTCGACGGCCGCGGCGAGTCCGGCGCGCAGCAGGCCGGCGGGGATCGGGACGGCGTGGCTGAAGGGCGGGGGCGCGAGCGCGGCGGTGAGGCGGGCCAGGAGGGTCAGGGCGGCCCTGCCGACCGGTCCGCTGCCGGGGAAGGCCGGGTGCTGGTCGGTTCCGCGGGCGTCGGCCGCGGCGTCACCGGGCATGACCAGGGCCACGCCCTCGGCGCGGATCTCGGCCTCGCAGCCCAGCAGTTCGGTGAGTTCGGCGGCGGCGCGCCACTGGTGGCCGGTCAGCCGGGCCCGGTGGGCGGGCGCCAGTTCCGCGCGGTAGACGACGGTGGTCTCGGCCAGGAGCCTGCGCAGGGTGAGCTCTGCGGCGCGGTCGTCCGGGGCCGCGGCGTCGTTCTCGGCGCGCGCGATGAAGGCGCGGGGGTCGGCGGTGGCGTGCGGCGGGTGGGCCGGGATCCGCGCGGCGATCGCGTGGTCGACGGCGAGGCCGACCTCGGCGGAGCCGTCCACGGCGTAGTCGGCCAGGTCTCCGCTGGTCACGGTGAGGGCGCCCCAGGAGGCGAGCCGGACGAGGCCGGCGACGAAGGCGCGGCGTTCTCCGAGCCTGGACTCGGGGTCGAGGTCGAGTCCGGCCTCGTCGGCGGCCTCGCGTACGGCGGCGGCGAGTTCGGTGACGGCGGTCCGGGGCGCGGTCTCGGCGAGCGCCGCCAGGGTGAGCGCGAGGTAGGTGTAGGCGCGGGGGGTGAAGGGCGCTCCGCTGGCCCGGTGCAGGGGAGTCGCGACGGCGCGGACGAGGCCGGACTTGACGAGGCGGGCGTGGTCGTCCGCGACGGTCAGGTCGTAGCCGAGGACGCGCTCGAAGCTCCGGATGAGCCAGTCGGAGTGGGCGTGGACGAGCGCGAAGTCCTCGGGGTGGCTGCGGGCGGTGATGATCGGATCCGCCAGCAGGCGGCGGGCCGCCGCCTGGCGCTCGATGGTGAGCGCGATGTCCTCCTTGGCCGCCACGGTCTGGCGTCACCTTCCTGACTGGTGTGTGCTCGGGGTGCTGCTGTCGTCGCTGTCGCCGGTCCGGCGTTCCCCGGGGGCTCTCGGACGGGCCGGCGCCGGTCCGCGGCCGCGCCTCCCCGTCGGGGTGTTTCGCGGGGCCCCGCGCTGAGGGGGGAACGGGCCCGGAGCGGTTCGGGGGGCACGGCCTAGGCCCCGCCGGAGTCGTCGTCCGGCTCGGGTGCGGTGTCGCCGACGCCCGCCTCCGGCTCTCCGTCGTCCTCCGGTCCGAGCTCACGCCGCGCGTAGGGGGTGGCGCGGAGCCGCAGGCCCTCAAGGGTGAGGTCGCCGCCGTCCTCGCCGATGGAGAGGACCGCGGAAGGGGCGTAGCTGACGTGCAGCCGGATGTCGAGTTCGAGGTCTCCCGCGGTGACGGGCCCGGTGGTGGCGTCGCCGGAGCCCAGGGCCCTGGTGAGCAGCTCCATGAGAACGCCCAGCGCGGATTCGGTCATCGTGAGCCGACCGGTCTCGGGGGTGAGGCCGGCCAGCAGCGAGCGGACCTCTCCCGCGGCCGAGCGGCGCCAGTGGGCCGCCGCCTCGGCGGCGTCGCGCAGCCGCGCCTGCTGCTCGCTGTGGTCCTCCACCGGCGCGAGCACGCCGCGCGCGCCGGGCCGCAGCATCGCGGACGTGTCGGCGGCGGGCGCGCTCCACCAGCTGTCGGCGGCCGCGGCGTCCTCGGTGCCGCCACCCAGATGCCTGGCGGGGTGGACGGCGAACGCGGCGGTGAAGAGCGCGTGCGCGGTGTCGTCGTCGGCCCCGTCGAACCAGGCCGCCAGCCGCAGCATGGCGGCCCGCCCGTGCGGCGCTCCCGCCCGCTGGCGCTCCTGCTCCCGGTTCACTGAATCACCCACACCTCAGCAGACTAAAGACCTCCCGCTCCTCCCGCGTCCCGAATCCCCTGAGATCTGGCTCGCCATCGCCCGAAATCCAAGTTGTGACCTGCCGTTTCACCGCCCACAAACACCGAAGGGGCCCGTGTCCCCCGGTACACGGGCGTTCCGGTACTTCCACCGTGATCACGTGATTCTCCCGGCGCCTGTCAAGGGGGCATGGGAGGAAACCACGGGATCACGGGGAGGCGTCGGCGTAGGCCGCCGCCCGGTCGATGGTCGCCGGCGCCTCCGGCACGGCGCGAACGCCGGCGGGAGGCACCGGCGGAGGAGGTCCGTCCCGACCGGGACGGCCCGGCCGCGCGGCGGGGCGTCACCGGGCCGTCCGGGACGAGGGCGCTAGCGGCCCGGCTTGGCGTAGTCGCCCTTGCCCTGCTCCCAGTCGACGATGGTCACGGCCTCGTCGCCGACCACCCAGGCGTCGTGCCCCGGCGCGACCCGCATGACGTCGCCCGGCCCGCAGTCGATCTCGGTTCCGTCGGCCATCCGGACGTGCAGCGTCCCGGACATGACGTGACCGAAGTGGGAGAACATGCACAGGTCCGTGCCCGCGATCGGCTTGACGTTCTCCGACCACCGCCAACCCGGCTGGAACACCGCGCGGTCGATCTCGCGCCCGCCGATGTTGAGCACCTCCAGGCGGCCGTTGCCGAACTCGCGCACCTCGTCGGCGTCGTCGAAGCCGCGGCACTCCGCTCCTTCGGCCGTCTCCGCCTCGTCCCACGCCTGGACGGTGGACTGCCGCACGATCCGGCCGTCCCTCAGGTCGAGCATCGACATGGACATGACCTTCGTGCCGTCGGGGTAGGAGCACCGCTCGACGTAGGCGGCGTGGTCGCCCTCGACCACGCACTGCTCCAACTGGTGGGTCATGTCCCGGGAGAAGACCTCCCGCAGGGTCTGCTCGATCTCGGGGCGGCCGTGCAGCCTCATCGGCGCGCTCGGCGGCCGGGTCTGGTCGATCATCGTGTAGTCGGCGTCGTCGGTGAACTTGGCCACCAGCGCGTCGGCGTCGCGGTCCTCGATCGCGTGGCGCAGTTCCTCCTGGAGGGACATGGCGCTGCCTCCTTCTCGCGTACCTGCTCCGGGCTCCGGCACTCCCAGCCTGCTCCCCGGCCCGTACCGTTTTGGCCCAAGCCGCGGTCATCTCTTGCCGAAGAATCACGCCGCCGGCGCAGGGCCGGACGGTCCCGGTCAGCGGGGGCGCTCGGCGGACACCCGGTCGAAGGCCGCCTCCAGGGCGTCGGTGATCTCCGCCTTCCCGCTTCCGACGGCGACCAGCGCGGTGCGGTAGCAGGCGGCGCCCAGGCCCGCGGCGAGGGTGGCGGTCTCGGGGGTGGCCCCGTGCCGTACCAGCAGCTCGACGACGGCCTCGACGTACCGCTGCTCCTTCAGCAGGTTCCGCGCGTACAGGGCCTGGTTGCCCCTGATCAGCTCGTCGCGCAGCCCCGCCCACTCCCGGTGGCGGGCGATGTTCCCGGCGATCGACCGCAGGGCCTCGCGGGCGAGGACGAGCGCGGCTCCCAGCGAGTCCCCGATCGGCGGCACCCCGGACGCGGCCCGCTCGACCGTCCCGGTGAGCTCGGCCAGCATCGCGTCGTCGTCGGCGAAAAGCACCTCCTGCTTGTCCGTGAAGTAGCGGAAGAAGGTCGTCCGGCCGACCTCCGCGCGCTCGGCGATCCCGCTCACGGTCACGGCGTCGAAGCCCCGCTCCGCGAACAGGCTCATGGCCGCCTCGATGATCGCTTCCCGGGTGCGGCGCTGCTTGCGTTCGCGCAGCGAAAGGCCGCTCTGCTCATCCACGTCTGACATCCGCCCAGGCTATTCGGGCGTCCCCCTTCCCCCACAAAACGGGATCGAGTACCATTTGGAACCGAGTCCCTAATTTTTACGCGCCGGTCGCGGCGCGTCCGAACGAGAGAGTGGAAGAAATGCCACCGACCAAGTCTGTTGTCATCACCGGCGCGTCATCCGGACTCGGCCTGCACGTCGCGGTCGAGCTCGCGCGGGCGGACTGGCACGTGGTCCTGGGGTGCCGCGCCCCAGAGAGGGGGGCGGCCGCGGCGGCGCTGATCCGGGAGCGGAGCCCGGCCGCGAGCCTGGAGGTCCTGGAGATGGACCTCGCGTCCCTCGACTCGGTGCGCGCGGCCGCGTCGGCGCTGGCCACCGGCGGACGTCCGCCACTGCACGCGCTGGTCAGCAACGCGGGGGTCCAGGTGGCGAACGGCGTCAGGCGGTCCGCCGACGGCCACGAGCTGACCTTCGCGACGAACCACCTCGGCCACTTCCTGCTGATCCGGCTGTTGCTGGACCACGTCGCCGAACCGGGGCGCGTCGTGCTCGTCTCCAGCGGCACGCACATGGGACCGCGGCACAGCTTCGGCTTCCCCGCTCCGGTCTGGGCCGACCCGGCTCTGCTCGCCGACCCCGACCACTCCCCGATGGACGCAACGGGGCGGGGCGGCAGGCAGCGGTACGCCACGTCCAAGCTCGCCAACCTCTACACCACCTACGAGCTGGCCCGTCGGCTGGGAGAACGGCGGATCACCGCCAACGCCTTCGATCCCGGGCTGATGCCGCTGACCGGGCTGTCCCGCGACTACCCGACCCGGATCCGGCGGGTGTACGAGGCGCTGGGCGCGTTCTCCCCGCTGATCTTGACCTTTCCGGGGTCTCGGAGACGGCCGAGACCCCGGAAAGGTCAAGATCAGCGGGGAGGCCACCACGGAGGCGGCTCGGCCAGCGGACTTCGGAACAGGAAAGCGGACGACCCCGTGGGCAGTGTTCTCACTGCTCACGGGGTCGTCCGCTTGATGTGGCAGGTGTAGGGTTCGAACCTACGTAGGCTGAGCCGGCAGATTTACAGTCTTTCCCGCCTTGAGCACGAGCACCAGTGTCCTACCTGGTGAACGGCTTACGGTTCGTCGTCTGAGCCGGACTCATCGGTGCCGTGCCCGTTGTGTGCCCGTTTCCCTTCACCGTCGTTCGGTTGTGCCCGTTGGTCATCGAAGGAGGCGGCAACGTCGGCATCACGGCCGTCCAGGGCGCGGGCGTAGTGCCGCGTTGTCACGCTGGCGTTGGAGTGGCCGAGACGGCGAGCGGCAGCCAGTACCCCATGACGGTCGGCAACCCAACTGGCATGACTGGCCCGAAGGTCATGCGGAGTGACGCCGGTCAGTTCCGCAGACCTGACGGCGGGGTCGAAGTAGGCGCGCCGCCACGAGTTGTAGTGGAACGGCTTCTTACGAGAGCTCAGGAACAGCAGGGCGTCAGGGGCGTTGTCGGTCATCCCATCCAGGTGTTCACGGAGACGAGCGACGACGAAGGCCGGGAGGCCGACCGTCCGTTTCTGGTGTGATTTGGGCGTGTCGAACGCGTGCCGCCCCGAGATCTCGGTGAGGCTCTGCGTGACGGTCATCCACCCCTTGACGAGGTCGATGTTGAAGCGCCGCAGCGCGAAGGCTTCCCCGATCCGCAGGCCGCCGTAGGCGAGAAGCTGAATGATCAGATCGTGCGGACGACGAGCGACGGAAACCAGTCGGTCAGCCTCTTTCACGGTGAGGATGCGCGGGTCGGTCTGCGGCAGCCGAGGCAGCTTGACCCCACGGCACGGAGACACCGCGATCATGTCGTTTTCAACGGCCGACCGCATGATCTGTGACAACAGCAGGTAAGCGTGACGGATGCGCGACGCGCTCAGCCCTCGCTTTTTCATGCTGGTCATCCATTCAGCGACGGTGATGGGCCGCACGTCAGCGACCATCATGGTCCCGAAGCGCGGCAGAACCAGCGACCGCATGAGACCCCGGTAAAGAGCGACGGTCTTGGGCTTCAGGCCCGAGGCCACAGAATCGATCCAGCGCGCCCCCCAATCCCCCACGGTGACCTTGGCAGCGTCAGGGGCGATCCACTCGCCTTTGACGATCTCAGCCTCTTTGAGCGACAACCAGCGATCAGCGTCGGTCTTACGAGCGAAGGTGTGCGGAGCTGGACGGTCCTTGCCGTCCGGTCCCGGATAACGGGCCTGATACCGACCCGAAGGGAGCTTGCGGACACGGCCGAAGCGTCGTTTCTTACTCATGCCGCGCTCTCCTCTCGGGCGATCTGGCGGTTTTCGATCCGGCCCCGGTGGTGGTTGGCGGCCATCCACGCATCGACCGAATGGTCATAGCCCTGGCCGGCGAATGCGAAGGTCCCCACGATCAGGGTGGTTGCGCCGTCGTCGTCCAGGTCTCCGAGAAGGTCATCGGTGCCGGTCTGGCGGGCCTGGTGGGCGCGGTAATCGCGGCGCACCTGGCGCAAGGCCCCGAGGGTGGTGGAGTAGCGGCGGGACTTGGTGGAGAAGTGGCCCCGAAAGCCCAGCATGTGCGCCCACTCGCGCAGTTTGCGCTCTTCCAGGTCCAGGACGTCGGCCAGCGTCCAGCAGGCTTCGATGATCCGACGCTGGTGGGCGGTGACGCCGATCCGGTCGAGGTCGTCCAGGGAGCGGATGCGCCGGTCCAAGGCACCGGTGTCGGTGGTGGACTTGGTGGCGTACTTGGCGATGTACGCCGCGACCGCTTCCTCGGTCAGGCTCCCCGCGGTGAAGGCGTCGGTGGTGATGGCGTGGGTGTCGAGCTGGATCCCCCAGCGCAGGAACAGGGCGGGCAGCAGACCGGGCACCGGATCAGTCGTGACCAGTACCGCAGCGGCGGCCGAGGCCACGGCGGCATCCAGGTGCGCGACGCTCACCCAGGTCGGAGGCGGGCAGATGATGCCGTCCTTACGCATGGAGTCCAAGCGGATCACAGCGTGGAAGTGCACCACCCCGCGCGCCTGGAACTCGGCCACTTTGGCGTAGGACACCCGCACGGCGGCGTTGAACTCGGCTTGGGTCATCCCCACGGCGGCGGCCAAGTGGCGCCGCAGGTACACGGTGAAGCGTCGCCACAGCTCCCCGGCGTGGTTGTTCCACATCACCTGCCGTGCGTAGTCGTAGGCGTCCGGGTCCAGCGGAGCGCCGATCAGCGGGTCATCGGCCCGGTGATACCTGGCGCACGAGGTGCCGGAGCGGCGCGGGTGGCAGACGCGGGTCTTGCCGTCCTTGGCCGGCCCTCGGTGCACCGCCCCGAACGAGGGCGCGGTGAAGGTCGCGAACACGCGGGGGTGCTCGCGTACCCGATCGGGCACGGTCTTGCCGCCGACCAGGCCCGAGCGGATCAGCTGGAAGGTGTCGCCCTGGTAGGTGTCCGCGCAAGCCGGGCAGATCGTGGCGCGCCGGTTCCCGCACGGCACCCACAACCCGCCGCCGGGCTCTCCCTTGGAGGACCACACCGGACGGGAGTCCCCCGTGACGGCATCGACCGCGCGCAGTTCCCCGCTCAGGCGTACCGGGCAGGCGCAGCCGTGCACCCGCTTGATGCGCTCGTGCACCTGGTCGAAGTCGCCCAGCCGCAGCCGTTCGGAGATCTGGGCCAGCGGTGGCGCGGCGTGCGTGACAGAAGGGTTTTCGGGCACCATGGAGTAAGCCCCCTTCGTTCCTCGTGTTGGGTTCGTTGGGCAGGTGAGCCGAAGACCGGGGGTGTGTGGAAGCAGCCCCGGCCACGGCGATCTTCAAGGCCCCGGCACAGCGACGGTTCTTGGTCGGATTGGGCGCTGTGCCGGGGGCGAAGCTAGACGTCCTCCGGGAAAACCGGATTGGTGTCGGTGCCGACGTGCAGCCATCCCGTGTCGCCGCAGCGGCCGCAGTCGGGACGCCACGGCATCTGAACCAGGCCCGCGCCCGAGGAGATCGAGACCTGCTCGATGTCGCAGGAGTCGCAAACCACGTAGTCGTAAGCGATCGGACGGCCCCCGACCCACTCCATCGCGCTCGCCTTCACCGTGTGCGGGTAGGCGAAGGTCTCACGGCGGTAGTCCCACCAGAGGCTGTACGGGGTCATGCACCCGCAGATCCCCAGCCCTTCGAGGAGGTTGACCGCCTCCTCGCCACCGGCCACGATGCCTCGGCCCCGGCAGTCCCCGCACAGTTCCTCAGGCGCGGCACCGAACGCGCTCACCACCACCGGCAACGTCGACACGTCACCCGAGGTCAACGCTCCCTTGATCCGGGCCTCGTACTCCGCACGCGAGAGACGCCCATCCCGTTGGACCGGAACAGCCACAGCAGACGTGAGAACGGTAGGGGAAGAAACAACCAACATCTCATCTCCTGAAGTCTTATTTAGGAGTTGTCCTCCTGATGGCATGAGGATGGCATGGTTAGACAGACTCGTCAACTCCTCTTTAGGACTTGAGGAGATTTTTTCTGGTCAGGAGTACTCTTAAAGAGGTCAGGTCCTACACCCGACTAGAGCTGAAGAGGAAGCCGTCATGAGCCCAGGAGTGCCGAAGTACCACCGCATCGCCAACGAGCTACGTAGGCGAGTTCGCGACGGTGTCTATCCCCCGGGCGAGACCATCCCTGCCGAAACCGCACTGGCAGAGGAGTTCCGCGTCAGCGTCCCCACGATCCGGCAGGCCGTTTCTGTTCTTCGAGCCGAAAGCCTGTTGGAGTCCCGCCACGGGCGGGGAACATTCGTGATGGACAGCTCACGGCTTCAGCGCCAGTCGAGGCACCGTTACGGGCGGGCGCGTTCTGACAACAAGCTGCTCACCGCACACCTACGTCATGACATCGTCTTCGCTGGTCGAGGATCTTTGCCGGAGCACATCGCCAAGTACGCCGACCTTGCCCCCGGAACCGAGGTGGTGATCCGTCGCCGGAACCTCTACGACAAGGAGACGGGACGGCCGGAAGAAGTCGGTGCCAGCTACATCCCTGTTGAGACCGCCGGTGACACGTACTTGGAAAGGCCCGATGTTGTGCCCAAGGCTCTGTTCCTCTGCGTCGAGGACCTGAGCGGCAAGAGATACGCCCGAGCACGCGACTACTGGTTGTCTCGGCCTGCGACGGAGGAAGAGGCGGAGATCCTGTCCGTTCCGCAGCAGACCCAAGTGATGCACGTGACCCACGTAGCGCGAGCGGAAGACGGAACTCTTCTGGAGATCTCCGAGTCCTCTTGGCCAGCCAACCGAGTGCTCATCATCGACGAATACGACATCGAACAGGAAGCGCAAGAGCCCGAGCACCCATCGGAGATCTGAGGAGCTGTTACAGGTTTCCTTACTTGCTCAAGCCCGCGCCTGGCGGCGCGGGAAGGCGGCTGGGGCCGGGCGTGGTCTGGCGGTTTGCGGCCCCGGTGGCCCTTGGGGCGTCCCGCACCGGAGCGGGACGCCTCTGGCGTTTCTGACGTGCTGGGGGCGCGCCGTCGGCGCGGGGCGCGACCGAGACCGGGGCGGGCCGGGCGGGAGGCGTCTGGTGGTCTGTGGCGGGCGGGACGGACCCCGGGGGGGTGCTGCGGGCGGGTGGCGGGCGCGGTGGCCGGGGCGGGCGGTCGGAGCCGGGGCGGGCGGTGGTGACCGGGCGGATGGCGAAGGAGATCGAGGACCAGGAGGAGGAGGGGAAGCCGCGGGGAAGGGGTGG
>NZ_SNYN01000012.1 GCF_004363075.1 Actinorugispora endophytica
GGCCGGACGAACTCCCACTCGGCATCCGACAGTTCATGACGACGTATCACGACACCATGATCCACCAGCGGCGATCATTTGAAAACACTACCTAGGGAACCTCCGACGCGGGGGTGGTTCGGGCACCGGCGCCTCGAACGGGTCTTTCGGCCACGCGGAACGCGAGGTGACGGCGGACAGGGGTCGGGGCCGCGCCCACGACGTCCGTTTCACGCGATTTCCGTTGGTGACCTTGCTGTCCCCCCTGAAATCAAGGATCCAGGAAGGGAAACAGCAAGATCACCGGACACGGGCCCCGGGCGACCGCGAGAAGGCCCCCACGGCGCCTGCACGAGGCGCACGCCGACGCCCTCAGGCGGGGGAGCCCGGGCCGTCCTCCGACGCCGCGGCCCGGCCCGCCACCGCGTCGGCCGCGTCAGCCACGATGTTCGTGAACAGCTCCGGCTGGTCCAGACTCACCATGTGCCCCGCCCGGGGCACCACCAGCAGCCGGCCGTCCGCGCACGCGTCCAGGAACAGCCGCTCGTGGATCCGGAAGTGGTCCCGCGCCCCGTTGATCAACCACACCGTCCCCGGATACGCCGCCAGCAGACCCAGCACGTCCAGGTCGGTGACCTCCTCGATCACCGACCGCGCCGCCTCCATCGCCAACCCGCCGTCCAGGACCGCCGCGGCCCCGTCCGCCGGAAGCGTCAAACGGTGGAACCGCGTGTTGACCGCCAACCCCTTGTCCGGCAACCGCCCCAACAGCGCCGTGGGAATCCGGTACATGTGCGCCAACCCGTTGACCGGCCGCGCCGAACAGCTCGTCGCCACCAGCCCCGCCACCCGCTCCGGATACGCCGCGGCCGCCGCGATCGACACGAACCCGCCCAGACTCAACCCCGCCACCAGCGCGGACCCGCCCACCGAGTCGATCGCGTCGCGCACCGCCTCCACCGCGCCGCCCAACGTGAACACCTCACCGCGCCGCGCCCCGTGCCCGGGCAGATCCGGAGCCACCACGGTGCGCCCCTGAGAGGCCAGCACCGCCAACTGGGGCCGCCACATGCTCCGGGAGAGCCGCAGCCCGTGCACCAGAACGATCGGTACGCGCATCAAACGCCTCCACAACCCGCGAACACCCCGCCGACCACCCGCACCCCGATCCTCCCCGCCCCGCGGCGGACCCGACTAATCAGAGTAGAGAACCGTCACCGGCGCGTGGTCGGACCAGCGCTGCTCGTGCGAGTCCGCCCGCTCCACCCGCGTCTGCTTGGCCCGCGCCGCCAACCCGGGCGTCGCCACCTGGTAGTCGATCCGCCACCCCGCGTCGTTGTCGAACGCGCGCCCCCGGTACGACCACCACGTGTACGGGCCCACCGCCTCGGGCAGCAGCGACCGCGCCACGTCCACGTACCCCGCCTCGTCGAACACCCTCGACATCCACGCCCGCTCCTCGGGCAGGAACCCCGAGGCCTTGCGGTTGGCCTTCCAGTTCTTCAGGTCGACCTCCCGGTGCGCGATGTTCCAGTCACCGCACACCACCAGCTCCCGGCCCTCCGCCTCCACCTGAGCGCGCCGCCGCACCAGGAACCCGTAGAACGCCTCCATGAAGCGCTCCTTCTCGTCCTGACGCTCGGTGCCCACCTCACCCGAGGGCAGGTACAGGCTCGCCACGCTCACCGCCCCGAAGTCGGCCTCCACGTACCGACCCGACCCCTCGAACTCCTCGGCGCCGAACCCCACCCGCACCGCGTCGGGCTCCACCCTCGAATACACCGCGACCCCCGCGCGCCCCTTGGCCCGCGCCGGAGCCAGGACCACGTGCCACCCCGGCGGCGCCACCACCTCCGCGGGCAGCTGCGCGACCTCCGCGCGCGTCTCCTGCAGGCACACCACGTCGGCCTCGGTCGCCGCCAACCACTCGACGAACCCCTTCTTCGCGGCCGCGCGCAAACCGTTGACGTTGACCGTTGCTATCGAAATCACGAAGACAAGCGTAGCCAACCCCGCCACCACCCCCTTCGAACAGATTCCGCGACACCGTTCGAAAACCCCCGCGCCCGGTGATCGTCCGCGCCCCGGACCGGGGATAGTCAAAGGCATGAGCGTCGCCCTCGACAACGAACCCGGACACCAGGCCCCCTCGCCCGTGCGCGCCCTGGACGCGGTGGAGGACTACCTCGTCGCCAGACGCCCCGCGAAACCCTCACCCCACACCCTGGCCGCCTACCGCCGCGACCTGACCGCCGTCCTGCGCCACGCCGCGCGCGTGCGGGGCCTCGACACCGCCGACCTGACCCTCGCGGACCTCACCGGCACCCTCCTGCGCCGGGCCTTCGCCGAGTTCGCCACCGACCGCGCCGCCTCCAGCGTCCTGCGCGCCTGGTCCACCTGGAACGGCTTCTTCTCGTTCCTGGTCACCGAGAACCTCGTCCCGGGCAACCCCATGCCCGCCGTCCAGCGGCCCCGCCCACCCGCCCGCGAACCCAAGCCCCTCATGGGCGAGGACACCCCCGAACGCCTGCTCACCGCCCTGGCCCAGGGCTGCCGCAAAGCCCGCGACCCCTGGCCCGAACGCGACCTCGCCGTCCTGGCCCTGGCCCTGCTCACCGGCCTGCGCTCAGCCGAGATGCTGTCCTTGACCCTGGAGTCCATCAGCGGACGCCCGGGGGAGCGGCGCGTCCGAGTCGTCGGCAAGGGCGGCAAGACCCGCTCCCTGCCCGTGGAACCCCCGCTCGAAGCCCTCATCGACGCCTACCTGGCCACCCGCCGCACCCGCTTCGACACCCGCCCCAAAGGAGGCGACCCGCTCCTGGTCGACAACCGCGGCGCCGCCCTGCGCCGCGGCGGACTGCAGTACCTGGTCCGCCAGTGCTACCGGCACGCGGGCGTCTACGACCGCGTCGCCCGCGGCACCCTCGTGCACGCCCTGCGCCACACCTTCGCCACCCGCCTGGCCGAGGACGGAGCCTCGGTCACCGAGATCATGCACCTGCTCGGACACGCCTCCATCACCTCCTCCCAGACCTACATCGACGTCACCGCCCGGGCCCAGCGCGAGGCCGCCCGCTCCAACCGCACCTACGGCGTCCTGCGCCGCCTCGCCGAGCAGGACCGCGACACCCCCCGAGCCCCCTGACACGGCGGAGGGCGGGCGGGCCACGCGGCCCTCCCGCCCTCCGGACACCCGCCTCAGGGGATGCGCTCGGCCACCCACGACGACACCACGTGCAGCGGCCACTCCAACGGGCCGCGCCGCCGGACCAGCAGCCGCCACGCCGTGGCGAACACCAGCGCCCCCAGCGGAACCGAGAGGTCCAGCCACGTGGAGACGAAGGACAGCGGGGTCCCGTCCAGCAGACTCCTCTCGTCCAGCCAGATCACCAGGATGTGCCCCACGTACACGGTCAGCGCCAGCGCCCCGACCGACGCCACCGGGTACACCAGCCACCCCAGCCGGTCCGACACCAGCAGGCACAGCCCCAGCACCGCGATCGCCACGCCGCCGGACCCGAACACCTCCAGCGGCGTGCCGCTGTGCGGAGCCGCCGTGAACAGCCACACCCAGTCCGTGGGCGGCACGACCCCCGGCAGCCCCTCGTACAGGGCCAGCGCGACCCCGTCCGCGCCGTAGGCGGCCCCCGTCTCGGGGTTCACCGACGCCGCCAGGCGCCCGACGCCGCCCAAGACGTCCAGCACCACCCACGACACCCCGTACGCGGCCGCCGCGAGCCCCGAGCCCAGCGCGACCAGCCGCCAGCGCACCCGCGTCGAGCGCAGGTCCAACCGGCCGATGGCCAGCCCCGCGAACACGAACGGCATCCACGTGATCGCCGGATAGTAGCCGGTGAGCAGGAAGTTCACGATCCCGTCGTCGGCCAGCAGCACGAACGGGTCGTAGGCGTTGACCGCGCCCACGACCCGCCCCGGCGTCCCGCCCTCGGCGATCACGCCGCGCAGCCAGTACGAGGCGACCGGACCCGCCACGCCCAGCACCGCGGCCGCGAACGCGACGACCCCCCACCGTTCGGTGAGCACCATCCCGGCCAGTACGAAGAACACCGCGTAGTAGGCCAGGATCACCGACACGGACGTGCCCAGCATGGTCAGCGCCGTGCCCGCGAAGAGCATGACCACCCCGCGGGTGATCACCCGCCACAGCGCCACCCCCAGGTCCTTGTTGACCTTGCGTTCGCGGCCGCCCGACAGCAGCGCGATGGACACGCCCGCCAGCAGCGCGAACAGGACCGCGGAGCGTCCGGCGGCGATCGGGTAGAGGGCGTTGGAGCCGTCCGCGAGCGTCCACCCGATGCCCACGTGGACGATGAACATGCCCAGTACCGCCAGGCCCCGGGCCACGTCGACGCCGCCCAGGCGCCGCGCGGGCGGCGCCTGGGCCTCCTGGGGCGCGGGGCCTGGCGCGGGGCCTGGCGCGAGGCCCTGCCCGTCGGCGCGGGCGGCGCGCGCGGGGCCGCCGTCGTCCGTGGCAGGGGGCGCGGGGGCGACTCCGTGTGGGGGAGCGGCCTCGGTGATGTGGTCAGCGGATTGGCTGGAACTGTTCGACACGACTACGAGGATCCCCCCGCCCACCTCCTGAACACAGGCTTTTAATCCAGTTGTGACCACTTGTGGCCGTTTGGGGTTCTTTGCTTTTCCCATGGCAACTGAACAGGGGGTTTGCGCGTCCGGCGGGGGAGGAGGGGGCGCCGGGAGGCCCCGGGCGGGGGGAGGCGCGAAGGCGCGGTCCCCGGGGAGGCCGGGGATGCGGCCCGCGTCGGCCGGGCGGCGGGCACCGGACGAACCGCCCGGCCGACGGATCGGGGCCACACACCGGACATCCGCATATGCACGGTTTGCTGCATAATGCACTTTATGCAGCAAACATCCGGAGATTCGGCTCCGGATGCCCGCTCCGGGCCGCGCGGGAGCGGCCCGGGACGCGACACGCCGGGGCGCGGCCCCGCCGGGACCGCGCCGCCCGCCCGGGGGATCGATCCCGCCACCCGACACGTCCCGTCCGGCCGCCGGCCCGAGCGTTCACGAACCCGCCGCCGCGCGGCCCGTCCCGTCCGGCGCCCGCGCGTGGGGCGGCCCCACGCGCGGGCGCCCGGGATTGCTCGCGGCGCCCGAAGCCGACCACCGGAGGGAACCCGCCCCCTTCCAGGGGACCGGAAAACCCCCGACTTTACATAATGCCCATTATCGGCGATTCGCGGGGAGGCGCGTGGAAGGGGCTCCGGCGTCTTCGGGCCCTTCCCGTCCGGCACGGCGCGCGCCTCGGCCGCCGGACGGGCTCCCGGCCTGCGGCGGGGGCCGCGGACCGCCGCCCGCGCCGGGGCGCCGCCACGCGCGGTCCGCCCCGGGCCCGGTCGAGCCCGACGGCGCCGCTCCCCCGCCCCCACCGCGCGGCGACCGCCGGATTCACCACATCTGTCCGGTTTCCGGGTGGGGGTGAGGGGCCGCGCGGGGGCCGGGGTGGCGGAACCGCGACGTGGCCGTCGCCGGCCGTGGCACGATCGTCTCGCGTCGCCGCCGACCGGCCGCGACGGCGGCGCGGTTTTCCCGGCTCTCCCGGTGCGCGGCCGGGCTCTCCCCTCTAAGGTGGTCGCCATGGTGTGGCAGCGTGACGTTGACCTGGTGGTACCCCTGTGGCAGGGCGGTGACGACGTGCGTGTCGCCGCCGGCGCGGCGGAGCTCGCCCAGCTGGTCCCCGCCTCGGGCAGCAGACTGCACGTGGCGGTCCCCGACGGCCGGCGCGGTGTCGTGGACGGCGTGTGCAACCTGGAGCTGGTCTCCCAGGCGCTGCGGCAGATGCGGTCGCGCCTGGCCAGGCGCGACCCGTCGCGGATCCTGACGCTGGGCGGCGACTGCGCGTCGGACCTGGCGGCGGTCGAGCACCTGGGGCGCCGCCACCGGGACATGGTCGTGTACTGGGTGGACGCGCACCCGGACCTGAACACGCCGGAGTCCTCCCCCAGCGGCCGGGTGCACGGGATGGCGCTTCGGCTGCTGCTGGGCCAGGGCCACCCGGCGCTGCTGGGACAGGGCCGGATCGCCCCCCGCCGGGTGGTGCTGGCGGGCGCGCGGGAGTTCGACCCGCAGGAGGCGGCCTTCGCCGAGGCGTCGGGGATCGCGCTGGTGGACCCGGTGCGCGTGATCGCCGACCCGGGGGGCGTGGTGGCGCGGTGCGCGCCGGGCACTCCGGCGTACGTCCACCTGGACATGGACGTGTGCGATCCGATGGAGCTGGCCGCGGTGGCGTGCCCCGCGCCGCTGGGGCCGCCGGTGTCGTCGGTCGCCGCCGCGCTGGCCGCGATCGCGGCCCACCACGACGTGGTGGGGGTCGGCGTGTGCGAGTACACGCCGGTCGTCGAGCACGACGCGGACGCGGTGCGCGCCCTTTTGGGGGCGCTCGGCCTGACCTCCCCGGCCCGTTCCGCGCCGGCCTAGGGTTCGTCCGGCGGATCACGGGGCCGTGGGGTCTGGCCGTGGTCGGCCTCCAGGTCCGAGGCGGGAACGGCGCGATCGAGGCCGCGCCCGATGTCCGTCGGGTGAGGCTTCTGCTGCCGGCCTCGAGCCTTCTGCCCGTTTCGGGGCCGGAAAGGGCGGAAAGCCCATGGCCGTTCCGAGCAGAAGCGGGCCGGCCCTCGAACCGCCGCGCCGCGGACACCCGGCGGGGACGCGGGGCGGCCGGGCGCGCCGGTCAGGGGTTTCGGCGGCGGGTGAGGGCGGCGGCCATGGCGGCCAGGGCCGCGCCGAAGGCCGCGAAGACGGCGGTGACGCCGACGCCCCCGGCGACGGCGGAGGCCACCAGGGGCAGGGTGGTCTGGCCGAGCTGGTTGCCGGACATGCGCAGGGCCATGGCGGTGGCGCGGGCGCTGGGCCGGGCCGCGTCGGCGACCCAGGCCATGGTCAGGGGCTGGCCGATCCCCAGGCCCAGGCCCGCGACGGCCAGGGCGGCGGCCAGCCCCCACAGGGGCAGGGGCGCGGCCAGCGCGGCGACGGCGGCCGCGGAGACCACGAGGCTGGCGATCAGGACGCTGTGGCGCCCCCTGCGGGCCACCGCCACGCCCAGGAGGGCGCGGGAGACGACCGAGGCCGCGGCGCGCACGGCCAGCAGGAGGCTGACGGCGGCGGCGGAGATGCCGCGCTCCTCCCCCAGCGCGGGCAGGTAGACGATGGTCATGTCGATGGCGGCCAGGACGGTGAGGCTGGCGGCGATGGCCGGGGCGACCCCGGGTTCGCGCAGGACCTCCGCGGCGCGGGTGCGGCGCGGTGCGCGGGCGGGCGGGGTCCGGTCCCGGGGCGCGGGCGCGCTCATGCCGACGAGGGTCAGGAGCGAGAGCGCGGCGGCGACGCCGGTGCCGAGGAAGGCGGGGGTGGTCAGGTCGGCGGGGTCGGTGACGGCCCAGCCGGACAGCAGGAGGGGGCCCAGGAGCTGTCCGGCGCTGCCGGCGAGGGCGAACAGGCCGAACCGGTTGTCGAAGGTGGCGCGGGGCGAGCGGTTGGCGACCATGGCCTGGGCGGCGACCATGGCCAGGATGAGGCCGACGCCCGCGACGACCGAGCAGGCGATGATGGCGGCGGGGGTGTGCGCCCAGGCCAGGCCGAAGGCGGCGACGGTGAGCAGGGCGCTGCCGGCGAGGTAGGCGGGGCGCTCGTCGTGCAGGTCGACCCAGCGTCCGACGGGCAGGGCGATCAGGAGCGGGACCAGGGACAGCGCGGCGGAGAAGACGCCGAGCCAGGCGTGGTCCAGACCGTTGTCGAGGGCCCGGTAGGAGATGAGGGGGCGCATGGTCGACAGCGCGCCGTGGAAGAGGATTCCGTGGATGAGAATGCGGATGAACCAGCCCACTGGTGGTCTGCGTCCTTGGTCGTGGTCCGGGCGGGGGGGGCGCCCCGCGTTTTGTTTCGTTAGCGAAACTAACGTCTTGGTCGGGGACCACCCTAACCAGGAGCGCCCCGGCGGGGACGCACCGCCCCCGGGATTCCGGGCAGATCATCCGATCACCCGCTCTCCCCCGGCGGGGGCCGCCCCCACGACCCCCACCGGAGGCAACCCCGCAGGGCCGCGCGACACCGCACGGCCCCACCCCGCCCTCAGGGCAGGCGCAGCCAGCCCGTGCGGGCCCGCCAGTGGCCGCCCCGCCCCAGCAGGTCCAGCACCCCGCGCTCCAGGCGGGTGGTCGCCCTCACCTCATCGGGAACCACCCGGGTACGACGGAACACGAACCGGAATACGTCCTCGTCACCGGGCGCGCCCTCGTCCAGGAGCGTGAACCGGTCCTGGAACGCGATGATGTTGGACCCCGGATCCAGATACCTCTTGAGCTGGGGATCCAACAACCACGACGTGCACGTCGCCACCGGCACGTCGCCACCGGTGGCCGCGGCCAGCACGGCGCGGCCCCGCTTGAGGGACTCCTCCACCGCCACCGGGTCCAGCGGACCGGTCTCGGGGATGTGCAGGCGCGCGCTCGGCCGCCCCTCCCGCAACTCCTCGGGCAGCCCCTGCCCGGCGTCGGCGCCGTACCAGGTGACGGCGCCGCCCGGCCCCAGCCGGGACGGCTCGTACTGCAACCGCCCCGCCTCGAACAGCGACCCCCGGTAGTGCAACGCGATCCACACCGGCAGCTCCAGGCCCACGTGCCCGAACATGTCGCGGTTCTTGGCGACGTGGCGGCCCACATCGGCCAGGGTCGCCTCGGTGACGTCGCGCCCCACCCCCAGACGCGCGTGCCGCTCCACGAGGGCGGGCGTGGCGGCGACGAACGCGTACACCGGCGCGCACCGCACCCGCGCGTCCGCAGCCGAGACCAGATCGGGCCAGTCCACCCAGCCGGGGCGGCCGACGTCCGCGACGACGCGCGCGTAGCAGGCGTCCAACAGCCACCGGGCCGCCCGCGGCCACCCCTCGTCGGGCCACAGGGCGAGCAGGTCGGCGCGGTCGGCGCCGTCCAGCCCCAGCAGGTCCAGCACCGGCCCGGCCTCCGAGGCCGGGCCCAGCGGCGCGGGAGGAGGCTCGGCGAACCCGACGACCGTGGACAAGGAGGAAGCCGCCGCCGGGTCCAGACCCAGGGCGCTTGCGGTGAGGGATCGGTCCATGCGCCCCATCGTGCCAGGACCACGCCAGGCGGTGCCAGTACGCGGCGGCGCCGACCGGACCCCGCCAACCCGGCCCCACGATTTTCCCCACAGGTGAGGGCCACGTCACATTCGCCGCATAGGCTTAACACCAGGAACAACGCTTTAGCGACCGTTACCGGCCGCACCCGTCCGAAAGGGGACATACCACGATGGCCGATCCTCAGCAGCAGGTCCGCGACTGGCTCACCGCCTACGGCTCGCCCACCGCGTGCGCGGCCCACCTGCTGTGCGACCGGCACGACGCCGACGCCACGGCCGTCACCGAGGTCCACGCGGACCTGAGCGCCCGCACCCTCACCTACGGCGAACTCGCCCGGCGCTCCACCACCCTGGCCGTGGCCCTGCGCGACCACGGCGTCACCGCGGGCGACCACGTCGCGACCCTCATCGGCCCCGGCGTCGACCTGACCGTCACCGCCGTGGCCCTGTGGCGCCTGGGCGCGGTCCTGGTGCCGCTGTCCACCACACTGGCCGCCTCCGCCATCGACCAGCGCCTGCGCGCGGCCGCCGCGCGCGCCGTCGTGTGCCCCACCGAACACCACCCCAAGATCACCCGCGACGGCGCCCCCTGGACCGTGATCACCCCCGACCAGACCCCCCACGACGACACCCCCGTCGACACCGCCGCCACCGGCGGCGACGCCCCCTTCGTCCTGCTGTACACCGCCGGCGTGTCCGGACCCCCGCGCGGCGTCCCGGTGCCGCTGCGCGCCCTGACCGCCCTGCACGCCCACCACCGCTACGGCCTGGGCGTGCGCGCCGACGACGTGTACTGGTGCGCCGGAGAACCCGACGACCCCAACGGCCTCTACTACGGCCTCATCTCGCCCCTGCTGGCCGGACACTCCGCCCTGCACCTACGCGCGGGCTTCGACCCCGAACTCACCCTGGACGTCCTGGAGACCTTCGGCGTCACCTACCTGGCCACCAGCCCCACCGCCTACCGGGCACTGAGATCGACCACCAAGACACTGCCCCCCGGCATCGTGGTGCGCCGCCTGGCCAGCGCCGGCCAGGCCCTGCGCTCCGACACCGTCGAATGGGCGCTGGGCACCTTCGGCGTGGGCATCGGCGACCACTACGGCCAACCCGAGACCGGCATCATCGCGACCAACGACAGCCTCGGCGGCCCCCTCGAGGCCCTGCCCGGCATCGACCTGCACGTCCTGGAACCCGTGGCCGACACCCCCGTGGCCGCAGGGGAGTTCGGGCGCGTCGCCGTGGACACCGCCTCGAGCCCCGCCCTGTGGTTCACCGGCTACCACGCCGACCCCACCGCGTCGGCGCGCCGCTTCAGCCCCGACGGCCGCTGGTACCTGACCGGCGACACCGGCATCCACGACCCGACCGGCCGCATCCGCCTGTCCCGCCGCGACGACGAGGTCATCATCACCTCGGGATACCGGGTCGGCCCCTACGACGTGGAATCGGTGCTCCTGGAACACCCCCTGGTCGAGGAGGCCGCCGTGTACGGCGTCCCCGACCCCGCGCGGGGCGCGCGCGTGGCCGCCAACGTGGTCCTGGCCCAGGGCGCCCAGCCCACCCCCGAACTCGCCGATGCCCTCACCACCCTGGTCGCCCAACGCTTCGCCGAGCACGCCGCCCCCCACACCCTGAACTTCGTCCCCCAGCTCCCCCGCACCGCCAGCGGGAAACTGCGCCGCAACCGCCTGCGCGCCGGCGCCGCCCAGTAACCCCCGCGCCGGCGCCCCGCCGCCTCCGGCCCGGGGCGCCGGCACCGGTCACCCCGATTCGGCCAACACGTCGATGCGCGTGGCCAGACGCAGGTCACGCTCGGTCAGACGCCCCACGTCATGGCTGGTCAACGTGAACGTCACCCGGTTGTAGCGGATGTCCACGTCCGGATGGTGGTCCGCCTCCTCCGCGGCCCGGGCGACCCGCGCCACCAGATCGATCCCGGCCATGAAGGACGGAGCGACGACCGTGCGGGTGATCACGTCACCGCGCCGCTCCCACTCCGGCAGCCGCGTCAACGCCGCGTTCAACGACGGGTCCCTGTTCAGATCGGTCACAACGCTCCCCCGCTCTCCGGCCCCCGCCGGGGCCGCCCTCCGAAACACCCCCTCTACCCCCGCGCCACACCCCCACACCCCCCACGGGAAATAACACGCCCGCGCCCGCCGTTGGAGCCGGTAGCCCGCCCCACCCCCGGAAACGAGGACCCCCGTGCAGGTCGAGATCTACTCCGACGTCGCGTGCCCCTGGTGCTACATCGGCAAACGCCAACTCGACGACGCCCTCACCCGCTTCGACCGCCCCGTGCAGGTGCTCTACCGGCCCTTCCAGCTCGACCCCGACGCCCCCCACACCCCGGTCCCCCTCAACGAGCACCTGGCCGCCCGCTTCGGCGCCGACGTCACCGCCATCCAGGAACGCGTCACCGCCACCGCCGCCCGCGCGGGCCTGACCCTGGACCTGGACGCCGCCCAAGCCGTCAACACCCTCACCGCGCACCGGCTCCTGCACCTGGCCCTGACCGGGCACGGACCCGCCGCGCAGGCCCGCGCCAAGGAAGAACTCATGGCCGCGTACTTCACACACGGCGCCGACGTCACCGACCCCCGCGTACTCGGCGACGCCGCCGACGCCGCCGGAATGGACCGCGCCCGCACCCTGGCCCTCCTGGACGCCGGCCAGGGCGCCGACGAGGTCGCCCACCAGATCGACGCCGCGCGCCGCATGGGCGTGCGGTCGGTGCCCACGTTCGTGTTCGAAGGCCGCCACGCCGTCCAGGGCGCCCAGGGAACCGACGCGCTCCTGTCGGTCATGCGCCAGGTCGCCGCCGCGAACCCGCACACCGACGGCACGGACGCCGAACCCGCGCGCGCCGACACCTGACCGCCGCCCCCACCAGGCGCCCCGCCTACACCAGGTCCTCGGGGTTGCCCGGATCCACGGGGAACTCCCCGTAGTCGTCCTCGTCCAGCGACACCGACGGCACCGGCGCGCTCGGCGACCGCGACCCCTCCGGAGAGGGCTCCCCCGACCCGTCCCGCCCGCTCGGCGACGCGGGCGGCGACGACCCCCCCGACCCCCCCGACGGCGACGGAGACGGCGACACCCCCGCAGACGGAGACGCCCCCGGCCCCGACGGAGACTCCGACGGCGTCGAATACGCCTGCCGGCTCAACCCCGACAAGAAGAAGTACAACACCAGCAGCAGCGCCACCACCAACGCCAGCAACGCCACCACACCCGCCACCAGCCCCCGGTTCGACCCCCCCGAACCCGCGCCCGCCAACGCCGCCCCCGAACCCCGCGGCCACGACCACCGCGACGTGCCCGTCGACGTCGACGACGCCCAATACGGCACATACCCCGGCCCGCCCGCCCCCGGCCGGCTCGCCACCGCCACCGGCTCCAGGAACACCTCCGCCCCCCGCCCCCCCGACGCCACCGCCACCCACGCCGCCGACGACGCCGACACCCCCGACGCCAGCACCTGCGGCGCCCGCGAAACCCCCGCACCCTCCAACACCGCGGCACTGAACCGGTCCCGCGCCGCCGCGTCCCCCGCCGCGCCCGAACTCAGCATCGCCACACTCACCGCCCGCCCCGACGCGTCCCGCGCGGCGTACACCACCCCCTCAGGGCGCACCGCCACCCGCCACTCCAACCGGAACGCCCCCAACTGGCGCGGATCCGCATCCCGCAAAGGCTCTTGCGCCACCCCGCGCCCGTCCTTCCCCGGCCCGCCACCGACCCAGCGGGTAGTCTCGCCGTTGCACACCTGCAACCCACAAAGTACCGCGCCCCACACCACCGGGGCCGCCCCGCAGAAAGGCCGCCGACCATGCCCGCGACCGCCGACGACCCCACCGACGCCACCGCGCTCCTGCGCCGCGCCCTGCACGAGGTGTCCACCGTCATCGTCGGCCAGCAGGCCATGGTCGAACGCACCCTCGTCACCCTCATCGCCGGCGGCCACTGCCTCATCGAAGGCGTCCCCGGCGTCGCCAAGACCCTGGCCGTGTCCACCCTCGCCTCCGTCGTGGGCGGCACCTTCAACCGCATCCAGTTCACCCCCGACCTCGTCCCCTCCGACATCGTCGGAACCCGCATCTACCACCCCTCCACCGAGAAGTTCGACACCGAACTGGGCCCCGTCTTCGCGAACTTCGTCCTCGCCGACGAGATCAACCGCGCCCCCGCCAAGGTCCAGTCCGCGCTCCTTGAGGTCATGGCCGAGAAACAGGTGTCCCTCGGCGGAACCACCCACCCCCTGCCCGCCCCGTTCATCGTCATCGCCACCCAGAACCCCGTCGAGTCCGAGGGCGTCTACCCCCTCCCCGAAGCCCAACGCGACCGCTTCCTCATGAAGATCCTGGTCACCCACCCGCGCGCGCACGAAGAGTTCGAGATCCTGCGCCGCATGAGCACCGAAACCCCCCGCCCCGGCCGCGTCCTGGACCTGGACACCCTCACCCGGCTCCAGAAACAGGCCCAGGCCGTACGCGTGGACCAGCTCGTCGCCGACTACATCGTGCGCCTGGTCATGGCCACCCGCGACCCCGCCTCCTACGGCCTGGCCCCCCTGGCCCGCGTCATCGACGTCGGCGCCAGCCCCCGCGCCACCCTGGGCCTGGTCGCCGCCGCCCGCGCCCTCGCCCTGATCCGCGGCCGCGCCTACGTCCTGCCCGACGACATCCGCGCCCTCGCCCACGACGTCATCGCACACCGCCTCATCCTCACCTTCGACGCCCTCGCCGACGGCATCACCACCACCCACATCCTCGACCAGGTCCTCGCCGCCGTCCCCCCGCCCCGCGTCATCTGGGACGACACCACCGACTCCGCGGCCCCCGCAGGCCGATGACCACCGACCCGGGCGCCCACGCCGCGCTGCGCCACCTCACCCTCACCGTCACCCGCCGCCTCCAGGGCCTCCTGCACGGCGAACACCTGGGCCTGTACGCCGGCCCCGGCAGCGAACCCGGAGACGCCCGCCCCTACCAGCCCGGCGAAGACGACGTACGCCGCATGGACTGGGCCGTCACCGCCCGCACCACCCACCCCCACGTGCGCGACCTCGTCTCCGACCGCGAACTCCAGACCTGGACCCTGCTGGACCTGTCCGCGAGCATGGACTTCGGCACCGCCCACACCGAGAAACGCGACGTCGCCATCGGCGCGCTGGCCGCCGTCACCCTCCTCACCCAGCGCATCGGCGACCGCAACGGCGCCCACTTCCTGCACCAGGGCCGCATCCTGCGCTGGCCCGCCCACTCGGGCACCGGCGCCCACCTCGCGATGATGGCGACCCTGGCCCGCGCCCCCCGCGGCGCCCCCGCCCCCGACACCGCCCTGCGCCTCGCCGACGCCGTCACCGACCTGTCGCGCACCCGGCGCCGCCGCGGCCTGCGCGTCGTCATCTCCGACTTCCTCGACACCTCCACCGACGCCACCCCCACCTGGGAGGCGCCCCTGCGCCGCCTGGCGTCGGTCCACCAGACCCTCGCCATCGAGATCGTCGATCCCCGGGAACTGGACCTGCCCGCCATAGGATTGGTCACGATGACCGACCCCGAGACCGGACGCACCCGCCAGGTCCACCTCAACGAGACCGTGCGCGAACGCTACGCCGCCGCCGCCGCCCAACAGCGCGACGCCATCGCCGCGGCCCTGCGCCGCGCAGGCGTCCCCCGCCTGCGCCTGCGCACCGACCGCGACTGGATCCGCGACACCGCGCGCTTCGTCATCACCCAACGCCGCACCGCCCACCGCCTGGCCCGCCACACCCCCACCGGCCCCGCCGCGCACACGCAGACATAGACAAGGACCCGCCAGTGACCTTCCTGGACTCCTACCAGCTGTGGTGGTTTCTGGCCGTCGCCGCCATCGCCGCCGTCTACGTCCTCCTGCAACGCCGACGCGCCACCTACGCGCTGCGCTTCACCAACCTCGCCCTGCTGGACCGCATCGCCCCCAAAGCACCCAACTGGCGCCGCCACGTCACCGCCGCCCTGTTCCTGCTCACCATCGCCGTCCTCGTCCTGGCCTACGCCCGCCCCGCGATGAGCGTGCAGGTGCCCCGCGAACGCGCCACCATCATCGTGGCCATCGACGTGTCACCCTCCATGGCCGCCACCGACGTCACCCCCGACCGGCTCACCTCCGCCAAGGAGTCCGCGCAAGGCTTCATCGACACCCTGCCCGCCCGCTTCAACGTCGGCCTCGTCACCTTCTCCTCCGTCGCCACCGTCGTGTCCTCACCCACCCAGGACCACCAGGCCGTCACCGACTCCATCGCCGGCCTCACCATCTCCCCGGGCACCGCCATCGGCGAAGGCGTCTTCGCGTCCCTGCAGTCCATCGACTCCTTCGACGCCGACGCCCCCACCGACCCCCCGCCCTCGGCCATCGTCCTGTTGTCCGACGGGGAGAACACCAGCGGACGCCCCGTCTCCGCCGCCGCCACCCAGGCTGGCGACACCGGCGTCCCCGTCTCCACCATCGCGTTCGGCACCGGCGCCTCCATCATCGAGATCGACGGCCAGTACGTGCCCGCCAACATCGACAAGGCCACCCTCGAACGCCTCGCCGAAACCACCGGAGGCCACTTCTACGAGGCCGAGTCCACCGGCGAACTCAAGGACGTCTACGCCGACATCGGCTCCTCCCTGGGCACCGAGACCGTCCACGAGGAAGTCGTCACCCAATTCGTGGGCATCGCCCTGCTCCTGGCCGCCGCCACCGCCGCGACCTCCCTCGCCTGGTTCCAGCGCCTCCCCTGAACCCCCCGACACCGCGCGACACCCGACACCACACGACCCGGCCCAGACCCCGCCGACCAACCACACCCGCCCCCGCAGGGAGCCGATTCCCCCAACGTCACCAGCGCCCGCTAACGTGGTCCCGTTTGCCTCACCAGCGCACACGACAGAAAAACCAAGGACCAATGCCTCAAAAACCCACCGTCCCCACCGCCGTCTTCTTCGACCTCGACGACACCCTCCTCAACGACCACGCCGCGTCCTCACACGGCCTGCGCACCCTCATGGAACGCCTCGGCCACCCCGACTTCGACGCCGCCCGCACCCTCTGGGACATCCAGACCGACCTGTCCTTCAACGCCTACCTCACCGGACGCCTCACCCTGGCCGAACAACGCCGCGAACGCGTCCGCGCCCTCGCCACCCAGGCCGGCCACTCCCACATCGCCGACCAGCACTGCGACGAGCTCTACCAGCGCTACCTCGACGCCCACCGCGCCGCCTGGCAGGCCTTCGACGACGTCGCCCCCGCCCTCGCCCACCTCACCGCCCACAACATCCGCCTCGGCGTCATCACCAACGGCATCCAAGCCCTCCAACACGACAAACTCGCCACGATGAACATCACCCACCACTTCGCGACCGTCGTGTGCTCCGACACCGCCGGAACCGGGAAACCCGACCCCCGCATCTTCCACCTCGCCTGCCACCAACTCGGCGTCGCCCCCGACAAGGCCTGGCACGTCGGAGACCAGATCCGCGCCGACGCCCTCGGCGCCGCCAACGCCGGCCTCTACCCCGTCCTGTGCGACCGCCGCGACAACCCCGCCGCCGACATCACCACCATCCGCGCCCTCAACGAACTCGCCCCCCTCCTCTCCGAGGCCCAAGGCGCGGAGGCGGGCCTGCTGTGACCCACCCGACCGGCGCCCGACCCATGCGCCGGGTCACCGCGCACCTCCTGCCCACCACCCCCGACGGGCACGTCCACACACCCCTCACCAACGTGCGCATCGCCTTCGGCGACGACCCGGCCGCCCGCCTCCGCACAGCCGCCCGCCTCGCCCCCCACACTCCCCTCACCCCCGTGGACGTGCGCACCGACCTCGCCACCGTCCACCACCACGGCCACCCCGCCCACATCCACGTCGACCGCCTCTACTACACCGCCCCCGCACCCGACGAAACCACCGGCGACACCCCGCCACTCACCCTCGAGCAGGCCCTGGCCCTCCCCGGCCACCCCACCCCCCGGCAACTCGCCGACACCGAGACCGCCCCGCCCCGATCCACACGCCGCTTCGCCGCCTACGGACTCGTCACCGACCCCGCAGGCCGCCTCCTGCTGTCGAAGATCGCCTCCGGCTACCCCGGCGAAGGCACCTGGCACCTCCCCGGCGGCGGCGTCGACCACGGCGAAACCGCCCGCGCCGCCCTCATCCGCGAAATCAGCGAGGAAAGCGACCAGAACGCCCACACCGGCGCCGTCATCTCCATCGCCCACCACCACCGCACCCACCAGAACGGCCCCCACACCGACCTGTACGCGGTCTGGGTGTTCCTCCACGCGCACGTCCCCCACCCCGGCACCCCACGCGTCACCGAAACCGACGGCTCCACCATCGACGCCGCCTGGTTCACCCCCCAGGACCTGCCCCACCTACGCCTGTCCATCACCGCCAGACGCGGCCTCACCAGCCTCCTGAACACCTGACCCCCGCCGATCCCGGCCTTCCCGGGGTCTCGGAGAGAGAAGGAGGCCCCGGAAAGGCCAAGACCGACGGAACAGCCGAAGGGTCACCCGACCAACTCACCACTCCACCAACGACGCACCACGAACACCCCCGCACCCGCACCGATCACCAGGACACCACCCAGCACCGACCCCAACGGCAGACAGAACGCCAGAACCACACACCCCACCAACCCCACCACCGGCACCGCCAGAAACGGCCGGTTCTCCGCCGGCCCCAACCGCAGCGCCGACGCGTTCGCCACCGCGTAGTACAACAACACCCCGAACGCCGAGAACCCGATCGCGCCCCGCACGTCAGCGACCACCACGATCACCGCCACCACCGCCCCCACCGCCACCACCGCGCGGTGCGGCGCGCCCGACCGCGAATGCACAACCCCCAGCCACCCCGGCAGATGCCCGTCCGCGGCCATCACCGCCACCGTGCGCGACGTCCCCAGCATCAACGACAGCAACACCCCCGCACACGCCACCGCCGCCCCCGCGGCCACCACCGGCACCAGCGAACCGAACCCGCCGGCCTCGACCACGTCCGCCAACGGCGCCGACGACCGCGACAACACCCCCGGCCCCAACACCGCCAACGCCGACGCCACCACCAACCCGTACACCACCAGCACGATCCCCAGCGCCCACCCCACCGCCCTCGGAATCACCCGCTCGGGATCACGAACCTCCGCCCCCAACGTCCCGATCCGCGCATACCCCGCGAACGCGAAGAACAGCATCCCCGCCGACGACAACACCGCCGCCAACCCGTGCCAGCGCTCCACCCGCACCAGACGAGCCACCTCGGCGGCCCCCGACCCCCACGCGACCACCACCACCAGAGCCAACACCGCCAGAACCACCACCAGCAGCACCCGCACCACCCGCACCGACAGGCGCACACCCCGGTAGTCCACCGCCGCCATCACCGCGACCAGGGCCAACGCCCCCACCCTCGGCTCCCCCGGCCACACGTACACCCCGAACGTCAACGCCATCGCGGCGCACGACGCCACCTTCCCCACCACGAAGGCCCACCCCGCCACATACCCCCACCCCGCGCCCAGGCGCTCCCGCCCGTACACGTACGTGCCGCCCCACTGGGGATGACACGCCGCCAACCGCGCCGACGACGTCGCGTTGCAGTACGCCACCACCCCCGCGATCACCAACGCCAGCGGCAGCCACCCGCCCGCGGTACGCGCCGCCGGGGCCAGCACCGCGAACACGCCGGCACCCACCATGGCGCCCATACCGATCACGACCGCGTCCACGGTGCCCAGCACCCGGGCCGGCGCGGCGGGCCCGGAAGCAGCGGACTCAGAAAAAGATGAGGAGCTCACGGCGTGAGTGTGCCCGATCCGCGTCACATCCACGTGAAGAGCCGGCCATATCGCACTGAACACCCCACGCGAAACACCCCGAAAACCCCAAGCCACCTGCCCGCGCCCCCGACCGAGACCGATTTCGGCCACCCGCGCGGCGACGGGGCCCGCCGCGCACCCCGCGACAGGCCCCGCACCGCCCCCGCGCCTACTCCACCCCCGCCGACAACGTCCTGCCCCCGTCCAACGTGAGCACCTGACCCGTCACCCACGACGCGTCCCCCGACGCCAGATACGCGATCGCCGCCGCCACGTCCTCGGGCTCCCCCAACCTCCCCAACGGATACCCGGCCGCCACCGCCGCCTCGTCCCCCGCGAACAACGCCTCCGCGAACCGCGTCCTGACCACCGCCGGCGCCACCGCGTTCACCCGGACCCCGTTCCCCGCCAACTCGTACGCCAACTGCTGCGTCAGGTTGACCAGCGCCGCCTTGCTCGCCCCGTACACCCCGATCCCCGGCGAAGGATGCAACCCCGCCAACGACGCCACGTTCACCACCGCGCCCCCGTGCCCCGCCATCCACGCGTGGTACACCGCCCGCACCCACGACGCCGCCGCGATCACGTTCACCTCGAAGATCTTGGCCATCGCCGCCTCGTCCACGTTCACCACCGCGTCGAACACCGGGTTCACACCCGTGTTGTTCACCAGCACGTCGATCCGCCCGAACGCCTCCAGCGCCCGCTCCACCACCTCCGCGCGATGCCCCGCGTCATGGGCCTTGCCCGCCACCCCCAGCGCCCGCCCGGCGCCACCCAGCCGCTCCACCGCCTCCGCCAGGGCCCCGGCCCCCCGAGCCGTCACCACCACCCGGCCGCCCTCGTCCACCACCCGGCGCGCCGTGGCGAAACCGATCCCCCGGCTCGCGCCCGTCACCACCGCGACCATGCCCTCGAAACGACCCACGACACAACTCCGATCACACCGCGGACAACCGACCGAACACACAATACCGACCAGTAGGTCTGCCGCCGAGTCCGGACCACCCCCACAAAAACCAACCCACTGATACCCTCACCCACCGTGACCTCGCACTACTTCAACCCCGACCCCACCACCCCCAGCCACACCACCACCATCAACCTCGTCCTCCCCGACCTCCACCTACGCCTGAAAACCGACCGAGGCGTCTTCTCCCCCGACAAAATCGACCTCGGCACCCGCATCCTCCTCGAAACCGTCCCCCCACCCCCCCAACACGGCACCCTCCTGGACATCGGCTGCGGCTACGGCCCCATCGCCCTCACCATGGCCAAACGCGCACCCCACGCCACCGTCCACGGCGTCGACGTCAACAACCGCGCCCTCGACCTCGCCCGCCACAACGCCCGAACCAACGACATCACCAACACCCACTTCCACCACACACCCCCCGACACCCCCACCGGCCCCTTCCACGCCATCTGGTCCAACCCACCCATCCGCATCGGCAAAACCGCCCTCCACACCCTCCTCACCACCTGGCTCACCCAACTCGCCCCCGGCGCACACGCCCACCTCGTCGTCCAGAAACACCTCGGCGCCGACACCCTCCACCGCTGGCTCGACACGACGATCCACCCCACCGAACGCGTCTCCTCCCGCGCCGGCTATAGAATCCTGCGCACCACACGGCACCCCTGACCTGCCGGATAGACTCGAAAACCAACACCAGCCCCACCGACCGCAAGGACCACACACCAGGTGAGCACGCAACTGCGCCCCACCGACGTCAAACGACTCAACCGCCAATGGCGCAGGCGCACCCACAACCGCGTCAGCCTCATCGTCGAATCAGTCACCCAACCGTTCAACCTCGGCTCCATCCTGCGCACCAGCGCCACCCTCGGCGTCGACACCATCTGGCTCACCGGCAACGCCATCACCCCCGACCACCCCCAGGTCGGCAAGACCGCGCTCGGCACCGACGCCAAGATCCACTGGGAGAAACTCGCCACCACCGGCGAAGCCGTCACCGCCGCCCGTGCCGACGGCTACCGCGTCGTCGCCATCGAACTCGCCCGCGACGCCCTCCCCCTGCACGACACCCCCCTCCCCGGCGACATCTGCCTCGCCGTCGGCGCCGAGGACCACGGCTGCTCCCCAGCCCTCCTCGCCGCAGCCGACGCCATCGCCTACATCCCCCAGATCGGCAGGGTCGGCTCCCTCAACGTCGCCGTCGCCACCGCCATCGCCATCGCCGAGACCCGGCGCCGCGAATGGCGGGAACCGGCCGACACCGACCAGTAGCCCCTCACCCCCGGCAACCGAACCCCTCTTCAAGAACAGGGTTCAACCACACCAAACGGGGGAACTTCTCAGCCTCAACGAACGTATTCACCTACACACCCACCCATCACCAAAAGAGAGAGGCAATGGACCCGTCCCGAAGTAGCGACAGCGTCCCCACCAGACGCTGCGCCCCCGACCTCGACGAACCCCCCTCACCTAGCCGCGCGCACACCGAGCCAGACCACTCCGAGGCGGTGTACGCGAAATGAGCATCATCCTCAACATCCTCCTCGGAGTGGTGGTGGTCCTCCTGATCACCGCGGCGACCGGCTACTTCGTCGCCCAGGAATTCGGCTACATGGCGGTCGACCGCTCCCGCCTCAAAGCCCGCGCCGCCACCGGCGACACCGGGGCCAAACGCGCACTCGACATCACCAACCGGACCTCCTTCATGCTGTCCGGCGCCCAACTCGGCATCACCGTCACCGGACTGCTCGTCGGCTACATCGCCGAACCCATGATCGGCTCGGGAATCGGCGAACTCCTCGGCGGCGCCGGCGTCCCCACCGGCATCGGAGTGGCCACCGGAACCATCCTGGCCCTCCTCTTCTCCACCGTCGTGCAGATGGTCTTCGGCGAGCTCTTCCCCAAGAACCTCGCCATCGCCCGCCCCGAACCCGTCGCCCGCTGGCTGGCCCTGTCCACCCGCATCTACCTGCGCGCGTTCGGCTGGCTCATCTGGCTCTTCGACCAGGCGGCCATCCTCCTGCTCAAGGCCATGCGCATCGAACCCGTCGAAGACGTCCAACACGCCGCGACCCCCCGCGACCTCGAACGCATCGTCGAGGAGTCCCGCGAGAGCGGCGACCTCCCCGCCGAACTCTCCACCCTCCTGGACCGCACCCTGGACTTCTACGAGCGCACGGCCGAACACGCCATGATCCCCCGACCCCAAGTCGCGTCCGTCGAAGCCGACGAACCCGTCAGCCGCGTCGTGGAACTCATGGCCACCGGCCACTCCCGGTTCCCCGTCCTGACCGACGGAGTCGACGCCATCGCCGGCGTCATCTGCCTGCGCGACGTACTCAACCTCGGCGAACACGACCTCGACACCATCCAGGTCGCCGACGTCGCCCGCGAAGCCGTCATGGTGCCCACCTCACTCCCGCTGTCGGGAGTCCTGGCCCAACTCCGCGACGCCCACGACGAGTTCGCCTGCGTCGTCGACGAGTACGGCGGACTCGCCGGAGTCATCACCACCGAGGACATCGCCGAGGAACTCGTCGGCGAGATCGCCGACGAGCACGACCCCGAAGACGAGGGCGAGGCCCGCATCGGCGACGACGGCAACTGGCTCCTGCCCGGAGCCCTCCACGTCGACGAGGTCGAACGCCTCCTCGGACACGACCTCCCCGACGGCGACTACGAGACCATCGGCGGACTCGTCATCAGCCGGCTGCGACGCCTCCCCGAACCCGAGGACCGCGTCACCGTCGCCCTGCCACGCCACCCCGGAGCCCACGACGACGACCCCGACCGGGCCGTCACCCTCACCGTCGAGAACGTGGACCGCCACGTCCCCGAAACCGTGCGCCTCGAACTCCACGAAGCCGCCGACCACAACGGGACCCACACCGAGGTGACCGCATGAGCGACCTGAACCCGTGGCTCGCCATGGGCATCTCCGCCCTCATCATCGCCCTCAGCGCCTTCTTCGTCGCCATCGAGTTCGCCCTCGTGGCCGCACGCCGCTACCGGCTCGAAGAGGCCGCCGAGACCAGCGCTTCGGCCCGCGCCGCGCTCAAGAGCGCCCGCGACCTGTCACTGCTGCTCGCCGGCTCCCAGCTCGGCATCACGCTGTGCACCCTGGCACTGGGCGCGATCACCAAACCAGCCGTCCACCACCTGATCGACCCGCTGTTCCACGGCTGGCTGCCCGAAGCGGTGGCCTACGCCGCCTCCTTCGTGGTCGCCCTGGTGCTGGTCACCTTCCTGCACCTGGTCGTCGGCGAGATGGCCCCCAAGTCCTGGGCGATCTCCCACCCCGAGAAGTCCGCCACCATGCTGGCCATCCCCATGCGCGCGTTCATGTGGCTCACCCGCCCCGCGCTCGTGCTCCTCAACGGGATGGCCAACTGGTGCCTGCACCGCGTGGGTGTGGAGGCGGTCGACGAGGTCGCCTCCGGCCACGGACCCGACGACCTGCGCGAACTCGTCGAGCACTCCGCCAAGGCGGGGTCCCTCGACCCGGAGCGCCGTGCCCAGCTCGCCACCGCCCTGGAGGTCAACTCCAGGCCGCTGCGCGAGATCGTCACCCCGAAGAACGAACTCGCCGGAGTCGGCCCCGACGCCTCCCTGGACGCCATCAAGCAGGCCGCGCGCGACAGCGGGCACCTGCGCCTGGTCGTGGGCGACGACGAGCCCTTCGGAGTGCTGCACGTGCGCGACGCGCTCACCAGCGGCCCCAAGACCACAGCCGCCGAACTGATGCGCCCGGTCCTGACCCTGGACGCCACCACCCCCATCTACGCGGCGCTGAGCATCATGCGTGAGAGCCGCACCCACCTGGCACTGGTGGAGGACGAGGAGAACCTGGTGGGTCTGGTCACCATGCAGGACATGCTCGACCAGCTGCTCCTGGCGGGAACGAACACCGGGTAACCGACCAGCCCGAACAACGGACCCGTGGGGCCCGGCGACCTGTCGCCGGGCCCCACGACGTCGGGAGACGAGTGGTATCCGTTCCCCCCGGTGATCTTGACCTTTTCGGGGTCTCAATCGTCTCTGAGACCCCGAAAAGGTCAAGATCACCGGGGAGAGCGCCAAGAAACGGACACCTTCCCCCGGCGAACCCCGGAAAACGGGACACTAGGGTGGGGCGATGACCGCTATGCCCGACCCGCGTCCGCGGGGATTCGCCTCCGACAACTACGCCGGCATCCACCCCGAGGTGCTCGCGGCGATCGCCGACGCCGACCAGGGCCACGCGGTCGCGTACGGCGGCGACGCGCACACCGCGCGCCTGCGGGAGGTCCTCGCCCGGCATCTCGGCGGCCCCGTGGACGTCTTCCCCGTCTTCAACGGCACCGGCGCGAACGTGACGGCGCTGCAATCGATGCTGCCGCGCTGGGGAGCGGTCGTCACCGCGGCCACCGCGCACATCAACGTCGACGAGCAGGGCGCCCCCGAGCGGATCGGAGGCATGAAACTGCTGACCGTACCGACCGACGACGGCAAGCTCACGCCCGGGCTCATCGACCGCGAGGCGTGGGGATGGGGCGACGAGCACCGCGCTCAGCCGCTCGTCGTCTCGATCACGCAGTCGACCGAACTCGGCACCGTGTACACGCCGGACGAGATCCGCGCGATCACCGACCACGCGCACGGGCTGGGCATGCGCGTGCACGTCGACGGAGCGCGTCTGGCGAACGCCGCGGCAGCGCTCGACCTGCCCCTGCGCGCCTTCACGCGCGATGCGGGCGTCGACGTGCTGAGCCTCGGCGGCACCAAGAACGGTGCGATGCTCGCGGAGGCCGTCGTCGTGCTGAACCCCGAGGCGTCCGCCGGACTCACCTACCTGCGCAAGCTCAACATGCAGCTCTCCTCGAAGATGCGCTTCCTCTCGGCGCAACTGGTGGCCCTGTTCGACGGCGACCTCTACCTGCGCAACGCCCGCCACGCGAACGCGATGGCGCGGCGCCTGCGCGCGGGCGTCGAGGCGGGCCTCGCGGACGGCTCGGTCAGCGGCGTGCGCTTCACCCGCGAGACGCAGGCCAACGGCGTGTTCGCCGTCCTGCCCCCCGGAGTCGCCGACCGGCTGCGCACGGACTTCCGCTTCTACGACTGGGACGAGTCGACAGGCGAGGTTCGCTGGATGTGCAGCTTCGACACGACCGAGGAGGACGTCGACTCGTTCGTCGAGGCCATCGCGCGAGAGACGTCGTCACGGGGCCTCGCCGCCGCTTCGGGTCGGTGAACCGGCACTCCGTCATGGTGCGGCCGCAGTGCTCGACGGAGCGGTACCGGCTGTTCCCGGCCGGGAAGGCAACGGGACAGCCGTCATCGGTAGGCGGTGATCCTGGCGTGGGGGCGGCTGCCACCCGCCGCCCCCACGCCTCGGAGCAGGGGGTCCTCCCCCGAGGCAAGCCCGATTCGCGTGTTTTGGGGGATTGGTGGCTTGCCACTCCGACTTTTTTTGTTTTCTGGGTCGTTTTTTATTGAAAAGAATCGACTTCTTTACGTTGTAGATTTTTAGTATCCGAAGCAGGAGGGGGACTCGCGCGAAGACGCCCGGACGCGGGCCGGCGGCCTCCTTCCGCAGGAGTCTCGGGCGCGAAGGCGAACGGGTGGGGCGGCCGGGGTCCGGCCGGTCGCCGCGTGGTGTTCGCGGAGCGACGGCGGCGCGGACGCGCGCCGCTCCCCTGCCCCGGTCCGGGCCCGGCGCGGACGCCCGCCCACGCACCCGCGCGGGACGCCTTTCTCGCGAACCCCCCGTGGCCTCCGAAGGCCCGCTCGGGTCTCCGATGGTCCGGACGCCCGCCCTCCATCGCCCTTCTTGCCATAACGGCAAAGATATTTGTCATCTCGGCGAGCCGGGCGGATCATCTCCGGTGAGACGTAGGACGCGAGACGGAGGTACTTCACATGACGGTCCGGAAGGAACAGAACGCGGCCGCCGCCCCCTCGGAGGGGGAGCGCCGCTACGACGTCGTGGTCGTCGGCGGCGGAGCCGCCGGACTGGGCGGGGCGCTGACCCTGTCCCGGGCGCGGCGCTCGGTGCTGGTGGTCGACGGCGGCGAGCCGCGTAACGCCCCGGCGTCCGGCATCCACAACTACCTGGGACGGGAGGGGACGCCCCCCGGGCAGCTGCTCGCCGCGGGCCGGGAGGAGGTGGCCGGCTACGGCGGCGAGATCGTCAAGGGCGACGTCGTGTCGGCCGAGCGCCTGGAGGGCGGCGGTTTCCGCGTCGTGCTCGCCGACGGGACCGCGGTCGCGGCCGCCCGGCTGCTGGTGACCACCGGCCTGGTCGACGAGCTGCCCCCGGTGCCCGGGCTGGCCGAGCGGTGGGGCAAGGAGGTCCTGCACTGCCCGTACTGCCACGGCTGGGAGGTGGGCGACCAGGCGATCGGCGTCCTGGCCACCGGCCCGATAGCCACCCATCAGGCTCTGCTGTGGCGCCAGTGGAGCGAGGACGTGACGCTCTTCCTGCACACCGCGCCCGACCTCGGCGACGAGGAGTACGAGAAGCTCGCCGCTCGCGGCATCGCCGTGGTCGACGGCGAGGTGACCGGGGTGGAGGTGACCGACGACCGGCTCACCGGCGTGGTCCTGGCCGGGGGCCGGGTCATCCCCCGCCAGGCGCTCGTGGTGGCCCCGCGCTTCACCGCCCGCGCGGGCCTCCTCGCCGGCCTGGGCCTCGGGACGGTCGAGCAGGAGATGAACGGGCACGTGATGGGTGAGCACGTCCCCGCCGACCCGACCGGCAGGACCGAGGTCCCCGGGGTGTGGGTGGCCGGGAACGTCACCACCCTGACCGAGCAGGTCATCGGCTCCGCCGCCGCGGGCCTGCGCGCCGCGGGCGCGATCAACGCCGACCTGGTCGATGAGGAGACCCGCCTGGCCGTCGCCGCCCGCCGCGCGCCCGTCGCCGGATGACCGCGCACGACACCCGCCCGACACCGAGACGAAAGAGGAAGAACCGATGACCGAGACTCCAGACGACACCTCGGCCGAGGCGCACTGGGACGCCCGCTACTCCCAGAACCACCGGATCTGGAGCGGCGCCCCCAACGCCGCGCTGGTCCGCGAGGCCGCCGACCTGAGACCGGGCAGGGCCCTGGACCTGGGAGCCGGCGAAGGCGCCGACGCGATCTGGCTGGCCCGGCGGGGGTGGCGGGTCACCGCGGTCGACGTCTCCCAGGTCGCCCTGGACCGGGCGGCCGAGCACGCGGCGGAGGCGGAGGTCGCCGGGCTCGTCGACTGGCAGCGGCACGACCTCGCCACGTCCTTCCCCTCGGGCGTCTTCGACCTCGTCTCCGCCCACTTCCTGCACTCCTTCATCGACATGCCGCGCGAGCGGATCCTGCGGACCGCCGCCCTGGCCGTGGCCCCCGGCGGGGTGCTCCTGGTCGTCGGGCACGCGGGGTCTCCCTCGTGGGCGCCCGACTCCCACGCCGACATTCACTTCCCCACCCCTCAGGAGGTGCTCGAATCCCTCGAACTCCCGCAGGGGCAGTGGGAGGTGCAGCGCTGCGAGGAGTACCGGCATCCCATGACCGATCCCGACGGGCGGCCCGGCTTCCGCCCGGACAACATCCTCAGGCTCCGCCGCCGGGACGGTTGAGCCCTCCCGGGGCCGCCGCCCGGACCACCACCACGGTCCGGGCGGCGGCCCCGGCCTCTTTGTCCCCCGGGAGGCCCGCTCCCGCTGTGCTGCCCCCTCACGGCTCCCCCGGGGCGCGGCCGCTCCCGTCGAGGGCGTCCAGCGCCTCGCTGATCGCGCGGTGGAAGGTCGGATAGGCGTAGATCATCGACCGGAGCCGGCCGGTGGGCACCCCGGCGTGCACGGCGACCGCCAGCGCGCCCAGGACCTCCCCGCCGCAGGGCCCCGCCGACGTCGCGCCCACGAGGACGCCGGTGTCGGCGTCCTCGACGAGCTTGACGAAGCCGTCGTTGCCCGTCCCGTGGATCCAGCCGCGCGTGGATGAGGGGACCCGCGTGGTGCCCACCCGCGCGTTCACGCCCTTCCGGCGCGCCTGCGCCTCGGTCAGCCCGACCGCGCCGATCTCGGGGTCGGTGAAGGTGACCCGGGGCAGCGCGTGGTACCGGGCGCCCTCCACCTCCCGGCCGAGGATGTCGGCCGCGGCGATACCGGCCTGGTAGATCGCCACGTGCGTGAACGGCCCCTTGCCGGTCACGTCCCCGACCGCCCACACGCCCGGCGCGACGCGCATCCGGTCGTCCACCTCGACCGCGCGGGCGTCGGGGTCCAGACCGATCTCCCCCACCCCCAGGTCACGCAGGCGCGCGCGCCGCCCCGTCGCGACCAGCACCCGCCGGGCCCGGACCGGGCCCCGGTCCGCGTTGACGGCGAACCCGCCGTCGTAGCGGTGGACGCGGTCGATTCGGGCGTTCGTGCGCACCGTGACCCCCTCCTCCTCCAGCACTCCGGCCAGCAGCAGCCCGGCCTCGGGCTCCTCCGTTCCCAGCAGCCGGTCGGCGGCCTCCAGCACGGTGACCCGCGCGCCGAAGCGCGCGTAGACCTGGGCCAGCTCCAGTCCCACGGCGCCGCCGCCGATGACGCACAGCGACTCGGGGACCTCGGCGGCCTCGATCGCCTCGTGGTTGGTCCAGTACGGGATGTCGGCGAGTCCGGGGATCGGCGGCACGCTGGGCGTCGTTCCCGTCGCGACGACGATCGCGCGGCGGGCCTTGAACCCGTACTCCCGGTCGCCGGTGACCCCGACGGTGTCCGCTCCGGTGATCCGGCCGCGGCCGCGCACCAGGCGGCCGCCCTTCGCGACGAACCGGTCGGCGGCGGCCTTGTCGTCCCATCCGCTGGTGGCCTCGTCGCGGATCCGGCGGGTCACCGGCGCCCAGTCCGGGCGCACGTCGGCGCCGCCCGCCAGCGCGGGCACCCGCCGCGCCTCGGCGAGCGCGTCGGCGGCGCGGACCATCATCTTGCTGGGGACGCACCCCCAGTAGGGGCACTCGCCGCCGACCAGGCCGGCCTCCACCCCCACGACCGAGAGCCCGGCCTCGGCCAGCTCGCCCGCCAGCGCCTCCCCGCCCGGCCCCATCCCGATCACCACGACGTCCACCGATTCGACCATCGCTGCCGCTCTCCTTACTCTCCGGTGCTCTCCACGAGAAGACCTCGGACCGCGGGCGGGTGCCCGCGTCGCCCGTCCCCACTGCCCCGGACCGGGGCGGGGCCACATCGAGGCGTGTCCGGATCACGACCGGGACGGAACAGGGGGTCGAGGAGGATTACTGCAGGATTTAGGGAGTTGCCGGCGCGGGGGGTGGTTCGGCGTGCCGGTGCTTCGGGCGGGTTTTTCGGCCTCATGCCATGCGGACCACGAGGTGACGGCGGACGGCGACGGCGGGTGCGGGCCGGGGCGCGCCCATGATGTCCGTCGCGTGAGGGTTCCGTTGACGGTCTTGGGCTTTCTGCCCTTCCCGGCCCCGAAACGGGCAGAAAGCCCAAGGCCGTCAACAAAACCACCGGTGCTTCGGGTGCTTTTCGGCCTCATGCCGTGCGGACCGCGAGGTGACGGCGGACGGCGACGGCGGGCGGGGGGCTTGTGGTTCACTCGGCGGGCTTCGCCCTGCGCTCGCCCGGACGCAGAGGGTGCACGGCATCCATCGCCGTGTCGAGCAGTGCGCTGAGCGGGCGATCCTCGCCGGGTCTCAGCCACTGGTCCTGCGCCGAGTGCAGACAGCAGATCGCGGCCCCGGCCAGGGCCCGGGAGACGAACGCGGGTTCGGTGGTTCCCTGGGGAAGCCGGTGCGCGAGGGCCTGCGCGATGCCCTCCTGCCAGCTCGCTTCCTTGCCTCGCTGCAGGTCCGGGCGCTCCAGCATCAGCCGTGCCAGCGCCGCGGCGCGCGGGTCGGCCTCCGCCCTGGCGAGCAGGGGTGCGAACGCGTGCCTCAGGCATGCCCAGGGGGCCTCGCCGGCGGGGCGCTGGGCGAGCTCCTCGGCGATGGCGCGGCCGATGGCCTCGAGCGCACCGGCCAGGGCCTCGTCCTTGCCGGTGAAGTAGCGGAAGTAGCTCCGGCGGGAGATCCCCGCAGCCTGCGCGATCTCCTCCACCGTGGTGGAGTCGAAGCCCTTCTCCAGAAACAGTCCCATGGCGGCCTCGGCGATCTCACCGCGCACGGCGCGCCTGGTTCTCTCCCGAAGACTCACTTGTGCCTCATCCATCCCGCCATGCTACCCTCACGAGTCGGAACTGGCACTCAAGTGCCATTTAAGACATCCAAGGGCCACCTGGTGGCCGGATCGAGGAGAGGCGCTCACATGGCCGGACGAACGATCGTCATCACCGGCGGCTCGGACGGGATCGGCGCGGAGGCCGCCCGCCAGATCGCCCGCGCACGGCCCGACCACAGACTGATCCTCGTGGGCCGCTCCGCTCACAAGACCGCAGCCGTCGCACGCCAGGTGGGAGCAGAGCACTTCCTCGCCGACTTCACCCGGTTGGAGGACGTGCGCCGGCTCGCGGCGGACCTGCGCGGGGCGGTGGACCGCGTCGACGTCCTGGCCAACAACGCGGGCGGTATATTCGGACGGCGCACCGTGACCGAGGACGGCAACGAGAAGACCTTCCAGGTCAACCTGCTGGCCCCGTTCCTCTTGACCCACCTGCTTCTCGACCTGCTGCAGGCCGGGGACGGGGCCGTGGTGAACACCTCCAGCGCCTCGGCCAGGTTCGTCGGCAGGGTCGACGTCGACGACCTCAACCATGAGAGGTCCTACGCGCCGATGCGGGCCTACGGAGATGCCAAGCTGGCGAACATCCTGTTCGCCCGCGGGCTCCACGCCCGCCACGGCGGCAACGGGATCAACGCCGTCGCCTTCGATCCCGGAAACGTGCGCACCGGGTTCGGTGCCGAGAACAACGACGTGCTGACCCGGCTGCTGTACCGCACCCCCCTTTCCCGCGTCGCGCTCATCCCGCCGGGGAAGGGCGGGTCGAACCTCGCCTTTTTCCTGACCGGGCGGCCGGGGACGTCCTGGGAGCCGGGCCGCTTCTACGCACAGACCAAGCCCGCGAAGCGCCGACAGACCAATCCCCAGGTCGGGGACGACGTGCTCGTCGACGCCTTCTGGCGTCGAACGTGCGAGCTTCTGGGGATCACCGACAGCCCCGACGGCTCCCACGGACGATCCAACGCTTGACAGTGGGCCCGAAGCAGATTTCCCGGGTCGTTCCACGGTGGGCTCGGCGGGAGCGCCCGGGCAGCGCAGGAGAGACCGGTGCCCTGATTCTGGAAACACACGGACCGGGCGGCCCCGCACCCTCGACCTGCCGGCCGGTCTGGCGGGCCTGCCGCCTTCACCAACCGGCTCTGCCGCACGGCGTTGGCCGCGCTGGACCCGCTGCTGGGCGCGGAGTTGATCAACGCCCACGGTGAGGGCACCCGCAAAAGGGACCTCGACGTACTGATCCCCGTCGCACAGACGGAACTGGCGTTGGCCTCACCCGAAGGTGTGGACGGCGTCGCCGACTCCATGATCACCCTGGCCGCCGCGTTGGAGGAGCTGTTCACCCGCCTGGGCGAGACCACCGACACCGACCAGGGCCGGGCCGTAGGTGTGTGCCGGGCCACGGCCTCCGAGCCGTGGTCGGCCTACGGCGACGGCGGCGACGGCGACGGCGGCTGGTAGCCCCTCACAGGTGGGTGTGGCGTTCCTCGGCGCGGGTGATGACCACGGCGGTGGACATGCCGGGAAAGTGCACCGCGCAGCACGCGCACACCGACACGGTCAGCTCGTCGGCGGTCGCGGCCCTGGGCTGGGTCCGCCACCGCGCCGGCACACGAGCACGAAGAGCCGTCAGTGTTACTGGACGACGGTGAGCGCGTCCTCGGCGGCGGCCTTGTCGGCCTCGGTGGACAGGGCCCGCGCGCTGAACGCGCTCACCACCGACCGGTGGACAGGCCCGGGAGGGCCTACCGCTAAATCCTGTGGTAATCCCTTGGCCCCCGACAGGCCGTGGTGGCGGGGGCTTTCCGGGCGGCTTGGGTTCGGTGGGGCGGGACGACGGATTGTGGTGATGACACGACTCCGGGCTTTACATCGTAGATTCATTGAATCGGGCGAGGCTCCGGACGGCGTTCCGCGCGGGCCCCGCCCCCGTTACGGCCGTCCCCCGCGCCGTTGGGAGGCCAGCAGCCAGACGAAGTAGAGGCCGCCCAGCAGCCCGGTCGCGGTGCCGACCGGGAGCTGGTCGGCGACCAGGACCCGCTGCTGCACCGCGAAGTCCCCGGCCACCAGCAGCAGGGCGCCCATGAGCGCGGTCGGCACCAGCCCCGGACCGCTGGAGCGGGTGAGCCTGCGGGCGAGCTGGGGCGCGGCCAGCGCCACGAACAGGATCGGCCCGGTCGCCGCGGTGGCGATCGCGGACAGCAGCACGCTCACCACGACGAGCGCCAGGCGGGCGCGCTCCACACCGACCCCCAGCGACCTGGCCGTGTCGTCGCCCATCTCCAGCATGGTCAGCGCGCGCCCGTGGTGCAGGGCGATCGGCAGCAGGACGGCCAGCGCGGCGCCGACCGCCAGAGCCTGGGGCCAGCCCCGCCCGTTGACGCTGCCGACCAGCCACGCCTGGGCGGCCAGCGCGTCCTGCGGCTCGGCCCGGGTGATGAGGTAGGAGTTGACCGCCAGCGTCATGGCGCTGATCCCGATGCCGACCAGGACGAACCGGGAGCCGCGCACCCCCCGGGTGAAGGCCAGCAGGTAGATCGCGGCCGCGGTGGCCACGCCGCCGACCAGCGCCCCGGCCGCGATCGCGAGCATGCTCCCGCCCGTGACGACGATGACGGTCAGCGCCCCGGTCGCCGCCCCGTTGGTGAAGCCGATGATGTCGGGGCTGCCCAGCGGGTTGCCCGAGAGGCGTTGCAGCAGGCCCCCGCTGACCGCGAGCGCCGCGCCGACGAGCAGCGCGGTCAGCAGCCGCGGCAGCCGCAGGGTGACGACGATGAACGCGTGGCCGGGGTCGCCCCGTCCGGCCAGGGCGGCGAGTACCTCGGCGGCCGAGAGCCGGAACTCCCCCGTGGCCAGGGCCAGCGTGCCCAGCGCGGCGAGGGCGGCCAGCAGCACCGCGCACACCGCGGCCGACCGCGCGTCCACGCGCAGCGACAGCCGGTCCCCGGCGCGCAGGGGGTACCCGGTGGCGCCGCCCCGGGCTCCCGGCGGCGCGCTCACGGGGCGGCCACCCGGCGACGGCGGCACAGCGCGATGAACACCGGGGCGCCCAGGAACGCGGTGACGATCCCGACCTGCAGTTCGCCGGGCGCGGCCAGCGCGCGCCCCGCGACGTCCGAGCCCAGCAGCAGGACCGGCGCGAGCAGCATGGAGTACGGCAGCACCCACCGCTGGTCGGGGCCCGCGACGAAGCGCGCGACGTGCGGGACCGCCAGGCCCACGAACCCGATCGGACCGGCCGCGGCGGTGGCCGCCCCGCACAGCAGCACCACCGCCCCCACCCCGAGTCCCCGGACGAGGCCGACGCGGGCGCCCAGCGCCCGGCCGAGCTGGTCGCCCATCGCCAGCGCGTTCAGCGGCCGCATCAGCGCCAGCGCCAGCAGGGTGCCCGCCGCGGCGAAGGGCAGCACCGGAAGCAGCACGTCCGTGTACCGTCCGGCCAGCGACCCGATGTTCCAGAAGCGGAACCGGTCGAAGGCCCGCGGGTTCAGCAGCAGGACCGCGGTGTTGAACGAGAACAGCACCGCGGTCATCGCCGCTCCCGCCAGCACCAGCCGCTCGGGGGTGGCCGCGCCGGGGCCGGCCGAACCCAGGAGGTAGACCAGGACGGACGCCGCCGCCGCGCCCAGCAGGGCGCACCAGACGTACCCGGTGACGGTGGACAGGCCCAGGAACGCGATCGCGGCGACCACCCCGGTGGAGGCGCCCATGTTCACGCCGAGCAGGCCGGGGTCGGCCAGCGGGTTGCGGGTCAGCGCCTGCATCAGCGCGCCCGCCAGGCCCAGGGAGACGCCCACCAGCACGCCGAGCAGGGTGCGGGGGATCCGGTAGTCGTGCACGATGACGGCGGCGTCGGAGCCGTCGTGGCGCCACAGCAGGCTCCACGCCGTCGTGAAGGGGATCTCCCTGGCCCCCACCGCGACGCTGAGCACGACGACGACCCCCAGCGCGGCGGCCGCGGCCAGCAGTCCGAACAGACGCAGCGTCCGCCTCCTCGCCCTGGCCGCCCGCTGGCGCGCGGTTCCCTCCTCGGCCGTCTCCGGCGGCGCAAGGGCGGTGATCGACACCGGCGACCTCCTGGCTGGAGGGCACGAGGGCCCACGCGGGTCTAAGGTTAGGCTTACCGAAAAGCAGGCTAGTCCACCACCCGGCTCCGGGCAATCGGGGCTTCCCGGTCCGCCCCGGCGCGAAGGCGGCCCGCCGGGCCGGACGTCCCTCCCCCGCCGGGGACCGCGGTCCGGGGCCGCGCGGCTTCGGGTCCGGCCGCCGCGGCGCTCGGGACTCACGCACCGGTGTCGACCCGTTGGTCACCGGACCGCCCGGCCCCCGACCGGGCGTGCGGCGGGGGAAGCGTCCGCCAGGGGTGGGGACGGCGGCTCCCCCGCGGACCTCCCTACTCCCCCATCGCCTCGACGAGGCTTCCGGGACGCAGGTCGGTCCAGTGCTCCTCCACGTAGGCCAGGCAGGCGTCCTTGGCGTCCTCGCCGAAGGCGGTGCGCCATCCGTCGGGCACGGGGGCGAAGGACGGCCACAGCGAATGCTGCCCCTCGTCGTTGACCAGGACCAGGTAGCGGCCTTCGGCGTCGTCGAACGGGTTGGTCATCGGGGGTTCCTCCCAAGGAGCGTCGAGATGGGCAGTTCGGGGTCGGCGACCGCTTCCCCCAGGAGCGCGCGCAGCTGCTCCGCCAGCCGTGAGACGGTCGCGGCGTCGAACAGGTCGGTCGCGTAGACCAGGGCGCAGTGCACCGGTCCGGCGCCGCGCGGCTCGTGGAAGCCGAACGTCAGGTCGGCGTTCGCGGCGCCGGTCGGGATCGCGTCGAAGGCGCCGTTGCCGCCTTCGAGGTCGGCCAGGCGGGCCTGCTCGTGGTGGACCATCGCCACGCGCGGCCCCGCCCAGTCCAGGGCGCGCGCCACCTCCTCGAACGGCACGTCCTGGTGGTCCAGGGCGCTCAGGTTCCCCTCGCGCACCCGGGCCAGCAGGTCGGTGAAGCGCGGGTCGCCGGAGGTGTCGGTGCGCAGGACGACGGTGTTGCAGAAGCACCCCACCAGGTCGGCGAGCGCCTCCTCGGTCCGTCCCGCCACCATGGCGCCGATCGGGAGGTCGGTGCCCGCGCCGCGCCCGGTCAGCAGGGCGGCCAGCGCCGCCTGGAGCACCATGAACATGCTCGTCCCGGTGCGCCGGGCCAGGGCGTCGACCGACGCGTGCAGGTCCTCGTCCAGGACGAGCCCGACCGTGTCGCCGCGGCCGCCGGGCGTGGCGGGCCCGGCGGGGCGCGGCCGGTCCGCCGGCAGGACGGGATCGGGGACCCCGCGCAGGACGCTCCGCCAGTACGCCAGCTGCCGCGCGCCGAGGCTGCCGGGGTCGTCGGGGTCGCCGAGGAGTTCGCGCTGCCAGCGCGTGTAGTCGGCGTAGTCCACCGGCAGCGGCGCCCAGTCGGGGGCCTCCCCCCGCGACCGGGCCGTGTAGGCGGTGTTGAGGTCGCGGAACAGCGGGACCACCGACCACTCGTCCACGGCCAGGTAGTGCGCGGTCACCAGCAGCGCCTGCGCCCCGTCGGGGGCGGTCAGCAGCCGGGCGCGCATCGGCGGTTCGCGCTCCGGGTCGGGCCGCTCGCGGGCGAGTCCGGCGAGGCGCGCGTCCAGGTCCGCGCACGCCTCGGCCGCCAGGGCCGGCGGTTCGGTCCCGCGCTGGTGCACGGCGCCGCCGTTCCCGGTGAAGGTGAACACGGTGCGCAGCGGCTCGTGCCGGGTGGTCACGTCGTCCAGCGCCGCCGCGAGCGCGCCCGCGTCCAGTCCGCCGGGCGAGCGCAGCACCAGGGCGTGGCTCCAGGCCCGGTGGGCGCGGTACAGCGTCCACCAGCGGTGCTGGACCGGCGCCATCGGCAGCGGTTCGGGGCGGGCGGCGGGCGCCAGGGCCGGGCGGGCCGGGGCGGTCTCGCCGATTCTGGCCGCCAGGCCCGCCACGGTGGGCGTGTCGAAGACGTCCCGCAGGGCCAGTTCCGCGCCGAACTCCGAGCGGATCCGGCCCAGCAGCCGCATCGAGGACATGGAGTGGCCGCCGAGCGCGAAGAAGTCGTCGTGGACGCCGACCTCGGTGACGCCCAGCCCGTCCAGGTCCAGGACCTCGCCGAACAGCGCGGCCAGGGCGCGCTCTCGCGGTGTGGCGGGCCGCGCGCCGCCGGTCAGGCGGGTCCAGTCGGGTTCGGGCAGCGCCCGCCGGTCCAGTTTGCCGTTGGGGGTGAGCGGCAGCGGCCCGTCCAGCGGCACCACGATCGCCGGGACCATGTGCTCGGGCAGTGTTCGGGCGGCGTGGGCGCGCGCCTGTTCGGGGTCCAGCGCGCCGTTCGAGGGGACCGCGTAGGCGACGAGCCGGACGAGGTCGCCCCTGCGGTCGGCGACGACGGCGGACTGGGCGACGTCCGGGTGGGTGGCGAGCGCCGCGGCGACCTCGCCGGGTTCGACGCGGTGGCCGCGGATCTTGACCTGGTCGTCGGTGCGGCCCAGGAAGTCCAGGTTGCCGTCGCCGCGCCAGCGCACCCGGTCGCCGGTGCGGTACATGCGCGAGCCCGGCCCGCCGAACGGGTCGGCGACGAAGCGCCCGGCGGTCAGGCCCGCCCGGCCCAGGTAGCCGCGCGCCAGGCCGTCCCCCGCGACGTACAGCTCGCCGGCCACTCCGGGCGGGACGGGACGCAGCCGCTCGTCCAGCACGTAGCAGCGGGTGTTGGGGTCGGGGACGCCGATCGGGACGCGGGAGACGCCGGGCCGGTCCCGTCCGGGGACCCACAGGGTGGAGTTGACGGTGGCCTCGGTCAGCCCGTAGGCGGCGATCAGGTTCACGCCGGGCCACCGGTCGAACAGGTCCGGGGGCACGGTCTCGGTGCCCACCAGGATCGTGGACCCGTCGGGGGGCGCGCACCCGGCGGGCAGCGCCGCCATCAGCGACGGCGGCAGGACCATGTGGGTCACCCGCTGCTCGCGCAGGAAGTCGGTGAGCGCGGCGCCGGCCACGCGCGCCTCCTCCGGCACCAGCACCAGGCTCCCGCCGTGGCACAGCGCCATCGCCAGTTCGAACACGGCCACGTCGAAGCCGATCGAGGCGAACTGCAGCACCCGGCTGTCGGGGCGCAGGCCCATGCGGTCGACCGCGGTGGCCACCAGGCTGGCGACGCCCTCGTGGGAGACGACCACGCCCTTGGGGCGGCCCGTGGAGCCGGACGTGTAGATCACGTAGGCGGCCTGGCGCGGGTGGACGGCGGGGAGGGGCGCGGCGGGGCCGTCGTCCGCCTGCCCGGCGTCGGCGTCGGGGCCGTCCAGGAGCAGGACGTCGGCGCCGTCGACGGGGGGGACCTTGCCCGCCGCGCTCTCGGTGGTCACCACGACGCGGGCCCGGGAGTCGCCGATCATGTAGGCCAGCCGGTCCCCCGGGTGCGACAGGTCCAGGGGGAGGAAGGCCGCGCCGAGGCCGAGCACGCCCAGCACGGTGGCGACCATGTCGACCGAGCGCGGGACGGCGACGCCCACCACGCTCTCGGCGCCCACGCCGCGTCGGCGCAGCAGCCGGGCGATCCGGTCGGCGCGGGCGTCGAGCTGGGCGTAGGTCACCGGGCGGCCGCGTTCGACGACGGCCACCGCGTCGGGCCGCTCGGCGACGCGCCGGGCGAACAGCTCGGTCAGCGACGCCTCGGGGACCTCGCGGCGGGTGTCGTTGAAGCCTTCGAGCACCAGGTGCCGCTCGGGGCCGGTGAGCACGTCGATCTCCGCCACGGGGCGGTCGGGGTGCTCGGCGGCGGCGCGCGTGAGCGCGGCGAGCCGTTCGCCCAGGCGTTCGGCGGTCGAGGCGTCGAACCGCTCGCGGGCGTACTCGATCCGGCAGGTGAGGCGGCCGTCGTCGTCGGCGCCGGTGTACTCGGTGAAGCTGAGAACGAGGTCGAACTTGGCGGTGCGGGTGGGGACCGCCACGGCCTCCACGTCGAGGCCGGGGAGCCCGAGGAGGTCCCCCGAGCGCTGGTGGTAGCCCACCATCACCTGGAACAGCGGGTTGCGGGCGGGCGAGCGCGCCGGGTTCAGCCGCTCCACGACCGCCTCGAACGGCACGTCCGCGTGCGAGAACGCGGTGAGGTCGGCGTCCCTGACGCGGGTGAGGAGCTCGGTGAAGGTGGGCGCGCCCGACAGGTCGGCGCGCAGGACGAGCGTGTTGACGAAGAAGCCGACCAGTTCGTCCAGCGCCTCGTCGGAGCGGCCCGCGATGGGCGCGCCGACGACGATGTCGGTGCCCGCGCCCATCCGGTGCAGCAGCGCCGCGACCGCCGCGTGCAGGACCATGAACATGCTGGCGCCGGTTTCCCGGGCCAGGGCCCGCAGCCGCGCGCGGGTGGGCGCGTCCAGTTCGACCTGGAGGTCCGCGCCGGTGAAGGCGGGGCGGGCGGGGCGGGGCCGGTCGGCGGGCAGTTCGATCTCCTCGGGGGCGCCTGCCAGGGCGCGCCGCCAGTGGTCGAGCTGGCGGGCCGCCAGGCTTCCGGGGTCGCCGGGGTCGCCCAGCAGTCGGCGCTGCCACAGCGTGTAGTCGGCGTACTGCACGTCCAGGGGCGCCCGGTCGGGCGCGCGGCCCGCGGCGCGCGCGGTGTAGGCCTCGGCCAGGTCGCGCAGGAAGGGGCGGTCGGACCACTCGTCGGTGGTGATGTGGTGCAGCAGCAGCACGGCCACGTGCTCGTCGGGGCCCGACTCGACGAGGGTGGCGCGCAGCGGCAGCTCCCGGGCCAGGTCGAAGGGGCGGGCGACGGCCTCCTCCACGATCCGGGACACGTCCTCGGGTGCGGCGGTGACGGTGTGGACCTCGGGGCGGGCCTGGTCGGCGGGGACGACGCGCTGGAAGGGCACGCCCGCGCGCTCGCCGAAGAGGGTGCGCAGCGGCTCGTGCCGGGCGGTCACGTCGGCCAGGGCGGCGCTCCAGGCGTCCGTGTCCAGGGGGCCGCGCAGCCGCAGCACGAGCGGGAAGTTGTACGCCGCGGAGGCGCCCTCCATCTGCTGGACGACCCACAGCCGCTGCTGGGCGTGGGACAGCGGGAGTTCGCGGGGCCGTTCGGCCGCGGCCGGCGCGGGCCGCGCGGGCTCGGCGCGCCGGACGCGCGGCGCGAGTCCGGCGGGGGTGGGCGCCTCGAACAGGTCGCGGATGGCCAGTTCCGCCGACAGGGCGGTGCGCGCCCGGCTGACCAGGCGGGTGGCCAGCAGCGAGTGGCCGCCCAGGCCGAAGAAGTCGTCGTCGGCCCCGACCCGGTCCACCCCCAGCACCTCGGCGAACAGGCCGCACAGGACCTCCTCCTCGGGGGTGCGCGGCGCGCGTCCGCCGCGCGCCGCGGCGGGCTCGGGGGTCGGCAGCGCCCGCGTGTCGAGCTTGCCGTTGACGGTCAGCGGCAGGTCGTCCACCAGCGCGATGGCGGCGGGGACCATGTAGTCGGGGAGCCTGCTCCTGAGGTGCTCGCGCAGTCGCGGGACGAGTTCGCCGTCCCCGCTGCCGGGGGCGTCGCACACCGCGTAGCCGACGAGCCGCCGGGCGCCGCCGGGGCCCGCGGTGTCGGCGACGACGGCGGCCCGGCGGACCCGGGGGTGCTCGGCCAGCGCCGCGGCGACCTCGCCGGGTTCGACGCGGTGGCCGCGGATCTTGACCTGGTCGTCGGTGCGGCCCAGGAAGTCCAGGTTGCCGTCGGGTCGGCGGCGCACCAGGTCGCCGGTGCGGTACATGCGCGACCCCGGAGCGCCGAACGGGTCGGCGACGAACCGCCCGGCGGTCAGGCCCGCCCGGCCCAGGTAGCCGCGCGCCAGGCCGGTCCCCGCGACGTACAGCTCGCCGGGGGCGCCGGGCGGGACGGGCCGCAGCCGGTTGTTGAGGACGTAGGCGCGGGTGTTGCGGATGGCCCGGCCGACGGTGGGCGCGGCGCTGTCGCCGGTGGCCGCGCCCAGCGTGTTGATGGTGTACTCGGTGGGCCCGTACAGGTTGTAGCCGTAGGTGCCGTCGGTCTCGCGCAGCCGGGTCCACACCTGCTCGGACACCGCCTCGCCGCCCAGCAGCACGAGGGCGGGCCGGTGCCGCCCGGCGGCGTCGTCGCGCTCCAGGAGCCCCTGCTCGATGAGCAGTTCGGCGTAGGTGGGGGTCACGTTGACCACGTCGACGCGGTGCTCGTCGCAGTAGGCGACCAGCGCCTCGGCGTCGCGGCGCAGCTCCTCGCCGCACACGTGCACCTCGTGGCCCTCGACGAGCCACAGCAGCTCCTCCCAGGACATGTCGAAGGCGAAGGACACCGTGTGCGCGACGCGCAGGCGGCGTCCGCCCGCCGCGGCGATCGCGGGCCCGAAGACGGACTCGCGGTGGTTGAGCTGCATGTTGGTGAGCCCCCGGTAGGGCGTCACCACGCCCTTGGGCCGCCCGGTGGAGCCGGACGTGTAGATCACGTAGGCGGGGTGCTCCATCCGGTGGGCGAGGTCGCGCGCGAAGGCGGGCCGTTCGGCGTCGGTGACCGGGCCGGCGGGGGCGGCGCCGAGTTCGGCCCCGGTGGCGGGGTCGTCGAGCAGCAGGGCGGGGACGCCGGTCGCGGCCAGGGCGGGGGCCAGGGCCGTCGTGGACACCAGGCACAGCGGTCCGGTGTCGGCGAGCATGTGCGCCAGCCGCTCGGCGGGGTGGTCCAGGTCCAGCGGCAGGTAGGCGGCTCCGGTGCGCAGCACCGCGAACAGCGCCACGACCGTCTCCACCGAGCGCGGCAGCGCCAGGGCGACGATCCGCTCGGGACCCGCGCCCCGGGCCAGCAGCAGGCGGGCCAGTCGGTTGACGCGTCCCTCCAGTTCGGCGTAGTCGAGCCTGCGGTCGCCCGCGACGAGCGCGGTCGCGTGCGGGGTGCGCGCGGCCTGGGCGGCGAGCAGGTCGGCGACGGTGTCGGCGACCACGGGCCGCCGGGTGGCGTCCCACTCGGCGGCGATCTCGCGGCGCACCGCGCCGGGCAGCGCGTCGAGGGTGCCCACCGGCGCGGAGAGGTCGGCGGTCAGGTGTTCCAGCGCCGCGGTGAAGGCGTCGAGCAGGGCGGTCGCGGCGTCGGCGTCGAACAGGTCGGGGCGGGCGGCCACGGTCACGCGCAGCCGGGTCTGCGGGGTCACGACGAGGGTCAGCGGGAAGTGCGTGCCGTCCACGTTGGCGACGGCCGTGACTCCGTGGCGGTCCCGCAGGTCGGCGAGCCGCTGCTCGCCGTCGGCGGTGCGCAGCACGAACAGCGTGTCGAACAGCCTGCGGTGCCCGGCCTCCCGCTGGATCCGGCCCAGCCCCACGTACTCGTAGGGCATCAGCGCCGCGCGTTCGGCCTGGAGGCGCCGCAGCCACCGCAGCACCGTCTCGCGCGGGTCGAGGGCGACCCTGGTGGGGACGGTGTTCAGGAACATCCCGATGACGCTGTGCACGCCGGGCACCTCGGTGGGGCGTCCGGCGACGGTGGTGCCGAAGACGACGTCGTCGCGGCCCGTGGCCTCGGCCAGCACCAGGCCCCACGCGGCGGTGAGCAGCGTGTTGAGGGTCAGGCCGTGCCTCCGGGCCGTCTCGCGCAGCCGGTCGCCGAGTTCGCGGGGCAGGACGGCCTCGGTGTCCCGGGGGATGACGGGTTCGCCCCCGGTGTCGGCCGGGGCGACGAGGGTGGGCTCGGCCAGGCCCTCCAGCGCGGCGCGCCACGCCCCTGCGGCCGCCTCGGTGTCCTGCTCGGCGAGCCAGGCCAGGTGGTCGCGGTAGGAGCCGGGTTCGGGCAGGCCGGCGTCGTCGCCCCCGCGCTCGTACAGGTCGAGCAGCTGCTCCAGGAACAGCCACGCCGACCAGCCGTCCCACAGGATGAGGTGGTGGGTGACGACGAGCCGGTCGCGGCCGTCGGCGAGGCGGACCAGGGTGAGCCGGCACAGCGGCGGCCGGGCCAGGTCGAACCGGCGCCTGCGGTCGGCGGCCATGAGGGCGGCCAGGCGCTCGTCCCGCTCGCGGGCCGACACGCCGGACAGGTCGACCTCGGCCAGGGGCACCGGCGGGTCCTGGGCGATGAACTGGACCGGGTCGGCCAGTCCGTCGCCGGTGAACCCGGCGCGCAGGCCGGGGTTGCGGGCTAGCAGCGCCGCGCAGGCCGCGCGCAGCCGGGGCGCGTCCAGGCGCCGGTCGAAGTCCAGCGACTCCTGGGACAGGTAGACGTCGAGCGCGTCGGGGTCGTAGCCGGAGTGGAAGAACAGCCCCTCCTGCAGCGGGGAGAGCGGCCAGACGTCGTCCACCGGGCGGGGGCTCAGCGCCGCGATCCGGTCGGTCTCCTCGGGGGTGAGCTCGACGCGGGCGAGGCGGCCCGCCGCGGGGGCGTCCGTCGTGGCGGCGACGGCGGCGGCGAGCGCGGCGGGGGTGGGGTGCTCGAACACGTCGCGGGGGCTGACCGCGAGGCCGTTCTCGCGGGCCCGGGCCGAGACGCCGATCGAGGAGATGCTGTCGCCGCCCAGCATGAAGAAGTCGTCGTCGGCGCCGACTCCGGGCAGGTCCAGGACGGCGGCGAAGACCGCGCACAGGAGCCGTTCGCGCTCGGTGCGCGGTTCGCGTCCTGTGGCGGGGGCCGGTGCCGCGGGGGCGGGCAGCGCGGCCTGGTCGAGCTTGCCGCTGGGGGTCAGGGGCAGGGCGTCGAGGGTGACGAAGGCGGTGGGCACCATGGGCGCGGCCAGCGCCCGGGCCAGGCCCTCGCGCAGCGCCTCGGCCCCGGGCGCGGGACCGGCGGGGACGACGTATCCCACGAGCGCGCCGTCGCGTACCGCGACCGCGGCCTGTCCGACGCCGGGCTGGGCGCCCAGCGCCGCCTCGACCTCGCCGAGCTCGATCCGGTTGCCGCGGATCTTGACCTGGCGGTCGGTGCGGCCCAGGTATTCGAGGGCCCCGTCGGCGCGCCGCCGCACCAGGTCGCCGGTGCGGTACACGCGCGACCCCGGAGCGCCGAACGGGTCGGCGACGAACCGCCCGGCGGTCAGGCCCGCGCGCCCGTGGTAGCCGCGCGCCAGCTGCGTCCCGGCCAGGTACAGCTCGCCGGGCGCCCCGGGGGGCACCGGGCGCAGGTAGGCGTCGAGCACGTGCAGCCGGGTGTTCCACACCGGCCGGCCGATCGGCACCACCGCGTCGGCGCCGTCCTCGGAGGCGTCGAACGGGAACCAGGTGACGTCCACGGCCGCCTCGGTGGGGCCGTAGAGGTTGTGCAGCGGCACCCCGGTCAGCTCGTGCCAGCGCCGGGCCGCGGCGACGGTCAGCGCCTCGCCGCTGCTGAAGGCGCGGCGCAGGCCGCGCGCCCAGCCGTCCCCGGCGCTCCGGGGGGCCGCGCGGGTGAACGCCTCCAGCATCGAGGGGACGAAGTGCAGCGTGGTGACGCGCTGCTCGGCGATGACGCGGGCCAGGTAGGCGGGGTCGCGGTGGCCGTCGGGGCGGGCCAGGACCACGGCGGCGCCCTCGCACAGCGCCCAGAAGAACTCCCACACCGACACGTCGAAGCTCGACGGCGTCTTCTGCAGCACCCGGTCGTCGGCGGCCAGCCGGTAGTGGTGCTGCATCCAGGCGAGCCGGTTGGCGATGGCGCGGTGGGTGACGGCGACGCCCTTGGGGCGCCCGGTGGAGCCGGAGGTGTAGATCAGGTAGGCGGGGTGGTCCGGGCCGGCGGGGGGCGCCCCGCCGGCCTCCGCCGGGTCGGCCTCGTCCCCGGCCTCGTCCCCGGGGGTGAGCAGGACGTACTCGGTCCCCTCCACGCGCGGCAGGCGCTCGGCGGCCCCCGGAGTGGCCACGACGGTGCGCGCGCCGGAGTCGGCGAGCATGAACGCCACCCGCTCGGCCGGGTAGTCGGGGTCCAGCGGGAGGTAGGCGGCGCCCGCCTTGAGCACCCCCAGCAGGGCGACCATCAGTTCGAGCGAGCGGGGCGCGGCGACCGCCACGAAGCGCTCGGGTCCGGCGCCGAGCGCGCGCAGTCGGCGCGCCAGCGCCCCGGCCCGGCGGTCCAGTTCGGCGTAGGTCAGCGCGGTGGGCCCCTGCTCGCCGTCGAACACCGCGGCGACGGCGTCGGGGGTGCGCGCCGCCCGCGCCTCGATCCGCTCGGCGATGGTGGTGCCGGGCACGGCGCGGCCGGTCGCGTTGAGGCGGTCCACCTGGTCGCGCTCGGCCCCGGTGAGCACGTCCAGGCCCGCGACGGGCTGGTCGGGGTCCTCGGCCACGGCGCGCAGCAGCCGGGTGAGGCGGTCGGCGACGGTGCGCGCGGCCGCCTCGTCCACCCGGGCCGCGTCGTGCTTGACGCGCAGCTCCAGGCGCTCCCCGGGGACCGCGACGATCGCGAGCGGGTAGTGCACGGCGTCGACGACGCGCACACCGGTGATGTCGGGCCCGGTCCCGCCGTCGGCGGCCCCGGGGTGGTTCTCGACCACCACGAGGGTGTCGAAGAGGTCTCCGGCGCGGGTCCGGTCCCCCGCCAGGCGCTGCGCCTCGGCCAGTCCGATGTGCTGGTGGTCCAGCAGGGCGGCCTGCTCGCGCTGCACGCGCGCCAGGACGTCGGCCAGCGTGTCGCGGGGCAGGGCGCGCAGCCGCACGGGCAGCGTGTTGATGAGCAGGCCCACGACGTCCTCGACGTCCTCGACGTCGGCGGCGCGCCCCGAGGAGGTGCCGCCGAACAGCACGTCGGTGCGGCCGGTCAGGGCGCCCAGCAGCAGCCCCCACGCGCCGTAGAGGACGCTGCCCAGGGTCAGGCCGCGTTCGCGGGCGCGCGCGGCCAGGTCCGCGGTGAGCTCCGCGGGCAGCCGCAGGACGATCGTTCCGGGGCGGGGCGGCGCGGTGGCGGCGGGGGCCAGCAGGGTGGGCTCGCCGCCCTCCAGAGCGGCGCGCCACGCCTCCCGCGCGGCCTCCCTGTCGCGTCCGGCCAGCCACTCCAGGTAGGGGCGGGGGTCTCCGGCGGGCGCCAGGGGGCGCCCCGCGCAGAGCGCGCGCAGCTCGCGCAGCAGGACCGCCACCGACCAGCCGTCGGCGACGATGTGGTGCAGGGTCAGCAGCAGGCGGCGGCGTCCTCCGGGCAGCAGCGCCAGCAGGGCGCGCAGCAGCGGGGGGCGGGCCGGGTCGAAGCGCTCGGCCCGGTCCTCGGCCAGCAGCTCCTCGAACCGCTCGTCGGCCAGGGCGGCGGTCCCGGCGGACAGGTCGGCCTCGCGCCAGGGCAGCGGGGCGTCGGCGGCGACGCGCTGGACGACGCGCCCGTCGTCGAGGCGGCGGAACCCGGCGCGCAGCAGCGGGTGCCTCTCCAGCAGCGTGTCCAGGGCGCGGCGCAGCGCGGCGGGGTCGACGCCCTCTCCCAGGTCGAGGATCTCCTGGACGGTGTAGACGTCGGCGGACGCGGTGTCGAACAGCGCGTGGAAGAAGAACCCCTCCTGCAGCGGGGAGACCGGCAGCGCCGTGTCGTCGAGTTCGCCCCGGTGGGCGGTCGGCGGCGCGCCGCGCTCGTCGGCGGCCGCGGCCAGCGCGGCGACCGTGCGCAGCGTGAACACGTCGCGCGGGGTCAGGGACAGGCCGCGGCGGCGGGCGCGGGTGGTGAGCTGGACGGCCACGATGCTGTCGCCGCCGAGTTCGAAGAAGCCGTCGTGGACGCCGACGGCCCCCAGGTCCAGCACCCGGGCGACCAGGTCGGCCAGGACCCGCTCGGTGGGGGTGGTGGGCGGGGAGTCGGCGGCGGTCCCGGTCCAGTCGGGTTCGGGCAGCGCGGACCGGTCGAGCTTGCCGTTGGGGGTGAGCGGGAGCGGCCCGTCCAGCGCCACGACCATCGAGGGGACCATGGAGGCGGGCAGCGCCGCGGCGGCGTGGGCGCGCAGCGCGCCCGGGTCGGCGGTGCCCGCGGTGTAGGCGACGAGCCGGTCCGCCCCGCGGTGGTCACGGCGCACCACGACGGCGGCCTGGGCGACCCCGGGGTGCGCCATGAGGCGGCTCTCCACCTCGCCGGGTTCGACGCGGTGGCCGCGGATCTTGACCTGGTCGTCGGTGCGGCCCAGGAAGTCCAGGTTGCCGTCGCCGCGCCAGCGCACCCGGTCGCCGGTGCGGTACATGCGCGAGCCCGGCCCGCCGAACGGGTCGGCGACGAAGCGCCCGGCGGTCAGGCCCGCCCGGCCCAGGTAGCCGCGCGCCAGGCCGTCCCCCGCGACGTACAGCTCGCCCTCGGTCCCGACCCCGACGGGGTGCAGCGCCGCGTCCAGCACGTAGCAGCGGGTGTTGGGGTCGGGGACGCCGATCGGGACCCGTTCGACGGGCGCGGCGTCGGGGCCGGTGGGGGCCGCCCACAGGGTGGAGTTGACGGTCGCCTCGGTCAGCCCGTACGCGGCCACCACCCGGAGCCGCCGCGACCAGCGCGCGATCAGCTCGGTGGGCACGGTCTCGGTTCCCACCACCAGCACCGCGCCCTCGGGCAGCGCGCACCCGGGCGGCAGCGCCGCCACCAGCGACGGCGGCAGGATCATGTGGGTGGCGCGGTGCTCGGCGATGTAGTCGGTGAGTTCGGGTCCGGCGACCCGCCGCTCCGCGGGCACCACGACGCTGCGCCCGCCCACGCACAGCGCCATGGTGAGGTCCCACACCGCGACGTCGAAGCCGACCGAGGCGAACTGGACCACGCGGCTCGCCGCGTCGACGCCGAGCCGGTCGACCGCGGTGGCCACCAGGCTGGCGACGCCCTCGTGGGAGACGACCACGCCCTTGGGGCGGCCCGTGGAGCCGGACGTGTAGATCACGTAGGCGGCCTGGCGCGGGTGGACGGCGGGGAGGGGCGCGGACGGCTCCGGCTCCCCGCCGCCGTCGGCCGCGGCGTCCGCGCCGTCGACCAGGAGGCGCTCCGCTCCGGGCAGCTCCCCCTGCGTGGCGGTGTCGGTGACGACAAGGCGGGCGCGCGAGTCCGACAGCATGTACGCGACGCGCTCGTGCGGGTGGTCCAGGTCCAGCGGGAGGTAGGCCGCGCCCGCCTTCATCACCGCGAGCAGGGCGGTGACCAGGGCGGCCGAGCGCGGCAGCGCCACGGCGACGACGTCTTCGGGGCGCACGCCGCGCGAGCGCAGCCGTCGGGCGAGGCGGTCGGAGGCGGCGTCGAGCCGGGCGTAGGTGAGCCGCTCGGCCCCGCACACCACGGCCACGGCGTCGGGGGAGCGCCGGGCCTGCCGCTGGAAGGCGCCCGGCCAGGTGGCGACGTCGACGGCGCGGTCACTGGTGCCGAAGTCGTCCAGGACCAGGGCGCGCTCGCGCGGGGTGAGCAGGTCGATCGCGCCGACGGGGCTCCCGGGGCGCGCCGCGGCCGCGTCGAGCACGGCCAGGAGGCGGCGCTCGTGCTCGGCCAGCTCCTCGGGGCCGCACACGGTGGTGTCGGCGGCCAGCTCCAGGACCGGGCCGAGGCCGCCGGGCCGCTCGCTCAAGGCGACGGACAGGTCGTTGACCGGGCCCAGGGACAGGCTGCGCGGGTCCACGGCGGGGCCGCCGAAGTCGAGGCCGGCGGCGAAGCCCATGATGTTGACGGTGGGGCCGACGAGTTGGGCGATGCCGTCGGCCAGCCCGAGTTCGCGGGCCAGGTCCTCGCCCCGGTGGCGGCCGTGGTCCAGGAGCGCGCGGACCTCCCGGTCGGCGGCGCGCGCCAGTTCGGCCGGCGTGGCCCGGGGGGAGAGGGCCAGGCGCAGCGGCAGCACGTTGGAGGCCATCCCCGGCGCGGTGCGCGCGGCGGCGTCGGCGCGGGCCGCCACCGGCAGTCCCAGGACGACGTCGCGGGCCCCGGTGGCGCGGTGCACGTAGGCCGCCACGGCCGCGATCACCAGGCGCGAGAGGCGGACGCCCGCGGTCTCGGCGGAGGCGCGCAGTGCCGCGGCGCGCTCGGGCGCCAGCTCCACGGTGCGGCGGGCGACGGGGCCGCGGGTGGCGGCGCGCTCGACGAGTCGGGCCGGCTCCGGCCGGTCGGCCAGGCGCGCGTTCCAGTAGGCGCGGTCCCGCTCGTGCTCGACGGAGCCCCGGTAGGCCGTGTCCGCGTCGGTGAGCCGCGTCGGCGGTCCCAGCGGTTCCCCCTCGTCGCCCCGGTACAGCGCTCCGGCGCGCGCGGTCACGAGGGCGCAGCCGAAGGCGTCCATGACGAGGTGGTGGTAGCGCTGGTACCACAGCACGCGGTCGGCTCCCACGCGGATCAGCGCCTGGGTGGTCAGCGGGCCGCGCGCCAGGTCCGCGGGGGTGTCCAGGTCGGCGCGCATCCACGCCAGCGCGGCGGCGTCCGGGTCGGGGTCGGCGCGCAGGTCGAGCACCGCCGGTTCGGGGTCCGCGGGCGCGGGCACCTGCCGGGGCGTCCCGTCGGCGTCGGTGAACCGCACGTGCACGCTCTCGGCCTCGCCGACCGCCCGGCGCACCGCGGCGCGCAGCCGGTCCAGGTCGACGTCCCCGTCGACGGCCAGGGTCCAGGCGATGTTGTAGACCGGGTCCTCGGGGGCGACCTGCTGGGCGAGCCAGACACCGGTCTGCGCGCCGGTCAGGGGTTGGCCGTGGAAGATCATCTGACGCCTTTCGGGCTGGGCTGTCGGACTTTCCGCGGGTTCGACGGGAACCGATCGTCGACATCCGCCGGTGCGGGGACGTGTGACGGCGGCGCCGGGGGCGCCGGCCTGGGCCGGGGTCCGCGGCGGTCATGGCGCCGGGGCCCTTCGCTCCCGCTCCCGGGGCCGCGCCTCGCGTCGGGGCGGCCCCGGGAGCGGGGGCGTTCACGGGAAGAGGGCGTCGCGGGCGCGCGGAGCGCCCGCGGCGCGGCCCCGCTACTCCTCGCCGGTCAGCAGCGGGACCGTCTGGTCGATGGCGTAGGGGATCGACAGCACCGTGTTGAACGAGAACGCCGCGCCGATGTCGGGGTCCTCGTAGGGGACGAACAGGTCGCGCCCGTCCTCGGCGACGGCCAGCCGCTGGTAGAGCGGCTCGTCCCGGATGCGCTCGTTGCTCTCCTCGCTGGACGTCACCCACACCAGGCGGTCCACGTCGAGCAGGTCGAGCCGCTCGGCGCCGAACTGGGCGACGTTGGCGCCGTCCTCGACGAGCCCGTCGACCTCGGGGGAGAGCCGGAAGCCCAGCTCGGAGAAGAAGATCGCCTTGGGGTCGGTGTCGGCGAACGCCGAGTACACGCCCGGCTCGAAGCTGTCCGCGACGATCAGGGTCTCCTCGGCGAACTCGGGGTGCTCGGCGCGGACCCGGGCGTAGCGCTCGTCCATGTCCTCGATGAGCGCCTCCATCTCGTCCGCCCTGCCCAGCGCCGCGCCGATCGGGCGGGCCATCTCCTGCCAGGGCGCCGCGTAGTCGGGGTAGTCGGCGGGCTGGGCCACCACCGGGGCGATCCGGGACAGCGTCTCGTACTGCTCCTGGCGCATCCCCGAGTACTGGGCGATGATCACGTCGGGGGCCAGCGCCGCGATGCGCTCCATGTCGTACTCGTCGCGCTCCCCGACGATCTGGGGCGGTTCGTCGCCCCACAGGTCCTCGGTCCACGGCCACTTGCCGTAGGGCTCCTCCTTGAACCAGTCGACGGAGCCGACCGGCCTGACCCCCAGCGCCAGCACCGCGTCCTGGTCGGAGAGCCCCAGGGTGACGACCCGCTCGGGTTGCTCGGGGATCTCGGTCTCGCCGTACTTGTGCTCGATGGTGACAGGGAAGGCGCCTTCGGCGGCGGGGGCGTCCCCGGCCTCCTCGGCCTCGGGGCCGCCGCAGCCGGCCAGCGCCGCGGCCAGCGCGAGGGCCAGCAGCGACACCGCCGCGGACTTCGCGAACCGCGCGGATCTCAGGGACATGGGTCTCGCCTTTCGGGGATGTGGTGGTGCGGCTCGGTGGGGCGCCCGGACCCCCGCCGCGCGGGTCCGGGCGCGCGCCGCCCCGTGGGCGGCGTGATCAGGTGCGACCGCGCGCGCCGGTGGCGCGCGGCGCGCGGGTGGGGGGCGGCGGGGCCGCCGTCAGGCGGGGGTGGCCACGAACCGGGGCCGCCGGTCCAGGTCCGCGTCCCGGTTGGCGATGACCGACCGCGTGATCTCCCCGGCCCTGACCGCGGCGTTGGACAGCAGCGCGGAGGTGATGCCGTGGGTGTGCTCGGTGCCGCCCTGCAGGTAGATGCCGCCGCTGATCTCGGGGGCGGTGGCCACCCGGTAGTCGCGTCCGACGCGCAGGCGCCCCTGCTCGTCGCGCGGGCACGCGGCGCCGAGCCCGCCGAGCAGGCCGGTGGGGTCGGCGGGGCTGTAGCCGGTGGCGTAGACGGCGTAGTCGGCGTCCAGGACGGTGGTCTCGCCCGTGCCCAGGGACTCGACGGCGGCCCGCACCCCCGAGCCGGTCTCGGTGATCTCGCTCACGTTGGCGAGGTTGAGCATCCGCAGCCGCCGGTCGCCCAGGACCTTCTCCTGGTAGCTGCGCCGGTAGAGGTCGTCGATGAGGTCGATGTCGACCACCGAGTAGTTGGTGTTGGCGTGGTAGCCCATCATCCTGCGCTTGACCCCGTCGGGCGCCAGGTAGAAGTCGTCCACGGCCGCCGGGTCGAAGATCCGGTTGGCGAAGGGGCTGTCGTCGGCGGGGCTGTACCCGTAGCGGGAGAACACCGCGCACACCTCGGCGCGCGGGAAGCGGCGGTGCAGGTAGGCGGTGGCCTCGGCGGCGCTCTGCCCGGCGCCCACCACGACGAACCGGGCGGGGTCGGCGTCGCCCAGCGCCTCGACGCGGGGCAGCAGGTCGCTGTTGTGCCAGACCCGCTCCGAGGCGGTGACGCCCTCGGGCAGGAACGGCCGCAGACCGGTGGCGAACACGACGTTGCGGGCGCGGTACACGGTCTCGGCGCCGCGGCGGCCGGTGTCGGACACGCGCACGTCGAAGGACTCGACCTCCTCGCTCCCGGGCCGGGTCACCGGGCTCACCCCGACCACCTCGCGGCCGTAGACGACCAGGTCCTGGACCTGGGCCGCGGCCCACTCCAGGTAGTCGTGGAACTCCACGCGCAGCGGGAACAGGGTCTTGTGGTTGATGAAGTCGACGAGCCGGTCCCTGGCGTGCAGGTAGCTCAGGAAGCTGAACCCGCTGGCCGGGTTGCGCAGGGTGGCCAGGTCCTTGAGGAAGGACACCTGCATGGTGGCGTCGTCGATCAGCATCCCGCGGTGCCAGCCGAACCGGGGCTGGCGCTCCACGAACAGGGCGGTGACGTCCTGCGCGCCGCCCGTCTGCCCGTTGTGCTCGGTGAGGGCGATCGCCAACGCGAGGTTGGCCGGACCGAAACCGACTCCGATGAGGTCGTGGACCGGGATTCCGTCGTCGGGAAGTGCCACTGACATACCTGTCCTTCAACTCGGCGAGCAGGGTGCTCGGGTTGGCCGGTGGTGCCCGGGCGTGCGAAAGCGCGCCTTTGTGGGGCACGCAAAGGTAAGGCAATACTTAGTTAGGCATTGCTTACTTAGGTGAGTCTTGCTTAACTTGTGCGCGATCGTCAATCCCGCGCCGAGGAGTAAACCCCCATGAGAGTCGTCCTTTTCGGATACCAGACCTGGGGGCACCGCACCCTCCAGGGCCTCCTGGAGTCCGACCACGAGGTCGCCCTGGTCGTCACGCACCCGGCCAGCGACCACGCCTACGAGCGGATCTGGAGCGACTCGGTGGCCGACCTCGCGCACGAGCACGGGGTCCCGGTCCTGGTGCGCGACCGGCCCGACGACGAGGTGGCGCGCGCCCTCGAAGAGGCCGACCCCGACATCGTCGTGGCCAACAACTGGCGGACCTGGATCCCGCCGCACATCTTCGCCCTGCCCCGCCACGGCACCCTCAACGTGCACGACTCGCTGCTGCCCGCCTACGCGGGCTTCTCCCCGCTCATCTGGGCGCTCGTCAACGGCGAGCGGGAGGTGGGGGTCACCGCGCACATGATGGACGGCGAACTCGACGCCGGCGACATCGTGCTCCAGCGCGCCGTCCCGGTGGGCCCCGAGGACACCGCCACCGACCTGTTCCACCGGACCGTGGACCTGATCGCCCCGATCACCACCGACGCGCTGGACCTGATCGCCTCCGGCCGCACCGACTGGACCCCCCAGGACCGCTCCAGGGCCAGCTTCTTCCACAAGCGCTCCGTCGAGGACAGCCGCATCGACTGGAACTGGCCGGCCGAGGACATCGAGCGCCTGGTCCGCGCGCAGTCCGACCCCTACCCCAACGCGTTCACCCACCACCGCGGCGAACGCGTGCGGATCCTGTCCGCGGCGGTGTCCCGGAAGCGGTACGGCGGCACGCCCGGCCGCGTCTTCATCCCCGAGGACGACGGGGTCGTCGTCGTCGCGGGCGCCGACGCGCGCACCGGCCGCAACCGCGGCCTGGTGATCAGGCGCGTGCGCGCCGACGACGGCACCGAGTACGCCGCCACCGACTACTTCCGCACCATGGGCGGCTACCTCACCCCCCACCCGTAGCCCCCGGGCGGCCCTCCCGGTCGCGGGCCGGCGGCCGCCCGGCCGCCCCCGGCGCCGCCCGCCCCGGCTCGCCGAGGGGGCGGGGTCAGGGGCCCAGGGGGGTGTCGGACAGGCGCTTGACGAGGGGGTCGGGGCCGATCAGCGCCAGATCGTGGGCGACGGACTGGCGGCCGTAGACGAACAGGGCGACCTCGGCGGGGGCGCCGATGATCCGCACCCGGGGGCCGCCCTTGCCCGCGCTGAACCTTCCGTACCCGGGGGCCTCGGCCTGGACCGCGGCGGGGAAGCGGCGCAGGTTCAGCTTGGCGAAGAGCCTGATCCGCCGCCACAGGTCCGCGGCCTGGCGGCGCTGCAGCGTGCGCGGCCGCCAGTCGAGCCGGGCCCGGCGCACGTCCTCGTGGTGGACGAAGAACTCGACGGTGTTGACGGGCCGGTCCAGCAGCGCGGGGCCGGAGATCGACCAGCGCGGCGGCCGGCGGACCAGCGCGACCAGCGCGTCGTACTCCAGCTCGTCCAGGGCCGCCCGCGCCTTCCCGCTGACGCCGAGGGCTGCCAGGGGGTGGCGTTCCCGCACGACCAGGTGCGTGGCGAGGTCCCGGGTGGTCCAGCCGGTGCACAGGGTCGGCTCGTCGGGTCCGAGTTCGGTGAGCAGGTCGCACAGCGCGGCCCGCTCGGAGCGGGCGTATCCGGCGGATGCCTGAACGGCCATCGTGGTCTCCTCGTCGTGCGGTCGGCGCTCCGTGCCCGGACCGTCCGCGCCCGGTGCATACCCCGTCGCCGACCCAGCGTACGACCCGACGGCGCCGGGCCGCGAGAGGCTTCCACTTTCCCGGCGGGTCCGCCCGAGCGTGGCCGGGGAGCGGCGCGCGCCGTTGGGGTCGCGGGTTTCTTGCTACGGTTCCGTCGTCCGCGCGGGGGCTCCCCCCACGGCGCACGGCCACACCCCCCGACCCCGAAAGCCTTCCATGCGACTCGTTCCGTCATCCCCCCTCTCCTGGTTCGCCGCGACCGCCGGCGCGGTCCTCGCCGCCGGCGTGCTGTTCGTCGGCTGCGGCGCGCTGCCCCTCGATGGCGCCTCCGAGGGGCCGGCCGACGCGGAGGCGTCGCCGACACCGGCCCCGTCCCCCACCCCGGAGGCGGCCCGGTTCGCGCTGCCCGCGTCCTGCGCGGAGGTCGGCGCCGACGAACTCGTCGGCGGCCTGGCCCCGGAGGGCGCCGCGGTCGCGGAGGAGGCCGGGGAGATCGAGGGCGTCACCGACGCCGCGCGGCTGTCCTGCGCCTGGCACGACTCCGCCGCGGCCGGCGCCGGCGCGTCCTTCGCGCTCGTCTTCACGGTGAACGCCGACCCCAGCGACAAGGCCCCGGTCGTGCGGATGCCCGGCGGGCAGGAGGAGATGAACTGGGAGGTGGACGTCGACGTGGACGTCGACACCTACCGCACCGACCAGGCTGACGAGCTCGGCGGCGAGCTGAAGTCCGTCACCACCGTCGAGGGCTCCAGCAGGCAGCTCCACCTGTCGCTGCCCGGCGACTTCCACGTCTCGGCCGTCGCCATGTTCTCCGACGCCTCCCGCGAGGACATGGAGCACGTCCTCGTCTCGGCCGCGCTGCGGACCAGGCGGTAGCGGGGAGCGGGGCGGGTCCCGCCGACGGGCCCGCCCCTCCCCTCCCCCGGATCCCGGGGGCGTCACTCCCCCACCGGGACCTCCGGGATCTCGCCGAAGGGCCCGGCGCGCAGGGTCAGCTCCTCGACGTCGTCGGACGGTGCCGGGAACACCGCCACCAGGTCGTAGGTGTTGCCCGGCTGCAGCTCGTGCACCTCCTCGGCGAAGCCGCTGTACGTGCCGTCGCCGAAGTTCATCTGCGCGACGTAGCGCACCAGCCCGGTCTCGGGCTCCAGGAGCTGGAACCCGCCCAGCGTCCCCTTGCTGAACTGCTCGGGCCCGCCCGCCTGCAACGCGCCCGCACCGCCCATGTCCGGGGTCAGCGGCTCGTCGGTGGTGTTGGTCAGCGCCACCGTCCCGATCACGTAGGCGCCGTCCCTGCGCAGCGGGTAGACGTCCAGCCGCACGCCGTCCCGCTCCGCGGTGGCGACGACGTCGCCGTTGTCGTCGGTGAACGGCGCGGGCCAGTCGACGTTGCGCCGGGCGACGCCGAGGCCGTCGTCGTCATCGTCCTCCTCCTCGGGCTCCTCCGGGCCCGCGATCGTGTAGGAGAACTCCACCCGCCGGTTGCGGGCCCGCGCCGCCTCGTCGTCGGCGCCGCCCTCGCGCGCCACCGGCTCGGTGCTGCCGCGGCCCTCCACCTCGAACGTGTAGCCGCCGCCGATCTCCTCGGCCAGCAGGTCCCGCACCGTCTCGGCGCGCCGGACCGAGAGCGTGGCGTTGTAGTCGTCGCCGCCCTTTCCGTCGGTGTGGCCGATGACGGTGATCTCCGGGTCGTCCGGGTCGACGTTGCGGGCCAGCGACGCGGCCGCCTGGCGCACGACCGCCTCGGCCTCGTCGGTGAGGTCGAACTCGTCGAACTCGAACATCACGTCCGAGTGCAGCGAGATCGTCTCGGTGTCGCCGTCCCGCGTGATGGAGGCGATCTCGGAGTCCACGAAGCTCTCCACCCAGCCCTCGTCCGCGGCGGCCCCGTCGTCGGGGCGGCGGTTGGCGAAGACGAGGTTCTCGCCCGGGGGCGGCGGGTCCGACAGGGAGAGGTGGTCCGGGCCGTTGGGGTCGGTCGGGTCGGGCCGCTCCTCGTCGACGTCCTGGATCGGGATGCCGGTCATGGCACCCAGCCCGCTGCCGATGAAGGTGACCTGCCTCACCTCCTCGGGGATCGGCGGGAAGTACCTGCGGTACTCGTTGACGGTCCCGTCGTGCACCGGGTAGAGCCCGTTGCCGTCGGGGCTGACCGATCCGTACTTCAGGCCCTCGTCGTCGAAGTACTGGCGGTACACGCGGCCGGTGATCGGGTCGACGAGGGTGTGCGCCATGCTGAGGTTGCGGTTGCTGCCGGTGAACCCGTCGGGGTAGCCCACCTCGTAGTACATGACCGTGTGGTCGGGGGTGCGCTCCAGGCCGGTGATCGCGAAGCGCATCACCTCGTCCCTGCCGGTGTCCTGGAAGATGCGCCCCTCCCTGACGTAGGGGAACTCCTCCCTCACCGGCGGCGGGCCCGCCCCGTCTCCGAACAGGTCGTCCACGACGCCGCAGCCGCTCAGGAGCAGGCCGCCCGATACCAGCAGCGCGATCGCGGGGATGCGCTTCGTCCGCGCCATGCGGGGAAACTCCGATCATTGGGGGGATTACGGGGACATCCTCCAACACACGCGGCGGTGGTGGCGAAACGCGTCGCCCGGAGAGGGCCCGTAGGGTACGCGGCGGCGCCATGCGGTAGGAATCAAGGCATGACCGAAACCACGGACACCACGCCCGGCTGGTTCTCCCGCGAGGAGCTGGACTCGGTGCGCGACCGGCTGCCGATCCTCTACGTCAACGCCGTCCCGGTGCGGACCGACGACACCGGCGCGGTCCGGAGCGTGGGCCTGCTGCTGCGCGTCGACCAGGAGGGGACGATCAGCCGCGCCCTGGTCTCAGGGCGGGTGCTGTACCACGAGCGGATCCGCGACGCGCTGCTGCGCCACCTGGAGAAGGACCTGGGCCCCGTGGCGCTGCCGCGCGTGCCGGTCTCCCCGCAGCCGTTCACCATCGCCGAGTACTTCCCGACCCCGGGGGTCACCTCGTTCCACGACCCCCGCCAGCACGCGGTGTCGCTGGCCTACGTCGTTCCGGTGGCGGGCGACTGCCAGCCCCGCCAGGACGCGCTCGACCTGGTCTGGTTCACCCCGGAGGAGGCGGCCGGCCCCGACGTCCAGCAGGAGATGACCGGCGGCCAGGGCGTACTGCTGCGCCAGGCCCTGGCCCACGTCGGCCAACTGCCGTAGACCGCCGGGCGGTGCCCGTCCGGGAGCGGCGACCGCTCCCGGACGGGCACCGCACCTACCGGGGCCCGTCCGCGAACCGGGCCGCGTGCCGGGCGGCGCGCTGGGCGGCGCGCAGCTTGTCGGCGAGCGCGCGCAGGGTCCTCAGCTCGTCGGGGGTGAGCGCCGTGCCGACGTGGTCGGCGATGGCCGCCGCGTGATCGCGGCCCAGCACGCGCAGCAGCTCCCGCCCCTCGCCGGTGATCGTCACCACGGTGCCGCGCCGGTCCTCGGGCGCCCCTCCGCGCGACACCAGGCCGTCGGCCTCCATCCGCTCCACCAGCCGGCTCACACTGGGCTGGGTGAGCAGGATGTGCTCGTTGAGGTCGCGCAGGCGGATCCGCCCTCCGGGGTGCCGGGACAGGGTGCACAGCACGTCGTAGACCCGCATCGGCACCCCCGCCGCGCGGAAGTCCTCCTGGAACCGCCGCATCAGCGCCACCTGGGTCCGGGCCAGCGACTCCCACGCCTGCTCGGCGAGCCTGTTCCTGACCACGCGCGTCCCCCTCGCCCACGTCCCCGTCGGGCCATGATCGCACCGGGACCGCCCCCGGGGAACACCATGGGCGTTCTCCCCGTCCCCGTCTTGCGCGGGTCCGCGCGAGCCTGGGATCCTTGCCCGCCGCGACGGAGGGAGCGCCGGCCGGCCGGACCGGGGAGCGGCGGGCGGGGCTCCGCCTCACCCCGCGCGGCGGGGGCGGCCCCGGTGACCACTTGTGGACAACGCCTGTTCACGAGCGGGTCGGCGTTGACGGCCCGCCGCGCGCGGTGTCGCATGGGACGGTCCACGAGGAGCGGCCGGGACCGCCGCCAGCCATGAGGAGAGAGCGCATGCACGACGACCGGCGGAATCCGTCCCCGGCGACCCGTTCGACGACCGCCGAGCGGGTGGTGTTCCAGTCCGAGGGCGTCGAACTGGTCGGCGACCTGCGGATTCCCGGCGCGGCGGACGCCCCGGTCCCCGCGATCGCGCTGAGCGGCCCCCTCACCGGCGTCAAGGAGCAGGTGACCGGCCACTACGCGCACCGGCTCACCCAGGCCGGGTTCGCGACACTCGCCTTCGACCATCGGGGCTTCGGTGAGAGCGGCGGCCTGCGGGGCCACGAGGACACCCAGGGCAAACTGGCCGACCTGCGCGCCGCCGTCGGTCTGCTGGCCGCCGACCCCCGGGTCGACGCGGACCGGATCGCCCTGGTGGGCGTGTGCCTGGGCGGCGGCTACGTGGTGCGGGGCGCCGCCGGCGACCCCCGGGTCGGGGCGGTCGCCGGGATCGCGGGGGCGTACAACAGCCCCGCCTTCTTCGCCGAGGGCATGGGCATCGCGTCCTACCGGGGCGCCCTGGCCTCGTTCCTGGCCGGGTACGACGACGTCGTCCCCGCGGTCCGCGCCGACGAGGGCGAGGCGGCGATGCCCGGGGAGGAGCCCTACGCCTACTACGGCACCGGGCGCTCGGCGGCCGAGCACTGGGAGAACCGGGTCACCCGGGGGTCCCTGCACTCGCTGATGACCATGGACGCGCTGGGCGCCGCGGACCTGCTGGGGGAGACCCCGCTGCTGGTGGTGCACGGCCGCGAGGACGCCTACTGCTCCCCCGCCCTGGCCGCGGCCCTGCACGAGCGCTCGCCCGGCCCCAAGGAGATCCTCTGGCTGGACACCACCTCACACATCGACCTGTACGACCAGGAGCCGTACGTCTCCCAGGCGGTCGAGGCGACCGCGGCCTTCCTCGGCGACGCCCTGGCCCGGCGTTCCGCGTCCGGGGCCCCTTCTCCCCGCTGATCTTGACCTTTTCGGGGCCTCAACCGCCTCCGAGACCCCGAAAAGGTCAAGATCAGCGGGGGAACCGTCACGAAACGGGCGTCGCGCTAGCCTGCCTCCATACGATCTCGCGTCAAGGGGAGGAAAAATGACCGCTTCACCCGTTCCACTCGTCATCGACACCGACACCGCGCAGGACGACTGCGTCGCGCTGCTGGCCGGACTGCTGGACCCGGCGGCCGACCTGCGGGCGATCACCATGGTCGCGGGGAACGTGGGCTTCGAGCGCCAGGTCCGCAACGCGTGGCTGACCCTGAACGCCGCCGGGCGCCTGGGCTCGGTGCCCGTCCACCTGGGGTCCCGGCAGCCGATCGTGCGCCCCTGGGAGAGCGCGGAGAACGTGCACGGCGACGGCGCGGGCGGCCTGGAGATGGACGTCACGGGACTGGCCCCCGAGTCCGAGCACGCGGTGGACGCGCTGGTGCGCATGGCCGCCGAGCGCCCGGGGGAGCTGTCGATCGTGGCGATCGGCCCTCTCACCAACATCGCGGCGGCCCAGCTCAAGGACCCCGGTTTCGCCTCGAACGTCAAGGCCCTGTACGTCATGGGCGGCTCCAACAACGGGCGCGGCAACATCACCGCCGCCGCCGAGTTCAACTTCTACGTGGACCCCGAGGCCGCGAAGGCGGTGTTCGCGGCCGGGTTCGAAGTCGTCGTCGTCCCGTGGGACCCGCTTACCCTGCGCCAGGCGGTCTTCGGTGAGCGGCGGCTGGCCGAGATCGACGCTATGGGAACCCCGCTGTCGGACTTCTTCACCCGGGTGTGCGCCGCGACCCTGGAGTTCGACCGCAGCGTCGGCATCGACGGCACCACCCACCCCGACTCCCTCACCGCCGCGGTGCTGCTGCACCCCGAACTGGTGACGCGCAGCGCCCGCTACCACGTGGACGTGGAGACCGCCGGGGAGCTCACCCGCGGCTACTCGGCGATGTCCTGGGGCGTGCACGGCCTGGCGGCCAACGCCACCGTGGTCGAGGAGATCGACGCGGAGGGGTTCTACCGCTACCTGCGCGACCTGCTCGCCACGCCCACCACCCCGAACCGGGAGACGACCGCTCCGCCCCGGTGAACGGCGGTGGCGCCCGGCCGCCCCGGCTCCCCCGTGCCGGGGCGGTTCCGCGTGTCCCGGACAGGGTGCGGCCCGTCCTGACTCGCGAACGGGAATGAAAACCGTTATCTTGCGTTTCCATGAGAGCAGGAGCGGCGCCGGCCGCTCCCGGACCCTTCAGGGAGGCGGCAGATGACACGCGGCGACGCGCGGCCCGTTGTCAGGCTCAGGTCCACGGCGGACACTGGGTACACCTACGTGACCCGCAAGAACGGCCGCACCACCCCGAACCGGATGGTGCTGCGCAAGTACGACCCGGTGGCCCGGCGCCACGTGGAGTTCCGCGAGGAGCGCTGAGCCCCGCACCCAACCGCACCAGGAAAGAGGACGCGCCATGCGCAAGGACATCCACCCCGACTACCACCCCGTCGTCTTCCGCGACCGCAGCGGCGACTTCGCCTTCCTCACCCGCTCCACGGCGACCAGCCAGAACACCATCGAGTGGGAGGACGGCAACACCTACCCGCTGATCGACGTCGAGATCTCGTCGGCGAGCCACCCGTTCTACACCGGCCGGGGCCGCGTCATCGACACCGCCGGCCGCGTCGAGCGCTTCCAGAAGCGCTATGGCCGCTCCTGACCCCGTCCACGCCGCGGCACCGGGGGCCGGACCGCTCGCAGGAGCGGCCCGGCCCCCTTACTTTCCCCACCATCCGGCTTTACGATGTAGATTCTCTTGCTCCGAACGAGGCTGCCACTCCCGCTGATCTTGACCATAGTCATGGGAAACGCCCGCCCGGTACGTTTCCCCTGGTGAGGAGGCGTGTATTGGACGGGCGTTGTGGTCCGTGTCAACGAGGCGTCAACGTACTACACCGGATTAGGCCCGATCAGGCCGGAACGTCAGTCTTCCTGGCCGCCGTCGCCGAACGCCTTTTCGAGCGTGGTCCGCAGGTCGTCAGCGCCGGATACCACACACCGTCCCCGGTAGGCTCACGGCTCAAGATCCGACCGGACGGCCGGGGCTATCGAGCCAGACCGTTTGGCCATCAGGGTTGACGGTCAGGCCGAAGCGTTCGCGTCCGGGCCTCCCGGCCCTCTCCCACCAGGCGCAAGCATGGTGGACTTCCGCCCACAGGTCACGGGGGCCGAACCGGTACGCCTCATACTCGTTCGCGTTGGGTTCGTATTCGATCAGCCCCCAGGAACCGGCCCGATCGTAGGCGTAGACGCTGGCCTCACCGCTGCCGTCCTTGGCGTTGAAGCGCCGATACGCCAGCCCCGGCACCAGAACACCAACCGCCAGGTCAAGGCCCGCGATGTCAGCGGACAGCGGTGAGGGATCGAACCGCCCCCGGTAAGACTCGACTCCTGCGGATTTCTCATCCACGAAGTCCCAGATCGAACCCTTGGCCGCACGCTGGTCACGGAGCAGCATGAATGCCGCCGCACCGATGAACCGCCCATGCGCGGCCCCTTCCCGCACATCCAGACGCACTAGGCCCGCCGCGAAATAGGTGGTCGCCCACGGGGCCACGACCGTTCCACCGGGCCGGGTCTGCTCCACCCACGCCCAGGGCACTTCACGGGCCGCCACCGTGGCCAAGACCCGATCGAACGGCGCACGCTCGGGCACGCCCTTAGCTCCGTCCCCGACCACCAGGTGAGGCCGGTACCCCAGCGCGGCCAAGTTCGCGCGCCCCTGCTCAGCCAAGGAAGAATCGATTTCGATCGATGTCACTCGATCCGCGCCCAACCTGTGACACAACAGCGCGCAGTTGAACCCGGTCGCCGTACCGACCTCCAAGACCCGTTCCCCGCCGCGCACCCGTAACGCTTGCAGCATCAACGCGACCAGCGAGGGTTGAGACGCCGAACTGGTGGGATAGCGACCACGCCCATCCAGTCCTTCCGGAGTCCCGTCGTCCACCTGCGTAATCAACGCGTAGTCGTCATAGACCCATGAACACCATTCGTCACTGTCGGAGGTGACCGGGACACGCCAGGCCGGATCATGAGTGTCACGCGGCCAGATCACATCCGGAACGAACCGGTGTCGAGGCACATTCACGAACGCATCGCGCCATGCCGGATCAATCAGCACGCCTTTGGATTCCAGGAGCCGGACAAGGGCATCCGGCCCCTGGGAGAAGTCAGGCGTCACCGAGGCGGTTCCTGTCCGTCACCGCTTTGGGGTTCGACTGTCTCACCACCACCGTGACGGCTGCTGTCCTGACCGTCGCTCTGCCAGTCTCCGCCCTTACCGCCGTCCTTGGGTTTGTCATCATCGCCGTGCCTGCCCACAACCGTTCTCCTGCCCATCGGGGGATACTCCAGCAACCGTAACCAGCCGCACGCGCTCTGTCAGAGAAACCATCCTCTATCGGCCATCCCCACCGAACCGGTTTGAACCGCGCAAGACCTGGGAGGCCGGACCACTCCCAGCCCGGACGCGACCGCGACCAGATCCCGACACCCTCCCGCCGACCCCGCCAGCCCCGCACCACCAGGCCCAGCCCCGGACGACCTGCCCCCAGGGCAAGCCGACCACCGCGCCCCGGTCGAGGCTTTCGGAAGCCGACCCCGCGCCGGAGCGGCATCGAGCCGCACCGGCCCGGAACCCGACGACCGCACCCCCGCCGACCAGCCCGTCAACACGCCCCGTTGACACGGTCCCGGCAGGCCCCGCGCCACCGGCCCCAACGTCGCCGACGCGTCAACAAGGCGTCAACGCGCCACCCCGGAACACCCCGGACCAGGCCGGAGCAGACCGAAACCACCAGACCCCGAAAACCCCGCTTCACCAGGCCAGACGACACCAGACCGGGCCAGACCCGAACAGGCCGAAACGACCCCACCGAGAGGGATGGATAACTTGACCTTTTCGGGGTCTCGGAGGCGGTTGAGACCCCGGAAAGGTCAAGATCAGCGGACCTCGGACGCAGGTCACCGGCCGAGCCGCTCGTGGACGCGGGAGAGGTAGTCGGCGAAGAGGGCGGTGTACACCGCGGCGCGCGGGCCCGGCTCCACCCGGGGGCCGAAGCGGGGCGGCGGGGCGGGCGCGTCCCGGCCGACGGCGCGGGCGGCCAGCAGGACCGCGCCGAGCGCGGAGGCGCTGCGCATTCCGACCGGGTGCAGCTCGACGCCGAGCACGTCCGCGAGCAGCGCGCGGAAGGCGCCGTCGCGGGCGCCTCCCCCCGCCAGACGCACCGCCGGGGGCAGTCCGCCGGGCAGGGCGGTGGCCGCGTGCCGCAGGGAGAAGGCCACCCCCTCAAGCGCGGCGCGCAGGATCGCGGTGCGGTCGGTGGCCAGGCGCAGCCCCGACAGCGCGCCGGTGGCGCCGGGCGTGAGCACCGGGGTGCGCTCCCCCGTCAGGTACGGCACGAGCACGACCCCGCCGGCCCCCGGCTCCCCCGCTGCCGCCGCCGCGTACAGCTCGTCCCAGCTCGCGGCCAGGAGGGTGCGCACCCAGTCCAGGGCGAGTCCGGCGTTCTGCACGGCGGCCATCCGGTACCAGCCCGCGTCCTCGGCGGTGCGGTAGACGTGCGTCCCCGGCGCCTCCCGCGTGTCGGCGGTGAGCGTGACGATCTGGGCCCCGCTGCCCACGGTGACCTGGGCCTGTCCGGACGCCAGGCCGGTGGCCAGCAGCGCGGCCGGGGTGTCGCCCGCTCCGGTGGCCACGGGGGTCCCGGGGGCCAGACCCAGTTCGGCGGCCGCGTCCGCGGTGAGGCGGCCCGCGAGGCCGCCCGACGCGGCGGGGGGCGGCAGCAGGCCGGAGTCGACTCCGGCGGCGTCCAGGGCGGGGGCCGACCAGGTGTCGGCGGGGATGTCCCACAGCAGGGTGGCCGAGGCGTCCGACGCGTCGGTGGCCGCGGCGCCCGTCATGCGCATCCGCAGCCAGTCCTTGGGCAGCAGCGCCCAGCGCGCGCGGGCCAGCGCCTCCGGTTCGTTTCGCGCGACCCAGGCCAGCAGCGGACCCGTCATTCCGGGGGTGAGCGGGTTGGCCAGCCGGGCGCGGTCCGCTTCGGGCAGGTCCCGCCAGCGCCGGAGTTCGGCGGCGGCCCGCTGGTCGGCCCACAGCAGCGCGGGGCGCACCGGAGCGCCGCCGGGACCGGTGAGCACGAGGCCGTGCATCTGCCCGTCGACGCCGACGGAGGTGACGCGGGGGGAGCCCGCGCGCCGCACGGCCTCGCGGACCGCGCGCACGGTCGCGCTCCACCACAGGGCGGGATCGGTCTCGGCCTGCCCCGGCCGCGGCGAGTGGACCGGGTAGGCGGCGTCGGCCTCGCCCACAGGAGTGGCGTCCGCCCGGGTCACCAGGGCCTTGACCCCGCTGGTGCCCAGGTCCACGCCCAGCAGCGCGTCCTCCGTCATCGATGTGCCGCCTTCCCTGTCCGCCCCCGCGGCCGTGTCCCGCCCGCGTCCCACGCCAGTGTCCCGTGCCGGAGGTCCGCCGTCAGATCGCCTCCGCGCGCTGGAGCAGGTTGAAGGCCGTCCAGCCGGGCAGGACCGGGATCCAGAACGTGAGCAGCCGGAACAGCAGGACGCCCGACAGCGCGCTGGCCGCGGGCACGCCCGCGACGGCGGTCAGGCCGCCGATGAGCGCGGCCTCGACCGCGCCGAGCCCGCCGGGCGAGGGCGCGGCCGAGCCGATGGCGTTGCCCGCGAGGAAGACGACGGCGACGGCGGCCAGCCCCGGGGTGGCGCCGAACGCCGCGACGCTGGCGTACAGGCACAGCACGAGACCGACGGTGAGCAGCAGCGTGCCGCCGACGCCCAGGACCATTCGGCGCGGCTGCTGCAGCAGGTCCAGCAGTTGGGGAAGCATCCCCCGGACGTAGGGGCGCGCCCGCTCCAGGACGGCCCGGCGCAGCGGCGGGACCACCAGGACGGCCGCGACCAGGACCGACAGCACACCGATCACGACCAGCAGGGTCAGCGACGGGGCGAAGTCTCCCGGGTACGCGGCCTCCGCGAGGTAGGCGCTCAGCACCAGCAGCGGCACGTGCGTGATGAGCCCGGCCAGCTGGGAGACGCCCACCGCGGCGACCGCCTGCGGGCCGGTGGCGCCCGCGCGCGTGAGGTAGCGGGTGTTGACCGCGAGGGAGCCCACGCCCGCGGGGGTGGCGATGCGGATGAACGAGGCGGCGTACTGGACCAGGACGGTGCGCCGCAGCGGGAGCCGCACCGGCGAGAAGCCGGTCAGCGCGAGCGCGGGGGCGACCATGCACAGCAGCGACAGGGCGAACGCGCCGCCCGTCCACCCGGGGTCGGGGTCGCTGATGACGCGCCAGTCCACGCCGGTGAGCTGGTAGGCCAGCACGAGGCCCACGACGGTGGCCACGGCGACGCTGACCACGGTGCGCGGGCGCATCCGCTCCACCTTGGCGGGGCGGGCGGGCGCGTCGGGGGCGATCCGGGAGATCTCCCCGCGGACCCGCCCCAGCAGGCCGCGGTCGGCGCGCAGCGAGCGGCGCAGCTCCAGCGGCAGTCCGGCGCTCTGCAGGAAGGGCAGGGTGGCGGCGGCGGTGTCGGTCCCGGCGCCACGCACCGCCGAGTCCACCGCGCGCTCCGGGCCCACCCGAAGCGCCAGGGTCGTGATGAGGGCGGCGGTGTCCAGGGAGACGGCCAGCTGCCCGGCGATGACGCTTCCGGTGGACAGGCTCGTGAACATGGCCCGGCCGTCGGCGCGCAGGGCGACGGTGCCCGGGTGGATGTTGCGGTGCGCGATGCGGTGACGGTGCAGCAGCCGCAGCTCCCTCCAGACCGCGTCCATGAACTCCTCGGTCAGTTCGGTGTCGGCCAGGTCCGCGAGGGGGCGGGCACGGACGTGCTCGCGCACCAGTACCGCGGTGGTCGGGTCGAGTTCGCCCACGGCCAGCAGCCGGGGGGTGGCCGCCTCCGCCGCGCCCGCGGCGTACTCCAGGAGCGCGGTGTGCTCCACCCGCCTTCGCAGCCCCAGCAGGACGGGCGGGGCGGCCGGGTCGCGCAGCGCGATCCGCAGGAACAGCCGCTTCCACACGCCGTTGGTGGTGTCGGCCTTCAGCACCACCACGTCGAGGCGCCGGTCGACGGTCTCGGCGACGAAGCGCTGGTTCCCTTCGGGGTCGCCGCCGAGCGCCCCCAGGCTGAGCGGCTCCAGGCCGAAGCGGGCGAGCTCGCGGGCGAGCCGATCGGTGGCCGGGGCGGCCGCCCCCGTTCCGACGGCGTAGGCGGTCGCGGCCGCGCAGACCCAGCCGACCAGCAGGGTCAGCAGCAGCGCCAGGGGCGTGGTGTACCCGGACAGCAGTACGGAGGCCGCGGTGACGGCGATCCCGGCGGCCATGATCCCCGCGACCCGGGACAGGTGGACGGGACGGGCCGCGCGGGCGTAGCCGATGACGGCGGCCAGGTAGGCGTGCAGCGGGTTGCTGGCCACCCCGCCCACGTTCGAGGCGTTGAGCACGTCGGGCATGGCGTCCCCGGCCAGCGCCGTCAGGGCCGTGTTGAGGGCGATGGTCAGTCCGTAGCCGAGCCCGGCAGCGGCCAGCGCGCGCACGAGTTGGCGGTGGGCGCGGCTGATCAGGCGCTCCACGGCGGTGGCGCCGATCAGCAGCAGGACGGCGATGTTGGCCAGGCCCGCGGCCGGGGTGAGCAGCGACGGGGGGAGGAGGGAGCGCAGTTCCACGGCGTCCTCGACGCTCGTCGGCTCGGCGGTGATCGCGACGACGAGCAGCATGAGGGCGAACAGCGCGACGCCGGTGAGCGCGGCCAGCAGGTCGAGGGGCCTGCGCTCGGTCCCCCTGGCCCGCCCCGGCGCGGCCGTTCTGGTGGATTCTCCCGTTCTCACGCTCCCAGCCTGCCCTGTCCCGCACCGGTTGTCGCGCCGGGGGTCGGCGTGTGCCCGGTCGACGGCCCCCGCCCGCAGGAGCGCGTGCGGCCGGAGGACGTCCTCTTCGCGGTGGTTATCCACCGGTTCCGCCCCCGGTCGGGCGGCGGTAGCCTCACCGGGCGCGGTCTTGCGATGACCGCCGCCGACGGAGGAACAGAGGAGAAGCATGGTCACGCACGAGCAGGCGGTCGCTATCGCGGACGCGTGGCTCAACGGCTCCGTCCCGCAGGAGCGGCGCCGGGAGGTACGGACGCACGAGTTCGACCTGGGGTGGGTCGTCCGGGCGGCTCCGGCCCCGCCCGGACAGGACCCGGTGACGGGCGGGCGGCGGCCCCCGGCGGACGTCGGGGACGCGTGCGGGGTCGTGGACCGGGGCACCGGCGAGCTGAGCACGTGGCCCCCGGTCCCGGTGGAGGAGGTCGTGCGGATGTACCAGGAGAAGCACGGCGGCGAGCCCCGGTACGACCCGTCGCTGCCGCCCGTGACGGGGCCGGGCAACGCGGTGGTCTTCACCTACCGCGACGACCGGGGCGAGGAGACGTACGTCAACCGCCTGTCCGAGCCGGGCATGCCGCCGCCCGAGGTCCGGGTGTGGACCGAGTTCCGCTGGATGGGGGTCCGCCCCGAGGACGTCGTGGGCGTCCACTCGGACCTGTACCCCGAGGACCTCCCCGGCGGCTACCACGGCGCGTTCCTGCGGACGACCTTCCCCGGCGCCGAGATCTCCTGCTCCCATGACTACGGCCCGACCCGCGCCGCGCGCGCCCGGGGCGTGGCCGCGCTGGTGGACCAGGCCGAGGAGATGCGGCGACTCGCCGGGCAGCCGCCGCGGCCGCGCCCCAACCGCGTGCCGCTCCCCTCCGACCCGGGCACCGGGCGCCCGATGGACGACGCACTGCTGGAGCGGACGCTGTCCGAGGCGTTCGCCCAGGTGCAGCGGTACGACGCGGACGCCCTGGCCGGCAGCGCGCTGCCCGAGGCGACCCGGAACACGCTCGCCCTGGCCGGGCTCCCGGCGGTGGTCCCGCACTTCTTCGCCGCCGACACCCCCGCGTCCCCGCCCCTCGGAGGGCTGTTCCCGGACGCCGCGACGCACCTGCGCGAGCGCGGCGCCGCCGAGGTGGCGGAGTCCACCTGGGAGCCGCTCGCCGGGTACGTGCGGATCGGCAGCGACGGAGGGGCCGCGGTCGCCGTGCGGTGCGCCGGCCCCGACGGCGTCGGCCAGGTGTGGGCCGTGAACACCCGCTCGGGCTCGGGCCGCTACGTCAACCGGTCGGTGTCGGACTTCGGCCGCTGCCTCGCCCTGCTCGCCGGGACCCTCCCGCGGCTCCGGGGCCAGGACCCGTACACGGCGGGAAGGCTCGTCGCGGAGTTCCAGGACGGCCTCGCCGCGATCGACGGCTCGGTGTTCGGCGGCCCCGAGAACTGGTGGTCGGTGGTGGTCGAGCAGATGTGGGACGGGTTGATCTAGGAGGCTCCGTCGCGGGGGTGGTTCGGCGTCGGGGATCCGCCGAGCGGATCGTCGGGGTGTCCTCGCGCGCGGCGCGGTGACGTGGCGGCGACGGCGGGCCGGGAACCCGGGCCGCCCGCCGTAGCAGGTTCCCAGGGGACCCCGTCCCGGCAGAGTCCCGGACTCCCGCCCCCGAAGCTCCCTCCTCGCGGAAAAACGCCCAGCGCATCTTCGCCGGCCATATCAGCGGCCGGGGGTTCGCCGCCACGCACAACGACCACGTGCGGGACCACTGCGACAGGACGTTCGACATCGAGGGGGCGGGAACGCGAGCCGCACCCCTCGGCGGCCGGGAACCGGGCCCCTCCGCACGGCCTGCCTCCGGGCGGCGCGGCGGGCGGGGATGAGAGGCATGCCCGTGATGCCCGCACGGCCAAGCCCCTCATACGCGCAGGAGCGACGGAGGACCCGGTACTACCGGCCGGTCCTGGGAGGCGCGCCCCGCGGCCCCGGGGGTCACAGGAAGCTGACGCCCTGGGCCAGGGGCAGCTCCTCGGAGTGGTTCACGGTGTTGGTGGCCCGGCGCATGTAGGCGCGCCAGGCGTCGGAGCCCGACTCGCGGCCGCCGCCGGTCTCCTTCTCCCCGCCGAAGGCGCCGCCGATCTCGGCGCCGGAGGTGCCGATATTGACGTTCGCGATGCCGCAGTCCGAGCCGTCGGCCGCGAGGAACCGCTCGGCCTCGCGCTGGTCCCGGGTGAACACGCTCGACGACAACCCCTGCGGGACGCCGTTGTTCAACGCGATGGCCTCCTCGTAGGTCCGGTAGGTGACCGCGTACAGGACCGGCGCGAAGGTCTCCTCCCGCACCACCTCGGTCTGGGCGGGCATGCGCACCACCGCGGGCTCGGCGTAGTAGGCGTCGGGGGCCGCCTCGCGCAGCCGCCGCCCGCCGCCCGCCAGGACGGTCCCGCCGTCGGCGGCCGCCCGTTCGAGCGCGCCGCGCATGGCGTCGTGGGCGCGCGCCGAGATGAGCGGCCCCACCAGCGTGGTGCCGTCGAACGGGTCGCCGATCGGCAGCTTGGCGTAGGCGTCCACGACCCGTTCGAGGAGCTCGTCGGCGACGTCCTCGTGCACGATGAGCCGCCGCAGCGTCGTGCACCGCTGCCCGGCCGTGCCCGCGGCCGAGAACACGACGCCGCGCGTGGCCAGGTCCAGGTCTGCGGACGGGGTCACGACGGCGGCGTTGTTGCCGCCCAGCTCCAGCAGGGACCGGCCGAAGCGCGCCGCCACGCGCGGGCCCACCTCCCGGCCCATGCGGACCGATCCGGTCGCGCTGACCAGGGCGACCCGGGGGTCGTCGACCAGCCGTTCGCCGACATCGCGGGCTCCCAGGAGGAGCCGGTGCACGTCCGGGGGCGCTCCGGCGTCGGCCGCCGCCCGCGCCAGGAGCGCGTCGCACGCCAGCGCCGTCAGCGGGGTGAGCTCCGAGGGCTTCCACACGACCGTGTCGCCGCAGACCAGGGCGATGGCGGTGTTCCACGACCACACCGCGACGGGGAAGTTGAACGCGGAGACGACCCCCACGACGCCGAGCGGGTGCCAGGTCTCCATGAGGCGGTGACCGGGCCGCTCCGACGGCATCGTCCGGCCGTAGAGCTGGCGGGACAGGCCGACCGCGAACTCGCAGACGTCGATCATCTCCTGCACCTCCCCCAGCGCCTCGGAGCGGATCTTGCCCGCCTCGATGGTCACCAGGTCGGCGAGGTCGGCCTTGTGCTCCCTCAGGAGGTCGCCGAGGCGCCGCACGAGGGCTCCGCGCCCGGGCGCCGGGGTCGTGCGCCAGGACTCGAAGGCGCGGCGGGCGGCTCCCACGGCCGCGTCGACGTCCCCGGCCGCGGAACGGGCCAACGGCAGCAGGGACTCCCCGGTGATGGGGGTGCGCGCCGCGGCGTCGGCGTCCGCGCCGCCGGGGAGGGCGGCTCCGCACCGCCGGAGGCTCTCCAGGGCGCGTTCTCGCAGTCGGTCCGTGGTGGGCAGGGCAGAGGTCACGGCAGGATCCTTCTCTCTTCGTCGAGAGGTGGACGGGCGGGCAGGTCTGTCCTTCCCCCCGGCGGAGTCCTCCAAGCGCGCCCCGCCTCCCTCCCCCCGGTCCCGGGCGGTTCCGGCGTGCCGGGGCGCGGGTCAGCCGCCCGGCGGGGCGGCCTCGTGGCCGGGGGCGCCCTTGGTGCGGCGGGCCTCCTTCAACGCGGACTCGTGGGCGTGCCGGACTCCGCCGAGCAGGCGCTCCCTGGCCTCGCGCTCGGTCCGGCGGAAGCACGCGTAGTACCCGTCGTCGTACTCCTCCAGGAGCTGGTAGGTCCAGCGCCCCTCGACGACGTTGCGCCCGACCAGCTCCGCCTCGATCCCGGCCGCCACGTCGTGGTGCCCGGCGCGCCGCAGCAGCTCCACCGCCTCGTCGAGCTTGAAGTCCGCCTCCCCCGTCAGCTGGTGCATCGAGTACAGGTGGCCGCGTGCCCGCTCGATCGTCTCCAGGGCCTCGGTGAGCCTGCCGACCCCTTCCACGGTGTCGGCGGAGGCGCCTCGGGGGCGCCGGTCGGTGCCGGTCCGGGTTTCGTGGTTGTCCATGGCGCACTGTTGCCCATCCGGGAGCGGATCCATGCGCCCGCTCCGGCACGGGCGGATGTGGTCGGCGGGCCCCGTCGGGGTAGCGGGCCGGGGACCGGAGCGCCGACCGAGAGGGAGTGCCGTGATGCGGCCGTTGAGCGAAGCAGAGATCTCCACCGCGCTGGCGAGCCTGGCCCACTGGGAGCACCAGGTGGACAGCCTGGCCCGGCTCGCCCCCACCGACGACCCCGCCGGGCTGGAACCGGTCATCGACCGGGTCGCGGGCGAGGACGGCGACCACGTGGCCACCGACCGCACCCCCGACGGGCTGGTGCTGCGGGTCGCCACCCCCGGCGCCGGGGTCACCCCGGTCGACGTGGAGATCGCCGCGCGGATCGAGCAGGCCATCGAGATGGGCGGCGCCGACGCCGCGCCGTGACCGCCTCGAACGGGAGTTCGATCTCCTCCCGGGGAGGCCGCTAGGCTGGGGCCGTGCTCGCCCCTTACACCCCCTCGTCCCCGCCCCCCGACCTGGCCGGGGACCTGGTCCTGGGCTGGACCGCGCGCCTCGGCGGGCGCTACCGGCTGGTGCCCGACGGCTGCGTGGACGTGCTCTGGACGAGCACCGGCTCCGCGTGGGTGTGCGGGCCCGAGACGTCCGCCTGGACGTTCGCGCTGCCGCCCGGGACCGAGGCGGCGGGGGTGCGGCTGCGGCCGGGCCGGGCCGCGTCCGCGCTGGGCCTGGACACCCCGGGGGCGCGCGACCGGCGGGTGCGGATCGAGGACGTGCTGGGGTCGCGCGTCCAGCGGCACGTCGTGGAGCAGGTCGCCGCGGCGCCCCCCGAGGAGCGGCTGCGCGTCCTGCACGACCACGCGCGCCGCTGGCTGGCCGTCGCCCCCGCGCCGGACCGGGTCGGCGAGACGGTCGCGCGCCTGCTCGCGCACGACACCGGGACGAGCGTGGCCGCCCTGGCCGAGGCCGCCGTCCTGAGCGAGCGCCAGCTGCACCGGCGTTGCACGGCGCTCTTCGGGTACGGCCCCGCGACGCTGCGCCGGATCCTGCGGCTTCAGCGCTTCATGCGGCTGGCCCGCCGCCCGGGCGCCGCCGCCGGCATCGCCGACCTCGCCTTCGCCGCGGGGTACACCGACCAGCCGCACCTGTCGCGCGACTGCCGCGCGATCACCGGGGTGAGCCCGGGCGATCTGCTGGGCCGCTAGGGCGTGTCCGGAATCCGTCGGCGGTGTCGCGCGAGTGATGGGTGCCGGTGTCCGCGCCGATGCGGCCCTTGTCGGCCGGGGCGGGCAGGTCGGCGGCCACGGCCCGACGCCGGTGGCCGCGCCGCTCTACCCTGGTCGCCATGACCGACATCCCCCCGCCCGCCGCTCCCCTCCCGCCGCGCTCGCGAGCGCGGGTCCTTCTCGCCCCGGTCGGCCGCGCGGCCGGCCTCGCCCGGATGCGGCGGGCCCCGCTGCGGTCGGGTGCCGTGGGCGCGGGCCTGGTCCTGGCGGTGGTGGCGGGGGCTCCGCTGGCCTCCCGGGTCTGGGCGGGGGTGTGGTCGCTGCCCCACGCCGGACGTCTGGCCCTGGTCGCGTTCGGCCTGGCCGTGGTCGCGGCGGCCGCGTTGTGGGGGACGCCGCGGCGGCTGCGCGAGCGCGTCGGGCGGGCACGGCTGGGGTCGGTGATCGTGGCGGCCTGGGCCGTGGTGATCGCCGTGGTCGCGCTCATCGTCGTAGGAGCGTGGTGGGTGATGGGCGCGCCCCGGCCGCTGTTTCCCGACCGGCTGCCGCCGAAGGCGCTGGACGCGATCGCCACCCGCGCCTTCGCCGTCGTGGCCGGCCTGGGCGCCGCGGCGCTGCTGGTCATCTCCTACCGCAGACAGCGCACCACCGAGGAGGAGGTGGAGCTGGCCAAGGCCGACGACGCCCGCGCCCGGCTCGCGGCCGCCCGTGAGGTCACCCGCCTGTTCACCGAGCGGTTCACGAGCGCCTACACCGAGCTGGGCAGCGAGCACGCCGCGGTGCGCCTGGGAGCGGTGCACGCCCTGGCCCACCTCGCCGACGACGCCCCCACCCGCGACCTGCGCCAGACGTGCGTCGACGTGCTGTGCGCCTACCTGCGCATGCCCTACGAGCCCGAACCCGGTCCTCTGCCCGGGGACGCGACCGAGGAGCAGGTCAAAGCGCACCGCGCCGAGACGCTGGCGTTCGCGTCCCTGCGCGAGGTGCGCCACACCATCCTGCGCGCCATCGGCAACCGGCTGCGCGAGGACACCCCCTGGCGCGGCTGCGACTACGACTTCACCGGCGTCGTCTTCGACGGCGGCGACCTGCATGAGGCCCGCTTCTCCGACGGCCGGGCGACCTTTCGCGATGCGAAGTTCTCCGGCGGCGCGGTGGACTTCACCGGCGCGGTCTTCTCCGGCGGCGCGGTGGACTTCACCGGCGCGGAGTTCGCCGGCGGCTGGGTGGCCTTCAACTACGCGGAGTTCGCCGGCGGAACGGTGGACTTCACCAACGCGCGCTTCACCAACGGCATGGTGTCCTTCGCCGACACGGAGTTCTCCGGCGGCCGGGCGGACTTCAACCATGCGGAGTTCGCCGGCGGAGCGGTGGACTTCACCCGCGCGAAGTTCACCGGCGGAATAGTGGACTTCATCCGCGCGGAGTTCACCGGCGGACCGGTGGACTTCACCGGCGCGGCCTTCTCCGACGGCTGGGTGGACTTCACCGGCGCGGCCTTCTCCGGCGGCCGGGTGGACTTCGCGGGGGACCCGGCCGCGACGCCGGGGGCTCGGAGGCCCGCGTCGGGGGCGTGCCCGGACAGATTGGCGGAGGCGGCCGCGGCGGGGACGCCCGGGGTGGTGCTTCTGCCGCCGGAGTGGGAGTCCGCGGGTGCCGCGCCCGCGCGGGGCTGAGTCCTGCCCGGCCGCTGGTGGGGGCTCCGGTGGGAGGGGGCGGGCCGGGTGTGGTCGTGGAGTCCCGCGCGGAGCGGCGGACGTTCCCGGACCGATGTCCGATCCGTACACGACGCGCCGCCTCTCCCCCGGCATGCTTTCCCCATGACAGAGATCTCCGAGCGCTACGACGCTCTGGCCACCGAGTTCACCCGCCGCGTCGAGGCCGTGGCGCCCGACGGCTGGGACGCGCCGTCCCCCTGCGCGGGGTGGAGCGCCCGCGACGTGCTGCGGCACGTGATCGAGTCGCACACCGCGATGCCCGGCTACGCGGGGCTGTCCGTGGCCCTGGCCGGGTCGGTCGAGGACGACCCCCGCGCCGCCTGGGCCGAGGCCCGCGACGCGATGCGAAAGCTGCTGGGGGACCCCGCTCTCGCGTCCCGGGAGTACGAGGGCCACTTCGGCCGCACCTCGCTCCAGGCCACCGTGGACCGGTTCCTCGGCTTCGACCTGCTCGTGCACGCCTGGGACATCGCCCGGGCCACCGGCCAGGACGAGACGCTCCCGGCCGCCGAGGTCGCCCGCGTGCGCGCCGACGCCCTGGCGCTGGGCGACAGCCTGCGCATGGAGGGCGTCTGCGGCCCCGAGGTCCCGGTGCCCGACGGCGCCTCCGAGCAGGACAGGCTGCTGGCCCTCCTGGGCCGCACCCCCTGACCCCCGGTCCTCCCACCGAGGTGCGCGTAGGCCCTGCGGATCCCGTCGGACGGGGCCCGCAGGGCCTACGCGGGTCCCGCCCGGGGCCCGGCCCTCCGGGAGCGCGGAGGACTCAGCAGTCCTCCCAGCCGAGGCGGGCGGCCGCCGCGGTCCAGGGGGCCGCGGGGCCCTTGGGCTCGTAGCGGCGCAGGCCCTGGGTGGCGGCGGTCAGCGCGCGCATGGCCGGCAGGTCGCCGACGAGGCCCGCGGCGCGGGCCTGGACCAGGATGTTGCCGATGGCGGTGGCCTCCACGGGCCCGGCCAGGACGGGCAGGCCCAGGGCGTCGGCGGTCAGCTGGCACAGCAGCTCGTTGCGGGCTCCCCCGCCGACGATGTGCACCAGGTCGACGTCGCGCCCGGTCAGCGCGGCGGCGGTGCGGATGGCGCGGCGGTGCGCCAGCGCCAGGCTCTCCATGACGCAGCGCAGGACCGCCGCGCGCCCCGTGGGCGGCGTCTGGCCGGTCTCCCGGCAGTAGTCGCCGATGCGGGCGGGGATGTCGCCGGGTGCCATGAAGCGCGGGTCGTCGGGGTCGACGACGGCGGCGAACGCGGGCTCGGCGGCGGCCTCGGCGAGCAGCGCGGGCAGCTGGGAGGGGCCCAGTCCCCAGGCGCGCATGCTCTCGCTCACCAGCCACAGGCCCATGACGTTGCGCAGGAACCGGGTGGTGCCGTCCACGCCGAGCTCGTTGGTGAAGTTGGCCCGGCGCGCGGCCTCGGTGCGCCGGGGCGCGTCCAGTTCCACTCCGGCCAGCGACCAGGTCCCGCACGAGATGTACGCGAAGTCCGGGGTGGTGGCGGGGACGCCGATGACGGCGGAGGCGGTGTCGTGCGAGGCGACCGCGACCACCGGGACGTCGGTGAGCCCGGTCTCCCGGGCGGTCTCGGGCAGGAGTGCGCCGATGACGCTGCCGGGTTCGCGCAGTTCGGGCAGGAGCGCGGGGTCCAGGCCCACGGCGGCGGCCAGGTCCGGGGCCCAGGCGCGCGCGGCCACGTCCAGCAGGCCGGTGGTGGAGGCGTTGGTGACCTCCGCCCCCGTGCGGCCGGTCAGCCAGTAGCCGATGAGGTCGGGGATCAGCAGGAGGGTCCGCGCGGCGGCGAGCTGGGGGGTCCCGCGCGCGGCCTCCAGCTGGAAGATCGTGTTGAACGGCAGGAACTGCATGCCGTTGACCGCGTACAGCCGCTCGGTTCCGATGCGCTCGGCGGTCTCGGCCGCCACGCCGTCGGTGCGCCGGTCGCGGTAGTGGTGCGGCACGCCCAGGAGCGCGCCGTCGTCGTCGAGCAGGCCGTAGTCCACCGCCCAGGAGTCCACGCCGACCGAGACCGGGTGGTGGTCGGCGGCCAGGCGCAGTCCGGTCAGCACCTCGCGGTACAGGCCGACGACGTCCCAGTGCAGGCCGTCGGGCAGCCGGACCGCTCCGTTGCCGAACCGGTGGGTCTCCTCCAGGACGAGTTCGTCCGCGCCGACCTGGCCCACGACGACGCGCCCGCTGGAGGCGCCGAGGTCCACGGCGGCGAAGGAACGGGGATCGGTCATGAGTTCGGGCGGGCCTTTCGTGCGGATCGTGAGGGGTGGGGCGGCGGGGCGCGGAGAGAGGACGCGTCCCGCCGCCCTGGAGGGGGCGGCCGTCCAGCGGCGGACGGCCGCCCGGTCGGGGGCCAGGGCGCTCCTCCCGGTGCTTCCGGATCGGCGCGGCGAGCGCCGCCCTGGCGGACGCGGGCCCGGAGGGGTCCGGGCCCGCGCCTCCTAGCGCAGGAACGCCGCCGCGACGCCCGCGTCCACCGGGATGTGCAGGCCGGTGGTGTGGCTCAGGTCCCCGCCGGTCAGGGCGAAGACCGCGTTGGCCACGTTCTCGGGCAGCACCTCGCGCTTGAGCAGGGTGCGCTGGGCGTAGAAGGCGCCCAGCTCCTCCTCGGGCACGCCGTAGACGGCGGCGCGCTTGGCGCCCCAGCCTCCGGCGAAGATGCCCGAGCCGCGCACGACCCCGTCGGGGTTGACGCCGTTGACGCGGATGCCCTCGCCGCCGAGTTCGGCGGCGAGCAGGCGCACCTGGTGGGCCTGGTCCGCCTTCGCCGCGCCGTAGGCGATGTTGTTGGGACCGGCGAACACGCCGTTCTTGCTGGAGATGTAGATGATGTCGCCGCCCATGCCCTGGGCGGTCATGATCCGGGCGGCCTCGCGCGCCACCAGGAAGGAGCCGCGCGCCATCACCGAGTGCTGCACGTCCCAGTCGCCGGTGGTGGTCTCCAGCAGGGGCTTGGAGATGGACAGGCCCGCGTTGTTGACGACCAGGTCGACGCCGCCGAAGGCGAGCGCGGCGGCCTCCAGCGCGGCGGCGATCTGCGTCTCGTCGGTGACGTCCGCGGTCACCGGGACCGCGACGTCCGTGGAGCCGATCTCGGCGGCGACCCGGGCGGCGGCCTCGGTGTCGCGGTCGGCGACCACCACGCACGCGCCCTCGGCGGCCAGCCGGATCGCGATGGCGCGCCCGATGCCCGACCCGCCGCCGGTCACGAACGCCACGCGGGTGGCGAGCGGCTTGGGCGCGGGCATCCGCTGGAGCTTGGCCTCCTCGAGCGCCCAGTACTCGATCCGGAACTTCTCGGACTCCTCGATGGGCGCGTAGGTGGAGACGGTCTCGGCGCCGCGCATCACGTTGATCGCGTTGACGTAGAACTCCCCCGCGACCCTGGCGGTCTGGGCGTCCTTGCCGAAGGAGAACATGCCCACGCCGGGCACCAGCACGATCGCCGGGTCGGCGCCGCGCATGGCGGGCGAGTCGGCGTCGGCGTGGCGCTCGTAGTAGGCGCGGTAGTCCTCGCGGTAGGCCTCGTGCAGCTCCTTGAAACGGCGCACGACCTGGTCCAGCGGCGCGGACGGCGGCAGGTCCAGCACCATCGGGCGGACCTTGGTGCGCAGGAAGTGGTCGGGGCAGGAGGTGCCCAGCGCGGCCAGGCGCGGGTGCTCGGCGCGGGAGACGAAGTCCAGCACCGCCTCGGAGTCGGTGTAGTGGCCCACCTGCGGGCGGTCGGTGGAGGCCAGGCCGCGCAGCAGCGGGAACAGCGCGGCGGCGCGGGCGCGGCGCTCGGCCTCGGGCAGGGCCCCGTAGCCGTCGAGGACCGGGCCGAACGCGTGCTCGTCGCCGGCGCGCGAGGCGATGAACTCCTCGGCGGCGCGGATGATCTCCAGCGAGTTGGCCTCGCACTCCTCGGACGTCTCGCCCCAGGCGGTGATGCCGTGCCCGCCCAGGATGACCCCGATGGCCTGGGGGTTGGCGGCCTTGATGGCGGCGATGTCCAGGCCCAGCTGGAAGCCGGGGCGCCGCCACGGCACCCAGGCCACGCGGTCGCCGAAGCACTCGGCGGTGAGCTTCTCGCCGTCGGCGGCGCACGCGAGCGCGATGCCGGAGTCGGGGTGCAGGTGGTCCACGTGCGCGGCCTCGACGAGGCCGTGCATGGCGGTGTCGATGGAGGGGGCCGCCCCGCCCTTGCCGTGCGCGCAGTAGTCGAACGCGGCGACCATCTCGTCCTCGCGCTCGACCCCGGGGTAGACCCCGGTGAGCGCGCGCAGCCGGTCCAGCCGGAGCACGGCCAGGCCCTTCCCGGTGAGCGTGCCCAGGTCTCCGCCGGAGCCCTTGACCCACATCAGCTCCACCGGCTCACCGGTCACCGGGTCGGTGTCGGTGCCCTTGGCGGAGGTGTTGCCGCCCGCGTAGTTGGTGTTGCGCGGATCCGATCCGAGCGTGTTGGAGCGCCGCAGCAGGGCCTCGGCCTGCGGGTGCGGGGTGGGAGAGGTCATCTCCGCTGTCCTTCCGGTGTCTTGGTGAGCGGTGTGCGTGTGGGGTTCGCGGGGCCCGCGGCGGCGCGGGCCCCGGTACGGGTCAGGCGCCCCAGCCGGCCTGCCGGCCGCCGACGCGCTCGGCGGCGACGCGCTCGGTGTAGCCGGACCGGGCGAAGGCCGCCATGGGGTCGGGGTCCAGGCCCTGCTCGGCGCGCAGCTCGGCCAGCATCGGGCGCACGTCGGTGTTGTAGGCGTCCATCAGGGCCGCGTTGGCGCCGAGGACGTCGCCCGCGGCCTGCGCCGAGGCCAGGGCGTCGGCGTCCACCAGGAGCGCCTTGGCGGTGGCCTCCTGGACGTTGAGCACCGAGCGGATCTGGCCGGGGATCTTGGGCTCGATGTTGTGGCACTGGTCGAGCATGAACGCCACTCCCGCGGCGGGGTCGTACCCGCCGCCCCGGACCACCTCGTACATGATGCGGAACAGCTGGAAGGGGTCGGCCGAGCCGACCATGAGGTCGTCGTCGGCGTAGAAGCGGGAGTTGAAGTCGAAACCGCCGAGCTTGTTCTCGCGCAGCAGGAACGCGACGATGAACTCGATGTTGGTGCCGGGGGCGTGGTGGCCGGTGTCGACGACCACCTGGGCCTTGTCGCCGAGCTTGAGGCAGTGCGCGTAGGCGGTGCCCCAGTCGGGCAGGTCGGTGGTGTAGAAGGCGGGCTCGAAGAGCTTGTACTCCAGCAGGAAGCGCTGGTCGTCGCCCAGGCGCGCGTAGACGGCCTCCAGCGCCTCGGCGAGGCGGTCCTGGCGGGCGCGGATGTCGTCCTGGCCGGGGTAGTTGGTGCCGTCGGAGAACCACAGCTTGAGGTCGCGCGAGCCGGTGGCGTCCATGACGTCCACGCACGCCAGCAGGTGGTCCAGGGCCTTGCGGCGCACCGCGGGGTCGGGGTTGGTGACGCTGCCGAGGCGGTAGTCGTCGTCCTGGAAGACGTTGGAGTTGATCGCGCCGACGCGCACGCCCTGCTCGGCCGCGTACTCGGCGAGCTTGGCGTAGTCGTCGACGGCGTCCCAGGGGATGTGCAGGGCGACGGTGGGCGCGATGCCGGTGTACCGGTGCACCTGGGCGGCGTCGGCGATCTTCTCCTCGGGGGTGCGGGGCACGCCCGGCTGGCCGAACACCTTGAACCGGGTGCCGCTGTTGCCGAACGCCCACGAGGGCAGCTCGATGGCCTGGTGGGCCAGCGACTCCTTGACTGCGCTGAATTCGGTCATGTCGGGAGGCTCCTGCTCCACTCGGTGAGATCCGCTTCTTAAAACGTTCCAACTCGGACGGTACACCATCCTCTGTGGGTGCATCCAAGCGGGAAAGCGTGATCCCAATAGCCGTCTGTAAATCGATTCAAATTGGAATGCGGGCGCTCAGGCCAGGTGGAAGACCTCGGTGAGCGGGACCATGGCCTCGTCGGGGCCGCCGTCGATCCCCTCGAAGAAGGGGGCCATCTCGCGCTGCCACCGGGCGTTGACCTCGGTGCGCTCCATGGCCGCCTGGGCCGCGACGAAGTCCTCGGTCTCCAGGTAGCCCACGAGGAGGCCGTCCTCGCGGCAGAAGAGCGAGTAGTTGCCCCAGCCCGCCTCGCTGAGCGCGGCGAGCATGTCCGGCCACACCGCGGCGTGACGCTCGCGGTACTCCTCGAGCCGGTCGGCCCTGACCTTGAGAAGGAAGCAGACGCGCTGCACTGTGCTCCTCTCCCGCCCCCGCCGGGCGGGGACGCGGTGGGGGCGGCCCCGGTCGCAGTGCCGGGACCGCCGTTACCGGATCGGACGACTAGAAGTCGTAGTCGTCGATGTTGTCGGCGTTGAACCGGGTCGGCTCGCCGAGGACGATCTCGCCGTTCTCGCCGATCTCGTAGTCGCCCAGGCGCCCGGCCGTGAAGGTCTGGCCCTGCTCACCGGTGATCTGCCCGGCGGCCAGCGCCGCGCCGGTGTAGCCCGCCAGGTACGCCATGTCCTTGGGGTTCCACAGCGCGAACTCCTCGACGGTGCCGTTCTCGACGTACTCGCGCATCTGGTTGGGCGTGCCCAGACCGGTGACCGCGACCTCGCCCTTGAACTCGGAGTCGCTGACGTAGCGCGCCGCCGCGGCCAGGCCCACCGTCGTGGGCGAGACGACGCCCTTGAGGTCGGGGTGGGTCTGCAGCAGGCCCTGCATCTCCTGGAAGGACTTCTGGTCGTCGTCGTTGCCGTAGACGGTGTCCACGACCTCGATGCCCTCGTAGTCGGGGTTGCTCGAGAGCTCCTCCTCCATCAGCTCCAGCCAGAGGTTCTGGTTGGTGGCGTTGGGGGTGGCCGACAGGAAGGCGATCTCGCCCTCGCCGTCGATCTGCTCCGCGATCATCTCGACCTGCACCTTGGCCAGGCCCTCGGCCGACGCCTGGTTGACGAAGGCGTCGCGGCACTCGGGCGCGGTGTCGGAGTCGTAGGTCACGACCTTGGCCCCGGCCTGGCGCGCGGAGTTGAGCGCCGAGCACACCGCGTTGGGGTCGTTGGCCGCGAGCACGATGACGTCCGAGCCCTGCTGGCTCAGCGTGTTGATGTAGCTCACCTGGGAGGACGCGTTGGCCTCGGAGGGGCCGACCTCCTTGAACTCCGCGCCCAGCTCCTCGGCCACCTCGCTGCCGCCGGTGTTGGCGAACGTGAAGTAGGGGTTGTTGAGCTGCTTGGGCAGGTAGCTGACGGCCAGGCCCTCGGGGATCTCGGCGTTGGGGTCGGCCTCGCCGACCGCGCCGGTCTCGGCGGCCTCCTCCTCGTCGCCGCGGGTGGTGCCGCCACAGGCGGAGACGGCCAGCAGCAGGCCTGCCGCCGCGCCGGCGGCGATGCCGCGGGTCATTCGGGATCGGAACATCAGGTCACCTCTTGCTTGGTGCGGGGACTGTCGGGGAACTTGACGGGGAACTGTCGGCGGCGGCCCTGTCGGGTGGCGGGGCCGTCGCCCGGCGGCGCTCCTTGAGCCGGGTCACGACGTTGGGGGCGACCACCGAGATGACCAGCAGCAGACCGGTCACGATGGAGAGGGTGTCGGAGGAGACGTCGGCGAGCTGCAGGGCGTTGCGGATGGTGCCCAGCAGCAGGACGCCGCCGATCACCCCGGCCAGCGCGCCGCTGCCGCCGAAGATCGAGACGCCGCCGAGCAGGACCGCGGCCACCACGGACAGCTCCAGGCCCGCGGCGTTGTCGGCCCGGGCGCTGGAGTACTGCAGCGTCCAGAACACCCCGGCGACGGCCGAGACCGCGCCGGAGGCGACGAACAGCCACAGCTTGGTCATGCGCACCGAGATGCCCGAGAAGCGCGCGGCCTCGTCGTTGTTGCCGATGGCGTACAGCGCGCGGCCGACCGGGGTGGCGTGCAACACCACGCCGAAGACCACGGCGAGCCCGATGACGAGCAGCACGACCCACGGGATCTGGGTCTCGCCGATCCGCGCGGTGGCGCCGCCGGTCCAGGAGAACGGGAAGTCCGCGACGGCGCGGTCGCCCAGCACCACGTAGGCCAGGCCCCGGTACAGCGCCATGGTGCCGATGGTCACCGCGAGCGAGGGCAGCCCCGCCACGGTCACCAGCAGGCCGTTGACCGCGCCCAGGACCGCGCCCAGGACGACGCACAGCGGCACGATGGTCTCCAGCGGCAGGCCCATCACCCACAGCTGGCCCATGACGGCGCTGGTCAGGCCCAGCGTGCTGGCCACCGAAAGGTCGATCTCCCCGGTGATGACGATGAGCGTCATGGGCAGCGCGATGAGCGCGATCGCGGCGATGTCCAGGATCAGGAAACCGGTGTTGCGCCCGGTGGCGAACCCCTCGATCCAGAAGGACGCCGCGATCACGGTCACGATCAGCGCGCCCACAACGGACGCCTCCCGGGTGGCCAGCAGCCGGCGCAGCGGCGATGTCGACTCAGGCGCCACGGGATTCACCTCCTCGAAGTCGGCGTTCGGCGCGCACGGCGAGGAGCCGGTCCATACCGATCGCGATCAGAATGAGCAGGCCGACCACGGCCTGCTGCCAGAAGCCGTCGACCCGCAGGATCGGCAGCGCCGAACCGATGGTGGTGAGCAGGACCGCGCCCAGCGCCGCGCCGAGCACGGTGCCGCTGCCGCCGAAGATCGCCACGCCGCCGACGACGGCCGCGGCCACCACCTGCAGTTCCAGGCCGGTGCCGACGGTGGCGTCCAGGGTGCCGAAGCGCGCCGCGTAGAGCACCCCGGCCAGGCCCGCCAGGGCGCCGTTGGCGACGAAGGCGGCGAAGATCCTGCGGTCCACCGAGATGCCGGACAGCCGCGCGGCGGCGGGTTCGGAGCCGATGGCGTACAGTTCGCGGCCGCTGCGGTAGGAGGACAGGTACCAGCCGACCGCCGCCACGACCACGACCGCGACCAGGGCGAGCACCGGGATCCCGAGGACCGTGGCGCGGCCCAGCGCCAGGAACGGGCCGGGCATGTCGGCGGCGTTGATCTGCCGCCCCCCGGCCAGCCAGTGGTCCACGCCGCGGAAGACGTACAGCGTGCCCAGGGTGACCACGAGCGCGGGGACCCGGGCCGCGGCCACGAGCGCGCCGTTGACCGCGCCGCACACCGCTCCGATCAGCACCCCGGCCACGGCCACCACGGGGATGGGCAGGTTCGGGAAGGCGATGAACAGGCTGCCCACCGCGAACGCGGTCAGGCCCAGGATGGAGCCCACGGACAGGTCGACGCTGCGGGTGACGATGACCAGGGTCTGGCCGACGGCCAGGATGGTCAGCAGGGTCGCGCCCAGCAGCAGGTCGCGCAGGCTCTGCGCGGACAGGAAGTTGGGGTTGACGACCGTGGTGACGACGATCAGCAGGACCAGGGCCAGCAGGATGCCGACCTCCCGGACCTGGCGCAGCCGGCGCCCGGCCTTGGCGTCGCCGCCGCCGTGCTCCTGCACCTGGGGGGACGGCGCGGTGGTGGGGGTGCTCACGCCGCCTCACCCCGCTGCCCGGTGGCCGCGTACATGACGGACTCCTCGGTGGCTTCGTCTCGGGAGAGCTCGGCGCTGATCCGGCCCTCGTGCATGACCAGCACGCGGTCGGCCATGCCCAGGACCTCGGGGAGCTCGCTGGAGACCATGACGACCGCCAGGCCCTGGCCCGCGAGTTCGGACAGCAGGCGGTGCACCTCGGACTTGGTGCCCACGTCGATGCCGCGGGTGGGCTCGTCCACGATGAGCACCTTGGGGCCGGTGGCCAGCCACTTGGCCAGCACGACCTTCTGCTGGTTGCCGCCCGACAGGGTGGAGACCGCGTCGGTGAGCCGCCCGGCCTTGACCTGGAGGCGCTCGGCCCACTCGCGGGCGGTTCCCTCCTCGGCGGAGGAGCGCAGCAGTCCGAACCGGCTCAGCGGCCAGCGCCGGGTCAGGGTGGCGTTGCGCTCCACCGACAGCTCCATGACCAGGCCCTGCTGGCGGCGGTCCTCGGGGACCAGCGCCACGCCCGCTGCCATGGCCGCCGCGGGCGAGGCCTTGGGCAGGGCGCGGCCGTTGACGCTCACGGTGCCGGAGTCGTAGCGGTCGACACCGAAGACCGCGCGCATCACCTCGCTGCGTCCGGCCCCCACGAGCCCGGCCAGCGCCACGATCTCGCCGGCGCGGACGGTGAGGTCCACGTCCGAGAAGACGCCGGCGCGGGTGAGGCCCCGGACCTCCAGGACCGTGTCACCGGGCTCGGTGTCCTGCTTGGGGAACAGCGCGGCGATGTCGCGGCCGACCATCTTGCGCACGACCGCGTCCACGGTGAGCTCGCCGATGGGGTCGGTGGAGATGTACCTGCCGTCGCGCATCACGGTGACGCGGTCGCACAGCGAGAACACCTCGTCGAAGCGGTGCGAGATGAACAGGATGGCCGAGCCGGAGTCGCGCAGCGAGCGCGCCACCGTGAACAGCCGCTCCACCTCGACGCCGGACAGCGCGGCGGTGGGCTCGTCCATGACCAGCACCCGCGCCTGCAGCGACAGGGCCTTGGCGATCTCGATGAGCTGCTGGTCGGCGATCGACAGGCCCTTGGCGGGGCGGGCCGGGTCGATGCGCACGCCGAGCCGGGCGAACAGCGCGTCGGAGGCGGCGTGCATGGCCGCCTTGTCGATGCGGCGTCCCCTGGCCAGCGGCTGGCGGCCCATGAAGATGTTCTCCGCGACCGACAGGTCGGGGAACAGCGTGGGCTCCTGGTAGATGACGGCCACCCCGGCCCGCTGGGCGTCGGCGGGCCGGGCGAAGACGGCGGGCTCACCGTCGACCTCGATGCGGCCCTCGTCGGGCTGGTGCACCCCGGCGATCATCTTGACCAGGGTGGACTTGCCTGCTCCATTCTCCCCGCACAGCGCGTGGATCTCACCCGCGCGCAGCGTCAGCGACACCCCTTGGAGCGCTTTGACGCTTCCGAAGGACTTGGCCGCGTCGACGAGCGCGAGCGGGGGAGGTACCGGCGGAGGCTGCTGGGCCACGGCGCCCTCCTTGACATCGGGTCGGGTCACCGCAGGACACGGCGACAAAAAACGTTTCAATTGAGGAGGACGTTAGATGGACCACAGGACCACGTCAAGAGGGAATGTCCCAGGTATTAACAAAATGTGACGCCGCCGCCGTCGACAGCCCCCGGCCGTTAACATTGCTTCACAGTCCCTTGGACAACGACGCGCGGCGGCCGATGTCACGCATCGCTATTGACACGTTTCAATCAAGCTGTGACGATGACCGGAAACCGTTGCCTCTTCACGTGTTCGGAGACCGCGCCTTGCCACCGCCCGCCAACACCGCCCGCAACGTCGGGATCAACGACGTCGCCGCCCGGGCGGGCGTGTCCCCGGGGACCGTGTCCAACGTGCTGAACCGCCCCGAGCGCGTGGCCGAGGCCACCCGGCTGCGGGTCGAGGAGGCCATCCGGGAGCTCGACTACGTCCGCAACTCCTCGGGGCGCAGCCTGCGCGCGGGCCGCAGCGACTCGGTGGGCCTGCTCGTGCTGGACGTGACCAATCCGTTCTTCACGATGGTCGCCCAGGGCGTCGAGGACCAGGCCGCCGAGGCCGGGCGCACCGTGATGCTGCTGAACTCCTCGGAGGACCCCGAGCGCCAGCGCCGGTCGCTGCGCCTGCTCGCCGAACAGCGCGCGGCGGGGGCCGTGGTCATGCCGGTGGACGACGACGTGACCGACCTGCTGTGGCTGCGCGAGCGCGGCATCCCCTGGGTGGTGCTGGACCGCGGTGACGTCGGCGCCGACGTGGGCAGCAGCGTGTACGTGGACAACCACGCGGGCGGCCTGGCCGCGGGACGGCACCTGATCAGCCTCGGCCACGAGCGGATCACCTTCCTGAGCGGCCCGCTGAGCCTGGAGCAGTGCCGCGTCCGCCTGGCCGGGCTGCGCGCGGCCCTCGACGAGAACGGTTTCGACTCCGAGAACGGGGTCCGGGTGATCGAGACCGGCTCGCTGACCGCCGCCTCCGGCGACAAGGCCGCGGAGGAGGTCCTGGCGGGCGGGCCGCGCAGGCGTCCCCAGGCGGTGTTCTGCGCCAACGACCAGCTCGCCCTGGGACTGCTCAAGGGGCTGGGCGAGCGGGGACTCGGCGCGCCCGCGGACCTGTCGGTGGTCGGCTACGACGACATCGACGTCGCGGCGCTGGTGCATCCCGGCCTGACCACGGTCGCCCAGCCCAAGTACGAGATCGGCCGCGCCGCGATGCGCCTGCTCGCCGCCGAGCTCGACGACCCCGGCGGCCACCGGTACGAACGCCTCCTGTTCGAGCCCCGCCTCGTCGTCCGCGGCTCCACGGCGGCCTACCGGGAGCCCTAGCGTCCCGCGTTCGTGGTGGCCTCCCCGTTGGTCACGGCCTTTCCGGGGCCTCGGAGGCGGCCGAGGCCCCGGAAAGGCCGCGACCAACGGGGGGAGCGGAGCAGCGGCCCCGGGGGATGGGGCCGGGACCACCGCTCCAGATCAGCGCACGCCCATGAGGTGCTCCAGGGCGAGCTGGTCGAGGCGCTCGAAGTGGTAGCCGCGCTCGCCCGCCGCCTCCAGGTCGATCTCCTCGGCGAGCAGGTCGTCCAGCGTCTCCCCGTCGGCGAGCGTGGGCAGCGAGAGCTCCGCCACGCGCGCCGCCTCGACGGCCTCGCGCACCTCGGGGTCGGCGCGGAACGCCGCCGCCTTGGCCTTGAGGATCAGGTAGTTGCGCATGCAGCCGCGCGCGGACTCCCACACCCCGCTCATGTCCTCGGTGCGGGGGGTCTTGAAGTCGAAGTGCAGCGACCCGTCGTACCCGCTGCTCTCCAACAGGTCGACCAGGAAGAACGCCTCCTTGAGGTCGCCCGCGCCGAAGCGCAGGTCCTGGTCGTACTTGATGCCGCGCTGGCCGTTGAGGTCGATGTGGAAGAGCTTGCCGTGCCACAGGGCCTGGGCGACGCCGTGCGCGAAGTTCAGCCCTGCCATCTGCTCGTGGCCGACCTCGGGGTTCACCCCGACCATCTCGGGATGCTCCAGCTCGTCGATGAAGGCCAGCGCGTGCCCGACGGTGGGCAGCAGCACGTCGCCGCGCGGCTCGTTGGGCTTGGGCTCGATGGCGAACCGCAGGTCGTAGCCGCGGTCGCGGACGTAGCCGCACAGGATGTCGAACGCCTCGCGCAGCCGGTCCAGCGCGGCGGCGTCGTCCTTTCCCGCCTCGGTCTCGGCCCCGTCCATTCCGCCCCAGCACACGTAGGTGCGCGCGCCCAGTTCGGCGGCCAGGTCGATGTTGCGCAGCACCTTGCGGACGGCGTACCGGCGCACGTCGCGGCTGTTGGAGGTGAAGCCGCCGTCCCGGAACACCGGGTGGCTGAACAGGTTGGTGGTCACCATGGGCACGGTCACGCCGGTCTCGGCCAGCGCGCCGGTGAAGCGCTTGACGATCGCGTCGCGGGTGGCCGCGTCGCTGCCCGGGGGGACGAGGTCGTCGTCGTGGAAGGTCACGCCGTGCGCGCCCAGCTCGCCCAGGCGGTGGACCGCCTCGACGGGGTCGAGGGCCGGGCGCACGGCTTCGCCGAAGGTGTTGTGGCCGCGCCACCCCACGGTCCACAGCCCGAAGCTGAACCGGTCCCCGGGGACGGGCTGGTAGTCGTTCATCGCGGTCTCCTCTTTCGTTTCTCGCTGGTCGGTCCGCTGTGTGGTCAGTGTCCGTCCCGGACGGCCGCGTAGCGTTCGCGCACACGCGGGGTCGGGTCGGCCTCGAACACCGCGGTGTCGGCGGAGGCCCGCCAGACGGGCGGCTCGGCGGTTCCGGCCAGCGCCCAGGCGGCCTGGCGGGCCGCTCCGTCGGCGACGTACTCGCTCTCCGCCGGGACCGTGACGGGGCGCCCCAGGATCCTCGGGGCGATGTCGCGCACGGCGGCCGAGCGGGCGCCGCCGCCGATCAGGAGCACCCGGCGCACCGGGACCCCGTTGCCGGTGAGGGCGTCCACGGCGTCGGCCAGTCCGCACAGCACGCCCTCGACGAAGGCGCGCGCCATCGTCTCGGGTCGCAGGTTGGCGCGGGTGAGGCCGTCCAGGCGGCCGGTGGCGTCGGGGCGGTCGGGGGTGCGCTCGCCGTCGAGGTAGGGCAGGAGGGACAGGCCGCCGGCGCCGGGCTCGGCGGCCAGCGCCAACCGGTCGAAGGCGGCGAGGTCGACGCCGAGCGCGGCGGCCCCGGCGTTCAGGACCCGGGCCGCGTTCAGGGTGCACACCAGCGGCAGGTAGCGGCCGGTGGCGTCGGCGAAGCCCGCGACGGTCCCGGTCGCGTCGGAGGTGGGCGCGTCGGCGACGGCGAAGGCGGTGCCCGAGGTGCCGACGGACACCACGACGTCACCCGGGCCCGCGCCCAGGCCCAGGGCCGCGGCCATGTTGTCGCCCGTCCCGGGCGCCACCACGTCGATCGGGGGCAGGCCGCGCGCGCGGACCGCGCCGACGGTCTCGGCGGGGGCGGCCACGCGGGGCGTGCGCGGGGCGCGGCCGAAGGCGAGGGTGAGCAGGTCGGTCCGGTAGCGGTCGGCGGCGGGGTCGTAGTAGCCGGTCCCCGAGGCGTCGCCGCGGTCGGTGACGGCCTCGTCCGCGCCGGTCAGGCGCTGGGTGAGCCAGTCGTGCGGGAGCAGGACGCCCTCGGTCCGCGCGGCGTTGGCGGGCTCGTGCTCGGCGAGCCAGCGCAGCTTGGTGACGGTGAAGCTCGGCACCGGGACCAGGCCCACGGCCTCGCTCCAGGCCGCGGGGCCGCCCAGTTCGGCGGTGAGGTCGGCGGCCGCCGCGGCCGAGCGGGTGTCGTTCCACAGCAGGGCCGGGCGCACCACCCCGCCCTCGGCGTCCAGGGCGACCATGCCGTGCTGCTGCCCGGCGACCGCGATGGCGGAGACCCCGTCGAGCAGCCCCCCGGAGGCGGCCCCGGTCAGGGCCTCCCACCACGCCCGGGGGTCGACCTCTGTTCCGTCGGGATGGGGCGCCCGGGCCTGGCGCACCAGCTCCCCGGTCTCGGCGTCGCGCACGACGATCTTGGTGGCCTGGGTCGAGGAGTCCACTCCTGCGACGAGCGGCATCGCGGTCCCTCCCTGGTCGGTTGGCGGAACATCCATTAGTTTGATGACTGAACGAATTAGTTGTCAATCCCTGTCGTCGAACCCAGCACACTGGTAGGGGGTCAGGGCGCGCCGCGGGGCGCGGAGCAGGAGGAGAACTGCCGAATGGTGGGCGTGAGCGACGGGCCGGCCGGCTTCCAGGCCATCAGGGAGGCCAACCTGGGCATCGTGCTGCGGACGATCCGGCAGACGGCGCCGTGCTCGCGGGCGGTGGTGGCCGCCTCGACCGGGCTGACCAAGGCCACCGTGTCCAGTCTGGTGGCGGACCTGATCGACCGGGGCCTGGTGTGCGAGACCGGCCTGGTGACCGAGCGCCGGGTGGGGCGGCCCGGCATGCTGCTGACCATCGACGGCTCGACCCTGGTCGCGATCGGCCTGGAGGTCAACGTCGACTACATCGCGGTCTCGGCCGTCGACCTGCTCGAACGCGAGGTGTTGAGCAGGCATGTGGAGTTCGACGCCTCCTCCGCGGGCCCCGAGGCGTGCGCGGCGCGGCTGCGCGAGGTGCTGCTGGAGGTCGCCGCCGACCCCCTGCTGCGCGACCGCCCGCTGGTCGGGGCCAGCACGGCCGTGCCCGCGCTCATCGACGCCCCCGCCGGGACGGTCACCAACGCGCCCAACCTGGGCTGGCGGGACTTCCCCCTGCGGGAGCGGCTGACGGCGCTGCTCGCCGGCTCCCCCCTCGAAGGACTTCCCCTGCTGGTGGACAACGACGCCAACCTGGGCGCGGTCGCCGAGTACCGGGGCGGCCACCTGGCCCGCACCCTGGACCTGGTGTACCTGACGGGCGAGGTCGGCATCGGCGCGGGCGTGCTGATGAACGGGGAGCTGCTGCGCGGGGCCAGCGGGTTCGCGGGCGAGGTCGGGCACATCCCCCTGCTCGGGAACGGCCCGTTGTGCGCGTGCGGACGCCGCGGCTGCCTGGAGTCGCTGGCCGGGATGGACACGATCCTGCGCCGGGCGGTGCCCGAACTCGTGCCCGAGGGGCCGGTGCGCGGCAGTGGCCTGGGCGAACTGGTCGCCGAGACCGCGCGCCGCGCGGAGGCCGGGGACGCCGCGGCCCTGGCCGCGCTGCGCACCGCCGGGACCTGGCTCGGCAGGGCCGTCGCGACGCTGGTCAACCTGCTCAACCCGAGCGCCGTCGTCCTGGGCGGCTACTTCGTGCCCCTGGCCCCGTGGCTGCTGCCGCCCTGCCGCGCCGCGGCGGCCGCGCACTCCTTCGCCCCCGACGGCGGAGGCTGTCGGATCGAGCCCTCGGCCCTGGGCCTGAGCGCCGCCGCGCGCGGCGGCGCCATGGCCCTGATCGACGCCCTGGACACCGGTGCCCTCCCCCTCCCCCCGGCCACCGCGGCCTAGCGCCCCCCGTCGGGGAAGCGGCGCCTACTCGGGGACCCGGCCCACCCCGCCGAAGTTCCAGCGGGTGGCCGCGTCCAGGTCGTCCTCGGGGTCGGGGCGCCACCAGGGCAGGAACCGGGCTCCCGGCTCGACCATGTCGAAACCGTCGAAGAAGCCCTCGATCCGCTCGGGGTCGCGCAGGTGGACCGAGGCGGTGGCGCGGCTGTAGGCGCCGGTCACCTTCTCGACCGCCCGGCTTCCGGCGCTGCGGGTCCCGTGCGCGACGACCAGGTGGCTGCCGGGCGCCATGAGGGGGCGGAAGGCCCTGATGACGGCGGCGGGGTCGTCCTCGTCGGCGACGAAGTGCAGCACCGCCACGAGCAGCACCGCCACCGGTCGGGCGAAGTCGATCAGGCCGGGCTCGCACACCCGGTCGATCAGCTCCCCCGGGGCCCGCGCGTCGGCCCGCACGACCGCGACGGCGCGCTCCCGGGCCAGCAGCGCGCGGGCGTGGGCCAGGACGACGGGATCGTTGTCGACGTAGACGACCCGCGAACCGGGCCGGTACGCCTCGGCGGTCTCGTGCACGTTCTCCCGGGTGGGAAACCCCGCGCCGATATCGATGAACTGATCAACTCCGGAAAAAGCCAGGTCGCGCACTGCCCGGCGCAGGAATGAGCGGTTCTCCCGAGCCGCCCGGAATAATTCCGGGACCACTCCGAGCATTTCGTCCGCGGCGTCGCGGTCGACCTGGAAATTGTCTTTTCCGCCGAGATAATAGTCGTACATGCGGGCCGGGCTCGGTTTTCGCAGGTCAGCCGCTGCCGGCCGCCAGACCGCCCCGCTGCCGCCGGTCGGCCGCCACTCGGAGGGAGCTGATTCGCTGATGTCGTCACCTCCTACAACGCCCGCACGGCCCGCGAACGCCTCCACCACGCTGCTTCCCGGGCCATCGTAGTACGCCTGTTTTCCGTCATTCTGAGTTAGCCCTGGCCGGCCGCTTATCCGGGGTTTCCGGCCCACTCGTCCCGGTTCGTGCACAGCTTTATCCCACACTTACCGCTAATCACTTCCCGCACACGGCGTCCACCGAAAGGGACGAAATGGGATTCGGGGTCGTCTTCACCCGGGTCGCGGCCTCACGGGGGTTCGACCATGGTTCGCACGGCCGCCGCCTTTGATGATCTCGACGTCAACGCCCCGCGATGTCCGTTTCGGGGGGCGCTAATGTCAAGGCCACCGAAGGATCCGGCACAGGAGAGGGAGCGAGACCGATGACCCACCAGGACCGGATCCCCCCGCTGGACCCGCCCCCGCTGCCGCGGTCCGTGCTGCTGGCGCAAGGCTGGCGGGACGTGGCCTTCCTGCACTGGCCCGTCGCCCCCGCGGACGCGGCCCCCCTGCTGCCGCCGAGCACCCGGCCCGACGTGCTGGACGGGGTCACCTACGTCGGGGTCGTGGCGTTCGCGGTCACCGGCACCCGCGTGCTCGGGGCCGTGCCCACCGGGGGGTTCACCGAGTTCAACGTGCGGCTGTACTCGGTGGACGAGCGGGGGAACCAGGGCGTGGTCTTCCTCTCCCTCGACGCCGACTCGGCGCACAACGCGCTCGCGGCCCGGGTCCTGACCGGGCTGCCCTACATGTGGTCCGACGCCTCCGTCGGCCGGGACCGCGACGGCCGCGTGGGGTACGCCTCCCGGCGGCGGCTGCCCGGCCCGGGGGCCCGGAGCCGCTTCCGCGTCCGCCCCGGCGGACGCCTGGAGCACCCGTCCCCGCTCGACGTCTTCCTGACCGCCCGCTGGGGCCTGCACACGCGCCACCTCGGCCGCACGCACTGGGTGCGCGTCGCCCACCGGGCGTGGCCGCTGCACCGCGCCGAGCTGCTCTCCTGTGAGCAGGACCTGACCGCGGCCGCCGGCCTCTGCGTCGCCGGCGCCCCCGTCTCGGTCCTGTGGTCCCCGGGCGTCGACACCGACGTGACCATCTCCAAACCGTCGGAAGAGGCAATCCATACCTGACTCCGCGCTTGGAACCGGTCCCCGTCGGTAGCGGTGACGCTCGAACTCGATCATGCTCTCGCCTTTTGGAGGCGCTATGACGCATACGGCAATGGCATCGGACCGCGACACCCTCGTACGGAGCCTGCACGACCTGGGACTGGCCGCGTGGTTCGGGGGGTCGCTGATGGGCGCGGTCGGCCTGAACAAAGCCGCCGAGGAGGAGTCCGAGGGCACCTCCGAGGCGCTCCGCCTCTCCAGTTCCGGCTGGGACAAGTGGACCCCGCTCAACGCGGCCGCGATCGCCCTGCACCTGGTGGGCGGCGCCGGCCTGCTCAACGCCAACCGCACCCGGACCATGCACCAGCAGGGGGTGGGCGCCTCGACCGCGGTCAAGACCGCCGTCACCGCCGCGGCCTTGGCCGCCACCGCCTACGCCCGCGTCCTGGGCAAGCGGGTCGAGAAGGCCGGAACCGACCCCCGGCCCGCCGACGCGGCCGCCGCCGAGCACAACCCCGAGCCCCTGGAGGAGACCGCGCGCAAGCTGCGGATGGCCCAGTGGGCCGTTCCGGCGCTGACCGGGGCCCTGGTGGTGCTCAACGCCCTGCACGGGGAGCAGCAGAAGGCGTCCCAGCAGAAGATGGGCTTCATGAAGACGGCGGGGTCGCGGCTGGGCGTGCCCGTGTGAGAGGGGCGCGGGGCGGTCTCCTCGGAGGCCGCCCCGCGCGGCTCGCGGTCAGGCGAAGTCGATCCACTCCAGAGCGGTCCCGGCCTCCTCGAACACCACGTAGAGGTCGCGGCGCCCTTCGACCCCGGCCAGCGGCGCGCCCGCCTCGGTGAAGTCGAAGACGCCCGACGCCGCCGGAACCGGGACGGACGCGGCCACGGGTCCGGTCAGCGGATCGTCCAGGCGCAGGGTGAGTGATCCGGCGCGGGCGGCGTTCACCGAGAGCACCGCGCGCGCGGGCCCGGGGCCGGTGAAGTCCACGTCCATGAAGGCCGCCCACGCCGCGGCCTCGGTGGAGCGCACCGCGTCGCCGCTCTCCCTGGCCGAGGCGCACAGCACGACGCCGTGGTACTCGTCGTTGTCCGCGGCCCCGGTGCGCGCCGGGGCGCGCGGCGGGATGGTCTCGCCCGGCACCGCGAGCGGCGCGCACACCCGCAGGTCCCTGGCCGAGCCGCCCAGGTGCGCCCTGCGGGGCGCGTCCTCCACCACGAAACGCGATCGGGTGACGTCCCAGACCGCCAGCGCGGACACCGGGAACTCGACGCGGACCCGCCGGCGCTCCCCGGGCCGGAGGGCGACCCTGGCGAAGCCCTGGAGCCTGCGCAGCGGCTGCTTGACCCGGGAGGCGCGCTGGTGCGTGTAGCACTGCACGACCTCCTCCCCCGCCCGGTCCCCGGTGTTGGTGACGGTCGCCTCCACGATCACCCGGTCGCCCTCGACGCGCGCCTCGGGGTCGGCGTAGTCCATGGTGGTGTAGCTCAGGCCGTGCCCGAAGGGGTACAGGGGCGAGCCCAGGTAGTACAGGTAGGTGGCGTCGTTGGCGATGATGTCGTAGTCGAACAGGTCGGGCAGCTCCGCGGCGGAGCGGTACCAGGTCTGGGTGAGCCGCCCGGCCGGGTCCGCGTCGCCGAACAGCACCTCGGCCAGCGCGCGGCCGTACTCCTGCCCGCCGTGAGCGGACCACAGGATCGCCGGGACGTTCTCGTCGGCCCAGACCACCCCGAACGGGCAGCCGCTGCTGAGCACCAGGACCGTGGCGGGGTTGGCCGCGCGCACCGCGCGCAGCACGTCCTGCTGGGCGGCGGGCAGCTCGAGGTCGGTGCGGTCCTCGGTCTCGCGGCCGTTGACGAGCGGGTGGTCCCCGGCGACCACGACCGCCACCTCGGCGGTGGCGGCCGCGGCCGCGGCCTCGGCGGCGCCCGAGCGCAGCACGTCCACGGTGAACACCGCCGCGCCGTCGGCGTCGGGGGTCAGGGTCAGGCTCCCGCCGCTCCCGACCGTGACGTAGCGGCCGGTGGCGACGTGCTGGAGCACCACCGCGCCGCCGGGGCGCTCCTGCCGCCGGAAGGTCTGGCGCACCTCCCAGCCGTTGGGGCCCGGCTGGTCGTTGGCCAGGAGGCCGTCCTCGGTCTCGGACACGTACCGGCCGTCCACGACCGCGCGCAGCGCGCACGCCCCGCCCCAGTCGAACAGGTCGAACGCCGCGGACTCGGCCACGGGGCCGAACCCGGGGGCGGGGGTGAGGGTCAGCGGCGCGCCCCGGGTCCCGGCCGTCACGTACCCCTCGCCGGTGCGCAGCGCGATCCGGTCCACGCCCTCGCAGAACACCGTCTCGGCGCGTTCGGAGATCCCCGCTCTGGCCGACACCGCGTAGGGCAGCGTCCCGCTGTACCAGTCCTCCATGACGGTGTCGCCGAGCTGGCCGATGACGGCCACACGGCGCGGGTCGCGCAGCGGCAGCGTCCCGTCGTTCTTGAGCAGGACGAGGGAGCGCCGCGCGGCGGTGCGGGCCAGCGCCTGGTGGGCGGGGCAGTTGACGACGTCGGCGGGGGGCGCGGCGACGGCGGGTCCGGGGTCGAACTCGCCCAGGCGGGTGCGCACGGACAGCACGTGGGAGACGGCGGCGTCCAGGTCGGCCTCGTCGATCAGGCCGCGCTCCAGCGCGGCGCGGACGTGCGCCAGGGTGGCCTCGGGGCGGTCGTCGTCCTGGGTGAAGCTGTCCAGCCCCGCGCGGATCGCGTGCGCGTGGGCGGCGGCGGGGTCGTCGTGGTACTTCTGCGGGTCGACCAGGTTGCCCGGGGCCATGGCATCGCTGACCACCAGCAGGTCGTCGGGGGCCGCGGCGCGCAGTTCGCTGTCGATGAGCGGGCTAAGGTGCGCGGGGCGGCCGTTGACCAGGTTGTACGACGGCATCACGGCCACCGCCGCGCCCTCGCGCAGCGCGGGGAGGAAGGCGGGCAGCTCGTACTCGCGCAGCACGCGCGGGGGCAGGTTGCTGGAGCTGGTGCAGCGGTCGGTCTCGTTGTTGTAGGCCAGGAAGTGCTTGAGGGTGGGGGCGGTCGCGAGCCGGTCCGGGTCGTCGCCCGCCAGTCCGCGCGCGTACGCGGTGGCCAGCAGGCCGGTGAGCCAGGGGTCCTCGGAGTAGCCCTCCTCGTTGCGGCCCCACCGCGGGTCGCGCAGCGGGTTGACGACCGGGGCCCAGACGTTGCGGCCCGCGCCGTCGGGGTCCTTGGCGTGGAAGGCCAGCACCTCGGCCGCCGTGGCCGCCCCGACCTCGCGCACCAGGGCGGGGTCCCAGGTGCTGGCCAGCCCGACGGCCTGGGGGAACACCGTGGCCGGGCCCAGCCAGGCCAGGCCGTGCAGGGCCTCGGTGCCGGTGCGGAACGGCCCGACCCCCAGGCGCTCCACGGGGCGCTGGTACTGGTGCAGCAGCCCGATCTTCTCCTCGGTGGTGAGCCTGGCCAGGAGGTCGCGGACGCGCTCGCCGGTGCTCAGGGCGGGGTCGCGGAAGGGTTCGGTCACGGGGCGTCCCAATCTGGTCGGTTGCTGCGCTGGAACCTTGTCTTCCTGTTTGCTCCTCCCGCCGGTCCCGCCGCGGGGGCGGGACCGGCGGGGGGAGGACGTCACCGGTACCGGGGGACCGCCCTCTCGGCCGCGGGCGCGGGCGGGGCGCCGCCGTCGGGGAGGCGGCCCGACTCGACGGCGTCCAGGATGCGCGCGGCGGCTCCGAGCGCGGGGGCGTCCAGCCCCAGGGCGGAGGCCACCGCGATCGGCTCCCCGGGGTCGGGGGCGATGGCGCGCCCGGCCAGTTCCCCGTTGACCACCGGCAGCAGCCAGGGGGCCAGGTCCGCGTAGTAGCCGCCCAGGACCACCCGGCGCGGGTCGAGCACGTCCACCAGGACGGCCACCCCCGCGGCGAGGTCGCGGGCCGCCGCGGCCAGCCCCGACAGGGTCGCGGGGTCGCCCGCGCGGGCGCGGGCGACGACCTCGCCGATCCGCAGCTCCAGCTCGGCCCGGGAGGGGCGCGCGTCGTCGGCGGGTTCGCCGGGCGAGGCCCGTCGGACGACGGCGGCCGCCGACGCCAGCTCCTCCAGCCGGGCGTCCCCCTCGGCGGCGGGCACCCGGATGCGGCCCGCCTCGCCGCTGTGGCCGGTGTGGCCCCGGCGCAGCGCCCCGTCCAGGAGCAGGCCCGCGCCCAGGCCCACCCCCCCGGTGAGGTAGACCAGGTCGGCGGTGCCCGCGTGCGGGCCGAAGCGGTGCTCGGCCAGAACCGCGAAGTCGGCGTCGTTGCCGATCTCCACCGGGAAGCCGGGGCCGCGCAGCGCGTCCACCAGGCCCGCGGCGAAGTCGACGTCGCGCCAGCCCAGGGAGGGCACCAGGCGGGCGCGCCCGTCCGCGTCGACCAGGCCGGGCAGGGCCACCGCCAGGCCCAGGACCTGGCGGCCGTCGCGTTCGGTGCGGGTGATGACCCGGCGCGCCAGCGCCGCCACGGCCGTGACCGCGCGCGGCGGAGAGGAGGCCGCGCCGGGGAAGGCGCGCCGCCAGGACAGCACCGGGCGCCCCGCCAGGTCCACGGCGACGGCGGTGAGGGAGTCCGCGCCGACCTCGATCCCGATCGCGGCGCACGAGGCGCCGTCCAGGGTGAGCATGACGGCCGGGCGGCCGACGCGGTTGCCGGTGGTGCCGGTCTCGCGCAGCAGCCTGCGCCGCAGGAGTTCGGACACCAGGCTGGAGACCGTGGTCTTGTTCAGGCCGGTGGCCGCGGCGACGTCCGCCCGCGAGCAGGGGCTCCGCTCGCGCACGCAGCGCAGCACCACGGCCAGGTTGGTGGCGCGCACGTCCGCGACGTCCGCCTTGTTGGGATCCCTCGAGTTGCCGATCACCGCGCGCTTCGCCCCCCGTTCCCGGATGCCGCCCGCCGACGGGATCTTGTGGTCTGCGTCACCCGGGGAGTAATTTGTTTGTCTGCAAGCCGAACTAATTCTAACGCGACCGGTCCCCGGACTCCAGGGCGCACCCGCAGGACGCGGCCCGGGATCCCAGCCCACACCCCTCTCCGCGAAGGAACGCCATGAGACAACCCCATCCCGGCGTCCAGACGAGCCGGCGCCGCTTCATCGGCCTCACGGGCGCCGCGACAGCGGCCCTGGCGGGCGGCGGACTGCTCTCGGCCTGCGCCCCCGACGGCCCCCGCCCGGGAGACGGCGGCGGAACCGCGGCGGACCTCGACCGGCTCGACGCGCTCGTCCCCGACCACATCCCGTTCCAGGCGGTCGAGCCGGACATCCCGGGCCTGCACGGCGCCCCGCCCGGGTTCACCTCCTACCCCGAGACCCTGGTGCGCGCCGTCGAGGGCGTCCCGGGCAGCGGCGGCAGCTACCAGGCGATGGCCCCGCTGTGGGGCCCGATCCCGCCCGGCCTGGGCCGCAACTCCTTCTACGACCTGGTCAACGCCGAACTCGGCGCGACCGTGGACTTCCAGTTCCAGGACGGCAACACGATCATCGACAAGATGAACGCGGTGATCGCCGCGCGCGACGTCGTGGACATCACGATGATCCCGGACTGGGTCATCAACCTCATCCCCTCCTTCTCCGAGGCCGCCCCGCAGCTGTTCGAGGACCTCACCCCGTACCTGGCCGGAGGCGCGGTGGACCCGTACCGCATGCTGGCGAGCCTGCCCACCGACTCCTGGAAGTGGAGCGTCTTCGGCGACCGGCTCCAGGGCGTCCCCTGGCCCACCGACCCGCTGTCCGAATGGATCTTCTACCGCAGGGACCTGTTCGACGAGCACGGCTGGGAGGTCCCCGGCACCGCCGACGAGCTGTTCGCCCTCGGCGAGGAGGTCAACGACCCGCGCGGCAACCGCTGGGCGTTCGGCGACTTCTACCGGGTGGTCCGCCAGGTCTTCCGCGCCCCGCGCGAATGGCGCCGCGAGGGCGGCGGCCTCGTGCACCGCTACGAGACCCCCGAGTTCGAGGAGGCCGTGGCCTTCATGCGCCGGGTCTACGACGCCGGGCTCGTGCACCCCGACATCGCGTCGGGCTCGGGCGCCAACTCCAAGGAGCTGTTCAACAGCGGCGCGATCGTGCTCGGCCAGGACGGCCTCGGCGCCTGGACCGAGACCTACCAGGCGATGCTGGGCCAGTCCCCCGACTTCCGCATGGACCTGGTCCCGGCCTTCGCGCACGACGGCGGGACCCCGTCGCTGCACCGCAACGACCCCTCCAACCAGAGCGTGTTCGTCAGGAAGGACCTCGGCGAGGACAGGGTCAGGGAGATCCTGTCGGTCCTGGACTACTGCGCCGCGCCCTTCGGCACCGCCGAGTACATGACCTACCGCTACGGCGCCGAGGGCGAGCACTACGAGCCCGACGACAACGGCGCGCCCAGGCTCACCGAGCTCGGGCAGAAGGAGGTCTCCAACGGCTACCTGTTCATCAGCGGGCGCAACAACGCCGTCTCCGAGAGCGAGTACCCCGACTACGTGGAGTCCTTCACCACCTGGTTCAACGACGCCGCCCAGTACGGCGAGGACAACCCCTTCGAAGGCATCCGCATCCAGCGCCCCTCCTCCTACGCCAGCGCCGAGCAGCCCACCGAGGACAAGATCGAGGACATCCTGCGCGGCCGCCGCGAGGTGGGCGAACTGGGCGACATCGTCGCCGAGTGGAGGAGCGACGGCGGCGACGCCGCACGCGACTTCTACGCCGACGTGCTCGTCGAGTACGGCCGTGATTGACCACACGGCCCGGACCGGGCCGGGGCGTCCGGAGCCCGCGCCCGCCGCCCCGGCCGACGGGGCGGCCCGCCCGCGCGCCGGACGCGCCGGCCGGGACCGCCCCCCGGGGAAGTCGCTGCGCGCCCGGCTGCGCAGGGACTGGCAGCTGCTCCTGATGACCGTTCCCGCCCTGGGCCTGCTCGCCGTCTTCCACTACACCCCGACCCTGGGCAACGTCATCGCGTTCCAGGACTACTCGCCCTACCGGGGCTTCTGGGACAGCCCCTTCGTCGGCTTCGACAACTTCTACTGGCTGCTCACCGACACCTCCTTCTGGGACGCCACCCTCAACACGCTGACCATCACCGTGTTCCAGCTGGTGTTCTACTTCCCCCTCCCGATCGCGCTGGCGGTCCTGCTGGACAGCGTCATGTCCCCCCGGCTGCGGCTGTTCCTGCAGACCGTGGTGTACATGCCGCACTTCTTCTCCTGGGTGCTGGTCATCACCCTGTTCCAGCAGATCATCGGCGGCGCGGGACTGATCTCCCAGCTCCTGCGCCGGAACGGGTACGGGGGGCTGGAGATCATGACCGACCCCGACGCGTTCCTGCTCCTGGTCACCGCCGAGGTGGTCTGGAAGGACGCGGGCTGGGGGACGATCATCTTCCTCGCGGCGCTGGCCGCCATCAACCAGAACCTGTACGAGGCCGCGGCGGCGGACGGCGCGGGGCGGTGGCGCAGGCTGTGGCACATCACCCTGCCGGGGCTGCGCCCGGTCATCGTCCTGCTGCTGATCCTGCGCCTGGGCGACTCCCTGAACGTGGGCTTCGAGCAGTTCTTCCTGCAGCGCGACGCCGTGGGCAGGCAGGCCGCCGAGGTCCTGGACACCTTCGTCTACTGGCGGACCCTGGCGGTGGGCGAATGGAGCTACGGCGCGGCGGCGGGGCTGGTCAAGGGGATGGTGGGGCTGGTCCTGATCCTCGTGGCCAACAAGGTCGCCCACCGGATGGGCGAGAACGGAATCTACCGGCGAACGTGATGGCGACTTCCGGATGGCACAGATGACACTGACGACGCGGCGCCCGGCCTGGGCCGAGGCGCCCACTCCCCTGGAGCAGGGCGCCAAGGCCGCCGTGCTCGGCGCGATCCTGCTGGCGGTCCTGTTCCCGATCTACGTGGTGGTGCTGACCAGCCTGTCCCCCGCCTCGGCCGTCAACGACGCGGGCGGGCTGGTGGTGGTCCCGCGCGGGTTCTCGTTCGCCGCCTACGCCGAACTGTTCGCGGGCGGCGTGGTCACCCGCGCCGTCGTGGTGAGCGTCGGGGTCACCACCGTGGGCACCGCGATCAGCCTGGCCACCACCGTCCTGGCCGCCTACGGGCTGTCGCGGCCGGGGTCGCTGCTGCACCGGCCGCTGCTGTTCCTGGTGCTGCTGACCTTCCTGTTCGGCCCCGGCATGATCCCCAGTTACCTGCTGGTCAGCTCGCTGGGGATGATCGACAGCTACTGGTCGCTGATCCTGCCGACCGCGGTGAACGCCTTCAACCTGGTGGTGATGCGCGCGTTCTTCATGAGCATCCCCGCCGAGGTCTCCGACAGCGCCCGGGTGGACGGCGCCGGCGAGTGGAAGATCCTGACCCGGCTGGTGCTCCCGATGTCCAAGGGGGTCACCGCCGTGGTCGGGCTGTTCTACGCGGTCGGGTACTGGAACGCCTTCTTCAACGCGGTCCTGTACATCAACGACAACGCGAAGTGGCCGCTCCAGCTGGTGCTCCGCCAGTACGTGCAGCAGGGCCAGAACATCAGCGCCGGCTCCCTCGCCGACACCTCGCAGGCCAGCTCGCTGCCGCCGGGCCTGGCCCTGCAGATGGCCATCGTGGTGATCGCGCTGGTCCCGGTGCTGGCCATGTACCCGTTCGTGCAGCGGCACTTCACCAAGGGAGTGATCATCGGCGCGGTGAAGGGCTGACCCCTCCCCTTCACCGCCCGGCGCCCCGCCCCTCCCCCCGTGAGGCGCGGGGCGCCGGTGCCCACCACCGCGCGGACTCGTCGGCCCCCCCCGCCCCGAGGCGGTCGCCGGTCCGGCCCCGGAGGCGGTGCGCGCCGTCAGCGGCTGACGAGCGGCGCCCCCGGTCCGCCCCTTCCGGTTCGGGAGGGTCGGACCGGGTCCCGTCAGGGAACCTCCGCCGCAGGGGTGGTTCGGGCTCTGTCGGGTCGGGGTCCGCCCGGGGCCTGGTTACAGCGGGCGGCGACGGCGGGGACGGGGCGAGGCCGCGCCCATAGTGTCCGTTGTGTGTGGGGGTTCGTTGGCAGTCTTGGGTTTTCTGCCCGTTTCGGGGTCTGGAAGGGCAGAAAGCCCATGATCATTCCGAGCGAGGGCGGAACCGGCCCTCCAACCGCCGCGTCACGGACATCCGGCGGGGACGCGCGGGCCTCCAGCCCTGCCCGCCGCCGCCCGCCGTAACAGGCCCCGGGCGGACCCCGACCCGACAGAGCCCCAAACACCCCCCGCGCCGGAGCTTCCCTCAGGAGGTCGAGCACTCCTGGCCGTTGAGGACGAACCCGTCCGGTCCCGCGCCCGCGCCGCCCGTGCCGAGGAAGCCGAATCCCACCGTCCCGCCCGGCACGATGTGGCCGTTCCAGCCCGCGTTGGACGCGGTGACGTCCGCCCCGTCCTGGGTGACCTCGGCGCCCCATGCCTGGCCGATCCGCTGGTCCCCGGGGAACGCCCACTCCAGTTCCCAGCCGTCGACCAGCGCGTCGCCGGTGTTGGTGACGTCCACCTGGCCCTGGAAGCCGCCCTGCCACTCGCCGGTCACCGTGTACGACACCGAGCAGGCCGCGTCCGGGTCGGGGCTCGGCTCCCCGGAGGGCTCGCCGCTCGGGTCGGGGCTCGGCTCCCCGCTCGGGTCCGGGGCCGGCTGCTCGGCCAGGTCGCCGACGATGATCCCGCGGCCGTTGGTGCCGACGTAGACCCGCCCGTAGACGCGGGGGTCCCCGGTGATGGCCGCGCCCGTCCACGCCCACTGGTGCCGGTCGTCGTTGACGCGCGTCCAGGTCTCGCCCGCGTCGTCGGAGCGGAAGATCCCGCGCACCCCGTTGATCCTGGACGAGGTGTACACCGCCGGATAGCTCCCACCCGGCGCGGCCTTGCCGAAGCCGACCGAGTCGCCCTCGTCCACGTCGGCGATCCGGGTGAACGTGGCGCCCGCGTCGGTGGAGCGCCACATGCCGTAGGCGCCTCCGGGCGCCCCGCCCGCGAGCCAGACGTCGCCCTCGTGGCCGGGGACCGCGCCGAAGCGGACGTTGCCCTCGGCGGGCAGGCCGGCGGCGGCGGACTCGGTGAACGTGGCGCCGCCGTCGGTGCTGGTGTAGAACCCGCCTCCGGCGACCGCGTAGAACGTGTCCGGGTCCACCCGGTCGGCCTCGACCCGCGCGCCCGCCGGAACCCCGGTGGAGGCGGTCCAGGACGAGCCCAGCGTGGTCGAGTGGTGCACGCCCGTGCCGTCGGGGCTCCACAGGACACGCGAACCGTCGGCGTTGACCGCCACCGTTCCCGCCCCGGTGACACCGGACGGCTCCTGGCCCGCCCACCAGCTGGAACCGCTGCTGGTGGAGACGCCGATGTGCGAGTCCACCTCGCCGTCGACCGCCTCGCCGACCCGGACCATCGTGGCCGGGGCCAGTTCGGCGAAGTCCACGCTGCGGGTGTTGCCGTGGAAGGGCGCGTCGAACATCGAGTCGGGCACGACGTCGAGGTCCTCGTGCACGAAGCCGCCGATGTCGCCGAGCCCCGAGACCAGCGGCGGACCCGACGGCGGGCTCATCAGGTCCTGGACGGCCGTCTCCTCCAGGCCCTGGGCGCGCACCTCGATGTCGATGGTGCCGCCGGAGTCCCACTCGGTGAGGTTGTCCGAGCCGTAGACGGTCGCGCCGGTGCCGTACATCATGCGGTCGGAGTCGAACGGGTCGATCTCCAGGGACTGCGTCATCCAGCCGAGCTTGGGGCTGGGCTCGGGCGGGTTGGGCTGTTTGTTGAAGTCGAGCCACGGCGCGCCGGAGTGGTCCAGCTCGTAGCGCAGGGTCCGGTCGGGGTAGCCGGCGAACTCCCAGAGCTGGCTCCAGGTGGCGCCGCGGTCGGTGGAGCGGAATACCCGGATGTCCGGCCACCACAGGAGCTGGCTGACCACCATGATGGTGTCGGGGTCCTGGCGGTCGACGGCCAGGCCGCTGAACCCGTACTCGAAGCCGTCGTTCTCGGGGGGAGTGATCTCGGTCCAGGAGCCCCCGGCGACGTCGTAGCGCCACACCTCGCCGTCGGAGCCGTCGTAGGGGCCGCCGGTGTCGCTGGTGGCGATGTACAGCTGCCCGTTCTCGTGGTCCAGGACCCCCTTCTGGGCGAGGAAGCCCGTGGGCTGTCCGGGGACGCGCTCCCAGGTGGAGCCGCCGTCGGTGCTGCGGTAGACGGTGTTCTCCTTGTCGGCGACGCCGACGTAGACGTCCTGGGTGACCTGCCCGGCCGAGGCGCTGCCGGGGTCGAAGGTCACCCACACCACGCCCTGGTTGTCGCCCGAGTAGCCGCCGGGGTCGGAGGGGTCGGCGACGTAGTTCCCGGGGTTGGGGAAGTTCCCGACCTCCGCCCAGGTCGCGCCGTGGTCGGTGCTGCGCCACAGCCCGTGGCCGCTGGGCGCGCCGAAGTACAGCACGCTGTTGTCGTTGGGGTCCACGGCCAGGCGCTCGCCCATGCCGCGGCCGGGCATGTTCCCGCCGAGTTTGAACGGCAGCTCGGTGGTCCGCCAGGTCTCGCCGCGGTCGTCCGAGCGCTTGATCGCGCCGTTGTTGGGGTCCCAGTCGTTGGTGTAGGTGCCCGTCGCCGCGTACACGCGGTCGGGGTCGACGGGGTCGGTGGCGATGCTGACGACGCCGCTGTGGCTCCAGTCGTCCCAGCCGACGTGGTCCAGGATCGGGACCCACCGCTCGGTGGAGGGGTTCCAGCGGTACGCGCCGCCGATGTCGGTGCGCGCGTAGGCCAGGCCCGGTTCGCTCTGGTTGAAGACGATGCCGGGGACGAAGCCGCCACCGACGACCTCGACGTTGTCCCAGGTGTATCCGGTGTCGGCCGCGGCCGGCGCCGTGGCCGCGGTGGCGGCGGTCAGCGCGGCCGCGGTGGCCAGGGTCGCCGCGGCGGCGATCACGCGGGTGAGGAGTCCGCGTGTCGCCCCGGCTCTCGGCGGGGTACGGGGTGCTGCTCGGTCTGCCGGTGTCACATCTGCTCCTGACGTGGGGGTGGAGCCCGCCCGGGGCTGTCCCGGGCGGTGGTGCGAACCGCCGTCAGCGGTGGAGTTCCACCTGCTCGGGTGGGGTGAGTCCGTGCACGGGAACGATCTCCACACCGGTGATGCGGGCCGGGCCGTCCGCGTGGACGCGCAGGGTGGCGTCCTCGCGCACGGCCGTGACGACGGTGTCGCCGTCGACGTCTCGGATGACGGCGCGCCTGCCCAGGCCGCCCCAGCTGACGAGGGTGAGCGGGCCGGACGGCCCGTCGGGTACGGTCTCGGCCCGCGGGGCCACGGGGACGAGCGCGCCGAGGCGCACGAACAGCGGGACCTGCTCCAGCCGCGGGTGCAGGCGGACCGATCGGCCGCCCTCGTGCACGCGGCCGCTCCAGTGGTCCACCCACCGGCCGGGCGGGAGGTAGACGTCGCGTACGCCCTCGGGCGAGCAGACGGGCGCGACCAGGAGGTCGGGGCCGAGCAGGTACTCCAGTTCCGCGCGCCAGGACAGCGGATCGTCGGCGTAGTCGACGCACAGCGCCCGCATGAGCGGCACGCCGGTGCGCGCGGACTCCACGGCCGCCGAGTACAGGTACGGCATCAGCCGGTACCGCAGCCGCAGCGCCTCCACGACCGCCGCCTCGACCTCGGGGGCGAAGTGCCAGGGCTCGCGGGTGGTGGTGCCGTGGAAGCGCACCAGGGGGGAGAACGCGCCGAACTGGGCCCAGCGCACGTACAGGTCGGTGTCGGGGGTGCCGTTGAACCCGCCCGCGTCGTGGCTCCAGAACGGCACCCCGCTGAGGCCGTGGCTGAGGCCGCCGCGCAGGGTGGCGGCCATCGCCGGGAAGGAGCACTGGCTGTCGCCGCTCCACTGGGCCGAGTGGCGCTGCCCGCCCAGGTAGGACGAGCGCGCCCACACCAGGTCGTGCCCGTTGACCTCGCGGGTCACCGCGGCGACGGCGTCGTTGAACAGCAGCGTGTAGACGTTGTGCAGGTCGGTGCCGGTCATGCCGTTGGCGGCGACGGCGTCGGCGGGCACACCCTCGCCGAAGTCGGTCTTGAACACCGCGACGCCCTGCTCCAGGAGGGGCCGGAGGCGGCCGGTGTACCAGGCGGCGGCCTCCGGGTCGGTGAAGTCGACGATGCCCACGGCCGGGTGGGAGCCGTGCCAGGCGTCGGCGACGTAGGTCCCCCCGGAGGCGTCGCGCAGGAAGTAGCCGCGTTCGGCGGCCTCGGCGAAGTGCGGGCTGCGGTGCGAGACGTAGGGGTTGATCCACAGGCAGACCCTGAAGCCCATCGCGTCGAGGTCGGCCAGCATGCGGGCGGGGTCGGGGAACGCCCGGGGGTCCCAGTCCAGGTCGGACCAGTGCCCTTCGGCCTGCCAGTAGCAGTCCAGGTGCAGCACGTCGCAGGGGATGCCGCGCTCGCGGATGGTGCGGGCGCGCTCCATGACGCGTTCCTGGGTGTCGCGGACGAAGCCCGAGGAGATCCACGTGCCGAACGCCCATTTGGGCGGCAGTGCGGGGCGCGAGGTGAGCGCGTTGAAGCGGTTCAGGACCTCGCGGGGGCCGGGGCCCGCGATGACGTGGTAGTCGAGCAGGTCGTCGGGGACGACGACCTGCACGCAGCTGTGCGTGGACTGGCCCATGTCGAACTCGGCGGGGCTGCCGGTGTCCACGAGCAGGCCGTAGCCGCGGCTGGACACGTACAGCGGGACGTTCTTGTAGGAGCGGTCCGACTCGGCGCCGAAGGCGTCGAAGTTCCACATCAGGGCGCGGCGGCCGCGCAGGTCCAGCGGGGTGAAGCGCTCGCCGAGACCGCTGAAGCGCTCGTCGGCCGCCGCGGCGAGGGACTCGTGGTAGGCGGTGGCGCCGTCCACGGTGCTGCGGCCGAAGGGCAGGGTGCGGAGGCGTCCGCTGATGTCCACGTGGCCCCGGTCCTGCTCGGTGAGGAGCCGTCCCGAGTCGTCGGTGAACCGGAGGTGCCAGGGGTCCAGGGTGATCTCCGCGCGCAGCGGCCCGGTCGCCACGACGATCCGGTCGGCGTCGGCGCTCACCTCGACGGGCGCGTCGGGGTCCGAGCGGACCAGGGCGACGGCCTTCGCCGCCCTGGTCTCCGCGTCGGGTCCGGAGCCGAGCCGGACCCGGACGACGCCGTGCGCCGAGGCGGTGACCCGCACGGTGAGGGTCTCCTCCGACGTGGTCACGGCCTTGAGCTCGACCCCGCGGTCGGTGACCTCCACGGGTTCGGCCCGCACGACCGACGACGGCCCGGGGGCACCGTACCCGGGCACGGGAAGCGGCGGGGGATCCGCCACGAAGAGCTCGCGGGGGGCCATGGGCGGCCTGTAGAGCATTCCGGCTCCTTGCTTGCGTTCGTCGGGGGGACTCCTAATTAGTTTGGGCAGACAACGAACAAACGTCAACGGTTCACGTGAACCGGATCTCGCCCGCGGTCGGTCGCGGGCCCGTTCTTAACACTACGAAAGTAGCGTTAGTCTTGGCCTATGGCTCACCCCGTTCCCGCGAGGCGGCCCGGCGGGCGGAGCGCGCGGGTGCGCGCCGACGTCCTGGCCGCCGTCAACGCCCTGCTCACCGAGGACGGGTACGACGCCCTGTCCATCGAGGCGGTCGCCGACCGGTCGGGGGTCCACCGGACCACCGTCTACCGCAGGTGGGGCAGCGTCCCGATGCTCCTGGTCGACCTGCTCGACCTGGGCGCCGAGGACGACTGGCGCGCGCCCGACACCGGCTCCCTGGAGGGCGACCTGATCGCGGTCAACAGGGAGGTCCGCGACGCCCTGAGCGCCGATCCGTCGCCGACCCTGGCGGTGATCGCGGCCTCCTTCCGGTCCCCCGAGGCCGCGCAGGCCCTGCGCCGCTTCTGGGCGGACCGCTACGAGCGGTGCGCCGTGGCGGTCCAGCGCGCCGTCGACCGGGGCGAGGTCCCGGCCGGCACCGACCCCGACCGCCTGCTCATCGCGGCGACCGGCCCGCTCTACCACCACCGCGTGCTGCTGGGGCGGGCGCTCACCCGCGACGAGGCGGACGCCTACGCCCGCGCCGCCCTCGCCGGAGCGGCCGGGGCGTGAGGACCCCGCACTCCGGCGCCCCCACCGACCCCACCGACCCCACCACGAAGGAGAAGAGAATGCCCGCACCCGACCCCGCCCAGCCGCACCCGTCCACCCGCCCCGAGCTCACGAACGTCGTCTTCCTGCGCAACCAGATCGGTTCCGAGCTCATCGAGGTCGGCGAGTACACCTACTACGACGACGAGGGGCGGCGCGGCCCCTTCGAGACCGCCAACGTGCTCTACAACTACGGCCCCCAGCGGCTCCGGATCGGCCGGTTCTGCGCCATCGGCCCCGGCGCGCGGTTCCTCATGCCGGGCGGCAGCCACCCGATGGCGGGGCCGTCCACCTACCCCTTCACCATGTTCGGCGGGGACTGGACCGACGCCACGCTGGAGACCTTCATGTCGCTCCCGACGAAGGGCGACACGGTCATCGGCAACGACGTCTGGATCGGCCGGGAGTCCGTCGTCATGCCGGGCGTCACCGTCGGCGACGGGGCGGTGATCGGCGCCCACAGCGTCGTGACGAAGGACGTGCCGCCCTACGCGGTCGTCGGCGGCAACCCCGCTCGACTCGTCCGCTCCCGGTTCACCGAGGAGGAGGTCGCCCTCCTCCTCGAGAGCCAGTGGTGGAACTGGCCCGTCGAGGCCGTCACGAAGCACGCGGCCACGATCATGGCGGGCACCCCGCAGCAGATCGCCGCGCTGTCGCGGGACCTCTGACGAGGGTCCCGACACCGGCGTTCCGGGATCGAGGACCTCAGGACACCGGTGCCGAGACCGTCGACGGAGCCCCCGCGAACGGTCAGCCGGGCAGGCCGGCGCGCACCGGCCGCACGCGGCCGGGCGCCAGGTCGACGGCCGCGGAGGTGCCGTCGGGAAGGCCGACCCGGACGCGGCGGGGGGCCAGGGCGGTGAGCTCGGCCCGGAACCCGCCCGGCTCCCACTCCAGGCGGCGCACCACCACCCCGCCGCGGGCGCGCAGCCCGCGCGCCCGCCCCCGCGGCCATCCGGCGGGCAGCGCGGGCAGCAGGTCCACCCGGCCCTCGCGCGAGCGCACCAGCATCGCCGCCACCACCGCCGGGAGGCCGCCGCAGATGTCGACGTTGAACAGCGCGCCCCGGTTGTGGGTGGAGACCAGGGTGGGCCGCCAGTACCTGGCGGCCATGAGTTCGAGCGTCTCGTTCGCCTCCTCGGCCAGACCCAGGTGCGCGGCGGCCAGGCCCAGCTGGACCAGGCCGAACGCCATCTCGTCGGCCTCCTGGCCGCGCCACCAGGCGAGGCGCGCGCGGACCGCGCGCACCGCCGCCGCGCGCAGCGCCGGGTCGGCGAACGCCGGGTCGCCCTCGTACCAGAAGGGGAACAGGTGCGAGGCGTGCCGGTGCGCGTGGTTGTCGGCCTGGTCCACCGGTCCGGCCGGGCCCGCCCACTCGGCGAGCGCGCCCTCGGGGGAGATCCGGTAGCCGGGCAGCCGCAGGGCCAGCCGGGCCCAGCGCCGGGCGCCGCCGATCCCCAGGACGCGGTGCGCGCGCAGCAGATTGCGCACCAGGTCGCGCGCCGCGGCGACGTCCATCGTGGCGTTGGCCGCGGCCTGCCCGTCGGAGTCGGCGGGGGTGTTCTCCGGCGAGTAGGAGGGGGTGAACCCCTCCTCGGTGAGGAAGTCCTCGTAGAACTCGGCCGCGGCGGTCATGAACGGCAGCGCCCGCTCGCGCAGGAAGGCGGTGTCGCCGGTGTGGCTGTAGTGGTCCCAGTACAGCCGGGCGATCCAGGCGGCCCCCGCCGTCCAGAAGGTCAGGCACCACTCGGGGCCGAAGTGGTTGTGGCGCCCGTGCGTGGACAGGTGCGCGGGGAGGAGCACTCCCCGGCAGCCGTACAGCCGCCTGGCGTTCTCCGCGAAGTCGCCCACCAACGGCTCCACCAGGTCGAACAGCGCGGTCATCAGCTCGGGCACGCCCGTGGGGTGCAGCGCCGCCACGGCCGAGGCGAGGTTGCCGTCCAGGGTGTACCCCGAGCTCCACGGCGGCGCGTGGGCGCCGCTCCACACCCCCTGCAGGGTGGGCGGCAGCTCACCCGAGGCGCAGATGACCGCGTACCGCCCGGCGTCGACCAGGCGCTCGACGAGTTCCGGACCGGGACCGGCCGCGAGCAGGTCCTCGGCCGTGCTCCCGGGCTCGCCGGGCCGTCCCGGCGGGGTCAGCCGGATCCGCGCGCGGTCGAACAGCTCCGCGTGGAGGGGGGCGTGTCGGGCCAGCAGCGCGGCGAAGTCGGCGGGCAGCGCGGCCAGGGAGTCGTCCGGGCCGGGCGGCTCCTCGCCGGGGCGGGCCACGCTCGTGCGGGCGAGGACCAGGAGTTCGGCGGCCCCGCTCACCCGGACCGCGTCCGCGCCCCACCGGAGTCCGCCGCCCCGTGCCACGACACGGCAGGTCAGCGCGTACCCGGCGGGCGCGCCGGGCCATCGGCGGGCGAAGGCCGCGCGCAGCAGCAGGCGGCCGGGGGACGCGCCCGCCGACCAGGTCGCCGGGGACGGGGGCTCGCCCGGGACCGGGGTGAGCGACAGCGTCCCGTCGAGGCCGCCGCGGGCGCGCAGCCGCAGGACCACCACGTCGTCGGCGCGCGAGGCGAACACCTCGTGGACCAGGCCCCCGGGCAGTTCCTCGGTCACCAGAGCGCCGGCGTGGTCGCAGCGGCGCGACACGCCCCCCTCCCCCGCCTCCCCGTCGGGGGTGAAGACCAGGGTGCCCGCCCCGGTGAGCGGGTCGATCCAGCGGGTGCGGGCGTAGCCGGGGTGCCCGGCCTCCGCCAGGCCGACCACCCGGGCGGCGGCCTCGCGCGCGCGTCCGGCGCGCAGCAGCGCGCGCAGCTCCGGCAGCGCGCCGGCGGTGTCGGGCGCGGCGAGCGGCTCCTCCACCGGCCAGAACAGCCGCTCGTGGCAGAGCGTGGCGCGCGGCAGGCCGGCGACGGCGTGGACGAGGGCGCCCTGGCGGCCGTTCCCGGTGACCAGGGCGTCCTCCCAGTCGGCCGCGGGCAGGCGGGTGTGGACGCCCGGGGGGCGCTCGGGACCGGTCAACGTCTGCTCCTTGTGTCGGACGGCCGGATGGGGATAATTAGTTTGTTGCCCAACCGAACATAAGGAGCCCGCGCGTGCCAGGTCCAGAGCCCGCGACGCCGTGGTTCGGCGGCGACTACAACCCCGAGCAGTGGCCCGAGGCCGTCTGGCACGAGGACATGGAGCTCATGCGGCGCGCCGGGGTCACCCTGGCCACCGTGGGCGTGTTCTCCTGGAGCCTGCTGGAGCCGCGCGAGGGCGAGTACGACTTCGCGTGGCTGGACCGCGTACTCGACCTCCTGCACGCCAACGGCGTGGGGGCCGCGCTCGCCACCCCCACCGCCTCTCCCCCGCCGTGGTTCACCCTGGCCCACCCCGGGGCGATGCCGGTGAGCGCCGACGGGGTGCGGCTCACCCACGGCAGCCGGGACACCTACGACGTGTGCGCGCCCGCCTACCGGGCCGCCTCGGTCCGGATCGCGCGGGCCCTGGCCGAGCGGTACGCGCGACACCCCGCGCTGCGGCTGTGGCACGTGCACAACGAGTACGGCACCCATAGCCACGGCGAGCACGCCGCCGACGCCTTCCGGGTCTGGCTCCGGGAGCGCCACGGCACGCTGGAGGCGCTCAACGAGGCCTGGACGACCGCCTTCTGGGGGCAGCGCTACTCGGCGTGGGAGCAGGTCCGGCCGCCCCGGGCCACCCAGTACCTGCGCAACCCCGCCCACGTGCTGGACTTCCGGCGCTTCCTGTCCGACGCGATGCTGGCGCACTACCGCGCCCAGCGGGACGTCCTGCGCGCGGCCTCCCCCGGCGTTCCGGTGACCACCAACTTCGCCTTCGGCGGCTGGGTCCCGGTCGACCAGTGGAAGTGGGCCTCCGAACTCGACCTGGTGGCGATCGACCACTACCCCGACGCTCCCGGCGGGCGCGCCGCCGAGCAGGGCGCGTTCGCCGCGGACCTGGCCCGGTCCTGGGCCGGGGACCGGCCGTGGCTGCTGATGGAGCAGGCCACCGGGTACACCGGGCCGGCGGCGCGGCCCAAGGCCCCGGGCGAGATCGCGCGGCACAGCGTGGGGCACGTGGCGCGCGGTTCGCTCGGGGCCCTGTTCTTCCAGTGGCGGGCCTCGCGCGGGGGCGCCGAGCAGTGGCACCCGGCCATGCTGCCGCACACCGGGCCCGACTCCCGGGTCTTCGCCGAGGTGTGCGGGCTGGGCGCGCTGCTGCCCCGGCTGGCGGGCGCGCTCGGCGCCGACGTGGCCGAGGACGCGGCCGTCGTGTGGGACCCCGAGTGCTGGTGGGCGCTCGACGCGGCGACGCCGCCCGCTCCGGACCTGGACTACGCCGGGGCGGTGCGCCAGATCCACCGGGTGCTGCGGCGCCAGGGCCGCACGGCGGCCTTCGCCGCTCCCGGGGCCCGCCCCCCGGACCTGCCGCTGCTGGTGGCGCCCATGATGTACCTGGCGTCGGACGCCACGGCGCGTGAACTGGCCGGGTACGTCGAGCGCGGCGGGACACTGGTGGCGACCTACCTCAGCGGCACCGTCGACGAGCACGCGCGGGTGCGCGCCGGCGGGTACGCGGGGGCCCTGCGCGGGCTGCTGGGGGTGCGCGTCGAGGAGTTCCACCCGCTGGACGGCGGGGGCGCGGCGGTGGCCGGGGCCGACGGCGCCTTCACGGGCCGGGCGCGCCGCTGGAGCGAGCACGTCCGCCTGGCGGGGGCCGAGGCGGTGGCGCGCTACGCCGGCGGACCGCTGGACGGCCTTCCGGCGGTGACCCGCGCCGCGTACGGGGCGGGCAGCGCCTGGTACGTCTCCGCGGACCTGGACGACGACGCCCTGGCCGCGGTCCTGGCCGCGGCGGCGCCTCCCGCGCGCCCCGCGCCGCCCGAGGGGGTCGAGGTGGTGCGCCGTCGGGGGAACGACGGCGGCTGGGTGTTCGTCCTCAACCACGGAACGGACTCGTACACCGTGGACCCGGCGGTCCTGGGCCTGCCCCGCGACGCGCGCGACGCGGTGTCGGACGCCCCCGCCGACGGCCTGTCCGTCCCGCCGGGCGGGATCGCGGCGCTGCGCCGCTGACCCCGTGGGAGCCGCGCGGGGCAGGCGGCCGGACGGCCCTCCTCGGCCGCCGGCCTCCGCGGTTCTCAGTCCCCGGGTTCGGGGGGCTGCGGGTCGACGGGCGGCTCGGGGAAGTAGGTGGCGACGTCGACTTCGGCGCCGGGGCCGCCGGCGGCGGTCTCAGGGGGCTCGGGGGGCTGGGGTTTGGAGATCCGGGCGTCACTCATGGGAGGAACCTACCCGGGTCCCCGTCCCGCCCTGCGACGGGGGACGGCCGTGGCCGCGCCGGCCGCGACCCTCCCGCACTGCACGGGCGGGTCGCGAAGGCCGCGGCCGGCGCGCGGCCCTCCGGTCTCAGGTGGGGGGCTGGGACCGGTAGGAGCAGAAGTCGAAGTCGGCGTGGCGTCCCGCGCCGGTCAGGTCGTGCACCCACATCCCCAGGAACGCGCCGGTGAAGCCCCACAGGGTGGTGGTGTCGCCCACCCGCTCCTCCGCGTACTCGTCGGACAGGATGCTCGCGTCCAGGACCGGGCCCAGCCCCGTCCACTCGCCGCCGTCCGGCGAGATCGAGAACCTCAGGTCGGCCCCGTCGATCTCCGCGCGCAGGTGCACCCGCTCCCAGCCCTCGACGCCGACGCGCCCGCCCGCCTCGCTCACCCGGCCCCGGTCGCTGGTGAGCACCCCCGCGAACAGGCCGTCCCGCTCGTCGTGGCCCACCCGCAGATAGTGCCACTGGTGGGTGTTGTAGTACGCGGTGATCCCGGCCATCTGCTGGAAGGCGTCCGCGCGGTACTCCATCGCGGCCTCCAGCACGCACCGGTGGTGCTGGACCCGCCGGGCCACCAGGCTGGGGGCGCTCAGGCCCGAGGGCGACTGGCCGCCGCGGACGCGCAGGTGGCCGGGGCGCTCGGTCAGCGACACCCAGTCGGGGCTCGCCGGGCGCCGCAGCGTGCTCCACTCGGGCCGCAGTCCGGGCTCGTCGAAGTCGTCGACCGCGGGCGTCTCGGGCCACGGGTGCGCGGCCGCGCCGAGCGGGCCCGGGACCTCGTCCCGCGGCACGGCGCCGGCCACCCGGGGCCACCCGTCGGCCGACCACTCGACCTGCTGCAGCGCGGTCTCGCGGCCCAGCACGCACCGGCCGCGCCGGGTCAGGGGACGCGCGGTCAGGTGCGCCAGGTACCACTCCCCGTGCGGGGTCCGCACCATGCTGGCGTGCCCGGCCTTCTGCAGGGTCAGCTCGGGGCGGTCGCGGGCGGACAGCGTCGGCCCGGCCGGGTCGGGCTCGTAGGGGCCGGTGATGTCGCGCGAGCGCGCGACGGTGACCTGGTGCTTCCAGGTGGTGCCGCCCTCAGCCGTCATGAGGTAGTACCAGCCGTCGTGGCGGTACAGGTGGGGCGCCTCGGTCACCCCGGTCTCGGTGCCCTCGAAGATCGTCCGCGCCTCGCCCACCAGCGCCATGTCCCGCACGGAGAACTCCTGCAGGACGATGCCGCCGAACGCGTTGTGCCCGGGGCGCCAGTCCATGGCGCTGCTGAGCATCCAGCTGCGCCCGTCCTCGTCGTGGAAGAACGACGGGTCGAAGCCGCGCGTGTGCAGCGTGACCGGGTCGGACCAGGGCCCGGTGATCTCGCGCGCGGTGGTGACGTAGTTGGGGGTGTCCCAGAAGCCCCCCGCGTAGTTGTCGACGTTGGTGTAGACCAGGAAGAACAGCCCGTCCCGGTAGGAGAGCGCGGGGGCCCAGACCCCGGCGGAGTCGCGCCGCCCGGTCAGGTCCAGCAGCCGGGTCTCGGTCAGGGCCCCGCCCAGGGACCGCCAGTTCACCAGGTCCCGGGAGTGGTGCAGGGTCACCCCGGGACACCACTCGAACGTCGAGGTCGCCAGGTAGTAGTCGGAGCCCACCCGCAGGATCGAGGGGTCCGGGTGGAACCCCGTCAGCACCGGGTTGCGGATGGTGCCGGAGCGGACCGCACCGTGGGTGTCGGGGAGCCGGTCACGGGTAGACGTCATCGTTGCCTTTCCTGGGGCGTGCTTGCCGGATTCCTCCGGGTCGGCGGAGGTCTGGGTCGGGGACCGTCCGGCCGGGCGGGCCGTCGCGGGGGCGCGGACTCCCCGCGCGGGGGCCCCTCACTTGCCGAACCCGGCGGCCAGGCCGCCGAGCAGGTGCCTGCGGCCGAACAGGTACAGGGCGAAGACCGGCAGCGCGGACAGCACGACGGCCGCCATCAGGCCGGGCACGTCGGTCCCGTACTGCGTCTGGAAGGCCCACAGGCCCAGCGGCAGCACCCGGGTCTCCTCGCTCTGGGTCAGCACGAGCGGGAACAGGAAGTTGTTCCAGGCGTTGAGGCCCACGAAGATCGCCACGGTGACCACCCCCGAGCGGGACAGCGGCAGCACCAGGCGCCAGAAAACCTGGAGGTTCCCGGCGCCGTCCAGCGCCATCGCCTCGTACAGCGAGCCGGGCACGTCCCGCAGCGAGCTGGTGAGCACGACGACGGACACCGGGAGCGCGAACGCCGCGGTGGGCAGGACGACCGCCGCGAGCGAGTCGTACAGGTGCAGCCGGGTGATGAGCAGGTAGATCGGGATGATCACCGCCTGGGCGGGCACGGCCAGGCCCAGCAGGAACAGCACGAATCCCACGCGCACGATCCGGCTGCGGCTGCGCACGATGGCGAACGCCGCCGGCAGGGCGACCGCGAGCACCAGCACGACCGCGCCCGTCGCCACGACCAGGCTGTTGCCGAGGAAGCGCAGGAACCCGATCTCGAACACGCGCAGGTAGTTGTCGAGGGTCAGCTCGTCGGGCAGGGCCAGCGGCCCGTCCTCCATGTAGCCGCCCCGGCCCCGGAAGCTCGTGACGACCAGGTAGTACAGGGGGACGACCACGGCGATCAGCCACGCGGCCGCGCCGATCCCCGCGCCGTACGCGGGCCGGCCGCGATGGCCGCGGCGCCCGCGACGGTACCGGGGCCGTTCGGACCCCGCCGCGCCGGCGGCCGGAGGCCGCCCCCGCTCGGGGCCGGCGGTCATGGTCGGCATGCTCAGGCTCCTTCTCGCTCGCTCGTCATCCGGGCGTAGCCGCTCACCCGCACCACCAGCAGGGACAGGCCGGTGCCGATCAGCACCAGCAGGACCGCGATCGCGCTGGCGTAGCCCATCCGGAACGCGGAGAAGCCCTGGAGGTACATGTGCAGCGGCAGGATCCGGGTCGCGGTGCCGGGGCCGCCGCCGGTCAGGAGCAGGATCGTCTCGAAGTAGGTCATCGAGCCGACCAGGATGAGCACGGACGAGGCGATGATGGTGTGCCGCAGCTGCGGCACGGTGATGCTCCGGAAGCGCTGGGCGGGGCCGGCCCCGTCGATCTCGGCGGCCTCGTACAGCGAGGCCGGGATCTGCCGGGCCGCCGCCTGGTAGAGCAGCATGTGGAACGGCAGGAACTGCCACAGCAGCACGAACACGATCGCGTACAGCGCCAGCGACCGGTCGCCCAGCACGTTGCCGTCCACCAGGCCGATGTAGGGGCCGATCTGCGCGGAGACCCCGAAGTTGGGGTCCAGCAGCGCCTGCCAGACCAGCGCGATGGCGGCCGTGGACAGCAGCAGCGGCAGGAAGAACACCGCGCCGGCCACGGCGCGCACGCGCTGGGGGCCGGCCGCCCACGCGCCGAACATCAGCGCCAGCGGGGTCTGGGTGGCCCAGGTGAGCACGGTCAGGGCCAGGGTGGTCAGCAGGCCCGGTCCGACGTGCGGGTCTTCGGGCAGCGCCCGCCAGTTGTCCAGCCCGACCCACTCGGGCGTCCCCAGGCCGTTCCAGCTGGTGAGGCTGAGGCAGGCCACGATGACGACCGGGGCGAGGCCGAACAGGCCGAAGAAGAGCAGAGCGGGAGCGGCCCAGACCGCACCGGGCCGCTCCGTGCGCGCGACGGACGTCACCGCTTGCCTTCCATGGCCCGCGCGAATTCCTCGGGGCCGAGGTCGCCCAGGAACAGCAGCTGGAGGTTGGTGAGCAGCTCCTCCGACGTGGCCGGGGTCAGCGCCTGGTCCCAGGACTGGGTGAAGGACGGGGCGTCGGCGACCAGGTTGTAGGTGAAGGTGGTGAAGTCGGCGTGGTCGGTCTCGCTCAGCCGGTCCTCGATGCCCTCGACCGCGGGGACCTGCCCTGCCTCGATGAGCCCCTCGACGTAGGAGTCGGAGGCGACGGTCCCGGTGAGGAAGTCGATCGCGGCGTCGGTGTCGGCGCTGTCGGCGTTGACCGAGAAGTAGTTGCTCGGGTTGCCCACGACCGCGCCCGGCTCGCCCTCGCCGCCCTCGACCTCGGGGAAGGGCACGAAGCCGAGGTCGCCGCTCTCCACGAAGTCGGGGTTGTTGTCCATCTGCGTGGAGAAGTCCCAGGTCCCCATGAGGAACATCGCGGACTTGCCGCTGGCCAGCAGCGAGGAGGCGCTGGCGTTGTCGTAGGTGATGGAGGCGAAGTTGGTGCCGAACGCGCCGCGGTCGGCCAGGTCCTGGCACATCCGGAGGGCCTCGATCACGGCCGGGTCGGACCAGGCGCCCTCCTCGCCGTCGACGATGGCCTGGAACTTGTCGGCGCCGCCGACCCGGTCCAGCAGGTACTCCAGCCACATCAGCTCGGTCCAGCCCTGGGCACCGGGCAGGGTGATGGGGGTGACGCCCTCCTCCTTGAACACGTCCACGGCGTCCAGGAGCTCGTCGTAGGTGGCGGGCGGCTCCAGGCCGGCCTCGTCGAAGACCTCCTTGTTGTAGAACAGCACGACCGGGAGCACCCCCAGCATGGGGACGCCGTAGTAGCGGCCCTCCACCCGCGCGACGTCCAGGACGCTGGGCAGGAAGGCGTCGCGGAAGCCGGGGTTGGCCTCGAGGGTGTCGGTGAGGTCCACGACCTGGCCCTCCTCGACGTACTGGGCGAGGTTCCCGCCGCCCCAGTTGAAGAAGACGTCGGGGGCGTTGGGCGACCCGAGGGCGACCTGGAGGCGCTGCTTGTAGGCGTCGTTGACGTAGGTCACGAGTTCGGCGGGGGTCTCGGCGGACTCGTTGTAGGTGTCGATCCCGCTCTGCACGATCGGGTTCACCGCCGCGTCCTCCAGCGCCCAGACCTCGACGCCGCCCTCGGTGCCGGGGCCGGAGGTCCCGCAGGCGGTGGTGAGGCCGAGCACGAGCGCCAGGGAGGCGCTGCCGATCACGCGGGGCCAGGGTGTGCGTCGTCTCATGGGCGGGGCACCGTCCTTGGGTTCAGGGGGCAGGGCACGGAGGCCGGAATCCGGGAGGGCTACCGAAACATCCCCCGAAAAAGATCCGAAAGATTTCCGATAGTTTTCGTGAGAGAGACGCTAAGTGTGACGGAAATCGCCGTCAAGGGGTCGCAATGTTTCGGTCGCGTCACGATGAGCACCCCACCGGCCCGTGCACCGCTCCGTGTCGCAGCCGGAGGAGGCCCTGACCAGCCCTCCCCGCCGAACACCGCCCCTCCTCGAACACCTCCGAAAGTTTTCGAGATATGATGCCTTCGCCGGGGCGGGCTCCAGCCTGCCCAGTGCGCTGAAGGGGAGGCGTGTGTCCAAGCGACGACCGACCTTGGCCGAGGTCGCCAGCCAGGCCGGGGTGTCGGTCTCGACCGTGTCCAAGGTGGTCAACGGCCACCTCGACGTCTCGGCCGAGACCCGGAGCCAGATCGAGCGGCTGCTGGAGGAGCACCAGTACCGGCCGCGCCGCTCCCACGCCCGCAAGCCCGTCGGCCTGATCGACCTGGTCTTCCTCGACCTGGACAGCTCGTGGGCCATGCAGATCCTGGCGGGGGCCGAGGAGGTCGCCTACGAGAAGGGCTTCGGGATCGTCGTCTCCGCCGTGCACGACCGCGGCCGCAGCCGCCCCAGCCTCCGCTGGCTGGACAACGTGCACGCGCGCAGCTCCGACGGCGTGGTCATGGTGCTGTCCGAGCTGTCACCGGACCAGCAGGCCCGGCTCGCCGCGCTGGGCGTGCCGGTCGTGGTGGTCGACCCGATCGGCGACCCCGCGCGGGACGTGCCCGCGGTGGGCACCACGAACTGGGCGGGGGGGCTGGCCGCCACCCAGCACCTGATCGGCCTGGGGCACACCCGCATCGCCACCATCAGCGGCCCGTCCCGGGTCATGTGCAGCCGCGCCCGCGTGGACGGCTACCGCAGCGCGATGGACGCCGCGGGCCTGGCCGTACCCGAGGACTACGTCGGGCACGGCGACTTCCGAACCCCCAGCGGGCACGCCGAGACGCACCGCCTGATGGACCTGGACGAACCGCCCACCGCGATCTTCGTGGGCTCGGACCTGATGGCCCGGGGCGCCTACGAGGCCCTGTTCGAGCGCGGCCTGCGCGTGCCGCACGACGTCAGCGTGGTCGGGTTCGACGACCTGCCCGAGGCCGCGTGGGCGGCGCCGCCGCTGACCACGGTGCGCCAGCCCCTCGGCGAGATGGCCCGGATGGCCACCCGGATGCTGCTGCGCCTGGTCGCCGGGCAGGACCCCGGCACCCGGCGGGTGGAGCTTTCCACCGAACTCGTCGAGCGCGCGAGCACCGCTCCCCCGCCCGGTGGCCCCGGGGCGCGTTCTCCCCGCTGATCTCGGCCGCTCCGGGGTCCCGACCGTCTCCGGGACCCGGAGAGGCCAAGGTCAGCGGGAGAGGAGGAACTCCTCCTCCGCCTCCCTCGACAGGCCCACCGGGGGGAGGTCGGGGCGCCGCGGCGCCCGGCCGCCCAGCGACCGGAGCCAGGCCCAGGTGTCGGCGACCGTCTCCTCGACGGGGCGGCAGCGCAGTCCCGCGGCCAGGGCCCTGGACACGTCCCCCCGGTGCATCGTGTCGTGGAGCTCGCCCGGCGGCAGCCAGATCGGCAGGTCGCTCCACGGTTCGATGCCCGCGTCCAGGATCGGCCCGGGGTCGGTCCAGCGCAGTCCGGCGTCGGAGCCGGTGGCGCGCACGCACGCCTCCAGCAGGCTCCCCATCGTGGCGTGCCCCGGTCGGCTCACGAGGTTGTAGGCGCCGCCGAGCCCGCCCTCGACCGCGTCCGCGATCCACGCGGCGAGGTCGCGGGCGTCGACGTACTGCAGCTCCAGGCCGCGCGGCCCGGGTGCCAGCACCGTTCCGCCGCGCGCAATCCGCCCCAGCCACCAGGGCAGCCGTCCGACGTTCTCCCGGGGGCCGAGGATCAGCCCCGCCCGCGCCAGCACCGCCCGGTCGCCGAAGGACTCGACCGCCGCCAGCTCGCCGCCCCGCTTGGCCCGCGCGTAGTCGACCCTCCCGTCGTCGGGCGAGGCGTCCACCACCGGGCCGTCCTCGTCCAGCCCCGGCTCGGCCGGATAGGAGTACACCGAGCGGCTGGACACGTAGGCGTAGTGTCCGGCCCGCCCGGCCAGCAACCGGGCCGCGTCGCGCACCGCCGACGGCTCGCCCGACCAGGTGTCGACGACGGCGTCCCACTCGCCCTTCTCCAGGGCCGCCAGTCCGCCCGCCTCGGTGCGGTCGCCCCGCAGGACGGCGGCACCCTCCGGCGGATCGTGGCGCCCCCGGTGGAAGACGGTCGCCTCCCAGCCCCGCGCCAGCGCCTCCTCGGCGACGGCGCGCCCGACGAACTCGGTTCCGCCCAGGATCAGAAGTCTCATGGCGGCCACCCTCTCCCATGACGGCGGTCCCGGACACCCCCGCCTGCTCTCAGCAGAATCGCCGAGAGCTGAAACCCGCGGCCGGGCCCGGCGGGGCTCCCTCCGATAGACTGACCGCACCCGTGGATCCGGCCAGCAGCGAAGGGCACACCATGACCGAACGCGCCTTGCACGCCGTGCCCGAAGCCGAGGAGCCCCTGCTGCGCCACCTGATCGGCGACGTGCTGCGCCGGGCCCGCCAGGAGCAGGGGCGCACGCTGCGCGAGGTCGCCGAGGCCGCGCAGGTCTCCATGCCCTACCTGTCCGAGATCGAGCGCGGTCGCAAGGAGCCCTCCTCCGAGGTGCTGGCCGCCGTCTACCGGGCTCTGGGCCTGCACCTCGTCGACCTGGTCGGCGACGTCGCCGACCGGCTCTCCGTCATCTCCGCGCCCGTGTCCGCCCCGGCGGCGCCCGGGTTCGCCTCCCGGGGCGGCCCCCGGGCGATGCTCCTGGCGGCCTGAGCGGACGCGGAGGGGGAGGGCCGGGCGCGCCGGGCCCTCCCCCTCCGGCCGTGGGTTCAGGCCGCCGCGCGGGCCAGCTCCCGCGCGCTGACCACCTGGTCGACGAGGCCGTAGTCGCGCGCCTGCGCGGCGGTGAAGATCTTGTCCCGGTCGGTGTCCTCGCGCAGCGTGGCCGTGTCCTGGCCGGTGTGCCTGGACAGGATCTCCTCGATCTCGGCGCGCACCCGCATGATCTCGGCCGCCTGGATCTCCAGGTCCGCGGCCTCGCCCTGCCCGCTGGTCGAGGGCTGGTGCAGCAGCACCCGCGAGTGCCGCAGCGCGAACCGCTTGCCGGGGGCTCCCGCGGCCAGCAGCACCGCCGCCGCCGACGCGGCCTGCCCCATGCAGACCGTGGAGACGTCGGGGCGCACGAACTGGATGGTGTCGTAGATCGCGGTCAGCGCGGTGGCCGAGCCGCCCGGCGAGTTGATGTACAGGTTGATGTCCTGCTCGGCGCTCTCGGCCTCCAGGTGCAGCATCTGGGCCATCACCACGTTGGCGACGCCGTCGTCGATCGGCGTGCCCAGGAAGATGATCCGCTCGGACAGCAGCCTGCTGAACACGTCGTAGGCCCGCTCCCCGTGGGGGGTGCGCTCCACGACCGTGGGGATCGTGTACTGGCTCATGACCGCTCCTCCGTGTTCCGGCCGCCGTCGGCGGCGCTCTTGGGGTCCAGGAATCCGTAGCCCCGCGTGCTCGGGGTGCGCAGCGCGGACGCGTGCTCCACGACGTGGTCGACGAGTCCGTACTCCAGCGCCTGCTCGGCGGTGAACCAGCGGTCCCGACGGCTGTCCCGCTCGATGGTCTCCACGCTCTGGCCGGTGTGCAGGGCGATCAGCTCCTGCATGACACGCTTGGTGTGGGCGAGGTTCTCGGCCTGGATGGCGATGTCCGCGGCGGTTCCGCCGAGGCCGCCGGAGGGCTGGTGCATCATGATCCGGGTGTGCGGCAGGGTGTACCGCTTGCCCGCGGTCCCCGCGCACAGCAGGAACTGCCCCATGCTCGCGGCGAACCCCATGGCGAGGGTCGCCACGTCGTTGGGGACGAAGCGCATGGTGTCGTAGATGGCCATCCCCGCGGTGACGGACCCGCCGGGGCTGTTGACGTAGAGGCTGATGTCCCGCTTCTGGTCCTCGGCGGACAGCAGCAGGAGCTGGGCGCAGACGCGGTTGGCCACGGCGTCGTCGACCTGGTCGCCCAGGACGATGATCCGCTCGTGCAGCAGGCGGGCGGCCAGCTGGTCGTCGAACGGGCCGGCTGCCGCCGTCTCCGCCGCGAGCCGCGGTGCGGTGGGGCGCATGTCTCTCCTCCTCGGACCCGGCCTCCGTGCGGCGGGCGCTCGCCCGCCGCGGCCGGTTCCCCCAGCTTCGCCGGGGCGGGCGGGGGCGGGGAGGGGTTTCTGCCCTGCGGAGATCTGCCGACGGCAGAGGGGCGCGCGGGCCCGCGGGGCGGGGCGCCCGGAGCGGGCGCCCCGCCCCGTGGGGGTGGGAGGTCAGGCGCCCTGGTCGCGGCGCATGTAGGCGACGCCCGGCTCCAGGGTGGTGTCGGCGAACAGCTCCGAGACCGTGACGAAGTGGTAGCCCTTGCCCTGGAGCTGCTCCAGGACTGCGGGGATCGCGTCCACGGTGGGCCGGTGGATGTCGTGGAAGAGCACGATGCTGCCCGGCTGGGTCTCCGACACCGCGGTGTCGATGGTCTTGTCCTTGTTCATGTGCTGCCAGTCCAGCGTGTCGACGTCCCACAGGATCATCGGGTAGTCGACGTTCGCCTGGGTGGTCTCGTTGAACGACCCGTACGGCGGGCGCATCGAGGTCACCTCGACCCCGGTGGCGTCCTTGATGGCGGCGGCGGTGCGCTCGACGTCGTCCCTGACCGCGTCGCCGCCCATCAGGGCGAGGTTGTCGTGCTTCCAGGTGTGGATGCCGATCTCGTGGCCCGCCTCGGCGGTGCTCCGGACCGTCTCGGGGGAACTCTCGGTCAGCGAGCCCAGCACGTAGAAGGTGGCCTTGGCCGAGTACTCGTCGAGGTGCTCCAGCAGCAGGCCGGTGTCCTCTCCGGGGCCGTCGTCGAAGGTCAGCGCGACGCACGGCACCCGGTCGCAGTCCAGGCCCGCCACGGGGCCGTCCGCGGGACCCAGGTCCACGCTCCGGGCGTCCTCCATGACCGCGGTCCGCGCGGACCGGCCGAACCTGGACAGCAGCACCTCGCTGTCGGGGACGGGGACCTGGACGTCCTCCTCGCCTTCGCCGGCCTCGCCGGGGCTGAAGCTGACCACCAGCTCGCCCGCGGCGTTGAACCCGATGTCCTCCAGCGCCGACCCCTCGCGGTCCGCCGCGCTCTGCCACGCCGCCTCGGGGTCCACGAGCGCCGGCTCGACGGAGTCGTCCGCGGCGAGCCCCCGCGAGGCGGGCGCGGGCAGACCCGGCGGCAGCGCGTTCGGCGCCACTCCGTGCTCGTCCCTCAGGACCCGCGACACCTGCGCGCCCAGCTCGTCGATCGCCTCGTCCCCGTTGAGCAGCGCGGTCCACGGCAGCGCCTCGCCCGATCCGGCGTCGTACCAGCGGCTGGTGCCCTCGACCGCGCCGTCGGTCCTGGCGGTGATGCGGGCTCCCAGCACGCCGCCCGAGGCCACCAGGAACTTCGCCTCCTGCTCCAGCGAGGTCCCTCCGTCCCCGGTGAGGAACGCGGTCTCCCGCTCGGCCATGGCGGTGCGGACCTCGGTGGTGAAGTCGGCGGCGCCCGGAACCTGCGGGTACCGGCTGGTGACGCTCTTGCCGTCGACGGAGACGGTCCGCTCCCCGGTGCTCAGTCCCTCGATCCACGCGGCGTCGACCGTGCGCAGCCCCGGAGGCAGATCTGCCTCACCGCCGAACGGGCCTCCCAGCGCCGAGCAGGCGGGAAGCGCGGCCAGAGCGAGCGATGCCGCAAAGATGCCGATAAAACGCCCTTTGGTGGACGAAGGGTTCCAGAACACTACGAACCGACCTAACAATGAAATGGCGTACGAGAAGAGCAAGTCGATCCGGGACCGGGGATCGGTCGGCTTTGAGCCGCAGAGTGCAAATTACGGCTTTGTGTAGGGGTGTGCAATTACGCAACACCCGCCTTGGGCCAGACTTGGGCCTTGGGGACCGTACTTCGCACTTCGGACCTAACCGCCATTGATGATCCCACCATAAGTCCGACTCGCGAACACAACTGTCCACCCGTGACACGCCTCACCGCTTTCCCGCCGATTGTCGCCCTGTGTAGTTGTATGAGCCTTGACGGTTACGTCCTTCGGCATGTCGGATGGTGGTTTCGCATGAGGGCACTGGTGACGGGCGGAGCCGGTTTCATCGGCTCTCACCTGGTCGAATACCTGCTCGCACTCGGTCACGAGGTCGTGGTCCTGGACGACCTGTCCACCGGGGCCCGGGCCAACCTGGTGCACGCCCTGCGCGACCCCCGAACGAGCTTCGTACACGGATCGGTGCTGGATTCCGGCGTCCTGCGCACCGCGATGACCGGTTGCGACACGGTTTTCCACCTCGCGTCCCTGGTCGGCGCCAGAATGGTCGGAATCGAACCCGTGCGGACCCTGCACGTCAACGTCGTGGGCACCGAGCGGGTGCTCGCCGCCGCGCTGGACCGGGGGTGCCGGGTGCTGTTCTCCTCGGGCGGCGAGGTGTACGGCCGCAGCAACGGCGAGGCCCTGCGCGAGGACGACGACCGGATCCTGGGCCCCGCCCAGGAGGGACGCTGGTGCACCGCCGTCACCAAGGGCCTGGGCGAGTACCTGACGGCCCGGTATTTCCACGAGTACGGCCTGGACACCGTGACCGTCCGGCTGTTCGACGTCACCGGGCCGCGCCAGTCGCTCGACTACGGCCACGTCCTGCCCGCCTTCGTCGAGCAGGCCCTGCACGGGCGGCCCGTCACCGTGCACGGAGACGGCTCCCAGACGCGCTGCTTCTGCTCGGTCCACGACGTGGTGCCCGCCCTGGTCGCGCTCGTGGAGCAGCCCCGCGCCCGCGGGCGGACCGTCAACATCGGCGCGCGGGACCGGACCGGCATCATGGAGCTGGCCCGGCGGGTCCTGGCGCTCACCCGCTCCGGCAGCGGCATCGTCACCATCGACCACCAGGTGGCCCGCGGCCCCGGATACGCCGAGACGGGCCACCGCGTCCCCGACACCTCCCTGGCCCGCGAACTGATCGGCTGGAGCGCGGACACCGGACTGGACGCGATCATCACCTCGGTCGTGGAGGACCAGACCGGCCGCTCCTCCCCCTACGGCGGCCACGGCGGAGCGGTGACGCGGGTCGGGGTGAAAAACCACTTGCCCCGCGCCCGCACCTCTGATTAGCCTCCTCCTCGTGAAGTAACGGCATCGAGCACCGCCCGCGTCCGAGGCGCTCCCACCCGGTTCCACACCGCGTGGTCGAGCAGGCGCCCCTCCGAGGTCCCGGCTCCAAGGGCCTCTCGGAGCGCGCCCCCGCCCGGCGGGCGGCCCCCGTCAACACGGTGCGGCCTCGACCCCGTCTCCCACGGCACCCGGACACGCGTCGCGCGCGTCGAGGCCCGCCTCCGGAACCGAACCAGGATGGTGGCGCGTTTTGCGAACCCACGACTTCCCCACCCCGCCCCCGGCGGGATCGTCCCCGGTGCTCACCGCTCGGGACCTGGCCAAGACGTACGGCTCGCGCGTCGTCTTCGACGGGCTGTCCCTCGACGTCGCGCCGGGTCAGCGGCTCGGCCTGGTCGGGGAGAACGGCGTGGGCAAGTCCACGCTGCTGCGGCTGCTGGCCGGGGCCGAGGAGCCCGACGCGGGCACCGTCGCCCGCCCCGCCGACACCGGTTTCCTGCGCCAGGAGCTCCCCTATCCGCCGGAGACGGCGCTGGGCGCGGTCGTGGAGGACGCGCTCGGCGAGGTCCGCGCCGTGGAGGCGGCCCTGGCCGCGGGAGCCGAGGCCCTCGACGCCCGCCCCGACGACGCGGCCGTGCTCACCGCCTACGGGGCGGCTCTGGAGCACGCCGAGGCCCGCGAGGTGTGGGACGCCGACCGGCGGGCCGCAATGGTGCTGGAAGGCCTGGGACTGGCCGGGATCGCGGCCGAACGGCCCCTCTCCACCCTGTCGGGCGGCCAGCGCAGCAGGCTGGGCCTGGCCGCTCTGCTGGTCCGGCGCCCCCGGGCGCTGCTCCTGGACGAGCCCACCAACCACCTGGACGACGACGCCCTGGCCTTCCTCTCCGGGCACCTGCGCGCGATGCCCGGCGCCGTCGTGCTCGCCGGCCACGACCGGGTGTTCCTGGACGAGGCGTGCACCGGCATCGTCGACCTGGACCCGTCCCGGGAGGGGCGGGTCCACTACGGCGGCGCCTACACCTACTACCTGCGCGAGAAGCGGACGGAGCGGCTGCGGTGGGAGCAGCAGTACGCCGACGAGCAGGCCCGGCTGCGTGAACTGCGCGAGTCGGTGCACGCCAGGGCGCGCAGGGTGGGCCAGTTCCGGCCGATGAAGGACGGCAACAAGATGGACTACGACGGGATGGGCGAGCACGTCCAGCGCCAGATCTCCCGCCGGGTCCGCAACGCCCGGCGCCGCCTGGACGAGCTGGAACGCGACCAGGTGCGCAGGCCTCCGCGGCCGCTGTCCTTCTCCTCCGCGCTGACCGGGGCGGCCGCCGCCGGGGGCCACGTGCTCACCGTCCGGGGCGTGGAGGTGCCCGGGCGGCTGCGCGTGGACGCCCTGGACCTGCCCGCCGACGGCCGCCTCCTGGTCACCGGCCCCAACGGGGCGGGCAAGACCACCCTGCTGCACGTGCTGGCCCGCACCCTGGTCCCCCCGACCGGGACGGTGCGGTGGCGGCGCGGCGCCACCGTGGCGCTCCTGGAGCAGGACGTGGTGTTCCGCCGCCCCGAGCTCACCCCGACGCGCCTGTTCGAGGCGATGACCGCGAGGACGGCGGACCCGCCCGTGCTGGGCGAGCTCGGCCTGGTGGCGCCCCGCGACCTGGACCGCCCGGTGGGGGTGCTCAGCGTCGGGCAGCGGCGGCGGCTCGCCCTGGCGCTGCTGGTGGCACGCGCCCCGCAGGTCCTACTGCTGGACGAGCCCACCAACCACATCTCCCTGGCCCTGGCCGAGGAGCTGGAGGAGGCGCTGCGCGCCTCGGCCGGGGCCGTCGTCGTGGCCACCCACGACCGGTGGCTGCGCCGAGGCTGGGACGGACCCGAACTGCGCCTGGAGCAGGGGCGGGCACTGGCCGGAAGCGGCTGATCCGGGTAACGAATGGAACCGGCCGACGCGTTCACCCGTCCGGACCTGAGAGCATCGGCGGAGAAGTTGACGAAAAGACACGGAAAGGCTGGGACATGAGCTACCCGGGACAACCGCCCGGCGGCTACGGGGGGCAACCGCCCGGCGGCTACGGAGGGCCGCCGCACAGCGGTACGGGAGGGTGGGGGGCTCCCCCTCCGCCGCCTCCTCCTCCCCCTGGCGGGTACGGCGGTTCCTTCGGCAGGCCCAACAGCGAGCCCCCGGCGAGCCAGGGCAGCGCGATCGGCGCGCTGATCTGCAACGGGCTGGGCCTGTGCCTGTGCTGGCCGCTGGGCCTCATCGGCCTGATCCTGGCGATCATCGCGCTGGTCCAGACCACCACGAGCCCGAGCACCGCGCGCGTGCTGACGCTGATCGCCTGGGTCCTGTTCGGCGTCAGCGCCGTGATCGGCATCATCTACTTCGCGCTGTACGGCAGTATCCTCTTCGCCGAGCTCTCCTCTTCCTCCTACTAGGTAGTGTTTTCAAATGATCGCCGCTGGTGGATCATGGTGTCGTGATACGTCGTCATGAACTGTCGGATGCCGAGTGGGAGTTCGTCCGGCC
>NZ_SNYN01000013.1 GCF_004363075.1 Actinorugispora endophytica
CGGCACGCCCCCGGCGGGGCGGGGCGGGGCGTGTCGCGGCTCTCTGGTGTCGGGGGGGCCCGGCTCGTGGGTGGTGCCGCCCGCGTCCCCCACCCCGCTTTTGTGCACCGCTGCCGCCACGACCATCGAGCAGAGGTACGGAGGAGGGCGGGAGAACCGCCGGATCCGGGAACGGCGGGCGGGCGCGCGTCGTTGTCACGATGAGAGCCTCACCGCCAGGCGATGGAAGGTGCCCGCATGCCGCTGCTGACCGTGATCGCGCTGATGGCGCTGCCATTCCTGGAGATCTGGCTGATGATCCTGGTCAGCGGGCAGATCGGGGTGTCCTGGACGATCGCTCTGCTGTGCGCGCTGAGCATCACCGGGGTCCTCGTGGTGCGCCGGGCGGGACGCGGCGCCTACACCGACGCCCGGAAGGCCATGCGCACCGGCGAGCCCCCGAAGGGGTCGCTGCTGGACACGCTGATGCTGCTGGTGGGCGGTGTCCTGCTGGTCACCCCCGGTTTCCTCACCGCGCTGCTGGGCGCGCTGATGGCGCTGCCCTTCACCCGCCCGGTCCTGCGCTGGGCGTTCCGCGGCTGGGCCGAACGCCGCCTGGCGCGCGTGCGCGCCCAGATGGAGGCCGACCTGGTCTCCGTGCGCGAGAACACCCCGGACGACCGCCCGCCGGGCTCGGGCCGGATCATCCAGGGGCGCATCGTCACCGACGACGACCCCGGCCGGCGCTGACCCGGTCGACCGCACGCCTCCGGGGCCTCGGCCGCCACGATCGTCAGGAGTGGCGGCCACGCGAACCCGAACGGCCCGGCCCTGTCGCCGACGAGGCACGTCCGCTTCACACGGGGGGCGTGTCTGATGGGACAATCGTCGCGTGATGAGCAAAGCGGGCTTCAACTACCTGATGGACATGGACGGCGTGCTCGTGCGGGAGGAGCACCTCGTCCCGGGCGCGGACCAGTTCATCGGCGAACTGCGCGACAACGACACCCCGTTCATGGTGCTGACCAACAACTCCATCTACACGCCGCGCGACCTGCGCGCCCGGCTGCTGCGCACCGGTCTGGACATCCCGGAGGAAGCCATCTGGACCTCGGCGCTGGCCACCGCCGGGTTCCTGCAGGAGCAGCGTCCCGGCGGCTCGGCCTACGTCATCGGCGAGTCGGGGCTGACCACCGCGCTGCACAACGCGGGCTACATAATGACCGAGCGCGACCCGGACTACGTGGTGCTGGGGGAGACCCGCACCTACAGCTTCGAGGCCATCACCCGCGCGATCCGGCTCGTGGAGAACGGCGCCCGGTTCATCGCCACCAACCCCGACGAGAAGGGCCCCAGCCGCGAGGGCTCGCTGCCCGCCACCGGAGCGGTCGCCGCGCTGATCGAGAAGGCCACCGGCCGGGCCCCCTACTACGTGGGCAAGCCCAACCCGCTGATGATGCGCTCAGCGCTGCGGGCGATCGGCGCGCACTCGGAGAACACCCTCATGATCGGCGACCGGATGGACACCGACGTGCGCTCGGGCCTCGAGGCGGGCCTGCAGACCATCCTGGTGCTCACCGGGATCTCCGACACCACCACCGCCGAACTGTTCCCGTACCGGCCGACCGCCGTCATGGCGTCGATCGCGGACCTCGTCGGACGCAGCCGGAACCCCTTCGAGGAGAAGAGCGGGGAGTGACCCCGGACCCGGGAGACGACGAAGGGCCGACCGCAGGGGTTCTCGGAACCCGCGGTCGGCCCTTCGGTCGGTGGGTCAGGCGCTCTTCCGCTGGCGGGCCAGAGCGTGCAGGTGCTCCTGCTCCTCTCTGCGCCGTGCGCGCAGCAGTTCGAGCCGTTCGGCCAGGACCTCTTCCAGGTCCTCCATGCTGCGGCGCTCCAGCAGCATGTCCCAGTGGGTGCGTGTGGGCTTGCCCTTCTTCACCTGCGGCTGCTCGCCGTTGACCATCAGCGCGTTGTCTCCGCAGAAGCGGCACTCCCAGCTGGCGGGGAGTTCTGCCTCTGTCGCGAACGTGACAGCGAAGCGGTGGCCCCGGGGACAGTCGTAGGTGACCTCTTGGCGCGGCGCCAGGTCGGTGTTGCGGTCGTTCTCGTAGCTCGTTGCCCCGAGTCGGGTTCCGCGAAGTGCTCGCTCGGCCATCGTGTGCGTGCCTCCAGGCGCTCTTGCGGTCTCGTGGGTGTAACGCGGCGGTCCGTGTCAAGATTCCCCGGACGAGGGAGCCCCAACCGTGCGACAATGCCCGGCCCGCACCGCGGTCTCCGGATCCGGCCCCGCCGAACCCTGATTGTGTCCTGTCCCACACCGGTCGTGGTGCGGCGAATCGTCGCAGCCCACCCAGGCTTGACGGAAACTTTGCGCGTGGCCGACCATATGCCCGGCGCTGCCGAAAAATCGCGCTTTCGGCCCGGAATCGTGTTCGAAACATTACGCTCCTAGGATCGGCGCACCCCCGCTCAAGGAGCCCCGTCGTGAGCAGCACCCGCCCCACGCCCGGAAGCACTCCTCCCCCCGCCCGCTGCCCGGCGCGCGCACGGGCCGTCCCGCTCTACCGGGACGCCCGGCGCCCCGACCACGCCCGTCTGTGGGAGGAGCTGCGCGCCCGGTTCGGCGCGGTCGCCCCGGTCGAGATCACCCCCGGCGTGCCCGGATGGCTGCTGCTGGGCTACCACGAGAACCTCGACGTCCTGCGCGACCCCTCCCGCTTCTCCGCCGACCCGGGCCGCTCGCTCGGGGCCGGGCCTTCCTGGGGCGGCGTGCTGGCCGTCGAGGGCGAGCGCCACCGCCGACTGCGCGCGCCCATCGTGGAAGGGCTGGCCGCAGCCGGCGGGCGCCGCCTCAGCAGCGGGATCAGGCGCCTGGCGGGGAAGCTCGTCGACGGCTTCGCCGCCGAGGGGCACGCCGACCTGATCGCCTCCTACGCCGCGCCGCTGCCCGCCATGGTGCTGAACCTCCTGTTCGGCCTGGGTGACGAGTACGGCGAGCTGCTGGCCGCGCTGACCTCGGCCCGGGACGACGGCGACGCCGCCACCGCCGAGCGCGCCGCCGCGGACGTCCGCCGCTACGTCGCCGCGCTCGTGGAGCGCCGCCGGGCCGACCCGGGCGATGACTTCGTCTCGCGGCTGCTCGCGCACCCCGCGGGGCTCGCCGACGGCGAGGCGGCCGCCGAGCTGCTGCTGCTCCTGAACGCGGGGCTGGAGCCGACCACGCACCTCATCGGCAACGCGCTGCGGCTGCTGCTCACCGGTTCGGAGACCGCCGAGGCCTACCGGGGAGCGGCGCTGCCCGCGGTCGACTTCCTCGACTACGTCATGTGGGTGGACCCGCCGCTGCAGACGCTCGCGGGGCGCTATCCCACCCACGACGTGCGCATCGGCGGCGTCGAGATCAAGGAGGGCGAGCCGCTGTTCCTGGGCTTCGCCCCCGCGCACGCCGACCCCGCGACCCGCCGAGGCGGACGCGGGGACGTCGACGCGTTCGCGGGAAACCGGGCGCACCTGATGTGGGGAGCGGGGCCGCATGGCTGCCCGGCCCAGGCCCTGGCCTGCGAGATCACGCTCACCGCCATCGATGTCCTGCTCGACCGCCTGGACGGCCTGGCGCTGGAGCGGGGGGCCGGGGAGCTGCGCTGGCGCGCGTCGCTCTCGGTGCACGGCCTCGTGCGGCTGCCGGTGCGCTTCGCCGCCGAGCCGGGCCCGGCCGCCGAGACCCGTCCGGTCCGGGAGAAGGGCGCGCGCCGCGTTCTCCCCGCCTCCCAACGGCGCCCCCGGGCCAGAGGCGCCCGTTACGGGGCACCCGGAGGGGCCGGGGACGCGGCCCCGGGCGAGCCCGTCCGCCACGTGCGCGCCAAAACGCCCCGGCGGCTCCGTGCCACCGGGGCCCGCTACGGAGCCCCCGCCCGGCAGGAGGCCCGCCCGGCGGACCCCCTGGAGAGCCTGCTCGCCCGCTGGGGCCGGGACGGGCGGGCCTGAGGACAGGCGTCCGGCCCGCCCGCGGTGTCCGGCTTCTCCCGGACGCTCCCGCTCCGGAGGTCAGGTGCCCGCGGTCAGCCCCAGGTCGCGGGCGCGGGCCGCGGCGGCGCCGCGGTTGGACACGCCCAGCTTTCCCAGGATCCGGGACACGTGCACGCTCGCGGTCTTGGCCGAGATGAACAGCTCGGCGGCGATCTCGGCGTTGGTGCGGCCTCGGGCGAGCACGCGCAGCACCTGGAGTTCGCGCGGGGTGAGCCCTTCGGGGGCGGTGGGCGCCGCGCCCCCGTCCGCGCCCAGCGACGCGTTCAGCCGCCGCGCCAGGTCCGCGGCGCGCAGCGCCAGCGGCTCGGCGCCGCACCGTCGGGCCGGTTCGGCGGCCGCGCGCAGGCTCTCCACGGCCTCGGCGCGGTCGCCGTGCGCGGCCGCGGCCTCGGCCACGCGCAGCAGCGCCTCGGCGTGCGCGAGCACGAAACCGGTCGGCGCCCACGCCTCGGCCGCCGCGCGCCACGCCTTGAGCTCGGCGTCCGGCTCGGCGTCCTCCAGGACCAGGGCCGAGACGGCGGCGCGGTAGCCGAGATGGGCGGGGGTGTCGACGGCGAGGTGGTCGGACAGGCCGCGCAGCCGCTCCCGCAGGCGCGCCGCGGCCGGGTGCCCGGGCCCGGCCGCGCGCGCGGCGCGCCCCAGCGCCTCGACCAGCGGCCAGCTGTAGCTCGGCCACAGCGTCAGCCTGGAGTCGTCGTCCAGCTTCTCGGACACGGCCAGCGCCTCGTCCACCCGCCCGTGCGCCAGCGCGAAGTCCACCATGAAGGCGGACGAGGACAGCATCGGCTGCAACCGGGGGGCGGAGCCGATGTCGGACGAGGAGAGGAGGTCCACGGCCGTGGCCGCGCCCGCCAGGTCCCCCCGCGCCAGCGCGATGCGCCCGCCCACGCTGACCAGGAACGAGCGGAACAGCGGCATCGGCCACCAGTCGAGCCCGGTCGAGACGGTCTCGCGCGCCCGGGCCAGCTCGCCCGTCTCGTAGTACGCCTCGGCGAGGTTCAGGGCCAGGAACGCGCCCTGCGGACGCAGCACGCTGTTCCCGCGGGCGCGTTCGATGCCCTCGCGGGCCGTGGCCACGGCCTCGGCGTAGCGGCCGTGCTCGCGCAGCAGTGAGGACAGGTTGCCCAGTGCCCGCGCCTCCAGTTCCGGGCTGCGGGCCGTGCGTGACATCTTCACCGCGCGGTCGAACATGGCCAGGGCCTCCTCGACGTCGCCCGCCTGGCCGCGCAGTGTCGCCAGGGTGACCAGCGCGTCGGCCCTGGTGCAGTTCCCGGGGTGCGTGTCGGCGTGGGCCAGGGCCTCCTCGGCCAGCTCGGTGGCGGACAGGAAGCGGCAGTGCGTGTTTGCGCTGCTCAGGGGCTTCTCGGCGAGCCTGGTGGCGGGCAGTCGGCCGCCGCGCATCATCAGCTCCCGGGCCAGCACGGCGAGCAGGAAGCCGTACTCGCTGTCCTGGGGCGGGTGGACGTCCAGCGCCGCGACCAGGTCGTCGATGCCGTCGTGGTCGGCCAGCTGGATGCGGGCCCGGCCGCGGCGGCGCAGCAGCAGCGCGCGCGTGACCAGCGTCTCCCGGTCCGGGTCGGGGACCCGCTCCAGGAGCGCCAGGCCCTCGTCGCACAGCTTGCGGGCCCGCAGGGCCTCCCCGCTCTCGTACGCCGTTGCGGCGGCCTGGCAGACGACGTCCGCCAGGGTGGTGCCGACCTGGTCGGCGGCGTCGTCCACGCGGTCCCACAGCTCCAGCACGCGTTCGAGCATGTGCAGTTCCTCGGAGAAGGCGAGGGACTCGCGTGCGCGCATCGCCGCCCGCCAGGCCGCGCCGAGGGCCCGGGGGAGTTCGTGCGCGGCGTGGAAGTGGTGGGCCTGCTCGGCGGCGAGCCGGTCGAAGGGGACCAGTTCGGGGGCCGCGTCCAGGGCCTCGGCGAACCGCAGGTGCAGTCGGGCGTGCCGCCCCGGCAGCAGCTCCTGGTGCACGGCCTCGCGCAGCAGCGAGTGCCGGAAGGCGTAGCCGCCCTCGGCGACCCGGAGGATGTTGGCGTCCACGGCGGCGCCCAGCGCGGAGTCCAGCGCGCCCTCGTCGAGGCCGGCGACGGCGGCCAGCAGGCGGTGGTCGATCTGGTCTCCGCTGACCGCGCCCACCGCGGCGACGTCCAGCACCGCCCGGGCCCGCTCGTCGAGCCGCCTGGCCGCCCTCAGCAGCAGGTCGCGCGATCCGGCGGGGACCGATCCCTGGGGCTCGGGGTCCTCCAGGAAGGACTCCACGAACAGCGGGAAGCCGCCGGTGCGCTCGTACAGGGTGGCGAGTTCCGACGGGGACGGCGTCCGCCCGCTGATCGCCGCGGCCTGCTCGGCGACTTCCGAGCGCGACAGCGGTCCCAGGTCCAGGTGCGACACGCCGGGCAGCCGCCGCAGTTCGGGGAGCAGGCGGCGCAGCGGGTGCTCGCGGTGCAGGTCGTCCGAGCGGTAGCCGGCCACGATCTGCACCGGCGCGGACTCCAGGTTGCGGATGAGGAAGACCAGCAGGTCGCGGGTCGCGGAGTCGGCCCAGTGCAGGTCCTCGATGACGACGCTGAGCCCGCCGTCCGCGGCCGCCGCCACCAGCAGGGTCAGGATCTCACCGAAGAGCCGCCCCCGCGCCTCGACGCGGTCGGGCGGCGGGGGGCCCAGCTCGGGGAGCAGACGGGCGAGCTCCTGCTCTCCGGCGCCGCCCGCCGCGGACCCGAACAGCGCGCCCCGGGCGCGCAGCAGCTGGCGCAGCACCGCGACGAAGGGCGCGAAGGGCAGGCCCTCCACCCCCAGTTCCAGGCAGCCGCCGCGCAGCACCAGAGGGGTGGCGGTGCGTCCGGCGAACTCGGCCAGCAGCCGGGACTTGCCCACGCCCGCCTCACCGCCCAGCAGCACGGTCGTGGAGCCGTCGGTGCGGACGCGTCGCGCGTGGTCCAGGAGGGTCCGGAGTTCCGCGGTGCGGCCGACGAACACCGGGCTCGTGCCGAAAGAGCTCATGGCCCAAGTATGCCGAAAAGGACCGGCAGGCCGGGGGCCCGGCGGACGGGGGCCGGGGGAGGCCCCGGTCGTCCGGGGCCTCCGGTCAGGACACGCGCTCCAGGACGACGATCGGGATCACCCGGTCGGTCTTCGCCTGGTAGGAGTCGTACTCCGGCCAGACCAGCGCCAGACGCGGCCAGAGCCGGGCCCGCTCCTCCTCGTCGGCGGTGCGCGCGCGTGCGGTGAACCTGTCCGCCCGGACCTGGACCTTGACCTCCGGATTGGCGGTCAGGTTGAGGTACCACAGCGGATGGGACTCCGCGCCCCCCTTGGAGGCCACGACCGCGTAGTCCGGTCCGTCCTCGACGTAGATCAGCGGTGTGCTGTGCTCCTTGCCGCTCTTGCGCCCGACCGTGGTCAGGATCAGGGTGGGCACCCCCGGCTGCCAGATGTGCCCCTCCTCGCCGTCGGTCTCCACGTACCGCTTGACATGCTCGGCTCCGTACAGCATGGCCGTCCTCCCCTGGTCGCCGGTGCTTCTCGGGTGCCTGCTTCCCCGCCGGCGGGGTTTCACCCGCGCGACCGCCCGCGACTCCCGCCCGCGACTCCCGGTCGCGAAAAAGCCACGGAGAGCTTACTTTTCCGGGGCCCGGGTGGTTAGGGTCGGTGCGCGTCCCCAATACCGGTATCCGTGTGCTCACCGGAGGTCATGCGCGTGCCCGATCGTCGCCGTCCCTCACCCGCCCTCTTCGCGACAGCCCTGCTGGCCGCCGCGGTGCTGCTGCTGACCGCCGCCCCGACGGCGGCCGCCCAGGAAACGACCGAACCCGACATCCGCGCCCGGCTGGAGGCCGTGCCCGGCCTCACGGTGGTGGAGGAGAAGTCCGTCCCCGCCGAGGGCTTCCGCTACTTCGTGCTGAGCTTCACCCAGTACACCGACCACGACCGGCCCCGCGCGGGCACCTTCGAGCAGCGGCTGACCCTGCTGCACCGCGGCTTCGACCGGCCGACCGTGCTGCACACCAGCGGGTACCAGGTCTCCACCGTCCCGTCCCGGTCCGAGCCCACCCGGCTGGTCGACGGCAACCAGATCTCCACCGAGCAGCGCTTCTTCGGCACGTCCCGCCCCGACCCCGCCGACTGGGACACCCTGGACATCCGCCAGGCCGCCGCAGACCACCACCGCGTCATCGAGGCCGTCGACGACGTCTACACCGGGGCCTGGATCTCCACCGGGGCCTCCAAGGGCGGCATGACATCGGTCTACCACCGCCGCTTCTACCCCCACGACGTGGAGGGCACCGTGGCCTACGTGGCGCCCAACGACGTCCGCGACAACGAGGACAGCGCCTACCTGGAGTTCTTCGACACCGTCGGCGGCTCCTCCGACTGTCAGCAGGACCTGGAGGGACTCCAGCGGGAGGCACTGGAGCGGCGCGGCGAACTCGTGGCGCACTACGAGGGCCTGGCCGAGCGGAACGGCTGGACCTTCCACCGCGGCATCGGCGGCGCCGACGAGGCCCTGGAGATGCTCGTCCTCGACACGGCGTGGGCGTTCTGGCAGTACCGGGGCGTCGACGAGTGCGGGGAGGTGCCCGGTGCCGACGCCCCCACCGCCGACATCGCCGCATTCCTGGACGAGGTCGCCGGGTTCGCCTTCTACACCGACCAGGGCATCGAACCCTACGTCCCCTACTACTTCCAGGCGGCCACCCAGCTGGGCACGCCGAGCGTGCCCACCGACCACCTCGACGGCCTGCTGCGCCACCCGGACCTGTTCCACGCGGCCAACTACCTGCCGCCCGAGCTGGAGGGACCGCGCTTCGACCGCCGGGCGATGCCCGACATCGACCGCTGGGTGCGCACGCGCGGCACGCGGCTGCTGTTCGTCGACGGCGAGTACGACCCGTGGTCGGCCGAACCGTTCGAAGTGGGGCGCGGCGGCCGGCGCGACGCCCACTCCTTCACCGCTCCGGGCGCCAACCACGGCGCGAGCATCGCCGCGCTGGACGAGGCGGACCGGGCGGCGGCCACCGCCGCGCTGACGCGCTGGGCCGGCCTGGACGGCGTGACCCCGCTCAGGGCCGTCCCCGACCGGATCCCGGGCCTGGACGACGCGGCCGACCCCGTCCGGCGGCCGCTGTAGGGCGAAGGGGCCGGCGCGGACCCCGCGCCGGCCCCTTCGCCGAGGCGCTCAGACCCTCTCGGGCACCCGGTTGCCCGCGGCGCGGATCGCCGCGGGGACGTTCGTCAGGAGCAGCAGTACGAACCCGAGGACGAAGAACACCGACAGGGACAGGATCGCCACCCGGTACTCGCCGCCCGTGGCGTCCAGCACGATGCCCAGGGTGAGCGAGCCGAGGAACGCCGAGCCCTTGTCGCTGATCTCGTACAGGCCGAAGTACTCGGCCTCCTTGCCCTTGGGGATGAGCTGGGAGAACAGCGAGCGCGACAGCGCCTGGGTTCCGCCCAGCACGATCGCGATGAAGAAGCCCAGCAGGAAGAACTGCGTCGCCGAGCCCGCCTGCAGCAGCGGCGCGACCCCGACGACGACCGTCCAGACCACCAGGCTGCCCAGGATCGCCCTCTTGGCGCCGGTCCGCCTGGCGATCGCGCCCAGCAGCAGCGCGCCGCCGAACGCCACGAACTGCACCATCAGGATCGTGCCGATCTGCACGGTCTGGTCCAGCTCCAGCGCCTGGTCGGCGAAGGTCGCGGAGAAGCCGATCACCGTCTGGATGCCGTCGTTGAAGAGTATGTACGCGACCAGGAACAGCAGCGTCCCCGGGTAGGCGCGCAACCCCTTGAGGGTGTGCCACAGCTGGGCGAAGCTGCGGCCCACGCTGATCGGGCGGGTCGGGGCCGCGGTCGAGCCGTCGCGCCGGTTGCGCAGTCCGACCAGCGGGATCACGGTGAACACCGCCCACCACACGCCCACGGAGACCATGCAGATGCGCACCGCGTGCCCCGAGTCCAGGCCGAAGCTCTCGTGGCCCAGGAACAGCGCGAGGTTGAGGGTCAGCAGCAGTGCCCCGCCCAGATAGCCCGTCGCCCAGCCGCGTGAGGACACCGCGTCGCGCTCGTCCTCGGCGGAGATGTCGGGCAGGAAGGAGTTGGCCACCACGATGGAGGCGCCGAACGCCACGTTGGCCAGCACGAACAGGCCCGCGCCCAGCAGGTAGCGGTCGCCCTGCACGAAGTACAGGCCCATCGTGGCGAACGCGCCGAGGTAGGCCAGCACACCCAGCATCTCGCGCTTGCGCCCGCTGTTGTCGGCGATCGCCCCGACCATGGGCAGCAGCACCAGCTGGATCAGCACCGACAGCGACGTGGCGTAGGGGTACAGCGCGGTGGGCTCGATCATCCAGCCGAACACGCTGACCCTGCCGTCCCCGCCCGCGTTCGCCTCGGCCAGCGTGGTCAGGTAGGGGCCGAGGAAGACGGTGATGACGGAGGTGGTGAAGACCGAGTTCGCCCAGTCGTACATGTACCAGGCGCGCTGCTCGGAGCGGCGGGAACGCGCCTCGTCGGCGGGGCGGGGGACCTGGGAAGGGGTCGGCAATGGAGTGCTTTCTGTGCGGTGGGACGGGGGACGGGGTCAGCCGGGCAGGGGGTCCGCGGCGGGCCAGGCGCCGCGGCCGGTCAGGACGCGGCGCAGCCCCTCGGTGTTGTCCGTGACGATGCCGTCCACGCCCAGGTCCAGCAGGCGTTCCATCAGCACCGGGTTGTTGATGGTCCACACGTGAACGTGGACGCCCAGGCGGTGCGCGGTCGCGATCAGGCCCCGGCTGAGCAGCGGGAAGTTCCGCCGGCGCAGGGGGATCTGCACGCAGGACACGCCGCGCCGGGCCAGCGGGACCAGCAGGGGGACCAGCGAGGCCAGGCGCAGCCGGGCCACGTCCACGGGGCCGCTGGACATGGTCACGGGCCGGTCGAAGGTCCGGCGCACCCGCTCCAGGCGGGCCTGGGAGAAGGAGCTGACGCACACCCGGTCCCAGGCCCGGGTGCGCCGCAGGGCCACCCGCAGGGGCTCCACCGAGGTGTCGGCCTTGACGTCGATGTTGAAACGTGCCCCGGGCAGCGAGCCGAGCAGGTCCTCCAGCAGCGGCACGGGCTCGCTGCCGCCGACGCGGGCGCGGGCCACCTCCGCGTACGGGAGCTCGGCGATCACGCCCGCGCGGTCGGTGACGCGGTCCAGGGTGGCGTCGTGGAATGCCAGCGGCACCCCGTCGGCGGTGGCGTGCACGTCGGTCTCCAAGTGGCGGTAGCCCAGGCGCACCGCGTGCTCGAAGGCGGGGGCGGTGTTCTCCAGTTCGGCGCGCACCCGGCCGTCGGGGCCGGGCAGCCAGCCGCCCCGATGGGCCAGCCCGATGGGTGCCGGGGAGTCGAGGTAAACGTCGGTCACCCGAGCAGTATGACGAGACGGAGATAACAACGGGAGTACGGAACGGGGCCGTCCGGCCACGGCCGCCCGTTTCGGGGAACCTGGAATGCCAGGTGGTCACGCAGGGGCGCCGGAGACTCTGGATCGTGTGACGGAGCACCCGTGCCGACCCGAGAGCGGGAGACGCCCATGACCACCACCACAGGAGACGACCACGCCCACCGCCGCCGGGGCCGCCGGGTGCGGCGGACCCCGGTCTGCCCGGCCCGGACGAGGGTGTGCCCCGAGCGGGACCTGCCCCGGTTCACCCAGCTCGTCGCCGAGGTGCTGGCCGGCGAGCGCGCCCTGGAACAGCTGCGCCCCCGCCTGTCCGAGGGCGCCTACCGGAGCCTGCGGCTGCGCGCGGGCCGCTACTGCTCCGACCGGAGCCCCCGTCTGCGCAGGACCCGCCTGGGCTGCCCCGAACCCGGGATCGCCGAGGTGAGCGGCGTCGTCGCGTACGGGGCCCGGCACCGGGCACTGGCACTGCGCGTGGTCTACGGCGAGTACGGCTGGCTGTGCACCCACATCGAGACGGACATCCGCTAGCGTCCCGCGTCATTCCCGCGCCGGCCGTGGCCTTCTCGGGGCCCCAGAAGCGGTTGAGGTCCCGAGAAGGCCACGACCGGCGAGAAAAGATCTACGAGGTAAAGGCGGTAGTCCTTTTCGGGGCCTTCGGGCGGAACGTCACGGAAACCCCGCGCCGACCCGAACACGCCGCCGTCTTCGTTACCATCGCAAGGGTCTTGACGACACGGAGCACCAGCGGAGGTCAACGTGGGCCCATTGGAGAACGGCGACCCGGAAAGGATCGGCCGGTACCGGCTGATCGGACGCCTGGGCGCCGGGGGTATGGGTCAGGTGTTCTTCGGCCGCTCCGCCGCCGGACGGGCGGTGGCCGTCAAGCGGATCCACCCGCACCTGGCCACCGACCGGTCCTTCCGCGAGCGCTTCGCCCGCGAGGTCACCGCCGCCCGCCAGGTCAGCGGGGCGTTCACCGCCCCGGTCATCGACGCCGACCCCGAGGGGGAGGTGCCGTGGCTGGTCACCTCGTACGTGCCCTCGCTGCCGCTGGACGACGCGGTGCGCGCGCACGGCCCGCTGCCCGAGGCGAGCCTGCGGGTGCTGGCCGCGAGCCTGGCCGAGGCGCTCACCGAGATCCACCGCGTGGGGCTGATCCACCGCGACCTCAAGCCGGGCAACGTGCTGCTGTCCGAGGACGGCCCGCGCGTCATCGACTTCGGCATCGCCCGCGCCACCGAGGGCACGGCCGCCACGCAGTCGATCATCGGCACCCCGGGGTTCATGTCGCCCGAGCAGATCCAGGGCGCCCGGCTCACCCCCAAGAGCGACATGTTCGCCTACGGCGCGGTGCTGGTCTACGCGGCGGGCGGGGTCGGGCCGTTCGGCGAGGGCGCGATGCCCACCATGGTCATGCGTATCCTCCAGCACGACCCGGACCTGTCCGCCGTGCCCCCGGCCCTGCAACGGCTGGTCGGGGCGTGCCTGAGCAAGGACGAGCGCTACCGGCCGGGCCCAGGGGACGTGCTGGACGCGCTCGGCGACGTCCCGGCCGGGAACTCCTGGCTGCCCCCGCTGTTCATGCGCGGAATCCAGGAGCAGGTGGCCAAGGTCAACGCGGCGCTGAGCGGGGCGTCCCCCGCGGCCGTGGGCGACGCGACCGCGGTGCTGGGCTCACAGAGCGCCGGATACTCCGCCACCGAGGTCCTGGGCGACCACCAGTCCACCCGCGCGGTCACCGGGTACCAGCCCGGCGCGGGCGGGGTCGAGGGGGTCACCTCGGTCATGGGGATGGGGCCGGGACGGACCGGTCCCGCGGCCACCGACTCCTACGGCCCGAGCGGGGGGCAGGCCCCGCCCACGGCCGTCTACGGCCAGACGGGCGGCCCCACCCCGCCCACCGCCGCCATGCCGCCCGCGCAGCAGCCCCCCGGCTACCCGCAGCACACCGCGCAGCAGCCCCGGGACGACGCGTTCGACGACCTGTACCGGGGGTCGCGCAGGGCCGAGGACCCCCGTCGGCGCGAGGAGGAGGAGCTGCGCCGCCGCGAGGAGCAGCACCGGATGCGGGAGCAGCACCGCGCGCAGGAGGAGGAGCGCCGGCGCCGCGAGGAGGAGCAGCGCCGCGAGCGCGAGCGCCGCGAGGAGCAGCGCCGGCACCAGGAGGCCGAGCGCGTGCACCAGGAGCGCCTGCGCGCCGAGCGCGAGGCGGTCCGGCGCGCCGGCCACAACGCGCGCGCCGCCGACCAGCCGAGCCTGTGGAGCTTCGTCAAGCTGCTGCCGCTGCTGATCATCCCCATCATCCAGATCCCGCTGGGCTGGGGCGGGTCCATCGCCTGGGAGTGGTTCGCCACCACCGAGATGTACACCGGCGCGGGCTGGTACTACCCGGGCCTGATGACCGTGGAGGGCTTCTACCAGGCGCTGTTCCTGGGCTACTTCCTGCTCAACAACGTGGTGTCCCTGGAGTACCTGGTCCGCTCCCTGCGCACGGGATTCGTCACCGGTACGATGCTCGCCCTCGCGGCCCTCCTGGGCACCAACTGCGGGCTGTGGTACTTCGGGTTCTTCAGCTGATCCGCGCCGCTGTTCCACGGCTCCATCGGAACGCTCGGGCCGTCCGTGATGCGCGGGCGGCCCTTTTCGTTGTGTTCTGGCCGGATTCGGCCAGCGGTGCCCGGGACCGGTTTCGCGTGTTCCCGGTGGGGCTAGCGTGCTTCTTCACCCCCGAACGAGGAGAGGGGCCTGATGGCTCTGGACTGGCGGCCGCTGGAGGCCGTGCTGGGCCGGATCGAGGACTCCGGAGGGCGGCCCGGCGTGTTCGCGGCCCAGCTCGTGCGCTTCGGGTGGGCGCAGGCGTGGTCGTGCGCGTTCGCGGTGTGCGTCTTCGCCGGGTTGGCGCTGTCGATGGCGGTGCCGTTGCCGGTTCCGCGCTACGACGCGCTGCTGGTGTACATGGCGGCGGTGACCGCGGTGTTCTGGGGGCTGCGACTGGAGACCGGTCGCGAGGTGCTGGCGATCCTGGGCTTCCACGTGGTCGGTCTGGTCTTCGAGCTGTTCAAGGTGCACATGGGTTCGTGGGCCTACCCCGACCAGGCGTACACGATGGTCGGCGGCGTCCCGCTGTACAGCGGGTTCATGTACGCCGCGGTGGGCAGCTACGTGGTGCGCTCGTGGCGTCTGATGGACCTGGAGCTGACCGGGTACCGGCACGCGGCCACGGCGGTCGTGGCCGCCGCGATCTACGTCAACTTCCTCACCCACCACTGGCTGCCCGACGCGCGTGTGCTGCTGGCGGCGGCCATGGTCGCCGTGACGTGGGGGGCGTGGGTGTACTTCCGGGTGGGGCGGGCCCGCTACCGGATGCCGCTGTCGCTCTCGTTCGTCCTGATCGGGTTCTTCCTGTGGCTCGCGGAGAACATCTCCACCCTGTTCAACGCGTGGCGCTACCCCGACCAGGTGGACGCGTGGGCGATGGTGCACCCCGGCAAGTTCGGCGCGTGGGCGTTGCTGGTGACCGTGTCGTTCGTACTGGTGGCGGCGTGGAAGGAGCGGCCGGGGCCGTCTCCGGCCGAGACGGTTCACCCCTCGTAGCGCAGGACGGTGGCGCGGGCCGCCGCCAGCACGCGGCCGCGCAGCTCGACCGGTTCCAGCACCTCCAGTTCGGGGCCGCACTGGGAGAACGCCGAGACGGCCTGGTCCAGGCTCTCGTACGGCAGCTCCGTCTCGAAGCGGCCGTCGGCGCAGGGCTCGGCCGCGTCCAGGGAGGCCCACAGCGCGGGCGGGGAGACGGCGCGCATGAGCTCGCGCCCCCGGGCGCTCAGGCGCACCCGCGCGGTTCCGGTGTACAGGCCCGCCTCGAAGTCGCGGGACCAGTCGTCCCAGTAGTCGGCCAGGTCGAAGTCGTCGGGGCGGGTGAACCGCTCGCCGGTGTCGGTGAGCTCGTCGACGCGGGAGGCGCGGAAGGTGCGCGGCCCCCTGCCGGGTGCGGCGGGGTGCGGCAGTGCCACGAGGTACCAGAGGCCGCTCTTGAGGACCAGGCCGAGAGGGGCGAGGGTCCGTTCCAGAGGGGTGGAGTTCCAGCGCCGGTACCGAATGGTGACGACGCGCTCCTCCCACACCGCCGAGGCGATCGCGGTCAGGTGCGGCGCGTGGTCGGGCTCGCGGAACCAGGCGGGCGCGTCCAGGTGGAACCGGCCGCGCACGCGTTCGGCGCGGTCGCGGAGGCTCTCGGGCATGGCGGCCAGGATCTTCAGGTTGGCGGCGGCCATCTCCGCGCCCAGGCCGAGTTCGGCCGCCGCGTGCGGGACCGCGGACAGGAACACCGAGTCGGCCTCGCCGTCGGTCAGGCCGGTCAGCCGGGTGCGGTACCCGGCCAGCAGGCGGTATCCGCCGCCCGCGCCCCGGTCGGCGTAGATCGGGATGCCCGCCGCGCCGAGGGACTCCACATCCCGGTAGATGGTGCGTTCGGACACCTCGAGCTCGGCGGCGAGCTGGGCGGCGGTCAACCGGCCGCGGTTCTGCAGTAGGAGCAGGAGGGACAGGAGTCGACTGGCGCGCATGTCCCCAGTCTTACCGGAGAGGCTGACACGGCCTGTCAGGTGGTGCCGGGCCGGTCCGCGTGGCGGACGCGCCGGAGCTCGGTGACCTCGCCGATGGCGGACCACTCGTTCCCGCCGAGGCGGGCCAGGGGGCGCAGCCGGGTGATCTCGGGGTGGCCGTCGACCATGGCGGCCGCGTCGACCGCGGCGTGCACGACGTTCCCGAACACCACCGTGGAGCGTCCGAACGACACGGTGGAGTGCAGGCGGCACTCCAGGACGGCGGGGGAGGCGGCCACCCGCGGAGGTCCGACGGCCGCGCTCGGCTCGCGTTCCAGCCCCACCGCGTCGAACTCGCTGACCTGGGGCGGGAAGTCGGTCCCGGTGGCGTTGACCTCCCGCTGAAGCGGCTCGGCGGCCAGGTTGACCACGAACTCCCCGGTGGCCTCGACGTTGCGCAGGCTGTCCTTGCGGCCGATGGAGGTGAACTGCACGATCGGCGGTTCGGAACTGGCGACGCTGAAGAAGGAGTGGGGAGCGAGGTTGTCGACGCCCTCGGCGGAGGTCGTGGAGACCCAGGCGATGGGGCGGGGCACCACCACGGCGGTGAGAAGCCGGTAGAAGGCGCGGCCGGAGAGGTCGCCGGGGGACAGGTCGATGCGCGGCATGCTTCGAATCTACGTGACCGGGGCAGGCCGGGGAGTATGGAGCTGGTGAGTCTTCAACAGGTGCGCGAGGCGGCGGGCCGGATGGCGGGGGTCGCGGTGCGCACCCCGGTGCTGCCGTGCCCGTGGGCGGAGGGCGAGTTCTGGGTGAAACCGGAGAACCTGCAGCCCATGGGCGCCTTCAAGATCCGCGGCGCGGTCAACGCGATGGCGCTGCTGGGCGGTGCGGCCAGTACAGCGGGGGTTGTCACGCACTCCTCGGGCAACCACGGCCAGGCGCTGGCCTACGCCGCGAGGGTGATGGGGACGCCGTGCGCGGTGGTGGTCCCCGAGGGTGCGGCGCCGGTGAAGGTCGAGGCGATGCGCGGCCTGGGCGCCCGCGTGATCACGGTCCCGCCCGAGCGGCGGGAGGAGGTGGCCCGGGAGGTCGCCGAGGAGGAGGGCGCGAGCCTCGTCCCGCCGTTCGACCACCCCGACGTGATCGCGGGACAGGGCACGGTCGGGCTGGAGATCGTGTCGGACCTGTCGACGGTGGACGTGGTGCTGGTTCCGGTGGGTGGCGGGGGGCTGGCGTCGGGGGTGGCCACGGCGGTGACCGCGCTCTGCCCGGACGCCAGGGTGATCGGGGTGGAGCCGGAGCTGGCCGCTTCCGCCGCGGAGAGCCTGGAGCGGGGGCGGCCCGTGTCGTGGCCGCCCGAACGGACCCGCCGCACGATCGCCGACGGGGTGCGGATGGGGTTGTCGGAGCTGACCTTCGCCCACCTGCGCGAGCGCCTGGACTCGGTGGTGACGGTGACCGAGGAGGAGGTCCGCGCGGCGATGGGCGTCCTGGCCCGACGCGCCCACCTGGTCGCCGAACCGAGCGGCGCCCTGGCGACCGCGGCGTACCTGTCGGGCCGGGTCCCCCGGGGCCGCACCGTCGCGGTGGTCTCGGGCGGAAACACGGACCCACTGCTGCTGGCCGAGGTGATCGCGGCGGACACCGCCCGCAGGCACTAGGGCAGCTCCGGCGCGGGGGTGGTTCGGCGTGCCGGTGCTTCGGTGGCCTTTCGGCCTCCTGTCACGCGGATCGCGGGGTCACGGCGGGCGGCGACGGCGGGTGCGGGTCGGGGCCGCCCCCACCCGGAATGATCTTGGGCTTTCCGCCCTTCCCGGCCCCGAAACGGGCAGAAAGCCCAAGACCGTCAACGGAACCCTCACGCAACGGACATCATGGGCGCGGCCCCGAAAGGGCCGAGACCACCGGGGAGACCTCCACGGAGGCGGGTTCACCCGGCCACGTCCTCGGGGAGCAGCCTCTGGAGCTGTTCCAGGGTCGGCTGGCCGCCGGCCAGGGCCTGCTCCTCGATCCGCCGGGCCTGCCGCCTGACGCTCTCCTCGAACAGCTTGCGGACCTCTCGGGCGTTGCCGTTGGCGAACCGCTCGGGGGCGGCGCGGACGGCCCGGCCGACCTCCGCGGCCGTCTCCCCGGGGACCGCGAAGTCGCCGTCCTCGGCCATGGACGTGAAGATCCGCAGCAGTTCGGACTCGGAGTAGGAGGCGAACGCGATCGTCCGGGAGAACCTGGACGCCAGACCGGGGTTTCCGGCCATGAACCCGGCCATCTCGTCGGTGTGGCCGGCCGCGATCACCACGACCTCGTCCCGGTGGTCCTCCATCAGTTTCAGCAGCGTGTCGATCGCCTCCTGGCCGAAGTCGCCGCCCGTTCCGGGGCTCCTGGACAGTGTGTAGGCCTCGTCGACGAAGAGCACCCCGCCGCGCGCCCTCTCGAACACGGCCTGGGTCTGCCGGGCGGTGTGGCCGACGTATCCGCCGACCAGGTCCGCGCGGCTCGCCTCGACGACCTGCCCCTGGGCGAGCACCCCCAGGGCGGCGAGCAGTTCGCCGTAGATCCGCGCGACCGTGGTCTTGCCGGTCCCGGGGGCGCCCGTGAACACCAGGTGCCGGGAGGGGAACGGAGCCTCCAGTCCCGCGGCCCGCCGCCTGCGGTTTGCGGAGATGAGATTCGTCAGGGCGGTGACCTCCTGCTTGACCTCGGCCAGGCCCACCATCGCGTCGAGCCGCTCCATGAGCGCGCGGACCTGCCCCCGGTCGCGCGGATCCCCCACGCGCGCCGACAGGCCCGGGTCGACGATCCCCTCGAGATCCTCGGGGAGGACCAGCACCAGGTCGTCGGCCGCGTGCCGCCTGCTCTCGATGATCCGGGTGGCCTGCCGCTGGATGACCGCCTCGAGCATCCGGCGCGCCTCGCGCCCGTTGCCGAAGGTCTCGTCCCGGGACTGGCGCCGGAAGTGGCGGGTGACGAGGTCCTGGACGCCGTCGCCCAGGACGTAGCCCTGGCTCCCGGCCATGTCCCGGAAGATCGTGGTGAGCTGCTCGGGGCTGTGGTTCTCGAACTCGATGACCCGCGACACCCGCGACCTCAGGCCGGGGTTCGCCTTGAGGAAGGCGCGCGTCTCGCTCGAGTACCCGGCGAAGACGACGACGATCTCCTCGCGCATGTCCTCCATGAGTTTGATCATGGTGTCGATCGCCTCCTGGCCGAAGTCGGAGCCGGAGCCGAACGTCCTGGCCAGGGCGTAGGCCTCGTCGACGAACAGGACCCCGCCGCGCGCCCTCTCGAACAGCTCCGCGGTCTTCTGGGCGGTCTCGCCCAGATGCTGCCCCACCAGGTCGGGGCGGGAGACCTCGACGAACCCGCCCTTCTCCAGAACCCCGAGCGAGCGCAGGATCCGCCCGTACAACCGGGCGACCGTGGTCTTGCCCGTCCCCGGAGGGCCCGAGAACACCAGGTGGCGGCTGATGTTGAGTTCGGGGAGACCCGCCTTCCGGCGTCTGCCGTTCACCTGCTGGAGGTCGACCAGGGACCGGACCTCCTTCTTGACGCCGTCCAGGCCGGTCATCGCGTCGAGTTCGGCGAGCAGCTGGTCGAGCGGGCGCGCCTCCTCCTCGGAGGCGGCCGACGAGGGGCGCGCGGCGGCCGCGGCGGGAACCGCGATCCGGCCGCTGTCCGCACCGGTGACCGTCGTGTCCTCCAGCTGGAGGGCGGTCTCGGAGTCGCCGCCGATGCCGGGACCCTCGTTGCCGTCGACGGAGCACCGGACCAGGCGCAGCCGGGTCGCCTCCTTGAGGAACACGCTGCCGTCCCGCCCTCCCGAGAGCGCCGTGTCCTCGACGGTCACGTTCGCCTGTTCGCAGACCGCCAGGCTGAGGGTGCGGGGGGCCCTGATCTCGGAGTGCCTGAGGATCAGGCGGCTCTTCGACACGTGGACGCTGTCGTTCCCGCATCCGTCGATCCGGGCGTCGGTGACCTCCGCGTGGCTGCCGGAGCCGAGGTCGAGACCGTTGCCGGTACTGTCCGAGACGTCGAGGCCCTCGATGGTGACCGTGCTGTCGTCGCGGACGACGAGCGCCGTCGACGTCTGCTCGAAGGCCGCGGACCGGAGGGTGGCGGTGGACTCCAGGACCTGCAGTCCGATCGACGGGGCGTCGGCGACCCGCAGCCCGGTCGCTTCGAACCGGGTCCGTTCGACGTGGACGCCGGGGGGAGTGTTGTCGCGCTGGGCCGAGGGGCTGCTCTCGACCACCACGTCCGCGAGCGTGGCCCGGGTGTCCCTCAGGACCAGGCCGTTCTGGGCGGAGCGCTCGATCCGGACCTCGTCGGCCTTCAGGCGGCCCCCCTCGACGAAGACCGCCGTGAGCCCCGAGTCGCGGACCCGGAGCCCCGCGACCGTCACGACGCTGGACACCGCGGCGATCGCGCCCTGCGGCGCGTTCGAGATCTCGCAGTCGGTCAGGTGGATGACGGCCTCCCCGTCAACGGTGACGCTGGTGTGGTCTCTCAGCCCTCCGTCGACCCGCAGCCGGGTGAAGGCCGCCGACGCGCCGCCTGTCACGCGGACGGGGAGGCTCCGGTTCCCGGTCACCGTGCAGTCGGTGATCTTCGCGGACGCCTTCCCGTCGACGCAGAGCGCGGGGTAGGCGTCGGACCCCGCGTCGCTGATCACGCAGTCGAGAACGCTCGGGGACGCCTGCCCGGTGACGTGCAGGACGTTGCTGTCGCAGGGGCCCGAGAAGTGCAGTCGGCGCAGAGTCGGCGAGCAGGCGCCCGAGACCTTCAGGGAGGCTTCGGCGAACGACGTGTCGGAGACGGTTCCACCGCTCTGTTCCAGGGAGAGCCCGCCCCTGGCGAACCGGCACCGGCTGATCTCGGCGCGGGCGCCGTTCAGCGTCGTGCGCGACGGGGACTCGAAGAGGCAGCCGACCGCCGTGAACCCGGCCTCGGGGTGTACGTAGACGGGCGGGTACTCCTCCGAGTCGTTTCGCACCGTGATCCCGTGGAGTTCCAACCGCCCGCCGTACACGTTGAAGACGTTGCTGTCCGGAACGCTCACGGTCACCGTGCCGGGGCCGTCCGTCGGCACGACGACGACGTGCCTCCTGATCGCGTGGAGTCCCGTGGAGGTGTAGTACCCGGGTTCGACGTGCAGGTAGAGGTCCGCCCCCGAGTGCTCCGGCGCGTCGAGGACCTCGGCGAGACCGGACGGAGCCCTGCGGCGGGACTGCGAGACGCGGACCGTGTGCATCCATCTGCTCCGGGGGGACGGGATCCGCGGGCCTGAGCGCCGGATCAGGGGTTGGCGCTATGTACCGTACCGGTCGTCCCGGTGCGGACCCCTTCGGCCAGGGCCACCTGTGGTTATCCGCGGTTGACGGCGGAGGGGCGCGCGGTGGCGCCGGTCCCCTCGCCCGGGTTCAGGCGTGCTGCTTCTCGCGTTCGGTCGCGGTGGCGCGGGCGGGAGGGTGCCGGCGGCCGGCGGCGTCGGCCCGGTGCCTGCGGCGGACCCAGGCGTCGGCGACGAAGAGCAGGCATCCCAGGAGGGCCAGGGCGACGCTCGCCAGGATGAGGGTGATCGCTGTCGTGATCAGGTCGGTGTCGATCATGGGCAGCCTCTCCTTCCGTCGTGGGTCGGGGACTCTCGTCCCGGCGACAAGGGTAATCACCGTCGACCGGAGTTCCCGGCGCCTCCCTGCGTGGCGCGGGTCACTTCCCCGGCGGTCGGAGCGGCGGGGCCCGGGGACAGGGGGTCCGGGAGGAAGGCCGACCGGTGGCGAGTGAAACGGTCGTCCCTGGTCAGTGGGGACGAAAGCGTGCTCCCCGGACCGTCCCGGGGCCCGCGCCCGGCACGGACAGGGCCCGCCGCGGACGGGAGCCGCCCCGGCGGCATCCGGGAACGCGCCCGGGGGACCGGTGGGAGGGCCTCATGGCAGTGAACGTCTTCGTCCTGGGGTTGGACGAGTGCAACGAGGAGACGCTGCGCGCGCTGCCCGACGCCGGGAACTACCGCTTCCACGGCCTGCTCACCATCGAGGAGCTGCAGTACGGCGACGACATCGACATCCGCGCCCTCCTGGAGGAGGCGCGGCGGCGGCTAGACGGCTTCGACGGGCCCGTCGACGCCGTCATCGGCTACTGGGACTTCCCCGTCACCTCCATGGTCCCCCTCCTGTGCCGGCGGTACGGGCTGCCCTCCGCCCCGCTGGAGGCCGTCGTCAAGTGCGAGCACAAGTACTGGAGCCGCCTGGTGCAGCGCGAGGCCATCGACGAGGTCCCCCGCTTCGCCCTGGTCGCCCCGGACGCCACGGCCAGGCCCGACGGCCTGTCCTACCCCCTGTGGCTCAAGCCGGTGAAGTCGTTCTCCTCCGAACTGGCCTTCCGGGTCACCGACGACGCCGGGTTCCGCGAGGCGCTGCACCGGATCAACGAGGGCGCCGGACACCTCGGGGAGCCGTTCGAGTTCGTCATGAGCCAGGTGCGGCTGCCGCCCGAGGTCGCCGAGGCCGGGGGGTCGGCCTGCCTGGCGGAGGAGGAGGGGCGCGGCGACCAGGTCACCGTCGAGGGCTACGTCCACCAGGGGAGGGCGCGCGTCTACGGCGTCGTCGACTCGCTGCGCTATCCCGGCGCCTCCAGCTTCCTGCGCTACCAGTACCCCTCCCGGCTGCCGGGGGAGACCCTCGACCGGCTCGCGGACCTGTCCCGCCGGGTCGTCGAGCGGGTCGGCCTGGACGCCACGACGTTCAACATCGAGTTCTTCGCCGACGCCGAGACCGGCGACGTCACCCTCCTGGAGGTCAACCCCCGGCACTCCCAGTCGCACGCCAGGCTGTTCGAGAACGTGGACGGCGCGCCCAACCACGAGTGCGCGGTGCGCCTGGCGCTGGGGCGCGCACCCGAACTGCCCCACCGGCGCGGCAGGTACGCCGTGGCCGCGAAGTGCTTCCTGCGTCACTTCCACGACGGCCTCGTCCTGCGCGTGCCCACCCCCGGGGAGGTGGAGCGCGTGGAGCGGGACGTCCCCGGAACCGTGGTGAGGATCGTCGCCCGAGAGGGCGAGCGGCTCTCCGCGCTGCACGCCCAGGACAGCTACAGCTTCGAGCTCGCCCGGATCTTCGTCGGAGCCGACGACGAGGAGCAGCTGCGGGACCGCTACCAGGCCTGCGCCGACGCGCTCGACTTCCGGATCGACGACACCGACGACCGATAGGGGGACGACCGCCCATGCGCACGGTCACCGCACTGCCCAACGAGGTACGCCAGGACGAGCACCTGTGGATCCCCCTGCGGGACGGGACCCGCCTGGCCGCCCGGATCTGGCGCCCCACCGGTTCCGACGACGCCCCGGTCCCGGCCGTCCTGGAGTTCATCCCCTACCGCCAGCGGGACCTGACCGCGCAGCGCGACTCGATCCACCACCCCTACATGGCCGGGCACGGGTACGCGTGCGCCCGCGTGGACCTGCGCGGCAGCGGGGACTCCGAGGGGGTCCTGGCCGACGAGTACCTGGAGCAGGAGATGAACGACGCCGAGGAGGTCCTCGCCTGGCTCGCCGACCAGCCCTGGTGCGATGGCCGGACCGGGATGATGGGCATCTCCTGGGGCGGGTTCAACGCGCTTCAGGTCGCCGCGCGCGGGCCCGAGAGCCTGCGCGCGATCGTGACCGCCTCCTCCACCGACGACCGCTACGCCGACGACGTGCACTACATGGGCGGATGCCTGCTGGGCGACAACCTCTCCTGGGCCTCCACCATGCTCGCGTACAACTCCTGTCCGCCGGACCCGGCCGTGGTGGGGGAGCGCTGGCGGGAGATGTGGCGCGAGCGGCTCGACGGCAGCGGGGTGTGGCTGGACACCTGGTTGCGCCACCAGCACCGCGACGACTACTGGAAGCACGGCTCGGTGTGCGAGGACCTCCGGGCCGTCCGGGTGCCGGTGCTCGCGGTCAGCGGTTGGGCCGACGGCTACTCCAACGCCGTGTTCCGCCTGCTCCAGGGGCTGGAGGTGCCCCGGCTCGGGCTGATCGGCCCGTGGTCGCACAAGTACCCGCACCTGGGCAAGCCCGGACCCGCCATCGGCTTCCTGCAGCAGGTGGTCCGCTGGTGGGACCGGTGGCTCAAGGACGTCGACAACGACGTCATGGACGAGCCGATGCTGCGCAGCTGGATGCAGGAGAGCATGCCGCCCTCCACCGCCTACACCGAACGGCCGGGGCGCTGGGTGGGCGAGCCGTCCTGGCCGTCGCCGCACGTGGTGTCGCAGCGGCGGCCGCTGCTGCCCAAACGCGTCGCGGAGCCCGACGAGGCCGTCGGCCCCGCCGAGCTGTCCCTGCGGTCGCCGTTGTCGGTGGGCCAGTTCGCGGGGAAGTGGTGCTCCTACAACGCCCCGCCGGACCTGCCCTACGACCAGCGCGAGGAGGACGGCGGCTCGATGGTCTTCGACAGTGAGCCGCTGACCGAGCGCTGCGAGATCCTGGGCTCGCCGGTGGTGGACCTGGAGGTGGCCGCGGACCGCCCGGTCGCGATGGTGGCGGTCCGGCTCTCCGACGTCGCCCCGGACGGAGCGGCCACGCGGGTCACGTACGGCCTGCTCAACCTCGCCCACGCGGACGGGCACGAGAGACCGGAGCCGCTGGAGCCGGGGCGGCGCCACACGGTTTCGGTCGTCCTCAACGGCGCCGCCCAGGCGTTCCCGGCCGGGCACCGGATCCGCGTCTCGCTCTCGACGTCGTACTGGCCGCTGGCCTGGCCGCCGCCCGAACCCGTCCTGCTGTCGGTCTTCTTCGGCGGGGACACCGCCCTGAGGCTTCCGGTGCGCCGGGTCTCCGAGGGCGACGACGTCGCGCCCGTGCCCTTCGACGAGCCCGAGGGGGCCGAGCCCATCGCCACCACCCGGGTGGCGATGGGCGAGCAGCGCTGGACGGTCATCCGCGACCTGGTCGACTACGAGTCGGAGCTGCACGTGGTCAAGGACCTGGGCACCGTCCGCTTCGACGGCATCGGCCTGGAGGTCACCCGCCGCTCGGAGGAGCGCTACACCCGGACCGGGGACGACTTCGACTCGGTGCGCGGGGAGGCCGAGTGGACGATGCGTTTCGCCCGCGGCGACTGGGACGTGGAGACCCGCAGCCGGACGGTGCTGACGTCGTCCTCCGCCGACTTCCACCTGCACGCCACCCTCGACGCCTACGAGAACGGCGAGCGGATCGCCTCGCGCGACCACACCGCCGACATCCCGCGCGACTGCGTCTGAAGTCCGGCGGGTGGTCCGCGCTCGGAGCCGCCACTTCCCGCAGGACCCGCTCTCCTCGCCGGTCTTGACCCTTCGGGGGCTCGACCGCCTCCGGGACTCCGGAAGGGTCAAGACCAGCGGGGAGCCCGATGATCCGGGCGGAGGTTTTCCGGGACCGGTGGGTTCGGGGCGGCGGGCGCGGTTAGTCGGGCGGAGCGGGGCCGGAAGGCGGCTCCGGCGGACGAGAGGGGACGTGGAACATGAAGGCCGTAGTGTGGCACGGCATCGGGGACATCCGGATGGAGGACGTCGCCGAACCGGCGCTCCAGGACCCGAACGACGCGATCGTCCAGATCACCACCAGCGCGATCTGCGGAACCGACCTGCACATGGTGCGCGGCACGCTCCCGGGCATGGAGCCGGGCATGGTCATGGGCCACGAGGGCGTGGGCGTGGTCACCGAGGTCGGGCCCGGGGTGCGCAACTTCAGTCCCGGGGACCGGGTGGTCATCCCGTCCACGATCGGCTGCGGCACGTGCAGCTACTGCCGGGCCGGGTACTTCGCCCAGTGCGACAACGCGAACCCCGGCGGGCGGCGCGCCGGAACGGCGTTCTTCGGCGGACCGCGGTCGACGGGCTCCTTCCCCGGGCTGCAGGCCGAACGGGTGCGTGTGCCCTACGCCAACATCGGCCTCGTGCCGCTGCCCGAGCGGGTGAGCGACGAGGAGGCCGTCCTGCTCTCCGACATCTTCCCCACCGCCTGGTTCGGCGCCCGCCTGGCCGAGGTCGGGGCCGGGGACACCGTCGCGGTCTTCGGGTGCGGCCCGGTGGGGCTGTTCACGATCCTGAGCGCGCGCATGCAGGGCGCGGGGCGGGTGATCGCCGTCGACGGAGTGCGCGGCAGGCTGGAGCAGGCGCGGGCCCTGCACGCGGAGGTCGTCGACTACAACACCGAGGACCCGGTGGCAGCGATCCTCGACCTGACCGGGGGGATCGGGCCGGACCGCGTCGTCGACGCGGTGGGCGTCGACGCCGAGCGGCCCAAGAGCGGACCGGCGGCCCCGGACCGCGCGGCCGCGGACAGGTTCGAGGCGGAGCGCTCGGCGCTCGTGCCCGGCGCCCGCCCGGCCGGGGACACCTGGGTGCCCGGGGACGCGCCCTCCCAAGCGCTGCGGTGGGCGGTGGAGACGGTGGCCAAGGCCGGGACGGTGTCCGTCATCGGGGTCTACCCGCCCGGCGACGAGACCTTCCCGATCGGCATGGCCATGAACAAGAACCTCACCCTCAACATGGGCAACTGCAACCACCGCAAGTACATCCCGGGGCTGGTGGACATGGTGGCCTCGGGCGCGGTCGACATCACCTCGGTCCTCACCCAGGAGGAGCCCATGGCCGCGACCGCGGTCCTGGACGCCTACGCGGCCTTCGACCGCCGCGAACCGGGCTGGACCAAGGTGGCGATCACCACCGTGTGACGCGGGCCGGACCGGCCCGCCCGGACGGGGCTGCGGGGCCGCGCGGCGGCACGGGAGCGGTCAGTTCACCTGGACGCCGATGAGGCACGTGTCGTCGTCGGTGTCCGAACTGCTGTGGGTGAGCAGGTGGTCGAGCCGCTCCTCGAGGTGGCCGACCGGGTACCGCGCGATCGCCAGCAGCCCGTCCAAGGACTGCTCCAGGGACCGGTCCCTGCGCTCGATCAGGCCGTCGGTGTACATCAGCAGGACGTCGCCGGGCTCCAGCGTGCGGCTCTCCTCCTCGTACTCGGCGTCGGGCGCGGCGCCCAGCAGGATGCCCTCCAGCAGCGGCAGCGTCACGGCGCTCCCCCCGCGCACCAGAACGGGGGGCAGGTGCCCGGCGCGCGCCCACCGCAGCGTCCGGCTCCCCGGGTCGTAGACGCCGCACACGGCGGTGGCCGTGACCCGGTCGGTGAGGTGGGTGGCGACGGTGTTGAGCCAGCTCAGGAGCCTTCCCGGGCCGGCCCCCGTGGTGGCCAGGCCGCGCAGCGCGTTGCGCAGGGCCACCATCCCGGTCGCGGCCTCGATGCCGTGCCCGGCGACGTCGCCCACCACCAGCAGAACCCGGCCGCCGGGCAGGACCACGGTGTCGTACCAGTCGCCGCCGACGAGGTGCTCCTTCTCCGCGGGCCGGTAGCGGACGGCCACGCCCAGTCCCGACGCGCCGACCGGCGGCGGGGCCTCGGGCATGATCGCCTGCTGCAGCCGCAGAGCCAGGCGGTCGCCCTCGTCCGCGCGCTGCTCGCTGTCGGCGAGGCGGTCGCGGGTGACGGCCAGCGCCAGCTCGGTCCAGTGCTGGGCGGAGACGTCCTGGTACGCCCCGCGCACCGCGACCAGGCGGGCGGCGGGGTCGACGACGGGTTCGGCGACCACGCGGATGTGCCGCACGACGCCGTCGGGGCGCCGCAGCCGGAACGCGGTGGAGGCCGGTCGCCGGTGGTGCAGGACGGTGCGCGCGAAGCCGCGCACGGCGGCCGCGTCGTCGGGGTGTACGTGGGCGGCCAACCGGTCCAGGGGGATCGGCCGCGCGCCCGGCGGCATCCCGTACAGGTCGAAGAGCTGGATGTTCCAGACGACGTCCCCGGTCGTCAGGTCCTCCTCGAAGCCGCCGATGCGGCCGAGGCGCTGGGCGTGCTGCAGCAGCGTGGTGAGCCGTTCGGCCTCCTCGTGGACGCGCCAGGTCAGCAGCAGCAGGTCTCCGTGGCGGCCGACGCCCACGGCGGCCGTGGCGGACACCGGGATCCCGTCGACGAGGGTTGCCAGTTCCATCGAGTCGGTATGGAAGGCCGCGCCGGTGGCGTGGACGTGCTCGATCCGCTCGAACAGGCCCGCCTCCGTTCCGGCCATCGGGTAGGACTCCAGCAGCAGCGTCCCGGTGAGGGCCGTCGCCGGGCGGCCCGCGAGGTCGGTGAAGCGTCCGTTGACGTGCTCGATCCGGAAGTCGGTGATCCGCCCGTCCCCGGCGCGGCGCGGCCGCAGCACCATCGCGGGGTCGAGGAGGCTGTCCGCGAGGTCGGTCAGCGGCGCCGCCGCGCCGTCCGGGAGGCCGGCGGGGTCCGCTCCGCGGGCCGCCGCGCCGCCCAGGGTGTGCGCGCACAGTTCGGCCAGGGCGGGCAGCTGCCGGTGGGTCCGCGGCGGCAGGGCGTCGGGGGCGGGCTCCCAGCAGACCTCCAGGACGCCCAGGACGCGGCCGTTGGCCTCGGCGGGCAGGACGCAGCGGCCGCCGGAACCGCCCGGAGCGCGGAACGAGGGCGCGGAGTCCGGGTCGGAGGGGGTGCTCCACACCGGGCGCCGTTCGCGCAGCGCCCTGCGCGCCAGGGTGGGGAGGCCGGGAGGGACGTGGCGCCAGCGGGCCGCTTCGGCGGGGGAGACCCCGGCGTGTCCGGCGAGCGTGAGGCAGTCGTCGCGGGTGAGCTCCCACACGGCCAGGGCGGTGGCGCCCAGCGGGGCCAGGGCGTTCGCCAGCAGGGAGCGCGCGGCGGCGTGGGCGTCGGAGGCGGCCAGGAGTCCCGATTCCGCGGTGCGCAGCCGTACGGCGTCCGACGGGCCGGCGGCGCCGTTCACGGTCCCCGGATGCCGGGAGGAGCGGGAGATCAGGTCGTCGGCGGTCCGGTCGACGATGTCGGCGGCCAGTTCCGGCACCGACGACCGCGCGGCCCCGGCCAGCTGCTCGAGCTGCCGCGCGGCGGCCGCGGGCCCGCAGCGCAGGCGTTCCATCAGGACGCCCTTGGCGAGTTCGACCACGGCGCGCGCGTCGCGGTCGGCGGCCTCGGCCCGGAGCCGGCGGTGCAGCCGGTCCACGACGGAGGCGAGCCGTTCGGTGTCGCCGCGCACCGGGCCCTCCGCGTTCGGCGATTGCGGGATCTCCACGAAACCGGTGCTCCTTCGCGCCTCGGGCACATCTGGCGCCCCAGGTGCATCCTAGATCGGTTCGCGCGCCTCCATCGGTGATCTCGGCGTCAGCGTCCTGCGATGTCCGTTCGGGGGGGCTGACGCCGAGATCACCGATGGGAAGGCGGCATCAGTCAGTAGGACGTGTGTTTCGGGGCGAGCCAGCGGCGGATGCACTCGACGAGTTCGTGGGCGTCCACGGGTTTGGTGATGTGGTCGTCGGCGCCCGAGGCGAGGCTCTTCTCGCGGTCGCCCCGCATGGCCTTGGCCGTCACGGCGATGATCGGCAGGTGGGCGTGGGCGGGCATCGCGCGGATGGCGGCGGTGGCCGCGTACCCGTCCATCTCGGGCATCATCACGTCCATCAGGATCAGGTCGATCCCGGGGGTGCGCTCGAGGAGGTCGATCCCCTTGCGGCCGTCCTCGGCGTGCAGGACGCGCAGGCCGTGGAGTTCGAGGATGCCGGTGAGCGCGAAGACGTTGCGCACGTCGTCGTCCACCACGAGCACCGTGCGGCCCGCGAGCGCGTCGGCCTGCTCCTCCCGCCACGACGGCCCGGTGTCGGGGCGGTCGTCGGGGCGGTCCAGCGGCGGCACGTCGCCGGGTTCGTCGGCGCCCAGGTGCAGGGTGATGCGTTCGCGCAGCTCGTCCAGGCTCGGCAGCAGCTCCACGGACCGCGCGCGGGTGTGCTCGCGCAGTGTCTGTTCGCGGTCGGGGTCCAGGCGGTTGCTGTGGTGGGCCAGGATCGTGAAGCCGTCCGGGGCGGGGGCGCCCCGCACCGACTCCAGGAAGCGCCGCGTCTCGGCGGAGGGCATGTCCAGGTCGAGCACGACGCAGTGGAACGGTTCGGCCGCCAGCGCCGCCGCGGCCTCCTCGCCCCGCACGGCCTCGACCACCTCGACGGGGCCGCGCGGGGCGGCCTCCCCCCGGGCCCCTGCCAGGTCGGCGACCGCGCTCTCGGCCACCAGGGACAACAGCCCCTTGCGGTGGCTCTCGACCACCAGGAGCCGACGCCGGTCCTGCGGCTCCGCGCTCCGGCCGCCGACGGGGCCGGGACGGGTCGTGGGCAGGTACAGCGTGAACGTGCTGCCCTCGCCGACGGTGCTCGTCGCCTTGATGGCGCCGCCGAGCAGGTAGGCGATCTCGCGGCTGATGGAGAGCCCCAGGCCGGTGCCGCCGTACTTGCGGCTGGTGGTGCCGTCGGCCTGCTGGAACGCCTCGAAGATCAGGTCCAGCTGCTGCTCGGCGACGCCGATCCCGGTGTCCGCCACGCGGATGGCCAGAACCGGGCCGCGGGCGCGGACCGACGCGGGCACCTCCGACTCCCCTGCCGGCTCGAACCGCAGCTCCACCTCGCCGGACTCGGTGAACTTCACGGCGTTGGACAGCAGGTTGCGCAGCACCTGCCGCAACCGCGAGTCGTCGGTGACCAGGCTTTCGGGGACGCCGCGTCCTACGCTGATCCGGAAGTCCAGCCCCTTCTGGGCGGTCAACGGGCGGAAGGTGGCGTCGGCGTACTCCACCAGCCTGCGCAGCGGGACGGGTTCGGGGCTGAACTCCATCTTGCCCGCCTCGACCTTGGACAGGTCCAGGATGTCGTTGATCAGCTGCAGCAGGTCCGACCCCGCCGAGTGGATCACCCCGGCGTACTCCACCTGCTTGGAGGTGAGGTTCCTGGTGGGGTTCTGCGCCAGCAGCTGGGCGAGGATCAGCAGGCTGTTGAGGGGGGTGCGCAGCTCGTGGCTCATGTTGGCCAGGAACTCGGACTTGTACTTGGAGGCCAGCGACAGCTCCTGGGCCCGGGTCTCCAACTCCTGGCGGGCCTGCTCGATCTCCAGGTTCTTGGTCTCGATGTCGTGGTTCTGGCTGGCCAGCAGCGCGGCCTTCTCCTGCAGCTCGGCGTTGGAGCGCTGCAGCTCCTCCTGTCTGACCTGGAGCTCCTCGGTGCGGGCCCGCAGCTCCTCGGCCAGCCGCTGGGACTCGCCCAGCAGCTCGTCGGTGCGGACGTTGGCGAGGATGGTGTTGACGTTGACGCCGACGACCTCCATCAGCTGCTCCAGGAAGTCCCGGTGCACCTGGGCGAAGGGGCGAACGGAGGCGAGCTCGATGACGCCGAGCACCTGGTCCTCGACCATGATCGGCAGCACGATCAGGCTCTCGGGGGTGCTGCGGCCCAGCCCCGAGGAGACGGTCACGTAGCCGTCGGGCAGGCCGTCCACGACGATGGTGCGGCGGCTGCGCGCGGCCTGGCCGACCAGCGACTGGCCCAGCCGGAACCTCGTGGGCGGCCCGTTCGGGTCGGCGTCGGGGTGGCCGTAGGAGCCGATCAGCTCCAGCTCGGTTCCGCCGGGCGCGTCGACCGCCAGGTAGAAGGCGCCGTACTGGGCGCGGACCAGCGGGGTCAGCTCGTCCATGATGAGCTCGGCGACGACCGCCAGGTCGCGGCTGCCCTGGATGAGGCCGGACACGCGGGCCAGGTTGGACTTGAGCCAGTCCTGCTCCTGGTTGGCGCGGGTGGTCTCGCGCAGCGAGTGCACCATCGTGTTGATGTTGTCCTTGAGCTCGGCGACCTCCCCCGAGGCGTCCACGGTGATGGAGCGGGTCAGGTCGCCCTCGGCGACGGCGCTGGTGACCTCGGCGATGGCGCGGACCTGGCGGGTGAGGTTCCCGGCGAGCTCGTTGACGTTCTGGGTGAGCCGCCGCCAGGTGCCCGAGACGCCCTCGACCTCCGCCTGCCCGCCCAGGCGCCCCTCCCTGCCGACCTCGCGGGCCACGCGGGTGACCTCGTCGGCGAACGCCGACAGCTGGTCGACCATCGTGTTGATGGTCGTCTTGAGTTCGAGGATCTCCCCGCGCGCGTCCACGTCGATCTTGCGGGTCAGGTCGCCCCTGGCCACCGAGGTGGTCACCTGCGCGATGTTGCGGACCTGGTTGGTCAGGTTCCCGGCCATCGAGTTGACGTTGTCGGTGAGGTCCTTCCACGTCCCGGCGACGTTGGGCACCCGGGCCTGCCCGCCGAGGCGGCCGTCGGTGCCGACCTCGCGGGCCACGCGGGTGACCTCGTCGGCGAACGAGGAGAGCTGGTCGACCATCGTGTTGATGGTCTCCTTGAGCTCCAGGATCTCCCCCCGGGCGTCCACCCGGATCTTCTGCGACAGGTCGCCCCTGGCCACCGCCGTGGTCACCTGCGCGATGGCGCGGACCTGGGCGGTGAGGTTGTCGCCCATGACGTTGACCGACTCGGTCAGGTCCTTCCAGGTGCCCGAGACGCCCTTGACGTCGGCCTGCCCGCCGAGGCGGCCGTCGGTGCCGACCTCGCGGGCCACGCGGGTGACCTCGTCGGCGAACGAGGAGAGCTGGTCGACCATCGTGTTGACGCTCGTCTTGAGCTCCAGGATCTCCCCGCGCGCGCCGACGTCGATCTTGCGGGTCAGGTCGCCCCTGGCCACCGCGGTGACGACCTGGGCGATGGACCGGACCTGGGCGGTGAGGTTGCCCGCCATCAGGTTCACCGAGTCGGTGAGGTCGCGCCACGCCCCGTCGACGCCCGGCACCCGGGCCTGTCCGCCGAGGCGGCCGTCGGTGCCGACCTCGCGGGCCACCCGGGTGACCTCGGAGGTGAACAGCGACAGCTGGTCGACCATGCCGTTGAACACGACCGAGATCTCGCCGAGCAGTCCGTCCCGGTCGGCGGGAAGGCGGGTTCCGAAGTCGCCGTCGCGGACCGCGGTGAGCCCTGCGAGGAGGCGGCGCAGCTCCGCCTCGTCGGCCTTGTCGATGCGACGCGAAGCGGTGTCCGAACCCTGGATCATGGCACTCCTCATCCCGTGGCCCGCGTTCCGCGGGTCGTGTCAGGACCGGTCGAACGGACTGCCGGCGCGCTGTCGGACAGGAGCCCGGCGTCCATCGTCCCACGATATGTAATGATCTCCGTGCTGTCGGCCCGGTCCGGGAGAACGCCCGGAAACCCCGGGGACCGCTCCGGTGTCGTCCGGGTTCGGTAGCGTCGACGGAGTCCCCCTTCCCCCGAATGACGGGAGGTGCCGACGGTGGCATCCGGTGAACCGTTCCGCCCGGCCGTTCTGGAGGGGGTGCTGGAGCGCCTCACCTACGCCAACGAGGAGACGGGCTACACCGTGGCCCGGGTGGACCCGGGGCGCGGCGGCGACCTGGTGACCGTGGTCGGCGCCCTGCTGGGCGCGCACCCCGGGGAGTCGCTGCGCATGGAGGGCCGGTGGGGGTCGCACCCCCAGTACGGGCGGCAGTTCCAGGTGGAGAACTACACCACCGTGCTGCCCGCCACCGTGCAGGGCATCCGCCGTTACCTCGGATCGGGGCTGGTCAAGGGGGTCGGCCCGCGCCTGGCCGAGAACATCGTCGGCCACTTCGGCGCCGAGGCGCTGGACGTCATCGAGAACACCCCCGAGCGGCTGATGGAGGTGCCGAAGCTCGGCCCCAAGCGCACCAGGACCATCACGGAGGCGTGGGAGGAGCAGAAGGCGATCAAGGAGGTGATGGTCTTCCTGCAGGGGATCGAGGTGTCGACGTCGCTGGCCGTGCGCGTCTACAAGAAGCACGGCGACGCCTCGATCCGGGTGGTGCGCGAGGAGCCGTACTCCCTGGCCGCCGACGTGTGGGGGATCGGTTTCAAGACCGCGGACACCATCGCCCGCGCGGTCGGCATCCCGCACGACAGCCCTCAAAGGGTCAAGGCCGGGATCCAGTTCACCCTGTCCGAGTCCACCGGGGACGGCCACTGCTACCTGCCCGAGGACGCGCTGATCAGCGAGGCGGTCAAGATCCTCCAGGTCGACTCCGCGCTGGTCATCGACTGCCTGGCCGAACTCGTCGCGGAGGAGGGCGTGGTCCGGGAGAAGCTCCCCGACGGCGACGGCGAGGCGGTGACCGGGGTGTACCTGGTGCCGTTCCACCGCGCCGAGATCTCCCTGGCCGGGCAGCTGCGGTCGCTGCTGGCCGCCGGGGAGGACCGGCTGGGCGCGTTCGCCGACGTGGACTGGGACCGGGCGCTGGGCTGGCTCGGGAAGCGCACCGGAACCGACCTGGCGCCCGCCCAGGAGCAGGCGGTCAGACTCGCGCTGACCAGCAGGGTCGCGGTGCTGACCGGTGGACCCGGCTGCGGCAAGTCCTTCACCGTCGCCTCCGTCATCACCCTGGCCGCGGCCAAGCGGGCCAAGATCATCCTGGCGGCCCCGACCGGGCGCGCGGCCAAGCGCCTGACCGAGCTGACCGGGCACGAGGCGTCCACCGTGCACCGGCTGCTGGAGCTCAAACCGGGCGGCGACGCCTCCTACGACCGGGACCGGCCCCTGGACTGCGACCTGCTCGTGGTGGACGAGGCCTCGATGCTCGACCTGCTGCTGGCCAACAAGCTGGCCAAGGCCGTCCCGCCGGGCGCGCACCTGCTCCTGGTCGGCGACGTCGACCAGCTCCCCTCGGTCGGCGCGGGCCAGGTGCTGCGCGACCTTCTCGCGGACGGCTCGCCCGTGCCCAGCGTCCGCCTCACCCAGGTGTTCCGCCAGGCCGCCCAGTCGGGGGTGGTCGTCAACGCGCACCGCGTCAACACCGGCAAACCCGTCGAGCTGGAGGGGATGTCCGATTTCTTCCTCTTCCCCTGCGACGACACCGAGACCGCCGCGGAGCTCACCGTCGACGTGGTGGCCAACCGCATCCCCCGCAAGTTCGGCCTCGACCCGCGCCGGGACGTGCAGGTGCTGGCGCCCATGCACCGGGGTCCCGCCGGGGCGGGCAACCTGAACCAGCTCCTGCAGACCGCGCTCACCCCGCCCCGCGAGGGCGTGCCCGAGCGCCGGTTCGGCGGACGCGTCTTCCGGGTCGGCGACAAGGTCACCCAGATCCGCAACAACTACGACAAGGGCGCGAACGGGGTGTTCAACGGCACCCTCGGCAACGTCACCGCCATCGACCAGGTCGAGCAGTCGCTGACCGTCCTGACCGACGAGAACGAGGAGATCGGCTACGACTTCGCCGAACTCGACGAGCTGACCCACGCCTACGCCCTGACCGTGCACCGCTCCCAGGGCAGCGAGTACCCCTGCGTCGTCGTCCCGGTCACCACCAGCGCCTGGATGATGCTGCAACGCAACCTGCTGTACACCGCGATCACCCGCGCCAAGAAGCTCGTCGTCCTGGTCGGTTCGCGCAAGGCCGTCGCCCAGGCCGTGCGCAACACCGCCTCGGGCCGCCGCCACACCGCCCTGGACCACCGCCTGGCGGTGGGCCGCTAGGGAGTCTCGGGCGCGGGGATGATTCGGTGTCGGGAGTCCGCCAAGCGGATCGTCAGGGTGTTCTTGTGTGCGGCGCGGTGACGGGGGCGGCGACGGCGGGTGCGGGTCGGGGCCGCGCCCATGATGTCCGTTGCGTGAGGGTGTCGTTGACGGTCGTGGGCTTTCTGCCCGTTTCGGGGCCGGGAAGGGCAGAAAGCCCATGATCATTCCGGGTGGGGGCGGAACCGGCCCTCGAATGTCCGGTGATCTTGCTGTTTCCCCCCGAGGTCAAGGTTCGCGGGGGGAAACAGCAAGATCACCAACGGAAACCACGCGAAACGGACGTCGTGGGCGCGGCCCCGACCCGCACCCGCCGTCGCCGCCCGCCGTCACCTCGCGATCCGCGTGACAGGAGGCCGAAAGACCCACCCGAAGCACCGGCACGCCGAACCACCCCCGCGCCGGAGACTCCCTAATGCGCCGTGTCCGTTTCCCCGCTGCTCTTGACTTTTCCGGGGCCTCGATCGCCTTCGAGACTCCGAAAAGGTCACGATCACCGGGAAGAGCAGCGGGGCGGATCAGGAGGAGGGCAGGTCCAGTTCGAACCAGACCACCTTGCCGGTGGTCTTTCCACTGGTACCCCAGCGTGCCGCCAGGCGGCTGACCAGCTGCAGGCCGCGGCCGCCCTCGTCGGTCTCGGCCGCGTGGCGCAGCACCGGCCGGTGCTGGTCGTCGTCGGTGACCTCGCACAGCAGGGTGTCGGTGCGCAGCAGCCGCAGCTCGATCGGACGCGAGGCGTGCCGGACGGCGTTGGTGACCAGTTCGGTGGCCAGCAGCTCGGTGACGTCGACGCAGTCCGGCAGCCCCCAGACGGTGAGCGTGTCGCGTACCAGCCGGCGGACCCGGGCGGGCGTGGTGACGCGCGGCTGCAGCAGCCACTGGGCGACGTTGCCGCTGGGCACCCCGCGCAGCCGCGCCACGAGCAGTGCGACGTCGTCCTCCCGGTCCTCCGCGTGCAGCGCCCGCAGCAGCGTCTCGCACTGGGCGTCCAGCGGGAGCCCGGGCTCGGAGAGGTTGTCCAGGAGCGCGGCCAGGCCCGTGTCGATGTCCTGGCCGCGGCTCTCCACGAGGCCGTCGGTGCACAGCACCAGCACGTCGCCGTCGGACACCGACACCTCCAACGGCTCGAAGGCGACGCCCCCCACCCCGATCGGCGCGCCCGTCGGCGGGCGCAGCAGCTCCGTCCGCCCGTCCGCGCGCAGCAGCGCCGGCGGTATGTGCCCGGCGTTGGCGAACGTGCAGCGGCGGGCGACCGGATCGTAGATCGCGTAGACGCAGGTGGCCAGGTAGCCGGGGCCGAGCCGCTGGGCGAGGTCGTCCAGGTGCCGGAGCACCTGGTGCGGCGGCAGGTCCATGGCCGCGAGCGTCTGCACGGCGGTGCGGAACTGGCCCATGGCCGCCGCGGACCGGATGCCGTGCCCCATGACGTCGCCCACGACGAGCGCGACCCGGCTGCCGGGAAGCGGGATGGCGTCGAACCAGTCGCCGCCGACCTGCGCGGTGTGGCTGCTGCTGACGTAGCGGTGGGCGATGTCGACGCTGGACAGGCGGGACGGCAGGGTCGGCAGCATGCTGCGCTGAAGGGCGTCGCCGATGGTCGCCTGGGACCGGTACAGGTAGGCGTTGTCCACGCCCAGGCTGGCCTGGGCGGCGAGCTGGCGCGCCGCCAGCATGTCGACCTCGTCGAAGGGCGGGCGGTCGGGCCTGCGCAGCAGCGTGACGGCGCCGAGCGTGCGCCCCCGCACGTACAGCGGGATGGCGAGCAGGGACCGGTCGAGCACGGTGGGCGGCGCGGCGTCGGCGTGGTGCGTCCCGGCCAGCTCGCGGGCCAGGTCGGCGTCGACCCGGGGGACGGCGACCGGCTCGTTGGTCGCCATCGCGAGGTGGACGGGGCTCGTCGGGGACGGCACCTGGATGCGGCCCTCGGGCGCGATGCCGCTCCAGTGCATCGGGTCCTCGTCGTGGGCGACGACCACCCGCCGGATCTCGGCGGACAGCGCCCGGACGGAGTCCGGGAGCTCGACGTCGAGCTGGTGCGGGGAGAACAGCGCCTCCAGGAGGTGCACCGCCGCGAAGTCCGCGATCCCCGGGACCATCGCGTCCGCGAGCGCCCGGGCCGTCCGCTCCGGGTCCAGGCTGGCGCCGATCTCGACGGTGGCCTCGTTGAGGAAGAGCAGCGGCTCGCGGAGCGCCGCCCGCTGGGCGAGGCCGACCGGAGGGGGCCCGGCGCCCTCGTCGGCCTTCTCGGTCCCGACTGGCGCGCGGGCGCCGCCGTCCGGAGGCGCGGTGTCGTCCGCGGCGTCGGGCCTCTCGGTTCTCGGTTCCATCAGATCAGGCTCTCTGCACTGGTGAGATAGGCAGAATCGGATTCCCCGAATATCTCCCCGGAATTACGCGGAGTTTCGGCCGTGCTGCTCCGGTGCGGTTTCGGTGCGCCGGTATCGGGCGCCCGGGGGCGTGTTTCTCCGGTGTTTCCGGGGCGGCGCCGCGGGGCGCTCGGACGGGGTGTTCAGCCGACGCGCCGACAGGTCAGGAACAACTGGACCTCGGCTTGGGCCTGGGTGCTGGACGGGGCGTACGAGCGCGCGGTCTCGTCCTCGATCGCGAAGCCCGCGGCCCCCAGCACGGAGCGCAGCTCGTCCCGGAAGTAGCCGGTGACCCGGACCTGGTGGCCGAGGAACGGGATGAGGAGGTCGTCGACGTCGGCCTCGACCATGGCCAGGCAGAACCGGCCCCCGGGCACGAGTACGCGGTGGATCGACTCCAACGCGTCCGGGATCCGCGCGCGCGGCAGGTGTAGCAGGGAGAAGAACGCGACGACCGCGTCGTACCGGTCCCGCTCGGCGGCGAGGTCGATCATGTCGAAACGCAGGAAGCGCGCCTTGGGGACGTTGCGGCGCGCGATGTCCAGCATGCCCGGCGAGATGTCGATCCCGGTCACCTCGCAGCCGGCGTCGGCGAGCTGGCGGGAGGTGGGCAGCCCCGTGCCGCAGCCGACGTCCAGCACGCGGGCCCCCGGGGGCAGCTTCCCCAGGAGGAGGTCGACGCACTCGACCTGTCCCTCCTTGTGCGGGAAGGCGTCGTCGTAGCGGTCGCCGATGTCGTCGTACGCCGTCGCCTGACTGGTCTCCCGCTCGGTCCAGGCGCGGTCGGCATCCGGTTTGGTTATGTCCGCTTCATTCCCGCCCATAGCCACCTGTCCCTTTTTCTTAATTTTTTGTTCGGATTCGGCAAACGACCGAGATAGGGCGGCGTCTGGGAATCCGGCAGCGATCCTACCCCAATCGTGATGCGGGGGTCACGCACGCTACAAAACGGTCGCAGAACGGCTGTCCGGGACGTATTACGCAATAGGCTGCGGCCCAATGCGAGTGGAGAGGGAAGGCATCGGAATGGGAAATCACCTGCCACGGCGGGTCTTCGTCGGCGGGCTCGGGGTCGGAGCGCTGGTCCTGGGGTTCGACCCGGCCGGTCGCGCCTGGGTCGCCGAGGCCGCGGCCGACAGCGGGCCGCTGGAGCGCGTGCCGCCCCTGGACGGCGAGCTGCTCGTGGACCCCGGGTCCAGGGAGGAGGCCGCGGACGACTACGGGCACATGGTCCGGCACCACCCCAGGGCCGTGCTGCGGCCCGGGTCGGTGTCCGACGTGGCGGTGATGCTGCGCTACTGTCGCGCCCGCGGAATCCCCGTGGCCGCGCGCGGGCAGGGCCACTCCACGAACGGGCAGTCCCAGGTGGAGGCGGGGCTCGTCGTGGAGACGGGCACGCTGGACGACATCCGGGTGGAGGGCGACCGGGCGGTCGTCCAGGCGGGCGCGCTGTGGAGCGACCTGCTGCGCCGGACCCTGCCGCACGGTCTCACCCCGCCGGTGCTGACCGACTACCTGGAGCTGTCGGTCGGCGGGACGCTGTCGGTCGGCGGTGTGGGCGGGGCCACCCACCGGCACGGGGCGCAGGTCGACGGGGTCCTGGAGCTGGAGGTGGTCACCGGTGCGGGGCACCGGGTGGTCTGCTCCCCGACCAGGCGGGCCGACCTCTTCCGCGCCGCGCTCGCCGGGCTCGGCCAGTGCGCGGTCGTCACCAGCGCCACGGTCGGGCTGGTTCCGGCGCCCGACAGGGTGCGGCGCTACCAGCTCCGCTACCCCGAGGTGGCCGCTCTCACGGCCGACCAGCGGCGCGTCGCGGCCGACGGCCGGTTCGAGTACCTGGAGGGCAGCGTCCAACCCGACGGGACCGGGGGGTGGGTGTACGTGCTGGAGGCCGTGGCGTTCTGGCGGGACGGGAGTGCTCCGGACGACGCCGCGCTGACCGGCGACCTGTCCCACGAGACCGGCACGGAGGAGGTCGACGACCTCTCCTACCTCGACTTCGCCGACCGGCTCGCCCCGTCGGTCGCCTACCTGCGCTCGACCGGGGAGTGGTACGACCCGCACCCGTGGTGGAACGTGTTCGTACCCGGTTCCGCCGTCGACTCCTTCGTCGAATCGGTCATGGCGGACCTGACCCCCGCCGACATCGGCCCCACCGGGGTGGTCCTGCTGTACCCGTTCGGCCGTCCGCTGCTGGGGGCCCCGCTGCTGCGCGTCCCCGACGACCCGGAGGTCTTCCTCTTCGCGCTGCTGAAGACGGCCACCCCGGGACCCGGTGCGCCGACCCCGGAGGAGATGGTCGAGGCCAACCGATCCCTGTACGAGCGGGTCCGCGACCTGGGCGGGTACCAGTACCCGGTCGGCACCGTCCCGATGAGCGAGGACGACTGGCGGAGGCACTTCGGCGACGCCTGGCCCGACCTCGCCGCGGCCAAGCAGAAGTACGACCCCCGGAACATCCTGGCGCCCGGGCAGGGGGTCTTCCCGCGCTAGCGTCCCGCGTCCGACGCCGGTCCACCCGCTGATCTTGACCTTTCCGGGGTCTCGGAGACGGTTGAGACCCCGAGAAGGTCAAGATCGGTGAGAAGAACGGGCTGCGGAGGCGGGTCAGCCCTCGTACAGCCAGTCCAGTACGACCGCCGCCGTCCAGGACTGGCTGAGGCTGCCCAGCGGGGCCCCGGTGAGTGGGTGGTAGTACTCGGCGAAGGTCCCGTCGGAGACCAGGCGCAGGGTCTCGGCGCGGATGCCGGCGGCGGTGTCGTCCATGCCGCCGCGGCGCATCGCCCAGCTGAACAGCCAGCTGATCACCGGCCACTGCGGGCCCCGCCAGTACTGCTTGGGCAGGAAGCCGGGGGACGAGGGCGAGACCGTGGGCAGCGAGCCGGTGGCCAGGTCCGGGTGGCCGGTCCAGTCGGGTCCCTCCAGGGTGGCGACCAGCGCGGCCCGCGCGTCCGGTTCCAGGCCCCCGCACAGCAGCGGGGAGAACCCGGCGACGCTGGGGGTGGCGATCCACTCCCCGGCGCGCACGTCGAAGTCGCGGGCCAGGCCGGTGACCGGATCGCGGGTGGCGGCCACCGCCGCGCGCGAGCGCGCCGCCCAGTCCCGTAGCAGCGCCACCTGCTCGCCCGACCGTCCGGACTCCTCGCCCAGTTCCGCGAGCACGTCGCAGGACAGCGCGAAGACCGCGCTCATGAACACGTCCCCGACCAGGAAGCTGCCCGAGCGCACGATCTCGTCCGACCGGTACCCGGCGCGCCGCATCTCCTCGATCAGCCACAGGTAGCGGTCGTACTCGGCGTCGCTGGGCCGCTCGCCCTCGTCGCCTACCTCGTCCAGGTCCTTGCGCGTGTAGGGGGGCAGGTCCGGGCCGGGGCGCACCGCCGCGTACGCCGAGTCCCAGCGGGGGGAGTTGTCCATGCCGGACTCCCAGCCGTGCGTCACCGCGATCAGCCCGGTGCCCAGCGGGTCGCGCCGCGTGGCCAGCCAGCGCTGCCAGGCGAACAGCCGGGGCCAGGCCCACTCCAGCAGGGCCTCGGCGCGCCGCTGGTCAGCGCCGGAGCGGCGGCGTCCGGCGTCCACGATCTTGCGCAGCGCGACGGCGTGCACCGGCGGCTGGCAGATCCCCGAGGTGTGCGGGGCGGCGGGCGCGTGCTCGCCCAGGAGGGCGGTCTCCCAGCGCTCGGGGCCGGGGAAGTAGCCGGTCTCGTCGCTGAACACGATGTGCGGGATCATCCCGTCGGCCCACTGGCCGCCGAGGAGGGTCTCCATCTCGCGGGCGGCGCGGTGCACGTCCAGCTGGGCGAGGCCGACCATGATGAACGCGGCGTCCCAGCTCCACATGTGCGGGTACAGCCGGGGAGAGGCCGTCACCATGGATCCGGTGTCGTTTCCGGCCAGGACCCAGGCCGCGCCCGACGCGAGTGCGACGGCCCCCAGGCGGGGGCGCTGCGGTTGGGGCGCGAACAGGCCGACAGGGCCTGTGGTCATGGGCGTCTCCAAGGAGCGATGGTGCTGCGAGGTGAGGAGGCGGTGAACGGAAGGACTCGTCCTGTCTGATGTGCGCGCGGGGGTGAACGGACGAGGCGCGTTAGTAAAATGTTACAAGGCGGTTCGGCGGGCGGCGGTCCGTCGCGGTTCGCGCGCCGCGGGCTCGGGCGGGGCGTCGCGGCGCCCGATCCCGTGCACGCCATGGTGCACCCGTTCGCCCCCGGCCTCGGAGACAACCGGTTCCATGTGACCCAAGTCACTTTCTGTCGCGGGGGTGGGGTCGGTCCCGGCGGGGGCGCGCACGGTGGCCGCGGCCCCCACCCGCGCCCACTCGTGCCCATGGCCGCCCAGTCGAGGGAACCTTCGGCGCGGGGGTGGTTCGCGTGCCGGTGCTTCGGGTGGGTCTTTCGGCCTCGTGCCGCGCGGATCGCGGGGTGGCGGCGGGCGGCGACGGCGGGCGTCGGTCGGGGCCGCGCCCACGACGTCCGTTTCGCGCGGTTTCCGTTGGTGATCTTGCTGTTTCCCCCCTGGAATCAAGGTTGTCGGGGGGATAACAGCAAGATCACCGGACGGGGTGCCCGGGGGACCGCGAACCCCCGCCGCAGGCGGCGGGGCCCGGCCGGAGGCCGCGTCCGGTCGCAGCGTGGCGGCGAAGCCGGGCGCGGACGCTCCTCGGGCGGCGGGCGGGCCCTGGTCGTCGCGCTCGGCGCGGGGAGGGCGGAGGAGCGGTGACGGTCAGGCGGTCGGCGCCGACACGCGCACCAGATTGCGCCACGGGTCGTCGACGGTGAGCACGGCGCCGTCGTGGCGGTACTGGACGCCGCGGTCGCGCAGGCGCTGGGCGACGGCCGCGACCTCGTCGGCCGTGGGCACCTCGACGGAGACCTGGCCGAGACCGAGCGCGGGGGTGCGCGGTCCGGCGTTCCTGCTCTGCCAGGTGTTCATCGCGACGTGGTGGTGGTAGCGCCCGGCCGAGACGAACAGCGCCTGGTTCCCCAGCGCGGCCGTCTCCTCGAAGCCGAGCGTCTCGACGTAGAAGAGGTGCGCCGTGGCGATGTCGCCGACCTTGAGGTGGACGTGGCCCACTCCGAGCGGGGCGTCCCCGATCGCGGCGGCCTGGCCCGGATCGGCGAGGTTCTCGCCGAGGAAGCGGTTCGGGTCCAGGTGGACCGTGTCCATCCGGATGTGGTCGCCGTCCCACCGCCACTGGTCGCGGGGGCGGTCCCAGTAGAGCTCGACGCCGTTGCCCTCGGGGTCGTCGAAGTAGAACGCCTGGCTGACCAGGTGGTCCGAGCTGCCGGTGAACGCCGTGGTGAACCGGGTCGCCACGGAGTACACGGCGGCGGCGAGGTCGGACCGGCGGTTGAACAGGATCGCGGTGTGGAACAGCCCGGCGTGCCCGGCGGGGGCGTGCCGGAGCGAGGGGGTGTGCTCCAGCACGACCATCGGGGCCGCGCCGCGCCCCAGTGCGGCGCGGCCCCCCTTCTGGGACAGCAGGGTCAGGCCGACGCCCCGCTGGTAGAAGTCGGTCATCACGTCGAGGTCGGCGACCTTGAGGGTCACCGCGCTCATCGTGGTCTGGGGGGCGAGGATGTCGGGCTTGGTCTCCATGACCACCACAACTTCCTTTGAGGAGGAAGTATTCCTCTAGGAAGATAATTTGTGCCCGTGTCCCGTGACCTGTGGCCTGTGACCCGGGGTCTGGGCCAGGGGTCCGCCGGTCGGCCCCGGGTGTCGCGCGGTCTTCCGGGCGGGTCGTCTCCCCCGGGGAGGTTCGCGCGCTCGCCCCGGGCGGTCCCGGCCGCCGCGCCGCCTCTTGTCGCGCCGCCTCCTGCCGCGCCGCCGTGCGGGTTCCCCGTCCGGTCGATGGGGGTTTGGGGCGGGGTCTGTCGCAAGGGGCGATTGACCTGTCATGTCCCGGCTTGTATAAATATCAGGAATGAAAACGGTTATCGTTTTTACCTGACCGTGGCGGCCCGGACCCGGCCGACGGTCCACCGCGCCCCCTGCGTGCCCCGCGCCGCACTCGTCACAACGGGATGGATACTCATGCCTGAAGTTCCTGGACCGACCGAACCGACCCCAGTGAGCGAAGTCGCGGCGATCGTCGCCGAGGTCCTGGGGATCGACGAGGCAGACGTCGATCCCGGGCTTCCGCTCACCTCCCTCGGCCTGGAGTCCTTCACCGCGGTGCGGCTGCGCCGGCGGCTGCGGGACGACGCGGACCTGGACCTCCCGCTGACGGCGTTCCTCGGCGGCGCGACGGTGGCCACGGTGGCGGCAGGGGCCGCCGAGCCAGGCGAGGAGCCCGGCGCCGACGACGGTTTCCCGCTCACCCCGCTGCAGACCGCCTACTGGATCGGCCGCGACCCCGCGTTCCCGATGGGCGGGGTGGCCACCTTCTACTACCACGAGTACGACCGCCTCCCCGGGGGCGACCCCGAAACGGACCTGGAGCGCCTGACCGCGGCCTGGAACCGCCTGGTCGAGCACCACCCGATGCTGCGCATGGTCGTGGGACCGGACGGACGCCAGCGCGTCCTGCCGCGGACCGACCCCTACCGGATCGCGGTCACCGACCTGCGCGCGGCCGCGCCGCACGACGCCGAGAGAACCCTGGCGGCGCTCCGGCACGAGCACTCGCACCAGCTCAGACCCGCGGACCGGTGGCCCCTGTTCGACATCCGGGCGGCGTTCCTGCCCGACGGGCGGACCCGGATCCAGCTGGGCGTGGACGTGCTCACCCTGGACCTGACCGGCTGGACGCAGGTCCTCACCGAGTGGGGGACGCTGTTCGGCGACCCCGGGGCCGCGCTGCCCGAGTCGACCGTGACCTTCGCCGAGGTCCTCCGGCGCCGCCGGGACGACCCGGGCGAGCGCGCCCGGCGCGAACGGGACCGCGAGTACTGGCGGGACCGCGCCGCGTCCCTCCCGCCCGGCCCCGCCCTGCCCTGGACGGTGGACCTCGCCGGGCTGCGCTCGCACCGGTTCACCCGCCACGCCGCCGCCCTGGACGAACGTCAGTGGAGCGGGCTGCGCGAGCGCGCCGCCGCGCACGGGCTGAGCCCGACGGGGGTGCTGCTGGCCGCGTTCGGCCTGACCCTGGACCGGTGGGGCGCCACCGACGCGTTCAGCGTGAACGCGACCCTCTTCGACCGCCCCGACGACCCGGAACTGCGGCACCTCGTCGGCGACTTCACCTCCACCGTGCTCGTGGAGATGCCGCAACCGGCACCGGGCGGCTGGACCGGCTTCCGGGACTACGCCGCAGGGGTCAACCAGCGCTTCTGGACCGACCTGGAGCACCGGTCGGTCTCGGGCGTGGAGGTGTTGCGCGACGCGGGAGCCGGCGGCCCCGCCCTGACGCACCCCGTGGTCTTCACCAGCGGCGTCGGCCTGTCCGAACCGGGCGCCGCGCCCGCGGGCTGGCTGGGGGAGGAGGTCTTCGGCGTCTCCCAGACCCCGCAGGTCGCCCTGGACCACATCGTGATCGAGGAGGGCGGCGGGCTGCGCGTCGCCTGGGACTGCGCGGAGGGCGCGCTGCCCGACGGCTTCGCCGAGGGGATGGCGGCCGCGCACGCCCGGCTGCTGCGCCGACTGGCGGCCGAGCCCGGGGCGTGGACCGACCCCACGCTTGCCTGGGACCCCTCCTTCCTGCCCGACGAGCCGCTGGAGTGCGAGCCCTTCGCCGGTTCGGGCCCGCTGCTCGACGACCCGGTGCGCGCGGCCGCCGGGCGGACGCCGGACGCGCCCGCGCTGCTGGACTCGTCCCGCTCGGTCTCGCACGGAGAGCTCGCCGAGCGCGCCGCCCGCACCGGGGCGGCGCTGGCCGCGGCCGGGGCGGGGCCGGGCGAGCTCGTCGCGGTCTGCCTGGAGAAGGGGGTCGACCAGGTCGCCGGGCTGCTGGGGGTCATGGCCGGCGGCGCCGGATACGTGCCGGTCGAACCGTCCTGGCCCACCGCGAGGGTGACCTCGGTGTGCGAGCAGGCCGGGGTGACGCGGGCGCTCGTGGCCGCGGGCTCGGACACCGCCTGGCCGGACGGGGTGGCGGTGCACGTGCTCGACGAGGACGGCGGGATCGCGCCCGCGCCCGCAGGAGCGGGCGACCGCGGCCCGAAGCGCCCCGACCCGGGGGACCTGGCCTACGCCGTCTTCACCTCCGGCTCCACCGGCAGGCCCAAGGGCGTGGCGATCGAGCACCGCGCCGCCCGGACCACGATCGACGACCTGGTCGACCGGTTCCCCCTGCGCCCCGACGACCGGATGCTGGCGCTCTCGGCGTTCAGCTTCGACCTGTCGGTGCACGACGTCTTCGGCGTCATGGGTGCCGGAGCCGCGCTCGTGCTCCCCGACGCCGAACGCCAGCGCGACCCCGGCCACTGGATGGAGCTGATGGCCCGCCACCGGGTGACGCTGTGGAACACCGCGCCCGCGCTCATGGAGATGCTGGTCGAGTACGCCGAGATCGACCCCGGCGCGGCCAGGGAGGCGCTGGCGGAGCTGCGGCTGGTCTTCCTGTCCGGCGACTGGATCCCGGTCACCCTGCCCGACCGGCTGCGCGCCCTGGCGCCCAAGGCGCGGGTGGTGAGCCTGGGCGGGGCGACCGAGGCGTCGATCTGGTCGATCTGCCACCCGATCGAGGAGGTCGACCCGCGCTGGCCGAGCATCCCGTACGGCCGGGCGCTGCGCGGCCAGAGCTTCCACGTCCTGGACGCCAGGGGCGGCGCCCCGCGCCCCGTGGGCGAGCCCGGCGAGCTGCACATCGGGGGCGACGGCCTGGCCCGCGGCTACGTCGGGGACCCGGTCCAGACGGGGGAGCGCTTCATCGAGCACCCGGTGCTGGGGCGGCTCTACCACACCGGCGACATGGGCCGCTGGCGCGCCGACGGCACCATCGAGTTCCTGGGGCGGATCGACCGCCAGGTGAAGATCCGGGGGCACCGGATCGAGTTGGGCGAGGTCGAGTCCGCCCTGGACCGGCTGCCGGGCGTGCGCCAGGCGGTCGCGATGTCGGTGCGCGGCCCCGACGGCCGGCCCCGGCTGGTCGCCTACCTCGTGGAGAGCGAGTCCCGGAGCCTGCCGGGCGACGAGGGGCTGGTCGCCCTGCTGCGCGAGCGCGTGCCCGCGCCCATGGTGCCCAGCCGCTTCGTCCGGATGCCCGCGCTCCCCGTCACCGACAACGGCAAGATCGACTACCGGGCGCTGGCCAACCCCTACGACCGCTCCCGGCCCGGCGGCGCGCCGACCGCGCCGCCGCCCGAGGCGGTCCCCGCGGCGGCCCCCCCGACGGAGGCGCGCGCCGCGACCGCCGAACCGGCCCGTGAACGGGTCCCCGAACCGAAGGGCGGACTCGACGCGCTGGTCACGGCCGCCGTCGACGCGGGGCTCACCGTGTCCCTGCGGGTGGACGCGGGCGACCTGCCCGCCGGGCGGGCGCTCTCGGCGGCGGGCGCCTGGGTGCGCGGCCTCCAGGACACGGCGCTGCCCGGCGGCGTCACCGCCGCCGACCGGCTGTGCGCGGACGGGTTGGTCGAAATCGTCCTGCGGGCCGCCCCCGACGCGGAGCGGAACCCGGCCGGCGGCGCGACCGGCCCCGAACAGCCGCCGCGCCCGGCCCCGCCCGAGCCGCCGGCCGGGAGCCCGGCCGCGCCGCGCCGCGACCCCGAGGTCGAGAGGGCCATCACCCGCGTCCTCGGCGACCTGCTCGACACCGACACCGGCATCGACCCGACCACCGCGTTCTTCCAACTCGGCGCGACGTCGCTGACCCTGGTGCTGGCGCACCGCCGCCTCTCCGCCGAGCTCGACCCGGACCTGTCGGTGGTCGACCTGTTCTCCCACCCCACGGTGCGCGACCTCGCCGAGTGCGTCGTCGGGCACCGCGCGGCCGCCGCGCCCACCGGGCCGCCGGCGCCCGCGCCGGAGCCCGCCGCGCCCGCCCGAAACAACCCGTCCGACCGCGCGGAAGCCCGCAGGCGCGCCCGCGCCGCGGCAATGGAGGCCGCAGGATGAGAGACCACACCACCGACCCCTCGACCGCGATCGCGGTCACCGGTCTGGCCTGCCGCTTCCCCGGCGCGCCCGACGCGGAGTCCTTCTGGGACCTGCTGGTGAACGAACGGGAGGGGCTGACCCGCCTCGACGACGCGACGCTGGACGGCCTGGGGGTGCGCCCCTCCCTGCGGCGGGACCCCGCCTACGTGCCCGTCGCCGGGGTCATCGACGGCCAGGACCTGTTCGACCCAGAGCCGTTCGGCCTCACCGACGCCGAGGCCGCGCTGATGGACCCCCAGCAGCGGCTGTTCCTCGAATGCGCCTGGCAGGCCCTCGAAGAGGCGGGGCACGGCGGCGGGGTCGGCGCGGGATCGGTCGGCGTGTTCGCCGGGGCTGCGCAGAGCGCCTACCTCGCGGCGAACCTGCCCGACCGCTGGGAACCCACGGGGGCGGGCACCGACCCCGTGGGCAGCCTCCAGACCGCGACCGGGACGCAGACCGACTACCTGCCCCTGCAGGCCGCCTACCGGATCGGCCTGACCGGCCCGGCGATCGCCGTCAACACCGCCTGCTCCACCTCGCTGGTGGCGGTGCACGCGGCGGCGCAGTCCCTGGCCACCGGCGAGTGCGACACCGCCCTGGCCGGAGGGGCGTCGCTGATCGTGCCGCAGGGGCGCGGCTACCTGCACACCCCCGACGGCGTCTACTCCGCGGACGGCACGGTCCGCCCCTTCTCGTCCCTGGGCAGTGGAGTCGTGTACACCCAAGGGGTGGGCGCGGTGGTGCTGCGCAGGCTCCGCGACGCCCTCGACGACGGCGACCCGGTCCTGGCGGTCGTGCACGGCTCGGCGGTCAACAACGACGGCGCGGCCAAGGCCGGGTTCACCGCGCCCTCGACGCACGGCCAGGCGCGGGTGCTCGCCGAGGCGCTGGCCGTGGCGGGCGCCGAGCCCCGCCACGTCGGCTACGTCGAGGCGCACGGCACCGGGACCCGCCTGGGCGACCCGGTCGAGACCGCGGCGCTGCGCCGCGTCTACGGGTCGCGGGGCCCGGCCTGGTGCGGCCTCGGATCGGTCAAGAGCAACATCGGGCACGCCAACACCGCGGCCGGGATCGCGTCGTTCATCAAGACGGTGCTGGCCCTGAAGCACCGGGTGATCCCGGCGTCGCTGCACGCCGAGCCGGTCAACGAGCTGCTCGGCCTGGACCGGTCGCCCTTCCGGGTCGTCACCCGCACCCGGGCGTGGGACGGCCCCGCGCTGGCCGGGGTCAGCTCCTTCGGGATCGGCGGGACCAACGCCCACGTGATCCTCGGCCCCGCCCCCGAGCGCGCCCCGAGCACCCCCGACCCCCGGCCGCAGCTGCTGCCGCTGGCGGCGCACGGGCGCGCCGCGCTGACCGCGACCGCGGCCCGGCTGGCCGGGGCCGGACCGGACGCCGACCCGGCCGACCTCGCCCACACCCTGCAGAACGGGCGCGCCCACGGCGGCGGCCACCGCCTGGCCGCCGTCGTGGACGGGTCGGGCGTCGCGGCGGCCCTGCGCGCCGCCGTCCCGGTCGCCTCGGACGGCCCCGCGCCGCGCGTGGTCTTCGCCTTCCCCGGCGGGGGCAGCCAGTACGCCGGAATGGGCGCGGACCTGTACGCGGGCGAACCGGTGTTCGCCGCGTGCGTGGACGAGTGCGCGGCGCTGCTGGAACCGCTCCTGGGCACCGACATCCGCGACGTGGTCACGGACCCCGCCGCCGCGGCGCGCGCCCGCGACGCCGCCTCGGGCCTGCCCGCGCTGTTCACGGTGTCCCTGGCGACCGCCCGCCTGCTGGAGTCGTGGGGGGCGCGCCCCGACGCGGTCCTCGGCCACAGCCTCGGCGAGTACTGCGCCGCCGTGGTCGGCGGCGCCCTGCCGCTGGCCGACGCGGCCCGGCTGGTGGCCGTGCGCTCCACCGGCGCGGCCCGCAGCGCCGGACACGGCGTGATGCTGTCCGTGCCGATCGGGGAGGACGCGGTCGCCGAACTGCTCACCCGCCACCCGGACGTGGACCTGGCCGTGGTCAACGCGCCCGACGCCTGCGTGGTGTCGGGGCCGCGCGCGGCCGTCGGCGCCGTCGAGCGGGAGCTGACCGGGCGCGGCCTGCGGTGCACCGCCGTCCACGTGGACGTGGCCGCCCACTCGCGGCTGGTGGAACCGGCCATGGACCAGGTGCGCGCGGCCGCGCGGGGGATCACCGCCGCGCCGCCGACGGTCCCGGTCGTCTCCACGGTCACCGGCGGGACGGTCGCCGAGGAGCTGGGCACCGCCGAGTACTGGGCCGACCAGCTGCGCAACCCGGTCCGCTTCGCGCACGCGCTGCGCACCGCACTGGGCGACGACCCCGACGACCCCGCCGTGCTGGTGCAGGTCGGTCCCGGCGCCGCGCTGGCGGCGCTGGCCCGCCGCAACGGCCCGGCCGCCCTCAGGGCGGCCGTCACCACCCTGGCCACCGAGGACGGCGAGTCCGACTCCGCGGCCGCGCGCGCGGCCCTGGGCGCGCTGTGGACGCACGGGGTCCCGGTGGACTTCGGCGCCCTCCACGCGCCGGGGGAGCGGCGCCGGATCGCCGTTCCCGGTTACGCCTTCCAGCGGCGGCGGCTGTGGATCGACCCGCCCGCGCCCGGCCGCGCGGTCGCCGCGCCGGGCAGCGGGGAGGCGCCCGACGCGGACGACCCGCTCCAGGTGCCGGTGTGGGCGCAGACCGCGCCGCTGGAACCGGCGGCCGGACTCACCGGCCGCTGGCTGCTGGCCGGGCCCGACAGCGAGGACACCGCCGAGGTCCGGGACGCCCTCGCCGCGGCCGGCGCCCTCGTGGTGCCCGCGGACCGGGCCGGGGAGGAGGACGGCGGTCCCTGGGCCGGAGCCGTCGTCGTGCTGGACGCCGACCCCGGTCGCGGCCACGCCCCCGACGCCGTCACCGAGCAGGTCCTGGCGCACGCGGGCCTCGCCCGGCTGCTCTCCGGCTCCGCGTCCCCCGTCCCGGTCCTGCTCCAGGTGGGGCGGGCGGTCGAGCGCGTGGAGAGCACGGACCGGGTCCTCGCCTCCTCCGCGTCGGCGCGCGTGCTGCCCCGCGTCCTGGGCCAGGAGTCCCCGGGGACGGTGTGGCGCACCCTCGACGTGGGCGGGGGCGCCGCGATCGGCCCGGCCGTCCTGGCCGAACTCGCCGACCTCGCGGACGGGCGCGGCGGCGTGGAGGCCGCCGTGCGCGGAACGACCCGCTGGGTCCGCGACATCGCCCCGTGGCGCCCGGCACCCGCCGCCGGGCCCGGGAGCGCTCCGGCCCCCGACCCCGACGCCCGCCCCGTCGCCCTGATCACCGGGGGCCTGGGCGACGTCGGCCTGACCATCGCGGCGCACCTGAGCGGACGGGGCATGCGCGTCGTCGCCACGTCGCGCTCCGCGCCGCCGGCGGAGGCCGGTCCGGACCCCCGCGACGACCGGGCCCTGGCCCTGCGCGCCCTGGCCGAACACGGCACACCGGTCGAGGTGCGCACGCTGGACGCCGGGGACGCCGAGGCCACCACCGCCCTGCTCGCCGAGCTCGCCGACCCCTCGGGGCCGGGCGTGGCGCTCGTCGTGCACGCCGCGGGCGTGGTGGCCACCGCGGACCTGGAACCGCTGCGCGCGGTCTCGGACCGGCACGTCGCCGGGCACGTGCGCGCCAAGGTCGAGGGGGCGCTGGCCCTGCGCGCCGCCGTCGACGCGCTGGAGCCCGGTCGGCGCCCGGCGGCGGTGCTGCTGATGTCCTCGGCCGGGACCCTGGTCGGCGGAATCGGGATGGGACCCTACTCCGCGGCGAACGCGTTCCTGGACGCCCTGGCGGCGGAGTCCGCCGGCACGGGCGGCACGCGCTGGCTCAGCGTGGTGTGGGACGCCTGGAAGGTCGGGCCGCTGGGCCGGGACCGCGTGGTCAACCTCGACTTCGCGCTCGGCGCGGACACCGGGATGGCGGCACTGGACCGGCTGCTGGCCGCGTGCGCGGCGGGCACCGCGCCGCCGGTGGTCGCGGTGTCCACCACCGACCTGCGCGACCGCGTGGCCGCGGCCGCGAACCCGGCCGCGCCTCCGGCAGGGGACGCGGACACCGGCTCGGGGGGACTCGACCCGGTCGAGCAGGCCGTCGCGGGGCTGTGGTCGGAGCTGTTCGGCGCGCCGGTGCGCTCGGCGGACGCGGACTTCTTCGCCCTGGGCGGGCACTCGCTGCTGGCCACCCGCATGCTGGCGGCGCTGCGGCGGCGCTTCGGCGCCGAGCTGGGCCTGCGCGACGTCCTCGCCCGGCCGACCGTGGCGGGACTGGCGGCCCTGGTCCGCGAGCGGGCCGGGGCGTCCGCCGAAAACCCGGACGGGCCCGCGCTCGCGCCCGCCCCGAACGGCGCGGACGAGGACGCGGACGCCGCCCCCGGGACCTTCCCGATGACCCGGGTGCAGCACGCCTACTGGGTGGGCCGCGACGGCGGCTACGGGCTGGGCGGCACCGCCTGCCACTTCTTCCTGGAGTACGACTGCCCGGACCTGGACCTGAAGCGGTACGAGCAGGCGTGGAACCGGGTGGTCGAACGGCACGCGATGCTGCGCGCCGTCACCACCCCCCAGGGGCGCTTCGCGGTCCTGGAGCACCTGCCGCGCTACCGGATCAGGACGCACGACCTCACCGCGCTCCCCCAGGCGCGCCGCGAGGAGCGGCTGGCCCGGCTGCGCGAGCGCGTCTCGCGCGACCCCGGCCCCTCGGACCGCTGGCCGCTGTTCCAGGTGCGGGCGGCCCTGCTGCCCGGCGGCCGGACGCGCCTGTTCATCGGCGTGGACGTGCTCGTCTGCGACGCCGCGAGCTACTGGATCATCGACCGCGAGGTCCAGCACTTCTACGAGAACCCCGACACCGCGCTGCCCGAACCGGGGGTGGACTTCGCGGCCTGCGCGGCCGCGACGCGCGACCGCAGGGGCACCCCCGGCTGGGAGCGCGCGGCCGCCTACTGGCGCGCCCGCGTGGACGCGCTGCCCGGCGCGCCCGCCCTGCCGGTGGCGGAGGACGCCCCCGACCCGGCGTTCACGCGCCGGACCGCGCGCCTGGACGCCGCGGGCTGGACCGCGCTGCAGAAGGCGGCGGCGCGGCACGGCGCGACCCCCGCCGCGGTGCTGCTGACCGCCTACGCCGAGGCGCTGGCCGCGTGGTCGGGCGACGACCGCTTCGCGCTGACGCTCACCCTGTTCGACCGGCCCGAGATCCACCCGGACGTCGACGCGGTGGTGGGCGACTTCACCTCGCTGCTGCTGCACGAGGTGGACCTCGCCGCCCCCGGCCCGGCCTTCGCGGACCGGGCGCGCGCCACCCACGAGCGGCTGTTCGAGGACCTGGACCACCGGGAGTTCTCGGCGCTGGACGTGCTGGCGGAGCGGGCCTCGCGCACCGGGCGGGTCGAGTCGGTCCCAGTGGTGTTCACCAGCGCCCTGGGCCTGGAGGACGTCATCGGGGGCGAACGCGACCTGCAGTGGGTCGGCGAGCAGGTGAGCGCCCTGAGCCAGACCCCGCAGACGTGGCTGGACCACCAGGTGCTGGTGCAGCGGGGCGAGCTGCTCATGCAGTGGGACGCCCTGGAGCCGGTGCTGCCCGCCGGGGAGGTGGACCGCGTCTTCGCCGACTACGTGGCCCGGGTCCGCCGCCTGGCCGCCGACCCGGGCGCCTGGGGCGCCGAACCGCCCTCGGGGCCGCCCGCGCCGCCCCTCGCGGTGTGCGAGGACGCCGTGCTGCCGATGCGGTCGGGAACCGGGGAGCGCACCCTGTTCCTGGTGCACCCCTCGGGCGGGGACGTCCTGTGCTACGCGGAGCTGTCGCGGTCCCTGGACCCGAGGCTGTCCGTGGCGGCCGTCACCGACCCGGTCCTCGTGGGCGGCGCGGCCCCCGACGCCACGATCGAGGGCATGGCCCGGTACTACGTGGAGCTGCTCCGGCGCCACCAGGGCGAGGGCCCCTACCTGCTGGGCGGCTGGTCCATGGGCGGCAGCCTCGGCCAGGAGATGGCCCGGCAGCTGCACGAGCGGGGGCAGGCCGTCGACCTGCTGCTGATGTTCGACTCCAACGACCCCGCCCACATCACCCACATCGACCTGCCCGACCCCGAGGACGCGCGGGGCGAGGCCATCGCCCGGCACCTGGGCGCGCTGGAGGGGTACCTCGGCGTCGACCTGGGCGTGGGCGACGGGCGGGAGCGCGCGGCGCTGATCGCGATGGACCCGGACGAGCGCTGGGCCGAGGCCGAGCGGCGGCTGCGCGCGCGCCGGCTGCTGGGGCGGCGCGACGGCGTCCGCGAGCGGGTCGGGATCTTCGACCGGCACATGCGGGCGCTGGCCGACCACACGCCCCGGCGCCTGGCCGACGCGCGCACCGCGACCCTGCTGGTGCGCGCCGACCGGGCCGCCCCCCGGAACTCCGGGATCGGGATGGGCGTGGACGACACCCCTCCGGGCCTGGCCGACCTGGGCTGGGGGCGGTACCTGGCCGGACCGCTGGAGGTGGTCGGCGCGGACGCCGACCACTACTCGCTGCTGCGCCCGCCCGCGACCGCCCGCCTCGCCGAGACCGTCAACGAGGCGCTGCTCAGGCACGCCGTCCTGGACCGCCCCTGACCACCGCGGCCGCCCCGGCCGCGCCCCCGATGAAGAAGACGAAGAAGAGGAAGACCATGAAGACGCACCGACCCTCCGGCCGCCGACGATCAGGGGCCGCGCTCCTGGCAGCGGTCCTGCTGCTCTCCGGCTGCGGAGGAGCCGGAGACGGGACGGAGGCCGAGGCCGGCGTCGCCCTGCTGCGCTACGCCGCCGTGGGCACGCCCGCCACCGCCACCAACGACCCGCACGGCGGCGTCGGGAACGAGTCCGACTCCCTGCGCTTCGGCCTGGTGTACGACGTCCTGGCCGTTCCGGGCGAGGACGGGGAGACCGAGCTGAGGCTGGCCTCCTCGATCGAGCCGGTCGACGAGGAGCTCGTGGAGTGGACCGTGCGGCTCCGCCCTGACGCGGTCTTCAGCGACGGCTCCCCCGTGCGCGCCGCCGACGTGCTGTTCTCGCTGCGGCGCATCGAGGACAAGGCCGCCGAGAACTTCGGCCGCCTGGGCATGTTCGACTTCTCGGCGTCCGAGGTGGTCGACGAGCACACCCTGACCGTCGTGGCGCGCAAGCCCTACGCCGAGGTCCCCCGGGCGCTGGAGTCGGTGACCTTCGTGGTCCCCGAGGGCAGCGACGACTTCACCGAGCCGGTCATCGGCTCGGGCCCCTTCACCCTGGTCGAGGGCGGCGCCGAGAGCGCGGTCCTGGAGCGGAACGACGACTGGTGGGGGCCCGCCCCCGAGCTGGAGCGCGTGGAGATCTCGGCGGTGGCCGACCCGCGGGCCCGCGCGCAGGCCGTCATCGCGGGACAGGCGGACGTCGCGGGCAGCGTCGACCCCGCGACGGTGCGCGAGGTCGAGGGCGACGACTGGCAGGTCGTGCGGCGCCCGTCGGTGACGATGTACCCGTTCGTGATGCGCCTGGACACCGAGCCCTTCGACGACCCGGACGTGCGTGAGGCGTTCCGTCTGGCGGTGGACCGCGACAAGCTCGTCGAGACGGTCTTCCTCGGATACGGGCAGGTCGGCAACGACCTGATCGCCCCGGCCGACCCCTCCAGCCCCGAGACCGCCCAACGGGAACGGGACCTGGAGCGCGCCCGCGAACTCCTGGAGGAGGCCGGGCACGGCGACGGTCTGGAGGTCGTGCTGCACACCACCACCTCGTACCCGGGAATGGACACCGCGGCGACCCTGTACGCCGAGCAGCTGGCCGAGGCGGGCGTCACCGTCGAGGTGCGCACGGACCCCCCGGACACCTACTGGACGGACGTGTTCGCCCAGGAGTCCTTCTACACCGGCTTCTACGGCGGCATCCCGTTCACCGACGTCGCCACCGTGGCGCTGCTGTCCGACGCCCCCACCAACGAGACCGCGTGGCGGCGCCCCGAGTGGGACGAGGGCTTCGACGAGGCGCTGGCAACCGCCGACCAGGAGAAGCGCACCGCGCTCCTGGGCGGGCTCCAGGAGGAGCTGCGCGACGAGGGCGGCTACGTCGTGTGGGGCACCGGGGACGGCCTGGACCTGGCCGCGCCGAACGTGGCCGGACTGCCCGACGGCCCCGGGTTCGACAAGATGTTCATCGACCAGGTGCGGCTGGCGGACTGATGCGCGTCGTCGCCGTCGCGGTCCGGGCGTCGGTGGTCCTGGTCGCCGTGTCGATCATGGTGTTCGCGGCCACCGAACTGCTGCCCTCGGACGCCGCGGCCGTCCGCGCGGGCGGCGGCGCGACACCGGACGAGCTCGCCCGGATGCGGTCCGAGGCGGGGCTGGACGACCCCGCGGCCCAGCGCTACCTGCGCTGGCTGGCCGCCATGGCCACCGGGGACACCGGCACCTCCCTGGTGAGCGGACGCCCCGTGGCCGCGCTCGTCGAGGCGCGCGCGGGCGCCACCCTGGCCCTGGCCGGGGCGGCGCTCGCGGTGGCGGTGCCGCTGACCGCCCTGATGGCGTGGGCCGCGGGTGCGGCGCCCCGGCGGGTGCGCGCCGGGGCGGCGGGGGCGGTCGCGGGGCTGGCCGCCGTCCCGCAGGCGGCGTTCGCCGCGGGGCTGGTCGCGGTGTTCTCGGCGGCGCTGGGCTGGCTGCCGCCGGTGTCCCTGGTGGCGGCGGGCGGCTCGCCGCTGGACCGCCCCGAGACGCTCGTGCTGCCCGCCCTCGCGCTCGCGGTGCCGGCGGCCGCCTACGGGGCGGGCCTGCTCGGTGGCGCGGTCGCCGACGCGCTGGCCGCGCCGCACGTCGCCGACGCGGTGCTGCGGGGCGTGCCGAGACGGCGGGTGGCCGCGCGGCACGTGCTCCCCTTCCTGCTCGCGCCCGCCGTGCGGGTGCTGGCCACGGTCGCGGGGTCGCTCCTGGTCGCCACCGCCGTGGTGGAGACGGTGTTCGGCTACGCGGGCCTGGGCGAACTCCTGGTCAGCGCGGTCGCCACCCGGGACGTGCCGGTGGTGCAGGCCGTGGCGATGCTGTCGGCGACCGTGGTCGTCGGGGGGCTGGCCGCGGCCGACGCCGCGGCCGCGCTGACCGACCCCCGCTCGGGGGTGCCCGCGTGAGGGCCGTGTTCTGGCCGCTCGCGGCGGCCGTCGTCGGGATCGCCCTGTTCGGCGGGGCGCTCGCCCCGCACGACCCGACCTCGTCCATCGCGGGCCCCTGGGCCGCGCCCGGCGCCGCCTCGCCCCTGGGCACCGACTCGGCGGGGCGCGACGTCCTGTCGCGGGTGCTGGCCGGCGGGCGCGGCCCGGTCCTGACCGCCGCTCTGGCCGCGCTGTGCGCCACGGCCGCCGGCCTGTGGGGCGGCCTGGTCGCGGGATGGCGCGGCGGCTGGCCCGACCGCCTGCTGTCGGGGCTGGCCGACCTGCTGATGGGGGTCCCGTTCCTGCTGGTGGCCATGGTGCTGGCGGTCGCGCTGCCCGGACCGGCGGCGGTCGCGGCGGCGACCGTCTGCGGAGGCGCCCCGCTCACCCTGCGCGTGGTGCGCGACACCGTCCGGCGGCTGCGCCACTCCGGTTTCGTCGAGGCCGCGCGCGGGCGGGGCGAGCGCACCGGGGCGATCCTGGTGCGCGAGGTGCTGCCCTCGGTCGCCGGGATCGCGGGCGCCGACCTCGGGCTGCGCTTCGTCGCGGCCCTGCAGACGGCCGCCGCGATCGGGATGCTGGGCCTGGGCGCGCAGCCGCCCGCGCCCGACTGGGGGCTGATGCTGCGCGAGAACCTGGCGGGGGCCGCGCTCAACCCGCCGTCGCTGGTCGCGCCCGCCGCGGCCCTCACGGTGACCGCGCTGGTCGCGGCCGTGCTGGCGCGCCGCGCCGCGGACGAGCGGAGCGGCCGGGGGGCGGTGGGGGCGTGGTGACCGGCGCGCCGGAACCGCTGCTGCGGGTGCGGGGGATGACCGTGGCCGCCCGGAGCGGGCGCCCGATCGTGTCCGGCGTCGACCTCGACGCGCACCCGGGAGAGGCGGTGGCGCTCGCGGGCCCGTCGGGCTGCGGGAAGTCCACCCTGCTGCGCGCGGTCCTGGACGCGCTGCCGCCCGGCCTCCGCCGCACGGCGGGCACCGTCACCTGGGCGGGAGAGCCGGTGCGCCCCGGCGGCGCGGCCCGCCGGTGGCGGCGCGCGCACGCGGGCGTGCTCGACCAGGACCCCGCCTCGGCCGTCAACCCGCTGCTCACCGCGCGGGCGGCGGTCCTGGAGGGGCGCACGCGCGCCCTGGGCGGACGCCGGGCCGCGCGCGGGCGCGCGCTGGAGCTCCTGGACGCGCTCGGCCTGGACGCCGCCGACGTCGCGGGCCGCCGGCCGCACACCCTGTCGGGGGGCCAGGTCCAGCGGGTGGCGCTGGCCAGGGCGATCCTGGCCGATCCGCCGCTGCTGGTCCTGGACGAGCCGACCAGCGGCCTGGACGCCGGGGCGCTGGACCTGGTCGCCGCCGAGGTGCGGCGGCGCGGCGCGGGCGGCGGGGCGACGCTGCTGGTCTCGCACGACCCGGACTTCGTCGCGCGCGTCGCGGACCGGGTCGTGGCCGTGGGCGCGCGGCCGCCGGCCCCGCCGCGCGCGACCCGGCCCGCGCCCGGACGCGGCGGCCCCCCGGTGCTGAACGCCTCGGGGCTGCGGCTGTCCCACCCGGGGAGGCCGGTACTGGAGGACGTGTCGCTGGAGGTGCGCGCGGGCGAGCTCGTGGCCGTGACGGGGCCGTCAGGATCGGGCAAGAGCACCCTGCTGCGCGCGCTCGCCGGACTGCACCCGCCCGACGGCGGCTCGGTCGCGCTGCGCGGCCGCCCCCTGGCCGCGACAGCCGAGGCCAGGGAGCGCGGACAGCTGCGCGGCGTGCAGTTCGTCGCCCAGGACCCGGCGGGAGCGCTCAACCCGGCGCACCCGGTGGGCGCGGCCGTCGTCCGGCCGCTGCGCGTCCTTCGGGGGGTGTCCGCGCAGCGGGCCCGCGAGGAGGCCCGGGAGCTGCTGAGCCGGGTGGGCCTGGACCCGGCGCTGGCCGGGCGGAGGCCCCGGGAGCTTTCGGGCGGCCAGCGCCAGCGCGTGGCGGTCGCCCGCGCGCTCGCGGCCGGCCCCGACGTCCTGCTGGCCGACGAGATCACCTCGGCGCTGGACGCCGACACCGCGGACGCGGTCCTGGCCCTCCTGGAGGAGCTGTGCGGAAACGGGCTCGCGGTGCTGCTGGCCACACACGCCCCCGGCGCCGTCGCGCGCGCCCACCGCGTACTGCGCGTCCGGGAGCACGGACTCCCCGACGCGGTCCCACCACATCGAACGGAGCACTCACATGTCGGATGAACTGGCCGAACGGGCGGCCGAAGCGCTGCGCGGGCACCCCTGGATCGGTGCGGCGGGCCCGGACGGCGCGGGCGGGGTGCGCGTGACCCCGGCCGCCGCCGCGCTGGCCCCGGGAGCCGAGCCGGGGCCGCTCGTCGCCGAGTACCTGGACCACTGGGGGGAACTGTACGACTGGACCTACACCACGGCGGAGGAGAACGGCCCCCGGGACCCGGACCTGTCGGGGTGGAAGGCGTCGGACACCGGGCTGCCGCTGCCCGCCGGGCACATGGCCGAATGGGTGGAGCGGACCGTGGAACTGGTCCTGGAGAGCGGCCCCGAGCTGGTGCTGGAGCTGGGCTGCGGCACCGGTCTGCTGGCCCGCAGGCTCCGCGAAAGGGTCCGCGGGTACGTGGGCACCGACGTCGCGCCCTCGGTGGTGGCCGGGCTCGCCGCCGAGGAGTGGCCCGGCACGGCCTTCGTGCGCGCCGCCGCGCACGAGACGGGGACGGACCGGGTGCGCGCGGCCCTGGAGCGCGTCTCTGAGGGCGCCCCGGACGCGCGGCCCGACTGCGTGCTGCTGAACTCGGTGACGCAGTGCTTCCCCGACCTGGGCTACCTGGGGTCGGTCGTGCGGGACGCGATCGCGCTGGTGCGCCCCGGCGGCACGGTCGTCGTGGGCGACGTGCGCCACGCGGGCCTGCTGGACGCCTACTGCCACTGGGTGGAGCGGGCCGCCGCCCCCGACGCGGAGGAGGGAGAGGTCGCCGCGCGCGCCGCCGAACGCGCGGAGCGCGACGACGAGCTCCTGTTCGACCCGGCCGCGCTGGCGTCGATCGCCGCGGAGTCGCCGAGGCGGGTGCGGTTGGGCGTGCGCGCCAAGACGATGACCGCCGACACCGAGCTCACCCGCTACCGCTTCGACGCGGTGCTGACCGTGGACGCGCCCGAGCCCCGCCGCGAGCCCGCGACCGTGGAGTGGACGCCGCCGGACGCCGGGAGCGACCCGGCGGCGGCGCTGGTCCGGCTGCTGGCGGAGGAGCCCGTGCGGGTGGTCGGCATCCCCAACGGGGTGCTCGTGGACGACCCGGGAGCGGTGACCGGGGCGGCCCTGCGCGAAGCCGTGGCGGGTCTCGACGCGTGCGTCGAACTCGACCCGCTCGACCCCGCCGCGCTGGCGGTGTGCGCGCCCGCGCGCGCGGGCTTCCGGCCGGTGGCCGAACTGGCGGGCGGGGGCGGCGCGCACGAGCCGCTGCGGGTGTTCGTGGAGCGGCGGCTCGCCGAGGCGGCCCGGTCGCACCTGCGCCGCGCCTGCCCCGACGCGCGCGGCGTTCCCGTCACCGTGCTGGCCGGGCCCGCGCGGGAGGGGGCCGCGTGAGCCCCGGGACCGACACCGAGCTGGAGGCCCGGGCCCGGCGGGCGGCCGCGCGCGCCATCGAGGGGACGGACCTCCGGGAGCTGCCCGCTCTCACGCGGCGCCTGGAGGGCGTCGCCCTGCTGGGCATGGCCCGGGCCCTGCGCGACGCCGGGCTGTTCCGGGACGGCGCCGCGCACGGCGAGGCGGAGATCGCCGAGGCGACCGGGACGGCCGGGCGCCACCGCTGGATCCTGCGGCGCTGGCTGGCGGTGCTGTGCGAGGAGGGCCTGCTCGACGGGGGCGGGCCGGACGGCCGCTACCGGGGGCTGCGGCGCGTGGGGAACCGGGAGATGCGCGCGGCCGCGCGCGGGCTGGAGGAGGCCCGGACCGGCCTGGGCTACCCGCCGGAGCTGACCCTGTTCTTCCAGCGGGCCATCGGGAACCTGCCCGCGCTGCTGCGCGACGAGGTGCCGCTGCAGGCCCTGCTGTTCGCCGACGGCGAGACCGGCACCGCCGACGGGGCGTACCGGGACAACGCGGTGAACCGGTACGTCAACGCCGCGACCGCCGAGGTGGCGTGCTGGGCGGCCGGGCGGCGGCCCGGCGGCGCCGCGCTCCGGGTGCTGGAGATCGGGGCGGGCGTGGGCGGGACCACCTCCGACGTGCTGGCCGCGCTCGGCGACGGCCCCGTGGACTACCTGTTCACCGACGTGTCCCGGTACTTCCTGGACATCGGGCGCGAGCGTTTCGGGGGCCGCGCCGGGACCGGGTTCGCGCTGCTGGACCTCAACGGCGACCCGCTGGGCGGGGACGTCGTCGAGCCGGGGTCGCGGGACGTGGTGATCGCGGCGAACGTCCTGCACAACGCGCACGACATCGGCCGCTGCCTGAGGGGCGTGCGCGACCTGCTGGCGCCGGGCGGGCTGCTGCTGTGCATCGACACCTGCCGGGAGCTGTACCAGATCCTGACGTCCATGCAGTTCCTGATGTCGGCGCGGCCGGGCGAGCCCGGGCCGGGAGCGTACGACCTGCGGGCGGGCACCGACCGGATCTTCCTGTCCCGCGCGGAGTGGCGGGACCAGATGCGGGCCGCAGGGCTGGCCCCCGTCCTGGCCGCCCCCGAGGAGGGCCATCCGCTGGACGCCTTCTCGGTGACCCTCCTCGCGGCCCGCCGCGAGGAGGGGTGACACCCCGGCGGGCCTGACGCCGGCGTTCCGGGACGCCGGCGCCGGACCACCGGCGGGAGGGGGTCAGGCCCGGGCCGCGTCCCGGTCCAGGTCCTCCCGGAAGAGGTCGCCGTCCATCCACACCGCGGCGCGGACGCCGTCGGCCGCGCCCAGGACCACCAGTGTCGTGGCGGTGGGGACCGCGGGCAGCTTGGCGGTGTCGCCCACCGCCGCGACGCCCGGCACGGTGGTCCGCTGGAGTTCGTCGACCCGGACCGTCCCGTCGGGCAGGATCTCGCACCCCAGCCCCGCCGCCAGCGGGGAGTGCTGGCGGGTGGGGGCCTTGTGGAAGACCGCACCCCGGGCCAGGACGCGCCCGTCGGCGAAGCGGACGGACACGGCGCCGGGTTCGCCGCCGACCTCGGCCACGGGGGCGGGGTCCACGCGCACGCCGCGCAGCGCGAGCCTGGCGGCGGTCTCCTCGGGAAGCGGTTCCGCGCCGTGGGTGCACAGCACGACGTCGGAGCTGAACCGGTCGGCGAGGTAGGCCGCGAGCGTCGCGTCGGCGGGATCGGAGTTGATCACGGCGAGCGTCTTCCCGGAGACCTCCCAGCCGTGGCAGAACGGGCAGTGGAACACGCCCCTGCCGAAGCGCTCGCGCAGCCCGGGGATGTCGTAGGGCTCGTCGATCTGGCCGGTGCCCAGGACCAGGCGGCGGGCGCGCTCGCGGGTGCCGTCGGTGAGCACCGCCTCGAAGTCCCCGACGCTCCCCGAGACGGCGGAGACGGTTCCGGGGCGCACCTCGACCGACGGGTAGGCCGCCAGTTCGGAGCGCCCGATGGCGAGCATCCGGTCCGGGGGGAACCCGTCCCGGCTCAGCATCATGTGCATCTCCTCGGCGGGGGCGTTGCGCACCCTGCCGCCGTCGACCACCAGGACCCTGCGGTGCTGGCGGCCGAACACGAGTGCGGCGCTCAGCCCCGAGGGGCCGCCTCCGACCACGATCACGTCGAACAACGGAACACTTCCTCACTTCTGTGGAAACTGGGGTCATCGCCGTTCATGTGGTGCCGGGCCCGCCCCGACCGGGGCGGGGTCACCCGAGGTCGACCTCGTCGACCAGGGGGTCCCGGGACAGGGCGTCCAGCACCCCGCGCGGGTCCAGCACCGCGCTCGCGGCGTGCGCGCCCGCGGGCACCGCGCCCTCGGCCAGGGCGCGGGCCGCGAGGGCCGCGACCACGCCGCTCAGCGCGTAGGAGTCGGGCGTGCGCAGGAGCAGCCGGGTCGGCGCGCCGCCGCCGCGCACCCGGGGCCGGGCGTGGAACAGCAGGGTGTACCAGGGGCCGCCGATCGCGATGTCGGCGTCGGCGGCGGCCACCACCGAGGGGACGTGCTCCTCGACCGGGAGGTCGTCCGCCGCCCAGGCCCGCGCCAGCGCCTCGGGGATGTGCTCCGAGACGTAGACCGTGTAGTTGCGCAGTTCGCCCACCCCCAGTTCCGCGGCGAGGTCGGCGGCCTCGGCGGACAGGAAGGGCCACGCGTGCACCCGGCCCCGGAACCCGGGCAGGGCCACCGAGCGCAGCGGCGCCAGGGCGCGTTCGACGACCCGGCCGCCCCGCCAGGCCGCGAGCGCGGAGCCGAAGCCGGGGCCCCGGGTGAGCAGGGCGTCGACCGCCGAGAGCGGCCCGATGGCCGCCGCCCCGCCGACGTAGACGTCCAGGCGCTCCAGCGGCCCCGACTCGGCCAGGACGCGCGGCAGGAGCCCCGACAGCCCGGGCATGAGGCCCGCGGAGAACACCGCGGACCGCCGCGCCAGCGCGGCCGGGGGGTCCGAGGCCAGCGCGCGCAGGGCCACCGCGTCGCCCGCGGCGTCGACGTAGTCGGCCCCGGCCGCGAGCGCGGCCCGGGCGACGGTGTCCAGCACCTGGTAGGAGGGTCCCGCGCAGTTGACGACGATCGAGCAGCCCTCGCAGTACGCCGCCAGCGACCCCGGGTCGCCCAGGTCGACCCGGACGGCCTCGGCCGCGCCTCCGGGGGCCCCGTCGGCGACGGCGCGGGCGCGCCCGAGGTCGCGGCCGCCCACGCGCAGCGGGCCCAGCCCGTAGCGGGAGAGGCGGTCCACCGCGACGCGGCCGACCGCGCCCGAGCCGCCCAGGACGCCGATCACGCGGCCGCTCACCGCGTCTCCCCGGCGGGCCGGGCCGCCGCGGCCACGCCCGCGACGGTGGGCGCGTCCAGGAAGTCGCGCACCCCCAGCAGCAGTCCGGCCTCCCCGGCCAGCCGGGCCAGCGCGCGCACGGCCAGCAGGGAGTCCCCGCCGAGCCGGAAGAAGTCCGCGCCCCGGTCCAGCACCGGGACGTCGAGCAGCTCCTCCCAGATCTCGGCGACGCGCTGCTCGGTGTCGCCGCGCAACGGCCCGGACTCCTCGGCGACCCGGTCGGGCCCGGGCAGGCCGAGGCGGAGCCCCGCGCCTTGGGGGTCGAGCGCCTCGGGCAGCTCGACGGGGGCGTCCCAGCCGGGGCCGTCGGCGAGCGACTCGGCCAGCTCGACCAGGGCGGTGAACGCGGCGTCGACCTCCGCGGGGTCGAACAGCTCCTCGACGAGCGAGAAGACGACGGCCATCTCGTCGTTGAGCTCGTAGACGCGCGCCTCCAGGGCCACCTGGGGGGTGCGCAGCTGGTGGTAGAAGTCGTCGAAGGAGATCTCGCCCAGCGGGCCGACCGAGGCCGGGTGCTTCTCCCCGAGCGCGGCGTCCATGCCCAGGGTGCTCTGGAACACGACGGGACCCACGGGCCGGGTGGTGTCCAGGCGGCGGCCGAGCTCGCGCGCGACCTCGACGCCGGAGACCAGGTTGTGCGCGGCGTGCTCGCCGAACACGCGTTGGGTGTCGGCCGCGATGTCGGCGAACACGGCGCCGGCCGGCAGCTCCATCGGGATCAGCATGGTCGAGGCGAAGGCGCCCACGACGCGGTTGATGTCCGGGTGCAGCGGCAGCCGGTTGAGCTGCAGCGAGTTGAGCAGCATCGAGCGGTGCCCCGCCCACCGGGACAGCACGACGGAGAACGCGGTGAGCATCGCGGTCGAGGGGGTGACGCCGCGTTCGGCGCAGTTGCGGCGCAGCGCGGCCCAGCGCTCGGGGGACAGGTGCCTTTCGAGGGTGAGCATCAGGGCGGGGCGCGCGTCCTTGGGGTCGGTGCGCAGCGGCAGCGCCGGAGGGCTGGGCAGGGCGTCGAGCCGGGACCACCACCAGTCCCGGTCCGCGGCCCACGCCTCGGTCTCGGGCAGCCGGGCCAGGGCCGAGACGTAGTCGCCGAAGTCGATCTCCAGGGGCGGCAGGACGGCGTTCCAGTCCGAGGACAGGGTGAGCAGCTCCCGGTTGAGCACGGTCGAGGACCAGCCGTCGAAGACCAGCAGGCTCATCGCGGTGTGCAGCCGCCCCCGGTCGCCGGGCAGCAGGCTGAGCCGGATGTCCAGGCCGGGGCCGCGCGAGGGGTCGGGGCCGCTGGTGGCCATCTCCTCGCGCACGCGGGCCAGCGTGGCCGCGACCTCGTCGGCGGGCGCGTCGCGCAGGTCGTGGACCAGGAGCCGGGGAACGGCGCCGGGCGCCCCCGGGTCCAGGACGTACTGGCGGCCCTCGGGGGTGACCCGGGCGCGCAGGGTGGGCTGGTGCTCGACGAGGCGTTCGAGGGCGTCGGTCAGCGCGTCGGCGGCCTCGTCGCCGTCGACGCCGGTGAGCCCCACGTCGGCGTAGAAGTGGGCCGAGTCGTAGGACAGCTCCCAGCCGCCCTGCTGGCCCACGAAGTAGCCCTGCTGGAGCGGCATCAGCGGGAACGGCTCGGCCGGGTCGGCGCGGCGGGAGACCTCCAGCGGCAGCTCCCGCACCGCGCCGGTGTGGGTGCGGCGGCGGCGCACCAGGTCGGCGAGCCGGGCGAGGGTGATCTCCACGGTCACGTCCGACAGCGCCAGGACCACCGAGAGCCGCTTGCGCACGAGCGCGGCCATGCGCACGGCCAGGACGGAGTCGCCGCCCAGGCGCAGGAAGCTGGACCCGGGGGTCAGGTCGGCGGTGTCCAGGTCGAGGAGTTCGGCCCAGATCCCGGCCAGGACGGACTCGACGGGATCGGTCCCGTCCGGGCCGGGCGCGGGCGGGGAGACGGAGGGGGAGGTCATGGACGGCTGCTCCAGTGGTGGACGTCAGGGGCTCCGCCAGGTTACATAAAAACGATAATCATTTCCATTGTAGGAGAAAAAGCCCGCCTTGCCCGGATTGTATGGGTGTGATAATCGTTTTCACTCAAGTCGGAGGCGAACGCCCCCGACCCGACGGTGGGAAGAGGGCGCGTGAACGACCACTACGAGGCATCCGCCGAGTTCATCGACATGATGATCCGGCCCTGGTGGGAGCGGTTCGGCGGACTGCTGGCGGACGCGCTCGGGGGTGTCGGAGCCCTCGACGGGCCGGTGGTGGACGTCGGGGCGGGCAGCGGCCTGGCCGTCGGGGTGATCGCCCGCGCGCTCCCCGGAGCCGAGGTGGTGGCCGTGGAGCCGTCGCCGGGTATGCGGGCGGCCCTGCTGGCGGGACTGGTCTCCGACCCGGACCTGCGCCGGCGCGTCACCGTCCTGGCGGACGGGCTGCTCCGGGCGCGGCTGCCCGAGAGGGTGGGCGCGCTGGTCGCGATGAACGTGATCGGGCACTTCCCGCCCGAGGAGCGCGACCGGGTGTGGGCGCTGCTGGCGCGGCGCCTGGCCCCCGGAGGCCGCGCGGTGCTCAACCTCGCGCCCCCGTACGAGCCCGCGCGGGTGCCGCTCGCCCGGATGGGGGACGTCGCCGTGGGCCGCAACCGCTACGAGGGGTGGGCCCGCGCCGAGCCGGCCGGCGCGGACCGGCTGGTCTGGACGATGACCTACCGCGTCGTGGCCGAGGACGGGACGGAGCGGGAGACCGAGGTGTCCTACGACTGGTGGACGCTCACCGGCGCCCGCCTGGCGGAGGAGGCGGCCGCCCACGGCCTCGCCGCCGAACCGCACGGCCCCGCCGAGGCGGGCTTCCACGTGCTCCGGCGCGCCTGAGCGCTGGTCCGCGGCCTCCCCGGCGTCCGTCGGGGAGGCGCGGGGGCGGGAGCGCGGGGGCGCGGTGCGGAGCCGCTCACCGGCGGCAGGCCTTGACGCAGCACCGCCCGGGGGCGGGGTCCAGGCGCGCGCCGACCCCCGAGCAGCCGATGCCGTCCACCGCCGCCTGGACCAGGGCCAGGTTCAGGCCGCAGACCAGCGCGGTGTGCTCCCGGACGAGCGCGTCGAACGGGCAGTTGGCGAGGACGACCTCGTCGGCCGCGAGCCGGGGCTCGTAGCCGTTGCGCGCAAGCAGGTCCGCCGCGCGCTCCAGTTCCGAGCCGCCGCTCGCCGTGCCCGCCGCGGCGATCCGGCGCCCCTCCGCCGCGGCCGCGTCGCGCACCGCCTCGTCGAGAGGGACGCCCCCGCCTGCGGCCCGGTCCACGGCGGTCGCCAGGACGCGCGCGGCGAGGTCGTAGCGGCGCTCGGGCAGGGAGAGGGACAGCTGCCGGGCCGAGCGGCGGTACAGCTTCGAGGGGCGGCCGGAGCCGGGGCCGGTCCTGCCGGTCAGCCGGCGGAACTCCACGTCGAGCAGGCCCTCGCCGACAAGCCGGTCGAGGTGGAACTTGGCGGTGTGTGCCGGGACGCCGACCCCCTCCGCGGCCTGCTCGCGGCTGACCGCGTCCGGCTCTCCGGCGACGTACAGGTACAACCTGCGGCGTACGGGCTCCGCGAGGGCGCCGATCCCCGCGGCCTGGGCGGCCAACTCGTCAGACATCGGATCGACCTTCTAAAGAAGAGTTTCATTGACTTAAGAAACCGACGGTTCTATAGTCGGCATTGTTCTCCTTTAGAGTATCGACTTCGGCCGCGGAGGCGGAAATGTCCGACCAGAACGCCCAGCGCGTCCTCACGGAGGCGGAGGCGCCCGAAGCGCGGCCGGTCCTGTCGCGCCTGCGGGTCATGCGCCCCCCTGCGGAGACCGACCTGGAGGCCGCCGAGGCGGCGGCCGCCGACCTGCTCGCCGCGCTCGGCCTCCCCCTCGGCGGGGAGGGCATGGCGGAGACGCCGCGGCGGATGGCGCACGCCTACGCGGAGATGCTGGCCGTGCCGTCCTTCGACATGACGACCTTCCCCAACACCGAGGGGTACGACGAGCTGGTGCTGGTGAAGGGGATCCCGGTGCGCTCCCTCTGCGAGCACCACATGCTCCCCTTCACCGGCGTGGCGCACGTCGGCTACCTCCCCGCCGACCGGATCCTCGGCCTGTCGAAGTTCGCCCGGGTCGTGGACTTCTTCGCCCATCGGGCGCAGACTCAGGAACGGCTGACCAAGCAGGTCACCGAGAAGCTCCAGGAACGGCTCGCGCCGCGCGGGGTGGGCGTCGTGGTCGAGGCCGAGCACACCTGCATGAGCCTGCGCGGCGTCCGCGCGGCGGGCGCCCGGACGGTGACCTCGGCGTTCTTCGGGCACCTCCGGGAGGACTCCGCCGCGCGCGCGGAATTCCTGGCACTGACCGGCGTACGCGGGGAGGCGTGATGAACCGGACGCAGACGTTCGTGGTGGTGGGAGCGGGACTCGCGGCCGCGAAGGCGGTCGAGGAGCTCCGCGCGGCAGGCTTCGCCGGCGGTGTCGTGGTGTACGGCGACGAGCGGCACCGGCCCTACGAGCGGCCGCCCCTGTCCAAGGGCTACCTGAAGGGCGGTGACGAACTCGGATCCGTGTTCGTGCACCCGCCCGAGTGGTACCGCGACAACGGTGTCGACCTGCGCCTGGGGGCCCCGGTCCTGGAAGTCGACACCGAGGGTCGCCTGGTGCGGACCGCGGACGGCGCGCAGCGCTACGACCGGCTCCTCATCGCCACCGGCGCCACGCCCCGGCGCCTCGCGGCCGCCGACAGCAGCGGAGCCCCCGTCGCCTACCTGCGCGCCATCGAGGACAGCGACCGGATCAAGGCCGCCTTCGGGGAGGGCCAGCGGATCGTGGTCCTCGGCGGGGGCTGGATCGGTCTGGAGGTGGCGGCCGCGGCCCGGGAGGCGGGGACGGAGGTCACCGTGGTGGAGGTGCTCGAACTGCCGCTGCTGCGCGTGCTCGGCCCCGAGGTCGCCCGGGTCTTCGCCGGGTTGCACCGGGAGCGCGGGGTCGACCTGCGCACCGGGACCCGGGTGGCGTCCGTCGAGCGGGACGGCGACCGCGCCGCCGTGCGCCTCGACGACGGGAGCGTCCTCGCGGCCGACCTCGTGGTCGTGGGGGTCGGGGTGCGGCCCAACAGCGACCTGGCGGAGGCGGGCGGGATCGGGGTCGACAACGGGGTCGTCGTCGACGAGTTCCTGCGCGCCTCCCGCCCCGACGTCTTCGCCGCGGGTGACGTGGCGAACGCCTACCACCCCGTTCTCGGGCGCCGTCTGCGGGTCGAGCACTGGGACAACGCGATCGAGCAGGGCCGGGTCGCGGCCCGGAACATGCTCGGCGGGGAGCTCGGCTACGACCGGCTCCCCTACTTCTTCACCGACCAGTACGACCTCGGCATGGAGTACGTCGGCGGAGTCGGCCCCGAGGGGTACGACGAGGTGGTCCTGCGGGGCGACACCGAGGGCCGGGTGTTCACCGCCTTCTGGCTCAGGGGCCGCCGCGTCCTCGCGGGGATGCACGCCAACGACTGGGACGCCGCCGACCGGGTCCGCGCGATCGTGGGGACCGAGGTGGACCAGTCCCGGCTGCGCGACGGATCGGTTCCCCTGGAGGACGTCGCCGGGTGATCCTCCCCGGCCGCTGCCGGGGGCCCGGTCGGGCGCCCCCGGTCCCGGTGCCGGGTCAGTCGGCCGCCCGCACGGGGGGAGGCTCCTCGGCCGTGGCGGGCTCGGCGGCGCGCTGGACGCGCCGGTCGGCGAGGTGGGCGCGCACCGACCAGGCGACGGCGGCGGCCCAGGCGGTCCACACGAGCGCGTAGAGGAGGGTGTGGACCACGGGGGCGGTGGGAACCCAGCCGCTGTCGAGGATGGTGCGGGTGTTGGTGAGGACGATCAGGCCGCCGACCGCGGAGCCGAGGACGCGGGGCGGGAAGTGCCGGACGATCCAGGCGGCGAGGGGCGCGGCGAGCACGCCGCCGACGAGCAGGACCGCGGCCCACGCCAGGTCGACCCCTGCGGTGCCCAGGCCGAGGAGGAAGCCGAGGCTGGCGGCGAGGGCGACGATGAACTCGCTGGTGTCGATGGAGCCGATGACCTTGCGGGGCTCGATGCGGCCGCTGGCCAGGAGGGCGGGAGTGCCCACGGGGCCCCAGCCGCCGCCTCCGGTGGCGTCGACGAATCCGCCGATGAGCCCGAGCGGGGCGAGGAAACGCCTGCGCAGGGGTTTGCCCAGGTTGTCGCGCGGCGTCCCCCAGGCGGTGAAGCGGACCAGGATGTAGACGCCGAGCGAGAGCAGGAGGGCGGCCATCACCGGTTTGGCGAGTTCGGTGGACAGCCGGCTCAGGAAGGTGGCACCCGCGAAGGCGCCGACGGCGCCGGGCAGGGCGATGCGGCGAACCACCGTCCAGTCGACGTTGCCCAGCCGCCAGTGCGAGACGCCCGAGGCCAGGGTGGTGCCGATCTCGGCGAGGTGGACCGTCGCCGAGGCGGCGGCGGGGTTGGTGCCGATGAGCAGGAGCAGGGTGGTCGAGGTGACGCCGTAGGCCATGCCGAGACTGCCGTCGACGAGTTGGGCCAGGAATCCGACGATGCCGAGGAGCACAAGGGTGCGCACGAGGCCTCCAGATGGTTATGTCATTTTACCGACTTGTTTAGTAGGAATAGTAGGCCAAGCGTGGCCGGAGGGCCACCGGAATCCGGCGGGGCCCGGCCGGGCGGAACATCCGGCGGGGCCCCGCGGACTCCGGGGCGGGGTTCCGCCCCCTCCGTCACGGCTCCTCGCCGGGGGCCTGCGCGGCCTCGTCCCTCTTCTCCGGCGCGGGTCCGGGCATGGGTTCGGCCGCGGGTCCGGACGGTTGCCGGACGGCCTGCTCGCGGGCGTAGCGCAGGGCGGTGATGGCCGTCCCCGCCGCCGGTACGGCCAGGAACGCCCCGATGATGCCGAAGATGGTGCCGCCCACGGTCACCGCTCCCAGGACCACGGCCGGGTGCAGCGACAGCGTCCGTCCGACGAGGAAGGGCTGCAGCAGGTTGCCTTCGAGCTGCTGGACGACGAGCACAATGGCGAGGACCAGCAGTGCGATCAGGAACCCCTGGTCGATGAGTGCGACGAGTGTGGCGAGGATCCCGGTGGCGATGGCGCCCACGATCGGGATGAAGGACGCGAAGAAGATCGCCACGGTGATCGGCAGGGCGAAGGGGATGTCCAGGATCACCAGCCCGGTGCCGATGAGGACGGCGTCGACGAAGGCGACGGCCGCCTGGGACCAGATGAAGCCGGTCAGCGTCTTCCAGATGCGCACGGCCAGGGCGTCGACGTGCCCCCTGCCCCGGTCGGGGAGCCAGCGGTGCGACCAGGGCAGGAACCGCGGCCCGTCCTTGAGGACGAAGAACGTCAGGAAGAGCACCAGGACGAAGTTCACCAGGAACGACCCCAGTGAGCTGACCCCGGTGAGCAGGCTCGTCGCGATGGCCTGCTGGTGCTGCTGGAGCTGGTTCAGCGCCTGGTCGAGCATGTCCGCGACCTGGTCGCTGTCCAGGTTCAGCGGCGGCCCGCCGAGGAATCCGCGGAAGTCGTCGACGGCCTCGTAGAGCTGGTCGATGAGTTCACCGGCCTCCGCCGAGACGCGGGGCACGATCACCCAGACGATCCCGGTCAGGACGGCGAGGAAGCCGAGCATGGAGATGAGCGCGGCGAGGGCGGACGGCATGAGGCGGCGCAGCGCCTGCATCAGGGGCCACAGGATCGTCGACAGCAGCAGCGCCAGCACGAGCGGCAGCAGCAGCGACCACGTCTGCTGGACCAGCCAGCCGGCGATGTAGAGCGCCGCGGCGATGGCGAGCGCCCTGAGTGACCACCGGGCGACGATCGAGGCCGCGAGGCCGACCCGGACCGACCCCGTGTTCTCGGTGGTCGTGGTGGTCGCGGTGGTCGCGGACGGCGGGGCGGCCGGGGGCCGGTCGGGGGGCTGGGGGGAGGGGGCGTCCTCACCACCGGAGCGGTGGACGCCCAGAGCGGCACGCAGGCGGTCGAACACGGGTTTCCTTGTCGGGGCCGGTGGGAAGTGCGGTGGTGTGTCGGACAGGACGAGACGCTACCCGTACCGGTCGATCGGGAACACCATGAGGCGGTCGGGACCGCCGGGTGTCGTGCCGGCCGGACGGCGGGGCCCCGAGCGGGGAGCCCCCGAAGCGGGCCGGGAGTCCTCTGCTCGGACGTCCCCGGTGATTCGGGGCTGAAACGGTCCGGTCTCGACGAAGCCGGACGCGGAATCCCGTGCCCGCTTTCGACTTCGCCTGGAAAGCGCGAATATACCGGGCCCGGCGGCGGAACCGGACGGAATGGGGGCTCCGGGACCGCCGAGCCGCTCCGCGGGGAGGCGCGGAGCCCCGGCCGCGCGCTTCCGCGCGGGTGCCCCGGGAGCGCGGCGCGGATCCACTTCTGGTCCGCGTATCCATTATGCGCTGTCGCTTGTCGGGATCCTGCGGAAGAAGGGAAAACCGCGAGGCGGAACATCGCCGAATCTCGGAAATGGCGCGGTTCGAGCGGTTCCCGCGATATAGATTACTTCTTGCCATAAGGCCTTATCGATGGATGGAGATCGCCCCATGGCGCAGAAGGTTCAAGTGCTCCTCGTTGACGACATCGACGGTGGCGAGGCCGAGGAGACGGTCGTCTTCGGGCTCGACGGATCCCTTTACGAGATCGACCTCAGCGGTCCCAACGCCACCCAGCTGCGTGCCGCGCTCGCGCCTTTCACCGAGGTCGCGCGCAAGGTCCCCGCGAAGGCCGGAAAGGGGATCAGGCAGCGCGGCGTCCCCAGCCGCGAGCGCAGCGCGGAGATCCGGGCGTGGGCCAGGGCCCAGGGCAAGGAGGTCAACGAGCGGGGCCGCATCCCCCAGTCGATCCTGGACGAGTACAACGCCGCCCAGGGCTGACCGCGAGGAGCGCGCGCGGAGGGCCGCCGTCCCTCCCGCCGGTCGTGGCGTCGGCGCCGCACCGGGTCCTCCGGGGCGCCGGCGTCGGGACGGGCGGTGCGGAGCGGGCGACCGGACCAGGTGGTGGCGCGTCCCCGTGGGGCGACCGGGGCGGATACGCTGACGGGCCTCCCGGCCGTCACCACACAAGGAGTTTCCATGGCACCGTCGATCGCCACCGCCGACCGCGTCGACCGCGACGCGCTGCTGGAGTTCCTGCGGCCCCGCCACCGGGGCCTGCTGGTCACCACCCGTTCCGACGGCCGTCCGCAGATGTCCCCGCTGACCTGCGGCGTGGACGGCGGGGGGCGGCTCGTGATGTCGACCTACCCAGAGCGGGCCAAGACCCGGAACGCCCGCCGCGACCCCCGGGTGTCGGTCTGCGTGCTCTCCGACGACTGGAACGGGCCGTACGTCCAGGTCGACGGCCGGGCCGAGGTCCTGGACATGCCTGAGGCGCTGGAGGGCCTGGTCGAGTACTTCCGGTGCGTCGCGGGCGAGCACCCGGACTGGGACGAGTACCGCGAGGCGATGGCCCGGCAGGGAAAGTCGCTGATCCGCGTCCGAATCGACCGGTGGGGCCCCATCGCCACCGGCGGTTTCCCGCCCCGCCTCGTCCAGGACTGACGCGCGCCGGAGCGCCGCCGGAAAGTCGTTGAGAAGACCGCCTGCGGGTATTTCCGGGAGCTTTCCGAGTATATGTCGGAGTGGTTTCACGGCCCCCGTGGCGAGGGGGGAATCCGGACCGAAGAAATTCCGGTACGGGTGTTTCCCCTGTAAGCCGCGTGGTGTGTGCCGTGTTCTTCTTGGGATAAAGTCCTGTGCTCGTAAACACGGTCAATGGCGATGAATGAAAACGGGCGCTAATGGAAGAAAACACCTTCCGGGTCAATGGCCGAGGCGGTCCTCCCGATCCGGCGGGCATGTGGGGCGTGTACGAAGGGCTGGTTCCCGCCGGATTTCCCGGTCCGGTTCCGGCTCAGGCTCCTCCGGAAGCCGCCGCGGCGGGAGAGGGGGACGCCGAGGGCGCGGTCGAGGCCGACGCGGGTGTGTGCGAGTCGTCGGTGGCGTTGACGGTGCTGGACGCGGAGACGTTGTTCCGTCCGGCGCATCGGGCGCCGTCGGGAGGTTGGCGCAAGGCGGTGCACAACGCGACGTTCGGGTTGGTGCGTCCGGGGGAGTCGGCGGTGGAGGTGGAGAGGCGGGAGCGGGTCGCGGTGGTGAAGACGCCGCTGTCGGGGGGCCACCACCGGATCGCGGTGCTCTCGCTCAAGGGAGGGGTGGGCAAGACCACCACGACGGCGGCGCTGGGGGCGACGCTGGCGTCGCTGCGCGGGGACCGGGTGATCGCGGTGGACGCCAACCCCGACCGGGGCACCCTGGCCGACAAGGTCCGCTCCGAGACGGCCACGAGTATCCGGGACCTGCTCAACGACCGGGCGCGCATCTACCGCTACGCCGACATCCGCGCCTTCACCTCCCAGGCGCCCTCCCGGTTGGAGATCCTGGCCTCGGATCTGGACCCGGCGGTGTCGGAGGCGTTCAGCGACGCCGACTACCGCGAGGTGTGCCGCCTGATCGAGCGCTTCTACTCGATCGCGCTGACCGACTGCGGCACCGGCCTGCTGCACTCGGCGATGCGCGCGGTGCTGGCGCTGGCCGACCAGATCGTGCTGGTGAGCCCGCCGTCGCTGGACGGCGCGCGCAGTGCCTCGGCGACCCTGGACTGGCTGCGCGCGCACGGGCACGCCGCCCTGGTGCGCGACGCGGTGGTGGTGCTGTCGATGGTGCGCCGTGACAACCGGTCCGGCGTGGACCTGGACCGGTTGCAGCAGCACTTCGCCGAGCGTTGCCGCGCGGTGGTGCGGGTGCCCTTCGACCCGCACCTGGAGCAGGGCGGCGAGGTGGACCTGCGCGCGCTGCGCCCGGCGACCCGCGACGCCTACACCGAGCTGGCCGCCGTCCTGGCCGAGGCCTTCGCCCGGACCCGCTGAACCACCGGAACCGACCCGTGCGGGGCATCACCGATGAGGAAGCCCCCGAGGGCGAGCGGGAAGGGCCGGTGATGTCAGAAGTGCTGCTTCCCGAGCCGAACCAGCTGTGGGTGTTTTGTCTGTTTTTCGGGAAGCGAATGAAACAAGGGTTGTCCCCTGGTAGATTCCCAGGTCATCAAGAGTGCTCCCCGCGCACGCGGGGATGGTCCCCCGCACGGGCCACGCAAGTGCGCTTCGACAGGGTGCTCCCCGCGCACGCGGGGATGGTCCCACGGGCACACCGCGGCCCGCTACCGCATCCGGGTGCTCCCCGCGCACGCGGGGATGGTCCCACTCCTAGCAGGTTATCGGGGCTTTGGGTTCGGTGCTCCCCGCGCACGCGGGGATGGTCCCCGAACCGGCAGGCCCGGCAGTTCGTGCACGCAGTGCTCCCCGCGCACGCGGGGATGGTCCCGTGGACGCGCTGTTCTGCCTGCGGGTCAAATCGTGCTCCCCGCGCACGCGGGGATGGTCCTGGCGACTGCCATTCCTGGATTCGCCACCAGAAAGTGCTCCCCGCGCACGCGGGGATGGTCCCTTCCTCCCCCCTACCCCCCGGCGACGACGTCCGTGCTCCCCGCGCACGCGGGGATGGTCCCAAAAAAGCTTCGGAAGGTTGCGAGCCGCTGGTGGTGCTCCCCGCGCACGCGGGGATGGTCCCGAGTCCTTGGGGAGCGGGATGATCACGGTGATGTGCTCCCCGCGCACGCGGGGATGGTCCCGTCCCCCGGGCACTCATCGACTATGAGCACCGGTGCTCCCCGCGCACGCGGGGATGGTCCCGGCACCGCGCGCACCGCCGCAAAGGCCAGCGCGTGCTCCCCGCGCACGCGGGGATGGTCCCAGGTGCACGTTCACGTGCGCGTCGCCGAAAACGTGCTCCCCGCGCACGCGGGGATGGTCCCAGGTGCACGTTCACGTGCGCGTCGCCGAAAACGTGCTCCCCGCGCACGCGGGGATGGTCCCCGGGCGGCGGTCTCCTGCGCGCGCTCCCGGCCGTGCTCCCCGCGCACGCGGGGATGGTCAGAGCTTTTGCCTCTGTGGGGTTTCCGGCGCGGGGGTGTTTGGCGTGCTGGTGCTTTGGGTGGGTCGTTCGGCCTCACGTCCGCGAACCGCGAGGTGACGGCGGGCGGCGACGGCGGGTGCGGGTCGAGGCCGCGCCCACGACGTCCGTTGCGTGGGGGTTCCGCTGACGGTCTTGGGCTTTCTGCCCGTTTCGGGGCTTGGAAGGGCGGAAAGCCCATGATCGTTCCGGGAGGGCGGGACCGGCCCTCGAACCGCCGCGCAGCGGACATCCGGCGGTTATGCGCGGGCCTCCGGCCCCGCCCGCCGTCGCCGCTCGTCGTAACAGGTCCTGAGGGGACCCCGCCCCGGCAGAGCCCCGAATCACCCCCGCGCCGGAACCCCCATAGGGAGTCTCGGGCGCGGGGGTGATTCGGGCATCGGTGTTTCGGGGGCCTTTCGGCCTCGGCCTCACGCCCGCGAACCGCGAGGTGACAGCAGGCAGCGACGGCGGGTGCGGGTCGGGGCCGCGCCCACGGTGTCCGTTTCGCGTGGTTTCCGTTGGTGATCTTGCTGTTTCCCCCCGAGAACCTTGACTTCGGGGGGGACAGCAAGATCACCGGACATTCGAGGGCCGGTTCCGCCCCCACCCGGAATGATCGTGGGATTTCCGCCCTTCCTGGCCCCGAAACGGGCAGAAAGCCCAAGACCGTCAGCGGAACCCCCACGCAACGGACGTCGTGGGCGCGACCTCGACCCGCACCCGCCGTCGCTGCTCGTCGTAACAGGTCCCGAGGGGACCTCGCCCCGACAGAGCCTCGAACACCCCCGGACACCCCTGAACGACCCCCGCTCCGGAGGCTCCCTGGCGCTTCCCGCGTGCGGGGACGGCCCCATGCCCGCGAGGCAGGGGTTGCCCCGGCGGGGGATGGGCATCAGAATAATTACCGACCGAATGTTCGGTAGGAAAGGGGTGGTGATGGCCGCGGAGGTGAAAGCCGCTGACGAGCGCCTCACCGAGGCGGAGCTGGACGCGTACTTCGAGGCGCGGATCGCGGGGGACCAGCGGATCGAGCCCCGGGACTGGATGCCGGAGGGGTACCGCAGGACGCTGGTGCGCCAGGTGGCGCAGCACGCGCACTCGGAGATCATCGGGATGCAGCCCGAGGGCGACTGGATCGCCTCCGCGCCCAGCCTGCAGCGCAAGGCGATCCTGCTGGCCAAGGTGCAGGACGAGGCGGGGCACGGGATGTACCTGTACGCCGCGGCCGAGACCCTGGGGGTGGACCGCGCGGAGCTGACGGAGCGGCTCGTCGACGGGCGGCAGAAGTACTCCTCGATCTTCAACTACCCCGCGCTGTCCTTCGCCGACGTGGGTGTGATCGGGTGGCTGGTGGACGGCGCGGCCATCTGCAACCAGGTGCCGCTGTGCCGCAGCTCCTTCGGCCCCTACGCCCGCGCCATGGTGCGGATCTGCAAGGAGGAGTCCTTCCACCAGCGCCAGGGCTACGAGCTGCTGCTGCGCATGATGGAGGGCACCCCCCGGCAACGGGCGATGGTGCAGGACGCGGTGGACCGCTGGTGGTGGCCCTCGCTGATGATGTTCGGCCCGCCCGACGCGGAGTCGCCCAACACCCGGCAGTCGATGGCCTGGCGCGTCAAGCGCGACACCAACGACGACCTGCGGCAGAGGTTCGTGGACATGAGCGTGCCCCAGGCCCGCAGGCTCGGGGTGACGCTGCCCGATCCGGACCTCGCGTGGAACGCCGAGCGCGGCCACTACGACTTCGGGCCGGTGGACTGGGCCGAGTTCAAGCGGGTGATCAGCGGCGACGGGCCGTGCAACGCGGAGCGGATCGCCCGGCGCCGCGCGGCGCACGAGAACGGCGCGTGGGTGCGCGAGGCCGCGACGGCCTACGCGACCAAGCACGGGGGCGGGAGGACGGCGGCATGAGCGGTGCGGACCGGGCGGGCGGGTGCGGCGGGTGGCCGCTGTTCGAGGTGTTCGTGCGCGGCAAGCGTGGCCTGAACCACGTGCACGTGGGCTCGCTGCACGCCGCCGACGCGGAGATGGCGCTGCACGCCGCCCGGAACCTGTACACCCGCCGCAACGAGGGGGTGAGCATCTGGGTGGTGCGCGCCCAGGACGTCACCGCGTCGAGTCCCGACGAGAAGGACCCGTTCTTCGCGCCCAGCGGGGACAAGGTGTACCGGCACCCGACCTTCTACCCGGTTCCCGACGACGTCCCGAACATCTGAGGCGGCCGAGCCGCCGACGCGAACGCCCAGGAGGAGCAGGTGGACAGCCCGTACGAGGGACTGGCGGACGAGCACGCCGACACCGAGGACCGGTGGGCGTTCGGGACGGGGTTCGCCGAGGCCCGGCCCGGGGTGGACGCCGCGCTCCCGGCCGGGGTGGACGGCGCCGACCTGGCGCTGTACTGCCGGATGCTGGGCGACGACGCGCTGGTCATGGCGCAGCGGCTGATCCAGTGGTGCACGGCGGCGCCCGAACTGGAGGAGGAGGTGGCGCTGGCCAACATCGCGCTGGACCTGATCGGCCAGGCCCGGCCGCTGCTGGCCCGCGCCGGGCGGGCGGACGGGACCGGGCGCGACGAGGACGCCCTCGCCTACCACCGGGACGCGTCGGAGTTCCGCAACGTGCGCCTGGTCGAGGCGCCCAACGGCGACTTCGCCCGGTCGACCGCGCGGCTGCTGGTCTTCGCCACCTGGCGGCTGGCGGTGTTCACCCGGCTCGCCGGATCCGCCGACCCGGTGCTGGCGGCCGTCGCGGAGAAGGGCGCCAAGGAGCTGGCCTACCACCGCGACTACGCGGTGCAGTGGACGCTGCGCCTGGGCGACGGCACCCGCCACTCGCACGAGCGCATGACGGAGGGGGTCGCGGCGGTGTGGCCGCTCCTGGGCGAGCTGTTCGCCCCGCACGCGGTGGAGACCCGGCTCGCGGCGGCGGGCGTGGCCGTGGACCCGGCCGACACGCGCGAGGAGACCGTCGGCGTGCTGGCCCGGGTGCTGGAGGCGGCCACCCTGGACCGGCCGGACGAGGTCCCGCCGCCCGCGCCGGGGGGCAGGGACGGCGTCCACAGCGGAGAACTCGCCCCGCTGCTGGCCGAGCTGCAGGCGGTGGCGCGCGAGCATCCGGAGGCGACGTGGTGACCGGGGCGGACGCTGCCGAGCGGCGGGCCCGCGCGGTCGCCGGGTCGGTGCCCGACCCGGAGCTGCCGATGCTCACCCTGGCCGACCTGGGTGTCCTGCGCGGCGTGGAGGTCACCGCGGACGGCACCGTCAGGGTGTCCCTCACCCCCACCTACTCCGGCTGTCCCGCCCTGGCCGAGATGGGCGCCGACGTGCGCCGCCGCCTGGCCGAGGCCGGGTACGGCCGGGTGGAGGTGCGCACCGTGCTGTCCCCGGCGTGGAGCAGCGACTGGATCACCGAACGGGGGCGGCGCGCGCTCGCCGACCACGGCGTCTCCCCACCCGGTCCCGCGCCCGCCCGCGCGCCGGGCCCGGTGCCGCTGGTGCTGGGGCCCACCCGCCCGGCCGTGCGCTGCCCGCGCTGCGGCTCGGCCGACACCGAGGAGCTGTCCCGCTTCGGGGCCACCTCCTGCCGGGCCCTGTGGCGCTGCCGCGCCTGCCGCGAACCCTTCGAGCACTTCAAGGAGATCTGAGACCGTGGCCGACACCGCCATCGCGTCCCCCTCGGCAGCGGCCGGGAAGGCGCCCGCCCGCCCGCGCGGCTTCCACCCGCTGACGGTGGCGTCGGTCGAACGGCTCTGCGCCGACGCCGTCGCCGTGGCCTTCGACGTCCCCGAACCCCTGGCCGGGGCCTACGCGTTCGAGCCGGGCCAGTCGCTGACCCTGCGCCGCGTGGTCGGGGGCCGAGAGGAGCGGCGCAGCTACTCCGTCTGCGCGCCCGTGGGCCGGGCCCCGCGCGTGGGGGTGCGTCGGGTCCCCGGCGGCCTGTTCTCCTCCTGGCTGGTCGACGAGGTGCGCCCCGGGGACCGGATCGAGGTCGCCCCGCCCACCGGTCGGTTCACGCCCGACCTGGCCGCGGCGGCCCGCCACGTCCTGGTCGCCGCGGGGTCGGGCATCACCCCGGTGCTGTCGGTGGCGGCCTCGCTGCTGGCCCGCACCGGCTCCACCGTCACCCTGCTGTACGGCAACCGGCGCAGCGACACGGTGATGTTCGCCGACGAGCTCGCCGACCTCAAGGACGCGTTCGGCCCCCGCCTGCACCTGGTGCACGTGCTCTCCCGCGAGGAGCGCGAGTCCGCGCTGCTCACCGGGCGCCTCGACGCGGCCAAGCTCGAAGCGCTGCTGGACGCCCTGGTCGACTCCGATGGCACCGACCACTGGTGGCTGTGCGGGCCCTACGGCATGGTGTGCGACGCCCGCGAGGTCCTGGCGGCCAGGGGGGTGCCCGCCGAGCGCGTGCACGCCGAGCTCTTCTTCGTCGACGACGTCCCGCCCGAGCCCGTCCACCACGACGAGCCGGGGGTGGAGGGGCTGGCCAGCGAGGTCACCGTCGTCCTGGACGGCCGCACCACCGTCCTGACCCTGCCCCGCGGCGTCCCCGTCCTGGACTCGGCCCAGCGCGTCCGCTCGGACCTGCCCTTCGCCTGCAAGGGCGGCGTGTGCGGCACCTGCCGGGTCCGGGTCGTCTCCGGCGAGGTGCGCATGCGCCGCAACTACGCCCTCGACGAGGCGGAGGTCGGGGCGGGGTACGCGCTGTCCTGCCAGGCGCTGCCCGTGAGCGACGAGCTGACCGTGGACTTCGACGCCTGAGGCGGCGCGGGTTCAGCGGGCGGGCCGGACGCCGGGGCCGGTGGTGACGTCGACGCCGGTCCCGCGCGCGGCCTCGACCGCGACCGGGTCGATCGGGTCGCCGGGGGGCGATCCGGCGGAGCGGGCCTTCGCGGCGCCGCCGGACAGGTGGCCGAGCGGTCCGGCGGCCGTCTGGGAGCGGGCCCGTGTCGCGCACGCGGACGAAGAGCGCACCGGGTTCGCCCGACATGGGGCGGCCCTTCTGGAGGGGGCGGTTCCACCGGCCGCCGCGCGGCCGGTGGAACCGCCGACGGCGTCACCGCCGATCATCAGTGAGAACTGGCATCGGTCCAGGCCGACGTGTCGCCCACGAGGGCCCCACCGGGTCACTGGTGGGAGACCCCCGTCCGGCCGGGAGCGGCGGGCCGACCGGGGCCCTCTCGTCAGCGAACGAGGGGCAGGGGCGGCCGGGCCGGGGCGACGGCCTCCGGGGCCGGGGCGCCGCAGCAGCCTCCCCGGGCCTCGGGCTCGTCGAAGAGTCCGGCCCCGCCGCACACCCCGGTCTCGGGAAGCGTCAGCTCGACCCTCGCCGCGGACTCGTGGTCGCCCGCGACCGCGGCGACCACGCTGCGGACCTGCTCGTAGCCGGTCAGCGCCAGGAACGTGGGGGCGCGGCCGTAGGACTTCACGCCCACGAGGTGGAAGCCCGGTTCGGGGTGGGAGAGCTCGGCGGCCCCGTGCGGGTAGACGGTGCCGCACGAGTGGACGTTGGGGTCGATCAGCGGAGCCAGCTCCACCGGGGCCTGCAGGGCCGGGTCCAGGCCGAGCCGGACCTCGGACAGGAACGACAGGTCGGGGCGGAACCCGGTCAGCGCGACCACCTCGTCGACCGGCTCCGTCGTCCGCGCGCTGTCGTCGACGAGCAGGAGGCGCCCGTGCGCCGGCCGGATCTCGGCGGTGCGGAACCCGGTGACGACCTCCACGTGCCCGGCCTCGACCGCGGCCCGGGCCCGCTGGCCGAGCGCGCCGCGCGCCGCGAGCCGGTCGGCCGCGCCGCCGCCGAAGGCGTCGCCGACCTCGCCCCGGCGCAGCACCCACAGCGCCCGGGTGCCGGGCTCGGCCTCGGCGAGGTCGGCCAGCGCCACCAGCGTGGTGAGCGCCGAGTGCCCCCGGCCCACCACCGCCGTGACCCTGCCCGCGTGGCGCTCGCGCGCCGCCTCCTCGCCCAGGTCGGGGATCCGGTAGGAGACCCTTCCGGCGGCCGCGGCGACGGCCTCGCCGAGCGCCGGCAGGCCGTCGCCGCCCAGTGGATTGGGCGTCTCCCAGGTGCCCGACGCGTCGAGCACGGCGCGGGCGAGCAGCCGTTCCTCGCCGCCGTCGGCGGTGCGCACCCGAACGGTGAACGGGGCCTGGTCGCGCCCGGCGTCCACCACCCGGTCCCGGCCCCGTCGGCTCACCCCCACGACCTCGGCCCCGAAGCGCGCCCGCTCGCCCAGCGCGGCCGCGAGCGGCTCCAGGTAGGAGTCCGCCCACTCGGCGCCGGTGGGGTAGCGGCTGTCGTCCGGACGGGTCCAGCCGGAGGCGGCCAACAGCTTCTCGGCGGCCGGGTCCACCAGGTCCCGCCACATCGAGAACAGCCGCACGTGCCCCCACTCGCGGACCGCCGCGCCCGCGCCGGTCCCCTTCTCCAGCACCACGACGTCCAGGCCGCGCCCGACCGCGTGCGCGGCCGCCGCCAGCCCGGCCGGTCCGGCGCCGACCACCACGACGGGAAGCTTGTCGGTCATCGCCCGATCCTTTCATTGATGAATGTCGATGAAAAGAATGTATCGACCTTCGTCGATGGACGCAAATATCGATCATGGTCGATAATGGCTTCATGACCGTGACGCCAGCCGCCCCGCCCGCCCTTCCCTTCGACGACGCCGCGACCTACGCCTCATGGTTCGCCACCCTGGCCGACCCCACCCGGGTGCGGCTCCTGCACGCCGTCGCCTCCGCCCCGGGCGGGACGGCGGTCGGCGTGCTCGCCGCCTCGATCGGGGTCGGGCAGCCCACGGTCTCGCACCACCTGCGCAAGCTCGCGGAGGTCGGCTTCGTCACCCTGACCAAGGACGGCACCTCCACCCGGGTGTCGGTCAACCCCGCCTGCTGCAGCGGGCTGCCGCACGCCGCCGACGCCGTCATGGGCCTGCTCGACGCCCGGCCCTGCTGCCCCACCGACCTGCCAGAGGACGTCGTCGTGCGCGCCATGCGCCCCGGTGACATGGAGGCCGTGCGCGAGATCTACGCCCAGGGCATCGCCACCCGCAGCGCCACGTTCGAGACGGAGGTCCCCGGCGCCGCCGAACTGGAGGCCAAGTGGCTGCCCGGCCACCGCTGGGTCGCCGAGGCCGGCGGCGCCGTCGCGGGCTGGGCCGCGCTCGCCCCCGTCTCGGCGCGGGAGTGCTACGCGGGCGTCGCGGAGAACTCGGTCTACGTGGGCGAGAACGCCCGCGGGCGCGGTGTCGGCAAGGCCCTCATCCACCGGCAGGTCACCGCGGCAGACGAGGGCGGCCTGTGGACCCTGCAGACCTCGATCTTCCCCGAGAACAAGGCCAGTCTCGCCCTGCACCGCGGCGCGGGCTTCCGCACCCTGGGAGTGCGCGAGCGCATCGCCCGCCTCGACGGCCGGTGGCGCGACACCGTGATGCTGGAACGCCGCAGCCCGACCGACAGCGCCTGCTGCGACACCCGCCCCGAGGAGCGGTAGCCGCCGCCCTGCCTCCCGCACCCGGTGACGATCTTGAGCCGGAGTTCCGGAGCCGGGGTTCTTGGAACGCTGACGTCGAGATCATCGCAGTGAGGCGGGCATCGGGCGCGCTGTAGCGGTCGCGGCCCGCGGACGGGAACCCCCGTCGGCTCGTCTCCGTTGGGACGGGTGTTCCTGCCACCGGCCGGGATGGAGTCCGATGGGCAGCAGAGTCGTACTGATCCGCGACAGCGGGCTCACCGACGCGGTCGACTACGCCTACGCGGCCTCGGTGGAGGCCCCGGTGCGCGCCGTGTGGACCGCCGGGGCGTGCCCCCTCGACGCCGACGGGAACACCGTCGCCGTGGGCGACTACGCCAGCCGGGCGCGGTCGGGGCCCCTCGGGGATCCCGACCGCGGCGTCGGCGTCCTTGGCCTCGGACGCCATGGCGATGTCGCCCGGTGCGGCTGCGGGGGTTCAGCCCGGGGACCGACCGGTGCCGACGGGGGAGCCCTGCCGCGGGGCGGGGGCGCGCACGAGCTGGCTGAGCAGGGCCAGCACCGGTAGCTCCACCAGTGGACCGACCACCAGGGCCACGGCGATCAGGGGCCGGTCGGGGAAGGCCGCCACCGCGAGGGCCAACGCGATGGGGGAGTTGCGCGCGGTGGCGGTCATGGTGAGCGTGACCCGCTGGTCGGCGGGCAGGCGCAGCAGGCGGGAGGCGGCGACCGCCGCCAGGGGCGCGATGACGAAGAACAGGGCCAGCGGTGCCAGCAGGACGAGCAGTTCGGCGCCGTGGGCCACGACGGTGCGGGCCTGCCAGGCGAACATGGCGAAGACCGCGACGTAGAGCAGGGGCAGCACCAGGCGCGAAGCCGGGGCCACGACCGCGCGGTCGCGCCGGGCGGCGCCCTGGTAGCGGGCCGCCGCCCAGCGCAGCAACGAGGCCGCGGCCAGCGGGACGACCAGCACCAGCAGCACCGACTCGGCCAACGTGGCGCCGTCGACCATGGCGGCCTGTCCGCCCAGCAGCAGCACGTAGACCGGCAGCAGGAGCAGTTGCAGGACCAGGTTGAGCGGCAGCAGGGCGGCGGCGATGCCGGTGTGGCCCCGGGCCATGGCGGTGAAGACCAGGTACCAGTCGGTGCACGGAGTCACCAGCAGCAGCAGCAACCCGACGCGCAGGTCGGGGGAGCCCCCCAGCAGACCCGCGCCCAGGGCCCAGGCCAGGGCCGGGGTGAGGACGAAGTTGAGCGCCAGACTCGCGGCCACGACCGGGCGGGCCCGGTGTACCGCGCGCACCCGGGAGGCGTCCATCTGCGCGAACACCGCCGTCAGCATCACCAGCAGCGCGGGCAGGACCACGTGCCCGGCCGCGGGCCCGATCGGCCAGGCCAGGCCCGCGCCCAGTCCGGCCGCCGCGGCGGCGGCCACCAGCACACTCTGCAACCGCTCGGCGAGCGGCATCTACTTCTCCTCCGCTGCGCCGGCGCGGTCGTCGCCGAGGGCGCCGAGCAGGCGGGCGGCCTGCCAGGCCGGGCTTCCGGGTTCGGGCCGGCGGCGGGCGTCGAGGCGGGCGTGCAGGCGTACCCCTTGGGTGGTGAAGTCGATGCGCAGGCGCAGGAAGGAGCAGCACCGGCGCTCGGCCGCGGCCAGCTCGGCCAGCGGCCCGGCCTGGGAGAGGGGGAGGCTCCAGGAACTCCCCTGGGGCCGAGGGGTTCTGCGGCCCTGTCGGAGCAGCAGGCGCCACCGGCTGATCCGCTGCCGGTGGTCGCCCGCGTCCAGTGAGCACGAGGGCGCCTCGGTGGCGGCCGCGACGGTCCCGCGGGCGTGGGGAAGGGGCTCGGCGGGGGCGGGCGGACCCGCGTCGAGGGAGGCGCAGCCGGGGTCGCAGGGGGTGTCGCGGTCGGGCAGCTCGTCCAGGCGGCGCAGCGCGCCCGCGAGCAGGGCCCGGAAGCCCTCCAGCTCCGCGCTCCGCCTCTCGGCCTCGGCCAGCCGGTGGGAGAGGCGGGGCTTCAGGGTGGCCTTGACCTGGGAGCAGGGGCGGTCGGCCCAGATCGCGGTGAGTTCGCCGATCTCGGCCAGGTCCAAGCCGAGCTTCTTGGCGGTGGTGATGAAGGCCAGCCGCTGAAGCGCGCGCTGGTCGTAGAGGCGGTACCCGGCCTGCGAGCGCTGGGCCGGGAGCAGGCCCCGGTCCTCGTAGTAGCGCAGGGTCGAGGCCGCGACACCGGAACGTTCGGCCAGTTCGGAGACGCGCATCAGTGCCATCCGCCCACAGTAGGCCTTCGAGTCGACTCGAAGGTCAAGCGGCGCCGCCCCCGGGACGGCGCCGGAGGGGACGCCGGAACCGCCGCCTTCGATGATCCTGACGTTAACGCTCTGCCATGTCCGTTTCGAGGGGTGCCGACGTCAAGACATCGGAGGATTCGACACGGAGCGCAGTGGTCAGACCCCGGTCAGTTCTCCCGGTAGCAGTCGGCGAGGGCGGTGAAAGCGGCCTTGGGCTCCCAGGGCATGTCGGGGTAGGTGGTCCCGGGGCGGCCGTCGAGGACCTTGACGATGCCGTAGCCGGCCAGGTCCAGGTCATCGCGGGGATCACCGTCGGGGCGGTGCAGGTGGTCGTACAGCGCGAAGACGAACACGAAGGCGCTGTCGACGCCTTCGGCTTCGAAGATCTTCAGCAGCTCGCGCAGGTACGCGGCCTGGCCGGCCTCGTCGCGGACGTATTCGCCGTTCAGCCGGACGGGCCTGCGGGTGCTCCTGTCGTACTCGACGATCTCCAGCCCCCGGGCGCCCCTCTGGCCGGCACCGCGGTAGCCGGCCGCGCCGAACTCGGTGATCGCGACCGGCTTTCCCCGCGCGACGAGGCCGCGGACGCCGTCGGCGAAGCGGTCGGCGGTCTCGGCCGACCGGTAGAGGTCCACGGACACGATGTCGAAGGGCGTCCAGTCGACGTTCTCCAGCGGCACGGAGGCGTAGGTGATCCTGCCGCCGAAACGCTCGCGGACGAGTCCCACGGCTCTGCCGAGGAATTCGTTGACACGTGCGCTGACTTCGACGATCCGCTCGCGCGGGCGATGAGAGCCGCTCAGGAGCTCGACGCGTTCCTCGATGCTGTCGCCGGGCAGGAAACCCGGGTTCATCAGGCTCAGCTCGGCGCCGGTGACGAGAACGACCTCGGCTCCGCGCTGCCTGATCCGCTCCGCGCGCCCGGCGCAGTCGGCGAGAAGCGACAGCGTCTCGTCGGTGGCCAGCTCGAGAGGATAGGGCGAGAACCAGACCTCGAGGCCGAGTTCGGCGGCGTGTGCCGCCGCGAACTCCAGCCGCTCCGGATCACCGCCGATGACGCGGACCGCGTCGCAGTGCAGGTCGTCGCGGATGACGCGCAGCTCACGCCTGACCACCTCCGGGTCGAAGGACTCACGGGAGAACGTTCCTTTGTGGACGAAGCCGGTGTCATAGCTGATGCCTCTGGCCCGCATGCCTCGCATCCTCTCCTGATGGAAAAATTTAAGGTACTCACCGTACCTTAGTTGCCGTGGTTCAGGGGTGACAACCAGAATGGGAAGGTACGTTCGGTACCGATTGGGGAAGAGGCCATGGCGGGGGAACCGGTGAGGCGGTCAGGTGCCGGACGGACGCGGCGGCGCGGGGCGGCCCTGGAGGAGGCGATCCTGCGCGCCGCGGTGGACGAGCTCACCGAGGCCGGATACGCCGGGTTGACCATGGACAGGGTCGCCGCCCGCGCCGGTACCAACAAGAACGCCGTCTACCGTCGCTGGCCGAACCGCCTCGCGCTCGGCATCGCCGCTTATCGGCAACTGGCCACGACGGTTCCGCCCCCCGACACCGGCAGTCTGCGCGGCGACGTCCTCGAGCTGCTGCGCCAGGTGAACCGCCACTGGAGCTCCCCCCTCGGCGCGGTCCTGCGCGAACTGCTCTCCGCGGCCGGCGGCGCGTCGGAACTCCTGGCGCAGCTTCAGGAGCGGTCCGGTGACGCCGCGGCCGCCCCCTGGCTGACCGTCCTGGGGCGCGCGGTCGCACGCGGTGAGGCGGCCCCCGAAGCGCTCCATCCACGGGTCGCCACCGTGGCCGTCGTCCTGCTGCGCAACGAGTTCGTCGTGCGCGGGATCCCCGCCGCGCCCGACGGCGTCATCGTCGAGATCGTCGACGAGGTGTACCTTCCCCTGGTGCGGCGACGGGGCCCGACCCGGGACCGGCCCAGTGGAGAAGTGTCCGGTTCGTAGGGAACCTCCGGCACGGGGGTGATTCGGCGTGCCGGTGCTTCGGGTGGGTCTTTCGGTCTCACGCCACGCGGATCGCGAGGTCACGGCGGGCGGGGCTGGAGGCCCGCGCGTCCCCGCCGGATGTCCGTGACGCGGCGGTTCGAGGGCCGGTTCCGCTTTGCCCCGGAATGATCTTGGGCTTTCCGCCCTTCCGGCCCCCGAAACGGGCAGAAAGCCCAAGACCGTCAGCGGAACCCTCACGCAACGGACATCGTGGGCGCGGCCCCGACCGGCACCCGCCGTCGCTGCCCGCCGTGACCCCGCGATCCGCGTGGCGTGAGGCCGAAAGACCCCCTGAAGCACCGGCACGCGAGTCACCCCCGCGCCGGCAACTCCCTAGTGGTCTTCCCGCCCGCCACCCTCACGTCCTGACGTGGTAGCGAAGGTAGACCATCCCGTTGCCGAAACGGCGCTCGTCGAGGAGCCGGAGCCGGAGCCGGACACCGTCGGGGAGGAAGCGCCTGCCGCCTCCCACCGCGACGGGCGTGATGAACAGGTGGAACTCGTCGACCAGCCCGGCGGCGAGCGCGTGGGAGGCGAGGCCCGGGCCGCCCACGGCGAGGTCGCGCTCCGCTGACGCCTTCATCCGCCGGACGGACCCGGGGGCGAAGTCCCGTTCGATCCGCGTTCCGGAGGTGCGGACCGCCTCCAGCGTCGTGGAGTACACGATCTTGTCGGCAGCCCGCCACTGCTCCGCGAAGTCCCGCATGACGGGCGACCGGTCGGCGAGGCCGGGGTCGGTCTCCCAGACGGCCATCGTCTCGTACAGTCGGCGCCCGTACAGGTACGTGCCGATCGGGCGTTGGAGGTCGTTGACGAAGGCGTGCACCTCCTCGTCCGGCGCGGCCCAGTCGAACCTGCCGTCCTCGTCGGCGATGTAGCCGTCGAGCGACGCCAGCGACGAGTAGATCAGCTTCGCCATGGGTGTCCCCTCTCCACGCGGCCGCGCCCGCGGGACGGACCCGGCCGGTCGGGTCGTACGTGCCCGGAAAGACCGCCGCGTACCCCCCGGGGGGCGTGTCAGCCGGCCACTGGCGTGAACACGCCGCCGAGCCGGTGGTCGATCAGCTCCACGGCCCGTTCGGGGCTCTGCTGCCCGAGCAGGACGCTCGTCTGCAGGCCCGTGGCGCCTGCCACGAGGAGCGCGCTCTCGGCCTCGATATCGACCCCCGGAAGCACCTGGCCGAGCTTCCGGCCTTGGGAGAGGAGGTCGGCCACGAGGGCTTCCAGGGCGCGGGGCGCGTCGCGGGCCGCGGCGGCCAGGGCGGGGTCGGTGGCGAAGGGGATGAAGTACGCCGCGTACACGAGGTGCCGGTTGCGCCGCTCCTCGTCCAGCGGCAGCAGCTCCAGCAGCACCCCGCGCACGAGCGCGCGCCTGTCGGGCGCCTCGCCCAGCGCCGCCAGGCGCTCCCTGGCCCGCTGCTCGGCGTCGGAGTTGAGGATCTCCAGCGCGCCCAGCAGCAGACGGTCGCGGGTGCCGAAGTAGTACTGCAGCAGCCGGGCGGAGACCCCGGCCTCGGCGGCGACCTGCCGCAGGGTGACGTCTTCGAGCCCGCCGCGGGTGGCCAGGCGCCACACCGCCCGCGCGATCTGGCGGCGGCGCAGCTCGTGGTCCGCCTGTCGGGGCATGCCGTCCCTCCTCTGGGCCGTGGTCCGGAACCTCCGATTGTGGTGCGATCGTACCAAAATCTTGTTATGGTTCGATCGAACCACAATGGAGGGCGTCCCGGCGCCCCGGTCGCGGCCCTCTGGGCCGGAGGAGGAAGAGGAAATGGCGTATGCAGCGTGCCTGGTCGTCGGAATGGCGGCGCTGGTCCTGGGGGCGCAGGGCGGTATCCGGTTGCTGGTCGACCACGGTGACGCCGGGGTCCTCCAACAGGTGCCCGGAGGGTTCGCGGTGTGGCTGGCCTGCTACGCGGCGATGGCGGTCCTGGGCGCCGCCCTGGCCGGATGGGGTGCGAAGCGGGCCGGGCTGGGCGGCCGCGCCGAATGACCGGCCCGCGCCGAGGGGGCGGTCACGGCGGGCTGGTCGCCGCCCCCGCCGAATCCTGCGCGTCGACCGCCGCGAGCACCGCGTCGGCCAGTTCCGCGACGGACCCGCCCGCTCCCGCGTCGACGCGGTCCAGGCCGAGCCCGGCGACGGCGTCCAGCATGATCGCCTGGTAGCGCGCGGAGCGGGCCAGGAACCTGTCCATCAGGAGGCGCTCGTGGTCCGTCGCCTCGTTGTACCGGCCGGCCCGGCGTATCCGGGCGCGGAGCACGGCGTCGTCCGCGGTGAGCCATACGGCGGCCGTGCCTGGTACCGCGAGCCCGGCGACATCGGTCGGCCAGAGCGCCGCCCCCTCCAGGACCAGGCCCGCGCCGGCGCTGCCGTCAGCCGCGTACTCCGTGATCAGCCGCTCGATTCGGGGCCACAGGCGCTTGTAGTGGTCGAGGACGGAGGCGGTCAGCTCGTCGACCGTGAGTGATCCGTAGTGCTCGGCCACGTGTGCGGGAACCTCCCGCTCGGGTGTCCGCCACGGTCGTCCCGGGTGCCGCGCCAGCCCGTCCGTCGACAGGCACTCGAAACCGAGCCTGTCCGCGACCGCCCGGGCGACGGTCGACTTCCCGGTGTTCGACGTCCCCCCGACCAGCACCACCCGCACACCGTCCGCACCGCCGACCCTGGTGCCCTTCGTCCGGAGTCCGGTGGGCCGTGCCGCCCGAGGTCGGTTCGGCCGCCGCGCGCGGGCCTCCTTCACCTCGCGGTTGATGGCCCAGGCGTCGGCGACCGGACCGAGGTGGCCGAGCTTGTCGGGGTTGATCACCCCGCGGATGGTCTGGACCCGCCCGTCGAGCATCTCCAGGGACAGGACGTGCAGGATCCTGCCGTCCCGGTCGCGGAAGACCGCGCCGGGCCGGCCGTTGACCTCGCTCGGCTCGAACGTCACGCCGACCCGGGCCAACCAGGGGAGGGCCGCGCCCAGTACCCGGGCCACCCTGTCCGCGCCCGTGACGGCCCTGGCCAGATGCGGGGCCTTGCCGCCGGCGTCCCCGACCAGCCGCGCGTCGGCGGCCAGCAGGTTCCGCAGCCCGCCCACGTCACCGTCCTTCATCGCGTCGAAGAACCGCGCCGCCAGCTCCTGCTGCTCCCGACGGTCCGCCGCGAACCGCGGCCGTCCGGTCTCCATGTGCCGCCGCGCCCGTACCAGCAGCTGGCGGCATGCCGCCTCCGAACGCCCCACCGCCGAGGCGATCTCGTCGAACCCGAAGGCGAACACCTCCCGAAGCAGGAAGACCGCCCGCTCCAGCGGACCGAGCCGCTCCAACAGCAGCAGCGCCGCCATCGACACCGAGTCGGCCAGCTCCGCCGACCGCGCCGGATCCTGGTACGGATCGTTCAGCAGCGGCTCGGGGAACCACGGCCCGACGTACTCCTCCCGCCGCACCCGCGCGGAACGCAGCACGTCGATCGAGATCCGTGTCACCGTGGCCGACAGGAAGGCCTTGGTCGACGCGGGCCGGGTCGACGAGCGGTCGAAGCGCAGCCAGGTCTCCTGCACCGCGTCCTCGGCCTCGCCCACACTGCCCAGAATCCGATAGGAGATCGAGAACAGCAGCGGCCGCAGCTCCTCGAATTCCTCGACCTTGCTCACGCCGACCCACCCCTTCCTGGAACCCTCCCGCCCGGCCGTACCCGCCGGCGCGGGCGGCTTCTGGCGCCCGTCCGGGCCGTCGACAGGCCGGGGCCGAGCCCCGGGCCCGTCGACGACGCGGTTCAGTGGAACTGCCCGGGCTCGTAGTCTCCGGCCGGCTGCCGGGTGATGATGTTCAGCCGGTTCACCGTGTTCATGAAGGAGACCAGGAGCGCCAGGGCTGCGAGCTGCTCCTCGTCGTAGTGCCCGGCGGCGCGGGCCCACACCTCGTCGCCGACCCCGCCGGCCGAGTCTGCGACCCGGGTCCCCTCCTCCGCCAGCTCCAGCGCGGCACGCTCGGCCCCGGTGAAGACCGTCGCCTCCCGCCACGCCGCCACCAGGTTCAGCCGCACCGGGGTCTCGCCCGCGGCGGCGGCCTCCTTGGTGTGGATGTCGACGCAGACGGCGCAGCCGTTGATCTGGCTCACGCGGAGCGACACCAGCTCCTGGGTCGAGGCCGGCAGCGGCGCTTCCTTGAGCGCCCTGCCCGCCGAGATGAAGTACTTGAGGGCCTTGCCCGCGGTCGGGTCGGCGAAGTAGTCCAGTCGCGCTTCCATGATGTGCTCCTCCGTGATCGCCAGTGGCTTACACATCCCGAGACGAGACGGACCGGCTCCCTGTGACGCGGGCGGGTGTGACCCGCGTCTCTTTCCGTGGCGCGTGTCGGCCGCCGGAGCGCCCGCCGTCCACGGCCGGCGCGGCCGAGAGGCCGCCGGGCCCCGTGGGCCGTCCATGACCGCCAGATTGCATGATCATGCGTGTTGGCGCATACTCTTCCCATGTCTAAGGTTCTTACCTCCCTGCCCATCGGCGAGCGCGTCGGCATCGCCTTCTCCGGTGGCCTCGACACCTCCGTCGCGGTCGCGTGGATGCGCGACAAGGGCGCCGTCCCGTGCACCTACACCGCCGACATCGGCCAGTACGACGAGCCCGACATCGCGTCGGTGCCCGGCCGCGCGTCGGCGTACGGCGCCGAGATCGCGCGCCTGGTCGACTGCCGGGCGGCCCTGGTCGAGGAGGGCCTGGCGGCGCTCACGTGCGGCGCGTTCCACATCCGCTCGGGCGGGCGCGCCTACTTCAACACGACGCCGCTCGGCCGTGCCGTCACCGGCACCCTGCTGGTCCGGGCGATGCTCGAGGACGGCGTGCAGATCTGGGGCGACGGCTCCACGTTCAAGGGCAACGACATCGAGCGGTTCTACCGCTACGGCCTGCTCGCCAACCCGCACCTGCGCGTCTACAAGCCGTGGCTCGACGCGGACTTCGTCTCCGAGCTCGGCGGCCGCAAGGAGATGTCGGAGTGGCTGCTCGCCCACGGCCTCCCCTACCGCGACAGCACGGAGAAGGCCTACTCCACCGACGCCAACATCTGGGGCGCCACGCACGAGGCCAAGACCCTGGAGCACCTCGACACCGGCGTCGAGACCGTGGACCCGATCATGGGCGTGCGGTTCTGGGACCCCGAGGTCGAGATCGCCGCCGAGGACGTGACGATCGGCTTCGACCAGGGGCGTCCGGTGGCGATCAACGGCAAGGAGTTCGCCACCCCGGTCGCCCTGGTGATGGAGGCGAACGCCATCGGCGGCCGCCACGGCCTGGGTATGTCCGACCAGATCGAGAACCGGGTGATCGAGGCCAAGAGCCGCGGCATCTACGAGGCCCCCGGCATGGCGCTGCTGCACGCCGCGTACGAGCGCCTGGTCAACGCGATCCACAACGAGGACACCCTCGCGCAGTACCACAACGAGGGCCGGCGACTCGGCCGCCTCATGTACGAGGGCCGCTGGCTCGACCCGCAGGCGCTGATGATCCGCGAGGCGCTGCAGCGCTGGGTGGGTACGGCGGTCACCGGAGAGGTGACGCTGCGGCTGCGGCGCGGCGAGGACTACTCGGTCATGGACACCTCCGGCCCGGCGTTCAGCTACCACCCGGACAAGCTGTCCATGGAGCGCACCGAGGACTCGGCGTTCGGCCCGGTGGACCGGATCGGCCAGCTCACCATGCGCAACCTCGACATCGCCGACTCCCGTGCGAAGCTGGAGCAGTACGCCGGCCTCGGCATCGTCGGCAACACGCACACGACGCTCACCGGTGCCGCCCAGGCCGCCTCGACGGGGCTGATCGGCGCGATGCCGCAGGGCGGAGCCGAGGTCATCGCCTCCCGCGGCAAGGTCGAGGGCGACGACCGGATGCTCGACCGCGCCGCGATGGAGTCCGGCACCGACTGACCGGGGCGGGGGCGGCGCGCCACCCCGGCGCCGGCCACCGGGCTCAGACGCGGATGAGGGTCAGGTAGGCGAACCCCATCACCTCGCGCCATCCGTCGATCCGGGCGACCCGGTGCCGGTCGGCGGCGGCCCGTACCTCGTCGGCGTCGGGGGAGTCGGGGTTCTCCAGGAGCCACTCCTCCCGGCCCTGGGCGTGCCCGGACTCGAAGTCGTCCCACTCCTCCAGGCCGGCCTGCGACAACGCCCGCAACCGGAACCCGTACGACAGGGCCAGGTCCACCAGGCCCCGCGTCGTCCGGTACTGCTCGCGCGGGGTGTCGTACATGGCGGCCAGCTCGGCGTCGGTGGGATCGCGCTGCCAGAAGCACTCGCCGAACAGCAGGCGGCCACCTGGTTCGAGCATGGCGCTGAGCGCCTCCAAGGCGTTGGCGGTGTGCTCGACCGGGTCGCCGCCCCATACGTGGGTGGCGCCGATGTTGACGGCGATGTCGGCCGCGGCGCCCTGCCAGGCGCCCGCGTCGCTGGCCACCAGCCGCACCCGGTCGGCCAGGCCCCGCCTCCCGGCGTTGGCCCGGCCGTGGGCGACGGCCTCCTCGTCGAGGTCGATACCCAGCCCGGTGGCGGTCGGCGCGAGCTCCAGGACGCGCAGCAGAAGTTCGGCCCAGCCGCAGCCGACGTCGACGACTCTCCTGTCGTCCAGAGGGCCCAGGGTGCGGAGGAGCCGGGCGGCGTGGGCGTCCGACAGCGGCCCGTTGAAGTCGAGGTTCCGGTACGCGGGGGGAAGCGGGGGATCGGTCATCGGAACAGGATGCCCCACCGGGGAAAGGGGGGCCACCGGTTTCCGCCGCCTGTCGCGCCCCGCGAGCCCGGGCACCGTTCCCGCCGAGGCCCCTCACCAGGCGGAACGCGGCCGCCCCCGGCCGAAGGCCGGATCGGGGCGTCCGGGAGCGGTGGTTAGGATCGCCGGGAGGGGCGCGGTTGCGAACCGACGTGAGGTGGCTGGTCGATGAAGCCGACGGTGTTCCTTCCCGAAGACGTGACGTGGCGGGTGCAGCTGGACCGCGCCATGTGGGTGGCGGGGGTGCGCGCGCTGATGCTGCAGGCGCTGCACCCGGTGGCCATGCAGGGTGTCTGGCAGTGCTCGGACTTCATGGCCGACCCCGTCGGGCGGCTGATGCGCACCGCGGCCTACGTCGCCGTCACCACCTACGGCAGCCCCGACGAGGCCGCGGAGTTCGGCGCGCGGGTGCGCCGGGTGCACGAGCGGCTGTCCTTCACCGATCCGGACACCGGGCGGCGGCACCGGGTGGACGAGACCGACCTGCTGCTGTGGGTGCACTGCGCCGAGGTCGTGTCCTACCTGGAAGTGGTGACCAGGTCCGGGCTGCGGCTCACCCGCGACGAGGCCGACCGCTACTTCGCCGAGCAGACCCGCACCGCCGCCCACGTCGGCCTGGACCCCGCCGACGTGCCCGACTCCGCGGAGCGGATGCGCCGCTACCTCGCTGCGGTCCGCCCCCGGCTCGGGGCCTCCGACGCGGCCGTGTCCACGGTGCGCTTCCTGCTGTGGCCCGCCGTCCCCGGACGGCTCAGGCTGCTCGCCCCCGCCAGGCCGCTGTGGCTGCCCGTGGGCGCGCTGTCCTACTACACGCTGCCCCTCTGGGCCCGCCGCGAGTACCGCGTCCTGCCCGAGCCGCCCGGTACGCGGACAGCGGTCACGGTGGCTCTGGGCGCGCTGCGCACCGGACTGCACGCCCTGCCCCCGGCGCTGTACGACCGCCTCTTCGACGAGGCCGCGGCGCGCCGCGCCGACGCCGCGCTGCGCCGCCTGGCCGAGGCCGGGTACGACACCGGCCGAGGCCTGGAGGGGCTGCGGTCCCCCGCCTCCTGGCCCCCTGCCGGGGTCCGGGCGGCCTGGAGGGCCGACACCGGGGACGCCCGGAGCTGAGGGGCGGCTCTTCGAACGGGTCCCGTCCGCCGCATCAGGGCGGACCGCCGGGGTAGGGCCCGTGATGAGGGAAGCTCCGCAGGGGAGGTCCATGATGCCGTTCACCGACCGGAGGGACGCGGGACGGCGGCTCGCGGCGGCCGCGGGGCACCTGCGCGGTCCGGACACCGTCGTCCTGGGGCTGCCGCGCGGCGGGGTCCCGGTGGCGTTCGAGGTCGCCACCGCGATCGCCGCGCCGCTGGACGTGGTCGTGGTCCGCAAGATCGGCGCGCCGTTCCAGCCGGAACTGGCCATGGGCGCGATCGGCGAGGACGGCGTGCGGGTGGTCGACCGGCGCGTCATGGACATGGCGGGAGCGGGGCAGGACGAGTTCGCCGCCGTCGAGGAGCGCGAACGGGCGGAACTGGAGCGCAGGGTGCGCCGCTTCCGGACCGGCCGCCCGCGACTGCCGTTGAGGGGCCGCGCGGCCGTGATCGTGGACGACGGGATCGCGACGGGGTCCACCGCGCGGGCCGCCTGCCAGGTGGTGCGCGCCCAGGGCGCGCGCCGGGTGGTGGTGGCGGCGCCGGTGGGGGCGCCGGACGCGGTCGAGCGGTTGCGTGGGGAGGCCGACGAGGTGGTCTGCCCCGAGACGCCCCGGGAGTTCAGCGCCATCGGCCAGTGGTACGCGGACTTCGCCCAGACGTCCGAGGACGAGGTGGCCGACCTGCTGGACCGCGCCGCCGCGCCGGGGGTGGACGAGGACGTCGAGACCGCCGCGGGACCGGTGCGCCTGGCGGGGCGACTCACCGTCCCGGAGCGGGCGCTCGGCGTCGTGCTGTTCGCGCACGGCAGCGGCAGCGGCCGCCACTCGCCGCGCAACCGGGCGGTCGCCGCCGCCCTGAACCGGGCGGGGATGGGAACGCTGCTGTTCGACCTGCTCACCGGTGAGGAGGAGGCCGACCGCGACAACGTGTTCGACGTGGACCTGCTGGCGGGGCGGCTCGGCGAGGCCACCCGCGACCTGCGCGGCCGCGCGGAGGCGGCGGAGCTGCCGGTCGGCTACTTCGGGGCGAGCACCGGCGCCGCGGCGGCGCTGGCGGCCGCGGCCGAGCCGGGGAACCCCGTCGCCGCGGTGGTCTCCCGGGGCGGCCGCCCCGACCTGGCGGGGGACCGGCTGGAGGCGGTCCGGGCCGCGACCCTGCTGATCGTCGGCGGCGCCGACCCGGGGGTCCTCGAGCTGAACGGCCGGGCCCAGGCGCGGATGCGCTGCGAGAACCGGCTCACCGTGGTGCCCGGCGCCACCCACCTGTTCGAGGAGCCGGGTGCCCTGGAGACGGTGGCGGAGCTGGCGCGCGCCTGGTTCGCCGACCACCTGGCCGTCGCGCCCTGACCGGCGCGGAGGAGCAGCCCGAAGAGGACGGGGGTGGGCCTGTGGGCATGAGGCGGCGGGTGCGCCGCTATGCCTGGCTGATGGGGGCGTGCCTGCTCCTGTTCGGATTGTCCGCGCCGGTCGCGTCCCTGTTCGGGGCCGGCTGGGGGATCGCCATGTGCGCGGTGGCCGCGGTCATCCCGCCGGTGGCCGTGATCATCGCCAACAGCTCCGACCCGGACGACCCGCGGGACCACGACGCCCGGTTCGGCCCCAACGCGGAGTGATCCGGTCCGCGCCGGCCCGCACCGCCCGCCGCGGCCCCCATACCATGAGGTGAGCCGCCACAAGCGGGCCCCAGCAGCGAAACCGAACTCGACGACGAGAAGAGGCCACCGTGACCGAGCAGCAGCCCCCCGAGGACCGGCGCACGACCGAGGACGCCACCGGCGCGCCCGTGTTCAAGGGGCGCAAGAACGGGCCCTACCGGGGGGTCTCGGCGGAGCTGGCGGAGTGGATGCGCACCGGTTGGGCCGACACCGAGCGGCGCGATCTCGAACCCGTCGAGCAGGCCCCCTACGCGGCCAAGCGGCGCGCCGCGCTCAGCGCGCGCTTCCCGGGCGAACGCCTGGTCGTCCCGGCGGGGGACCTCAAGGTCCGCTCCAACGACACCGAGTACCCCTTCCGCGCGGCCAGCGATTACGTGTACCTGACCGGGGACCGGTCCGAGGGCGGCTGCCTGGTGCTGGAGCCGCGCGCCGACGGCGGGCACGACGCGGCCGTCTACCTGCTTCCCCGCTCCGACCGCGACAACGGCGAGTTCTGGCTGGACGGCCACGGCGAGCTGTGGACCGGGCGGCGGCACAGCCTCGCCGAGGCGTCGACGCTGCTGGGACTGCCCGCCCGCGACGTGCGCACCCTGGCCGGGGTGCTGGGCGGGGCGCCCGCGAAGCCCGCGCGGATCGTGCGCGGCCACGACGCGGGGCTGGAGGCGGTGCTCGCCTCGGACCGGAGCGGGGAAGGGGCGGAGAAGGCCGCCGGGCGCGACGAGGAACTCGCGGTCTTCCTGCACGACCTGCGCCTGGTCAAGGACGAGTGGGAGGTCGGTCAGCTCCAGAGGGCGGTGGACTCCACCGTGCGCGGCTTCGAGGACGTCGTGCGGATGCTGCCCGAAGCCGAGGCCACCTCCGAACGGTACGTCGAGGGCGCCTTCTTCCTCCGCGCCCGGGTCGAGGGCAACGACGTCGGCTACGGGACCATCGCCGCGTCCGGACCCAACGCCACCACCCTGCACTGGGTCCGCAACGACGGCCCGGTGCGCCGGGGCGAGCTGCTGCTGCTGGACGCGGGTGTGGAGACCACCACCCTGTACACCGCCGACGTCACGCGCACCATCCCCGTCAGCGGGCGCTTCACCGACGTCCAGCGCCGCGTCTACGACCTGGTGCACGCGGCGCAGGAGGCGGGGATCGCGGAGGTCCGGCCCGGAAACCCGTTCCGCGCCTACCACGACACCGCCCAGCGCGTGCTGGCCGAGGGCCTCGTCGAGTGGGGGCTGCTGGAGGGGCCGGTGGAGCGCGTCGTCGGACTGGGCCTCCAGCGCCGCTACACCCTGCACGGCACGGGCCACATGCTCGGCCTGGACGTGCACGACTGCGCCGTCGCGCGCACCGGGGCCTACGTGGACGGGCTCCTGGAGCCGGGCATGGTCCTCACCGTCGAGCCGGGCCTGTACTTCCAGCCCGACGACCTGACCGTGCCCGAGGAGCTCCGCGGCATCGGCGTGCGCATCGAGGACGACATCCTGGTCACCCCCGAGGGCAACCGCAACCTGTCCGAGGGCCTGCCGCGCTCCTCCGCCGACGTCGAGGCCTGGCTGGCCGACCGGCTGCCCAGGGCCTAGTTGTACCGACCACGGAGGTTGAGTACAGCCCCAGGGCGATTTGACAGCAGGAGAGGGCCTCCGACACAGGTGTGGATTATCCAGAACGACACCTGAGGCAAGTCAGGAGACCTCCGGCGCGGGGGCGTTTCGGGCACCGGTGCTCCGGGTGGGCCTTTCGGCCCCGCGCCACGCGGATCACGAGGTGACGGCGGGCGGCGACGGCGGGCGGGGGCCGGAGGTCCGCGCGTAACCGCCGGACGTCCGTGACGCAGGGGTTCGAGGGCCGGTCCCGCCCTCACCCGGAATGATCACGGGCTTTCCGCCCTTCCCGGCCCCGAAACGGGCGGAAAGCCCGAGACCGGCAACGAAACCCCCATACAACGGACTTCGTGGGCGCGGCCCCGGCCCCGCCGCCCGCCGTCGCCGCCTCGTCACCGCGTCGCACACGAGGACACCCCGACGATCCGGCCGACGGAGTCCCGGCACCGAATCCCCCCCGCGCCGGAAACCCTAGGACGCGCCGCCGTGTCCGTTGTACCCGTCGGCGCGCTCCTGGCCGGACAGGGCGGCGATGGCGTCCATGATCTCGTCGGTGACGACCCGGCGGGCCTTGCCCGGCTGGAAGTGCTCGTAGCCCGTGGAGAAGTCCAGCGGCGCGCCGAAGCGGACGCGGATCGGGCTCAGGCGCGGCATCCGCTTGCCGATCGGCTGGATCCTCTCGGTGCCGAACAGCGCGACCGGCACGACCGGCGCCTTGGAGGCCAGCGCCAGGAAGGCGACCCCGGTGCGGCCCCGGTACAGGCGTCCGTCCCTGGACCGGCTGCCCTCGGGGTAGATCCCGAAGGCGTCCCCCTCGCCGAGGACGTCCAGGCCCGCCTCCAGCGCCCCCATCGCGTCCCGGCCGGTGCCGCGTTTGACCGGTACCGCTCCCAGGACGGAGAAGGCGGCCTTGGACAGCCGCCCCTTGACGCCGGGCCCGTCGAAGTACTCGGCCTTGGCGAGGAAGCGCACCCGTCGGGGCACCGCGAGGGGGATCACCACGCTGTCGACGAAGGAACGGTGGTTGCTGGCGAGGATCACCGGTCCCGTCCTCGGAATGCGCTCCACCCCCTCGATCAGGGGCCGGTACAGGGCCCTGCCCACCGCAGAGGCGACCAGCCGGGTCGTTCCGTAGAGCACGCGTCTTCTCCTGTCGGGTCCGTCGGCGCGTGTTTTCGCGCACGTAGAACCTACCGGCCTCGGCGCGAACAGGGGGGTTTGAGGGAGGGGGTGGCGGAAGGTGCCGGAACGACCGAATTTCGCGGTAGAAATGTCCGGTGATCTATCACTTGGTACCGATCGAAAAGTGGAAGTCCGACCCCGAGCGCCCCTACACACCCGCCTCGCTGGAGCGGGACGGCTTCGTGCACGGCGCCGCCGACGAGAAGATGACCCTGCGGGTCGCCAACGCCTTCTTCCGGGACCCGCCCAGCCCGGTGGTGGCCCTGGTGATCGACGAGGCCGGGCTCAGTTCGGAGGTCCGGGACGAGAAAGCCGTCCCCACGCCACCCGGGTTCTCCGAGGGCGTGACCTTCCGGCACGTGTACGGCCCCATCGAGCGTTCGGCCGTCGTCGCGCTGCTGGACCTGGAGTGCGACGACCAGGGGTGCTACACCGCGCTGGTGCCCAGGGGGTGAGGCGGGCCCGGTGGCGGATCCGCGCCCGCCGTCCGGGGCACCGCGCCGACGAGGCCGGCGGAGGTCCGATCCGCGGCCGGTGTCAGTCGTCCGCCCGGTACACGACACCGAACACGAGCAGCGCGTCCTTCGCCGGCCCCAGGCCCAGCTCCGGGTAGTCCTCGACGGCCCCCTGCCGGATGACGTACGGGGTCCCCGGCCAGCGGGACGCGATCTCGGTCGCGATGGAGGTCCGGGCCGCGGCGGCGGCCGTGTCCCGCTCTCCAGGGGTCTCCATCTCCGCCTCGGCGTACGTCCGCGCGACGAGGTCGACGGCGCGGGCCTGCGCGGGGACCAGTCCCGAAGCGCGGTTCAGTGTCTCAAGCCTCGGTCGCAGCCAGTCCTCACGGCTCTTGTCGCTCATGTGCTCATCATCACCGGGAGTCCCCCGGCTGTCACGCGTCGGCGCGGCTCAGGGGCCGGATATGCGTTTTCTTGGGGAAAACCCGAAAGGACGAAAGGGACCTTACCCACTTGCGGTGGCGGAGGCGCAGTGGGTTCGATTGCCCCGCGAGCGAAGTCTTCACCTGGAGGCCAAACCTCGTTCGAGAGCGTCGGGTAGACATCTCGTGTTCTCAGGAGGAGAACAGGAGAACAGGCGAGGAGAGTCCAGTCGGGCGGGGACAGCGGGCGGGTCCGGCCGCCGCGGTCCGGGCCGCCGGTCCGGCGATCGCGATACCCCCAAACGTCCTGGACGATGAGGAACGCACATGAAGATTTCAGTGGTAATCCCGGCCTTCAACGAGGAGGCCGTGATCGGGCGCTGCCTGGAGGCACTACTGAACCAGACCTCGCCGGCCGACGAGATCCTGGTCGTGGACAACAACTCCACCGACCGGACCCTCGAGATCGCGGAGCGGTACCGCCGGCGCGGCGTCCGGGTGGTCCGGGAGACCCGGCAGGGGCTGGTCCCCGCGCGCAACCGCGGTTTCGACGAGGCGACCGGGGACGTCCTGGGCCGCATCGACGCCGACACGGTGGTCGAACCGGACTGGGTGCTCCGGCTGCGCTCGGCCTTCGCGGACCCGACCGTGTCGGCGGTGACCGGCCCCTCCTGGTTCTACGACGCGCCGCTGCGCCGGACCGGGCTGGCCGGACAGCGCCTCTTCTGCCACCAGGTCAACCGGATGCTCGCGGGCCACCCGATGCTGTGGGGCTCGAACATGGCGCTGACCCGGGACTGCTGGCGGGAGGTCCGCGACCACGCGTGCCCGGGTCCGGACATCTTCGAGGACCTCGACCTCGCCATCCACCTGCACCGGCTGGGCCGCCGAGTGCGCTACGAGGAGAACCTGAGGGCGCCGGTGTCGGCGCGGCGCATCGCGGGCTCCCTCCGGGAACTCCACCACTACCTGCGGACCTGGCACCACACCTACTCGATGCACGGCCAGCGGCGGGCCGCGGTCGGCGCCCGGGCGGTCAAGGCGCTCGGGCTGGTGCTGCTGTTCCCGTCGGTCACGCTGATGCTGCGGGCGTACCAGCCCTACGAGGGCACCCTCTCGATCCGCCGGCTGTTCTCCCGCGCCTCGGAGGCCCGGCCCATCCCCTGACCACGGAGGCGGGGCGCGGCGCGGGCCGGGCGGTGACCCCCGGGCGGCCCGCGCCGCGCCCGATGGTCAGCCCTGTTCGGCGGGGCGCCAGTCGGCGTTGGCACCGCAGATGACCACGCACGGAAGGTCGCCGGGGACGCGTCCGGCCAGCCAGGCGGCCATCGGGGCGGCCGCGGCGGGTTCGGCGGCGATCCGGAACTCCTCCCACAGCAGGTCGCGTGCGGCCAGGATCTCGGTGTCGGACACCAGGACCGGGGCGATCCGGCCCCGGCTCAGCACCGCGAAGGGCACGTCGCCGAGCCGGGAGGCCCCCAGCGCGGAGGCGGCCACCGAATCCACGGGCGAGTTCACCGGTCCGCCCGCGGCGAGGGCGGCGTGCATGCTCTGGCAGCCCTCGGGCTCCACCGCGGCCGTGGTGCGTCCGTCGCCGATGGCCAGGCTCACCCCGGCCGCCAGTCCGCCCCCGCCCACGGCCACCGCCACGGAGTCGCACTCGGGGGCGTCGGCGACGATCTCGTAGCCCAGGGTGCCCTGCCCGGCGACCACGTCGGGGTCGTCGTAGGCGTGCACGTAGCGCGCCCCCTCGAGTTCGGCCCGCCGCAGCGCGGCCTCGGCGGCCACCGCGTAGTGCGTGCCCACGCGCACGATCTCGGCTCCGGACGCCGCCAACCGCCGGGCCTTCGCCTCGGGGACGGTCTCGGGCACGTACACGGTGGCCCGCACCCCCAGCACGCGCGCGGCGGTCGCCACGCCCAGGCCGTGGTTGCCGCCCGAGGCGGTGACGACGTGCCCGGGCACGTCGTGCGCGAGCAGCGCGTTGAGCGCCCCGCGCAGCTTGAACGCGCCGGTGGTCTGGAGGTGCTCCAGTTTGAGCAGCAGAGGACGTCCGTCGAGCCGGGTCCGCAGCATCGGGGTGCGGCGGGCGTACGGCGCGATGCGCTCGGCCGCGGCTCGCACGTCGATGGCCGTGGGAACGGGTGTCGGGACTGTCGTGCTCGGTGTCATGGCTCTACTCTGCCCGTAGTGATCATTAAGTTAAAGTTGGGATTTCTAAGGTTCATTAAGTAAAGCTTAATTCTAGGGGCGGCCCATGCTCGACGCCAACCGGTTGCGGGTCCTGGTGGAGGTGGCGCGCGCGGGGTCCATCGCCGCGGCGGCCGAGCGCATGTCGTTCACCCCGCCGGCCCTGTCCCAGCAGCTCACCAAGTTGGAGCGGGAGCTGGGCTGCGTGCTGGTGGAGCGGGGCCGGGGCGGGGCGCGGCTCACCGAGGCCGGCCGGGTGCTGGTGGAGCACGGCGAACGGGTCCTGGGAGAGCTGCGCGACGCGGAGCAGGCGGTGCGCGCGACACTGGGGGAGCACCCGCCCGCCCTCACACTGGGGGCGTTCGCCAGCGCGGGCAAGACCCTGGTCCCGCGCGCCCTGGCGGCCTTCCGGCGGGCGCACCCGCACGTGCGCCTGGCGTTGAGCGACGTGGAGCCGCCCGACGGGTACGGACCGGTCACCTCCGGCGACCTCGACCTGCTGATCACGCACCGCTACCCCGGGGTGGCGCTGCCGCCCGCCGGGGGGCTGCACCGCGAACCGCTGCTCACCGACCCGCTGATGCTGGTCCTGCCGACGGGGCACCCGGCCGCCGGGGCGTCCGGGCTGAGCCTCGGCGACCTGGCCGACCAGGAGTGGATCTGCGGCGCGCCGGGCATCCACAACCGGATCGCGCTGGAGAGCGCCGCCGCCGAGGCCGGGGTGAGCCTGAACGTGGCGTACGAGACCCGCGACTACGAGGTCACCCTCGCGCTGATCCGCGCGGGCGTGGGCGTGGGCCTGGTCCCGTCGACGATCCTGCGCTCGGCCCCCGAGCAGGGCTGGACCTCGCACCGGCTGCGCGGAACCGACATGGCCAGGGAGATCTACCTGGTGCACCGCCGCCGCCCGCGCGATCCGGCCCCCGAGATGGTCGCCACCCTGCGCGCCTCGGCCGTGGCCGCCTAGTGCGGTGGCCACGAGCGTTCACCCGGCTCAGGCGGACGACGTGTCGGAGCAGGGGCAGGTCCACCCCTGCCCGGCGCCACGAACCCGGCGAACGGTCCCGGCCACCGCACTAGGGAAGCTCCGGCGCGGGGGTGGATTCGGGCACCGGTGGTTTTGTTGACGGTCGTGGGCTTTCTGCCCGTTTCGGGACCTGAAAAGGCAGAAAGTTCATGCTTCGAAGTGCCGAAACTCGACAGCAACGAGCTGACTTCAGCGGACTGGTGCAGCGCCACCTCGCAGATGCCCAGGTGGTGAAGGCATTGCGCAACATCGGCCCCAAGCAGTTGATGGAACTGTTCCGCCCGACCGGAGCCGCCGTCGGTCTGCCTGGCCCAGTATGCCGGGGCGGCGCCTGAACCGCCGATGCCCCGGCGCGTTTCCGGCCGGGGCATCGGCGTGCGGGCGGGCGTCCGGCAGTCAGCGCGCGACGCCGCGCATCAGCCCCTCGAGACCGCGTTCGCCGGCCGGTGTCTGCGCCCCGTCCCGCAGGCCCCCGCTGATCAGCCGCTGAGCGGCCGGAAGACTGAACGTAGCAGCCCAGGCGTCGTTCTCACGCAGGAGTCCTTCCCTGAAGTCATCGGCGGGCAGCGAGCGCTTGGCTGCTTCGATGACACCGTCGGGCAGCGCGGCGATGTTGCGAGCGACACGGTCGACGTACCCTTTGAGCTCGTCGGCGGGCACGGCCCGGTTGACCCAGCCGTAGGACGCCGCGGTCTCGGCGTCGAACAGGTCGGCGGTGAGGACCACCTCCAGCGCGCGGTTGCGGCCCACGCGGTCCCGGAGGTACTGCGTTCCGCCTCCGCCGGGGACGATGCCCATGAGTGCTTCGATCTGACCGAGTCCGGCGGTCTCGGCGGCGGCGAATGCCATGTCCGCTGCGGCCACGAACTCCGCCCCGCCCCCGCGGGCCTTCCCGGCGAGCTCGACGATGGTCACCTGGGGCTGGTGGCGGATGAGCTCGCCGACCGCCTGGAACACGTTGACGTCCGCCGGCGCCGACGCGGCGAGCTCCTGGAGGACGTCCATCCTCTCCCCGATGCGCATGTCCACGTGAGCGAGGAAGAACTCCGGGTCGGCGCTCGAGAAGACGATCACCCGGACCGATGAATCGTCCGCGAGCGTGGTCAGCACGGTGCGGAGCTCGCGCATCATCGTCGCGTCGATCACGTTCACCGGGGGATTGTCGAGGATGATCCGTGCGACGCCGTGTTCCCTGCTCACGCGCAGGGTGGAGTAGGCATCGTTCGTCATGAAGGTCCTCCTGGGTTGTCAAAAGGCATGTAAGTTTGCGATGCATACCTACCGTCGGCGGTGCCGCGCGGATCGTCAAGAACGCACTTCGGGAGAACCAAGGCACATGAAGGACACCGACCCGCGCGGAGCCGACGCCGGGGCACGTACCGTTTTCCGGGCGGACTGCCCCAGCCGGCCGATCCTCGACCAGATCGCGGACAAGTGGTCGATGATGGTCATGGCGCTGCTGGAGCGGCCCACCCGGTTCAACGAGCTGAAGCGCGGCCTGGAGGGTGTGACGCAGCGCGTCCTCACCCAGACACTGCGCCGCCTCGAGCGGAACGGCATGATTCAGCGCAGAGTGCTGCCGACCTCACCAGTCGGTGTCGAATACTCCCTCACACCGCTGGGCGAGTCCCTGCGCGAGCCATTCGGGCATCTCTACGACTGGACCGTCGAGCACAGCAAAGAGATCGAGAGCTGCCAGCGGGCGTACGACAGCAGGGACTGACGCCTGACCAGCGGGAATCAGCCGATCGCGTCCGGTTGGGAGACGGCTTCTCAGCCGCGTGAGCGCAGGCGGCGCAGCATCCGGGCGTCGGCGGAACCCATCGCGCGGGCCGCGGACTCCACCGTCGCCCCTGGCCGATGAGGTGCTCGGCGCGTTCGAGCCGGAGCTCCTGCTGGTACCGCAGCGGCGTGACGCCGGTGGTCGCGACGAAACGCCGGGTCGAAGACCGTTCCGCTGCCCGGCCGGGTCTTCCGTCGGCGGCCCGGCTTCGGGGCGAGGGCGCCGCTGCGCGTACTCTGCTGGGGCGGGGTACGGCTCGGAGTATCCCGTACGCCGAGGGGAGCCTTCCTGTGAGCACCGACAACGCCGTCGAGGTCCGGTGCGTGGTCGAGGGCGGCCTCGGTCGCGTCACCCTGAACCGGCCGCGCGCCATCAACGCCCTGACCACGGGGATGATCCGGGACATCGCCGCCGCGCTCGCGGTGTGGGAGCACGACGACGCCGTGCGCGCCGTCCTCGTCGAGGGCGCGGGCGAGCGCGGGCTGTGCGCGGGTGCCGACATCCGCGCCCTCCACGCCTCGGCCAGGGCGCGCGACGGCCTCGCCGAGGAGTTCCTGCGCGAGGAGTACCACCTCAACGCCCGTCTCCGGCGCTACACCAAACCGGTGGTGGCGTTCATGGACGGCATCGTCATGGGCGGGGGAGTGGGGCTCTCCGCGCACACCGCCGTCCGCGTGGTCACCGAGCGCTCCCGGGTGGGGATGCCCGAGACCGACATCGGCTTCCTGCCCGACGTGGGCGGCACCTACCTGCTCTCGCGCACCCCCGGTCTGCTCGGCGCGCACGCCGCCCTGACCGCCGCGCGCCTGGGCGCGGCCGACGCGCTGCTGTGCGGCCTGGCCGACCACTACGTGACCGGCGACCGGCTGCCGGGGCTCGCCGAGGCCATCGCCGGAGGCGCGGACCCGGCGTCCGCGGCGGCCGAGGCGGCCGTCGCCTCGGGGGAGCCCGCCGGGGGCGTCCTGGAGGAGGCCCGTCCCTGGATCGACGACTGCTACGACGCGTCCACGGTGGCCGAGGTCCTGGAGCGCCTGCGCACGCGTCCGGAGGCGGCGGCCAGGAGGGCCGCGGAGGAGATCGAGGCCAAGTCGCCGACATCGCTGGCCGTGACCCTGCGCGCGTTGAACGAGGCCCGGGCGCTGGCGGACCTGGAGGACTGCCTCAACCGCGAGTACCGGATCACGCGGGCCCTCCTGGAGACCCCCGACTTCCTCGAGGGGGTGCGCGCGGCCGTCATCGACAAGGACCGCGCCCCAAAGTGGTCGCCGTCCGCGCTCGCCGACGTCACCGCGGAGGAGGTCGAGGCGTTCTTCGCCCCGCGCGGCCCCGAGCTGGGCCTGGCCGCGCCGCGCCCCCAGTGAGCGGGCCGCGGACCCCCGTCAGCGGTCCGCGGGAGGGAGCCGCGGCTCCCTCCCCGGCGTGGAGTGGTCCGGCGCCGCGGTGGTGGTGCCGAAGCCCTCCTGAAGGTCCGGAGGCCCGGGCGGCGGGTCCTCCCCGGCTCCCAGCGGTCCTGGAACGCGCCAGTGGTAGCGCAGCCCCGCCAGGCGGAGGGTGAAGCACGCCACCGCGCCCGCGGCCGCCGAGAACGACTCGGGCAGGCCCGCCTGGGACCCGACGACCAGAACGAACGCCCCGGTCAGGGCGGGAACCGAGTACATCGTGCTGTCCCGGGAGATCGCGGCCGGGATCCGGTTGATCAGCACGTCGCGGATTATCCCGCCGCCCACGCCGGTGATCGCGCCCAGCAGGACCGCCTGCAGCGGCCCGAAGCCCAGCTCCAGCGTCTTGGCCGCGCCCGCCACGCAGAACAGGGTCAGAGCGGCGGAGTCCAGGAAGGAGATGATGCCGCTGATCCGCTCCAGCTGGCGGTTGAGGAAGAACACCAGCAGCGCTCCGGCCAGGGCCGTGACCACGTACCGCCAGTCCTGGAAGGTGGCCGGGGTGGTGCCCAGGAGCAGGTCCCGGACGATGCCGCCGCCCAGCCCGGTGGACACGCTCAGCAGGGTCACCCCGACCAGGTCGATCCGGGAGGTGCGCACGCCGACCAGCGCGCCGTCCACGGCGAACGCGAAGACCCCGGCGAGGTCGAGGATGAGGATGAGCGTGGTGGGAGACACGCAGGTACGTTAAGCCACCTTCGGCGCGGCACAGAACCGGCCGCGCCCGTGCGCGGTGAGTGACCGGAGTCCGGGCTTTTCGGACTTCCATGACGACCTGGGGTGTAGGCGCCCGTATATCCGCTTTCGTGACTTCCCTCACTCGGAGCGTGATGAGACTTGGGTCACACAACGGGTTCGTCACCAGTGAGGACGCCGGAGGAGCGCCGCGCGTGCCGCGCCCACTGTTGACGGGTTTCGGCGCGGGGACCAGATTGGTCCCCGTTCTCCGACCCCGATGTGAGGACCACAACGATGATCGATCGAAGAAGTCTCCTCGGCGGGCTGTCACTGGCCGCTGTAGGAGTGCCGCTGCTGGGAGCCGCGGGATGCGCCCGACCGGTCCGGGCGGACCTGGCGAGCGCCACCACGTCGCCGGGAGCGCTCCCCGTCACGATCACCAACAACAGCGGCCGTCCCGACAGCGCGGTGCGCGTCTACATCGTCGGCACCGACCCGAGCACGGGCGAGCAGGCCCGGGTCGCGCCTGACGGCACGCTGGTGCCGGTCCGGGAGGCCGACAACGTCGACGACGGGTTCACCGACTACTCCATACCGCTCGGCGACGGCGGCACCGAGCTGTCGCTGCCCTTCATGTCGGGGCGCATCTACTTCGCCCTGGACGCCAGGCTCCGCTTCAAGGCGGTGGTCGACGGCGCCGGGCGGTCCGCCCTGCAGTACCCGGCCGGATGGGTGCCCTCGGACCCCAACTACGAGGTCCTGCACGACTCGGTGGAGTTCACCCACGACGACTCGGGCATGTACTGCAACACCAGCATGGTGGACCAGTTCAGCGTCCCGCTGGCCATCCGGCTCACCGGAGAGCGGGAGCAGGCCACCGGCGCGCTGAAGGAGGGCGGCCGCGCCGCCGTGTTCGACGCCGTCGAGGCGGACCCCGACTACTCCCCGCTCGTAGTCGGCGACCGCCTCCGCGTGATCGCCCCGGGGCACGGCATCGACGGCGGCCTGTTCTCCGAAACCTTCTACGACTCCTACGTCGACCAGGTGTGGGAGCGCTACACGGCCGCCGACCTCCGGGTCACCACGAACGCGGGCACGTTCACCGGACGCGTCGACGGTTCGGGACGGCTCGCCTTCGACGGGGGAGTGGCGCCCGTCGCCCGGCCCTCCACCCGCGACGTGTTCTTCTGCGACGGCGCGCTGGCCGCGCCCAACGACGGCCTCACCGGCCCGGTCGCCGCGATCCTGGGCGCCGCCTTCAACCGCTCCACCCTGCTGGACGCGGCCGACCAGCCCACGAGCGACCCGGCGGCGTTCTACCGCCACCCGGTCACCAACGCCTACTCCCGGGCGCTGCACGAGAACACCGAGGACGGGAGGGCCTACGGCTTCGCGTTCGACGACGTGGGCGACTTCGCCTCCTACATCCAGGACCACGCGCCCACCTCGTTCGCGGTGACCCTCACCCCGTTCTGACGTCCCGCGTCCGAAGTCCGCCGGCCGGTTCGCGCCGCCGCCTCGCGGATGTCACGCGGCCCGGTCGGGGGGTCCCCGGGACCGGGGAGGACCTCCCGACCGGGCCGCCGGATTCCACAGGACCGGGATCCCGCGTCAGCGGTCCAGGTCGCGTCTCGCGACCGCCGGAGCCGGAGCGGACGCCCGGAGGCCACCGCCACCATCGCCGCGGACCCGTCGGAAGGGGACCGGAACGTGGATCACGGATCCGCGGCCCCGGCGGAGGCTGCGCGACAATCGTCGAATGACTCACGACCGCTTCATGCCGATCCACGATCCGGAGCTCCTGGCCAGGGGTGAGCGCGTCCTGGGCGGCGAGTTCAAGGCGATGAGCGAGAGGGTGCTGCGGGCCACGGAGCTGACGTCTCGTCTCAACGCCCTCCCGTTCGACGACGAGGCGGGTAAGGCCGCACTGCTCGAGCGGATCCTCGGCCGCCCCCTCCCGGCGGGGGTGACGATCTACCCGCCCTTCTACACGGACCACGGCCTCCGCCTGGACCTGGCGGAGCGTGTCTTCGTCAATCAGGGCTGCACGTTCCTCGACTACGCCGGCATCCGGTTGGGCGAGGGCGTGATGGTCGGCCCGAAAGCCACGTTCATCACGATCGGCCACCCGGTGGACCCTGACGAGCGGCGCCGGTTCCTCACCGGGGCGCCCATCGATGTGGCGGAGAACGTGTGGATCGGCGCCGGCGCGACGATCCTGCCCGGCGTCAGCATCGGCCGTGACGCCGTTGTCGCCGCCGGGACGGTCGTGGCCGACGACGTGCCGGCCACGAGCCTGGTGGCAGGGCCCAAGGGCACCGTGCGCCGGCGCTGGTGATCGCGCGCCCCCAGCCGGCCTCGAACACGACGGACGCCTCGGCGTGGCACGAGCGGGGCGTCGGCTTCTTCGACCGGCTCACCCGTGCCCCGGTCGGTGGTGGCCGCCGGATCCCCTCCGGGTGCCGACCGGGGCCGCGGCGGCCACCACGCGAGGCCGCCCGTTCGAGAGGTCACCAGGCGAAGGCCTCCGGGGAGGGCCCGGGACCCGGGAAGATCTCGTCCAGAGACGTCAGCAGCTCCTCGCTCAGCTCCAGCTCCAGGGCGCGCAGCGCCGATTCCAGCTGCTCCTGTGTGCGGGGGCCGACGATCGGGCCGGTGACGCCGGGGCGGGTGAGCAGCCACGCCAGGGCCACCTCGCCGGGCTCCAGGCCGTGCTTGTCGAGCAGGTCCTCATAGGACTGGACCCGCGCACGGGCGTCGGGGTCGTTGAGCGTGTCGGCGGCGCGCCCGGAGGCGCGGCGACCGCCCTCCGCCTGCTTCTTCAGCACACCGCCCAGCAGGCCGCCGTGCAGCGGCGACCACGGGATGACGCCGAGCCCGTAGTCCCGCGCGGCCGGGACGACCTCCATCTCGGCGCGGCGCTCGGCCAGGTTGTACAGGCACTGCTCGCTGACCAGCCCGATGGTGCCGCCGCGCCGGGCCGCGATCTCGTTGGCCTGGGCGATCTTGTAGCCGGGGAAGTTGGAGGACCCGGCGTAGAGGATCTTGCCCTGCTGGACCAGGACGTCGACCGCCTGCCAGATCTCCTCGAACGGGGTGTCCCGGTCGATGTGGTGGAACTGGTAGAGGTCGATGTAGTCGGTCCGCAGCCGCTTCAGCGAGGCGTCGACGGCCCGGCGGATGTTGAGCGCGGACAGCTTGTCCTGGTTGGGCCACGGTTCGCCGTCCGCGCCCATGTTCCCGTACACCTTGGTGGCGAGGACCGCCTTCTCGCGCCGGCCGCCGCCTTTCGCGAACCAGTCGCCGATGATCGATTCCGTGCGGCCCTTGTTCTCGCCCCACCCGTAGACATTGGCCGTGCCCAAAGGTCAATTTTGACGCCATGATCCGAACCACATACCGTCACCCATTGTGCACGATGCGTGCCACAGGGGAGAGGGAGAACGAGCATGGCGAAAGTTCTGGGTGTGGTTCGTCTGTCGAGGATGTCGGACGAGACCACATCGCCGGAGCGTCAGCGTCGGTCCATCCAGCGATGGGCCGATCAGGAGGGGCACGTCGTCGTGGGATGGGTCGAGGACATCGACGTGTCCGGCGGGGTAGAGCCGTGGAAGCGCCCAGAGTTCGGCAAGTGGTTGCCTTCGACGATCGGAAAGGAGGTCAGCGCGATCGAGCACCGGATCGCGATGGAGGAGTCGCGCGCCGATGAGTACGACATCCTCTGCGCGCTGAAGATCGACCGCCTCTCGCGGCGCGTGCTGCACGTGCACACCCTCCTGGAGTGGTGCGAGAAGAACGGCAAGGAGGTCGCGACCGTCGAGGACGGGATCAACCTCAACACGCAGATGGGGAAGCTCCTCCTGAGCCTGATCGCGTCCTTCGCGGAAGGGGAGCTCGAAGCCATCAAGGCGCGGGCCAAGTCCTCGTACAACCACCTGGTGAAGGAGGGTCGCTGGCGTGGCGGCCGCACTCCGTACGGCTACCGCCAGGAGAAGCAGGAGACCGGCGAGGGGTGGAAGCTCGTCCCTGACGACTACGGGACCGACACGGCCGGGACACTCCGTGAGATCGTCCGCCGTCTCATCGCGGGCGAGTCGGCGAACAGCATCGCGCAGTGGCTCAACGAGGACGTGTCGAAGACCCCGACGTCACTCGACGCTCAGATGATCCGCAGCGGCAAGACCCCGAAGGGCAGCCGCTGGACCGCCGCGAACACGGCCAAGGTCGTACGCTCCCGCTGCATCCTGGGGCAGATGGAGGCATCCGAGGAGGTGATGGTCGACGGGAAGAAGACGACACGACGCCGGGTCGTCCGGGACACTGACGGCCAGCCCCTCCAGCGCGCGGAGCCGCTGATCACGCACGAGGAGTGGGAGCTGGCCAACAAGAAGCTGGACGAGAACACCAGCAAGCGCAACGGCAACCGCAAGGGTGGGTCGCCCTTGCTCCGGGTCGCGTTCTGCACATGTGGGGAGCCGGCATATCTCGGCCCTGGCCGTAACTGGCCCTACTACCGCTGCGCCTCCCGTACCACGCACAAGCCGTGTCCGACCGGAAGCAAGGGCATCGCGGCGCACACGCTGGAGGACGCCGTGGAAAAGGCGTTCCTCCTTGCTGCCGGGGACGTCGAGATCGTCCGGAAGGTCTTCCGGCCGGGCGTGGACTACACGCGCGACATCGAGGAAGTGAACCGCGCCCTGTCGGACCTGAGGGAGGACCGCGAGGCGGGCCTCTACTCCAGTGAGCTGGGCAAGCAGGAGTACCGGGAGGCGTACAAGCGGTTGGACGCGCGACGTGAACAGCTCATCGCGCAGCCCACGCGCCCGGACACCTGGGAGGAGATCCCGACAGGAGAGACCTACCGGGAACGGTGGAGCACGTTGTCGACCCAGCACGAAAAGGGCAGGGAGCTACGCGCCGCAGGGGTCAAGGCAGTCATCCATGCCGAGCCGATTCCCGGGATGGCCGCCGCGCAGCTCATGGCTCCCGATGGCCATGAGGGGATGTGGCAACACCCGGTCGGGAGGGTTCAGGTTCTGATCCCGATGGACTTCAAGCAGCGTCTGCGCAACATGGCGGCGGTCCACAGCGAAGGCTGACCGACAACTGCAGGTGACGAGGAGGGTCCTGTGGTCGGGGCCTTCTGTGCGTTTGTAAAATGCCCGGCAGGTCGCCGCCGTCGCTCCCGACCGCACGAGACCGAGTCCAGGCCCGAAGGCTTGGGCGTCCACCTGTGAAGAGAGACCGCGCCGTCCGTGCACGGTCCATCCCCGCGAAGAAAGGGAGGCACATGTCCCGCCATCCGGCGGGGGACTGGCGCACGCGTGTGCGTCTCACAGGAAGGAGCCACATCCGGTGGCTATCAGCTTCGGCCATGACCGCCCGTGGGGCGGTGTCTCCCAGCACGAGTACCGGCGCATGGCGCAGAACCCTGCGCACCAGCTCGCCTACCGCGTCCACTTCGCCGCCATCGGATGGGCAGACCGGCACGGACACGCGGGCTTCGCCCCCGGCCGGTTGGCCGCACTGCTGGGCAAGGAAGGTAAGCCACTGTCCGAGCAGAGCACCCGCAACGCGGTGGCACGCGCCAAGGAGCTGGACCTTGTGTCGCCCCGCTCCGGGGCCGCTTGCCTCGTGCTCCCTCCCCACCTGTTCCAGAAGGGCAAGGGTGCGCCAGTTCCCTGCCGTCTCCACCAGGACCGGTAAGTACACGCTGTCCGTGTAGCCAGAGCACGCCTGGCGTGTACCCAAACAGCATCCGAACTGCGGGAACGCTTGCGTCCTCTCTTGTCTATTTGGTCCAAGTGCGGTCGAGCCTCTGTCGGGGTCGGCTGAAGGAAGCAGCCTGCTTCAAGGCGAGGGCAAGTAGAGGCGCGGCAGCGCCCCCTAGGGAGGGACAACGGCGCAGAGAAAGGCAGCAAGGGGCGGCCTACCGGCCGCCACAGTCGCAGTGCTCAACGACAGTGCGGCCCCGGAGGGAGCCGACAGGTGCAAGCCCTAGATCGTTGATGGGAAAATGTGTGCTGGTCAGTGGTCGTAAGCGATCAACGACCGCTTGACCGGGGCGCCGGTCAACCAGTTGTGCCAGAT
>NZ_SNYN01000014.1 GCF_004363075.1 Actinorugispora endophytica
TCTTGGGCTTTCTGCCCTTCCCGGCCCCGAAACGGGCAGAAAGCCCACGACCGTCAACAAAACCACCGGTGCCCGAATTCACCCCCGCGCCGGAGCCTCCCTAGCCCGCGCGTTCCTTCCCGGGGTCGGGTACGAGGTCGAGGACGCGGTCGGGGGTGTCCGTCCACAGGTGCTGGCGGCCGTCGGGGGTGACGGTGAGGCCGAACCGGTCGTGCGCGGGGCGTCCGATCCGCCGCCACCAGTCGTAGGCGGCGGCGAGCTCGTCGAAGAGCGCGCGCGGGCCGTGCTGGCGCACCCGGTACCTTCCCCGGGGCCGGGGGGTGATCCGCCATGACGCCCACGAGTCCGATCCGGGGTCCATCAGGTAGACGGTGAACCGGCCGTCGGCGGGCGCGCCGTCGTGGACGACGGTCGCGAGCATGCCGGGAACGCGCAGGCCGATCGCGAAACCGGCGTCGAAGTCGGACACCGGCTCGTAGGGGTGCAGGTCGGTGGTGCTCTCGGTGTGGTCGTGTCCGGGGAGGACGCGCTCCTCGACCGATCCGTGCGGGGTGCGCTCCGACCGGGTCCACATGAACCCGACGTCGCCGCCGAAGCGGCCCGACGCGGTTCCGTCGTCGCGGACGTCCAGGCGCAGCAGGGTCCCGTTGTGGAACGCGGTGCCGAACGGGGTGACGATCCGTCCTCCCGGGCGGGTCTGGGCCACCCACGCGTACGGCACGCGCCGCACCGCCGCGGTGGCGATCACCCGGTCGTAGGGGGCGTGGCCGGGCCAACCGGCCATCCCGTCGGCGGCCACCACGGCCGGGCGGAACCCCGCCCGGGCGAGCCGGGCGCGCGCGAGGCCGGCCAGGACCGGGTCGACCTCGACGGTGGTCACGTTCCCGTCACCGAGCCGGGCCGCCAGCAGGGCGGCGTTCCAGCCGGTGCCGGTGCCGATCTCCAGCACGCGCATGCCCTCGGCGACGTCGAGCTCGTCGAGCATCAGCGCCACGATCGACGGCATCGACGCTGACGAGGAGACGTATCCGACGCCGTCCGGCGCGCCGTCGTCGAGTTGGGTGACGACCGGGGCGTCGCGGTGGACGAGCCCGCTCCACCGGCCGGGCTCCCGGGCGCGGTGGACCGGGCGGCGGTCGTCGTCCCAGACCAGGTCGGGGACGAAGGCGTCGCGGGGCACGCGCTCGAAGACGCTCCGCCACTCCCCGGGCAGGCCGCCCGCCTCGACGAGCCGGGCGACCAGGTCGGCGTGTCCCACCTACCTGCCGCCGTCCTTCTTCGGCTCCGGCGGCGGAGGCGGCGGGACCGGCCTCTCGGGCTTGTGCCCGTCGTGGTTGGAGCTGTCCTCGTGCTTACCCATGGGGACCTCCTCGGAATTCTCCGGAATCGTAGCCGGTCAGGCGCGCTCCACCAGTGGGAACGGCCGACTCCGGCCAGAAGGGGCGATCCCGCTCCCCCTCGCCTTCCCTCGCCGATCTTGACCTTTTCGGGGTCTCGGAAGCGGTTGAGACCCCGAAAAGGTCAAGATCAGCGGAGGGAGAGCGGGCGGACCCCGGGAAGCGGGGGGCCGCCGGGGGCCGGACCCCCTTTTCGAGGTCCGGCCCCTGGTGCGTTCGTCAGGACGGGTCCCGGCTCAGTCCCGGTACAGGCGGGTCCGGCCGAGGTAGGTGTCGGGCGGCAGCGCCGCCGGGCGGCGGGCGTCGTAGCCGGTGCCCGGGAGCGAGCCGTCGCTCCTGGTGGGGCGGCGCTGGAGGCGCCGCCTGCCCGGGCGCGAGGACGCGCCCACGTTGCCGAGCAGCGACAGGACGACGGAACCCACGGCCAGGTTGACCAGCGAGGTACCGATCGCGTCGGCGGGGGACGCCCCCCGCGTGAACGGGGTGATGGCGGCGACCACCGTCGCCAGGCCGACGATCCAGCCGAAGAAGGTCAGCGGACGGGGCGCGCTCAGCAGCAGAAGGTGCAGCAGGCCGGTCGCGGACAGCGCCCCGAACGCGGCCAGCGCGGTGTGGGCGGCGGTCCCGGTGCCGCCGAAGCGCCCGGTCTCCTCCGGCGCCAGGACCGGGATGCCGAGAAGCCCTCGGATGATCAGCGTTCCGACCAGGACGACGAGTGCCGCCACCACGGCCGTGGCCAGTCCACCGGCCCACAGCTTCGTCGGATCGGTTCGTCGTTTGCCCCCGACGTCGGGTCCATATTGGGCCATGCCGTTACCCCCCGATACGGCGCCTATACGGTCGATTCCGCACATACCCCCTGGTCAGTGGGGGGTAACCCCGGATCGGGCAATGCTCGCCAGGGGAGAGTGTGGGAGGCGCGCCGCGCGTTTTCACACATGTGGACCGGAAATGTGGACGGACGCGGCGATGTCTGCGGCCAGGCCGGGCATGTCCTCGACGTCGAGGCCCGAGACGGTCACCCGAATCCCCGGGGGAGAGCCTGTCCGAAACCTGCCACCGGGGGTGACCGCCCAGCCGTCGGCGAGCAGCCGTGCCACGGCGGTGGCCTCCTCGGGCACCTCGACCCACACGTTCAGCCCCGACCGGCCGCGCCCGGTCAGGCCGTGCTCGCGCAGCGCCCCGATGAGGGCCGCGCGCCGTTCGGAGTAGTGCGCGTCCACCCGCGCGGGGTCCACGGCGCCCGCGCGCCACAGTTCGACGAAGGCCTCCTGCAGCACGTGGCTGACCCAGCCCGGACCCAGCCGGTGTCCGGCCCGCACCCGGTCCACGGTCACCGGGTCGCCGGTGAGCAGCGCCAGCCGCAGGTCGGGGCCGTAGCTCTTGGTCACCGAGCGGACCACCGCCCAGTGCCCGGTCGCCCCGGCCAGGAACGCGAAGGGCCGGTCGACGAAGCCGAAGCCGTGGTCGTCCTCGATGGTGAGCACCCGGTCGTGCCCGGCGAGCGCGGCGCGCAGGGCGGCCGCGCGCCGGGCCGAGAGCACCGACCCCATCGGGTTCTGCGCCCGGTTGGTGACGATGACCGCGCGGGCCCCCGACCGCAGGGCCCCGGCCAGGTCCTCGACCAGCATGCCCTCGTCGTCCACCCGGACGGGCAGCCGCCTGAGGCCGAGTGAGGCGACCAGGTCCAGTTCGCTGTGCCAGCCCGGGTCCTCCACCGCGACCGCGTCGCCGGGCCGCACCCCCGACCGCAGCAGCCGCTCGATCGCGTCCAGCGCCCCCGAGACCGCGGTGACCTCCTCGGCGGGGACGCCGTCGGACGCGAAGAGCTCACGCGCCACCGCCAGCAGCCGGGGGGAGAGCGCGGGGGCGTCGTAGAGGGGGTGCCGCCCGTTCCGGGCGGCGGCCACCGCGGCCAGCGCCGCGCCCAGGTCCGGCAGCAGCCGGGGGTCGGGGTTGCCGTTGGAGGCGTCGCGCGCGCCGGGCGGGACCGTCCGCACCCCCGGCTCGCGGGGGGCCTTCGCGGACTGGGCCCGGACCCGCGTGCCGCGCCGCCCCGCGGTCTCGACCAGGCCGCGGTCGCGCAGCAGCCGGTACGCGGTGGCCACGGTGCTGGCGTTGACGCCGAGCTCCCCGGCCAGGTCCCTGATCGGGGGCAGCGCGGCCCCCGGCCCCATGCCCCCGGTGATGATCGCCCGCTCGACGTTGTCGGCTATCTCGTGCGATCCGCGCCCGGTGATGACCATGCCCCCATTGTGCAGGAGCGGGTGGCGCGCTCCGCGAGGGTGTGCTTTCCAGAAGGATTATCACGAAGAGTGGCGGATGCGATACTTTGTGGCGCATGTCGTCGAACGCACTGACGACGTGGCGGAAAGACCGCCACTCCCGAATTGATCGACTTCTCACCCTGCACGCCCGAGTTCGTGGCCCAGGCGAGGAAATCGAGGAGTTGAACCACGCTGTCGTCCTCAGGCTCGCAAGCGAGTTCCAGGGGTTCAGCAGACAGTTGCACACCGAATCCCTGGACTTCCTCAAAGGGAGACTCCTGCCCGGACAGCCGCAGTTCTGGACCTATCTCCTGGTTCCTTACACCAAGGCGAGCATCCTGAACACGGGCAACGCCACGGCGAAAGCACTGGCCGAGGACTTCGGCCTGTTCGGTGTCCTGCTCTGGGAGAAACTGAGGCAGACCTATCCTGGTCAAGTGGATGCCTGGCGTCGAGAGCTGAACTGGCTCAACAAGGCGCGTAACGCGCTGGCGCATGAGGACTACAACCAGTTGGTGAAACTCACTGCGGACAGCGTGTCGATCGACGACGCGCGAGCGCGGAAGTGGAAGACAGTTCTGGATGAACTCACTGAGGGTATTGACCGGATCGTAGGAGACCACTTCGGAATCGTGTTCGGAGTGCGGCCTTGGTAGGAGGATTGATGGACAGCGCTCCCGAGATCGCGGACAGGGTTCGGGTTCCATGGGGTGTCGACCACGTGGAAGGCGTGGTTACCGAGATGATCGGGATGCCACGGGAACCATGGGCGCAGGTCGAGATCCTGCTTGAGGGGATGGAGGAGCCGATGTACATCAACTTCCCCATCTCCATGATCGAACCGGCCCAGGCCGCCTGACGCCCCTTTCCTCAGTTCACCCGGGACCTCAGGGCCTGGCCGGCCCTCTTGGCGGCGAGGCGCCGGGTGATCCTGCCCTGGCGGTCGCTCGGAACCACCAGCGGGGTCCCGGTCTCGGGGTCGGGGATGACCCGGCAGGGCAGGCCGAAGACCTCCTCCACCAGTTCGGCGGTGACGATCTCGTCGGGGTCGCCCTCGGCCACCACCGCGCCGTCCTTCATCGCGATCAGGTGCGTGGCGTACCGGCACGCGTGGTTCAGGTCGTGCAGCACCGCCACCAGGGTGTGCCCGCGCTCGTGGTGCAGCTCGGCGCACAGGTCCAGCATGTCCATCTGGTGGGCGATGTCCAGGAAGGTGGTCGGCTCGTCCAGCAGCAGCAGCGGGGTCTGCTGCGCGAGCACCATCGCCAGCCACACGCGCTGGCGCTGGCCGCCGGAGAGCTCGTCCACCATCCGCCCGGACAGCTCCGACACCCGGGTGGACTCCATCGCCTCGGCGATGATCCGCTCGTCGGCGCGCGACCACTGCTTCAGGAACTTCTGGTGCGGGTACCGCCCCCGGGCCACCAGGTCGGCCACGGTGATGCCGTCGGGCGCGATCGAGGACTGCGGCAGCAGCCCCAGCCGCCGCGCGACCTCCTTGGACGGGTACGAGCTGATCAGCCGCCCGTCCAGGTGCACCGCCCCGGCGGAGGGCTTGAGCATCCGGGACAGCGCGCGCAGCAGCGTGGACTTGCCGCACGCGTTGGGTCCGACGATGACGGTGAAGGAGTTGTCCGGGACGGCGATCCCCAGGTTCCGGGAGATGACGCGCTGGTCGTAGGCCAGCGTCAGGTTCTCCCCCCGCAACCGCTCCTGATGGGGCTGGGACATGTCGTCTCCTCGTCGTTCTCCGTCAGGCACGGCCGCCCCGCCATTCCGAGTAGAGCAGCCAGACCAGATACGTTCCGCCGATGACCGCGGTGACCACGCCCACCGGGAGCTGGACGGGCGCCAGCAGCCGCATCGCCGCCAGGTCCGCGCACAGCATCAGCGCCGCGCCCATCAGGGCCGAGCCGAACAGGGTCGTGCCGTTGGCCCGGGTCAGCCGCCGGGCCAGTTGGGGCGCGGCCAGGGCGACGAAGGAGATCGGCCCCGACACCGCGATCGCGAGCCCGGTCAGCGCGCTGGCCGCGACCAGCGCCAGCACCTGGGTCCGCTGCGTGGACACGCCGAGCGCGTGCGCGATGTCGTCGCCCATCTCCATCAGCCGCAGCCGTCGGCCGAGCAGCAGGAGCAGCGGGACCAGCACCGCCGCGCCGGCGCCGACCGCGGCCACGTGCCCCCAGGTGCGGGCGTTGAGGCTGCCGATCAGCCAGACCTGCGCCGTGGACGCGTCGGTGAGTTCGGCGCGGGAGACGAGGTAGTGCGTCGCCGCCGACAGCATCGCGCTGACGCCGATGCCGACCAGGACCAGCCTGTACCCCTGCACGCCCCGCCGCAGGGCCAGCAGGTAGACGGCCCCGGCCGTGGCCACGCCGCCGACGACGGCGCCCAGGGACACCTGGAGCATGCCGCCGTTCAGGACCAGGATGGTCAGGACCGCGCCGGTGGACGCGCCCTGGGTGAAGCCGATGATGTCGGGGCTGCCGAGCGGGTTGCGCGACAGGCTCTGGAACACCGCGCCCGCCACGCCCAGCGCCGCGCCCGCCAGGATCGCGGTCAGGGCGCGGGGCAGGCGGACCCCCCGCACGAAGAACGTGTCGATCCGCTCGCCCCGGCCGAGCAGCGCGTCCAGCACGGCGGGCGGCGGGATCCGGTAGTCGCCGACCATGAGGGCGGTCAGCAGGGCCGTCGCGATCAGGGCGGCCAGGGCGAGGCAGGAGCCGAAGAAGCGCGGGCGAAGCCGGAAGTCCAGGGGGCCGAGGCGGACCGCGCGGGCGGGGCGGGGCGCTCGGGCGGGGCGGGGGAGCGTCGCGGTCACGGCTGGGCCGCCCTCGTGCGCCGGACCAGGGCGATGAAGACCGGGGCGCCCACGAACGCGGTGATGATGCCGACCTCCAGTTCGCCGCTGGGCAGCACCACGCGGCCCAGGGTGTCCGCGCCCACCAGCAGGACCGCCGCCAGCACCGCCGAGTAGGGCAGCACCCAGCGCTGGTCCGGGCCGGTGACCAGGCGCGCGACGTGCGGCACGGCCAGGCCCACGAAGGCGATCGGCCCGGCGGCGGCGGTGGCCGCCCCGCAGAGCAGGACGACGGCGAGCGCGGTGAGCAGCCGGATCCGGTTGATGTTCGCGCCGAGCGCGGCGGCGAGGTCCTCGCCCAGGGCGACCGCGTTCAGCGCCGGGCCGAGGAACAGCGAGACCGCGATCCCGGCCAGCAGGAACGGGGCGACCTGGGCGAGGACCTCCAGGTCGCGCCCTGCCAGGGACCCCACCTGCCAGAACCGGAGCTCGTCGAAGACGAACTCGTTGACGGTGATGACGGCGTTGACGAGGCCCAGCAGCACCGCGCCGACGGCGGTCCCGGCCAGGGCCAGGCGCACCGGGGTCGCGCCGGTGCGCCCCCGGGTCCCCAGGAAGTAGACCAGCGCGGCGGTGAGCGCGGCGCCGGCGAAGGAGAACCAGACGTAGACGCCGGGGTCGGTCAGGCCGAAGACGAAGACCGCCGCCACCACGGCGGCGGTGGCGCCCATGTTGACGCCGAGCAGGCCGGGGTCGGCGAGCGGGTTGCGCACCAGGGCCTGCATGAGCGCCCCGGCCAGGCCCAGCGCCGCGCCGACCGCGACGCCCAGGACGGTGCGGGGCACCCGAAGCTCCATGACGACGGTGTGGTCGTAGGAGCCGTCGAAGCGCCACAGGGCGTCCCACACGGTGCCGACGGGGATGGACGCGGCGCCGACCGCCACGCTCAGCAGGGCCAGGAGCGCGAGGAGGCCGAGGGCCAGCAGCAGTCCGACGGCTCGCAGCGCGTGCGTCGTGGCCTTCGCGGTGGTGCGCCGGGCGAAGGCGGTCCGCGCGACGGAGGCGTCGTCCGTGTCGGAGAGGTCCGCGACGACCGAGGCCGGTCGCTCCAGGCTCACGGGGAGCCGCACCCGGGCACCGGGGCGGGGTGCCGAAACCGCAGGGACAACACAGGCCTCCGTGGACGCGTCGTCAGAACTTAGACAAGGCTAACCTATGTCCCATGCGGCCTGAAGGGGAGGGGAGTGTGCGGTACGTCGCCGACGCGCGCGGGGCCTCCCCGGAGGTGCTCACGAGGGTTCGGCGTCGTGCGCCCCGCCCGCCCGCCGGTGCCCTTTGCGCCGCGACCGGGAGGCCGCGTGGTGCAGGTGGTGCAGCCACCAGGCCCCGGCGCACACGACCGCGCTGACCCCGGTGAGCACCCACGACGCCGTGGTCCCGCCCGTCATGGTGTTCACCAGGAGCGACCCGAGGGTGAGGGCGGTGGCGACGACCGGCAGCGCCAGCCGCAGCAGTGGCCCGAGGGAGCGCTTGCGCCGTGGGGGGCGAGAAGGGTTGCGACGTTTCATGATGGTTCGCACTGTAGGGGATCGGGGGTCGGCGTGGTGCTGGAAAAGGGGGGAATGGGGGAGGCTCCGGCGCGGGGTCCGAGGGTCGGTCCCGCCCCCGCTCGGAATGATCACGGGCTTTCCGCCCTTCCATGCCCGGAAACGGGCGGAAAGCCCAAGGCCGTCAACGAAACCCCCACGCGACGGACATGATGGGCGCGGCCCGGCGCTTGAGTTCGTGCCCGCCGCACCCGCCCCCGGTGGACGCCTTTCCCGCCGCGCGCCCGGGCGCGCCCACGGCGCCGGGCCCTAATCCGCCGGTCCGGTGATCCTCGGGGGCTCGAAGGCGCGGACCGGGGGGACGGGGCCGTCGACGCGGGCGGCCTCCACCAGGGCCAGCTGGCCCGTGCAGCCGTGGCTCAACCGGGACGTCCCCACGTCCGTGGTCAGCGCGTTGGGGTTGCCGTGCGCGCAGGTCACCTCGGTCGAGGACGGGTCGAACCAGGCGCCCGTGGACAACTGGACCACGCCCCGGCGCACCCCGTCGTCCAGCACCGCCCCGGCCAGGCAGCTGCCCCGGTCGTTGAACAGCCGCACCACGTCGCCGCCCGCGATCCCGCGCGCCGCCGCGTCGGCCGGGTGCAGCCGCACCGGCGCGCGGTCGGCGACCTTCTGCGCGCGGCTGTGCGCGCCCATGTCCTGCTGGCTGTGCAGCCGCCCGTCCGGCTGGTTGGCGACCAGCGTCAGCGGCCACTCCCCCGAGCGCGCCGACCCCGGGCGCTCGGCCGGGTCCAGCCAGGCCGCGTGCCCCGGGCAGTCCGGGTACCCGAACCCCGCGACGGTCTCCGAGTACAGCTCGATCCGCCCGCTGGGGGTCCCCAGGGGGTTCGCCGCCGGGTCCGCGCGGAACGCGCCGAACAGCGCCGCGTCCTCCACCCGGTGGGGGATGTCCACGCCGCCGTCCGCCCAGAAGGCGTCGAAGTCCGGCAGCGGCGCCGCGCCCTGCCGCCCGCGCCACTCCTCGTACATGTGCCGCAGCCATTCCGCCGAGGTGCGGCCCTCGGTGAACTCCGCGCCGACGCCCAGCCGCCCGGCCAGCGCGGCGAACGTGTCGTACTCGTCGCGCGCCGATCCGTGCGGGGGAACCGCCCGCCGCATCACGCGCAGCCGCAGGTCGCCCTGGCTGGCGGTGAAGTCGTCGCGCTCCAGCGTGGTCGTGGCGGGCAGCACGATGTCGGCGTGCCGGGCCGTGGCCGTCCAGTGCGTCTCGTTCACCACCACCGTGTCCGGCCGCCCGAACGCCCGCCGCAGCCGGGCCAGGTCCTGGTGGTGGTGGAAGGGGTTGCCGCCCGCCCAGTACACGAGCCTGATGTCGGGGTAGCGCAGCCGCCGCCCGTCGAAGTCGAATGGCTCGCCCGGGTGCAGCAGCATGTCCGAGACCCGGGCCACCGGGATCAGCGAGTCCACCGGGTTGGTCCCCTGGGGCAGCCGGGGCGGCGCGACGGGGGTCGCCCCCCCGCCGTAGTTCCCGCTGGAGCCGTACCCGGTGGCGAACCCGCCGCCGGGCAGCCCGATCTGGCCCAGGCAGGCGGCCAGCGCGATGCCCGCCCACATCGGCTGCTCGCCGTACCGGGAGCGCTGCACCGACCAGCCCACGTTGACCAGGGTGCGCCGCTCCGCCATCCGCCGCGCCAGCGCGCGCAGCACGTCGGCGTCCAGCCCGCTGATCGCGCCCGCCCATTCAGGCGTCTTGGGGGTGCCGCCGTCCTCGCCGAGCACGTACCGGCGCAGTTCGGGCCAGCCCGTGGTGAAGCGCGCCAGGAACGCGGTGTCGGCCAGGGAATCGGTGACGAGCACGTGGATCAGCGCGAGCAGGATCGCGGTGTCCGTGCCCGGTTCCGCCGAAAGCCACCGGGCGCCCAGTCCGGCGGCGGTGTCGTCGCGCAGCGGGCTGATCGAGACGATCTCGGTGCCCGCGCGCGCCGCCGCGCGCATGCCCGGCTCGGCGGTGCGCGCGGCCCGCCCGCCCGAGGCGGTCCAGGTGTTGGAGACCCGCAGCCCGCCGAAGCTCACCAGCAGTTCGGTGTGCTCGGCGACGGCCTCCCACGTGGGCGCGCGCCGCAGCAGGTCGTGGGTCCCGGCCGCGCCGACCACGTGCGGGAACAGCACCTCCACGGCCGCGTGGCTGTAGGTGTTGACCGACCGGGTGTAGCCGCCGAGCGTGTTGAGGAAGCGGTGCAGCTGGCTCTGGGCGTGGTGGAACCGGCCCGCGCTCGCCCAGCCGTAGGAGCCGCCGTAGACCGCCGCGTCGCCGTGCTCGCGGCGCACCCGGTCCAGCTCCCCGGCCAGCAGGTCCAGCGCGGTGTCCCAGCCCACCGACACGTACTCGTCGTCGGGGTCCCCGCGCCGGGGGTCGGGCCCGGGGCCGTTCTCCAGCCAGCGCCTGCGCACGACGGGGCGGTCCACCCTGGTGGCGTGGTGCTGCGCGGCAGGCGCGTTCCCGATCATCGGGGAGGGGTCCGGGTCCCGCGGGTCGGGCCGCACCCCCACCACCCGGCCGTCGCGCACCAGCGCCTCGTAGACGCCCCAGTGCGAACTCGTCGGGTGGGCCGTCGTCGGCCCGGTGTCGCCCGCCATCGTCTTCTTCCTCCCCGAGTACGGAAAATCCCCGGGCCAGCTTATGCAGCGGCGGCCGCGCCCCGGCGCGGAGGGTTTTGCCAGGATGGGGCAACGCAGTCGATGGGGAGGAGCCGCGCATGAACGCGGTCGTGGCGCGCTCGCGCAGGTCGGTGCTCGCGGTCCCGGGGTCCAACCCCCGGTTCGTCGAGAAGGCGCGCGGGCTGGAGGTGGACGCGTTCTTCCTGGACCTGGAGGACGCGGTGGCGCCGCTGGAGAAGGACGCGGCCCGCCACGCGGTGGTGGCCGCGCTGAACGAGGGCGGCTGGGGCGGCAGGGTCCGCTCGGTCCGGGTCAACGACATCGCCTCCGAGTGGACCTACCGCGACGTCATCACGGTCGTGGAGGGCGCCGGGGCGAACCTGGACTGCCTGGTCCTGCCCAAGGTCTCCGACGCCTCCCAGGTGCGCTGGCTGGACACCCTGCTGTCCCAGATCGAGCGGGCGGTCGGCCTGGAGCAGGGCCGCATCGGGATCGAGGCCCAGATCGAGGACGCGCGCGGGCTGGTCAACGTCGACGAGATCGCCGCCGCGTCGCCCCGCCTGGAGAGCCTGGTCTACGGTCCGGCCGACTTCATGGCCAGCATCGCCATGAAGACGCTGACGGTGGGGGAGCAGCCGCCCGGCTACGACGTCGGCGACGCCTACCACTACGTCCTGATGCGCATCCTGACGGCCGCGCGCGCCAACGGCCTCCAGGCCGTCGACGGTCCCTGCCTCCAGATCCGCGACGTGGAGGCGTTCACCCGCTCGGCCCGGCGCACCGCCGCGCTCGGGTTCGACGGCAAGTGGGTGCTGCACCCGGGGCAGGTGGCGGCCGCCAACGAGGTCTACGCCCCCGCCCAGGAGGACTACGACCACGCCGAACTCGTCCTGGACGCCTACGAGTACGCCACGACGGTGCGCCGCCGCGGCGCGGTGATGCTCGGCGACGAGATGCTCGACGAGGCGTCCCGCAAGATGGCCCTCGTCGTCGCGGGCAAGGGCCGCGCGGCGGGCCTGGAGCGCACCACCGCGTTCGTCCCGGAGGAGTCCCCTCGGTGATCCCGGCGCCGGCGTCCCGGCGGTCCCTGCTTCGGGGACGCCGGCGCCGGGACCGCCACGGGGAGGGGCGTCACACCCTCGGCCCGCAGGCCTCCTTCCCGGCCAGGCCGTCGAGGAGCAGGGCCAGGCCGATGCCCAGCAGCCAGCTGTCCTTGGCCAGGGCGATGCCCTGGGGGGAGGGGCGGATGCCGTCCGAAAGGCGGGCGTCGGGGTCGGTGAGGTAGAGCCGGACCAGCCCGCTCGCGAAGCCGGTGAGGGCGGCGCCCGCCAGGGCGCTGGGGACGACCGGCAGCAGCAGGGCCGCGCCGAGCGCGATCTCGGTCGTGCTCAGCAGGCGGGTGAACTTCTCCGGTTCCATGTCCTTCAGCGGCGGGAAGACGCGGGCCCCGCCGCTGTGCAGGTAGGCGGCGGTGCCGGGGTCGGCGCCGCGCTTGCCGAGGCCGGAGTTGAGGATGAACGCGCCCGAGATCAGGCGCAGCGGCAGGTGAGCGGGACGGATGCCCATCATGGTCCTCCACGGGAAGCGGTCGGGGAAAACATCCCCCCACCCCTACCCGCCCGGCGCGCGCGGCACCTCCCCGCCACGCGGTCCGGACCGCTTCTTTGCCGATCGGGAGGTCCGGGAGCGGTGTCCGTCCGCCGGGCCTCTTACCCCGGTCGACGTGTCCTCTTACCGATCGCTAACCCCCATGGGCGACGATGAGGTCCATGAGCCCCGCCTGCACCGTGCTGATCGCCGACGACGACCGCGCCATCCGCGAATCCCTCGAACGGGCCCTCCAGTTGGAGGGCTACGAGGTGCGCGTCGCGGCGGACGGGGTGCAGGCGCTCGCCGCCGTGCACGCCGACCCCGTCGACCTGCTCGTCCTCGACGTGATGATGCCCGGGGTCGACGGCCTCGGGGTGTGCCGGGTCCTGCGCGCCGAAGGCGACCGCACCCCGATCCTGATGCTCACCGCGCGGGTGGAGACCCCCGACCGGGTCGCCGGACTGGACGCCGGAGCCGACGACTACCTGCCCAAGCCCTTCGACCTGGACGAGCTGCTGGCCCGGATGCGGGCCCTGCTGCGCCGGGCCGCGCCGCAGACCGGCGAGGGGACGGCCGAACCGCTCATCCAGGTCGGCGACCTGCGGATCGACCCGGGCGCGCGGCGGGTCTGGCGGGCCGGGCGCGAGGTCGAGCTCTCCAAGACCGAGTTCGACCTGCTCGAACTGCTGGCCCGCAACGCCGGCATCGTGCTCGACCACGCCACCATCTACGACCGCATCTGGGGCTACGACTTCGGGCCGGAGTCCAAGAACCTGGCCGTCTACATCAGCTACCTGCGCCGCAAGCTGGAACCGGCGGGCACCTCCCCGATGATCCAGACCGTCCGGGGCGTCGGCTACACCGTCCGCCCCCGATGAGCGGGACGTCCGGGGAGGGCGCCGTCCGGGGCTCCCGGACCAGGCTCGGCGAGGCGAGCCTGGGAACCCGCTTCGCGGTCACGTTCGCGCTGGTCGCGGCGGTGGTCATCGTGCTCGTGGGGTCGCTGGCCTACAACGCCGCCGCGACCCTGGTCCGCAACAGCGCCCAGCAGGAGTTCGACAGCACGGTCTCGGGGGTGGCGCAGACCCTGAGCGCCTCGGCCGAGGGCCGGAGCGGCTTCAACGAGCTCAACCTGGTGCACTCCAAGACCTTCTCGTTCCAGGTGGTCGACGGCAACGGCGACGTGATGGTCCCCCTGGGCGGGGGAGCGGCGTCCGACGCGCTGCCCGTCACCGACGCCGACCGCGCCGCCGCCGCGCACCGCGCGGCCGGCCTGGTGAACGTGCGCCTCGACGGGTCCCGCGGCGAACCGCTCCGCGTCGCGACGGTCTCCTTCGGCCAGGGCCTCGGCGCCGTGCAGATCGTCCAGCGGCTGAGGCCCACCGAGCAGCTCCTGGACACCCTGGCCTGGCAGATGGTCATGGTCGGCATGGTGGCGCTCGCCGGCGCGGGCCTCGCGGGCTGGCTGGTGGCGCGCCGCGTCACCGGCCGCCTGGTCCGCCTCACCGAGGCCGCCGAGTACGTCACCTCCACCGGGCGCCTCGACCGGGTGACCTCCACCGACGGCAACGGCGGCAAGGACGAGGTGGGCCGCCTCGGCAACGCCTTCAACGCGATGCTGGCCCGGCTCGCCGCCTCGAAGGAGGAGCAGCGGCGCCTCGTCCAGAACGCCTCGCACGAACTGCGCACCCCGCTGACCAGCCTGCGCACCAACGTCAGCGTCATGAAGCGGTTCGACCGGCTCTCCCCCGACGCGCGGAGGCGGCTCGTCGACGACCTCCAGGGCGAGACCCGGGAGCTCACCGACCTGGTCAACGAGTTGGTGGGGCTGGCCACCGAGACCCACGAGGACGAGGTCGCGCAGGAGGTGGCGCTGCGCGAGGTCGCCGAGCGCGTCGCCGCGCGCGGCCGCCGCCGCACCGGGCGCGAGATCGTCGTGGACGCCGACGGCAGCGTCGTCGAGGGGCGGCCGAGCGCGTTGGAGCGCGCCCTGTCCAACCCGGTGGAGAACGCCGCGAAGTTCGACCCGGAGGGCGCCGCCCCGATCGAGATCAGCGTCCGCGACGGCGTCGTGGAGATCCGGGACCGGGGCCCCGGAATCGACGAGGCCGAGCTCGCGCACGTCTTCGAGCGCTTCTACCGCGCGACCTCGGCGCGCGGCCTCCCCGGTTCGGGCCTGGGCCTGTCCATGGTGCAGGACATCGCCGAGTCCCACGGCGGGACGGTCCGCGCCCGCAACAGGGAGGGCGGCGGCGCCGTCATCGAGATACGCCTGCCCGTGGTGCGGGACCCCCACGGGTGAACCGGCCCGGCCGCCCGCGGGCGGCCTACGCGGTGGGCCGCCTGCCGTTCCCGGGCCGCGCCGCCGGGGCCCGGCCCGGTCGGGGCGGGCCGCCCTCCGGCCGGGCTCCGCGTCGCACGGTCCCGCGCAGCCCCTGCCCCGGGGGGTGGTCGAGCGCCCCCGCGCCCACCCCGGGCGGGACGGCTCCCAGGTCGCCGCGCCACCGTTCGATGGTGTCGAAGAAGTCCTCCCCGCGCCGGGCGTCCTCCGCGGCGGACGGCAGCCAGACGCGCACCCCCTCGTCCTTCAGGAAGGTGTGGAGTGCGAACGGTTCGAGCGCGCGGTTGATCTGGTCCGGGTCCAGGACCCCGTGCCGCAGGAGGGGCCGCGCCAGCGCGTCGTTGGCGGCCCGGAGCCGGTCGGCACCCAGGATTCGCGCCGCGTCGGCCGCGGCCCGGTCCAGGTCGACCACGTCCTCGGGGAAGGCGCGCCGGAGCTGCTCGACGTAGAAGTGGTCGTGCCGCGGGTGGACCCGGGTGACGGCCGAGACCAGGCGGGGGTGCGTCGCCGCGGTCACGCCGTTGCGGCCGAGGAGGTCGAGTTCCGCCCGGTAGCCGGCCATGGCGGCGATCGCCGCCTGCTGGAGCTCCGCCTCGATCTCGAAGAGCGCTCCGCCGGCGAGCGGGAGCCCGCTCCGGGGGTGGCGCCGGGCCGTCCCGTCGAGGCTCAGCCAGAGCTCCCTCGGCTCCGCCCCGAACACGCTCGCCACCGTCATATGGCCGCACTCGTGTTCGGCTCGCTGGCGGTTCCGTTCCAGACTCAACAGCGCCTCGCTCCCTCGGCCCGGCAGGCTCGCGGGCAGTGCCTTTAGGGTAGGCGCATGAAGTCTTTGGACGACGGCCAGAGCCCCGCCGACGACGGTCCGACCCCCGCCCCGGGGAAGCCCTCCCGCAGGCGCCGGCTGAGTGTCGCGCTCGTGACGCCGGCCGAGGACGTCACGGACGAGGGGTTCGGCGCTCCCGAGCTCCTCCCGAAGGACGCCCCGGAAGCGCCCTAGCGTCCCGCGTCCGGCGCTCCTCTCGAAGGACGCGCCGGACGCGGGACGCCAGAGCGCTTCCGGGGCGGAGCCCGCTCCGTTGTGTCAGGGTTTCGTTGACGGTCGTGGGCTTTCTGCCCGTTTCGGGGCCGGGAAGGGCGGAAAGCCCACGACCGTCAACAAAACCACCGGTGCCCGAATTCACCCCCGCGCCGGAGCTTCCCTAGTCCCGGTCGAGCTGCTCCTGGAGTTCGTCGACCGCGATCAGGTCGCTGCGGACACGGCCGGTGCGGTAGGCGACGCGGCCCGCGATGTGCGAGGCGACCGGGACGGTGAAGATCTGGAACAGCAGGATCAGCGCGAGGACGCCCACCCTGGGGTCGGGGTACAGGCGCAGCCCGATCCCCGCCAGGATCAGGGCGAGCCCGACGATCTGCGGTTTGGCGGCGGTGTGCATCCGCGACAGCAGGTCGGGGAAGCGGACCAGGCCCACACCCGCCGCGAACGACAGGGCGGCCCCGGCCAGCAGCAGCACGATGGCGATCCAGTCGAGGACCTCTGTCATGGCGTCCCGCTCCTTTCGTGTGACTCGGCCTTGTCGCGCTGCTTCCTGGCGACGAACCGGGAGATGCTGATCGACCCCACGAAGCCCAGCAGCGACAGCACCAGCAGGACCGGCAGCACCGTGGGGTCGCGGTGGAACGCCGCCCACGCGCCGATCCCGGCGATCGCCGAGGCCAACAGGACGTCCACGGACAGCGCCCGGTCCAGGATGGTCGGCCCGACGACCAGGCGCGCCATGCCCAGCAGGGAGGCGGCGCCCAGGAGAACCGCGATCGCGATCCACAGGTAGGTCATGACAGGCTCCCCGATGATTCCAACCGTTCGATCTCCGTCCGCTTCCCGAACGCCCGGACGATGCGCTCCTCCAGCGCCAGGAGGTCCCGCCGCGCCTGCTCGACGTCGTCGGCGCCCGCGCCCAGCACGTGCGCGAACAGGGTGAAGGTGCCCGAGCGGACCTCCACGATCACGCTGCCGGGGATCACCGAGACGCAGATCGCGGTGAACGTGAACAGCAGGTCGGACCGGGTGCGCAGCGGAACCGCGATGATGGAGCTGTGCAGCGGACGCCCGAACGCGAACGCCTGCGTGACGACCCGGGCGCTCGCCAGGACCATGTCGACCACGAACCGGAACAGGAACACCGCCGTGCCGACGGGGTGCAGCCGAAACCCCGAGTCCAGCGGCGGCAGCGGGAACACCAGCGTGACCGCCAGGCCCACCAGCAGGCCCGACACCACCGTGTCCACCGAGAGCTCGCCGAACAGCAGCACCCACACGATGGTCAGCGCGAGCAGGGCGGGCAGCTGGACGACGCGCCGCCCGACCCGGACGCTCAGCGGCGGCAGGTCGGGGGCGGAGGGGGAAGTACTCATCGGACGCCTCCCGGGAAGACCGCTTCGACATAGGGGGTCCGGGCCAGCAGTTCGGCGGCGGTGGCCTCGCTGTACCCGATCAGGGGGCCCGCGAACACCGTGTACGCCACGCCCAGCACCACCAGCGCCACCGTCGCCGCCAGCATCAGTGGCGGGAAGACGTCGGAGGTCATCACCGCCTTGCCGCCGATGCCGATCGGCGGGCGGGTCCCGCCGACCACCGAGATCCCGGCCGGGGAGGAGGGCCCCATGACCGAGTCGTCCTCGGAGCTCTCCAGCAGGGTGCCCAGCGCCACGGGCCTGCCGTCGTCGGGATCGCGCCAGAAGGCGTAGTTCCACATGCGCACGATCGAGAACAGCGTCAGCAGGCTGGTCAGCACCGCCCCCGCCACCAGCAGGTACGCCAGCGGCGTGCCCTCCCGGACACCCGCCTGGAGCAGCCCGAGCTTGCCCAGGAAGCCCGACAGCGGCGGGATCCCGGCCAGGTTCATCGCCGGGAGGAAGAACAGCACGCCCAGCATCGGGGAGAGCTTCGCCAGCCCGCTGAGGTCGTTCAGCGAGGTGCTGCCGCCACGGCGCTCGATCAGCCCGGTCACCAGGAACAGGGTGGTCTGCACGGTGATGTGGTGGGCCACGTAGAACACCGCGCCGGACAGGCCGTGCAGGCTGGCCAGCCCGATCCCGAACACCATGTAGCCGATGTGGCTGACGAGGGTGAACGACAGCAGCCGCTTGATGTCGTTCTGCGACATCGCGCCGAAGATGCCGATCACCATCGTGGCCAGCGCCGCCCACAGCAGCACGCCGTTCAGCGCGTCGTTGTCGAACAGCAGGGTCTGCGTGCGGATCATCGCGTACACGCCGACCTTGGTCAGCAGGCCCGCGAAGACCGCCGTGACCGGCGCGGGCGCCGTCGGGTAGGAGTCCGGCAGCCACGCCGACAGCGGGAACACCGCCGCTTTGATCGCGAACGCCAGCAGCAGCATGACCTGCAGGACCAGTTGCAGCTGGACGGGGAGCTCGCCCAGCCGCACCGACAGCTGCGCCATGTTGACGGTTCCGGTGGCGCCGTAGATCAGGCCGATCGCGACCAGGAAGATCACCGAGGACACCAGCGACACCACGACGTAGGTGGAGCCCGTGCGGATGCGCGCGGCCGTGCCGCCCTGGGTCAGCAGCACGTAGCTGGAGGTCAGCAGGATCTCGAAGCCCACGTACATGTTGAACAGGTCGCCCGCGAGGAAGGCGTTGGAGACGCCCGCCACCAGGATCAGGAACGTGGGGTAGAAGATCGCCAGCGGGGTGGCCTCCTCCTGGTCCGCCGCCCCCTGCCCGACCGAGTACACCAGCACGCACAGCGTGATCGCCGAGGACACCGTCACCATCAGCGTCGAGAGCCGGTCCGCGACCAGGGTGATCCCGATCGGCGCCTCCCAGCCGCCCACCTGGACGACCTGCGGCCCGTAGGCGTCCACGCCGAACAGCAGGACCAGGCCGATCACCAGCACCGCGGCCAGCGCCACGACGCTGACCGCCTGGCTGAGGCGCTGCAACCGGACACCGAGGGCGAACTTCAGCCCCGCCGCGAACAGCGGGAGTACCACCGGAAGCGGTACCAGGTAGTGGAGAAACGCTTCCATCTAGTCGGCTCCCTGCAGGTCGCTGTCCTCGGCGCGGGCCAGGCGCTCGCGTTCGGCGCGGATCTGCGAGCGCACCTGCCGCTTCTGCGCCCGGATGCGCCGGCGCAGCTCTTTGCGCTGGCGCCGCTCGGCCTCCTTGTCGGCGCGCAGGTGCGAGGCCAGTTCGTGGCGGGAGGCCCGCACCCGTCCGCGCGCCTTCTCGATGGTCGCGCGCACGCCCTCGGTCCGGTCGTCGATGTAGCGCTGGCGCGTCTCGTCGTCGTGGTCGTCGCTGAGGCAGGCGTCGAGGTCGCGCTGGGCCGCGGCGAGCTGCTCGCGGATCTCGGCGCGTTCGGCCTCCTCGCGCCGGTCCTCGGCGGCGATCCGCGCCTTCAGGTCCGAGCGTTGCGCCTTGATCTCCTTGTACAGACCCCGGCGCTGCTCGCGTATGCGCCGGCGCAGCTCTCTGCGCTCCCCTCCGGTGGAGATGCGCCGGTCCTCGGCGTCGTCCTGGACCTCGTCGTGGCCCTGCAGCTGCCAACTCCGGTAGGCCATGGCCAGCAGGAACGCGGTCACCCCCAGGGTGATCACGATCGCGGTGAGGATCATCGCCTGCGGCAGGGGGTCCGACATCTCCTCGACGGGGGTGAGGCCGAGCAGCGGCGGGCCGCCCGCGGCGCCCCCGGTGGACAGGATCATCAGGTTGACGCCGTTGCCCAGCAGGATCACGCCCAGCAGGATCCGGGTCAGGCTGCGTTCCAGCAGCAGTGCCACCCCGGCGGCGACCAGGACGCCGACCACGACGACCAGCAGGATCGTGGGGGTGTCGTTCACGCGGTCACCTCCTCGCTCTGCGGCGCGCGCCCGGCCTGGCGTTCCCGCTCCATCTGTTCGTCGATGCCCGATCCGAGGCTGTACAGGATGTCCTGGATGAGCCCGACCACCAGCATGTAGACCCCGAAGTCGAAGGCCAGCGCCGAGGTGAGGTGGACCGGCTCCATGAACGGCAGGTGCAGGTCGTAGGCGCCCCCCGCCAGGATCTCGGTGCCGAAGACCGCCCCGGCCAGGGCCGTCCCGGTGGTGATGGTCATCCCCAGGCCGATCAGCACGCCCGGCTGGAGCCCCAGCGTCAGGTACAGCTCGTGGCGGCCGCCGGCGAGGTAGCGCACCATCAGGCCCAGCCCCGCCACGATGCCGCCGGCGAAGCCGCCGCCGACACTGCTGTGGCCGGTGACGAGCAGGAAGACCGAGAGCACGAGGATCACGGGGAACAGCAGCCGCGCGACCACCTCGAAGATGATCGACCGGCGCTCCTGCGACAGCGCCAGCACGCCGGGCAGCCACAGCGGCTTGGCCTCGGCGCGCACGGTGACGATGTTCTCGGCGACGCCGAGGGGCAGCGGGCTCCACTCCCCGTCGGTCTGGGCGGAGCCCGTCGCCGACGAGACCGGGACCGAGAGCCGGCCGGGAACCGCGGGGGCGCGCAGCCGCCGGGTCCGCCGCCGTACGAACAGCAGGCTCGCCACGCCGGCGGCGACCGAGGCCAGCACCGAGATCTCGCCCATGGTGTCCCAGGCGCGCACGTCCACCAGCAGGACGCTGATGATGTTGTGGCCGCCGGCCTCCTCGGCCGCCGCCGGGTACCCGCCGGAGATCGTCTCGGCGCGGCGTCCGGCCAGCGCGAAGTAGGCCATGGACGCCACCAGCAGGCCGGTGGCCGCGCCGATCAGCAGGTTCAGGACGCGGCGGGTGCGCAGTACGGGGGTGGAGAAGCGCGGCGGCAGGCGGCGCAGCACCAGCACGAACACCACCAGGCTGACCGTCTCGACCAGGAACTGGGTGAGCGCCAGGTCGGGGGCGCCCTGGAGGGCGAACAGGGTGGCGGTGCCGTAGCCGGTCATGCCGGCCAGCACCACCGCGAACAGCCGTCCGCGCGCCATCAGCGCCCACAGCGCCGCGGCCACGATGACGGCGGCCGGGATGAACTGGACCGGCGTGTCCCACCAGCGGACCGGGGGCGCCTCCAGGGTCCACAGCCGACCCTGGATGATGGGCAGGGCGCTGGCCGCGACCAGCGTCACCAGGATCGTGCCGAGGTAGATCGGCAGCGAGCCGCGCTGGGTGGCGCCGGTGACCTGGGTGGCGAAGCTGACGATGTAGTAGACGATCCGCCGGTACACCGCGGCCGCGTCGGGCAGCGCGAACCGGGCGCCCGCCCAGGCGACGGCCGTCCGCCACCGGAACAGCGCGAGGCCCCCCGCCAGGCACAGCGCGGACAGGAGCAGGGGCAGGTTGAAGCCGTGCCACAGCGCCAGGTGCGCGGGGTCGTTCCCCGCGTTCCACGGGACGGTGTCGGCGTAGGCGGCCAGCACCGGGTCCAGCAGGGACGAGGCCGGGCCGCCGACGAGCCCGAGCAGGCCCAGGAGCAGAGCGGGGGCGACGAACAGGGGGGCGGGGGGGTGCACGGGGGTGGGCGGGACGTCGGGCTTGTCGAAGAACGCGCCCCACAGGAAGCGCAGGCTGTAGCCGACGGTGAAGACCGATCCGACCACCAGCCCGACGAGGGCGACGAGGAGGACGGGGCTTCCGGAGTGCTCGAACGCGCCGAAGACGGCCTCTTTGGCCGCGAACCCGGCCATCGGCGGCAGGCCCGCCATGGAGGCGAGCGCGAGCACCGACGTCCAGAAGACCGCGGGCATGCTCCGGCGCAGCCCCGACAGCTCGCGCAGGTCGCGGGTGCCGGTGCTGTGGTCGATGATGCCGACCACGAGGAACAGCGGCGCTTTGAAGACCGCGTGCGCGCACAGCATGGCCAGGCCCGCGAGCGCGGCGTCCCTGGTCCCCGCGCCGAGGACGGCGGTGAGGAAGCCGAGCTGGCTGACCGTTCCGTAGGCCAGGAGCAGTTTCAGGTCGTTCTGGCGAAGTGCTTTCCAACCGGCCGCGACCATCGTCACCGTGCCGAAGGCGAGCGTCGTGTACTGCCACACCGCCAGGTCGCCGAAGCCGGGCGTCAGGCGCGCCACCAGGTAGACCCCGGCCTTGACCATGGCGGCGGCGTGCAGGTAGCCGCTCACGGGGGTGGGCGCCTGCATGGCGGACGGCAGCCACAGGCTGAAGGGCAGGATCGCGGACTTGGACAGCGCGCCCACCAGGACCAGCGCCAGCGCGACGGTGGTCAGCGGCCCGCCGGGCGGGTCGGCCAGCAGCTCGGAGATCAGGTAGGTGCCCGCGGCCTCGCCCAGCATGATGAGGCCGACCAGCATCGCCAGCCCGCCCAGCGTGGTCACGTTGATCGCCAGCGCCGCGGCCCGCCTGCTGTCACGCCGCTCGGTGTAGTGGCCGATCAGCAGATAGGAGAAGACCGTGGTCAGCTCCCAGTAGACGTACAGCTGGATCAGGTCGTCGGCGAGCACCAGGCCGACCATCGCGCCGGCGAATCCGGTGAGGACCCCGGCGAAGCGGCCCAGGCCGGGTTCGTCGTCGGTGAAGTAGCGGGCGCAGTAGACGAGGATGAGGGTGCCGATCCCGGCCGCGATCAGCGTCATCACCAGGCTGAGCGTGTCCATTCGGAACGCCAGGGTGAGGTGGTACTCGGGTGCCCACGGGATGCGGACTCCGACCGGTGTCCCCGCGACCACCCCCAATGCCTGCGCCAGCGCCCAACCGGTGGTCGCGGCGGGAACCAGCGCGAGTGCGAGGAAGGCGTTGCGCCCCCACCACCGCACCAGTAGTGGAGCCAACGCCGCGGCCGCGAAGTGCGCGGTCAGCAGCCACACCAATGTGCGTCCCCCCTTCACATTGACCGTGTGTCACTTAAGTTTCTTTTATGTACAGTAGCTATTTAATGTCTATGCTATCTACAGGTCAAGTGCTGGACGGGGCAGTCGGGTGGAGCGTGGCGACGCCGATTTCGCGAGGTTCTCGCAGGCGTGGGGCGAGTTGGTGAGCGCGGTCGCCCGCGCTCGGAGTCGTGGCGCGGCGGCGGCTGAGGTCGAGCTCACCTTCGCCCAGGCGCTGTTGTTGGAGATCGTGGCCGGGCTGGAGGAGCCGACGGTCGGGGAGGTCGCGCACGCGGCGGGCATCGCCTCGCCGTCGGCCACCCGCATGCTTCAGCAGCTCGAACGCAAGGGCATGGTGGTCCGCCGCCATCCCGAACGGGACGAACGTGTGACTGTCGTCACAATGACGAAGGCGGGAGGGCGGGCGCTCGCGGAGCACCGTCAACGTGTCGGGGAGCGGCTCCGGGAGCTCTTCGCGGGGGTGGAACCCGGTCTGCGGCCGCTTCTCGTCGAACTCCTCCACGACATGCGCGACGCCGTCAACGAGATGTGACCGCCTCGAGGCCCTCGGCGACGGCCCCGGCGGCGGAGTCCCGCCCCGGGCGACGGCGAAGGTCAAGGGCGTTTCGACAGGGCTCCCGAAGCCAGTAATCTCACGTTGTTCCCGTTTCCGTGCCCGCCTTCCGCGGGGGTCGCCCGCCGTGCGGTCAGATTTCAGGCAAGGGGCTGGTACATGACGTGGGCCATCGTCGTGGCCGTCATGGGGGCGGTGTCCTTCGCGGGCGGCGCGGCCCTGCAGGAGCGGGCGGCCATGAACGCCCCGGCGATCGGGGTCAGCCAGCTCCGGCTGCTGCGCCACCTGGCGCGGAACTCCGGATGGCTGCTGGGGATCGGGCTCACCGTCGCGGGTTTCGCCGCCCACGCCTGGGCGCTGTTCCACGCGCCGCTCACCGTCGTCCAGCCCATCGGGGTCAGCGGACTGCTGTTCGCGGTGGTGTTCTCCGCCCTCCTGCACAAGCGGCCGCTCACCCGGAAGCAGGTCGTCGGCTGCGTCGTGGTCACCGTCGGCCTCACGGCACTGCTGGCCGTGCTGCCGAAACCGCCCGACCATCCTCCGCCTCCCCCGCGCGGGCCGCTGACCGTGCCGCTGGTGTCGATGGCCGTGATGCTCGGCTGCCTCGCGGTCGCCGGCCGGACCAGCGGCGCCGTCCGGGCCTGGACGCTCGCGTTGGCCGGGGGCGTGGGCTTCGCGGTCACCTCCGCCCTCGCCCGGATCGTCGGGGTCGCCGCGCTCCACGACCCGATGACGCTCCTGAGCCCGTTCACGCTGTTCGCCGTGTTCTTCGGGCTGTTCGGGGCGGCCGTGGTGCAGAACGCCTACCGCACCGACCACTTCGCCCTCGCCTACGCCACCATCCTGATCAGCGACCCGATCGCGGCCGCGCTGATCGGGGTGGTCATGCTGGGCGAGTCCCTGCCGTCGGGGGCGTTCGGTTCGACCGTCGCCGTCCTGGCCGTCCTGGCCGTCGCCGCCGGAACCGTGTCCCTGGCCCGCTCCTCCCGCCCCGCCGCCCCGCACCCGGGGGCGGCCGGACTCCCCCAGCCGGTCCGCGACTGACCGGCGTCCGCCCTCCGCGCGGAGCCCTCTACTCCCCGATGGCGGAGGCCGACTGGCCGGACAGGGTGACCAGGGCTTCGGCGGTCTCGCCGTCGCGCTGGTAGGTGACGGTGACGGTGTCGCCGGGACGGTGCGAGCGGATCTCCGCGATGAGCACGTCGGGGTCGCTCACCACCCGGTCGTCGACCTTGGTGATGACGTCGTCCGCCCGGAGCCCGGCCTGGTCGGCGGCGCCGTCCGGGTTCGCCTCCACCACCCGCGCGCCCGGGGCGTCGTCCTCCGGCACGGTGATGGTCGCCTCGATCGCCGCGTAGCTGGCCTCCCCGTCCGCGATCAGCTCCTCGATGATGGGCCTGGCCTGGTTGACCGGAATGGCGAAGCCCAGGCCGATGGAGCCCGACTGGCCGGCCGAGCCGACGCCGCTGCTCGTCGTCGCGATCGCCGTGTTGATCCCGATGACCTCGCCGCTCATGTTCATCAGCGGGCCGCCGGAGTTGCCGGGGTTGATCGGCGCGTCGGTCTGGATGGCGTCGATGACGGTGGACATGCCGACCCGCGGGGCGGACCGCTCCTGCTGCTCGGGAAGGCCGAAGGGGCCCTCCTGTCCCTCCTCCTGCTCCCCCTCCTCGGGCTGCTCCTGGGTGGAGCCGGTGTTGACCGGCCGGTCCAGGGCGCTGACCACGCCGGAGGTGACGGTCCCGGACAGGCCCAGCGGGGAGCCGATGGCCACCACGTCCGCCCCCACCTCGACCCGGTCCGAGTCGCCCAGGACCGCCGGGGCCAGCCCGGACACGCCCTCGGCCTGGATCACCGCGAGGTCGGACACCGGGTCCGTGCCCACGACGGCGGCGGCGGCCTCGGTGCCGTCGTCGAACCGCACGGCCAGCTCCTCGGCCCCGGACACGACGTGGTTGTTGGTGACGATCAGGCCGTCGGAGCTGACGACGAACCCGCTGCCGCCCCCGGTGGCGGTGCTGATGGACACCACGCTGGGCAGGGTCGTGTCGGCGACCGTGCTGACGCTCCCCGAGGACGCCGATCCCCCCGCCGTCTCCAGCGAGCTGATCGGGCCCTGGTCGGACAGCAGCTGACTGGTCGCCACGGCCGCCGTCGGGCCGACGACCAGGCTCGTGACCAGCGCCGTCGCGGCGGCGATCAGGGCGGTGCGGCTGCGGCCGGACCGCTGGTCCGCCCCGGCGGGACGCGGTGCGGGCCAGGAAGCCGACGGGTCCTGGGGGAACGGGCCGTGCGGCGGGACGGGCGGGGCTCCGAAGCCGCCGCTGTACGCGGTGAACGGGCCGGTCGGGGACGGGTCCCGGGGAGGCTCGGCCCAGTGGCCCCGCGACGGGTCCGACGAGGGCTGCCCGGCGGGGCCCGTCGGGCGCGCCGCGCCGGCCCGCGGGAAGAGGGAGCGCCCCCGCGTGGGCCGCTGTGGCACGGCGGACCGCCCGATCGGGGCGGCCTGCGGTTCGGGACCGGGGGCGGCCCGGTCGAAGGAGGCGGCCGGCCCGGCGTCGAAGGCCTGCGGCCGGGAGGCCGGGGCCCCGTGGACCGGGCCGGTCTCCTCCGCCCCGGTGATGTCGGCCGCGCGCTCCGGACCGTCGTCCTGCGGGACGCCGGTGTTCTCCGGCTCCTCGACGGGGGAGCCGTTGTCGCGGTCGAATGCGCTCATGGTTCTTTCCTCCGGACGCTCGTCGCTACTCCCCAAGAATCGGCGGGCAGGGTTAGAGCACGGTGAGACGGCGGATAGGCCCGGTTTCAAAGGATCGGGGAATTTCGGTCGGTCCCTCCCGGGGCGCCGGATGTACCCGTAAAGGCGGTCACGCCCGGTGTCCGGCGCGTCGCGCCGGCCGTCCCGCGGATGTGGCCGACCATGGAGGTGTTCCTGCCTCTGCCGAGTCCACCGCGTGGCCGCCCACTAACCCGAGACACCAGGCCACGCGGTGCTCCCCTGTGGAGGGGCCGGTGTCAGTCCCCCGTCTCGGCGGGCAGCGACTCGTCCGCGCCCCACGCGCTCCACGACCCAGGGTAGAGCAGGGCCCCGCCGAAACCGGCGTGCTCCAGGGCCAGAAGGTCGTGGCAGGCGGTCACGCCGGAGCCGCAGTAGGCGGTGATGCTCTCCGCGGCCTCCGCGCCCAGCGCCGCGAAGCGCGCCCGCAGCACCTCGGGCGCGGCGAAGCGGCCCTCGGAGTCGAGGTTGTCCTGCCACGCGGCGCTGCGCGCGCCGGGGATGTGGCCGGGGCGCGGGTCCACGGGGGCCGGGGCCTCGCCGGTGAACCGGCCGCGCGTCCGGGCGTCCAGCAGGAGCCGGGAGCCGTCGCCGGTCCGCGCGGCGACGGAGTCCCGGTCGGCGATCCGGTCGGCGGGCCACGGGCGCGGGGTGCGCGGTCGGGGCCCGGGGATCACCGCTCCCCGCTCGAGCGGGCCGGGCCAGGCCTGGATCCCGCCGTCCAGCACCGCCGCCCGCGAACCGAGCACGCGCAGCAGCCACACCAGCCGCGCCGCCGTCGAGCCGCCGGTGTCGTCGTAGGCGACGACGGTCGTGTCGTCGCCGATCCCCGAACGGGACAGCGCGGCGGCGAAGTCGTCGGGACGGGGCAGCGGGTGCCGTCCGCCCTCCGGGGTCGCGGGGGCGGCCAGGTCGGTGTCGACGTCCAGGAACACCGCGCCCGGCAGGTGCCCGTCCAGGTACGCGGCCCGTCCGGACCGCCCGTCCAGGTACCAGCGCACGTCGGCGACGACGACCTCGCCGATGCGTCCGCCCAGCCAGTCCGGGCCGACGACGACGGGAAAGGCGGAAGAGTCTTCGGAGCGATCCATGCGGGCCAGGGTATCCGCGCGGTCACACCGCGCGCGGCCGTACGCGCCGCAGCCAGAGCAGGCCCAGGACCGGAAGCACCAGCGGGACGAAGCCGTAGCCCCGGCCGAACGCGGACCAGACCGTGTCGTGCGGGAACGCCTCGGGGACGGCCAGGGTGAGGGCGCCGACCGCCACCACGCCGGTGAACTCGACGAGGCAGCAGACCACCGCCACCCAGTAGGAGGCGCGGCCCGCCCGGGCGATCCCGACCGTCGCGACGACGTAGACGACGGCGGCCACCGCCGACAGCGTGTAGGCCAGCGGTGCCTCGTCGAACCTGGTGAGGATCTGCACGGCGGAGCGGCCCGTGGCGGCCACCGCGAACACGGCGTAGACCGCGACCAGCAGCCGTCCCGGTCCGGTGGTCCGCGCGGCCGGGGTGGTCTCAGACGACAAGCGGGTTCCAGATCTGTTCGAGTCGGACCATCAGAACGGGCAGGACGAGGCAGGCGAACGCGATGACCGCGGGCCCCCACCTGCTGCGCTCCGTGAACCCCCACACCGCGCAGGCGACGGGGGCCAGCACGGCGGTGGCGAGGTAGCTGACGAAGGTGGGGGTGTCGGCCGGGCGGTGGCCGTCCGCCATCAGCGTGATCGACACCACGAGCTGGACGAGCAGCAGCACCTCCAGGACGGCGATGCCGACCAGGTGCGGCACCAGCATCGGCTTCCCCCGGAAGGACGAGACCAGGCACCACACGGCCAGGACCAGGGACGCCGTCTGGATGGTGGTGGTCAGGGCGTCAACCACGACTGCCTCCGCGCATCGCCTCGTCCATCCCCCGCCGACTCGTCCGCCCAGGTCCGCCCAGGTCTCCTACGCAATGTAGTACGGGCCGGCGCAGGGCCCAAACCGGGGTGGGCCCCTCCGCCGCGGCCCCGCGGCCTCCCCGGCGTCCGCCCGGGAGCCGGGGGCGGGGCGCGGCGGAGGGCACGGGTTGCCCGGGGTAGCGGATTGGAATAGATTCGTCTCTCCAATTCGGGCGGCACTCAATTCTGCGCGCTGAGGATCGGCACGAACCGGCACCCCCGGGGCGGGACCCACGCACCGCCGCCTTCCCACCGTCCCGCAGACCCCCGCAGAGGTGCCGTCCCATGCTCGACCCAGGCCACAGCCATGCCCTCGACGCGGCCGCCGACGCCGTCGCGCCCGATCCCGAGATCCAGGCGGAGCGCGACCACCTGGCCGCCTCCCGCGAAGCGCTGCACCGCATGCGCGAGGACGTCATTGGCACCGGGACCGCCCTCGGCGACGCCGTCGCGGACAAGGTCACCAACGAGGTCCTGCGGCGCGCTCGCAAGAAGCGGGCCGAGGAGCTCGTGGACCTGCCGGACGTGCCGCTCTTCTTCGGCCGCCTCGACTACGCCCCCGGGGACGTCTTCGAGGCCGGCCCCGGGGAGGGGCACACCGCCACCCGGACCCCCGAGGCCGACCGCGTCTACATCGGCCGCCGCCACGTCCACGACCGCGCCGGGAACCCGATGGTCCTGGACTGGCGCGCGCCCATCTCCATCGCCTTCTACCAGGCGACCGCGGATGATCCGATGGGAGCGCGGCTGCGCCGCCGGTACGGCTTCTCCGGCCGCGCCGAACTGACCGCGTTCGAGGACGAGCCCCTCACCCCCGGCGCGGCCGCTCCGGGCGGCGGACGGCTGCTCGCCGCGGAGATCGAGCGCCCCCGCTCGGGGCCCATGCGCGACATCGTCGCCACCATCCAGCCCGAGCAGGACGACCTCGTGCGCGCCCCGCTGGAGCGTTCGCTGTGCGTGCAGGGCGCGCCGGGGACCGGGAAGACGGCGGTGGGCCTGCACCGGATCGCGTACCTGCTGTACGCCGAGGGCAGGCGGCTGGGCCGCGGCGGGGTCGCCATCGTCGGGCCGAACCGCTCGTTCCTGTCCTACATCCGCAACGTGCTCCCGGCGCTCGGCGAGGTCGACGTGCGCCAGACGACGGTGGAGGACATGCTCGGCGCGGTGCCGGTCCGGCGCGCCGAGGACCCCGAGGCCGCGCTGGTCAAGGGGGACGCGCGGATGGCCGAGGTGATCCGCCGCGACCTGTGGTCGACGCTGCGCGAGCCGGTCGAGCCGCTGGTGGTGCAGCGGGGGTCGCGCCGGTGGCGGCTGTACCCCGAGGAGATGTCCGAGATCCTGTCCGAACTGCGCGGACGCGGCGTCGCCCACGGGTCCGGGCGGGAGCTGCTGGCGCACCGCCTCGCGCACGCGGTCCTCACCCGGATCGAGGAGGCGGGGGAGGCCTGCGACGACCGCACGCACAACCAGGTCCGCCGCGACCGCGCGGTGCGCGCCGCCGTGCTGTGGATGTGGCCCAAGGCCGACCCGGCAAAGCTGGTCCTGGGACTGCTCACCGACCCCGAGCGGATGGCCCGCGCGGCCGAGGGCGTGCTGACCCCCGAGGAGCAGGCGGTGGTGATGCTGCCGGGCCGCCCGCGCGGCCCCCGGTCGGCGAAGTGGTCCCTGTCGGACCTGGCCCTCGTCGACGAGGCCGCCGGTCTGATCGAGCGGCCCGCCTCGCTCGGCCACATCGTCGTCGACGAGGCCCAGGACCTCACCCCCATGCAGTGCCGCGCGATCGGCCGCCGCGCGGCGACCGGGTCGGTGACGGTGCTCGGGGACATTGCCCAGGGCACCGCTCCGGGGGCGGCCACCGACTGGTCGGTGCTGCTGCGCCACCTCGGAAAGCCGGACGCCCTGCTCTCCGTGCTGGACCGCGGGTACCGGGTGCCGGCGCAGATCATCGACTTCGCGGCGCGCATCCTGCCCCGGATCGCCCCCGGCCTGGGCGCCCCGGTCGCGGTCCGCCAGGCCCCGGGCGCGCTCACCCTGGTCGACGCCGCGGAGGGCGGCCTGGCCGAGGCCGTCGTCCGGGCCTGCCGCGCCGAACTGCGGAGGGAGGGGTCGGTCGGGCTGATCGCCGCCGACGCGGACATCCCGGCGCTGAACCGGGCCCTGGCCGACGCGGGCCTGGAGGCGGCGGTGCTGGGCGAGACCGAGGACGCGCTGGAGGCCAACCGCCTGGTCTGCGTTCCCGCGACCCTGGCCAAGGGCCTGGAGTTCGACGCGGTGGTCGTGGCCGAACCGGCCGCCGTCGTCGCGGCCGAGCCCCGGGGCCTGCACCGCCTCTACGTGGTCCTCACCCGCGCGGTGTCCAGCCTGACCGTGGTCCACGCGGCCCCCCTGCCCGAGGCCCTCACGGACCACTGATCCCCGGGCCGGTCACGCGCCGCCGGTCCGGGGCCACCACACCCCCGGCAGGTACGCCACCGCCACCAGCCACGCCGCGACGCCGCCGGACCGGATCCGCTGGACCAGGCCGAAGCCCTCCACGGGCTGCCCCGAACCCGCCGACAGCAGGAGCAGCACCGCGATCATCGCCACCGCCTGCGTGCCCAGGACGCCGGCCGCCGCCAGGAACGGCCTCCCGCCGCGCCCGCGCAGGGCGATGGCCAGGCCCGCCGCGCCGACCAGTGCCGCCGCCCCGGCCAGGCCGCTGCTCACCGTGTGCCAGGCGTGCACCGCGGACAGGGTCCCGGCGGTCTCGGCGGCGGCGCAGGCGGTGTCGGCCGAGACCGCGCAGTCCATCGGCAGGAACGAATCCACGGCCACCGCCAGGCCGAAGCCGCCGAGGCCGAGCCAGCCCACCCGGTGCCACCGGCCGCGTTCGCCCGACCACAGGCCGAGCACCGCGGCGAGCGCGGCGAGGACCCCTGTCGCGCGGTCGCCCGCGCCGAACAGCCAGGCGTACGGCTGGTCGGCGGCGGCCAGTTCCCCCACGAAACTCAGCGAGGGCCGGAGCCCCGTATCCAGCCCGAACTCCAGCAGCCACAGCGAGTAGCAGCCCGCCGCGATCAGCGCCGACGTCCGGCCCATCGCCCGCGCGGCGTGCGTCCGCCCCGCTCGCGCCGCATTCGCCGTGACATCCAATGACTACCCCCAGTTTTCATTGACTACTATCAGTAATTTACTGAGGTGGTCGCCGAGCGGGGGCAGACCCACCCGCCGGTCCTTGGACACGGGGGCCGCGGGGCCGTCGGCCCGGTGGCTGATCCGGGATCCTCTGGGTATACGACCGGAGTCGCCACCGGGTGGAGGCGGCGGCACGACGGCGAGGCAGGGACGGGGCGGAGCGGATGAACGGGACGGCCGAGGCGCGCAGGGTGATCGTCGGGGTGGACGGTTCCGACTCCAGTCGGTACGCCCTCGAGTGGTCGGCGAACGAGGCGCAGCTGCGCGGGCTGGGGCTGCACATCGTGACGGCGGTCGAGGCGGGCGAAAGCGACGGACCGTTCGGCGGCCTGATCGCCTCGTACTCGGAGGCCGAGGAATCACCGCAGGTCAAGGACGCGCAGGCGCTGCTGGACTATGCCGCGGGCTGGATCGGCCGCCTCTATCCCGAGGTGGACGCGCGGACCCGGCTGATCCTGCGGCGCCCCGTCGACGCGCTGCTGGAGGTCGCCGGGGAGCCGGGGGCCGCGGCGATCGTCGTCGGCTCGCGCGGGCGCGGCAGTCTGGCGTCGGCCTTCGCGGGGTCGGTGGGCGTGGAGCTGGCGGCGCACGCCCCCATCCCGGTGGTGGTGCTGCCGAAGAAGCACGAGGCCGTGCGCGGGGCGAGGGCCCGCATCGTCGTCGGCGTCGACGGCTCGGAGAGCGGGATGCGCGCCGCGGAGTTCGCCTTCGCGCAGGCGGACACGCGCGGCATCGACCTGATCGCGGTCTGCGCCTGGCAGCCCATCACCGCCTTCGCCATGACCATGGGGCCGCTTCCGGCCGAGGTCTTCGACGAGGAGTCCATCGCCACCAGCGCCCGGGAGACCCTCGAAGCGGCGATAGCGGACCTGCGCGCGCGGTACCCGCGGGTGCGGGTCGACGCCCGCGAGGTCCGCGCCCATCCGGTGGTGGCCCTGCTGGAGACCGCGACCCCGGCCGACCTGATCGTCGTCGGCTCCCGGGGCCGGGGCGGCTTCGGAGGACTGCTGCTGGGCTCGGTGAGCCAGTCGGTCCTCCACGGCGCCCACGGACCGGTCGCGGTGGTGCACTGACAGGGCTCGGCGGGGCGAGGGGGCGTCGGCCGGACCCCGCTCGACGGTGTCCTCAACCGGTCGGCGCGGCCGTGTCCGGGGTTTCCCCGGAAGCCCTGCGACCACTGTGATCTATTTAACTGATCTTGACAAATGGTTGCTGACCTTGAGATTCTTCGAGCGTTATCGGAATTCGACCCGGTCGTGGAGATGATTGGCGCAGGCTGATCGGAAGTTCGGCTGTGCCTTGATTGTCGACCGCTGTTTCCCTGTTTCGACCTCGGAGTTCATCCTCGGTTCCTTTGCTGTCGAATAGCGGCGGAGGTGAGGGAAGAAGAGCTCCGACGGCATGGGGAATTGTCGATTTCCTTTTGAAAATATTCCCCTCCGCATCCCTGGTGGTTTTGTGTCCAAGACGATTGAAACAGTTGCCGGAATTCTCTCCGCAAAGTTCAGTGTTCCCGAAGGGGAGGTAAAGGAGAACGCCGAACTCGGCGAGCTTCTGACCGACTCCCTGGACCTGGTGGAGTTCTCGGTGGTCGTCAGCGACCAGTTCGGGGTCTTCATCAGCGGTGAGGAAATGGCAGCGGTCGTCACGGTCGGTGACGTCGTGGAGCTGGTCGACGGCAAGACCGGTCCGGCCTGATGGTCGACCAGAGCGTGGTGATCACGGGGCGGGGACTGGTCACCCCCGCCGGGATCGGCGTCACCGAGAACTGGACGCGCCTGTGCTCCGGCGAGTCCGCGGCCGTGCCAGGACCGGACCTGGGCCGACTCGGCGCGCAACTCCAGTGCCCCGTCCCGGGTTTCGACGCGGACCTGCTGCTGGGACGGCCCGCCGCCCGCCGCCTGGACCGCTTCAGCCAGCTGGCGATCGTGGCGGCCCGGGAGGCCGTCGGCGACGCCGGACTGAGCCCGGACACCTGGGACGGCGCGCGGGTGGCGGTGGTGATGGGATGTTCGGTGGGCGGTATCGCCACAGTGACGGCCCAGCACGTCAGGCTGCTCGACCGGGGCCCGGAGGCGGTCTCCCCGCTGACGCTGCCGATGGGACTGGGGAACATGGTCGCGGGCCATCTCGCGATCGACCTCCGCGCCACGGGACCCAACCTGACCGTGTCGACGGCCTGCGCCTCGGGGGCCACCGCGATCGGCACCGCGCGGCAGATGCTGAGGTCCGGCGCGTGCGACATCGCCGTCGCCGGAGGGGCCGACGCGTCGCTGGACCGGCTCATCCTGTCCGCCTTCGCCCGCATGGGGGCCCTGACGAAGCGCACCGCGGACCCGGCCACCGCCTCGCGGCCCTTCGACCGCGACCGCGACGGGTTCGTGGCGGCGGAGGGGGCGGGCGTCGTGGTCCTGGAACGGGAGGGCGACGCCCGGGCACGCGGCGCGCGCGTCCACGCGCGGCTGGCCGGCTACGGGGCGTCCGCCGACGCGCACCACGTGACCAGCCCCCATCCGGAGGGAGTCGGCGCGCTGGCGGCCATGCGCGCCGCCCTCGCCGACGCGGACGCCGCCGGCCACGACGTCGACCACGTCAACGCGCACGGGACGTCCACGAAACTGAACGACCTCGCCGAGGGCCGGGCCATCCACGCGCTGTTCGGGGAGGAGGTGTCGGTGACCTCGACCAAGGGGGTCACCGGACACATGCTGGCCGCGGCCGGTGCGGCCGAGGCGGTCTACTCGACCCTGAGCATCGAGCACCGGATGGTGCCGCCCACCGCCAACCTCGAAGTCCTCGATCCCGAGATCCGAGTGGACGTGGTCGCCTCCGCCCCGCGTGCCCAGAGGGCCGACATGGTGATGAGCACCTCGTTCGGGTTCGGCGGCCAGAACGCCGCGCTGCTCGTCGCGGCCCCCTGACCCGCGTCGACCGTAGAGCCCCCCGCACACTTCCGCGCCAGGAGCACTGATGCCCTCCGTGAACACTTCCCCCCGCCCGCCCCTCCCCGGAGCCGGGCAGATCCCGTATGAGGCAGCGGCGGAGCTGCGCCTTCTGCTGAGCGACGGCCGCTGCGTCGACGACGAGCGGTTCGCCGACCTGTTCGCCGACGAGCTCTTCACCCCCGTGGACGGCATGAGCCCCGCGGAGAACGCCGAGCGCTCCTACCGCGGGCTCCGCCATGTCGGCAGTCGGATGGAACCGGCGCGGGAGCTGGTCTCCACCGGCGCGGACCGCTTCTTCTCGTTGCACGAGTGGGCGGCCGTCGTCGACCCGACCATGGTGTCGATGATGACGATCCACTACAACCTCTGCATCGGCACGATCGCCGCGCTCGGTGGAGGCCGCCCCGAGATCGACGCCCTGCTCGGGGAACTGGAGCGCATGGACTCGATCGGGGTCTTCCTGGCGACCGAGCTCGGCTACGGCAACAACGTGGCGGCGATGCGGACCAAGGCGGTCTACGACCGGGAGGCCGATGAGTTCGTGATCACCACGCCGGGTCCGGAGGCCCGCAAGTTCATGCCCAACACGGGGCTCTCCGGGGTGGCGAAGCTGGGCGTCGTCCTCGCCCGGCTGGAGGTCGAGGGGAGGGATGAGGGGGTCTTCCCGTTCGTGGTGCGAATCCGGGACGGGGACGGCACGTGCCCCGGCGTGCGCGTCCAGCCGCTCGGGGACAAGCCGGGGCTGGCGCTGGACAACGCCATCACCACGTTCGACGGGGTCCGGGTACCACGCGCCCACCTGCTCGACGGCGGTGAGGACGTGGTCGCGGGCGGGGGCGCCGGCAGCGCCAGCACCAGACGCCTGCGGTTCGCGCGCGCCATGCAGCGGGTGCAGACGGGGAAGGTGTGCCTGACCTCCGGGGTGGTCGCCGCCGCCCGGGCCGGGGTGTACATCGCCGTCCGCTACGGCAATCGCAGACGGGTCGCCTCGTCGGGGCGGTCCGTGCCGGTCATGGCCCACCGCACCCACCACGACGCGCTGCTCGCCGCGATGGCGGAGATGTACGCGATGACCTTCCTGGTGAACGCGGCGAAGCGGCTCCACTCCAGCGGCCGGGACGCCGGTTCCGGCGAGGCGAAGCACGAGCTGGCCATCACCAAGGCGGTCGCGTCCTGGGCGGCCCAGGACGCGATCGCGACCTGCCGTGAGCGCTGCGGGGCCCAGGGCATGTTCTCGCGCAACCGCATCGCGACCTATGTCGCGCTGGCCCAGGGCACGGTGACGGCCGAAGGCGACAACCAGGTGGTCCTGCTCGACGCGGCGCACGAGATGCTGCTCGGGCTCGCCTACACGCCGCCGGCCGACGCCGCGCCCGACATGGCGGCCCCCGACTCCCTGCGGACCCCCGAACAGCTCGCGCGTCTCTTCCGCCACCGTGAACGCCGCCTGTACGACGACGCGCGCTCTCTCCTGGCCGACACCCGGAGGAGCGGGGCGGACGCGTTCACGACCTGGAACACCACCAGTCCGAGGGCGGCCGAGTTCGGCAGGGCCCACGGCGTGCGCCGCGCGGTCGAGGAGTTCGCGGAAGCCGTGGCGCGCGCGGAGCACGAGGAGAGCCGGGAACTGCTCGGGTCCGTCCTCCTCCGCTTCGCGCTGGCCGAGGTGTCCCGGGACGCGAGCTGGTACCTGTGCGAGGGCGTGCTCTCCCCCGACCAGGTCCGGGGCCTGCCCGACCTGGTGGCAGAGCTCGACCTGCGGCTCCTGCCCCACTCGGAGGAGCTGGTGGGGGCGTTCGGCGTCTCCAACGACCTGCTCGGCGCGCCCATCGCCTCCGACGACTACTTCGCCGCGTACGACGACGCCGGGTGACCCCGGCCGTCCGCCGGTCCGGAGCGCCGTCCGCGGGGTTCGGGCCGGCGGACGGGGCGCCGCGGGCGCGCGTCCGCCGTCAGCCCTCCTCCTCGACGCCTCCGGCGAGGAGGACGTCGAGGGTGAGGTCGGGGTGGTCGCGCTGGATGACCTTGAGCCGCCACTTGTTGTGCACCAGGACCAGCAGCTCGTTGTCGGAGCGGCGGGTCAGGACCTCGGCGCCGGACAGGCCGTGCAGGGCGGGGGCGGAGTCGGGGTCGGTGCGGCGGGCGGTGCCGTAGTCCAGGTGGGCGAGTTCGATGGGGGCGTTGAACTCGTGCTCCATGCGGTGCTTGACCACGTCGAACTGGAGCGGGCCCACGGCGGCCAGGACGGGGGCCTGGTCGCCGCGCACGTCCGAGACCAGGACCTGGACGACGCCCTCGGAGTCGAGCTGGTCGATGCCGCGGCGGAACTGCTTGTAGCGGCTCACGTCGATGGCGCGGGCCACGGCGAAGTGCTCGGGCGCGAAGCTGGGGATGGGCGGGAACTCGACCTTGGGGCCGTCGTAGAGGGTGTCGCCCACGCGCAGCGACTGGGCGTTGACCAGCGCGATCACGTCGCCCGCGAACGCGGTGTCGATGGTGTGGCGCTCGCTGCCGAACACGGCCTGGGTGTACTTGGTGGCGAAGGGCTTGCCGGTGGCGGCGTGGGTCAGGACCATGCCGCGGTCGAAGCGGCCCGAGCAGATGCGCACGAACGCCATCCGGTCGCGGTGGGCCTTGTCCATGTTGGCCTGCATCTTGAACACCAGCCCCGAGAACGGCGCCTCGACCGGGCGGGGGCGGCCCTGGTTGTCGGCGCGGGGGGTGGGCGCCGGGGCGATGTCCACGAGGGTGCGCAGCAGCTGGGCGACGCCGAAGTTGGGCAGCGCCGCGCCGAACATCACGGGCGAGGACTTGCCCGCCAGGAACGACTCGGGGTCGTAGTCCGCGCCGATCTCGGTCATGAGTTCGAGCTCCTCGACCGCCTGCTCCCAGGCCGGGCCCTCGAGCCGGGCGGCCTGCTCGTCGGTGAGGCGCTCCTCGCGGGCCTTGGTGGCGCCGCCGGGGGTGCGGTGGAGTTTGACGTAGCCGCCGCCGTTGCGGTCGACGAGGCCGCGGAAGTCCCCGGCGATGCCCACGGGCCAGTTCAGCGGGGTGGGACGCAGCCCGATGCGCTGCTCGATCTCGTCCAGCAGCTCCAGGGGCTCGCGGCCGGGCCGGTCCCACTTGTTGACGAAGGTGATGACCGGGATGCCCTGGTTGCGCGCCACGTCGAACAGCTTCAGGGTCTGCGGCTCCAGGCCCTTGGCCGAGTCCAGCAGCATGATGGCGGCGTCGACCGCGGCCAGCACCCGGTAGGTGTCCTCGGAGAAGTCGGCGTGGCCGGGCGTGTCGAGGAGGTTGAGCACGTGGCCGTCGTAGTCGATGCGCAGGGCGGCCGAGGTGATGGAGATGCCGCGGGCCTGCTCCATCTCCATCCAGTCCGAGGTCACGCCCTTGCGGTCGCCCTTGCCGTGCACCGCCCCGGCCGAGGTGATGGCCGCCGCGTGCAGCGCGAGCGCCTCGGTGAGGGTGGACTTTCCGGCGTCCGGGTGCGAGATGACCGCGAACGTGCGCCGCCGCGCAGCCTCACCGACCGCTTCGGAGTTCTTGCTGGTCGGGGTATGCGCTGCAACAGTCACCGGTACTCGTCTCCTCGTCGACTTCCCCAGCGAATCTACCCCAAAGGCGTCGGCCTCCGGGCTTGACGGGAGGGCCCGCCAGACGATTCACTCGTGACCGACTGGTCGGTATCCCGGGATGTCGGAGGCAGACGGTGAAAGCGTTGCGGGTCCACGAGCTGGGCGAGCCCAAGGACGTCCTGCGCCTCGACGAGGTGGCGGTTCCCGAGCCGGGGCCGGGCCAGGTCCTGGTGCGGGTGCGCGCCGCCGGGGTCAACTTCCCCGACGCGCTCATGTGCCGGGGGCTCTACCAGGAGAAGCCGCCGCTGCCCTTCACCCCGGGGGTGGAGCTGTGCGGCGAGGTCGCCGGCCTGGGCGACGGCGTCACCGGGCGGACCGAGGGCGAGCGGGTGATCGGCTCCCCGGCACTGCCCGCCGGGGCGTTCGCCGAGTACGCGCTCATGGACGCGGGCCGGGTGTTCCCCGCCCCGCCCTCCCTCACCGACGAGGAGGCGTCCGCGCTGTTCATCGGCTACCAGACGGGATGGTTCGCGCTGCACCGCCGCGCGGGGCTGCGCCGGGGCGAGACGGTCCTGGTGCACGCGGCGGCGGGCGGGGTGGGCAGCGCGGCGGTCCAACTGGCCAAGGCCGCGGGCGCGCGGGTGATCGGGGTGGTCGGCGGCGCGGCGAAGGCCGGGTACGCCCGGGACCTCGGCGCGGACATCGTCGTGGACCGGCACGCCGACGACTTCGTGTCGGTGGTGAAGGAGGCCACGGAGGGGCGCGGGGCCGACGTCGTCTACGACCCGGTCGGCGGGGACTCCTTCACCCGCTCCACCAAGTGCGTGGCCTTCGAGGGCCGTATCCTGGTCATCGGCTTCGCGAGCGGGACCATCCCGACCCCCGGCCTCAACCACGCGCTGATCAAGAACTACTCGCTGGTGGGCCTGCACTGGGGCCTGTACAACAAGCGCGACCCCGCCCTGGTGGCCCGGTGCCACGAGGAGCTGACCGCACTGGCAGAGCGAGGGCTCGTCAGGCCCGCGGTCAGCGAGACCCTCGCCCTGGAGGCGCTGCCCGACGGCGTCCAGCGGCTCGCCGACGGGGGGAGCGTGGGGCGGCTGGTGGGGGTGCCCGCGTAACCGCGCCGGACCGCCCCGAAGACACACCCCGCCCTCCCAAAGGGGGGCCGCCCGCACCCGAATCGTGAAGCCGCCTGCTCCCGGCTCCCACCATCCCCGGCGCCGCCCTGGCTCCGGGGCCAGACAGTACTTACCTGTGGACAACCCGAGAGGGCCGCGTAGAGAGGACCCCTTCCATGGGCCGACCGTTCATCTTCCCCGGCCGGACGATCGTCGTCACCGGTGGCGCGAACGGCATCGGGTACGCGCTCGCCGAACGCTTCCTCGCCGAAGGCGCGGCGCGCGTGGTGATCGCCGACCTGGACGGCGAACGCGCCGAGGCCGCGGCCGCCGGGCTTGGCGGGAGCGCGCGGGGGTGCGCGCTGGACGTCACCGACCCCGCCGCCGTGGCCGGGGTGATCGACGCGGTCGAGCGGGAGGGCCCCATCGACCTGTGGTGCTCCAACGCCGGGGTCGGCACCGGCGGCGGGCTGGGCTCCGCCGACGAGTGGGACGTCACCTGGCGGCTCCACGTCCAGGCGCACGTGCACGTCGCCCGCCTGCTGATCCCCCGGATGGTCGAACGCGGCTCCGGCCACCTGCTCGTCACCGCGTCGGCGGCGGGCCTGGTCACCAACATCGACTCGGCCCCCTACTCGGTGACCAAGCACGGCGCGGTCGCCCTCGCCGAGTGGCTGGCGATCCGGCACGGCGACGAGGGCGTCGACGTCTCCTGCCTGTGCCCCCTCGGCGTCAACACCGCGATGACCGCCGACGACGGACCCGACGCCGCCACCCGCCTGGGCGGCGACTACCTCGAACCCGCCGACGTGGCCGAGTCCGTGGTCGCGGCCCTGACCGAGGGCCGGTTCCTGATCCTGCCCCAACCCCAGGCCGCCGTCATGGAGCAGCGCCGCGCCTCCGACCGCGACCGCTGGCTGTCCGGCATGCGCCGGGCCAGAGCCCGGTTGCGAAGCGGGAGCTGACCCCGGGCGCACGTCCCGCGCCGAGCGCCCCCCGCGACCCGCACAGGGGTTTCTACCGGTCGCGGGGGTGTTCCGGGCTCTGTCGGGTCGGGGTCCGCTCGGGGCCTGTGACGGCGGGCGGCGACGGCGGGTGGGACTGGAGGCCCGCGCGTATCCGCCGGACGTCCGTGACGCGGCGGGCAGGGAACCACTCCTGCCCTCGCTCGCGACGATCATGGGCTTTCCGCCCTTTCAGGATCCGAAACGGGCAGAAGGCTCAAGATCATCGATCGGCGTCCCCGAGATCCGCGTCTCCAGATACAGGACCTGGCCTCGAGCAGGAATCGTGATCACCTGGAATCCCGCCATGAGCACCGAACCAGGGCCTTAGCCGCCAACTGCCAACACAGCTGGAGACTCGATGGAGCAGGCTGCTCCCGTCCCGAAGCCGTCACCCTGCCGCCTCGCCGTTCCGGCGGCGGGCCGGTGAGCGTCTGCCTCACCTCGTTCCCCGGGGTGGTGGAGAGCGTCGCGCCCGCGCGGCGGTTCGTCACCGGGGTCCTGCGGATCGCCCCCGGGGTCACCGTCCCCGAGGCGTTCGTGGACCGGGCCGAGCTGATCACCTCGGAGCTGGCCGCCAACGCGGTGCCGCACACCCGGTCTCCCTCCGCTGATCTTGACCTTTCCGGGGTCTCAACCGCTTCCCAGACCCCGAAAACGTCAAGATCGGCGGAGGGAAAGCGAGGGGAAACGGACACCACGGACAACCGGGGAGCCACCCGCCCGCCTGCTCATCCGAGGGCGGTGCTGAGGGCGGGGCGGTCGGTGCGGCCGTGCTCGCCGTCGAGCGCGCGAAGGGCGGACCCCCGTCCGCTCCCGGTCAGGCGTCGAACAGGGTCTCGCCGACGAAGCCGCCCTCCTCGCAGCCCGGGGGGATCGCGAAGACCGCCGACCCGATCGGGCTGATCCACTCGTTGAGCAGGTCGAGCTCGTCCAGGCGCTTCTGGATGGGAACGAACTGGCGGTCCACGTCGGCCTGGAACGAGGCGAAGACGAGACCGGCGTCCTGGCCCTCGGACCCGGTGACGGGCAGGTCGTAGTTGTACGCGCGGCGGAAGATCCGTTCGGCGGGGTCGTCCGTTCGCGCCCGGCGGATGTGCGCGAACTCGGCGATCACCGGGAAGCCGAGCGGTGTGACGGCGTCGAAGTCGGGCTCGTCGTGCTCCCGGGAGCCCGTCAACGGGGCCCCGTCGGCCAGGCGGCGGCCGACCGACTCCTCCCGCCCCGACCGGTCGAGGCGGTCCCACTTGTCGAGGTCCATCGCGATCCGGCGGATGACCAGGCTCGTGCCGCCGCGCAGCCAGTCGGGGTTGCCGCCGCCGTCCCAGACGATCCGCTCGAAGTCGTCGGTGCCCGGGGCCGTGTTGACGGTCCCGTCGACCTGCCCCATGAGGTTGCGCATCGTGGTCCCGGCGGCCTCCGAACCGCGGGCCCGCCGGAAGCCGGCCTGGACCCAGCGCACCGCGCCGAACGCCCGCACGTCCTTGGTCAGCATCCGGGTGGCGTGCGCGACGGTCAGGGGGTCGTCGGCGCAGACCTGCAGCAGCAGGTCGCCGTCGCTCCACTCGTCGCGCAGCCGGTCCACGGCGAACTCCGGCAGTGGCCGGAGCCAGGACGGCGCGGCGTCGGGGGCGACGCGCTCGACCAGGCCGGGACCGAACCCGAAGGTCACGGTCAGCCGGGCCGGGACGTAGGCGAGTTCGGGCTCCGAGTCGGCCAGCGCGGCGTCGCCCTGGGAGAGCTTCGCGACGTCGTCGGTCAGCAGCGTCAGCAGGCGGCGCGTCCTCTCCCGGTCGACGTCGGCGGCCAGGTCGAACGCGACGAAGTTCGCGTGCGCCTGCGGCGGGGTCTCGACCCCCGCCTGGTGGGGGCCGTGGAACGGGACGGTCTCGCCCCCGTCCGGCTCCTCGGGCGCGGGCGCGGGCGAGGGCGCGGGCGCGGGTGGCTCGCCCCGGCCGGCGAGCAGGTCCGCGCCCACCAGGGCGGACGCGCCGAGACCGGCGGCGGCGCCGCCGAGGAGGAGGTGCCGCCGACTGAACGGCGTCCGGGGTCTTTCCGCGCTGCCCTGCCGGTCGCCGTCCATCAGTGCTCCGCGTGGCCGTCGTCGTGGCCGTCACCGTGGCCGCCGTCGTAGTTCTCGTTGGCGCCCTCGTACGCCTTCACCGGCGCGGTGAACTCCGCCGTGGAGCCGTCGGAGAACTCCAGCGCCACCGCGACCTCGGTGCCCGGCTCCAGGTCCTTCTCCAGGGCCATCAGCATGATGTGGTCCGCGCCCGGTTCGAGGACGTGGGTCCCGCCCGCCGGGATGGTGAAGCCGCCCTCCTTCTCCCGCATGACCGAGTTGCCGTCGTCGCCGGTGACGACCTCGTGCAGCTCGACCATCCCCGCGCCCGAGGCGGTCGCCGAGACGACGGTGGCGTCGGTGCCGGAGGCGTTGCCGAGGATCCCGAAGGCGCCGGTCATGCCGTCGTCCTCGGTGGCGGCCTTGACCCAGGCGTCCTCCGCGCTGAACGACTCCGCGGCGGTGCCCGTGGCGTCCTCGGCGGCGGCCGGGGCCTCGGCGTCCGCGACAGGGCCGCCGCACCCGGTGAGGGCGATGGCGGCGGCCGCCGCCATCGCGGCGAACGCGGTCTTCGTGGTGCTCATTCGAGTCTCTCCTCAGGCCGGACGCGGCCGGCCGTGGTCACTGGTCCTGGTGGTGGGGGGCGCGCCGGGAGCGCCGTCGGGCGGCGAACACGGCGACGCAGTAGACGCTCAGCCCCGTGGCCGCGCCCAGCAGGGCGAGGACGACGGTCCGGACGGGAAAGGACGTCTGGGAAGAGGCGGCCGCGTCGGCGGCCGGTGAGGGCGGGGGTGGCGCGGTCCCGCCGTCGGCCGTGGCCGGAGGAGGCCCGTCGGTCTCCTCGGGCACGTCGCCCGCGATGAAGTCGAAGGTCCCGCTGATGGGGTGCCCGTCGCCGGAGACGACCCGCCACCGCACGGTGTAGGCCCCGTCGGGCAGGTCCGGCGGCAGCCCCTGGACGACATCGGGGCCGTCGACGCGCGCCTCGCCCTCGGCGACCGGGGTGGATCCGCTGTCCAGCACGGTCACCGCCGCGCCGAGGTCGAGGACGTCGCCGCTGAAGGTCAGCGTGATGTCCTCCGGGGCGCTGTCGAGCCGCTCCCCGTCCTCCGGCGTCGACGCGATCAACTGGTCGTGCGCGGCCGCGGGCGAGCCCGCGAGCACGACACCGCCCAGCGCCGCGCACCACACGGCCGCCGCTCCGGCCGCGAGCCGCAGGCCCGGACGGAGCCTCCGCCGGGGCCTTCTGTCTCCTCGCCAAACAGTCACGCCTCAGAAGTCGGACGCGCACCCCGAGAAGTTCCCGGCGATCTTGACCTTTCCGGGGCCTCAGAAGCGGTTGAGACCCCGGAAAGGTCAAGATCACCAGGAAAGGGGGGTAAGGGACACCGGAACCGCCCGAAGGCCGAAGGCGTCCCAACCGTTGTCACGCGTTCCGACGCGTTCTCTTCCGACTGACAGGGGACGGCCATGAACTCCTCCGACCGCAGCGTCCGGATCTCGTTCGGGGGCGGGGGGAACCCCGGCGGGTTCGTCCTGGGGGTGTTCGGCCTGGTACTGCTGGTCCTCGGGGTGGTCTTCACGCTCGTGGGCGGCTCGGACTACTCCGACCACACCGGGCGGGCCGAGGCGGTCGTGGTGGAGAGGGAGGTCGACACCAGGCGGAGCTCGGACGGCCGGAGCAGGAGCGACGTCGACGTCTACGTCAGCTACGAGGTGGAGGGGACGCGGTTCGAACACGTCTCCCTCAGCGGTCTCGACCCGTCGGACCACGACGAGGGGGAGCGGCTCACCGTCGCCTACCACCCGGACTCCCCGGAGTCTCCCGTCACGGTCGGGAGCACCGAGCCCGGGGCTTTCGATATCTTCCGGTACATCGGGATCGCCGCGGGGGTGGCCGGGCTCGCCTGTCTGGGCGGCGCCGCGGCCCTCTTCCTGCGCAAGCGGTCCTGAACAGCCTGGCAGCGAGTTCCGGTCAGGTTTACAACGGATGAGTAAGCGGCCGGATGTGGCCACTTCTGCCCCGACTTCACGGGCTCCGCAGCCCAGGAAAAGGTGGGATCGGTTTGTTCGCAGCGTGTTCGAATAATGACCGTACGGTCTGTAAGCGCAGTTCACCGGGCTTTTCCAGGAGAGCTTCCGAATCTGTCTCCAGCCAGGGCGCGCTGATCGGACGGCTGATCCTCCTCTCCGCAAAACGCAGGCCATCCCGGTTTCGGATCGGTATGATCGCACGTGTCGGCGGGCAATCGCCTCTGTCCCCCAGCAGCCCCCCCGGCCCCCTGTCGGCTCCCTCCGACCACACGAACCGCTCCCGCGTTTCCGGGGCGCGCACGCACCGTACACGGACGGGTTCGAAGCAGCGATGATCACAGCGCCTCTACCCCCAGAGGGCCGCGACGTGCTTCCGGCCTCGCCGTGCCCGGCCGCCCGATCCGACTCGGAGGTGTCATGAGCGGCAACGGCACCCCGCCCCACGTCGAGGAGCGCGTGACCGTCGTCATCTCCCCGGACGAGATGAGCGCCGATGTCACCATCCAGGGCCAGACCCGGACGGTGCGCGGCGGCGACGCCAAGGAGACCCGCAGGGCGGCCCTCGACCACGCCGCGGGGTACGCCACCCACATCGGCCGCCCGGTCATCATCGAGGCGCGCGACGCGTTCAGCGTCCAGCGGTTGCAGGCGCTGCCCGGAGGGGTCATCCGCGGCCTGACCGAGACCCCGCCCCCGAGTCGGCCCCGGAAGGCGCCGAAGCCGCGCGGCGGCGGCAGCGGCAGGCTCCCGGTGGTCATCACCGCGGTCGTGCTCGCGGTCGTGCTGGTCGCGGTCGTCGGGATCATCGTCGTCCGGTTCATGCCCGATTCCACGGCCGCCCAGGAGGAGACCGGGACCGAGGTCGAGACCGTCCCCTTCGACGCGCGGCCCGCGCCGGCGGGCTTCTCCGACGAGGCCATCTGGCGCATCCCGCTCTCCGAGGGCACCCGCCCGGCCGTCGCCGACGACGGCAGCAGGGTCGCCGTCATCGGTGCGGACGGGAAGCTCGCGGTCATCGGTGCGGACGGCCGACGCACCTGGGAGGCCGACCTCCCTCTCCCCGTGGGCGACCTCCAGGGGCCGCTGAGGTTCGCGGCGGCCGAGGACGGCTTCCACGTCGTGGCCGTGGGTTCCGCAGGGCTGTGGATCTGGCCCGTCGAGGGAGGCGAACCCCAGGACTACGAGCTCTCGGAGGACGCCCAGGTGACCTTCGGAGGCAGCGGTCCCCTCGTCACCACCGAGGACGGGGCGTCGCTGCCCGTGGACGGTGAACTCGTCCCGGTCGAGGCCCCCGACGACACGGGCGCCATGCTCGCCCACCAGTCCACGGTGCTCATGGCCTCCGCCAACGACGCGTGGTTCTGGGCGCCGGCCGAGGGCGAGCCCGACAGGGTCGCCCCCGCCGAACCGGAGAACGCCGGAGACCTCGACAGGGTGATCACCGCTTCCGAGAACCACGTCGTCGTGCGGTGGGAGAGCGAGGAGGACGACCGCGTCATCCTCGCCGTCCACGACGCCGACGACGGCTCCGTCTTCTCGTCCACGGTGATCGCGGCCGGAGAGCTGGCGGACGCGCGCTGGATCGAAGGTCCGGACGTGGCCGCCTACGGGCCGATCGTGGTCGACCTGGGTTCCGGGGAGAACCGGGTGCTGCCCGGGTTCAGCCCGCTCAGCGCGGCCGGCGGCACGCTCTACGGTGAACTGGACGACGGCCAGGTGGCGGTCGGAGCCGACGGCGAACCCATCGAGATGGACCAGGACGCCGCCCGTCCGTGGGGCCTGCTGGACGGCCACGCGATCGTCCTGGCCGACAACGACCTCTATGCCCTTTCCCCCAACTGACCCCCGTTCAAAGAACAGGAGACACATGTCCTATACGGCACGTGCGATCGGCGTGACGGCCGCGGGCCTGCTGGCCTTCGGCTTCACGACGGCGCCGGCTATGGCCGACACGGTCGAGGAGGCGCCTGAGACGGCGCTGTCCGTGGAGCTCGTGGCCACCCTCGACCTTCCGATCGACCCGCCGATCGACCCGCCGGTGGACCCGCCCGTGGACCCGCCGGTGGACCCGCCGGTGGACCCGCCGGTGGACCCGCCGGTGGACCCGCCGGTGGACCCGCCGGTGGACCCGCCGGTGGACCCGCCGGTCGACCCGCCGGTCGACCCCCCGACGGACCCGCCGGTGGACCCGCCCACGGACCCGCCGGTGGACCCGCCCACGGACCCGCCGGGTGACGGCGACGACGAGAACCCGCCCGTCGACCCGACTCCGCCTCCCGGCGGCGGTGGCGACGACCGTCCCGGTACCGGTGGCGACACCGATGGGGGCGGCGACCGTCCCGCTGGCGACACCAACGGCGACGTCGACGACGCCGACAACGGCGACCGCGACGGCTCCTCCGACGACGGCGACGAGAGCGACGACGAGGCCGACGAGGAGCTGCCGGTCACCGGTATCGACCTCAGCGGCTTCGTGCTCGGTGCCTCGATCATCACCGGAATCGGCGCGGTGACGGTCTTCGCGACCAGCCGCCGCCCCATGCGGGTCCAGCAGTAGCAGCACCGGATCCGGCCGGACGCGGTCGGAACGGGTGAAAGAGCCCCCTGCGCGCTTCGGTGCGCGGGGGGCTCCGCTTTTCCCGCTCCTCGTCCACTGCCGCCGTGATCAGGACGGCAGGGCGCGAAAGCGGGGGTGCGGTGTCGCTCCGTGTTGATATGGCTGCTCTTGGTTATCCTCGTGTTGTTCGATCGGACATCGTTGGGGAGTGCGTGGAATGGCCGTCCTGAGCAGCGACTTCGTCGCGCGTGGTGCCGCAGTCCTCGTCGCGGTGGGGAGTGTCGCCGCGATCCAGGCCGGCGGGGTGGCGCTGGCGGGCGGGAGGCCCGAAGCCCCGCCGCCGTCCCCCTCCAAGCCCCCGCCGCCCGCTCCCGAGCTCTCCGTCGCCATCACCGACGCCCGCGACCAGATGGCCGTGGGAGAGGAGACCCGGTACATCGTCACCCTGCGCAACGAAGGCGAGAAACCGGTCAAGGACATCGTCCTGGCGCAGACGGCCCCCGTCCAGCTGGAGTTCCTGGCCGCCGACGAGAACGGCGAGATCCACGAGGGGACGGCCCTCTGGCGCGTCTCACTCGACCCCGGCCAGGAGGCCACGCGGACGGTCACCGCCCGCCTGGACGAGGCCACCTCGGACCTGTGGCGCGTGGCGACCACCGTGTGCGCGGGGCGGGAGTCGGACCCGGCCCCGGTCGTGTGCGGCACCGACTCCAACCTGCTGCCCGCCGCCACCCAGGCGAGCACCGCGAACACGGGGTCCACCGGACTGCTCGCGCCGCTGCTCGCCGGTGCCGCGGGCATGGCCGCGGTCGTGCTGCTGGCGGCCGCCGGGGCCTTCCTCTTCGTCCTGCGCAGACGTAACCGCGAACGCCGCGCCCGGGCGATCCGGGTCCTGAGAGACCTCTCCGACCAGTAGGGACCGGCCAGGGCCCGCTAGGGAAGCTCCGGCTCGGAGGTGAATTCGGGCACCGGTGGTTTTGTTGACGGTCGTGGGCTTTCTGCCCGTTTCGGGGCCGGGAAGGGCAGAAAGCCCAAGACCGTCAACGGACCCCTCACGCAACGGACATCATGGGCGCGGCCTTGACCCTCACCCGCCGTCGCCGCCCGCCGTGACCCCGCGATCCGCGTGGCGTGAGGCCGAAAGACCCCCCGAAGCACCGGCACGCCGAACCACCCCCGCGTCGGAGGCTTCCTAGGGCGCGGGGACGTCCTCGGGGAAGAGGGTGGTGAACGCCTCCAGGTCCGCGGCCCCCGCCATGTTGACGAGGCGGCCCGCCTGGCGGGTGATCATCCGCTCCATCACCTGGCGGGCGTAGCGCGCGTTGCCGAAGGAGGCGTCGCGCTGCACCGAGGAGAAGTGCTCGGCCAGGGCGGCCAGCGTCTCCTCGCCGCACACGTACCCCGAGCTCTTCGCCATCCGCTCGACGATGGTGACCAGTTCCTCGTCGCTGTAGTTGCCGAACTCCACCCGGTGGCTGAACCGGGACGCGAGACCCGGGTTGGAGTCCAGGAAGCGCTGCATCTCGTTGGTGTACCCGGCGACGATCACCACGACCTCGTCGCGGTGGTCCTCCATGAGCTTGACGAGGGTGTCCACGGCCTCCTGGCCGAAGTCGTTGCCGCCGCCCTTGGGGGTCAGGGTGTACGCCTCGTCGATGAACAGCACGCCGCCCTTCGCGCGCTCGAACACCTCCGTCGTCATCTGCGCCGTGTGCCCGACGTAGCGGCCCACCAGGTCCGACCGCGCCGACTCGATGACCTGCCCCGAGGAGAGCACGCCCAGCGTCTTCAGCAGGCGGCCGTACAGCCGCGCGATCGTGGTCTTACCGGTACCGGGGGCGCCCGCGAACACCAGGTGGTGGCTCATCGAGGGCACCGGCAGTCCGAGGGCCTTGCGCTGGTTGGACATGACCAGCAGGTTCGCCAGGTCGTTGACGGTGGCCTTGACCTCGCCCAGGCCGATCATGGAGTCGAGTTCGCCGCGCAGCACGGTCAGCTCGTCCGTCGGCTCCCCGTCGGGGCCGGCCTCGGAGACCTCCACGCCCAGGTCCACGGGCAGCAGCAGGGTGAGGTCCCCGGGGTTGTCGGGCGGCTCGCTGCCCAGGCGGAACGCCTGCCGGTCGATCATCTCCTCGAAGATCTTGCGGGCGGTGCGGCCGTTGCCGAACGTCGCGTCCCGGTGCATGTCCTCGAAGTGCGCCCGCAGCGCGGTCTTCGTGTCCTCGGCCAGCTCGTACTGGTGGGTGGCGCACATGCCCTCCACGATCCGCACGAGCTCGTCCACCTCGTAGTTGGGGAACTCCACCGTGCGGCTGAACCGCGAGGCCATACCCGGGTTCGCGGCGAGGAAGCCCTGCATCTCCTCGGTGTACCCGGCGACGATCACCACGACGTCGTCGCGGTGGTCCTCCATGAGCTTGACGAGGGTGTCGATGGCCTCGCGGCCGAAGTCGGGGCCGCTGCCGCCGCCGTCCTTCTTGCCCGAGAGCGTGTACGCCTCGTCGATGAACAGCACACCGCCTTTGGCGCGCTCGAACACCTCGGTGGTCTTGATGGCGGTCCCGCCGACGTACTGCGACACCAGGTCCACGCGCGCCACCTCGACGACGTGCCCGTAGCGCAGCACGTCCAGTTCGGCGAGGATGCGGCCGTAGAGGCGGGCCACCGTGGTCTTACCGGTACCGGGAGGCCCGCCGAACACCAGGTGCCTGCTCATCGGCGGAGTCGGCAGCCCCATCTCCGCGCGGCGCTTGGCCATCTGGTTGCGGTTGATGAGGGTCTTGACCTCGTGCTTGACGTTCTCCAGCCCGATCAGGGACTCCAGCTCGGCCAGCGGCCCCTCCGGCTCGGGCTCCGTGCCTCCGGCCGGGGCGCCCGCGGCCGCGCCCGGGACCCCTCCGGGCATCGGCGGGGCGGGGGCCCCGGCGTCCTCCCCGTAGGCGTCAGGCGCGCCATTGCCGCTGCTCAGCAGCTCCTCGGCGCGCATCCGCTCGCTCTGCACGGTCTGGCGCAGGCCCGCGCGGCTGTTGTCCCGCACCGAGCAGTCCTCGATGAGCACGTCCTCGGTGCTGTGCACGAGCACGCCGTCCCCGGCGTTGCCGAAGACCTCTGTCCTGCGCAGGGCGGCCTTGGCGCCCGAGGCCACCAGCACGCCGTTGCGGCGGCCGTTGTAGACCCGCGAGCGCAGCACCGAGACGTCGCCGCCGTTCTGCACGGCGACCCCGTCGCCCGTGCACTCGGAGATGTCGCAGTCGCGCATGTCCACCTTGGCCTCGGCGCCGACGGTGACACCGCTGTCGCGGCTCTCGCGGATCTGCACCCCCGTCAGCAGGGGCCGGGAGCGCTCGTCGGCCTGCACCGCGTTCTTGCCGGTCCGCTCGAACGTGACGTCCTCCAGACGCCCCTGGCCGCCCTTGCGGAACCGCACGCCCTGGCCGCGCGTGTCGACCACGGCCACGCCCCGCAGGAACGGGCTGCTGGCCTCGATGACGAAGCCCGGCCCCTTGCTGCCGGTGACCAGGCCCCGGTCGAACTCGACCGTGCTGTTGCCGCCGATGCTCACGCCGGTGCCGCCGCGCACCGTCAACCCGATGAAGGACGTGGCGGCGCGGTCCTCGGCGCGCACGCCGTCGCCTTCGGGCTCCTCCACCTCGCAGTCGGTGAACAGGCCGCGCGCCTTGCCCCAGAGGTGGATGCCGACGCCCTTGGAACGGGCCACCACCACCCGGTACAGCTGCGGGTCGGAGCCGTTGTACACGCCCACGCCGCGCCCGCCGACGTCCTCGAAGCGGCAGTCCTCGACCGTCGTCCTGGCGCGGGTGGAGATGGCCAGCCCGTCCTCGGAGGTGTCGTGCACGCGCACGTCGCGCAGGGACGTGCTCGCGTTGTCCTCCAGCGCGATCGCGGGCTTGGCGCAGCCGGAGATGTCGCAGTCCTCGATCGACCCGCCGGCCTGGCCGCTGGCGAAGACCCCGTTGCCGCGCACGTCGCGGAACACGCACGCGCGCACGACGGGCCGCCCCCGGTCGCTGATGACCAGGGCGCTGGTCTCGACGTCCTCGATGACGCAGTCCTCGATGATGCTGGGCTCGGCCGTCGTGATCACCACGCCGGCCCCCGCCGAGCAGGTGACCCGGCTCTCGCGCATCGCCAGCGCGCCGGTCTCGCGGACCACGACGGCGGTCCACGCCGAGCCGTCCACCTCGCAGTCGGCCATCTCCGCCTGCCCGGCGGGGATGTCGACCACGGGGCGCTCCTCGTCGCGGCCGCGCAGGACCAGCCCGGAGAGCTTGACGGCCTCGGCGCCCGAGATGACGGCGCTGCCCGACTCGGCGATGACCTCGACGCTGCCGCGGCCGTCCCGCGCCAGCAGGGTGACGACCTTCAGCAGGACCAGGCTCTCCTCGTAGCGTCCTGGGGCGATGGTGATGAGCGCGCCGCTCTCGGCCGCGGCCACCGCGGACTCGATCGTGGCGTACCCCGTCGATCCATCCGGAGTGACCGTGAGGAGTTGCCTGGCCATCTGCGGTTCCTTTTCTCGTTCCGGGCCCGGGACGGCCCTGTTCACGTGCGGGCGGAGTCGGCGCGCGCCGACCCCGCCCAATGCTGCTCCGGCGTCAGGAGCACGTGGCGCGGACCGCCGAGGCGGCGACGTGCGTGCTCGTGTTCTCCTGTCCCGCAAGGGGGTTCTCACCGATGTTGGTGAGCTGGACGGTGAACTGCTCGGCCGGTGAGGTGAAACCGGTGACCTGCACCCATCCTCCCTTGACCTGGGACTGGTTGATGCCGAAGACGGCGACGGCGTCGCCCTCGGCCTTGTCGCGGGGGAAGATCTGGTACCTGGCCTCCTGCTCGCCGATCCAGAGCGGGGACTCGTCGTCGGGGACGTGGACGTACAGTTCGCACTCCGCGTCAGCGTATCCGGGGGAGAAGGTCCAGTACGCGAACTGGCCGTCCCCGTGCTCGGGATCGCCCGACACCGGGATCGCGTCGTAGCCGCCGGCGCAGCCGTCCTGGTCGTGGCCGCCCTCGCGGGTGGCCCAGCCGGCGGTGCTGTTCTCGGGGTACCACGATCCGGCCTGGCCGTAGGCGCCGCCGTCGGTGGCGCAGCCGGGACCGGCCAGGGCCGAGTACCGGTCGCCGGAGGGCGAGGCGGAGGGCGAGGCGGAGGGCGACGGGTCGCCGGAGGGCGAGGGGGCGCCGGAGGGGGAGGGATCGGCCGAGGGCGACGGGTCGCCGGAGGGGGAGGGGGCCGAGTTGGAGGGCTCGCCGGAGGGGGAGGGCTGCCTCTCCTCGGCGGAGGGGGAGCTGTCGGACAGGGCGGAGAACGTGCCCGCCTCCTGATCCCCGGAGTCGTCGGAGGGGGCCGAGCGCTGGTTCGAGTCCTCCTCGTCCCCGCTCTGCTCCTGCCGCTCCTCCTCTTCCTCCTTGTCCGAACCCGCGGTGTTCACGTCCGGCAGGTCGTTGATGATCCCGCCGTTCGCGGGGGTGTCCGCGTCCTCGGACCCGCCGGCGGCCTGGCTGCCGCCGCCGTTACCGCTGTCGTCCTTGTCCGCCGTGCGGGAGCTCCCCTTGGAGGAGTCCCCTCCGCCGCCCGCGGCCACGTTGCTGCCCGCGCCGCCGGTCTCCTGCTCTCCGCCGCCGCTCCCGCCGCCGTCCTCGGGGGAGGACGACGGGATCCCGGCCTGCTGCTCCATGGCCTCGGGGACGTAGCCCGGACCGGGGTCCGGCGCGTTGTTGACGCCGCCGCCCCCGCCGCCGTCCGGCGCGCCGCCGCTGTCGGCCTGGCCCTGGTCGGCGGAGCCGCCCTGGCCGCCGGTGCCGGAACCGTCCGAGGAGGTGTCCTGCTCGGAGCCGGTCTGGCGCTCGTCCCCGGTCTGCTCGTCGTCTCCGGCCGGGCCGCCCCCGGAGAGCGGGACGATGTCGAGCGAGACGCCCTGGACGCCCGCCGAGACCGCGAACGGCGCCGCGATGAGGAGCAGGCCGGCGATCGCCGCGCCCGCCAGGACGGGACTGCCCGGTCGCCCCGGACGGGGGGAGGCGTCCACGGGGGCCAGCGGTTTGACCGCGCGGGCGCCCACGGCGTCGATCTGGGGGCGTCCGGCCTCGGCCGTGTCCGCGGCGGTGGCCGTCGCGGCGTCGGCCCTGGTGCCGGGTTCGGTGGGCGGAGGCGCGGAGAGGTCCTCGGTCCCGCCGGGCCTGAGGCTCTTGGGCGCGGACGCCTGCCCGGCGTCGGTGTCCGGCGAGGCCGCCGGACGGGCGGTGAGCGAACCCCAGTCCGCGGACAACGCGGAGGAATTCGCCTTGTCGGGCTCACCCTTGGATTTGTCGGTCATTGACGAGCGTCCTTTCGAAACCCCTCGGCCGATCGTGTGGTCGCCTTGCGGGGGCGTGTCCTCAAAACACCTGGGTCGATGTCCGGTCCGCGGTCTGGGGGTGGGAACGGCGTCGAGGGTCTCACGGCCCGGAGGGCCTGGTACCCGGGCGCCGACGGGCCATTGTGCGGTTCCTGGACGGGGTGACGCGATAAGGGCCGGGCCTAGGGCTGGTGTTCAGGCCCATTCCTGGTGCTGCCGCACCCTTTTTACCATCCTTCGCCCTAATAATTCTTCTGGCAATAGTTGGTTTTGTGTAGGTGTCGTGTCGGTTTTGTGTCCGTTTCGTGTTTCCGGCCCGTGCTTCGGTGTCCTGCGGCAGGGCCGGGGCCTGGTGCTTCCCGACTATCCGGCGTCCCCGCTTCCCTCCGCGGAGGCGCCGGAGGGCCGGGGAAGCGTGTCGAGGAGCCCGGCGGGGACGGGGACGCCGCGTGCGGCGAGCGCGCTGAGGGCCTGGTAGAGGGCGCCGCTGTCGAGCCAGAGGCGCCACTGGGCGTTCGCGGTCTCCGCGGCCTGCCCGGCGGTGACGGCCCCGGAGACGAAGGGGGCGAGCGCCTCGTCGAGGGGGCGGCCGTTGACGTGGTGGTCGTAGTAGGCGTTGAGGAGGGGCAGGGCGAAGCCCTGGTCCAGACCGGGCAGCAGGTCCGCGCCCAGCCCCTCGGCCACCGGTCCGAGGTCCTGCCCGGAGAGCGGCGGGGCCACGGGGCCGCTCTGGGTCTGCTGGGCCGGGAGCTCGTCGAAGTCCCAGGACAGCAGGTCGTGCGGTTCCACCTCGGAGCCGGGCTGGTAGCCGTGGTGGGCGTCGCCCCGGGCGGCGGGCTCCCAGTCGTCGCCGGGGGTCCAGTCATGGGGGACGAGCTCGATCTCGATGAACCACAGGTCCTCGACGGGGAAGAGCGAGCCCTTCTGGGCGCTGCGCTGGTAGACGGAGTGGACGACGAACCTGGTCTCGCGGGGCAGCAGGATCTCGCGCTCGGAGCCGCCGAACCCGGAGAACGGCTTGGCGTCGAGGGCGGGGTGGCCCTTGGGCGCGCGGATCACGAAGTAGGCGTCGTAGGGGTGGCGGGACCTGGCGCCGATGGAGGTGGAGGAGTAGCTGCGCTCGACGTGGGTCGTGCCGACGAGCCCGTACATCGAGGCGGGGTCGCCGAGGTCCGCGCCCATGGTCTTGATGTAGGAGGCGTCCACGCCCCGGTGCAGGACGACCGACTCGGGGAGGACGGGGGAGGCGGCGATGGCGGAGTCCAGGTTCCGCACCAGGTCGACGTAGTGGTCGTCGTTGCCCTCGTGGACGACCCCGTTCCGCAGCCCGTCCTTGAGAAGGGCATAGCCCGACCCGGTGTAGTCGTAGACGGATTCCTTCTGCTCTTCGGTCAGGACCTCGCTCATGGGCCTGCCGTCCACGGACGACATGTTCCTGGACGCCCACTCCGCGCCGTCGTCGTTGGTGAACAGGACGGCGTCCCGCATGCCTTCGCCGGAGGGCTCGCCGGGGCCTCCCCGCCAGTGGGAGGGCTGGGGAAGCCTGGGGAGGACGGCCTCGGCGTACGGCAGGACGGGGCGCTCCCTCCGGTTCCTCGCCACGGGGTCGTCGTCGTTCCCGAAGACGTCCTTCAGCCACTGGTCGGTGTCGGTCGGAACCGGGGCGTCCGGCTGCTCCGGAAGCCGGGTGTCCGCCTGGTCGGGCAGGGAGTCGAAGTCGAGGTCGGGCAGGTCGGGGTTCTGGGCGGCGGCCCAGTCGGCGAGGTTCTGGAGATCCTCGGGGGAGAGCGCGGACAGGTCCAGGCCGATGTCGGGCAGGGAGTCGAGGTCGGGCATCGGCTCGTCCGTGTCGGCCGGGGGCGTCGCGGCGGGCTCCGTGTCCGGCGCGGGCGCGGGGACCGGTTCGGGTTCTGGGGCCGGTTCGGGTTCCGGGGCGCCGAGCAGAGCCTGCTTGAACAGGTCGGTCATGCTCGGCGGTTCGCTCCGGGGCGCGGAGGCGCCGGAGTCGCCGCTGCCCGTGGCGGTCCGCGGAGCGGCCGAAGCCTCCGTGGCCCCTTGCGGGGCCGGGGCCGGGGCCGGTTGCGCGGTGGGGGGCGCGGGGGTGCCGTTGTGGGCCGGGGCGGCGGGGGCCGGGGCCGGGGAGCCGCCGGCCGCGGCCTCGGTCCAGCCCGTGGACGTCCTGGTCCAGGCGCGTCCGTTGTCGGCGAGGAGTCCGGCGGCGTCCGGTCGTGCCGGGGCCGTGGACGGGGCGTTCTGGGCGCCGCCCTGGGCGGTCTGGCCGGTGGGGACGAGGAGGGCAGCGGGGAACTCCTCCGTGATCACGGTGTGGTCGCCCTCGACGGTGACGTCGTGCGAGCCGTACCGCAGGGTGATCCGGAGGGCGGCGGGGGTCTCGGCGACCGCGTACCTGCGGTGGGGGCCGGGGGTCCCGGGGGCCTGGTCGTGGATCGAGGTGATCCTGGGGGCGCGGCGGACGGTCTCGACGGTCGCGGTGGCGGAGCGGGTCTGGCCCCTGGCCTCGGCGCGGAAGGAACCGGAGGAGCCGCTCCCGTCGCGGCGGCTGCCGACGCGGGTCTGCAGGGCGCGGAGCTTGACGGGCACGGAGACGCGGTCGGAGGCCCCTTGGAGTTGGGCGGTGACCTGGGCCAGGATCGTCTCGCGGCTCCGTCCGGTGAGCTCGTAGTTGTCGGCGCGCAGCCCCTCGGTCAGCTTGTCGACGGTGGAGCCGGCGGAGGAGGGGGCCGGGGTCCTGTCGAGGAGGCGGCCCTGGTCCGCGGAGTGGGGGTCGACGCGGAACTGCCCGGGGCGCAGGCCGCTGCCGGGAACGGGGTGGTCGAGGGTCTGGCGCCAGCCGTTGGACGGGCGGGGGAACCCTCCGTCGGCCAGGCGCCGGGTGGTGACGTCGAGGGCGCCGGCCAGGCGCCAGTGCTCCCACTGGCCCAGGAGCGCCTTCCGCTGCTCCTCGTGGGTGCCTCCGGGGAGGTGGCGGGTGTTCTCGCGGGTGAGCGCGTCGATGTCGCGCCGGTGGACGTGGTGCTGGTAGAAGGCGTCGAACACCGCCCGCTTGGCGTGGGGGGAGACCCCGGGGGTGAGCGTCCAGCCGGAGGACAGGTCGGCCAGGTGGGCGTCCAGCGGGGGACCGGTGAGGTCCTCCAGGCGGGGGACGCGGTCGGCGGGCAGGCCGTGGCCGCGGAGTTCGGCCAGGGCCGAGTCGGCCGCGCCGTTTCGCTCCCAGCCGGTCCAGAGCTGGTGCAGCAGGCCGGCGTCGATCCCGGTGTTCGATCCCTGGCGGCCGGTCGGCATCTCGTCGAGGACCTGCGGCACGCCGCGGCCGCGGACGTGGTGGTCGTAGTAGGCCCCGAAGAGCGTGATGACCTGGCCGGAGGACAGGATCTGGCCCGGGTCCAGGATGGCGGCGATCCGGGACCGCGCGTCCCGGGGCAGGTCGGCGATGCGGACGGGGGGCTGGTAGTAGACGTTGGGGCCGTCGGGGTCGCGGTCGAGGGCGATCCGCGTGATGTCGCCGATCAGGTCGAGCTGCTTCTGGTTCAGGACGCCGGTTTTCTCCTTGGCGCCGCTCATGATGTTCGAGGGGCTGTGGTCGACACGGGACTGGTCGGGACGGCGCCGGAAGACGCTGCCCTGGTCCTGGTCCTTGGAGCTCTCCTGGTAGTCGTCGAGGAGGCCCAGCAGGTGCAGGAGCTCGTGGACGTAGACGGCGGGGTCGGCGTCCATCGCCCAGTTCGCGGAGTTGCTCCGGGGGACGGCGCCGCCCGGGGGCGTGGGCAGCCACTTCACCTGGGCGTGGACCGGGCCGCTGCTGTCGCGGGCGTCCAGGAGGCGGACGTGGAGCTGGTCGCCGGGGCGGCCGTCGGGGCCGGTGAAGCGGTGGCGCCCGTTGATCATCCGGTCGAGGGCCTTGCGGGCCTCGGCCAGCCGCTGCCGGGCGGCGGGGGTGTCGAGGTCGAAGGCGACGCGCAGGGTGAGCTCGCGGACGTGGGTAGGGCCGCCCGGGGTCCGCTTGTCGGGGTCGACGGGGACGCGGCGCACGTCGAAGCTCACACCGGTCCGGTTGGTGACGTACCTTTCCATCCTCGCGGCCTGGAAGCTCTTGGGGGCGCCCGGAGGGTTCCCCGGGACCGTCACGGACACGCCGCTGGCGTGCGGGCCGGAGACGCCGGCGGGTTGCGCGGTCACGGTGTCGCGCGTGACGTCGAACTCGTTGACGCGCTGGACGCCCAGGTCGTCGATCGGGGTGACGGCGGCGGCGTCGCGGTTGTGCTCCCACGCCGAGGACGGGGCCAGGTCGGAGTGGACGGTCGCGGCGGGGGGGCCGGGGGAGAACGGGGCGGTGACGAAGGAGAGGCGCGCCAGCGAGGTGGCGGTGACCTTCGGGGGGAGGGTCGGGAGGGGGAGCGGGTTGCCCTGCGCGTCCACGCGGGGGGTGCTCCGCTTCTCCTGGGACGCGGTGGACTCGGTGAGGCCGAAGTGGGCCAGGATGCGGGGCGCGACGGAGTCCGGGAGGGAAGGGGACGGGGAGGCGTTGGGGGTCTGCCTCAGGACCAGGTCGGCGTGGGACTTCTGCGGGTGGAAGGCGCCGATCTCGACGCGCAGGCGCAGCAGCGACCCGTCGCGCAGGGTGTAGGGGACGGTGTGCGTGGTGCCGTCGGGATCGGTGACGGTGCGGCCGTTGTTGACCACCGATTCCAGCGCGTCGGTGATGTCGCGCTCGGCCCGGGCGACCAGGGCGCCGTCGATGTTGCCGTGGCCGAGGCGGCGCAGGCGCACGACGACCTCGGTGGCGTCGTGGCCGTCGTGGACGGTGCGGTTCCACTCCAGGAACGGTCTCGTGGTGTGGGACAGGACGCCGCCCTGGATAGTTCCGTCACCCGGGAGGGTGAAGGTGCCCAGCGACTTCGGGGACAGGCTGTAGTCGAGGGCGGTGAGGAACGAGTTGGGGAACGGGACGGAGTGCCGCTTGTCGGTGTCGTCCGCCTGGGCGGGCGCGGGGGAGTGGTGGTCCTGGCCGGCGGGCGCCTGGCCCGGGGCGGACCGGGGGGCGGGGGCGTCGACGTCACCGGGCGCGGAAGCGGGATCGGGCAGGGACGTGCCTTCGGTGAGGGCGCGGTACTCGCGCGTCGCCCGGTCGGCGCGGTCGTGCGCGTTTCCGGCCGTCTCGCGCAGCGTGTCGGCCTCGCTGGAGAGGGAGAGGTCGCCGTTCTCCACCGCGTCGGCCAGGGCCTGGAGGAGGGCGGCGTCCCGGTGGTGCTGAGCGGCGCGCTGGTAGGCGGTGTGGAGTTCGGGGGCGCTGTCGGGGTCGGGCGCGGGACCGGGCAGTGAACCGGGGGCGGAGGGGGCCGGCTCCAGGCCCAGGTTCTCGGCGAGCCGCAGCGCCTGGTCGCGGTACTCGTCGTTGAGGTCCTGGAGAAAGTCCTCGCTGTCCTCGTCGTCCTCGTCGCTGTCGCTGTTGTCGCGCAGGTCCTCGATCTGGTCGCGGGTGTCCCTCAGGGCGTCTCCGTAGTAGTCCTCCACTGCTTCCCTCATGGTTTCGGCGGAGTCGTCCGCGAATTCGCGGAGGGTCTCGGCCTCCTCGGGGAAGGGGAAGTCGTCGCGTTCCGCCGCGTCGGCCAGGGACCGGAGGATGAAGGATTCCCGCTGCTCCCGGGCGGCGCGCTGGTAGCGGTCGTGGAGTTCGGGGGTGCTGTCGGGGTCGGGGGCGGGGCCGAGCAGGGGCGCGGGGTCGGGTGCGGGGCCCAGGCCCAGGTGCCCGGCGAGCCGCAGCGCGTGGCCGCGGTAGACGTCGTTGAGCTGCTGGACGGCGTCCGCGTCCTCCTCGCCGTCCCCGTCGCGCAGGTCCTCGATCTGGTCGCGGGTGTCCCTCAGGGCGTCTCCGTAGTAGTCCTCCACCGCTTCCCTCATGGTTTCGGCGGAGTCGTCCGCGAATTCGCGGAGGGTCTCGGCCTCGTCGGGGAAGGGGAAGGCGTCGGACTCCAGGGCGTCGGCCAGATCCCGGAGGAGGAAGGACTCCCGCTGCTCCCGGGCGGCGCGCTGGTAGGACTCGTAGAATTCGAAGGCGCTGTCGGGGTCGGGGGCCGGGCCGAGCAGGGCTGCGGGGTCGGGGGCGGGGCCCAGGCCCAGGTACTCGGCGAGCCGCAGCGCGTGGTCGGTGTAGTCGGTCCTGCGCTGTTCGGCCGCTTCGGGGTCGCCCTGCTCCTGCAGCTCCTCGATCTGGTCGCGGGTGTCCCTCAGGACGTCTCTGTAGTAGTCCTCCACCGCTTCCCTCATGGGGTCGGCGGAGTCGTCCGCGGCTTCGCGGAGGGTCTCGGCCTCGTCGGGGAAGGGGAACCCGTCGGTCCGTGCGGCGTCGGCGAGGGCCTGGAGGAGGGTGGCCTCCCGGTGGTGCCGGGCGGCGCGCTGGTAGGTCTCGTAGAGTTCGAAGGCGCTGTCGGGGTCGGGGGCGGGGCCGAGCAGGGGCGCGGGGTCGGGTGCGGGGGCCAGGCCCAGGTTCGCGGCGACCCGCAGCGCGTATTCGCGGTAGGCGTTGTCGAGCTGCTGGACGGAGTCCGCGCTGTCCTCGTCGTTGTCGCGCAGGTCCTCGATCTGGGCGCGGATGTCCCCCAGGGCGTCTCTGTAGTAGTCCTCCGCCGCTTCCCTCCTGAGGTCGGCGGAGCCGTTCGCGGCTTCGCGGAGGGTCTCGGCCTCGTCGGGGAAGGGGAACCCGTCGGTCCGTGCGGTGTCGGCCAGGGCCTGGAGGAGGAAGGCCTCCCGGTGGTGCTGGGCGGCGCGCTGGTAGGCGGCGTGGAATTCGGGGGTGCTGTCGGGAGCGGGGGCGAGGCCGAGCAGGAACGCGGGGTTGGGGGCGGGGCCCAGGCCCAGGTGCTCGGCGAGCCGCAGCGCGTGGTCGGTGTAGTCGGTCCTGCGCTGTTCGGCCGCTTCGGGGTCGCCCTGCTCCTGCAACGTCTCGATCTGGGCGCGGATGTCGGCCATGTCCCGGCCGAGCGTGTAGGTCCGGGCCGTCCGCTCGGCGCGGTCGTGCGCGTTTTCGGCCGCCTCGCGCAGCGCGTCGGCCTCGCTGGCGAGGAAGATGTCGCCGTTCCCCACCGCGTCGGCCAGGGCCTGGAGGAGGGCGGCGTCCTGGTGGTGCCGGGCGGCGCGCTGGTGGGCGGTGTGGAGTCCGGGGGCGCTGTCGGGGTCGGGGGCGGGGCCGATCCGGGGGGTGGGATCGAGAGCCTGGCCGGGATCCAGCCTGAAGTGTCTGGCGAGCCGCAGCGCGTAGCCGCGGTAGGCGCTGTCGAGCCGCTGGGCGAAGTCCGCGCTGTCTTCGCTGCTGTCGCTGTACTCGCCGTTTTCGACGCGCAGGTTCTCGATCTGGCCGCGGGTGTGTGCCAGGGCCGCGATGAGGTAGGTCTCGGCGGCCTGGGCCGCGTCGGCGCGGATGGTTCCGGACTGGCCGTCGAGTGTGCCGGCTTCGGAGGGGAAAGGGAAGCCGTTGACGCGTGCGGCCCTGGCCAGGGCGGGGATCAGGACGTCTTCCCGGTGAGCCTGGGCGGCGCGCCGGTAGGCGGTGTGGAGTCCGGGGGCGAGGTCGGGTGAGGGGACGGGGGCGGGCGGGGGGCCGAGCAGGGGCCCGGGGTCGGGGCGGGGGCCCAGGCCAAGGTGCTCCGCGAGCGCCGCGGCGTCCCTGCGGTATTCGGCCGAGGCCTGCCGGACGGCGGCCTCGTCTCCCCGCGCCTGACTGATGCGGGCGCGGGCAACCGCCATGTTCAAGCCGAGTACGTAGGTGCGCGCCGCTCGGTTGGCGGAAAACTGGTATTGGGCGGCCTGGGCCTGCAGGAACGCGGTCTCGCCCGGAAGGGGGAAGCCGTCGGTGTGTGTGGCGTCGGCCAGGGCCTGGAGGCGGGCGGCCGTGTGGTCGACGCGAAGGGCCTGGATGCGGGCGGCTTCGAGTTCGGGACTGTTGCCGGAGGTCAGCAAAGGGGGGAGGTAGCGGGGCGGTTCCACGGCGAGGATCCGGGCGAGCTGCAGCGAGTGGCGGACGTAGGTCTGGGCGTGCTGATTGGCTTCGGCCGGGTTGTTCTGGGCGGCCGAGAACTGGGCGCGGACGCCGGCCATGTCCGCGCCGAGCCGCTGGATCGACACCGCCTGCTCAACGGTGTCCCGCGCGGTTTCGGCCAGCTCCTGCAGCGTGGTGGCCTCGTCGGGGAAGGGGAACCCGTCGGCCATGGCGACGTCGGCCAGGGCTTCGAGGAGGACGGCCTCGCGGTGGTCCCGGAGGGCCTGTTCGGGAAGTCCGGCGGGCTGGTCGGCGGCCGGGGCCAGTCCGAGGAGGTCGGCCAGGGCCAGTGCGTGGCGGCGGTAGTCGTCGTTGAGCGACCGGGCGCCCGCCTCGTCACCCTGGGCGTTCAGGGCCTCGACCTGCGTGTGGATCTGCGCCAGGACCGCGCCGCGGTAGTCCAGCGCCGTCTGGTGGGCGTGGGCGCGGGAGATGTCGGCCTGGTCGCCGAGTGCCGCGGTCTCGTCGGACAGGGGGGAGCCGCCAGTGGACTCGGCGTTGCCCAGGGCGCGGAGGCGTGCGGCGTCGCGGGAGGCGTCGGCGAGGGTCTGGAGGCGTGCGGCGTCGCGTGCGGCGTCGGAGGCGCGCTGGTGGGCGGCGTGGAGTTCGGGGGCGTTCGCGGGGTCGGGCGCGGGGCCGAGGCTGTCGGCGGGGTCGGGCGAGGAGGCCAGGCGCAGACTCTCGGCGAGGGCCAGGGCGTGGCGGCGGTAGTCGGCGGAGAGCTGTTCGATGGTGGCTTCGTCGCCTCGGGCGTGCGAGTCCTGGGCCTGGGCGCGGGCGTGGGCCATCGCGGTGCCGTGGTACTCCAGCGCGGCCTGTTCGGCGTGCGCGCGGGCGTTGTCGGCGAGTTCGCGCAGTGCGGTGGCTTCGGCGGGGAGAGGGAACCCGTCGGCGCGCGCGGCGTCGGCGAGGGTCTGGAGGCGTGCGGCGTCGCGTGCGGTGTCGATGGCCCGCTGGTGGGCGGTGTGGACCTCGGGCGCGGAGTCGAGCAGATCGGTGAGGTCGGGGGTGGTGTCCAGGCCGAGGTGGTCGGCGAGGGCCAGGGCGTGGCGGCGGTAGTCGGCGGCGGCCTCGTCGCCTCGGCCGCGCCGGCCCCCGGTCCGGGACCGGAGCAGGTCGAGGCCGAGCAGATGGGTCCGCGCCGCCTGGTCGGCGGTGTTCCGGGCGTTGCCGGCGAGTTCGCGCAGCGCGGTGGCTTCGGCGGGGAGGGGGAACCCGTCGGCGCGCGCGGCGTCGGCGAGGGTCTGGAGGCGTGCGGCGTCGCGTGCGGTGTCGATGGCGCGCTGGTGGGCGGTGTGGACCTCGGGCGCGGAGTCGAGCAGGTCGGTGAGGTCGGGGGTGGTGTCCAGGTCGAGGTGGTCGGCGAGGGCCAGGGCGTGGCGGCGGTAGTCGTCGGCGTGCTTTTCGGCGGTGGTTGCGTCGCCTCGGGCGTACAGGTCCTGGGCCTGGGCGCGGGCGTGGGCCATCGCGGTGCCGTGGTAGTCCAGTGCGGTCTGGTCGGCGTGCGCGCGGGCGAGTTCGGCCTGGTCGTCGAGCGTGCTGGCCTCGCCGGGGAAGGGGAACCCGTCGGCGCGCGCGGCGTCGGCCAGGACGCCGAAGCGGGAGGCTTCCTGGTGGGCGTCGGCGGCGCGTTGGTAGGCGGCGTGGACCTCGGGGGCGCTGTCGGGGCCGGGCACGGCACCGAACCGGTCGGTGAGGTCGGGGGTGGTGTCCAGGTCGAGGTGGTCGGCGAGGGCCAGGGCGTGGCGGCGGTAGTCGCCGGCGTACTGCTCGGCGGTGGTTGCGTCGCCTCGGGCGTACAGGTCCTGGGCCTGGGCGCGGGCGTGGGCCATCGCGGTGCCGTGGTAGTCCAGCGCGGTCTGGTCGGCGTGCGCGCGGGCGAGTTCGGCCTGGTCGTCGAGCGTGCTGGCCTCGCCGGGGAAGGGGAACCCGTCGGCGCGCGCGGCGTCGGCCAGGACGCCGAAGCGGGAGGCTTCCTGGTGGGCGTCGGCGGCGCGTTGGTAGGCGGCGTGGACCTCGGGGGCGCTGTCGGGGCCGGGCACGGCACCGAACCGGTCGGTGAGGTCGGGGGTGGTGTCCAGGTCGAGGTGGTCGGCGAGGGCCAGGGCGTGGCGGCGGTAGTCGCCGGCGTACTGCTCGGCGGCGGACTCCTCGCCCAGGGCGTACAGGTCCTGGGCCCGGGCCCGGGTGTCGGCGAGGGCCGCGCCGATCCGGTAGGAACGCGCCGCCTGGTCGGCGGTGTCCTGGGTGTTGCCGGCGAGTTCGCGCAGCGCGGTGGCTTCGGCGGGGAAGGGGAACCCGTCGGCGCGCGCGGCGTCGGCGAGGGCCTGGAGGCGTGCGGCGTCGCGTGCGGTGTCGGCGGCCCGCTGGTGGGCGGCGTGGAGTTCGGGGGCGCTGTCGGGGTCGGGGACGGCACCGAACCGGTCGGTGAGGTCGGGGGTGGTGTCCAGGTCGAGGTGGTCGGCGAGGGCCAGGGCGTGGCGGCGGTAGTCGCCGACGAGCCGCTGGGAGTCGGCCTCGTTGCCCCGGTGGCGGAGGACGTCGGCGTGGAGGCGGGTGTGGTTCAGGGCCGCGCCGCGGTAGTCCAACGCCGTCCGGGCGGCGTGGTCGCGGGCGGTCCGGGCGTCGTGGGCGAGCCGGTCGGCCTCGTCGGGGCGGGAGGACCCGTCGGCGCGCGCGGCGTCGGCCAGGGCGTCGAGGAGGGCGGCGTCCCGGTGGGCCTGGGCGGCCCGCTGGTAGGCGTCTCTCAGTGCTCCCTCCATCTGCCACGGCGCGGGGCCGAGACCGTGGTCGGTGGAGGGGCGGAGGCCGAGCCGGTCGACGGCCTCCAGCATGCGCAGGCGGGCGTCCTCAGTGGTTTGCCGGCCTCCGGCCCCGTCACCCTGCTCGTGCGAGGCCCGGGCCCGGATGTCGTTCTGGGTGACCCGGTCGCGCAGGTGGTCGATTTCCTGCCGTACCTCGGCCAGGCGCTGGTCGCCCTCGCCCTCGTCCACGGCCATCGGCTCGGGCCCGGGCTCGGTGGCCTGGACCTGCGGAGTGTAGGGGGGCGGGGCATCGGCGGGGACCTCCTCGGGATCCCCGAGGAAGGACCGGACGGCCGCAGGGGTGGTGTGCGGGGCGAGGATGTAGGTCGCGGCCCGGGTGTAGACGGTGGTGACGGTTCTGCTCCACTGGAACCTGCTGTCGATGAAGTGGTGGTTCCGCTGGGCGGTCGACAGGTCCCAGCTGTGGCGCGCGTCCCCGTCGCGGACCTCGTTCAGGTCGAATATCCGGTCCTGCCAGAGCCTGAACTCGTCGGCCAGGTTCTGGAGCAGTTCTCCCTCCGCGCGGAGCAGGCCGCGGATCTGGACCGCGGCGTCGAATCCGAGGGGGTCCTCGGCGGTGACGCCCAGGGAGCGGACGACGCGGGAGACGGCGTCCCTGTGCTGGTCCTGGAACCGCTGGGCCTCGGAGGTCCAGGACTCGTGCTGGGTTTGCAGCTGATCGGCCCGGGCGAGCAGGTCCCCGATGATCGCCTCCTCGGCGGCGATTCGGCTCCGGAGCCAGTCGGCCCGCTGGGCGGGGTCCGACTCCCCGGGGTCGGAGGCGTCGTGTTGGCGGGTGAGCGCCTCGGCCCGGACGCGGTGGAGGTCGGCCTGGGACAGCAGGCGGCCGGCCTGCTCGCGGAAGCCGGCGTACTCGCCGTCGAGGCGCTGGATCTCGGCCCGGAGACGGTCGCGGGCGGCGGTGTCGGTTTCGGGCGTGCCGCGCAGCCGGTCCCGCGCCTCCGAGGCGAGGGAAAGGGCCTCGTCGGCGGATTCGACGTGCGACTGGGCCTGCCGGCTCAGTTCGGAGGACTGCTGGAGCGCCTCGTCGATCAGGGAGGCGGTGTCGGGTGCGGTGACGGGCTCGCCGGGATAGGTGGGTGGCGCGTCATCGGTGATGTGGAGTTCGGCGAGCTCCTGCTCGGCCGAATCCCGGATCCGCCGGTGGTGCTCGGCCTGGGTGAGGAGGTCCCGCGTTTGGCCCAGGAAGCTGTCGGCCGCGCTGAGAAGTCGGGTGACGTGCTGGACGTAGTCCTGGAACCGGGTGCTGGTCGCCGCGAGCCCCTGGACGGTGCGGTGGGTCTCGCCGTAGGTGTTCTGGACTTCGTTGTCGATGTTCTGGGCGGATTCGACTCCGAGGGCACCCAGCCCGATGAAACGGACGGCGCTGCTCCGCGCCCGCGCCTCCTCGGCCGCCCGGACTTGTTCGGCGGCGCGGGTGTAGGCCGCGTGGACCTCGGGGATCCGGGGCGCCAGGCCGGGGGAGCCGGCGGTGAGGTCGCGGGTGGTGAACCCCAGGACCTCAGCCAGCTCCAGGGCGCGGTCGTGGTAGTCGCGCAGCGGGGCCGGGGCCGAGTCGGGGTTGTGCAGGACCCGCTGCCCGGACTCCTCCAGGAAGTTGCGGTGGTCGTCGAAGTCGCCGCTCGTCCGCAGGCTCTCCAGCACGAACCGGCTGTGGCCGCGGACCATGTCCGCGCCCAGTTCCCAGGCCCGGGCCAGTTCCGGCGGGAGGCTCCCCCGAGCGGGGCGGGCCTGTTCGAGGAGGGCGTCGACCTCGTCGAGGACCTCTCGGATCCGGCCGCCGTTCCCCAGGTTCCGGGCGGTGTCGGCCGAACGGACCAGGACGGCCGCCTGTCCGAAGGCCGCGAAGGACGCGGGGAGCGATCCGTCATGCGGAGCCGGCGCCTCCCCCGCGTCCTCCGGGGCGGCGTCGTGGCCGTCGGCCATCTCGACGTCGGAGTCGGCATCGACGTTGACGGGGAAGGCGGTGACGTCGGCGCCGGCGCCGAGGGCGTGCGCCTGGGCGGCGGCGGTCGCCTGGTAGCGGCGCAGGTCCTCGTCGGCCCGCGCCTGGGCGGCGGCGGCCTCCGCTTCGAGCCGGTCCGCGTCGGGGGTGTCGGCGGCGCGGGCCGCCGCGGCCTCGGAGGCCAGCCGGCCGGCCTCGACCTGGCTGGCGAGGGCCTCCCTGATCTGGGCGCGGGCCAGGTCGCCGAACTCGCGGGCCAACGACAGCGACCGGACGCCGTCGGAGGGCCGGTCCGCGTCAGAGGAGGTCCGCCCGGGCCCCTCCCGCCGCGCGCCCGGCGAGTCGGGGAGCGGGTTCTCGTTCCCCGACGGCCTCGGAAGGTTCTCCGCCGGGGTGGCGCCGAGCCTCTCCCCGGGAGCCGTCTCCCCGTCGGCCTGCGACGGCCGGGGGGCGCGCCGGTCGTCCGTTCCGGGCCCGCGCGTCGAGGGCCGCGGCGCGGCGTCGCCCGTTCCCGGCCGGGCGGGGCCGGTGTCCGGGGAGCCGGTGCCGTCGGCCGTGGAGGTCGGGACCCAGCCGGTCCCCGTCCTGGTCCAGTCGCCGCGAGGGCCGCTGTCGGGCTGCGGGGCGGCGTCGGTGACGGGGCGGGCGAGGGACTGCTCCCAGCCGTGGCCCGGCGCGGGGAAGCCGTTCCGGGTGAGCAGGCCGGTGGCGTCGCGGAGGGCGCCGCTGCGGCGCCACGCCTCCCACTGGCGCAGGAGCGCCTGCCGCTTCTGCTCGGGGGTGTCCCCGGGCAGGGCGCGGCGGTTCTCGCGGGTGAGGGCGTCGAGGCCGCGCTGGTGGACCTGGTGCTGGTAGTAGGCGTCGAACAGCGAGAAGACGTCCCGCGTGGTGCTCCGGCGGCCGTCCGTCGCGGGGGGGAGGTCCCAGTCCGCCCCCAGCACGTCGAGCAGGTCCCCCGTGAGGGCCTCGGACGCCGTGTCCAGGCGGGGGGCGGGGGCGGTTCTCACCCCCAGGGCGTCGAGCCGGTCCAGCACCCGGTCCAGAGCGCCGCTCCGGTGCCACGAGACCCAGGTGTCCTCGAGCCCCTCCAGGATCTCGGACCCCCGGTAGCCCTGATCCGCGTGGGCCAGGCCGGACTGGGTGGCCGCGAGGTAGTCCTCGACGACCTGTCCGGGCGCGCGCCCGTGGACGTGGCGGTCGTAGTAGGCGCCGAACACGGTCAGGGCGTGCTCGGCGTTGGAGCCCTCGTCGAGGTCCCGCAGGAGTTCGTCGGCGATCCGGGTGCGCTGGGGCTCGGGCAGGTCGGAGAGGCGCAGGGGCGGCTGGTGGTCCTGCCCCCGTTCGGCGGCGTGGCGGGTGAGGGCGTCGAGCCGGTCGAGGTGGTGCTGACGCAGTCGGGCCGTGGCGCCCCGCGACCTCGACATGATGTTGTTCTCGTTCACGCCGTAGACCCCGCCGGAGACCCTGCCGAGGTCGGGGCGGGCGCGGAAGACGCTCGGGTCGCCCAGGGGGGAGCTCTCCGCGTACTCGTCGAGGAGACCGAACCGGTGCAGGATCTCGTGCACGTAGACCTGCGGCTTCTCGTCCGTCTTCCATACGCCGCTGTCCGTGCGGAAGCCCTGGTCGTCGGTCCAGGCGACGCGGCTGTGGACGGGACCGGTGACGCCGGGGTCGTCGGTGAACTCCACGCGGACGTGGAACTGGTCGCCGTATCGCGGCGCGGGGCGCCGGCCCCCGCTCCCGCTGCCGGAGCCCGCGGTGTCGGCGAACCGGTACTTCCCGTTGATCCTGCGCCGGAGGTCCTCGCGGATCGCGTCCTTGTGCCGCTGGACGGTCTCGGGGTCGACGCCGCCGGGCTCGAAGTGGACGCGCTGGGTGAGTTCGCGGACGTGGGTGGGGACGTCCGCGAGGTCGGTGCCGGTCTCCTCGGCGATCCGGGCGCGCGTCTCCTCGGGGATGGGGATCCGCCGCTCCTCGTAGCGGGGGCTCGTCTCGAAGGTGCTCGGCTTCCACGGGTGGAACCACTGGGGGTCGCCGTCGCGGTGGTCGGGGACCTCGCGGACCTCGCGGGTGGTGTCGGGGTCGGCCTCGTCGTACGGCTTGGCGGGCACGGTGCCGCGCCTGATCTCCGGGGAGTCGACGTCCACGCCCGAGGCGCCGTCGTCGGTGCCGGTCTGGACGGCGGGGACGGTGTCGCGCAGCGCCTCCCAGTCGTCGGGGTCGGCGAGGTTGGTGTGGACCTGTGCGGCGGGGCGGTCGTTGCGGACGGTGATCCGGCCGAGGCGGGACAGGGAGGCGGCGGTGACCTCGGTGGTGTGGGGCAGGACGTTGTCGGGGTCGCGGGGGTCTCTGCGGTGGGGGGCGCCGCGCTGTTCCTGGGCGTCGGCGGTCTCGGTGAGGCCGTACCAGGACAGCACTTCGGGGACGGCGCTGGTGTGGTCGGGCAGGTCTTGCGGGGTGGTGTCCTGGGTGGTGGTGTCCCAGGTCAGGTCGCCGTGGATCTGCTGGGTGTCGTGGTCGGCGTCGACGAGTTCGACGCGCAGGCGCAGTCGGGAGCCGTCGCGCAGGGTGTGGGGGACGGTGCGGGTGGGGGCGGGGCGTTCGCCGTTCTGGCCGGGTTCGGGGAGTTCGATGACGGGGCGGCCGTTGTCGATGACGGCTTGCATCTGCTCGACGAGGGTGGTCTCGGCGTCGCGGGTGTCGAAGGCGGGTTGTTGGGGGCGGCGCAGGCGCAGGACGATCTCGGTGACGGGGGTGCCGGTGTCGGGGTCGGTGGTGCGGTTCCACTCCATGCGGGGGTGGTCGAGGTGGCCGGGCAGGGCGTCGCGTTGGCGGATGGTGGCGCGCAGCGGCGTGCCGTCGGGGGTGGGGACGGTGAAGGACCGCTCCTGCCCCGGAACACTGCCGAACCTCTCCGCCAGCCGGTCGGGCACACCGCTGGTGTTCCTGGTCGGTTCGAGCAGCGCCCCCCACCCGTTCGGCGGCTCGGTGATCGCGCCGGTCTCGGCCAGGCGCTCCAGCGCGGTGCGCAGCGCCCCGGACTCGCGCCAGTAGTCCCACACGCCGAGGCGCTCCGCCTCGCTGGTCCGGTCGCCGACCTCCTGGCCGGACCGGAGCGCGATCGTCTCCATGCCGGCGTTCTCGCGGTGGTAGTCGTAGTAGTCCGAGAACAGGCGCAGCGCGTCCTCGTGGCCGAGGTGGTCGGCCAGCCCCTCGCGCAGGGGCCGGAGGGCGTACTCCTCCAGCGGGTCCGGCTCCCCGGACGGGGCCGCCGTGGGAACGCGGTTCCCGTCCCCGACGGGCGGGGACGACCCGATCGACGGCTCGGTGTCCGGGTCGCTCCGGAAGGGCAGCCGCGACGAGGAGTCCCGGGCGAGGCCCGTGACCTGGTCGTAGGCCAGGCCGTAGGGGGACGGGGTCCAGTCGGCGGGTTTGGTCCAGCCGTCGGGGACGAGCTCGGCCTCGACGAACCAGGAGGTCCCCCCGTAGGCGTCGGTGTATCCGCTGACGGCGTGGACGACGAACGTCGCGCCGCGCTTGACCAGGATCTCGTGCTCGTTCTCCTGTCCGTTGCGGGCGGTCCCCTCGGCGTTGAGCGCCGGGTAGCCCTCGGGGAGCCGGAACATGACGTAGATCCTGCGGCCGCTGTAGTCGGGGTCGACGTTGACGGACGTCGACATGTACCCCGGTTCGGTGTGCACCCGGCCGACCAGGTTCCGCATGCCGTCGGCGTCGCGCACCGACGTCCCCATCCGGTTGGCGAGGTCGCTGTTGAACCCCCGGTACACGACGACCGACTCGGGGGCCGGGCTGCTCCCGATGGCCGAGTCGAGTGCTTCGACCGCCGTCCGCATGCTCGGGGTCGCGGCGTCGGGGAACCGCCCGCTCAGCAGTTCGTCGTTGATCGTGGCGCTGCCGTGGGCCCGGTAGTAGGAGACGTACGCTTTCCGCTGGTCGGTCAGGTCGGGAACGGGGAAGCGCTCCTTGAGCCAGGTGACGGCCTCGGAGTTGGTGGCGAACGGCGAACGCCCGTTTCGCATGCCGGAAGAGCCGTACGAGGCCCGGCCGTCGGAGGACGATCCCTCCGAGAGGTCCCACTCCGGTCGCCACGACCCCGTGCCCCTGCCCCTCGGCTCCGGAGGGGGGGTCGTCTCCACGGAGCCGTTCCCCGTGGAGGTGTTCACGGGTGAGGGCTGCGGGGGCGCCGGGGAGGCGGCCGCTCCGGGCGCGGGGGTGCGCAGGGCGGTGTCCCAGCCTCCGCGCGGCGTGGGCAGGCCCCGGTCGGTGAGCAGGTCGAGGGCTTCGCGGAGCGTTCCGTTCCGGCGCCACCTCTCCCACTGCCCCAGGAGGGTCTCGCGCTTCTCCTCGGGGGTGCCGTCGTGGAGGGGGAGGGAGCCGGCGCGGACGAGGGCGTCGACGTCCTGGCCCTGGACGTGGTGCTGGTAGTAGGCGCCGAGCAGGGCGAGGACGGTGTCGGGGGCGTCCCCCAGGTCGAACTCGTTCCAGTCCCGGGTCAGGGCCGGGAGCGCGAGGGCCCTGAACTCCCGGTCGTCGAGGACGGTGTCGAGGAGGTCCTGGACGGGGGTCTCGGCCCAGCCGCCGGAGGGTGTCCTGGTCCAGGCCAGGCCGTTGTCGGGGGGCGTCGCGGCGGCGCCCGGGACGGTCCGGCCGTCGGAGAGGAGGCGGGAGGCCGGGAACTCCTCGGTGATCGTGGCGCGGTCGCCGGTGGCGGTGACGGTGTGCTTCCCGTACCGGACGGTGGCCCGCAGGTCGGCGGGGGTCTCGGCGGTCGCCCGGAAGCGGTGGGCGTCGGGCTGCCCGTAGCCCCCGTCACGGATTCCGGTGACCCGGGGGGTCCCGCGGACGGTCTCCACGGTGACGGCGGCGTCGCGGATCTGGCCCTTGGCCTCGACGCGGATGGTTCCGGTGTCGTCGTCGGTGAAATGGCTGCCCATGCGGTAGCTCAGGGCGCGGAGCCTGACGGGGACGGTGACGGGGCCGAGCTGGGGAGGGCCGGTGAGCTGGTGGGCGATCTGGGCGAGGACGGCTTCGCGGCTGCGCCCGGTGAGCTCGTAGTTGTCGGCGCGCAGCCGCTCGGCCAGCCGGTCGGCGGTGGAACCGGCGGTTTCGGGGACGGGGGTGCTGCCGAGGGGGTGGCCGTGGTCGGCGTGCCGGGGGTCGACGCGGAAGTCCTCGGGGCGCAGCGCGCTGCCGGGGACGGGGTGGTCGAGGGCCCGGGACCAGCCGTCCGAGGGCCGGGGGAAGCCCTGGTCGGCCAGGAACCGGGTGGCGGCGCCGAGGGCTCCGCTCAGCCGCCAGCGCTCCCACTGGTCGAGCAGCGCGGCGCGCTTCTCCTCGGGGGTGGAACCGGGCAGGTTCCCGGGGTTCCCGCGGACCAGCGCGTCGATGTCTCGGCCGTGCACGCGGTGCTGGTAGTAGGCGTCGAGCACCGCCCGCCTGGTGTCCGGGGTGTCGCCCGGGACGGGGCTCCAACCGGGGGTCAGAGCGTCGTCCAGGGTGGTTGCCGCGGCGGTGTCCAGGCCGTCCAGCCGGGGGGCGGGGTCGGTGGGGACGCCGGAGTCGCGGAGCTCGGTCAGAGCGGTGTCCAGCGATCCGTTGTCCTTCCAGCGCTGCCACAGCGCCTCCAGGTCCTGGAGGGAGGGGTCGGCCGGGGGCGGGAAGGCCGGGAGGTCCTCCCTGACCTGTTCGAGGCTGCGGCCGCGGACATGGTGGTCGTAGTAGGCGCCGAAGGCGTCGAGGAGGAGGCCGGACGGCAGGCGGGGACCGGTGGCCAGCGCGGAGAGGATCTGCCGGCGCGAGAATTCGGGGAGGTCGGCGACGCGGAAGGGCGCGTACCGGTGGTAGGCGCCGGGCCCGCCGCTCTCGCGGTCGAGGACGTGCCGGGTGATGGCGTCGAGGAATTCGAGGTCGCGTCGGGACAGACCGGCGGGGAACTGCCCGGAGGCCATGACGTTGCCGGTGTCGTGGTCGACGCCGGAGCGGTCGGCCCGGTAGCGGAGGGCGCTGCCGTCGGCCCGGTCCCGGAAGTCCTCCGGGTACCGGTCGAGGAGTCCGAGCAGGTGCAGGAACTCGTGGACGTAGACGCTGTCGGCGGCGTCGACGGCCCAGTTGTTGGCGTTGCTGCGGGGGACGGAGCCGTCGGCGTCCGTGGGCCGCCAGCCCACCGTGGTGTGCGGGGGACCCGAGAAGTCGTTCGGGCCGAGGTCGTAGTCGTAGGCGTCCTGGAGCCGGAAGTGCACCTGGTCGCCGAGCGTGCCGTCGGGTTCGGTGACGCGGTGGCGCCCGTTGAGGGCGCGGTCGATGGCCTGCTGGGCGGCCGCCAGCCGCCGGGCGGCGGTGGCGTCGTCGACGCCGTTCTTTTCGAACCGGACGCGCACGGTGTACTCGCGGACGTGGGTGGGGCCTCCGGGAACCTGCTTGTCGGGGTCGATGGGGATGCGGTCCAGCCTGAAGCGCACGCGCCCGTTACCCGCGGTGTAGGACCGCAGGCGCGCGGCCTGGAAGCTCTCGGGGGCCCCGGGGGGGTTCCCGGGGACTGTCCTGGACATGCCGCTGGTGTGCGGGCCGACGGCGTCGGCGGGCTGCGCGGTTCGGGATTCGCGCCGGACGTCGAAGGGGGCCAGACGCACGACGTCCGACGTGTCGGGGGAGGAGTCGATGACGTGGGAGAGACCGGGGGCGCGGTTGTCCTCCCAGTCCGAGGGCCGGGCCAGGCCGGTGTGGACGGGCGCGGACTCGTGGGAGTGCCGGACGGTCATCTGCCCGATCCGGTCCAGCGACACGGCGGTGACCCTCGGGGGGAGGGACGGGAGCGGGAGCGGGGCGCCGTTCGCGTCCTTGAGGGGTGTGGCGCGCTTCGCCTGGGACTCGGTGGACTCGGTGAGGCCGAAGCGGGTCAGGACCTCGGGCGCGGCCGTGGTGTGGTCGGTGGCGCCCGCAGGCGGGGAGGCCGTGTCGAACCGGTCCAGGACCAGGTCGGCGTGGATCGAGTCGGGGTTCGTGGCGGGGCCGGCGTGCTCGACGCGGAGGCGCAGCACGGAGCCGTCGCGCAGGGTGTAGGGGACGGTGCGGGTGGTGCCGTCGGGGTCGGTGACGGTGCGGCCGCCGTCGACCAGCGACTTCAGCGCGTTGGTGACGGTCTCCTGGGCCCCGATGACCGTTTCGGGGTTCATCCCGGGGGGGCCGATGGTCCGCAGGCGCAGGACGACCTCGGTGGTGTCGACGTCCGGCCCGTTGAGGACGGTCTCGGCCGCGTGGACCGGCCGCCCGTCGACGTCGGTCTCGGCGGTGGGGACCCCTTGCCCGTCGAGGGACGCCTCGGCGACGGGGACCCTGCGCCCGTCGACGACGACGTGGGTGACGTGCGCCCTCTGCCCGTTGGCGACGGCGTCGCCGACGGGGACCCTCCTGCCGTCGACGACGACGTCGGTGACGAGGGCCTTCCGGCCGTCCACGGTGACCTCGGCGGCGAGCGCCTGCTGCCCGTCGACGACGGTCTCGACGGTGGGGACGAGCCGTCCGGTGAGGCTGGTGGTGCCGCGGGACCACTCGAAGAACGGTCCGTGCATGACGTTGTCGACGCGGACCAGGACCGGGTCCCCGCCGACGTCGACGGTGAAGGGGTCGAGCGGCTTCGCGAACGGGCCCCGGCCGAACGCCTCGAGGAAGGAGAAAGGCAGGTTCGAGACCACCGTGGCCGGGGGCGTCCCAGCCGTCTGGTCCGGTGACGGGGCGGAGGCGTCGGTGTCGGTCGTGGGCGCGGTGGCGCCGCTGCCGGGGGCGTCCTGGACCGGCGCGTTCGGCGGGGTGTGCGACCGTTCGGGGCCGGGAGCGGGCGGGCCGCCGGCTTCCGGGGCCGCGTCCGAGGGGCCCTGCTGGGGGGCGGGTCCGCCCGGGGGGACGGACGGGGTTCCGGAGGTTCCCGGTTCGTCGGCGTCGCCGGGGTCGTCGTTGTCGTCGGGGTCGGTTCCGCGGGTGCTGGTCGGGATGGTGGTGTCGGTTCGGCCGGAGCGGAGGAGGTAGTTCCGCAGCGCCTCGTCGGCCCGGTCACGGGACCGCTGGATGACGGTCTCCAGGGTGGAGAGCTCGTCCGGATGGGGGAAGGAGGTGGCGCGCGCGGTCTCGGCGAGGGCCTCCAGGAGGGCGGCCTCCTGCGCGGCCCCGAACGCCTGCCGGTAGGAGGACTGGATCAGTGGATCGGCGGCCCCGCCGGGGACGGCGCCGAGGGGGGCCGCGAAGTCCTCGTCCGGGTCCAGACGGAGGTTTCCGGCGAGCGCCAGCGCGTGGGCGCGGTACTCGTCCAGGAGCCGGTCGGTCCCGGCCTGGTCGTCCTGGGACTGCTGGGCGTCGATGCGGGCGCGGACCTCGGCCATCGCCGCGGTGAGGCCGTCGGGGATCTCCCGCAGGCTCCGCTCGTGGAGTTCGTCGGCCCGCTGCCTGGTCTGCTCCGCCTCGCGGACGAGCCAGTCGGCCTCCTGGGGGAAGCCGGTGGCGCGCGCGGTCCCGGCCCACGACCGGTACTCGTAGGACTCGAGGGAGAGCCGGTGGGCGGCTTTGGCGGTGTCCATGACCCGGGCCGCCAGGTCGGGGGGCAGGTTCCTCGTGTCGGGCAGGGACGGGACGGGGACGCCGGGGGCGCCGTTCAGGGCCTGGTACTGGGCGCGGGAGTGGCGGTGGTAGTCGCGGGTGAGTTCGTCGAGCCGCGCCTCCAGTTCCCCGCGGGCGGGGGAGCCGTGGTCGGCGGTGGTCTCGTCGAGGCTCCGGCGGAGCTGGTCGATCTCGTGGCGGGTCCGCGCCAGGAGGCGGCCGCGCTCCTCGGGCGACAGCGGATCGTCGAGGGGAAGGGTGTGGCGGATGAACTCCCCGGTCCGGTGGTAGATGTTCCTGATGCGCTCGCTGAGCTCGGTCCGCTCCGAGAGGAGGGTCACGTTGGCGTGGGCGATCCCGGAGTCCCAGGTGTGGCGCGCGCTCCGGTTGGCGTCCACGCGCAGGTCGAACCACTGACTCCTCGCGGTTTCGAGCCGACCCAGGTGGTTCCACCGCAGGTCGGTCTCCGCGTCGTACAGGTCGCGGAGCTGGTCGGCCGCCTCGGTGCTGAAGACGTCGTCGGCGGTCACGCCGATGTTCCTGGCGAGCTGGGGCACGCTGTCCCGGTACGGGTCCAGGATCGTCCGGATCCGGCCCCTCAGGTCCTGGTATCGGGCTTTCTGCTCCTCGGCCCGGGCGGAGAGGCTCTCGGCCTCGGCCACCGCCTCCTGGATCCGCAGGCCGAGTTGGCCGGGGTCGGTGAAGGCGGGGTCGTACGCGTGGTTCCGGCGCAGCTCGGCGTGACGGCGCAGGACCTGGGACCGCTCGCGCAGTCGGGCGTACTCGTTCTCCAGGTCGGTGACGGTCCGGGTCAGGTGGTCGCGGGCGGCGTCGTCCTCCGGTGTCTGGTCGAGCTGGCGCTGTGCGCGGACGAGTTCGGGGAGGAGCGCGTCGGCCCGGCCCGCCTCCTGGACGGCTTGTTCGATGAGGAGGGAGGGCGGCGCGGTCTCGGCGGAGCCGTTCCCGATGTCGGCGAGCTCCTGTTCGAGGGCTCTCGCTTCGAGCCGCCGGTCCGATGCCCGCGTGAGGAGCTCCCGCGCTTCGCTCAGCGCTTCGTCGGCGGTCTTCCGCAGTTCGGAAGCGCTGATGCGGGGTTCCCTCAGCTCCCTGGCGGGGCCGGAGAAAAGCTCGAAGAGACGGCCCGCTTCTTTGTGGGCGTTGTCGGCGGCGGCGCCGAGTTCCTTGACGCCGTCGCGGATCGGCTCGGCGGCCGCGTTGATTCCGAGGAGTTCGACCGCTTGCAGCGCTCCGCGGAGCGCGGTGAGGTCGCGGAGGCGCTGGACGGCGAGTGCGTAGGACTCGCGCGCCCCGGGGAGCGGCGGAGCGAGGTCCGGTGCGTCGCTGTTCAGGTCCCGGGTGGTGAAGCCGAGGGCGTCGGCGAGTCGCAGGGCCTGGTCGCGGTAGTCGTCGGTGAGGGCCGGGCCGTCCTGCGGGGCGGGGGCGTCCGGGGCGGCGAGCCGGTTTCGGGCCGTCTCCACCAGGGAGCGGCCGTGGTCGCGGACCAGGTCCGTGGCCAGTTCCCAGATCCGGTCCAGCTCCGGGGCGGTCTCCTGGTCCTGGGGCCGGGGGCGGTCCGTTCGGGCGAGTTCGTCGAGGTCGGCGAGCAGTTCCTCGGCGCGCTGGAGGTCCTCGGGACCCTGGGCCTGCCGGGTCTGCCGGGCGATCTCGGCGACCGCGCGGTTCGCGCCGTGCAGGGAGGCGGAGACCGCGCGGAATTCCTCGGGAGCGACCCGGGGGGAGGAGGGGTTGTCCTGGGCGCGGGGGGACAGGACGTCGGCCAGTGCCAGGGCGGCGCGGTTCCAGGCGATGCGGTCGAGCGGCTCGCGGAACTGGTCGGTCTGGTGGGTGAGCCGTTCGGCTTCGCGGGTGAGCCAGTCGGCTTCGTGGGGGAAGCCGGTGGCGCGCGCGTTGGCCGCCCACGTCGTGTGCTCGGCGGCCTCGCTCCGGAGCCGTTCGATGGTGTGGAAGGCGTCGAGGGCTTCGAGGCGCTGCTTGTGCGGCAGGTTCTCCAGGCCGGGGGGCGGGGTCGGCCGGGTTTCGGAGTCGGTGGAGGCGGCGGGGTTCAGCTCCCGGTGCAGGGCGCGGGAGTGGGCGCGGTAGTGGTTGGTGCTGCTTTCGAGGCGGGTGGCGAGGTCCGCGCGCCGTGCGTGCAGGGCGTCGCGGGCGGCGTGGTCGTCGGGGGCGGTGCGGTCGAGTTCGGCGGTGGTCTCGTCCAGGCGCTGGCGGAGCTGGTCGATCTCGTGGCGGGTCCGCGCCAGGGTCTGGCCGCGCCGCTCCACCGACATCGGCTCGGCGGAGGTATCGGTGGAGGTATCGGTGGTGGAGTAGGCGGGGACGGGGCCGGGGTCCTCGGACCTGTCGAGGGAGCGGTCGTCCGACCGGTATCCGGGCGCGAAGCGGGAGTCCTCGACCGTGTCGGGGTCGGTGGGGTCGAGGAACGCCTCGATGGCCTCGGGGCCGGACAGGGGGAGGAGGGCGTGGGCCGCGGCCTGGACGTAGGCGTCGGAGACCGTCTCGCTCTGCTGGATCCTCTCCAGGAGGAAGTCGACGTTGGCCTGGAGGGTCTCGGCCTCCCAGGCGCGGACCGCGCTCTGGTCCCTGTCCTCGAGGCGGCCGAGCCGCTCCTCCTCCCAGACGAGCCGGTCGTCCATCCGCTGGAGGGCCTCGGTCTCGGCGTTGCTCAGGTCGCGGAGCCGGGTGGCGGTGTCGAGGCCCAGGGGGTCGGTGGTGGTGACGCCCGCCTTCCGCACCAGTGAGAGCGCGTCGTCCCTTCCGGCGTCCAGGGCCTGCCGGAACTCGGCGTTCAGTTCCCTGGACTCCGTCTGCTTGTCCCGGGCCTGGGCTGTGAGGTCCAGGATCCGGGCGGTGAGTTCCTGCACCTCCTGGCGGAGCTGGTCGATCTGCTGTTCGGGGGAGAGTTCGGGGTCGGGGGCGGTGGTGTCGCGCTGGCGGACGAGGGCCTGTTCGCGGGTCTGTTCCAGGTCCGCGCGGCCGTGCAGGGCGCGGGCCTGTTCGCGCAGGCGGGTGTACTCGTTCTCCAGGTCGGTGACGGGCGCGCGCAGCCGGTCGCGGGTGGTGGCGGTCTCCGCCGCCTCTCGCTCGGCCCGGTCCCGGGTGGTGGTGAGGTCGGGAACGGTCTCGTTCAGCCGGTCGCGGGTGGCGGCGGCGTCCGCGATCCTCTGCTGGAGCCGGTCCCGGGCGGCGGTGAGGTCGGTGATGGTCTCGTTCAGCCGGTCGCGGGCGGCGGTGTCGCCGTCCGGGGTCCGCTCCAGTTGGTTCTGGGTGTCGGAGAGTTCGGCGACGGTCTCGTCCAGCCGGGCGCGGGTGGTGGCGGCGGTCGTCTCGGCCTGCCGGATCCGGTTCCGGGTGGTGGTGAGGCCGGCGTCGGCCCGGTCCAGGCGGGCGCGGGCGTCGTTGGCTGCGGCCGACGCCTGGTGGAACTGTTCCCGGGCGGCGGTGAGGTGCAGGAGCGCGTCGTCGGCGGAGTCCGCGTACGAGCGGGCCTGGGCGCGCAGCTCCTCGGCCTGCCGGTGGGCCTCGTCGATGAGGCGGTCGTGGTCGGGGGCGTCGGTGGGCTCGCCGGGGTAGGTGGGCGGGGCGTCGTCGGGAGGGGGAACCCTCAGGTCGGCGAGCTCCAGTTGGCGGGCGGTCATGACGCGCCGCTCCTCCGCGGCCTGGTCGAGGAGTTCCCGCGACCGGTGCGACGCCTCGTCCGCGCGCTTCTTCAGGTCGGCGAGCGCTTCGTTGCGCTCCTTGGCGCGCTCGACGGCCTCGGTGAGCTCCTCTACGGCGCGGTAGACCTCGTCGCGTGTCGCCTCGGCGTCCTTCGCCACGAGGTCGCGCAGCGCCGTCAGGCCGGCCGTCTCGACGCGGACGGACTCGGCGGCCCGGATCTGCGTTTCGACCGCGTGCAGGTCCTGGGCGTGCCGGACGGCGCGGGCGTGGGCGTCGCCCGCGCCCGGGACGGGGGGCGCCAGGCGCGGGTCGCCCGCGGCCACGGGGACGCTCGTGAAGTCGAGGGCCTCGGTGAGTTCCCGGGCGTGTTCGTGGTAGGCGCGCAGGGCGGCCGGGGCGCTGTCGGGGTCGGTCCTGAACCGCCGCGCGGACTCGGCCACGAAGCGGGTGTGGTCATCGAGGGTGCTCGCGGAGCCCAGGGACTCCAGGGTGAAGCGGCCGTAGTCGCGGAGCATGTCGGCGCCGACCTCCCAGGCCCGCTTCTGGCCGGGGGAGAGGTCTTCGGAAGAGGGACGCGCCTGTTCGAGGAGGGTGTCGACCCGGTCGAGGACCTCTCGGACCTGTTCGGGGGCCCCCAGGTTCCGGGGGTCGTCCACGGCGGAGCGGACGATGTCGGCCGCGTCCTGTAGGAGGGTGAAGGGCGACGGACCCTCGTCCGCCCGGGTGTCGGCGTCACCGCCGAAGGGGTCGTCCTCGTCGAGGGCGTCGTACCCGGCGAAGGGGTTGTGTTCGTCGAGGTCGTCGTCCTCGTCGAGGGTGTGGTCCTCGGTGTCCTCGGCGTCGTCCTGGTCGAGGACACCGGCCTCGACGAGGGCGTCGTACCCGGCGAAGGGGTTGTGTTCGTCGAGGTCGTCGTCCTCGTCGAGGGCGTAGTCCTCGGTGTCCTCGGCGTCGTCGAATACCGGGAAGGCGGTGATGTCCCGGGAGGCGTTCGAGGCGTGGGCCTGGAGGAAGGAGAGGGCCCGGAGCCGGTTCTCCTCGTCTCGCGCCCGGTCGGAGGCGGACTCCGGCTCGGTGGTGTCGTCACCGGTCTCGGTCGGGGTGGGTGTTCCGGTGCCGGTCGGGTCGGGTGTGGTGTCGGTGGGGGTTGGGGGTTGGGGGCGTGTGGGGGTGCCGTCGGGGGTGTAGGTGCCGCCGGCGTCGGTGAAGGCCTGGTGGGCGTCGGCGAGGTCGGTGAGGGCGCGGTCGAGTTCGGTGCGGGCGCGGTCGGCGGCCTCGCGGGCGGTGCGGCGGCCGCTTTCGGCGCGGTCGCCTCGGGAGTCGGCCAGGAGGGTGTTGGCGAGGTCGGTCTCGGCGCGGGCGGCGTCCACGCGCAGCTGCGCGGCCTCGACCTTCCCGCCCAGGTGGTACAGGTCGGTCTCGGGCAGGGCGAAGTTGGTCCGGGCGTTTTCGAGGTCGGTCTCGAAGCGGGCCACGTCGGCCTGCGCCCGGGCCACCCGCTCCCGGGCGTCGTCCACGGCCGACCGGTCGGGGGCGGGGACGTCCCGCTGACCTGAGCCGGCGGTGTCGGTCCGGACCGTGTAGACCTGGACGTCGGAGTCGCTGTCCGACTCCTCCTCGCTGCTGTCGTCCTCCCGTTCCGGGTAGGTGTACTCGGCGTCGCCGAGAGGGCTGGGGGTCCAGTCGGGGGGCGGGGTCCAGCCGTTGGGGACGATCTCGGCCTCGATGAACCACAGGTCCATCAGGTCGCCGCTCTCGGGCTGGACGACTTCGCGCCGGTAGACGTCGTGGATGACGTACGAGGTGTGGCGGCGCAGGAGGAGTTCCATCTCCCCGGCCCCCTGGCGGGCGAACCCGATGGTGCTGATGGCGGGGTAGCCCTTGGGAACGCGAAGCATCACGTAGACGTCGCGTTCGACGGGGGCGTGGGTGCCCATGGCGGTGGACATGTAGGCGGGGTCGGTGTGGACGGTGCCGATGAGGCCGCGCATGGCCTCGGGGTCGTCGACGTCGCCGCCGATCTGGTTGATGAAGTCGCTGTTGACGCCGCGGTGGACGATGACGGCTTCGGGCAGGGGGAGGCGGTGGACGGCGCCCTCGAGCCCGTTGACGGTGAAGAAGAAGCGGGGGGCGTGCTCGCTCGCGACGGTCCCGTCGCCGCGCAGGGCGTCGTTGACTACGTCGAAGAAGTCGCTGGTGTAGTCGAGGACGGCGTTCTGCTGCTCGGGGGTCAGGAACTGGTCGAGCGGGCCGTCCTCGAGGTTGTTGATGGCCCAGTGAATGGCCGAGAGGTTGTTCTCGAAGCGCTGGGCGGGGCGGGTCATGCCGACGCCGCCCGGCTCCTCGGGGGTGCCGTTCCAGGGGCGGGCCGGGATGTACTGGCGTACGTCGCGCTCGTAGTGGATGCTGGTCGGCGGTTCGTTGACGTCCGCGGGGATGGTGATCCACGTCTGCGCCCGCGCGGAGCCGCCGGCCTGGGCGGGGCCGCCGTGCGGCACGCCCGCAAGGGCGAGCGCGTTGGCGAGTGCGCCGGACCGCTCCCAGGCGTCCCACTGGGCGCGCATGATCTGCGCCATCCGGTCGGAGGAGAGGGTGGCGCTGGTGAACGGCGCGGTGACGGCGTCCATGGGGAAGCCGTTGACGCGGTGGTTGTAGTAGGCGTTGAACAGGGGCAGGACGGAGCTGTCGTTGAGACCGGCGAGCCGGGCGGGGCGCAGCTGGTTGAAGACGGCCTGGCCGGCGTCCGCGGGCGCGGGTGGGGCTGCCGGGTTCCCGGTGGGGTCGATGCCGGCCATGTTGACCTGGACGGCGGGGTCGTTCTGCCATTGGCGGAGGGCTTCGTCGGCGCGCGCCAGAACGGCGGGGTCGGGGGTGTCTCGACGCTGACCGGTACCGCCGTCGGTGTCGGTCCGGGTGGGTGTGCCGCTGTCGGTCGGGGTGCCGGTCGGGTCGGGGGTGGTGTCGGTGGGGGTTGGGGGTTGGGGGCGTGTGGGGGTGCCGTCGGTGGTGTAGGTGCCGCCGGCGTCGGTGAAGGCCTGGTGGGCGTCGGCGAGGTCGGTGAGGGCGCGGTCGAGTTCGGTGCGGGCGCGTGTGGCGGCCTCGCGGGCGGTGCGGCGGCCGCTTTCGGCGCGGTCGCCTCGGGAGTCGGCCAGGAGGGTGTTGGCGAGGTCGGTCTCGGCGCGGGCGGCGTCCACGCGCAGCTGCGCGGCCTCGACCTTCCCGCCCAGGTAGTACAGGTCGTCGTCGGGCAGGGCGAAGTTGGTCCGGGCGTCCTCGAGGTCGGTCTCGAAGCGGACCACGTCGGCCTGCGCCCAGGCCGCGCGGGCGCGGGCGCTGCGCACGTCCGGGGCGCCGGTGTCCCGCGCGGGGACGCCGGCCGGAGCGGGATCGACCTCGGCCCGCATGATCTGGAGCGGGGGGATGTCGAAGTCGGAGTCGGAGTCGAGGTCCATCGGGGCCGGTTCCGGGCGGGAGGGGTTCCCCGTCTCGTCGCCGGAGGAGTCGAAGCCCGCTGCCATGTAGGCGTCGGGGTCCAGACCCAGGGCGGCGGCGATGTCGGGATCCAGCCCCAGCCCCATGTGCGGGTCCAGGCCCATCGACCGGTCGAAGTCCGAGTCCGAGTCCGGGTCCGAATCGGAGTCCATGTCGGTGTCCGAGGCGGAACCGGGGGCGGGGGGTGCGGAGGCCAGGCCGCCGACCGGGATGCCGTTGGCGGCCAGGGTGGCGGCCGCCTCGCGGAGGGCCCCGGGCCGGTTCCAGGCGTCCCACTGGGCGCTGATGGTCCGTGCCGTCTCCTCGGGCGAGGCGGAGCCCTCGGTGAGGGGGGCGATCGAGTCGGTCAGGGGCAGGCCGCCGACGCGGTGGTCGTAGTAGGCCCGGAAGACCGCGAAGGCGCGGTTCGGGTTCGTCCGCAGCTCGGGGACCAGGGTCTCCCCGAGCTGGTTGTCGAGGACGACGCGGACGTCCCCGGCGAGGTCGGGCAGGCGCGGCGGGGTGGGGGCGTCCGGGGCGGGGGACGCCTCCCGCCAGGTCCCGGTCTGGTCGTCCCTGGTCCAGGTGCCGCCGCTGTCGGGCGCGGGAGTGGAGCCGGTGACGGGGAGGACCGGACGGGGGGCGGTGTCGGTGGACACGCCGAGCCGGGAGAGCTCGTCCAGGACGGGGGCGATGACCTGGTCCCGCTCCCAGGACCGCCAGGCGCCCTCCAGGTCGGCGCGGACCTGGGCGGGGTCCTGGGACGGGTTCTCGTCCGAGGTGACGGCGATGTAGTCCTCGACCACCCGGTCCATGTCGTGGCCGCGGACGTGGTGGTCGTAGTAGGCGCCGAGCCGGGCCAGCGCGGTCTCCTCGGAGGGAGGGGCCGACTGGTTCCGCCGGAGTTCGGCCGCGATCCTGGTCCGGGTGTCTTCGGGCAGGTCGGCGACGCGCACGGGACGTTGGAGGCCGCCGTGCTCCCCCGCGTGCCGGGTGGTCTCGTCGAGCCGGTCCAGGTGGACCTGGCGAACCTGGGGGAAGAGGCCCCCGTCGTGGTTCATGATGTTGCCCTGCTCCGGACCGAGAACCCCGGTGTGGTCCATGCGCATCCGCACCACGGTGGGGTTGCCGTCCTGGTCCAGGTACTGGTCCAGCAGGTTCAGCCAGTGCAGGAGCTCGTGGACGAAGGTCTCGACGTCGTCCTCGACGGCCCAGTTCCGGGCGTCGCTGCGGGGGGTCTCGCCGTACTCGTCGTCGGGCATCCACCGCACCGTGCCGTGCACGGGCGCGTCGGGGGCGACGCCGGCGTCATCGGTGTTCTCCACGCGCACGTGCAACTGGTCGCCGAGGCGGCCGTTCTCATCCCGGAACCGGAACTTGCCGTTGAGGTACCTGTCGATGGCGGCGTGGAACTCGGGGAGCTTCTCGTCGGCGATCCGGTCGAGGGTGTCCTGGTCGGTGATCTCCGAGGAGTCGAACCTGCCGCGCCAGGTGAGTTCGCGGACGTGGGTCGGTCCGCCCTCGACCCGCTTGTCGGCGGGGATCGGGATGCGCCGCACCTCGAACCGGGAGGTCGGGTTGAAGAAGCCGAAGTCCACGGGGTGGGGCGGCTGCCGGCGTTCGCCCTTGGTGCGGGTGTCGGTGGCGTGCGCGGACCACTCCGTCGCGTCGCGCTGGACGTCGCGGAAGCTGACCTCCACGCCGGACTCGTCGTCGATCGTGCCGATCTGGGTGACGGGCACCCGGCCGCGCTCGGCCTCCCAGTCCTCGGGGCGGGCCAGGTCGGTGTGGACCGTGGCGGGCACGGCGTAGTTCTGGATGGTGATCTGGCCGAGGCGGTCCAGGGAGGTCGCGGTGACCTTCGCGGGGAGGTCCGGGAGGGGGAGCGGGTTGCCGTCGGCGTCCTCGCGCGGGGCGAGGCGCCGCTCCTGGGAGGCGGTGCCCTCGGTGAGGCCGAACCAGGACAGGACGTCCGACGCGGCGGCGGTGAGCGGGTCGGCGCCGTCGGAGGGCCGGACGGCGGAGGCGCCGGCGTCGGGGGACAGGGCGAGGAGGCCGTGGACCTGGTCCAGGGGGTGGTCGCTGTCGACGATCTCCACGCGCAGGCGCAGCACCGATCCGTCGCGCAGGGTGTAGGGGGAGCGCCGGTCGGTGGCCGGGCGGTCGCCGTCCAGGGCGCGCTCGGGGAGTTCGCGGACCGGGCGGCCGTCGTTGACCACCCTCTCCATCGCCTCGGCCAGGGCTCTCTCGGCCTCGGGGTGGTGGGAGCCGGGAGCGCGCTGGAAGCGCATGACGACTTCGGTGGTCGGGAGCGGCCTCCCGTTGGGGCCGACGACGTCGGTGGTCGTGCCGCGGTGCCACTCCAGACGGGGGTGGGTGGGGAGGCCCTGCAGCTCGGGGCGCTGCGTGACGGTGGCCTGGACGGCCGGGCCGCCGGTGGTGGGGACGGTGAAGACCCTCGTCTGGCCGGGGACGCTGCCGAACGCCTCCGCCAGTTCGTCGGACACGGCGGGGGTGTGTTTGGAGGGGGTGAGCAGTCCGTCCCAGCCCTGCGGGGGCTCGGTGACACCCGCGTTCCGCAGGTGCTCCAGCACGGTCCGCAGGACCCCGGTGTCGCGCCAGTAGTCCCACCGGTCGCGGAGGTTCGTCTCCCCGGTCGGCCAGGTGTCGGGGTCCGGGTCGATGGCGTGCAGGATCGCGTCCATGCCGGCGCCGTTGGCGTAGTGGTCGTAGTAGGCCGTGACCGCCTCGCGGGCCTCCTCGGTGTAGAGCTCGCTGGTGAAGCCTTGGCGCAGGGTCTGCACGACGGGCTGCCACTGGTCGGGGGACAGGTGGCCCGGCTGGAGGCTCCCGGAGGGGGCCGTCGGCGTCGGACCGGGGGCCTGCCAGGCCGGCGCGGACGAGGACGCCTGCCCGAAGGAGGGCTGGAACGGCTGGTTCGGCGGGGCCTGCCTGGGACGGCCGCCCGGCTGGGGGGCGGGCTGTTCGGCGGTGGAGCGGTCCGAGGACGCGGTTTCGCCGGTGCCGGCCTGGGACCCGCCGCCGGACGAGGTCGCGGGCTGGGGGGAGTGCGCGGGGTGCGGGAAGGTGTGGTTCCATCCGCCCGAAGGGGTGGGGAAGCCGCTTCGGACGAGCAGGTCGGTGGCGTCCTTGAGGTTTCCGAACTGGCGCCAGGACTCCCACTGGTCCAGGAGGGCGCGCTGCTTGTCCTGAGGGGTGGCGCCCGGAAGGAGGTCGGAGAGCTCGTGGGTGAGGGTGTCGAGGTCGTAGCCGTTGACCTGGTTCCGGTAGTAGGCGTCGAACACGGCCACGAGGGATTCGTCGTCGGTGTGGGACAGCTGCCAGCTGAAGTCGAGTTCGTTGGCCAGGCTGTTCTTGAAGCCTGCGGAGGTGGAGGACGGTCGGGGCGCGGTCCTGGTCTCCATGCCGAGGGAGGACAGCCGTTGCAGCGCGGCGTCCAGGGCGCCCTTCCGGGACCACGACTCCCACAGGTTCACCAGGTTCTCGGCCACCTGGCTCAGGTCGAGCCCCGATTCCGCGTACCCCTGAGCGGAGCGGGTGGTCGCGAGGTAGCCCTCCACGGCGGCGCCGAGGTCGTGTCCTCGGACGACGTGGTCGTAGTAGGCGCCGAGCGCGGCCAGGACGAGGTCCGGTTCCAGGTTCCGCGCCCGCCCCCGCTGGAGCGTGCCGACGATCCGGGCCCGGTGGGGCTCGGGCAGGTCCGCGATGCGGAGGGGCGGCGGGGTGCCGTCGCCCCGCTCGGCGGCGTGGCGGGTGAGGGCGTCGATGCGCTCCAGGTGGTGCCGGCGCAGCCCGGCCACCGTAGACCGCACCTCCGCCATGATGTTGGTGCTGCTCCTGCCGTAGGCGCCGCCGGTGACCTGGGTGAGGTCGGGGCGCCAGCGGAACACCGGAGCAGGGCTGGTGTCGTCGGGGTGCTTGACGTACTCGTCGAGAAGGCCGTACCGGTGCAGGGTCTCGTGCACCAGGGTCTCGACGGGAGCGTCCACGGCCCACGCGCCCGCGTCGCTTCGGGGAACCCTGCCGTCGACCGTGGGCAGCCACGTGATGGTGCCGTGGACGGGACCGGTGACGCCGGGGTCTCCCGCGAACTCCACGCGGACGTGGAACTGGTCGCCGAACGCGGGGCCGGCTTCGGGGCGGCCGGAGTGGGCCGGGTCCAGGAACCGGTACTTCTGGTTGGCCCTGTCGTTGAGCGCCCAGAGGAACTCGTACTTCTTCTGCTCGATGTCCTCGGGGGAGACGCCGTTGTCGCCGAAGGCCAGACGCAGGGTGTGCTCTCGGGTGTGGGTGGGGACGTCCGCGAGGTCGGTGCCGGTCTCCTCGGCGATCCGGGCGCGCGTCTCCTCGGGGATCGGGATCCGCCGCACCTCGAACCGGTCCATCCCTCTGTAGCGGCGCATCCTCGCCGGGTGGAACCGCTCGGGCCCGTCACCGCGATCTCCCAGAACGTCGACCGTCTCTCGGGTGGTGTCGGGATTGTCGGGGTCGTAGGGCTTGGCGGGCTCGGTGTCGCGCGTGACGTCGTGGAACGAGACGTCCACGCCGGACTCGTCGGCGGTGGAGGCGGTCTCGACGCCGATCTGGACGGCGGGGACGGTGTCGCGCAGCGCCTCCCAGTCGTCGGGGTCGGCGAGGTTGGTGTGGGTGGTGAGGGCGGGGCGGTCGTTGCGGACGGTGATCCGGCCGAGGCGGGACAGGGAGGCGGCGGTGACCTCGGTGGTGTGGGGGAGGGTGGTTTCGGGGTCGCGGGGGTCTCTGCGGTGGGGGGCGCCGCGTTGTTCCTGGGCGTCGGCGGTCTCGGTGAGGCCGTACCAGGACAGCACCTCGGGCAGGGCGCTGGTGTGGGTGGGCAGGTCTTGCGGGGTGGTGTCCTGGGTGGTGGTGTCCCAGGTCAGGTCGCCGTGGATCTGCTGGGTGTCGTGGTCGGCGTCGACGAGTTCGACGCGCAGGCGTAGTCGGGAGCCGTCGCGCAGGGTGTGGGGGGTGGTGCGGGTGGGGGCGGGGCGTTCGCGGTTCTGGTCGGGTTCGGGGAGTTCGATGACGGGGCGGCCGTTGTTGACGGCGGCCTGCATCTGCTCGACGAGGGTGGTCTCGGCGTCGCGGGTGTCGAAGGCGGGTTGTTGGGGGCGGCGCAGGCGCAGGACGACCTCGGTGACGGGGGTGCCGGTGTCGGGGTCGGTGGTGCGGTTCCACTCCATGCGGGGGTGGTTCAGGTGGCCGGGCAGGGCGTCGCGTTGGCGGATGGTGGCGCGCAGCGGCGTGCCGTCGGGGGTGGGGACGGTGAAGGACCGCTCCTGCCCCGGAACACTGCCGAAGTCCCCGGCCAGCGCTTCGGGCACCATGGCGGTGTGTTTGGCGGGGTGGACGAGCGCGTCCCAGCCGCCGGGCGGAACCGGGACCGCGCCGGTCTCGGCCAGGCGCTCCAGCGCGGTGCGCAGCGCCCCGGACCCGCGCCAGTAGTCCCACATCCCGAGGATCTCCACCTCGGTGGCCGAGGAGTCGACAGCCCGCCCGAGGCGGTCGAGCATCCCCTCCATGCTGAGGTCCCCGCTGTAGTAGGCGTAGTAGTCGCCGAGCGAGGTGAGCGTGAAGTCGACGCCCATATGGTCGGTGAGCCCTTGACGCAGGGGAGCCGTGACGTACTCCCGCGAATCGGTTTCGGGGGAGCGGTCGCTGCCGGGGTCGCGATCGTCGTCGGAGTCCAGGGTCAGCGGGAAGGGGATGTCGGTCTCGGCGGTGTCGGCCTGCTCCGGGCCGCCCTCGGAGATCGGACTTCTCCGCGGGACGTCGAAGTCCATCGGGGCCGGTGTCAGGCGGGAGGTGTTCCCCGTCTCGGCGTCGGAGGGCCTGACCGTCGGGTGGGGGCGGAGGGGCTGCTTGCCCTTGCCCTCGGGGGCGGTCTCCGTCTCCTGGGGCCGTGAGGCGCTGCCGGACGCGATCTCCTCGCGGGCGGCGGCGAGCGCGTCGATCCAGGCCGCGGTCTTCTCGTTGAACTTCGCGAGCGCCTCCTGGAACTCCTCCTCCTGCCGGTCGTAGGTGTCCCTGAGCGCCCGGTCGTCGGGGGCGGCCAGGGACGCGGCGGCCGACTCCTCCAGCGGCGCCCGCTTGTCCAGGTACTCCATTTCCGCCCGGGCCATCTCCTCCTGGGCGTTCCTGAGGGCGTCCGCCTTCCCGCCGAGCCCGGTCGTCGCCGGGTCGGGGATGATCCCCATGGCGATCGCGTCCTGTTCGAACACCCAGGCGGTGATCTTGGAGTCGGTCTCGCCGATCTGCCACCGGACCGGGGTCGGACGCTCGTCCCTGCCGAGCGCGTTCATCGCGGAGTCGAACTTCTTGGCGAAGGCCCCCTGGGTCTCCGTCCGCACGCCGATCGCCCACTTGGTGTCGATCTCGACCAGGTAGGAGCGGCCGCGCCCCACGACCTTGGCGTCCGAGTCGCCGTCGGCCGACCGGGAGGCGGACTCGCCGCTGCTGTTGCTGTTCCCGTTGGAGGCGTTGATCGACCCGTAGTAGATCCCCTCGTGGTTGTCGTGGAGGGGGGTCTGCGTCGACAGCCCAGTCGGCCGCAGGTCGGCGGTGTGGCTCTGGGCCACCGACTGCTCCCTGCCCTCGCTGGACGACTCGGAGCGCGGGCGCGAGTGGCTCACGGTGGTGTCGGGCGCGACGTCGACGACCCTGGCGCTGGAGATGTCGGGGAGCGCCTTGAGGTTCCAGGAGGTCTTGCCCATCGTGAGGAGCCCGGTGCCGCCGTCGTTGGGGGCGGCGTCGGCGAAGAGCCCCAGGAGGGCGAGGTCGGAGAGGCTGCGGTCCACCGTGCCGCCGCGCTTGTCGAGCTTGAGCTCGTCGATGACGTGGGCGCGCGCGGAGTCGACGGCCGCGTCCGTGTACTTGCCGTTCTGGATCGCGTTCGCGGGCGGGGTCCAGCCCAGGGACTTGGCCACGACGACCTGCGCGAGGTCGCGGATCGCCTTCCCGCCGTCCTCGACGGCGCTCGGGATGACGATCGGCTGGTCGTCCGCTCCGGTCCGGGTCTCGGCGGTCCACTGCTGGACCAGGTCCTCGATCGTCGTGGCCTGGTAGTCGCGGGGGTGCTCCGGAGCCGTGTCCGCGTCGGTCGTGCTCTCGGTCCCGGTCGTGCTCTCGGTTTCGGCCTCGGTCTCGGTCCCGGCCTCGGTCTCGGCCTCGGTCTCGGTCGTCAACGGGTCGGGCTCCGGGGGCGCGGAGCGGTCGGGGGAGAGCAGGTAGGCGGCCGGGTAGGAGGTCTCCGTCTTGCCGCCCTCGCCGCTGCCGGAGAACGTCGGGCGCGCCCCGGCCGGGGGGTCGGTGATGTCGAGGGTGAGGCCGACCGTGCTGTCCTCGCGCACCACCCCGTAGGGCGTGGAGAGGGTGATCTCCACGGTGTGCCCGCTGGAGACGGTCGTGGACCCGTTCTCGGCCGTGGTCACCGAGACGCTGTTGATCATCGCGGGCGTCACGAAGAGCCAGCGGCTGCCGGGCTGCTGGTCCGCCGGCTGGTCCTGCTCGGGGTAGTAGGTCGGCTGCAGGAGCATGCCCTCGTGCCCGAACCCCAGGCCCTTGGCGGTGCTCTTGCTGATGGTCGCGGAGTCGGCCCAGGACCGCCGCTCCGTGAAGTCGGTCTTGCCGCCGACGTACTTGACCTCGGGGTTCGCGGTGTCGACCCGGACGTTGAGGAAGGCGTTCAACGAGGTGTCCACCGTGCGGTCGATGGCGCGGATCTTCACCGGCAGGGGAGCCAGGGAGTCCGGGTGGTCGGCCAGGCCCGACGTCAGCTCGTGGAGGATGTTCTCCCTGCTGTTGGAGGTGAGCTCCCATCCCTCGGAGGCGAGGTCGTCGATGAGGGCCTTGAGGGCCTGCGACGGGTCGGCCGGGGTGGTCCGCCTGCCCGAGTTCTCGAACCCCGGGCGGACGGTGACCGCGGGCTTCTCGGGGAGGGGCTGGGGCTGGAGGGACGTCTCGCCGTCGAGTTCGACGATCCGGTCCTCCACCATGCCCGACGTGTAGGCGTCGTGCGCGGCGACGTAGCCGGAGACGAGGTTGTCGACCAGCGCGGTCCAGCCGTTGAACCGGGCGTCGCGGCGCAGCGACGGGCCGATGCTCCAGTTCCTGGCCGCCTCCATGGCCTGGGTGACGCTGCCCGAACCGGTGAAGCGGAACACCGTTCCCTGGGGGGTGAACTCCACTTCGGCGGTGTAGGACTTCGCGGGGGAGATCCCCTTGCTCTTGGCGAACGGGGTCCAGGACGCGTTGGGGCCGCCGAGCGGGATGGGCGCGCCCGCTTCGGAGGGCAGGGCAGCGGGGGTGGCGCCGGGATTGACGTTGGGGTTGGGGTTCCGCCCCGCGAGGATGGAGAGCGCGAGGGAGAGGGACTTCGACGTGCCCTCGCCGATGGACAGGGCGATGGTCGTCGAACCCTTCCAGCCCTTCTCGGGCCGGGGGACCGGGAGGAAGGAGTCGACGGAGTCGAGGGAGAGCTTGGTGACGACGGTGAAGCGCACGTCGTGGGGGGACCACAGGCCGCCGCTCATCTCCTGGCGGCTGCGGCTGCCCGTGCCGTCGATCAGGCTCCGGACCGTGCGCAGCTGCTCGTCGGACAGCTTGTTCTCGTAGAACAGCCGCCCGCCCTTGCTGTCGGTGAGGTAGTGCTCCAGCTTGCGGCGGTAGCCGTCGTGGAGTCCCCGCTGGCCGAAACCGGAGAACGACTGGTAGGTCTCGCTGAGCAGGGTGCTGGTCCGGGTCTCCCCGGTGTCGGGGTCCACCCACTGGAAGGTGGTGCTGACGTGCTCGATGACCGGAGTGGACCGCTTGAGCAGGTCGGCCCTCCGCTCCGCCTTCGTCAGGAGGGGGATCTCGGCCCCGTCGTCGGAGCGGGAGGCGGACGTCGTGACGGGCGCGGGGGTCGGGGCCCCGCCCAGCCGCTGCCGCGCCGCGTCCCAGCGGGTCCGCTTGCGCACGGCGTCCGGGGAGGGGTCGAAGTCGCCGCGGACGACGCGCCGCGCCGCGTCCGTGCTGATGGGCTGGGGCGCGCTCGCCCGCCCGGGGCCGTGCACCGGCTCGGTGTTGCGCCCGGTGTTCTCGAAGGTCTCCAGTTCCATCTGGGCGCGGAGAGGGGCGGCGAGCACGGAGGTGCCCCTGTCCCGCAGCGGGACGTCGTCGTTCCGGGAGAGGCCCAGGTCGTCGTGCTCGTAGAACCGCACGTCGAAGTCGGCGGTGGACCTCCAGGTCTCGCCGCCCTTCGTCGACGAGACCGTGTCCTCGGTCGAACGGGAGAGGCTCTCGCTCACGTCCCGGCTCGTGCCGTAGTTCCCGGTCACGGTGAACATGGGGACGTCGAGGCGTTCGGGAACGCCCCGCGCGTCGCTGCCGTTCTGTCCGCGGTTGATGCCTCCGACCTGGCCCATCAGCGTGTGGGTGGTGCTGCGCCCCGAACCCCTGCCGAGGCCGGCGGAACCGGCGAAGACGCCGCCCGTGCCGCTGGGGGAGGGGCGGACGAACTCCAGCTTGCCGAAGTCGGCGGTGATCCGGATGCGCGTGAACTTGGGCCGCCAGAGCTCCTTGAGCCTGACCCAGGAGGGCGGGTCGATCCACGCGGACTCGTCCAGCTCGACGGGGATCCCCTCGCCGGCGAGGTCGTTGGGACTGCTCTTCAGGCTGCTCTCGGAGAGCGCCTGGATGACCTTGAAGGTGTTCTCGCGCGCCACGTTGTAGTTGCGCCGGAAGCCGTAGTGCTCGCGGAAGGAGCGGTCGAAGTAGTCGGCCTCCTCCCTGCCGGGCCGGCGGGCGTAGTTCCCGCGGGTCCTGGACAGCTCCGGCAGCACGAGACCGGGGCGCTTCCGGGCCAGCCCGGTGAGCACCTGGTCGATGAGGGCGTCGTTGAAGTTGTCCGTGCGGGGGGCGCCGGACGAGTCCCGGGCGTCGTCGGGCCAGGTGAAGCCGCGAGGGGTCGCGCCGCTGAAGTCGGTGGGGCGGTCCGCGGCCAGGTTGGCGAGGGCGGGCCTGCGCTCGGTCCCCGGCCGGTCGGTCCCGCGGTCCGCCGGGGCGGTGCTGATCAGCCCGGCGTCCTCCACCGTCAGGACCTCGACGGTGTCGCCCTGGAACCGGAGGATCTCGCTCTCGCCGTCGAACTGCAGGTAGTAGTTGCGCTGGACGTCGTACTCGACCGTGTCGTCGTTGGTGATGACGCGGGTGGTCGACCCGGATTCGGACCGGCTCTGGTTCTGGGTCCTGCCGTGCGTGAACGTGTACTCGACGTTGGGCACGTCGATCCGGAACACCTTGTTGTCGCCGTAGGGGATGGCGAAGCCGAGCCCGCCCCCGATGGTGACCGAGATGTTGTTCCCGTGGGTGACGGACTCGGAGACCCCCTTCTCCGACTTGCCCTTCCGGGAGAGGTCCGCCTCCGGTGACACGGCCTTCTTGGAGTAGCCGGTGGGCACCGACCACATCTTCGCGAGCCTGGCGCCGCCACCGGGGGTGGGCACCCGCAGGGGCAGCGGGGAGGCGGTCATCGCGGGCAGGTCCCGCTTCACCGGGCCGTCGGGGGCGAAGAGTTCCTGGATCTTCCGCTCGTAGTCCCGCTGGCGCTGGGCCCGCTTATCCCGTCGGCCCTCCGTGGAGAGGGTGTCCTTGACGGAGTCCCAGACCCCGGGGTCGGGGGTGAGGTGGCGGGCGATCCGCTCACCGATGGTGACCGGGTTGTTCCCCGTGCTGGTGATCGCGCCCACGTTGGTGGGGTGCCCGTTCCTGGCCCTGGCGCCGGGGAGCGGCGCGGAGCCGTCGCTCCCGCGCTGGCCCCGGACGGTGTGCGGGTCGTGCAGCCGGATCGTCTCGGGAGCCCGGGCGGGCGCGGGCTTGGGCGGGCCCAGGGTCACCGCCAGCCCGTCCCTGAGCGTCGTCGTGGCCGTCCGCGGCGGGCTGTCCGCGGTGGTGTCCGGGCCCGTGATCGTGAGGTCCACGCCCAGGTCGGTGACCAGCTGGTTGGAGGGCCCTCTCCGGTCGAGGCTGCTCCCGGCGCTGGTCAGGGTGGTGGCCTCCTGGCCGGTCGAGCGCACCGAGAGGCCGCCCCTGAGGCCGAAGGAGATCAGGGGACCGGCGTTGAAGTCGCCGATGGAGCCGAGGTAGAGCGGGTTGATGGTGATCTTGCCGCCCACCCCCTTGTTGCCGCCGCGCGCCCCGCTGGACGTGACCGGGGCTTCGTCACCGGTGGCCTCCGAAGCGGAGCCGGGCGCGCGGGTGTCGCCGCTCGGCGGACGCAGGGCGATCCGGGTGGTCCACTCCCCTCCTCGCGGGTCCCGGAACGTGACGGTGTCGCCGCCCTCCTGGAAGAAGCGCCCGAGGTCCTCGTCGAAGGCGTTGACGACCTCTCGCTCCAGCCCCTGCCGGACGGCCTGGGGGACGGGGGAGCCCTCCGCGTTGATCGTGTCGCGCACGAACTCGCCCAGGGGCTCACTGGTGTAGCCCAGCCCGTCCGGGACCACCGGGGCGGTCACGGTGGTCGGCGGGATCTCCGGGCCGCTGTCCCTGGAGGCGGCGTCGGCCTCGGCGTCGGACAGCGCGGTCTCCAGCGCGGCCCGGAGGTCCAGGACCCTCTGCTCGGCGGCCTCCGCCTCGGTCCGCAGGGTTTCGAGGCGCGCGTCGTCCCGCTGGTCCTGGGACTCCCGGGAGTCCGGTGCGGCGTCGTCGCGCTGGTCGCGCTGGTCCTGGAGGGTGCTGATCTCGGTCCGGACGGCGGTCGCGTCGAACTCGGCGAGGGCCAGGTCGGCGCGGGACGACCTGGCGATGGCTTCGCTCAGGCCGGCCCGCGCCTCCCTCAGCGACTGGTCGGCGGTGGCCGCGTCGCGGACGCGCGCGTCCAGGTTCGCGCGGGCGGCCGCGGCGTCGAACTCGGCCCACCGCTGCGTGATCCCGGCGTCGCGGGCGTCGAGACGGGCCTTCTCCTCGCGGGCCGCGGCCTCGACGCGGTCCGATTCGGCGGCGTCCGCCTCCTGCCCGGCGAGGGTGTGGTCGCGCAGTCTCCGCTGCGCCGTGCCGTGCGCCGCGGTGACCTTCTCCTGGGCCTCCTCCTGGTCGCGCTGGTTGCGGGTCGCGGTCTTCTCGGCGCGGTCCTGCTCCTGTTCGACGCGTCCGCGCGCGTCGGACCGTTCGGTCAGGGCGTCGTCGAGCCTGTCACGCGCGTCCTTCAGGGCCTCCTCGGCCCGCCGGAGTTCGGCCCGCGCCTCGGCGACGGGGCCCGTCTCGGTGTCGGAGCCGGCCTCGTCGTTGTCGGAGGTCGCGGTCTCGCCGGTGGCGGGGGCCTCGTCGCCGTCGCCGTCGGCGGGCGCGGGAGCGGACGCCTCCTCGGCCTCGCGCAGGTCGGTCTGGGCCTTGCCGACGGCGGCCTCGGCGTCGGGAAGGGCGGCCTCGGCGTCGAGGACCTTCTGCTCCGCGAGAACCACCCCGGCCTGGGCGGCGTCGATCCGGAGCTGGGCGGCCCCGTTCTCCCGCCGCGCCCGCTCCTCGACCTCCCGCAGCTCCTCGCGGGCTTTGGTCTCCGCCACGGCCGCGGCGTCGCGCGCCTTGCGGGCGGTCTCGACGCGCTCCCTGGCCGCCCGCGCCGCCTCGGACGCCTCGGTCATGGCCCGCTGGGCGTCGCGGACCGCTCCGTCCGCCTGCTCGGCCTTCCAGCGCGCGGTCTCCTCGTTCGTGAGGGCGGCCTCGACGCGTCTCCCGGCTCCGGCGGCGGCGTCGCGCGCGGTCCCCGACCGCTGTTCGGCGTCCTCGAGGCCGCGCAGCGCCGATTCGGCGTCGCGGCGGGCCTGCCCGGCCCGGGCCGCCAGACCGTCACGGGGGGCGGGGGAGGTCTCCGGAAGGTTCCCGGACGGCTCCGGGAGGAGGGGAGCGCCGGGGGCACGGGTGTCGGTTCCGGCGGTGTCGACGCCGACCATGTTGACCTGGACGGACGGGTTCTGCAGCCAGTCGCGGAGGACTTCGTCGGCACGCGCCTGATCGATCGGGGTGCGGCGGTCGGAGGGCGCCCCGGTTTCGGTCCGCGTGGGGGTGCTGGTCCGGTCGCCGGCCGCGGTGGGGGTGGTGTCGGTGGGCGGAGTGGGCAGGGGGCGGTGGGGCTTACCGTCGGGGGTCCACGTTCCGCCGTTGTCGGTGAAGGTCTGGCGGGCCTGGTTCAGGTCGGTGAGGGCGCGGTCGAGTTCACGCGTGGCGCGGGCGGAGTCCGGCCGGGTGGCGGCCGATTCGATCTCGGCGTTGGCGGCGTCCACGCGCAGTTGCGCGGCCTCCACCTTTCCGCCGAGGTAGTAGAGGTCGTCGTCGGGGAGCGCGAAGTTGACGCGGGCGTCCTCGAGGTCGGTCTCGAAGCGGGCCACCCGGGCGCGAGCCTCGTCCACGGGCCGGGGGGCGTCGGCGCGGTCGGTGTCGGTGGGCTGCTGCCGGCCGGGGCCGGTGGTGTCGATGCGGGCCGTGCCGACCACGAGGTTCGGGTTCTGCTGCCAGTCTCCGAGCACGGTGTCGGCCCGGGAGTCGGTGGTGTCGTCCCCGGGGGCGCGCGAGGAGGACGCGGCCTCGGGGGACGCCTCCACGGTCGGGGACGCGGGGTTGAGGATCTGCTGGAACAGGCTGTTCTGGGGAACGGTCCGCTGAGGGGCCTCCGGAGCCGCGGGGGGCAGCGGGCGCACGGCCGTGGTCTCGTCCGCGGGCCGGGTCTCGGGAGCCGGGGACTGGTCGCCGTCGCGGATGGCGGGGCCGCCGAGGCGCTGCCGGGCCTTCTCCTGGGCGTCCTTCCAGGCCGCGAACTTCTCCTCGAACGCGGTCCTGGCCTTGTCGTACTCGCGTTCCTGGTCCTCGTAGCGCTGGCGGGCGCCCTGGTCGCCGGGGTCGCGGACGAGGTCGTCGACGAGGTCGGGAAGCTTGGCGCGCTCGGTGTAGTAGGTCTTCTCGGCCTCGGCGAGGTCCTTCTGGGCGTCGGCGACGGCGTCCCACGCCTTGGTGTCGACGCGGTCGTCGTCGAGCAGGCCGAGGGCGCGGGCGTCGTTCTCGCCCACCCAGGTGGTGATGGTGGTCTCGGTTTCGGCGAGGCCGCGGGTGGGGGAGAGCTGGAGGCCGGGGACGCGGCTGATGCCGTGGATGCGGGGGCGCAGGTTCTCGGCGACGGCGATCCAGCTGGTGGGGATCGAGACGAGGTAGCTGCGCTTGCTGGTGGGGTCGGGACCGGGCTGGGCGGGGTCGGTGTCGATGTGGCCGTCGCGGCGGGAGGTGGCGCCGCCGCCGGAGGTGGCGACGGTGGGCTGCCCGACCAGGAGGTTGCCGGGGACGGGGATGGGGGTCTCCCCGGGATCGACCTGGGGGCGGTCCTCGGCGATCCAGGCGGCGGGGCGGGTGTTGATGTTGGCGTTGGTGCTGGTGGAGCGGGTGTTGATGGTGAGGTCGAGCACGCCGGTGCTTCTGGGGCTGGCGATGCTGGAGTCGACGGCGACGTCGATGATGGTGGCGCGGTCGGTGTGGGGGACGGCGCCGAGGCTCAACCGGGTGCGGCCGATGTCGAAGAGGGACGCGCCGTCGGGGCTGGCGGGGTCGGCGGCGTCGTGGAAGAGGATCTTGAGAGTGTCGTCGTTGACGTTGGCGCTGACGGGGTCGTTGTCGGGGGTGGTGCCGGTGTGCCGCGCGATGTGCTTGTGGCTGTACTTCCGGGCGTTGTCGACGTCGTCGCTGGTGAGAGGGCGGTTGGTGGGGGGCTTCCAGCCGTGGGACTCGGCCAGGGCGATGTAGGTGATGTCCTGGATGGCGCGGCCGTTGTCCTGGATGCCCAGCGGTGCCAGGTCCACGAACGGGCGGCGGTCCTGCCGCCCCTGACCGCGGTCCTGGTCCTGGCCCTCGTCCCGGTTCTGCTGTCCCTCGTTCCGGGCCTGGCTGTTCTTGCCGGCGCGCCAGTCGCGGATGGCGTTGTCGGCCTGGCCCGGGTCTTGGACCAGGGACGGGACCGGGCGCGAGGTCTCGGGCGCGGGGGCCTGCTCGGGCTGCGGAGTGTCGTCGGCCTCGATGCGGTCCGGGTCGGTGTCCTGGCCGCTGCTCCTGTCCGGCTCGGTGCCGTCCGTGTCGCCGGTGTCCTGCTCGGTGAGGGAGAGGTAGGCGGCGGGGAAGGCCTCCTTGATGGTGGAGTGGTCGCCCTCAAGGGTGATGGTGCGGGAGCCGTACTCGATGGTGAGGCGGATGTGGGCGGGCGTCTCGGTGATGGCGTAGGGGCCGTTGAGGGTGGTGGTCCAGGAGGCGTCGGTGAGGTCGCCGCTGACGTTGATGTTGCTGGTCTGGGTGGCGACGCCGGCGGTGGGAGTCGGGGTGATGTTGACGAAGCGCTTGCTGGGGAGGTTGTCGGAGTAGTTGCCGGGCTGGTCCTGGTTGGGCAGGGGGGTGGGGGTCTGGATGAGGAATTCACCGCGGGTGCCCACGCTGGCGGTGATTCCGGCGATGGCGTCGTGCTCGCCGGAGAGTGAGTGGTCGTGGCCGAAGGAGGAGCTGCCGCCGAGTTGGGTGACCTTGGGAGGCTGGCGGACGGCCTCGATGGTGACGGTGCCGTGGCGGATCTGGCCTTTGACCTCGGCGCGGCGGGTACCGGGGACGGTGCGGCCGTCGGGGGTGGCCTGGTCGGGGTGGCGGGTGAGGTAGCGGTTGTGCAGGGCGCGGAGTTTGACGCCGACGACGCTGGGGTCGTCGGTGCTGCGGGTGAGCTGGCTGGTGATGTGGTTGAGGACGGCTTCGCGGCTCTGGCCGGTGAGCTCGTAGTTGTCCTCGTGCAGCCGCTTCGCCAGCTGGACGCCGGTGGAGTCCGCGCGGTCGTCCGCCCCCCGGTCGGTGGCGGGAGCGGTCGGGGGCTGCTCCGGGGTCTCGTCCGGAGCGGTGTCCTGGGCGGTGTTCTGCTCCGTGTCCTGGGCGGGAGCCGGCTCCGGGGCCCGGGGGGTGGTCTTGAGGTGGTGGCCGAGGTTCTCGAAGCCGGGGCGGACGCGGAACTGGTCAGGGCCCAGTCGGGGGTTGGGTTGGGCGGTGAGGGCCCCGGTGTCGGGATCGACGCGGTCGTTGACGAGGTCGGCGTGGTAGAGGGCGTGCAGGGGGGCGAACCCGAACTCGGCACCGGGGACGACGGTCTGGATGCTGTTGTAGTGCCTGTCCTGGGGGGTGCGGGGGACGTTGGCGGCGAAGTCGAACTCGTCGCGGATCTCGGCGGTCTCGGTCAGGCGCAGGTCGGCGGTGTAGGGGCGGACGCCGCCGGCGGGTTTGAAGCTGGTCTGCTGGCCGAAGACCTTGGTGTCCTCGGTGCCCTGGCTGCTGCTCAGCGATCCGGTGAGGAAGTTCCAGCCGATGTGAGGGGAGGCCTTGTTGGCGCTGTCGATGGTGGTCAGGCCGGGAGTGGGGTTGTCGGGGGAGTCCTTGAGGGAGCGGGCACTGGGGTTGGTGTTGATGGCGGCGCGGACCTCGACGTCACCGGACCAGGTGCGGACGTTGACGTTGTTGCGGACCAGGCGGGTGGGGCGGGTGTGGCTGGTCTTGAGGTCGGCGTCGGGTTGGAGGCTGTGGAAGGTGACGTCGGTGCGGTCGGCGTGGACGGTGGTGGTGTGGCGACCGCTGAAGAAGTAGTCGCGCATCCAGTTGCGGGTGCGGTAGCCGGGGTTGGAGCTGAGGGCGTGGGTGTGCCCGGCGAGGGGCTCGCGGCTGAACAGGGTGGTGAAGAAGTCGTGCCCGGCGGGGCGCTTGAGGAAGTTCTGCAGGCCGGGGGCTTTGCCCAGGAGGCCGTAGAGGCGCTGGCGCAGGGTGGTGTCGCCGCTGCGGGTGCTGATGCCCTCGGTGGCGGTGGGCAGCGAGTCCAGGGCCACTGCCTGGGGTGACCGCTCGTTGTCCCCGATCGGGGGGCGGGCGCCGTTGATGATGTCGCGCGCCTGGGCGGCCTCCAGCGGGGTGGAGGTGTGCTGGGCGGCGTCCTGGTCCTGCTCTCGCGGGGCGGTGTCGGGGCCGTTGTTGGCGGGGGCCTCGAGTTCGATGCGGCCGTTGAGGGCGATGGGGGCGCCGTTGCGGTCGGTGAGCAGGTCGACCCGGTAGCCGTCGTAGTCGGGGCGGGACTGGGCGGTGGCGGCGCGGGCGTCGAGGGGCAGGTCGTCGGTTTTGCGGAACTTGCCCATCTCGGCGTGGAACTGCAGGTCGTAACGCCAGATGTCGGTGTCGCCCTTGTGGGTGACCGAGCTGGCGGTCTTGGTGCCGCTGGTGTCGTTCTCGGATCCCCGCGAGGAGAGCCACTGGTGCTGACCGCGGAAGCCGCCGCCGGCCTGGAAGCGGGCCATCCAGCGGGCGTCCCCGTTGGGGATGTCGCGGAACATGCCGCGGACGCGGACGCCGATGCGGTGGGCGCGCTCGTGCTCTTCGAGCCTGCGGTGGCCGGTGGTGCCGTCGGTGCTGGTGGCGGTGTGGTTCTTGGTGACGGTGCCGCCGAACTGACGGTTGCTGGGGGTGGCTTTGAGGCGGACGGTGATGTAGTCGGGGCGGAACCAGCCCTCGGTGTTCCGGGGGTCGACGAGGGCGGTCTCGATGAGGTGGACGTCGACGCCGTCGCCGGTCCACTCGTCGGCGCGGCCGACGAGGTTGGCCTCGGAGATCTGCTCGAGGATCTGGCCGGTGTTGTAGAGGGCGACCTCGTGGTCACGGCGGAAGTGGTTCTCGCGGGAGAAGAACCGGCCGCTGCGGTCGACCTGGCCGGGGGGTCTGCGGGAGTACTCGGCGCGGGCGCGGGCGATGTCGGGGATGACCAGGCCGGGGTACTGGCGGGCGATCCCGGTCAGAACCTGCTGGGCGTACGCGTCGACGACGGTGCGCGGAGGAGCGGGAGGGGCGTCGGCCTCGGGAGTGGTCCCGGGATCGGTCTGGGGAGCCGCGCCGGTGTCCGTGACCGGATCCGGGGCCGGGGTGATCGCGTCGGGGTCGGTGCCCTGCGCGTTCAGGGTGTCGGTGCCTGACGCGGTGGTTACGGGAGCGGGGACCGTTGTCGCGGCGGGCGCGTCGGGGGTCCAGTTGGTGTACTGGTCGCCGTTTTCCCAGGTGATGCCGCGGATGGGGGTACCGCCGAAGTGGTCGGGGCGGTCGCGGCGCAGGTGGGGGTAGACGGGGGTGTGGTCGGGGCGGGCCTGGGCGTCGTCGTTGTTGCGGTCGGGGTCGGCGAGCAGGCGGGCGTCGTCGACGCTGAGGGCCTCGACGGTTTGGCCGGTGAACCGGTGAGGGGTGTCATCGCCGTCGAACTGTAGGTAGAAGGTGCGATCGACGGCGTACATGGCGGCGTCGTCGGTGTGGGTGACGCGGGCCGTGCCGCCCTTGTCGACCTGCATGGTGCCGGAGGCGCCCTCGCGGTCGTGCCGGTAGTCGGCCAGGGGCAGGTCGGCGCGCAACTGGTTGCCGAACGCCTGCAGGACCATGCCGCCGCCGAATCCGCCGGCCACGGAGTCGGCGCGCAGGAAGGTGTTCTCGACCTCCTTGCTGGAGCTGACGGAGTGCTCCAGGCCCAGCCCGGCGGGGATGTCGGGGATGCGGGTGAGCCGGGTGGGCACCGACCACATCCTGACGAGGCGTTCGCGGCCCTGGTTGTCCTCGACCTCCAGGTAGATGGGGCCCTTGGTCATGGATTTGAGGTTGTCGCGGACGCTGTCGTCCGAGAGCAGGGAGCGGATCCCCCGGGCTTCGTGGCTGTCGTTCCAGGGGGTTTTCCTGCTGCGTACGAAGCCGGGAAGCACCGCGTCCTTGACGGCGTCCCCCGCGCGCCGGAACCAGGAGCGGGGGCGCGGGTCCGACAGGTGGTCCACCACCCAGTCCGCCATCGTCCGGCGGCCGCCCCGGCCACCCCGACCGGGGGCGGCGACGTCGCGCTCCTGGACGGTGTCCTGGTTATTCGTGTCGTCGGTGCTCTGCTCGCCGTCCTGGCGGTTGTCGCCCGGCTGGTCCCGGGGGGCGTCGTCGGCGGCGTAGATCCCGTTGACGGAGACGGGGTGGCCGCCGCCCAGGCGAATGCCGGGGTTGCCGCGGGCGACCGTGCCCGGTTCGGGCGTGTCGGCGGGGTCGAAGGGGTCGCGCAGGTGGATGAGGTCGGGCGCGTCGGAGGACCGGTCGGCCAGCTCCACGGTCAGGCTCAGCCCTTGGGGCGCCTCGAACACCGTGTCCAGGGTGTCCAGTTCGATGCCCTGGTTCTGGGTGTCGTCCCCGGCCTGGTTCTGCGCCGCGGGGTCGGGGTCGATGGTGAGGTGGGCGCGCAGGTCGGTGATGTGGTCCACGGCCTTGCCGCTGACGCTGGCGCCGCTCTGCATGCCGGTGTCGCGACCGATGAGCTGGTTGCTGGAGGGCTGGTTGAAGCCGCCCAGCAGGGTGAAGATGACGGCGGGGCCGATGCTGCCGGGCAGGGGGATGGGGAACAGCGGGTTGATGTAGACGGTGCCGCCGATGCCGCGGTGGACGGCCTCGCCGCGGACGTCCTGGTGCAGCAGGGGCTTGCCCGCGGAGTCGGAGTTGGACAGGTCCGGGACGGTGTCGTCGTTCTTGGGCAGGTCCTGCCCGCGCCGCCAGTCGTTGTCGCGCGAGCCGATGCGCAGGGTGGCCGTTCGTCCGCCGACGGTGACGGAGGCGCCGTGGTGACTGAAGAACGGGTACGGGTTATCGCGGAACTTCTGCTGGAAGGCGTCGCGGAAGGGCTGGGTCAGGTCCTGGTTCCGCTCGGCCAGGCCCTCGATCACGCCGTCGAAGCCGCGCCCGCCCTCGGGGCCGGTCACGGTCAACCCGATGCGCTGGGACTCCAGCAGCTCGCTGCCCAGCAGGTGGTCCAGCTGGCGCGAGTACGTGCGGAGGTCGTCCTCGCGGTTCTTGCCGGACTCCCGCTCCATCCTCGCCACGTCCGCCTCGAGGCGCGGGATGTCGCGGGTGGCGGACTCGGTGAGCTCTTTCCCTCTCTCGTGGTCCTCGTTGAGGACGTCGGCCTGATCGGCGTCGCCGATCATCTCGTTCCTGGCGTCCTCCTCGGCCCGCGCCAGGTCGTTCGACGCCTCCTCGGCCGTTCGGACGCGCTCGTTGTACGTGTTCTCGGCGGTGGTGAGGGCCTCCCGGAGGGCACGGGCCTCCTCGTCGAGGTTCCGTGCCCTCTCCCGCTCCTGTTCGAGCGTGCTGTCGGCCCGGGTGGCGCCCTCGGTGTCCTCGGGCGGGACCGTCCGGCGCTCCTGCTCCAGGCGCTGGACCTGTTGCTGCTGCTCCCGCGCCTCCCGGCTCTTCTCCTGCGCCTTCTCGGCGGCGTCGCGCCTGTCGTCGAAAGCTTGGTCGGCGTCGCGCTGGGCGGAGTCCCTGACCGACTCCAGCTGTTCCAGCCGTGCGATCCGCAGGTCCATCCGGGCGTCCAGAAGGTCCTGGCCGACGGTCGCGGTGTTCTGGAGCGCCGCACCGTAGGACTGCTCGGCCCGGAACAGGTCGAGTCGGTCCCGCGTCCAGTTCCGCTGGTCCCTCTCCATCGTCCGCCGCGTGGTCTCGACCTTCTCGTCGGCCTTGTCCACGGCGCGCTTCTGGTTGGACGCGGCGTCCTTCGCCGCTGCCTGGTCGCGGCGGGCCGTCTCGGTGTTCCGGGCCGCGGCGGTCCGGTCGTCGCGGTAGGCCACCGCGTCCTGGTCCCTGGTCGCGGTGGCCTCGGCCAGGGACCGCGTGCGCACCGGAACCAGGTTCTGCGCTTCCTGTTCGAGCCGGTCGGCCTGCTCCCGGAGGTTCGCGATGTCGAGGTGCGCCTGGTCCGGCGGCTCCTGGGTGTTCTGGTCCCGGGGGCCCGTGTCGTCGGCGGGGTTCTGCGCGTCCTGTTCGAGCCGGTCGGCGTCCGCTCGGAGCTGGCCGGCCTGCCTCCGCAGGTCCTCGGCGTCGCGGGGGGCCTGGTCCAGTGACTCCTGGGCACTCTGGACAGCCCGCTCCGACGTCTCCGCCCGCTGCCTGGACGCGTCCGCCCGCTGACGGGACGCGTCCGCCCGCTGCTCGGACTGCTGGGCCCGCTGCTCGGCCCGGTCGACCCTGCCCTGCCACTCCGCGCGGGTGGCGGCGGCGGCGCTCACGGCCTCGTCGTAGGCGGTTGCGGAAGCGTCGAACGCGGTCCTGGAGTCGGACTCGCGTGTCTGGGCGGTCTCCAGTCGGACCTGCTCGGCCTCGCTCCGCTGTCGGGCCTCGTCCACCCTGGCCTGTTGCTCGGCGACCTGCTGCTCGCGCTCCCGGACGCTCTCCGTGAAGGGGTCGGTGGCCTCGGGATCGGTGCCGGGCGGAGGAGCGCTCTCGCTGTCGGTGTCCTCGGCGGCCGTCTCGGGGACCTGGGTGGTCGGCGGCTGCTCCGAGGTCTCCGTCGCGTCGTGGACCGTGTCCGAGGAGTCGCGCCCTCCTGCGTCGCCGTCCCGCTCGTCCGCCGGTTGGACGGGGGAGTCGTCCCCCTGAGCGTTGGGGGAAGAGGGCTGGACGATCTCGGGGGAGGACGAGACCGTCTGCGGCGGGTCGCCGACCGGAGTGGTCGACGAGGGAGCCTGACCTGCTGCGTTCTGAGGGGAGTCGGCGTCGGTCTCCGTGGGGACGAAGGGCTGGTCGCCTCTGCCGTCCGAAGTCTGCGTGGCCTGGGGAGAGGTAGCCGAGGTGTTCGTGCCGGGGGCGCCGGAGCGGTTCTGGCCCTGGCCCTGGCCCTGACCCTGGCCTTGGCCCTGGTTCTGGGGGGTGCCGGTCTGCTGAGTGGGTGCCGAGGGGGTGTTGTTCGACCCTGTGGCAGGGGGTTGGGGAACGGGCGTGGTCGGCTGGAAAGTGGGGGACTCGTTGTCGCTGTTGTCGCCTTGGCCGGAGCCGGGGAGGAAGGCGGACGCGACGGTGAGGTCTCTGGTGTCGGCGGGGAGGTCGCCGAACGGGTCGTTCTTGAGGTTGGTGAGGGAGTCGATGAACCTTTGGGTGTCGAATCCCTTTTCCTGTGGGCGGGGGGCGAACTCGTCGGGGGTGGAGGGGAGCGAGCTCTCGGGGGTCTGCGTGGGGGAGTCGTCGAGGTCGGGGAGGGACGAGGCGTCGTCGGAGAACTCGTTGGCGTCGTCGAGGAGCGCCTGGTAGTCGTCGTCGCTGAGGGAGCTGACGTCGTCCAGGAGCGCCTGGTAGTCGTCGGTGTCGTCGAGGGAGCTGACGCCGTCGTCGTTGGTGTGGGGGAGAGGGGACCGGTTTCCGGTGTTCGTTCCGGTGTCGGTGTTGGTGCCGGGGGTGGGGCGTGGGGTGGGTGTGGGGGTGTCGTCGGTTCTGTTGTTGGTCTGGTTGTTGTTGGTGGTGTTGTCGGTTTCGGTTTTGGGTGGGGTGAGGTCGAGGTTGATGGTGCGGGGGGTGGTGTCGGAGACCGAGTCGGTGTCGGTGTCGAAGACG
>NZ_SNYN01000015.1 GCF_004363075.1 Actinorugispora endophytica
TACGGGGAGTCGGGCGCCGGCGCGGGTGCGCGCGCTCGCCTGCGTTCCGCGCGGCGCGCTTCCCGCGCCACGCCGTGCCCAGGGGCACGACGTTCAATAGGGGGATCGACCAGAGGGCCAACCACAGTCCTTGAGGGAGTGGACCGCGGGACCGAGGCCGGAGCCGAGAGCACCAGCACAGCACGCGCGGCCAGGACCAGAAGCCCGCTCACCGGGCAGGCCGAGGCCAAGAGCGCAGCAAGCACAAGAAGAACGGTGAGGAGAGGGGAAAGGGGGGAGGAGGGAAGCAGGGAAGGCACCGTGTTCCGTCCCTGTTCCGCTGAACAACCGGAAGCAGCCGGAAACAACGGCAAACAGGGAGAGGAACTTTGCCAGGCCAGAGCCTTATTTATGGCAACGGTGCAGGTCGGAGCATTCTGGTTTTAGAATCCGGCTTACCGGCCGACTCCTCTTCTCCTCGCCCTCCTCAGACGGCGGGGCGGCATCCTCCTGCGGGGGTCCTCCCCGGCCGCCAGGCCGCGGCCCGTCTCGGTGACGCCGCCGAGTTCGACCAGGTCGGACGAGGAGCGCTCGAAGTAGGAGATCGCCCGGTGGGTGGTCTTCAGGGACTCCGCGGCCATGCGCACCCGATCGGGCGGCAGACCGATCCCGGCCGCGATCTCCTGTGCGGAGAAGCGACCGAGCCAGCCCTCCTGGTCCTCCAGCCGGATCAGTTCGCGCAGGACAGCACCCTCGTCGTCGTTCATGGTCCGACCGTAGACAAACACCCCGCGGCGCGCATAGCAGACGCGCTGGCGGAGCGGAATCCCGGGATCCCGGTCCGGGAACCGAGTGGGGCGAGGGGCTCCGGCCGACGGATGAAAACTCCTGCCGGGTGTCCCTGTCGGTATGAAACCGCCGGTCAGGGGCATGGTGGCCGGAACGGGGGAGCCGGACGGCCTGTAACGGGCGGTGCGTCGGACTCCGGGGGTCTTCGGGCACCACTAGATTGGGGGAAGTTTTCGGCGGCGTCCCCGACCCGAGTGGGTGAGCATGAGTTCCACGGTGTACCTGCTGATGTTCGGCCTCCCCGTTGTCGCGATCATCGTGATCATCGGGTTCGCCCGTTACCAGTCCTCCCCGGTGGAGCACGACGAGCGCGAGGAGGAGCGGTCGGGCGAGGAGTAGGGAACCTCCGGCGCGGGGGTGGTTCGGCGTGCCGGTGCTTCGGGTGGGTCTTTCGGTCTCGCGCCACGCGGATCGCGGGGTCACGGCGGGCGGCGACGGACCCCTCACACAACGGACACAGACCCCGAGCAGACCTCGATCCGGCCAACCACGCGAAACACCCCCGCGGCGGAAACCCCATAGCCCGCCCGCGGACCGGGACCCTCCGGGGGCGCCGTGTGCGCGGCGCCCGCCGAAGCCCCCGGCACTCCGTGCCGGGGGCTTCGGGGAGCCCGCCCCTACTGCGGCTGGGGCTCCCGGGCCGTTCCGGTCGGGGGGTGTTGCCGTCCGGGGACCGGGGCGGCCTCCACCGCGGTGAACAGGCCGGTGCGCGGGTCCAGGACGTGCAGCATCGCCGTGTCCAGGTCGTAGTACAACCCGGTCAGTTCGAGCTCTCCCCGCTCGTGGCGGTCGCGCACCGCCGGGTAGCCGAGCAGGTTCTCCAACTGCTGCACCACGTTGGCCTGGGACAGCCGCCGCACCGACTCCGCCGCGGGCACCCCGGGGCCGACCTCCCCCAGCCGGTCCAGGCTCGGTTCGCCGTACCGCAGCCAGCGCCCCAGCGACCCGGCTGCCACCTCGTCGGCGGCCGCCGAGGGCCGCTCCTCCAGCAGCGCGCGCATCGCGCCGCAGTGCGAGTGCCCGCACACCACGATCGAGGGCACCTCCAGCACCGACACCGCGTACTCGATGGCGGCGCCCATCGAGTCGTCTCCGCTCCCGGCGCCCCGGGGCGGCACCAGGTTGCCGATGTTGCGGACGGTGAACAGGTCCCCGGGGCCGCTCGAGGTGATCACGTTGGGCACCACCCGCGAGTCCGCGCACGTGATGAACAGCGCCTGCGGCCGCTGGCACTGGGCCAGCCGCCCCATCAGCGCGCGCATCCGCTCGGCGGTGCTGGCGTGGTACTCCCGGGCCCCGGCCAGCAGCAGCCCCGAAGCGTCGGGGGAGGCGGCCCGCTCCTGGCGCATCCCCCACGGCGCCCACCAGCGGGCCAGTCCGCGCGTCGGGGTCTTGGCGACCGGCGCGGTCCGGGTGGAGTTGAGCTCGTACCAGTTCTCGTGCACCTCGTCGATGTCGACGCGGCCGCCCGTGCGCTCGTGGTCCACCCGCCAGGCGTGGATCGACTCGAACGCGGCGTGGTCCATGAAGTCCACGTGCAGGTCCAGGTCCACGTGCGCGCCCGCGGGCACGGTCCGCAGCACCTGCGCCACGCGGGGCACCCCGAGGAACGTCAGCGAGCCCTGCACGACCACGTGCCACTGCCCGGTGCCGCCCGGTCGCTCCTCGGTCAGCACCGTCACCCTGGTCAGGCGGCGCAGCGAGACCAGGAGCGCCAGCGCGAAACCGATCAGCACCCCCTCCATCAGCCCCAGCAGCACCACGGCGGCCAGTGTCGTCAGGTACACCCCGGCCTCGTGGTGCTCGCGCAGGTCGCGCAGGTGCGCCAGGTTCACCATCCGCACCCCGATGAACACCAGCAGCCCGGCCAGCGCCGCCATCGGGATCAGTTCCACGGTGGAGGCGAACAGCGCGACGAACAGCAGGACCCATACGCCGTGCAGGACCGCCGCCAGCGGTGTGCGCGCGCCCGCGCGGGCGTTGACGCTGCTGCGGACGATCACCCCCGCCACGGGCAGCCCGCCCAGCGCGCCGCTGGCGATGTTGGCCGCGCCCTGTCCGATCAGTTCGCGGTTGAGGCGGACCCGGCGCCCGTCGTGCATGCGGTCGACCGCGATGGCGCACAGCAGCGACTCCACGCTCGCCACCAGGGCGACGGTGGCGACGGCGGTCGCCACGCCGTGGACCTGGCCGATCTCGGGCAGCGCCGGCCCGCTCCAGGCGTGCGCCGGCGAGTCGGGAAGGTCGACCCGCTGCACCGGCCAGTCGTAGAACGAGGCCGCGGCGGTGGACGCGGCGACCGCCACCAGCGCGGGGGGGATCCGGCGCAGCCGCCCGGTCTCCGGTAGTCGGGACCACGCGGTCATGACCACGACGGTCACCAGGCCCACCGCGACCGCGGGGGAGTGGTTGTCCATGACCTGCCGGGGCAGTTCCATGATGTTGGCGACCGCCGAGCTCTGCGGGTCGCCGCCGAGGACCACGTGCAGCTGGGCCAGCGCGATGGTGATGCCCACTCCGGCGAGCATGCCGTGGATGACGGCGGGGGAGACCGCCAAGGCGGCCCTGGCCACGCGGAACGCGCCCAGCGTCAGCTGGACCAGGCCGGCGAGAACCGTGACCAGGCAGGTGACCCCCCACCCGTGGGTGAGGACGAGCTCCGCGACGATGATGGTCAGCCCGGCGGCGGGTCCGCTCACCTGGATGGCGGAGCCGCCGAACGCCCCGGCCACGATCCCTCCGACGACGGCCGCGATGATCCCGGAGACGAGCGGGGCGCCGGACGCGACGGCGATCCCCAGCGACAGCGGGACGGCGACGAGGAAGACCACGAGCGAGGCGGCCGCGTCGCGGGGCAGGGAGCGGAGTAACGGAACGGCGCGCGCGTCGATCGCGCGGATCGGCCGGACAGCCGGATTCGACGGTGTTCCCTGGGCGTCTTCACACATGCGGTACCCCCGGTGGGTCTGCGGAGCCCGCGCGCACCGGTTCCCGGCTGCTGCTCCTGCCGGCGGTGCGCGCTCCCCCGATGAAACGGCGCTCTGGGGACAGCGGGCCGGGGGAGACCAGGTCGTGCCTCTCGAGTCGTTCCGGGTTCGCGCCCGCCGGAGCGGTGCTCGCCGCGCCGATTCCGCTCGAACGGCCGCCCGGGGCGAACCTCGCGAATCAGCGGGCGGGTCCCGCCCCGGACGGGGGTTCGCCCACCCGGACGTCCCCAAGAGAAACCCCCGCTGCGGCCGGCGGGTTCACGTCGTCCCGGTTCCGGCAGCATCGAGGCCTGTTCACCCGGCGGATGCTGTCGATCACTTACCGTCGCCAATTCTGGGGGTGTCCGCTCGCGGCGCGGGCGGTCTTGGCCGATCTTCTCCCCGAGTGTGGCCAAGGACACGTTTCGGGACCGGGTATGGAAACGGCCGGGGGCGGGGCGCTGTCCGCGCCCCGCCCCCGGCCGTTTCCGACGGTGTCCCGTTACCGGCGGTAGCCGTCGCCGTAGTAGTTGTCGGGATCGTCCTCGGGCCGGTTCGGGCGGCCCTGGGGAGGACCGCTCTGGTCGTAGGGCGGCCACTCGCCGGGCCGGGGGCCGTAGCCCGGTCCGGTGCCGTACCCGCCCGGCTGGGCCGGCCCGCCCTGGGGGTATCCGCCCTGCCCGTCGGGGTAGCCGTTGTAGGACGGCGGCTGCGGAGCGCCCGGCGCGGGGTAGTCGCCGCGGTTGTAGGAGCCGGTGTCGTAGGGGTTGTCGAAGGACCCGGTGGTGTAGGGGGAGTCGTAGCCGCTCGTCGAGGGCTGCGCCCCGGTCGGGGTGTAGCCGCCGCCGACCCCGGGACGTTCCCCGGCGTCGCCGCCGAACGGCTGCGGCCCGCTGTCGGGGGAGCCGCTCCAGGAGGACTCCTCCCAACCGCCGCGCGGTCCCGGACCGTACCCCGGTCCGCTCCGCCCCTGTGCCGGGTCCTGCCCGGCGGAGTCGCCGCGGTTGTAGGAGCCGGTGTCGTAGGGGTTGTCGAAGGACCCGGTGGTGTAGGGGGAGTCGTAGCCGCTCGTCGAGGGCTGCGCCCCGGTCGGGGTGTAGCCGCCGCCGACCCCGGACTGGTCGGGGGAGGAGCCCCGGAAGGACGGCTGCGCACCGGTCGGCGCCGCCCCGGCGGGCGGGAACGGCGGCGCGGCCGGCGGAACCGGCGGCCGCTGGTGGGAACCGGTGTCCAGACTCGACCAGATCGGGGATCCGGTGGCGGGGCCCGACGGAGGCGTTGACGTGAACGACGGGTCGGTCAACGGGTCCCCGGGGGAGGGCCGGGCGGCCGGCGCGCCGGCCGCGAAGGAGCCGGTGTCGTAGCTTCCGCGGCTGTGGGAGCCGGTGGTGGAGGCGGGGCGGTCGTGTGACCCGGTGTCGTAGGAGGAGGGGGTCGGCGCGCCCGACGGGAAGGAGCCGGTGTCGTAGCCTCCGCGGCTGTGGGAGCCGGTGGTGGACGACGGCGCGGGGCCGCCCAGCGGGTCGGACTCGTAGCTTCCGCGGCTGTGCGACCCCGTGTCGAAGGACGACGCGGGGGACTGGCCGCCGGGCGTGCCGTAGCCCCCGCGGTCGTGCGACCCGGTGTCGTAGCTTCCGCGGCTGTGGGAGCCGGTGGCGGAGGCGGGGCGGTCGTGTGACCCGGTGTCGTAGGAGGAGGGGGTCGGCGCGCCCGACGGGAAGGAGCCGGTGTCGTAGCCTCCGCGGCTGTGGGAGCCGGTGGTGGACGACGGCGCGGGGCCGCCCAGCGGGTCATCGGCCGCGCGCGGGTCCCACGCCTGGGTGCGTTCGGTCGCGGACGGGACCTGACCCGGGTTCCAGCCCTGGGCGGGCGTCGCGGGAGCCGCCGGGACAGGGGGCAGGGCCGCGGCGGGGGCGCGGTTCACGAGGCCGCCCAGAGCCTCACCCGCGACGGGGGTGGGCGGACCGGTCCGGCCGGAGAGGCCCGGCTCCGAGGGGGAGTCGTCCCCCTGGCCGAGACTGGCCAGCATCGCCAGCGGGTCGGTGCCGCCGGACGCGGCCGGCGCGGCCTCCTCGGCCTCGCCCCGGGAGCGGCGGCCGCGCGAGCGCGGAGGCTCCTCGTCGTACTCGTCGTCCGCGACGACGGTCATGGCCGCCGTGGACTCGTTGCGGGTGTCGCGGCGCTGCGGTTCGGGCTCGTCGAAGTCCGGCCCCTGGTCGAGGCCGTCGTCGGAGCGGTCGTCGTGCAGGCTGGAGAAGTAGCCGTCGTCGTCGCCCCAGTCGTCGTCGCGGCTCTTGCGCGAACGCGGCTTGCGGGCGGCCCGGGGCTCGGCCTCGGACCGGGACCGGCGGCCCCCGCGCGACCGGGGCGCGGGCTGATCGTCCTCGGACTCCTCGGCCGGTTCGGCCTCGTCGTCGCGGGCGGCCGCGCGGCGCGAGGAGCGCCGGGCGCGGGGCTTAGCCTCCTCGCCCTCGTCCTCCTCGACGTCGTAGTCGTCCTCGTAGTCGTCCGCCGCGCTGCCCGCGCCGAGGGCACGCAGCCCAAGCACGATGAGCAGAAGCACGACGATGACGATGACGACGATGAGTGCAATGATCATGGTGAACGCACCACCCTGGGCCCCGTGGCCTGATAGAGGACAGAGATGGCACCGGCGGTGGTGATGTGTCTGGCCGGTGTCGGACCGTTCCCGCCGTGATGGCGTCCGCGCCCGGGGGCCGGTGCGGAGTGCCCGGTGAAGGGCGCCCCGGGATCGGTGCTCGGACGTCGGCGCGCGCGAGCACGTCGACGCGCCGGCGCACGCGGAACGGATTCGGTCATCAGAAAATCAGCGGGGGGCACGGCCCCACTTTATGCATAGTTGCGCCGTCCGTGCAGAGGGCGACGGCCGGTTCTCCCTGAGGAACGGGAGACCCGCGCGTTCCCGGGTGTCGCATGTCACGAAGCGCTCACGGTCGTGAGCCGCCCCCGGGCGAGTGTATGCGAGGCGATCGCCCCGAGCGCGACATCCAGCGTCGCGGAGTCGCCCAGGTCCAGCTGCTCCGACAGCGCGTACACGGTGAAGCGGAACTCGTGCTCGACGCCCTCCTCCGGGCAGGGCGGCTCGTACGCGGCGTTCCCGAGGCTGTTCTGGCCCTGCTGGGCGGGTTGGGGGACGCTTCCCTCGGGGAACTCCGGGTTGACCGGGTCGATCCCGTAGACCACCCAGAGCACGGTGGCGCCGCCCGACGACTCGGCCTCGTCCACCACCAGCGCCAGCGACTCGGTGTCGGAGGGCAGGCCCGACCAGCGCAGCGGCGGCGACACGCCGTCCCCCGCGCAGGTGTAGCGGGCCGGGATCGTCTCGCCCTCGCGCAGCATCGGACTGGTGACGGTGATGTCGTCGCTGGTCTCGACGTTGCTCGTACCGATCAGCACGTCGCACCCCGTGGTCAGGGCGATCAGCGCGGCCGCGCCGCCGGCGGCGGCCGACCGGCGGGCACGCCCTGCGGCCGTGCGGTGTCGTGCGAAGGCGAACATGGGACTCCTGCGGGACGGGGCGGACGGGGGCGCGCGTGCCGCGGCACGCGCACGCGGGCGGACCCGCGCGCGGTGCGGCACGCGTCGGCGGGCTCCAACCGAACCATACTGCCGTCGGCGCCCCGCTCGGCCCCGGCACAGACGGCGCGGGGAAAGTTTCGCCGCGCCGCGCGCGGGTCGAATCGGTTGGCCCGGTAGGTCCCTTATCGGTGACGATAGGGGAGTGAAGTTCTCGATCCTGGGCACGCTCGCGGTGCACGACGACGAAGGCCGGCCCGTGCCGGTCGGCGGAACCCGGCTGCGGGCGCTGCTCGCCATCCTGCTGCTGGAACCGGGTCGCGGCATCGGCGCCGAACGGCTCATCGACGAGATCTGGGACGGCGTCGCGCCCGCGGGAGCGGCCAACGCGCTGCAGGCCCTGGTGTCCCGGCTGCGCAGGGCGCTGGGCGAGGCGGCGCCGCTGCGCGCCGAACCCGCCGGGTACCGCCTGGACATCGACCCCGCCGACGTCGACCTGTGGCGCTTCGAGGAGCTGGTGGAGCAGGGCCGCCGAGCCCGTGCGGAGGGCCGCGTCGAGCGCGCGGCGGAACTCCTGGACGCGGCCCTGGCGCTGTGGCGCGGCCCCGCCGACGTGCTGGCGCTGCCCGGGGGCCGGGGGGTCGCGGTCCGGCTGGCGGAACTGCGCGGCACCGTCACCGAGGAGCGCCTCGGTCTGGCCCTGGACCTGGGCGAGCACGCCCGCGCGCTGCCCGACATCGAGGCCGTCGCCGCCCAGTCGCCGTCCCGGGAGCGGCCGACCGCGCTGCTGATGCGCGCCCTGGCCGCTTCCGGCCGCACGGCCGAGGCGCTGGCCGCCTACGACAAGCTGCGCCGGGTGCTCGTCGACGAGCTCGGCATCGACCCCTCCCCGGAGCTGCGCGCCCTGCACGTGCGGCTGCTGCGCGGGGAGCTCGACCCCCGACCGGAACGGCCCCTCGACGACGAGGAGGAGCCCCCCGCGGTCCGCCTGCCCCCCACCCTCACCAGTTTCGTCGGCCGCGCCGCCGAGGTGCGCGCGGCCGTGGACCTGGTCGGCGGCGGACGGCTGGTCACCCTGACCGGTCCTGGAGGGGCAGGCAAGACCAGGCTGTGCATCGAGAGCGCCGCCCGCCTGGCCGCCGAACGGCCCGGCCTGGTCCGCGACGGCGTGTGGTTCGTCGAGCTCACGCCGCTGACGGGGGACGCGGAGGTCTCCCAGGCGGTGCTGGCCGCGCTGGGCCTGCGCGAGCGGGTTCCGGTGGGGGTGCGCGGCGGGGCCCCCGCCGCGCACGAGCCGATGGCGCGCCTGACCGAGGCGCTGAGGGGGCGGCGGATGCTGCTGGTGCTGGACAACTGCGAGCACGTGGTGGAGGCCGTCGCGGCCTTCGCCGCGCGCCTGCTGGCGGCCTGTCCCGGCGTGCGGATCCTGGCCACCAGCCGCGAGGCGCTCTCCGTGGCGGGGGAGCGGCTGCTGCCGGTCCCCTCGCTGGATCTGCCTCCCGAGGGCACCGGGGCCGACCGCGCCGCGCAGTACGCCTCGGTTCGGCTGTTCACCGAGCGGGTCGGCGCGGTACTGCCCGGTTTCGCCGTCAACGACGGCAACGTCGCCCAGGTGGTGCGCCTGTGCCGGGAGCTCGACGGCATGCCGCTGGCCCTGGAACTGGCCGCCGCGCGCGTGCGCACCATGCCCCTGGCCCGGCTCTCGGACCGGCTCTCCGACCGCTTCCGGCTTCTGGCGGGCGGGAACCGGCTCGCCCTGCCGCGCCACCGGACGCTGCTGGCCGTCGTGGACTGGAGCTGGGAGCTGCTGGACGACGCCGAGCGCGCGCTGCTGCGCCGCCTCTCGGTGTTCGCGGGCGGCGCGACCCTGGACGCCGTCCAGCAGGTCTGCGCGGACGACGCCGAGGCGGGGGTCATCGCCGGGCGCGACGTGTGGTCGGTGCTGTTCGCGCTCGTGGACAAGTCGCTGGTGCAGATCGTCGACAGCGGCGGAGACGGGACGGACCACCGCCACTACGGGATGCTGGAGACGGTGCGCGCCTACGGCGCGCGCCGGCTGGCCGAGGCGGGCGAGACCACCGCCGTGCGCGCCGCGCACGCCGCCCGGGTGCTGCGCCTGTGGCGCGAGGGCGACCCGCAGCTGCGCGGCGCCGGGCAGCGCCGCTGGCTGGCGCGGTTGCGCGGCGAGCAGGACGACCACACCGCCGCGCTGCGCTGGGCGCTGGAGGTCCGCGACACCGGGCTCGCCCTGGACCTGACACTGGCCGCCCACTGGTACTGGCAGATCATGGACGGCTGGATGGACTTCGGGGGCTGGGCCGCGAAGGTCCTGGAGCTGGCCGGGGACCGGCCGCCTCCCGGGAAGGAGCTCGCCTACGCGGCGTGCCTGTCCGCCGTCGGGATGGACGGCAGGTCCGAGGAGAGGAGGATCTCCTTCCTGGAGCGGGCGCTGGGCGTCCTGCGCGAGGCGGGGCTGCGGCCGCGGGACCACCCGAGCACGATCGTGATCCCCGGGATCCTGGCGCTGGTCCGGGGCGAGGGCGAGAAGGGGCTGGATACGGTCGCGGAGTGGCGGGACCACCCGGACCCGTGGCTGCGGGCCACGGCGCTGTATCTGGAGGGCACGCTCGCGATCCAGGTCGGACAGGCCGAGCGGGCGTACGCGTCCCTCTCGGTCGCGGTCGAGGAGTACCGGTCGCTCGGAGAAGGCTGGGGAACGGCCCAGGGGCTGGTCATGCTCACCGACATCCTGCGCTTCACCGACCCGGAGCGGGAGCGGGAGATGCTGCTGGAGGGGCTGGGCCTGACCGAGGGCATGGGGACGGGCGACTACTTCGTGATGTTCCGGCTCAAGCTCGCCCTCTCGCACGCCGAACGGGGGGAGCGGGACGACGCCAGGACGCTGCTGGACCTGGCCCGGGGCGCGGTGGCCGCCTCGGTGTTGTCGCAGCAGGAGATGAGGATCTACATCGACTTCGTCGCCGCCGAGGTCGACCGGCTGCTCGGCGACCGCGGATCCGCCCGCGAGGGGTTCACCCGGGTCCGCTCGGACCTGGCCGGAACGGCCGAGGTCGGCACCCTCGCGCGGGTGCACCTGGACGCCCTGACGCGCGACGCGCTCGCGCGGCTGGCGGTGGACGACGGGGACGCGGAGGCGGCCAGGGAGCACCTGGCCGTGGCGTGGACGGCGCTGGAGGACGCCAGCGGAGACGCGTTCTCGACCGCGACGCTGCTGGAGACGATGGCGGCCCTGGCCGAGCGGGACGGCGAACCGGAGCGGTCCGCCGTCCTGCTCGGGTTCGCCGGGCTCGCCAGGGGCATCCCCGGCGGTATCGCGCCGGAGGCCGTCCCCCTCCGCGAGCGGTTGCGCGCGAGTCTGGGGGCGGACGGCTTCGCCCGCGCCCACGCGCGCGGCGCGGGCGGAGCCCCCGACCGGCTCACCGCCGAGGTCCGCGCGTGGGTGGGCTCCTGGCGCTGACCCGGCACCGCGGAGAAACGTACCCCCCGGCACCGCGGGGGGTGACGGTCCTGGGCAGGGCCGCCCGCCGGGCCTCAGCGGCAGGGCGCCGTGGGGTTTCCGCCTCGGGGGTGTCTCGGTGTCGGGGGTTCGCCGGCTCCTTGGCGCTCTCTCCGGTGATCTTGACCTTTTCGGGGCCTCAACCGTCTCTGAGACCCCGAAAAGGTCAAGATCACCGGGAGGAACGGACACCACGGGCATCGGGGCGGGGCCCACTCCCGGCCCCCGCCCGCCGTCGCCGCCGCTGTCACCAGACCCTGAGCGGACCCCGCCCCGACAGAGCCCGAAACACCCCCGCGCCGGGGACTCCCTAGGAGCGGCGTCGGTAGGCGCGGGTGGCCAGGGGGAAGAAGAGCGCGACGAGGCCGAGGGACCACGCCAGGGTCCACAGCAGGGGTTCGGCGACCGGGCCGCCCAGCATCAGTCCGCGCATCGCGTCGGTCACGTGCGTGACCGGGTTCGCCCCGGCGAACGCCGCCATCCAGCCCGGCATGCTGTCGGTCGGCACGAACGTGGAGCTGGCGAAGGTCAGCGGGAACATCCAGAGGGAACCGAAGATGTTCACCGCCATCGGGGTGCGCAGCAGCAGCCCCACGAAGGCCGACAGCCAGCACAGCGCGAACGCGAAGAGCATCAGCACCGCCGTGGCCGCCAGCACCCCCGGAAGGCCGTTGTCGGGCCGGAACCCGATGACGACCGCCACCAGCAGCACCATCGCCACGGTCAGCAGGTAGCGGACCATGTCGCCCAGGATCGCGCCGATCAGCGGGGCGGAGCGGGCCACGGGCAGTGACCGGAAGCGGTCGAAGATCCCCTTCTCGATGTCGGTGTTGAGCGCGACCCCGGTGCCGATGGTGGCGAAGATGACGGACTGCGCGGTGATGCCCGGGATGGTGAAGTCCCGGTAGGCCCGCCAGTCGCCCATCATCGCCTCGCCGAAGACGAACACGAACAACGCCACGAACATGATGGGCATGAAGGTCAGGCCCAGGACCTCTTCGGGGTTGTTCTTGATCCGGATCAGGCTGCGCCAGGTCAGCAGCAGGCCGTGCCGCACCGCGGAGAGCGGCGATATCCAGGCGGGCGGCTCGGGCGCGGCCCCGGCCCGGGGGGCCGCGTCCGTCATGGTGCTCATGCGTTGGTCCTTTCGGGGCTGTGGCCGTTCAGGGCGGCGGTGTCCTCGGCCGCGTGCCCGGTGATCGCGAGGAACACCTCGTCCATGCTGGGCTTGCGCAGCGACAGCTCGGCCACCGCGATGCCCGCGGCGTCCAGGCGGCGCACCACCTCGGGCAGCATGCCCGGGTCGGTCACCGAGGCGTGCACCGAGTCGTCGGTGGAGCGGGTCCGCGAACCCGTCACGGACTCCACGACCCCGGCCGCGTCGGCGAGCCGGCCGGTGCGTACCGGCCGCACCTGGAGCACCTGGTGCCCGGCGCGGTTCTTGAGCTCCTCGGGCGTGCCGGTGGCGATCACCCGGCCGTGGTCCAGCACCATGATGTCGTCGGCGAGCTGGTCGGCCTCCTCCATGTACTGCGTGGTCAGCAGCACCGTCACGCCGTCGTCGACGAGCCCGCGCACCACGTTCCACAGCTCGTTGCGGCTGTGCGGGTCCAGCCCGGTGGTGGGCTCGTCCAGGTACAGCAGGCTGGGGCGGCCCACCAGGCTCGCGGCCAGGTCCAGGCGGCGGCGCATGCCGCCCGAGTACGTCTTGGCGGGCCGCCCGCCCGCGTCGGTCAGTGAGAACCGCTCCAGGAGTTCGGCGGCGCGGGCCTTCGCGGCCGGGCGCGAGTAGCCCAGCAGGCGCGCGATCAGCACGAGGTTCTGCGTTCCGGTGAGGCCCTGGTCGACCGCGGCGTACTGGCCGGTGAGCCCGATCAGGCGGCGCACCTGGTGCGGCTGCTTGACCACGTCGAAGCCGCCGACGAGCGCGTGCCCCCCGTCGGGCCGCAGCAGCGTGGACAGGACGCGCACCGAGGTCGTCTTGCCGGACCCGTTGGGGCCGAGAACACCCAGTACCGCCCCCGTGCGGGCCACGAGGTCCACCCCGTCAAGCGCGGTCTTGCCCTTGAACCGCTTGACCAGGCCCTCCGCTCGGATGGCGTCAGTCATCAGTTCGGTCCTCCACGTCCTTTTCCGTTTTCACGGCACCCAGTCTCGGGGGCGCCGCTGACAAAGAGCTGACAGGCGGCACCGGGCGCCTCCGTCGGAGACGCCCGGAGTGTCGATTTCCTGTCGGAAAAGCCGAAGTGTCCCCTGGGGGGCGCGTCACCGTAGAATCTGACGGGTGACGATCACAGCCCGGCTGCGCCCTCCCCAGAACCGCGTTTCCCCCCGAGCCGTCTGGATGTGGACGGTGAGCGACGCGGTGGGGTCGGTGGTCCTCACCGGTCTGCTGGCCGCCGGCGCCTGGACGGTGTGGTTCTTCCGCTGGTCCTGGATACCCGACTGGGTCGTGGAGTACGCCTGGCTGGTCCCCGTGGTCGCCGGGGTGGTCTCGGTCGTGGACACGGTCGTCTCGCCGCGCTGGCGCTACCAGGCGCACCGCTGGGAGATCACCGGTGACGTCGTCTACACCCGCAAGGGCCGGATCGGCCGCTCCTGGCAGCTGGTGCCGGTGGGACGGATCCAGACCGTGGACCACACCCAGGGATGGTTCGAGCGGGCCTTCGGCCTGGCCACACTCAAGATCCAGACCGCCTCGCACGCGGGCTCCTCGAGCATCGAGGGGCTGGAGGAGGCCGACGTCCGGCGGATCTCCGAGGAGCTGGCCGCGCGCGCCGGCGAGCTGAAGGACGACGCCACGTGAGCGCCCCGGACGAAGCGGAGCAGGGCCGACCGCACCTGGGCGACGGGGACGGCCCCCGGCCGCCGCGCGACCCCGCCGAGGCCGTTCCCGCCGAGGCCCCCGAGGGGACCGGGAGCGCTCCGGTGGAGGAGCCCGGCCCCGTGGGGGCCCTCGACGGGGCCGAGGCCGGACTCGCCCCCGACGCCGACCGGAGGCTCAGCCCTCTGACGGTGGTCACCGCGTCGATCAACCACGTGCGGTCGTTCATCGTGCCGATCGTGGTGGCCCTGGTCGCCGGAAGCTTCAACCCCTGGGTGCTGGGCGGTTCGGCCGCGACCCTCGTCGCCCTGGTCGTCACCGGCTTCGTCACCTACAAGACCGTGCGCTACCGGGTGAGTCCCGAGCGCCTGGAGATCCGCTCGGGCCTGGTCTCCCGCTCCCGGCGCACCATCCCGCTGGAGCGCATCCGCGGCGTGGACATCACCTCCACGCTCCTGCACCGCGTGTTCGGCCTGGCCGTGGTCAAGATCGAGGCCGCGGCGGGCGGCGGCGGGGGCAAGGAGGAGGGCAAGCTCGACGCGGTCACCGCTGCCGACGCCGAGCGGCTGCGGGTGGAGCTGCTGCGCCGCAGGGCGCTGCTGACCGCCGGGGCCGCCGCCGACCCGGTGGAGGGCGGCCCGGAGGCGGGGGAGGCCCCGGAGGCCGACGCCGGGGCGGACCCCCGGGACGTCGTCTACTTCCGGATGCCGAACCGCTGGTACCTGTACGCGGTGCTGAGCCTGGGCTACCTGCTCACCCCGTTCGCGGCGCTGGCGGCGCTGTTCGGCTTCCTCAGCCAGCTCGTCGACGACGACGCCATCGCGGACTACGCCGTGGAGGGGGTCGACGCGGTCCAGGACCTCGTCCGGTCCGGGGTGGCCGTGCTGCTGATCCTCGTGGTCGGCGCGGCCGTGCTGCTGCTGGTGGCCATGCCGCTGTTCGCGGTGGGTTCCTACCTCGTCAGCCACTGGAAGTTCACGCTGCGCCGGCACGGCGACGCGCTGGTCACCGAGCGCGGTCTGCTCACCCGGCACAGCGTCACGCTGGAGCACCGCCGCATCCGCGGCCACGAGCTGTCGGACAACCCGATGCAGCGGATGCGCTCGCTGGTGCGGCTGTCGGCGATCGTCACGGGGCTGGGGGAGTCCGCGACCCGTGCGGCGCTGCTGCCGATGGGCCCGCGCGCCGTGGTGGACGACGTCCTGGCGCGGGCGCTGCGCCCGTTCGAGGGCGTGCTGACCCCGCATCCGCCCGCTGCCCGTTCGCGCAGGCTGTTCCGGGCGGTCGTGCCCCCCGCCGTGGTCGCCGTCGCCGCCGCGCTGTCGGGGTTCTACTGGGTGGCCGGGGCCTTCGCCGTCCTGGCGCTGCTGGGAGTCCCGCTGGGTCTGAGCCGCTACCGCGCGCTCGGCCACGGCTACGACGGTCACCTGGTCAGTGTGCGCTCGGGGTCGCTGAGCCGAACCCAGGCGAGCGTGCGGCGCGACGCCGTCATCGGCTGGCGGTGGGAGCAGAGCCTCTTCCAGCGCCGCGCGGGCCTGGCCACCGTGAAGGTCACCGTCGGCGCGGGCAGCGGAGGCTACGACGCCGTCGACGCGGACTTCGCCGAGTCCGTGGCCTTCGCCCACGGGGTCACCCCCGGGATGGTCCGCCAGTTCCTGGAGGCCGGACCCGGGAAGCCGGAGAAGCATGAGCCCCCGAGGGAGGGCTGACCCCGGGAAACGGAGCGGGCCCCGCGGCCTGGCCGCGGGGCCCGCTCCGTCACGGGTCATTCGGACTTCTTGGAACCGAACATGATCTCGTCCCAGGAGGGGACCGAGGCCCGGCGGCCGCGGCCCTTGCGGCGGGGCGGCTGCGGGGCCCCCGAGGCCGCCGCGGGCAGCGGCGGGTCCGGGTGGGGCGAGAGCTGGCCGGGGGCGGAGGGCTGCTGGGCGGCGGCCGGGGGAGAGAGCGGTTCGGGCCGCTCGGCCCGCCCCGGCGGAGCGGGCGCGGGCGGCGGGGCGGCCTCGGGCCGGTACCGGTACTCGGGGGCGGGGCGAGGAGGAGCGGACTCGGCCTGGCGCATCCGCTCGGCGGTGATGGGGACGCGCGTTCTGCGCGGTGCCGCGGCGGGGGCGGGCCCGGCGGCCGGGGCGGCGGTCTCCTCCAGCGTGGGCGGCGGGGCCTGCGGGACCTCGCGCGCGCCGGGGCGGCGCGGCGCGAACGGGGTGACGTTGGCGCTGCCGGGCCCCAGGTCCGGCGGCTCGTCGGAGTCCGCGCCCGAGGAGAACCGCACGGCCTCCTCGTCGTAGGGGGTCACCGAGCGCCGGCGCGGCTCGTACACCCAGTGCGCGACGTGTTCCTCGCCCATCACCCGGAAGGACAGTCTGATCTGCCAGGTGTTGTCCTCGCGCTTCCAGGAGTCCCAGGAGGCGTCCCCGGACTCCAGCTGGGCGCTGCCGATCCGCTCGGCCACGACGTCGCCGAGGACGGGCCCCGGCGCGGCGTCGCCCTGGAGGCGGACCGAGGCGCGCTGGGCCTGCTGCGCCATGTACTCGCGTTCCTGCAGGACCGGGCCCTCGAACCAGCGCACGCGTTCGATGGGGATGCCGGCGGCCTGGGCGATGGATTCGGCGGTCTCACCTGAGCGGATCCGGGCCTGGATCTCCTTGGGGCGCAACGGATTCTCCACTTCGATCTCGTACTGGCCGAGCCGAGAGAACTGTCCGCGCACGGCGGCGCGGAGACGGTCGTCGACGGGCAGCGTGAACCGGGTCCCGCGCCCGGCGCTGGCCAGCACCAGGTAGGTTCCGTCCTCGCTGACGGCGACCAGGCGAAGCTCCTGCATCGCCCTCCCTTTCGCGTCCCGTCGAGGGTATGTCGGCAGCCCTACATCCCCCAGCTCACAGTCTTGTCGGCCCGGGTTTGTCGAGCCAGTACCGCGCCCGGCATGTTCCGAACCTCCGACACCCGGTACGGGGCGCGCTGCACGCCCCTATCGTGCCATCTTGACACGTCGGCGTGTCGGAGCCGAGACCGCGGATCCGACACTCGGGCGCCCGGTGCTTGACGCGCGCCGGTCGCGCCGTCCACCGGCTCCGCTTTCCCCGGTGGCCCGCGCAGCCGATCACGGGGCGTCCCTGATGTCGAATCGACACGCCGTCCGCTGCCCCGGGAAAACGGGTCCAACCCTCCCGAGGGAGGCCGTGTGGTCTCGGGCGGGCCGGAGCCCGGTCCCGGGTCACCTCCCCAGCACGCGGTCCAGGTAGGCGTTGGCGAAGAGCCGCCGGGGGTCGACCCGCTCGCGCACCGCCAGCGCGTCGCCCAGGCGGGGGTACACCGTCTCCAGGTACGCCAGGTCCCGGGTGTGCAGCTTGCCCCAGTGCGGACGCCCGGCCACGTTCGTGAAGACCGCCTCCAGGTCCGCGAAGTACGCCTCGTGCGGGGTCCCCCGGTACACGTGCACGGCGACGTAGGCGGTCTCGCGACCGTAGGCGGTGGACAGCCACAGGTCGTCGGCGGGCGCGAAGCGCACCTCGATGGGGAAGCTGACGCGGTGCTCCCCCCGGTCGAACACCGCCCGGACCTCCCGCAGAACGTCGGCCAGGTGCTCGGCCGGGACGGCGTACTCCATCTCCACGAACCGGACCCGGCGCGGGCTGGCGAACACCGAGTGCGAGGCGTCCACGTACTCGCGCGCGGACAGCGCCCGCGCGGACACCTGGTTGATCGCGGGGATCGCGCGGGGGAAGCGCAGCCCTATCCGGTTGACGGCCTCGAACACCGTGTTGGACAGGAACTCGTCGTCCAGCCACGCCCGGAAGGCCGACAGCGGCCGGGCCGGGCCGGGGGTCCGGTTGTTGCGCTTGGTGTTGGTCGAACCGGTGTGCGGGAACCAGAAGAACTCGAAGTGCTCGTTCTCGGCGCGCAGTTCGGGAAGCCGTTCCAGGACCTCGGCCAGCGGCATCGGCTCCTCGCGCGCGTGCAGCAGGAACGCGGGTTCGATCGCCATGGTCAGCGCGCTCACCACCCCGAACGCGCCCAGGCCCAGGCGGGCGGCCTGGAACAGGTCGCCTTCGGTGTCGGCCGAGCAGTCGACGACGGAGCCGTCCGCCAGGACGATCTCCAGGCCCAGGATCTGTGCGGCGATGCCCGCCGAGCCGCGTCCCGTCCCGTGCGTGCCGGTCTGGGTGGCGCCCGCCAGCGTCTGCACCGCGATGTCGCCCATGTTGGTCAGGGCGGCGCCGCGCGCGGCGAGCGCGTCGTTGAGGTCGCACAGCCGCGCCCCGGCCTCGACGGTCGCGGTCCCCGCGTCGAGGTCGATCGAGCGCACCGACGCCAGCGCGGTCGGCGACAGCATCAGGCCGTCGGTCACGGCGATGTCGGTGAAGGAGTGGCCCGATCCCACCATCCGCACCCGCAGCCCGTCCCCGGCGGCCGCGCGCACCGCCGCGACCACGCCGGCGGTGTCGGCGGGGGCGCCCACCCGGCGGGGTTCGCTCCGATAGGTACCCGACCATGTGTTCCACGTCACACTCGTCATGCAATGGCACGGTACACAGTGGAGGCCCGAGAGGTAACCCGTCGGTAATGGGCTTTTCGCCGGCCCCCGCGGCGGGCGGCCGGGCCGCCTCCGCGCCGGGCCCCCGGCGTGGAGCGGGGCGCAGTCCGGGGGTCGCGCGTGACCTCCGCGAACAGCTGGTTTGATGGGGCCATGAGGCCCTACGACGCTTTCCTTCTTCTCTCCTTCGGAGGACCGGAGAAATCCGACGACGTCATCCCGTTCCTGGAGAACGTGACCCGCGGGCGCGGGATCCCCCGGGAACGGCTGGCCGAGGTCGGCGAGCACTACTTCCTGTTCGACGGAGTCAGCCCGATCAACCAGCAGTGCCGGGACCTGGTCGAGGCGGTCCGGGCCGACTTCGACGCGAACGGGGTCGACCTGCCCGTCTACTGGGGCAACCGCAACTGGGACCCCTACCTCGGGGACACGGTCGCGGCCATGGCCCGGGACGGCGTGCGCCGCGTCGTGGCGCTGGCGACCTCCGCCTACAGCAACTACTCGAGCCACCGGCAGTACCTGGAGGACATCGAGCGGGCCCGCGCCGCGGTCCCGGGGGCGCCCGAGATCGACCTGATCCGGCCCTACTACGACCACCCCGGGTTCGTCGACTCCTTCACCGGGCACACCCTCGACGCCCTGGCCCGGCTGCCCGCCGAGCTGCGCGAGGACGCGCACCTGCTCTACTCCGCGCACTCCATCCCCGAGGCGATGGCCAGGGCCTCGGGCGACCCGCGCCGCGACTACGGTCCGGTGGGCGCGTACGAGGCGCAGCTGGCGGAGGTGGCGCGGCTGGTCACCGAGCGCGTGGGCGGCGGCCACCGCTACGACCTCGTCTACCAGAGCCGCAGCGGCCCGCCCACCCAGCCGTGGCTGGAGCCCGACATCAACGACCGCCTCGCCGAGCTGGCCGACGAGGGCGTCCGGGCCGTCGTCGTGGTCCCCTACGGCTTCGTCTCCGACCACATGGAGGTCAAGTACGACCTCGACGTGGAGGCGCTGGAGACCGCCCGGAAGCTCGGTGTCCGGCTGGAGCGGGCATCGGCCCCGGGCACGCACCCCGCGTTCGTGGCGATGGTCCGCGATCTTGTCACCGAGCGCGCCGAGGGCCGCGAGCCCAGGGGTCTGGGCGCGATCGAGCGCTCCTGCCACGACGCCCCGGAGGACTGCTGCAGACCGCGCTGACGCCCCGCGTCCGGGAACCGCCGCGGGCCGGGGTCAGGAGACCGGGACGGCGGCCCCCTCGGCCTCCGAGGGGGCCAGGAACTCCGCCCAGCCCTGCTCGGGCCGCTGACCCACGCCCAGGGTCGCCAGCCGCTCCACGACGGCGGGGTCCTGGGCGTTGATCCAGTCGGTGAACTGGCGGAAGGAGACCATCCGCACGTCCCGCTCGCCGCCGACCCCGTCCATGAACCGCTCGACGGCGTCCATGTAGATCCCGCCGTTCCACCGCTCGAAGTGGTTTCCCACGAACAGCGGCGCGCGGTTGCCGCTGTAGGAGCGCTCGAAGCCCGCCAGGTAGGTGCCCAGCGCCTGCCCGCCCCACGCGCGGTGCCTGCTCTTGTCCTTCGTGCTGGTCTCGGACTGGTTGAACATGATGTTGTAGTCCATCGAGAGCACCTCGAACCCGCTGCCGGGCATGGGGATCGACTGCAGCGGGAAGTCCCAGAGCCCGCCCCTGCGCCGCGGCCAGACCTGCAGGCCGCCCGGGGAGCTCGCGTCGTACTTCCAGCCCAGCTTCGCCGCGGTGGGCAGCAGGTTGTCCTGGCCGAGCAGGCACGGGGTGCGCGCCCCGACCAGTTCCCTGCGGTAGTCGAAGGGCAGCGGCGGCAGGTCGGTGAAGCCGGTGTTGGTCTTCCAGTTCATCACGAACCGTACGGCCTGCTCGATCTCGGACGCCCAGTCCGCCGCGCCCCACAGCCGAACGCCCCGGGGGCCGCAGAAGTGCCCGTTGAAGTGGGTGCCGATCTCGTGCCCGGCGCGCCAGGCGAGGTCGATGTGCCGGATGGTCCGGTGCACCGACTCCTCGCTCAGGTAGGCGATGTCGGAGGCCCCCACGGGGTGGCCGGGCGGGCGGTAGAGGTTCTTCCGGTGCTCGGGCAGGAAGTACAGGCCGCTGAGGAAGAACGTCATCCACGCGCCGTTGCGCCGGGCGACCTCCAGGAACCGGGCGAACAGCCCGTCGCTCAGCTCGCCCGCCCCGTCCCAGGAGATGATCACGAACTGCGGCGGGGCCTTGGTGCGGTCGAGTGTGTCCACCACGGGCTGGTTCGGCTGCGGTCCCGTGTCCGACGTGGAGCCGTCGCCGATGAGGCGGGCCTCGGGCGCGGGCCCGGGCGGGGGCTTCCCGGTCCGCGGCGCGGAGCACCCGGCGGCGCCGAGCGCGCCCAGCGCGGTCGCGGACAGGAGTGTGCGGCGCGAAATGTCTCTCACTTGGATCCCGGTTTCCCTGGGCGCGTGAACGCGGCGGAAGGTGACCAGGAGAAAATTTATCACTTTAAGTAATCATTCAGCTGCGTTACGTGCTCGATTGTCCGTCTGGCGTGTCATGCGCTTACTGTGCGTCCTTGCGGGCGCCGATAGGGTCACAGACGAGACCAACAGTCGAGAACCGGAGGGTTCTATGCGTCAGCCGTGGCACGAACCGGACGCGTACGTGGCACTGCGTCGGGTCAACGGCCTCCGCCTGTCCCCCGACGGCCGCAGGCTCGTGGCCCCCGTCAGCGAGCTCGGCCCCGACGGCAGGTCGTTCGTCTCCTCGCTGTGGGAGGTCGACCCCGGGGGAGCGGCGGAACCGCGCAGGCTGACCCGCTCGGCCGCGGGCGAGAGCGCCCCCGTGTTCCTGCCCGACGGCTCCCTGCTGTTCACCTCCAAGCGCCCGGACCCCGACGCCGAGCCGGGGGAGGAGGCCACCGCGGGGCTGTGGCTGCTCCCCGCGGACGGTGGAGAGGCGCGCAGGGTCGCCGCGCGCCCGGGCGGCGTCGCCGGGGTGGCGGTCGCCCGCGACGCGGGAACGGTCGTCTACACCAGCGACGTGCACCCGGGCGCGGCCGATGCCGAGGCCGACGCCAAGGCGCGCAGGGACCGCAGGGACGCGGGTGTCACCGCGATCCTGCACGAGGGGCCCCAGGTGCGCCACTGGGACCGCGACCTGGGGCCGGACCGGCCGCGGCTGTTCGCCGCGGACCCGCCCGCCGACGCCTCGGACGGGCTGGCGGACGAGCGCGACCTCACCCCCGACGCCGGAACGGGCCTGGACTTCACCGCGCCCGCGCTCACCCCCGACGGCGCCACCGCCATCACCCCCTGGGCCGTGGCGGACGAGAACGCGCGGCAGCACACCAGCCTGGTCGCCATCGACACCCGGACCGGCGGGCGCCGGACCCTCGCCGACGACCCCGACCGGGACTTCGAGGCCCCCGCGGTCTCGCCCGACGGCCGGTACGTCGCGGCCGTGCGCGCCTTCGACGGCCACTACGACGGCGAACCGCGCGACAGCACCCTCTGGCTCGTCGACCTGGAAACCGGGCAGGGCCGCGACCTGCTGCCCGGACACGACCTGTGGCCGGGCGAGATCGCCTGGGCGCCCGACTCCTCGGCCGTGTACGTCACCGCCGACGACCACGGCCGCCGCCCCGTCTTCCGGATCGGCCTGGACGGCGCCGCGCCGGTCCGGCTCACCGGCGAGGGCGCCTACAGCGCGCTGAACCCGTCCCCCGACGGCGCGGCCCTGTACGCGCTGCGCGACTCCTGGAGCGAACCGCCCACCCCCGTGCGCCTCGACACCGCCGCCACCGGACAGGACCCGGTTCGGCTGCCCTCGCCCACCCCCCGGCTGCAGCCGCCCGGCACCCTCACCGAGATCGAGGCCGTCTCCGCGGACGGCACCACCATCCGCTCCTGGCTGGTGCTGCCCACCGACGCCTCGGCGGACTCGCCCGCCCCGCTGCTGCTGTGGGTGCACGGCGGCCCCTACTCGAGCTTCAACGGCTGGAGCTGGAGGTGGAACCCGTGGCTGATGGCGGCCCGGGGGTACGCCGTGCTGCTGCCCGACCCGGCGCTGTCCACCGGGTACGGCGTCCGGATGCGGCAGCGCGCCTGGGGGAACTGGGGCGAGCCCACCTTCGCCGACGTCATGGCCGCCACCGACGCCGCGGAGGCCCGCCCCGACATCGACGCCGAGCGCACCGCCGTGATGGGCGGCTCCTTCGGCGGTTACATGGCCAACTGGATCGCCGGGCACACCGACCGCTTCAAGGCCGTCGTCACGCACGCCTCGCTGTGGTCGCTGGACGGCTTCCACGCCACCACCGACTACCCGGCGGCGTGGATCCGCGAGTTCGGCGACCCCCTGACCCAGCCCGAGCGCTACGAGCGGAGCTCGCCGCACCGCCACGTGGCGGCCATCCGCACGCCCGTGCTCGTCATCCACGGCGACAAGGACTACCGGGTGCCCATCGGCGAGGGACTGCGGCTGTGGTGGGATCTCCTCAGCCACAGGGTGGACGCCAAGTTCCTGTACTACCCGGACGAGAACCACTGGGTGCTCACCCCGGGCAACATCAAGGCCTGGTACGAGACCATCTGGGCCTTCCTCGACCACCACGTGCACGGCAAGGAATGGCGCCGCCCCGAACTGCTCTGAGCGGCCCCACACTCAAGGAGAAGACGATCATGACAGATCCCGATCCCCGGGTCCTGCTGGACCTCGCGGTCGAGGCGGCCCGCAAGGGCGGCGCGCTGGCCGCGCGCGGCCAGGCGGGCATCTCGGTGCTCGACACCAAGTCCTCGCCCACCGACGTGGTCACCGAGATGGACCGCGCGAGCGAGGAGCTGATCCGGGGCGTCCTGCTCGGGGCCCGCCCCGGCGACGCGATCCTGGGGGAGGAGGGCGGCGAGGCCTCGGGCAGCACCGGGGTGCGCTGGCTGGTCGACCCCATCGACGGGACCGTCAACTACCTGTACGGGCGCCCCGACTGGGGCGTGAGCATCGCCGCAGAGGTCGACGGCGTCGTCGTGGCCGGGGTCGTGGAGGTCCCGGTGCGCGGCCTGACCTACACCGCGGTGCTGGGCGGCGGGGCCTTCCGCGACGGCGAGCCGATCGCGGCCGCGCCCCGGGTCGAGCTGGGGATGGCCCTGGTGGCGACCGGGTTCGGCTACGAGTCCCGGCGCAGGCGCAAGCAGGCCGAGGTGCTGGGCACGGTCCTGCCTCGGGTGCGCGACATCCGCCGGGTCGGTTCGGCCGCGCTGGACCTGTGCGACATCGCGGAGGGGCGCGTCAACGCCTACTACGAGCGGGGGATGCAGCCCTGGGACTGGGCCGCGGGCGCCCTGATCGCCGCGGAGGCGGGAGTCCGGGTCGAAGGGCTGCGGGGCGGGCCGCCCAGCACCGACATGACGCTGGCGGCGGTCCCGGGCCTGTTCGAGGAGCTCCACGACCTGCTGGAGCCCCTGGGGGCCGACACCGACGGCTGAGGCGCCTCCGACGGTGAAAGGGGCCGGCCCGGTGTCCCGCCGGGACCCGGGCCGGCCCCTGCCCTGCCGTCTCGAACGCTACGCGTTGTGCGGGTCGATCCCATTGCGAGCGGCGATGCGACGCAGGTCCTCCAGCTCCGACGCGTGCGCGTCGGCGAGGAATTCGTCTCCAGCGGCCTGAGCCGCTTGGAGCGACGTGCAGGTCTCGTTGATCCGGACCCGAATCTCCGACAGAAACTCGCCCATCATCACACCCCTCTCACCACATGGTTGGCGGTTGCCGACCATACCCACGCCCGTGCACGCGCCAAACCTCCCGGTTCGAAGGTTCACCAACCGGTAACCGGTAACCGGTGACGCGGCGGACGCCGGTTCCGGCCGCGGGCGCCGGGCCCCGCCATGATTCCAGGGGCCTCGCGGAGGGCGCGGGCCGGGTGGCGGTAAACCGCGATCGGGGTGTCTTACCCCACAATGGTCACGAAAGAGGGGTGCTTACCTTTTTCTTATCCGTGCTGTGTCACATTCGAGATGTGCGGGGTGAACGTCGCGGTCGGCGGTTGGGGGATGCGCCGACCGCGACTCCGCGTTCTCGGGGGTTCCGGACCGACGTCCGGACTCCGGTGAGCGAAGAGCGCGGAACTCCCCGTATCATCGAAGACGTACCGGCTCCGGCCGGGGAAGTCGCCTGATCTTCCGGTTGCGCGACACCGACCTGGTTTACCAGCACCTTAACCAGGACGTGGGAAAACAGATGACGCAGCCGGGGTTGAGCGCCGCTGCCGGTGTGTTGGGGGATGCGCCGGCAGCGGCCTTTTTTCTGCCGCCCCGACGGAGAAACGAAGGACACAGTGCGCGTACTCGTGGTCGAAGACGAGCAGGTCCTCGCGGACGCGGTCGCCGTGGGCCTGCGGCGCGAGTCGATGGCCGTGGACGTCGTGTACGACGGTGACAGCGCGTTGGAGCGCACCAGCGTCAACGACTACGACGTCGTCATCCTGGACCGGGACCTGCCGGGAACGCACGGCGACGACGTGTGCCGGTCACTGGCCTCCTCCAGCTACACCGGGCGCATCCTGATGCTCACCGCCGCGGGCGAACTCGACGACAAGGTGGCCGGGCTGACCCTGGGCGCCGACGACTACATGGCCAAGCCCTTCGCGTTCGCCGAGCTCATCGCGCGGGTGCGGGCACTGGCCCGGCGCGCGGCCCCGCCGCTGCCGCCCGTGCTGGAGCGCGGGGGCATCACGCTGGACCCGGCCAACCACACGGTCGAGCGCGACGGGCGCCCCGTCCCGCTCACGCCCAAGGAGTTCGCGGTCCTCGAGGTCCTGATGCGCGCGAACGGCACCGTGGTCAGCGCCGAGGGCCTGCTGGAGAAGGCGTGGGACGAGAACGCCGACCCGTTCACCAACGTCGTGCGGGTGACCGTCATGACCCTGCGCAAGAAACTGGGCGAGCCCCCGGTGATCCGAACCGTGCAGGGCGCGGGGTACCGCATTTGAGTGCCGAGGGACAGGGGCGGCCCGACTTCGTCCCCGCCCAGGCCTCCACCGGCGAGGTCCCGCCCACGCCGCCCGGCGAGACCGGGACCTGGCGCCGGCTGTCCTCGCCGCTGCAGTCCGCGGCCTCCGGCGGCGGGCCGGTGTCCCGCCCCGTCAGGGCGGAGGTGCCCCAGATCACCGACAACATCAGCCTGCGGATGCGCCTCACGCTCATCTACGGGATGCTCTTCTTCGCGGCCGGATCGCTCCTGGTCCTGCTGAACTACGTGATCCTGACCAGCGTCCTGGACAAGCCCGACTTCACGATCCAGATCGACGGCTACACCCTCGAATCCGAGATCGCGGAGGAGATCAAGGCCAGCCTGATCGACGGCATCGCCAACCAGGTCACCCGGTTCTCCATCCTGGCGCTGGTCGTGGTGGGCGTCCTGGCGGTGGGCCTCGGGTACGTGGTGGCCGGCCGGGCGCTGTCCCCGCTGCACAAGATCACCCGCATCGCGCGCAGGCTGTCCGAGCGCTCACTGCACGAGCGCATCGCGCTGAGTGGGCCCGACGACGAGATCCGCGAGCTCGCAGACACCTTCGACGCGATGCTGGAGCGCCTGGACCGCGCCTTCGACGGCCAGCGCCGCTTCGTCGCCAACGCCTCCCACGAGCTGCGCACCCCGCTGGCGATCAACCGCACCCTTCTCGAGGTCGCGCTCGCCGACCCCGAGGCGTCGGCCGACCTCAGGACCATCGGCCGCACCCTGCTGGAGACCAACTCCCGGCACGAGCGCCTCATCGACGGCCTGCTCTTCCTGGCCAAGAGCGACCGCGAGCTGAACGTGCGCGCCGTGGTCGACCTGGGCGAGGTGTCGGCCACCGTGCTCAGCCAGCTCAGCGGCGACATCGAGAACTCGGGGCTGAGGATCCGCACCGACCTGCGCGAGGCGCCCGTCACCGGTGACCCCGTGCTGCTGGAGCGGCTCGTGGGCAACCTGGTGGAGAACGCCCTGCGGTACAACGTCGCCGGCGGCGAGATCACGGTCCGCTCCGGCGAGAACGAGGGCGCCCCCGCGGTCCAGGTGGAGAACTCCGGTCCGGTCATCCCGGTCTACGAGATCGAGGGCCTGTTCGAGCCGTTCCGTCGGGGTTCCGGCGACCGGGTGCGCTCCAAGAAGAGCGCGGGCCTGGGACTGTCCATCGTGCGCTCGGTCGTGCGCGCCCACCAGGGGGTGGTCACCGCCTGGCCGCGTGCCGGGGGCGGCCTCGTGGTGACGGTCCGCTTCCCCTCGAGCGGCCGCCGCGCCGACTCCGAGGGCGCGGTCTGAGACCGCTTCCGGTCGCCGGAGTGTCAGCTGTCGAGACCGACTGCGCTTTCCATCGCCTCCGTGGTATTCATACGTGTCCGGTGACACGGGCGGCCGCGGTACGGAGTGCTCCCACGGGTGGGTATGCTCTCCCGGGCATCGTCACGGCGGGACGCGTCTCGCCGTGGACGTCCGCTCTGACCTCCTGACTTGGCGCGGGTTCCGTGCTCGGCCAGTCGGGACGCAGAGGAAACAGGTCGGAATCCGTTCGGCGTTGGGTAGCACATGGGGATGAACCGTTCGCGAAGTACACGAGTGCGCTCGCGTTCGGCCGCTCGATGCTGCCGTTCAGGTGTGACAAGCACCCGGGAGGGGTCACAGTCCACTAACGCCGTGGGAATTTTTTGATCCGAACGGGCACAAGAAACGTCTCTCAAGCGTTACACCCGCGCGACGAGGCACAGAGATCGAGGGGGATGGAGTAAGAAAGATGGCCACCGACTACGACAGCCCGCGTAAGACCGACGAGGACCTGGGCGAGGACAGCCTTCAGGAGCTGCAGGCGCGTCGGGTGGACAAGGGGACCAGCACCATCGACGTCGACCCCGACGACGTCGCGGAGGGCCTGGAACTGCCCGGTGCGGACCTGTCCGGCGAAGAGCTCGCCGTCCGGGTGCTGCCGCGCCAGGCCGACGAGTTCACCTGCTCGCGCTGCTTCCTGGTGCACCACCGCAGCCAGCTGGCCGAGGAGCGGAAGGGGCAGCTCGTCTGCAAGGAATGCGCCTACTAGGCAGGCGGCGTTCCCCTTCCCCACTCCGTCTCTTCCGGCCGAAGAACGCGACGCGCCCCGGCAACCGTGCCGGGGCGCATCCGTTTCCCCGGCCCGGCACGCGCTTCCGGGACGTTCCCGCCGTCGCGGCCCCCGGGCCCCACGGGCGGCCGCCGGGGGGCGCGGGAGACGGGCCGCGCCAGGGACGGAACGGGACGGCGCACCCGTTCGTCTACCGTGTGTGCCACTACCACCTTCGTCGCGAAGGGGAACGAGACCGTGACCGAAGAGACCGAAGACAGGGACCGGAACATCGAACCGGGAACCGGGCTGGTGCCCGTCGGCGACGCGGAGGTGGGTGAACTCGTCACCCGGCTGGTCGCCGACGACGGAACCGACAAGGAGGGGCGCGCCCGGCTGCTGGGGCGGCTCTCCGCGGCGCTGGCCCGCAGCGCGCGCACCGCCGGAGCCAGGAGCCTGGCGGGCGGACGCTGGCTGACCGACCTGTTCACCGAGGAGATCGCGCCGCGCATCCCGGTCCGCGACCGCGAGACCCTGGTCCGCCACCACAAGGGCCTTGAGGGCGAGGAGCTCGCCGACGCGCTGGAGCGCACCGCGACCAACGCCACCACCGCCGTGGGCGCGGCGGGCGGGGCGCTGGCGGCGGTCCAGTTCACCGCGCCGCCGCTGCTGCTCACGGTGCCCGCCCAGATCGTCGCCGAGACCGTCGTGGTCGCGGCGATCGAGGTCAAGCTCATCGGCGAGCTGCACGAGGTCTACGGGGCGCCGGCCAGGGGCGGCTCCCTGCAGAGGACCTCCGGCTACCTGCTCTCGTGGGCCAGGCGGCGCGGCATCAACCCGGCCCAGATGACCGAGTCGCTCACGGTCGCCCTGGGGTCGGCCGCCAAGACCGCGCTGCGCAACCGTCTGATGAAGCTGCTGGGCCGCCACGTGACCACGCTCGGCCCCTACCTGACCGGAGCCGTGGCGGGAGGGACGCTGAACCGCGTCGGGACCCGCGGCATGGCCAAGGCCGTGCGCGCCGACCTGCGCTCGGTGGCGCTTCCCGGAGCCGGGGGCATGGCCACGGTGACCCCGCTGTCCCAACCCGCGCACCGCAGGAGCCTGGACGGCGGTCACTAGGGAGTCTCCGGCGCGGGAATGATTCTTGTACCGGTGCTTCGGGGGTCTTTCGGCCCCGCGCCACGCGGTTCGAGAGGTCACGGCGGGCGGCGACGGCGGGCGGGGGCCGGGGCCGCACCCACGGTGTCCGGTGCGTGAGGGTTCCGTTGACGGTCGTGGGCTTTCTGCCCGTTTCGGGGCCGGGAAGGGCGGAAAGCCCGTGATCATTCCGGGTGGGGGCGGAACCGGCCCTCGAATGTCCGGTGATCTTGCTGTTTTCCCCACGGAATCCTTGGTTTCAGGGGGAAACAGCAAGATCATCAACGGAAACCACGCGAAACGGACGTCGTGGGCGCGGCCCCGACCCCCACCCGCCGTCGCCGCTCGCCGTGACCCCGCGATCCGCGTGACAGGAGGCCGAAATGTCACCGAAGCACCGGAGGGAACGCCAGGAAACGGACGCCTTCCCGCAGCCCGGGGCCCCGCCCGTCGTCGCCGCCCCGTCACCGCGCGCACGAGAACACCCCGACGATCCGGTCGGCGGACTCCCGGCGCCGAATCACCCCCGCGACGGAAATCCCATGGTGCGGTGACCACAGGCGTTCGTCGGGTCGGAGGGCGAGAAGCCCCTCCGTGAGCGGCAGCGGCCTCGGACCGCCGCCGGTGGCCGGGGAGGGTCACCAGGCCGCCCCGGCGAACGTCTCCGGCCGGAGCGCCGGGGGCTCCCGGGGTTTCCGGCGCGGAAGCGCGGCGGGGGACGGCGGGAGTGCTCCCGCCGTCCCCCGAACCGGACCCGGAGGGTCAGACCGGCAGGTCCTTGATGTCGCGGTGCCGGCGCGGCGCGAACCGCTTGTGCACGGTGCGCACCACCAGGACGCGGGCCACCTCCATGCCCACGCCGGTGACCACGGCCCAGCCGAGAGCCTCGCCCAGGCTGATGTCGGGCGCCTCGGGGTCGGCCGGGGGCTCCTTGCCCACGGCCTTGGTCCAGGCGAGGGTCAGGGCCTTGCGGGTCACGTAGGCGGCGGCCAGCGCGGCCACGCCTCCGACGATCCGGGCGGTGAGGTCACCATCCTTGTCTGCCATATGCGTTCAGTCGCCTTCCGTTTCGGCGTCGGTCGTCAGCGGGGAACGGGAAACACTGACCGAAATACTGCCACGCCCGGGGCCGCCGCCGCAGGGCGCGGCCGCTCAGGGTGTCGGGGCGGCCGCCCGGGGACCGGGGACCGGGAGCGCCGCGGGGCCTGTGGACAACCGGAGCGATCATGCGCGCGGGGCCAATACCATTACCTCTATGACCAACCGCTCTCGTTCCTTCAACGTGCCTGAGAAGCCTTCGCTCGACGGTATCGAGGCGAAATGGGTGGACGCCTGGGACGAGTCCGGCGTCTACCACTTCGACCGCTCCCGGAGCCGGGAGGAGATCTTCTCGATCGACACCCCGCCGCCCACCGTCTCGGGCTCGCTGCACATCGGGCACGTCTTCTCCTACACCCACACCGACACCGTCGCCCGCTTCCAGCGGATGAACGGCAAGGCCGTCTTCTACCCGATGGGCTGGGACGACAACGGCCTGCCCACCGAGCGCCGGGTGCAGAACTACTACGGGGTCCGCTGCGACCCGTCGATCGCCTACGACCCGGACTTCACCCCGCCGGCCAAGCCCGACGCCAAGCGACAGGTCCCGATCTCCCGGCGCAACTTCATCGAGCTCTGCGACCGGCTCACCGCCGAGGACGAGAAGGTCTTCGAGGGGATCTGGCGCACCCTCGGCCTGAGCGTGGACTGGCGGCACACCTACGCCACCATCGACGACAACTCCCGCGCCGCCGCCCAGCGGGCCTTCCTGCGCAACCTCGCGCGCGGCGAGGCGTACATGGCCGAGGCGCCCACCCTGTGGGACGTCACCTTCCGCACCGCGGTGGCCCAGGCCGAGCTGGAGGACCGCGACCGCCCCAGCGCCTACCACAAGCTGGCCTTCCACCGCGACGGCGGCGAGCCGGTCCTGATCGAGACCACCCGCCCCGAGCTGCTGCCCGCGTGCGTGGCGCTGGTCGCCAACCCCGACGACGAGCGCTACCAGCCCCTGTTCGGCTCCACCGTGCGCACCCCGGTCTTCGGGGTCGAGGTCCCGGTCCTGGCGCACCGCCTGGCCGATCCCGAGAAGGGCTCGGGCATCGCCATGATCTGCACCTTCGGCGACCTCACCGACGTCACCTGGTGGCGCGAGCTCCAGCTTCCCACCCGGCCCATCGTCGGCTGGGACGGCCGCATCGTCGCCGACCCTCCCGCGGGCCTGGAGTCCGAGGCCGGGCGCGACGCCTACGCCACGCTCGCGGGGGCCACCGTGCACACCGCGCGCGAGCGCGTGGTCGGGCTGCTGCGCGAGTCCGGCGACCTGATCGGCGAGCCCAGCAAGATCACCCACCCGGTCAAGTTCTACGAAAAGGGCGACAAGCCCCTGGAGATCGTCACCACCCGCCAGTGGTACATCCGCAACGGCGGACGCGACGCCGGGGTCCGCGAGGCGCTGCTGGAGCGCGGCCGCGAGCTCGCCTGGCACCCCGCGCACATGCGCAGCCGCTACGAGCACTGGGTGGGCGGGCTCAACGGCGACTGGCTGATCAGCCGCCAGCGCTTCTTCGGCGTGCCGTTCCCCGTCTGGTATCCGCTGGACGCCGAGGGCAACCCGCGCTACGACGAGCCCATCACCCCGGCGGAGTCGGCGCTGCCGGTCGACCCCAGCTCCGAGGCCCCCGAGGGCTACACCGAGGCCCAGCGCGGCGTGCCCGGCGGTTTCACCGGCGACCCCGACGTCATGGACACCTGGGCCACCTCCTCGCTGTCGCCGCAGATCGCCGCGGGCTGGGAGCGCGACCCCGACCTGTTCGAGCGGGTCTTCCCGATGGACCTCCGCCCGCAGGGCCAGGACATCATCCGCACCTGGCTGTTCGCCACGGTGGTCCGCTCGCACTTCGAGCACGGTTCGCTGCCCTGGAGCACCGCGGGCATCTCCGGCTGGATCCTGGACCCGGACCGCAAGAAGATGTCCAAGTCCAAGGGCAACGTCGTCACCCCCATCGACCTGCTGCAGAAGTACAGCTCCGACGCGGTCCGGTACTGGGCGGCCAGCGGCCGCCTGGGCACCGACACCGCGCTGGACGAGGGGCAGATGAAGGTCGGGCGGCGCCTGGCCATCAAGATCCTCAACGCGAGCAAGTTCGCGCTGTCGGTCGCGGGCGAGACGTCCGTCCCGGACCCCGCCGCCGTCACCGAGCCGCTGGACCGGTCGATGCTGGCGGCCCTCGCCGACGTCGTCGAGGACGCCACCGCGGCGTTCGAGGGGTACGACCACACCCGGGCGCTGGAGCGCACCGAGCGGTTCTTCTGGGACCTCTGCGACGACTACCTGGAGCTGGTCAAGACCCGCGCCTACGACACCGAGTCGGCGGCCGGGGCCTCGGCCCGCGCCGCGCTGCTCATCGCGCTGTCGGCGCTGCACCGCCTGTTCGCCCCGTTCCTTCCCTTCGTCGCCGACGAGGTCTGGTCGTGGTGGCAGGACGGCTCCGTGCACGCGGCGGCCTGGCCCTCGACCGGCGAGTTCCGGGCGGCCGCGGGCGACGGCGACCCCGCCGTGCTGACCGCCACCGCCGAGGTGCTGCGCGCGGTGCGCAAGGCCAAGTCCGAGGCCAAGCTGTCCATGCGCGCCGAGGTCGACCGGGTCGTCGTGCGCGGCAAGCAGGCCGAGAACGCGGGCCTGTCCCGGACCGACATCGCGGCCGCGGGCCGCGTCGGCGAACTGGGCTTCGAGACCAGCGACGACGCCGAACTGCGCGTCGAGGTGTCCCTGCCCGAGGCCGCGGAGTAGCGGCCGGGAACCGACCGGAGGCGCCCCGCGTTGACGTGGGGCGCCTCCGCTGTTCGCGGTAGGCTCGGCCAGTGTGAGCAACGTTTCCCTCGACAGCACTCCGGTACGGGTCCGGATCCTGAGGATCGACCCCGACCTGCCGCCGCCCGCCTACGCCCATCCGGGGGACGCGGGGGCCGACCTGGCCACGGCGGAGGACGTCGTGCTGGACCCGGGCGAGCGTGCGACCGTGCGCACCGGCCTGGCCGTCGCGCTGCCGGACGGCTACGCGGCGTTCGTGCACCCCAGGTCGGGCCTTGCCGCGCGGTGCGGGCTGACCGTGGTGAACGCGCCCGGCACGGTCGACGCCGGATACCGGGGGGAGATCAGGGTGACCCTGCTCAACACGGACGCCACCACGCCGGTGAAGCTGACCCGGGGGGACCGCGTCGCCCAGCTGGTGATCCAGCGGGTCGAGCACGCGGTCTTCGTCGAAGTCGACGAACTCGGGGACTCGGCGCGCGGTGCCGGTGGGTTCGGCTCCACCGGCGGCCACGCCGTGCGGCCGGACCAGCGATGAACGTCTCCCGGACGATCCGGGACACAAGGAAGAGGTGTTGAGGCGTGTTCGGACGCCGACGCAAGAAGAACGCCAAGAGCGGCGCTGACGACACCATCCCCGCCGTCGCACCCCGACAGAGCCCGGTGACGGAGCCGGCCAAGGAGGAGGACAGGTACCGCGCCCAGGGACCGTGGGACGCCTCCGAGAAGTCGTCCGAGGTGCAGCGGGTGGACCTGGGGGCCTTGCGCGTCCCGGTCGGCCCCGACATCGAGGTCCAGGTCAACGTCGCCAAGCAGCAGAACAAGGTCATCGGGGTGACCATCGTCAACGGCCAGACGGCCTTGCAGGTGCAGCCGTTCGCCGCACCCAAGTCCAGCGGGCTGTGGGACGAGATCCGCGGTGAGATCGCCGCCGAGATCGCCCAGTCCGGGGGCAAGAGCGAGGAGTTCGACGGCACCTTCGGCCCCGAGCTGCGCACCATCCTGCCGGTACCGGGCAAGACCAACGACAAGGGCCAGCAGCTCGCCCAGCCCGCCCGCTTCATCGGCGTGGACGGGCCGCGCTGGTTCCTGCGCGGGGTGATCCGCGGGGAGGGATCAGTCCGGCCCGAGGCAGCGGCCAGGATCGAGGAGATCTTCGCGGGGATCGTCGTGGTCCGCGGCGACCTGCCGGTTCCGCCCCGGGAGCTGCTGGACCTCAAACTCCCCCAGCAGGCCAGGCCGGCGCCCGGGACGGCCGCGCAGCAGACCGCCAAGGAGTAGCGTCCCCGCCGACGGGGCCCGCACGGCGCGGACCCCGTCGGCGGGCACGGCGGGCGGGACGAGGACGTCCGGCCACCGCGTGTGCGGGTGTGGACGACGAGCGGATGCCGATCCGACGGGAGACCCCAGCGGGCCATCGACGTCATCCGGCCGGTCACGGCCGCGGTCTTCACCCGGGAGGGGAGGAGCCGCCCGAGGCGGACCTGACCGACCGGCTCCGGGCCTGGGGCCGATCAGCGAGGGAAGGGCCACCGTCCCGCAACATCCCTCGGGCACCGCGAGGAGTGACGACTCCGAGTGGGAGTCACCCGCCGACCCTCGGACACGGGACGCTAGGGAGCCTCCGGCGCGGGGGTGGTTCGGCGTGAGGCCGAAAGACCCCCGAAGCACCGGTGCCCGAATTCACCCCCGCGCCGGAGCTTCCCTAGTCGCCCGCGGGGCCCGGGTCCTTCGGGTCGTTGACGGTGCCCAGGAACAGGATCGCGTCGCGGCGGCGCAGGAGGACGAGGAAGGGCCGGTCCACGACGAAGGGCACCGGCGGGGGCGGCATCGCGCCCGCGGCGCGCATCATCATGACCGCGGTCGCGGCCGCGCCCTCGGCACCCTTCTCGTCGACCCGGAGCCGGGCCTGGTGGACGACGGAGTCCACCTTCAGCGGCACGGGGGAGATCGCGGACAGGTCGGCGGCGTCGGTGAAGACGGTGCGCACCCCCGCGGAGTCCAGCACGTCGGTGAGCTCCTGGTGGTGGGTGACGTCGAAGCGGGGCAGGGCCAGGGCCACGGAGGTGTCGCGCGCGTCCCGGTACAGCGCGGTGAGCGTCCCGGCGTCCAGCGTGCTCCGGGAACCGGCCTCGGGTGGAAGCAGCACGTCCAGTACGAGGCCGTCCCGCCCCGGCAGGCTCACCATCCGCCAGTCCCCGGTCCGGGCGTGGGCCAGGCGCTCGACCCGGTGCATCAGCGCGGCGCGCCTGGTCCCCGAGGGGGCGTGGAAGGGGAGGTCGCGGGTGCGTCCGGGGTTGAACGGCTCGGTCCAGCGCATCTTCACCCACAGCGCGTTGACCAGGATCGACAGCACGTCAGCGGTGACGCTGCCGGGGGTGAGCAGATCGCTGATCATCCCGCGGGTGGTCTTGGCGACGTCGGAGTTGATCTCGGCCCGGACCCCTTCGGGGTCGCCGCGGAAGTCCGCCGCCCGCAGGTCGGAGTCGGGGCGGGCGCGGACGCGCGACTCGAAGCCCGGCTCCACGGGCACGTCGTCGCGTACCCACAGGGCGGTCCGCGAGGCCAGTTCGGGTCCTCCGGCCACGGCCTCGTCGAGCGCGGCGAGCAGGCCGTCCAGGTCCGCGCCCAGCAGCGCGGTCAACTCCGAGCGGGTCCGCCCGTGGGCGCCGGCGGCCACGAGGCCCAGCGCGCACGCCACCGAGTAGGGCGACCACACGAAGCCCGGCCCGTCGCCCGCCCCCGACGCGGTCAACAGCTCGTGTACGCGGAGCGCGAACGCGACGTGGTCGGGGCGCGGGGCGGTGGCGGGCATCGGGTACTCCTTCGCGGAGAACGGCACTCCTGGCGGTTCACACCCTAGGCGACGTACCGTGGGTAGCTCCAGAACGGTGTTCGCCCGCGTGGGCGCGCAGGTCCGGGCGCCGTCGACACTAGGCTGGACGGCGCGGCAACCCTGTTGACCGCCTCCGTTCAGCGCGTCCCAGACTTCTCCAGGAGTGAAATGACCGACCAGCGCCAGGGCGAGGTCTCCGAGAACACCGTCGAGGAGGTCGTTCGAGGCCAACTGTCCAAGGCTCTGGGCGGCAAGCGCGGCATGGCGGAGGCGGCGGTGCCCACCATCGTCTTCACCGTCACCTACCTGCTGGCCAACCGCTACGAGTTCGGCCCGGTCATGGGACTGGACAACCTCCGGATCGCGCTGGTCCTGGGCGTGGGCTCGGCCCTCGTGCTCGCCGCGGTCCGGCTCGCCCAGCGCTCCTCGGTGCAGTTCGTCTTCAACAGCCTGATCGGCATCGGCGTCGCCGCGTTCTTCGCGCTGCGCAGCGGGGAGGCCGAGGACGCGTTCCTGCCGGGCATCATCTACAACGCCGTGTACGCGGTCGTGCTGATCCTGACCATCCTGATCCGCTGGCCGGCGATGGGCCTGCTCATCGGCGCGGTCACCGGGGACACCGGGGGCTGGCGGTCCGACCCCGCCGTCCTCAGGCTCAGCTCCCGGCTGACCTGGCTGCTGGTGCTGCCGTGCGTGGTGCGGGTCGTGGTGCAGTACCCGCTGTGGGCCTCGGGCGCGGTCGGCTGGCTGGGCGCGTCCAAGGTCCTGATGGGCTGGCCGCTCCAGGTCGCCGCGCTGGCCGCCATGGTGTGGCTGCTGGCCCTGGGCCGCACCCCCATCGGGGGCTCCGTCCCCCACCAGGACCCCGGGGACGGTTCTCCCCGGTGATCTCGGTCCCTCCGGGGCTCGGAAGCGGTTGAGAGCCGGGAAGCGTCGAGACCACCGGGGGAGGACCCCGCCCGGCCAAGGGCGGGGCGGGGTCAGGCGCCCAGCAGGTCGGCGAAGGGGGTCGGGTCCTCGTAGGGGTCCGAGGGCTTCTGCCGGTCCCGGCCGCCGAGCAGCGCGGCGAGTTCGCCGGCGGCCCGATCGATCCGTTCGGTGAGCGCCCGGCCGTCACCGCCGCCGGTCCCCCAGTCCTCGGACGCGGCGTAGACCGCGGTCGGAACGACGACGGACCGCAGGTAGGCGAACAGCGGGCGCAGGGCGTGCTCGAGCGCGAGGGAGTGGCGCGGAGTTCCGCCGGTGGCCGCGATCAGCACGGGCTTCCCGGCCAGCGACTCGGGTTCCAGGACGTCGAAGAACATCTTGAACAGGCCGCTGTAGGAGGCCGTGAAGATCGGGGTGACCGCGATCAGGGCGTCGGCGTCGACCACGCTGTCGATCGCGGCCCGCAGGTTGCCGGTGGGAACGCCGCTGACCAGGTTGTTCGTCAGGTCGTGGGCGTGGCCGCGCAGTTCGACCACGTCGACGGCCGCCTGGATCCCCTGGCCGAGCAGGGATCGCCCGGTCGCCGCGGCGAGCCGGTCGGCCAGCAGCCGCGTGGAGGACGGCTGGCCCAGGCCCGCCGAGACGACGGCGAGAGTGCGGTTGCTCATCAGGCCTCCCCGGCCTTCTCGGTGTCGGCCGCCGCGGCCGCCGCGCGCAGGGCGGCGTGCGTGGGAGCCTCGGGGACGTGTGCCGGGCGCAGGGAGTCGAACTCCTTGCGCAGGACGGGGACGACCTCCTCGCCGAGCAGGTCGAGCTGCTCCAGGACGGTCTTGAGGGGCAGGCCCGCGTGGTCCATCAGGAACAGCTGGCGCTGGTAGTCGCCGAAGTGGTCGCGGAACCCCAGGGTCCTGTCGATGACCTCCTGCGGGCTGCCGACGGTGAGGGGCGTCTGCTCGGTGAACTCCTCCAGCGACGGGCCGTGCCCGTACACGGGGGCGTTGTCGAAGTACGGGCGGAACTCCCGGACCGCGTCCTGGGACCTCCTGCGCATGAACACCTGGCCGCCGAGGCCGACGATCGCCTGGTCGGCCGAGCCGTGGCCGTAGTGCTCGTACCGCCTGCGGTACAGGTTGATCAGGCGGACGTAGTGCTCCTTGGGCCAGAAGATGTGGTTGGCGAAGAACCCGTCCCCGTAGTAGGCCGCCTGCTCGGCGATCTCCGGGCTGCGGATGGAGCCGTGCCAGACGAACGGCGGAACGCCGTCCAGGGGCCGCGGGGTCGAGGTGAAGGACTGGAGGGGGGTGCGGAACTTGCCCTCCCAGTCCACGACGTCCTCACGCCACAGCCGGTGCAGCAGGTGGTAGTTCTCGACGGCCAGCGGGATGCCCTGGCGGATGTCCTGGCCGAACCAGGGGTACACGGGGCCGGTGTTGCCGCGCCCCATCATGAGGTCGACCCGGCCGTCGGCCAGGTGCTGGAGCATCGCGAAGTCCTCGGCGATCTTGACCGGGTCGTTCGTGGTGATCAGGGTGGTGGAGGTGGACAGGACGAGCCGCTCGGTCCGGGCCGCGATGTAGCCGAGCATCGTCGTGGGGGAGGAGGGCACGAACGGCGGGTTGTGGTGCTCGCCGGTGGCGAAGACGTCCAGGCCCACCTCCTCCGCCTTCAGTGCGATCGTCACCATCGCCTTGATCCGCTCGGCCTCGGACGGGGTCCGCCCGGTCGTCGGATCCGTGGTGACGTCGCCGACGGTGAAGACTCCGAACTGCATGCCGACCCCTCCGAGAAGCTTTCCTTGATTGGAAAGAAGTAGAAAATTCAACTATATGTGCGAACTTACCCGCGTTCGCGTGTATTCCACGGATGCGCCGCTGGTGGGACACGTCACCCGGGCGGCGCGTCCCCTTCCCACGGTACGGGCCGCGCCTCTCCCCGGAGCCACCGGGGAGAGGCGTTCCTCTCAGCGGTCGGACGCCCCCGCCAGCACCGCCTGCAGGTCGTCGTCGGCCTCGGTGCTGCTGAGCAGCACCAGGTCGTCCCCCGGCGAGAGCACGGTGTCGGCCAGTGGGGCGAGCGCCCGGCCGCCGTGCACGACCGCCACCAGCACGACGCCCTCGGGCAGCTCCGCACCGAACTCGCCGACGGCCCGCCCCACGTGCGGGGAGTCCGCGGGCAGGGTGAACTCCAGCAGGTCGGTGCCGCCGAGCGCGGCCAGAGCCACCGCGTCGCCGGCCCCGGGAAGGCCGAACCCGGTGTCGTCCTCGTCGTCCTCCACCAGCGCCGCGATCAGCCGCGGCGGCGAGACGGCGACGTCCACCCCCCAGGAATCGGTGAACAGCCACTCGTTGCGGGGGTCGTTGATCCGTGCGACGACCCGGCGCACCCCGAACTCGCTCTTGGCCAGCAGCGCCACCACCAGGTTGACCTTGTCGTCGGAGGTCGCGGCGACCACCACGTCGAACTCGTCCAGCCGGGCGTGCTCCAGGGAGCTCAGCTCGCAGGCGTCGGCCAGCATCCACTCGGCGCTCTCCACCTCGTGCACGCCGATCGCGCGGGAGTCGCGGTCGATGAGCAGCACCTCGTGCCCGTTGCCCAGCAGCTCCATGGCGATGGAGCGCCCCACCGCGCCGGCCCCGGCGATCGCGACGCGCATCATCGGCCCGCCCCTTCCACATCGTCCGCGCCGAGACGGCGCACCGTCTCCTGGATCGAACCCGCCGGAGCGAGCACGTGCAGCACGTCACCGGACCGCACCCGGGTGTCCCCGCGCGCCAGCGTGATCTCCCCGCCCCTGCCCAGGTAGGCCACCCGCACCCCCAGCGCCGACTCGACCTGGTCGACCCGCCGGTCCAGCCACGAGGTCCCGGTCACGGCCTCGACGAGCGCGAGCGTGCCGGAGGGGTCCCGCCACAGGGGCTCGGCGCCCAGCCCCTCGTCACCGGGGACGAGGCGGCGCAGGATCGTGTCGGCGGTCCAGCGCACCGTGCCCACGGTGGGGATTCCCAGCCGCTGGTACACCTCGGCGCGGCGGGGGTCGTAGATGCGCGCCACCACGTTGCGCACCCCGAACGTCTCGCGTGCCACCCGGGCGGCGATGATGTTGGAGTTGTCCCCGCTGCTCACCGCCGCGAACGCGTCCGCCGTCTCGACGCCCGCCCGCACCAGCACGTCCCGGTGGTGGCCCAGCCCGGTGACCGCCTGCTTGGCGGTGGCCGAGCGCAACCGCCGGAACGCCTCGGGGGAGCGGTCGATCACCGCGACCGTGTGCCCGGCGTCCTCCAGCGTGTGCGCGAGGGTGGACCCCACCCGCCCGCAACCCAATATGACGATGTGCACTGGTTGTCCGATCCGATCGGGTTGTTCTCACTTCGCGCGCGCACGATCGCGCGGTCCAGGATTACGAAGATATCCAGTTCGCACGGTGGGCGTCGTCCCGCCCCGGGGCCGCGGCGCCGGTTCCGCCGGGCGCGGAGCCGCCGCCGCTCGACTAGAGTTACCGCAGACGGGCGGTGGCTGGAGCGTGTCTTCAAAGCCGTTTCGGGCTCGCGCCCACCAGGGGCAGGGCCCCGCCGCGCGAGAATCGCGAAGCGGTGCAGCAGGGACGTTCGCCGCGCCGATGTCACTCGAACAGCCGACCGAGACGAACGTCGCGAATCGGCTTGCGGGCAGCGCCCTGGACGGACGAGAGCCGTCCCGAAAAGCCCCTTGAGGACACGCCCCGGCAAGGGGGTACCCGTTGCGATGCCCGAAGTCCCGTCTAAACGAAGGTCGTTTTCCATGAGTATGGTCGGAAGCCACGTAGAGCTGAGCGTCGACGGAGTCGCGCACGGAGGGTGGTGCGTGGGGCGTTACGACCAGCAGGTCGTGTTCGTCCGGCACGCCCTGCCAGGGGAGCGCGTCCGGGTCCTGGTGACCGAGGAGACCAAGAAGTTCCTGCGCGCCGACGCCGTGGAGGTGCTGGAGGCCTCCGAGGACCGGGTCGAGCCGCCGTGCCGCTTCGCGGGCCCCGGCAAGTGCGGCGGCTGCGACTGGCAGCACGCCTCGCCGGACGCCCAGCGCCGGATCAAGGCGCGGGTGGTGGCCGAGCAGCTGCGCCGTATCGCCGGGATCGAGCGCGAGGTGCGCGTCGAGGAGCTGCCCGGAACCCCCGACGGTCTGGGGTGGCGCACCCGGGTGCGCTTCGCCGTTGACGCGGACGGCGCCGCCGGACTGCGCAAGCACCGCTCGCACGAGCTCCAGCTCATCGACGAGTGCCCCATCGCGCACCCCGAGGTCAACCGGTTGGGCGTGCCCCGCCTGGAGTGGCCCGGAATCGCCGAGGTCGAGACCGTCACCTCGGCGAGTACCGCCGACACCGCCGTCATCATCACCCCGAGCGGGGCCAAGCTCCCCGAGCTGCCCACCCCTGAGGCGTCGACCGCGGTGCTGCGCCGCTTCAAGGGCGGACGCACCCAGCCGATCAAGGGCCGCCGCGGCATCCGCGAGAACGTCGCGGGACGCGAGTGGCGGGTCAGCGCGGGCGCGTTCTGGCAGGTCCACCCGGCCGCGGCCGAGACCCTCACCCAGGCCGTCCTGGACGCGCTCGAGCCCGAGCCCGGCGAGACCGCCCTCGACCTGTACTGCGGGGCCGGGCTGTTCGCGGGCGCCCTCGCCCTCGCGGTCGGCGCCGAAGGCCGGGTGCTCGGCGTGGAGGGCCAGAGCGACGCGGTCCGCGACGCGGAGCACAACCTGCGGGACCTGCCCCAGGCCAAGGTCGAGCGCGGCGACGTGGCCGGGCGCCTGCGCCAGTGGGCCGACCTGCGCGCCGACGTCGCGGTCCTGGACCCGCCGCGTTCGGGGGCCGGGACGGAGGTCGTGGAGTCCCTGACGCTGCTGCGCCCGCGCCGTGTCGCCTACGTCTCCTGCGACCCCGCGACGCTGGCCCGCGACATCAAGACCTTCGCCCAGCGCGGCTACCGGCTCACCGGCCTCCGCGCCTTCGACGCCTTCCCGATGACCCACCACGTGGAGTGCCTGGCCACCCTGACCAGGGACTGAAGGGCCTGAGCGGCGGGGCGGCCGATGGCGCGCGCTCGGACTGGCGATCCCCCGGCGCGGGGGCCGCTCGGTGTCCGTGGACGGGGACCTGCTCGATGGTCTCGAGCTTTCCGCCCGTTTCGGGGCCGGAAAGAGCGGAAAGCTCATGATCATCCCGAGCCCGGTCACCCCGCGCCGGGGGTCAGCGGCACGGCGGGAGTTCCGGGGGATCCGGCGCCGTCGAGGGGGCCGTCAACCACTCGGCGGCCTGCTGCTCCTCCACCATCGCCTCCCACTCGGCGGACATCCGGTCCCACCGCAGCCGGGCCAGGCGCAGGTGGTCGGCGGTGACCTCCACGCCCAGGAGCGCGGACGCGTCCGCGCTGCCGGTGTCGGGAGAGGCCAGCGCGTCCCAGTGCCGCTCCACCCCGTCCCGGACCCGCGACACCGGCGCGTCGTTCAGCGCGGACAGCACCGCCAGGTCCTCCGCGGAGTAGGTGTCGGGCTGGAACCTGGTCTCGGCCAGGGCCTCCATCGGGTCGCCTCCGTGAGCCCGGTGGTACTCCCCGGTCATCCACAGGGCCAGGACACCGCGCGCCTGCCCGGTCATGGTGCACTCGTCCATGGAGGGGTTCAGGCCGCCGAGCGCGGCCGAGGCGACCCCCATGGCCACGTACCCGCCCGACAAGGGGTCCCACGCGGAGTACGCCTCGACGTACCCGGTCTCGGGCGGGGGCTCGCCCGCGCCGTGGGTCACCCACACCACGGGCAGATCCGCCCTGACGTGCCCGGGCAGCAGGACGACCAGCGGGCGCAGGCCGTTTCCCCACCCGGGGAGCAGGGACGCGTACGGCTCGATCGAGCAGTAGCGCGCCCCGTGGTCGGTGACACAGGACTCCGCCGGCAGCGGCCGGGCCGGGTACAGCGGTGACGAGGGCCGCTGGTCGTAGGGCAGGCTCGACAGGCTCTGGATCGCCCCGCCGCTCAGGACCAGGGCCGAGGCGGTGAGCGCGCCCACCACGGCCCGCCCCGCCGCGCGGCGCCGGTGGCGCAGCTCCACGGCCAGCACGCAGAAGAGCAGTGTGCCGACCAGGTAGGCCAGGTACATGGGGGCCTGCGAGTAGCCGAACGCCTCGTTCCCGTACGCGGGATGGGTCACCAGGTCGGGGAGGAGTGTCGCCCTGCGGCCGATGGAGCCCGGGGTGTCCCCGAGGAACACCCCGGACACGCCGAGCCGACCGCCCAGGTAGACCAGTACGAGTCCGAACGCGGGCAGCGCCGAACGGGTCCAGGCGGCAACCGCGACGGACAGGAGCCCGCAGGCGGGAACGGTCAGCAGGGGGACGCCCAGCTGCCACAGGTGGAGATCGCCCAGGAGCTCGTCCCGGCGGGACGCCAGGTACAGTGCCGCGGCTCCGCTGAGCAGCAGCCCGTGCAGCGCGCCGACGAGCGCGGTGGCCAGCAGCAGTGACGCCCTGCGGACCGGTTCGGGGACCGGGGAGACGACGTCCGGGCCGTGCCGGAAGACGCGCACCCCGGCGAACGTCGCCGCGATGAACAGTCCGCCCGCAGGGTAGGCGCCCAGCGTCAGCACCGAGTCGAGCGTGTCGCTCCACAGCAGCGGCCGCTCCATGAGCCTCAGGTCGCGGTAGCCCAGCAGCAGCCCGCCGACCAGCCCGAACCAGGGGAACGGCGATCGCAGCAGCCGCCCCGCCTCGAACCGGCAGAGCCTGGCCAGCGCGGTCGGGACGCGCGCGGCCGCGCGGCCCGTTCGGGGCGTCAAGCCGCCACCGTTCCCTCGGCGGACCCGGTGACCAGCAGGTAGCCGTCCTCCAGGGTGGGCTCCAACGGCTCGGCGATCCCCCCGTATCCGGCCGGGGGCTCCGCCCCGTGCGGGGTGAGCACCCGGTAGCGCCCGTCGGGGGAGCGCCACGAGGTGCTCCCGGTGGAGGGCCGCTCGGGCAGCGACCAGACCCGGCCCCGGGCGCGGTCGGTGAGGGCCGCGGGCGTGTCCGCGAACACGACCAGCCCCTCGTCCAGCACGACCACGCGGTCGCACACCGCGGCAACGTCCTCGGTCTGGTGGGTGGACAGCACCACGGCCCGGGTCGCGGCGAACTCCGAGACCAGGTCGCGGAAGCGGATGCGCTGCTCGGGGTCCAGGCCGATGGTCGGCTCGTCCAGCAGCAGCAGCCCGGGCTCTCCCAGGAGCGCCCCGGCCAGCCCGAGGCGCTGGCGCATCCCTCCGGACAGCCTCCGCACCCGCGTGTGCCGCCGGTCGGTGAGCCCCACCTGGTCCAGGACTCGCCGCACCTCGTCGTGGCGGGCACGCCGCCCGCCCACCTCCTTGAGGATCGCGATGTAGTCCAGCAGGGTGAACGCCGTGAAGTTCGGGTAGAACACCGGGTTCTGCGGCAGGAACCCCAGCTGGGCGCGGACACGGGCGCGCCCCGGAGCGGTCGTCGGATCGTGCCCGAGGACCTCCAGGGAGCCCGAGTCCGGGTCGTGCGCGGTGGCCAGGCAGCGCAGCAGCGTCGTCTTGCCCGCGCCGTTGCGGCCCAGCAGTCCGGTCACCCCGCGGCCCAGGTCGAGGTCGATCCGGTTCAGCGCCGCGCGGTCGCCGTAGTGCTTGGTCAGGCCGCGGGCCGAGACCACGATCCCCGAGGGGGACGGCCACGTCGTCATCGTCGTCGTACTCCTGGGTCTCAGGCGCGCCGGGCGCGCGCGGCGATGCAGGCGGTGCCGAGCGCGGCGAGAAGGACCGCGTACAGGGCCTGGGCGGGCGGGGTGAACAGGTACGCGGCCGCGAACCGCGACTCGTGGTGCAGGACGGTGGACACCAGCGCGCCCGTCCACACCGTCCCGGTCAGGCCGGTGGCCATGATCAACGGAACCCACCGCGACAGCAGGAGCGAACCGGTGACCAGGGACAGCGCGGGCAGCAGCCAGGCCACCGGCGCCCACCCGGGCCCGTGTCCGGGCAGGAGCAGGGCGGTGACCAGGCAGAGCGCGAACGCGGGGACGAGGACGGCCAGGGAGCGCAGGAACAGCAGCCGCTGGCCCGCCATCGGGGTGACCGAGGTGAACTCGTGGGCGGGGTCCACCCAGCGGCCGTAGGCCAGTGCGACGCCGACCAGCGGGAGCACCGGCGCGAGCGAGAAGAACATGAGGGTTCCGCCGTTCACGTTGTAAGCGGTGGCCAGGGCCATGCCCAGGACGACCACCATGGCCAGCAGCCACGCGCGGTACAGCATGGGGGTGGCGACCAGCAGCCGGGCGGCGGCCTCGTGGACGCCGATCCGGGTCAGCAGGCGCTCCAGGAGGCTGGCCCGGGGCCGGTCCACGACGTCGCGCAGTTCGGCCCACCCGGCCCTGATCCAGGCGGGGTCGGCGGGCACCCCCGCGCGGCACCGGGGGCAGTCGAGGATGTGGGCTTCCGCGGACATCGCCATGGCGTGGTCCAATCGTCCGTCGGCGTAGTCGTCGAGCTGCTGTCGGGTCAGGTGCCAGGCGGTCATGTCAGCTGCTCCCGAAGTCGTGCCTTCGCCCGCATGACGCGGGTCTTGACGGTCCCCTCCGGGACGCCCAGGAGCTGGGCGGCTTCGCGTACGGTCAGCCCGTCCAGGATGGTGGCCTGGATCGCCAGGCGGAGCTCGGGGGACAGGTTGTTCAGCGCCGCTCCCAGCGGCCCGTGCTCGATGCCCACCAGTACGAGGTCTTCGGCCGAGGCGTCGCCGACCGGCTCGTAGGACTCCAGCGCGGCGTCGCCGATCCACTTGTTGCCGCGCCTGCGCAGGGCGGAGACGAGCTGGCGGATCGCGATCGTCCAGATCCACGCGGCGGCGTCCCCGTCGGCCGTGCGCGGTGTGAACGTCCTGGCGTTACGCCATATGGACAGGAAGGCGTCCTGCAACGCCGCGTCGACGACGTCGGGATCGGCGCACCGGTAGCGGAGCCGCGCGCCCAGCCACGGGGCGTGCCGCCGGTGCAGGATCTCCAGGGCGTCGGCCGCGCCCGCGCCGATCGCGGAGAGCAGCTCGGCGTCGGAGCTCCGCGCGTCGTAGTCGGGGACGCGTCTGGCGCGTCGAAACAGCTTCACGGTGCTCTTATCGCGGTCGGGGGCGCGGACGGTTCACGGGGCGGGGCGGATCGGGGGAAGCGGGCCGGGCGGCCCCGGCCCCGCCGCCCCGACGTTACGGGGGCTCAACAGGGAGGCGGCCGGTGGCGCGCGCCCGGAGCACCCCGGTGCCGCGCCGAGGCAGCCGGGGGAGGACGAAGGGGCGTCCGGTCGACGGGACAATAGGGTCATGCGACTGAGGATTTTCACCGAACCGCAGCAGGGCGCGAGCTACGACACCCTTCTGGCGGTGGCCAGAGCCGCCGAGGAGCTCGGCTTCGACGCCTTCTTCCGCTCCGACCACTACCTGACCATGGGCGGCAGCGGGCTGCCCGGTCCGACCGACGCCTGGGTCACCCTGGCCGGGCTGGCCCGGGAGACCTCCCGGATCCGCCTGGGCACGCTCATGACCGCGGCCACCTTCCGCCCGCCGGGCCCGCTGGCGATCAGCGTCGCCCAGGTGGACCAGATGAGCGGCGGCCGGGTGGAGTTCGGGTTCGGAGCGGGCTGGTTCGAGGCCGAGCACACCGCCTACGGCCTGCCGTACCCGGCTGACGCCCGTGAGCGCTTCGACCGCTTCGAGGAGCAGTTGGCGGTCATCACCGGGCTGTGGGAGACCCCGGTCGGCGAGACCTTCGACCACAAGGGCGAGTACTACAGCTTCACCGACAGCCCCGCGCTGCCCAAGCCCGCCCAGTCGCCGCGTCCGCCGGTCCTCATCGGCGGTACCGGACGCAAGCGCACCCCGCGGTTGGCCGCGGCCTACGCCGACGAGTACAACGTCCCGTTCAACTCCCGGGAGGACACCGCTGCGGCCTTCGAGCGCACCCGCGCCGCGGTCGAGGCGTCCGGGCGGACCAGGCCCATGGTCTACTCCGCCGCCCAGGTGGTGTGCGTCGGGCGGGACGACGCCGAAGTGGCCCGACGCGCCGCCGCGATCGGGCGGGAGGTGGACGAGCTCAAGGCCAACGGCCTGGCCGGGACCCCCGCCGAGGTCGTCGACAAGATCGGCCGGTTCGCCGGGATCGGCGCGGAGCGGATGTACCTGCAGGTGCTGGACCTGTCGGACCTGGAGCACCTGGAGCTGATCGCCGCGGAGGTCGCGCCGGGGCTGGACGGATAGCGGCCCGGGCGGCGGGGCCCGGCCCCGCCGCCGCGCCTTCCGGGGCCGCCGTGTCCCGGCCGCGGCGCGGGGTAGTGGAGCGACGGCGGGGACGTCGCCGGTAGGTAACTTGATGTCGAGATACATGTTCGATACCTTGATATCGAGATAAAAACGAGAGCGAATCACTGAGCGCGTGAGGTTCACCGCCACCGGCGCTCCCACCTGCCATGATGAAGTCGGGGCAGTCCGAGCCCGGATGGCGGGGCCAAGGTCGTCAGCGCAGGTGGACCCCTGTGGCAGGGCTGACGGGAACCGTCGTCCCGGTCCGGGGAAGCGGTCTCGTAAGGGCAGCCTCAGTGATTTTCCGGCACCGCCGCTAGGGCAGGATGCTGGAGAAAAGTGGCGAGATCAGGAGGCGATCAACCGTGTCGGCGAACAGCTTCGGCAGCCGTGACACGCTCCGCGTTGGCGACGAGTCGTACGAGATTTTCCGTCTGGATGCCGTCGAGGGATCCGGACGACTTCCCTACAGCCTGAAGGTGCTGCTGGAGAACCTCCTGCGCACCGAGGACGGCGCGAACGTCACCGCGGAGCACATCCGGGCCCTGGGCGAGTGGGACCCCAGCGCCCAGCCCAACCAGGAGATCCAGTTCACCCCCGCGCGGGTGATCATGCAGGACTTCACCGGCGTCCCGTGCGTCGTGGACCTCGCCACCATGCGCGAGGCCGTCAACGACCTGGGCGGCGACCCGGCCAAGATCAACCCGCTGGCCCCCGCCGAGCTGGTCATCGACCACTCCGTGATCGTCGACGTGTTCGGGCGCGCCGACGCCTTCGAGCGCAACGTCGAGATCGAGTACGAGCGCAACCGCGAGCGCTACCAGTTCCTGCGCTGGGGCCAGACCGCGTTCGACGAGTTCAAGGTCGTCCCGCCGGGCACCGGGATCGTGCACCAGGCCAACATCGAGCACCTGGCGCGCGTCACCATGACCCGCAACGGCCAGGCCTACCCCGACACCTGCGTGGGCACGGACTCGCACACCACCATGCAGAACGGCCTGGGCATCCTGGGCTGGGGCGTGGGCGGCATCGAGGCCGAGGCGGCCATGCTCGGCCAGCCGATCTCCATGCTCATCCCGCGCGTGGTCGGCTTCAAGCTGAGCGGCGAGCTGCCCGCCGGGACCACCGCCACCGACCTGGTGCTCACCATCACCGAGATGCTGCGCGAGCACGGCGTCGTCGGCAAGTTCGTCGAGTTCTACGGGGACGGCGTGGCCGCGGTGCCGCTGGCCAACCGCGCGACCATCGGCAACATGAGTCCGGAGTTCGGCTCCACCGCCGCGATCTTCCCGATCGACGACGAGACCATCCGGTACATGAAGCTGACCGGCCGCAGCGAGGCCCACACCGCGCTGGTCGAGGCCTACGCCAAGGAGCAGGGCCTGTGGCACGACCCCTCGGTCGAGCCGGTCTTCTCCGAGTACCTGGAGCTGGACCTGGGCGAGGTGGTGCCCTCCATCGCCGGTCCCAAGCGTCCCCAGGACCGCATCGTCCTGGCCGAGGCCAAGCACACCTGGCGCCACGACGTGCAGAACTACGTCAGTGACGGCCTCGACGAGACCGTCGAGGACTCCTTCCCGGCCTCCGACGCCCCGAACTACGAGGCCAACGGCGGGGGGCGCCCGCACGCGCCCGTCAAGGTCACGCTCGAGGACGGCACCGAGACCGAGATCGACCACGGCGCCGTCGTGATCGCCGCGATCACCTCGTGCACCAACACCTCCAACCCCTCGGTCATGCTGGGCGCCGCCCTGCTGGCCAAGAAGGCGGTGGACAAGGGCCTGTCCCGCAAGCCCTGGGTCAAGACCTCCATGGCGCCGGGCTCCAAGGTCGTCACCGACTACTACGAGCGCTCGGGGCTGACCCCGTACCTGGACAAGCTGGGCTTCAACCTGGTCGGCTACGGCTGCACCACCTGCATCGGCAACTCCGGGCCGCTGCCCGAGTCGGTCTCCAAGGCGGTCAACGACAACGACCTCGCGGTCACCGCCGTGCTGTCGGGCAACCGCAACTTCGAGGGCCGGATCAACCCGGACGTGAAGATGAACTACCTGGCCTCGCCGCCGCTGGTGGTCGCCTACGCCCTCGCCGGTTCGATGGACGTCGACATCACCACCGAGCCGCTGGGCACGGGCTCCGACGGCGAGCCGGTGTACCTGGCCGACATCTGGCCCTCCGCCGAAGAGGTCCAGGAGGTCATGGACACGGCGATCGCCGCGGACATGTACGAGCAGGCCTACGCCGACGTGTTCGCCGGTGACGAGCGCTGGCGGTCGCTGCCCACGCCCACCGGCGACACCTTCGAGTGGGACGCCGAGTCCACCTACGTGCGCAAGCCTCCGTACTTCGAGGGCATGGAGCCGACCCCGGCGCCGGTCACCGACATCGAGGGCGCGCGCGTGCTCGCCAAGCTCGGCGACTCGGTCACCACCGACCACATCTCGCCCGCGGGCGCGATCAAGCCGGGCACCCCGGCCGCCGAGTACCTGAAGTCCCACGGCGTCGAGCGCCGCGACTTCAACTCCTACGGCTCGCGCCGCGGCAACCACGAGGTCATGATCCGGGGCACGTTCGCCAACATCCGGCTGCGCAACCAGATCGCCCCGGGCACCGAAGGCGGCTACACCCGCGACTTCACCCAGGACGGCGGCCCGGTCTCGTTCATCTACGACGCCGCGCAGAACTACGCCGCGCAGGGCACCCCCCTGGTGGTGCTGGGCGGCAAGGAGTACGGTTCGGGCTCCTCGCGCGACTGGGCGGCCAAGGGCACCGGCCTGCTGGGTGTGCGCGCGGTCATCACCGAGTCGTACGAGCGCATCCACCGCTCCAACCTGATCGGCATGGGCGTGCTGCCGCTGCAGTTCCCCGAGGGCCAGTCCGCCGACTCCCTCGGCCTGACCGGTGAGGAGACCTTCTCCATCACCGGCGTGACCGTGCTGAACGAGGGCCGCGTCCCCGCCACCGTCAGGGTCGGCACCGACACCGGCGTCGAGTTCGACGCCGTGGTGCGCATCGACACCCCTGGTGAGGCCGACTACTACCGCAACGGCGGCATCCTGCAGTACGTGCTGCGCCAGCTGATCGCCAAGTAGCGGTAGTCGTCCCGCCGCGCCGCGGGAGCAGACCCGCGTAAGGGCCCACCAGGCCCGGCGCGGCCGCCAAAAAGGCCCACCGCCGTTCAGGAGACGGCGGTGGGCCTTTGGCGTCGGCGGGGGTGTTTGTGTGCCGGTGCTTCGGGGGGGTCTTTCGGCCTCGCGCCACGCGGATCGCGGGGTGACGGCGGGCGGCGACGGCGGGTGCCGGTCGGGGCCGCGCCCATGATGTCCGTCGCGTGAGGGTTTCGTTGACGGTCGTGGGCTTTCCGCCCTTCCCGGCCCCGAAACGGGCAGAAAGCCCACGACCGTCAACAAAACCACCGGTGCCCGAATTCACCCCCACCCCGGGGACTCCCTAGTGGCAGGTGGGCTCGTCCTGGTGGGCGAGGGCGGTCTGGGCCGCCTCGATGATCGGGTAGACGTCGATGCCGCGGGCGGCGGAGTGGAGCTCCAGGACCTTCGCGGTGACGCCGCGCGGCTCGGCCAGGACGCAGTGGACCCCGCGCGAGGCCAGGGCGCCGTGGGCGGCGCGCAGGGCGCGCAGGCCGCCCGAGTCCAGGAAGGTCACCTGGGACAGGTCGACGATGACCGGGCGTCCCGGGGTGGAGCCGCGCGCGGCCTCCCTGATGAGAGAGCCGAACGTGGGGCCGGTGGCGAGGTCGATCTCGCCGCGCAGCCGGATGACGAGCGGGGGGTGAGGGTGGGACACAGAGATCATCTCTCTCCGGAGCGGACCAGGGTGACTGGATTCGCGGAGGGGCCGCCGCGAACAAGGACTTTCGCGACGGAAACACGTGAGGCCGCTCCGGGGCCGATGGTCGTGGCTCCCGGGCGGTTCCGGCCGGCACCGGGATCCCTCCACAGCAAGAGGCGCGTGAAGCGGTCCCTCCGTGTCCCGGTGCCGTTGACCGCACCGTCCGGCGTGACCGTCCGCACGCCGGACACCGGGAAGGCCGCCCACCCGTTTGAGGGCAGAAACCTACCGGCCTTGATCAACTTACTGAATTTTGCGTTTTCTGGCTACTCGAGACCGTCGTCGATCGTTTAACGGATATGACAATCCGGGTTGGATGTACCCCAAAACGGCTAATTATCACGTGGTATGCGCGGATGGTCGGCCTTGGCGGCTTTCACGGTGGTCTCGCCGAGGGGGCGGATCCGCGCCAGGGATCACGTTACGAAAGGCGAGTGCGCAGTGGCGCGTCACCAGGACTTCCAGCTCGGTCTGTTCTCCGCCAACACGGCTTCGGGGCTTTCCATCACCACGGTTCCCGAGCGCTGGTCGGGTGAGTGGGAGGACAACCTGCGGCTCGCGCTGATGGCGGAGGAGGCGGGCATCGACTTCCTGCTCCCCGTGGCGCGCTGGACGGACTGGGGGCCGGACACCGCGTTCCACGAGAGCGCCCTGGAGACCGTCACCTGGGCGACCGGGCTGCTCGCGGCCACCAGCAGGATCAGGGTGTTCGCCACCGTGCACACGGCCTTCCACCACCCCTTGGTGGCGGCCAAGCAGCTGGCCACCATGGACCACATCGGGCGGGGCCGCGCGGGGCTGAACATCGTCGCGGGCTGGCACGCCCCCGAGTACGCGATGTTCGGCCTCGAGCTGCCCTCCGAGCACGACGACCGCTACGCGCTCGCCCAGGAGTGGTGGGACGTGGTGCGCCGGGTGTGGGCCGAGGCCGAGCCCTTCGACCACAAGGGCCGCTTCTTCGAGCTCGAACGGGTCGTGGGCCGCCCCAAGCCCTACAACGGTTCGGGCCTCCCGATCATCAACGCGGGATCCTCCAAGCAGGGCCGCGCCTTCGCCGCCCGCAACGCCGACCACGCCTTCACCTCGGTGGGCGGCCCCGAGGACGGAGCCGGGGTGGTCGCCGCCATCGAGGCCGACGCGCGGGCGAACGGGCGCGAGGTCGGTGTCTTCACCTTCGGCCACGTCAGCTGCCGTCCCACCGAGCAGGAGGCGAAGGACCACCTTCGCCACTACGCCCAGGACAACGCGGACTGGCCCGCGGTCGAGGAGGTCATGCGGCTGCAGGGGCTGCACGCCCAGTCCTTCAGCCCCGAGATGCTGGCCACCTTCCGGGACCGGTTCGCCGCCGGGCACGGCGGCTACCCGCTCGTGGGCGACCCCGACCAGGTGGCGGAGCGGATCATCGCGTTCGCGGAGGCGGGCTTCGCCGGTATGACGCTGTCCTTCCTGGACTACACCGGCGAACTGCCCTACTTCGTCCAGGAGGTGCTGCCCCGCCTGGAGCGGGCGGGAATCCGCGCGCCGCGTCCCGCGGACGGGTGACGCCCGGGCGGGAGAGGGACATAATGTCCTGTTGTGAGCGCGGTGGCACCTGAAACGACGGATCCGCCCCTGCTGGCCCGACACCGCAGGGCCAGCAGCACGCGGATCGAGGACCTGCACGCGGCCGTGGAGCCCCTGGCGGTCGGCCACGATCTGCGGGCGCTCCGGCCCGCGGAGCCGCTGGACGGCACGGTCAACGGTGTCGTGCTGGAGCGGCTCAGCATGGTCTGGGTCCGCTACGGCGGGGCGGGCGTCGTGGTGGAGACCCCGCCCACCGAGGGCCACTTCGCGATGTGCGCGCCGCAGGCGCCCATGGGCGTGCGCTACCAGCGCTCCGGGACGGCGGCGCCCACTTCGGGGCAGCTCGTGCTGTCCCACGACGAGAAGATGTGGATGAGCCCCGACCCGGTGGCGGGCTGCCTGGTCGTCTCCGCCTCGATGGGCGACCTCGAGGACCACCTGCTGGCGATGGCGGGCCGGTCCGCGGCCGCGCCCCTGCGCTTTCTCGACGCCGGGCGGCAGGCCGTCCGCGGCCAGGCCATGATGGAACAGACGTGGCGCTACGTCGTGCGCGTCCTGGACGCGATGGCGGACAGCGACATGCACCCGATGGCGCTGCGGGCGCTGGAGCAGTCGCTGTTCACCGCCGTGCTGCTGGGGCTCCCGCACACCGCCACGGAACTGCTCGTCCCCGACGCGGAGACCCTCCCCTCGGCGCGGGCGGGCGACTTGGTGGCCTGGTTGGAGGCCAACCACCACCGCCCGCTCGGTGTCGCCGACATCGCGGCGGCGATGGGGGTGAGCATCCGGCACCTGCAGGCCACGTGCCGCCGCACCCACGGGGTCACACCGATGGCGCTGCTGCGCGCGATCCGGCTCGAGCACGCCCGCCGGGCGCTGCGCGAGGCGGAGCCGACCCGCGCCTCCGTGGCCGCGATCGCGGACCGGGCGGGCTTCACCCACCTGAGCCGCTTCGCGGCCGCCTACCGCCGCCGTTTCGGCGAGATGCCGTCCCAGACCCTCGGGTCGCCCCCGGTCCCGATCCGGTAGCGTCCGCTTCCGCGGCCGGACGAACCGGGCCGGAGGCCGGTCCGCGTCGTGGTGAGCCGATCGGAGCGCGCGCCGTCGGCGCCGTCGTCGCGGGCGCCCTGACGCCGCGCCCCGGGCGGCCGGGCGGGGGCGCGCCCCGGCGCTTCCCCCGGTGCCGGGCGGCCGGAGGGGTCAGAGGTCGCCGACGATGACGTCCGCGTAGTCGCGGGGGGTGTGCTCGGCGTAGAAGAGGTCCTCCTGGCGGGCCCACAGGTCCCGGTAGGGGGCGTACAGGAGCGCGTCGTCCCGGGCGTCCAGGCGCCGGCGGCGCACGTCCCCGGGGGTGTCGATCCAGACCAGGGTGGACACGTACGGCCGCAGCTCGGCGGCCCCGCAGCCGCAGCCCTCCACGACGAGGCCGTCGACGACGGGGGTGTCGTGCCACTCGGCGTGGCGGCCGAGCTCCCAGTCGTACCGGCGCCACCGCGGGTTCGCGCCGTTGAGCAGCGGCATGACCACCCACAGGGCCAGCAGCTCGGCCGAGGCCGCCAGTCCGGTCCAGCCCGGGTACACGTCCTCCATGCGGAACACCGGCCAGCCGAGTTCGGCGGAGAGCGCGTCGGACAGGGCGGTCTTGCCCGAACCCGAGCGGCCCTCGATCGCCACCACGCGCACGCCCCCGGCCAGAGGGGGCCGTACCCGGACCTCCTCCGCCAGGGCCGCGACCGTCTCGATTCTCAAACGTCCACCTTCATCGGTTCCTCGTTGGGCTTGGGCATGCCGTCGGCGGGTTCCATCGTGATACCCGGCCGGCGGGGGCCGATCAGGCCGGGGGGCCGTGGCGGTGAGCACGCGCCCCCAGGCAGTCGCGCAACCGGATCAGCCCGTCGCGCAGGCGGCCCTTGATCGTGGTCAGCGGAACCCCCAGCAGGACGGCGGCCTCGCGCTGGGTGCGGCCGGTGTAGTAGGTGAGCCGGACCGTTTCGCGTTGCAGGTCGGTCAGACCGCCCAGGCAGCGCCGGACCCTCTCGTGCTCCAACCGGCGCGCGACCTGGTCGGGGACGTCGTCGGCGGCCGAGGCCCGGTCCTCCAGCAGCCCGGCGCGCGCCTCGCGGTCGGCGGCGGTCTGCTCGGCGCGGACCCGGTCCACCGCGCGGCGGTGCGCGATGGTCAGCACCCAGGAGCGGGCGCCGCCCCGGCGCGCGTCGAACCGGGCGGCCAGGCGCCAGACCTCCACGAACACCTCCTGGGTCACCTCCTCGGCCTGGGAGTGGTTCCGCAGCACCCTTTGGACCAGACCGAACACCGGTCCCGACAGGTCCCGGTAGAACGCCTCGAAAGCCGACAGGTCGCCCAGCGCGACCGCGCGCAGCCGGGACTCGTCGGCGCCGCCCCCGGGCGCAGGTTCGGGCGGAACCCCCTGCCTCACCCGGAACCCACCGTCCTCGTCCGCGTCGTCGTGTCCTCCCGGGGGGCGTCTCCGACAGGGCCCCCAGCGGGGGCCGAACGGAGGGGCGGCGAACCCGGAACCGTCTCGGGGGACACGATCCAACTCTGCACCATCGCGTTCGGGGGCGGAACGGCGGTGGCGGCCTCGGAGGCGCCGTTATCTTCTCGTTATGGAAACCGGGGTCGCCCCGGGCGCCCGCGCTCCGAAGCAGGAACGTGTCCGAACCACTCGAGGGCCGCCCCGCGCCGCGTAGACCGCTCGTCGACGCCGTGTGCGGCCTGCTCGCCGCCGCGTCGGCGCTGGCCGCGGCCGAGCTCGTCGCCGCGCTGACCAATCCGGCCGCCGCCCCGCTGATCGCGGTCGGCGGCGCCGTCGTCGACCTGGCCCCGCCCTGGCTCAAGGACTTCGCGGTGGAGGCCTTCGGCACCGCGGACAAACCGGTCCTGCTGGGCGGGATGGCCGTCGTACTCGCCCTGTTCGCGGCGCTGGCCGGTGTCCTCGGCAGGACCGCGCCGCGGGCGGGGACCGCCGGGGTCGTGCTGTTCGCCGCGATCGGCGTGGCCGCCGCGCTGTCCCGGCCCGGCAGCGGGCCCGCCGACGCGCTGCCCGCGACCCTGGGCGGCCTGGTCGCGGCCGGGGTGCTGCGGCTGCTGCTGCGGGCGTCCGCCCCCGCGGTCCCCGGCGCGGCGCCGGACGAGGGGGAGGGGAGCGGCGAGGAGGCGGCCGGGGACGGCCCCGGGTTCGACCGTCGGCGGTTCGTCATGGTCGCGGGCGCGGCAGCCGGGCTGTCCGCGGGCGCGGGCGCGGTGGGTCGGCTGCTGGCCGTGGAGCGGGTGGACGTCGAGGCGGTCCGCCGGGCCGTCCGGCTGCCCGCTCCCGCGTCGCCCGCCCCGCCGCTCGCGGACGGCGTCGACCTGGAGATCGGCGGGCTGGCCGCGTTCTTCACCCCCACCGCGGACTTCTACCGGATCGACACGGCGCTCTCCGTCCCGCGCGTGGACGCGTCGACCTGGCGGCTGCGCCTGCACGGGAAGGGGATCGCCGAGCGCGAGTACGCCTACGCCGACCTTCTCGGACGCGCGGACCTGGTGGAACGCGACATCACCCTGGCGTGCGTGTCCAACCCGGTGGGCGGGGAGTACGTCGGCAACGCCCGCTGGATCGGCGTCCCCCTCGCCCCGCTGCTGCGCGAGGCGGGGGTGCGCCCGCCCGGCGAAGGCGGCCCGGCCGACCAGATCGTGTCGCGTTCGGTGGACGGGATGACCATCGGCACCCCCCTCGAGGACGTACTGGACGGGCGCGACGCCATGCTCGCCCTGGGCATGAACGGTGTTCCGCTGCCGCTGCGGCACGGCTTCCCGGTCCGGATGGTGGTGCCCGGCCTGTACGGGTACGTCTCGGCCTGCAAGTGGCTGGCGGAACTGGAGCTGACCACGTTCGACGCCTTCGACGCCTACTGGGTGCCGCGCGGCTGGTCGGCGCTGGGTCCGATCAAGACCCAGTCCCGCATCGACCGGCCCCGGTCGTTCGACGAGGTCCCGGCGGGCGACCTCACGGTGGCGGGCGTGGCCTGGGCCCAGCACACCGGGATCGACAGGGTCGAGGTGCGCGTCGACGGCGGCCCGTGGCAGGAGGCCGGGCTCGCCGCCGAGGACACCGCCGACACCTGGCGGCAGCGGGCGCTCACCGTGCGGCTCGAACCGGGCGACCACCGGTTCGAGGCCCGCGCCACCGACCGGTCCGGCCGCACCCAGACCGGCGCGCGCGCCCCGGTCGCCCCCGACGGCGCCACCGGATGGCACTCGGTCTCGGTGACCGCCGCCTGAGAAGCCGCCCCGGAGCTTCGCGCGAAGGCGGCCGCGCGGGGATGGGAGGCCGGGCCGCCCACCCGTTACTGTCGAGAGCACGTTCGACACGAGGAGTTCACGATGACCACTCGCACCCCTGAACTGACGGCCTCGTTGCGCCGCCTCGCGGCCGGAACCGCGATCGTCCTGCTCGCCCTGGTCCCCCTGAGCGCCTGCGACGACAGCGCAGAGGCGCCCCGGGAGGACACGGAGTCCGAGTCGATGACGGAGGACGGTGAGGACGGTGAGGACGGTGAAAACGACATGGAGGACGACTCCGACGACGGCGACATGGGCGGCGAGGAGGAACCCGTGGACGGTGACGGCGCGGAGGACGACATGGGCGGCGAGGAGCACGAGGACCACTAGGGAGTCTCGGGCGCGGGGGTGAATCGGGCATCGGTGTTTCGGGGGCCTTTCGGCCTCACGCCACGCGGATCGCAAGGTGACAGCAGGCGGCGACGGCGGGGCCGGTTCCGCACCCACCCGGAATGATCTTGGGCTTTCCGCCCTTCCCGGCCCCGAAACGGGCAGAAAGCCCAAGACCGTCAACGGAACCCTCACGCAACGGACGTCGTGGGTACGGCCCCGGCCCCCGCCCGCCGTCGCCGCCCCGTCACCGCGCCGCACACGAGGACACCCCGACGATCCGGCCGGCGGACTCCCGACACCGAATCATCCCCGCGCCGGAGCTTCCCCAGTGTCCCGCGTCCGGGGTCCGGCGCCCGCTCTCCCCGCTGGTCGTGACCTTTCCGGGGCCCGGAGACGGTCGAGACCACGAGAAGGCCACGTCCAGCGGGGAGGCCGCCAGGAACCGGACATCGTCCTGCGGTTCCGGGCTCCGGTTCCCGTCCGCTTCCCGCTGTTTTCAAGCCTTGTAAGCTCGCTTCCACCGGCTACCGACCGGAGCCGCCGAGAAGAGGAGCGCAAGTGACAACGGACGTCCAGGTCACGCCGGGGTCGCAGGCCGCACTGCGCCAGGCGAACCGGGAGCGGATCGTGAACGCGCTGCGCGACGGCGGAACGCTCACCCAGGCCGAGATCGCGCGCGCCACCGGTCTGTCCGCGGCGAGCGTGTCCAACATCGTGCGGGACCTGCGCTCGACGGGCGCGGTCTCGGTGCGCGAGACCTCCTCCAACGGGCGGAGGGCGCGCGCGGTCACACTGCTGCGGCCCCCCGGGGTGCTGGTGGCGATCGACTTCACGCACTCGGCGCTCACCGTCGCCCTGGGCGACACCCAGGGGCAGGTCCTCCTCGAGGAGACGATCTCCTACGACGTGTCGGAGGACCCGGTCCGCGGGGTGCGGCGCGCGGTCTGGCTGGCCGAGACCATGCTCACCCGGGCGCGGGTGGACCACTCGATGGTCGCCGGGGCCGCCGCGTCGATCCCCGGGCCCGTGGACCCGGTCAGCGGCCTGATCGGCGGGATCACCTGCATGCCGCGCTGGGCGGGGTTCGAGCCGGGGCGGGAGCTGAGCGACCGCCTGGGCCTGCCGGTGCGGGTGGACAACGACGCCAACCTGTGCGCGCTGGCCGAGACCGCCGAGGGCGTGGCCCGGGGGATGGAGCACGTCGTCTACGTCAACGTCTCCCAGGGCGTGGGCGCCGGGGTCGTCGTCGCGGGGCGGCTGTTCCAGGGAGCGGGCGGCACCGCGGGCGAGATCGGGCACATCGGGTTGGACGAGCGCGGGCAGGTGTGCCGCTGCGGCAACCGGGGCTGCCTGGAGACGCTGGTCGGCGCCCCGTACCTGCTGGGCATGCTCCCCCAGCAGGGCAACGTGGGGCACAACGCCACGATGCCGGACCTGATCCGGGCCGCGCTGGCGGGGGACCCGGGATGCCGCAGGATCATCGCGGAGGCGGGGGCCGCGCTGGGCCGGGGCGTGGCGGTCGTGGTGAACATGTTCAACCCGCAGATGGTCGTCGTCGGGGGTGAGCTCGCCGAGTCGGGGGAGCTCCTGCTCGACCCCATGCGCCGCGCCATGGAGATGGGCGCGCTCGGCAGCGCGCTCGCCGACCTGCGGCTCGTCCAGGGGGACTTCGACACCCGGGCCGCGCTGCGCGGGGCGCTCCGGCTCGCTCTTGCCTCCACGGCCTGAAGCGGCCGGGTAAAACCTTGACCGGTTTACAGATCTTCACATGACCCCTGTCGCCCGCTTTGACCTGCGGATACGTTGAATTCAAAGGCTAAATCCAACATCCGTGACATTTCGGTTATGTGTTCAAAGCTTGACGACAAGGTTGCGAGAGGTTTGACTTCACGCATTGGTTCACCGAGTGATCCAGCGCACGTTCTGCGGTGGGTGCGTACTCATTCCCCAGGTTCGGTGGGCCCTCAACGGAGGTCAGAAGCGATGAGCAACCGAAACAAGTTCTTCCACCGCGTCGCGGTGGGCGCCGCCTCGGTGGCGCTCCTGGCGGCGGCCGGGTGCGGGGCGACCACGACCGGCGGAGGCGACGGCGAGACGGCGACCGCCTCGGTCGAGGAGGGCTTCACCATCGGGCTGCTGCTGCCCGAGTCCAAGACCACCCGGTACGAGAAGTTCGACAGGCCCCTCTTCGAGGAGGCCGTGGCGGAGATCTGCCCCAACTGCGAGGTCTCGTACCAGAACGCGGACCAGGACGTCGCCAAGCAGCAGTCCCAGGCCGAGGCCATGCTGACCCAGGGCGTCGGCGTCCTGGTCCTGGACGCCGTCGACGCCGAGGCGGCCGGCAGCATCGTCCAGCAGGCCAAGGGCCAGGGCGTCCCGGTCGTCGCCTACGACCGGCTGGCCCAGGGCGGCGTGGACTACTACGTCTCCTTCGACAACAAGACCGTCGGTAACGTCCAGGGCGAGGCGCTCATCGCCGGGATGGAGGCGGCGGGGACGGCCGGCGAGGGCGAGGTCGTCATGATCAACGGTTCGCCCACCGACCCCAACGCCGCGGACTTCAAGGCCGGCGCGCACGAGATCCTCGACGGCCAGGTCGAGATCGGCGCCGAGTACGACACCGCCGACTGGTCGCCCGACAGGGCCCAGCAGCAGATGGAGCAGGCCATCACCTCCATCGGCGCCGAGGAAATCAGCGGCGTCTACAGCGCCAACGACGGCATGGCCGGCGGCGTCATCGCCGCGCTCAAGAGCGCGGGCGTGGAGGAGCTGCCTCCCATCACCGGGCAGGACGCCGAACTCGCCGGCATCCAGCGGATCATCTCCGGCGACCAGTACATGACGGTCTACAAGGCCATCCAGCCCGAGGCCGAGATCGCCGCCGCGATGGCGGTCGCCGCCGCCACCGGCGAGGAGTACGAGGGCAGCGCAGACAACCCGCTGACCGAGTCCACCGACGGCGAGGGGAACACGGTCCCGTCCGTGCTCATCGAGCCGGTCGCGGTCACCGCCGAGAACGTCGAGGACACCGTGATCTCCGATGGTTTCTACTCCATCGAGGAGATCTGCACCGACGCCTACGCCGACACCGACCTGTGCAAGGAAGCCGGCGACAGCTAGGACGTGCCTCCCGGGCCGCTTCGGGTCCGCGCCGCCGAGGCGACGCACACCGACCCGGGAGCACCGGAGAGGCGCCCCAGGAAGCGGACCGGGGGCGCCGGACCCACCCATAAGTCCGGCGCCCTCCCGATCAGCGGTCACCACGAGGAAGCGACAATGACAGAACCGGTCCTGGAGCTCTCCGGGATTTCCAAGAGATTCGGCGCGGTCCAAGCGCTCAGCGACGTCGACCTCCGCGTCCACCCGGGCGAGGTCGTGGCACTGCTGGGCGACAACGGCGCCGGAAAATCGACCCTCGTCAAGGTCATCGCGGGGGTCAACCCCGCGGACAGCGGCGTGATCGCCTGGGAGGGCCGACCGGTCCAGGTGAACCGCCCCAGCGACGCCCAGCACCTGGGGATCGCGACCATCTACCAGGATCTCGCGCTCTGCGACAACCTGGACATCGTGGCCAACCTGTTCCTCGGCAACGAGCGGACCACCGGCGGCGTCCTGGACGAGCTGGAGATGGAGCGGCGCGCCCAGGAACTCCTGGACTCGCTCTCCGTGCGCATCCCGAGCCTCCGGGTCCCGGTGGCCTCGCTGTCGGGCGGCCAGCGCCAGATCATCGCGATCGCCCGTTCCCTGCTCGGCGACCCCAAGGTCGTCATGCTGGACGAGCCCACCGCGGCGCTGGGCGTGGCCCAGACCGCCCAGGTGCTCGACCTCATCGAACGCCTGCGCGACCAAGGACTCGCGGTTATCCTGATCAGCCACAACATGGCCGACGTGCGCGCGGTCGCCGACCGCGCCGTGGTCCTGCGCCTGGGCCGCAACGCGGGTGACTTCCAGGTCGAGGACACCAGCTACGAGGAGATCGTGGCGGCCATCACCGGAGCGGCCGACAACCCCGTGTCCCGTCGGGCCGGCCGCGTCGCGGTTCCGGGATCGGAGGAAGCGTGATGGCTCAACAGACCACCCCCGCCGCCCACGGCGCGACGGCGGCCCGTGACCCGCGACTCATCGTGGACGGCGGCGGCGCCAAGGGACTGCTGTCCGGTTCGCTGCGTCGGCTGCGCGGCGGCGAACTCGGCCCGGTGCCGGTCATCGCGGGCCTCGTCGTCATCGCCGTCGTCTTCCAGAGCCTGAACGACAAGTTCCTGTCCCCGCAGAACCTGTCCAACCTGACCCTCCAGATCGTCGCGATCGGACTGATGTCCTGCGGCGTCATCATGGTGCTGCTGCTGGGTGAGATCGACCTGTCGGTCGGTTCGGTCGCGGGCGTGTCCGGCGTGGTCATGGCGGTCCTCGCGATCAGGCACGGCTGGAACGAGATCGCCGCGATGGTGGTCGCCATCGCGGTCGGCGCGCTCATCGGCGTCATCCACGGCGCCATCTTCGCCAAGATCGGGGTGCCCGCGTTCGTCGTGACCCTGGCGGGCCTGATCGGCTGGCAGGGCGCGCAGATCTACCTGCTCAGCCCCGACGGCACCATGAACGTGCCCTACGACGGCCCGATCGCCTACCTCACCCAGACGTACTTCGTCCCGGTGATCGGCTGGACCGTCGGGGGCCTGGCGGTCGCCCTCTACGCCGCGTCCACCCTGTACGGCGAGCGCCGCCGCGCGGCCGCGGGCCTGCCCGCCAAGTCCGTCACGGACGTCGTGACGCGCATCGTCCTGGTGGCGGTCCCGGTGCTCGGCACGGTGTGGGTGCTCAACAGCTACAAGGGCGTCCCGCTGGCGTTCCTGATCTTCGTCGGGTTCGTCGTCGTGTTCGACCTGGTCCTGCGCAAGACCCGGTACGGCCGGATGGTCTTCGCGGTCGGCGGCAGCGCCGAGGCGGCCCGCCGCGCGGGCATCAGCGTGGACCTCATCCGGATCTCGGTGTTCGCGCTGGCCTCGATGCTCTCGGCGCTCGGCGGCATCATGTTCGTCTCGCGCAGCTTCGCGGTGAACCAGTCCACCGGTGGCGGCGACGCGCTGATGATGGCCATCGCGGCAGCGGTCATCGGCGGCACCAGCCTCTTCGGCGGCCGCGGCAGCGCCTACTCGGCGCTGCTGGGCGGCCTGGTGCTGGGGGCCATCGCCTCGGGGCTGTTCCTGCTCCAGATGGACTCCTCGGTGCGGTTCATGATCACCGCGGGCGTCCTGCTCGTCGCGGTCATCCTGGACGCGGTCTCGCGCCGCAGCAGAAAGACCCACGCCCGGGGTTAGCGCGACCCCGGCCCTCCCCGGTCCCGCCCGCCCTCCACCACTCCTCCCGGCGGACGCGGACCGGTCCGGGCGGCACCCCTGGAGACTCCTCCCCTCCAGGGGTGCCGTGCCGTCCGATGTCCGATGGGGGATAGTCTCGCCTTTCGTGTCTGATCTGGTGTTCTTCTCGGTGGCGGGGGCGGCGGTGCTGCTCGGCGCGCTCGTGCAGAGCAGCGTCGGAACGGGGCTGGCCCTGGTCGCGGCCCCCGTCGTCTCGCTGCTGGACCCGACGCTGATGCCGGGTTCGCTGCTCGTGCTCACCGCGGTGCTGCCGCTGTTGAACATCGGCGCCGAATGGCGGCACGCGGACGTGCGCGGCATCTCCTGGGCGCTGGTCGGACGGCTGGTGGGGACAGCGGCGGGAGTGGGCGTGGTGGCGCTGCTGGCGCCCCGCGCGCTCGGCCTGATCGTGGGAGTGATGGTGCTCCTGGCGGTGGCCGCCACCGTCTCGGCGGTGCGTCTGAGCCCCACCCCGGTGACCCTGGTCGTGGCGGGCACGGTCTCGGGCGTCTTCGGAACGGCCACCGCGATCGGGGGCCCGCCCATCGCGCTGGTCTACCAGCACGAGAAGGGGCCCCGGGTGCGCGCCACGCTGGCCGGGTTCTTCTTCGTGGGCGTACTGCTCTCGTTGACCGCGCTGGCCCTGGGCGGCCAGTTGCACGCCCGCGAGGTCGTGGTGGGGGGCGCGCTGATCCCGTTCATGGCGGCGGGCTTCCTGTTGTCCCGCCCGCTGCGGCGGTACCTTGACGGGGACCGGCTGCGCGCGGCGCTGCTGGTCCTGGTCTCGGTCTCGGGCGTGGTGCTGATCGCGCGCTCCCTGCTGTGACCGGGAGCGCCGAGGAGAGAGGGGCGGCGGGGCCGATGACCGGACCGGTCCGGAGACCGACGAAGGCCGACCTGGCGGCCGCGCACGGGACCGCCATCGCCGACGTGCTCGGTCCCGACCTGGACGTGCTGTTCTGCGGGATCAACCCGGGGCTGTACTCCGGCTGGAGCGGCCACCACTTCGCCCGGCCGGGGAACCGGTTCTGGCCCGCGCTGCACGCCGCGGGGTTCACCCCCCGGCGGCTGCGCCCCGACGAGCAGGACCTGCTGCCCGCCATGGGGCTGGGCATCACCAACCTCGTGTCCCGGGCGACCGCGCGGGCCGACGAGCTGACCCGGGACGAGCTGCGAGAGGGCGGCCGGGACCTGGCCGCGCGGCTGCGCGAGTACCGGCCGCGCGTGCTCGCGGTGCTCGGGGTCACCGCCTACCGCCAGGCGTTCGCCCGTCCCGGTGCCCGGATCGGACCGCAGGGGGGCGACGCCGCCGTCGAGGAGGTCCCGGTGTGGGTGCTGCCGAACCCCAGCGGGCTCAACGCCCACTGGAGCGCCGAGGCCATCGCCGCCGAACTGCGCCGTATGCGTGCCGGGTGCGTGCGGGGAAGAAGTGGAACCGGTCGGTAGGTTGCGGGACAAAGCCCTGTGCCTTGCTCGTAGACTCGAACGAAGTGTGCCGGTCCAGCGCGCCCACGGCGCGGACACCGCACGCGTAGTCCGCAGATGAGGGGAATGGCGAGAGTGACGCTGCTCGAGTCGGTGCACAGTCCGGATGACCTGAAGAAGCTCTCAGCGGAGCAGCTTCCGGGGTTGGCCGCCGAGATCCGCGACTTCCTGGTCTCGGAGGTGGCCCGCACCGGCGGGCACCTGGGCCCCAACCTGGGCGTCGTCGAGCTCACCGTCGCGCTGCACCGGGTGTTCGACTCCCCGCGCGACCCCATCCTGTTCGACACCGGGCACCAGGCCTACGTGCACAAGATGCTGACCGGCCGCCGGGACTTCTCCAAGCTGCGCCGGGAGGGCGGCCTCTCGGGGTACCCCTCGCGCGCGGAGTCCGAGCACGACTTCATCGAGAACTCGCACGCCTCCACCGCGCTGTCCTACGCCGACGGCCTGGCCAAGGCCAACGAGGTGCGCGGGCAGGACGACCGCACCGTGGTGGCCCTCATCGGCGACGGCGCCCTCACCGGCGGGATGGCCTGGGAGGCGCTCAACAACATCGCCGAGGGCAAGAACCGGCGCGTGGTCATCGTCGTCAACGACAACGGCCGCTCCTACTCGCCGACCATCGGCGGTCTGGCCGACCACTTCGCCACCCTGCGCATGACCCAGGGCTACGAGCAGATGCTCGACATGGCCAAGAGCGCGATCAACCGCGCCCCCGTCGTCGGCCCGCCGCTGTACGAGGCCCTGCACGGGCTCAAGAAGGGCCTCAAGGACGCCATCCAGCCGCAGATCATGTTCGAGGACCTGGGGCTGAAGTACCTCGGTCCCATCGACGGCCACGACACCGCCGCGATGGAGCGGGCGCTGCGCCGCGCCCGCGACTTCGGCGGACCGGTCATCGTGCACGTCCTCACCCAGAAGGGAAAGGGCTACGCGCCCGCCGAGAACCACGAGGAGGACCAGTTCCACGCTCCCGGCGCGTTCGACGTGGCGACCGGTGAGCAGCAGGCCAAGCCCGGGGTGAAGTGGACCTCGGTGTTCGGCGAGGAGATGGTCCGGATCGGCGCCGAGCGCGAGGACGTCGTCGCCATCACCGCGGCCATGCTGCACCCCACCGGGCTGGCGCCCTTCGCCGAGGCCTACCCGGGGCGCGTCTTCGACGTGGGCATCGCCGAGCAGCACGCCGCCACCTCCGCGGCGGGCCTGGCCATGGGCGGGCTGCACCCGGTCTTCGCCGTGTACGCGACCTTCCTCAACCGCTGCTTCGACCAGGTCCTGATGGACGTGGCGCTGCACCGCCAGGGCGTCACCTTCGCGCTGGACCGCGCGGGCGTCACCGGTGACGACGGCGCCAGCCACAACGGCATGTGGGACCTGTCCATCCTGCAGGTCGTCCCCAACCTGGGCCTTGCGGTGCCGCGCGACGCCACCCGGCTGCGCGAACTGCTGCGCGAGGCGGTCGCGGTGGACGACGGGCCCACGGTGGTGCGCTATCCCAAGGGCGAGGTGGCCCCCGACATCCCCGCCGTCGGAAAGGTCGGCGGCATGGACGTGCTGCGCCGCCCCGACGGCGACGAAACGCCCCCGGACCTGCTGCTGGTCGCCGTGGGCGCCATGGCCCCGACCTGCTGCGAGGTCGCCGACCGCATGGCCGACCAGGGCATCGGCGTCACCGTCGTGGACCCGCGCTGGGTCAAGCCGCTCGACGCGGCCCTCGTCGACGAGGCGGCCCGGCACAGGGTGGTCGCCGTCGTCGAGGACAACGGCCGCGTCGGGGCGGTGGGCGACGCCGTCGCCCGCGCGCTGCGCGACGCCGGCCTGGACATCCCGGTGCGCACCTTCGGGGTCGAGCAGCGCTTCCTCGACCACGCCAAGCGCGACAGGATCCTGGAGGAGATGGGCCTGAACGCCCAGGGTCTGGCCCGCAGCCTCACCGAGACGGTCTCCAGGTACACCGAGAAGACCCTGGAGGACGAACCGGCCTAGCGTCCCGCGCTGTCCGTTCTTCTCGCTGATCCTGGCCTCTCCGGGGTCCCGGAAGCGGTTGGGACCCGGGAAAGGCCAGGATCAGCAGGGGAACCGCGGCCGGGTGCGTCACAATGGGGGCATGGACGCTCCCGACCCGCTGCGCGTGGCAGTCATCGGCTCCGGGCCCGCCGGGATCTACACCGCCGAGGCGCTGATCCGGCAGGCCCGGGAGCCGGTCGCCGTGGACGTGCTGGACCGCCTGCCCACCCCGTACGGCCTGGTCCGCTACGGTGTGGCGCCCGACCACACCAGCATCAAGAGCGTGGCGCGCGCCCTGGCGCGGGTCCTGGAGCACCCCGACGTCCGGTTCCTCGGCGGGGTCGAGTACGGCGCCGACGTCACCCGCGCGGACCTGGCGCGCGCCTACCACGCGGTCGTCTACGCGACCGGCGCGAGCGTCGACCGCAGGCTGGGCGTCCCCGGCGAGGACCTGCCCGGCAGCGTCGCGGCCACCGACTTCGTCAACTGGTACAGCGGGCATCCCGACCTGGACGTGGCGCGCTTCGTCCTGGACGCCGAGGAGGTCGCCGTCATCGGCGCGGGCAACGTCGCCCTGGACGTGGCCCGGATCCTGGTCCGCGGCGCCGACGAGCTGCGCCGCACCGACATCCCCGCCCCCATGCTGGAGGTGCTGGCGGCCAGCCGGGTGCGCCGCGTGCACCTGATCGCCCGGCGCGGCCCCGCCCAGGCCAGGTTCTCCGCCAACGAGCTGCGCGAGCTGGGCCGCCTGGAGAACGTGGACGCGGTGGTGCGCCCCGCCGACATCGACATCGACCCCAACAGCGAGGCCATGCTGAGCGCGGCCCGGGCCGCGCGCACCAACCTGCGCACCCTCTCCGAATGGGCCCGGCGCCCCTTGAGTGACGGCGCGCGCCGGGTGGAGCTGCGCTTCTGGCTGCGCCCCGCCGCGGTCCTGGGCGACGGGCGCGTGGAGTGCCTGGAGGTCGAGCGCACCCGGCTGGACGGCGGACGGCTCACGGGCACGGGGGAGCGCGAGGCGCTGCCGGTGGGCATGGTGGTGCGCTCGGTGGGCTACGCGAGCCTTCCGCTGCCGGACCTGCCCTTCGACGAGGTCACGCGCACCGTCCCGCACGAGGGCGGCCGGGTCCTCGACGGGGAGGGCCGCGCCGTCCGGGGCGACTACGTGGCGGGCTGGCTCAAGCGGGGCGCGACGGGGGTGATCGGGACGAACAAGTCCGACGCGGCCGCCACCGTCCGGGCGCTGCTGGACGACGCCCCCGCGCTGCGCGGGTCCCGCGCGCCCGAGACGACCCCCGACCGGCTCCTGGCGGACCGGGGAGTGGCCCCCTCCGGGTACGCCGACTGGCTGGCCATCGACGCGGCGGAGGCCGGCCTCGCCTCGCAGCTGTCCCGGGGCGAGCGCGTCAAGCTGTGCGGCTGGCCCGAACTGCGCCGCGCCATCGGGAAGGGGGCCTGATCCGGTCGGGTTTCCGGACAGCGGCTCCCGAGCGTCCCGCCGCGACAGCGCCCGTCCCGCGGGTTTCGGATCAGGGATTCCTGCCGATCCTGACAAAAGAGCCGGGTCGACACAGCGGGCGGAAGGCGGAGGGGGCGCCGGTGACGCACGGACGGGAAACCGAGGTCGGCGGATACGAACTGACCACGCTCCTGGGTGAAGGCGGATTCGGCGTGGTCTACCTCGGAAAGGACGCCAAGGGGCGTCTGGCCGCGGTGAAGCTCCTGCGCCCGGGCCACGCGTCGGACGACGTGCGGGCCGGTCTGGCCCGCGAGGTCGAGGCCGCCCGCAAGGTGAGCCCGTTCTGCATCGCCCAGGTGCTCGACGCGGACCTGTACGCGCCCCAGCCGTGGATCGCCACCGAGTACCTCGAAGGCCCCACCCTCGCCAGACGCGTCCGAGACGGGGGGCCGCTCACCGGGGCCGCGCTGGACCGCCTGGCCGTTTCCACGGCGACCGCCCTGACCGCCATCCACCGGGCCGGGATCCTGCACCGGGACTTCAAACCCGACAACATCATCCTGGCCCCCGACGGTCCCAGGGTGATCGACTTCGGTATCGCCAAGGCCGCGGAGCACTCCCAGGTCATGGCCAGCGCCGTGGTCGGGACCCCCGCCTACATGGCTCCCGAGCAGATCGACGGCGCCGCGCTGACCGCGAAGGTGGACGTCTTCGCCTGGGGCGCGGTCATGGCCTACGCCGCGACCGGGAGGAACGCCTTCGACGGCCCGAACGTCTCCGCCGTCATCAAGCGGATCATCATGGACGAACCGGACCTCGAAGGCCTCACCGGCCCGCTGCTGCCGGTCGTGCGGCGCTGCCTGGCCAAGGACCGGCAGGAACGCTACAGCGCCCACGAGCTCCTCAACACGCTGCTGGGCGTCGAGGAGCACGGACTCGACACCGACTCCGCGCTCGACCGGGGCAGCACCATGGTCGTGGGCCTGTCCTCCGGCGGCGAACCCGTCGGGGCCTCCCCGTACGGCGCGGTGGAGCGGACCCGCCGCAGCGGAGCGGTCCCGCCGTTCGAGTTCGCCGGGCGCCGCTTCTTCACCCCCGGCGACCTCGCGGCGGCGATGCGGGACGACTGGGCGGCGGGCGCCGGGGTGTTCCGCTCCACGGTGGAGCGCGGGGAGCTGCGCGCCTGGATGATCGACGACGTCGGCGACACGACCGTGAACCGGGCGCTGCTGCGCAAGGAGCCCGAGGACCCCGATCTGACACTGGCCCGGTTCGTCGCGGAACTGCGCCCGGATCTTCCGCCCGTCTACCGGGGCCTCGACATGAGCCCGGCAGGGCTCCGCGGCGTCCTGGCCCCGTACGGAACGGTCGTCCCGGAAGGGGTGGGAACCGTGCTCGGGCTCCTCTTCGGGAACCGCGCGTACGCCTCGCCCTTCGGGCACGTCGAGGCGGTACTGCGCGTCATGGCCGTCCACGAGGGGACCGGAGCCGACGGCGCACCGCTCCGGGGGGCGCCCAGCGCCGAGTACGAGGCGCTCCTCGCCGACTTCACGACCGCGACGAGGGTCCTGGCGGCCGCCGGGAGGCGGATCAACGAGGTCCTCGGGCAGGGATGGGGCTCGGCCGTCCTCGTCCCCATGAACCAGTCCGACCTGTCGGTTCGCGTCCTGGCCCGGCTGTTCGCGGAAGACCCCGGCGCCCTTCCCGCGCCGCCGTCGCGACCCGGGACCACCGCCGCGCGCTGGATGGCGGCCTTCCGTGCCGCGGCCGGTCCGGTTCAGGGGGCCGCGGCCGCGGGTTCCGCGGTGCTGCTGGAGAACTGCGTCGAGCCCGCCCGGAGGCTGGCGCAGATGGAGGACGCCTGCCGCGCGGAGAGGGGCGACTACGCCCGCGCGATCGACCGGTCGCGGCGGGTCCGCGCCCTGTTCCTGGGGAGCTTCGGCTTCTACTGGATGCTCGGGGGCTCCCTCGTCCTGGTCCTCACCGTCTCCACGGTCTCGGCCTTCTTCGAGCTGGACGAGGCCGTCCTCGGCTGGTTCGTCCTCACCTTATTCGCGGGGCTGCTGGTCCTCGGGGGCTTCCAACCCCTGCGCCTTTGGGCGAACCCGCGCAGGCGGAAGGCGCGCATCGACTACCTGGAGCAGGGCCTGAAGGCCATCGAGGAGCGTCTCGTCCAGGCCGAGGACAAGCGCCGCCGGCTGGCGGCCTGACCCGGTCAGCCCGCGCGGTCCGGGAAGTACCCCAGGTACCGCGCGGGCACCCCGGCGACCAGCCACACGCCGTTGCCCGACAGCCGGAAGACGTACCCGTTGGCGTGCATGGGCCCGGCGGCGACGGTGAGCACGACCGGGGCGCCGCGCCTGGCCCCCACCCGGCGGGCCGTCACCGCGTCGGGGGACAGGCGCACGTGGTGCCGGGACATCGGCCGCAGGCCCCGCGCGTCGATGGCGGGAAGGAAGCGCCCGACCGTGCCGTGGTGGAGCACGTCCGGGGGCACGCTCGGGGGCGGCGCCAGGTCCACCTCGACCGTGTGGCCCTGCTGGGCCCGGATCCGGCGGCCATCGGGGCTGAAGGCGAACCGCTTCTCGTCGTCGCGACGCACGACCTCCTCCAGTTGGGCCCGGGTGATGCGCCGTCCGGCGGCCCGGCACCCCGACAGGAGCGCGTCGACCTCGGCCCAGCCCTCCGGGTCCAGGACCGTACCGGCCCGCTCCGGCTCGTGTCGCAGCACGCGGGCCAGGAACCTGGACCGGCGTACCAGCTCTCGTTCGCTCATGGGGGTGACGATGCCCCGGCGCGAGCCGTGCGGCCATCGGTTTTCCGGTGTCCCCGGTGTCCGTTCTTCTCGCTGGTCCCGACCCTTCCGGGGCCTCGGAGGCGGCCGAGGCCCCCGGAGAGGTCAGGACCGGCGGGGAGACCACCGAGGGCCCCGGACGCGGGGCACTAGCGTGTCAGGCTGCTGTCGGCGCCGAAGGTGTTGCAGCCCTGGAGGGTGTCGCCGCGCGCGCCCTCGTAGAACCAGTGCACCCGGTTGTCGGTGCTGCCGTGCGAGTCGCTGTCACCGCTGTCGCCGTTGAAGTTCTGGTTGACGAACGTCACGTCGCCCGCGCCATGGCCCTCGACCCCGGCGATGCCGACCCCGGCGAAGCACTCGGCCTGGAGCTCGATCTGCCGGCCCACCGCCAGCTCCTCGCTCTCGGTGTCCGCGTCGGCCTCCAGGGAGTAGGCCGCGTCGAGGAGGCCCGCCTCGCCCTGGACGTGGTGCCCGTACTCGTGGGCGAGCAGGGCGAACCAGATCCGCTCGTCCTCCATGTTCGGGTACGGCAGCAGCTGCTTCACGCTCGGCACGAGGACGGTGATGCTCAGGTCGTGCTCCATGTAGTAGGCGAGCGTGACCCCCTCCTCCGCGGACTCGCCGCGCAGGTCGCGCGGAAGCTCGTCCTTGACCACGTAGTGCGGCTCCTCCGGCCGCAGCCCCATCTCCCGGAGCCGGGGCAGCCACATGTCGTTCAGGCAGGGGCCCACCGCGTCGGTGAAGGTCTCCCACTCGGACGCCGAGGAGGCGTCGAAGGCGGGGATGTCGCAGGGGATCTGTGCGGGCGCGGCCAGGTCGTACATCGGGTGGGTGTCGGCCCCGACCTCGATGCCCTCGGCGGCCTGGAACCAGCTGTCGTCGTACAGGACGTCCCGGTCCGGCTTGCCCGACGCGGGGCCGCCGCCCTGCAGGTTGAGGGCCACCAGCGCCACGCACAGCCCCAGCGCGACCATCGCGACGAACGCCGAACTGCCCGCGGTGAGCCAGACGCCCGCCGCGGTCGCGCGTCTGGACGGCCGCGCGGGCGGGGGCTGGGGGGGTCCCCACGCCCAGGTCTGCGTGGTGGCGGGGTGCGTGCCGTAGTAGGGCTGCTGTCTGTGGGGCGGGCCCGGGGGGAGGAGGGGCGGGTTCGGTCCGTGCGCGCCCGCCCCGTGGGGAGCGCTCCGAGGGTGGGCGGGCCGCGGCCCGGGACCGCCCGTTCGCGCGATCGGAGCCGGTCCGGTCGGGAACGCGGTCGTCACGGGACCGGTGACCGGTGCGGCAGGAGGGGCGGCGGGCGCCGGTCCGGCCTGGGCGGGGGGTTCGGGCGGCGCGGCCGGTCGCCGGTCGGGAGCAGGCGCGGACGGGGTCCCGTGGGTGCTCTCGCGAGGTGTGGTCGGGGCGGGGGGGACCGGTTCCTGAGCGGGGTCCCTTTCACCACCGCGGGGCATGTCCAAAACGGGGTCCTTCGCTCTGTGAAGACGTCATCGGGGGTGATCAACTCTATTCGGACATGCCGCCTGCGCGGGGTGTGGATCGCACCGGTCCGACTGTGGATGAGACGTCTCGCCGGCTATGTCCGGTTCCCCTCCGCGGGTGGCCGGTAGCGGACGCCGACCGATTCCAGCACGTCCCGCAGTTCCGCCTCGAAGAGGGGCTCCATGTCGTCCATGGCGAACGCCATGTGCTGGAAGACCTCCATGCAGACGAGTCCGTACAGCCGGACCCAGCAGGCGGTGAGCACGCGCAGCGCGCCGTCGGCGGCGTTCTCGGAGGTGTACCCGGTGGCCTCGGCGAACGCCCGGAGCTGGCAGCTCAGCGCGCGGGGGATGCCGTCCGCGTCGGGCAGCGGGAAGCGCCCCTCCCCGAGCAGCCGGTCGAACAGGGCGAAGAACGTCGCGGCGAAGCGCCTGCCCGCCTCCATCGCCGCGTCCTCGTGCGGGGATCCGGGGTGGCGGGGGTCGGCCGGACCGAACATCAGGGTGAACTCGGCGCGGTTGGCCAGCGCCCAGAACCGGAAGGCGCGCAGCGACACCAGGACCCGGCCGTCCACGTCGTCCTCGGGCACCCCCTCGTTCGCGGCGGTGACGTACGCGCCCAGCTCGGCGAAGAGGTCCGCCTCAAGCGACAGCAGAAGGTCGTCGAGGCTCGCGAAGTAGCGGTAGAGGCCGGGGGCGGTCATGCCCATCTCCCGCGCGATCGCGCGCAGTGAGACCCCGCCGGAGCCCTGGGCGACGAGGCGGCGGCGCGCGGCCGCCTTGATCTCGGCGAGTGTGGCCTCGCGCACACGCTCGCGCCGGGACAGCGGCGCGGCCTCCGGGCGTGCCTCGTTGAGCTGTGCTGATGTCGCCTCTTTCGACACTGATGTTCCTTACCGGGTGGTCGAGGCCGTCTCGGTCGTCCTTGACACTTGTGAGCACTGTACGCTTCAGTAAACGTCGTTTACTGATATTAACGCCATTTACTTATAATTCATCCGACTGGCACTAGAGAGAAGGGCGCGTCCATGTTCTCTGCGCTCGGAAGGTTCGCGTACCGCGGCCGGGTCTGGGTGCTCCTGGCCACGGGAGCGTTCGTCGTGTTCGCCGCCGTGTGGGGCACCGGTCTGTTCGGCGCGGTCATCGACGGGGGGTTCGAGGACCCCGCCGCAGAGTCGACGAGGGCCGCGGAGGCGATCCAGGAGAACCTGGGACACGACGGTGTGGACGTCGTCGCCGTCTACCGCAGCGACGAGATCCAGGTCGATAATCCCACGTTCGCGCGCGAGGTCCAGCGGGTCGTCGACGACCTGCCCGACGAGTACGTCGCGTCGGCCACCAGCTACCTGGACGAGGGGCTCGGTGACATCGAGCGCGGCGTCCTGATCTCCGAGGACCGGCACGCCGTGTACGTGCCCATCACCCTGGAGGGCGAGGACAAGGCGGAGCGGATGGACTCCTTCCACGCCATCGCCGACGACCTCGACGCGGGGCCGCTGGACACCCACCTGGGCGGCCCGGTCCCGATCGAGAGCGAGCTGTCCGAGCAGGCCGAGGCGGACGTCGTGCGCGCCGAGCTGATCTCGCTGCCGCTGCTGCTCCTGCTGCTCGTCGTCATCTTCGGCGGCGTGGTCGCCGCCCTGATGCCGCTGGCCGTCGGCGGACTGGCGATCATGGGGTCGCTGACCCTGCTGCGCGGGCTCACCTACGTCACGGACGTCTCGGTGTTCGCCGTCAACATCGCCACCATCCTGGGTCTGGGCCTGGCCATCGACTACGGCCTGTTCATGGTCAGCCGCTTCCGCGAGGAGACGCACCGCACCGGGGACGCCGCCGCCGCGGTCCCCGCCACCCTGGCCACCGCGGGACGCACCGTCGCCTTCTCCGGCGTCACCGTCATGATCGCCTTCGCCGGGCTGCTGTTCTTCCCGCAGCCGATCCTGCGCTCGATCGGCCTGGGCGGCATCGCGGTCGTGCTGTTCGACCTGATCGCCGCCCTCGTCGTGCTGCCCGCCCTGCTCGCCGTCATCGGCCGCCGGGTGGACGCGCTGCGCCTGCCCTCCCTCGGCGACGAGGGCTGGCTGCTGGGCTACCTCGTGGGCCGCGTCCGGCGCCGGCTCCGCCCCGGGGACTCGGTGGTCACCGCCGAGCGGGGCGTCGCCGCGCGCACCGGCCGGTGGTCCCGCCTGGCGCACAGCGTCATGCGCCGCCCCGTGCTGTACCTGGTCGCGGTCGGCGCGGTGCTCGTCGCGTTCGCGTCGGCGCTCGGCTCGTACCAGGTCGGCTCGACCGACCAGCGCTACCTGCCCGACTCCTCGGACAGCCGGATCGCCACCGAGATGCTGAGGGAGGACTTCCCCGCCGGCGGCGTCGGCCAGATCGACGTCGTGGTCACCGGACCGGTCGCGGAGGAGGACCTCGCCGGGTTCGCCGACGACCTCGGCGCCCTGGAGGGCGCGGAAGGCGGTCAGGTCGTGCGCGCCGAAGGCGAGACCGCGCACCTGACCGTCGCCTACGAGGGCGAGATCGACGACGAGTCGACCACGGACCTGGTCCGCGAGGTGCGCGCCGCCGACACGCCGCCCGACGCCGACGAGGTGCTGGTCGGCGGCGCGGCCGCGCAGCAGCTCGACAGCGTCGAGGCGATCCTGGCCGCCATGCCCTGGACGCTGCTGTTCGTCGCGCTGAGCACCCTGGTCCTGCTGTTCCTGGCGTTCGGCTCGGTCGTGCTGCCGGTCAAGGCGATCGTGATGGGCTTCCTGTCCCTGGGCGCGTCGCTGGGCGTGGTCGTCTGGGGCTTCCAGGAGGGCCACCTGGCCGGCGTGCTGGGCTTCGACGTGGTCGGCACCATGGACCCCACCTACCTGGTGCTGATCATCATCGTCGCCTTCGGCCTCGCCATGGACTACGAGCTGTTCCTGCTCAGCCGGGTGCGCGAGGAGTACCTGATCACCGGCGACAACACCCACTCCGTGGCCGTGGGCCTGCAGCGCACCGGCCAGATCATCACCAGCGCCGCGCTGCTGCTGGTCGTGGTGCTGGCCGCGATGGGCTCCTCCGACCTGCTGTTCCTCAAGATCATGGGCATCGGCCTGGCGCTGGCGGTCGTCGTGGACGCCACCCTGGTGCGCGCCCTGCTGGTCCCCGCCACGATGCGCCTGCTCGGCGGCCTCAACTGGTGGCTGCCGCGCCCGCTGCGCTGGCTGCACGACCGCATCGGCATCAGCGAGAGCGAGGAGGCCCCCGAGCCGCGGCGCGCGCAGGAGGCCGAGCCGGTCCGGGCGGGCTGAGCCGGAGGACGGGCGGGGCCGGGCGGAATCCTCCTCGGAGGAGTCCGCCCGGCCCTGTTCTTCTCCCCGGCCCTAGAGCGCCTTGAGCCCGTCCGGGTGGAAGCGGGCCCCGTTGACCTTCTCGGCCACGCCCGAGCGGTCCAGGTACGGGGTGATGCCGCCCAGGTGGAACGGCCAGCCCGCGCCGGTGATGAGGCACAGGTCGATGTCGGCGGCCTCGGCCACGACGCCCTCGTCCAGCATCAGCCTGATCTCCCGGGCCAGCGCCTCCAGGGCGCGGTTCAGGATCTCGGGCTCGGCGGACGGCCGGTCGCCACCGGTGAAGAACGCCCTGACCTCGGGGTCGATGGAGAGGTCCGGGGCGTAGACCGCGTTCTTCCCGGCCGCCACCATGGCCCTGAGCTGCTCGGAAACCCCGAACCGGTCGGGGAAGGCGGCGTTGAGCGTCTCGGCCACGTGCAGCGCCACGGCCGGGCCGACCAGCTGGAGCAGCAGCAGCGGGGACATCGGCAGCCCCAGCGGGGCCACCGCGCGATCGGCGGCCTCGGGCTCGGTGCCCTCCTCGACCGCGGCCAGGACCTCGCCCATGAACAGGGTGAGCAGCCGGTTGACCACGAACGCGGGAGCGTCCTTGACCAGAACCGCGGACTTCTTCAGGCCCTTGGCGGTGACGAAGGCGGTGGCCAGCGCGGCGTCGTCGGTCCGCTCGCCCCGGACGACCTCCAGCAGCGGCAGCACCGCGACCGGGTTGAAGAAGTGGAAGCCGACCAGGCGTTCGGGGTGCGCGAGGTCGGCGCCCATCTCGGTGATGGACAGCGACGAGGTGTTGGTGGCCAGCACGGCCTCGGGGGAGACGTGCTTCTCGACCTCGGCGAAGACCGACTTCTTGACCGACATCTCCTCGAAGACGGCCTCGATCACGAAGTCGGCGTCGGTGAACGCCTCGTACGACAGCGATCCGGTGACCAGGCTCCTGAGCCGGTTGGCCTTGTCGCCGCTGACGCGCCCCTTGGCCAGCAGCTTGTCGACCTCGCCGTGCACGTAGCCCACACCGCGGTCCAGCCGCGCCTGGTCCAGGTCGGTCATGACCACCGGCACGCCCAGGCGGCGGGCGAACAGCAGCGCGAGCTGCCCGGCCATCAGGCCCGCGCCCACGACGCCGACCTTGGTGACCTTGCGGGCCAGCGACTTGTCCGGGGCGCCCTTGGGGCGGCGGGCGCGCTTCTGGGACAGGTCGAAGGCGTACAGTCCGGCCTTGAGCTCGTCGCTCGCGATCAGGTCGGCCAGCGCCTCGTCCTCGGCGGCGAAGCCCTCCTCGCGGGTGCGGTCCTTGGCCGCGGCGACCAGGTCCAGCGCGCGCACCGGGGCGGGGGCCGCGCCGTGCAGCTTGCCCTCCACGATCCAGCGCGCGTTGGCCACGGCCTGGTCCCAGGCCTCGCCCCTGTCCACCGCGGTCCGCTCGACCCTGACGTCGCCGTTGACGACCCGGGCGGCCCAGCGCAGCGACTCCTCGACGAAGTCGGCGGGCTCGAACATCGCGTCGGCGATGCCCATCTCCAGGACCTGCGGCCCCTTGATGGTCCTGTTCTGGGCCAGCGGGTTGTCGATGATCAGCTTGAGGGCCTTCTCGGCGCCGATCAGGTGGGGCAGCAGGTAGGTGCCGCCCCAGCCCGGTACCAGGCCGAGGAACGTCTCGGGCAGGGCGAACGCCGGGACGCCCGAGGAGACGGTGCGGTAGCGGCAGTGCAGCGCCACCTCGACGCCGCCGCCCATGGCGGCGCCGTTGACGAACGCGAAGGTCGGCACGTCGATCTCGCCGAGCCTGCGGAACACGTCGTGGCCGAGCCTGCCGATGGCGTGCGCCTGCTCGCGGGTCCGCACCCGGGGCACGCCGTTGAGGTCGGCGCCCACCGCGAAGACGAACGGCTTGCCGGTGACCGCCACGGCGACGATGTCGGTCCGCGCGGCGGCGGCGTCGATCGCCTCGCCCAGGCTCAGCAGCCCGCCGGGGCCGAAGGTGTTGGGCTTGGTGTGGTCGTGGCCGTTGTCCAGGGTGATCAGGACGGCCGTCCCCGCGCCGTAGGGGAGTTCGACGTCGCGGGAGAGCGCCCTGGTGACGACCTCGTCGCCGAACAGTTCCCGTGTCTGCTCGATCGCGCTGCTCACTTGGCGTTCCCCTCCCAGTTGGTGTTCTCCCACAGCACGGTCCCGCCCATGCCGAGCCCCACGCACATGGTGGTCAGCCCGTAGCGGACCTCGGGGTGGTCGGCGAACAGGCGCGAGAGCTGCGTCATCAGGCGCACGCCCGAGGAGGCGAGCGGGTGGCCCAGCGCGATCGCGCCGCCCCACGGGTTGACGCGCGCGTCGTCGTCGGCGATGCCGAAGTGCTCCAGGAAGGCCAGCACCTGAACGGCGAAGGCCTCGTTGATCTCGATCAGGCCGATGTCGTCCATGGCCAGGCCGTTGCGGTCGAGCAGCTTCTCGGTGGCCGGGACCGGGCCGACGCCCATGACCTCGGGTTCCACACCCGCGAAGGAGAAGTCCACCAGGCGCATCCGGGCGTCCAGGCCAAGTTCGGCGGCCACGTCCTCGGCGGCCAGGATCGCGCCGGTCGCACCGTCGTTGAGGCCCGCGGCGTTGCCCGGGGTCACGTTGCCGTGCGGGCGGAACGGGGTCTTGAGAGCGGCCAGGCCCTCCATGGTGGTGCCGGGGCGCGGCGGCTCGTCCGCGGTGGCCAGCCCGTAGCCCTGCTCGGCGGAGCGGACCAGCACCTCGACCAGGTCGGGCTGGATCCTGCCGTCGGCGTAGGCCTTGGCGACCTTCTCCTGGCTTCGCACCGAGTAGGCGTCGGCGCGCTCCTTGGTGATGGAGGGGAAGCGGTCGTGCAGGTTCTCGGCGGTGTTCCCCATGACCAGGGCGGACACGTCCACCAGCCGCTCGGAGAGGAAGCGCGGGTTGGGGTCCACCCCCTCGCCCATGGGGTGGCGGCCCATGTGCTCGACGCCTCCGGCGATGACGACGTCGTAGGCGCCGAAGGCGATTCCGGCGCCGCTGGTGGTGACCGCGGTCATCGCGCCCGCGCACATCCGGTCGATGGCGTAGCCGGGGACGCTGCGGGGCAGCCCGGCGAGGATGGCGGCGCTGCGGCCGATGGTCAGCCCCTGGTCGCCGATCTGGGTGGTGGCGGCGATGGCGACCTCGTCGACTCGCTCAGGGGGCAGTGCGGGGTTGCGGCGCAGCAGTTCGCGGATGACCCGGACAACCAGGTCGTCGGCGCGGGTCTCGGCGTAGAGGCCCTTTCCGGCCTTGCCGAACGGAGTGCGCACCCCGTCGACGAATACGACGTCGCGGGCAGTTCGCGGCACGATTGCCCCTCCTTCTACACGGATGGCGGACTTGCTGACCCATATGCTACTCGCCGGTAACTAGTGCCGCGAGCCCCGGGGCGCACGTTCTTCCGGCGGGCCCGGCCGGACTGTCAGGCGGATGTCAGCGGGGGTGTCGAGAGTGGTCCCAGTGGCGGGGGCGGGCGCGGCGCGTCAATCGACGTTGACAACCGGCCCGGTTGTGTGTCAACTTTTGTTGACGAGTGGAGTGAAGGGGAGAACATGACGGAGCAGTACGACGTCCACGCGGACCGGGCCGGGGACGAGGGGGCGCCCAAAGCGTCCATGCGGCGCCTCTGGGACTACGCGCGCCCGCACGCCCGGTCACTCGTGCTGGGCGGAGGACTCGCCCTCGTCGGCGGGCTCACCGACCTGGCCCAGCCGCTGGTCGCCAAGATGGTCATCGACGCCCTGGGCGAGGGGGGATCGCTGACGAGGCCGCTGATGCTCCTGGGCGGCCTCATCATCGTCGGCGCGCTGGTCGCGGCGTCGGGGGCGTTCGTCCTGGAGCGCACCGCCCAGAGCGTCGTCCTGTCCGCCCGCCGGAGCCTGGTGGGGCGGCTGCTGCGCCTGCGGGTCGCCGAGGTGGACCGGCTCAAACCCGGTGACCTGATCTCCCGCGTCACCGGCGACACCACACTGCTGCGGACGGTGGCCACCAGCAGCGTCGTCGACGCCCTCAGCAACTCCCTCCTGCTCGTGGGGGGAATCGTGCTGATGGCGGTGATGGACCTGGTCCTGTTCGGCGTCACCTTCGGGGTGCTCGTCGTCGTGGGGCTCGTGATGGCCGCGGTGCTGCCCCGCATCAACAGGGCGACCGTCGCGGGGCAGGCCGCGGTCGGCGAGATGGGATCGCTCCTGGAACGGGTCTTCGGGGCCTTCCGCACGGTCAAGGCCAGTGGCGCCGAGCGGGCCGAGAGCGCCAGGGTGGACGCCGCCGCGGAGGAGGCCTGGCGCAAGGGCGTCGCCGTCGCGGGATGGGGCGCGTTCGCCGGCACCCTGTCCTGGCTCTCCGTCAACGTCGCCTTCCTGACCGTGCTGGGCGTGGGCGGGGCGCGGGTCGCGTCCGGGGAACTGGAGGTGTCCTCGCTGATCGCCTTCCTGCTGATGCTCTTCTACCTGATGGGCCCGATCAGCATCCTGATCAACGCGGCCACCCAGATCCAGAGCGGCCTGGCCGCCATCCACCGCATCGACGAGATCGACTCCCTCGGGAGCGAGGACCTGGACGAGCGGGCGGAGGCGCCCGCCGTGCTCGCGGCCGGGGGACCGGCGACGGTGTCGTTCACCGACGTGGCCTTCCGCTACGCCCCGGACCTGCCATTCGTGCACCACGGGGTCACCTTCGAGGCCTCCGGCGGGCTGACCGCGCTGGTCGGGCCCTCCGGCGCGGGCAAGACCACGGTCTTCTCCCTGCTGGAGCGGTTCTACGACCCGACCGGCGGAACGGTCCGGATCGACGGCACCGACGTTCGGGAGTGGCCGCTGGCGGTCCTGCGCGGCACGATCGGCTACGTCGAGCAGGACGCGCCGGTCCTGGACGGCACACTACGCGAGAACCTGCTGATGGCCGCCCCGCACGCGGGCGAGGACGACCTGGCCGGGGTGGTGCGCCGGGCCAGGCTCGAAACGCTGGTGGAGCGCCTGCCCGAGGGGCTGGACAGCAGGATCGGGCACCGCGGCACCACCATCTCGGGAGGGGAGCGCCAGCGGGTGGCGATCGCCAGGGCCCTGCTACGACGCCCGCGCCTGCTCCTGCTGGACGAGGCGACGTCCCAGTTGGACGCGCACAACGAGAACGCGCTCAAGCAGGTGATGCTGGACGCCGCGAGCGAGACCAGTGTGATCGTGGTGGCACACCGGCTCTCCACGGTGACCAGCGCGGACCGGATCGTGGTCATGGACGCGGGCCGGGTGCGGACGGTCGGCACCCACGAGGAACTGGTCGCGGCGGACGAGCTCTACCGCGACCTGGCCGCCTCGCAGCTCCTGGCCGCTGACTCCTGACCCGCGGCCCTTCGCACGGTGTAGTCCGGTATTCCTGACGTCACCGCCCTGGAACCCGTGGTTCCAGGGCGGTGACGTCAAGATCTTCAGTATGGAGTCTCCGCCGGAGGCTCCCCGGAAAGCCGTGAACGGCTAGTACAGCGCCGCGGCCTCCTTGGGCCTCCCCGCGGCGCGGTAGGCGGCGGCCAGGTCGCGGCGGACCTTCAGGGTGAGCAGGCGCACCTCGGGGTCGCCGACCGCGGCCAGGCAGTCGCGGTAGACGTCCCGCAGGATGCGCACCGCCTCAGCCGCGTGGCCGGCCGCCGCGCAGGCGCGGCCCAGCTGGTGGTGCACGGTCAGCGTCTGGTGATGGCGCGCGCCCAGCCGGCGGCGGCGCTGGGCCAGCACCATCCGGAACTGCGGGCAGGAGTCCTCCGGACGGCCGGCGGACCTCAGGGCCAGGGCCAGGCCGATCCGCAGGGACTCGGACTCGCCCGGCGACCCGTCCGGGGAGTCGGCGAGGGCGCGCTCGTAGTGCGCGATCGCCGCGTCGAACCGGCCGGTGCGCCGGTACGCCAGGGCCAGGTGCGCGCGGGCGCCCACCGTGTCGGCGGCGCGCGCGCCCAGCTGGTCGGAGCGCTGCCGCACCAGGCGCTCCCAGTGGCTCGCGGCCTCGTCGAACCGGGCGGTGTCCTCGTAGCACCAGGCCAGGTTCTCCCGGATCACGTCGGTCTGGGCGTGCTCCTCGCCCAGTGCCTTCACCGCGTCGTCCAGAGCCTGCTCGAACTGCGCGATGGCCGCGCCGCGCAGACCGATCTCCGAGTACTTGCTGGCCAGGTTGTTGCGGGCGGCGATGGTGCGCGGGTGGTCGGAACCACAGTTCACGACGTGGTCCTCGAGGACGCGCGCCAGGGCCGCGGCCCGCTCCGCGGGACTGGCGCCGATCGTCTCCCAGGGGGATTCGGGCCGCGCCGAGGCGAAGCCGGTGGTGCGCAGCACCAAGTGCCACGCCGCTGTCAGGGCGGTCGCCACACGACCGCCACCAGTCGCACGAATGCTGCGGTTCCGCGTCAAGGCCAACACGATTCCATAACATATCCGGCTTGCGTGAGTGGGGGGGATGGGCGGACGGGGTGGCGGATGTGAGACCCGCCACTCCGTATCCGGAGGAGGTTTGGGACCGTTCGCGTTCAGTGTCGGCTTTTTGTCCACCCCGCGCAACCGTCAGCGCGCGGCCGCCCGGAGCGCCTTCGCCAGCTCCCGCGCGGTCAACCCGACCTGCCACTCGCGGGCGTGGTGCTCGCGCAGGTGCTCGGCCACCGAGTCGGCGTCCACCGCCCTGGGCGGGGTCCACGCCAGGCGGCGCACCGCGTCCGGTTGGAGCAGGTTCTCCGGCGGCATCACCACCCGTTCGGCGATCGTGCTCACCGTGGCGCGGGCGGCCTCCAGGCGGCGGGCGGCCGCGGGGTCGCGGTCGGACCACCGGTTGGTGGGGGGCGGGCCGTCGCCCGGGGCGCTGGGCTGGGGCAGCTCGGCGGGGCTCATGTCCCGGGCCTTGTTGACCGCCTTGATCCACAGCGGCACGTAGCGGCGCGCCAGCCGGATGCTGAACCCCTTGATCGCGGCCAGGTCCGGGGCGGTGCGCGGCATCGCCAGCGCCGCGTCCACCATCGCGGAGTCCTGCAGGACCCGGCCCGGCGAGATGTCGCGCTCGCGGGCGATCCGGTCGCGTTCCAGCCACAGCTCGCGGACCACGCCGAGGCCGCGCTGGTTGCGCACCCGGTGGATCCCGGACGTGCGTCGCCACGGGTCCGGGCGCGGCTCCTTCGGCGGCGCGGTGAGCACCGCCGCGAACTCCTCGCGGGCCCAGTCGAGCTTGGCGCTCTCGGCCAGCTCGACCTCCAGGGCGTCGCGCAGCTCCACCAGGACCTCCACGTCCAGGGCGGCGTAGCGCAGCCAGTCCTCGGGCAGGGGCCGGGTCGACCAGTCCACCGCGGAGTGCTCCTTCGCCAGGCGCAGCCCCAGCACCCGCTCCACCATCGCGCCCAGGCCCACCCGCTGGTAGCCCAGCAGCCGCCCGGCGAGCTCGGTGTCGAACAGCAGGGCGGGGCGCAGGTTCACCTCGCCCAGGCACGGCAGGTCCTGGTGTGCCGCGTGCAGCACCATCTCGGCGTCCTCGATCGCCGCGCCGAGGCCGCCCAGCTCGGGACAGGCGATCGGATCGATCAGCGCGGACCCCGCCCCGGCGCGGCGCAGCTGCACCAGGTAGGCGCGCTGACCGTAGCGGTATCCCGACGCGCGTTCGGCGTCGACCGCGACCGGACCGGTGCCGCCCGCGAACGCCGCGGCCACGCGCGCCAGCCCGCTCTTGTCGGAGACGACTGGTGGAAGCCCGTCGCGGGGCTCGCTCAGAAGGGGGGCCGTCTCGGCCTCGTGGCCCTTGGACGCTTCGGGTTCGGGGTCTCCGGTCTTGGAGTTCAGCACGTTCGCCACAACACTACGGTATGTGGTTTCCGCCGCCTCCTTGTGCTCGGCGTCGACGGGATCCACCGGCGCAGCGCGCGCGGACCGCCCGGACCGCGTCGGTCAGGAGTCCTGGCGGCCGCGCCGGGAGATGTCGGACACATCGACAGGGGGCAGTCCGGCGGCGGTGGAGAGCAGGTCGAGCCAGGCCGCCATGTGCGCGGACAGGTCGTCCTCCTCGGTGGGAGTCCAGGACGCGCGCATCTCCAGCTCGGTCGTGGTGGGCTCCTCGGCCTTGCGGCCGAAGCCCTCGGTGGTGGCGCGGGTGACCGTCCCGCTCAGCGTGTGGTGCCCGGCGGGACCGGACTCCAGCGCGTCGGTCAGCCAGCTCCAGGCGACCTGGCCGAGAAGGGGGTCCCCGGACATGTCCGGTTCCAGCTCGGCGCTCACGTAGGCCACGACCCGGAACGGTCCGGGCCAGTCGCGGGTGCCGTCGGGGTCGTACAGGACGATCAGCCGCCCGAAGGCGGCGTCCTCGTCGCCGTTGGCGTGCACGCTCGCCGAGAACGCCGCCGAGTAGGGCGCGAGCCGCTGCGGGGCGGGGATGTTCTCCAGCACGATCTCGGGCCGCACCGCCTGGGCGCGCAGACTCGCGACCGCCCGCGTGAACACGGGAGGGGCGTCATCGGCCCTACTGCGAGGGGGCATGATGGTTGAGTCAGCCTTAATCTTGGTCACCGGAGAGGGGCACCCCACGACGGTGGCACGATTCACGCCCGAGCCCGGGGAGCTTTTCCGGCGTGTCGGCGTTTTGTGATGATCTTGGGATGTGAGGCCCACCCGCCGCGGGGTCATGGCACGATCGAAGAGTGACGCTTCAAGACTCTCCTTTCCTCCGGGCGTGCAAACGGCTGCCGGTGAAGCACACTCCGGTGTGGTTCATGCGTCAGGCGGGCCGTTCCCTGCCCGAGTACCGCAAACTCCGCGAGGGCGTGGCGATGCTCGACGCCTGCGCCCGGCCGGACATGATCGCCGAGATCACGATGCAGCCGGTGCGCCGCTACGGCGTCGACGCCGCGATCTTCTTCAGCGACATCATGGTTCCACTCAAGGCCATCGGCGTCGACCTGGACATCAAGCCCGGCATCGGTCCGGTCATGGCCGAGCCGATCCGCGACCTCGCCGGGGTCCGGACGCTGCGCGGCCTCGAACCCGCGGACCTCCCGTACGTGAGCGAGGCCATCGGCGGCCTCGTCGGCGAACTCGGCGACCGCCCGCTCATCGGCTTCGCCGGGGGGCCCTTCACCCTCGCCTCCTACCTGGTCGAGGGCGGGCCGTCCAAGAACCACGAGCACACCAAGGCCCTGATGTACGGCGAGCCCGACGTGTGGGCCGAGCTCATGCAGCGCCTCTCCGCCATCACGCTGGAGTTCCTGCGCGTGCAGGTCGCCGCGGGCGCCAGCGCCGTGCAGCTCTTCGACTCCTGGGTCGGCGCGCTCAGCGCGGAGGACTACCGCGCCAGCGTGCTGCCCTACACCTCGTGGATCTTCGACCAGCTGAGCGGGCTCGACGTTCCGCGCATCCACTTCGGCGTCGGGACCGGCGAGCTGCTGAGCCTGCTCAGCGAGGCCGGTCCCGACGTGGTCGGCGTGGACTGGCGGGTCCCCCTGGACAAGGCCGTGCAGCGCGTCCAACCGGGCACCGCCCTGCAGGGCAACCTCGACCCCGCCACCCTGTTCGCCCCCTGGAGCGTCGTCGCCGAACGCGCCGACGACATCCTGAAGCGCGCCGAGGCCGCCGAGGGGCACGTGTTCAACCTGGGGCACGGGGTGCTGCCGAACACCGATCCGGCGATGCTGGAGCGGTTGGTGGAGTACGTGCACGAGAAGACCGCCCGCTGACCCCCGCCCGCGGTGCTCCCCCCGCTGATCTTGACCTTCTCGCGGTGTCAACCGCCTCCGAGACCCCGAAAGGCCAAGATCAGCGAGAGGGGGGTCAGGTCCCCAGGTCGTCGGCCACCGGTTCGGCGGGTCGGGGAGCCCCATGGGCCGCGGCTTCGCGGCGGGCGCGGGAGCGGCGGACCAGCCAGACGGCCGGCGCGGCCGCCAGCGCGAACACGGCCAGGAACGGCAGCAGCCAGGCGAAGGCCACGACCAGCACGTCCACCACGGCCGTCAGCGCGCGCCAGCCCGAGGCCAGTCCGCCGAGGAAGCCGGGGGAGTCGTCGTCGGACGGGGGCACCACCGAGGAGGGCAGCGCCAGGGACAGGTCCACGGTGCCGTACGCGGTCGACTCGGCCAGCACCCGCTGGCGGGCCTGCAGCGCCTCCAGGTCGGCCTGGCGGGTGCTCAGCTGGCCCTCGATCTCGAGGACCTCGTCCACCGTCCCGGCTTCCTCCAGCAGGTCCCGCAACCGCCCCAGCGACGCCTCGGCCGAGTCGACCCGGCTGTCGACGTCGGCGACCTCCTCGGTGACGTCCTCGGCGTACCGGTCCAGGCTCTTGCGGTCGCCCAGCGCGGAGAACTCCTCCAGAGCCTGCTCGTAGTGGTCGGAGGGGACCTTCAGGGTCATCCGCATGGTCGGGTTCGCGGAGTCGGTGCTGCTGGCGGACTCCGCGGAGACGTACCCGCCGTTGTCGCGCACCCACTGCTTGGCGTCGGTGGCGGCCGCGTCCAGGTCCTCGACCTGCACCAGCACGGACGCGGTGTGGACCACCGAGCGCTCGGCCGCGTCCAGGTCCGTGCCGGACGGGTCCGGGTACTCGCCGGGGGCGGCCTCCTGTGCGGCTCCGTCCCGCTGGGCGCCGTCAGGGGCGGAGAGGGGGACGGCCCCCGCCTCCTCGCTCATGGGTTCGGCACCGCACCCTGCGAGGACGAGGACCCCGGTCAGGGACACGGCGATCGGTAGTGCTGCGAGTCGGCGTCGTCGCGGACGCCCGGACACGGTGGCGTTCATACCGGTTTCGACGCCCCCCTCCGGACACGGGTTTCGCTCACGGCATAACACGTCGGTCACGGTGCGGAGGCGCGGAAACGGGGGGTGCCGTACGGATCCGGTGACCATCTGCGAAGCTGGCGGCATGGAGACGAAACCACGCGCCGTGGTGGTCGGCGGCGGGGTGTCCGGCCTGACCGCTGCGCACCGGCTCGCCGAGAGCGGACACAGCGTCACCGTCCTGGAGGCCGCCCCGAAGCCCGGCGGGAAGCTCGCCACCGCGACGGTCGCCGGGGTCCCGGCGGACGTCGGCGCCGAAGCGGTCCTGGCCCGCCGCCCCGAGGCGCTCTCCCTGATCGAGGAGCTCGGACTCGGCGACCGGATCACGCACCCCGGGGTCGCGTCCTCGCGGCTGTACAGCCGCGGCGCGCTGCGCGAAATCCCCGCGGACAACATCATGGGCGTGCCCGGCGACCTCGCGGCGCTGGCCCGAAGCGGTGTGCTCTCACCGGCGGGCGTCCTGCGCGCCGCCCGCGACCTCGTCTGGCCCGCCACCCCGGTCCGCGGCGACGTCCCGGTCGCCGCCTACATCGGCGTCCGCATGGGCGCCGAGGTGGTGGACCGCCTCGTGGAGCCGCTCCTGGGCGGCGTGTACGCGGGCCGGGCCGACCGGCTCTCCCTGGACTCGACCCTGCCGCAGATCGCGCCGCTGGCGCGCGGCGAGCGCTCCCTGATGGCCGCGGTGCGCAAGGCCGGGAGGCGCGCCCGGGCGGCCGTCCCCGAGGGCGCGCCGCGCCCTCCCGTCTTCGCCACCCTGCGCGGCGGCCTGGCCGGCCTCGTCGACGCGCTCGCCGCGCGGCCGGCGGTCCGCGTGGAGACCTCGGCGACGGTACGCGAACTGCGCCGGACCGGCCGGGGCTGGAGCCTCGTCGTCGGCCCGGCCGGCGACAGCCGGCGGGTCGACGCGGACGCCGTCGTGCTGGCCTGCCCCGCGCCCGCGGCCGCGCGGCTGCTGCGCGCGGAGGTGCCGCGGGCCGCGACCGAGCTGGACGGGATCGAGTACGCCAGCATGGCCGTGGTGACCCTGGCCTACCGGGCCTCGGCGTTCCCCGCCCCGCCCGCGGGGAGCGGCTTCCTGGTCCCCGCGGTGGAGGACCGCGTCATCAAGGCGGTCACCTTCAGCAGCGTGAAGTGGCCGTGGCTGGCCGAGGAGCTGCGCGCCGTCCACTCCGGAGCCGACATGGTGCTGCTGCGCTGCTCGATCGGCAGGATCGGCGGAGAGGCCGTCCTGCAGCGCTCGGACGAGGAGCTGGCGGCCCTGGCCGCCGCGGACCTGGCCGACATCTGCGGAGTCGCCGGGCCCCCCGTCGACAGCCGTGTCACCCGGTGGGGCGGCGGGCTGCCGCAATACGCTGTGGGGCACGGGGACCGGATAGCCCGGCTGCGCTCGGCGCTGGCCGGGCACGAAGACCTCGCGGTCTGCGGGGCCGCCTACGACGGGGTGGGAGTCCCCGCCTGCGTCGGCGGCGCCGAGGAGGCCGCGCGCCTGATCACCCGAACAACCACTCGACAAAGGAGTCACACGTGAGCACGGGGCACGACAGCAGCACCTCGACCCCCGAGGACCCCAACCAGCTGATCCGCTACACCATGTGGTCGGTGTTCAAGGCCGGCGACCTCGCGGCGCTGGACCGCGCCGCCGCGGGCGACGAGGTGGCGCGGCTGCTCGACGCGGCGGCGGACAAGGGGGCGAGCACCCGTGGCGCCTACGACGTGCAGGGTTTCCGCGCCGACGCCGACATCATGTTCTGGTGGGTCGCCGACACCCCGGACCAGCTCCAGGAGGTCTACTCGGCCTTCCGCCGCACCGCGCTGGGCCGGATCAGCACCCCGGTCTGGTCGGCGATGGGCCTGCACCGCCCGGCGGAGTTCAACCGCGGCCACGTCCCGGCGTTCATGGCGGGCGAGGAGCCCGGCGACTACGTGTGCGTGTACCCCTTCGTGCGCTCCTACGAGTGGTACCTGCTGCCCGACGCCGAGCGCCGCCAGATGCTGGCCGAGCACGGCCGGATGGCGGCTCCCTACCCGGACGTGCGCGCCAACACGGTGTCCAGCTTCGCCCTGAGCGACTACGAGTGGCTGCTGGCCTTCGAGGCCTCGGAGCTGCACCGCATCGTGGACCTGATGCGCCACCTGCGCGGCGCGGAGGCCCGCAGGCACACCCGTCTGGAGGTGCCGTTCTACACCGGCCGGCGCAAGAGCGTGGCCGAACTGGTCGAGTCGCTGCCGTAGCGGACGGGAAGGGGGGCGCGCCCGGTCCGGGCGCGCCCCCCTTCGTCGTCTCGGCCCGTCGGCCGCGGGTCAGCGGTTCTGGTGCCGGTCGACCATGAGGTGGACCGGGGCGAGCAGGATCACCAGCAGCATCAGGCCCGAGCCCGAGTACAGCAGGACCTCCCCGGCGGGGGCGTCCATGGCCCAGGCCGCCAGGCAGCCCACCCCGGCCAGGATCGCCGCCAGAACGGCGTAGGCGACCCGGCCGCGCGGCTTGGGGTACTTCACCTGGCTGACCATCAGCCACGCCACCAGCAGGATCGAGGCGACCCCGAGGTAGACCGGCGGGTTGAGCAGCACGATGACGATCACCGTCATCGCCCCGAACGGGCTGGGCAGCCCGCTGAAGGTGTGCTCGCCCGGGGCCTGGCAGGAGAACCGCGCCAGCCGGACCACGACCGCCAGCAGCACCGCGGCCGCGGCGATGGTCGGCAGCACCGGGTTCCCCTGCACGATGAAGGTGCCCCAGGCCACGACGAAGAACGCGGGAGCGAAGCCGAAGCTGATGACGTCGGCGAGGTTGTCCAGCTCGGCGCCCATCCCGCTGCCGCCGAGCTTGCGGGCCACCCGCCCGTCGAACAGGTCGCAGGCCGCCGCCACCAGGAGCAGGATGACCGAGACCGCCACCGCGTTGCGCTGCAGGGGTCCGTCGAGCCCGGCCGAGATGTGCGCCACCTGCGCCGTGGCGAGCTGCCAGACGGCCATGAAGCCGCACAGCGCGTTGCCGAGCGTGAAGTAGTCGGCGAGGGCCAGGCGGAGCCTGGGGACCTCCTCGACCGCGGTCCCCGCGGTCACCGCCTGGTCAGTCGCGGTCAAGGCGGGTTTCCCCGGCCCGGACCCGCTGCCCGATCTCCACGGCAGGCGTGACACCCGACGGGAGGTAGACGTCGACCCGAGAGCCGAACCGGATGAGACCGATCCTTTCGCCCTGCTCGACCTTCTGCCCGACCTCGTGATACGGGACGATGCGGCGGACCATCGCCCCCGCGATCTGAATGACCGTGACTTCGCCCATTTCGGTGTCGAAGGTCCAGATGACGCGTTCATTACGTTCGCTGTCCTTGTCAAAAGCCGGCCGGAAACCACCGGGACGATGCTCGACTCCGGTCACCACGCCGGCGAGCGGAGCCCGGTTGACGTGGACGTTCAGGGGGTTCATGAACACCGCGACCCGGGTCCTGCCGTCGGGCCGGGTGTCGATGCTCTGCACGACGCCGTCGGCGGCAGAGAGGAACCGGCCGCTGGCAGGACCGCGGTCGGGGTCGCGGAAGAACCACGCCATGCCCGCAGCCAACCCCACCGCGGGGATGGCGAGGGCTTTGCGCGCGCGTGATCCGCGGCTCGAGAGCACGGCGATGCCCGCGGCCGCCACTGTGGGAACCAGCCACGGGGCGGAGCCCCGGGCCATCCGCACGAGCGGCCGGGAGTGAGCGACTGGATGGTCGTCGTCGGGGGTCATGGGGAGCTTTCGTTGAGGACGCCTTGCGGCGAAGAGAACGCCTTCGACATGAAGATGGATGCTATTCCACTGTGTCGTCCGCTTCCAAGGTCAGGGCGACGGAGTTGATGCAGTACCGGTCGTCCGTGGGAGTGGGGTAGCCCTCCCCGTGGAACACGTGGCCGAGGTGGGAGTCGCAGCGGGCGCAGCGGACCTCGGTCCGGGCCATGCCGAGGGACTGGTCCTCGTGCAGGGTCACCGCGGAACTGTCGGCCGGGTCGTAGAAGCTCGGCCACCCGCAGTGGGACTCGAACTTGTGGGCCGACCGGAACAACTCCGCGCCGCACGCGCGGCAACGGTACACCCCCGCGGCGGTCGTCGACACGTACTCGCCGCTCCACGGGCGCTCCGTGGCGCCTTGACGCAGGACGGCGAAGGCCTTCGGGTCGAGCGTGGCCCGCCACTCCTCCTCGGTCCGTACGACCGGTGCGCTTGATTCGTCCATGAAGTCGACGCTACCCCGTTTCCGCTGTTGTTCGGCGTGTCCCGGCGGCGTGTGGACCATTACCGGCCGTAAAGGGGACATGTGCCTTTCCTGCCGCCCTTTCCCATCGGTGTGAAGTTCCGCCCCCGATCCCCCGGGTAGAGAGACCGGGAGCGAGAGCGGGGGAGGGGTGACATGTTCATCACGTACCGGCAATCGACAGGGCGTCGTCGACCGCTCCATGTGGGGCGGGTCCATTATGGCCGCCTGTGGGTGGGGCACCGCCTGGGGCCGCTCGCCGCCCCGCTGCGCGCGGTGTCGGCGTCGGTGACCGCGGTCCTGGACCGGATCCGTCCGAGTCCGATGGCGGACGGCCCGCTGCTGGGCGTGGTGCTCCTCGTGGGGCTGGCCGCGCTGAGCGCGGCGGGCCTGGTGGGGCTGGCCCTGGCAGGCTGGGCGGCGACCTCGGCGGACGACGTGGTGCCCGCGGTGGCGAGCGCGGCCATCGTCGGCGCGTTGTTCCTGGGGCTGTTCCACCTGGTGTTCGCCTCGAAGCGGCGCAGGGGCGCCGGACGCGCGGACGGTTGACGGCCGGAGGGTTCCCGGCTCGCGGCGACGGGCCGGGGCCGTCCTCCCCGGCCCGCCGCGCGCGGCCGCTTCCTCGTGCGGCCGGGGCATTCCGGCGCACGAGGAGGTTCTCCAGAGAACCTGGTCTCTTTTATATCGACACAGAAACGGCACCGAGTCAACCGACCGGAACCGGTTCCGCGCCGAAACCCGGAACCCTGTACAGGCAGAGGCCCCCGGGCGGCCACTGAGGTTAACGACGCTTCACAATAGTGGCTGGGCGCCGGAAATGACAGAATTCGGGACGATTCGTTGCTTCCCGGGGGGTTCTCCGGAGTGGTTCACGCCTCGAAGTCGTACCGCAGGACGTAGGCGGAGCCGTCCAGGGTCATCTCGTTGAGCTCCACCGCCCGGTGCCCGGCGGTCAGCGCCACGCGCATTATGTGCAGCACCGGGGTGCCCGGGGCCAGGGCCAGTTGGGCGCGTTCGTCGGGGGAGGGCATGCGCACCCGGATCTCCTCGGTGAAGTGCGCGGGGGCGTGCCCCAGTTCGGCCAGCCGGGCGTAGATCCCGCCCGGCCCGGTGTCCTCCCGGGTGACGGGGGTGCCCGAGACCAGCGCGGCCGGCAGGTACGAGGTCGCCAGCTGCATGGGGCGGCCGTCCAGCCGGTAGCGGCGTCGCCGCGCCACCACCTGCTCGTCGCTCCCCAGGCCGAGGGCCCGGGCCACGTGCGCGGGGGCGAGAAGCTCGGCGACGGTGACGCTGTCCGCGGCGAAGGGGCGCTCCACGGCGTCGGCCTCCCAGATGGAGCGCCCCGCCCCCCACAGGTCCCGGGACAGCCGGGCCCTGCCGTGCCGCACCAGAGGGCGAAAGGCCCGCACGTAGACGCCGGACCCCCGGACCGCCACCGCGATGCCCTCGTTGATCAGGACGGATAACGCCTGTCGGGCGGTCGCGCGGGCAACGCCGTGGCGCTTCATCAGCTCGTTCTCACCCGGTATCCGGTCCCCGTCCGAGAGTTCACCGGAGTCGATGGCCGAGCGCAGCGCGTCGGCGATTTCTCGGTAGACGGGGGGAGAGTCGTTCTCGGACGTCGGCACTTGGTGTCCATCCTCTCGGCAACGCGAGACTCACACACCGGGTATGTCCGATAGTGGGGTGCTTTACGCCATTGCGGTTATCCGAATCCGGTCAGGGGCGGGTGTAACGCATGAAGAGCGAACCGTCGGATTCGGCGAGCGAGGCCAGCCGCAGTCCGCGCGCCGTCGCGGGACCGGTCCCGGCCACCACCCGCGCCGCGTGCGGCCCGACCAGGGTGGGGCTCAGCGTCAGGCACAGCTCGTCCAGGACGTCGGCGGCCACCAGCGCGCCCAGCAGGTGCGGGCCGCCCTCGGTGAGCACCCGGTGCAGCCCGCGCTCGGCCAGCGCCGCCAGCACCGACGCGGGGTCGACCGAGTCCGCTCCGACCACCACCACGTCGGCGTGCTCGGCGGCGGCCCTCCGGCGTTCGGCCGGCGCGCTCTCGGTGGTGAACACGATCGTGCGCGCGTCGTCGGGCGCGTCCGCGAGCAGCCCCGGGTCCAGGTCCATGCTCCGGGTCACCACCGCGATCGGCGGGGTCGCGGCGCGTCCGGCGCGCAGACCGGCCCACACCTCGCGGGGGCGGACCGGCCGGTAGCCCTCGGTCCGCGCGGTGCCCGCCCCGGCCAGCACCACGTCGGCCAGCCCGCGCAGAACGCCCAGTACGGCCCGGTCGGCCGGACCGGACAGGTCCCGGCTGCGTCCGGACGGACCCCACGCGCCACCGTCGGCGCTGGCCACCATGTTGGCCCGCAGCCAGGGGCGGTCGAGCCCGGCGGGATAGGCGTAGTGCTCGGCCAGGTCGACGGGACCGGAGGGAGCGGGCAGCAGCCGCGTGATCGGAGGCGGCGCGGTGGAAGAACTCATGGACCCGAGACTAGAGAGTCTTCGGCGCGGGGGTGGTTCGGGCTCTCCCTCCCCCGGTGATCTTGACCTTTCCGGGGTCTCAGAGACGGTTGAGACCCGGAAAAGGTCAACACCGGGGAGAGCGCCAGGAAACGGACACCTTCCCGCAGCCCGGGCCCCGCTCGCCGTCGCCGCCACGTCACCGTGCCGGGCACGGGAACACCTCGACGATCCGGTCAGCGGATTCCCGACGCCGAAACACCCCGCGCCGGAAACCCCCCGGGCGCCGGGCCGCCGGTGGGAGGAGCCCCTCCGTCAGCGGTCCGAGACCCGTTTGAGGACCAGGAACGCCCGGTCGATCACGGTGACCTCGCCCTCCGCGGGGACGAGCGGCCGGCCGCCGACATCCGGTTCGGCGGTGTCCAGCACCGTCTCCCACACGGTGCCGTAGCCGCGGCCCGGCAGGGTGAACCGCACGTCGTCGACGCCCGCGTTGAGCAGCAGCAGGAACGAGTCGTCGCGCACGGCCCTGCCGTTCGGGTCCGGTTCGGTGATGGCGTCGCCGTTGAGGAACACCCCCAGCGCGCGGTCCCCCCGGCCCCAGTCGGAGTCAGCCATGAGGCCGCCGTCGGGACGCAGCCACGCGATGTCGCGCTGCTCCCCCTCGCGCGGGGCGGAGCCCTGGAAGAAGCGGCGGCGGCGGAACACCGGGTGCCCGCGGCGCAGCCGTGACAGCGAGCGCACGAACTCCAGGAGGTCCTCCTGGTCGGCGGCGCGCTTCCAGTCGATCCAGGCGATCTCGTTGTCCTGGCAGTAGGCGTTGTTGTTGCCGCCCTGGGTGCGGGCCACCTCGTCGCCGTGCGAGAGCATCACCACGCCCTGCGAGCAGAACAGGGTGGCCAGGAGGTTGCGCACCTGGCGGTGGCGCACGGCCGTGACCGCCGGATCGGAGGATGGCCCTTCCACGCCGTGGTTGGCCGAGCGGTTGTCGTCGGTGCCGTCCCGGTTGTCCTCGCCGTTGTCCTCGTTGTGCTTGCCGTCGTAGGACACCAGGTCCGCGAGGGTGAAGCCGTCGTGGCAGGTGACGAAGTTGATGGAGGCGACCGGCCGGCGCCCGTCCGCCTGGTACAGGTCCGAGGACCCCGACAGCCGCGAGGCGAGCTCGGGCAGCACCGGGTGGCCGCGCCAGAAGTCGCGGACGGTGTCGCGGTACTTGCCGTTCCACTCGGTCCACAGCGGCGGGAAGTTGCCCACCTGGTAGCCGCCCGGGCCCACGTCCCACGGCTCGGCGATCAGCTTGACCTGCGAGATCACCGGGTCCTGCTGCACGATGTCGAAGAAGGTGCTGAGGCGGTCCACGTCGTGGAACTCCCGGGCCAGCGCCGACGCGAGGTCGAAGCGGAAGCCGTCCACGTGCATGTCCAGCACCCAGTACCGCAGCGAGTCCATGATCAGCTGCAGCGAGTGCGGGTGCCGCACGTTGAGGCTGTTGCCGCAGCCGGTGTAGTCGAGGTAGTAGCGCCGGTCGTCGTCGCGCACCCGGTAGTAGGCGAGGTTGTCGATGCCGCGCAGCGACAGTGTGGGCCCCATGTGGTCGCCCTCGGCGGTGTGGTTGTAGACCACGTCCAGGATGACCTCGATGCCCGCCTCGTGCAGGGCCTTGACCATGGCCTTGAACTCCTGCACCTGCTGGCCCCGGGTGCCGGTGGCGGCGTACCCGCTGTCGGGGGCCAGGAACGCCAGGGTGTTGTAGCCCCAGTAGTTGGTCAGGCCGCGCGCGACCAGGGCGTGCTCGGGCAGGAAGTGGTGCACCGGCATCAGCTCGATCGCGGTGACCCCGAGCCGGGTCAGGTGGTCGATGACGGCCGGGTGGGCGAGCCCCGCGTAGGTGCCGCGCAGCCGCTCGGGCACACCGGGGTGGCGCATGGTCAGGCCGCGCACGTGCGCTTCGTAGATGACCGTCTCGTGGTAGGGGGCGTTGGGCCGGTTCTCGTTGCCCCAGTCGAAGAACGGGCTGACCACCACGCACTTGGGTAGGTACGGCGCGCTGTCGTGGGTGTTGACGCGCGCCGGGTCGTCGAAGTGGTAGTCGAACAGCGACTCGTGCCATTCGATCCGCCCGTCGATGGCCTTGGCGTAGGGGTCCACCAGCAGCTTGCCGGGGTTGCAGCGCAGGCCGCGCGCGGGGTCGTACGGGCCGTGGACCCGGAACCCGTACCGCTGCCCCGGCCCCACGCCCGGCAGGTAGCCGTGCCAGACGTGGCCGTCCCTCTCGGTCAGCGAGATCCGGGTCTCGGCCCCGTCGCCGCCGAACAGGCACAGCTCGACCCCGTCGGCGACCTCGGAGAAGAGTGAGAAGTTCGTGCCGGAGCCGTCGTACGTGGCCCCGAGGGGGTACGGAGTGCCGGGCCAGACTTCCACCATGGGCGTCGCTGTCTCTCTCCACTGCGCGGTCGCGGACGCAGTGGTTCTTCCTCCATAGCGCGCCGTCTATGCCTGGTCGGGCGTATCGACACCCGATCGTGCTGGGAAGAGCCGCCTGACCAGGCGCGCGGGAGAGGTGGACGACGACCAACGGCTCCCGGGAACCACCTGGAACACTTCCGCCGCCGGAGAATGCGGCACGCCGATTCTCCGATGACGGAGGAAGGAAGCCAGGCTCCAGCGGAGGCCGTCACGGAATTCGGTACCGACTCGGATCTGGTGGATCAGCACCCGCTTGTCGCACAGGATCGCCATGTCGTCAGGGTCGCTCGTCACGAGGACGACAGGCCCCGGCTGTGCCATCGCCGTCGCGGCGACGATCGCGTCGATGGCGTGCTGGTGGCCGTGCCTGCCGACCTCAGAGAGCAGCTGCCGGGCCCGTTTGACGATCCTGAGATCGGGGGGCGATGACGTGCAGCCCGGAGAGCACGTAGTTGACCGCGCTCTGTCGCACCTTCGGATGCTGCGCCTCCACCAGCGTGACGCTGCTGATGACCGTCCCCGAGGCCCGGGCCCGGGAGTCCTGGTGCAGTCTTGTGACCAGGGGATCTCCCTCGATAAGTCTGGAGAGTCCGTGGGAGTCGAGGACAAGGGCCCCAGGGGACCGGTCCGACGGGTTCACACCTCCTTGGTCGCGGCGAGCCATGCCTCGTACCTTTCGTCCGCCTGTCGCCAGATTTCTTCTGCTTTGTTGACGACCTCAACAGGGAACGGCCCGTTTCCGGCCTCGTAGTCCTCGATGAGTCGTGCCGTCGAGTCGTCTCGGTACTGTCGGCCGACCGCGTTCTGGATGTACTCCTGGACTGCTTGGTGGGAGACTTTCTCCCGGATCTCCTCGGCGACCTCATAGGGAAGGGAGACGACGAACTCCTCGGTTCCCGCGTCGTCGTGCTCGCCGCCGGCGTGCCAGGAGGGAGCCTCGCTTGTCACTGTCATGCCCCTACCTTTGCACCCAGTGTGACCATTCCCTGGTCAGCAACCGTTTTCCTGCCGCCTTGGCCGGTTCCGGTCAAGGATGGCCCCTGTGTCCACGGTACGCGGCAACGTCCCGAACGCGTGGCCCCACTCGCCGCCCAGGCGCGAGGCGGTGAAGGCGTCGGCGACGGCCGCCGGGGCGTGCCGCACCAGCAGGGACGCCTGCAGGCACAGCGCCATCAGCTCCACCACCGAGCGGGCGCGGTGCTCGAGGGAGTCGGGGTCGCCGAGTTCGGCGTCCAGCCGCTTCAGCGCCGCGTCCAGGCGCGGGTCGGCGCCCCCGGCCAGGGCGGTCTCGGCCCGGAACGCCTCGACGCTCCCCGGTTCGCGGCCCATGGCGCGCAGCACGTCCAGGGCCGCGACGTTGCCCGAGCCCTCCCAAATGGAGTTCAGCGGGGACTCGCGGAACAGCCGCGGCATGCCCGACTCCTCGACGTAGCCGTTGCCGCCCAGGCACTCCAGCGCCTCGGCGACGTGCGCGGGCTGGCGCTTGGTCACCCAGAACTTGCCCACGGCCACCGCCAGGCGGCGGAACGCCGCCTCGTCCCGGTCGCCCCTGGCGGCGCGGTCGGCCGCGCCCGCCAGGCGCAGCATCAGGGTGGTGGCGGCCTCGGACTCCAGGGCCAGGTCGGCCAGCACGTTGCGCATCAGGGGCTGCTCGACCAGCGCCTTCCCGAAGGCGTACCGCTCGCCCGCGTGGTGCGCCGCCTCGGACAGCGCCGCGCGCATGCCCGCGGCCGAACCGATCACGCAGTCCAGCCGGGTGCCGTTGACCATCTCGGCGATGGTGCGCACGCCCCGCCCCGGCTCTCCCACGAGCCAGGCGTGCGCGCCGTCGTACTCCAGTTCCGCCGAGGCGTTGGAGCGGTTGCCGAGCTTGTCCTTGAGGCGCTGGACCGCCAGCGCGTTGCGGGTGCCGTCCTCCAGCACGCGCGGCACCAGGAAGCAGGTCAGGCCCTCGGGCGCCTGGGCCAGGGTGAGGAAGAGGTCGCCCGTGGGGGCGGAGGTGAACCACTTGTGGCCGCGCAGCCGGTAGGAGCCGTCGGGGGCCTCGGTAGCGCGGGTGGTGTTGGCGCGCACGTCCGAGCCGCCCTGCTTCTCGGTCATGGACATGCCCGCCAGCAGCCCGCGTTTGGTGTGCGGCGCGCGCGGCCCGAAGTCGTACTCGCGGGCGGTGAGCAGCGGCTCGAACCGCTCGGCGAGGGCGGGGGAGTGCCGCAGCGCCGGGACCGCCGCGTAGGTCATGGATATCGGGCAGCCGTGCCCGGCCTCGACCTGGCTCCACACGAAGAACTTGGCGGCGCGCGCCACGTGCGCCCCGGCGCGGCCGTCCGCCCAGGGCGCGGCGTGCAGGCCGTGGGTGACGGCGGTGTCGGTGAGCACGTGCCAGGCGGGGTGGAAGTCCACCTCGTCCACCCGGTTGCCGTAGCGGTCGTGGGTGCGCAGCACCGGCCCGAAGGCGTTGGCCTGCTCCCCCCACGAGCGGGCCTGCGAGCTCCCGGCCAGCCGGCCCAGCTCGCCGACCTCGCCGGCGGCCCACTCCGCGCCCTCGCGCGCCAGTCCCCCGGAGAGGACGGGATCGGCGGCGACGTCGTAGCCGGCCAGCGGGGAGGGCTGGTTGAACACCTCGTGCGTGGGCGCCATGGCCGGGAGGGTCCCTTCGTGTCGTGTCGTGGAACACGACCCAGGCTAGCCGGGGCGCCGGACGGGGGCGCGGCGGCCGGAAAGCGGTGGAGGCGCCCGCCCCGCGGGGACGGACGCCTGCACCGCCGGGTCAGCGGACCCCGGTGCCCACCGGACGCAGGGCCGCGTCGTAGCGGTCCAGAACCACCCGGGCGAGTTCCGGGCAGTCGCCCAGCGCGTCCGAGACGGCCTCCGCGCCCGCCGCGGCGGACCGCTCGCGCACCCGGTCCGCGAAGAAGCCGGGGGCGAGCAGGTAGCAGGCCGCCGCGACCCGCGCGGCCCCGGCCGCGCGCAGGTCCCGGACCGCCTCGTCCGGGGTGGGCGAGGCCGCCGACGCGAACGCCGCGCGCACCTCGCGCCACGGGCCGCGTGCGGCCAGTTCGCGCGCGATCCCCTCGACCACCGCGTTGGCGCCCGCGTCGCCGGACCCCGCCGAGGCCAGGACCAGTGCCGTGTCGGGCGCCCCCGCGACCCCGGCCTCGGCCAGGCGCCGCTCCAGCGCGTCCAGCAGCAGCGGGTGCGGGCCGAGGGTGTCCGCGTAGCGGATCCGCAGCCACGGGTGCGCGGCGCGTATCGGGGACAGGACGCCGGGCAGGTCCACCTTGCTGTGGTAGGCCGCGGTCAGCAGCGCGGGCAGCACCACGACCTCGCCCGCGCCCTCGGCGGCGAGGGCGGCCACGACCGCCCCCGGGCCGGGCGCCACGTGGTCGAGGTAGCCCACCCGCACGTCCAGCCCAGGGCGCAGCCGCCGCACCCGCTCGAACAACGCCTCGACCGCCACGGCCGAACGCGGGTCCCTGCTGCCGTGCGCCACCGCGATCAGCGGCACGCGTCCACCGGTCACAGGTGGATTCCGCACTCGGTCTTGCCGGTCCCCGCCCAGCGTCCGCTGCGCGGGTCGGCGCCCTGCGCCACCCGCCGGGTGCACGGCGCGCACCCGATGGAGGGGTAGCCGTCGTACTGCAGGGGGTTGACCAGGACGCCGTGCTCGGCCATGTAGGAGTCCACGTCGTCCTTCGTCCAGCGGGCGATCGGGTTGACCTTGACCATCTTCTTGCGGGCGTTCCACTCGACCACGCCCACGTTCCTGCGGGTCGCCGAGTCCTCGCGGCGCAGTCCGCTCAGCCACGCCTCGTACGGCTCGAGCGCCTGCTGGAGGGGTTCGACCTTGCGCAGGTGGCAGCAGATGTTGGGGTCCCGTCCGTGCAGCCGGGGCCCCAGGTCCCGGTCCTGCTCGGCCACCGTGCGCCGCGGTTCCACGTTGATCAGGTTGATCGGGTAGACCTGCTGGACGGCGTCGCGGGTGCCGATGGTCTCCGCGAAGTGGTAGCCGGTGTCCAGGAAGATCACGTCGATGCCCGGCACGACCTTGGAGACCAGGTCCACCATGAGGGCGTCCGCCATGGACGAGGTCATGCACAGTTTGTCGCCGAAGGTCTCGGCGGCCCACCGGATGATCTCGGGGGCACTCGCCTCCTCGAGCTCCGCGGCCGCCTCGGCCGCGAGCGTCGCGCCGTCCGTCGTGACGTTCATGCGTTCTCCTCACCGCTTGATGTGCCGCGCCGCGCGTCCGCGATCGCGCCCGCGCGCAGTCCGACGAACCCGACCCGGAAGACCCGCGCGCACGAGGCGCAGGCCCAGGCGTGCCCGGAGCCCCGCCCGCCGTCGCCCTCGTGCGGTTCCAGGTCCTCGTCGCCGCAGTAGGGGCAGTAGTAGGGGGCCGCGCGCTCGCTCACTTGAGGTCCGCCTCCTCCGCGCGCGCGACCCAGGCCGCGAACACCTCGCCGTCCTCCTTCTGGTCCAGGAAGCGCCGAAGCACCCGCTCGACGTAGTCGGGAAGCTCGTCGGCCGTGGTCTTGAGCCCCCGGACCTTGCGGCCGAACCCGGCCTGCAGGCCCAGCCCGCCGCCCAGGTGCACCTGGAAGCCCTCGACCTGGTTGCCGTCGGCGTCGGTGACCAGCTGGCCCTTGAAGCCGATGTCGGCGGTCTGGGTGCGGGCGCAGGCGTTCGGGCAGCCGTTGATGTTGATGGTCAGCGGGTCGGTGAACTCGGGGAGACGGCGTTCCAGCTCGTCGATCAGGGCGGAGGCGCGGTCCTTGGTCTCCACGATGGCGAGCTTGCAGAACTCGATGCCGGTGCAGGCCATGGTCTGGCGGCGGAAGGTGCTGGGGCGGACCAGCAGGTCCTCGGCCTCCAGGGCCGCCACGACCGACTCGACCCGGTCCTCGGTGATGTCCAGGATCACCAGCTTCTGGTCGGCGGTGGTGCGGACGCGGTCCGACCCGTGCGCCTCGGCGATGTCGGCGACGCGGCCCAGCTTGGTCCCGCTGACCCGGCCGACCCGGGGGGTGAAGCCCACGTAGAACCGGCCGTCCTTCTGCCGGTGCACGCCCACGTGGTCGCGCCGGGTGCCCGGGTCCAGGACCGGCTCGGGCCCGTCGGGCAGCGCGTAGCCCAGGTACTCCTTCTCCAGCACCTCGCGGAACTTCGCCGCGCCCCAGTCCTTGACCAGGAACTTGATGCGGGCGCGGTGGCGCAGGCGGCGGTAGCCGTAGTCGCGGAAGATCGAGCAGACCCCCGCCCACACCTCGCTGACCTGGTCGGGGCGCACGAACGCGCCCAGGCGCTGGGCGAACATCGGGTTGGTGGAGAGCCCGCCGCCGACGAACAGGTCGTAGCCGGGCGTGCCGTCGGGGCCGACGACGCCGACGAACGCGAGGTCGTTGATCTCGTGGTTGGTGCAGTGCACCGAGCAGCCGTCGACGGCGGTCTTGAACTTGCGCGGCAGGTTCGAGAACAGCGGGCTGCCGATGTGGTCCTCGACGATCCGGCGGAGGTCGTCGGTGGAGTCGATGACCTCGTCCTCGGCGATCCCGGCGAGCGGACAGCCGAGCATGCCGCGGGGGGTGTCGCCGCAGGCCTCGGTCGTGGACAGGCCCACGCCCTCGATCCGCTCCCACAGGGCGGGGACGTCCTCGATGCGCAGCCAGTGCAGCTGGACGTTCTGCCGGTCGGTGATGTCGGCGGTGTCGCGCCCGTAGGCGGTGGAGACCTCGGCGATGGCCCGCAGCTGGGCGACGCTGAGCTGCCCGCCGTCGGTGCGGATCCGCATCATGAAGTAGCGGTCGTCGAGCTCCTCGGGCTCCAGGACGGCGGTCTTGCCGCCGTCGATGCCCGGCGCGCGCTGGGTGTAGAGCCCGTACCAGCGGAACCGTCCGCGCAGGTCGGCGGGGTCGATCGAGTCGAAGCCGCCCTTGGAGTAGACGTCGATGATGCGCCGGCGGACGTTCAGCCCGTCGTCGTTCTTCTTGTTCTCCTCGTTCTTGTTGAGCGGTTCACGGTAGCCGAGGGCCCACTGGCCCTCACCGCGGCGCGGTCGTGTCGTCGTCTTCGTGGGGCGGCCGGTCGCTGCGGATGCGGGAGGCATCGCGGGGTCCTCCGAGTCTCTGGGGTGCACCGTCGTACGCGGCCGTGACTCGCGGAGTCGTCCGGCCGGACGCGATCAGATGGGTGGCGGGTCGGGGGCATGCGGCCGACGCCCGCCGGCCTGGCTCTGCGGCGCGGACGGCGTTGTGCGCGCGGCAGTGAGCGAAGCGAGAGACAGGAGGGCAACATCGGCGCTGAGCAGGCCCTGGAACAGGCGGAAATTGCTACAAAGCGGCTAGGGGTCAACCGATGTTGCGACAGATCGCGCTGCGGACCCGAAGAAAGTCCACGTGGCGGCGCACGCAGAGCATGGGGTCAATGGCAGCGGTCATGACAACGACAATGACATGCCGGGGAAACCTTTGTCCAGGGAAGGAGGTCACGGGGGTGTCGTGAGGCGCGTCACATCAAACCGGTATAAACAGTAGGAAACATTGGCGGCTTGGTCACGGTTCGCCATCGAAACCGCTCTGAAACCGCGACGGTCCTCTCCCGGGGCTGCCGGCCGCGGGGCCGGACCAGCTATTTTCGAAGAGTGCGACCCTTCTTGGAGCGAGTCCGGCGCGCCGCCGAGTCCTGGCGCGACCGCCATCCCCGGACGGGAGCGGCGGGAACACTCGTCGTACGCACCACCAAGTCGGCGGTCCGGGTCCGCGTCGTCGGCCTGGCGGCCGAGCTGGCGTTCTTCTCCCTGCTGTCCCTGCCCGCGCTGCTGCTGGGACTGGTCGGCGCCCTCGGACACCTCAGCGGGGTGCTCGGCCGCGGGACCGTCCTGGAGATCCGCGCCTGGATCCTGGACCTGGCCGCCACCGTACTGACCGGGGACACCGTGGACACCGTGGTCGCGCCCATGGTCGACGACTTCCTGCGCGGGGCCCACGGCGGCGTCCTCTCGCTCACCTTCCTGGTGTCGCTGTGGTCCGGATCGCGGGCGATGAGCGTGTTCATCGAGTCCATCACCATCGCCTACGGCCTGGCGGACGTGCGCGGCTACTTCCGCCAGCGCGGACTCGCGTTCGTCGCCTACCTCGGCGGCCTGCTGTTCGCGCTGGTCGTGCTGCCGGTCATCGTGGCGGGGCCCGACCTCGTCCGCGCGCTGCTGCCGTTCACCGGGGAGTACCTGCACCTGGCCTACTGGCCGACGGTGGGCCTCCTCTCGCTCACCTGCATCGTGGCGCTCTACGTCCTGAGCGTCCCGGTGCGCACCCCCCTGTGGCGCCACCTGCCCGGCGCCCTCCTCGGGATGCTGGTCCTGCTGTCCGGCACGGTGGGGCTGCGGATCTACCTGGGCGCCTCGTTCGGCCAGGCGAGCATCTACGGTTCGCTCACCGCGCCCATCGCCATCCTGATCTGGCTGTACGTGATGGCCCTGGCGGTGCTGATCGGCTCCTCCCTCAACGCCGAGATCGACGCGATGTGGCCCACCCCCAGGACGGCGGAGGCCCGCGCCGAGATCGCCGCGCGTCGGTACGCCAACGCCACCCGGCTGGTGGAGCGCCGCGAACAGGCCCTGCAGGCCCTGACCGAGAAGAGGTCCGGGGCGCACCCCGAGCCCCCAACCGACACGGGCGGGAAGCCGCCCCCACCCGAGGGCGACGAGACGCCTGAGACACCCGAGATCCCCGCCACCAGGTCAGGAGAGTAAGGAAGACATGGCCCCCAAGAGAGCCCGCACACTCGGAGGAGCCGTCGGAGCCGCCGTGGTGGTCGTCGCCACGGTGCTCGTGGTCTCCCTGGTCACCGGTGAGAACATCCTCGACGTGCTGCTGCGCAAGGTCACCGGGCAGGGCGGCGGCGCGCCGTCCCCGACGACCGGGCAGCAGGGCCCCGCCACCGGCGAGGACGCGGCCGAGGCCGAGGAGCGCCTGGAGTCGCTGGAGACCGCCGAGCCCGCGCCCCGCGGCGACTACGACCGCGACGAGTTCGGCAGCGGATGGATCGACACCGACGACAACGGCTGCTCCACCCGCAACGACGTGCTGGCCCGCGACCTCACCGACACCGAGATCGCCCCCGACTGCAAGGTGCTGTCCGGCACCCTCGACGACCCCTACACGGGAGGGACCGTCGAGTTCAGCAGCGAGGACCCCCAGGCGGTGCAGATCGACCACGTGGTCCCGCTCTCGCTGGCCTGGCGGATGGGGGCCGACGAGTGGGACCGCGACACGCGCGTGGAGTTCGCCAACGACTTCGGCAACCTGCTGGCCTCCGACGGCCCGGCCAACCGGGAGAAGAGCGACTCGGGCCCCGGCGAGTGGCTGCCCTACGAGGGCTACCAGTGCTCCTACGCGGTGGCGTACGTCGACGTGCTGCACCGCTACGAGCTCCCGGTGTCGGCCGACGACCGCCGGGGCCTGACCGACGCGCTGGCCGCCTGCGACCGGTAGGCCGCCGTGAACCGGCCCCTTCCGCGCCGCTTCGCGACTCTCGCGCAGCGGGGCCCTGTCCTGGTGGGCGCGGGCCCCGGGACGATCCGCCGAACACGCCCTGCGGAGTTTCCGGCGTTGGGATGGTCGGCGCGTCGGCGCTTCGGGCTCACCCCGGAGGGTTGCGGGGGGGGGGGGGGGGGGGGGGGGGGGGGGGGGGGGGGGGGGGGGGGGGGGGGCACGACAACCACAACCCACACAACCACACCACCACAAACACACGCGGCCGC
>NZ_SNYN01000016.1 GCF_004363075.1 Actinorugispora endophytica
GTCAGAAGGGCGTCAAGGTCAGTTTTCACACACCGATCCTCGACGCCCTTCGCCATGGGCGCAGGCGTTTCAGGGATTTCCCATCAACGATCTAGCGGCGCGAGACCGGGGGGTTGCCGACCCCGGACACGTCGGGCGGGGAGGGCTGGCCGCCGGGGGCGCCGATCGAGGCCAGGCAGCCGACGGCCAGGAGCAGGATGGCGAGCAGGGAGACGCCCAGCCAGAGGGAACCCCACAGGACGGGGTCGCGCCATCCGGGACGGCGTAGGGGAGAGCGGTTCATCGAGGAGGGGCTCCGGGGCGGAAGGGGCGGTGGAGGGGGACCTTGCAGACAGGCTAGGGAGCCGGAAACGCTTCCGACACCCGGCAGCCGAAGAATTGGCCAAAAGCAGGAAGTAGCTTTCCCGGGAAATGGACGAACGACCGGTGTCCGTATCCGCGGCGGGGCGGGACGCCGGCCCCGCGGGGGCCGGGGAGCCCTCGCGGGACGGCGGGGGACACCCGGCCCGCGGACGGGGCCGGGGAGGGCGCGGGAACGGGTCGACCCGGCTCGGTCCCCGATTCGATAAGGGGCGGTGAACTGGGAATTCATCCGGATTCGGGAGTGTGCGAGACGGCTGGGCGGACAGGGCGGAATGGTCGTCGGAGGGGTAATCCTCCGCTGCTCCGGCACTGGTCCGGAAACAGATGCTTTGCCAGCCCGGTAAGGGTTTCTGTGCTAGTGTGGCCGCCGATTCGTTTATATATCGGCGGTTTGAGTCAGCGTTTCGCCAGGGAAAACGGCCCGTGTCCCGTGTGATCGAGGCCACCATATTCCCGTTCAGTGTTCCTTCCTCGCAGTCGGTCGGTAGCATCACGGTTCGCGAGGTGTGCGGTCGCTCGCATCGACACTGCGCCGCTGATCCGCCGTCGTTGACAAGCCCCCCGCAACAACGAGGAGATGTGCCGTGGCACAGGTGCCATCACCAGGTCAGCGCACGGGGCACCCCCTGTCGCACATGATGCAGGCGGAGGCGGACTCCTCCCGCGGCGTAAGAGCCGGAACCCGACGGATGTTCGCCCGGATCCGGGCCCGGTTCGGCAGAGGCCCCAAGGAGACCCCGCCCGCAGTGGTCGCCCCCTACGGTTACGCCCCGGCGCCTCCGCAGGGATTCGCACCCGACGGGATGCCCCCGTACGGCTACCCTCCGGTCCCGCCCCATGGCGTGGTCCCGGAGGGCGCGGCCCAGTACGGCTACCCGCAGGCCCCGCCGCAGGGCCCGCCCCCTGGTTACGGAGCGCCGTACCCTCCGGTCCAGGTGCCCCACCAGATGCCCGTCCCCGGGGAGCACCACGCCCCCGACCAGACGGCGCTCCCCCCCGGTACCGTGGCCCCGCTCGCCCCGACCCCGTTCGAGCAGGCCCCTCCCGTTCCGGACCCGGTCGTCCCCGCTCCGATCGAGCAGGCCGTGCCCGAGGCCCCGGAACCCGAACCGGTCGTTCCCCCCTCCGCCCCCGAGGTCCGGGAGGAGCCGATCACCGAGGCTCTGGCCAGCCTGGCGATGCGCGACCTCACCCTGGTCGAGTCGCTGCTGGACATCGTCGAGGACCTCGAAGACACCACGGAGGACCCCGACCTCCTCGACAAGCTGTTCAAGATCGACAACCTCGCCACCCGGATGCGCCGCAACGGTGAGAACCTGCTGGTCCTGGCCGGACAGGACACCGGTGACCAGCATCTGGAGGCGATCTCGCTGTTGGACGTCTCCCGTGCGGCGATCTCCGAGATCGGCGACTACGAGCGCGTCCGGCTGGGCAGGCTGCCCGAGCTGTTCGTCGCGGGCCGCGTGTCCGACGACGTCAGCCACCTGCTGGCCGAACTGCTCGACAACGCGACCGCCAAGTCCCCCGACCACGCCCAGGTGGTCATCAGCGCGCAGCCCATGACCGGGGACCGCCTGCTGCTGACCGTCGAGGACGAGGGGATCGGCATCCCCGAAGCCCAGCTCGACACGATCAACAAGCGCCTCGAGGGCCCGCCGGTCCTGGAAGAGGGCGCCATCCGGCACATGGGTCTCTATGTGGTCAGCCGGATCGCGCACCGACACGGACTCCAGGTGCAGCTGCAGGCGCGGGCGTTCCGCGGGATCAGCGCACACGTCGTCGTGCCCTCCGACCTGATCAGCACCACCGGACCTAAGCCTGTGACCGAACCAGTGAAGCCCGCCCCCACGCCGGTGAGCGCACGGCCCCTGACCCCTCCGACCCCGCGCGTGTCCAGCGGGGACGGGAGCGGCCCCGCCCTCACCTCCGCGGGTCTGCCTCGACGCGGCGCCAACCGCTCGACCGACCCGATGCCCGTCCTGCCGACCGCCGAACCCGAGGAACCCGCACAGTCGGAGGACCCGGAGAGCAGGGCCGAGCGCATCCGCGCCGACCTCGAGGGATTCCTCGAGGGCGAACGTGCCGCCACCCAGGACGAGTAGCGGATCCGCAGCATTCCCCCCACAAGCCACGACAGAAGCAGGACGGATATGGACAACCGCTTGAGTGAGAGCGCTGAGAATTTCGCCTGGCTCATCTCCAACTTCGTCACCGAGGTGCCAGGTGTCGAGCACGCAGTCGTCGTCTCCTCCGATGGTCTGCTGCTCACCTCGTCCCAGGACTTCCCCGACGAGCACGCCGAGCAGCTCGCGGCCATCGCCAGCGGCCTGCAGAGCCTGGCGGACGGTACCGCCCGGATGTTCGCCAAGGGCGACTCCGAGCAGTTGATCCTGCGCATGAGGCGCGGTTACCTGTTCGTCATGTCCATCAGCGACGGGTCCTCCCTGGCGGTCCTGGCCTCCAAGGACGCCGACATGAAGATCGTGGCCTACCAGATGACCCTGCTCGTGGAGAACGCCGGCCACGTGCTCACCCCGCAACTGCGTTCCCAGTTGCGCGAGGTCGTCGTCCGCTGATCCGCCACACCGGCGCAGGACCCTGGAGCGAATCTTGAAGAGGATGTCATCCCTATGAGGAGCCATCGCAGAAGGCGGGGAGCACGGATCCGCCCGTACACCTTCACGGGCGGCCGAACCCGGTCGCGCCATCCGCTGATGGTGCAGACGCTGGTCTCGATCGCGGACCCGCGAGCTGAACTCCCGCGCAACCTGATGCCGGAGTCGCAGCAGATCTACGAGCTGTGCGCCCAGGTGCGCTCGGTCGCGGAGATCTCGGCCGAACTGAAGATCCCGCTGGGCGTGACCCAGGTGCTCCTCAGTGACCTGGCCGATCAGGGCCTCGTCTACATCCACCCCACCATCACCGGGCACAGCCCATCCGAGAACCAAGTGCTGGAAAGGGCGCTCCGTGGCCTCGAACGTCTCTTCCAATAGCCGTCCGTCCGTGATGTCGACGAAGATCGTCATCGCGGGAGGCTTCGGCGCGGGCAAGACCACCCTGGTCGGCTCGGTCTCCGAGATCCCACCGGTCACCACCGAGGCGGTGATGACGGAGGCGAGCATCGCGCACGATGACGTGTCCTCCACGCCGGACAAGGTGACCACCACCGTGGCGATGGACTTCGGCCGCCTCACCCTGGACGAAGAGCTGATCATGTACATGTTCGGCACTCCGGGGCAGGCGCGGTTCTGGTTCATGTGGGACGACCTGGTGCGCGGCGCGGTCGGCGCCGTCGTGGTCGTGGACGCCCGTCGACTGGCCGATTGCTTCGACGCGATCGACTATTTCGAGAAGAACCAGAACATCCCGTACATCATCGCTCTGAACCGGTTCGACGGGGAGCGGGAGTACACGGTCGAGCAGATCCGCGAGGCCGTCGAAGTCGGCCCCGACGTGCCGATCATCGAGTTCGACGCGCGCGACCGGCTCTCCAGCGGCAGTGTGCTCAAGCAGCTCCTGAAGTACACGCTGTCGCGTCCGGAGCAGCCCGAACTCGTCGGCTGAGAACGGGCCGAGAACGGGGCTCCCCCGACAAACGAATAGGCGGACGGACATCGAGACGGGTTCACGGACCCGTCTCGGTGTCCGTTAAGGGCTGTCTGGGTATGGTTCGGGCGTTACGTTCCCCCGGCCGGAAGTGAGACCGACCCATGAGCCAGGCACGGACCACCACAACGACGCGACCCGGCGCGCACCGCTTCCCCGGCCCCGAAACCGGGGCGAACCTCGTCTGCTTCGTGCACGCCGGAGCCCTGCCCACCGTGTACCAGCCCTGGTCGGCCGAGTTGGCGGGGCGGTTCGGGGTGTGGGTCGGCACGGTCCGGCACCACGACGCCGCCGGAGGAGCCGGACCCATGTGGAAGGGCTACGCCGAACGGCAGGCCGACGCGTTGGAGGCGGTCACCGGGCCGCTCACGCTCTACGGGCACAGTATGGGCGCGGTCTCGGCCTACGAGACCGCGCGTGAGCTGCGTCGGAGGGGGCGCGACCTGGTACGCCTGGTCGTCAGCGGCTGCGATGCCCCGCACCTGCGGGTGAACGCGGACCTGCCCCGGGACCCGGTCGAACTCGTCCGTACCGTGGCCGGCCTCTACGGCGGGATCCCCGAGATGATCCTGGCGGAACCGGAACTGGCGCAGGTGTTCGGCGAGGAGCTGCGCGCGGACTTCGACGCGCTCGCCGCGTACACCTGGACCCCGGGAGCCCCCTTGGACATCCCGCTCACCGTGGCGGGCGGGACCACCGACCCGGTCGTGTCCGAGGCGGGGTTGCGCGCCTGGGCGGAGCACACGACGGGCGCCTTCCGGCTCGAACGCCTTCCCGGCAGCCACTTCTTCACCGACGACGAACGCCCCGCCCTGCTGGCGCTCATGGGCTGAGCCGGGCATCCGGGACGGCGGCCCGTCGACGGGTACGGGTATCCCGGAAAAGGGACGGCCGGGCATAAGGTGTCCTCTGGCCTCCCGGGTGTTCCGGGCGGGCCCGCAACCGGAAGGGCAGTGATGACGCGGCGTCGGATTCTGTGGATCGGCTCCTACACGTTCGGCTCCGGTCCCGGGGAGAGCGCCGCGGGGGTGCAACGGGTCCGGCTGGACACGGGGAGCGGCGCCCTGGAGGACGCGGGGGTGGCCGCCGAGAGCGGCAACCCCTCCTTCGTGGCCCTGTCCGCGGACGGGGGCGCGGTCTACGCCGTCAACGAACTCGAGGCGGGGCGGGTCAGCGGTTTCGCGGTGATCGGCGGGCAGGGCCTGAAGGAGCAGGGGTCCGTCCCGACGGGCGGCTCCTCCCCCTGCCACCTCCTGGTCCACCCGGGCGGGCGGCACCTGGTCACCGCCAACTACGGCGACGGCAGCGTCAGCGTGCACGCCCTCGCGGCGGACGGCGCCCCGGGAGAACCGGTCCAGCGGTTCACGCACACCGGCTCGGGGCCCGACACCGAGCGCCAGGAGGGGCCGCACGCGCACAGCGTGTACCTCGCGCCGGGCGGCGGGCACCTCCTGGTCGTGGACCTGGGCACCGACGAGCTGCGCTGCCACCCCTTCGACCCGGCCTCCCCCGAACCCGTCGGGCCGGGGCACATCGCGGCCCGGTTCGATCCGGGAACGGGCCCCCGGCACCTGGCCGCGCACTCCTCGGGCCACCTCTACGTGGCGGGCGAGCTGGACTCCCGGGTGCACATCCTGCGCTGGGACGCCGACACCGCCCGGGCCGAGACCGTCGGATCGCTTCCGGCGACCCTCTCGGGGAACGAGGGCAACTACCCCGCGGAGATCGCGTTGTCGCCCGACGGGAGCCGTCTGTACGTCGCTAACCGGGGCGCCGACACGATCGCCACCTTCGAGGTCTCGGCCGACGGCGCGCGGCTGCGGCACCTGGCGGACACACCGACCGGCGGCGCCTGGCCCCGGCACTTCGCCCAGGTCAGCGGGTACATTGTGGTGGCCAACCAGAACTCCTCGACGCTGACCTCGCTCCCGGTGGATCCCGTTGACGGGATCCCGGGGGAGGCGCGGCACAGCCTGGACGTGCCCGACCCGGTGTGCGTCCGGCCCGCGTTCGCCGGGTAGGCTGTCGCGGGCCTGGCCGTGTCATGGCGTTCACCACAGGCCGGGAGCGGTTTCAGAGGGGATTTGGCCGGTTCCCACAAGGTCCCGCGGAGGAAAGCTGTGCCTCCCCGCACCCCTGCCGTCCGCTGCGCGTCGACCACAATTGACGCGGACACCCCATTCGGCAGCGGACGCACACGCAAGGACTGGACTCATGAGCGCTTCCGGCACGACCACGCCCCGGTACCGGGGGCTGAACACGCGCGACCTCGCGCTCATCGCCCTGTTCGCCGCGCTTCTCGCGGCGTTGAGCATCGTTCCGGGGATCCCCGTGGGGCCCGTGCCGATCACTCTGCAGACACTCGGCGTCGTCCTGGCGCCCGCCGTCCTCGGCTGGAAGCGGGGGGTCCTGGCGATCCTGGCCTTCCTGGCCCTGGCCGCGGCGGGCCTGCCGATCCTGTCGGGCGGCAACGGGGGTCTGGCCGCCTTCGCCGGCGCCACCGGCGGCTTCCTGGTCAGCTGGGTTCCCGTCGCGCTGCTCATCGGGCTGCTCACCGAGCGCATGCTGCCCGGGTACCGCTTCTGGCCGGGACTGGCGATCAACATCACCGGCGCGCTGGTGCTGTGCTACCTGGTCGGTGTGCCCTGGATGGGGGTGGTCGCCGGGACGGGGACGCTCGGGGCCCTCAAGATCATGCTCGTCTTCGTCCCCGGGGACCTCGTCAAGGTGGTCCTGGCCACCCTGATCGCCGCCGCCGTGCACCGCGCCCACCCCGTCCCGCCCGCGGGCGACCGGGTCGACTGATCGGGGCCACTACCGAATGATTCAGCTGGAGCACGTGACGCACGCCTACAACGGACGTGTGGTCCTGGACGGGATCTCCCTGGAACTGGGCGAGCACAGGATCGGGCTGATCGGCGCCAACGGCTCGGGCAAGTCCACGCTGGCCCGGACGCTGAACGGGCTGGTCGTCCCCGACTCGGGCCGGGTGCTCGTGGACGGCCTGGACACCCGCAAGCACGGCAGGGAGGTCCGCCGCCGGGTCGGGTTCGTGTTCTCCGACGCCGACACCCAGATCATCATGCCCACGGTCGCCGAGGACGTGCAGATCGGGCTGCGCGGCAGCGGGATCGGCCGGGCGGAGATCGCCGGGCGCGTGGACGAGGTCCTGGCCCGGCACGGCCTGGCCGGGCACCGCGACCACCCCGCCCACCTGCTGTCGGGCGGGCAGAAGCAGATGCTGGCGCTGGCCTCGGTCATGGTCACCGAGCCGCGGGTGCTGGTCTGTGACGAGCCCACCACCCTGCTGGACCTGCGCAACGTGCGGGTCGTCACCGAGGCCCTGCGCGGTCTGGAGCAGCAGGTCATCCTGCTCACCCACCACCTGGACACGCTCGCGGGGTTCGACCGGGTCCTCGTCATGGACGAGGGCGCCGTCGTCTTCGACGGGGAGCCCGGGGCCGCGGTCGAGCACTACACCGCTCTGATGGAGCGGCGCCCGTGAGCATGGTGGGGCTGTACGTCCCGGGCACGTCCGCGCTGTACCGGATGACGGCGGGGACGAAGCTGCTCGTCCTGCTGGTCGTGGTCACCGTGCTGCTGGTCCTGCGGGATCCGTGGGTGTCGCTGTCCGCCGCCGTCGCCGCTCCGTCTCTGTACGCGGTCTTCGGACTGGGGGGCCACCTGTGGCGCGCGTTCCGCCCGGTGCTGCTCTTCCTGGTGCTGATCGCGGCCTTCCACTGCCTCTTCACCGGCTGGGAGACGGCGGTCCGGGTGTGCTCCCAGCTCGCCGCCGCCGTGCTGCTGGCGGGGCTGGTGACCCGGACGACCCCGGTCACCGAGATGCTGGACCTGTTCGAGCGGCTGGCCCGCCCGTTGCGGTTCGCGGGGGTGCGCCCCGACCGGGTGGCGCTGGTACTGGCGCTGACCATCCGCTGCGTCCCGATGGTCGCGGGGGCCTGGACGGCGTCGCGCGAGGCCTACCTGGCCCGGGGGCTGAGCGGGGGCGCGCACCGGATGGTCGTGCCCGTCATCGTGAACCTGCTCCGCTCCGCGGAGGCCCTCGGCGAGGCGATGAGCGCCCGCGGCATGGACTAGGGAAGCTCCGGCGCGGGGATGAATTCGGGCACCGGTGCTTCGGGTGGGTCTTTCGGCCTCCTGTCACGCGGAGCACGGGGTTACAGCAGGCAGCGACGGCGGGTGAGGGCCGGGGCCGCGCCCACGATGTCCGTTGCGTGAGGGTTCCGTTGACGGTCTTGGGCTTTCTGCCCGCTTCGGGGCCGGGAAGGGCAGAAAGCCCAAGACCATTCCGGGTGGGGGCGGAACCGGCCCTCGAATGTCCGGTGATCTTGCTGTTTCCCCCCGAGATCAAGGTTCGCGGGGGGAAACAGCAAGATCACCAACGGAAACCACGCGAAACGGACGTCGTGGGCGCGGCCCCGGCCCCGGCCCTCACCCGCCGTCGCTGCCTGCTGTAACCCCGTGCTCCGCGTGACAGGAGGCCGAAAGACCCCCCGAAGCACCGGCACGCCGAAACACCCCCACCCCGGAAACTCTCTAGAGAGTTTCCGGGGTGGGGGTTATAGGGGTGGTGTGGGGTTGAGGGGGGTTTTGGCGAGGAATCCGGTGATGAGGTCGGGGTGGCGTTGGATGTGGGCGAGTCGGGTTCTCGTCAGGTCGGCGAGTTGGTCGATGGTGCGTTTGGTGAAGTTGGCCAGGGACCGTTTCAGGTGGGCCCACACCGCCTCGACCGGGTTCAGTTCGGGCGCGTAGGGGGGATAGGGAGCCTCCGGCGCGGGGTGGTTCGGCGTCGGGAGTCCGCCGGCCGGCTCGTCGAGGTGTTCTCGTGTGCGGCGCGCTGGCGCTCGGCCCTTCGGGGGCCCGGAGGCGGCGGGCCCCGGAAAGGCCGCGATCGGAGCAGAGGTCCGAGCGCCGGGGTTTCGGGGGCAATTGACCGAGAAACAGGGGTAGACGGAGGCGGCCGCGGGAACAGGACGGAGGCGAGGGCGCGGACTCGGCGGGGCCGCGGGCGCCCGACCGCGTCGACTCCAACCGACGGAACCGGGGCGTCGCTCCGGGTCACCTGCCAGCCTCCGGACCCCCGGCGGTTCGGATCTTCTCCGGACGGCCGGAGATCCCCCAGGCCCCTGCCCGCGAAGGCCACTGGTATGCGACAGCGTTCGGTGAGATCCGGCAGACCGTTCCCGCCCTCGTCCCTGCGCGGGGCGCTCGTACTCGCGCTGCTCTTCCTGCTCCCGGCGGTACCGGCGGTGGCCCTGCCCCCCGACCCGCCCGGCGCCCGGGCGCGCGCCGCGCCCGAGTGGGCCGGGCCTCCCCAGCCGTCGGCCCCCGGCCTCCCCGACGCCTCACGCCCCCCGCCCCTGACGCCCGCCGAGTCCGAGCGCCTCACCGGCGCGCTGGGCGACTACCTGGACGGCAGGGGCGGCCGCCTGTCGATCTCGCTGCACGACCTGGCGACCGGGGCCGACTACTCCTACGGACCCGAGGAGACCTACGTCACCGCGAGCCTGGCCAAACTCGACATCCTCGTGCTCCTGCTGCTCCGAGCCGACGACGAGGGACGCGAGCTGTCGGAGTCGGAGCGCGAACTGGCCTCCCGGATGATCCGGTACAGCGACAACGACGCCGCCGACGTGCTGTACTCGCGGATCGGCTTCGACGCGGGCTTCGCCGAGGGCAACGAGCGGCTCGGCCTGCGCGCCACGGAGCCCGCCAGCGGGGTGTGGGGCGCCACCAGGACCACCACGGCCGACCAGATCCGGCTGCTGCGGGCGGTCTTCACCGACGAGGGGCCGCTGTCCGAACGGAGCCGCCGGTACGCGCGCGGCCTGCTGGGGTCGGTCGCACCCGAGCAGGCGTGGGGGGTGTCGGCCGCGGCGGAGGAGGGGGACACGGTGGAGCTGAAGAACGGCTGGGTGCCCCGGGAGAGCGACGGGAACCGGTGGGTGATCACCAGCGCCGGGCACGTCACCGGAGCGGGCCACGAGTACCTGATCGCGGTGCTGTCCGACCAGCACCGCGACTACCAGGCGGGGATCGAGTGCGTCGAGCACGTCGTCACGGAGGTGGCCGCCGCGCTGGGCGGCGACCACTCCGAGGACGTGCCGCCCCGTTCGGGGGCGGTGGACGGCAGGCCCTGACCGCCGCCTGCCCCGCGTCCGTCAGGAGGCCGGCGGCAGGTCCGCCAGCGCGGCGATCCTGGCGCGGTGGCGATCCGCGGTGCCCAGGGCGATGGAGGCGCTCTTGGCCCGCTTCAGGTACAGGTGGGCGGGGTGCTCCCAGGTGAAGCCGATGCCGCCGTGCAACTGGACGGCCTCCTCGGCCGCCCTGACCGCCACCCCCGACACGAACGCCTGGGCCAGGGCCGCGGACAGCGGGGCGTCCGGGCTGCCGGCCGCCACCGCGCTCACCGCGCTGCGCACCACGGCCCGGGCCTGGGAGACCGACACCCACAGGTCGGCGAGCCGGTGCTTGAGCGCCTGGAAGGAACCCAGCGGACGGCCGAACTGGGTGCGTTCCTTGAGGTAGGCGACCGTGGTGTCCAGCGCCCACTCGGCCAGCCCGAGCTGTTCGGCGGACAGCAGCGCGGCCCCCGCGACCAGCGCGGACTCGAACGCCTCCGCCGCCCGCCCGCCCGAGGCCAGCAGGGTCGCCGGGGCGCCCGCCAACTCCACCACGGCCAGTGGTCGGGTCAGGTCCAGGCTCACCACGGGGGTGCGCGCGGCCTCGGCCGCGGGCACCAGGTGCAGGCCGGGGCCGTCCGGTCCGCGGGCCGGGACCACCAGCACGTCGGCGTTGAGCGCGTCGACGACACCGGGCACGGTCCCGGTCAGCCCCCCGCCCTCGGCGCGCACCAGGTCGGGGAAGGCCGAACCCGGGCAGGAGGTCAGCGGCGCCACGAGCGCGGCGGTGCTCTCGCCCGCGGCCAGCGCCGCGAGGGCCGGGCCCGCCGGGCCGTCCCCGTCCACCGCGAGCAGGGCGGCGGTGGCCAGTACGGCGCTTCCCAGGAACGGCACCGGGGCCACGGCGCGCCCCAGCTCCTCGGCGACCACGGCGCTCTCGCGCAGCGTCGCGCCCGCTCCGCCCCTGCTCTCGGCGATGGGGAGCCCGGTAACGCCCAGCGACGCGAGGCCGCGCCACAACGCCGGATCGGCGACCTCGGCCGCGTCGTTCTCCACCCGGCCCAGCACCGCGCTCCACGGGCACCTGTCGGTGAGCAGCGCCCGCACGCTGGCGCGCAGCTCCTGCTCGATCTCGCTGTACAGCAGGTCCGGCTCGTGTCCGCTCATTTGGGCAGGTCCTTCCACGCGACGTCCTTGTCGACCCGGGGTTCGCCCGGAAGGCCCAGGACACGTTCGGCGATGATGTTGCGCAGGATCTCCGAGGTACCGCCCTCGATCGAGTTCCCCTTGGTGCGCAGGTAGTGGAAGCCCGGCGCCCGCTCCGTGAAGTCCAGGCCCTCGGGGCGGCGGAACGTCCAGTCGTCGTAGCCGAGCCCCTCGACGCCCAGGAGCTCCAGTTCCAGCCCGGAGATGCGCTGGTTCAGGTCGGCGAAGGAGAGCTTGGCCGCCGATCCCTCGGGGCCGGGTTGGCCTGCCGCCATCTGCTGGCGCAGCCGCTCCTTGGTCAACCGGGCGGCCTCGGCCTCCACCCACAGCTTCAGCAGGTCCTCGTGCAGACCCGGTGTGCGCAGCTCGGGCCTGGTGCGCCAGATCCGGGTGAGGAGTCCGATCAGGCCGCCCTCACGGGGTTCGGCCCGGCCGCCGATGGAGACCCGCTCGTTCATCAGGGTGGTCCGCGCGACCTTCCAGCCCTCGCCGACCCCGCCCAGCCGCAGCGCGTCGGGCAGGCGCACGCCGTCCAGGTAGACCTCGTTGAACTCGGCCTCCCCGGTGAGCTGGCGCAGCGGCCGCACGTCCACGCCCGGATCGGTCATGTCGCAGATGAAGTAGGTCATACCGCGGTGCTTGGGCGCGTTCGGGTCGGTCCGGGCGACCAGCATGGCCCAGCGCGCCTGATGCGCGATCGACGTCCACACCTTCTGCCCGTCGACCACCCACGTGTCGCCGTCGGGGACCGCCCTGGTCCCCAGGGCGGCCAGGTCCGAGCCCGCGCCGGGCTCGCTGAACAGCTGGCACCAGACCTCCTCGCCGGTGTAGAGCGGTTTGAGGAAGCGGGACCGCTGCTCGTCGGTGCCGAAGGCCAGGATGGTGGGCGCGGCCATGCCCAGGCCGATGACCAGGTGCTCGCGGCCGGTCGGAACGGAGCCGAACCGCTCGAACTCCTCGTCGACGACGGACTGCAGGGCACGCGGCGCGCCCAGGCCGCCCGCCCCCTCGGGAAAGTGCACCCAGGCCAGCCCGGCGTCGAAGCGGGCGGTCAGGAACTCGGTCTGCTCGGTGGTGGCGGGGTCGTGTGCCGCGACGAAGTCGGCGACCCGGCGCCGCATGGCGGCGGCGTCCAGGGCCCCGTCGGTAACCGTTGTCAAGACGAACCTCCGTGAAGGGAACGGGCGGACCGGGTGGAGCGTCAGTCGAGCGGACCACCGGCGACGTAGATGACCTGGCCGGACACGAAGCCGGCCTCTTCGCTGGTGAGGAAGGCGATGGTGGCGGCGATGTCAGCGGGGGCGCCCACCCGGCGCACCGGAATGTTGGCCGCCGCGGCGGCCTTGAAGTCCTCGAATCCCATACCGACGCGCTCGGCGGTCGCCCTGGTCATGTCGGTGGCGATGAAGCCGGGGGCGACGGCGTTGGCGGTGACCCCGAACTTGCCCAGTTCGATCGCCAGGGTCTTGGTGAAGCCCTGAAGGCCGGCCTTCGCGGCGGAGTAGTTGGCCTGGCCGCGGTTGCCCTGCGCGGAGCTGCTGGAGAGGTTGACCACCCGGCCCCAGCCCTGCTCGGTCATGTGCGCCTGGACCGACCGGGTCATCAGGAACGCGCCGCGAAGGTGCACGTCCATCACCAGGTCCCAGTCCTGGTCGGTCATCTTGAACAGCAGGTTGTCCCGGATCACCCCGGCGTTGTTGACCAGGATGGTCGGCGGGCCCAGCCGTTCGGCGGTCGCCGCGACCGCGGCCTCCACCTGCCCGGTGTCGCTCACGTCGGCGCCCACCGGGATCGCCCGGCCGCCGGCCTCGGTGATCGCGTCCGCCGTGGCCCGGGCGTCGGCCTCGTTCAGGTCGAGCACCGCGACGGCGTGGCCCTCGGCGGCGAGCCGTTGCGCGGTGGCCGCGCCGATTCCACGGGCCGCGCCCGTGACGATCGCGACGCGGGGGGTCTGGGACATGGGTTCCTCCAGAAGGGAAAGATGCCGTCGGGGCGGACCGTGTGGTCCACCGCACAGGTGGAGCGATCCTACCTGCTTCGTACCGACCGGGTGGTATGTGGGGGTGGAGTGGGGCGTGTCCTGGTGCGCGGCCCTGCGGAGGGCCGGGCCGCTTCCCGGAGCGAGTCGTACCCCCACCACGCAGGGGGTGGGGGCAACCGGTCAATACGGAGAAGAGTGGATCTTTCGTCGCCGGTCGGGGGTAGGGTGACGCCACGTGATCGGTCGCGCGGGCGCGCGAGTTCCCGGTCCCCGCGGCGCGTTGTGTCCTCTCTTACTGCACCGGCCGCTCGCCCCGACGTCACCGGACGTTGTCCAGGAACGCTGACAGTGGAGGAAAAGTGAAGGCAAGAGGTCGTTTCCCCCGACCCGCCGCAGCAGGAGGCCGGGACGGGGCGCGACTGCGGGAGGGCGGGGCGATGGAACGGCGGGACGGGATCGCGTGGATCGGGGGTCCGGGGGGCCGGGCCGGGGTGGAGGACCGGCTTCGATGATCATCGTCGCGCATCGGGGTGCTTCCGCCTACGCGCCGGAGAACACCCTTGCCGCGCTGCGCGAGGCGTCCCGGAGGGGCGCCCACATGGCGGAACTGGACGTGCGCCGGACCGCCGACGGAGAGTTCGTCGTCATGCACGACCCGAGCCTGCGCCGCACCACCGACGCGGCCGTGGTCTACCCGCACCGCCGCCCCTGGCGGGTCGAGGACTTCACGCTGGATGAGATCCGCCGACTGGACGCCGGGTCGTGGTTCGGCCCCGCGTTCGCGGAGGAGCGGGTGCCGACCCTCCAGGAGGCACTGGCGGTCCTGCGCCAGGACGGCCTGGGCGCCCTGGTCGAGTTGAAGGTGCGCCGCCGCGACCCCGGAACGGCACGCCGGCTCGCCGAGCGGATCGCCGCGGACCCGTACTGGCGCGGTACCGGCGAGATGGGCCGGCTCGTCGTGCAGAGCTTCGACTGGATGACGCTGCGGCTGCTCGGCGAGCACCTGCCGGGCCTGCGCACCGCGGTGCTGGGCAAGACCTACGGCAGGGTGGGGCTTCGCAAGGTCGCCCGCTACGCCAGCCAGGTCAACCCGCATCACCGCAGAGTGAGCGCGCCCTACGTGCGCCACGTCCACGAGCACGGGCTGACGATGTTCAGCTGGACCGTCAACACCGACTCCGCGATCCGCCGCGCGATCCGAGACGGCGTGGACGGAATCATCTCCGACTATCCCGATCGCGTGCAGAGCCATCTGACCATGGCCGCGTAGCCTTCGAAGCGGAAAAGTTCACCACCTTTACAGGACAGACGCAGAATCGGCGTCTTTTTTGTCCCTACTTCAACTGATGGAAGGGTCCAGATGTTCTAGGATTGCGTTCATGGGGCGCGTGCACGTGCATTCGGGCCTTGCATTTGCATAGTCCTCGAAGATTGGCCCGGCGTTCGCGTCGGCAGACCTGTGAGCGATCGAGACGACTGCAAGGGGATCGCGGTGACCGGACATTCTGCCCAGGAGTCTGTTAGGGGGACGCCGGGACGTGAGACGGCGTCGCCGATTCTCGAAGCGGTGCCGCGCGCCTGGTGGCTTCCTGCTCTGGAGCGCGGCGTCCCGCGCTGGGACGTCTGCCCGGGGGCGGTGAGCCACGAGAGCGCCCTGTGGAGCCTGGATCCCGACTACGGCGCGGTCAAGATCGCGCGCGACCTCACCATGGCGACCCTGCGCGAATGGGGAATGGTCCGAATGGCGGGGGACGTGGAGCTCGTGGTCTCCGAACTCGTCACCAACGCCCTGCGACACGCTGGCGCCCGCGCGAACGGCATGGCTGGATGCGAAAATGTTATCCAGCTCAGTGCGATGCGCCGTGGTGCGGAGTTGATCTGCGCGGTACGTGACGGTAATGACAGTCTTCCGGCTCGACGCGATCCGGATTTCATGGCTGAAACCGGGCGTGGCCTGCATCTTGTCTCCTGCTTCAGTCGCAGTTGGGGAGCGGTGCCGACAATCGCCGGGGGGAAATTCGTCTGGGCTCTTTTCACCTGACCACCGACCAGCCTCCGCCGCCTTCTCGGGACGGCTCGGCGGCCTGGTCCGGACCGGCCCGCCGGCAGGGTGCCCCCGAGGACGAGGTATGGCCGGACGTTGCTCCCCTTCGGCGATATCGTGTAGGTGTCGTAGACGACGCGATACGGACGGAACCCGGGGAGGGGGACCGGCGCCGGCGCGGTACACAGGGGTGGGAGGAAACAGCGGTGAGCGTGGCTCAGCCGGAGCCGGGCAGCGGCCCGACCGTCCGTCGCATCCTGCTCGGGTACCAGCTTCGTCAACTCCGCGAGTCCAAGAACATCTCCAGAGCGGACGCCGCCTACAAGATCCGCGGATCCGAGTCCAAGATCAGCCGGGTGGAACTCGGCCGGGTCGGCTTCAAGATCCGCGACGTCGAGGATCTGCTTACCTTCTACGGAGTGGACGACCCCGCCGTCCGGTCCTCGTTCCTCACCCTGGCGAGAGAGGCCAACGAGCCCGGCTGGTGGCACAAGTACGGCGAGTCCCTGCCCATCTGGTTCCAGTCCTATGTGGGGATGGAGGAGGCGGCCACCCAGCTGCGCGTCTACGAGACCCAGTTCGTTCCCGGGCTGCTGCAGACGGAGGACTACGCCCGCGAGGTCATCACCCGGGGCGGCAAGAACCGGCTGGACGTCCTCGCCAAGGACCGGATCGCCACCCGGATGCGCCGTCAGCACCGCATTCGGGAGAACCCGGGCGTGAAGCTCTGGGTGATCATCGATGAGCCTGCTGTGCGTCGTCCGGTGGGCAACGCTGCAATCATGCGCGCGCAATTGCAGCATCTCAAAAAGCTCAGCGAGGAATCCAACATCACGCTCCAGATCGTCCCGTTCTCCCAAGGCGTGTACGCGGCGGAGACGGGATCGTTCACGATCCTGCGCTACCCCGAGTACGACCTGCCCGACGTCGTCTACGTCGAGCAGCTCACCGGCGGCATGATCCAGGAGAAGCGCGCCGAGGTCGAGCAGTACACGATGGCGCTGGAGTGGCTGGCGGTCGTCGCCGAGCGCCCGGAGCAGACCCGGAAGCTGCTGGACGAGATCATCGACGACCAGGAGTAGCCGGCCGGGAAAGCAGTGAGGGCCCTGGCCGCGGTGCGACCCAGGGCCCCGATGGCATCGGTGCTCGTCGGTTCGATCAGCCCAGCAGGTTGTCGAAGTCGCCGTCCTTGGCGCCGAGGATGAGGGCGTCGATCTCGCCCTGGGTGTAGATCAGCGCCGGGCCTTCGGGGAAGCGCGAGTTGCGCATCGCGATCGAGCCGTCCGAGAGCTTGGCCATTTCGACGCAGTTGCCGATCGAGTTGCTGCGGCGGCTCTTCTGCCAGGCGATGTCCCCAAGCTCAGCAGCGGAAATACCGTTGTACGTGCCCATGTACACGCTCCCTTGTCAGCCCTGTGCGGATCAGTGCTGCACGCACGCCGTTGCACTATCAAATGCACGTGCATTCGCACTGTATTTCGCTCAGGATAGCGCATGTGCATGTGAAATCACCGTGAATCATTCGCGCGTAGGCGCTATGTAGGCGGGTTGAGGGGAGGCCGGATCCGATATGCGCGAAAAGAGCCCTGTCGGGCATGGATCCGGCTGAATTCTCCTGCTGTGCGGGCGATCAGGGCTTCTGGGCAGGGTGTCGGCCGCCGTGGGGGAGCCCCTGGTGACCGGCTCGCAGGCTGCCGGAAGGGCGCCCCCTGTCGCCGCAGTTCTCGGGCGGTCCGATGGCGCCCGTCCGGATCATCGGGAACCGGAGCGGACCTCGGAAGGCCGCGTGACGTTCGCGAAGCGACGGCGGCGCGAACGCGCGGGCCGGAGTCGGGAGCACCGCCGGCCCGGTCTTCCCCCGCGGGGCCACCCCGCGACGGAGACTCCCTAGGAGCAGTCCAGCGCGGTGGTGAGGGCGTCCAGGTTGGCGCGCATGACGGACGGGTAGTCGGTGCCCGGCGAGGCGTCGGTGATGCCCTCCAGCGGGTCGAGCACCGCGGTCTCGACACCGGCCTCGCTCGCGATGGTCTCGGCGATGGCCGGGTCCACCAGCGTCGCGGTGAAGATCGTCTCGACCCCGCGCTCCTCGACGAGCCGCGCCACCTCGGCCAGCCGGGCGGGGGAGGGCTCGCTGTTGGACTCGATGCCGGTGACGCCGATCTGCTCCAGGTCGTAGTTGTCGGCCAGATAGCCGAAGGCGGCGTGGCTGACCACGAGGTCGCGCTGCCCGCACTCGGCCAGACCGGTGGCGTAGGCGTCGTCGATCCCGGTCAGTTCGGCCACGACCGCTTCGGTGTTCGCCTGGTAGGCCGCGGCGTTGCCCGGGTCCGCCTCGGCCAGCCGGTCGGCCAGGCCCTGTGCGGCGGTGGCCATGCGCTCGGGGTCCAGCCACATGTGCGGATCGGTCCCGCCTCCGGCGTCGTCGGGCACCTGGCGCAGTTCGACGAGTCCGGCCACGTCGAGCGCGCTGCCGGCGGCCTGCTGGCCGACCGCGTCGTCCACGGCGGGCTGCATCCCCCCGATGTAGAAGACCACGTCCGCGTCGCTGACCGAGCCGACCTGGCGCGGGCTCAGCTCCAGGTCGTGCGGGTCGACGCCCGGCTCGGTGAGGTTGGTGACCAGGACGTCCTCGCCGCCGATCTGGGTGGCGAGCCATTCCAGCGGGTAGACGCTGGTGACCAGCCGGACGCCGTCCCCGGTGCCGGCACCGCCCGAGCACGCGGTCGCGGCGGCGAGTACCGCCCCTACCGCGCCGACCACGGCCGCCTTCGTTGAGATCCCGGATCGCATGGGATCTATCATCCGAAGAGTGAAAACCATTGTCAATCTGGACGGAACGGGTCCCCTCCGGACCGGTCCCGCGCGACGGGGCCGGCGTCAGCTGAGTTCGGCGAATTTCTCCACGTCGTTGGTCTTGCCCGCGACGATGATGATGTCGCCCCGCTGGGGAACGGTGTCCGCTGTGGCGTAGGTGAACGACTCCCCGTGCCGCTTGATGGACACCACGGTGATGCCGTGACTGCTGCGCACACCGGTCTCACCGAGCTTGCGGCCGAGGATCTCCTTGGGAGCGCGGGTCTTGCCGAGGGCGAAGTTCTCCTCGATCTCGACGTAGTCGAGCATCCGGCCGGAGAGCAGGTGCGCCACGCGCTCGCCCATGTCGTGCTCGGGAAGGACCACGTGGTGCGCGCCGATCTGCTGGAGTATGCGGCCGTGGCGGCGGCTGATCGCCTTGGCCCAGATGTACGGAACCCCCATGTCCACCAGCAGGGACGTGGTGAGGATGCTCTCCTCCAGGTGGGTGCCGATGGCCACGACCGCGCGGGTGAACTCGTGCGCGCCGATCTGGCGCAGCGTCTCGTCGTCGGTGGTGTCCGCGACCATGGTGTGGGTGAGGGAGTCGGCGTAGGACTGGACCCGGCGCGGATTGCTGTCCACCCCCAGGACCTCCCAGCCGTGGGCGACGAGCTCCTCCGCGAGTGAGCCGCCGAACCGGCCGAGTCCGATGACGAGTACCCGTTTGTCGTTCGTCTTGCTGCGGGGCACTGCACTCTCCTAGGTCGTGTCTCTCGAACAGCCCCGGGGCCGAGCCCTCGGGGACGGGGTCCGCAGGACGATTCACAGGGGTCGTTCCGCTCGGATGCGGGTCCGAGGCGATCCGGAGAGCACGCCCCGGCGGTGTCAGCCGATGATGGGCCGGCCCTCGGGCAGATCGTAGCGCCGGGTGCGTTCGCGCAGGGCCAGCGCCGACGCGAAGGTGATCGGCCCGATCCGTCCGGCGAACATCAGCACGGCCAGCAGGACCTGGCAGTGAGCGGGCAGGCTGGGGGTGATGCCGGTGGACAGCCCCACCACGCCCGAGGCCGACGTCACCTCGAACAGCACCTCCTGCAGAGAGTAGGGGGTTGCGATGAGCAGGTAGATGGTCCCGAAGACGACCACCGTCATCGACAGGAAGGTCAGGCTGAGCGCCTGGCGGATCGCGCCGGAGGAAAGCCTGCGGCCGAAGGCGTGCACGTGCGGGTGCCCCCGGACCTCGGCCCACACGACCAGGCAGATGACCGCGAACGTGGCGGTCTTGATGCCTCCGGCGGTTCCCGCGCTGCCGCCTCCGACGAACATCAGCATGATGGTGACGAACAGGGTGTGCGACTCCATCGCGCCCACGTCCACCACGTTGAACCCGCCGCTGCGCGGCATGATCCCGTGGAAGACGCCGTCGAGCAGCCGCTGCGGCCAGGGCAGCAGTCCCAGGGTCTCGGGGTTGGACCACTCCATGGCGGTCACCGCGATGGCGCCGCCCAGGAACAGCAGCAGCGAGGTCAGGACGGTTATCTTGGTGTGCAGCGCCCAGCGCCGGGGGGTCCTCAGGTGTCGGCGCAGCTCCAGCAGGACGGGGAACCCGAAACCGCCGAGAATGGTGGCGAGCGCGATCGGGAGCAGGATCAGCGGGTCGCCGGAGAAGCGGGTGAGGCTGTCGCCGTAGAGGGAGAGCCCGGCGTTGTTGAAGGCGGAGACCGCGTGGAAGACGCCGCTGTAGAGGGCCTCGCCGATCCCCATACCGTGCCCCAGCCACATCCGGGGCACGAGGAGCGCGGTCAGCACCGCCTCGCAGATGAGGCTCGCCGCGAGGATGCGCAGCACGATCCCGCGGGCGTCACCGATGTTGAGGGTGCGCTGCTCGCTCTGCACGGTCAGCTGCATCCGCAGGCCGAAGCGGCGGATGACCACGATGCCCAGCACCGAGGCCAGCGTCATGATCCCGATGCCGCCGACCTGGATCAGGGCCAGTACGACGACCTCTCCGAACACCGACCAGTGGGCGCCCAGGTCGACCACGCTCAGTCCCGCCACGCACAGTGCGGTCGTCGCGGTGAACAGCGCCTCGACGAGGGTGACGTCCGGAGCCTGGTGCGCGACGGGGAGCATCAGGAGCCCGGTGCCGATGGTCACCGAGGCGGCGAACAGCAGTACGAGCAGCCGGGCGGGCTTGTTCCAGAGCATCTTGGACGTCCTGAGAGCCTCCCCCGCGGTGCCGGGTGCCCGGCGGGACAGGCGCGCGATCCAGCTGCGCACGCCCAGGAGTCTTTCCCACATGGTCGATTCGCCATTCCTCGCCGGCGGCCGCCGATCGCGGTCCGCGCATAGAGACCGAAGTTAGCGTTTGCGCGCCTCGGTGGTCGAGTCGACCGGCGGCCACCGCGCCGAGCCCCGGGCGGGAACGGCCCCGGTCAGTCCGCGGTGTCGGCGGCGGAGGCACCCGCCCTGCGGTATCGGGCGCTGCGCACCGAGAGCACGGCGGAGGCCAGGAGGGTGGCCGTGAGGGAGGCGACCAGCACACCGGCCTTGGCGTGCGCCAGGACGTCCGGATCGGAGAAGGACAGCTCGGTGATCAGGAGCGAGACGGTGAACCCGACCCCGGCCAGCATGGACATCCCGGTGATGTCGATCCAGCGCAGGGTGGGGCTGAGTTCGGCGGTGGTGATCCTGGTGGTGAGCCAGGACCCGCCGGTGATGCCGACCACCTTGCCGACGACGAGCCCGGCGATGATGCCGAGCGCGGCGGTGTCGGAGAACACGGCCGCCAGGCCGTCCTCGAAGACCACTCCCGCGGCCAGCAGCGCGAACACCGGCAGTACGAGGCCGGACGACCACGGGCTGAGCAGGTGCTCGACCCGGTGGCTGGGCGACGCGCTCTCGCCCGCCACCGGCACGGTGCGCATGAGCAGGCCCATGGCGACCCCGGCGATGGTGGCGTGCACTCCGCTGGCGTGCACGAGCGCCCAGATGGCGAAGGCCAGCGGGAGGTAGACCGACCAGTTGGGCACCGGGGAGGCGTTCAGCCTGGCGGCCAGGCCCCTGCCGCGCTGGAGGTAGCCGAACACCGCGAGCAGCGCGGCCGCGCCGAGCAGCGCGGGGAAGGAGAGGCCGGAGGTGTAGAAGACCGCGATGACCACGATCGCGCCGAGGTCGTCGACGATCGCCAGGGTCAGCAGGAAGGTGCGCAGGGCCGGAGGCAGGTGGCGTCCGACGACGGCCAGGATCGCCACGGCGAAGGCGATGTCGGTGGCCATGGGGATGCCCCAGCCGTGCAGCGTCTCGGGGCGGGAGAGGTTGACGGCCGCGTAGATCAGCGCGGGAACGGCCATGCCGCAGATCGCGGCGACGATGGGCAGCATCGCCCGCCGCGGGTTGCGCAGTTCGCCGTGCACGAACTCCTGCTTGAGCTCGTTGCCGACGACGAAGAAGAAGACCGCGAGCAGGCCGTCGGCGACCCACGCCTCGACGGAGAGGTTCAGGTGCAGGGACCCGGGGCCGAAGGAGAAGGCGCGCAGGGCCTCGTAGGAGTGGCCGACAGGAGAGTTCGCCCAGACCAGCGCCGCGATCGCGCCCGTGATCAGGAGGAGGCCGCCGACGGCGTCGGATCGGAGCAGATCGGGGATTCCCGCGAGTCCGCCGCGTGTCTTCTGCATGGTCATGGAGCCCCCGGAAATTCAGTCGCCGAATACGCCGCCGACCAGACTTCCCGGCACACCTCGGCACGGACTCGTGTTCGGTCACGTGCGCGAAGGCCCTGTCGGGCCCCCGGTGACTATGCCAGAACTCCGAACCCGCTGTCCAGGAGCACGATCGACCGGCGAACGGTCCGAGGAGGTATTCCCTCGTGGCGGATCGATGAACCGAGCGCCGGGACGCGGCCTCACAGGGTTCGTTGGTGATCGTGACGTTGGCGTTCCACTTTGTCCGTTTCGTAGAACGCCAACGTCACGATCACCAACGAAACCCCCGCGCCGGAGCTTCCCTAGTCGTGGCAGGCGCCCTCGTGGTCGACGTGGCCGGCGGGCTCCAGTTGCAGGGTGGAGTGCTCGACGTCGAAGTGCCCCGCCAGGCAGTCGTGCAACCGGTCCAGGATGCGGCCGCTCTCGGCCAGGAGGGCGTCCTCGACCACCACGTGCGCGGACAGCACGGGCATGCCCGAGGTGATCGTCCAGGCGTGCAGGTCGTGCACCTCGATCACGCCGGGCTGCGCGCGCAGGTGGCGGCGGACCTCCTCGAGGTCCATGCCGCGCGGGGTGGCCTCCAGCAGGATGTGCAGCGCCTCGTCGAGCAGTTTCCAGGCGCGCGGGACGATGAACACGGCGATGGCCAGCGAGACGATGGAGTCGGCGCGCTCCCATCCGGTGGTCCAGACGACCAGGCCGGCCGCGATGACGCCCACGGAGGACACCGTGTCGCTGAGGACCTCCAGGTAGGCGCCGCGCAGGTTGAGGCTCTCGCTCTGTCCGCGGTGCAGTGCCACGAGGCCGACCGTGTTCACTGCGAGGCCGGCCGCGGCGACGACCAGCATGGTGGGTCCGGCGACGGGTTCGGGCGCGAGGAACCGCTGCACCGCCTCGTACGTGATGTAGCCGCAGAGGACGAAGAGCAGCAGGGCGTTGGCCGCGGCGGCCAGGATCTCGGCCCGCTGGAAGCCGAAGGTCCGCTTGGAGTTGGAGGGGCGGCCCGCGATCCAGACCGCGAACAGGGCCAGGACGATGCCGAAGGAGTCGGCGGCCATGTGCCCGGCGTCGGCCAGCAGCGCGAGGCTGCCGGCCAGCCTGCTTCCGACGATCTGCACGACCATGACGAGGAGCGTCAGGCACAGGACGAGGACGAGGCGTCCACGGTGCGTCGCCGCGGCGGTCTGGTGGCCGTGGCCGTGGCCGTGTCCGGTGCCCATGAATCCTCCTGATCGCGGCCGGAGCCGTCCCGGTTCCATCGACTATTCAGTCGTCACTGTTTATACAGTCAAGACTGTTTATAAAGCAAAGTATGTACAATGATTTTCATGTTGACCTCCGAGCAGCGTCTCTCCGCGATCCAACGCCTCGGCAGGGCCCTCGCGGACCCCACTCGCTGCCGTCTGCTCCTGGCTCTACTGGATGGTCCGGCCTACCCCGCGCAACTGGCCGAGCAGCTGGGACTTACCCGCCAGAACGTCTCCAACCACCTCTCCTGCCTGCGCGAGTGCGGTCTGGTGCACGCTGTCGCGCAGGGCCGGCAGGCCCACTACTCCCTTGTGGACGACTCCCTGCGGCACGCCCTGGACGACCTGCTCCGGGTGGTCTGGGGCGTGGCCGCCGAGCACGTGCCGCCGGGGGAGACGGTCCCGGTGGCCGCGGGCTGACCCGGGCGGACCGCGCGGAGACCGCGGTACGCGGCCGGTCAGAGGGGGCGTTCGGCCATGGCCGCGCGCCACTGGCCGAGCCGGGTCGCGGGGTCCAGCAGGGCGCAGTCCCCGCACAGGCCGCCGCCGGGCAGCCGGTAGTAGAGGCAGCAGGACCGGCGGACGAAGAACCGGTGCGGCCCGGCGGTGTCGGGGCGCACCACGGAACCGAGCGAGGCCGTCGGCCCCCGGCCGATGAGCGCGGTGCCGATCGCGTCGGCGCGGTCGGCCCACTCGGGGCGCAGGCGGGAGAGCATCTGCACCGCGCCTCCGACCGCCGAGGCGGCGTTCCCCCACAGCAGCCGCTCGGAGACCTTGACCCCCGAGCGCACCGCCGCGCCGAGCGGACGCAGGTGGTGTTCCACCAGTGGTCCGCGCAGCAGGTCGGCGACGCCGGCCGCGTCGGCCGGGTCCACCTCGACGCCGCGCGGGGCCGCGATGCGGGAGGAGACCGACGCGTCCGGCGCGTCCTGCCAGAACAGCGAGGCCGGAGGCAGCTCCAGCACGACCCCGGCGCAGGCCGCCGCGAGCGAGGGCGAGACGAGCCGGGCCGCGAACCCCAGGTGCACGACGGAGGCGCACACCCGCGGTTCGACGGCTCCGTACCGTTGGCGCGCCGACTCGATCCGGGCGCCCAACAGGCCGGGCCGTTCGTACAGCTCGGCGAAGGAGCGCAGACCGGGGGGCGGGTTCCCGGGGCCGACGGGGACGAGCGCGAAGAAGCCGCCCAACCGGGTGAGCTCCTCGATCGCCCGTGTCACGACGGTCGCGCCGCCGTCCGCGCCGGGCCCCCGGACCCCGGTCACGGCTCCTCCGGGGACTCCGAGGTGTCCGCGGTCTTCTCCAGCGCGTCGCACAGGGCCTCCAGCCCCTTGGCGAGGGCGCGCAGGGTGTCGATGTCCAGGGTGCTCAGCGCGGCCCGGTTGCGCTGTTGGCCCACGCCCCACAGGTCGCCGATGAGCGCGTAGCCCTCGTCGGTCAGGTCGACGCGGCGCACCCGCCGGTCGGAGGGGTCCTCGCGCCGGTACACCAGGGTGCGTGCGGCCAGCCGGTCCACGATGCCGGTGAGAGTGGCCACACCGGTCCCGACCCGCTCGGCGAGTTCGTGGGTCGGCATGTCCCCGTCGATGGACAGCACGACCAGGACCTTGAGCTGCTGGATCGTCAGGGTGGTGCTCAACAGGGGCAGAGACCGGCTCCGCGCGAACATCCTGACCTGGCGCAACTCCAGTTCCTGGAGTCGCTCGACCAGTTCGCGTTTGCCCTCGGAGGCGCCGTCGCCCATGTGGTGATCCCTGCTTCTCATCCCTGACATGTCACGGACTGTTCCCTGACATAACCCTGATTTGTATCATCTCGGTGGGATTTTCAACGTGACACGAAGTATTGTGGAGGCGCGTGCCCGGCGGAGAACATCCGCGCGGCCTCCCGTAAAGGCCCGCGCGAGACGAGAACGATCCGACCACGGAGCGCGTCCACTGGACGCGCCCGGATCGCAGCGGTGCCGTGTCCGACGCGAACAGTCCTTTGAGGAGCCCCACTCTCATGTCCAGATTGGCCAAGCTGAGCCTTGGCAACCGGGCGCTGATCCTCCTGATCACGCTCAGCGCGATCATCTTCGGCCTGGTGGCCGCAGGGTCGATGAAGCGCGAGCTCATGCCCTCCATCGAGCTTCCGATGGCCGTCGTCGGCGCCCAGTACCAGGGCGCCTCGCCGGAGGTCGTGGAAACCGAGATCACCCAGCCCCTGGAGCAGGCGGTCAAGGGCGTTCCGGGTGTGACCGGGTACACCTCCACCTCCAGCACGGGTTCGGCCCAGGTCGTCGTCGAGTTCGACTACGGCGACTCCACCGACGACGTCATCCGGTCCCTCCAGCAGGCCGTCGACCAGGTCGGGCCGATGCTGCCAGAGGATGTCGACCCCTTCGTCCAGGCGTTCAGCTTCGACGACTTCCCCGTCGTGATGCTGGCCGCCGGAGCGGGTGACGGCGATGCCCAGGCGCTCGCCGAGCCGCTGCAGGAGCAGCTGGTCCCCGAACTGGAGTCCATCTCGGGCGTGCGCGGCGTGCAGGTCACCGGCGTGCGCGAGTCCACCGTCACCATCACGCCCGACGAGGGCGAGCTGGAGGACGCCGGATACACGGTCAACGACCTGACCAGCGCCCTGCAGGCCAGCGGAAGGCTCTCGCCCGGCGGCCAGATCACCGAGGACGGCAGCACCCTCACCGTCACCACCGGCGGCAAGCTGGAGTCGGTCGAGGACGTCGAGAACATCTGGCTGGCGCCCGGCGGGGCGCCCGCGCAGGCGGTCCCCGGCATGCCCGCCCAGACCTCCGACCCGGTCCGGCTCTCCGAGGTCGCCGACGTCGAGCTCAGGGTCGACGACGTCACCAGCATCACCCGCACCGACGGCGAGCCGAGCCTCGGCGTCTCGATCACCAAGACCCCCGAGGGCAACACCGTCGAGATCTCCGAGGCGGTCCGCGACCGGGTCGACGAGCTCGAGGAGCAGCTCGGAACGGACACCAACATCACCGTGGTGTTCGACCAGGCGCCCTTCATCAACGAGTCCATCCTGGCCATGGCGGAAGAGGGGCTGCTCGGCCTCGGCTTCGCCGTCGTCATCATCCTGGTCTTCCTGCTGTCGATCCGCTCCACCATCGTGACCGCGGTGTCCATCCCGGTCTCGCTGCTGATCGCGCTCCTGGGGATGCAGGGCTTCGGCTACACCCTCAACATCCTCACCCTGGGCGCGCTCACCGTGGCGGTGGGCCGCGTGGTCGACGACTCCATCGTGGTCCTGGAGAACATCAAGCGCCACATGGGCTACGGCGAGGACAAGTACACGGCCGTGTTCACGGGCGTGCGCGAGGTCGCGGTCGCCATCACCTCGGCGACCCTGACCACCATCGCCGTGTTCCTGCCGGTCGGCTTCGTCGGCGGCCAGATCGGCGAGATCTTCCGGCCCTTCGCGGTGACCGTCAGCATCGCGCTGGCGGCCTCCCTGGTGGTCTCCCTCACGATCATCCCGGTCCTGGCCTACTGGTTCATGCGGCCCAGGGTCGTTCCGGCCGAGGAACTGGAGCGGATCAAGGCCGAGGAGAACGAGCGCGAGCTGCGCTCCCCGCTGCAGCGCGCCTACCTGCCGGTGATCCGCTGGGCCACCCGCTACCGGCTGGTCACGCTGGCGGCCTCCGTCGCGGTCCTGCTCGGCACGTTCGCGATGTACCCGTACCTCAACACCAGCTTCCTGGACGACCAGGGGCAGAACTCCCTGACCGTCACGCAGGAACTGCCGGTGGGCACCTCGCTGGAGGAGGCCGACGAGGAGGCCGCCAAGGTCGAGGAGAAGCTCGCCGGGCTCTCCTGGATCGAGTCCTACCAGGCGTCCTTCGGCGGTAACGACCCGGCCGCCGCCATGCTCGGGGGCGGCGGGGCGAGCTCCGTCTCGTACACGATCACCACCGACCCCGACGGTGACCAGGCCGAGTACCAGGAGAAGCTGCGCCAGGCGCTGGCCGAGGTCGACACCGAGTCCGAGGCCCGGGTGCAGAGCGCCGCGGGCATGGGCGGAACGTCCCTGTCCGTCGAGGTCAGGGCCGACGATCCCGAGGTCCTGGAGGAGGCGACCGGACTCGTCGAGGAGGCGGTCCGGGACATCCCCGGCGCGGCCGACGTGCAGAACAGCGTCGCCGCCGCGCAGTCCGCCCTGGAGGTCCGCGTCGACGGCGAGAAGGCCGCCGAGGAGGGGCTCACCGAGGGCCAGATCGGACAGGCCGTCACGGCGGCCTTCCAGGGCACCACCGTCGGGACCGCGACCGTCGACAGCGTCCAGCGCGACATGGTGCTGCGCGTGGACGAGGCCCCCGCCAGTGTCGAGGCGCTGGAGAACCTGGAGATCGCGGCCCCGTCCGGCGAGGTCGAGCTGTCCGAGGTCGCCGACGTCGAAGAGGTGCAGCAGGCGCCCGAGCTGAGCCGCAGCGGCGGGTTCTCCAGCGCGACCGTCTCCGCGACGCCGACCGCCGAGGACCTCGGCCAGGTCACGGTCGACCTGACCGCGGCCATGGACGAGCTCGACCTGCCCGAAGGCGCCACCGCCAGCATCGGCGGCGTCAGCGAGGACCAGAACGAGGCGTTCGCGCAGATGGGTCTGGCCATGCTGGTGGCGGTCGCGATCGTCTACCTGGTCATGGTCGCGACCTTCAAGAGCCTCATGCAGCCCCTGGTGCTGCTGGTCTCCATCCCGTTCGCGGCCACCGGCGCGCTCGGTCTGCTGCTGGTGACCGGGGTTTCGCTGAGCCTGCCCGCGCTGATCGGCATGCTGATGCTGATCGGGGTCGTGGTCACCAACGCGATTGTGCTGATCGACCTGATCAACCAGTACCGCGAGGAGGGCATGGAGCTGCGCGAGGCCGTCGTCGAGGGCTCCCGGCACCGGCTGCGGCCGATCCTGATGACGGCCCTGGCCACCATCGGCGCGCTCACGCCGATGGCGCTGGGCATCACCGGCGGCGGGGCGTTCATCTCCCAGCCGCTGGCGATCGTGGTCATCGGTGGTCTGGTCAGCTCCACCCTGCTCACCCTCATCCTGGTCCCGGTGCTCTACACCATGACCGAGGGGGTCAAAGAGCGCAGAGGGAAGCGCCGCGCGGCCGAGCGCGAGGCCGCGATCGCCGAGGCCCGCGCCGAGGCGGCCGACGCGAAGAAGGCCGAGTCGTTGGAGGACGCCTCCAGCTGATCCGGATGTGAGAAGGAGGGCGCCGCGTCACCCCTTGAGGGGGCGCGGCGCCTTCGTCTTACCGGAATCAGATCATTCCTGGTGGAAGCGGGGATCGAGCGGAATCCGCAGGAGCGCGGGGCGCGTCGATTTGTGGGAAGCGTGTCGTGGAAGGCAAGCTTCGGCATATGGAAAGCAAGCACACGGACCTTGACGAGCTCGTTCGCGAGGAACTCGGAGGGGAGCCGTCGCAGGAGGCCAAGGACTACGCGCGTCAGCTGTACGAGAAGTACCGCCTGCCCGACGCGCCCGCCCCGTCCCGGGAGGACGGCTAGATCGTTGACGGGTTTTCGGTGATCTTGGCCTTTTCGGGGTCTCAACCGCCTCTGAGACCCCGAGAAGGTCGAGGCCACCGGAGACGGGGGGCTCCGCGGGGGTTCGTCAGGGCTCGGCGGGATCGTCTCCGTCCCAGGTCAGCTCGAACCAGACCATCCGGCCGAGGCCGTCCGGGCGGGGCTCGGTGCCCCATTTGGCGGCCAGAGCCTCGACCAGGTCGAGGCCCCGGCCGTGTTCGCTGGCGTCGTAGGGGTCGCGGTGCTGCGGTTGCGGGAGTTCGGGGCTGCCGAGGTCTCGGACCTCCACCCGGGTCCATCCGTCGGTGACGTACACCGTGACCTCGAACTTGCCGCCCGGGGCCCCCGAAGCGCTGTGGGTCACCGCGTTCGTGGCGATCTCGCTGGTCAGAAGGGTCGCGGTGGTGACCTCGGGAGAGACTCCGAGCTGACGCTCCACGAAGCGGCGGGCGTGCCTGATCTGGTTGGCCAGGCCGGGGAAGCGGCGTCGGACCGGAACGCCGCGAGCATCGGGACGGGGAAGAGAGCGCTCGTGCATGGGCTTCGCCGGTACTTCGGGAGACGGATGGGCAACGGGTCTGGTGCGCTGGCGGGGGACCTGGACAGGAGGACTGGCCAAGGACGGCGTGGACGGAATGTCTGTCATGGTGATCACTCCCCAACGGCATGAGGGCCTCATGCCGCCGATCAAGCCGCTTGGACTGCGTTGTCGGCCGGGTTCGCGATGGGTGTCCATGCCCGGGCAGGGTCACGGCGCGGGGACGCGGACGGCCTCGTAGGGCGGCATTTGCGGTTCACGGGTGAGCGTCGCGGCTTTATTGACTTGTATCCACCGCAAAGAATACGTGCGCCGACCCCAGGTGAACGCGCCGGGGGTGAACTATCCGGAATCTGTGGACAACCGCCCGCCTCACGGGACCGGACGGGCTCCGCGGAGGCGGGGAAGAGCAGTTCGGGGCACCTCCCGGCGGCGGGGGACCGGCGAGTCGCGTGACGACCTCGAGCAATCGTCATACCGTGTTCGGTGACGGTGAATTGTCGCCTCGTTCACCACGGATTCACTGTCCCGATCGGCTGCTCCGAGATGGTCGTGGCGGTTGGGCGGTTCTCACCCGCCGAATCGCGGTCCTGTTTCGCCCGTAGGAGGCTCTCCCGGTGACGCGAGACGGGACCTCTCCGCACGCGATCAGGAGGATACGTGACCGAAACCGCCCCCCACCGGCGACCGCTGCCACTCATCGGCCACCTCGGCGGACGCTCCCGCGCGACCTGCCGCTTCCGCTGCGGTGACGCCTGCTTCCACGACGCGCCCAACACGAGCGGCAACGAGTACTTCGGCGACGTCTACACCGAGGTGCTGTCCCGGCGCGGGGTCCTGCGCGCGGGCGTGGTCGGCGCGGGCGTCTCCGCGCTGGCGGTGGGCGCCGCGACCCCCGCCCTGGCCGGCGGCAGGGGAAACCCCCGGCTCACCTTCACCCCGGTCCAGGCCAACACCGCCGACCAGGTCACCGTGCCCGAGGGGTACCGGCAGAGCATCGTCGTGCGCTGGGGCGACCCGGTCGTCCCGGACGCGCCCGCCTTCGACTTCGCCAACCTGACCGCCGAGGCGCAGGAGAAGCAGTTCGGGTACAACTGCGACTACGTCACCTTCTTCAAGATCGACTCGCGGCGCGGCCTGCTGTGGGTGAACCACGAGTACACCAACGAGAACATCATGTTCGCCGGGTACACCGACGGCGCCGCCGCGGACCCCGAGCAGATCAGGGTCTCGATGGCCGCGCACGGCGGCTCCGTCGTCGAGATCGAGCGGGTCGGCCGGACCGGGGAGTGGCGCCTGGTCACCAAGGGCAGGCGCCGCTACAACCGCCGCGTCACCGCGACCACCCCCATGCGGCTCACCGGCCCGGCCGCGGGCCACGCCCTGTTGCGCACCGAGGCGGACCCCAAGGGCGCCAAGGTGCTGGGCATGCTCAACAACTGCGCGGGAGGCACCACTCCGTGGGGGACCGTGCTGACCGCCGAGGAGAACTTCAACCAGTACTTCGTGGGGGGCGAGGGCGCGCCCGAGGAAGCCAAGGAGGCCCTGCGGCGCTACGGTGTCGCGGTCTCCGGAGACACCCGCAGGGACAACCGCCGCTTCGACCGGGTCGACGAGCGCTTCGACCTGTCCAAGCACCCCAACGAGGTCAACCGGTTCGGCTACATCGTCGAGATCGACCCGTTCGACCCCGGCTACACCCCGCGCAAGCGCACCATGCTGGGCCGCTTCAAGCACGAGGCCGCCACCACCCGGCTCGCCAAGGACAACAGGGTGGCCGTGTACATGGGCGACGACGAGCGCTTCGACTACATGTACAAGTTCGTCAGCGACAAGAAGTTCCGCAAGGGCTCGCGCAACCACAACGACACCCTGCTGGACGCGGGCACGCTGTACGTCGCCAAACTCACCGGGAACAGCCCCGCCGAGCAGTTCGACGGTTCGGGCACGCTTCCCGAGGACGGCGAGTTCGACGGCTCGGGCGAGTGGATCCGGTTGTGCGACTCGCGGCGCAGCTACGTCGAGGGCTTCAGCGTCGAGGAGGTCCTGATCCACACCCGGCTCGCGGCCGACAGGGTCGGGGCCACCAAGATGGACCGGCCCGAGGACTTCGAGCCCAGCCCCGTCACCGGCAAGGTGTACTGCGCGCTCACCAACAACTCCGCCCGCACGCCCGAGCAGGCGGACGAGCCCAACCCGCGCGCGAACAACCGGTACGGCCACATCCTGGAGATCACCGAGCGCAAGAACGACGCCGGGGCGACCTCCTTCGCCTGGACCGTGGTCGTGGTCTGCGGCGACCCCGAGGACGAGAGCACCTACTTCGCCGGATACGACAAGTCCAAGGTCGCGGCGATCTCCTCGCCCGACAACCTGGCCTTCGACAAGCACGGCAACCTGTGGATCTCCACCGACGGCCAGCCGGGCAGCATCGGCGTCAACGACGCCCTGCACGTGATGCCCGTCGAGGGCAGGCACCGGGGCGAGCTGAAGACCTTCGCCACCGTCCCGGTCGACGCCGAGTGCTGCGGCCCCTTCATCTCGCCCGACAACAAGACCGTCTTCATCGCACCCCAGCACCCGGGTGACGGCGGGACGGTGGAGAACCCCACCAGCACCTGGCCCGACGGAGACCTCCCCCGACCGTCGGTGGTCTCGATCTGGCACTCCCAGGGCAAGGACGTGGGCGCCTGACGGTTCCCGTCCCGGTTCCGGGGCCCGGCGGCACGTGACGCCGGGCCCCGTCCGTGTGCGCGGGGCCGGCCGTCCGCCGGTCCGCCCGAAAACCACCCGGAAGCGGCGGGAACCCGTCGGCTGCCCCGGATTCCAACCCGCCGGAACCGGATTCCTGTCCGTCTGCCGACTTGACGTCCGTGCCGGTCCGAGGGCTTCGCACTGGGCAGTTTGTCTCGCTCCGAACGGCGATCGGCCGCCTACCGTCCGGTTCTGGCTAATCTTCCCTACGAAGACGCCCCACATCGTTAAGTACAGGCCTCGTGACTCTTTCTTGACACCTCGGTAACCACTTGGTGTCGGAAGGTGCGCAGACTCGTGGTCATTCGACCCGCTGACCGTGGGTCAAGAACACGACACGTTTCGGTTGGCCGCCGGGTGATCCTCTACGGCACATTGATGACTACGCTCGGTCACTGGCCGAACCGGTCCGCTCGACGTGGTCGGGTCCCGCCGGTACGGCCTCCGAGACCACTGAAACGCCGAACAGGCGAAGGCGGGAGGAGTCCCGGTGGGGATGTTCCTGGTCAGACGGTTAGCGAACTACGTGGTGTTGATCTTCCTGGCGACCACGTTCGCGTATCTGCTGGCCGCGACCACGCTCGATCCACGGGCCAACTACGCGGAGATGCGTCCCCAGCCGAGCGAGGAGCAGGTCGACGCGCGTCTCGACGAACTCAACCTCAACGACAAGACGCCGCTGGCCGAGCGCTACGCCTACTGGGTCGGAGACATCGCCACCGGCGACTTCGGACTGAGTGTCCGGGGCACGTCCGTCAACGAGGAGATGGCGCGGCGCGTCGGCGTCTCCCTGCGCCTCATCCTCTTCGGCACCGTCATCGGCGCCACCAGCGGCATCCTGGTCGGCGCCTACGGGGCGGTCAAGCAGTACCGGTTCTTCGACAGGGCGTCCACCGGCGCGGCCTTCTTCGTGCTCTCGGTCCCGGCCGTGGTCATCGCCATCTCGCTCCAGGTCATCGCGGTGTGGATCAACGAGGCCACCGGGGTGCGGATATTCCAGTACGCGGGCGAGTACACGACCGGACTCGACGCCGGCTTCTGGGGACGGCTCGGCAACCGGATCCAGCACGCCGTCCTGCCCACCCTGGCCCTGGCCATCGGCCAGTTCGCGGCGTTCAGCCGCTACCAGCGGAACATGATGCTGGACGTGCTCGGCTCGGACTTCGTGCGCACCGCCATGGCCAAGGGCCTGACCCGCCGCAGGGCGTTCTTCAAGCACGCGCTGCGCACCGCGCTGATCCCCACCGTCACCTACTTCACCTTCGTCTTCGGCATCATGCTCGCCGGGACCACCTTCACCGAGAAGATCTACGGCTGGAACGGCATGGGGTCGTGGGTGATCGACTCCATCGTCACCAACGACGTCAACGCCGTGGCCGCGGTCTCCTGCTTCATGGCGATCTGCGTGATGGCCGCGTCGTTCTTCTCCGACATCCTCTACGCCTGGCTCGACCCGAGGGTGAGGGTCAGTTGACCGCCGCGTCCCCGCCCCGAACCGCCCAGCCCGGGACCAGCGCCCGGACCTCTCTGGAGAGCACACCATGAGCATGTCCGCCGAGCGCGTGGCGTCCGAGACCGAGACCGGCCAGGAGGGCGGAACCGACGAGACCCGCATCCCCGGCCGCTGGTCCGTGGTACTGGGCACCATGCTGCGCCAGCGCCGCGTCCTCGTCGGCCTGGCCGTCCTGCTCCTGCTGGTGGCCGCGGCCTGGATCGGCCCGCTGCTGTCGCCATGGGGGTTCGAGGAGCGCGACTACGCCAGCTTCCTGCGGCCGCCCTCGCCCGAGCACTGGCTCGGCACCGACAACACCGGCCGCGACCTGTACATCATCACCCTGGTGGGCCTGCAGAAGTCGATCATCATCGGACTGCTGGTCGCGGTCATCACCACCGCGGTCGCCGCGGTCGTGGGCGCGTTCGCCGGGTACTTCCTCAACCTCACCGACAAGGTCCTGATGTGGGTCACCGACCTGGCCCTGGTCCTGCCGTCGTTCCTCATCCTGGCGATCCTGTTCCCCGCCATCAGGGACAGCGGATGGATCGTCTTCGTGCTGCTGCTCGCCGCGTTCGGCTGGATGATCACCGCCAAGATGGTCCGGGGCATGACGATCTCGCTGAAGGAACGCGAGTACGTGTACGCCGCACGCTACATGGGGGTGTCCCCGGTCAGGATCATCTTCCGGCACATCATCCCGAACATGTCCTCACTGCTGATCGTGGACGCCACCATCAACGTGAGCTCGGCGATCATCGCCGAGACGAGCCTGTCCTACTTCGGTTTCGGGGTCCAGGCGCCCGACGTCTCCCTGGGCACCCTCATCGCCCTGGGCTCCCGGCAGGCGGTCACCCACCCCTGGACGTTCGTCTTCTGCACCGGGCTGCTCATCGTCCTGGTGATGGCCGTCAACCTCATCGGCGAGGGGCTGCGCGACGCGCTCGACCCGCAGTCCAAGTCGCGCCGCGCCTAGGAAGAGCAACCACCATGACCAGTACTGAGACGAAGACCGGGGACCCCACCGGAGAGCGGAACCCGGAAGCCCCCGTTCTCGAGGTCGAGGACCTGCACGTCACCTTTCCCGGCGTCAACAGGGCGCCCGACATCCGAGCGGTGCGCGGGGTCAGCTACCGCCTCAACCGCGGAGAGGTCCTGGGCATCGTCGGCGAATCGGGTTCGGGCAAGTCGGTGTCCTCTCTGGCCGCGATGGGCCTGCTGCCCGAGTACGCGAAGGTCAGCGGCTCGGTCCGGCTGAAGGGCAAGGAGATCCTGGGCCTCGACGACCGCCGGCTCGCCGAGATCCGGGGCAGGACCATCTCGATGGTCTTCCAGGACCCGCTGTCCGCGCTCACCCCGGTCTACACCGTCGGCGACCAGATCATCGAGGCGGTGCAGATCCACAACCCCCAGGTGGGCAGGGCCAAGGCCCGGGAGCGCGCCGTCCGCCTCCTCGAACTCGTCGGCATCCCCAACGCGGCCCAGCGGGCGGGCGCCTTCCCGCACGAGTTCTCCGGCGGCATGCGCCAGCGCGTCATGATCGCCATGGCGATGGCGAACGACCCCGACGTGATCATCTGCGACGAACCCACCACCGCCCTGGACGTCACCATCCAGGCCCAGGTCCTGGAACTGCTCAAGACCGCCCAGCGCGAGACCGGCGCGGCCATCGTCATGATCACCCACGACCTCGGAGTCGTCGCGGGCTTCGTGGACCGCGTCCTGGTCATGTACGCCGGACGCCCGGTCGAGACGGGCACCGTGGACGAGGTGTACCACCGCCCCCGCATGCCCTACACGATGGGCCTGCTGGGCGCGGTCCCGAGGCTGGACCTGGCCGAGCACGCGCCGCTGGTGCCCATCAAGGGCAACCCGCCGTCGCTGGCCGAACTGCCGCCCGGCTGTCCGTTCGCGCCGCGCTGCCCCATCGCGCTGCCGCAGTGCCTGGCGGCCGAGCCGAGCCTGCTGCGGATCGGCGCCCAGCCGGGCCTCGCCGAGATCGACGCGGCCCCCGGAGCGGCCGGCGAGAGCGGGGGGCCGGACACGGGAGAGCACCGCGTGGCCTGCATCCGCTCCGGCGAGATCGACACCGAGCAGTGGACCGGCGCCGACATCTACCCGCTGCCCGAGATCCCCGAGGGTGAGGCGACCCGGATTCCCCGCGAGGAACGGCCCGTGGTACTGGAGGTCCAGGACCTCGTCAAACACCACCCGCTGATGAAGGGCGCGATCTTCAAGCGCCGCGTCGGCACCGTGTACGCGGTCGACGGGATCAGCTTCGACATCCGCGAGCACGAGACCCTCGGCCTGGTGGGCGAGTCCGGCTGCGGCAAGTCCACCACGCTCATGGAGATCCTCAGCCTCGACAAGCCCGCCCGCGGCAAGGTCGTCGTGCTGGGCAGGGAGTCGGGCACGCTGACCGGGCGCGAGCGCTTCGACATCCGCCGCGACCTGCAGGTGGTCTTCCAGGACCCGATGTCCGCGCTGGACCCGCGCATGCCGGTCTTCGAGATCGTCGCGGAGCCGCTGCGCACCCACGGCCGCTCCCGGAAGGAGATCAACCGCCGGGTCCGCGAACTCCTGGACCTGGTCGGCCTGGACGCCTCGCACGCCGCGCGCTACCCGGCCGAGTTCTCCGGCGGACAGCGCCAGCGCATCGGCATCGCCCGCGCCCTCGCCCTGGAACCCAGGGTGCTGGTGCTGGACGAACCGGTCTCCGCGCTGGACGTGTCCATCCAGGCGGGCGTGATCAACCTGCTGGAGGAGCTCCAGGCCCGCCTCGGCCTGGCCTACCTGTTCGTCGCGCACGACCTGTCGGTGGTCCGGCACCTCGCGGACCGGGTCGCCGTGATGTACCTCGGCCGGATCGTGGAGATCGGCGACGTCCGGTCCGTCTACACCGAGCCGGCGCACCCGTACACCCAGGCCCTGCTGTCGGCCATCCCGATCCCCGACCCGGAGAAGGAGCGAGCCCGCGCCCACGTCGTGCTGGAGGGCGACCTGCCCAGCCCGGCCAACCCCCCGTCGGGATGCCGCTTCCGCACGCGCTGCCAGAAGTTCCGGGCCCTGACCGGCGAGGACCAGCGGCGCTGCCTCACGGAGGAACCCGCGCTCCAGCCCGTGAGCGGCGGTGACCACACGGCCGCATGCCACTACGCGGAGAAGCGCGCCGTCGTCTGACCCCACCCCCACGTCCAGCCGTGCGCCGCACGGACCTGGTCCATCCCCGAGGAGGAGAGAACATGCGCATCAGGAGGAGCGCGGCCCTGGCCGCGCCGGTTCTGGCGCTGGCGCTGCTGGCCGGCGCCTGCGGCGGCGGTGAGGACGGCGGCGACGAGGAAGACGTCCCGACCCTCGCCGACATCGCCAGCAGTGACATGAACCCGCAGGAGCGCGACACGCTCCAGGACGGCGGGACCATGAACTGGGCGGTCAGCGACTTCATCAGCCAGTACATGCTCCACCACACCGACGGCAACCTCGCCGTCAACGTCGACATCCTGCAGTCGGTCATGCCGCGCGCGCACAACTTCGACGACGAGGGGATCCCCGTCCCGTACGAGCCGTTCGTGCTGGAGAGCAGCGTCAACGAGGACGGCTCGGAGGTGGTCTTCACGCTCAACCCCGAGGCCGAGTGGTCCGACGGCGAACCGATCACCTGGGAGGACTACGCCGCGCAGGTCGAGACGCTGTCCGGGCGGACCGAGGGCGACTTCGGCCACGGCGGGTCGGCGGCCGGCTACCGCGACATCGAGGAGGTCGAGCAGGGCGCCGACGAGTACGAGGTCGTCTTCCACTTCTCCACCCCCTACGGCGAGTGGCCCGGCCTGTTCGACGTCCTGTACCCGAAGGAGTACATGGAGGACCCGGACGAGTTCAACGAGGGCTACCTGGAGGACATCCCGGTCACCGCGGGTCCCTTCGAGGTCGGGGAGATCGACAAGACCGCCCAGCGCGTCACCGTGACCCGCGACGACGACTGGTGGGGCGAGCCGGCCAAGCTCGACAGCATCACCTTCGCCACGTACGAGATCGACGCGATGGCGGGCGTCTTCGTCAACAAGGAGATCGACGCCTTCTACGTGGGCTACGACGCGCCCTCCTACGAGCGCGCCCAGGAGCGCGAGGACGCCCGCATCGCCCGCGCGATCGACAACGGCTACCGCTACGTCGAGGTGAACGCCGACCGCGACGCGCTCTCGGACGTCGACGTCCGGCACGCCGTCATGCTCGGCATCAGCCGCGAGTCCCTGGCCGCCGCCTCCCTCGAGGGCGTGGAGTGGCCCAGCGACCCCACGGCCAACCGGCTCATCCGCTCCAACCAGCCCGCCTTCCAGGACAACTCCGGGGAGTGGGGGGCGCGCGACCCGGAGCGGGCGGCCGAACTGCTCGACGGCGCCGGCTGGGTCCTGGAGGAGGGCGCCGAGGTGCGCACCAAGGACGGCGAGGAGCTCGTCCTGGAGTACGTGACCCCCTCGGGCCTGCAGACCACCCTCAACGAGGCCGAGATCACCCAGCAGCAGCTGGCCGAGGTCGGCATCAAGGTCGAGATCAACACCGTTCCGTCGAACGACTTCTTCAACGAGTACATCTACAGGGGCAACTTCGACCTCTCCTCCTTCGTGCAGGTCGGCTCCACCCCGTACGCCGGTGAGAGCTACGAGAACTACGGCGGCCCGTTCGGCGACGGCGAGGAGGACTGGGGCAACAACCTCGCCCGCACCTCCACCCCGGAGATCAACGACAAGTACGACGAGCTGATCCAGGAGACCGACCCCGAGCGGTACTACGAGATCGCCAACGAGATCGACACGCTGCTGTGGGAGAACGCCCAGGGCATCCCCCTCTTCCAGCGCACCGGTATCTGGGCGGTGAACGAGAGGCTCGCCAACTTCGGCGCCGAGGGCATGTCCTCGGTCGTCTACGAGAACATCGGCTACACCGGGTAGCACCCGGTCCCACGCGACCGGTCCGAAGCGCGCCCCCGCCGGGAACCCCGTCCCGGCGGGGGCGCCGTCCTGTCCGCGGGTCTCTCTCGAGGATCTTGACGTTGCCGCCCGGAAACCGTGATTCCAGGGCGATAACGTCAAGGTCATCGACAGAAGTACAGCGTTTCACTCCGGATACGCCGATGCTCGGCCGACCCGTCCAAGCCCTGTCAACGGCGCGGCGCGGGATCCCGTGCGTCGGTGGTCCGGCGCAGGGCGCGGACCAGCAGCCACCCGGCCACCGCGCCGACCAGGGAGAGCGCGGCGGGAACCAGGAAGACGCCCCAGTCCGGGGACCCGCCGGCGGCCAGGACCGCGGCGTCGGCGATGACGGCCGCGAGCGGGCCGCCCAGGACCGCGGCGGCGTTGCGGCCGGTGCGCAGGCGCCACGGGGCGCGGTGCGCCAGCGCCGCCAGAACGGCGGCCGACAGAGTGCAGACGAAGCCGACGCCGCCGTGCCAGAGCACGGCCCCGCCGAACGAGGACAGCTGCTCGGGGGACGCCGCCTCGACGACGACGACCGCTCCCACGGTGTTGAGAACGAACCAGGCGGCGAGGCCGACCAGCCACGAGATGATCAGATCCATGCGTTCCTCCACTCAGGCACAGGTGTCGTAGGGCACGTACTCGCGGACGCCGTCGCTCGGGGCGCCCAGATACTCCGCGCCGTTCACGGCCATCGACTCCCCGCCCCAGGTTCCGCCCAGCCCCAGGCTCACACCGAGCTTGGCCCCGGCGGACACGTCGTAGACGTTGTTCTCGTTGTCGTAGTGGACGCGGGAGGTGCGTCCGTTGTCGAAGAGCCATCGCTCGAACGGGCTCGGGTCGTCGCCCAGTTCGGTGGGGGCCATCGAGTCCCAGGTCAGCGGGATCACCTGGTCGGCGGCAACCAGGCCGAGCCAGTCCTCGACCATGGCCTGCTCCTCGGGGGTCTCCACCGTGACGCTGGTGGTGGTCACCGTGGAGGTCAGGCCCGTTGCCTGGGCCTGGGAGAGGATCAGGCGGGTGATGCCGCCGTCCTCGTCCCGGACGACGGACATCGTCCCGGTGCGGCCCGCCGCGGGCCTGCGCTTGTCGACGACCCAGTTGGCGTTGATGTGCGCGGTCCCGCCGAGTTCGTAGGTGGTGATCGTGCTGCCGTCGCGCGAGTCGCTGGACTGGCCGAGTACGCTCTGCACACCGACCCCGCCCTCGATGAGCAGCTTGGGGTTGACGCTCCAGCCGTCGATGCCGCCGGTCGACGGCTCGCCCTCCGCCTCGTCGTCGCGGTCCCTGCCCAGCTTGAGCCCCGCCATGGCCTGGGCGCTCACACTGGTCTCGACGGCCCGGCGGGTGATGTCCGGTTCGGGCAGGTCCGGCCCCCAGATCTGCTCGACCCCCCACCCGATGATCGGGCTGACGCTCTTGGTCAGCTCGATCTTCTGCTGGGTGCGCAGGTCGTCGGCGAACCCCGCGGCCTCCTCCGGGTCGTCGAACACCCAGGTGCTGCCGTTCGGCAGGGACACGCCGCCGCCCACGCTGATCTCCGCGCCGAGCTGGAAGACCTTCCCCACGTTGACGTTGGCCCCCGCCCCCAGCGACGCCTCCAGCTTGGAGTTGTCCACGAGCGTCAGCCGGGTCTCCCCGTTGGAGTAGGTCTCGGTGATGAAGGAGAACTCCTCGCCGAGGGTGAGGACCACCTCGACCTGGTAGCCCGACACGTCGGTCAGCCTGGTCTGCAGGCAGCGCTCGGGTTCGTAGTCCTCGTCGGCGGCGACGTCGTCGGGGTCGGCACCGCAGTCCTCCAGGGCCAGCGCCATGCAGATGGCGCGTTGGATGCCCTCGGAGACGGGGTTGGGCAGGGCGAGGAGCAGGACCGCCGCCACGACGGCGGAGACAAGGACGACTACGGCGACGTACTCGGTGAGGCTGCCACCGGCGTCGCCCTGTTGGGGGGCCATGCGGTGGACTGTAGAAAAGGTGCGAATCGGGCGAGTAGAAGCTCAGGACCCTATCGGTGGTGGGCCCAGGGGCCCTGTCGGATCACCGGAAGGCGGAGGCGATCTCGGCGGCCAGTTCGAGGTAGGCCACGTGGGTGCCGGGACGCAGCCGGGCCAGTTCGATGGATGCGCCCTCCTCCAGATGCGGGTCGTCGGGGACGCGCAGGACCCGGCGGCAGCGGCCGGAGAAGTGGTCCTCCAGCTGGTCGAGGTCGACCCCGGTGCTGCTCCCCGGGGTCCGGGAGATGACGGCCACGGAGTCCCGGGCGAGGTCGGCGTGCCCGTGCTCCTCCAGCCAGTCGAGGGTGGCGGAGGCGCCGCGGGCCCCGTCCACCGAGGGAGGGCAGACCAGCACCAGCTGGTCGGACAGGGTCAGGATCGCGTGCATCGCGGGGTGCAGCATGCCGGTGCCGCAGTCGGTGACGCAGATGGAGTAGAAGCGCTCGACGATCCCCGCGGCCCGGCGGTAGTCCCGGTCGCCGAGGACCCGATGGGCGTCGGGGTCCGCCCCCGAGGCCAGGAACTCCAGCCGGGACGGCGACTGGCTGGTGTAGCCGCGCACGTCGGAGTAGCGCTCGACGGTGCTCCAGCGGTCGACCAGGTCGCGGACCGTGCGCCGGTTGCGCAGTTCCGGGGGCAGGCGGTCGGCGAGGGTGCCCCGGTTGGAGTTGGCGTCCACCGCGATGACCCGGTCGCCCCGCTCCTCGGCCAGCACCGACCCGAGACCCACCGCGGTGGTGGTCTTCCCGGCCCCGCCCTTCATGCTGAGCACCGCGACCCGGTGGTGGCCGCTGACGACGGGAACACGCACCCGCTCCCGGAGCTCCTGGCGGCGCCGTTCGATCCTGGAGTCACCCGGGTTGATCAGCCCGCCGCTGACCGTGAACACCGCGCGCCGCCACCCTTCGCTGGGCGCCCTGCGCACCGGTCGCAGCAGCGACTCGGAGGTCAGGTCCGCGGCGGTTCCCGGCCGCGGGGCGTCCACGGGCGGCCGTGGAGCCCCCGGGTAGAGGCTGTCGCCGTCGGACTCGGGCCGGTGGGGGGAACTGGAGGACACCGTCGCCTTTCTGCCACCGCGACCGACGGGCCGCGACCAAGGGGAGCGCCGCCCGATCCTACGCGTCCGGGACGCGAGGGGCACGGACCGGTCGGGCCAGACCCAAAAATAAGCCCACTGGCCGGGAACGGCCACCGGGAACGGATCTCCGTCGCAGGGACCGAAATCCCCGGTTGCGCACCACAGAGTCACGGTACAGTCACCCAGACCGCCCCCGACCGCCCCCCGACCGCCCCCCGACCGAGCCCCGGAGCCCTCACATGTACCGGAAGCCCCCCAAGGACCTCAGGATCGCGCGCGTGCTCCTGTTCGTGGTCGCCGGAATCTCCCTCGCGGTGTTCTGCGTCGGGGCCGCCTTCCTCCCCCTGACCCCTTCGGTGCTCGCGGAACTGACCTGGATCCTGGTTCCCGGGGTGCTCTCCCTCGTCTTCGGGGTGCGGATTCCCAAGGGTGGCAGGCCGCTGTTCTGGTCGATCGTCGTCCTCCAGGCGCTGTTCGTCCTGTTCTCGCTGGGTGAGCTCGGCCAGGGACCGAGGGGGCTGACCCAGATGCTCTTCCCGGTCCTGATCCTGGTGTTCGTACTGCGCAGACCGTCCCGGGACTTTCTCGGCGGACGCGCCGAGGCGTAGCCGGCGCCCCGGCCCGAATCCCGGGCCCAGCCGGAGTGTCCACTTCAGGCCATCGGTTTGGGCCCGGAAGCCCTTATACGTTCCGTAGTGACCTGGTTACCTTTATCCGGCTCTGTGTTCCCCCTGATAGGCCGGTGAGTTCTCGGTGCTGCGAAGGATCCATGACCCCGAACGGGGCGCGTCGATTCTCGAGTACGCGGCGGTCATGGCCCTGGTGGCGGCCATCGCCGGGGTGCTGTTCGCCAGCGGTGTCGCGGAGGCGGTCCGGGACGGGGTGAACGACTCGGTCGCCCTGGCGCTGGGGGGTGAAGGCACCCCGGGAGGCGGGGGAGATCCCGGGACGGGCCGGCCGGAGCCTGGCCGGGAGCGGGGCGGCGGGCAGGGGGAGCCCTCCGGAGAGGAGGAGGGCGAGCCGGCCGGTTCCGAACGGGGAGGCAGGGGCGGCGACACCCCCAGAGGGACCCCGAAAGGGGTGGCGGACGGCTGGAGCCTCACCGGTGAGCAGGTGGGCGACTACTACGCCGACCTGCTGTGGAACCACCCCAGGGAAAACCTCGTGGGAACGATCGAGAGCGTCCTCGACCCGCTGGGCACGATGGACGCGATGATGGACGGCGTCGTGGACACCGCCGTGACGATGCGGGACGAGTACGCGGAGAACAGGCGGGCGGCTCTGGACCAGCTCCTCTCCGGTGACGTCCTCGGCGGAATCGGCACCTACGTCGGCGGGAGTCTCCGGATCACGGTCTGGGACAACCCCTACAACGGGCTCGCGATCGCCCGGGGCCTCTGGGGGAGCGCGAGCGAGCACGTCGAGAACGGCGAGTACGGACGGGCCGCCGCGGACGTGGCGTCGGAGGTCCTCGGCTGGGTGGGGCCGGGAAGGGTCGGCCGGATCCTCGACATCCTCAAACGCGGCCCGGACGCCCCGAGCGCCCCGGACCGGCCGGGGAGCCACCCCCAAGCCGGAGCCGACGACCCGCCCGACACCACGGGGAGGGACGAGGAGGGGGCGACGAGAAGCCGGCCCGAGGAGGGCGAGAATCCCGGCGTCTCCTGCCCGGTCGGCGCCAACAGCTTCGTCCCGGGCACACTCGTCCTGATGGCCGACGGCGGTTACCGGGCCATCGAGGGCATTGACGCGGGTGAGCGGGTGTGGGCATTCGACCCGGCCACAGGCGAGGAAGGCCCCCGGGTGGTCACCGACCTGATCACCGGCGGGGGCGCCAAGACCCTCGTCGACATCACCGTCGTCGACGACACCGGCGAAGCCGGCACGGTCACCGCCACCGACGAGCACCCGTTCTGGGCGGTGGAGCGGGCCGAGTGGGTCGCCGCCGTCGACCTGGAACCAGGAGAGTGGCTGCGCACCTCGGCGGGAACCTGGGCCCAGGTAAGCGCCGTGGAGACGCGAGCAGTCCCCGACCAGCAGGTGCACAACCTCACGGTCGAGGACCTGCACACCTACTACGTCGCGGTCGGCGGGGTCGGGGTACTTGTCCACAATGATGGTTGCACTCCCATTCGTGACATCGTTACTGACGAAAACGGTGGTCTCATCGGTTGGGAGAACAGCAGGGGCGTTCGGGTCGTCACTCCGCAGGAGCTCCAGGATGTTAGGGCGAGGTTGCGTGAGGAGTACGGAGACCCCACCGTGCGGGAGGTTCCGGGAAAGGGAACGGTTGAGGTCTGGGAAGTCGAAGGAGGGAAGATCAATTACCGGAATTTCAGTAGCTCAGGCGGTTCGAATGATCCGACTATCGATTTCTCTGGTTTTTCGGATTTAGGGATGAAGAGATTGCATTCCGAGGAGTAGTCTTAGGTGGGTTTCAGTCGCGAAAAATATCAAGAAGAACTCGGTTATCTGGTGGATTATGCCAAGGTTGATTGGTTGAATTTTTATCCGATAGAGGGCGCTGCCAGGGTTCTTGTCGGCTCGGAAGCTTCTGGCGAGTGCTGTAGGAAGGTGGTGTTGAATTTGATAGGGGACATGTTTGATGCCGGGATTCGCCCCATTGACCTGACTCCGCCGCCGGGGCCGCCGTTCGTTTCATGGGCTACCGACAAGGAGCAGACTCTGCGTCGGATTGCCAGGGAAATGGATGAACGTGAAAATTCGATCGATTTCATAGACATTTGCTGGTTCACGTTTGTTTGAACAAAGGTTTTTGGTTGTGAAGTGGGCTCATCGGGCCTTGTTTTCCTGTTGATGATCTTGGCGTTGGTGTTCCAGAATTGAGGATTTTGGAACGCCAACGCCAAGATCATCAACAAAGGCGTGGTGTTCTACCGGGGACACGTCGCACGGGCTCGGAACGGGGGGCATCTCGTCTGCGGACAACCGAACCGCCTGCTCCACGGCCCACATTAGGTCCCAGGGCCCTTCCCTGGATGAAGGAAGGCGTTTTAGATTCAAGGGGTTCGCCATTTCATCCCATCGGTGTGCCAGTTACAGCGGAGCCTCATGACCCCCCAGACCCCCCGTGCGTTGCGGAACGCCCGGCTGCTGATGTTCGTCAGCGCCGGGATCACCTTCCTCATGGTCATGGCCGGTCTCATGGTGTTCTGGACCGGTTGGGAGACATTGGGGGGAATGACCTGGGTGGCGCTGCCCGGGGTGCTGCAGTTGGTGTTCGCCCTTCGCCTCCCGACCGGAGGACGAGGGCTGTTCTGGGCGGTCGTCGTCCTGCACGCCCTGCTGGCCCTGCTGGCCCTGTCGAACCTGGCCGCCGGGATGCCCCAGGGGCTCACGCAGCTGGTCATCCCCGTTCTGGTGCTGATCGGTGTCACCCGTCCCGCCTCCCGCGCCCATTTCGGCTCCTCGCGGCCGCCAGGACCGCGAGGGAGGGGCCGGGGGTTGCTGCGCCGGATCCACGATCCCGAACAGGGCGCCGGCTTCACCGAGTACGCGGCCGTCATCGTCCTGGTGGCCGCCATCGTCGCGGCCGTCATGGTCACCGACGTCGGCGCCCAGGTCCGCACGAGCATCGACGACAGCATCGACTCGATCTTCAACGGAGGCGAACCGGGCGATGGCCCGGACATCGCGGACGGGAACGGGGATACCGACCCCGGTGGGGGCGTGCCTCCGGAACAGCGAGGTGACGTCGTCCAGATCTCCGACACGTCCGACAACGACGGTGGTGGAGACGACGGCGGAGACGACGGCGGAGACGATGAGGACAAGGGGCCTCTGGACCACGTCGGGGGCTTCTTCGGCGGTGTCTGGGACGGAATCTCCGGGGACGTCGAAGGAGCCATCGACCTCTTCACCACCAACCCCGTCGACACCGTCACCGGAATGTGGGAGGGGGTCACTGAGGACCCGCTCGGCCTGCTGATCAGCCCCGAGGCGCGTGAGGCGTGGAAGAACGGCGACTACGGAGATTCCCTGGGGCTGGGAGCGTGGGACGTCGGCTCCTGGTTCATCCCGGGCGCGGGCTGGGCCGCCAAACTCGGGAAACTCGGCAAGCTCAACACTCCCGACGCCCCGGACCGCCCCGACGCCGACAGCGACAACAGCCCTGACAGCGAGGGCGACAGCGAGGGCGGCAACGAGACGGACGCGCCGTCGTGTCAGCGCAGCAGTTTCGTTCCGGGCACGCTGGTGCTGATGGCGGACGGGTCGTACGAGGCGATCGAGGAGGTCGCGGTCGGCGACCTGGTGTACGCCTTCGACCAGGTGAGCGCGAAGGAGGGACCGCGCGAGGTCACGGACCTGATCTCCAGCGACGGCGAAAAGACCCTCGTCGAGGTCACGGTGCAGGACACCGACGGCCAGGGCGGCGTGTTCACCGCGACGGCCGAGCACCCGTTCTGGGCCCCGGAAGCCGCCGAATGGGTCGACGCCGCCGACCTGGAACCGGGGGAGTGGCTACGCACCTCGGCGGGGACCTGGTCCCAGGTGAGCGCGGTCGACGTCAGAACCGTCCCCGACCAGCAGGTCCACAACCTCACGGTCGAAGGGCTGCACACCTACCACGTCGCCGTCGACGGGGTCGAAGCGCTCGTCCACAACAGCAGCACCGGTCCGTGCATCAGCGAAACTCATCCGATTGAGATCCCTGCCGGCAGGGAAGCTGCAGAGAGATGGCGGGAGAAGTGGGCTGACGAGGGCCAGGCGCTTAGTCGAAATAAAAACGTTGGAGTTGCGGACGTCCATATCGAGGGCATGCCTGAAGGGCAGTTGGTGGGGGTTAGTGGTCAGGCTGGCAGGCCTGGAAGCGTGACTCTGCCAGAAAACCCTCGCTATGCTCCTAAGGGTGACGTCAGACGGGACGGCAGTCCTGGGAATAGTCGCGAATATGATTCAGAACGTCAAATTCTGGAGCACTTGGCGGATCAGTTGAATCCTCGGGATGCTAATGGAAATATTACATCTCCTCGGATGGATGTAACCGGAGAAATCCACCTCTACACTGAGCGTCCACCGTGTAATTCCTGTGGTCGTGAGCCAATGGGTAGTGATCCCGGAGGGATCATTCAACAGTTCCGACAGGAATTTCCAAACGTCGAGGTTGTCGTTACCTATGAGTGAGAAGCTGGTTTTCGACCATGTCGGGTTCAAGGAGAGGATGATCGACCTGGGGGTGGCTACCTCTGAAGAGATTCAGGGGTGCAGCGACGGCGAGATCGCCGAGATGCTTTCGACAAAGCGTGAGGTTGATGTTCCGGATTCCTATGTTAAATTTATGAGCCACTTTGGCAGGAGGGCTGGCTATCTGTTTCGTGGGACGGATTTCTATTATCCTTCCTGTCTGGATTTCAATGATTATGCTGAAGAATTTTCCCGCGATGATGATCCGGGCCTTGTGACTCGAGACCGTTTTTTCTTTTCGCTTCATCAAGGGTACGAGCTGTACTTTTTCGAGAGTGGCAACGAGGACGTTTGGTCCTATATTGAGGGAGATGGCAGGTCGAATAAAATTGCAGAATCGTTTCCTGCATATTTGGAATATTCCATTAATTTTCCAAATTCTCATTGGAATTCACTGCGGGAGCAGGACAGGAAAAACCGTGAGCTGAAGAAGAAGTGTCCTCCTGGATGAGTCTTGCGGACATGAGTGTCAGACGACCAATTTGGAGAGACCGGGACGATCCCGGGTTCGTGCGTGAATGGCGCGAAGGGTTGGGCGGGTCGGACACCCTGACCCCGACGGCGTTCATCGACCAGGAGGCGGGGTACCCGTACGTGGTCGCGGCAGCGTGGCTGTTCTGCCCGCAGACCTTCGAGTACCGCGGCGGGGTCTTCCTCGCCGGGGTCCGTGCGGAGACCGTCGACCGGTGGATGGAGGAGTTCGGCGGAGACGTCGGCCGGGTCGAGGCGATGGTCAACCAGACTTCGTTGTTCGACGTCTTCACCAACGTCGCGGTGGACTCCTACGGCGAGGAGAACCTGACCCGGTTGGCCTACGCCATAGGGGAGTGCTGGCAGGGGGTCCTGCAGCGCCGCTATCCCGAACGGGACATCGTGGTCACGGTGGCCGACGAACCCGACGGGGCCTACGGGCCCACGGTCTCCTTCGCGGAGGCTCCCTGCCCGGGGCCGGGAGCCGGTTCCGTGGACGCGGGCCGCCCCGGTCCTCCTTCGGCCTGACGGGACCGCTCCGGCCCTCGCCCCCTTTACTCGCCTTCCTCCCAGGGGAGGAAGCCGCTGCCGAACTCGTAGCAGGGGGCCTCGTACATGGTGACCGGTTCGGGGTACGAGGCCCCGCCGTCGGTGCTCTCCGAGCAGCGCCACGGTTGGTAGCTCGCGCTGTCCGGGTCGAACCGGTGGAAGAACTTCACGTACCGCTGGGCCCACTCCGGGTTGTCGTCGCCCAGGTAGCCGACGACCTCCACGCTGCCGTCGCCGTCCAGGTCCTCTGCCTCAACACGGCTCTGCCCGGCGGTGGCGGGGCCGACGAGCCCGAAGCCCTCGATGCTCTCGGGGAGGTCGGGGCGCAACCAGGAGACCTGCTGCATCCCTGCCACCCCGCTGTACCTGGTGAGCAGGAAGAACGTGCCGTCCTCGGCGAGGTGCCAGCTGTCGTCGAAGTCGGCCGGGGGGAGGGGGGTGAAGCCGGTCGGCGCCTCGTTCATGTTGCTGGCCAGAACCTCGTCGTCGCTGTCGCGCAGGAGGAAGACCCGGGTGGTCCGGGTCGCTCCGGTGACGGGATGCGCCTCGAGTTCGGCCTGGGCGACGAGCAGACGGGCGGGGGTGTCCTCGTACGTGAGACCGGGGACCACGTGGACGTCGTCGGAGCAGCTGGTGCATCCGAGATCCCTGACGAGTCGGGCTTCGGGGGACAGCGGTTCGGCGGACGCGTCCGCTCCGGTGGTCCCACCGGAGGACGCGCAGCCCGCCGCGGCGGCGAGCAGGATCGCCGCGGTGGCGGTGCGGACGCGGAGGAAGCACATGTCCAGTGGGGGTCTCCGAAAGGGGTCAGGCCGCCTTCTGCGGGACTCGGCCGGCGCCCACCCAACGGGACTCCCAGTAGGGGTTGCCGAGCACCTGAGTGACGTTCACCGGGTTCCCGGCGTGCACCATCATGTTATTGCCGATGTACATGCCGACGTGGGTGGGAGGGGGGCCGGGGATGGTCTGGAAGAAGATCAGGTCCCCCGGAATCAGTTCGGCCTTGGACACCGGGGCCAGCGCCGCGTGCTGGGGCCACGTGGTGCGGGGGATCTGCACGCCTGCGGCTGCCCAGGCGCCCTGGACGAGACCGGAGCAGTCGTACCCGTGCGGTCCGGTGCCACCCCAGACGTAGGGCAGTCCCTGCTTGGACAGCGCCCATTGGATGGCGACCTTGGCGTCGCCTTCTCCGAGGACCTCTCCGCCGTAGTGCCCGGCGAAGGTGAACTCGTACTCCTCGGGCTCCTCGGGACGCTGGACGTCGGTCCAGGTCTCGCCACCGCACTCGGGCCCCTCCACGAGACAGGTCATCTCGCGGACGTTGTCGTGGAAGGTGTCCTGAACGGGGGACTGGAGAACCGCGGTGATGATGCTGGCCGCCAGCATCGTCACGACCGCGACCTCGACGAAGGAGGCACCGCGATCGTCTCGAAGTCGGGAATAGGGGTGTTTCGTCGGGGGTCTCGCCACCAGAAAGCTCCTTGTCTTTCAGGCAGGTCAGCTGACAGGGACATCCTTGATCGGGAGGAACCCGGGGATTTCTACGGTTACCTCATTGGTTTCTTTGGGGAGCCGATAAGAAGCCCAATAAGTGTTCTGGAAGCCAGGAGAAGTGAGTAGATGGAACATTGTCGGATTATGATCTGCTCCTGCGCAGACGCAATCCTGATCTGAATCGATGTAAGGGTTGAAGCGGATTCCTTGGGATTCATCAATTAATACCAAGCCGCTTCCTGTAGAAGATCCAGGATAAATATAGGTCTTATTTTCCAAAAATCCTAGGCTGATGTCCGCATTGCTGTTGTTTTGAAGTGTCCAAATAAGGAGGGCGTAGTCTCCTGTTTCGTTGCGTTTGAGTTCTCTGATTTCAATAATCGCGCCTTCCCATGTGCTATTGCTAGCTTGGCTGGAGCCGATAGAGGGAAGGTTTGAAGAATTTGAGGGAGATGTCGATTCGCTTGGTTGTTCATTTTCGCTGGCGTATGCAAAAGAGTTGGTCAGTAGCGCTGCAGTCATGACTCCTGTCAGGGAGATTGCTGCAAGGCGAGATAGGTTTTGTTGGAACACGGAGTCCTCTATTTTGCGAAGGTTATAGTGACGCGTCGGTTCTTCTCTCGGCCTTCTTCTGTTGTGTTGTCACCTATGGGATTGCTGGATCCGTGGCCAGCTACTTCAAAGGAGACTCCCTCGCGGGTGATGAGTTCTTCGAGCCTTTGTTTCACGGCTATTGCGCGGTCATTTGAAAGAGGGATATTGATGGCGTCGTTTCCGCTGTTGTCGGTATAGCCGTCGATCTGCACAATGGTGGCAGAGGATGCGTTAATCTCTTCGGCAACAGCTTCCAGAGCTCCGTCGGCTTCGGATGTCAGCTCCGACTGGTTCAATTCGAAGAGGACGTCGGACGAGAGGAGTACCTGGGCCTCATCGCCAGAATCCGACCTCGATGATCCACTGTCGATATCGTCCTCGAAAGCCCTGATGTCGAGGATACGAGGCTCCCCCACCGGTGCGTTGGCGATGTCGTTGTTGACGGTGACTGCCTCGGTTATCGGAATATCCAGGAAGTCTGGGGTCACTGGGGTGGTGACAACCACCTGATCGGTGCCAGAGGGGGGAGCCGGGAACGCGACCCAGGTTTCAATGGTGCCACCGGGGGGCAAGGACTCACTTCCTGCCCAAGATGAGCAGTGGCAGGTCTTGCCGTCGGTGAGTTTCAGCGGCATGTAGCGCTTCTGGTTCGCCGTGTCGATCAGGGAAACCCCGTCGGGTGAGCTCGCCTGGCCTCCGAGCTCGGTAAGGCTGTGCATAACCTGGGCGTTTTCGGTTCCGTCATTGGTTACAGCCATGCTCAGCACGACCATCTCGTCACTGTGGCGCTCCAGCGAGAAGATATCGAACCTTAGGTTGCTTCCCTCGGCACTGGCGCTGTAGAGCGACGTGGCGATGGCTTGCTTGCCGTCGGAGGGTGCTTCAGAACCGTTCCCCGCAGTGTCTTCCGATGGAGAAGGGGCACTCGGATCACTCGGAGCGGACACGCATGAGGAAAGCAAGGTTGTGCCCAGTGCGATCGGCAGGCACAGCCTGGCCACACGGAGGAAACCGGAGGCAGGGGGCGGTCGATCCACGGTGCAGCCTTCCAATCGGGTACGCATCGGGTCGTCAGCTTAGCCAACTGGCGCGAATGAGGTCTACAGAGGGTGATCGGGGAGAGCGAGAACGGTAGAACCAGATCAGAGCAAAATGTATTAAATTTTCAAGTGAAGCTGATATCCGTTAATACGTTTGCTATTGGGATGGTGAGGGAGATGGTTCCGAGGGCTGATCGCTTGTGCCGAGAGGCTTGTAGAGGTACTGGCCCTCCTCGCTGACAAGTCGGATTTCGATGACCTGTCGGGCGTGCTGAACGCTCTGGATGACCTGACCCTCGCACTCGACACCGACGATCTGGTACTCGACGCCGAAGACGTAGTCACAGTTCGGGATGACCATTTCGGCGATCGCGGAGGCGTTGCCCACGCTGACAAGGCCCTCCTCGTCTTCTCTCTCCTCCTCGGGAGGGCAGACCAGGTCCGACCATTCCCGGCCGCGATCCTCCTGTAGTTCCTGTCGGCAGTTCGCGCCGCTGACCTCCACCCGGACATAGTTGCCGATTTGCCCCATGGTGTCGTCGCTGGCCCGGATGCTCTCCAGGACCGCGCCGTTCTTCTGGGCGTACCTCTCCGCCGTGGTGCGCCCGAGCGCGGGCTCGTAGAGCGGGGAGACCGGGATCTGGTTCCGGGCCAGCATCTCGGCCGCGTTGTCGCGGGCCACGGTCACCGCCGCCAGCGCGGCGGAGTCGGCCGCGGTCTGCACTCTGCTGCGCCACTGGTTGGCGTCGCCCAGTCGGATAAAGAGGAGGGTCAAGGCGAGCAGGGACAGCGTCAAGCCGACGAGCAGGAACAGGTTTGCCTGTCCTCGCTCGTCGGCTGGGAATACTCGGGATCGAGACTTCATGTGGGAAGGACCGTCCGAGAGGATCGAGATCCGAATGAGGGGATTGGAAATTAGGGGACCGTGGGGTCGACTGGTGTGACGCCGCCTCCGCCAAGGATCTGCGCGACCGTGGCAGTTAGGCTACCTGCGATCGTCTGGCCGATGTTGGTGGCGAAAATCGCTCCGGCGATTGCCGCGACAAGGACGATTACGGCGGCGTATTCCACGAAACCCGCTCCTCGGTCGTCGTGGTTGCGCGGGGTGCTCACCCGGTTGACGATACCGAATTTGGCTTTGACGTAGAGGGGGATCAGCGGGTTCTGCATGGCTTCCTCCTTGGGGCTGGGACGGGCCCCGATGTCCGTGACGGCCTGGCGACGAGTATCAATCTAGAGAACGCCTGAGCGGGCAGGTAGGGCCCGCAGGCCCAAAGTGGAGGGCCTAGCCGAGCGGGTGCGGGTCTCACCCGGTGGTCCTCTCTCCCGGGGCCTCTCCGTGGCCGTTCCATCGCGCTATCGCGGCGGCCCGGGTGCTCACGTTGAGCTTTCGGAAGATGCGGTTGATGTGGTTTTTCACGGTTTTCTCGGACAGGAAGAGGTCCTTGGCGATGGCCGCGTTGGGAAGGCCCCGGGCGATCGCGGCGAGGACTTCGGCTTCCCGGTCGGTCAGACCCAGGTCGGTGGGTCGGGGCGGGGCGGGGGCGGTCGGGGCGGAGCGCATGGAGGCCAGCAGGGCCGTGGCCGCGATCGGTGAGAGCGGGCTGCCGTTGCCGTGGACGACCTCGCGCAGGGCGCGCTCCAGTTCGTCCAGGGTGAAGTGGCCGTGCACGAGGTAGCCGCTGGCTCCCCTTCGCAGGGCGGTTTCGATGACCTCCGGGTCCTCGGTGTGGGTGAGCATGACGACCTTGGTGAGTTCGGCGAGCTCCTCGACCGAGCTGACACCGTCTCGGACCGGCATGCGGACGTCGAGGAGGACGACGTCGGGTTCGAGTGCCCGGGTCTGTTCGATGGCCTGGGCGCCGTCGCCCGCCTCACCGATGACCCGGATGCCGTCGGAGGCTTCGAGGAGGGAGATGAGGCCGGCGCGGACGATGATGTTGTCGTCGACGGCGAGGACGGTGATCGGTGGCATGGGGGAGGAGGGCTTTCTCTGAGCGGGGCCGGAAAGGGTCATTCCGAGTCCCCTCGGGAAGCGTCGGCCAACGGGACGCGCAGCGTCAAGGTGGTTCCCTCTCCGGGGCTGGAGGAGACGGCGAGGGTGCCCCCGGCGCGGGCCGCGCGTTCGCGCATGCCGACCAGGCCGTAGTGGCCCGGGGCGGGTGCCGCGGGGTCGAAGCCGCGGCCGTCGTCGCGGATGGTGACGGCCAGGTGCCGGGACTCGGCGGCGAGTTCCACGGTGACGGTTCCGGCGGCGGCGTGGCGGTCGATGTTGGTGAGGGATTCGCGCAGGACGGCGATGGTCTCGTGGCGGGCCGTCACGAGCAGCGGCAGCGGTGCGCCGCAGGCGCGGAACCTGCTCTCCACGCCGGTCTCCTCGGACCACGCGCGCAGCACCTCGGCGACGGTGTCCGCGATGGGGACGCCGGACGCGTCCTCTCGCAGGTCGGAGATGAGTTCGCGGGCCTCCTGCGCGGCGGTCTCGGCGGCGTTGACCACCTGCGCGGCGGTGGCCGCCGCGCGTTCGGGGTTCTTCTCCAGCCAGAGGGGCAGGGCCTGGGCCGCCATGGCGGCGCCGCGCAGGGTCTTGGCCACGGAGTCGTGCATGTCCCGGGCCAGCCGGGAGCGCTCCTCGGCCGCGGCCGCCGCGCGTTCGGCCGCGCGGCGCCTCTCCTGCTCCAGCGCAAGTTCGACGAGGAGCCCGCGCAGCCGCAGGCCGATGTACCCGGCGACCGGGTAGAGCAGGGGCTGGACGAGGAGGACCTGGAAGTCCGCCAGGGTGACCGCGACGGGGCTCCCCAGCATCCCCAGGTACGTGAGGAGCGCCGCAAGGTAGCCGAGGACCTGCAGGGCGGAGACCCCGACGATGCCCTTGACCCCGTACAGCGCCCCCGCCGTGGTGCTGGTGAGCACGGTGGCGAGGAAGAAGGCCCCGGATGGCCCGTCCACCGCGAGGATCGCCGAGGCGACCAGGATGTCGGCGATGACCAGCAGCGGGTGGCGGAACAGGTGGGGGGAGAGCCGTTCCCAGTACCGGGCGAGGAGGCCGGAGAGCACCGCGTAGCTGACCAGCATGACGACGGTCTCCACCGAGAGGCGGTCGGCGGGGAGCAGTAGGAGCGCGATGCCGGTGAGGAGGAAGCGCAGCTGGATGAGCAGCTGCACCAGCCCGGTCAGCCGGTCGGGTGAGGTGTTCCCGGTCGCGGTCACGGGCTCACCCGAAGATGGCCGACAGGTCGATGTCGGAGCCGATGAACATCCCGCCTCCGATGAGCAGCAGCAGGCCCGGCAGCATGGTCGCCGCGGTGACGCCGGTCACCCGGGGGTTGAGCCTCTGGGCGCGGCGGCGCAGGTACTGGGCGTCCTCGCGGCGCATGTCCTGGCCGATGCTCTGCAGTGTCTGGGAGAGCGGGGCCCCCAGCTCCTCGGCTTGTTGGAGGGCGGTGACGAACCGGCCGAGCGACTCGTTGGAGTTCCGCCTGCGCAGCGCGCCGAACGCCTCGCGCCTGCTGGTGCCCAGCTCCATCTGGTGCAGTGCGAAGCGGAACTCCGAGGCGAGGACGCCCGGCATGGAGTCGGCCACCCGTGAGAGGGCCTGGCGGAAGGCGAGGCCGGAGCCCACGGTCACCGCGAGCACGTCCAGGAAGTCGGGAAGCTGCTTCTGGATCTCGTCCTGGCGCTGCTGCTTGGCGCTGTAGAGGGAGATGTCGGTGAGGAGGCTGAAGGCCAGGATCACCACCGCGAACACGGGGGAGCCGTCGAAGAGGAAGAACAGCCCGACGCCGCCGTAGAGCAGCACCTCCCCGGCCTTGCGCTGCGCGTAGCGGCGCACGGTCAGCCCTTCGGGCCGTCCGGCCGAATCGATGCGCAACCGGATCCGGGCCTGCTGCTCCTCGCCGATCCAGTCCATCACCATGGGGCCGAAGGGGCGCCCGATCAGTTCGGTGACGCGGTGCAGGACGAAGGTGCCGTCCTGCTTCTTCTTCGGGGGTTCGATGACGAAGTCCCCGGCGACGTCGCTCTTCCGGGTCATCAGGTAGACGCCCCAGAAGAAGAGGCCCACGGACAGCGCGCCGGCCAGCCCCAGCAGCAGGGCGAGCAGGGGGGTGAGGACGATGTTCATTGCTCTCCAGGCTCTGTGCGCTGTCCAGGGGGTCGGGGCCGGGCGGGTGTCAGAAGTCGATCCGGGACATGCGGCGGATCGTCACGAAGCCGATGGCGAACAGGGAGAGCGAGACGCCGAGGATCGCGAGCCCGGTCGGGCTCTCGGTCATCCTTCCCACGGTGCCGGGCATCATCAGGTTCAGCAGGAAGAGCGAGCCGACGCCCATCGTGAGCAGCGCCCACGCCGTGTTGGTGGTCTCGCTCAGGATCGTGCGGACCTCGCGCCGGGTCTCCTTGCGGTTCTCCAGGGTCTCGGAGATCGTGCGCAGCGCCGTCACCAGCGCGCCGCCCGACCGGGCGGATACCAGCAGGGTGGAGATCAGGACCCCGATCTCGCGTGAGGGCATGCGTTCCCGAAGGTCGCTGATCGCGGCCTCGAAGGGCTGGCCGACCTTCATCGACTCGGCGACGCGGCGCAGCTCCGAGCCGGCCGGGTCGTCCAGTTCGTCGGCGGCCATGTCGATCGCGGTGGGGAGCGCCAGTCCGGCCTGGGTCGCGTTGGACAGGACCCGGGCCAGTTCCGGGAGCTGGGCGGTGAACGCCTCCTTGCGTTTCTCCTCCTGCTGGCGCAGGTAGGCCAGGAACAGGAAGCCCACCAGCCCGGCGGCCAGGACGCCGAGGACGGGCGCGAGGATCTGCCAGACCAGGACGACCGCGGCCGCGGCCGTGCCCGCCAGGAGCAGAACGAAGGCGGACACCCGCATCCGGACGCCCGCCCTGGCCAGGCGGACCTCGACCTGGCGGCCCGGTTCGGTGCGGCGCAGCCACACGTCCAGGCGGGCCATGGGGGTGTTGGCGCGTCGCTCGACCTCGGACAGGACGCTGCGCGAGGCCAGGAAGCGGCGCTGCGCCACACCGTCCGTGTAGACGACGAGGCCCCACACGGCCACGGCCAGGGTGGCGGCCGTGAGGACCAGGATGACGAGCGTGTGGTTCACAGCGAACCTCCCGGATAGGGGGAGCCGTCGGCGGACGGCGCCGCGTGCGAGGCCCTGACGACGCCGAACGCCGCGGGGACCGTCTCGCCCGCGCCGTAGACACGGGCGGCGACGTGCCTGGGCAGGGGGAAGCGGTGGAAGACGCCGGTGACCTTGCGGTCCGCCTCGTAGCGGTGCGCCTCGAAGCGCAGCAGCGGGTCGAGGCGGAACTCCTCGCGCCGGCTGGAGGCCACCACCGACACCTCCGACACCCGCCGGGACCCGTCCGGGTACCGGGACAGGTGCACGATGATGTCGATCGCGGCGTTGACCTGGTCCCGGATCGCCTCGAACGGGACGGTGACCTCGCTCATGGAGGCCAGCGTCAGGAGGCGGTGCACGGCGTCCTCGGCGGAGTTGGCGTGCACGGTGGCCAGCGAGCCGTCGTGGCCGGTGTTCATCGCCTGGAGCATGTCGAGGGTCTCGGCGCCGCGGACCTCGCCGACGATGATGCGGTCGGGGCGCATCCGCAGCGAGTTGCGGACCAGGTCGCGGATGGTGATCGCGCCCGCGCCCTCGATGTTGGGCGGCCGGGACTCCAGGCGCAGCACGTGCTCCTGCTGGAGCTGGAGTTCGGCGGAGTCCTCGATGGTGACGACGCGCTCGTGGGAGGGCACGAACGCGGACAGCGCGTTCAGGAACGTGGTCTTTCCGGTGCCGGTGCCGCCCGCGATGATCACGTTGAACCGGGCCCGCACCAGGGAGGACAGCAGGACGCCGGTGGCCTCGTCGAGGCTGCCCCCGGCGACCAGCTGCTCGATGGTGAAGGGCTTGGGGAAGCGCCGGATGGTGATGATCGGGCCGGACAGCGACAGCGGGGGGATGATCACGTTGACGCGCTCGCCGGTGGGAAGCCGGGCGTCGACCATCGGGCTGGACTCGTCGACGCGGCGGTTCACAGTGGAGACGATGCGGTCGATGGTCTGGTAGAGCTGCTCCTCGCTGGCGAAGGTGGTCTCGATGCGCTCGACCCGGCCCCGGCGCTCGACGAAGACGTTGTCGGGGCCGTTGACCATGATCTCGGTGATGCTCTCGTCGGCCAGGAGCGGTTCGAGGACGCCGAGGCCGAGGGCCTCGTCCACGACGCGGCGGATCATGTTGCCGCGTTCGCGGTCGGACAGGACCGGGCCCTCGCGGGAGAGGAGGTGCCCGACGACCTTCTCCAGGCGGATGCGGCGCTGTTCGAGGCTGAGCATGGCGAGGTCGTCGAGGTTGATCTCGGTCAGCAGGCGCTGGCGCCAGTGGGCGACGCTGCCGCGGTCGGAGTGCTGGTCCGAGAGTCGGTCCTCGTTGAGACGGTCTTTGAGTGCCATGGGCCTTACCTGGGAGGTGCGGGGAAGGGGAAGGGAGGTCAGAGGGCCATGTCGACCCGGCGGGTCACGGTGTAGTCGAGTGAGGCGATGTCGAAGACGACGGGGACGCTGATCGCGACCTCGGCGAAGACGCCGCGGTCGTCGGTGTAGCCGGTGCGGATGTCGGCGTCGTCCATCCAGGGGGGTAGCGCGTTCTGGACGGCGCCCACCGCGTTGGCGGGGCCGGTCTGCTCGGCGACGCGCGCGCCGATGCGGGCGGCGTTCTCGGCCTGCTCGACGGCGACGAACGAGAAGAACACCTCGAGCGCGATCACCGCCATCAGCAGGAACAGCGGGACGTAGGCGGCGAATTCGAGGATCTGGGAGCCGCGGTCGTCACGGCGGCGGGCCGGACGGCGGGGGGGTCTGATCATGCCGTCACCTCTCGCGCAGGACCAGGGACCGGCTGCTGATGTCCCAGGGGCTTTCGACGCCGGGGAGGACCGCGGGCATCGCGATCGTCACCTGGACGTACTCCTGCCCCTGCTCCACGACCTGTTCGAGGGTGAAGGCGTCCTCCTCGTCCCAGGGCGCGCGCACCCGCCGGGTGGCTTCCTCCAGGATCAGCTCGGGGTCGTTGGGGGTGAGGGACGCCTGGCGGGCGCCCTCGTTCGCCGCGTGCGAGGCGTACATGCCGGTCAGGCCGACGAGCACGATCTGCCAGGTCAGGAGGAGCGCCAGCCCCAGGAACGGCAGGAGCGCGGCGAACTCCACGATCGAGGCGCCGGAGTCGCCCCGGTTGCCGCGGGACCGGCGGGTCTGCGCCATCATCGCCTCGGCGGCCTCGTCCGTGGAGGGGCCGGACTCGTCGTCGGGGACGCTGAGCATGCCCAGTTCGCCGGCGAGCCGCCCGAACGCCCTGAGGAGGCCCTCGTCGGTGAGCTTGCCGGGGATGCCCGTGTTGGACGCCTCCTCCAGGGCGCGGTAGGCGGCGGGCACGGCCGTGCGCAGCATGTCGGTGCCCAGCAGTTTGCGGGCGAAGTCCGGCTGGATCTCGTTCCTGCGGCTGTGCCGCATGAGCAGCGCGGTGACGTTCTTGGCGTCGCGGATCTGCAGCCGCTCCCACATCGCGATGAGCCGCTGGGCTCCGCGCAGCGCGGGGAGGTCGGGGTTGACCAGGACGATCGCGGTGTCGGACAGTTCGACCGCCACGGCCGTGGAGTCGGTGATGGACGAGCCGCAGTCCACGACCACCAGGTCGTAGCGCGAGCGCAGCGCCCCCAGGATCTGGCGGGCCGCGCGCGCGGTGACGTCCTCGCCGTGCTCGCCGTGCTCGGGGGCGAGCAGGATGTGCGGTCCGTCGTTGTGGACGTAGAGGGTGTCCGCGAGCATCGCCGCGCTGATGTCGTCGGCGGCGTCGACCAGGTCCACGATGCTGCGGCGGTGCTTGAGGTCGTAGTAGCCGGGGATGTCGCCGGACTGCAGGTCGAGGTCGACGAGGCAGACCACCCGTCCGGCCTTCGCGGCGACCCGGGACAGGTGGATCGCGGTCGTGGTGGTGCCCACCCCGCCCTTGGCGCCGGTCAGGGTGATGATCTGGCCGCGGCGCCCGGACACGGGGAGGTCGAGTGAGGCGGCCTCCAGGTGGCGGCGCAGGGTGCGCGACCACTCGGCGGCGGTGGCGACGCGGGCGCCGAGCTGCTCGATCGTGGCGTCGGCCTGGAGCAGGCCGCGCGCGCCCGCCTCCATCGCGCTGGTGAAGGTGTCGGGGTCGATCTCGTGCGCGATCAGGATGACCGCGAGCTGGGGGTGGTTGCGGGAGATGTCCCGGACGAGGTCGAGCACCGGCAGCGGGCCGAGGTCCTCGTGGATCAGCACCACGTCGAGGTGGGGAAGCTTGCCCACGGTGTCGCTGACCTCGCGGGACGAGCGGTGCACGCTCACGACCTCGGCCTCGGCGAGCTCCTCGAAGCGGGCCGTGAGGGCGTTCTCGAGTTCGTCGCTGGGGGCCCCGATCAGGACCTGGTAGGTGCTCATCCGTCGCCGTCCCGCCTCGTGTGCGCGTCCATCAGTTGGCACCGCCGTTCTCCTGCGCGTCGCCGCCGGGCCCGCCGATCGCCGCGATCTGGTCCTCGCTGCAGAAGTCGACGTCGCCGGGCGTCCCGGACCCCTGCGCGCTGATCAGGGCCAGGCGGAGCTGTGAGGCGAACGCCTCGGCGTAGGTGAGCTCCAGCGCCTGCTGGGGGGTGAGCCGGAAGGTGACCGGGACGACGGAGTTGGTGCCGCCCGTCTGCTCGTCGATCTGCGCGCCGATGTCGCCCACGTCCAGGACCTCGACGTCGGTGAGGACCCGGATGGCGCAGGCGCCGGTCTGGTCGTTGGGCTGGAAGGACGCGTAGATGTCCACCCGGGACTGGCGGGCCACCTTCCCCGCGACACCGGTCTCGGCGTTGATCATGATCGCGATCTCGCGCTCGCCGCTCTCCAGCGCGGGCGCGGGGATGACCATGCTCGTCTGCAGCAGCGTGCCCTCCCGCAGGAAGGTGGAGGAGACGGCCTCGCTGCCGGGGGTGCTGAGCGCCTCGTCGGCGTCGGCGAGGTCCGTCAGGAAGACCTCCTCGTCGAAGTACCGGGCGGGGACCTCGTACGGCTCGATCATGTCCTCGGTGATCGGCTGGTAGGGGTCGACGTCCTGGGTGAGCCGGAGGACCGTCCGGTAGGTGCCCAACTCGCTGTTCAGCGTGTTGACGTACGAGACGACCGTGAGGAACACGGCGATCGCGCCGAACGCGGCGATGATCATGAGCAGAACGCCGCGTCTCTGACGGGGGTTCATGGCGCTCCATTTCTAACCGGGCGGTCGCGGAGGGGGCGGGGCCGCCGACGGTTCAGCGGTGGGTCGGGCGGTAGCCCGGCGTGCGGCCGGTGTCGGCGCCGCTGCCGGGAGGAGGGGCGGGGTGCTGCGGGGCCGGCGGACGGCTGTTCGGGCCCGAGTCGGCCCCGTACCCGGGCGGCGGTCCGCCGTGGGGGGCGGGGCCGGGCGGGGGCGGGGGGCCCTGGGCGGGCGGGCCGGGCGGCGGCGCGGGCGGGGCGGCGGGCGCGGGCACCTGCGCGGCCTTGGCGTAGGCGGGCGGGCGCCCGGCCGGGGTCTGGTTGGCGGCGCCGCAGAACCGGCAGTGCGGTCCGGCGACCCGCTCGCGGCACCACGCGCAGGTGGTGGAGCGGATGGCGCGGACCGGCCGGGTGAGGGCGTCCTGGTGGGCGCTGAAGACCACGAACTCCACGTACCTGGCGGTCCCCCAGTAGGCCGGGCCGAGCGGCTGCTCGGGCAGGTCGCGCGTCGCCGTGGCGCCGACGACCGGCATGAACTGCGCGTCGAAGGCGCTCCGGTCGGCGTCCCCGCCCGCGGAGACCAGGATCTGCACCGGGTTCACCGGGCGGAACGGGATGTTCGGCGCGGGGTCGGACCTGCGGACCCGGCCCACGCGCTGGTGCGGCGCGCAGAAGGCGAGGAAGACGGTCCTGGGCGCGAGGGAGCCCACGTGCTGCCGGACGGAGATGGGGATGGTGGAGAGGTTGGCGACGCTCCTGAGCCAGCCGCCCGCCAGGACGTGGCCGGGGAGTTCGTCGGCGAGCTCGGCGACCAGGCCCGCGGGCAGGTACGGGGAGAGGTAGGCCATCTGGTCGGCGAGCAGCGAGAGCGCCAGCGGGGACAGGTCCATGGGGACGGCCGCGACGCAGTCGGTGCGCAGCGCCCCGCGGGCGAACCGGATCGCACGTTCGGCCCGGTCGCTCCGCCACGCGGGGTAGAGGGCGACGACCTTCCTGCCCTGGGAGACGTGGTGCGCGGCGAAGTCGATGAAGTCGGCGGACCGGGCGGCGACGTCGTCTCCGTCCAGGGGGAAGCGCCGCGCCTGGGCATCGCCGAGGTGGCCCGTGCTCGGGATGTCGGCGAGCAGGGCCACGACGCTCGCGGACCGTGAACGGTCGCTGGACAAGGTACGAGCTCCCAGGGGGTGAGGCGCTTGGGAAGGCTTTCTCGGTGCGCGGGGGTCCGGCTGCCAAGCGGTCTGTCGGTGCTCATGCTAACGACGGGCGCGCCGTCCGTGTCGTCCGGCTCGGCGAAGGATCGTCGCTGGGCACGGATCTACGGTGCGTTATCCGGGCGGGCAAAGCAAGTCCGGTGACGGGGTTGTGGAAAACACCCCCTCGGGTTTGGCCGACATTGGACGGCTTTTCCCCGAGATTTCCCCGGGGCGGGCGGGACGCCGTTCTCCGCCGCCTCCGGGAAAACGGGAATTCCGCCGGACTTCTCGAAAGGCGGCGTCCGGAACCGGGGTGTGCGTTCGGGCGGACGAAGACAGGGCCGCCTTGGACGGTCGCCGGTGGCCGGGAGGAGCACCCGGCCGGCCTTTCGCTTTGGGCCGGATACTCCTCCCCGCAGTGGTCAGGGCAGTGGTCAGGGGTCGGGGACCAGGGGCGGGGCCTGCGGCCAGGTGAGGGTGAAGAACACCCCCGAGGCCGACGGCAGGGGCCCCCAGGTGGTGGACAGGGCGTGGACCAGGGCCAGGCCGCGCCCGTGCTCGGCGTCGGGGGCGGCGTCCACGGCGCGCGGGGCCGCCGCGCCGTGGGGGCGCCGGTCGCGCACCTCGGCGCGCAACCGCCCCGGCGCCACCCGCACGTGCACGCCGAACACCTCGCCGGGCCGCCCGCTGGGGGTGTGGGTGACGGCGTTGGCGGCGCACTCGGACACCAGCAGGACGGCGGTGTCCACCACCGGCTCCGGAACCCGGGCTCTCGGGGCCAGGGCCAGCACGCCGCGCGTCCAGCGCCGCGCCACGGCGACGTTGGCGGGGACCCCGGCCAGGGTGGTGGCGAAGGCCGCCGCCGCGCCGTCGAAGGACGGCGGCGGGACCTCGTGGAAGGCGGTCACGACGCGGTACTCCCGTCGGGGTCGCGGGTCCAGGCGTGGCCGAAGGCGTCCAGACAGGACCCCGGATGGGCGCCGGGGCGCACGCACCCGGTGCCCAGACCGGGGCGGCGGCGGGCGCAGCCGTCGCCCAGCCACGCCGACACCTCGGCGAGCAGGGCCAGACAGGTGTGGCGCACCCCGGTGAGCCAGTAGGCGCGGTCCTGGGTCTGGGCCGCGATCTGGTCGGCCAGCCGCCGCAGGCGGCGGACCTCCTCGGGGGTCAGGTCGAGCATCAGACCACCGCCGAAGCGCGCCGGACAACGCCGCCGCCGCCGCGGTGGCGGGCCAGGTAGCCGCGCGCGTGCGAAGGCGCAACGAACTCGGCGAGCGCGAAGTCCAACGCCTCCAGATCACTGGCCGCCACCACCAGGGTGCCGATGACCCGGTGACGGGCCTGGAAGGACGCGCCCTGGGCCGGGTCGTAGGACAGCGCCCACAACGCCCGGTGGGCCCGGGCGACCTCGGCGAAACGCACCCGGTCGGGCGGCACCGCCACCGTGCGGGCCAACGGCCGCGCCCAGCCGGGGCGGCGCGGCGACGGAACCCCGGGAACGGCGGTGCGGGGCGCGGCGGTGCGGGGAACGGCAGGCCGGGTTGCCGCAGGCCGGGACGTGCGCGCGTGCCGGGCCACCCGACGGGGAGGCGGAGCCAGGAACGACGGCAACGCCGCCCAGGGCATGACGAGAGAACGGACGAGTCGCATGAGCGGACTCCTCGGGAAGGGCCGGATGGGAGGTCCGGCCAGATCTGTTCAGGTGATTCCATCGTGCCCCAGGATCAGGAAAAGTGCAATATTCATTTTGGATCGACTGTAACAATGTTCATCGAATCTGTTGTCCTAGAGTGAACGGTGCACTGAATGTCACAGAAATCAACCTCACGCGTAGAATCGCGCTACCAGTCATCACCCTCAGCGAGGAGTGCTCACGAATTGGCTGCCAGTCCTACGCTCCGCCGACGCCGTCTCGCCCGACAGCTGCTGACACTGCGTGCAAGCAAGGGGTTCACGGTCGAGGCCGTCGCCACTGAAGCGAAGAAGCGGAGCCCCGACCGTCCGTGGTCAGCGGCCAAAGTGACCCGTATCGAGAACCGGAAGCTCCAGCGTCTGAGGCAGGCAGATCTCCTCACCTTGCTGGATATCTACGGAGTGATCGACGAAGAGAAGCGCGCCGCTTACGTGAAGCTGGCGAAGGAGGCCAGTCAGAGCGGATGGTGGGTCGGATACCGCGATGTGCTCGGCACAGGGGCATACATCGACCTGGAAACCGAAGCGACAGAGCTGCGCACCTATGAGGCCCTGTACGTTCCGGGTCTGCTTCAGACGCCGGACTACGCGGAGGCTCTCGTGCGTGGTAGCGGTATCACCGACGAGCACCAGATCACCCGGCGGGTAGAGGCGCGCATGATGCGCAAGCAGATCTTGGAACGCCCTGACGCTCCAGTCTTCAGTGCTCTTATCGATGAAGCCGCTCTGCGCAAGATTCCGGGTGAGATCGCCTCAGGGCAGCTGCGGCACCTCATCGCCGTGCAACGTCCTACCGTCCAGGTGCGCATCGTGCCGGATTCCGTGGGTCCGCACCTCGCGATGAACGGTGCGTTCGTCGTCATGAGGTTCCCGCACGATCCCTCGGCGGTCTTCCTGGAGCAGTCAATCGCTGGAATGTTCCTTGAGGACAGCCAGGAGCTAGAGCACTACGAGAGGGTGTTCGCGGCAGTCGAGGAGGTCGCCCTGTCCGTTGAGGACTCGGTGGCATTCTTGGAAGCAAGCTTGAAAAGTTCCAAGTAGAAGAGCAGATCCTCATGCCTGATCGTTCCCGCCTGACCTTCCGCAAAAGCTCCTACAGCAGTGGAACCGGGCAAAACTGTGTCGAGGTCGCAGACACACTCACCGGTGCGGCTGTCCAGGACAGCCAGAACCCGCACCTCGGCCACATCGAGTTTGAGAAGGCCGAGTGGTGGGCGTTCCTCGCTGATGTCAAAACCGGCAACCTGTAGCCCTTGAACAACGAAGGCCCCCGGCTGTTGCCGGGGGCCTTCATCGCTGTTACCTGAACAGTTCCCGCCGAGATCCTACCGGCTGTCCTCTTCGGCTACCAGATACCGCTTCTTGGCGAGTTGGTGGGTCCTGCGTGACTGGCAGGATGAACAGCGGTCAACCATGAAGAGGGAGTGGAAGGCGGTCACGGCGCGGTACTCCCGTCGGGGTCGCGGGTCCAGGCGTGGCCGAAGGCGTCCAGACAGGACCCCGGATGGGTGCTGGGGCGCACGCACCCGGTGTCCAGACCGGGGCGGCGGCGGGCGCAGCCGTCGCCCGGCCACGCCGACACCTCGGCGAGCAGGGCCAGACAGGTGTGGCGCACCCCGGTGAGCCAGTAGGCGCGGTCCTGGGTCCGGGCCGTGATCTGGTCGGCCATGCGCCGCAGGCGGCGGGCCTCCTCGGGGTAGGTCGGTCATCTGTTGCAGGTCCAGCGCCCTAATCTGAGAGTGCGAGTACTACCTGACTCCGCCGTCGTCGTCGGCGCTGAGCGTGAACGACTCCAGAAGCTTCCTTGAGTGTCTGGCTGAGTCCCGCCCTTGAGGAACAACGATGCTGAAGCCGTCCAACCTCCGGTTCAGGAAGTCCTCGTACTCCGGGCCGAAGACCGAGAACTGTATCGAGATCGCTGAGACTCCGGATATGTCAGCTATCCGTGATTCCCGGAATCCGCAGCTCGGCTACCTCCTGTTCGGAGGCGTCGAGTGGCGAAGCTTCATCGATGTGGTGAAGAGACAGCAGTTCTGACCCCTAACGAGAGACGGCCCCCAGAGTGACTCTGGAGGCCGTTTTCTGCTTACCTGAAGCAGTCCCACGCACATGCTACCCCGGGCGTTTCCTTGCGCCGGATACCGCTTCTTGACGAGTTGGAAGAGCTCTCATGGCTTGCGGAGAAAGACCGAGCCGCTTGAGGATGACCTGCGGGAGTGCAACTCCGATCGACGTGCAGCGCCCGGAACTTCGCGTGGGTCTTTTGGCCTTATGCCGCGTGGATCGCGAGGCGACGGCGGGCACGGGCGCGTCCCCGCCGGAGGTCCGTGGTGCGGCGGTTCGGAGATCGGTTCCGCCCTCACCCCGGGATGATCTTGAGTTTTCCGCCCTTCCAGCCCCGGAAACGGGCAGAAGGCTCAAGATCATCGAGTAGGTCCCTGCTACCGACGCCAAAGCGCCCCGCGCCGGGAACTCCCTACTGCTTGCCTCTGCGTACCTGGTGAGTCGTCGGTGAGACAGGTGGCCGTATCCCTCACCTCTCACCGAGAATGACTCGGTGTTTCTGGCAGACTGTCTCGTAGTGGTCAGGACTTCCTGGATGACATCCTCAGGCAAGATAACGCTCTGCATAGTCGCAGGTCATTAGCCCAAGCCCCACGCACGTGGGGATGAACCGCTGCCGGTCAAGGCCGAGTGCAGCCCCGCCGACCAAGCCCCACGCACGTGGGGATGAACCGCTGGGCTTGGTCCTGACCCGGTCTGTAACAGGGACCTCGGTATCGAGTCGCTGTACGAGTCACCCTTCACCGGACTGGAACTCAACGGCTCCGAGGGCCTGTTCGCCGGGCCCGACCCGGACGTCCTGGCCGGAATCCACCAGACCGCGATCTCGGAGGGTAAGGCGTCGTAGCACGGCCCGTGTCCCCGGCTCCCTGCGAGGGTCCTGTCGATGATCTCGACGTCGGCGTTTCGGAACCGAGTCCTCCAGAACACTGACGTCGGGATCATCGGGCAAGGGGCTCCCGGCCGCCCTCGCCCGGACGCGTCCCGGGAAGGTGAATCCACGGTTATGTGAATTCAGGCTTTCGTGTACTGTTGCCGGCATGCTGACGATCGCCACCGACATCGACGCGCTCGCCCGGTTCGGGCGGGCGCTCGCGGACCCGATCCGCTGCCGGATCCTGCTGGCACTCCGGGAGAGCCCCGCCCATCCGGCCGACCTGGCCGACGTGCTGGGGATCAGCCGCACGCGGCTGTCCAACCACCTGGCCTGCCTGCGCGACTGCGGCCTGGTCGTCACCGTCCCGGTCGGGCGGCGGGTGCGCTACGAACTGGCCGACGCCAGGCTCGGCCACGCCCTGGACGACCTGCGCTCGGCGGTGCTCGCGGTGGAGACCGACAAGGCGTGCGCGGACGCGGCGGAGAAGGGGTGCTGCTGATGGCCTCCCCCCTGGCGCCGGAGGTGTCCGAGGCGCGCCGCTCTGCGCTGACGCGGCGCGTCCGCCTGCTGGTCGCGGCGACCATCGCCTACAACGTCGTCGAGGCCGTTGCGGCGATCGCCGCCGGGACGGTCGCCTCCTCTACGGCGCTGGTCGGCTTCGGGCTGGACTCGGTCGTCGAGGTGTCCTCCGCCGCTGCGGTGGCCTGGCAGTTCTCCGCCCGCGAGGCCGCGGTGCGCCAGGCGAGGGAGAAGAGGGCGCTGCGCGTCATCGCCGTCTCCTTCTTCGCGCTGGCCGCCTACGTCACGTTCGAAGCGGTGCGCTCCCTGGTCGGCGCGGGCGAGGCCGACACCTCCGTGCCCGGCATCGTGCTCGCCGCCCTGTCGGTGGTGGTCATGCCGTTCCTGTCCCTGGCCCAGCGCCGGGCGGGCCGCGAGCTCGGCTCCGCCTCGGCCGTGGCCGACTCCAAGCAGACCCTGCTGTGCGCCTACCTGTCGGCCGCGCTCCTGGCGGGCCTGCTGGCCAACGCCCTGCTGGGCTGGTCGTGGGCTGACCCGGTCGTCGCACTGGCCATCGCCGCCGTCGCGGTCAGGGAGGGCCGCGTGGCGTGGCGCGGCGACGCCTGCTGCGCCCCGGCGGGCATCGCCATGACCGCAGCCGACGCCGACGACGGCGACGCCTGCGGATGCGCGCCGGGCTGCTCCTGCTGCTCCTGACCTCCTGACCGCCGTACCGCCCCCGACCGATGGCGGCCGGAGACCTCCCGAGCGGGGACGCCCGTGACACTCGCCGCGCTCCTGCTCCACCCCACCGGCCTGCTGCTCGCCTTCGGACCACGCACTCTGCTGGCCCGGCTGCGCACCGGCGACACCGCTTTCCGCCGTCCCGAGACCACCCCGTTCAGTCCGGACTGGTGGGGCACGGTACTGTTCGCCGCTGCTCTGCTGCCCGGCCTGGCCGCTCCGGTGGCCGCGCTGGCCGGGCTGCCGCCCGCTCCGGCCGCTTCCTCCCCCGGATCGGCCGACTGAAGTCCGAGGAGCCCGCGAAGACCCCCTCACAGCAGTCCGGGGAGCGGTGACCCCGGCGGCGACGAAGCCCCGGTCGGCGGACTGCCCCGGGGAACCGGGAGCGCCCCCGAGCCAGCCCGGGCGTCAGGGAACGCGGGCGAGGAGCGCTTCGACCTCCCCGGTCCGGGGATCGTCCACGGAGACGAGGATGTCCAGGGCGGCGTTGAGGTGAGAGCGGGCCTGGTCGGGATCGCCCAGTCCCGTGTACGCCTCGCCGATCCCGGTCAGCGCGACGGACTCGCTGTCGTGGTCCCCGAAGTCGCGGAAGACCCCGAGCGCGGACCGGTAGTGCGCCAGGGCGTCGGCGTGCCTGCCGACCGCGTTCAGCACCGCCCCCGTCGAGCAGCCCGCCCAGGCGATGGTCCAGGTGTCCGATATCCCGGTGAAGACGGCGGTCGCGGCGCGGCAGTGGTCCAGGGCGGCGTCGAAGCCGCCGGTGGAGCGTTCGCAGTCGGCGAGGCTGAGCAGGGCCATGCCCTCGCCGCGCCGCTCACCGGCCGCGCGGAACACGCCGATGGACTCCCGGACGAGCGCGCGGGCGGCCTCGCCGCCGCCGCGCCGCCGATCGCGGAGACGACGACCGTCGCGCCGGGCCGGTCGGCCGTTCCGCCGTCCAGCGGGGGCAGCAGCGCGTCGAGCAGAGCGATCTCGGCGCGGCGGTCGACGAACTCCCTCACCGTCATCGGAAGCTGGCGGGGCACAGGCTCGTCCACGGACGCGGAGGCCGTGATGTGCACGTCGCCGTGGAAGACCCCGGCCTGCACGACGATCTCCGGATCGCCCCGGACGTCGTTGCGGGTGCCCGCCGCGCCGGTGGCGCGGTCCGGGGGGCCGCCGTCGATGTCGTCTTCCACTGTCTGCGCCTTTCAGCGGGGGCGCATCGCGGCGTCGAACCGGGCCTGGTACTCGGTGAAGGGGACCGACAGGTGCAGCGCGCGGTCGCGCCAGAGGTTGGCGGCCACGACCTGCTCGGGGTCCTCGACCAGCTCGGGGGTGAGCATCGAACCGTCGGGCCCGTAGTTCATCCTCAGCAGCCTGTGGGAGTCGAACAGCCAGTAGTCCAGGCGCGGTATCCCCTCGGGCCACTCGCCTTCCGGAACGGCGAGGATACGGATGTCCTCACCGGCGGCCACGTTGCGGGGGTAACCCCACGAGCATTCGAAGCGCACGTAGTCCGACAGCGGCTCGGTGACCACGTGGACCCGGCGGTATGTACGCCCCTCACCGATCCCCGCCCGGATCTCCTCGCCCCAGTCGCTCAGGACAGCCGAGTGCTCCGGCTGCCCGCCGGCGAGAAAGCGCCGGAAAGGCGCGTCCTCGTAATCGACGGAGTAGTGCTGGAGCGTCTCCAGCCTGAACGCCGTGTAGCGGAACCTGGCGAACAGCTGCTCGAACTCCTCCTCGTCGACAGGGTGGCTCCCGCGCTGCGGGGTCATCGCGCCCTGTTCTGGTCGTACAGCTCCACGGCCCTGAGGGCGACCTCCGGGGCGATCCGCACGGCCGTCTCCCCGGGCAGGGGATTCTGCAGTTCGGCCAGGTCCGGGGCGGCCAGTTCGACTCCCTGCACGACGAGCTCACCCGTGTCGGCCAGGTAGACCGAAGGGCAGCCCTTCTCGCCGGATTTGTCGTCCTTGGCGAGCAGCGTGAGTCTCATGGTTCTCCTGTCCGATGCCTGAGGGAGAAGCGAAACGCACTCACGGTAACATCCGGCGCCGCCGGTGTGCGGCCGGTGGCCGGAAGCGGTTACTTCTTCCCGTAGTGTCGCCGGATCTCCGCGACCCTCTCCCCGTCGTCCTCCCGGGAAGCCCGCACCAGCTTTTTCAGGTCGGCGGCGAACAGCACGTCCCGCAGGCTTTCCGAGGCGCGCTCGGCCTCGTCGCGGATCCGGGGCTCGTCGGCGGTCATACGGCCTCCCACCAGAGGAAAAGAGCCGGGGCACCTGCCGTCAACGCTAACCGTCCGGACGCGCTCTTGTCGTGGGCCGCGCCCGCTTCGGTCGCGGCCGTACGGGTGATGGCCCCGGCAACGACGAAGCCCCGACCGGTGCGGAGTGTCTCCGCGGGTCGGGGCTTGTCCCTCTATGGGGTGAGTGACGGGACTTGAACCCGCGACATCCTGGACCACAACCAGGTGCTCTGCCAGCTGAGCTACACCCACCATGAGCGCGGGGCCGAACATGTCCGGCGCCTGCGTTCAGCAAGAATACTACCGGGTGTTGGGAGTGGTGCGCTCACCCTTTCCCGGAGGCGGAGCCCACACCGGTGCCGTCGCCGCCGGAGAGGATGTCGGCGGCGATGGCCTTGGCCGTGGGGCTGTCCGGTCCGGGCATGGGGACGAAGGCGGCGGCGCGGAAGTAGCGCAGCTCCTGGATGCTCTCGGTGATGTCGGCCAGGGCGCGGTGTCCGCCGTGCTTCTCCGGGCTGGCGAAGTACACGCGGGGGTACCAGCGGCGCAGCAGTTCCTTGATGCTGGAGACGTCCACCATCCGGTAGTGCAGGTGGTTGTCGATGAGGGGCATGTCACGCGCGAGGAAGGCGCGGTCCGTCGCGATGGAGTTCCCGCACAGCGGGACCTTCTTCGCTTCGGGGACGTAGCGCTTGATGTGGTCCAGGACCTGCTCCTCGGCCTCGGCCAGGGTCACGCCGTTGTCGAGCTCCGCCAGCAGCCCCGAGGTGGTGTGCATCTGGGTGACGAAGTCGCCCATCTGGTCCAGCGCCGCCTGGGGCGGTTTGACGACCACGTCGACGCCCTCGCCGATCTGGTTGAGCTCGCCGTCAGTGATCAGGCAGGCCACCTCGATCAGCGCGTCGTTCTCGAGGTCGAGCCCCGTCATCTCACAGTCGATCCACACCAGGCTGTCGTTCATGAGGGCTAGCTTAGGCGTGTTTCGCCCAAGAGCCGTTTTCCGGCCGGATCCGCCCTCCCGGTACGCGAGGAGCGGCGCGCCCGGCTCGGACGCGCCGCTCCTCGCGGGGGCTACAGGCCGACGAGGCTCGGCGGACCGAAGACGGCGGTCATGAACGGGACCTCGGCGAGCCACAGGAAGCCCCCGGCGCCGACCAGGAGCACGAGGAGCACCAGGAAGGTGAGGCAGCCGCAGCAGCCGCCGCCCTTCTTCTTGCGCTTGGGCGGGGGCGGCGCCGGGTACGGGCCGCGACCCTGCTGGGGTCCCCACTGGGGTTGCCCCGGCACCGGGGGCCGACCGGGGTAGCCCTGCGGGCCCTGGCCGCCGCGCCCCTGAGGCACGGGCGGCTGGACTCCCCGCGGGTACTGGCCGGGAGCGACGCCCGGGTAGCCCTGCTGCGCCGGAGACGGGGTGGAACGGCGGCCGCGCCGGGACGGCTTCGAGGGCGGCACCGGGGGCGTCGGGTTCGGGTGGGGCTGGTACTGCTGCGGGTATCCGGGGGCCGCGCTGCGCTGGGGGCCTGTCGGAGGCCGGTACGGCTGCGGCTGGGGCGACGGAGGGTAGTGGCCCTGCCGCTGGGGAGGCGAGGGGGGCTGCTTCGGGTATCCGGGGGTCTGGGGGCCCGAAGGCGCGGCCGGCGGCTGGGCGTACCCGGCGGGGCTGCCGCCCGTACCGGGGGTGGCGGGGGCGCCGGGGGTGTCCGCGGTCGGGGTGTCCCGCGCGGACCGGGAAGCGGCGTCGACGGGAGGCGTGGGGGGAGTGGGGTTCTGGGCCTCGCGCTCGCGGCGCTCCTGGTCGGCCTTCGCCTGCTGCTCCGCGCGGAGCCTGGCCTCCTCCTCGGCCTTGCGGCGCTGCTCCTCGGCCTTGACGCGCTGCTCCTCCTGGCGTTTCTTTCGGTCCTCGGCCAGTTCGGAGCGGTAGTCCTGGAGCCCCTCCTTGAGGTTGCCGAAGAACTTGTTGAACTTGCCGCCGCCCTCCTCGGGGGCCCCGTCAGGCCCCTCACCGGCGGCCGCCTGGGTGAACATCGGGCCGTTGGGGGTGAACACCGCGGTCTTGGGCGCGTCGTCGAAGCCGTGTGCGGCGTTCCCGCCGCCCAGGTCGGCGGTGGGTTCGTCGTCGTCCTGGTCCGGCCGGGGAGGGCCGGGCGGGTTGACGCGCATGGTGGCGCCGGGGGAGGCGGCGGTGCCGCTGAGGTCGGCGGTGGGTTCGTCGTCGTCCTGGTCCGGTTGGGGGCGGCCGGGGGGGTTGACGTGCATGGTGGCGCCGGCGGGGTCGGCGTCGTAGTGGGGGGTGACGCTGCCCAGGTTGATGGTCGCCTGGTCCGGAGCGGCGTCGCCGAGGTCGGCGGTGGGTTCGTCGTCGTCCTGGTCCGGCCGGGGGCGGCCGGGGGGGTTGACGTGCATGGTGGCGCCGGCGGGGTCGGCGTCGTAATGGGGCGCGCCGCCGCCCAGGTTGATGGTCGCCTGGTCCGGAGCGCCGCCGCCCAGGTCCGCTGTGGTCCCGGCGCCGACCGAGGACCCCCCGTCGGAGGAAGCGGCGTCCTGTCCTCCGGACAGCTCGGACAACGCGCGGACGTGCTGTGTCCAGTCGCTGCCGTCCCACCAGCGGAGCTGGTCGACCGCTCCCTCGGGGTCCGCGTACCAGCCTGGCTCGATCGATCCACCCATGGGCGACAGACTAAGGGGTTTTCGGGTCGGACCGGACCACGGGGCCGTTTCGCTCCCCCCACCGGTACGGGCCGGGTGCTTCGGGTCAGGTCGGACCCGTGGCGGCGTGCGGGCGCACTCCGTTGGCACTCGGCCGGACCCGCGAAAGCGGTCCGGTCGCGGACGGGGAGCGGAGCCCGGGGGCCGGGAAGGGGAGCGGGACCCCGCGCAACCGTCCGATGTCGATCGCGCCGGGTCCGTCGGCCCTGGAGCCGGGAACCTGGGAATGGCCGAAGTGCCCTCCCTGGGCCCACAGGCGCTCGGAGCCGGAGGGGGAGTGGGAGGCGGGGAAGGGCGCGGGCGGTCCGGCAGGCCACCACCGGGGGATCTCCCACGAGTCCAACCACCGCAGGATGGGGTCGAGTCCGTTGAGCGGCCCGTCGGTGAAGGGGAGCAGCGAGTAGCCGACGACCTGGATGACGATGCAGACGCGGCCTTCACGGGCGCGGTCGGTCCGCAGGCCCGGGGTCAGCTGCCCGGCGGCGGCCGCAGTGGCCGGCAGGAGCTGGACGGTGTCCCCCGTCACGGGGTTCCACACCAGGTGGGAGGTGCGGCCGTCGCTGTCCAGCCGCTGCGCCACAGAACGTGCGGACAGATTGTTCGGGTCGGATTCGCTCATGTGCCAGACGGCGCGCGGCGCACCGCCCTGGGGCCGGCCCCCGGGTGTCTTGCCGTTCACCCTGCCGATACCGCGCATCCAAGCGTTGGCCACGGCGGCCACCTCTCAGCGAGTTCGCGTATTCCGCAAACCTCTGCGTACGCGAATACGTACGGTAAGTCCATAGGTGATACCCGCTGGGCGAGGACGGACCGTCCGTCCGGCCTCATCGATCGGTGTGCCCGCCCGGAGCCCTGACCGGAACCGGCCAACGCGCGCCGGGCGGATCGTCGAGGCGTTCTCGCGCTCTCCCCGGTGATCTTGACCTTTCCGGGGTCTCGGAGGCGATTGAGACCCCGGAAAGGTCAAGATCACCGAGAGGAACGGGCACCGTCCCCGCGCCGGAGACCCCCTACTCCTCGTCCTCGGTGATGCGCAGGGTGAAGGACTCCAGGAAGATCTCCCCGATCCGGGTGGGGTCGTCGGTGGTGTAGGCCGCGCCGTTGGTCGCCTCGGCGATCCGCTCCAGCGGTTCGGGGTCCACGTCCGGGCCGAAGGCGATGGAGATGACGGCGACCGGGCGGTCCGGCGCGGCCTCCGCCTGGAGGGTGCTCAGCAGCTCCTCCAGGGAGATGCTGGCGTCGTCGTCGTTGTTGCCGTCGGTGAGCACCAGGATGGTGTTCACCCGGTCCGCCGCGTAGGTGCCGGACATCTCCCGGTACGCGGCCAGGATCGTGTCGTACAGCCCGGTGTCGCCGTCGGGTTTGGGCTGGATCCCGGCCAGCGCCGAGTCCAGAACCTGGTGCTGGGTCGTGCCGTCGACCTCGGCGTCGAGCGCCCGGATCGGCACCGTCTCGCGGTAGTCCAGGTCGTTGTTGATCCGCACCGAGAACTCCCAGATCCCCAGCTCGGAGTCCTTCTTGAACATGTCGAGACCCTCCCGGGCGGCCATGGTGGTGACCTGCATCCGGGTGAGCCCGGTACCAGGCACGGGCTCGATCATGGAACCGGAGATGTCCACGACCGTGAGTAGTCGGGTGCCAAGCCGGAGCTGGTTCCACGCGCTGGTGAGGGACTTCACGGAGCTGTCGCTGGGCGTGGGCAGGTTCTCCGGCGCCTCGGCCCGGAAGCCGGCGTCCTCGCCGAGCACCGCGGGGTCGGTCCTGCCGTCGGCGGACCGGAACCCCTCGGCGCGGATGGACTCCTGCGGGGCCTGCCTGGTCAGGGCGTCGCGGAACGCCTCGGCCGCGCGCAGGGTGAGGGGGTCGGTAGTGCGCAGCACGTACGGGTAGTCCAGCGTGTAGGTGCCGCCCTCGGGATAGGTGACGTGCGCGGCGGAGTCGGGGTGCCGGCTGTTGTAGCGCCAGGCGGCCTGCTCGCTCAGGACCAGGACGGGCCGGGAGCCCTCCTCGGTGTCGCTGAGCACGCCGAAGGCGGCCTCCTCGTCGGCGGAGACCGACTCCTGGAGGTTCTGCAGGGCGGCGATGAGCTGCGGCTGGTCCTCGTCTTCGGTGCCGATCGCGCCGCTGAGGAGCGCGAGTGTGGCCAGCCCCGACGCGCTGCGGACGGGGTCGACCACGCGCACCTGGTAGGGGGCGTCGGTCGTGCTCGACGGCGCCTGGGTGGGGACCAGGGTCTGCCAGGACGGAGGCTCCCCGGCCTCCTCAGCGTCCGCGGCGGCGCCCTCGGGCATCGCCAGCACCAGCGGGGACCGGGCCACCGACGTCCCGGTGTCGGTGACGACGGCGTCGCCGGAGTCGCGCCGGACCATCGAGGGCCAGATGCCCGAGTCCGGGATCCACACGTCCGAGTCCGTGTCACCCATGGTCGGTCCGGCCCCGGTGATGCCGTAGGCGACGTCGGCCGAGTCGACGCCGCGCACCTCGACGTTCACGCACTGGCCGTCCACGCCCTCGTTCTCGTCGTTGAAGGTCTGGGCGACCCGGGTCAGCACGGGGGCGATCTCGGGGGCCGCGGCGACGCTCAGGGGGATGTCCTGGCCGCCGCAGCCGCCCCGGCCGCCGAGGACGAGGTAACCGGTGACGCCCAGGCCGGTGAGGACGGCGAGCGCGGCGGCGAACGCGACGAGCGCGCGCCTCTTGCCGCGGCGCCGCTTCCTGCTCGCGCGGCGGCGCGGCTCGTAGTCGTCGGGGGCGGTGGAGTCGTTCGCGTCAGCGCTGTTTCCGCGATGGCGTCCCAAGGTGTCCTCACGGGTGCTTGTTACCGACGGGTCCACTTCGGAACGGTACTCAAGTCGACATCGTGGAAGAAGAGGCGGGGACGGGGGCGGGGAGCGCGCCGGAAGGCGCGGGCGCGGTGTCCCGCACGTGAACGTCCGGTGAAGAAGGGATTTGCAATACCGCCGCCGTCGCGGACCGGCCCGCCGGGCTTTGCCGGTCCGTCACCCAATCGTGATGTCCGGCCGGGTTCCCGTCGTCACCCCTCGCAGTCCGGAACGCACAGCCGCCGCGAGACGGAACCCAGGAAGATGTCCCCGATCTCCCCGGCGTCGTCGGTCACGTACGAGGTGCCGCTGGTCGCCGCCGCGATCTCCGCCAGCCGGTCGGCCTCGGCTCGCGCGCCGAAGGCGATGACGAACATGGTGACCGGCCGGTCCGGGTCGAAGCGGTTCCGGAGCTCGGCCACCAGGTCGCCGTGGGAGAGCGTGCTGGAACCGCCGTCCACACCCGCCGTCAGCAGGATGACGCTGTTGATCTTGTCCTCCTCGTAGGCGTCCTGCATCTCGTCGTAGGCGGCGAGGATGTTGTCGTACAGCCGCGGCCCGCCGCCCCGGACGGTGATCCCGTCCGCGATCCGCTGCAGCTCCTGGCGCATGGTGACGGCCGACGAGGAGGCCGGGGCCCGCAGCGAGGTCAGCTGCCTGGCCTCGTCGCGCCCGGAGGGGCCGAACCCGTCCGACAGCAGCCACAACCCCAGGTCGGTGTTGTCGGGGAACAGGGAGAGTCCGAGCCGCGCGGCGTCGACGGCGACGTCGATCTTGTCGGGGCCGCCCTCGCTCAGCTCCTCGCTCATCTCCGCGGAGACGTCGGCGAGGACCAGCGCCCGGGACGGCATCGACAGCCGGTTCCAGTCCTGGACCGAGGTCAGCAGGGCGTCCCCGGTCAGCTCGTCGTGCGTCCTGGGAGGCGGTCCGACGATCCCCCCGGTGTCGGAGACGGTCCGGCTCGCCGTGCCGTCCGGCTCGCGAAAGCCCAGGTCGCGCAGCTGCTCGCGGTAGGCGGGGGCCTGCAGGACCTGGTACAGCTCGTCGGCCGCCGCGCGTATGAGCGGATCGCCGGTGGTGGCCACGAACGGGTAGTCCAGACTGACCGTGCCCTCGGAGGGGTACAGCACGCGCAGCGGGGTCTCGGGGGCGTCGTTGTTGTAGCGCCACACCGCCTGCTCGGGGGCGACCACCAGCGGGTCGACACCGGTGGGGGCGGGGTAGACGCCGTCCAGCTGGATCTCCCCGAAGGCCGTGTCCGTTTGGACGTCGCGCACGAACGCGGTCATGGCCGCGTCCGCCTCGTCGCCGGTTCCCAGGGCCCGGCGCACCGCGTACATCGCCGTCATGCCGTCGACGCCCCGGTTGGGGTCGACCATCACCAACGGGCGGTCGGGGGCGCGCCCGCCGGGCAGCACCAGTTCCCAGCTGGCCTCCGTCCCCTCGGGGACGCCTTCGGCCCCCTCGGGGGCGGCCAGTACGACGGGGGAGCTGGCCAGCGAGTGCGGTTCGGTGTCGATGGTGCGGGCTCCGGTCTCGGAGACGCGGGCGAGCTCGGTCCAGGCCGAGGACTCGGGCACCCACACGTCCGGGGCGGTCCCCGACGGGATGCCCGGGCCACCCGACAGCTCGGTCATGATCCGGTGCGGGGGCGCCTCGTCGGCCTGGGCGTAGACGCAGACGCCCTCGACACGGTGGCCGGCGTCGTTGAACTCGTCGGCGGCCCGCTGCAGGACCGGCGCGATGCTCAGGGACGCGGCGACCCTCAGGTACCTCGGTTCCCCGCAGCCCAGCGCCCGGAGGCCCGCGGGGACGGCGAGGGCGGTCACCAGCAGGACCCCGACCACGACCGCGGTCAGCCCGACGGGAGCGGCCGGTGTCCGGCGGACCGGGGAGGGGAGCCGGTGTCGTCCGATCGCCACGTCGTCTCCCTGGGGGATCCGCGGACGCCCCGGTGGGCGCAGAGGGGAGGAGGCGCCTTCCCGGGGACCCGCTTGGTGAGTACTCGGTTGTTCTGTGACCTTAGTCTCACGGGGGGCGAAGGGGGAAGGCGGGGGCGCCCTTGCCGAGCGCCGTTCTACCGGGGTTCCCGGGAGCCGGAGCGGGTCGGCCGGGTGGTCCTCCCGAGCCGAGGAGCGCCGGACGGGGCCGCGTGGCATTCGCGGGACGGCGGCCGCGCGAACAGCACGCTCGAAGCCGCCCGCCGGTCCTGTGGCCGGGGACCGGCGCGGCGTCGGACCCGCGTGGTTCGCGCGGCCGCCGCTACGCGAGGCCGCGCGGCCTTCCACTGTCCACGGCGGTCGATGGGGAGCCGAGAGCCCCGCGGGACTTCCGCGGAGTCCGGTGGTGTTCCGCGTCCGCGCCCCGGTGGTTTCCCGCCGGCCGCGGGGGGACGGGATGCCGCGGGGATGGAACGCGGCTAGGATTGCGAACCGCTCGCGCCAGTTGATTCTGGGTTTCGCGTGCCGGACGCGCATGGTCGTGGCAGTTGTGCCGGGGGAGCGGTAGCACGCCTGGACGGGTCCGGTGGCGAGGGGGGTCGCGGGGTGAAGGAGCCGCAGGCAGGGGTGTTCCCGCGCTGCGGCTTTCCGTAATCACTGGACTCTTTAGGGTGGCAATGATCAAGCTCGGCGCTCGTTGGGACTCCCTCGGCACGGTCGGCACCGCTGTGCTCGGCTCGCTCTGCCTGGGCGGCGCGACCGTCTACACCGCGGTGGTGGGCACGTCCCTGGTCTCCCTGCCCGACGCTCCGACGGAGGCGGCGAACCTCAGCACCATGAGCGGGCTGACCGACCTGCCGGACGCCCCTGTCGCCGCCCTGGAGGTACGCGTCGACAGAGGCGAGGAGTCCTACGGGCAGAGCCTCACCTGCGAGGGCGACCCCTTGACCGACCCCGCCGCCTGCGCGGAGCTCGCCGCCGGGGTCGAGGAGGAGGACCAGGCGGGGCCCTTCGACGAGGTGGCGCCCGGCTCCATCTGCACCGAGGTCGTGTACGGCCCGGAGACCGCCACCATCAGCGGGGTCTGGGAGGGCGTGGAGATCGAGACGGAGATCTCCCGCGGCGACTCCTGCGAAGAGGCCCGCTGGCAGCGGCTCAAGCCGCTGACCGACCACCTGGAGTAGGCCCCGGGCGGAAGCGGTCCGCCGGGCGCGCCCCCGACGCCGGTCGGTGAGAATGGGGCCGTGAACGTCATCGAGGTACCCGACGCGGACGACGAGCGGCTGGCCGACTACGTCCGGCTGCGCGACGTCAACCTCCGCAAGAGCCTGGAGGCCGAGCACGGCCTGTTCATGGCCGAGGGGGAGAAGGTGGTCCGCCGGGCGCTGCGCGCGGGGTACCGGCCGCGCTCGCTGCTGCTCACCGAACGGCGCGCGGCCGCGCTGGCCGACGTGGTTGGGACGGTCCGGGCCCCGGTGTACACCGTCGCCGAGTCCGTCGCCGAGCGGCTGGTCGGTTTCGACCTGCACCGGGGCGTCCTGGCCTCCTTCCAGCGCAAGCCGCTGCCCGGTGTGGACGAGGTGCTCGCCGGAGCCCGCCGCGTCGTGGTCCTGGAGGACGTCGTCGACCACACCAACGTGGGCGCGATCTTCCGCAGCGCCGCCGGACTGGGTGTCGACGCGATCGTGCTCGCCCCCCGCTGCGCTGACCCGCTGTACCGGCGCGCGGTCAAGGTGTCCATGGGCGCGGTGTTCACCATGCCCTACACCCGGCTCGACGACTGGCACGGCGGGCTGGAGGGGTTGCGCGAACGCGGTTTCGCACTGCTGGCGATGACGCCCGCGCCGGACTCGGTGACGCTGGCCGAGGCCGTCGGCGACGGAGCCGGGAAGTACGCGCTGCTGCTGGGCAGCGAGGGCGACGGACTCTCCTTCCGCTGGATGGACCAGGCGGACGTCCGCGTGCGCATCCCCATGGCCGAACGCGACGTCGACTCCCTCAACGTCACCGCCGCGGCCGCGATCGCCTGCTACGAGCTGGTCGTCAACCGCTGACCCGGCCCCGGGGCGGCGGAGAGGGGGCCGGGGTCACCCCCCGGCGGGCGGCACCACGAAGCGCCAGGCGCCGGGCAGGACCGTCCAGGTGCGCGAGATGACGCCCTCGGTGATCTCGCCGTCGTTGCTCTCGGTCACCGGTTCGCAGACGACCCTGACGGTGCGGGCCTGGCGCCGGTAGACGTCCAGTTCCATCGGGTGCGTGCCCCGGTGCAGGCGCACCGCGTGCGTGGCGCGCCGCCAGAAACCGCGCGAGCGGGAGACCACCAGGTTGATCGTGCCGTTGTCGGCCCGCGCGTCCGGGTCGAGGGTGCCGGCCCCACCGCCGATGTAGCGGCCGTTGGCCAGCCCGGCCATGAGGACCTTGTGCCGGGGGCCGATCACGGTCTCGCCGTCGGCCTCCACCAGCATCCGGTAGCCCTGCGCGGCCCATCCCGCGATCAGTCCGCCGACCGGGAAGCTCACCGGACCCAGCAGCCTCTTCCACCGGGCGGCCTCCCGGGTGGAATCCGCGCCGATCCCCAGGTGCACCGCGTTCACCGTCACCTCGCCGGTGTCGTCCACGAACAGGTCCAGCGGCCGGGCGGCCCCGGCGAGGAACGCCCGGGCGGCGGCCTCGGGGGACAGCGGGATGCCCAGCCCGCGGGCGAAGTCGTTGCCGGTTCCCAGCGGGAGCAGTCCCATCGTGCGGCCGCCGAGTTCCCCGCGCCGGTGCAGCGCGTTCGCGACGGCGTGCAGGCTGCCGTCCCCGCCCGCCACCACCAGCGTCTCGTGGCCGCGCTCCAGCGCCTTCTCCAGTTCCGAGGCGTCACCGCAGGAGGCGACCTCGACCGCCCCGGACCCCGCGACCGTCAGCTCCCCCACCGCGGCGCGCAGGCTCCGGTCCTCGTTGCCGCCTGCCTGGGAATTGCTGATCACGAGCACGGGAGGGCCTCCACGGGGGTGCCCGCAGGGGGCGCGGGGGGACACGGTGGAGCGCGGCGGGGTGCCCTGCTCCGGACGTCCTCCTCCTTCCCCCTCCCGCGCCGAATACGCGTGATCCGATCGGGGGACGGCGGCTGGTAGCGTCGGACCCGGTCGAGCGGGCGTGGAGCGAAGAAGAGGTGGCGGTGTGGACGGGCGGGTTCTGGTGCCCTGGAAGCAGAACAAGGACAACGCCCCGGGCGCGCTGACCGTGGAGGTCTACGACGGTCGCGCCGAGCCGCCCGCAGACCTCGGCGACGTCGTCTTCTACGTCATGCCGTACGGCCGCCCGAACGCCGCGCGGCTGCTGCGGCGGATGCCCCGGCTGCGGGCCGTCCAGCTGCTCACCGCCGGATACGAGCACGTCGTCGCCGACCTGCCGGCCGGGACCAGGCTGTACAACGGGCGCGGGCTGCACGACGCGAGCACCGCCGAGCACGCCCTCGGACTCATCCTCGCCGCGCAGCGGGACCTGCCCCAGTGGGTCGACGACCAGCGCGGGAACGTGTGGAACCCGCACTACACCCGCTCGCTCGCGGACACGCGGGTGCTCATCGTCGGCTACGGCAGCATCGGGGAGGCCATCGAGGCGCGCCTGCTGCCGTTCGAGACCGAGGTGGTGCGCGTGGCCCGCCGGGCGCGCCCCGCGTCGGGCGTGCACGGCATCGGGGAGCTGCGCCGGCTGCTGCCCACCGCTGACATCGTCGTGGCCGTCACCCCGCACACCCCCGAGACCGAGGGGCTGATCGGCGCGGCCGAGCTCGCCCTGCTGCGTGACGACGCCCTCGTGGTGAACGTGGGGCGGGGACCGGTCCTGGACACCGCCGCGCTCCTGGCCGAGAGGGGCCGGGTGCGCGCCGCCCTGGACGTCACCGACCCCGAGCCGCTGCCCGCGGGCCATCCGCTGTGGAACGCCCCCGGCGTCCTCGTCACCCCGCACGTCGCGGGAGGGTCCGACGCCTTCTACCCGAGGGCCCGGCGGTTCATCGACGAGCAGCTGCGCCGCTGGGTCGCGGGCGAACCGCTGGCCAACCGGGTCGCCCTCGACGGGGCCTGACCGCGGCGCGGGCCGGAGGCGGGGCGCGCGGACGGTCCGCGCGCCCGGGGCGACCGTGTCGGCGGCACCGAGCAGACTGTGGGCATGCGCATCGCGGTGGTCACCGATTTCGAGGGCGGGGCCCGGCTGCGTGAGCTTGCCGCGGACGGCACGCCCACCGGTCCGGTCCGGACGGTCAGCGACCTCGCCGGGGTCGTCGCCGACTACCGGCGGCACGCCACCGGGCAGCCCCGCTGGGTGTGGGCGTCCACCGGCGAGGTGTACCCGCCGCTGGTGGAGCGCTCACTGCGGCTCGGCCGCTGCCACGACGTCGGGCTCGTCGAGGCGCTCCTGCTCGGCTACCACGGTCGGCTCGGGGAGGCGCACTCCCTGGGCGCGGCCTGGGCCAGACTGCACGGCAGACCGGTTCCCGACGACCTCCGGGCCCCGCCCGGCGCGGGAGCCGAGCCGCCGCCCGCCCTCTTCGAACCCGACCTCTCCACGCTGCCTCCGGGAGTGGACCGGCTCGACGCGCTCGTGGAGGTGCACGCCGACCAGCAGCGGCGGATCGCCGGGCTTCCCGAGCCGGGCAGGTTCGCACTGCTGGCCGCCGTCGAGTCGGCGGGGGCGCTGGCCGCGGTGGAGATGGCCCACGACGGCGTCCCGTGGCGCGCCGACGTGCACGACGCGATCCTCGCCGAGCAGCTGGGCCCCCGCCCCTCCAACGGGGCGCGCCCTCCCGTGCTGGCCGAACTCGCCGCGCGGATCAGCGCGGAGTTCGGCCGCGAGGTCAACCCCGACTCCCCGGCCCAGCTGCTCAGGGCGTTCGCCGCGATCGGGCATCCGGTCGGCTCCACCCGCTCCTGGGAGCTGCGCCAGGTCGAGCACCCCGTCGTGCCGTTCGTACTGCGCTACAAGGAGCTGTCGCGACTGCACTCGGCCTGCGGCTGGGCCTGGTTGGACACCTGGGTGCGGCACGGCCGGTTCCGGCCCGACTACGTGGTGGGCGGAGTGGTCTCGGGCCGGTGGGCCACCCGGGGCGGCGGCGCGCTGCAGATCCCCAAGACCGTGCGCCGCGCGGTGCGCGCGGACCCCGGTTGGACCCTCGTCAGCGCCGACGCGGGCCAGCTGGAGCCCCGCGTCCTCGCCGCCGTCTCGGGGGACCGGGCCCTGGCCGCGGCGGCGGGCAGCGACGACCTGTACGCCCGGCTCGGAACGGTCTTCGGGGGCGGCGGGGTCTCGGAGGAGGAGGCCCGCCAGCGTGCCAAGATCGGGGTGCTGTCCGCGATGTACGGTCAGACCAGCGGGGACGCCGCCGCGTTGCTGAGCACCATGCGCCGCGCCTTCCCCCGGGCGATGGAGTACGTGGACACCGCCGCGCGGGCCGGTGAGGAGGGGCGCCTGGTGCGCTCCTGGCTGGGGCGGACCTGCCCGCCGCCCTCCTCCCGGTGGCGGCGCCTCGTGTCCGGGGGACCCGGCGGGGAGCCCGATGGCGACGGCGGCCGGGCGGCCCGCGAACGGGGCCGGTTCACCCGCAACTTCGTCGTCCAGGCCACCGCCGCCGAATGGGCGCTGGTGTTCCTGGCCGGGGTCCGGCGCCGACTGGTCGCGCGGGACACGGGACGGGAGTCGGCGCGGCTGGTGTTCTTCCAGCACGACGAACTCGTCCTGCACGTGCCCGAGCCGCTGGCCGACGACTGCGTGGCCCTGCTCAGGGAGGCCGAGGAGGAGACCCGGCTGCTGCTCTTCGGCGACACGGAGGTGCGGTTCCCGCTCGACATAGCGGTGGTCGACTGCTATGCGGACGCCTGAGGCCGCCGGCGGGAAACCGGTATGCCGGATTCTCCAGCGGCGCTCCGGGAGTGCTCCCCGACACGCCCTCGGGAAGTTTCCGCCCGCATGGGCCTTTCACGTAGCGTTCGTCCACATGGCTTGAAAGTGTCCCCCCGCACACTCCATTCTTATACGGGACAAAACAGCTTCCCCGGAACCTCGGAAAGGCGTGGGCGTGGCGGCACGGCGACGGTTGACGGCTTGCACGGGCACCACCGTGGCGTTCGCGGTGGCCTTCGGCGCTTTCGGCTCGCCGGCCTGGGCGCAGCCCCGGCCGAGCGTGGAGGAGCGGCCGCCGGTCGGCCTCTTCTCGACCCCGCCGGTGGAGAACCCCGGGCGCGGGGACCGCCCCTCCTCCGGAGACGGGGCCTCGCCCCCGGTCGCCGACGAGGACGGCCTCAGCCGCGACGTCGAAGTCGAGCCGTTCGACGAGGCGCGTTCGCGGGAGTACTTCGCGGTCTCCGCCACGGCGTTGGAGGCCGGTCTCGTCGACAAGGTCGAGGCGCTCGAGGACGTGCGGTCCGTCGAGGTGGTGGACGCGGCCCGGGTCGAGGTGGACGGTGTGGCCATGTCCGTGCTGGGCGTGGACCCCTCCACCTTCCGCAACTACGCGCCGGAGCCCTCGGCCGAGTCCGACGAGATATGGCAGGGCGTCGCGGAGGGACACATCGCGCTCTCCGACGAGGTCGGCAAGCAGCGCGGACTCGACCTGGGCAGTTCGGTGGCCATGGCGGGCGGACGGGGCGAGGTCGACAAGGAGGTGTGGACGCACGCCACCTCCGGCGTGGCCGGGATCGACGCGCTGGTCTCCCGGGAATCCGCCGAGGAGCTGGGTTTCCCCACCGGGAACGCCCTGGTCGTCTCCGCGCCCGACGCCGACCTGTGGGAGCTCCGAGACGAACTGGAGCGCGTCCTCGGCGAGGACGCCAGCCTGCAGCTGCTCGCGGAGGACCCCGAACCGCGTCCCTCGGGCGCGGCCGGCGAGGAGGTCGACGACGCGGTCGTCGAGGACATGATCGCCGCGGCGGAGAGCCAGCTGGGTGTCCCGTACGTGTGGGGCGGCTCCACCCCCGGAGACGGCTTCGACTGCTCGGGCCTGGTGCAGTGGGCGTTCCGCGAGGCGGGCGTGGCGGTGCCTCGGGTCACCCACGACCAGTGGTGGGCGGGCGAGCACGTGGACTACGCCGACGCCCGGCGCGGCGACCTGATCTTCTGGCGCAGCGACCCCAGCGCGCCCGACTACATCTCGCACGTGGCGATCTACCTGGGCGGCGGCCGGATGCTGGAGGCCCCGCGCACCGGTGACGTGGTGAAGGTGACCGGCGTCCGGACGGACAAGATGGCCGGAGTGGTCCGGGTGCGCGTCGCCGGGTAGGGAGCCTCCGACGGGGAACACTCCCGCGCCGTTCCTCCCCGGTGATCGTGACCTTTTCGGGGTCTCAACCGTCTCTGAGACCCCGAAAAGGTCACGATCACCGGGGAGGCAGAGGCGGGGACCCCGAACGGGAAGGGGGCCACACCGCGCCGGTGTGGCCCCCTTCTGTCTCCTGATGTTGAGACCAACCGGGAGGGGAGGGTTGGCTCTGCAGGAGGGGAGACAGGGACGTCTACTGAGGGAGGGGGTGTTCAGCAGACGGTCCCTGCGTAAGGCTCTTCGTTTATCGTTCGGATGCCTTCGTCATCGGGGCGGCTGTTGCCCATGCGCAAACATAAAGCGCCGGTGGTCTTTTGGCAAGAGCGCACCGTGTCGCCGCCCACAAACCCAAAATAGCCGAAATCTCGGGGGCTCACGGCAAATCCGCCATGATTTCCTTGGCCGCCGCCAGAACACGGGCCCCGAGTTCCGCCCGGTCGCGCTCGACGGGCCCCGCGCCCTCCAGGTAGACCACGGAGACCGCGGCCGCTCCCCCCGCCGTCCGCAGCGGCGCGGCCACCGAGGACAGGCCCGAGACCACCTCGCCGCGGGAGTGGGCCCACCCACGCTCCCGCGCCACCGCGACCTCGGGCCGCTCCCCGGGGCGCGGCGGCCCGGCGGACAGCAGCGCGATCCCGGGCGCGCCCCGGCCCAGGGGGTGGCGCGTGCCGGGGGCGTAGGCGACGTGCGCCACGGACCGGCGGGGCTCGACGGTCAGCAGCGTGATCGCCTCCTCCTCGCTGGGCACCACCAGGAAGGCCGTCATCCCGGTGCCGTCGGCGAGCAGGGACAGGACCGGCAGCGCGGCCGACTGCAACCCGGGGGAGACGCCATGGGCCAGGACCGGCAGGCCCAGGCCCAGCTCGTAGGAGCCGTCAGCGGTTCGGGAGACCAGGCGGTGGTCCTCCAGCGTGCGCAGGATCCGGTAGACGATCGAGCGGTGCACGTCGAGCGCGCGGGCCAGTTCCGCGATGGTCATGGGCGCCGGAGCCGAGTGGAGCGCCTCCAGGACCCTGATCCCCCGGTCCAGGGTCTGCGACCGCGCTCCCGAGGGCGCCGGGCGCGGGTCGGGGCGGTCGGGGCCGACGGGTTTCGTCACGCGCCTTCTCCTCAGCGTTCTCGGCCGCGGGTCCGCGGCGGCGCGGTCCGGCCGGGGCGGGCCCGGCCGGGGAGCGCCGCGGCCAATAATCGCACAGCGCGCTCGCACGCCTTCCGTGGAAGGGGGCCGGGCGGCCCCGTCCCTCCGACCGCCCGCCGGGACGAGGTGGTGGCCGCCGCGATCGGGGGTAGGCGGGGAGGGACGACCCTTGCCTGCGGCTGTGTCCCGTGTCACATTTACTGTGACTCTGAAAGAGAACAGCAAGTTCGATAATCGATCAAAAGGTGTGCGTGCATGAGCAAACCGTTCGCAAGCTCGGCGGACCTCGACGAGAAGAGGCAGACACTGGAGGTGCTCGCGGACGGGGTGTACGCCCTGACCGCCGAGGGCGACCCCAACGTCGGGGCCGTCGAGGGCGAGGACTTCCTGGTCTGCTTCGAGGCGCTGGCCACCCCCGCGGCGGCCAGGGAGTGGCTCATCCAGCTGCGCGAGCACACCCACAAGCCGATCCGCTACCTGGTGCTGTCGCACTACCACGCGGTCCGCGTCCTGGGCGCCAGCGCCTTCGGCGCCGACGTCGTCGTCGCCCACGACAACACCCGGGCCCTGATCGCCGAGCGGGGGGAGCAGGACCGGGCCAGCGAGTACGGCCGGATGCCCCGCCTGTTCAAGGACCCCTCTTCCATCCCGGGGCTGACCTGGCCCGATGCCACCTTCTCCGAGAGCCTTACCATCCACCTGGGCGGTGACCGCGGCGACCTGGTCCTGCGCTACTGCGGCCGGGGCCACACCGAGGGCGACATCGTGGCCTGGCTGCCCCGGCACCGGATCCTCTTCGCCGGGGACCTGGTCGAGGCCCAGGCGGCCCTGTACACCGGTGACGCGTTCCACCACGACTGGGCGACCGGCACCCTCGACCGGGTCGCCGCCTTCGAGGCGGAGGCCATGGTCGGAGGGCGCGGGGCCGTGGTCAGGGGGCGTGCCGCCGTGGACGCCGCCATCGCCCAGACCCGCGGCTTCCTGAACACCATGCGCGAACAGGTCGGCGCCGTGCACGCGCGCGGCGGAACCCTCAAGGAGGCGTTCGGCGCCGCGCACACCGCGCTCGCCCCCGCGTTCGGCGGCTGGCCGATCTTCGAGCACTGCCTCCCGTTCGACGTCGCCCGGCTGTGGGAGGAGTACGAGGGCACGGAGCGTCCCACCATCTGGACCGCCGAACGCGACCGCGAGGTCTGGGACCGGCTCCAGGGCTGACCGGGGGGCCGCCACGGGCCCTCCCCGAACCGAATCGAGGCCGCCGCCGCGAGGTACCGGGGACCCGCGGCCGCGGTGGAACGGGAGCGAGACCATGACGTCCACCATCCCGTCGCCCGCCCCGCCGGGCGACGACTCCGCGCAGGGACCGCCCGTGCTCATCAGCGGGGCCGGCCCGGTCGGGCTGTGCGCGGCGCTCACCCTCGCCCGCTTCGGGGTGCCCACCGTCCTGTTCGAGTCGCGCCCCGAACCCGACGACGACCACCTCCGCTACAGCGGTTCCAGGGCGATCTGCTTCCAGCGCGACGTCCTGGACGTCTTCGACCGGCTCGGTGTCGCCGCCCCGCTGCTGGCCGAGGGCACCACCTGGACCACCGCGCGCACCTACTACCGAGGGCACGAGGTGCGCACCGTCGTCTTCCCCGCCGCGCCCGAGGCGGGGGAGTACGCGCCGCTGCCGCCGTGGATCAACGTCTCCCAGGCGAGGGTGGAGCAGGAGCTGCTGCGCGCGGCCGACGCGAACCCGCTCGTCACCGTCCGGTACCGCAGCCGCGTCACCGCGCTGACCCAGGACGGCGGCGGGGTGATCGCGCGGACCGCGGGCTGGGGCGGAACCGAACTCATCAGAGGATCGCACCTGGTCGGCGCGGACGGCGCGTCCAGCGCGGTGCGCAAGCTGATGGGCGTGGGCTTCCCCGGAGGCTCTTTCGACGACCGGTTCCTCATCTGCGACATCCGCGCGGACCTGCCGTTCCCCAACGAGCGCCGGTTCTACTTCGACCCCGAGTGGAACCCGGGGCGCCAGGTGCTGGTGCACCAGTGCCCCGACTCCACCTGGCGCATCGACTGGCAGGTGCCCGACGACTACGACCTGGAGGCCGAGCGCGCCGGCGGCGCGCTGGACGAGCGCGTCCGCAGGATCACCGGAGACCGCCCGTACGACATCGTGTGGTCCTCGGTGTACCGGTTCCACGAGCGCTGCGCGGAGCGGTTCCGCGTCGGTCGGGTCCTGCTCGCCGGAGACGCCGCCCATCTGTACGCGCCGTTCGGCGCGCGCGGTCTCAACTCCGGTGTCCAGGACGCCGAGAACCTCGGTTGGAAGATCGCCGCGGCCCGCGCGCTGCCCGCCGGGGCCGCCGACGCGCTCCTGGAGAGCTACCACCAGGAGCGGTGGGCCGCCGCGCAGGAGAACCTGCGGGTCACCGGGGACACCATGCGGTTCCTGGTCCCCCCTGACGAGCACTACGCCCGGCTGCGGCGGGAGACGCTGGAACTGGCCGTCACCGACGCCGGGGCGCGCGACCGCATCGACTCGGGCAGGCTCGCCGAGCCGTTCTGGTACACCGGGTCGCCGCTGACCACCCCGCCCGAGGTCCCCGAACCGCTGCCGGCCGACGCCAGGGGCGGCCACCCGCCGGTGCCCGGGGTCATCTGCCCGGACGGGCCGTGCCGCGCCCCCGACGGGACCGGGACGACCCGGCTGCGCGGACGGCTCGAACCCGCGGTCACCGTCCTGGTCGCCCACGCGCGGCAGGCGGACGCCCTGGCCGGGGCCGTCCGGGACACGCCGATCCCGGTGCGGGTGCTGGTACTGGACGAGGTGGACCCCGGGGGCGCCCTCGCCGCCGCGCTGCGCTGCGACGGCGGTACCGCCCACGTCGTCCGCCCCGACGCCCACCTGTGCGCGGTGCTGCCCGTGGAGGACGCCGAGGCGGTGCGCGCCGCGCTGCGCCGCCTGTTCGCACGGGCCGGACCCGCCGCGGGCGGAGGGGAGGAGCGGCACGAGGAGAGGCGGCTCCTGCCGCCGCTCGCCAACGAGCGCTGAGGGCGGGAGCCGATGTCGCCCCCGCCCGGTGAGACCACCACAATGTGGAACCAGACGGATTCATGGACCGCGCGGTCGGCAGCCGCGCAGCGCGCGGTCCGAGGCCCGGCGCGGTCGGGACCGCTCCGGGAACCGAGCAGACAACGGAGACGGCCGCGATGACCGAGACCTTCCGCCCGCCCGCCCCGGGGGCCGCCGCGATCCTGCTGCGCGGCCTGGTCGACGACGCCGGGCTGTTCCCGCCGACCGCGCTGCCGATGGGCCGGGCGCTGGCGCGGCACCGGGCGGACCGGACGACGGCCCACCCCATGCTCGCCGGCCGCTTCCTGTGCCCGGTGAGCCGCTGGGCGGAGCTGTGCGACAGCCTCGGGGAGGCCGACCGGATCGACGTCGGTCTGATCCTGGACACCGAGCAGGGGCTGGTCGACGGCAGCCGGGTGGAGGACCCCCGGGTGCGCGTCACGCACTACGAGACCAGGGCCCCCGGCATCGATGTCGGGAAGGCCGCGCGATACCTCAGGACGGCGGCCGGTCCGGCGCCCCGGCAGAGGAGGGGCTTCTTCTCCCGGCGCGCCGAGCGGCCGGACCGGACCCCCGCCGCCGGGCCGCCGGTCTACTTCGAGTTCGACCGGGGCGGAGAGGGGCGCGCCAACATCGCGGGGCTCGCGGGCGCGCCGGGGCTGGGCGCGAAGGTCCGCTGCGGCGGGGCCGACGCGGAGCTGTTCCCCGGTCCGGAGGAGCTGTCCGAGTTCATCGCGGCCTGCGCGGAGCACGGGGTGCCCTTCAAGGCCACCGCCGGACTGCACCACGCCGTCCGGCACACCGATCCGACCACCGGGTTCACCCACTTCGGCTACCTCAACCTGCTGCTGGCCACGGCCATGGCGGTGACCGGGGACGGGCCCAACCGGGTGCGCAGGGCGCTTGTTGTCACCGACCCGGACGAACTCGTCGACCGTGTCGGCGGCCTCGACGAGGCCACCGCGGCCAGGACCCGGGAGCTGTTCGTCGGCTACGGCTCGTGCAGTACCCGGGACCCGGTGGCCGACGCCGAGGGGCTCGGCCTGCTGGAGGGGGTCCTCCCCTGAGGCGGCCCCGCCGACCTCCTTTCCCGCAGTCACTCACAAAGGAGCACCGTGACCACCAGCTGGGTTCCCGGAGCGGACGCCTCCGGATTCGGAGCGGACAACCTGCCGTACGGAGTGTTCTCCCGGAGAGGGGCGGATCCCCGGGTCGGCGTGCGGATCGGCGGCCACGTCCTCGACCTCGCCGGGCTCCTGGGCGACCGCGAGTTCTTCGCCGCCTCCCTCAACCCGTTCATGGCGCGCGGGTCCACGACCTGGCGGGCCACCCGAGCCAAGGTCTCGGGCATGCTCGTGGGGGAGGGCAGCAGGGCCGAGGCCGAGCCGCACCTGGTCCCGCTGGACGAGGTCGTGCTGCTGCCGCCGTTCGAGGTCGCCGACTACGTCGACTTCTACTGCTCGCTGGAGCACGCCTCCAACGTCGGCAGGATGTTCCGGCCCGACGAGGAGCCGCTCAAACCCAACTGGCGGCACCTGCCGGTGGGCTACCACGGCCGCGCGGGCTCGGTCGTCCCGTCGGGCACCGACATCGTGCGCCCGGCCGGTCAGCGCGGGACCGTCGACGGCCCGGTGTTCGGACCCAGCACCCGGCTCGACATCGAGGCCGAGATCGGCTTCGTGGTGGGGACCCGGACGTCGCCGGGCCGCACGGTGCCCGTCGCGGACTTCGCCGAGCACGTGTTCGGCGTCGTCCTGGTCAACGACTGGAGCGCCCGGGACATCCAGGCGTGGGAGTACGCCCCCCTGGGGCCGTTCCTGGGCAAGTCCTTCGCCACCTCCGTCTCGCAGTGGGTGGTCCCGCTCGACGCGCTCGGCGCGGCCAGGTTCGCCGGGCGGGAGCAGGAGCCCGAGCCGTTCGCGTACCTGCGCCGGGTGGCGGACTGGGGCCTGGACATCGCCCTGGAGGTCAGGCTCAACGGGGAGGTGGTGTCCCGACCGCCGTTCGCCGCGATGTACTGGACCGGAGACCAGATGCTCGCCCACCTCACCAGCAACGGGGCGCCACTGCGCACCGGCGACCTGTACGCGTCCGGGACGGTCTCGGGCGGGCGCCCCGACCAGCGGGGGTCGCTCCTGGAGCTGACCTGGGGCGGGACCGAACCGCTGCGGCTCGGTGACGGCTCGGCGCGGACCTTCCTGCAGGACGGCGACACGGTCTCCGTCACCGCCACCGCGCCGGGGATGGCGGGCGGGACCATCGACCTGGGCGAGGTCGTGGGGACGGTCCTCCCGGCCGTGTGACCGGGAGGAGTCGCGCCACCGGACCCTCGGAGAGCCGGGTAGGGGCACCGCCCCGGTCCGGAGCACCGCGGACCCGTCCGTGGAGCAGGCCCGGGGCCTGCTCAGCGCGTGGGCGGACGGAGTCGTGCGGGCGCGGGACCGGGGCGGTGCCCGCGGTGGTGCGTCTCACCCGGTCACTGCCAGGAGAGGAGGTCCCACAGGTCCTGCTCCTGCGAGAACGAAGAGACCTCCTGGCTCTTCTTGGCCGGACGCGGAGAGGTGGACATCTCCTTGAACACCTCTTCGACCTGGGACTCCTCCAGGCCGAGCCGGTCGGCGCACTTGGAGATCGCCTCCCGGCGGATCGGCTCCTGGACCTCGTTCCACAGGCCGGAGTTCCACGTCACGCTGGATCCGGGGGAGAACTCGATGTTCTGGTCCCAGATGGCGCCCGGCATCGCGCCGATCTCCTCGGTGAGGCAGCGCTTGACGGCGGCGGTCTCCTTGTCGCTCAGCTCGCCGTCGGCGCCCTCCTCCTGTCCGGGAGCCGGGGCGGGCAGGGTCTCGGGGGCGTCGGTCCCCGCCTCCCCGGTCCCGGTCCCGGACTCCCCGGTCTCGGGGCCGGACTCGGCTCCGGCCTCTCCCGGGGCGGCCACGACCGGCTCGTGCGGCTGGGCCTCGCCGGCCTCGCCCGCCCCGGCGGGCTCCGCGGGGGCCGCCGGCTCGGGCTGCCCGCCGGGGCGCGGGATCTCCCCGACCCCGGCCGGTTCGGCGGCCTCCGCGGGTTCGGGCTGGCCGGCGCGGTCGGCCGCGGTCCGTACGGCGCCCGCCGTCTCCTCGCCCTGGGCGACCCCCCGGACGTTGGGCACGTCGACGGAGGGCAGGTTGACATCGGGCACGTCCGGGACCGACGCCTCCCGCGGCGAGATGCCCTCGGCCATCGCCATCAGTTCCTGGGTCTCCCACGTGTCCGGACGGAGGAAGACGGCGACGGCGACCCCGTCGCGCTCCATCCAGAACACGTCGCCGGTGGCCTCGGAGAGATAGGCCTCCTTGCCGTTGACGTCGACCGACCGCAGGTCCCCGTCGTCCAGGTGGGAGTAGTGCGAGCTGCGCACCTCGTCCAGGCTGCCGAGCCTGCTGGTGCGGTACACGCTCACCTTGCCGTGGACCGTCTCCGGTCCCTGCACCCACGCCAGGTGCGCGGTCCGGCTGCCGGTCCGGTCGGTGAAGGTCTCCGAGTTCATGCTGTGGCGCTCCAGGCCGGGTGCCAGGTAGCCCACCTCGAACCCGTCGATCAGATAGGTCGACGCCTTCTGCTGGACGGTCGGCCAGGTCAGGGGAAGCCGGTCGTCGGCCGCCACCGGGCCGGCGGCGGCGCCGAACGCCGCCAGAGACACGGTGGCCGCTCCTGCCAGCGCCATCCACCGAGTATGGGGCTTGCGCATCGTGAACCTCTCGATTGATTACATTGAGTTCTTGTGACAGCACTTACAGTGAGATTGATTGCTGTCTGTGTCTAAACTCCCACAGTGTGTAGTCAATTTCGGGTAGGCGGGACTCGTGTCGCCGGAAGGCGGCGTCTCGACTCGGTCGACTGGCCGAGCTCTTCCCAACCGGGATGCCCGCCGCTCTCCCGTTGGACGCGCAATGGAAACCCAAGGCGATCAGTCTGGAGCGGAAAGTGACCGGTTTTCGACAAGGGAGCACGATGCTGACTCGTCTGGGACTCGCTGCGACCGTACTCGCCGCCGCAATGGTCGCCACGACCGGGGCCGTCTCGGCCGCCCCGTCCCGTCCCCGGATCCCGGAGGTGACAGCGGTGGCCCACCGGGGAGCGTCGGCCTACGCCCCCGAGAACACCCTCGCCGCGATCGACGAGGCGCGCGCCCGCGGGGCCCGGGTCGTCGAGCTCGACGTCCAGCGCACCAGGGACGGAGTGCCCGTCCTCATCCACGACACCACGCTGACCCGCACCACCGACGTCGAAGAGGTCTTCCCGGGGCGCGCGTCCTACCGTGTCGCCGACTTCACCTTCGCCGAGATCCGCCGTCTCGACGCCGGGTCCTGGTTCGACCCCGCCTATGAGGGCGAGCGGGTCCCGACCCTGCGGGAAGGGCTCGACCGGCTGCGTCGCCAGCGGTTGAACCTGCTGCTCGAACTGAAGGAGCCCGCACGCTACCCGGGGCTGACCGAGGAGGTGGCCGAGACGCTGGACGAGCAGCGGTGGTGGACGGGCCGGCGCGGACAGGGCAACGGGCACCGCCTGGTGATCCAGAGCTTCGACCACGAGGCGGTGCGCGTCTCCCACGACCTGCTGCCGCACATCCCGCACGGCGTGCTCGGAAAGGTCCCGGTCGGCCGGATCCCCGCCTACGCCGAGTGGGCGGACCAGATCAACCCGAACCACACCACGGTCGACGCCGCCTATGTCGACGCCGTGCACGCCGAGGGGCTGGAGATCTACGTCTACACGGTCAACGACGCGGACACCATGCGCGCGACCATCGCCAAGGGCGTCGACGGGATCATCTCCGACCGTCCCGACCTGCTGCTCAAGGTGATCGAGGAGGAGACCGGAGCCCGGTAGGGCCCCCGCCGTCGCCGCCCGTCGTGACAGGCCCCGGGCGGAGGGCCGGGGCCGCTCGCACGATGACCGTTGCGGGAGGCTTTCGTTGATGGTCTTGGGCCTTCTGCCCGTTTCGGGGCCTTGAAGGGCGGAAAGCCCGTGATCATTCCGAGCGGGGGCGGGACCGGCCCCCGAACCGCCGGGTCAGGGACACCCGGCGGTTACGCGCGGCCCTCCCGCCTCCCGCGTTCCTAACCTCTCAGGTCAGTACACCTAGCCCCGGCCGGGGACGCCGGGGCGGCGCTGCCAGGGGTGGGGGCCGTCCAGGGGGCGGTACTCCACGCCGACGGCGTCCAGGCGGAGCAGGTGGTCCTCCAGGCGGGGGAGGAACTCCGCGTAGTCGCGCTCGGCCGGGGACCACGCGGCCTCGGCGAAGGCGCACAGGCGCGGGAAGACCATGAAGTCGACCACGCGGGGCGAGTCCATGTGCTCGGTCCACACGTTGACCTGGGCCCCCAGGACGTGCCGGGCCTCGGCCTCGGTCAGTTCGGCCGGGACCGGCTCGGCCGCGTACACGTCGGCCAGGGACAGCACGGTGCCCACGGGGACCGGCTCGTCGGGGGAGTCCGACTGGCGGTAGTCCAGGTACGAGGTCCGGGTCGGGCACATCACCACGTCGTGCCCGGCGCGGGCCGCCGCGACGCCGCCCTCGGTACCCCGCCACGAGGCCACCGTCGCCCCCGGGGCCAGACCGCCCTCCAGGATCTCGTCCCAGCCCAGGAGGCGGCGGCCGCGCTCGGTGAGGTAGGCGTCGAAGTGCCGGATGAACCAGCTCTGCAGCTCGTCCTCGTCCGTCAGGCCCTCGGCGGCGATGCGCGCCCGCGCCGTCTCGCTGGAGCGCCACTGCCCCTTGGGGCACTCGTCGCCGCCCACGCACACGTACTCGCCCGGGAACAGCTCCAGCAGCTCGTCGAACACGTTGCGGTAGAACTTCAGCGTGTCCTCCGAGACGTTCAGGACGTCCTCGATGATCCCCCAGGCGCGCCCCACCTCGAGCGGCCCGCTCTCGCCCAGTTCCGGGTAGGCGGCGATGGCGGCCTGCGAGTGGCCGGGCACGTCGATCTCCGGCACCACGGTGATGTGCCGGTCCGCCGCGTAGGCGACGATCTCGCGGATGTCGTCCTGGGTGTAGAAGCCCCCGTGCGGCCGGCCGTCGTAGACCGGCGGCAGGGAGGCCCCCACCTGGCTCTCGCGCCGCCACCCGCCGACCCGGGTCAGCCGGGGGTAGCGCCTGATCTCGACGCGCCAGCCCTGGTCGTCGGTCAGGTGCAGGTGCAGCACGTTGAGCTTGTGCAGGGCCAGCAGGTCGATGAGGCGCAGCACGTCGTGCTTGGGCATGAAGTGCCGGGCCACGTCCAGCATGCAGCCCCGCCAGCCGAAGCGCGGCCGGTCGCTGATCCGCACCGCCGGAAGGGTCCAGGCCGCCGTGCCGAGCGGAGCCCTGCGGTAGGCGGCGGCGGGCAGAAGCTGGCGCAGCGTCTGCGCGCCGTAGAAGACCCCGGCCGGGTCGTGGCCGGTGACCAGTGCTCCGGTGGGGCCGACCGCCAGCCGGTACCCCTCGGGGCCGAGTCCGGCGCCGGGGTCCACCCGCAGCCTGATCGCGCCGTCCCCCTCGCCCGGGGCCAGGGGGAGACCGGTGGCCGCTCCGAGCTCGGCGCGCAGCCAGGCGGCGGTTCCCAGGGACGTGCCGTCGGCGTCGACGCGGGTGCCCGTGTCCAGACTGAGCCCCGGTCCGTCCGCTGGGATGAACTCGGTGGGGCGGGGGACGAGCGAGTGTTCGGGCACGGGAGGTCTCCTCAGGGCGGGGCCGCGATCGGCTCCATGCTGCCATGGGCCACCATAAAATGGAAACTTTCTTTCCAGTAAAGAGCAGGTTCGGAGGTCGCGAAGTCGGAGTTCCCGATGGCCGTTTTCGGCATTCGTCGAATACTGCCGCGAGATCTATCTAATCTGTATCCAAGTTGCGAAACCGGCTCCGGAGCGTGGCGAGAACTGCGACCAAGGGTTACGTGACGTAGATCTCATTTGTGGTTTTCGTTGTGCCTCATCCCTCTGATCAGCGTGTTTTCGGCCGAGATGGCGTGTGGAAGCCAACTGGTCGCCCTGTTTTCGCCGCGCAACAAAAGGTACTTTTTTGGATTGTTGACCCGTGTTTGACCGTGCCGTTCTTGGAGGTGGATCGTGAGTGCTCCCTACGTGGCCATCACGGACACCGGTGCCCTCGATCCGGAGCCCGCGATCCGCCTGCTCGCCGGGGCCGGATTCCGGGCGCGGGTACTACGGACCAGCGACCCCGCGCGCGTCGCCGCCGAGGCCGCCGGGGCGGTGGCGCTCATCGTCCACGACACCCGGGTGGACGCCGCGCTACTGGACGCGCTGCCCACCCTGCGGCTGATCATGAGCGCGGACCGCGACTGCTCCCGGATCGACATCGCCGAGGCCGAGCGGCGCGGACTGTGGGTCTCCTCCCCGCCCCAGCGCGAGAACGTCGACCAGGCGGCCAACCGCGCGCTCACCCTGACGCTGGCCCAGCTCCGCAGGATGGCGCGCGACCGCGTCTCCCCCCTCATACCGTCGCCGCGCGCCCGCGACCTCACCCTCGGGCTGGTCGGGATGGGCCAGGTGGCCACCAGGCTCGCCGGTCTCGCCGCCCCCATGTTCAAGCGGGTCGTCGGAACCGGGTCGCGTCTGCGCCGGTGGCCCCGCGGCGTCGACCGGATGGGGCTCCGGCAGCTGCTCGCCACCGCTGACGTGATCTCCCTGCACGTGCCCGTGACGGCCGGCACCCGGGGACTCATCGGAGCCCCGGCACTGGCCGGGATGCGCCCGGGAACGGTGCTGATCAACCTCTCCAGCCCCGAGCTGATCGACCGCACCGCCCTGCTCACCGCGCTGGACACCGGTATGCTCGCCGGCTACTCCGCCGGGTACCCGCTCGGCGGCACCGGACACCTCGACGAGGTCTGCGCGCTGCGAAACCACCCCGCGGTGCTGTTCTCGCCCGAACGGGCCGACCGAGCCCAGGACCGGATCGCCACGCTGGCCCGGCACGTCATCGCCTGGAGGGACGGGGGCTTCCCGGTCGCCACGGTCGCCCGCCCCTCCTGACCCCTCAGCCCTCGGCGAGTCCCTGGCAGGACAGGCGGCGGCGCAGGCGTTCGAGGCGGCGGCGCAGGCGGCGCGCGACGTGGACGGCCCGGTCCCGGTCCTCCCGGGTGTCCCACCAGCGGGAGTAGGCCTCGATCCGGGCCCGGCGCAGCTCCTCGAGTTCGGTCTCCAGCCGCCGCACCCGCCGGTCCAGTTCCGCGTGGTCGCGCTGGTAGACGCCGAGCGCGCGTTCGCAGGTCTCCGCCTGGAGCTCCACGCGATTCACCTCGGCGGTCAGACCGTCCAGAACGGTTGACCCCCGATCCTGGTTACCTCCGACGAACCACACGTCCTTACGTCTTCCCGGACGGATCGGCATCCCACGGAAGGCGGGGCAAAAAGTACGGAAAGGCAGAAGATGGGGGAAGTCACCTACGACCTCCCCCATCCCGGGAGCGGTCAGGCGGCGACCGCGGTGCGGCCCCGGGTCGCGGGCACGCCCGTCAGACCGCGCGGCGCCATCCGCGTCGGACCGGGGCGGACCCGGGCGTAGATCTCCTCGAACCGGTCCAGCGAGCGCTGGTGGTCATGTGTCTGGGCGATCTCCCTGCTGGCCGCGCCCATGGCCGCGCGCCGCTCGGGCGACTCGAGGACGGCGAGCAGGTGCCGGGCCAGCTCCGCCACGTCGCCCGGCGGGTACAGGTAGCCGTTGCGGCCCGAACGCACCAGGTGCGGGAGCGCGAGCGCGTCGGCCGCCACGACGGGCAGGCCGGTGGACATCGCCTCCAGCGTGGCGATGCTCTGAAGCTCGGCCACGCTCCCGATCGCGAACAGGTCCGCCGCGACGTAGAACAACGGCAGCTCCTCGTCCGGCACGAAGCCCAGGAAGTGCACCCGGTCAGCCACTCCCAGCGTCTCGGCGAGCCTCTTGAGCTCGGCCTGGCGCTGACCGGTCCCCGCCAGCGCCAGTTGGACGTCGCGGTGCTCCAGCAGAAGGGGCAGCGACCGGATCAGCTCGTCGATGCGCTTCTCCACGTCCAGGCGTCCGACGAAGGCCATGGTCTCGCGGTCGGGCAGCCCGAAGCGGGCGCGCGTCGCCGCGCGCTCGTCGGGGCGCGGCTGGAAGCGCTCCAGGTCGATGCCGCACGACACCGCCTCGACCGGGCGGCTGAAGCCCTTGCCCGCCAGGAGCCTGGCCGCCCGCTCGGTGGGCGTGGTGACGTAGTCGGCCTCGTAGGCGACCCTGATCATGTCCTGCCAGGCCAGGGAACCCACGATTCCGTGCAGGGGGCCGGGGACGTGCGCGTGCGCGAACAGGTTGTCCGGCATGAAGTGGTTGGTCATCACCACCGGGACCCCGGCCCTGCGGCCGCACTGGATCGCCGCCCGGCTGATCGTGAAGTGGCTCTGGGAGTGCACGACGTCCGGGGCGAACCGCTCGATGAGCCGGGCGACGTGCCCGTTCACCCCGAGGGGGACGGCGGTGCGCATCGTCGGGTGGACCAGGACCGACGCCGAGCGCAGCCTGTGCAGCGTCACCCCGTCCTCGTGCTCGATCCGGGGGGCGCCCGACGCCGAGGCGCACACCACGTGGACGTCGTGGCCGCGTTCGGCCAGGCCGCTGGCCAGGCGGTGGGTGAAGTATCCGGCCCCGTTGACGTCCGGGGGGTAGGTGTCGGTCGCGATGAGGATGCGCTGCCGGGGGCCGGACTCACGCGCGCCCGAACTCGGCCGGGTACGCGCACGCTGGTTCGGCAGGGTCATTTCGGGTCTCCTGACGTGGGAACGAGGTCATCGGTCGTGGAAAGAGAGGGGGACCGCTCGGTGGCTTCGGGGTTGCGGTTCCTGGCACGGGCCAGGACGGCGGTGCCCGTGATCGCCAGCAGCGCCGCGCAGGTGGCGAGCAGCTGGTCCAGAGGGGTTCTCGGCAGCCCCTCGCCGAGCACCAGCGCGCCGATCCCCGCCCCCGCGACGGGATCGACGACCAGGAGGGTGGCGTAGGCCGCCGTGAAGTGACCGGTGCGGTAGGCGTTCTGCTGGAGCAGTCCGCCGAACACCGCGATGGCCACGGCCAGGGGGGTGAGCCAGGTGAGCACCGCCATGGGGTTCGAGGCGGTGTCCGAGGCCACCACGCGGGCAAGGGCGGAGGTGGTGCCCAGCGCGGCGCCGCCGAGGGTGGCCAGCAGGACGGCCCTGGGACCCGCCGGGACCCAGTGGGCCGCGAGGTAGCCGGCCGTGCCCACGGCTGCCACGCCCCCCACGAGCAGCAGCGCGGTGGAGGTCGGCAGGACGGGGTCGTCCGAGGTGTGGGGGAAGAGCAGGAGCACCCCCGCCAGCCCCACCATCACGGCCAGGCCCGCCAGTAGTTGGCTCACGCGCACCCGGCGGTGGTTGAACACCGCCGACAGCACGATCGCGAACAGCAGACCGGTGACGCCCAGGGGCTGGATGATGGTGAGCGGTGCTCCGCTCAGCGCCACCAGGTGCAGGCTCACGCCCGCCCCCGCGGCCAGGGTGCCCGCCAACCAGCGGGGACTGCGCACCAGGTGCATCAGGAACCCGAACCGGGCCACGCTGCCGCCGGGGGCGCGGACCGCGTCGCGCTCCTGCAGGGCGGAACCCAGCGCGAGGCAGAACGCGCCCGTCAACGCGATGACGATCGCCCAGACCACGCCGTCACCCCCCGTCCGCCGCGCGGCGTCTCCCCGGTCGTGTCCACGGCGGCCCCCTTCGAAGGTCGGTGCGGCGCGCCGGTCGCGTCCGCGTGACCATGACACTACGAATCGACCGCTGCCCAGATCGATAAGGGCAACACCCGAACCCGGGTGGTGTCAGCCCCACCCCGGAAGGCGGGAACGTCATGCCCCTGGCACCGTGGATATCCGACGCGAGTTTCACACCGGGTAAAAGTCGGGGGTCGACGCGGAAACCCTCGCCAAAAGTCGGGTGCGGCCGCCTCGCTGGTCAGGGGACCGGGTCGGGGCGCGTGCGAAGCGCGCGAACACCGGACCGGTTGAACGCCCGCGCGGTCAACGGGGCGGTTCCGATATGGAGGTTCCGGTGCGGAGGTGTTTCGACGGGTCGGCCGGGTGATCCTCCTGTGCTGGAAAGGGGCCTGGCGAAGTCACGCAACCCCGGACCATCACCGGGAGCAGAGGAGGATCACCCGGCCACCCCGCCGAACAACCCCCGCGACGGAAACCCCATAGGGCGCGCCGCTCGGGGAGAGGGCCCGGGGACGAGTGGGGAGAACCCCGAGGAGGCGGGCGCTCAGCCAAGGTAGGGCGTGATCAACTGGTCGACCGGGGCGTGGTCGTCGGTGAGGACCACGCCTTCGGTACGCCAGGCGTCCAGCAGCGCGTCGTCGGCAAGCGCTCCGGGCTGCTCCGCGGCGGACAGCGCCGCGTCCAGCGCGTCGGTGTCCAGGGGCGCGTCGGAGGCGACGAGCACGTGGTTGCCGCCGACGGGCGATTCGAAGCCGTCGCGCGCCCCGGCCACCGCCACGTGCGCGAAGACCGCGCCGAGGGTCGCGGTCTCGGCGGCGAGGAAGTCCCGCGGACCGCGGTCGATGACGTTCACGACGTACAGGCCCTCGGCGCGCAGCACCCGACGGACCTGGGCCGCGAACTCGCGGGTGGTCAGGTGCCAGGGGACGCTCAGCCCGCCGAACGCGTCCCCCACCACGAGGTCGCGGCTGTCGGAGGGGGCGTCGGCGATCGAGGTCCGGGCGTCGCCCGACACGACCTCCAGGTCCGGACCGGTGCGCAGGCCCAGTTCGGCGCGGGCCATCGCGGTGACGGCCGGGTCGACCTCGAGGACCAGGCCGGTGGAGCCGGGACGGGTGGCCGCCAGCCAGCGCGGCACCGTGTAGGCGCCGCCGCCCACGTGCAGGCTCTCGACCGGGCCCGCGGCGAGCTGGGACTCCACGGCCGCGCCGAACCACTGCGTGTACGCGAACTCCAGGTGCAGGGGATCGGCCAGGTCCACGTAGCCGTGCCGCAGGTCGTCGAGGAGCAGCAGCCGCCCGCTCGGACGGTCCGGGTCGGACTCCACCCGAGCGCAGTAGTAGGCGGTCTCGGCGTCACACGGGGAGTCCACACGCAGCAGCAGCGCGCCGCCGAGCAGGCAGACCCCGATCACCGAGAGCGCCGGGCGCGGATCGCGCGGCAGGCCTCCGCGCACCGCGAACAGGACCCCGAACGCGATCATCGCGCCGCCGCTGACGAGCAGCACCATGGACACCGGGAGCATGGCGATGAGCACGTAGCCGGTGAGGAAGGTCCCCGCGAGCGCGCCGACCGTGCCCCAGGCGCTGAAGCGGCCGATGACGCTGCCGCTGTGCTCCAGGTCCGCCAGCTGCGTCTTCACCACCACGGGGGTGACCGCGGACAGCAGCGCGACCGGAACCGAGATGCCCAGGGCCACCAGCAGCAGCGCGGTGAACGGCCCGGCGCCGCCGAGCGCGGGGCCGAGGAGCAGCACGACGGGGCGGGCGAGCATGGTGGTCCCGCCTCCGAGGACCAGCAGCAGGGCCAGCAGCGGCTCGGCCCGCCGCCGGTCCGCGGCGTCCCCGCCGGCCTTGGCGCCCAGCGCGATCGCCGCGAGCGCGACCCCGATCGCCGCGGTGTACGTCTCCAGGGTGTCCCCGGCGTAGGGCGCGACCAGCCGGGTCACCGAGACTTCCAGGACGAGCACGACCGCGGAGGAGAAGACCACGACGGCCGTGGCGATAATCCGGTTCACGGACTCCGAGGGTAGTGGAGGACAGCCGGGCCTCTCGTCCGATCCTCCCGGTGGTCGGGGGGGGTGGGGGGGGGGGGGGGGGGGGGGGGGGCCGGCCCGGCCCCCCCCCCCCGGGCGGGGGGGGGGGGGGCGGGGGGGGGGGGGCCGGCGCGGGCGGCGGG
>NZ_SNYN01000017.1 GCF_004363075.1 Actinorugispora endophytica
GGGGGGGGGGGGGGGGGGGGGGGGTCGGCCGCCCGGCTTCGCGGGGGGGGGGGGGGGGGGGGGGTTGGTGGGGGGGGGGGGCCCCCCCCCCCCCCCCGGGGGGGGGGGGCCCCCCCCCCCCGGGGGGGGGCCCCACCGCGCGGGATCGGATCAGGGAAAGCGGCGGCCCGCACGGGGGTTCCGGCGGGTGGCGCGGCGCAGCTCCCGGGTGATGCGTTCGAGTTCGCCTCCTCCGCCGCGTCGGGGGGCGGGGCGCGCCGTTCGTCGCGAGCCCCCGAGGGCGCGGCGGGCACGGGCGACGATGCGATCGAGGGCGGACATCTGCGGATCACTCCCTTGGGTCGACTGCTGTTCGCCCTTCCGCTGCCCGCAGGGCGGCCGTTCATGCGCGCCGCGGCGGGGCGGTCCCGCCGCGGCGCGCAGCCCCCTCGTCAGCTCCCCGGATCGGGGTTCCGGCGTTTCCCCTGGTTCCTGAGGTACTCGCCGGCGCTGTCGCCGGCCTTGTCGATGTGCTCGTCGTACTTGCCGCCGGTCTTCTTCTTGGCCATCTCCGCGGCCTTGTCGATCCCTTTCTCCGCCTTGTCGCTGTGCTCTCCGGCGAGCCTCTTCGCCTTGTCGAAGGCGTCTCCGAGCTTGCCCACGCCGTCGCCCCCTCTGGTCGGACGGAGCCCTCCCGCTCCGCGCCTGCCCGTGGCCATACCCCGATGACCAGGGCGTATACCCGTCTGGGAGCGCTCAGACGCCCAGCACGACGCGTGCGACGGAGAAGTAGATGAGCAGACCGGTGGCGTCCACCAGGGTCGAGACCAGCGGCGCGGACACCACCGCGGGGTCGACGCCGGCCCTGCGGGCCAGCAGCGGCATGGTGCTGCCGATGACGGCCGCCCAGGTGCAGATCGCCACCACCGACAGCGCCACGGCGACCGCGATCCACGGGTCCACCAGCAGCGAGCCGATGGCCAGGGCGATCAGCGCGAGCATGACGCCCAGCAGCAGCCCGACCCGGGACTCCTTCCAGGCGACCCGGGGCAGGTCCCTGATGCGCACCTCGCCCACGGCCAGCGCGCGCACGATGGCGGTGGCCGACTGCGAACCGACGTTGCCGCCGGTTCCGGTGAGCATCGGGACGAACAGGGCCAGCGCGGTCACCTCCTCCAGGGTGGCCTCGAACCCCTGCATGACGTTGACGGTCAGCGTCGAGGCGACGATGAGCAGCAGCAGCCAGACCGAGCGGGCGCGGGCCAGCCGCAGCACGCCGACCGCGGCGTAGTGGCCGCTCACCGGGCTGGCGCCGGACTGGCGGGCGATGTCCTCGGTGTCGGCCGCCTCGATCAGTTCCAGGGCGTCGTCGAAGGTGAGCAGCCCGACGAAGCGCTCCTCGGAGTCGACCACGGGCAGTGCGACGAGGTTGGCCTCCTGCATGAGGCGGGCCGCGTCCTCGGCGGGCTCGGTGGCGTAGGTCCGTGCGGCGAACACGTCCACCAGGTCCTTCAGGACGGTGTCGGGCGAGCTGGTGACGAGTTCGCTGAGCTGCACCGTACCGGCCAGGCGGCGGCCCGCGTCGACGACGGGCAGGACGTGGACGGTCTCGGCCGCCGCGCCTTTGGCGCGCACCACCTCGAGGGCGCGGGCGACCGTGATGTCGCGGTGCAGGACCACCGCCTCGGGCGTCATGTACCGGCCGACGGACTCCTCGGGGTAGCCCAGCAGCGCCGCGGTCATCCGGCGCTCGGCGGGGCTCAGCCCGGCCAGCGCCCGCGCGGCGATCTTGGCCGGGGCCTCCTCGATCAGGCGGGCGCGGTCGTCCGGCTCCATCTTCTCCAGCAGCTCGCGGAAGGCCCCGTCGCGCAGGCTCACGAGGATCTCCTGCTGCTGACCGGGGTCGAGCTCCTCGAAGACCTCCAGCTCCCGCTCCTTGTCCAGGAGACGGAAGGGGACGACGGCGAGCGCCGAGTCCATTCGGGCCAACGCGTCGGCGATCTCGTAGAAGGGGTGCTCGGCCAGCCACAGCCGCATCCCGATCAGGTCGTTGGCGGCGACCAGGTCTGCCAGCTCGACCGGCTCGTCCTCGGATTGGGTCATCAGCTTCGCCAGATCACCACGAGGGCGCAGTCGTCGTTCTTGTCCTTGCTCAGGGTGTGCACGAGGTCCTCGGCGCCGCGGCCGAAGCCCTCGGCCACCAGGTTCTCGGCCTCGCCCAGGAGTTTGTCCACCCCGGAGTCGAGGTCCTCGCCGGGCGTTTCGATGAGGCCGTCCGTGTAGAGCATGATGGCGTCGCCGGGGCGCAGCCGCCCCCGTACGGCCGGATAGCTCATCGAGGGGATGACCCCGAGCACGACGCCCTTGGCGTCGGTGGTGCCCCACCCGCCGGTCGCGCTGTCGAACTGCACGGCGGGCGGGTGCCCCGCCGAGGCGAGGAGGTACTCCCCCGTCACCAGGTCGACGCTCAGGTGCACCGCGGTGACGAAGCCCTCGCCGACGGCGGTGCGCATCAGGTAGTCGTTGCAGTGCTCCAGGAACTCACCGCGCGGGACCGCGCTGATCAGGCCGCCGAAGGCGCCCGAGAGCAGCAGCGCGCGGGTGCCGGCGTCCACGCCCTTGCCGGAGACGTCGACCACGGCGACGTCGAGCCGGTCGTCCCGGCGCATGGAGACCACGAAGTCGCCGCCGAAGGACGAGCCACCCGCCTGGCGCAGGACCGCGGTGGAGTCCCAGCCGCGCGGGAGGTCGGGCAGGAGGCCCTGGGTGCGCAGGCGGTCGCGCAGTTCGAGGAGCATCTTCTCCCCGCTGAGCCCCTGCACGCCGAGCTGCTCGCGTACCCCCGACAGCAGGTAGGCCAGGACCGCGGTGACGCCGATGGTGACGGCGAGGCCCGGGCCGACCTGGCCGAGGTCCAGGGCGTAGGCGGTGAACGCCAGGACGGCGGCGACGACGGCGAGCAGGAAGGCCAGGCTCTTGCGTTTGAGCAGCAGGCCGCCCGCCAGGACGGTGAGGATGACGGCGCTGGGCGGGAACCATCCCGTGGGACCCCACACCGCTCCGACACCGATGCCGACGGCGAGCAGGACGAGGGTGATCAGGACGAGGCGGTAGCGGAAGAGCACTTTGCGTTTGAGCAGCGCGACAGCGCGTCGCACCAGTGAGCGGGCGAAACGAAGGATTCTGGTGGGCGGCGAAGTGCTCATCGCTGCCGAACTTTAGCGCGCGAAACCCACCCAAGCACGTCGCCCCACGGGCATTCCGTTCGAGACTTCGCATAACGGGCCAACCGATATGCGCCCAGGGCGCACCCCGAAAAATTCACAGAACGATTCATGATCCAGTATGGGCCCCAACTGCCGCCGCCGTCAGGCGAACGGCCTATCCCGTTCGCCGAACGGACCGGGACCGCCCTCCCGGGCGGCCGGCTCCGTCGAGCGGGACGGACCGGCGGACCACGTCCGCCACATCCTGCCACAGGTGCCTCCTGCCAGTTCAAAACGGGTACAAGAGCGAGATCTGGACGCCAAAAACCCGTGGCGCCCGACCGTGCCGCACTGGTAGGGACTACACCATGCCCAACACGCACCCCGCGGTCGCCCACGAGGCATGGACCGTACGCCCCGTCACCGAACCGGAGTTCCCCGACTTCTCCAGGACCTGCGCCGAGGCTCTGCTCAGTCCGGTCACGAGCGAGGAGCGGATCGAGCTGCACCTCGCCAACACCGACCTCGACCGCACGCTCGCCGCCTTCGACGGGGACCGGATCGTGGGCACCACGCAGGTGCACTCCTTCCAGATGGCGCTGCCGGGCGGGGTCCGGCCGGTCGCGGGCGTCTCCGCGGTCGGGGTGCTGCCCACGCACCGCCGCCGGGGCGTGCTCACCGCGCTGATGCGGCGCCAACTCCGCGACGTGTACGAGCGCGGGGAGGCCGTGGCCGCGCTGTTCGCCTCCGAGGGCGGGATCTACGGCCGGTTCGGCTACGGACTGGCCGCGCTGTCCGGGACCGTCACCGTCCGCAAGGGGGAGGGCGTGCTGCGCCCGGACGCTCCGCGCGACCCCGCGCTGCGGCTGCGCATGGCCGCCCCCGCCGCGGCGCGCGAGGAGCTGGCCGTGGTGCACCGGACCGCCGTGCCCGCCCGCGTCGGGGAGTTCCACCGCGGCGAGCGGTGGTGGGACCGGGTCCTGCGGGACCCCGAGACGGACCGGGGCGGTTTCAGCCCCTGCAAGGCCGTCCTGGTGGAGGACGGCGCGGGGCCGCTGGGGTACGCGCTGTACAGGGTGAAGCAGGACTGGGACGAATTCGGCAACGCCGACGGCTCGCTGAAGGTTGTGGAACTCCAGGCCACCGACCCCGCGGCCCACGCCATGCTGTGGGAGTTCCTGCTCAACCGCGACCTGGTGGGCACCGTCACCGCCGACCTGCGGCCCGCCGACGACCCCCTGCTGTACCTGCTGGCCGACCGCAACCGGGCGCGCATGACCCTGGACACCGGTTTCTGGGGGCGGCTGGTGGACCTGCCCAAGGCGCTGTCCGAGCGCTCCTACGCGGCTCCGGTGGATGTGGTCGTCGAGGTGTCCGACCCGGTGTGCCCGTGGAACGAGGGCCGCTGGCACCTGTCCGCGGACACCCGCTCGGCGCACTGCGAGCGCACCGAGCGCGAGGCCGACCTCGCGCTCGGCGTGGGGACGCTCGGCTCGGCGTACATGGGCGGCGAGCGCCTCACCTCGTACGCCGCGGCCGGTCTGGTGCACCGGGCCCGCCCGGGCGCGGTGGCGGAGCTGTCCACCGCGCTGGTCACGCCGGCGCTGCCGCACTGCTCGGCCATCTTCTGACGGGGCGGTCCCTCGCCGATCTCGGCCTTTCCGGGGTCTCAACCGCCTCCACGGCCCCGGAAGGGCCGAGGTCGGCGGGGAGGACCGCTACGGACCGGACGCTAGGGCAGCGGAGGGAGCTCGCCGGTGCGCTCGTAGGTCGAGAGCATGTCGATCCGGCGGCCGTGCCGCTCCTCGCCGCTGTAGGGCGTGGACAGGAAGACCTCGACGAAGCCGACGACCTCTTCGGGCGAGTGCATCCGGGCGCCGATGCCGATCACGTTGGCGTTGTTGTGCTCGCGGGACAGCCGCGCCGTGTCGGTGCTCCAGGCCAGGGCCGCCCGTACGCCCTTGACCTTGTTCGCGGCGATCTGCTCGCCGTTGCCTGAGCCGCCCAGCACGATGCCGAGCGCTCCCGCGTCGCCGGCGACGCCCTCCGCCGCGCGGAGTACGAACGGGGGGTAGTCGTCGACCGCGTCGTAGACGGTCGGTCCGGCGTCGACGACCTCGTGTCCCTGCTCCTTGAGCCAGGAGACGAGGTGCTCCTTCAGTTCGTAGCCGGCATGGTCGGATCCAATGTAAACACGCACGCCCCCAGTCTGGCAGGTCACCGGGGGGAACGCGGCCCGGGCGCGCCGGCGCCCGGCGGCCGTGAGCGGCCGCCGGGCGCCGGCGTGGTTCCGGTGTCCGGGGCTACGCCCCGATCCCTGCCTGGAAGACCGCGATGCCGAGCACCCCGAAGAGGATCCCGGACACGATGGCGACGACGTTCACCAGGACGATGGCCTTGAGGTCCTTGCTCACGGGGCCGGCCTTGGACGCGGACGACTGACTCAACTCAAACCACCTCGGCGTGATCGGGCAACGTGCTCACCGGAGATTTTGTCATAGTCCGTCATGGTTCGGGATCGGGGACGGGTCGATCCGCGCCTCATCCCCAGTGCGGGGGGACCTCGCGCGCCAGCTCGTCGATCCGGGAGTCGCCGTCCCCGTCCCCGACCGGCTCGCCCCAGCCCGCGCCGCGCTCGTCCGCGGTGGTGTCGGGCAGGATGTCCAGGTCGTCGTCGAAGAAGACCGGGCGCTCCTCATCCGGTTCGCTCATGCTCGCCCTTCCGGTCGGGGATCGGTTCAGTCGAAGATCGGTTCGCGGGTGCGGCTGCGCTTGAGCTCGAAGAACCCGTCGGTCCCCGCGACCAGCAGGACGCCGTCCCACAACCGCCCCGCGGCCTCGCCCCGGGGCGCGGGGGACACGACCGGACCGAAGAACGAGACTCCCTCGACCGATACCACCGGGGTTCCCACCTCCTGGCCGACCCTGTCCATGCCGTCGTGGTGCGACTTGCGCAGGGCCTCATCGTAGTCAGTGCTCCCGGCCGCCTCGACGAGGTCCGCGGGCAGGCCCGCGTCGGCCAGGGCCGCGGCGATGGTCTCCACCGTGTAGGGCTCCGCGCGGTTGTGCAGGCGGGTGCCGAGCGCGGTGTAGAACGGGCCCAGCACCTCGTTGCCCAGGCGCTGCTCGGCCGCGATGGCCACGCGCACGCCCCGCCACCTCTCCTCCGGCTGCGCCTCCCTGCCCTCGTTCAGCACCGCCAGGCTCATGACGTGCCAACGCGCCCGCACCGGGCGGACCTTCTCCACCTCCAGAAGCCAGCGCGAGGCCATCCACGCCCACGGACACAGAGGGTCGAACCAGAGGTCAACGGTGGTTCTCTCATCGGTCAACGTCATCTCTCCTCACGTCTTCACCCACGGACAGGAGCACGGTCGGCCCGGGCCGTCGCGTCCTCCAGTGGGAAACCACCGGAAACGTTTCCGCATTCCAGCCCTTGGCGTGGCAGGATCGATCCTGATCATCAACCAGGCCGCCCGCCCGCACGGCTGCGGACGCGGCGGCGGTCATCGAAACGGCCGGCGACGACGGCGGCCGCGAAGGGAGCGGGTCGTGGCAGGCAATCTGACGCGTGACGAGGCGCGGGAGCGGGCTCGGATCCTGGACGTCGAGTCCTACGTCGTGGAGCTCGATCTCACCTCGGACGATCAGACCTTCACCTCCACCACCGTGGTCCGGTTCGGCTGCTCCGAGCCGGGCTCCGGATCCTTCGTGGACCTGACGGCTCCGGCGGTGCGCGAGATCAGGCTGAACGGGGCCGCGCTCGACCCGGCCGAGGTGTTCGACGGCGAGCGGATCTCCCTTCCCTCCCTGGAGGGCTCCAACGAGCTCCGCGTCGTCGCCGACGCCGCCTACATGCGCACCGGCGAGGGGCTGCACCGGTTCGTCGACCCCGTCGACGGCAGCACCTACCTCTACAGCCAGTTCGAGACCGCGGACGCGCACCGGATGTACACGTGCTTCGACCAGCCCGACCTCAAGGCCTCGTTCGAGCTGACCGTGCTGGCCCCCGCGGACTTCGAGGTCGTCTCCAACAGCGCCCCCGACGCCTCCCGCGAACCGGTCGAGGGCGACGAGGCGGTGCGCTGGCACTTTCCGGCGACCAAGCCCATGTCGACCTACATCACGGCGCTGATCGCGGGTCCGTACCACGTGGTGCGCGACGAGCACGACGGCATCCCGCTGGGCGTGTACTGCCGGGCCTCCCTCGCCGAGCACCTGGACGCCGACGCGATCCTGGAGGTCACCAAGCAAGGATTCGACTTCTTCCACGGCCTCTTCGGCGTCCGGTACGCCTTCGGCAAGTACGACCAGCTGTTCGTGCCGGAGTTCAACGCGGGCGCGATGGAGAACGCCGGCGCGGTCACCTTCCTGGAGGACTACGTCTTCCGGTCCCGGGTGACCGACGCCCGCTACGAGCGCCGCGCCGAGACGATCCTGCACGAGATGGCGCACATGTGGTTCGGCGACCTCGTCACCATGCGCTGGTGGGACGACCTGTGGCTGAACGAGTCGTTCGCCACGTACGCGAGCGTGTACTGCCAGGCCCAGGCCACCAGGTGGACCGACGCCTGGACGACCTTCGCCAACGTGGAGAAGGCGTGGGCGCTGCGCCAGGACCAGCTGCCCTCCACCCACCCGATCGCCGCCGACATCCCCGACATGCAGGCCGTGGAGGTCAACTTCGACGGCATCACCTACGCCAAGGGCGCGTCGGTCCTCAAGCAGCTGGTGGCCTACGTGGGGGTGGACGCGTTCTTCTCGGGCGTGCGCGAGTACTTCGCCGAGCACGCCTGGGGCAACACCGAGCTGTCCGACCTGCTGACCAAACTGGAGAGCGCCTCGGGCCGGGACCTGTCCGGCTGGTCCCGGGAGTGGCTGGAGACCGCGGGTGTGAACACCATGCGCCCGGACTTCGAGGTGGACGGCGACGGGAACTTCACCTCGTTCGCGGTGCTCCAGGAGGCGGCCCCGGACCACCCGACGCTGCGCTCGCACCGGCTGGCCATCGGCCTGTACGACCGGACCGACGCGGGAATCACCCGCCGGCACCGGGTCGAGCTGGACGTGAGCGGCGAGCGCACCGAGGTGCCCGAGCTCGTGGGCACGGCCCGGCCCGACCTGGTGCTGATCAACGACGACGACCTGACCTTCATCAAGCTCCGCCTGGACGAGCGGTCGCTGCGCACGGTGACCGAGAGCGTCGGCGAGATCGCCGAGTCGCTCCCCCGGGCGCTGGCCTTCGCCGCCGCCTGGGACATGACCCGGGACGGCGAGATGGCCGCGCGCGACTACGTGCGCCTGGTGGTCACCGGCCTGGGCGGGGTCGACGACGTGGCGGTCGCGCAGACCCTTCAGCGCCAGGCGCTGTCGGCGCTGGTCAACTACGCCGCGCCCGACTGGCGCGCCGAGGGCTTCGACCTGCTGGCGGCTCGGCTGCGGGACCTGCTCAGCGCCGCCGCGCCGGGCAGCGACCTCCAGCTGGCCTACGCGCACGGCTTCGCCGGCACCGCGCGCTCGCCCGAGCACCTGTCCCTGCTCCGGGGCCTCTTCGACGGCGCGATCGTGGTGGACGGCCTGGAGATCGACACCGACCTGCGCTGGACGCTGCTGCGCTCCCTGGTCGCGGCGGGCACCGCCGGTGAGGACGAGATCGCCGCCGAGCTGGAGAGGGACCCCACGGCCGCGGGCGAGCGGGCCGCCGCGGGCTGCCGCGCCGCGGTTCCCACCCCCGAGGCCAAGGCCCTGGCCTGGGAGCGGATCACCGGCGGATCGCTGGCCAACGCCGAGTTCCGCGCGACCCTGGGCGGCTTCATGGAGCCCTCGCACAGCGAGCTGCTCCGCGAGTACGTCGACAAGTACTTCGACCTGCTCGCCGAGGCGTGGGCCAAGTGGACCGGCGAGTTCGCGCAGACCTTCGCCGAGTTCGCCTACCCGGGCCACCTGATCGAGGAGGAGACGCTGCGCCGCACCGACTCCTACATCGAGACCGAGTCCCCTGCCCCGGCCCTGCGCCGCCTCCTGCTGGAGGGCCGCGCGGGCGTGGAGCGCGCCCTGCACGCCCGCGCCAAGGACGCCGAAGCCGGGAGGTGACCCCCGCCCGGTGAACGACGCCCGCCGCGCCCCCGTCCGGGGGCGCGGCGGGCGTCCCCGTCAGGCCCGGGGGCCGGGGCGCGGCGCGACGTCGGCCAGGGGGCCCAGCGCGGCGCGCACCGCGGCCACCCGGTCCTGGCCGGTGACCAGGTCGTCGAGCAGGACCGGCACCCCTTCGGCGTCGGTGAGGGGGATCCGCCAGTTCGGGTACTCGGTACTGGTTCCGGGCTGGTTCTGCATGCGGTGGTCCCCGACCAGGTCGGTCAGCGCGACGCCGACCATCCTGGACGGGGTGCGCCGCAGGTAGCCGTGCAGGGCCACGACCACCGCGGCCGGGTCCGAGACGGGGTCGACCGAGGGGTCCAGCAGGCCGAGGTCGACCAGCATCGCGCGCCAGGCCGCCACCTGGGACTCGGCCTCGGCGCGCTCCCGCTCGACCGGACGGGTCAGCAGGCCGAGGTGGTCGCGCAGGTCGACGTGCTCGGCGGACACGAAGGAGGCCACCGGCGGCAGGTCGTGGGTGGCCACGGTGGCCAGGCAGTCCGCGCGCCAGGTCTCGGGGCGGCGCGGCCGGTTGGCCTCGTCCCGCTCGAACCACAGCACCGACGTGCCCAGGATCCCGCGTTCGGCGAGGTGGTCGCGGACCCACGGCTCGACGGTGCCCAGGTCCTCGCCCACCACGAGCGCCCCCGCCTCGTGCGCGGCGAGCAGCAGCGCCCCGACCATCCCCTCGTGGTCGTAGCGCACGTAGGCGCCCTCTGCGGGGGAGGCGCCCTCCGGCACCCACCACAGCCGGAACAGGCCCATGACGTGGTCCACCCGGATACCGCCCGCGTGCCGCATCGCCTGGCGCATCTGCTCCGCGAACGGCAGGTACCCCTGCTCGGCGAGCCGGACCGGGTGCCACGGCGGCTGGCCCCAGTCCTGGCCCTGCTGGTTGAACTCGTCCGGCGGGGCGCCCGTCCGCACCCCGGCGGTGAGCGCGTCGCCGTACATCCACGCGTCCGCGCCGCCGCTCTGGACCCCCACCGCGAGGTCGTGCACGATCCCGACGCCCATCCCCGCCGCGCGGGCGCTGGCCTGGGCCGCGGCGAGCTGCTCGTCCATGAGCCACTGCACCCAGCGGTGGAAGTCCACGGCCGGCCGGCGGCGCAGCGCCTCGTCCCGGGCCCCGGCGCCGTCCGGGTCGCGCAGCCGCTCGGGCCAGCGGCGGTGGTCGAACCCGTACTCCTCGGCGATCGCGCACCAGGTGGCGTACTTCACCAGTGCGTCGCCCTCCCGGTCCAGGTAGGCCCGCAGGGCCTCCTCCCGGTCGGGGTCGCGCCGGGCCTGGAAGAGGATCTCCAGTGCCGCGCGCTTGGCCCGCCAGACCGCGTCGCGGTCGATCAGGTCGGCGGTGCGGCTCCGCTCCCGTAGCGGGCGGGCGAGCCGCTGGACCGCCTCGCGGTGGACGGGGCGCAGGCCCGCGTACTCCGGGACGTCCTCGACGCGGATGTAGAGGGGCGTGACGTAGCGGCGGCTGACCGGCAGGTAGGGCGAGGGCTCCAGGGGCGGGACCGGTTCGGTGGCGTGGATGGGGTTGACGAGGGTGAAGGACGCTCCCAGGTCCCTTGCCGCCCAGTCCGAGAGCTCGGCGAGGTCGCGCAGGTCTCCCATCGCCCACGAGGCGCGCGAGCGGACCGAGTACAGCTGGGCCATCAGCCCCCACAACCGCCGCCCCTCGGGGACACGGGGGGCCGGCAACCGGTCGGGCACCACCAGCAGGGGCGCGCGTTCGCCGCGCCGGCCGTACTCCACGCGCAGCAGGTGCGCCCCGAGCGGCAGGTCGGGGCCGGGGACGACCGTCCCGCCGCCGGACAGCTCGACCCAGGCCCGGGCGCCGTCGGGGAGCGGGACGTCCGGAGCCCGGCCCCGCCGGACGACGACGGACACCGGAAGCAGCCGGCCCGCCCGGCGCTCCCTGTGCGCCCGGAGCGCGGCGCGGGGGTCGTCCACGTCCAGGCCGAGCACCCCGAGCACGTGGCGCAGCGTCGGCGGGGGGACGTCGACCCGGTCGCCCCGCCAGTCCACGTAACTCGTGGAGACGCCGTGTTCCTCGGCCAGGCGGACCAGCTCAGCATCGCTCACAGGAACCGATCATGCCCTACTCCGGCCCGCATCTCCGGTACCTTCGGCAACCGGTCGCGGACACGGCCCGGTTTCCGTCCGACCGGGACGGCCGCCTCCGGGGCGGGCCGGACGGCGGCCCGAAACGCCTCGCCCCCGGGGTCCTCCCACTTCACCGAAATGGCGGAGGGCTCCCTTTCCTCCTCGTCATACTGGGCGGGTGCTGAAGTCCTATCGTCCGCTGTTTTCCATCCCCCACCTCCCGAACCTCTTCGTCTGGTCCCTCGCCGCCCGCCTCCAGGTCGCGGGCCTGCCGATCGGGGTCACCTTCCTCGTCGCGGACTGGACCGGCTCCTACGCCCTGGCCGGCGTGGTCACCGCGACCCTGACCGTGGGGACCGCGGTGGCCGGGCCGCTCCGGGGCCGGATGGCCGACAGGGGCCGCGTCGACCGGCTCGTGGCCGTGTGCGGCCTCGTCTACAGCGCCGGGCTCCTGGCGCTGGCCCTCCTGCCCGGTTCGCTGTGGTGGGCGGCCGTTCCGCTGACCCTGGTCACCGGCCTGTTCATGCCGCCCGCCAATCAGGTCGGCCGGGCGCTGTGGCCCCGGCTGACCTCCGGTCCGGACCGCACGACGATGTACGCGGCCGAGGCCACCTTCCAGGAGCTCCTGTTCGTGGTGGGACCGCTCATGGCGGCCGCGGCCGTGGGCTGGGGCGGCGGGCGCGCGGCCGTGCTCCTGATGGGCGCGACCTCCCTGGTGGGGGCGCTGGGCTTCGCCGCCGCGATCCGCAGGGCCGGAGTCGCCGCCGCCCCCGTCCCGACCGGGGGCGGCCGGGCCGCGCGGGGGCGGCGGTCGCTGCTGCTCCGGCCCGAGCTCACGGTGCTGATCGCCGTGTGCACGCTGCTGGTCGGCGGGCTCGCGGCCGTGGACCTGGTCATCGTGGCCTGGGCTCGGGAGCTGGGCTCTCCCGGCCACGCCGGGGGCCTCGCGGCGGTCTGGGCCCTGGGGTCGCTGGTCGGCGGCCTCGTGGCCGGCGGGCTGCACGGGACGCCGCGGATCCCCCGCAGGGCGTTCTCGGCCGCGTTCGGGACCGCGCTGCTGATCCCGCTGCTGCCGCCCCTCACGGAGCTGCCCACGCCGTGGCTGCTCTCCCCGGTGCTGTTCGCCGCCGGACTGGCCATCGCCCCGACGCTGGCGGCGGTGACCGAGCGGCTCGGTGATGCCGCCCCGGAGGACCGGCGTGCCGAGGCCTTCGGCTGGATGAGCACCGGGATCACCACGGGGGTCGCCCTCTCCGCTCCGCTGACCGGCTGGCTGGTCGACGCGGGCGGCGTCGCCTCGGCGGTGGCGGGCGGGGCGGTCCTGATCCTGGCCGCCGCCGTCCTCACCCTCCGTGTCCCCCAGCCCGGCCCGCACGGGACCCTCGGGACCGTACGGGCCGCCTGAGCGGCGCACCCCTACCTGTTCCAGATCTCCGGGACGCGTCCGATCCACGGCCGGGCCGCCTCCAGCTGCGCGGACAGCGAGATGAGCGTCGCCTCGTCGCCGAGCTGCCCGGCGAGCATCACGCCGATGGGCAGGCCCTCGGCGGTGGTGTGCAGGGGGATGTTCACCGCGGGCTGGCCGGTGATGTTGTAGATGCCGGTGAACGGGGTGAACGCGGTCATCCGGTCGTACTCGTCGGCGGGATCCCCGGTCTCCTCGAAGTACCCGAGGGGCGCCGGCGGCGCGGCCAGGGTCGGGGTGAGGACCGCGTCGTAGGGGGCGAGCGCGGTCAGCGCGGCCCGGCTGAGGCCCTGCAGCGCGGTGGCGGCGTCCAGGTACTCGGGGGCGGACGTGGCGCGGCCCCTCTCGCGCAGCCAGCGGGTCAGCGGGCGCAGCCGGTGCTCGTCCCCGGGCGGGACCGGGGTGCGGGTCGCCGCCACCGCCCACACGGTCGCGAAGTGGCCCGTCTGCGAGCCGTCGAAGGGCGGCTCGACCTCCTCGACGTCGTGCCCGAGGTCGCCCAGCAGCAGGACCGCCTCCCGGTAGGCCTCCAGGACGTCGGGGTGCACGTCCACGCCCGGGACCGGCGGGGTGGCGAAGCACGCCACCCGCAGGCGCCCGGGCGCGCGTCCGGCGTGGGCGAGGAAGGTCTCGCCCTCGGCGAGCGGCCGGGCGGTGTGGTGGTCGCCGGGGCGGCTGATCGCGATGACGTCGAGCAGCAGCGCCGCGTCGGCGACCGTGCGGGCCAGCGGGCCGGTGGCGCCCAGCCCGACGAGGTCGGACCGCGGGGCCGCGGTGACCCGTCCCCGGCTGGGTTTGACGCCGTACAGCCCGCACACGCTGGCCGGGATGCGGATCGACCCGCCGCCGTCGCTTCCCTGGGCCAGCGGCGCCAGCCCCGCGGCCACGGCGGCCGCCGCCCCGCCGCTGGACCCCCCGGCCGAGCGCGCGGTGTCCCACGGGGTGCGCGCGGGCGGGGCGACCTCGTTCTCGGTGTGGCACGGCATGCCGAACTCGGGCACGTTGGTCTTCCCGGTGAAGACGGCCCCGGCCCGGCGCAGTTCGGCGACGTACTCCTCGTCCGCCTCCGCGACCCGGTCGGCGAACACGCGCGATCCTCCCGTGCAGCGGACTCCCGCGACCATGTCGAGGTCCTTGATCGGCACGGACACCCCCAGCAGCGGCGGCAGGCGCTCCGGCGTGTCGGACAGCAGCCGCTTCTCCGCCTTCCGAGCCTGTTCGCGGGCCAGTTCGGGGGTGACCGTAACGAAGGCCCCGACCTCGTCGCCGAGCCGCCCGATGCGGTCCAGGTAGTGGTCGGTGATCTCGACGGGGGACAGTTCACGGCGGTTGACCAGCTCTGCCTGCTGCACCGCGGTGAAGTCATGGATTTCACTCACGAACGTCGAGGTTAGGCAAAACCCGCGAGGGCGGCCACCGCTCCGGAGGCGGTCCTCGTCCTCTCCAGAGAACCTCGAAGGGTAATCCTTCCCACTCAGGCCTGGAAGCACACCCGGAGGAAACCACCCAGCAGGGAACAAAAGTGTGAGTTCCAATGGGCTAGGAGCCCGCGCGATATCGAACTACGCTCAAGGGCGTGGAATCGGCAACAAGTACCAGGCAGGACGAGCCCCCCGAGGTCGACGACATCGGTCGGCGCCGGAGCGCTCCCGTCTCGCCCTTCAGCGCACGCGAAGGCGGCCGCGGGCCCTCGAACCCCAAGGACGCCGTTCTCCAGACCTACCGCTCGTTGTTGCGGCCGGGCGCCAACCGCCGCTGGCTGCTGCGCGGCGCCGCCTGCGTCGCGGCCGCCATCGTCGCCGGGCTGCTGACCCGGGACTGGCGGATCGGCGTGACGATCGGCGGCGCGGTGCTCGTCGGGCTCATCGTGCACACCGCGCGGCGCCAGTCCGAGGTCCCGCAGTGGCGCAAGCCCTCGGCCGCCCGGCGCCGGACCGAGGCGCAGCTCAAGGTGATGCAGCGCTTCGGCTACCGGGTCCTGCACGCCCGGCGCATCCAGGACGGCAACGGGCAGATCGACCACTTCATCGTGGGGCGCCGGGGTGCGTTCGCCATCGACTCCGAGACCTGGGACAAGCGTCTTCCCCTGCGCAACAAGCTGGAGAAGCTCTACCACGGCCGCTTCTCCAAGAACGAGCGGATCGACGAGGCGCTGGCGGAGGCGCGCAACGCCGAGCGCCTGATCAGCGCGGAGCTGGGCCGGGAGATCAAGGTCCGCGCGTCGCTGGCGATCTACGGGCCGAGCATGCCCTGGGACAGCCACCGGCTGCGCGGGGTGGACATCATCACCGGTACCAAGGTCCGCAAGTGGCTGCGCAGCGGAAAGGACCGGCTCACCCCGGAGGAGATCGACGAGATCTACGCGGCCGCCGAGAAGGTGCTCCCGGCGCGCTACTGACTCCCTCCCCTTCCCGACGTTCGGACTCCAGGGCGGCGCACGCGCCGCCCTGTCTCATTATCTGGTCCCCTCATCTTCAAGTGCGAGATACGAGCACTGGGCCGGGGGGACTACCATCGAGGGAACTCTGCACGCCAGTTCCGACCCCGGGCGGCACGTCCGTGTCAGGCCGCGCCCGTACGGACAACCGACGGAACACCCGCCGCTCCGTCCCGCCGCCGGTCCCGGTTCTTCTCGACGGGAGCACACTCCATGCCCGCGCTTCGTTCACGCACGGTCACCCACGGCAGGAACATGGCCGGTGCGCGCGCGCTCATGCGCGCCACCGGTGTGGAACGTGAGGACTTCGGCAAGCCCATCGTGGCGGTCGCCAACAGCTTCACCCAGTTCGTGCCCGGCCACGTGCACCTCCGCGAGGTCGCCGACGTCGTGGCCGACGCCGTGCGCGAGGCCGGCGGTGTCCCGCGCGAGTTCAACACCATCGCCGTGGACGACGGCATCGCCATGGGGCACAGCGGCATGCTGTACTCCCTGCCCAGCCGCGAGCTGATCGCCGACTCCGTCGAGTACATGGTGAACGCGCACTGCGCCGACGCGCTGGTGTGCGTGTCCAACTGCGACAAGATCACCCCGGGCATGCTGCTGGCCGCGCTGCGCCTGAACATCCCCACGGTGTTCGTCTCCGGCGGGCCGATGGAGGCCGGCAAGGTCACCGTCGTCAACGGGACCGCCACCACGGTGCGCAAGCTGGACCTGATCAACCCGATGATCGCCGCCGCGGACGAGAGCGTCTCCCAGGCCGAGCTGGACGAGATGGAGGAGGCCGCCTGCCCCACCTGCGGCTCCTGCTCCGGCATGTTCACCGCCAACTCGATGAACTGCCTGACCGAGGCCATGGGCCTGGCGCTGCCCGGCAACGGCACCGTGCTCGCCACGCACGTGGCCCGCAGGCGCCTCTACGAGGACGCCGGACGCCTCGTCGTGGAGGCCGCCAAGCGCTACTACGAGGACGACGACGCCTCGGTGCTGCCGCTGTCCATCGCCACCCCGGCGGCGTTCGAGAACGCGATGGCGCTGGACGTGGCCATGGGCGGTTCCACCAACACGATCCTGCACCTGCTGGCCGCGGCCACCGAGGCCGGCGTGGACTTCGGCCTGGACGAGATCGACGCGGTCTCGCGCCGGGTCCCGTGCCTGTGCAAGGTCGCGCCGAACACCGAGAAGTACCACATCGAGGACGTGCACCGGGCCGGCGGCATCCCCGCCATCCTGGGCGAACTGGCGCGCGGCGGCCTGCTGGACACCTCGCTGCCCACGGTGCACGGCAAGACCGTCGGCGAGTTCCTGGCCGAGTGGGACATCGTCTCCCCGGACGTGCGGCCCGACGCGGTCGAGCTGTTCCACGCCGCCCCGGGCGGCAGGCGCAGCACCCAGGCCTACTCCCAGGACACCCGCTGGGACACCCTCGACCGCGACCGCGAGTCCGGGTGCGTCCGCGCGGTCGGGCACGCCTACACCAAGGACGGCGGCCTGGCCGTGCTCAGGGGCAACCTCGCCCCCGACGGCGCCATCGTCAAGACCGCGGGCGTCGAGGAGGAGCTGTGGACCTTCAGCGGCCCCGCCAAGGTGTTCGAGAGCCAGGACGACGCCGTGGACGGCATCCTCAACAAGCGCGTCAGCCCCGGTGACGTCGTCGTCATCCGCTACGAGGGCCCCAAGGGCGGCCCGGGCATGCAGGAGATGCTCTACCCGACGAGCTTCCTCAAGGGCCGCGGCCTGGGCAAGGCGTGCGCGCTGATCACCGACGGCCGCTTCTCCGGAGGCACCTCGGGGCTGTCGATCGGGCACGCCTCCCCCGAGGCCGCCGCCGGCGGCGACATCGCCCTGGTCGAGGACGGGGACGTCATCAGCATCGACATCCCCGGCCGGCGGATCGCGCTGGACGTCCCCGAATCGGAGCTGGACGCGCGCCGCGAGCGCCTGGTCAAGGAGCTGGGCGGCTTCCGCCCCCGCGACCGGCAGCGGCCGGTGAGCGCGGCGTTGCGCGCCTACGCGGCGATGGCCACCTCGGCGTCCACCGGTGCCGCCCGGGACGTCTCCCAGGTCGAGGGACCCCGCCCGTAGCGTCCACCGGGGGGAACGCCGAAGGGGACCGGCCCGTTGCGGGCCGGTCCCCTTCGGCGTTCCCCCCGGTCAGCCGCAGCACCCGCCTCCGCAGCACCCTCCGCCCCGGGGCTCGGCCGGGGCCTGCGCGAGCCCGCCCACCCCGACGGTGGACAGCAGCTTCACGGTGTCGTCGTGCCCCTCGGGGCACTCGGCGGGTTCGTTGGCGGCCGCCATGGGCCGGGACACTTCGAAGGTGTCGCCGCAGGCACGGCAGCGGAAGTCGTAACGAGGCATGGCACCAGGATAGGAGGAAGCCCCCGTACCCCGGTCCGGCCGGACAGCGGGTGGGGGGACGACGCGGTAGCGCCCCGGATCGGGGTGGGACCCTGACCCGATCCCGGGGCGTTCGCCGGTCAGGCCGCTCGCGCCATGTACTGGGCCCAGAGGGGATCTCCGTGGTTCTCACCGTTGATGAGACGCCAGTGCATGCCCCGGGGAACCGTGGGGGTCACGTTCAACTCCCAACCGAGTTCGTCCAGGAGCCGATCGGCCTTGCGGTGGTTGCACGACCTGCAGGAGGCGACGACGTTCTCCCAGACGTGCGCGCCGCCGCGGCTGCGCGGGATCACGTGGTCGATGGTCTCGGCCCGCTTCTCGCAGTAGGCGCAGTGGTAGCCGTCCCGCCGCATGAGGGCCACCCTGGTCAGGGGCACTCTTCGCCGGTACGGCACCCGGATGTAGCGGTACAGCCGGATGACCGACGGCACCGACAACGCCGTGGTCGCCGAGTGCAGGACGGCGCCGGCTGCGTCGCCGTGCACGACTTCGGCTTTTTCCCGCAACACCAGCAGAATCGCTCGGCGCAGCGGCACGGTCGTCAGTGGTTCGTAGCTGGCGTTGAGCAGCAGTACGTGACGGCTCGCTGTGCCGCCCCCCGTACCGCGCCGGGCGCTCATACCTGCCTCCGGGCCGCCGGCGCGCCGGCCACCCGTGTCTCATCCCCGGCCAGCCTGTCGGCCAGCCAGGAAACCTCCCTATGGACCGGCCAGACGACCGGTACTCTTCGCGTTGCCACACGGACCTCCCGTGGGTGGTTCCCGCCGAGTAACGTCCCTCATTCAGTTTGCTTGGTCGGAGGATGTCGCCGCCACCCTATTTCAGCACCGTGTCGTGAAAAACCGTGTGAAATCGAATGATCACGGTATGGCGGGGGCTTGCGGCGGCTTTCGTCGGAGAGCGCTGGATAGAGTGCATGGCATGCCTAACGTCCGCTACCCCTTCGCCGAGCGTCAGGATCTGACTGAGAATCTGCACGGACGCTCCGTCCTCGACCCCTACCGCTGGCTCGAGGACACCGACTCGGCGGCCACCAAGGAATGGGCCGAGGCCCAGGACGTCCTCTTCGCCGAGGCCGCGCACGTCTGGCCCGCGACCGAGTGGTTCGGCGCGCAGGTCCAGGAGCTGCTGGGCGCCGGATACGTGGGTTCCCCCGTCTGGCGCGGGGACCGCCGCCTGTTCGTCCGGCGCACCGCCGACCAGGAGCACGGCGTGCTCTACACCGCCGACCCGTCGGGGGCCGAGCGGGCCCTGATCGACCCCACCGCCCTGGACCCCGACGGCACCACCACCCTGGACTCCTGGGTGCCCGACATCGAGGGGCGGCTGCTGGCCTACCAGCTGTCCGAAGGCGGCGACGAGCAGTCCAGGCTCCGGGTCATGGACATCGCTACCGGCGAGGTCGTGGACGGCCCGATCGACCGCTGCTCCTACTCCCCCATCGCCTGGCTGCCGGGCGGGGACGCCTTCTACTACGTGCGCCGCCTCGCCCCCGGCCGGGTGCCCGAGAACGAGGAGCAGTACCACCGGCGGGTCTACCTGCACCGTGTCGGCGCGCCGGTGGACGAGGACGTGCTGGTCTTCGGTGAGGGCCGGGACAAGACCGAGTACTTCGGGGTGTCGGTGAGCCGGGACGGGCGCTGGCTGACGCTGACCGCCTCCCCCGGGACGGCGTCGCGCAACGACGCCTGGATCGCGGACCTGACCGCGGGCCCGCTCGAGGCGCCGGTCCTCACGGCCATCCAGGAAGGTGTGGACGCCGAGGTCTCGCCGCACGTGGCGCGGGACGGGCTGCTGTACCTGTTCACCGACCGGGACGCGCCCCGCGGCCGGCTGTGCGTCACGGATCCGACCACCCCCGGTTACCCGAACTGGCGCACCCTGATCGCCACCGACCCCGACGCCGTGCTCAGCGACTACGCGATCCTGGACGGCGCGGAGCCGGCGTCCCCGGTGCTGCTGGTCGGCTGGGAGCGGCACGCCGTCAGCGAGGTCGGCGTGCACGACCTCGGCACGGGCGAGCGGCTGGGCGGCCTCGCGCTGCCCGGGCTGGGCTCGGTGGGCGGGCTCACCACACGTCCCGAAGGCGGTTTCGAGGCCTGGTTCACCTACACCGACAACACCTCCCCGGTGAGTGTGCACCGCTACGACGCGCGGACCGGCGAGGTGACGCCGTGGGCGAGCGCCCCGGGGACGCTGGACGTGCCCCGGGTACGCACCGAGCAGGTCACCTACACCTCCCGGGACGGCACACCGGTGCGGATGCTGGTGGTCACCCCGCCCGACGCCGACGGCCCCCTGCCGACCGTCCTGTACGGCTACGGCGGCTTCTCCATCTCGCTGACCCCGAGCTACTCGGCGGCGGTGCTGGCGTGGGTGCGGGCGGGCGGCGCGTACGCGGTCGCCTCCCTGCGCGGCGGGCTCGAGGAGGGCGAGGAGTGGCACCGCGGCGGCATGCTCGGCAACAAGCAGAACGTCTTCGACGACTGCCACGCCGCCGCCGAGCATCTGATCGCCTCGGGCGTCACGGCTCCGGGGATGCTCGCGGTGATGGGCGGCAGCAACGGCGGCCTGCTGGTGGGCGCGGCGGTCACCCAGCGCCCGGAGCTGTACACGGCGGCGGTGTGCTCGGCCCCTCTCCTGGACATGGTGCGCTACGAGAGGTTCGGCCTCGGCCAGCTGTGGAGCGTGGAGTACGGCAGCGCCGCGGACCCCGACGCCCTGGACTGGCTGCTGGCGTACTCGCCGTACCACAACGTGCGCGAGGGGGAGCGCTATCCGGCGACCCTGTTCACGGTCTTCGACAACGACACCCGGGTGGACCCGCTGCACGCCCGCAAGATGTGCGCGGCGATGCAGCACGCCACGGCCGCGCCGTTCGAGCGCGCCCCGATCCTGCTGCGAAGGGAGGCCGAGGTGGGGCACAGCTCCCGTTCGATCAGCCGCAGCGTCCGGCTCAGCGCGGACCAGCTGGCCTTCCTCGCCCACCACACCGGCCTGCACGTCCCGGCCGCCGTGAACCACGCGCGGGGGTGACGCCTCGGCCGCCGCCCCGCCCGGGCGGGGCGGCGGCCGCCTTGGCACAATCGGGGGGATGTCGATCGGGATGAGGGGCGAACACTCGTGAGCGGGAGCACTGCGGGCAACGGCGTGGCGGACGGCGTCGGGACCGCGCGTCGGCACGTCCATCTGGAGCAGGTCCGGTTCGCCGACCTCGACCCGTTGAACCACGTCAACAACGTGCGGATGCTGACCTACCTGGAGAACGCGCGCATCTCGTTCCTGCGGTGGGACGTCGACGGCGGCCCGCCCTTCGGCGGCCTGGTGGTGGCCCGGCACGAAGCCGACTACCTGCGGCCGCTGTTGCTGCGCCGCGCGCCGGTGCGGGTCGAGACCTGGGTGGTCGAGGTCAGGCACGCCAGCTTCACCCTCGGGTACGAGGTCCTCGACGACGACGCGGTGTACCTGCGGGCCCGGTCGGTACTCGTCGGCTACGACCTGGACGTCCAGCGCCCCCGCCGCCTGCACGACGAGGAGCGCGCCCACCTGCTGCGCTTCCTCTCCGAGTAGGCGGCGCCGGATCGGCCGGGAACGCCACGCGGCCTTTCGTGAGCACACCACCCCGGACGCACCCTCGTCCGCGGGCCTCCCTAGCCTTTTCGGTGTGGGGAGACGCTGGCTGGTCCTCTGCCTCGCGGTCGCCGCTCAGATCGCGAGCCTGTCCGCGCTGTTCGGGGTGGCGTTCGCGCTCCCGGCGCTGCGGCAGGAGTACGGGATCACGATCGCCCAGGCGGGAACGCTCGCCGGGCTGCCGAGCCTCGGCCTGCTGCTGACGCTGCTCGGTTGGGGCGTCGTCATCGACCGGTACGGCGAGCGGTTCACCATGACGCTGAGCCTGTCCCTGACCGCGCTGTTCCTGGCGCTGCTCTCTGCGGTCGAAGGACCGGTCGGGGCGGGGGCCGTGCTGGTCCTGGTCGGAGCGGCGGGCGGCCCGGTGAACGCGGCCGGGGGACGGCTCGTCATGGGCTGGTTCTCCGCGCGTGAGCGGGGGCTCGCGATGGGGGTGCGCCAGGGCGCGCAGCCCCTCGGCATGGGCCTGTCCGCGGCGCTGATGCCTGCCCTGGCCGGGCAGCACGGCTTCTTCGCGGCCATGCTGGTGCCGCTCGTGCTCTCGGTGGCGGTGCTCCCCCTGGTGGTGCTCTTCGCCACGCCTCCCGCTGCGGCACCGTCTGCGGCACCCGTCTCCCCGGAGGAGATCCCGGCCTCCCCCTACCGGCGTGCCGCGATCTGGCGGGTGCACGGGGTGAGCATGCTGCTGGGCGTGCCGCAGTTCACCGTTCTGACGTACGCGCTGGTGTACCTGGTGGAGGACCACGGGTGGGCGGCGTCGGCCGCGGGGCTGCTGATGGCGGCCGTGCAGGTTCCCGGCGCCTTGGCCCGGCTCGGCGCGGGGGTCTGGTCGGACCGGGCGGGGACCCGCCTGGGTCCGGTGCGGGTCATCGCCGCGAGCGGGGCCGTCTCGCTGGTCCTGCTCGCCGCCGCGCCTCCGTCGCTCCCCGGCGCAGCGGTGGTGTTGCTGGCCGTGAGCGCGCTGCTGACCATGAGCCACAACGGGCTGACCTTCACCGCGGTCGCCGAGACCGCCGGGATGGCGTGGGCGGGGCGCGCGATGGCCGCGCAGAACTCGCTCCAGGCGGTCAGTTCGACCCTGACCCCCGTCCTGATGGGGGCGCTGATCGGCTGGTCCGGATTTCCCGCCGCGTTCGGCGTGGCGGCGCTGTTCTGCGTCGCCGCGGTCGTCGCCATGCCCCGCGCTACTTGAGGGAGATCCGGATCGGCTCGTCCCCGTCGTCGTCGCGGGCCTCGCTCGTGACGGTGACGACGGTGGGGTCCGCGACCGCCGCGGGCGGTCCGGCCTCCTCAGGCACGTTCACCAGGCTGTGCGCGGCGTGCACCATGTACTCCCACAGCGGCTGCTCCAGCTGGGGCGGCAGCGCGACCTCGTCCACGGCCGCGCGCATGTGCGCCAGCCAGTGGTCGCGTTCGAGCGCGCCGACGCGGAACGGGACGTGCCGCATCCGCAGCCGCGGGTGCCCCCGCCGCTCGCTGTAGGTGCGGGGGCCGCCCCAGTACTGGATGAGGAACAGCCGGAACCGCTCCTCGGCGGGCCCCAGGTCCTCCTCGGGGTACATCGGCCGCAGGACGGGGTCGGCGGCGACGCCCTGGTAGAAGCGGCGGACCAGGCGGGTGAAGGTCTCCTCACCACCGGCCGCGTCGAAGAAGGTCACTTGGTCACCATGCGGAGCAGTCATAATCACCTGACAGGTTATGTCCTTCTCGTCCACGGAGCGACTGGCGGCCCGGCGGGGGAACAGGTCCGGCCCGGACCGACGCGGCGCGTCGGTCCGGGCCGGGGCCCCGGTCAGTCGCGGGTGAGCTTGCGGTGCGTGACCGCGTGCGGGCGCGCGGCCTCGGGGCCGAGACGCTCGATCTTGTTCTTCTCGTACGACTCGAAGTTGCCCTCGAACCAGAACCAGCTGGAGTCGCCCTCCCACGCCAGGATGTGCGTGGCGACGCGGTCCAGGAACCACCGGTCGTGGCTGGTGATCACGGCGCAGCCGGGGAACTCCAGCAGCGCGTTCTCCAGCGAGCCGAGGGTCTCCACGTCCAGGTCGTTGGTGGGCTCGTCCAGCAGCAGCAGGTTGCCGCCCTGCTTGAGGGTCAGCGCCAGGTTGACGCGGTTGCGCTCACCACCCGACAGCACGCCGGCCATCTTCTGCTGATCAGAGCCCTTGAAGCCGAAGGCCGCCACGTAGGCGCGGCTGGGGATCTCGACGTTGCCGACCCGGATGAAGCTCTCGCCGTCGGAGATGACCTCCCAGACGTTCTTCTTGTCCTCGATCCGGCCCCGGTACTGGTCGACGTAGGAGATCTTGACGGTCTCGCCGACGTTGATCAGGCCCGAGTCCGGTGTCTCCTCGCCCACGACCATCTTGAACAGGGTGGTCTTGCCCACCCCGTTGGGACCGATGACACCGACGATGCCGTTCGGCGGGAGCGAGAAGCTCAGGTCCTCGATGAGGAGGCGGTCGTCGAAGCCCTTGGTGAGGTTCTTGACCTCGACCACCGTGGTGCCCAGGCGCGGGCCCGGCGGGATCTGGATCTCCTCGAAGTCGAGCTTGCGGGTCTTGTCGGCCTCGGCCGCCATCTCCTCGTACCGCTGGAGGCGGGCCTTGCTCTTGGTCTGGCGGGCCTTGGCGTTGGAGCGGACCCACTCCAGCTCGTCCTGGATGCGCCTCTGTCGCTTGGCGTCCTTGGCGCCCTCCACCTTCAGCCGGCTGGCCTTGGTGTCGAGGTAGGTCGTGTAGTTGCCCTCGTAGGGGTAGAGCCGACCGCGGTCGATCTCCAGGATCCAGGTCGCGACGTTGTCCAGGAAGTACCTGTCGTGTGTGATCGCGATGATCGTTCCGGGGTACTTCTCCAGGTGCTGCTCCAGCCACTGCACGCTCTCGGCGTCCAGGTGGTTGGTGGGCTCGTCCAGCAGCAGCAGGTCGGGCTGCTCCAACAGGAGCTTGCACAGCGCCACGCGGCGCTTCTCGCCACCGGACAGCACCGAGACGTCGGCGTCCGCGGGCGGGCAGCGCAGCGCGTCCATCGCCTGGGCGAGCTGGCTGTCCAGGTCCCAGGCGTTGCGGTGGTCGAGGACGTCCTGCAGCTTGCCCATCTCTTCGAGCAGCGCGTCGGAGTAGTCCGTGGCCATCTGTTCGGCGATCTCGTTGAAGCGGTCGAGCATCGCCTTGGTCTCGGCGACGCCGTCCTGGACGTTCTCCAAGACCGTCTTGGCGGGGTCGAGCTGCGGTTCCTGGGCGAGCAGGCCGACGGTGAACCCGGGCATGAGCCGCGCCTCACCGTTGGACGGCTGCTCGATGCCAGCCATCAGCTTCAACAGCGTGGACTTGCCCGCGCCGTTGGGCCCCACGACGCCGATCTTGGCCCCGGGCAGGAAAGAACCCGAGACATCGTCCAAGACAACCTTGTCGCCATGCGCTTTGCGCACGTTTTGCATCGTGTAGATGTACTCCGCCATGTCTTCCAGACTAGGGCGTCCGTCCCCGTGCCCCGGCCACCCCGCTACCCGTTGCCGGCCTCGGGCACCGGTGACCTCTCGGCGAGCCACTCGGGGGTGAAGCCGCGCCAGTTCCGCGGCGAGACACCGTGCCGCAGGGCCTGCCGGATGAGCAGGGCCATGGAGTAGTCCGGCACGGCCTCGACCGCCCTGTCCAGTGCCGCCTCCGCCAGGTACGGGTCCTCGTTCTGCCAGGCGGCGAACGCGAGCAGGCAGGCGGGGGCCGCGGCGTAGGCGGGGTCGACCCTGCGCAGCACGTGCGACCACAACCCGATGTGCTCCGCGATGTGCGCGCGGTCGATCCGCGACCACGCCTCGTCCCGGGCCCGCAGGCCGACGAGCAGCACGCCCAGCCAGGCCACGGTCTCGGGATCGGGGGGCGGTCCGCCGCGCACGGCCGCGGCCACCGCGGCCCGCACCGCCCGGATCCCCGCGGCGGTGAAGGAGGCGCCGGAGGGCGCCCGCCCGTCGGGGGCGGGGCGGCCCCACAGCCGGGTGCGGCGCGTCTCCGCCGCGAGGGTGGCCCGTCGCATCTCCTCGCGCTCGGGGCCGTTGACGGGCCCGGTGAACGCCAGGAGCTCGGCGCGGCTCCAGGGCCGCAGGCCCGCGGTGACCGCCGTGGCCGGGACCGCGGACCGGTGCACGTCGTAAGGCGTCCCTTCGGCCGGACAGCACCCGGGATCGCGGCACACGTAGGACCAGTAGCGGCCGCCCGCCAGCCGGAGCGCCTCGACGACGGCCACGTCCAGGCGGTCCAGGCGTGTCCGGAGCGCCGCCACGCGCGGAGCGGTCCACTCCTCGGAGCCGTAGCCGACGGCGAGTGCCTGCCAGCGGCGCTCCCGGTCGAAGGAGTCGCACAGGCGTTCGGCGAGTCCGGAGGGGTCGGCGGGATCGTCCCCCGCCACGGGTTCGTAGCCGACGGCGAAGTCGACCGCTCCGGTGGCGGCGTCGACTCCGAGGACGACCAGGCCGCGCTCCGGCTGGAACCCGACCAGGTAGGGCACTGCCGCGATCAGGTCGACGGGCGAGCGCACGGTGAGCTGGAAGGAGGTGTCAGGGGTTTCCTCTGTGGTCATGCGTCCACCGTGCGACAGCGCGCACACGGCGACGCAAGACGGCCTCCCGTCCTGTGGACGACGCCCCGCCCCCGGCGGAGGCTCCCTAGTCCTCCGGGTCGTCCCGGGGCGTGCCGCGGGACTGGGCGGGGACGCCCAGCGACTTGGTCACCGGCAGGCAGACGCGGTTGCGTCCCGAGTCCTTCGCCCGGTAGAGCGCGAGGTCCGCGGCCGTCATGAGTTCCAGCAGGTCCCCGCCGTGCACCCGGAGCAGCGCCACCCCGATGGAGATGGTGACCGTCACCGTGGTGTCGTTGACCGGCAGCGCCATGCGGCCCACCCGCGCGCGCAGCCGCTCGGCGACCCGGCACGCCTCGGCCATGTCCGCGCCGGGCAGGACCACGACGAACTCCTCCCCGCCGAAGCGGCCGACCTCGTCGTACTGGCGGAGCTGGTGTTTGAGGGTGTTGGCGACGCCGAGCAGCACCTGGTCGCCGCACAGGTGCCCGTAGGTGTCGTTGACCCGTTTGAAGTGGTCGATGTCCACGATCAGGACCGCCATGGGGCGTCCCGACTGGTTCGCCCGCGCCAGTTGGATCTCGGCCTCGCGCTCCCAGGCCGCGGCGTTGAGCAGACCGGTCTTGGGGTCGGTGCGCGCCGCGGTCTGGAGCTGCTGGAAGAGCAGGCTGCGCTGGAGCAGCAGCACCGGGGGAAGCGCGATCAGCAGCAGGAACAGCGACAGCGCGCTCAGGACCGCCACCACCAGGCCCACGCACACCTCGACCGCGTCCAGCATCAGCGGCTCGGAGTTCCACACCGTCGTGCGGCGCGGTTCGTCGTGGTCGCTGAGCCGGATCGTGCCGGCGACGAGAAAGGTGTTGAGAACGGTGAACAGCGCGGCGCACAGCACGGCCGCGCCGACGGCCCGCCCGCTGATCAGGGCGCTGCTCTCGGCCGAGCCCGCGATGCCGTCGATCAGGACGACCCGGCCGGTGACGAGGGCGTGGAACACGGAGGAGGCCACGAAGCCGGAGAGCGCGACCGCCGCCGCGCTGAACACCCGGCGGAACACGACGGCCTGCTGGACCCGGTACTGCATCAGCAGGTAGAGCGGGATCGGCACGAACAGGGAGTACAGGGGCGGCAGCAGGATCAGGGTGGGGATCCACCAGGCGCCCAGCAGGTCCCGGACCAGGCCCTGGGGCATCCCCAGGCGGCGCATGGCCTCCACGCAGACCGCTCCCCCGCCGACCAGCGCAGCGGCGGTGAGCACCTCCTCCGCCCTCGGGACGGTGGTGAGCGCCCCGGCCACGGCCAGCAGCACGTCGACCGCGACCAGGACCGTGACGAGCCCCACCACGGCACGCGGCTGCGCGAAGAGTGTCCAGTCCGCGGGACGGAAGAGCGCTCCCCGGTCGCGGCCGGTGATTGGGCGCCGCGTGACCGTCATTTTGGCCTCCTCGCTGCCGGTCCACCCGATACGGCGGGTTCACCGGCTCCGGCGCCGCCCAGCGGTGTTCGACGTCCGCGGGACGGAAACGGAGCACTGACTAGTTATTACTTTAGGTAATATCCTAATCGCTAATTGTGTACACCGTGTAGAAACGGATACATTGAGTGATGCTTAATCACAGCGTTTGGTTCCGCTCCCGGCCGCCGTTCGCCGGAATTACCGGAACCGGCCACGTGGAGCCCGGCGCGGCCGTCCCCTCCGCTGGGAGGCGGGCGGACCCCACCGCGGTCCCCGAAGTGAGGGACTGCGGAAAGACAGCACGGCGGCGCCGGACGGAGGATTCCCCGTCCGGCGCCGCCGTGTGATCCGGTCCGGCCCGTCAGCCCTGCTCGGACCGCCGCGTCCGGGCCAGCGCCTGGCAGTAGCGGCCGTACTTCTGGAGTTCGTCCTCCAGGGGTGCGACGACGCGCTCGACCGCGATCCGCTCGACGCGCCCGGTCCCCTGCCCGTCGACCTGCTCACGGCGGCGGGCCGCCTCCACCGAGACGAGGTTCCGGCAGCCGACCCCGGTCAGCCAGCCCAGGAGCAGCGACGAGGCCGCCAGTGCGGCCGCGAACGCCATGAACAGCGGGGTGTCCAGCGCGGGGACTCCGGTGATCCCGCCGCCGATCCAGCTGACCAGCAGCACCGCCAGCCAGGCCAGTCCGATCCCGGCCGCCGCCACCAGCAGGTATTGCGCCGCCCGCGCGGCCCGCCACCAGGAGGGCGCGACCTTCTCGTCCGGGATCGTGTCCGCGATGGCCGCGCCCAGCTCGTCGGACAGCGTCTCCAGGTTCGACCGCCCCGCCGCGCGCACCCGCTTGGGCCACGGGTCCGGCAGGGAGCCGGCCGCGGAGTCGGCCGCTTCGATGACGGCGGTGTCGATCTCGGCGCGCTGCGCGCCGATCGGTCCGCCTCCCCCCTGCGGGAGGCCCTCGTGCAGGAAGTCCAGCTGGACCGCCCTCAGCGGGTCGCGCCGCAGCCGTCTGAGCCACCGGGTGACGGGCCAGTCCACCACCCGCGCGCCGTGGCGCTCGTGCGCGGTCTCGGTGGCGTCCGCGATCGCCTCGACGCCGCTGGCCTCGGCCAGCCGCTCCACGAGCCTCTTCCTGGCGGACGGGGGAAGTTCGGCGGCCGCGTCCGGGGCCCCGTACTCCTCGAAGTCCGCCACGACCTGCTCCAGGTCCGCGACGAGGCGGTCGATCGAGGCGCGGCGCTCGGCGACCGTCTCCACGAGCAGCTCCCTCAGGTCGCGCAGGCCGTGGCCGGTGACCGCCGAGGAGGTGAGTACGCGCGGCTGCGCCCCGGACTCGGTCTCCAGGAGCCTGCGCAGGTCGGTCAGGAGCTCCTCGACCTCCTCGGGGCCGACCCGGTCGACCTGGTTGAGCACGGCCACCGTCACCGCTCCGTGCCCGGCCATCTCGGCGAGGTAGCGGTGGTGAACCGCGGCGTCGGCGTACTTCTGCGGGTCCAGGACCCAGACCAGCAGGTCCGCGGTTCCGATGAGGTGGTCGGACTCGGCGGTGTGCACGGCGCGCACGGAGTCGTGGTCGGGCAGGTCCAGCAGGATGAGGCCGGTGAGGTCGGAGTCGCCCTTGTCGAGCTCGCTGGCGCGCGAGTGCCGGTGGCGCGGCGGCACCCCGAGCCAGTCGAGCAGGCCGTCGGCCCCTTCGAGACCCCACACGCAGGCGTGCGCGGAGGAGGTGGTGGGCCGGGTGATGCCGACCCGGGACAGCTCGAGCCCGCTCAACGCGTTGAACAGCGAGGACTTCCCGCTGCCGGTGCCGCCGGCCAGCGCGATCACGGTGTGGTCGGCGGACAGCCGCAGCCGGGCGCCCGCGTGCGTGAGCAGGCCCCGGGCACGCGCGATGAGTTCGGGGGCGAAGTGGTCGCGGCCGAGTTCGACGAGGACCGCCAGGGCGTCGAGCCGGGAGATCAGCTCCGCGCGCGTGGTGGCGGGCATCGGCTGCCAGATCTCGCGGCGGGTGGGCTGGTACTCCTCCTCGTCATCGTCGTCCGTTCCCGACGAGGGCGACCAGTCGGGCTCGTCTGCCTCGGGCTCGGCCGCCTCGGCCCCGGCCTTCCCGGCCCCGGCGGGCTCCATCGCCTCGGGGACGTCGGCGGCCGGTTCGGGGACGGGGTCCGCGCGCCGACCGGTGGCCGCGTCGTCCTCGTCGACCGCGTCGACCGCGTCGGCGAGGCTGCCGACCCAGCCCGCGAGGTTGTCCGGGTCGTCGGGGTCGGGCCCGTCGTCGGAAGCGGTCTCCTCGCCGCCCTCCGTCGGCGCGGCGGGCGCGGCGCGCGGGGCCGCGTGCCTTCCGCCGGACGGGGGGCGGGCCGGCTCGGTCTGCGGCTCCTGGACGAACCCGTTCTCCCGCGGCCGCTCCGGGGCGGGCTCGGCCGTGGTGACCCCGGGGATCCGGTAGCTGAAGGCCGCCGGGGGGCGGGCGTCGTCAAGCGCGGGCTGGGGGCCCGAATGCGCGTCGGCGGCCCTGCGCAGTTCCGGGTAGGAGTCGGTGTCCTGGCCGGTCGGGTCCTGCGGCGGCTGGCCGGGGGGAGCCGTCCGGTCCTGCCGCCAGCCCTGGCCCGGCGGGGGGACCGCGGGCACGGCCTCGGGGCGGGCCGTGTCAGGCGCGTGCTCGGCGTGGGCGAAGTTCCGGGGAGTCGTCATCGTGCAATCTCAAGGTTGTGCGTGGCCTGGTGGAGTCGGACGGCGTCGGACTGGTCCGGCAGGTTCGCCGCGGCCAGTGCCTCGGCGAAGCGGTGCTTCTCCTCTTCGAAGAGTGAACTGACGCGCGCGCGCAGGTCGGCGCGCGCCTGGACTCCGATGTTGCGCAGCGGCTCCGCCCCGAACAGCGCCTTGAGCAGCCGGTTCGGCGACGCGTTGGGCGGCGCGGTGGCGGCGCTGTCGTTGTCGGAGATGCCGAAGCCGAGCAGGCCGACGATCATGACGAGTCCGAACGCCTCCACGTCGTAGGTGAAGAAGCGCGAGACCGAGCGCTTGGCCACCCCGTCGGAGGAGATGAGTCCGATGATGTGGCGCTGCCAGTCGGCGACCGCGGTCCTGGCCCGGTGCGGGAAGTCCTCGGGAAGCGCGTCGAGCCTGTGCCGCTCCGCGATGGCCGTCGCCCCCGGGATCTCCTTCCAGCGCTCCATGGCCGTCTCGACCGCGCGTTCGGCGGCGGAGACCACGAGCGCCTCGATGGAGTCGCGGATCGCCTGCTCGAGCGCGTAGACGCGGGACCGGCCCTCGGGGTCGTCCTTGGCCCTGCGCTTGTTGCGCATCCGCAGCGAGCGCGCCAGCTCGCCGCTGGAGGCGATGTCCTGCCACCGGGCGAGCACGTTTCCGCGCAGCAGCGAGGCGTCGGAGGCCCCGCGTTCGATCTCGGCCAGGGCGGAGGCGAAGGAGGTGCTCGCCGAGGAGGCCAGGGTGGTGCCCGCCTCGGCCTGGATCTCGACCTGCCTGGCGAGTTCGGGGATCCGGGTGCGGAAGCTCTCCAGCACGCCGAGGAAGGTCCGGCGCGAGACCCGGTCCCGTTTGACGGGGTCGACGGCGATGTCGGCCAGGTAGTCGCGGATCAGGTCGGCGGTGTTGGCGGTGAAGCGGCCCCCGGCGATCTGGTCGGTCTCCGGAATCGTGAAGCGGGTCGCCGAACCGAGGCCGTTGGCCTCGAGCATCGCGCCGAAGTGGTCGACGAGCTGCTTGCGGCCGCGCCGGGGCACCCGGGAGAGCACGACCGCCAGCGAGGTGTCGCGGTCCCGGGCGACCTGGAGGAACTCCCAGACCCGGGCGTCGGCGTAGCGGCGACTGGTGGTGACGAACACCCACAGGTCCGCGGCGTCCAGGAACTTGGCGGCGAACTCGTGGTGGGCCGCGACGGCGGAGTCGACGTCGGGGGTGTCCAGCAGGGCCACCCCCTGGGGCATGCAGTCGGTGGCGGCCAGCACGAGCATGCCGTCCTTGCCCGGCATGGCCAGGCCCTGCTGGCGCACGCGCGGCAGCGACGGCAGGAACGACGCCTCGCTGAACCAGTCCACGTCCGCCGGGTTACACGCCAGCACGGGGCTGTTGGTGGTGGGGCGGCGGACCCCGGTGGTGGTCACCTGCTCGCCCACGAGGCTGTTGACCAGGGTGGACTTGCCCGCCCCGGTGGAACCCGCGACGGCGATCAGCAACGGGGTGTCCGCCTTGCGCACGCGGGGCAGGACGTAGTCGTCGAGCTGGTCGAGCACGTCGCTGCGAGCGGTGCGCCCCTCCTCGGCCCCGGGCAGGCCCTCGGTGAACTCGATGGCACGGATCCGCGTGCGCAGCGCCTCGAGGTTCTTCTCCAGCTGCGCGTCACTGGCTGTCGAACCGCGGTGAGCCCCCACCGACCGGCCGCCCTGGCGGGAGCGCGCCCTGCCGGCCGGGTTCTCCGGGGACTCTCTGCCCCGGGGCCCCCCGGCTCCCTCGGACGCGTCCGGTATCGATTCGCCTGGCCCTGTCGCTTCCGGCACAGCAGGCGGCCGGGTCATGGCGGCTCCGCCCTTCTCGTCGGTATTCGTGGTCACAACACCCGATTCCCCCCGAGGCCCTCGTCACTCCCGACCGGTCGACCTGCCGGTCGGCGTAGGCGATTCCACGGCGTATTGGCCTCTGTGCAGTATGTCAAGGTCCCGGGCCGCGTTCACCACTTCCCCGATGACGAGTACCGCAGGAGGCCGCACCCCTGCCTCGTCGGCGGCCTTCTCGACCGTTTCCAGGGTGGCCAGCAGCGTGCTCTGCGTCGGTAGCGTGGCGTCCTGGACGACGGCGACCGGTGTCCGGGGGTCGCGGCCGTGCTCGATGAGGGCGGCGGCGATCCGCCCGATGCGCTCGACGCCCATCAGCGCGACGACTGTGCCGTCCGCCCCGGCGATTCCGGCCCAGTCGACGGTGGAGCGCTCGTCGCCGGGAGCGACGTGGGCCGAGACGATGTGCACGTCCTGGGAGACACCGCGATGGGTGACGGGGATGCCCGCGCTGGCGGGGGCGGCGAGCGCGCTGGTCACACCGGGGACAACGGTGACGGGGACGCCCGCGGCCGCGCAGGCCGCGGCCTCCTCGCCGCCGCGGCCGAACAGGAACGAGTCGCCCCCCTTGAGCCGGACCACGAACTTGCCCTGCCTGGCCCGGTCCACGAGCACGTCGTTGATGCTCTCCTGGGCCATCGAGCGCCCGTAGGGGATCTTGGAGGCGTCGATGACCTCCACCTCGCCGGACAGCTGGTCGAGCAGGGTGGTCGGCGCGAGCCGGTCCACCACGACCACGTCGGCCTGCGACAGCAGCTGGCGGCCGCGCACGGTGATCAGCCCGGGGTCGCCGGGACCTCCGCCGACCAGGGCCACGCCGCGCAGCGGCTCACGGCTGCGGCGGGCGTCCAGGGTGCCTTCGGCCAGCCCGTCGATGACGGCGTCGCGCAGGCCCGCCGCCCGGCGGGGGTCGCCGCCCGCGATCACCCCGACGGTGATGCCCGAGGTGCTGCCGCTGGCGGGCGTCCAGGCGCTGGACGCGTGCCGGTCGTCGGCCCGGACGGACCAGATCCGGGCGGCCTCGGCCTCGGCCGTCACCGCCTCGTTGACGTCGGCCGCGTCGGTCGCCGCGTGGACCAGCCAGAAGTCGCCGAGCTCGGTGTCGGTGACGTCGCCGGGACGGTAGGCGCGCCGCTCCCATCGCAGCCGCCCGGCCGAGGCGAGGTCCTCGAGCATGGCCGCGGCCTCGGGGGAGACCAGCGTGACCCGGGCTCCCGCCTCCAGGAGCACGGGAATCCTGCGCTGGGCGACGTGTCCGCCGCCCACCACGAGCACATCCCGTTCCCGCAGTCGCAAACCGAGAAGATACGTCACCGAGGCAGCCTCCAGATCCCGATTCCAGACCCCGTGCGTCCAGGGGTCCGGTGCTTGGCGCACCCGCGCCCGATTGGGCGCCTGTCCCGGCCGGCCCGCTCCCGGTCGGCGGGGCGGCCCGGGCTGGTGCCTCCCGTGTCCCCTAGGAGCGTTCCGGTGTTCGGGTCCGGCCGCGCGGACCGGGGTGCGGAGCCCATATTCCAGACACGCTCCAAAAGTACCGTGCCGCCCCCTGCCCGCGGCTACCCGTTCCCCGGTGAGAAAGCTCCCGCGCGCCGCCCCGGAAGGCGGCGGCCTTCTCCTCCCGTGACGTTCCGGACGCGGCGCGGAGGCATCCGGCGCGCGGCGGCCCGGAGAGGATACCCGGCGCGCGGTCACATTCGCGTATCGCGTCGGCGGGGGCCCGGCGGGGCGACCGGACGGCCCTCCCCGACCGGGGGCCGCCCGGCGGGGGAGCGCACCGCCGGCCGGCCCCTCGCCTCCGACCGGGCGGCGCCTTCCCGTCAACGACCCCCCGTGCCCGTCATTCCCGTTCGGACACGCTGGCGGAGTCGAAGGTCGCCACGTCGCGCAGGGCCCGCGCGGCGCTCTGCACGAGCGGAAGCGCCAGCAGCGCGCCGGAGCCCTCGCCCAGGCGCAGCTCCAGGTCGACCAGTGGGCGCAGGCCGAGATGCTCCAGCACCACGGCGTGACCCGGCTCGCTGGACCGGTGCCCGGCGACGCAGGCCCGCATCGCCTCGGGCGCCAGCGCGGCCGCGGCCAGGGCCGCGGCCCCGGCGATGACGCCGTCCAGCAGGACCGGCACCCGCATGGCGGCCGCGCCCAGGACGAAGCCCGCCAGCGCCGCGTGCTCCAGTCCGCCGACGGCGGCCAGCACGCCCACCGGGTCCGCCGGGTCGACCGGGTTGGCCCGCAGCGCCGCGCGCACGACCTCGATCTTGCGCGCGTGCGTGCCGTCGTCCACACCGGTGCCCCGCCCGGTGACCTCGGCGGCGTCCCGGCCGGTGAACACGGCGATCAGCGCGGCCGACGCGGTGGTGTTGGCGATCCCCATGTCACCGGTGACCAGGCAGCGGTTGCCCGCGGCCACCAGGTCCCGGGCCACCTCGATCCCCGCCTCGATGGCGTATCCGGCCTGGAGACGGCTCATCGCCGGGCCCCTCGTCATGTCGGCGGTGCCGCGCGCGATCTTGCGGGGCAGCAGGCCGGGCACGGCGGGCAGGTCCGACACCACGCCCACGTCCACGATCGTGACCTCGGCCCCGACCTGCGCGGCGAAGGCGTTCACGACCGCGCCGCCGTCCAGGAAGTTGCGCACCATCTGCGCGGTGACCTCCTGGGGCCAGGGGGTCACCCCCTGGGCGTGCACGCCGTGGTCGCCCGCGAACACCGCGACGGCGGCCGGCTCGGGGATCGGCGCGGGACACTCCCCCGCCAGCCCGGCGAGCTGCACCGAGACGTCCTCCAGCACCCCCAGGGACCCGGCGGGCTTGGTCATCCGCGCCTGGCGCTCCCTCGCCTCCTGGACCGCGCGCCGGTTGAGCGGGCTGATTCCGGCGACCGTCTCCTCCAGCAAGCTCGTCGGCTCCTCGCCCGGCAGACCGCGCTGCCCGTAGTGTTCACTGTGCACCGCCCAGGACAGCGGCCGGCGCTGCGCCCAGCCGCCCAGGGAGAGCTCGGGCTCGGGGGGAAAGTCGTCCACGTGGCCGACGCACAGGTAGGCGACGACCTCGAGGTGCGGGGGCAGGTCCAGTTCCCGGGCCAGGTCGCGTTCGGCGAAGAAGCTCACCCAGCCCACGCCGAGTCCCTCGGCGCGCGCGGCCAGCCACAGGTTCTCCACGGCCAGCGCGGCGGAGTACCCCGCGGTCTGCGGCTGGGCGCGCCGCCCCAGCGTGTGCCGCCCGCCCCGGGTCGGGTCCACGGTGACCACGATGTTCACCGGGGTGTCCAGGACCGCCTCGACCTTGAGGCCGGAGAAGGCGCGGGCCCGCGCTCCGGGCAGCGCCCGGGCGTACTCCTCGCGCTGGCGCCGCACCAGGTCGCGGACCCGGGCCCGGGTCCGCGGGTCGCGGATCACCACGAAGTCCCAGGGCTGGGAGAAGCCGACCGAGGGGGCCTGGTGGGCGGCCTCCAGGATCCGGACCAGGACCTCGTCGGACACGGGGTCGGGGCGGAAGCCCACCCTGACGTCGCGGCGCTCGCGGATGGCCCGGTAGACGGCCTCGCGCTCGGCGTCGCCGTACGCGTGCGCGCGCCTGGGTGCGGACGGCTGCGGCTCGACGGGGTCGGGGACCGAGCCGACCGGTTCGGCGATCACCTCGCCGTCGACGGGGCCCTCCGGCGCCTCCTCGACCGGTTCGACCGGTTCGACCGGTTCGGCCGGTCCGGCCTCCGGAGGACGGGGCGCATCGACGGGTTCGGAAGGCGCGGCCGGCTCGTTCACCTGGTCGCTCCGGTCCTCGGGTTCCGCCGGTCGTCGGGTCGCGGGCGGGGAGGCGTGCTCGGGGCCGGGCGCCTCGGGCGGACGCGCGGCCTCGGGGGCCTCGCCCCCGCGCGGATTCGCGGGCCGGGAGGCGGCCGCGCCGCGGAACGGGATCACGTTGCGGCGGGTCTGGGGACGGTCCGGGACGGGAGAGGCCCCGCCCGTGTCGGGGGGAGGCGCCGGGTGCCGCGTCCCGGGCTCGGGCGGGGCCTCCGGAGCCGGTGCCGCCGCCGGGGGCTGCGGCCGGGTGGTCGGCGTGCGCGCGGACGGCCGATCGGTCCCCTCCTCGGGGAGCGGGTCCGGCCACGGCGCGGCGGACGGTCGGGGCGGCTCGGGCGGCCCCGCGCGGAAGGGGTCCTGGTCCCGGTTCCCGCCCAGTGGGAGCGGCGGCAGCGGCCCCGCGCCCTGCCCCTGCTCGGGCAGTCCGTCCAGAAGCCCTCCCGGTGACTGCGCGTCACCGGGGAAGGGGACCGCGGCCCAGCGCCCGGTCCCGTACCGGTCCGGCTCCGCGTCCCGCGCGGCCGGGCGGCCGGGCGCGCTCCCGTGGTCGTCCTCTTCGGCCCCGGCCGCCCCGCCGGCCTGGTCGTCACCGCTCATGGAGGTCCTCCGAAGTCGTGGATACTGGTCGGAACCCGGTTCCGGTCATCGGCACGTCAGTCCCCTGCCCCGTCTCGGCCGTCACGCCGGTCTCCCGTAGACGCGCTGGTGGGGGCCGGTGCGCCTCGGAAGGCGTCCGGCCTTCCGCCCCTCGTTCGCGTGGCGGCCCCGCAGCGCTCAGAGCAACTCTGCCAGAACCCGCAGGATCTGGGCGTTGGTCCCCGCATCCCGGACCGCGACGCGCACGTGGTCGGGGCCCAGCCCGGGGAAGGTGTCCCCCCTGCGCACCGCGATCCCGTGCTCGCGCAACGCGCGACGCAGTCGGCCCGCTCCCGGGGTGCGCACGAGGAGGAACGACGCGCGGTGACCCGGTGTGACGGCCAGTCCGAGGTCGGTGAGGTCGTCGGCCAGTCGCGTACGCCGCTCGGTGAGGTCGGCGGCCCAGGTCTCGGCCTCCGCGACCGCGCGCGGCGAACTGCACGCGCCCGCCGCCACCAGGGCCGGGGTGGAGACCGACCACAACGGCTGGGCCTCGGCGAGCCGGCGGACCAGGGCGGGCTCGGCCAGCAGGTAGCCGATACGCAGGCCCGCCAGCCCCCAGGTCTTGGTGAGGCTGCGCACGACCACGAGGCCGGGCAGGTCGGTGCGCGCGGACAGGGAGTCGGGCTCTCCGGGGACGCAGTCGGCGAACGCCTCGTCCACGACGAGGATCCGGCCGGGCCGGGCGAGCGCGGCCAGGGCCTCGGCCGGGTGCAGCACCGACGTGGGGTTGGTGGGGTTGCCGACCATGACGAGATCGGCGTCCTCGGGCACGGCGGCCGTGTCCAGGGTGAAGCCGCCGGTGAGCAGGACCCGGTCGACCCGGTGCCCGGCGGCGCGCAGGGCCGCTTCGGGTTCGGTGAACTGGGGGTGCACCACGACCGCGCGGCGCGGCGCGAGAGCGCGGGCCAGCAGCACGAACGCCTCGGCCGCGCCCGCGGTGAGCAGCACGTCGTCGGGGTGCCGCCGGTGCCGCCGGGCCACCGCCCGGCGCGCCGGGCCGGGGTCCGGATAGGCGGCCAGGTCCGCGACGGAGGCCGCGATGCGCTCGGCCAGCCAGCGCGGCGGGGTTCCGGCGCGGACGTTGACCGCGAAGTCCAGGAGGCCGTGACCGACCTCGGAGTCGCCGTGGTGGCGCAGATCGACCATCGGTTCGCGTTCCCCCCGGTGTGCCGGCGCGTCGTGGACCCGCGGCCCGTGCCGGTCGGGTCCGGTCCGCGGTGGTTCTCTCGATGATCCCGGCACCGGCGCCGTTCCCTGGCCGTTCCGAGCGGCGCCGGCGGGGTCGGCGCCGCCGCGGACCGGAGATTCTCCGGAGCCGCCGGATCAGTCCCTGTCGAGTGCGAGTTTGAAGCCGACGTGGGAGTCCGTGAAGCCGAGCCGCTGGTAGAAGCGGTGCGCGTCGGTGCGTGAGGCGTTGGAGGTGAGCTGGACCATTCGGCAGCCGCGTTTGCGCGCCTCCTCCACCGCCCACTTGACGAGTTCGGACCCCAGGCCCTTGCCGCGCTCGCCGTTGTACACCCGGACGGCCTCGATCTGGGCGCGGGTGGCTCCCCTGTGGGACAGCCCGGGGAGGAAGATCAGCTGCAGGGTGCCCCGGATCTCCCCCTCGTGCTCGGCGACCGCGTAGATCTGGTGCGAGTCGGTGTCGATCGCGGCGAACGCCTCGCGGTACGGAGTCAGGTCCCCGGGTGTCTCCCGGGCCGCGCCGAGTTCGTCGTCGGCCAGCAGCGCGACGATGGCGGGCAGGTCCCTGGGAGCGGCGCGGCGGATAGTCAGGTTCTTCACACCGCCTATTTTCCCAAAGACCCGGTTCCGGCCCGCGCGCGGGTCGACGCGGTCCCGACGCGCCTCAACCGAGCAGATCCGACCTGATGACGCTGTAGACGGCCAGGTCGGTCCGTCCGTGGTGCAGCGGCGCGGCGTTGCGTTCGGTGCCCTCGTAGACGAATCCGGTCCTCTCCGCGACACGGCGTGAGGCCGTGTTGGCGGTGGCCGCCTTGAGTTGCAGCCGCTCGAAGCCCTGCTCCAGCAGCACCCAGCGGGTGATGGCGGTGACCGCCTCCGAGGCGACGCCCCGGCCGCGCGCCGCCGGGGCCACCCAGTAGCCGACCTCGGTGGTGCGCGCCCGCCAGTCCGTGCGCACCAGGCCGAACGATCCGGCGAAGGCCCCGGTGTCCTTGAGCACGGCCGCCCACTGCTGGCCGTCCCCGGTGGCCCGCATGGCCGGCGCGGTGTCGACACACCAGGTCACGGCGTCGGCGCGGGTGTAGGGCCGGCCCGGTGCGGGGATCGGGACCCACTTCCGGGTGACCGGGTCGGTGACGGACTCGAACACGTCGTCGATGTCGGCCTCGGTGAAGGCCCGCAGCCGCAGCCTGTCGGTCTCCAGGACGACACTGGGCATGATCGGATCGGTGGACAACTGGAGCCCTCTCTGGTCAGGGTGCGGAGTGGACCGCGACCACAGTGTGCCAGCAGGTGAGGCCCCCGCATCACCTCCGGGGAGGGCCGGTATCCTCGACCGGCCGCCTCTCCCGCGGAAGGGGACCAGCCCCTTCCGGGACGCGGACGGGTACTTCCCGCCCTTCCACCCCCTGGAGCCCCTCATGGACCTGCCCGCGGTTCCCGCCGTCCTCTTCGGTGTTCTGGCGCTCTTCGTCGTCATCGGCCTGGTGGTCTCCCTGGCCAACAGACGGAAGAAGCGGTCGGGCAGGAGTGGAGACGACGGCGGCGGCGACGGCGGTTCGGACTGGGGCTGGAGCTGGGGCGACGGCGGCGGGGGCGACAGCGGTGGAGGCGACGGCGGGGGAAGCGGAGGCGGCGGAGACTGAGCCGCCCCGGGCAACAGTCGCCCAAGAACCACCGTTTTTCCGGCAACGCCTACCGTGGCAGCGTTCGGGCGGGCAGGCTGGGATGGGGAGTCCTGGGAGCCCACAGCACGAGGAGCGCGCCCGATGCACGAGGAGATCGTCTACCGTCCCGCCCGGGAGCTGACCGCGATGATGCGGCGGCGTGAGCTCTCCGCGCGCGAGGTCGTCGCGGCGCACCTGGCCCGGATCGAGGCGGTGAACCCCTCGGTCAACGCGGTGGTGACACTGTGCGGGGACCGGGCGATGGACGAGGCCGCGGCGGCGGACGAGTCGCTGGTGTCCGGTGTCGAGCCGGGCCCGCTGCACGGGCTGCCGATCGCGCACAAGGACACGCACTCCACCGCCGGGGTGCGCACCACCTTCGGCTCGCCGTTCTTCGCCGACCACGTCCCCGAGCACGACGAACTGGTCGTGGCGCGGATGCGCGGCGCCGGGGCGATCACCATCGGCAAGACGAACGTGCCGGAGTTCGCGGCGGGATCGCACACCTTCAACACGCTCTTCGGGGTGACCCGCAACCCGTACGACACCACCAGGTCCGCGGGGGGCAGCAGCGGTGGCGCGGCCGCCGCGCTGGCGTGCGGCATGCACGCGCTCGCCGATGGCTCCGACATGGGCGGCTCGCTGCGCAACCCGGCCTCGTTCAACAACGTGGTGGGCCTGCGCCCGTCCCCCGGACGGGTCCCCACGCACCCGGAGCCGCTGGGCTGGTCGACGCTCTCGGTGCAGGGGCCGATGGGCCGCGACACCGCCGACACCGCGCTGCTGCTGTCGGTGATGGCGGGCCCCGATCCGCGCAGTCCGATCGCGGTCGACGAGCCGGGCGGGGTCTTCGCCGAGCCGCTGGAGCGCGACCTCACCGGCCTGCGGGTGGCATGGAGTCCGGACCTGGGCGGGGCCCTGGCCTGCGAGCGGTCCGTGCTGGAGACACTGACCGCGCAACTGGGCGTCCTCACCGACCTGGGTTGCCGGGTCGAGACGGCCGCTCCGGACCTGACCGGCGCCGACGAGGTGTTCCGGACACTGCGGGCCTGGGTGTTCGAGAGCAACCTGGGACCGCTGCTGGACGCCGACCGCTCCAGGCTCAAGCCGTCGGTGGTGTGGAACATCGAGGAGGGCCGCAAGCTGACCGGCCCCGACCTGGCCCGCGCCGAACGGCTGCACACCGAGATCTTCCACCGGGTGCGCGCGTTCTTCGAACGTTACGACGTGCTGCTGCTCCCGGTCAGCCAGGTCGCCCCGTTCGACGCCGACCAGGAGTACCCGGCCGACATCGACGGCCAGGTCCAGGCGACCTACCTGGACTGGATGCGCTCGGCGTACTGGATCTCGATCACCGGGAGCCCCGCGCTGTCGGTTCCCGCCGGCTTCACCCCCACCGGGCTTCCGGTGGGGCTGCAGATCGTGGGCCCGCACCTGGCCGAGCGTCGCGTCCTGGAGGTCGGCCACGCCTTCGAGGCCGCGACCCGCTTCGGCCGACGCCGCCCGAACCTGGGCTGACGCCCCGAGGCTTTGCCAAGGACCCACGCGAAGCGACCCGGTTCGCGGTCCCCACAGGGCCTCTGTTGATGATCTTGAGCCTTCTGCCCGTTTCGGGGCCGGGAAGGGCAGAAAGCCCACGACCGTCAAGAAAACCCTCACGCAACGGACGTCGTGGGCGCGGCCCCGACCGGCACCCGCCGTCGCCGCCCGGCGTGACCTCGCGATCCGCATGGCGCGAGGCCGAACGACCCACCCGAGGCACCGGCACGCGCACCACCGCCCCGCCGCCCCGCCGGAGACCCCCTAGTCGTCCACTCTGGCCAGCAGCCAGTCGTCAGTGGCCGAGTCGTGGCGGAGCTCGTAGACGCCGGACTCCGCGCCGGCGCCGACGCGCACTCGCCAGAAGGTCCGCGCGGGCGGCCTCCGCGCGCGCCCCGCCGTGAAGTCCGAGCGCAGTGTGACCCAGTGCTCCAGGATCTGCTGCACCACGTAGAGCCGCCCCTGCCACACGAACCGCGCCGGCCTTCCGCCCTGGTCCCACACCTGCACCGGCACACCGTAGACCTGACCCACCACCACCGTCCCCACCCGCCCCCATCAGCGCATCAACGACCAGATCAACTCGCGGACCACGGCTTCGTTCGAACACGTGTTCTAATTATAGCGAAAACCGGCGCGGGCCGGGCTCCGACACGTCTTGCGAGCGGCCGGATCTGACCACCTGCGGCCAGTCCCGCCGGCATCCGCCCCCGGTTCCCGGCGCGGCCGCGAGACATGACCGGCTCTGGAACCGGCCCCGGGGACCGGCGCGCCCCCCGAACCCGCACGGCATCCGCGCCCCCGCGGAGACGTCCGACGCGGCCTTTCGTCCCGAGGCCGCAGGCCCGGGACGGCCCGTCGAACACGACCGGGGACCACGCCCGGGATCGATACGCTGTGAAGCGCGAAGCACGCGATCCACAAAGGAACCCACCACTGTGACGCCAAACGGGCACGAGCGCGCAAAACCCCTCCGCACCGGCGACCCGACCGAGTTGGGCGACTACCGCATCCTCGGTCGCCTCGGACGCGGTGGCATGGGGACGGTCTACCTCGCCAAGGACCCGACAGGCCGCAACGTCGCGGTCAAACTGATCCACCCCGGCATCAGCGACGACGATGCCTTCCGCCGGCGGTTCGCCCGCGAGGTGGAGTCGGCCCGCAGCGTCGCCCGCTTCTCCACCGCCGCGGTGATCGACGCGCGGCTGGACGGCGACCCCCTCTTCATCGTCTCCGAGTACGTCGCGGGCCCCAACCTGGCCGAGGCCATCGCGGCCGACGGACCGATGGACGGCGGCACCCTGGAGAGCCTGGCCATGGGGGTGGCCGCGGCCCTCACCGCGATCCACGGCGCGGGCGTCATCCACCGCGACCTCAAACCCGCCAACGTGCTGCTGTCCTCGGTGGGTCCCAAAGTGATCGACTTCGGGATCGCGCGGGCGATGGACGACGACGGCGCCGTCACCCGCTCCAGCCAGCTGATGGGCACCCCCGCCTACCTGGCGCCCGAGCTCATCGCGGGGGAACCCCTCGCACCGCCCTCCGACATCTTCTCCTGGGGCTGCCTGGTCGCCTTCGCCGGAACCGGCAGGGCCCCCTTCAACGGGCCCACCGTCCCGGCGGTACTGCACCAGATCATCTCCGCGGCACCCAACCTGACCGGACTCGACTCCGGGGTGAAGGACCTGGTCGAGGCCGCACTGGACAAGAACCCCGACAACCGGCCCACCGCCCAGCAGCTGCTCAACCGGCTGGTCGGGCAGGAGGCGCCGAGCCCCACCGCGGTCAACGAGACCATGGCGCGCTCCTGGACCCCGCCCTCGACCGCGCGGCCCGTGGACGCGGACTCCGGCCCGAACCCGACCGCCGGCGCCGCCGGCCCTCCGAGCGGTCCGGACGCCGCCCCCACCTTCGCCCTCGCCCAGGAGCCGACCTCCGCGCTGCCGGGCCCCGAAACCGGCCCGGGGCAACCGCCCTCCGACCGCTTCGGGCCGCCGTCCGGCGGGCAGCCCGGCTTCCACGGGCCCTCCGCCGGGCACCGGGGAGTCCATCCCGCGGCCCACCCTCCCGGCCTTTCGCACCCCCCACAGGCCCGGTACTCCCCTCCCCCGCCCGGCCCGGGACCGCAGTACAGCCCCTCGGGTCCGAACAACGCCTACTCGCCCCCGTTCGGGCAGCCTCCCGTCGGCCACGGCGGCGACTACGGCGGCGGCACCCCCTCCGGAGGCGGCGCCCGGACCGACGGCACCCCCTCCGGCGGCCGCTTCCCGGCCAAGACGGCCGGCGCGGGAGCGCTGGCGCTCGTCGTGGTCGCGGGAACGGTCCTCGGCGGGATATGGCTGTTCGGCGACCCCCAGGTCCCCGAGGGCACCGAGATCTACAGCGACGACTTCACCGTGCGGGACGACGGCTGGGGCGACCGCGCCTTCGACCCCTCCGACACCTACTACTGGTCCGGCTACCACCAGGACGGCTACGCGCTCGGCGCCGACGGGGACGACCGCCAATCCACCTCCATGCCCGCCCCCACCGGTCCCCTCCCCGAGCAGGTCCGGGTCAGCGCCACCGCCCGGGTGCTCTCGGGGCCGGACTACGGGACGTTCGGGCTGTACTGCCTGCGCAGCGGGGAGGACGACGACGTCACCTTCTACCGCGCGAACGTGCGGGTGGACGGCACCGAGGCGGAGATCAGGCGCGAGGCGGGCGCCGCCGGGTCGCGCCACCTGGCCAGGTCGAGCGGCGGCTCGGTGCCCGGTTTCACCGCGACCGAGGAGGGCGCGGAGGAGCCGGTCGTCAACACGCTCGACTTCACCTGCGAACTGGACACCGAGAGCAGCACCGTGGACCTCAACCTGTGGGTCAACGGCGAGCACGTCCTGGAGGCGTCGGACGGCAACCCGCTGCCCGTCGACGGCGAGGAGGCTCCCGGCGCGGGCATCACGGTCGGCCGCGGCGTCGGCGGTGGACAGGACATCGTGACCGTTTTCGACGACTTCGCGCTGTACCGGCTGGGTGAGGGAGAGCCCGTGGAGTCGCAGGGGTAGCGTCTGCCCCACGGAGTGCCACAACGGGCACCCTGCCGGGTCCCGCGAGCTGAGCAGAGGAGTTCACACATGCGCGCCATCGTCATCGAGGAGACCGGCGGCCCCGAAGTGATGCGTCTGGCCGAGGTGCCCGACCCCGTACCGGGCCCCGGCCAGGTCGTCGTCGACGTCGAGGCCCGCGGGGTCAACTTCATCGACGTCTACCGACGCGCGGGGATCTACGCCGTCCCGACCCCGTTCACCCCCGGCGGTGAGGGCGCGGGCACGGTCAGCGCCGTCGGCGAGGGCGTCACCGGGGTGGCCGTCGGCATGCGGGTGGGTTCGGTGGAGGTGGCCGGCTCCTACGCCGAACGCGCGATCGTCGAGGCCGACAAGCTCATCCCGCTTCCCGACGGCGTCACCTCCGAGCAGGCGGCCGCGGTCCTGCTCCAGGGGATCACCGCGCACTACCTCACCCACTCGACCTACGCGGTGCAGCCAGGCGACACCGTGCTGGTGCACGCCGCGGCCGGCGGTACCGGCCTGCTCATCACCCAGCTCGCCAAACTGCGCGGAGCCAGGGTGATCGGGACGGTCTCCACCGAGGCCAAGGAGGCGCGGGCCCGCGAGGCGGGGGCCGACGAGGTCATCCGGTACACGGAGGCCGACGTGGTCGAGGAGGTCCGGCGCCTGACCGACGGCGAGGGGGTTCCGGTGGTGTACGACGGCGTGGGCGCCGGCACCTTCGACGCGAGCCTGGCGTGCCTGCGCCGGCGCGGCCTGCTCGCGTTGTTCGGCCAGTCCAGCGGCGTCGTCCCCCCGGTGGACCCGCAGCGGCTGAACACCGCCGGATCGGTCTACCTGACCCGGCCGTTCCTGGGTCACTACACGGCGACCCGCGACGAGCTGCTGGAACGCTCCTCGGACGTGCTGGGCCTGGTGGCGACGGGCAGCCTGCACGTGCACGTGGGCGGCCGCTACCCGCTGGCCGAGGCCCACCGCGCGCACGCCGCCCTGGCGTCCCGGGCGACCACCGGCAAGCTGCTGCTGGTCTAGTCGTCCCGCGTCGTGAGCCCGGTGCTCACTCGCGCTCGGGATCACCACTCCCCGCGGTGTCGGAGGGATACGACGACGATCGAGGGTCCTCCTTGTCGGTGATCTCGACGTCAGCGTCCTTGGACGTCCGTTCCGGGGGCGCCGACGTCGAGATCACCGGGGAGTCGCCTGCGCGCGGGTTCCCTACGCCTCCTCCCGCTGGCCGGGGAAACCGATGGGACCGGCCGCCGCCTCGGCTTCGGCCTTGGCCTCGGCGACCGCCTCGGCGGCGAGGTCGGCCGCGTGGTCGGCCGCGCGCAGCGCCTCACCGCGCACCGGGTCGCCCGAGGTGAGCTGCGGCGTGGCTCCCTCCTCCGGCGCCGCGTCCTCCTCAGCCCGGGGTGTCGCCGCCTCCCCGTCGGCGGCGGGCGCGAACGCCCTGCTGACGTTCTGGATGGCCTGGGTGAGCTCGCCCGGGATCACCCAGAAGGTGTTCCCCTCGCCGTTGGCGAGCGTGGGCAGCGTCTCCAGGTACTTGTAGGCCAGCAGCTTGGAGTCGGCGTTGTTGGCGTGCACCGCCTGGAACACCCGCTCGATGGCCTTGGCCTCGCCGTCGGCGCGCAGGATGGCGGCCTGCTGCTGGCCCTGCGCCTCCAGGATGGCCTGCTGGCGGGCGCCTTCGGCGGTGAGGATGCGGGACTGGCGCTCTCCCTCGGCGTGCAGGATCGTGGCGCGCTTGTCGCGCTCGGCCCGCATCTGCTTCTCCATGGCCTCCTTGATGGAGGGGGGCGGGTCGATGGCCTTGATCTCGACCCGGTTCACCCTTATCCCCCACTTGCCGGTGGCCTCGTCCAGAACGCCGCGCAGGCGCGAGTTGATGTCCTCGCGCGAGGTCAGGGTCCGCTCCAGGTCCATGCCGCCGATGACGTTGCGCAGCGTGGTGACGGTGAGCTGGTCGATGGCCTGCAGGTAGTTGGCCACCTCGTAGGCGGCGGCCCGGGGGTCGGTGATCTGGTAGTAGAGGACGGTGTCGATGTTGACCACCAGGTTGTCCTCGGTGATCACGGGCTGGGGCCGGGAGGAGAACACCTGCTCGCGCAGGTCGAACTTGGTGTTCACCCGGTCCACTCCCGGGATGATGAAGTTCAGGCCGGGCTGCAGGGTTCGCATGTAGCGACCGAATCGCTCGATGTTGTAGGCGCGCGCCTGGGGAACGATCCGCACGGTGGATACCACCCCCAGGACCACGATGACCGCGAGGACGATGAAGAGGATCTCCATGGCTGGTGTCATTCCTTCTCTCGGGTCGGCCTGGCGGGGGCGGCGCGCTCCGGTGGGAACCCGCTCGCCGGGGCGGGTGTCACGGCAGGGCTTCCCTCGGGTAGACCACGGCGGTGGCGCCCTCGATCTCCATGACGTCGACGTGGACCCCGGGCGGGATGGTGAGTGACTCGTCGAGGGCCCTGGCCGACCACTCCTCGCCCGAGAGCCTGATCCGGCCGCCGTCGCCGGTGACCTCCTCGAGGACGAGCGCGGACCTTCCCACGAGCGCGTCGGTTCCCGAGCGCAGGATCGGGGGCTGGGTCATGTGGCGGCGGGCGATCGGCCTGACGACGAGCAGCCCCGCCGCCGCGGTGGCGGTGAACGCCAGGACCTGCGGCACGAGACCGAGCCCGAGCGCGCCCGCCACACCCGCGACCAGCGCCGCCGCCGCCAGCAGTCCCAGCGCTAGGGTCAACGTGAAGAGCTCGGCGACGCCCAGGGCGACGGCCACGACCAACCAGACAACCCACAACGGCATACCAGCCTCCGGTCCTGTGGCGGGTATCACTAAAACTACCCCCGGGCGATCGGAGATCACACTTGGGGGAAGCGACATGTGGACAACGAACGGCGGGCACCACGCGGCCGCGTCCGCTTCCCCTCCCCCGAAGGCTTCTGTTTTCCTCCGCCGGGGCGGACGGCCCGGGCCCGGGCCGTCCGGGCTCCCCCGCGGAACCCGCCCGATCCCCCTTCACATACGACGCGAACCACTTCGCGCGCGGCGGACGTTTGCGAGAATCCGAACATGAGCCACTACCCCGAGCCGTACGACAACGCCGGCGACCCGAACGCTTGGAACCAGGGCTGGGAGACGTCCCCCCAGGGCCCCCCGCCCATGGGCGGGGACCCCAACGCGCAGCTGGCGCCCTACAACGCGCAGACGGGCGGTTACCAGACCCCCTTCGGCCCCCACGGGGAGCTCCAGCCCTCCCAGGAGCAGCCGATCGCCGTCCTCGGCGACATCACGGTGACGCAGAACCTCGTCATGACCCCGGTCGGCACCTTCCCGATCAGGGGAAGCATGTGGACGCTCAACGACATGACCGTCGTCCGTCAGCAGATGGCGACCTGGGCCCTGGTCGTGGCCTTGATCGGCTTCCTCTTCATCTGCGTCTTCAGCCTCTTCTTCCTGCTGGTGAAGGAGACCACCGTGTCCGGGACGATCCAGATCACGGTGCGCCAGGGCGAGAAGTTCTACACCACCCAGGTCCCGGTACACAGCCAGGCCCAGGGGCACCAGGTCCACCAGCAGTTCCAGTACATCCGCTCGATGGCGGTCTGACCGCTCCCCGCGTGGCCGCGGCCGGGAGCGGCCCCGGCCGCGCTCAGGGGCCTCCCGGGGGGACGACGGGCATCCCGCCGGGGGCGCCGTCCTCCAGCAGCCTCAGCAGTGCCGCCGTGTCCATGTGCTCCTCGACGAGGTCGCCGAGGGCGTCCAGGCGCCGGCTCCGTTCGGCGGCGAAGTCGGTGTCGGGGGCGCAGGCGAAGTCGCGGCCCGCGCGAGCGGCCACCTCGCGTAGGAAGGCCCTCCGGAAGCCGTCGTTCTCCAGCGCCCCGTGCCAGGTGGTCCCCCACACCGCGCCCAGCCGGTGGCCGTCCAGGAAGGGCTCGGTGTCGGCGGACGGGTCGACGTGGACCACCCCGTGGTGGATCTCGTAGGCGCGCACCGGGTTCCCGTACGCGGTTCCGACCGGCCGCCCCAGCGTCTTCTCCACGGCGAAGTCAACCCGGGTGGGCAGCAGCCCCAGGCCCTCCACCCGACCGGCCCGGGACTCCACCTCGTCGTCGATGCCGCGGGCCAGCATCTGGTAACCGCCGCAGATCCCCAGCAGCGGGAGACCCCGCCCGGCCCTTTCCACCAGCGCGTCGGCCAGTCCGCGTTCGCGCAGCCAGGCCAGGTCCGCCACGGTGGCGCGGCTGCCCGGCAGGATCACCAGGTCCGCGTCCGCGACCTCGTGCGGCGCGGTGACGAAGCGCACGTCCACCCCGGGCTCGACGGTGAGCGCGTCGATGTCGGTGAAGTTGCTGATGCGCGGCAGCCGCACCACCGCCACCCGCAGGGTCTGCGACCCCAGCGGGGGACGCGACGGGCCGCGGTCCACGCTCAGCGCCAGCGAGTCCTCCACGTCCAGCCACAGCCCGTCCAGCCAGGGCAGCACCCCGTACACGTCCCGGCCGGTGAGCGAGCGGATCATGTCCAGGCCCGGTTCGAGGAGTTCGCGCGCGCCCCGGAACTTGTTGACCACGAACCCCGCGACCAGGGCCTGGTCGGCCGGCTCCAGCAGGGCCAGGGTGCCGTGCAGCGCGGCGAACACCCCGCCCCGGTCGATGTCGCCGACCACCAGGACGGGCAGGTCCGCGGCTCGCGCCAGCCCCATGTTGGCGATGTCCCCGGCGCGCAGGTTGATCTCGGCGGGGCTGCCCGCACCCTCGCAGAGCACCACGTCGTGTGAGGCGCGCAGCTCGGCCAGCGCCTCCAGCGACACCTCGCGCAGGCGCTCCTTGTAGGACCGGTAGGTCAGTGCGTCGGCCTCGCCGACGGGGCGGCCCCGCACGACGACCTGGCTGCTGCGGTCGCTCCCGGGCTTGAGCAGGACCGGGTTCATCGCGGCGGTCGGTTCGATCCCGCAGGCGGCGGCCTGCATGGCCTGGGCACGGCCGATCTCCGCGCCGTCGGGGGTGACCACCGAGTTCAGGGACATGTTCTGCGCCTTGAAGGGCGCGACCCTAACCCCTTGGCGGGCCAGCCAGCGGCACAGTCCCGCCGTGACCACGCTCTTGCCCGCGTCCGAGGTGGTCCCCGCCACGAGCAGCGCGGGCGCGGCGCCGCGTTCCGAGAGCATCAGCGCGCCTCCCCGCTCACCGGGCGGAGACGTTCTGCCGTCGCCCAGGCCGCGGCCGCCGCGACGAGGGCGGCGCCCGCGTTGACGGCGCGGGCCAGGCGGACGGCGCGGCGGATGTCGCGGACCCGCGGAGCCCGGCCGTCGCCGAGTTCGGGACGGTGCTCGACCCGTCCGCCGTACACGTTGCGCCCGCCCAGGCGGATGTCCAGCGCGCCGGCGAACGCGGACTCGCACTGACCGGCGTTGGGGCTGGGGTGCCGGTCGCCGTAGCGGGCGCGGGCGCGCCAGGCCCGGCGCGGGTCTCCGCCGACGACCGGCGCGGCGGCCGCGACCAGCAGCGCGGTCAGCCGGGCCGGGGCCCAGTTGGCGACGTCGTCCAGGCGCGCGGCGGCCCAGCCGAACCGCTCGTAGCGCGCTGACCGGTGCCCGACCATGGCGTCCAGGGTGTTGACGGCGCGGTAGCCGAGCAGTCCGGCGGGTCCCAGCAGAGCGCCCCACAGCAGGGGGGCGACGACGGCGTCGGATGTGTTCTCGGCCACCGATTCGACGGTGGCGCGGGCCAGCGCGTCGGCGTCCAGCCCGCTGGGGTCGCGTCCGCACAGGTGCGGCAGCCTCCGCCGGGCCTCCGCCAGGTCCCCCGCCTCGAGCGCGTCGGCCATCGCCGCGGCCTCGCGTCCCAGCATGGCCCCGCCGACGACGGCCCAGGTCGCCGTGGCCGTGACCGCGAAGGCCCGGCACCGGCCGGCGTCCGCGAGCGCGCCCGCCGCGGCGACCGGTGCCACGGCCAGGACCGCGAACGCCGCCCCGCGCGTCCGGCTCGGCGCGTACAGCCGCTCCTCCAGCCTCCCCGCGGCCGTCCCGAACACCGCGACGGGGTGTCCCCGTTCGGGGTCCGCGACCACCCGATCCATCAGGGCTCCGGCCAACAAGCCTGCCGCCCGGGGCCATCCCGCGGCCATTCGACGCTTCTTTCGCACCCCACAACCCTAGAGGCTGCGGAAAGTCCGTTTCCGCACCGACCAGGGAAAACGAATTGCGACTCTCGGTGGCCATATGAACACTTGGAGAAGTCGGCGCTCCCCCGCGCATTCCCTCTCATCTCATTCGCCCGCGAAGGGCCGTGAAGGGAGGGAAGGCCATGAACGTCGTGTACATCGTTACGGTCCTCATTGTGTTCGGCCAGTATTGGAGCTGGTGAAACGGCCGGCGACGTCGCGCGGGAGGCACGACCGGGCGCCTCCCGCGCGACGCGCCCGTCTTCGCGAAACACCCGCGCCACGCGCCGCGTCGGTCGTCGGACAGAGGTAACGTGTTCGACGACGCCTTAGCAACCGGTTTGGTGGAGAGCGCGTGGTAACGAGACGCAACTACGCATCGCCGTAGTTGATACGATTTCGTCCGAACCTGGGCGTCCTCGGCGATATCCCCTAGAATGTCGCCTCGACTCCACCCTCCACGGTTCGGGGCCGCTCCACCATCGCGCCCCGAGATCCGCAGTGTCACCGGAATCCTCTCGGAACACGCCACAATTGAATCCGAGCACCCGTAGCTCAGTGGATAGAGCACCGGACTTCTAATCCGATGGTCGCAGGTTCGAATCCTGCCGGGTGCGCACTGGCCGAACAGCGAAAGGCGCCTTCCCGCCCGGGGCCGGGCGGGAAGGCGCCTCGTTCTGCCCGAGGCCGCGCTCGGGCCCGGCGGGGCAGGCGCGCGCCAGCACGCCCGGGGCGGATCTCCCGGCCGTCCCGGTGAACGTTCCCGGCCGGGACTCCCGATCACACCGGACCGCTGTTCCGGTCCCCGCCGGGCCGCCTTTTCGGACGGCTGCGATTCGGCGGCGCCCGGCACCCCGGAGCACCCGCGCCCGCGTGGCGGGGCCGTCCTCCGGGCCGGGGCCGGCCTCACCCCGCGCATCGCCGGATTGCGCCCGCCCGCTACCCACGATAAACATCGTTCACAGGGTAAAGACCCGAGTATGGCCGCTTCGCGATGATTGGTGCGTGAACACAGCAAATCCCGTCATTTCGGGTGAAGGAACCCAGCCCCGGCCCCAGCCGCACGTGAGGGAGGACACCTGTGCCTGAAACCCCCGTGGACGCTGTCGGGGTGCTGGACCGGCTCGCCTCCGGGGTACCGGGGGTCGAGGCCATCGTGCTGGCGGACCGGAGCGGGCGGCCGCTGGCCTCGTCCACCGGGACCGCCGCCGGCGACGCCGACCGGCTGGCCGCCGTCGCCGGCGGTGTGTCGGGCCTGGCCGGAGCCGCCATGGCGCTGCTGAACACCGGTGTGCTCGAACAGGCCGCCATCGACCTCGGGCACGGGCACCTGGTGGTGCACGCGCTCGGCGGAGGCCGCCGAATCGTCGCGCTGACCTCCCCGGACGGCGACCTCTCGGCCCTGGAGCGGGAGGTCCGGGACGCCTCCTCCGAGTTCTCCCTCGTCCAGCAGCCCCAACGGGCCGCCGGAGGCGGCGAGGAGGAGGCCGACCCGCTCGCGCAGGTGCACCGCCTGACGGAGCGGTTCCCCGGCTGGCGCATCCGCTACGAGGTCCCCGCCCCCGCTGCGGCCGGCGGATTCACCGCCGAACGCGACCACAGTTCCGAGGACCTCTTCGTCCTGCTGGGCCTCCTGAACGCCGTCCACGCCCGCACCGGCGCGGAACTAGAGGCCAGGCTCGCGATCCAGGACGCCGTCTCGACGGGCCTGGACGCGATCACCTCGTTGAGCCCCGCCTCCTGGAACTCGATCGAACGCGGTCTGGCCGCGCTGCTGCGCGATCCCCGCTTCTGACCGGACCTGACAGGTCCTGGCCGCATCCGGCCATGTCCAAGCACGCCTGACCACACCTGAGAGCGCGGTTCCCGACCGCCGGTTCTCCCTTCTCCTCCCGCGCCGCGCGGCGGCTTCGCCATGCCCGAAAACGGCGGGCGACGCTCCCCCATTTCTCTCCGACCCCTGTGGACACGACCCCGATGACACCCCCTGATCCCGCACGTCCGCCCGTCCGGCTGTACGAGGCCGCCGACCCCGCCCTGCTGTGGCCCGCGCTGCTGGCCGACCACGGCCAGATCGCGCCGGTGGAGATCGAACCCGGCGCGCACGGCTGGCTCGTGCTGTCCTGGAACCTGAACCGGCGAGTGCTGACCGACACCCGCGCCTTCGCCCGCGACCCGGCGTGGTGGCGCGAACTGCACGACGGCACCATCGGCCCCGCCTCGGGCCTGCGCGCCCTGTACGGCAAGCGGCAGTCCGCGCTGTTCTGCGACGGGGCCGAGCACCAGCGCTACCGCGACGCCCTCGTGGCCGCGCTCGGCCGGTTGACCAGGCAGCAGGCGGTCCGGCACATCGACGAGGCCGCCAACCGGCTGATCGACGCGTTCTGCCTGCACGGCAAGGCCGACCTGATCGCCCAGTACGCCCGCCAGCTCCCGTTGACCGTGCTGTGCCGCCTGTTCGGTCTGGCCCCCGACGAGACCGTCCGGGTCTGCGCGGCCATGCAGACGCTGTGGGAGGCCGGGCCCGACGCCCCCGCCGCCAAGACGCGGATCGAGGCGCTGCTGGACGGCCTCGCCCGCAGACGCCGCGCCGCTCCCGGCGACGACCTGGCGTCCGGCCTCGTCTCCGAGGGCATGACCGACGACGAGGTCCGCGACCAGCTCACCCTGGTCATCGCCGCGGGCGACGACCCCGTCACGCACCTGATCGGCAACACCCTGCGGATGCTGCTCACCGCTCCGGGGCTGCGCGCCTCCGTGGCGGGCTCGCGGACTCTGATCGCCGAGACCATCAACGCCTCCCTGTGGGCCGACCCGCCGGTCCAGGCCCTCATCGGCCGCTACCCCACCGCCGACGTGGAGCTGGGCGGGGCCCGGGTGCGCAGGGGCGACTGCCTGGTCATCGGCTACGCCGCCGCGCACCTGGACCTGATGGCCCGCACCGACCCCGCCGTCGCCCAGGCCAACCGCGCCCACCTGACCTGGGGCGCGGGACCGCACACCTGCCCCCAGATCGGGCGGTCCCTCACCCTGGCCATCGCCGAGACCGCCGTCGAGCAGCTCATGCACCGCCTGCCCGACCTGCGCCTGGCCGTGGACGCCGGCCTGCTGCGTCGGCGCCCCTCCCTGTCGGTGCACGCCCTCACCGACCTTCCGGTGAGCTTCACCCCCGCCGCCCCCTCACGCATGGACCGAGGAGACTCGATATGGAACCGCCCCGCCCTCGCACCGTCCGGCTCGACCCCGCCTCGGGGATCGACATCCACGCCCGGGCGCGCGAGCTCCGGGAGAAGGGGCCCGTGGTACGGGTGGCTTTTCCCGGCCTGGAGGTCTGGGCGGTGACCCACGACGCCGAGCTGCGCGCGGCGATGGCCGACGAGGCCACGTTCGTACGCGGCTGGCGCAACTGGCGCGCCCTGGCGGCGGGGGAGATCGACGCCGCGCACCCGGTCGCGGCCATGATGCGCGTCGAGTCGATGATCGCCCGCTCGGGGGACGACCACAGGCGTCTGCGCGGCCTGGTCCAGGCCGGGTTCACCCGCCGCCGCGTGGAGGCCCTGCGCCCCCGTGTCGAGGCGCTCACCACCAGCCTCCTGCACCGGATGGCGCGCCGCGGCGGGGTGGTCGACCTGAAGGCCGCGTTCGCGTTCCCACTGCCCATGATGGTCATCAGCGACCTGCTCGGCCTCGACCCGGCCGACCAGGAATCCCTGTCCTCCCTGGTCACCCGCATCCTGTCGGGGACCGACCCGACCGCCAACACCGACGCGTTCGCGTTCGCCGTCCGGATGGTCCGCGCCAAGCGCGCCGCCGGCGACGACGCGCTGATCAGCGCCCTCATCGACGCGCGCGACGGCGACGGCGACGCCCTCACCGAGGAGGAACTCGTCTGGAGTGTCCTGCTGCTCGTCGTCGGAGGGTTCGAGACCACCGTGGGGATGATCGGCAACTCGGTGAAACTGCTGCTCAACCATCCCGAGCAGCTCGCCCTGCTGCGCGGCGGCAGGGTGTCGTGGGAGCAGGCCGTCGAGGAGTGCCTGCGCTTCGACCCCTCGGTGGCGATGCTGCCGTTCCTGTACACCACCCGCGACGTGGAGATGGGCGGCGTCACCATCCCGAAGGGGGAGGCGGTCCTGATGTGCTACGCGGCCGCCAACCGCGATCCGGCCGCGCACGCCGTACCCGACCGCTTCGACACCACCCGCGGCGGGAACCGCCACATGGCCTTCGGCCACGCCGCCCACCTGTGCCTGGGCGCGCCACTGGCCCGCCTGGAACTGGCGGTCGCTCTGCCCGCCCTGTTCCGGAGGTTCCCGGACATCGCCCTGGCCGCCCCGACCGAACCGATGCCGTCGGTCTTCATGAACCATCCGCAGAGCATCCCCGTCCGCCTGTTCGGGAGCGGCGGACCGGCCGGCTGACCCCCGCTCCCGACCGGGCGGGGCTACCGGGCGGGGTCCGTCACTCCCATCGCGCGGAGGGCGCAGTGGACGATCTCGGCCTGGGCGTCCGGTTGCGAGTGCAGGTCGGGGGCGCGGATGAAGTCGTCGATGATGTGCACCGCGCACAGGGCCAGGACGCGGGCCTCGGGCTCGGTGAGCCCGGGGTTCAGCGCCATGATGGAGCGGACCCAGCGTGTCGCGTAGTCGCGCTGGCGGCGGCGCAGCATGCCCAGTTCGCGGGGGGGCAGGTTCTCGCTCTCGGTCACGTAGACGGCGAGGATGTCGCCGTGGTCGCGCGCCATCGCGACACGGGTCTCCGCCAGGACCGCCAGGGCCGCCGCCGGGTCGTCGACGCCGTCCAGGGCCACGGCGACCGCCGCGTGCAGACGGTCCGAGGCGCGCTGGAACATGCTGCTCAGCAGCTCGCTCTTGCCTTCGGTGTACTTGTACAGCGCCGCCGCCGTCACCCCCGCCGCCGCGCCGATGTCCTCCATGCTCACCGCGTGGTAGCCGCGCTCGCGGAACAGCCGCGCCGCCTCGGCCATCGCCCTCTCCCAGCGCGGGCGCCCCGCCCGGGGCTCCGCCGGGTTCGGGACGCCGCGCAGCGGCGGGGACGGGAACTCGGTGGCCAGGACCCGCAGGGTGGCCTCGGAGAGGAGTTCGACGTAGCGCTCCCGGGGCATCCGGACCCGGTACAGCGCCGAGCTGCCCAGAGCCCCGTGCCCCGCCCAGGCCAGCAGCCTGATCTGCGCGTCCGAGAGGTCCGGGCGGCGCCCGCGCAGCTCCGAGCCCCAGAAGATCAGTGTCTTGTCGACCCTTCGGCGCAGTTCGTCCTGCTCCTCGGGCGGCAGGTAGTGGTAGTCGCGCTGCCACAGCGCGGCGGAGTCCCGTTCGACGACCGAGACCCGGGCCATCCGCACGATCCGGTCCCGGAGGCTCTCGCCCTGCGTCTGCAGCGTTCCCTGCTCCTCGTAGGCGTTGACGAGCGACCATATCGCGCGGCTGAGCAGGTCCTGCTTGCTGTCGAAGTAGCGGTAGACGGCCGGCCCCGAGAGCCCCGCCCCGGCGGCGATGTCGGTCATCCCGACCTGGTGGTAGCCGTGCCTCCGGAACAGGTCGACAGCCACCGCCAGCAGCTGCCTGGAGCGCTCCTTCCTGCGGTCGGCCCGGGTCGTCCCCAGTTCCCTCGACATCTGTTCACTCCTCGTTCCCGTACCCGCCGCTCGCCAAGGCGAGGCTACCCTGGGCAGTCGGGCCGTCTCAGTATCCGATCCAGGCCTGGCGGTGGTACTCGATGATGCGAGGACGCAGCAGGGTCGAGGCCAGGGCCTCCCCCTCCTCGCCGGGGCGGCGGTCCTTGGGGAAGACCTTCGCGGCCGCCAGCGTCTGCTCGTCGAGGAACCGGGTCGGAGGCAGGTCCGAGGGAAGCGTCAGCTCCGGGGCCTGTCCGGCTCCGGCGAGGAAGAACCCCCAGTTGCCGAAGCTGGGCACGTCCACGTTGTAGGGGACCCCGCTCAGTCCGGCCTCTCGCATGCTCTCGCCCACACTCCAGTAGGCGCGCGACGCGAAGTACGGCGAGCCCGCCTGCACCACGATTCGCGCGTCCTCCGCCATCGCCCGCCGGGCCAGGGTGTAGAACTCTACCGAGTAGAGCTTGGCGGTGCCGACATCGTCGGGGTCGGGCAGGTCCGCGACCACCACGTCGAAGCGCTCGCCGTTGCGGCGCAGCCAGTCGAAGGCGTCGTCGTGGACCACCGTGAGCCGCTCGTCGCCGAAGACGCCGCCGTTGAGGGCTCTGATCGGGGGCAGGGAGTCCGCCAGCTCCACCACCGCCGGATCCAGGTCGACCAGCACCACACGCTCCACGTCGTCGTACCCGAGGATCTCGCGCACGGCCAGGCCGTCCCCCCCTCCGAGCACCAGGACGTCGCCGCGCGGCCCGTCCATCACCGGGTGCACCAGGGACTCGTGGTAGCGGTACTCGTCCAGGGAGGAGAACTGCAGGTCGCCGTTGAGAAAGAGGCGCAGATCCGTGTGGTCCAGGCTCTCGGTGACGACGATCTCCTGGTACTCCGAGCGCTCGGCGTGCACGACGGGGTCGCGGTACAGGGCCTGGCGCGCGCTCACCTCGAACCTCCCGGACAGCGTGAAGGCCCCGCCCAGCGCCAGCAGCACCAGGGTCAGGACCACCGCCAGCCCCACCGCGCCCGCCCGCGTCAGCGAGCGGCGGAACAGCCACAGCACGACGGCCATGCCCATGACGGCGTTGACCGCGCCCACCAGCAGCGCCCCCTGCGGCAGGCCCAGCAGCGGGAGCAGCAGGAAGGGGAAGGCCAGTCCTCCGACGAGGCCCCCCACGTAGTCCGCGGCGAACAGGTCGGCGACGGCGCTGGCGGCGTCCTGCCTGCGGATGCGCTGGATGAGCGTCATCAGCAGCGGGATCTCCGCTCCGATGAGCGCGCCGATGACGAAGGCGATGCCGACCAGGGCCGGCTGGTAGAGCGAGAACCAGGCGAAGGCCGCGTACAGCAGCAGCACCGACAGGCCGCCGAACAGCGACAGCAGTCCCTCGATGATCGCGAACCAGAACGCGGGGCGGCGGGCGAGCCGCTTGGACGCCAGCGAGCCGATGCCCATGGCGAACACCATGACCGACAGCACCACCGACGCCTGGGTGATGGTGTCGCCGAGCAGGTAGCTGCCCAGCGCCACCAGCGCCAGTTCGTAGACGAGTCCGCACGCGGCGCAGACGAACACCGCGAACATCACCAGGAAGCGGGCGAGCCGCGGCCGCACCGGCAGCCGCGGCTCCTCGGTCTCGCCCGCGCCCCGCAGCGCGGTGTCCGTGCCGGCCATCAGGAGATCGCGACGGCCACGACCAGCGCGACGGCGATGTGCGCGGAGGCGTTCACCCAGGCCGCCGGGTGCAGTTCGGTCTCGGAGACGATCGAGCCGAGCTTGCCGGGCGTGAGCAGGTCGATGAGCAGGAAGGAGAGGGACATCACGAGGAGCCCGATGACGCCGTAGGCCAGCGTGCTGACCAGGCCGAACAGCAGGCCCGGGCCGCTCGCGAGGATCGCCGAGGCGACCACGAGCGCGACGCCCAGGGTGTTGGCCGCGACGATGAGGGTGGCGTTGCGGTTGCGCTGCGCCCAGATCAGCTCGTGCAGCTTGCCGGGGGTGAGCAGGTCGATGATCAGATAGCCGACGGCCATCAGCGCGATTCCGACCACGCCGTAGGCCAGGCAGGCGACGGCATCGATGAGCAGCAGGTTCATGGGTTCCTCGTCTGGTGTGGGTAGTGGTGTCGCACGGGTGGGAAGGCGGTCACTTGCCCCATCCGGGGCCCCCGCCCCGGTTCGAGCTGCCGCTGGAGTCGCTGGTGCTGTTGCTGTTGCTGTTGTTGTTTCCGCCGCTGTTGCCGCTGCTGCCGCCGAAGAACCACACGCCGCCCCCGGAGGAGGAGCCGCTGCGGCACCCGACGTAGGTGTACTCGCCGTTGACCAGGTCGTAGTCGCCGTCGTTGGGGTCGTACTCGTAGTACGTGTTGCCCGAGACGTCCGTCTCCCGGTCGTAGTCGCCGCAGGCGCGCGAAGGGCTGCAGGCGACCAGGCACACCACGAGGACGGCGACGAGTCCCGTTCCGATCAGCAGGAACCTCTTGACGTTGGTCGCGGAGTCGTCATCGGCCATGGTGCGGGTCTTCCCTTCCGGGGCGTGGATGCAGGACGGTCGTGGAGGCGGTCGTCACAAGTTCGCCGCTCTGCGGGTAGGCGTGCCAGCTCCGCCAGTGCAGGACGGGGCCGGCCGCCATCGCGAGCAGGGCCGTGACGGCGAGGGGATCGCCGGGGAAGGTCGCCAGAAGCGTGTCCGGCCGGTCGGTCAGGCGGTCGCGCATCCTGGTGGTCTGCTCGGCGAACGCGCTGGGGCCCAGACGCAGCACGGAACTGGTGAAGCCGTGCCGCCGGACCCCCTCCACCCGGGGCGCGGCGCTGCCGGGCAGGCCGCCGGCCTCACCCGGCAGGCAGGCGACGGTCTCGATCATGTGTGCCGCGGGGTCCTCCAGCAGGACCTGGTGGGAGGCGCCCAGCACCCTGAGTTCGACGCGGGCCCCCGAGAGGTCCAGGACCCTGGTCGCCAGCGGTTCGGCCGGCGGGTGGGTGAGGCTCCAGGCGAGGTCGGCCGCCCGGGTGTCGCTGAAGGGGGTCTCGATGGCGACGCGCACGGGTCAGCCGCCCGGGTAGATGGTGAAGGAGCCGAGCGCGACGTCGGTGCCCAGGCTGGCCTCCCACCCTCCGTGGTCGAAGCGCTCGAACGCCAGGTGCCTGCCTCCGGGAGCCTCGTAGTCGGCGTAGTCCATGCCGCCGCTCTCGCGCAGGCCGGTGGTGCCCTCGGACCGGTAGGAGGCGGTGCCCCGCTCGACGAAGCGGTACCGCACGCCCTCGACCTCGAGGGTCTTGGGGCCGGGGACCAGGCTCAGGTCGGGGCGGCCGGTCCACATGACGATCTGCACGTCGGGGTCCTCCTCGACGGACAGCCAGCGGCGCTCGCCCTCGACCTCCATGAAGTGCTCGGCCCAGTCCCAGCCTCCCTCGGACAGCCGCAGGGAGCCGCGCACCCAGGTGCGCTCGATCCCGAAGTCGAGCATGTCGCCCGCCTTGATGGTGCGCGGATCGCCTTCGGTCCCCTGCTCCGCGAAGGGGTCGCGGGGCGTCTTGGGGACGGGGGCGGGCGGTTTCGCCGCGGCGCCCCGGGAGCGGCCCAGTAGATAGACCACCGCCGCGATCGCCACCACCACGATGATGACGATGATTCCGATCAGGACCAAATCGCCCACGTGCCTGCTCTCCTGCTTCTCATCTGTGCAGATCCTCGCACGTCACGGGTAGATCCGTCCATACAGGATCCCGTTGGTGCATTCACGAGCGTTTCGACGGAATCCAGGGCAATCCGGTTGCACCGGTCCGTCGAATTGTTGTCGGACCACGGGGGGTGAGCGGGCGGACACCACGGCACCCGCCCCGACCGGTTCCGGGGGGCCGGTCTTGAAGCGGATGCCGTGGACGCGGTCGTAGAGATCGTTCTCGGTCGGCAACCGCCGCCTCCGTCCATGCCGGGACGCGTACCCCTGTGCAATGCCCCGGAGGCCGCGGGACGGAACCTGAACTTCTCGGGGCCGGTCTCCCGAACCACCGGAAAGCCCCTCCGTCTCGGCGGAGCGGTCGGCGAGCCGGCGTACCGGCCTCCGCGAGCGGCCGTTTCCGGCCGCCGCGCCCCGGCGGCCCGGGTCGGTGTGTTAGTCGCCCGTGTCCGGGAGCAGAAGTGATACGACGGTCTGCGACACCGATTGGAGCCTCCATGACAGAGCGCGACGGCGCGGGGACGATCGACACCACGGCCCTGCGGGAACTTCTGGACGGCCGGTGGGCCGCCGTGCGCGGGCAGGCCAGGAAGCTGTTGCGCGGGCCGGAGTTCGCCCCCGTGTACGGGTTGGGGGTGGACGAGCACCGGACCCGGGTGTCGGGGCAGCTGCGCGCGCTCGCCGGGACCCGGCTGTCCGGTCACGGGTTCTCCTCCGACCACGGCGGGTCCGGCGACGTCGGCGCCTCCGTGGTCGCCTTCGAGATGCTGGTCTGCGACCTGTCGCTGATGGTCAAGGTCGGTGTGCAGTGGGGGTTGTTCGGCGGGGCGGTCCAGGCGCTGGGCACCGAGCGGCACCACGCGGCGTACCTGCGCGACGTGATGTCGGTGGAGCTTCCGGGGTGCTTCGCGATGACCGAGACCGGGCACGGCTCGGACGTGCAGCGGCTGCGCACCACCGCGACGTTCGACCCGGAGACCGACGAGTTCGTCGTGCACACCCCCGACGAGGCCGCCCGCAAGGACTACATCGGCAACGCCGCCAGGGACGGGCGCATGGCGGTGGTGTTCGCCCAACTCGTCACGGGCGGCGAGCGGCACGGCGTGCACGCGCTGATGGTTCCGCTGCGCGACGCGTCAGGCCGGCCGATGCCGGGCGTGCGGATCGAGGACTGCGGCCCCAAGGCCGGGTTGAACGGCGTGGACAACGGACGCCTGTGGTTCGACCGGGTGCGGGTTCCGCGCACCTCGCTGCTCAACCGGTACGGCGACGTGGACGCCGAGGGCCGTTACTCCAGCCCCATCGAGAACGCCAACCGGCGCTTCTTCACCATGCTGGGCACCCTCATCCGCGGCCGGATCAGCGTGGCGGGCGGCGCCGGCACGGCCACCAAGGCGGCGCTGGCGATCGCGGTCCGCTACGGCGAGGCCCGCCACCAGTTCGACCGGCCCGGCGGGGGCGGGGAGGTCCCGCTGCTGGACTACCTGACCCACCAGCGGCGGCTGCTGCCCGCGCTGGCGAAGAGCTACGCGCTGCACTTCGCCCAGGAGGAGCTGGTGTCGCGGCTGCACGAGAGCGTCACCGGGGGTCCCCTGGACGACCGCGGGCAGCGCGAACTCGAGGCGCGCGCGGCCGGGTTGAAGGCGGTCGCCACCTGGCACGCGACGCACACCATCCAGACCTGCCGGGAGGCGTGCGGCGGCGCGGGCTACCTGTCGGAGAACCGGCTGCCCCAGCTCAAGGCCGACACCGACGTCTTCACCACCTTCGAAGGCGACAACACCGTTCTGCTCCAGCTGGTGGCCAAGGGGCTGCTCACCAACTACCGGCAGGAGTTCGGGAGCCTGGACACCCTGGGCACGGCCCGGTTCGTGGCCGGCCAGTTCTTCGAGGCGGTCATCGAGCGCACCGCCGCGCGCTCCCTGATCGAGCGCCTGGTCAACGCCGCGCCCGGCCGGGACGAGGACGCGAACCTGTTCGACCGCGGCTGGCAGTGCAAGCTGCTGGAGGACCGCGAGGAGCACGTGCTGGAGGGTCTGGCCCGGCGCCTGCGCAAGCCCGGCGCGGACGCCTTCTCGATGTTCAACGACGCCCAGGACCACGTGCTGCTGGCGGGTCGGGCGCACGTGGAGAGGATCGCGCTGGAGGCGTTCGTCGCGGGTGTCGAGCGCGTGTCGGACGAGGGGACACGCGCGGTGCTGAACCGGCTGTGCGACCTGTACGCGTTGTCGGTCATCGAGGCCGACCGCGCCTGGTTCCTGGAGCACGAGCGCCTCACCCCCGCGCGGTCCAAGGCCATCACGACCGCTGTCAACGCCCTGTGCGGGAGACTGCGCCCGCACGCCCTCGACCTGGTCGGGGCCTTCGGCCTGAACGACGAGTGGCTGGCCGCCCCGATCGCCCTGGGCGCGGAGGCGGCCCGCCAGGAGCCGCGGTCCCGCGCGCAGGCGCCCCGGTAGGGCCGGGATCGCCGACGGGGCGTCAGCGCCCGGTGAGGACGCCGTCGAGTGTCCGGGCCCACTGGGCGATGACGCGGCCGCGCCGCGCGCGGTCGTCGGCGAGCAGCCCGGCCAGCCCCATGCCGCGCGCCAGGTCCAGGGTGGCCTGGACGGACTCGCGCACGCCCGGGACGGACTCGTCCGCGTCCAGCAGCTCGAGGGCGGCCCGGTGCGCCTCTCGGTCCATGCGCTCCTCCAGGGGGAGCACGTGGGAGCGCAGCGCGGGGTCGTTGGCGGCCGCCGCCCAGAGCTGGACCGCCGCCGCGAACTCCGTCCCCTGGTAGGTCTCGACCAGCATCCGGACGACCGCCTCGGTGCGCGCCGGGCCGCGCGGCAGTTTCGCGGCGCGGCGGCGCGTCTCGGCCATGCGCGACTCGCTCACGTGCAGCACCGCGGCGGTGAACAGCGCCTCCCTGGTCGGGAAGTGGTGCCGGGCCGCGTCCCGGGACACCCCCGCGCGCTCGGCGACCAGGTCGACGGTGCTGCCGGCCCAACCGATCTCGGCCAGGCATCCGACCGCGGCGTCCAGCAACCGCCGCCTGGCGGCCCGGCTGCGCTCCTGCGGGGGGTCTCCCGCCCGAGCCGCCCGAGCCGCTCCCGACGTCCCGGTCTCCCTCCGGTGCCGCCCTTCCATGGCCTCCCCGAATCGGTTGGCTCGGACCTCTTCCGCGGCGGCCCGACGCGTCGCCGTACCGGTCATGGCCACGAGGGTGGCACGGACCGCGCACGGAGAACAAGCGCGGGCGGCGGTTCCCCGCGCCCGGCTACTCCGGGGGCTTGACGACGGGGCGGTGCACGACCTCGTCGATGACGGTGAGGGTCTGGGTGGCGGTCACCCCCGGCAGGGCCTGCAGGCGGGTGAGGATGAGGTCGCGGAGCTGGTGGGTGTCCGCGACGCGGACCAGCAGCACGATGTCGGCCGAGCCGACCACGTACCAGCAGTACTCGATCTCCGGATACGAGGAGAGCACCTCGCGGTTGGCCCGCCAGTCGGGCTGGCTTCCGGAGATCAGCACCAGTGCGGTGACCCCGAGGCCCATCTTCGCGTGGTCGGTGACCACCGAGTAGCCGCGGATGACCCCGTCGTCGGTGAGCCGCTTGATCCGGTTGTAGGCGGTGGCCCGCGAGACGTTCGCCATCGCGGCGATCTCGGTGATCCCGGTCCGCGCGTCGTCGGCGAGCGCGCTGATGATCGTGTTGTCCGTCCCGTCGGGAAGCCTTGCGGGGCGCCGCTGCTCGCCGTTCGTCATCGGCTCGCTCCAAGCTCTAGACATCTCGCAATGAATTACCAAAATCGAGACAACTTCGTCTACCGGATTCTCAATAGACGAGACAACGGCGTCCCCCAAGGGGGGATTCCCCCAAAAGTGATGACAGGTCCGCCCGCGACCACGCTCCTAGGATCGGGAGGTGGACCACCCGCACCCGACGCCGGGAGAGCAGCCGTGCCCGTTTCCGCCGCAGTCCGCGCCCGGGTCCGGGGGTTCCTCCCGGTCGAGGCCGAGATCAGGTACATCTTCCCCGCCTCCTGGAACGAGTCGGTCTTCTTCGTCTTCGTGGTCACCGACGCCGCCGTCACCGTCCTGACGAACCGGATGTTCAGCCGGAGCCGCCCCAAGGAGATCTGGCACGTCTTCCCACGCGCCGTGCGCATCGGTCCCGTGGACACCCACCTCATCCCCACCTTCGAACTGGGCGGCCGCCAGTTCGAGGTGCACGAGGAGTACGTCCCGGTGATCAACGCCGCCGACGCCGAACTCTCCCCCGGCGCGCTTCCGCCGGACCCGCTCTCCGAGCTCTGAAGTCCGCCGGCCACGCCGCTGTTCTCGGCTTCCCCGGGGCCTCGGAGGCGGCCGGGACCCCGGGGAAGCCGAGAACAGCGAGAGAACCCGCCCGGTGAGCGGACTGTTTCGTTTGCGCCCCACCATGCCCCATCATCTTAGACAGAAAGGGATGAGAGCGGCTAAAATATATCTTTGCGTATCGACTTGGAGCTCGAATATGGCAAAAGTGTCGACTTTCTGAGCACACTTGAGGCACACGGTCGCGGATTCGCGTCCCAGCCCACCGGCCCGAGGAGTCACCCGCCATGAACGCAGAGGAAGCAGCTCCAGCGGGCCCCGACCTCAGCGGGATCCCGCCCGAGCTGTCCCGGTCGATGTACCGCGACATGCTCACCGCCCGGCTCCTGGACGACGAGGCGATCGCGCTGCAGCGCCAGGGCGTCTTCCCCGCCTACGTCTCCCTGCGCGGCCAGGAGGCCGCCCAGGTCGGCAGCGCCGCCGCGCTGGACACCGCGACCGACTTCGCTTTCCCCACCTACCGGGAGATGGCGGTCGCCCTCACCATGGGCGTGGACATGGTCGGCTACCTGGCCAGCCACCGCGCGCTGTGGCACGGCGGCCTCTACGACCCGATGGAGTCCCGGTTCGGCCCGGTCAACGCCGTCGTGGGCGGCCCCGTACCGCACGCCGTGGGCTGGGCGCTGGGCGAGAGCCTGCGCGACGGCCCCGGCTGCGCGATCGCCTACTTCGGCGACGGGGCCAGTTCCGAGGGCGACGTGCACGAGGCCATGAACTTCGCCGGGGTCTTCGGCGCGCCGGTGGTGTTCTTCTGCCAGAACAACCAGTGGGCGCTTTCGGTGCCCGTCGAGGCGCAGGTGGCGGGCGGCTCCGTCGCCGCGCGCGCCGCCGGGTACGGGATGCCCGGCGTGCGGGTGGACGGCCAGGACGTCGCGGCGGTGTACGAGGCCACCCGGGCCGCCCTTCGGCGGGCCCGTGACGGCGGCGGCCCCACCGTCATCGAGGCGCTGACCTACCGCGTCAACCCGCACTCCACCTCCGACGACCCGGGCCGCTACCGCGATCCCGCCGAGGAGCGGCGCTGGCGCGAACGGGACCCGATCACACTGACACGCCGGGCCCTGGAACGGGCCGGGCACGCCGACACCGACTTCTTCGACGCCGCCGAGACCGGGGCCCGCGCCTTCTGCGAGGCCGCGCGCGACGGTGTCGGCAACGCGCCGCACCCCGCCGGATCGGACCTGTTCTCCCACGTCTACCGCGAACCGACCGAGGCGCTGCGCCGCCAGCAGCGCGTCTGGCGCGACGAGGTCGGACCGTGAGCGGCCCCGCGTCCGGGAGTCCCCGCCACGAATCCGCCAAGAAGGGCAGCACGCCATGACCGAACTCGCGGTTCCCGCGGACCAGGCCGCCACGGCCACCGAGACGTCCATGCAGCAGGCCGTCAACGCGGCGCTGCGAACGCTGCTGGCCGAGGACCCCGCCACGCTCGTCTTCGGCGAGGACGTGGGGCGGCTCGGCGGGGTCTTCCGGGTCACCGACGGCCTCCAGGCCGAGTTCGGGGACCGGCGGGTCTTCGACACCCCGCTGGCCGAGTCCGCCATCATCGGCCTGGCCGTCGGTCTGGCGATGAACGGCTGGCGGCCCGTCCCCGAGCTCCAGTTCGACGGGTTCGCCTACCCCGCGGTCGACCAGATCGTGAACCAGATGGCGCGGATGCACTACCGCACCCGCGGGGCCGCCCCCATGCCGATCACGCTGCGGCTGCCCAGCTTCGGCGGCATCCAGGCGCCCGAGCACCACGGTGAGAGCCTGGAGGCGCTGTTCGCACACGTCCCCGGCCTGAAGGTGTGCGCGCCCTCGGATCCCGCCGACGCCTACGGCCTGCTGCTGCAGTCGGTGCGAGCCGACGACCCGGTGATCTACATGGAGCCCAAGGCCCGGTACTGGAACCGCCGCGCGGTTCGGCTGGGCGAACCCGACCTGCCGATCGGCGCGAGCCGCACCGTGCGCGAGGGGCGGCACGCCACGCTGGTCGCCTGGGGCGCCATGGTGCACCGCTGCGAGCAGGCCGCCGAGCTCGCCGCCGAGGACGGCGTCGAACTGGAGGTGCTGGACCTGCGCTGGCTCAAGCCGATCGACACCGACGGCCTGGCCGCGTCGGTCGCGCGCACCGGGCGCGCGGTGGTCGTGCACGAGGCCCCGCTGACCGCGGGCCTGGGCGCGGAGGTCTCCGCGCTGGTCACCGAGCACGCCTTCGCCTCGCTGCGCGCCCCCGTCCAGCGGGTGACCGGGTTCGACGTCCCCTACCCCGCGGGGCCGCTGGAGCCGCAGTACCTGCCCACGGTCGACCGCATCCTGCTGGCGGTCCAGCGCACACTGGAGTTCTAGTCCTTCTCGGTGATCGTGGCCTTTCCGGGGCCTCGGAGGCGGTTGAGACCCCGGAAAGGCCACGATCAGCGGGAGACCACCGCGAACCGGCGGAAACGACGACAAGGACCACCACCGATGACCCACACCGGCCCCACCTCCGAGCGCACCTTCGCCCTCCCCGACCTGGGCGAGGGGCTGGTCGAGGCGACCGTCCTGGAATGGCTGGTCCAGCCGGGCGAGCGCGTCGAGCGCAACCAGCCGCTGGTCGAGCTGGAGACCGCCAAGTCCGCCGTGGAGATCCCCTCCCCGCACACCGGGGTCGTGGCGCGGCTGCACGCCGAGGAGGGCCGGGTGGTCGCCGTCGGCGAACCGCTGGCGACCTTCGCGGTCGAGGCGGGCGCCGGGATCGTGGGTACCGTTCCCACCGAGGAGAAGCCGACCCGGCGGGTCCGCCTCAGGCCGCCCGCCGAGTAGCGGCGCGCTCCCCGCCGAACGGACCCCCACCTCCCACCCAGACGGGAACACGCATGGACCAGACCCTGCTCGACGCGACCGGGGAACCGGCGCTGCGGTACACGGTGGGCGGCGCGGAGCCGTCCCGGGAGCCGCCGGTGCTGCTCGTGCACGGGTTCGGCTCGGACTTCGAACTGAACTGGGCGCGTGCGGGCTGGGTCGGCGCGTTGCGGAACTCCGGCCGCCGCCTCGTCGGCGTGGACCTGCCCGGGCACGGCGGCTCCCCCCGCCCGCACGACCCCGAGCGCTACACCCCGAAGGCGCTGGCCGCGCTGCTCGCCCGGGTGCTGGACGCGGTCGGCGCGCCCGAGGCCGACGTCGTGGGCTACTCGATGGGGTCGCGGCTGAGCTGGCAGCTGGCGGTGGACTTCCCCGGCCGGGTGCGCCGGGCCGTGCTGGGCGGCTTCGGTCCGGTCGACGCCTTCGAGGACACCGACCTGGAGGGCCTGGAGCGCGGCGCGGACGGCGGACGGTTCGGCGCCGTCTTCGCGGCGGCCGCCGCCCTGCCGGGCGCGGACACCGCCGCGCTGGCGGCCTGCGCGCGGGGGCAGGCGTCCCAGGTCTACTCCCCCTCCCCCGCTCCGGACGGCGTTCCGCTCCTGTTCGTCGCGGGCGAGCGGGACGGGATCGCCGAGGGGGTGGAGTCCCTGGCCGCCGCGCTGCCCGCGGCGGAGGTGCTGCGCCTGCCGCGCCGGGACCACCGCAACGCGGTCTCGGCCCAGGCGTTCAAGAGCGCGGCCACGGAGTTCCTCGCGCGGGGGCGGGGGCTCTCCGGCTGAGCCGCCGGAGTGCCCCGCGCCCGGGCCGTCGACGGGGAACGGGCGGGCCGCGCGAGGCTGTTCCGGGAACACCGTCGTCACTCCGCGTACAGGCGCCTACGAGTCGTCCTTTGGCAACAATTGCCGTTGCGGACCCTTCGCCGACCTGGCGGGAAGGTAGAAATGTGAGATGGGAGACAAACCGTTGGTAACGTCCGTTTCACTCCGCTCTCGCCTTCATAACAACCCCCCCTCGATGATTGGTGACATTTCCGTAAGCGGATAGTGTCCGGCTGCATAACCCGGTGGTTCGCGTGCCGCGAACCGCCCGAGGGCTTGAAGGGGAGGAAGCGTGGAGCGCAACATGGTCACCCGTTTCGCGGCGATCGCAGCGGCCGGTGTGCTCGGCCTGGCGATGACAGCCTGTGACGCCAGCGGGGGTGGCGGCGAGTCCGGCGGCGACGGTGAGAGCGCCGCCCCGGCGACCGACATCAAGGTCGGCCTCGCCTACGACATCGGCGGCAGGGGTGACAAGTCCTTCAACGACGCGGCGTACCGCGGCCTCCAGCAGGTCCAGGAGGAGCTCGGCATCGAGGACGTCCAGGACCTGGAGCCCACCGAGGGCGAGTCCGACGCCGACAAGGTGAACCGCCTGACCCTGATGGCCGAAGAGGGCTACAACGTCGTCATCGGCGTCGGCTTCGCCTACGAGCAGCCGATCCGCGAGGTCGCTCCCGAGTTCCCCGACGTGCACTTCGCGATCGTCGACTCCGAGATCGACGACATCGACAACGTCACCGGCCTGGTGTTCGCCGAGGAGCAGGCCTCCTTCCTGGCCGGCGCCGCCGCCGCGCTCAAGACCGAAGAGGACCACATCGGCTTCATCGGCGGCGTCGAGACCCCGCTGATCAAGAAGTTCGAGGCCGGGTACATCGCGGGCGCCCAGGAGATCAACCCCGACATCGAGATCGAGACGGCCTACCTGTCGCAGCCGCCGGACTTCAGCGGCTTCCAGGACCCCGCGCGCGGCAAGGCCACCGCCGAGGGCCAGTACGACGCCGGGGCCGACGTGATCTACCACGCCGCCGGCGCCTCGGGCAACGGCGTGCTGGAGTCGGCCGCCGAGCAGGAGAAGCTCTTCATCGGCGTCGACAGCGACCAGTACGAGAGCGCCCCCGAGGACCAGCGGTCCTCCGTGGTCACCTCCGCCCTCAAGGGCGTGGACACCGCGGTGTTCGAGTACGTCAAGTCCGTGGTGGACGGCGACGTCCAGAGCGGCGTCCAGCGTTTCGACCTGGCCAGCGGCGGCGTCGACTACGCCACGTCCAACCCCGAGCAGATCTCCGACATCCAGGAGGAGCTCGACGGCCTGAAGCAGCGGATCATCGACGGCGAGATCGAGATCCCGACCGAGCCCTAAAGGGCTCGGCCTGATCGCCGCACGGCGTTCCGCGGCCCCGGGGAGCGTGCCCCGGGGCCGCGGAACGCCGGCGCGTTTCGGCGCCCGCAGGCTCACGAGGCCTCGGGCGCCTCTTTCGATAGACACCAAGGAGTCGGATGAGCGGCACGGACACGGCCAGCGGAGCGGCGCCTCCCGCCGTCGAGCTGCGCGGGATCACCAAGCGGTTTCCCGGGGTGGTGGCCAACCACGACATCAACATCACGGTCGGAGCGGGGACGGTCCACGCCATCGTCGGCGAGAACGGCGCGGGCAAGTCCACCCTGATGAAGACCCTGTACGGCATGCACCAGCCGGACGAGGGCAGTATCGCCGTCAACGGCGGGACGGTCCGGCTGAACTCCCCCTCCGACGCCATCAAGCACGGCATCGGCATGGTGCACCAGCACTTCATGCTCGCCGACAACCTCACGGTGCTGGAGAACGTCGTCCTGGGCGCGGAGGGCCTGCACGGCATCGGCTCCCGCGCCCGCGCGCGGATCGAGGAGCTGTCCGCCCAGTACGGGCTGGGCGTGCGCCCGCGGCGGCTGATGGAGGAGCTGGGCGTCGGCGACCGCCAGCGGGTGGAGATCCTCAAGGTCCTGTACCGCGGCGCGCGCATCGTCATCCTGGACGAGCCCACCGCGGTGCTGGTCCCGCAGGAGGTCGACGAGCTCTTCGACAACCTGCGCGAGCTCAAGCGCGAGGGCCTGACCGTCATCTTCATCTCGCACAAGCTCGACGAGGTCCTCTCGGTCGCGGACGAGATCACCGTGATCCGGCGCGGCACCACCGTGGCCACCGCCGACCCCGCCCGGACGACCGCGCGCGAACTGGCGACGCTCATGGTCGGCGGGCAGCTTCCGGTGCCCGAGCTGCGCGAGTCGACGGTCACCGACCGGATGGTGCTCCAGATCCAGGACCTGACCGTGGCCGCCCCCGACGGGCGGCCGGTCGTGGACGGCGTCTCCCTGTCCATCCGGGCGGGTGAGATCGTCGGCATCGCGGGGGTCGAGGGCAACGGCCAGAGCGAGCTGATCGAGGCCGTCATGGGGATGCGGCCGGTCGCGCGGGGGAGGATCCTGCTCGCCGGCGAGCCCGTCACCGGTTGGTCCACCCGCGCCGTCCGCGAGGCGGGGGTCGGCTACATCCCCGAGGACCGGCACCGGCACGGCCTGCTGCTGGAGTCCCCGCTGTGGGAGAACCGCGTCCTCGGCCACCAGACCCAGCCGCCGAACGCCAAGGGGCCGCTCATCGACCGCGCCGGGGCGCGCGCCGACACCGAGCGCATCGTCGCCGAGTTCGACGTGCGCACCCCGGGGATCGACGTGCAGGCCGACGCGCTCAGCGGCGGCAACCAGCAGAAGCTGATCGTCGGCCGCGAGATGAGCAACGACCCCAAGGTCATCGTGGCCGCGCACCCCACCCGCGGCGTCGACGTCGGCGCGCAGGCCGCCATCTGGGACCAGCTCCGCGCGGCCCGCGCCAAGGGCCTGGCCGTGCTGCTGGTCTCGGCCGACCTGGACGAGCTGATCGGCATGTCCGACACGCTGCACGTGATCCTGCGGGGCAGGCTGGTCGCCGAAGCCGATCCGGGCGCGGTCACCCCCGAGCAGCTCGGTTCGGCCATGACCGGCGCGGGACTGGACCCGGCCGACACGTCCGCGGACGACAGCGGACCGGCCACTGAAGACGAGGCAGGAGCATGACCAAGTCCCTTCCCACCCCCGCGGGGTTCGCGGCGGCGGCCGGAGCCGGGGTCGTCCTGACCGTGCTGCTCGACATGGCGCTGCTCGCACCGGCCGCGCTCGCCATCGGCGTGGTCGCGGCCTTCGCGGTGGCGGTCCTGTTCGTGGGCTCCTCCACCGCCGACGCCGACTCCGGCATCCACCGCGCCGTCGTCGCCCCCGTCGCGCTGGTGCTGGCCGTCCTGGTGGGCCTGTTCACCGGGCTGGTCGCCGACCTGTGGCTGATCGAGCCGGTGGCCTACGCGATCGGCGCCCTCGTCGGCGGGACGGCCTCGGCCGCCCTGTACCGCGGGCTGGCCACCCAGTTGGCGCTGGCCTTCGCCGCGGTCGCCGCGGCGGGCGCGCTGGCCCTGGGCATCACCGCCCTGGTGCTGTACGTCACCGGGGTGGACCCCCTCTCCACGTTCGCGCGGATGACGGACTACGGCACCCAGCCCAACAGCCTCGTGACGGTGGTCAACACCGGCACCACCTACTACCTGTCCGCGGTGGCGGTGGCGGTCGGCTTCCGGATGAACCTGTTCAACATCGGCGTGGACGGCCAGTACCGGCTGGCCGCGCTGCTGGCCGCGGCGGTCGGCGGCGCGTTCGTGCTGCCGCCCGGGCTGCACCAGCTGGTGATCATCCTCGTGGCCGTCGCGGTCGGCGGGTTCTGGGCGGGGATCGCGGGCTGGCTGAAGGTGACCCGCGGCGTGTCCGAGGTCATCTCCACGATCATGCTGAACGCGATCGCGACCGGCGTGACCGCCTACCTGCTCAACACCAACCGGCTCGCCGTCGAGATCGGCACCAACAACATCGGCACGCGGCCGATCGCCGAGTCCGGCTGGGTGCCGGGAATCCCCGGCGGCTTCATGGGCGCGGGCCGGGAGATCTTCGGGCTGACCCTGCTCGCGGTCGCGGTCGGCGTCGGCTACTGGTGGCTGCTGAACCGCACCCGGTTCGGCTTCGAGCTGCGCGCCACCGGCCAGTCCGCCACCGCGGCGCAGGCCAGCGGGGTCAACGTCAAGAAGATGGTCGTGGTCTCCATGGTCATCTCCGGCATGGTGGCCGGTCTGGTCGGCATGCCGCAGCTGCTGGGCGCGTCGCACTACTACGCGCTGGACTTCCCGGTCGGCCTGGGCTTCACCGGGATCGCGATCGCGCTGCTGGGCCGCAACCACCCCGTGGGAATCGCCGCGGCCGCGCTGTTCTGGTCGTTCCTGAACCAGTCGTCGCAGATCCTGGACATCGACGGAATCCCCAAGGAGATCGCCGTCGTCACCCAGGCCACGATGGTGCTGACCATCGTCGTGGTGTACGAGCTCGTGCACCGCTGGGGTCGGCGCTACCAGCAGCGTCAGGTCGGTAGGGAACTGGGCCGGGAGAGGGTGGCCGCGTCATGAGCCAGCACGTGGAAGTCGCGACCCCCGAGAAGGCGCCCCCGCCCCGGCGGGGCGTCCTCACCCCGTGGCGGATCGTCAGCCTGGGTGTCGCGGTGTTCGTCGCGCTCGCGGGCGTACGGGTCATCACCGGGCAGAACGCGCTGACCGACAGCGGCACCATCCAGGCGACGCTGGCCTTCGCGGTGCCGATCGGCATGGCGGGCCTGGGCGGCCTGTGGGCCGAGCGCGCGGGCATCATCAACATCGGCCTCGAAGGCATGATGGTGCTGGGCACCTGGGCGGGCGCCTTCGCCGCCAACAGCACCGGGAACCCGTGGGCGGGCCTGGTCGCCGGGATCGTCGGCGGCGTGCTCGGCGGTCTGCTGCACGCCGTGGCCACGGTCACCTTCGGCGTGGACCACATCGTCTCGGGCGTGGCCATCAACATCCTGGCCGTGGGCGCCATGCGCTACCTGTCGATCCTGTACTTCCAGCCCCAGCCGGGGGGCGGCGCCGCCCAGTCCCCGCCCCTCCCGGGCTTCCCCCGGATCGGCCTGCCGTTCGTGGCGGACCTGCTCGGTCCCCTGGAGGACCGGCACTGGTTCCTGGTGTCGGACGTGGCCGGGCTGATCGTCGGTCTGACCACCGAGATGTCCGTCGTCACGCTGATCGCGATCCTGCTGGTGCCCGCCACCTACTACATCCTGTGGCGGACCCCGTTCGGGCTGCGGCTGCGCTCCTGCGGCGAGAGCCCCGAGGCCGCCGAGTCCCTGGGCGTCTCGGTGTACTTCTACAAGTACGTCGCGGTGCTGGTCTCGGGCGGCCTTGCCGGCCTCGGCGGCGTGTTCCTGGCGATGGTGGCCTCCTCCATCTACCAGGAGGGCCAGACCGGCGGACGCGGCTACATCGGCCTGGCCGCGATGATCTTCGGCAACTGGCGGCCCGGCGGCCTGGCCATGGGCGCGGGCCTGTTCGGCTTCACCGACGCGCTCCAGGTCCGCGGCTCGGGCGCGGCCGTGCACGCGCTGCTGCTGCTCATCGCGGCGGTCCTGGTCGCGGTCGCGGTGTGGCAGTTCGTCCGCGGCAAGCGGGTGGCAGCGCTGGTCTCGCTGGCCGTCGCCGCCCTGCTGGTGGTGTGGTGGGCGCTCACCGACACGCTCCCGCGCGAGCTGGTCACCTACAGCCCGCACATCGCGACGCTGCTGGTGATGGCACTGGCCACGCAGCGGCTCCGGGCGCCCGCGGCCGTGGGGCGGTCCTGGCGGCGGGGAGGCGGCTCGTGACGGCCGCGACCGAGGTGGACTGGCCGGGGCTGCGCGCAGCGGCCGCCACCGCCATGGCGGGTGCCTACGCGCCCTACTCGAGGTTCCCGGTGGGCGCGGCGGCACTGGTCTCCGACGGCCGGGTGGTCGTGGGCTGCAACGTGGAGAACGCCTCCTACGGCCTGGGCCTGTGCGCCGAGTGCGGACTGGTCTCGGCGCTGCACGCGAGCGGCGGCGGACGGCTGGTGGCGTTCGCCTGCGTGGACGGGGCGGGCTCCGCCCTCATGCCGTGCGGGCGCTGCCGCCAACTGCTGTACGAGCACGGCGGGGCGGGCCTGCTGGTGGACACCCCCGAGGGGATCATCCCCCTCGGGGAGCTGCTGCCGCAGGCCTTCGGCCCCGACGACCTCGACCGGCCGAGATAGTCCTGGTGCCGTGTCAGGCGATGTTCGCCGGGTGCGAGCGTTGCCTGACAGCAGTCCTGTCGATGATCTTGACGTCGGCAGAGGCCCGTGAACGGCCGCGGCCCGGCCGAGTCCTACCAGGGAGTGCGTATGGATGCCATCGACGTCATCGCGACCAAGCGCGACGGGGGCGAGCTGTCCCCCGAGCAGATCGACTGGGTGATCGCGGCCTACACCCGGGGCGAGGTCGCCGAGGAGCAGATGGCCGCGCTGAACATGGCGATCGTGTGGCGCGGGATGACCCGGGCCGAGGTCGGCCGGTGGACCGAGGCGATGCTCGCCTCGGGCGAGCGGCTGGACTTCTCCGACCTGGGCGTGCCCACCACCGACAAGCACTCCACCGGCGGGGTCGGCGACAAGATCACGCTGCCGCTGACCCCGACGGTCGCCGCGTGCGGGGCGGCCGTCCCCCAGCTGTCCGGGCGCGGCCTCGGTCACACCGGCGGCACCCTGGACAAGCTGGAGTCCGTCCCGGGCTGGCGCGCCGAGGTCTCCCCCGCCGGGATGCGCCGGATGCTGCTGGACGTGGGCGGGGTGATCTGCGCGGCGGGCACCGGCCTGGCCCCGGCCGACCGCAAGCTGTACGCGCTGCGCGACGTCACCGGGACGGTCGAGTCCATCCCGCTGATCGCGAGCTCCATCATGTCCAAGAAGCTCGCCGAGGGCACCGGCGCGCTCGTCCTGGACGTCAAGGTCGGCTCGGGCGCGTTCATGAAGGACGTGGCGTCCGCGCGCGAACTGGCCCGCACGATGGTCGGCATCGGCACCGACCACGGAGTGCGCACGGTCGCGCTGCTGACCGCGATGGACACCCCGCTGGGCCGCACCGTGGGCAACGCCCTGGAGGTGGCCGAGTCCCTTGAGGTGCTGGCCGGGGGCGGGCCCCCCGACGTGGTCGAACTGACCGTGACGCTGGCCCGGGAGATGCTGGCCGCGGCGGGCCTGGACGACGCCGCGGACCCTGCCGAGGCGCTGCGCGACGGTTCGGCGATGGACGCGTGGCGGCGGATGGTCGCCGCCCAGGGCGGCGACCCCGACGCCCCGCTGCCGGTGGCCGCCGAGACCCACCAGGTCCCGGCCGCGGAGTCGGGCGTCCTGACCCGGCTGGACGCCCACGCCGTCGGCGTCGCCGCCTGGCGCCTGGGCGCGGGCCGGGCCCGCAAGGAGGACCCGGTCTCGGCGGGAGCGGGCGTCACCCTGCACGCCAAGCCCGGCGACCGGGTGCGCGCGGGGCAGCCGCTGTTCACCCTGCACACCGACGATCCCGGCCGCCTCGACCACGCGGCCGAGGCGCTGTCGGACGCCTGCGCGTTCGGCGGCGGGCACACCCCGCTCCCCCTGGTCATCGACCGGGTGGAGTAGGCGGGCCGCCTTCCGAAAGGACACCCCGGTGATCTCGACGCCGGCGTTTCGGAGACGAGGGCCCCGGAACGGCGGCGTCGAGGTCGTCGAGAGGAGCCGACGGCCCTCTGTCAGCCCAGGATCCGGTCCGCCACCGCGTCGTGCAGGGCCGCCAGGCGCCCGGCGGCCTCCGCGCGGGCCTCGCCGACGTCTCCGGTGACCGGGAGGACCACCTCGAGGTACGCCTTCAGCTTGGGTTCGGTGCCCGACGGCCGCAGGGTGACGCCGGCCCGCACCGGTCCGGTGAGGCGGTAGCGCAGGGCGTCGGTGGGGGGCAGGCCCCGGCCGCCGTCGGCGAAGTCCTCCACCGCCTCCACCCGGAAGCCTCCGAACGCCTCGGGAGGCGCGGCGCGCAGGGACCGCATGGTCTCGGTGAGCAGCGCCAGGTCCGCGACCCGCACCGAGAGCTGGCGGGTCAGGTGCAGGCCGTGGCGCCGGGCCTGGTCGTCCAGCAGGTCCAGCAGGGTCCTGCCGTCGCGCTTGGCCTCGGCCGCCACGGAGGCCACCGCGAGGGCCGCGCTGATGCCGTCCTTGTCCGCGACGGGCCGCCCGGCGTCCCCGCTCACGCAGTAGCCGAGCGCCTCCTCGTAGCAGAAGACGTTGCGCGCCTCCCCGCCCCCCGCGCGCACCAGCCACTTGAAGCCGGTCAGGGTCTCCTCGAAGCGCACTCCGTGCGCGGCCGCGATCTTGGGCAGCAGGCCCGCGGAGACGATCGTGGTGGCCACCAGCCGGTCGGGGCCCGCGGTGTGCGCCAGGACGTGCTCGGCGAGCAGACCGCCCACCTCGTCCCCGGTGAGCAGCCCGTGGCCGGGTACCGCCACCGCCACCCGGTCCGCGTCGGGGTCGTTGGCCAGGACGATGTCGGTGCCCGCGCGCTCGCCCGCGGCCAGCGCCAGGTCCATCGCGCCCGGCTCCTCGGGGTTGGGGAAGGCGACCGTGGGGAAGTCCGGGTCGGGTTCGGCCTGCTCGGGCACCGTGATCGGGGCGGGGAACCCCGCCCTCTCGAAGACGGCGCGCAGCACGGCGCCGCCCACGCCGTGCATCGCCGTGTAGGTGACGCTCAGGTCCCGTTCGCGGCCCAGGGGCAGCGCGGCGACCGCGTCGACGTACGCCGACACGACCCCGTCGCCCAGCACCTCGTAGCCGTCGTCCAGGGGCAGCGCGTCGACCGGGCCGACCGCGTCGATCGCGGCGGAGATCTCGGTGTCCACCGGCGGCACGATCTGGCTCCCCGCCACCGGCCCGCTCCCCCCGACGTACACCTTGTACCCGTTGTCCTGCGGCGGGTTGTGGCTCGCGGTGACCATCACCCCGGCGTCGGCGGCGCGGGCGCGCACCGCGTGGGCGAGCACGGGGGTGGGCAGCGGGCCGGGCAGCAGCAGCGCGCGGTGGCCCGCCCCCGCCAGGACGGCGGCGGTGTCGCGGGCGAAGTCCGCGGACCGGTGCCGGGCGTCGTAGCCGATGACCACGGTCGCCCCGGGGCGCAGCCAGGCCGCGATCCCGGCGGCGGCCCGCATGACGGTCACCCGGTTCATCCGGGTGGGTCCGGCGCCCAGGGGGCCGCGCAGCCCGGCCGTGCCGAACTCCAGCCGGCCGGCGAACCGGGCGGCCAGTTCGGCGTCGTCCCCGTTGTCCAGGAGCGTCCTGAGCTCGGCCCTGGTCGCGGGGTCGGGGTCCTGGGCCAGCCATGCCCTGGCCTGCTCGCGGTGGTTCGCCGCCATTGCGCCGCGCCGCCTTTCCGTGTGCGAAGGGGTGGGGTGCGGTCAGAGCCGTTCGACGATGCCCGCGAGCAGCCTGCCGACGTCGTCCGCCGCCCCGCGGCCGGTCTCCAGGACCTCCTCGTGGTCGAGGGGCTCGCTGCCCAGTCCCGCCGCGACGTTGGTGACCAGCGAGACGCCCAGCACCGAGGCGCCCAGTTCGCGGGCCGCGATGGTCTCCAGCACGGTGGACATGCCGACGAGGTCGGCCCCCATGGTGCGCAGCATCCGGATCTCGGCGGGGGTCTCGAAGTGCGGGCCGGTCATGGCCGCGTAGACGCCCTCGGGCAGCGACGGGTCCACCTGGCGTGCGATTCCGCGCAGGTCGGGGCTGTAGGCGTCGGTGAGGTCGACGAAGTCGGCTCCGACGATCGGCGACCGCCCGGTGAGGTTGATGTGGTCGCTGATCAGCACCGGCCGACCGGGGTGCAGGTCGGCGTTGAGCGAGCCCGCGGCGTTGGTGAGGATGATCCTGGTGGCCCCCGCCGCGACGGCGGTGCGCACCCCGTGCACGACCGAGTCGGTTCCGTTGCCCTCGTACAGGTGCGTGCGTCCCAGGAAGACCAGCAGGTCGCCGCCTGCCGCGCGGACGCTGCGCACCCTGCTGTGGTGCCCCTGCACGGTGGGCGCGAGGAAGCCGGGAAGCTCGTCGACCTCGAACTCCGATCCCGCGGAGCCGAGCATGTCCGCCGCGGGAGCCCAGCCCGACCCCATGACCAGCGCGGTGCCGTAGGAGTCCACCCCGGTCCGGGAGCGGAGCTCGTCCGCCGCCTCCCGGGCGCGTTCGTGGGCTTTGGTACTCACAGGCTTCTCTCCTCGTCCTCGGTTGACCGGGTCCGACCGCGACCTGCGGGGACGGTGCCGGCCCCGGCCTCCGGCGGGCCGGAGGACCACACCCTACCCCTCCGGTCCGCGCCCTCCTCCGCCCCGGGGCGGGCTCGGCGCCGGTCCGGGACCGCTCGGACGAGCACGTCCTGGGGCCCGGCGTCGCCGCCGGAGTACACCCGGCCGGTGTCGGCGAAACCGGAGGCGAGGTAGGCGCGCCGGGCGACGTGGTTCTCCCGGTTGACCGTGAGCAGGACCGCGGTGGCGCCGGGGGCGACCGCGCCGGCCAGGCGCGGCAGCGCGGCGCACGCGGCGCGCCCGAGGCCCCGCCCCTGCCAGTGGGGGGCGATGTAGAAGGCGCGCAGGAGCACCGACTCCTCGGGGGCGTCGGCGACCTCCTTCAGGTATCCGCCCCTGTCGAGGATGCCGAAGCCGACCGCCCTGCCCTCGTGCACGACGGCGAACGGCGTGCGGCCGGGGTCGGCGTCGGCTCTCGGCAGGGTGTGCGCGGCCGGTCTGGCGAACCGGCTCTGCCCCGGTCCGAGCCGGTGCCGCAGCACCTCCTCCCGAAGCTCCCTCACCCCGGGCCCGCCGCCGTCCAGCCGCACCAGCTCGACGGCCGAGAGCGCCTTCGCGGCACCGCTGCTTCCCATGGCTGCGTCCTCCACCCGATCCTCGGCCCGGTCCCGCTCCGGGGCCCTTCCGAGCCTCTCTAGCCGAACGGTCCCGGGAGCACAAGGCGGAGCGGCCCCGCCCCGCCCGGCCGGTGCCCGGCGGGTGTCGTTCCTCTGTCCTAACCTGGAGGGGAGCGGGACGAACCCCTGGAAGGCGAGGCGCGTCATGGCCGAGTTCCGGATCTCCACCGACGAGGACGTCGACCTGCGCAGGATCGCCACCGCGCTGGCCGAGTCGCAGGGCTGGCCGCGCGAGCGCGTGAGCATCTGGGACAAGCGCGACGGCGAGGTCCTGGTGACCGTCGACGACGCGCTCCTGCACCGCCCCGAGCCCGACCCGCTGAACCGGCCGGTGCACACCCGCAGCGACGTGCACCAGGCGTGCGAGCTGCTGCGCCGCCGCGACTCCTCCCTGCACGGGGTGGACTTCGCCCGGTTGCGCGAGGAGGCGTCCCGGTTCTTCTCCGCCGGATGGTCCATCGCGGACCTGCTGCACGCGCTGGGCACCCGGCCCGACGGCCTGCCCTGGGAGCAGGGCGCGGGCTACCAGGGCCCCGAGTGGCTGGAGCACCGGCTGCGCAGCTGGAAGACCCCCACCGGGGACATCCGGCCGTCGGCCTCCCAGGAGGATGCCCAGCTCAGGGTCGTGAGCCGGGCCGGGCTTCCGGAGAACATCGGCCTCCCGCGCAGCGAGCCCGGGCACGGGCACGTGGCCCGCCCCGAGACCGCCCGCGCGGCCGCCGACGACGCCCGGCGGCTGATGCGCGCGCACGCCCGCACCACCAGCAACACCCTCGAGCACCGCGACCGCACGGCCGCCAGGATCACCCGAACCGACGGCTGACCACCGTTTGACCGAGGTTTCACCCGAACCGGGAACGCCACGGACGGTCGCGCCGGAACCCGGGGGCCGGACCCGGCCTAATCTGACACGGTCGCCGCCGTCTCGTCGGGAAGGGGTCAATGGTGGGCGAACCGGTGCTGTCCCGGCTGCTGCCGTCCGAAGCGATCTCGACCGGTGTCGCGGCCGCAGACTGGCGCGCCGCCGTCCGCGCGGCGGGCGACCTGCTGGTCGCGACCGGAGCGACCACCGCCGACTACACCTCCCGGATGCGCCAGGTCGTGGAGACGCACGGCCCCTACATCGTGGTCTCCCCCGGCCTCGCGCTGGCGCACGCGGCACCCGGCCGCTCGGTGCTCCGCACCGGGCTGTCCTGGGTGTCCCTGTCCAGTCCGGTTCCCTTCGGCCACCCCGGAAACGACCCGGTGGGCCTGGTCGTCGGCCTGGCCGGGGCCGACCGCGACGACCACTGCGCGGCCCTGGCCGCGGTGACCGCCCTGCTGGCCTCTCCCGACCGGCTGGCCGCGCTGTCCCGCATCGAGGACCCGGACCGGGTGCACTCCCTGATCAGCGCGTTCGAGGTCTGGGCCTGACCAGGGCGCGTCCATCGCGGAGATGCCCGGCCACGCCCTGCCCCGGTCCCGGCGGCTCCCGGCGAGGGGCCGCCGGGACCCGGGACGGTCAGATGTGCACGACCGGCCCCTCGGAGTGCGTGCTGGGGCGCATCGCCAGCGACAGCAGCGCGGCGAGCGCCATCACCGCGGCGGCGATTCCGAAGGCCAGCTGCATCCCGTCCAGGAACGCCAGGTGGCTCGCCTCGGTAACGGCCCGCGCGACCTCGGCGGTGGCTCCCTCGGGCACGGCCGCGCCGCCCTGGGCGACCTGGCTCTGCGCCGCCGACAGCTCCTCCGCCCCGAGCTCGGCCAGCCCCGCGTCGCTGTAGTGGCCGGGCAGCGTCGAGATGATCGTCATCGACATCACCGCGCCCAGCACGGCGGTGCCCAGCGACCCTCCGAGCTGCATGGCCGCCTGCTGCACGCCCGCGGCGACACCGGCGAACCGCATCGGCGTGTTGGCGATGATCGCGGCCGTCGCACCGGTCATCACCAGGCTCAGCCCGGCTCCGAGCAGGACGAAGCCCACGGACGTGTACCCGATCCCGGTGTCGGTGGTCAGCCGCGACAGCATGAAGAGCCCGATCGCGGTCAGCACCAGCCCCGCCGCGGTGGGCACCCTGGCTCCGACCTTGTCCAGGAGTCGTCCCGCCAGCGGCGAGGTGATCGCCATCATCGCCATGAGCGGCATGAGCTGGAGGCCGGCCCTTGCCGGGGAGAGCCCGGCCACGCCCTGCAGGTAGAAGGTGATGAAGAAGAGCGAGCCCATCAGGCCCAGCGCCATCAGCACCATCAGGACGACCCCGATCGACACCGAGGCGTCGCGGAAGATCGCGAGGGGCAGGAGCGGGTCCGCCGGTCGGCGCTCCCACAGGACGAAGGCGACCCCGACCACCACGGCGACACCGAGCGGAACGAGCGTGACGGGCGCGGTCCAACCCGCCGAGGGGGCCTCCACGAGCGCCCACACCAGCGCGAAGATCGCGATGGTGAGAAGGACGACACCGGGCGCGTCGAAGCGCGACCCGGGGTCGGTCGGCTGGTTGGCCGCGAGCAGCCACATCCCCAGGCCTACGGCCACCGCGCCGATCAGGACGTTGATGTAGAAGACCGACTGCCAGCCGAACCCGCTGACCAGGACGCCGCCGACGATCGGGCCCGCGGCGTTGGCCCCGCCCAACAGGCTTCCGAAGACGCCGAAGGCGCGGCCCAGCTTGTGGGGCGGGAAGCTCGCGCGCAGCAGACCCATGGCCGCGGGGGTGAGCAGCGCGCCGAAAACCCCTTGCAGGATGCGGAAGGCGACAAGCATGATGACGCCCGACGACAGCGCGATGGCCACCGAGGTCACGACGAAGCCGACGATTCCGAGCAGGTACATCCGGCGGTGCCCGAAGCGGTCGCCGAGCTTGCCCGCGGTGATCAGGAAGACGGCGAGCCCCAGCAGATAGCCGTGCGTCACCCACTGCAGTTCGGCCAGCGATGCCTGGAGGTCCCGGCCGATGGCGGGGTTGGCCACGGCGACGATGGTGCCGTCCAGCGCGACCATCATCACGCCGAAGGCGATGGCCACCAGCGTCGCCCAGGGGCTTCCTCGCAGATTCCGCTCCGTGGTGGCGCTCGGCGCGGTGGTCGTGGTCATAGGTCCCCCGGTGTCCTTCTGTCGCTCATCGAACCCGAGAAGATTATGGCAGTCGCTGACATTTGGCAATTTGTGACGGATGATTCCCGCGCATGTATCCTCCGGTGAAAGGAGTCGTGCGAAAGGACCGGCCATGAGCGTCGCGACCGCCGAACCGAGACCGGCCCCCGGGCTGCGCGAGCGAAAGAAGGCCCGCACCCGGGACGCCCTGGTCGAGGCGGGCATGCGGTTGTTCGTCGAACGCGGGTACGCGGCCACCACCACCGAGGAGATCGCCGCGCACGCGGACGTCTCCCAGCGCACCTTCTTCCGGTACTTCGCGGGCAAGGAGGACGTCGCCCTCGACGTCCACGCCGGTTTCGACGAAACGTTCTACGAGGCCGTGCTGGCACGCCCCCCGCACGAACCCCTCTTCGCCGTCCTGCGCAACGCCGCGCTCGACGACTGGGCGCGCCTGGACCGCGCCCAGCTGAACACCCGGCTGGACCTGGCCCGAATCCTCGAGTGCTGCCCTCGGCTGCGCGCCGCCCAGCTGCGGTACTGCCTGGAGCAGCAGCAACGGCTCGTCGAAGAGCTCGCCCGGCGCCGGGGCACCGACCCCGAGACCGATCTGCGCCCCCGGCTCGCCGTCGCGGCGTTCTTCTCCGCGAGGCAGACCGCGCACCTGCTCTGGAGCCGGGGCGAGGAACACGGCCCCGACGAACTGGGCGCCGCGCTCCGCCGCTGCCTGGACGAACTCGTCCCGGCGGTCACGGAACCCTGAGCCGCGCCCCCGGGAGCTCCCGGGCGGGTGACGGGGAGGCGCCCCCTCCCCGTCACCAGGGGTCAACGGGGCGGTACGGTACGCACCTCCTCCTCTCGGGGGCTTGCCCTGGTGCCCGAGGGACGTCAAGATCCTGAGTGCAGGGACTTGGCTCTTCTCCGCCCCTGGAGAGGACGGTGATGCGGTCGTGGCTCCGGACGAGTTCGACGCGTGCGCCGAGTGCCTGCCCCCGGAACTCGCCGACAGGATCACCGCGCTGCGCCGCTACGTGGTGTACTCCCCGCACGGGCCGCGCCGGAGAAGCGTCGCCGAGGCCGTGTCCCTGGCCTTCGACGCCGCGTACGTCGGCGACCTCGCGGCCGCCGCGGCGATGACCACGCGCGCCGAGGAGCGCAACGCCGCCATCAGCGCGCAGAGCAGCACCCGGATCCTGAGCGGCTACCACGGCGTGGTGCGCCGCTGGGAGGGCGCCGCTCCGCTGGTCGCGGCCACCGACGCCAGCGTCAAGGGCCCCTACGCGGGGATGGGGTACGTGACCTCCGACGGCCGCTGGGGAATGCGCTCCTGGAACGGCTCCACCCGCGACCCGAGCGGCCCCTCCCGGGTCCTGGTCCAGGAACTGCGGGCCGTGTCACTGCTGCTGCAGGCGCTCGACCCCGGCGCCACCGCCGTCCTCCTGGTGGACTCGGCGGTGGCCCGCCGCTACCTGCGGGCCTGGCAGCGGGGCGGGGAGCGTCCGCTGATGCCCGCCGGGTACGAGGACGGCCCCAGGCGCGCCAACCGCCGCCCCACCCTGGTGCGCCTGGCCGAGGAGATGGCGGCGCGCCCCGGTCTGACGGTGGAGCCGGTCAAGGGCCACTCGGGCGACCTGCTCAACGAGACCGCCGACTCGCTCGCCTCGATGGCGCGCCGCCGCCTGGCCGATCCGCGCTCGCGCGGCACGCCCGAACTCATCGCGCACGCCGACGCCTTCGTCGCGTCCTTCCTGCGGCAGTGGCACGCCGACCTGTCCCGCTGGGCCTGACCCGGGCGGCTCCCCGCCGGGGAGGTCAGGGCCGCCGCGCGGGCGAGGCCCCGGAAAGGGCCAGCCGGGTGGCCCCGTCGGCGGACCAGCCCAGGAGCCGCTCCAGCGGGCCGCGGCCGAGCAGCAGCTTCCACAGGGTCGCGAACAGCAGTGCGCCCAGGACGAAGAGCTCCAGCCGGAACGGCGAGAAGTCGTAGGAGGAACCGCCCAGCATCGCGATCACCACGACGTGCCCGACGTAGACGGTCAGCACCATCGACCCGGCCGCCGCCAGCGGGAAGACGCCCCGGTGCAGCAGGTCGGCCAGAAACAGGCACGCGGCCAGGACGACCAGCGCGGTGCCGACCGCCCCGGCGATCTCGAAGGTGGTTCCGCTGTGCGGTGAGGCCACCAGCAGCCAGAACGGGCTGTCGGTGGGGACCGTGCCGTGCAGGGAGGCGATCTCCTCGAGGGTGAGGTCGCCCAGCAGGAGCAGGTCCTCGGCCGGGGCCGTCTCGGCCGCGGTCCCGTAGTACTGCGCGGCCAGTGTCCGGGTGAGCCGGTCGACGCCGCCCAGCGGGTGCATCAGCAGCCACGACCCGCCGTAGCCCAGGGCCGCCAGCACCAGTCCCGTCCCGGCGAGACCGGCCCTGGCCGGCGCGGACCGCAGGTCCAGGCGGCCCACCGCCATCCCGGCGACCACGAACGCCATGAAGGTACACGCCGGGTAGTAGCCGCTGAGGAAGAAGTCGCCCAAGCCGTCGATCGAGGCCGCCGGGGCGCCGGGGTCCCCGATCAGCGACCGGATCAGGAAGGACAGCTGCGGTCCGAGCAGCGCGATCGCGGCGGCGATCCCGGCCAGGGCCCCCGCGCCCAGCCGCAGCAGCGGCAGTGCCAGCAGGAAGTACCCGGCGTAGTAGACCAGGATGATCGCGATCGGCGCGCCCAGCAGGTCCAGGAACATCCCCAGCAGGGTCAGCGCCATGGCGCGCACCGCGATCTTGACACCCACCCGCCGCCGGGAAGCGTCCGACGACGGGTGCGCTCCCCCTGACAGCAGCGCCAGCGAGACCCCCGCCAGGAAGGCGAACAGCGCCGAGGACCGGCCCCTGGCCAACTCGTGGAAGGCCTCGGCGGCGGGGCCGTCCAGCAGCCCGATCGAACCGACTCCCAGGTGCACGGTGAACATGCCGAACACCGCGATGGACCTGGCCACGTCCACCCCGACCAGCCGACCGGGTTCGGGCCAGGCGGACCGCTGCGTGCGCGTCTCGGGCGCTAGTCGTGACACGTGCTCCAGGGTAGGACCTCCGGCGTCGGTTTGCGCTAAGGAGAACCAACCGGGGGATTCCCGACACGAACCCTCGTCCCGGGATCCGGGTGCGGCGACGGACTTCAGGCGCGGGACACCAGGGAACCTCCGGCGCGGGGGTGAATTCGGGCACCGGTGGTCTTGTTGACAGTCGTGGGCTTTCCGCCCGTTTCGGGACCGGGAAGGGCAGAAAGCCCACGACCGTCAACGGACCCCTCACGCAACGGACATCATGGGCGCGGCCCCGGACCGCACCCGCCGTCGCTGCCTCGTCACCGCGCCGCACACGAGGACACCTCGACGATCCGGTCGGCGAATTCCCGACGCCGAACCACCCCCGCGCCGGAGCTTCCCTAGACCGTCTTCCGGGCCAGGTCGGCGAAGTGGTCCAGGGCCTTCGGGTTGGCCAGGGAGTCCCGGCTGGCGACCCGTTCGGGGGCCTCCCCCATGAGGATGCGCTTGACCGGCACCTCCAGGACCTTGCCGGACAGGGTGCGCGGCACCTCCGCGATACTCCGGACCACGTCAGGGACGTGCCGGGGGGAGCAGTCCTCGCGGATGCCCCGGGCGATCCGCCCGAGCAGGGCGTCGTCCAGCCCCACCCCCTCGCGCAGCACCACGAACAACTCGATCAGGGAACCGCCGCCGGGCTGCGGGACGTCCACCACCAGGGCGTCCAGGACCTCCTCCAGCGCCAGGACCGTCCGGTAGATCTCGCTGGTGCCCATCCGCACCCCACCGCGGTTGATGGTGGAGTCCGAGCGTCCGTAGATGACCGCGGTCCCGCGCTCGGTGATCTCGATCCAGTCCCCGTGCCGCCAGACGCCCGGGTACACGGAGAAGTAGCTGTCACGCAGCCGCGTGCCGTCGGTGTCGCCCCAGAAGTAGAGCGGCATGGACGGCGCGGGCCGGGTCACCACCAGCTCGCCGACCTCGCCGACGACCTCCCTGCCCTCGGGGTCCCAGGCCGCCACGGCCATGCCCAGCGCCCGGGCCTGGATCTCGCCCTCGTGGACGGGCAGTGTCGGCACGCCGCCGACCAGGCAGCTGCACACGTCGGTGCCGCCGCTGGTGGAGAACAGCCACAGGTCCGGCCCGAACTCCCGGTAGCACCAGGCGAACCCCTCGGGGGACAGCGGCGACCCGGTGGAGCCGATCGCGCGCAGCGCCGACAGGTCGCGGTCCCGCGCGGGGTGGACGCCCTCCTTCATGCAGGAGGACAGGTACCCGGCGCTGGTGCCGAAGACGGTGACGCCCGAGCGCTCGGCGAGGTCCCACAGCGCTCCCAGGTCGGGATGTCCGGGGCTGCCGTCGTACAGGACGATGGACGCCTCCGTCAGCAACACGCTGACCAGGAAGTTCCACATCATCCAGCCGGTGGTGGTGAACCAGAAGACCCGGTCGTGCGCCTGGGCGTCCAGGTGCAGGTCGAGGTTCTTGAGCTGCTCCAGGAGGATGCCGCCGTGCCCGTGCACGATCGCCTTGGGCAGGCCCGTGGTGCCCGAGGAGTACAGGACCCACAGCGGGTGGTCGAAGGGAAGCCGCGCGAAGTCCGGTTCGGCGCCCTCCCCGAAGGACTCGAACTCGTTCCAGTCCAGGGTGCCCTCGACCGGTTCGTCGCGCAGGTAGGACAGCACGACGGTGTGCCGCAGCGTCGGCAGCCCGGCGCGCAGCGCCGCCAGCACGTCGCGGCGGTCGAAGTCCTTGCCGCCGTAGCGGTAGCCGTCGACGGCGAGCAGCACCACGGGTTCGATCTGGGCGAAGCGGTCGGTGACGCTGCGCACGCCGAAGTCGGGCGAGCAGGAGGACCAGACCGCGCCGATGGAGGCGCACGCGTAGAAGGCCGCGACCGCCTCGGCGATGTTGGGCAGGTAGGCCACGACCCGGTCCCCCGGCCCCACCCCGAGCCTGCGCAGCGCGGCCGCGATCGAGGCGGTGCGTCGCCTGAGCTCACCCCAGGTCCACTCCCCCAGGACGCGGAGTTCGGAAGCGTGCCGGATGGCGACGGCGTCGTCGTCGCGGTTCCGGAAGACGTGCGCGGCGTAGTTCAGCGTCGCTCCCGGGAACCAGGTCGCGCCGGGCATCGCGTCGTCGGCCAGCACCGCGCGGTACGGAGTCGCGGACCGGACCCGGTAGTACTCCCAGACGCTCGCCCAGAACCCGTCGAGGTCGGTGACCGACCAGTGCCACAGCGAGTGGTAGTCGGAGACGTCCACGCCGCGGTGCTCGCGCACCCAGCGCGTGAACGCGGTGATGTTGGCGCGTTCGCGCCGGGCCTCGTCGGGTTCCCAGAGAACGGGGGGCTGTGGCTGCTGGGTCATTCGTGCGCGCCCTTCCTCGACCTGGGCGTGCGGGCGGGGTGTCCCGTCTCCGCACGCCGGTGTGCGGGGTTCACAGCCATCTAACAGCAACACCCCCGCGGAACCCGGCTCCGGGGTGGCGCGGGTCACACCGGACGGGTCCCCGGCGCGCGGCGTGCCGGTCGGGCCACCGCCCGGGAGGGGAAGTCCTCCGCCTGCGCGTGTTCGTCCAGGGGAGCAGCGCGGACGCGCGTGCCCGGCGGGGAGCGGACCGGCCGGGCCCGGTCCCCGAGCGGGCGCTGCGGTGGACCGGCGGGACCGCCCCCCGACGCCGAGGACGCCGTCTCCCGGCTGTCCCGCCTTCGCGAGCGCGGTCCGGGGCCGCGCGCCTTCGCCCTCCGCGGTCCGGTTCCGCCGCCGCGCCGAGGCGGGGCCCCACCGGGAAACCGGCGGCAGCGAAAGCGCCGATTCACACGGGTAACCTGGTGCGGGGTAAAAAGCCGCATTGATCCATGGGGAGAGGCTTTTGGGCGGGCGACTGCGTGGACCCGCGGTCACGACGCGGAGGCTGGTCCTGGGGATCACCTCCGCGGTCCTGGCGGTGGCGGTGGCCGTCGTACTGACCGTTCCCGCCAGCCGGAGCACCGTTCAGCAGGCCTGGTGCGAGACCACCCGGACCTGGTGCGACAACGTTCCGGTGGGCCCGGACGGCGAACCCGACACGGACGGCCGTCGGCTCAGGCTCTCCCCCGTCGACGCCGCCACCTGGGGCAACTACTACGCGCTGGGCGACTCCTACTCCTCCGGGGACGGCGCCGGCGACTACGCGCCCGGGACCGCCGTCCGCGGCGGGTGCTGGCGCTCGGCCAACGCCTACCCCGAGCGGGTCACGGGCTCCTACGACTTCGCCGGCGAGCTCACCTTCCTGGCGTGCAGCGGGCAGCGCGGCAACAAGATGCTGGAGTCCGTCGACGAGACCGAGTCCCAGCTGGACTGGGTCGCCCCGCACACCTCGCTGGTCACCATCGGCATCGGCGGCAACGACCTCGGGTTCACCACGGTCCTCAAGACCTGCATGATGCGGGTCCCGCTGCTGGAGAGCGGGGTGTGCATCGGTCAGGAGGACGCCGTCGTCAACCGGATGGGCAAGTTCGAGGCGACCTTCGAACAGTTGATCGGCGAGGTCCGCGACCGCGCGCCGGACGCCCGCGTCCTGGTCGTCGGCTACCCCCGGCTCTTCCCCGAGGAGCCGACGGGGATGTACTACACGCTGACCGCCGGCGACCAGTCCTGGCTGAACGAGACGATCCGGCGCTTCAACAAGCAGTTGGACGACGCCGTCCAGGTGCACGACTCCGAGATCGCCGATTCCGGGCAGGTGGGCAGCGTGGAGTTCGTGGACGCCTACGACGCGCTGGACGGCCACGAGATCGGCTCGGAGGAGCCGTGGGTCAACGGCGTCCTGCTGCGCGACTTCGCCACCGGTGTCACCGTGGACCGCAGCACCTTCCACCCCGACGCCGACGGGCACCAGGCCGTCAGCGCGCTCGTGGGCGCCCAGATCGACGAGGGGCCGGGCCGCCCCTTCTACGTCACCCGCGCCACCGTGCACAACGCCAGTCCCGAGGTGCTCGCCGGCGAGGCGGGCTGAGGGGCCGCGCCTCCCGCGGCGCGGCCCCCGCCGGGTCAGTTCCCGGCGCGCAGGTCCGCCAGGACCTCACCCACCCGGTCCAGCGCCCAGTTCAGGTCGTCCTCGGTGATGATCAGCGGCGGCGAGAGCCGGATGGTCGAGCCGTGCGTGTCCTTGACCAGCACCCCCTTGCCGAGCAGTCGCTCGCACAGCTCCCGGCCGGTGGCCAGGGCGGGGTCGACGTCGATACCCGCCCACAGTCCGATGCTGCGCGCGGAGACCACCCCGTTGCCGACGAACTCCTTGATCCGGGTGTCCAGCACGGGGGCGAGTTGGCGCACGTTCTCCAGGTAGGGCCCGTCCCTGAGCATCCGCACCACGGTCGCCCCCACGGCGCAGGCCAGCGGGTTCCCGCCGAAGGTGCTGCCGTGCTGGCCCGGCCGGATCACGCCGAGGACGTCGGCGTCGGCCACGACCGCCGAGACCGGCAGGATTCCGCCGCCCAGCGCCTTGCCGAACAGGTAGACGTCCGGCACCACTCCGGTGTGCTCGCACGCCCGGACGGTACCGGTCCGCCCGAGGCCCGACTGCACCTCGTCGGCGATGAGCAGCACGTTCTCGCGGTCGCAGATCTCGCGTACGCGCGGCAGGTAGTCCGGCGGCGGGACGATGACCCCGGCCTCGCCCTGCACCGGCTCGATCAGCACCGCGACCGTGGTGTCGTCGATCGCCGCGGCCACGGCGTCGGCGTCGGCGTACGGGACGACGCGGAAGCCCGGGGTGTAGGGGCCGAATCCGCCGAACGCCTCGGGGTCCTCGGAGAAGGAGATGATCGTGGTGGTGCGGCCGTGGAAGTTCCCGCCCGCCACCACGATGCGGGCCTGCCCGTCGGGCACCCCCTTGACCTCGTACCCCCACTTCCGGGCGACCTTGATGCCGGTCTCCACGGCTTCGGCGCCGGTGTTCATCGGCAGCATCTGCTCCTTGCCGACGAGCTCGGTCAGGGCGGTGGCGAAGGGGGCGAACCGGTCGTTGTAGAAGGCCCGGCTGGTGAGCGTGACGCGGTCCAGCTGGCGGTGCGCCGCCTCGAGCAGTTCGGGATTGTGGTGACCGAAGTTCATCGCCGAGTACCCGGCCAGGCAGTCGAGGTGGCGGCGCCCCTCGACGTCCGTCACCCAGGCCCCGCTCCCCTCCGCGATCACCACGGGCAGCGGATCGTAGTTGTGTGCCGAGTGGGTCGAGGCCAGTTCGATGTGTCGACTGGTGGAGACGGCGGGCTCGGCGGGGTCTCCGCCGTGCGCCGTGTCGGGGCCCAGATCGCGCGTGTTGCTCATCCAGTTACTCCGATCGCCTTTGACCGTTGTTCGATTTTTGGATACCCGCTCGGATAACGCACAAAGCGTCCGTTCGGGGAGCCTCAAGCAGTGGAACAGATCCGCTCCGCACCGGGCAAGGGACACACGGTGTCCAAGCGCACACCAGCCCGGTTCCGCGTTCCCGGGGCCCTGACCGGGCCGCTCCGTGTGCCGTGCCCCGCAGCGCCCGGTGAGCTGGAGCACGCGAACGGGCCCCTCCCGGCCCGGCGGCACGCTCCCGCGCCCGCTCCCCGCCGGGAAAACCCCTCCGACCAGGATCTTCACGCACACGGTCGGGACCGTCGCGTTAACCGACCCCGACCCGACGTGACCCGCGCCATACATGCAGGATCGGTCCTCATACCCGCCCAGGGGTAACACCGTGATCAAGGGGCGCATGATGATCGAAACGCGAACGCCGGAGACGGGCGTCGGCCTTCGCCGCGCGTCGGACTTCTCGCTGTCCGGGCTGCTGTCGGCGGTGGCCGCCGCCGCGCCGGACCGGCTCGCCGTCATCGCCGGCGCGCGCCGCCTCTCCTACGCCGGACTCGACGCCCGGGCCACTCTCGTGGCCAGGCACCTGATCGACACCGGGATCGCCCCGGGCGAGCACGTCGCGATCCTGTCCTTCAACCGGGCGGAGTGGCTGGAGGCGGTGTTCGGCGTGTGGCGCGCCGGAGCCGTCCCGGTGAACGTCAACTACCGGTACGTCGCGGCCGAGCTCCGCTACGTCCTGGACGACGCCGACGCGGTCGCGCTCATCGCCGAGCGCTCGCTGGCCGGGGCGGTGGCCGGGGTGCGCGCCGGGCTTCCGCGCCTCCGCCACGTGGTGCTCCTGGACGACGACCGCGACGCCGCTCCCGCGGAGGGCGCGGACTACGAGCGCGCGCTGGCCGCGGCCGCGGACTCGGCCTCCGACCTCCCCCCGACCGGCGGCGACGATCTGTACATGCTGTACACCGGCGGCACCACCGGGTACCCCAAGGGCGTCATGTGGCGCCAGGAGGACATCTTCCGGGTGGCGCTGGAGCGCCGCCGGACCGGCGCGCCGCGCGCCGCGGACGACGCGGACGCGGGGGAGAGGGCCGCGCGATGTCCGAGCAGGCGGATGCTGGTTCTGGGACCGCTGATGCACGCCGCGGGCCAGTGGAACGCGCTGAGCATGCTGTTCAGGGGGGCGACGGTGGTGCTGAACACCGACCGCGCCTTCTCCCCCGCCCGGGTCGTGGACCTCGCTGACCGCGAGGGCGTCCAGATCCTGCAGTGCGTCGGCGACGCGATGGCGCGCCCCATCGTCCAGGAGCTGCTGGCCGGCCCCGCGCGGTGCCGGGAGCTGACCTCGGTCAACTCCGGCGGCACCCCGCTCACCTCGGTGGTCCGCGAGATGTGGCGGGCGTGGCGGCCTGACGTCGTCCTCAACGACAGCTACGGGGGCACCGAGACCGGTGTGTGCGGGGCCTCCGTCGCGGGGTCGGCCTCGCGCACGGCCGCCGGCGCGCGGCGCTTCTCCATGGGCGCGACCGTGGCCGTGCTGGACGACCGGCTGCGGCCGCTCCCCCCGGGGTCGGACCGGATCGGCCGGATCGCCCGTACCGGCCGGATCCCGCTGGGGTACTACAACGACCCGGTCAAGACCGCGCAGACCTTCCCCGTCGACGCCGACGGCCGCCGCTGGGCGCTCTCCGGCGACTACGGCAGCGTCTCGGCGGACGGTTCGATCGAACTGCTGGGCCGGGGCTCCGCCGTGATCAACACCGGCGGGGAGAAGGTCTACCCCGAAGAGGTCGAGTCGGTCCTCAAGGCGCACCCGGACGTGCGGGACACGATCGTGGTCGCCGCCCCCGACGAGCGCCTGGGACAGCGGGTCACCGCCGTGGTCGCGCTGGCCTCGGGGCACCGGCCCAGCGACGAGCAGCTGCGGGACTTCTGCCGGACCCGGCTCGCCGGGTTCAAGGTGCCGCGCACGATCCGGGTGGTGGACGAGGTCAAGCGGACGGCGGTGGGCAAACAGGACTACCGGTGGGCGTCAAGAGTCGCCCGCGAACCGGTGCGCGCGCCCGGGAGGTGATCCCGACCCCGATGCGGCGGCGGGACGTCGGCGCTATCGTTTTGAGATATGTCCCCGCGGATACTCGCCGACCGGTACCGCCTGGTCGAGCCCATCGGCCACGGCGGCATGGGCACCGTGTGGCGCGCCGAGGACGAGGTCCTGAGCCGGGACGTCGCGATCAAGGAGGTCCGGGTCTCCCCCGCGCTGGAACCGGGTACCCGCGCCGAGCTGCTGCGCCGCACCATGCGCGAGGCCCGCATCTGCGCGGGCCTGAACCACCCCTCCATCGTCACCGTGCACGACGTGGTGCGGGAGAACGACCGCCCCTGGATCGTGATGGAGCTGCTGCGCGGGCGCAGCCTGGAGCAGGTGGTGCGGGAGGAGGGGGCGCTGCCGCCCCGCCGGGTGGCCGAGATCGGACGGCAGCTGCTGTCCGCGCTGCGGACCGCGCACGCGGCGGGGGTGCTGCACCGCGACGTCAAACCCGCCAACGTCCTACTGCTGCCCGACGGCCGGCCGGTGCTCACCGACTTCGGGATCGCGGTCTCGGATTCGGAGGAGCGGCTGACGCTCACCGGGAAGCTGCCCGGTTCACCCGGCTACATGGCTCCCGAGCGGGTCTCCGACGGGACGGTGACCGCCGCCTCGGACCAGTGGTCGCTGGGGGCGACCCTGTACTACGCGGTGGAGGGCCGCTCGGCGTACGAGCGCCCGTCCGACGCCGAACGGCTCACCGCGGTGCTCGACGACTACCCTGACCCGGCCCAGCGCGCCGGCGCGCTGCGGCCCGTGCTCAACGGGATGCTCCAGCGCGACCCCGGGCAGCGCCTGACCGGACCGGCCCTGGACGCGGCGCTGGCCTCGGTCATCGCGGGCACGCGCCCGGGCGACGGAACGCCCACCCGGCTCGACGTCTCCGCGCTGGTCCCGCCGCGCACGGCTCTGCCGCCGGGGCCCCGGATCACCATGGGAGCGATGGGCGCCGGCACTCCTTCGGCCCCGCGCGCGGGCGGCTTCCGCTGGTGGAAGATCGCGCTGCCGCTGCTCGCCGGAGTGGTGACCCTGATCCTGGCCCCCCTCCTGGTGGAGTGGCTGGCCGCCGTGCTGTTCCCCTGAACGGCCCCGTCGGCGGGCCCGTCCCTCGCTGATCGTGACCTTTCCGGGGTCTCGGATGCGGTCGGGACCCCGGAAAGGTCACGATCAGCGGGGAGGCCACCGTGCTAGGCGACGTTCTCCGGGGCCGAGCGGGAGCGCATGATCTTGATGACGCGGACGATCACGAACCACAGCAGCAGCAGTCCGATGATGACGACCACCGCGTTGCTGATGACGCCGCTCCACTGCTCCAGGACCGGCTTGATGGCCGGGCCGAAACCGTAGCCCAGGCCGATCCACAGGGCGTTCCACACCGCGCTGCCGATGACGGTGTAGAGGGAGAACTTCAGCAGCGGCATGCGCTCGATCCCGGCCGGGACGGAGATGAAGCTGCGCACCAGGGGGACGCACCGCCCGAGCAGGACGGCCAGGCCGCCGAACCGCGAGAAGAAGCGCTCGGCCTTGTAGAAGTCCTCGACCTCCAGCAGCGGGGTCTTCTTCACGAGCCACAGCGTGCGCTCCCGGCCCAGCAGCGCGCCGATGCCGTAGAAGCCCCAGCTGCCCACCAGGCAGCCGATGGTGGCCCACAGGATCGCCAGCCACACGTTCATCTGGCCGTCGTACGCCAGGAAGCCCGCGCCCGGGAGGACGGCCTCGCTCGGCATCGGCGGGAAGAACGTCTCGATCAGCAGCGCCAGGCCCACACCGGGCTCCCCCAGCGTGGTCATCAGGCCCAGCACCCACCCGATGAAGCCCTCGTACTCGTGGGAGGGGTCGACCGCCGTCGTTTCCGCCACACCGCTCGCGAGCGGCAAGGACCATTCCATGAACGCCATATTCCCCAGTCATCTCTATGCGGCGGGAAGGGTGCGGAGCGGGCACGACACAGGAGAGGCGTGGTGCCCAACGCGGAGAGGGAGGCGCCCCCGCACACGGGCTGACAACCGGTGTTCCCGGTCGGAGGGGCGCGATCGCACCGAGGTTACCATCCGCTCCCAGCCCCGCGTCTCGCCCGGGACCTGGCCTCGTTGCTAGCCTTCGCTATGGACGCGGGGTGCCGACATGTCCCGGGAAGAGCGGACCGGCTGAGAAGACACCCGTGGACCTGATCTAGGTAACGCTAGCGGAGGGACGTCCTTGAGCTTCAACATCCTGTCCATCGCGGGAACCGACCCCAGCGGCGGGGCGGGCGTCCAGGCCGACCTGAAAGCGTTCTCCGCGCTGGGCGGATACGGCATGACCGTGGTGACGGCACTGGTCGCGCAGACCACCACCGGGGTCACCGGGGTGCACGACGTCCCGGCGTCGTTCGTGCGCGACCAGCTCGACACCCTGCTGACCGACGTGCGGGTGGACGCGGTCAAGATCGGCATGCTGTCCAACACCGGCGTCATCGACGTGGTCGCCGCCGCGATCGACGCCTACGCGCTCCCCAACGTGGTGCTGGACCCGGTGATGGTGGCCAAGAGCGGGGACCGGCTGCTGGCCGCCGACGCGGTCGAGGCGCTGCGCACCGAACTGCTGCCGCGCGTCGCCCTGGTCACCCCCAACCTTCCTGAAGCCGCCGACCTGCTCGGCGAGGCCGAGGCCGCCGGCCTGGACGCGATGCGCGACCAGGCCGAGCGACTGCTCGCCCTCGGCCCCCGACGGGTGCTGCTCAAGGGCGGCCACCTCGACGGCGACACCAGCACCGACCTGCTGCTCTCCGCCGACGCGGCGCCCGAGACGCTGACCGCCCCCCGGGTGGCCACCAGGAACACGCACGGCACGGGCTGCACGCTGTCCTCGGCGATCGCGGCGCTGCGTCCGCAGCGCGCCACCTGGTCCGAGTCCGTCCGCGACGCCAAGTCCTACCTCACCGAGGCGCTCCGGCACGCCGACACCCTGGACGTCGGCAAGGGCAGGGGCCCGGTCCACCACTTCCACTCCTGGTGGGGCGCCGGGGGCTGAGACGCGGGGAAGGGGGCGCGACCGGTTCGGTCGCGCCCCCTTCCCGGTGTCCTGCGGTCAGGAGCGAACGTCCACCATGTCGGGGTTGCGCCAGTTCGGGTCGGCGAAGTACTTCTTCGTCTCCGCGACCACGACCGGAGACAGCAGCAGCAGACCGACCAGGTTGGGCAGCGCCATCAGCCCGTTGGCGATGTCGCTGAACGCCCACACGGGGCTGAGCTCGGTGGTCGCGCCGACGAACACGACGGCGGTGAACAGCAGCCGGAAGGGGACCACGGCGACGCGGCCGACCAGGTAGTCCATGCAGCGCTCGCCGTAGTAGCACCAGCCCACGAGGGTGGTGAACGCGAAGAACATGACGGAGATCGCCACGACGTAGCCGCCGAGCGGCCCCAGCGCGGGCGAGATCTGCGACAGGCCCTCGGACATGGCCCAGGACGTCATCAGCGAGCCGTCCTCGCGGTCGCCCTGCTGCCAGGCCCCCGTGACGATGATGACCAGGCAGGTCATGCTGACCACGATGATGGTGTCGATGAAGGTCTGGGTCATGGAGACCATCGCCTGGCGGACGGGCTGGTCGGTCTTCGCCGAGGCCGCCGCGATGCCGCCGGTGCCCAGACCGGACTCGTTGGAGAAGATGCCCCGCGCCACGCCCATCTGGATCATGTACAGCAGGCCCGAGCCGAGCAGGCCGCCCGCGGCCGCCTGTCCGGTGAAGGCGTCGGTGAAGACCAGGGCGAGCGCGGCCGGGATCTCGCCGACGTAGGCGATGAGCACGGCGACCGACACCGCGACGTACGCCACGATCATGAGCGGCACGACGCCGGAGGCGAACCGGCCGATGCTCTTGATGCCGCCGAGCACGACCACGCCCACGACGACGACCATCACCGCGCCGGAGGCCCACGTGGGGACGGACCACACGCTGTCCAGCTGGGCCGCCACGGTGTTGGCCTGCGTCATGTTGCCGATGCCGAACGCCGCGACGGCGCCGAAGAGGGCGAACAGAAGGCCCAGGACCTTGCCGAACCCGCCGCCGACGCCGTGCCTGAGGTAGAACATCGGGCCGCCGCTCTGCTCGCCCTTGGCGTCCTTGCGGCGGTACTTCACCCCGAGCAGGGCCTCGCTGTACTTGGTGGCCATGCCCAGCAGACCGGTCACCCACATCCAGAACAGCGCGCCGGGACCGCCCAGGCCGATGGCCAGGGCCGCGCCCGCGATGTTGCCGACGCCGACCGTGGCGGCCAGCGCCGTGCTGAGCGCCTGGTAGTGCGAGATGTCGCCCTCGACGTCGTCGCCCTCCTTGCGCTTGACGAGGGCGAGGTAGAGCGCGTGGAACAGCACGCGGAACTGCAGCCCGCCGAGCCGGATCGTGAGGAACAACCCGGTCAGCAGCAGCAGCGGGATGAGGACGAACGGTCCCCAGACCACGGAGGAGACTTCGTCGAGTATGCCCTGGAGTTGCTCCATGGAGGCGCTTCCTGTTCGGTTCGGGTCGCGGGACCGGCCCCGGTCCCACCTTCACTTCTGGTTCTCTGACGAATGGTCACGAAAGCCAGTGCCGCGGGGGGCGCGACACCGACGCACGCACAGATTCGCACCGTTTCGTCACCATGAAGTTACGTTTGACACACACCCCGGGTTCATCTGCCGTGACCCTTCCGGCCTCTCAACGGCCTTCTTCGGCCTCCCCCCGGGCCTCCTCCCGGGCCAGCGCCAGACGGCTCAGCGCGGCGGCCGCCGCGTCCGGCTCGGCGCCCCGGCCCACCGCGACTCCCAGCAGGTACGTGGTGAGCGGGGCAGCGGGGCGGGCGACCGAGTGCGCGGCGTCCCGGGCCAGGTCGAGGACGCGCTCCACGTCCTTCTGGTCGACCTCGTCGGCCAGTTCCAGTTCGGCGCAGACCAGCCGCGCCCATTCGGTGAGGGTCACCGGGGCCTCCTTCTCACACGACAGCGTTTCCCGGTCGTCAATAGTGCCAGTGCCGCGCACGGCCACCGCCCGGGGACGCGCGACGGCGCACCGCCTCCCCTTCACCGGCCGTCCTCCTGCCGTTCCGCGTCCTCCGCGGCCCGTCCACCGGCTTCAACCGGGCGTTCACCCGGCGAGCGGAGCCGGTTCACGCGCGCCGCCTAGCGTCAGCGGGGTAAGGCTGCGCCACACCCTCGCCCCGTGGAGAAGCCCGTGTCCCCCACCCTTCTGTCCGACGCGACTCCGCTGCGTGTCGCCATCGTGACCGAATCGTTCCTCCCCCAAGTCAACGGCGTGACCAACTCGGTCTGCCGGGTCGCCGAGCACCTCGCCGCCACCGGGCACGAGGCGGTGATCATCGCTCCCGGACCGGGTCCGGCCCACTACGCGGGCTTCCCCGTGATCCGGCTGCCCGGGGTCTCCCTGCCCGGCTACCGCTCCTTCTCCGCGGGCCTGCCCACCCGCCGGCTGATGACGACCGCGCTGCGCGGTTTCGCACCCGACGTGGTGCACCTGGCCTCGCCCGCGCTACTGGGGCACGCCGCCGTCGAGGTCGCCCGGCGCTGGGCGCTGCCGACCGTCGCCGTCTTCCAGACCGACCTGGTCGGGTTCGCGGGCCGCTACGGCATCCCCGCGGCCGGGGTGCTGTGGCCCTACCTGAACCGGATCCACTCCGCGGTGGACCGCACCCTCGTCCCCTCCACCGCGACCCTGCGGACGCTCGCCGCCCAGGGGTTCCCCCGGCTGAACCTGTGGCCGCGCGGGGTGGACGGCGATCGCTTCGACCCCGCCCACCGCGACGAGGCGCTGCGGCGGCGGATCGCCCCCGACGGGCAGGTGATCGTCGGCTACGTCGGACGGCTGGCCCGCGACAAGCGGGTGGACCTGCTCGCCCAGGTGCAGAAGCTGCGCGGGGTCCGGCTGGTGGTGGTCGGGGACGGCCCCGACCGGGCCAGGCTGCGCCGCAGGCTCCCCGACGCGGTGTTCACCGGCCAGCGCACCGGCGCCGAGCTGTCCCGGCTGTACGCGAGCCTGGACGTGTTCGTGCACACCGGCGCCGACGAGACCTTCTGCCAGGCCGTCCAGGAGGCGCTGTCCTCCGGTGTCCCGGTGGTGGCCCCGGCCTCGGGCGGTCCGCTGGACCTGGTCCGGGACGGGCGCAACGGGCTGCTGTACGCGCCCGATTCGGTCCGCGAACTGCGGTTGGCCGCGGGACGGCTCGTCCACAACCCCGAACTGCGCGCCCGGCTCGCGGCCGCGGCCCGGCCGAGCGTGCGCGAACGCACCTGGGCCTCGGTCAACGACCGCCTCGTCGAGCACTACCGGGAGGTCACCGCGTCCAGCGACAGCCTCGTCCGGCGGTCCGGCTCGCCCGCCGCCTGACGGCCCTCCCCGGTTCCGGCCTCCGCCACGCGCCCGGTTTCTCTTTTGTCGGGCGAATGGCGTTACGCTGGCCGGGATGGCACGGGGCGGACCAGTCCCTTCCGCTATGACCGGTCCCCCTGTGCCACGACCGCGTCCGTGTCAGCCCGCCGCGGCGGACAGCGCGCGGTCTCCGCCGCGCACCCCGTCGAGCACCTCGTCGAGGCGGTCCAGGTGGGCGCGGATCCACGGCAGTGCCGTGGGGTCCCCGGCGGCCAGCGCGGTGTGGCGCTGCGCCTCGGTGTCCCCGTAGAGCAGGCTGGTCGCCACCCTCATCCGCAGCGCCCCGGCGTCCTCGCCGAACTCCACCGCGGGGAGCACGCCCATCCCGTAGCGCTCCAGCAGCAGCCCGGCCAGCCCCCGCCCCGTGGTCACGCCGTGGTCGGCGGCGAGGAACCCGCGCCAGGACTCGAAGTCCGGGTAGAGGTAGAAGGCGGCCTGAGGGGCGACGACCGTCGCCCCGACCGCCGCGAACCGGTCGGCGACGGCCCGCGCGACGATGCCGTGCAGGCGGCGGCTCCGGGCGATGGAGTCGGTGATCTCGGCGGGCTCGCCGAAGGCGTAGGCCGCGGCCCGCTGGACCGGGCCCGCCGGGCTGGACCAGATCTCGCTGGCGACCCCCAGCAGGTCGGCGCGCAGGCGCCGTCCGATGTCGCCCTCGGGAAGGCGCGCGACGCCGATCCGCCAGCCGCCCAGGGCGAGGCTCTTGCTCAGCCCGGTGGTGACGACGGTGCGTTCGGGCGCGAACTCGGCGGGGCTGTGCACGACGGTGGCGGGGTCGTGCACGAGGTCGCGGTAGATCTCGTCGGAGACGACCACCAGATCGAGCTCGCGCGCGACCCGGGCCAGGCGGCGGACGGTGCCGCGCGACGCGACGGTGCCGGTGGGGTTGTCCGGGCTCGTGACGATGACCGCGCGCACGTCGCGCCCGTCCGACCGGGCCCTGGTGACGGCCTCGGCCAGCAGCCCGGGATCCGGGACGCCGCCCTGGGCGGGCAGGGTCGGCACGAACAACGGACGGTGCCCCACCAGCTGGGTCTGGGCCGCGTAGCTCACCCAGCTCGGCGCGGCGATGGCGACGTCGCCGCCGATGCCCAGCAGCAGCGCGTACAGCAGCGGCTTGCTTCCGGGGCCCGCGACGACCTGGTCCGGGTCGGTCTCCAGGTTCCGGCGCCGCCAGTATCCGGCGGCCGCTTCGCGGAGCTCGCGCAGGCCCGCGACGGGTCCGTAGGCGTTCTGGCCGCCTCCGGCCGCGAGCGCGTCGCGCATCACGGGGATCACGGGCAGGCCCGCCTCCCCGAATCCCATCGGTAGGACGGGGAGCCCTTGGCGGCGCCTGCGGACGAGTGCTTCGTTGACTGCGAGGGTCGCGGAAACGGTGACGGACATGGAGGAATCAACTCCGCTTGATCGAAAGATCACGTGGTACGACCCCGGCCTGGGCCTACCGGTTTCACACTGCCCACAGTGCCCACATCCATCCATTAGCACAAGCGAGTCTTTCCGATGGAAGGCGTAAGGTGAACTTATGCTTGATTTGAGACGGCTCCAACTGCTGTACGAATTCGCCGGTCACGGCACGATCGCCGCGACCGCCGCCGCGCTGGGGTACACCCCGTCCGCGGTGTCCCAGCAGCTGTCCGCGCTGGAGCGGGAGGTCGACGCGCAGCTGCTGGACCGCACCGCCCGCAGCGCCGAGCTGACCGACGCCGGACGGCTCCTCCTGGAGCACGCCGAGCAGATCCTGGCGATGGTCGAGGCCGCCGAGTCGGTGCTGGCCGCGCAGAACGGCACTCCCCGGGGGCTGGTCACCATGACGGCGTTCCCCACCGCGGCCGTCGCCTTCGCCCCCGCTCTCGCGCACAGCCTGCGCTCCCACGAGGGCGTGCAGCTGGTGCTGCGCCAGACCACGGAGGGCAGCGGCACCCGCCAGGTCCGCACCGCCGAGGCCGATATCTCCCTGGTCGACGACTGGACGGGCCGTACACCCGACAGCGCGGCGGGCATCCTGCGGCACTACCTGCTGTTGCGCGACCCCCTCGTGCTCGCGGTGCCCCAGGGTCACCGCCTGGCCGATCCGGCGGTCCCGGTCGACCTGGCCGCGCTGTGCGAGGAGTCCTGGGTGACCGCCCCTCTGGGCGAGCCCTCCCGCACCGCCATCGACCGCCTCCTCGCCGACGTCGACGGCGCCCCCGGCGCGGCCTGGGAGTTCGAGGGGATCGGCACCATCATGAGCCTGGTCGCCCGCGGCCTGGGCATCGCCGCGGTGCCCTCGCTCTCGTTCACCTCGGCCGCTCCCGGCCTCGTCCACCGCCGCCTCCCCGGCGCCCCGGTCCGCGACGTCTACGCCGTCGTCCGCGCCAGCAGCGTTCGGCGCCCCGCCATCGACGTCACCCTCACCGCCCTGCGCGAAGCCGTCAGGGACGTCGAACGCGTCCTCGACGCCGAGATCGGCGGAGCCCCGTCCTAGTGCCCCTCGTCCCTCGTCCCGGTGGTCGGGGGGGGGGGGGGGGGGGGCCCGGCCGCCCCCCCCCCCCCCCCGGCCGGCCCCCCCCCGCGGGGGGGCGGTGGGGCGCCCGGGCGCGGCGCACCACGGAGGCCGGGGGGGCGGGGGGGAG
>NZ_SNYN01000018.1 GCF_004363075.1 Actinorugispora endophytica
GTAGACGGCGACGCTGGTCAGGCCGGCGTCGCGGCAGGCGCGGGCGATTCGCACCGCGATCTCGCCCCGGTTGGCGATGAGAACTTTACGCACGGCGGCGGCGCGCCTCTCCTTCGTCTCTTCGGTTACGGGGGCGGGGCGCCGCGGACGGGCCCGCCCCCGGGAGCCGGGCGGTTCGGGTGGGCGGGGCGTCAGGCGACGAGGGTGCCCGCCAGGCGGCGCCAGCCCTTCTGGACGGCCTCGGCCACCAGCTCGGGGTTGTCGCCGACCACGACGGGGTTGCCCACGAGGCGCAGCATCTCCAGGTCCGAGGTGTGGTCGCCGTAGCTGTAGCAGTCCGTGTAGGACACGCCGCGCTCGCGCATCACCCACCGGGCGGCGTCGGCCTTGGCGTCGCCGATCATGCTCCGCACCACCTCGCCCGTGTACACGCCGTCGCGCGTCTCCAGCCCGGTGCACAGCACGACGTTGGCGCCGGAGTACGCGGCGATCGGGTCGAGGCAGGCCCGGAAGGAGCCCGAGACCAGGACGGTGGTCATCCCCTCCTCGGTGTGCCGGCGCAGGGCCGCCAGGACGTCCTGGTTGAACAGGCGGCCCCCCGCCAGGTGGCGCTCGAACCAGGCCCGCCCGTGCGCGGCCACGTCCGCCTCGGAGTACCCGGCGAACCTGCGGTAGAAGAGCCGGTTGCCCTCCTTGCGCGGCATGCCGGGGCGCAGCAGCGAGCGCGCGTCGTCGCGCAGCCGCTGCTGCTCGGCCGGGGTGTGGCCGATGGCCTCCAGGAAGTAGTCGTAGAAGTCGAACATGCTCTTGATGGTGACGAGGGTCTCGTCGACGTCGAAGAACGCGACGGCCGACGGGGAATCCGGGGCGGTGGGCACGGGGTCTCCAGGGGGTCGGTGGACGGGTGCGGTGGAAGGGGGCGGGGTCAGCCGAGGCTCACGGTCACCTCGGCGACCACGGCGTCCTGCTGGACGGCGGCCGTGCGCCAGGTGGGCGAGTCGGCCCCGTCCACCGGCCGGGTGGTCAGGTGGACGGGCTGGTCCAGCTCGGCGAACTTGCGGAAGTCCCCGCGCAGGCTGACGGCGCGCTTCGGCGCGGACCCGGGCCCCGCGAGCAGCAGCGCGGACTGGCGGGCCGCCTCGCTGAACACCATCGCGGGCACGTGGTCGTAGGGGTGGTCATACATGCTGCGGTTGCGGAAGCTGCGCGGGCTCAGCTCCGCCTCCAGACCATCCCCGGCGCGCCGCACGCCGTCCAGGACGACGTTGACCGGGTCGCGGCGCCCGGCCAGTGCGGCGTCCAGTGGTTCGCCCGCCGGCTCGGCGCCGAGGGTGAACGCGGTGGGCACCGCGCCGCCCCGCTGCATCGCGCGCAGCCGGTGGTACTGGTCGGTGGGGGTGCAGCTGACGTCCATCCCGAGGCGCCCCAGCGGGGAGCCGTCCAGTGTCAGGTCCATCGTGAAGGCGACCCGGCGCAGCCTGCCGCCGCGCGCCTGGCGCCGGGTGACGTCGCCGTCGATGCGCAGCTGCCCGGGGCGCTCGCCGCGGGCCAGCGCGTCGGGGTCGGTCAGCTCCAGCCACCAGGACGTCACCATGAAGGTGGTGGACGCGGGCGCGCCCTGGTAGGCGTGCGCGGCGTGCGTCACGGCCTGGCGGCAGCTCTCCAGCACCAGCAGGGTGTCGTACCAGCGCGGGTCCGGGTGGTCACCGTAATAGGCGTGGCTCTGCGGAAGCTGCGCGGCGGACGCGAAGCGCGTCTCGTCGACGCCGTGGGAGTCGGTCAGGAAGACCTCCGACAGCGCCCAGCGGTGGACCATGCCCCGGGGGACGGTCTGGTCGTAGGCCAGCGCGGCCGCCTCGGCGACGGCCGTGGCGGACGGGGTGGTGAGGGTGTCCATGGGATGTCTCCAGAAAGGGGTCGTGGGGTCTCGCCGCGCCCCGGACGGTGGGGCGCGGCGGGTCTTCCGGGGGCCTCCTGCGTCCACCCGGCGGGTCCGGCGAACGTCTCCGGCCGGGGCTAGCCGGCCGCCGTCCCGGCGCGTTCGACGACCGCGCAGCCGACCTGGCCGTCCGGGCCCAGGGAGGTGACCAGGCCGACGCGCTCGGCGGTGTCGGCGGAGCGCCAGTGGGCCAGGACGGAGGCCAGCTGGAGCGAGGCGCCCGCGCTGTGCGTCTCGCCCAGGACCCGGTGCACCGGCAGGCGGCGCGGCCCGGGTGTGCCGAGCGCCGAGCGCAGCGCGCGCTCCTCGACGGCGGCCCAGCCGAAGCGCCCCGCGGCGCCCGGCGCGACGACCGCCACGTCCTCCGCGGTCACCGAGGCGCTCTCCAGCGCGTCCCGGACGCAGTCGGCCAGGCGGCGGCCCAGGGCCGCCGCGCCCGCACCCGGGTCGGCGTACCCGGCCTCGCAGGAGAGCAGCCGGGCCAGGGGCCGCGTCCCTGAGGAGCCGGCGGACCCGTCGGAGCCGCGCTCCAGCACGAAGACCGCGCAGCCCTCGCCGACGGCGACGTCGCGTCCCAGGGCGCCGGTGCGGTGCCACGCCCACGCGGACTGCGCGCTCAGCTCCTCCACGCTGCCCGCCAGCAGCCGGTCCGCGCGGTGGTTGGCCAGGGCGTTCCGCGCGAAGCGCAGCGCCGAGAGCCCCGCCGTGGGGCCGCCCGACAGCGTCGAGTTGACCCCGGTGAGCCCGTACCTGATGGCGGTCTGCCCGGCGCAGGAGTTCATCAGGGTGCCCGGGAAGTGCGACGGGTTCACCATGTACGGGCGCTCCTGCACGAAGGTGTCCCGGGTGAACTCGCCCAGGCGGCGGACGCTGCCCGCGCCGGTGCCCAGGACGACCCCGGTGCGCCGCCGCGCGTCGTCGTCCAGGCCGTCCAGCTGCTCCAGGGCCTGGCCGCACGCGACCATCCCCATCTGGTCGGTCCGGGTGAGCCGGCTCAGCCCCTTGCCGCCCAGCCGCTCGGCGGGCCGGAAGCCGGTCACGGCGCGCACCCGCAGCGGCGGGAACTCCTCGCCGCCGGGGGCGTCCGCGGGGTCCGGCTCCGGGGCGCGGCGCCCCTCCAGGGCCTCGGCCAGCGCGTCCAGGCCGCTGCCCGCGGCGCTGAGCACACCGCAGCCGACGATGTCCAGCACTGTGCCGCTCACTGCGCCACCTCTCCGAAGACCGTGATGGCGTTGTTGCCGCCGAACGCGAACCCGTGGTTCTGCACCACGCGGGGCCGCGCCTCCCGGGCGGTCCCGGGGACGCAGTCCAGGCCGGGGCCGAGCGCGGGGTCGACCTCGCGCACGGTGGCGCTGGGCGGCAGGAACCCCGTGTGCACGGCCATGCAGCAGACGAGCGCGCCGAACCCCGCGGCCGCGCCCATGGTGTGCCCCAGCATCGACTTGATGGAGCTGACCGGCGGCAGGCGGTCGCCGAAGACCTCGCGCATCGCCGCGACCTCGGTGCGGTCGTTCGCCGGGGTCCCGGTCCCGTGCGCGCAGACGTAGTCGACGTCCTCGGCCTTGACGCCCGCGTCGCGGTGCGCGCCGCGGATGCACTCGGCGATCGACGCCGCGTCGGGGTTCGTCATGTGCCGCGCGTCGCACGTCATGCCGTAGCCGAGCAGCTCCGCGTAGACGCGGGCGCCGCGCTCGCGCGCCGACTCCAGCGGCTCCAGGATCAGGGCCACGCCGCCCTCGGCGGTCACGATTCCGTCGCGGTGGGCGTCGAAGGGCCGGGAGACGTCCTTGGCCAGCGCGCCGAGCCGGTGGAACCCGGCGTGGGTGGCGCGGTTGGAGGCGTCGGCCCCGCCGCAGACCATGAAGTCGGCCTCGCCGTTGCGCACGAGGTCGTACCCGTAGCCGATGGCGTAGTTGCTCGCCGCGCAGGCGGTGCCGACGGTCTGGGCCTCACCGGTGAGGCCCAGTTCGGCGTTGACCGCCGCGCCGATCCGCCCGGCGTCGGCCCGGCCGACCAGTTCGGGGGAGAGCGAGGACAGGCCGCCCCGGACCCATTCGGAGGAGAGCTCCCCCAGCACCCCCGACTCCCCGTTGGTGGTGCCGAAGCTGCTGCCCGCCCGGGAGCGGGACAGCTCCTCCGGGTCGAGGCCGGCGTCGCCGACGGCCATGCGGGCGGCCGCGGCGGCGAACTGGCCGCTGCGACCCCACTGGTCCGGATCGATGCGGTCGAGGTGGTCCCCGGGACGGAAGTCGCGGACCTCTCCGGCGAGGACCCGCTCGAACCCCGCGGAGTCGAACTGCTCGATGGGCCCGATGCCGCTGCGGCCCCGGCGGATCGACTCGGTGACGGCCCGGGCGCCCAGGCCCAGGCTGCTCACCGCGCCGAGGCCGGTGACCGCGACGCGGCGCGGCCGGGACTCAGACACTCGCGGCCTCCTGCGGGGCGTGCCTGCCGACCAGCTCGTAGACGGTGGGCAGGTCGTCCAGGTCCACGAGCTCCTCCTGCGGGACCGTGATCCCCAGGTCGCGCTCGAAGCGGGAGAAGATCTCGATGCTCATCAGCGAGTCCGCCCCGAAGTCCTCGGAGAAGCTGCTGGTCTCGACCAGTTCGCCGGCGTCCACCTCGAGAACGTCGGCGATGATGGCGTGCACCTTCTGGCGCAGGTCCTCGGAAATGGTGTTCCCGCTCATTTCTGTTTCCTCACTGGAGTCCGCTCGACTGGTTCGCGCGGCCCTTCCCGGAAGTCCTTCGCCCGGGGCGCCGCTCTGGTAATCAAATGCGCTCGGGGGGTGCCGTCGCAAGGTTCTCCAAAGTCACATCGGGTTGCATCCGAAGTGGAATTAAAAGTGGTGGCTCCTGTCTTCCATAATCTTTTCGGAGGTCTCGACCGGGCCTTTTGCGGAGCCCCGCCGGAACACTCCGGTCCGGGGCCGAGGACCCCGCGGCCGGTTCGGCGACTCATCGCGCACAAGGAGGCCCAGTTGTGAGACTCGACCGCCCAGTCGGCGTTGTGACGGCAGCGCTGTGGCTCCCCGAGGGCCGTTCGACCGTGGAGGCCGCGGCCGGGGGCGACCGGGCGCGGACCGCCGCGCTCCGGGACCTGGCGCATCCCCGCCTGCCCGAGGCGCGCGGGGTGTCGGCGCCGGACATGGCGGTGCGCGCGGCGCGCGCGGCACTGGACGCGGCCGGGGTCGCGGGGGAGCGGATCGGCCTGCTCCACCACGCCTGGATGTACTACCAGGGGCACGACCTGTGGTCCCCGCCGCACTACATCGCCCGCGTGCTCGGCGCGGACCGCGCCCTGCCCGTGGGGGTCCGGCAGGTGTGCAACGGAGGCGCCGCCGCCGTCGAACTCGCGGCCGCGCGCCTGCTGGCCGACCCCGGGCCGGGGTACGCGCTCGTCACCACCGCGGACCGCTTCGTGCCTCCCGGCTTCGACCGCTGGACCGCCGACTACGGGGTCGCCTACGGGGACGCGGGGACGGCGGTGCTGCTGCGCTCGCCGGGGGGCGCGGACGACGCGCTGCTGCTGCGCGCGGTCGCCACGGTCGCCGCGCCGGAACTGGAGGCGATGCACCGGGGCGCGGACCCGTTCTCGGACGCGGCCCGCACCCACCGGGACCGGATCGACATGCGCGCCACCAAGCGCGCCTACCTGCGCGAGCACGGGCGCACCGCCTTCGACGAGGCCAACGGGCGGGCCGTGCGCGCGGTGGTCGCGGACGCGCTGCGCGACGCCGGCCTGGACCGCCTGGACAAGCGGATCCGGTGCGCGGTGCTGCCCCGGTTCGGGGCCAAGGTCCTGCGCGAGTCCTGGCTTCCGCTGCTCACCGGGCTCCTCGACGCCGAACCCGTGGACCTGGGCCGGGAGACCGGCCACCTGGGAGCGGGCGACGCCGCCGCGGGCCTGGCCGCGCTGGTGGACGGGGGGACCCTCGCCCCGGGCGAGTTCGCCCTCGTCTTCAGCGCCGGGGCCGGGTTCACCTGGTCCTGCCTGGTGGTCCAGGCCCCGCTCGCCTAGGCCCGCCCCGGTCCGGCGGGCACTCCCGCTCGCGGCGCCGCCGGCGCCGCGGTCACCGAACCCCCGTCCGGGCCCGACGGCCCGCGGCGGCGCACGACCACCCCAAGGAGAAGCAGATGTCCCGTTCAGTGTTCGTCACCGGAGCCAACCGGGGAATCGGCCTGGCGGTCGCCAGGGCCATGGCGGCCGACGGCGACCGGGTCGCCGTCGGCCACCGCTCGGGGGAGCCGCCCGAGGGGTTCTTCGGGGTGCGCTGCGACGTGACGGACCAGGCCTCGGTGACCGAGGCGTTCGAGCTGGTCGCCAAGGAGCAGGGGCCGGTCGAGGTGCTCGTCGCCAACGCGGGGATCACCCGCGACACCCTGATGCTGCGGATGGGCGACGAGGCCTTCGAGGAGGTGCTGGAGACCAACCTCATGGGGGCGTTCCGCACCGTGCGCGCCGCCGCGGGCGCGATGCTGCCCGCCCGCCGGGGCCGGATCGTGCTGCTCTCCTCGGCGCTGGGCTTCCTGGGGTCGCCCGGGCAGACCAACTACGCGGCGGCCAAGACCGCGCTGCTCGGCATGGCCCGCTCCCTGGCCTGGGAGCTGGGGTCGCGCGGGGTGACGGTGAACCTGGTGGCGCCGGGCATCATCGACACCGACATGACCAGCGCGCTGTCCGACCGGCGGATGGCGGACCTGATGAGGATGACCCCGCTGGGCCGGACCGGCACCCCGGAGGAGGTGGCCGCGGCCGTGCGGTTCCTGGCGAGCGAGTCCGCCGGATACGTCACCGGCGCCGTCCTCCCGGTGGGCGGCGGCATCGGGATGGGCCTTTGACCTCCTCCCCTCCCTGAAGGGAGGGGAGGCCGACACGCGTCGGCGCGCGGGGGCCTCGCGGGCGGGCGGCGGGCCCGCCGCCCGCCCGCGAGGACCGGTTCGCGGGCCCCGCCCCGGGCGGCCGCGAGCCGTCCGGACCGGACCGCCGGACACGTCCCGGCGCGCCGTCCGCACACCACCAGTTCTGCAGGAAGGAACGACATGCGTAAGCCGTCCCGGGCGTGTGGGTCCCCGATCCCTCCCCGACCCGAACACCAGGACGTCCCGGAGGGGGCGCGGTGACCGCGGTGGGGGTCGACCGCGTGTGCCGTCCCCTGGAGGCGGCCGGGGCGGTGCCCCATCCGCCCCTGTCCCGCCAGGACATGGAGGTCCTGGACCAGTGGGACGTCGTCTCGGCGCACGTGTGCGGGGAGTGCCTGCGCGGCGGGCCGGACGCGGGGCCGGCCGCGCCGTGCCCCACCCGCGCCCCGTTCGACCTGGTCCGCACGAAGGCGCGGCGGGTGCTGGCGGTCCAGCGGTCGCTGGCGGTCGGGTGGCTGGTGCCGGCGGGGGTGAAGGTGTGCGGGGAGGCCGCGTTCCCGGGGGGCGAGACCTCCACGGCGCTCGTCCTGCGCCACAGCGAGTCGGCGTGGATGCTCCGGCGGCTCGGCGCCGGCCACGCGCCGCTGTTCGCCCGGTTCGAGGCCGACGGGCTGCTGGCGGCCCCCTGTCCCGTCCACATCGCCTACCGGCAGGTGTGGGACGGCTTCGCGGCCCTGCGCGCCGTGGCGGGGACACTGGGGTGACGCGCGCCCCGCCGGGTGCGCGGCCCCGGCGGAGGGTGCTGCGGGAGCGGGTCCGTTCCCGTCGCCGCTGCCCTGGTCAGCCGGACATGACCGGCCCCCGCGCCGCGGTGTGCCGCGGCTGGGAGGGGGCCACCGGCGAGGCGATCAGGCCCCGGGAGACGGCGATGTTGGCGGCCTCCACCCGGGACTGGGCGCCGAGCTTGTCGAAGATGTTGCTCATGTGCCGCTTCACCGTCCCCTCGGTGATCTCCAGCCGCCGGGCGATCTGGTGGTTGCTCAGCCCCCGGGCGGCGAGCTGGAGCACCTGCTCCTCGCGCGGCGACAGCGGGCCCCTGGGCGAGGGGGCGGACAGGATGGCCGGCGACATCGACAGGGTGACGGTGCCGTTGGGGGTGGACGCCGAGCGCACCGCCGCGGCCAGCGCCCCGCCGGTCACCGACTTGTGCAGGTAGCCGCGGATGCCCAGCGGCAGCAGCTCCTGGGCCAGCCGCGCGTCGTCGTACATGGTCAGCACCAGCACCTGCATGCGCGGGGCGGACTGGCGGAACCGGTGCAGGGTGGCCGCGGGCTGCTCGTTCCCGGGCATCTGGATGTCCAGCAGAGCGACGTCCGGCTGGTGCAGCGCGGCCAGCCGGAGGGCCTCGGACACGTCCCCGGCCACGGCGACCACCTCGAAGTCGTTCTCCATGTGCAGTAGTTCGGTGAGGGCGTTGCGCAGCAGTGTGTGGTCGTCGGCGAGCAGAATACGGATGCTGGACATGTTCTCCTGCCTGGTCAGGGGATTCCGGTGGGGTGGTCAACGGTTGCCCGCGTACTCGGCGGGGACGGGTGGGGGCGCCGCCGCCGGGGGCCGGGACGGGAGGGGCAGCGGAACGGACAGCCGCATCCGCGTCCCCTCGCCCGGGTTGCTCGTCAGCAGGTAGGCGCCGCCGAGCTCGGTCACGCGCCGGCGCATCGTGCGCAGGCCGCCGTGCGAGGCGGACGCCGCGTGCAGCAGGTCGAAGCCGAGGCCGTCGTCCTCGGCGTCCGCGTCGACGCGGCCGGGCAGGATCCGGACCGCCACGCCGACGGACGAGGGCGACGCGTGGGCGAAGGAGTTGCGCAGGAACTCCCGGAGGACCAGGAACAGCTCCTCGCGGTGGCGGGCGGGCAGCCGCCCCTCGTCCCCGGAGACCTCGATGCGCAGGGGAACCCCGCGCAGGTTGAGGATCGAGGCGTCGTGCCGGAGCGAGGCGTCCAGCCCTTCGATCAGCTCGTCGGGGGAGAGCCCCGAGACGACGCGCTGGGTGAACCGGACGACCTCGTGCAGCGACTGCTCCAGCGCGGTGATGCGGTCGTCGGCGCCGCGGCCGGCCGCGGTCTCCGCGCGGTACAGCGCCAGGTGGCAGAAGGCCAGCGCCAGGCTGCTGCCGATGCGGTCGTGGATCTCCCCGGCGAGCCGGCTGCGGTGGTCGGTGTTGGCCTGCTCGACCTGGCGCAGCAGCTGGTCCTCGTGGGCCGCGGCCGCGGCCTGGACGCGCAGCGCGGTCGCGCGGTTGAGCTCGGCCGCGGCCCGGGCGAGCGCCGGGTGGCGCTCCTCGGCGGGCAGGGACGCGACGAGTTCGGCGAGCCGTTCGAGGGTCAGGTCGGTCAGCGTCGACATGGCGCGCAGGACGTCCACCAGCCGGGTCCGGGGGAGGTGCCGAGGAGCGGGGGAGAGGGCGGGGCCGAGCTGCGGGGCGGGCGCAGGGGCGCCGTCCGAGCGAAGCGCGCGGGCGCAGTCCAGGAGGATCAGCCGGGCGTGGTCGCGCGCGGCCAGCCACCGCTCGGGAACCATGCCCAGGGGGTTGGAGTCCTCCCAGAGGGCTGACAGGTAGCGGTCGAGAAGGGCGGTGACGGATTCCTCCAGTCGCTCGCCCAATATCGGTATTCCAAGGTTCGATTCCCCCATGAGGGCCTCCGTATCGCGATCTGAACATCGGACGAGAAAAGACCCTGGCTGAGTCTCTTCCTCCTATTTCATGTCACGGCAAGGACAATATCAGTAAACCGGGACACTTCGGGGGAATGTGTCGGCGTCAACTTTGTCGGCGGAGGAAATTAACCTCCGGTTACATTCGCTGATCCATATGGGGACCTGGTGAACCAGCCCTCGGGACAATTCAACCCTCGGGCTGATCCGGTGGTTATTTCGTTAAGTTCAGTAACGGCCTCCGATCGGGTCCGGGGCGCCGTCCAATTGTGCGATGTCCTTTTCGGTGAGGTCGAATGTGGCCGACGCCACATTTTCCTTCAGGTATTCGAGCCGCTTCGTCCCCGGAATCGGGATGACGTGGTCGCCCTGGGCCAGCACCCAGGCCAGGGCCGCCTGCGCCGGGGTGGCGCCGTGCCGCTCGGCGACCGAGCGCAGGACCTCGACGATCCGCAGGTTCGACGTCCGGGCCCCGGCGGCGAAGCGCGGGTTGGCGGCCCGGAAGTCCCCCTCCTCGAAGGAGGTCTCCGCGGTCACCGCCCCGGTCAGGAAGCCGCGCCCCAGCGGGGCGAACGGCACGAAGGCCGCGCCGTTGGCCGCGCACCAGGCCACGACGTCGCCGCCGGGGCCCTCCAGGCCCCCGCCGGCCGTGCCGGGGGTCCCGAAGCGCGCGTCGGCGGTCTCGGCGGTCCGGCCCAGAGCGGTCCGGGTCCACAGCGAGAGCTCGGACTGGACGGCGGCCACCGGATGCAGCGCGTGCGCCCGCCGGGCCTCGCCCACCGACACCTCCGACAGGCCCAGGTGGCGCACCTTGCCCTCCCGGACCAGCTCGGCCATCGCGCCCCAGGTCTCCTCCAACGGGACGGCGGGATCGACGCGGTGCAGGTAGTACAGGTCGATGACGTCCGTCCCGAGCCTGCGCAGGCTCGCCTCCACGGCCCGGCGCAGCCTGGCGGGGGAGGCGTCGCGGCGCATGGACTTGGTGGCCAGGTCCTCGACCACCAGGCCGGCCTTGGTCGCCAGGAACACCTCCTCGCGCCGCCCCGCGACGGCGCGGCCCACGAGCGCCTCGTTGTGGCCGTCGCCGTACACGTCGGCGGTGTCCAGGAAATCCGCGCCCAGGTCCAGGGCGGTGCGGATCAGCTCCACGGAGCGGTCGTCGTCGCGCTGGGACTCGGTGTAGGCCCAGCTCATGCCCATGCATCCCAGGCCGACAGCGCCCACCTCCCGGCCGGCCGGGGTGAAGGTCCGTGTCCGCATCATGCGTCTCGCTCTCTGTCTCGGTCAGGCGGTCCGGGCCGCGGTCGCGGCGGCCGGGGTCAGGGGGTCGGTGAGGGGCTCGGGACGCAGGCGCAGCGCCGCCAGCACGCCGGGCAGGTCCGCGGAGCGCTCGGGGGCGAGCGAGGCCAGCAGGTGGCCGTCGTGCCGCACCACCGCGACGGCCGGGGCGCCGCCCAGGACCGCGGCGAACGGGCCGTCCCCGGCGGGAACCTCGACCACGGCGGCGTCCGACGCCGCGGCGCGCACCGCCGACACGGTCCCGGCCCACCCGGGTCGGGGCCGCTGTCCGGGCCACAGCAGCACGGTCAGGGCGTCCGCCGCCACCCGCGCCCACGCGCGGCCGTCGGGGCCGGCCGCGCGCCCGGCGGGCGGGAGGGCGGTGGGCAGGACGGGGAGCCGGACGCCGGGGAGCGGGCGCCGCCCGCGGGCGGCGGGCGCGGCGTCCGCGGGCGGGTAGCGCACGTCGGTCTGCGCGATGAGGGGGGCGATGGTCCGCTGCACCAGCCCGGTGGCCGTCGCGGTGCGGAAGACCGCGTCGCGCACCGCGATCTGGGCGGGCCTGCGGAACATCCCCCACCGGGTCTGGCGCGCCGTGGACCGGGCGACCGTGTGCGCGGCGCCCCGCCGCTCCCGGTCGTAACCGGTCAGAACGTCCTCTGGGAGCGCTCCCCGTAGGACGCCGCCGAGCCGCCAGCCGAGGTTGACGGCGTCCTGCAGGCCGGTGTTCATGCCCTGCGCGCCGGCCGGGCTCATGATGTGGGCGGAGTCCCCGGCCAGCAGGAAGCGGCCGTCCCGGAACCGCTCGGCGATCCTGGCGTGCACCCGGAACGTGGTGCTGAAGCGCAGCTCGCCCAGGACGTTGCGCCCGGGGGCGCGCTCGTCCACGATCGACTGGAAGAACTCGCGCGAGGGCGGGGTGTCGTCCTCGGGGTGCGGCACGCTCACCGCGACCCGGCACACGTTCGAGCCCAGCGGGCCCAGGGCCAGGCTCCCGTTCTCGGTGTAGCAGTAGCTCACCACGTTCATCGGGACCGGGCCGCTCACCTCGGCGTCGGTGATGGCGAAGCTCACGTCGAACTGCTCGCCCTCGAAGGAGATGCCCAGCAGCTTGCGCAGCGTGCTGTGCGCGCCGTCGGCGCCGACCAGCCACGGGGGGGCGACCTCCTCGGTGGCGCCGTCGGAGTGCTCCAGGACGACGGCGGGGCGCGGCCCCTCCTCGCCGGAGAGGGCGACCAGCCGGGTCCCGTGCTCGATCTTCCCGCCGAGCTCGGCGAGGCGCTCCTCGATGATCTCCTCGGTGGTGCTCTGCGGGATCCCCACCGCGAACGGGTACGGGGTGTCGGTGAGCCGGTTCATCCAGGCCGTGCCGAGCGGGCGCCCGCTGGAGAAGTACGCGACGCCGTCCAGGCGGTGCCCGCTCTGCACCAGGCGGTCGCTCAGGCCGGTTCGGTTCAGCAGTTCCAGCAGCCGCGGCCACATGACGGTCGCCCTGGAGTGCGCGGAGTGCCCTCGGGCGGCGTCGATCAGCCGGACGGGGACGCCCTGCTGGAGGAGCTCGCACGCCAGCACCATGCCCACGGGGCCGGCGCCCACGATCATTACCGGATCGGTCATGACACACACCTCTCGCCCGTCGGTGTCGACGGGGTCGGTCGTCGGATGCGGAGATCTTTCGAGGCGACACCGGGGCAAGGGGTCGGACGCGCGTTCGCGGTACTGTCCGGGACCGCGCTCGCCGGGGGATCGCTGCGCCAGAACGCTAACCGAGGCGGGGCTACGGACGGTCGGACGGTTCAACCGAAGAGGTGGTCTGATGTCTCCAAAGCAACAGTCGGGGGCCCTTGTAGTGCCATACCACCCGAGACCGGTCCAGGCGTAGCGTCTGTTGCGCGGTGGTTCCGAGCGAACCGCCGGTGACTGGTGAGGGCGGCTTCGTCGCAGCTCAGGGCCTGTCCTGTTGGCCGGTTCGGTGTTTCGCCGCGTGCTTCGGCGGTGTGGCCGGTTCGCTCTCCCAGGTCCATCCGCATCCCCCGTCGGTCTCGGTCGACATCGCTAAGCTATCAGAATCCTTATGCGAAACAGAACCTTGTCCTTGACGTTATCTCCCGACTCTGATTCCCTTGCCCTAGCTATCAGGGTCCTTACCCTTAAAAGTCTTCTGTGTTAACGAAGGGTCCGAATATGACGTCCAGTGTCGCGGAGCCGTCCAGGCGCCGCCCCCGGCCCATGCTCACGCTGGCGGTGGTGTGCGGCGCGATCGTGCTCGTGCCGGTCACCGCCACCGGCGCGTCCGTCGCGATCCCCGACATCAGCGGGGACCTCGACGCGGGACTGGCCGAGGCGCAGTGGGTGGTCAACGCCTTCTTCCTCACCTTCGCCGCCTTCATGGCCATCACCGGCTCCCTCGCCGACCTGACCGGCCGGCGCCGGATGTTCGCGGGCGGGGTCGCGCTGTTCTGCGCCTCCATGCTGGTGGCCGCCTTCGCCTTCGACACGGCCGTCCTGGTCGGGGCGCGGGTCCTGGCCGGGATCGGCGCCGCCGCCGCGACCACCGGCGGCAGCGCGGTCCTGGCGCAGACCTTCACGGGCCAGGCCCGCATGCGGGCCTTCGCCTTCTTCGGCACCGCCATCGGGGTGGGCCTGGCCTTCGGCCCCCTGGTCGCCGGGGTGCTGGTGACCTCGCTCGGCGGCTGGCGCGGCTTCTTCCTCGCGGCGGCCCTGGTCCTGCTCCCGGTGCTGGCGGCGGTCCCGCTGCTCAGGGAGTCGCGCGACCCCGACGCGGCCGGGGTGGACTGGGCCGGCGCCGTCACCTTCACGGCGGGCCTGTCGCTGTTCGTCCTGGCCCTGGTCCAAGGGGGGCAGCTGGGCTGGACGCACCCGCTGGTCATCGGCGCCCTGGTCCTGTTCGTCGTGCTCATGGCGGCTTTCGCGCTGATCGAGCGGCGCGTCGCCCGGCCGATGTTCGACGTCTCGCTGTTCGGCCGGCCCCGCTTCCTGGCGATCTGCGCGATGCCGATCCTGCTGGCCTTCGGGTTCGTCGCGCTGCTCATCGTGCTGCCGCCGTACTTCATGTCCGTGGACGGGGTCAGCGCCCAGCACGCCGGACTCCTGCTGGTCCTGCTCACGGGACCCACGCTGGTGGTCCCCACGCTCGTGGGCTTCGTCGCGGGCCGCGTCTCCCAGCGGGTCCTGCTGGTGCTGACCATGCTCCTGGTGGCGGGCGGCAGCGCCTGGCTCACCGTCATCGAGCCCGGCCTGGGCGTGCCGGTGCTGGCCGGGCCGCTCCTCACCATCGGCACCGGATTCGGCATCTCGCTGGCCATCCTGGACGGCGCCGCCGTCTCCTCGGTGGAACCGGCCCGGGCCGGGATGGCGGCGGGCATGTTCAACACCATGCGGCTGACCGGCGAGGCCGTGTCCATCGCGGTCATCGGCGCCGTGCTGGCGACCGTCACCCGGAGCGGACTGGCGGGCGAGCTGGGCGGCGGCGACGCACAGGCGATGACGGACCGGCTGCTCCAGGGCGACATGGCGGGAGCCGTCGCGGCGGCGCCCGCGGGCGCCGCCGACGCCGTCGGCCTGGCGGGAGCCGCCTACACCGACGCCATGCACGTCGCGCTGTGGGCCGTCGCCGCCATGTCGCTGCTGGGCGCCGTCGCCGTGGGCGCGCTCATGGGCGGCACGCCGCCCGGGGCGCGGGAGTCCGGCGACGCGGAGGCGGTCGGGGACGAGGACCGGGAGCCCGCGCTCGCGGACTGACACCGCGAGGGCGTGCGCTCTGACAGGGGAGCGTCCCGGCGCGGACTTTGGCCGCCGCGCCCGGGACGCTCCCGCCGTCGTTTCGAGGGCGGGGCGGCGTCGGCCCCCCGCCCACCGGGAGGGAAGTCGGATGGTGCCGGTGGAGATCGGGTTCTCCGTGCTCGGGGGGCTGCGGATGACCGTGGACGGAGCGGTCCACGAACCCAGGGGGCCCAAGGTCAACAGCCTGCTGGCCGTCCTGCTGCTGCGGCTCGGCCGGACCGTGGACGTCGGATCGCTCGTCGACGAGCTCTGGGAGGATGACCCGCCCCGCCGCCCGGTGACCACCCTGCGCACGCACGTCTACCACCTGAGGCGCTTCCTGGGCGGGGCCGCCGGGCGGCGGGGCGAGGAGCTGCTCGCGACCCGGCGCTCCGGCTACCTGCTGCGCGCCGAACCCCACCGGCTCGACTCCGAGGTGTTCACCCGGATGGCCGGAACCGGCCGCGCCCTGCTCGGGCAGGGGCGCCACGCGGAGGCGGCCCGCAACGCCCGCGCCGCCCTGGAGCTGTGGCGGGGGCGGCCCCTGGAGAACGCGTCGGCCGGCCCGCTGCTGCGCGGCCAGGCGCGCAGGCTCGACGAGCTGCGCCTCCAGGTGGTCGAGCAGCGGATCGAGGCCGAGATGCGGCTCGGCGCGCACCGCGAACTCGTCTCCGAGCTGCGCGGACTGGTCTCGGACCACCCGCTCAACGAGTGGTTCCACGCGCGCCTGATCGAGGCGCTGGAACGCTCGGGCCGCCGCGCGGACGCGGTGCGCGCCTTCCACGAGCTGTGCGCCGTCCTCGACGCCGAACTCGGCGTCGGCCCGTCCGAGGAGCTGCGCGGCCTCCACCACCGCATCCTCACCGGCGCCCCCTCCCCCCGGGCGGCCTGAGCACCGCCGGCCTCCCCCCGATCGTGGCCCCTCCGGGGTCTCAGAAGCGGTCGAGCCCCCGGAGGGGCCACGATCGGCGGGGAGGCCGCCTCACCCCCACGCGGCCGGGGGGCGGTAGCGGGCGGGTCGGGCCCAGGCGGGGCGGAGCGGGGGAGGCGGGGCCCCGCCGTCGTCCGCGCCGCCCGCGGCGGCGGCCAGGACGGCGAGGAGCACCGCGAGTTCGACGTCGTCGGGCTTTCCCCGCACCACCCGAAACACCGGGCGGGGCGGGTCGGACGGTACGTCCCGCATGGTGGGTCCGCCTCTCACATCGGGGGGTTGCCGTGCTTGCGGTACGGGGCGGGCGACTGCTTGCGGCGCAGCGCGGCCAGGGAGCGGGCCAGGACCGCCCGCGTCGCGGCCGGGTCGATGACGTCGTCCACCAGCCCGCGCTCGGCGGCGTAGTAGGGGTGCATCAGCTCCTGGCGGTACTCGTCGACCAGCTCGGCGCGGCGGACGCCGGGGTCCTCGGCGGCGGCGATCTCCCTGCGGAACACCACGTTGGCCGCGCCCTCGGCGCCCATCACCGCGATCTCGTTGCTGGGCCAGGCGAAGGACAGGTCCGCCCCGATCGAGCGGGAGTCCATCACGATGTACGCGCCGCCGTAGGCCTTGCGCAGGATGACCTGCACCCGTGGCACGGTGGCCGAGCAGTAGGCGTACAGCAGCTTGGCGCCGTGCCGGATGATCCCGTTGTGCTCCTGGTCGGCGCCCGGCAGGAAGCCGGGCACGTCCACCAGGGTGACCAGCGGGATGTTGAAGGCGTCGCAGGTGTTGACGAAGCGCGCGCCCTTCTCCGAGGCGTCGATGTCCAGCACCCCGGCGGTGACCATCGGCTGGTTCGCGACCAGGCCGACCACCTGGCCGTCGATGCGGGCCAGCGCGCAGACGAGGTTGCCCGCCCATCCCGCGTGGACCTCCAGGTACTCCCCGTCGTCCACGACCTCCTCGATGACCGCGCGCATGTCGTACGGGCGCGAGGGGTCGGCCGGGACCAGGTCCAGCAGCCGCTCGGTGCGGCGGTCGGCGCGGTCGCCCGTCGGCTCCCTCGGGGGCTCCTCCTGGTTGTTGGAGGGCAGGAACGACAGCAGGTAGCGGACGTCCTCCAGGCAGCTCTCCTCGTCGGGGTGGGAGAACGCCGCCACCCCGCTGACGGTGGAGTGCACGCGGGCGCCCCCGAGGCCGTCCTGGGTGATGCGCTCGCCGGTCACCGCCTCCACCACGTCCGGGCCGGTGATGAACATCTGGGAGGTCCCGTCCACCATGAAGACGAAGTCGGTGAGCGCGGGCGAGTAGGCCGCGCCCCCGGCGCACGGGCCCATCATGACGCTGATCTGCGGGATCACGCCGGAGGTCCGCACGTTGCGGGTGAAGATGCCGCCGTAACCCGCGAGCGCGGTCACGCCCTCCTGGATCCGCGCCCCCGCGCCGTCGTTCAGGCTGATCAGCGGAGCCCCCGCGGACTCGGCCAGGTCCATGATCTTGTGGATCTTGGCGGCGTGGGCCTCGCCCAGCGCGCCGCCGAAGACGCGGAAGTCGTGGGCGTAGACGAAGACGGTGCGGCCGTCCACCGTCCCCCAGCCGGTGACGACGCCGTCGGTGTGCGGGCGCCGGTCCTCCAGGCCGAAGCCGGTGGCGCGGTGCCTGCGCAGGCCCTCCACCTCGACGAAGGACCCCTCGTCGAGGAGCAGGTCGACGCGCTCGCGGGCGGTCAGCTTGCCCTTGGCGTGCTGCCGCTCGGTCGCGCGAGGGTCGGGGCCCTGGAGCACCCCCTCCTTGGTCTCCTGGAGTTCGACGGTCCGCTCCACCATCGAGGGGACGCGCCGGGGGGCCGCCCCGGGAGGGGACGGCGCGCGGACGGCGGGGGAGGCGGCGGGCGCCTCGGGGGCCATGGTCATGACGGGCTCCTTGACGTCGGGACGGCGCGGGGGGTTCCCGCCGATACTCGGCCCGCCAGATGAAAGCCGCGTCGAAACCAGGGGAAAGAAGGGCCGGTACGGGCCCGACTGCCACTTTCTTGGTAGCCGGGACCCGTACCGAAGAGGCACGCGCCTACCTCTTTCCCGCCATCAGCCCCGACAGGGTCGCCCCCGGCCCGATCACGTCGGGGTCCGTGCGGCAGTCGACGAGCGTGGGCCCCTCGGCGGCCAGCGCGGCGGCCAGGGCCTCCTCCAGTTCGGCGGGGGTGCGCGCGGTCGCGCCGCGGGCGCCCAGGCCGCGGGCGTAGGAGGCCAGGTCCAGCGGGCCGCCGATGTCCACGGCGGCGGTCCGGCCCAGCGCGCGGGCCTGGTGCATGGCGATGGTGCCGTACAGGCCGTTCTGGAAGACCACCACCACGAGGGACAGGCCCAGGCGGACGGCGGTCTCCAGCTCCTGTCCGGTCATCAGGGCGCCGCCGTCGCCGGCCACCGCGACCACCGTCCGGTGCGGTCGCGCCAGCTTGGCGGCGACCGCGGCCGGGACCGCGTAGCCCATCGCGCCGCTGGTGGGGGCCAACTGGGTGCGGGGCCGGCGGTACCACCAGCCCCGGTGCAGGAAGGCCGCGAAGTTCCCCGCGTCGTTGGTGACCACGGCGTCGTCGGGCAGCACGCGCCGCATGGTCTCCACGACCGCCCACGGGTGCAGCAGCCCGCCCGGGTGCTCCAGGACGCCCAGGGGCGGGGCGGTGGAGTCCACCCACGCCCGGCGGGCGCGGCCCCAGTCGCGCTCGGGCGCCGTCGCCGGAGCCTCGACCAGGGCGCGCAGCGCGTTCCCGGCGTCGGCCGCGACCCCCGCCCAGATCGGGACGGACGCCCCGATCTGGGCGGGGTCGACGTCGATCTGGGCGACGACGGGGGGCGACGCGTCCCGGGGCAGCCGGTAGCCCTGCGTGGTGACGTCGCTCAGCCTCGACCCCACCACCAGCACCGCGTCGGCCTCCTCCAGCGCGCCCAGCACCCCCGGGGGGCAGCCCAGGCCCAGGTGGCCCAGGTAGAGGGGGTGGTCGTTGGGGAAGACGTCCTGGCGGCGCCACGCCGAGTAGACGCCCGCGCGGAAGTGCTCGGCGGCGGCCACGAGCGCGGAGCGGGCCCCGCGGGCGCCGCCTCCGGCGACGATCACCGGGCGCTCGGCGGCGGCGAACCAGGCGGCGATCCGGTGGGCGTCGGCCTCGGCGAGGGCCGGGCCGGACCCCGCGCCGGGGAGCGGGAGCGGGCCGGGGGCGGGGACCACCCGGCCGAACAGGTCGCCGGGCACGACGAGGGCCACCGGGCCGGGGCGGCCCGACACGGCGGTGCGGACCGCCCGCGCGGTGGTCTCGGCGAGCCGGTCGGCGCGGGTGACGGTCGTGGCCCACTTGGTGATGGGGGAGTAGAAGGCGGCCAGGTCCACCTCCTGGAACGCCTCGCGGCCCAGGTGGCCGGTCTCCACCTGGCCGAGCAGGACCACCATCGGGGTGGAGTCCTGGAAGGCGGTGTGCACCCCCACCGCCAGGTTCGCCGCGCCGGGGCCCCGGGTGGCCGCGGCCACCGCGGGGACGCCGGTGAGTTTGGCCTCGGCCTCGGCCATGAATCCGGCGCCGCCCTCGTGGCGGGTGGACACCAGCGTCATGCCGGGGCGGCGGGCCAGGGCGTCGGTCAGTTCCAGGAAGCTCTCGCCCGGCACGGTGTAGCAGCGCCGGATCCCGGCGGCGGCCAGCACGTCGACCACCTGTTCGGCGGCTGGGGTCGGGGGCGCGGGGGCGTGGGGCACGGGTGGGTCCTTCCGTCGTCGCAAGGTCCGGCTGCTCGCTGCCGGTCTACCCACCCGCGCCGGGTCCCGATCAGCCGACGCCGAGCGCGCGCAGCCCCGCCGCGGTCCCGGCCGCCGCCACGATCACCAGGAGGAAGGGCGCGCGCAGCAGCAGCGCCACGACGGCCGCGACCAGCCCGCCCAGCCTGGGCAGGTCCAGGACCAGCCGGTCGCCGTCGGCGACGGTCTGGAGGGCGATGAGGGCGGCCAGCAGCGCCACCGGCACGATGAGGGCGAACCGGCTCACCAGGGGGTGGTCCAGGAGCCTGCGGGGGGCCGCCAGCCCCGCGTACTTGAGCAGGTAGCAGCCGACACCGGTGGCCAGGACGGTGATCCAGAGCGTCATCGGGCGCCTCCCCCGGCGGGACCGGTCCGGCGGGGGAACAGGGTGACGAGCGCCGCGACCGAGGCCAGCAGCACCGGCAGGCCCGGCGGCAGGAACGGGGTGGCGGCCAGCGCGATCGCCGCGCCCAGCAGCGCCACGGCCAGGGTGCGCCCGCCCTCCCTGAGCCTGGGCCACAGCAGGGCCAGGAAGATGGCGGGCCCGACCGCGTCCAGCCCGAAGACGGCGGGGTCGCCGATGCGCTCGGTCGCCAGCGCGCCGACCAGCGTGGTGGCGTTCCACAGCGCGAACAGCGTCACGAAGGTGGCGGTGAAGCCCGCGCGCGCGTCGGAGCGTCCGCTCTGGGCCAGCGCGACGGCCGTGGTCTCGTCGATCACCCCGTGCGCGGCGGCCGCGCGCCGCGCGCCGCGGAACTGGAGCAGGTCGGCGAGCCGCAGCCCGTACAGGGTGTTGCGCCCGCCCAGGAGGAGCGCGCCCAGCGCGCCCGCGACCAGGCTGCCGCCGCCGGCGACCACCCCGACCAGCGCGAACTGGGAGGCGCCGGTGAACGCCAGCAGGCTGAGCGCGCACGCCTGCGCCACCGACAGCCCCGCGGTCACCGCCGAGGTGCCGAACGCCAGCCCGGAGAACCCCACGGCGAGCCCCACCCCGAGGCCGTCGCGGACGGGCGGTCGGCCCAGCAGGGCCGGGAGTGGAGGAGAGAAGGAAGCGGATTGGTTCACACGGGCGAACCTAGTCGCGGCGGGTCGTCCCGTCTTGAACGATATTGCGGTGGTTCGCACCGGTAGGGCCCTTGCCACGCCTCCCGGTCGCCGCGCTCCTGGAGGACGCCCCGCTGGAAGGCGCCCGGCGGGACCCCCACCTTCCGCTTGAAGTGGCGGGTCAGGTGGGCCTGGTCGGCGAAGCCGACGCGGGCGGCGACCTCGCCGGGGGCGACGCCCTGGGCCAGCAGGGCGCGGGCGCGCTCCACCCGCCGCTGGGTGAGCCAGGAGTGCGGGGGCAGGCCGTGGACGTCGCGGAAGGCGCGCAGCAGGGCGAACGGGGAGACCTCCGCCGCCGCGGCGAGCTCCTCCAGGCGGGGCGGGTCTGTGAGGCGCGCGCGCAGGGTCTCGGCGGCCAGCGCCACGGCCCGCGCGGAGGCGGGGCGCGGCGCGGCGGCCCGGGGGCGGTCGCGGCCGTGCCTGCGCAGCAGCAGGCCCAGCGCGGCGCGGGTCAGCGTGGAGGCGATCAGCGAGTCGCCCCGTTCGGCCGCCAGGTGCGCCGCGCGCACCCGGGCGGCGGCCCCGGGGTCGTCCACGACCGACTCCGCGTACGAGGGGGTGCCGGTGATGCCGACCTCGGCGGCCACCTCGACCATCAGCTCCCGGCTCGGGTACAGCACCCGGTAGCTCCACCCCTCGGGCACCCCGGCGTGGCCGGTGTGCGGCTCGCCGTGGTCCACCAGGGCGAGCGTCCCCGGCCCCGCCCGGTGGGTGCCGCCCCGGTAGCCGTACTCCTCGACCCCGGACTCGATCACCGCGGCCACGTAGCTGTCGTGGGTGTGCCAGCCGAAGGAGTGCCGGACGTAGCGGGCGCGCAGCAGGTCCACCTGGGGAAGTCCGGGATGGCGCCAGTAGCGCGCCTTCTCCGGCGATGCGGCTGCCATGCCCCTCAGCATAGGACCGGGCGCGGGGCGTTCTCGCAGATGGGGGGTTTGGGCTATCGTCGTCGGCGTGCTGGAAATCGTCATCGCCGAGAGCGAGCCCGAGCGCTCGGCCGTCTTCGTCATCCGGGGCGCGGTCTTCGTCGCCGAGCAGAACGTCCCGATCGAGGAGGAGTGGGACGTCCGCGACTCCGCCGCCGAGCACTTCCTGGCCCTGCTGGACGGCGTCCCGGTGGGCACGGGCCGCCTGGTGGTGGCCGACGGCGAGGGGGTGCTGGGCCGCCTCGCCCTCCTCCGGCACGTCCGGGGCACGGGCGCGGGCGCGGCGATCGTGCGCGCCATCGAGGAGCGGGCCGCGCGGCTCGGCCTGGGCGCGATCGAGCTGCACGCCCAGACCCACGCGCTCGGCTTCTACGAGAAGCTCGGCTACACCGCCCACGGCGAGGTGTTCGACGACGCGGGGATCCCCCACCGGGGCATGCGCAAACGACTCCCGGGGCCCTCCGCCCGCTGAGCTCTTCGCCGGCTCCGCGGGGTTCCGGGAACCTCCTCGACCGCACTGGACAGGGGAAAGGCCGCCTGGTCCGCGGGGGGCCGGGGGGTGGGACGCCGGAAAGGGTGGATAGGGTCGGGGCGGCCGAAAGGCCGCGTTCCGGTGGCCGGCGTGCCCGCGGTGTTATCCGAGTCTCACTCGGTATGGCCGTGGGGGTGCGCCCCGAGAAGCTACCTGCGAGTAACATGTGCTTCCGGGCACGGTGCTCCGCGTCGCCCCCCATCTCGACGAGAGGTCTGACGAGAATCCCATGACGGTCGATGTACAGCCGGTCTCGGAACTGCCCGATCCGGCCGACTTCGGGTTCACAGTGGTCGAACGGGACGCGCTCCCCACCGAGCTGCTGGCCCTGGTCGACCAGGTCCGAACGCTCGCCGACACCGTCGCGCACACCGGGGCCGACGCCGCCGAACTGGCCGCCGCGAGCCGCGTCGTCGCCGACCTCAGTGAGCGGCTCGACGTCCGCCGCCGCCCTCTCGGCACGATGTTCTCCCAGGTCGCGCCGGACGGCCGGATCGATTACGGGACGGTCGCCAACGTGGTGAACGGCCCGCTCAACCCCATCGCGCCGCCGCTGGAGCTGCGTCCCGACGGTGAGGGCCTGTCCGGGGAGGTCACCCTCGTCGGCCTCTACGAGGGCCCGCCCGGACTCGTGCACGGCGGTTGGATCGCCGCGATGCTCGACCAGGCGCTCGGCGAGGTCGCCGCGACGGCGGGCGGTGCGAGCCTGACCGCCAACCTCGACGTGAACTACCGCAAGCCGACCCCGCTCAACGCCCCGCTGACCGTCACCTCGCGGGTCACCGGCGTCGAGCGCCGCAAGGTGCTCGTCTCGGGGGAGATCCGCCACAACGGCGAGATCACCGCGGAGGGCACCGCCGTCATGGTGAAGATCGCCCTCCCCGGGAGCTGACCAGGTCCGCGCCGCCGTCAGGGGGCCGCCCGTCGGGCGGCCCCGGGCGCGTCACAGGTGCAGGCGGCTGCCCTCGGGGTCTACCGCGTCGGCTTCGGAGTCGTCGAACCAGACGCCATTGTCGCCCAGGTAGCGGAAGTGCAGCGTGCTCTGGGCGGGAACGGTCACCACGGCGGTGCGCTGGCCGTTCTTGCGGGGCTTGAGGGGGTGGGCGTGGGGGTCCCACTGGTTGAAGGTGCCGACCACCGACACCGCGCCCTCCGGTTCTCGTTCCGGAAGCGAGAACGTGACCTTCACCTGCCCGTCCTTGCCGGGCTTGGTGCGTTTGATCATGGTTTCTCCCTGCAATGAGTGTTCCGACCGGTCCGGCCGCCGCATCCACGTCTCTCTGGACATGGGTCGTCACATAGTGTCATCCACGCAGGTGGGCGGGGTCGGTAAAGACACGCCGAACAGGGGAGGTTTCATCGGCGCCGAGACCACCGGGAAATGGGGTGGCGCGGATCTCACTTCCCCGGCGGGCTCCAGAGGCAGGAGACTGGGTTCTGGCAGAGGTAGGACGAATGAGTTCCGACGGGGGTCCGATGGACGGTGGCGGATGACGGCGATGGGCGAACGCGTCGGCGGCGGGGCCGTCACCCCGCAGGCCGCCGAGCGGATCCAGCGGCGCACCGTGCTCGTCCTCATGGCGGTCCAGGCCATCGGCGGCATCGGGATCGGCACGGCGTTCTCGGTCGGCGGCCTGGTCGCCCAGGACCTCACCGGATCGCAGGCCTGGTCCGGGATGGCAACCACCATGTCCACCGTGGGCGCCGCGGTGTTCGCGCTGCCCCTCGCGGCGGCCGCGGGCAGGCGGGGCCGCAGGCCGACGCTCAGCCTGGGCTGGTTCGCGGCCGCCGCCGGCGGACTCGTCGCGATCACCGGCGCGCAGGCGGGCCTCTTCCCCCTCTACCTGTCCGGCATGGCCCTGTTCGGCGCCGCGACGGCCACCAACCTGCAGTCCCGCTACGCCGCCGCGGACCTGGCGACCGACCGGACCCGCGGCCGCGACCTCTCGGTCGTGCTGTGGGCCACCACCGTCGGCTCGGTGGCCGGACCGAACCTCACCGGGCCGGGCGCGCTCGTCGCCGGACCACTGGGGCTGCAACCGCTGCTCGGCCCGTTCGTCTTCTCCACGGTCTCGTTCGTGCTCGCGGGCCTGCTGACGGCCGTCCTCCTGCGCCCCGACCCGCTCCTGACCGCCCGCGGCCTCGCCGACGGCGGCGACCCCGGAGCCCCCGGCGACACCGAACCCCGCCGGACGGGCCTGGCGGCCTCCTTCGCCGTCGTCGCCGCCTCGCCGAGGGCGCTGCTGGCACTGGCCGCCATCGTCGCCAGCCACGCCGTCATGGTCATGGTGATGACCATGACCCCGGTCCACATGGAGCACGGCGGATCCGCCCTCACCGTCATCGGCCTCACCATCAGCCTGCACATCGCCGGGATGTACGCGTTCTCCCCCCTGGTCGGCTGGCTCGCCGACCGGTTCGGCCGCGTCCCCGTGCTCCTGGCGGGCCAGCTGATCCTGGTCGTCTCCGCCGCGGTCTCCGCGCTGTCCGGCCACGACCCCGCCGCGATCACGGCCGGGCTCGTCCTGCTGGGCCTGGGCTGGTCCTTCGGCCTGGTCTCGGCCTCCACCCTGCTCGCCGAGGCCTTGCGCCCCGACGAGCGCCCCGCGGCCCAGGGCCTGTCCGACCTGCTGATGAACGCGGGCGGCGCCGCCTGCGGAGCCCTGTCGGGGGTCCTGCTGGCGGTCTTCGGCTTCGGGGGCCTCAACACCATCGCGGCCGCCCTCACCGTCCCGGTGATCGCGTTCGCGCTGTTCGTCCTGCTGACCAGGCGTTCCTGACTCCAGAGGGAGGCGGCGGCCGTGACCGAGCGGATCCTGATCACCGGTGCGGGGGGCCGGATCGGCACCCTGCTGCGGCCCCGGATGGCCCGGCCGGGACGGGTGCTGCGGCTGCACGACCTCGTCCCGCTGACACCGGGTGAGGACGAGGAGGCCGTCACCGGCGACGTCACCGACCCGGCGGCCATGGCCGAGGCGGCGGACGGCGCGGACGCCGTGGTCCACCTGGCCGGGCGCAGCTCCGAGGGTGTCTGGGACGACGTCCTGCACACCAACGTCCACGGCGGCTACGTCGTGCTGGAGGCGGCCCGCCGGGCGGGGGCGCGCCGCGTGGTCCTGGCCAGTTCCAACCACGCCGTGGGCTTCCACCCCCGTTCCGGGGGAGCGGCCCCCGACCACCTGTTCCCGCGTCCCGACACCTTCTACGGGGTGAGCAAGGCGGCCCTGGAGTCGCTGGGCAGCCTATACGCCGACCGCTACGGCATGGACGTCGTGTGCCTGCGCATCGGCTACTGCGGCCCGCGGCCGCTCGGCCGGCACGGGCTGGGCACCTGGCTGTCCCCCGGTGACTGCGCCCGCCTCGTCGAGGCCTGCCTGTCCGCGCCGGAGCCGGGCTTCCGCGTGGTGTGGGGGGTCTCGGACAACACCCGCCGCTGGTGGTCCCTCGAGGCGGCCCGCTCCCTGGGGTACGAGCCCGAGGACGACGCCGAGGTGTTCGCCGCCGACTGGGAGGGGGAGGCGCCCGCCGAGGACCTCGACCCCGAACGCCCGACCGTGGGCGGCCTCTTCTGCGACCCGGAGCTGGACGTGGACCGCCTGGAGCGGCGCGCGGAGGACTGAGGGAGTCTCCGGCGCGGGGGCTTCGTTGCCGGTCGTGGGCTTTCCGCCCGTTTCGGGGCCGGGAAGGGCGGAAAGCCCGTGGTCATTCCGAGCGGGGGCGGGACCGGCCCGCGAACCGCCGCGTCACGGACGTCCGGCGGGCACGCGCGGCCCTCCGGCCCCGCCCGCCGCGATCCGCCTGGCGCGAGGCCGGAAGGCCGGCCCGCCGTACCGGTGCGCGAACCGTCCCACGCGGGAGGCTCCCCGGGCGTCGGCGTGGCGCCCCCGGTTTTCCCGGGGCGCAGGTGAGAAAAGCAGCCGGTTTGGGAAGTAGCGGCCGGTAGGCGACACCTGACTGCTTTTGCGCTCCGGGGGTCTTTGATGACGGTTTCCGCTGAGTTCGCTACGGTTCCCTACCCGGTGTGGAACAGCCCGGGATCCGAGGGGGAGCCGCCCCCGGGGGAGATCGGGGGGTACCGGGTCGTCGAGCGGATCGGGGCGGGCGGGGCGGCCGTGGTCCACACCGCGATCGACGCGGCGGGAGACCTGGTCGCGGTCAAGACCCCGCACCCGGAGCTCGCCGAGGACCCCGTCCACCGCGCCAGGTTCGCCCGCGAGGCCGTCCTGCTCGGCCGCGTCGACGACGCGTACGTCGCGGCCCTGGTCGACGCCGACGTCGGCGCGCCCCGTCCCTGGCTGGCCATGCGCTACCTGCCGGGACCGACCCTGGGCGAGCTCGTCGACGCCGACGGCCCGATGGCGGGCGCGGTCCTGCTGGAGTTCACCGCGGGCCTGGCCGAGGCGCTGGTGGCCATCCACAGGGCCGGGATCGTGCACCGCGACCTCAAGCCCGACAACGTCATCCTGTCCCCGGACGGGCCGCGGGTGCTCGACTTCGGCATCGCGCGGGCGGTCGAGGAGCCGGTCACCGCCGGCCTCGGCGAGATCCTGGGGTCCCCCGGCTGGATCAGCCCCGAGCAGTTCCGCGAGCGGGTGCCGCAGCCCTCCGCCGACGTCTTCGCCTGGGGCGGCATGACCGCCTACGCCTCGACCGGGCGGCGCCCCTTCGGCTCCGGAACGGTGCGGGACACCGCGATGCGGGTCCTCAACGGCCTCGCCGACCTGCGCGGCACCCCGCACATGCTGCTGCCCCTGGTGGAGGCGGCCCTCGCCACCGACCCCGAACGCAGGCCCGCTGCGGCGGAGCTGGCGGAGGCGGTCGGCGGACTCGTCCCCTCCCGCCCGGCCCGGGGACGCGCGGGACCGTCCCTCCGCTGGTCCCGCCGGTCCTGACGCCGGTGGGACCAGCGGGACGGGGCGTCCGCTCCGGGCCGGTCGCGCGGATCAGTCGACCGCGAACAGGCGACTGTAGTGGTCGGGGCCCACCCCCTCCTCGACGGGAAGGCCGTCGGCCTCGACCCAGGCGTGCGCCCCGAACGGGGGACGCCTGGGCACGCCGACGCACCAGGTCGCCCACACCCCGCGGGACCTGCACACCAGCGCCACCGCCAGGGAGCGGGGCAGGCACGCCTCGGGGCCGGCGCAGCGCAGGCTGACCGCCAGCACCGCGTCGCGGGCCGCCTTGGCCTGCGCGTAGGTGGCGGGCGCGGCGCCGCGCCGCAGCCGCTCCAGGACCGATCGGATCCGGGCCGGGGATCCGCCCGACAGGACCCTGGCCAGGCCCACGGCGCAGCGCGCGGTCAGGTTCGCGGCGGGGGACAGCCTGACGCCGTCCCGCTCGGGCACGACGTGGAAGCTCACCGGATCACCATCCCCGAGGCGAGCAGGTCGTCGACGAGCTCCCGCACGTCGCGTTCGGCGTCGCTCCGGCCGACCTCGTACTCGGCCACGAGGAACCCGACGACCTCGTCGGGGGCCCCGCCGTCGAGCAGCCGCCGGACGATCTCGGCCCCCGTGTCGTTGAGCTGCCAGTAGCCGCCGCTCCGACCGTCCAGCAGCACCATGCCGTAGTCGGTGTCGGTCGCGGAGACGTCCGGACGCAGTCGCACCTCAGTCACTGCCTTTCCCATCGCCGGTTCCATTCCCGGTCCGGTCCCGGGAGCGCAGCCACAGCTCGACGGCGAGCGTCGTGTCCACACCCCAGTCGCGGTTGTCCACGGAGGGCGGACGGGACGCCGCCTCCCATATCGACTCCGGGTCGAGCACCCCCAGTCCGGCCAGGCGGGAGTCCCGCCAGACCCGGGAGATCCTGCGGTCCTGGTCGCCGAACCCCTCCGCCGCGAGCGGCGCCCCGTCGGTCTTGGTCCGACGGCGCAGGAACTCGGCGGGCAGGATCCCGGCCATCGCCGCCTTCATCAGGGGTTTGAACTCGAAGGGGGTCATCCGCTCCTCCGGACGCACCCGCAGGCACGCCTCCACGACCCGGTCGTCGAAGAAGGGCGACTCCCCGACCGGGCCGCCCGGCTCGGCGGCCTGGTGGATCAGCCGGACCTCGCGGGCGCCGGCGCGGATCGCGGCCAGGTCGGCGTGGCGCCCCCTGGTCGGGGCCAGCGAGTCGAGGGACTCCAGCGCCTCGTCGAACTGGTCGAGAACGCTCCGCCTGGCCTCGGCGGTGAACCACGGGCCGAACGAGACGGGCCTCTCCCAGCCGAACATCGACCGGCGGACCGGTTCGCCCGTGGCCAGCCCGCGGCGCGCCGCGGCGAACCAGTCCCGATGGCTCCGGCCGTCGGCGAGGGAGGCCAGGGTCCGGCCCGCGGGGAGCCTTCCCAGCAGCTGGTGGACGCGCACCCGGCGCAGCGCGTCGAGCGGGCGCTCCCGCAGCATGTCGTGGTAGAGCGCCGGTTCGCCGATCAGGAGCTGGTCGCCGCCCAGGCCGTCCATGTGCAGGCGGGAGCCGTGCCCGCCCGCTAGCCGGAGGCGGGCCAGGGTCCGGGCGGTGCTCATGAACGCCGCGGACGGCTCGTCCATGCGCGCGGGGACGTCGTACAGGCCGGCGTAGAAGCCGGGCAGCTCCCGCGCGGGGTACACGACGTGTTCGAGCGAGGGGAGGGCGCGCAGGGCGATCCGCGCCCAGTGGAGGTCGTCGTCGGTGGCGAGGCCGCTGGCCATCGTCAGGGCGACGACCCGGGCGGGGCCGGACGCGGCCAGCGCGCACAGCGGGGTCGAGTCGAGGCCGCCGGACAGGTCCGCGCTGACCACGAGGCCGTCGCGGGTGCGCGCGTCCACCGCGTCGGTCAGGGCGTCGAGCAGCGCGCGGGCCCCCTCGGCCAGGCCGAGTTCGGGTTCGGGGGGATGCCACCACCGGACCAGCCGGGGGCTCCCGCCGCGCTCGCCGAGTTCGAGGTAGTGGTCGGCGGGGACCGGCTCGACACCGGGCCACACGGACTTCTCCCCCAGGGGGTGGGGAAGGGCGTCGAGCATCCGCAGTGCCAGGACCGCCGGGTCGGGGTCGGTCCCCAGGGCGCCGCCCAGCACGTCGGAGCGGTCGGCGGCGACGGTGGCCGGGCCCACTCTGGCGTGGAACACCCGGCGCGTCCCCGAGGCGCTTCCCTGGACCCGCGTCCGCCCGCCCACGACCGCGGCGAGGTGGAAGCTGCCCGGCAGCGTACGCGCGATCCGGTCGAGTCCCGAGACGTCGTCGAGCCCGGCGAGTTCGGCCCGGAGCCCGTCGGCGCCGACCGGGCAGCGCCCGATCACGGCCAGGCGGCGCTCCCCGACCGCGACGGCCGTGAACTGGTCGGCGGGCAGCGAGCCGACGATCCAGGGATCGCCCGAGGGGTGATCGGCCAGTCGGCCGGCGGAGGGGAAGTGGTCGGCCGCGAGACCGGGAGCGCTCCCACTCGGTAGCACGACGAAATACGATCCGATGCGGCCGACCACGGTTCCTCCTGGGAAAATGCGATTCAGCTTCGGGGGGCTGCTGAATCCGTCAAATCATCCGGGGGAGAAAGAAGAGGACTTCGAAGCCCCTGCCCTGCTGCCAGCCGGTGGACTTCTTGAACTCGCCCATCTTGGCGAGCTTGGGGGCGGAGTATTCCTTGCGCTTGTTCTGCTTGCTCTTCTTTTCCTGCATAAGCCATCTCTCCTCTGTCGAGCCGCGTATCCAGACGGGCGTCCTCCAGGGGCGCCCCGCAAGCGGACGTAACATTAGAGGGTTCAACGGGCGTGTGGCAACAGACCAGGTCAAAAAGTCGGTTCTGTTTTGTCTTCCGACCATTGGGGCGTTCCGGCGGGATTCGGGCGCACCGGCGGAATGTCGTTTTCGCTGGTTAATCCCGGTTTATTGGCCTTCCCGGCGCAGCGCTTTCGGAAGTGCCGTGCCCCGAGTCGGCTCCCCCGGCCGCCCTGCCGGGGGAGGACCCCGCGCGGTCCCGTCTCCCGAAGGGGCCGCGCGGGGCCCGCGCCGGACGCGGTCCGGCGCGGAGGCGTCAGGCGGGGTCGACGCCGCCGGTGTCGTCCTCGGCGAGGATCCGGTACACGCCCCTGCGGGCCTCGGCCAGGAGGTGTTTGGCCCGTTCGAGCTGCTCAGGGGTGCCGGCCTGGGCGACCTGGACCGCGGCCGCGGACAGCTGCGCGGCCAGGGACGCGATCTCGGCGTAGTCCGCGTGCGAGGAGTCGTACTCCCGGGCGGCGCTCTCCCACGGCGGGGTCAGCTCCGCGGCGTGCTCGGCCACGTGGGCCCGCCCCTGCTCGGTCAGCTCGAACGGGCGCCGGCGGCTCTCCCCGGTGCTCCGCGCCGGAGCCACCAGGCCCTCGTCCTGGAGCTGCTGGAGCATCGGGTAGACCGAACCCGGGCTGGGCCGCCAGGCGCCGCCGCTGCGCTCGCGTCCCTCCTTGATGATCTCGTAGCCGCTCATCGGCCCCTCGGCCAGCAGCAGCAGGATCCCGGTGCGCACGTCCCCGCGCCGGGCGCGCGAACCGCGCCCGCCCCGGCCGCCCCGTCCGCCGCCGAAGAAGAACTCGTACGGGTTGCCCGGCCCGCCGAACGGCGGTCCGCCCATCGGTCCGCCGGGGCCGAACCCCCACGGGCCGCGCGGCGGCTGCGGCGGACGCGGGGGGCGGGGAGGCTCGAAGCCGCCGGGGTGCGGCCCGCCCATCCCCATCCAGTGGGTGATGCCACGCTCCCAGCGGCGCCTCCTGCCGCCGCGCGGCCCCCGCGGCTGCTCCCGGCCGGCCTCGTTCGGGCGGCCCGCGCCGGAACGGGAGTCGTCCGCCCAGTTCCACGGCATCGCCATGGCGTTCATCGGCTTTTCCTCTCGTCAGCGATACCGATAGCTTTACTGCTATCGGTATCGCTAAAGATATATCGGCAATCGGTCGGGGTCAACGGTTCGCTCCGGGCCGGACGCGGAAACGCGAACGGGCCCGCCGCCCGGTGAGGGGCGCGGACCCGTTCGCGCGGCGCGGTCGGCGGTCACCTTCCGACCGTGCCGTCGGCGAGTTCGCGCAGCACGTCGAGGTGGCCGTTGTGGCGCGCGGTCTCCTCCAGCAGGTGGGCCAGCACCCAGCGCAGCGTCACCGGCGGCCCGCCCCGGCGGGAGCGGCGCGCGGAGCTGCCCATTTCGAGCCGGGCTGCGATCTCGCGGGAGCGTTCGCACTGCGCGTCGTACTCGTCCAGCAGCAGGTCCAGGTCGCGCCCGCCGCCCAGCCGCCAGTCGGCGTCCGGGTCCTCGGGGCTGTACGGCCCCTCGTCGCGCCCGCCCAGGAGCGTCACCTCGAACCAGAAGTGCTCGACCCAGCGCAGATGGGAGACCACCCCGCCGATCGAGGTCAGGGGCGAGGCCGGGAGCGGGGCCGAGCGGGCCGGGCCCGGGGCGAGCCCGGCGCACTTGCGCCGGACCGTGGCGCGGTGCCAGTCCAGCCACGCGGAGAGCATGGTGCGCTCGTCGGCGGCGACCGGGGGAGCGGTGCGGGGCCGCGGCCGCGGCGCCCCGTGCGGTTCGGTGGTCGTCATCGCGCCATTGTGAGCGCGCGACACGGCGCTTTCCAGTGATTTTTCCGCTTCGGCCAGGAGATACATTCGGGGAGGCCGAAGAGACGCGAGAGTGGACGGGTGGGCAGCCGGTGACCGAGCGGAACCTCGCCGCTGGAGCGGTGGTCTTCGGCGGTGTCGCGATCCTGGGCGTGCCGCTGGGCGTGCTGTGGTGGCTGGTCGCCCCGCGCGCGGAGGTGACCGCCACCTCCGGGGGCGTCGCCTACTACCCGCTGTCGGAGGCCGGGTTCGCGGGGGAGGGCCACTACGCGCTGATGATGCTGGCGGCGGGGCTGCTGACCGGCTACCTCGGCTACCTCACGCAGTACGGCCTGGCCCGGAGGCACCGCGTCGACCTGCGCCTGCCCGTCCTGGTCGGGCTGGCCGCCGGAACGCTCGCGGGCTCCTTCACCGCCTGGCTGACGGGCGCCGGCCTCGACGCGGGCGCCGCCCACGCCGCCCTGACCCTGGCCCGGCCCGGCGACGTCGTCCAGGCGGGGCTCGCGCTGCGCTCGCACAGCGCGCTGCTGCTGTGGCCCTTCGCCACGGTCCTGCAGTACGGGCTGTTCGACGCGGTCAGCGTCTGGCGCGAGGACCTCCCCCACCTCGACGACCCCGCTCCCGCCGACGGCCTCGACGCCGGCGTCCCCAAGACGGGGGCCGCGGAACGCTGACGCCGCGGTCGTCGACGGGGCCCCTGCGACGGCCGCGAACCGGGCGCCTCCCCGCGGAGGGCTCCCCGGTGGGGGCGTTCACGGCCGCTCCTCCGACGGGCCCCGGCGGTCGCGGCCGCTCCGGGGCGGTTCGGGGAGAGGCGGGGGAAGGCCGTCGCCGCCCCACTCGCCCCACTCGCCGCAGGTCCCGTCGCGGGCGAAGTCCCCGCCCAGGCCCCGGTCGGGGGCGCCGAGGGAGCGTCCGCAGGCGGCCGCGAAGGCGGCCAGCCGGGCCAGGCGGGGCGCGCGCGCCACGGGCGTGTCGCGCAGGGCGCCGAACGAGTGCCCGCACAGCCGCCGGAACCCCAGCAGCGCGGTCAGCCGCAGCAGGCCGTCCAGGCCGGGATCGCGCCGGTCGGCGAGGTCGGCGAGGGTCTCGGCCAGCACGGCGTCGCCGGCGGTCGTGCGAGGCCCGAGCCTGCTGCCGGTGCACCGGTAGACCGTGTACACCGCGAACCAGCCCGCGAACGGCGCGAGCGCGAGCAGCGGCCCGCCGGTGAAGCGCCCGGCCGCCGCGCCCGCCGCCGTCACCAGCGCGGCCGCGCCCACCAGCCCCTGCACCCCGCAGGCCCACCGGTACCCCAGGTGCAGCAGGAAGGGGTACGCCAGCAGCAGCGCGAGCAGCGCCGGGGTGACGGGGGCGAGGACCGGGGCCAGGGAGGCCGACCACAGCACCGCGCCCCCCGCGAACAGCACCCCCGAGGCCCCCGCCGCGGCCTGGGAGACCCACGCGCTCCGGCGCGCGAGGGCGATCGCGCGCAACCGCTCGGGGGCGAGGAACAGCCCGAGCCTGCGCAGCCGCCACAGCGTGGCGGTGGCCGCGTCACCCCGGGCGGCCGAGGCCGCCAACCGGTCGGCGGGCAGCGGCCGGTCGTGCTGGAGCCGCGCGTCGAGCGCGCGCACGAACGGCGTCGCCGACAGAGCGGGCCGCGGACCGGGGGAGCCCGCGGAGGCCCGGGCGACCTCGCCGTGCCCCCGCGCCACGATCCGTCCGGTGAGGAACAGCTCGGCCAGCGCGACCTCGCCCACCCGCTTCCGGCCGCCCGCGAGCATGGCCAGTTCGTACGGGCTGAGGTCGTCCGGCCCGACCGCGGGGCGCAGCGGCCCGGACGCGCGCACCCTGCCGTAACCGATCCGGGTGGCCACATAGCAGACCGTGACGATGAGGAAGTACGACGCCGTTCCCAACACGACCGCGGCAACCATCGCGGCCTCCTTCACGCGCCCCGCGCCAACCGGTTGTCGATCAAACGGTAAGCCTGTTTCGGGCGTGTGAAAAGGTGCCGGACGGCCCCAACCCGCTGACGCGGCGGAGGTCAGCCCCCGATGCCGATCGGGGCCGTCGCGGCACCGGTGAGCCGGACCAGTTCGGCCGGCGCCAGCTCCATCTGCAGGCCGCGCCTCCCGGCCGAGACGTAGACGGTCCCGTGCCCGAGGGCCGACTCGTCGACCACGGTGCGCAGCCGCCTGCGCTGGCCCAGCGGGCTGATGCCGCCGCGCACGTAGCCGGTGGCACGCTCGGCGGCGGCGGGATCGGCCATCCGGGCCTTCTTGCCGCCGACCGCGGCGGCGAGGGCCTTGAGGTCGAGCTTGCGCGCGACCGGGACCACGCCCACGGTCAACGCGCCGTCCACCTCGGCGACCAGGGTCTTGAACACCCTCTCGTGCGCCACGCCCAGGGCGTCGGCCGCCTCCTCGCCGTAGGAGCCCGTCCCCGGGGCCTCGTACGGGTGCAGGGCGAAGTCGGCCCCGCCGCGTCCGGCCGCGACCGTGGCGGGGGTTCCCTTACCGCTCACTGCTGCTCGCTTCTCGTCGACGGACTAGTTGAGGTTGACCTCGTGGCGCAGGAACCGGCCCGCGGGCAGGAGGCGGAGCGAGGACAGCACCCGGTTCTCCCGGCGCAGCAGCTCCGCGGCCAGCTCCAGGCGGGCGGCGGCGTGCTCGGCCTCCAGCAGGGCCTGCTTGTCGCTCTGGTCCAGGATCATCGCACCGGCCACCGAGTAGGAGCGCGGCAGGGGCGGTTCGGGGAACTCCCCGGGGGTCCCGGAGGCCACTCCGACGCCGTTCAGCCGCTCGCGGTACAGCGCGAACCGGCGCGCCACCCGCTCACCCCAGCCCTCGGCGTCGTCTCCCACCTCGTCGGGCAGCGGAGTGGTCTCCGCGCGCAGGTACGGGACGTCGTCGTCGGGTTCGACGAGCTCGGCCACGCGGAAGCGCTCCACGCCGGTGACCAGGAGGTCGAAGCCCTCGTCCGGGCGCTGCCGCACGGTGCTGATCTCGGCCACGCAGCCGACCTGGGCCAGCTGCCGCACGGTGTGCTCGCCGACCTCGTGGCCGAGTTCGATCCCGATGACCCCGAACGCGCGGGGCCGGTCCGCGGGGAGCGACAGCAGGTCGTTCACCAGCCGCAGGTAGCGGTCCTCGAACACGCGCAGCGGCATGGCCAGTCCCGGAAAGAGGACCGACCCGAGGGGGAAGAGCGGAAGCCTGCTGGACACCGTACAAGTATGCCCGCAAAAGCGGGACGCCCTCCGCGCCCCCGTCCCCTCCCCGCTGATCTTGGCCTTTCCGGGGTCACCACCGCCTCCGAGACCCCGGGAAGGTCGGGACCAGCGGGGTTCAGGAGGTCGCCGGGCCCGCGGTCGCGGGGGCGTCGGACTCGCCGCCGGAGGTGTCGGGCATGTCGCGGGCGACGAAGGACTCGACGTCGAACATGTTGCCGTTGGCGCGGTCCATGACCGCCAGCAGCGTGGACATCTTGGCGACCTCCTCGGTCTGCTCCTTGAGGAACCACTGGAGGAACTGCTCGCCGGTGTAGTCGTTCTCGTCGCGCGCGGTCTTGGCCAGCAGGTGGAACTGGTCGGTGACCGCGCGCTCCTGGCGCAGGGCGAGCGCCACCAGGTCGCGCGGGGTGTCGAATTCGTTCCGGATCTCGTCCGTGGCCGGAATCGTGGCGGGCACGTCGCTGTCGATGAGGAAGCGCAGGATCATCATGGCGTGGTCGCGCTCTTCGAGCGACTGGTAGTAGAAGACGCGGGCCAGCTGGGGGAGGTCCCGGCTGTCGAACCAGGCGGCCAGCGCGATGTACTGCTGGGACGCGGTGAACTCGTGTCTGAGCTGCTCCACGAGGAGCCGGTGGAACTTGGAAAGGCCGTGGTCGGTGCTCGTAGTCATGCCTCGACAATAGCCCAAGGATAAAGAATCGGCGATTATTGCGAAGGTAATTTCGATCGCTTAGGCAAGCCTTTATTAATTCAAATTAGGTTAGGTGCTCCAAAGTTAGGAAAGGCTTGTTTTCCGTCGGCCCCGGCGGCCCCGTCCCGCCCCGCCCCGGCCCCGCGCCGGCCGGTGTCCGTCGGCCGCGCCGCTGGTCGGTGGGGCCCGCCCCTAGAATGAGGGGCGTGATCTCCCGAATCGATCTCCGAGGAAACCCCGCCGACCCGCGCGACTCCCTGCCGCGCGCCGAGCTGGACATCGCGTCCGCGGTCGAGAAGGTCCGTCCCATCTGCGAGGACGTGCGCCATCGCGGGGTCGACGCGCTGATCGAGCTGGGGGAGCGCTTCGACGGAGTCCGCCTCACCCGGCTCAGGGTCCCCCAGGACGCCATCGAGGCGTCGCTGAGGGACCTGGACCCCGCGGTGCGCGCCGCGCTGGAGGAGTCGATCCGCCGCGCCCGCCTGGTCCACCGCGACCAGCGCCGCGCCGACACCACCACCCGGGTCGTTCCCGGCGGCACGGTCACCGAGCGCTGGGTCCCCGTCGACCGGGTCGGGCTGTACGTGCCGGGCGGCCGCGCCGTGTACCCGTCCAGCGTCGTGATGAACGTCGTGCCCGCCCAGGAGGCCGAGGTGCCCTCCCTGGCGGTGGCCTCCCCGCCGCAGGCCGGGTTCGGCGGGCTGCCGCACCCCACCATCCTGGCCGCCTGCGCCCTGCTCGGCGTGGACGAGGTGTACGCCGTGGGCGGCGCCCAGGCCGTGGCGATGTTCGCCTACGGCGCGGGCGAGTGCGCGCGCGCCGACCTGGTCACCGGTCCCGGCAACATCTGGGTGGCCGCCGCGAAGCGCCTGCTCAAGGGCGTCATCGGCATCGACTCCGAGGCCGGGCCCACCGAGATCGCCGTCCTCGCCGACGACACCGCCGACCCCGGCTACGTCGCCGCCGACCTGATCAGCCAGGCCGAGCACGACGTGGTCGCCGCCTCGGTGCTCGTCACCCCGTCCGAGGCGCTCGCCGAACGCGTCGAGGCCGAGCTCGCCGTCCGCGTGCCCGCCACGAAGCACAGCGAGCGCGTGGCCGAGGCCCTGGCCGGACCCCAGTCCGGCATCGTCCTGGTCGACGACCTCGACCACGGACTCGCCGTCGTCAACGCCTACGCCGCCGAGCACCTGGAGGTCATGACCGCCGACGCGCGCGCGGTCGCGGCCCGGGTGCGCAACGCCGGAGCGGTCTTCGTCGGCGACTACGCCCCGGTGTCCCTGGGCGACTACTGCGCGGGCTCCAACCACGTGCTGCCCACCGGCGGCTGCGCCTGCCACTCCTCGGGCCTGAGCGTGCAGAGCTTCCTGCGCGGCATCCACGTCGTCGACTACGACCGGGCGGCCCTGGCCGAGGTCGCCCACCACGTGGTGGCCCTGTCGGGGGCCGAGGACCTCCCCGCGCACGGCGAGGCCGTGACCGCGCGAATCCCCACCAAGGAGCAGCAGGCGTGAACGACTTCGGACACGACGGCTTCGGCCTCGCGGACCTGCCGCTGCGCGACGCGCTGCGGGGCCAGACCCCCTACGGCGCGCCGCAGCTGGAGGTGCCCGCCGCCCTCAACACCAACGAGAACCCGTACCCGCCCTCGCCGCGCCTGGCCGAGGCGGTCGGCCGCGCCGTCGCCGCGGCGGCCACCGGTCTCAACCGGTACCCCGACCGCGACGCCCCCAAGCTGCGCGCGGCCCTGGCGGACTACCTCGGGCACGGCCTGGACACCTCGAACGTGTGGGCCGCGAACGGCTCCAACGAGGTCCTCCAGCAGATCCTCCAGGCGTTCGGCGGCCCGGGCCGGAAGGCCATGGGCTTCGAGCCGTCCTACTCCATGCACCCGATCATCGCGCGCGGCTCGGGCACCGAGTGGGTGCCCGTCCCCCGCGCGCCGGACTTCGCCGTGGACGTCGCGGCCGCCGTCGCGGCGGTCGAGGAGCACCGGCCGTCGGTGGTGTTCCTGACCTCGCCCAACAACCCCACCGGCACCGCGCTGCCGCTGGCGACCGTCGAGGCCGTCGCCCGCGTCGCGCCCGGCGTCGTCGTCGTGGACGAGGCCTACGCCGAGTTCCGCCGCGAGGGCACCCCCAGCGCGCTGTCGCTGCTGCCGTCCCTGCCGCGCGTCATCGTCTCGCGCACCATGTCCAAGGCGTTCGCCCTGGCGGGCGCCCGCCTGGGCTACCTCGCCGCGCACCCCGCCGTCGTGGACGCCCTGCAGCTCGTGCGGCTGCCCTACCACCTGTCCGCCGTCACCCAGGCGGTGGCCGTCACCGCGCTGGAGCACGCCGAAGAGCTCCTGGGCGCGGTCGACCGGCTGCGCGCCGAACGCGACGCCCTCGTGGACTGGCTGCGCGGGCACGGCTTCGCGGTCGCCGACTCCGATGCCAACTTCGTGCTGTTCGGCCGCTTCGAGGACCGCTCGGCGGTGTTCGAGGGAATGCTGGAGCGGGGCGTGCTCATCCGCGAGGTCGGACCGCCCGAGTGGCTGCGCGTCACCGTCGGCACCCCCGAGGAAATGTCCGCCTTCCGCGCGGCGTTGCTCGAGGTGACCGGCCGCGCCTGAGACGAGCGGGACGCCACGCCCCGCGAGACCCCGTGAACCCGTGACAGCGCCGTCACCGGACCCGCCCGCAGTACGAAGACAGAGAACCCGAAGGAACCCATGAGCCGCATCGGCCGCGTCGAACGCGCCACCAAGGAGACCAAGGTCCTGGTCGAGATCAACCTCGACGGAACCGGCGTCGCCGACATCTCCACCGGCGTCGGCTTCTACGACCACATGCTCGACCAGCTCGCCAAGCACGGGCTGTTCGACCTGACCGTGCGCACCGAGGGCGACCTGCACATCGACGCGCACCACACCATGGAGGACACCGCGCTCGCGCTCGGCGCGGCCTTCCGCGAGGCCCTGGGCGACAAGGTCGGCATCCGCCGCTTCGCCGACGCCAAGGTCCCCCTCGACGAGGCGCTCGCCGAGGTCACCGTGGACGTCTCGGGACGGCCCTACCTGGTGCACTCGGAGCCCGAGAACATGGCCCCGGTCATCGGCCGCGACTACGACACCACGATGACCCGGCACGTCTTCGAGTCGTTCGTCGCCCAGGCCCGCGTGGCCCTGCACATCCACGTGCCCTACGGGCGCAACGCGCACCACATCGTGGAGTGCCAGTTCAAGGCGTTCGCCCGCGCGCTGCGCTTCGCCTCCGAACGCGACCCCCGCGTCACGGGGGTGCCCTCGACCAAGGGCGCGCTGTGATGCAGGACCTCTGGGGCGTCCTGCTGATCGCCCTGGGCGGCCTCCTGGCCGGCGGCACCGTGGCGCTGTGGAAGACCGGGAAGCCCGTCGCCCTCGGCCTGGCCGCCTGCGCGGCCCTGGCCGTGGCGGGCGGGGTCCTGCGCCTCGACTACTTCTGACCGGGCCCTCCGCCGGACCCGGACACCGGGGCCGGCGGAGCGCGGCCCGGGACCATCTCGCACAGGAAAGGCGTGCTCGCACGTGCAGCCACGCGTCGTCATCTTGGACTACGGATCGGGAAACCTGCGCTCGGCGCAACGCGCCGTCGAGCGCACCGGAGCGGACGTCACCGTCACCGGGGACCCGCACGCCGCGCTGGAGGCGGACGGCCTCCTGGTCCCCGGAGTGGGCGCCTTCGACGCCTGCATGGCGGGGCTGCGCGCGGTCAGGGGCGACCGCGTCATCGGCAAGCGCCTGGCGGGCGGGCGCCCCGTCCTCGGGATCTGTGTGGGCATGCAGATCCTGTTCGAGCGGGGCGTCGAGCACGGCACCGCCACCGAGGGGTGCGCCGAGTGGCCCGGCACCGTGGAGCGCCTGGACGCCCCCGTCGTGCCGCACATGGGCTGGAACACCGTCGCGGCCCCCGAGGGCTCCGCGCTGTTCGCCGGGGTCGACGAGGGGGAGCGCTTCTACTTCGTGCACTCCTACGGCGTGCGCTCCTGGGGGATGGAGAGCGCCGACCCGTACCTGAGGCCGCCGCTGGTCACCTGGACCACCCACGGCGCCCCGTTCGTGGCGGCCGTGGAGAACGGACCGCTGTGGGCCACCCAGTTCCACCCCGAGAAGTCCGGCGACGCCGGGGCCCGGCTGCTCGCCAACTGGGTCGCGACACTTTAACGCGGCGCCCCACCCCACCGATGGTCTTGACGTCGGCGCCCCCCGGAACGGACACCACAGGGCGGCAACGTCGAGACCATCGTCTGATCGAAAGGTTTTCCGAGAACAATGGCCACCACCCTTGAACTCCTGCCCGCCGTCGACGTGGCCGGCGGCCAGGCCGTCCAGCTCGTCCAGGGCAAAGCCGGCTCCGGCGGCCGGTACGGCGACCCGCTGGCCGCGGCGACGGCCTGGCAGAACGCCGGCGCCGAGTGGATCCACCTGGTCGACCTGGACGCCGCCTTCGGGCGAGGCCACAACCGCGAGCTGCTGACCTCCATCGTCGGGCGGCTCGACGTGCGGGTGGAGCTGTCCGGCGGAATCCGCGACGACGAGTCGCTGGCCGCGGCGCTGGCCACCGGATGCCGCCGCGTCAACATCGGCACCGCCGCGCTGGAGAACCCCGAGTGGTGCGCCAGGATCATCGCCGAGCACGGCGACAGGATCGCCATCGGCCTGGACGTGCGCGGCACCACCCTGGCCGCGCGCGGCTGGACCCGCGACGGCGGCGACCTCCACGCGACGCTGGACCGGTTGGAGGCCGAGGGCTGCGCCCGCTACGTCGTCACCGACGTCAACAAGGACGGCACCCTCAAGGGCCCCAACCTGGAGCTGCTGCGCGACGTGTGCGCGCGCACCGGCAAGCCCGTCGTGGCCAGCGGCGGCGTGTCCAGCCTCGACGACCTGAAGGCCATCGCCGCCCTGGTGCCCGAAGGCGTCGAGGGCGCGATCATGGGGACCGCCCTGTACGAGGGCGCGTTCACCCTGGAGGACGCGCTGGCGACGGTGCGCGAGGCGGCCCGATGAGCCTGGCCGTGCGCGTCATCCCCTGCCTGGACGTGGACGCCGGGAGGGTGGTCAAGGGCGTCAACTTCCAGAACCTGCGGGACGCGGGCGACCCCGTCGAACTGGCCCGGCGCTACGACGCCGAGGGCGCGGACGAGCTGACCTTCCTGGACGTCACCGCCTCCAGCGGCGACCGCGAGACCACCTACGACGTGGTGCGGCGCACCGCGGAGCAGGTGTTCATCCCCCTCACCGTCGGCGGCGGGGTGCGCGCCCCCGACGACGTCGACCGGCTGCTGCGCGCCGGAGCCGACAAGGTCGGCGTCAACACCGCGGCCGTCGACCGGCCCGAGCTCATCCGCGAGATCGCCGGGCGCTTCGGCAGCCAGGTGCTGGTGCTCTCGGCGGACGTGCGCCGCGCCGCCGAGGGCGCCGCCACCTCCAGCGGCTTCGAGGTCACCACGCACGGCGGCCGCAGGGGGACCGGCCTCGACGCCGTGGAGTGGGTCCGGCACGCGGCCGAACTCGGCGCGGGCGAGATCCTGCTCAACTCCATGGACGCCGACGGCACCAGGGCCGGGTTCGACCTGGAGCTGATCCGCGCGGTGCGCGCGGTGGTGACCGTGCCGCTGATCGCCAGCGGGGGAGCGGGCGCCGTCGAGCACTTCGCCCCCGCCGTGGACGCCGGGGCCGACGCGGTCCTGGCCGCCAGCGTGTTCCACTTCGGGGAGTTCACCGTCGACGACGTCAAGGCCGACCTGAGGGCGAAGGGCCACCCGGTGCGCTGAGGAGGCCGGCGGAAGCCCCCGGCCGGGAGAACGAGGGACCGGCCGGGCGGGGGCCTCCACGTCGGAGGCCCCCGCATCGGGTGGCCCGGGAGCGCCGCCACGCGCGGCTCCCTCCGGAAACGGTGAAAGCGTTCCCAAAAGAACACGTCGGGACATAGCACATCCGCCCCTTTCGGGTACAGGCCACAAGTGGCCCCAAGCCGGTTCGGACCGGGGCGGAATAGCCGCCGCGCCCACCGTGCTGAAGCGATCAGGGCGGGCTGTCCCACCGCGCGGGTACCGTGTTGGGCCGGTGCGCCCGCCGCATCCGCGCGGTTCTTCTCACCACCGACGTAGCTGGGGGACGTATGTCACAGGGAGTCACCACTGCGAAACCGGCAGTGGATTCCCGGGTCTTCACCGAGGGGATGCGCGTCCTCTGGGTCGCGATACGCGCCGAACCGTGGGTGTTCGCCGTCGCGGTCGCGGGAGCCTCGCTGCACGCGGCCGTCAACGTCGCCTCGGCCTCGGTCCTGGGCGGCATCACCGAACGGGTGATCCTGCCGGCCTTCGAGCAGGGGCGGACCACCACCGCGGCGCTGGTCGCCGCGGTGGCCCTGATGATGGCCGTCGGGGTCCTCAAGGGCCTGGGCCTGGGCGCGCGCCGCCTCTACGCGGGACTCATGCAGTACCGGATGCAGGCCCGCCACCGGCGCGCGGTCGCCCGCAAGTACCTCGAACTCCCGCTGTCCTGGCACCAGCGCCACCCCGCGGGGCAGCTGCTGTCCAACGCCAACTCCGACGTCGAGGCGGCCTGGCAGCCGCTCGCGCCGCTGCCCATGGCCGTGGGCAGCGTCGTCATGCTGGTGATCGCCGCCGCGGCGATGCTCGTCACCGACCCCGTGCTCGCCGTCGTGGGGTTCGTGGTCTTCCCCGCGCTGGGCGTGGCCAACGTCGTCTTCCAGCGCCGGGTCACCCCCGCCGCCACCCGCGCCCAGACGCTGCGCTCCCAGGTCAGCGAGGTCGCGCACGAGTCCTTCGACGGCGCGCTCGTGGTCAAGACCCTGGGCCGGGAGGACACCGAGACCGAGCGGTTCACCCGCGCCGCCCACCGCCTGCGCGACGCCCAGATCCGGGTCGGGCGCATGCGCGCCGCGTTCGACCCGCTCCTGGAGGCCCTGCCCAACCTCGGTGTGCTCGCCGTGCTCCTGATCGGCGTGGTCCGCCTGGCCGACAGCGCGATCAGCACGGGCGACCTCGTCCAGATCGCCTACCTGTTCACCCTGCTGGCGCTGCCCGTGCGGGCCCTGGGCTGGGTGCTCGGCGACCTGCCGCGCAGCGTCGTGGGCTGGAAGCGGGTCAGCGCGGTGCTCGACGCCAAGGGGGGCACCGACCACGGCGAGGCCGTGCTGACCGGGGAGGACGGCCTGCGGGTGAGCGCCCACGGGGTCGCCTTCTCCTACGCCGACGCCTACACCGGCGAACCCGCCGACGACTCCGGAAGCGGCCGCGACCTGGACGGGTCCCACCACGAGGAGGGCGGCGCCCGTACCACCGTCCTGCGCGACGTGGACCTCGAACTCGCCCCCGGGCGGGTCACCGCGCTGGTCGGGCCCACCGGGGCGGGCAAGTCCACGCTGACCACGCTGCTGGTCCGCCTGGTCGACCCCGAGGAGGGCACGGTGCTCGTCAACGGCGTCGACGCCCGCGAGTACGCGCCGGGGGAGCTCTCCAACGCCACCGCCCTGGTCCCCCAGGGCACCTTCATCTTCGACGACAGCGTCCGCGACAACATCACGCTGGGCGCCGACATCGACGACGACGCCGTGTGGGCGGCGCTGCGCCTGGCGCGCGCCGAGTCCTTCGTCGCGGCGCTGCCCGAGAGCCTGGACACCCGGCTCGGCGAGCGGGGCGCGAGCCTGTCCGGCGGCCAGCGCCAGCGCCTGGCCCTGGCCCGCGCGCTGGTGCGAAGCCCCCGGCTGCTCGTCCTGGACGACGCCACCTCGGCGGTGGACCCGCAGGTCGAGGCCCAGATCCTGGGCGGACTGCGCGAAGCCGACCTGGAGGGCGCCACCGTCCTGGTGGTGGCCTACCGCAGGGCCACCATCGAACTCGCCGACGAGGTCGTCTACCTGGAGCAGGGCACCGTCCGCGACCGGGGCACCCACGCCGAACTGCTGGAGCGCTCGCCCGGCTACCACCGCCTCGTCACCGCCTACGAACAGGCTGCCGAGCAGCGCGCGGCCGACACCGCCGCCCGCACCACCGACCAGGAGGCCATCCGATGAGCGCCCCGGCGCGCACCCGCAGCGGCCGCGACGACGCGTCCGCCACCCCCCGCGCCGAAGCGGGCGCGGACGCCGGAGGGGGCACGCCCTCCGCCCTGCACCGGTCCGCCGACTCCGCGTGGGCCACTCTGCGCCGCGGCGTCGCCCTTTCCCCCGAGTTCACCCAGGGCCTGGCCCTGACCGTCGTGTTCGCGCTCGTCGCCACCGTCGGCAAGATCGTGGTGCCGATGGCCGTGCAGCAGATCATCGACAACGGCATGCTCGACGAGAACGGGGCCGACCTCGGCTTCGTCGCCCGCGCGGTCGCGGTGAGCGCCGCCCTGGTGCTGGTCACCGCCTTCTGCTCGTACGCGATGAACGCGCGCCTGTACAAGGCCACCGAGTCCGGGCTCGCGACCCTGCGCCGCAAGGCGTTCCGGCACGTGCACGACCTGTCGGTGCTGACCCAGAACAGCGAGCGCAAGGGCGCGCTCGTGTCCCGGGTGACCAGCGACGTCGACCAGATCAGCACCTTCATGCAGTGGGGCGGCATCCTGCTGATCATCAGCGCGGGCCAGCTCCTGATCGCCACCGTCCTGATGACGGTGTACTCCTGGCAGCTCACCCTGCTGGTGTGGGTGAGCTTCCTGCCGCTGCTGTTCGGCGTGCGCTGGCTCCAGAAGCTGCTCTCCAAGGCGTACCTGAAGGTGCGCGAGCGCACCGGCGAGATGCTCGGCGTCATCGGCGAGACCGTCGTGGGCGCGGCCGTCATCCGCGCCTACGGCACCGAGGAGCGCACCGCCGAGCGCGTGGACGCGAGCGTCCTGGCCACGCGCGGCGCCCAGGTCAAGGCCCAGCGACTGTCCATGGCGGTGTCCCCGTTCGCCGAGATCGTCGCGGCCTTCGCCTACTCGGCGATCATCGTCGCCGGTGTGTGGCTGGGGATCGCGGGCGCGCTCAGCGCGGGGGAGCTGGTGGCCTTCCTGTTCCTGGTGACCCTGTTCATCTCGCCCATGATGATGGCCACCGAGATCTTCAACGAGGCGCAGAACGCCATCGCGGGCTGGCGCCGGGTGCTCGGCGTGCTCGACACCGCCCCCGACATCGCCGACCCCGGCGCCGCGGGGCGCGAGCTGCCGCGCGGCCCCGTCTCGGTCGGCTTCGACCACGTCTCCTACGCCTACCCGTCCGGGCCCACGGTGCTCGACGACATCGACGTCGAGATCCGCCCCGGCCTGCGCGTGGCGGTGGTCGGCGAGACCGGCTCGGGCAAGACCACCTTCGTCAAGCTCCTGACCCGGCTCATGGACCCGGGCGAGGGGGCGGTCCTGCTCGACGGCGTGGACCTGCGCGAGGTGGCGTTCTCCTCGCTGCGCTCGCGCGTGGTCATGGTGCCGCAGGAGGGCTTCCTGTTCGACAGCACCCTGGGCGACAACATCCGCTTCGCCCGGCCGGAGGCCACCGACGCCGAGATCGACGCGGCGGTCGCCGAGCTGGGGCTGGGCGACTGGCTCGGCGGACTGGCGCACGGCCTGGACACGCCGGTGGGCCAGCGCGGCGAGTCGCTGTCGGCGGGGGAGCGCCAGCTCGTGGCGCTGGTGCGGGCCTACGTCGCCGACCCGGACCTGCTGGTCCTGGACGAGGCGACCTCCGCGGTCGACCCGGCCACCGAGGTGCGCATCCAGCGGGCCCTGGACCGGCTCACCCGGGGCCGGACCTCGGTCGCGATCGCGCACCGCCTGTCCACCGCGGAGGCGGCCGACGAGGTCTTCGTCTTCGACGGCGGCCGGATCGTCCAACGCGGCAGCCACGCCGACCTGGTCAAGGAGCCGGGCGTCTACGCCGACCTGCACTCCTCCTGGGTGCGCAGCTCCGCCTAGGGCGTGGTGGACGGATCATTCGGGGACTCTCGCCCACCAGAACGGGGCCCCTGCGGTGGAGACTCCCCGGGGAGTCTCCACCGCAGGGGTGGTTCGGCGTCGGGGGTCCGCCGGCCGGATCGTCGAGGTGTTCCTGCGCTCGGCGCGGTGACGCGGCGGTTCGAGGGCCGGTTCCGCTCTCGCTCGGAATGATCATGGGCTTTCTGCCCTTCCCGGCCCCGAAACGGGCGGAAAGCCCACGACCGTCAACGGAACCCTCACGCGACGGACATCATGGGCGCGGCCCCGACCCGCACCCGCCGTCGCCGCCCGCCGTGACCTCGCGATCCGCGTGGCGTGAGGCCGAACGACCCACCCGAAGCACCGGCGCCGAACCACCCCCGCGCCGGAGCCCCCTAGTCCTCGCGGCGTTTGGCCCACCAGCGCAGGGCCAGGAGCTCGCCGACCACGGGCTCGGCGAGCAGGCTCACGTCCGGGTCGCCGTCGCCGGGGTAGCGCAGGCTCATCGCCGCGCCCGGGACCTCGGCGCCGACCGCGACGAACGAGCCGCCCAGCGCACCCAGGTGCTCGGCGAAGCGCTCGTCGAACCGCGAACCGGTGAACAGCAGCGCGCGGTAGTCCTGGATCGCCGCCAGGTAGCGGTCGGTGTGCGACCACTCCCCGGTCTCGCAGGCGTGCGCGGCCAGCACCGGGCCGCGCCGCAGCGCCAGCGCGTCGAAGCGGGCCGAGGACAGCCGCTCGGCGGGTGCCACCAGCGCCAGGCCGTCGCGCCCGGCCAGCACCCCGGTGGCCTCGGGAACCCACACGGAGGCGCGCGCCAGCAGGTCGGTGACGGCGTTGGCCGCGCGGCGCAGCGTCGCCGAGGGGGTCGCCACACCCGGTGTCGAGGCGCCCAGCCGGGCGGCCAGGACCAGCAGCAGCGCCAGCGCCTGCTGGTACGCCACGCACTCCAGGCCGCTGCCGTCCGGGTCGGCCATGAGCGGAACCACCACGTCGGCGTAGCGGGCCTCGGGCGACTCGGGCTCGTCGGTCAGCACGATGATCGCCGAGGAGCGCGCGTAGCGTTCGAGCGCCTCGCACAGCTCTCTCCGCCCGCTGCCCAGCGCCACCGCCACCACCAGCGTGTCGGGCCCGCCGGGGGTGGAGAACGCCGCGGTCGCGGACTCGGCCGAGGCGCCCAGTCCCGCGCGGCGCATCCGCCCGGCGGCGGCCTGGCAGGCGTAGTACCCGGCGCCCACCCCCAGCAGCACGATCGCCGCGGGCTCGTCCGCCATGAGAGAGGGCAGCGCCGCGTAGGGGTCGCGGCGGGGCAGTTGGTCGGCCAGCCGGGTCAGGGCGGCGGCCTTGCCCGACAGCTCGGCGACGAGTCGCTTGGCGGTCACGGCTCTCCGATCTCTGGTTTCTCTCGCCGATCGCGAACGAACCCACCTTAGATCGTCGGTGCGGAGCCGTCGTCCGGCGGGACGCGGAGGGCCCGGCGGGACCTCCGCGCCGGAGGGCCCGTCCTGATGCGCGCCCGTGCCGGGGCGGCCGTAGGCTTGCGGACATGAGCACGAGCCCTCCCGACCTGGCCCCCGACATCGCCGCACGACTCAAGCGCACCCCCGACGGGCTGGTGCCCGCCATCGTGCAGCAGCACGACACCGGGGAGGTCCTCATGCTCGCCTGGATGGACGACGAGGCGCTGCGCCGCACCCTGGCCACACGGGCCGCCACCTACTGGTCGCGCAGCCGCGGCGAGTACTGGGTGAAGGGCGCCACCTCCGGCAACACCCAGCGGGTCGTCTCCGTCGCCCTGGACTGCGACGGCGACACCCTGCTGGTCGGGGTGGACCAGAGCGGCGCGGCCTGCCACACCGGCGCGCGGACCTGCTTCGACGAGGACCGGCTGCTGTGAGCCCCGCGACCGCCGTCGGGGAGCCCCCCGTGCGCCGCCGGGAGTACGCGGCCGCGCTCGCGCTCACCGCGGCCGGGGCCACCGCGCTGCTCGCCGCCTCGGCGCGGACCTGGGCGAGCGCCGAGGTGGCGACGGGCGGCGGGCTCGCGCCCGTTCCCGTCGAGCTGCCCGCCGCGGCGGTCGCCCCGGTCGCCTCGGCGCTGGGCTGGGCGGGTCTGGCCGCGCTGGCCGCGCTGTTCGCGACGAAGGGCCTGGCCCGCCGGGCCGTGGGCCTGCTGGTGGCGCTCATGGGAGCGGGCGCGCTGGCCGGCGTCGCCGTCGGCACCCGGCCCCCGGCACTGGCGGCCGCGGCCGAGCGGGCGGCCACCGCCGAGGGCGCCGTGGGCCCCGTCGCCCTGGCCGCGGCCTGGCCGGTACTGGCCGCCGCGGGCGCGGTGCTGCTGTTCGCCGGGGGAGTGCTCACCCTGCTCAGGGGTACCGCGTGGCCCACGATGAGCAGCCGGTACGATCGCCACAGCGCCCCGCGCGCGACCCGCGCCGACGATCCCGCCGAGCTGTGGAAGTCGCTCGACAGCGGGGCGGACCCCACTGATGAGAACGCAGATCCGAAGGAGCGTTGATGGCCGAGGAGCACCACGATGACCACGGCAACACCCTGTCCGCCTGGTTCCTGACCGCTTCCTGGATCGTGGTCTGGGCCGTGGCCGGGGCCGCGATCATCGCAGGCCAGAACCTCGTCACCTGGACGGTGGTCGCCCTGGTGGCCAGCGTCGCCTGCGCCGCGGTGGCGGGCGTGATGAAGAAGGCCGGCATGGGCCGCAAGGCGCCGCGCCCGGTCCCGATGACCCGTGAGGAGTACGAGGCCCTGCTGGCGTCCGCGCCGGTCGAGGACGCCCCCGCCAAGGCCACGGCTGCGTAACGGATCGGCCCCCGGCCCTGGTCCGGGGGCCCGTGCGGTGAGTAGATTGTGAGCTGACCGGTCATGGCCGTTCAGGCTGGATATCGCATTCACTGGAAAATCTGGCATGATTCGGTCTGCCCGCGACGCATGTGGAGTCGTGTTCCCAACCGTGAACCCCGTTGGTCGTTCTGCCCCCGGGCCGCGGCGCACCCTCTTTTGACCCGTCGTAAGGAAAGACGTACCGACTATGAGCTATGGTCCGCCCTCCGGCCCGCACAACCCCGGCGGCTACGGCCCGCCGCCCCCCGGCCCCTACTCCGGCGGCCAGCCGGCCGGCCAGCCCCCCAAGAACTACCTGTGGATGAACATCCTGGGCCTGTTCGGCTGCACGGTCATCGGCATCATCGGCCTGATCTTCGCCCTCCAGGTCAACAGCAAGTGGAGCATCGGCGACTACGCGGGCGCCGAGAGCTCGGCCAACACCGCCAAGATCATGGGCATCATCAGCCTCATCGGCTTCATCCTGGGTGCGATCTTCTGGGTGATCTACATCGTCTTCTTCGTGGTCCTCGCCGCGTCGAGCGCGACGTACTCCACGTACTAAGGACATGGCCGACTCATCGGTTCTGGCGCGACTACGGCGCCGCCTGCATCCCGCGGCGGCGCCGTTGGCGTTGGGCGCGCTGGGAGTGGCGGGCCTGGTGGTCGTGCACTTCGTCGACCCCAACGAGCCGGGGCACTACCCGACCTGCCCCTGGCTGGCGCTCACCGGGACGTACTGCCCCGGCTGCGGTTCGACCCGCGCCGTGCACGCTCTGACCAGCCTCGACATCGTCGGCGCGGCCCAGATGAACATCTTCCTGGTGGCCGCGCTCCCGTTCCTGGCGTGGGCCTACGCGCGCTGGGTGTACGGGTCCTTCCGGCCCCCGGCCCGGCCCCCGAGGCTCGTGCACCCGTTCTGGCTGTGGTCGCTGCTCGCCGGGATCGTGGGTTTCTGGATCGCGCGCAACCTCCCCTTCGGGGCGTTCCTGGCCCCCGGCGGAGCGCTGCCGACCTAGGGCCCGCAGGGGTTTCCCCGCTGATCTTGACCTTTCCGGGGTCTCGGAAGCGGTCGAGACCCCGGAAAGGTCAAGATCAGCGGGGGGACGGACATCGGGGCGTTGTGCGGAGCCGGTGACCAGGGTCCCACCAGGGGTGGATACGATCGGTGTGCACGATGGGAGTGAGCACTCTCACCCCAACCAGCCGACCATCAAGAGGGGGCCCTCTCACGTGAGCGTGCTCGACGAGATTCTCGACGGAGTGCGCGCGGACCTCGCTGACCGGCAGGCCGCCACACCCCTGGACCAGCTCAAGGAGCGGGCGGCGACCCTGCCGTGGCCCAAGGACGTGGTCGCGGCGCTGCGCAGCCCGGGGGTCCAGGTCATCGCCGAGGTGAAGCGCTCCAGCCCGTCCAAGGGCGCGCTCGCCGCGATCGCCGACCCCGCCGCGCTGGCCCGCGACTACGCGGACGGCGGCGCCTGCCTCATCAGCGTCCTGACCGAGCGGCGCCGCTTCGGCGGAAGCCTCGACGACCTGGCGGCCGTGCGCGCCGCCGTGGAGACGCCGCTGCTGCGCAAGGACTTCGTGGTCAGCTCCTACCAGCTGTGGGAGGCGCGCGTCCACGGCGCCGACGCCGTCCTGCTGATCGTCGCGGCCCTGGAGCAGGCCGCGCTGGTCTCCCTGGTGGAGCGCGCCGAGTCCCTCGGGCTCACCCCGCTGGTCGAGACGCACACCGCCGAGGAGGTCGAGCGCGCCCTCGACGCCGGGGCCACCGTCATCGGCGTCAACGCCCGCGACCTCAAGACCCTCAAGGTCGACCGGGACACCTTCGCGCGCCTGGCGCCGCTGATCCCCGACGACAGGATCAGGGTCGCCGAGTCCGGGGTGCGCGGTCCGCACGACCTGCTCGCCTACGCGAGCTCCGGAGCGGACGCGGTCCTGGTCGGCGAGAGCCTGGTGATGGGGCGCGACCCGCGCGGAGCCGTCGCCGACCTCGTCACCGCGGGCGCCCACCCGGCGCTGCGGGACAGGCACTGACCGTGCGCGCGCTCCGGACCACGCGAACCGCCGTCCTGACCGGGCGATGGTCCTAGGGAACCCGCGGGGGCTCTGAGAAGGAGACCGCGGGTTCCCGGCGCCGTGCCGTGACCTGAACCTTCACTTCGCGCGCCGCGCCAGTTCGCGCGGCTTTTGGAGATCCTGCAGATGAACACTGACGCACATCCCGTGCCGGACTACCTCGGGGAGGGCGGGCACTACGGGCGCTTCGGCGGCCGGTTCAGCCCCGAGGCCCTCGTCGCCGCCCTGGACGAGGTCGCCGCGGCCTGGGAGGAGGCCAAGTCCGACCCGGCCTTCCAGGCGGAGCTGAACACGCTGCTGGCCGAGTACACCGGCCGCCCCAGCCCGCTCACCGACGCCCGCAACTTCAGCGCGCACTGCGGCGGCGCGCGCGTCCTGCTCAAGCGCGAGGACTTGAACCACACCGGCTCGCACAAGATCAACAACGTGCTCGGCCAGGCCCTGCTCACCAAGCGGATGGGCAAGACCCGGGTCATCGCCGAGACCGGCGCGGGCCAGCACGGGGTGGCCACGGCGACCGCGTGCGCCCTGATGGGCCTGGAGTGCGTGATCTACATGGGCGAGGAGGACACCCGCCGCCAGGCCCTCAACGTGGCCCGCATGAACATGCTGGGCGCCGAGGTCGTCCCCGTCACCATCGGCAGCCGCACCCTCAAGGACGCCGTCAACGAGGCGTTCCGGGACTGGGTCGCCAACGTTGACACCACCCACTACCTGCTGGGCACCGTCGCCGGGCCGCACCCGTTCCCGTCCATGGTGCGCGACCTGCACTACGTCATCGGGGCCGAGGCGCGCGAGCAGGTCCTGGAGCGCACCGGGGCGCTGCCCGACGCGGTCGCGGCCTGCGTGGGCGGCGGCTCCAACGCCATCGGCGTCTTCGCCGCGTTCATCCCCGACGAGTCGGTGCGCCTGTACGGCTTCGAGGCGGGCGGCGACGGCGTGGGCACCGGCCGCCACGCGGCCTCCATCACCGGCGGCAGCCCCGGCGTCTTCCAGGGCACGCGCACCTTCGTGCTCCAGGACGAGTACGGCCAGACCGTTCCCAGCCACTCCATCTCCGCGGGCCTGGACTACCCGGCGGTGGGCCCCGAGCACGCCTGGCTCGCCGACTCGGGCCGCGCCTCCTACGCCGCCGTCACCGACGCCGCGGCCATGGAGGCGTTCCGGCTGCTGTGCCGCACCGAGGGCATCATCCCGGCGATCGAGAGCGCGCACGCCCTCGCCGGGGCGCGCGAGATCGGCGCCGAACTCGGACCGGACGCCACCATCCTGGTGAGCCTGTCGGGCCGCGGCGACAAGGACGTCAACACCGCCGCCGCCTACTTCGGGCTCACCGGCGACGAGGGGGAGCGGAACCGATGACCACCCTGCAGAGCAAGCTCGCCGAGGCCCGGTCCCAGGGGCGGGCCGCGCTGATCGGCTACCTGCCCGCGGGCTTCCCCGACGTCGAGTCCTCCGTCCGGGTCGTCCAGGCGATGGTCGACGGCGGCTGCGACGTCATCGAGGTCGGCCTACCCTACTCCGACCCCACCATGGACGGCCCCACCATCCAGAGGGCCGCGGGCATGGCGCTGGAGGCGGGCACCACGCCCAAGGACGTCCTCGCGGTCGTGCGGGCCACCGCCGCCACCGGCGCGGCGGCCCTGGTCATGTCGTACTGGAACCCCATCGAGCGGTACGGCGTGGAGGCCTTCGCCGCGGACATGGCCGACGCCGGGGGCTCGGGGGTCATCACCCCCGACCTCATCCCCGAGGAGGCGGGGCCCTGGATCGCCGCCAGCGACGCCGCGGGGCTGGACCGGATCTTCCTGGTCGCGCCCTCCTCCACGGACGCCCGCCTCAAGCTGACCTGCGACGCCTCGCGCGGGTTCGTGTACGCGGCCTCGCTGATGGGGGTCACCGGCACCCGCGCCAAGGTCTCGGGGACGGCCGAGCGGCTCGTGGAGCGCACCCGCGAGGCCACCCGCGACAGCGGGCTGCCGGTCTGCGTGGGCCTGGGCATCTCCAACGGGGCCCAGGCCGCGGAGGTCGCGGCCTACGCCGACGGCGTCATCGTCGGGGCGGGATTCTGCCAGCGGGTCCTGGACGCCCCCGACCTGGAGAGCGGCCTGGACGCGGTCCGCGCGTTCGCCGCCGAGCTCGGGGAGGGCGTGCGGGCGGCGGCTCGGTGAGAATCGGGTGAGATTCGGCGCCCGAAGACCTCCCGGTAGCCCTCCGACCGCGATCGGGGGGCTACCGTGCTGTTGGACCGACTGCGATCGCACCGCGATCCATCCCCGAAACAAATGTGATCGCGCCGCTACGCGCAGTAGGCTCTGTGTCGTTCGGGTGGCCCCCGCAGGCAGGCGGGGCACGTCAAGGCTCGGGGAGAGGCATGTCGACGGACACCGAAGAGAACACCGGGCGGGACCGCGAGCTCCGACAGCGGCCCGCCACCCGGTGGGAGACCGTCCAGCCGTGGGCGACCCTGGCCGCGCGCCTGGCCCTGGCCGGGGTGGTCGGATACGCCGGGTACACCAAGGTGATCGTGCCCGCCCTGTCCGTGCAGTCGGTGCAGGCGTACCAGCTCTTCGGCGACGACGTGAGCCGGTTCATCGGCTACACCCTGCCGCTGTTCGAGATCGCGCTGGCGCTGCTGCTCGTCCTGGGCCTGGCCACCCGCCTCACCGGGATCGTCGGGGCCCTGCTCATGGGAGTCTTCATCGCGGGCATCGCCTCGGCGTGGGCGCGCGGGCTGAACATCGACTGCGGCTGCTTCGGCACCGGCGGGCCGGTGGCCGAGGGGGAGACCGCCTACGGCCTGGACATCGCGCGCGACCTCGGCTTCATGGCGCTGGGCCTGTTCGTCGCGGTCTGGCCGCGCTCGCCCTTCTCGGTCGACCGGGTCCTTGGCCTCTACCCGGGCCGGGACCAGCGGCGGTAGAACTTCACCGGGCCGCCGCCGGCAGGGCGCGGACCGGTCCTCTCGGGGCTCCGCGGCGCGGGGCGCCGTCCCACGGCCGCGCCCCCGCGCCGGAGGAGCCGGCCACAACAACGGATCCAACGAGGAAATGGTGATCGGCTGATGAGCAAGGCGTCGCGGAAGGCCAATCGCGAGCGGCTCAGGCAGGAACGGATCAAGGAGCAGAAGCGGGCCAAACGCAACAAGCTCCTGGCCGTCATCGGCGCGGCCGTCGCCGTCGTCGCCCTCGTCGTGGGCGGCGGTTACCTCGTCATGCGGCTCCAGGAGGGGAGCAGCTCGGGGTTCGAGGGCGCGACGGCGCCCCAGACGCTGCAGCAGGACGGCAGCGTCGTCATGGCCGCCGACGGGGCGCGGGCCCCCGTCGTGGAGGTCTACGCGGACTACCAGTGCCCCGCCTGCCGGAACTTCGAGCAGACCAACTCCGACACCCTCAAGCAGCTGGCCGCCGACGGCAGGGCCATCGTGCACCTGCGACCCGTGAGCATCTTCGCGGCCCAGCCCGACCCGATCAGCAGCAACTCGCTGCGCGGGGGCGCCGCGGCCCGGGCGGCGGCCGACCACGGCAGGTTCGTCGAGTACAACGACGTCCTCTTCGAGAACCAGCCGGCCGAGGGCTCCGAGGGCTTCTCCGTCGAGGACCTCACCGCCTGGGGCGAGGAGGTCGGCATCACCGACCCGGCGTTCGCCGAGCGGGTGGCCGCCGAGGACGCGGTCGTCGAGAAGTTCGTCACGGACTACTACCCTGAACTGGCGGCGAAGGCGCAGGCCGACATCCCCGACCGCGTCCAGACGATGCGGTTGGCCGAACTGATGGAGTGGGGGAGTGACAACGGCGTGGACGCCACCTTCCTGGACGACACCTACGTCGGGGAGCTCCTCGACGCCACCGCCGCGGTGAACGCCAAGTACTCCGAGGGCGACAACGCCTTCGCGGGAACCCCGTCCGTCTACGTCAACGGGGTGCTCATGGGCAACGAGGCGTACACCGTGAACGGGCTCGTCCAGGCGGTCGAGGACGCGGAGGCCGGGGAACCCGACACCCTCCCGGTCGCGGGGGACGACTCCATGGCGCCCGCCGAATCGCCCTCCTCCTCACCATCCAAGGAAAATCCGGACGAATGACGATTCCGTTGAGCACCACCGCGGGCGCGGCCGACACCGGCCGCGCCCTCGCGGCTATTCCCAGCCCGGGCATGAGCGTCATCGAGCTGGGGCCGCTCACCATCCACTTCTACGCGTTGTGCATCCTGGCCGGGGTGGTCGCCGCGGTCTACTGGAGCGAACGGCGCTGGGCGGCCATGGGCGGCCGCCCCGGCACCATCATGGACCTGGCGGTCCCGGCGGTGCTCCTGGGCCTCGTCGGAGGCCGCCTCTACCACGTGGTCAGCGACTACCAGCTGTACTTCGCCCCCGGCAAGGACCCGGTCCAGGCCCTCTACATCTGGAACGGCGGCCTGGGCATCTGGGGCGCGATCCCGCTGGGCGCCCTGGGCGTGTGGTGGGTGGCGCGCCGGCGCGGGCTGTCGATGACGCAGCTGTCGTTCGCGATCGCGCCCACCATCCCGCTGGCCCAGGCGTTCGGGCGCTGGGGCAACTACTTCAACCAGGAGCTGTTCGGCGGCCCCACCGACGTGCCGTGGGCGCTGCGGGTGGAGCCCTTCGAGAACGGCGCGCTGCGCCCCGGCATGGAGGCGGGCGTCTTCACCTACCACCCGACCTTCCTGTACGAGTCGCTGTGGTGCCTGGCACTCGCGGCCCTGCTCGCCTGGCTGGGGCGGCGGTACGGTGACGCGCTGCGCGGCGGACGGCTGTTCGCGCTCTACGTCATGGGCTACTGTGTGGGACGGTTCTGGATCGAGTACATGAGGGTGGACCCCGCCAACGAGATACTCGGCTTCCGCCTCAACAACTGGACCTCCATCCTGGTCTTCCTCGGCGCGCTGGCCTACTTCGTGTGGGCCGGGACCCGGCTCGACCGGTTCTCGTCCCGGGTGTTGCCCGAGGGCGAGGACGAGGGCACCCAGCTGATCGGGACCGACCCGGGCGAGGAGCCGGGCACCGTGATGTCCACCGAGGCGCTCCCCGACGGGGACGCGACCGTGCGATCCGGGTCCAGGCCGCTGCGGAACGGCGACGCCGAGGACGGTGGTTCCGAGGAGCCGACGCCCCGGGAGGGCGACGAGCCGCAGGACTGATCCATCACATCCCCCTCGCGGCGGCGACGCCGCGAGGGGCCCGCACCCACTGGATGAGTACGTGAAGCTGCGAAACGCCGACTCCGCACAACGCGGCGCCCGCTCCGCACGCGAGGACGCGGACAGCCGGGCCGCCGCCGGACGCCGCCCGGACGACTACGACGACCACGACCTCGACGCCGAGGACGGCTCCCGGGAGCAGCGGCCCCGGCGGGGCACCCGCTCCACGGGCGGAATCCGGCAGGGCGGGTCCGGGCGGGGAGCCGCGGGGAAGGGCGCCCGCCGGGGCGGCCGGAAGAACCCCGCGAAGAAGGCCGCCGACGCCAAGGGCGCGGAGAGCGCGCGCGCCAGGAACACGCCGCCCGGCGGCACCCGCCGCGCCGCCCGGCCCAAGCCGGGGACCGGCGCGGTCGACCAGGTCTCCCGGTTCTCCGCCTCCGCGCTGAGCAAGGTCACCGTGCTGGGCGACCGGCCCGGCCAGATGGTGTACTCCCTCGCCGAGCAGAGCCGCCGCAAACGCGGCACCTACGTGCTGGTCGCGCTGCTGATCATGGCGGTCCTGTCGCTGCTCGCGCTGCTGGCCGTGCTCATCCTCCAGCTGGTCGCCCCCGAGGGGAGCGCCAACCGGGACCCGGCGCCCATCGTCGCGCCGCCCGCCGGGCACAGCACCCTGCGGCCCGAGCTCTTCCACGCCCAGGACCAGCAGGACATCTTCGCCCCCATCACCGAGCGCGCCGGGGACGCCGAACCGCTCACCCAGGAGCAGGTCTTCGGCTCGGTGCAGGAGCTCTCCCTGAGCGGCATGGACCTGTCCCTGCGGGACTCCGAGGTCACCGACACCTGCACCTCGCTGGTGTGGGGCGACGAGCTCGCCCAGAACCTGTCCACCGGCTCCTGCTCCTCCGCCGCGCGCGGGGTCTACCAGGACGCCGACGGCGAGTACGTGGCCCAGTTCACGCTGTTCGACCTCGCCGACGCCGACGCCGCGAGCACCACCCTGGAGAGCCTGGACCCGCGCGCCGAACCCGGCTTCGTGCTGCCCATGAACGACGGGATCGACGGGCTGCACCGCGGCTACAGCCAGGCCACCGCCCAGGCCATGGGCCACTACGTCGCGGTCTTCTGGGTGGCGCGCGCCGACGGGGAGGCGCCCTCCGACGACGACTCCATGGCCACCCTCAACGTCGCCGCGATGGACGCCGCCCTGATGGTGTACGAGCAGGTCCGCGACGCGAGCGAGGAGGAGTAGCCGGCGGCCGCCCGCCCCACCCGCGCGGGCGGCCGCCGGAAGGCCCCGGCCGTCCCGAGACGGCCGGTCCGGAGAAGTCCTCTATCCTTGCCGGAGGCGGCCGCCGCCCCCCTTTTCCCCCGCGCGGCCCCCGTCCAGACAGAACCCCGTCCCCGCCCATCGAAGAGGTCGCAGGTGTCATCTACCGAGTCGCCCGTGTCCGGCGCCCCCGGCCGACGCAGGAAGCCCGCCGAGAGCCCGACCGAGGAGCGTCCGAGCCGGAGCCGGGGTTCGCGCCGCCGCAGGAGCGGCGGCCGCGCCGGGAAGCGCGGCCCGTTGGTGCCCGTCCTGATCGGAGTGCTGGCCCTGGCCGTGGTCGCGCTCGGGGTGGTCCTGGTCATGGAGTTCACCGGGTCCGGCGGCTCCGAGGCCGCTACGGCCGCGCCCACCCGGTACGAGGTCTACGAGACCGGTGAGGCCGTCGAGCTCCTGGACGACCGCGAGGCGGACCCCCGGCCGCTGAACGAGAACGAGGTCTTCGCGGACAGCGCAGAGCTGTCCAGCGGTGACCTCGTCTTCGCGCTCGAGTCCCAGTCCCTCACCGACAACTGCGCCGAGGCCGTGTGGGGTCCCCGGGCCCTGGCCGCGCTGGAGAGCGCCGAGTGCTCGCAGGTGGCACGCGGAGGCTACGTCGCCGACGGCTACATCGGCGTGGCCGCGATCTTCAAGCTCCGCGACACCGAGGCGTCCCAGACCCTGGCCGAGGGCCTGGCCCCGGTGGAGGGGGAGGAGGCCGGGTCCGAGGGCGGCTTCCTGGTCCCGCCCAGCACCGAGGCGCCGTTCGACGCCCTCGGCGCGGGCTACAGCTCCGCCACCGCCACCGTCAACGGCCACTACCTGGTCGTCCTGTGGACGCAGTCCGAGGACTCCACCAGCGCCGAGGAGACCGAGAACCTCGAAACGCCGCTGATCGCCCTGAACGGCTTCGACATGCCGGTCTACTACCGCCTCACCGAGCGCGAGGCGTTCCTGGAGAACACCGGGGCCGCCACCGAGGGGACCACGACGGACGGGACCACGACGGACGGGACCACGACGGACGGGACCACGACCGACGGGACCACGACCGACGGCACCGGCGGGGTCGTGGACGGGACCGCGGACCAGGGGGGAATCGGCTGAGCGCGGCCCGTCCGCGCAGACCCGCCGAACACCGATGACGACCGACCTTCCTCCCGCGCTGTCGGCCCTGCTCAAGGAGCAGGGCGCGGACGCCGCCCGCGTCCTGCTCATCCCGGCGGCCCTGTCCGACGGCCGCTGGTGGAGCGCGCGCGAACTCGTGCGCTCCACCGGGGTCGCGCACCGCGTGGTCGCCGCGACCCTGGACGCCCTGGGCGACGAACTGGAGCGCGACGGCGACCGCGTCCGACCGCGCGACCCCTCCCGCTACGCGCCCCTCGCGGAGCGGCCCCGCCTCGCCGACCCCGTCGGCCACCTGCTCGCCCCGCACGCCGCGGCGGAGGCCGAGCTGGAGCGCCTGGTCGCCGGGGCCCCGGCCGCGCGCGCGGACCTGGACCACGTGGCCGCCAGCGCCCGCACGGCGCTGCGCCGCGCCGTGTTCCTGGGCGCGCGCTTCGACCTGGACGGCGCGCGCCTGCTGTGCGTGGGCGACCACGACCTCACCTCGCTGGCCCTGACCCTGGTGCACCCGGGCGCGGAGGCGGTCGTGGTGGACATCGACGAGCGCATGCTCGCCTACATCGACGCGGCCGCGGACCGGCTCGGCCTGAAGGTGCGCTGCCATTTCGCGGACCTGCGCCTGGGCCTGCCCCCCGCGGTGCGCTCCGGATCGGACCTGGTGTTCACCGACCCGCCCTACACCCCCGAAGGCGTGGAGCTGTTCGTGCGCCGCGGGCTGGAAGGCCTGGCCGAACCCAGGACCGCGCGGGTCCTCGTGGCCTACGGCGCGAGTGAGACAACCCCGGCGTTGGCGGCCCGCACCCAGGAGCGCCTGACCCGCCTCAACCTGGCCGTCGAGGCGATCTGGCCGGACTTCAACCACTACCTGGGGGCCGAGGCCATCGGCGCGGCCAGCGACCTGTACGTGCTGCGCGCCACCGCGCGCACCCCCGTCGGCGACGGCGGGGGCCGGGCCGGGAGCAGGAGCCGCGCGGCCGCGCGCATCTACAGCCAGGGGGTGAACGCCCGGGAGTCGGCCGACGCGCTCACCGCCGGGACCGCGCCGCTGGTCTGGGCCGGGACCGCCCCCGACGCCTTCGTGGGCGCCTGGCCCGAGGCCGCGCTGCCGGAAGGGGCCAACCGGGTCCCCCTGGCGGCCTGGCTGTCCGCGCCGGTGCCCGCCGGCCACGCGGTCGTGGACCTGACCGCGGGCGGGGAGGCGCTGACCGAGCGTGTGCTCCTGGCGGCCCCGGCCGCCGAGCTGAGCGTCGTGGTGGGATCGCGCGCCCCCCAGGTGCGCGACGAGGCGGGGCAGGCGGCCCTGCGCCGCGTCGCGGGACCCGACCGGACGGTGCGGTTCGCGCGGGGGGTCCCCGACCCGCGCCGCACCGTCGTCCGGGTGGGCGCGGCGGCCCCGGGCCCCGGGGTCGCGGACGACGCCGGGGCGTGGCTGGCGCGCCACGTCCGCGAGCGCGCGCACGGCTCGGTGGCCGCCGCGCTGCGCGAGGGCCTGATCCGGGCCGCGGCCGGCCTGGGCGCCCCCGTCAACAAGAAGTGGGCCCGCACCCGCGTCGCGGCGGCCGCGCCGTGGCTCTCGGGGCACACCCTCATGGACCTGCCGCTGCACCGGCTGCTCGAACTCGACGCGGTCGCCTCCCGCCTCGCCGGGGAACTGCCCGGCGCCCACTGACCCCTCCCCGCTGGTCCTGGCCTCTTCCGGGTCTCTACCGTCCCCGAGATCCCGAAGAGGCCAGGACCAGCGGGGAGGGCGGGGGCGGTGATCGATTAGGCGAACCTTAGTTCGAGGCCGCCTGTTACGGGCATGTAAGCTTGCGAAGCCGCTCTCCGACCCGAGGGAAGGTTTGCGGTGCCGGTGGCGGGATAAATAGCCGCATGCCGCTCCACGGAGCGGACGGGGGCACGGTATCCCGCACGAACCGGGGGTTCTCCCCGGTGGGGTCGTCGCACTGTGGCGGCGGCTGGTCTAGACCTCCGGTCGATCCGGGGAGAGGGCCACCGGCTGACGTGAGTCACCGGCGAGTGCCGCGACCACCCGGCAGAGCACCGATGTCACGAGGGCGTGTCACGCGGGTTTCAGGTTTCTGACCCCGTGGAAAAGGTGCGGGTAGAGCGGTCACAGAGCCGACGCAGCAGGGCCAATGTCGTCCCGAATGCGCTTTTCACAAAGCTCAGACGAAAGACGACAGGAGGGTAGATGCCTGCTGGACAGGTGCGGCGTTCGTCCGCCCGACCGAACGCGATGACCACTTCCGAGGGCCTGTACGACAGCTCCTACGAACACGATGCCTGCGGTATCGGATTCGTCGCGGACCTCTCCGGCCGTCGCAGCCACGACATCGTCGAGAAGGCGTTGACCGTGCTGCGCAACCTCGACCACCGAGGCGCCTCCGGGGCGGACCCCGACGACGGGGACGGCGTGGGCATCCTCACCCAGATCCCCGACGCGCTCTACCGCGAGGACTGCGGTTTCGACCTTCCCGAGGCCGGCGCCTACGCCGTCGGCATCGGGTTCCTGCCGATCGAGGCGGCCGAGCGCGCGGAGGCCGTCGCCGCCGTCGCCCGGATCGTCGACGAGGAGGGCCTGGAACTGCTCGGCTGGCGCGACCTGCCCTTCGAGCCCCAGCACTGCGGCCCCGTGGCCCGCGAGGTCATGCCGTTCTTCGGCCAGCTGTTCGTCGCGGGGCGCCCCGGCACCCCCAGCGAGGGCGCCACCGGCATCGAACTGGAGCGCTACGCCTACTGTGTGCGCAAGCGCGCCGAGCACGAGGTCGGCGTCTACTTCGCGAGCCTGTCGCCGCGCACCATCACCTACAAGGGCATGCTGACCACGCCGCAGCTCGAACCCTTCTTCCCCGACCTGTCGGACCGGCGCTACGCCTCGGGCCTGGCGCTGGTGCACTCGCGGTTCTCCACCAACACCTTCCCGTCCTGGCCGCTGGCGCACCCCTTCCGGTACATCGCGCACAACGGCGAGATCAACACGGTCAAGGGCAACCGGAACTGGATGCGCGCCCGCGAGGCCACCCTCGCCAGCGACCTCATCCCCGGCGACATCTCCCGGATCTTCCCCATCGTCGACGCCGAGGACTCCGACACCGCGTCCTTCGACGCCGCGCTGGAGCTGCTGCACCTGGGCGGGCGCTCGCTCCCGCACTCGGTGCTGATGATGATCCCCGAGCCGTGGGAGAACCACACCGAGATGGACCCGGCGGTGCGGGCCTTCTACGAGTTCCACTCCATGCTCATGGAGCCCTGGGACGGTCCCGCGTCGGTCACCTTCACCGACGGCTCCCTCATCGGCGCGGTCCTGGACCGCAACGGGCTGCGCCCCGGACGCTACTGGGTGACCGACGACGGCCTCGTCGTCCTCGCGAGCGAGGTCGGCGTCCTGGACATCGACCCCGAGCGCGTCGTGCGCAAGGGCCGCCTCCAGCCGGGCCGCATCTTCGTCGTGGACACCGCGCAGGGCCGCATCATCGAGGACGAGGAGGTCAAGGCCGAACTCGCCGCCGAGCACCCCTACGCCCAGTGGCTCGCCGACGGCGTCGTGCGCCTCGCCGACCTGCCCGAGGCCGAGCCCGCCCCCATCGGGGACGTCGTCCACGAGCAGCGGGTCTTCGGGTACACGGAGGAGGAGCTCCGCGTCATCCTCACCCCCATGGCCCGCACCGGCGCCGAGGCCATCGGCTCCATGGGCACCGACACGCCCGTCGCGGCGCTGTCCAGCCGCCCGCGCCAGCTGTTCGACTACTTCTCGCAGAACTTCGCGCAGGTCACCAACCCGCCGCTGGACGCCATCCGCGAGGAGATGGTCACCAGCCTCAGCGCCGCGCTGGGCGCCGAGGAGAACGTGCTGTCCCCGGACCCCGAGGACTGCCGCCGCATCGTGCTCGACACCCCCGTCCTGCAGGACGCCCAGCTCGCCGCGATCGTCGGGGCGGGCGGCCCCGACGGCGACCCGGCGTTCCGCGCGCACACCGCCAACGCCACCTACCCGGTGGCCGGAGGCGGCGCGGCCCTGGCCCGCCGCCTGGACGAGATCTGCGCCGAGGTGTCGGCGGCCATCGCCGACGGCGCGCACATCATCGTGCTCAGCGACCGCGGCGCGGACGCCGAGCACGCCCCCGTCCCGTCGCTGCTGCTCACCGGCGCGGTCCACCACCACCTGGTGCGGGAGAAGACCCGCACCGAGGTCGGCCTCGTCGTCGAGGCGGGCGACGTGCGCGAGTGCCACCACGTCGCGCTGCTGCTGGGCTACGGCGCGTCCGCCGTCAACCCCTACCTGGCGCTGGCCACCGTCCGGGACCTCGCCGCGCGCGGCGCCATCCCGGGCCTGGACCCCGAGACCGCCGCGCGCAACACCGTCAAGGCGTTCGGCAAGGGCGTCCTGAAGGTCATGTCCAAGATCGGCGTGTCCGCGGTCAGCTCCTACACCGGCGCGCAGATCTTCGAGGCCCTCGGCCTGGGCGCCGAGGTCGTCGACCGCGCGTTCACCGGCACCACCTCGCGCCTGGGCGGCGTCGGCTTCGACGTCCTCGCCGAGGAGGCGCGCCTGCGCCACGCCGTGGCCTACGCCGCCAACCCCGCCGACCACCGCCGCCTGGCCGTGGGCGGCGAGTACCAGTGGCGGCGCGAGGGCGAACCGCACCTGTTCAACCCCGAGACGGTCTTCAAGCTCCAGCACGCCACCCGCACGCGGCGCTACGAGATCTTCAAGGAGTACACCGGCCGGATCGACGAGCAGGCCGAGAACCTCATGACGCTGCGGGGCCTGTTCACGCTCAAGGAGGGCGTGCGCGAGCCCGTGCCGATCGACGAGGTCGAACCGGTCTCGGAGATCGTCAAGCGCTTCTCCACCGGCGCCATGTCGTACGGCTCCATCTCCGCGGAGGCCCACGAGACGCTCGCCATCGCCATGAACCGGCTCGGCGGCAAGTCCAACACCGGCGAGGGCGGCGAGGACGCCCGCCGCTTCACCCCCGACGCCAACGGGGACCTGCGGCGCAGCTCCATCAAGCAGGTCGCGTCGGGGCGCTTCGGCGTCACCTCGCACTACCTCACCAACGCCGACGACATCCAGATCAAGATGGCCCAGGGCGCCAAGCCCGGCGAGGGCGGCCAGCTGCCCGGCCACAAGGTCTACCCGTGGGTCGCCGACACCCGGCACTCCACCCCCGGTGTGGGCCTGATCTCGCCGCCGCCGCACCACGACATCTACTCCATCGAGGACCTCGCCCAGCTCATCCACGACCTGAAGAACGCCAACCCCTCGGCGCGGGTCCACGTCAAGCTGGTGTCCGAGGCGGGAGTGGGCACCGTCGCCGCCGGCGTGTCCAAGGCGCACGCCGACGTGGTGCTGATCTCCGGCCACGACGGCGGGACCGGGGCCTCCCCGCTCACCTCGCTCAAGCACGCGGGCACCCCCTGGGAGCTGGGCCTGGCCGAGACCCAGCAGACCCTGCTGCGCAACGGGCTGCGCGACCGGATCGTGGTGCAGGCCGACGGCCAGCTCAAGACCGGCCGCGACGTCATCGTCGCCGCGCTGCTGGGCGCCGAGGAGTTCGGCTTCGCCACCGCCCCGCTCGTGGTGTCGGGCTGCGTCATGATGCGGGTGTGCCACCTGGACACCTGCCCGGTGGGCGTGGCCACGCAGAACCCCGAGCTGCGCAAGCGCTTCAACGGCAAGCCCGAGTTCGTCGTCAACTTCTTCGAGTTCATCGCCGAGGAGGTCCGCGAGTACCTGGCGGCCCTGGGCTTCCGCAGCCTGGCCGAGGCGATCGGCTCGGTCGACCTGCTCGACGCGCGCGCCGCCGTCGACCACTGGAAGGCCTCCGGCCTGGACCTGTCCCCGATCCTGCACGAGGTGCAGCCCTGGGACAGCGACCACCGCCACCAGGTCCGCGTCCAGGACCACGGCCTCGAGAAGGCCCTGGACAACACCCTCATCCAGCTGTCCGAGGGAGCCCTGGAGTTCGGCACGCCGCTCAGGCTGGACCTGCCGGTGCGCAACGTCAACCGCACCGTGGGCACCATGCTCGGGCACGAGGTCACCAAGCGCTACGGCGCCGAGGGCCTGCCCGACGACACCATCGACGTGACCTTCACCGGCTCGGCGGGCCAGTCCTTCGGGGCGTTCCTGCCCAAGGGCGTGACCCTGCGCCTGGTCGGCGACGCCAACGACTACGTCGGCAAGGGCCTGTCCGGCGGCCGCGTCACCGTGCGCCCCGCCGACAGCGCGCAGTTCGCCGCCGAAGAGCACATCATCGCGGGCAACGTCATCGCCTACGGGGCCACCTCGGGCGAGGTGTTCCTGCGCGGCATCGCCGGGGAGCGGTTCTGCGTGCGCAACTCCGGCGCGCTCGCCGTCGTCGAGGGCGTCGGCGACCACGGGTGCGAGTACATGACCGGCGGACGCGCGGTCGTCCTGGGCCGCACCGGCCGCAACTTCGCGGCCGGGATGTCCGGCGGCATCGCCTACGTGCTCGACCTCGACAGGGGCCGCGTCAACACCGAGATGGTCGACATCGACCCGCTCGACGACGACGACCGGGCGTTCCTGGAGGACGTCCTGCGCCGCCACCACGCCGAGACCGGATCGACCGTCGCCCAGCGCCTGCTCGCCGACTTCGACCTCGCGGTCGAGCGCTTCGGCAAGGTCATGCCCCGCGACTTCAAGCGGGTCCTGAGCGCCCGGGCCGAAGCCGAGCGCGACGGCCGCGACGTGGCCGAGGCCATCATGGCCGCAGCCCAGTCCTGACGGCAGCACCGAGAAAGGAGGGAAAGAGAGAAATGGCCGATCCCAAGGGCTTCCTCAAGATCACCGAGCGGGAGCTGCCCGAGCATCGCCCGGTGGACGTGCGCATCCAGGACTGGCGCGAGGTCTACCAGGACTTCGACCGGGGCACCGTCGTCAACCAGGCGTCGCGCTGCATGGACTGCGGCATCCCGTTCTGCCACAACGGCTGCCCGCTGGGCAACCTCATCCCCGAGTGGAACGACCTCGTCCACCGCCACGACTGGGGCGAGGCGATCGAGCGGCTGCACGCCACCAACAACTTCCCCGAGTTCACCGGGCGGTTGTGCCCCGCCCCGTGCGAGTCGGCGTGCGTGCTCGGCATCAACCAGCCCGCCGTCACCATCAAGAACGTCGAGGTCTCCATCATCGACCGGGCGTGGGAGGAGGGCTGGGTGCAGCCCCGCCCGCCCGCGGCCCTCACCGGCAGGAAGGTCGCCGTCGTCGGCTCGGGCCCCGCCGGCCTGGCCGCCGCCCAGCAGCTCACCCGGGCCGGGCACACCGTGACCGTGTACGAGCGCGCCGACCGCGTCGGCGGGCTCCTGCGCTACGGCATCCCCGAGTTCAAGATGGAGAAGCGGCACATCGACCGGCGCCTGGCGCAGATGCGCGCCGAGGGCACCGAGTTCCGCACCGGCGTCGACGTCGGCGTGGACATCACCGTCGAGCGGCTGCGCGCCGAGCACGACGCCGTCGTGCTCGCGGGCGGGGCCACCGCCTGGCGCGACCTTCCCGCCAAGGGCCGCGAACTCGGCGGCATCCACCAGGCCATGGAGTACCTCCCGCTGGCCAACCGGGTGCAGCAGGGCGACTACGACACCCCGGCCATCAGCGCCGAGGGCAAGCACGTCGTCGTCATCGGCGGCGGCGACACCGGCGCGGACTGCGTGGGCACCGCCCACCGGCAGGGCGCGGCCTCGGTCACCCAGCTCGAGATCATGCCCAAGCCCCCGGCGAAGCGCCCCGAGGGCCAGCCATGGCCGACCATGCCGATGCTGTACAAGGTCACCAGCGCCCACGAGGAGGGCGGAAAACGCCTGTACTCGGTGAACACCGTGGAGTTCCTCGGCGACGACAAGGGCGACGTGCGCGCCCTCAGGCTCGTGGACGTCAAGCGCACCGACAAGGGCTTCGAACCGCAGCCCGGCACCGAGCGCGAGATCCCCGCCCAGCTCGTCACCCTGGCGATGGGCTTCGTCGGCCCGCAGAAGGAGGGCATGATCGACGCGCTCGGCGTGGAGCTGGACGGCCGCGGCAACGTCGTGCGCGACCGCGACTACGCCACCACCGTCGACGGCGTCTTCTGCGCCGGGGACATGGGGCGCGGCCAGTCGCTCATCGTGTGGGCCATCGCCGAGGGGCGCAGCGCCGCCGCCGCGGTCGACGCCTACCTGGGAGACGGCACCAGCCTGCCGGTCGCCATCCCGCCGACCGCACGCCCGCTGGTGTAGCGGGGACGGGCAGGGAGGACGAGCCGGGGCCGCCATCCGCGCGGCGGCCCCGGCTCGCGCCGTTCCGGGCCCCGGGGCCCGCCCCGCGCTCCCCCCAACCGTCCCACCTGAGTACGAACGCCCATGTCGGAGCCGCGCCACCGCGGGTAGCGTCCGGGGTATGGGGTACCACATCCTGGCCGAGGCGGCCATGGTCCTGCACTTCGCCTTCATCGCCTACATCGTCGGCGGCGGCTTCCTGGCGTGGCGCCGCCCCAGGGCGGTCCTGCCGCACCTGGCGGCCGCCGCCTACGGCCTGGGCATCACCGTCGTCGGCTGGTCCTGCCCCCTCACCCGGATCGAGGACTGGGCCCGCGTCCAGGCAGGCCGGCAGGGGCTGCCCGACGGGTTCATCGCCCACTACCTCACCGGCGTCGTCTACCCGGCCGACAACGCCGCGCACGCCCAGGCCGCCGCGGCCGCCACCGTCGCCCTGTCCTGGGCCGGGGCCGCCTGGCTCGCCCACCGCCGGGCGAACCGGTCCGACCTGGAGGAACGACGGCGAATCCGAAACCCCGGGCAGGTTTGAACGGTCCGCTCCGCGCGCACCCTTCCACCATGAGTACCGTGACCCAGGACACGCTCCACCTCGTCGACCACTTCATCGCCCGCAGCGCCCGCCTCCTGGACCGCTACCGCTTCGCCCACCACTTCCAGGGCGGCCCCGCCCACGCCGTGTACGCGGTCCTCGACACCTACCGCAACGTCGACGGAGGGTACGGCAACGCGCTCGACCCCGAGTTGCGCGGGCACGGCAGCCAGCCCCTCGCGGACGCCGCCGCGCTGCGCGTCCTCGACGAACTCGGCCCCCTGCCCCACGGAACCGTCAACGGCCTCTGCCGCCACCTCGGCGGCGCCACCCGCCCCGGCGGGGGAGTCCCGCCGGTCCTGCCCGACATCCGGCACACCGAGACCGCGCCCTGGTGGCGCGAGCACCACGACTTCCGCGGAGCGCTCAACCCCACCGCCACCATCGCCGGGCTGCTGCACAAGCACCACATCAGCAACCCCTGGCGGGACCGCGCCACCAGCTTCTGCTGGACCCGGATCAGGGCCCTGAACTGGACCGACCCCGAAGAGGCCGCCGCGGTGTGCACCTTCCTGCAGCACGTCCCCGACCGTGACCGGGCCCGCGCCGAGTTCGCCCGGCTCAGCCCCGTCATCCGCGTCGTCATCGCCCGCGACCCGGACGTGCGCGGGTACGTCCACACGCCGCTGGACCTGGCGCCCACCCCCGGCCACATCGCCCGCTCCCTGTTCACCGACGCCGAGATCGACGCCCACCTCGACGCCCTCCTCGCCGCCCAGGAGCCCGACGGCGGCTGGCCGGTCAACCGCCCCTGGGCCGAGGGCCCCACGGCGGAGCGCCGCGGCAGCGACACCCTGCGCCACCTGCTCGTCCTGAGCGCCTACGGCCGCGTCGGCACCCACGGCTCGTCCCCGGTCCCCTCCGCGCGATGACCCGGCGCCCGCGGTGGACGCCCCTCCGGTGGTCGGCGTCCCGGGACGGAGACCATCCCGTGGCCCCGGCCGCCCGAGGCATGACCCGCCCCGGCCGGGGCAGGGGGAGGTGAGCACCGACGACACCGCGACACGAACGGGGGCAGCCCCTCATGGCCAGCGAACTCACCGGAAGCACCATCGCCTTCCTCGCCGCACCCGAGGGAACCGAACAGGTCGAACTCACCGACCCCTGGCAGCGGGTCAGGCGGGCCGGAGGCGAGCCCCGCCTCGTCTCCACCGAACCCGGGCTCCTCCAGGCGTTCAACCACCTCGACAAGGGCGACACCTTCGCCGTCGACGCCACCGTCGACCAGGTGCGGGCCGCCGACTTCGCCGGGCTCGTCCTGCCCGGGGGCGTCGCCAACCCCGACCTCCTGCGCCAGGACGAGCGCGCCGTCGCCCTCGTCCGCGCGTTCTTCGACGCGGGCCTGCCCGTCGCCGCCATCTGCCACGCGCCCTGGCTCCTCGTCGAGGCCGACGCCGTCCGCGGGCGCACCCTGACGTCCTTCCCCAGCCTGCGCACCGACCTGGCCAACGCCGGGGCCCGCTGGGTGGACGAGGCGGTCGTCGTGGACACCGACGGCCCCAACCGGCTCGTCACCAGCCGTAAGCCGGACGACCTGCCCGTATTCGGCGAAGCTCTGGTCGCGGCGTTCGCCTCGTCGTCGGTCGGATGACGCCTACTCGCAACTTGGTTTAGACCAATCAACACACGAAAAGCTCTAAACTGTTACAGGTGACACGTCGAGCGAAAATCGTCGCGACCCTCGGCCCAGCCACATCGAGCCCGGAAACCCTCCGCAAGCTCGTCGACGCCGGGCTGGACGTAGCGCGACTCAACCTCAGCCACGGTACCCACGAGGACCACCGCGCCAACTATGAGAACGTCCGCGCAGCGGCCGAAGCAAGCGGCCGGAGCGTCGGAATCCTCGCAGACCTCCAAGGTCCCAAGATCCGCCTCGGCACCTTCGCCGACGGTCCCGTGGACCTGCACCCCGGTGACGAGTTCACCGTCACCGTCGACGACATCCAGGGCGACCGGCACCGGGTGTCCACCACCTACAAGAACCTGCCCGGAGACGTCCGCCCCGGCGACCGCGTCCTCATCGACGACGGCCGCGTCGTCCTGGAGTGCGTCAAGTCCACCAGCACCGACGTCAACACGCGGGTGCTCATCGGCGGCACCGTCTCCAACCACAAGGGCCTCAACCTCCCGGGTGTCTCCGTCGCCGTCCCCGCGCTGACCGAGAAGGACGAGCGCGACCTGCGGTGGGCTCTCGAACAGGGCGTCGACATGATCGCGCTGTCCTTCGTGCGCAGCCCGGACGACGCCGAGGACGTCCACAAGATCATGGACGAGATGGGCATCCGCGTCCCGCTCATCGCCAAGGTCGAGAAGCCCCAGGCCGTCGAGCGCCTCCAGGACATCATCGAGGTCTTCGACTCCGTCATGGTCGCCCGCGGCGACCTCGGCGTCGAGCTGCCCCTCGAGAACGTCCCCATGGTGCAGAAGCGCGCCGTCGAGCGCTGCCGCGACAAGGCCAAGCCGGTCATCGTCGCCACCCAGATGCTCGAGTCCATGATCAGCGCGCCCCGGCCCACCCGCGCCGAGGCGTCCGACGTCGCCAACGCCGTACTCGACGGCGCCGACGCGGTGATGCTCTCGGGCGAGACCAGCGTCGGGCAGTACCCGGTCGAGACCGTGCAGACCATGGCGCGGATCATCGCCGCCGCCGAGCAGGAGTCCCTGCGCGCCTCGCACGTGCTCAACCGCGTCCCCGAGACCGTCGGCGGCTCCATCGCCCGCGCCGCGGCCGAGGTCGGAGCCACCATCGGCGCCAAGGCCCTGATCGCCTTCACCACCAGCGGAGAGACCGCGCGCCGCCTGGCCCGCTACCGCTCCCCCATCCCGCTGCTGGCCTTCTCCACCGAGACCGCCACCCGCGCCCAGCTCTCCCTGACCTGGGGTGTGGAGACCCACCTCGTGCCGTGGGTGGACAACACCGACGACATGGTCCGCCAGGTCGAGACCGAACTGCTGGACATGGGCCGGTACCAGAAGGGCGACAAGGTCGTCATCGTCGCCGGGAGCCCGCCCGGCAGCCAGGGGTCCACCAACATGCTGCGCGTGCACCGCATCGGCGACGCCATCACGCACGGCAGGTAGCGACCGCGGCAAGGCCGTACTCCCCGGCGAGGTGTCCGAGCCGCACCGGCCCCGGGGAGAGCGGCCCGCCCGCGCTCCCCCCGCTGATCGTGACCTTTTCGGGGTCTCAGCCGCCTCTGAGACCCCGAAAAGGTCACGATCACCGAGGAAGACGGGGATCAGGGGAGCGCCTCGCTCTTCTCCCCGGTGGTCACCCGCTCCAACGGCATGTCCCACGGCAGCAGGTTCCACGGGCTCGACGGGTCGGAGGTCAGCAGCCCCATCGCGGCCCACACCCGGTCCGACCCCGCGTCCTCCGAACCGCCGCCGTTCCACAGCAGGTAACCCGCGTGGAAGGCCGCCGAGAGCTGGTCCCAGCCGCTGTACCGGCGTTGCAGGTCCGAGGCCACCCGGCGCAGCAGCCCGTGCGTCTCCACCGGGCTCAGCCAGTCCAGGGTCGCACCGCCGCAGGCCAGCCGGATCAGGTGCACCGACGTCCACCACTGGTACGCCCCGATGACCACCTGCTCGGCGGACTCGTCCGCGCCGATCACGGCGCGCATCCGCGTCACCTGGTCGGGGGTCAGCCGGAGGACCCGCTCGGCCCGCGCCCCCTCGGGGTCGCGACTGCGCGCGACCCCCGTGCGCAGGTCCACCAGCAGGTCCGCGCTGCGGCCCTCGTGCAGCTCGGCCCACAGCCGGTCCGCCGCGGCCAGCAGGCTCTCGCGGTCGGTGACGCCCCACTCGGCGGCGAACACCTTGCGGTACCTCCGCCGCAGCTGCGGGCGGACCACCACGTCCCACGGCTCGGCCAGCGCGACCCGGAACGGCGCGGCCACCGCCGCCGCCCACCGCTCGGTGCTCAACGGGGCGTCGGGGTCCCTGGTGCGCAGCGTGGGCGCCTCGCGGGTCCCCGCCACCATCTCGGCGAACGACCCCGCGGCCAGCGCCGCGATCGGCAGCAGCGCCCACCCGCCCTGGTCCAGAACGACGAGCACCGCGATGAGCGCGGCGAGTGGCGCCATCAGCCACGGCAGGCGGCGGTTCGACGCCCAGGCCACCACGACCCACGCGCCGATCGCCAGCGAGCCGAGAACTGCGGCCACCGCGGTGAACACCCGGCACTCCCTCCGTGCACTGCTCGGAAAACCTGGAAACTGGAGAACCCCAGTGATTCCAGGATCGGTGACCACTACCCTCGGCGGCGACCAAACCCGCGTGTTGTACCCAGGTTGTGGCCGTGATGTGACCGCCTGCGGACAGCGGCCGACCCGAAAGCCGTATTAGGGGTCGCGCCAAGCGGGTAGGGCTCAGTGCTTGGGCCCGATGAAGGAGTCCAGGAACGCGACGGAGTCGCGCTCGGCGACGGAGAGGTTCCCGGTGTTGGCCATCTTCCACTCGACCCCGAGCCGGTCGAGGTTGAACCCGAGGAGTTCCAGGATGTCCTGGGATCTGTTGCTGAAAAAGTAGCGGGGGTACTCGTACCACTTCTCCCGGCCTGCGACCGTGCGCTTGACCCGGTTGGTGATCCGGCAGCCGTCGGAGTGGATCAGGCCGCGGACGAGGTTCTCGGGAAAACGGTCGACGATGTCGCACTGCCACGGAGCCAGTTCGATTCTGCGTTCGTGTTTTTTTCCAGGGCCGTGCTGGGGGAAGTAGCAGGGCCAGTGCTTCCAGCGGGCCACTACCTCGGTGCAGCCGGTCTTGGGAACGGTGCCGATCCTGTGGCCGGGCAGGACCGCGGTGAGAGTGTCGACGCATTCGCGGATGAGACCGGGCCAGCCGTCGCAACAGAAGATACGCAGAGCCCAGACCTCTTTCCTGGGGTCGCCTGCGTAGCTGAGGTATCCGTCGCCGAGGTAGAGGCCGAGCAGGTAGCTGTAGGCGGGATTCGGTTCCGGAAAGGCGGGAACGGGAGCGCAGCGAGCGCAGGTCTCGCCCGCGCGCCCGGTCAGTGCCTCCGGGTGGTTGGCCCAGTCGCGGACGGCGGCGCGAGAGACCCCGGTCTGTCGGCTGACCTCGCTGAGGGAAAGCCCGGAGCGGTGCATGGCGACCGCCTGACGGCGGAGGTGGAGGGGGTACATGCGTCAAGTGTCACTGGCCAGACGAACATGTGTCCGATAAATATTGGCGCTTGTGGACAAAGGCTTGGGCCGGGATGTAAAAAAGCCACCCGTCTGGGTGGCTGTGACCGGGAATCGAATCCTTGAAGTGTGCCCCGGGTGGGATTCGAACCCACACTGTATTGGTTTTGAATCAATCTTCTCTGCCAGTTGGAATACCGGGGCTGACTTGGTTTGTCAAGCATTTTCGGGAGAAACTTTCCTTCTGTTTGAGAAGGTCTTCCCGTCTCTCCGCTGACGAACCCGCACCCGGGATGTGTCGGACTCCCCGGGTGGTGCAGACCATCCTAGCGGATCTCTGTAGTCTCTTGTCTGTGACGCAGACGCAGAGCCGCGTGGTGATCGCGGAAGACGAGGCCCTGATCCGACTGGACCTCAAGGAGATGCTTGAGGAGGACGGCTACGCCGTCGTGGGGGAGGCCGGTGACGGGGAGACCGCCATCCGGCTGGCCGTGGAGCTGAAACCCGATCTCGTCATACTCGATATCAAGATGCCCGTCCTGGACGGGCTCTCCGCCGCCGAGCGGATCGCCGGGGAGCGGATCGCGCCGGTGGTCATCCTGACCGCGTTCTCGCAGCGGGACCTCGTCGAGCGCGCCCGGGACGCCGGCGCGATGGCGTACCTCGTCAAGCCGTTCAACAAGGCGGACCTGGTGCCCGCCATCGAGATGGCGGTCAGCCGGTACGCCGAGATCTCCGCGCTGGAGGCCGAGGTCACGGGGCTGAGCGAGCGCCTGGAGACCCGAAAGCTCGTCGAGCGCGCCAAAGGGCTGCTGCAGAGCAGGCACGGGCTCAGCGAGCCCGAGGCGTTCCGGTGGATCCAGAAGAACTCCATGGACCGCAGGCTCACCATGCGCAAGGTCGCCGAGACGGTGGTCGAGACGCTGGCCGAGGGGTAGAGCCGGGGAAGGCCAACCATACGGACGCGGGGCAACACGCCCCAACACGGGCGCGGGGCGCGCCACCACGCGGTGGCGCGCCCCACGCATGTCCTGAGCTGCCCGGACATCAACTGCGGGATTGTTGTGGTTGTGTCACGGTTGCACACAAAGCAATGACGTTTGGGTCACGTGGCTTTAGCGATGCTGAAGGAACCGGGTAAATCGGGCTAAACTCGCGCCACCGAAAGCAAGTGACGGTGTATGGGCCAGCCCATGCCCTTCGATATTTCAGATGCGCAAGGGAGCGCACGTGCGCAAACGCCTCGTGACCGTGCTGCTCGCCGTGATCGCCGCCATCCTGGCGGTCCCGGCGGCGGCCGTAGCAGATACCCAGGGAGGTGAGGCGATCGTCGCGAACATCCGTGACGACAACCGGGACCCGGTCGAAGGAGTCACGGTCACGGTGTTCCAGGGCGACGAGGAGATCGGCTCCGCCGCCTCCGACCCCGAGGGGAGAGCGCGGGTAGAGGTGCCCGGACCGGGCAGGGACTACCGAGCCGTTCTCGACACCGAGACGCTGCCCGAGGGCCTCGTCACCTCCGACGGGGAGAACGAGCGGGCGGGGTTCCAGGTCCGCGAGGGCCGGGACGGCCTGATCGCCTTCTCCCTCGTGCCCGAGGGGCAGCAGGAGACGGCGGACGACGCGTCCCCCACCCCCGCCGAGTCCGCGGACGGCGGACAGGACGACCCGGGCGCCGCGGCCGACCCCGAGAGCGACGTGGAGCCCGGCTTCACCCCCGGCGTGTCCTTCGGCGCCAAGGCGGCCCAGCTCGCGGTCAGCGGCCTGATCTTCGGCCTGGTCATCGCGATCTCCGCGATCGGCCTCTCGCTGATCTTCGGCACCACCCGCATGATCAACTTCGCCCACGGCGACCTGGTCACCTTCGGCGCCATCATGGCGATGATCTTCAGCACGGGCGCCGGCGGGATCGGCAACTCGCTGCTGGTGCTGTTCGGCGCGGGCCTGCTCGCGGCGGGCGCCGGATGGCTGCTGCGCGGCAGGGTGCCGGGCGCGGTGGCCGCGGTGGTCCCGGCGCTGGTCCTGCTGCTCGGCGTGGCCGCGTCCACCGCGGTGGGCGTCTACGGCGAGTCGTGGAACTGGGAGGTCCCCCTCCTCGCGGCGATCCTGATCGCGGTGGTCCTGGGCGCGCTCCTGGGCATCGGCATGGAGCGCTACGTGTGGCAGCCGCTGCGCGCCCGCCACGTCGCGCTGATCCAGATGTTCATCGTCTCGATCGGCCTGTCCCTGCTCCTGCGGCACCTGCTGCTGGTCGTGTTCGGCGGGAACCGCCAGCGCTACGACGAGTTCCAGCTCCAGGAGACGCTGTCGCTCGGGCCGGTGTCGATCACCCCCCGCGACCTGACGATCGTGGTGCTGTCCGTCGTCGTGCTGGTGGCGGTGGCGTGCATGCTCCAGTTCACCCGCATCGGCAAGGCGATGCGCGCGGTCTCGGACAACCGGGACCTGGCGGAGTCCTCGGGCATCGACGTGAACCGGGTGACCCTCTACGTGTGGGGCATGGGCGGCGGCCTGGCCGCGCTGGGAGGCACGTTCTACGGCCTCAACCAGACGGTCTACTGGCAGATGGGCTTCCACCTGCTGCTGCTGATGTTCGCCGCGGTGATCCTGGGCGGGCTGGGCACGGCCTACGGCGCGATGGTCGGCGGCCTGGTCATCGGCCTGGTCGCGCAGCTGTCCACGCTCTGGTTCTCGGCGCAGCTGATGAACGCCTGGGCGCTGGCCATCATGATCCTCGTGTTGCTGGTCCGGCCGCAGGGCATCCTGGGCCGTCGTGAGCGGGTCGGGTAGGAGACGGACGAATGGACTTTGCCTACATCCTGACCGCCGGCATCACGACCGCGATCGGGCCGATCGCGGCGATCTACGCGCTGGCGGCCATCGGACTCAACCTCCACTTCGGCTACACCGGACTGCTGAACTTCGGTCAGGTGGGCTTCATGCTGGTCGGCGCCTACGGGCTCGGCATCAGCGTCAACACGTTCGGCCTGCCGATGTGGGCCGGCTTCCTGGTCGCGGTGGCCTGCGCGGTGGTGCTGGCGCTGCTGCTGGGCATCCCGACACTGCGGCTGCGCGCCGACTACCTCTCCATCTGCACGATCGCGGTGGCCGAGGTGGCCCGCCTGCTGTACCGCGCGGAGTTCGCCCGCGACCTCACCGGCGGCGTCTACGGCCTGCAGGGCTTCGCGGACGGCTTCTACGACATGAACCCGATCCCGAGGGGGAGCTACGGGTTCGGCGACATCACCTTCTCGGCGCGCGACGTGTGGCTGATGCTGTTCGCGTGGGGCCTGGTGGCCGTGGCCTGCCTGGTCATGTGGCTGCTGGTGCACAGCCCGTGGGGCCGCGTGATCAAGGGCATCCGCGAGGACGAGGACGCGGTGCGCAGCCTCGGCAAGAACGTCTTCGTCTACAAGATGCAGAGCCTGGTGCTGGGCGGCGTGTTCGGCGCCCTGGCGGGCGTGGTGATCGCGATCAACCAGCAGACCATCCACCCGGACCAGTTCATGCCGCAGGTGACGTTCTACCTGTGGGCGATGCTGCTGCTGGGCGGCGCCGGGCGCACGCTCGGCCCGGTGATCGGCTCGGTCGTGCTGTGGTTCCTGCTGACCGTGGTCGACGAGCTGCTGCGCGGCCTGATCCAGGTCGGCGCGCTGCCGTTCCTGCAGTCCTCGGACGCGGGCGCGCTGCGGCACGCGGTGGTCGGCCTGGTCCTGCTGCTGTTGATCGTGTTCCGCCCGCAGGGCCTCATCGGCGACCGCAAGGAGATGCTGGTCAATGTCAAGTGACGCGAACGGCGCCGCCGTCGACCGGATGCCCGGGGTGGAGCCGGTTCCCGGGTCCGCCAAGCCCGACCCGATCCTGAAGGCGTCGGGGGTGCGGCGCTCCTTCGGCGGGCTGACCGCTGTGAACGTGGAGCGCCTGGAGGTGCAGCGCGGCACCATCACGGCGCTGATCGGCCCGAACGGCGCCGGCAAGTCCACGTTGTTCAACCTGCTCACCGGGTTCGACCGGGTGGACGCGGGCGAGTGGTCGTTCCAGGGGCGGAGCCTGAACCGGCTGAGCGGGCACAAGGTGGCCCGCGCCGGGATGGTCCGCACCTTCCAGCTGACCAAGGCGCTGACGCGGCTCACGGTCATGGACAACATGCTGCTGGCGGCGCCGGACCAGTTCGGCGAGGGCATGCTGGGGGCGTTCGCGCGTCCGGTGTGGCAGCGGCACGAGCGGCTGAACCGGACCCGCGCCGAGGAGCTGCTCGACCGCTTCAAGCTGCTGGCGAAGAAGGACGACATCGCGGGCAGCCTCTCCGGCGGGCAGCGCAAGCTGCTGGAGATGGCGCGCGCCCTCATGGTGAACCCGTCGATGATCATGCTGGACGAGCCGATGGCGGGGGTGAACCCGGCGCTGGTGCAGTCGCTGCTGGGGCACATCACCGCGCTGCGCGACGACGGTGTGACGGTGCTCTTCGTGGAGCACGACATGGACGTCATCATGGGGATCAGCGACTGGATCGTGGTGCTGGCGCAGGGCCAGGTGATCGCCGAGGGGCGCCCCGCGGACATCCGGGCGAACAAGCAGGTCGTCGACGCCTACCTGGGCGCCCAGCACGACGAGTCCGGCGGGGAGCCGGGAGCCGAGACCGACACCGGGGAGAGCCGATGAGCGGGAACGAGGAGAGCGGCCGGGGCGCGGTGCCGGACGAGGCGGCGGAGGCCGCCGTGGAGGCCCAGCAGCGGGCGCGCGAGGAGGCGCTGAAGCACGCGGAGGAGCGGGCGGAGGTGGACGACGGCGACTACCTGCTGGTGGCGCGGGAGATGGTCGCCGGGTACGTGCCGGGCGTGAACATCCTGAACGGCTGCACGCTGACCCTCACCGAGGGCGAGGTCGTGGCGATCATCGGCCCCAACGGCGCGGGAAAGTCGACGCTGGTCAAGACGATCTTCGGGTTGATCCCGGTGCGCGAGGGCAGCCTGGTGCTGCGCGGCGAGAGCATCGCGAACCTGCCGGCGCACGCGCTGGTGGAGCGGGGCGTGGGTTACGTGCCGCAGACGCAGAACGTGTTCCCGTCGCTGACGGTGGAGGAGAACCTGGAGATGGGCGCCTACCTGCGCCCGAAGATCTTCGCCAAGCGGTTCTCGGTCGTCTCCGAGCTGTTCCCGCTGCTGGCCGAGCGCCGCAGGGCCAAGGCGGGGTCGCTGTCGGGCGGTGAGCGCCAGATGGTGGCGATGGGCCGGGCGCTGATGATGGACCCGTCGGTGCTGCTGCTGGACGAGCCCACCGCGGGCCTGTCGCCGATCTACCAGGACGAGGTGTTCCAGCGGGTCAAGCAGATCAACTCCACCGGGGTCTCGGTGATCATGGTGGAGCAGAACGCGCGGCGCTGCCTGCAGATCTGCGACCGCGGCTACGTGCTGGACCAGGGGCGCAACGCCTACACCGGTACGGGCTCGGAGCTGCTGAACGACCCGAACGTGATCGAGCTGTACCTGGGGACGCTGGCCAAGGCCTGACGCGCTCCCCGTCGGGGCCCCGGACCTTCACGGTCCGGGGCCCCGCGTCTTTGCCGGGGTCGGGACCGCCGCCGGGACCCTCGCGAACGGTCGCGACCCGACCAGGCACTGGGGGTCCGGCCGGTAGCGCGGCGGGCGGCCTCCGGACACGGGCGTGCCCCGGGTTCCTGACCGGAACCCGGGGCACGCCCGCGCAGGGGTGTCGCGGAACCGCTACGGGGTCGCCACGACGTAGTCGGCGAAGCTGTGCGCGCCGTCGTCGCCGAACTCGTAGATGCCGATGGAGGCGCTGCTCACGTCGCCGTTCTCGTCGAAGTCCAGCGGGCCGCTGGCGCCCTGGAAGTCGATGGTGCCGCCCTCGGCGAGGATGTCGCGGCACTCCGCGAAGGCGGAGCACTCGGTCTCACCGGAGGTGATGGCGGGCATCTGCTCCACGAACACGGTCGGGTCGGTGCTCTCGGCGGCCTCGGCGGCCAGCGCGACCGCCATGGCGCAGTCGTACACCTGGGGGGCGTACTGGAAGGCGGTCAGGTCGGGCGCGAACTCCTGGAGCCCCTCGTCGAACTCGGGGTTGTCCACGGCGGGCGCGGTGCCCTTGAACCCGGCGATGACGCTCGGGTCGCCGGAGTCGACGGAGTTGCCCAGCTCGGGGTCGTTGAGGCCGTCCGCGCTGTACATCTGGTCGGCGTTGATGTCGGCCTCGAGGAGACCGGCGATGACCTGCACGCCCTCCTCGAAGGAGATCAGCGCGACCGCGTCGGGCTCGGAGTTGGACACCGCCTGCACGACGGAGTCGAAGTTGGTGCCGGCGGGGTCGTAGCTCTCCTGCGCCACGACCTCGGCGCCGAGGGCCTCCAGGCTCTCGACGACGGAGGCGGACAGGCCCTCCCCGTAGTCGTCGGCGCGGTAGGCGACCGCGACGCTCTGGTGGCCGTCGCCGACGATGGTCTCGGCGAGCACCGGGCCCTGCAGCAGGTCGCTGGGGGCGGTGCGGAAGTAGTAGCCGCCGTCGTCGTAGGTGCTCAGGTCCGGCGCGGTGTTGGAGCCGGAGCACTGTACGACCTCGGCGCCGGTGACGCGGTCGATGATCGCCATCGTCATGCCGGAGGCTGCGGCGCCGAGGATGGCGTCGACGTCCTGGCCGAGCAGCCGGTCGGCGGCGTCGTTGGCCTGGGCGGCGTCGTTGGCCTCGTCACCGGGGAGGATCGCGGGCACCTCCTGGCCGAGGACGCCGCCGGCCGCGTTGATCTCGTCGATGGCGTACTCGGCGCCCGCGATCTGCGGCGGGCCGAGGAAGGAGAGGTCGCCGGTCTCGGGGAAGACGTAGCCGAACTGGAGGGCGTCGCCCTCACCGCCGCCCTCTCCGCCGCTTTCGCCGCCACCGGTGCAACCGGCGAGTCCCAGGGCCAGGGCCGCGATCGCGGCGGTGTAGCCCAACGCCTTCTTACTAGGCATCCATTTCTCCATTCAACCGGTGTGAACGCGTCCGAACAGCCACGTACGCCCGGCCGCCATGTTCCGACGGTCTGTCTTAACCGGGGGTTTTAGCGGAGCTTAACGCCGGGTGAGTGGTTCAGGAAGATCATGATCTGGGTCGCTGCCGACTCGGGTTCATGCTGTTACTTCCCTGTAGTCAACCGCGTGACGGAAAAGCGGAGCGCGGCCCGCCTCTTTACGGAGTGTCGCCCAATAGCGCCCTGCCGTATTCGGACGCGCTTCGGCGCGAACTTCGGTTAGCCGAAATACAAAGAAGGGGTAAGGCGGGGAAAAGCGGCCCCGGGCGGTTCAGAAAAGCGCCACGACGGCGGTGAGCACGGGCGCGACGAAAAGGGCGGGAAGCAGGTCGGCGACGGGGAAGTCGCGGACGCGCAGCATCCGCAGGGCCATGCCCGCGAGCAGCAGGCCGCCGGTGGCGGTGAGAGCGGCGATGTGGGCGTCGGGCAGGAAGCTGCCGAGGGCGACGCCCAGCAGGGTGAGCGCGCCCTGGTAGACGAGTACGGGCAGGGCCGAGGCGAGGACGCCCGCGCCCAGGGCCGCGGCGAAGGCGACGGAGGCGAAGCCGTCCAGGGCGGCCTTGAGGGCGAGCTGGTCGATGCCGTTGCCGAGGCCGTCGCTGATGGCGCCCAGGATGGCCAACGGGCCGACCAGGAACACCAGTGACGAGCTGACGAAGCCCTCGACGAAGCGGTCGGGGGGCGGGACGGGCGCCGGCGCGCCGGGTTCGGCCGGGGGAGCGCCCACGGCGGCGGTGCTGCGCGCCAGGAGGCGGCGCAGCAGGAGGCCCAGGGACTCCAGGCGGTCCTCGACGCGCAGCAGGGATCCGGCGACCCCGCCGATCAGGAGCGAGCCCAGCACGATCAGGGTGGGCGCGGCGGAGCCCACCGCCGCGGCCAGGTCCGGGCTGAGGACCTCGGCGGCGTTCAGCGCGGCGATCAGCAGGACGACCAGGCCCAGCGCGTCGGTGACCACGGCCCGGGTGCGTTCGGGCAGCCGGGAGCCCAGGGCGATGCCGAGGCCGCCGCCCACGACGATCGCGGCGGCGTTGACGAGGGTGCCGAGACCCGGCATCCGATCCTCCGATGTTTCCGGGGCCGCTGACGTCTCCCGGTCAGGCCCCGGGGGCGTCGCGCAGCATGCAGGTCAGGCGGGAGGTGCAGACGCGCTTCCCGCGGTCGTCGGTGATCTCGATCTCCCAGGTCGACAGGGTGCGGCCCCGGTGGACCGGCACGGCCACACCGGTGACGTGGCCGTCCACGGCGCTGCGGTGGTGGGTCGCGTTGATCTCGATGCCCACCGCGACGCGGCCGGGCCCGGCCGCGATCATCGCGCCGGTCGAGCCAAGGCTCTCGGCGAGCACGCACGAGGCGCCGCCGTGCAGCAGCCCGTACGGCTGGGTGTTGCCCTTGACGGGGATGCGCCCCACGACGCGGTCGGCGGTGGCCTCCAGGATCTCCAGCCCCATCAGCTCGCCCAGGCCGCCGACGCCCGGGACGCCGGCGGCGTCGGCGGATTCCTCGTTGCTCATCGTCATGGGGGTTTCTCCGTGGTCGCAAAGGGGCGCGCACAGGGCGCTGATCGCCGGGGACGCGAAAATGTCCCACCGGCATCCTAGGATTCCTCATGTGGTGAAGACACAGGCGACCCCCGAGCAGACCAGCCCCTCCCCGACCGGCGAAGGCGGTGAGCGCCCGCGGCTGCTGCTGCTGGACGGCCATTCCATGGCCTTCCGCGCGTTCTTCGCGCTTCCGGCCGACAAGTTCGTCAACAGCGCGGGCCAGGCCACCAACGCCGTCTACGGCTTCACCTCGATGCTGGTCAAACTGCTGCGGGACGAGCGCCCCACGCACGTCGCGGTGGCCTGGGACCGCTCCGAGCCCACCTTCCGGCATGAGGAGTACGACGCGTACAAGGCGGGCCGGGCCGAGACCCCGCCGGAGCTGCACGGCCAGGTGGGGCTGCTGCAGGAGCTGATGGGCCTGATCGGCGTCACCAGCGTCTCGGTGGCCGGGTTCGAGGCCGACGACGTCATCGCCACCCTCGCGGTGCGGGGCGGCTCCGCGGGCATGGAGGTCCTCATCGCCTCGGGCGACCGCGACGCCTTCCAGCTGGTCACGAAGGACTGCACGGTGCTGTACCCGGGCAAGAGCCTGTCCGACCTGACCCGCATGACCCCCGAGGCGGTCGAGGCCAGGTACGCGGTCACCCCCGAGCGCTACCGCGACCTCGCGGCGCTGGTGGGGGAGAAGTCCGACAACCTGCCGGGCGTGCCGGGCGTGGGCCCCAAGACCGCCGCCAAGTGGATCGCCAAGTACGGCTCCCTGGACGAGCTGGTGGCCCGCGCCGACGAGGTCACCGGCAAGGCCGGGCAGAGCTTCCGCGACCACCTCGACGACGTGCTGCGCAACCAGCGGCTCAACCGGCTCGTCACCGACGTCGAGGTCGGCGCCGAGGTCGCCGAGATGACCATGGACGGCTGGAACCGCGACGGCGTCAACCTGCTGTTCGACACCCTGGAGTTCGCCGCGTCGCTGCGCGACCGGCTCTTCGCGGTGCTGGACGAGGGCGGGCAGCCGACCGTCGAGGCGGCCCCGGACGAGGGCTTCGCCGTCGAACTCGCGGAGGTCGAACCCGGAGGGCTCGCCGACTGGCTGGCCGCCGAGGTCCCCGCGGGGGCCCGCGTCGGGCTGGCCGTCGAGGGGAGCTGGGGCAGTGGTGGCGGGGACGTCACGGGCCTGGCCGTCGCGCTGCCCGCGGGCGTCGCCCTCCACGTCGACCCCGCCCGGCTGGACGCCGCCGACGAGGCGGCGCTGGCCCGGTGGCTCGCCGACCCCGCGGCCCCCAAGGCGCTGCACGACGCCAAGGGGCCGATGCTGGCCCTGGGCGCGCGCGGGTGGGAGCTGGCCGGGGTCGACTCCGACACCGCCATCGCCGGATACCTGGCGCTGCCGGGCCGGCGCAACTTCGACCTCGCCGACCTGTGCGTCCGCTACCTCAACAAGGAGCTGGGAGAGCAGGCGGGTGGCGGCGCCCAGCTCACCCTCGACATCTCGGGGGAGGCCGGGGACGAGGGGCAGGAGGCCCGCAGGGCACTGGCGGCGCGCGCCCTCGCCACGCTGGAGCTGGCCCTGGCCCTGGACACCGACCTCGCCCAGCGCGGCGCGGCCGCGCTGCTGCGCGACATCGAGATCCCGCTGGCCGGGGTGCTGGCCCGGATGGAGCGTGTCGGCATCGCCGCGGACCGCGACTACCTGCGGGAACTGGAGGCCGAGTTCGCCGCCGCGGTGCGCCAGGCCGTGGACGAGGCGCACCGGGTCGTGGGCCGGGAGTTCAACCTGGGCTCGCCCAAGCAGCTCCAGCAGATCCTGTTCGAGGACCTGGGCCTGCCCAGGACCAAGAAGATCAAGACCGGTTACACCACCGACGCCGACGCGCTGACCTGGCTGGCCACCCAGACCGACAACGAGCTGCCGGTCATCCTGCTGAGGCACCGCGACCAGACGAAGCTGCGCACCACCGTCGAGGGACTGCTCAAGACGGTCACCGAGGACGGGCGCATCCACACCACCTTCAACCAGACGGTGGCCGCGACCGGGCGGCTCAGCTCGACCGAGCCCAACCTGCAGAACATCCCCGTGCGCACCGACGCGGGGCGGCGCATCCGCCGCGCCTTCGTGGTCGGCCCGGGCCACGAGCGGCTCCTCACCGCCGACTACAGCCAGATCGAGCTGCGCATCATGGCGCACCTGTCCGGCGACGAGGCCCTGATCGAGGCGTTCCAGACGGGGTACGACTTCCACGCCGAGATCGCCGCGCGGGTCTTCGGCGTCGCCGCCGACCAGGTCGACGGCGAGGCGCGCGCCCGGATCAAGGCGATGAACTACGGGCTGGCCTACGGGCTGAGCGACTACGGGCTGTCCCAGCAGCTGGGCATCACGCCCAAGGAGGCGCGGGTCCTCATGGAGGACTACTTCGCCCAGTTCGGCAAGGTCCGCGACTACCTGGAGGAGGTCGTGGCCCAGGCCCGCCAAGACGGCTACACCGCCACCATGCTGGGCAGGCGCCGCTACCTCCCCGACCTCAACAGCGACAACCGCCAGCGCCGCGAGATGGCCGAGCGCATGGCGCTGAACGCGCCCATCCAGGGGTCGGCCGCGGACATCATCAAGGTCGCCATGCTGGACGTGGACCGGGCGCTGCGCGAGGGCGGGTACTCCTCCCGGCTGCTCCTGCAGGTCCACGACGAACTCGTGCTGGAGGTCGCGCCGGGCGAGCTGGAGGCGGTGCGGAAACTGGTTTCGGAGAACATGGCCGGCGCCTATGATCTGCGGGTGCCGCTCGCCGTCTCGGTGGGCGTGGGACCCAACTGGCACGACGCCGCGCACTGAGCGGCCGGGCCGCCGGACGACGACGAGGGGGGAGGCGGCGATGCACCGCACGCGACCGGGCGGCCGGACCGTCGGGCTGCGCGACGACGAGCTGGTGTGGCGCTTCTCCCGCTCCTCGGGGCCCGGCGGCCAGCACGTGAACACCTCCGACACGCGGGTCGCGCTGTCGCTGGACGTCGCGGCCACCACGGTCCTGGACGACGCCGAGCGGCAGCGCGCGCTGAGCCGGCTCGGCGGCAGGCTCGTCGCGGGCGTGCTGACGGTGACGGTCCAGGAATCGCGTTCGCAGGCGCGCAACCGGGAGCTGGCCAGGGAGCGCCTCGCGGCGCTCCTGGCCGACGCCGCCGCGCCCCCCGCGCGCGCCCGCCGCGCCACCAAGCCCGGTCGCGGCGCCAAGGAGCGCCGCCTGAGCGCCAAGCGCCGCCGCTCCGACATCAAACGCTCCCGCTCCCGCCGCGACGACGACTAGCGTCCGGTCCGCGGTGGTTTCTCCGCTGATCTTGACCTTTTCGGGGTCTCAGAAGCGGCTGAGACCCCGAAAAGGTCAAGATCAGCGGAGAAACCACCGGGGGAAGTGCTCGGACTTAGCACGCGGTTCGGTATCCGGTCAAGACTGCGGAGGGCTCTTCCCATGGCGGCCGATCCTCAAACATGACGAAATCGGGAACAATCAGGCGTTCTCCGGGGGGTTTCGGGGCGCTTCCGATTGACCAGGAGGCCTCCGTCTCATAGTCTGGTCGGAGCGTTGTGGATTCGCATGCGCATGCTCGGCCCGGAGTCCGCTCCGAGTGCCGGGAGCGAGTCGGTCGGTCAGTGTTCGGGGCCGCGGGGAGATGGCGCCTCGGCGTGGTCGACCATTCACCTGGCTGTATCGGTCGAATCCGAATCAGTGTGTTCTCACAGCGTGTCCAACTTCTATCCATGTCCGCATCCGGAGTCCACCCACACATGACGAGCAGCACCGAGGCCACCTCGACACCGCAGGTAGCGGTCAACGACATCGGTTCAGAGGAAGCCTTCCTCGCCGCGATCGACGAGACCATCAAGTACTTCAACGACGGTGACATCGTCGAAGGCACCATCGTGAAGGTCGATCGAGACGAGGTCTTGCTCGACATCGGCTACAAGACCGAGGGTGTCATCCCCTCGCGCGAGTTGTCGATCAAGCACGACGTCGATCCCGGCGAAGTCGTCGCCGTCGGCGACCACGTTGAGGCCCTCGTCCTCCAGAAGGAGGACAAGGAAGGCCGCCTCATCCTCTCCAAGAAGCGCGCCCAGTACGAGCGCGCCTGGGGCACGATCGAGAAGATCAAGGAAGAGGACGGCGTCGTCACCGGCACCGTCATCGAGGTCGTCAAGGGTGGTCTCATCCTCGACATCGGCCTGCGCGGCTTCCTTCCCGCCTCCCTGGTCGAGATGCGCCGGGTCCGCGACCTCCAGCCCTACGTGGGCCGTGAGCTCGAGGCCAAGATCATCGAACTCGACAAGAACCGCAACAACGTGGTCCTGTCGCGTCGCGCCTGGCTCGAGCAGACCCAGTCCGAGGTCCGCCAGACGTTCCTCAACACCCTCCAGAAGGGCCAGATCCGCAAGGGTGTGGTCTCCTCGATCGTCAACTTCGGCGCGTTCGTGGACCTGGGCGGCGTCGACGGCCTGGTGCACGTGTCCGAGCTGTCCTGGAAGCACATCGACCACCCCAGCGAGGTTGTCGAGGTCGGCCAGGAGGTCACGGTCGAGGTCCTGGACGTGGACATGGAGCGCGAGCGCGTCTCCCTGTCGCTCAAGGCGACCCAGGAAGACCCGTGGCAGCAGTTCGCCCGCACCCACCAGATCGGCCAGGTCGTCCCCGGCAAGGTCACCAAGCTGGTGCCGTTCGGTGCGTTCGTCCGCGTCGAGGAGGGCATCGAGGGCTTGGTCCACATCTCCGAGCTGGCCGAGCGCCACGTGGAGATCCCCGAGCAGGTCGTCCAGGTCGGCACCGAGATCTTCGTCAAGATCATCGACATCGACCTCGACCGTCGCCGCATCAGCCTCTCGCTGAAGCAGGCGAACGAGAGCGTCACGCCCGACCAGACCGAGTTCGACCCGACTCTGTACGGCATGGCCGCCGAGTACGACGAGCAGGGCAACTACAAGTACCCCGAGGGCTTCGACGCCGAGAGCGGCGAGTGGCTCGAGGGCTACGAGACCCAGCGCGACGAGTGGGAGCAGCAGTACGCTCTGGCTCAGACCCGCTTCGAGGCGCACCGCAAGCAGGTCGAGGAGGCCCAGGCCGCCGAGGCCCAGGCCGCCGAGGAGCCCGCGTACGAGGGCGAGCCGGAGAGCGCCGGCAGCGCCGCCTCCTCGTCGTCCTCGTCGAACGGCACGAGCAGCGGCGGCGCCCTGGCGTCCGACGAGGCTCTGGCCGCTCTGCGCGAGAAGCTCGCGGGCGGCGAGGGCTGACAGCCCCGCAGCACAGCGCGTCCAGCGTGAGAAGGGCCGCTCCCCGGCAGGGGGGCGGCCCTTCGCCGTCGCGCGGGGTCCGTAGGATCACCACCATGCTGAAAGTGGGACTCACCGGAGGGATCGGGGCGGGCAAGAGCGCGGTGTCGCGCCGCCTTGCCGAGCTCGGGGCGCTCGTCATCGACGCGGACAGGATCGCGCGCGACGTCGTGGAGCCGGGCACGCCCGCGCTCGCCGAGATCGTCGCGGAGTTCGGCGGGAAGGTGCTCACCGCCGAGGGGGCGCTGGACCGGCCCCGGCTCGGCGAGATCGTGTTCGCCGACGAGGCCGCGCTCGCCGCGCTCAACGCGATCGTGCACCCCCGGGTGGGGGAGCGGACCAGGGAGCTGACGGACCGGGCCGCCGACGACGCGATCGTGGTCTACGACGTGCCGCTGCTGGTCGAGAACGGCCTCGCCGGACTGTACGACGCGGTGGTCGTGGTGGACGTCCCCGTCGAGGTCCAGGTCGAGCGGGTCACGGCCGACCGGGGGATGCCCGAGGAGCAGGTCCGCGCCCGGATCAGGGCGCAGGCGACCCGCGAGGAGCGCCTCGCGGCGGCCGACGTCGTCGTGGACAACTCCGGCACCGAGGCCGACCTGGACGCGCGGGTCGCCGAGGTCTGGGCGGAGCTGGAGCGCCGAGCGGGTCGAGCGTCCCCGCGCGGGTAGTGTGTCGCGGTCCGGACGGGCGTGACCCCATCCCCCCGCTGATCTTGACCTTTCCGGGGTCTCGACCGCCTCTGAGACCCCGAAAAGGTCAAGATCAGCGGGGGGGATGGGGGTGGGGAGAAGACGGGAGCGGGTTCTGTCACCGGGCGGGGATAGGTTGGGGCCGACGGCTATGACGCCACGTGGGGGAGTTGAAGCGACATGCGGCCGGTGACCGATATCCAGCGCGCGGTGAACCCGTTCGAGGTCGTCTCGGAGATGACCCCGGCGGGCGACCAGCCGACCGCCATCGCCGAGCTGACGCGGCGGGCCGAGGCCGGCGACAAGGACATGGTGCTGCTGGGCGCCACCGGGACGGGCAAGACCGCCACCGTGGCGTGGCTGGTGGAGAAGCTCCAGCGGCCCACCCTGGTGATGCAGCCGAACAAGACCCTGGCCGCGCAGTTCGCCAACGAGCTGCGCGACATGCTGCCCGACAACGCGGTCGAGTACTTCGTCTCCTACTACGACTACTACCAGCCCGAGGCGTACGTCCCGCAGACCGACACCTTCATCGAGAAGGACTCCTCGATCAACGAGGAGGTGGAGCGGCTGCGCCACTCGGCGACCAACTCGCTGCTCACCCGCCGGGACACGATCGTGGTCGCCTCGGTCTCGTGCATCTACGGCCTGGGCACGCCGCAGGAGTACGTGGACCGCATGGCCACCGTCAAGGTGGGCATGGAGATCGACCGCGACGACCTGCTGCGCAGGCTCGTGCAGATGCAGTACTCCCGCAACGACATGGCGTTCACCCGCGGCACCTTCCGGGTGCGCGGCGACACCGTCGAGATCATCCCGGTGTACGAGGAGCTCGCCATCCGGATCGAGATGTTCGGCGACGAGGTGGAGCGCCTGCTGACCCTGCACCCGCTCACCGGCGAGGTGCTGGGCGAGAGCGAGCAGATGTACATCTTCCCGGCCTCGCACTACGTGGCGGGACCGGAGCGCATGGAGCGCGCCGTCAAGGACATCCAGACCGAGCTGGCGGCCCGGCTGGCCGACCTGGAGGGCGCGGGAAAGCTCCTGGAGGCGCAGCGGCTGCGCATGCGCACCACCTACGACCTGGAGATGCTGGAGCAGATGGGCATGTGCGCGGGCATCGAGAACTACTCGATGCACTTCGACGGCCGCGAGCCGGGCACACCGCCCAACACCCTGCTGGACTACTTCCCCGAGGACTTCCTGCTGGTCGTGGACGAGTCGCACGTGACGGTCCCGCAGATCGGCGCCATGTTCGAGGGCGACGCCGCGCGCAAGCGCACCCTGGTGGAGCACGGCTTCCGGCTGCCCTCGGCGATGGACAACCGCCCGCTCAAGTGGGACGAGTTCCGCGAGCGGATCGGGCAGACCGTCTACCTGTCGGCCACGCCCGGCCGGTTCGAACTGGAGCGGGTCGGCGGCGACGTGGTGGAGCAGGTCATCCGCCCCACCGGCCTGGTCGACCCCGAGGTGGTGGTCAAGCCGACCGAGGGCCAGATCGACGACCTCGTCCACGAGATCAGGGTGCGCGCCGAGCGCGACGAGCGGGTGCTGGTCACCACGCTCACCAAGAAGATGGCCGAGGACCTCACCGACTTCTTCACCGACCTGGGCATCCGGGTGCGCTACCTGCACAGCGAGGTCGACACGCTGCGCAGGGTGGAGCTGCTGCGCGAGCTGCGCGCGGGCGAGTACGACGTGCTGGTCGGCATCAACCTGCTGCGCGAGGGCCTGGACCTGCCCGAGGTCTCCCTGGTCGCGATCCTGGACGCCGACAAGGAGGGGTTCCTGCGCTCGGGGACCTCGCTGATCCAGACGATCGGGCGCGCGGCGCGCAACGTGGCCGGTCAGGTGCACATGTACGCGGACCGGGTCACCGACTCCATGGCCGCGGCCATCGAGGAGACGAGCCGGCGCCGCGCCAAGCAGATCGCCTACAACACCGAGCACGGCATCGACCCGAAGCCGCTGCGCAAGAAGATCGCGGACATCCTCGACTCGCTCAACCGCGAGGACGTCGACACCGACGAGCTGCTCAGCGGCGGGTACCGCAAGGAGAGCCGGGGGAGGGCGCCGGTGCCGGGGCTGGCCAAGCACGGCGCGGCCGGGCGCCCGGAGAACATCGCGAACATGCCCCGGGCCGAGCTCGCGGCGCTGGTCGACCAGCTCGCCCAGCAGATGCACCAGGCGGCCGCGGACCTGCAGTTCGAGCTCGCGGCCCGGTTGCGCGACGAGATCAAGGAGCTCAAGCGCGAGCTGCGGGGGATGGAGGAGGCGGGGATCGGCTGAGCCGGGTCCCGCCGGGTCCGCCGCGTCGTGCGGTCCCTGTAAAGGCCGGGTCTCCGGAACTTTTCCGCCGTGGGCGCAGTCTCATGTACGGGAGCCGGTCCGGCTGCCGGTGGGCGTGGTCTTACAGGAGGAGTCGGGATGCGGAGTCGGATTCTGGCCGTGGCGGGTACGACGGTGCTGGTCACGGCCATGGCCGCGGGGTGCGGCGGTGGTATCGACCTGCGCGACGAGAACGGCGCGGGGATCTCGATCGGCGAGGACGGGGACGTCTCGGTCGGCGACGGCGACACCGAGATCGGCATCTCGGGCGAGGAGGGCAGCCCGGGGGCGGCCGACGGCGGCGCGGTGGTCACCGACGAACTGGTGAACGTGGCCTCGGACGGGGGGACGGTCACCGAGGACTGCGGCGGGCGCGACGCGAACGTGGCCGCGGACAACGCCACGGTCACCCTCAACGGCGCGTGCGGCCTGGTGACCGTCCTGGGTAACGGCAACCAGGTGAGCGTGGGCGAGGCCGCCCAGGTGAACGTGATGGGGTCGGATAACACCGTCCGCTACGCCTCCGGGGAGCCGAACGTCACCAACCTCGGCAGCAACAACACCGTCGAGTCGGGCGGGGACGCGGCGAACTAGCGCGGTGACCGGGAGCGTCTGCCGGATCGGAGGACGGGATCCCGTCCCCGACCGGTGGCGGCCTCCGGAGGCCGCGTGGCGTCAGGGCCCGGTGCGGAAGGACCATCCGGCCGCCCGGCCGCCCATCGGGCCACGACGGATGATCCGTCAAAACGGACATAAGGGTTATTTCCCTATTCCTGGCTCCGTGTCGGGTGGCGCTGGTTTTCGGGAGCGGCCTGACGAAGTACGATCGGCATCCTCCGGTTCTGGGAGGATTCCAAGGAGAAGCCCCTAGGCTTGGCGAAGGCGGTGTCCGGCCCCGCCCCCGTCGCCACTGTCGGTGTTCGGTTACGGTTGGACCGTTTCGCTCAGTATCGGGAGACGGCTCAAGCGGGATTGCGCGGCGACAATTTCAAAACAAAGTCGGAAACTTCGGGCGTATTGCCTGCGAGCGGGTTCCCGAAACGATACTGTTCTTTATGTAGTCATTACACCACTTTGGGTGATTGGTGAGAGACCTAGCGGCGGGGCGCTAGCGACCAGCGGTGCGTGCGCGAGCGCGCTGCCGCCAGGGAGGGATGAATGAGCGGCTATGTCGCGCGGGTGCGGCATGACGATCCGCCGGACGGTACAGCCGAGTTCGACCTGCTCGTGGGATCGGTTGCCAGGCGTTGGGCGGAGATCGATCCACTGTTGCCCGCACCGTCGCATCCACGGCTCAACACCAACCCGCTGCTGACCGTCAGCGACGAGGCCGGCCGGCCGATGGCCACCGGGACCATGCGCTACTCCTGGTACCAGCCCGGCGAGATCGGCCGGACCTGGGGAGTCCCGGACCAGCACTGGATCACCCCGCTCGTGGGCGGCCCCGATCCCGAGGGCGCGCTGGACTCGCTGCTGACCAGCTGGCGGGACCAGTTGGAGGAGCTGCCCAGCGGAACCGGGTCGGAGTCGGCCGCGCTGCTGACCTGGCCGGCCCGGGACGTGTGCGGGGTGCGCCCGCTGCAGCGCCACGGCCTGCAGCCGTTCTCCGTGCTGGCCGCGCGCCGGCGACGCAGGGGGGTCCCCCCGTCGCTGCCGCAGCGCGACGTCACCATCAGACTCGCGGACATGCACGACCTGGCGGCGGTGGTCAGCCTGGTCATGGAGGAGCACCGCTACGAGGAGCATTTCGGCGGCGTGTTCATCCAGCCCGAGACCGCGGAGCAGACCCGGCGCGTGGTGGCCCGGGCGCTGAGCCGCCCGCCGTCGTGGATCTGGCTCGCGGAGCGGCGCGGCCGCCCGGTCGGCCTGATCTGGGTGTCCCCGCCCGAGCGGGCCCGCTGGGTGTCCCCGCTCGTGAACGCGGCGCCCGCCGCCTACATCGGCTATGGAGTGGTAGCCGAGGAGGAGCGCGGCAGCGGCATCGGAACGGCCCTGATCAGCCAGGCGCACCACGCCCTGGACACCCACGGCATCGCGGTCACGCTGCTGAACTACGCGGTGATGAACCCGCTGTCGGGCCCGTTCTGGCACCGGATGGGGTACCGGCCGCTGTGGACCACCTGGGAGGTCCGCCCGGCCCTGGCCCTGCGCTGACCCGTACCGGCGGCGCGGACCGGCCGAACCGGCGGTCCGCGCCGCCGCGTTCCGGCGGGGGTCCGCGCGGCTTCGGCGAACCTCAATAGGCTGGGCGCGGGGCTGTCGGTTCCGGCGAGCGGGGAGGGTGCCATGGACGCGGAGCGCGTCGAGGTCGTCGAGGTCGGGCCTCGGGACGGACTGCAGAACGAGAGCAGGGTCCTGTCCGTCGACGACAGGCTCGAACTGATCGGCCGGGCCGTCGCGGCGGGTGTCCGCCGGATCGAGGCGGTCAGCTTCGTCAACCCCGCGCGGGTGCCGCAGATGGCGGGGGCCGAGGAGGTCATGGCCGGGGTCCGGCGCGGCGCCGGGGTCTCCTACATCGGACTGGTGCTCAACCGCAGGGGCCTGGACCGGGCGCTGGCCGCAGGAGTGGACGAGGTGAACGTGGCGGTCCCGGCCACCGACGGGTTCTGCGTCCGGAACCAGGGCCGCACGGTGGACGAGATGCTGGACGTCTTCGAGGACGTCGCCGCGGCGGCCCGGGAGGCGGGGACGCCCGTCAGCGCGACGGTCTCCACCGCGTTCGGCTGCCCGTTCGACGGCGAGACCCCGCCCGAGCGGGTCGTCGAGGTCGCCCGGCGCGCGGCGGAGGCGGGCGCGGTGGAGGTCGCGCTCGCCGACACCATCGGGGTCGGGGTCCCCGCCCAGGTGGTGGACCTGGTCCGGCGGGTACGCGCGGTGGCGGACGGGGCGGTGCTGCGCTGCCATTTCCACAACACCCGCAACACCGGCTACGCCAACGCCCTGGCCGCCCACGGCGCCGGGGTGCGGGTCCTGGACGCCAGCGCCGGGGGCTTCGGCGGCTGCCCGTTCGCGCCCGCGGCCACCGGCAACATCGCCACCGAGGACCTGCTGTACATGCTGCACCGGAGCGGGGTCGCCACGGGTGTGGACGCGGGCGCGATCGCCCGGACGGGCGCCTGGCTGGGGTCCAGGCTGGGCAAGGAGCCCCCCGCGCTCCTGGGGCGGGCGGGGGGTTTCCCCGCCTCCTAGGCCGTGTTCTGGTGCGTGGCGCCAGAACCTGGTAGGGACGGTGTTATCCTGGTGGCCCGTGGAGTCCAGGGCATCTGGCGGCGATCCGACCCGCCGCCTGCGGACACCGCACGGTCGCCTGTCGCACTTGAAGGCGATCCGTAGCCATACGACCACGGGAGCAACCACTTTGGCATCCGCCGCGAGCACCAAACACCTCTTTGTCACCGGCGGCGTCGCCTCCAGCCTCGGCAAGGGCCTGACGGCCTCCAGCCTGGGACGGTTGTTGAAGTCGCGGGGCCTGCGGGTCACCATGCAGAAGCTCGACCCCTACCTCAACGTCGACCCGGGCACGATGAACCCCTTCCAGCACGGCGAGGTGTTCGTCACCGACGACGGGGCGGAGACCGACCTGGACATCGGCCACTACGAGCGCTTCCTGGACACCGAGCTGTCGGCGTCGGCCAACGTGACCACCGGCCAGATCTACTCCAGCGTGATCGCCAAGGAGCGCCAGGGCGCCTACCTGGGCGACACCGTGCAGGTCATCCCGCACATCACCAACGAGATCAAGTCCCGCATCCTGGCGATGGACGCCGCCGACGTGGACCTGGTCATCACCGAGATCGGCGGTACGGTCGGCGACATCGAGTCGCAGCCGTTCCTCGAGGCCGCGCGCCAGATCCGGCACGAGATCGGCCGCGACAACTGCTTCTTCCTGCACATCTCGCTGCTGCCCTACCTCGGCCCGTCCGGTGAGCTGAAGACCAAGCCCACCCAGCACTCGGTGGCGGCGCTGCGCAGCATCGGCATCCAGCCCGACGCGATCGTGTGCCGCTCGGACCGGCCGATCCCGCAGAGCCTCAAGAGCAAGATCAGCCTCATGTGCGACGTGGACGAGGGCGGCGTCGTGTCCTGCCCCGACGCGCCCTCCATCTACGACATCCCCAAGGTGCTGCACCGCGAGGGCCTGGACGCCTACGTGGTGCGCCGCCTCGGGCTGGCCTTCCGCGACGTGGACTGGACCGAGTGGAACGACGTGCTGGGCCGCGTGCACCAGCCCGACCACGAGGTCACCATCGCCCTGGTCGGCAAGTACATCGACCTGCCCGACGCCTACCTGTCGGTCACCGAGGCGCTGCGCGCGGGCGGCTTCGCGCACCGCACCCGGGTGAACATCCGCTGGGTGGCCAGCGACAACTGCGCCAGCAAGGAGGGCGCCGCCAGCGAGCTGGACGGTGTGGACGGCGTGCTCATCCCCGGCGGTTTCGGGGTGCGCGGGATCGAGGGCAAGCTGGGCGCGATCCGGTTCGCCCGCGAGAGCAGGATCCCGCTGCTGGGCCTGTGCCTGGGCCTGCAGTGCATGGTCATCGAGTACGCCCGCGACGTGGCCGGCCTCGAAGGCGCCAACAGCGTCGAGTTCGACGACAAGGCCAAGCACCCGGTCGTGGCGACCATGGCGGACCAGGCCGACGTGATCGCGGGCGACCGCGACATGGGCGGCACGATGCGGCTGGGCCTGTACCCGGCGAGGCTCGCCGCGGGCTCGATCGTGAGGGAGTCCTACGGGGACGCCGAGGAGGTCTCCGAGCGGCACCGGCACCGCTTCGAGGTGGCCAACGCGTACCGGCCGCGGCTGGAGGAGGCCGGCCTGGTGTTCTCGGGCCTGTCCCCCGACGGAAAGCTGGTGGAGTACGTGGAGCTGCCGCGCGAGGCGCACCCGTTCTTCGTGGCCACCCAGGCCCACCCCGAGCTGCGCTCGCGCCCCACCCGCCCGCACCCGCTGTTCGCGGGGCTCGTCGAGGCGGCGCTGGGGTACGCCAGGGGATCGGTCGAGCGTTGATGGGCGAGGTCGTCGACGCGCCGGACTCCTGGCCGGTGGACCGGACCGTGGAGCGCTACCGGGGCCCCAAGGCCGGGATGGCGACGGACTGGGTGCGCATGCCCGGCCCCGACGGCGAGGAGAGCGTGGCCCGGGACTACTTCGTCCACCCGGGCGCGGTCGCCGCGCTGGCCCTGGACGACGCGGGCCGGGTGCTGCTGCTGCGCCAGTACCGCCACGCCGTCCGGCACCGGCTGTGGGAGCTGCCCGCGGGGCTGCGCGACGTGGACGGCGAGCCGCCCGTGGACGCCGCCCGGCGCGAGCTGCTGGAGGAGACGGGCTACCGGGCCGACACCTGGCACGAGCTCGCCGACTTCTTCCCCTCGTCGGGCTTCTCCACCGAGCGGATCCACGTGTTCCTGGCCCGCGGCCTGACGAAGGTCCCGGACGAGGAGGTGGACTTCACCCGGATCCACGAGGAGGCCGACATGCCGATCGAGTGGGTACCGCTGGAGGACGCGGCCGCCGCGGTCCTGGCGGGCCGTCTGCACAACGCCGCCACCGTCATCGGGATCCTCGCCGCGCACGCCGCCGCGCGGGACGGCTTCGCCGCCCTGCGCCCGGCGGCCGGCTGAGGACGGCCCGGGGCGGGCCCGGGCGCGTCGGCGCGGGCGGGGGTGTCCGGTATGGCATCATCTCCCCGAATGCGGGAGGGAGGCCGCGACGATGGCCGAGCAGACGCCGGACCCGGCCGCGCCCGCGCTGGGCTCGGCCGTGCGCGGGTACCTCGACCACCTGACGGTGGAGCGGGGCCTGGCCGACAACACCCTCGTGTCCTACCGCCGGGACCTGCGCCGCTACCTGGGCTTCCTGGCCGCGCGCGGGATCGGCGGCCTCGACCGGGTCCGCGCGGAGGACGTCGCGGCGTTCCTGCGCGGTCTGCGCGAGGGCGACGCGGACCACCCCCCGCTGGGGGCGAACTCCGCCGGGCGCGCCGTCGTCGCCGTGCGCGGCCTGCACCGCTTCGCACTGCGCGAGGGCATCACCGGGCACGACCCGGCGCGGCAGGTCCGTCCGCCGACCCCGGCCAGGCGCCTGCCCAAGGCCATCGCGCTGGACCAGGTCGAGTCGCTGCTCGCGGCGGTGGGGGACGGCCAGGACCCCCGGGCGCTGCGCGACCGCGCGCTCCTGGAGCTGCTGTACGGGACGGGGGCGCGCATCTCCGAGGCCGTCGGGCTGGACGTGGACGACATCGAGCGGCTGCGTCCGGCCGGGCACGGCGACGCCGAGGTGGACGTGACGCGCTTCCGGGGCAAGGGCGGCAAGGAGCGCCTCGTGCCGGTCGGGCGCTTCGCGCGCGGGGCGCTGGAGGCGTACCTGGTGCGCGCCCGCCCGCGGCTGGCCGCGGCCGGGCGCGGCACGCCCGCGCTGTTCCTGAACGCGCGCGGCGGCCGACTCACCCGCCAGGGGGCCTGGGCGGTGCTGCGCGCGGCGGCCGGGCGCGCCGGACTGAGTGATGTGTCACCCCACACCCTCCGGCACTCCTTCGCCACCCATCTGCTCGACGGGGGCGCCGACGTACGCGTCGTTCAAGAGCTTCTCGGTCACGCCTCGGTCGCCACCACCCAGGTCTACACCCTGGTCACGGTGGACCGGCTGCGCGAGGTGTACGCGGCGGCGCACCCCCGGGCGCGAGTGTCGCGTTGATTCACCCGCACCGGACGTTCTAGAGTCGCCGAACGACGGTGCAACGCTGTCGACAAATTGAGTTTTTCCGACGGCCTGTCAACCGGTTCGCGAGAACCGGTGCGGACGACCGGTCCGTAGGGAGGTCCTGGGTTGTGAGCTGGTCCGGATACGACGGGGTGGACACGGGGGCTCCCGCGCCCACCGACAACGCGGCGGTGACCGAGTCGGCGAGCAGCCCGTGGGGGCAAACACGCAGCACGGGGGCGGCTCTGACCACGATAAACAGACCGAAGCCGGATTTTCCGGAGCCGGTCGCAGTCGATCATCACGGACCCGCGCGGGTCGTGGCGCTGTGCAACCAGAAGGGCGGGGTCGGAAAGACCACGACGACCATCAACCTGGGGGCGGCCATCGCCGAGTACGGCCGCCGGGTCCTGCTCGTGGACTTCGACCCCCAGGGCGCGCTCTCCGTGGGCCTGGGCAGGCTCGACCCGCGTGAGCTGGACCTGACCGTCTACAACCTCCTGATGCAGCGCGACGTCACCATCGAGGACGTCCTGCTCAAGACCGGCGTCGAGGGGCTGGACCTGATCCCCAGCAACATCGACCTGTCGGCGGCCGAGGTGCAGCTGGTCGGCGAGGTCGCGCGCGAGCAGATGCTGGGCCGCGCGCTGGCCCCGGTGATCAACGACTACGACGTCGTCCTCATCGACTGCCAGCCGTCGCTGGGCCTGCTCACCGTCAACGCGCTCACCGCCGCGCACGGCGTGATCGTGCCCCTGGAGTGCGAGTTCTTCGCGCTGCGCGGGGTCGCGCTGCTCATGGACACCATCCAGAAGGTCCAGGAGCGGCTCAACGAGGACCTGGTCATCGACGGTTTCCTGGGCACCATGTACGACCCGCGGACCCTGCACGCCCGCGAGGTGCTGGCGACCATCATCGACGGGTTCGGCGACAAGGTGTACAGCACCGTCATCAACCGCACCATCCGGTTCCCCGACGCGACCGTCGCGGGGGAGCCGATCACGCGCTTCGACTCCTCGTCGGCGGGCGCGAACGCGTATCGGGAACTGGCCAAGGAGGTGCTCGCCAGGTGGCCTCTCAGCGTCCACGACGCGTGACGCTGCCCGGCGCGGCCGAACTGTTCTTCCGGCCCACGTCCGCGCCGCCCGCCGCCGCTCCGGAACCGGCGCCCGCCGCGCCCGAACCGGTGGCGCGGCCCGAATCCGGGGAGCCGTCCGGGCGGGGCCGCGGACCCGCGCCCAAGCCGCGCGCCGCGCCGCAGCCCAGCGGCCGCCAGCGCCACGACGAGAAGATCACGGTGTACATCTCCGCCGCGGAACTCCTCGCCCTGGAGCAGGCGCGCCTGACGCTGCGCGCCGAGCACGGCCTGAGCGCGGACCGCGGCCGGATCGTGCGGGAGGCCGTGGCGGTGCTCCTGAGCGACTTCGAGGAGCACGGCGAGGCCAGCATGCTGGTGCAACGGCTCGGTGACAACTGAGGCGGGGGCGTGACGGAGATGGCACTCTGGGTGACATGACCGCACCACCCCCGCCTCGGCGATGACGGCCGACGAGACGCCCGAGGGCGGCTTCCTGGTTCGCCTCGACAACTTCGAGGGCCCCTTCGACCTGCTGCTGGGGCTGATCGCCAAGCACAAACTGGACATCACCGAGGTGGCGCTGTCGAGGGTCACCGACGAGTTCATCGCGCACATCAAGGCCTACGGGGACGCCTGGGACCTCGACCTGGCGAGCAACTTCCTGCTGGTGGCGGCCACGCTGCTCGACCTGAAGGCGGCGCGGCTGCTGCCGCGCGGGGACGTGGAGGACGAGGCGGACCTGGCGCTCCTGGAGGCGCGCGACCTGCTGTTCGCGCGCTTGCTGCAGTACCGGGCGTACAAGGAGGTCGCCGCGGTCTTCGTGGAGCGCCTGGCGGCCCAGGGGCGCCGCTTCCCGCGGGCGGTGCCCCTGGAACCGCGCTTCGCCGAGGCCCGCCCCGACGTGTTCATCAGGCTCGGCCCGCGGGAGTTCGCGGCGCTGGCCGCCCGCGCGCTCACCCCGAAGGAGCCGCCGAGCGTCCCGGTCACGCACATCCACCAGGCCAGGACCTCGGTCGCCGAGCAGGGGGTGCTGGTGGTGGCGGCGCTGCGCGAGCACGGCGGCCTGACCTTCGCCGAGCTCACCCGCGACTGCGCCGGCACCTTCGAGGTCGTCGCGCGGTTCCTGGCGCTGCTGGAGCTGTACCGGGCGGGCAACGTCGGCTTCGACCAGCCCGAGCCGCTCGGCGAGCTCCTGGTCACCTGGACCGGCAGCGGGGACGGCGAGGTCGCGGTGGCCGACGAGTACGGGAGGACCCGGGAGCCGGGCGACGACGAGGACGGGGGAACGGCGTGAACCAGAGCACGGACGGGACCGGGGAGGACCCGCCCCGAGAGCGGCTGCGCCGGGACCTGGAGGCGGTCCTGATGGTCGTGGACCAGCCGGTCGCGGAGTACGACCTCGCGCGCGCCTTCGGGGTTCCGGTGGAGGAGGTCGCGGAGCGGCTGCGCGCGATGGCGCGGGAATACACCGAGCAGGAACGCGGTTTCGACCTTCGTGAGGTCGCCGAGGGGTGGCGCTTCTACACGCGGCCCGAGTGCGCCGACGCCGTCGAGCACTTCCTGCGCGACGGCCACGAGGTCCGGCTCACCCAGGCCGCGCTGGAGACCATGGCGGTGGTCGCCTACCGCCAACCCGTCTCGCGGGGCAGGGTCTCAGCGGTGCGCGGTGTGAACTGCGACGGCGTTATGCGTACCCTCGTACTGAGGGGACTGATCGAAGAGGCCGGAAACGATCCCGAGTCGGGAGCGCTGCTGTACCGCACCACCGGTTACTTCCTGGAGCGGCTCGGCCTGCGGAGCCTCGACGAACTCCCCGATCTCGCACCATTCCTGCCCGACGACATCGAAGGTCTCGACGACACCGGTGAACACACGTAATGATGACGGGCGCCGCGGCAACAGCGGCCCCCACGGCGCGCGCGGTGAGCGCGGCCGGTCCGCCCCGCGCGGTGAGCGCGGCGAATCCAACCAGTCCGGGCGCCGCGACGGCGACCGCGACCTCCACAGCCCGCGCGGCTCCTACGGGCGCGGTCGGGACGACCGTGACTCGCGTGGTGGCGGTTCCTACGGCCGTGACCGTGACGACCGCCCGCGTGGCGGGTACGGCGACCGTGACTCGCGCGGTGGCGGTTCCTACGGCCGTGACCGTGACGACCGCCCGCGTGGCGGGTACGGCGACCGTGACTCGCGCGGTGGCGCCGGTGGTCGCGACGACCGGCGGGGCTCACGTGGCCCCAGCGACCGCGACGACCGTCCCCGTGGCGGGTACGGCGACCGCGACTCGCGCGGTGGCGCGGGTGGTCGCGACGACCGCTCGCGCGGCGGTTCCTTTGGGGGCGGTCGGGATGACCGTCCTCGTCGTGATGATCGGGGTGGCGCGCGTTCGGGCGGTTCGTTCGAGCGCCGCGACGACCGCCCGCGTGGCGGGTACGGCGACCGCGACTCGCGTGGCGGCGGTTCCTACGGCCGTGACCGTGACGACCGCCCGCGTGGCGGGTACGGCGACCGCGACTCGCGTGGTGGCGCGCGTTCGGGCGGTTCGTTCGAACGTCGTGACGACCGTTCCCGTGGCGGGTACGGCGACCGTGACTCGCGCGGTGGCGCGGGTGGTCGCGACGACCGTCCGCGCGGCGGTTCCTTTGGGGGCGGTCGGGATGACCGTCCTCGTCGTGATGATCGGGGTGGCGCGCGTTCGGGCGGTTCGTTCGAGCGCCGCGACGACCGCCCCCGCGGCGGTTCCACCGGTGGCCGGTCCCCCGTCCGCCAGGGCGGCTCCGAGCGCGACCTGTCGGCCAAGGCCCAGGCCCGGCTCCGCGCCCTTCGCGCGGAGTACGACCCCCGCGACGACGACGCGTCCGACGACGCGCGTGACAGCTACGTCGACGTGCCCGGCGGCATCCGGCTGCAGAAGGCCCTCGCCCAGGCGGGTGTGGCCAGCCGGCGCGCCAGCGAGGAGCTGATCGCCGAGGGGCGGGTGTCCGTCGACGGCCAGATCGTACGGCGCTTCGGAGCGCGGGTCGACCCGGAGAAGTCCGAGATCCGGGTGGACGACATGCGCGTCGCGACCGCCCCCGACCTGCTCTACTACGCGTTGAACAAGCCGCGCGGCGTGGTCAGCACAATGTCCGACCCGGAGAAGCGCCCCACCCTCGCCGACTACGCGGGCCAGACCGACGAGCGGCTGTTCCACGTCGGCCGGCTGGACACCGAGACCGAGGGCCTGATTCTGCTCACCAACGACGGCGAGCTGGCCAACAGGCTGACCCACCCGCGCTACAAGGTCGTCAAGACCTACATCGCGACGGTGCAGGGCCCGGTGACACGCGAGGTCGTCAAGCGGGTGCGCGAGGGCGTGGAGCTGGAGGACGGCCCGGTCGAGGTCGACTCCTTCCGCGTGGTGGACGACGCCGATCCCCGGGCGCTGGTGGAGATCCGCCTGCACGAGGGACGCAAGCACATCGTGCGCCGCCTCATGGAGGCCGTCGGCCACCCGGTGGTGGACCTGGCGCGGACCCAGGTCGGCCCGATCGGGATCAACAACCTGAAGATCGGCACGATGAGGGCGCTGACCTCGAAGGAGATCAGCGAGCTCTACACTGCCGCAGGGATGTAGCCCATGCGATCGGGAGGATGACAAGTGGCGGTACGAGCGGTCCGCGGTGCGGTCCAGGTGGAGGCGGACGAGCGCGACCTCGTCCTGGAGGCCACCGCCGAACTGGTCTCGGAGGTCATGCGCAGGAACGGGCTGGTCACCGATGACGTGATCAGCGTGCTGTTCACGGCGACCCCGGACCTCACCTCGGAGTTCCCGGCGCTGGCCGCGCGCAAGCTCGGCTTCACCGACGTTCCCCTCATGTGCGCGACCGAGATCGCGGTGCCGAGGGCTCTGCCCCGCGTGGTCCGCCTGATGGCCCACGTGGAGACGGACCGCCCCCGCGCGGACCTGCAGCACGTGTACCTGCGGGGGGCCCAGGCGCTGCGGTTGGACATCGCGCAGTAGGGCTTGTACCGAGAAGCGCCGGCGGGGGGGGGGGGGGGGGGGGCGCCGCCCCCCCCCCCCCCGGGGGGGGGGGGGGGGGGGGGGGGGGGGGGGGGGGGGCCCCGCCCGGCCCCCCACCCGCCAACCCCCCCCACGACCGTCAACAAAACCACCG
>NZ_SNYN01000019.1 GCF_004363075.1 Actinorugispora endophytica
GGCGCGGGGGGGGGGGGGGGGGGGGGGGGGGGGGGGGGGGCGCCCGCGGGGGGGGGGGGGGGGGGGGGGGGGGGCCCCCCCCCCCCCCCCCCGGGGGGGGGGGGGGGGGGGGGGGTTTGGGGGGGGGGGGGGGGGGGCCCCCCCCCGGGGGGCCCCCCCCCCCCACACCACCACCGGCGAGAGGTCAGCGCTTGGCCCTGAACCCGAACAGCCGGACCGCGTAGCCCGGGTTCTCGTTGTCGGCGGGCTGGATGTACCAGCGGTCGTCGTGGTCGCCGATGGACAACTCGTTCCACACCAGGTCGATGAGTTTGAGGCGGGCCACCACCGAGGCGTTGGGGTCCAGCACGATCGAGTAGGCCTGGTCGGACAGGCGCTGAGTGACCATGCCCACCGGCTGCCCGTTCCAGATCGCGGGGACCGGCGCGTGGCCGATCTCGACGCCGCACAGCCGCAGCTGCTCGACCTCCTCGTCCAGGGCCTCGGCGGCGAGCGCGTCGTCCAGGCGCAGGGCTTCCTCGAGCTCGTCGCGATCCTCGTCGGTCCGCATGTACGCGTGGTAGGTCCGGTGGCCGCAGGCGCGGCACAAGCGCCACACCACGCATCTGGCCAGGCCGTACGCGGACTGCGCCTCCCCGATTCCCCGGTAGGCGCTGACCTGGCGAATCGCTCCGCAGTCGCAGCACAGAGCGGTCAACTCCTGTTTCATCCTCACAATCCCCCTCCCACGTGTGAGTATGCGATGCGTACCCCCGCTTAGGGAACCGATTCGCCGAACCAGTTCCTACAAACTGTCCCCAGCAACGCCCAAAACTCTGCCCTCTTGTACCTTGTCTGTCCGTTTTGGTAGAAGCATGGCTTTGTGCTGAGCTAGGTTGCCGTCCGTCCGATTCGGGGTTATTTCCCATCGGTGTCGGAACCGGACTCCGGGACCGCGGCCGGGGCCGTGGGGACGTCCGGTTCCTCGTCCGTCTCGGGGTCGAGGTCGTCCAGGAGCGGGTGCTCCTCCACCTTGTAGCGCCTGATGTAAAGACTGAGGAAAGTCTGCAGGCTCGCCCCGACCGGAAGCGCGAGAAGGGCTCCCGGGGCGCCCAGGATCGCCGCCCCCGCCAGCACCGAGGCGAAGGCCACGGCGGGGTGCATGTCCAGGGTCTTGGCGGTGATGCGCGGCTGCAGCACGTAGTTCTCGAACTGCTGGTAGACGGTGATGAAGACCAGGATCCACAGCGCCGGCCACGGCCCCTCGATGAGCGCGACCAGCACGGGGAGCGCGCCGCCGATGTAGGTGCCCACGGTGGGGATGAACTGCGACAGCACCCCCACCCACAGGGCGAGGGCGAACGCGAACGGCACGTCCAGCACGGTCAGCGCCACGTAGTGCGCCGCGGCGCAGATCAGCGCCAGCAGCGCGCGCGAGTAGATGTAGCCGCCCGTCTTGTGGATGGCGATCTCCCAGGCCCGCAGCACCTCGCGCTGGGTGCGCGGCGGCAGCACCGAGCAGATCGCGCGCCGGAACCGGGGGCCGTCCGCGCACAGGTAGAAGGTGAACAGCGCGACCGTCAGGCCGTTGAACAGCAGTGCCAGCACGGTCGACCCGGCGCCCACCACGTTGCCCGCGACGCTGGAGGCGTACTGCTCGACGAACCCGCTCACCCCCGAGAGCTCGCTCAGCAGGGTGGTGGGGGAGAAGGACGTGTTGAACGTGCCGTTGACCCAGCGCAGGGCGGCACGCGTCATCGCGGGGAGCTCCTCCACGAACGAGACGACCTGGCCGACCAGCATCGACCCCAGCACCGTCAGGAACAGCACCAGCACCCCGAAGGCCGCCAGCATCACCGCCCCGGTGGCCGGCCCGCGCGGCCACCGGCGCCGGTTCAGCCAGTTCACCGCGGGCTCCAGCGCCAAGGCCAGGAACAGCGAGATCAGCAGCAGAAGGAGCAGCCCCTGGAGCTGGACGAACATCCACCAGGCGATGCCGAAGGCGGCCACGGTCCACACCGCCAACACCATGGCGCGGGGAAGCCACGGCGGTATCTGGCTCCTGGGGTCGGTGTGGCGGCGGGCCGCGTCCTTCCGGACCGGACGCTGCTGCCGCCGGGAGTCGGAGGTGCTCATCAGACGGCGCGACTTCCCGTTCGTTGCGAGGCTACCCCTCCAGGGACCGTCCGCGCTTGTTGCGGGCGGTCCACTCGCGCATGCGCTTGGGGTAGCCGACGATGTTCACGTCGTAGGCGGGTGCGGCGAGGCGGCGCGCGACCTTGCGCAGCACGTCCGGCGAGCCCACCCTGCGGCGGATCCACTCCCCGTCGTGGGCCACGGCCACCGCGGTGGTCCCGGTGGCGAAGGTTTCGGGTTCGACGTAGAACTCCACGCCGACCCGGTTCTTGGCGAACTCGATCAAGGCCTTGACGTCGGTGTCCTCGGCCGCGCGGTCATAGCGGACCCTGCCGCCTTTGCGCTGGGCCTTGCGCAGCCCGAACCGGTCCCGCCATCCCATTCCGCAATGCTCCCATCGATTCCGGCGGTTCCCCCGAAGCACCTGAGCCTCCCCGGTGCCGACGAGTCTATAGGCCCGACTACGAAAGCACTTCGGATTCCCCCTCCGCGCGTGAGCGCAGCGGGGCCGACGGGATCATCCCACGGGTTCCGCGGCCAGAAGCGCCCCCGCCGGGTAGCGCAGCGCGGCCTCGGGCATCTCCGCGGGCCGGCCGCTGGCGTACACCCTCAGGGCGCCGGTCCGGGGCGCGCCGGGACGCGCCTCGGCACCCAGCCGGCGCAGGGTCTGGGCGGCGACCGCGCCCGCGGCGGTGAACAGGGCGACGCCGTCGCCCAGCACCGCCGAGATCCACTCCTCCACCAGGTCGTAGTGGGTGCAGCCGAGCACGACGGCCGACGTGTCGGCGGGGGTGCGCTCGGCGGCGCGGGCCACGGCGTCGCGCACCGAGGAGGAGTCGGCGCGTTCGACCGCGTCGGCCAGCCCCGGGCAGGCCACCGGGGTCACCGCCGTGCCCCGTGCGAACCGTTCGACGAGGCCGCGCTGGTAGGGGCTGCCGGTGGTGGCCGGGGTCGCCCAGATCGCGAACGGCCCGCCGCGGTCCGCGGCCGGTTTGACCGCGGGGACCGTGCCGACCACCGGGATCCGCGGCTCCAACTCCGCGCGGAGCGGCTCCAGCGCGTGCACCGAGGCGGTGTTGCAGGCCACGACGACGGCGTCGGGCCCCTCCGCGAGCGCGGCCCGCGCCCCGGCCAGGACACGCCGGGTGATCTCGGCCGTGCTGCGCGGCCCCCACGGCATGTGGTCGGGGTCCATGGACAGGATCAGATCCGCGTCGGGACGGGCCTCCCGCAACGCCGCGGCGGTGGAGAGCAGCCCGATCCCGGAGTCGACTAAGACGATGCGCACGACAGCCGATGATATGCGGAATGCGGGAAACCGCCGATTATCTCCGTGCGGTTACCCGCGCGTAGGGCTAGTGTGGCCCAAGGCCGCGCCAGTACCGGTCCTCCCGGTTCGGCGAGGCCCGGAAACGACAGACTCCTTGTGCCAGAGCGGGTGAGCGCGATCCGTCAGCCTTCCACGTCCAGTCCCGCCGAGCACGCGAACGCGGTGCGAGAACTGCGCCAGGCGTACGCGCGTCTGCCCGAGAACGCCCCGGTGCGCCTGGCCAAACCGACGTCCAACCTCTTCCGCTTCCGGGAGCCCTCGTCCGCGCCCGGGCTGGACGTCGGCGCCTTCGGGTCGGTGATCAGCGTCGACCCCGACTCCCGGACCGCCGAGGTCGGCGGGATGACCACGTACGAGGACCTGGTCGCCGCGACCCTGCGGCACGGGCTCATGCCGCTGGTGGTGCCGCAGCTGCGCACCATCACGCTGGGCGGCGCCGTCACGGGCATGGGGATCGAGTCGAGCTCCTTCCGCAACGGGCTGCCGCACGAGTCGGTCGAGGAGATGGAGATCCTCACCGGAGCGGGCGACGTCGTGGTGGCCCGGCGCGACAACGAGCACGGCGACCTGTTTCGCGGCTTCCCCAACTCCTACGGGACCCTCGGCTACAGCCTGCGCCTGCGCATCGGGCTGGAGCCGGTCAAGCCGTACGTGCACCTGCGCCACCTGCGCTTCTCCAGCGGGGAGGCGGCGATGGCGGCGCTCGGGGAGATCTGCGCGGACCGCGTGCACGGCGGCGAGGCCGTGGACTTCGTGGACGGCGTCGCCTTCGCCCGCGACGAGCTCTACCTGACACTGGCGAGCTTCACCGACCGCGCGCCGTGGACCAGCGACTACACCGGTTCGGACATCTACTACACGTCGATCCGGCGCTACGCGGCCCCCGGCCCCGGCGACTACCTGACCGTGCACGACTACCTGTGGCGCTGGGACACCGACTGGTTCTGGTGCTCGCGCGCGTTCGGCGTGCAGAACCCCGTCGTGCGCCGGTTCTGGCCGCGCTCGCTCAAACGCTCGGACGTGTACCGCAGACTCGTCGCGCTGGACCGGCGCACCGACTTCAGCCGGCTGCTCGCCTACTACCGGGGGGCTCCGCCCCCCGAGCCGCTCATCCAGGACATCGAGGTGGAGGTCGGGCGGGGCGCGGAGTTCCTCGACTTCTTCCACGACGAGGTCGGCATGACCCCGGTGTGGATGTGCCCGCTGCGGCTGCGCGAGGGGGCGGGGACCGGGGGAGCCGACAGGGCGGACGGCCACACCTGGCCGCTCTACCCCCTCGAACCGGACCGGTTGTACGTGAACTTCGGGTTCTGGGGGATGGTCCCCGTGCGCCCGGGCGGAGGAAGGAACTACCACAACCGGCTGATCGAGGACGAGGTGTCCCGCCTGGGCGGGCACAAGTCGCTCTACTCCGACGCCTTCTACGACGAGGACGACTTCTGGCGCCTCTACAACGGCGACGCCTACCGGAAGCTCAAGGCCGTCTACGACCCTGGGGAGCGACTGCTCGACCTGTACGCCAAGTGCGTCGGGAACGGATGAGAAGGGAAGCGCAATGCGGTTGGCGGAGATGTTCGAAAGGGTGGTCGGAGCGGGCGCGCCTATTCGGTTCCGCGCCTACGACGGCAGTACCGCGGGGGACCCGGACAGCGAGTTCGGCCTCGTCGTCCGAGGTCCCGCGGCGCTGAACTACCTGGCCCAGTCCCCCGGCCCGCTCGGCCTGACGAGGGCGTACGTCGCGGGACACCTCGACGTCGAGGGCGACATGTACGCCGTGCTCAGGGCCATGGCCGACACCGCGCTCAGCGACGGGACCACCGTCTCGCCCGGTGAGCTGGTCCGGATCGCCAAGGGCATCGGCTGGGTCAAGTTCGTCAACCGGCTCCCGCCGCCGCCGCAGGAGGTGCGCGGATCCCGGATGTCGTACCTGGGCACGCGCCACTCCAAGAACCGCGACGCCGAGGCCATCCACCACCACTACGACGTCTCCAACGCCTTCTACGAGCTGGTGCTGGGCGACTCGATGACCTACACCTGCGCGGTCTACCCGACCCCCGAGGCCACCCTGGAGCAGGCCCAGTTCCACAAGTACGAGCTGGTCTCGCGCAAGCTCGGGCTCGCCGAGGGCATGCGCCTGCTCGACGTGGGCTGCGGCTGGGGCGGCATGGTCATGCACGCCGCCCGGGAGCACGGCGTCAAGGCCCTGGGCGTGACCCTGTCCAAGGAGCAGGCCGAATGGGCGCAGAAGCGGATCGCCCAGGAGGGGCTGGGAGACCTCGCCGAGGTGCGCCACATGGACTACCGGGACGTGGCCGACGGCGAGTACGACCGGATCAGCTCCCTCGGCCTGACCGAGCACATCGGCGCGAAGAACGTCCCCGGCTACTTCGCGTCGCTGCACGCCAAGCTCAAACCGGGCGGCCGGCTGCTCAACCACGCCATCACCCGGCCCCGCAACGATCTGCCGCCGTTCAAGCGCAACGGGGTCATCAACCGGTACGTCTTCCCCGACGGGGAGCTGGAGGGGCCGGGCTGGCTGCAGACCAGGATGAACGACGCCGGTTTCGAGATCCGACACCAGGAGAACCTGCGCGAGCACTACGCGCTGACGCTGCGGCACTGGTCCGCCAACCTGGACCGGAACTGGGACGCCGCGGTGCGGGAGGTCGGTGAGGGCACCGCGCGGGTGTGGCGGCTGTACATCGCGGGCTGCGTCCTGGGGTTCGAGCAGAACGTGGTCCAACTGCACCAGATCCTCGGCGTCAAGCTCGACGGAACCGACGCGCGCATGCCGCTGCGCCCGGACTTCGAGCCGTCCCCGCGTTAGGAAGCGCTCCCGTCCCCCTTCGGGGGCGGTCCGCCGCGGGCGGTGGGACTTTTCCACCGTCCGCGGTTGGGCATGATGGGGGCATGCCAGCGACAGACGACGCCCAGCACATCAAGCGCGTTGCCATCGAACTCATCGAGGCGTACGTGAACACCGACCGCGAACGGGTCCGGGAGCTGTCCGGAGGGCTCGGCGGCGCGGTGGGCGAGGAGGTCATCTCCGAACTGAAGGTGTTCGCGGCCTTCCTCACCCGCCGGGTGCAGGAGACGGGGGTGGCGTGGAAGCCCTCGGACTCGCGCGAGGCGGTGGCCCGCGCGGTCGCGAACCTGGTGGAGCCGGAGGTGGAGTTCGCGGTCATCTCCGCCTGGGAGGCCTACTCCGTGGGAGAGCACGAGGCGGCCGAGACCGTGGCGCAGGGGGACCCCCTCGTCTTCGTGCACATGCTGGCCGCGTTCTCCGCGGCCATCGGGAAAGCGGTCTACGACCCCCTCGAACTGCTCGCCACCCTGCGTATCGCCGCCGGTCTCGCCGAGTGACCGGAGGTCCGCACCCCACTCGCCCTTGACACGAAATGACTTCGTGTCAAGAGTGGGTGGGGTGCAGGGCCGTACCGATCCGGAGGGACCCCCCATGGTGCAGGCGCCCCAGCCCGTCGACGTTTCCGACATCGATCTCTCGGACCTGAGGTTCTGGGGGCGGCCGCCCGGTGAGAGGTACGAGGCGTTCGCCCGGCTGCGCCGCCGCGGCCCCGTCTTCTTCGCCGAGGCCGGGTGGGGACCGATCCCGCCGGGCCCCGGGTACTGGGCGCTGACGCGCCACGCGGACGTGGTCGAGGCCAGCCGCACGCCGGCGGTCTTCGCCTCCGAGCCCAGCGCGATCTCCGTCCCGGACCTGCCCCGGGACTTCAACGAGTTCTTCGGCTCGATGATCAGCATGGACGACCCCCGGCACGCCCGCATGCGCCGCATCGTCAGCCGCGGCTTCACCCCGCGCATGCTCGGCAAGCTGGACGACGACATCAACCGCACGGCGGCGCGCATCGTGGACGGGCTCCTGGACGCGGGGCCCTGCGACTTCGTCTCGACGGTGTCGGCGCGGCTGCCGCTGACGATCATCTGCGAGATGATGGGCATCCCGCGCGACCAGCACCGGACGGTCTTCGAGAGCTCCAACGTCGTCCTCGCCGGAGCCGACCCGGACTACCTGGGAGAGGACGCCGACACCGCCCTGCACCAGCTGCTCACCGCGGGCGGGAACCTGGCGGCGCTGCTCGCCGAACTGGCCGAGGACCGCCGCTCCGCGCCCCGCGACGACCTCACCTCCGCGCTCGTCAACGCCGACGTCGACGGCGAGGCGCTCACCGGCCAGGAGATCGGCTCCTTCTTCATCCTGCTGGCCGTGGCCGGCAACGAGACCACGCGCAACGCCATCACCCACGCGCTGGACCTGCTGACCCGCCACCCCGACCAGCGGGAACTGTGGTGGTCCGACTTCGAGGCGCACGCGGGGACCGCCGTGGAGGAGGTCGTCCGCCACGCCTCCCCGGTGGTCTGGATGCGCCGGACCCTCACCGAGGACCACGAGATGAACGGGCACCGGTATCGCGCGGGGGACAAGGTCCTGCTCTACTACGCCTCGGCCAACCGGGACGAGACCGTCTTCGCCGACCCCGACCGCTTCGATGTCACCCGGTCGCCCAATCCGCACGTGGGCTTCGGCGGGCCGGGCCCGCACTTCTGCCTGGGCGCCCACCTGGCCCGCCGCGAGATCACCGCGATACTGCGCGAACTCCACCGCCGGGTGCCGACCATCCACGCCACGGCGCCGCCGCGGCGGCTGCTGTCGAACTTCGTCAACGGCGTCAAGGAGCTGCCCTGCGCGTTCTAGGGAAGCCCCGGCGCGGGGGTGAATTCGGGCACCGGTGGTTTCGTTGGCGATCTTGGGCTTTCTGCCCGTTTCGGGGTCTGGAAGGGCGGAAAGCCCAAGATCATTCCGGATGGGGGCGGGACCGGCCCTCGAATGTCCGGTGATCTTGCTGTTTTCCCCCGAAAAACCTTGGTTTCAGGGGGAAACAGCAAGATCACCAACGGAAACCACGCGAAACGGACACCTTCCCGCAGCCCGGGGCCCCGCCCGCCGTCGCCGCCTTGCCACCGCGCCGCACACGAGGCTCCCCGACGATCCGGCCGACGGGTTCCCGACGCCGAACCACCCCCGCGCCGGAGGTTCCCGAGTGCCCCGCGTCCGATGTCCGTTCTTCTCCCTGACCGTGACCTTTCCGGGGTCTCGGAGGCGGTTGAGACCCCGGAAAGGTCACGATCGACGACAGAGGGACGGTGCCGGAGCGCTTGACCGTGGGGGAGGAGGCGGGGATCGTGTCTTGCGTGCCCATCCTGCGGCGCGGAGGGAGCAGCCGTGCGGACGCAGTTCGACGACCACGCCATCGAACCGGACGATCCCTGGCCCCGGAGCCCGACGAATGTGCCGATCCGATGCAACGTGTGCCTGGACGTGCGCTTCTTCGAGGACCGGCACGCCGTGCACCCGGACGACCACAGCCCGGGGCCGCACTGCAAGACCTGCGGCAAGCGGATCGAGTTCCGCTGCACGGTGTGCGGCGAGCAGTGGCGCCCGTCCTCCTGACGGGGCGGCCGCGTCAGTTCAGTCGCCAGATCGCCAGGTTCAGCGAGCCCGCGTAGGTCACCCAGGCCAGATACGGCAGCAGCAGGGCCGCCGCGACCGCGCTGTGCCGGCGGAACAGCGCGACCAGGGCCCCGATCACGGCCCACAGCAGGCAGAGCTCGGCGAACGCCAGGCCGTACCGTCCGGCGGAGAAGAACAGCGGGGGCCACAGGGCGTTCAGCACCAGTTGGACGGCGTACAGCGCGAGGGGGGCCGCGGCGCCCCTCCATCCGGAGGAGCGCCACACCAGCCAGCCCGCCACGGCGATGAGCACGTACAGGACCGTCCAGGCGGGGGCGAAGAGCCATCCGGGCGGCGCCCACGCGGGGAGGGCCAGCCGGTCGTAGACCGAACCGGCGCGGGCCGAGGCCAGGCCGCCGATCAGTGCGGTGGCGAGCACGGCCGCGGCGAACACCGCCCCCGCCACGAGCCCGCTGTGCGGAGCCGACCGTGGAACCATGCCGCCCCCTCGGAAATCCGGTGCAGGTGGAGGCGGCACTGCCCGGGGAGCCGGGACGCAAACGCGGCCGGGCCCCTCCCGGCACCCCACCGGTGCCGGGACCGACGGGGGAGCGGCCGGCCGGGGCGGCCCGTCAGCGCAGTTCGCGCTTGAGGATCTTGCCGGTGGCGGTCATCGGAAGCTCGGTGCGGAAGTCCACGACGCGCGGGTACTTGTAGGCGGCCAGGCGCTCCTTGGCCCACGCCACGATCTCGGCCTCGGTGGCGGTGGCGCCCTCGGCCGGGATGACGTACGCCTTGATCTCCTCGCCGTGCGTCTCGTGCGGGACGCCCACGACGGCGGCCAGGCTCACCTCGGGGTGCGTCATCAGCACCTCCTCGATCTCGCGCGGGTAGACGTTGTAGCCGCCGCGGATGATCATGTCCTTGGAGCGGTCGACGATGAAGTAGAAGCCCTCCTCGTCGCGGCGGGCGATGTCGCCGGTGCGGAACCAGCCGTCGCGCATCACCAGTTCGGTGGCGTCGGGCCGCCCGTGGTATCCCTTCATCACGCAGTGGCCGCGCACCGCGATCTCGCCGGGCCCCTCGCCCTCGACGGGGTTGAAGTCCCCGTCGACGAGCCGCATCTCCACGCCCCAGAGCGGAAGGCCGATCGAACCGGGCTTGGCCTTGCGCCTGGGGTTGTTGAAGGACACCACCGGGGAGGTCTCGGACAGGCCGTACCCCTCCATGACGCCGATGCCGAACCTGTCCCTGACCTGCCTGGCGAGCTCGGCGGGCAGTGCCGAGCCGCCGGAGACCGCGGTGTTCAGGTTCCCGGCGATCCTCGCCAGGTCGTGCTCGCCCTTGGCGCCCAGCAACCCCCAGTACATGGTGGGCACACCGGCGAAGATCGTCACGCCCTCCTTCTCCATGAGCGCGAGGGCCTCGTCGCCCTCGAAGCGGGCCTGGAGCACCATCGTGGCGTGCCGGTACAGGGCGCAGTTCATCATCGTGGTCTGCCCGAAGATGTGGAACAGCGGCAGCACCGTCAGGAACACGTCGCGGCCGTCGGGGGCGCGGCCGAACAGCGCGTCCGAGCAGACCGCGTTGAACAGCAGGTTGTTGTGCGAGAGCTGCGCGCCCTTGGGCTGACCGGTGGTCCCGCTGGTGTAGATGATCACCGCGGTGTCGTCGGCCTCGGTGCGCACCGTCTCGAACTCGCCCGGCTGGCCGTCCAGCGCAGCCCAGAAGGTCTCGGCTCCCTCGATCGCGGACTCGGTGGCCCCGGCGGAGGCGGGCAGGTCGATGTAGGTCCGGCAGTCGGGGACCTCGTTGAAGGCCTTCCAGGCGCGTTCGCCCAGCGGCAGATCGGGGGTGCCGCTGAAGGCGAACAGCGCCTTGGCGCCGGAGTCGCGCAGGTGGTACTCGATCTCGCGCGGGGTCAGCAGGACGTTCAACGGGACCACGACCGCGCCGGCCTTGAGCGCCCCGAAGTAGACGAACGGGAAGTAGGGGAGGTTGGGGCAGGCGATCGCGACCTTGTCCCCGGGCTCAACCCCCCGCGACACGAGCAGGTTCGCGACCTGGTTGGCGATCATGTCCACCAGGGCGTAGTTCAGGCGCAGGTCACCGAAGACGACGGCCTCGCGTTCGGGCTGGTTCCGCGCGCCGTCCTCCAGCAGTACCGACAGGTTGAGCATCCCGCCTCCTCGACGTGTTGTCCATCACTGTTCTACCGCACAGTAACTTCAGGGGGGAGGGGGCGCTCCGCCAGGGTCACTCCTCCCGGGTCAGGGTCACCGAACCGGGCATCGAGTCGCTGAACCCCATTTCGGAGACGCGCCACGACGCCTCGTCCAGCTCCACGACGTCCCCGTGCGCCAGCGTGATCTCCTCGCCCTGGCCCTCCTCGGGGGTCACCGACAGGACCACGTTCGACGTGTCGCCGTCGTCGTGGCCGGTGATCTCCAGCGAGACGGTGCCGCCGCTCCCGGTCAGCAGGGCGTAGGGGGTCCCCTCGACCAGCTGGATGCGGTCGTCGTACTCGCCCAGGACCGGAGCGGGGCTCTGCTCCGCGGCGGTGTCCGCGGGGGCCTCGGCCTCGGACGAGCACGCGGCCAGCGCCGTACTCGCGGACAGGGCCAGCGCGAGCAGGGCGGCTGCGCGGACCGAGCCGCGGGAGCGGTCGAAGAAGGTCATATCGGTCGGTCTCCAAGGTAGGGAGCAGGGGCGGTCCAGCGCTGTGTATTGTCGCACCGGCGCGGCCCCCGATGACGTGTCGGACACCGCGGGGTGCACCCATCGGCGCGCCTCCGCCCAGCCCCCGCGCGTCCCGTGCGGCGGCCCCGCCCACGGGTACATCCTGGAGCGCCACTCCCGAAAAACCAAAGAGAAACGCGTCACCGGCCACCCCCGCCCCACCGGCGCCGGACAAACCCGGCGCGCGACCGTTCCGTCGACCCGGACCCGGACTCCGGCGGCCCTACCGGGGACTTCGTACCCGTGGTACAAGGGGAGGCGCCGGTGCCGTCAGCGTTTCGGCGGCGGCGCGCTAACCTTGAGGTTCAGACACCCGGCCGGCGGCACGTCCCTCGTGCGACACCGCCGGACCCGCAAGTCCGGTCTGCCCCAGGATGAACCCGGTAGAGGAACCTTCCAACGATGACAGCGGTTAGCGGCGAGCAAGCGGTGAGCGACTCCTACGACGCCCGCGCTCTCCAGGACAAGTGGCAGGCCCGGTGGGCCGAGGAGAACCCCTTCACCGCGAGTGAGGACCCGAGCGACCCGCGCCCACGCAGTTTCATCGTGGACATGTTCCCCTATCCGTCGGGCGACCTCCACATGGGCCACGCGGAGGCGTTCGCCATCGGGGATGTCATCGCGCGCTACCGCTTCGGGCGGGGAGAGAACGTCCTGCACCCGATCGGCTGGGACTCCTTCGGCCTGCCCGCCGAGAACGCGGCCATCAAGCGCGACTCCCACCCGGCGGAGTGGACCTACGCCAACATCGAGACCCAGGCCGAGTCGTTCAAGCGCTACGGCATCGCCCTGGACTGGTCCCGGCGGCTGCACACCAGCGACCCCGAGTACTACCGCTGGAACCAGTGGCTGTTCACCCGGTTCTTCGAGCGCGGCCTGGCCTACCGCAAGGACGGCCGGGTCAACTGGTGTCCCAACGACCAGACCGTGCTGGCCAACGAGCAGGTCGTGCAGGGCAAGTGCGAACGCTGCGGTGCCGAGGTCGAACGCCGCGCCCTGAACCAGTGGTACTTCAAGATCACCGACTACGCGGACCGGCTGCTGGACGACATGCGGGAGCTGGAGGGCAAGTGGCCCGAGCGCGTGCTCCTGATGCAGCGCAACTGGATCGGCCGCTCCCAGGGCGCGGACGTGCACTTCGCGGTCGAGGGCCGCGACGAGCCGGTCACCGTCTTCACCACCCGCCCCGACACCCTGTACGGGGCGACCTTCTTCGTGGTCGCCGCCGACGCGCCGCTGGCCGAGGAGCTGTGCGCGCCCGAGCAGCGCGAGGCCTTCGAGGCGTACCGCGTCCAGGTGGGCAGGCTCACCGACATCGAGCGCCAGTCCACCGAGCGTGAGAAGACCGGCGTCTTCCTGGGCCGGTACGCGGTCAACCCGGTCAACGGCGAGCGCATCCCGGTGTGGGCCGCCGACTACGTGCTGGCCGACTACGGGCACGGCGCGATCATGGCGGTCCCCGCGCACGACCAGCGCGACCTGGACTTCGCCCGGACCTTCGACCTGCCGGTGCGGGTCGTGGTGGAGACCGGCGAGGCCGACCCCGCCGAGAGCGGCACCGCCACCGCGGGCGAGGGGACCCTGGTCAACTCCGGTCCGCTGGACGGCCTGACCAAGACCGACGCCATCCCCCGGATCGTCGACGTCCTGGCCGAGCGCGGCACCGGCGAGGGCACCGTCAACTACCGGCTGCGCGACTGGCTGCTGTCCCGCCAGCGCTTCTGGGGCACCCCGATCCCGATCATCCACTGCCCCGGCTGCGGCGAGGTCCCCGTCCCCGACGAGGACCTGCCCGTGCGGCTGCCCGACAACCTGCGTGGCGCGGACCTGGCGCCCAAGGGCGTCTCCCCGCTGGCCGCGGCCGCCGACTGGGTGAACGTGGACTGCCCCCGGTGCGCGGGCCCCGCCAAGCGGGACACCGACACCATGGACACCTTCGTCGACTCGTCGTGGTACTACCTGCGCTACTGCTCGCCGGACCTGGACACCGCCCCCTTCGACGCCGGGCAGGTCGGAAAGTGGGGACCGGTCGACCAGTACGTCGGCGGAGTCGAACACGCGATCCTGCACCTGCTGTACAGCCGGTTCTTCACCAAGGTGCTGTACGACATGGGCATGGTCTCCTTCACCGAGCCCTTCACCCGGCTGCTCAACCAGGGCCAGGTCATCAACCAGGGCAAGGCGATGTCCAAGTCCCTGGGCAACGGGGTGGACCTGGGCAAGGAGATCGACCTGTACGGCGTGGACGCCGTCCGCCTCACCGTGGTCTTCGCCGGACCGCCGGAGGAGGACATCGACTGGGCCGACGTCTCCCCGGCCGCGTCGCTGAAGTTCCTCAACCGTGCCTACCGGGTGATGTCCCAGGCCGCCGCGGCCTCCGAGCCGGGAACGGACCCGGCCTCGGGCGACCTCGAACTGCGCCGGGCCACCCACCGGACCCTGGCCAAGGTGACCGAGGCCGTGGAGGCCCAGCGGTTCAACGTCGCCATCGCGCGGATCATGGAGCTGGTCACCGCCACCCGCAAGGCGATCGAGACGGGCCCCGGCGCCGCCGACCCGGCGGTGCGCGAGGCGGCCGAGGCCGTCGCCGTCACGCTGTCGCTGTTCGCGCCTTACGTCGCCGAGGAGGGCTGGGAGCTGCTGGGCCACACCGGTTCGGTCGCCGTGGGCAACTGGCGCGTCCCCGATCCCGCCCTGCTGGTCCAGGAGACCGTGACCTGCGTGGTCCAGGTGGCCAGCAAGGTCCGGGACAAGCTGGAGGTGTCCCCCGACATCTCCGCCGAGGAGCTGGAGAGCCTGGCGCTGGCCTCGGAGAAGGTGCGGAACTCCATCGGGGAGCGGCAGGTCCGCAAGGTCGTCGTGCGCCAGCCCAAGCTGGTCAACATCGTGGTGGGCTGACCTTCGGGCGGCCCCTTCCCGGGTGGCGGGCCGTTCGGCCCGCCACCCGGTTGTCACAGGCGCGGTGAGCGGCCCAAAGGACGGGACGGACGAGCATGATCGAGGCTGGACGGCGGCGCGGCCCCCTGGTCTGGCTGGCGGCGGCGGGCGGGTTCGCCGCGGTGACCGCGGCCGCGATCACCGGCGGCCTGCTGTGGGGCGAGCGCGGCCCCGCGGCCTCCGCCGCTCCCGACGACGCGCACGCCACCGCGCCCGCCTGCGCCGAGCTCCCGGCCGGGGCCGTCGAGGCGGCGGTCCCCTCCGGGGTGCTGGAGACCGACACCACCGGCCCGCTGCCCGGAGCGGCCTCGGGTTCGTGCGCCTGGTCCTCGGTGGACGTGCCCGGCGCAGAGCCCAGGGTGCTCACCGTCGACTTCCGCGTCCACTACAGCGACGGGGGCGGTGAGGAGAGCGGGGAGGCGCGGGCCCGCGAGGAACTGGGCGACCTGGCCCGCGTGAGCGAGGCGGACGCGGCGGTCCCGCTGCCCTCCCTGGGAGAGGACGCCCTGGTGCGCCAGGGAGCGGTCGAGCCCGGCGCGGCGGAGGCGCTCTTCCGGGACGGCAACCTCGTGGTCCGCGTCTGGTACGGCGGCCCGGCCGACGACCAGGCCCGCGACGGCGCGATCGCGGTCGCCCGGGAGTTGGCCGCGGCACTCCGGTAGGGCGCGCCCTCGAAGGGCTCCTGGGGCGGAGGGGGTTTCCTGCCGCTCCTGCTCCATGTGACGTCTGGTTTGTGGGTGCTTTCCGTCGGTGCCACGATGCGGCCGTCCGGAACGGACGCACCCGGACGTCGGCGTCGGGACCGCTCAGGGCCGTTCCTCCTTTTGGTCGCGCCGGTCGGGAACCTTATGGCCGAAACCGGCTTCTTATCTGTCGAGCCGTGTCAATCGGGTAACCGGCGCCCCTTTTGGGACGTGTCGACCAGGTTGGCTAGTAGCGTTGATTCGTTACCGGGAGCGCTTCACCAGCGCGCGAAGACAGCCAGGGGAGCAATCCATGACCCATCCGCCGCCCTTCGGGGGGACCGCCACCCCGTTGGACGCACCCCCCGAGAGCAGACGCGGCTGCGCCACGGCCGTCCTGGTCAGCGCGGCGCTCGTCCTGGTGCTCCTGGGCGGCGGCGGGGTCGGGCTCTTCGTCTGGCTCGGCGGTTCCGGTGGCGACTACGACGCGGCCCCCGACTGCGCGGTCGCCGAGGGCGAGGCCCTCGGCGAACTGGTCAAGGGGAACCGGCCCGACCTCGCCGATTCCATCGACACCCAGGGCCAGGGGTGGTGGGACGGGAACCAGTGCCGTTGGACCACCACCGAGGAGTCCGCCGGAATGCCCTCCAGCGTGAGCGTGGTGTTCATCCGCAGCGGAAACCGCCTGGGCGTCGCCGGGGAGACCGCGGCCCGGACCGACCTGGAGCGCGAGCCCTCGGGAAACGACACCAGCGCGGTCGAGGACCTCGGAGACGAGGCCGTCCGCTGGTACGACGCGAACACCCTGCACGGCTGCGTGGCGGTGCGGATGTCCAACCTCATGATCTCCACCTGCTACGAGGCCAGCACCGACTTCGCCGCGACCCGGGAGATTCCCGAGGACGAGGCGACCGAAGGCGCCCTGACCATGGCACGCGACATCGTGGCCTCCCTCGAAGGGAGCTGACCGTGCCGCTCCGCATGCGGCCGGCCCGCTCCACCACGGGGACGCCGACCGCGTCCAGTACCGACCACCGCGGTCTTTCCGCCCTTACTCCTGACAGAGGACTCTCATGACCCAGCCCCCCAGCGGCCCCCAGCCGCCGTACGGTTCCCAGCCCCCCAGCGGCCCCCAGCCGCCGTACGGCTCCCAGCCGTACCCCCCGCAGGACGGTGGCGCCGGAGCCCAGCAGCCCTACGGGCAGCAGTACGCCCAGCCGTACGGGCAGCAGCCCGGCTACGGGGCCGGCGGCCCGGGCTACCAGCAGCCCCAGCCCGAGAAGGGCAACGGCTGCCTCATCGCCGGAATCATCGCGGCGGCCGTCGCCGTCCTGGCCACGGCCGGCCTCGTCGTGCTGTTCCTCGTCGTGCTCGACGAGGAGGAGGCGCCCGATCCCGGTCCCGGCACCGCTGCCGAGAGCCCCGAGGGCGGGGAGACGACGGAGCAGACGCCCCAGAGCGGTCCCTACACGGTGCTCCCGGAGTGCGCTGTCGGGGAGCACGGGGAGCTGAGCACGTTCGTGCCCGACTACCGGGCGGACATCAACGAGCCCATCGACACCGACGACCAGGCCTGGTGGGAGGGCACCAGCTGCAGCTGGACGAACGCCGGGGTGACCGGTGACGGCGACTACGCCACCCTGACGATCCTGCTCAACGACGTCGAGGCCCTGCAGGACGGCACGTACTCGATCTCCGACGACCTGGACTGGCACTCCGAGTCGTACCTGACCGAGACGGTTCCGGGCCTCGGGGAAGACGCCGTGTCCTGGTACGACAGCGAGAACGAGTTCGGCTGCGTCGCCGCGTACGACGAGAACCTCTCCTTCTCCGCCTGCTACGACACGCTCAGCGGCGGCGAGCCCCTGCCCGAGGCCGAGGCGATCGCCAACGCCGAGCAGCTGGCCCGCGCCTCCCTTGAGGCGATCCAGAACGGCGACTACCGCTGAGCCCTGCTCAGTAGTCGGCCAGGAAGCGGCTGACGGCCTCGGCCGCCTCGGGGGAGAAGGGCCGGTCCTCGTCCAGGACCGGCGCCCCCGGGGCGGTGGAGGTCTCCCGGAAGACGTGGTCGGCGTCCTCGACGTCCACACGCTCGACGCCGTCGAGGGCGGCGGCGAGGCGGTCCACCTCGGCCCCGGTCACCTGCGAGTCCGCCGTCCCCCACAGCATCAGGGTCCGGGTCCCCTCGGGAAGGCCGGCCGCGAGGTCGACCGGGTCCAGCCGGTCGATCTCGCGTAGGAACGGCTCCACGCCCGGGTAGAACAGCCCGCTCAACGGGTTCTCCGGGTCAAGGCCGGTGTCGTGGCCCGCGCGGATCCGCGCGATGGAGGCCCGGCTGTCGCTCATGAAGCCGTTGACCTCACCGGCGTCCAACTGGCCCTGGCTCTCGGCGAGCCGGGCCTGCTCGGTCAGCTGCCGGTCCAGCACGTCGAGGTAGCGCTCGCCCACCGGGGCGGCCAGGATCAGCGCGCCGGGGGCGGGGCCCGCGACGACCTCGGGGGCGCGCAGCGCGAAAAGGCTGCCCTCGCTGTGCCCCAGCACGATCAGCCGGGCCGGGTCGACCTCGGGCTGGGCGAGGAGCTCAGCGTAGGCGGCGGCCATCTCCTCCTCGAACACCCCCATGCCGATCGGGTCGCCCTCGGATCGGCCGGCCATCCCGGTCTCGCCCGATCCCAGCTTGTCGTAGCGCAGTGAGGCGACGCCGGCGTCGGCCAGGGCCGCGGCGAAGTTGAGGTTGGTGTCGGCGTAGGGCCGCATCGGCCCGTTGCCGTCGCGGTCGGTGGGCCCGCTCCCCGAGATGATGAGCGCGGCGGGCACCCTCCCGGTGGTTCCTTCGGGAACGGCGAACGTGCCGAAGAGCGTGTCGGGGCCGCTGGTGAACTCCACCTCGCGTTCGGTCGCGGCGATGGCGGGGGGCTCGGTCGCGGGCTCGGGTCCCGCGCAGGCGGAGGAGAGCAGGAGCGCGGCGCACGCGGCGGGTGCGCCGAGCGCTCGGGCGAGAGAAGGCATGTTCCCTACCGTATTGGGCCCCGTCCGGCGGTGCTCCGCAGGACGCGTACGGGCCCGCGATCCGGTGGGGATCACGGGCCCGTACCAAACCGAGGCGAAGTCGTTACACCTTGCGCAGAACCGCGACGACCTTGCCGAGGATGGTCGCCGAGTCGCCGTTGATGGGCCGGTAGTCGCCGTTGCGGGGGAGCAGCCACACGTGGTCGCCGTCGCGCTTGAAGACCTTGACGGTGGCCTCGTCGTCCAGCAGCGCGGCCACGATGTCGCCGTTGTTCGCGTCGGGCTGCTGGCGGACAACCACCAGGTCACCATTGGTGATGGCGGCGTCGATCATCGAGTCGCCGACGACGGTGAGCATGAACAGCTTGCCCTCGCCGACGATCTGGCGGGGCAGTGTGAGGACGTCCTCGACGGCTTCCTCGGCCAGGATCGGTCCGCCCGCGGCGATGCGTCCGACGACCGGGACGTCGGCCGCGCGGGACGCGGCCGGCCCCCGGTCGCCGTCCAACTCGTCCCAGGACCGGACCGGCGGTTGGCCGGGAATGCGTATTTCGACCGCTCGTGGGCGATTCGGGTCGCGGTGGAGGTACCCCTTGCGTTGCAACACCTTGAGTTGGTGCGCGACACTGGAGGGGCTGGACAGTCCTACCGCGTCACCGATCTCTCGGATGGACGGAGGGTATCCGCGTTGCCGCACGTAGCGGTGGATGACGTTCAGGACGCTCTGCTGACGGGCCGTGAGTTTCGGGGCCGTGTCTGCCTTATCCGCGGGGGACTGCGTGGCACCAGACTCCGTGCGGGTGGATCGGAGCGCGGAAACGGCCTTCCCCCCCGCGCGAGGTTCCTGCGCTCCGTGGTTCTCCTCCGGCACGTCCGGCCTCCTCGGCGGTCGGTGATCTCGGGTGTGGTGCTGTTGGCTTGATGTGACGCCGATACTTGTTCCGTACGGTGTAGCACGACGGTGTGACATGAGTGACGCCGCCGCTATACCGCAGCGAAACATGTCCAACGTTAGTCCCTGCTCAAGGCAATATCAAACAAGCGTTCGAGATGGTGCTGAAAAATTCCCTGGAATGCGGTAGTAGTCGAACGTCGGTTCTAGCGAACGGAAGTTCGAAGGGGAAGACGATGTCAGAACCCGCCCTGCCGCTCGCCCCCGTGCCCCCCGCCCCCCGATCCTTCTGGCGCCCCGAGACGACCGCGCAGGCCCGCGGCGCGGGCTCCAGGCCGAGCCTCTACGACTGGTCCCGGGAGATCCCCGAGTGGCGCGCCCGTTCCGCTCGCACCGCCGGCCGGCCGTGTCCGGTCCTCGCGGGCCTCCCGGACCTCGGCGCCGCCGTCCCCGCGAAGCCGGTCCGCTCGGCCCTCGGCGGTCCGCCGCGGTTGACCCGCCGCGGCCGCGTGGTCCTGGTCTCCCTTCTGGGATCGGCCGCCGCCACCTCCTTCGTCTTCGTTGCGCTGGCCGCCATGGCGATGGGCGCCTCCAGTGCCGGAGCCTCCACCGAGAGCTTCTTCCAGCTGCCCGAATCCCCCACGGTCGTCGTGGGAGAGGGCGATACGCTGTGGGAGATCGCCGAACGGGCGCGCCCCTTCGAGGACCCGCGCAAGACCGTGGACGAGATCGTCGAGATCAACGAACTCCCGGGACCGGTGCTCAAGCCCGGACAGGAACTCCTGCTGCCCGCCTCCTGACATCCGGAGGCCGCGGACACCACGACGCGGACCGGGACGCCAGACGCGTCCCGGTCCGCGTCGTCGTGTCCGTCCGGCGATGTCCGGCCCGGCTGCCTGGCGATTTGCGACTTGATCGGCTCGGTCATAGGTTAACCACTACATCTGGTGCCTGCATTGGCGATCCGGTCCACAATTTGTGGTTTTGGCGACATTCGAGTAGGAGGGGCGAGCGGACATGCGTTGTCCCTTCTGTCAGAACCAGGACACCCGGGTGATCGACAGCCGCGCCGCGGAAGAGGGCGCGGCGATCCGCCGCCGCCGCTCGTGCCCGGCGTGCGAGCGGCGGTTCACCACGCAGGAGACGGTGCTGCTGATGGTGGCCAAGCGGTCCGGCGTCACCGAGCCCTTCTCCCGGAGCAAGATCATCGCGGGAGTGCGCCGGGCGTGCCAGGGCCGTCCGGTCACCGAGGACGCGCTGGCGGTCCTCGGGCAGCGGGTCGAGGAGGCCGTCCGCGGACGAGGCGCGGCCGAGGTTCCCGCGCACGAGATCGGACTGGCCATCCTGGGGCCGCTGCGGGAGCTCGACGAGGTCGCCTACCTGCGCTTCGCGAGCGTCTACCGCAGCTTCGAGTCCGTGGAGGACTTCGAGCACGAGATCGCGGGCCTGAGGGCGGACCGGATCGCCTCGCGCGAACCGGGCGAGTAGCGTCCGGAGCGTCGCGTCCGGCGGTCGGGGACGAGAGGCGCCGCGGGCACGGAACAGACGGGCCTGCAGGGCGCGGACTGGGTACACATCCACACAGGGGAAGCGAAATGACTGAGACGGTGAGCGGCTCTACCACGCGCAGGGGAAAGGGGGCCCGAAAAGGGCTGAAGATGCGGCGCGTCTTCACCTCGCCCGGAGCGCACCCCTATGACGGGGTCGAGTGGGAGCGCCGGGACGTCGTCATGACGAACTGGCGCGACGGCTCGGTCAACTTCGAGCAGCGCGGTGTCGAGTTCCCCGCCTCCTGGTCGATGAACGCCACCCAGATCGTCGCCAGCAAGTACTTCCGCGGCGCGCTGGGCACCTCTCAGCGCGAGTGGAGTCTCAAGCAGCTCGTCGACCGGGTCGTGGGCAAGTACACCGAGACCGGCCGCGAGCAGGGCTACTTCGCCTCCGACGAGGACGCCGAGGTCTTCGACCACGAGCTCAAGCACGCCCTCGTCCACCAGCTGTTCAGCTTCAACTCGCCGGTCTGGTTCAACGTCGGCACCGCATCGAAGCAGCAGGTCAGCGCGTGCTTCATCCTCTCCGTGGACGACACCATGGAGTCGATCCTGGACTGGTACAAGGAAGAGGGGATCATCTTCAAGGGCGGCTCCGGCGCGGGGGTGAACCTCTCGCGGATCCGCTCCAGCAAGGAGCTGCTCTCCTCCGGCGGCGCCGCCTCCGGGCCGGTCTCGTTCATGCGCGGCGCAGACGCCTCGGCCGGGACCATCAAGTCCGGCGGCGCCACCCGGCGCGCGGCCAAGATGGTCGTCCTGGACGTGGACCACCCCGACATCGAGGAGTTCGTGCAGGCCAAGGCGCGCGAGGAGCACAAGATCCGCGCCCTGCGCGACGCGGGCTTCGACGTGGACCTGGGCGGCGCCGACATCGTCAGCGTCCAGTACCAGAACGCCAACAACTCCGTGCGCGTCTCGGACGCCTTCATGCGCGCGGTGGAGACCGGCTCGGACTTCGGCCTGACCTCCAGGATGACCGGCGAGGTCATCGCCACGGTGGACGCCAAGAAGCTCTTCCGCGACATGGCCACGGCCGCCTGGGAGTGCGCCGACCCCGGCATCCAGTACGACGGCACCATCCAGGACTGGCACACCAACCCCGAGTCCGGCCGGATCAGCGCGAGCAACCCGTGCAGTGAGTACATGTCGCTGGACGACTCCTCCTGCAACCTGGCCTCCATCAACCTGATGAAGTTCCTGGCCGACGACAACTCCTTCGACGTGGAGCGGTTCGAGAGGCTCACCGAGCTGATCATCACGGCGATGGACATCTCCATCACCTTCGCCGACTTCCCCACCGAGAAGATCGGCGAGACCACCCGGGCCTACCGCCAGCTCGGCATCGGCTACGCCAACCTGGGCGCCCTGCTGATGGCCACCGGACACGCCTACGACTCCGACGGCGGCCGCGCCGTCGCGGCGGCCGTCACCTCCCTGATGACCGGCACCGCCTACCGGCGCAGCGCCGAACTGGCCGGGGTGGTCGGCCCCTACGACGGCTACGCCAAGAACGCCGACGCCCACAAGCGCGTCATGCGCAAGCACGCCGCGGCCAACGACGACCTGCGCGTCGTCGGGGCGATGGAGAAGCCCATCCACCAGGCCGCCACCCGCGCCTGGCAGGAGGGCCTCGGGATCGGCGAGAAGAACGGCTGGCGCAACGCCCAGGCGTCGCTCCTGGCCCCCACCGGAACCATCGGCTTCATGATGGACTGCGACACCACCGGCATCGAACCGGACTTCTCGCTGGTCAAGTTCAAGAAGCTGGTCGGCGGCGGATCCATGCAGATCGTCAACCAGGGCGTCCCCCGGGCGCTGCGCAACCTCGGGTACCACGACGAGCAGGTCGAGGCGATCGTCGAGTACGTGTCCGAGCACGGCCACGTGGTGGACGCGCCGGGGCTCAAGAGCGAGCACTACGAGGTCTTCGACTGCGCGATGGGCAAGCGCTACATCAAGCCCATGGGCCACGTGGAGATGATGGCGGCGGTCCAGCCGTTCCTGTCCGGGGCGATCTCCAAGACCGTGAACGTCCCCGAAGAGGCCACCGTCGAGGACTTCGAGCACATCTACTTCCAGGGCTGGAAGCTGGGGCTCAAGGCGCTCGCGGTGTACCGGGACAACTGCAAGGTCGGCCAGCCGCTGTCCACCGGCAAGTCCGAGGAGAAGAAGGAGCCGGCGGCCGCGCCCGAGCCCAAGGTGATCGAGACCAACCGCCCGGTCCGGCGCCGGCTGCCCAAGAAGCGGCCGAGCCAGACGGTGTCCTTCGCCGTCGGCGGCGCCGAGGGGTACATCACCGCCGGGTCCTACCCCGACGACGGCCTCGGCGAGGTCTTCATGAAGCTGGGCAAGCAGGGGTCGACCCTGGCCGGGATCATGGACGCCTTCTCCATCGCGATCTCCATCGCCCTGCAGTACGGGGTGCCGCTGGAGACCTACGTCGAGAAGTTCACCAACATGCGGTTCGAGCCGGCCGGGATGACCGACGACCCCGACATCCGGATGGCCCAGTCGGTGGTGGACTACATCTTCCGCCGCCTGGCGCTGGACTACCTGCCCTACGAGGAGCGCGCGGCCCTGGGCGTGTTCTCCGCGGAGGAGCGCGCCGGCCAGGTCTCGGGCGAGGACTCCACCCAGGTCGCGGCCCAGGTCGAGTCCTACGCCCAGTCCGCCCCGGTCACCGAGGGCGAGGCCGGGAGCGGGGCCGGGGCCGCTCCGGCCGGGACGGCGCACGACACCGTCGAGCTGATCGAGCTCAAGCAGGGCTTCGTCGCGGACGCCCCGCTGTGCGTCAACTGCGGGACCAAGATGCGCCCGTCGGGCAGCTGCTACGCCTGCGAGGGCTGCGGCTCGACCAGCGGCTGCAGCTAGTCGCGGACGCCCGTCCCCGAGAGGGCGGTTCCGGAGCGAGGGCCCGCTGTGCGGGCCCTCGCCTTCCGAGTCGGTGGACGACGTGCCGCCTCGACACGGTGTCGCCGCGGCTCCGCCAACAGTGAAAGTACGTGACGTACTTCTCCCTCGGTGGCAGGGTGGTGGTACGCCCCTGTGGAGGTATCGCCATGACGGCCGTGCACTATGACAGTTACACCGAAGCGCGCGCATCTCAAGGCGCTCCTGGACGCGGCGGAAAGAGGCCGGGTCGCCACGGTGCGCCGCGATTCGGCCAGAACCGCCGTGGTGGACGTCGAGAGGCTGCGCCACTATCTCGCAATGGTCAGCCCGTCCCGCGCGCAGGTGGTAGCCGAGGCCGGGGGATGGTCCGTCTTCGTCCCGGGTTTCCCGTTGCCGCGGACGGAGCGTCCTTCGACGGGGCGCTCACCGAAATGGTCGACGCCCTGCGGGAATACGCGGAGGACTGGCAGGACCGCCTGCTCGACGCGCCCAACCACCGCGAGAACTGGGGACTGGTCCAGCTGATCAGCCTCAGCAGCGATGAGCAGCTGCGGGACTGGCTGGTGAGGAAGGCGCGGTGACCTGGCCGCGACCCACACGCGAGGATCACCACCGTTTCTGTGAGGTGGAAGGATGGCGGCCGGTGCGCGATGCCCGTGGTCGTACGGGCACTCATCACATCACTTACCAGTCGGATCTACCGGACGGTCGGATCCTGGGGACCCGGGTGTCCCGGCCCGCGGATCGAACCGACTACGGCAGGCGTATGTGGGCGCCTGTCCTCCGGGACCAACTCGACGTCGACGAAGCCGCGTTCTGGGCGTGTGTCCGGGACGGAACCGCTCCTGACCGAGGAGTGCCCGTCCCGCCTGCGGACGCCCTGCCCGCCGACCTGGTCCACCTGCTGATCTCCAGGCTCGGTCTCCGCGAGACCGAGGTCGCGGGGATGAGCAGGGAGGAGGCGGTCGGCAGGCTCCAACGGCACTGGTCGGGGGGCGGTTGAGCCGGAGAGCCCGGGAAACGAGGGCGGGAGGGGTGCCCCTCCCGCCCTTTCCGCTGTCGGAGGGAGGCGGACGGGCAACGGACGTCCGTTTTCGGGCCCTCCAAATGTCCGTATTGGTGTGGGAGGATTCCAGGACTTCCGGCCAGGGGCGACGGAACCGCGGCTCGGCGGGGCGCGTCCGACTGGCAGGCAATGAGTGCTGGAACGTAAGGAGTCCTCGCCTATGTCCTTTGCGCAGACCGTGCGCGGGGCCGCGAGCGCGGTCGCCCAGGGTGGCGATCCGCGCCAGGCGGTCACCGACGCCGTCGGACGGGCCACGAACGAGTTCGGGCTCGACCCGGGCGACTTCCTGGCCGCACGCGACCAGGGTGCCTCGGTGGGCACCCGGATCGAGCAGCAGACCTCCTCGCTGAACAGCGCGGGCGAGGTCCTGAACCGGAGCAAGTTCGAGCAGGACCGGGGCGGGCCGGTGCACGTCATCTCGCCGATGGTGATCCCGCGCGGGCGCACCGCCGCGGCGATGCTCCCCGTGATCCTGCTGGTGGTCCTGGGCGTGCTCGGCACGGCCTTCACGTGGCTGATCCCCGGAGCCACGATGATGTTCTTCGGACCGCACTACTGGGTGCTGGTCGCGCTCATCGCGGCCTTCCTGTGGTGGCGCCAGGGCATGGTCATGGTCCCCGACGGCTGCCAGGCGCTGATCACCAAGTTCGGCAAGCTGGAGCAGGTCGTCGGCCCGGGCCGGGTCACCCTGTTCAACCCGTGGAAGCGGGTCTCCTACATCGTCAACACGACCCGGGAGTACCCGTTCAACGCGCCGATCCGCGAGGCGCCGACCAAGAGCGGCGTCCAGGCCTCGGTGGACCTGTTCCTGCAGTTCCGGATCGAGCACCCGCAGGAGTTCATCTTCACGCTGGGCGCGGTGCAGGGCTTCCAGGACAAGCTGAACAACGCCATCAGCGAGACCACCCGGAGCCTCATCTACGACCAGCAGGCGTCGGACATCTACGACCTGGTGGGCGAGAACACCGCCCGGCTGCTGGACCAGCTCAACCAGCAGTTCCTCCCCGCGGTGCGGCTGACCAACGCCAACATCACGCACGCCGAGCCGTCCAGCCAGGAGTACCGCATGGACCTGGCGGCCCCCGAGATGGTGCGGGTGGCCAAGGAGGCCTACACGTACGAGTACCAGCTCCAGCTGCGCAAGGAGCAGAACGAGGGCGACCTCAACAAGGAGCTCGCCTCCCTGAACGAGACGCTCTCGGCGATCCAGGCCGACATCGCCCAGTACCAGGCGCAGATGGACACGGCCCTGGAGCGCGAGACCAACCGGGCCAACGCGCTGGCCCGCCAGCGCTTCGTCGAGGCCGAGAGCACCGCGCAGGCCAACGCCGCGCTGCTGGAGGCGCAGGCGCTGGACATCAGGGCGGTCAGCGCCGCCGACGCGCCCGAGATCCTCAACTACCGCTTCCAGCAGGACCTGCTGGACAAGCTGGAGTCGGTGGCGGACAGCCTGCCCCAGGTGGTGCAGATCGGCGACGGCGCCGAGAGCATCAACTTCCTGGAGGTGGCCCGCCAGATCATCGGCAGCACCGACGAGGAGCTGTTCTCCGACCAGGACATGGCGGCCGTCCGCGCGCGGCTGTCCGAGATCGAGGCGCGCATCCTCTCCCGGGAGGCCGAGATCACCGCGCTGCTGGAGGAGGAGGACGGGGCGCCCGACCGGTCCGAGCACGACGAGGACCCCGGCGCGGACCGGATCGAGGAGATCCGCCAGTCGGTCTCGGACGAGGCCATCGACCAGCGGCTCAACGAGGCGGCGGAGCAGTCCGCCTCCCAGGCGCAGGCGGAACCCCCGCAGCCGTGGCCCGACGCGCCGACCCGGAGCGGTCAGGCCGGACCCTACGAGCAGGGAGGACAGTAGATGAGCCAGCCGGTACCCGGCCGCGGTTCCTCCAACATCAAGGAGTCGCTCGCCTCGTGGGGCGACATCGCCCAGCTGCTGCGCGGCGGTGACCAGGGCTCCCTGGTCCCCGTCGTCATCCCCAAGGACAGCCGCGGCCTCAAGTGGATGACCCTGGTCTGGATCGGGCTGTACCTGATCCTGACCGCGCTCGTCTCGGTGCTGGTGGCGGACGGCGTCATGGGCGCGATCGTCGCGGTCCCGGCGCTGCTGTTCGGCGTCGTCGCCATGCTGCTGGCGCTGCTGTGGTGGTGGCGCTCGGCCATCGTGGAGATCGAGCAGGGCACCACCGGGGTGCTCACCAAGTTCGGCGCCGTGGTCGACGAGCTCGGCCCGGGGCGGCACTACCTGTGGCACCCGTGGACGCGGGTGGACTTCGTGGTGGACACCTCGACCGAGATCCCCTACAACGCTCCTGTGCTGGCCTGCCCGACCAAGGAGAACGTGCCGCTCAAGTCGATCGAGTTCTTCCTCAAGTTCAAGATCACGAACGCGGTCTCCTTCGTGCGCGCCATCGGCGCCAGCAACTTCGACCTGGTGCTGTCCAACGCGGTGCAGGACGCCATCCGCCAGCGCAGCCGCATGGTGCAGACCGAGAACGCCTACGACCTGCGCGGCTCGGACGTCGCCGACATGCAGACGCTGCTGAACCGCCAGCTCAGCCGGTACGGCGTGCAGATCATGGGCTGCAACATCCCCGACGTGCAGCTGCCCAACCAGTACCAGCAGCACCTGTCCACCCGCGAGCGGGTGGCCAAGGAGCTGGTCGCCTACGAGCAGGAGTGGGAGCTCACCCGCAAGCGCCGCATCGACACGCTCCTGATGGACATCGAGCGGTCCAAGAAGACCCGCGACGCCAAGATCGTCGAGGTCAGCGCGGCCCTGAACCGGGCCCGCAAGGACGTCGCGCAGATGCTGGAGGAGCAGGAGACCGAGGCGCAGCGGGTGCGCTACGAGATCGAGACGCAGGGCCGGGCCGACCTGGTGGCCGCCACCAACGAGGCCACCGCCCAGCGCCGGCTCGCCACCTCCTACCGTGACAACCGCGCGATGCTCCAGTACGAGCTGGCCCGTCGCAGGCTGGACGTGGGGGCCAAGCTCGCCGAGCACGCGCCGCCCCCGGTGGTGGTGCGCACCGACTCGGGGTCGGGGGACACCTCGGCGCTGTCGACGCTGCTGCTCGCGCAGCTGCTGCCCGGGATCGGGGACCGGCGCTCGCGGGGCGGGGCCGACGGCGGCAGGGCCGCTCTCGCGGGCGGTGCCGCGGACGCGTTCCAGCAGGCCCAGGGCGCGGTGGCCGCCGCGGCCCAGCGCCAGCAGGAGCTTCAGGAGCAGTACGCCGACGACCAGCGCCAGGCGATGCAGCAGCAGTTCCAGCAGGGGGAGGGGTACGGCGGCCGCAAGGGTCGCCGCTGATCCCCGCCGGACACGATGAGGGGGCCGCCCGTGCCGGGCGGCCCCCTCATCCCTGCTCGTCCCTGCGGTTTCCCCGTTGATCTTGACCTTTCCGGGGTCTCGGAGACGGCTGAGACCCCGGAAAGGTCAAGATCAACGGGATGCGCCCTAGGCGACGCGCACCAGATCCCGGTAGCCCGAGTCGATGTCCACACCGTGGCGGGCGGCGATCTCCACCAGGTCCTCGATCTCCCCGGCCTGGGTGATGGCCAGGTCGCCGTCGCCGTTCCGGCGGGCGCGGCGCAGTGACTCCACCGCGTCGTAGATCCGCAGGTGCAGGGTGCGCATGAATTCGGTCATCTCGTAATCCCCTGTTCGTGCCGCCCGCCAATGACCCCTCAGGTCTATCGGTAGGAGGTTAAGGGAGGGTGAGGGGACGGCCGACGGACGGTCAGTAGTTCGTCCAGGAGTACCAGTCGCCGGAGATGTGCTCGTAGACGAAGTTTCCGTGGCCGGGCACGAACACGTCGGTCGGCAGCGTTTCAGGGCTGTAGGCCAGTCCGGAGTCCTTGAGCAGTCCCGCGCCCTCGACGGTGAACAGGGTGACGCCCTCCTGGACGGCGGCCGTCTTGAGGGGGTAGAAGCCCGCCCACTCGCCGTCCAGCGGGACGTCGGCGGAGCCGTCCACGGTCTCGCGCACGCTCAGCAGGTCCGAGGCCGAGGCGTCGACCCTGGCCTGCAGGGGGACGTCGGTGAGGGACAGGACGACGGCGGCGAGCGCGATCAGCGGCGGGGTGAGCCAGCGCAGCCAGTGGTAGCGGATCACCGACCGGGCCGTGGTCAGCGCGATGCCCAGGCGCAGGGCGCCCATCGCGGCCAGGACCGCGCCGCCGCCCATGCCCAGCAGGAAGCTGGGCAGGTGGCCGCCCGGCACGCTGTCCTCGTAGAGCAGGACCAGGGCGACGATGGCGCAGCTGGGCAGGTAGAGGGCTCCCGGTGGACGGGAGGCCCAGGAGATGAGCCGCTGTGCGGGGGACGGCTTGGGCGCGATGGCGATGAGCTTGGCGACCGAGTCCTCCCCCGTCCGCGGCGGTCCGCCGTTCGGCGGAGGGCCACTGGGTCCGGGATTGGCTGCGGACATGAGGAGAGAGCTCCCAACGAAGAAGAGACGCTCGGATGGTGTCTTGGCGGGCGGCCGCTTCCGTGGCGCGGCACCGCCTCACAGGGAAGGAGGCCCGCGCCCGGCAGAGGCCCGCCTCTCAGGATAGAGGAGCGGCGGAGCGTGTTCGGGCCGCTTCGTCGAAGCGTCGCGCACACCACGGGCCCCCGGACGTCCCGGCCACCACTACCCTTGGCCGAATGGCGAAGGCATCGGCATCCGTCCCCCCGCCCACCGACGAACTGGAGCGCGAGCTCGCGGCGGCCGGGGCGCGGCTCGTCGCGGGCGTCGACGAGGTGGGGCGCGGGGCCTGGGCGGGGCCGGTCCTGGTGTGCGCGGCGGTCACCGACGGCTCACCGGCGCCCGAAGGGCTCACCGACTCCAAGAGGCTCAGCCCCAAGCGCCGCGTCGCCATGGCGGACCTGGTCCGCCCCTGGGTGCGAGACCACGCGTTCGGGCAGGCGGAGCCCGGTGAGATCGACGAGTTCGGGATGACCGAGGCGCTGCGGCTGGCGGCCGGCCGCGCCCTGGCCGGTCTCGCGAAGCGGCCCGACGCGGTCATCCTGGACGGCAAGCACGACTACCTCGGTCGGCCCTGGGCGGTGCGCACCCAGGTCAAGGCGGACCTGACCTGCGTCAGCGTCGCGGCGGCCTCGGTCCTGGCGAAGGTGCGCCGGGACGCCGCGATGGCCGCGCTGGACGCCGAGCACCCGGGCTACGGGTTCGACACCGCCGCGGGGTATCCGTCCCCGGCGCACCGGGCCGCGCTCGCCGAGCACGGCCCCACCCCGCACCACCGGATGTCCTGGTCCTACCTCGACGACCTGCCCCGCTGGCGGCACCTGCGCGTGCGCCGCCCCGCGCCGGGCGGCCAGCTGAGCATCCTGTAGCCGGGCGGAACCCGGTGACCGGCCCGTCTTCCCGGCAGAAGGGATGAAGGGCCGTGTTCCCCGGCGGGGCAGCGGGAGGCGGGAGGGGGCGGTCCGCGCGCGACACGCGGAGCGCTCCTTACGAAACCCGCACCGCAACCGGCAGTATGGGACGGGACCAGGTCGAGCGAACGCAAGCCGGATGCATCGGGTCGTACCACGAAGGGGGCAGCCAAATTGGGTCGTGGGAACGGACCCCGGGTCGCACAGCGGCCCAAGGCGTCCTCGCTGGAGAGGCTGCGCACCGCCTACTACCGCGTCCCCTTCCGGTCCAGGCTCCTGGCCGGGGTCGGAACGGTCACCGTGGCGGCCGTGGCGGCCTTCGTGGTGGACGTCCCGGTCATGGGGGCCGTCGCGGTCACGGTGGTGATCCTCGGGCTCCTGGCCGCGCTGATGCGGTCGGCCGCGGCCGTGGCCACCGCCGCGGTCTGCGTGGTGTGGGCGGTCCTGGCCTACGCGTTGTTCCTCATCCCGCTGGGCGGCGACCCCGTTCTGCTGGTGCTGCCGTTCCTGCCGCCGCTGGTGTCGCTCGCCGCCACCAGGATCACCGCGTTCCCCGTCTGGCACACCACCCTGCTGGCGCTGCTGGTCGGCTTGATCCTGGGGTTCGGGGTGGCGCTGGCCGGGATGGTCACCGACGCGGTCCCGCCGGGGACGGGGGTGGCCGTCACCGCCGCGGCCGCCGGGGCCGCGCTGCTGTGGCGCGCGGTGGCCGGGCGCCGGCTCGCCAAGGAGATGAGCCGCTACCAGCCGAACCGCGCCGCCGTCCCGGAGCAGCGCGGCACGCCTCCCGACCGGCTGCGCTCGCGGGGGGGACGCGACGGCGGCCCCAGGGGGGAGGCCGACAGCGCCGAGCCGGTCCCGGTGGACGAGGCGCTGGCCGAACTCGAGAGCATGATCGGCCTGGACCCGGTCAAGCAGCAGGTCCGCGCGATCGCCGCCTCCATCGAGGCGGCCCGGCTGCGCGCGGACGCCGGGTACAGCGTGGACAAGCCGCTGCGCCACCTGGTGTTCTCCGGGCCGCCGGGAACCGGGAAGACCAGCGTCGCGCGCACCCTGGCCACGATCTTCCACTCCTTCGGGCTGCTGCCGTCGGCGCGCGTGGTGGAGGCCCAGCGCGCGGACCTGGTGGGGGAGTACCTGGGCGCCACGGCCATCAAGACCAACGAGCTGGTGGACCGGGCGCTGGGCGGAGTGCTGTTCATCGACGAGGCGTACGCGCTGGTCAACGACGGGGACGGGCAGCCCGACCGGTTCGGCAACGAGGCCGTGCAGACGCTGCTGAAGCGGGCCGAGGACGACCGCGACCAGCTGGTCGTCATCCTCGCCGGGTACGAGGACGAGATGGACCGCTTCCTGGCCTCCAACCCAGGCCTGGCCTCGCGCTTCGCCACCCGTATCACCTTTCCCAGCTACACCCCCGACGAGCTCCGGCGCATCGCCGAGGCGTTGTTCGCCCAGCGCGGCGACATCCTGGAGGCGGAGGCCGCCCCGGCGCTGCGGCTGCGCCTGGACCAGGTGGCCCAGCGGGGCGCCGTCGACGAGCTCGGCAACGGCCGGTTCGCCCGGTCCCTGGTGGAGAAGGCGGCCGAGGCCCGTGACGTGCGGGTGGTCACCCGGGGCGAGACCGGGAAGCGGCCCGGGGCCGAGGACCTGGTGACGGTGCGCCGGGCCGATATCGCCGCCGCCTACGACGCCCTCACCCGCCGCCTGCCCGGATTCGCGAAGACGCCCGACGTGACCGAGGCGCTGGCCGAACTGGACGCGATGATCGGCCTGGACCCGGTCAAACAGCAGGTCAAGGCGATCGCCGCGCAGCTGCAGGTGGCCAGGCTCCGCGAGGGGCAGGGGCTGCGCGCCCAGCCGCCGATGCGGCACTTCGTCTTCGTCGGCCCGCCGGGGACCGGTAAGACGACGGTCGCGCGCATCCTGGGCCGGGTCTTCGCCTCCCTGGGGCTGCTCAACCGGCCGGACGTGGTCGAGGCGGGCCGCGCGGACCTGGTAGGCGAGCACCTGGGAGCGACGGCGGTCAAGACCAACAAGCTGGTGGACCGGGCGCTGGGCGGCGTCCTGTTCATCGACGAGGCGTACGCGCTGGCCAACCCGGGGTACAGCGGTGGCGACGCGTTCGGTTCGGAGGCGATCCAGACGCTGCTCAAGCGGGCCGAGGACGACCGCTCCCGGCTGGTCATCGTGCTCGCCGGCTACCCGGCCGACATGGACCGCTTCCTGGGCAGCAACGCGGGGCTGTCCTCGCGCTTCAACGTGCGGGTGGCCTTCCCCAGCTACTCTCCCGACGAGCTCACCGAGATCGCCGAACGGGTGGCCGCGGGGGCCGGAGACTCCTTCGACGGGGAGGCGCGCGAGGACCTGCGCCGCATCTTCGGCTACGTCTGCGACGAGGGGTGGATCGACGAGTTCGGCAACGGCCGGTTCGCCCGGTCGCTGTTCGAGAAGGCGTGCTCCCAGCGGGACCTGCGGGTGTCCGAGGACCTGGGCGAGGGCGCCAGCGCAGCCGAGCTCACCACGATCACCAGCGCGGACCTGCGCGGCGCGTACGCGGAGATCACCCAGAGGTAGCGGGCCCGGCCGGTTCCCCGTAGGGGACAAATCAGGGTGGGCCGGCGAGGAAAGCCCCTGAGGACGGGGGTGCGGGGAAGGCCGCCCCTGCTAGGGTCCGGCTCATGAGTCGTTCCAGCGAACCCATTCGCCAGGCCGTCATCCTCGCCGGGGGGCAGGCGACCCGCCTCCGCCCCTACACCGACACCCGCCCCAAGGCGATGGTCGAGGTCGCCGACCGGCCGATCATCGACTACCAGTTGGAATGGCTCGGTCGGCACGGAGTGGAGCACGTGGTGGTCTCCTGCGGCTACAAGGCCGAGGTACTGCGCGAACACCTCTCGGCGCGCGCCCAGGGCCCGGAGGTCACGCTCCTGGTCGAGGACGAGCCGCTGGGCCGCGGCGGCGCGCTGCGGTTCGCGGCCTCGGGGCTCAGGGACGCCGGCGCCGCCTACTTCGCCCTCAACGGCGACGTCCTGACCTGGTTCCCGCTGGACGAGTTCACCGCCTACCACCGGGACAAGGGCGGCCTGATCACCCTGGCGCTGGCCCAGTACCGAACCAGCTGGGGCATCGTGGACGTCACCGACAGCGGCCTGATCGAGGGCTTCACGCAGAGCCCGCTGCTGCCGTTCTGGATCAACGCGGGCGTCTACGTCTTCGAGCCGGAGGCCACCCCGCTGCTGCCGGTCAAGGGGGACCACGAGTCCAGCACCTTCCCGGACCTGGCCGGTCGGGGAAAGCTGTTCGGCTACCGGATCGACGGTTTCTGGCGGGGCGTGGACACCGTCAAGGACGTCAAGGAGGCCGGCGAGCAGATCCCCGAACTCCTGGACGGAACCCTGGGCGCCCCCGCGTCCGGAGGGTCGGTATCGTCGCGTCCGTGACTGGACGTGAGCCGGTGCTCGGCACCGCACCCAACTTCCGCGACCTCGCCGGGTCGACGGCGGGCGGCGGCGCGCGGGTGCGCCGCGGTCTGCTGTACCGCGCGGACTCGCTGGCCCGGCTGGACGACGACGACTTCACCATCCTGTCGGGCCTCGGACTCAGGCAGGTGGTGGACCTGCGGACCGTGTTCGAGCGGGAGCGCGGCGTGGACCGGGTGCCCGACGGGGCGGAGTACGTGGTCCTGGACGTGCAGAGGAACCACTCCACCGGCGCCGACCTCGCGGCGATCCTGTCGGACCCCGACCGGGCCCGCGCGGTCCTGGCCGACGACGGGGCCGAGCGGTTCATGCTCGAGGTGAACCGGATGCTGGTCGGCACCCGGGACGCGTGCGCCGCGTACCGGAAGCTCGTCGAGCGCGCCGCGTACGGGCCGCTGCCGCTGGTCTTCCACTGCAGTGCGGGCAAGGACCGGACCGGATGGGGAGCGGCCCTGCTGCTGGGCCTGCTGGGCGTGCCCAAGGACGACGTCCTGGAGGACTACCTGGCCAGCAACGCCAGGCTCGGCGGGCTGATGGACTGGATCATGGAGCTGGTCGGCGGTCAGGGCCTGGACCCGGCGACGGTCCGGCCGATGATCGAGGTGCGCCCCGAGTACCTGGAGGCCGCCTACGCCGAGATCGACTCGGTCTACGGCGGCTTCGACGGTTACGTGGCCGAGGGCCTGCGCCTGGACCCCGCGACCGTCGACGCCCTGCGCGAGCGGCTGCTCCACTGAGCCGCCCGCCGGTTGTGCGGGGCCCGGACCCCGCACCCCGGGCGGTCAGAGCTCGTCGAGACCCTTGATCAGGGCGGACTCGTCCTCGGTGTCGCCGAGGACGCCCAGCAGCGTCTCCAGGACCGCGGACCGGGTGTGCCCGCGGTCGAGCAGCCGCTGGACCGCGCGCCACAGGTTGGGAGGGTCGCCCTTCCACAGCCGTTCGGCCAGCCGCTCGTGTGCGGCCAGGGCCTCCTCGTCGACCGGGTCGAGGATCTCCTCGGCCGGCTCGGGGACAGCGCTGTGCCGACCCCTGGTCCGGGGCGGGACGTCGTACGCGTCGAAGTGGTCCAGCCGCAGCAGCGCGCGCCGCCCGGCCGCGGTCGTGGGGTCGAACCCGTCCTCGTCCAGCCCCGTCGTCACGTCCACCAGCGGGAAGGCGAACATCCGGCGGGGCAGCGCGGACAGGTCCCCGTCGGGCAGCAACCGGTTCAGCACCTCGCGGCGCAGCCCGAACGTGGACGAGGGGTCCCAGTAGGACTCGGTGAACACGGCCGTGGCCTCCCACACCGCGTCGACCGTCGCGTGCAGCGCGATCTCGGGCAGGCCCTGGAACGGCCCGGCCCAGCGGATCCACGCGGCCAGGACGTGCGGCATCGCCTCCTGCTCCTCGGGCAGCAGCACCACCCGCCGCGGCAGCCACTCCAGCATGAACGTCTCCACCTTGCGCGGGCTCACCCGCAGCGGGCGGCCGAAGTCGGCGTCGCAGCCGTAGTCGATGATGTGCTCGGCGCAGCGTCCGGCGGCGTAGCTGTCGGACAGGTCGGCGGCGGCGTCAGAGGCGAGGAAGCGCGCGGCCAGGGTGGCGCGGCGGTCCCGCCGCCACGATCCCGCCCTGCCCGGCTCCTCCCGGGGCAGCACGCGTGCCCGCGCGCGGATGAACGCCAGCAGCGAGGTCAGGGCGCGGCCCGGTTCGTACCCCGGGTCCTCCTCCGCGGTGGCGGCCACCAGCCGGTCGGTCCGTTCGATCGCCGCGTTCAGCAGGGTGTGCGCCCGCTCGAGGGAGAGCGGGGCGAAGGACGCCATCGGGTTGGCGTCGGCCTCCTCGGTGCAGTGCCGCAGCAGCCGGTCGACCTTGGTACTGACCCACGCGTCGCGCAGGATGCCTCCGGAGTTGTGGTCGATGACGGTGATCAGCGCGTGCTCGGTGTCCTCGGCGTCGTAGTCGCGCTCGTAGCGGTAGGTGCACACGAGTTCGTCGGTGTCGCCGAACCTGGACCGGGACACGTAGGCCTCGACGGGGCGGGCGGTGTTGGGGGAGGACGCCCACCGGGGACGGGCGATACCGCGCTCCACCAGTTCTCGCGCGCCGCGTCCGGCCTTCATCCGGTGCCGGTGGCTGGCGCCCAGAGAGGCGACGCCGGTGAGAAGGGCCAGCGCCGCGGGGGTGGCGTCGCGGCGGGCGTAGTCGAGCAGGCCTTCGCCGATCAGGCGGTTGGCGTCGATCCCGTGGACGCGCGGCCCCTGCCAGGAGCCCAGGAGTTCACTGACGACGAGCTCGGCGTCGAGCGCGTGCCGCATCGCCAGCAGGGCCCGGGACGTGCGCAGCATCCCGGCGAACACCTCGTCGGGCGGCGGCGCGGAGCCCGGTTCGAGAGGAGGGGACGGTAGTGACACCCAACGAGGGTATGACAAGGCATGTGGAAGCCAGGGCGATTCGGCCGGGTCGCGCGGTTCGGGCTCGCGGCCGGGCCCGCCCCGTCGGCCAGGGGCGGGCCAGGCCGGGTTCAGCTCAAGCGGTCATGGTCGCCTGGACGGGGCCGTGCCGCGGACGGGGGTTCGGATTTGACCAGTGCCCGGAGGTGCTCCCGGGCGACGCGTTCGACGAGACGGGGAGTGACCTCGAACCCGAGATGCTCGGCGCATCTCCAGGTGTCGGTGACGCAGCGCTCCACCGACCGCTGCGGAAGCGACTTGAACTCCATTCGCAATCGAATGATTACTCTCTGTAAGTCGACGGGCTGATAGGTCCTGAGCATCCGCGCACGCCCCCTCTGGAATCGGCCTCGACGGTGACCACCATCCATTTCACAACGTCGAAACAGGGTGTCAAGGCCTGACTGCACAGGTCTTACTCTGCCTTTGTGTCACCATGGGTGCTTCCAGGCCGTTTCGTGCCCCGGACGCGATCGAAGTGTGCTCTTCGGCGGAGCCGCGTCCGTTCCGGGGGGTGGTGGAGAGGCGGGGGAAGGAGAAAGGACGTGTTTCGGTTTTCGGTCGGATCCGAATCCGCTGCCGAGCGCGTCCCCAATGGGGCGTTCATCCTGGTGAAGGTGCGGTTTTCCAGGAAAGAGATGACCGAAATGGTCGAACCTTCCATATCCTGGTGAGTTAACGCATATTATTTACTTTCCGCGAGCGCCGTGGGCCGGACGCCTCGGCCGGACCGGCGTGATCAGGCCGTGGTGTCCTATGCTGAGGCGGTGCGGTGGCAGGCGAGAGCGCAGTCCGGTCCGGTCCCCGGCGCCAGGCGGTCTCCCGTCCGGACCGTGCGGAACGAGGGGATGGTCACCGCGATCGCCGGCCGGACGCGTGCGTGGTCGGACGTATGCAGTGCTTCCGGCATATGCGGTGGCCGCCGGCGCGCCGTATGCGTTCAACAGTCATAAATCCCCCTATGGCCACGGGGAAAGGACCCCGGAGGTGTCACCGATGAGCACCGAGACGTCCGTTCCGTTTCCCCGGGTCGCCCCCATGAACCCAGTCGACGCCGCACTACTGGAGACCCTTCTCAAAGAGGCGCCGATCGGCTTCGCCTTCTTCACCCCTGATCTGTGCTTCCAGCGCGTCAACCGCACACTCGCGACCATCTACGCCCGCTCCGCCGTCGACTGCCACGGCCGAACCCCGTCGGAGGTGCTGGACCCCTCCGACGCCGCTGCCCACGAGAGCGCGCTCTCGGCGGTCCTGGCGGGGGAGCCGGTGGTCTACAGCGACCACCACCTCATCGGCGGAACACCGCACCAGCCCGACGACGACCGGCACTGGGCGATGTCGTGGTTCCCGGCCTACGGAATCGAGGGCGACATCACCGGAGCAGCGTTGATCGCCGTGGACATCAGCGAGCGCCACAAGGCGGAGCTGACCCTGCGCCGCAGCGAGGAGCGCTACCGCGCGCTGCTCAAGGCCGGCAACCAGATCGTCTGGGCCGCCGCGCCGGACGGGCGCACGCACGAGGACTGCCGCGAGTGGCGCTCCCTCACCGGCCAGTCCGAACAGGAGTACCTGGACGGCGGGTGGCTCGCCGCGGTGCATCCCGACGATCGCGAGCGGGCCAGGCTCGCCTGGGGCGACGCCGTCGAGGACGGTACGCCCTTCGAGGCCACCCTCCGGATCCGGGTCCGCTCGGGCGAGTACCGGTACTACCGCTCCCACGCGGTACCGCTGCTGCGCGGCGAGCAGGTGCTGGAGTGGGTCGGCACGCACGCCGACGTCACCAACCAGCACAACACCGCGGAGGTGCGCCAGCGCCTGACCCAGCAGCTGGAGAAGGCCGCGATGCGCACGGTCCGGCTGCAGAAGGCCACCGCCGACCTCGCCGAGGCGCTCACGGTCGACCAGGTCGTGCACGTCATGACCCAGATCGGGGACACCGCGGTCGGGGTCTACCGCACCGCGGTCGCGCAGCTCGACCGGGAGCGGCTCCGCCTGCACGTGCTCAACCCCGAGAGCATCCCCGACGTGCCCGGGGCCCCGCCCCGCGAGATGGGGCTGGAGTTCCTCAGCACGATGACCCTGGCGGTCCGGCAGGGGAAGCCGGTCATCGCGGGTTCGCCCGAGGCGCTGCTGGAGCTGCTGGACGAGCACGAGAACGCCGCGGCCTACCTCCGGCACGCGGACGAGCGGGCGTGGGTGGCGCTGCCGCTGATGAGCGCCGGGCGTCCGATCGGGGCGCTGCGGTTCTCCTTCCAGGAGCCCCGCGAGGTCTCCGAGGACGAGAAGACCTTCCTGGAGGCCCTGGCCGGGCAGTGCGCCCTGGCCCTGGAGCGCGCGCTGCTGTACGAGCGCGAGCACAGCACCGCCGAGGCCCTGCAGAAGAGCCTGCTGCCCGAGGACCTGCCCGAGGTGCAGGGCATCCGGCTCGCCAAGCTCTACAACCCCGGCACCAAGTACGTGCAGGTCGGCGGCGACTGGTACGACGCGTTCCGGCTGCCCGACGGCAGGATCTCGGGGGTGCTGGGCGACGTCATGGGCAAGGGGATCAAGGCCGCGACCGGTATGAGCCGGGTGCGCAACGCCCTGCGCGCCCTGGCCTTCAGCATGCCCGAGCCGGCCGACGTGCTCACCGGTCTGGACAACATGTTCGGGGCCACCGAGAGCGACGACCAGATCACCACGCTGATCTACTTCGTCCTGGAGCCCGGGAGCGGGCACGGCTACCTCGCCAACGCGGGGCACCTCCCGCCGCTGCTCATCGCCCCGGACGGGGAGCCCTCACTGCTGGAGACCGACCCCTCGACCCCGCTGGGGATGCCCCTTCCCAGAGAGCACCACAAATTTTTCGTCCCACCCGGTAACACCCTCGTGCTCTACTCCGATGGACTAGTAGAGAACCGCAGGCGTTCCGCGGGAGCGGGTCTCGAGGAACTTGTTACCGTAGCGTCGCAAGCACCGGCGGAGGTGGTGGGCGATCCACAGAAAATCCTGAAGTACCTTGTGGAGAGGATGCTCGCGGGGTATGAGCAGGATGACGACGTAACCCTGCTCGCCGTTCACGTTCCCGCAGCGTGAGCCCGAACCGCGCGAGCAGTCAGCAGTGCGAAGAACCCGTCCGCCTTGTCTAAGGTGGGAAAAGATCCACAGTGGTCCCCGCTCCGCGCGGGGATGATCCGAACCCGTCCATTGAACGTTTCAACCGCGAACCTGTCGGGTCTGCGGTGAAAATCTTAGTGGGCAGATGTGCCGGAACGCTAGAGAAGGCACATACGCTCGACCAAGAAAACTCAGTGGTCCCCGCGCCCGCGGGGTGCTCTCGGGCTTGAGCCAGGAAAGCGAAGCACCTTCCTTCCCGACTCCTCGGGTCGTCGAGTCCAGCAATCTCGCCACACGTCCGTTCGAGAGGTGTTTGTGTCACCTGCCAGTTCGACCCGCTCTAAGCAGCCGGAGTCGCTGCAAGAGCCAGTCATCCAGCAGCTGATCGAGCGTGGGCGGTCCCAGGGGTACCTTGAGCCCGAGGACGTGCGCCGTGCCTTCGAAGAGGCCGACATTCCGATGTCGCAGGCTCAAGCCGTGCTCCGCAGCCTGACCAAGGAAGGCGTGACGCTCGTCGTCGGCGCGGCCGAGTCCGCACCGACCCGGCGCAAGTCCACGCGACGCAAGACGTCCACCGCTCCCCGGGCGGCGGCGCAGACCGGTACCACCCGCGCCAAGCGCGCGGCCGCGGCTCAGGAGCAGCCGGAGACCGTGACCGCCGTGGTCGACGCGGGAGAGGCTCCGGCCAAGTCGGCCGCGCCCAAGAAGCGGGTGGCCAAGGCCACCACCGCCAAGGCCGCGCCGGCAAAGCGGGCCACCGCGAAGAAGACCGCGGCCAAGGCCGCTCCGGCGCAGAAGGGCGCGTCCAAGGGGGCCGGGGACGAGGTCCCCATCGAGGCGGACGACGAGGTCGAGATCGGCCTCGAGGCGGCCGACGAGGAGTTCGAGGACGGCGGCGCCGACCTCGAGCTGGTCGAGGACACCGAGGAGAAGCCCGAGGTGGTCGTCGCCGGGCCGGTCGGCAAGACCGGCAAGGGCGGTACCCCCGAGAAGACGGGGTCGAGCTCCGAGGACGAGTCCTTCGTCCTGTACGACGACGACGACGACGCGCCCGCCGCCCAGGTCGTCGCGGCCGGGGCCACCGCGGACCCGGTCAAGGACTACCTCAAGCAGATCGGAAAGGTCCCCCTGCTCAACGCCGAGCAGGAGGTGGAGCTCGCCAAGCGCATCGAGGCGGGCCTCTTCGCCGAGGAGAAGCTCGCGGACGAGGGCGACGTCCTCTCCTTCGACGCGCGCGACGAGCTGGAGTGGATCGCCGAGGACGGCGGCCGGGCCAAGAAGCACCTGCTGGAGGCGAACCTGCGCCTGGTGGTGTCGCTGGCCAAGCGCTACACCGGCCGCGGAATGCTCTTCCTGGACCTGATCCAGGAGGGCAACCTGGGGCTGATCCGCGCGGTCGAGAAGTTCGACTACACCAAGGGATACAAGTTCTCCACGTACGCGACCTGGTGGATTCGCCAGGCCATCACGCGTGCGATGGCGGACCAGGCGCGCACCATCCGCATCCCGGTGCACATGGTCGAGGTGATCAACAAGCTCGCCCGCGTCCAGCGCCAGATGCTCCAGGACCTGGGGCGCGAGCCCACTCCGGAAGAGCTCGCCAAGGAGCTCGACATGACCCCGGAGAAGGTCGTGGAGGTGCAGAAGTACGGTCGCGAGCCGATTTCCCTGCACACCCCGCTGGGCGAGGACGGCGACAGCGAGTTCGGCGACCTCATCGAGGACTCCGAGGCGATCCAGCCGGGCGAGGCCGTCAGCTTCACCCTGCTGCAGGAGCAGCTGCACTCGGTGCTCGACACCCTGTCCGAGCGCGAGGCGGGCGTGGTCTCGATGCGCTTCGGCCTCACCGACGGCCAGCCCAAGACGCTGGACGAGATCGGCAAGGTCTACGGCGTGACCCGGGAGCGGATCCGGCAGATCGAGTCCAAGACGATGTCCAAGCTGCGGCATCCGTCACGCTCTCAGGTGCTCAGGGACTACCTGGACTAGGGGCTGGGCGCCGGAGACGGACGGCGTTGCCGGGCCGACCCCCCGTCTCGTCGAGAGGGGGTCGGCCCGTTCACGTCGGCTCCGGCGGTCGTGTGCCGCTCGCGCGGGTGTGGCGAAGCCCGTGCGTGGCGCCGTCGGAACTCTGTCTGATGATCCCCTTCACCGGACACCCCCGATGATGCCGTCGAGGGTGTATGACGGGGATAAAAATCGAGACCAGTTCGTGACCTGTGCGGCGTTCCCGGCCGGGAACGGCGGACGCCGGAGGTTTCCCCCTCCTGGGGCGTCCGCCATGCCGTGTTCCAGGGGTCTTGGGGGCCGGATCCGCGTGGGCCCTCCGCCGCTCCGCGGTGGGCCGTCCCGAGCGGGTCTCGGAGAGCCGAAAGCCCCCGGCGGCGCGGACCGCGGCGCCTCCCGGGCGCAAAACCCTCTACTCTCAGTTGCCATGGGGCTTTTCGGACGGCGTGGCCGCGCCGTGAACAAGAACGCCGTCCCCGACTACATCGTCGACCGGACCTGGCATGACATGGCGCTGGACGTGGGCGTCGAGGCGGTCGGCGAGGGCTACCTCGCCGCCGGGACGGCGCTGTTGGGCGAGACCCGCAAGGACCCGGAGCTGCGGGCCCAGCGGGTCGAGGCGCTGGGGCGGGCCGCGGTCGGGCGAAGCGACGCGATCGCCGCGCTGCTCACCGAGGAGACCGCCGACGCCGCGGCCGCCGACCTCCTGCTGTGGCTGGGCCGCACCGTCATCGAGGAGGCCTGGCGGATCCGGGGCGACGGCTGGGCCGACAGCGTCAGCCCGGACCGGTTCAAGCTCTTCCACGCGAACCTGCTCAACGCCCGCGACCCGCTGCTGGCCGCCGCCGAGCTCAAACCCGAGGACCCGGTGCCGTGGGAGGCGCTGCAGTGGATGGCGCTGGGGCTGGAGCTCGGCCGCGACGCCAAGGACTCCATCTGGCGGGAGATCGGCAAGCGCGTTCCGACGCTCTTCCCGGCCCACTGGGGGCGGCTGCAGATCCTGAGTGAGAAGTGGGGCGGCTCGCACGAGGAGATGTTCGCGTTCGCCCGCTCGTCGGTGGAGGCCGCGCCCCACGGGCATCCGCTGACGGCGATGCTGCCCCTGGCGCACGCCGAGTATCTGCTGTGCGAGCGCCAGCCCCTGCTGGAGCGGCGGTTCTCCCGCGCGTACGTGAGGTTCTCCGTCGCCCACTACGACTCCGGGACCGTCCGGGAGCTCCAGGCGGCCTCGGACAAGTGGGAGAACGGGATGCTCCCGCACCCCCGCGACCTGGAGGCGCACCACCTGTTCGGCGCGATCCTGGCCGACTGCGGCGACGACGAGCGCGCCCGCCGCCACCTGGCCGGGGTGGGCGACCGGGTGCACGGCGTCCCGTGGGAGTACATGGGCGGCGGCAGCGCGGGACAGGAGTTCCACGGGACGCTGGAGCGGCTGCGGCTGGCCTGATCGGGCGGGACGCGGGGCCGTTCTGCCCGAACGGTTCGGTCGGTACGCTTCTGTGTCCATGGGGCAGAACGGGCGCGGTGGCGCCGGAGAGACGCGGGATCCCGACGTCGAGAGCATCGTCGTCGGCCGCTGCTGGAACGATCCGGCGCTGGACGCCGGGGTCGACGCGGTCCGGGAGGGACACCTCACCGCCGGGCTGACCCTGCTCGGGGAGTCGCGCGCCGACCCCGAGCTGCGGGCGCTGTACGTGGGTGCCCTGGGCGACGCGGCGGTCGGCCGCAGCGGCCGGATCCACGCCCTGCTCACGCGGGACACCGCGAAGGAGGACGCCGCCGACATCCTGCTCTGGCTGGGGCGCACCCTCATCGACGAGGCGTGGAAGATCCGCGGCGACGGACTGGCCAGGACGGTCGGCCAGGACCGGTTCAAGATGTTCTTCGCGATACTGGCCAGGGCCCGCGACCCGCTTCTGGCCGCGGCCGAGATCGCCCCCGACGACCCGGTGCCGTGGGAGTGCCTGCAGTGGTTCGCCCTCGGCCTGCAGTTGGACCGCGAGGAGAAGGACCGCATCTGGCAGCACGTCGTCGAGCGCTGCCCAACTCTGTACCCCGCGCACTGGGGGCGGGTCCAGGTGCTCGCGGCCAAATGGGGCGGCTCGCACGAGGAGATGCTGGAGTTCGCGCGCGGTTCGGTGGACCTGGCGCCCCCGGGGCACCCGCTGACCTCGATGATCGCCCTCGCTCACTACGAGAGGGCCGCAGGGGTGATCGGAGACCTGGTGGACCGCAAGCGGTTCTTCTCCGCGGTCAGGGCCCCCGCCAGGTACTACGAGGGAGAGGTCGCCGCGGAGCTGCGGACCGCCGCCCACAAGTGGTGCGCCGCGCCCGTCGCGCACCCCCGCGACCTGGAGGCGAACCACCTGTTCGGCTGGGCCTTCAACAACACCTCGGACAAGAACCGGGCCCGCTGGCACCTGTACCAGGTGGGGAACCGGACGCACCCACTGACGTGGGACGATCCGAAGGCCTTCCTGAACGTCCTGCGTGGCCTCGGCCTGGCCTGAGCGGGGCCGCGCCCGCCCCGCGGGGGGTCATCCCCCCGTGACCGCGAGCACGACGGCCGTCGCCGCCGCCCCGAGCGCGCCCGTGAGGAGGCCGCTCCCCAGCGCCTTGTCGGTCCGCTGGCCCCTGGCGAACACCAGGCGGAGGCCGACGCCGACCAGGCCGAGGAACAGGACGTGGAACATGATGTGGCCCTCGCCGATCCCGAGGGCCGACATCAGCGTCATGACCAGCATGGCGCCCAGTCCGCCGAGGTAGTGCAGCACCACCGTGCCGGTCGCGGTCCGGACGGGAGCGCGCGGGGTCAGCGCGGGCGGGGCGTTGGTGTAGGGATTGGGCGGAGGCGGGATGTTCGGGTTGTAGGGCGCGACGGGGGGCATCGGTCACCACCTCGGGCGAGTAGGGGGACGGGGATCCGGCTCATCCGGGTACGACGACGTCCAGCGTGTACGGTCGGCCCCCGCGGGTCGGAGGGGTGAGTTCGACGGTGCGGCCCAGGCCGGTCAGGGCCTCGGCCAGTTCCCCGGGGGTCGCCGGGGACAGCCCGGCGGCCAGCAGGGAGTGCGCGATCGCCCCCCGGGTGGCCTTGGCCATGTGGCTCACCACGGACCGCCGGACCACGCCGTCCACAACGGTCTCGCTCAACACCCGCACCGTGGCGGTGCGCGCGGCGGTCGCGGCGTCGGGGCGGAAGGCCGCGGCATAGGCGGCCGAGCGGCAGTCCACCACCAGCCGGCCGGCGGCGCGCTTGGTCAGCGCGTCGGTCAGGCGCGCGCGCCAGAACGCGCCCAGGGCGCCCAGCGGCGGCAGCTTGACTCCCATGGAAAGCCGGTACGGAGGGACGGCGTCGGTGGGCTCCAGGACACCCCACAGGCCGGAGAAGACGAGTACGGACTCGGCTGTCAGCGCGGCGGAGCCGCCGGCCAGCAGCTCGGGCAGCCGGAGCGCGTCGTAGAGCACCCCGGTGTACAGCTCGGCCGCGGGCAGGGCCGGCGCGGTCCGCAGCCGCCGGTTCCGCTCGACGGCCGTGGCCTGGCCGGGGGTGAGGCCCAGAACCGCGCGGGCCTCCTCCGGCGGCCGCGCGCAGACCTCCTCCAGCGCCGCCAGGACGGCCTTTCGCGCGGGGTTGGCCTCGGCCAGCCCCAGCGCCGCCAGGTCCAACGGGGGGCCGCCGCCGGAGGCGGCCTTGCCCTCGGAGGGCGGCAGGAGGATGAGCATGAGGGGACCTTACGGTGCGACCGTCTCGGAGTCACGATCGTAGTGGAACGGCGCGGGTCTTCCCCGCGGTCCGCTCGAGTGCCTGGTCGTCGATGTCGATCAGTACGTTGGTCGACGGAAGCGGCTTTCCGCGCGGTACCCGCGAGGCGGCCGGGGAACGGCTTGTCCGAGGGAAACAGGGGGCTCGTGGCGTGACCGACGGTGGTGGCGGGTGGGCGCGGGCGGTGGCGCGGGACTGGCCCGCGCTGGAGGTGGCCGAGCGGTCCGGGTGGCGGCTGGGGTACAGCCACGGGGTGACCAAGAGGGCGAACTCGGCGGTCGCGCTGGCGCCCGACGCGGACCCGGACGAGCCCGGGCGGTTCTACCGGGAGCGGGGCCTGAGCGCCGTCGTCCAGGTGTGGCCGGGTGACGAAGGACTCGACGGGCGGCTCGCCGAGCGGGGCTACCGGGTGGTGGAGCCGAGCCTGGTCCTGGCCCGGGACCTCCCGGGGCGGCCTGGAAGCGGGACGGGCGCGGTCGTGGTGGGGAAGGGGCCGGAGTACGGCCCCGGCGGGGACGGGACGCGTGAGACCGATGTCACCGCGCGGATCATGGCCCGGGCGGGGATGGCGCACGCCGTGCGCGAGGACGGCTCCGCGCGCGGCTGCGCGGCGCTGACGGGGGACCTGATGGGCGTCTACGGCATGGCCACACGCCCCGACGCGCGCAGGCGCGGGTACGCCTCGCAGATCCTCGCGGCCCTGCTCGGATGGGGTCACGCCAACGGCGCCCGGCGCGCCTACCTGCTCGTCGTGGCGGCCAACGCGGGGGCGCGGGCGCTGTACGAGGGAGCGGGCTTCGCGGAGGCGGGGCGGTACCACTACCGGGTCCTGGACACCGCTGGTCCGCGGTGACCCCGGGGCCGTGCCCGGCCCTGAACACATCGACGGCGGCCCCTGGGGTGGGGCCGCCGTCGGACGTCTTCCTGGAGAGGGCTAACGCTCGCTCGTGTCCGCCTTCTCCGCGTGGAGCCGGTCGGTCTCGTCGTGGATCTCCACGGCGATCTTGCGAACGGAATCGCCGTGCTGGCGCATGTGGTGAGCGCAGAACAGCAGCTCGCCACCGGAGCTGAGAGCCACTCGGACGTACGCCTGGGCGCCGCAACGGTCACAACGGTCAGCAGCCGTCAGCGGCCTGGTGGGGGCAAGAGTTCCAGTCACTTCGCCTTCCTCAATACTCGGCGTTAGTCACTCAGGACAACATCTAACCGGACGAAGAGCTTCCCGACCAGCTCTTCTGTACGCCGACAGCGGAATCGGCCTGGTTTGTGACCTACCTCTCTGCTCTGTTCGGTTGTCTGACCCGGGTTCTACCCTGCGACACGTCCCGTTATCCCAGCGGTCCGGAATGCGGCCCGGGGCAACTGCGGATACCCTGCAAACCGAACTACTGTGCTATCGCACCCCAAACCGAGCGCGCGTCACCGCTTCCGGCCCACGCGCTCGACCATGACCGCCCAGCCCGCCCGTGCCCCCGCACGGCCGTGTGCGCTCGAAACCCCAGATCGCAGGAGAGTCCACGTGACCGCCCTCACAGCCGCCGTCCACGACCCCGAGGACTATTCAGCTCGGCACCTTTCGGTCCTGGAAGGCCTCGAGGCGGTCCGCAAGCGGCCGGGTATGTACATCGGGTCCACCGACAGCCGAGGCCTCACCCACTGCATGTGGGAGATCATCGACAACTCCGTCGACGAGGCCCTTGGTGGCTACTGCACCCGCATCGACGTGGTCCTGCACGCGGACGGGTCGGTGGAGGTCCGCGACAACGGGCGCGGCATCCCGGTGGACATCGAGCCCAAGTCCGGGCTGAGCGGTGTCGAGCTGGTCATGACCAAGCTGCACGCCGGAGGCAAGTTCGGCTCGGGCTCCTACACCGCCTCGGGCGGCCTGCACGGCGTGGGCGCCTCCGTGGTGAACGCCCTCTCGGCCCGCCTGGACGTCGAGGTGGACCGGCAGGGGCACACCCACGCGCTCAGCTTCCGGCGCGGCATCCCCGGCTCCTTCGACGGCGCGGGCCCCGACGCCGGGTTCTCCCCCGGCACGGGCCTGGAGCAGACCCGGAGGGTGGCCAAGAAGGTGACCGGGACCAGGGTCCGCTTCTGGGCGGACCGGCAGATCTTCCTCAAGGAAGCCGACATCACCCGCGAGGCGCTGCTGGACCGCGCGCGCCAGACCACCTTCCTCATCCCGGGCCTGACGATCTCGGTGCGCGACGAGCGCGTCGAGGGCGGGGAGGTCTACGAGGAGGAGTTCCGCTTCGACGGCGGCATCGGCGAGTTCTGCACCTACCTCGCCCCCGACCAGGGGTTGAGCGAGGTGCTGCGGATCGAGGGCAGCGGCCAGTTCACCGAGACCGTCCCGGTCCTGGACGACCAGGGCCACATGACCCCCACCAACGTGGAACGGCGCCTCGAGGTGGACGTCGCGCTGCGCTGGGGAACCGGTTACGACACCACCGTGCGCTCCTTCGTGAACGTGATCGCCACCCCCAAGGGCGGCACGCACATGGCGGGCTTCGAGCGGGCGCTGGTCCGCGTCGTCAACGACCAGCTGCGCACCACCAAGCTGCTCAGGGCCAGCGACGACCCGGTGGTCAAGGAGGACGTCCTCGAGGGCCTCACCGCGGTGGTCACGGTACGCCTGCCCGAGCCGCAGTTCGAGGGCCAGACCAAGGAGATCCTCGGCACCTCCGCGGCCAGCCGGATCGTCTCCCAGGTCGTGGGCAAGGAGCTGCGCACCTTCCTGACCACGACCAAGAGGGCCGAGAAGCAGCAGGCCCGCACGATCCTGGAGAAGATCGCCAACGCGGCGAAGGCCCGCCTGGCGGCGCGCCAGCAGCGCGAGACCCAGCGCCGCAAGAACGCCCTGGAGAGCTCGGCGCTGCCCGCCAAGCTGGTGGACTGCCGCAGCGAGGGCCTGGAGCGCAGCGAGCTGTTCATCGTCGAGGGGGACTCGGCGCTGGGCACCGCCAAGCTCGCCCGGGACTCGGAGTTCCAGGCGCTGCTGCCCATCCGCGGCAAGATCCTCAACGTGCAGAAGTCCTCGGTGGCGGACATGCTCAAGAACGCCGAGTGCGCAGCGATCCTGCAGGTCATCGGCGCCGGGTCGGGCCGGACCTTCGACCTGGACGCCGCCCGCTACGGCAGGGTCATCCTGATGGCCGACGCCGACGTGGACGGCGCGCACATCCGCTGCCTGCTGCTGACGCTGTTCTACCGCTACATGCGCCCCATGCTGGAGGCCGGCCGCGTCTTCGCCGCGGTGCCGCCGCTGCACCGCATCGAGCTGACCAACGTGCGCAAGAAGCGCGGCGCCAAGCCCGAGGACCGCTACGTGTACACGTACTCCGACGCCGAGCTGCACCGCAAGCTGCTCGAACTGGAGAAGAAGGGCGTCAGCTGGAAGGAGCCCGTCCAGCGCTACAAGGGCCTGGGCGAGATGGACGCCGACCAGCTGGCCGAGACCACCATGGACCCGCGCCACCGCACGCTGCGCCGTATCCGCGTCGAGCACGCCGAGGAGGCCGCCTCGGTGTTCGACCTGCTGATGGGCAACGAGGTGGCGCCGCGCCGCGCGTTCATCGCGCGGGGCGCCCAGGAACTGGACCTGGCGCGGATCGACGCCTGAGCCGGATCCGCCCCGGCGGTCCCGCGGTTCCGCCCCCTCCGGGGGCGGTGGGCCGCGGGGCCGCCGTTCTCAGTGCTCCCGGTCGTCCGCTTCCAGCTTGTCCAGGAGGCGGACGAGGACGGTGAGCTCCTCGGGGCTCAGGCGGAGGTCCAGCGGGGACCGCTCCGCGAGCCCCGCCCCGATGGCCGAGACGGCTCGCTCGCCGGCCTCGGTCAGGCGGGTCAGGCGGACGCGCCTGTCGCTGCGCGAGGGTGTCCTGCGGACCAGGCCGCTCTCCTCCAGCTCACCGGTCAGGACCGAGATCCGCGACGGGTCGCAGGCCAGCTGCCGGGCGAGCTCGCCCTGCGAGGGCCGGTCCCTCAGGGCTCTCAGCAGCCGCGCCTGGAGGGGGGTGAGCGACTGCTGCGCGGCGAGGTCGGCCAGGAGCGCGGTGAGCCGCTGCGCGACGCGCAGCAGGGCCTCCCCCGCGACCCGTCCCAGCTGCGGAGGGGGAGGGGTGTCGTTCGTCATCAGGTCGTCGGGCGCGGAGTCCCCGTCCGTCAGGACGGGGAGGAGGACGCCCGCCTCCTTCCCTGGATCGGCTTGCGAATCGGCGACGCTCAGGGCCGGGGGCACCCGCCGCCGCACCTCTGTCGATGATCGTGACATCAGTGTTCCGAAAACCTCGATTTCGGAACGCCGGCGTCACGGCCGGCGCCAGAGCCTCTGTGAGGACCGCGAACCGGAGTCCGCGATCACGGCCGGGCCTGAAGGCCGCGGGGCCGGTCGCGGGTGAGGGAGAGCAGCGCCCCGGGCAGCCCGGCCCGCCAGCACGCCCGGTCGTGTCCGCCGTTGAACTCGACGTAGTCCAGGTCGACGCCGCGCCGCAGCAGGACGTCGCGGATCCTGCGGCTGGGCTCCAGGAGCGTCCACTCGTGCAGGCCGACGCTCAGGTGGACGCGCGAGGGAAGGGCGCCGGAGTCGGCCAGCAGACCGGCCAGCCGCTCGGTCTCTCCGCCGGCGCCCACGGGGTTGGGCCACCAGAACGACCCCGACTGGGCGAGGACGCGGCCGAAGCGTCCCGGCGCGCGGTGCGCCGCGTACAGCGCGGTGAGGCCGCCCAGGCTCTGCCCCGCGATGACGGTGCGGTCGGGGTCGCCGGTGATCGCGTACTCCCCGCCGAGCCAGGGCAGCAGCTCGTCGGTGAGGAAGGCGGTGAAGGAGTCGTCGCAGGCGAGTTCGCGCGTCCGGGTGGCGAAGTCCAGGGCCGGGACCATCACGCACAGCGTCGGCGGGAGCGCGCCGGCCGCGGTCATCCGGTCCAGCAGGGGAGCCACCGGCAGGGCGTGCCAGTCGTCGCCGTCGAGCAGGACCAGCACGGGCCAGGGGGCGCCGCCGGCGGGGCGCTCCGCGGGTTCGTGGACCCAGACGGGGCGGGTGTTGCCGAGCACCGCGCTGGTGAGGGGGTACTCGCGCACGGTTCCGGCGGGGGTCCCGGGCCGGGGGGCCAGCCAGGGCTGGGGCGGGGCGTCGGGGAGCGAGGCCACCGACCACCGCTCGTCCAGGCGTTCCCGGCCCATCGGGTCGGGGCGGGCGTGGCGCAGCGCGTCGAACCAGCGGGCGACCGCGTCGCGGTCGGCGGGGGCGGCCGCCGCCAGCGCCCGGGAGCGCCGCACCTCGACCATCACGTCGGGGGCCGCCGTGGGGGGAGACCCGTCGGCGGGCAGCGGGGCCACGGCGTAGGAGGCGCGCCAGTCCGAGCCCATCCGGTAGCTCATGTGCCACACGTCGGTGCCGGGGAGGCGCTCCATGCGGTTCTGCTCGTAGGAGTGCGGGTCGGCGATCTTGTTGGCGACGAGGATCACATCGGCGAGTTCGTCGCCGCCCCGCCACAGGAAGGTGACCACGCGCAGAGCGGGGTCGCCGCAGTCCTCGACGAGGGGGAGGCCCTGCTCGCCGATCTCCTTCCAGAAGGTGTCGAGGCTGGTCAGGCCAGTTTTGAGGGAGTGGCGCAGCCGTTCCACGGCGGGGCTCGCCACCCGGGGAGGGCGTTCGGGGCGGGGGACCTGGGGCGGGACGGTCATGAGGTTCCGGTTCACGTTGGACGACATTGACATAAGGCTAGGCATGCCTAAATATATTTGCAATGAAGCAAGTAATTTCCTTCCGTGCGGGACGAGCCGCCCTGCTCACCGGAATCGCGTCGACCCTGCTGCTGTCCGGTTGCGCGACCGGGCAGGACGTCGAGGCCGCGTCCGACGGGGACGACGGCACGCGCACGGTCACCCACGTCTACGGTGAGACCGACATCCCCACCGACCCCCAGCGGGTCGTGTCCGTCAGCGTCACCGCCACCGCCCCCCTGCTCAGCCTGGACGCGCCCGTCGTGGCGTCGTTCACGACCGGCCGGTCCGAGCTCACCGACGACAAGGGCTTCTTCGGCCAATGGGCCGGGACGGCCGACGAGCGCGGTGTGGAGGCCCTTCCCGGACCCGAGATCAACGTCGAGGCCGTGGCCAACGCCGCCCCGGACGTCATCGTGGGCAGCGGCTTCGGCGCCGCGGCCGTGGACGAGGCCGTCTACGCGCAGCTCTCCGAGATCGCCCCCACCGTCGTCTACGACAGCTCCGACAGCGCGTGGCAGGACGTCACCGAGGAGATGGGCGCGGCCCTGGGACGGGAGGACCGCGCCGCCGAGATCCTCCAGGAGTACGACGCGCTGACCGAGGAGACGGCGAAGAAGCTGGACGCCGACCACGACGTGGTGATCCTGACGCTCGCGGGGGAGAACTTCAACGTCTTCTCCCCGGTGTCGGCGCAGGGCAGGTTCGCGGACGACCTCGGCCTCACCACGCACGAGATGGACGGGTCGGTGGCCAGGGCCCAGGAGGGGCGCTCCGACATCGCGCAGGTCTCCCTGGAGGACGCCGAGGAGTTCGGCGACAGCACGCTGCTCTTCGTCAACACCAGGGGCGAGGAGGCCGCCGACTACCTCGACGAGGTGCCGGTGCTGTCCTCCCTGCCCGCGGGCGAGGAGGACCGGATCTTCACGCTGGGTCCGGAGTCGTTCCGGATCGACTACTACAGCGCGCCCATCGTGGCCGACCGGCTGGTGGAGCTCCTGGGCAGCGGTTCCTGAGCCCTTCCGGCCCCCCGCCCCGCCGCGTCACGGGGGCGGGGGGACCCAGTCCCCCGTGGCCAGGAAGCGCTCCAGGGTCGCGGTGTAGGGCTCCAGGTCCATGCCCTGGGCCCGCACCCAGGCGTCGTTGTAGTAGCTGTGCCGGTAGCGCTCGCCGCCGTCGCAGATGAGGGTGACGACGCTGCCCTCGCGCCCCTCCTCCAGCATTCTGGCGATGAGCTGCCACACCCCCCACAGGTTGGTCCCGGTGGAGCCGCCCGCGCACCGGCCGGTCGTGTCGTTGAGGTGGCGCATGGCCGCGATGCCGGCGGCGTCGGGGACCGGGATCATCAGGTCGATCACCGACGGCACGAAGCTGGGCTCCATGCGGGGGCGGCCGATGCCCTCGATGCGCGAGGGCATCCCGGTCGCGTAGTCGGACGCGCCGGTGACCCAGCCGGGGAAGAAGGCGGAGTTCTCGGGGTCGACCACGGCCAGGCGCGTGGGATGGCGGCGGTAGCGCAGGTAGCGGCCGATGGTCGCCGACGTGCCGCCGGTGCCCGCGCTCATCACGATCCACTCGGGGACCGGGTGGCGCTCCAGGCTCAGCTGCTCGAAGACCGACTCGGCGATGTTGTTGTTGCCGCGCCAGTCGGTGGCCCGTTCGGCGTAGGTGAACTGGTCCATGTAGTGGCCGCCGGTCTCCGCGGCCAGCCGCTCGGCCTCGGTGTACATCTCGGCCGGGACGTCGACGAAGTGGCAGCGCCCGCCGTACCGCTCGATCAGCGCGACCTTCTCGGGGCTGGTCCCGCGCGGCACCACGGTGATGAAGTCGACCCCGATCAACCGGGCGAAGTACGCCTCGGACACCGCGGTGGACCCCGAACTGGCCTCGACCACCGTGGTGTGCTCGGTGACCCACCCGTTGGCCAGGGCGTACAGGAACAGGGACCGCGCCAACCGGTGCTTGAGGCTGCCGGTGGGGTGCACCGACTCGTCCTTCAGGTAGAGGTCGACGCCCCACTCCTCGGGGAGCGGGAACACGTGCAGGTGCGTGTCGGCGCTGCGGTTGGCGTCCGCGGCCACTCTGCGGATGGCCTCGTCCACCCACGATCGCGTGGTGGAGCAGGAGCGGTCGACCCAGTCGGGCTCTCGGGGCGGCGTCATGGCCAGCAGCGTATACGCGGCGGGCCGCGCCCCTCGGAACAGGGGCGCGGCCCGCGTGCGCCGGCGCGAAGGGCGCCGGCGGTCAGTCCAGCGAACCGCCCGACATGACTCCGTGCATCCTGCGGTGCGGAGCGGCCTCGGAATCGCGGTTCTGCCGCTCCAGCGAACGGGCGAGCGCGATGTGCGCCCACGCGTCGCAGGGGTCGAGTTCGATGAGCCGGCGGAAGACCTGCTCGGCCTTGGCGAGCTGGGCCGAGTGGTAGTAGGACCGCCCCAGCAGTTCGAGGACGGTCCGGTTCCGGGGCTCCGCCTCGGACAGGGGTGCCAGCAGCCGGGCCGCGCCGATCGGGTCGCCCAGGTCGAAGAAGCGTCTGCCGCGCGCGTAGGTGTCGTAGATGGTCTCCGCCATTCGCGCTCCCTTCGTCAGGGATCACAACAGTGGTACGGACCAGGGCATTCCCCCCCCCCGGGGGGAACGCCCGGCACACCTCGCGGGGTCACTCCTCGACGAGGCTGATCCTTCCCGTGTCCACGTCGTAGACCGCTCCGATCACCGGCAGGTCCGCGGGCAGCAGCGGGTGGTGCCGGATCCGCTCCAGGTCGTGCCGGAGCGCGCCGACCTGGTCGTTGTTGGTGTGGAACTCCAGGCTGCGGGTGTCCACGCCGTACTCCTCGGCGATGATTTCGTGCACCTCGTTGTCGCTGGACACCGACGCCATCCTGCACTTGGTGTGCGGAAGCACCATGACCCGGTCCACGCCGAGCAGGTACACCGCCAGCACCAGGGTGCGCAGGGTGTCGTCGGTGACGCGGGCGCCCGCGTTGCGCAGGATCTTGGCGTCGCCGGGCTTGAGGCCCAGCATGTCCAGGGGCTCGATGCGCGAGTCCATGCAGGTGACCACCGCGAGGCCGCGTGCGGCGATCGGAGCCAGTCCGGCGAGGCGGAACTCACGGACGTAGTCCTCGTTCGCGGCGAGGAGATCATCGAAGGCGGTGCTCACAGGGTCCCTCCAAAGACGGTGAAGCGTTCTCGGACACGGCGAGGCCGTGCGGTCCCGACGGTGCGACCGCACGGCCTGCCCGGGCTTTCTCCCGGAATCATCCCCCCGAGAGCGAAGCGGCTACCGCACCAGTATCCGACTGTCCGGTTCCGACCGAGACGACGGGGCGGAGCAGGACCTCGCCCGAGCCGTCCCGGCGCGGTTCGGGGTCGGGCAGCCGGACGGGCCCGCCGTCGGCGCGGAACGCCCGCGCGGGGGCCCGGCCGATCCAGCCGAACAGCAGCACGTCCTCGCCCTTGAGGAAGCGCTGGCAGCGGACCCCGCCGGTGGCGCGGCCCTTCGCGGGGAACGCCGAGAGGGGGGTCGTCTTGGCCGTTCCGGCCTGGGTCCCGGGCAGCGCGGTGCTGCTGCCCGCGATCGTCACGACCATCGAGTCGTCGGGGGAGGTGGCGGCGCCGAACCAGAGCGCGTGCGCGCCGTCGGTCAGGCGCACCCCGGTCACGCCCCCGGCGGGGCGGCCCTGGGGGCGTACCGAGGAGGCGGGGAAGCGCAGCAGCTGCGCGTCGGAGGTGATGAAGACCAGGTCCTCCTCGCCGGTGACGAGCTGGGTGGCGCCGACGAGGCGGTCGCCGTCCTTGAGGTTGATCACCTCGAAGTCGTCCTTGTTCTGCGGGTAGTCCCCGCCGACCCGCTTGACGACGCCCTGGCGGGTGCCCACGACCAGGCCCGGGCCGTCGCTGCCGAGCGAGGCCAGCGCGACCACCCGCTCGTCGCCGTCGAGTTCGACGAACTCGGCGACCGGCAGCCCCGAGGCCATCGCCGGGGCGTCGCCCGCCGCGGCGGGGAGTTCGGGCAGCTCCAGCACCGGCACCTTGATCAGCCGGCCCAGGTCGGTGACCAGCGCGATGTCGCCGCGCACGGTGGCCCGCACGTTGTCGGCCATGGCGTCGTGCCTGGTGCGCAGGCCCTCGAACATCGGGGGCAGCTTCGCCCCGGGGGTGCGGCCCAGCAGTCCGCTGGTGCTCAGCAGCACGTGGCAGGGGTCGTCGCCGACCTCCAGGGGGACCGCCGCGCTGCGGGTGAGGCCGGAGCTCTCCCTGAGCACGGTGCGGCGCGGGGTGGCGAACTCCTTGGCCACCGCGGCCAGCTCCTTGGAGACGAGCCTGCGCAGCCGCGTGTCGGACTCCAGGATCGCGGTGAGCTCGGCGACCTCGGAGTCCAGCTTGTCGCGCTCGGTCTCCAGTTCGAGCTTGTCGTACTTGGTGAGGCGGCGCAGCGGAGTGTCGAGGATGTAGCGCGCCTGGGTGTCCGACAGCTCGTAGGCGGCCATGAGCCGCTGGCGGGCGTCGGCGGTGTCCTCGGAGTCGCGGATGAGCGCGATGACCTCGTCGATGCTGACCAGCGCGACGAGCAGGCCCGCCACCAGGTGCAGGCGCTCCTCGCGCTTGGCGCGGCGGTGCTCGCAGCGGCGGCGCACCACGTCGAGGCGGTGCCTGACGTACACCGACAGCAGCTCGCGCAGCCCCAGGGTCTGCGGCTGGCCGTCCACCAGCGCGACGTTGTTGATGCCGAAGGTCTCCTCCATCGGCGTGAGCCGGTAGAGGTCCTCCAGCACGGCCTCGGGGTTGAAGCCGTTCTTGAGCTCGATCACCAGCCGCAGGCCCTGGTTGCGGTCGGTGAGGTCCTTCAGGTCGGAGATGCCCTGGATCTTCTTGGCCTGGACCAGTTCCTTGATCCGGCTGACGACCTTCTCCGGGCCGACGTTGTAGGGCAGTTCGGTGACGATGAGGCCGGTGCGCCGCGGCGTGATCTTCTCGATGGCCACGGTGGCGCGGGTGCGGAAGGTGCCGCGGCCCTTGGTGTAGGCGTCCCGGATGCCGTCGAGGCCGTTGATGGTGCCGCCGGTGGGCAGGTCGGGGCCCGGGACGAACTCCATGAGCTCTTCGAGGGTGGCCTCGGGGTGTGCGATCAGGTGCCGCGCGGCCCCGATGACCTCGCCGAGGTTGTGCGGGGCCATGTTGGTGGCCATGCCCACCGCGATCCCGGACGCGCCGTTGACCAGCAGGTTCGGGAAGGCGGCCGGGAGCACCTCGGGCTCGGTCTCCTGGCCGTCGTAGTTCGGCCGGAAGTCCACCACGTTCTCGTCGATGGAGGCCACCAGCAGTTCGGCCGCGCGGTCGAGGCGCGCCTCGGTGTACCGCATGGCCGCGGGGGCGTCGTCCCCGCCGAGGGAGCCGAAGTTGCCGTGCCCGTCCACCAGCCGTACGCGCATCGAGAAGGGCTGGCTCAGGCGGACGAGCGCGTCGTAGATCGCGCTGTCGCCGTGCGGGTGCAGCTTTCCCATCACCTCGCCGACCACGCGGGCGCACTTGACGTGGGCGCGGTCGGGGCGCAGCCCCATCTCGTTCATCTGGTAGAGGATGCGCCGCTGGACGGGCTTCATGCCGTCGCGGGCGTCGGGAAGGGCGCGCTGGTAGATGACCGAGTAGGCGTACTCCAGGAAGCTGCCGCGCATTTCCTCGGAGACGTCGATGTCGATGATCTTCTCAGCGGGTTCCTCAGTGGGCGGAGACGTCGTAGGGGCCATGGTCGTAATTGTGGACCGAGTGTGGGACAGGCGCGAACCGGGAAGAGGACAAGGGCGTGTTTTCCGCCCGGTGGTCTCCACGGCCGCGCGGCCCGTTCCGGGCCTCCACGGGGCGGGGTTTCGGCCGGACCGCGCCGTCCCGGTGCGTGCGGGAGGCGGACGTGGGCGGTCCCATGCCCGTCCGGACGCTGGTCCGGGCGGGGACGGGAGGCGGAGTCCCGACGCCGGGTGAGCGGGACGCGCGGTTCCGGGGCCGGAACAGGGCGGGGAGTGAGACGGCTCCGCCCCGTCCGGAACGTCCGGTGAGATCGAACACCGCGATTTCTGTCGGAACGTGTGAACCGCGACGCCGGAGGCGTCCTTCTCTTTCTCTTACCAGTGAGAACACGGAGAGTAACGATATTTGAGGGAGGGAAGTGAAGCGGGGAATGCTACACCCGGTTTCCGTTACGTCAAAGCGGATGCTTGTAGTGCCGGTAACCTTTGGGTGTCCCGTTCGTCCAGACACGCTTCACCCCGCCCAGATTTCCGCCCGGTGGTGAGAAGGCGCGCCTCCGGTCCGACCGTCCATGGACACTCATGCTGCTGCCCTTTCTCATCGCGATCCACGCGCTCACCGCAGTGGCGGTGCCGCCGCTGGTGCGGGTCATGGGCTCCCGCGCTTTCCTGGTGGCGAGCCTGCCCCTGGCGCTGACGGCGGCCTGGGTCCTGGCCCGGACGCCCGGCATCGTCGGAGGCCGTCCGGTCACGGCCTCGGTTCCGTGGGTCCCGTCCCTGGGCATCACCTTCGACTTCCGCGTGGACGCGCTCTCCGCGACGATGGTGCTGCTCGTCTGCGGGGTGGGCGCCGTCGTCTTCTGCTACAGCGCCGCCTACTTCCACGCGGGCGAGCGCGCCCTGGGGCGGCTCGCCGGCGTCCTCGTGCTGTTCGCCGGGTCCATGCTGGGCGTGGTCACCACCGACAACCTCTTCGCGCTGTACGTGTTCTGGGAGCTGACCTCGGTCTCCTCCTTCCTGCTGGTCGCCCATTCGGACCAGCGCGAGAGCGCCCGCCGGGCGGCCACCCAGGCGCTGGTCACCACGGCCGGGTTCGGCCTGCTCATGCTGGTCGGCTTCCTGCTGCTGGGCTCCCTCGGCGGTACCTACCGGATCTCCGAGCTGGTCGCCGACCCGCCCCTGGACAGCCCCTGGCTCCCGGTCGCCCTGGTGCTGGTCCTGGCCGGGGCGTTCGCCAAGTCCGCGCAGGCCCCGCTGCACTACTGGCTGCCCGGCGCGATGGTGGCGCCCACCCCGGTCAGCGCCTACCTGCACGCGGCGGCCATGGTCAAGGGGGGCGTCTACCTCGTCGCGCGTCTGGCGCCCGGTTTCGCCGACGCCGACCCCTGGCGCGCCCTGGTGCTCGTCTTCGGCCTGGCCACCATGGTCCTCGGCGGCTGGCGGGCACTGCGCCAGGACGACCTCAAGCTCCTGCTGGCCTACGGCACGGTCAGCCAGCTGGGCCTGCTCACCCTGCTGGCGGGCGCGGGCACGCACACCGCGGCGGTGGCCGTGATCGGCATGCTGCTGGCGCACGGGCTGTTCAAGGCCACCCTGTTCCTCACCGTCGGGATCATCGACCACCAGGCCGGGACCCGCAGCATCAGCAGGCTCACCGGGCTGGGCAGACGCGTGCCGGTGCTGGCCGCCGCCGCGGGGCTCGCCGCCGCCTCGATGGCGGGGCTGCCCCCGCTGCTGGGCTTCGCGGGCAAGGAGGCGGCGCTGGAGGCCTTCGTCCCGGGGCGCGACGCGGCGCTGTCCGCCCCGGCCTCGGCCGCCGTGCTCACCGGCCTGGTCCTGGGGTCGGTCCTGACCTTCGCCTACAGCGCCCGGTTCCTCTGGGGCGCGTTCGCCGACAAGGACACCGTCTCGGAGGTCCGCTTCCCGAAGCCGTCCCGCGCCTTCACCGCCGCTCCCGTCGTTCTCGCGGCGGCGGGCCTGGTCCTGGGCGCGCTCCCCTTCGCGCTCGACCCCCTCGCCCAGGCCCACGCCGCGCCGTTCGACGCCGCGGGGCACCCGTACCACCTGGCCCTGTGGCACGGCCTCACCCCCGCACTGGGGCTGTCGGCCCTGGTGGCCGCCGCGGGCGCGGTGCTGTTCTGGCGGCGCAGGGCCATGACCCGGCTGCAGAACGCGATGCCGAACTGGTACGAGGCGGAGGCGGGCTACGACGCGGTCCTCGAAGGCGTCAGGTGGACGGCCTTCCACGTCACCGGCCGCGCCCAGAGCGGTTCGCTGCCGGTCTACCTCGGCATCATCCTGGCCACCATGCTGGCGCTGCCGGGCACGCGGCTGCTGGCCGCGCTGATCGGCGGGGACGTCCCGGTGCCCGGCGCGGGCGACGGCCTGCGGCTGTGGGACAACCCGCTGGAGGTGGTCGTGGTGCTGATCGTCGTGGTCACCGCGGTCGCCACGGTCCGCGAACGCCGCCGCTTCCCCTCGCTCATCCTGATCAGCGCGCTGGGCTTCGGCATCGCCGGGATGTTCGTGCTGCACGGCGCGCCCGACCTGGCGCTGACCCTGGTCCTGGTCGAGACGCTCACCACGATCATCCTGGTGTTCGTGCTGCGGCGGCTGCCCGGCGCCTTCAAGACCCGCCCCGACGGCTGGCCCAAGCGCCTGACGGTCCTGATGTGCGCGGCCGCCGGGTCCTTCATCGCCGTCTCGCTGTGGCTGATGGCCCACGCCCGCACCGACCCGCCCGTCTCCCAGGGGTACGCGCTCCGCGCGGAGGAGGCGGGCGGCCAGAACCTGGTCAACATCATCATCGCCGACTTCCGGGCGCTGGACACCTTCGGGGAGGTCGTGGTGCTGGCCACCGCCGCGGTCGCGGTCGCCTCGCTGGTGCTGCTCAACCGGCGGGACCGCGTCGCACGAGAACCCGGGGACCGGGCGGGGGAGGAGGCCGAGCAGGAGGCGGCCGCGGGCGGCGCGCCCGAACCGCTCGACCAGGTGGGCGAGATGGCCGCCCCGGTCCCGGACGGCCCCGGGGACGCGGGCCGCGGCACAGAGAGGGAGGACCGATCATGATCACCGACCCCCAGGGGCCCGGACGCCCCCTCGTCGCGGGCCCGGGAGCGCGGGACGGCACCGGCGGCCCGCCCGAGGGCTGGGAGGCGCCGCGCGAGCGGTGGCTCAGCACCGTGGTCCGACCGGCCTTCGGGCCGAGGTCGGTGCTGCTGGAGGTCGTCACCCGGCTGCTGATCCCCGCGATCCTGCTGCTGTCGGTCTTCCTGCTGGTCTCCGGGCACAACCGTCCCGGCGGCGGGTTCGCCGGAGGACTGGTGGCCAGCATGGCGTACGTGCTGCGGTACGTCGCGGGCGGGCGGCACGAGCTCCTGGCAGGCCTGCCCATGCGCCCCAACGGGCTTCTCGCGATCGGGATGATGATGGGCTGCGCGGCGGCCGGGCTTCCGCTGCTGTTCGGCCGCCCGGTGTTCGAAACCGCGAAGTGGGAGCTCACGCTGCCGGTGTTCGGCGAGGTCAAGGTACTCAGCGCGCTGTTCTTCGAAGCGGGCGTCTTCCTGATCGTGGTGGGCCTGGTGCTGTCCGTGGTCGCCGCGCTCGGAGCCCGGATGGAGGCCGAGGAGGAGGAGGCCCGCACCGAGAGGGAGCAGCGGGCCGTGTGGCTGGGGCGCCGCGCCGCGCGGGCGCGGCAGGCGCCGCCCGGACCGGCGGAGGGAGGCCCGCGATGAGCACTCCCAGCTTCCTGCTCGTCGTCACCGTGGCGGTGCTCTACTCCAGCGGCTTCTACCTGCTCCTGCAGCGCTCGCTCATGCGCGTGGTGTTCGGCATCCTGATCCTGGGCCACGCCGCCAACCTCTCCCTGCTGCTCACCGACGTGGCCATCACCCTGCCGCCGCTGCTGGGCGGCCGGGAGGGGGAGATGTCCGACCCCCTCCCGCACGCGATGGCGCTGACCGCCATCGTCATCACCTTCGGTGTCACGACGTTCCTGCTCGCCCTCGCCTACCGGGTCTGGCTGGGCGACGAGAACGACGAAGTGCCCGACGACCTCGAGGACCGCCGCATCAGCAGCCTGACCGAGCCGGAGGACTCCTCGTGAACGCCCTCCTCGCCGTCCCCTTCGTCGTCCCGCTGCTGGGGGCGGCGATCACGCTGCTGCTGCGCCGCACCCCCCGCTCCCAGCGGATCGCCGGCGCCGTGACGCTGTCCGTGGTCGTGGCCGACGCCGCCGTCCTGCTGTGGCGGACCCACGACGGGACGATCCTGACGAGTCAGGCCGGGGACTGGCCCGCCCCGTTGGGCATCACCCTGGTGGCCGACCCCATGGCCTCGCTGCTCGTGCTGGTCTCCTCGGCGGTCCTGCTGGTCGTGCTGCTGTACGCGATCGGCCAGGACATCGGCGGCCTGAGCCGCGCCACCCCCCAGGTGTTCCACCCCATCTACCTGGTGCTGACCGCGGGCGTGAGCCTGAGCTTCATCGCCGGGGACCTGTTCAACCTGTTCGTGGGCTTCGAGATCATGCTCACCGCCAGCTACGCGCTGATCACCCAGGCCCCCACCCGGGCCCGGGTGCGGGCCAGCATGATCTACACGGTGGTCAGCCTGACCTCCTCGATCCTCTTCCTCACGGGCATCGCCCTGGTGTACGCGCTGACCGGGACCGTGAACATGGCCGACATCGCCGAGAAGCTCGGCGCGGCCCCGCCCGAGCTGCGCATGGTGCTGGCGCTGCTGTTCTTCGTGGTGTTCGGGATCAAGGCCGCGGTCGTGCCCATGCACTTCTGGCTGCCCGACAGCTACCCGGTGGCGCTCACCCGGATCTCCGCGATCTTCGCCGCGCTCCTGACCAAGGTCGCGGTCTACGCCATCATCCGGACCCAGACCCTGCTGTTCCTGCGCGACGACATCTCCACCGTCCTGATGGTGGTCGCCATCGCCACGATGGTGGTCGGCATCCTGGGCGCGCTCGCGCAGTCCGACATCAACCGGATCATGTCGTTCGCGCTGGTCAGCCATATCGGGTTCATGATCTTCGGACTCGCCCTGGGAACCGCGGCGGGACTGGCCGGGGTGGTGGTCTACCTCGTGCACCACATCGTGGTGCAGGCGACGCTGTTCCTGGTCAACGGGCTCATCAGGCAGTACGTCGGACACACCTCGCTGGCGGCGATCCGCGGCCTGACCGCGGTGTCCCCGGCGCTGGCGCTGTTCTTCTTCCTGCCGGCGCTCAGCCTGGCGGGCCTGCCGCCCATGTCGGGCTTCATCGCCAAGGTCGCGCTGTTCCAGGCCGCGGTGGCCGTGGGCGGCCCGCTCGCCTGGACGGGGCTCGCGGCGGGCGTGCTGACCAGCCTGCTCACGCTCATCGCGATCTTCCGGATCTGGACCCGGGCCTTCTGGGGAACACCGCGTCAGGACATGCTGGAGGCCCGCGCGCGGCTGCGCTCCGGCTCCAACCGGGGTGGACTGCGGATCATGACCGCGATGACCGGGGTGATGGTCGCGGTCGGGGTGGCGGTGGCCGTGGCGTCGGGGCCGCTGACCGCGGTCGGCTTCACCGCCGCCGAGGACCTGCTGGACGGGCGCGCCTACGTCACCGCGGTCCTCGGGGAGGGGGCGCGATGACCGTGGACCACGGGTCGAGCGCCAGCACGGTCCCCACCGGGCGGCCGTGGTACCGCAGGCTGGGGGGCCGACTGCCCACGGTGCTCTGGCTGACCGTGATGTGGGTGGTCCTGTGGGGCGACCCCAGCCCGGGGACGGCCGTCGCCGGGTTCGCCGTGGCCTCGGTGTGCTACTCGGCGGCCAGGCTGCCGCACATCCCGGTCCGGTTGGGCTTCCGACCGCAGCACGCGCTGCGCCTGGTGCTGCACGTGGGCTACGACATGCTCCTCTCCAGCGTCCGGGTGGCGTTCCACGGGTTGTGGCGCCCGAAGCGCACGCGCGGCGCCATCGTGGCGATCCCCGTGCGCACCGACTCGGACTTCCTGCTCGCGATGTTCAGCGGCCTGGTCTCGCTGGTGACGGGGACCCTGGTCATCGAGCTCAACCGCAACCAGGGGGTGCTCTACGTGCACGGGCTCCCCGTCAACGGTCCGGACGGTCCCGAGGAGCTGCGCGCGCAGGTGCGCAGGACAGAGGAGCTGCTGGTCCTGGCCTTCGGCACGGCCGAGGACCTGGAGGTGTTCCGGCTGCGCGCCGGGGAGGAGCCCGCGGGGGCCGCGGGGGAACGGGGGGAGAACGGGTGACGGTCCTGGACTACGTCTACGTCTCGACCTTCACCATGCTGGGGCTGGGCGTGCTGTTCACGCTCTACCGGCTGGTGCGGGGGCCGTCGGTGCTGGACCGCGTCGTCTGCCTGAACGCGATCTCGGTGCTGGTGGTCAGCGCCATCGCGGTGGAGGTCGCGGTCCGCGGCGACACCGCCTACGTCGGGCTGATGGTGACGGTCGCGCTGCTGGGGTTCGTCGGCACGCTGACGGCCGCGCGCTTCGCGGAGAGGCGGGCCCATGACCGCGGTTGACTGGGTCACGGCCGTGCTGCTGACGCTGGGCGCCCTGTTCACGCTGATCGGCACGATCGGCCTGGTGCGCTTCCCGACCCTGTTGGGGCGGATGCACGCGGCGACCAAGCCCGACACCGTCGGGCTGTTCCTGCTGCTGTTCGGGGCGGCGTTCCAGCTGCCGGACCTGCGTTCGGCCGCGCCGCTGGCGCTGGTGGCGCTCTTCCAGATGGTGACCGCGCCCGTGCTGGCCCAGACGGTGGGCCGGGTCGCCTACAGCCGGGGAGAGACCGACGAGGAGCACCTGGTGGTGGACGAGCTGGCGGAGGCCGTGGAGCGGGCGCGGAAGGACGCCCCCGACGACGTGGACGCGCGGGACCGGTGACCGGAGCTCCGGTTCCCGGTATCCGCGGTGCCCGTTCCTCTCGCCGGCCCCGCCGCCGGGGAACCTGCGGGGGCTGATCAGCTCCGGAACGGGATTCTCAGGACGGCGGGGTCGCCGTCGGGGCCGCCGGTTCGGATTCGGGAGTCCTGGTTGCCCAGGGCGCTCCACAGTTCGAGGCGGACGGTTCCGTTGTCGAGGTCGCCGAGTTGTCCGGTGCTGGACCTGGTTCCCTGGGCTTGGGTGTAGGTCTCCCAGCCGGGCAGGTCGTTGGTGGCGAAGTAGTTGTAGGTCTCGATCCGGTCGAAGGTTCCGTCGCCTTGCAGGTCGTAGGAGACGCGGGCCTGGACGGCGTTGCCCACGGAGGAGCCGGAGTCGACGGGCAGGGTGAAGCGGGTGGTCTGTCCGGTGTCGTGGGTCGCGGTGACGTCGTCGATCTCGAAGACGGCCGGGTCGGCGGGGGTGCCGTCGTGGTTGGCGCCGCCCGCCGAGGGGACGTCCACGTCAGCGGCGGCGCCCGGGGTGCCCGACAGCGTTCCGTCGCCGAGGAGGAAGCCGGTGGCGGCCTCGTACCGGTTCGATGGCGAAGTGCCCGGCTCCTCCTCCTCGCCCTCTTCCTCCTCGCCCTCGTTGCCGGACTCGTCGTTCTCCGTCTCGGATGGGGAGGAGGGCTCGACCGACTCCTGGGGCGGGGCCGCCGACTCGCTGGGGGACTTCTCGGGGGCGGCTCCGGCGGACAGGCCGGCATCGTGCAGGGCGGCTTCGGTCGAGGGCCGGGCCAGGAACGCGGCGGCCGTCGCCGTCACGAGGAGTACCGCTCCGAGCAGGCCGGCGAACGTCCTGAGTCTCTTGCGGGTCCGCTTCCTCCCGGGGGGCGGAACAGGCGGCGAGCCGGCGCTGCCCGGGGACGGGGAGGCCTCCGTCACGGGGACGGTGTGGTCGGCGTCCCCGGATCGGGGGACGGCCGCGACAGCCCGCCCGAGGCTCTCGGCGGCCCAGTCCGCACTGGGGCGGCCCGCCGGGTCCTTGTCGAGCAGCTCCTCCAGGAGCGGCCGCAGCGGGCCGGCCCGGACCGGTGAGGGGACGGCGTCCTCCACGACCGCGGTGAGCGTCTCGATCGGGGTGGCGCGCCGGAACGGCGGGGAGCCGTGCACCGCCGCGTACAGGGTGGCGCCCAGCGACCACAGGTCGGCGGCCGGTTCGGACGTCCCGCCCCGGATCTGCTCGGGCGCGAGGTAGTCGGGCGAGCCGTAGAAGTCCCCGGTGCTGGTGAGGCGGCTGCCGTCGTCCAGGAAGGCGATGCCGAAGTCGGTCAGGACCGTGCGGTCGCCCTCGGCCACGAGAACGTTGGCCGGTTTGACGTCGCGGTGCACGATGCCGCGTCTGTGCGCCGCCGCGAGAGCCTCGGCGACCTGCAGGCCGATCTTCGCGGCGCGCTCGGGGGCGAGGGGCCCCTGCTCCTTGGTGATCTCGTCGAGGGACTTGCCCTGGATCAGCTCCATCACGATCCAGGGAAGGCCGTCCTGCTCGATCACGTCGTACACGGTGATGATGGAGGAGTGGCTGAGCCGGGCGGCGCTGCGGGCCTCGCGCAGCATCCGCGCCCGCATGACCTCGACCTCCTGAGCGGGCAGGTGCTCGCTGACGGCGAGCTCCTTGACGGCCACCGGCCGGTCCAGGAGCTCGTCGGTGCCTTCCCACACCCGCCCCATCCCTCCCTGGCCGATGAGCCGGGAGAACCGGTAGCGTCCGGCGAGCAGGAAGTCGGGGCCCGGGGTTTCAACGCTCAAGTGGGGATCCCTCGGTCCGGAGACGGGCGCGGCCACACCGACAGCGCCACCCTCGGAATTCTAAAAGACCGCCGGGACACCGGAATCCCCGGTAGGGCGGGGTCTCCGGTGTCCCGGCGGCTTTCGGGGGCCGCTTTATCCGCAGGACCTGCGGACTTGTCATCCGATGGGCGTCCGTGGCGGTGTGCCCAGGGTCTCAGACAGTGGCTAGTCGTGGAACGGGATTCTCAGGACGGCGGGGTCGCCGTCGGGGCCGCCGGTTCGGATTCGGGAGTCCTGGTTGCCCAGGGCGCTCCACAGTTCGAGGCGGACGGTTCCGTTGTCGAGGTCGCCGAGTTGTCCGGTGCTGGACCTGGTTCCCTGGGCTTGGGTGTAGGTCTCCCAGCCGGGCAGGTCGTTGGTGGCGAAGTAGTTGTAGGTCTCGATCCGGTCGAAGGTTCCGTCGCCTTGCAGGTCGTAGGAGACGCGGGCCTGGACGGCGTTGCCCACGGAGGAGCCGGAGTCGACGGGCAGGGTGAAGCGGGTGGTCTGTCCGGTGTCGTGGGTCGCGGTGACGTCGTCGATCTCGAAGACGGCCGGGTTGGCGGGGGTGCCGTCGTGGTTGGCGCCGCCCGCCGAGGGGATGTCCAGGTCAGCGGCGGCGCCCGGGGTGCCCGACAGCGTTCCGTCGCCGAGGTGGAGGGTGCCGTCGCCGAGGTCACCGGGGTCGTCCGGGTCGGTGGGGTCGGGGTCGGGGTCCGGCCCGCTGTCGCCCTCCTCGGTGGCCAGGCGGCCCGGCTGCACGGTCAGCTCCGCGCCGTCGGAGAAGGTGACGGTGATCGGCTGGGTGCCCGCGTTGAAGGCCGCGTGCGTGCGCGTGCCGTCCTTGGTGAAGACGGCGTAGTGCGGGGTGTCGGCGGTGACGGAGGTGTCCACGGTGCCGACCTCGGCGAGGGTGGACAGCCACTGGTAGGTGTGGGCCTTGGAGGAGCCCGACTCGGGTTCGTAGGCCTGCCACTGGGCCTCGAATCCGCTCAGCGCTCCCTGGGGGTCGGACAGCGCCTGGTGCGCCCAGTGGATCTCGCGCCAGACCTGGGGGTCGCGGCCGAGCCGGGACACCAGGGAGTCGTGCATGGCGGCCGCGTGCTCGGTGTCGTGGCCCAGGTAGAGCGATCCCGCGGTGATGGGCAGGTAGTTGATGCCGTAGAGCTCCTCGGGGCTGCCGTCCCACCAGATCCGGTGGTCGCCGCCGTCGCCCCAGACCATGCCGACCACGTCGTGGGCGAAGGCGTCGGGGAAGTTGTCGCCGTCGGAGTTCTGCCAGTACCTGCTCATCGCGGAGGCCTGGGTGGTGTGCATGTAGACACCGAGGTCGCGCAGTTCGTCGTCGCCGGTCAGCGAGCCCAGCAGGGCGGTGCTGGCGGCGAAGTGCATGGCCTCGGACGAGGACTCCTGGTTGTTGCCCGCGGCGAACCCGGCGTGGCCCGAGGCCCAGCCGTGCCCGGCGTAGGGGGAGAAAGAGCGCATCCAGGGGAAGCGGTCGTCGCCGCGGTCGGGGTTGTTGGCGTCCTTGAGCACCGTCTCGACCATGGCGCCCCACTGGTCCTGGCCGATCCAGGCGCGGTCGTAGCGGGCGATCGTGGCCGCGGCGGTGACGAAGTAGCCGTAGTGGAAGTCGTGGTCGTTGAGCTCGCTGTCGGAGCCGAAGCTGGCCGGGTAGCCGATGAGGGTGTCCCACTGGGAGTTGTAGTGGAACTGGGCGTCGTCGCCGTCGCCGTCAGCGGTAAGCCAGTCCTCCATCCTGCCCTTGAGCAGGCCGAGCAGCTCGTCCCGCCCGGCGTCATAGCCGATGGAGTCGGCGATCGGCACGAGCTGGGCGAGCCTGCCCAGGGCCTTGCCGCTCCAATAGGTGTCGGTCGCGCCCTTCCACGGGTCGTCGGCGTCCAGTTCGGCGTCGATCAGGGCGCGCAGCCGCTGGTGGTCGGCCGAGTCCACGGTGGGCAGGCTGGGCAGGACGCCCTGCGTGGTGAGTTCGGTGGTGAAGTGGTCGCCCTCCACCACGCGCATCGGACCGCGCGGTGAGGCGTACTCCAGGTCGGTCAGCGGGGTGTCGGACTCCTTCCACTGGTGCGGGTAGAGCGCCAGGAGGGTGCCCTGCGAGGATCCCTCCCTGGCCTCGGTGGTGACGCCGTACCTGCTGGTCAGGGTGGCCGCGTCCGGGTCGTAGTCGTAGGTCAGCGTGCTGCCGGTGACGAAGGAGTAGGCGTGTTCGGCGTAGGTGTCCAGGTCCGCGGGGTCGGGCAGCGCCGCGACCGAGGCGTAGCCCTCGGCCCCGACGTCGGCGGTGAGGACCGTGCCGGACCCGGACCAGGCCGTCCCTGAGGGGGCGAAAAGGGCGTAGTGCCTGCCGTTGACGGTCGCGCCGAGGACGCCGCCGTCCTGGTGCCAGATGGTGGGCGCGGCGGAGAACTCCACCCGCACCGGACCGCCGGACACGTCGGCGTAGGCGAAGGGCAGCCCCTGGCCGACGGTGGCGCGCAGGGTGCGGGAGGAGTCGGACAGGTCTGCGGTGACGGTCCAGTCGCTGTAGTCGGCGACCCTGGCGCTGGGGGCGTCGAGGCCCTGCACGCCCAGGGTGAGGTCGGGGGAGTGGGGGTACTCGTACTTGAGCCCGTCGGCGACGATCTGAGGGGTCGCCGTGTGGCCGATCTCCAGGCCGTCCGAGCGGGCCTTGAAGGAGAGCGGGTGGGCGTACAGGTTCTCGCCGTAGGGGTTGTCCGGGTACCGCTGGAAGATCAGGGACGACCACCAGTCGTTGGTGGCGACGGGCTTGTCGAAGTCGGCGGTGACCTTGGGGGAGACGGGGGCGCCGTTGAGGTCGCCGGGGCCGGAGGCGCCGGCGGGCGGGGTGGTGGTGTAGCTTCCGGCGCCGACCTGGACCGGTTCGGCGGAGGCGGGAGGCGCCTGGGCGACCAGGATGGTTCCCGACAGGAGGGCGACGGCCGCGGCGGGGGCGAACGCCCGCCGCCATCGACGCTGGGGGGTGTGGGACATGGGCAGCCTCTCGACGAGAGATAGCGGGTTGCTGCTGGTCATCCCCGAGGATGCTGGGAGCGCTCCCGGTCATGAGACACGGATCACTGTCGTTTCGTCAACCACCGGAAACATTGGGTTATGCAGCCGTTACTAAAAAAGGGATAAATGCCGGTTCTGATGGTTTTCCGGAGTTCTTGCCGCAATGGGCCGCCGGGTGACGGCGGTGCCGGAGGGGCCAGGGGCCGCTGAGCCGGTCCGCCGGCTGTGGACGACCCCGCGATCGGCCGGGCGGCGTCCCCGGAGTCTGATAGCAAGGGGGCATGGCGACTTCAGCGGTTCCCGGTACCGAACTCGACATGCGCGCCGCGGCGGAGGCCCACCTGCGCGCGCTCGCCGGGGAGTCGGCGCGGCTGCGCGAGGACCAGTGGCGGGCCGTGCGCGCCCTGGTCGCCGAGCGCCGCCGCGCCCTCGTGGTGCAGCGCACCGGCTGGGGCAAGTCGGCGGTCTACTTCGTGGCCACGGCGCTGCGCCGCGCCGAGGGCGCCGGGCCCACCGTCATCATCTCCCCGCTGCTGGCGCTGATGCGCAACCAGATCTCCGCCGCCGAACGCGCCGGGATCCGGGCGCGCACCATCAACAGCGCCAACATCGACGCCTGGGAGCAGACTTACACCGACATCGAGGCCGGACTGGTCGACGTGCTCCTGGTCAGCCCCGAGCGCCTGAACAACCCCGACTTCCGGGACCGCGTGCTGCCCGAACTCGCGGCCGGCGCGGGCCTGGTGGTCATCGACGAGGCGCACTGCGTCTCGGACTGGGGACACGACTTCCGCCCCGACTACCGGCGCATCCGCACCCTGCTGGGCGACCTGCCGAGCGGTGTCCCGGTGCTCGCCACCACCGCCACCGCCAACGAGCGGGTCACCCGGGACGTGGCCGAGCAGCTGGAGACCGGGGACGGCGAGGCCACCCTGGTGCTGCGCGGCGGCCTCGACCGCGAGAGCCTGCACCTGGCGGTGGTGGAGCTGCCCGACAGCACCGCCCGGCTGAGCTGGCTCGCCCAGCACCTGGCGGAGCTCCCCGGCTCGGGGATCATCTACACGCTCACCGTCGCCGCGGCCACCGAGACCGCCGAATTCCTCACCGGGCGCGGATACGACGTGCGCCCCTACAGCGGGCAGACCGACCCCGAGGAGCGCAGGCGGGCCGAGGACGACCTGCTGGCCAACCGGACCAAGGCGCTGGTGGCCACCAGCGCCCTGGGGATGGGCTTCGACAAGCCCGACCTCGGGTTCGTGGTGCACCTGGGCGCGCCGCAGTCGCCCATCTCCTACTACCAGCAGGTCGGCCGCGCCGGGCGCGGGGTCCAGCGGGCCGAGGTGCTGCTGCTGCCGGGCCGCGAGGACCGCGAGATCTGGGCCTACTTCGCGAGTCTGGCCTTCCCGCCCGAGGAGACCGTGCGGCGCACCCTGGACGCGCTCGCCGCGGCCGAGGGGCCCGTCTCGCTGCCGCGCCTGGAGGCCCAGGTCGACCTCGGACGCAGCCGCCTGGAGCAGATGCTCAAGGTCCTGGACGTGGACGGCGCGGTGCGCCGGGTGCGCGGCGGCTGGACCGCGACGGGGCGGCCCTGGAGCTACGACGCCGAGCGCTACGCCGCGGTCACCGCGGCCCGCAAGGCCGAGCAGCGCGCCATGCTCGCCTACATCGGCACCGACGAGTGCCGGATGCGGTTCCTGCGACACCAGCTCGACGACACCGGGGCCGAACCGTGCGGCCGGTGCGACAACTGCACGAACCGGGTCTGGTCCACCGACGTCGACGCCGCCCAGCGCCGGGCCGCCACCGAGCACCTGAACCGGCCCGGCGTGGCGGTCGCGCCGCGCAAGCAGTGGCCGACCGGAATGGCGGCGCTGGGTGTGACCGCGTCGGGGAACATCGCCCCCGGGCTGCGCGCGGAGGAGGGCCGCGCCCTGGGGCGCCTCACCGACATCGGCTGGGGAACCACGCTGCGCCGGGTCCTGGCCGATGACGCCCCCGACGAGCCCGTGAGCGACGAGGTCTTCCAGGGCGTGGTCACGGTGCTGGCGGCCTGGTCCTGGGCGGAGCGGCCGGTCGGGGTGGTGGCGATGCCCTCGCTGCGCCGCCCCCGCATGATCACCGCACTGGCCGAGCGGCTGTGCGCGGTGGGGCGCCTGGCCCCGGTGGGCGCGATCGGCTACCGGACCCCCGACGGGGTCGGTCCGCGGCGCCACAACAGCGCGCAGCGGCTGGCCTCGCTGTGGGACGCCCTCACCCTCGACGACACCCTGCGCGCGGGCCTGTCCGCGCTGGACGGCCCGATCCTGCTGGTCGACGACCAGACCGACACCGGCTGGACCCTCACCGTGGCGGCCAGGCTGCTGCGCGAGGCGGGCGCGCCGGCGGTGCTTCCCCTGGTGCTGGCCACCCGCTCCTGACCGGCCGCCCCGAAGGGGGCCGGACGCGGACCGGGCGGAACCCGGCCCGGGGTCAGCCCAGGTCGGGGCGGGCGCCCGGCTGGTGGAGCGCGCGGGCGGCCAGGCGCTGGGCGCTGATCAGGGCTTCCCGGGGGTGCTTGCCCGACAGCCACGGAGGCAGGAAACCGGCGATGAAGGCGTCGCCGGCGCCGATCGAACCGGGGGAGGGGTCCACGGGCTCGGCGGGGACCACGATCGTGCCCTCGCGGGTCTTGGAGGCCCACAGCGCGCCGGCGTCGCCGAGCTTGATCACGATGTTGGGGAACCAGGCGGTGAGCACCTTGGCGGCGGCCTCGGGCTCGTCGCGCCCGGTCAGCACGGCGGCCTGCTCCTTGTTCGCGAACAGCAGGCGGGCGCCGCCGGTCCAGTCCAGGAACGCCTCGGCGCCGGCGCGCTCCAGCGGGGCGTGCGAGCCGCAGTCCACCGAGATCGACATGCCGTTCTCGCGGGCGAACCGCAGCGCCACCCGGGCGGCCCGGCGCGACCCCTCGTTGATCAGGGTGTAGCCGGACATGTGGAGGTGGGCGTCGGGACCGAACACGTCCCGGGGCAGGTCCTCGGGCTGGAGGGCGGCGTTGGCCCCCGGGTCGCTGAGCATCGTGCGGTCGCCCCGGTGCGTGATCATCACGACGCAGGTGCCGGTCGGACGCTCGGGGTCCATGACCATCCGGGCGTCGATGCCGTACCCCATCAGCTCCATCTCGCGGGTGCGTCCGGTGATGTCGGACCCGCGGCGGCCGACCAGCGCGGTCTCCGTGCCCTCGATCGCCAGCCACGCGGCCACGTTCGCGCCGGAGCCGCCGCCGTAGGTGATGACGGAGGCAGGGGTGTCGCTGCCGCGGGCGAGGGGGTGGAAGGCCCGCGCGACCGCATCGGTCATGAGGTCGCCGACTACGACCACTCGCGTCATGAGTCACTTCCTTACCGACGTGCGCACATGTCCGCGTACCGGGGAGTCCTCGACGGGGTGTCCGGGCCTCCGGGCCGGCGGCTTCCCGCCGCGCCGATCCGCGATCCCCCGTCGAACACGCCCAAGCGCGCCCTGAGACGTTAACAGGTCCGGAGGTGGTCGCGGGTAACGAACTGACAGATGTACAAGGGCCCTCGGCGCGGCGGATTCCGTCCACCGGTGTCGGGGCCAACGGCCGTTTCGACGGTGCTGATCCCCCACTCGGAAGTGGTTCTCGTTTACCCTCAAAACCGTGCAGTCATACCCTAAGCACTGGGAAGCCGACGTCGTTCTGACCGACGGTGGAACCGCGCACCTCAGGCCCATCACTCCCGACGACGCCGAACTGCTCCAGGACTTCCACTCCAGGCTCTCCCCGGAGACGATCTACTACCGGTTCTTCGCCCCCTATCCCAAGCTCTCGGCGCGGGATGTGACAAGGTTCACCACGGTGGACTACGAGGACCGGGTGGCCCTGGTCGCCACGATCGGCGAGTCCATGGTCTCGGTGGTGCGCTACGACAAGGTCGGACCGGACGAGGCCGAGGTCGCGTTCGTGGTCGAGGACTCCCACCAGGGGCGGGGGCTCGCCTCGGTACTGCTCGAACACATCGCGGCCGCCGCCCGCGAGCGCGGCGTCCGGCGCTTCATCGCGGACGTGCTCCCGGAGAACCGGCGGATGATCAACGTCTTCCGGGAGGCGGGCTACACCGCGCAGCAGACCTTCGACGAGGGCGTCATCCGGCTCACCCTCGACCTGGAGCCCACCGAGGTCTCCCTCGAGGTGATGCGCGCGCGCGAGCAGCGCGCCGAGTCGCGCTCCATCGCCCGGCTGCTGTTCCCCGAGTCGGTCGCGGTCATCGGAGCCAGCCGCACCGCGCACACCATCGGCCAGACCGCGCTGCGCAACCTCCTCACCGGGGACTTCCAGGGACCGGTCTTCCCGGTGCACCCGGAAGCCAAGGCGGTGGCCGGGGTGCGGGCCTACCCCAGCGTCCTGAACATCCCCGACCCGGTCGACCTCGCCGTCGTCGCCGTGCGCGCCGACATGGTCGCCGACGTGGTGGAGGAGTGCGCGAGCAAGGGCGTGCACGGGCTCGTCGTGGTCAGCTCCGGGTTCGGGGAGGCGGGGCCCGAGGGACGCGAACGCCAGGAGCGCCTGGTCCTCACCGCGCGCGCCGCGGGAATGCGCGTGGTCGGACCCAACTGCCTGGGCGTGGCCAACACCGACCCGGCGGTCCGGCTCAACGCCACGCTCTCGCCGGACGTCCCCCCGCGCGGGCGGATCGGGTTCTTCTCCCAGTCAGGCGCGCTCGGCCGGGCCATCCTGCAGCGCGTCGCCCAGCGCGGCATGGGGCTGTCCACCTTCGTCTCGGCGGGCAACCGCGCCGACGTCTCCGGCAACGACCTCATGCAGTACTGGGAGGAGGACCCCGCAACCGAGGTCGTCCTGCAGTACCTGGAGTCGCTGGGCAACCCGCGCAAGTTCACCCGCCTGGCGCGCCGCCTCGCCCAGCACAAGCCGGTGGTCGCGGTCCGCAGCGGCGGCTCCGCGCGCGGCGTGCCGATGGGCCACGCGGCCGACGCGCTGGCCCTGCCCGACTACGCCGTGACCTCGCTCTTCGAGCAGGCCGGGGTGGTGCGGGTGGAGGACATCACGCAGATGTTCGACGTCGCGCAGCTGCTCGCCTACCAGCCGCTGCCCAAGGGGTCCAGGGTCGGCGTCATCGGCAACTCCGACTCGCTGGAACTGCTGGTCAAGGACGCCTGCATCCGGGCCGGGCTGCGCCCGCACGAGCCGGTCGACCTCGGACCCAAGGCCACCGCGCAGGACTTCGCCGCCGCGCTCGACACCGCGCTGGCCGACGACGCGGTGCACTCGCTCGTCGTGGTGTTCATCCCCGCGCTGACCCCCATCTCCGGCGACGTGGCCGAGGTGATGCGGGCCCGGGCGGCGGACTCCACCAAGCCGATCGTCACCACTTACCTGGGCTACCAGGGGCTGCCCGAGGAGCTCCGGCTGGTCGGCGACGACGGCGAGGTCCTCCGCGGGTCCGTGCCGTCCTACCCCGCGCCGGAGGACGCGGTCCGGGCGCTGGCGCACGCCACCCGGCACGCGATGTGGCGTGAGCGCGGCCCCGGACGGCACCCCGAGATCGCCGACCTGGACCGCGCGCGGGCGCGCGCCCTGATCAGGAAGGCGCTCACCGAGGCCGAGGCCTCCGGCGAACCCGCGCACGCCGTCTGGTTCACCAGCGAGCCCGTGCCCAACGACGAGGCCGCGGTTTCCGCCGAGACCGCCCGGGAGCTGCTGGACTGCTACGGAATCGGCGTCCTGCCCTACGTCCCGGTCGCCTCCGAGGACGAGGCGGTGGCCGCGGCCGAGCGGATCGGCTACCCCGTGGTGGTCAAGGCCAACTCCCCCGACCTGCGCCTGCGCGCGGGAGGGCGGGGCATCCGGATCGAGCTGAACTCACCGGAGGAGGTCCGGGGCGCCTACGCCGCGCTGTCCGACCGGCTCGGCGGCGACGCGATGCTCGTGGTGCAGCGCATGATGGCGCCGGGGGTGCCCACGGTGATCCGGGCGGGGGAGAACCAGTCCTTCGGCCCGGTGGTCGCCTTCGGCCTGGCCGACGTGACCGCCGAGCTGCTGGACGACCGCGCCTACCGGCTGGCCCCCCTGACCGACGCCGACGCCGCCGACCTGGTCCGCGCGGTGCGCTCCTCGCCCCTGCTGTTCGGCCTCCCCGCGGGCGCGTCCTCGCTGGCGGACCAGCCGGACGTGGACGCCCTGGAGGAGCTCCTGATACGGGTCTCCCGCCTGGTCGACGCGCTTCCCGAGGTGGCCCACGTGGACCTCGACCCGGTCATCGTCAACTCCACGGGCGCCCACGTGATGGGCGCCCGGGTGTGGCTGCGCGAGGCCCCGGAGGTGCGCCCCGACTCGGGCCCCCGAAGGCTGCGGGTGCCGTTCTAGGGAACCTCCGGCGCGAGGGTGATTCGGTGTCGGGAGTCCGCCGAGCGGATCGTCGAGGTGTTCTTGTGTGCGGCGCGGTGACGGGGCGGCGACGGCAGGCGGGGGCCGGTCCCGCCCTCGCTCGGAATGATCATGGGCTTTCCGCCCTTCCAGGCCCCGAAACGGGCAGAAAGCCCAAGACCGTCAACGAACCCCCCACGCAACGGTCATCGTGGGCGCGACCTCGACCGGCCCACGCCGTGGCCGCCCGCCGTCACCCCGCGATCCGCGTGGCGCGAGGCCGAAAGACCCACCCGAAGCACCGGTACGCCAAACACCCCCGCGCCGGAAACCCCATAGGAAACCTCCGGCGCGGGGGTGATTCGGCGTGCCGGTGCGACAGGTGAGCTACTTTCATGTTTTTTGTAGCTCACGCTGCCGTGGCGGGGCGCTACACGGGTTCGGGCTGCGGCTCGGGGCCCGGGGGCTCGGGGACCGGCGGTTCCGACGGGAGCGGGGGCTCCGGCGGGATGGGGCCCGGCGCGGGCGGCTCGGGGTTCGGGACGGGCGGCCCCGGGACCGGGGGCTCCGGAATCGGTGGAAAGGTGGCACGCATGCCACCCCCACTTCCCCCGTGGCCCGCGGCTACACATGGCCCCGTCCACAGGTCCGGTCCAGGGTGCGCGCGGTCGGTGCGAGAGGGCAGGATGGGGGCATGAGGAAAACGCGTGCTGTGTCCACCGACTGGCGTCTGGAGATCGAGCGCAGCGGGTACTACCCCGGACTCGTGACCGACGCCGTGGCCACCACTCTCGGTACCGAGGCCGCAGAGGCCTTCGTGGTGCACCACGAGGCCACCTTCGACCCGGGGATGGAGGTCCGCAGGCACATCAGCGTGCTGCTGCTCACCGCCACCCGCCTCATCGTCTGCCACACGGACGAGCACCCGCCCGCGGCCCCCGACGACCGGCCGCACGCCTCCACCACCACCGACGCCGTCAAACTCGGCAACATCCAGTCCGTGGCGCTCACCCGGGTGGTGCCCGAGCCCGCCTCGTACATCCCCGGGACGCTGCCCAGCGAGGTCGTGCTGAGCATCAGCCTCGCCGTGAACTGGGGCGCCGTGGCGCACATCGACCTCGAGCCCGCCTCCTGCGCGGACGAGTCCTGCGAACTGGACCACGGCTACACCGGCGCGATCACCGCCGAACCCCTCACCCTGCGGGTGAGCCAGGCCGCCGACGGCGACGAGGCGGTCTCCAACCTGCTCGACTTCGCCCACGCGCTGGCCGAGGCCACCGCGCGGTAGGCGGCACCGACCACACGACACGGAACAGGAGCACGCGGTGACCGACAGCACCGGTCTGGAGGCCCCCCGCTACGGCACGGCTTCGCTGGCGGACCTCGGTCCGTCCGTCCTGGCCGCGCTGGGCGTGCCGGGCGAGCCCAACCCCCTCGACCTCCCTCCGTCGCGGCGCGCCTGCGTGCTCCTGGTCGACGGCCTGGGCTGGAACGCGCTGCTGGCCAACCGCGCCCACGCTCCGTTCCTGGCGTCCCTGGCGGAGACGTCCGACCCCATCACGGCAGGGTTCCCCACCACCACCGCGACCAGCCTCACCACGCTCGGGACCGGCGCGGCCCCCGGCCACCACGGCGTCTTCGGCTACGCGGTCGCGATCCCCGGCGGAGACGAGGTGCTGAACCAGCTGAGCTGGTCGCCGAAGGTGGACCCGGTCACCTGGCAGCCGCACCGCACCACCTACCAGCGGGCCGAGGCCGCCGGGCTGACCACCGCCTACGTCGCCCCGGGAAGGTTCGAGGGCAGCGCCTTCACGCGCGCCTCCGCGCGCGGCGGCCGCTACGTGCCCGCGGAGAACATCACCGAACTCGTGGTCAAGGCCGAGGCCGCGCTGGCGGCCGCCGAACGCGGCTACGTGTTCGTCTACCACTCCGACCTCGACAGCTTCGGGCACGTGCACGGGGTGGACTCCCCCTACTGGCGGCACCACCTCGGCCACGTGGACCGCCTCGCCGAGCAGCTGGCCGCGGCGTTGCCCCCCGACGCGGCCCTCTACGTCACCGCCGACCACGGCATGGTGGACGTCCCCCCGGAGAGCCGGATCGACGTGGAGACCGACCCCGGCCTCGCGGCGGGGGTCCGGGTGCTCGCGGGCGAGGCCCGGGTCCGGCACGTCTACGCCCGGCCGGGCGCCGCGGCCGACGTGCTCGCGGCCTGGCGCGAGCGCCTCGCGGGCAGGGCCACCGTCGTGACCCGCGGCGAAGCGGTCCGGCGGGGCTGGTTCGGCCCGGTCGAGGAGGGGTTCCTGCCGCGCATCGGCGACGTCCTGGCGGTCGCGCACGGCGACACCGCGCTGGTCGCACCGGTCAGCGAACGGTTCGAGGCCGGTTTCGCCGGACAACACGGCTCACTCACCCCGTCAGAGCTGCGCGTCCCCCTCCTGCGCACCAGTCCCCGGTGATCATGACGACGTCGAAAGGGGCAGTACCGATGCCGGAGGCAGCCGGGCCGCTGGTCCGAACCGCAGTCGACCGGGGGGTCGCCACCCTCACCCTGGACTCGCCGCGCAACCGCAACGCCCTGTCCGAGCGGCTGCGCGCGGAGCTGGCCGAAGGGCTCGCCGCGGCGGTGGCCGACAGCGGCGTGCGCGCCGTCGTGCTCACCGGCGCCGGACCGGCGTTCTGCGCCGGAGCGGACCTCAAGGAGATCGCCGCCGAACGCGCCGGCGAGCGGACCCCGGACCCGGACGCCCCGGGCATGCCCGAGCTGTTCTCGGCGATCATGGACGCCCCCAAGCCCGTCGTCGCCAAGCTGAACGGCCCGGCCCGGGCGGGGGGACTGGGCCTGGTGGCCGCCGCCGACATCGCCATCGCCGCGGACACGGTGACCTTCGCCTTCACCGAGGTCCGCATCGGCGTGGTGCCCGCCGTCATCTCCGTCCCGGTCTCGGCGCGGATGCACGACCGCCAGCTCACCCGCTACTTCCTCACCGGTGAGACCTTCGACGCGGCGACCGCCGCCGCATCCGGCCTGCTCACCGCGGCAGTCCCCGCGGAAGAGGTCGACGCGGCCGTCGAGGACGTCCTGGACGGACTGAGGGCGGGCGCCCCCAGGGCCCTGGCGCGCACCAAGAGCATTCTGGGCGCCCCCGGACACCAGGACCGGCGGGCGGCGTTCGCGCAGATGGGCGAGGTGTCCAGGGAGTTCTTCGACGGTGACGACGCGGCGGAGGGCCGCGCCGCGTTCTTCGCCGGGCGTCCGCCGCGCTGGGCCCTGTGACCGTTTCCCGACGGCACAATAGAACGGTGACCCACATCGGAGAGACGCGCGCCGACGACCCCGCCGGCGCGCGCGAACTGCCCGGGCTGACCATCGGGAGACTCTCGGTCGGCCCGATGGACAACAACGCCTACCTGCTGCGCTGCGCCCGTACCGGCGAGGCGGCGCTCATCGACGCCGCGGCCGAGGCGGACCGGCTCCTGGAACTGGTGGGAGACGGCGGCCTGTCCCGGATCATCACCACCCACCGCCACCGGGACCACTGGCAGGCGCTCGCCGAGGTCGCCGGGGCCACCGGCGCGCGCACCGTCGCCCACCCCGCCGACGCCGGGGAGCTCCCGGTCCCCGTCGACGAACTGGTGGGGCACGGCGACACCGTCGCGGTGGGCGAGTGTGCGCTCGAAGTGCTCCACCTGCGCGGGCACACCCCCGGGTCGATCGCGCTGCGCTACGACGACCCGTCGGGGCGCACGCACCTGTTCAGCGGGGACAGCCTCTTCCCCGGAGGGGTCGGCAGGACGTGGAGCGCGGCGGACTTCCGCACGCTCCTCGCGGACGTGGAGGAGCGCGTCTTCGCCGAACTCGGCGACGACACCCGGGTCCACCCCGGCCACGGCGCGGGCACCACGCTGGGCGCCGAACGCCCGAAGCTGGCCGAGTGGCGCGAACGCGGCTGGTGACGCGCCCGCGGGCGGGGCCTCAGGGCTCCTCCCGTTCGTGGACCGCCTGCTCCTCGGCGCTGAACCCGCCGCTGTCCACGCCCTCGTCCTCGGCGACCAGCTGATCCTCGTGATCGGGGCGGCTGCCCCGGTCCTCGGCCACCAGGCGACCGGCGACGGGGTCGGCCTCGGCGTCGCCCTCGGTGCCGGGAGCCCGGTTCCAGATGTCGGGCTCCTCACGGGACAGCGCGATGTCCAGCGGCTCCCCCGCCTCCTTCTCGGTTCCGGTGGTCCCGAACTCGCCCATCGCGACGGGTTCGTCACCGGGCACCACGAAGTCCTCGGTGGTGTCCTCCAGCGCGGGCTGCCCGGCGTCCTCGTAATCGGTGTCCAGCGCGTGGATGGGGTCCTCGCGCCGGTCGTTTCGTTGCTCAGCCATGACGGCCCTCTACCACCCGGCCCGCGGGACATGCCTCCCGGCCGGTCAAACCGCGGTCGGCGCGGACCCCGTCAGCCCGCCCCGAAGCACACGAAGCCGGTGGCGGCCAGGTGCTCGGAGACCGCCTCGGCGGGCGGGACCCCCGAGCGCAGGGCGCTGTGGGCGCGCGCCATCGCCGTCGCGGTCGCCCCGTCGGGAACCGGCAGCACGCTCGCGACCACCGCCGCGCCCCCGCGCGCCAGCAGGGCGGCCGCCATCCCCAGCGGGACCCCTGACGCGGCGGACGCGGACCGCCCCGCCTCGCACGAGGAGAGCACCGTCAGCGCGGGCGCCCGCCGCACCCGCTCCAGGTCGTAGGCGAACAGCGGGCCGTCGGCCAGCGACAGCCCCGCGCACATGGGCGCGTCGTCCGGGGCGAAGCCGTGCGCGCCGATGTGCGCGAGGTCGGCGCGGGAGAGCTCCCGCAGCACCTCCCGGGTGACGGCCCCCGGACCCGTGAGCACGCGCGCGTCCGGACGGCGGTCCGCCAGCGCGCGGACCTCGGCCTCGGCGCCGACGAGTCCGGGGCCCGAGACCAGCAGGGTCCGGGGACGGGCCCGCGCGGCGTCCCGGGCGCGCTTCCGGCAGCGCAGCCATGCCCGGCCGGACGGCGCCACGCTGACAGGCCGGCCGCGCAGCCCCGGCAGCAGCCCCCAGGGCAGCGCCTGGGTCCGCGGGCCGGGGGCGACCACCAGTTCGCGGTCGCCGACCGCCGCCGCCACCGGTCCCACCAGCATCCGGTTCACGACCGAGGCCCGCCTGGCCAGTAGTTCCGCCGTCCGGGGACCGGGGGAGGACGCGTTGAGCCGGGCCAGGTGCTCCAGGGCGACGACTGCGTCGCCGACCGCCCCGGCGGACGGGAGCGGATGGATCCGGACCCGGCCCTCGACCAGGGTGAGCGCGGCGGGCAGCCCCTCCAGTTCGGGGTAGCACACGAACGCCCGGTCGCCGAGTCCGGCGGCCAGTTCCGCCAAGGGCTCGCCCGCCCGCCGCCGGGGGAACGCGGACCGCCGCCGGTGGCGGCAACGGGGGTGCCATTGAGCCACGGCGAGTTCGGACTCCAGACGCGTCAGTTCGCGGCGCGCCGCGGCCGACCCGGAGGCGGCGCGGGCGTGCGCGGACCGGTAGCGGTCCAGCAGCATCGCCCATTCCGGGTCCGTGCAGGCGCGCGGGCTGGAGGCGGGTTCGCGCGCCAGCTCGACGTGGACCAGCGCCGCCGCGGCCTCCCCCGCGCGCACCGCCGCTCCGGCGTCGCGCAGCGCCCGCGCCGGAGCCGCGCTTTCGGCGCGCGAGGTCAGCTCCAGGTGCGGGGTCGCGGTCGGGAGTGGGAAGCCGCCGCCGGGACGGCCCTCCTCACGGGGTGGCATCGGGACCGGACCCGGCCGGGTCGCGGCCGCCTGCTCGGCCAGTCGAAGCCACAGCGAACCGGTGTCGAACAGGAGCCGGAGACGGTGGCCCGTCGCGGCGGCGGCCTCGGTGTCGCCCCGCGCCGCGTGCAGCTTCAGGGACAGCAGCTCGGTGAGGGCGCGCTCGGCTCCCCGTCCGCGCGCGTCGCCGAGCGAGCGGCGCAGTGTTCCGGCCTCGCGGACCATCCCGGCGTCGGCCAGCGCGAGGGCCCGGTCCAGCACGAGCGCGGTCCGCCGGGTGCCGGAGTCCAGCAGCGGCGCGGCGGCGTCGAAGTACTCCATGGCGCGCGCGGTGTCGCCGCGCGCCGCGGCCAGGCAGCCGAGGTTCTGCGTGATGGACCCCCGAAGGTGCCCCAGCGCGTACCGCTCGGCCAGCAGCAGCCCCCAGGACAGGGCGTCCTCGGCTTCTCCGAGCCGGTCCGCGTGGACCAGGGCCAGGCCCTTGTTGCACAGGAACCCGGGCAGCAGCCGCGGGTCGGGGAAGGCCGCGAAGGCGGGCTCCGCCGCGGTGAAGGCGTCGAGCGCGGTGTCGAAGCGGCCGTTCTGGCAGGCCGCCGTCCCGTGGTTCATCAGGGTGAACGCGAAGGCGGCGGAGTGGCGCGGTTCCGGTCCGCGCCCCAGTCCGCTCCGGGCCAGCAGGCCGGACCGGGACGCCCTCGCCAGCGCGGTCTCCTCGGCCAGCCCGGCCAGCGCGGCGACCCTGACCGCCGCGCCCAACCGCCGGAGGGCCTCATCGGGGGAGCCCAGTTCGTGGGCGGCCAGTCCGCTCACCCGCAGCGCCGCCGTCCTCGCCCGCGGGTCGGGGGCCTCGGCCAGCACCCGCGCGGCCCGCCGCCGCGCCTCGAGGGGGTCGCGCGCGACCAGGGAGACCGGCAGGGCCCTCGTCGGGTGGAACCGGTCCGCCATGCGCTATCGCCTCTCGACCGCGGGGGGGTTCGGCAAGGACAACGAAGAACCGGATCGGGGACCCGGCCCGGAGGAGCGAAGCATCTTTCCCCCTCCCAGTGGTAGCACCGGAAACCGGGGCTGCGCAGGAGAAACCGGAAACGGCCGGGCGGTACTCCGCCGCTCGACCGGTTCGTGGTGGTTTTCCCGCTGATCTTGACCTTTCCGGGGTCTCAACCGCCCCCGAGACCCCGGAAAGGTCAAGATCAGCGGGAAAACGGACGGAACCTCAGCGGACCGGGGTCCAGGGGGTCGCCAGGGGACGGGAGCCGGGCAGGGACGGGGAGCAGACGAGGCTGAAGGGGGTGCGGGGGAGGGAGCGCAGGACGAAGGCTCCGTCGGAGTCGCTGGTGTGGTGGAAGGCGCCCCCCGCATGGCGGAACTCCACGGCGGAGCGGGCCGGGGGGACCAGCTGGCCCGCGATGTCGCAGGTGTCGCCGTGCACGGTGACCTGAAGGTGCAGTTCCACACCCGCCGCGCCGAAGGTGAGCAGGCGCGGTCCCGGACCCGCTCTCAGGCCCGGGGGCGGGTCCGCCGCGGAGTCCGAGAGCAGGTCGGCGAGCACCGTGTCGGGGCGGCGCATCCGGTGGGCGGCGCGGGCCGCGGCCATGACGCGCTCGGGAGGGTGCTCCTCCCCGTCGGGCCCGGTCAACGGTCCTCCCTGAGGAGCAGGGCCAGCCTGCGCCGGGCCCGGCGCCGCACGCGGGAGACGTCGCTCTCGGCCACCCCCGCGAGTCGGGCGACCTCGGCCCGGGAGAGCTCCGGATGCTCCAGGGCCAGTCGCACCACCTCGCTCTGGGGCCGGTCCAGCCGGGTCAGTGCGGTCCGGACCCGGTCCGTCTGCTCGGCCACCAGATAGGCCGACTCGGGGGTACGGTCGTCGGGGCGGTCGAGGTCCCCGGGGGGAAGCGGCCGGGTCCGCCCGGAGGCACGCAGGTGGCGGCGGCACTCGTTGCGCGCCACCGTCGCGAGCCAGGCCCCGATTCGCTCGGGGTCGCGCAGCCGGTGCAGGTTCTCCGCCAGATTGCACAGCACCGTCTGGGTTATGTCCTGCGCGTCGTGGAAGGAGAGGGGATGTGAGCGCACCACACCCCACACCCGTCCCGCGTACCGGTCCAGGAGGACGTCCCACGCCTCTTCGTCTCCCTCGGCGGCGCGCCGGACGAGTTCCTTGACACAAGCGGGTCCATGGGTCTGGTCACTCACCGGCGCCCCCAGTAAAATCGCACATCCGGCAATGCCTGGAGAAACACGGTAACCGCCGAACGCGCCGGATGCGGGGCCTCCGTCAGTTTCGGTCATCGCGAGCCTGGTGCCGCTGATGTACATGGGGCACAATAAGCAGAGGAGAAGACCCAACACGGACATCTCCTCTGGGGGTACGAGAGCGTCGGGGAAGCGCACTCGTTCGTATCAGGAGGTTCGGTGTCCGCACGTGGCGTCCTGTACGTCCACTCCGCGCCTGCGGCGCTGTGCCCACACGTCGAGTGGGCGGTCGCGGGTGTTGTTGGCGTACCTGTGAAACTAGACTGGGATCCGCAACCGGCGGCCCCGGGCAACTATCGTGCCGAGCTCAACTGGCAGGGCGCGCCCGGCCTGTCCGGCGCGGTCGCCTCCGCCCTCAAGGACTGGCAGCGGCTGCGCTACGAGATCACCGAGGAGCCCACTCCCGGTTGCGACGGAGTGCGCTACAGCTACACCCCCACACTCGGGTTCTTCAGCGCCGTGACGAGCGCCTCGGGCGAGGTGCTGGTGTCCGAGGCGCGGATCCGCAACGCCATGGAGCGCGCCGCGGCGCAGGGCCTCGACCTCTCCGAGGAACTCGACAAGCTGCTGGGCCGGGCCTGGGACGAGGAGCTGGAACCGTTCCGCTACGCCGGGGACGGCGCTCCCGTGCGCTGGCTGCACGCGGCCGGATAGGCCGACGGGGTTCAGCGGTCGGAGTCGGGGCCGTCGATCCGGTTCCGGGAGCCGCCGCCGTCCCGCTTGCGGTTCCCCGACCCGGTGACGACGCCGACCACCGTGAAGATGAGCATGAACGACAGCGGCCAGGCGGGCCAGAAGGGGAGCAGTTCCCCGGACGTCACACTGGTGACCGTCCAGATGCCGATCAGGATGATCGAGATCCCCGCCAGCCCGCGCCAGGGCTCCAGCCGGTCCTGCCAGGTCCGCGTGGGGGCTCCGGCCGCGCCGACCTCGGCCAGGTCCACCGGCCCGCTCCCCGCCGAGGCCGGGGCGGGCAGGTCCGCGGTCAGGGGTTCCAGTTCGCCCAGTGTCTTGGCGTTCATCGCGGAGGACAGCCGCGCGTCGTATTCGGCCATGTCCAGACGGCCCTCGGACAGGGCCCCCGCCAGACGCTCGGCGACGGCGTCCCGGTCGGTGTCGGAGGCGCGCATTCGCTTTACCGGAAGGCGGTCTTCGTCCATGTTCGTCCCCATTTCAGCCATAAGCCAGCCTATTCCCTTCCGGGCTCCTCCGGGACCTCAGAGGCGGCCGTTCGCGTTGTCGTCCGGCCACACCGCGGCGGCCAGCAGGATCGCCGCCCAGATGCCGAGAGGGACCAGCGGCCAGAACGGCAGCAGGTCACCGCCGATGACGCTCGTGACACCCCAGATGCCGGTCATGATGATGGCGCCGCCCAGCCACCAGCGCCACTCGTCGATCCAGTCCTGCCAGGTGGACGAGGGAACGAGTTCGCGGGCCTCCGAGGGGACCAGTTCCGGGGGATCGGGTTCGGGAGGCGGGGGCTGCGGCAGGTCGGCCGTCAGCAGCACGAGGTCGCCCATGACCACGGCGCGCATCGCGAGCGTCAGCCTGCGGTCGTACTCCTCCAGGTCGAGGCGGCCCTCGGCCAGCGCGACCGCGAGGCGCTCGGCGGCGGCGTCGCGATCGGCGTCAGAGGCGCGCATCCGCTTCGGCGGGACGCGGTCTTCCTCCTCCATCCCCTCTCCCCCTTCGCACGACCGACGGGGATTCGGGTGCGTGCCCCGAAAGCCGCCCCGGTCGGGCCCGGCCGGAGGCGAACCCGCCGCGCTCGCACACGGCGGAGACCGGGGCCCTTTCGGAACGCTCCCTCGGTTCACGATACGTCGGGCGGCGGGCGGAGAACAGTCATCGGGGACGGGATCGGGCTGCGGTCGGGGAGCGGCGGGTCACGTCGCCCCATTCGCGCGCGGTCCCGTGCGGGAACGGGCCCGGGGCGTGGGGACCGGTCGGCCGGGGCGCGCGTCGGTCCTCCTCTCCGGCGCGGCCGCCGCGTACCAGGCCGCGACGGCCGCGCACGCCGCCTCGTCGGCGGCGCCCACCAGCCCGGTGTGCTCGAAAGGGCCCGTGTAGTCGAAGGGCGCGCCCGAAAGGGTGCGCACCGCCCCGCCGACCTCGGCCAGCAGCAGTCCGGGCGCGGCCACGTCCCAGTCCCGCACCGGCACGTCCTTGACGAACAGCCGGGCGCGGCCCTCGGCGATCCGGCAGAGCTTGAGCGAGATGCCGCCGCATTCGAGGTAGCCGGTGAACCCGAAGCGCTCGTACGCCCGCGCGGCGATGCCGCGCGGTTCGGGCGTGTTGTCGGTCAGCGCCCCGGTCCCCACCGGGGCCGGCGCGAGCGGCGGGAGGGCGCGCCCGTTGGCCCTGGCGCCCTCCCCGCGCGCCGCCGTGTACAGCACGTCGAACTCCGGAGCGTAGACCGCCGCCAGCACCGGCGCGCGGTCCTGGACCAGCGCGGCCTGGGTGACGTACCCGGGGAAGCCGTGGGCGTAGCTGGCGGTGCCGTCGATCGGGTCGATCAGCCAGTACCGGCCGGGCCGATCCGCGCCCAGTGGCCAGGGGTCCTCCTCGCTGAGCACGGGGATCCCCGGGGCGGCCGCGAGCAGCCGGCCGCTGAGCGCCTCGTGGGCCATCGCGTCGGCCCCGGCCTTGAACTGCGACCCCTCCCAGACCCCGCCGACCGCGGCGGGGTCCGCGCGCCACGCGCGCAGCAGCGCGCCGACCTCCAGCACCGCGCGGGCCGCGGCTCCGAGCAGGGCCGCACCGCTCACCCGGCCACCGGCACGGCGGAGCCGAGAGCGGGCAGCGCCCCGGGGCCGGGACGCATGTCGTGCGCGTCGAACTCCTTCTCGCTGGTGAACTCGTCCGTCCAGTGGCGGACCATGACCAGCCCCTCGCGCCACTCGTCGACCAGCCGGGGCCCCCGCCCCAGGGCCTGGCCCAGCAGGCCGCCGATCTCGTCCACCCCCGCAGCCGTGGTCAGCGAGGCGGTGGAGGAGAAGCGCGGGTTGATCTCGAAGACGCGGGGTGTCCCCGCCTCGTCCAGGCAGAGCTGGACGTTGAACGGGCCGTCCGCGCGGAGGGCGCTCTGCACGGCCCGACAGGTCCGCTCGACCTCCTCGTTGCGCCGGGTGACGGCGAACCTGGTGACGCCCTGCTTGAGGATCACCTCCTTGGGAACGACCGCCTGGACCTCGCCGTCCCGCCACACCACGACCGAGACGGTGAACTCGGGGCCGCGGATCCGCTCCTGGACGATCAGGTCGGACACCGGGTAGGAGGTGGTCGCGAGCAGGCGGTCCAGGGCGAGGCGCGAGAAGCAGACCGAGACGCCCCGGCTGCCCCGCCCGGAACGGGGCTTGACGATGAGGGGGAAGGCCAGGCCGTCGGCCGGTTCGGAGGCCAGGCGGGTCGACGGCACGCCGATCCCCGCGGCGGCCAACCGCCGCATCAGCACGTACTTGTCCAGACAGGTGGTGATGAAGGGAAGCCGCGGCAGCAACACCGTGATCCCCTCGCGCTCCAGCAGGCTGACGCCGGCCAGTTCCTCGTCCACGAGCGGGATGACCGCGCTCGCGCCCTCCCGGGCGCAGATGTCGCGCAGATCGGCGACGAAGGCGTCGGAGTCGCCCGGAGGGACGAGGTGGCTGCGGTCCGCCAGGTAGAGCCCCGGAGCGTTGGCCTCGATGTCGGTCGCGATCACCCGGTATCCCTGTCTTCGCAGGCGGAGGATCGTTTCGGGCGTCGAAGGCGATCCTGCGGTGGTGACGACAACGGTCGGTTGTACGGAATCCTGTCCCAATGACACCGGTCGGTCCTTCCCCTCGTGACGAAACTGTCAGCGTTGATCGTCGGGGTCCACTGACGCCGACCAGAAGCGGGGCGCGATCGCTGCGTCACCGGCATTAACCACAGGGCGGGGGATGAAACGGATATTGACCGATTCCGGGGGCCAGGCCGGCCGAACCATGCCTCCGATCGTGGCGGCGGCCCGGGTTTCGGCGTTTTCCCGCGGGGGACCCACCGGTTGCCCTAACGTGTGCGCGGCGCCTTCACCAGGCGTCCTCTGGGGCGGTGGGCGGCCGCGGCGCGGCGGGTGCCCGCCGCCCCGCGGTGTCCTCGGGGGCGCCTCAGCGGATTCCCGGGGTGCGGTCGAGGAGCTCCGCCAGCCCGGCGGCCCCCGTGTAGAGGCGGGCGGTGATCCCGAGCTTCTGGGCGGCCCGGACGTTCTCCTCCCGATCGTCGACGAAGAGGGTCTGCTCGGGGGCGGAGTCGAGCGCCTCCAGCACGTGCGTGTAGACGGCCGGGTCGGGTTTGCACATACCGATGTCGCAGCTGAAGAACAGGGCGTCGAACCCGCTCAGCACGGGGGACCGCCGCAGCGCGGCGGCGATGTCGAAGGGCGCGTTGGACAGCAGCGCGAGCCGGGCCGGCCCTCTGGACACCAGGTCGACCAGGGTGACCGTGTCGGGGTCGGGAAGCAGCCAGCCGCCGACGTCGGTGGCCCACAGCTCCTGGCGCACGGCGGGGGTCCAGTCGGCGCCGATCCGGTCGCCGATCCGGGTCCAGTACTCCAGTGCGCTCATCCCGGAGTCGTAGGCCGCGCGCTCGGCCCAGTAGGCGGCCCAGAAGTCCTCGGGCGGCGCGGCGCCCAACTCCTCCAGCCGGGCCCTGACCCGGGCGGGCTGCGGTACGGAGACGACCTCGCCGTAGTCGAGGAGCACCGTGGTGACGGGCGGGGGGGTGCTTCGGGATGGCGTCACTTCGCCCCTTCCTCTTGTGCGGACAGCCACCTTTCGAACGTATCTCATGTTCGATTGTCGTGGGTTGAACACGAGGGGAAGGATCGGCGGACGCGGGGGTCCGCCCCGGCCGGGGCGGACCCCCGCGTCCGGCTCCGTCAGGGAACCTCGTGGACCGGGGTGACGACGGCCCGGCCCAGCGCGTGGAAGGAGAGGTTGAAGCCGAGGACCGCCGGGGACACCGAGTCGTCGATGCCGAGGTCCGCCGTGTCCAGGGCGTGCACGACGAAGAAGTAGCGGTGCGGCCCGTGCCCGGCGGGCGGCGCGGCGCCGACGTACCGCTTGCTCCCGGCGTCGTTGCGGACCGTGACCGCGCCTCGCGGCAGACCGGCCCCGCCCTCGCCGCCCGCCCCGGCCGCGAGCTCGGTGACCCCGGCGGGGATGTTGAACACGCCCCAGTGCCAGTAGCCGCTGGCGGTGGGCGCGTCGGGGTCGAAGCAGGTCACCGCGAAGCTCCTGGTCCCCTCGGGAAACCCGCTCCACGCGAGGTGCGGGGAGACGTCCTCCCCGCCGGTGCCGATGATCCCGCTGGTGTTCCGCCGGGGCATCGCCCGGCCGTCGGCGATGTCCCGGCTGGTGACGTCGAAGGCGGGAACCTCGGGCAAGAAGTCATACGGGGATGGCGGTCGCGCCATGGAAACCTCCCGGTCGGGTAAGGGGTCGACGCCTGCGCTCCTACCCGGTCACGCGGGGTCGGACACGGTCGGCCCCGCCGTGGTTTCCGGCGGGGTCCACCGGGGCGGCTCCCGGTGCGTTCCGGCGCGCGGAGAGCCACCGGTGCACCGCGCCGGCGGTCGACGCGGCGTGCTCCTCCATCATGGTCAGGTGGTCGCCCGGGACCTCCAGGTCCAGGTGGGCGGGGGCCCAGTCGAACCGCCAGGCGCCGCCGCCCACCACCCGCCCCGCCCGGTCCCGGACCGGACGGTCGGGGCGGACCAGCACGGTGGGCGCGCGGACCACCCCCGGCGCCCAGTCCTCGAAGAGCGCGACGTAGCCGCCCATCGCGCTGACCCGGACACCGTTCATGAGGCCGAACTCGTGGTCGCGTTCGACCACCCCGGTCCCGATGACGGGCAGGGTGAGCCGCTCGCCCGGCATGGGGGTGTCCAGCAGCACGAGTGCGGCCGGGGGCGCGCCCAGCCCTTCCAGCCGCTCGGTCACCGCGTGCGCCACCCAGCCCCCCGAGGAGCGCCCCACCAGCACGAAGGGCTCGTCCCCGACAGCGACACGGACCGCGTCGACCTGGAACCCCACGACCGCCTCGACCGTTCCGGGCAGCGGTTCCCCCGGGGCGAACCCGGGCTGGGGCAGGACGGTGACGTCGCGCAGGCCGCGCAGCGCCGCGCCGAACCGCGCGTACTCCTGGACGCCCGAGACCATCACCAGCGACGGAAGGCACACCAGAGCGGGCCGGGCCGGTCCGCGTGCCAGCCGGACGGGGGCGGGGCGCTCGCCGAACCCCGCGGGGGAGGCGAAGGAGGCGCGCAGCCGCCCCGCCGCCTTGACCAGGGCGAAGCCGTCGTCGACCCGGCCCCTCCGGCAGGAGTCGCGAAACAGCGCGGCGATCCCGTCGAACCCGCCGTCGTCCGCGTCCGCTCCGACGGCCCCGCGCGCCGGGCCGGGGCGCGGGGTGCCCGCGCGGTTCAGTCCGGCCTCCAGCAGCCGGGCCACCGCGGCCGGCGTGGGGTGGTCGAAGACCAGCCCCGGCCCCAGCCGCAGCCCGGTGGCGGTGCCGAGCCGGTTGCGCAGCTCCACGGCGGTGAGCGAGTCCAGGCCCGCCTCCAGGAAGCGCTGCCCGGGGTCGACGGCCGCGGCCGCCGGATGGCCCAGGACCTCGGCGGTGGCGGCGCGCACCAGGTCCAGCAGGACGGCCCCCTGCTCCGACGGGGGGAGCCCGGCCAGGCGCGCGCGCAGTCCGGCACTGTCGGGGGAGCCGCCGTCCTCCCCGCTCGCGCGCACCGGTGCGACGCGGACCAGGGCGCGCAGCGGCGGGGGCACCGCGGCACTCCGCGCGACCCGCCCCGACGACGCGAGCGGCAGCGGCACCAGGTGGGGAAGACCGCTGTCCAGCGCCGCGTCCAGCAGGGCCATCCCCTGACCGGCCTCGATCGGCGCGCCCAGGCCCATGCGGCCCATGCGCACCAGATCCGCCTCGGTCAGGTGGCCGCTCATCCCGCTGCGCCGCGCCCACAACCCCCAGGACAGCGAGGTGGCGGCCAGACCGAGCGCGTGGCGCCGGTGCGCGAGGGCGTCGAGGAACGCGTTGGCGGCGGCGTAGTTGGCCTGGCCCGGGCTGCCCAGGACACCTGAGGCCGAGGAGAACAGCACGAACGCGGCCAGGTCGAGCCCGCGCGTCAACTCGTGCAGGTGCAGCGCGGCGTCGACCTTGGGCCGCATGACGCGGTCCAGCCGCTCGGGCGTCAGAGCGGACACCACACCGTCGTCAAGGACGCCCGCCGCGTGCACGACCGCGCGCAGCGGCCGGTCCGCGGGGATCGCCGAGACGAGACCGGCCAGGGCGTCCCGGTCGGCCGCGTCGCAGGCGGCGAACTCCACGTCCGCGCCCAGCGCGGTCAGCTCCGCGGCCAGCTCCGGGGCCCCGGGCGCCGCGCCGCCGCGTCGGCCGACCAGGAGCAGGCGCTCGGCGCCGCGCCGGGACACCAGGTGGCGCGCCACCAGCGCGCCGAGCGTCCCGGTGGCGCCGGTGACCAGGACGGTCCCGCCCGCGAGGGAGGTCTCCGCGCGCTCCGGCACGGGGGCGCGGACCAGGCGCGGGACGTACGGCACGCCCGCGCGGACCGCGATCTGGCCTTCGGAACCGTCCGACGCCGCGGAAAGCGCCCCCGGGGCCGGGACCGGCGCGTCCGAGTCGACCAGCGCCAACCGGTCGGGGGCCTCGGCCTGGGCGGCGCGCACCAGCCCCCACACCGGGGCGTGCGCCAGGTCGGGCACGTCCTCGCCGGGCAGCGCGGAGACCGCGCCCCGGGTCAGCACCACCAACCGGGCGGAGCGCTCGGAGGCGAGCCACTCCTGGACGACGGAGAGCACCCCGCGCGTCGCCGCGCGCACCGCCGGGCCGGTGGCGCCGTGCCCGGCCGGGCACGGCAGCAGGACCGCGTCCGGTTTGGGCGCGCCGGCCGCGACCGCGGCGTCCAGCGCGGCCACGTCGGCGTACGCGGGGACCGCGCCGCCGCCCGGAGAGGAGACGAGCCCCGGGAGCGCGTCTCCCAGAACCGCCCAGGACCGCTCGGACGGTTCGGGCGCGTCCAGCGCGGTCCACCTCGGCGTGTACAGGTCGCGCGGACCGGACGCGGTCCCGGCGAGCAGGCGCTCCCCGGTGACGGGCCGCAGGGTCAGGGACTCCACCGAGACCACGGGCGCGCCGGCCGGGTCGGTCGCGGTCAGGGACACCGCGTCCGGCCCGGTGCGCCGCACCCGCACCCGTAGCGCGGTCGCCCCGGTGGCGTGCAGGGCGGCCCCGCACCAGGCGAACGGCAGCAGCAGCCGGGCGCCGGCCCCCTCGAGCAGCGTCGCGGCGTGCAGGGCGGCGTCCAGCAGCGCCGGGTGCACCCCGTACCGGCCGGCCTCGACGTGCCGCTCGCGGGCCAGTCCGACCTCGGCGAACACGTCGTCGCCGTGCCGCCACGCCGCACGCATCCCCCGGAAGGCGGGACCGTACCCGTACCCCAGGTCCGCCAGGCGCGCGTACACCCCGTCCACCGGCACCGGGACCGCTCCGGGCGGCGGCCAGTGCCCCCCGGAGGAGGGGGCGGCCGACGGATGGGGGGTGAGCGCGCCCTCGGCGTGCGCGGTCCAGGGGTGGTCGTCCCCGCCGTCGGCGGGACGCGCGTGCACACGCAGTGCCCGGCGGCCGTGCTCGTCGGGCGCCGCCACGCTCACCTGGACCTGAGCCCCGGCCTCGCCGACCGCGAGCGGGGCGCGCAGGGTGAGTTCGGCCAGCCCGGGGCAGCCCGCCGCCGCGCCCGCGCACAGCGCCATCTCCACGAACGCCGTACCGGGCAGCAGCACCGTGTCCAGCACCGAGTGGTCGGCCAGCCAGGGGTGCCCGGCCCGCGACAGCCTGCCGGTCAGCAGCAGGGCGCCGCCGTCGGCCACGGACACCGTCGCGCCCAGCAGCGGATGGTCCGCCGCCCCGAGCCCCGCCGCGGCCACGTCCGGGCCCGGGCGGGTCGACGGGGCCCAGTAGCGCCGCCGCTGGAAGGGGTAGGTCGGCAGGTCCACCGGCCGCCCGCCGGGCGTGGCCGCGCCCGGGCCGACGCCGTGCGCGTGCGCCTCGGCGACCGAGGTCAGGAAGCGGAGCCGCTCGTCCTCGTCGCGGCGCAGCGAACCCAGCACCACGGTGTCGCCCGCCCCGGCCTCCTCAAGGGTCCGCCGCGTGCCCGCCGCCACCACCGGATGCGGGCTGACCTCGATGAAGACGGTGTGCCCGGACCCGGCCAGAGCCTGGACGGCCTCCGCGTAGCGCACCGGTTCGCGCAGGTTGCGGTACCAGTAGGCGGCGTCCAGGGCGGTGCCGTCCAGGACGGAGGCGGTCACCGTGGAGTGGAAGGGGACCTCGCCGGAGCGGGGCGTGATCGCGGCCAGTCCGGCGAGCAGCGGTTCGCGCATCGCCCGGACCTCCGGCGAGTGCGAGGCGTAGGCGGCGGAGAGGCGTCGCGCGTAGCCGCCCTCGGCCGCGCAGCGCTCCTCCAGCCGGGTCAGCGCGTCCGGGTCGCCCACCACGACGACGGACTCGGGGCCGTTCACCGCCGCCTCGTGCAGCAGACCGCCGGCCTCGCCGACCAGTTCCGCCACGCGCGCGCGGGGCAGGGCCACCGACGTCATGCCGCCCGCTCCCGAGAGGAGTTCGGCGGCCAGCGCCGAACGCCGGACGACCACGCGCGCGGCGTCGTCCAGGGACAGTGCCCCCGCCACGCACGCCGCGGCGATCTCGCCCTGGGAGTGGCCGACCACCGCGGACGGCCGCACGCCGTGCGCGCGCCACAGCGCGGCGAGCGAGACCATCACCGAGAAGAGCACCGGCTGGACGACGTGGATCTGCTCCAGTCGCGGAGCGCCCGGTCCGCCGCCCAGGACCGCGGTCGGGGAGAAGTCCAGGTAGGGGGCGAGCGCCTCCTCGCACTCGCGCATCCGGGCCGCGAAGGCGGGCTCGGAGCCGAACAGGCCCGCCGCCATTCCGCGCCACTGCGACCCCTGGCCGGGGAACACGAAGACGACCCGACGGCCGGGGACCGCCCGGCCGCGCGCCAGGGTCGGCGCTGCGCTCCCCGAGGCGAGCGCGCGCACTCCCGCCAGGAGCTCCTCCCGGTCGCGGCCGACAGCCACGCCCCGGTGCGCGAACCGGGTGCGGGTGGCGGCCAGGGAGTGGGCGACGTCGCGCGGGTCCAGCCCGGGGTCGGCCTCGACGCGGTCGAGCAGCCGCCGGGCCTGGGCGCGCAGCACCTCGTCGTCGCGGGCCGACAGCGGCCAGGCCAGCGGCCCCGGGGGCGTGGCCGGAGCCGTCGGCGCCTCCTCCTGCGGCGGCGCCTGCTCGACGACGACGTGCGCGTTGGTGCCGCTCATCCCGAACGACGACACCCCGGCGCGGCGGGGGCGTCCGGTGTCGGGCCAGGGGGCCGCCTCGGTGAGGAGTTCGACGGCCCCCGAGCCCCAGTCCGCGTGCGGGGTGGGCGCGTCGACGTGCAGTGTCCTGGGGAGCAGGCCGTGGCGCATTGCCATGACGGTCTTGATGACGCCGCCCACTCCGGCGGCGGCCACCGCGTGTCCGATGTTGGACTTGAGCGATCCCAGCCGCAGGGGGTGCTCGCGTCCCCCGCCTCCGTACACCGCGATGAGGGCGTTGGCCTCGACGGGGT
>NZ_SNYN01000020.1 GCF_004363075.1 Actinorugispora endophytica
GATCTTGCTGTTTCCCCCCGAGAACCTTGACCTCGGGGGAAACAGCAAGATCACCGGACATTCGAGGGCCGGTTCCGCCCCCACCCGGAATGATCGTGGGCTTTCCGCCCTTCCCGGCCCCGAAACGGGCAGAAAGCCCACGACCGTCAACGGAACCCTCACGCGACGGACATCGTGGGCGCGGCCCCGACCCCCGCTCGCCGTCGCCGCCCCCGTCACCGCGCCGCGCACGAGGACACCCCGACGATCCGGTCGGCGGATTCCCGACGCCGAACCACCCCCGCGCCGGAGACTCCTTAGAGCGTGTCCTTCTCGTAGGGGCCGTCCCATTCGGTCGGGAGGGGGTGGGCCCAGGGGGCGACCCTCGTGACGACCTCGTCCAGGACGACGCGCACGGAGGGCTCGCCCACCCACAGGTGCTTGGCGCCGTCCACGCCGACCACCTCGGCCTGCGGGACGCGGGCGAAGCGCCGCTCCGCCTCCGCCGGGCGCAGGTAGTCGTCGAACTCGGGGACGAGCGCGACCAGCGGCCTGCCGAAGTCGGCCCAGGCGTCCAGGTCGGCGTCGGACGCGTGGTGCAGCGGCGGCGACAGCAGGACCGCCCCCCGGACCGCCGGGTCGCGGCCCCACTTCAGCGCCAGCTCGGTGCCGAACGACCAGCCCACCAGCCACGGTTCGGGAAGCCCCTCGAACTCGGTGAACTCGATGGCCGCGGCCACGTCGTGGCGCTCGGTCTCGCCGTCGCCGAACTCCCCCTCGCTGGCGCCGTGCCGCGACACGGTGCCGCGCGTGTTGAACCGCAGCACCGCCACGTCGGCCAGCGCGGGCAGCCTGAAGGACGCCTTGCGCAGCACGTGGCTGTCCATCATCCCCTCGGCGGTGGGCAGCGGGTGCAGGCAGACGATCGTGGCCGCCGGAGGACGCTCCTTCGGCAGCGCGAGCTCGCCGATCAGGGCCAGGCCGTCGGCGGTCTGCAGGGTGACGGGGCGTCGGCGGGCGGGCAGCACCGTACTCGCGCGGATGTCCATGGCTCCTCGAAGGTCGGGGTTCGTGCGGGGAGTGCGCTCTCAGCGCCTGGGGTGGCGGACCGAGCGGTGGGTGCGCCGGTCCCAGCAGGAGCTGTGCCAGTGGCGGCGGTCGTCGCCGTCGCCGTACGCGGCCCAGGCCACCACGTGCGGCATGCCCGGCGGGATCTCCTGGTGGCAGCCGGGACACCGGTACGCCTTGCTCGCGGCCGCGCCGCTGACGCGCCTGGTCGCCCAGTCCCCGTCGGGGCCGCTCTCACGCCGCTCCCCTCCGAGGACGCGTTCGACGAACGAGGACTCGCCCTCACCGGGCTTCTGGGGACCCCTCCTGCGGCGGGGGGCGTTGCGACGCGGACTCACCGTCCAAGCGTACGAGAAGGCCGCGAACGCCCTGACGGGGCACCCGGCCCGCGTGACCGGCGGGGCGGCCTCGGACGCCCCCCGCTAACGCAGCGAGTCGCGCCCCTCCTTCTCCAGCAGGAGCAGCAGCGGGGCCGTGCGGACGCCCTGGGCCAGTCCCGACTCCGCCAGGTCCTCCAGGACGCCGGTGGTCCACTTGACACCGCGCTCGTCGAGCATCTCGATCGGGCCCTTGGGGTAGCCGCAGCCCAGCCGCATCGCGGTGTCCACGTCGTCGGCGGTGGCGTAGCCCTCCCCGACCATGCGCGCCGCGTCGTTGACGTGCGCGGCCAGCAGCGGCCACGCGGGGGCGAGCCTGTCGCCGCCGACCAGTGCGGCGAGCGGGTTCGCGGGCTCCGCCTCGGCGGGGTCGGCGGCTCCCGAGTAGTCGTAGAAGCCCCGCCCGGTCTTGCGGCCGAGACGCCCGGCCGCGACCATCCGGCGCAGCAGCGGGGCCGCGACGTAGCGCGGGTCGCGGAACTCCGCCCACAGCACGTCCATGACGGCCAGGCCCACGTCGAGGCCGACCAGGTCCAGCAGGGTGAGCGGGCCCATCGGCAGTCCGGCCGCCTCGGTGACGGCGGTGTCGATCCGCTCCCGGGAGGCGAGGCCGCGCTCGTACATCGAGACCGCGTCGTTGAGGTAGGGGACCAGGAGGGCGTTGGCGACGAACCCGGCGCGGTCGGCGACGGCGACCGGGGTCTTGCCCAGGCGCTTGGCGACCTCCGCCGCCACGTCCAGCACCCCCGGTTCGGTGGCGACCGTGCCGACGACCTCGACGAGCTTCATCACCGGGGCCGGGTTGAAGAAGTGCAGGCCGATGACCTTGCCGGGGCGGTTGGTGAGCGCGGCGATCTCGGTGACCGAGAGTGAGGAGGTGTTGGTCGCCAGGATCGCGCCCGGCACCAGGATCCGGTCCAGGTCCGCGAAGACGTCGCGCTTGACGTCGACGCGCTCGGGCACCGCCTCGACCGCCAGGTCCGCGTCGGCCAGGTCCTCCCTGGACGTGGTGAACGCGACGCGGCCGAGGATGGTCCGCTGCTCGGCCTCGGTGAGCCGGCCCCGCGCCACCGCCTTGGCCAGCGACCCCTCCAGATGCGCGCGCCCCCGCTCGAGCGCGGCGTCGTCGATCTCGACCCCGGTGACGTCGAAGCCCGCCCGGGCGAACACCTCGACGATGCCGGCGCCCATGGTTCCGAGCCCGACCACTCCGACCTTGCTGAATTCCTCCACCATGGCCCCACCATAAATGGCGCGGGGAAGCCCGTCCGGGGCGGGGCCGCCCGTGTCGGGCCCGTTCGGCACGGGACGCCCCGGTTCCCCCCGGAACCACGCGAACCGGCCCGCCGGAACCGGTAGCGTGACGTCCCGTGCGTCTTGTTATCGCCCGTTGCAGCGTCGACTACGTCGGCCGCCTGACGGCCCACCTGCCCATGGCCCCCCGTCTGATCCTCATGAAGGCGGACGGGTCGGTGTCGATCCACGCCGACGACCGCGCCTTCAAACCCCTGAACTGGATGAACCCTCCGTGCACGGTTCGCGAGGCCCCCGACGAGGACGGGGGCGGCGCCGTGTGGACCGTCACGCACGGCAAGTCCGGGGAGAGGCTCGTGCTGACGATCGAGGAGATCTGGCACGACAGCTCCCACGAGCTCGGCGTGGACCCGGGCCTGCAGAAGGACGGCGTCGAGGCGCACCTTCAGGAGCTGCTCGCCGAGCACATCACCACCCTCGGGGAGGGCTACACCCTGATCCGACGCGAGTACCCCACCGCGATCGGCCCGGTCGACATCCTGTGCCGCGACTCCGACGGTGCGACCGTGGCGGTGGAGATCAAGCGGCGCGGCGAGATCGACGGCGTCGAGCAGCTGACCCGCTACCTGGAGCTGCTGAACCGCGACTCCACCCTCAGGCCGGTGCGCGGCGTCTTCGCCGCCCAGGAGATCAGGCCGCAGGCGCGGGTGCTGGCCACCGACCGCGGGATCTCCTGCGTCACCCTGGACTACGAGGCGCTGCGGGGCACCGAGTCCGATGTGATGCGGCTCTTCTGAGGCGCGCCTTTCAGGGGCTTCCCAGGGTCCGCCCCTGAGGCACGAGGCGAGTGCGCTCCGACAGACTCGGAACTATGGTCGACGTCATGAGCGATTCCCCCATTCCGGAACCGAGTGAGATCCGGGCCTCCGACAGCGACCGCGACCGGGTGGCCTCCCGGCTGCGCGACGCCCTGGCCGAGGGCCGGATCAGTCCGGACGAGCACTCCGAGCGGCTCGACGCCGTCTACGACTCCAAGACCCTGGGCGAGCTCGTCCCGATCACCCGCGACCTTCCCGAGTCCTCCGATTCCCCGCCCCTGCCGATGGGACGCCCCTTCGGTTCGCCCCGGCCGGTCTACGGCAGGGAGCGGATCGTGGACTCCGCCGCCGACGGCCACTTCTCCCTCGCCCTCATGGGCGGGGCCGAGCGCAGCGGGACCTGGACGGTCCCCGGGACCTACCACGCGCTCGCCGTCATGGGCGGGATCGAGATCGACCTGCGGGAGGCGAGGTTCACCTCCCGCGAGACCACCGTCATCGCCAACGCCATGATGGGCGGGATCGAGATCGTGGTCCCCGACGACATCGAGGTCCGGGTCAACGGCGTCGGGGTCATGGGCGGCTACGGGGTGGACGGGGGCGCGCCCAGCAGCGTCGTCGAACCCGGCGCGCCGGTCGTGCGCGTACTGGGGATCGCGCTGATGGGCGGGGTCGAGGTCGTCCGCAAACCCCGTAAGCACCAGAAGCCCGCCAAGGGCAAGAAGAAGCGGAAGGAACTGGAGGCGGACGAGTAGAGCGGTCGCGCCCTCCCCTCCCCTGGCGACGCGGGCTCCCCGCCGCGGGAACCCTTCATGAGACCACGATCCGTCCGGTCTCCGGAAGAGCGCCGACCGGATGTGGCAAACGGCCGCGCCCTCCTTGCCCGGCGCCGCCGCCGGGTGACAAGCTGCACATCGTCTTCACACCTTTCGCGTCCACTCCGTCACTCGGGGTAGGCGGACGCCCTTTCGGGAGGATGAGCGTGCGAACACCATCTGGACGACCCCCGCGGACCGCGCGCGTGAAGTCGGGGCTGGCCGCCGGGGTCTCCGCCGTCATGGTGCTGGGCCTTGGCCTGGCCCCCGCGGCCAATGCGTCCACGACCACCGTCGACGAGGCCGCGCTGCCCGGACTGGTGACGACCGACGCCATCAGGGAGCACATGCGGAACCTGGCGACGATCGCCGAGTACAACGGCGGCAACCGGGCCACCGGCACCCCCGGTTACGACGTCGCCGCCAAGTACGTCATCGACCAGCTCAAGCGGGCCGGGTACAAGCCGGTCAAGCACACCTACACGTTCGACGAGTGGATCGAGCTCAGCGACGCGGTCCTGTCCCAGACCGCGCCCGAGGCCCGGGAGTTCGCCTACGGCGAGGACTTCCTGACCATGGAGTACTCGGGCCCCGGCGACGTCACCGCCACCGCCGTGCCGGTGGACGCCCAGGGCTCGGACAGCGGCTGCGAGGCGGACGACTTCGCGGGCTTCCCCACCGGTTCGATCGCCGTCCTCAAGCGGGGCACCTGCACCTTCGAGCAGAAAGCGGCCAACGCCGCTGAGGCCGGCGCCGCGGGCGCGGTGATCTTCAACCACGGCGCGACCGAGGCCCCCGGGGACACCGGACCGGTCAACGGCACCGTCACCAACCCGTCCGCGATCCCGACCGTCGGCGCCAGCGTCGAGGTCGGCGAGGCGCTCCTGGCGGCGGGCGCGGACCTCGAACTGCGGCTGCGGGTCGACTCCGAGATCGAGACCTCCACCTCCTACAACATCGTCGCCGAGACCAGGGGCGGTAAGAAGGACAACGTGGTCGTCGTCGGCGCCCACCTCGACGGCGTCGAGGAGGGGCCGGGGATCAACGACAACGGCAGCGGCGTGGCGGCGATCCTGGAGGTGGCCAGGCAGCTGCCCCGGCTCGGCACCCCGGAGAACAAGGTGCGGTTCGCCTTCTGGGGCAGCGAGGAGGTCGGGCTGATCGGCTCCACCGAGTACGTCGAGAGCCTCAGCGACAAGGAGCTCGAGAGGATCGCGCTCTACCTGAACTTCGACATGATCGGCTCGGAGAACTACGCCCGCCTGGTCTACGACGGCCGCAACGAGCTCCCCGGCTCCGCCGCCGCGCCGTCCGGTTCGGGCGCGATCCAGAAGACCTTCGAGGACTACTTCGCCGCCGAGGGCCTGGTCGTCGAGCCCACCGAGTTCAGCGGCCGCTCGGACTACCGGGCGTTCATGCTGGCCGGGATCCCCGCCGGCGGCCTGTTCAGCGGCGCCGACGGGATCAAGACCGAGGAGCAGGTGGAGTACTACGGCGGCACCGCCGGGGTGCAGTACGACCGCAACTACCACACCGCGGACGACACCTTCGAGAACATCAACTGGGACAGCGTCACCGAGCTCTCCGGCGGCATCGCCTACTCGGTGGAGACCTTCTCCGAGAACACGCTCCCGGTGAACGGGGTCGCGCCGTTCAGGGCGGGACCGCAGTCGGCCGGCGCCTTCGACCGCGTCTCCGACCGCTGGGTGCGCTGACCCTCCCCGTGTCCCGACCCGTTCCGCCCGATCGCCGACGGAGAACCGCGATCCGGTGGAACCCGTCGGGACGGCCGGGGGCTCCTCCGGGACCGGAGAGCACTGCCGGGGCCGGGTGGCGCCGGGGCCTCAACCGCGCGGCGGAGGCCCCGGCGCCACCCGGCCCTCGACCGTCGGCGGGCGGGGAGGCTCGTCCGCCCGCCGTCTCCCGACCAGACGGGGTCCTCCCGTCGACGGCCTACCCGCGCAGCGACTCCACGTCCGAGACCAGGACCAGGTGGGCGCGCATGGCGTCGGCGGCGGCGCGGGCGTCGCCCGCCTTTATGGCGTCGGCGATCAGCTGGTGTCCCGCGAGGGAGGCTCCCGGACGGTCCGGCTGGGACAGCGACTCCACGCGGGTCTCGGTGATCATGGGCGCGATCTCGTCCATCATGCGGCTCAGCAGGCGCGAGCGGGCGGCCCGGGTGATCGCGGTGTGGAAGCTCTCGTCCCCGTGGACCCCCCGCCCGCCGGACGCGACCTCGGCCCGCATCTCGTCCAGCGCGGCGTCGATCGCGGCGATGTCGAGCTCGTCGCGGCGCAGCGCGGCGAGCTCGGCGAGTTTGACCTCCAGCGCCTGACGGGCTTCGATGATCTCGGCGTGCCGGTTGCCGCGGTCCCGCAGCACGGCGAGCACCTGCTCCTCGGCGACCGTCCGCCGCACGATCGCGCCGTCGCCGTGGCGGACGTCGATGATCCCCTGGACCTCCAGCGCGACCAGCGCCTGGCTGAGCGAGGCCCGGCTGACCCCCAGCGTGGCCGACAGCTCGCGCTCGGGCGGCAGCCGGTCCCCCGGCTCCAGTCCGGCCTCGCGGATGTACTCGCACAGCCGCTCGACGAGCTGCTCGTAGAGCCGGGGACGGACGAGGCGTCGGGGGGAAGGCCTGGCGTTCACTACGTCGCACGCTCCATTTTTGCCGGCGGGATCTTGACAGGGCCTACCAGGGAAGTATTGGCTAGGCCACTGAGCCAGTGGACTGGATCACGGAGGCCAGTGCCCGGGCTCACACCCCTCGATCCTCACTGAACGGCCCCGCAATGTCACCTGAGATCCTCTCCATTGTCGCCCTGGCGGCGATGTTCGTCATCGCAACGGTACTTCCCATCAACATGGGCGCCCTGGCCTTCGTGGCCGCCTTCCTGCTGGGCACGCTCGTGCTGGCGATGGACTCCGCGGACATCCTCGCCGGGTTCCCCGGCGACCTGTTCCTGGTCCTGGTCGGGATCACCTACCTGTTCGCGATCGCGCAGAACAACGGGACGGTCGACCTGCTCGTACGCGGCGCGGTCCGCCTGGTCGGCGGGTGGGTGGCGGCGATCCCCTGGGTGATGTTCGCGATCACCGGCGTCCTGACCGCGATGGGCGCGCTCGGCCCCGCCGCGGTGGCCATCATCGCGCCCATCGCACTGGGCTTCGCCGCCCGCTACTCGATCAACCCGCTGCTCATGGGCATGATGGTGGTCCACGGCGCGCAGGCCGGCGGCTTCTCCCCCATCAGCGTCTACGGCGCCACCGTCAACGGGATCGTGGCAGGAACCGACCTGGAGAGCAGCCCGACCACGCTGTTCCTGGCCAGCCTGCTGTTCAACACGGGGATCGCCCTCGTGCTGTTCCTCGTTCTCGGCGGCCGCAAGCTCATCGGGGTGCACTCGCGCCAGTTCGAGGCCGTGCGCACCGGCGGGCGGGAGCAGGGCGCGGAACACCCCGGGTCCGAAGGCGCCGAGAGCCCCTCCGCGCCCTCCGGGCCTTCGGGCTTCCGCCTCGACCAGGCGATGACCGTCCTGGGCCTGGTCGTCCTGGGCGTACTCGCCCTCGGCTTCAAGATGGACGTCGGCTTCGTCGCCATCTCCGTGTCCGTGGTCCTGGCGGTGCTGTTCCCCAAGGCGCAGAAGGACGCCGTCAGCAAGATCAGCTGGTCCACCGTCCTGCTGCTGGGCGGCGTGCTCACCTTCGTGCACGTGATGGAGGAGGCGGGGACCATCGAGTTCGTGGGCGACGGCGTAGCCGGACTGGGCTCCCCGCTGCTGGTCGCCCTGCTGCTGTGCTACATCGGCGGCATCGTCTCCGCCTTCGCCTCCTCCACCGCCATCCTCGGCGTGACCATCCCGCTGGCGGTGCCTTTCCTGCTGGCCGGGGACATCGGCGCCATCGGCGTGATCGCGGCGCTGGCGGTGGCCTCCACCATCGTCGACGTCAGCCCGTTCTCCACCAACGGCGCGCTCGTGCTCGCCAACGCCAGGGGCGTCGACCCCGACCGCTTCTACAAGCAGATCCTGGGATACGGGGCGATCGTCGTCGCGGTCGGCCCGCTGCTGGCCTGGGCGGTGATGGTGCTGCCCGACTGGCTGTGACCGCTCCCGCACACGAGACGAGAAGGAGACCCCCATGGACAGGCGACACGGCGCCCGGGAACTGATCGACCGCACCCTCGACCCCGGCTCGTTCACCTCCTGGGACGAGCCCCCCGTCGACGTGCGCCCCGGCCCCGAGTACGCCGCCGCGCTCGCGCGGGCCCGCGAGCGCAGCGGCTGCGACGAGGCCGTCCTCACCGGCGAGGGCCTCCTGCGCGGGCGCCGGGTCGCCATCGTGGCCGGCGAGTTCGGCTTCCTGGCCGGATCGATCGGCATCGCCGCCGCCGAACGCCTGGTGACGGCCGTGGAGCGCGCCACCGCCGAGGGCCTGCCGCTGCTGGCCTCCCCCTCCTCGGGCGGGACCCGCATGCAGGAGGGCACACTCGCCTTCCTGGGCATGGTGAAGATCTCCGCCGCGATCGCCACCCACAAGGCGGCCGGCCTGCCGTACCTGGTCTACCTGCGGCACCCCACCACCGGCGGCGTCCTCGCGTCCTGGGGCTCCCAGGGGCACGTGACGGTCGCCGAGCCCGGCGCGCTGATCGGCTTCCTCGGCCCGCGCGTGTACGAGGCCCTGTACGGCAGGGAGTTCCCCGAGGGGGTGCAGACCGCCGAGAACCTGTACCGCAGCGGGCTCGTCGACGCGGTGCTGGAGGCCGAGCACCTTCCCTCGATCGCCGAACGGGCGTTCAACGTCCTACTCGCCCGCCCGCGCCCACTGGCCGAGGTCCCCGACCCGCCCGACGAGGAGATTCCGGACATCCCGGCGTGGGACTCGATCCTGCGGTCCCGCCGCCCCGACCGCCCCGGGGTACGGCGGCTGCTGCGGCACGCCGCGAACGACGTGGTCCCGTTGAACGGCACCGGCGACGGCGAGACCGACCCCGGTCTGCTGCTGGCCCTGGCACGGTTCGGCGACGCCCCCTGCGTGCTGCTGGGGCAGGACCGCAACCGCCAGAGCATCGAGCACCCGCTGGGGCCGGCCGCGCTGCGCGAGGCGCGGCGCGGCATGCGCATCGCGCGCGAGCTGCGGCTGCCGCTGCTGACCGTGATCGACACCCCCGGCGCCGCGCTGTCCAAGGACGCGGAGGAGCGCGGAATGGCGGGACAGATCGCCCGCTGCCTGGCCGAACTGGTGACGCTGGAGGCGCCCACCGTCTCGGTCCTGCTCGGCCAGGGCACCGGCGGCGGCGCGCTCGCGCTGGTCCCCGCCGACCGGGTCGTCAGCGCCCAGCACGCCTGGCTCTCCCCCCTGCCTCCCGAGGGCGCGAGCGCCATCGTGCACCGCACCGTGGACAAGGCCCCGGCGCTCGCCGCCGAGCAGGGCGTGCGCTCGGTGGAACTGCGGGCCAACGGCATCGTGGACCGCATCGTCGCCGAACACGACGACGCCGCCGACGAGCCCGAGGAGTTCTGCCGCCGCCTTGGCGCCGCCCTCGCCCACGAGCTCACCGCGCTGCTCCACCGCGACCCCGCCGAGCGCCTCCGGGCGCGCCACACCCGCTACCGGAACCTGGGCCTGCCCCCGGGCCCGGCCTAGCCGCCGGCCGGGTCCCTGTACGCGACCGCCGTCCCCGCGCGCCCGGGGCACGGGGGCGCGGCGGTGGCGAGCGGAAACCGCCGGTCGGCCTTCAGGCGCGGGGCGCTATCCCTGCTCGGCGTCCCCGGGCCGGTCGTCCTCGGGCTCCTCCGCTTCCACCTGGTCGGGATCCTCCCCCTCGACTCCGAACCCCGGTGCCGGCGGCGGGGCGCCGGGGCCCGGGTCCGCGGCGGCGATCCGTTCGTCCTGGTCGAGGCGCGGATCGGGTTCGAGCGGTGCGCTGGTCATGGGGACGCCCCTACCCGCGGACCGGCCGTCCACTCGGCGCCCGGCCCCTTTCCCGGCGGTGCGGTTCCCGTCGCGCCGGGGGCCTGGCTAGGGTGATGGCCATGACCGAACGCGACACCGACAAACCCGTGGTGCTGTCCAGGATCTACACCCGGGGCGGGGACGACGGCTCGACCGCGCTGGGGGACGCGAGCCGCACCTCCAAGACCGACCCTCGGCTGGCCGCGTACGCCGACGTGGAGGAGGCCAACGCGGCGATCGGCGTCGCCCTCGCCCTCGGGGAGGTCCCCGAGGACGTGCGCGTGCTGCTGGCCCGGGTCCAGAACGAGCTGTTCGACCTCGGCGCGGACCTGGCGAACCCGGTCTCCGAGAACCCCGGGTACCCTCCGCTGCGGATCGAACCCGAGTACATCGACCGCCTGGAGCAGGCCTGCGACGAGTACAACGCGGACCTGCCCGTCCTGCGCAGCTTCATCCTGCCCGGCGGCACGCCCGCCACCGCGCTGATGCACACCGCCCGCGTCGTCACCCGCCGGGCCGAGCGCACCGCGTGGAGCGCCATCGAGGCGCACGGGGACTCGGTCAACCCGCTCACCGCGAAGTACCTGAACCGGCTGTCGGACCTGCTGTTCATCCTGTGCCGGGTCGTGAGCAACGGAAACGACGTCCTGTGGAAGCCGGGCGGCGACCGCTAGGGGCGGTGGCGAAATCGCTGATCTTGACCTTTTCGGGGTCTCAACGGCGGTTGAGACCCCGAAAAGGTCAAGATCAGCGGGAAAAGCTTCCGGCTACTCCTCCGACTGCCAGAGGCCCCCGGGGGGCATGGACTCCAGCCAGGACAGGAACCCCGTCAGGGCGGCCTCGCTCATCGCCAGCTCGTAGACCGGCTCCTCGGGGTCCGAGCCGTCGGCGGCGCTCCAGCCGATCCCGACGACCACCAGGTCCTCGGTCAACTCCTTGAGGTCCTCGCCCGCGGGGACGCGCCGCCCCACGACGACGAGGCCGCGGCGCGGCAGCTCTGCTGCCGGCCGCGGCCAGAGGGAGAAGACCCGGTACCAACGCAACTCGTCCGTACCGTAGCGCCCGCATCCGATGCGCCACGGACGGCTCCGGCCGTCCACGGGGCGCAGGTAGCACTCGACGGCCCCGCCGCCGCGCTCCAGGGCGTACCTGCGCGCGATGAGGCCGACGAGCGCCAGCATGGCCAGGGCGAGCAGCGAGAAGAACGACCATTCGGCGATCTCGAACCACGTTCCGGTGTTCAGCTGCTCTCCCCAAGAGTCGTCCCCGCACGCGCGGGGAGCACGTCGTCATCGGCCGTGGGTCAGGCGGCCTCTCCGGCTGCCCGCAGGCGGCTGCGCGCACGGGCCGCGCGCTCCTTGGCCTCTTCGTCGTCAAGAGGAACCCCGCCGCCGGCCTCGACGCCGCTCAACGCCGTCTTGGCCCGCTCCACGTCGATCTCCTCGGCCATTTCGGCGACCTCGGCGAGGATCGAGACCCGGTCGCCCGCGACGGAGATGAACCCGCCGTGCACCGCGGCCCGCACCTCTCCGGTCTCCCGCGCGCCGAGGACGCGCACGACCGCGTCGGGCGCGAGCAGCGCGAGCACCGGGACGTGCCCGGGCTGGATACCGATCTCACCGTCGACCGTCTTGGCGATCACCATGTCGCCCTCGCCCGCCCAAAGCTCACGCTCGGGCGAGACGAGCTCGACGAAAAGCTTCTTCGACACTGCCACAAACTCCTCAGGTATGAGGGCCGCTTTGCGAAGAACGGGGGCCGACAGGCGCGAACGCCGTCGGCACCCCTTTCTCCACTGCTACTAGCCCTGCAGCGTCTTGGCCTTCTCGACAGCCATCTCGATGTTGCCGACGTCGAGGAACGCCTGCTCCGGCAGGTGGTCGTAGTCGCCGTCGCACAGGCCCTTGAAGGAGGCGATGGTCTCCTCCAGCGGCACGAACACGCCGGGGTTGTTGGTGAACTTCTCGGCGACGAACATGTTCTGCGACAGGAAGCGCTCCAGGCGGCGCGCCCGCTGCACGATGATCTTGTCCTCCTCGGACAGCTCATCGATACCGAGGATCGCGATCTGGTCCTGCAGGTCGTTGTTGCGCTGCAGGATCTCCTTGACCCGCTGCGCCACCGTGTAGTGCTCCTGGCCCACGTACTGCGGGTCAAGGATGCGCGACGTGGAGGTCAGCGGGTCCACCGCCGGGTAGATGCCCTTCTGCGAGATCGGGCGGGAGAGCTCGGTCGTCGCGTCCAGGTGGGCGAAGGTGGTCGCCGGGGCGGGGTCGGTGTAGTCGTCCGCGGGCACGTAGATCGCCTGCATCGAGGTGATCGAGTGGCCGCGGGTCGAGGTGATCCGCTCCTGGAGCAGACCCATCTCGTCCGCCAGGTTCGGCTGGTAGCCCACCGCGGAGGGCATGCGGCCCAGCAGAGTGGAGACCTCGGAACCCGCCTGGGTGAACCGGAAGATGTTGTCGATGAACAGCAGCACGTCCTGACCCTGGACGTCGCGGAAGTACTCCGCCATGGTCAGGGCGCTCAGCGCGACCCGCAGACGGGTGCCCGGGGGCTCGTCCATCTGGCCGAAGACGAGAGCGGTGTCCGGGAGGACCTCCATCTCGCCCATCTCCAGGAACAGGTCGGTGCCCTCACGGGTGCGCTCGCCGACGCCCGCGAAGACGGACACGCCGCCGAAGTTGCGGGCGATTCGGGTGATCATCTCCTGGATCAGCACGGTCTTGCCGACACCGGCGCCGCCGAACAGGCCGATCTTGCCACCGCGCACGTACGGGGTGAGCAGGTCGATGACCTTGATGCCGGTCACCATCATCTCGGTCTTCGACTCGAGCTGGTCGAAGGCCGGGGCCTGGCGGTGGATCGGCCAGCGCTCGGTGACCTTGAGCTCCGAGGTGGGCACGTCCTGGGGCTCGCCCAGGGTGTTGAACACGTGGCCCTTGACGACGTCGCCCACCGGAACGGTGATCGGCTCGCCGGTGTCGCGCACCTCCGCTCCCCGGACGAGACCGTCCTGGGGGGCGAGGCTGATGGTGCGGACCAGGTTGTCACCCAGGTGCTGGGCGACCTCCAGGGTCAGGGTCTTGGTCTCGCCGCTGAGCGTGACCTCGGTCTTGAGGGCGTTGTAGATCGGGGGCAGGGAGCCGACGGGGAACTCCACGTCGACGACCGGGCCGGTGACCCGGGCGATGCGGCCGGTCACAGTACCGGGCGCTGCCGTCCCTTCAACAGTCGCAGTCACTTCTCTTACTCACTCCCCGCGCTGGCGGCAGCAAGCGCGTCGGCGCCGCCGACGATCTCGCTGATCTCGTTGGTGATCTCCGCCTGGCGGGCCTGGTTGGCCTGGCGGGTCAGGTTCTTGACAAGCTCCTCGGCGTTGTCGGTGGCCGCCTTCATGGCGGCGCGACGCGACGCCTGCTGCGACGCGGCCGACTCCAGGAGCGCGAAGTAGATCCGGTTGGTCACGTACTGGGGAAGCAGCTGGTTCAGCGCCTCCTCGGCCGACGGCTCGAACTCGTACAGCGGCAGGGGGCCGCCGAACTCGGTGTCGAACACCTTCGGCTCGACCTTCTCGATCTCCAGCGGCAGCGTGCGGTTGGCGCCGGCCCGCTGGGTGATCATGGAGACGAACTCGGTCGAGACGATGTGGATCTCGTCGACGCCGCCCTCCGCGCTGTCCTGGACGAACTTGTCCATCAGGACCGAGGAGATCTCCTTGGCGTGCGCGTAGGAGGGGCGTTCGGTGAAGCCCTCCCACGAGTCCGCCATGGGACGGTCCCGGAACTTGTAGAAGCCGATGCCCTTGCGGCCCACCATGTAGGTCAGGACTTCCTTGCCCTGCTCGGTGAGGAGCCGGGAGAGGCTCTCCGCTTCCTTGATCGCGTTGGTGGTGTACGCGCCGGCGAGGCCCTTGTCGCTGGTGATGACCAGGACGGCGGCCCGGATCGGGTTCTCCGACTCGGTCAGCAGCGGGTGGTCGCTGACGCGGGAGGCCACCGCCGACACCGCCCTGGTGATCTCCCGCGCGTAGGGTCCAGCCGCCTCGGCCGCCTTCTGCGCCTTGGTGATGCGCGTGGTGGCGATGAGCTCCATCGCGCGGGTGATCTTCGCCATCGACTTCGTCGAGCGGATCCTCCGGCGATAGACGCGAAGCTGTGCACCCATGGGCTACTTCCCGCCGGTCTTGGCGACCTTGATGGTCTCCTGGCCGACCTCGGACGCCTCCAGGGCCTCGGCCTCCTCCTCGGTGCCGAGGATGGTGCCGGAGCCGGTCTGGAAGGTCTTCTTGAAGTCGGCGAGCGCGTCCGTGAGGGTCTCGGCGGTCTCCGCCTCGAACTTGCCGCTCTCACGGATGTTGCCGAGGAGCTTGTCGTGCTCGCGACGCAGGTACTCCAGGAAGTCCGCCTCGAAGCGGCGCACGTCCTCGACGGGCACGTCGTCCAGCTTGCCGGTGGTGCCGGCCCAGATGGAGATGACCTCCTCCTCCATCGGGAAAGGGGAGTACTGGCCCTGCTTGAGCAGCTCCATGAGGCGGGCGCCCCGCTCCAGCTGCGCCTTGGACGCGGCGTCCAGGTCCGAACCGAAGGCGGCGAACGCCTCCAGGTCGCGGTACTGGGCCAGGCCCAGGCGCAGGGTGCCGGACACGCTCTTCATGGCCTTGGTCTGCGCGGCGCCACCGACTCGGGACACCGACACGCCGACGTTGATCGCCGGGCGCTGGCCCTGGTTGAACAGGTCGGACTCCAGGAACACCTGGCCGTCGGTGATGGAGATGACGTTGGTCGGGATGTAGGCCGACACGTCGTTCGCCTTGGTCTCGATGATCGGCAGGCCGGTCATCGAGCCGCCGCCCAGCTCGTCGGACAGCTTCGCGCAGCGCTCCAGCAGGCGGGAGTGCAGGTAGAAGACGTCACCGGGGTAGGCCTCGCGGCCCGGCGGGCGGCGCAGCAGCAGCGAGACCGCGCGGTAGGCCTCGGCCTGCTTGGTCAGGTCGTCGAAGACGATGAGGACGTGCTTGCCCTCGTACATCCAGTGCTGGCCGAGGGCCGAACCGGCGTAGGGGGCGATGTACTTGAAGCCCGCGGGGTCCGAGGCGGGAGCGGCCACGATCGTGGTGTACTCCATCGCGCCGGCCTCCTCGAGAGCCCCGCGCACACCCGCGATGGTCGAGCCCTTCTGGCCCACGGCGACGTAGATGCAGCGCACCTGCTTGGTCGGGTCGCCGGACTCCCAGTTGGCCTTCTGGTTGATGATCGTGTCGATGCAGACCGCGGTCTTGCCGGTCTGACGGTCGCCGATGATCAGCTGGCGCTGGCCACGGCCGATCGGGGTCATCGAGTCGATCGCCTTGATACCGGTCTGCAGCGGCTCGCCGACCGGCTTGCGCTGCATGACGGTGGGGGCCTGGAGTTCGAGCTCGCGACGCTGGGACGACTCGATCTCGCCCTGGCCGTCGATCGGGCGGCCGAGGGGGTCGACCACGCGGCCCAGGTAGGCGTCGCCCACCGGGACGGAGAGCACCCGGCCGGTGCGGCGCACCGACTGGCCCTCCGCGATGCTGGTGAAGTCACCGAGGACGACGACACCGATCTCGCCGATCTCCAGGTTCTGGGCGATCCCCTGGGTGCCGTCCTCGAATTCGAGCAGCTCGTTCGCCATCGCAGAGGGAAGGCCACCGACGCGGGCGATGCCGTCACCGGAGTAGGTGACGGTTCCGATCTCCTCGCGTGCGGCGGCGTCAGGCTCGTACGACTGGACGAAGCGCTGCAGCGCGTCCCGGATTTCCTCCGGTCGGATCGTCAGCTCCGCCATCTCACGTATGTCCTTGCTCTCGTTGGCGCCGGTTTCCCTCGGCGCCGTGCGTCTTGCGTTCGGTGCGTCGTCGCCGTGTCAGCCGGCCAGACGCCGCCGAACCTCGGCGATGCGCCCTGCGACGGTGCCGTCGATGACCTCGTCGCCCACGCGGATGGAGAGCCCACCCACGATCTCCGGCGCGATTTCGGTGTTCAGGTGGATGGCCCGCCCGTACATCCGGGTGAGCACGGCCTGCAGCTTGTCCTGCTGGGCGTCGCTCAACGGAACGGCGGTACGCACCACCGCGACGTAGTGCTTGGCCCGCTCCGCCACCAGCTGGCTGAAGTGGTCGAGACCCTGCTCCAGGGTACGTCCCCTCGGCCGGGTGACGGCCTCGGTGACCAGCGCCGACGTGGCGGTGCTGGTCTTACCCGAGAGAAGGTTCTCCACCAGGGCGCGCCGGTGCTCGACCGGAACGCCGTCGGAGGTCAGCGCGGCGCGCAGCTCGGGCTGGGCCGCGACGATCCGGCCGAACCGGAACAGCTCGTCCTCGACGCCCTCCAGTCGCTGCGCGGTGTCCTGCCCGGCGACCGCGGCGAACACCGCGGCCCGCTCGAGGGCGTCGACCAGGTCGCGCGGCGAGGACCACTTGGCCTGGACGATGTCGCTGACCACGAGGATCGTGGCCGGCGACACCTTCGACTCCAGCAGGTTCCCGACGAGAGCCGACTTGCTTTCGGAGGATCCGGACTGGTCGGCCAGCCACCGGCGCAGGGAGTGCTCCTGCCCCAGAAGGGCCACGACCTCGAAGAGCTCGTGGCCCAGCGTGGCGGTGTTGGCCGACGGCAGGATGCCGTCGAGGCGCCGGGTCACCTCGTCCAGTGACGTTCGGCTGACACCCCGCATCAGCGCACCTCGGCTTGCTGGGCGTCGTCAGCCTGCTCCAGCTCGGCGAGGAACCGGTCGATGACCCGGCCCTGCGCCCCGCTGTCGGCGAGGGACTCCCCGACGATGCGAGTGGCCAGATCGGTGGAGAGGGTGCCGATCTCGATCCGCAGCTGGTTCATGGCCTGCTGGCGGTCGGCCTCGATCTGGGCGTGCGCCGCGTCGATGATGCGGCGTGCCTCGACCTGGGCCTCCTCACGCGCCTCCGCGATGATGGCGGCGCGCTGCTCCTTGGCCTTCTCCAGCTCCTGGGAGTACTGGCGATGGGCCTCTCCGAGCTTCTCGCGATACTGCTGGCGGGCTTCCTCCGCCTCCGCCTCGGCCTTCTTCGCCCGCTCGATGCCACCCTCGATGGAGTCGGCGCGCTCGTCGAGCATCTTCGTGATCCGCGGTACGGCGTACTTGTACACCAGCGCGAAGATCACAACGAAGGCGATGAGACCGAAGACGAGTTCGTCAATGTGAATCCGCAGAACGTTCTGTTCTTCGGCGGCCAGGCCCAACATGGTCAGCGCCCCTTCACGTTCGGTTTCCTAGTTCCTTCGCCGGTTCGCTCTAGATGGCGAACGCGAGAACGAAGCCGAGCAGAGCAAGGGCCTCGATCAGCGCGAAGCCGATGTAGATGTTGGTCTGCAGCGGGCCGCGGGCCTCGGGCTGGCGGGCGATGGCCTGCATGCCCATGCCGAACACGATTCCCACACCGATGCCGGCACCGATGACGCTGATGCCGTAACCAATGACGTTCAGACTGCCTTCCATTTTTTCTCCTTGAGGATCATGACCGCAGGGCCAGATATCACGCGCGCCCCGGATCGGGCACGCTGAGTGGTCGGTGTCGAAAGAGCTTGCGCGGAGGCCTTCCGGCCCCTAGTGCGCCTCCTGGGCCTCTCCGATGTACAGCGCCGCGAGCAGCGTGAACACGAAGGCCTGCAGGAACATGATCACCAGCTCGAAGGCGGTGAACAGGATGAACGCGAGCAGGGAGGCGCCGGAGAACAGCACCGAGATGGTACCGAACACCGGGCCCGCGCTCGGGTTGAACATGTACCAGCCCCCCGCCGCGAAGGTGGCGAGCAGGAGGTGACCGGCGAACATCGTGGCGAACACACGGATGGCGTGCGTCGCCGGGCGGATCATGAAGTTCGAGATGACCTCGATCGGCACCAGCAGCGGGAGGATCCACCAGGGGGCCCCGGAGGGAACGACCGCCGACTTGAGGTACTTGCCGACCCCTCCGTGGGCGCGGATTCCCACCACGATGAAGGTGATGTACACGATCAGCGCGAGGCCCACCGGGTAGGACAGGTTGCTGGGGACCGGAAGCTGCAGGAACGGGATGATCCCCATGATGTTCATGGCGAAGATGAACAGGAACAGCGAGATCAGCAGGGGGAGGTACTTGTCCCCTTTGACCCCCATCATCGGCCGCGAGATCTGGGTGCGGATGAAGAGGAAGAAGATCTCGCCGATGCTCTGGCTCCGGCCCGGGACCTTGGTCTGCTTGCGCGTGGTCCACCACAGGAACAGGAGCGTCAGGGCGGTGGCCACCAGCAGCAGCACCGCGTACTTGGTGATGCCGCCGAGGTAGGGGCTGCCCGCTCCGTAGTCACCCCATGACCAAGCCTCCGGGAAGAAGATCCCGACGGAGGGGGCTTCGAAGCCGGGGCCTCCCGGCGTGAACAGACCGCCACCGCCCTCGGCAGCGAGGTTGAGCGTGTCAGCACTCACGGCGAACCCTTCCGTCGTGAATTCAAGAGAATCTGGTCGGTTCTTAAGCGTCTTGCGGTGGGCCGCTCACAGCGGTCCACGTGGGCCGAACCCATCCGGAACGCGGATGCGGTCGGGAAACCTCACCCGCTAGGGGCGGGTGCGGAGCCTGGCGAAGAGCATGTACATCGACAAGCCGAGTCCGAGGAGGATTCCGATGGGCAGGAACAGCCCCTGGTAGTCCATTAATCGGTCGAGCAGCCATCCGATGCCGCCCCACACGATCATTCCGGCCATGAGCAGGGAGACCACGCTCATCCCGTCGACGGAGCTCTCGCTCTTCTCCGTAGAGGCCTTGTCCGGCTTCAGTGACTCACTCATGCCGTCGCTCCGCAAAATAGCAGGCGGGAGCGGGGAGCCCCGCGATGGGGGTGGAATCCGTCCGCCGGGCGCGGCGCGCGTCACACGTTCTCATGCCGGATTCCCGCGTCGGTGGGGACGGTGTCCGGGAACGGCTCGACGTGCGGCGTCTTGGACGTGGCGAGCACGCGGACGTGCCCTCCGAGCCAGGAGACGACTCCGAGGAGCGCGGTGACGGCGAAGGCCGTGGTGTCCAGCCAGGCGATCGGTCCGGCGCCGCGCACCACGAGGAGCACGACGGCCAGGAGAACCGCCTTGACGAGGAAGGCCCCCATCATGGCCGGCATGAAGAGGTCCGGGTTGTGTCGGCTGGCCCTCGCGACCGCGAGTCCGCTGACACCGAAGAAGACGAGGACGAGGAGGAGTGCGATCGCCGCACCGACAGCGCCGGCCGTACCCGCGATCGCGGAGAATACGGCGACAGCGCCGCCTCCGACGACCAATGTGGGAATCGCGGCGCCGCGGAGGATCCTGGCGTCGTGTTCCTGCATGTGCGGGCTCCGGTGCTGTTGTGTGGGGTGCTTGCTCGTGAAAGCTATCACAAGGATTTCGGCGCCCCATCCAGGGACGCCTTTACGCCTTGCTTACCCGTGACCGAACCGCCCGGAGGACCGTGGTTCCTCGCTTCGTGTCTACTGCGTCACCCTGCCGTTTCCCCGTCCGTTCAGGCGGCGTTCACCCTTTTCGGCCTCCTTGACCAGCGCCGGCCCAGTGCGCCGAATCACGTTCCGGAAGGCTCGGTGTGGTCGTCCGTGAGCGTCCTCCCCGTCTTCGCGCGGGCCAGCGCCCTGCGGCGGCGCATTCTCGGAAGCGTGATGAGACCGACCGCGCAGATCGCTACCAATGTGGTAACGGTCAGCACGATCATCGGCGCGTTGAAGATCGACAGCGACACGGCGGCGAACGAGATGATCGCCGCCCACAGGTACATCAGCAGCACGGCCCGCGCGTGGGAGTGGCCGAGTTCCAGCAGCCTGTGGTGCAAGTGCTTCTTGTCGGGGGCGAACGGCGACTTGCCCGCGAGGGTACGGCGCACCACCGCAAGCACCAGGTCGGCCAGTGGAAGGGCGAGCGCCAGCAGCGGGAGCAGGATCGGCAGGAAGGCGACCAGGCCGCTGGAGTCGAAGCTCACGACCGCGTTGGCCTGGAACTCGCCGGTCACGGTGATGGTGATGGACGCCAGAAGCAGCCCGATCAGCATCGACCCGGTGTCCCCCATGAACACCCGCGCCGGGTTGAAGTTGTGCATCAGGAAGCCGGCGCAGACCCCGACCAGGATGATCGCGATCATCGCGGGGTAGGACTGCCGGTCGAACCCCTGGTCGACGGCGACCACGTAGTAGTAGGTGAAGAACGCCGCCGCCGCGATCGCGACGATCCCCGCGGCCAGGCCGTCCAGCCCGTCGGCGAAGTTCACCGCGTTGATGGTGACGATGATCAGCAGTACCGACAGCACGGTGCCGAGTTCGGGACCGAGCACGAGCGTGGTTCCCGGCAGCGGCAGCCACAGCAGCTGGACGCCCTGGGACACCAGGATTCCGGCGGCCGCGATCTGGCCGGCCAGCTTGGGGATGGGCGCCATGCCCCACCGGTCGTCGATGATCCCGATCACCACGATCAGGGCCCCTGCCAGCAGCAGCCCCCGCCACCAGGTCTGGTCGAAGAAGACCGCCCGAAGGTGCGGCAGCTGCGCCGAGATGAGCAGCGCGGCGGCGAACCCGCCGTACATGGCGATTCCACCGAGCCGCGGGATGGGTTCGGTGTGCACGTCCCGGTCTCGCACCGGTGGGACCGCCCCGAAGGCGATCGCGGCACGACGGACGAAAGGGGTCAGCAGATAGGTGACCGCCACGGCGATGACGAAGGTCAGCGCGTACTCACGCACGGCTTTTCAGGAGCCTTCCATGGGCCTGCCGCGCCGGTCCGAGGAAACGGCGCGGGGTTTGGCTTGAGAATGACATCGACGCTAGCACCACTCGGTGGTGCCGTGGATCGCTTTCGGTGGAACAATTCTCGCCGAAAGTCCTGTCCCTAATCCCCGGCCCCTCCCCGGAGGGCGTCCCCGAAGGACTTTCCGGCAACCGTGACGAGCCGGAGCGAGGGGCTGGTTTCCCGCTGGTCGTGGCCCTTCCGGGGCCTCGACCGCCCCCGAGACCCCGGAAGGGCCACGACCAGCGGGGGACAGCGGTCTCAGGACGCTAGGGCGTCGTGTCGTCCCCGGCGGGCTCGGGCCGCGTCCGCTCCTTCTCGGGGGCGGTCGGGGCCGGGCGGTCGGGCTTCTTGAGTTCGGCGATGACGGTGCCGCACACGGCGCGCAGCCGCTCGATCCCGATGGCGCCCGAACGCAGCACCCGCGGCACCGCGTAGGTCAGGTCGACGATGGTCGAGGGTTCCTCCCCCTCGGACGGCCCGCCGTCGAGGTAGACGCCCACGCTGTCGCCCAGCTGCTCCGCGGCCTCCCCGGCGGTGGTGGCGGCCGGCCGCCCCGAGGCGTTGGCCCCGCTCACCGCCATCGGGCCGACCTCCTTGAGCAGTTCGAGCGCCACCGGGTGCATCGGCATCCGGACCGCGACGGTCCCCTTGGTGTCGCCCAGGTCCCAGGACAGGCTGGGGGTGGCCGCGCACACGATGGTGAGCGGGCCGGGCCAGAACTCCTCGATCAGGTCCTGGCCGTGCCCGCCCAAGTCGTCGATGAGGGCCTGCGCGGCGCGGACCGAACCGACCAGGACCGAGGGCGGCGCCTCGCGTCCGCCCCCCTTGGCCTTGAGGAGCCCCGCCACCGCGCTCGGGCTGAACGCGTCCGCTCCGAGGCCGTAGACGGTGTCGGTCGGCAGCACCACCAGCTCCCCGCGACGCACGGTGGAGGCCGCGTCCGCGATACCGGTTCTGCGCTGTTCCTCGTTCCCACAGTCGTAGTTGCGGCTCACAACGTCACCTCGGTGGTCTGCTCGGGGTCTGGTCAGTCCTCGGCCCGCCGCGCGACCACGAAGCGGTCGCGGTGCGCCAGGTCCTTGTGGTTGAGCACGTCGCGCCAGCCGAGCTTCTCGGGGAACAGCCGGGGGATGTCGATCCCCTGTCCGTCGCCGTGCTCGATCGCCATGAAGCCGCCCGGGCGCAGCAGCCGGCGGCCCACCGCCTCCAGCTCGCGGATCATGTCGAGGCCGTCCGCGCCCGACCACAGGGCGGGCGCGGGGTCGTGGTCGCGGACCTCGGGCGGAATGCGTCCGGCGTCGTCGGTGGGCACATAGGGCGGGTTGGTGATGAGCAGGTCCACCCCGCCGTCGAGTCCGGCCGGGCTGGTCCGCATGTCGCCGTGGTGCGCGGTGATCCGGTCCGCGTGCCCGCTCTCCTCGATGTTGCGCCCGGCCCAGGCCAGGGCCTTGTCGTCCAGTTCCACCGCGTGCACCCGGGAGCGCGGGACCTCCTGGGCGATGGAGATCGCGATGGCGCCCGACCCGGTGCCCAGGTCCACCACGAGGGGATCCGCGACGTCCATCGCGCGCAGGACGTCGATCGCCCAGGAGACCATGATCTCGGTCTCGGGGCGCGGTACGAAGACGCCGGGGCCGACCCGCAGCTCCAGGTAGCGGAAGAAGGCGCGGCCGGTGATGTGCTGGAGCGGTTCGCGGGCCGCGCGCCGGGCGACGCACTCCCAGTAGCGGGCGTCGAAGTCGCCGTCGGCGACACTGTGCAGCTCTCCCCTGCGGACGCCGTGCACGAACGCCGCGAGTTCCTCGGCGTCGGTCCGGGGCGAGGCGACACCGGCCTCGGCGAGCCGGAGGGTCGCCCGGGCGACCTCGTCGAGCACGAGGTTCACCGCTGGGTCCCGGGACGTGTCTTCAAAGCCATTTGTGGTCCGCTCCCCTACTGCTGGGCCGCCTCCAGCCTCTCCTTGGTGTCGGCGTCGATGAGCGCCCCGAGGACGCCGCTCAGGTCGCCGTTGAGCACCTGGTCGAGGTTGTACGCCTTGTAGCCGACACGGTGGTCGGAGATGCGGTTCTCGGGGAAGTTGTAGGTGCGCACCCGCTCGGAGCGGTCCACGGTGCGGACCTGGCTCTTGCGCTCGGCCTGGGCCTCGGCGTCGGCGGAGGCCTGCGCCTCGGCGAGGAGGCGGGCGCGCAGCACCCGCATGGCCTGCTCCTTGTTCTGGAGCTGGCTCTTCTCGTTCTGGCAGGAGACCACGATGCCGGTCGGCTTGTGGGTGATGCGCACCGCGGAGTCGGTGGTGTTGACGCTCTGCCCGCCCGGGCCCGAAGAGCGGTAGACGTCGACGCGCAGGTCGTTGTCGTTGATCTCCACCTCGACCTCCTCGGCCTCGGGGACCACGAGGACCCCCGCGGCGGAGGTGTGGATGCGCCCCTGCGACTCGGTGACCGGCACCCGCTGCACGCGGTGCACGCCGCCCTCGAACTTCAGCTGGGTCCACACGCCCTGGCCGGGGTCGGCGCTCGCCTTGGCCTTGACCGCGATGGTGACGTCCTTGTAGCCGCCGAGGTCGGAGTAGGTGGCGTCGATGACCTCGGTCTTCCAGCCCTGCCGCTCGGAGTAGCGCAGGTACATGCGCACCAGGTCCCCGGCGAACAGCGCGGACTCCTCGCCGCCCTCACCCGCCTTGACCTCGAGGATGACGTCCTTGTCGTCGTTGGGGTCGCGCGGGAGGAGCAGGTGGCGCAGGCGCTCGACCAGTTCCTCCTGCTGCGCGGCGAGCTGCCTGGCCTCGTCCGCGAACGCCGGGTCCTCCTCGGCGAGCTCGTTGGCGGCCTCGATGTCGTTCTCGACCTGCTTGAGCTCGCGGTAGGCGGCGATGACGGGGGTGAGCTGGGAGTAGCGTTTCGCCAGTCTGCGCGCCTGGGCCTGGTCGGCGTGCACGGCGGGGTCGGCGAGCTGCTGCTCAAGCTCGTAGTACTCGCCGAGAAGATCGTCCAGCTTCACTTCGTACATCCCCACAGAGCGTCGGATCGAACAACCGCGTGTCGGTGCGCGGCCGGTGCCGGTACGGCGGCGCGCCACTCGCGGGAACCGCGGTGGGCGCCGCCGTCGGCGGACGCTACTTCCGCTTGCCGAAGCGCTTCTCGAAGCGGGCGACCCGGCCGCCGGTGTCCAGGATCTTCTGCTTGCCCGTGTAGAACGGGTGGCAGGCGGAGCAGACGTCGGTCCGGATGGCTCCTTCGGTGGCGGTGCTGCGGGTGACGAAGACGCTCCCGCAGTTGCACGTCACCTGGGTGACGACGTACTCGGGGTGGATGTCGGCTTGCATGCGGATCTCCTCGCTAGGTGCGGTCGCCGGACGCACGCGCGTGGCGGTGCTGCGTCCTGACTGGACGCGGGCATGCGCGAACCGGTACCGCGGCGGTCGATATACCAGTTTGCCAGACCTTCAAACCGCAATCGTCCAGCGCGTATTCCGCGGGTCCTCCGACGGGACCGATCAGGCCCCGGGAGTGCCGTGGTCGGGCGACGCGTCGGGGGCTCCGGGGACCTCCTCGGGGCTCTGGAGAGCGCCGTCGACCCCGGTCTCGGGGCACAGCGCGGTCTCGATGAGCGTCCACGCCGGGGGGTCGGGGTCCTCCGAGTAGCGGGCCTGGAACAGGGTGAGGTGCCGGGTCTCGCTGTGCACCGTCCAGGTGCGGTAGCCGGGGATGTGCCCCGAGTGCATCCACACCTGGACGTCGCAGGAGAGCCGGTACTGGCGGGGGCCGAGGCCGTAGCCGTAGCCGGAGCCGTCCAGGCCCCGCACGGTGAGCATCTCCGCGAGCATCTCCCCGTCCAGGACCTCGCCGTCCAGCAGCGCGGAGTAGAAGCGGTTGACGTCGCTGACGGTGGAGACGATCTGCGCGGTCCCGTACCAGCGGCTGGGATCGAACTCGGTGATGTCGGTGGGCGCGGTGGCCCCTCCGGGCCCCTGGGACACCGGCAGGTAGGCGCGCAGCACCGGCTGCGGCATCGCGGTCCCGGCGGGGACGGAGGTCCCGGTGAGCCCCAGCCGGTCGATGACGCGATCCTGGACCGCCCGCGTGTAGGGGGCTCCGGTGATCTTCTCGATCACCATCGCCACCAGCACGTAGTTGGTGTTGGAGTAGGCGGTCCGGCTGCCGGGCTCGAACACGGGGCCGCGCTCGTTGGCGAGCGCGACGAGCTCCTCGGGGGCCCAGACCCGGTCGCGCGCGTCCAGCACGTCGGGCATCGCCCGGCTGTAGCTGTAGACGCCGCTGCTGTGGCTCAGCAGCATGCGCAGCGTGACGCGGTCCCCTCCGACGAGCAGCCCCGGCAGGTGGTCCTCGACGGTGTCGTCGAGCGTCGCCTCCCCCTCTCCCACGAGCTGGAGGAGGACGGTCGCGGCGAACGGCTTGGACAGGCTGGCGATGCGGAAGCGCGCCTCCGGGTCCACCGGCTCCCCGGTGGCCCGGTCCGCGACCCCGGCGACCCCGTTCCAGCTGTCCGAGCCGCTCGGCCCGGTCTCGACGAGTTCGGCGACCGCGCCGCTGGAGCCCTGCGTCACGACCTCGTTGAGCGCCTGCTGGAGCGCGACCCGCTCGTCGGGGGTCAGCCGGGGCGCGGGCGGCGCGCTCTCCTGCGACGCGGCCGCCCCGGGACCGGGCCCCGCGTCCTCGCCCCCGTCGATGGGCACACAGCCCTGCACCAGGATCAGCGCCGCGGTCCCCAGCGCCGCCGTGCTCGCGAGCACGGATCGTCTTCTACGCGTCATCGAGTCGAATCCCACCATGTAACGGGCTTTTTGGCGAACAACTCGGAGGTTTAGACCCAGGTGGGCGATCGCCGCGTGTCCGGAGTCACACTTCAGGGGGGGCTGCCAGGGCACACATACCGCCCATGTCAGGATTCTGATACCAACGGGGGCCCGAAACCCCAGGATTCGGACGGGACGTCACTGTCGGGGTATTTCCGGGTTCCTGGTGATTCCACGGCCGGATTGAGGACATGGACGCGCGCTGCCGGTGAGTCACCCCGACCGTCTCCCTCGTGGAGGGGGACGGTCGGGAGCTCCGGGGCGCCCCGTTCTCCCCGGACCGGGCCGGGAATTCCTGGATTCCGGCCCGGTCCGAGGAGCGCGGACAAGAACCCGACAGGGACGCCTCCGGCGGGGCGGACGCCGCATGGCCGGATACGTGTCGGGCGCCGGCGCTCCCATCGCGTCGGAGCGGAGACCGGACCTCGTCCTCGGCGCGTGCTCGACGACGCCGGGCGGACGAAGCGGCCCGTGCCGTCATCCGGTCCCGGCGGCCTCCTCGGGCTCTCCCCGGAGGTCATGGTGAGGCAGGTCTGCCCCTTCCGCACGAAAGGAGCGTCCCTCCCCAGTAGTACTGGGGAGGGACGCTCCTTCTCGACTCCAGAACACCGGCGGACGTGTCAGTGCTCGTTCGGGCCGATCGTCGTCTTCTGCACCTGGAGCAGGAACTCCGCGTTGCTCTGGGTCTTCTTCAGCTTGTCCAGGACGAGTTCCAGCGCCTGCTGGGTGTCCAGGGCGTGCAGGACCCGGCGGAGCTTCCAGATGATGGCGAGCTCCTCGCCCGACATCAGGATCTCCTCCTTGCGGGTGCTGGAGGCGTCGACGTCCACGGCCGGGAAGATCCGCTTGTCGGCGAGGCTCCGGTTGAGCTTGAGCTCCATGTTGCCGGTGCCCTTGAACTCCTCGAAGATGACCTCGTCCATCCGCGAGCCGGTCTCGACCAGCGCGGTGGCGAGGATCGTCAGCGAGCCGCCGTTCTCGATGTTGCGGGCGGCGCCGAAGAACCGCTTGGGCGGGTACAGCGCGGTGGAGTCGACACCACCGGACAGGATGCGCCCGCTCGCCGGTGCGGAGAGGTTGTAGGCGCGGCCCAGCCGGGTGATGGAGTCGAGCAGCACCACGACGTCCAGACCCATCTCGACCAGGCGCTTGGCCCGCTCGATGGCGAGTTCGGCGACGGTCGTGTGGTCCTCGGCCGGACGGTCGAAGGTCGAGTGGATGACCTCGCCCTTGACCGTGCGCTGCATGTCGGTGACCTCTTCGGGCCGCTCGTCGACGAGGACGACCATGAGGTGGCACTCGGGGTTGTTCTCGGTGATCGCGTTCGCGATCGACTGCAGGACCATCGTCTTGCCCGCCTTGGGCGGCGAGACGATGAGGCCTCGCTGCCCCTTCCCGATGGGCGAGATGAGGTCGATGATGCGCGTGGTCAGGATGTTCGGCTCGGTCTCCAGCCGCAGGCGCTCCTGCGGGTAGAGCGGTACGAGCTTGGAGAACTCCTTGCGGCTGCGCGACTGCTCGGGCGACATCCCGTTGATGCTGTCCAGGCGAACCAGCGCGTTGAACTTCTCGCGGCGCTCGCCGTCGCGCGGCTGGCGCACGGCGCCGGTGATGGCGTCGCCCTTGCGCAGGCCGTTCTTGCGGACCTGGGCCAGCGAGACGTACACGTCGTTGGAGCCCGGCAGGTAGCCGGTGGTCCGCACGAACGCGTAGTTGTCGAGGATGTCCAGGATGCCCGCGACCGGCAGGAGGACGTCGTCCTCCGCGATCACCGGCTCCTGCTCCTGGCGGTCGCTGCGGCCTCGGCGGTCCCGGCGGTCGCGGCGGCGACCCCGGCGGCGACCGCCGAACTCGTCGTCCTCGTCTCCGCCGCCGCTGCTCCCGCGGCCGCCCTGGGACTGCTGCTCACCGCCGCCGTCCCGGTTTCCGCGACGCTCGTCGCGGCGCTCGTCGCGGTTCCGCCGGTTGCGCTGGCGGTCTCGGCCGCCCTGCCCCGACTGGCCCTGCTCGGAACCGGTGGTCTGGGTGTTGTTGGTTGTCTTGGTCACGCCGCTCGCGGTGGTAGAGGGTTCGGTGCCGTCGGCCGGCGCCTGCTGCTCACCGGCATCGTCGCCGCGTCTGCGGGACGACCGACGGCTGCGCGTGGAGCGCTCCTGACGCTGCTCGGTCTGTTCGGGAGCGTCGACCGCGGGGGTCTCGGCGGCCGCGGGGGCCTCGCTCCTGACTTCTTCCCTGGCGTCACGGCGGGAGTCGCCGTCGGTGGTCTCGACCTTACCGGCTGTGCCCGTCTTTTCGGCGGGCTTCGCCGATCTCGTCGCCTTGGGGGCGCTGACAGGGCCGCCCTGTTTGGTTTCGATGGCCGCGATGATGTCGCTCTTGCGCATCCGTCCGGTGCCCGTGATTCCGAGGTCGGACGCCAGGCGCTGGAGCTCCGCGAGCTTCAGCGCGGACAGGCCGGTGCCGCCGGAACGGCTACGGGACCGCGTTGACGTGCTCTTGCCGGCCGGAGGCGCGGCGTCGCCGACGTCCACAGTGGACGCGGTCTTGTTCTGCGTACTGACCGCCGCGTCCTGGTGGAGTTCGGTGGTGTCGCTCACTAAGGGTCCTTCCCAAGGAGCGGGCTGGGGCCGTCGGAGTGAATTGAACGGCCAGCCCGGTGGTGCGAACCGGCTGGGGCCGGGTCAGGCATGCCCAACGTGGATGCTGGAACCGTTGCCGGGCAACGGCCCTTTTACCCGATCGCGGCGGGTTCTGGGTACAGCCAGACATTGGGGCGATGGGCTCGATGATGCTGCCCGCGGGCCATCCTGTCGTTCCTGTGTGAGGAAAACGAGACTTCGGCGGTTTGGGCAGAGCCACGGGCACGCCGTGGGCTCGACACAGTGACAACCGTGCGGAGCGCTCGCGGGACGAAAACCACTTGAGCGAAAGACGCGGAAAACACTGCGGCGGATGAGCACACGCCCCGCATTGGGGCATCTGGTGCTTCACCTAGCCTAACATCACCGGAGCCCACAGCTATTCCTCGACGCAAGTCTATGAACGGGGAGAAGTGACACGGACCCCTGCCGGATCGATTCTTAAGGGGCGTATGTGCCAATCCGTACCCGCTCGCTTCTGGATTGAATCAAGCAGAGCGGCGCTGATTTGCGGGGAATCCCCGCCGTCCCCGGTCGCGGCCCCCGGAACGCCGTGGTCGGTGGTCGAGCACAGTACCAGCACGGTCGGCCCCGCTCCCGAGACCACCGCGGCCAGGCCGTCGCCGCGCAGGGACTCGACGAGCGCGGCGCTGCCGGGCATGGCCCCGGCCCGGTACGACTGGTGCAGCCGGTCCTCGGTCGCCTCGAACAGCAATTCGGGATGGCCGGAAACGGCCGCGACCAGTAGCGCGGACCGGCCCGCGGAGAACGCGGCGTCGGCGTGCGGCACCGATTCGGGCAGCAGCCCCCGGGCGCGTTCGGTGGACAGGCTGTCCCCCGGCACGCACAGGACCGGCAGCACGCGCGGGGAGGGCCGCGACGACAGCGCGCGCCACGCCCCGGCGCCACGCCAGGCGATGGTGAACCCGCCGTAGACGCAGGGGGCGACGTTGTCGGGGTGGCCCTCCATGTCGGCGGCCGTCCGGAAGACCCAGTCCCGGTCCACCTCCCCGGCTCCCGTTCCCCGGACGCCCGCCAGCGCCGCCGCGGCCGTCACGCCCGCGACGATCGCCGAGGCCGAGGATCCGAGGCCGCGGCCGTGCGGGACGGCGTTGCGACAGCGCAGGTCGATTCCCGGCATCTCGCCGCCGATGGAGTCGAAGGCGGCGCGCATGGCCCGCACCACGAGGTGGGTGTCGTCCAGGGGCACGTCGCCGGCTCCCTCCCCCTCGACGGCCACCGTGATCCGGCGGTCGTCGCGGACGACGGCCTCGACCTCGTCGAACAGGTCCAGGGCCAGGCCCAGCGAGTCGAAACCGGGGCCGAGGTTCGCGCTGGTCGCGGGGGTGCGCACGGTCACCGCGGGGTGGAGCGGCTGAGGCATTCGGAAGACTCCCGTCGGAGGGGGTTCGACGGTCAGACGAGTCCGAGCGCGGAGGCCGCGGCTCGGGCGTCGACGGGGACCGTGGTGGCGGAGGAGGCTCCGGCCAGCGCCCAGTCGGGGTCCTTGAGCCCGTTGCCGGTGACCGTGCAGACGACGCGGCTGCCCCGCTCGATCAGCCCGGCCCCGACCGCCTGGAGCAGGCCCGCGACGCTGGCCGCGGAGGCGAGTTCGACGAAGACGCCCTCCTCCCCGGCGAGCAGGCGGTAGGCCGAGAGGATCTGCCGGTCGGTGACGGCGTCGATGCGGCCGCCGGACTCGTCCCTGGCCTTCTCGGCGAACGCCCAGGAGGCGGGGTTGCCGATCCGGATCGCGGTGGCGATGGTGCGCGGCTGGGTGACCGGCGCGCCGTTCACGATCGGGGCCGAACCGCTGGCCTGGAAGCCGAACATGCGCGGCAGCCGGGTGGCGGACCCGTCGGAGCGGTACTCCTGGTACCCCATCCAGTAGGCCGTGATGTTGCCCGCGTTGCCCACCGGCAGGCAGTGGATGTCGGGGGCGTCGCCGAGGGCGTCCACGATCTCGAAGGCCGCGGTCTTCTGCCCCTGGAGCCGGAACGGGTTGACCGAGTTGACCAACGCGACCGGGTAGTCGACGGAGAGCTTCCGGGCCAGTTCCAGGCAGTCGTCGAAGTTGCCGTCGACCTGGAGGAGCTGGGCGCCGTGCACGAGGGCCTGGGCGAGCTTGCCCATGGCGATCTTGCCCTGCGGGACCAGGACGGCGCAGGTCATCCCGGCGCGCACCGCGTAGGCCGCGGCGCTGGCGCTCGTGTTTCCGGTGGAGGCGCAGATGACGGCCTTGGCCCCGTCCTCGGCGGCCTTCGTGATGGCCATGGTCATACCGCGGTCCTTGAAGGACCCGGTGGGGTTGAGTCCCTCGACCTTGAGGAACACCTCGCAGCCGGTCAGTTCCGAGACCCGCGTGGCGGGTACCAGCGGCGTGCCGCCCTCAAGCAGGGTGACGACCGGGGTGTTCGCCGTGACGGGAAGGCGGTCGCGGTACTCCTCGACGACCCCTCGCCACGCCCGTGCCATGCTCACGACAGGGCCCTTTCGAGTGGTGTGCAGATTGGGTGACCGGGTGCCGCCCCGGTGGGGGCGGCGCGGGTCGGTGCGGCCGACGCACCCGACGCGGGCGGAGGCCCGGCGGGCCACCGCGCGCGGCCTCGTGATCTGACCACGAGTGTAGGCCCACCCGACCCGGCGTCCGAATCCAGAGCCGGATGTCCCACCAGGCGAGACGGGTACGCCTCGACCCGGCGATCCGGTCCCGGAGCGGTCACCGGATGTCGCTGAACGTCTCGACCCGCATGACGCTGGCGACCGCGCGGACCATGTCGTCGCGGGCGCGCAGCTGCGTCACGGTCCTGGAGAGCGCGGCGTCCGGCGCGGGGTGGCTGACCAGGACGAGCTGCGCGTCGCCGCCGAGCCCCTCCTGCCGGACGTTCTTGATGGAGACCCCGTTCCCGGCGAACACCTCGGCGACGCCGGCCAGCACGCCGGGCCGGTCCGCGACGTCGAGGGCCACGTGGTAGCTGGTGATGGTCTCCCCCATGGGGTGCACGGGCAGGGCGCTGTCCTCCTCGCCCTCGGCCACCGAGGTGTTCGCGAGCCGGTTGCGGGCCACCGCCACCAGGTCGCCCAGGATCGCGCTGGCGGTGGGCGCGCCGCCGGCGCCCGCGCCGTAGAACATCAGCCGGCCGGCGGACTCGGCCTCGACGAACACCGCGTTGTACGCCTCGCCGACGGTGGCCAGGGGGTGCTCTCGGGGCAGCATCACCGGGTGCACCCGCACTCCGATGGAGGCGTCGTCGGCCGAGCGCTGGCAGATCGCCAGGAGTTTGACGACGCAGCCCATCGCCTTCGCGCTGGCGATGTCCCCGGCGGAGACCTCGGTGATGCCCTCGCGGTGCACGTCTGCGGCGGTGACCTCGGTGTGGAAGGCCAGCCGGGCCAGGATCGCGGCCTTGGCCGCGGCGTCGAAGCCCTCCACGTCGGCGGTCGGGTCGGCTTCGGCGTACCCCAGGGACTGGGCCTCCTCCAGCGACTCGGTGAAACCGGCGCCGAGTCCGTCCATCCGGTCCAGGATGTAGTTGGTGGTGCCGTTCACGATGCCCAGCACCCGGTGCACGCGGTCCCCGGCGAGGGAGTCGCGCAGCGGGCGCAGCAGCGGGATCGCCCCGGCGACGCTGGCCTCGTAGTAGACGTCCACTCCGGCCTCGCGGGCGGCGGTGTGGATCGTCGCGCCGTCCTCGGCGAGCAGCGCCTTGTTGGCGGTGACCACCGACTTGCCCGCCTTGATGGCGGCGAGGATGAGCGAGCGGGCCGGTTCGATGCCGCCGATGACCTCGACGACCAGGTCGATGTCGTCCCGGGTCACCAGGCTCATGGCGTCGGTGGTGAACAGCTCGGGGGGCACGCCCGTGCCTCGGGCGCGCCCGAGGCGGCGCACCGCGACGCCTCCGATCTCCAGGGGCGTCCCGGTGCGGGCCGCGAGTTCGGACGACTGCTCGTCGAGCAGCCGGACCACTTCAGAGCCCACAACGCCGCAACCCAGCAGCGCCACCTTCAGTGCCATAAGAGGGTGACTCCCGTTTCTTCACTCATTGTCCGTGTCCAGGTCTTCACGAGGCCGTCGGCCAGGGTCAGCCTACGTCCAGCCGGAGCAGGTCCTCTTCGGTCTCCCGCCGGACCAGCGTGCGCGCGACGCCCCCCCGGACCGCGACCACGGCGGGACGCGGCAGGTGGTTGTAGTTGCTGGCCATGGAGTGGCAGTAGGCGCCGGTGGCGGCGACCGCCACCAGGTCGCCCGTGCGCAGGTCGGTAGGCAGGTACAGGTCGCGCACGACGATGTCGCCGCTCTCGCAGTGCTTGCCGACCAGACGGGAGAGCATGGGCTCGGCGTCGCTGTCGCGCGAGGCCAGCACGCACGTGTACTCCGACCCGTACAGCGAGGTGCGGATGTTGTCGCTCATGCCGCCGTCGACGCTGACGTAGGTGCGGATCCCCTCCACGTCCTTGATGGTGCCGACCTCGTACAGGGTGACCCCGGCGGGCCCGGCGACCGCGCGGCCCGGCTCCACCGCGATGCGCGGCATCGGCAGGTCGTTCGCGGCGCACTCGTGCGCGACGATCCCGAGCAGGCGCTCGGCGATGGTCTTGGGCTCCAGCGGGTCGTCGCCGGGCAGGTAGGCGATGCCCAGGCCGCCGCCGAGGTCGAGTTCGGGCAGGAAGACGCCGTGCTCGGCGTGGATCCGGGTGAGGAAGGCGCTGAGGCGGCGCGCCGCGACCTCGAACCCGGCGGTGTCGAAGATCTGCGACCCGATGTGCGAGTGCAGGCCGACCAGGTTGACGTGCTCGGAGGCGAGCAGGCGGCGCACGCCCTCCGCGGCGGCCCCGCTGCTCATGGCCAGGCCGAACTTCTGGTCGTCGTGCGCGGTGGCGACGAACTCGTGGGTGTGCGCCTCGACACCGGTGGTGACCCGGACCAGGACGTCGGGGACGCGGCCGTGCTCGGCCGCGAGGCGCTCCAGCCGCTCGATCTCGTCAAAGGAGTCGACGATGATCCGGCCCACGCCCACCTCGACGGCGCGGGCGAGCTCGGCCTCGGACTTGTTGTTGCCGTGCATGCCGATCCGCTCCGGGGGGAAGCCCGCGGCGAGCGCGACGGCGAGTTCGCCCCCGCTGCACACGTCGAGCTTGAGCCCCTCCTCCAGCACCCAGCGGGCGACGGCCTTGGTGAGCAGGGCCTTGCCCGCGTAGTAGACGTCGGCGTCGGCGTCGCTGAAGGCCAGCCGGTAGTCGCGGGCGCGGGTCCGGAAGTCGTCCTCGTCCAGCACGTACAGCGGGGTGCCGTAGTCGCGGGCGAGCTCGGTGACACCGACGCCACCGATGGTGATCTCGCCGTTCACCCGCTCGGCCGTACGCGGCCACACGTTCGCGTCGAGTTCGGTCAGGTTCACGGGCGGGCCGGGCGGGTGCTCCTCGGGAAGCACGTCCGCGTGGCGCGGTCCGGCGGGGTGGGCGTAGCGGCTCATGGGCGAGACTCTCGGCTGGACGGAATTGCGTGTTCGGTGGCTCGGCGCGCGTCGGGGCGGCGACCGGGCGCGGACCGGGGTGCCTCACAGCCTTATGGGCGCGGACACACCGATGAGAGACAGCCCCGTGCGCAGAACACCGGCGACGGCGGCGCAGGTGTCGAGCCGGGCCGCGGTGGTCTGGTCGTGCGCGCCGCCGGCGCCCTCACCGGCCTCGTTGCCGGTGGCGCGCCCCGGGGCGGCGCCGCGGGACTCCCACCACTCATGGTAGGCAGCGCGGAGCCCTTCCAGGTATCTCACCAGGATATGGGGTTCGCTACGTCGGGCCGCGGCCCGGAGCGCGGCGGGGCCGTCGAAGAGCTCGCCGAGCAGCGCCTCGGCCGCGGGGCGGGTGAGTTCGGACACCGCGGACGCGGTGTACGGGCGGTCCGCGGGGGTGCGGCGGTGGCCGAGCGCGGAGGCCCACCGCGTGTGGGCGGTGTGGGCGTGCGCGTGGGCGTAACGGACGGCGAAGGCGGGGTTGGCGTCGGTGTTGCGGCCCCAGGCGCCGGGGTCGCGGTGAGTGGGCAGGGCCGGCAGGTCCGGACCGGTGGACTCGCCGGGGCGGACCTGGTCGTCGGGGCTCCGGCAGAAGGCGACGCGGGCGCTGTCACCCCCGATGACGGCGAGCAGCCGGGCGGCCCCGGTCGCGGCGGCGCCGGGGCGCGTGTCGAGAAGGGCGTCGCGCCAGGTCGCCTCGGCCGGGGGCGGCGGCAGCGCGGCGGCGGCCGTGTCGGGGTCCGTGGCGAGGGCGATCCGGCGGCGCGCGTCCGCTCGCGCCCGCTCGCGGGCCCGGGCCGGGTCGGGCTCCCGTTCCAAGGGGGACAGCTCCCACTCCGGGCGGTCTTCCGTGGGAGCCGATGCGCGGCCCCCCGGAGGAAGTCCCAGCAGGTGGCCGCCGGGGTCGTCCGCGACGACCCGGGCGAGGGCCGCGCGCGCCGCCGGTTCGACCGCGAGGTTGACGAACCCGGGTCCGTCGGCCCGCGCGTCCACGACCTGGGGGCAGTCCCGCAGCACCGCCGCGACGTCGGCCGCGAGTTCGCGGGCGGGTCGGCGTGCCCGACCCGCGAGGCGCATGGGCAGGGCGCTGGCGTACTGCCCATGCGCGCCGGGGGGTGTGCGGCGCGGCCGCTCACCGGGCAGGCCCTCGGGGGGAAGACCTGTCGCGACCGCGCAGGCCCACCGCAGGAGGAGGTCCAGTTCCCGGGGCGTCGCGGCGTCGAGCGCGGGCGGGTCGAAGGTCCGCCCGGACGGAGAACCCACACGTCCCCCTTCGTCCACCGACCCTGGCCCCGCCCACGGTAGCCGGTGCCCGTCGCGCCCGATGCGAGTGTCCCGAGGTACGCGACGGGGACGGCGGATGACCGCGCGGCCGGGGCCGTGGACGTGTCTCCTGGTGGTCCTCCCGGTGATCTTGACCTTTTCGGGGTCTCCATCGCCTCCGAGACCCCGAAAAGGTCAAGATCACCGGGGGAAAGGGACACCACCCCGGACAAGGTCCTCCCCGGCGGACTTCAGGCGCGGGACACTAGCGGGCGGCCGCCAGGTTCTTCACGATGCTGATGAGCTCGGCCGGGTCGAAGGGCTTGGTGACGAACGCGTCCACCCCGATGTCGGCACCCCGGCGCAGGTCCGCGTCCTGTGCCCGGGCGGTGATGAGCACGACCCTCACCTTCCGGGTCGCGGCGTCCTCCTTGAGGCGCGTCGCGGTGACCCACCCGTCCAGCCGGGGCATCATGACGTCCAGCGTGATCACGTCCGGCCCCACCTCTCCGACGCGCTCCAGGCAGTCCCGCCCGTCCACGGCGGTGTGCACCTCGAACCCCTCCAATCTCAGGTTCAAGGCGATGAGCTGCCTGATCACCTCATCGTCGTCCACCACGAGTACCCGTCCCAGAGCTTCTCCCACGGCGTGACACTAGCGCCCGGGCCCCTCTTTCCGCCGGGAGATGCCCAACCCCGCGGCCGGACCGCACGACCCACCCCGTCACCCCTGCTAGAGTTGTGCACGCACTGAGCCCCCTTAGCTCAGGGGATAGAGCAACGGCCTCCGGAGCCGTGTGCGCAGGTTCGAATCCTGCAGGGGGCACAGAATACCGACGACGACAGACGCCGCACTGACCAGGCAAGACACCTGGCGGGCGGCGTCTCTTCGTATGTCAGGTCACGTCATCGTGCACCATGTTCACCGAGCTTCCGTGGACCACTCGTGGACCGCCTGTGGACCGGACATAGACGACAAAAAGGGTGGGGACTCCGAAAACACTCGGAGTCCCCACCCTTGACACTTCACCAGCATGTGATCCGGGTCACCCGTGATCGCCTATCCGGTCGATCCACACGTCGTCCATCCCCTTCCACACCTTGGCGTAGGTGCGGTCGAGCACTTCGACGCTGTGTCCCGCCCATTCCGCGACCTGGGTCGCGGGCACTCCCCGGTTGAGCCGGTAGGTCACCCCGGCGTGCCGAAGGTCGTACGGCCGCTTCAGCAGCGGCCCTCCGACGGTGTGGCCCGGCATCCGGGTCACGGGCCGACCGCGGACGGACTCGGACGCTGCGGCGCCTCGGTCGCGACCGGCGCGGCACGCCGGCCGCGCACCAGCATGACCGCGGGCACCGCGGCGAGGGCGAAGAGCATCCCGGCCATCAGGACGTAGAGGTGCACGCCGGCCGCCGTGCTCACCGGGGCGCCGCCGGCGAGGGTCCCGGAGACGCGGGTGGCCTTGAGGATCTCGCTTCCGGCGAAGCTGAAGACGACCGAACCGAGAGCGAACACGACCGACACCAGACCGGAGACCGTGCCCTGCCGCTCGGGCGGCGCGAGGTCGGTCGCCAGGTTGTAGCCGGACGTCGCGATCGCGCCGGCGGCCAGGCCGACCATGGCCCAGCAGGCGATCGCCAGCGGGAGCACCGACACGCCCGCCAGCATCAGGAAGGTCGCCACCGCCCCGACGGCGATGGCTGCGAGGAGGGGCTTTGCCGGGCCGAACCGCCCCGCGACCCATCCGGCGAGCGTGCCGCCGGCCACGATGCCGAGCGAGGAGGTGGCGAGCAGCACTCCGATCGCCTCTCCGTCGCCCAGCCCGTAGCCGAGCCCCAGGTCGGGGGGCACCTGGGCGATGAGGCTCGTCAGTTGCAGCATGCTCCGGAAGGAGCCCGCGGCCAGTACCAGGGCCAGTAGCGTCAGCAGGACCGGTCGGCTGAGGGCCCGGATGTCGATGATGGGCTCGGCGACCCGCAGGGCGAGGAACGCCCAGCCGGCCAACGCGCCGGCGCCGGCCACCAGCAGCACGAGCATGCCCGCGGACAGCCATCCGGAGTCTCCACCGAGACTGGCGTAGGCGAGCACCGCGCCGAGCCCGCCGCCGAGCAGCAGCGCCCCGCCCACGTCGATCCGGCCGGTGCCGCGAATCGACGACTCCGGGATGAAGAAGCGCACGCAGAGCGCGGCCGCCACAGCGAGCAGGCCCGCCACGACGAACACGCTCCGGTAGCCGAACACGTGGATGATCGGCTGCATCACCAACGGCTCGATGATCCCGACGATCGACGAGCCCGATGTCACGAGCCCGATCGCGGGCATGGCCACCTGCGGGGCGCAGAGCTGGCGGATGAGAGCCACCGTGATGAAGATCGCGCTCAGGGCGGCCCCTTGAAGGAAACGCCCCGCCAGAAAGATCCAGACGTTGGGTGCGACGAGGCAGACCAGCGCGCCCAGGCATGCGATCGACAGCGTGGTGACGAGCAGCCGGCGTTGACCGAAGATGTCGGAACTCTTCGCGAGCAGTGGCGACCAGATGGCCCCGGCCAGCATCGCGCTTGCGCTCAGCCATGCGACCTGGTCGGTGTCGAAGTGCTCGAGCAGCTGGGGCAGGACCATCATGGGGGAGGCGATGGCCACGTCGGCCAGGACGTTGGCGAGGATGAGAACGGCCACCCAGAGGATGAGCCGCCTGCTCCATCGGTGCTCCCGGGCGCCGGGAGCGGCCTCGTCCAGTGTGTCTTTCACATGCATCCTCTCCAGCGCGTCAGGAGTGAAGGACTCTTTGCGCCGGGTTCAGCGCCTGTCGGTGTCCGCTGCTCGCAGGGCCTCGTTGCGGGCGGCGATGGCGGACCAGCTGGTCGGCAGCATGCGTTCGCGGCCGCCGTCGACGCTGTCCTGGGCGAAGGTGACGTAGGGGCGCTGCCGGGCCTCGTACCGTTCGAACGCGGCGGTGTGGTCGCCCCCGCACCGGTCGAGCTCTTCGGCGAGGATGCGGGCGCCGGTGAGCGCGAGTGACGTGCCCCGGCCGGAGAGGAAGGCCGGGCTGTAGCCGGCGTCCCCGACGAGGACGACGCGGCCGCGGTGCCAGGAGGGCAGGTGGATCTGGCTCGCGGAGTCGAAGAAGAAATCGGGGTCGGCGCGGACCGCGTCGAGCAGTTCCGGGATTCTCCACGACTGGTGGTCCGCGAAGGTGTCGATGACGATCTTCTTCTGGGCGTCCAGGTCGTGGCGGTCGTAGGCGAGCGGTTCCGAGCGGAACTGGAAGACCGCGACGGCCTTGTCCTTGTACCAGAAGGTGCCCGCCAGCCGGCCCGGGACGTTGTATATCGAGTTGACGTCCTCGGATCGGGTTCCGTCGGGGAGCGCGGCGAGCGCGATGTAGACGCCGAGGTGGCGGAGGTAGTCCTCTTCCGGCCCGAACACCAGCCTGCGTACCGCCGAGTGCTGCCCGTCGGCACCGACCACGAGGTCGTACCGCCTGGTGCGGCCGGAGGCGAAACGCACGCTGACACCGTCGCCGCTTTCGGCCAGCGCCCCGATCGAGTCCTCGAAACAGATCGCCGCGGTGTCCGGGAGCGCGTCGGCGAGGATGCGCATGAGGTCCTCGCGGAGGATCTCGATGTCGTCGTCGGAGTCGCTTATCCGGGCTACGGGGATGCGGCCCACCGGCTCGCCGTCGCTGTCGACGAACCGGGTGGACTCGGTCATCCGTAGTCGTCGCCCCCGGATCTCCGCCAGCAGACCCATCTTCTCCGCGGTCTCGACCGCGTCACCGCGGATGTCGATGGGTGTGCCCGCGAGTCGGAGGTGACGGCCGTACTCGACGACGGTGACGTCGTGGCCGCGGGTGCCGAGTTCGAGTGCGGCGGCGAGGCCGGCGATACCGGCTCCGGAGACAAGGATGTTCACGTTGTGTGCTCCAGGTGTGACTGGGCGGATGTGCCGGTCGGATCGCCGCCGGCCCGCCGGTGGGCAGGGGAGGGCACGGAGCGGCGTGGTCGGCGGATGGGCCGCCGTGATGGCGGCCCGGAGATTAAAGCGCCTAATTGTTGCTTTTAAGGAGCCTACTGGTGACCGACTTGCACCGCAACGCCCCCATGGCGACAATCGGCACCTGAGCAGAGGAACAAGAGGTGAGCAGGGCGATGGCCGACGAGACCGCTGACCGGCCGCCCGCACGGCGCCCCGGTGGCCGCAACGCGCGGGTGCGAGCGCAGATCCTCGCCGCGACCGTTGAGCTCGTCGCGCGCGACGGCGTCGTGGGCTTCCGCTACGAGGAGGTCGCCGAGCTCGCCGGCGTGCACAAGACCAGCGTCTACCGCAACTGGCCCGACCGTGAGGAGCTGATCGTCGACGCCCTGCTGCGCTACGCCGAGGGCCTCGCGTCGGTCGCCGACACCGGCGACCTCCACCGGGATCTGGCGGACTTCCTGATGGGCATCGCCGGCGGCCTGGAGACACCGTTCGGCCGGACGCTCGAACAGGCCGTCCAGCCCGCCCGCCAAAGCCCCTCGGTCCGGCAGGCGCTGGACAGGGTTCTCGACCAGCGCGTGGCCGCCATGCGGCGGCGGGTGGACACCGCCGTCGACCGGGGCGAGCTGCCCCCGGTCGACATCCCCTTCCTCGGCGAGATGATCTCCGGTCCTGTGCACCTCATCGTCAACCGCGGCCTACGCGCGTTCACCCGCGCGGACGCGGAGCGCATCGTCGCCGTGGTGCTCGCCGGCATCCGGGCCACGGCACCGCACGGCTGAGCACCCGCCGCGCCGACCGGCCGGAGGAGCGGCTCGCGCCAGTGCCGCGAAGGCCCGTCGGGACCGCCGCGGCCGAGGTCTGCCTGCCACCGCGCCGCGGGCCGGACGCCTCGCATACGGACCGTAGGAAGACCCGCACGGCTTCGGGGCCGCTGGAGGCACGGGGGGCGCCCCGGCGCGCTCGGCCGGCGTCCGGCCGTCACCGGGGAGCACCTGCGAGGGCCGACCGCATCCGATGGAATCGGCGACCGGGGAGGCCCGGTCCCGGGCTCTTCGTGCGCGCGGTCGTCTCGCGCCCGCCGGTCAGAGGTCGGCCTTCTCCCAGAGCAGGCGGGTGGCCGACCCGGGGTCCTCGACGACGGCGGGGCCCGGGTGGTTGAAGCGCATGATGTGGCGGGTGCGAGGGGTCCACCGGGCCCAGCCCGGGTCGCCGGTGGCGGCGAAGCGGACCCAGGCGTCGTGCATGGCGGCGCCCAGTGGCCGGGGCGCGTCGGGGCCGGTCAGAGCGGCACCCGCCTCGAAGGTCTGGAAGACGAAGGGCACCTCCAACGCGTGGCAGGCGCCCAGGATCCCGCCCAGGCGGGGCGTGCGCCAGGCGAACTCGTAGCCGAACGTGTTCGCGGACGCCTCCGCGCGGGCCTCGGCGACCCGGTAGGCGGGGATGCGGAACACCTGGTCGGTGACGACGGCGGCGAAGACGTCGCCGGGGTCGTCGCTCTGGCAGGAGGTGGCGTAGACCCTGGCCGCGCCGGGGTCCAGCCCCACCCTGGCCAGGTGCGCGGACAGGTGCTCCTCGGTGATGAACGGCAGGAGGCCGGTGGGTGCCAGGAACAGCCGGTACTCGTCGGTGGTGGTGCCGATCATCAGGTCGACGTCGTGTCCGGCGCCCGCGGCGATGGCCTCGACCGGCCGCCGCTCCAGCAGGCCGCCGTCGACGACCGGGGCGTACGGCAACGGCATGGCGCCCCCCGCGATCCGCTCGCCCCACACCCCCGCGTCGGGGGCGCCCCGGATCTCCCGCGAGATCCGGTCCTGCTCCGCGAGCAGCCGGTCCACCGGCACCCCGGCCAGGCCGGCCGCCGTCGGCTCGACCCCCAGGCGTTCGGCCAGCACCCGGGTGACGGTGGCGGCGTCGCGCGCGTCCACGACCGTGTTCCCGGCCCCCGACTGGGCGACGGCCCGCCGGAACAGCCCCCGGGCACGCGGCGTCGACAGCAGCGCGCAGACGCTCATCGCGCCCGCGGACTCCCCGAACACGGTGATGTTGTCGGGGTCGCCGCCGAAGCCGCCGATGTTGTCGCGGACCCACTCCAGCGCGGCGATCTGGTCGAGCAGCCCCAGGTTGGCCGGGGCGTCGGGGAACAGCCCGAAGCCCTGCACGCCGAGCCGGTAGTTGAAGCTGACCGCGACCACGCCGTCCCGGGCGAAGGACGACGCCTCGTAGACCGGCTCCGAACCCGAGCCGTTGCTGAACGCGCCGCCGTGGATCCACACCATCACCGGCAGTCCGGCGGCGCCCGGGTCCGGGCTCCAGACGTTGAGGTTGAGGAAGTCGTCTCCCGGGACGGAGCGCTCGACGAGCAGCCGCGCGATGGCCTCGGGGTAGGGCGGGCGGGGCGCGGTGGGCCCGAAGGCGGTGGCGTCGCGCACGCCCTCCCGGCGATCGGGCGGGCGGGGCGGGGCGAAGCGGTCCGGCCCGACCGGGGGCGCGGCGTACGGGATCCCGCGGAAGACCGCGACCCCGTCGCCCCTGACCCCCCGCACCTCTCCGCCGCGCGTCCTGGCAACGACCTCCACGAGTACACCGCCCCTCTCGCCGAACCGATGACTCTTCCTACGTAGGGCAAAGGATCGGTGTCAATAGACGATGGTTAGGATCGACTTCCGCCGCTTGGTTCCCCGACCACGCCCCGCGTCTCGCGGGCGGCCCGGAGGTCTCATGAACACCGCGTCCACGACACCCGTTCATGCCCGCACCACGTGGAGCGCGGTCGAACCCGTCCATCTCCTGGTCTACTTCGCCCCGCAGGCGGAAGCCGCGTACTCGGCGATCGGTCTGGAGCCCGCCGTCATGGGCTACTTCGCCTCCCGGTCGGCGGCGCTGGGCGCGGTGGGCCCCGGCCTGGTCGCGGCGGCCTTCCACAGTTTCAACCCCGCGGTGGTGGCCTCGGTCATCCCCCGGGCGTGGACCCTGGCCGACCCCGGGACGGTGCTGAAGGCCCGGCTGGACGTGGTGGACGCGGCGCTGCGCGCCGTCGCGGGGGAGGCCCTGCTCGGGTCCGACGGGGTCGCCGAGGCGGCGGAACTGGCGCGGACCGCGGCGCTGGAGGCGTCCCGGCACACGCACGGACGCCCGCTGTTCGCCGCGCACGCCGGGTTGGACTGGCCGGTCGAACCGCACCTGGTCCTGTGGCACGCCCAGTCCCTGCTGCGCGAGTACCGGGGCGACGGGCACGTGGCCGCGCTGCTGGTGGCCGGGCTGGACCCGGTGGAGTCGCTGGTGACGCACGCCGCGACGGGGTACGCGAGCACGCGCGGGCTGCGCCGGACCCGCGGGTGGGACGAGCGGGACTGGGACGCCGCCGTCGGCCGCCTCACCGAACGCGGCCTGGTGGCGACGGCCGCCGACGGCACCCTCGCCCTCACCGAGGCGGGCACCGCCCTGCGCGGGGAGATCGAGGCCCGCACCGACGCGCTGGCGCTGCCCGCCTACCTCCCCCTGGGAGCCGAGGGCTGCGCCCGGCTGGCCGAACTCGCCGCGCCGCTGGCCGAAACCGTCAACGCGGCGGGGCTGCTCCCGGGGACCAGGAACAGGAAGTCCTGAGTCCTCCGGAGACCGCGCCGTGCCGGGCCGGGTCCCCGGTCGCCGACGGCGCTACGCTTCTGTGCCGTGCAGGAGACGCGCCTCGACACCGCTCGGATCAGGGCTGCCCGCCGGGTGATCGACCCGGTTTTTCTCGACACTCCGCTGTACCGCTGCGAGGCGCTGGAGCCCGGCCTCGGGTGCGCGGTGAGCATCAAGCTCGAAACGGCGAACCCGGTCCGCAGCTTCAAGGCCCGCGGCACCGAGGTAGCCGCGAGCCTGCTCGCCGACCACGGCCCGCGCGCCGTGGTGTGCGCCAGCGCGGGAAACCTCGGCCAAGCCCTCGCCTGGTCCGGTCGCGGCCGGGGGCTCGACGTGACCGTCGTGACGTCCCGCTTCGCGACTGCGGTCAAGCTTGACCGCATCCGCGCGCTGGACGCCAGGTTGGAGCTGGTGGACGGCGACCACGAGACGGCTCGCGAGCGGGCGGCCGCCATCGCTCGGTACGACGGCATCCGGCTGCTCGAAGACAGCCTGGACATCGAGACCTGCGAGGGCGCGGCGACCATCGGTCTGGAACTGGTGGACGCCGCGCCGTCGTTCGACGCCGTCCTGGTCGCCCTCGGCGGCGGGGCGCTGGCCACCGGCGTGGGCCATGTGATGAAGACCCTGGCAACCGGCGTCGAGGTGGTCTGCGTCCAGCCACTGGGCGCGCCGGCGCTGACACACTCGTGGCGCCGGCGACGCGTCGTCACCACCGACTCGACCGACACCATCGCTGACGGCGTCGCGGGCCGGCGTCCCATCCCGGCCGTCCTGGACGATCTCCTCCTGGTCGCTGACGACGCCGTCCTGGTCCAGGAGGCGTCGATCATCGCCGGTATGCGGATGCTCCTCGACCACGCCGGCCTCGTCGTCGAGCCGTCGGCCGCGCTCGGCATCGCGGCGATCCTCGAAGACCGCGACCGCTTCGCCGGCCGACACGTAGCCACCATCGTGTGCGGCAGCAACGTCGACGTGGACGCCTATCACCGCTGGGTCGGCGCGGCTCCCGTCCACAGGCCCTGACAATCACCCCGGTCCGGCGCGGGGCCGGCCCCGCGCGCTCGCGCCGCCGTCGCTTCGCGAACGCCGCGCGGTCTTCCACGGCCCGCTCCGGTCCCCGGCGGTCCGAGAGCCCCGCACGACTTCCGCGGATCCCGGCGGCGGGCCCTCCCGACGTCCGACGGGCCGCGCCGGCGTGCCGGGAGACCGGCGGTGTTCCAGATTCCCGGGTCCGCGACCGCGTGACACGCTACTGTCTGCGGGCATCCTCACCGAAACCCTGAAAACCGCCACCACCTGGTCGAACACTCCTCCCCTCCGCTGGGAGGCCGTCGACTCGACCCACCGGGCGCCACACGGCCCCGAAGACGCGAAGACGCCGCGCCGCGTTCCGCGCGCCCGTCCGGCGGGCCCGCCGCCGTACCACGCGGCCGTCTCCCACCATCACGCGGTGGCATCGGCCACCGGTCCGGACGACCGTCGAGACCAGCCCTCCGGGCGTGGACGTCCCCGATCCCGGAACCCCCTCGGCGCACTCGGCCCGGGAAAGCTCATCCCCGACACAACGGCATAAGCGGGCGCCGGTCCGTGGTGCCCCTGCCACGAGATGTGAAAAGAGGGGCACGTGCGAATCAGGCAGGCAAGCCGTCGCGGAGTCGCAGCCAACAACGAGGACCGTATCGGAGCCGGGGCGGACTGGGCGTTCGTCCTGGACGGGGCCACCGCCCCGTCGGGCGTGGCCAGCGGGTGCGCGCACGACGTGAGCTGGCTGGTGGACCGGTTGGCCGAGGCCCTGCGCGTGACGCTGGGCACGCCGATGCCGTTGCCGGACGCGCTCGCCGTCGCGATCGAGCGGGTGCGGTACGCGCACGGCGGCGGGTGCGACCTGGACAACCCCGACAGCCCCTCGGCGACCGCGGTCCTGGCCCGGCGCTCCGAGCATGGGCTGGACTACCTGGTGCTGGCCGACTCGGCGGTGCTGTTCGCCCAGGACGACGGAACCGTGCGCGCGGTCAGCGACGACCGGGTGGACCGCCTCCCGGGCGGCCGCCCCTACAGCCGGCAGCTGGTGCGCGAGTCACGCAACACCCCGGGCGGCTTCTGGGTGGCCAGCACGGTCCCCGAAGCCGCCTACCAGGCGGTGCTCGGAACCGCGCGGGCGAGCGAGTTCGCGCTGATGTCGGACGGCTGCACCCGCCTCGTGGACTACTACGGCCATACCTGGGAGTCCGTCTGGCGCCACCTGCGCGAACGCGGACCGCACTCCCTCGTCGACTGGGTCCGCGCCGAGGAGGTCCGCAACGGCGTCCCGTTGGGCAAAATCCACGACGACGCCACCGTCCTACACGCGGTGTTCACCCCCGACCAGGCCCGACGCCTCACCACGGCGGTCCGCTGACAGCGGCGGTCGCCGGTCCTGACGTCGGCGTCCCCGGACCGTTCCGGGCGGCGCCGACGTCAGGACCGCCGGCGGCTCCTCACCAACCGGCCAGTTCCATCACGACCTTGAACTCGGCGCTGTTCGCGCGGCCCCGGTTCGCGAGGGCCGTGGCGAAGACGGGACCGAAGGCGACGCACCATCTGAGCAGGCGCTGGGACGGCACCCCGATGCCGGGGGCCAGGACCGCGATCCGGTCGTTGACCTCGTCCAGCGAGGCGGCCTTCCACACCGCCCAGTCGACCGCGTCCACGGCCGCGTCGCCCAGGCAGCCGCGCGGGTCGATGGCGACCAGGCCGCGCTCGGCCCCGCCGTCCAGGACGTTGCCCGGGTGCAGGTCACCGTGCAGGGGCACGACGTTCTCGTCCCCGCAGGCCAGGCCGCGCGCCAGGGAGTGCCCGTGGTGCATGAGCGGAGCCGGGACGAAGTCGGCCGCGGGACCGTCCGCGCGCGCCCGCTCCCACAGGTCGAAGATGAAGTTGACCCGGCTGTCCAGCGGGTGCAGTTCCCACAGCGCCGACTCGGTCACCTGGACTTCGTGAAGTTCGTTGATGAGGCCGCTGATCCGCTCCATCGGGGGGACCGTCCCGGTCTCGGCGATGGTGCGGCCCGGTTCGATGGCCTCCATCAGGATCCCGCCGCGCCGGGCGTCCACCTCGTACACGCCCGGAACCCTGCGGGTCGGCTGCCACACGGCCAGCACGCGCGCCTCGGCCGCGATCAGCGGGGGGTCCGGGCTCACCTTGAGGACGGCGGCCGTTCCGTCGGTCCGCCTGCAGTGCACCACCACCGAGGTCTGTCCGTGCGGCCCGCCCCCCTCCACCGTGAAGGCCCAGCGTTCGGCGAGCTCCGTGACGAGTTCGGGAAGTCCGTCCAGCCAGTTGAGCGCTCCGCTTCCGAAGCGCCTGACCAATCGGCTTCGCTGTTTGTCATCGACCAACTGCGCTGTGACGTCACTCATGAGGACCACCCTACGGACATCGCACTTCCAGTATCCCCGCTTCCCCCGTGGGCGGTCGTCACTCCTGCCCTGGTCGTCGCCCATGAGGCACAGGCCAGGCCACGTACGCTCGCCTCCGCGGCCGGAAGCGGACAATTCCGGCGGGTCGGCGTGTCCGGCTCCCCCGGCCTGGTCAGCGGCGCCCCGGGCCCCGCGGAGGGCCGGGGTACGGGCCGGGCCCCCGGGGGCGGCCCGGCGCCCGCGGGGGCCGCGGCCCTTCGTTGACGGCCCGGACGACGAGCCAGACGACGACCGCGAGCAGCGGGAGGACCACCAGGACGAGGAGGACGACGAGCAACGCGAGAAAGGTCATGCCGCCTTACCATAGCGACCGCCTCCTCCGCCGGACGCGCTCCCCTACGGGAGCCCGGCCCCGGGTAGGGGAGCCGGACCCCGGGCGGGGGCTCCGCGGACACCTCCGGGCGGAACGCGTCCGCGGCCCCGCTCCCCGGTCGGCCTCCCACGACCGTCCGAAGCGTCCGGACTCAGGCGGCCAGGCGCGCGGTGGCGGCGCGGTGCTGGGCCAGCAGGGTGTCGATGACGACCGCGGACGGGCCGAACGGCGCGGTGACGGTGGTGGCGCCGATGTCGCGCAGCCGGTCGAAGTCCGAGCCTTCCACCAGCTGCCAGGTCGCGACCGCGACCCGGCCGTGGCCGTTGCGCCGCAGGCGGGTCACGGCGTCGGAGACCGACGGGGCCCAGGCGTTGAGGTAGCCGACCTGGACGGGCGACTGGACGCGGCGGCTCAGCATGCGCGCCACATCCGTCACCTGGCGGCGCTCGTCGTTGTCGGGGCCGCCGTCGGCGGCGAGGACGACGCCGTCGCCGGGGCACCAGCCCGCCGCGCGGAGCTGGGCGGCGAGCTTGGCGACGATCGAGGGCACCGCGCCCAGGGGTGCCGTCGCGCAGGCGTCGAAGCGGTCGCTGATGTCGAGACCGGAGAGGAGTTCGGTGCTGGCCGTGTCGCTGCCCGCGAGAAAGGCCGGGACCACCACGAGCGGCCCCTGGACCGACTCCACCGTGGCCTGGAGTTCGGCGTGCGAACCGAAGGCCGTGCGCACGGGCGCCTCGCCCCGCTGAACCACCGCTTCCGCCAGGCCGCAGAGCGCGTCCCTTCGGTGCGCGTCACGCGATCCATCCGCTACGAGAACCATGGTTGGAACCATAACCACTTCCTCCAAAACCACCGAGTAACCCCGCCCGTCGACGCGAGAGCGTAATGAGCACGGGTTTCACACGAATGAAGTCGTGTTACACATGCGGCAACAGTGCCTAATGACGCTGTTCGCCCCGTCCAAGGGGCGGTAAAGACCAGGTCGGTTGACTCCGAGCGCGACCTCGAGGGGCGGGCACCCTCGACGATCAGCACCGGTAGCCACACTCTTCAGAGGATAAGCGAAAAGAATTACTTTTTCCACATCGCGGCAATGTTGCCCCCGTCACTCGCGGCACCATCTCGCGAGAGTCGGATCGACCGATGTCCTAAGACATCGAGGACCGGATCGCAGCCAATCAGCAACCTCTCCAGAGAGATTCACACGAGCGTGAACGTACTATTTCCAGTCGGCATCGGAGAACCCTGAAATACCCAGTAGAGACCAAGATTTAACACATTTTCCCAAACCCGCCGCGCGGAATGGTAGAAAATTAAAAGAATACCTACCGAGATAACGGAAAATGCTCGGACGTGCGTGTTCCGGGGCCGAACCGGCCACTCCCCCGCGTACCCGGCGCCCCGCGTTCCGCCGGTGGCCGCGCGTCCTCCCCGAATCGTTCACTCCTCCCGACGCGCTCCCCGTCCGGGGAAGAACCCGCCACAATCGACAGCGAGGCGACGAACCAGAGGAGGCCCGCGTGCCGTCGACCGCACACGAGGAACTGGCGCGCGGGGACACCCGCGTCCCCGGATTGGGCACGCTGCTCACCCCCGACGCGCTCTCGGACCTGCTCGACTCCCTACTTCCCGCCGACGCCGAGCGCCCCCTCGGGGTCGAGGTGACGCACCGGCGCTACCGGCCGGGGACCGGACTCGCCACCGGGTTCACCGCGCGCTACCCGGACGGCACCCGGCACGCCTTCGCCCGGGCCCTCGCCGCCGACGCGGCACCGGGCGGACTCGCCGAGGAGGTCCGCTACGCACGGCGGTGGGTCCCGGAACCCGCCGGGCGCGCCGTCGACATCTCCGACGTCGAGGAGCCCCGGCTGCGCGGCCCGCTGCACGACCCCGGGCTCTGCCTGGTGGTGGGACCGCCCGTGGACGACCTGGCACTCACCGCCGTCCGGCACTTCGCGTCCGCGCCGGACCGGTTCGGCGCACCGGACGGCGGATCGGCGCGCACCCTCGCCTACCGGCCGGGGCGGCGCTGGGTCGGCCGGATCGACGACGCGGACGGCCGCCCCGTGACCGTCGTGCGCGCCCGATCGGGGAAGGTGAACGCGTCCGCCTACCTGGCGTCGGCCGCCGCCGGAATCCCGGTACCCGACCTGGTCCGGATCAGCCGGTACGGGCTGGTCGCCACCCGGTGGGTCCCCGGGGAGCCGCTGGACCTGCTGCCGGCGCGGGGATCCGCCGCAGGGGACGCCACGCTCGCGGAGGCGGGCCGCCTGCTGGCCCGGCTGCACTCGGTGCCGCCACCCCGGGAGCTCCTCCCCGCCGACCTCGGAGCCGAGGCGACCGCCGCCGCCTCGGAGGTGGGCGGCCTCGTTCCCGGCCTGGCCGGGCGCGCCGAAGCGGTGGCGCTGCGCTGCGCGGACGCGCTGGCGGATCCGTCCGGGCCCCGGGTCCTGGCCCACGGCGGGTTCCGCGCCGCGCGGGTCCTGGTCGGCGAGCGCGGCCCGGCCCTGGCCGACCTGGACCGGGCGCGCGTCGCCCACCCCGCGGCCGACCTGGCGGACTTCGCCGCGGCCGAGTACGCGGCCGGGCGGAGCGGCGACGGTCCCGCCGCCGTACTGGGCCCGCTGCTCGACGGCTACCTGGACGAGGCGCCCGCCGCGTACGCGGCGGGGGTCCTCGGCGCGCTGGACGCGTTCACGTCCGCGGCGCTGCTGTGCCGGGCCGCGGCCCCGTTCCGGCACGGCGCCCCCGACTGGGACACGCGCGCCGCCGCTCTCGTCGCCCTGGCGGAAGACACCGGGGGGCGCGCGCCCGGGCGCTGAACGACCCCGTCAGCCGCCGGGCTCCCGTCTCCTCACGGCAGCGCGGGGGCGAAGCGCGGGAGGCCGCCGCCGCCCCGCCGTGATGGTGGTGCACGCACCACCATCACGGTGGTGACCGGGGGCTCCTTCGGCCTGACGACTTGCCTTCGGATGCGTTGCCTCCCAAACTGGGACGAGGAGAAGGCGCGGAGCCGCCCGGCCGAACGGCCGGACGTGGCACCGCGGCCGGTCCGCGTCGGTCACCTCCTCTCCTGTCGGCGGAGCACGCGGCCCACTCTCGGACGAACCGGACTGGAGTAGTACTGATGGCTGTCCACCCCCAGGCCCGAACCGTTGCCGAGGCTTTCCTGCTCGACGCCGACGTCGAGGCGCCCGGACTCGTGGAGGGCCTGTACCTGACCGGTTCGGTCGCGCTGGGCGACTTCCGCCCTCACACCAGCGACGTGGACTTCGTGGTGGTGACCACCCACCGCCTCGACGAGGCCGAGCGCACCGCGATGCGCCGCGTCCACGCGCGCATGCGCTCCCGCTTCCCCCGGCCGCAGTTCAACGGCATCCACGTCACCTGGGACGACCTCACCGCCGACCCGCAGCACTGCGGCCCGGTGGTCTCCGTGGTCAACGGGCGCTTCCGCCGCAAGGCCGGCCCCGACGTCAACCCCGCTACCTGGCACGTCCTGGCCGAACGCGGTGTGACGGTCCGCGGCCCGCTGCCGATCGAACTCGACGTCTGGGACGAGCGGGTGAGCCTGCAGGCCTGGTCCCTGGGCAACCTCGACGAGCACTGGCGGCGCTGGCGCGCCAAGGCCGGCAGCCTGATCACCCCGCGCGGCCTGGCCGCCCTGGGTTCGCTGGCCCCCTCCTGGGGCGTACTGAGCGTCAGCCGCCTGCACTTCACCCTGCGCACCGGCGAGATCACCTCCAAGTCGGGGGCGGGCTTCTACGCCCTGCACGCCTTCCCCGAGCGCTGGGACCGCATCGTCAACGAGTGCCTGCGCATCCGCCGCGACTCCACGCGGCCCTCGCTGTACCAGAACGCGCTGGCCCGGCGCCGCGCGGCCCTCGACTACATCGAGATGGTGCTGGACGACGCGCTGGCCCTCAAACCCGCCTGACCCCGGAAGACGGAGGGCGGGGGGGCGAAGGGGGTCCTCCCCCTGGCCCGGTACCGATCGAGACGGTGCCGGACGACGCGCCGGCCCCCAAACCCGCCCGACCCCGGAAGACGGAGGACGGGAAGGCCCTCCCCCTCTGCGGGAACCGAAGCCGGACCCGCTCCGCGCGGCTACCCTTCAACCATGACAAAGCGCACCATCGTCCTGTTCGGCGCCCCCGTACTGACCACGCCGACGACACCGATCACCACGTTCGACCGGCACACCGAGGCCCTGGTGCGGGACCTGTTGGACACCGTGGACGCCCCCGGGCGGGCCGGGGTCGCCGCCACCCAGATCGGGGTGGGCCTGCGCGCGTTCAGCTACAACGTCGAAGGTGAGATCGGCTACGTCATCAACCCGGAGATCGTCGAGCTGTCCGAGGAGACCCAGGACGAGGGCAACGAGGGCTGCCTGTCCGTGCCGGACCTGTGGTATCCGACCAGGCGCGCCATGCACGCGGTCGTGGCCGGGGTGGACCTGCGCAACGAGCCGGTCACCCTCAAGGGCTCCGGGCTGATGGCCCGCTGCCTCCAGCATGAGACCGATCACCTCGACGGCACCCTCTACCTGGACCGCCTGGACCGCGACGCGCGCCGGGACGCCATGCGCGAGATCCGCCGCTCCGACTGGTTCATGGGCGCCGGCGCCGCTTCGGAGACCCCCCGGAAACTTCCCTCCGCTTTCGGCGGGCTCCGATGAGATGTCGGCTTTCCAGTGACAAATCACGATGACGACTAGGCATATCACGAGAAGATCTCGTATGGTCTGCTGAAGCATCGTGTGGCCCCTTGGGAACCCCCGCCCCCACCGTCGCTGAGGCCACAGGTCCCTCCCCACGGAGCAGAGTCAAGTGATCAGATCTCGCAAACCCCCTTTTTCGCGTGCCCACCGCCGCGGAACCGTTGTCGCCGCCGCGCTCGTCGCGGCGGTCCTCGCACTCCAGTCCCCCGGCTACGCGGACCCCGATGAGGAAGAGGTGACGCTGGAGGAGTTGAACGAGCAGGCCGACGCGCTGGAGGAGGAGTACGACGGCGAACTCGTCCAGTACACCAGCGCCAAGGACGCGGCCGAGAAGGCCGAGAAGGACCTCGAGGACGTCCAGGAGCGGCTGGAGAACGCGCGCGGCGACGTGGCGCAGCTCGCCGCCGGCCAGTACAAGAGCACCGGCCTGGACCCCACGGTGGAGATCGTGCTGAGCAGTTCGCCCGAGCAGATGCTCGACGACGCGTCCCTGCTCAGCCAGCTGTCGCACAACAGCGGTGCGCGCGTCTCCAACCTCGAGGCCCTGGAGGTCGAGGCCGAGGCCGCCCAGGAGGAGGCCGACTCCAAGCTCGACGAGGCCCAGGAGCTGGTCGACGACCTGGAGGAGCAGCGCGACGAGATCCTCGCCAAGATCGAGAAGTACGAGGCCGAGCAGGTCCCCGAGACCCCCGGCAACGGCACGGTCCCGGCCGACGCGCAGGGCCCCGGCTTCGACGGCGTGACCCCCCGCATGGCCGCGATCCGCGACGACCTCATCGGCCAGTTCGGCGCCCCCTACCCCGTCGGCTGCCTGCGCCCGGGCGACTCCGGCGAGCACGGCTCCGGCCGCGCCTGCGACTTCATGATGAGCGCGGGCGGCGGGATGCCCAGCGCGGAGAACCAGCAGTTGGGCACGCAGATGGCCGAGTACGCCAGGAACAACGCCGACCGGCTCGGCATCATGTACGTGATCTGGGAGCAGAAGATCTGGGACTCCCGCAACCCCGGCGCCGGCTGGAAGCCGATGTCGGACCGCGGCAGCATCACCCAGAACCACTACGACCACGTGCACGTCTCGTCGTACTGACCGGGCGCCGACCGGAGCGCGGGGCGTTTTCCCACTGGCGCCCCGCGCCGCGCTCTGCTTCGATGGCGCGTGCGCGAAAGAGCGCGCCCGGGAACACCACGACGGAGCACGCGATGGGACCACCCTGTGGAGGTCCGCGCGTCCCTGCCGGATGTCCGTGAGGCGGCGGTTCAAGGGCCGGTCCCGCCTTCACCCGGAATGATCTTGGGCTTTCCGCCCTTCCCGGCCCCGAAACGGGCAGAAAGCCCAAGACCGTCAACAAAACCCTCACGCAACGGACATCATGGGCGCGGCCCCGCCCTTCCCCCGGCAGGCGCCGCACGCGACGGCTCCCCCAAGGGCCGGGAGCCTTCTCTGACCCGGACCGCCACCGGCGGCCGAGGGGGTCCCCCGGCCACCCGCTGCTCCCTACCCGGTCGGCGGCGGGGTCGCGGGGGACAGGAAGGGTGCGAGCCACTCGGCGATGCGGTCGGCCAGCCGGGGGGTCATGGCGCGTTCGGCGTGCCCCATGCCCGGTTCGATCCACAGCTCCTTGGGGTCGTCCGCGGCCTCGTGGATGCGGTGGGCGTGGTCGACCGGAAAGTACGAGTCCGCGTCGCCGTGCACCACGAGCAGCCCGGCCGGGGCGATGCGGCCCGCGAGTTCGGTGGGGTCGGGCGGAACCGGTTCCCAGGCCCGGGAGACGACCCTGACGTTGCGGGCCTTCCGTAGGAAGAACCGCCCCATCGGGCGCTCCACCCCGAAAGTGAGCAGCCGCATGCTCGTCGTCCCCTGGTAGAACCAGTGGCTCGGCCCGCTCACCGCGGCCACCGCCTCGACCCCGCCGAACATCCCCGCGTGCCTGATCGCGACGGCCGCTCCCATGGAGAAGCCCACGGTGGCGACGCGCGTGTACCCGAGTCCGCGCAGGTGCTCGACGACGGCCTGGAGGTCGAGCACCTCCTGGTCGCCGACGGTGGACTCGCCCGTTGACTCGTGGTGCCCGCGGAAGTCGAAGGTCATCACGTCGCCCACCCCGAGCATCCGGTCCGCGATCATCGCGGTGGCGGGGTTGCGCCACGTCCCGGTGAAGCCGTTGGCCAGCACCACGGCGCTGGTCCGGGGCAGCGCCCGGCGCAGGAGTACCGAGTCGATCTGGATTCCGTCGGAGGTGCGGAGCAGCCGCCGGACCGGCTCCGGTCGCGGCGTGCGGTCGCCTAGAACATCAGACACGCCCCCCATCGTGCCCGACCCCGCCCGTTCCGGCACTGGTGGCCCCCCGTCCACGGAAGGACGTGCCGGCACCACCAGCGGGCCGCGGGGTCAGCCCTTGGTCCTGCCGAGCTCATGACTCGGTGTTCCACGACGGAATGCCCTTGTCATATCCGGTTGCCCGGGTGACGGTAGAAGTGGCCCGCGTCACACCGGGGCGGGGGCGATGGCGTCATCCCGTGGGGAGTGTTGGAGCATGGCGGACAAATCCGGCTCTGCGACCGTCGGCAGGGCACCCAGGGCCGATCAGCCCCAGAGAATCCGCAACGTGGTGCTGATCGGCCGTTCCGGCTCGGGCAAGACGACCCTGGTCGAGTCGCTGCTGCTGGCCTCGGGGACGGTGAACCGGGCCGGCCGGGTGGAGGAGGGCACGACCGTCAGCGACCACGACGACGTCGAGGCCCGGCAGCAGCGCTCGGTGAACCTCGCCGTCGCCCCGCTGTGGGTGGGCGATGTCAAGGTCAACCTGCTGGACACCCCCGGCTACGCCGACTTCGTGGGTGACCTGCGCGCGGGGCTGCGCGCCGCCGACGCCGCCCTGTTCGTGGTCTCGGGGGTCGACGGGGTCGACGGGCGCACCCGGCTGCTCTGGGAGGAGTGCGCCGCGCTGGACATGCCGCGCGCCGTCGCCGTCACCAAGATCGACCACCACCGCGCCGACTTCTCCGAGGTCGTCGCCCAGTGCCGGGCCGCGTTCGGCGACGGCGTCATGCCCGCGTACGTGCCCGTGGTCGAGGGCGAGGGGGACTCCCGCGCGGTGCGGGGCCTGCTGGGCCTGCTCTCCCGGCGCTACTACGACTACTCCGGCGGCGAGCGGGTGGAGACCGATCCCTCCCCGGACCTGGCCGCCGAGACCGAGCAGCTGCGCACCGCCCTGATCGAGGGGGTGATCCAGGAGAGCGAGGACGAGACGCTCATGGACCGCTACATGGCGGGCGAGGAGCTGGACCGCGCGATGCTCGTGACGGACCTGGAGGCCGCGGTGGCGCGCGGCGGGTTCCACCCGGTGCTGGCGATGTCGGCGCTGAGCGGGGTGGGCGTGCCCGAGCTCCTGGCCGAGCTCCCCCTGGCCTGCCCGAGTCCCGCCGAGCGACCGCTTCCGCCGGTCACGACCGTTTCGGGGCGGCCCGTGCCGGACCTTGCCTGCGACCCCGAAGGCCCACTGCTGGCCGAGGTGGTCAAGACGGTCAGCGACCCCTATGTGGGCCGGGTGAGCCTGGTCCGGGTGTTCTCCGGGACGCTGCGCGCCGACGAGGTGGTGCACGTGTGCGGGCACGGCCTCGCCGACCGGGGCCACGAGGACCACGACGCGGACGAGCGGATCGGCCCGCTCTCCGTCCCGCTCGGCAAGCAGAACAGGCCGACGGGGGCGGTCGTCGCGGGCGACATCTGCGCGGTCGCCAAGCTGACCAGGGCCGAGACCGGGGACACCCTCTCCGACAAGGACCGTCCGCTGCGGATGCCGCCGTGGAGCTTCCCCGATCCCCTGCTGCCCACCGCGCTGCGCGCCGCGCACAAGGCCGACGAGGACCGGCTCGCCCAGGCGATCGCCCGACTGACCTCGGAGGACGTCACGCTGCGGGTCGAGGTCAACCCCGAGACCCACCAGATGGTGCTGTGGTGCATGGGGGAGGCGCACCTGGACCTGGCTCTGGACCGGCTCGCCAACCGCTACGGCGTGCCCATCGAGACCGAGGAGGTGATCGTCCCGCTGCGGGAGACCTTCGCCGTCCCCGCGCAGGGGCTGGGCCGCAACGTCAAGCAGAGCGGCGGGCACGGCGAGTACGGCGTCTGCCGGATCAGGGTGGAGCCGCTGCCGTCGGGGGCGGGGCTGGAGTTCGTGGACGAGATCGTCGGCGGGGTCGTGCCACGCCAGTACATCCCGTCGGTGGAGAAGGGGGTGCGCGCCCAGATGGAGCAGGGCGTGCTCGCCGGCTACCCGATGGTGGACATCCGGGTGACGCTGTACGACGGCAAGGCGCACTCGGTGGACTCCTCCGACATGGCCTTCCAGAAGGCGGGCAGGCTCGCCCTCAAGGACGCCGCCGAGCGGACCCGGGTGGCGATGCTGGAGCCGGTGGACCTGGTGTCGGTGCTCGTCCCCGACGAGTACATGGGCGCGGTGATGAGCGACCTGTCCGCGCGCCGGGGCCGGGTCGTGGGCAGTGACCCGGTGGCGGGCGGGCGCATCCTGGTCAAGGCGGAGGTCCCCCAGCTGGAGATCTCCCGCTACGCCATCGACCTGCGGTCGCTCTCCCACGGGACCGGCACGTTCAACCGGGAGTACCTGCGCCACGAACCGCTTCCGCCGCAACTGGCGAAGGAGTACGCGGAGGGCGGCTCCTGACCGCGCCGCGTCCGACTACAGATCGAAACCGGACGAACTACGATTCGCACATGTCGATCGACACCCTCCGTTTGGACCGAATCGAACACGCCGCCGGCCTCATCGACCCCGTCTTCCGCGACACGCCCCAGTTCTGCGACGACGCCCTGTCGCGGCGCCTGGGCAGGGAGACGGTCCTGAAACTCGAGACGCTCAACCCGATCCGCTCGGTCAAGGGCCGGGGCGCCGACTTCCTGCTCCGCGACACCGGGGAGAGCAGGAGCATCGTCTGCGCCTCCGCGGGGAACTTCGGCCAGGGCCTGGCCTACGTGGCGCGCGGCCGGGGGCTGTCCGTCCGGGTCTTCGCCGCCAGGACCGTCGACCCCGCCAAGGTCACCCGCATGCGCGAACTGGGTGCCCGGGTCGTCGTCGAGGGGGCCGACTTCGACGCGGCCAAGGAGGCCGCGCGCGCCTACTCCCGGGGCCGCCCCGACTCGGTGTTCGTCGAGGACGGCCGGGAGCCCCGGCTCGCCGAGGGCGCCGGGACCATCGGGGTGGAACTCGCCCCGCTGCGCCTGGACGCGGTGGTGGTCCCGGTCGGCAACGGCGCGCTCGTCTCCGGGATCGGCCGGTGGCTCAAGTCGCGCTCCCCCGAGACGCGGGTGATCGGGGTGGTCCCGGCCGGCGCGCCGGTGATGGCGCACAGCTGGCGGTCGGGCGCCCCGATGTCCACGGAGCGGGCGCGCACCGTCGCCGACAGCGTCGCCGTCCGGGTGGCGGTACGGGAGGCGGTGTCCTGGATGGGCGCGGTCGTGGACGACGTGGTGGTGGTGGGCGAGGAGCGGGTCCTCGACGCGGTGCGGCTGCTGCGCGACACCGTCGGGCTGATCGTGGAACCGGCCGCCGCCCTCGGCGTCGCGGCCCTGGCCGGCCACGGCATCCCCGGCTCCCGCGTCGCCACCATCCTGACCGGCAGCAACTTCACCGCCGACCTGGTCCGTTCGCTGTAGGCGGCGGGACGGACGGGCACCGGGCGCTAGGGAGTTTCCGGCGCGGGGGTGAATTCGGGCACCGGTGGTTTTGTTGACGGTCTTGGGCTTTCTGCCCGTTTCGGGGCCGGGAAGGGCGGAAAGCCCAAGACCGTCAACGGAACCCTCACGCGACGGACAGCATGGGCGCGGCCCCGGCCCCCGCCCGCCGTCGCCGCCCGCCGTGACCCCGCGATCCGCACGGCGTGAGGCCGAAAGACCCACCCGAAGCACCGGCACGCCGAAACACCCCCGCACCGGAGCTTCCCTATGGGGTTTCCGGTGCGGGGGTTGTTCGGTGGGGTGGCCGGGTGATCCTCCTCTGCCCCGGGTGACGGTCCGGGGTTGCGTGACCGCGTGTAGCACTGGCCGTGCGAGCACCACGCCGGAAGCCGCCCGCACGTCCTGGGGTCGAGGACCGGCACGGACACCCGCCCGTGGTGCTCGCGGCCGTCGCTACGCGAAGTCACGCAACCTCGTCAGGTCTCTTTTCGACACGGGAGGATCACCCGGCCAGCCCGTCGAAACACCCCCGCGCCGGAGACTCCCTAGAAGACCCGGCCGGGTCTGCCGCGGTCCCGGATCGCGGCGAACCGCCACGTGTTGACGGGGTGGGTGGACAGCACGTTCACCAGCATCACGAAGAAGCCCTGGTCGGTTTGGGCCCGCGCGGCGATCTCGTCGAAGTCGACCTGGTCGTACAGGTACTTCCCGGCGGCCAGGACACGCAGGCCGCGCGCGCCCTCGGGGCAGAACTCGTACGCGTGGTTGTCCGCGGTGTACTCCTGGGCTCGGCCGAGCGAGCTGCCGATCCCGGGGATGACGTTGGCGATGGAGACCGCGGCCTGGCGCCAGAAGGAGGTGTGGCCCGCGGCGATGTGCCCCACCTCGTGCGCGATGACGAACCGGAGCGCGTCGGGGTCGGCGAGCCGGTCCCCGATCTCGAACAGGTCGCTGTTGATCGCCACGTAGCGGCGGAAGCCGTGCCCGGAGGCGAACGCGTTGATCTGGCCGTTGCCCAGGACCACGTAGGCGTCGGGCGTCTCCGGCAGGCCGAGGGCCCGGGCCGCGTCGACCACCATCCGGTACGCCTCGGGGAACTGCCGTTCGCTGACGCGCACGCCGTTGACCCGCTGGCGCGCGTACATCTGGCCGCGGACGAAGAAGACCAGGAGTGGGACGCCGAGCAGCAGCAGCGGCTGCCCGCTCTCCCCGGCGATCGCCCTGTTGAGGGCGCCGACCAGGGTGAGCCCGGTAACGGCAACGCAGATCCACAGCAGGAGGTTCTCCTGCGGGTGTCGCAGCGCCCGCCTTCGGCGGCGGTCTCCCCAGCCCCAGAGTGTCATGCGGCCATTCTGTTGTGCGGCAGGCTCCGGCGCCCGTCATCCGGTGGTGTGGGAGTGGCCGGTTTCCCCTTCGGCGTGGACGGGGGACCGGCGCGGCCGTGTCCTCTTCGCTCCCCGGCTCAGAACCGGTACGGCGGTTCGTCCGGGTAGGGCCGGGCTTCGGGCGGGGGCGGCGGGGCCGAGACGGGCGGGCCCGAGGGCGGCGGGGCCGAGGGCGGCGGGGCCGCGAACGCGGGACCGGTGGGCGCGGGCGGCCTCAGCGACCCCGACGGGCCGGTCTCGGTGCCCTGGGTGGGGCCGCGCAGGGGCGGCGGAGGGTCCAGGAGCTCGTCCGCGCCGGCCCGCTGGGCGGGCTCGCCCGGTTCGTCGTCGCCCAGGAACGCGTCCATGTCCGCGCTCTGCGTGGACTCGACCTCGTCCTCGTCACCCAGGAACGCGTCCATGTCCGCACTCTGCGTGGACTCGACCTCGTCCTCGTCACCCAGGAACGCGTCCATGTCCGCACTCTGCGTGGACTCGACCTCGTCCTCGTCACCCAGCAGCGCGTCCATGTCCGCACTCTGCGTGGACTCCTCCTCGTCCTCGTCACCCAGGAACGCGTCCATGTCCGCGCCCTGGGTCGCGTCGGCCCTCGCGCCTCCGCCCGTGAGCGACTGGTGGGTGGCCGCGGCCAGGCCGGACACCGCGCGGCCGGGTCCCGAGGAGCGGCCCAGGTAGGACAGCGCCCCGATGGTCAGCGCGGCGAGCCCGGCGCGCAGTGTGGGTTCCCGGTCGGGGGCGAATCCCGACGAGTGGTGGCCGGGGACCGCGGTGAGCTTGTCGAACGGGGTGTCGCCGGGCGCGGCGGCCCACACCTCGTGCGGGGTGGCGCCGACGAACCACATGACGTACGGCACCGGGTCGGGGTCTCCGGGCAGACCGAACTCGCCGAAGTCCTCACTCGCGGTGGAGGGCTCGGGCATGTCGATCACGTAGGGGGCGCCGAAGTAGGCGCGGTGCGCGGCGGCCAGCGCGCGGGTCTGCTCGGCGTCGTTGCGGGTCATCCCGGTCGAGTGCACGACGGTGACCTCGGGTTCGCGCTGCGCGCCCGAGGCCGCGGCCTCGGCCCTGACGACGCGTTCGATGGCGGAGTGCAGCCGCTCGGACACCTGCTCGTTGAGGGAGCGGGTGTTGATCTCCAGGTAGGCCTCGTCCGGGATGATGTCGGCCTTGGTCCCGGCGCGCAGCACGCCGACGGTGATCACGGCCATCTCGCTCGGGTTGATCTCGCGCGCCACGATGGCCTGGAGCCGGGTGACGATGGTGGCGGCGATGACCACCGGGTCGACGCCGGTGTGCGGCTGGGAGCCGTGGCCGCCGCGGCCGAAGACGCGCACCTTCATGGTCGACGCGGCGCCCAGGATGATCCCGGCGCGGTGCACGACCATGCCCGCGGGCTGCGGCCCGACGTGCTGGGCCAGGGCGATGTCGGGGCGGCCGAAGCGCTCGTACAGGCCGTCCTCGATCATGCCCCTCGCGCCGTCGAGGGTCTCCTCGCCCGGCTGGGCGACGATCATCAGGGTGCCGCTCCACCGGTCGCGGGAGCCCGCCATCAGGTCCGCCGCGCCGACCAGGCAGGCGGTGTGCGCGTCGTGGCCGCCGGCGTGCATGATCGGCACTTCCTGCCCGTCGGCGTCGGTGCCGTACGCGGTGCTGGCGTAGGGCAGGCCGGTCTTCTCCTCCACCGGGAGGGCGTCCATGTCGCCGCGCAGCAGCACCGTCGGCCCCTCGCCGTTGCGCAGGACGCCGACGACGCCGGTGCCGCCCACCCCCGTCGCGACCTCGTAGCCCGCGCGCGAGAGCCATTCGGCGACGGCGCGCGCGGTGCGGTGCTCCTGGTGGGACAACTCCGGGTTCCTGTGCAGGTCGACATAGAACCCCTCAACGAGAGGGAAGATCTCGTCGACGAGCCGCATGACCTCGCTGCCGTGCTCCGCGACACGTCGGGGATCGACCGCCTGCGGCATCGCTGCCACCGCCTTCATGACTTCGGTTCGGGAAGGACGGACCGTGCGGTTCCCGCGTGGGACCCGCGCGCCCCTCTGGTCGATTCTCTCGGCCCCGGTCGGGAATCTCAACACGGACCTCGTCGGACGGAACGGCCGCACCACGCCGTTCCTTCACTCTCCGCGTCCACGCGAATACGATGGCCCCGGGAGTGGCCCGGCCGACACGGGGTAGTGTCTGCACTGTTCTCAGCGGATTCCCAGTGTTTCCCTGGGTGATTCATAGCATCATCCGCTATGGCGTGTTCACCGAACCGGTCCGCGATGATGCCGCCCTGTCCCCGAACCGCGATCCGGAGACCCCGTGGCCTCGACGACCAGCCCCCCGCCGGGCACTGCCCCGCCCCCGTCCACCGCCCCCGCCCCTCCCGCCCCCCGGCAGCGCGACGCGCTCCTGGACAACGCCAAGTTCCTGCTCATCGCCCTGGTGGTCATCGGGCACTCGATCGAGCCCATCCGCGGCACCCCGGTCGCCGACGCGGTCTACATGTGGATCTACGTGTTCCACATGCCCGCGTTCATCATCATCAGCGGCTTCCTCTCCCGGTCGTTCGACGGCTCGTCCAAGCGGGTCGAGAAGCTCGTCCTGACCGTCGCGGTCCCCTACCTGCTCTTCTGGGCGGTGCACGTGGGGATCGCCCACCTGCTGGACCTGGGGGTCCCCGACTCCCCGCTCCACCCGCCGTGGACCCTGTGGTTCCTGGTGGCCCTCTTCATCTGGCGCCTGAGCGTTCCGGTGTGGAAGCGGCTGCGCTGGCCGGTGACCACGGCCGTGCTGGTCTCGGTCGCCGCCGCGTTCGCGGAAATCGGCCCGGTCCTGGATTTGGGCCGGGTCCTGAGCCTGCTGCCGTTCTTCGTGGTCGGCCTGTCACTGCGGCCCGAGCACCTCGACCTCCTCAAGCGCGCCTGGGTCAAGGCCGTGGCCGCCCTGCTGCTCGTGGTGTCCGCGGTGGTCGCGGTCCCCGCGTCGCAGCGGCTGAGCTTCGACTGGTTCTTCTGGCGGGACAGCCTGCCCGGCCGCGACATCGACCCGTTCGGCCCCGGGCTGCTCCTGTGGATCGCGTGCATGGCCTCGTCCCTGGTGATGTCGGTGGTCTTCCTGGCCCTGACCCCCCGCCGCGCGACCGTCGTCACCGGCCTCGGCGCCCACACGCTCTACATCTACCTGGGGCACACCCTGGTGCTGCGGTTCGTGGAGCACTTCGGCTGGTACGACCTCGCCTTCGCCGACGGCGCCGTCGGGGTGGCGGCCAACCTCGTCCTGGGCCTGGCGCTGACCCTGCTCTTCTGCCTGCCGTGGGTCCGCGCCGCCCTGCGCCCGCTGGTCGAGCCGCACGCGTCGTGGCTGTTCAGAGCGCAGAGGAAGCCCGAAGCCGCCGTCGCCCCGGGCGACGCCGGACACCGGGTCGCCGACCAGCGGGCGGACGCCGCGCGCCCCTGATCCGCGCCCGCGGTCCCGGAACACGCGGTGCCGGGCCTCCGCAGCGGCGGCCCCGCACCGCCGGAGAGGCTCCGGTGCGGGGGTGGATTCGGGCACCGGTGGTCTTGTTGACGGTCGTGGGCTTTCCGCCCGTTTCGGGGCCGGGAAAGGCCGAAAGCCCACGACCGTCAACGGAACCCTCACGCGACGGACATCACGGGCGCGGCCCCGACCCCCACCCGCCGTCGCCGCCCGCCGTGACCCCGCGACCCGCACGACATGAGGCCGAAAGCCCCACCCGAAGCACCGGCACGCCGAACCACCCCCGCACCGGAGCTTCCCTAGCCGTCCGCGAGGCGGGCCATCTCCCTGGCGAAGCTCCGGGTGGCCAGCCACAGCTTGTAGACCAGGACCGCCTCGAAGAGCAGCAGCGCGAAGACCGAGAAGACCACCACCGGGACGACGAGGTTGTCCCAGGGGGTGAACAGCGAGACGACCGCGGTGAGCGGCGCCACCACGCAGACGAACATCTCGAACTCGATGCCGCTGAACAGGTGCGGCCGCACCCGGCTGCGCAGCAGCGAGGCGCGCACCCTCTCGTAGCCGCGGAACCTGGCCCCGAAACCGGCGTTCACGTCGGCGACGGCCTCCTTCCTCGGCGCCTCGACCCCGCGGGCCCCCTCCTCGGTCTCCTCACCGGGGTCGACGCTCCCGGCGTCGTCGTGGTCGGTGCTCTCGGCGTCCCCGTGCTCGGCCTCGACCCGGTGCCCGAGGGCCGCGGCCTTCAGCTGCCACCGCATGGTCCGCCGGACCTTGGCCACCTCCGGCCCGTTGAGGTAGCGCAGCATGTCGACGAACGTGGCCACCGGGGCGAGCAGCAGGTAGACGACCTCGCCCGTGTGCGCCCACTGGCCGATCAGCAGCGCGAGCATGCAGCCGAAGAACCGGATCCGGTCGAAGACGAAGTCCGCCCACACCCCGAACACCGAGCCGGTGCCCTTGAGCCGCGCGATCTTGCCGTCCATGCAGTCCAGCACGAAGCTGAGGTGGAACAGCAGCGCGCCCGCGACCAGCCACGGCCACGTCGCCATCGCGAAGCACGCGGCGGAGGCCAGGCCCAGCACCCCCGCCCCCAGAGTGAGCTGGTTGGGTGTGATCGACGTCCGGTTGGCCGTCACCACGACCAGCCGCCCGGCGAGCGGGTCGACGAGGAACACCGTCCACCAGGCGTCACGTGGTTTGTACGTCTGCTCGCGGACGTCGGCGAACGTGAAGGGCGTCATCTTCTTGGTCTCCTGTGGATGTCCTGTCGGCCGTACGCGCCGCCGCGGCCGTCGGGTCGGCAGCACGGCTTCCTGACGGTCCGGAAAGGGCGGGAAACGGGCTGTGGCGGCCCAGGCCTGTCTTGTGGATCAGCACGATCCTGACAGATCAGGATCGAAACCTCCGTCAACCGCAGTCATAATTGACGACCAGGAGGGGTCTGGGGCTCGGTTTCGGTTGTCCCCGAGCGCCGCCCCCGCAGAACGACCGAGGTAGCCGCGTGCGCTTTCTGAACGACCGTGTCCCCGCCCACGACCTGACCTACAGCGACGTGTTCATGGTCCCGCGGCGCTCCGCCGTGGGCTCACGGATGGACGTCGACCTGGCGTCCCACGACGGTACCGGAACCACGATCCCCGTCGTCGTCGCGAACATGACCGCGGTCGCCGGCCGCCGGATGGCCGAGACCGTGGCCCGGCGCGGCGGTCTCGCCGTCATCCCGCAGGACATCCCGCTCGACGTCGTGGCGGACGTGGTCCGGTGGACCAAGCAGCGCCATCTGGTGCACGACACCCCCATCACCCTGGGCCCTGAGGAGACCGTCGGCGACGCGCTGAACCTGCTGCCCAAGCGCGCGCACAACGCCGTCATCGTCGTCGACGCCAAGCGCCGCCCGCTGGGCGTGGTCACCGACGCCGACTGCACCGGCGTGGACCGCTTCACCCAGCTGCGCGAGGTCATGTCGACGGACCTGCTCACCGTGGCGGTCGACACCGATCCCAAGGAGGCGTTCGGCACGCTGCACGACTTCCGGCACCGGCTCGCCCCGGTGGTGGACGCCGAGGGCGCGCTCGTGGGCGTGCTGACCCGCACCGGCGCGCTGCGCGCCACCCTGTACCGGCCCGCCCTGGACGACGGCGGGCGACTGCGCGTGGCCGCCGCGGTGGGCGTCAACGGCGACGTGGCGGGCAGGGCCGCGGAACTGCTCGCGGCCGGGGTCGACACCCTGGTGATCGACACCGCGCACGGGCACCAGGAGAAGATGGTCGACGCGCTGAAGAGGGTGCGCGCCCTGGACCCGCGGGTGCCGATCGTGGCGGGCAACGTCGTCACCGCCGAGGGCACCCGCGACCTGGTCGAGGCGGGCGCCGACATCGTCAAGGTCGGGGTCGGGCCGGGGGCCATGTGCACCACCCGGATGATGACGGCCGTGGGCCGCCCGCAGTTCTCGGCCGTGCTGGAGTGCGCGGCCGCCGCCCGCGGACTCGGCAGGTCGGTCTGGGCCGACGGCGGCGTGCGGCACCCCCGCGACGTGGCGCTGGCGCTGGCCGCCGGGGCGAGCAACGTGATGATCGGGTCCTGGTTCGCGGGGACCTACGAGTCGCCCGGCGACGTCCTGCGCGACGCCCAGGGCAGGCTGTACAAGGAGAGCTTCGGCATGGCCTCGGCCCGCGCGGTCCGGCTGCGCACCGCCGACGACTCGCCCTTCGACCGGGCCCGCAAGGCCCTGTTCGAGGAGGGCATCTCCACCGGGCGGATGTACCTGGACCCCGAGCGCCCCAGTGTCGAGGACCTGATCGACGAGATCATCGCGGGCGTGCGCAGCTCCATGACGTACGCGGGCGCCGCGACGCTGGCCGAGTTCCACGAGCGCGCGACCGTCGGCGTGCAGAGCGCCGCCGGGTACAACGAGGGCCGGCCGGTTCCGACCAGCTGGTGAGCGCCCCCGGCGGTCGGCGGCTCCCCACGGCGTGAGCAGGCGGTTCCGGGTTCCCCCGGGACCGCCTGCTCTACGGGGCCGGAGCGTGCCTGTCCCGTCCCCGCTGCCGCCGCGGCGGCCGCACCCCGCGTTCCCGTAAACGCGGCGGCCGCGCTCCCCCAGCGTACGAACCCGGTTCGTACCGGCACATCCGTCATTCGGGGTACCCGCGCCCCTGTCGAAAGAGGGGGTCCGGGGTACTCCCCGAGGATGACCCGGGGAGGACCGCGACCGCCCGCTCCCGGCGCTTGTCGGCCTTGGAGCGGATTCGCGTCCGGAATGCAACCCAAACCCCCTAGCCTGCCTCTAAGAGGGGAAGCGGCTCTAGGACGGGATTCCATTGGCATACAGCGCACCACCGGCACGGCGTCGGCGGATACTTCCCTACGTCATCGTGGCGGTCGTCGCGATCGTCGTCATCGCCCTGGTCCGATGGGTCTCCACCGGAGCCGGCGTCCCCTCCCTGTTCGGCTGCTCGGGCGACTCCGTGCGGCTGACGGTGGCCGCCTCCCCGGAGAAGTCCGGGTTGATGCGGCAGTTCGCCGAGGACTACAGCGGGACCCGGATCGACGAGGGGTGCGTCGACGTCTCCGTCGTCGAGCAGTCCTCCGGCCTCACCCTCGACGCCCTGAGCGAGGGGGGCTGGGACGAGGCCGAGTACGGCGCCCGCCCCGACGTGTGGGCCCCGGCCGGCTCCGGGTGGGTGGAGGTCGCCCGGGACCGGACCGCCGCCGCCGACAACGCGTCGCTGATCCCCGAGGAGGCCCCCTCCGTCGCCAACTCCCCGCTGGTCATCGCCATGCCGCGGCCGATGGCCGAGGCGCTGGGCTGGCCGCAGGAGAGCCTGGGCTGGTCCGACCTGCTGGAACTGGCCGACAGCGAGGACGGCTGGGGTTCCCGGGGGCATCCCGAGTGGGGCGACTTCCGGATGGGCAAGACCAACCCCAACTACTCCACCTCCGGCCTGAACGCCACCATCGGCACCTACTTCGCGGCGACCGGACTCACCTCCGACCTGACCACGCAGGACATCGAGGACAGCGAGACCCGGGCGTTCGTCAGCGGCGTGGAGCGCTCCATCGTGCACTACGGCGACATCACCATGACGTTCCTGGCCAACCTGCAGCGCGCCGACGCCGAGGGGCAGGGCCTCACCTACATCTCCGCCGTGGCGGTGGAGGAGATGTCGGTCGTGCACTACAACCGGGGAAACCCCAGCGGCGACCCGGACACCGCGGGCCAGGGCGAGGCCCCGAACGTGCCCCTCGTCGCGATCTACCCCGAAGAGGGCACCCTGATGTCGGACCACCCCTACGTGGTCCTGGACTGGGTGGACGAGGCCAGGCGCGCCGCCGCCGAGGGATTCCTGGAGTACCTGCTCGGCGAGGAGGCCCAGCAGACGTTCAGGGACAACGCCTTCCGCGACCACGAGGGCGCCACCGGCGACCTGCTGTCCGAGGCCAACGGAGTGCTTCCGGAGCAGCCCTCCCAGCTCCTGTCCCCGCCGTCCTCGGGGGTCCTCGGCGAGATGCTGGACAACTGGGCCGAGCTGCGCAAGCCCGCCAACGTGCTGCTGGTCATCGACACCTCCGGCTCGATGCAGGAGGACGTCGCCGGCACCGGCACCACCCGGCTGGAGCTGGCCAAGGAGGCCGCCGCCACCTCGATCGGCGAGTTCTCCGACACCGACCGCGTGGGCCTGTGGATGTTCAGCACCGACCTGGAGGAGAACGGCCAGGACTGGCGCGAGCTGGTCCCCATAGGCGCGCTCCAGGACGAGGTCGACGGCGCGTCCCGGCGCGACCGGCTGAACGAGCGGATCTCCGGGCTGCCGCCGGGGGGCGGCACCGGCCTGCACGACACCGCGCTGGCCGCACACGACCTGATCGCGGGGAACAGCCGGGACGACGCCATCAACGCGGTGGTGTTCCTGACCGACGGCCGCAACGAGGACCTCAACGGCATCAGCATGGACGAGCTGATCGAGGGGATCAGCACCGAGTCCGGGGAGGAGGGGGTCCGGATCTTCACCATCGGCTACGGTGAGGACGCCGACCTCGACACGATGGCGCGGATCGCCGAGGCCACCGACGCGGCGGCCTACGACTCCTCGGACCCCGAGAGCATCGACGAGATCTTCGAAGCCGTCATCTCCAACTTCTGAGGACGACCAGGACATGCAGTCGCGCAGATTCGCCAACCCGTGGTGGCTCATGGCCGGGGCCGCCGCGGGCGGGCTGGCCTGGGCCGTGGGGCTCCCGGTGTGGGCCGCGGCCGTGATCGGCGTCATCATCTGGCTGACCACGATCCTGGTGTTCGGCTTCCTGTTCGCCTCGCCCGATCCGCTCGTCCCCGTGCCGGACACCGGGTGCGCGGAGCGCGCGCGGAGCGCGGCGGCCGCCTTCCGGGAGCTGGCGGCCCCGCTGTCCGCGGAGCCGCCGGTCGACCGGATGCTCTGGCGGGTCGACGAGATCGCCGCCTCCATCAGCCACCTGTCCCGGCGCTCGGACGAGCTGGCGAGCCTGTCGCACACGCTGTCGGGCGACCCCCGGGAGCACGAGTACGCCCAGTACGTCCAGGGGCGGTACGACGAGGTCCGGCACCGGACGCAGGCCGCCACGAGCGACCTGGAGAACACGGTCGCGCGCTTCGAGGGCATCCTCTCGGCCCGGCACCTCTCCGCCGGCGGCGGAGCGCTGGACGAGCTCGCCGCCGCGCTGGAGACCATCGGCTACGGGGTGGACATCGGCGAGCGGATCGTCGACGACGTCCTGGGCCCCGAACCCTCACCCGGCCCTCCGGTCCCCTAGCGAATCCCATGGACACCCTCTACCCTCTGCTTCCCATCGGGATCGGCCTGTCGTCGCTGCTGTGGCTGCTGCGCGACATCCTCGGCGCGCGGCGGCTCCGCTCGCGCGGCGAGCAGGCCGTGGGCGAGGTGGTCGGCTACCAGGAGACCAGCGGAACGGCCCGGATGATCGTGCGGTTCCACACCGACGACGGCGAGGAGATCCTCGCCGCCCACGACAACACCTCGTGGTCGGCGGCCCGCTACGGGGACCTCGTCACCGTCTCCTACGATCCGCGGGACCCCAGGCGGGCCCGCGTCGTCTCCGGACCGTGGATGAGCGCGTGGCCGCGCGGCATATTCGTGGCACTGGCCGCGGGGGTCCTGCTCATCGGCTGCCTGCTGGGCTACCTCGCCTGGGCCTGACGGCGCCGACCTTCCGGACGAACCCCGCCGCACCGGACCGCGCGAACAGATCTGTAACTATTCGGTAATTCTTCGTGTTCGCGCTTTCCTCCCGCCTCCCGGTTCCAGACGCCCGTCCCGTTCGCGAACGCGCAGTTGAGAGCCCTGGTCGAAGCGCGCCCACCCGAATCCTCCCAGCTCGAACCCCCCACCCGAGGATGAACCGGTTTCAACCACAGCGATACGATCCCGTTTGCTGGTCCCCGCTCCCCCCGGCGTTCCCGCACGAGCGTCGCGGCGAGGCACCGGCGTTCCCTCCCCGCGACGGGGACACATCCGAATCCCCCCGCCCCTGCGGCGTCCCCTTTCTTGCCGCGCCCCGGTGTGCTCAGCGATCCAGGATCCATAGGAGAGCAGTGCAGGCAGCTAAGAAGAGGCGAGACCCCTCGATCAGGTCGCGCCTCCGCAGAATCGTCCTCGCCCCGACCTCGGCGCTGATCGTCCTCTGGTTGATCGTCAGCGGCTACCTGGCCTACGGGGCCGTCCTGCAGTACACGGTCTCGCGCGGGACCGAACAGATGCTGATCCCCGCCGCGCTGGCCCTGGTCTCGGTCATGGACGAGCGCTCCGCGACCATCGCCCACCTGGAGCATCCGGCGGACGAGGGCACGGACGGGGACCTCGAAGCCGCCCGCGCCGACGCCGACGAGCGGATGACCGAGGTCATCGGCCGCTTCGAGGGCGTTCTCTCGCTGTCCCCCGAACCGGTCCAGCAGCGCATCATCGACCTGCGGAACCGGTTCGACGAGATCTCCGACATCCGCGCCCTGGTGGACTCCCGACAGGCGTCCCGGGGCGACGTCCAGGAGTACTACAACACGCTGATGCAGGCCGGGGCCGACCTGTTCGACGAGCAGTCCCGGCACCTCCCCAACGAGCGGACCGTGGGTCCCGCCCTGAGCGCCACCTACGTCTTCCGGGCCCTGGACCTGCTCGCCCAGTCCGACGCGCAGCTGTCCCGGGCCTTCTCGACCGGAGAGCTCACCCGCGAGGACCAGAACGAGTTCATCCGGCTGACCGGCGCCTACCAGGGCATGATCGAGGCCGTCCGGGACTACCTCGGCCCCGAGGAGACGGCCGCGCTCGACGACCTGCGTTCGAGCGACGAGTTCGGCCAGCTGACCCAGCTCACCGGGCGGATCTCCGACCGCACCGTCGGGAGCGAGGTCGACGTGCTCACCGGTGAGACCACCGAGGTCCTGACCATGCCGGTGACCGAGGAGGAGTGGCGGGCGGTGTACCTGCCCGCCAAGGAGGCCTACACCGGGATCGGCGCCGACCAGGCCCGGTACGCCACGGAGATCCAGAACGCCGTCACCGCGCGGACGGTCCTGACAGCGGTCCTGGGCAGCCTCGGCGTCGCCGTGGTGTCCGCTCTGGCGCTGGTGGTCTCGACCCGCTCGTCCAAGCAGGTGGTCGCCCGGCTCCACCGGCTCCGGGACGACACCCAGGAACTGGCCGACCACCGGCTCCCGGACCTGATCCGGCGGCTGGGCCGCAACGAGCCGGTCGACGTCGAGTCGGAGGTCCCCGGACCGGGCGGCTCCGAGGACGAGATCGGCCAGGTCCGGCGCTCCTTCAACGCCGCCCAGCGCACCGCGATCGAGGCCGCCGTGCAGCAGGCCCGGCTACGCGAGGGCGTCAACCGGGTGTTCCTCAACATCGCGCACCGCAGCCAGACCCTGGTGCACCGCCAGCTGCGGCTGCTGGACAGGCTGGAGCGCGAGCAGGAGGACCCGGACCAGCTGACCGACCTGTTCAAGCTGGACCACCTCGCCACGCGCGCGCGGCGCAACGCCGAGAACCTGCTGATCCTGGGCGGCGAGAGCCCCGGGCGGACCTGGCACACGCCGATGCCGCTGATCGACGTGCTGCGCGGCGCCATCTCGGAGTCGGGCGACTACACCCGGGTCAAGCGCCAGCGGATCGCGCGCGTCTCGCTGCACAGCGCCGCCGTCGCCGACGTCATCCACCTCGTCGCCGAACTGGTCGACAACGCGACCACGTTCTCGCCCCCGCACACCAAGGTGCACCTGCGCAGCGAGCAGGTCCCCAACGGGGTGACGATCGAGATCGAGGACCGCGGCCTGGGGATGCGGGAGGACGAGTTCGCCGCGGCCAACGCGCTGCTGGAGACCCCGCCCGAGTTCGACGTGATGCGGCTGAACGAGAAGATGCGGCTCGGCCTCTTCGTGGTCTCGCGGCTCGCCCAGCGGCACGACATCAAGGTCCGGTTGCGCGCCTCGCCGTACGGGGGCGTGCAGGCCATCGTGCTGCTGCCGGCCGGCCTGATCGCCGGCGGCACCGGTTCCGCGTCCGACAGCGAGGCGCCCGAGCTCCCCGCCCCGGACGAGACGGCCCCCTCCCTGCCGTTCACGCGCTCCGCCGACCCGCGGCCGCTGCGCGCGAGCGAGGACGGGAGGGACCGGGCCTCGAACACCGGCGACCGGTTCCCGGTCCCCCCGCCCGAGATCGTCGGCGGCGACATGCTCGACCAGCCGGCGGAGCCGCCCGCCGAGGCCGGACCGGCCGCCGGGAAGCTCAGCCGGCTCCCCCAGCGCGTCCCCGGGGTGAACGCCTTCCCCGGCTACGAACCGGAGTACGAGGGAACCACCCCGGCGGAGCCGCCCGCCGCCCCGGCGGAGCCGCCCGCCGCCCCGGCGGAGCCGCCCGCCACCCCGACAGAGCCCGCCCCGCCCTCCGGCGGGCGGCCTCCTCTGCCCAGACGCGTCCCCCAGGTGAACCTGGCGCCGCAACTGGTCGAGGACTCCGACGGCGAACCATCCCCGGCCGGACCGGCCGGGGACACCGTCGAGGACCCGGAGCGCCCGATGAAGCTCCGGCGGAACCTGACGGCCTTCCAGGAGGGCACCCGCAAGGGCCGCGAGGACGGCCGGAAGCGTCTGAACGACACCGAGAAGGATTCATAGTGACGAACAACGCTCCCAGGGACCTGGACTGGCTGCTCGACGAGCTCGTCGAGCGTGCGGTCGGCGCCAGGTACGCGATCGTGCTGTCCTCGGACGGCCTGCTCATCGGCAAGTCGAAGGGGCTGGCGACCGACGACGCCGAGCACCTCTCAGCGGTCGCCTCCGCCTTCCAGAGCCTGGCCCGGGGCACCGGCCGCCAGTTCAACGGCGGCCACGTCCTGCAGACGGTCGTGGAGATGGAGCACGCCTACCTGTTCGTGACGGGTGCGGGCCGCGGCGCCTGCCTCGCGGTCATCGCCGACGAGGACTCCGATGTCGGCCTCGTCGCGTACGAGATGAACGTGCTCGTGGAACAGGTGGGGCGCTTCCTCGACGCCGCGCCCCGCCACGCCCACGAGGGAACGGCTGATGGCCACGTCCCAGAGAACACGACGCGATAGCGGGGAGCAGCCATGTCCGACGAGCACGCGCTGGACCCTGGTCCGGAGGAGGGCGGCTCCCTGGTCAGGCCGTACGTCATGACCTGGGGGCGCGAGCGGTCGGACACGGTCCAGCTGGACATGATCAGCGTGGTCATCGCCGCCCGCGGCGAGGTGGACGAGATGTCCCTGGAGCCGGAGCAGCTCGCGATCCTCGACCTCTGCCGCCGACCACTGTCGGTGGCGGAGGTCTCCGCCCATCTGGACGTTCCGGTGGCCGTGGTCAAGGTGCTGCTGGGCGACCTGATCGCGCGCGGCCACGTTCTCGCCCGCGCCCCCTACACGACGCAGAGCCCGGTCAGCCGGGACGTACTTCAGGCGGTACTCGATGGCATCCAACGACTCTGAGAGCAGACCCGCCCCGATCCCGGCGGCGCTCAAGATCCTCATCGCGGGCGGCTTCGGCGCGGGCAAGACGACCATGGTCGGCTCGGTCAGCGAGATCAACCCGCTGCGCACCGAGGAGCTGATGACCGAGGCCAGCCTCGGCGTGGACGACCTGTCGGGGGTGGAGCAGAAGACCACCACCACCGTCGCCCTGGACTTCGGCCGGATCACCGTCAACTCCGACCTGGTCCTCTACCTGTTCGGCACGCCCGGCCAGGAGCGGTTCTGGTTCATGTGGGACGAGCTGGCCGCGGGCGCGCTGGGGGCGATCGTGCTCGCCGACACCCGCAGGCTGGAGACCTGCTTTCCCTCGGTGGACTTCTTCGAGCGGCGCGGGATCCCGTTCGTGGTCGCGGTGAACTGCTTCGACGGCGCGCACCGGTACGAACCGGACGAGGTGCGCGACGCCCTCGGCATCCCCGCGCCGGTCCCGGTCCTGCTGTGCGACGCGCGCGTCCGGGCGTCGAGCAAGGAAGCGCTGGTCACACTGGTCAGACACGTCGAGGAGGCCGTTTCGGGCGCTGTCTGACCCCCTGCGGCCCCGTTCCGCGAGCGGACGGGCCGCAGGGGTCGCGCCGTGGACCGGGTTCCCGGTGCGACAGCACTACCGTGGCAGCGGGCGGCCCTCGTCGTCGGACGGCGACGGGCCCGCCCGGCAAGGCAACCAGCTGGAGAGGTCCCCCATGAAGCGCTTTGACTGGTACGACGAGATCCACCGACTCGACGCGGAGGCCGACTGCCGCCGGATCGCGCTGATCATCAGCAACCACGAGTTCCCCTGGGACATCGAGCAGGCGCTGGGGCTGGCGCTGTACCGGACCTACGCCGTGCCCGGCATCGGCGAGCTGCTGGACCGGACGCAGGAGTTCACCCGGCGCACGCAGCACCGCTACGACGACACCGCCCTTCTGCTGTCCGACATCATGGAGCACGGGTTCGAACCGGGACGCGGCCGGGACGCGCTGCGCCGGATCAACCAGATGCACCGCTCCTACGACATCAGCAACGACGACTACCGGTACGTGCTGAGCACCTTCGTGGTCATGCCGGTGCGCTGGCTGAACGACCTGGGCTACGGCTGGCGCCGCCTCAGCGAGCACGAGGTCGCCGCGCTCACCAACTACTACCGGACGCTCGGCAGGCACATGGGGATCAAGGAGATCCCCGAGACCTACGACGAGTTCCACGAACTGTTCGAGTCCTACGAGGCCGCGCACTTCGCCTACACCGACGGCGGGCGGGCCGTCGCCGACGCCACCCTGGACCTGATGGTGGACTTCTTCCCCCGCTGGCAGCGGCCGGTCGTCCGCCCGTTCACCAAGGCCCTGCTGGACGACCGGCTGGTCAAGGCGTTCGGGTACGAGGAGCCGTCGAGGTTCTGGCGGACCGCGGCGCGCCTCGGGCTGCGTGCGCGCGCCCGCGTCGTGCGGCTGATGCCGCCGCGCAGGGAACCCCGTCCGGTTTCGGCCAACCCGAACATCGTGAGCTACCCCGACGGCTACGACCCCCGGCGGATCGGCACCTTCCCCACGGGCTGCCCGGTGCCGCACGGCATGGTCACGACCGAGGTCCCCGCGACCGGCGCCCGCGTCCCCGCCCCCGGCCAGGCCAAGGCCGCCGACGAGTCGACCACCCGGCCCTGAGGCCCCTCCCTCTCGACGGCCTCGACGTCGGGGGCCTCCGGGACCGCTCCGGGAGGGCTCCGGCGTCGAGAACACCGGTGGGGGGCCCTCGGGGCCGGCCGTGACCGGAAGCGGTCTGGAGTCGGTTCGCCATCTGTGCCAGGGTGGTGGACCGAGGCTTCCCGAGCGTGTGGAGAGTGCATGGACGAGGTCAGCATCGCCATCGCGACCGCTGTCGCCGGCAGGGTCGCCGGCGATCTCGACGAGGCGGCCAGGGGGCTTCTGGTCCGACTGCGCAGAGCGTTGCGCAAACGTTTCGCGGACCGGCCCCCGGCGCTGGAGGCGCTGGAGGCCGCCCGGGACGAGAACGGCGAGGTGCCCGCCTCGGTGCGCGCGCTCGCCGGGCACCTCGCGGCCGCGCGGGAGGACGACCCCGAGGTCAGGGAGCTTGCCGACCGGCTGCGGCCGCACCTGGCCATCGGCGGCGGCGAGGTCGTCAACACCGTCCACGGCGGCGTCTCGGACACCGCGACCGTCATCCAGGGCCGCGACATGGACTTCGGCCCCGGCGGGCTGCGCATCGGCCGGTGAGCCGGCGGCACGCGGCGGTCCCCGTGCCGCTTAAGCTGGACGACGTGAGTGAGCAGGTCGTGTCTCCCCCGATCCCCGATCCCACGTCCGACCGTCCCCCGGTCGGCGTCGGCCCGTGGGAGGGGCCATGGCCCGAGGGCGGCCACTACGATCCCGAGCTGCTCTCCGGAGGCGACCGCCGCAACGTCGTGGACCGCTACCGCTACTGGCGGCACGAGGCCATCGTCGCCGACCTCGACACCCGGCGGCATCCCTTCCACGTGGCCGTGGAGAACTGGGAGCACGACTTCAACATCGGCTCGGTGGTGCGCACCGCCAACGCCTTCGGCGCCGAGGCCGTGCACATCGTCGGCCGCCGCCGCTGGAACCGGCGCGGCGCCATGGTGACCGAGCGGTACCAGCACGTGCACCACCACCCCGGCGCCGCCGAGCTCACCTCCTGGGCCGGGGCGCGCGGCCTGCCCGTGATCGGCGTCGACAACCTGCCCGGCTCGGTCCCGCTGGAGACCTATCCGCTGCCGCGCGCCTGCGTCCTGGTGTTCGGGCAGGAGGGCCCCGGCCTCTCCGAGGAGGTCCGCGCGACCTGTACCGCGGTGCTGTCCATCGCCCAGTTCGGATCCACCCGGTCCATCAACGCGGGCGCCGCCGCCGCTGTGGCCATGCACGCCTGGGTCCGCGCTCACGTGTTCGACCAGGCCGTATGAGTCGAGTCGGAGCGGCCCGGTGGGCCGGTGAACTGCGCCCCTACCAGGAGGAGGCCCTGGCCGCGCTCGACGCGCGCTGGGCCTCGGGCGACAAGCGGGCCTGGGTGGTGCTGCCGCCCGGGGCGGGCAAGACGCTCGTCGGGCTGGAGGCCGCGCGGCGGCTCGGCCGGCGCACCGTCGTCTTCACTCCCAACACCGCGATCCAGGGCCAGTGGATCACCCAGTGGCGGGCGTTCGAACGCCCCGACGGCTGCACCGCGGGGCTCCGGCGCTCCCTGGAGCACGACGTCACCGTCCTGACCTACCAGTCCCTGGCGGTCTTCGACCCCGACGCCGAGACCGACGAGGAGGGCAACGAGCTGTCCCTCCTGGGGAGGCTGCACGGCAACGGCGGCGCCCTGGTGGAGGCGCTGCACGCGGCCGGGCCGATCACGGTCATCCTGGACGAGTGCCACCATCTGCTGCAGATGTGGGGGCGGCTGCTCGCCGAGGTGCTGGCGGACCTCGAGGACGCGCACGTCATCGGGCTGACCGGCACCCCCGCGGAGAGCCTGTCGGCGAACGAGGCCGGTCTCGTGGCCACCCTGTTCGGCGCCCCCGTCCACGGCGCGTCCATCCCGGCCCTGGTCCGCGACGGCTACCTCGCCCCGTTCGCCGAACTCGTCTGGGTCACCGAGCCCACCCCCGCCGAACGGGACTACATCACCGAGCAGGGCCTGCGCTTCACCGAGCTGTGCACCGACCTGCTCTCCCCCGGTTTCGCCCGGACCGACTTCCCGACCTGGCTGCGCCTGCGCTTCGACGAGCGGACCACCGAGACCGGGGAGCGCCTGGACTGGGCCCGGCTGGCCGCCCAGGAGCCCGAGCTCACCGACGCCGTGCTGCGGCTGCACCACGCGGGCCTCAGCCCGCTGCCCGAAGGCGCCCGCGTCCTGGAGCGGCACCGCGGCACCCCGACCGCCGACGACTGGATGGCGCTGCTCAGCGACTACGTCCTCAAATGCCTGCGCGGCAAGCCGGGCGGAGGCCGTCCGGACGTGGCCGCCCCGACCGCCGGCGACGCAGACGACCGGGCGCTGGAGCGCATCCGCACGGCACTGCCCGCGATCGGCTACACCCTCACCAGGTACGGCATCCGCAGCGGCCGCTCCCCGGTGGACCGCGTGCTCGCCCGCAGCGCCGCCAAGTCCCAGGGCACGGTGGAGATCGCCGCCGCCGAGGCGGCCTCGCTGGGCCCGCGGCTGCGCGCGCTGGTGCTGTGCGACCACGAGCGCGCCAGCGCCCGGCCCTCGGCCCGGCTCCTGGAGGTCCTGGGCGCCCAGGCGGGGTCGGCGTGGCTGCAACTGGAGCTGCTGGTGGCCGACGAGCGCACCCGCGCGCTCTCCCCCATGCTGGTCACCGGCCGCACGGTGGCCGCGGCGCCGGAGACCGCCGAGGCGTTCATCGCGTTCGCCACCGAGCGAAGACCCGGACTCGAACTGTCCGTCGTGGAGGTCGGCGGGGACGGCTCCCTGGTGCGCGTGGAGGGCCGCTGGACCTCGCGCAGCTGGGTCCGGATGGTCACCGACTACGTCGAGCGCGGCGACTGCCGGGTGCTGGTGGGCACCCGGGCCCTGCTCGGCGAGGGCTGGGACGCCCGCACGGTCAACACCGTCATCGACCTGACCACCGCGACCACCCCCACCTCCGTCGTGCAGGGGCGCGGGCGGGCGCTGCGCCTCGACCCGGCCTGGCCGGAGAAGACCGCGCACACCTGGACCGTGGTCTGCGTCAGCGACGCGCATCCCAAGGGCGGCGCCGACTGGGAGCGGTTCGTCCGCAAGCACGAGGGCTACCTGGGGGTGGCCGCCGACGGCGAGGTGATGAGCGGCGTCGCGCACGTGGACCCGGCCCTGTCCCCGTACGGGCCGCCGCCGACGGCCGAGCTGGACGCTGTCAACGCCCGCATGCTGGCCCGCGCCGAGGACCGCGAGGACACCCGCGAACGGTGGCGGATCGGCTCTCCCTACGTCGACGAGCTGCTGTCGACCCTGCGGGTGCGTCCGCAGCGGCACGGGTCGCTGGCGCCGCGTCCGGAGGGCACGCGTCCCCCCGCCCCCCTGGCGGTGCCCGCCGCCGCGGGGATCAGCGCCTCCGCGCCGCCGACCCTGGAGCCGACCCGGGCGTCGCTGGTCACCGGCGCCGCGGTCCTGCTGGTGTCGGTCCCGGCCATGATGCTCGCACTCGGCCTGTCCAGCGGGGTGAGCGGGGTGATCGCGATGTTCCTGGCCCTGGGGGCCGAGCGCCTCGCCGCGCGCGGGCCGCGCTTCCGCTTCGCGGGGCACCTGATGGAGGCCGCGGGGGGAGAGCCCGACATCGTCCGGTTCGGCTACGCCGTCGCCGACGCCCTGCAGGGGGCCGGGTACTCGCCGGTGGGCGCCGAGGGGGTGCGCCTGGACATCGACACCGACGGCACCTTCCGGCTCACCTTCACCGGCGCGGGCCCCGCCGCCTCCGAGGCGTTCAGCACCGCTCTGGACGAGGTGGTCTCCCCGCTGGTGGGGACCCCACGCTACATCGTGGCCCGCTACCGGTTGGCCCGCCCGGCCGGCCACACCCACGCCCGCCGCCTGGGCGTGGCCTGGATGCGCGGGCGCGCCCCCGACAACCCCGTGGTCTTCCACGCCGTCCCCGCCCTGCTGGCCCGCAACCGCAGGGGGGCCGAGGCGTTCTCGACGGCCTGGAACCGGTGGATCTCGAGCGGCGAGCCGGTGTACACCGCCAGCCCGGCGGGATCGCGCCTGCTGTACGCCCACTACGCCACCGACCCCTACCCGGTGCAGACCGCCTCCCGCCTGACCTGGTCCTGACCCCGGCCGGTCACCCGGCCCGGTAGGCGTCGCGCCGGTGCCTGACCACTTCGACGGTGACGACGCGCTTGTCGTCGTCCACCGTGTACAGGACCCGGTAGGTGGCCCGACGCGCGGAGTACATGCCGTCGAACGGTTCACGGACGGGTTTTCCCACCTGGTAGGGGGTCTTACGAAGCGGGCCGAGAATCAGTTCGAGGACGGCCGCCGCGACGTTCTCCGGGAGTTCCTCCGCCAGAGCCCGCTTCGCGCTCCTGGTCCAGCGGAGGTCGTAGAGATCGCTCACTCGCCGCGCCGCCGGGCGGCCAGTTCGGCGAGTACTTCCTCGGTGGTGTACACATCGCCGCGCTCGATGTCGGCGCGCGCCTCCGCGATGGCGGCCACCGTGTCGATGTCCGACAGGATCTCGATCGTCTCCCGCAGGCTCTCCCATTCGTCGACGGAGATGACCACGGCGGCGGCTCTGCCGTTGCGGGTCACGGTGATCTGGTCGTGCTGCTTCTCGACCTGGTTGACGAGTTCGGACAGCCTGGCTTTGACGTCTGCCAACGGAAGCGTCTTCATGGTCAGAATTGTAGTCATCTCCTGGTGGCGATGCCACCACCGAGCGAGTAGACGAGCGGGGGAGCGAGCGCTGGGGCCAGGGCCGGGAGCGGGTGAGAGCAGACCTCGTCCCGGAAACATCCGGCCCTGCCGTCGGAAGCCCTTCGGCGCGGCATAGCCTTACGGGCACCGGAATCCGTAGGCCGGAAGGGGAGCCGTGAGTCCCACACCCTCCGGGGGAAACCCCGCCGAGATCACCCCCGCCATGACGAAAGCCCTGCGCAAGGCCGAGGCCGTCCCCCGGGAACCGGGGATGCTTCGCCTGCGCGGAGAGCACTCCTCCCAGACCGTGGACGCTCTGGAGCGGCGCGACCTGGTCGCGTACGACCACGGCGGAGGCCACTGGCTCCTCACCAAGTCCGGGCGCAAGGTCCACGCCAGTCTGACGGCCCCGGCGACCCCCGGGACCGCCGAGACCAGGAAGAGGCGGCGGCCGGGCCGTCAGGGCCTCTCCCGGGGAGCGGGGCCCGCACGCGTCACCGTCCACCCCGGCCTCTCCCCCGAAGAGGCGGCCGGCCTGAACCTCGCCCTGTCCCGGCTGCGCTCCCGTGAAGAGCCCGCGGAAGCGCCGGAGCCGCCCAGCGCTCCCAGGCAGGCGGGGTGCGGCCGGGTGGGCGCCTTCACGGGAGGCGGCGTCATCCTGCTGGTCGTTCTGGGGATCAGCCCGGTGGCGTTCGGAGCCCTGCTCCTCTCCCTGGGGCTGCTCTGGTCCGGGCTCGTCGTCGCCGCCAGGCATGCCAAGCGCCGCGAACTGCGCCTCCGGCAGGAGAAGGACCCCGAGCGGGTCGTCGCCTCCCTCCAGGGCCGATTCGTCAGCGCCGACGCCCTCGACCGGCCCGCGCGGGAGCTCCTCCTCCGGGCCCAGACCGCCGTGGACACCGTGCTGCGCTCGTCGCCGCACCGCCAGGGGCTGCTGCTGGACAGGACGCGCAACCAGGTCGTTCTCGCGGACATCGAGTGGTCCCTCGCCGAGAGCCTGCTCAGGCAGTCCCGGAACCGGCGCAGGATCGACACCACCCCCACCCCCGGGGAGCGCAGCCGCCGGGCCGCCGAACGGGCCCGCGCCGCCCTCGACAAGGACGTGGCCGGAGTGAGGGCGCGGATCAAGGTCCTGGAGTCCTACGCCGACAAGGTCCGGGCCGCCGAGCGGGAGGAGGAGGACCGCCGGGCGGCGGAGGTCCTCGAGGCGATCACCGCGGACGTCACCCAGGCCGGCGCCGCCCACCCCTACCAGGACGAGGCGCTCGGTTCCCTGGTCCAGGCCCAGGAGCTCGCCCTCCGGGTCGCCTCCCTGTCCGATCCGGACGCCTGACCCCGCCCCTCCCGGGACGGCGGCCCGCGACGCGCGGGGCCCGCCCGCTTCCGTGGAAGCGGGCGGGCCCCGTGTCCGGCCGGGTCCGGGTGTTACATCTTGCCCGAGGCCAGGGACCCCAGCAGGTCCTTGTTGAGCTGGGAGATGGTGTCCAGCGGGATGCCCTTGGGGCAGACCGCGGCGCACTCGCCGATGTTGGTGCAGCCGCCGAAGTCCTCCTCGTCGTGCTGGTTCACCATCTTGACCACGCGGGCCGCCCGCTCGGGCTGGCCCTGCGGGAGCATGCCCAGGTGGGTGACCTTGGCCGCGGTGAACAGCATGCCCGAGGCGTTCGGGCAGGCCGCGACGCACGCGCCGCAGCCGATGCAGGTGGCGGCGTCGAACGCGCGGTCCGCGTCGGTCTTGGGAACCGGAACGGCGTGGGCGTCCGGCGCGGTGCCGGTGGGGGCGCTGATGTAGCCGCCCGCCTGGATGATGCGGTCGAGCGATCCCCGGTCCACCACCAGGTCCTTGATGACCGGGAACGCCTTGGCCCGCCACGGCTCGACGTCGATGGTGTCGCCGTCCTTGAAGCTGCGCATGTGCAGCTGACAGGTGGTGGTGACCTCGGGTCCGTGCGCGATGCCGTTGATCACCACGCCGCAGGCGCCGCAGATGCCCTCGCGGCAGTCGTGGTCGAACGCGATCGGGTCCTCGCCCGCGACGGTGAGCTTCTCGTTGAGGACGTCGAGCATCTCCAGGAAGGACATGTCCTGGGACACGTCCTCGACCTGGTAGGAGACCATCCGGCCCTCGTCGTCCTTGCCCTTCTGGCGCCAAACGCGCAGGGTGATGTTCACTTGTAGCTCCGCTGCTTCATCTCGACGTACTCGTATTCCAGGTTCTCCTTGTGCAGCACGGGGCTCTCACCGGTCCCGGTGAACTCCCACGCCGCCACGTAGGCGAACTCGTCGTCGTGGCGCAGCGCCTCGCCGTCCTCGGTCTGGCTCTCCGCCCGGAAGTGGCCGCCGCAGGACTCGCGGCGGTGCAGCGCGTCGATGCACATGAGCTCGGCCAGCTCGAAGAAGTCGGCCACCCGCCCGGCCCGCTCCAGTGTCTGGTTGAGCTCCTCGTTGACCCCGGTGACCTTGACGTCCCGCCAGAACTCGTCCCGCAGCCCGCGGATGCGGTCGATGGCCTTGTACAGGCCCTCCTCGGTCCGCTCCATGCCGCAGTACTCCCACATGATGGAGCCGAGCTCCTTGTGGAAGGAGTCCACGGTCCGGCTGCCGTTGATCGAGAGCAGCTTGTCGATGCGCGCGCGCACCGCCTCCGCGGCCTCCTTGGCCTCGGGGGTGTCCTCGTCGACCTTCTCGAACGGGCCCGCCGAGAGGTAGTCGTTGATGGTGTTGGGCAGCACGAAGTAGCCGTCGGCCAGGCCCTGCATGAGGGCGCTGGCGCCCAGGCGGTTCGCACCGTGGTCGGAGAAGTTGGCCTCACCGGTCACGAACAGGCCGGGGATGTTGCTCTGAAGGTCGTAGTCGACCCACAGCCCGCCCATCGTGTAGTGCACCGCCGGGTAGATGCGCATCGGCGTCTCGTAGGGGTTCTCCCCGGTGATGCGCTGGTACATGTCGAACAGGTTGCCGTACTTGGCCTCGACGGCCGGGCGGCCCATCCGCTTGATCGCGTCGGCGAAGTCCAGGTAGACGCCCAGACCGCCGGGGCCGACGCCGCGGCCCTCGTCGCACACGTTCTTGGCGGCGCGCGAGGCGATGTCGCGCGGCACCAGGTTGCCGAAGGACGGGTAGGCGCGCTCCAGGTAGTAGTCGCGCTCCTCCTCGGGGATCTGGCGCGGGTCGCGGTCGTCCCCGATCTCCTTGGGCACCCAGATCCGGCCGTCGTTGCGCAGCGACTCGCTCATCAGGGTCAGCTTGGACTGGTAGTCGCCGCTGACCGGGATGCAGGTCGGGTGGATCTGCGTGTAGCAGGGGTTCGCGAACAGCGCGCCCTTGCGGTGCGCCCGCCAGGTCGCCGTGACGTTGCAGCCCATGGCGTTGGTGGACAGGAAGAACACGTTGCCGTAGCCGCCCGAGGCCAGCACGACCGCGTCGGCGAAGTGGCTCTCGACCTCGCCCGTGACCATGTCGCGCACGATCACGCCGCGCGCCTTGCCGTCGACGACGATCAGCTCCAGCATCTCGTGCCGGGTGTGCATCGTGACGGTCCCGGCCGCGATCTGGCGCTCCAGCGCCTGGTAGGCGCCGATCAGGAGCTGCTGCCCCGTCTGGCCGCGCGCGTAGAAGGTCCGGGAGACCTGCACGCCGCCGAAGGAGCGGTTGTCGAGCAGGCCGCCGTACTCGCGCGCGAAGGGGACGCCCTGGGCCACACACTGGTCGATGATCTCGACGCTGACCTGGGAGAGCCGGTAGACGTTGGACTCCCGGGAGCGGAAGTCGCCGCCCTTGACGGTGTCGTAGAACAGCCGGTAGATGCTGTCGCCGTCGTTGCGGTAGTTCTTCGCCGCGTTGATACCGCCCTGTGCCGCGATGCTGTGCGCGCGGCGGGGACTGTCCTGGTAGCAGAAGCTCGTCACGTTGTAGCCGGCCTCGCCCAGCGTGGCCGCCGCGGACGCCCCGGCCAGGCCGGTCCCCACGATGATGACCGACAGCTTGCGCCGGTTCGCGGGGTTGACCAGCTTCGCGGAGAAGCGGCGTTTGTCCCAGCGCTCGGCGATGGGGCCGTCGGGGGCCTTCTCGTCCTGGATCGGAGCGCCTTCGGTGTAAAGCTCGGTCATTTAACCCACCAGACCAAAGAAGATGGAGAACGGGGGAACGAGGAAGCCGACGGTGATCACCGCGGCGATGGCCGTCGCGATGACGTTGAGGCCCCGCTGGCGGCCCGCCTTGTTCTGCCCGAGGGTCTGGGTCGCGCTCCAGATGCCGTGCCGCAGGTGGAGGCCCACCGCGAGCATGGCGATCAGGTAGCTGAGCACCACCCACCAGATCTCGAACCCGTTCACGACGCGCTGGTAGGGGCTGTCCGAGGCCCCTCCCGGCGCGATGTGGTTCGTGGTGAAGTGGAGGAGGTGGTACACCACGAAGAGGATGACGATGACGCCGCCCCACCGCATGGTGAACGAGGCGTAGCTGCGCTGCACGCCCTTCTTGTTCTGGGTGCTCTGGTATCGCCGGACGCCTGTCGCGGCCCGCGCCCGCCTCGCCCGCGCCCACAGCGTGAAGGCCGCGTAGGCGTGGATGAGGACGCTCGCCAGCAGGACGACGCGGATGATCCACAGGGCGCCCTCGTGCGGGAGCATCGGCTCGCCGAGCTCGCGCAGGTGGTGCGCGTAGTTGTCGAAGACCTCCTGGCCGCCGAAGACCATGAGGTTGCCGTACATGTGCGCGATCAAAAACAGCACCAGGATCACGCCGGTGACCGCCATTGCGGATTTGAGAGCCACCGTCGACCTGAACGCCGTTGACCGCTGCTTGGTCAGGGTACTGTTCGCCACGATGTGAACTTTAGGACTCCCTTAACACACTCGTCTAAGTCATGGGAACGCTGGTCTCCATAGCCGTAGGCTATGGAACATGCAGTTCCAGCAGCTCGCCTACTTCCTCGCGGTCGCCGAGACCAGGCATTTCACCCGCGCAGCCGAGGTCTCGCGGGTCGCCCAGCCCAGTCTGAGCAAGCAGATCAGAGCCCTCGAGGAGGAGCTCGGCGCACCGTTATTCGTTCGCGCCCGGGGAAATATCACACTCACTCCGGCGGGCGAGGCCCTTCTTCCTCTTGCCCAGCGCATGCTCACCGACCTCGAGACGGCCCGCCGGGAGGTCCAGGAGCTGGCCGGGATGCGGCGCGGGCGGGTCCGCCTCGGCGCCACGCCGTCCCTGTGCGCGGGGCTGCTCGCCGACGCGCTGGCCCGGTTCCACGTCCGCTTCCCCGGTATCGAGCTCCACGTCGAGGAGAGCGGTTCGCGCGACCTGATCCGGGCCCTGGGGCGGGGCGAACTGGACCTGGCCCTGATCATCCTTCCGCTGCACAGCAGCGACCCGGAACTCGTGACCGTCCCGATCCTGCGCGAGAGCCTGATCGTGGTCAGCTCGATGGACCACCCCCCGCCCACCGGCCGCGTCTCGATGCGCATCACCGACCTGCGCGACCGGCCGCTGGTGATGTTCCGGCGGGGGTACGACGTGCGCGACGCGACGCTGTACGCCTGCCGCGCCGCCGGCTTCGAACCGAGTCTGGCGGTGGAGGGCGGGGAGATGGACGCCGTCCTGCGCTTCGTGGAGGCGGGCCTGGGCGTGGCGGTGGTGCCGAGCATGGTGCTGAAGAACCGGCCCGGCCTGCGCGGCACCCCGCTGTCCAGGCCCCGGCTGCTGCGCACCATCGCCCTGGCGCACCGCAAGGACGTGGCGCCCTCGCACGCGGCCCTGGCCTTCCGGCACGGCCTGATGGGCTACCTCGGCACGCTCACCGAGGCCGATCTGGGCGAGGACCTGGAGGTCATCGCCCCGCCCGAGGGGTGACGGGCCTCCTGCGCGGGGCTGCGGCGGCGGTGCGGGAGGAAGGGCCGCGGCGGACGGCCGGGAACCGGCTCCACCCCGGCGTTCCCCGTGGCGGGCCCGTCCCGGCTGCGGAGGCTCCGAGGGCCCCGGGAAAAACAAAAGCCGCACTTTCCGCATTTCCCGACAAACTCCGCAGGACAAAAAGAAACGCCATCCGACCGCTATTCCGGAATGGCGCACCCCACACTAAAATCGCGTCAACGCACCGCAGAATTCGCGACCGCCCGTATTCACCGCCGCCGGTCACGCCCCGCCGGCGTCGTCGACGGGCTCCAGGAGCACGGCCGGTTCCCACGCCCCGCGGCTCGTCCGGCCGCTGTCCGCCGCGAGGAGACGAAGGATGCCGCGCCCATGACAGCGACCACCTCCCCCGCCCCCGGCTCCCGCCGCGCCCGGATCGCCGCGCGCACCCTGCGCACCGACCGGTGGTGGACCGGCCCCCTGCTCACCGCGCTGGGCCTGGCGGCCTTCGTGGTCTACGCCACCGCGAGGGTCTTCCAGCAGGACCACTACTGGGTGGCCGAGCACCACTACCTCACACCGTTCTACTCGCCCTGTGTGAGCGCCTCCTGCGAGCCCGGATCGGCGGTGTTCGGCACCCTGCCGTGGGAGTTCCCCTGGTTCCTGCCCTACGCCCTGGTCAGCCTGCCGTTCCTGCTCCTCTTCCGGTTCACCTGCTACTACTACCGGAAGGCCTACTACCGCTCCGTCTGGCAGGCGCCCACCGCGTGCGCGGTGCGCGAACCGCACCGCTCCTACTCGGGCGAGACGCGCCTTCCGCTGCTGGGGCAGAACCTGCACCGGTACTTCTTCTACGCCGCCGTGCTGATCTCGCTGCTGAACACCTACGACGCCGCGGTCTCCTTCGCGCACGGCGCCGAGGGCGGGTTCGGGATAGGGCTGGGGAACCTCGTCCTGCTCGCCAACGTGGTCCTGCTGTGGTGCTACACGCTGTCCTGCCACTCCTGCCGGCACGTGATGGGCGGCCGCCTCCGGAGCTTCGGCGGCCGGCCGGTCCGGTACTGGCTGTGGACCCGGGTGTCCCGGCTCAACACCCGGCACATGCTGTTCGCCTGGACCACCCTGGCGACGCTGACGCTCACCGACCTCTACGTGCTGCTCCTGTCCAGCGGCACCATCGCCGACCCCCGACTCTTCAACTGAGGTGACCACCATTGTCCGAGATCACACCGCAGCGCTACGACGTCGTGGTCATCGGCGCGGGCGGCGCGGGACTGCGGGCGGCGATCGAGGCGCGGCTTCGCGGGAAGCGCACCGCGATCGTCTCCAAGTCGCTGTTCGGCAAGGCGCACACCGTGATGGCCGAGGGAGGGGCCGCCGCGGCGCTGCGCAACGCCAACCCCGACGACAGCTGGCAGGTGCACTTCCGCGACACGATCCGGGGCGGCAAGTTCCTCAACAACCCCCGGATGGCCGAACTCCACGCCAAGGAGGCGCCCGACCGGATCTGGGAGCTGGAGCTGTGGGGGGCGCTGTTCGACCGCACCCCCGACGGGCGCATCAGCCAGCGCAACTTCGGCGGGCACGAGTACGCGCGGCTGGCGCACGTGGGCGACCGCACCGGCCTGGAGCTCATCCGCACACTCCAGCAGCGCGTCGTGCAGCTGCAGCAGGACGACGCCGCCGCGCTGGGCGACCCCGAGGCGATGCTGAAGGTGTACGCCGAGACCGCTGTCACCGAGCTGCTCAAGGACGGCGACCGCGTCGCCGGGGCCTTCGGCTACGACCGCGCGACGGGCGGGTTCCTGCTCTTCGAGGCGCCCGCCGTGGTGCTGGCCACCGGCGGCATCGGCAAGTCGTTCAAGGTCACCTCCAACTCCTGGGAGTACACCGGTGACGGCCACGCGCTCGCCCTGCGCGCCGGGGCGAACCTGCTGAACATGGAGTTCGTGCAGTTCCACCCCACCGGCATGGTCTGGCCGCCGTCGGTGAAGGGCATCCTGGTCACCGAGTCGGTGCGCGGCGACGGCGGGGTGCTGCGCGACTCCGAGGGCCGGCGGTTCATGTTCCGGTACGTGCCGGACGTCTTCCGGTCCCAGTACGCCGAGACCGAGGAGGAGGCCGACGGCTGGTACACCGACCCGGCGAACCACCGCCGTCCCCCCGAGCTGCTGCCCCGCGACGAGGTCGCCCGCGCCATCAACACCGAGGTCAAGGAGGGCCGCGGCTCGCCGCACGGCGGGGTGTTCCTGGACGTGTCCAGCCGGATGCCCGCCGAGGAGATCATGCGGCGGCTGCCGTCGATGCACCACCAGTTCAAGGAGCTGGCCGACGTCGACATCACCGCCGAGCCGATGGAGGTGGGTCCCACCTGCCACTACGTGATGGGCGGGGTGGAGGTGGACCCCGACACCGGGGCCGCCGCGGGCGGGGTGCGCGGGCTGTTCGCGGCCGGGGAGGTCTCGGGCGGGATGCACGGGTCGAACCGGCTGGGCGGTAACTCGCTGTCGGACCTGCTGGTGTTCGGGCGCCGCTGCGGCCTGGGCGCGGCCGAGTACGTGGACTCCCTCTCCGAGCGTCCGACGGTTCCCGCCGGAGCGCCGGCCGAGGCCGCCGAGGCCGCCGGGGCCCCGCTGGCCCGCGAGGCGGGGGACGACCCGTACACGCTGCACCGGGAGATCCAGCAGACGATGAACGACCTGGTCGGCATCATCCGCAGGGGCCCCGAGATCGAGCGCGCGATCGAGGTCCTGGACGCGCTCGAAGCGCGGGTGGCCGGTGTGCGGGCCGAGGGGGCGCGCGCCTACAACCCCGGCTGGCACCTCGCCCTGGACCTCCGCAGCATGCTCCTGGTGTCCCAGGCGGTGGCCCGCTCGGCCCTGGAGCGCGAGGAGTCGCGCGGCGGCCACACCCGGGACGACTTCCCCCGGATGTCCGCGCGGTGGCGCCGGGTGAACCTGGTCGCCGCCCTGGAGGGCGGCCGGGTGCGGCTGCGCCGCCAGGACCTGCCCGATCTGCGTCCGGACCTGCTCGCCCTGTTCGACCGGGCCGAGCTGGCCAAGTACCTCACCGAGGAAGAGCTCGCCACGACGGCGCCGGCCGAGGAAGGAGCAGGCGAATGAGCAGTGCGACGTTCCGCGTCTGGCGCGGCGACGGCGGCGAAGGCGCGCTGGTCGACTACGAGGTGGAGGTCAACGAGGGCGAGGTGGTGCTGGACGTCCTGCACCGCCTCCAGGCCACGCAGGCCCCCGACCTGGCGGTCCGGTGGAACTGCAAGGCGGGCAAGTGCGGTTCCTGCTCGATGGAGATCAACGGCAGGCCCCGGCTGTCGTGCATGACCCGGATGAGCGTCTTCGCCCCCGGCGAGGTCGTCACCGTCACCCCGATGCGGACCTTCCCGGTGCTCCGGGACCTGGTGTGCGACGTCTCCCGCAACTACGCCAAGGCCCGGGAGATCCCCTCGTTCACCCCCGATCCCGCCCTCGGACCGGGTGAGATGCGGATGCGCCAGGAGGACGTGGCGCGCCCGCAGGAGTTCCGCAAGTGCATCGAGTGCTTCCTGTGCAACAACGTCTGCCACGTCACCCGGGACCACGAGGAGAACAAGGAGCACTTCTCCGGTCCGCGCTACCTGATGCGGGTGGCCGAACTGGAGACGCACCCGGCGGACACCGCGGACCGCCGGATGATCGCCCAGGACGAGTTCGGACTCGGCTACTGCAACATCACCAAGTGCTGCACCGAGGTCTGCCCCGAGAACATCAGGATCACCGACAACGCCCTGATCCCGTTGAAGGAGCGGGTGGCCGACCGCAGATACGACCCGCTGGTGTGGCTCGGCGAGAGGATCGGCCTGCGCCCCGGACTGCGCCGGGACACGCCGATCGTGCCCAACACCCGCCGTACTCCCCGGTGATCTCGGCCTTTCCGGGGCCGGGGCCCCGCTCACCGTCGCCGCCCCGTCACCGCACACAAGGACACCCCGACGATCCGGTCGGCGGACTCCCGACACCGAACCGCCCCCGCGCCGGAAACCCCGTAGGGAACCTCCGGCGCGGGGGTGAATTCGGGCACCGGTGTTTCGGGGGCCTTTCGGCCTCACGCCATGCGGATCGCGAGGTGACAGCAGGCAGCGACGGCGGGGGCGGGTCGGGGCCGCGCCCACGACGTCCGTTTCGCGTGGTTTCCGTTGGTGATCTTGCTGTTTCCCCCCGAGAACCTTGACCTCGGGGGAAACAG
>NZ_SNYN01000021.1:0-1105 GCF_004363075.1 Actinorugispora endophytica
ACTGCCTCCGTGCTGGGGTGGGAGAGTAGGACGCCGCCGTACGTTTTTTTCGGGGAGGGGCCGCACCTGTCGGGTGCGGCCCCTCCCCCTTTTTTTGTTTCCCGGACGGTCTCCGCAGTAGGAGGGCGGGGAGAGGATCGCGGCGATGAGGGAACGTATCCCTTCTCGCGGCCTGTGGGATAGCCGCCGCCGGCAGCGCGTGCTTCGGTTTTCCCCCGCACACGTTCCGTACCGTTGACGCCAGAGCCGGGCCGGAACACGAGGGCGTTCCCCGGCAACCTGAGCGTGCGCTCGGCGGGAAGCCGGGCGACGCGCCGCCGCTGGGCGGGAGGACGACCAGCCAGCGGAAGAGGCGGGTCCCATCGCCGCAGTCGTCCCCTCTACGGAAGATCCACATGCTCAGAGACGTTGTCAAGGGGGACTACCAGCAGGAATCAGGCGGTTTCCCAGGTAGATCCGCAGATGCCGTAGAGTTGATGTGGATCTCGAATCACTCCGCGCTGCTACGAAGAGGTGGCAGCGCTTTTGACTTTTTACGGACGGAACATGACTGACGACAGCCGATCGGGGGGCCGAGACGGCTCCGGGGCCCGAAACCAGGGAGGTCACCGATCCGGCGGCCACGGGACGAGCGGACGAGGCGACTCCCGGTTCAGTCGCGGTGGTGAACGGGGCGGGAACCGGGCAGGCTCCGGACGAAACGACCGCGGCGGTTACCGCCGCGAGGACGACCATCCCCGCCGTCGCGACGACGAGGGCCGGGACGAGAACCGTTCGGGTGGCTACCGGGGTGGCTCAGAGCGTCAGGATGACCGTTCCGGCCCGCGCGGCGGCTACCGCCGCGATGAACGGGACGGCAACCGAAACGGCGACCGTCCCCGTCGCGATGACGAGTCCCGCGGATCGGGCGGCTATCAGCGTGGTTCCGGTGAACGCTCGGACCGGCGTGACGGTGACCGCGGCGGTTACCGGGGCGGTCGCGGAGACCGTCCGTTCCGCTCCGGTGACCAGCAACGCTCCTCGTTCCGTGGTGACGACCGGCCGAGCGGTGGTTACCGGGGTGGTTCCGATCGCCGTGACGACCGGCCGAGCGGTGGTTACCGGG
>NZ_SNYN01000021.1:1203-82160 GCF_004363075.1 Actinorugispora endophytica
GGGTGGTTCCGACCGTCGTGACAGTCGGCCTTCTTACCGCGATGGCGAAGGCCGCTCCAGGGACGTGGAGCGTGGTGGTTATCGGGGTGGTTCCGATCGCCGTGACGACCGGCCGAGCGGTGGTTACCGGGGTGGTTCCGACCGTCGTGACAGTCGGCCTTCTTACCGCGATGGCGAAGGCCGCTCCAGGGACGTGGAGCGTGGTGGTTATCGGGGTGGTTCCGACCGTCGTGACGACCGGCCGAGCGGTGGTTACCGGGGAGACCGCGGGGATCGCCCGTACCGCGCGAGTGGGAACCGTTCGGAGGCGCCGCGTCGCGGATACGGGAATGACCGCCACCGTGACGAGGCGCCGCGCGAGCCGCGCGAGGCCGCTCCGGAACTGCCCGAGGACGCGCTTCCGTACCGCCTCGACGCCGAGGTTCGCGGTGAGCTGACGACCCTGCCCAAGTCGCTGGCCGACGTGGTCGCCAAGCACCTGGTGGCGGCGGGTGAGCTTCTCGGAGAGGATCCGGAGCGCGCCTACCAGCATGCCGTCTACGCCCGGCGCAAGGCGTCCCGTATCGGCGCGGTGCGGGAGGCGGCCGGTCTGGCGGCCTACTCGGTGGGCAAGTGGCAGGAGGCCCTGTCAGAGCTGCGCGCCGCTCGACGGATGAACGGGCGCAACGTCTACCTCGCCGTGATGGCCGACTGCGAACGCGGTCTCGGCCGTCCCGAGCGTGCCCTGGAGATCGCGCACGGGCCCGAGGCCGAGGGCCTCGAGACCGCCGAGCAGATCGAACTGCGCATCGTCGCCGCAGGGGCCCGCAGGGACATGGGGGACGTTCGCGCTGCCCTGGTCGAGCTCCAAGTCCCCGAACTCAAGGAGCGCCGGGCCCGCCCGTGGGTGGCGCGGTTGTTCTACGCCTACGCCGACGTGCTGCTGGAGCTGGGGCGTACGGAGGAGGCCCGGGAGTACTTCTCCCGCGCGGCCGCCGTGGACCAGGAGGGCGAGACCGACGCCGACGAGCGCCTGGCCGCGCTGGAGGGCGTGGAGATCGTCGATATCGGCGAGGACGTGGTGTGGAGCGACGCCGAGGACCCGGACTTCGAGGACGGCCCCGGGGACCAGGCCGCCGGGATGACCGTGCCCGCGGACATGTCGGAGGCTCCGGCCGGGGACGAGGACTCCCCGAGGGGGGCCGCGCCGGACGAGACTGACGCGGAGGTCCCCTCGGACCGGGAGGACGAGAGCTCCTGAAGTACCGGGCGGCCCGGCTCCGTTACCCGACGGAGCCGGGCCGCCCGGCATGGGACCGGCCTGCGGGCGGGTATGACGACGAGACCCACGGCTGTCCGGTCGAGAGCGAGGCTGACGCGTCCATGACCCTGCTCCCACCGCCGTTGAACGGCGCCGTCGTCCACATCGGGGGCCCACCCGCTTCCCACGACTCGGTCGTCGTGCTGCTGTTCTCGGGACTGAGGCCCGTCATGGTCCGGCACCGGGACCGCGCCTGGGAGTTTCCCGGCGGACACGCCGAAGCGGGCGAAGACGTCGAGGCCACCGCCCGTAGGGAGGCCCGCGAAGAGGCGGGGGCCGAACTGGCGGAACTGCGTGTCGTCGGGTACTACGTACTGGCCGGGGGACACACGACCGTGGTCACGCACGCCCAGCTCGCCGGCCTGACTCCGCTGACCGGGGAGTTCGAGACGCTGGAGGTGCGCTCCTTCGAGGTGCTGCCGCCGGACCTGTCCTTCGACGACGGTCTCTACGCGTACCTGCTCACCGTGCTCGGCCTTCCCGGCGCCCCGGCCGACGGGTCATGAGGCGACGCCCGGTACGGGCTTGGCGTACACCACCTCCACCGCGCACTGCCGGTAGCCCAGCCAGGTGTTGACGGCGCGCATCGGCGCGTTGTCGTCGGCGTTGCTGGTCAGGGCCGTCCGGTAGCCGCGCTCGCGGGCCCGGTGCAGGGCGGCGGCCTTGGTGTACTTGACCAGGCCCCGGCCCCGGTACTCGCGCAGGGTGCCGGTCATGGCCGAGTACAGTTTCGTCCGGCCGTCGGAGAACAGGTTGACGACGCACACCGGGCGGCCGTCCAGGACCGCGGCAGTGCTCAGGTCCAGGTCCAGCAGAGGGTGCTCCCACATCGCGGTCAGCCAGTCGGGGTAGGGGGTCGCGTCGTAGGGGATCTCCGCCGGCTCGTCCCGGGCGGCGGCCCCCTCCACGGCGTGCAGGGGGCGCGGATCGGAACGGAAGTCGCGGTACGGGCGCAGTTCCGCGCCTTCGGGCCTTGGCGGGACCGGTGGCAGCGAGGCCAGGTCGAGTTCCTGGAACAGGCTGATCGTGCCGCGTTCGTAGCCCCGGTGCTCGGCGAACCGCCCCGATTCCGGGCCGAGGGTGTAGGTGCGCATCACGGTCCCGCCGACATCGGCGATGTGCTTCTCGGCCGCGCGCAGCAGCGCGCCGCCGACGCCCCTGCGGCGGTGGCCGGGGTCGACGACGATGTTCACGGCGCCCTGGCCGGCCAGCGAGGTCTCCCATTCCAGCTCGGCGCAGGCACGGCCCACGACGATGCCGTCCAGTTCCGCGACGAGGACCGCGGCGCGGGAGGCGGCCGGGGCCCGGTCGGCCCGTGCCCGCAGCGACTCGACGGTGTCGATCATGTGCGGGACGGCCTGTTGGGTGATGGCGAGGACGGCCGGCGCGTCATCGGGCCGGAAGGGGCGAATCACGAGGCTCATCGTCCGACCCTAGAATCCGGCCCCGGAGTTCGCGACCTGTTTTCGGACGGGCGAGGGAGAACGGTGGCGCCGGGCCCCGGCGGCGGGACGTGGTCGGGGTTCCCCAGGGGCGCTCACCCGGTCTTCTCCGCCTCGCGCCGATCCGCCTCGACCCGGTCCAGCCAGTGCGTGATGCCCGCGACGTTGCCCTCGACGCCGCTGAGGATGTCCAGGACCTGCTGGGACTCCCCGGCGACGCCCTCGGGGAGGGGGCGGTAGCGGTCGAGTACGCGTTCGCGCACCAGGGCGACCGCATGGTCGAGGTCGCCTCCGGTGTCACGGGACTCGCGCACGGTCTCCACCCACACCCGGAGCTCCTCGACCGCGCGCTCCAGGGTCGGGGCGACCTCGTCGACCGCTCCGAAGTGCGAGAACAGCAGCCGTCGCGGTCGGATGTCGGAGAACAGCCGCAGCGAGCCCAGGCCCGCGTCCAGATCGAAGTCCGGCGGCGGGGTCGCCGGGCGCACGTCGCCGGTGAGCGGGTTGTACACGCCGACCGCGTCGCCCACGTACAGGTCGCCGGACAGGGAGTCCACCAGCCCGACGTGGTGCTTGGCGTGGCCGGGGGAGTAGTGCGCGGTCAGTCTGCGGCCCGCGCCCAGGTCGACCTCGTCGCCGGTGTCCACGGCGCGGATCCTGGCCGCCTCGGTCGGCGTCATCTCGCCGAACAGCGTGTCCAGGCGCTCGCCCCACACCATGCGGGCGCTGCGCATCAGCCGTGACGGGTCGGCGAGATGGCGGGCTCCGCGCTCGTGCACGACGATCTCGGCGCGGGGGAACATCCGGGCGATCTCGCCGGTGCCGCCGGCGTGGTCCAGGTGGATGTGGGTGACCGCCACCGTGGCCAGGTCGGCGGCGTCGACGCCCAGGGAGTGCAGCGCGTCGCGCAGCACCGGCGCAGACCCCGCGGTGCCGACCTCCACGACGCACGGCCGCTCGGACCGGATCAGGTAGCTGGAGGTGATCCCGGGGTAGCCCGCCATCCTGGTGTCGATCGCGAAGATCTCGTCGCCCAGCGGTGTGACGCCCCCGCGGACGCCTCCGGTCGTGTCCCCCACGGTGCGCTCCCCTTCCCGGTGGACCCCAACGGCCGAACCCGAATCTAGTTCACGGGAATCCCGTCGGGTGCGCCGGGGCGTGGCCCCGCGGGGCCGTCCGGCGCCCCTCATGCCATTCGACGTCTTCGGGCAGCGTGGACGCAAGTTTTCCACAGGCGGAGGATTCGGCTTTCGCGACGCCGGGGCGCCGGATGATCCTGGGAGTGAGACAGGGTCCCGCGGCGCCCGGCGCGGCGCGGAAGCCACCGGTTCACCAGTCTGGGAGGACGACCATGCAGAACCCGCCACCGGCCCCCACCGCATCCCGACGCGCTCCCGCCCCCGGCCCCGGGGAGCGGCCCGCGTCCCGAGCCACGCACCACTCCGGGGAGCACCGCAACGAGATCCTGCTCGCCGGACGGGTCACCGCCGAGCCGTCGGTGCGCGAACTGCCCAGCGGCGACCAGTTGGTGACCTGGCGTATCGCCGTGACCAGGCCGCAGTCGGAGCAGCGCCCCAACCAGCCGGCCGACCCCATCACCTGCGTCAGCTTCCGGCGGGACATGGCCGAACTCACCCGGGACTGGCGCATCGGGGACACGGTGCAGGTCACCGGTGCGCTCCGGCGCCGGTTCTGGCGTTCCCCCAACGGCTCCGCCAGCGTGTTCGAGGTCGAGGCCAAGACCGCGTGCCGGGTCGGGGCCGCAGCCTGAGGGCACCGCGGCGGGAACGGTCGGGGCTCCCGTCCGGGCCCGGGAGCGGAGACCACCCGGAAGGCGCGCCCCGACCGGTTCCCTCCGGTCACCAGCCCAGCAGGCCGACGGCCTCACGGGCCGCGTCGGCGGAGACCGGGTAGCCCCCACCCCAGGCCGCCGCGCACAGTGCGCGCAGGCCGTCCAGGGGATCTCCCGAGCCGTCGAGCCGCAACCGGTCCCGGCCCGCTGCGGCGGTCCAGCCGCCGCAGCGGGCCAGGCCCTGATCCAGCAGTGCGGACGGGTGCGACTCGTTCATTCCGTCCAGGTCGTGGGCGAGGTAGGAAGGTCGGTGCTCGGGTGGGGCCAGAAGCAGCTCGGCGGGGGTGGTCACTCCGGACAGCACCAGCAGGCTGTGCGCGCCCCGCCGGGTCGCGCCCTCGATGTCGGTGTCCAGACGGTCACCGACCACCAGAGGGTTGGTGGAGCCGGTGCGGCGCACGCCTTCCTCGTGCAGCGGCCGCTCCGGTTTGCCCGCCACGATCGGCTCGCGCCCGGTGGAGTGGGCGATCACCCGGGAGAAGGAGCCGTTGCCGGGCTGGATGCCGCGTCCCAGAGGCGCGGTGGCATCGTTGTTGCTCACCACGAACAGCGCCCCGGCGGCCACCGCGAGAGCGCCCTCGACCGCCAGGTCGTAGCCCATCCGGGGCGAGTATCCCTGCACCACGGCCACCGGCTCGTCATAGACGGTCGTCACCGGGCGCAGGCCGTGGGCGCGCACCGCCTGCCGCAGACCGGTGTCGCCGACCACCAGCACCGGTGACCCCGGAGCGACGCGTTCCGCGATGAGCCGGGCGGCGGCCTGCGCGGAGGTGACCACGTCGTCGGCTTCGGCGCCCACCCCCAGCGAGGTGAGGCGTTCGGCGATGGACGCCGGGGTGCGCGAGGCGTTGTTGGTCACGAAGGCCACCCGCATTCCCTGGGCGCGGGCCTTGGCCACGGCCCCCGGAGCGGCGGGAACCGCGTTCGGGCCGACGTAGACGACCCCGTCCAGGTCGAGCAGGGCCGCGTCGTAGACCGAGTGCAGGGGTTCGGGTGAGGCCAGGAGAGTCATCGTTTTCCGTCACTGTTGAAGGGGTCGGCCGGGTCAAGGGCGCGCAGTACAAGTCCGGTGCGCGGTTTGGGGCCGAATGATGTCGACTTGCGGGGTGTGAGCTCGTTCCGGGCGGTCACCGCGTAGACGTCCTCGACGTCCAGCGGAGGCAGGATCACCGCGGTCCTCCTCCCCGGCTCCGCCGCCGCGGCCGCTTCCTCGGCGTCGTCGTGGACCAGCAGCGCGTCCTCGTCGCGCAGCCCCCAGAGGGGGAGGAAGAGGTGGATGAGCGCGGCGGTGTGCAGCGCCCGCCATTCTTCTGAGCGCTCGGGGAGTGCGGCGGCCAGCGGTGCCGGGTCCACTTCGCGCACGAGGAAGCCGCGTCGCGCGTCCGCCAACAGCAGGGACGGTCCCCGGCGCGCGGCGCGCTCCAACCGGGCGGCGGCCTCCTCCACGGGAACGCCGGTGAGGTCGTCCACCCGGGCGTGCGCGGCGGCGGCGCGGGCGGCGTCGGCCGCGTCCAGACCGGTGAACACGCGGTGGATGGCGCCGAGGCAGGGGGGCGAGGAGTCGGAGTCCACGAGCAGGGCCAGCCCGTAACCCCACGAGGGCTCCTTCGGGTGCGCCGCGCGCAGCCGCTGGTAGGCGGCGTACCGGTGGTGCCCGTCGGCGATCATCGCGGTGCGGGTGGCCAGGTCCGCGGAGACGGCCGAGTGCTGGGCGGGATCGGTGATCGCCCACAGTCGGTGCCGTGTCCCGTCGCCGGTCAGGGTGTCCACCAGGGGCTCGTCCTGGCGGGGAGCGGTCGCGGCGGTGGCCGCCGCACCCCGCGCGGCGCCGGTGCCGCCCTGGTACAGCAGGAAGATCGGTTCGAGGTTCGCGCGGGTCTCGGCCATGAGCCGGGCGCGGTCGGCCACGGGAACATCGAAGACCTCCTCGTGCGCGCGCACCGTTCCGCTGCCGGGGGGCGGCAGCCGCAGCGCGCCGATGAGGCCGCGCTGGCGGACCCCTGCCGTGCCGGTCTGCTCGTACACGTACAGCGAGGCCTCGGCGTCCCGTACGAGCACGCCCTCGTCGATCCAGCGCCGGAGTGTGCCCGCGGCCCGCCGGTACCGGTCGGGCCCGGAAAGGCCTGTGGGCGGCTCGGCGGCGGGGGGCAGGGTCAGACGTACGGCGTTGTGCGGTTCGGCGCGGATCAGGGCGGAGACGGTTCCGGCGTCCACCACGTCATAGGGGGGAGCCAGCGCGAGTGCGAGGTCCAGATCGGGGGAGTCGATGAGGGCCCGGGCGTCCTGGGACGCGTACCGCAGCCCTCGGAACGGGGCGAGTTCGAGAACGTCTTCGGCGGCTTCCGACATCCGCAAACGATACCGGGGAGTCCTCTGCCAGGGGCAGTGTCGGAAGGGTGACATGTCCGACGAGCGGGGTCGGGGTCGCGGTGGTTTTCCCGCTGGTCTTGACCTTTCCGGGGTCTCGGCGGCGGTTGAGGCCCCGGAAAGGTCAAGACCGGGAAGAAGAACGGACACCGGACGCGGGGCGCTAGAGCAGCTTGCGCATCCGCATCATGTCGCCGAGGCTCGCGTCCAGCTTGATCCGCCCGGACAGCAGCGCCTTGGCGAAGTCCAGCCGGTCCTCGGACAGGGCCACCAGGTCGTCGCTGGAGACGGTGATGCGTACCTGGGCCCGCTCGATCTCGGCCGAGGCGGGCTGGTCGGTGACGCCGACCAGGCCCTGCATGCTCAGGCGCATCTCGAAGACGGTCCGCAGGTCGCTGACGGTGACGCTGACGGTCCGGTCCACGATGTGCTTGCGCCGCCGGGCCTCGTCGAGCTGGGCGATCTCATCGGACACTTTGCCGATGGCGGTACGGCATTCCTCAATGGTGGCCATGCCCCCATCATGCCCTAGATCGTCGGCGGGAAGGTTCCGCCCGGTCAGTGGTGGGAAGGGCCGCCGGTCCCTCCCGAGCGCCGTCGGCGGACCGGAGCCGCGCGGCTTCACCGCGTGAGGGCACGCGGCCACGTCAGGGGACTCCGGCGCGGGAGGGCCGTCCAGCGGTCCCGACGCGTCCCGACTCCCGCGAGGCGGTCGGCCGCGGGCTTGCGCCGCATGACGGTGTCGATGCGGGTAGCGTTTCAACGGGGTCCCGCTCACGCAGGCATCACCCGCCGGCACACCTGGATTTCTCGAGGAGCACGTTCAATGGTCGTCGACGCGGTACGCACCTACCTGGAAGCCGCCAGCGGTTTCACCGAGCTCACCCGCAAGCACGCGGTCGCGGCGGCCAAGACCCTCCTCAAGGAGAGCGACGAGCGCTCGGGGGGCGCGATCACCCGCGCCGCCGACACCGCCAAGAGCACCGTGGAGAACGTGGAGAGCTCGGTGCGCGGCACGCGCGTGGGGCACAGCATCCAGGCGCTGGCCACGGACCTCATCGAGACGAGCAGGGCGAACCGGGCCGCGATCGGCACCCTGGTCGAAGGCGAGGTCGAACGCCTCCTGGACCGCCTCGACCTGGTCCGCCGCGACGAGCACGACCGGCTGCTGCGCCGCGTCGCGGAACTGGAGCGGCGCCTGGCCTCGACGGCCGCGGCGCAGCGGCGCCGTGCCGCGGCAGGGGAGGGGGCGCGGACCCCCGCGGCCGCCTCGGCGGAGCCCGTGCGCGGCGCGGCGGCGGAGGCCGAGCAGGCCCCCGAGCCCGAGACGGCGGGGTCCCCGGTGGTCGAGGCCGAGCCCGCGGAGGCCGAGCAGACCCCGGCGGCCGAGCCCGCGCCCGAGTCGGCGGCCGAGCCCGCGCCCGTGGTCGAGGAGCCCCGGGGTCAGGAGCCCGGGAGCGCTCCGGCGGCCAGGCCCGCGGCGCGCGCCGGGAAGGCCAAGGCCAACGGCGCCCGGTCGCGGTCGACCAAGGGCCAGCCCAAGCGCGCCGCGACCCGCAAGGGCTCCGGCCCGGCCAAGGACGGGGGCAAGTAGTGGAGGGCGAGGCCGTGCTCGCCGAGCGCACCCTCGCCGGGGTGCGGGCCCGGATGGACGCGCTCGACGAGCTCGACACCGCGGAGCACGTCGCCGTGTTCGAGACGGTGCACCGCGAACTCTCCGAGGTGCTCTCCGCTCTCGACCCCCCGCGCGGCTGACCGTTCGCGACCGTGCCCCAGCCCCCTTCCGGAGGGCTCGGGGGATACCGCGAGAACACGGGGAAGCCGCGCGGAGACCACCGCGAGCCGGACACCGAACACTAGATAGGCATGCACACCATGGCCAAACGCAGCCGACTGGACGCCGAGCTGGTCCGGCGCGGCCACGCGCGCTCGCGGTCCCACGCCGCCGAACTCATCGACGCGGGACTGGTCCGCGTCGCGGGGGGCGTCGCCACCAAGGCGGCCACCCAGGTCGGCACCGACCAGGCGATCGTGGTGAACGCGGCCGACAACGAACCGGTCTACGTCTCACGGGGCGCGCACAAGCTCATCGGCGCGCTCGACGCCTTCGGCATCGACGCCACGGGCCGGCGCTGCCTGGACGCGGGGGCCTCCACCGGGGGGTTCACCGACGTGCTGCTGCGGCGCGGGGCGGCGCACGTCCTCGCGGTCGACGTCGGGTACGGCCAGCTCGCCTGGTCGCTGCGCAGCGACGCGCGGGTGACGGTGCTGGAGCGGCAGAACGTCCGCGAGCTCACCCCCGGCCACGTCGGCGAACCGCGGCCGGACCTGGTGGTCGGAGACCTGTCCTTCATCTCGCTGAACCTGGTCCTGGGGGCGTTGTCCGAGTGCGCCGCTCCCGGCGCCGACTTCGCGATGATGGTCAAACCCCAGTTCGAGGTGGGCAGGGATCGCGTCGGCGCGGGCGGTGTGGTGCGCGACCCCGAACTGCGCGCGGACGCGGTGCGCGGTGTGGCCGCGCACGCCCTCACTCTGGGGCTGGGTGTCGAGGGCGTCGCGGCGAGCCCGCTGCCGGGGCCGTCGGGGAACGTCGAGTACTTCCTGTGGCTGCGCGCGGGGGCGCGCCCCCTGGACGAGGAGCGGCTGCGGCGGGCGGTCGAGGAGGGGCCGCAGTGAACGGGGTCCGGCCGCCGGACATGGCGGACGGGCCACGCATCCGGATCGTCCGAGGCTTCGGGTAACGTGTCCCGGCCGGGTCGACCCCGGCCGCGCCACCGCGAGCGGTGGCCGGGGTAAGGCGATGAGGAGGACCTTGCGATGACCGGTGCGGGCCAGGACACGTCCGATGCGCCCGGTGGCGGGACCGGCCGGACCGTGCTCCTCCTGGCGCACACGGGGCGGCCCGCCGCCGTCCGCAGCGCCCGACTGGTCCACCAGAGCCTCACGCGGGCCGGGGTGGCGGTGCGGATGTTCGCCTCCGAGGTCGACGAGATCAGGCGGACCGGCGCGCGGCTGGACCCCGTGGAGATCGTCTCGCCGGGGCCCGGCGCCGCGGTGGGGGCCGAGCTCGTCATGGTGCTGGGCGGCGACGGCACGCTGCTGCGCGCCGCCGAGATCGCCCGTCCGGCAGGGGTCCCCCTCCTGGGCGTGAACCTGGGGCACGTGGGCTTCCTCGCCGAGGCCGAGCGCGACGACCTGTCCGACACCGTGCGCTGCGTGGTCGCGCGTGATTACGAGGTCGAGGAGCGCATGACGATCGACGTCGCGGTGTACGACAGGGGCCGCAACGGCACGACCCCGCCGGTGCGCACCTGGGCGTTGAACGAGGCCACGGCCGAGAAGCTCGACGCCCGCCGCATGCTGGAGGTGGTCCTGGAGATCGACGGGCGTCCGCTGTCCCGCTGGGGCTGCGACGGAGTGGTGTGCGCCACGCCCACCGGTTCGACCGCGCACGCGTTCTCCGCGGGAGGCCCCGTCGTGTGGCCCTCCGTGGAGGCGCTTCTGGTGGTGCCGCTGAGCGCGCACGCCCTTTTCGCGCGGCCCATGGTGGTCGCCCCCGACGCGACCGTCGCGTTCGAGGTGCTCCCGGACACCACCGAGGGGGTGCTCTGGTGCGATGGACGCCGTATGGTCGAACTGCCCGCCGGAGCGCGAATCGAGATCTCGCGCTCGAACACGCCGGTGCGGTTGGCCCGCCTCCAGCGGCCGCCGTTCACCGACCGGCTGGTCGCCAAGTTCGGCCTCCCGGTGGCCGGTTGGCGCGGGCGGGCCGAGCGCGGGCACAGGTGAGCGCACCCGTGCGCGCGGCACGGGCAGCACAAGGCGTCAGCAGTGGTTATCAGGAGAGGGTCCGGTGCTCGAAGAAGTCCGAATCCAGGGTCTCGGCGTGATCGACGACGCGGTTCTGGAGCTGTCTCCGGGGTTCACCGTGGTCACGGGTGAGACCGGTGCGGGTAAGACGATGGTGGTCACCGGTCTGGGGCTGCTCTTCGGTGGACGGGCCGATCCGCAGCGGGTGCGTCCCGGTGCGGACCGGGCGGTCGTGGAGGGCAGGCTGACGGTTCCCCCGGGAGGCCGGGTCGCCGGGCGCGTCGCGGAGGCGGGCGGCGAACTCGACGAGGACGTGCTGATCGTCTCGCGCAGCGTGTCCGCCGAAGGCCGCTCGCGCGGCACTCTCGGAGGGCGGTCGGTGCCGGTCAGCCTGCTGGCGTACCTTGCCGACGACCTCGTCGCCGTGCACGGCCAGTCCGACCAGCAGCGGCTGCTGCGCGCCGAACGCCAGCGCGCGGCGCTCGACCGGTACGCGGGGGAGGCGCTGACCAAGACGCTCAGCGCCTACAGCGCCGCCTACCGGCGGCACCGGGAGGTCGCCGAGTCGCTGGAGGAGCTGACCACCCGGGCGCGCGAACGCGCCCAGGAGGCCGACATGCTGCGCTTCGGCGTGGAGGAGATCCTCGCGGCCGAGCCGCGCGAGGGCGAGGACGCCGAGCTTCTGGCCGAGGAGACCCGGCTGGCGCACGCCGACGCGCTGCGCGTGGCCGCGACCACCGCGCACGAGGCGCTTGCCGGAGACCCCGCCAGCGACGTCGAGGTGGACGTCGCCGCGCTGCTGGCCGCCGCGCGCCAGGCGCTGACGGCCGTCCGCGAGCACGACGCGGAGCTCGCCGCGGTCGCCGACCGGCTGGACGAGGTCAGCTACGTACTCAGCGACGCCGCCACCGAGCTCGCCTCCTACTCCGAGTCCGTGGACGCGGACCCGGCGCGCCTGGCCGCGGTGCAGGAGCGCCGGTCGCTGCTCACCCAGCTCTCCCGCAAGTACGGCGCCACCACCGACGACGTCCTGGCCTGGGCCGAGGACGCCGCCAAGCGGCTGGCGGAGCTGGACGGCGACGACGAGCGCATCGAGGCGCTCGCCGTGGAGGAGGAGGAGCTGCGCGGGCGGATGACCGAGCTCGCGGACCGGCTCACCGGCATCCGCTCCGAGACCGCCGACCGGTTCGGCGCGGCCGTCACCGAGGAGCTCGCCGCGCTGGCGATGCCGCACGCCCGGGTCGCGGTCCGCCTGACCACCGGCGCGCAGTTCGGTCCGCACGGCCGCGACGACATCGAGCTGCTGCTCGCCCCCCACCCCAGCGCTCCGCCGCTGCCCCTGAACAAGGGCGCCTCGGGGGGGGAGCTCTCCCGGGTCATGCTGGCCATCGAGGTGGTCTTCGCCGGGGCCGACCCCGTTCCCACCTTCGTCTTCGACGAGGTCGACGCGGGTGTCGGCGGCAAGGCCGCCGTCGAGATCGGGCGGCGCCTGGCCCGCCTCGCCCGGCGCGCGCAGGTCATCGTGGTCACCCACCTGCCCCAGGTCGCCGCGTTCGCCGACGCCCACCTGGTGGTGGAGAAGTCCAACGACGGCATGGTCACCGAGAGCGGGGTGACCCGGCTGGACCGTTCCGGGCGGGTCCGGGAGCTCTCACGTATGCTGGCTGGGCTGGAGGACTCCGAACTCGGCCGCGCCCACGCCGAGGAGCTGCTCACGATCGCGGCGGCCGACCGCGACTGAGCCGCGCCGCGTCCAGCGGTCCCCTTCCGCCGGGACACGGCCGCCGTCCACCGCGTGGGCCGCCGCGACCACAGCGGGGACGGTGGACCAGGATGCCCGAGGACGAGCAGACGGGAGCACGCCAACACGCCGTCACAGTGCGGGGTGTGACGATATCGCTGCCCTCCGTGGCAGGATGCAGGCGATGAAGGTTCCCACCGCGTTCAGCGCGCGGCTCCCGAGACTCCGTCGCGCCAGGCCCGACGGAACGAACGGCGTTGTCGCCCCGGTCCGGGCGGACCGCCGCACCAAGAATCTCACCAAACGGCTCAGACCCGGCGACATCGCGGTCATCGACCACGTCGACATCGACCGGGTGAGCGCCGAGGCCCTCGTCGAGTGCGGGGTCTCGGCGGTGCTGAACACCGCCACGAGCATCAGCGGCCGGTACCCCAACCTCGGGCCGCAGCTCATCGTCGAGGCGGGGATCCCACTGGTCGACGAGGTCGACCCGGCGGTCTTCTCCCGGTTGGAGGAGGGCGAGCGGCTCCGGTTGGAGGGCGGGATCCTGCTGCGCGGCGACACGGTCGTGGCCAGGGGCGTCGAACAGGACGAGGCGTCGGTCGAGGCGGCCATGGCCGAGGCGCGCGCCGGACTCGCGGTGCAGCTGGAGGCGTTCGCCGCCAACACCATGGAGTACCTCAAGCGCGAGCGGGCGCTGCTCCTGGAGGGGGTCGGCGTACCCGACATCGCCACCTCGATCGAGGGCAGGCACGTCCTGATCGTGGTGCGCGGCTACCACTACCGCGAGGACATCGCGACGCTGCGCTCCTACATCCGCGAGTACCGGCCGGTCATCATCGCGGTGGACGGCGGCGCCGACGCGCTCCTGGAGGCCGGGTACCGGCCCGACATCATCGTCGGCGACTTCGACTCGGTGTCCGACCGGGCGCTGACCTGCGGCGCGGAACTGGTGGTGCACGCCTACCGGGACGGGCGGGCCCCCGGTCTCCAGCGCGTCACCGACCTGGGCCACCAGGCCGTCGTCTTCCCCGCGACCGGGACCAGCGAGGACGTGGCGATGCTGCTCGCCGACGACGCGGGCGCCGCCCTCATCGTCGCGGTCGGCACGCACGCCACCCTCGAGGAGTTCCTGGACAAGGGCCGCGCGGGGATGGCCAGCACCTTCCTCACCCGCCTGCGGGTCGGCGGCAAGCTCGTCGACGCCAAGGGCGTCAGCCGCCTCTACCGCAGCCGCATCTCGCCGTGGACGCTGCTGCTGCTCGCGGGGGCCTGCCTGCTCACCATCGTCGTCGCGGCCTACAGCTCCCCGGCCGGGCAGGTCTACATGACCTTCCTCGCCGTGCGCTGGGACGCGTTCCTCTACTGGCTCACGGGACTTCTCGCGTGATCGACTTCCGTTACCACCTGGTCTCCATCGTCGCGGTCTTCCTCGCGTTGACCGTCGGCATCGTGCTGGGCACCACGATGCTGCAGGACCCGCTGCTCAACGCCCTGAAGACCGAGACCGCGCAGCTGCGCGAGCAGAGCGAGCAGCTGCGGACCGAGAAGGACCTGGCCGAGAAGCTGAACGCCGGTGACGCCCAGCTCATCGCCGCGTACGCCGACGCCATGCTCGACGGGCGGCTCAACGGGCTGCGGGTCGTCGTGGTGGAGTCGCCGGGGGTGGACGCGGCGTCCCGCGACGCCGTCCTCGACGGGATCCGGCGCGCGGGGGGGACCGTCGGCGGGCGGCTGCTCCTGACCGACAGGTACCTCGACCCGAGCGAGTCCAGCTTCGTCGACGAGGTCACCGACCAGCTCGGGGCCGGCCTGGACCTGCCGCAGGGCAACCCGTACGAGCGGGCCGGGGCCGAGATCGCCCAGGCCGTGCTCGCCGTGGACGAGGACGCGCCCCAGGGGGTGGCGCGCAGGGCGGGCGACGACTTCGACGGGGAGGCGGTCCTGGCCGGGTTCACCGAGGCGGGGCTGCTCACCACGCAGGGCCGGCCCGCGTCGGGCGCCGACGCGGCCCTGGTGCTGGCCCCCGCCGAGCCCTTCGCGTCCGCCGACTCCCAGGAGGGGGAGGCGGTCACCCCGCCCGGCAACGCGGTGGTGCTGGCGCTGGCGCGCGCCTTCGAGCAGGCGGGCAGCGGCACCGTCCTGGCCGGTTCGCCCGCGGCGGACGGCCGGACGGGCGTCGTGCGCCAGGCGCGCGCGGAGGAGGCCCGCTTCAGTACCGTCGACACGGTCGACACCCAGGCGGGCGCCGTCGTCGCGGTGCTCGTGCTCGCCATGACCGAGGAGGGCCGTGACGGCCACTACGGGATCGGCGCCGGGGTCGACGGCTTCCTGCCCGACCCGCTGCCGGCCGTCAGTGAACCGTCCCCCGAGGCCAGTCCCGAGACCAGCCCGTCCAGCAGAGACGACTCATAGAAAGTACCCGGACATGCTCCCAGGTCCTTCCCCCAGACCGCGGACACGCCCCGAGGGCGCGGCGGACACCTCCGAGCGGCCGCTCCCGGCCCCTCCGTCGCAGACGGGGGACGGACGCGCGCCGACGCCTCCGCCCGGGGCGGCCCGCGCCGTGCGCGGCCTCGCGGGCGCGGTGGTCGGCGCGATCGCGGCCCGGGGCATGTACGCGGCCCTGACCAGCGGGTGGGGACCGGGTTCGGGGAGCGGGCCGGTCGGCGCCCGGTGGAACCGCGTCAACTTCCGGGGTGAGCGGGTCACCCTGTTGGAGGGCCCCGCACTGGCCGCCGGGGCGTGCACGGGAACCGTGCTCTCGCCCGGCCTGCCGGTCAACCTGCGTATGGCGACGGTGCTGGCGGGCGGCGGCGCGGCGGCCTTCGGGGCCTACGACGACCTGTCGGGGACGGCGGGCTCCCGGGGGTTCCGGGGGCATCTGGGCGCCCTGGCCCGCGGTGAGGTGACGACCGGGGCGGCCAAGATCCTGGGGATCGGCGCGACCAGCGCGGCCGCCGCGGTGGCGGTGGCCCGCGCGCCGGTGGACGTGCTGGTCAACAGCGCGCTGATCGCGGGCAGCGCCAACCTGCTCAACCTGTTCGACCTGCGTCCGGGCCGCGCGACCAAGGTGGCGCTGCTGGTCGGCGCCCCCGCCCTGGCGCATCCCGTCGCGGGGCCGATCGCGGCACCGGCCCTGGGCGCGGCCGCCGCTCTGCTGCCCGAGGACCTGGGGGAGCGGGCGATGCTCGGCGACTCGGGGGCCAACGCCCTCGGCGCGATGCTGGGGGTGGCCGCCGCCGCGAGCCTGCCGCGGTCCGCCCGCCTGGGCCTGCTCGCCGGTGTGGTCGCGCTGACCGCGGCGAGCGAGTTCGTGAGCTTCACCAGGGTCATCGCCGAGACCCCGCCGCTGCGCCGCCTGGACGAGCTGGGCCGCCGCTCCACGCCGTTCCCCGCCGGGCACCGGCCCCTGCCGGCCGACCTGCTGGCGGCGCCGAGCGCGGAGTGACTTCCTCCTCGGTCCAGGCCCTCCCCGAGGGCCGCCCGAGCCCCGGACCCCGGGACCGGCGGAAGCGCCGGCCCGGTGCGGGGAGGGAGCGGGGATGAGCGGCCGGGGCGCGGGGCGCGGGTGGGTACGGCGAGTGAGCGCCTCGCTGGCGGGGGCCGCGCTGCTCATAAGCGTCGTCACCGTCTTCGCGCGGGTCGCCGGGTTCGGCCGGACCCTCGTCTTCTCCCAGACGGTCGGGGAGAACTGCCTGGGCACCGCCTACGTCACCGCCAACCAGCTGCCGACCGTCCTGTTCGAGGTCGTCATCGGCGGCGCCCTGTCGGGGATGGTCGTCCCGGTTCTGGCGACCGCCGCCAGCCGGGGCGACGCCGGGCAGGTGCGCCGCACCGCCTCGGCGCTCGTCACCTGGGTGGTACTGGCCGCCGTCCCGCTGAGCCTGCTCCTGGCGGCCGCGTCCGCCCCGGCCGCCCTGCTCCTGCTGTCCGGGACGCGGGGGTGCGACAGCGCCGACCTGCTGGCGCTCGCGACGCGCTTCCTGGTGGTCTTCGCCCCGCAGATCCTCTTCTACGGTCTGGCCGCGGTGCTGTACGGCGTCCTCCAGGCGCACCGCCGCTTCCTCGCGCCGGCACTGGCCCCTCTGGTGTCCAGCCTCGTGGTCATCGCCGCCTACGTCGCCTTCGTGCCCCTGAGCGGGGGGCGGGCCGACGACATCGGCGCCCTGCCCGCCGCCGCGGAGCTCACCCTGTCCCTGGGCACCACCGCGGGGGTGGCCGCGCTGTTCCTCACCGCGCTCGTGCCCGTCGCCCGGCTGCGCCTGGGGCTGCGCCCCACCCTGTCCTTCCCGCCCGGCATCGCCCGCCGGGCGCGCTCCCTGGCGGTGGCCGCGCTGCTCCCGCTGGTCGCCATGCAGCTGAGCCTGCTGCTGTCGATGTGGCTGGCCAACAACGGGGGCGGCGGAGGCACGGGGGTGTTGTACAGCTACGCCTGGGCCCTGTTCACCCTGCCCTACGGGATCGTCGCGGTCCCCATCGCGACCAGCGCCTTCACCGCGTTGTCGGTGCACCACGGCGAGCGGGAGCAGGGGGCCTTCGACCGGGTGCTCTCGACGGGGGTCCGCGCCTGCCTCATCGCGACCGCGGGGCCCGCCGCCGCGCTCGCCGCGGCGGCCTTCCCGCTGTCACTGGTGTTCGCCGGGGAGACGGCTCCGCAGCTGGCCCGGGCGCTGCCCGCCTACGCTCCCGGGATCGTCGCCTTCGGGACGGCCGCCCTGCTCAGCAGGGCGCTGTACGCCTCCCACCACGGCAGGGCCGCGGCCCTGGCCCAGGTCGCGGGCTGGCTGGCGGTGACGGTCGGCTCCGTGGCCGGCGTCGCGCTCGCCCCGCCCGGCTGGACGGTCGCCGCGCTGGGAGCGGGCACCTCGCTGGGGCTGGGGATCGGCGCGCTGCTGCTGGTCGCGGCGGTGCTGCGCGCGCGGGGGCGGTCCGCCTTCGCCGCCGCGGGCCGGACCGTCGCGGCCTGCGCGCTCGGCACGGGGCTGGGGTACGCGTGCGGGGCGGGCGTCGCCGCTCTGGCGCCCACCGGTTCGACACCGGCGGCCGCGGGGGCGGCGGTGCTCAGCGGGACCGCCGCGTTGGCGGGATACGGACTGGCCGTCGCGCTGATCGACTCCAAGGCGCTGCGCGCGGCCCTGACGCGCCGGATCGGCGGCGCGTCCACCGACGAGGGGAGAACGGGTTGAACGGGTTGCGCGTCGCGCTGACACTGGCCACCAGCGGCGGGGGCGTGGGCAACCACGTGCGTTCGCTGTGCGCCGGGCTGGTCGGGCGAGGCCACCGGGTCGTGGTCGTCGGACCGGCCTCGACCGAGGAGCGGTTCGGCTTCACCGCGGCGGGGGCGCGCTTCGCCCCTCTGGAGGTGGGGGGCCGGCCGAGCCCCTTCGCCGACGCCGCGGCGCTGGTACGGCTGCGCGGCCTTCTCAGGGGCGCCGACGTCGTGCACGCGCACGGGGTGCGCGCCGGCGCGCTGGCGGCGCTGGCCCGGCCCTCCGCGCCGCTCGCGGCCACCCTGCACAACGCTCCCCCCTCGGGGAGCGGGGCCGACGCGCTGCTGTTCGGCCTGCTCGAACGCGTTCTGGTGCGCCGCGCCGATCTGGTCCTGGGGGTCTCCGGCGACCTGGTGGAGCGGATGCGCGCGCGCGGTGCGCGGCGGACCGGGCGGGCGCTGGTGCCCGCTCCGGCCATGGCCTCCTCCGGCCGGGACCCGGCCGAGCTGCGCGCCGAACTGGGTGTCGAGCCGGGTCGGCCGCTGCTGGTGACCGTGGCCCGGCTGGCCGGGCAGAAGGGGCTGCCGGTCCTGCTGGACGCGGCGGGGCGCTGGGCGGCGCGCACCCCGCCGCCGCTGGTGGCGGTCGCCGGGGACGGGCCCCTGCACGGGCGGCTCGCGACGCGGATCTCCGCGGGCTCCCTGCCGGTGCGCCTGCTCGGACGTAGGACGGACGTCGCCGACCTGCTCGCCGCGGCCGACGTGTTCGTGCTGGCGAGCGTGTGGGAGGGCCAGCCCCTGGTGATCCAGGAGGCCCTGCGTGCCGGGCTGCCCGTTGTGGCCACCGATGTGGGCGGGGTCCCGGACCTGGTGGGGGACGCCGCGCTCCTGGTGCCCTACGGCGACCCCGCCGCGCTGGCCGACGGAGTGGCGCGGATCCTCGACGACGGCGCGCTCGCCGCCCGGATGCGGGTCCGCGCCCGCGCGGCTGCCGGGGCGCTCCCCGTTCCGGGGGACGACGCCGACCAGGTCCTGGACCTCTACGCGGAGGTCCTGTCCGGCAGTCACCCAAGGTGAGGTGAAGGTCACCGAACAGTCGGACGAAATGACGGCACCGGTGGTTCTCCCCACACCGGATCGATGGCATCATGGACCCGGATGTGAGAGACGCTCGGAATATTTTCGAGTCGGTCTCGTTTCATCATGCGGCAGGGGAGTATCCCTTCGCGGCGGTGCCGTCATCACGGAGCGCAAAGGCGCGTTCCCGGTTCCGTCGGTCCACCGGTTTCCGGGGGGCGGGAGAGACCTCCGGTTAGTCGTCGTGCCCGCAAAATGCGCGCGGTCACCATAACCGGAGGAGAGTTCCTCGTCATGGACGTACCCCTGTGGGTCTGGATCGCCACCATCGTCGGCATCCTCGCGGTCCTCGCCATCGACCTGGCGATCGTGGACCGCCCGTGGAGCAAGAAGCACCAGCCCACGGAGTTCAGCATGAAACAGGCCGGCTGGTGGTCGGCCTTCTACATCATCCTCGCGATCCTCTTCGGACTCGGGATCTGGTACGTCGAGGGCGGGGCGAAGGCGAGCGAGTACTTCGCCGGATACGTCACCGAGAAGAGCCTGAGCGTCGACAACCTCTTCGTCTTCTACCTGATCCTCACCTCCTTCGCGGTGCCCAAGAAGTACCAGCACGAGGTGCTGCTGGTCGGCATCATGCTGGCGCTGGTCATGAGAGGCGTCTTCATCGCGATCGGCGCCCAGGCCATCAACGCCTGGAGCGAGGTCTTCTACCTCTTCGGCGCCTTCCTCATCTACACCGCGATCAAGATCGTCCGGGACCACGTCAAGGGCGAGAGCGAAGAGGACGACGACTACACCAACAGCTTCGCGGTGCGCATGGTCAAGAAGGTCTGGCCGGTCACCGACGACTACCACGGATCGCACCTGACCGTGAAGAAGGACGGGCGCCGCCACGTCACCCCGATGCTCATGGTCATCGTCGCCATCGGCGTCACCGACCTGGTCTTCGCCGTCGACTCCATCCCGGCGATCTTCGGCCTCACCCAGGACGCCTACATCGTCTTCACCGCCAACGCCTTCGCGCTGCTGGGCCTGCGCGTCCTGTACTTCCTGCTGGCGGGGCTGATGGACAAGCTGTCCTACATCAGCTGGGGCCTGGCCGCGATCATGGTGTTCATCGGCGTCAAGATGCTGCTGCACGCGCTGCACGAGAACGGCGTGCACGTGGTGGAGATCAGCACCGGCCTGTCCCTGACCGTCATCCTGGGCGTGATGACCGTGACAATCGTGGCCAGCGTGATCAAGGCCCGCTCCGACGCCAAGCGCCTGAAGGCGCAGGAGGAGACCGTGGGGACGGCCTCCGTCGAGTAGGCCGGTCGGGGGCGCGGTTCCCCGGAGGCCGAAGGCGCGGGGTTCCTCACGGGAACAGGCCGATAATCGAACATCCGTACGTCTACAATGAGGGTCCCGGTCGGAATGCGGCCGGGGCCCTCGTGGTTACCGTGGAGAGGCGCGGCCTCCGGCGGGCGGCCTCCCGGCCGCCGCCGAGACCGGGCGACACGCCCCGTCCCGCGCCCTCACCGCCGGGACCGCCGCGGCCGGCGTCCGGTGACGAGCGGACCCCTCTTCGCGCGGTACGAGAGCACACCCCAGTTGACGAGGAAGGATGGAGCGCATCGGCGTTCCGGCGCAGAGCCGGGGGCGCCCGCGCGAATAGACATGGCCGATCAGCTGGTGATCCGCGGTGCCCGCGAGCACAACCTCAAGAACGTCTCGCTGGACCTGCCCCGCGACTCGATGATCGTGTTCACCGGGCTGTCCGGTTCGGGCAAGTCCTCGCTGGCCTTCGACACCATCTTCGCCGAGGGCCAGCGGCGCTACGTCGAGTCGCTCTCGGCTTACGCCCGCCAGTTCCTCGGGCAGATGGACAAGCCCGACGTCGACTTCATCGAGGGCCTGTCCCCCGCGGTGTCCATCGACCAGAAGTCCACCAGCCGCAACCCGCGCTCCACCGTCGGCACCATCACCGAGGTGTACGACTACCTGCGGCTGCTGTGGGCGCGCATCGGGAAGCCGCACTGCCCCGAGTGCGGGCGCCAGATCGCCCGGCAGACCCCGCAGCAGATCGTGGACCGGGTCATGGAGCTGCCCGAGGGCACCCGCTTCCAGGTGCTGGCCCCCGTGGTGCGCGGCCGCAAGGGCGAGTACACCGAGCTGTTCAAGGACCTGCAGACCAAGGGCTTCACCCGTGCCCGGGTCGACGGCGCCCTGGTGCGCCTGGACGAGGCGCCCGCGCTCAAGAAGCAGGAGAAGCACGACGTCGCCGTCGTCGTGGACCGGCTCAGCGTCAAGGAGTCGGCGCGCAAGCGCCTCACCGACTCGGTGGAGACCGCGCTGCCGCTGGCCGCGGGCACCATCCTGCTGGAGTTCGTGGACCTGCCCGAGGACGACCCCGAGCGCGAGCGGATCTACTCCGAGCACCTGTACTGCCCCTACGACGACCTCTCCTTCGAGGAGCTGGAGCCGCGCTCCTTCTCCTTCAACTCGCCCTACGGCGCGTGCCCCGAGTGCGCGGGCCTGGGCACCCGCATGGAGGTCGACCCCGAGCTCCTGGTGCCGGACCCGGCCAAGACCCTCAACGAGGGCGCCATCGCGCCCTGGAGCGGCGGGAACCCCAGCGAGTACTTCACGCGGCTCGTCCAGGCCCTGGGCGAGGCGGTCGGCTTCGACCTGGACACCCCCTGGGAGAAGCTGCCCAAGGCGGCGCGCAAGGCGCTGCTGCACGGGCACGACACCCAGGTGCACGTGAGCTACAGCAACCGGTACGGGCGTCAGCGCTCCTACTACACCGACTTCGAGGGCGTCCTCGGCTGGGTGCGCAGGCGGCACACCGAGAGCGAGAGCGACTTCGTCCGCGACCGCCTCGAGGGCTACATGCGCGTGGTGCCCTGCCCGAAGTGCGACGGCACCCGGCTCAAGCCGGTCGTGCTGGCGGTGACCGTCGCGGGCCGCTCCATCGCCGAGGTCAGCGCGATGCCGCTGAACGAGTGCGCGGAGTTCCTCGGGGCCCTGGAGCTCTCCGAACGGGACCGCGCCATCGCCGCCCAGGTGCTCAAGGAGATCAACGCCCGGCTCGGCTTCCTGCTGGACGTGGGCCTGGACTACCTCAACCTGGGGCGGGCCTCCGGGACGCTGTCCGGCGGCGAGGCCCAGCGCATCCGGCTGGCCACGCAGATCGGATCCGGACTGGTGGGGGTGCTCTACGTCCTGGACGAACCCTCGATCGGCCTGCACCAGCGCGACAACTTCCGCCTGCTGGAGACCCTTGAGCGGCTCCGGGACATCGGCAACACCCTGATCGTCGTCGAGCACGACGAGGACACCATCCGCGCCGCGGACTGGGTGGTCGACATCGGTCCCGGCGCCGGCGAGCACGGCGGCGAGGTCGTGGTGTCCGGCCCGGTCCAGGAGCTTCTGGACAGCCCCCACTCGTCCACCGGCGAGTACCTCTCGGGCCGGCGCGCCATCAAGGTCCCCGAGAAGCGGCGGCCCCGGGACAGGAACCGCAAGCTGACGGTCAAGGGCGCCCACGAGAACAACCTGCGCGGCCTGGACGTCGACTTCCCGCTCGGCGTGTTCACCGCCGTCACGGGCGTGTCCGGCTCGGGCAAGTCCACCCTGGTCAACGAGATCCTGTACAAGGCGCTGGCCAAGGAGCTCAACGGAGCCCGCGCGGTGCCGGGGCGGCACACCCGGGTCAACGGGATGAGCCAGCTCGACAAGGTCGTGCACGTGGACCAGAGCCCGATCGGGCGCACCCCGCGTTCCAACCCGGCCACCTACACCGGCGTGTTCGACCACATCCGCAAGCTGTTCGCGCAGACCGCCGAGGCCAAGGTGCGCGGCTACCAGCAGGGCCGGTTCTCCTTCAACGTCAAGGGAGGCCGCTGCGAGGCGTGCGCGGGCGACGGCACGATCAAGATCGAGATGCAGTTCCTGCCGGACGTCTACGTGCCGTGCGAGATCTGCCACGGCGCCCGGTACAACCGCGAGACGCTCGACGTGCACTACAAGGGCAGGACCATCGCGGACGTGCTGAACATGCCGATCGAGGAGGCGCTCGAGTTCTTCGAACCGATCAACGCGATCCGCCGGCACATGCAGACTCTCAACGACGTGGGCCTGGGCTACGTGCGGCTCGGCCAGCCCGCCACGACCCTGTCGGGCGGCGAGGCCCAGCGCGTGAAGCTCGCCTCGGAGCTGCAGCGCCGCTCCACCGGGCGCACCGCCTACGTGCTGGACGAGCCCACCACCGGCCTGCACTTCGCCGACATCGAGAAGTTGCTGGGCGTGCTCGGCCGTCTGGTGGACACGGGGAACACCGTCATCGTCATCGAGCACAACCTCGACGTCATCAAGACCGCCGACTACCTCATCGACATGGGGCCCGAGGGCGGAGCGCGCGGCGGCACGGTCCTGGCCACGGGCACCCCCGAGGAGGTCGCCGAGGTCCCCGAGAGCTACACGGGCCGGTTCCTGAGCAAGATCCTCGCCCAGGGCGTGTAGTCGGTCGGCCCGGGGCGCTCGGATAGCGTGGGCGGGCCAGGACGACGACAGGAGACGGGAGCCCCGTGAACGACACCCCCGCCGCCGGCGCCGTGCCCGCTCCGTTGACGCGGCGGGTTCTCGCGAGGCTGGTGGACGTGCTGGTCCTGGCGGGGATCAGCCTGCTCGTCAACGCGGCGCTGGTCCCCCTGGCGCCGGGGGAGCCGCCCGCTCCGGGCGGGGGCGGTGTGTTCGGCGTCGTGGCGGCGGTGCTGACGTTCGCCGCCTACCTCGCCTATGAGGTGGGACTCACCCTGGCGCACGGCGGCACTCCCGGCAAGCGGCTGCTCGGCCTTCGGCTGGCGCCGGTCGCGGCGGGGGAGGACCGCCCCGGCGCCGCGGCGGTCCTCCGGCGGTCGGCCGTGCTGTACGCGTCGGTGCTGCTGGCGCCGGTCCCGCTGGTGAACGTGGTGGCGCTGGGGGTGTCGGTCTTCGCGGTGGTCTCGGCGGTCATGGACCGTCCGGCGGGGCGCGGACTGCACGACCGGCTCGGCGGCAGCGTCGTTGTTGGCGAGCGCCCCGAGTCGGTATCGTCGTAACCGGCCGCCGGAGGCGGGGCCGCAGGTCTCCGGCCGCCCGCGCCGGCGCCCCGCCGCGGGCGGCCGAACCCGGCCCGGGCGGTTCCCACAACACTGCCTGCCGGGCGTTCTCCGCGCGGAGCCCGCCGGCACAGGAGGTCTGTTCTTCGATGAGTCTCCCACCGCCCTGGAACCCCGAACACGGCCAGGGGGGTCAGTGGCAGGGCGGTCCGACGGAGGGCGGACCGCGTCCGCCCGTCCAGGGGCCGCCGCCGATCCGGACCGGCGTATTCCAGCCGCCGCCCTACCAGCAGCCCCGCCCGGCGCCCGTGCCGCTTCCGGGCGGGCGCCCCTGGCCGCCACCGCCGCCCGGCGCGAACGGGGGGCACTACCCGCTCGCGGACTGGGGGCAGCGGGCGGGGGCGCGCCTGATCGACACCTGCTTCGTGATCGTGCCGGGGGCGGTGCTGACCTTCGCCGTCTCCATGATCTGGGGCGCGTTCGCGGTCGCCGACGGCAGCGGCCTGTCCTCGGCCTGGGACAGCTCGATGATCATCGCGAGCGTGTGCGCCTTCCTGCTGTGGACGGGCTACGACGCGTTCTGCGTGCACCGGTGGGGGCGCACCCCCGGCAAGACGATCACCAAGATCCTGGTGGTGCCGTTGAGCGGCGAGGGCCGCCCGGCGCGGGTCCCCTTCGACGCGCTGCTGGTCAGAGCGGGGCTCTTCCAGCTCCCGTGGGCGTTCATGTGGGCGCCGCTCTCGGTGCAGTCCCTCCTGGGCATGGTCGCCATGGTCGTGTTCTATTTTCTGCCGCTGTGGGACAGGCCCAACCAGCAGGGCCTGCACGACAAGGTCTCCAGGACCGTGGTCGTGCGGACCGGTTGACGGCTCCCTGGTCGCTCCACCCGGGGACAGGCACTACATTGCGTAGCGTAACCTGTCGAATCGATCAGAAAGCCGTGCAATGACAACGGATCCGTCGTCGTGTGCCTGCCGGATCAGCCGGCGGACGATGTTGACGACCGCGGGGGCAGCGGGAACGGTGGCGCTCACCGCGGGCGCCTGCACCACCGAGGAGAACCGGCCCAAGCCGCAGGACGCGCTGCGCGGTCGGGTGGTGGCCCAGACGACCGACGTCCCCGAGGGCGGCGGGCTGCTGGTGGTCGAGGCGAAGCTCGTGATCACCCAGCCCGCGGCGGGGGAGTACCAGGCGTTCGGCGCGTCGTGCACGCACGGCGGCTGCACCGTCCAGGAGATCACCACCGACATCCACTGCCTCTGCCACGGCAGCAGGTTCGACCTGAACGGCGAGGTCGTCCAGGGACCCGCCACCGAACCGCTGGAGCCGTTCGAGGTGACGGTGGAGGGCACCGACATCACCCTGGTGTGACGTGTGACGCGGTGCCCTCCCGGAAGGCCCGGTCAGTCCTGCGACTCGGCCGTCTCGCGGCCGTCCGAGGGGTTGACCGGGTCGCCCACGTCCACGGGAGGGCGCCGGAACGCCGAGGTCGGCCACAGCGCGGCGTACCTCTCCTCGCCGTCCTCCGCCCCGGTGACCTGGGTGCGGTTGCGCGGCAGCGACTCGGGGAAGTTCTCGCGGATGTAGGTGACCATGTGCTCGCGCAGCTCCACCGTCAGCGTCCAGCGGGCGCTGGAGTCGGCGGTGGTCGCCGTGGCGCGCAGCTCGATCAGCCCCGATTCCAGCACGTCGGTGACGTCGAGCGCCCAGCTGCGGCCGTCCCACAGCGGGTGCCCGGTCACGAACGAGCCGAGCTCGCGGCGCAGCGCCTCCACGGGGACCTCCCAGTCGACCCGGAACACCACCGACCCGGTGATGGCGGTGCCGTGCTTGGTCCAGTTCTCGAACGGGGTGGTGGTGAAGTAGGACACCGGAAGCACCAGGCGCCGCTCGTCCCAGATCCGCACGGTCACGTTGGTGAGGGTCAGCTCCTCGATGCGGCCCCACTCGCCCTCGACGACCACCACGTCGTTGATCCGCAGCGAGTCGCTGAACGCCAGCTGAAGGCCGGCGAACATGTTGCCCAGCGTGGACTGGGCGGCCACACCGGCGACGATGCCGATCAGACCGGCGGACGCCAGGAGCCCGGCGCCCAGCGCGGCCACGGAGGGGAAGGTGAACAGGATCGCCGCCACCGCGAGCAGGCCCAGGACCGTGGCCGCCACCCGGCGCAGCAACCGGACCTGCGTCTGGAGCCTGCGCGAGCGCCGGTCGGCGTCGCCGTTGTGCACCGAGAGCCAGTCCAGCACCGTGTCGGTGATCGCGTAGGCGACGGTCAGCGCGAGCCAGGTCAGCGACGCGATCATCGCGATGCGCATGCCGTGCTGGAAGACCGGATACCAGAACCGGGGGTTCTCGAATCCCCCGGCGTCGGGGATCGCCAGGTTGACGCCCACGACCGCCGCCGCGGCGTAGGCGGAGAGGCGGCACCGCCGCACCAGCGGACCGGCCAGGCTCCAGACCTTGGACAGCTTGTGCGTGAGCAGCCAGTGCACCACCGTGACCAGGAGCACCGAGATCGCGACGGCGATGCCGACCGCGATCCAGTTGCCGAGTGACATCACGGGAGAAGCCTCCTCAAGGGGGTCGGGAAAAGTCGGTTCAAGCGTCGGTACGCACAACCTAGGGCATCGCTATACCGAACCGTGACGTTTCGAGGGTGAAGAACCGCATGTGTCGGGGCCGCGGGGACGCCGGTGGAAACGCGGCCGACTCGTCGGCGGTCCGCGCAGCGAAGACGTCAGTGCGGAGCCTCTGGCGCGGGGGCGGTTCGGGCTCTGCGGGTCCGCGGTCCTCCCCAGGGGTCCTGCTCGATGATCGTGACGCCGGCGTTCCACTATGTCCGTTTCGTAGAACGCTGACGTCAAGATCATCAATGAAATCCTCGCACAACGGATATGATGGGCGCGTCCTCGGCCCGCGCCCGCCGGCCTGTGAGGCCACCGGCATCCCGCCGCGCCGGCCACTGTCGTCTCTGCCACGCGGTGTCCGGGTGCGGACAGTCTCATGCGACGACCACAATGGGACCATGACCGCCCGACCGAACCTGCGCCCCACGCCCGGATCGATCCCCACGGACCCGGGGGTCTACCGGTTCCGGGACGAGCACGGCCGCGTGATCTACGTCGGCAAGGCCAAGAACCTGCGCGCGCGGCTGTCCTCCTACTTCCAGGACTTCGCCGCGCTGCACCCGCGCACCCAGACGATGGTCTCCACGGCCGCCGACGTCGACTGGACCGTGGTCGGCACCGAGGTCGAGGCGCTGCAGCTGGAGTACTCCTGGATCAAGGAGTACGACCCGCGCTTCAACGTCCGCTACCGCGACGACAAGAGCTACCCGTACCTGGCGATCACCCTCGACGAGGAGTTCCCCCGGGTGCAGGTGATGCGCGGCAGCAGACGCAAGGGGGCGCGCTACTTCGGTCCCTACTCGCACGCCTGGGCCATCCGCGACACCGTGGACCTGCTGCTGCGCGTCTTCCCGGTGCGGACCTGCTCGGCGGGCGTGTTCAAGCGGGCCCGCTCCAGCGGCCGGCCCTGCCTGCTCGGCTACATCGACAAGTGCGCCGCGCCGTGCGTGGGCCGGGTGTCCCCGGCCCAGCACCGCGCGCTCGCCGAGGACTTCTGTTCCTTCATGGCCGGTGAGACCGGCCGCTTCATCAGGACGCTGGAGGCCGACATGCGCGCGGCGGCCGAGGAGCAGGAGTACGAGCGCGCGGGACGCATCCGCGACGACGTCCAGGCGCTGCGCACGGCCCTGGAGAAGCAGGCGGTGGTCCTGGGCGACGGCACCGACTGCGACGTCATCGCCTTCGCCGAGGACCCGCTGGAGGCCGCGGCCAAGGTGTTCTACGTGCGCGACGGCCGCGTCCGCGGGGAGCGGGGCTGGGTGGTCGACAAGGTCGACGACGTCTCCACCGGCGAGCTCGTCGAGCAGTTCCTCTCCCAGACCTACGGCGGAACCGAGTCCGGCGGACAGGGCTCGGGCGGCGCGGCCGCGGTCATCCCGCGCGAGGTCCTGGTCTCGGCCCCGCCCGCCGACCACGCGGCCGTCACCGCCTGGCTGTCGGAACGGCGCGGGTCGGCCGTGGACGTGCGCGTCCCCCGGCGCGGGGACAAGCGCGTCCTGCTGGAGACCGTCGCCAAGAACGCCGAGCAGACCCTGGCCCGGCACAAGACCCAGCGCGCCGGGGACCTCACCACCCGCTCCAAGGCGCTCGCCGAGATCGCCGACGCGCTCGCCCTGGAGGCCGCCCCCCTGCGCATCGAGTGCTACGACGTCTCCAACCTGCAGGGCCGGCACGTGGTGGCGTCCATGGTGGTGTTCGAGGACGGGCTGGCGCGCAAGTCCGAGTACCGCCGGTTCAGCATCCGGGGCAGCGGGACCGGCGGGGCCGAGCAGAACGACGTCGCCGCGATGCACGAGGTCATCACGCGTCGCTTCACCCGTTACCTGGAGGAGAGCCAGCGTTCGGGCGAACTCGACATGCTGGGTGAGGGAACCGAGGCGGACCGGGAGCCCGGCGTCCCGGCGGCACCCGCGAAGTTCGCCTACCCGCCCAACCTGGTCGTCGTCGACGGCGGGCGGCCCCAGGTCCTGGCCGCGCGCCGGGCGCTGGGCGAGCTGGGCGTCGAGGACGTCGCGGTGTGCGGGCTGGCCAAGCGGCTGGAGGAGGTGTGGCTGCCCGACGACGAGGACCCCGTCATCCTGCCGCGCGCCAGCGAGGGCCTCTACCTGCTGCAGCGTGTCCGGGACGAGGCACACCGGTTCGCCATCTCCTACCATCGCAGGAAGCGGGCCAAGGCGCTCACCACCAGCGCGCTCGACGACGTCCCGGGGCTGGGTCCCACCCGTCGCGCGGCGCTGATCAGGCACTTCGGGTCGGTCAAGCGCCTGGCCGCGGCCACCGTCGCCGAGATCGCCGAGGTCCCCGGGATAGGGACGCGAACCGCGGAGACCGTCCACGCGCGACTCACCGGCACCGGCGACACCGGGGGCACGGGCGCGCACCACTCACCAGACGAGGGCGAGCGAAACAATGGGGGATGACCACGTGACCAATCCGGGAGGCGAACTCCCGCCGGAGATCGTCATCGTGACGGGAATGTCGGGAGCCGGGCGCAGCACCGCCGCGCGGGCACTGGAGGATCTGGACTGGTTCGTCGTCGACAACCTGCCGCCGGGACTGCTGCCCACCATGATCGATCTCGCCGGGCGCACCCACGGAGCGGTGCCCCGGGTGGCCGCGGTCGTGGACGTGCGCAGCATGGCCTTCACCCAGGACCTGCTGTCCACCGCCGAGGAGCTGCGCGGCCGCGGCATCGCCGCGCGCGTGGTGTTCCTCGAGGCCAGCGACGAGACGCTGGTGCGCCGCTTCGAGAGCGTGCGCCGCCCGCACCCCCTCCAGGGGGACGGCCGGCTGACCGACGGCATCTCCCGCGAACGCGAACTGCTGCGCGCGGTCCGCGGCGAGGCCGACCTGGTCATCGACACCTCCCAGCTCAACGTGCACCAGCTCAAGGCCAAGATGGTGGGCTTCTTCGGGGAGTCCAAGGAGGCCCACCTGCGGGCCAACGTCGTCTCCTTCGGCTTCAAGCACGGCCTGCCCGTGGACGCGGACCTCGTCGTCGACTGCCGCTTCCTGCCCAACCCGCACTGGGTGCCGGACCTGCGCCCGATGAGCGGGCGGGACGAGCCGGTCCGCGACTACGTGCTGGCCCAGCGCGGCGCCAAGGAGCTGCTGGACTCCTACACCGAGGTGCTGCGCCTGCTCATCGCCGGGTACCTCCGCGAGGGCAAGCACTACATGACGCTCGCGGTGGGGTGCACCGGCGGCAGGCACCGCAGCGTCGCCATGTCCGAGCAGCTCGCCGGGCGCCTGCGCGAGGAGGGCGTGGAGGTGAACATCATCCACCGCGACCTGGAACGCGAGTAGGCCGCCTCCCGGATCGCTCCGGGACAGCGGTCCCCGGGACGGCGGCGGGATCCGCCGTCCCGGGGATCCGTCGTACACACCTCCGGGGCCGCCGCGGCCCCGCCAACGACGCCCCGGGCCGCCAGGCCGGGGAGAAGGAGATGCGCGGACGCCGATGTCGGGTTACGAGGAGGACGCTTCGAGGAGGCGGGGAGCGGACGGGGACGTCCCCCCACCGCCGCGGGTGGTCGCGTTGGGCGGGGGGCACGGGCTGTACTCCTCGTTGTCCGCGCTGCGCCGGGTGACCACCGACGTCACCGCGGTGGTGACGGTGGCCGACGACGGTGGTTCCAGCGGGCGGCTGCGCCGGGAGCTGGGCGTCCTCCCCCCCGGGGACCTGCGCATGGCGCTGGCCGCGCTGTGCGGTGACGACGAGTGGGGCAGCACCTGGACCGAGGTCGTGCAGCACCGCTTCCGCTCCGAGGGCGAACTGCACGGGCACGCCGTGGGGAACCTGCTCATCGTGGCGTTGTGGGAGCTGCTGGGCGACTCCGTCGCCGGGCTGGACTGGGTCGGGCAGCTGCTCGGCGCGCACGGCCGGGTGCTGCCGATGTCCTCGGTCCCGCTCGACATCGTCGCGGAGGTCGAGGGCGCCGACCCCGCCCGCCCCGACGAGGTGGTGACCGTGCGCGGCCAGGTGGCGTGCGCCAGCACCCGAGGCCGGGTGCGCTCCATCTCGCTGATCCCCGACCAGCCGCCGGTGCCCGGCCAGGTGCTCAGGGCCGTGCGCGAGGCCGACTGGGTGGTGTTCGGCCCCGGGTCCTGGTTCACCAGCGTGCTCCCGCACCTGCTCGTCCCCGATCTGGCGAGGGCGCTGGTGGCCACCAGCGCCCGCCGGGTGGTCGTGCTCAACCTCTCCCCCCAGCGCGGGGAGACCGACGACTTCGCCGCGCACACCTACCTGGAGGTCCTGGCCGGGCACGCGCCGGAGCTGGGCGTGGACGTGGTGCTGGCCGACCGCAAGGGCGTGGAGGACGCGGTCCGGCTCGAACGCGTGGCCGGGGGCCTGGGCGCGGAACTGGTGCTGGACGACCTGGCCGTCGCGGACGGGACGCCCCGGCACGACCCGGAGCGGCTCGCGGCCGCCTTCGACCGGATCCTCCTCGGCTGACGACGGGGTCCGGGAGGTGGGCAGGGCCCCGCGGAGCACGCGGCGCGACTCGCCGGATCGGGCGGGGACATCGGACACACGCGCGCGGGGGCGTGGCGTTCGGGGAACGGGCAAGTAGTCTGCCACGAGGGCGCCGTTTTCCGGCGGCGTCCTCGCGTGCGTTCTACAGGGGGAGGGACCGCATCCATGGCGATGACCGGTGTGGTGAAGGACGAGCTGAGCCGGCTGACCGTTCTCAAGCCATGCTGCCGCAAAGCGGAGGTCTCCACGATCTTGCGCTTCACCGGTGGACTGCACCTGGTCAGCGGCCGCATCGTGATCGAGGCCGAACTCGACACCGGGGCGGCCGCGCGCCGACTGCGCAAGGACATCTCCGAGGTCTTCGGACACGAGTCCGAGGTGGTGGTGCTCGCGCCCAGCGGGCTGCGCAAGGGCAACCGCTACGTGGTCCGGGTGATCAAGGACGGCGAGAGCCTGGCCCGCCAGACGGGGCTGGTCGACGGCAACGGCCGCCCCGTGCGCGGGCTGCCCCGGCACGTGGTCGCGGGTGGGGCGTGCGACGCCGAGTCCGCGTGGCGCGGCGCCTTCATCGCGCACGGCTCGCTCACGGAGCCGGGCCGGTCCATGTCCCTGGAGGTCACCTGCCCGGGCCCCGAGGCGGCGCTGGCCCTGGTGGGGGCGGCGCGCCGCCTCAAGGTGCACGCGAAGGCGCGCGAGGTGCGCGGCGTGGACCGGGTGGTGGTGCGCGACGGCGACTCCATCGGCGCGCTGCTGACCCTGCTGGGAGCCCACCAGAGCGTGCTGGCCTGGGAGGAGCGCCGGATGCGGCGCGAGGTGCGGGCCACCGCGAACCGGCTGGCCAACTTCGACGACGCCAACCTCCGGCGCAGCGCCCGCGCCGCGGTCGCGGCGGGCGCCCGGGTCGAGCGGGCCCTGGAGATCCTCGCCGAGGACGCGCCCGAGCACCTGGTCGCCGCGGGGAGGCTGCGCCTGGCGCACAAGCAGGCGTCCCTGGAGGAGCTCGGGCAGCTCTCCGACCCGCCGCTGACCAAGGACGCCATCGCCGGGAGGATCCGCCGGCTGCTGGCGATGGCCGACAAGCGAGCAGCGGATCTGGGTGTCCCCAACACCGAGGCCAGCCTGACCCCCGACATGCTCGTGCCGTGATGTGGTGTGAGCCGCGCCGCGGGAAAAATACTGCGGAAGGTCCCGAAGCGGACGGAACGGCCGTCGCGGCGGGGCAGGGCCGGACACGGTGCGCGACAGGTGCCGGTGAACACTCGCCCGTTTCCCGTTAATGCGTCCGTAATGAACTGTGAATGGGGGGCCGGGGTCGCCCACGCTTTCACGAACTGCGGAAACAGGGGATCCGGGTCGGAAAAAATACGGTGTAATGGTCTACACCTGTAGTACGTAAAGGTGCCAGTATTGGTATCGAAGAGACGGACCGGGTGCCGTGGCCGACTCGGCCCCGGCGGCTGCGGGCGCAGACGATAGGCTCGTCTTGAACCCAACGCACTGTTTCCGTGATCCGGCGCGTGTTGCGTCGGAACCAGCGTCGACGACGCATACAACACGTGAGGAGAATGGTTTCCGTGACCATCCGTGTAGGCGTGAACGGCTTCGGGCGAATCGGCCGCAACTTCTGGCGCGCGGTCCAGGCCGCGGAGGGCAACGACGTCGAGATCGTCGCCGTCAACGACCTCACCGACAAGGCGACCCTCGCCCACCTGCTCAAGTACGACTCCATCCTGGGCACCCTGCCCGGCGAGGTGGAGGTCGGCGAGGACAGCATCAAGGTCGGCGGCAAGAGCATCAAGGCCCTCGCCCAGCGCGACCCCGCCCAGCTGCCCTGGGGCGACCTGGGCGTGGACGTGGTCGTCGAGTCCACCGGCTTCTTCACCAAGGCCGAGGACGCCAAGAAGCACATCGCCGCCGGCGCCAAGAAGGTCATCATCTCCGCCCCGGCCAAGGGCGAGGACCTGACCGTCGTCATGGGCGTCAACGACGACAAGTACGACCCGGCCAGCCACCACGTGCTGTCCAACGCCTCCTGCACCACCAACTGCGTGGCGCCGATGGCCAAGACGCTGCTGGAGAACTTCGGCATCGTCAAGGGCCTCATGACCACGGTCCACGCGTACACCAACGACCAGGTCATCCTCGACTTCCCGCACAAGGACCTGCGTCGCGCCCGCGCCGCCGCCCAGAACATCATCCCCACCACCACCGGTGCCGCCAAGGCCACCGCGCTGGTGCTGCCGGAGCTGCAGGGCAAGCTCGACGGCATCGCCATGCGCGTGCCGGTCCCCGACGGCTCCGTCACCGACCTGGTCGTGACCCTGGACCGCGAGGTCACCAAGGAAGAGGTCAACGCCGCGTTCAAGGCCGCGGCCGAGGGCCCCCTCAAGGACCTGCTGGTCTACACCGAGGACCCGATCGTCTCCTCCGACATCGTCGGCGCCCCGGCCTCCTGCACCTTCGACGCCAGCCTCACCATGGCCTTCGGCAACCAGGTCAAGGTCATCGGCTGGTACGACAACGAGTGGGGCTACTCCAACCGCCTCGTGGACCTGGCCAAGCTGGTCGGCTCCAACCTCTGACACGCCGCCCACGGCAACGGCGACGCCCTTCTGACCGGCCCCGACGGCCGGACGGAGGGCGTCGCCGCCCATGTACACCACTTCCAGAAGGGGAAGTAGACATGCGGACGATCGAGGACCTCGACGTCGCGGGCAAGCGCGTTTTCGTCCGGGCCGACCTCAACGTGCCCCTCGACGGTGACCGCATCACCGACGACGGCCGCATCCGGGCCAGCCTGCCCACCATCAACGCGCTGCGCGGGCGCGGCGCCCGCGTCGTCGTCGGCGCCCACCTGGGCCGGCCCAAGGGCAAACCCGACCCCGCCTTCTCGCTGCGCCCGGTCGCCGCGCGCCTGGGCGAGCTGCTGGGCGCCGAGGTGCGCTTCGCCGAGGACACCGCGGGCGAGTCCGCCCTCGCGGCCAGCCGCGCGCTGGCCGACGGCGAGGTCGCCCTGGTCGAGAACCTGCGCTTCGAGCCGGGGGAGACCAGTAAGGACGACACCGAGCGCGGCGGGTTCGCCGACCGGCTCGCGGCCCTGGCCGAGCTCTACGTCGGCGACGGCTTCGGCGCCGTGCACCGCAGGCACGCCAGCGTCTTCGACCTGCCCCAGCGCCTGCCGCACGCGGCCGGCGGCCTGGTGTTCACCGAGGTCGACGTGCTGCGCAGGCTCACCGAGTCCCCCGAGCGGCCCTACGCGGTGGTGCTCGGCGGCTCCAAGGTCTCCGACAAGCTCGGCGTCATCGACAACCTGCTGAACACCGCCGACCGCATCCTCGTCGGCGGCGGGATGACGTACACCTTCCTCGCGGCCAAGGGCCACGAGGTGGGCTCCAGCCTGCTGGAGCGCGACCAGATCGACACCGTCAACGAGTACCTGCGCCGCGCCGACGAGCGCGGTGTCGAGTTCGTGCTCCCCGTCGACGTGGTGGCCGCCGAGAAGTTCGCGGCCGACGCGGTGCACGACGTGGTCGGCGCCGAGGAGATCCCCGCGGACCGGATGGGCCTGGACATCGGCCCCGCCTCGGCCGAGCTCTTCGCCGCAAAGCTGGCCGACGCCCGGACCGTGTTCTGGAACGGCCCGATGGGCGTGTTCGAGATGGAGCCCTACGCCGGAGGCACCCGCGCGGTGGCCCAGGCGCTGCTGGACTCGGACGCGTTCACCGTGGTCGGCGGCGGCGACTCCGCCGCGGCCGTGCGCGCGCTCGGCTTCGACGAGAACGCGTTCGGGCACATCTCCACCGGCGGCGGCGCCAGCCTGGAGTACCTCGAAGGCAAGACCCTGCCCGGCATCGCGGCACTGGAGGACTGAGGAAGACATGGCAACCGCCAAGCGCAAGCCGCTGATCGCGGGCAACTGGAAGCTGCACAACAACCACCTCGAAGCCATCGCGCTGGTGCAGAAGATGGCGTTCTCCCTCGACGAGGCCGACTTCGAGGCCGCCGAGGTCGTGGTGCTGCCGCCGTTCACCGCGCTGCGCAGCGTGCAGACCCTCGTCGAGGGTGACAAGCTGCGCATCGGCTACGGCGCCCAGGACATCTCCCAGCACGAGAAGGGCGCCTACACCGGTGAGGTGTCCGGACCGATGCTGGCCAAGCTCGGCTGCTCCTACGTGCTGGCCGGGCACTCCGAGCGGCGCGAGTACCACCGCGAGGACGACGCGGTGGTGAACGCCAAGGTCAAGGCCGCCTTCGCCAACGACATCACGCCGATCCTGTGCCTGGGGGAGGGCCTGGACGTCCGCAAGGCCGGCCGGCAGGTCGAGCACTCCCTCGCCCAGCTGGAAGGCGCGCTCAAGGGCGTCACCGAGGAGCAGGCCCGCCGCCTGGTCGTCGCGTACGAGCCCGTGTGGGCGATCGGCACCGGCGAGGTCGCCACCCCCGAGGACGCCCAGGAGGTGTGCGCGGCGCTGCGCGCCCGGCTCGGCGAGCTGTACTCGCCCGAGACCGCCGAGCAGACCCGCGTCCTGTACGGCGGCTCGGTCAAGAGCGACAACGTCGCGGCCATCCTGAGCAAGGACGACGTGGACGGGGCCCTGGTGGGCGGCGCGAGCCTCAAGGCCGACGAGTTCGTGAAGCTGGCCCGCCTCGGAGAGCAGAAGTAGTACGCGTTCTCCCGCGTTTCGACGGGCCCGCACCGATTTCGGTGCGGGCCCGTCGGCGTCGGAGGGCAGGCGAAAGTTCCGTATCCATCGGGAAACAGGCCGTCGGATCCCGCCAAAACCAGTGATCCACGCGCTACGATGCGCGAAGGTTCCCCTGAACCGATCCGGGCCCCGCTGGGCGCGGGGTAAAATCAGGTACTGTCCCCGGTCCCATGCCCGCAGATCCGCCTTCCCCTCGGTTGGCGCGAGTGCGGGAGGGGCCTTAGGTCGTCAATTCCCCCTCGCCGGGGTTGAGTTACGGGTGAGCACGTGATTCTCGGTCTGTCCATTGTCCTGATGCTCGTCAGCCTGCTGCTGATCATGCTGGTGCTGCTCCACAAGGGCAAGGGCGGAGGCCTGTCCGATCTGTTCGGCGGCGGCGTCACGTCCTCCCTGGGCGGTTCCTCGGTGGTCGAACGCAACCTCGACCGCCTGACCATCGTCTCCGGCTCGGTCTGGATCGTCTGCGTCGTCGCGCTCGGCCTGCTCATCCAACGGGGATAGTCCACCTCGATCCAGTGCCCGTACGGCCCGGGCACGCGCGCCCGGCCCCTGAGCGCCGTGCGGAGCGCGCACCAAGTCTCCCCTCACCGAGGGGTAAGCACGCCGAAGGAGTTTTTCGTGGGTAGTGGCAGTGCCATCCGTGGCAGCCGCGTCGGTGCCGGCCCGATGGGCGAGGCCGAGCGAGGCGAGTCCGCGCCGCGGATCCGTATCGCGTTCTACTGCGCCAACAAGCACGAAGTGATCCCGAGCTTCTCGCACGAGGCCCAGGTCCCGGAGGAGTGGGACTGCCCCCGCTGCGGTTTCCCCGCGGGCAAGGACCCGGAGAACCCCCCGGCCCCGCCGAGGACCGAGCCGTACAAGACGCACCTGGCGTACGTGAAGGAGCGCCGCAGCGACGCCGACGGCCAGGCGATCCTGGAGGAGGCCCTGGCCAAGCTGCGCGCCGACCGCGCCGCCATGGACGCGGCGATCAAGGCGATGAGCAACTAGCGCCCTCCCGCCGTTCGACCCCACCGGTCTCCCACCGGTGGGGTTTCGTCATGTCAGGGGGCCCTGCCGCCGAGGCGGCGGGTGAGTTCGGCGGCCGCGTCGCGGGCCCGCGCGGCCAGCGCCCCGGGGGTGACCGGGCGTTCGCACGGGAGGGTGAGGCCGATCGCGGCGACGGGCGTGCCCGAGTGGTCGAAGGCGGTGGCCGCGACCGAGGTGTAGCCCTCGGTGACCTGGCCGTCCTCCCGGGAGAAGCCCCGGCGGCGCTCCAGCGCGAGGACCTCCCGCAGTTCGGCGGGGGAGGCCGGGCCTCGCCCGGTCCGGGTGGTGAACCGCTCGGGGCCGGGGTACAGGGCCCGCACCTGGGCGCGCGGCAGCCACGCCAGCATCGCGCGCCCCGACGCGGTCAGGTGCGCGGGAAGGCGCACACCCACCCCGGTGACGAGTGCGGGCGCGTGCGGAGGCCGCTCCTTGAGCAGGTAGAGGGTGTCCGCGCCGTGCAAGACCCCCAGGTGCGCGGTCGCGCCGGTCTGCGCGGCCGTCCGCGCCACCAGGGGCCGGGCCAGCCGCTCCAGCGGGTCGTGCCGCAGGTAGGCCGAGCCGATCTCGAAGGCGGCCACTCCCAGCCCCCACCGCCGCTCCTCCGGCAGGTGCGTCACGAAGCCCTCCTCGGCCAGGGTCTCCAGCAGCTGGTAGGCGCTGGAGCGCGGCAGGTCAAGACCGCGCGCGATCGCGGCGGCCGATACCGGCCCGGCCTGCGCGGCCAGGAAGCGCAGCAGCCGGACGGCCCGGGTCGCGGCTGGGACGAGGCTCATGGCTTGATTCTCACCGGTCGCGCCGGGGGATGGAACAGTGCGGCCCCGGATCGCGAATCAGGGGAATATCGTTTAAATTTCAACTGTTTACCGGTGTGTCTAACTCTTCGAGAGTGGAAGTGAGTACGGTCATGAGCGTGCGGCCCTCGGGTATCCACCACGTCACGGCGATCGCGAGCGATCCACAGGCCAACGCGGACTTCTACCGCAAGGCGCTGGGGATGCGGCTGGTGAAGCGGACGGTCAACTTCGACTCGCCGGACACCTACCACCTGTACTACGGCGACCGGGCGGGCAACCCGGGCACCGTCATGACCTTCTTCCCGTGGCCGGACGCGCCCAGGGGGCGCATCGGAGCGGGGCAGGCCACCGTCACCTCCTTCTCCGTCCCCGAGGGCTCGCTCGGCTGGTGGCAGACCCACCTCGCGCGGCTGGGAGTGGAGTCCTCCCGGCCGGCCGAGCGGCTGGAGGAGGACGTGCTGAGCCTGCGCGACCCCGACGGCCTCGTCATCGAGCTGGTCGCCAGCACCGACCACCACGACACCGACCCGTGGGACGGCGGCGAGGTCCCCCTCGAACACGCCATCCGCGGCATCCGCGCGGTCACCCTCACCGAGCGGGACCACGAGCAGACCGCGGCCATGCTCCAGGGGCAGCTCGGCTTCACCCTGGCCGCCGAGCAGGGCGACCGCCTGCGGTTCCGCACCGGCGCGGCCGGGGACGGCGTGGGCGACATCGTGGACGTCATCGCCTCGCCCGGCGCCCGGCTCGGGCACGTCGCCGCGGGGACCGTGCACCACGTCGCCTACCGCGCCCCCGACCAGCAGGCCCAGGCCGACTGGCGCCAGACCCTGCTGGACGCCGGAGTGGACGTGACCGAGGTGCGGGACCGCTCCTACTTCACCTCGATCTACTTCCGCGAGCCCGGCGGCGTGCTGCTGGAGATCGCCACCGACGGCCCCGGGTTCGACTACGACGAGCCGCTGCTGGAACTGGGCCGCAGACTCAGGCTGCCGCCGTGGCTGGAGCCCGGCCGCGCGCAGATCGAGCAGGGCCTGCCCGTTCTGAAGACCGAGGAGTGAGCGTGGGAGACCTCGGCTTCGAGCACGTGTTCCGCCCGGCCGCCGGGCCGGGCGGCCCCACCCTGCTCCTGCTGCACGGCACCGGCGCGGACGAGCACGACCTGCTGGGCCTGGGCCGCCTGCTCGCGCCCGGCGCGGCGCTGCTGTCCCCGCGCGGCAGGGTCAGCGAGCACGGCGCGAACCGCTGGTTCCGCCGCCTGCGCGAAGGCGTCTTCGACGTGGACGACGTGATCGCCCGCTCGGGCGAGCTGGCGGGGTTCGTCGGCGCGGCCACCGCCGCCTACGACCTCGACCCGGCCGGCGTGGTGGCGGTCGGCTTCTCCAACGGCGCGAACATGGCGGCGGCCACCCTGCTGCTGCACCCGGGGCTGCTCAGGGCCGCCGCGCTGTTCGCCGTCGCCGCGCCCCTGCAGGGCCGCGAGCCCGAACAGGTGGACCTGTCGGGCACGCCGGTGTTCATCGGGGCGGGGGTGGAGGACCGGATGACGACCATCGACCAGGCCCGCCTCCTGGCCGGGCAGCTGCGGGAGCGGTCCGCCGCCGTGCGGATGCGCGAGCACCCGGGGGGCCACGGCATCCCCCAGGAGGTACTGGACGACGCCGGGGAGTGGTTCTCCGAGAGCGTCCTGTAGACGGTCGCCCCGGGGCGTCCCCCGGGAGACCCGATGGACGCGGCCCCGTGCCCGGGGCGCCTCACGGGGTTCCCGGGCACGGGGGTACCCGCGGTGGACATGGCCACCGGGGTCTCGTGACCGGGGGGAAGCGGCCGGTAGCGTCCCGGCATGCCCACGAAAGAGCATGAGTTCCCGATCCAGTTGTTCCGTGACAGCCCCGCCCTGGCGGCGCTGCTGCTGAACCGGGCGTTCGGGCTCGACGTCCCCTCGTACACCGAGGCCCGGCTGGAGTCCGGCGACCTCACCGACTGCTTCCCCACCGAGTACCGCGCCGACGCGGTGGTGAGCCTCAACGCCGACGGCCTGGTGCTGGCCGTCGTCGTGGAGGTCCAGCGGGGCCGGGACCGGAGGAAGCGGCTGAGCTGGCCGGTCTACCTGGCCACGCTGCGCGCCCGGCTGGACTGCCCGGCCGTGCTGCTGGTGCTGTGCCCCGACGACGCCACCGCCGCCTGGTGCGCCGCCCCCATCGACATGGGCCACCCCGGCTGGGTGCTGGCCCCGCTCGTCGCCGGCCCCGAGCGGCTGCCGGTGCTGGCCTCGGTGGAGCAGGGCGCGCGGGAGCCCGAGCTGGCGGTGCTCTCGGCCATCGCCCACGGCGGCGACACCACGGTGATCGACACGTTCGTGGACGCGATGGGCGGGATCGAGGACATCGAACAGGCCCAGAGGTACGTTGACCACGTGATGGCGGTCCTGCCCGAGGCCGCCCGCAACCACCTGGAGAAGCTGATGGCGACCGAGACGCACAAGTACCAGAGCGAGTTCGCCCGCAGGCGGATGGCGGAGGGCGAAGTGAAGGGCGAGGCGAGGAGCATCCTCAAGTTCCTCGCGGCCCGTGGCGTGGAGGTGGCCGACGAGGAGCGCGAGCGGATTCTCGGCTGCGCCGCCCCCGAGGTGCTGGACGAGTGGCTGCGGCGCGCGGTCACCGCCCGGACCGCGGCCGAGCTGTTCGGGTGAGCGGGGTGGGGGACCACGAGATCAGCGGGACGTACGAGTACAAGAGCGCGTTCGTCCGCAGGTACGTGGCCGAGGGCATCGAGCAGGGGATGGTGCAGGGCATCTTCCAGGGCCTGGATCAGGGCCTGGACAAGGGTCTGGAGAAGGGTCTGGAGAAGGGGCTGAAGAGGGGCCTGGCGCAGGGCCGGGCGAGGAGCATCCTGACGGTGCTCTCGGTGCGGGACGTCGAGGTGGCCGAGGAGAAGCGCGAGCGGATTCTCGACTGCGCCGACCTGGAGGTGCTCAGCGTGTGGCTGCGACGCGCGGTCACCGCGCGGACCGTGGCCGAACTGTTCGACTGAGGCGGCCTCTCCGAGCGCCTGTCTGAGATCCCGGACGGAATCCGGGTGTCGGCCCTCGCCCCGGGCCGGGGCGAGGGCGTCCAATGGGACCATGTCGACCGCAGCCGCCGTCCCGATCGGCCCCCGCCCGCCCAGCCCCGCCGAGGTCGTCGCCGTCGCCCGCCACGGCGCGCCCGTGCGGCTCACCGACGACGCGCTCAAGGCCGTCACCGAAGGGCGCCAGCGGGTCGAGGCCCTGGCCGCCGGGCAGGTCCCCGCGTACGGGGTGAGCACCGGGTTCGGCGCGCTGGCCACCCGGGGAATCGCGCCGGAGCTGCGCGAACGCCTGCAGAAGTCGCTGATCCGCTCGCACGCCGCGGGCACCGGCCCCGAGGTCGAGCGCGAGGTCGTGCGCGCCCTCATGCTGTTGCGGCTGCGGACCCTGGCGTCGGGCCGCACGGGGGTGCGGCCCGAGACCGCCCGAGCGGTGGCCGCGCTGCTCAACGCGGGTGTCACCCCCGTCGTGCACGAGTTCGGCAGCCTCGGCTGCTCCGGCGACCTCGCGCCGCTCGCGCACGTGGGACTCGCCCTCATGGGGGAGGGCACCGTGCGCACCGCCGACGGCGAACCCGCCCCCGCCTACACCGCCCTCCACGACGCGGGGATCCGCCCGGTGGAGCTCGGCGCCAAGGAGGGGCTGGCCCTGGTCAACGGCACCGACGGCATGCTCGGCATGCTGCTCCTGGCCTGCCACGACCTGCGCGCGCTGTTGCGGACGGCGGACCTGACCGCCGCCATGAGCGTCGAGGCGCTGCTGGGCACCGACCGGGTGTTCGCCGCAGACCTGCAGGAACTGCGGCCGCACCCGGGCCAGGCCGCGGCGGCCGCCAACATGCGCGCCCTGCTCTCCGACTCGCCCATCGTCGCCTCGCACCGGGGGTCCGGCTGCGCCCGCGTCCAGGACGCCTACTCGCTGCGCTGCGCCCCGCAGGTCGCCGGGGCCGCGCGCGACACGCTCGCGCACGCCGAGGCCGTCGCGGCCCGCGAACTCGACTCCGTCATCGACAACCCCGTCGTCCTCGCCGACGGTCGCCTGGAGTCCAACGGCAACTTCCACGGCGCGCCCGTCGCCTACGTGCTGGACTTCCTGGCCATCGCGGTCGCCGACGTCGCCTCCATCAGCGAGCGCCGCACCGACCGCATGCTGGACGTCGCCCGCTCGCACGGCCTGCCCGCCTTCCTCGCCGACGACCCCGGTGTGGACTCGGGGCACATGATCGCCCAGTACACCCAGGCCGCCATCGTGTCCGAACTCAAGCGCCTGGCCGTTCCCGCCTGCGTCGACTCGATCCCCAGCTCGGCCATGCAGGAGGACCACGTGTCCATGGGCTGGTCGGCCGCGCGCAAGCTGCGCCGCGCGGTGGACGGGCTCACCAGCGTGCTCGCCGTGGAACTGCTCACCGCCGCGCGCGCCCTGGACCTGCGCGCCCCGCTGGAACCCGCCCCGGCCACCGGCGCGGCCGTCGCCGCCCTGCGCGAACGCGTCTCCGGCCCCGGCCCCGACCGCCACCTCGCCCCGGAGATCGCCGCGGCCGCCGAACTCATCGCCGACGGCACCGTGCTGGCCGCCGTCGAATCCGTCACCGGACTCGTCTGAAGCAGGGAGCCTCCACGTGACCGTCCCGGGACCCCGACCCGTCCGCGCCGCGCGCGGCGCCGAACGCACCGCCAAGAGCTGGCAGACCGAAGCCGCGCTGCGGATGCTCCACAACAACCTCGACCCCGAGGTCGCCGAGCACCCCGACGAGCTCGTCGTCTACGGCGGCACCGGCCGCGCCGCCCGCGACTGGGCGAGTTTCGAGCGGATCACCGCGTCGCTGCGCTCCCTTGAGGACGACGAGACGCTGCTGGTGCAGTCGGGGCGCCCCGTCGGGGTCCTGCGCACCCACGAGTGGGCGCCGCGCGTGCTCATCGCCAACGCCAACCTCGTCCCGGACTGGGCGGACTGGGAGGAGTTCCGCCGCCTGGAGGCGCTCGGCCTGACCATGTACGGGCAGATGACCGCCGGATCGTGGATCTACATCGGCACCCAGGGCATCCTCCAGGGCACCTACGAGACGTTCGCGGCGGTGGCCGCCAAGCTCGGCGGCGGGAACGGCCCGGGCGACCTGGCCGGGACGATCACGCTGACCGCGGGACTGGGCGGGATGGGCGGCGCCCAGCCGCTCGCGGTCACCATGAACGGCGGCGTGGCCCTGGTCGTGGAGGTCGACCCCAGCCGGATCGAGCGTCGGCTGGCGACCCGCTACCTGGACGTGCGGGCCGCGGACCTGGACGAGGCGCTGCGCCTGGCGGTCGAAGCGCGCGACGCGCGCCGCCCGCTGTCCGTGGGCGTGCTCGGCAACGCCGCGGAGGTGCTGCCCGAACTGCTGCGCAGGGGCGCGCCCGTCGACGTGGTCACCGACCAGACCTCCGCGCACGACCCGCTGGCCTACCTGCCCGTCGGCGTGGACGTCGCGGACCGGCGCTCGCTGGCCGCGGCGGACCCCGCCGCGTTCACCGACCGGGCCCGAGAGTCCATGGCCGCGCACGTGGCCGCGATGGTCGGGTTCATGGACGCGGGCGCCGAGGTGTTCGACTACGGCAACTCCATCCGGGGAGAGGCCAGGACCGCCGGGTACGCCCGCGCGTTCGACTTCCCGGGGTTCGTGCCCGCCTACATCCGGCCGCTGTTCTGCGAGGGCAGGGGCCCGTTCCGGTGGGCGGCCCTGTCGGGGGACCCCGCCGACATCGCGCGCACCGACCGGGCCGTCCTCGACCTGTTCCCCGACGACGAGCCGCTGGCGCGGTGGATCCGGGCGGCGGGGGAGAAGGTGGCGTTCCAGGGGCTGCCCGCCCGCATCTGCTGGCTCGGCCAGGGCGACCGCGCCGCGGCGGGGCTGCGCTTCAACGAGCTGGTGGCCGCGGGCGAGATCAGCGCGCCCCTGGCGATCGGACGCGACCACCTGGACACCGGGTCGGTGGCGTCGCCGTACCGCGAGACCGAGGCGATGAGGGACGGGTCGGACGCGATCGCGGACTGGCCGCTCCTCAACGCCCTGGTCAACACGGCCTCGGGCGCGACCTGGGTGTCCGTCCACCACGGCGGAGGCGTGGGCATCGGCCGCTCGGTCCACGCGGGCCAGGTGAGCGTCGCCGACGGCACCGAGCTGGCCGCGGCCAAACTGGAGCGCGTCCTCACCAACGACCCGGGCACGGGTGTGCTGCGGCACGCGGACGCGGGCTACCCCGAGGCCGAGGCGGTCGCCGCACGGCACGGCCTCCGGGTGCCGATGAGCGAGGGGTGACGGCAACCCACACCCCGCCCCGTCCGGGGGACGGCCACCCCCGAGGCCAAGCCGTACGGACCGGTGCGGGGCTGTCGGACCCCGGACGCCGGCCGCGCGGCCGGGCCTGTGGACAACCACGAGGAGCACGCCCGTGATGAGGAGAGACCGATGAGCGACACCTTCGACGCCATGTGGGCCGGCCTCGCCCCGCTGGGGCGGAACCGCGCCACCGGCGGGTACCGGCGCTACTCCTGGACCCCCGCCGACGCTGATGTGCGGGCCTGGTTCACCGCCGAGGCCGTCGCGCGGGACCTGGCGGTGGAGACCGACCGCAACGGCAACCTGTGGGCCTGGTGGGGCGACCCCGGGCCCGACGCGGTGGTCACCGGCTCGCACCTGGACTCGGTCCCCGACGGGGGCGCGTTCGACGGCCCCCTCGGAGTGGTCAGCGCGCTCGCGGCCGTGGACGAGCTCGACCGGCGCGGCCTGCGCCCCGTCCGACCGCTCGCCGTCACCGTCTTCGTCGAGGAGGAGGGCGCGCGCTTCGGAATGCCCTGCCTCGGCTCGCGCCTGCTCACCGGCGCCGTCACGCCCGAACGCGCCCGCGGCCTCGCCGACGCCGACGGCGTCACCTGGGGCCGCGCCATGGCCGACGCCGGTTTCGACCCCCAGCGGATCGGCGCCGACCCCGAACGCCTCGCCCGCGTCGGCGTCTTCGTCGAACTCCACGTCGAGCAGGGCCGCGCCCTCGTCCACCGCGGCGCGCCGGTGGGCGTGGCCGACAGGGTCTGGCCGCACGGCCGCTGGCGGTTGGACTTCTCCGGCCAGGCCGACCACGCGGGGACCACCCGCCTGGCCGACCGCAACGACCCCATGCTGCCCTTCGCCGAGACGGTCCTGGCCGTGCGCCGCGCCGCGGCCGAGCACGACGCCGTCGCGACCGTCGGCAAGGCGCACGTCGCCCCCAACGGCACCAACGCCATCCCCTCGCGGGTCCGGGCCTGGCTGGACGCCCGCGCCCCCGACGAGGCCGCCCTGCGCTCCCTCGTCGGCGGCGTGGACATCGCGGCCCGCCTGGCCGCCGCCGAACACGGCGTCACCCTGGCCAGCTACCAGGAGTCCTTCACCCCCGTGGTGGACTTCCCCGGCGCCCTGCGCGACCGCGTCGCCGCCCTCGCTGGCGCCGGCGCCCCCGCCCCCGCGCTGGCGACCGGCGCGGGCCACGACGCGGGAATCCTGGCCGCCGCCGTGCCCACGGCGATGCTCTTCGTGCGCAACCCCACCGGGATCTCGCACGCGCCCGAGGAGCACGTCGACCTCGCCGACCGCCACGCCGGGGTCGCCGCACTCGCCGACACCCTGGCCGACCTCACCGGAGCCGAGCGGCCGTGACCACTTCGGCGTCCTCCCGGCCACGCGGACCGGACACCGGCGGCCGCCCCGGTCCGGTCCGCCGCTACCGGTGCGAGTGGCTGTGGGACGGCGAGGGCGACGTCGCCCCCGACGTCCTGGTCGAGGTGGGCGCGGAGGGCACCGTCACGGACGTCGCCCGCGCGGCCCCCGCCGGTCCCGGGGCCGAGGAGCTGCCGGGCCTGACCATCCCGGGCATGGCCAACAGCCACTCCCACGCCTTCCACCGCGCGCTGCGCGGCCGCACCCACGACGGCGCCGGCTCCTTCTGGACCTGGCGCGAGCGCATGTACGGCGTCGCCGCCCGCCTCGACCCCGACTCCTACCACCGGCTCGCCCGCGCGGTCTACGCGGAGATGGCGCTGGCCGGGATCACCTGCGTCGGCGAGTTCCACTACCTGCACCACGGCCCGGGCGGAACCCCGTACGCGGACCCCAACGCCATGAGCGCGGCACTCGTCGCCGCGGCGGCCGACGCCGGGATCCGCGTCACCCTGCTCGACGCCTGCTACCTGACCGGCGGCCCGTCCCCCGAAGGCGCGCGGCCGCTGCGGGGCGCCCAACTGCGGTTCGGCGACGCCGACGCCGAGGCGTGGGCCGACCGGGTCGCCGCGTTCCGGCCCGACGGCCCGCACGCCCGCGTCGGCGCGGCCGTGCACTCGGTGCGGGCCGTGCCCCGGGAGCAGATCCCCGCCGTCGCCGAATGGGCCGCGGAGGAGGACCGCCCCCTGCACGTCCACCTGTCCGAGCAGCCCGCCGAGAACGAGGCCTGCCTCGCCGCCTACGGAAGCACCCCCGCCGTCGTGCTCGCCGACGCGGGCGCGCTCACCCGCCGTACCAGCGCGGTGCACGCCACCCACCTCGCCGACGGCGACGTGGCGGCCCTGCGCGCGGCCCGTTGCACGGTGTGCCTGTGCCCCACGACCGAGCGCGACCTCGCCGACGGCGTGGCCCGAGTCCCCGACCTCCTGGCGGCGTCCGGAACGGGCGCCGCCGCGCGGCTCGCCCTCGGCACCGACGGGCACGCCCAGATCGACATGTTCGAGGAGATGCGCGGCGCCGAACTGCACGAACGCCTGCGCGGCGGACGGCGCGGCGTCCTGGCGCCGCGCGACCTGGCCCGCGCGGCCCTGGCGCACGGCCACGCGAGCCTCGGCTGGGACGAGTCCGGTCCCGGGCGCGCGGGCGCCATCGTCCCCGGCGCCCGCGCGGACCTGGTCACACTCGACACGGACGGCGTACGCCTGGCCGGGTTCGACCCGGCCCACGCCATCGGCGCGGTCGTCTTCGCGGCGACCGCGGCCGACGTCCGGCACGTCATGGCGGACGGCCGCTGGATCGTGCGCGACGGCGTCCACCAGGGAATCCCCGACCTGCCCCGCGTCCTCGACGCCGCCGTCAAGGAGTCGAACCCGTGACCACCCGAATCCTGCCCGAGTCCCTGCTCGTCGACCGCGTCGGCGTGCTCGTCACCAACGACCCCCGGCTCGGTCCCGGCCCGCTCGGACCGGTGACCGACGCCGCGGTCGTGGTCGAGGGCGGCCGCGTCGCCTGGGTCGGCCCGAGCGCGCACGCGCCGGCCGCCGACGTGCGGGTGGACGCCGCGGGGCGCTGCCTCGTCCCCGGCTTCGTGGACAGCCACTCCCACGTGGTGTTCGCCGGGGACCGCGGCCGCGAGTTCGCCGCCCGGATGAACGGCGAGCCGTACCGCGCGGGCGGCATCCACGCCACCGTCGCCGCGACCCGCGCCGCCACCGACGCCGAGCTGCGCGCCAACGCGGTCCGGCTGCTGCGCGAGGCCCGCGCCCAGGGCACCACCACCCTGGAGGTCAAGACCGGGTACGGCCTCACCGTGGCCGACGAGGAGCGCTCGGCCCGGATCGCCGCACGCCTCACCGACGAGGTCACCTTCCTGGGCGCGCACGTGGTGCCGCCCGAGTACGCGGACGACCCCGCCGGATACGTGGACCTGGTCACCGGGCCGATGCTGGCGGCCTGCGCGCCGCACGCGCGCTGGATCGACGTGTTCTGCGAACGCGGGGCCTTCGACGCCGACGCCGCGCGCGCCGTCCTGACCGCGGGGCGGAGCGGCGGCCTGCTCGCCCGCGTGCACGGCAACCAGCTCGGCCCGGGCCCGGGTGTCCGCCTGGCCGTCGAACTCGGCGCGGCCTCCGTCGACCACTGCACCCACCTGGACGCCGCGGACGTCGCCGCGCTCGCCGACTCGGCCTCGGCCGGCGGCACCGTCGCCACCCTGCTGCTCGGTGTGGAGTTCTCCACCCGCCAGCCCTACCCCGACGCCCGCGCGCTCCTGGACGCCGGGGCCGTCGTCGCCCTGGCCGGGGACTGCAACCCCGGGTCCTGCTTCACCTCCAGCATCGCCCTGTGCATAGCCCTGGCGGTGCGCGAGATGCGGATGAGCCCCGACGAGGCGCTGTGGGCGGCCACCGCCGGGGGAGCGGCGGCCCTGCGCCGCGCCGACATCGGCCACCTGGGCGTCGGGGCCCGCGCCGACATGCTCCTGCTCGACGCGCCCGACCCGGTCTATCTGGCCTACCGGCCGGGCGTGCCCCAGACCGCGGCGGTGTGGAAGGACGGCGACCTGGTCGCGGGGGACCCGGGCTGAGAAAGGGGGAGGCCGGTCCCGGGCCGGGTGGACGCCCCGGGGGCCGGTGCGCGAGTGTGGTGTCCCATGACCGGCATCAACGATTACGTCGCGCTGGCGCGCGACGACCACACCGATCCCGTCCGGCAGTGGACGGACCTGATGGAGGCGGTCTCGGGCGTCGCCCGAGACCGGTTGTGCGAGGTCGCGGCGCTGCTCGATCCGCCACCGGGGCCGATCCGGACGGGAACGCCCCTCGCGGCGGTCCTGGCGGACTTCGAACGGTTCGGCGTGCTGCTCTCGGAGGTCGCGGCCACCCGGCCGGGACTCGCCCCGGGTGTCGACGACCGGCTGCTGGCGGCGCGCGCCGAGCTCATCGCGCTGCGCGACCGCGAGGAGGGCTACGCCGCCGCGGCGCGGGCCATGCGGGCGCTGCACCACCGGGCCGCGCACACGGCGGCGTCCGGCCCGCGCGCGCTGCTGCGGCGGAGGCGCCGTGAGACCGCCCCCGAACGGCCGGCCCCGCGGACCGGTCCGCGAAGGAGCGGTCTGTCGGCTGGATGTCTGGGGGGCCTCGCCGTATCGTTCGTCCTCCTGCTCGCGGTGGTCCTCGGCTGACCTCCGGGAGCGGGCCCCGTTCCTCACACGCGCGTAGCACCGGCGAAACACGCGGTCCGGAGAATGAGGGGACGAGGGTGCGAGACCGCGATCGTGTGGGGGTGGGGGCAGTGGCTCTGTGGCGGATCCGCGTGGCGGTCGAGGACCGGCCGGGGCAACTGGCGGGAATCGTCCAGGCCATGGCCGAGCACGGCGGGAACGTCGTGGGGCTGTCCATCCACACCGATCCCGTGGGAGTGGTCGACGAGTTCGTCGTCGACGTCCCCGGCTCCCACCACGGCCTGGTCGCCGACCTCACCCGGCGCAGCCGGGACGGCGACGTCATGGCGGTGCCCGCGGCGCCCAAGGACGTGGTCGACGACGTCACGCGCTCCCTCCTGCTCACCGCGCGCCTGAGGAGCGAGCCCAACCAGCTGCCCGAGGCGCTGCGCGAACTCCTGGACGCCGACGAGGCCCGCTGGACCGGTCTCGGCAGGACCGTCCCGGACTTCCCCGAGGAGCCCGAGAGCGTCCTGACCGTTCCGGTCGGCCCGCTGCGCGCGGTCCGGCTGCGCCGACTGGACCGCCCCTTCACCTGGACCGAGTCGGCCCGCGCCGATGCCCTGGTGCGCTCGGTCCTGCCCCCCGCCGGGCCGGCCCCCACCCGGGGCTCGGTCGTCACCCACCGCGGCGTCGAGCTGTTCGTCTGGCGGGTCGGCGCGGGCGACGCCGACGCGCTGCACCGGCTGCACCGGCGCTCCTCCGCCGAGACCAGGCGCAGGCGTTACCTCTCGGGCACGCGCGACGTCAGCCCGAGCATGATCGACGTCTTCTGCGACCCCGGGCGCGGGCTGACCCTCGCGGCCCGGCCCGGCGGTGGCGGCGATCCCGTCGCGCTCGCCCACCTGATGTACACAATGGACCCGGGGGTCGGCGAGATCGCGTTCCTGGTCGAGGACGCCTGGCAGGGCAGCGGCATCGGAACCTGCCTGGCGCGGGTCCTCACCGCCGTCGCCGCCGACTGGGGGCTGGCCGAGGTCCGCGCCGAGACCGTCCCCGACAACCAGCCCATGCAGCGGATCATGCGCCGCCTCGGCGCCACCGTCCACCCGCCGCGCGAGGGCGTCGTCCAGGCGCGCCTGCCCGTCGCGGGGACCACCCCCTCGCGGAGGCCGGGCCGGCTGATGACCCTGCTCGGCCAGGCGGGCGCGCCCGGGGGCCCGGCCGCGAAGGCGTGATCAGGCCAGGCGGCTCCTGCGGACGCCGTACAGGAAGTACACGACGGTCCCCAGCAGCATCCACACCACGAACCGGATCCAGGTGTCGACGGTCAGGTTCAGCATCAGCCAGACGCAGGCCAGCGCAGAGACGGCCGGCAGGACCGGCACCCACGGGGCCCGGAAGGCCCGGGGCAGGTCAGGGCGGGTCCGGCGCAGCACGATCACGCCGAGGGACACCACCACGAAGGCGAACAGGGTGCCGATGTTGACCATCTCCTCCAGCGTGCCGATCGGTACGAGGCCGGCGAGCAGCGCCACCGAGACGGTGGTGATGGCGGCCATCACGTACGGCGTGCCGAAACGCGGGTGCGTCCTGGACAGGCCGCGCGGCAGCAGCCCGTCCCGGGACATCGCGAACGCCACCCGGGACTGGCCCATCATCAGCACCAGGATGACGGTGGTGATGCCGATGACGCCGCCCAGGGAGATGAGCGTGGCGGCCCAGTCCGCGCCGACCGCGCGGAACGCCTCGGCCAGGGGCGCGTCCACGCCCAGTTCGGTGTAGGGGCGCATCCCGGTGACGACGGCGGCTACCGCCATGTACAGGATCGTCACGATGACCAGCGACCCGAAGATGCCCACGGGGATGTCGCGCCGGGGGTTCCTGGTCTCCTCGGCGGTGGTGGCGACGACGTCGAAGCCGATGAAGGAGAAGAACACCACGGACGCGGCCGCGATGACGCCCCACAGGCCGAAGGAGCTGGGCTCCAGGCCCAGCATCACCTGGGTGAGGGGCTGGTGGCCGATCGACCCGGTTCCCGTCGGTACCGGTTCGGCCGGGGGGACGAACGGGGTCCAGTTGGCGGTGTCCACGTAGAACGCGCCGACGGCGATGATGAACAGCACGATGCCGACCTTGACGGTCACCACGACCGCGGTGACCCGCCCCGAGAGTTTGGCGCCCATCACGCTGACCAGGCCCAGCAGCACGACGATGGCCATGGCGCCGAGGTCGACCGAGTAGCCCCCGCCGACGGGGACGGAGGTCGGCGTCCCGATCAGGTCGCCCGCGTACTCGGACCAGCCCACCGCGACCACGGAGGCGGCCAGCGTGAACTCCAGGACCAGGTCCCAGCCGATGACCCAGGCGACGAACTCGCCGAGGGTGGCGTACCCGAAGGTGTAGGCGCTGCCGGCCACCGGCACGGTCGAGGCGAACTCGGCGTAGCACATGGCCGCCAGCGCGCACACCAGGCCGGCGACGAGGAAGGCCGCGATGATGGCGGGACCGGCGTTCTCGGCGGCCTGGCGCCCCGTGACCACGAAGATGCCGGTCCCGATGATGACGCCGATGCCGAAGACGATCAGGTCGAGGCCGCTCAGATCCCTGCGCAGCCGGTGCCCCGGCTCGTCGGTGTCCTGGATCGACTGTTCGATGGTCTTGGTGCGCCAAATGCTCAAGAGAGGCTCCAGCTCCGTTGCCGGGCCCGGCGGGGCCGCGGGAGACCGGGTGTCGGGGCGGGATCCCCTACCCGGAATTCCTCTCCTACCAGCACGGAAGCGTCCGCGGCTCGGGAGACACGCAAAAGCGGTCGGCGCCGGGCGGAAACCCGGCGCCGACCGCGGGGTCGTGCCTCATGACCCGGGACGGGCGCGGATCACTCCGCGCCCGCCGAACCGGAAGCCTTCGAACGGCACGCCCCGGAGGCGCGTTCCGAGGGCGGTCAGCCCTCGGCGGACTCGTCCCCGGACGCGGCGGAGTCTTCGGTCTTCTTGGTGACGCGACGCTTCTTCACCGGGCGGGAGTAGTCCACCAGCGGCTCGAACTGGGTCTCGTACTCCTTCTTGCACTCCTCGCAGGAGTCGACCTCGCGAACGGTGCCGTCCCAGGCGAACTGGATGACCTCGGTGGCCTCGACCTTCTCGTCGCGAACGGCGTGCGGGTCGCAATACTTGCGCGTGAAGACCTCGGTGACCACGATGGCGGCTTCCCTTCGGTAGCGGTATGGGTGCTGGCACCGGAATCATACACGCGTTCGAAAACGGGAAGTGAATGGGAAGGGGGAGCTCCGTGCCGGTTTCGGCGGAGTTCGCGGACCCGTCGCCCCCGAGAGCCTAGCGAAGACCGGTGGCCCTTATGACCACCCTGTTCCGGGCGGTGTGCGGTCCGGCTCACAGGGGAGTGAAATTGGCTACTTTACGTGTCGGGGTGTGTTCGTATACGATCTACTTTCCTCGGAAGATGCTTCCGAGGCGTTTCGGCTCAGGGGCACGGGCCGAATCCGCGCCGACACCATTCCATCCCCCTTCGAAGGAAGACAGGAACGATGACCGAACGTACGCAGCGGATCAACGCGTGGCCCGCCGACATCACCGCGCTTCTGGCCAGGATCGTCGTGGGGGCGGTGTTCATCGCGCACGGCCTGCAGAAGATCGGGACGGGCGTCGACGGCGTCGCCCAGGGGTTCGGGAGCATGGGCATCCCGCTCCCGCAGGTCGCCGCCGTCACGGCGATGACCGTCGAGATCGGGGGCGGCCTCGCCCTGATCGTCGGCTTCGCGCTGCCCGCGGCGGGCGCCGCGCTGGCCGCCTTCATGGTCGGCGCCTACACCTTCGCCCATGTCGGCGACGCACTCGTGGGCGGCTACGAAGTGGTCCTGGTGCTCGGCGCCTCGGCGCTGGCGCTCGGGTTCTCGGGGGGTTCCCTCGCGGTGGACCGCTTCCTGCCGTGGGGAACCCGCCGCGCGGAGACGGTGCGGGCCGCGGTCTGAGGCGCTGACGCGGGACGCGGATGACCGCGGGGCGGGAGCGCTGGGAGGACGCGCCCGCCCCGCTTCTCCCGGTGGGCGTGGCGTTTCCGGGGGCCCAACCGCTGACGGGCCGGGGCCGCGCCCACAGCGCCCGTTGTGCGAGGGTCCCGTTGACGGTCTTGGGCCTTCTGCCCGTTCCGGGGCCTTGAAGGGCGGAAAGCCCGTGATCATTCCGGGCGGGGGCGGAACCGGCCCTCACCCGCCGTCGCCGCCCGCCGTGACCTCGCGATCCGCGTGGCGTGAGACCGAAAGACCCGCCCGGAGCACCGGCACGCCGAACCACCCCCGCGCCGGAGCTTCCCTAGTCGAAGATCTCGTCCAGGAAGCTCGCCTGGCGTCTGCGGCGCCCGCCCTGGTAGTCGCTTCTCGCGTAGGCGTCGTCGTCCTCGTCCCCGCGGTGGTGGCGACCGCCGTTGTACCCGCCTTCGTGTCCGCGCCGCCAGCGGTGCTCGGCCTCCAGCAGTTGTTCGAGCTCGCCCCGGTCGAGGAACAGCCCTCGACACCGCGAGCACTTGTCGACCGTCACGCCGACGAGGGTCTCCCGACTGAGCGAACCGGGGCATTTGGGGCAGGAAAGCTGCGTCATGTGCTCTTGGATACCGCGACCGGGCCCTTCGGTTCCACCGGACCGCGGAAATCGCGCGCGACTCGTGACCGGCTCCGCGCCGGGCCCGGCACCGGGCCGCCGAACATCCCCCTCTATGGCCCACTGTCCGGATTCACGCGAATTTGGCATCCGAAATCTCTCATACGCCGAACGTGAACCAGGGTCGCTGGTTATCGTGTTGCCTTGTCTGCAACTTTCCGGCGTGCCGCGAATTCTATCCGCGACCCGCCCTGCGGGACTTGTCTGAAAATGTATGGTATCCGCCGGCCGTATCAGGGCCGTGTGGGCCACGGGGGAGGGGGCGGTTCCGATAGGGGATGAGACGGAGCCGTCCCCAAAAAAGGGGAAAATGTGTTCGACCATCTCGAAGTTGTCATCAGTAGACCGCTCCATTCAGGTGAGAAGCCTGGGTATCCGGCCTGCCAGGCGCAGCGCCGGCAACTGGTCCAGCAGAGCGTCCAGGCCGTGCGTATGGGGAGCGACCCGCGCTTTGTGAAGCTGCGTAAACGATTCATTCGTCAATTCGCTGTCCTCGCCGTCCTTTTTCTCGGTTTGTATCTCGGCTATATCTTCCTCACCGCATTCGCGCGTGATTTCATGGCCGTCCGGGTCGCCGGGTCCATCAATGTCGCGCTAATTCTCGGCGTCCTCCAGTTCGCGTCGACCTTCCTGCTGGCCTGGGGGTACGGCCGCTGCGCCGCGCGCGGCCTCGATCCGCTCGCCGCCGAACTGCGCATCGAGAAGGCGGAGGAGAGCGCCGCCCGTCACGGCCGGGTGGTGCGGCCGTGACGACCGGACAGATCTGGACCATCGGACTCTTCGCGCTGTTCTCCGGGGTCACGCTCGCCGTCACCGTCCGCGCGGGCCGCGGGGGCGGGGGCGCCGCGGACTTCTACGCGGGCGGCCGCGGCTACGGCAGAACCCAGAACGGCCTGGCGCTGACCGGCGACTACCTGTCGGCCGCGTCGTTCCTCGGCATCGCCGGGACCATCGCGCTCAACGGCTACGACGGCCTCCTGTACTCCGTCGGCTTCCTCGCCGCCTGGCTGCTCGTGCTGCCGTTGTCGCAGCTGGTGCGCAACACCGGACGCTTCACCATGGCCGACATCCCGGGCTTCCGCATGCGCCGCGCGCGGGTGCGCCTGGCCTGCGCCGTCTCCACCGTCACCGTCTCGGTCTGCTACCTGCTGGCCCAGATGGTCGGCGCGGGCGCGCTGGTCACCCTCATGCTCGGCTTCGACCAGGGCGAGTCCCTCCTGGGCATGGACGCGGCCGCGGCCCGCACCGCGGCCATCGTCACGGTGGGCGTCCTGATGATCGCCTACGTCATGTACGGCGGCATGCGGGCCGCCACCTGGCTGCAGATCGTCAAGGCCCTGCTGCTGCTGGCCGGGACGGCCCTCATGGCGGCCGCGGTCCTGGCCGTGTTCGGGTTCGACGTCAGCGGCCTGCTCGGCGCGGCCGCCGAGGCCAGCGGAAAGGGCAGGGCGTTCCTGGAACCCGGGCTGCGCTTCGGACAGGACGTCCCGGGAGACCCGGTGCGGACCATCGTCAACAAGCTCGACCTGCTCAGCCTGGGTCTGGGCCTGGTCCTGGGCACGGCCGCGCTCCCGCACATCCTGGTCCGCTTCTACACCGTTCCCGACAGCCGGACCGCGCGCGGCTCGGTCAACCGCGCCATCGCGCTGGTGGGCGGGTTCTACCTCATGACGCTGGTGCTGGGCTTCGGCGCGGCCGCGTTGGTGGGGCCCGAGCGGATCGCCGCCCAGGACCCCTCCGGCAACACCGCGGTGCCCCAACTGGCGCGCGAACTCGGCACGATCCTGGCCGGCCCGGTCGGCGGCTCCATCATGCTGGCGTTCGTCTGCGCGGTCGCCCTTGTCACCATCCTGGCGGTCATCGCGAGTCTGACGCTGGCCTCCTCCTCGTCCCTGGCACACGACTTCTTCGGCCACGTGCTGATGCGGGGACGGCCCAAGGAGTCCCAGGAGGTGGGGGTCGCGCGGTTCTCCGCCGCGCTCATCGGGGCCCTGGCGATCCTGCTCGCGGTCTTCGCCCAGGACCTCAACGTGGCCTTCCTGGTGGGCCTGGCCTTCGCGACCGCGGCCGCGGCGAACCTCCCGGTCATCGTGCTGTCGATGTTCTGGTCCCGGTTCAACGGCAGGGGGGTGGAGGCGGGCGTCTACGGGGGGCTGCTCTCCTCCCTGCTCCTGGTCACCCTGTCCCCGGTCATGTCCGGGAAGGTCGGCGCGTCCGGCGAGAACCTCTCGCTGCTGCCCGCCTGGATCGACATCCAGGTCTTCCCGCTGGAGAACCCGGGCCTGGTGTCCATCCCGATCGGTTTCGCGTGCGCGGTCGTCGGCGCCCTGTCGTCGCCCGAGCGCAACTCCGTCCGCTACCGGGAGCTCCAGGTGCGCTCCCTCACCGGGACGGGGGCACACTGAGGCGCGGTCCCCGTCGGGGAGCCCGGTCCACGGGAACGGGGGCGCGGCGGTCCCACCGCGCCCCCGCGGTGGACGGGAGACCCCCGGAAACGGGAACGTTTTACGGAAAGCCCTTTCCTGTGCGTGTTCGCCGTGTTACGTTCTGCTGGCGATCGACGGACTGGGAGCGCTCCCGCATCTCTGGGCTCCTCCCCCTCCGGGAGAGGACGACCGCCGGCCGCGCGGACAGAGGACCCGTCACTTCCCCCGGCCACCTTCGGCCCGCCCCCTGGCCGAACGGCACTCGTGAGGAGTCAGCACATGCAGCACCGTCCCCCCACCGGCGGCACCCGAAGGCCAGGGAGGCCCCTGGCCGCGGCCGCCGCACTGGCCCTGTGCGCCACGGCGGTCGCCGCCGCGGGCGGCCCCGCGAGCGCGGCCGCCGGATGCCGGGTCGACTACGGCACCAGCCAGTGGAACAACGGCTTCACCGCCAGCGTCGACATCACCAACCTCGGAGACCCGGTCGACGGTTGGACCCTGGAGTGGGAGTTCCCCTCCGGGGAGCGGCTGACCCAGGGCTGGGGCGCCGAGTTCGCCTCCTCCGGCGCGGGCGTCACGGCCTCCAACACCTCCTGGAACGCCGAGATCGCCACCGGTGCCACCGTCGGCATCGGGTTCAACGCCACCCACACCGGCACCGTGGGAACCCCCTCCTCCTTCACGCTGAACGGCGTCGTGTGCACCGGCGGGACCGGCTCCGAGCCCGACCCCGACCCCGATCCCGACCCCGGTGGCACGGAGGACCCCGACGGCGCGCGCCAGACCGAACGGCTGGACCGCGGGCTGGTCAGCGTCCGCAGCGGCGACGGGAACCTGGTGAGTTGGCGGCTGCTGGGCGGAGACCCCCGGGACGTGGCGTTCAACGTCTACCGGGGCTCCACCAGGCTCACCCCCGCCCCGCTGGCCTCGGCCACCTCCTACCTGGACACGGGCGCGCCGGCGAACGCCTCCTACACGGTGCGCCCGGTCGTCGACGGCGTGGAGCAGGCCGCCTCGCCCGCCTCGCTGGCGTTCTCCGACGGCTACCTGGACGTGCCGCTGCAGCGGCCCCCGGGCGGCAGCGTGAACGGCTCGTCCTACACCTACGACGCCAACGACGCCAGCGTCGGCGACCTCGACGGCGACGGCGCGTACGAGATCGTGCTCAAGTGGGAGCCCGCCAACGCCAAGGACAACTCCCAGTCCGGCTACACCGGACCGGTCCTGATCGACGCCTACGAGCTCGACGGCACCCGGCTGTGGCGTCTCGACCTGGGCCGCAACATCCGCGCGGGCGCGCACTACACCCAGTTCCAGGTGTACGACTACGACGGCGACGGACGCGCCGAGGTGGCGATGAAGACCGCCGACGGAACCCGCGACGGCATGGGCGCCGTCATCGGCTCGGCCTCGGCCGACCACCGCAACTCCTCCGGCTACGTGCTGTCCGGCCCGGAGTTCCTCACCGTGTTCGACGGGCGGACCGGCGTGGCCCTGGACACCGCGGACTACGTGCCCGCGCGCGGCACGGTGTCCTCCTGGGGCGACAGCTACGGAAACCGGGTCGACCGCTTCCTGGCCGGGACCGCCTACCTGGACGGCGAGCGCCCCAGCATGGTGTTCTCGCGCGGCTACTACACCCGGACCGTCATCGCGGCCTGGGACTTCCGGGACGGGCGGCTCACCAGGCGCTGGACCTTCGACACCAACAGCTCCACCAACACCGGGCAGGGCTACGACGGCCAGGGCTTCCACTCCCTGTCCGTCGCCGACGCCGACGGCGACGGCCGCGACGAGGTCATGTTCGGCGCGATGGCCGTGGACGACGACGGCACCCGGATGTGGACCACCCGCTACGGCCACGGCGACGCCCTGCACGTGGGCGACCTCGTGCCCGGACGGTCGGGCCTGGAGGTGTACGGGGTGTCCGAGAGCGCCTCCCAGCCCGACGCGTGGCTGGCGGACGCGCGCACCGGCGCCACCATCTGGCGCACCGCGTCAGGCGACGACAACGGGCGCGGCGTGGCCGGAGACGTCTGGTCGGGCAGCCCCGGCGCGGAGTTCTGGTCGTCGAGCGTGGACGGACTGCTCGGCGCCGACGGGAGCAGCGTGGGCCGCAAGCCCGGATCGGCCAACTTCCTGGCCTGGTGGGACGGCGACCCGAGCCGCGAGCTCCTGGACCAGACCCGAATCGACGAGTACGGACCCGGCGGCGACACCCGCCTGCTCACCGGATCGGGCGTGGCCTCCAACAACGGCACGAAGGCCACCCCGGCGCTGTCCGGCGACATCCTGGGGGACTGGCGAGAAGAGGTCGTCTGGCGCACCGGTGACAGCTCGGCGCTGCGGATCTACTCGACGCCCCACGCCACCGACCGGCGCCTTCCCACCCTGATGCACGACACGCAGTACCGGGTGGCGATCGCATGGCAGAACACCGCCTACAACCAGCCGCCCCACCCGTCCTTCCACATCGGCGACGGAATGGCGTCCCCGCCCTGGCCGGACATCCACTACCCGTGACCGGTTCCGTGCGGTGAGCCGCCGAGGGGAACCCCGCCGACGCGGTCGGCGAGGACGGGTGCGGGTCGAGGCCGCTCCCGTCGAAACGACCCCGACATCCCCATCATGAACCAATAGATCTTGACGTCAGCGTTCTGCAGAACGGACAGAATCGGACGCTGACGTCAAGATCGTCGAGGGAGGCGGCGCGGAGCCCTCCTTCGAGGGGCCCGCGGCCGTTTCCGTGTAACGGGGGTGGTCAGTGCCCCGGCACGTACAGGCCCGGCGGCAGGGCGCTCGCGGCCGCGTGGTCCAGCAGGAACAGCGTCCGGGAGCGCCCGCGCGCGCCCGCCGCGGGGACCTGCACCGGACCCGCCTTGCCCAGGGCCAGGTGGACCGCGTCGGCCTTGGACTCACCCGCCGCCAGCAGCCACACCTCGCGCGAACCGCGGATGGCCGGCAGCGTCAGGGAGACCCGGACGGGCGGCGGCTTGGGGGAGCCGTGCACCGCGACCACGGTGCGCTCGGTCTCGTACATCGCCGGAAGCTCCGGGAACAGCGAGGCCACGTGCGCGTCCGGACCCACCCCCAGCAGGCACACGTCGAACGGCGGCGCGTCCGCGCCACCGCCCGCGGCGGCCCGCAGCTCCTCGGCGTAGCGCCGCGCGCCCGCCTCGGGGTCGTCGCCGTCGGGCCCGCCGGGCGCGGGCATCACGTGCACCCGCTCGGCCGGGACCGGGACGTGGTCCAGCAGCGCCGCGCGCGCCTGCGTCTCGTTGCGCTCGGGGTCGCCGGCGGGCAGGAACCGCTCGTCCCCCCACCACACGTCCACGCGGCGCCAGTCGATCGCGTCGCGCGCCGGGGCCTTCGCCAGCTCGGACAGCACCGCGATCCCGATGCCGCCGCCGGTCAGTACGACGGACGCGGTCCCGCGCAGCGCCTGGGCGTCCACCAGCCGGGTGACGATCCGCGCCGCCGTGGCCTTCGCCAGCAGGTCCGCGTCGGACTGCACGACGACCGTCGGAGGGTTCACGACCTTGCTCATACCCCGGCCTCCGCACCGCTGAGCCGCGCCGCCATGGACCTGGCGGTGCGCTCGTACATCTCGTCGGCGTCCAGGCGGCGCAGCTCCTCGGAGAGGAACTCCGACACCCGCCGCCGCGCCAGCGCAACCGTCTGGTCGGGCTGGTTCGGCCGCCGCAGCGTGGCCACCCGGCCGTCCTTGCGGCTGATCGCCACGGGGCCGTCGTCGGTGATGAGGGAGGCGCCGGTGATCCCCGGACCGCTGGACTCCCTGCGCTCCACCGGCACCTCCAGCTGCTGGCCCAGCCAGGCCGCCAGCAGGTCGGCGGTGGGGTAGTGCGGTTCGGCCTCGATCTCGGCGGCCGTCACCCAGCCGCACGACTGGTCCATGGTCGAGGCCAGCAGTGAACGCCACGGGGTGAGCCGGGTCCAGGTCAGGTCGGTGTCGCCGGGCGTGTAGTGCTCGATCCGGCGCAGCAGGTCGGCCACCGGGTCGGCGGCGCGCTGGGCGTCGGTGATGCGCCGGTGCGCGAGCATGCCCACCGGGTCCGAGGCCGGGTCGGCCGGGCCGACCCCCGGCCACCACGCCACCACCGGGGCGTCGGGGACCAGCAGCGGGGTGACGACGGAGTCGGCGTGGCCGCCGAGCGGCCCGTACAGCCGCAGCAGCAGCGCCTCGCCCGGTCCGGCCGTGCCGGGACGGCGGATCTCGGCGTCGATCGCGGGCTCGGCGTCGGGGTCGCGGCGGATCAGCGCGATCACCCGGCTGGGGTGCTCGTGCCCGGCCTCGGTCGCCGCGAGCACCGCGTCGTAGTGGTCGGCCTCGTCGGTGACGATGACGAGGGTGAGGACGAGGTTCATCGCGCCGCCGCCGACGCTGCGCCGTTCGGTGGCCAGCGCCTCGGCGATCTGCGAGGTCGTGGTGCGCGGAAGGTAGAGCGTCATCGGTCCTCCCCGGGGTGGGCCGCCGCCGCGGCGTCCACAGGCTCAAGGTTTCTCTGGCGGGCGCTTGTCGAACGGTGGTGGACTCGGGAGTGGGGGACCGAGTCTCTCCCCCTGCCCCGGGGGGTCCCCGGGCCCGGCGGCGTGTGCGCTCGCGGTGTCACGGTCTGCGCCACTGACGGCCGTCCCGGGCCAGGAGCTCGTGCGCGGACCGGGGGCCCCAGGTGCCCGACTCGTACTGCTCGGGCTGGCCGTTCTTGGCCCAGTGCTCCTCGATCGGGTCGAGGATCTTCCACGACAGCTCCACCTCCTCCTGGCGGGGGAACAGCGGAGGGTCGCCGATGAGCACGTCCAGGATCAGCCGCTCGTACGCCTCGGGGCTGGCCTCGGTGAAGGACTCGCCGTAGCTGAAGTCCATGCTCACGTCCCGCACCTCCATGGAGGCGCCCGGAACCTTGGAGCCGAACCGCAGCGTCACGCCCTCGTCCGGCTGCACCCGGATGACCAGCGAGTTCGCGCCCTGCTCTTCGGTCTCGACGTGGTTGAAGACCTGGTTCGCGGTGCGCTGGAAGACCAGGGCCACCTCGGTCACCCGCCGCCCCAGCCGCTTGCCGGTGCGCAGGTAGAACGGAACCCCCGCCCACCGGCGGGTGTTCACGCCCAGCTTGATCGCCGCGTAGGTCTCGGTGATGGAGTCGTCGGGGATGCCCTCCTCCTCCAGGTAGCCGACCACCGACGCGCCGCCCTGCCACCCGGCCGCGTACTGCCCGCGCGCGGTCCCGGCCTCCAGGTCGTCGGGCAGCCGCACCGCCGAGAGCGCCTTCTCCTTCTCCGCGCGGATGGCGTCGGCGGTGAAGGACAGCGGCTCCTCCATCGCCACCAGCGCCAGCAGCTGGAGCAGGTGGTTCTGGATGACGTCGCGCGCCGCGCCGATGCCGTCGTAGTAGCCGGCCCGGCCGCCCACGCCGATGTCCTCGGCCATGGTGATCTGCACGTGGTCGACGTAGCCGCGGTTCCAGATCGGCTCGAACAGGGTGTTGGCGAACCGCAGCGCCATCAGGTTCTGGACGGTCTCCTTGCCCAGGTAGTGGTCGATCCGGAACACCGACTGCGGCGGGAACACGTCGTCGACGACCGCGTTGAGGTCCCGCGCGCTCTCCAGGTCGTGCCCGAAGGGCTTCTCGATGACGACCCTGCGCCACGAGTCGTCCTCGGACTCGGCCAGCCCGCACCGCTTGAGCTGCTTGACCACGGTCGGGAACAGCTTGGGCGGCAGGGACAGGTAGAAGGCGTAGTTGCCGCCGGTTCCCCGGCTGGCGTCCAGCTCGCGCACGGTCCGCGCCAGGCGGTCGAACGAGTCGTCGTCGTGCAGCTCGCCCTGGACGAACCGCACCCCCTCGCTGAGCTGGCGCCACACGTCCTCGCGGAAGGGCGTGCGCGCGTGCTCGCGCACCGAGTCGTGCGCCAGCTGCGCGAAGTCCTGGTCCTCCCAGTCGCGGCGGGCGAAGCCCACCAGACCGAACCCCGGCGGCAGCAGCCCCCGGTTGGCGAGGTCGTAGATGGCGGGCAGCAGCTTCTTGCGGGCGAGGTCGCCGGTGACCCCGAACAGCACCAGCACGCTGGGGCCCGCGATCCGCGGCAACCGCCGGTCCAGCACGTCGCGCAGCGGGTTCGGCACCGCGCCCGGCATCACCGGTTCTTTCACCTTCGGCTCTTTCCTAGTAGTGGTGTCGGGCGGCCGGGTCCGGCGCCGTCCCGGCTCCGCCGGAGCCGGGACGGCGCCGGAGCGTCAGGGCCGGACGGCGCCCAGCGCCCGGCTCAGTTCCTCCAGGCCCGCGACCCGGTCGCGCAGGTGCAGGCGGATGGCGGGACGGCCCCGCTCGGCGAGCGCGCCGAAGTCGCCCAGCGCCTGGGCGAGCTGCAGCCGCGCGAACGAGTACGGTCGGCCCGGCACCGGCAGGTCCTGCGTGACCTCACCGGTGATCTGCGCGAACACGCCGTTGGCCGGTCCGCCCTTGTGGTACTGCCCGGTGGAGTGCAGGAAACGCGGCCCCCACCCGAAAGTCACCGGGCGGGGAGTCAGCGCGGCGAGGCCGGAGCGCACCGTGGCGGCGCGCCCGTCGCCCTCGGCGTCGCGGTCCAGGTACGCCATCACGGCCAGGTAGCCGTCCTCGGGGACCGAGCGCACCAGGGCCTGCAGCACCGCCGCCAGATCCTTGGCGTCGCCCAGCAGCGCCGGGTCGGACGCGTGCACCTCCACGGCGCCGTCCACCAGCAGCGGGGCCCCCGTGGGCAGCGTCCCGTTGTTGGAGGACTCCAGCAGCGCCTTGGTGTTGTCCTTGGACTCCTGCACGTTGGGCTGGTCGAACGGGTCGATCCCCAGCAGGCGGCCCGCCACCGCGGTGGCGTACTCCCAGGCCAGGAACTGCCCGCCCAGGGGGCCCGTCACCAGGGTGTCGGCGGTGTCCGCCCCGGGCGCCGCGTCCTCGCCGTAGACCACCAGGTGGGTGTCGGGTCCGGGCGTGAACCCGGGCGCGTCCACGCCCTCCACGACCACCGGCAGCAGACCGGTCCCGCTCTTGCCGGTGGACTCGGCCACCAGCTGCTCGATCCAGTCGCCCAGCCCGGCCGGGGTCCGCCCGGCAAGCACGACCTTGTCGTGCCCGCCGAACCCGCCCAGGACCGCGCCCAGCGCCAGCGCCGGGTTGTCGTCGTCGGCCAGCGTCGCGGCGACCGCGGCGGCCTCGTCCAGCAGCGCCTCCACGTCCACCCCGGCCAGGGCGCTGGGAACCAGGCCGAACGCGGTCAGCGCGCTGTACCGGCCGCCCACGTCCGGGTCCGCCAGCACGGTCTCGTAGCCGCGCTCGGCGGCGAGGCCGGCCAGCGGGGACCCGGGGTCGGTGACCACGACGACGCGCTCGGCCGGGTCGATCCCGGCGTCGGTGAACGCCTGCTCGAACGCGCGGCGGTGGCTGTCGGTCTCCACGGTCCCGCCGCTCTTGGACGAGACCACCACGACCGTGCGGGCCAGGTCCGTCCCGATCGCGCGGCGCACCTGGTGGGCGTCGGTGGTGTCCAGGGTGACGAGGTCGGCCCCGCGGCTCGCGGCGATCACCTCGGGGGCCAGCGAGGAGCCGCCCATCCCGGCCAGCACCACCCGGTCCAGCCCGGCGGCGCGCTTGGCCTCCGCGATCTCCCTGATCCGCGGCAGCAGCGCCCGGGAGCTCTCCGCGAGGTCGACCCAGCCCAGCCGGACCGACGCCTCGGCCTCGGCGCCCGGGCCCCACAGGGTGGCGTCCTTGGCGGCCAGCCGGGCGGCGACGCCGTCGGTGCCGAGCGTCTCCAGAGCGGTCCGGGACGCGTCGCCCGCCGCGCCGCGCAGGGTTACGGTGAGGCCGCCGGCCTGTACCTGATCACTGCTCAAAGCGATGGTCCTTCCTCGTCTCACACGGGTTTCCCGCAATTGTGTCCGGCAGGGCCGCGCCGAAGGAAATCCGGGAAACCGCGCGGCCGCCGGTCAGGCGACCGGCCCCGCGAGTTGGGCGAGGGTTCGGGCGCCGTTCACCGTCGGCTCCGACCTCGGACCCCCCGACGCGTGGGAGGAGTTCCACGCGGTGAGGGGCCCGGATCGGGGACGGGCCTCAGGCGTTGGCGTCCAGCTGCTGGGAGACCCGCGTGAGCAGCTCGTCCCAGGACTTGGCGAACTTGTCCACGCCCTCGTTCTCCAGCACCCTCACCACGTCGTCCAGATCCACCCCGACCGCCGCCACCGCGTCCAGGTCGGCGCGCGCCGACCCGTAGTTCGCGCGGACGGTGTCGCCGGTGATCTCGCCGTGGTCGGCCACCGCCGACAGCGTGGCCTCGGGCATCGTGTTCACCGTGTTCGGCGCGACCAGCTCGGTCACGTACAGGGTGTCGGGGAGCTCCGGGTCCTTCACCCCCGTGGACGCCCACAGCGGGCGCTGCGCCCGGGCACCGGCCGACTCCAGCGCCGCCCAGCGCTCCCCCGAGAAGACCTCCTCGTAGGCGGCGTAGGCCAGGCGCGCGTTGGCGATCGCCGCGCGGCCGCGCAGCCCCACGGCCTCCTCGGTGCCGATCTTCGTCAGCCGCTTGTCCACCTCGGTGTCCACCCGGCTGACGAAGAACGACGCCACCGACTGGATCGTGGACAGGTCCCGGCCCGCCTCGCGGGCCCGCTCCAGGCCGGTGAGGAACGCCTCCATCACCGCGCGGTAGCGCTCCAGCGAGAAGATCAGGGTCACGTTGACGCTGATGCCCTCGGCCAGCGCCGCGGTGATCGCGGGCAGGCCCTCCACCGTCGCGGGGATCTTGATCATCAGGTTCGGCCGGTCCACCAGCCACCAGAGGGCGCGCGCCTCGGCGATCGTGCGCTCGGTGTCGCGCGCCAGGCGGGGGTCGACCTCCAGCGAGACGCGTCCGTCCACACCGCCGTCGGCGTCGTAGACCGGGCGCAGCACGTCGGCGCCCCAGCGGATGTCGTAGGCGGTGATGGCGCGTACGGCCTCGTCCACCGACACCCCGCGCACCGCGAGGTCGTGCAGCTGGGCGTCGTAGGCGTCGCCCTCACTGAGGGCCTTGGCGAAGATCGTCGGATTGGAGGTGACCCCGACGACGTTGCGCTCGGCGATCAGCTCGGCGAGGTTGCCGCCGCGCAGCCGCTCCCGGCTGATGTCGTCGAGCCAGACGGCCACACCGGCGTCGGAGAGGTTCTGAAGTGGGCTGCTCATTGCTCGTCGTTCCCCTTCGGGTGAAACAGGGGAGGGCCTCGCTTGCCGCGGAGGCCCTCCCCTCAACCACTAGTTGCCTGTCGTTGTTCCGTGCTCGCCGCCGAGCCGGGCGATGCTGGCGTGCACCGCCGCGACCACCCTGTCCGGGGTGAGCCCGAACTGCTCGTACAGCGTCTTGTACGGCGCGGACGCGCCGAAGTGCTCCAGGCTCACCGACTCGCCGGCGTCGCCGACCAGTTCGCGCCAGCCCAGCGCCAGCCCCGCCTCGACCGACACGCGGACGCGCACCGACGGCGGCAGCACGTGCTGGCGGTAGGCGTCGTCCTGCTCCTGGAACCACTCGACGCACGGCATGGACACGACACGGGTCGGAGTGCCCGCCTCCTCCAGCCGGGAACGGGCCTCCAGGGCGATGGCGACCTCGCTGCCGGTGGCGATGACGATCGCCTGCGGGAGGCCGTCACTCGCCTCGGCCAGCACGTAGCCGCCCTTGGCGGTCAGATCCGCGTCGCCCATCTCCGAGCGGTCCAGGGTGGGCACGTTCTGCCGGGTCAGCGCCAGCGCCGCCGGGCCGTCGGCCCGCTCCAGCACGGTGCGCCACGCCACGGCCGTCTCGTTGGCGTCGGCGGGACGCACCACGGCCAGGCCCGGGATGGCGCGCAGCGCCCACAGGTGCTCGACGGGCTGGTGCGTGGGGCCGTCCTCGCCCAGGCCGATGGAGTCGTGCGTCCACACGTAGGTGACGGGCAGCTTCATCAGCGCCGCCAGCCGCACCGCGGGGCGCATGTAGTCGCTGAACACCAGGAAGGTGCCGCCGTAGGGACGGGTCGGGCCGTGCAGCGCGATGCCGTTCAGGATCGAGCCCATGCCGTGCTCGCGGATGCCGAAGTGCAGCACCCGGCCGTACCGGTCGCCCGAGAACGCCTTGGTGGAGTACTCCTCCGGGATGAACGACGGCTCGCCCTTGGGAGTGGTGTTGTTGGAGCCCGCCAGGTCCGCCGAGCCGCCCCACAGCTCGGGCAGGACCGGCGCGATCGCGGTCAGCACGCTGCCCGAGGCGCTGCGGGTGGCCACGCCCTTGGCGCTGGGCTCGAACACCGGGATGGCCTTGTCCCACCCCTCGGGCAGCGCGCCCGAGGCCAGGCGGTCGAACAGCTCGGCGCGCTCGCCGGCGTTCGCGCGCCACGCGGACAGGAAGCCGTCCCACTCGGCGCGGGCGGAGCGCCCGCGGGCCACCGCGCCCCGGGCGTGCGCCAGGAGCTCGTCCGGCACGTCGAAGCGGGCGTGCGGGTCCAGGCCGAGCACCCGCTTGGTGGCGGCGACCTCGTCGGCGCCCAGCGCCGATCCGTGGACCGCGCCGGTGTTCTGCTTGTTCGGGGCGGGCCAGCCGATGACGGTGCGCAGCCGGATGAACGACGGGCGGTCGGTCTCGGCCTGCGCGGCCAGCACCGCCGCGTGCAGCGCCTCGACGTCCTCGCGGTACTCGCCGTCGGCGGTCCAGTCGACCTCCTGGACGTGCCAGCCGTACGCCGCGTAGCGCGCGGACACGTCCTCGGAGAACGCGATCCGGGTGTCGTCCTCGATCGAGATCTGGTTGTCGTCCCAGATCATGACCAGGTTGCCGAGCTTCTGCGTGCCGGCCAGCGCGCTCGCCTCGTGGCTGACGCCCTCCTGGACGTCGCCGTCGGAGCAGATCGCGTACACGAAGTGGTCGAACGGGCTCTCACCCGTGGCGGCCTCGGGGTCGAACAGCCCCCGCTCGCGGCGCGCGGCCATGGCCATGCCGACCGCGTTGCCCACGCCCTGGCCCAGCGGACCCGTCGTGGTCTCGACACCGGCGGTGTGCCCGAACTCGGGGTGGCCCGGGGTGAGGCTGTCCCACTGGCGCAGCCGCTTGATGTCGTCCAGGCTCAGGCCGTAGCCGGCGAGGTAGAGCTGGATGTAGAGGGTGAGGCTGGAGTGGCCGCACGACAGGACGAAGCGGTCCCGGCCGACCCAGGTCGGCTCGCTCGGGTCGTGCCGCATGACCTTCTGGAACAGCAGGTAGGCGGCGGGGGCCAGGCTCATCGCGGTCCCCGGGTGGCCGGAGCCCGCCTCCTCGACCGCGTCCATGGCCAGGGCACGGACCAGGTCGACGGTGCGTTGGTCCAGTTCCGACCAGTCAAGGGTCTTCGAGGTGCCGATGTTCACGCGGGCTCAGGGCTCCTTTCGCGCATCCAGGCCAGTCGCAGGCGTGGTGGCCCGAAAAATATGTGGTGGATCCACCTGCGCGCCGCACCGGCTCCCGTGCCGGGCGACGCCCGCGGAGCGCGGGGCGGTTGTTGGGACCGCCGCGCCGCCGCGGGGTGGAAATGCCCGAGGGCATGACTACCCAGACCCTATCGTCGAAACCGGTTCCGCAAGATGACCGATGTCTCCCATCAGGGTGCGAAGTGGTGCGAGCCCCCGGTGAGGGCATCTCCGGGGCAAGCACTACACTCTGTCGTTGACGGCTCCGGCAGTCGTGTCAGGGCACGGCAGAGGACGCCCGGGGTGCCGCACCCCGCACCCGCCCCGCCGATGGCAGGCAGGGGCGTCCGGAGCAAGGACGTTTCCAGTTTCACTTTCCGCTTCCCCAAGTTCTTTCGAGGTTCTAGCGTGTCTGTGTCCGTAGAGCGGATGACCCCCGCCGTGCGTTCCGCGCCGCACGGCAGGCGGACCGAACGGCAGCGGAGTGCTCGGACCGGGCACACGGCCACGGCGCGGCGGTTGCCATGACACTGCTCGACCGCTCGTCGGCCACCCCCGACGCCCCCGACCCGGACCCGGCCGACGCCCCCGCCGTCGAGCCCGAGGCCCGCTCGGCCTCGCTCGGGGCGTACGTGCGCGCCTACGTCGCGCTGTCCAAGCCGCGCGTCATCGAACTGCTGCTGATCACCACCATCCCGGTGATGTTCGTGGCGGCCCAGGGCGTGCCGCCGCTGTGGACGGCCGTCGCCACGCTGCTGTTCGGCACCATGTCCGCGGCCAGCGCCAACGCCCTCAACTGCTACATCGACCGCGACATCGACCGGGAGATGCGCCGCACCCGCAAACGGCCCGGCGCCATGCACCAGGTCACCCCGCGCGGCGCGATGGTCTACGGCCTGACGCTGGCGGTGCTGTCCACGGCCGGCTTCGCGGTCTTCGTGAACTGGCTGTCGGCCGGGCTGTCGCTGTTCGCGATCGCGTTCTACATCTTCGTCTACACGCTGCTGCTCAAGCGCCGCACCGCGCAGAACGTCGTGTGGGGCGGCATCGCGGGCTGCATGCCGGTGCTCATCGGCTGGGCCGCGGTCACCCACCGGCTCGACTGGGCGCCGTTCGTCCTGTTCCTGGTGGTGTTCTTCTGGACCCCGCCGCACACCTGGGCGCTGGCCATGCGCTACCGCGAGGACTACGCGGCCGCGAACGTCCCCATGCTGCCCGTCGTGGCCGGCGACCGCCGGGTGCTGCTGGAGTGCGTGCTGTACAGCTGGGCGACCGTGGTGGTCTCCCTCGTCCTGTGGCCCGTCGCGCAGACCACCCTGTTCTACCCGGCGGTGGCCGGGGTCCTGGGCGCGGTCCTGCTGGTCCAGGCGCACCGCCTGTACGGCCGCTCCCGCGCGGGGGACACCGGCGCCAAGCTCAAGACGATGGCGTTCTTCCACCTGTCCAACGCCTACCTGGCGCTGCTGTTCGTCGCCGTGACGGTCGACCCGCTGCTCCAGGGCGTCATCGGCTGAACCGCCGACCGCACCCGCCCGAGGGCCCCGAGCACAGCGCCGGGGCCCTCGTTCTTCCCGGTGATCTTGACCTTTCCGGGGTCTCAAGGGCGATTGAGGCCCCGGAAAGGTCAAGATCACCGGGAAGGGCACCCGGTCCCGACACCCTCCTGTCACCGGGCATCGCTATAACTTCCCCATGTCCACCACTTCCCCTCCCCAGAGCGAGCTGATCTGGGTCGACGGCCCCGACGGCTACGCGCTCGCGCTCGACGGCACCACCATGGTGTGCCGCAACGCCAAGGGGCGCCGGCTCAAGACGGTGCCCAAGAAGGTCCGCGAATCCGCCGAGGCGGAGCAGCTCACCAGCGTCCGGCTGTGGCTGGAGCGCCACGAGCGCGAGTGCGCCGAACGCGTCGAGTCCTGGCTGCTGGGGTCCCTGCCGGTCCCCGCGCCCATGATCGCCCGGGTGTGGCCCGACCCCGCCTGGCGGGACCTGCTGGCCGACCTGTTCGTCGCCCCCGCCGACGGCGGCGAGGGCGGGTTCCTGCGCGGCGTGGACGACCAGGGACGGATCGGCGTCGTCGACCTGGACGCGGAGAGCGCCTGGCTCGACGCCGACCGCGTCGCGCTCGTCCACCCGGTCCTCATCGATGACCTCGACGAGGTGCGCGAGTTCGCCCTCGAACTCGGCATCACCCAGCGCCTGCCCCAGCTCACCCGCGAGATCCACCGCAAGCCCGCCGAGGTGGCCGCCGGCTCCACCGCCGTCACCGACTACTCGGGCGGCGAGTTCGAGCAGCTGCGGCAGGCCACGGGCCGCGCCCAGCGCTACGGGTTCTCGGTGCGCGGGGGCTACGCGGTGTGCCGCGTCGGCGAGGCGGGCCGCTCCCTCCAGGCGCGCTACTGGATCGGCTCGGAGATGCCCGACTACGAGACCGAGACCGGCACGCTGATCTGGGTGGACGCCGACGAGCGCCCCCTCAGGCTCGCCGACGTCGGCCCCGTCGCCTGGTCGGAGGGCGTCCGGATGGCCGAACTCATCTACGCGGGACGCAAGAACACCCAGGAGGAGACCCAGCGATGACGGCCACCCCCACCACCCCCGACACCGGCCTGCTCGACGCCGGGCTCGCCCCCCTTGACACCGTCGCCGACGGCCACACCGACCGCGTGCGCGCCCGCGGCTACACCCACGCCGCCCTCGGCGGTCGCACGGTCGTCCGCCTCGTCCCCGACACCCTGGCCCCCGCGGAGGACGCGGCCCTGGACTTCCTGGAGTTCGCCCCCCAGGGCGCCTCCGAGCCGCTGGCGCTGGCCCGCCCGCGCGGCCTCGGCTACCCCGAATGGGCGCTCGTGCACGACCCCGAGCGCACCGCCGAGGCGCTCGCCCAGGTCAAGCCCATGGAGCGCGCCGCCCGCATGGCGGCCTCGCGCCCCGGCGCGGCCGTCGAGGAGTTCACCCGCATCGCCACCGGCGTCCCCGTCACCCACCTCGCCTCCTACTGGGAGCAGGCGGGACGCGCCTTCATCGCCGCCGGGAGCGCCAAGACCGCCGCCGTCATGTTCGGCAGGGCCCGCGAGGCCGAGCGCGTGTACAGCATCCCCGTGCACGAGGCCGCCCGCCGCGAGGCGTTCCTGGAGTTCGCGTTCGCCGGGGCACTCACGGTCAAGGCCCTCGCCGGGCACGCCGCCGAACTCGCCGAGCGCTACGACCCCGCCCGCGCCTACGCCGAGTTCCGCGAACTCAGCCTGCGCCGCACCCTGGGCGGGCTCCCCCCGTGGACCACGCTGCCCAAGCAGCTGCGCGGCCTCGCCGAGGACGCCGGGCTCGACGCCGACGCCGAGACGGCCGCCCTGCTGCGCGAGCTCGTCGAGATCCCGGTCACCGCCTCGGCGCCCGAGGGCTTCTGGAGGGCGGTGCGCGCGGGCCTGGTGGCGCTGTGCCGCGCCGACGCCGGTGCCGCCCACGCCCTGCTGGGCCTGTTCCCCGCCAACGCGGGCCACGGCTGGTGGCTGGACCTGCTGGAGGAGGCCGGAGCGGTCGACCTGCTCGCCGACCCCGCCCGGCCCGTCTCCGGCGGCGCGGCGGCCTGGTTCACCCGCATGGTCAACCACGTGCGCGGGTGGCGCGACCAGACCCCCGACCAGATCATGGGCCTCATCCCGCGCCTGGCCGGGCGGCTCGCCGCCGACGGGGAGCCGGTCCGCCTCGACGGCGGCCGCTCCGGGAGGGGCGGCTGGGTCTCCCCGAACATGCTCGACCTGTGCCTGGAGCTGGGCGTCCCCGTCCGCGCGCCGGACGAGGGGACGAACCTCGCCCTCGGCAACTGGGTGCGGCGCCCGGACCGCGCCCTCGCCTCCCTGCGGGCCGACCCCGTGTGGGAGCCGCTGCTGGCCGCCGCGGTCGCCGAGTACGGCACCGTCTACAACCAGGTCCTGGAGGACCTGCTGCCCCACGCGTTCCTGCGCCCCTACGTGGACCGGCGGCTCGGCGAGCTCGTCGCCCCCATGGGCGGGACGGCGGTCGGCGAGCTCCGCCACGGCGTCGAGCGGCTCCGGACGGAGGTCGACGGCCGGGTCTTCCACGCGTTCCCCGAACAGCGCGCCCGACTGGAGGCCGTCGACTTCGCGGAGGTGCTCGCCACCACCCTGCGCGCCGGGATCATCGACGAGTACGGCTGGCCCGCGCTGGACGAGGCCGCCCGCGAACTCGGCGGGACCGGCGCCAGGCCCGCGAGCGTCGTCGGCACCGCCAGCTGGCCCGTCCTCACCCTGGCCTCCGCGACCAGGGCGATCGCCGTGGGCCCTGGGGGCCGCGTCGCCGAGCACGCGCTGCGCCTGCCCAAGGGGGCCAAGGACCCGCTCGCCGTGTACGCGGACGGGCGGTTCCTGGTCTGCTACCGGATCGGCTACAACTCCCACGGCTACTGGTCCGACGACCCCGGCACCCAACTGGACTTCCCCGGATACGACGCCGCCCGCAGCTGGCGCTGGAGCGGGGCGACGGCCAACGGACTGCCCCAGCTCACCGGGGACGGCGCCCGCATGGCCGGAGGGCGCGCGCTGCGCTCCGGGGAGAGCCCCGGAAAACGGGACCTGCACCTGCTGGGGGACGGCCGCACCTACTGGGCCCTGGACGGGGGCACCCTGTACGAGGTGGACCCCGCCACCGGCGACCGGGGCCGCGCCAGCCTGCCCGCCTTCCTGGAGGAGCAGCCCCTGGCGGAGGGCGAGTACCTGATCACCCGCAACTCCACGCTCGCGCCGCTGCCCGCCCCGACCACCGGGACCCCGCTGGGCGCCGCCGACGGCCTCGCCGGGTTCGCGGTCGTGAGGACCGGGCGCGACCCGGGCAGCGGCCTCGCCGAGTACCGGATCACCGCCGCCGACGGCCGGACCGTCGCCGCGGCGCTGCCCGGCGGACGCGGGCGCTACCGTGTCACCCCCATCGGCCTGTTCAACGGCCCCGGAGCCGCCACCGGCGTCCTCACCGAGGACAACGGGGTCTCCCTCCACGCCGCCGACGGCTCCGGCCAGGTCTGGAGCTGCCACATCGGCCAGGCCTGCGACTGCACCGCCAAGTGGGGCACCCCCTACCTGCCCGAGCCCATGTTCTGGCACTTCATGACGGTGCGCGACGCACGGGCGTCCGAGCGGCTGCGCGCCGTGCGCGCCGCCGACCTCGCGCCGCTCATGGCGGCGGCCGCCGCCGAGAGCGAGGACCCCAAGGAGGCCCCCCGCACCATGGTGGCCGCCGCCGCGCTGCTGTCGGGCGGCCCCGGCGCCGCCGCGCCGGACCCCTCCCTGGTCCGGGGCGTCGCCGGGATCGCGATCGCGGTCGCCAACCAGCGCCGCGCCCTGAACGAGCTCGTCACCAAGGTCGCCAAGAGCGAGAGCAGGAGGAAGCGGCCCGCCGTCGAGAGGGACCCGGCCGGGCTCCTCGAAGGGCTGCTCCACTTCCTGGCCGACCGGGGCGGAAGGGACGCCGCCAACACCGGCGTCCACCTCGACCTCACCTCGCGGTTCCTGCGCGGAGGGATCGGCGCCGAGGAGCTGGAGGAGCGGCCGCGCGCCGGCGTGGACTGGGACGCGCTCATCGGCAGGATCGGCGGGATCGCCTGGTACGCGGCCCTGCCCACCGTCCCCGACGGCGTGCGGACCGAACTGCTGAGGTTCCTCACCCGGTGGTCCGGCACCGTCTTCGCCGACCCCGGCGCGGTCCTGGACGTCGGCGTGGTCGTGGGGGCGCTCAAGCACGAGCCGGGGACCGGCGGCGCGTCCCGGCGCGCGGCCCTGAGGAGCCGCGTCCCCGCGACCGTCCGGGAGAAGAGCCACGGGCAGCAGGCCACCGTCCACCACTTCGTCGAACTGCGCTCCGGCGACCCCCTGCCCCTGGCCGAGCACGAGGCCGAGCACGAACGCCGCCGCGCCGAGCTGGCGTGGGGCACCGCGGACCAGCTCGCCGCGTTCACCGCCGCGGCCGCCGAGCACGGACCCCTCGCCTGGGACCCCGACACCGCCGCGGTCCTGGCCGAGCGCACCGGCCTGTCCCGGGCCGCCGCGGCACTGCTGCTGGCCTGCGAACTCCGCAGGTACCGCTGGCGCGCGGGCTTCCTGGACACCGGGACGCGCAAGACCCTGGGCCTCAAGACCGCCGAGGCCGACCTCGGAGCGCGGGAGCTGGACGAGGTCACCCACAGGGACCTGCTGGACCTGTACCGCGCCGCGCTGCCGGAGAGCCCCGAGGAGATCGCGGCGCTGTGGCGGCCGGGCGGCACCCGCGCGGTCGCCGAGCGCCTCGCCGACGCCTGGAACGCCCGCTACGGGCGGCGCCTCGCGCTGGACGAGGCCACCGAGGCCGCGCTGCTGTCGGCGGGGCTGAGCGACTCCGTCGGAACGGCCCGGCTGCTGGCCGACGCCTCCGCCGCGCCGGTCCTCACCCGGGACACGCGCTCCCGCCTGGTCGTGAGCGAGAGGAACTACGGGGGGGTGGAGCTCAGGCAGACCCCCGAGGGGCCCGACCGGCTGGTCGAGGTCGTCAGCGGCTTCGCGTCCCTCGTCCCGTGGGCCTACGCCGACCTGCCGGGCGGCTCCGCGGTGCGCCAGGGGGTGCCGTCCGCGCTGTGCGCCCTCCGGGACCGCCTCGATGCCCCGGACCTGCTGCTCTACGGCACGCAGGTGTGGAGCTCGGACGAGGCGCGGCGGACCCGCCTGGTGGAGACGGTCGGCGGCGCCCCCTACCGCGACCCCGACGGCCGGGCGCCCTTCCCCGACGCGGTCGACAACGGGACGGTGGTCGCGGTTCCGAACAGGAACTACACGAACATCTGGTTCCGCCCCGCCCGGCTCGTCGACGGGAACGTGGACGCGACGGTGCTGCGCGGGATCGTCGCGGACTCGGGGAACCGGCTGAGCACCCTGTCCAGGATCGACCTGCTGCGCGGCCCCGGTTTCACGGGGATGGCGGAGCGGATCGCCTCAGGGGGCCTGGCCGAGGGCGCCCACGAGAGCGACCCGGCCGCCGCCGTGCCCGAACTGTCGGCCGAGGTCGCCGGCAAGCTCGGGCTCTCCGACGACGCCGCGCGCCTGTACCTGCAGCTGCTGGCGCTGCTGGAGCCCACCGACAGGCGGGTGCGCGCCGCCAACGGCTGGACGCCGGCCCGCCACAAGAAGGTCCAGGCCGAACTGGTCGGGGCGGGCCTGGCACTGACCGCCAAACGCTCCCGCGCGGGGCGCTCGGTGTTCCTGCCGGGCGGGTGGACCGACGCCAAGGCCCCGAACATCCCGTTCGAGACCTGGAAGCTGCCCCTGTACGACCTGGAGATCGACCGGCTGGGCAAGCCGTCGGGGCCGCTGGAGCGGTTCCTGCCGCTCAGGACGCTGCCGGAGACCTTCGCCCGGGCGTGGCAGCGCGTCCAGGAGGGTGACGCGCCGCGGCGGTAGCCGCGGGGCGCCCCCGACGGCAGCGGCGCCGGCAGGACGCCGGCGCCGCCGCCGTCACCCCCCGTCACGGCCGGGAGCGGGCGGGGCCCTGCCGCGTCCACGCCAGGGCGAGGACCCACACCACCAGCACCACCAGCGCCAGCGCGGCCGGGACGTGCAGGCCCAGCATCCCGTGGCTGCCGAAGTAGGCCTGCGCGAAGCCGAGCGCGAACGCCGCGGCGCTCAGCACCATCGGAAGGGGGGAGCCGCGGCCGGGCCGCCACAGCAGGACCGCGGCGACCAGCTGCAGTCCCGCCGCGACGTGCAGCACGAGCGCGCCGGTCGAGTGCGCCGACATGGCGGCGAAGTTCTGGGACATCAGCTGGCCGGCGGTGACGAACTCCAGCGTCAGCACCGCGACGTGGGCGAGGGCGGCCGCGCGCAGCCCCCACAGCGCGGCGCTGGTCGATCCGGTGGAGGGGGGTGCGGCCGTGGCGGCTTGGCTCATGGAGGGGAACGCCTTTCGCGGTCGGTCCGCGGCCGGGGGACGGGGGCAGGGACCGGTGCCCGGCCGGTGCGGATCGTTCTCTGATTCGTCGTCCTCCAGAACACGGGGCGGCGGTGCCCGGTTCCCGGAAAGCGCGGTTTCTTAAGGACTTCTCACCTTCGCGGCGCCGTCCGGCGGATCGTCCCGGAATCACCGTCCGGTCCCGGTGTGTCCCTCCCCTCTGGTAGTTCTGTTCCAGTCCAGCCGAGCCGTAAGGAGACGCGGTGCCCGAGACCACGACCGCCGTACAGATCGAACCCGCCGAGCGGCGCTACGCGGGGGAACTGGCCTTCCTCGCCGCGTACGACCAGGGGCCGCGCCCGCCCGGGTGGCTGCTCACGCCGCGCGCGGTCGTCACCTTCGTCGTCGGCAGCGACGGCGCGCGCCTGCGCCTGCCCGAACCCGTCGACGGGCTCCCGGCGAGCCTGGAGATCGGCGCCAAGTTCGTCGGCGAGCGCGGACTCGTGGAGCGGTGCGTGGTCACCCTCGCGGGGGAACGAGGGCTGCTGCTGGTCGGCGAGCCCGGCACCGCCAAGTCGCTGCTGTCGGAACTGCTGGCCGCGGCCGTCAGCGGTACCGGCGCGCTCACCGTGCAGGGCACCGCAGGGACCACCGAGGAGCACCTGCGCTACGGGTGGAACTACGCGCTGCTGCTCGCCAAGGGCCCCACCGCCGAGGCCCTCGCGCCCTCGCCGGTGCTCACCGCGCTGCGCTCGGGCCGGATCGCCCGCGTCGAGGAGGTCACCCGCTGCCTGCCCGAGGTGCAGGACGCGCTGGTTTCCATCCTGTCCGACCGGCGCATGGCCGTCCCCGAGCTCGCGGGCTCGACCGGCGACGCGAGCGGCGCGGACCTGGACGACGGCCTGTTCCTGGCGCGGCCCGGCTTCAACGTGATCGCCACCGCCAACCTGCGCGACAGGGGCGTCTCGGAGATGAGCGCGGCCCTCAAGCGCCGCTTCAACTTCGAGGTGGTCCCGCCCATCGCCGACCTGACCGCCGAGATCGCCCTGGTGCGCCGCCAGGCCGGGACCGCGCTGGCCCGGCATGGCCACGAGCTGCCCGTGGACGACGCCGTGCTCGAGGCCCTCGTCACGGCCTTCCGCGACCTGCGCTCGGGCGCCTCGGTGGAGGGGTGGCCGGTGGAGCGCCCCACGACCGTGATGAGCACCGCCGAGGCCGTCGGCGTGACCACCTCCCTCGGCCTGCAGACCGCCTACCTGGGGGTGCCCGACCCGCTGGCGCTCGTCCCCGGCTACCTCCTGGGCGCGGTCCGCAAGGACGACCCCGATGACCAGGGCCGCCTGCTCGCCTACTGGGACTCCGCGATCCGCCACCGCGCCGAGAACGGCGCGCGCCTGTGGAAGCGCCTGTACGAACTCCGCCACGTCGTGGGGGAGTAGCCCCGGCGCCACCCGCCGCGCGCCGCCGACCCGAGCCGGCCCCCGGAACCCCGGCCGGCTCCGGGGGCCGCGACGGACCTCCGCCCGCCCCTGAACCTCAGCAGACACGAAGGGAGACCACGGCGGTGAGCATCGCCCTGGAAGACGCGACCGAGGCCCTGCCCGAAGCGCTGGCCGCGTGCGCCGGCCCCCACCTCATCGGGGTGCGGCACCACTCGCCCGTGCTCGCCGCCGCGATGCCCGCGCTCCTCGAGGCGGCCGACCCCGACGCGGTGCTCATCGAGCTCCCGCTGGAGGCCGGGCCGTGGCTGGAGTGGCTGGGGCACCCCGACACGGTGGCGCCCGTCGCGCTCGTGCTCGGCGACCCCGAGCACGGCGGACACGGCTACTACCCCTTCGCGGACTTCTCGCCCGAACTCGCGGCCGCGCGGTGGGCGCGCGCCAACGGCGTCCCCGTGCACGCCATCGACCTCCCGGCGGCCGTGGCCGCGACCGCCCCCGACCCGGCGGACCACGGCCGCGGCGCCCCCGGCCTCAACGGCGCGCTCCTGCGCGCCACCGGCACGGCCGACACCGAGGAGCTGTGGGACCGCCTCGTCGAGGCCCGCTCCTACGGCGCCGAACCCGAGCGCGTCCGCCGCGCCGCCCTCGCCCTGGGCTGGGCCCACCGCGCCGACGCGCTCGAGCGGGGCCGGGTCGGCGCCCGCGACCGCGCCCGCGAGGCGTGGATGCGCCGCCGCGTCGAGGAGATCGGCGCGGCGCGCCCCGCCGCCGTCGTCGGCTCCTTCCACGCCGCGGCCCTGCTCCCCGGGCGGGACCGGGCGGAACTGGTCCGCCACCTGCGCGGGGAGGCCCCCGAGGCGCTGCCCGCCACTGCGGACGTCGCCGTCCCCGAGGCCGGGGCGCGCCCCGGCCGGGGGATCACCACCGCGCTCATCCCGTACACCTTCGAACTCCTGGACTCGCGCTCGGGCTACCCCGCGGGCATCCGCGACCCCGAGTGGCAGCAGGACGTGTACGAGGCGGGCGGCGATCCGGACGGGGTGGAGCGCGCCGCCGTGCGGCGGCTGTCCGCCATCGGCGGCCACCTGCGCGCGGACGGGCACGTCTGCGGGGTCCCCGACGTCACGGCCGCCTACCGCATGGCCCGCGACCTGGCGGCCCTGCGCGGCCTGCCCGCTCCCGGCCGCCGCGAACTCGTCGAGGGGCTCACCAGCGCGCTCGCCCAGGGCGAGCCCCTGGGGCGGGCGCGCGCCATCGCGGGCGCCGCGCACACCGAACTCGTCGGCTCCCGGCGCGGCGCCCCCGCTCCCGGCGCGCCCGCCTCCGGCCTGGCCACGCACGTCGCCGCGCTCCTGGCGGACCTCGGCCTGCCCGGCCCCGACAGCGCGGGCGGGGGGAAGGAGATTCGGCTCGACCCCCTGCGCGCGAGGCGCGACCGTGAACGCCACGTCGCGCTCAACCGGCTGTGCGCGGCGGGCGTCGCCTACGCCGAGCAGAGGGCGGGCGAGAACGCCTCGGGCGGCGAGACGCTGGGCCGTTTCTGGACCGTGCGCTGGAGCCCCGGCAGCGCCGCCACCCTGGAACTCGCCTCCTGCTACGGGACCACCCTGGAGCAGGTCGCCCGGGGCCGGATCGGCGCCCGGTTGCGCGAGGCCGGGCGGACCGGCGACGGCGGCGGGCTCACTCCCGCCGCAGCGGGCGCGCTCCTCACCGACGCCGCCGAGTGCGCGCTCGCCGACCTGGCCACGGAACTGGGCGAGCGCGTCGAGGCCGAGGTGCTGCCCCGCGCGGGCCTGGCCGACGCCATCGCGCTGCACGACCGGGTCCAGCGCGTCGTCGCCGGACAGGTCCCCGGTATGAGCAGCCCCCCCGAATCCCTGTCCCGCCTGCGGACGCGGCTGGCCGAGACCGCCATCGCCTCGGTCCCGGGCATGTCGGGCAGCACCGACCCGGCCGACGCCACCGCGCTGCTGCAGGTCGTGCGCCTGGTGCAGGCCCAGGCCGCGCTGAAGGGGGCGGTCGGCGCCGAGCGCCTGCTGTGGCACCTGGACGCGCTCAGCCGAGAGGGCGGCCCGCTCGCCCAGGGCGCGGCCGCCTCCGCCCTGCTGCTCCTGGGCGAATTGGACTCCGACGCGATGGCGGCCCGGCTCGTCGGCTGGCTCGACCTTGCCTCGCCGCCCGCCGGGGACGGCGCTCCGTCCGGAGGCGGCGGGACCGCGCTCGCCCTGCGCCTGGCGGGGGCGCTGGCCGTGGCCGCGCCCGTGATCGAGAGTGATCCCGGCGTGCTGGACGCCCTGTCCGAGCGGGTGGAGGGCTGGACCGACGCCGTCTTCCTGAACAGGCTGCCCGCGCTGCGGGACGGGTTCGAGACGCTGTCGGCGGCCGCCCGCGCCCGGTTCCTGGCCTCGGTCACGGAACGGCTCGGCGAGGCGGGCGGCGACCTCGCCGTGGACCCGGCCCTGGCCGTCGCCCTCGCCCGCGCGGACGCCGGAGCCCGCGCGGCCGTGGACGCGCTCCTGCCGGGACTGCTCGACCACGGCGCGCCCGACGAGCCCGTCCCGGGACCGGAGCCCGCCCGGCCGGGCCCGCGCGGCGCGGACAGCGCCATCGGGGCCGCCGACCGGTGGCGGCTCATCCTCGGCCGCCCTCCCGAGGACGATGGCGGCGGCGGCCTCGCCGGCCGGGCCGCGGCGGCGCTCGACGAGCTGTACGGGCGCGGCCACGGCGAGGGCTCGCAGGCCTCCGGCGGGCGGAGGGGCGGAACCGGCAGGCCCGAACCCGCCACGCGCGAATGGGCCGACGAACTCCAAGCGCTGTTCGGCACCAGGGTCCGCGAGGAGGTCCTGGGCCGCGCCGCGGGCCGCGGCCGCTCCGACGTGCTCGACCACCTCGACCCCGCCGAGGTCACCGCCTCGGTGGACCTGCTGGAGCGCGTGCTGTCGCTGGCGGGCGCGCTGCCCGAGGCCAGGCTCGCCCGGCTGCGGCCGCTGGTGGACCGGATCATCCGGCAGCTCGTCGCCCAGTTGGCGCGCCGCCTGCGCCCGGCCCTGTCGGGGCTGTCGGTGCCGCGTCCCACGCGCAGGCCCGGCGGCCGCCTCGACCTGGGGCGCACGGTGCGCGCCAACCTGCGCACCGTGCGACCGGGAGCGGACGGGCCGCTGCTCATCCCCGAGCAGCCGGTGTTCACCACCCGGGCGCGTCGGAGCGCGGACTGGCACGTGCACGTCGTCGTGGACGTGTCGGGGTCGATGGAGCGCTCCACGATCTACGCGGCGCTCGTCGCGGCGGTGCTGCACGGCCTGCCCGCGTTGAGCGTGTCGTTCACCACGTTCTCCACCAAGGTCGTCGACCTCACCGACCGGGTGGCGGACCCGCTGTCGCTGCTGTTGGAGGTCTCCGTGGGCGGCGGCACCGACATCGGGGCGGGCCTGGCCCACACCCGCGCCAAGGTGCGCGTGCCCGGCCGGACGATCGTCGCCCTGATCACCGACTTCGAGGAGGGCGGCCGCCTCGGCCGCACCCTGGCCGAGGTGCGCGCGCTGGCGGGCAGCGGCGCGCACCTGCTGGGACTGGCAGCCCTGGACGACGCCGGCAAACCGGTCTACAACAAGGCGATCGCCGGGCAGTTCGTGGCGGCGGGCATGCCGGTGGCGGCGCTGAGCCCCGAGGAACTGGCCGCCTGGATCGGGGAGAAGGTGCGCGGGTGAGCCCGTTCGGGCGGAGCCGTGATCACGCGGCGGGCAAGGGGTGAGAGGCTGGGGCCATGCGAGAGATCACCGCGTGGGAGGCCATCGTGCAGGCCGACCCCAACCATTCCCAGTGGTTCGTCGAACGGTTCCGGAACATGGCCGCGCAGGGGCGCGACCTCGCGGGCGAGGCCCGCATGGTCGACGCGATGCTGCCGCGCGGGGGGAGGGTCCTGGACGCGGGCTGCGGAAGCGGGCGCGTGGGCGCGGAGCTCGCGGCGCGCGGGCACGACGTGGTCGGCGTGGACGTCGACCCGCACCTGGTCGCGGCCGCGCGCGAGGACTACCCGGGGCCCGACTGGAGGGTGGGCGACCTCGCCGAACTCGACCTGGCGGGGGAGGGGCAGGAGCCCTTCGACGTGGTGGTCTGCGCGGGCAACGTGATGACCTTCGTGGCCCCGGGCACCGAGGCCGAGGTCCTGCGCAGGATGGGCGCGCACGTGGGGGACGGCGGCCGGGTGGTCGTCGGCTTCGGCGCGGGGCGCGGCTACGCGTTCGACCGGTTCTTCGCCGACGCCGGCGAGGCCGGACTGGCGCTGGACCTGGCGCTGTCCTCCTGGGACCTGCGGCCCTTCACCGCGGCCTCGGACTTCCTGGTCGCCGTCCTGCGCCCGGACACCGGGGCCCCGCAGGGCTAGAGAACCTCCGGCGCGCCGAATCACCCCCGCGCTGGCAACTCCCTAGTGCCCGTTCTGTGGTGGTTCCCTTGCCGGTCGTGGGCGTTACCGGGGGGCGGGGGGGGGTGTGGCCCCGGGAAGGGCCCCCCCCGCGGGGAAGTCGGGGCCCCGCCAAGGGGGCCGGGGGGGGGGCCGGGGGGGTT
>NZ_SNYN01000022.1 GCF_004363075.1 Actinorugispora endophytica
CAGAAGGGCGTCAAGGTCAGTTTTCACACACCGATCCTCGACGCCCTTCGCCATGGGCGCAGGCGTTTCAGGGATTTCCCATCAACGATCTAGGGAAGATCCGTCGCGGGGGTGATCCGGCGGGCCGGACGGCCGGCCCGCCGGCGGCCTCAGCCGCTGTTCGCCGTCATCGGCAGGCCCTCCAGTCCCGGGAGGCCGTCGACGCTCTCGGTGTTCTTGGCCTTCCAGTACTCCTCGAAGTAGGCGGGCTCGCGGCGCTCGAGGTAGCGGTCGAGGAGGTCGCGGTCGGAGCGCAGGTCCATCAGGGGCACCGAGAAGCCGCACGAGTCCGAGACGCGGTCCACGTCCACCACGATGACGGAGCGCTGGCCGCTGGTCCGCTCCTTGGGGAAACGCGCGCGCAGACCGGCGAACTCCGGGTCCCCCGAGACGACGACGCGGCCCCGGCCGTGCAGCCGGACGATCTTGGGGGGCCCGTCGAAGGCGCAGAACATCACCACGATCCGGCCGTTCTCGCGCAGGTGCGCGATCGTCTCCACCCCCGACCCCGTGTAGTCCAGGTAGGCGACCCGGTGGGGGCCGAGCACGGCGAACGTCCCCGCCATGCCCTTGGGGGAGACGTTCACGTGCCCCTCCCCGTCCAGCGGCGCGGTCCCCACGAAGTAGACGGGCTGGGCCAGGAGGAACGCGGCCAGCCGGTCGTCGATCGATTCGTACAGCTTTCCCATGGTGTGGGCCTCTCGGTCGCGGTTACAAGGGGTCGTGAGCGGTCTCGGTGAAGCGGTCGGGGCGGAACGGCTCCAGGTCCAGGCCCGGGTCCTCGCCCATGGCCAGGCGGGCGGCCACCGCTCCCTGGTACGGGCCCAGGGTCAGGCCCTCGGAGCCCAGCCCGGTGGCCACGACCAGGCCGGGCAGGGAGTCGACGACGCCCAGCAGCTGCGCGCCGTCGACTCCCTCCGGGCGCAGGCCCACGCGGGCCTCGACGACGCCCGCCGCGGCCAGGCCGGGGGCGGTGGCCAGGGCGTCGGTGAGAAGCCGGTGCGCGGCGCCCGCCGTCGTGCGCGCCTCGAAGCCCGCCCCGGGTTCGCGGGTAGAGCCCGCGACGATCCGGTCGGGGGCGAACGCCAGCAGGTAGTGCTCCCGCTCCCCCGCCCGCACGACCGGCCACGCCGACGTGTCCGAACGGGGAAGCCGCAGGTGCAGGAGCTGGCCGCGCACCGGACGCACGCCCAGCCGCACGCCCAGCGGTTCCAGAAGTCCCGGCGACCAGGCCCCGGCCGCCACGACGACGGCGTCGGCGGACAGCTCGTCGCCGCCCACGCGCACGCCCGTCACCCGGGTCCCGTCGGTGACGAGTCCGGCGTCCCCCGCGCGGCGGCGCAGCGCCCGCTCCTCCGCGGCGCCGACCAGCGCGGCCCGGGTCAGGCGCCCGTCGACCCGGGCCGTCCCCGGGACCGCCACCCCCGCGTACTCCGCCCGCAGCACCGGCATCCGCCGGGCGGGCTCGCCCGGGGGCAGGAAGGCGACCTCGCCCATCCCCTCGTGCCCGGGGAGCGCGGCCATGGCGGCCATCGCCTCGGCCTCGGCGCGCAGCGCGGCCGCGTCGGCTCCGACCGAGACCCCGCCGACGACCGCGTACCCGGTGGGCCCGCAGTCGTCGTCGGCCAGGTCGGCCATCAGCCGCGGGTAGTGGGCGGCCGCCGCGCGCCGGAACGCGGCCTCGGCGGCGGAGGAGCCGGGGAACGGCCACGGGAACACCACCCCGGCCCCCGCCGGGGTGGCCGCTCCGGGGTCGAAGCGGTCCACGAGCGTGGTGGACACCCCGCGCCGGGTCAGGTGGTAGGCCGCGCTGGCCCCGACGACGCCCCCGCCGATCACGATCACACGCACGGCGTCAGCCTCTCATGCCGGGTTCGGCGCGGTCAGGAACCGGAAGTGGCTCGTGAGGCGGCGGTCGTCGTGCAGGAGGTGGAACGCCAGCCCCGGAGGAGCGTCGGTGTCGGACGGCTCCCACGGCAGCCGCGACGTGGAGACCACGCCCGGGGCTCCGAGCAGCGGGCGTCCCGCGAAGGTGGTGGCCATGGCGGTGTGCGCGTGGCCGACGAGGACCGCGACGACGTCGGGGAAGTCTGCCAGGACCTCGGCGAGCGGTCCGCTGTCGCGCAGCCGCAGCTCGTCGACGGGCGGGTTTCCCACGGTCGCCGGCGGATGGTGCAGCGCGAGCAGGACCGGGGTCCCGGCGGGCGAGGCGGAGAGCCGGTCTCTGAGCCATTCGAGGTCTCGCGGGCCCAGCGAGCCCTCGTCCCGGCCGGGGATGGTGGAGTCCATCAGCAGGAACAGCGCGCCCGCGACGTGGTGCGCCTGGTGGACGGGGGCGTCGCCCGAACCGCCGAGCAGGCCCGCGCGCAGCGCGGCGCGGTCGTCGTGGTTGCCGGGGCAGAACAGCACGGGCGCCTTCTGGCCCGCCAGCAGCTCGGCGGCCAGGGCGTAGTCCCGGGGGCGGCCCGAGTCGGCCACGTCGCCGGTCACCAGGACGGCGTCGGCCGGACGGGACAGTCCGCGCAGGTGGTCCGCCACGCGCTCGGTCCGGCTCCGGCTGCGCTCCTCTCCGTCGATGTGCAGATCACTCAGGTGAGCGACGACGATCACGGGGCCTCCTGGGCTCGGAGCGGACACGGGCTTCCACGGGCCCCGGTAATGGTTCAACGGGAACCCGATGCCAGTCAACCGGATAAGGGGGCCCCGGCCGTCACGCCGACCGGCGTACCGCTTCTCCCCTCCTCCCGGTTTGAACAAGTTGTGCCATTCGACTTGTTGCCAAGTAATGATTCACAACATATGGTTCCCTCATGTCTGAAGAACACAACCCGTTCGCCCAGCCCGATCCCGAGCAGACCCGGCAGGCGCGCGAGTACACCGCGCTGTTCCGGCTCACCGAGCGACACTCCACCGGCGCGGCCCGCGAGCTGTGGAACCAGCGGCAGATGCCGATGGAGCCGTTCGACGCCGTGCGCAGGGTCGCCGACCTCGCGGCGGGCACCGCGCAGCCCGAACCGGGGGAACCGCCCCTGGACTCCGACGACCTCACCGCCGCCCTCACCCTGACCCCCCGGGCCCGGGCCGAGTTCGACGCCCTCGAGGCCGGGCTGCTCCAGATGGCCCGGGGACGGGGCATGACCTGGCAGGAGATCGCCTTCGGCCTGGGACTGGGCACCGCGCAGGCCGCGCGTCAGCGGCACGAGCGGCTCAGCGGCCGCACCGACGCCGACCGTTCCTGACAGCGCCCCCGGATAGGTTTGCCGGGCGCGGCCCGTGGCCGGGCGGCGCCCGCGCGGCCCTCCCCGGCTCCCGGCGGCGTCCGTCTGGGAGAACCGATGCTGGGGAGTTCCATGCCATACGAAGAGGCCACGCGTCCGGTCCGGCGTGCGGGGAGGGAGCCGCGTGGCTGAGCGGAAACACGGCCGTCCGGCCCCCGAGACCCGCACGAGCGTCCGGTCCGGGGAGTGGGACGGCCGGGACCTGGAGGGCGAGACCCACGACGGCGTCCTCTTCGTCGACGTGGACATGACCGAGATGACGAACCGGGGGTCGGTCTTCTCCGACTGCACCTTTCGGGGGGTCCGGTTCAACGCCTCCACGCACACCAACGCCGCGTTCCTGAACTGCACCTTCGTCCGCTGCTCGTTCTTCGACGCCGCCTTCACCGGCTGCAAGCTCCTGGGCAGCATGTTCGACGGCGGGACCTTCGGGATCACGCGGGTCGAGGGAGGGGACTGGTCGTTCGTCGGGCTCCCGGGCGCCGACCTGCGCGGCTGCTCCTTCGAGAACGTGCGGATGCGCGAGGCCGACCTCACCGGCGCGCGGCTGGAGGGGGCCACGCTGCACCGGGTGGACCTGTCCGGCGCCTGGCTGCACAGCTCCAGACTCTCCAAGGCCGACCTGCGCGGAAGCGACCTGTCGGCCCTGGACCCGTCCACCGTGGAGCTCAAGGGCGCGGTGATCGACGCCTACCAGGCCGTCGTGCTCGCGGGCGGGCTGGGCCTGGAGGTCCGCGCGGACTGATCCGCCGTGCCAGGCCGCGGGTCCGCCCCCGAGTGCCGGGGCGGACCCGCCGGTCAGGCCCGGGCGTAGGTCGTGACCACCGTCCCGTTGTCGAAGGCGCGGGTGTCGACGGGGTCGAAGCGCGTGGGGGCGAACTCCCCGGCGAAGAGCGGGACGCCCGCGCCGACGGCCACGGGGTAGCGCTTGACGATCAGCTCGTCGATCTCGGGCAGCAGCGAGCCCGCCAGCCCCCCGCCGCCGCACAGCCAGATGTCCAGGCCCTCCTCCCGCTTGAGGCGGCGCACCAGGGCCAGCGGGTCACCGGAGACCAGCTCCACCTCGGGGTCGGCCGTCGAGGCGAGGGTGGACGAGACGACGTACTGGCGCAGGTGCCGGTAAGGGCTGGCGGTGCCGGTGGCCAGGCCCGCCTCGTAGGTGCCGCGCCCCATCAGGACGGTGTCGAAGCGCTGGTTGGCGGTGTCCAGGCCGATCGCGGCGCGCACGGCGGTGGGAACGGTCTCGGGGTAGCGGGTGGTGAGGTCCTCCGCCATCTCGGGGTCCACGGGGAAGAAGTCGGCGGTCCCGTCCGGCGCGGCGATGAAGCCGTCGATGGTCGAGGCGATGTAGTAGCCGAGCTTGCGCACGCGGGTCTCTTCTCTCTCGGGTCTTTCCGGGGTGTTCGGGCAACCGGGACCGAACACCCTCCCAACAAGGACGAATGTAGTACTTTAAACGTAGTAGTTGCAATGTCCATTTCCTGAGGAGGACCGATGGTCCGCAATCCGCAGCGGCGCGCGGCGCTCGCCGACGCCGCGATCGAGGTGCTGGCGCGCGAGGGCGCGCGAGGGCTGACCTTCCGCGCGGTCGACGCCGAGGCGGGAGTCCCCGCGGGCACCGCGTCCAACTACTTCGCCGACCGCGACGCCCTGTTCGTCCAGGTGGGCGACCGCGTCTACGAGCGGCTGCAACCCGATTCCGCCGCCGTCGCCGAGACCCTGAAGGGGGCTCGCGACCGCGAGCGGGTCACCGAGTTGATGTACGAGCTGACGGACCGGGTCAGCGCCTACCGGTCGGGCTTCCTGGCCCTGGTGGAACTGCGCCTGGAGTCCACCCGCCGCCCCGGGCTTCGCACCGTGCTCACCCGCGCGATCAGCGCCGACGTCGACGCCAACGTCACCGCGCACCGGGCGTCGGGACTGCCGGGCGACGACACCGCCGTGGTGCTGCTCTACCTCGCCCTGAACTGGCTGATCATGGAGCGGCTCACCCTGCCCGACGTCTTCCCCGAACCGCGGATCCACGACCTGGTCGCCGAGCTGGTCGAACGCGTCCTGCCGCCGGACGCGCCCTGAGGCGCGTCCTCACCGGTTCCCGCCGGGAAAGCGGGAAGGGTAGAGAATCACAGCCACAGCGGCGCAGGCGAGAAGAGGAAACGAGCATGGCGGTCCCAGGCGAAAACGGCCACGCCCCCCGGACGCAACCCCCGGTGGACCCGGAACTGGCCAGGAAGGTGCTGGACGGACTCGACGTCGGGGTGTACGTGACCGACGACGGGGAGCGGATCGTCGCGGTCAACCCCCGGGCCGAGGAGCTGCTCGCGCGGCCCGCGGCCGACCTCATCGGCAGGGACGCCCACGACCTGCTGCACCGGGGGGAGGGGGGACGGAGCCTGCCGCGCGCGCAGTGCCAGCTGATGAGGGCGTTCCTCGGCGGCCGGGCCGCGCAGGGCGGCAACAAGTGGTTCACGCGCGGCGACGGCACCCTCCTGCCCGTGCTCTGGCTCACCACACCGTACGAGATCACCGAGGGCACCACCGGGTCCGCGGTGCTCTTCCACGAGAACTTCCGGCAGGCGGCCGACGAGTCCGACCCCGGCGACCACGTGAACGCGCTGTCGGACCTGGCCGACCGCCTGTCCCTGGTGTCGGAGGTCACCACGGTGCTCACCTCCACCCTGGAGGTGGACGAGGCGCTGCGTCGACTGGTGTGGCTGGTCACCCCCCGCCTGGCCGACTGGGCCGTCGTGGACCTGCTGACCGAGGACGACGAGCTGCAGCGCGTCGCCGTGGTCCAGTACCGCGACGGCGTCCACGTGAGCATGGCGGAGTTCGAGGGGCCGATGCCGCCGGTGACGGAGACCTCGGAGAAACCGCTTTCGCGAGCACTGCGCGGGGCGTCCCCGAGACTGCTGGGCCCCGAGGACTACGAAGGGCCCGCCGACTCGGGCATCATGGTCGTGCAGCGCGAGCTGTTCCGGGTCAGCGGGATCCACTCGGCGGCCATCGCGCCGCTGCGGACCCTGGGCGGGACGGTTCTGGGGGCCCTGACCCTGGGCCGCGCCGGCCAGACCGAGAAGTTCGCCACCACCGAGCTCGCGCTGGTCGACGACATCGCCCGCAGGGCCGCGCTCGCGGTGGACAACGCGCAGCTGCACGAGCGGCAGCGCCGGGTCGCCGAGACCATGCAGCGCCACTTGCTCCCGCAGCTGCCCGAAGCCCCCGGACTGGATATGGCGGCGCGCTACCAGGCCGCGCCCCACGCCTCGCACGTCGGAGGGGACTGGTACGACGCCTTCCAGCTCACCAGCGACACGTTCGCCCTGGTGATCGGCGACGTGGTGGGCCACGACCTGCAGGCCGCGGCCCGCATGTCCCAGATCCGCAACATGCTGCGCGCGTTCGCCTGGGACCGCCTGGAGCCGCCCAGCGTCATCGTCGGCAGGCTCGACCGGGCCATGGTGAACATCAGCGAGGTGCCCATGGCCACCATGGTGTTCGCCCGCGTGGAGAAGACCCCGGTCGGGCCGTGGCAGCTGCACTGGACCAACGCCGGGCACCCGCCACCGCTCCTGGTGGACCACGAGGGGCTGACCACCTTCCTGGAGGCCGGGCACAGCGTCCTGCTGGGCACCGAGACCGACCTCATCCGGCCCGACGCGATCGCCGCGCTGCCGCCGCTGTCCACCCTGGTCCTCTACACCGACGGACTGGTCGAGACCCCCGCCCAGTCCCTGGACGAGGGGCTGGCCAGGCTGGAGCGGCACGCCTCCGCACTGGCCCGACGCCCCCTGGACGACTTCTGCGACGAACTCCTGCGCCGTGCCCGCCCCGACGACAACAAGGACGACATCGCCCTGATCGCCCTGCGGATCCTCCACCCCGACACCGCGCCTCACCCCCCCGGGCCGGCTCCGGGCCCGGATGGTGCACCACCGGTAGGCGTCGGTGAGGGCAACGGGCGCGTCCTGGGCTGCCGGTCCCCGCCCCAAGTACCCGTACGCCGACCACCCCGCGCCGGAGGCTCTACAGGACACGACCCGAGGACTCCGCGCGGCCGGCGGGAGGATCACCCGGGTTTGCGTCCCAGGCCCACCAGGAGCATGGCGTTCTCGCTGTCGGTTCCCCCGGTGGTGTCGGCGTGCCATTCGAGAGGGGGGACCAGGCCGGGGGCGAGGAGGTCGAGGCCGTCGAAGAACCGAAGGATCTCCTCGCGGGTGCGCAGCACGTACGGGGCCGAGGCGCCCTTGATCACCGCGGTGAGCCGTTCCAGGTCCGCCACGCCGGGGGGCGGGATCACGTGTGACACCGCGAGGTAGCCGCCCGGGGGAAGCGCGTCCCGCAGCCGGGCCACGATCCGGTCGGGGCCCTCCTCGTCGGTGACGAAGTGCAGGACCGCCGCGAGCAGGACGGCCACGGGCTCGTCGAAGTCGATGAGCGCGCGGGTGTCGGGGTGGTCGATGATGTCCTCGGGTCTGCGCAGGTCGGCCTGGATGAACGCCACCCTGTCGTCGCCGGCCAGCAGCGCGTCGCCGTGGGCGGACACGATCGGGTCGTAGTCGGCGTAGACGACCCGCGCGTCCGGCGCGACCGCGTGCGCCACCTCGTGCACGTTCTCCTGGGTCGGCAGACCGGTCCCGATGTCGATGAACTGGCGGACGCCCTTCTCCCGGGCGAGGAACCGCACCGCCCGGACGAGGAACTCCCGGTTCTGCCGCACGTCCGCGAGCGCGGACGGCACCATGGCGAAGAACTTGTCGGCGAACGCCCGGTCGACGGCGAAGTTGTCCTTGCCGCCCAGCGCGTAGTCGTAGGCCCGGGCCACGTTCGGCTTGTCCATGTCGACGCCGGGCGGAACCGGGTTCTCCTGTGTCATCCGCTTCCTCTCCGTACACCCCAGCGGCCCACCGGGCAATGAGCGTAACAACCCCGCATCGCCGTGGTGACAGGCGTTCCGGTCCACGGGAGGCGGTCCGGCGGGGTGGGCCCGCAGCCTCTGTCGGGCCCACCCGTCACCCTCGGTCCGGGGCGGTCAGAGGATCCGCCTGACGCCGGGGACGCTTCGCACGAGGGCGGCCAGCGCCCAGCACAGCGGGACGGCCAGGGCGGCGACGATCGCGAACTTGACGACCGCCGGGGCCTCCAGCCAGGCGAAGGAGTGGCCCAGGGCGACCAGCACCAGCGGGTGCAGGACGTAGACGGCATAGGCGTTGCCCGACAGGAGGCGGCCCAGCCGGCCCTGGCGGTCGAAGCGCTCGCGGAACAGCACGAGCAACGCCAGGATGACGCCGACGGCGAAGGCGGCCCCCCACAGGGAGGACACCAGGGACTGCCAGGTCCCGCCCCCCGTCATGGCCTCGTCACCCAGGACACCCAGGAGCGGCAGGAACGCCAGGGCCCCGACGGCGGCCACCGCGAACCCGGCCCAGCCCGCGGAGCGGGGCAGCGACTGGAACCAGCCGCGCCGGAAGCCCAGGATCCCGACGGCGAACAGGGCCACGTACTGCGGCAGGTAGCTGGGACTGGGCAGGCCGACGAGCGGCCAGTAGCTGCCGGGGAGGACGACGATGTTCCACAGGTAGGTGGCCGCGGCCAGGGCCAGGGTGAACCCGATGACGGCGAGCGGTCCCGGAGCCCGGCCGGGGGCCGGAGCGGGAGCGGCGGGGGAAGCGGGGGCGCCGCGGCGGTCCGCGAAGCGCCGCCACAGCACGTACACCGCGCTGAACACCAGCAGCACCTCGACGAACCACATCGGCCCCGGGTCCCAGGTGACCAGGTAGAACATCCAGTACGGCAGGTCGTCGGCCATCGCGGTGTAGCTGCCGAAGGTCAGCGCGGGCCGTAGCACCACCAGGAACAGGACCAGCGGGACGCCGAGCCGCAGCAGCCGGTCGGTGAGGAACCGCCGCCCGCCCTTGCGGTCGTGGGCCCCGGGCACGAAGCAGCCGGAGATGAGGAAGAAGAAGCCCATGAAGAACGCCTGGTTGAAGACGACCAGGAGGTCCAGCAGCCCGCCCGAAGGGTCCTGGGCGGGCTCGGTGTAGAACCAGACGGGGATGTTGCCGTAGGTCACGGCCACGTGGTGCAGGATCACCAGGACGGTGAGCACCACGCGGAGGTTGTCGTAGAAGAGGATCCGCTCACGCGGTGCCTCCTTCCGCTGGGTCGGGGGGCGGGTCGTGTCTGTCACGGGAACTCCTGTGGGGGGTGGGGGCGTCCCGGGGCGCTTCGGCCCGGATGGCCCGTACGAAGAGGTCGGACACCTGCTCGGCGTGCGCGGTCAGGTCCCATTCGGGGTTCAGGGCCCAGTAGCCGAACATGGCGTCCAGTGCGGACTGGTAGCTGATCGCCATGACCCGGGTGTCGAAGTCGCGCAGTTCGCCCGACTCCTGACCGCGCCGGAAGGCGTCCTCCAGCGGCTGGTAGAGCGGCTCGTTGGTGTGCATTCCGTAGTGGGGCTCGCCGTCGGCGCCGCGCAGGTTGAGGAAGATCTCGCCGAGCGCCCGGAGACTGCTGCGGTGGCCGCGCATGTACTCGGCGACCCGCGTGGTGTTGACGCGGACCATCTCGGTGACGCTCTCCACCCCGTGGAGGCCTCCGGCGACGTTCTCGCCGATGTCGGTGTAGACCGCGATGACGATCTGCTCCATCAGTTCCTCCTTTCCTGCGAAGTGGTAGGAGATGACGCCTTTGCTGATCCCGGCGCGCCGGGCGATCCGCGCCAGGGAGGCCCGCGCGAACCCCACCTCGGCGATGGTCTCGACGGCGGCGTCCATGATCTGGGCCCTGCGCGCCGTCTCGATGAACGACCGCTCTTTCTGGCTGACTGGCTGATTTTCTGACCGCATGGCCAGAATTTAACACATACGGTCAGAAAACCACGGGGGACGTCCCCGAGCCGCCCCTGAGAAGCCCCGGAGAACGAGGTGGGGGCCGGACCGGGGGAAACCCCCGTGTCCGGCCCCCGGAAAGCGCCGCGTCGGCCCGCCCCGCGGCGGGTCAGCCGCCCCACTGGCGGCGGAGGGCGGCCTCCTCCTGCCGGTCGCGCACGCACTTGGCGAGGGTGAAGGACGAGGTGATCACGAACAGTGTCCCCATCGCCAGGAAGGCCCGCGTCCACGGGTCGACGGGCAGGTAGGCCACCCCGATCCCGAGCCCCGCGAAGGAGGCCCCGAAGGCGACGGCCGACTGGAGGAAGTAGGCGTTGGTGGTCCTGGACGACGGAGGGGGTGGTGGCATCGGGTGGTTCATGTCCACCATCGTCACCCGGTCGGGGCCCTTCCTCCTGAGCACGCGCGCCCGACCGCCCGCGACCGGCCGGCTCAGGGTGTCTGAGTACCCGCGCGCTCCTCCTCGCGCGTCGGCGCGGAAACCCCCGGTCACCTCGTGCGGGCGCGCAGATGGGCGCGCTCGCCCTGCTGGCCGAACAGGACGAGCAGCTCGACGGGTTCGGCGCCGGCGCTGCCCAGCCAGTGCGGCACGTGGGTGTCGAACTCCGCGGCCTCACCGGGCTTCAGGACCAGGTCCTGGTCTCCCAGGACCAGCCGGAGCCTGCCGTTGAGGACGTAGACCCACTCGTACCCCTCGTGGGTCTGCGGCTCGGGGCCGTCCTCCCCGCCCCCCGCCGGGATCACCAGTTTGTAGGCCTGCGTGCCGCCGGCCCTGCGGGACAGCGGCACGAACGTCATGCCGTAGCGGTGCACCGGGCGGAAGTGCACGCGGGGGTCCCCGGTGCGCGGGGCCCCGACCAGTTCGTCGAGCGGGACGCCGTACACCCGCGCCAGCGGCAGCAGCAGCTCCAGGTTGGGCCGCCGACCGCCGCTCTCCAGTCGCGACAGGGTGCTCTCCGAGATCCCGGTCCTCTCCGCCAGGTCGGACAGCGTGATCCCCCGTGTGCGGCGGAGCCCCCGCAGGCGGGGGCCCACCGCGGCCAGCACGTCGCTCAGTTCGTCCATACCCACGACATTGCCGAAACGGCATGGGAGATCGCAAGCCGTCGTCGCCGTGGTCCCTCCGGTCTCGATCCCGACCGTGTCGGGGGCGACAGTGACGGTCCGCGTGTTTTCCATCCGTCCCCTGTCCCGAAGGCGGACCGGCGCTCGCGATCGGCGCGGAAAGGCGGCCGGACCGAAAACCCCGGGGCCGGACCTCAGAGCCCCGGCCTGCGCCAGACCATCGCCGCGGACACCGGGTGCCCCCGGTACCCCTCCCACTTGGGCTTCACCTCGAGCCAGCGCTCGTCGACGACGCCCTCGCGCATCTCCGCCAGCGTCCAGCCCGCCCCGATCCCGGCCGTGACGTGCTCGCTGATCAGGTGGACGTGCGTGGTGATGGCGATCGACTCACCCGAACCGGAGGTGAAGTGCGTGGGCATCCCGCTGGCCATGATGAAGTGCGGGTGGAACACCACCAGCACGAACAGCGCACCGGGCGCCGCCAGGCGCCACGCCTCCCCGTACAGCGGCCGGAGGTCGGCCAGGTGCTCGTCGACCAGGCTGGAGGCCACCAGGTCGTAGCCGCCCCCGTCGAGCCCGGTCGCGGCCACGTCGGCCTCGACCAGGAGGTCGTGCGCGCCCCGGGACCGGGCGACGGCCAGCATCTCGGGGGTGAGGTCGACACCGTCGACCGAGGCCACCCCCTTGCCGCGTAGCCACGCGCCGGTCCGGCCCGTGCCGCAGCCCAGGTCCGCGGCACGGCGCACGGAACCCCAGGAGGGCACGGCGAGCTCCTCCAGGAGGGCGAGGTCCATCACGTCCTCGACCGTCCGCTCGTAGGTGGTGACCCACTGCCCGTACCCGGTCCGCACGTCCACCATCGGATAGCCGCGCGTGTCGAAATCCGCGAATCGCACCATGCGTCCCAGTATCGGAGGATCGTCAACCGCTTTTTCGCCGAACCGGTTAAGCGACCCCGTAGGATCGACCTTCATGGAGACACGTGAACTCGGCAGGACCAGCAGGAACGTCGGCGTCGTGGGATTCGGCGCCTGGCAGATCGGCGCCTCCTGGGGCGAGGTGAGCGAGGACGCCGCGCTGGACGCGCTGCGCGCGGCGGTGGACGGCGGGGTCACGTTCGTCGACACCGCCGACGTCTACGGCGACGGCCGCAGCGAGCGCCTGGTGGGGCGGCTGCTCAAGGAGCGGACCGGCCTGACCGTGGCCACGAAGATGGGCCGGAGGGTCGAGCAGACCCCGGAGGCGTACAACCCCGGCAACTTCCGCGCCTGGAACGACCGCTCCCGCGCCAACCTCGGCGTGGACACGATCGACCTGGTGCAGCTGCACTGCCCGCCCACGCCCGTCTACTCCGCCGACGCCGTCTTCGACGACCTGGACGCCATGGTCGAGGAGGGCCGGATCGCCGCCTACGGGGTGAGCGTGGAGACCTGCGCCGAGGCCCTCGCCGCGATCGCGCGCCCGAACGTGGCCACCGTGCAGATCATCCTCAACGCCTTCCGGCACAAGCCCCTGGACGAGGTGCTGCCCGCCGCTCGCGCGGCCGGTGTCGGGATCATCGCGCGGGTGCCGCTGGCCAGCGGACTGCTGTCGGGCAGGTTCTCGGCGAGCACCGAGTTCGCCGCCGACGACCACCGCAACTTCAACCGCAAGGGCGAGTCCTTCGACGTGGGCGAGACCTTCTCGGGCGTGGACTACGAGACGGGCCTGGCGGCGGTGGAGCGCGTCCGCGAACTGGTCCCCGAGGGCATGACCATGGCGCAGTTCGCGCTGCGCTGGATCCTCGACCAGCAGGGTGTGAGCGTGGTCATCCCCGGCGCCCGCAACGCCGAGCAGGCCAGCGGCAACGCCGCAGCGGCGGCCGCGGCCCCGCTGCCGGCGGAGGCCCACGCCGCGGTCCGCGCGGTCTACGACGACCTGATCCGCCCCCAGGTGCACCACCGCTGGTGACCGGCGGCCCCGTTCACGACGCCGGCGAGGTGCCCGTGCCCGCTTCGGGCCCTCGCCGGCGCCCCGTCCGGGCCTTTCCGAACCGCTTCCCGGGCGCGTCCGCGAGTGCGCGACCGCCGGGAAGGCAACGGGACCGCCCCGGCTCCTACGGTGAGGTGAGCGGTTCGGCCCGGTAGGCCCGGTGCAGCGCCTCCAGGAAGGCCGGCGCCTCGGGCAGGGCCACGGAGCCGATCCGGCGCACCGCCACACCCGGGGTCCACGAGTTCATGACCACGCCCCCGGCCATCCCCGGCAGGTCGGCGAGGGTGACCTCCTGGTCGCGCTGGGGGACGCCGAGGCGGTCCAGCTGCCGGCGGAGGATGCCCATGGTGGTCCCGCCCAGGACCTCGGCCACGGGCCACACCACCGCGGCGCCGTCCCAGAAGGCCAGGTTCCAGATCGTCCCCTCGCTGAGCCGCCCCCGCCGGTCGACGAAGGCGGCGTCGTCGAAGCCCAGTGCGGCGGCCCGGCGGAGGAAGTACGTCTTGGCCACCTCGCCGACGTGCTTCACGGCGGGGAGGGTTCGTTCGTACTCGACCGCCGCCAGCGCCAACGGGCCTTCGGGGCCGGATGAGGCCGGCCCGGTGCGGACCAGCACCTCGGGCACCGCATCAGGCCCGGCCACGGTGAACTCGCCCGCCGGCGAGTACACCGTGGCCGTCAGCGAGAGGTCGGCCGGACCGCCTTCCAGCGCCGCTCGCAGGAAGGACCGGATCCGGTCCTCCGGCAGGGCTCGGCCGAACAGCTCCACCGAGGCGGACCGCAGCCGCTCCAGATGCAGGTCGAGCCCTCGCGCCCGGCCCCCGCGCACCTGCATGGCGGTGAAGTGGGCGTAGCCCGCGAAGGCGAGCGGCGCCAGTTCCCCTGCGGTCGCCGCCCGACCGTCGCGTTGGACGACGACTCCGCTTTCGACGGCAGGCATGTGCTCCCCCAGTAGACTCGTATGGAGCGCGCGAAACCTTCGGCGCCCGAAATAGTTGCGTGTGCATCATTTTGCATGAGCAACAATGTCCTACGCAATCAATTTTCGCAAGGAGGTGTGGTGCCCGTGGAGATCGACGACAGTGCCGCCGAAGCCCGCGCGCAGGGGTGGCGCACCCTGGCCGCGCTGCACGCGCGGATCGAGGACGCCCTCGAACGGGCGCTGCAGCGCGAGCACCGCCTGTCGGTGAGCGAGTACAGCGTGCTCGACGTGCTGGCCCGGCAGGACGGCTTCCACCTGCGAATGAACCAGCTGTCCGGGGCCGTGGTACTGAGCCGGTCGGCCACCACCCGCCTGGTGGCCCGGCTCGAGGAGCGGGGACTGCTGCAGCGGTACCTGTGTCCCGACGACCGCCGGGGCGTCTACACCGAGGTCACCGCAGACGGCCGGGCCGCGCTGGAACGGGCGCGGCCGACCCACGACGAGTCCCTGGCCGCCGCTCTGCGCCGGGCGGAGGAGCTACCGGAACTGGCTCCCCTGGTCACCACCCTCGCCGTCCTCCCCCGGGCCGAGGGCGAAGGCTCCGCCGAATGACCCTGCGCTCAGCGGCCCGGCCCCCCGCCCCTCACCGGACCAGGGGCGCGGCGCGGGACACGAACGCCTCGATGGCCTCCCTGGCCTCGGTGTCCCGTCCGTCGTGGTCCGCGGAGTCCTGCGCGTTCGACACCTCCCACGTGCACCGGTAGGCCCGCTCGGCGGCGAGGACCACGTCCCGGTCGTCGGTGAGCAGTTCGACCCGGTAGAGCGCCTGCCGCGCCGCCGTGCGGAGCCGGTGCGCCTCGTCCCGCGCCGCGACGAACGCCTTCCCGTCGGGGTCCTCCAGCCTGAGGTACCAGCGGGCCGCCTGGCCGCGGCGGTACTCCTCCGTCGCCGCCGCGAACGCGCTGTACGTGGCGATGCGCTCCTGCCGGAGCGCCTCGGACCGCGTGAACAGCTCGCCGCGCCTGGCCGAGAGGCGCTGGAATGTGAGGGTGACGACAGACCCCAGCAGCGTTCCCGAAACCGCCACGACACTCGTCCAGATAGCTTCCACGGCACCAGTCCACCACAGAAAGGAACCGGCGTGTCGGCCGCATCCGGCCGATCAGCCCGCCCCCTCCACCCCGGGCTCCTCCAGGGTGCGCAGGAGGAGCCAGCCGAGCGCGGGCAGCGCGACCAGCGGCGCGAGGGCGACCTGCAGGGAGGCGGCGTCGGCCGCGGCGCCGATGAGCGGGACGGCCAATCCGCCGACGCTGACGGTCAGGCCCAGGGTGACGCCGCCCGCGGTCCCCACGCGCCGGGGCAGGTAGTCCTGGCCGAGGGTGACGTGCAGGGAGAAGGGCACGTACAGCCCGGCCGAGGCGAGGGCGACGAACACGTAGAGCAGCGGGCCCGGGACGAGGACCACCCCGGCCACGGCCAGGACGGTCAGGGCGTAGGACCACTGGACGACCCGGATCCGGCCGTGGCGGTCGGCGAGCCCGCCCCCGGCCACCGTGCCCGCCGCGCCCCCGAGGTAGAGCACGAACAGCGCGACCGTGCCGGCGACGTCGCCTCCGCCGGTGCGCTCGCGCACGTACAGCGCGACGAACGCGCTGAGACCCACGAAGACGATCGAGCGGCACACGACGGCCCCCGTCAGCTTCGCGAAGGACGCCCAGTCGTCCCGTCCTCCGGCCTCCCGGGCCGGGGCGGCCGCCGTCGGCGCGGCGGGCGCCCCGACACCCCGGAGCGCGGCCGCGCACAGCGCCGCGCCGGCGAGGGCGGGGACGACCAACAGAGGGGAGGCGCGCAGGCCGCCCGTGGCGACGACGGCGGAGACCATCAGGGGCGCGGCGGCGAAGCCCAGGTTGCCGCCGAGGGAGAACCAGCCCATCGCGCTGTGGCTGCCCCGACTGGCGCGGCGCGCCACACGCGCGGCCTCCGGATGGTAGGCGGCGACGCCGATCCCCGACACCGCCACGGCCGCCAGGGTGAGGGAGTAGGAGCCGCCGACCCCGACGAGCGCGACCCCGACGCCGCCCACCAGCGTGCTCACCGGCAGCAGCCACGGCATCGGCCACCGGTCGGCGAGGGCCCCGAACAGCGGCTGCACGACCGAGGACAGCAGGGAGGCGGCGAGGACGACACCGGAGGCGGCGGCGTAGGTGTAGGCGCGCTCGGAGACGAGGAACGGCACCAGGGCGGCCACCGATCCCTGGTAGACGTCCACGCAGGCGTGCCCCAGGGACAGCGCCGTGATGGACCGGGTACGGGGGGTCTGTTTCATCAGCACCTCCCCATCGTCGCCACGGGCGGCCGGGCGCGCTTCCGATAAAGTGCCAACATATGCCGGAAATCCGCCACACCCCCGAAGCCCCCACCCGGATCCGGGTGCTGGCCCCCGGGGAGAGCATCGACGCGCACCGCCACGACGACCACCAGATCATCTACGCGGGCTCCGGGGTCCTGGCCGTCACCACCGACGCGGGCACCTGGTTCGCCCCGGGGACCCGCGCCATCTGGGTCCCCGCCGGGTGCGTCCACGCGCACCGCGCCCACGGCCACCTCGCCCTGCACCTGCTGGGCCTGCCCCCCGACACCAACCCGCTCGGCCTGGACGAGCCCACCGTCCTGGCGGTCGGCCCCCTGCTGCGCGAACTGATCCTGGCCTCCACCCGCGCCCCCCACGACGACACCCCCGAGCGGCTGCGCCTGCGCGCGGTCCTCCTGGACCAGCTGCGCGCCTCGCCGCAGGAGCCCGTCCGGCTTCCGACCCCCGCCGACCCCCGCCTGGCGGCCGTCTGCGCGATCCTGCACCGCGACCCCGCTGACCCGCGCCCCCTGTCCGTCCTGGCCGCCGAGGCGGGGGCCGGTGAGCGCACCGCCAGTCGCCTCTTCCGCCGGGAGCTGGGCATGACCTTCCCCCAGTGGCGCACCCAGCTGCGGCTCTACCACGCCCTGCGCATGCTGGCCGACGACGTGCCGGTGACCACGGTCGCCCACCGCTGCGGGTGGTCGTCCACCAGCGCCTTCATCGACGTCTTCCGCCGCGCCTTCGGCCACACCCCCGGCGCCCACAACCGCAGCCCCTGACCGGCCCGACCCGCCGTCCCCTGCCGACCTCTGCCTCTCCGGTGATCTCGACCTTTTCGGGGTCTCGGACGCGGTTGAGGCCCCGGAAAGGTCAAGATCACCGGGAGGAACGGACACCACGGACATCGGGGAGGGGCCCACCCCCGGCCCCGGCCGCGCGGTGGGAGGATCCTGTCCGACTCACCGCGAAGAAAGATCCGGAGAAGAGCGCCGCCGGATGTCGAGGCCCCGCCCCCGGCTCCGACCAAGGGGTGACAGAGCGCCGACGGGGCGCGCGGAACCGGAGGGACACCCGAAATGAAGTACCTGCTGATGGTCTACGGCAACCAGGAGAAGTGGGACTCCTTCCCCGCGGAGGAGTGGCCCCAGGCCGTCGCCGCCCAGGAGGCGTTCAACGCCAGGTACCGCGAGACCGGTGAACTGCTGAGCGCCTACGGCCTGTCCGACGCCGCCTCCACGACGCTGGTGCGGCGCGAGGACGGCGCCCCGGCGGTCACCGACGGACCGTACCTGGAGACCAAGGAGTACATGGCCAGCTTCTACCTCCTGGACTGCGAGAGCGAGGAGCGCGCGCAGCAGATCGCGGCGGACATGCCCTTCGCCGACAGGAACCCGGTCGAGGTCTGGCCGGTCCTGCACGAGTCCGCGACGGATCTGTGAGCACGGACCCGACCGCGGACCGCGGCGTCGAGGACCTGCTGCGCGCGCTGGCACCGCAGGTCCTCGGCACGCTCGTGCGCCGGTACGGCGCCTTCGACACGTGCGAGGACGCCGTCCAGGAGGCGCTGCTCGCCGCCGCCCTCCAATGGCCGCACGAGGGCGTCCCCGACAACCCCCGGGGCTGGCTGGCCACCGTCGCCGCCCGCAGACTGGTGGACCAGGTGCGCGGCGAGCAGGCGCGCCGCAACCGCGAGGAGCGCGTCGCCCTGGCCACCCCGCAGTCGGAGCTGCTCGCCCGGCCCGCGGACACGGCCCCCGACGCGGACCGCGACGACTCCCTCACCCTGCTCTTCCTGTGCTGCCACCCGGCCCTGTCCGCGCCGAGCCGCGTCGCGCTGACCCTGCGCGCGGTCGGCGGCCTGACCACCGCGCAGATCGCCGCGGCCTTCCTCGTCCCCGAGCCGACCATGGCCCAGCGCATCAGCCGCGCGAAGCAGGCCGTCAGGGCGTCGGGCGCGTCGTTTCGCATGCCGGAGGAGTCCGACCGGGCCGAGCGGCTCGCGGCGGTGCTGCGCGTGCTGTACCTCGTCTTCAACGAGGGGTACACCGCCACGGGCGGCGCCGACCTGACCGCGCCCGGGCTGTCGGGCGAGGCGATCCGGCTCACCCGGACGCTGCACCGCCTGCTGCCCGACGACGGCGAGGTCGCCGGGCTGCTGGCGCTGATGCTGCTCACCGAGGCGCGCCGCCCCGCGCGCACCGGCCCCGACGGCGCGCTGGTGCCGCTGCCCGAGCAGGACCGCGGCCGGTGGGACCGGCGGCTCGTCGACGAGGGAACCGCTTTGCTGGAGCGGATCCTGCCCCGGGGGCCGGTCGGCCCGTACCAGCTGCAGGCCGCCATCACCGCCGTCCACGACGAGGCCGAGCACGTCGGGGACACGGACTGGCCGCAGATCCTCGCGCTGTACGACCTCCTGGAGCGGGTCGCGCCGAACCCGGTGGTCACCCTCAACCGCGCGGTCGCCGTCGCCATGGTGCACGGCCCGACCGCCGGGCTGGACCTGCTCGCCGCGCTGGAGTCGGACAAGCGGATGGCGCGCCACCACCGCCTGCTCGCGACCCGCGCCCACTTCCTGGAGATGCTCGGCGACCGCACCGCCGCGGCGGCCGCCTACCGCGACGCGGCCCGGCGCACCGCCAGCGCCCCCGAGCGGCGCCACCTCGCCTCCCGGGCAGCCCGCCTGTCCAGCCCCGATGGACTCGATCCAGGCCGCTCCTTCCGTTGATCGTGGCCTTTCCGGGGTCTCAGAAGTGGCTGAGACCCCGGAAAGGCCACGATCAACGGAAGGAACCTCCGCACTCCCGGTCCCGGCACTAGAGTTTCCGGAAACCCCGCGCCTCCTCGGCGGCCGCCACCACGGCTACCAGGTCGGCGCCGGTGTTCGCGGTGACCGTGGCGGCGACCGCACCCTCGACGAAGGGGGCGTCCACCAGCACCGCCCGGGGATCCGCCCCGTCCTCCAGGACCATCCGCGCGGTCAGCACCGCGCTGCCCAGGTCGGCCAGGACCACGACCCCGGCACCCGAGTCGGCCTCGTCCACGGCCCGGACGACCTTCTCGTACGAGGTACCGACACCGCCGTCGTCGGTCCCGCCCGCCGCGCGGACGCCGACCCTCCCCGACCCGAGCGCGCCGATCAGTTCGGCCACCCCCTCGGCGAGAAGGGAACTGTGGGAGACGAGGACGATCCCGACCGTGGCTGCCATACCCGCACCCTACCCACCGTCCGGGGAGATCCCCGGCGGAGGCTTTTCCCGTCGGCTCGGCGGGTAGACCCAAGCCGATCCGCGGGCGCCCGCCGCGGCGACACCGCCAGGAGGCCCTGACGATGAAGAAGTTCCTGAACAGCCCCGACACGGTCATCGACGACGCCCTCGCCGGGATCGCCGCCGCCCACCCGGGTCTGGCGGTGGACACGCGGCAGCGGATCATCACGCGCGCGCGGCCCACCCGCCCCGGCAGGGTCGCGCTCGTCTCCGGCGGGGGCTCGGGGCACGAGCCCCTGCACGGCGGCTTCGTCGGCACCGGGATGCTGGACGCCGCCTGCCCCGGGGAGGTCTTCACCTCGCCCGTCCCGGACCAGGTCCTGGCCGCCGCCACCGCCGTGGACAGCGGCGCCGGAGTGGTCCTCGTCGTGAAGAACTACACCGGCGACGTCATGAACTTCGAGATGGCCGCCGAACTCGCCGAGGAGGAGGGGGTGCGGACCGCCACGGTCCTGGTCGACGACGACGTGGCGGTGCGCGACTCCACCTTCACGGCGGGGCGGCGCGGCACCGGCGCGACCCTGTTCGTGGAGAAGATCGCCGGGGCCCTCGCCGAGCAGGGCGGCGACCTCCAGGCGGTCGCCGACATCGGCAGGCGCGTCAACGCGGCCTCGCGCTCCTTCGCCGTCGCGCTCACCGCGTGCACCACTCCCGCCTCGGGGCGGCCCGGGTTCGACCTGGCGGACGACGAGATCGAGGTGGGCATCGGCATCCACGGCGAACCCGGACGCAGCCGGGAGAAGCTGCTCCCCGCCCGCGACCTCGCGGACCTGACCGTGCGGACCGTCCTGGAGGACCTCCCGTTGTCGTCGGAGGACCCGGCGATCGTCATGCTCAACGGAATGGGGGGCACCCCCCTGCTCGAGCTCTACCTGCTCTTCGGCGAGGTCGCGGCGCGGTTGTCGGAGCGGGGTGTCACGATCGCCCGCAGCCTGGTCGGAAACTACGTCACCAGCCTGGACATGGCGGGGGCCTCCCTCACCGTGTGCCGCGCCGACGACCGGATGCTCGAACTGTGGGACGCCCCCGTCAGCACCCCGGCACTGCGCTGGGGTCTCTGACCCGGACCGGAGAGGGAGTGAGCACGAGTATGGACAGCGTGACCATCGACCTGGCCCGCGCCTGGATGCGGGCCGCCGCCGAGAGCATGGACGAGCACGCCGAGGAGCTGACCCGGCTCGACGCGGCCATCGGCGACGGCGACCACGGGAGCAACATGCGGCGCGGCTTCTCCGCCGTGGCCGGCAAGCTCGCCGACACCGACTTCCCCAGCGTGGGCAGCGTGCTGACACTGAGCGGCCGCACCCTCATCTCCACGGTCGGAGGAGCCTCGGGACCGCTGTACGGGACGGTCCTGCGCTCGGCGGGCAAGCGGCTCACCGGTTCCACGGCCTCCCCCGGCGAACTCCTCGACGCCCTGCGCGACGGGATGGAGGCGGTGCGCGGACTCGGCGGCGCCCAGGTCCGCGACAAGACGATGGTCGACGCGCTCGCCCCCGCGCTGGCCGCGTACTCGGCGGCGCTGGAGGACGGGGCGGACCTGGGTGCGGCGGTCGGGGCCGCCGCGCGCGCCGCCGGGGAGGGCGCGCAGGCCACCGTTCCGATGACCGCGCGCAAGGGCCGCGCCTCCTACCTGGGAGAGCGCAGCCGGGGCCACCAGGATCCGGGCGCGGCCTCCACCGCCCTGCTGTTCGCGGCCCTGGCCTCGGTGGTCGGGGCTCCCGACGTACGCTGAGGCGCCCTCCCCTCGGCCGACCCGCCGCCGAAAGACCGTTGACCGGCGAGGACACGGACGACAACGCGCTCAGGGACGTCCTCCCCCGCGCCCGCCGCGAAAGCAGGCGGACCGGCCGGCGGCAGCCGTGGCCGGGCGGGGACCCTGAGGGGCGCGGCGCCGCCCGCACCCGGGTCAGCGGTCGACGAGTGTCCCGACGGCGTCCAGGACCAGGTCGAGGCCGGGCTCGAACTGGTCCCCGAAGGCGTAGCCCTCCTGCGTCAGGTAGTCGGTGGCGAACGCGGTCAGGTGCGGGTACCGCCCCGCGTCGAACCCGGCCATGACCGACTTCGCCACGTCGGCGCCGCCGGGGTCCTCGAACGGCAACGACGCCTCCTGGAGCACGAAGCCGTAGACGTAGGCGTCGATGGTCGCGTAGGCGCGCGCGGTCATCGGCGGGGAGAACCCGCTGTTCGCCAGCGTGCCGACCACCGCGTCGTGGTGGCGCAGCGTCGCCGGGCCCGGCGAGGTCCGCGTCCCCGCCAGCGCCAGCGCCCACGGGTGACGGGCCAGCACGGTCCGCGCCGAGACGGCGTGCCGTCGTATCTCCGACCGCCAGGGCTCCCGCGTCCGCGGCAGCTCGATCTCGCCGAACACCAGGTCGAGCATGCCGTCCAGCAGGTCCTCCTTGTCGCGCACGTGGTGGTACAGCGACATCGGCTTCACGCCCAGGGCGAGCGCCAGCGACCGCATCGTCAGCGCGCCGAGGCCGTCGGCGTCGGCGAGTTCCATCGCGGCGGCCAGGACCCGGTCGCGGTTGAGGACCCCCGGCTTCCTGGGGGGGCGGGTCTTGTCGGAGTCGGACACGTGGACCTCCTTCGGCGGCGTTGACGGCCTCGGGTTCCTACCGTACCGTACTTAGTAAGTGTACTAAGTACGACAGGAGTACGACATGTCCCACCGCGCCGCCGGCCGACTAACCGGCGCCCTCTTCCTTGCGGCGTTCGTCTTCTACGGGGGCGGCAGCGCTCTGGCCGACCGGCCCGTCGGGATCGGTCTGATGCTCCTGAACTCGGTCGCGGTGGCGGCGATCGGAGGGCTGGCCTTCCGGGCCCTGCGCGAGCCCGCCCCGCGGACCGCCCGGTTGTACCTGGCCGTCCGGGCCGCGGAGGCCGTCCTGCTCGCCCTCGGCGTGGCGCTGCTGGGATCGGGGGCGGCCGCGGCCAACGACATCGCCTACGCGACCGCCATGTTCGTCCTCGGAGCGGGCAGCGTCCCGTTCTGCCTCGCGTTGGGGAGGCACCGCTGGGTGCCCGGCTGGTTCGCCTGGTGGGGCGCGGCCGGATACGCCCTGCTCGGGTTGGGCGCGGTGGTGGAGTTCGCCCTTCCCGGCGCGGGCATCGCACTCGCCGCGCCGGGCGGGCTCTTCGAGGTCGCCTTCGGCCTGTTCCTGCTCGGCCGCGGGTTTCCCGCTCCGGCCGTCCACCGCGCACCCGGCCCGCTCACGAGTTCGGCCTGAGCCCTCCGGCTGGGCCTTCCGGAGGCCGGTCCGCCCGGACGGACCCAGGCGGCGAGGCGGATCCACCGCTGATGCGCCCGCCGGCTCGTTCCCCGGGCCGCGCGCCCGTGACCGCGCGGTCGCCGGGGTTCCACGACAAGACCGCCACCCCGATCGTCCCGGACGCGGGTGGCCGCTGGAGCCGCTGCGCCTCTGACGACGACTCCCCGTGGTGATCCGGCGAAGCCCGGCCCCGACCGGCGGCCGGAGAGGTCCGTCAGACGGGGCCGGTGTCGAGGGCGCGTCCGGCGGGGCTGCGGGAGTGGACCCACGCGGGCAGGGCGGTCAGCGCCGCGACCGCCGCCAGGACGGCGAGCGCGGCGGCGACCAGCCACGATCCCGGGGGCGTGACCGCGTTCCCGGGGTTGAAGAACCAGTACAGGACGATCCCGACAAAGGATCCCGCCAGCAGCCCGGGCACGGCGGGCAGGAGCTGCGCGGCGCAGAGCGCCGCGACGACCTGGCCGGGTGTGGCGCCGAGGACGCGGGTGACGGCCAGGACCCGGCGGGCCCGCACCGCGCAGCTCCAGCCGAGGAACACGGTGTTGAGCGCGCACAGCATCACCGTCACAAGGGTGACACCGAGCAGCACCTGGCCGGTGCGGGCGTCCACCGCCTCCAGGGCGGGAGCGGTCGCCACGGTGGCGAGGGCGGTGCGGAAGGAGAGCAGCGCGGTGACCATGACGCTGGTCGCGGCCACGGAGACGGCGGTCAGGACGGCGTGGCCGGGGCGGCGGGCGAGCAGCCGGACCCCGATCAGGAGCGAGGTGGGCAGGTACGCCGTCACGGCGGTCAGCCACGGGCGGCGCGTGAGCAGGCGGGCCGGCTCGGCCAAGGCGTGGACGGTGCTGGTGCGGGCGGCGCGCAGGGCGGGGCCGAGCGTACCGGCCATGGCGACCAGGACGGCGACGAGGACCGCGGCGGCGACGACGCCGGCGGACGGTGGACCGGCGGTGTCGAGCAGCCCGGCACTGGGATCGACCAGTCCGGGTGCGACCAGGGCCCCGACGGCCAGTCCGAGCGCGGCGGCCAGGGCGGTCAGCAGCAGGTGCTGCGCCAGCAGTACGACGGCGACGGTGCCGGGACCGGCGCCGACGGCCTTGAGCAGCCCGGCGCGCCGGTTGTCTCGGGAGGCGCGTACGGCGGCGAGCGCGGCGAGGGTGACGATCGCGGCCGCGGCGAGCAGCCAGCCGCCGACGACCAGGGCGGGCCGGGAACCCCTGATCATGTTCGTGTTCATCCGGAGAACGGTCTGCCAGTCGCGGGTGTTGACCCAGGCGTCGCCCCTGAGGCCGGGGGTGAACACCGTGTCGCGCCATTGGATGACCGCGTCGGGGGAGGTCAGCTTCAGGTGGACCAGGTGGACACCGGAGGCGTCGCCCGCCGCCGCGCGGGCGTCGGCGGTGGTGAACCAGATCCTGCCGCCCCTGTCGGTGGTCCCCGGGCCCTGGGCCCAGTCGCTCCACGGATACACCGGGGTGGCCGCGCTGACCGCGATCCCGACGACCGGGTAACCGCGCCCGCTGACGGTGACGCGGTCGCCGACGCCCACGCCGAGCGCCTGCGCGAAGCCGCGCTCCACCACCGCGCCGCCCGGACGCACCCAGGTCCCCGAGGTCACCAGCGGCCGGTCCACGGCCGACGGCGCGCTCTCGCGCCCCTCGACCGAGGAGCGCGCGGTTCGGCCGTTGGCCTGGACGACAGTGGAGAACGCGAAGACGGGATCGGCCCGCGCGGCCACCCCGGGCATATCCGCGATGCGTTCGACCAGGTCGGACGAGTCCGCGGCCGTCGTGATGGCGGTGAGGTCGGGACCGGCGGTGGCCTCGTGGGTCCTCGCGTACCCGGCGGCCACGGCGTTGTCGGCCGCCAGCCCGAGGGACAGGCAGGCGGTGGCGACGGTGACGGCGAGCAGGAACACGACGGCGTCGCCGGGACGGCGACGCGTGTCGCGCAGGACCAGACGCCACACCAGCAGCAGGTGCCCCATGGTCAGTCCTCCCAGCCCAGCAGCGTGCCGAGCCCCGTGCCGCCGTCGCCGCCCAGACGGATGTCGTCGGCCAGCGCCCCGTCGCGCAGGGAGACGACGCGGTCCGCCGTGGCGGCGACGCGCTCGTCATGGGTGACCACGACCAGGGTCTGGCCGGCGGCGCGCAGCTCGTCGAAGAGGCGGAGGACGTCGTGGGTCGCGGCGCTGTCGAGGTTTCCGGTGGGCTCGTCGGCGAGGACCACCAGCGGTTCGTTGACCAGGGCGCGGGCGATGGCGACCCGCTGCCGCTGCCCGCCGGACAGCTTCGAGGGCAGGTGCCGGGCCCGGTCGGCGACCCCGACCCGGTCGAGGAGCCCGGCGGCACGGCGGCGGGCGGTGCGCGGCGAGGCTCCGGCGAGCAGCGCGGGCAGCTCGACGTTCTCCGCCGCCGTCAGCTCGTCCATCAGGTGGAAGGACTGGAAGACGAAGCCGACGGCGCGGCGCCTCAGCCTGGCCAGCGCCCGTTCGCCGAGGTGGTCGACGCGCCGCCCGCCGAGCCACACCTCGCCCTCGGTGGGCCGGTCCAGACCGCCGAAGAGCTGCAGCAGCGTCGACTTTCCGCAGCCGCTGGGCCCGGTCACGGCGAACGTCTGCCCGGCGGGAACGTCGAGGTCGACCCCGTCGACGGCCCGCACCAGGTTCTCGCCCCGCCCGTACGTCCGCGACAGGCCGACCGCCCGCAGCGCCGTCCCGGCCGCCTCACCGGGGTGGCGATCGGCCGGTCCCGCGTCGGGGCCGTCCTTCGCACCCCTTCGCTGCGACCGGCCCCTGACCCGCAGACCGTCTCTGCTCATCCGTCTCCTCCGCCTTTCCCACGCGGAGCGCGGGCGGCCCAGGTCCGCTCGCACGCCTCCAGCCAGCGCAGATCGGCCTGCAACCGGAGGGCGACGCCCTCCAGGAGCAGACCGGCCTCCGAGTTCGCGTCGTGAGCGAGGGCGGCTCGCTGGGCTTCGGCGAGGTTGCGGATCAGCTCCCGCCGCCGCGCGGCCACGAGCGCGAGCGGATCGGCCAGCCCCGACTCGGCGGCGGCCACCAGCTTCAGGTGGAACTCCGTCACGTCGGCTCTGGGCCCGGTGGTTTCGGCCAGCCACGCGGCCACGCGCTCCTGCCCGGACGCGGTCAGCGCGTACACCTTGCGCCGCGGGCCGCGCACCGGCGCGTCCTCACGCTCCTGAACGACCAGGCCCGCCTTTTCGAGCCGGGTGAGCGTCACGTAGACCTGCCCGGCGTTCAGCGTCTCCCCCAACGGTCCGAGCGCCGCCGCCAACCGCCTGCGCAGGTCGTACCCGTGCGACGGCTCCTTGGCCAGCAGCGCCAGTACCACGTCCTGCACGGGCCATCCTCCTCTGCGACACTTCAATAGATAGCGGTTATCTAAAAGGGCGTCAAGCCGGCCCCCTCCGCGGCCGGGGCGGAGAACTGGCGGTCCGGGGAGGCCGTCTGTTAGCTTGGCGGTATGCAGTACCTGTACTTCCTCTGAGGACGACGCCCCCGGCCGCCGTTTCCGCCCCTGCACCGGGCCCGGCCGGACGTCCCCCGCGTCGTTCTTCGCTCCCGCGGGCCGCCGCGCCTCTTCCGCGCCGCCGCCCGCAGGGTTTCGCCCTGGAGGAAAAGTGCCCGCCATCACTGCTTCGCGCGCGCGTGCGCGCGTCCATCTCAGCACCGCCGACCTGCGCCTGTCCCGCGGCGGCCGACCGGTTCTGACCGGTGTCGACCTGACCGTCTCCCCCGGCCAACGGCTGGGGGTGGTGGGAGAGAACGGGCGCGGGAAGACCACACTGCTCCAGGCCCTCGCCGGGACACTGAGACCCGACTCCGGCACGGTGCGCCGGGTCGGCACGATCGGGGTCGCCGGCCAGGAGGTCCCGATCGACGCCGACCGCACGGTCGGCGACCTGATCGACGTGGAACTCTCCCGGGTGCGCACGGCACTCCACGCGTTCGAGACGGCGACCCTCGCCCTCACCGACGGACACCCCGGCGCCGAACAGGACTACGCCGACGCGCTCGCCGACGCGGAGGCCGTCGACGCCTGGGACGCCCACCGCCGCGTCGACGTCTCGCTCGCCGCCCTCGGCGCGGTGAGCGACCGCACCCGGACGCTGGCCGGCCTCTCCGTCGGACAGCGCTACCGCGTCCGGTTGGCCTGCCTGCTGGGCGCCGGACACGACCTGCTCCTGCTGGACGAGCCGACCAACCACCTCGACGCGGCCGGACTGGAGCACCTGACCGCCCGGCTCCGCGAGTACCCGGGCGGGGTCGTGCTCGTCAGCCACGACCGCGCGCTGCTGGCCGACGTCGCCACCTCGGTGATCGACCTCGACCCCACCCGCGACGGCCGCCCCCGGACCTACGGCGGCGGCTACCCCGGCTACCGGGAGGGGCGCCGCGCCGAGCGGGAACGCTGGGAGACCGAGTACCGGGACCAGCAGGAGGAGCGGCGACGACTCGAACAGAACCTCTCCACCGCGCGGAACCGGCTGTCCACCGGATGGCGTCCCGACAAGGGGACCGGCAAGCACACCCGCGCGACCCGCGCGCCGGCCCTGGTGCGGGCGGTCCACCGACGCCAGGAGGAACTCCGGGCGCACGCCCTCGACGTCCCCGAACCGCCGTTGCGGTTCCAACCACCGACGCTCGGAGCGCGGCCGGAGACCACACTCCTGCGGGCCGAAGAGGTGACGGTGGACGGCAGGCTCACGACGCCGTGCTCGGCGCTCCTCGAGACCGGCGGCCGCCTGGTGGTGACCGGCCCCAACGGCTCCGGCAAGTCGACGCTGCTCTCCGTGCTCTCGGGAGAACTGACCCCCCACTCGGGGACGGTGCTGCGCGAGCCGGGCGCGCGGGTGGGGCTGCTCGGACAGGAGTCCCCGGCGCCGTCCCGGCGGACCGCCCACGAGGTCTACGAAACCGCCGTGAACCGCCTCGTCGTCTCCGGCGAGCTGCGCGAGGACGACCGGGTCGAGCTCGCGCAGCTCGGCCTGCTCCCCTCCGACACGGTCCACCGGCCGGTGGCCGAGCTGTCGGTCGGCCAGCAGCGACGACTCGACCTGGCGGTCCTGCTGGCCGCGCGACCGCACGTCCTGCTGCTCGACGAGCCGACCAACCACCTTTCGATGGCCCTGGTCGAGGACCTGTCCCGGGCGCTGGCCGCGACGGACGCCGCCGTCGTGGTGGCCACCCACGACCGACAGCTGCTCCGCGACACCGCGGCCTGGCCGCGGCTGCGGATCCGACCCACGACCCCGACGAAACCGGATCGGCCGTAATAGGGTGAGCGCGGCCTCGAACTGGGGACGGACCCGGATACGGGTGCTGATCTTCTCCGAGAAGATCCTGTCGCGCGGGATGCCGTGCGCGCTGAGCGCGTCCAGCTGCGACTGCAGTTCCTGGGTGAGGTGACTGCAACGGGCGTACCCGATGCGGATGCCCGCGCCTGGGGCGTCCGTCTCGGGCACGGCCGGCGGCGGGATACCAGGCCGCCAGGGCTGTCCGGGGCCACGGTCGGCACCCGCAGGGCCGCCTTCTTGAATCGGCCGGTGCGGTAGATCCCGGCGATCACGCCCGAGTGCGAGCGGCAGGGCGAGCCTGGCTGGACGCCGCAGCGCGGGCAGTCGTGGCGCTCGACGTCGTCGCTCTCGATGGTGCCCTGAGGGGCCGTCACGCCCGAAGTCCTCCCACAAACCATTCCCGGAACCGGGCCTGTCACTACTTGAGTGAGAACGAGTTCCGAGAACCGATCTGGCGTCCGGACCGTCTCCAGCGGCCGTTTCCGATCTTGCTCCCGGAAAGGGTCGTTTTCGAGAAGGGGGGGTCTTGGACGTCACGCGTTCGACGGTGCTGGGCGCATGCCTCCGAGCAGGGTGTCAAGGTAGCGGTGGGCGGTTTCGGTCTTGTCGGCGGGGGTGCCGCCGTGGACGTTCACGGCATGGGCGATGCCGCACATGAGCGGGACCAGGTCGTGGGCGGCGAGGTCTGGGCGGACGGCTCCGGCGTCACGGGCCCGGTCGAGGAGCTCGGTGCCGACCGACGCGAGTGACTCTTTGAGTTCCGTGGTTCGTGGCAGGGCGTCCACGGCGGCGGCGGCGACCGGGGGCAGAGCGGCATCGGTGAGCTGTGCTTCGAGGACGCGGGACAGGAAGCCCTCCAGCGCCCGCCAGGGGTCGGCGTCGGCCAGGGCCTGCTTGCCATGGCCGACGAGGTCTTCGAGGCAGGGGGCGGCGACGGTCTCCAGTAGTGCCTCGGGGGTGGGGAAGTGCCGGTAGACGGTGGCGACCCCGAGGCCGGCCCGGTGTGCGACATCGTTGAGCTGCAGGGGGGTGCCCTGGTCGACCAGGGTACGGGCGATCGCGGCGATCCGTTCCCAGTTGCGGGCGGCGTCCTTGCGCAGCGGTGCGGTCGTCATGGGAAGTGTCCAGGTTGCTCGTCTTGGTTCGCGGGCCGGTCAGATGATCATATGCGGGCGTTTCCGGGCGGGCGGTGGCTTCGGGTGGCGGGCTGCCTGGCCCTCCCACCACCCAGGTCAGCGAGCGTCGTTCTGCTTGGCGAGGAAGTCGGTGATGGTCTCCAGCCACTGGTTCGGCTGCTCCAGGAACGGCAGGTGCCCGGTGATCAGCTCGGCGGTCTGCGCGCCGGGGACGGCGGCGGCCGGTTCGGAGTCTCCGACGCGGGGGTGATTCGCGCACGGGTGCTTCGGGTGGGTCTTTCGGCTTCACGCCCGCGAACCGCGAGGTTACGGCGGGCGGCGACGGCGGGTGCGGGTCGGGACCGCGCCCATGGTGTCCGTTGTGTGGGGGTTTCGTTGGCGGTCATGGGATTTCTGCCCGTTTCGGGGCCGGGAAGGGCGGAAAGCCCGTGATCATTCCGGGGGGCGGGACCGTCCATGATCGGCCCGAAGCCGGCCGCGATGCCGCCGCCTGCGCCATGGGCGAGGGGGAGGCCGGAGCCGTGCACGGTCCGGGCGTAGAGGGTCGGGTCTGCGGTGGTCATGATGGTGTCCTCATGCGGAAGGGATGAATGGGCGGCGGCGGTGGGGCGGCGCTGGTCGTGTGGCCGGCGTCGAGCCCTGGGCTCATCCGAGGTGCTCTGTGTTCGCTGGGGTGGCCACGGGTGCGTGGGCCTGGCTGAGCCGACGCACGGCGTCGGCGATGCGGGGGTCGGTCGCGGCGCGGAACGGGGCGACGGGATCAGCCGAGGGGCCGATGACGAGGCCGGTCCGGCCGGTCAGCGCGGGGTCGGTGGCGGCGGTGATTGAGGGCCGGGCGGCCACGGACGCGGAGCCGGAGGTGGAGCGTTCGAACCGGCGGCGCACCAGCGGCCACAACAGCCGCAACGGCGGGGAGACGATCTTCGGGTCGGTCAGGGTGCCGTTGGTCATGTCGGTCGCGGCGCCGCCGGGGTCGGCGGCGAAGATCGACACGCCCGTTCCCCGCAGCCGCTTCGCCAGGTCGAGCGTGTAGGCGAGGTTGGCCAGCTTGGCACGCCCGTACCAGTGGAAGCCGTAGTAGCCGCCCGGCGGCTCGACGTCGTCGAACACCCGCCTGGCGGTGCCGACCGCGGCCGAGGTCACGTTCACGACCCGGCTGGGGGCCCCGGCCGTGAGCGTGGGCAGCAGCAGCTCGGTCAGCAGGTACGGCGATAGGTGATTGACCACGAACGACGCTTCGACGCCGTCGATGTGCTGCCGCCGGGCGAACATCGCCCCCACGTTGTTGACCAGCACCGTCAGCGGTTCCCCCGACGCCGCGTGCTCGGCGGCGAGCATGGCGGCCAGCGCGCGGACCTGGTCGAGCGAAGCCAGGTCGGCAGAAAGGAACCGGCCGGAGTGCGCGGGTTGCTCCGCGTTGATCCGCTCGACCGCCCTGGCGCCCCGGTCGGCGTCGCGACCGATCACGGTGACGGCGAATCCCGCGGCGGCCAGCCCCAGTGCCGTCTCCAGGCCGATGCCGCCTGTGCCGGCCGTGACCACGGCTGTCTTCGTCATGAGCTCCTCCACCCAAACAATTGGATAAGTTATCCGCTTGAGTAGGACGATAGCATAAACGGATGACCTATCCGATTGCGGGATTCGATCGGCCCCGAGTATCGATCGTGAAGCGCCTCTGCTTCGACAGAAGCCTCGGGGAACATCGGTACAGCGGTGGACGCTAAGCCGGTGATCTTGTTCAGGCCGGAGCTCCGAGGCCGGTGACGCGGTTCTCGTACTCGCGACGGGCCTTGCGCTGGGCAGGGACAACCTGGTCGCCGTCGAGCGGTTGGCAGCGGGCGAGGAGCTGGCGGTGGACCGCTGGCACGGCTGTGATGCGCCGGGTGTAGCCCCGGCCGCACCGTACGGTCATCCCATGGTCGAGCGCGGCCCGCTCGGCGGGCTCCAGCTCGGTGGTGCGAAGGAAGTCGGCGACCTTGCCCGGCATGTCGAGGGTGGCCGGCAGCTCCGGGGCCGGGGCGTCTTACGGAGGCGTGTGCGTCGCCTGACCGGCGCGTCGTCTCCGGCGATCCGCTCGCCGAGGTCCGCGAGCTCAAGCAGGAGGAGGGAAAGGGGATCTACCTGGCGGGCGGCGCGAAGCCGGCGGGCGCGCTGCTGCCCGAGATCGACGAACTGGTCGTCAAGCTCTCCCCGGTCATCGCCGGGTTCTCCCCTGCCCATTTCGAACTGGTGGACACCGTCCCCTTCGACAGCGGGGCCGTCGTCCCCGCCTGCCGCCGCAAGCAACCCGGAGGACACGGGGAACCGCGGCGCGGTTCACCGCGACTCCACGCTCGGCAATGTCGACCTGACGCTGGTTCCACGCGAGCATCCCGGCCCACCGCTTCACACGTGAGGCTGTCGGCATGTCACCGCGTTCCCGGAAAACCCTCTGACCTGCGGTTCAACGAATCTGACCGAACAACCATCCGGCTAAATGTCCGTTTTGTGAATTTTTTTGGCCCAGTTTCCCAAAAACAAGGCTCCCCAGACGCACGCAGGCGCCACATCGGGATCGTTCGAGTGTGAGGACATGGCTCGACTTCTCGCCTCCTTCCACGTCGATCTCAGCGCCCTGACGAGAAAAACCGTCCATCCAGCCGCTTTCCACCGGACAGTGGGCCGAGGGGCGTCGGGGACGATGGGCATGCGAGGCGAGGCCCTCGGCGTGTCACCACGCTTCCGGAGAGCCCTCTGACCTGTGGTTCAACGAATCCAACCGGATGGCCACTTGGCCAAATGACCGTTTTGTGAAGTTTTTTGGGCGGTCCTCCTGAAAACAGGGCCCCTCAGGCGAACGGAGGAGCCCTATTGAACCCCTCCGAATGTCAGGGCATGGCTCGGCTTTCCACTCCGCGCTGCGGCGACTTCAGGGCCTTTTCGGGAAAAGACCGCCCCGCCAGCTGCTTCTCATCGCGTCGAACCCCACCCGACGGGTGTGAAACCCGCCCGCAAACGTAACCGGCCCCCCTCCTGGCTCTCTCGTCGCACCTCCTTTGCTCACCTCCGATAAGGTTCACTTATCGGAGGGGTGAAAACCGGCATCTCTGGAGGTGATTTCGTTCGTGAAAACGAGATTTCGTTGAGCTTTAACGTAACAAACGCAACGTAATTAACGGCACAAGAACAGTGGCGCCACGGGGGCAACACGACCGGGCCCGCTCCTCACAAATCCGGGGCCGTTAACGAGCGGCGAACCAGGTGACAAGCAACCCGCCAGTAGCTGTGGAGCTGGTCGAGACCGGGCGCCCCGGCCAGACCCTGCGGGGCGCGGTAGATCCGACAAGAGGGCGAGGGCATTGTGCCGGGCTCGGCGAACGGGTCACGGCCGTCGGTCAGGATCGTCGGGGACCCGGCGAAGGCCGACCGCTCAGCCTCGGCCTGGTCGGCGACCACCCGGGTGGTGAAGCCGGTGGTGTCCAGCCCGAGGTCGTCCAGGGCCTGCCTCACTCCTCGGCGAACTGCCGGTGAGGGCAGTCCGGCACGACCAGGACCTCGATCTCCGTGTCTCCAGGATCGCGAACGCCCGCGCCGTACGGGCCGAAGGGCCGGCCGCCGTGCTTGCGGGCCGCGGTGTCGAGCCCCCAAGGTCGCCTCGCGGATGTTCTCCCGCTCCCCCGCCATCGCGGCGAAGAACGCGAACAGTAACTTGCCGGGCCCGGTGGGGTCGTAGACGCCGGACAGGGGCCCGGCGGGCATCTCCAGGACCAGGCCCCGTGGGCGGCGGTGTGGGCAATCGGCTCGGAGGCCGGCGGATTCCGCACAGGTGCGGGCCTTCGGATCTGCGTGTTGCTAAACGGTCGCCGTTTCCGGGGCCTTCGCGAAGTTGCGGACGAGGTAGTCGTTCAACGTGTGGTGGAAGCTCGTCGCAAGGTGGGACCGCGGGGCGAACAGGTCGAACGCGTGGTAGGCGCCGGGGTAGAGGTGCAGCTCCACGGGGACGCCCTGGGCGCGCAGGCGCGCCGCGTAGTCGAGGTTCTCGTCGCGGAAGAGGTCCAGTTCACCGACACCGATGAAAGTCGGAGGCAGGCCGGTGAGGTCGGTCGCCCGGGAGGCCGCGCAGTAGGACGTAACTCCGTCGGTGCCGACGCGGTCGCCGAGGATCGACTTCCAGGCAAGGACGTTGGTCGCGCGGTCCCAGATGCCGATGTCGGTGATCTCGTGGCTCGAGTCAGTCGTGTTGCGGTCGTCGAGCATCGGGTACATCAGCAGCTGGAACAGCGGGGGCGCCGCTCCGGTGTCGCGGATCAGAAGGGCGGTGGCGGCGGCGATGCCCCCGCCTCCGCTCTGGCCGGCCAGACCGACCCGGGCGGGGTCGAGACCAAAATCGGCGGCGTTGTCGCTGATCCACCGGTAGGCGGTGTATCCGTCCTCGGCGGCCCCGGGCGCGGGGGTTTCCGGGGCCAGCCGGTAGTCGACACTGACAATGGCGCAGCCGAGTGCCGCGCACAGCGGCTTGAGCCAGGGTGCGTCCTGGGCGGCGAAGCCGAGCACCTGCCCACCGCCGTGGAACCACACGATGACCGGCAGCGGTCCGGGCGCGTTCCGGGGACGCAGCAGGAGGATCGGGACGTCGGGGCCTTCGGCGCGCGGCACCTGGATCTCGTGGGCGGTGACCGTGGGCTCGTCGGGGATGGTGGCGGCGATGGATTCGGCCATGGCGCGGACGCCGGCCCGTGTTCCCTCCAGGTCGTTGAGGTCGAACACCCCCGTATGCGTCATCGGCATGGCCTTCAGGGCCTCGGCGAGTTCGGGGTCCATCCGCTCGTGTGCGTCTTTCGTGTTCATGTTGTTGTCTCCGCTGGCTGCGATGTGGCGCGGGGTGCGCGGCAGCCGGTCTTCGTGGGCGGGGGGGCGTGTGGACCGGTTCCGCCGCGCCGCCGGGTGCGGCGCGGCGGAACCGGGGAGCTTGAGGGGCTTGGCTCAGTGTGTGGTGGTCGCCGGGGCGTCGAAGTAGTGGCCCTGGGCGAGGTCGTCGATGAGGCCGAGATGGAGGGGCTTCCAGCCGAGGAGGTCGCGGGTCAGCGTGCTCGAGGACGGGTTGTCGGCCTGGGCGTGGGCGCTGAGGAAGCCGAAGTGGTCGTCGGCCTGCGTCGGCGGGATGCTGACGACGGGAAGGTCCAGCCCGCGGCCGATGGCCTCGGCGATCTGACGGAAGGTGATCCCCTCGTCGTCGACGGCGTGCAGCCGTGACCCCGCCGGCGCGGATTCCAGTGCCAGACGGTACAGGCGTGCCGCGTCGAGCGTGTGCACGGCGGGCCAGCGATGGGCCCCGTCGCCGACGTAGGCGGAGGCGCCCTTCGACCGGGCGATGGAGACGAAGGTCGGGATGAAGCCGTTGTGGTCGAGTGTGCTGTGCACGGTCGGGGTGAGCCGGACGACGGATGAGCGGATGCCGCGCTCCGCGAGTGCGACCACCGCGTTCTCGGCGTCGATCCGCGGGCCGGCGTCGAACGCGTCGGCTTCGGTGAGGGTGTCTTTGAGGCCGGCGAAGGCGAACAGCGCGGTTCCCGACGTGGCCACCAGGGGCTTGTCGGTGCCGGCCAGAGCGTCCCCGAGCGCCTCGATGGCGCGCAGGTCCGCCGCGACCGCGCCCTCGAAGTCGCCGGCGAACATGGCGTCGTGCTTGAAGGCCAGGTGGATGACGCCGTCGGCCGCGGCGGCGGCCGCGGCGATGCCGTCGAGATTGTCCAGGTCGCCTCGGTACACCTGGGCACCGGCAGCCGCCAACGCGGCGGCGGACTTGTCCGAGCGGGCCAGGCCGACGACCTGGTGTCCCGCTTCGAGGAGTTCGGGGACGACGGCGGAGCCGACGTGTCCGGAGGCTCCGGTGACGAATACGCGCATGGTGCGCCTTCCTGCTACGGGCTCCCACCGGGGCGCCGTGATGTCAGTTGATGACATCACCGTAACACCGACGTCAGTCACTGACATCACTCTTACGTCAGTGACTGACGTCACGGTAATGTCAGGCTCTGTCATCGGCAGTTAGGATCGGAGCATGAGCCGATGGAAACCCGACGCACGAGGCCGCCTGGAGAAGGCGGCGCTGGAGCTCTACAACCACCAGGGCTTCGACGCCACCACCGTCGCGGAGATCGCCACCCGCGCCGGGCTCACCGAACGGACCTTCTACCGGCACTTCACCGACAAACGGGAAGTCCTCTTCCCGGCCGCCAACCCCCTCGCCGACACCCTCGCGAACGCCACGGCCACCGCCCCCGCCTCGCTCCCGCCGCTCGCGGTGATCACCCACGCCCTGACCGAAGCCGCCCCCGTCCTCGAAGAACGCGCGGACCTGGCACGGCAACGCCAGGCCGTCATCGCCGCCAACCCCGAACTCCAGGAACGCGAACTGGCCAAACTCGCCGCACTCGCCTCCATGCTCGCCCGCACGCTGCGCGAACGCGGCCTGGAGGCCACCACCGCCGCACTCGCCGCCGAAATCGGGATCGCCACCTTCAAGGTCGCCTTCGAACGCTGGATCAACGACCCCGACCGACACCCCCTCGCTCAGCGCATCCGGGAAACCCTGGACACCGCCGGGCACCTCACCGCGCCCGCCGAACACGTCGCCGCGACCGACGACGTGAGCTTCACAGGCCATGAGGGAGTGACGTGAACGTGGCAGGTGCCACGGTTAAGGAGCCCCGGGCTGTCCGTCTCGTCGTCCCTGCGCGGGTCGCCACCCGCTGTCCCCCGGTGATCTTGACCTTTTCGGGGCCTCGGAAGCAGTTGAGGCCCCGAAAAGGTCAAGATCACCGGGGAGCCCCCGCCCCGAGGTCACGATGCGCCGTCACGCGGGCCGACCAGCGTGCCCGGCGGGATCGCGAGCAGGTCTTCGAACGCCTCGACCCCCGCCGGGGTCACCGTGACCGCGCGTGTCTCCCCCACCCGGGCGATCCACCCGGCGGAGAAGGCGTGACCGCAGAGCGCCGCCCCCACCGCGCCCGCCAGGTGGGGGCGCCGCTCGGTCCAGTCCAGGCAGGCGCGGACGACGGGCCTGCGAGAACCGGGGGCGACGGCAAGTCCCAGCTCCCCGACCCAGGCCGCGCCCCGGGGGGTGAGGGCCAGTCCCCGACCGGAGTCCAGCAGGCCGCGGTCACTCATGGCGTCGGTGATGGCCACCCCCACCGTTCCGGCCAGGTGGTCGTAGCAGGTGCGGGCATGGGCGAGGCGCCGCCGGCGCGATGTCGCCTTGAGGGAGCGTTCCGGTTCGACCGGTCGCGCGTCGAGCGCGACCAGCCCCTCGATGAGCTCGGCGACGTCCGGGGCGGCCAGACGCACGTAACGGTGGCGCCCCTGCCGTTCCTGCACCAGCAGTCCTCTGCCCACCAGCGCGTTGAGGTGCTCGGTCGCCGTCGACGCGGCGACACCCGCGTGGCGGGCGAGTTCACCCGCGGTCCAGGCGCGTCCGTCCAGCATCGCCAGGCAGAACCGGGCCCGTGTCGGATCGGCCAGGAGCCCGGCCATCGTCGCCAGAGCCGGAACACCCTGATCAGAGTCCATGAACCCTATTGTCACCCGGAACGCTTCGGCGAGCGCCGAAGTGTCGGGCTTCTAAGGTCGTCGTCCATGACCAGCGACAACCCGCGTGAACAGTCCGCCCCGCCCCTGAACCACCGCAGGATCGAACCCCGGATCCTCTACTTCGGCACCCCCGTGGTGCTGGTCTCCACCCTCAACGAGGACGGCACGCCCAACCTCGCCCCGATCTCCTCGGCCTGGGCCCTGGGCTTCCTGCTCGTGATGGGGCTCGGAGCCACCGGGCAGACGGCGCGCAACCTCGCCGCGCGCCCCGAACTGGTGGTCAACCTGCCCGCGGCCGACCAATGGCGGCAGGTCGAGCGGCTGGCGCCGTTGACCGGGCGCCACCCGGTCCCCGAAGGCAAACCGCCGGGCTGCCGCTTCGAAGCCGACAAGTTCGGCGCGGCGGGTCTGTCCCCGCAGCCCTCCGAGCTGGTCGGTCCGCCGCGGGTCGCCGAGTGCCCTCTGCAACTGGAGGCCCGCGCCTCGCAGGTGCGGTTCGACGACTCCGATGTCTACGCCGTCGTCGAAGCCGACGTGCTGCGGGTCCACGCCGAGGAGAGCCTGGTGGTGCCCGGAACCCAGCACATCGATCCGGCCCGTTGGAACCCGCTGGTCTACAGCTTCCGTCACTACTTCGGCCTGGGGCCCCAGCGCGGTCACTCCTACCGCTCCGAGACCCCGGACCGCCCGGACCCGGCCTCCGCGACGAGCACGGGGCCCGGCTTGGAACGGTGAGTCCCACCGATTCCCCGTCGTTGGCGAAAGCTCCGAAACACTTGCCACCACGTCCCCGTGAGATGTCCTCCGGCTTTTTGTACCGGAACCCGGGCAGTCCACCGGATGCGCCGGAACACGGTCCGAACCCGAGGCCGGAAGATATCCTTCAGTGGGCGAAGCCGCGATCGAACGGACTTTCAGTCGCGAAGGCGCAGCCGACAGGCTACCGGTCACTGGTTCTGCGAGGACATGGGAGGCCGACCCAGTGGGAGATGTCCGGCCCGGTGAAGGGGACTCGGTTCGAAACACCGTAGAAGATGTCTACGGGACGGTGATCCAGGCGCATACGGCGAACCTGAACCTGGACCTCGGAAAAAGGGGATCCGGAGTCACCCCCCGGCAGCTCCCGCGCCCGCCGGCGGTTTTCGTCGGCCGGGAGAGAGAGCTTCTTGGCCTCGACGAGGCCGCTGCAGAGACCGGTGGTTCTCCGATCCTCCTGGTCTACGGCGCGGCGGGAGTCGGGAAGACTTCCCTTTCCGTGTTCTGGTCGCACCGGGCCAAGGACCTCTTCCCCGACGGGCAGCTCTACGTCAACCTTCGAGGGTTCTCCCCGGGGGGCCGCCCTGCCTCGCAAGCCGAAGTGGTGTCCCTTTTCCTTGACGCGTTCTGCGTTCCCGTCGAGAGCGCGCCGACCGGTCTGGAAGCCCGGACCGCGCTGTACCGGAGTCTGACCTCGCAGAAACGGCTTCTCGTGGTGCTGGACAACGCGCGGGACTCGGCCCAGGTCCGCGAGCTCCTCCCCGGAGGGGAGGACTGCTTCGTCATCGTGACGAGCAGGAACAACCTGGAAGGGCTCGTCGCCCTGAACGGGGCACGCCCGATTCCCCTCGGGCTTATGAACCGGGGGGAAGCCGAGGACCTGGTGACCGGATTCGTCGGTCCCGAAAGGGTCGAAAGCGATCCGCAGGCGGTCTCGACGATCATCGACCACTGCGCGGGTCTTCCCATCGCCCTTTCCGTCGCCTCGGCCCGGATATCACAGAACGCCGAAATCCCCTTGGGAGAGTTCGCGAGCGAGGTCTTGGAGGAGAGCAGGCTGGATTTCCTCGAGATGGATGATCCGCACGGGAACCTCCGGCCCGTTTTCTCCTGGTCCTACAAAGCACTCTCAGAAGAGGCCGCGTCCCTGTTCCGCCTTCTCGGCCTTCCTCCGGGCCCCGATATCGACATTCAAGCGGCGGCGTCCCTCGCCGGAATACCTCCGAAATCTTCCCGCAGGCTGCTCGCCGAACTGGCCGCTCTGCATCTCGTCGAGAAGAGGAGCCTCCATCGGTATTCGCTCCACGACCTCCTGAAAGAGTACGCCGTAGAGGCATTCCTCGACGAGGAGAGCGGGACTCCCCCGGATCAGGCGATGTCCCGCTACCTTGACCACCTTCTGCATTCGGCCTACCACGCGCAAAGGGCCTCCAGTCCACACTGGGACCCGATCATCCTTCCCGCTCGGTCCCCTGAGATCGCCCACCCCTCTTTTCCCTCTTTGGAGAAAGCCGTGAAGTGGCTTTCCGTGGAACGCCTGAACCTGGTCTCGTCCGCGCGGTACGCGGCCGAGAGGGGATTGGATTTCTACGCGTGCAAGATACCGTGGACACTGGCCCACTACCTCTACACCGGAGGGCACTGGCACGAATGGAAAGAGACCCAGGACATATCGCTTGCCGCAGCGAAGAGACTGGGGGACAGGGACGCCCAGGCCCGCGCCTACCGCATAATCGGCCACTACTACAACAGGGTGAAATCCCCGGACCTCGCGCTCTCCTCACTCGAGAAGTCCAGGGACGCCTGGCGGAAACTCGGGGACTCCCGCGGCGAGGGGCAGACGCTTCTCGCCATGAGCTGGACCTACGGAGAGGCCGGACGGTACCCCGAAGCCCTTGAACACGCCCGGCTCGCGCTGGACCGTTTTCGTACGATCGGCGCGGAGAACTGGACGGCGAGAGCCCTCAACCAGCTGGGAGCGGTGAGCATCCACCTCGGCAGGCACTCCGAAGCGCTCGACCACGCCATCGAGTCGCTGCGCCTCCACGAAGAGCAGGGGGACTTGGACGGAGTGGCCCACAGCCTTTACACGGCGGGCGTCTCGCATTGGAGGACTGGGAGCCATCAAGAAGCCACCGACCTGCTCGCAAGAGCGGCGGAGGTCTTTCACGACATAGGAGACGGGTACCACGAAGCGGATTCGCTGATGGTCCTGGGTGACGTTTTCCGCGACGCCGGGGACCCCGGTAGATCATGTGCCCACTGGCGGCGGTCCCTGGACCTCCTCGAACGAATACAGGGGTTCAGCCCCGAACCGGTCTCCCGGCGTCTGCGTGAATTCTGCGACCCCGGAGCGGGCACCGGTTCGGGCGAGTACGGCTCCACAGCGGGGGCCAGGTGAGCACCGGGTCCCGTCGCCTTCCCCCCGCCCCGGGAGAGCGGGGCGGCCGGCGCGGCCGGATTCCTCCTCCCGTGACAGGTCCGGGCAGGCTCCCGGTGTCACGGACCCGGTACCGGGGCGCGGCGGCCGGCCCCCGGCCGGGACGACCGGGCGTAGGACCGGATCGTCGCCGTCAGCAGCCCGACCACGGCGATCCCGAGGACGCCGTGGTACCACTGCCAGCCGATCCCGATCCCGACGAACCCGTCCACGACCATGAACGCCGCACCGGCACCGACGGCGGCCAGCATGCCGGCGAGCGCGAGCAGCACCAGCGGGCGCGGGACCCGGCGTCCCGCGGCGGTCACGGTCACCAGGACGAGTGCCGCGGCCAGCAGTCCGGTCGGCACTCCGAACCACTGCACCACCTCCACGTCCATCCCCATGCGGGCGTAGCGCTCGTACTCGCTCGCGGGGACCACGGGCCCGCCCGGAAACCCGAGCCTGCCCCGCGCCGCGAAGAGGCCCTTGCCCACGGCGTAGCCGAGGAACAGCACCGCCATCGCGTACGCGGGCCAGCGCACCTGTCGTCCGGAACCCCCGAGTCCTGTGCGCCGTTCCGGTTTCCCATTGGTCATGGAAGCGAGTCTCGCCCCCCGGCGCCGCCGCCACATCCCGCGCGCGGGTGAGGCCGATCCCTCCCCGGAGGGAGGCGTCGTCCCCGGTCCGAAGAGTGTCTGCGGCGCGGCGGTCCCCAGGACTCTCCGGGGGAACGGGCCGGAGGAGGGCTGGCGTTCCGGCGGCGCACCGTTGATGATGACCACTGTGATCATCAAAGACGCCACCCCCGAGCACTGGCCCGCGATCTGGCCGTTCCTGCGCGACATCGTCGCCGCCGGAGAGACCTACACCTGGGACCGCGACGTCACCCAGGAGCAGGCCCGCGCCATGTGGCTCCTGCCGCCGCCCGGCCGAACCGTCGTCGCGCTCGACGACGACGGCACCGTCCTGGGCTCCGCCAAGATGTACCCCAACCACATGGGCCCCGCCTCGCACATCGCGAGCGCGAGCTTCATGGTCGACCCCGCTCACGCGGGGCGCGGCGTGGGGCGGGCCCTGGGCGAGCACGTCCTGGACCGGGCGCGCGCCGACGGCTACCGGGCGATGCAGTTCAACGCCGTGGTGGAGACCAACACCCGCGCGGTCGGGCTGTGGAGGTCGCTGGGCTTCGAGGTGCTGGCAACCCTGCCCGAGGCGTTCCGCCACCCCTCGAAGGGATACGTCGGCCTGCACATCATGTACCGCGGGCTCTGACGGCGGTCGGGCCGCGCAGGGGGACGGTCCCCGCCCGTCGCGGGCGGGGACCGTTCGTCACCAGGGGGTCGAAGGGCGGTCGCCGCGCCGCCCCGCGTTCAGTCGATGACCGCGGTGGCCTCGACCTCGACCATGAGGTCGGGCTCGGCCAGGGCCGCGACGCCGATCCCGGTGAGCGGCGGGACCGCCGGGGTGACGCCCATCTTCGCGGCGGCCCGGGCGATCCCCTCCATGATCAGGGGCATCTTGTCGGGGGTCCAGTCGACGATGTAGGCGGTCAGCTTCGCCACGTCGTCGAAGGAGGCGCCGACCGCGGCCAGGGCGGTGCCGAGGTTGAGGTAGCACTGCTCGACCTGGGCGGCGATGTCGCCTTCGCCGACCTTGCCGCCGTCGGCGTCGCGGGCGACCTGGCCGGCGACGAACACCAGCTTCGATCCGGTGGCGACCGACACCTGCCGGTAGATGTCGACCTTCGGCAGTCCTTCGGGGTTCACCAGGGTGATGGCCATGTCGGCTCCTTGTCGTGAGAGTCCTGAGGGCTCGGGACACCAATAATATAGCAGTGCAATGCTATGTATTCTGGTGCCATGGCAAGGACGAAGGACCCCGCGGTTCGCACCCTGCTCATCGAGCGGGCCGCGCACATGCTCCGCACCCGCGAACCCGTCACCCTGCGCTCGCTGGTGGCCGGGACCGGCGTGTCGACGATGGCCGTCTACACCCACTTCGGCGGCATGGACGGAATGTGGAAGGCCCTGCGCCAGGAGGGCTTCACCCGCCTGGAGTCCAGGTTCGCGGCGGTGGCGACGTCCCAGGACCCGGTGCGGGACCTGACCGCCCTGGTCTCCGCCTACCTCGGCAACGCCCTGGACCACCCCGACCTGTACCGGGTCATGTTCGACGCGAGCTTCGACCTCGAAGACCTCAAGGCCGCGGACGCGACCCTGGAGCACCTGGTCCAGGCCGTCGAACGGGGCAGGGGCGCCGGACGCTTCCGCTCCGACACCGTCCCGCTGGAACTGGCCGTCCAGAGCTGGGCCGTCGCCCACGGGCTGGTCTCCCTGGTCGCCAACGGCCCCCTGCCACGCCAGACCCTCGACCACGGCGTCCCCATGCTGACCTCGCTGTTCGTCGGCGCGGGAGACGATCCGGCCGGGTGCCGCCTGTCGGTCGGGAACGGCTGGCGGCAGCCCCGGCCGTCCGGCGGATAGCCCCTACCGGGCTTCCCGGAGGCCGCGCGGACCCGGATCGGCCCTGTGCCGAGGGGACCCCGGGCGCGACCCGCCGTCAGCGACACCGGCGGGTGTTGAGCCGGGCGGCCTGACGCGTCAGGTGGTCGCGTTCGGCGAGGTCGGGTGCCTTGCGGGCCGCCTCGGCGTACAGCCGTGCCGCCGTCGCCGGGTCGCCGTCGCGCTCGTGGAGGTACGCCGCCACCGCGGTGTGGCGGGGCAGTGAGGCGTCCAGCTCCGCGAGCGCCGCCAGGCCGGCGCGCGGTCCGTCGGCCTCGCCGACGGCGACCGCGCGGTTGAGCCGGACGACCGGGTTGTCGGTCAGGCGCGCGAGCTCGTCGTACCACTCGACGATCTGCGCCCAGTCGGTCTCCCCGGCGGTGGGCGCGTCGGCGTGGAGTGCCGCGATGGCGGCCTGGGCCTGGAACTCGCCCAGCCGGTCGCGGGCGAGGGCCGCCCGCAGGATTTCGACGCCCCCGGCGATCGACGCGGTGTCCCACCGGCCGCGGTCCTGCTCGGCGAGCGGCACCAGGCTGCCGTCGGGCGCGGTCCGGGCGGCGCGCCGGGCGTGGTGAAGCAGCATGAGGGCGAGCAGCCCCGCCGCCTCGGGGTGGTCGACGGCGGCCGCGAGCTGCCGGGTGAGCCGGATGGCCTCGGCGGCGAGGTCGACGTCGCCGGAGTAGCCCTCGTTGAAGACCAGGTAGAGGACGCGCAGCACGGTGGCGACGTCGCCGGGCCGGTCGAACCGCACACCGGAGACGGTGCGCTTGGCCCGGCTGATGCGCTGCGCCATGGTCGCCTCGGGCACCAGGTAGGCCCGGGCGATCTGGCGGGTGGTCAGCCCGCCGACGGCGCGCAGGGTGAGCGCGACCGCGGACGACGGCGTCAGTGACGGGTGGGCGCACAGGAAGTAGAGCCGGAGCGTGTCGTCCACCGCGGACGCGGGCCCGGGCGCCGGCTCCTCGTCGACGAGGTCCTCACGCCGGCGGCGGGCGGAGTCCGCCCGGGTCGCGTCGAGGAACCGGTGCCAGGCCACGGTGATCAGCCATCCCTTGGGGTCTCGCGGCGGGTCGGCCGGCCAGACGCGGACCGCCTCGACCAGCGCGTCCTGCACGGCGTCCTCGGCCGCCGCGAAGTCGGCCCCACGGCGGACGAGAATCCCGAGCACGCTCGGCGTGAGACTCCGGAGGAGGACCTCGTTCACCTCGGAGGTCACTCCGTGATGGTGTGCGACGCGGTCAGGAACGGGCGCACCTCCAGCCACTCGTGGATCGGCTTCCCGCCCGCCCCGGGCGCGGCCGACAACTCCCCGGCCAGCTCGACGGCGCGCTCGTAGCCGTCGACGTCGATCACCATCCAACCGGCGATGAGGTCCTTGGTCTCGGCGAACGGTCCGTCGGTGACCGGCGGGCGCCCCTCGCCGTCGTAGCGGACGAACGTCCCCTCGGGGGCGAGCGCCTGCCCGTCGACGAACTCGCCGGTCTCCTCCAGCCGGGCCGCGAAGTCGCGCATGTACCGCATGTGGGCCGAGATCTCCTCCGGCGTCCACCGGTCCATGGGCACGTCGTTGACCGGAGCCGGGGCGCCGCGGTAGTGCTTGAGCAGCAGGTACTTGGCCATCGTGTCTCTCCTCGGTACTGGTGCGACCCATTCTGGCCGCGTTCGTTGCGGGGACGAAGCCGGCCACGGGTTCTCGACATCGCCGCCCGGATTTTTTTCGGCTCCCGTGGACGAGGCCCGCCGGGGGACGCGGACGGGGCGAAGGCCCGCGCGGGGCGGGCCCCTCAGACGCCGTCGGCCGGGGCGCGCATGGCCTCGGCGATCCAGGCGTAGGGCAGCGTTTCCTCCTCGGGCGCGGTCCCGTTGACCACCGCCACCAGGGACAGGTACCGGCCGTGGGTGTCGTCGTAGACGGGGTCCTCGGAGGCGGCGTCCTCCTCGGCGATCTGGCGCTCGATCTCGGGGATCCGCCGGTAGCCTTCGGCCATGCGGTCGCGGAGCTCGGGGGTGAGCGGGGTGTCGGACAGCGCGGCGGCCGCCTCCATGAAGCGGGTGACGGCTTTCTGCACCCGGGGGGACCGGGGGGACTCACCGGCGCGGTGCGCGGCCAGGACCTCCTCGATGAGCGCGGCCCCGTTCCCGTATATGAAGTCCTGGGACGGCGCGCTCGCGATGCTCCTGCCCATATCCGTGGAGTAGGTGCCGTGCAGGTAGGTGCGGACCGCGTCGCGAAACGCCGGGTCCCGCACCAGGTCGGCCAGTTCGATCCACGCCTCCAGTTGGGCGGCCGTGGGGTCGGCGGGCAGGACCGGCCGCACCGCGCGCAGCCGGTCGACGAAACCGTCGGGGACGTCGAGTCCCTCGCCGACGTCGTTCCAGAAGTCGTCGATGGTCTGCTCGCGTTCCTCGTCGGTCATCGAGACGAGCTTGTGCATCAGGTCGGCCTGCGCGGTCGTGCCGCCCTGCCTGATCAGGGTCCGCAGCACCGCCCTCCTGGCCCGCAGGGTGCGCTCCTGGCGCTCGACGATCTCCAGGTGGGTGGTGAGCAGGTCGTGCAGGGTCGTGCCGCCTTCGAGCAGGCGGCGGATCTCGTCCAGGTCGGTGTCCAGTTCGCGCAGGGTGCGGACGAGTTCCAAGCGGGCGATGGTGTCGACGTCGTACAGGCGGTGGCCCGCCCCGGACAGGTGTGCGGGCTCGACGATTCCGGCGTCGGCGTAGAAGCGGACGGCGCTGACGCTCAGGCCGCTGCGGCGCGCGGCGTCTCCGATGGGGTACAGCTCTCGGTTGTCCATGGGGCCACTGTGGTGCCTCAAGCGACTTGAGACGCAAGCCCCGGAACGCCGGGGTCGCCCATTAGGAGGGAGTCTGCGGGGCGGGGTGGTTCGGGCACCGGTCCCGCCCTCGCTCGGAATGATCATGGGCTTTCCGCCCTTCCAGGCCCCGAAACGGGCAGAAAGCCCAAGACCGGCAACAGCAGGCCGCGCATGACCGCCGACTCCCCCTGCCTGCGGCCCCGGCGGTGCCCGGGCTTGGGGCGTGGCGCGGAAACGCTCCTGCCCGTGCCGCCGGACCACGCGTCTGCACTAGTGCACGGTACGGCTTTTTCCTCGTTGGGGCAGGGGTGAGGCGCTGCCCTGCGTACGTTGTCCACATGAGATACCTCGAAGGGCCTTTCGCGCCTGTCACCGAAGAGGTCACCGCCTACGACCTCCCCGTCACCGGGCGGATCCCGGCCGAGTTGAACGGCCGCTACCTGCGCAACGGGCCCAACCCGCTGGGCGTGGAAGACCCCGCCGTCCACATCTGGGGCATGGGCCGGGGCATGGTGCACGGAGTCCGGCTGCGCGACGGCCGGGCCGAGTGGTACCGCAACCGCTTCGTGCGCGCACCGGGCTTCGCGCCCATGGTGCACGTGATCGAGCACGCCCGGCGCACCTTCGCCCTGGCCGAGGGCGGCCTGCCGCCCTCCGAGCTGGACCAGGACCTGAACACCGTGGGCGTGTGCGAACTGGGAGGGACCGCGGAGGGGCTCACGGCGGGGGCGCACTCCAAGCACGACCCGCTCACCGGCGAACTGCACTCGCTGTCGTACATGCCGGGCCGCGACTTCGTGCAGCACATCGTGACCGACGCCGGGGGAAGCGTCGTGCGGGCCGCCTCCGTCCCCATGGCGCGGACGCCGTTCATGCACGACTTCGCGCTCACCGAGAACCACGTGGTGCTGTGGGACACTCCGCTGGGCTTCGACGGGTTCGAGTGCCGGTGGCTGCCGGGGCACCCCACGCGGGTGGGCGTCATGCCGCGGGCCGGTGGAGAGGTGCGCTGGCTGGACATCGACCCGGTCCATGTCAGCCACACGCTCAACGCCTACGACGACGGCGACTCGGTCGTGGTCGACCTGGTCACGGCCGAGGGCCCGTTCGACCCCGCCGACCCCGGGGCGATCCGGCCCGTGCTGGACCGCTGGACGATCGCGCCGGACAAGGTCCACCAGCGGCGCCTCGACGACCGGCCGCAGGACTTCCCGCGTGTGAACGACGCGCGCGCCACCCGCCCGCACCGCTACGGCTACTCGGCCGCGACGGCCCTGTACGGGCTCCCGTTCACGCCCGAGGGCACACCGGCGGACGACGCCTTCACCAACGCCCTGGTCAAGCACGACCTGGAACGGGGGACGGCCGAGGTGCACAGGTTCGGCGAGGACGAGGCGGTAGGGGAAGCCGTGTTCGCCGCCGCGGGACGGGGAGAGGACGACGGGTACCTGCTCACGTACGCGCACAACCCCCTCCGAAACGCCAGCGACCTGGTGATCCTCGCGGCCCAGGACTTCACCGGCGAGCCCGTGGCGCGCGTCCACCTCCCGGTCAGGGTGCCGCTCGGCCTGCACGGCAACTGGCTTCCCGACCGCTGAGGCGTGGCAGCATGGCGTCGTGAACGACCCGCAACCGCCGTACCTCCGGATCGTCGCCGACATCGAGCGGCGCATCGCCGACGGGGAGCTGCGGCCCGGTGATCCCGTCCCCACCACCCGGGTGGTCATGCGCGAATGGGGCGTCGCCATGGCGACGGCCACCAAAGCACTGGCCGCGCTCAAGCAGGCGGGCGCCATCGAGTCCACGCCCCGGGTCGGCGCCGTGGTCGCCCGCCGGAGGCTGCCCCCGCGTTCGGCCGGGGGGCTCGAACGCGACCGCGTCGTTCGCGCGGCCATGAAGCTCGCAGACGCCGACGGCCTGGCCGCGCTGTCCATGCGGGCGGTCGCGGCCGAGCTCGGCGTCGCCACCATGGCCCTCTACCGGCACCTCGACGCCAAGGCCGAGCTCACCCAGCTGATCGCCGACGCCGCGTTCGCCGAGATCGACTACCCGGAGCCGCCGCCGGGATGGCGTTCCCACCTGCGGGTGGCCGCCCGGCTGCAGTGGGCGGCCTACCAGCGCCATCCCTGGCTGCCGCGGCTCGTGTCCATCACCCGGCCGGCCACGCTGCCGGGGCTGCTGGAGTACGGGCATTGGAGCCTGGGCGCGCTCGACGGCCTCGACCTGGACCCGGGCACCCGGCTGCACGTCTACGCCACGATGGTCAACTACGTGCGGGGAACGGCGATGAACATCGAGAGCGAGGCCGGCGCCGAACTGGACACGGGGATGACCAGCAAGCAGTGGAGCAGGGCCCGGCTCCCCGCCGAGGGGCCGCTGATCGCCCAGATCACGGAGCCGGGCACGGAACTCGACCTGGAGTCGCTGTTCGCCTTCGGCCTCGAACGCCTGCTGGACGGCCTGACCACCGTGGTCACCCCCCGGCGGAGCCGCCGGTGACGGCGCCCTCCCCCGGGGGCGTCCCGGCCCGCTGGCTCCGCGGGCCGGCTCGATCAGGGGGTCGAGCCGGCCGGTCTCGTCCCCCGCGCTGCCACACCCGCCCTCAGTGAGGCGACAGGCCTTTGTGCAGCGACTCACCGGTTGCTCGTCCTGTCGCGGGGCGTTGGGGAGTTCCCCACGCCGAGCTGTCCATCGCCCCTTTCCGGCTTGTCCTGTCCGCCCTCCGAAGGAGACCGACGGTCGGGGGCGAAGACGCGCGCCATCATCAGGGCGTTCCGGCGTCGGCTCATGAACCGGCTCGTGAACACGCCGAGCTTGTTGAGGTTCCCGTCGATGACGGTCGGGCCGGGGCTGCGGCGCTCGAGGTGGCGCAGCGTGGTGGTGACGACGTCCTCGGGCGTGCGCAGCCTCCCGGCGGTCAGTACTTCGGCGTCCGGCCCCATCCCGGTGGTGAAGTCGGTGGCGGTGGCGCCGGGCGAGACGGCGAACACGGTAAGGCCGGTGCCGCGCAGCTCCGTCCACAGTGATTCGGTGAAGCTGAGCACGAATGCCTTGGTGGCGCTGTAGACGGCCATCCGGGGGGACGGAAGGTAGGCGGAAACGCTGGCGAGGTTGATGACGAAGCCGTTGCCGGCGTTCACCATCTGGGGCAGGAACGCCGCGGTCAGCTGCACCGGCGCCATCGCGTGGACGGCGATCTCGGCGGTGAGCCGTCCGGGATCCGCGCCGGGGAACAGGGCGAACGAGCCGAACCCGGCACTGTTGATCAGGCTCGTGACCTGGATGCCCCGATCGGCGACCGCCTGGTGGAGTTCGTGTGCGGCGGCCGGGTGAGAGAGATCGGCCGGGATCGCCTCGATACGGGCGTCCGTGGTGCGGCGCAGCTCGTCCGCCATCGATGCCAGCCGCTCGGCGCGCCGGGCGACGATCACGAGGTTCGAACCGCGTGCGGCCAGGGCTTTGGCGAAGGCGGCTCCGATCCCGGAGCTGGCCCCGGTGAGCAGAACGGTCTGTGCGCGGTAGTCAACGGTCATGGGACCAGTCAACGGGTTTGCCGGCGGCCCCGTCCAAGACCTGTTTCGCAACCCCTCATGCAGGAGCTGCATGACGGACGGGACCGATGGGGCCTATGAGGCCGGCGGGGCCGGTGGTCAGGCGTGGCGGACGAGGAGCCGCTTCGCGGACTCGACGAACTCCGCGACGAGGGGGCTGGTGTCCGCGGACCGGGTGGCGACGACGACCTGACAGGGCTCGACCTCGTCGACTGGAACGGCGACGAGGCCGGGGCGGAGGGTGTGGCGCAGGTCGCCGGCCGGGACGACGGCGATGGCATTCCCCTCGGCGATGGCCTCGAGCTTGTCGTCGTAGGTGTCGGCAAGGGTGGGGCCGAGCGGGGCGGGACCGTTGTCCGGTCGGGGTTCGAGCCGCCAGAAGGCGGTCCAGTCGGCACCCGCGCCGGTGCAGCCGACGAGTGGTTCCGCAGAGATGTCAGCGGCGGTGACCGACTCCTTGCCTGCGAGGCGGTGGGACGCGGGCACGAGCAGGACCCGGGGCTCGGCGTAGAGGACCGCCAGGTCGAGGCCGTCGGCCGGGATCGGCAGCGGTGTGCGGATGACCAGGGCGTCGACCTGCCGGTCGGGCAGGGCGCCGGCCTCCCGCGAGCCGAGGTGGCGGGTGCGGACGTGGGCGTCGGGATGCCGGTGGCGCAGGTCGCGTACGGCGGGCGTGACGATCAGGTCGTCGGCGTACCCGATGGTGACAGTGCGCGCCGGCGCGGCGGCGCGTGCGGTGAGCACCGCCTGCTGGGCGCCGTGCACCAGCTGCTGGGCCTGGGGAAGGAACGCCGCGCCGGCGGCGGTGAGCCGGCTGCCCTGGGTGGTGCGCTCCAGCAGGCGTACGCCCAGGGCGTTCTCCAGCCGCTGGATCTGACGGCTCAGGGAGGGCTGGGCGACCCGCAGCTCCTCGGCGGCACGAGCGAAGTTCAACCGCTCGGCGACGACCGCGAAGTACCGGACCAGCCGCAGATCCAGATCGGGAAGCGCGCTCATGCCGCACAGCCTACCCGTTATGCGATTAGTGCATGACGGGGTGCGAAACGGGTCTTGGACGGCCCGCTCCGGCCTCTGCTGTCATTCACCTATGACCACTGTCTTCGTCAACGGCGTCCCCGTGACCTCCGCGGTGTGGACGCCGCTGATCAACGAGTTGTCCGAGTCCCAGCAGCAGGAGGCGGTCCTGCTCTCACCTCCGGGCTTCGGTGCGCCGCTTCCCCCGGACTTCGGGGCCACGTTCGTCGACTACCGGGACTGGCTCATCGACGAGTTGTCCCGATTCGAGGCGCCCGTCGACCTCGTCGGCCACGACTTCGGCGGAGGGTACGTCTTGGAGGTGGCGATGACCCGCCCCGACCTGCTCCGCAGCTGGGTCAGCGACACCATCGGCGGTTACGAGCCGGACTTCGCCTGGCACGAGATCGCGAAGCTATGGCAGACGCCGGGCGACGGGGAGCGCCACGTCGAGGAGCTCTTCTCGGGCGGCGTCGAGGAGCGGGCAGCGCGCATGGTCGACTGGGGCGTTCCCGAGCCGACAGCCTACGAGGTGGCGCTCGGCCAGGGCCCGCAGATGGGCAAGGCCATTCTCGCTCTGTACCGGTCCGTGCCCCAGGCGGTGCTGACCGAACGCGGCCTCGGCCTGCCCGCGGCCGCTGTCAGACCGGGTTTGGTTCCCGTCGCCACCGAGGACCACACGGCCGGCAGCGTCGCCCTCCGCCACCGCGCCGCCCGGCGTGCCGGCGCTCGCGCCGTCGACCTCGACGGGCTCGGTCACTGGTGGATGCTTCACGACCCGGCGCGGACAGCCCGCATGCTGTCAGATTTCTGGAACAGCCTGTAGCAGACCACGGCGCTCGCCACCCTCGCGGCGCTGGTCACCAGACAAGCACCGCGAGGGCCGCCCCGCCGGTGTCCCGCGGACGCGAAGGGCGGCCCCCCACACTCAGCCGATCCGCGCCCATACTCCGCGGCGACCAGCGGATGCTGCTCTCGCCTCGTCGCCCGGCTGCTCGATGCGGCCGCGCGGCAGGCCCGACTGGCAAACCTGCCGCACTCCGTCTTCCTCGGCCGGTCGCGTACCGAGATCCGACAGCCCGGCCCACCCCTTGAAGAGGGGAACAGCCGCGTCCGTCTGCGACTTCGGCGGGGATGACACCACAGGGCCCGTTGTGGTTACCCACCGGTTACTTTGTGGCTCCCCGCAGCTTCGAGAGGACCGGGCCCACACCCACCCGGGCCTGAAGGCCGAGAACCACATCCAGCTCCTGGAGCAGGCGCCGCGCGTCGACGCCGCCGTGGAAGCCGTGCCCGAGACCGGCCCGGCCGTCATCCAGGCCTCCCTCGAACCGCGCGCCTCCGACCTCCACGAGAGCCCCACTGTCCGCGAGCGCCGCTGTTTGACGTGCGAAACCACTTACCCGTGCCCGACCGAACGTGAACTGGGGATGGGAGAGCAGCCCTGACCGCCCCGCCCCCCTTGGAGGCGTCGATGTCCCGATCATGGTGTGGCTCGCCCTCGCCCCGACCAGCCCGCCTACCCACGGTGTTCGGCGTGCCGCCACGTGGCCGACCCGCACGGGCCCGCCCTCGTCCCCCAATCCTCCTCAGCCCCTAGGCCGGAGGACGGGGGCCGAGAAGGATCACCACAGGGTTTAGCGGTAGGCGCTGAAGAAGTCCGCCAGGCAAGCGACGACCGCTTCAGGGGCCTCTTCGGCCATATGGTGACCCGAGTCGATGCTCTGGCCGCGCACCTCGCGGGTCCAGGGTTTCCAGATCTCCACCGGGTCGCCGTACAGGTCTTCGAGGTCGTCTCGCAGCGACCACAGGATCAGAGCCGGGCACCGCAGCCGTCGGCCGGCGCGTCGGTCGGCTTCCTCATGGCTGCGGTCGACGGTGAGGCCGGCTCGGTAGTCCTCCAGCATGGCCCGCACCACGGCGGGGTTCCGGGTGGCCGCGCGCCACTCGTCGTAGTTCTCCTGGCCCATGGACTGCGGGTCACCGCGGTACCAGCTGTCGGGGTCGGCGTTGATGACGCGCTCGGGGGTCTCGGGCTGGGCGAAGAAGAACCAGTGCCACCAGCGGGTCGCGAAACCAGGGGTGATGCGGGCGAGGTGTTCACTGATCGGCACGCCGTCCATGAGTGCCGCGTGCGAGACCGCGCCGGGGTGGTCCAGGGCGAGCCGGAAGGCGACGTAGCTCCCGCGGTCGTGACCGGCCAGAGCGAACCGGTCGTGTCCCAGGGCTCGCATCACCTTCACCAGGTCTTCGGCGACCGCGCGCTTGGAGTACTCGGTGTGGTCCCCTGAGGGCGCGGGTCCGCGCGAGCGACCGTATCCCCGCAGGTCCGGGCAGATGACCTTGAAACCGCGTGCGACGAGTGCAGGGGCGACGCGATGCCAGGTCGCGGAGGTCCTGGGGTGGCCGTGCAGCAGCAGCACGGGAGGGCCTTCACCGCCATGGCGGACGAAGATGGAGGCGTCGCCCACCGGGATCTGCTCGGCGGTGAAGTCCTTGAACACCCGCCGAGTATCTCTCATAAACGACCGGTTGTGGGAGTTCTGCGAGACGTTCGCCGCGTGCCCCGATTCCCGCAGGTGAGCATTTGCGGAAGTCCTCCCGAAACCGATGTGTCGTGCGAGGGGTTCTGAGAGGCCGCGGTCACGGATCTGACCCCCGATCAGGCCGCGCGAGCGGTCGAAGGCCACGACTGCCCCAACGGTGAAGCACCCGCCGGCACCCCGTGCCGCACCCGGGGCGGCACGACGGCCGCGAAGTATCACACCCCCATGGTTCGTCCTGGTTCCCGCGCTGCGCGAGGAACTGGACGTCGCCGTCCCCGCAGACCGCGCGCCGGCCCCGGTCGCGCGCGACCGGGGCCGGCTCGGGGCGGCCCCGGACCAGCGACCGGTTCCACATCTCGGCGCGGCCCGCCGAGGCCGGCGACCGGGCCGTGCCCGGTCACCGGGAGGGCGACCTGGTGGTGGGCCGAAACGGCCAGAGCGCGCTCGTAGCCCGTCCCCTCCCGGAGCGGTACCCGGGCGGGCCGACGCGCACCGGTCGCGTCGGCCCGCCCGGCCGGAAGTGCCCCGGGGCGGGGTCAGCGCAGGCGGGACTCGATGGCCTCGATGATCCGGGGACGCAGCTCCGCCGCGCGGATGACGGCGTCGACGGAGCCGACCTCGACCGCGCGCCGGATGTCGTGCACCCGGTCGAACTCCGCGGCCACCTCGCCGAGCTTCTCCGAGCGGACCGACGAGCGCAGCTCGTCGAGCTCCGCGGTCAACGAGGCGCGGCCGGCGCCGGAGGCGGCCGCGACGCGGGCCTCCAGGTCCCGCACGCGCGGGTCGGCCGCCGTTCGGGCGTTGACCTCACCGGAGAACACCACCGCCGCGGCGGGCGCGCCGCCGAGCACCGAGGCGAACGAGCCCTCCAGCGCGAGCACGGTCATGTTCGGGTTCAGCGCCTTCGAGAACACCACGAACGCGCCGCCGTGGTACCGCGAGACCACGCAGAACACGATGGGGCCGCGGAAGTTCACGATCGCGCGGCCGATCTCGGCCCCGTACTCCAGCTGCAGACTCCGCATCGACTCCGGCGAGCCGTCGAAACCCGACAGGTTCGCCAGCACCACCAGCGGCCGGTTGCCGCTGGCCGCGTTGATCGCCCGCGCGGCCTTCTTCGACGACCGAGGGAACAGCGTTCCCGCGGTGTAGGTGTCCGGGCCGTCGGTAGGCGGGAAGCCGCGCCGCTGCACCGACCGCGACTCGACGCCGAGCAGGCACACCGGCATACCGCCCAGGTGCGCGTCCTGTACCACCGCGGTCTCCGCGTCGGCCATGCCCGCCCAGCGCTCCAGCACCGGGTGGTCCTGGTCGGACAGCGCCCGCATCACGGTCCGGATGTCGAACGGCTTCTTGCGGTCGGGGTTGGCCTCGGCGGAGAAGATCTCGCCCACGGTGGTGAAGTCGCTGCCCGCCACGGCGTGCGGGAAGTCGGAGACGTCGCGGTCGACGGGGTCGGTGGTCTCCGCCCGCCGCGGCGCCTCCTCCCCCGGCGCGACGTAGGAGTGGGCGTAGTGCGCCATCAGCACGTCCCGCGCGGCGGTCAGGTTCGGCGCCCAGTACTGCGCCTGCCCGTTGGGGCCCATCACCCGGTCGTAGCCGCCGATGCCGAAGTTGTCCTCGGCCGACACCCCGCCGGAGAAGTCGAGCGACTGCTTGCCGGTGAGCACCATCGCCGAGTCCGGCGTCATCACCAGGACGCCCTTGGTGTGCATGAGCATCGTCGCCTCGGCGTTCCAGTACGGCTGCGCGCCGACGTTGATGCCCGCGACCACGACGTTGATCTCGCCGCCGTCCTGGGTGAACTCGACGATCCGCTTGAGCGCCGCGGCCACCCAGTCCATGTTCTCGGTGCCCGACTCCATGGAGATCCGGGCCCCCGAGGACAGCGCGTACCACTCCACCGGCACCCGCATCCGCTCGGCCAGGTCCAGCGCCGCGATCACGCGGCGGCACTCCGGCTCCGACAGCGCGCCCAGCGACCTGGTCGGGTCGCCGAGCAGCACCACCCTGGTGACGCCCTGCGGATGGCGCGGGGTCGGCGTGGTCACCACGCCCGCGACGATCGCCGCGGTGTTGTTCCCCTTCGGCCGGTCGACCGGCACCAGCGCGTGGCCGCCGTCGAGGTCATGCTCGACGAAGTCGCCGAGCAGGCCGGTCAGCTCGTACGGGTACACCGTGTTGCGGCTGCTCGCGCGCAGCACCTTCAGGCGGTAGTCGTCGATGGGCTCGATCGGCTCGTCCGACGGCTCGCCGACGGTCAGCTCGGCGCCGCCGGCAGCGCCGAAGGAGACGCGCACGGCGATCTTGGCCAGCTCGCCGGTCTCCCGGTCGCGCTGGCGCGCGATGAACAGGATCTCCTCCAGCCCGGCGCCCACGGTCGTGGGCCGCACGCGCCCGGCGATCATCTCCAGCTCCGCGCGGGTGATGTCGATCGGAGGCCAGACGTAGACCACGATCCGGTTGGTGTTGAAGCGCTTCGTGGACGGCCGCCGCGCCTGCGCGCGGCGGATCGAGTCGAGGCAGGCGGCGACCGTGTCCTCGGCCGTGGGCAGCGAGACCAGCCTGCCGTCGTGCTCGCGCAGCTCGGTCAGGTCGCGCACCTGCGCGAACGCGACGAGGCGGTCGTCCGACGGGTTCTCCCGCGCCACGCACTGGAAGAGGTAGACCTCCTCGTCCGAGGACGGCAGCCGGGTGAGGTCGAACCTGTTCAGCCGCTCCAGCTGCATCCGCTGCGCGATGTACGGGTGCAGGCCGCGGATCAGCCGCTCCTCGGCCATCCCGGCGGCCGACGGGCGGAATGTGAAGTGGTGGTGCATCACCGCGCCGCCGCTGCCCGCGACGGTGGTGGTGACCCTGCGGACCTGGTCCGGCAGCGGGTGCGCGCTGACGGCCTCGTGCAGCGCGGCCGCCATCGCGTCGGAGTCCTCCGGCTGGTTCTCCCAGGCGAGGTAGATGTCGGCGTCGACGGGGTCCCCGCCGTCCGCCAGCTCCGCGAGCCCGCGCAGCGCGCCGCCCAGCGCCTCGAAGCCCACCGCGGAGGAGACCACGCGCGACCCCGCGCGCTCGGCGACCACGAACGCGCAGCCCGCGACCTCGCCGGTGCGGACGCCGGTGAGCTCCTTGTTGCCGTAGTACCGCCGGGTCAGCACCTCCAGCATGACCGAGTTGTCCAGGTCGTGGCGGACGATCCGCCGGCCGAGCAGCCGCACCAGCGGCTCGGTGCTGCGCACCATCTCGGCGACGCGCTCGGCACGATCGGGCGCGTCCGGGTTCGCGTCCAGGTGGCGCAGGTGCCTGCGGACGTCGGCGTAGACGCGGGCGCGGTTGCGGCGCAGCAGCGGCTGGCCGAACCAGGCGAACACCACGCCGCGCGCGAGGTCGGCGACCACGGGGAAGCGGACCTGCGTCGCGGCCACCAGCCGCTCCAGCGCGAGCCCGGCGGGCTCGCGCAGCGTCTCGTCCGGCGGCGGCTCCTGCAACCACGCGCGCAGCAGCGCCGTGACGACCGTGACGTCGGCGGACACGCGCTGCTGGGCGAGGAAGATCCGGAACACCGCGGCTTCGAGCTCGGGGGAACGCTCCAGCCCGGTGACCCCGTAGTGCCCGAGCGCCTTGGCGAGCTTGGCCTGGAACGCCTCCGGCAGCCCGGCCCGCTCGACGTCCAGGCTCTGCAGGTAGGTGTGGAAGTACTCGCGGGCGCTGTGCACGTGGTTGTCGCCGCCGTCGTCCTCGCCCGTCGGCCGGTTGCGGCTCAGCTCGGCGAGGTCGGCGAACACGTCGAGGAGTCCGATCTCCTCGGCCAGCGGCCGGTGGCCGCCCTCGGCGGCCTCCCGGCGCGCGGCGAGGTAGCCGTCGAGCACCCGGCGCTCGTCGTGCGGGTCGACGTCGAAGCCCAGCAGCAGGCTGCGCAGGTCCTCCCGGCCGCGGGTGGCGTTCTCCAGCGCCGGGGCCGTCCCGGGCTCGACGGGCAGGTCCAGCTCGACGGCCCCGGCGGCCGAGGTGTCCTCGGCTTCGGTGTCGGCGAGCGGCTCCAGCCGCAGCAGCGGCGCGCCGGTCTCCACCTGGCTGCCCACGGACACGGCGCGTTCCTTCAACCGCGCCTTGAACGGGGCCCGCAGCACCGTCTCCATCTTCATGCTCTCCAGCACCAGCACCGGCGCGCCCGCCTCGACCTCGGCGCCGACCTCCAGCGGCGTGGCGACGACCAGCGCGGGCGCGGGCGAGCGGACGACACCGCCCTCGTCGCGGCTGACCCGGTGCGTCACGCCGTCCACCTCGACCAGGTGGACCGGCCCGTGCGTGTCGGTGAGCAGGCGGTACCGGGCGCCGTTGACGACGATCCGCCCGGTGTGCCGGTCGAAGCGGTCGAGTTCGACGTCGGCGGTGCGGACCTCCTCGCCCGCCTCGACACCGACGCGGAACCGGTGCGCGCCGACCCGCGCGACGCGCACGCGGTAGCCGGCGCCGCGCAGCTTGAGCTCCAGCGGCCTGCCGCTCTCGTGCTGCACCTGCGGTCGGCCGCCGAACGCCGTCGACAGCAGGCGCTGCCGCTCGGCGCGCTCCTCCTCCTCGTACGCCTCGATGGCGGCGGCCGCCAGCGCGACGGCGGAGTGCCGGTGCGAGACGAGCCCGCCCTCGCCGCGGACGCGGTCGATCCAACCGGTGTCCGCGCTGGCGTCGACCACCTCGGGCCGGTCGAGCAGGTCGAGCACGAAGCTCTTGTTGGTCGCGCCGCCCTCGATGATCACGGTGGTCTGCGCCATCGCCCGGCGCAGCCTGCCGAGCGCCTCCTCGCGGTCGCGGCCGTAGGCGATGATCTTCGCGATCATCGAGTCGAAGTCGGCGGGGATGGTGTCGCCCTCGCTGACGCCGGTGTCCACGCGGATGCCCGGCCCGGCGGGCAGGTCCAGCCGCGCGACGCGGCCCGGGGAGGGCGCGAAGTCGCGGTCGGGGTCCTCGGCGTTCAGCCGGGCCTCCACGGCGTGCCCGTGCTCCGCCGGCGGCCCGCCTTCGAGCCTGCCGCCGGACGCCACGTGCAGCTGCGCCTTGACCAGGTCGAACCCGGTGGTGGACTCGGTGATCGGGTGCTCGACCTGCAGGCGGGTGTTGACCTCCAGGAATGCGAACAGCTTGTCGTCGGGGCGGTAGAGGAACTCGACGGTCGCCGCCCCCCGGTAGCCGACCGCGACGGCCAGCCGCTCGGCCGACGCCTTGAGCTCGGCCGTCTGCACGGGGCTGAGCACCGGCGACGCCGACTCCTCGATGACCTTCTGGTTGCGCCGCTGCACCGAGCAGTCGCGGACGCCGAGCGCCCACGCGGTGCCCTGGCCGTCGGCGATCACCTGGACCTCGACGTGGCGGGCGCCGGTGACCAGCGCCTCCAGGAACACGACGCCGCTGCCGAACGCCCGCGCGGCCTCCTGGCTGGTGCGCTCGTAGGCGTCGGCGAGCTCGGCCTCGTCGGTGACCACGCGGATGCCGCGCCCGCCGCCGCCCGCCGTCGCCTTCAGCATCAGCGGGTAGCCGATCTCGGCCGCCGCCGCCAGGGCGGCGTCCAGGGTCTCGACCGCGCCGCGGCTCCACGGCGCGACCGGCACGCCGACTTCCTCGGCGATCAGCTTCGCGCCGATCTTGTCGCCGAGCTTGCGCATGGCGTCCGCGCTCGGCCCGACGAAGGCGACCCCGACCTCCTCGCACAACTCCGCGAACGCGGGGTCCTCCGCGACGAAACCCCAGCCGACCCACGCGGCGTCGGCCCCGGTCTCCACCAGCGCGCGCTCCAGCACCTTCAGGTCGAGGTACGGGCGCGCGGACGCGGGACCGAGGTCGTAGGACAGGTCCGCCTCGCGGACGAAGGCGGCCGTGCGGTCGACGTCGGTGTACAGGGCGACGGTCTCGATCCGTGCCCCCGTCTCCGCGGCGATGTCCCGTACGGCGTGGATGAGCCGCATGGCGGCCTCACCGCGGTTGACGATGGCGATACGACTGAACACCCGATCGAGCCCTTCTGTAGACCAACGATGTGCGTGCTGCGCGGCACGACGGCACACGGCAGTGTTCCACCTTTCCGTCTCGCGGCCGTCGGCGCCATGTCGCAGACCGCGAACGTTGCGCGGCTCGGTTTGTGGGAAACGTCCAAAAACCGTCGGCCGGCCGCGCCCGGACCGCCGGAGCGGAACCGCGGCCCGACGGGTCCCCACGACGGAGGGTGACCGGCGTACGCCTGCTTCAGGCGGGCCTTTCGGCCGTGTGCCGCGTAGACCGCGAGGTCACAGCGGCCGGCGCGGCGAGGGCGGGTCGGGGCCGCGCCGCGCTGTCCGTTCCGTGAGGGTCCCGTTGATGTTCGTGACGCCGGCGTTCCACAATGCCCGTTTTGTGGAACGCCGGCGTCGAGATCATCGGCGGACCCCTCGTCCGGACGCCGAAACACCCCCGCGCCCAAGGCCCCCTACCGGGTCCCTGCGGCGCGGACCGGGCGGGGCCGGCGGTAGCTCAGCCCGCGCAGCAGGGTCTCCGCCGGGCCGCGCACCCCCGCACGGTCCATCAGGAGCGCCGCCGCCACGGTGGCCGCCCAGGTGGCGAGGGCGACGAGCGCCGCCGACCAGCTCGACAGGTGCGCGCCCAGGCCCAGCCCCCAGGCCGCCAGGAACGGGGCGAAGACCAGCGACTGGGCGAGGTAGCCGCTGAGGGAACGGCGGCCGAGGGCGACCAGTCCCCGGACGGGGAGGCTGTCGCGGGCGCCCCGGGTGGTGATCCGGTGCGCGACGAGCCCGAAGAGCGCGGCGTAGCCCACCCCGGTGAAGATCCCGGTGAAGAAGTGCGCCGTGGAGAGCACCGTCTCGTAGCCGGTGTCGACGGCGCCCACGTGCTGGAGGGCGAGCACCGCTCCGGCGGCCCACCCGACGGGGATGCCCACGGCGGCGACCCGGCGCAGCAGCGGCAGGTGGCGCGACGGTTCGTCCAGGACCCGGTGGCGTGCCGCGAGGAGGCCCATCAGGAAGGCCGTCGGCAGGGCGAGGGTGAACAGACCGGAGAACAGACCGAAGAACCAGGTGGGGAGGCGGATCACGGCGGAGAGCAGGTAGCCGGTCTCGGCGATGCTGAGCCTCTGCAGGTCGGCGGCCACGAACCCGGCCGGGGGCGCCACGAGGGCGGAGACCATCGTGAGGACGGTGATCAGGGCGCCCATGACCAGCAGGACGACCACCCAGACCTTGAGGGTGCGATCGCTCCGGCCGAAGAACAGCGGCGTCATGACGAGGCCGATGAGGCCGTAGGTCCCCAGGATGTCGCCCTGCCACAGCAGGAGGGCGTGCACCGCGCCGAAGACGAGCATCCACAGGTGCCGCCGGCGCAGGAGTCCACGGACCTGCTGCGGGCTCGTGCCGCGCGACCTCTGCCGGGCGTACGTCTGCCCGATGCCGTAGGCGAAGAGGAAGCCGAACATGGTGTGCGTCCGGGCGTCCACGACGACCAGGGTCAGGGCCTGGGCGATCCTGTCCGCGACGTTCCCGTCGGCGGGGTGCAGCAGGGCCGTGCCCGCGGGGGCGTCGTAGACGAACCACGGCACATGGGCCAGGGCGATGAGCAGCAGCATCATGCCGCGGGCGAGGTCCGGTGCCAGGGCGCGTTCCGCGACCGGGGTCGAACGCGCCGGGGTTCCGGTGTCGGATGTGGAGGGCGGGCCTTCGGTATGGTCGGTCGTCATGGTGACGGGCTCCAGGTTGCCTGTGTCGGAGGTCGAAGTGGCCGACACCGGTCACCGGTGTCGAGGACACGACGCCACCGTCGCCCACCGGCGCCGTCCCCGGCAGTGGGGCCGCGTCACCGTTCTCCCGTGACGTTTCCGAGGGCGAACCCATGACGCGGTGTCACTGGTGGACGCGGCGGAGCGGAAGCAGACTGGGGGCGCGCGCCCGGCGCCCGACCACGCGGGGCGTCCCCGCGCGGACGCGCCGCCCGCCCGTGTCCGGGACGGAGGTCTGCGCGTGGTGGCCGTGGACACGAGCCTGGAGGGGGCCCGCATGACGTCCGAGCAGACCGAGGCGACACAGGGCCGGCTGCGCAGACTCCACCTCGACATCGTCTCCGGCTCGATCTCCGCCGTCGGGGCGCTGCTGGTGGCGATCGACGCCGATTCCTGGTGGGAAGCGCTCCTCATGGGCGCGAGCCTGTCCGCGACCCTGGTGGCCGTCAGCCGGTGGACCGTGGGCCGCCTCCCCCGCGCCGCGCTCCCCGCGCTGGTCGTCACCGCGGCCGTGTGGCTCTTCGGAGTGCTGGGCGCGCACAGCACGGCGGCGTCCTACGGCTTCGCCATCGTGGTCACCATCGTCGTCTTCGAGCTGCCGCGCCACCGGCGGGCGGTGATCGCGGGAACCGCCGCCGCCGCCGTCGCCGTGATCGCGGCGAAACTGGCGGTGGCGCGCGAGGACGCGGTCGACATCCTGGTCCAGTACGTCCTCGTCTCCCCGTGCGTCGCCGCGGGAGGGGTCGTCCTCGCCACCCTGGGCCACGCGGTCCACGGCCTCATCGGGGAGCTGGAGGAGGCGCGGGAACGCGAGGCGGAACTGGCCGTCGCCCGGGAGCGCGTGCGTTTCGCCGGCGACCTGCACGACATCCAGGGCCACACGCTGCACGTGGTGAAGTTGAAGACCGCGCTGGCCCGGAGACTGGTGCGCGTCGACGCCGGGCGGGCCGAGGAGGAGCTCGAGGAGATCCACACCCTGGTCGGCGACACCATCACCCGGACCAGGGAGCTCGCCTACGCGCAACGGCGGCTCAACCTGTCCGCGGAGCTGGAGAACGCCAAGAACCTCTTCGAGGCCGCGGGCATCCGCGTGCGCGTCGACCGCGAGGCCGATGCCGACGCGCACGCGGGCGAGCTGCTCGGCCAGGTCCTGCGGGAGACGACGACCAACATCCTGCGCCACGCCCAGGCCGGGCAGGTGCGGATCACCCTCTCGCGGAGGGGCATCACCATCGTCAACGACGGCGTGCGGGAGGCCCCGCTTCCGGAGCTCAGGGGGCTCGCCGCCCTCCGCGAACGGGTGGCGGGCAGCGGCGGCGAGCTGACGGTGGAACAGAGGGACGGGCGGTTCCTGACGGCCGCGGCGTTTTCGCGCCCTTCCCCGGAACAGCCCCCCACGACGAGGAAGGACGACCGTTGACCACCGTGGTGCTCGCCGACGACGAGGCCCTGCTGCGCAAGGCGCTGGCCGCCCTGCTCCCGCTCGAGGGCGAGGTCACCGTGCTCGCCGAGGCCGAGGACGGCGCGGCGGCGGTGCGGGCCACGCTGCGCCACCGGCCCGACGTGCTCGTCATCGACCTGGAGATGCCCGGTGTGGACGGGCTCGGCGCCGTCGCGCAGATCCGCCGCGAGCTGCCGGAGCAGGTGGTCCTCATGCTGACCCGCCACGCCAGGCCCGGCGTGCTGCGCAAGGCCCTGAAGCTCGGGGTCCGGGGCTTCGTCAGCAAGTCCGCGGAACCGGCGCACATCGCCTGGGTCCTCACCGTCCTGCACGAGGGCAGGCGGTGGATCGACCCGGACGTCTCCGCGCTCGCCGTCATCGACGACTGCCCGCTCACCGACCGCGAGGCCGACGTGCTGCGGGCGACCGGCGAGGGGTACTCGGCCGCCGACATCGCCGCCCGGCTCCACCTGGCGGAAGGCACGGTGCGCAACTACCTCTCCAACGCGATGCGCAAGACCCAGAGCCGGACCCGGCACGAGGCGGCGCGGTACGCGCGGGAACACGACTGGCTGTAGGCCGCGCCCCCTCCCGCCGGTCGTGGCCTTTCCGGGGTTTCGACCGCCTCCGGGACCCCGGAGAGGTCACGAGGGGACACCGAACCAGTCGCGGAGCGCTCCGCGCAGCGCGGGCACGGCGGTTGCGGCGGGTTCGCCGACGGCCGCCGCCCAGGCGACGTGGGCGTCCGGGCGGATCAGGAGGGCGTCGGCCGGCCGGTGGCCGGTTCCGGCGGTGTGGACGTCGACGCGGGGCCGCCAGCCCCGGGCGGCCTCGCGAAGGTCCGGGCGGTCGGCGAGGACCAGGAGGACCGGCCGCGCGGTGCGCATGAGTTCCGCGACGCTGCTCGCGCCCCGGCCGGCGCGCAGGGCGAGGTCGGGTGCGAACGCGCCGGTCAAGGCGTGGTGGTCGGCGCCGGGCAGCGGGTAGCGGATGTCGGCGCCGGCGACGAGCGCCCCGATGCGGCGCAGCGGCTGCTCGTCGGCGAACAGCTCCAGGAAGACCTCCCGAAGCGCTTGGGCGGCGGGGTCGTCCCCGCGCCTCAGCGCCACCTGGGCCTGGGTGTGCAGCAGCGTACGCGCGCCGGCGAAGTGGCGTTCGCGGTGGTAGGTGTCCAGCAGGCCGGCCGGCGCCCAGCCGTGGACGGCGGCGGCCAGCTTCCAGGCGAGGTTGACGGTGTCGAGCAGGCCGGCGTTGAGCGCCACGCCCGTGGCGGGGAACAGGTGCGCCGCGTCCCCGGCCAGCAGGATCCGCCCGTCGCGGTACCGTTCGGCCTGCCGGGCCTGGAAGGAGAAGCGCGACAGCCGGATCGGCTCCCCCAGGGGAAGGTCCGCGCCGAGCACGCGGCGGACGCTGTCTCCGAGCTCGGCCAGGGTCATCGGCGCGTCGTCGGGTTCGGCGGGACCGTCTTCGGTGGTGGAGACGAGCAGCACCTCGGAGGTGAGCCACCCGAGCCCGAAGACACCGCGACCGGTCCGGGTGAAGCGGCCCGCGCGGACCCTGCCCAGCCCGGGGACGTCGAGGTCGCCGTCGCCCAGCCGGGTCACCGAGTCGGGCACGGTGACCTGGCCGAGCCGGTTGACCTCCGGATAGGTGGTGCCGGGGAACGGGATGCCGGCCGCGTCGCGGACCCGGCCGCGCGCGCCGTCGCAGCCCACGAGGTACCGGGCGGTCACCCGGTACGGCCCGTCCGGGCCGCGCACGTCCACGGTCACCGCGGCGTCGTCCTGACCGGCCCCGACCACCTCGTGTCCGCGGCGTATGTCGGCGCCGAGTTCCCGGGCGCGCTCGTCGAGCAGGCGTTCGAGCCGCGGCTGCGGGAGCGTCAGCCCCCGCAGCGGGGGGTCCTCCAGGTGGGAGAGGTCGAAGTGCACGCCGCCGAACGGGAACCGGGAGGCCGGGTGGCCGGGGCCGGCAGCGGCCGCTTCGAACCGGTCCAGCAGACCTCGGTAGCGCAGCAGCCGCAGGATCTGCCCGCCGAGGCCGTTGGCCTTGGGGATGTCCCCGGGCCGCGGCCGCCGTTCCAGTACCAGCGGCCGCACCCCGGCCAGGCGCAGTTCACCGGCCAGCATCAGGCCGGCCGGGCCCGCGCCCGCGATGACCACGTCGGCGTCCGTCACCGGCCACCCCCTTCACGGTCCTGCACCGCGTCCCCGCGCCTCCCCGCCGTCGACGACAGCACACGCACCCCGCCACCCCCTGCGCTCGTGGATCCCGGCCTCGGCCGGCGCCCCGACGGCACGACCCCGGTCGTGCCGCACGCCTTCCCCGGCGCACTGTACGCCGAACGGGGGAAAGCGGCCGAGACAGGGGAGGGAACCCGCCTCGCGGCCTCCGCGGGGGCCGCGGTCAGGCGCCGACGTAGGCCGCGAGGTGCTCGCCGGTGAGGGTGGAGCGGGCGGCGACGAGGTCGGCGGGGGTGCCCTCGAAGACGATCCGGCCGCCGTCGTGGCCGGCGCCGGGGCCGAGGTCGATGATCCAGTCGGCGTGCGCCATGACCGCCTGGTGGTGCTCGACGACGATGACCGACTTGCCGGAGTCGACGAGCCGGTCGAGCAGGCCGAGCAGCTGCTCGACGTCGGCGAGGTGCAGGCCGGTGGTCGGCTCGTCCAGGACGTAGACGCCGCCCTTCCCGGCCATGTGCGCGGCCAGCTTGAGCCGCTGCCGCTCGCCGCCCGACAGCGTGGTGAGCGGCTGGCCGAGGCCGAGGTAGCCGAGCCCGACGTCGGCGAGCCGGACCAGGATCCTGTGCGCCGCCGGGATCCGCGCCTCCCCGTCCCCGAAGAACTCCACGGCCTCGGCCACCGGCATCGCGAGCACCTCGCCGATGTCGCGGCCGCCGAGGGTGTACTCCAGCACGGACGCCCGGAACCGCCTGCCCTCGCACTCCTCGCAAGGGGTGGCGACGCCGGCCATCATCGCCAGGTCGGTGTAGACGACGCCGGCGCCGCCGCAGTCGGGGCAGGCGCCCTCGGAGTTGGCGCTGAACAGCGCCGGCTTCACGCCGTTGGCCTTCGCGAACGCCTTGCGGATCGGGTCGAGCAGCCCGGTGTAGGTCGCCGGGTTGCTCCGGCGCGAACCGCGGATCGCCGCCTGGTCGACCGACACCACCCCGGCGTCCTTGGGCATTGACCCGTGGAGCAGCGAGCTCTTGCCCGAACCCGCGACGCCGGTGACGGCGACGAGCACCCCGAGCGGGATGTCGACGTCGACGTCGCGCAGGTTGTGCGCGTTCGCCCCCCGGATCGCGAGCGCGCCGGCCGGCTTGCGCACCGTCTCCTTGAGCGTCGCCCGGTCGTCGAGGTGGCGGCCGGTGAGCGTGGCGCCGGAGCGCAGCTCCTCGACGGTGCCCTCGAAGCAGACGGTGCCGCCCGCCGCGCCCGCGCCGGGGCCGAGGTCGACGACGTGGTCGGCGATCGCGATCACCTCCGGCTTGTGCTCCACGACGAGCACCGTGTTGCCCTTGTCCCGCAGTCGCAGCAGCAGGGCGTTCATCCGCTGGATGTCGTGGGGGTGCAGGCCGATGGTGGGCTCGTCGAAGACGTAGGTGGTGTCGGTGAGCGAGGAGCCGAGGTGGCGGACCAGCTTCACGCGCTGGGCCTCGCCGCCCGACAGCGTGCCCGCCGGCCGGTCGAGCGAGAGGTAGCCCAGCCCGATCTCCACGAACGAGTCGAGGGTCCGCCCCAGTGCGGCGAGCAGCGGCGCCACCGACGGCTCGTCGAGGCCGCGGACCCATCCGGCCAGGTCGCTGATCTGCATCGCGCACGCGTCGGCGATGCCGACCCCGCCGATCCGCGACGACCGGGCCGCCTCGCTGAGACGCGTGCCGCCGCACTCGGGGCAGGCGGTGAAGGTGACCGCCCGGTCCACGAACGCCCGGATGTGCGGCTGCATCGCCTCCCGGTCCTTGGAGAGGAACGACTTGCGGATCTTGGGGACCAGCCCCTCGTAGGTGAGGTTGACGCCGTTGACCTTCACCTTGGTGGGCTCGCGGTAGAGGAAGTCCTGGCGCTCCTGCTCGGTGTAGTCGCGGATCGGCTTGTCCGGGTCGACGAAGCCCGACTCGCTGAAGAGCCGCACCGTCCACCAGCCGTCCGTCTTGTAGCCGGGGACGGTGATCGCGCCCTCGGCGAGCGACTTGCCGTCGTCGTAGAGCTGGGACAGGTCGATGTCGGTCACGCGGCCCGTGCCCTCGCAGCGCGCGCACATGCCGCCGACGCGGTCGAAAGTCTGCTTCACGGTCGTGCGGTTCCCGCGCTCGACGGTGATCGCGCCGCTCGCCCGCACCGAGGCGGTGTTGAACGAGAACGCGTTGGGCGAGCCGATGTGCGGCCGCCCGAGCCGGCTGAAGAGGACGCGCAGCATCGCGTTGGCGTCGGTGGCGGTGCCGACGGTGGAGCGGGGGTTGGCGCCCATGCGCTCCTGGTCGACGATGATCGCGGTCGTCAGCCCTTCGAGCACGTCGACCTCGGGCCGCGCCGGCGTCGGCATGAAGCCCTGCACGAAGGCGCTGTAGGTCTCGTTGACCATCCGCTGCGACTCCGCGGCGATCGTGCCGAACACCAGCGAGCTCTTGCCCGAGCCGGAGACGCCGGTGAACACCGTCAGCCGGCGCTTGGGGATCTCGACGCTGACGTCCCTGAGGTTGTTCACGCGCGCGCCGTGCACGCGGATCAGGTCGTGGCCGTCGGCGGCGTGCGGGGCGTGCGGCCGCGTGTCCGTCCCCGTGGTCGTGCTCATCGTGTCTCCATCTGTTCGGGGGTTGTCTGCTGGGGTGCGGGCCCCTTCACGGAGTCCGTCCGGTCCGGGTCGCGGCCGGGTCCTCGGCCGGGCGGCTCAGCGCGTCTGCCGGATGCGGGCCAGGTTTCCCGAGAAGGCCGCGGACGCCGTACGGCTGCTCGGTCGGCTCCTGGACGACTCGGCGCCGCCGGCCCGCACCTTGGCGGCCGGCATGACTCAGCCGCAGGTCCCCCTGGCCATCACCCGGGTGATGGTGCGGCGCCCGTCCTCGGTGGTCCCGGGGTCGGAGGCCGGCGGCGCCAGGAGGATGGAGGTGTCGGGCCGGCCAGCGGGGCCGGCCGTGATCCAGCGCGTCCTGCCCTGCCCGACGTCGCCGCGGACCTCGAAGCCGAGGGCGTCGCGGTAGAAGGCCGCGGACGCGTCCGGGTCGTCGTGCGGGAGGAAGCCCGTGTGGATGGTGATCTCCATGGCGACAACGCTAGCCGCCGCCCGATGGCCGGCGCTTCTCGATTCCTGACCGGTCCGGTCACCCGTTTCGCCGCGCCGAGTACGGGAAAACCTCGGCGACCCGGCCCACGGACTTCAGGCGCGGGACACCAGGGGCGCCTCTTCCCTCTCGTATGCCTCACCGGCGCTGTCCGCCGGGGTCTTCAGCACACCCGCCCGGTGTACTCGCGCCTGGGAAAGCCGCTCGGTGGGCAACTCATACAAGGAGGGCGCATAACCCCGCTCCGATCCGCTCGCGTACGCGCGGCGCTGTGCGCATCTCCCAGACGTTCCGCCTGGTGCGCGGCAGCGGGCACATCCCCGACGTCCTGCACCGCGACCGCCAGGACAAGGAGAAGAGCGCGGAGGAAAACTCCGCGACCTTACCGCCCTGCGCCGTCAGGCCGCTCAGCTCGTCCTGTGGAGCTCCTGCGTGACCTGCCCGTCCGGATCGGACTGGAAGTACAGCGTGTCCTGGTCGTCCACATAGAGCTGGATCCCGCCGGTCATGCCGAGCCCGCCGTCCTCGACCCCCAAGTACACGAAGTCGCTCGAAGTGCCCGGATCCTCGTACTCCCAGCTGCCGCTGAAATCGACCGGGGCCGCGCCCTCGCCCGTCGTCACACCGGTGGCCGAGAACGTGCCCTCCGCCGTGAGCTCGATCTGCCCGCCGTCGCCGCTGCGGTACACACCGGGCAGTTTCTCCGGGTCGACCGCCCCCGAGCACCCCGAGACGAGCACCGCGGAAGCGGCGAGCACGGCGAAGAGCCGCCGTCCGCTCGCCCTCTTGCGCATCACGGGCCCAGCGTATCGCCTGCGGTGAGCGTCCCGTGGTCCGTGACGTGCTTGTCGGCGCCGTCGAAGCCGCCGAGCATGCGGGCGTCCATCCAGATGTGACCCGGCTCACACTTCCCGGTCCGCTGCCGTTCGTTGAGGAAGTGGTCGAGGGCCCCTGCGTGTGCCCGTGCTCACGGTCGATGCGGGTGAACCCGTCGGCCGGGCCGAAACACCGCGACCTGGGGCCGGTGCCGCTGCCGTGCTCGATGACGCGCGCTCGGACGCGCGGCATGAGGCCGAACTCCCCGGACACGCGCTGCCACCGACCGGTGGGGCTGCACGCCCTCAGCGCCGGATCCGGCTTCCCCCGACAAGGAGTGGGGCCCTCCCCCGTACCGTCTATGGAGTCTCCGGCGCGGGGGTGGTTGGCGTGCCGGTGCTTCGGGTGGGTCTTTCGGCCTCACGCCACGCGGATCGCGGGGTCACGGCGGGCGGCGACGGCGGGCGGGGGCCGCGCCCGTGATGTCCGTTGCGTGAGGGTTCCGTTGACGGTCTTGGGCTTTCTGCCCGTTTCGGGGCCGGGAAGGGCGGAAAGCCCGTGATCGTTCCGGGAGGGCGGGACCGCCCCCCCGAACCGCCGCGCAGCGGACATCCGGCGGGGACGCGCGGGCCTCCGGCCCCGCCCGCCGTCGCCGCTCGTCGTAACAGGTCCTGAGGGGACCCCGCCCCGGCAGAGCCCCGAATCGCCCCCGCGTCGGAGCCTCCCTAGCCCCGCGTCGGGTTGCCGTCCAGTTTGCGCCGTTCCCGGCGGTTGGGGTGGCGGATGGTGACCCCCGCCATGCCGCCGGATCCGGTGAGCCGGATCAGCGGGGTTCCCGGGAGCCGGTCGGGCGTGGTCTTGTCCCTCAGGCCGCCGATGCCGGGGTCCGTGCCGCTGGTGTCCGCGGCCCAGCCGTCGGGGATGACGACCGTGACGCCGGCGGTCTCCCCGTACGCCTCCACCGTGATCTCCGTGAGGCGGCACTCGGCCCGGGTGAAGTCGATCTTCGCTCCTCCCATGCCTCCGTGGGCGATCACGCGCCCGGGGACCTCCCAGCGGCCGGGGCCCAGAGACGCCCCGTACACGCCGCCCTTGAGCACCAGCGGCGGCCGGTCCCCCGGGGAGTCCGGCCTCGGCAGGTCGGCGGTCAGGACGGCCAACTCGGCGTGGGTCCTGGACTTCAGCGCCTGTTCCAGGCGCGAGTCCAGCTCATCGAGGTCGATTCGCCCCTCGGCTGCCGCGTCGCGCAGCTGCTCCACCACCGCTTCCCGGTCGTCGTGAGAGGCGCGGAGCCCATCTGACGGAGCAGGGCGCGGGGAGGGCTCCGAAGGCTGGATCGTCATGGACACAAGGATAAGCAGCCAGCGGACCGGGACGGCGCCCCTCAGGCCAGCGCGCCTGGACGGCCCGGTTGCCCGTCGTCGCCAGGACATCGGCGCCTGACGGGCCGGCCCCCATCGCCGCTTTCCGGCTCATCCTGTCCGCCCCCTTTCCAGCTCCGCGGCGTTGGCCAGCGCGTCGGCGAGCCGCTCGCGCTGGGCGTCGTCCAGGGCGGTGCTCCGGGCCCGGTCCAGCAGCCGTCCGGCGTGGTCGGGGTCGTCGAGGCGGACCGCCAGTTCGGCCCGGTAGACGAGGGCCTCCACGAGCACGGTGACCGGGGCGGAGCCGTCGTGCCGGGCGAGCTTCCCGTCGAGGATCCTGGCGGCCTGGCGGTGGTCGCCCCTGGACTCGCCGAGGACGACCGCGTTCTCCAGCGCCGCCGCGAGCGGCCCGCCCGCGGCGGCGCCGTCATCGCCGTGCGGCTCGTCTCCGCGGCGGAAGACGCGGATCCAGTTGCCTCCGGGGTCCACGACGGTGAACCCCGAGGCGTTGCCGGTGTTCTTGCGCCTGCGCGGGCGGGTGATCCGCGGGATGCCCGAGAGAAGGAGCTTCCCGTGGGCGGCGCGCATGCCCGCGGCGAACTCCTCGAAGAGCGCGGCGGTGTCGGCCACGGCGACGACGCACGAGCCGTAGGACTGCTCCGGGTCGAAGCCGGCGATCGCGGCGAAGTGCAGTTCGATCCCGCCGCGCCGCACGATGACGTAGGGGTTCGGGCGGGTCTGGCGGTAGGTCGTGTCGAAGCCGAGCAGGCGGTAGAAGTCGGCGGTCTCGTCGATGTCCGCGCACGGCAGGATCGGGATGGTGGTCTCGTCCGTCACGGGTTCCTCTGTTTCGGTCGGAGGCGGCCCGTCACAGGCCGGGGGTGTTCTCGCGGGCGCGGCGGAGTCCGGCGCGGGAGGCGATGACGGCGACCCGGGGGTCGCCGTCGAACGCCTCCCGCGGCAGCGTCGTGTTGTCGGCGAGCACCACGCCTTCGGGCGCGTCGCCGGGGTCGGCGTCCCAGAAGTTCCCGGTGAGGACCACGTGCTCCAGGGGCGGCGACACGTTCAGCGCCACCGGCGCGTCGGCCCGGTACACGGCGTTGCCCTCGACGGTCACCCAGGACGCGCCGTAGTCGGTGTACAGGCCGAAGTTGTAGGGGGTGACGGTGTCGCGGACGACGTTGCCCCGGACGAGCGCGCCGTTGGAGGGGCGGTCGCCCTGCGCCCCGGACAGGTAGATGCCGCCGCCGTCGGCCAGCACCAGCATCGTGTCGTGGACCAGGTTGTCCAGCACACGGGTCCCGCGCCCGGGGTAGACCATGATCCCCGCGTGCGGCACGTCGTAGACCTCGTTGTGCGCGACGGTGGTGTCGCTGGTGCCCGAGAGAAGGACGGCCGGGGACCCGCGGTAGTCGAGCCCGACGCGGTGGACGCGGTTGTTCTCGACCCGGTGGCCGCAGGCTCCCTCACCGACGACCAGGCCACCGCCGGACACCTCCGTGATCTCGCCGTCGCACACCGTGTTGTCGGCGCCCGCGCCGCGGAATTCCAGCGCGACCGCGCCCAGCCGGGTGAACCGGCAGCCCTCCAGCCTGACCCGGGAGGAGTCCTCGAAGACGACGTTCCCGGGGATGGCCGTGGTTTCGCCGGGGACCGTCACCCGCCCCCGGCCCTCGGCGAACGTGACCGTCAGCAGATCGCCGCCGGTGTGGTAGCCGTTGCCGTGGTAGTGGAGGAACCCTTCGGGCGTGCTGGGTTCGGACCAGGTCGCCTCCGCGAAGGTGATCCCGCGGAAGGCGACGTCGTGGACCCCGCGCCCGTGCAGCAGCGTCTCCAGCACGGGCGCGACGACCTCGTCGAGGTCCTCACCGGGGAGCGGGCGGTAGTACACGACCGTTCCGGCCGTCGCGAAGGTTCCCCCGGTGACGAAGGCGGGGCTGTTCTCCGCGTGGGTGGGCGAGTCGACGCCGTGGGACTCGCCGTTGCCGGGCCCGTCCCAGGTGATGACCGAGTGGTAGAGGCGCGTGGCCCGCTCGAAGGCGGGCCGGGCCATCGTGACGGCGGCCGAGTCCGCGTCGGCGGAGATCCGCGCCACCGGGCAGCGGGCCTCCGACCAGGGGTAGGCGCCCCGGTAGACGAACTCCACGTCGCCCTGCCAGGACCGGAGGTCAAGGCCTTCGACGACGTACCCCTGGGGGGTGCGGACCATGGGGTGCTCCAGCGCGACGGCCGCGCGCTCGGCGCGGCGCCCGTTGACGTAGAGCTGGCGTGGGGCCGGGCCGGGGAGACGGGCCCGATGGATCCCGTCCGGGTCCCGGGTCCACCCGGTGACCGCGCGCCCGCCGCTGATCACCACCTCCTCCTGGTCGGCGGTGCCGTAGCCGTGGGCCTGGTAGACGACGCCCGAGTGCTCGGCCGAGAGCCGGAGGGTGTCGGTGAGGCGGTAGGTGCCCGCCCTGAGCACGACCACGGTTCCCGGCGCGGCGGCGTCGCGGGCCCGCTGCGGTGTCGCGAACGGCCGCTCGAACGTGCCCGGTCCCGAATCGTCCCCCGAAGGGTCGACGAAGATCACAAGAACCCCTGTCTACGGTGTACACATTGGGTAGACAGCATATACAGGAAAGGGGATGCAATTGACGGATCCGGAGCGAAGTACCGAACTGCTGTGGCGGGCCGGGGCCCGGCGCGGCCTCAGCCTGGAGCGGATCGTGCGCGCCGCGGTCGAACTCGCCGACGCCGAGGACCTGGCCGCAGTGTCGATGCGGAGCCTGGCCGAGCGGCTGGGCTTCACCACGATGGCGCTCTACCGGCACGTGCGGGGAAAGGCCGAACTGGTGGCCCTCATGCGCGACGAGGTCATGGGCGGGTGGGACTCCGCGGCCGACCCGTCCGCCGCCGGGGGGTGGCGGGCGGAGCTGGAGGCGTGGGCGCGGCGCGGACTGGCTCTCCACCAGCGGCATCCCTGGCTCGCCGAGTCGGAGGACGCCCGGCACGTGCCCGGGCCCAACGCGGTCGCGGTCTTCGAGCGGGCGCTGGGCGCCGTTGCGGACACCGGGCTTCCCCCCGCGCAGGTGGTGGCGGCGGTCAACCTCCTGGGCGGGTTCGTCGACAGCGCCGCCCGCCAGTCGGCGGCGGCGCTGCGCGCGCGGCGCCGCACCGGTGTCAGCGACGAGGAGTGGTGGCGAGGACGCGACTCGCTCTTCGCCCGCCTGGACCGGTATCCCACGCTGAGCCGTCTGTACCGCGAGGGCGCCTACGAGGCGCCGCCGGACCCCTTCGACTTCGGCCTACAGCGGGTGCTGGACGGAATCGACACCCTAATCCGTGACGAAAAGCGTGATGAAAATGTCTGCAGGGTCTGCGGGGCGCCGGTCTCAGCCGCCACCTCGGGCCGTCCCCGGGACTACTGCTCGCGCGCCTGCCAGCAGCGCGCCTACCGCGCGCGCAAGGGGGGCGGCGGGTCGGGCGGCGGACCGCGTCCGTGACGCGGGGACTCAGGGGGCGGGGGTGTCGCGGATCATCCCTCGCACCTGCTCGACGTCCGGCAGGGGCGAGGCGTGGCCGTCTCGTGCCGGTGACGGCTCGTCCGCGGCGCTCGCCGGGGCCACGAGCCGGCGCAGGCCGGTGCGCAGCAGGGCGCCGTCGACGGAGGCGACGCCGCTGAGCGCGAGCACCGACACTCCCTGCTCGAGCGCTGCCATGAGCTGCGCGACATCACCGGCCGGAAGCTCCTCGCCGGCCGGCCGGCTCTCGGCCGCGACACGCTCGTAGGCGTTGAGCATCACCTGGACCCGCGCGCGCAGCAGGGGGGTGAGCGCGTCGTCGCGGGCGGCGGTCGCGATGAACTCCAGAGTCGCGAGCCCGAACCCGCGCACCATCTCCGCCGCGCCACCGTCCCCGTCCCCGTCCCCGTCCCCGTCGCCGCCGGAGCCCGGCTCCGGCGCGTGGGCGCCACTCGTCTCCGGCATCGCGAACGGGTCCCAGTCCGCGCCGCGCAGCGCCTCCAGGTTGTGGTCCATCACCGCCAGGAACAGCTCCGCCTTGCCGCCGAAGTTCGAGTAGACCGCGCCCTTGGAGAACCCGGCCTCGTTGGCGATCCCCTCCAGGCTCGCTCGGTGGTAGCCGTCACGGGTGAACGCCACCAGCGCCGCCACGACGAGCGCGTCGCGGGTCTCCCGCTTCTGCTCGGCGCGGCTCCGCCGCACCCGGGGCGCGGACGTCGAGTGGTGTCGGTCCATGCCCGCATCCTAGTTGACGTACCATCGGCACGGTAATACCGATGGTATTTTAATTCCGACGGAACTTTAGTACCGTCGGTATTTCAACGGGCGAGGGGTGGGAGGATCACCATGGGAGACGCGGTGCTGGAGGTCGAGGACCTCACACGACGGTTCGGCTCGGCCGTCGCGAACGAGCGGGTCAGCCTGAGGGTCAGGGCGGGAGAGGTCGTCGGGCTGCTGGGACACAACGGCGCCGGCAAGACCACGCTGGTGTCCCAGGTCGTCGGACTGCTCCGACCCGACAGCGGGGCGATCCGGGTGGCCGGTGCGGACGCGGTCGCGGATCCGGCGACGGCGCGCCGCTGCGTGGCGCTCCAAGCCCAGGCGCAGGCGCCGCTGGACGGCCTGACACCCAGGGCGGCGATCGAGATCGCCGGCCGGCTGCGCGGGATGTCTGGAGCGGACGCGAGGGCCGCCGCGCGCGCCTTGGCCGACGAACTGGACATCCGCGACTGGTTCGACCGGCGGGCCACACCGGACGGCGGCGGACTGTCCGGCGGCGTGCGCCGCCTGACCGCGTTCGCCATGGCGGCGGTCGCCCCGGTGCCGCTGGTCGTCCTCGACGAACCGACCAACGATGTCGACGCGGCCCGGCGGCGGCGCCTGTGGGAGACCGTCCGCCGACTCGGCGACGACGGCGCGGGGGTGCTGCTCGTCACCCACAACGTCGTGGAGGCCGAACGCGTGGTGGACGAACTCGTGGTGCTCGACCGCGGCAAGGTCGTCGCCTCCGGGTCGCCAGGTCAGCTCCGCGGGACCGGCGACCACGACCTGCGACTCGAGCTCTCGCTGCACCCGGACGGCGCCGACCCCTCCGATCCCCCCACCGACGCGCCGATCCCGATCACCCGACGCGTCCGCGCCGGCCGTCGGGTGCTGCTGACCCTCGCCGCGGCCGACGCCGCGGCCGCCGTCGCCTGGGCCACGGCCCTTCGCTCAGGCGAGCGCATCGAGGGCTACGCGCTGGCCCCCGCCACTCTCGAGGACGTCTACCTCGCCGCCACCACCACGGAGGAGACCGCCAATGCCTGAGACGACCGTTTCCGCGCCGCCCGCGCGAGTGCCCGTCGGCGTCCCGCCGCGCACCGGCCTCTGGACGGCCTACACGACCCTGCTGCGCTGGACGACCGCCCAGATCGGCGCGATGCTGCCGCTGTTCGTCGTCGTCCAGACGCTGCTCGCCGCCGGCATCATCGTCGGGTTCGGATTCCTCGTCCCCGACATCGACACCCCCGCCGCCCGGTTCCTGTCCACCGGCGCGCCCACCGTGCTGCTGATGGTTATCGGCCTCGTCATGGTCCCCCAGGGCGTGGCGCAGGCGCGCACCAGCGGCACGTTCGCCTACCAGCGCGCGCTTCCGGTGCCGCGCCCGCTGCTGCTGCTGTCCGACCTGACGGTGTGGCTGGTCGTCGCCCTGCCGGGCGTCCCCGTCGCGGTGGTCGTGGCACAGCTGCGATACGGCTTGCGCTACACCTTCGACTGGCCTCTGCTGGTGGCCGCGTCCGTCCTGGCCGCGGCGACGGCCGCCGTGGTCGGCTACGCGATCGCCGTGCTCCTGCCCCCGTTGCCGGCCCAGCTCGCCACCCAGGTGCTGGTGTTCTTCGTGATGCTGTTCTCACCGGTCACCTTCCCGGAGAGCCAGCTGCCCGAGTGGTTCCAGGCGGTCCACGACGTGCTTCCGTTCCGGCCCGCCGCCGACCTGATCCGCGCGGGGCTGCTGTCGGACGGCTACGACGCGAGCCCCCAGGACCTCGCCGTGCTGCTGGCCTGGTGCGCGCTCGGGGCCGTGATCAGCGTCCGCGCCCTGGTCCGCCGCGCCTGAGTCGTCCCGGACCCGTCGGCGGGCGCGGCGGCACGCCGGCCCGCAGGCCGGCGTGCCCCCGCGCAGCGGCGGGTGGTCCCGGCGGTACCGCGCCCCCCTCGCGGTTCCTGACGCCCGCGGGCTGCTTCGCCCCTCCCCCGCCCCCCTGGGCGCAGGGCCTACGGGGTTTTCCGGCGCGGGGTGTTTCGGGGGCCGGGCGAGGGGTCTGCCGATGACCGTGACGCCGGCGTTCCACGATGTCCGTTTCGCGGAACGCCGGCGTCGAGATCATCGACGGGTCCCTCACGAGACGGACACCGCGGGCGCGGCCCCGCCCCGCACCCGCCGCCGCCTCGCGGTCTACGTGGCACGAGGCCGAGAGACCCCCGACACCGGTGCGCGGACCACTCCCGCGCCGGAGACTCCCTACCTGCCGGAGGACTCCGGAGCACCGGGGCGCCGGTCGTAGGTGAGGAAGACCGCCCCGCCCTTGAGGACGGTGTGGTCGACGAGCTCCCAGGCGTTGGGCGCGAAGGCCGCGGTCCGTCCGAAGAGGGGGATGCCCGAGCCGATGGTGAGCGGGCTGAGTTTGACGACCAGGCGGTCGATCTCGCCGTACAGCGCGCCGGCCAGCTCCCCGCCGCCGACGAGCCAGAGGTCTTCTCCGCCGTCGCGCTTCAGCTCTCGCAGCGCCGCCACCGGGTCGTCGGCGACGATCTCGACGCCGGGGTCCGGGCTCTCGGTCAGCGTCCGGGAGAAGACCAGGTGCCTGAGGTGGGGGTAGGCGTCGGTCACGCCGGCCGCGAGGCCGATCTCGTAGCTCTTGCGTCCTTCGACGACGGTGCCGAAGCGGGTGCCTTCGGCGGTGACACCGAGCGCCGCCCGGGCCGGGCCGGGCAGGGTCTCGGGGTACTCCTCGACGAGGTGCCGGATGTAGTCCTCGGAGGGGGTCCAGAAGCCGCCGGGGCCGGTGGGGTCGGAGCCGTCGGGCCCGGCGATGAAACCGTCGAGGGTGGAGGCGATGAAGTACACGAGCTTGCGCAAGGCAGGTCCTTTGCCGATCGGCCGCAGTGGGCGGTGGTGTGGCGCGCCGCCCGGGGCGGGCGGCGTCGGGGGGTTACGTCGCGGTGGTGGGGAACGGGGTGACGACGCGCTCCACGGCCCGGGTGACCAGCTCCTCGCGCTCGGCGCCCGTGAAGACGTCCGGCAGGGTGAGCTGCTCGACGACCAGCCAGTTCATGGCCAGGTACATCAGCCGGACGGCGGTCGCGCCGCCGGGCAGGCCCGCGGCCTCGTGCCGGGCGACGTTCTCGTCAATGTCGGCGCGGACCCGCTCGGTGAGCAGCGCGCGCAGCCCCGGCCTCCTGGTGGCCTCCAGCCGGAGCTCCAGGAGCGCCAGGTGCCCGGACGGGAAAGCGGTGGCCCTGCCGACGCTCTCCCGCAGCATCGCGCCGTACGACGCGGCGTCCCGCGCCTGGTCGAACATCCCGGTGATCGCGTCCTCCCCGGGCCTGAGCCGCTCGTAGACGCGGACGCCGGCCTGGACGAGCAGGTCGTCGCGGTTGCGGAAGTAGTTGGACGTGGTGCCGACGGGCACCGCCGCCTCCTTGTCGACGGCGCGCTGGGTCAGGCCGCGCGCCCCCTCCCGGGCGAGAACCTCGATGGCGCCGTCGAGCAGCGCGGCCCGTCGGGCCGGGTTTCGACGCATCCCGCACTCCCTCCCCGCTCTTAAGTACTTCAAGTAAAGCACTTCGAGTGCAGTGATTCAAGTGGAGTTATCTCGAGTCGCGGACGACCTGCCCGACACCGACGCCGACGCCGAGGACCACTCCCCGCCGGGCGCGCCCTACCCGCGCGGGGCGCGCCCGGCGGGGAGTGGCGGGTCAGGACACCGCGACCGCGATGAGCAGCACCGCCACGATCGTGACGCACACGATGGCGATGGCCGCGAAGGCGATCCGGTAGGGGTGCTGCTCGGCTCGCGAGACCAGGTCCGGGTACGCCCGGGCGAACTGGCGGGCGTCGACGGGACGGTCGGGGCCCTCGCACGGCACGCCGAGCGCGTCCACGAGCCGGTCCAGGTCCTCACGCGTGTAGGGGGCGCCGTTCACCCTGATGACCAGGCCGCGGTGCTCGTCGAGCAGGAACAGGCTCTCGCCGGACGCCCCGCGCGGCGCGGTGATGGTCGCGCGCACCACCTGCGCGACGCGCGGGCGCGACCGGCGCTGGTTGGAGAACAGGCCCCGTACGGCGATCTCGTCCGGGGTCAGGGTGACCCGGGCGCTGACCAGGGACGCGACCGCCAGGACGGTCAGCGCGGCGAACAGGGCGCCCACGGTCGCGGCGAGCGCCACCGGGGCGTCGCCGATCACCGCCGCGGCGGGGACGGCCATGGAGGCCACCAGTGTGACGGCCAGAACAGCCAGCCCTTTCCCGAGGTTCGGTCGCAGTACGAGGTTGCCTCGAACACCATTCACGTGGATATCGCCTCTTTCGTCAGTCGTGTGACAAGCGTGCCGCATCGGCGGTGATGTCTTCGACGTCGGGAAGAGGCCCGAGTTCGACACGATCTACACCGAATGGCTGGGCTCGCACCGGCCCGCCCGCGCGGTCGCCGGTGCGCGGCGGCGCCCTTGGCCCGCGCGTCCCCGCCGGATGTCCGTGAGGCGGCGGTTCGAGGGCCGGTCCCGCTCTCACCCGGAATGATCACGGGCTTTCCGCCCTTCCCGGCCCCGAAACGGGCAGAAAGCCCAAGACCGTCAACGGAACCCTCACGCAACGGACATCACGGGCGCGGCCCCGGCTCCCGCCCGCCGTCACCTCGCGATCCGCGTGGCGCGGAGTCGAAAGACCCACCGAAGCACCGGCGTCCGAGCCACCCCCGCGCCGGAGCTTCCCTACTCGCCCGCTGACCAGCCCATTGCCGCTTTCCGGCGCACTTGGTCCGTCCCCTAGCGGGCGAGGACGCCCCGGAGAGCGGAAGGGTCTCTCCCCTCCGTCGAGGGCCGCGCGGCATCCGCGCGGTCATGTCGACGCGAACGCCACGCGGCCCGCACCGGTCCGCCGCCGTTCGGTCGGGGGTTCCGCGTCAGCGCTCCGAGGGCGCGGCGCCCGTCAGGGCGGCGGGGCGATCCGCACGCGGTGGCTGTCGCCGTCGGAGAGGAACGACGCCAGCGCCTGGCCTTCCTCCTCGACGGCGTCGCGGTCGCCCCGGGAGAAGCCGCGCAGCGGGGTGACGACCACGGTGTCCGCCTCGACGATCCAGGTCGCGCGGACCCGGCCGTCGACCAGGACGACGCGGGCCCCGGCGACCGACAGGCCGCGGTGGGCGTCGTCGATGATCCGGCCGCGGTCGTGGTAGCCCAGGATCGCGTTGTCGAACGCCGGCAGGAACCGCACCGGGGCGGGAGTGTCGGGGCCGGGGCGCGGCGCGCCGGGGAGGTCGAGCAGCTCGCGGCCGCGCTCGTCGCGGAAGGAGACCAACTCCCCGCGCAACGCGGCGACCGCGGCCGGAAGCCCTGCGAGGCCGCACCAGGCGCGCAGGTCGGCCGAGGCCGCGGGGCCGAACGCGGCCAGGTAGCGCCGCACCAGCGCCTGGCCCGCGGGGTCGGAGCGGTCCGGGGACAAAGGGGCGATCTCGCGGCCCAGCCAGGACGAGAGCACGACGTTGCGCACCCCCGCCTTCACCCGCCAGAGCCCGCGCGGCGGCAGCTGCACCATCGGGACGAGGGCGGCGACCGACATCTCCCCCAGCGCCCGCGGCCCCGGCGCCGGCCAGCGCCCGGCGAGCGCCCGCGCGAGCCCGGCCATCGAGCGCGGCTCGCCGTCGGCCATGACCGCCCGGACCGCCGCGGCGAGCTCGTCCAGGTCCACCCCGTCGAGCTCGCGGCGGTAGACCCCGAGCACCCGTTGGCGCAGCATGGCGTCGTGGCGGGCCCGCCAGGCCAGGGCGTCGTCGGCGGCGACGAGGTGGACGGTGCGGCGCATGAGGTGGGTCCGCACCACGTCCCGCCGGACAAGCAGGTCCGAGAGCGCCGCCGGGTCGAACGCGCGCAGCCGCGACCAGAGCCCGACGAACGGCTCCTGCGGTTCCTGCGCCTGCAGACCGCCCAGGTGCGCGACGGCGTCGAGGGCCGGTACGTCGGCGCGGTCCAGCAGCAGCTGCCGGGCGAGCGTCGCGCGGTTGAGCTCCCGGGCGTCCAGAACGGTCACCGGAACCACCCCGCGGCGTGCCCGCGGCCCGGGCCCGACGTCCCGGCGCCCTGACGGTAGGGGCCTCCCCGGGCGGGGTTCCGTCCCGGCGCGCGCGTCTTCACTGCCATGTCCCTGCCTTCGGTCGGGTGTCGCGGTCTGGCGGGCCGGCGGCGCCGTGCCGGACGCCCGCCGCCGACGGACGGCCACGGGGGTCGGCCCGCCCGGCCCTTTCCCGTGGCCACGGTCGCAGGAGAAGCGGTCAGACCGTGTCCGCTACCCGGGTCCGGCCGGGGAACCGCTGCGAGAACCCGGCGCGACCGCCCTCGCGACGGGCCCCGGAGCCTCCGCGAAAACCTGTTGGCGGACCACGGCGACCACTGCTACTCTTCCGGAGGCCGTGCGAGAGACCGAGGAGGTGGTACCCGTGAACGTTTCGACATGGGTGCTCCCCTGCGGGGTCACGGTCGGGCGATAGGTCGTCCGGGAGCGCCGTCCACGAGCACTCCCGAAAGGCACGACCGTGCGATTCACTTCCGAACAGCGCCTCGACGACGGCATCCTCGAGCGCGAGTTCACCCTCGGCGAGATCCCCGGCATCCTGTGGACGCCCGGATCCGCATCCACGCCAGCCCCGCTGATCCTGGTCGGCCACCCCGGCGGACTGCGCACGATGTACCCCCGACTGGTGGCCCGGGCCCGGCACTCCGCGGCGGAGGGCTTCGCCTCGGCCACCATCGAGCTCCCCGGGAGCGGTGACCGGCCCCGTTCGGCCGCCGCCGAGGAGGCCCGCGCCGACCTGCTCCGGGCGCTGGCGGCCGGTGGGCCGGTCAGCGACGAGATCGTCGACCGGCTCGTCCTCCCGCTGGTGGAAAAGGCGGTCCCGGAATGGCGGGCCGCCCTGGACGCCCTCCTTGCGCTGCCCGAGATCGGCGGCCCGGTCGGGTTCTCGGGGGG
>NZ_SNYN01000023.1 GCF_004363075.1 Actinorugispora endophytica
CCCAACCCCCCCCCCCGGGGCGCGGGGGGGGGGGGGGGGGGGCCCCCCCCCCCGCCCCCCCCCGGGGGGGGGGGGGGGGGGGGGGGCCCCCCGGGGGGGGGCCCCCCCCCCCCCCCCCCACGACCTACACCGCCGCCGGCGCCGCCGCCTCGTTGAGTCTGCGCAGGGCCGCGCGCGCCACCTCGGGATCGGTGGTCCCCCAGTACGGCGGCAGGGACGACCTCAGGAAGGACCCGTAGCGGGCGGTGGCCAACCGCGGGTCGAGCACCGCCACCACTCCCTTGTCGCTCATGGAGCGCAGCAGCCGCCCCGTCCCCTGGGCCAGCAGCAGCGCGGCGTGGGTGGCCGCCACCGCCATGAACCCGTTGCCGCCCGCGGCCCCGACCGCGCGCTGGCGGGCCGAGGCGAGCGGGTCGTCGGGGCGCGGGAAGGGGATGCGGTCCACGATGACCAGCTGCAGCGACGGCCCCGGGACGTCCACCCCCTGCCACAGCGAGAGCGTGCCGAACAGGCAGGTGGCCTCGTCCTCGGCGAACTCCTTGACCAGCTGGCCGGTGGAGTCCTCGCCCTGGCACAGGATCGGCTGGTCCAGGCGCTCGCGCAGTTCCTCGGTGGCCTGGCTGGCGGCGCGCATCGACGAGAACAGGCCCAGCGCGCGGCCTCCGGCGGCGTCGATCAGCTCGGCGATCTCGTCCAGGTAGCGCGGGTCGAGGCCGTCCCTGCCGGGGGTCGGCAGGTGCTTGGCGACGTACAGGATGCCGCTGCGCGCGTGGTCGAACGGCGACCCCACGTCCATGCCGCGCCAGCGCGGTTCGCCCTCGGTCGCCGAGCCGGGCGCCCCGGCCTCCGGGGCGGGTTCGCCCTCGGACCGCTCGGGCACCGGGGGCGGCGCCTGGTCGCGCTCCCGGCCCAGTCCCCACTGCACGGCCAGGGACTGGAAGGAGCCGCCCAGCGCGAGCGTCGCCGAGGTGAGCACGGTGGTGCGGTCGCCGAACAGCTTCTCGCGCAGCAGCCCGCCCACCGCGAGCGGGGCGACGTGCAGGCTGGGCGCCTGCCGACCGCCCTTGGCCAGCCAGACGACGTCCTGCCGGTCGCGCAGCGGCGGCTCGAAGGACTCCAGGACGCGCACCGCCGCGCGGTGCACCTCCTCCAGCGCCGCCAGCGCGAACCTGCGGGCGCTGGCCGCGTCCGGGTCGTTCTTGTTCTCCGGACCGACCGAGGAGACGCACGCGTGGGCGGCGTCGCGCACGCTCGCCACGGCCCCGGCCAGCGCCTCGGGGATGTGGTCGATTCGGCCGGGCTCGGCGTCGGTGAAGATCATCGAGAGGCCGTCCGCCGTCTCCGCGAGGCGCTCGGTGAGCTCGACGTCGCACACCCGGGCGGCCCGCTTGGCGGCGGTCGCGACGGCCTTCTCGCTGAGCGCGCCGGTGGCCACCGAGGTCACCCGGTCGACGAGTTCGTGGGCCTCGTCGACCAGGAGGAGGTCGTGCTCGGGGAGGAGGTGGTAGCCCTGCATCGCGTCGATGGCCAGCAGGGCGTGGTTGGTCACGACGATGTCCACCTCGGTGGTCTCGGCGCGGGCCTGCTCGGCGAAGCACTCGGTGCCGAAGGGGCACGCCTGCGCGCCCATGCACTCGTTGGCCGCCACCGACACCTGCCGCCAGGCCAGGTCGCTCACACCCGGGACCAGCTCGTCGCGGTCACCGGTGACGGTCTCCTCGGCCCAGGAGTGCAGCCGCTGCACCTGCCGGCCGAGCGAGGACAGCGCGCGGGGGTCGAACAGCTCGGTCTCGTCCGGGTCCGCGCCCGCGGTGTCCAACCGGTGGCGGCACAGGTAGTTGCGCCGTCCCTTGAGGATCGCGAAGGTGGGCTCGCGGCCCAGCAGCGGCCGCAGCGCCTGGGCCAGGCGCGGAAGGTCGCGGTCGACGAGCTGGTTCTGCAGCGCGATGGTGGCGGTGGAGACCACGACGGTGGTCTTCTCGGCGAGCGCGTGGCGCACGGCCGGGACCAGGTAGCCCAGCGACTTTCCGGTCCCGGTCCCGGCCTGCACGACGAGGTGCTCGTCGGCCTCGATGGCCTCGGTGACCGCCTTGGCCATCGCGACCTGGCCGTCGCGCCGCGCTCCGTCGAGCGCGCGCACCGCGGCGTCCAGCAGTGTTTCGACGTCGGGAAGATCAGGCACGCATGCGACAGTACCGGCCCCGGGGCCCGGCCGGAGCCGGTTGTCCACAGCCCCCGCCGGCTCAGGGCCGGGGCTCGACCTCGGTGGTCAGCTCGTCGTGCAGGAAGCAGACGTGGTCCCGCACGTCCAGGCCGTCCTTGAGCGGATCGGGGAAGCACCAGGCCGCGTCGGCGAGTTCGCGCCCGTCCAGGCGGACGCCGAAGTAGGCGGCCTCGCCCTTGTAGGGGCAGTAGGCGCGGGTGGCGCCGGGGACCAGGACCCCGTCACGGACGTCGCCGCGCGGGACGTAGAGGCGGTTGGGCAGGCCGGTCTCGGACAGGACCCTGGGCCGGTCGGTCAGCGCGACGACCGCGTCCCCGAGCGAGACCCGCACGCGCCTGGCGGACCGGCGGACGTCCACCCGGTGGTAGGGGTCGCGCAGATGCCCGCGCACCCGCTCGTCCTCGTCGTACCAGGCGTCGGCGGCGTCCCAGTACATGGCGGCCAGACCGCTCAGCCACGCGGCCTCGGCCCTGGGTTCGGGGTAGGACCACACCGCGTCGGGGAAGACGCTCTCCCCCGCGGCCAGCGTCCGGTAGACCGCGTCCCCCTTGTAGGGGCAGTGCGTGGTGTGGTCGCTGTCGCGGAGCAGGGACCGGTCGAAGTCCTCCACCGGCGCGTACAGAACGGGGAGCAGCCTCGTCTCGTGCAGCAGGAGGCCCCGTTCCGTGTCGAGCACGGTCCGGCCGCCGCGCTCGGCGCGCACCCGCCGCGGGAAGGGGTGCATGAACAGCGCGTGCTCGGGGCGTTCGAGCCGGTAGTTCACCGTCGCGGGCGGACGCGCCGACAACGGCCCCCCGCCAAGAGTCAGCGACATGCCGACCTCCTCGTCTCGTGGTGGCACGTCTTCCCTACCCGGGGACGCCTCGCGTCACCCGGGTTCCGGGGCCGGTCGGGCATCGGCGCGTCCGGCGGCCGAAGGGCACTCCCCGGGAAACGACGAAACGACCCCGTGAGGCGGTCGAGAACCGCCGGACGGGGTCGTTCCGAAGTCGAGTGGACCTGACGGGACGTCACTCGAACCCGCGGGGCGAAGCCCCGCACCGGGGGTCTGGGGGTCGCCCCCCAGGAGAAACGACGAGACGACCCGGCGAGCGCGGTCACGCGCGAGCAAGGTCGTCTCGGAGTCGAGTGGAGCTATGGGGATTCGAACCCCAGACCTCTTCCATGCCATGGAAGCGCGCTACCAACTGCGCCATAGCCCCTTGCGACGGGACCCACTCTACCGGATTTCGGGAGGCGGTCGACACCATTCCCGGCGAGGCGGCCCCTCGGCCTCCCCCCTGTCCACCCGGGGCGCGGGGGATCCCGGGGCCGCGCGGGCGGGGCCGGAGGCCCGCGCGGCCCCGCCGGATGTCCGTGGCACGGCGGTCCGAGGGCCGGTCCCGCCCCCGCTCGGAATGATCATGGGCTTTCCGCCCTTCCCGGCCCCGAAAAGGGCAGAAAGCCCAAGAGCGCCAACGAATGCGCGAATCACCCCCGCGCGGGAACTTCCCTAGCCGGCGTAGGTCTCGAACTCGGCGACGCGCGGCGTGCCGTCCGAGCTGGTGATCTCGAAGTTGATCTTCCGAAGCGTCGTCGGCTCGATGGTGATGGCGCCCGCTCCGCTGCCGGTGGCCAGGACGGCACCGGTGTCGTGGTCGACGACCCGCCAGGAGCCGATGTTGCCTTCGGCCCCGGCCGCCTCGCGGATGTTGATCGCGGACACCGTGGTGTCGGAGCCCCACTTGACCGAAATGCGGCCGGTCGAGCCGCTCGGCGACCAGTAGGTGCCCATGTCGCCGTCGGTGACGTTCCCGTAACTGGTCCCACTGGCCTTGCCCGAGCCGTCGGCCCCGGCCCCGATGCTGAGGTTGCTCCCGACGGGAGGGTCGGTGGGGTCGGGGTCGGGATCGGTCGGGTCGGGATCGGTCGGGTCGGGGTCGGTCGGTTCGGGGTCGGGGTCGGTCGGGTTCTCCGCTTCGCAGTCGCCGTCCGAGACCCGGTTGCCGCTGTCCGCGCCCGCGGTCTGGTCCACCACCTGCGGCACGCAGCCGGCGTCGTCGAGCTCGTAGAAGTACGGAATGCTCACCGACGTGGTGGACTGCGGATCGGGTCCGGCGGGGTAGTTCTCGTCCCCCTCGCCGGACCAGGTCACGTTGTCGAAGATGTTGCCGCCGACCTCCCAGGAGCCCCTCTCATCGGTGTAGAAGGTGCCCAGGACGTCCTTGGAGTCCTCGAAGTAGTTGTTCTCCACCTTCGCGCGGGCCCCGGCCCGGGAGTTGATGCCGGACTCGTGGAGCTCCGTGTAGTGGTTGTTGTACATGTGCCCTATGCCGCCGCGAAGCAGGGGCGCGCGCGAGTCGATGTTCTCGTACCGGTTGTGGTGGAACGTGACGTAGCCGTTCGAGCGGTCGCTCTCGCTGGACCCGACGAGACCGCCACGGCCGGAGTTGCGCAGGACGCTGTAGGAGAGGGTGACGTACTGGGTGTTGTTCTTCATGTCGAAGAGGCCGTCGTAGCCCTCCGACTCCCCGCCCGACGCCTCCAGGGTGACGTGGTCGACCCAGACGTTGCGGACGCCGCTCTCCATCCCGATGGCGTCACCGCCGTTGGACGTGGGCGAGCCGGACTTCTTGACGTTCCGGACGGTCACGTTCTGGATGATGATGTTGTCGGACTCCCGGATGTGGATGCCCAGCTGGTCGAACACGGCTCCGCTGCCGGTGCCGACGATCGTGACGTTGCTGATCTTCTTGAGCTCGATCACGTCGTCGGCGGTCTCGCAACCGTCGCCCGACACCTTGGAGGTGTTGCCGTGGTTGATGGTTCCTTCCACCTCGATGATGATCGGGGTGCTGGTGCTGGGCCGATTGCACAGGGCCTCGTGGATCTGGGTTCCGGTCGTGGCCCGTACCGTCTGGCCGCCCGCTCCGCCGGTGGTGCCGCCGTTCTGGGTCGCGTAACCCGTGGCACTGCCGGTCTGCGCCGATGCGGAGGACATCGGCAGGGCCAGACCGGCCGCCACCACGGTCGCGGCGGCCAGCGCCGGCACGAGTCGACGCCTGGTTGATCGTCTCACTGCTCACCCTTCGTAGTGAAGCACGAGCTTGACGTGCTTTACTCGAGAGTAAAGAAAGCGCTTTCCATGTCAAGGGGGTAACGCGGACGTTTCTGGGAAGGCCAAAGCCTCCGGCCGCCCCGTACGCCCTTGTCCTGCGATTTCATCGGCGTCGGGCGTCGGAATCGGGATCGGGTGACTCCAGGCGCGTGATCGGTCGGACCGCCTCATCGACGGCGCGGCAGGCCGGACGCCGGCGCCAGGCCTTCCGGCGGGCCCGCAGAGGCCCGCCCGCACCGCCGATCGGCGCGGCCCCGGCCGCAGGGGGCGCCCCGGGGGTCAGGGGTCTTCTCCGGCGGAAAGACGAAACGACCCCGCGAGGAGGACGAAGACCTCGAGCGGAGTCGTTCTGAAGTGGAGTGGAGCTATGGGGATTCGAACCCCAGACCTCTTCCATGCCATGGAAGCGCGCTACCAACTGCGCCATAGCCCCTTGCGGGAGTCGAGCCGGGGTCACCCCCTGTCGACTCCCTGAACAATAGCGGAATCCGCGGCGTTCGTCGAAACGGTCAGCGGTCGTCGCCCAGGACCCGGTCCTCGGGAAGGGTCCCCGCGTTGTGCTCCAGGAGGCGCCAACCGCCCAGACGCCGGGGACCGAGCACCGACCACGAGCAGTTGCTCAGCGAGCCCAACGCCTCCAACTGGTCGGCCGGCAGGCCGAGCATGGTGTGGATGCCCGCGCGCAGCGCCGCGCCGTGGCTGGCGACCACGAGCACGCCGTTCTCCGGAACCTTCTCCAGGCCGCGCTGGATCGCCTCGGCCACCCGGGCGCCGACGGCCGGCATGTCCTCGCCGCCCGGGATGTCCATGGTCGGGAGCTGCTCGGGCCAGCCCGCGCGGATCTCGGCTCGGCTCAGGCCCTCCCACGGTCCGCCGAAGCGCTCCCGCAGCGCCGGGTCGTGCGCCACCGTCAACCCGGTGAGCCCGGCCAGGGCGTTGGCGGTGTCGGAGGCCCGCTGGAGGTCCGACGCGATGATCGCGTCGGGCCTCAGCAGGGCGAGCAGCCGCGCCGCCTTCTCGGCCTGGGCGAGACCCGTCTCGTTCAGCGGGATGTCGATCTGCCCCTGGAACCGGTTCTCCACGTTCCAGTCGGTCTGTCCGTGGCGCCAGCAGACGACACGACGGGTTTCGGTCACAGGTTCACTCCTGAAGGGGGATGGGCGGGTGCGGAACCGGCTCAGGCGTCCTCGGATCCGCGGACGGCGCCGCGGGACTCCTTGGGCAGGGTGATCTCGGGGCAGTCCTTCCACAGTCGCTCGAGGCCGTAGAAGCCGCGCTCCTCCTCGTGCTGGATGTGCACGACGAGGTCGACGTAGTCCAGGAGCACCCAGCGGCCGTCGCGTTCGCCTTCGCGGCGGACGGGCTTGGCCCCGGCCTCGCGCAGGCGGTCCTCGACCTCGTCGACGATGGCGCGGACCTGGCGGTCGTTGGGTGCGGAGCACAGGACGAACGCGTCGGTGATCACGAGCTGGTCGCTCACGTCGTAGGCGATGATCTCCTGGGCGAGTTTGTCGGCCGCGGCCGCGGCGGCGATGGTGACGAGCTCAACGGCCCGGTTCGTGGCGGTCACGAGTGGTAGCTGCCTCCTGTGGGCCCCTACCCCGCCACCTGATCATCGAGGTAGAGCCCGGTCTTGTTGATGTAGCGGACAATGCCATCGGGTACCAGGTACCAGATGGGTTCGCCCTTCCGGACGCGCTCCCGACACTCGGTCGAGGAGATGGACAACGCGGGGATCTCCACGAGGGAGACCTTTCCTTCGGGCAGTCCGGGATCCGCGAGCGGGTGTCCCGGCCGGTTACAGCCTACGAAATGCGCGAGTTCAAAGAGTTCATCCGCGTTGTGCCAGCTCAGAATAGCGCCCAGGGCGTCCGCGCCGGTGATGAAGAAGAGCTCGACGTCAGCGCCGTAGTACCGGCGCATCTCGCGCAGCGTGTCGATGGTGTAGGTGGGCCCGTTCCGGTCGATCTCCATGCGGCTCACCCGGAACTGGGGGTTCTCCGCGGTGGCGATGACCGTCATCAGGTAGCGGTGCTCCGCCGGGGTGACCCTGCTCGTCTTCTGCCAGGGCTGTCCGGCGGGCACGAACAGGACCTCGTCGAGGTCGAACAGGTGGGCGACCTCACTGCCCGCCACGAGGTGCCCGTGGTGGATGGGGTCGAAGGTGCCGCCCATGATGCCGACCCGGCGCGGTGCGGCGGGCCGCCGGAGATCAGGGCCTGGCGTGGTCGTCGTCTCGTCGGACACGGTCGTCGCTCTCGTTTCGACCTCGGGCGGTGTTCCGCGGAACACACCCTGCTGTCTGGTTTGGTGTTCAGTGTCGAGATTAGTCGGGACGCCGCCCGGACGAACGGGCAGCCCCGCCGACACTCCGAAAAACGCGTCATATCTCGTTTGCCGAAACCGTGGATTTGCGCGGGGGTCACGCATAGCATGCGGACATGTCCACTACGCCTGACCGCACCCGCGTCCGCCTTTCCGACATCTCCTCCCGCGCCTACGAGCATCCGGCCGACCGCGGCGCGCTGGTCGCGCTGCGGTCGCTGCGCGGCTTCGACGAGGTGTTCAAGCGCATGTCGGGCCTGTTCAACGAGCGCGCCCTGCGACTGATGTTCCTGGCCAGCGCGGTACGCGTGAGCGAACGCCAGTTCCCCGACGTCTACGACTACGTCCGCGACGCCGCCTACACGCTCGACCTCAAGCAGGTACCCGAGCTCTACATCCAGATGAACCCGCAGCCCAACGCCATGGCGATCGGCAGCAACAAGCCGTTCATCGTCATCACCACCGGCCTGTTCGACCTGCTCGACGCCCAGGAGCAGCGCTTCGTGGTCGGCCACGAGGTGGGGCACATCCTGTCGGGGCACGCCGTGTACCGCACGATGCTGCTCGCCCTGATCCGGCTCGCCACCCGGGTCGCCTGGATTCCGCTGGGCTACATCGGCCTGCGCGCGATCGTGGCGGCGCTGGAGGAGTGGTACCGCAAGTCGGAGCTGTCCTGCGACCGCGCGGGCCTGCTCGCCGCCCAGGACCCCGACGCGGCCAAGCGCGCCCTGATGAAGATGGCGGGCGGCTCGCGGCTCGCCGAGATGAACGTCGACGCGTTCCTGGAGCAGGCCAAGGAGTACGACGCCGCCGAGGACGTGCGCGACGGGTTCCTCAAGCTCCTCATCACCCAGGGGCACACCCACCCGTTCGCCGTGATCCGGCTCGCCGAGCTGGACCGCTGGATCAAGGAGGGCTCCTACCAGCGCGTCCTGAACGGCGACTACCCGCGCCGCGACACCGACTCCGACACCCGGATCGGCGACGAGGCGCGCAACGCCGCCCGTTCGTACAAGGAGTCGTGGGAGCGCACCTCCGACCCGCTGGTGGGGACGCTGCGCGACGTCGCGGGCAGCGCGGCGAGCGCCGGGGGCAAGATCTTCGACACGGTCGCGGACCGCTGGAAGAACGGCTCCGGCAACCGCCGCGACGACAACGGGGCCGCCTGACCCGACCCGTCCCGCGCCCGGTTCCACCGCCCCTGAGCGTCCGGCGGGACCGGGCGCTCCGCTGCGCGGAGGCGGCGGAGTGTTTTCCCACCTCGGGAGCGGGTAGACGCGCGGAGGCGTACCGGGATCCTTTTCGCATTCAGCAGATCGCGGCGGTGGATTTCCGAGGAAGAAAAGCCGACATAAGGAAAAACAACCTCGTGGCCGCCCTGTGAGCAACCCCATAGCGGAATACCTCCGGCGATTTCGCGCCCTCGTTCCACTTCGGCTAGAGTTTCGGCCAGCCTGCCATCCCGGCCTGCAGATTCGCCTCCCAGGACCCTGAGGTCGGCCGGAACAGCCGATCACGGACCTTTTCCGGTCCGACGGGGCCGTTCGGGCCCGGGAGCGATCGACTTTCTCGGAGAAGCCCGGAATTCCGGGCCGGTGAACCGGCGAACCGATCAGCGGCGCCATGAGAGTAGAAAGCAGGGGCTCGGGTCCGTCCCCCAAGCGGTCACCGCTCACCACCGGCCCGATGCCCCCGCCACACAACCGCGACGGGGGAACGGATGTCCATAGAGGTAACCGTCATTATTCCAGTCCACAACACATCCAAGGGTGTGCTGGACGGGCTGGAGTCGCTTCGCGCGCAGACCATGCCGCGCTCGCGCTTCGAGGTCGTCTACGTCGACGACGGCTCCACCGACGACACGGGGGAGATCCTCGACGCCGAACTGGCCGGCGAGGAGAACTTCTCGGTGGTGCACACCGAGAACTCGGGATGGCCGGGCCGTCCCCGCAACATCGGCATGGACCGCGCCCGCGGGGAGTACGTCTTCTTCATGGACGACGACGACCGGCTCGGGGCCGAGGCGCTGGAGCGCCTGGTCGCCAAGGCCCGCGAGGACTCCGCCGACATCGTCATCGGCCGGATCGCCGGAGTCGGCCGCAAGGCCCCCCGCGAGATCTTCCAGAAGCCGATGTCCGGCGGGACCCTGCGCAAGAACCACATCCTGCTCACCACTCTGACGGTGCAGAAACTCTTCCGCCTCGGCTTCGTCCGGGAGGCCGGCCTGCGCTTCCCCGAGGGCAAGGTCCGGCTGGAAGACCACATGTTCATGCTGCCCGCGTACCTGAAGGCGAAGTCCGTCTCGGTCGTGCACGACTACACCTGCTACTACTGGGTGCGGCACAAGGACTTCGGGAACATCTCGTACCAGCCGCTGGAGCCGGTCGGCTACTTCGACAGCGTCGAGCGGATCATCGACATCATCGAGGCCGAGACCGAGCCCGGCGCGCTCCAGGACCGCCTGCTCGCGCACTGGTACCGCTCCAAGGTACTGGGCCGGGTGCAGGGCAACTCCTACCTGAAGCAGCCCGAGGAGTCCGCGCGCGAGCTGCACTCCGTCATCGCGTCGCTGGTGGAGCGCCGGATCCCCAAACGCCTGGACGCCAAGCTGAACTCCTTCTCCCGGCTGCGCGCCGCCGCGCTCCGGACCGGGCGGCCCGGACTCGTCCGGCGGATCGCCGTCTTCGAGGCCGACCTCGCGCACTCCACCACGGTGACCGGTTTCCGGTGGGCCGGGGAGAAGCTGCACGTGGACGTCGAGAGCACGCTGGTCCGCAAGAGCGACCAGCGCCCGCTGGAGTTCGTGCGCGAGGGCGAGTCGGTGTACTGGGACCTGCCGGGCGAGCTCGCCGAGGTCGAGTCGGTCCGGGCCGCCGCCGAGATCAGCCCCCAGTTGAAGAAGCTGAACCTGCGAGCGTTCGCGCGCAACTCCGCGATCGGCGCGGACGTGACGGTCCCGCTCCCGTTCACCCTCGCCGAGGCGCCCGGCAGCACCCCGGACCGCCGCGCCGTCCGCCTCACCGGAAGCGTCGAGATCGACGTCGCGCACGGCAACCTGGGCTCGGCCCTCTCGGGGCAGTGGTGGTTCGTCTCCCGGATCGACCTGGCGGGGACCAGCACCGACCACACGCTCGGCCCGTTGCGCCGCCCGGGCTCCGAGGAGGGGCGGACCCCCGCCTTCGTCCGCCTGGACGACGGGACCTCGGTCCTGGCCAACCCCTCCTACAACGAGAAGGACCACCTGGTGGTCTCGGTCGACGGCTCCTGGCGGGACCTGGGCGAAGCGGTCCGCGAGGCCCGGAGGTCCACGGTGGTGGCGCGCGACGGCCGGCTCCGGCTGCGCATCCCCCTGGCGCTGCACGCGGGCGACCAGCGGATCACCATGCCCCTGCGGCTGATCGGCCCCGAAGGCGGCGTCGAGGGGACCGCCAGCGTGCTGACCGAACCGGCCGACGACGCCGGCACTCCGCCCGGCGCCGTGCTCTCGGCGGAGCTGACCGGCATCCCCCGCCAGGGCCGCTGGCAGCTGGCGGTGGGCCCCGAGCAGGAGGCCGTCCCGCTGGGCATCGAGCTGTCCCGCTCCCTCGGCCGCTGGACCGTGGGCGTCCGGCGCCCGCCCCGCGCCCGCGCCCTCGCCCGCCGCGCCTACCAGGGGCTGCGCCGCCGCGCCGGAAGGGTCCTGCGGAGGATGGGCCTGCGCCGCTGACATCCCGCGCCCGCGATGGTCTTGGGCTTTCTGCCCGTTCCGGGGCCTGAAAGGGCAGAAAGCCCATGATCGTCGCGGGCGGGCCGCCGAACCACCTCCGCGCCGGAGACTCCCTAGCGGACGTGCCCCTCGCCGGTGACCACGTACTTCGTGGAGGTCATCTCCGGCAGTCCCATGGGGCCGCGGGCGTGCAGCTTCTGGGTGGAGATCCCGATCTCCGCGCCGAAGCCGAACTCGCCGCCGTCGGTGAAGCGGGTGGAGGCGTTGACCATGACGGCCGCCGAGTCCACGCGGGAGACGAAGCGGCGCGCGGCGGACTGCGAGTCCGTCACGATGGCCTCGGTGTGCGACGAGGAGTAGGCCCGGATGTGCGCCACGGCCTCGTCGAGGGAGTCCACGACGCGCGCGGCCAGGTCCAGGGACAGGTACTCGGTGGTCCAGTCCTCCTCGGTGGCCGCCACGACCGCGTCGTCGTAGCCGCGCACCCGCTCGTCCCCGTGCACGGTGACCCCGGCCTCCTTGAGCGCGGCCAGCGCCCGGGGCAGGAAGGCGTCGGCGACCCCCGCGTGCACCAGCAGGGTCTCGGCGGTGTTGCACACCGAGCACCGCTGGACCTTGCTGTTCATCGTGATGGCCAGCGCGCGGTCCAGGTCGGCGGCCTCGTCCACGTAGACGTGGCAGTTGCCGGTGCCGGTCTCGATGACGGGCACGGTGGACTCGTTCACCACGGTCTGGATGAGCGAGGCGCCGCCGCGCGGGATCAGCACGTCCACCAGGCCGCGCGCCCGCATCAGGTGCTTGACGGAGTCGCGGCTCAGGCCCGGCACCATCTGGACCGCGTCCACGGGGACCTCGGTGCCCTCCAGCGCGCCCCGGATCACGTCGGTGATGACCGTGTTGGAGGAGTACGCCGAGGAGGAGCCGCGCAGCAGGGCCGCGTTGCCGCTCTTGAGGCACAGGGCAGCGGCGTCGACGGTGACGTTGGGGCGGCCCTCGTAGATGATGCCGATGACCCCGAGCGGGACCCGGACCTGGCGCACCTCCAGCCCGTTGGGCAGCACGTTGCCGCGCACGACCTCGCCGACCGGGTCGGGGAGCTCGGTGACCTCGCGGACGGCGTCCGCGATCGCGCCGACGCGCTCGGCGGTGAGGGTGAGGCGGTCGATCATGGCCTCGCTGGTGCCGTTCTCCCGCGCCTTGGCGGTGTCCTCGGCGTTGGCCTTGACGATCTCGTCGGCGCGTGCCACGAGGGCGTCGGCGACGGCCAGCAGCGCGGCGTCCTTGGCGGCCCGCGTGAGCGGGGCGAGGTCGGCAGCGGCATCCCGGGCGCGCTCGGCGACCTCGCGGACGTCCCGCTCGATGTCAGTCATGGTGGTGTCTCTGCTTTCTGGTAGTTACTCGTCGAAGGCGTCCGTCTGGACGGCACGGGTGAACGCTGTCCATTCTGCCGCCTGGAAGGGCAGGTGTCCCAGCTCGGGGTGCTTGGAGTCCCGAAGCGCGGCCCCTGCGGGGAGGTCCGCGACCTCGACGCAGTTGTCGCCACCTGATGAGTAGGAGGACTTGCGGAAAGTCAGGATCATGAGTCGGCCCGTCTGTCGTGTCCATCGGCGATGGAGCTGATGAGAGCAAGGGATGGCTCCGGCCCCAGCGCCAGGTTCAGCAATGCGTCGGATATCAGCGCATGCCGGTCGAAGTAGGCGGAATCCTCTACATAGAGGGCTTCCAACCCAGTGGGGATAGAGACGATTCCAGGCTCGGGACGGGGAAAGTCGAACAGGGTGAAGGCTCCGTCCATCGCCGTGTGCGCCCCGGTCTCATCGGAAACCACAAGAACCGTCACCTTGTAGTGCGCTGCCATTCCCATCAAGAAACGCAGCTGGGCAGCCATGACCTCGTGTGAACCGACGACCTTGCGCAACGCGGCCTCATCGATCACCGCGGTCAGGTTCGGTCCTCGGGGAGCGTCCAGTACCTGCCGTCGAAGCATCCTGGATTCGGCCTTGCGGTCGATATCGGCGAGGGAAACGATCTGACTGGCCCGGGAGACGGCCGCCGCATAGTCCGGAGTTTGAAGCAGCCCTGGAATCAACACCACCTCATAGGTCCTGATCCGAGGCGGGCGGGGCCGGAGGCCCGCGCATAACCGCCGGATGTCCGTGACGCGGCGGTTCGAGGGCCGGTCCCGCCCTCCCGGAACGATCATGGGCTTTCCGCCCTTCCCGGCCCTGAAACGGGCAGAAAGCCCAAGACCGTCAACAAAACCACCGGTGGCAGACGCCAGCCGAGCAGATCGTCACCGCCTCCGGGCTCCCCACAACCCCACTGGAAACCACGAGTGTGGACTGCGCCCTGTCACTTCCGAGGCTTCAAGCACTGGCTGCCCTGGACCGCCTCTGACGGGCTGGAGCAGAACAGAACACTGTTCTCTCCATTTCCACCGGGAGAACCGGATACGTCAACGCGGGCCCTCTTCGCTCCCTGGTTTCCCTGGCCGGCAACCACTCCGAGTCCCCTGGGGAGAGTTGGACGCGCTGTCTGATCGTCGATGCCGGGCTTCCTCCACCCGCCCTGCAAATCCCCGTCCACCTGCCAGGGTGGGGTGACGTCCGGCTGGACATGGGGTATCCGAACCTGCGCCAGGCCGTGGAGTACGACGGACGAGAGCACCACGGGTCACCTGCCGACATGACCCGTGACCGCGATCGCCGGCGGTGTCTCGCGGACGCAGGATGGAACGTGCTGGTCGTGAGAGGTCGATCGGTCTTGGTCGACCCCGTGCCCTTCCTCCGACAGCTCGCGTCCCGCCTGTGGAATCGCGGCTGGCATCCGGACTCAGGGCGGGCGGCGATGATCCGCAGGCGGACGAACTACATTGGCATGTGCTTTCGGAGAGCCCGAGAAGCGCGCTCGGCCGACTCTTCGGCGGCCTGGTGACAAGAACGCCCTTTCACCCTCGGCGGGGATCCGGGTCATTCCCCGTTGCGCAGGTCCTTCGGCGGGGTCCGGGTGTGGGTGATCTCGGTGAAGCGGACGGTGCTGCCCTCCCCGGTCGGGGACTGGGCGAGGAAGCCGACGCGCGCCGGGCCCTTCAGGGCGAAGTAGCGGATCAGGTGCCAGAAGCCGTCGCCGGTGTCGGCGTGGAAGGCGAAGGCGGTGCCGGTGCGGGTGACGCGCAGCCGGACGCCGTCGGGGTCGACGGTGAAGGAGTTGCAGTCGTCGGAGACCCCGTCGCGGGTCACCACCGACACGATGGTCGGCCTGCCCTGCGGGGACAGCTCCAGGCACAGCTTCGCGGAGTTCCCGTCGTCGACGTGGACGAACAGCACCCCGGCGTCGTAGGTGGCTCCGAAGTCGAGCGCGACCCGCGCGCTGAGGGTGAAGTCGCCGTCGAGGGCCGCCACCAGGGCCGGGGCGTTCGCCACCCGGTCCGGACCGCCCGGGTCGCCGAACAGGTCGGTCCGGGGCCCGGCGGTGACGGTGACCCGGTCGGGTCCTTCGACCCGGTGGCCGGCCGGGGCGACCAGCCAGCGCAGCGGCGCCGGAACGGCGGGGATCTCGACCGGGTCGGTCATCGGGGGCTCCTCAAACGTGGTCCGGGACTCTGAGATCATCGACCACCACCCCCCGGAAGCACAAGACCGCCTGCCCTCGGTGACTCTCCCGGGCGGTCCTGGCCTTTCCGGCGCCCGAGGGTCAGCAGTACTCGTAGACGTGGTCCGGGTGGCCGGAGTCCACCAGGTCGCGGTCGCGCAGGATCGTGGACGCGGGGGTGTCCGGGTCCTCGCAGACGTCGGGGAAGGGATCCTTCAGGTTGTCGGTGTACTCGATGTTCAGGACGCGGCCGTCGTAGGCGTCGGTGTACTCCCCGCACTCGTCGTACTGGGCGCACTCCTCGGAGACCGCGAAGTCGAACCCGACCTCGTCGCGGCCCCGGTCCACCACCTCCGAGGCGTTCTTCTGCGCGATGGCCAGGCCCTCGGCGTGGGCGGTCCCGGCGTACAGCGCAGCGGTCGCCATGTTGTCGTCCTCGGAGAGCAGCCCGTCGGTGCGGTCGAAGGAGTCGAGGTTGTCGAGCTCGACGGCGTCGAACCCCGCGTCCGCGCACCCGGTGATGACCTCGCCGATGATCTCGCCGACGCGCTCGCGCTTCTCCTCGGTCGAGGTGTCCAGGTACATCTCGTCCGGCCACTCGGGGTCGGAGACGACGTCGCCGTCGTCGTCGCGCAGGACCAGGTCCTCCTCCAACCAGAGGTCCCCCTCCCCCGGCTGGGTCTGGAACCCGTTGACGTAGCAGATGGAGTACAGGCCCTCGACCGGTTCGCCCGTGCTGTCGCGGACGACCACGGTGACCCCCTCGGGCGGGTCGTAGTCACCGCCCAGCTGGTAGTCGAAGCGGGCGCCGACCGGCGGCAGGGCGGGGTCCTCGCTCCCCGCGCCGGAAAGCTCGGCGCTCTCCTGGCCTCCGGGCGCGCACGCCCCGAGCGCGAGGACCGCGCCGAACACCGCCGTGGCCGTGGTCACCGAACGTCGTCTGATGGTGCGGATCTCGTCTCTCACCGGAACAGAGTAGCGAGACCGTTGTTCGTTCTCCCCGCTGATCTTGACCTTTTCGGGGTCTCAACCGCCTCCGAGACCCCGAAAAGGTCAAGATCGGCGAGGAGAACCACCGCGGACCCGGGCTCGACGGCTAGAGCACCACCAGGTCGTCGCGGTGCACGATCTCGCGTCTGTACTCCGAGCCCAGTTCGCGGGCGAGCCAGCGGGTGGAGCGGCCCATCAGGTCGGGGATCTCGGCGGAGTCGTAGTTGACCAGGCCGCGCGCCACGGTGTTGCCCTCCTCGTCGCGCAGGTCCACCGGATCGCCCGCGCTGAACTCGCCCTCCACCTTGACCACCCCCGCCGGGAGCAGGGAGGCCTTCTTCGCGACCACCGCGCGCACCGCGCCCGGGTCCAGGACGACGCTGCCCCGTCCGGCGGTGGCGTGGGCCAGCCAGAGCTGGCGGCTGGAGGGGCGCCGGTGCCCTGCCGGGGCGAAGAACGTGCCGACCGGCGCGCCCTCCAGCGCTGCGCGCGCGTTGGCGGCCGAGGTCAGGACCGTGGACACGCCCGCCTCGGTGGCGATGCGCGCCGACTCGACCTTGGTGACCATGCCGCCGGTTCCGACCCCCCTGCGCCCCGTGCTCGCGACGTCCACCCCGACCAGGTCGTCGGGGCCGTCGACCCGGGCGATCCTGCTGGAGCCGGGCAGGCTCGGGTTCCCGTCGTAGAGCGCGTCCACGTCCGAGAGCAGCAGCAGCGCGTCCGCCCGGAGCAGGTGCGCGACCAGGGCGGCGAGCCGGTCGTTGTCGCCGAACCGGATCTCGTGCGTGGCGACCGTGTCGTTCTCGTTCACGATCGGCACCGCGCCGATCTCCAGCAGGCGGATCAGGGTGCGCTGGGCGTTGCGGTACTGCGCCCGGCGCATCAGGTCCTCCACGGTCAGCAGGACCTGCGCCGCGGTCAGCGAGTGCCGGGCGAACTCCGCGGTGTACCTGGCCAGCAGCAGGCCCTGGCCGACGCTGGCCGCGGCCTGCTGGGTGGCCAGGTCACGCGGGCGCCGGGCCAGCCCCAGCGGGGCCAGGCCGGCGGCGACCGCGCCGGAGGACACCAGCACGACCTCGATCCCGGCCCCGCGGCGCTCGGCCAGCACGCCGGCCAGCTCCGCCATCCGGTCGTGGTCGATGCCGCCCTCCGGGGTGGTCAACGAGGACGACCCCACCTTGACCACGATCCGTCGAGCTCCGATGATCGCCGAACGCGCCTGCTCGACGCCTTCGCTGCCCACTTCGGTTGTCCTTTCCACGAGCGCGGAGGGGTGGTCAGCCCAGCCGGGAGTCGGTGCCGCGCGGCCCCGGAACGATCTCCTCGGCGTTGATGGTCGGGTCCCAGTCGAAGACCACCGCGTCCTCCTCGTCGCCGATGCGGACCTCGGCCCCCTCGGTCGCGCCCGCCTTGGCCAGGGCCTCCTCGATACCGAGCCGGTTGAGCCGGTCGGCGAGGTAGCCGACGGCCTCCTCGTTCTGGAAGTCGGTCTGGCGCACCCATCGGGCGGGCTTGTCGCCCAGCACCCGGAAGACGTTGTCGCCCGCCTTGACCACCTGGAACGGCACCTCGCCGATCTCGCGGGGACGCAGCACCGTGCGGGTGGGCTCCTCGACGGGCCTGGCGGCACGGGCGGCGGCCACCTGCTCGGCGAGCGCGAAGGACAGCTCCCGCAGACCCTCGCGGGAGGCCGCCGACACCTCCAGGACCCGGTAGCCGCGCTCCTGGAGGATGGGGGCGACCATCTCGGCGAGCTCTCGGGCCTCGGGCACGTCCACCTTGTTCAGCGCCACGATGCGCGGCCGGTCGGACAGGTCGACGCCGGTCCGCTCGCCGTAGACGGCGAGTTCGGCCTCCAGGACCTCCAGGTCGCTGACGGGGTCGCGGCCCTGCTCGTAGGTGGCGCAGTCCAGCACGTGCAGCAGGGTCGAGCAGCGCTCGATGTGCCGCAGGAACTCCAGGCCCAGGCCCTTGCCCTCGCTGGCCCCCGGGATCAGACCCGGGACGTCGGCGATCACGTACTGGACGGTGCCCGCCTCGACGACGCCGAGGTTGGGGATGAGCGTGGTGAACGGGTAGTCGGCGATCTTGGGGCGCGCGGCCGAGAGCGCGGCGATCAGCGAGGACTTGCCCGCGCTGGGAAAGCCCACCAGGCCGACGTCGGCGATGGTCTTGATCTCCAGCCGGATGTCCAGCTCCTCGCCGGCCTCGCCCTTGAGGGCGAAGCCGGGGGCTTTGCGCTTGGTGGAGGCGAGCGCGGCGTTGCCGAGACCGCCGTGTCCGCCCCCGGCGATGACCAGCCGGGTGCCCTGGCCGACCAGGTCGGCGATGACCTCGCCGTCCGCGCCTGTCACGACGGTGCCGTCGGGGACGGGGAGCACCAGCTCCGCGCCGTTGGCACCGGACCGGTGCCCGCCCTGGCCGGGCGTGCCGTTGCCCGCCTTGCGGTGCGGGCGGCGCTGGTACTCCAGCAGGGTCGCGGTGTTCCCGTCCACCTCCAGGACGACGTCGCCGCCCCGGCCGCCGTTGCCCCCGTCGGGACCGCCCAGCGGCTTGAACTTCTCCCTGTGGATGGAGGCACAGCCGTGCCCGCCGTCCCCGGCCTTGACGTGCAAGACCGCTTCGTCGACGAAATCGGGCATGGCTTCTCCCTGGTTACTTTCCGTATGAACGCGCGTGAGGCGGGCCAGTCACACTGGCCCGCCTCACGCGTTGGTACTGCGCCGTCCTACCGGGCCTTATTCAGCGGCGACCGGGGTCGGGACGATGCTCACGGCCTTGCGGCCGCGACGGTTGCCGAACTCCACCTTGCCCGCGACGAGCGCGAACAGGGTGTCGTCGCCACCGCGGCCGACGTTGTCGCCCGGGTGGAAGTGCGTGCCGCGCTGGCGGACGATGATCTCACCGGCGTTGACGGCCTGACCGCCGAAGCGCTTGACACCGAGCCGCTGGGCATTGGAGTCGCGCCCGTTACGGCTGGACGATGCGCCCTTCTTGTGTGCCATCTCGAGCTCCTCCTGCTACTTCGCGGCGATACCGGTGACGCGGACCTGGGTGTACTTCTGGCGGTGTCCCAGGCGCTTCTTGTAACCGGTCTTGTTCTTGTACTTCAGAATGTTGATCTTGGGGCCCTTGGCCTCGCCGAGGACCTCCGCGGTGACCTGGTAGCCGTCCAGCTCGGTGGTCTCGCTGATCACCTTGCCGTCGTCGACGACAAGCAGCGGCTCCCACGTGAGCGTGGCCCCTACCTCGTCGGTCACCTTGTCGATGTTCAAGACGTCATCGACGGAGACCTTCTCCTGTCGGCCGCCCGCTCGCACGATCGCGTACACCGGGAAACTCACTTCCTGCTCGCTTCAGAAAAAATGCGCTCAAAATCGACCGCAGTCGTCAACCCGCTCGCCCCTGAAAGAGATGGCGTGGGAATCGAAAGGAGGTCTCGGGCGCGCGAACATGTGGGGCGCGCCGACGCACCGGACCTTAGATTACCACTCACCGGCCAGGGGCGAGCACGTCACGGTATCGGTCCGGCCGGGCGGCGGACCGCCCGGCCGGCGGATGTCAACCGGCCTCCGCCACGGCCGTCTCCGGGGCGGCCTTGCGGCGGGTCCGGCGGCGGCGCGGGCGCTCGCCCGCGGAGTCGGCCTCGGCTGCCTGGTCCGCGTCGGCCTCGACCGGCTCAGCGGGCTCTGCCGCCGCGACGGGCTCGGCCGGCCCGGCCGCGGGAGCGGCGTCCTCGGGCTCGGGCGGCGGGCCCGCGGCCCGCTTGGCGCGGCGGGGCGTCCGGCGCGCCGGCTTGGCCTCGGCCTCGGCGGGGACCGCCACGGGCTCGGGCGCGGCCACGGGGGCCACCGGGCCCTCCTCGGCCTCGACCGGCTCGCTCCTGGCGGGCTCGGGCGCGACCTTGTCCGCCTTGTCCGCGCCGCCCTTGTTCTTCTTCTTGCGCCCGCCGCCGCTCTGCGCGCCGTTGCCGTTGCCGTTCGCCCTGGCCTCGACGGGTTCGGTGTGCAGGACCAGGCCCCGGCCGTTGCAGTGCTCGCAGGAGTGCGAGAACGCCTCCAGGAGCCCCTGCCCGACGCGCTTGCGGGTCATCTGCACGAGGCCCAGCGAGGTGACCTCGGCCACCTGGTGCTTGGTGCGGTCCCGGGACAGGCACTCCAGCATGCGCCGCAGCACCAGGTCCCGGTTGCTCTCCAGCACCATGTCGATGAAGTCGACCACGATGATGCCGCCGATGTCGCGCAGCCGGAGCTGGCGGACGATCTCCTCGGCCGCCTCCAGGTTGTTCTTGGTGACGGTCTCCTCGAGGTTCCCGCCCTGCCCGGTGAACTTGCCGGTGTTGACGTCGATGACGGTCATCGCCTCGGTGCGGTCGATGACCAGGGAACCGCCGCTGGGCAGCCAGACCTTGCGGTCCAGGGCCTTGGCGATCTGCTCGTCGATCCGGTAGGCCTCGAAGACGTCGCGCTCCCCGTCCCAGTGCGACAGCCGCTCGGCCAGGTGCGGGGCGACGTGGTCGACGTAGTCGCGCACGGTGTCCCACGCGTCGCCCCCGGAGACGACGAGGCCGGAGAAGTCCTCGTTGAAGACGTCGCGGACCACCCGGACGGTCAGGTCCGGCTCACTGTTGAGCAGCGCGGGGGCCGTCGCCGACTTGGACTTGCGCTTGATGGAGTCCCACTGCTTGGCCAGGCGCGAGATGTCGCGCTCCAGCTCCTCCTCGCTGGCGCCCTCGGCCGCGGTGCGCACGATCACGCCCGCGCCGGCTGGCATGACCTTCTTCAGGATCTGCTTGAGCCGGGCTCGCTCCTTGTCGGGGAGCTTGCGGCTGATCCCGGTCATGGAGCCGTCCGGCACGTACACCAGGTAGCGGCCGGGAAGGCTGATCTGGCTGGTCAGGCGGGCGCCCTTGTGGCCGAGCGGGTCCTTGGTGACCTGGACCAGGACGGACTGGCCGGACTTGAGCGCCGACTCGATGCGGCGGGGCTGGCCCTCCAGGCCCGAGGCGTCCCAGTTGACCTCGCCCGCGTACAGCACGGCGTTGCGGCCCTTGCCGATGTCGACGAAGGCCGCCTCCATCGAGGGCAGCACGTTCTGCACCCGGCCCAGGTAGACGTTGCCGACGTAGGACTTGTGGTCGGCGCGGTCGACGTAGTGCTCCACGAGCACGTCGTCCTCCAGCACCGCGATCTGGGTGCGCTCACCCGTGCGGCGGACCACCAGGTCCCGCTTGACGGACTCGCGGCGCGCCAGGAACTCGGACTCGGTGATGATCGGCGGGCGGCGGCGGCCCTGCTCGCGGCCCTCGCGGCGGCGCTGGCGCTTGGCCTCCAGCCGGGTGGACCCGCGGACGGACTGGACCTCGTCCTCGATCGGGCGCTCGGCGCGGGCGGCACGCGCGGGGCGGACCCGGACCACCGTGTTCGGCGGGTCGTCGGGCTCGGCGGTCTCTCCGTCGGAGTCGCCCCCGGAGCGGCGGCGGCGACGGCGGCGACGGCGGCTGCCCGTGGCGACGGCCTCGTCGTCCCCGCCGCTCTCGTCCTGCTCGGCGGTCTCGGCGTCCGCGGGCTCCTCGGCGGCGTCGCCGAAGGCATCCTCGTCCCCGCCCTCGTCCTGCTCGTCACCGGTGCGCGCCTTGCCCCGGCCGCGGCCGCCCCTGCGGCGACGGCGGCGGGAGGGCCGGTCGTCGTCGGCCTCGTCACCGGAGGCGTCCGCCTCGTCCTCGGCCACCGCCTCGGTCTCGTCCTCGTCCTCGGCGTCCGCCTCGACCACGGCCGGGACGAACACCACCGGGGGCTGGAAGAGCACCATGGGCGGCTGGAAGGTGACTGTGGCGGCGGACTCGGGGCGCGGCTCCTCCGCGGGCTCCTCGACCACGACCGCGACCTCGGGCTCCGCGGCCGGCTCGGGCTCCGCGACCTCGGGCTCCGCGGCTTTGGAGGACCTGCGGGCGCGGGTCCGCGTCGTCCCGGTGGCGGCCTTGGCCGCGGTCCTGCGGGTGCGCTTCTTCGGCTCCGCGGGAGCCTCGGCGGCCAGCTCGGGCTCCGCGGCCTCGGCGACCGGTTCCTCCGGGGCACGGGCCGCCTCGGCGGGGACGGACTCCACGGAGGCGGCGGCCACGGTGGTGCGCTTCGGCGCGGGGGACGGTTCGGGGTCGGGTTCGGGCGGCGGTCCCGCGGGACGGCTCACGGCGCGCCCGCGGCGCACCGGCGCGGTCACGCGCACCTCGCCGGACGCGCCGACGGCCGCCGATCCGTTCGGCCGTGTGTCCGTTTCGGTTTCAGTTGTGCCCTCGGCGTCTTCTGCGCCGTTGCTGGGCTCGTTCTCGAGCATCCGGGCGGTCTCCCGTCAGAGTTCTCGGGCGCGGTCCCGGCGCGGTGCGCCCGGACCTCGTCCCACGAGAACTGTCGTCGCTGTGTCTGCGCCGGCGCCGTGCTGACGACGCCGGTTCAAAGTCCTTGTGGTGCGCCCACGTTCCCCGTCCGGGATCGCGTGGAAGCGTTCCCGGTGTGTGCGCTGACGGCCGTGGCGCCTGGATCCGAGGCCGCGTCCTCCGCGGCGAGCGGGTCTGCGATGGCTCCTGAAGCCTCGTCGAGCGGCCCCTGCGCCAGCCTGGTCATCAGTGGTGATGACGGCGGCGCGAGGCCGGCAACCTGACGGAGGCCGGTCACCACGTCGTCGGGTCGTACGGCAGGTGTCGTGTGCCGTACGATCAAGCGAAGTATGGCATATGTCTCTTGTCGTTCTATCGCGGCACGCCTGTCGACGTCCAGGTAGAGGACGGGCGGGCGCGTGTCGAAGCGGCGGAGGCCCTTCTTGGTGAGCCGTTCCACCTCGACCCGCTCGGCCGTGCGGAACACGGCCGCCGCGGCCGCGGCGTCATCGGGGGTGACGCCCGGCAGTTCGATCCGCCACTCCGACGCCTCCAGGCGGTCCGCCAGCCCCCCGGCCGCCGCGGGGACCGCCTCGATGACGTCGATGCCCTGGGGCATCGCCTCGTCGAGTCGGACACGCAGTCGTTCGGGGTCGAGCGGCTCGGTCAGAGTGAGTTCGAAGTACTCCGCCTCACTCGCCACCCCCGTGGGAGCGGCACCCGTGTAGGAGATCTTGGGGTGAGGCGAGAACCCCGCGGAGAAGGCAACGGGAACCTCGGCCCTGCGCAGCGCGCGTTCGAGCGCGCGAGCGATGTCGCGATGGCTCGCGAACCTCATCCGGTGGCGTTTGGCGTATCGCACACGCATCCGGTGGCCCGGGCTTCCGTTGGAGAGCGAATCGGCGCCCTCTGGTGCGGGGGGCAGCTCAGCTCCTTTCCTCCTGGACTCCCTGAACGGACCGGCACGGTCGACGCGTGCGTCCGCGGGAGCTTCCTTATTACCTTTTCAGCGTACGGTGCGTGCCGGTGGACTCGCACCACCGCCCTGCTCGTACACAACCCGTTCGGGGCGGTGTGTGTTCCGGCACAGTAGGTGCTCTTCCCATCCGGGCGGTGGTTGAAAAGCGTCCGATCCCGCGAGTGGGGCGCGATTCCGGTACAGGGGCCCGGCCCGATCGCCCTTCCGGAAAATTTTTCCAAGAAATCCGGATTTGCTGCCAACCATCCCCGGGGACGGCACGTCTAAGTACTTGTACGGCCCGGCGCGAGCGGGGCGCCGGGCCGTACCCCGACTCCCGCGTCGGCTTCCGGCGCCTCTCAGGTCACCGGATCACCGTCAGCGGCAGCAGTTTCGCCTCCGCCCCGGGATGGATCTGGATCTCGGTCCCCATGCTGGGGCAGACCCCGCAGTCGTAGCAGGGGCTCCACCGGCAGTCGTCGACCTCCACCGACTCCGCGCCGTGCAGCGCGTCCTGCCAGTCCTGCCAGAGCCACTCCCGGTCCAGACCCGCGTCCAGGTGGTCCCAGGGCAGCACCTCGTCGGCCGCGCGCTCGCGCACCGTGTACCAGTCCAGGTCCACCGGCTCGCCGGCCAGCGCCTTGTCCGCGGCGACGGCCCAGCGGTCGTAGGAGAAGTGCTCGCTCCAGCCCTCGAAACGGCCGCCGTCGAGCCACACCTGCTCCACGACCCCGGCCAGGCGGCGGTCCCCGCGCGAGAGCAGCCCCTCGATGATGGAGGGCCTCCCCTCGTGGTAGCGCAGGCCCACCGACTTGCCGTAGCTCTTGTCCGACCGCAGGACCGCCTTGAGCTTGCGCAGGCGGGCGTCCACCGCCTCGTGCGGGGTCTGCCCCGCCCACTGGAACGGGGTCTGCGGCTTGGGCACGAACCCGCCGATGGACACCGTGCAGCGGATGTCCCTGCGGCCGGTGACCTCCCGCCCCGCCCTGACGACCTCGCGGGCCAGGTCCGCGATGGCCAGGACGTCGGCGTCCTCCTCGGTGGGCAGGCCGCACATGAAGTAGAGCTTGACCTGGCGCCAGCCCGCGGCGTACGCGGCGGTGACGGTGCGGATGAGGTCGGCCTCGGTGACCATCTTGTTGATGACCCGGCGCATCCGCTCGCTGCCTCCCTCGGGCGCGAAGGTCAGGCCCGAGCGGCGGCCGTTGCGGGTGAGCTCGTTGGCCAGGTCGATGTTGAAGGCGTCCACGCGGGTCGAGGGCAGGGACAGGCCGGTGTTGGTGCCCTCGTAGCGGTCGGCGAGGTTCCGGGTGATGTCGCCGATCCGGCTGTGGTCCGCGCTGGACAGCGACAACAGGCCGACCTCCTGGAACCCCGAGGAGCGCACGCCCTGGTCGACCATCGAGGCGATGACCCGCTCGCTGCGCTCGCGCACCGGGCGGGTGATCATCCCGGCCTGGCAGAACCGGCAGCCGCGGGTGCAGCCGCGGAAGATCTCCACGCTGAACCGCTCGTGCACGGATTCGGCGAGCGGGACGATCGGGTTCTTGGGGTACGGCCACTCGTCGAGGTCCATGACGGTGTGCTTGTGCACCCGCCAGGGCACCCCGCCCCGGTTGGGCGTGTAGCGCTCGATCCGGCCGTCGGGCAGGTAGGTGACGTCGTAGAAGCGGGGGACGTACACGCCGCCGGTGGCGGCGAGCCGGGCCAGCAGCGCGTCGCGGCCCCCCGGCGCGCCCTCGCGCTTGAACTCGCGGATGATCTCGGTGACGGCCAGCGCGATCTCCTCCCCGTCGCCGAGCACGACGGCGTCGAGGAAGTCCGCGATGGGCTCGGGGTTGAACACCGAGTGCCCCCCGGCCAGCACGATCGGGTGGTCCTCGCCCCGGTCGGCCGCGCGCAGCGGGATCCCGGCCAGGTCCAGCGCGGTGAGCATGTTGGTGTAGCCCATCTCGCTGGCGAAGCTGATCCCGAACACGTCGAACGCGGCCAGCGGCCGGTGCGCGTCCACCGTGAAGTGCGGCACCCCGTGCTCGCGCATGAGCTTCTCCAGGTCCGGCCACACCGCGTAGGCGCGCTCGGCGAGCACCCCCTCGCGCTCGTTGAGGACCTCGTACAGGATCTGGATGCCCTGGTTGGGCACGCCCACCTCGTAGGCGTCGGGGTACATCAGCGCCCACCGCACCTCCGCGCCGTCCCACTCCTTGACGACGGAGTTCAGTTCACCTCCCACGTACTGGATCGGCTTGTGCACATGCGGCAGCAGCGCTTCCAACCTCGGAAAGACGGATTCGACGGGCATAAGAGCAGACCTTACGTTCTCGGACGTTCCAGAAGGGCCGACCAACCGGCGTCTACCCCGGCCAGGGGGGACGCCGCCTTCACACCTGGTAGATCTCCAGATCCGTCCTGGCTCCGGACGAACCGATCAGGTGGGCGATGTCCCCGGGGTCGCTGGTGACGACCAGACTCGCGTCGTACTCCAGCGCGGCCGCCACCACCAGCGCGTCCACCGCGTCGCTCGTGCCGGATCTGCCGAGAAGCACCCCTGCGGCCTTGGCCAGCCGCTCCGACGGCTCGACGACGAGGCATCCCTTGAGGAACCGCGCCAGCATCGCCTGCTTGGCGCCGTCACGCCACGCCCGGGTGACGACAGGGGAGACCACGATCAGTTTCCGCTGCTGCGCGTGGACTTCGTCCTTAAGAGCCCATACCGTCTTCACCTGCTTCTCCGCCATGACGAGCGCGCCCGTGTCGAGCACCACCCCGAAGTTCCCCATCAGGCGGACTCGGCTTCCCTCATGAGCTTGCGCGCATCCGCGCCCGCGAGGACCGCGCGAGCGCGGGCGCGTTCCGACACCGTGATCTCACCGGCCTCGGCTTCGAACTCACGAACCGCGGCCCGTCCCTCCTCGCTTCGCCGGAGGGACTCGAGGGCCTCGGTGATCAGAGCTGACAGCGACACCCCTCTGGCCCTGGCGGTCGTCTTGGAGGCCTCGAGAAGCTCCTCGGGCAGGGTTACCGATACTTTGTGTGACGCCATACAGCGAGGCTATCAAAAGGCGATAATCATCGCCTGGTATTGCGCCCTTCGCCCCCTTCCAGGGAACCTCCGGCGCGGGGGTGGTTCGGCGTGCCGGTGCTTCGGGTGGGTCGTTCGGCCGCACGCCACGCGGATCGCGAGGTCACGGCGGGCGGCGACGGCGGGTGAGGGTCGGGGCCGCGCCCACGACGTCCGTCGCGTGAGGGGTCCGTTGACGGTCGTGGGCTTTCCGCCCTTCCCGGCCCCGAAACGGGCGGAAACCCCACGGCCGTCAACAAAACCACCGGTGCCCGAATCCACCCCCGCGCCGGAGCCTCCCTATTCGAACCCCCGGTCGTGCGCGCGGATGGCCAGGACCAGGCCGACGGCGGTGAAGTTGGCGACGGCCGCGGTGCCGCCGTAGGAGACGAACGGCAGGGGCAGGCCGGTGATCGGCATGATCCCGAGGGTCATGCCGATGTTGACGAAGGACTGGACGCAGATCCAGGCCGCGACGCCGGCGCAGACCAGGCGGCCGTAGGGCTGCTCGCAGTGGGCGGCGATGCGCAGGGTGCGCAGCAGGACCACGCCCAGCAGGACGATGATGGCCGCGCCTCCGATGAAGCCGAGCTCCTCGCCCGCGACGGTGAAGATGAAGTCGGTGTGCTGCTCGGGGACGAACTTGCCGCTGGTCTGCTCACCGCGGAACAGGCCGGTGCCGTTGACGCCGCCCGAGCCGATGGCGATGAGCGCCTGGTTGGCGTTGTAGCCGGCCCCCTGCGGGTCCGCGGTGGGGTCGATGAAGGTGGCGAAGCGGGCCAGCTGGTAGTCCTCGAGCAGGCCGAACCACCACACCGCGAGGACGCCCAGCAGGCCGCAGCCGACCAGGCCCAGCACCCAGCGCAGCGGGGCGCCCGACAGGGCCAGCATCCCCAGGTAGACGCCGCCCAGGACCATCGCGGTGCCGAGGTCCGGCTGGGCCAGGATCAGCCCCATCGGCACGGCCAGGACCAGCAGGCTCATCAGCACGTCCCAGGTGGCGGGGGCGTGCTCGCCGTCGCGGGGCTCGCCCAGCAGCGTGGCCGCGCCCAGGATCAGCGCGATCTTGGCGACCTCGCCGGGCTGGGCCTGGAAGCCTCCGACGACGAGCCAGGAGCGCGACCCGTTGACGACGGCGCCCATCGGGCTCAGTACCAGGGCCAGGCCGACGGCGGCGAGCGTGAAGACGACGGGCGCGTAGGCGCGCGCCACCCGGTAGTCCACTCCCGCGACGGCGAGGCAGGCCAGCAGGCCGACCGTGAGGTGCGCCAGGTGGCGCCGGGCGAAGCCGGTGAACTCCACCGGGCCGCCCGGGGGGATCGTGGACGCCCACACCAGCAGGACGCCCAGCACGCCGAGCGCGGCCACCGCCGACAGCAGCGCCCAGTCCAGGCGTTGCGGCAGCCCCACTGCTATCAGGCGCCCGGCCCGCGCGCCCAGGGAGGACCGCCGGAGGTATCGGTCGGAGTGCAGCGACATGTGTTTCTCCTGGATCACTTGCCGGGCGCCCGGACGGTCCCGTCAGGGCGGACCGTGGGCAGTTCGGAGGGGGGCTCGCCGCCGGGCAGCGCGGGCTCGCGCTTCCCCGGCCCCTCCTGCTCCCCCTCCTCGCCCGGTCCGGCACCGGTCTGCTCCTGCTCCTGCGGGGCGAAGCCGTAGATGCCGTCGTAGATCTCGCGGACCACCGGAGCCGCCACCGTGCCGCCGGTGCCGCCCTGGGAGATCAGCACGACCACCGCGAACCGGGGGTCGTCGGCGGGCGCGTAGGAGGCGAACCAGCCCGACTCGCGCTTGCCGGTGACGGTGCCCGTCCCGGTCTTGCCCGCGATGGACACCTCGTCCTGCGGGAACCCGTTGAAGGCGCCCGAGGCGGTGCCCTCCTTGGGCACGTCCTCCAACGCGTCCCGCAGGTACTCCAGGGTGGCGTCCGAGACCGGCAGCCGCCCCGCCACCACCGGCGGGATCTCCCTCGCCCCGGAGCCGTCGGCCTCGATCAGCGCCTTGCCCACGCGCGGCTCGTACAGGGTTCCGCCGTTGGCGATGGCCGCGTAGGCGTTGGCCAGCTGCAACGGGGTGACCAGAACGTCGCCCTGCCCGATGGAGAAGTTCGCGGCGTCGCCCGCCCGCCACACGTACCCCTCGGTGCAGTTCTCGGTGGCCACCCTCTTGAGGTAGTCGGCGTGCTGGGGGTTCTCCTCCGCCACCTCGGGGTAGCCGGTCCGCGCCCGTCTGCAGCTGTCCTCCTTGGTGGCCTCCCAGTACTCCCGCTTCCAGGTGCGGTCCGGGACGCGCCCGGGGCTCTCGTTGGGCAGGTCGATGCCGGTGGGCCGTCCGAAGCCGAACCCCCTGGCCATGTCGACCATCGGGTCCCGGGGGTGCTGGACCGGGTCGATGCCGCCGTCGGCGAGCCACATCTCGTAGCCGAACCGGTAGAAGACCGTGTTGCAGGAGACCACGATCGCCTTGTGCAGGCTGATCGACCCGTGCGCGCCGCCCTCGTAGTTGCGGAACGCCCGGTCCCCGACGTTGATGGAGCCGGGGCAGTCGTAGGTGCCGTCCAGCGGCGACCCGTTCTCCACGGCGGCGGCCAGCGAGGAGACCTTGAAGGTGGAGGCGGGCGGGAACTGGCCCTGCAGGGCACGCGAGATCAGCGGCTGGCCGGCGTCCTCGGACAGCAGCCGGTCGTAGGTCGCCTGGTCGATGCCGCCGTCCCACACGGCCGGGTCGTAGGTGGGCACGCTCGCCATGGCGATGACCCGTCCGGTGCGCACGTCCAGTACCACCCCGGCCGCCGAGTCGGCCGGGTAGCCGGCCGACCTGGCCCGTTCGATGCCCCCGGCGAGCGCCTTCTCGACGATCTTCTGCACTCCGGCGTCGATACTGGTGACCAGGTGCGCGCCGGGCCGCTGAGGGGTGTCGGAGACCACGCCGGTGACGTTCCCCTTGTTGTCCACGGCGAGGGTGCGCACCCCGGCGACGCCGCGCAGCCACGCGTCGTAGGTGCGCTCCACGCCGTCGCGCCCCACCTGGTCCACCCCGCTGAACTGGGCGCGCAGCTCCTCGCGCGCCCGCAGCTCCTCCTCGGTGACCGGCTGGAGGTAGCCGAGCAGCTGCGCGGCGCTCTGCCCCTGGGGGTAGTCGCGCACGGCGTGCTGCTGCGCGGAGATCCCGGGGAAGTCCTCCTGGCGCTCCCTGATCTGCAGGGCCAGCCTGGGGTCGACGTCCTCGGCCAGGGTGATCGGCTGGTAGGGCGAGCCGGGCCAGCAGGGGCGGCTCACCTCCGGCCCGCACAGCCGGGTGCGTTGGCGCAGCCGCTCGACCGGGACTCCCAGCACCTCGGAGAGGCGCGCCAGGACGGCGTCGCCGCCGTCCGGCTGCGCGGCCAGGGCGTGGAAGTCCGCCGAGACCACGAGTTCGGTCCGGTTGTGCACCAAGGGGCGGCCGGCTGCGTCCAGGATCTGGCCCCGGGTGGCCGGGATGACCAGGTTCTGGGTGCGGTTGGCCGCGGCCAGGGCCTGGTAGTGCTCGGCCATCGGGACCTGGAGGTACCACAGCCGTCCCGTCAGGACCGCCAGCAGGCACAGGACCAGCGCCTGGGCCGCCACCACCAGGCCGATCCGCCCCTGGCGCGGTCCTCGCGCCGCGTCGGGGATGTTCCTGGGGGGGATCACCTGCGGCTCCTCCTGCTCGTCCAGGACACGTCGCCGATCCCGGTGAAGTCGTCCCCCGTTCGGCGGCGCACCGCCCACAGGCTCGGGTACAGCACGAACGGCGCGACGGCCGCGGTCAACAGCAGCGTCACCGCGAGGTCGGAGGCCACGGCCTCCAGCGTGATCCGGGGGTCGCCCAGCACCACGCCGACGAACGCGAAGCCCAGACCGGTGACGACGGTGGCCGCGGCGGCCGCTCCCAGCGGCCGCAGGGCCGAGCTCTCCGCGGGTTCGCGCAGCGCCCCCACGACGTACCCCGCCAGGCACAGGGCCATCGCGTAGCGGCCGAACTCGTGGTCGCCGGGCGGCGCGGCGTCCACGGCCAGCCCCGAGGCGAAGCCGGCGACCGCGCCCGCGGTCGCCGAGGAGCGCAGCGCGATCGCGGTGACGGCGAGCAGCACCAGGTCGGGCGCTGCCCCCCAGGGCAGCGGAAGCCGGTTGACGGCGGTGACCTGGACGACCACGGCCGCCGCGAGCAGCAGTGCCGCGAGGATCCAGCGGCTCACCGGTCCCCTCCCTTCGGCGCGGACCTCAGGAGCGAGTCGCGCGGATCGTCCTCGGGTTCGGCCACGACCACGCCGACGACGTCGATCCGGCTGATGTCCGCGAACGGGGTGACGCGGGCGGTCCGGCTCAACGCGCCCGGGGTGTCGGCCACCTCCGTGACGGTGCCCACCGGGACGCCCGGGACGAAGGGCGCGCCTCCGTGGGAGCCGAGGGTCACGACGCGGTCCCCCTCGCGCACGACCGCGCTGCCGTCCAGCAGTTCGAGCACCAGCGGCGACCGGTCGGTGACGGCGTTCCCGGTTCCGTCGACCACTCCGATCTCCTTGGAACCCGCCAGCCGGACGCCGACAGCGGAGGCGCCGTCGGTGACCAGGGTGACGGTGCTGGTCTGCTCGGTGACCTCGGTGACCCGCCCGACGAGGCCGTCCCTGCTGATCACGGTCATGTCGGGGGCCACGCCGTCGCGCGCGCCGACGTCCAGCGTGACCGCGTCGGCGTAGCCGTGCCCGGTGAGCCGGGTGACGGCCTGGGCCGCGACGATCTCGTACCCGCCCAGGCCCGACAGGGTGAGCAGGTCGGCGAGTTCGGCCGAGCGCGCGCCGTCGCGTTCGAGGGCGTCGACCTCGGCGGCGAGTTCGGCGTTGCGCCGTTCCAGCTCGTCGATGCGCGCGGCCGAGGCGGGAGCCGCGGCCAGCGCCGCGGTGACCCCCGTGACCGGCGCGGCGGCGACGCCCACCGCCGAGGCGAGCGGCACGAAGGCCGCCGCCCCGGCCGCGCGGGCGCCGCCGCTGACCGGGTCGCCCTCGACGCGCACGTCCAGGACCAGCAGGACCAGCCCCACGGCCAGGAGCAGCACCAGCGCGGCCCGGGACCGGGGTGTGTCGCGCGGCATCGTCAGTGCCGCCGTTCCGGCACCAGCACCTGGTTGAGGCGTTCGTAGTTCTCCACGCAGGTGCCCGAGCCCAGCGCCACGGAGTCCAGCGCGTTGTCGGCGAGGTGGATGGGCATCCCGGTCTCGTGCCGCAGCCGCTCGTCCAGCCCGCGCAGCAGCGCGCCGCCCCCGGTGACGACGATGCCGCGGTCCATGATGTCGCCGGACAGCTCCGGCGGGCACTTGTCCAGGGTGGTGCGCACGGCGTCGACGACGGAGACCACCGGCTCCTCGATGGCCAGGCGGACCTCCATGGCGGACATGACCACGGTCTTGGGCAGCCCGCTGACCAGGTCGCGCCCGCGCACCTCGGCGTGCAGCTCCTCGGCGTCCGTCGGGTAGACCGACCCGATGGCCAGCTTGAGCTCCTCGGCGGTGCGCTCCCCGATCATCAGGGAGTACTCCTTCTTGATGAAGTTCATGATGGCGGCGTCGAGGTCGTCGCCGCCGACCCGGATCGACTGCGAGATGACGATGCCGCCCATGGAGATGACCGCGACCTCGGTGGTCCCGCCGCCGATGTCCACGACCATGTTCCCGGTGGGCTCGTGCACCGGCAGCCCGGCGCCGATGGCCGCGGCCATCGGCTCCTCGATGATGTAGACGCGGCGCGCTCCCGCCTGGTAGCCCGCCTCCTTGACGGCGCGGTGCTCCACCGAGGTGATTCCGCTGGGCACGGCGACGACGAGTCTCGGCTTGGCGAAGTGGCGCCGTCTGTGGGTCTTCTGGATGAAGTACCGCAGCATGCGCTCGGTGATCTCGAAGTCGGCGATGACCCCGTCCTTGAGCGGCCGGATGGCGGTGATGTTGTCGGGGGTCCGGCCGATCATCTGCTTGGCCTCGGCGCCCACCGCGACGATCTTTCCGGTCGAGGTGTTGAGGGCCACGACCGAGGGTTCGTTCAGGACGATGCCCCGGCCGCGCACGTACACGAGCGTGTTCGCGGTACCCAGGTCGACTGCCATGTCACGGCCGAGAAAAGCGAGATTATTGGTCATGTAACGTCCTCAGCGGCGCCAAACGGGATACGGCTTGCCCGGGTCGGGGATGCGGTGGATGCGGAGTCGATCCGCTGGGCTCAGCACTCAAGCCCTTCACAGGGTAACTCTGTGGAGTTATTTAGTTACGCAAACGCGCCGGTTTGTTCCGGCCCGCACGGCGAGACGCGAAACGGCCGGGCGGCTCCCGGCCGTGGTCGGACCGGGAGCCGCCCGGCCGCTGCCGGGATTCGGTGTTCGATACGCGCGTGCTACCCCAGGTCGGGGAAGAACAGCTTGATCTCGCGCTCGGCGGAGTAGGTGGAGTCCGAGCCGTGCACGATGTTCGCCTGGACCTGCAGGGCGAAGTCGCCGCGGATGGTGCCCGGGCCGGCCGCGACCGGGTCGGTGGCCCCGGCCAGCGCGCGGAAGGCCTCGACGCAGCGGTCGCCCTCGACGACCATCGCGACCAGCGGGCCGCTGGTGATGAAATCGACCAGGGAGGGGAAGAACGGCCGGGAGGCGTGCTCCTCGTAATGGGTCCTCGCGGTCTCCGCGTCCAGGGTGCGCAGTTCGAGCGCGACGATCTTGAGGCCCTTCCGCTCGATGCGGGAGATGACGTCGCCGATGATGTTGCGACGCACGCCATCGGGCTTGATCAGGACAAGGGTGCGCTCCACGGTGGTTGTCTCCTCGACAGGATCGTTCGGTGTTCGACGGTTCCGCCGGTCCGGACGCGGCCCGGGGCGTGCCTCCAGGGCCGTTCCGGGATCCGCGGCCGCCGGGACGACGCCCGCAGTCCGCCCCGGGAGCGTCCGGGAGGCACGACCTCGGGGAAACGCCCTACCTTCGGTCGTGCGTACACTACCGGTTCGTCAGCCGCCGTCCCGCCCGCTCGGCGCATCGGCCCCCGACTCCTGCCGCGCCTCGTACTCGGCGCGGGCGCTCTCGTACTCGGCCTTCATCGCGTCGGTGCGCCGCCCCAGGACCACCCCCGCGATCCACAGCGAGACGAAGACGATCCCCAGGTACGGCAGGCCCGGCACGAGCAGGCTGCTGACCACGAACCCCGCCTGGAGCGCGCACGCGGCGTAGAAGCCCCAGGTGAAGCGCTGCACGGCGGTCAGGAGCAGCGCGGCGAGGGCCAGCCCGCCCCACACTCCCCCCGCCAGCGCGGGCGGGTGCCCTCCGAGCTGGATGGCGACCGGGACGGCCAGCCCCAGGATGATCGCCTCGAACACCAGGACGACGGCGCATATGGTCCGCACGGTCACTCCCTCTTCATCAGGTGGGTGGTGTCTCCCGCGGTGACGACCGAACCGGTCACGAGCACGCCAGCCCCTCCGAACTCCTCGCTCTGCTCCGCGAGGGTGACGGCCTGCTCGATGGCGTCGTCCAGGCGGTCGGCCAGGTGGACGCGGTCGACGTCGAAGACCTCCTCCGCGATCTCCTTGAGCTGTTCGGGCGCCATACTGCGCGGCGAGGAGTTGCGGGTGACCACGATCTCGTCGAGCAGCGGCTCCAGCGGCTCCAGGATGCCCTCGACGTCCTTGTCCGCCATGATCGCGACCACGCCGACGAGCCGGTCGAAGGAGAACGCCTCCCGGAGGGTGTCCACGCTCGCGGCCATCCCCGCCGGGTTGTGTGCGGCGTCCACGATGATGGTGGGGCTGGTCCGCACGATCTCCAACCGTCCCGGCGAGGCCGTCTTGGCCAGGGCTCCGCGCACCAGGTCGGGGTCGAGCCCCTCGTCACCCTCGGCCGGGGAGGCGAACGCCTCCACGGCGGCCAGGGCCACCGCGGCGTTGGCCGCCTGGTGGGCGCCGAACAGCGGCAGGAAGATCCCGTCGTATCCCGCGCGCAGGCCCCTGACGGCGATCTGCTGGCCGCCCACGGCCACGTCCCGGTGGACGACGCCGAACTCCAGCCCCTCGCGGGCGACCTGCGCGCCCACCTCGGCGGCGCGGCGCATCAGCGCCTCGGCCGCGGGCAGCGGCTGCTGGGCGAGCACCGCGACGGAGCCGGGCTTGATGATGCCGGACTTCTCCTCGGCGATGCCCTCGACGGTGTCGGGAAGGTAATCGGTGTGGTCGATGGAGACCGGCGTGACGACCGCGACGTCGGCCTCGACGACGTTGGTGGCGTCCCAGGTCCCGCCCATGCCCACCTCGACCACCGCCACGTCCACGGGCGCGTCCGCGAAGGCCGCGTAGGCCATGGCGGTGAGCACCTCGAAGAACGACATCGGGATGTCGCTCCGGGCGTCCACCATCTCCACGTACGGCAGGACATCGGTGTAGACCTCGACGAACGCCTCCTCGGAGATCGGTTCGCCGTCGATCACGATGCGCTCGCGCATGGACGTCAGGTGCGGGCTGGTGTAGCGCCCCACCCGCAGCTGGCGCTCCCGGAGCAGGCCGTCGATCATCCGCGCGGTCGAGGTCTTGCCGTTGGTCCCGGTCACGTGGACGACGCGGTAGTTGGCCTGGGGCTCGCCCAGCAGGTCCATGACCGCGCGGATGCGCTCCAGCGTCGGGTGGATGAGCGACTCACCCGCGCGGCCGAGGATCTCGGCCTGGACCTCCTCGTAGCGCGAGGGCGCCTGTTCCCTGTTCACAGCGTTGGCTTCGTCGTCTTGTACACGACTTCAGCCTAGGGCAGCACGCCCGGTGACTCGCTCCGGGTTCACCGCCGGTGAACGGCGGCGCGGCCCCGTCGGAGGTCGACGGGGCCGCGCCGCGGGGCCGGTCCGGTTCAGTACCTGAACTGGTTCTGCGGGTTGAACTCGTCCATGGTGACCCTGTCGGCGTTCCTCAGGCGCGGGTCGTCGATCCTCAGGACGTCCAGGCCCATCTGGATGTCGCTGGAGTAGACGTAGCCGTTGTAGTAGTAGGCCGACCAGCTGCCGCCCAGGGAGAGCCGGGTGTCCGACAGCGGGCCCCGGTCGAAGTAGCCGATCTCCTCGGGGGCGGACGGCTCGTTGAAGTCGATGACGGACACGCCGCCCTGGTACCAGGACTGCACGAAGTAGTCCTTGCCCTTGACCGGGATCAGCGAGCCGTTGTGGGCCACGCAGTTCTCGGTGCTGGTCTGATCGCGGGGGATCTTGAAGTACCCGGCGAAGTCGAGCCGGACGTCGTCCGCGCCGTTGGGCCTGATCCTGCCCTTGAGGTCGTAGAAGGCGTTCGCGCCGTGCGTGTCGCCGACGCCCGGCAGGCAGGTGGCCGCGCCGCCGCCGCCCAGCTCGTCGGTGAAGAGCACCCGCCTGCCGTCGTTGCTGAAGGTCGCCGAGTGCCAGAACGCGAAGTTCTCGTCGTCGCGCACCCTCTCGACCACGGTCGGGTTGACCGGGTCGGAGATGTCCATGATCACGCCGTCGCCCATGCAGGCGCCCGCCGCGATGTCCCTCTCCGTGTAGACGGTGATGTCGTGGCAGCCGGTGGTCGCGGCGATCCGGTTGCCGTCGACGGTGCCGCCGGGGTTCCCGCCGTCGGGGAAGAGCACCGGCTCGTTGACGACCTTCGCCGCGCCCGGGTCGTCGTGGGCGACCCTGATGACCGAGATCTTGTCGTGCGGCGGCCGGCAGTTGGGGAAGCCGGCCGAGGGCGAGTAGGAGGAGACGTAGAGGTAGTCGACGTCGGCCCTCCCGCCCCGGCCCCGTCTCTCCTCGGTCTGGATCAGGGTGTGGGTGTGCGAGCCGCAGTCGGTGCGCACGGCGGCCACGTACTGGGGATTGGCCTTGTCGGAGATGTCGAAGACCCGCACGCCCTCGAAGGCGGTGGCGCTGCCCGCGCTGGCGGCGGGACTGCCGCAGTCCTCGTCGGCGCGGGGGTAGTCGACGGAGAAGTACAGCAGGTCGCCGCTGACCGAGACGTCCCCCTGCCCGCCCGGGCACAGCACCTGGCTGACGACGGAGGGGGACTCGGGGTCGCTGATGTCGTAGACGACGAAGCCGTCGTAGTTCCCGCCGATGGCGTAGTCGCCGGTGAAGGCGAGGTCGCTGTTGTAGGAGGCCTGGGACGCGAACGGGCCGGACTTGGGGATGTTGGCGACGTGCTCGACGTTGTCGCTGGCCACGATCTCACCGACGGCCGGGGGCCCGTCAGCCGAGGCCGCCGACGGCACCAGGGCGGCGGCGAGGACGAGCGCGCCGGTCGCGGCCACGGCTGCGGCCCGCCTCCGCGGGAGCCGTCTCGCGGACGGCCCGGGGGATATCGGCATGTGGGCTCCTGTTCAAGTGCACGCCGAAAATTAGCGCAAACGTATCCGACGCCCCGCGGTCTGAACAGGTGGTTGAAATCCGTCGGACATGACAGTTCGTAGTCACCACAGGTCACACCTTATACACTGACCGTAAAAATTTTCATCCCGGGTCGACGCCCTGGACAAGTCGCCGTGTTTTGCGTAGACAGTCCGCAGCGGTGCGGACAGCGGAGGAAGGAACGACCGGTGCGGCGGAGCCTCGTGGTCACGATGGGCGCGGTCCTGCTCTTCCTCGGCGGCACGGGATGCGCGGACTCCGCGCCCGGCACCGCCGGCGACGTCCCGGTGCTCGCCCCCGGCGCGCCGGGCGGGACCGCGACCCCGGCGTCCGAGGAGCAGCTCGCCGCGGCCCTCGAAGACGTCCGACACAACGAGGCCGACCACGACTACATCGTCGCGATGATCGCCCACCACGGCCAGGCGCTGGAGATGACCGCGCTCGCGCCCGACCGGGTCCGGGATCCGGGGCTGCGCACGCTGGCCGAGCGGATCGACCTCGCCCAGCAGCCGGAGATCGACCTGATGGAGGACTGGCTGGAGACCAACGTGTACGGCCCCGGCCGGGAGAACCCCGCCCACCAGGACTACTGCGGTCTGGAGGGCGGCCCGGACCACCACGGCGCGGACGGCTGCGTCGAACCCGACCACTCCGCCATGCCGGGCATGGCGACGCCCGAGCAGCTGGACGAGCTGGAGGCCGCGTCGGGCGCGGAGTTCGACGCCCTGTTCGTGGAGCTCATGGTGGCCCACCACGAGGGGGGCGTCAGCATGGCCGAGGACGTCATGATCGACGGCAGGCATCCCCGGGTGCTCACCATGGCCAACGACCTCATCACCGACCAGCGGGTCGAGATCGGCCGCCTGGAGTCGGTACTGGACGACTGAGGGACGACTGAGGGACGACTGGGGCGCCCCGCTCCTTTACCCTTCTTTGCCCTTGTCGGCGCTTCGTCCCGTCCCTGCCGGACAGTGGGCGGGCACACCGCCGCCGAGGGGACGAGGGGGAGTCCGCATGCGTCGCAGGGAGACCACCGGCCGGCGCCGCGCCGGGTTCGCGGGGGGCGCGGCCTTGGCGCTCGCCCTGGCGGGCGGGTGCGGCGCCGACGAACCGGACTACGGCGGCCCGGCCCCGGCCCACAGCGCCGTGGAGCCGCACGAGACGGCCGCGCTGCCGCAGCCCGAGGTCGACCTCCTCGGCGCGCGGGACGCCGTCCTCGAGAAGCAGCCGGAAGCACTGGTCCACGACGTGGAACTGGAGGAGGACAGCATGGAGTGGCTCGTCGAGTTCACCCTCGACGACCTCCAGCGCGGTGCCGTGGTCGACGCGATGAGCGGCGACGTCGTCCAGGACCAGGAACTCCCCCACGACGACAACGACGCCCCCCAATGGGACCTCGCGTCCCTTCCCGAGGGCAGCCTCGACACCGCCGTCGCGGCGGCCCTGGAGGAGAGCGAGGGCGACCGGGTCGTCGACGCCTCGCTGAGCGGGAAGGGCGACCAGCTGGTCTGGGAGATCGAGGTCGACGACCCCGACCCGGCCGACGCCGGGACCGAGACCACGGTCGACGTCGACGCCGGGACCGGCGACGTGCTCGGAACCGAGAGCTGACGACGAGGAGGGGCGCCCGCGGTTCCGGAACCGCGGGCGCCCCTCCTCGTCGTCAGAGCGGGATCAGGCGCTCTTCTCCTCGCGCTCGGGCGGCAGCTGGGTGCGTGGCACGATCGTCGGGTAGACGTGCTCCAGGACCGCCTCGCGGGTGATGATCACCTGCGCGACGTCCTCGCGGCTGGGCACCTCGTACATCACCGAGAGCAGCACCTCCTCGATGATGGCGCGCAGCCCCCGGGCGCCGGTGGCGCGGATGATGGCCTGCTCGGCGATGGCGTCGAGCGCGTCGGCGGTGAACTCCAGCTCCACGTTGTCCAGCTCGAAAAGCCGCTGGTACTGCTTGACCAGGGCGTTGCGCGGCTCGGTGAGGATCTGGATGAGCGCGGCGCGGTCGAGGTTGTGCACGCTGGTGATGACCGGGAGGCGCCCCACGAACTCCGGGATCATCCCGAACTTCAGCAGGTCCTCGGGCATGACCTCGCCGAAGCGGTCCGCCGCGTCCATCTCCTGCTTGGAGCGCAGGACCGCGTTGAAGCCCATTCCCTGCTTGCCGATCCGCGACTCGATGATCTTCTCCAGTCCGGCGAACGCGCCGCCGCAGATGAAGAGCACGTTCGTGGTGTCGATCTGGATGAACTCCTGGTGCGGGTGCTTGCGCCCGCCCTGCGGCGGGACGCTCGCGGTGGTGCCCTCGAGGATCTTCAGCAGCGCCTGCTGCACGCCCTCGCCCGAGACGTCCCGGGTGATCGACGGGTTCTCGCTCTTGCGCGCGACCTTGTCGACCTCGTCGATGTAGATGATGCCGGTCTCGGCCTTCTTGACGTCGTAGTCCGCGGCCTGGATCAGCTTGAGCAGGATGTTCTCGACGTCCTCGCCGACGTACCCGGCCTCGGTCAGCGCGGTGGCGTCGGCGATCGCGAACGGGACGTTCAAGATCTTGGCCAGCGTCTGCGCCAGCAGCGTCTTGCCCGAGCCCGTGGGGCCCAGGAGCAGGATGTTGGACTTGGCGATCTCGACGTCCTCGTCACGAGGCCGGTCGCCCTCGGACTGCACCCGCTTGTAGTGGTTGTAGACCGCCACGGACAGGGCCTTCTTGGCCTGCTCCTGGCCGATCACATACGAGTCGAGGAATTCGTAGATTTCCCGAGGCTTGGGGAGGCTGTCCCATTTCAACTCGGTCGCGTCAGCGAGCTCTTCCTCGATGATCTCGTTACAGAGCTCGATACATTCATCGCAGATGTACACACCGGGACCCGCGATGAGCTTCTTCACCTGCTTCTGGCTCTTGCCGCAGAACGAGCACTTCAGCAGGTCTCCACCGTCGCCGATGCGTGCCACCCAGCCACTCCTTAAAACGTAGGCCGCCCCGTCGTGTGCTCCCTTCCCGCCATCGCGGGTCCGGAACGTCCCTCCGACGCGTCCGGCGCGACCCTGCGGGATGGTATGCGAGCCCGTGTCGCGGGCCGGCCACCGATTTTCAGGATATGCGCTCCGCGTGGAGTGATGAACGGGATGGTCTGTGCGTCGTTCTTACGAGCCTAAGCGAAGAAGCGGGCCGGCTTCACCGCGTGGTGTCCGGTCGGGCTCGACCGGCCCCTCTCCTCGTCGCCTCTGGTCGCGGCCGATCCTACTTGGCCTGGGCCTTGCGGTACTGGAGCACGTCGTCGACGATCCCGTACACCTTGGCTTCCTCCGCGGTGAGGATCTTGTCCCGCTCGATGTCGCGGGAGACCTCCTCGACGGTGCGGTTGGTGTGCCGCGCCAGGGTGGTCTCCAGCTGCGTGCGGATGCGCGTGATCTCGTTGGCCATGATCTCGATGTCACTGGCCTGACCGTGCGAACCCTCCGTGGCGGGCTGGTGGATCAGCACCCGCGCGTTGGGCAGCGCCAGGCGCTTGCCCTTGGTCCCGCCCGCGAGCAGGACGGCCGCGGCCGAGGCGGCCTGCCCCACGCAGACCGTCTGGATGTCGGGGCGCACGTACTGCATCGTGTCGTAGATCGCCATCAGCGAGGTGAAGGACCCGCCCGGCGAGTTGATGTACAGCGTGATGTCGCGGTCGCTGTCGATGTGCTCCAGCGTCATCAGCTGCGCGATGATGTCGTTGGCCGACGTGTCGTCGATCTGCACCCCGACGAAGATGATCCGCTCTTCGAACAGCTTGTTGTAGGGGTTCATCTCCTTGACGCCGTACGTCGTGCGCTCGACGTAGGAGGGGAGGACGTAGCGGCTCTGCGGAGCCGCCGGCGCCATCCCGCCGCCGTAGGGGCTGCTGAGGTTGTACTCGGTCATTTCCTGGCCTTCCACACTGCGCCTGTCCAAAGGGCTGCCGGGTCGGGGCTCCGCTGTCACCGGCCGCCCGTGACGTCGGGCGTCTCCGACAGCACCTCGTCGATGAAGCCGTACTCGCGGGCCTCCTGGGCGGTGAACCAGCGGTCCCGGTCGGCGTCCTTCTCGATCTGCTCGTACGTCTGGCCCGTGTGCATGGAGACACGCTCCAGGAACATCTTCTTCACGTAGATCAGCTGGTCGGCCAGGATGCGGATGTCCGAGGCGGTGCCCCCGATGCCACCCGAGGGCTGGTGCATCATGATGCGGGTGTGCGGCAGGGCGTAGCGCTTGCCCGGCGCGCCCGCGCACAGGAGCATCTGCCCCATGGAGGCGGCCAGGCCCATGCCGACGGTGCGGACGTCGTTGGGGATGTACTGCATCACGTCGTAGATCGCCATGCCGGCGGTCACCGAACCACCGGGCGAGTTGATGTACAGCGTGATGTCCCGCTGCCGGTCCTCGGCGGACAGCAGCAGGAGTTCGCCCACGATGCGGTTGGCGATGTCGTCGTCGACCTGCTGGCCGAGGACGACGATGCGCTGCCGCAGCAGGCGCTGCGACGTCTGGTCGAACATCGGGGGCATAGGCGACTCGGCCGTACGGGCTTCGGTTCGCATGGACTCACTATCGGTCGGCGGCACTCTCGTCACCTGCTCCGGAATCGAAACGGTTGCGACGCTTGCGACACTAACGCTGTTCACCGGCGCACTCGCACCGTTCGCGTCCCTGTTCGCTTTCAGCGCAGGTGCCCCGCTCCGCGACCAGGGCTTTCCGCGTCTGGCGAAACGCGCGGGCCCCGCACCCCCGTGAGTCTGGGGTGCGGGGCCCGCGTAGCGCTGCCCGGGAGCCGGTCAGGCCTTCTCGTCGGGCTTGGCCTCGTCCGCGGCCTCGGGGGCCTCGGCCTCCGCCTCCGCGGCGGTCCCGACGGTCTCGACGTCCTCAGGAGCCTCGGGGGCCTCGACCGTGACGGTCTCGGTCTCGGCCGCCCCGGCGGGGGCGTCCTGCTCGACGACGTTGCCGGACTCGTCGACGACCTTGGCCTTGGCCACGACCAGGTTCATCGCCTTGGCGCGCACGACCTCGGTGTAGGCGACCCGGATCTGGTTCGACTGCACGAGGTGCTGCGCGAGCTGGTCGGGCGAGATGTTCATCCGCTGGGCCTGGTCGACGACGTACTGGCTCAGCTCGTCGTTGTCCGCGGTCAGCTCCTCCTGGATGGCGAGCTGGTCGAGGATGAAGCCGGCCTTGACGGCGCTGCCGGCGCCCTTGGCGAGCTCGGCCTCGAACTCCTCCTCGGTCTGCTCCTGCGACTCGAAGTAGGACTCCTTGGTCAGGCCGCTCTGCGAGAGCTGCTGCTCGAGGCTCTCGCGCCGGCGGTTGACCTCCTCGGCGACCACGCTCTCGGGGAGCGGGATGTCGACCGACTCGACGAGCTTGTCCAGGGCGCGGTCGCGGGCCTGGGCGATCTGCTGGTAGCGGCGGACCTCACCGAGGCGGTTGGCAACGTCGGCGCGCAGCTCCTCGATGGTGTCGAACTCGCTGGCCAGCTGGGCGAACTCGTCGTCCAGCTCGGGCAGTTCCTTGACCTTGACGCTGTGCACGGTGACGGTGACGTCGGCCTCGCGGCCCTCGTACTCGCCGCCCACCAGCTTGGTGGAGAAGGTCGTGGTCCCGTCGGCGCTCAGTCCGACGAGGGCCTCGTCCAGGCCCTCCAGCATGGTGTTGGTGCCGATCTCGTACGAGATCCCGCTGGCCTGGACGTCCTCGAGCTTCTCACCGTCGATCGCGGCGGAGAGGTCGATGGAGACGTGGTCTCCGGTCTCGGCGGGGCGGTCGGCTCCGGTCAGCGTGGCGAAGCGCTGGCGCAGGGTCTCCAGCTGCTCGTCGATCTGCTCGTCGGAGACCTCGGCGTCGTCGACGGTGACCTCGAGGCCCTCGTACTCGGGGACCTCGAACTTGGGGCGGACGTCCACCTCGGCGGTGAAGGCCAGCTCGTCGCCGTCCTCCAGCTTGGTGATCTCCACGTCGGGCTGGCCCAGGGCGAAGACGTCCTCCTTCTGGACGGCCTCGTTGTAGAGCTCGGGAACCGCGTGGTTGACCGCTTCGCTGATCACCGCGCCGCGGCCGACGTAACGGTCGATGAGCCGCGCCGGGGCCTTGCCGGGCCGGAAGCCCTTGATTCGGACCTGCTTGGCGAGCGACTTGTATGTCACGTCGAAGGCGTGCTCGAGTTCCTCGAAAGGAACTTCGATGGTCAGCTTGACCCGGGTCGGGCTCAGCTCCTCGACATCGGTCTTCACGGGGCGGTACTCCTAGGTTTCCGGCGTTTTCCGGTACGCCCGGCACTTAACGCGGCGCTCGGCCACACCGCAACATGGCGACGGCCGACGGGCACCGGCTGGCGGGACGTCACAGGAGACGGTGAGATCTCCAGCGTGATTTCCATACGATCACGCTCAGTCTAGGGCAGGTGCGAAGGGGCCGACGGCCACACCGGAACGCGAACGCCCCACGGACCATCTGCCATCTCGTCGGGGAGGCGGGATTCGAACCCGCGGCCTCATGCTCCCAAAGCATGCGCGCTAACCAAGCTGCGCTACTCCCCGCGAACCGCGCGGGTCCGCGAAAAGTGCGCGACCCACACCGCGGAGACGGTAGTCTTGTCTCCGTCGGCTTCACGAGTCTAGAGGAAACTCAAGGGGCTCGACGCCATGCGGGTGTAGTTCAATGGTAGAACTCCAGCCTTCCAAGCTGGTCGTGCGGGTTCGATTCCCGTCACCCGCTCCAGACGCCGAAGGGCCAGGTCCGGGGATTCGCATCCCCGGACCTGGCCCTTCGTTCGTTCCCGCCGGACACTCGCCCATCCCCCCGGAACGAGCAGCAGCGTGTTCGGAGAGACCCGGTTCGCGGTCACCACAGGGAGTCCCGCTCGGTGATCTCGACGCCGGCGTTCCACAGAACGGACACAGTGGAACGCCGGCGTCGAGGTCATCGAGGGGCGGCCGGGGGCGGAGTTCCCGTTCGCGGGGCGCGCTTCTAACGAAATCGCGGCCGTGTCCGGGAGCGGGGTTGCGTGCCCGCTCGGGAGCGGCGGAGCATGGAGCACCTGGCCCGCCGATACGGGGATCCTCCCGGCGGGAGACGACAGATGGGGTCGCGCCGATGGGGCACAAGGTCCGGATCCAGGAACTCCCGGGGATCGGGAAACGCTACGACGCCGAGGCCGGGGCCCCGGGGCAGCGGGTCTCCGTGGTCGTCCGCGGCAACGGGATCCGGGACCTCTACGTGTTCACGTCGGACTCCCCCGATCCCGACGCGGTCCTCGAACTGACCGAGGAGCAGGCTCTGCGCATCGGCGCGATCCTCTCCGGCACCTTCTTCACCTCATGAGCCCGCCGGACGCTCCCGCGCGTCGGCCGCCCCAGCACGCCGCCCTCCGGTGAGGTAACCCATGCCGCACAACGAACTGCTCGTCTTCGGCGCGCTCATGCTCACCGCCGGCCTGCTGGCCAGGTTCGGGCGGAGGGTGGGGCTCCCGACGGTCCCCTTCTTCATGGCGGCCGGGGTCCTCCTCGGTCCGGGAACACCAGGGCCCGTGCTCATCGAGGACCCCGAGAGCCTGCACCTGCTGGCCGTCCTCGGCCTCGTCCTGCTGCTGTTCCAGCTCGGCGTGGAGTTCCCGGTCAAGCAGGTCCTTTCCAGCGGCAGGCGGCTGTTCACCGCCGCCGCCTGCTACATCGGGCTGAACATCGGCGCGGGACTGGCCTTCGGCTTCCTGCTCGGCTGGGGGACCGGCGAGGCCCTGGTGGTCGGGGGCGCGCTGGGGATCTCCTCCTCCGCGATCGCCATCAAGATCCTGATCGAACTGCGCAGGCTGACCAACGCCGAGACGCCCGTGATCCTGGGCATCATCGTCATCGAGGACCTGTTCCTGGCCTTCTACCTGGCGCTGATCCAGCCGGTCCTGTCCGACGCGTCCTCCCCGACGGACCTCGTCGTGCAGATCATCACCGGCTTCGGTTTCCTCGCGCTGCTCTTCGTCCTGGCCCGGTTCGGCGCGCGACTCATCGGGGCCGTCATCAACAGCCGCGAGGACGAGCTGCTCACGATCCTGATGGTCGGGCTCGTCGCGCTGGTGGCGGGGCTGTCCGAGGAGCTGGGCGTGTCCGAGGCGATCGGCGCGCTGATGATCGGCCTGGTGGTGTCGCGCACGTCGGTGCGCGAGCGGGTGGAGCGGCTGGTGCTGCCGCTGCGCGACGCGTTCGCCGCGGCGTTCTTCGTCTACTTCGGGCTCGGCATCAACGTCGCGGACCTGCCCGCCGTCGCGGTCCCCGCGCTGCTCGCGGTGGTGATGACGGTCGTCACGAACCTGACCGCCGGGGTCATCGCCGGGCGGCTCCACGGCTTCAACCAGCGCGCCACCGCCAACATCGGGCTGACCGTGCTGGGGCGCGGCGAGTTCTCCCTCATCCTGGTGACCCTGGCGCTGGGCGCGGGGCTCGATCCCCGGCTGGGGCCGTTCGTGGCGTTGTACGTGCTGGTCCTGGCCGTGCTCAGCCCGCTGATGGCCTCGGGGTCGCGGTACCTGGCCCGGGTCCTGCCCGACTCGCTGCTGGTCTCCAACTGGCGCTACGTGCGCGAGGAGACGATCGGCACCTCCTGCTCGCACCTGGACCAGGTGGTGGTCACCGAGCCGGACGGCCGCGAGTGCGCCGAGTGCGCGCGCGTCGGCGCGACCTGGGTGCACCTGCGCCTGTGCACGGCGTGCGGGACGGTGGCGTGCTGCGACGACTCGGTGAACAAGCACGCCGGCGCCCACTTCCGGGAGAGCGGGCACCCGATCGTGCAGTCCATCGAACCGGGTGAGGACTGGCGGTACTGCTACGTGGACGCGATGCTGGTCCGCGAGCCCGCGGGCGGCGGGCGGGAGCCGGAGCGGGGCTGACCGCGGCGCGGCCCGGTTCCGTCCGGGCCGCGCGGCGCGGTCAGACCGACGCGCGGTAGCGGTGGATGAGGGCGACCGCCATGGCGCCCTCCCCCACCCCCGAGGCGACGCGCTTGACGGACCCGGCGCGCACGTCGCCCGCCGCGAACACCCCCGGCATGCTGGTCTCCAGCAGGAACGGCTCCCGCCCGGCCTCCCAGCCGGGGACCCCGCCGTCCTCGCCGCGCACCAGGTCGGGGCCGGTGAGCAGGAACCCGGCGCGGTTCCGCTGGAGCAGCCCGGCGACCCAGTCCGTGCGCGGGCGCGCGCCGATGAAGGTGAAGACGAAGCGCGCGGGGACCTCCTCGGTCCGCTCCTCGGCCGAGTCGCGCAGGACCAGCTCCTCCAGCCGGTCCCCGCCGGCCAGCCCGGTGACCCGGGTGTTCAGCCGGACCCGGATGTTGGGCCGCGCGGCGATCTCGTCGACCAGGTACTGCGACATCCCCTTCTCCAGGCTGTCGCCCCGCACGAGCAGGGTGACGTCGGCGGCGTGCTGGGAGAAGTGCATGGCGGCCTGCCCCGCGGAGTTGGCCCCGCCGATGATGTGGACCTCCTCGCCCGCGCAGGCCGTGGTCTCGGCCGTCGCCGCGCCGTAGTACAGCCCGGCGTTCTCGAACCGCTCGACCCCGGGGACGTCCAGCCGGTTGTAGGACACGCCCGTGGTGAGCAGCACGACCTCGGCGCTGATCTCGCGCCCGTCCGCGAGGGTGACGATGTGCGAGGGCCCGGCCTTGCGCAGTCCGACGGCCTCGACGGGCGAGAGGATCTCCGCGCCGAAGCGCCGGGCCTGGGTGACCGCGCGCCGGGCCAGGTCGCCGCCGGACAGGCCCGTGGGGAAGCCCAGGTAGTTCTCGATCCTGCTGGACATGCCCGCCTGCCCGCCGGGGACGTCCCGGTCCAGCAGCAGCGTGCTCAGGCCCTCCGACGCGCTGTAGACGGCGCCGCCCAGGCCCGCCGGGCCGCCGCCGACGATGAGGACGTCGTAGTGCGGGCGGGTCGCGGTGCCCGCGATGCCCAGCCTCCCGGCCAGTTGGGCGCTGTCGGGCGCGGACAGCGCGTCGCCCTCGGGGAACAGCACCAGCGGCAGCCGCGCGTCGGGGTGCCCGGCGGTCAGCTGGGCGGCCTCCTCGTCGCGGGCCGCGTCCACGAACCGGAACGGCTGCTGGTTGCGGGTGAGGAAGTCCCGGATGTGGTGGGCGGCGGGGGAGACGGGGTGGCCGACGACCCGGATGCCCCGGTAGGGCGGGTGGTAGGAGGCCCACCAGTCGTCCAGGAGGTCGTCCAGCACGGGGTAGAGCCGCTCCTCCGGCGGGTCCCACGGCTTGAGCAGGTAGTGGTCGAGCCGGACCTGGTTGATGGCCGTGATGGCCGCCTCGGTGTCGGCGTAGGCGGTGAGCAGGACGCGCCGCGCGGACGGGAAGCGCGCCACCGCCTCCAGGAGGAAGTCGACTCCCGTCATGTCCGGCATGCGCTGGTCGACCAGGAACAGGGCGGGCTCCTCGTCCCGGGCCTCCAGCGAGTCGAGGGTCCTGAGCGCCTCCCGTCCGGAGGGGGCCGACAGGACGCGGTAGCGGTCGGCGTAGGCCGCGCGCAGGTCCCTGCGCACGGCCCTGAGCACGTGCGGGTCGTCGTCGACCGCCAGCAGGACGGGCCTGGGCGGGGAGGCATCGGTCACGGTCTGCAACTCCTGTCGGTGGGTGGGGAGGGCCGCGGTCAGGACACCGGGATCTCGTCGGCGTAGCACCACACCCAGGACTCCCCCGGTTCCCGGGAGGTGACGAGCGGGTGGCCGTGCTCGCGGAAGTGCCGGGTCGCGTGCCGGTTCCGCGAGGAGTCGCAGCACCCCACGTGTCCGCAGGTCAGGCACATTCGGAGGTGGACCCATGTGTCGCCGGTCCTGAGGCAGTCCTCGCAGCCCTGGGCACTGGGGGTGACGTCGCGGATCTGGTCGACGTGCGTGCACGTGAACACGGGAGGCCTTTCTGCGGGGCGGCGGGCGCGCCGCGGTGGTTGCGCGCGCCCCTCCTCTGACTCGTCCCGCGGCGCGGGACCTCTCTCCCAGCCTGCCCGCTGCCGGTGGCGGACGCCCGCCTGACTTAACGGAATACCCGCGCACCGGCCGCACCCGGCCGAAGTCCGGGAAACCCTCCGGACTTCCGGATGGGATCCGGGTGAATTCACTCCGGAAACGCATTCCGACCGCCTCGCGCCGAACCGTCCGATCGCCACCGCCGGGCAGACAGGTGCTTTTCACGACGTCACGAAATAGTCGCCGATCTTGACGAAATACCGGCTTCGGGCCCACTCCCCGGAATGCACGTTGTCACGTCGGGTATCCGGCCGATCACCCGCCCACCTGCCGTAATCCTGGCCCGAAGCTGCCGGTCGAACCCCCGACGTCACGGAATCCCGGCCGTTCCGCGCCCACGCGTTGCCAAACCCCGATTCAGGGCCGTGAATGTCAGATCGCCCTTTTCCGTTCGGGGCCGGCGCTCCCGAGGAAGGGTCGTTGACGCGTCGGCCGCGCCTCACCGATCGTCGAAAAGGAACGGGGCGGTTTCCGAACCGACGGGAATTCACGGCCGACACGGCCGGCTCCGGCGCGCCGTCCACGACGACCCTTCAGGAGTACTGCGGTGTCAAAGCGAGTGTTGATCGTCCTTTCCGAGTACGGGTACTGGGGAGAGGAACTCGTCGGGCCCTTGAGCGCCTTCGACGAGCGCGGATACGACGTCACCTTCGCCACTCCCACCGGCCGGCGGGCGCACGCGCTGCCGCCCAGCACGGACCCCGGCTTCGTCGACCCGCCGCTGGGCCGCCCCGTGGTGTCCGAGGCGGTGGCCAAGCTGACCCGCGAGGTCGAGGCGTCGTCCCGGCTGGAGAACCCGCTGGACCTGTCCTCGTGGCTTCCCGAGCGCCCCTACACCAGCGACGGCGACTACCTGCGCGGCCTGGAGGCCTACAACCGCGCGCTGGACGCGGTCGCCGAGGACGTCCGGACGCGGTACGACGCGCTCCTCCTGGTCGGCGGCAGCGGTCCGATCGTGGACATGGCCAACAACGGGCGCGTGCACGACCTGCTGCTGGCGTTCCTGCGCACCGGGAAGCCGATCGGCGCCGAGTGCTACGGGGTCGCCTGCCTGGCCTTCGCCCGCGACTGGGAGGACCGCGCCAGCATCATCCGGGGCAAGCACGTCACCGGGCACTGCAAGGAGTACGACTACAAGGACGGCACCGGGTTCCTGGGCACCGACTTCGCCATGGGACCGCCGCCGTACCCGCTGGAGTACATCCTGCGCGACGCCACCGGCCCCGACGGCCGCTACCACGGCAACTTCGGCAGGGAGACGTCGGTCGTCGTCGACTACCCGTTCGTCACCGGCCGCTCCACCCCCGACTCCTTCCTGACCGGGACAACGATGGTCGCCGTCCTGGAGGACGGCCTGACCCGGTACGGCTGGTGACCCGATGACCCGCGCGCACCAGGTGCCGCCGCGCCCCGGCAGGGCCGCGCTGTTCGAGCAGTTCCGCGCCGACGGCATCACCCGCATGTTCGGCAACCCCGGCACGGTCGAGCAGGGGTTCCTGGACGCGCTGGAGGACTTCCCGGACTTCCACTACGTCCTGGCCCTCCAGGAGACCGTGGCCGCGGGCATCGCCGACGGCTACGCCCGCGCCACCGGCGGCCCCGCGCTGCTGCAGCTGCACAGCGGCGTCGGCCTGGGCAACGGGATCGGCATGCTCTACCAGTCCAGGCGCGGCCACACGCCCCTGGTCTGCGTGGCCGGGGAGGCCGGCGTCCGCTACGACGCCATGGACGCGCAGATGGCCGCCGACCTGGTGGCGATGGCCCGCCCCGTCACCAAGTGGGCCGCGCGGGCCACCGACCCGTCCTCGCTGCTGCGCATGGTGCGCCGGGCCGTCAAGATCGCGATGACGCCGCCGCGCGGCCCGGTCTTCCTGGCCCTGCCCATGGACGTGCTGGACGCGGTGACGACCGAGCCCGCACTGCCGACCTCGATCCCCACGACCCGCGCGGTGTGCGCGCCCGACGTGGCCGAGCAGGCCGCCCGGCTGCTGGCCGGGGCCCGGCGCCCGCTGGTCCTGGTCGGCGACGGCGTCGCGCTGTCGGGCGCGCAGGAGGAGCTGGCGCGCGCCGCCGAGGCGCTCGGGGCGATGGTGTGGCAGGTCGACTCCTCCGAGGTCAACATCCCCGCCGACCACCCTTTGTCGGCCGGCCAGACGGGTCACATGTTCGGACACGCCAGCCGGGCGGTGGTCGCCGACGCCGACGCGGTGCTGATCGTGGGCACGTACGTGTTCCCCGAGGTGTTCGCCGACCTGGCCTCGCCGTTCGCCCCCGACGCGCGGATCGTGCACGTCGACCTCGACGGGTACGAGATCGCCAAGAACCACCCGGTCGACCTGGGCGTCGTCGCCGACCCCGCCCCGACGCTGGCGGCGATCACCGACGCGCTGGTCTCGCTGCGCTCCGCGGCCGACGCGGAGGCCGCCCGGGGCCGCCTGGAGGACGCCCGCGCCGCGGCGCGGGGGCGCGTGACCGGCGCGGCGCGGCCCGCGGAGGGCGAGCCGCTGCTGGCGGCGTTCATGCGGGAGCTGTCCGCGCGGCTGGACGACGACACGGTGGTCTTCGACGAGGCGCTGACCGCCTCGGGCATCATCACCGACTTCCTGCCGCCGCGGATCCCCGGGCGGTACCACCTGACCCGGGGCGGCTCGCTCGGCGTGGGCTTCCCCGGCGCGGTGGGCGCGAAGCTGGCCCACCCCGACCGGACCGTCATCGGGTTCTCCGGCGACGGCGGGAGCATGTACACCTACCAGGCGCTGTGGACGGCGGCCCGGTACGGCGTCGCCGCCCGGTTCGTGGTCTGCAACAACGGCCGCTACCAGCTGCTGGACTCCAACATCGACCAGTACTGGCGCGAGCGCGGCATCGCCCCGCGCGACTACCCGTCCGGTTTCGACCTGTCCCGCCCGGACATCCGCTTCGCGGAGGTCGCGCGCGGCCTCGGGGTGGCGGCGACCCGGGTGGACAAGGCCGAGCAGGTCCCCGACGCGGTGGACCGGATGCTCGCCTGCCCCGGCCCCTTCCTGGTCGACCTGCACACGGGCTGACCGACGCACACCCACACCGAAAGGAGCCCCCTATGGCCGAGTTCTCCGAGGCCGCGATCCGCCGGGCCGTGATCCGCTGGTACCGCGCCCTGGACCGGCACGACGAGCTGAGCGAGGTGCTGCCCTACCTCGTCGACGACGGCCTGGAGATGCGCTTCCCCGAGGGCGTCAGCCGCGGCCACGCCGGGTTCAAGGAGTGGTACGAGCGCGTGACCACCCTGTTCTTCGACGAGGAGCACACCGTCAGGAGCGTGGACGTGGACTTCACCGGCCCCGCCTCGGCGACCGTCGCGGTCCTGGTCAACTGGCAGGCCCGGGTCTGGAGCCCGCCCGCCGCGCAGAGCCGGTGGCTCGGCTTCGACGCCTTCCAGACCTGGGAGGTCGTCCTGGACGAGGGCCGCGTCAAGGTCAGGACCTACACCGTGGACGCCCTCGACCCCATGCCGGGTTCGGCGTCCCTCTGATCCCTCCCCTCGCGCCGGGCGAACCCGCGCGGCGTCCGTCACACCCACCACCAGGCAAGGAGCCACCGTGGCCAACACCGAACTCGTGTTCAAGATGTACGAGTACTTCAACGCAGGCAAGCTCGACGCCATCCGGTCCGAGCTGTTCGCCCCGGACATCGTCTGGCGGATGCCGGGCCACCACCCCCTCTCGGGCACGATGAGCGGCGTCGACGAGGTCATGTCGTTCCTGACCAACCTCTTCCAGGCCGGGATCACCGTCGACAACGCCCACTTCGGCGAGCTGGACGACGGCACCGTCTGCGAGAAGCACCTCGGCCACGCCGAGCTCGACGGGGAGAAGTTCCTGTTCCCCACCTCCACCACCTACGGGGTCCGCGACGGCCGGCTCGCCGACGTGCAGGTGCACACCGCCGTGCAGCACGACGTGGACCGGTACTTCTGGGCCCGCTTCCAGCTCAAGCCCGTCGCCGAGCGGGTGGCGTCCTAGATGGCGGGCCAGGGGCCGACCCGGGAGCGGGTCGAGGCGGCCTACCAGGCGCTGGAGACCGGTGACCGGTCCCGCGTCGCCGAGTACTGGGCCGAGGACATGCGCTGGCTGGTCCCCGGCAACCACCAGCTCGCCGGCTGGTGGGAGGGCCTGGACGGGTTCCTCGACTTCATGGGGCGGGTCGGGCGGCTGTCCGGCGGGAGCTTCGTGATGAAGCGCGAGGCCGTCCTGCTCTCCGGGGACCGGTCCGCCGACGTGTCCCACAACGTCGGCTACCGGGCGGGCGCCGACGGCAGCCCGTCCCTGTACGACCGCCTGGAGATCGACGTCATCCACCTGCTGCGGTGGCGCGACGGCAGGGTCGTCGAGGGCCGCGGCGCGGTCTTCGGTGACGGAACCACCACCTTCAACCAGTTCTGGTCACAGGTCCGGGCCGACGGCGTCCGGACCGACGGCTAGGGGACCGCTCCGCGTGAAAGGGCACCGATGGACACCCGAGAAGTAGTCGAGAGCTACTACGACCTCGCCAACAAGGGGGACTGGTCGCGCTGGTGCGACCTGTTCGCCCCCGACCAGGTCATGGACGAGCAGCTCGCCGGTCGCGTCGAGGGCCGCGAGACGCTCCGCTCCATGATGCGCGGGTTCCCCGACATGTACTCCTCCTTCGCCAACGTGCCCCGGCACGTGGTCGTCGAGGGCGGCCAGGCGGCGGTCGTGTCGCACATCTCGGCCCGCACCCGCGGCGGCGCCGGGATCGAGGCGGAGGTCGTCAACTACTTCCGCGTCGTCGACGGCCTGATCTCCTACATGGCCAACTTCCACGACACGGTGCCCTTTCACGTCCTCGACCCCGACCCCCGGAGCTGAGTCGTCCCATGCAGGAGTACACGCACATCATCGTCGGCGGCGGCACCGCCGGGTCCGTGCTCGCCAACCGGCTGACCGAGGACCCCGACGTCAGCGTCCTGGTCCTGGAGGCGGGGGCGGGCTGGATCCCGCGGAACGTGGACGCCGCCCCGCTGTGGTTCACCCTGCTGGGCTCCGAGGTCGACTGGGGCTACGGCAGCGTCGCCCAGCCCGGCCTCGGCGGGCGCAGCACCTACGAGCCGCGCGGCCGGATGCCCGGCGGCAGCAGCAACCTGTACATCATGATGCACGTCCGGGGGCACCCCTCGGACTTCGACTCCTGGGCCTACCAGGGCGCGCCCGGCTGGTCGTACCGCGACGTCATGCCCTACTTCGCCCGGTCGGAGTCGGTGGAGTCCCCCGCCGGCCCCGACGCGGGCCGGGAGGGCCCCCAGACCGTCACGCGCGCCGACCGGCACGGGCCCAACCCGACATCCCGCTCGTTCCTCCAGGCCTGCGCCGAGCTCGGCCACCCGTTGCTGGACGACTTCAACAGCGGCGACATGTCGGGCGCGGGCTGGCACCAGCTCGACGTGCGCGGCGGCCGGCGCAGGGGCGCGCTCGCCAGCTACCTGGAGCCCGCGCTGGGCCGCCCCAACCTGACGGTGCGCACCAGCGCCACCACCACCCGGATCGTCGTGGAGAACGGGCGCGCCACCGGGGTGGAGTACCACCAGGGCGCGGAACCGGACGCGTTCCCGGACACGGCACGCCGGATCGGCGCTCCCGGCCCGGAGGCCGGTCCGCAGCGGGCGCGCGCCACCGGCGAGGTGCTGGTGTGCGCGGGCGCGATCGAGTCGCCCAAACTCCTGATGCTCTCGGGGATCGGCGACCCGACGCGCCTGCGCGAGGCGGGCGTGGACCCGGTCGCCGACGTTCCGGGGGTCGGGGAGAACTTCCACAACCACGTGCTCACCGGCATGATGTCGGAGCTGCGCGAGGCCCCCGCCCAGGGCGCCCAGAACCTGTCCGAGGCCGCCCTGTTCACGCGCTCCGACCCGGGGCTCCCGGCGCCGGACCTGCAGATCGCGTACGTGCACGTGCCTTTCGACATCATCGTCGGCAGGGACCACCCCACCGCGGTCAGCGTCCTGCCGGGCCTGGTGCGCCCGGCGTCGCGCGGCTGGGTCCGGCTGGCCGGGCCCGACCCGTTCGCCGCCCCGCTGATCAACCCCAACTACCTGGCGGACCCCTGGGACCTGGAGCGCATGGTCGCCGCGGTGCGGATCGGCCGGGACCTGTTCGGCACCCGGGCCTTCGCGCCGCTGGTCAAGCAGGAGCTCACCCCGGGGCCGGACGTCACCACCGACGCCGGGATCGCCGACTACGTGCGGCGCACCGCCGACAGCTACCACCACCAGGCCGGCTCGTGCCGCATGGGGCTGGACGACCGGTCGGTGGTGGACCCCCGGCTGCGGGTGCACGGGGTCGAGGGGCTGCGCGTGGTGGACGCCGGCGTGATGCCGTCGGTGCCCTCGGGCAACTGCCACACCGCGGTCGTGATGATCGCGGAGAAGGCCGCCGACCTCGTCCGGGGCCGGGAGGCCCGGAATGGCTGACCTGGTCCGCGCCGCCGACGGCAGGCTCGCCGGACGGCGGATCGCGATCCTCATCGAGAGCGACTACTACGAGCCGGAGATCTTCTACTACCAGCGGCGCTTCGCCGAGGAGGGGGCCGAGGTCGTCTTCCTGACCCGGATGTGGGGCCGGGCCGAGCTGACCTTCACCGGGCACGAGTACCGCGCGCCGTTCACCTGCACGGGGAGCGTCGAGGACGTCGACGACGCCGAGCTCGCCTCCTTCGCCGCGCTCCTCATCCCCTCGGGGATGGTGTCGGACCGGCTGCGCTACACCGAGGACGTCACCGCCATCGCGCCCGCCACCGACCTGGTCCGCCGGGCGTTCGCCGAACCCGGTGTGCTCAAGGGCGTCATCTGCCACGGCCTGTGGCTCGTGGCGCCGATCCCCGAGGTGGTGCGGGGGCGCCGGGTGACGGCGCACAACAACCTCATCGGGGACGTGCGCAACATGGGCGCGGACTACGTCGACGCCGACGTGGTCGTGGACGGCGACCTGGTGACGGGCCGCTCGGGGCAGCACGCGCACCTGTTCGCGCGGCGCGTCATCGAACTGCTCGACCGCCCCGCGCCCGGGCCGCGGTGGTCGCACGCGGCGCTGAACTGCCGGTCGCCGCGCGCCACCGAGGAGTTCTACACCCGCTGGTTCGGGTTCCGGCGCGCTCGCGCGGTCCCCCTCGGCGACGGCGCCGAGATCGTTTTCCTGCGTTCGGGCGACGCCTATCTCGAACTGTTCGGCTCGCCCGGCGGCGGGGCGCCGGGGACGGGGGACGGACCGGACCTGCCCGGGACCGTCCGGCACCTCGCCTTCCAGACCGACGACGTGGACGGCCTGCTCAAGCGGATGGGCGACGGGGCCCGCGTGACGCTCGGGCCGCTGGACTTCGACGCGTTCATCCCCGGATGGCGCAGCGTCTGGCTCACCGACCCCGACGGCGTCGTGGTCGAGGTCAGCCAGGGATACCAGGATGCGGACCCCGCCGCGGACGCGGCGGCGGAAGGAGGACGACGATGACCGACACCGACCTGACCCGCCCCGGGAGCGCGGCGCCGGACGGCTCCGAACCGGTGAACGCCCAGTTCACCCGGTCCGACACGGTGGCGGGGTACGTGACCGGGAGCGTGCCCGGCGGCTTCGGGATGCGCACGGGCGACGGCCGCCGGTTCGAGGTGGAGGTCAACGGCTCCACCTCGGCGGAGATGCTGCGCAACCTCGGCCAGCCCTACCTCGACGCCTCCGGGCACCTGGGCGACCTGCTCGTCCCGGGCCGGTTCCTGTACGTCCACGGCGTCTTCTACCCCAGCGGTGACAGGACCCGGTTCGAGGCCAAGCGGCTGGTCTTCGTGGGGCGCGGGCCCGCCGAGTACGCCTTCGAGAACCCGCTGTGGTGGGTGCACCAGATCGACCAGCTCGCCTCGTTCTACCGGCGCGCCCAGTTCGGCTCCGGCCCGGTGGACTTCCGCGACTACCGCACCGTCCTGCGGCTGAGCGGCGACAAGTCCGACAGCCACGTGCAGGAGACCGACACGATCTCCCGGCTGGTCTACGGCATGGCCTCGGCCTACATGCTCACCGGCAACGAGGACTACCTCGACGTGGCCGAACGCGGCACCGAGTACCTGCGCTCGCACATGCGGTTCGTGGACCGCGACGAGGACACCGTCTTCTGGTACCACGGCATCGAGGTCCAGGGCGACTCGGAGAAGAAGCTGTTCACCTCCGAGTTCGGCGACGACTACGACGCGATCCCGATGTACGAGCAGATCTACGCGCTGGCCGGCCCGGTCCAGACCTACCGGGTGACCGGCGACCCCCGGATCACCGCCGACACCGACGCCACGCTGCGGCTGTTCGAGAGGTTCTTCCGCGACCACGACAAGGGCGGCTACTACTCCCACGTCGACCCGATCTTCCTGGACCCGCACCACGAGTCGCTGGGCGTCAACGCCTCGCGCAAGAACTGGAACTCGGTCGGCGACCACGCCCCCGCGTACCTGGTCAACCTGTTCCTGGCCACCGGCGAGGAGCGGCACGCCGAGATGCTCAAGCGGACGTTCGACACGATCACCGAGCACTTCCCCGACTACGGGCACAGCCCCTTCGTCCAGGAGCGCTTCCACGACGACTGGAGCCCCGACCGCGCCCACGGCTGGCAGCAGGACCGCGCGGTCGTGGGGCACAACCTCAAGATCGCCTGGAACCTGACCCGGATGGACCTGCAGCGTCCCGACCCCGCCTACACCCGGCTGGCCCGGCACATCGCCGACCTGATGCCGGGCGTGGGCGCGGACCCGCAGCGCGGCGGCTGGTACGACGTGGTGGAGCGGGTCGCCGAGCCCGGCCTGCCCACGCACCGGTTCACCTGGCACGACCGCAAGGCGTGGTGGCAGCAGGAGCAGGCGATCCTGGCCTACCTCGTCATCGCGGGTCAGAGCGGGGACCCCGAGTACCTGCGCCAGGCCCGGGAGGCCGCCGCGTTCTACAACGCGTTCTTCCTGGACCACGACGAGGGCGGCGTGTACTTCAACGTCCTGGCCGAGGGCCTGCCCTACCTGGTGGGGACCGAGCGGTTCAAGGGCAGCCACTCGATGAGCATGTACCACTCGGCCGAGCTGTGCTTCCTCGCCGCCGTCTACGGCAACCTGCTCATCCACGGGAAGCCCATGACGCTGTGGTTCAGGCCGCGCCCCGACGCGCCGCGGCTGCTGCGGGTCCAGCCCGACATGCTCCCCGCGGGCGCGGTCCGCCTGACCGGGGTGGAGATCGACGGCGCCGCCCACGACGACTTCGACCCCGACGCGATGACGGTGGCCCTGCCCGAGTCCGCGGAGTCGCTGACCGTGCGGGTCCGGCTCACCCCGGTGCCCGCCGACCACGATCGGAGGACCTGATGGAAGTGAAGAAGCGCACGGTGGGAGAGGTCACCGTGGTGTCCGTCCTGGGCGACCTGGACGGCCGCTCCGCGCCGGCCGCCCAGGACCGGCTGCTGGGCCTCATCCCCTCGGGGGGCCGGGTGCTCATCGACATGACGGGCGTGCCCTACATGTCCAGCGCGGGGCTGCGCACGATGCTGCTGGTGTACCGCAGGGCCCAGGCGGTCAACGGGGCCATCGCGCTGGCGGGGGTCTCCCCCGAGCTGCGGTCGGTCATGTCCGCGACCGGGTTCCTGGAGTTCTTCACGATCTCCGACACGGTCAGGCGCGGGATCGAGGAGCTGCGCGCATGAGCGTCGAACACGTCCCGCGCGACCGCATCGACTCCTATCCCACCCACCGGATCGCCGGGTACGGGGTGCGCCCCGGGCGCCCCATGCCCTTCGGCGCGACCCTGGTGCCCGGCGGCGTCAACTTCTCGGTGTTCTCCAACGGGGCCGACGCCATGTCGCTGGTGCTGTACCGCCGGGGGGCGCCCGCGCCGATGGCCGAGCTGCCCTTCCCGCGCGGCTTCCGCGTCGGCGGGGTGTTCGCGATGGTCGTGTACGGCCTGGACTACGAGGACCTGGAGTACGGCTACCGCGCCTACGGACCGGAGCGGCCCCGTTTCGGGGACCGGTTCGACCCGACCCGGGTGCTCGCCGACCCCTACGCCAGGAGCGTCTCGGGACGGGACGTGTGGGGCGCGGTGCCGGACTGGGAGCGGGAGTACCCCTACCGGTCCCGCCTGGTCTTCGACGACTTCGACTGGGACGGCGACACCCCGCTGCGCGTCCCGGCCGAGGACCTGGTCGTGTACGAGGCCCACGTGCGCGGGTTCACCCGCAACCCGAACTCCGGCGTGCGCTCCCCGGGCACCTACGCCGGGCTCGCCGAGAAGATCCCGTACCTGCGGGAGCTGGGTGTGAACTGCGTCGAGCTCATGCCGGTCTTCGAGTTCGACGAGTTCGAGAACAGCCGGGTCCTCCCCGGGACGGGCGAGCGCCTGTACAACTACTGGGGGTACAGCACCCTGGGCTTCTACGCCCCCAAGGCCGGGTACGCCGCGACCGGCAGGTACGGGATGCAGGCCGACGAGCTCAAGACGCTCGTTCGGCAGCTGCACCGGGCCGGCATCGAGGTGGTGCTGGACGTGGTGTTCAACCACACCGCCGAGGGCAACGAGAACGGTCCCACGATCTCGTTCCGCGGGCTGGACAACGCGGTCTACTACATGCTGACCCCGTCGGGGCAGTACTACAACTTCTCCGGCACCGGCAACACCTTCAACTGCAACCACCCCGTGGTCCGCGACTTCGTCCTGGACTGCCTGCGCTTCTGGGCCTCGGAGTACCACATCGACGGCTTCCGCTTCGACCTGGCCGCGATCCTGGACCGCGACATCCACGGCGCGCCGCTGGCCAACCCTCCCCTGCTGGAGTCGTTGGCGCACGACCCGGTGCTGCGCGACTGCAAGCTCATCGCGGAGGCGTGGGACGCGGGCGGCCTCTACCAGGTGGGGAACTTCCCCAACTACGGCCGCTGGGCCGAGTGGAACGGCAAGTACCGCGACACCGTGCGCCGGTTCCTCAAGGGCGACCCCGCCCTGGCCGGCGAGATGGCGACCCGGTACACCGGCTCCAGCGACCTGTACGGCGGCCGGGGCGCGGTCGCCTCGGTCAACTTCGTCACCTGCCACGACGGCTTCACCCTCAACGACCTGGTCTCCTACGACGAGAAGCACAACGAGGCCAACGGCGAGGGCAACCGCGACGGCGCCGACGACAACAACAGCTGGAACCACGGGGTCGAGGGGCCGACCGACGACCCCGACATCGCCGCGCTGCGCCTCCGACAGCTGAAGAACGCCATGGCGATCCTGCTGACCAGCCACGGCGTGCCGATGCTGCTGGCCGGGGACGAGGTGGCCAACACCCAGAACGGCAACAACAACGCCTACTGCCACGACAGCGAGCTGTCCTGGTTCGACTGGGAGCTGGTGGAGAAGAACGCCGAGCTGCTCTCCTTCGTGCGCGCCTGCGTCGCCTTCCGGCACGCCCACCCCGTTCTGCGCGGCGCCGGGCACTTCCGCGGCACCGACTACGCCGGGACCGGCTACCAGGACCTGAGCTGGCACGGGGTGCGGGCGTGGGAGCCGGACTGGTCGCCGGGCAGCCGGTTCGTCGCCTCGCTGCGCTGCGGCGGGCACGCCAAGGGCGGCACCGTCCAGGACGACTTCGTCTACGTGGCCGTGAACTCCCACTGGGAGGCCCTGGACGTGGAGCTGCCCCGGCTGCCCGAGGGCGCGCGCTGGCGGGTGTTCGCGGACACCTCACTGCCCGCGCCCCGCGACGCGCACGCGCCCGGGACCGAGCCCGAGGCCGCCGACCAGGCCGCCTACCGGGTGGGACCGCGCTCGGTGGTCGTCCTCGTGGGGCCCCGCGCCGCGGCCCAGGCGTCTTCCGACAACCCAAGTGACTGAAGGAGTCCACCGTGAGTTTCGACGCGACACTCGACATGGCGGGGCGGACCGCCACCATCCGGCTGGCCGGGTCCCTGGACACCGCCACGGCCCCGATGTTCCGGGAGGTGATCGAGCAGGCCTCGACCGGGCCGCTGGAGCTCCTGGTCCTCAACATGGAGAACCTCTCCTACATGTCCTCGGCGGGGCTGCGCTGCCTGCTCTTCGCCCGCCAGAAGATGGGCGAGGACACCCGCGTCATGGTGCTCGGCGCGAACCCCGAGGTGAGCCGCACGATCCGGCTCACCGGGTTCGACCAGAGCATCACCATGAGCCGGCACGTGGCCGACTAGGGGGCCGCCATGGCAACAGTGCGCGATCCGGTGGTGGTCCCCGGAGACGTCCCCTCACTGGAGCTGGTCACCCGATACGTGCTGTCCGTCGTCGACGGCCTCCTCACCCCGCCCGCCGTGTACCGGATGCGGCTGGCGGCGGACGAGGTCGCCACCAACATCGTGACGCACGGGTACGCCGAGAACGACCGCACGGGCGTGCTGGAGGTGGACGGCGGCGCCGACGGGGACCGGGTGTGGATCCGGTTCCGCGACTCCGCGCCGCCCTTCGACCCCCGGGACCGGTGCCACGCCCCCGACCTGGCCGTGCCGCTCGCGCGCCGCCCCGTGGGCGGGCTCGGACTGCACCTGGTCTTCACCATGCTGGACGACTTCGAGTACGAGCGCGAAGGCGACCGCAACCGGAACACACTGATCATGCGGCGCGACCCCGCCCGCTGAGCACGGAGGAAAAATGACACCGGTCACCGCGCTGGTCATCAGCGATGCGATCGACGGCGACACGGCCGGTGACCTGGCCGCCGCGTTGGAGGAGGACCAGATCACCACCCGCCTGGCGACACCCGGGCAGGTCACGGGGGTCCGGGCCGCCGAACCACCGCCCGACCTGCTCCTGGTGCACGCGGCCCTGGAAACCACGCGGATCGCCGCCGTCGTGGCGGCGGCCGACCCCGACGGCCTCTCCGCGGTGCTGGTCTTCGCCGACCAGGACCCGGGGTCGCTGGAGCGGCACGTGCGGGCCGGATACGACTACCTCGTCCCGCCCTTCCTGCCGTCCCTGGTCCGCCACCGCCTCTCGGCGTGCCGGGAGCGGAGGATGCTCAGCCGGACGGTCGCCGACATCGCCGAGTCGGCGGCACTGACCCAGTACGAGAGCGAGATGCAGATCGGGCGGGAGATCCAGCGGGGGTTCCTGCCCGTCTCGCTGCCGCAGCCCCGCGGGTGGGAGATCGAGGCGCGCTTCGAACCCGCCCGCGATGTCGCCGGCGACTTCTACGACGCGTTCGACCTGGTGGACGGCCGACGCATCGCGTTCCTCATCGCGGACGTGTGCGACAAGGGCGTGGGCGCCGCGCTGTTCATGGCGCTCATCAGGAGCCTGCTGCGGCACACCGCCGAGCACAGCAGCTCGGCCAACCTGGTCGCGTCCGACATGGCCCAGCTGGTGGCCCGCGACGTCCTGGGGTCGAGCCCCCAGGCGCACGGCTACCGCGCCCTGCTGAGCACGGTGGGGGCCGGACCGCTGATGGCGGCGGTGGCCGGCACCAACAACTACATGACCAAGAACCACCTGGCGCAGGGCTACTTCGCGACGCTGTTCTTCGGCGTGCTCGACCCGGCCGAGGGCACGATCGTGTACATCAACGGCGGCCACAACCCGCCGGTCCTGCTGCGCGGGAGCACCGTGCTGGGGATGCTGGAACCCACCGGTCCCGCGGTGGGCATGCTCCCGGGGGGCGCGTTCTCCCTGGGGATGGCCCACATGGAACCGGGCGACCTGCTGTTCCTGTACACCGACGGGGTCCCCGAGGCCAAGGACGAGCGCGGCGGGTTCTTCACCGACGAGCGCATGATCCGGGTGCTGACGGAGCCCGGCCCCCCGTCGGCGGTGGGCGCGCTGACCCGCATGGAGCGGGCTCTGGTCGACTTCCGCGGCGGCGCCGTCCGGTTCGACGACATAACGATGATGGCCCTGTACCGCGCAACGGAGGAAGCATGACCCAGATCGTCGCGGTGCACTCCTATCGGGGCGGCACCGGAAAGTCCAACCTGGTGGCCAACCTCGCGGTCCTCCTGGCCGCGCGAGGAATGCGCGTCGGCGTGATCGACACCGACATCCAGGCGCCGGGGGCGCACGTGCTGTTCGGCATCGACACGGCGGAGGACGCGCCCTGCCTGGGCGACTACCTCTCCAACGGCTGCCAGATCGAGGAGGCCGCCCGGGACCTGACCGGGCTGGCCTGCGCGTCCCCGTGCCCGGGCGCGCTGTTCGTCATCCCCTCCCACGCTCCCCCGAGCAAGATCATCGACATCGTCAGCCGCCAGTACGACGTGGCCCTGCTCAGCTCCGGCTTCCGGCGCTTCGCCGAGGTGCGCGGGCTCGACGTGCTGCTGCTGGACACCCATCCGGGTATGAACAACGAGACCGTCCTGGCCCTGGCGCTGGCCGACTCGGTCCTGATCGTGACCCGGCCCGACCACCAGGAGTACCGGGGCGCCGAGGTGTCCGTGGCGGTGGCCCGCACGCTGAACTGCCCGCGGGTGCTCGTCGTGGTCAACATGGTCTCGACCGGATCGGCCTCCGACGCGCTGGCCAGCCGCCTGCCGGGCGCCTACGCGGCCGAGGTCGCCGGGGTCATCCCCTACCACGACGACATGGCGGACCTGGCCAGCGCGGGGGTCCTGGCCTCGCACGACCCCGGGCACGAGCTCGTGGGCCACTTCGGCCGGGTGGCCGACCGCCTGCTGGAGGCCCCGGTCCGGCCGAGCGCCTTAACCGAATGTTCACCGGGAGAACGTCAGGTCCGCGGGACACGCCCGCCGGGCGCTCCCTAGCGTGGCAGGCGGCGCGCCCCCGGACGCGCCGCCCATCCGACCGGAACGACGGAGAGACAGGACAACGTGCGCTACACACTGCTCGGCGACTCCGGGCTCAGGGTGTCCGAACTCGCCCTCGGGACGATGACCTTCGGCACCGACTGGGGATGGGGAGCCACCGAGGCCGACGCGGCCGCGCAGGTCGAGATGTTCGCCGAGGCCGGGGGCAACCTGATCGACACCGCCAACCGGTACACCGAGGGCACCGCCGAGAAGTACGTGGGCGCGGCGATCAGGGGCGACCGCGACCGGTGGGTGGTGGCCACCAAGTACACCCTGTTCGACCGCGCCGACGACCCCAACGCCGCGGGCAACCAGCGCAAGAACCTCATGCGCTCGCTGGAGGCCTCCCTGCGCAGGCTCGGCACGGACTACGTGGACGTGCTGTTCGTGCACGCCTGGGACGGTCTCACCCCCGTCGAGGAGGTCGTGCGCGGCCTGGACGACGTGGTCCGCGCGGGCAAGGCCCACTACGTGGGGTTCTCCGACACGCCCGCGTGGGTGGCCGCGCGCGCCCAGACCCTGGCGCAGAAGGAGGGCCGCACCCCGTTCAGCACGATCCAGGTCCCCTACTCCCTCGCCGAGCGGACGGTCGAACGCGAACTCGTCCCGATGGCGCGGTCCCTGGGGATGGGCGTCATGGGCTGGGCGCCGCTGGCCGGGGGGCTGCTGTCGGGCAAGTACGTGGCCGACGGCCGGGCCGCGACCGGGGCGGTGGACAGCCGCCGCAGCGCCAAGGAGCTGTCCCCGGACCGGCTCGCGCTCGCGGTGGAGGTGGCCCGGGTCGCCGAAGCGGTGGGGGCCTCGTCCTCCCAGGTGGCGCTGGCGTGGCTGCTGTCGCGCGGGGTCATCCCGATCATCGGCGCCCGCACCCCCGGGCAGCTCCGGGACAACCTCGGCTGCCTGGACGTGGAGCTGCCCGAGGAGCTGCTCGCCGGCCTGGACAAGGTCTCGCGGGTGTCGCTGGGCTTCCCCGTGGAGTTCCTCGGCTCGATGTCCGACCTGGTCCTCGGCCCCGGCATGGAGCAGCGCCTCGACGCCCGCCCCGCCTGGCGCTAGTCCGCGCGTCCGCCACCCTTGACGATCTCGACGTCAGCGCCCGGGAATCCGCGATTCCCGGGCGCTGACGTCGAGATCGTCAAGGGGTTCGACGCGGAACCCGACAAGCAGGCCTCAGTGGGCGGGACCCCGCCTGGAATCACCGCTCCCCGCGATGACCGCGGGGACGAACGCGGCTGTCTGTCGCCAGAAGCGGCCGTTCCGCAGCACCAGCGTGCCGAATCCGTCCACCGGCTCGCCGTCGAGCCTCAGGCGGACGTGGTAGGTGACCACGTCCTCGGTGACGTTCACCGCCACAGCGGCCCGGGGCTCCGGGTCCAGGGCGAGGTACCGGTCGAAGAACGCGCGGATCTCGGCGCGGCCGCGGGCCACGGTGTCGAAGCGGACGATGACGGCGTCCTCCTCGTAGTTCGCCACGACGCGGTCGAGGTCGCGGGCCGCCAGTGCCGCGGTGTGCCGCCGGAACAGCTCCCGCGCGGCCTCGGCGGGATCGCGGTGGGCCGGGAGCGCGGACTCGTTCAAGGGGACGCCTCTCTTCTGCCAGGGGTTCCGTCGATGGTCACGGACCGGCGGGGTCTACCGGCCCGGGGTGTCCGGCAGTCGGCACACCCTTCCCGGGCCGGGGCCGTCCGCGGGGATCCGGACGATGAACCGGGTGTCCCCGGGGGCCGAGCGCACCTGGATCGACCCGTTGTGCCGCTGGGCCACGATGCGGTGGCTCAGGTGCAGCCCGAGTCCGGTGCCCTTGCCCACGTCCTTGGTGGTGAAGAACGGCTCGAACACCCGGGGGAGCACGTCGGAGGGGACGCCGGGCCCGTTGTCGGCGATCTCCACCACCGCGCAGGTTCCCTCCAGCCGCACGACGACGCCCAGCTCGGGCGGGCTCCCCCCGCCCTCCATCGCGTCGACGGCGTTGTCGATCAGGTTGGTCCACACCTGGTTGAGCTCGCCGGGGTAGCCCAGGACGACGGGCACGTCGGGCTGGTAGTCGCGGGACACCGCCACCCCCGACAGCTTGCGGCGCAGGATCGCCAGCGTCGACTCCAACCCCTGGACCAGGTCGACCTCCTGTTCGGGCGCGCGGTCCAGGTTGGTGTACTCCTTGACCGCGCCCACCAGCGCGGACACCCGCGCCCCCGCCTCACCGGCCTCGCCCGCCAGGTTCGCCGCCGCCAGGGAGACGTCCAGGTACTCCAGGGCGGGCACCACCGTCTCGGAGCGCATCCCCCGGGCGAGCGCGTCGAGCCAGTCCGCGTCCAGGCCCCGGTCGACGACGGCGGAGGCCAGCCGCCAGGCGCGGGCGAGGCCGTGGCCGTCGAGCCAGTCGGACACCTCGTCCTCGACCTCGGCGGCGTCCAGGGCGTCGCGCGGACCGCTGGCCGGGGGGCGGCCCAGGATCTCCTCCCGCGCCGCGGCCACGGCCGCGCGCTCCGCCTCCGACGCCGCTGCCCCCCACGCCTGGGCGCGCTCCTCCAGTTGCGGGAGCGCCGCCGCCAGGTCGGCCGACGAGCGGGCCATCGCGGCCGCCGGGTTGTTCAGCTCGTGCGCGATCCCGGCGGCCAGCGTGCCCAGGGCGTTGAGCCGCCCCCGCTGTCCGGCCTGCACCTCCGAGGAGTGGATCCGCCAGGCCAGCACCGGGATGAGGGTCCTGGTGACCCGCGGGCAGCGGACCATCATCTCCAGGAAGGCGTCCCTGTCGTACCGGGCGACCAGGGAGCGGCCCACCGCCGTCGCGGTCGCGACGTAGTCGCCCCCGATGAGCAGCGGCATCTCCCCGGTGAAGCCGTGCGCGGCCGAGGGCTTGTCGCCGTTCTCCCGCGCGCCGTGCCCCTCACCGGCCACGTGCCGGGTCAGGACCTCCTCGCGCCCGTCCACCACGGTGGTGATGACCAGTCCGCCGGAGATCAGCACGCAGAACCAGTCCGCGCGCTCGCCGTCGCGGAAGAGCACCTCGCCGTCGGCCAGATCCGCCGCCACCCCGGCGGAGGCGAGCCATTCGTACTGGTCGGTCTCCAGGCCGGAGAACAGTTCGACACCGTGCAGGTCCGTCGCCGCCAGGGCGCGGCCGTGCGGAGGGGTGGTCGTCACAGGGTTCCCTTCTCGCGTTCGGGCGCCGCCGTCCGGCGGCACCGGCTCAGCTCGTCTCGGCGGTCGCGTCGAGGAGCGCCCGCGCCGGCTCGACCCCGTACAGCACCGCGTAGGCGTGCGCGATCGCCACCAGCGTGACGTGGTGGTGCCATCCCCGGTAGGACCTTCCCTCGAAGTCGGTCAGGCCGAAGTTCGCGCGCATGAGCCGCAGGTGGCGCTCCGCCATCAGGCGCCTCTGCCACAGCGTGAGCAGCTCCTCCAGCGCGGCGTCGGACTGGTTGGTCACCCAGTAGGCCTGCGGGTGGCGTCTGCCCCGGGGCCACTGGAGCAGGAGCCGGATCATGGCGCCGAGGCCCCGGCGGGCCGGGGCCCGCCCCGCCGGGAGCTCGGGGCGGATCGGCGCGGTGACGAACTGCGACCAGCTCTCGTGGCCCGCTCCCTCGCGCGCGCGCCGTACGACCTGGCGGCTCTGACCGGACAGCGACTCCGCCAGGGCCGACACCCGGTGGGGGCCGCTCAGCGGCCGCGGCCTCCGGACGGCCACGCTCCCCGGCCGCTGGACCGGGTCGGGGGAGGCCCCCATCCGGGCCGTGAAGCCGCTGCCCACCCGGAGCAGGTAGCCGACACCGCGGTCGTTGAGGGCCGCCGTCAGCTCCTCGATCCCCGAGCAGTGGCGCAGGTCCGCCACCAGGGGGGCCGACGGCAGCCCCCACTCCCCGATCACCTCGTCGACCAGGGCGAGCAGTTCGCACCAGGGCGGGCGGTGCCGCTCGTGGTCGGGGAGGTAGGCCTTGCGTCTGCGGGCGTCGTCGTCGTCCCATGCCTTGGGCAGCATGAGCCGCCAGTCCAGCGGCATCGCCCCGATGTCGGTCACGTACGACAGGGTCAGTCCCAGCTGGCAGTTCACGGCACGGCCGAGCGAACCCGCGTACTGGTAGTCGACACCGACCGAGTACTGGCCGGTCTTGGGGAAGACGACCTCGTTGATCGTCCAGGCGCACAGCCGTGTCCTCGCCGCGACGTGCTCCGCGAGGCGGCGGCGCACCGGTTCCCACTGCCAGGTGCTCTGGTTGACGAACTGCTGGAGGCTCTGGTCCGCGCAGCGCTCCCCGACCATGGAGGACATGCTCTGGATGGACTTCTTCCCCTCACAGCCGACCAGGCCGCGCACGTACGTGTGCGCCCAGCGCCGCTGATCACGCCTCGGCAGCACCGCGAACAGGTCGTCGCAGAACTTCTCCAGTTCCTCTTGCCGCATCCCAGAAACCCTTCCCCAGAACCATTCCGATCTCCAGGTCCTTATCAGCACCCCTGGAGCACTCCCCGAGACCCGACCTGACGAAATACCGCCGGGCGGCGGCGCCCGGCGGAAACCATTCGCCTGTCGGCGACCGTGAATCCCGATAGGGTGGCCTCCGCATCGGCTCCCCCTTGCCGCGGGTCCCCCTCACCGGTCGGCCGCGCGGGCGCGAATGGATGAAATTTCAACAGTCACACCCCTCACAGCCGGCCGGGTGGTTCAATGTCGCTTGCGAAATTATTCTCAAGCGCGTCGGGATGCTTGACAACAAAATACTGTGGCCGACTTCGGCCCAATTGACCTTGAACTCGGAAATCCCGAATGATGGGATGATCGCAGAGACGGCGAAAACGGTCACGATTCGAGAATGAGTCGCGACACAGCGCATCATTGGTTACGCATTGTCACTGATTGACCACGAAAGCGGATGGGGCGAGAAGTGAAATACTCTCGCGAGTTTCTCCGGTCAAACAAGGACTCCCTGGTGGGAACATTGCCGGATCCGGTTTATCAAGAATCCGACCGGCCCGCCCGGCCGCCTTGAGGGGAACCTTCCGCCAATACGCCCGGAAAAGGGATTCGGATAATTCATCAGACCTCTCCACACAAGTCCCGCGCTGATCCCGCCGACGCGGAAGCGGGGCGTTCCCCGAAACACCGGGAAAGCGCCGGCGCGGAACACCTCACCCGCGGCGAAGACCCTTCCGGCGGGGCCTACCGGCGAAGCAGAGTCCGGACAGAGGTATCTTCGATGGTCAGGACCGCGTGTCCGGACCCCTTCGTCACCGCGGGGACGCCGACACGCGCGGTCGTGTGGCCGGGGCTTTCGATGGGTGGGAAATGACGGGAACCGAGCCGGTGCGGGAGGCCGCGCCTTCGTTGACGCTGGACTGGGTCTCCCGGCCCGCCGCGACGGAGCGGCCCGCCATCGTCACCGGGGCTTTCGACATCCTGCACGTGGGGCACGTCCGGTACCTGGGGAGCGTGCGAGAGCGGGGCTTCCCCCTCCTGGTCGGGGTGGAGTCCGACGAGCGGGTGCGCGCCTGGAAGGGCCCCGAGCGCCCGGTCAACCCCGCCGGGGAGCGCGCCGAGATGCTCGCCGCGCTGGCCTGCGTGGACGGGGTGTTCATCGTGTCGGGCCCGCCCGAGGCGACCAGCTGGGAGCACTACGCCGACCTGCTGCGGCCGTTGCGGCCCGCGGCGCTGGCCTACACCGAGGGCGACCCCTACTCCGAGGCCAAGCGGCGCGGCGCGGACGCGCTGGACGCGGCCGCCCTGGAGCTGCCGTTGACACTGGGCCGCTCCACCAGCGCGACACTGGGGCAGCTGGCCCGGTCCCTGTGACCCTCCGTCCCGGCCCGCTTCCCGTCGCCCGGACGCGTCCGCCGCGGGGAAGAGCCCGCTCGAGCCGCGTGTTCTTCCTGGGTGACGCCCGTGACACGGTGTCCTCCCCCCCCCGGTCTCTCGCGCAAGGAGTGATATGAGGATGATGGGTGGTCCGCCCACGTTCCGGGCGCTGGTCAACGACGGCTCCGCCAAGAACGCCTCGGTGCGGCCGGGCACCGTCCGACGGATCATCGGGTACGCCCGCCCGCACTGGGTCAGCATCCTGGCGTTCCTGCTGGTGACGTCGGTGAGTTCGAGCATCATCGTGGCCAACCCGCTGCTGCTCAAGGCGATCATCGACCACGGGATCGGCGGCCGGGACCCCTCTCTGGTGACCTGGCTGGCCATGGCCGTGGCCGGGCTCGCCCTGCTGGAGACCGCGCTCGGGCTGACCGGACGCTGGCTGTCCGCGCGGATCGGCGAGGGCGTCATCTACCTGCTGCGCACCCAGGTGTTCACGCACGTGCAGCGCATGCCGCTGGCCTTCTTCACCCGCACCCAGACCGGGTCGCTGATCAGCCGGCTGAACACCGACGTGGTGGGCGCGCAGAAGGCCGTCACCTCGGTCCTGCAGTCGGTGGTCTCCAACGTGATCAGCTCCGTCGCGGTGCTCAGCGCGATGTTCGCGCTGTCCTGGCAGATCACCCTGACCGCGCTGCTGGCGGTCCCCCTGTTCCTCCTGCCCGCCAAGTACCTGGGCCGCCTCCTGGCGGGGGTGTACCGGGAGGGCATGGAGCTGAACGCGGACATGAGCTCGCTGATGACCGAGCGGTTCAACGTGGGCGGCGCGATGCTGGTCAAGCTGTACGGCCGCCCCGAGGAGGAGAGCGCCTCGTTCTCCTCCAGGGCCGCGCGGGTGCGCGACATCGGGGTCACCCAGTCCCTGTACGGCGGGCTGCTGTTCTCGATGCTCGGGCTACTCACCGCGCTGGCCACCGCGATGGTCTACGGCGTGGGCGGCAACCTGGCGGTCAGCGGAGCGTTCGAGGTGGGCACCCTCGTGGCGCTGGCGACCCTGATGACCCGGTTGTACGGCCCCATCACCGCGCTGTCCAACGTGCAGGTGGACATCATGACGGCGCTGGTCAGCTTCGAGCGCGTGTTCGAGATCCTCGACCTGGAGCCGATGGTCCCCGAACCCGCCGACCCCGTCGACCTGCCCGGGGGGACGCCCGCGGTGGAGTTCGACCGGGTCTCCTTCCGCTACCCGGGCTCCGAGTCCTCGCTGGAGTCCCTGGAACTGGTCCCCCAGCCCGAGAGCGCCGACGACACGCAGGTGCTCAGCGACGTCTCGTTCACCGCGCCGGCCGGGCGGCTGGTGGCGCTGGTCGGCCCCTCGGGAGCGGGCAAGACGACGCTGACCCACCTGGTGTCCCGGTTGTACGACCCCACCGAGGGGACGGTGCGCATCGGCGGCGTGGACGTGCGCGACGTGCGCGGCCGGTCGCTGCGCGACGCGATCGGGGTGGTCACCCAGGACACCCAGCTGTTCCACGACACCATCGGGGCGAACCTGCGGTACGCGCGCCCGGACGCCGACGACGCCGAGATCATCGCGGCCGTACGCGCCGCGCAGTTGGGTCCGCTGCTGGACGCGCTGCCGGACGGCCTGGACACGATGGTCGGGGACCGCGGGTACCGGCTCTCGGGGGGCGAGAAGCAGCGCCTGGCCATCGCCCGGCTGCTGCTCAAGGCTCCGGCGGTGGTGGTGCTGGACGAGGCCACCGCGCACCTGGACTCCGAGTCCGAGGCCGCGGTGCAGGAGGCCCTGGCCACGGCGCTGGCCGGGCGGACCTCGCTGGTGATCGCGCACCGGCTGGCCACCGTGCGCGAGGCCGACCTGATCCTGGTGCTGGAGGACGGCCGCGTCCTGGAGCGCGGCACCCACGACGAGCTGCTGGCGCGCGGCGGACTCTACACCGCCCTCTACCGGACCCAGTTCGCGCCGCAGGCCAGGCACAGCAGAGCCTGAACCCCGAAGGGAGCGGGGCTCCCCGAACGTCCCGGCGGGGTGTTCGGGGAGCCCCGCGGGTCAGGACCCGGCCGGCGCGCTCCCGGGCTCCGCCTCCTCGGCGCCGCCCGTGCCGCGCGCCAGCGGCTTCTCCCTGATCAGGAAGGCGAGCAGGAAACCGGCCAGCGCGATGGGCGCCGCGTAGAGGAAGATCGGCGGCATCGCCTCGGCGAAGGCCCGTCCGATCAGCTCCTGCGCCTGCGGGGGCAGGGACTTGAGCAGCTCGGGCGTGAGCGCGCTGATACCCGCCTCTCCCCCGCCTCCCCGGGCCAGTCCGCTCGTGACCTCGGCGGGGGCTCCCGCGAGCTGGTCGGTGAGCCGGTTGACGAAAACCGTGCCGAACACGGCGATGCCGAGAGAGGCGCCGATCTGGCGGAAGTAGTTGTGCGCGGAGGTCGCCGCCCCGAGGTCCCGCCGGGGCACGCTGTTCTGGACGATCAGCACCAGGTTCTGCATGACCGCGCCCACCCCGAGGCCCAGGACGAGCATCCCGGCGGCGTTGAACAGGTAGGGCGACTCGTACGAGATCCGCGACAGCAGGAGCAGGCCGGCGGCCATGACCGCGGTGCCCAGGATCGGGTAGACCCGGTACCGGCCGGTGGCCGTGATCAGCCGACCGGTGCCGATGGTGGCGGTGAGCATGCCCACGACCATGGGGATCATCAGCAGGCCGGACTCCGTGGCGGTCGCCCCGTTGACCATCTGCAGGAAGGTGGGCAGGTAGGAGACCGTGGAGAACATGGCGATGCCGACGCTCACGCCGATCAGCGCGGTGAGCACGAAGTCGCGGTCCCTGAACAGCTCCAGCGGGATGATCGGCTCGGCCGCGAACCGCTCGGCCACGACGAACAGGGCCGCCGCGACCACCGCGAACACGGACAGGCCGATGATGACCGGGCTGTCCCAGTCGTACTGGCCGCCGCCCCAGCTGGTGACGAGCACGACGCCCGTGCTGGCCGCGGCCAGCAGCAGCGCGCCCAGGTAGTCCAGCTTCGGCTTGGGCCCCGTGCGTCTGGGCAGTTTGAGCACGACGGCGACGACGGCCAGCGCGACCGCGCCCAACGGGATGTTGATGTAGAAGATCCAGCGCCAGCTGAGATGGTCGGTGAAGAAGCCGCCGAGCAGCGGGCCCGCCACGGACGACAGGCCGAAGACCGCGCCGATGAGGCCCATGTACCGGCCGCGCTCACGGGCCGAGACGATGTCGGCGATGATCGCCTGCGCGCCGATCATCAGACCGCCGCCGCCGATGCCCTGGACGGCGCGGAAGAGGATCAGCTGCGTCATGTCCTGGGCGATGCCGGACAGCACCGACCCGACCAGGAACACCACGATCGCGAACATGAAGACGCTCTTGCGTCCGAAGAGGTCCCCGGCCTTGCCGTAGATCGGCATGCCGATGGTGACCGCGAGCATGTACGCGGTGATCACCCAGGACAGCTGCTCCAGGCCGTGCAGCTCGCCGACGATGGTGGGCAGCGCGGTGCCGACGATGGTCTGGTCGAGCGCGCTCAGGAGCATCGTCAGCATGAGGCCGACGAAGACCCACAGGATCTGCCGCTTGGTCAGGTCGGCCTGCGGCGGGGTCCGGTCGGGTGCGGCGGGCGCCTCGCCCGCGCGGGGGGTTGCCATGGTGCGGATACTCCCGGTGTTCTGGCCGGCCGCGCCGGTGCGCGGCCGCGGTGGCCGTGTGGGCCGCGCGTCCGGGGGCGGGCCCGAGGCGGCGCGGCGTGGCGTTCGGCCGGGCGGGGTCAGGTCCCGGAGAAGCCCTTCTTGAGTTCGTCGAAGGCGGCGGCGAGGACGTCGCCCAAGTCCGAGTGAGCGTGCTCGCCCGACACCCACCGGCGCATGGAGAAGCGCAGCGCCGCGACGCCGATCACGGCGGTGAGCTGGGGCCTGACGTCCGCGGGGTCGTCCCCGGTGCGCTCGGCGACGGCCCCGGCCAGCGCCTGCTCCAACGTGGCGAAGCCCGCGTGGAACGCGCGCATCAGCTGCGGCTCGCCGTGCAGCACGCGCTTGGCCATGCGGACCTCCTCGAGGGAGGGCGAGTACTCCTCCAGCGGAGCGAGCATGCAGATCTTGAGGTCCTCGATCAGCACCCCGCTGGGCCCTCCCGCCGCGAAGGCCGCCAGCGCCCGCTCGTCGGGCCTCGGCGGGCCTTCGCCGAAGAGGACCTCCTCCTTCGAGGAGAAGTAGTTGAAGAAGGTCCGCGGGGACACGTTGGCGGCGGCCGCGATCTCCTCGACGGTGACGCCCTCCACCCCGCGCTCGGCCACGAGCCGCAACGCGTGCCGCCTCAGCGACCTGCGGGTCTCGCGCTTCTTCCGCTCACGCAGTCCGAGCTCGCTCATCTCTTCCACACCCGAATCATTGCACCATGGGAAAATTTGCACAATCCGCAAAAATTCACAATATGCACCATTTTCGCACACACTCGGGAGCGCCCGGAAGGACGGAACCCACCGGAAACGCCTCCGGACAACCCCGTCGGAGGCCCTTCATGGGATCTCCGGCGCGGGGAGACCAGCGTACGGGGGTACTTCAGGTAGGCCTTCCGGCCGCACTCCACGCGGATCACGGGGTCCCGGAGGGTGGGACCGGTCCCGCCCTCGCACTGAATGATCATGGGCTTTCCGCCCCTCCGGTCCCCGAAACGGGCAGAAAGCCCAAGACCACCGACGAAACCCTCGCACAACGGTCATCATGGGCGCGGCCCCGGCCCCGCCCGCCATCGCTGCTCGCCGTGACCTCGCGATCCGCGTGGCGCGAGGCCGAAAGACCCACCCGAAGCACCGGCACGCCGAACCACCCCGCGCCGGAGCTTCCCTAGCCCTTCCCGGGCTTCTTGCCGGGCTTGGCGTCGCGCTTCTTCCTCCCGGCCTCGCCCTTCTTCTTGTCCTTCTTGTCCTTCTTGGACTTCTTCGACTTCTTCGGCTTCTTGGCGTCCTTGCTGGTCACGTGCTGCTCCAGGGCCTCGGGGAGGGGCGCCGCGCCCGGGCCTCCCGCGAAGACCCAGTCGTCCAGCTCCCGGACGAGGCGGTCCTCCGTGAAGTCGCCGAGCCAGACCGGCCGCCCGCCCTCGGCCCGCCCCCGCGACGACGGCTGGACGACCACCACGTTGGCCTTGAAGCAGATGCCCAGGCACTTGCTCACCCGCACGGGGACCGCACGGCCCTCGTGGTCGCGCAGCGCGCTGAGCCGCGCGAGCTGACCCTTGTGGTCCACTCCCGGGCGCTTCTTCTTCGTCCCGCAGCAGCATCCCCGGCACACCACGAGTCGGCACGGCTGTCCCACCGATGTCATCAAGGCCCCCTCCCTGCCCCGCCGCGTCTCTCTCACACGGTAATCGCCCAGCTCAGCGCCCTATACCTCGAAGGGGGTCCACGCCTTGGGCACACCGCCCGCAGGGAGCGGCTCGGCGCTCCCCGGCGCCCAGCGGAACGGCAGCCCCGCCGCGAGCCACGCTCGCGGGTGGTCCATCAGCTGGAAGTGCACCTGGGGTTCGGTGGAGGCCCCGGAGTTTCCGCAGGCGGCGATCTCCTGGCCGGCGGCGACCCGCTCGCCCGCGCGCACCCGGACCGAGCCGCGCCTCAGGTGCGCCAGGAGCGCGTACGAGCCGTCGCCGAGATCGATCACCACGTGGTTGCCGAGCAGGCCTGTGGGGCCTCGGAGTTCGCGCAGCGCCGTCTCGGCGGCCATGGCGAGCAGCCAGGGCCACGAGGTCCGGCTGCGGTGGTCGCGCATCCGGTCGTGGGCCCGCAGCACGACGCCGTCGGCGGGCGCGTACACGGGCGCGCCGAAGCCGGGGAACTCGCCGGGGGCGCGGCTGAGCGGGCGCCAGGCGATGTCGGGGCGCGAGCCGTCGGCGGGTTCGGCGACGAGGGAGAGGCCGTAGCTCTGGCCGTAGGCGTGCGACCCCTGGCTTGGGACCCGGTCGGCGGGGCCGGCCAGCGCGGTCCAGCGCCCGCGCACCGGCGGGGCGACCACCCGGGGCTCGCCCCGGACCAGGCCCACGCGCAGGTACACGGCGAGCGCGACGGCGAAGACGGGGATCCGCGCCCACCAGGGCGCCCCCGCGAACCCGCCCAGCGCCAGCAGGAGCGTGCCGACCCACATGAACGGCACGCGCACCCTGGCCAGCAGGACCGGCGTCCGGGGCGCGGAGGCGCGGGGGACGTGGAGCGAATGGGGCATTCCCCCATCATCGCGGCCGCGGGGGGGGGCCCCCCCCCGGGGGGGGGGGGCCCCCCCGGGGGGGGGGGGGGGGGGGGGGGGGCCCCCCCGGGGGGGGGGGGGGGGGGGGGGGGGGGGGGGGGGGGGGGGGGCGATGGGGGGGTCGGTGAGGACGGCTTGGTGGAAGGGGGTGGCGGTGGGCATGCCGCCGACGTGGAGTTCGGTGAGGGCGCGGCGGGCGCGGGCCAGGGCCT
>NZ_SNYN01000024.1 GCF_004363075.1 Actinorugispora endophytica
CGTTGTCCACGGGGAGCCCGGCGGGTTTGGGGGGCTGGGCGACTCGGCCGCGGGTGTCCTCGGGGTCTAACTTCAGCTGCGCCCTCAGGGTTCTCCTCGCTTTCTGGGTCGCGCGGGGCCGTCGGGCCGCGCGCTCCGACGATCCACCACCACGAGCCACAGGAGTGTCCAAAAGCGAACACAAAGGGACGGTATTCGTGACGTCACTCCCCGTGGGCGATGGCCTCCAGCCCGGCCATGTCCAGAATGGCGACGAACCGGCGCCCGGTCCGCACCAGTCCGCGCTCGCGGAACCTGGTGAACTCCAGCGCCACGGCGGTCCTGGACAGGCCGACGAGCTCGCCGAGCTCCTTCTGGGCGAGGCCGAGCCGCAGGACCATCCCGCGCCGGGGGCCCCGGGGGTCGCTGGTGACCTCGGCCGTCTCCTCCCCTCCGAGCTCGGCCAGGCGCAGCAGGGCCATCGCCAGCAGCCGCCCGGCGGGCAGCGACGTCTGCTCGGCGCGCCGCTCGTCGCTCTCCTTCTGCCGGGCGACCAGGTGGCGGGTGAGGAACGGGTAGAGCTCCATCCCGCTGATCAGGGAGACGAACCGCTCCGCGGGAAGGACGCTCGTCCGACACCCGCGCAGCGCGGTCACCGTGGTCGTCCGCGGCTGGCCGGTGACCACCGACATCTCCCCCAGCGCCTCTCCCCGCCCGCGCAGGGCCAGCAGGGCCAGCGCCCCGTCGGGGCGGAGCAGGGACACCTTCACCTGCCCCGACAGCAGCAGGTGGACCGTCCTCCCCGGCTCCCCCTGCCGCAGCAGGAACGCGCCCTCCTCGTGGGCGTACCGGTTCCCGGCCCGGACCAACCGGTCCCACTGGTCGTCCGCCAGGAACCCGCCGAAACCGTTTCGCTCCACGAGGGACCTTTCTCGCCGTGCCGTCCGAGACGACGATCCCCTCTCCCCGCGCCGCCCGGTCGAAAACCGGTGACATGGCCGGATCCGGCCTTTCTGTCGTTGCCTGCTGCTAAATGATCAGAGCAGGAAGTGAAGGGGAAGCATGGAAGTGCGTGCTCCCCGCGAATGCGCGACAACGGGCGAAGGAGGCTCATGCCGCAGCTGGCCATCGACTCCACGTGCCTTCCGCAGTACGACAAGCTGGACCGGCCCACGCGGGAGCGGTTCGCCGCGGTCACCCGCAAGTTCCGGGAGCTGTCGATGCGGGCGCTGCTGGCCCACCCCGACCTGCGCATCCAGGCGCTCCCCGCAGGGCAGGACCCGCGGATCCGCACGTTCCGGATCAGCGACTCCTGGACGGGGGTGATGCTCGCCCCCGAGTCCGGCGAGACGTTCCTGCTGGTCCACCTGCTGCCCCGGGAGACCGCCGAGGGGTGGGCCGCCGACCAGCGGCACGACGTCAACACGGTGATGGGCACCCTGGAGCGGCGCGACGCCAGCGCCCTGGAGGAGCGCGCCGTCAAACCCCCGCCGCCCCGCGCGCCGGACCGGCCCGCCGAGCGCTCCCTGTTCGAAGGCGTCGGCGACGAGGCGCTGCGCCAGCTCGGCGTGGACGCCGAGATCATCCGGTTCAGCCGCACCCTCACCACCCGCGCCGAACTCGCCGACTGGGGGCCCGCCGTCCCCCAGGACCAGTTCGAGGTGCTGCTCCAACTGGCCGAGGGAATGCCTGTGGACCAGGTGATGCGCGAGGTCGTGCTGCCGCGCCGGGCGGTGTCGGGCGGCCCCGTCGCCGCCGACGACTACGACGCCGCCATCCGCAACACCCGGCACCGGGTCATGCTGGTCGACGATGACGACGACATCGAGGAGGTGCTGAGCCGGGAGTTCGACGCCTGGCGGGTGTTCCTGCACCCCACCCAGCGGACACTGGCGTACCGGCCGGTGTTCAACGGCCCCGCGATGGTGTCCGGCGGCCCGGGGACCGGTAAGACGGTGGTGGCGCTGCACCGGGTCAAATACCTCGCCGAGCACCTGCCGCTCGGCGGCCGGGTGCTGCTGACCAGCTTCACCAACGCCCTGGTGGAGTCGGTCAAACGGGACCTCGCGCTGCTCGTCGACGAGGGTTTGCGCGCCGACGTGGACGTGATCACCGCCGACAAGCTCGCCCTGGACGTGGTCCGCGCCGAGCGGCCCGACGTCGGCCTGCGCCGCGACTCCGACACGCGCGGCCTGTTCGCCAACGTCGTGGGAAAGCAGGGCCTGCCGTGGTCGGCCGACTTCGTGTTCCAGGAGTACCGGCACGTGGTGATGGCGCAGGGCATCACCACCGTCGAGGGCTACCTGGACCCCGACGCCCGGCGCGGGAGGTCGGCCCCGCTGACCGTGGACCAGCGGCGCGACATCTGGAACGCCATCGCGATGGCGCGCGCCTGGATGCGCCGCACCCGGCAGCTGCCGACGGTGGAACTGCACGCCGAGGCCGCCCGCATCCTCGGCGAGCGCGCCGACAAGCCGTACACCAACGTCGTCGTCGACGAGGGCCAGGACCTGCACCCGGCGCAGTGGCGGACGCTGCGCGCCGCGGTGCCGCCCGGCCCCAACGACATGTTCATCGCGGGCGACAACCGCCAGCGCATCTACGACAACACGGTCTCCTTCAAGCAGCTGGGCATCCGGATCATCGGGCGCTCCTACCCCCTGCGGGTGAACTACCGGACCACCACCGAGATCCTGACCTGGGCCGACCGGATCATGCGCGGCGCGAGCGTGCACGAACTGGGGACGGCCGTGCCCGAGGCGCCCGGGTCCACGCGCTCGATCCTGCGCGGGAACCCGCCCGTGCTGCACGGTGCCGCCGACACCGCGGCCGAACTCGACGCCCTGAGCGGGCAGGTCCGCGCCTGGCTCGCCGAGGGCATCGCACCGGGCGACATCTGCGTGGCGACCCGGACCCGCCGGATCCTCAACGAGGTCGTCAGCTCACTGCGCCGCCACGGTCTGCCGGCGTCCCGCTTCAACCCCCAGCAGCACACCGTCGACGAGGCCTCCGACACGGTCCGTGTCACCACCATGCACGGCGTCAAGGGCCTGGAGTTCCGCGCCGTCGCGGTCTTCGGCGCTACCGCCGACGCCCTGCCCCTGATGGAGCGCGTCACCAGCCCCGAACTGGACGAGAACCAGCACCGGTCGGACCTGGCCGCGCAGCGCAGCCTCCTGTACGTGGCCTGCACCCGGGCCCGCGAGGCCCTCTACGTCAGCTGGCACGGCGCCCCGAGCCCGTTCCTGCCGGTGTGAAGGTCCGGCACCCGGGCGTTCGGCCCTCCCGATGTCCGCGTGGCCCGGGCGACCCGGCCGCTCAGGACGTGAGGCCGTACCAGCGGGTGGCCGTGCCCGCGAGGACCTCGGCGCGCTCGGCCCCGGACAGGGCCGCGAGAAGCTCGTCGGCCGCCGCCACGACCTCGCCGTACGAGGCGGCCAGGGTGCACACGGGCCAGTCCGAGCCGAACATCAGCCGGTCGGGGCCGAACAGCTCCAGGGCGCGGTACGCGTAGGGGGCCAGGTCCGCCGGGGTCCAGGCGCGCGGGTCGGCCTCGGTGACCAGTCCCGACAGCTTGGCCGCGACGTTGGGGGCGGCGGCCAGCCCGGCGAGGCCGCGCGCCCACGCACCGCTCCCGGGGTCGGCCCGGCCCGCGATGTCGGGTTTGGCGAGGTGGTCCAGGACGAAGGCCACCCCGGGCAGCTCCCGCACGACGCGCACCGCCGCGGGCAGCTGCGCGGGACGCACCAGCAGGTCGTAGACCAGCCCCGCCCTCCCCACGGCGGCCAGGCCGTGCCGCACGTCCGGACGCAGCAGCCACTCGGGGTCGGCCTCGTCCTGGACCAGGTGGCGCACTCCGAGCAGCCGTTCGCCCCCGGGGCCCTCCCGCAGCCCGGCGAGCGCGTCGGCGACGTCGGGGGCGGTCAAGTCCACCCAGCCGACGACCCCCCGGACCAGGCCGCTTCCGGCGGCGACCGCCAGGAGCTCCCCGGTCTCGGCTTCGTCGGCCAGGGACTGCACGACGACGGACGCGCCGATCCCGTGCGGTCCGGCCAGCGCGGCCAGCGCCGCCTCGTCGAACCGCCCGCGCAGGGGGTCGGCCCACGGCCCGTCCATCCACGCGTGCTCCCGGCGGCCGGTGTCCCACAGGTGGTGGTGGGCGTCGACGCGGATCGTCATCGCGGTGTCCTCTCCTCCGTTCCAGCGGGCCCGCTGCGGGCCGGGGACCCCTTCACGGCCGCCCCGGCCCGCGGCGTCAGTCTTGAGCCCGGCCACTGGTGACGCGGGCGATCATCAGTGCGACCAGGATGATGGCTCCCTGCACCGCCTGGATCCAGAAGGACGAGACCTGGGCGATGGTGAGCATGTTGTTGACGATGCCCAGCAGCAGCACACCGGTCAGGGCGCCGAACATCGACCCCTTGCCGCCGTCCATGCTGATGCCGCCGATGACGGCCGCCGCGAACACGGTGAAGATCATGTTCTGGCCCTGGTTGGCGCTGATCGCGCCCACGTAGCCGGTCAGGATGAGGCCGCCGACCGCCGCGAGCACTCCGCCGACGACGTAGACGCCGATCATCACGCGCTCCACGCGGATGCCCGCCGCACGGGCCGCCTCGATGTTGCCGCCGATGGCGTAGAGCGCCCGGCCCAGGCGGTGGTAGCGCAGCATGAACCCGGCGATGGCGAACGCGACCACCGCGAGCCACACCGACAGGGGGACGCCGACGAACGTGGTGGTGGCCAGCGCGAAGAACGCGTCGGGCATGTCGAACAGCGTCTGGCCCTCGGTGACGCCCACGTGCAGGCCGCGCAGCACGATGAGCATCGCCAGGGTCACGATGAACGCGTTCAGCCTGAACTTGACGATCAGGATCGCGTTGAACAGGCCCACGACGGCGCCGACCGCGATCACCGCGACCAGTGCCACCCCGGCGGGCAGCTCGGTGCCGAACCCGACGGCGGCGGTGGCGGGCACGACCAGGAGCGCGCCGATCGCCGGGGCGAGGCCCGCGCTGGACTCGATCGACAGGTCGAACTTGCCGGTGATGAGGATCAGCGCCTCCGCCAGCACCAGCATCGCCAGGGCCGCGGACGCCCCCAGGATGCTGACCAGGTTCGCCTGCGACAGGAAGCTGGGGCTGACGAAGGAGCCGACGACCAGCAGCACCAGGATGGCGGGGACCAGAGCGAGCTCCCGCAACCGCCCCCAGACGATGCGTCGACGCCCGGCACCGGCCGGGGCTGGCGCCTTGGTCGTCACGTCGGTAATCACGCGGTAATCCCTTCGATCGAGGCGACCAGGTCCTGGTCGCGCCAGCCCGCAGCGTGCTCGGCGACGGTGTCGCCGTGGAACAGGACGACGACCCGGTCGCATCTGCGCAGGTCGTCGAGTTCGTCGGAGATGACGATGACCGCCGCGCCGGTCTCGCGGACCCGGTCGATGACGCCCAGGAGCGACTCCTTGGACTTGACGTCCACCCCGGCGGTGGGGTTGATCAGCACCAGCAGGCGCGGGTCGGTGGCCAGGGCGCGCGCCATGACGACCTTCTGCTGGTTGCCGCCGGACAGCGCGTCCACCGGCTGGGACGGCCCCTCGGCGCGGATGTCGAGGTCGGCGATGGCCCGCTCGCCGTGTCCGGCCAGGGCGCGCGGCGCGATGACCCCGGCGGGGCCGAGCCGGCCGGCGATCGTCATGGAGCCGTTCTCGGCGATGGACAACCCCGGAACCAGGCCCTGGTGGTGGCGGTCGCGGGGGACGCAGCCGACCCCGGCGGCCAGCGCGGCGGGGACGTCCCCGGTCCGGTAGGAGCGGCCGTCCAGGAGCAGTGTCCCGCCCTTGGCGGCGCGCAGGCCGACCAGGGACTCGGCGAGCTCGACCTTGCCGCTTCCGCTGCTGCCGGCCAGGCCCACGACCTCGCCCGCGCGCACGGTCAGGTCGACGGGGTTGAAGCCGTCGCCGGTGAAGGCGGAGAGCTCCAGGACGGCGGGCGCGTCGTCGGCCACGCGCGGCGCGGTGACGCCCGCGCCCAGGTCCGCGGCCTCGCCGGTCATGGCCTTGACCAGCTCCGCCTTGCCGAGGTCGGCCACCGGGGCGGTCAGGATCCACCGCGCGTCGCGCAGGACCGTGACCTCCTGGCACACCTCGTAGACCTCCTGGAGGTGGTGGGAGATGAACAGGAAGGTCACCCCCGACTCCTGGAGGGCGCGCATCCGCTCGAACAGCCGGTCGATCTCGGCGCTGTCGAGCTGGGCCGTGGGCTCGTCCAGGATGATGAACCGGGCGCCGAAGGACAGCGCGCGGGCGATCTCGACCATCTGGCGGTCCTCGACGGTGAGGTCGCGGACCTGCCGGTCGATGTCGACGTGCACGTCCCACTGCTCCATGAGCTCGCGGGACTCCGCGCGCAGCCGCCGCCAGTCGATGGCGCCGAACCGGGTGAGCGGCTGGCGGTTGACGAAGAGGTTCTCCGCCACCGTCAGCTCGGGGATGACGGTGGACTTCTGGTAGACGCAGGCGACCCTGGAGCGCCAGGCGTCGCGGTCCGCGACGGACGGGGCCGCCTCGCCGCCGAACCGGACCTCCCCGGTGTCGGGGGACGCCAGACCGGTCAGCAGCGAGACCAGGGTGGACTTGCCCGCGCCGTTGCGTCCCACCAGCGCGTGCGACTGACCGGGCAGGACGCGCAGGTCGACGTCGCGCAGGGCGACGGTCGAACCGAACCGCCTGCCCAGGCCGAGGGTCTCGACGAGCGGGATCACCGCTGAGGGGTCCTCGGCGGTCTTGTCATGGGCCATGACCGACTCTTTCGTGTTTCACCGTTGGCGTGTCGGGGCGCTCCGGTGCGTCGGAGCGCCCCCGGGGCGATCAGTCGAGGGTGTTGCCCCACAGCTCGGGGTCGTCGACGTTGTCCGCGGTGACCAGCGGGGTGGGCAGCTGGTCCTCCAGCATCCCGTTCTCCAGCTCCACGATCTCGCTGCCGTGGTCGGTGGGGCCGGGTTCGAAGGTCTCGCCCGCCATCGCGGCCTTGACGTAGTGCATGGCCCATCCGGCGTAGCCGTCGGCCGGCTGGGAGAGGGTCGCGTCGATCTCCCCGGCGCGGATGGCGTCGAACTCCTGCGGGATGCCGTCGTTGGAGACGATGACGATGTGGTCGTCCTCGCCGCGCTCGTGCAGCATGTCCTTGCTCTTGAGGGTCTGCAGGGTGGGCGCGAGGTAGACGCCGCCGGCCTGCATGTAGATGCCCTTGACGTCGGGGTTGGCGTTGAGCAGGCCGTCCAGCTGGGCGGCCGCGGTCTCGCCGTCCCAGTTGGCGGCGATGTCGAGCACCTCGATGTCGGGGTACTCGGTGTCCATGCACTCCTGGAAGGCCTCGGAGCGCTCCCGGCCGTTCACCGAGGCGAGGTCGCCCTGGATCTGCACGACCTTGCCCAAACCGATCTCGTCGCCGATGTACGCGCAGGCCTCGGCGCCGTAGGCCCGGTTGTTCGCCCGCACGATCATGTAGACCTCGCCCTGCTCGGGCGCCACGTCCACGGCCACGACCGGAACGCCCTTGCGCTCGGCCTGGTCGAGGCCCGCGACGATGGCCGCGCTGTCCAGCGGCGCGACGACCATGCCGCCGACCCCCTGGTTGAGGAGGTTGTTCATGTCGGTGATCTGCTGCGCGGGGTCACCGTTCGAGTTGACCGTGGGCAGCGCGTCGACGCCCTGCTCCTCGGCTTTCTCCGGCACGTAGGAGTTGTAGGACTGCCAGAAGGGCGAGGTGAGCATGGGCAGGACGACCCCCACCTGACCGCCCTCGTTCGGACCGGCCGCGGTGTCGGTGGTGCTGCCGCAACCGGTGGCCGCGAGCAGCGCGGCGGCCACCGAGGCGCCGAAGGCGAGTTTCACGCGCATGGTCTGCAATCTCCTTTGGGAGGGGGATGGGGTGCGGCCCGGGGAACAGGGGCGGTGTCGCCCGGCACGGGTTCTCTGCCGTCTCGGGGCGTGCCGGTGGAGGGCCGGGTGCGGTCCGACCGTTCCCGGTACCGGCACGCCCCGCGCACGACTCGCCGGTCACTGTGTGTCGTGGCGACGCTTCGGAACTATTGTCGGACCAGAACTCCGGACCTCTAGTGAAATATCCGGCAAAGTGTCGGGTTTCCACCGTTTTACAGCAAGGTAACAGCTAATTGGTATGATCACTTGTACTTCTGTGGGTGAGAGTGTGTCAAGAGCCACCCGAAATATTCGCCCTTCCTCTTCCACCGCCTCCCCGTCCGCGGGCGGCCGACCCGCCTCCCGCCCGACCGGAGTACAACGGAAGTCCCCAGCAGGCCACCCGCCCACCAAAGGACGAACCCCATGACCAGTACCGCGGGCCGCGCCCCGGATGCGGAGACCGCCAAGATCTCGGTCGCCCAGCGCGCCATCGAGCAGATCAAGACGATGATCGCCGAGGGGGAGCTGCGCGCCGGGCAGCGCCTGCCCACCGAACGGGACTTCGCCGCCCAGCTGGGCATATCGCGCAGCTCGATCCGCGAGGCGATCCGCGCGCTGACGATCCTGGGCGTGCTGGAGATCCGGCACGGGGCAGGCGTCTACGTCACGAGCCTGCGCCCCGACGACCTGCTGGAGACGTTCGGCGTGGTCGCCGAGATCTCCCGGGGCCAGACCCTGGTGGAACTGCTCCAGGTCCGCCGCGCCCTGGAGTCCGCCGCCACGGCCGCGGCCGCCGCCCGCATCACCGACGCGGAGCTGGCCGAGGTGCGCCGCCACCTCGAACGCATCGGGGAGGGCGGAAGCGTCGAGGAGATGGTGGCCGCCGACCGGGACTTCCACCAGGCCATCGTGCGCGCCGCGGGCAACGAGACCATGGCCGCCATCGTGGACGGCCTGTCGTCGATGACCTTCCGGGCCCGGGTCTGGCGCGGGCACCACAGCTCCGGGGCGGTGTCCCGGCTCCACCAGGAGCACGAGCGGATCTACCAGGCACTGGCCGCGCGCGACCCCGAGGCCGCGCGGAGCACCGCCGCCACGCACGTGCTGGAGGTGGAGACCTGGCTGCGCGCCAACCTCGGCGACGACTGACCCCTTGACACTTCCGGACCCCTCAGAGTAGAAGTGGTCCGACCAATTATCTTGAACTTCTCCAAAAACCGCCCAATCAAGGCGTTCTGTCGCAACGTGACCCTTTGGCATGACAGCAATGTCCTACCAATCGCCGGGTTCGTTGCGGCACCACTGAAACGACGAAGGGTAGTGCTATGCGGCTTCTCCGCGTCGGCCCCCACGGTGCCGAGCGTCCCGCCGTCCTGGACCCCGACGGATCGCTGTTCGACCTCACCGGGATCACCACCGACATCGACGGCGCCTTCCTCTCCGGCGACGGCCTGGAGCGGACCCGCGACGCACTGGCCGCGGGGACGCTCCCCCGCCTGGCCGACGAGCCCCGCCGCGTCGGCGCGCCGGTCGCCCGCCCCGGCAAGATCGTGTGCGTCGGCCTCAACTACGCCGACCACGCCGCCGAGAGCGGCGCGGAACCGCCCGCGGAACCCGTGATCTTCTTCAAGGCCTCCAACACCCTGGTCGGCCCCGACGACGAGGTGCTGATCCCGCGCGGCAGCACCAAGACCGACTACGAGGTCGAACTGGCCGTCGTCATCGGCCGCACCGCCCGCTACCTCGACTCCCCCGACGAGGCCGCCGGCGTGATCGCCGGGTACTCCACCTGCAACGACGTCTCCGAACGCGAGTTCCAGCTGGAGCGCGGCGGCCAGTGGGTCAAGGGCAAGTCGTGCGAGACCTTCAACCCGATGGGCCCCTGGCTGGTCACCCCCGACGAGGTCGGCGACCCCCAGGACCTCGCCCTGCGCACCTGGGTCAACGGCGAACTCGTCCAGGACGGCCACAGCGGGAACATGATCTTCGGCGTGCACCACATCGTGTGGTACCTGAGCCGGTTCATGGTCCTCGACCCCGGCGACGTCATCAACACCGGCACCCCCGCCGGAGTGGCCCTGGGCCGCCCCGGACAGCCCTACCTGCGGCCCGGCGACGTCATGGAGGTCGAGGTCGGCGGCCTCGGCCGCCAGCGCCAGACCCTCGGGGCGGCGTGATGGCGACCATCACCGCTGTCGAGACGCGGGACCTGCGCTTCCCCACCTCGCGCGAGCTCGACGGCTCCGACGCGATGAACCCCGACCCCGACTACTCCGCCGCCTACGTCGTCCTGCGCACCGACGAGGGGCCGGAAGGACACGGCTTCACCTTCACCATCGGCCGCGGCAACGACGTGTGCGTCGCCGCGATCGAGGCCTACGCCCCGATGATCGTGGGCCGGTCCGTCGAGGAGGTCGTGTCCGACCTGGGCGGCTTCGCCCGCCGGCTCGGCGGCGACTCCCAGCTCCGCTGGCTCGGCCCCGAGAAGGGCGTGATGAACCTGGCGCTGGGCGCCCTGGTCAACGCGGCCTTCGACCTCGCCGGCAAGCGCGCGGGCAAGCCCGTGTGGCAGCTGCTCTCGGAGATGACGCCCGAGCAGATCACCGACCTGGTCGACTGGCGCTACCTCAGCGACGCCCTCACCCGCGAGGAGGCCCTGGAGATCCTTCGGGCCGCCGAGAGCGGGCGGGCCGAGCGCACCGCCCGCCTCCTGGAGCACGGCTACCCGGCCTACACCACCACCCCCGGCTGGCTCGGCTACTCCGACGAGCGACTGGTGCGCCTGGCCGAGGAGGCCGTCGCCGACGGGTTCACGCAGATCAAGCTGAAGGTCGGCGCCGATGTCGAGGAGGACGTGCGCCGCATGGCGCTGGCCCGCGAGGCCGTCGGCCCCGACATCCGCATCGCGGTCGACGCCAACCAGCGCTGGGACACCGCCGAGGCCATCGCGTGGATGAACCGGCTCGCCGAGTTCGACCCGTACTGGATCGAGGAGCCCACCTCCCCCGACGACGTCCTGGCGCACGCCGCGATCCGCGAGGCGGTCCGCCCGGTCAGGGTCGCCACCGGCGAGCACGCCCAGAACCGGATCATCTTCAAGCAGCTGCTCCAGGCGGGCGCCATCGACGTGCTCCAGATCGACGCCTGCCGGGTCGCCGGGGTCACCGAGAACGTGGCGATCCTGCTGCTCGCCGCCAAGTTCGGCGTCCCGGTCTGCCCGCACGCGGGCGGCGTGGGACTGTGCGAGGTCGTGCAGCACCTGTCGATGTTCGACTACGTCGCGGTCAGCGGCACCCTCGACGACCGCGTGATCGAGTACGTCGACCACCTCCACGAGCACTTCGTCGAGCCGGTCCGCATCACCGACGGCCGCTACCGGGCCCCGCTCGAGCCCGGCATCACCGCCGAGGTCCGCCCCGACACGCTGCTCCGGTTCAGCTACCCCGACGGCCCCGTGTGGGCCGGACCCACCCCCGAGGAGACCCAGTGAGCACCACCGAGCAGGAGTTCACCGGCGTGCGGGCCCTGGTCACCGGCGGCGCCTCCGGCATCGGGCTGGCCACCGCGCGGCTGCTCGCCGACCGCGGCGCGACCGTCGTCTGCCTGGACCGCGACCTGACGGGCGCCGACGGCGCGGCCGCGCGCGGGGTGGCGGGCGACGACCGGCTGTGGGGCGTGCACGGCGACGTCGCCGACGACGCCTCCGTGCGGGCCGCGGTCGAGGCGGCCGCCCGCGTCGGCGGCGGCCTGGACGTGCTCGTCAACAACGCAGGCATCGGGGCCCAGGGCACCGTCGCCGACAACGACGACGCCGAATGGGCGCGCGTGCTCGACGTCAACGTCGTCGGCATCGCGCGGGTGACCCGGGCCGCGCTGGGCCACCTGCGCGCCTCCGGGCGCGCGGCGATCGTCAACACCTCCTCCATCGCCGCGACCGCCGGGCTGCCGCAACGGGTGCTGTACTCGGCCACCAAGGGCGCGGTGCAGGCGATGACCCTGGCCATGGCCGCCGACCACGTCCGCGAGGGCATCCGGGTCAACTGCGTGAACCCCGGGACCGTGGACACCCCCTGGGTCGGGCGGCTGCTGGACGCCGCCGCCGACCCCGCCGCCGAGCGCGCCGCGCTGGAGGCCCGCCAGCCCACCGGACGCCTGGTGAGCACCGATGAGGTCGCCCGCGCGATCGCCCATCTCGCCTCCCCGCACGCGGGCGCGACCACCGGCACCGCACTGGCCGTGGACGGCGGCATGCAGGGACTGCGCCTCAGGCCCGCGCCGTGACCCCGGTCCGGCCCACCGCGCTCCCCGAACGGCGCCTGGGGTCCAGCGGTGTCACCGTGAGCGCGCTGTCCCTGGGCGCCGCGGCGCTCGGAAACCTGTACTCCCCGGTCTCCGACGCGGACGCCGACGCCACCGTGCGCACCGCCTGGGAACTGGGGATGCGGTACGTCGACACCGCGCCCCACTACGGGCTCGGCCGGTCGGAGGAGCGGGTCGGCCGGGCCCTGCGGGGCCTCCCCCGCTCGTCGTTCACCCTCTCCACCAAGGCCGGCCGGCGCCTGCGCCCGCTCGGCCCCGGCGAGCGCGCCGACCCGCAGGGGTTCGCCGACCCGCCGCCGCGGCAGCGGTTCTGGGACTTCGGCGCGGACGGTGTGCGGGCGTCCGTCGAGGAGAGCCTGGAGCGCCTGGGCCTGGACCGGATCGACGTGGTCTACCTGCACGACCCCGACGGGCACGAGGAGCAGGCGTACGCCACGGCCTTCCCCGCGCTCGCCGAGCTCCGCTCCCAGGGCGTGGTCGGCGCGATCGGGGCCGGCATGAACCAGACCCCGATGCTCGCCCGGTTCGTCCGCGACCTCGACCTCGACGTGGTGCTGTGCGCGGGCCGGTACACCCTGCTGGACCAGTCGGCGCTGACCGAGCTTTTCCCGGCCTGCGAGCGGCGCGGCACCTCCGTGGTCATCGGCGGCGTCTACAACTCGGGCCTGCTCGCGGACCCGTCCCCCGCCAGCACGTTCGACTACGGGCCCGCGCCCGAACCGCTGGTGCGCCGCGCCCGCGAGATGGCGCGGGTCTGCGCCCGGCACGGCGTGCCCCTGCGCGCCGCCGCGCTGCGCTTCGCCGCCGCGCACCCGGTGGTGGCCAGCGTCCTGGTGGGCTGCCGCACGGCCGAGGAGGCGCGCGACAACCGGCGCCTGTGGGACCAGGAGATCCCGGACGGGCTGTGGGACGAACTGGGGGTCCCCGCCCCTCCGGAGGCGTCCGCGCGGACGGGGGGCGGGGAGCGGTGACGGAGGCGCGACGCTACGGGCACGTGGTGCGGCTGCGGCCGGAGCACCGGGAGGAGTACCTGCGGCTGCACCGCGAGGTCTGGCCGGAGGTGCGGGAGATGATCAGGTCCTGCAACATCCGCGACTACACCATCTACCTGCACGGTGACCTGCTGTTCAGCCACTACGTCCATGTCGGCGAGGACCACGCGGCCGACATGGACAGGATGGCCGCCGATCCCCGGACCCGCGACTGGTGGCGCCTGACCGACCCCTGCCAGGAGCGCCTTCCGGGCACCCCCGAGGGCGAGCAGTGGCTTCGCCTGCCCGAGGTGTGGCATCTGTCCTGATGGGACACGCAACGGCCGATTTCACAATGGAGATCATTTCAAGCCCCGCCTTCCGGGGAGAGCACGCCCGGAGCCGGGCGGATCGGGCGGTAAAGTTCGTCGTGGCCGTCGGTGGACCGTCCCGCGGCCGCACCGTCGGTTCCCGAGGGGGCGTCGCCCCCTCCCCGTTCTCCCTACTCTCAGGTTGGTCGACTCTCATGCGCTTGGTGTTCACGAACGCCGATCAAGACACGTTCGACGAGTACCGGGCGCTGTTCATCCCCCGTGTGCTCCACTACGGGCGCACGCGGGGACTCGGTGTGTCCCGGCGCGCGCTCGAACTGATCCTGGACTACAAGTACGGCGCGCCCGACGAGGGCGGCGACGGCCTGCTGGCCCGCTGGCACGGCGCCGACGTGGTGTCGCTGATGCTGGACTGGCTCCCGCGCGAGGGCGGCCAGACCCCGCCCGGGGTCGCGGACGTGCGCGCCACCCTGGACGCCTGGCTCGGGTTCCTGAACGAGGAGGACCTGCTGGACGAGCGCTCCGAGCCCCGCTCGGAGCTGCTGGGCGTGGTGGACCGGCTCGCCGAGGCCTACCGGCACGCGGTGGCGAATCCCGCCGAGCACCGGATCGCCGCGTACATGCACCGCCTGATGGACGACCTGGGCTACGACGTCGACGACGCCGACGACGTCGCCGAGTTCGAGAGTGAGGTCGAGTCCGGCGGGATCGCCGTCGACGAGGACCTCGTGGCGGCCATCGCCTCCGGCGAGGAGGAGGGGCCCAAGTCCCTCTTCGCGGGCCCCGGGCGGGCGGGCTACACCTGGCGCGCCCCCCGCCTGCTGGCCGACGACGAACTGGACGCCGCGATCGAGGCCGCGCCGACCATCGTCCGGCTGCGGGCGCAGGCCCCCGACGAGCTGGCCGAGGACTCGGCCGAGGCCTGGGACACCGCCTTCGAGGCCGTGGGCGACGCGCTCGCCGAGCGGCTGGAGCTCGACGAGGACGCGTTCACCGACTTCTTCGGGCTCGCCCCCGACGAGTTCACCGCGTCGGTGCTGACCTCGCTGTTCATCGAGCGGCTGGCGCTGCCCGTGTCGCTCGTCGTGGAGATGGTGGCCGAGTTGGGCGACCGGCTCGACGTCGACTCCCCGCTGACCGGTGTGGAGGAGGCCCGGTTCACCACGGCCGTGGGCCTGGTCCTGGACGAGTTGGAGAAGCTGGGCGCCGTCGAGCGCGAGGCCCCCGAGGAGGAGGCCGGACCGGTCGCCGAGCCGGAGTACCGGCTCACCCCGCTCGGCGAATGGGCGGGGTACGAGGAACTGGTCATCGAGGACTACACGATCCGCGACTTCGACGAGCTGATGGACGAGACCGCCGAGGTGCTGGTGGAGCGCGCCGCCGCCGGCGAGGCGTTCAGCGAGACGGACCTGGACGCGTGGATCTCGGCGCGCGACGCCGAGACGGCCCTGCGCGAACTGGTGGAGGTGGCGCGCCGCACCGACGACTCCACCCACCGCGCGGCCGTGCGCGCCGTCACCTCCGAGCACTCCGCGGCCGCCCGCGCCGTGTACGAGGACCTCCGCGACGACCCGGACTTCGGCCCCCAGGCCCGGGTCTGGCTCTTCGACGCGGGCTTCGCCAAGGAGAGCGACCTCGAGGCCGACGACCTGTCCTGGGTGATGCTCGACGGCATCGCGGCCCTGGCCCGCATGGACCTGCTCGACGACGACCAGTTCGACGAGCTGCCCGCCGCGGGCCCCGACGGCACCTCCCTGTTCGACCTGGCCCTCGTGCTGCGCCACCCGGAGACGGCGTTCCTGCTGAGCTGGTTCGGCGAGAACCACCCCGACCCCAAGGCCCGCAAGGAGGCCCGCACGGCCCTCTACCGCTTCAAGAGCGGATCGGACTCCAGGGACTGAGCGTCGGGCCCGCCCGCGCCTCCTCCGCCCCTGTCCCGGACGGGGCCGAGGAGGCGCGATGGCGTGCGCCCCGGACACGCGGACAGGGCGGGACGAGAAGGGCGACCGCACCGGACCGGTCGCGCCGGGGGTACCCGCGACCGGCTCGGCCCGGGGTGGGAGCCGCGCCGTCCGGTGGTCCCCGCGGTGGCCTACCGGCTGCTCGGGGAGGGCGGCGCGGCCGAGGGCGCTGCGGCCGGACACGTCACCCCCGAGGAGGTGGGCGCGCTGGACGCGCTGGTCAACGCCTGCGACCGGACCGGCGTCCCCACGCGCGGGCGCCCGGAGCGGTGACCGGGATGCTTCGTGCCCCCGCTTCGGGACGCGGGCACCGGCGCGGTCCCGGACCGGGTTGTCCACAGACCGCCTTCCCGGCTGGCGCGGAACCGGTTCCGCGGCCTACCGTGGACCAACCGCGTCGCCCACGCCCGGGTGGCCTCCCTCGTCCCACGCGGTAGCCGCCACACGCGTGGGAGGGACCGAATGGACGTCGGGGAGTTGGCGCGGGCCGCAGCGGAGGCGCCGCTGGTGCTGCGGGTGCGGGAGTTCCTGTGGTGGGTGGGGGACCGCCGGCGGCTGTCGCGCGAGCGGACGGGCCCCGCACCGCACGGCCGCGGGTACGCGTACCTGAGCCTGGGGGCGTGGGTCGGGGACGACGACGCCCCCGACGACCACCCCGACTCCGGGCTCCAGGACGGCGGCGCGCTTCTGGACTTCACGCTGGCCGCGCGGATGCTCGAGATGGTGGTGGAGTGGCGGGACCGTGCCCCGGACGGGCGGCCCCGGGAGCACGGGTGGCTGCTGCCCGGCCCCGGGTACGCGGCCCTGCCGGAGGAGTCGTCGCGGGTGTGGCGCACCGGCGTGGAACTGCTGCCGGTGCTGTGGCGCCGGCACGACCCCCGGGTCGCCCCCCGGCTCGCCGGGACCGTGCCCCGGCGTTCGCTGGAGTCCCTGTCCGCGGCCGGGGACGACGGGATCGCGGTGCGCGCGCTCACCGGGGAGTGCGGGGGCGCGGAGGTGCCGGGGGCACGCTTCGCGACCGTGCTGACCCTGCTCGAGTCCCTCGGCCTGGTGCGGTTCGACTACACCCTGGACTCCGGCGAACGCTGCGTTCTCACCCCGTTGGGGCACCACGCCCTGACCCTGCTGTCGGCTCCGGGGACGCGGGTCCCGGAGGGAGGCGCCTCATGAGGCGGGCGGGGGCGGACGCGCGCCGCGTCCGCCCCCGCCGCCCGTCGAGGTCAGCGTTCCACGAGGTGCCGTTCGTTGGGGACGCAGTGCGTCATGGTGAGCCCGGAGACGTCGCGGGGGCCGTTCCCGCCGAGGTTGGCCAGGCGCTTGCGGTCCTCGTCGGTCAGGGACTGGCCCCGCAGCGGCTCGAGATGCGAGACGTCGTCCGGCGCGATGCCCAGTCCCTCGCCCACGCGCAGCCCCAGCTCGTCCTCCACCAGCAGCAGGTGCCACACCATGCGCTCCTGGACCGGCCGAACGCACTGGGACAGCATGGTCGTGAAGTTCGCGACCAGGTCGTCGCGCTCCCACTCCTGCATGAGGCGGAAGCGCTGCCCCGCCTGCAGGTAGTCGTTGGTCCGGGGGATCCTCCTGCGGGTCAGCTTCCCGGTGATCTCCGGCCCCTGGTCGTCGCTGGTCGCGTACGGCGTCTCCCTCAGCCCGCCGGTGATCGACGGCTCGTAGTTGACGTGCGGGTTCTCCGCGCCCCCGTCCAGGGTGTAGGCCATCAGTCCGTCGCGCTGGTTCGTGTTCACCTCGGCGTTCCTGGCCTGGTTCACCGGGAGCTGGAGGTAGTTGGGACCGACTCGGTAGCGCTGGGTGTCGCTGTAGGAGAAGGTGCGGCCGACGAGCATCTTGTCGTCGGAGAAGTCCAGGCCGTCGACGAGCACACCGGTGCCGAAGGAGATCTGCTCGTTCTCCAGGAACTGGTCGGAGACGCTGCGGTCGAGCACGATGCGGCCCACGGGCTTGGGCGGGAACTCCTGCTCTGGCCAGGTCTTGGTGTCGTCGAGCGGGTCGAAGTCCAGCTCCGGGTGCTCGTCGTCGCTCATCATCTGCACCAGCAGCTCCCACTCGGGATGGTCGCCGCGCTCGATCGCCTCGCGCAGGTCGCGGGTGGCGTGGCCCAGGTCGGTGGCCTGGATGTTGGCCGCGTCCTCCGCCGTCATGCTCCGCACGCCCTGCTTGGGCATCCAGGTGTACTTGACCAGGCGCGTCTCGCCCGCGGCGTTCACCCACTTGTAGGTGTTCACCCCGAACCCCTGCATGTGCCGGTAGTCGGCGGGGATCCCGCGCGGGCTGAACAGGTTCACCAGCATGTGCATGGACTCCGGGGTCTGCGACATGAAGTCGAAGATCCGGTTGGGGTCCTGGCGGAAGGTGACCGGGTCCGGTTTGAGCGCGTGGATGACATCGGGGAACTTGATCGCGTCCCGGATGAAGAAGACCGCCAGGTTGTTGCCGACGAGGTCCCAGTTGCCGTCCTCGGTGTAGAACTTGATCGCGAAGCCGCGCGGGTCGCGCGCCGTCTCCGCGGAGTCCCGGCCACCGATCACGGTGGAGAAGCGCAGCGCGATGTCGGTCCGTTTGCCCTGCCCCTGGAAGAGCTTGGCGCGGGTGTAGCGGTCGATCGGCTCGTCGCCCCACCTGCCGTACGACTCGAAGTACCCGAACGAGGTCGTTCCCCGGGCGTGCACCACGCGCTCCGGGATCCTCTCCCGGTCGAAATGGCTGATCTTCTCCAGGAACTGGTAGTTCTCCAGGGTCGCCGGCCCCCGGGCGCCAACCGTGCGCTGGTTCTGGTTGTCATAGACAGGGTGCCCCTGCCGGTTGGTCAGCGGGCGACGGTCGTCACCGGGCCGAGAGCCCTGGCTGGCTGTATCCGTCATACCGAGGATCCCCCACTTCGTGCGGTCGTCTCGCGGCGCCGTCGGCGTCCGTCGAAGCTCCTCGACTACCCGGGCCCGCCTCGGACAACCGGAGGTCAACCCTTTGTTGCCCCGCCATTGCCCGATCCTTGCCCCGGTCCGCCCGCCGACACCGGAAGGGACCGATCCAGACGGCCGAAGTATATGTGACGCAAGTCACGCGACCGTTGTCCGACTCGTCATGGAAGCGCTCCCACGTACTGGTGTCGACCTCTCCGTCTCCCCTCCGGCTCCGGGGAGGCACACGGGTGGACACCCAACGCCGGGAGAGGACGGGGGCATCCGTCGGGGCGCGGCTTCCGCCGTACGCTAATGCCATCGACCGAGCCGTTCTGGGGAGCTTTTCTTGGAATACCGCATCACCGCCGAGTTGACCCTCTCCGAGGGATCGGCCGAACTCGACGGCCTCCAGCAGCAGGGCGCCGCCGCGCTGCTCGCCGAGTGGCTCGACCGGGTTGCGACGGTGGAGGGCCCCGACGGCGTGGAGATCACACCCTACGATCACGAACTGGACGTCCACGCCACCGGCGCGGTGATCGAGCTGCTGGTGGACGCGCCCGCCCTGAGCTTCGCCGAGAACGGGGCCGAGGCGCTGCTGTACGAGATCCTGGACCGCACCGAGCTGCTCTCCGAGTGGAAGGTCGGCAAGTGCGAGGTCACGGTGAGCGACGCCGAACTCGCCGAGGCTCTCGAGGCCGGCGAGGAGGTCGCCCCGGCCCCCTCGGTCGAGATCGGCGTCCCCGCCGAGGAGGTGACCGCCCAGCGCCGCCGCCTGCTGTCGCTCAGCCCGCAGCTGCGCGCGTTCGACGCGCACGCGTTCGGTCCTCCTCCCGGGGAGGACGACGCCCGCGCCCTCGCCGCCGGAGCCCTCGTCGACAGGGCCTCCGCCCTGACCGAGGAGCTGTTCATGGACGTCGTGACGCTGGAGGACGACGCCGAGTCCCTGGACGAGGACGAGACCAACTGGACGGCGGACGACTCCGAGGAGCTGTTCGTCCTGCACGACCTGCCGGTCCGCTACCGGCACCACTACGACGTCATGTTCGCCAAGAAGTTCCTGCTCGCCTCGGCCGCCGTCTACGCCCGGCTGACCCGCCCCGGCTGGACACCGCCCACCTCGACCGCCGAGGCCCTGGCCCTGCACGTCCTCGTCGAGAACGCCAAGGACATCCTGGTCTCCCTCGCCGACGTGGGAGCCTCCGACGTCACCGCCATGTTCACCGCCTTCGGCGAGACCGCCCACAGCCGCCACGACCACGAGTGGCTCTACCTGGAGGACCTCGACGCGATCGACCCCGACGACTCCTCCGCCGACCCGCTGGGGTTCCTCTCCCGCAACGCCCACTCCTGGTTCGACCCGTACCCGGACCTGGAGGACGCGAGTCCGCACCCCTTTCTGATCGACGACGAGGGCTGAGGAGCGGCGGACCGCCGCGGACGGCCCCGCCCCGGGCTACGACCGGGCGGCGGACCCGGTCGTGTCCCCTTCGTCCGCCCGGGCCTGCTGGACGAGCGCGAAGACGACCGCGGCGAAGAGGGCCACACCCGAGAAAACGCCGGACACGACGTCGATCCAGACCACCGGAGCGTCGAGCGCGCTCAGCACTGGACCGGCCGCCGCGAGGACGATCAGGACCCCGCCGAGCACGTGGAAGCGCGGGAGGTTCCAGATGCGGCCCAGCACGAAGAAGTGGGCGCCGACGACGAACGCGATCCAGGCGATGTTGAGCGTGTGGAGGTCCAGTACCTGGTTGAGCACGAACAGACCGCCGAACAGGGCGACGGCTTCGGCTCCCACCAGCAGCAGGTAGGGGCGCCCGGCGAACGGGCTGCGCCCGGCGCCGTCACGCGCCGGGTCCTCCCTGTCGGCGCCGGCGCGCGCCAGGCCCCTTCCGTGGAGTCTCAGGACAGCGACCACCAGCACCACCGCGCAGAGCACGCCGGCCACCCGCACACCGAGCGTCCAAGCGTCCCCGAGCCTTCCCGAGTTGGCGATGATGAAGACGAGACCGAACATGATCGCGATCAGGGAGCCGCTGGCCACCCCTTGGGGGTTCTGCCCACCGGATGATGAGGATGTCATTCGCATACCATCCCATCTCCGGACTTCCGACGCGCCCTCGAACACCGCGAAAAGATATCCGGTTCGAGGCGCCCGTCGGGCTCGTCCGGCGTGATCCGGCCCTCGCCCGCGGCGTCCCGCAGGATCTCGGCCACACGGTCGCGGTCCGCGTCCGGGGCCCGTATCGACTTCGCCTGGTCCCCGTCCTCCGAGGTCACAACGCTCCCGCCCCCCTCATCGTCTCCGCCCCCTCTCATGCCGGACGCGACGTGGGGGACGCCCCGACGTTCCCTCACGCCGGCTGGCGCTCGCCCCTCTCGGAGGTCTCGGAGGCGGTGCGGTCGATCCGCCCGGTGGCCGACGCCCAGCGCTCGAAGACCACCGTGCCCAGCGGGGGGACGCTCGCGACCAGCGCGAGGACGCCGGTCCACGGGCTCCAGCGGTGCGTGGCCCAGGTGACCAGGGCGATGACGCCGTAGAGCACGAACGCCGCCCCGTGCAGCCGCCCGAAGACCTGCACACCGATCTCGTTGAAGACGACCACGTACTTGAAGAACATTCCGGCCAGAAGCCCGATCCAGGTGACGGCTTCGACGGCGGCGATCACACGGAACGCGGTCAGGACGGGCTTGGACACCTGGACTCCTCCTACGGTCTGGGGTTCCCGCAGCGCGCGGGGCCCGTTCCAGTCTGCTGCAGGAGGCGGAGTGGGTCGGCCGAGGGTTCCTCCCCCGCCGCGTCCGCAGGTTTCGGGCAGGAACTAATCAAGATTTCGGACCCAGTGTCGTCGAGAGAACCCCCAGCTCGGCGGAACCCGTCTCGGACCCCCTCCGAAACCTCCCCCGAGAGTCCCGCAATCGCCCTTCTGACCTGGCATTACACCGTGCCTGACACGTCCTTTCGACCGCCCGGTAATCACCTCCGGCGGAGTGTTTGCCGGAATCGCCGGAAGCGCATGTCTATGAGTAGACGCGGTGGTCGCAACGACCTTCTTCCCCACGCGACATCCCACGTCAAGGCCGATGACCGGAGGAAATCAGCCAGTGCCGCAACTCGCGATCGCCCCGACCTTTCTCAACGACTTCTCCCGTCTGGACTCCGGGATCCAAACCGCGATCCTGACCGTTATGCAGGCCTACATGGCCGGAGACCGAGAGCACTTGGAGGCTGTCCCGAACGCGACCGACCCGCGAGTCCGCGTCATGCAGATCGGCCCCAACTGGTCGGGGATCGTCGCCCCCTCGTCCGAGGGCGTCTACTGCCTCGTCGGTGTCCGCCGGCACGAGGAGGCCGTCTCCTTCGCCCGCGCCTACCGACCCGCGACCGGGCCCGGGATCGGCGTCGTGGAGATGTCCGGACCGTCCTCCCCCGCCATCGCCCTGCCGTCGGTGCGCGGTCCCGTCGAACTGGCGCACGACCTGAACCGGTCCTTCGCCGAGTGGCAGATCACCCTGCACCCCGACCAGCGCCGGTTCGTGGACGCGCGCTTCGCCGGATCGGCTCGGATCACCGGCGGGCCCGGCACCGGCACGACGGTGATCGCGCTGCACCGCGCGGCACACCTGGCCGAACTGGACGCCGCCCGGTTCGGGCCCGCCACACGCCCGAGCGTCCTGCTCACCACCGTCAACAAGCTGCTCGCGCAGACCCTCGGCGACCGGCTCGACCGGCTCGTCCCCGACCCCGGCGTGCGCGCGCGCATCGACGTCGTCACCGTCGACCGTCTGGCTCGCGGCGTCGTGCACGAGCACACCGGCATCCTGCCCGAGACCCTGGGCAAGGAGGCCATCGGCGAACGGTGGCGGACGGCCGCCCGGACCGACGGCCTGCCGTACTCGGGGCGTTTCCTCCTCGGCGAATGGGAGCAGGTGCTCCTCGCCCAGGACATCACCGACCTTTCCGACTACATCCGCTGCGAGCGCAGCGGCCGGATGCTGCACCTGGCCCCCGAGCACCGGACGCACGTGTGGGAGGCCGTGCACCGCTACACCGCCGCCATGCGCACCGCGGGCGAGTGGTCCTACCCGCAGGTGGCGCAGGAGGCGGCCCGACTGCTGCGGACCGCCGGACCGCGCTACCGGCACATCGTCGTCGACGAGGCCCAGGACCTGCACCCCGCGCAGTGGCGGCTGCTGCGGGCCGCCGTCGCCGAAGGCCCCGACGACCTGTTCATCGTGGAAGACCCGCACCAGCGCGTCTACGACGACCGGGTCTCGCTGGCCTCGCTCGGCATCAACGTCCGCGGGCGCGGCCACCGGCTGCGGGTCAGCTACCGGGTGACCCAGGAGACCCTGAACTGGGCGATGCCGATCCTGGGCCGGCCCGCGGCGGTCGGCCCGGACGGCGACGCCGACACCCTCGCCGGATACCGGTCGCTGCTGCACGGCCCCGAACCGGTGGTGCGCGGCTGCGCCGGCCGGACGGAGGAACTGGCCGCGCTGGGCGAGTGGGTCAGGGGGTGGCTGGAGGCCGGGGTGACGCCCTCCTCCATCGCGCTGGCCGGACGCAACCAGTGGGTGGTGCGGCACATCGCCAAGGAGCTGTACGCCAACGGCATCATGACCGCGCCGCTGGACTCCGCCGAAGGCGTCGACGCGGTGCGGGTCGGCACCATGCACAAGCTCAAGGGCCAGGAGTTCCGCTGCGTCGGCCTGGTGGGCCTGAGCGAGCCGCTGCTGCCGCCCAAGGCCGCGATCGACGCGACCGAAGGCGACCCGGTCGCGCTCGAACAGGTCTACCAGCAGGAACGCAACCTGATATTCGGCGCCTGCACCCGCGCCCGGGACGCCCTGTACGTGTCCTACGTGGGCGCCCCCAGCCACCTGCTGCCCGAGTCCGCGCGTTCGGCCCACTGACGGCCGCCGACCAGGGACGCCGCCCGGACCGACCGGTCCGGGCGGCGTCGACGTGTCCGGCGGGGCCGGCCGAGGGCGGTCGTCCCGATCCCGCGCGGGAGCTCAGGGGGCCGGAGGGCTTGCGCCGGCCTCCGCCCCGCGTGTTACATGGGGCGCACCTACCGACCGGTAGGTCCCGGTCGGCGCCGCGTTCCGAAGCCGCGGCCGCCATACCGCGCGGCCGCGCACCCCCTCCCGGACCCCAGGGAGTACACCTGATGCCCCACGAGCACAACCGCAGCGGACACACCACCGGTCCGGCACCGGGGGAGCCCCTCCCGGTCGACGACCGGTTCGACTACGACGTGGCCGTCATCGGTTCGGGTTTCGGCGGTTCGGTCAGCGCCCTGCGCCTGACCGAGAAGGGGTACCGGGTCGGCGTCCTGGAGGCCGGACGCCGCTTCACACCCGAAACACTCCCCAGGAACTCCTGGGACCTGCGCAACTTCCTCTGGGCGCCCTCGCTGGGCCTGTTCGGGATCCAGCGCGTCCACATGCTGCGCGACGTCATGGTCCTGGCCGGGGCCGGTGTGGGCGGCGGTTCACTCAACTACGCCAACACGCTGTACGAGCCGATGGACGACTTCTACGCCGACCCCCAGTGGAGCGGCGTCACCGACTGGCGGGACGAGCTCGCCCCTTTCTACGACCAGGCGAAGCGCATGCTCGGGGTCCGCGCCAACCCCACCGTCACCGCCGCCGACTCCCATCTGAGGCGGGTCGCCGAGGACATGGGGGCGGGGTCGACCTTCCGCCTGGCGCCCGTCGGCGTCTACTTCGGCGACGGCCTGGACGGCTCGGCCACCGGACCCGTCTCCCCCGGGGCGGTCGGCGGCGACCCCTACTTCGGCGGGGCGGGCCCCGCGCGGCGGGCCTGTCTGGAATGCGGCGAGTGCATGACCGGCTGCCGCCACGGCGCCAAGAACACGCTCACCGAGAACTACCTGTACTTCGCCGAGCGCGGCGGCGCCCGGATCCACCCGATGACCACCGCCCTGCGGCTGCGCGAGCGCGCCGCCGACCGGGGCGGCGGCTACGCGGTGGACACCCTGGTCACCGGCGCCCGGCGCACGCGCGCCAACGCCCGGACCTTCACCGCCCGCCAGGTGGTGGTCGCCGCCGGGACCTACGGCACCCAGCGGCTGCTGCACACGATGCGCGACACCGGCCTGCTCCCCCGTATCTCCGACCGGCTCGGCACACTCACCCGGACCAACTCCGAAGCCCTGGTCGGCGCGATGACCCGGGCCACGCGCCCCGCCGAGGACTTCACCCGCGGCGTGGCCATCACCTCCTCCATCCACCCCGACGCGCACACGCACGTGGAACCCGTCCGCTACGGCAGGGGGTCCAACGCGATGGGGCTGCTGTCCACCCTCCAGGTCCCCGGCGGCGGGAGCGTTCCCCGCTGGCTGCGCTTCCTCGGCCTGGCGACGGCGCACCCGTACGTCTTCGTCCGGAGCCTTTCGGTCCGGCGCTGGTCCGAACGGACTGTCATCGGGCTGGTGATGCAGTCGCTGGACAACTCGCTGACCACCCGCACCGCGCGCGGCCTCCTCGGCGGGCGCAGGCTCACCTCCCGTCAGGGGCACGGCGCACCCAACCCGACCTGGATCCCGGCCGGCCAGGAGGTCGCCACCCGGATCGCCGGGAGGATCGACGGCTTCCCCGGCGGAACCGTGGGCGACGTCTTCGACATCCCCATGACCGCGCACTTCCTCGGCGGCTGCCCCATCGGCGCCACCGGCTCCGACGGCGTGGTCGACCCCTACCACCGGCTGCACGGCCATCCGGGGATCCACGTCGTGGACGGTTCGGCCGTCTCGGCGAACCTGGGGGTGAACCCGTCCCTGACGATCACCGCCCAGGCCGAGCGCGCCATGTCCATGTGGCCCAACCGGGGCGAGGCGGACCCCCGCCCCGCCCCCGGAGCCCCCTACCGGAGGGTGGAACCCGTCTTCCCGAAGAGCCCGGCCGTCCCGGCGGGCGCGTTCGCCGAACTGCGGTTCACCCCGCGGCGCTCCCTGCGGCTCGGCCCGGCCGCCTCCCCGAGGACTCCCGCCTCCGGCTGAACCGCGCCCGCGCGGGCCGACGGCCCCGTGCCGCTCACACCGGGACGGGGCTCCGGCCGTACGGGTGCACCGCGAACTCCGGGTCCACCGGATCGAACCAGGTGGACAGGGACCAGGGGTCATCCGGGTCCCCGAACGGGTCCGTCTCCGCGTCCAGCAGCGCCAGCCGCTCCACATGCGCGCTGTCGAGCGTGTTGGCCACCAGCGTGCCGAAGCAGCGGACCGGACCGTTCAGGAGCCGGTGGCAGACCAGGTGGTCGTGGCCGGCCCGGAACATGGCGCGCACCGCCAGCGCCTCGGCGAAACTGGTCGGCGGCTGCCAGAACGGCTGCACCAGCCGGTGTGCTCCGGTCCCCGCCACCAGCAGGAAGCGCCGCACGAAGGCCGGGTCGCAGCGGAACGCGACCGGTGCCGGCAGGGCGCCGAAGACGCGGGAACCGAACAGCTCCCCGGTCGTCTCGCCCTCGCGCAGGACCGCGAGGTCGCGGTAGAGCCCGTCGAGGACGGCCGCCGCCCCGACGAGAAGCGACCCGGCGAGCAGGCCGGTGAGATCGGGATCGCCCCCGTCCTCCTCCGCGCCGAACATCTCCGCGCCGAACGCCCGCAGCATGGGCGCGTGCGCCAGGACGTGCCGCCGGGCCGCGACCGGGGCGGGCGGCGCGTCCGCGGGTCCGGCGCTGCAACCGGCGACCTGCCACGACCGGGTCTCGGGCAGCTCCAGGAGCAGCCGCGCCAGCGCCAGCCGCATCCCGGTCTCCGCCACGGCCGCGGACGGCGCCTCCACGACCGCGTCGACGAGCACGCCTCGGCGGTGCTCCCTGGCCTCGGCCGCGCGCAGCAGAACCCGCACCCCGTCGGGGCCCTCGATCGCGGCGATGGAGGAGACCCGCTCCAGAACGCGCCGGACTCCCCCGCCCGCCCGGACGGGATCGAGGTCATCCCGCCCCGCGGGGACCTCCACGCTGATCCGCACCGTGTACCGCATGTTCCGCCTCCCGTCCTCCCGGGCCCCAGCGGCCCGGTCAGACAGTAGGGGAACCCCGCCGGACACCCTCCGGGTTTTCCACAGGCGCCTTCCGGCCCGGGGGAACCACCGTGTCGGCGGCGGTTCCCGATCAGGCCTGGCGCTCCCACGGCCAGCGGGCGGCGCGGCCCGCCTCGATGAGCGGGATCATGCCGAAGGCCGCGTCGGTCAACCCGGCGAAGGTGTACCGGCCGCCCTCGCCGGACGGGCCGTGGCCGTACCGGTACCCGGCGAGATTCCAGGTGTAGACGGGAACCTGCGCGGGGACCTCCCCCGTGGGGTCCTCCCCCCGCCGCCCCGCCCACGCCTGCTCGTCGGTGACGATGACGACCCGGTCGTGTCCCCTGTAGTTGTCCCTGACGGCGGCCGCCGTGTTGGTCCCGCCCAGGTTCCCGAAGCGCTCGACCACCCGCAGGAGCGCGTCGCCCCTGCGGATCCCGACCGGCGCGTGCGTGGTGCCGAACTGGACCAGGTCGGCGTCCTCCGCCCGGAGCGCCAGCGCGGCGCCGAACACCGCCGCGCTGTCGGCCGCGGTCAGCGTGGACCGGTCGGAGCCGCCGAAGAACATCGACCCGGACCGGTCCACCAGGACGAGGGTGCGGCCGGGCAGCGCGGGCACGTTGGCCAGCGACGCCTGGAGCGCCCGCTCCAGCGCGGCTCCCCAGCGCAGCGACGGGGCGGCCCGGTGGGCGGCCAGGTAGCGCATCGGAAGCTGCCGGGAGCGCGCCACCTCCTCGGGGTCGGCGATCCGGGCGGCCACCGCTCGGGCGGTCTCGTCGTCCAGCCCCGCCTCGTCAAAGTTGCGCAGGTTGCGCAACCGGGCCATGGACCCCATGGAGGCCAGCACCGCCTTCCAGGCGGCCGCGTCCATCGGCCCCTGGAGCCATCCGGCCAGCGCCTCCCAGGTCATCCCGGCACGGCGCAGCACCTCGTCCGCGTCGGGCCGGTCCAGGACCGCGCGGCGCTCGGGCACCTCCAGCGCCATCAGCCCGGCGCGGGCCCGCAGCGTGTCCAGCCCGTCGGGGACCGGGTCGCCCCTGCCGTGGCGGCGGTCCAGCGCGTGCCGGAACAGCAGTCCCTGGCGGGTGTCCCTGGCGACCGGGTGCACGATGTCGATGACGTCTCCGAAACGGTAGGCCCGGGCGTCGGTGTCGTACTTGAGCAGCGCGCGCTCGGTGTAGAGGCGGGCCACGGCGTCGGCGACTCCGCGCTTGAGCGGCTTGGGGACGGCCCGCCCGTACCGGCCCGTCCAGTAGGCCAGCGCCTCTCCGGGCTCGTCGGGACGCAGCAGGACCGAGTCGACCAGCCGGCGGCTCCGCCCGTGCGCGCCCGCGGCGAGCCTGGCCCGTACGGCCTCGACCGCCCCGACCAGGGCGGCCGAGCGCAGTCCGACGTCTCCGCGCAGCCAGCGGAGCAGGCCGCCCAGCCAGTCGACGTCCTCCACGGCGAGCCGGGCCACCAGCTCGCGGTAGCGCTGGTCGCGCTCCTCGGCTCCTTCGTAGGCGGTTCGCTCCCCCACCATGTTCGAGACCGCGAGCACGAAGAGTTCGGACCGGGCGTCGCGCCGGTGGCCGGGCGCGCCTTCGAAGGTCCGACCGGACGCGACGCGTTCGGCGGTGACGGGTGCGGTACCGGTCGTGGTGGCCGTGGCCCGGTTGAACTTGGCCATAGCGCGCCTCCTCATACGGTGCTCGTCGGGAACAGGCACCGGCGGGGTCCGCTGAGCGGACGGCCGGTGTCGGGGGCGGGGTCGACAGCGGCCGCCGAGCCGCATCAGGGGAGGTCCGGCGGGACTCGGACCCGCGTCGTTCTCTTGGGGGGAGGCATCCGCTGTCCGCGCACCGGAAGGTGCACGGCTGAGACCCTAGCGGCCCCTCTCCTCCGCCCGCCATCCGTTTTCGCCCCGGCCGCGGGGAGACGCGGAAGGGAGGAAGGGGCGCCCGAGATCTGAGTCGGCGACGGTGCTTGCCCGATGCTCTACCGACTGAGCTACACCGGTCCTGGGACCGGCGGCGGGACTCGAACCCGCGACCGTCGGGTCCGGAAGAAGTATCCGTCGCCTGCGCACCGGGCGCCCCGGTTGTGCGAGGCTTTCCGAGTTCCCGGCGCCGATGGAGTCCTACGCCGCGATGAAACGGCGCTTTGGGTTCGAACCAAAATGGATTACCAGAAGTATCCATCGGCTTCGCACCGGAAAGCCTGCGCCGGGGACGCTACGGGACAGGCGTCCGGGCCGCAACCGGATTTCAGCGGTGCTGGTCCCGGACCGCGAACAGGAAGTGCTCGGACACCTCCGAGCGCACCGTGCGCAGGCGCGCCTGGACGGCTCTGCGCAGCCTGCCGAAGCACTCCAGGACGGCCGCGTTGTCGCCGACCATCCCGCCCTTGGTCACGAGCGGCGCGCCGTCCAGCGGACCGCCGACGATGACGCCGTGCACCGCGAGCGGCAGCACCTCGCCGCCGACCTCGAAGGCGTGCACGCCCAGCTCGTCCAGCACCGCCGAGGTGACGTTGCCGCCGGTCACGAACAGGCCGCTGGGCCCGCCTGCGGGCCCCGCCTCGCGCTGGGCGTTCTCCACGGCGCGCACGACCAGTCCGGCGAGCACCTGCGGCAGGACGCGGCGACGTCCGACGGGCAGCGCGGCGATCCCGGCCGCGGACACGCCCAGCCGCAGGATCACCACGTCGGGGAAGACGTGGCTGGTGAGGGAGTCGGTCAGGACCCGGACGAGTTCGTCCCGCCGTTCGAAACCCCGGTCCTCCAGCGCCTCGGCGTCGACGTCGACGAAACAGGCCGGACCGGTGCGCGCGACCGCGTCCAGCTGGCGGCGGGTCAGGTCGGAGGCGCTGCCGACGACGGCCAGCAGCGGCCCGGCGACGTGGCCCCGGCCGCGCAGGCGCAGCGCCTCGGCCAGCAGCGCGCCGGCCGGTCCGGGGTCCGCGGCCAGCCACACGATGCCGTGCTCGCGGTGGGCCTGGGCCGCGGCCTGGGCCAGTTCGGTCAGGTACGGCTCGGTGAGGGCGTCGCACAGCACGACCGGCTCGTCGCCCGAGGCGAGTTCGGCGGCAAGCAGGTCTCTGGTGATCTGGCGGACCGGGACGTGCCGCACCGCGAGGCCGCTCTGGCGCGCGAACACCTCGGCGACGTCCCCGGTGGTGGCGGGGCTGAGCGGGTCGAGCGCCAGCTCGGTACGGTCCAGCGGCACCCCGTCCAGGAGCTGGACGCCGCCGGCGGTGGTGCGGCCCGAGGAGGGGAACGCCGGGACCAGCAGCACGCGCGGGCGCGTCCGCGGCGGACAGCGGTCCCGCAGCGCCCGCCAGGCGGCCTCCACCTCGGCGCCGATGTTGCCTCGCAGGGTGGTGTCGATCCGCTTGACCACCAGCCCGACCGGCCAGACCGCCTCGACCACGTCGGTGACGAGGTCGACGGCCTGTTCGGCGGGCATGTGGCGGCTGTCCAGGTTGGCCACGACGACGTCGTAGTCCTCGGCCGCGCGGGTGACGTGTTCGGGGGCGACGGTCACGACGCGGTGACCCGAGCGCGCGAAACGGGCGCCGGTCGCGTTCGCTCCGGTGAGATCGTCTGCGATGACGAGAACCTGTGCCACCCGACTATTCATAGTGCACTCGGGGGAGCGGTTCGCCGCGTCCGGGTCGGCGGGGCCGTCCCCGATGGAACCGCTCCCCCGAACCGCGCTCCCGAAGACCCTGGTCAGCCCGCCCGGACCCCCACCGCCTCGCCGGTGCGGGCGCTGCGCAGGGCCGCCTCGATGACGTCGAGCCCGTGCACGACCTCGTGCGGTTCGACGGGCAGCGGCTCGCCCTCCCCGACGGCGTCGCGCACGCCCGCGTAGAAGGCGGGGTAGTCGCCCCGTTCGGAGGGGACGGCCTTGGTCTCGCCGTCCGTCCCCAGCCTCCCCCAGGCGGCCTCGGGTTCGACACCCCAGCCGGGGCCGCCGGGGCGCTCGCCCTCTCCCAGGCGCGCCTCCTGCCCGTCGAGCCCGTGCACGGTGAACGCCGCGCCGTCGCCCAGGACCCGGAAGCGGGGGCCGAGCTGGGCGGCCACGGCGCTCATCCACAGGTGCGAGCGGGTCCCGTTCTCGTGGGCGAGGGCGACGAAGGTGTCGTCGTCGGCGCCGACGCCCGCGCGCCGCGCGTCCAGTTCGGCGTAGACGGAGCGGACGGGGCCGAAGAGGTTGACCGCCTGGTCGATGAGGTGCGCGCCCAGGTCGTAGAGGAGCCCGGCCCCCTGCTCGACGGTCCCGCTCTCGCGCCAGGTGCCCTTGGCCTGGGGGCGCCAGCGCTCGAAACGGGACTCGAACCGGTGCACCCGGCCGAGCGCACCGTCCTCGATCAGCTTCCACAGGGTGAGGAAGTCGCTGTCCCAGCGCCGGTTCTGGAACACGGTGAGCACCTGGCCGAGCCGCTCGGCCCGGGCCTGGAGCGCGCGGGCCTCGGCCGCGGTGACGGCGAAGGGCTTGTCCACGACGACCGCGAGTCCGGCGTCGAGCCCGGCTTCGGCCAGCGGCGCGTGCGTGTCGTTGGGCGAGGCGATGACGGCGATCTCGAACTCCCCCGCCCGCCGCCACAGCTCCCCTGCCGAGGCGATCACCTCGGTGCGCGGGTACCGCGCCCGTACGGCGGCGGCGCGCTCGGCGTTCCCGGTGACCACCGCCGAGAGCCGGAGTCCGGGTGTGGCGTCGATGAGCGGGGCGTGGAACACCTCGCCGCCCTTGCCGTATCCGATGAGCGCGACGTGCAGTTCCGGTCCGGTGCCGTGATCAGTGGTCATGCCTCAATTATCAAAGACCCCCGGCCCGCCTCGACGGCGCCCTCCGTCCCGGCTCCGCGTCCGGATCCGTTGAATCCTTCGATGATCGTGACGCCGGCGTTCCACTTTGCCCGTTTTGTAGAACGCCGGCGTCACGATCATCGAACAGTGTCCTGGTTTCGCAAGGAGTACAGGGACCGTCCGCTCCACTGCGGGCGGTCCCTGTCGACCGGTTCCCGGATCTGTCAGACTCCGGCGGGCTGCCGGGACTCAGCGGGCTCCAGGGCCAGGGCCAGGACCTCGCGGACGTCGCTGACGGGGTGGACGGTGAGCTGGTCGAGCACCTCGGCGGGCACGTCGTCCAGGTCGGGTTCGTTGCGGGCGGGGATCAGGACGGTGGTGATGCCCGCGCGGTGCGCGGCGAGCAGTTTCTGCTTGACTCCTCCGATGGGCAGCACCCGGCCGGTGAGGGAGACCTCCCCGGTCATGGCCACGTCCGAACGGGCCGTACGCCCCGAGAGCAGGGAGGCCAGGGCCGTGGTCATGGTCACGCCCGCGCTGGGCCCGTCCTTGGGGACGGCCCCGGCGGGGACGTGGATGTGCACGCCGCGCTCCTTGAGGTCGCCGACCGGGAGCTCCAGCTCCGCTCCCCGCGAGCGCAGGTAGGAGAGCGCGATCCGCGCGGACTCCTTCATCACGTCGCCGAGCTGGCCGGTCAGGGTCAGTCCGCTCGCGCCCGACTCGGGGTCGGCCAGCGACGCCTCGACGAAGAGCACGTCCCCGCCCGCTCCGGTGACGGCCAGGCCGGTGGCCACGCCCGGCACCGCTGTGCGCTCGGCCGACTCCGGGGTGTGCCGGGGCCTGCCGATGTAGTCGCGCAGGCCGTCGGCGTCGACCGCGACGGGCAGTTCCCTCTCGCCCAGCGCCACCGACGCCGCGATCTTGCGCAGCACCCGGGAGATCGCGCGCTCCAGCGAGCGCACCCCGGCCTCGCGGGTGTACTCCCCGGCGAGGCGGCGCAGCGCGTCCTCGTCCAGGGCGGCCTCGTCCGCCTCCAGTCCGGCCTTCTCCAGCTGGCGCGGGAGCAGGTGGTCCCGGGCGATGGTGACCTTCTCGTCCTCGGTGTAGCCGTCCAGCTCCACCAGCTCCATCCGGTCCAGCAGCGGGCCCGGGATGCTGTCCAGGGTGTTCGCGGTGGCCAGGAAGACCACGTCGGACAGGTCGAGGTCGACCTCCAGGTAGTGGTCCCGGAAGGTGTGGTTCTGGGCGGGGTCGAGCACCTCCAGCAGCGCCGCGCCGGGGTCGCCCCGGAAGTCGCTGCCGACCTTGTCGATCTCGTCCAGCAGCACGACCGGGTTCATCGTGCCCGCCTCCTTGACGGCCCGCACGATCCGGCCGGGCAGCGCCCCGACGTAGGTGCGCCGGTGGCCGCGGATCTCGGCCTCGTCGCGCACGCCGCCGAGGGCGACCCGGGTGAAGGAGCGGCCCATGGCGCGCGCCACGCTCTCGCCGAGCGACGTCTTGCCCACACCGGGCGGGCCGACCAGCGCGAGCACCGCCCCGCTGCGCCTGCCGCCGACGACGCCCAGGCCCTTGTCCTCGCGGCGCTTGCGCACCGCCAGGTACTCCAGGACGCGCTCCTTGACGTCGTCCAGGCCGGCGTGGTCGGCGTCCAGGACCTCGCGGGCGCCGGTGATGTCGTAGGAGTCGGCGGTCCGCTCGTTCCACGGCATGTCGAGGACCGTGTCCAGCCAGGTACGGATCCATCCGGCCTCGGGCGAGGAGTCCCCGGCCCGCTCCAGCTTGTCCACCTCTGCCAGGGCCGCGGCGCGGACGTGGTCGGGCAGGTTCGCGGCCTCGACCCGCTCCCTGTAGTCCTCCTCCTCGCTGCCCGGCTTCCCGGACAGCTCGTTGAGCTCCTTGCGGACGGCCTCCATCTGGCGGCGCAGCAGGAACTCGCGCTGCTGCTTGTCCACGCCCTCCTGGACGTCCTTGTTGATGGTCTCGGTGACGTCGAGTTCGGTGAGGTACTCGCGCGTCCACTCGCTCAGCAGGGCGAGGCGCTCGGAGACGTCGTAGCTCTCCAGCAGCCGCAGTTTCTGGGCGGTGTTCAGGAACGGGGAGTAGCCGCCGCGGTCGGCGAGCAGCCCGAGGTCGTCGAGCTGCTGGATGCCGTCCAGGATCTGCCAGGCGCCGCGCTTCTGCAGGTAGGTGCTGAGCAGCGTCTTGTACTCGCGGGCCAGCTCCTGCACCCTGCCCGGGTAGCCGCCCTCGGGGACCTCGTCCCGGTGGACCTCCGCGGTGACCCACAGCGCCGCTCCGGTGCCCGTGGTTCCGCTGCCCACGCGGGCCCGCGCGACGCCGCGCAGGGCGGCGGCGGGTTCGCCGTCGGGGGTGCGGCCGACCTGCTCGACGACGGCGACGGTGCCGACACCGGCGTAGGAGCCGTTCACCCGCGGCACGATCAGCACCCGGGGCTTGCCCGCCGAACGCGTCCCGGAGGCCTTCCCGTCCGAGGTCTCGGCGGCCTGGGCGGCCTCGATCGCGGCGCGGACGTCGGAGTCCGAGATGTCCACCGGCACGACCATGCCGGGGAGGAGGACATCGTCGTCGAGCGGCAGAACGGGCAACGTCACACCGGATTGCGTGTCAGTCATCAGACCCTCCTTGTTGAGTCACTATGACTCAACAAAGAAGAGCCCGTCTTGTTCCTCGAACCCTGTTCGCCCACAGCGATCATGCGGACACGAACCCTCCGCAGCTGAAAACGTCTCCCTGAACAGGGAATTCGTCCCACGTGACGAAACCGTTACGGCGCACACCGGCCAATTGTGTGGACATTCACTGGCAAAGCTACTTGCATCAGACGTCACGAGGCCGGTCTACATCACGGACCGGGCGGCACTGGAGGTACGTGAATGCCCAAGTCCCCGCACCCGCGCGCGACCGTCGCGGCGTCACTCTCACTGGTCTTCCTCACCGGTGGGTGCGCCTACCTGGAGGGCGGCGGATCCCAGTCGGCCGATCCGGACTCCCCCGAATGCGAGGCCTTCTCCCAGTGGCAGGGGAACGAGGGCACCGTCTCCGTCTACGCCTCCATCCGCGACGAGGAGGCCGAGCGCATGGAGCGCTCCTGGCAGCAGTTCGCCGACTGCACCGGGATCGACATCCAGTACGAGGGCAGCGGTGAGTTCGAGGCCCAGGTGCAGGTGAAGGTCGACGGCGGCAACGCCCCCGACATCGCCCTCTTCCCGCAGCCCGGCCTGCTCGCGCGCTTCATCGACGCCGGCGACGCGGTCCCCGCCCCGGACAGCGTCCGGACGCTGGCCGAGGAGGGCTGGAGCGAGGACTGGCTGAACTACGCCACCGTCGACGGCGAGCTCTACGGCACCCCGCTCGGCGCCAACTTCAAGTCCTTCGTCTGGTACTCGCCGACCTACTTCAGCGAGAACGGCCACGAGGTCCCCCAGACCTGGGACGAGATGATCGCCCTCAGCGACGCGATCGCCGCCGACGGCGTCAAGCCCTGGTGCGCGGGCATCGAGTCCGGCGACGCCACCGGCTGGCCCGCGACCGACTGGATCGAGAACGTCATCCTGCGCGAGCAGGGTCCCGACGTCTACGACCAGTGGGTCGGCCACGAGATCCCGTTCAACGACCCCCAGATCACCGAGGCGTTCGACCGGGCCGACGAGATCCTGCGCAACGAGGACTACGTCAACGGCGGGCACGGCAACGTGCAGACCATCGGCACCACCTCGTTCCAGGACGCGGGCATGCCGATCCTGGACGACGAGTGCGGGATGTACCTGATGGGCTCCTTCTACGCCGCGCAGTGGCCCGAGGGAACCACGGTGGGCGAGGACGGCGACGTCTTCGCGTTCAACCTGCCGCCGGTCGACCCGGAGGAGGGCACCCCGGTCATGGGCGGCGGCGAGTTCGTCGGCGCCTTCGCCGACCGGCCCGAGGTCGTCGCGGTCCGCGAGTACCTGGCCACCGCCGAGTACGCCAACAGCCGTGCCGCCGAGGGCGCCTGGTTCTCCGCCCACCAGGGCCTCGACCTCGACGGCCTGGAGGCGCCGACCGACCGCCTGGGCGCGGAGATCCTGCGCGACCCCGAGACCGTGTTCCGCTTCGACGGCAGCGACCTGATGCCCGCCGCCGTGGGCGCCGGCACCTTCTGGCGCGGCATGACGAACTGGATCAACGGCGAGGAGACCGACGTGACCCTCGACTACATCGAGGACTCCTGGCCGTCCTGACGAAGTCCGTCGGCCCGGGCCCCGGTTTCGACCGGCGCCCGGGCCGCCCTGATCGGAAGGGACGGAATGGGTTTCTCCATTCTCGACGAGCTCCCCAAGCTCGTCTGGCTGCTGATCGGCGTCGCGGCCTTCCTCGCCGCCATCGGCTGTCTGCTGTTCTTCGTCGACCGCGGCCCCCGGACCAAGTACGAGTGGTGGCAGGCGTCGCTCTTCCTCGCCCCCGCTCTGATCCTGCTGCTCCTGGGGCTGGTCTACCCGGCGGTCCGGACCACGTTCCTGTCCTTCTCGGACAGCCGCGGCGAGAACTGGGTGGGGTTGCAGAACTACACCTGGATGTTCACGCAGCCCCTGATCCTGACGGTGCTGCGCAACACCCTGCTGTGGGTGGTGTTCGCCCCGGCCCTGGCCACCGCAACCGGCCTGATGTACGCGATCCTGGTCGACCGCAGGCGGTTCGAGTCCCTGGCCAAGTCGCTGATCTTCATGCCGATGGCGATCTCGTTCGTGGGCGCCAGCATCATCTGGAAGTTCGTCTACGCCTACAGCCCCGCCGGGGACGACCAGATCGGCGTCCTCAACCAGGTCGTCGTGTGGTTCGGCGGCGAGCCGCAGCTGTGGCTGCTCAACCCGCCGTTGAACACGCTGCTGCTGATCGTGGTCCTGATCTGGGTGCAGGCCGGGTTCGCGATGGTGGTGCTCTCGGCGTCGATCAAGGCGATCCCCGACGAGATCATCGAGGCGGCCCGGATCGACGGGACGAACGCCTGGCAGCAGTTCCGGCACATCACCCTGCCCTCGGTGTGGCCGACCCTGACGGTCGTGCTGATCACCATCTCGGTGCAGACCCTGAAGGTCTTCGACATCGTGCGCACCATGACCGGCGGCCAGTACGAGACCAGCGTCATCGCCAACGAGATGTACGCGCAGGCGTTCCGGTACGGGGAGCTCGGCCAGGGCTCGGCGCTCGCGGTCTTCCTGTTCGTACTGGTCATCCCGCTTGTCATCGTGCAGATGCGCACCAACCGACGTCAGAGGGAGCAGCGATGACCTCGACTCCGACGCCCCCCGTGGGGGGGCTTCCCGCGAAGGCCCCGGGCAAGACGGTCGACCGCTCCCGGGAGTCCTCCGCCGCCCGGGTGCGCAAGCGGCTGTCGACCACGGCCGCGAGCGTCGTGGCGGTCGTCATCGCCACGGTGTGGACGCTGCCGACGGCCGGGCTCCTCATCTCCTCGTTCCGCCCCGAAGAGGAGATCAAGAACACCGGGTGGTGGACGTTCTTCACCGACCCCCAGATCACCCTGCGGAACTACGGCGACGTGCTGTTCGGGACGGCCAGCCAGGGCCAGCTCGCCAGCTACTTCGTGAACTCGTTCGTGATCACGGTGCCGTCCACCGTGTTCGTGGTGGTCCTGGCCGCGCTGGCCGCCTACGCCCTGGCCTGGGTGGACTTCCCCGGCCGGGACTGGGTGTTCCTGGGCGTGTTCGCCCTGCAGATCGTGCCCCTGCAGATGTCCCTGGTGCCGCTGCTGAGCTTCTTCTCCGAGGGCGTCACCGTCGCCGGGGTGCAGCTCATGCCGGCCTGGGACCTGCAGGGCGCGCTGGCCTTCACGAACGTGTGGGTCGCCCACACGATCTTCGGCCTGCCGCTGGGCATCTTCCTGCTGCACAACTTCGTCTCCCAGCTCCCGCGCAGCCTCTTCGAGGCCGCGCGGGTGGACGGAGCCGGGCACGGCGTGCTGTTCCGCCGCGTGGTGGTGCCGCTGGTCGTGCCCGCCCTGGTGTCGCTGGCGATCTTCCAGTTCCTGTGGGTCTGGAACGACCTGCTGGTGGCGCTGATCTTCGCCGGGGGCGGCGTGGAGACCGCGCCGCTGACGGTGCGGCTGGCCGAGCTCGCGGGGACGCGCGGCGAGGAGTGGCAGCGCCTGACGGCCGGCGCGTTCGTGTCCATCATCGTGCCGCTGCTCGTGTTCTTCTCCCTGCAGCGGTACTTCGTCCGCGGCCTCCTGGCCGGAAGCGTGAAGGGCTGACCGGGGCGCGTCCGCTCAACGGACCAGGCCCGACTGGTAGGCGATGACCACCAGTTGGGCCCGGTCCCGGGCGTGCAGCTTCACCATCGCGCGGCTGACGTGCGTACGGGCGGTCGCCGGGCTGACCACCAGCCGCCCGGCGATCTCGTCGTTGGACAGCCCCTCCCCCACCAGCGCCAGCACCTCCCGCTCCCGGTCGGTGAGCCGCGCCAGGCCCGGATGGGGGGCGCGGCGCGTCACCGAGCCCGCGGTGAACGCCGAGATGACGCGGCGGGTCACCGACGGCGACAGCAGCGACTCCCCCCTCGCCGCGAGCCGGACCGCGCGCAGCATCTCGGCGGGCTCGCTGTCCTTGATCAGGAAACCCGCCGCCCCCGCCCGCAACGCGTCGAACACGTACTCGTCGAGCTCGAAGGTGGTGAGCACCACCACCCGGGTTCCGGCGAGCGCGTCGTCCGCGGCGATCTCGCGCAGCGCGGTGATGCCGTCCATGACCGGCATGCGCACGTCCATCAGCACGACGTCGGGGTGCTCGCGGCGCACCAGCTCCACCGCCTCGCGCCCGTCCGCGGCCTCGCCCGCCAGCTCCAGGTCGTCCTCGGCGTCGATCAGCACCGAGAGCCCCACCCGGACCAGGGCCTGGTCGTCGGCCACCGCCACCCTGATGCTCACCGCTCGCTCCTGTCCCCGGGCAGATGCGCCCGAACCGCGAATCCGCCGCCCGGACACGGCCCCGCCTCGACGGTCCCGCCGACCGCGCGGGCACGCTCGCGCATCCCCGCCAGTCCGTTGCCCTCGACGACGGGGTCGCCCAGCCGGGCCGGCCCCTCGTCGGTCACCTCGATCACGACGCCCTCCGGGGTGTGCGCCAGGTGGACCCGGGCGGGCGCGCCTCCGGCGTGCCGCACCACGTTCGTCAGCGACTCCTGCACGATCCTGTACGCGGCGTGGTCGACCGCGACGGGCAGCCGCACGGGCGCGCCCTCACGGGTCACCGAGCAGCCGCGCCCGGCCGCGGTGAGCGCGGCGACGAGGTCGTCGAGCCGGTCCAGCCCGGGGACGGGGGCGCGCGCGGCGTCCCCGCCCGGGTCCTGGAAGACCGCGAGCGTGCCCCGCAGCTCCTCCAGCGCGTCCTTGCTCGTCTTGCGGATCGCCTCCAGCGAGGGCACCGCCTGCTCCGGGCGCTTGTCCAGCACGTGCAGCGCCACCCCGGCCTGCATGCTGATCACCGAGAGGCTGTGGCCGACCACGTCGTGCACCTCGCGGGCGACGCGCAGCCGCTCCTCGTAGGCGGAGCGGCGGCGCTCCTGCTCCCGCTCGTGCAGCACGCTCTCCCTGCGGACCCGCACGGCCGCGCCGAAGGCTGCGGACGCGCACAGCAGGGTCAGGGTCACGGTCGCGTCGGTGAGCAGCTCCCCGTTCAGCGCCCCCAGGTAGGGCTCGTCGAGGTTGGGCGCGAGCACCAGCGGGACGGCCAGGGGCGCCAGGGCGGCGTACCGGCGCAGCGGGTAGGCCGCCGCCACGGAGAAGAGCACGACCAGCGGCATCACCCTGACCATGCCCGCCGCCCCGCCCGCGAGCGCGACCGCCGCCCCCGACGCGGCGACCGCCAGGGCCGTACGCGGCCGGAACCGCCGCACCGCCACCCCCGCGGCGCCCGCGGCCGCGCCCAGCCACACGAGCGGGGACATCTCCCGCGGCCCCCAGTCCGCGGCCAGCCACGCGCCGGGCTCCGGCGGGCCGGGCCTGCCCATGACGGCGTGGCCGTGGGTGGCGCCGAGGGCCGCCAGCGCCAGCAGGACCGCGAGCGACACGCTCCCGGCCAGCCTCCTGGCGGTCTCCCTGTTCATCACGTCCGTCCTCCCGCTTCCCGGTTGCGACCATAGTCGGCTCCGGCCGCGCGGTCGACGGCCCGGACGCGTAGTGCCGGTACGCGCTGCCGCGTAGTCGGGAAGCCGCGCCCGGGGCGACGACGGAGCGGGGAGCGCCGCGCGATGGTGGAGCCATGAACACCGGTCTGGCCGCGTTCGCGGCCGAAATCGCCGTCCCCGCCCTTCGCTGGGGGGGCGGGCGGTGGGGCGACGCCCCGTCCGCGCTCCCCCTGGCCTTCCACTTCGCAGGAGTCCTGATGTTCCTTCTTCTCGCCCTCCTCGTCGGCGTCCTGTTCTTCGTCGCGCGCAGGAAGGGCCGCGGACCGTGGGCCCCGCAGCCCAGGGAGGCCCCGGAGGTCGGCGCCCAGCGGCTGCTGGCGGAGCGGTTCGCCAGGGGCGACATCGGCGTCGACGAGTTCATGGAGCGGGCCAGCGTGCTCAACTGGACGCCGGGGGTTCCCCCCGGGGCCGGGAAGTAACCGCTGGCCGCGAACGGCCGTTCCTCTCGTTGATCTTGACCTTTCCGGGGTCTCGACCGCCTCCGAGACCCCGGAAAGGTCAAGATCAACGAGAGGAACGGGTCCCGGCCCCGCCTGGCGGCCCGGTCAGTCCCCCGCGCGCAGGGCGGCGCGGGCCGCTTCCAGCACCGTGGTCCGGTATGCCGCGCCGAACAGGCACACGTGCACGAGCAGCGGGTGCAGCTGGTGCAGCGGGATGCGGCCCCGCCAGCCCGCGGCCAGGGGCGCGGCGTGGTTGTAAGCGTCGCGGACCCGGTCCAGGTGCGCCAGCCCGAACAGCGACAGCATCGCCAGGTCCGCCTCGCGGTGGCCGCCGTGCGCGGCCGGGTCGACCACCACCGCGCCGTCGTCCTGCCAGATCACGTTGCCGTTCCACAGGTCCCCGTGGATCCGGGCGGGCGGTTCGGGCTCGCCCGCGAGCCGTTCGAGCACGTCGAGGACCTTCTCGACGAGCCGCACGTCGGCCGGGGTGAGCGCGCCCCTGTCGGCGGCGCGGCGCAGGTAGGGGATGACGCGGTACTCCGCGTAGAACTCCGGCCACGACCGCGTCCGCGTGTTGTCCATCGGCAGCGGTCCGATGAAGCCGTCCCAGTCCGCCCCGAAGGAGTCCGCCCCCGCCAGGTGCATGGCGGCGAGCTGGTGGCCGAACCGCTCGGCGGCCTCGGGGGTGGGCGGGCGCTCGTCCACCCAGGGCAGCACCAGCGTGCGCTCGTCCCAGCCGGCGACCCCGGGCACCGGGGAGCCGAACGACCGCCCCAGCCAGTCCAGGCCCAGCGCCTCGGCGCGGAAGAGCCCGTCCAGGCGGCCGCGCCCGTCCGCCGCGGCCTTGACGAACAGGAGCGTCCCGTCCGCGAGCCCGACGCGGTGCAGCTCCCATTCGTGGCTCGTCCCCAGCAGGGCGTCCGAGACGGCCTCGCGGCCGGTCAGTTCGACGACCCGGGTTGCGACGGGGTCCACGCGCCCTCCTCGGTCGATCCGGGTCAGTCCGTTCGGAGCAGCGCGACGAGGTCGACGGTCAGGCCCTTGGCCGCGAACTCGATCATGTTGAGCACGGTGGTGAAACCGTCGTCGCCGCCGTAGTAGGGGTCGGGCACCTCCGGGTTGGGGCCGACCCCCGGGGCGAAGGAGCGGAACAGCCGGACGCGCGCCGCCGCCCCGTCGTCGGGGGCGAGCCCGCGCAGGTCGTCGAGGTTGTCGACGTCCATGGCCAGGACCAGGTCGCGTTCGGCGAACCACTCCTGGTCGAACCGGCGGGCGACGTGCCCGCCCGGGTAGCCGTGCGTCCGGAGGGCCGCGGCGGCCCGGGGGTCCATGTCCGCGCCGACGTGCCAGTCGCCCGTTCCCGCGCTGTCGACGCGCACCGCGTCGGCGATCCCGGCCCGCTCCAGGTGCGCGACCAGGATCTTCTCCGCCATCGGGGAACGGCAGATGTTGCCCAGGCACACCACGCAGACGCGGTACGGACCGGCGGGGTCACGGGGTTCGGGCAGGCTCATGGGTTCAACCGTAGCCGAGAACCCGGCGGGCGCGGGGTTCCGCCCGCCCGCGCCTCCTCACCCCCTGGGCAGGCGCACCACGGTGACGAAGAAGTCGTCTATCTGGCGGACCACCCGGATGAACTGGTCGAAGTCCACGGGCTTGGCGACGTAGGCGTTGGCGTGCAGCTGGTAGCTGCGGATGATGTCCTCCTCGGCCTCGGAGGTGGTGAGCACGACGATCGGGATGCGCGCCAGGTCCTCGTCCTGCTTGACCTCCTGGAGGACCTCGCGTCCGTCCTTGCGGGGCAGGTTGAGGTCGAGCAGGATCAGGTGCGGGCGCGGAGCGTCGGCGTACTCGCCCTCGCGGCGCAGGAAGCGCAGCGCCTCCACACCGTCGGAGACCACGTGCAGACGGTTTCCGACCTTGTGCTCCTGGAACGCCTCCTTGGTCATGAGGACGTCGCCGGGGTCGTCTTCGACCAGCAGCACCTCGATGGGTTGCACCATGCGAACCTCGCTCAATCCTCAGAACCTTCTCAACTGTCGGCGCCCGCGGAGGCCTGCTCCGACGGCGCGGGAACCGGCGCCGACTCCTCGTCGGCGGGCTCCTCGTCCTTGTCCACGTCCATGGGCAGCGACCAGCAGATCCGGGTTCCCGGCTCGTCAGGGTCGGAATCGGAGTCCAGCCAGATGCGTCCGCCGTGGAACTCCACGATCTTCTTGCACATGGCCAGGCCGATCCCCGTGCCGCCGTACTTGTCGCGCGTGTGCAACCGCTGGAAGATCACGAAGATGCGCTCGGCGTACTGCGGCTCGATGCCGATTCCATTATCAGCGCAAAAGAACACCCATTCCGCACCCTCCTGTCGCACACCGATGTGCACGCGTGACGGTTCGTCACCGCGGAACTTGATCGCGTTGCCGATCAGGTTGAAGAACACCTGGGTCAACAGCGTCTTGTCTCCCTGGAGAACGGGAAGCTCGTCGCCGGTGACGACGGCTTCGGCCTCCTCCAGCGCGGATCCCAGGCTGTGCAGTGCGTTGCCGAGCGCCTCGTTGAGGTCGACCGTGGTGAAGTTCTTGGTCCGGCCGACCCGGGAGAAGGCCAGCAGGTCGTTGATGAGGGTCTGCATGCGCTTGGCGCCCTCGACCGCGAAGTCGATGTAGGAGTCCGCGCGCTCGTCCAGCTGGCCCTGGTACCGGCGCTGGAGCAGCTGGCAGAAGCTGGCCACCTTCCGCAGCGGCTCCTGGAGGTCGTGCGAGGCGACGTAGGCGAACTGCTCCAGTTCCAGGTTGGAGCGGCGCAGCTCCTCGGTCTGGCGCTCCAACAGCTCGGACTGCTCCTGGAGGGTGCGCCGGGCCGTGCCGACCTCGTCGAGGTCGTGCACGATGCGCTCGCGCATGGCGTCCACGTTGCGGCCGACCCGCTCGATCTCGGGCGGGGCCTCCAGCTCGATGCGGTGGGCGTAGTAGCCGTCCGAGACCTGCTGGAGGTGCCGTCCCAGCTCGTCCAGCGGGCGCAGCACCCAGTGCTGCAGCATCACCCAGAGGAACCCGCACAGCACCACGATGACGATGCCGATCAGGATCAGCAGCGCGGCCAGCTGCTGGGTGGACTCGGCCAGGTCCTGCTCGGCCTCGACCAGTTCGGCGGTGATGCGGCCCTGCGCGGTCCTGGACGCCTCACGGAGTTCGGAGAAGCGCTCCTCGCCCAGCTGGGAGTCGGCCGGGGTGAGCTGCTCGCCCGTCCGGAGCTTGTCCAGGACCGGCTCGGCGAAGTCGGTGTTCCACGCCTCGCCCGCGGCCAGCAGCGCCTCGAGGTCCGAGTCGATCTCGGGGTTGTCCCCGGCGACCGACTCCAGCTGCTGCCGGCTCTCCGGGAGGGTGCGCAGCCCCTGCTCGTAGGGGTCGAGGGAGTCGAGCACCCCGGTGGCGGCGTAGCTGCGGACCCCGTTGTCCTGGTTGTAGTAGGCGGCCATGGCCTGGTGGACCGCGCTCTGGGCCGGGGTGAGCTGCTCCACCTGGCGGACCACCGCCTCGCGCGCCTGCAGAGCGGTGAAGACGATGGTGGCCACCGAGGCGATCAGGACGACGCCGACCGCGATCAGCAGCACGGTGACGCGCCGCCGCAGCGACCAGGGCCTGGTGAGGGGACCCCCGGTGACGGGAGTCGCCCCGGTCCGGGAGTCGGTGTGCGGGTTCACGTGGTCATTCCCCATGGGTGACGAGCAGCATCGCGACGTCGTCCTGGAGCGGGCCGCCGTTGTGCTGCTCGGCCTCGTTGACGAGGCGTTCGGGCAGTTCGCCGACCGGGACGCCCGCGGCGAGGACGCCGCCGACGATGCGGGCCAGCCCGGTGACCCCGAGCCGCTCCGTGCCGTCCCCGCCGTCGTAGGCGTCGACCAGGCCGTCGGTGTAGAGCATGAGGGTGGCGCCGCGCGGGAAGTGGAAGCACTCGACCTCCGCCTCGGGCTCGGGGAACATCCCCAGCGGCGGGCGTGGAACGGCCCGCACCTCGGTGACCTCGTGGGTGAGCACCAGAGGCGGGGGGTGGCCGAACAGCCTGATGCGCGGCGCCTCGGACCCCTTGTCGAGGCTGATCTGGCAGAGCGTGGCGTACATCTCCTCCTGGGTGCGCTCCGAGACCAGGATCTCCTCCAGCGTGGGGAGCAGCTGCTCCTCGGCGACGCCGCCCATGACCAGGGCGCGCCAGGCGATCCGCAGGTGCACGCCCAGGGCGGCCTCGTCCGGGCCGTGCCCGCTGACGTCACCGATGATGACGTGCGTGGTGCCGTCCTTGTCCACCGCGTCGAAGAAGTCCCCTCCGACGAGGGCGCGCTTGCGGCCCGGCCGGTAGAAGGAGCGGGGGGCCAGGGGGGAGCGGTCGAGCAGGAGCTGGGGCAGCAGGCCGCGTTCCAGGCGCATGTTCTCGCGGGCGTGGAGTTCGGCGTCGCGCAACTGGCGCGCGTTCTCGTCGGAGCGCTGGCGCTCCACCGAGTAGCGCAGGCTCCGGGCCAGCAGGGAGCCGTCGACCTGGCCTTTGACGAGGTAGTCCTGGGCTCCCGCGGCCACCGCGGCGACGCCCTCGTGCTCGTCGTCCAGCCCGGTCAGGACGACCACGGCGGCGTTGCCCGCGGAGGTGAGGACCTCGCGCAGCAGCTCCATGCCGGAGGCGTCGGGCAGGTTGAGGTCCAGGAGGACGCAGCCGCGGAACGTCGGCAGGTGCCGTCGGGCGGCGGCGAGCGTCTCGACCCAGGTGATGTTCGCGCTCAGCGCGGTCTCGCCGAGGAACTCCTCGACAAGGAAGGCGTCTTGGGGGTCGTCCTCGATGAGCAGGACGTCGACCGGCTCATCGGGTTCCCGAATGAGCGCGGCCCCCGCCTCTGGGGGGTCCGGCGGCTCGTGCCCTGTTTTCCTAGTGTCCACACATCGCCTCTACGTCGACCAGATTCTTCAGCGCCCAGAAGCGGATTCCTCGGGGCTCCCGGCGCCCGGGGGTTCCCTCCGTCCGATATCGGCGTGCCGGGTGCCTGGCGGGGCGAGCTCACCGGGGGTCGCGGTCGTCCGGTCCGGTGCTCCGTCGCCCGGACCGGGTCGCGGACAGTTCGTGCCACCCGAACGATAATGGCCCGGCTCCTCGGACCGCCAGCGGCGGGGGCGGGGGACCGTCCACCATCCGGTTCGAGGACTCACCGGCTGCCGGGCTCATGGGACACCGCGTCGTCCATCGTGGCCAGAATACCCGCCCGCCCGCCCGGACACGGGGGCGCGGGTCGGACTGCCGTGGCCGGTATCGGCGGACCGATTCACCTCCGGCGCTTTTCATGACGGAACGTCACGAACCCCCGCGCGAAGGTGATCCCGGCGCCGCGGCGCCGGGCCCGCGTCCGGTCTCCGCGCCGGGATCCGGGGACTCGCCCGCCGCGGCACCGCCGCGGCGCCGCGTCCCGTGCCACGATAGACGCCATGCCCAAGATCTCCGCCCCGACCATCGCCGCGCACCGCGCCCGGGTCCTCCAGCGGGTCCTGGACGCGGTGGCCGAACTCACCCGCGTCCAGGGGATCGACGAGATCTCCATGACCGATGTGGCCGTCGCCTCCGGCGTCACCCGCACCGCCCTGTACAACTACTTCCCCGACAAGCCCGCGCTGCTGCTGGCCTTCACCGAGCGGGTCACCGCCGACTTCATGCGGCGCTGCCAGGAGGACCTGCCCCGTGACATGTCGGCGGCGCGGCGGCTGGCCCGGTTCGTCCGCTTCCAGCTGGAGGGCGTCGTCGAGCACCCGCACCCGGCTGCGGCCGAGCTCGGCGCGAGCCTGGGGCCGCACGTCCACCAGGCGCTCGCCGACCACGTCGCGCCGATGCAGCGGCTGCTGACGGAGATCCTGCAGGAGGGCCTCGACGCCGGCGAGTTCGACGGGGTGCCGCCGGAACCCACCGCCAAACTGATCCTGGCCCTGATCGGCTCCCAACGGGTGCCGCTGCTGCGCGGCGAGGCCGATCTCGCCCAGGCGTACTCCCTGGTGACCGGTTTCACCCTGCGCGCTCTGGGAGCGGACCGCGAGGAGGCCCTGGTGGCCGCCTCGCTCCCGGAGTGACGGTCCCGGCTCCGGGCCGGACACGGCCGCCCGTGAGCGGATCAGCGAGCGGCCGCGCCCCGCGCCAGGGTGGCCGCCAGCGCCGCCGCGGCCATCGTCCCGGTGAACGCCGCGGCCACCGAGAGCGCCCTGCGGCGCTGGAACCGGAACCGGGCGCGGGCCACGGCCCGCTCGCGCTCGGCCGCGCCGAACCGCCCCGCGCACAACCTCGGGTCGAGCTCCAGCCGGTACCACAGCCGCGGCCAGGGACGCAGGTCGCGCACCGGGACGGCGCGCACCGACGCGTCGGTGAGCCGCCTGGCCAGGCCGCCGACCGAACGGCGCGGCTTCGGCCGCGCCTCGCTCGGGACCTCGGGCAGCACGACCGGTTCGGGCCCCGTGTAGCGCAGCTCCCCGGGAGCATTGTGCAGCAGCTCCGCCAGCAGCTGGGCGCAGGCGCGGGCGTCCCCCAGCGCGGTGTGCTGCCCGGTGGGCCAGTCCCCGCCGAGGGCGTGGCTGGCGCGGGCCAGCGAGTAGCGGTCCAGTCGGACCTGGGAGCGCAGCGTGCGCAGCGTGCACAGCCCCGGGAGCCCCGAGGGGAGCCCGGCCGGGACGAACTCGCCGGCGAGGAAGGCGTCCTCGAAGTCGAGGTTGTGGCCGACCAGGACCGCGCCGGAGAACAGCGCGCTCAGCTCCCCCACGAGTTCGGCCGCGCGCGGGGCCCCCACCACGTCGCCGTCGGCGATGCCGTGGAACTCCTGGCCGGTGACGACGACGCGCGGGTCGACGAGCGTGGTGAACTCGCGCAGCACCGTGCCGTCCCCGCGCATGCGCACAACGGCGATCTCGCAGACCCTGGCCCCCTGGTCGGGGTGCAGACCGGTGGTCTCGACGTCGACCACGGCGTACTCCAGGTCGAGCGCGCGGCGCCCGTCGCGGCACCGGGTCAGCGCCCCCATTCGCACTGCCTCGCGGCTCGCGCGCTCCTCGTACAGCACGTGTTCGTCTCCTCACCTCGTCCGGCCCACCGCCTCGCGCACCCGAGGACGGACCAAGGCCTGACCTTACCCGCAGCCAGTGACGGGCTCTCCTGCCCGATCGGCGCGCCCGGCGCGTTCCGCCGAGCCGGTCACAGACATCGGGGGACGGGGCCGAAGTCACACATTTCATCGATGAGGATGGGATGACCCTTTTCGTTTCGCTTCTGGTTACGGAGTCCTGATGCCCAAGACCGTCTCGCCCTCCCACGTCCCACTCGTCGAGGTGGTCCGCTCGGGATTCCGTGAGGGCGTGCACTACGGAACCGTCGTGGGACTGACCTCGGACGGCGCGGTGGGATACGCCCGCGGCCCCGTGGAGGCGGCCGTGTTCCCCCGATCGGCCGCCAAGCCCTTCCAGGCGCTGGGCTCCCTCCGCGCCGGCGCCCGGATCTCCGGTGCGCAGGTGGCGATCGCCGCCGGCAGCCACAGCGGCCAGGACATCCACGCCGACAACGTCGTCCGGACCCTCGCCGACGCCGGACTGGGCGTCGACGACCTGGGCTGCCCCGCCGACTGGCCGCTGGACCGCGGGGTCCGCGACGCCCTGCTGCGCGCGGGCGGCGCGCCCCGCAGGGAACTCATGAACTGCTCCGGCAAGCACGCCGCGATGCTGGACGCGTGCGTGCGCGGGGGCTGGAGCACGGCCGACTACCTCTCCTCCGAGCACCCCCTCCAGGTGCTGATCCGCGAGACCGTCGAGGAGGTGTGCGGCGAGCCCGTCGCGCACACCGCCGTCGACGGGTGCGGCGCCCCTCAGTTGGCCGTGTCGCTGACCGGCCTCGCGCGCGGCTTCCAGGCGATGGCCCGCGCGCCGGAGGGCTCGCACGAGCACACGGTGCTGGCCGCCATGCGGAGGTTCCCCGAGTACGTGGCGGGCCCGGGCCGGGTCGACACGGTCCTGATGCGCTCGCTGCCGAGAGCCGTCTCCAAGATCGGCGCGGAGGGCGTCATCGTGGTGGCGGCCGCGACCGGCGAGACCGTCGCGGTCAAGATCAGCGACGGCGACCCGCTGACCCGCGCCCGCACCATGGTCGCGCTGCGCGCCCTGGCCGAACTCGGCGTCTCCGTCTCGGCGGTGTCCGAACTCCTCAGCGAGGACGTCTACGGCGGCGGGGCCCCGGTGGGCACGATCCGGCCGCTGGACTGAGAGCCACCGGAAACAGAGCCGCCCCGGCCGGTGTTGTCGATCACGGGAGGACGGGAACCCGCCGGGCCGCGCCCCGGTTGGTACGTTCGGCCCGGACGCGCGCGGGAGCCGCGCGCGACGCAACGACCTGCGGAGCGCTATGAAGACAATCGTCGTCGCCGGTGCCGGGGCGGCCGGCCTCACCACCGCCGAGTCACTGCGGGAGGCCGGCTTCGACGGGACGGTCACCCTGGTCGGCGAGGAGCGGCACCGCCCCTATTCGCGTCCTCCGCTGTCCAAGGAGGTCCTCACCGGAAAGGGATCGCCCAAGAGCCTGCCGCTGCGCGAGGAGTCGGCGTTCGACGCCCTGGGACTGGACCTGCGCCTGGGCGTGCGGGCCACCGCGCTGCGCCCCTCCGAACGGGCGGTGGAGCTCTCCGACGGCACCGTCCTGACCGCCGACGGCGTGGTCGTGGCCACCGGGGCCCGCGCCCGGCGGCCCGCCGGCGGCCTCGCCGGGACGCACGTGCTGCGCACCCTCGACGACGCCGAGGCCGTGCGCGCCGGAATCCTGGAGCACCGGCGCGTCGTGGTGATCGGGGCGGGCTTCATCGGGGCCGAGGTCGCCGCCAGCGCGCACGCGATGGGCGCGGACGTCACCCTGGTCGAGGCCGCGGCCGCCCCGCTGACCCGGGTCATGGACCCCAGGGTGGGCGCGGTCCTCGCCGAGCTGCACCGCGACAACGGCGTCGACCTGCGGCTGGGCGCACCGGTGAGCGGGATCGAGGGTGACGGACGAGTGGAGCGGGTGCGCCTGGCCGACGGCACCGCCGTGGAGACCCCCCTGGTGGTGGCGGGCCTGGGCGTGCGCCTGAACACCGAGTGGCTGGCCGGGTCCGGGGTGGAGCTGGACGCCGAGCTGGGCGGGGTCCGCTGCGACGAGTACTCGGCGACGTCGGTGCCCGGCGTGTACGCCGTCGGCGACCTGGCGAGCTGGCCGCACCCCCGCTACGGCGGCCGGATCCGCCTGGAGCACTGGACCAACGCGGGTGAGCAGGCCCGGGTGGCGGCGCGCAACCTGCTGGCCGGGAACGGCACGCGCGAACGCCACACCCCGGTGCCCTACTTCTGGTCGGACCAGTACGGGATGAAGGTCCAGCTCCTGGGCCAGGCCGCTCCCGCGGACAGCGTGGAGGTCGTGCACGGCTCCCCCGAGGACCGCAAGTTCGTCGCCTTCCTCGGGCGCGACGGTCTCCTCGTGGGCGTCCTGGGGCTGCGCTCCACACCCAAGGTCATGCGCTACCGGCCGCTGCTGGCGGAGACCACCACCTGGGAGGACGCCCTGGCCGCCGCCGGGCGCCCGGTTCGGTGAGTCAGCCCTCGACCCTGATCGCCTGCTTGGGGCACATCCGCACGGCCTCCTCGACCCTGTCGCGGAGCTCCTCCCCCGGGGTCTCCTGGAGGACGTACAGGTAGTCGTCGTCCCGGACCTCGAACACCTCCGGCGCGATCCCCACGCACACGGCGTTGCTCTCGCACCGGTCGAAGTCGACGTTCACCCTCATGTGCCGCTCCTCACTCCCTCGGTGACGGGACCGAGCCTAGCGTCAGAGCCGCGGTCGGACGGTCGCCGACCGTGACCGGCCTCCGCTGCGGGGCGGCCATCCCGGCGTGTACCCGGCGATGGCCGCCCGTTCGGCTACTCCGCCGCGAACCGGTCGGTCGCCTCGATCAACCGATGCAGGATCCCGGGCTCCGTGAACGCGTGACCGGCGTCGTCCACCAGGTGGAACTCCGCCTCCGGCCACGCCCTGTGCAGGTCGAAGGCGGTCTTGGCCGGGGTGCACACGTCATAGCGCCCCTGCACGATCACCCCCGGGACGGAGGCGAGCTTGCCCGCGTTCTCGATGAGCTGGCCCGGTGTCAGGAACCCCCCGTGCACGAAGAAGTGGTTCTCGATCCGGGCGAATGCCAGCGCGTACTCGGGCTCGGCGTGCGTGGCGCGCAACCGCTCGTTCGGGCGCAGCGTGACGGTGGACCCCTCCCACACGCTCCACGCCAGGGCCGCCTCCAGGCGCACCCGGCGGTCCGGCGCGTTGAGCCGCTCGGCGTAGGCGCCGATCAGGTCGTCACGCTCGGCCTCGGGAATCGGCGCCAGGTACTTCTCCCACGCTTCCGGGAAGAGGAAGGACGCCCCGCTCTGGTAGAACCAGCGCAGCTCCTCGTTGCGCAGGGTGAAGACTCCGCGCACGATCAGCTCGCTGACCCGCTCCGGGTGCTGCTCCGCGTAGGCCAGTGCGAGCGCGCTGCCCCACGAGCCGCCGAACACCTGCCACCGGTCCACCCCCGCCATCCGGCGCAGCCGCTCGATGTCCTCGATCAGGTTCCAGGTGGTGTTGCTGTGGAGCTCGGTGTCCATCTGGCCCGCGTGCGGGGTGCTGCGCCCGCAGTTGCGCTGGTCGAACAGCATGATGCGGTACCGGTCGGGGTCGAACAGGCGGCGGTGGTCGGAGGAGCAGCCCGCCCCCGGCCCGCCGTGGAGGAAGACCACCGGCTTTCCGGCGGGGTTACCCACGAGCTCCCAATAGATCCGGTTGCCGTCGCCCACATCGAGCATCCCGCTGTCATACGGCTCGATGGGCGGATACAGCGTGCGCATGGAAAGCGCCCTTCTTTCAACGAGGCTGGGTGGTCGTGCACAGGGCCGGGCGTCGGGGGAGGATCGGTACCGAAACCGGTCGGGGATGCGGCTCCGGTCGGGGCCGGACCACCCGCGGCGGCTTCCACGGCGGTGATCATCACCCCGACGCGCGAGTCGGCGAGTTCACGCGTGCGGTCACGGGCGGCTCCGGCTCGGACGGTGCCGAAGTCGCCCGATCCCCCCATGACCCCGAACGGAGCCGTCCCACCGGCGCGGTCCGGGAGTCCGACACGGGGGCGGCGGGGCGGGGGACGGGACGCGTCCCCGGAGCCGCCGCGCGAAGCCGCGGGGTGCGGGCTTCCGGGAGGCCCTTCCCGGAACACGGTCCGGGGGATCGAGCCGGTCGGCGCGCACCGCGGTCCGAACCGGATCGGCAGACGACGGGGCAGCGCGCCTGCCTGTGCGGTCCCGCTCCGGGGCCGTCCCGCGGTCCGGCCGCCAAGCGTCCCGACCGCCGCGCAACTCGTCCATCGGACTCATCCTAGACTCACCGGCCCGGCCTCCCGGTGTATCGGGAACACTCCGCGAAGCAATGGGCCTCGTCACAGTTCTCCGGGCCACCGCAATAGTCGCGCGCTCTTCCGCGTTAGGGTTTTCGGTGAGTGTCCGTCGAAGCACGCTTTCGCGCCCCAGCCACGAGCAGCGAAGGCGCCGGGTTCGTCACCGGCCACCGCGCGACCCACCACCGCCGCGGGCCGGGGGGCCCACCACCCGTTTTCCCCGCCGGGGCCACCGCCCCCACCGGAGACCGGAACGCGAACCGCGGCGGGTCCGCCCAGAGTCCCGCAAGGGTTTCCTCTCGGCAGGCACCGAGCCCACCAGGGGATGAAGGATAAGGAATCCATGCCGAGTACCAATGACACACGCGTCGTCAGCTACCAGCCGCTCGTCGCCCCGCACGACATCCTGGCCGAACTGCCGTTGGGCCCCGAGCGCACCGCGCTGGTCGAGGGCGCCCGCGCCGAGGTCAAGCGCGTGCTCGACGGGGAGGACGACCGGCTGCTCGTCATCGTGGGCCCGTGCTCGGTGCACGACCCCGTCTCCGCTCTGGAGTACGCCCGCCGCCTCAAGGCGCTGATCCCGAACGTCGGCTCCGAGCTGTGCGTGGTCATGCGGGTCTACTTCGAGAAGCCGCGCACCACGCTCGGCTGGAAGGGCCTGATCAACGACCCGGGCCTGGACGAGAGCTTCGACGTGCACCGCGGCCTGCGCGCCGCCCGCAAGCTGCTGCTGGACATCGGCTCGCTCGGCATCGCCTCGGGCACCGAGTTCCTCGACCCGATCACGCCCCAGTACATCGCGGACGCCGTGGCCTGGGGCGCTATCGGCGCGCGCACCACCGAGAGCCAGGTGCACCGCCAGCTCGGCAGCGGGCTGAGCATGCCCGTGGGCTTCAAGAACGGCACCGACGGCGACGTGCAGGTGGCCGTGGACGCCTGCCGCGCGTCCGCCGGTCCGCACACCTTCTTCGGCGTCGACCCCGACGGCCTCGGCGCGGTCGTGACCACCTCGGGCAACCAGGACTGCCACGTCATCCTGCGCGGCGGACGCTCGGGCCCCAACTACGGCGCCGCCGACGTGAACGCCGCGCTCGACGTCGTCGAGGCCGCGGGCCTGCCGCGCCGCATCATGATCGACGCCAGCCACGCCAACAGCGGCAAGGACCACCTGCGCCAGCCGGGCGTGGCCGAGGCCATCGCGGCCCAGGTCGCCGAAGGCCAGACCGGCATCACCGGCGTGATGCTGGAGAGCTTCCTCGTGGCGGGCGCGCAGGAGCTCGGGGACCCGGCCACGCTCACCTACGGGCAGAGCATCACCGACAAGTGCATGAGCTGGGAGACCACCGAGGGCGTCCTGACGGGCCTGGCCGAGGCCGTGCGCAGCCGCCGCAAGACCGTGGGCTGAGCGCTCCCGCGCCGCACGTCTTCCGAGGCCGCGCCCCTTCCGGGGGCGCGGCCTCCCGGTTCTGGGCTCCGGCACGGCGCACTGCTAGGCTGGGGACACTCGACGACCCCGTGCGGGAGAGCGTCCGCAGCAGCCAGCGCGGACCGCCGAAGGAGCAACCCCTCCCCAGAGAACCTCTCAGGCGCTACGGACCGCACGGGCAAGAGCACTCTGGAAAGCAGGAGCCTGTGACAGGCGCCTCGCCGAAGGTGCAAGCCGCCCGCGCGGCGAAGCTCTCAGGCAAAGATGACAGAGGGGGAGGATGGCAATTGGTAGCTTCGTTCGCGTCCATCCTCTTCCAGGAGTGCCCATGAGTCAGGCTCCAGTCGGCGGCGCCCGCAGAACCCCGCTGCACGAGGTCCACGAGGCGCTGAACGCCAGCCTGGTCGACTTCGCCGGATGGCTGATGCCGCTGCGCTACGGCAGCGAGAGCGCCGAGCACCGGGCGGTCCGCGAGGCGGCCGGCCTGTTCGACCTCTCCCACATGGGGGAGATCCTGGTACGCGGCCCGCAGGCCGCCGAGTTCCTCGACTACGCGCTGGTCGGACAGCTCTCCGCGGTCGGCGTGGGCCGCGCCCGCTACACCATGATCACCGCCGACCACGGCGGCGTGCTGGACGACCTCATCGTGTACCGGCTGGCGGAGGAGGAGTACCTCGTCGTCGCCAACGCCGCCAACAGCGACGCCGTCCTCGACGCGCTGGTCCTGCGCGCCGACGGCTTCGACACCGCCGTCACCGACGAGTCCGCCGAGTACGCGCTGATCGCGCTCCAGGGCCCCGGCTCCACGCGGATCCTGGCCCCTCTCACCGACGCCGACCTTGCCGCCGTCAAGTACTACGCCGGGTACCGGTGCACCGTCGCCGGGCACCCCGTGCTGCTGGCGCGCACCGGCTACACCGGCGAGGACGGCTTCGAGCTCTTCGTCTCCCCCGAATCCGCCACCGCTGTCTGGGACGCCCTGGCCAAGGCCGGGGAGCCGCACGGCCTCCTCCCCGCCGGGCTGTCCGCCCGCGACACCCTGCGCCTGGAGGCCGGGATGCCGCTGTACGGCAACGAGCTCAGCCTCGACCTCACCCCCTACGAGGCGGGCCTGGGCCGCGTGGTCAAACTCGACAAGCCCGGCGACTTCGTCGGCCGCGCCGCGCTCACCGCCCGCGCCGAGTCCGGTCCCACGCAGACCCTCGTGGGCCTCGTGGGCCGCGGCCGCCGCGTCCCCCGCAAGGGGTACGGCGTGCTGCGCGACGGCGTACCCGTCGGAGCCATCACCAGCGGAGCCCCCTCCCCCTCCCTCGGAAAGCCCATCGCGATCGCCTACATCGCCGCCGGAACCGACCTGTCCAGCGGCGAGTTCGCCGTGGACGTGCGCGGCCGCGCCGAAGTGGTGGACGTGGTGGAGCTGCCGTTCTACAAGCGGGACAGGTAGCAGGCCTCCCGCACATGGTGTGTACCGTCCGCCACCGCCGAGCAGCGGCGGGGCGGAGCCGGTCGGGGTGGCGCACGGCAGCGGGCGCCCCTGCTGAATAATGGACAACACTCCTGGAGAGTTGAATTGAGCGTTCCCGCGGAGCTGGGCTACACCAAGGAGCACGAGTGGGTGGCCATCAGCGACGACGTCGCCACCATCGGCATCACGGCCTTCGCGGCCGAGGCCCTGGGCGACATCGTCTACGTTGAGCCCCCCGAGGTGGGGTCGACCGTCACCGCAGGCGACAGCTGCGGCGAGGTCGAGTCCCACAAGTCGGTCAGCGAACTGTACTCGCCGGTCAACGGGGAGGTCGTCGATGTCAACCAGACAGCGGTGGACAACCCCGAGCTGATCGGCTCCGACCCCTACGGCCGGGGCTGGCTGTTCAAGGTGGAGCTCTCCGAGGAGCCCGCCGATTTGCTCACCCCGGAACAGTACACGCAGCTCACCGAAGGCGAAGGTTAACTTTTCATGACCGCCGAGAGCACCATGCTCAACCAGACGCTGGCCCAGCTCGACCCCGAGGTCGCGGCCGCAGTCGATTCCGAACTCGCCCGCCAGCGCGACACCCTGGAGATGATCGCCTCCGAGAACTTCGCCCCCCAGGCCGTCCTGGAGGCGCAGGGCACGGTCCTGACCAACAAGTACGCCGAGGGCTACCCCGGCCGCCGCTACTACGGCGGCTGCGAGCACGTCGACGTGGTCGAGCAGCTCGCGATCGACCGCGCCAAGGCGCTGTTCGGCGCCGACCACGCCAACGTGCAGCCGCACTCGGGCGCCCAGGCCAACACCGCCGTGTACTTCGCGCTGCTCAAGCCGGGCGACACCATCCTGGGCCTGGACCTGGCGCACGGCGGGCACCTGACCCACGGCATGAAGCTCAACTACTCCGGCAAGATCCTCAACGCCGTGGCCTACCACGTGCGCGAGTCCGACGGCACGGTGGACTACGACGAGGTCGAGTCGCTGGCCAAGGAGCACCAGCCCAAGATGATCATCGCGGGCTGGTCGGCGTACCCGCGCCAGCTGGACTTCGCGCGCTTCCGCGAGATCGCCGACCAGGCGGGCGCGCTGCTCATGGTGGACATGGCGCACTTCGCGGGCCTGGTGGCGGCCGGCCTGCACCCCAACCCGGTGCGGTACGCCGACGTCGTGACCACCACCACCCACAAGACGCTGGGCGGGCCCCGCGGCGGGCTCATCCTGGCGAAGGCCGAACTCGGCAAGAAGATCAACTCGGCGGTGTTCCCCGGCATGCAGGGCGGTCCGCTGGAGCACGTGATCGCGGCCAAGGCCGTGGCGCTCAAGGTCGCGGCGAGCGAGGAGTTCGCCGACCGCCAGCGCCGCACCCTCTCGGGTGCGAGGATCCTCGCCGAGCGGCTGACACGGCCCGACGCCACCGAGGTCGGCGTGAACGTCCTCACCGGCGGCACCGACGTGCACCTGGTCCTGGTCGACCTGGTCGGGTCCCGGCTCAACGGCCAGGAGGCCGAGGACCGGCTGCACGAGATCGGCATCACGGTCAACCGCAACGCCGTCCCCAACGACCCGCGGCCGCCGATGGTCACCTCGGGGCTGCGCATCGGCACGCCCGCGCTGGCCACACGCGGTTTCGACGACGCCGACTTCGCCGAGGTCGCCGACATCATCGCCGAGGCCCTCAAGCCCGAGTTCGACGCCGGTTCGCTGCGCGCCCGCGTCAGCGCGCTCGCCGCCAAGCACCCGCTCTACCCCAACCTGTAGCGCGGTCCTCGGGGGCCTTCGCCTTCCGGGGTGTCAAGGGGGCTCGGCCACAAGCCGGCCCCCTTCGTCTTTCGGTCCGCCCTCGACCAGGGCGCGAGGAGGGGATCGCGATGTCGATCAGCGTGTTCGACCTTTTCACGGTGGGGATCGGGCCTTCCAGCTCGCACACCGTCGGCCCGATGAAAGCCGCCCGCGCGTTCGTCGACGGACTGCGCGCCCAGGGCCTCCTGGCGGACGTCGCGCGCGTGCGCGCGGAGCTGTACGGCTCACTGGCGCTGACCGGCAAGGGGCACGGCAGCGACTCGGCGGTCGTCCTCGGCCTTCTCGGCCAGGCCCCTGACGGCGTGGACGTGGACGCCGTCCCGCGCCTGCTCTCGGACGTCGCCGAAAGGGGGCGGCTGGCGCTGGGCGGCGAGCACGAGATCGCGTTCGCCCCGGGGGACGACGTGGTCTTCCGGCGCCGGGAGAGTCTGCCCGGCCACCCCAACGGGATGCGGTTCACCGCGTTGGACGCCTCGGGCTCCGAACTGCGCGCCGAGGTCTGCTACTCGGTGGGCGGCGGCTTCGTGGTGGACGAGAAGGCCGTCGGCTCCGACCGGATCAGGACCGACGACACGCCGCTGCCCCACCCGTTCGCAACGGCCTCGGAACTGCTGGAGCTGTGCCGCGGGACCGGCATGTCGGTGAGCGCCCTCATGCTCGCCAACGAGACCGCGTTCGGCCGCTCCGCCGACCAGGTGCGCGCCGGGCTCCTGGAGATCTGGCGGGTGATGCGCCAGTGTGTGCGGCGCGGCGTCACCACCGAGGGGACCCTGCCCGGCGGGCTGCGGGTGCCCCGGCGCGCGCACCGGCTGTACCGCCAGCTCGGCGGGGCCTGCGACGCGTCGGGACTGCTGCGCCCGGACACCGCGCACGAGACCGACCCGATGCGCGGCAGCGACTGGGTGACCCTCTACGCGCTGGCCGTGAACGAGGAGAACGCCGCGGGCGGCCGGGTGGTGACCGCGCCCACCAACGGCGCGGCCGGCATCGTGCCCGCCGTCCTGCACTACTACACGCACTTCAGCCCGGGGGCCGGGGACGAGGGCGTCGTCCGGTTCCTGCTCACCGCGGGCGCGATCGGCATCCTGTTCAAGGAGAACGCCTCCATCTCCGGCGCCGAGGTGGGCTGCCAGGGCGAGGTGGGGTCGGCCTCCTCGATGGCCGCCGGAGGACTGGTCGAGGCGCTGGGCGGCACTCCCGAGCAGGTGGAGAACGCCGCCGAGATCGCCATGGAGCACAACCTCGGCCTGACCTGCGACCCCATCGGCGGCCTGGTCCAGGTGCCGTGCATCGAGCGCAACGCCCTGGCCTCGGTCAAGGCGATCGCCGCCGCCAGGATCGCGCTGCGCGGCGACGGCAGCCACTTCGTCTCCCTGGACAAGGTCATCGAGACGGTCCGCACCACGGGCCGCGACATGTCCGACAAGTACAAGGAGACGAGTCGCGGCGGGCTGGCCGTGAACGTCATCGAGTGCTGACCGATCGACGGTCCTGACGTCAGCGCCCTGCGGTGTCCGTTTCGGGGGGCGCTGACGTCGAGATCATCGAAGGCGGCGGCTGCGCGGATCCGGCGGTCAGGCCCCGGTGCGGGACGGGGGCACGAGTGGTCGGGTTCCCGGAGCGGGCGAAGCGGCCCGCTTCCGTCCTCCCGGACGTCGGAACCGGCCTCACCGGCCGTGGAAACCCGGTGAATGAATAATTATTCAGCCCTGTATGTCGCCTAATGAGACTCAACTAGGACTTTGTCCGTATCGCCCATCCCCTTACCTCCGATAAGTGAATGTTATCGGCGGTGAGAAAAGGCTTCGCGGCGCAATCGAGGCGAGCAGGATCGCTACGGCAGCCGGCGGTGGAACGGTCCGGAAATCACGGAAAGGCCGTGGGAGCGCCGGTGGGGCGGTCGACCGCGCTTTCCTCCACCAACCGTCGGCCTCCCGGGGGAGAGCCTCGCGCGGCGAAACCGCGGAAGGACCGCGCCCTCCGACGAAAGCGCGGTCCTTCCGCGGTTTTCCGTCCGCGCCGGCGTTGTCCGTCATCGGCGCGGTCCATGAGGCCTTCGAACGCATCCCCCGTTCCCCCGCTGGCCACAGGTCGATCCCAACGCTGCGGCCGGGCCGCTGACCGGCTTGTCGCCCCTTCCGTCTGTACCCGGTCCGCTCCCCGCACGGGTGCCGGGGGATCGTTCAGGGCCTGCGGTCGTGAAAGGTGCGGCGGAGGTCGGTCACCCAGGCGTCGGGGTTCTCCCAGGGGATGAAGTGACCGCCGTGGTCGTGGGCGTTGACGTTGACGTGGTTGAACCAGTCACTCTGCGGACCGGCCCTGAACGCCTGGACGCGCTCGGCGGCGGTGTGGACGCCGGGCGGGTTCTCGTAGGTGACGAAGGTGAGGCCGACCGGGGCCCGCACGATCGGGGTGAGGTCGTGGGAAGGAGTCCAGGGGTAGCGGTTGGCGTTGGCGTAGTAGCGCATCGACGTGGCGATGGAGTTGTTCGCCCAGTAGATCGTGGCGTGGGTGAGCAGGTCGTCCTTGGTGAAAACGGATTCGATGTCGCCGCCGTTGTCGCTCCAGGCGTTCCAGCGCTCCAGCAGCCAGGCGAGCAGTCCGGCGGGTGAGTCGCTCAGCCCGTGGGCCAGGGTGGCGCCGTCGAGCATGTGCACGGCGAGATGGCATGCCGAACGGTGGTCCAGCTCGACGATCCGGGCGCGGACATCGGCGGGCTGATCGTCGGTGAGGGGGCGGTTCCGGGCGAAGTCCCAGGCCCGGGGGCCGCTGAAGAAGTCGAGCGGTAGTCCCGAGCCGATGTGGATGCCGTACAGCTCGTCGGCGTACTTGTGACCGAGCTGACTGGAGACGATCCCACCGATGTCGCAGCCCCCGGCGGCGTACTTCTCGTACCCCAGGGCCTCGGTCATCAGGGTGTGCCAGAGGTCGGAGACCTTCCAGAAGTTGACGTCCGGAAAGCCGGCGAGCGGGCCGGGGAACCCGAAGCCGGGCAGAGACGGCACGATGACGTCGAAGGCGTCGGCGGGGTCACCGCCGAACGCGGCCGGGTCGGCGAGCGGGTCGATCACCTTCGACCAGTGCCAGAACGTCCACGGCCAACCGTGGGTGAGGATCAGCGGGATCGGGTGGGGGCCGCGGCCGGGCTTGCGCATGAAGTGCACCGGGACACCGGCGACGCTCACCTGGTAGTGCTCGTGGACGTTGATGGCGGCCTCGGCCCTGCGCCAGTCGTAGCCGTCCCGCCAGTAGGCGACCAGCTCACGGAGATAGCTGTCGGGGACGCCGTAGGACCAGTCCTCGTTCCCCTCGTCCAGCGGTGGACGGGTCAGGGTGAGGCGGGTCCGCAGGTCATCGAGAACCTCGTCGGGGACGTGGATCGGAACAGGCTCCAGGGGAAAGGCGTGTGGGGCGTTCATCGCGTGGCTCCTTACCGGGATGTGGCGCCGGCCTGCCGGGCGGCGAGCCGTGATGTCTTCCGCCAGGATTCTCCAGCCACCGATCCACCGGCAAACGACGGGCTCGGCGAACCCGGAGGTTCCGGCGGCCACCGGTGCCGGCCCGGCCGGACACCCCCGGACAGCGCGAGAACGGTCGGACCGGTGCCGGGGCACGCCGATCCACATGCTCCCCACGGCAGTTCGGTCGGCGGGCCGCTGCTGTGGCCCTCCGGCCAGCCGCGGCCGTACTGCGACAACTGGCGCGAGGGCCCGGAGTCCCCTCTACCGCGGGGCCGTCTCGCTCTCCCCCATCGACACGACCTCCCAGAGGTGGCCGTCGGGGTCCTGGAAGCCCCAGCCGTACATGCCCCCCTCGTCCATGGGGTCGTTCGACGCCTTCCCGCCGGCCGAGAGTGCCCGGCCGACCATGTCGTCCACCTCTTCCCTGCTCCCCGCGGAGAGCGCGAGGATGGCCTCGGTCCGGGTGGTCGCGTCGCAGAGCTCCTTCTTGGTGAAGGTGCGGAAGTAGTCCTCGACGAGCAGCATCACGAAGATGTGGTCGCTGACGACCACGCAGGTGGCGTTCTCGTCGGTGAACCGGGGATCGAAGGTGAAACCGAGCGTCGTGAAGAAGTGCACGGACCTCTTGAGGTCCTTGACGGGCAGGTTCACGAAGATCTTCTTGTCTGCCATTCCGCCAAGGTAACAACGGGATGCGGCGCCGTCGGTGACGCGGACGGCGGGTACACGCGGTCTTGGGCAAGTCTTCAGGGAGGGATGACGGCGCCCAGCGGGAGCGGCGGTCGTCGGTCCGGCACTCGTCCGCCACTCCAGCCGAAGCCCTCGACCCCGTCCCGTCGCGACCACCACGCGACGGGAAGAGGACCTCGGAGCGCCGACGCCGGGATCATCCGCAGGCACCCCCGGCCCGCGCGCGGAGCACCCATCCCAATGCCGCGAACCCTCTGATCCCGGCGTATATCTGGACTACCGTGGACACGGCACTTCGAGGAGGCGCGGATGGGCGAACGACTGGTTCTGTGGGACATCGACAAGACACTGCTGGACGTGGAGGACGTGGGATGGTCGGTGTTCTCCACCGCGTTCAGCGCCTTCACCGGGCTCCGGGAGCACGTCGACACGCGCGGTCCCGGGCGCACCGAGTGGCAGTGGTTCATCGACACCCTCGAGGCCAACGGCCTGGCGGACAGGGCCGAGGAGTTCCCGCGGTTCCTGCGGCTCCAGGACGCCGAGTTCCGGCGCCGGGCCCATGAGCTGCGCACCCGCGGCCGGGTGCTGCCCGGCGCGCGCGAGGCCCTGGAGCGCTGCGCCGCCTCACCCGACGTGCTGTCCTCCCTGCTCACCGGCAACGCCATCGGCAACGCCCGACACAAGATGGGGGCGTTCGGTCTGGACGGCCTCGTCGAGATCGAACTCGGCGGCTACGGCGACGACCACCGGGCCCGCCCCGAACTCGTCGGTGTCGCGCGACGCCGCGTCCACGAGGCGACCGGGCTCGAGTTCACCCCCGACACCACGGTCCTCGTGGGCGACACCCCCAACGACGTCCGCGCCGCCCTGGAGGGCGGCGCCCGCATCGTCGCGGTCGCCACCGGTTTCTGCGACGCGGCCACCCTGCGCGCGGCCGGAGCCTCCACGGTCCTGGACGACCTGTCCGACACCGACGCGGTCATGGAGGCGCTGCTCGCCTGACCCCGGCGCCCGGCACGGAAGCGGCGCCGGGGCCTCCACGGCTCCCGGCGCCGCTCCCTGGGCGGATCTCCGGAGTCAGGCGCGCCGCACCCGCACCCGCACCTTCAGCTCGTCGGCCAGCGCCAGTTCCGCGCCCCTCTGCTCCACGGCCGCCCGGACCAGCGAGGGCAGCGCGCCGCACGGTTCCGGTCCGACCCCCACCCGCACCCGCACCCGGCGGCGGCCCAGGGCGACGCGCGCGTCGCGCACCCCCTCCACCCCGCACGCCGCCACGGCCAGCTCCCGGATCAGCACCGCTTCGGACAGGTTCCCCGCGAACACCGGGTCACCGACGCGCAGCGTCCGCCGGTACCCCCGTCCCGGCACCAGCGCCAGCGAGATCAGCACCAGTCCGATCAGCGCCAGAACCCCCGAGGCCACCCGCACGGCGGGGTCGCTCCAGCGCGCGGTGGAGGCGTGCTCGGACACGCCGTCGAAGGACAGCGGGCTGAGCGAACTCCCCGCGAGCGCGGCGATGACCTCCGCCGCCGCCACCCCCGCCACCGCCACGAGAACCGCGCCGGCACCGAGGACCCGCCAGGAGCGGCAGGGCCGGAAGGTGTGCACGGTCGCGCCGCCGGTCCGCTCGGCGGAGACCTGGTCCGGGCGGCCCAACGCCTCTTCTACCGTCGTCATGCCTGTCCCCCAATCCCGAAATCGTCGGCCACGGCCCGCCGACGCTCCCGACTCACTCCCGTCTCTCCCCCGATGGTGGGCCGGGACCCACTGCCCTACCCGAATCCGGGCCCTCCGACCACGGGACCGGAGGCGTGTTTCCCGCGCGCCCGCCAGCGGGCGCGCGCCCGTGCGGGAGCGAGCGCCGACTCGCGAAGGCCCACCTGCCGCGCCGCCGCTCGACGGTCACGCGGCGCGGGCCCGGAACGGTCCGGGGGGGGCACGCCCTAGCGGAACACCACCGTCTTTCCGCCGTTCAGCAGGACCCGGTGCTCGGCGTGCCAGTTCACCGCGCGCGCCAGCGCCACCGACTCGAGGTCCCGGCCCATCGCGGTGAGCTGCTCAGGGCTGTAGGTGTGGTCCACCCGCGCGACCTCCTGCTCGATGATCGGCCCCTCGTCCAGGTCCGCCGTCACGTAGTGCGCCGTCGCCCCGATCAGCTTCACCCCGCGCACGTGCGCCTGGTGGTAGGGGCGCGCGCCCTTGAAGCTCGGCAGGAAGGAGTGGTGGATGTTGATGATCCGCCCCGACATCTTCTGGCACAGGTCCTCGGACAGCACCTGCATGTACCGGGCCAGCACCACCAGGTCCACCCCCATGGAGTCGGTCAGCTCCAGCAGCCGGACCTCCTGCTCCGCCTTGTTCTCCGGCGTCACCGGCAGGTGGTGGAACTCCACACCGTAGGACCGGGCCAGGAACTCCAGGTCCGGGTGGTTGGACACCACTCCCACGATCTCGGCGTTCAGCAGTCCGCTGCGCTGGCGGTAGAGCAGGTCGTTCAGGCAGTGGCCGAACTTGGAGACCATCACCAGCACCCGCGGGCGCGCGTCGCGCCGCCACAGGTCCCAGTCCATCCGGAACTCCCCCGCCAGCGCCGAGAACACCCCCCTCAGCGTGTCCTCCCCGACCTCGGGATCCTCGGCCAGGAACTGCACCCGCATGAAGAACCGACTCGTGTAGTGGTCGCCGTACTGCTGACTCTCCTCGATGTTGCAGTCGTTCGCGGCCAGCAGGTTGGCCACCGCCGCGACGATTCCACGGCTGTCCGGGCACGACAGTGTCAACACGAATTCACGATCACTCATGGCACAGGGGACTTTCGTCAAGGGAACGCGGCAGGGCGTCTTCCGGCAGGAATCTCCAGGGTAACCGGGCACCCCCTGACCAGCGGGCACAAACCCGCGTTCCGTCCGCAGCGGTGTGGTCTACTCCTCCCATAACATGAATAACTTTCACGAAACTGTGGAATGCTCAGCCCATGAGCAGCGTTCGCGAACGTTACGAAGCGGCGACCTCCCACCTGCGGGCGCCCTTCGCCATCGTCGATCTGGCCGCCTTACGCGCCAACGCGGCCGACCTGGCCCGCAGAGCGGGCGGCACGCCCATCCGGATCGCCAGCAAGTCCATCCGCTGCCGCCACCTCCTGCGCGAGGCCCTCTCCCTCCCGGGCTTCGCCGGAGTCATGGCCTACACCCTCGGCGAGGCACTCTGGCTCGCCTCCGAGGACCTCACCGACGACATCCTCGTCGCCTACCCCACCGCCGACACCGACGCCGTCGCCCGGCTCGCCGCGGACCCCGACGCCGCCGCCAGGATCACCCTCATGGTCGACGACAGCGCCCACCTCGACCTCATCACCGCGGCCGCGCCCGCGCGCTCCGCCCCCGTCAAGGTGTGCATCGACATCGACACCAGCTGGCAGCCCCTCGGCCCCCGCACCCGCATCGGCGCGTACCGGTCACCGGTCCGCACCCCGCGCCAGGCGGCCGACCTCGCCCTCGCCATCACCCGCCGCCCCGGCCTCCACCTCGACGGCATCATGGCCTACGAGGCCCAGATCGCCGGGATCGGCGACGCGCCTCCCGGCCGGCCCCTCTACGGCGCCACCCTGCGCTGGGTCCAGCAGCGGTCGCGCCTCGAACTCGCCCGCCGCCGCGCCGCCGTCGTCAAGGCCGTACGCGCCGTCACCGACCTGCGCTTCGTCAACGGCGGCGGAACCGGAAGCCTGCACACCACCAGCCGCGAACGCGCCGTCACCGAGGTCGCCGCCGGGTCGGGCCTCTACCAGTCCCGGCTCTTCGACCACTACCGGTCCGTCGACCGCAGCCCCGCCGCCCTCTTCGCCCTGTCCGTCGTCCGGCGACCCGCCGCCGGCGTCGCCACCGCCCTGGGCGGCGGCTACCTCGCCTCCGGGCCCCCCGACCCCGCCCGCCTCCCCCAGCCCTACCTGCCCGCCGGACTCCGCTACAGCCCCACCGAGGGCGCGGGCGAGGTCCAGACCCCCCTGCTCGGGGCCGCCGCCGACACCCTCGACGTCGGCGACCTCGTCTGGATGCGCCACGCCAAGTCCGGGGAGCTCTGCGAACACTTCGACCAGCTCCACCTCATCGACGGGGACCGGGTCGCCGCCACCGTCCCCACCTACCGCGGCGAGGGCAGGACCTTCCTGTAGGAAACGGCGGGGCCCGGGGAGAAAACCTCCCCGGGCCCCGCCCGAAACCCGCCAACGGGTCAGCGTCGGCGGCGCCGCCGCAGGACGATCGCCACGCCCACCGCGACGGCCACACCGACACCCACCCCGATCAGCAGCGCCGGGGACGGCGGGCGGCGCAACTCGTAGTCCGCCACGACCTCGTCCTCGCCCTTGACCAGGATCGCGCCCTCGTCCGGCTCGACCAGCCGGCTGTCCCTACGCAGCACCGGGCTTCCCGTCACCAGCGCGCGCGCCTCCTCCACCAGGTTCTCACCGGTGTCCCGCAGCCTTCCCAGGCCGCGCCTGGCCACGCTCCTGGGGCTCGTCCGGTCGACCAGCTCGTCGATCGCGAACGCCAACCGCGCCTGCGCGCGTTCGATATCGGCCTGCACACTCGCCGGGTCCCGCTGCGGACCCGCGGGGTCGCGTCCCTCCATACAGCCGCTTCCTTCCGCTACCGCAGGGTCGTCTGCGATGGGTTCTCGGCCGGGGTCTGCCCACCGGCCTCTTCGTCAGGCTCGCGCGTAAGGCTCAACGCGCTCTCGATCCCGTCCACCACCCGGAAGAAGTCCAGCGTGGACAGCCACAGTTTATAGACGATCAAGATCTCGAACGCGAGAAGCAAAACGCCCGCCACCACGGTGATCCAGACGACCGCCGACAGTGAGAACACCGCAACCAGCGGCGCCAGTACGAACACCGCGATCTGGAACTCGATACCGCTCACCAGGTGGGTGCGGACGCGCCGCGCCCGCATGAACTCCCAGAACCTCTGATACCAGGGAAAACGGTCCCGAAAGCCCTGGTGCAGGTCCACCCGCGGCAACCGCACGTCGGGCTGCTTGCCCGCGGCCCGGTCGGCGCGGCTCTCCCTCTCCGCCTGCGACCGCAGGATCTGCTCGAGCACCGAGATCCCGTGCTTGAGCACCGCCTGCTCACCGGTGTCGCTCATCGGCTGGCCGGCCCGGACCGGTTCCGGCTCCAGCATCGACAGCGTCGCCCGCGCCCGCTCCAACGCCCCCGCCAGGTGCGAGCGCATCTCCCGGCGCATCTTGTACACCTGGAGCGCGTTCAGGTAGCGCAGCATGTCGCAGAACACCACCGCCAACGCCAGCCAGACGAACACGTCCCGCCCGGTCAGCACGTACTGGCCGCCCATGAGGGCGATCGCGCACACCAGCACCCGGAACCGGTCGAAAATGTAGTCCATCCACGACCCGAACAGCGACTCGCGGTCGGTCAACCGCGCGAGTTTGCCGTCCATGCAGTCCACGAGGAAGCACACGTAGTACAGCACCGCGCCCGCGACCAGGAACGGCCCCTCACCGAGCGCGAAGCACGCCGCCGCGCACAGGCCCAGCAGCAGGACCGTCACCGTCAACTGGTTCGGCGTGATCGACGTCCGGTTCGCGATCAGGCGGACCAGACGCAACGCGATCGGATCGACCGCCCACACCGTCCACCAGGAATCGCGCTCCCGGCATACACGGTTCCGGACCTCGTCCAAGGTGAAACTGGGCATCGCTGGTGAACTCCTAGAACACGAAGCTGGGAGGCTGCTTCGACCCGACCCGCCGACCACCGGCGACCGGCCCCGCGGCGCTGCGCGGCGCGCGGCCCGTCCGGCGCCCGAATCCGCGAGACGGGCTTGGTCAACCTTAAGGCGAACTTGGTCCACCATGCGCCCGTTGACCCCGAAGCGTTTCGTTAATACCGCATAATCCGGACCCGCGCCCCCGGTCCAAAGGCCCCACGGCCCGCGAGCGGCCGTCTCGCGACCTTCCCAGCCCGCCCCCCGCACGCGCAATAGGCTGGACCGGTCCGATCAGGGGACCTTCCCCTCCGACCAGTTGAGGAGCCCGCGTTGAGCGAGACCACCACCCGCCTCCAACCCGGCGACACCGCCCCCGACTTCACCCTCGACGGCGCCGACGGCAGGCCCGTCACCCTCAGCGAGGTGCTGAAGGAGCACGGCCGCGCGGTGCTGTACTTCTACCCGGCGGCCATGACCCCGGGCTGCACCACCGAGGCCTGCGACTTCCGCGACAACCTCCGCGCCTTCAACGACGCCGGGCTGACCGTGCTCGGCGTTTCACCCGACAGCACCGACAGGCTGGCGAAGTTCGCCGAGCAGGAGGGCCTGGCCTTCCCCCTCCTCGGCGACCCCGACCGCAGGGTCCTCACCGAGTACGGCGCCTACGGCGAGAAGAAGAACTACGGCAGGATCGTCCAGGGCGTCATCCGCTCCACCCTCGTCATCTCCGCCGACCGCACGGTGGAGAAGGCCTTCTACAACGTGAAGGCCACCGGCCACGTGAACCGGCTCAAACGCGAACTGGGCCTGTGACCCGGGCGGGCGGGGGCGGCGCGACTTGCGTTCCCCCCGCCCGAACTGCCACCCTCAGACGGACACCCGGAGACGGTGCGACCGTCCGAGCGGACACGGGGCCGTAGCCCAGCAGGTAGAGGCACACGACTTAGGATCGTGCCAGTGCGGGTTCGAATCCCGTCGGCCCTACGAGCGGAAGAGAAACGGGGTGCGGAGTTCCCCTCCGCACCCCGTTCGCGTGTCCTCGCGGGCTTACCGGAACACCAGCGCCCACAGGATCACCGACAGCAGCATCAGCACGAACGCCACCACCCCGATGACCACCGGGGTGTGCCTCCGGTGGTTGCGGTGCTTTCCCGAACTGGTCAGGCCCAGGGTGTCGGTTGACTCGCGGATCGAGGTCAGCAGCGCGCTCACCGACTCCGGCCGGTGCCGCTGCAGCGCGTCCGAGACGTTCACGACCTGCTCGTGCAGGTTGTTGCGCAGCGCCTCGGCGCCCGCCTTGAAGTGCTCGGCCGCAGACGGCCCGTGCTCCTCGTCGGCGGCCCGCCGCGCCGCCTCGTTCTCCGCCTCGGCCGCGGAGCGCGCCGCGGTCTCCGGGCTGGTCTCCGGCGCCCACGGGGCCAGGGACGCGATGCGCAGCATCGCGGTCGCGTTGTCCGCGGTCAGCCTGGCCTGCGGGTCGACCCTGAGCAGCCCCGCCAGCACGGGGGCCAGCGGCCCCGCGTTCGCCGCGGGGGCGGGCTCCTCCAGGTCGTCTCCGCGCAGGATCGCGATGTACCCCTTGCGGTTGTACGGCGGGCGTCCCTCGACCGCCGAGTACAGGGTCGCGCCCAGCGACCACAGGTCCGAGGACGGCCCGACCGGGCCGGCTTTGGCACGCTCGGGCGGAATGTACGACGGCGAGCCGATGATGCGGCCCGAGCTGCTCAGCGCGGACTCGCCCGTCCACGCGGCCAGCCCGAAGTCGGTCAGGACGACCCGGCCGTCCTCGCTGATCATGACGTTCTCGGGCTTGACGTCCCGGTGCACGATCCCCTCGTCGTGCGCGGCCTTGAGCGCGCTCATCAGCTGGAGGCCGATCTCGGCGACCCTGGGGTACGGCAGCGGGCCCGCGATCTCGATGATCTCGGCGAGCGTGCGCGCCACGACCAGTTCCATCACGATCCACGGCCGGCCGTCCTCGTTCACCACGTCCAGGACGGTGACCACGTTGGGGTGGGTGAGCCGGCCCGCGACCCGCGCCTCGCGGGTGGTACGGCGCAGCAGCGAGGTGCGCTCCTCCTCGGTCAGGTCGCCGGGCAGGCGCAGCTCCTTGACCGCGACCTCCCGGGTGAGGACGAGGTCGGTGGCCCGCCACACCGTGCCGACCCCGCCGCGCCCGATGGGTTCACGCAGCGTGTAGCGCCCCGCCAGGACGCGTTGCTCTTCGAAGACGTCATCGACCGCTACCGGGCGCGACGAATCGAGCGACGAGGACTCCGGTCGCTCTGCTGGGGGCTGTTCGATGGAGGACACGGCTCTAGGACATCAGGTCATGGGCCACGGTGGCCTCCTGCGGACTGTTACGACGGTCGACACGAAAAGGGGACGCTCTACTCGTTATACCAACGCCGGTGAACATCAGAGCAGGTAGTTGCCACATCACAGTCACTTAGGTTCGCTTTCGTTATCTCCCGAGGACTGCGTCACATGTCGCACATACCTCTCCCAAGGCTGATTTTGCCCCCGGAGAAATTTTGAAACCGGTCTAGGTCCAAAGCGTCTCTGGGTCACGCACGGTCACGGGCCCCACGCCGGTCTCCTCGAGCGGTCCGCGCAGCGACTCGGCGTCGCCAGCGACGATCACGACGGCCTCCTGCGGGTGCAGGTACTCGCGGGCGGAGTCGCGCAGGTCATCGGCTGTCAACCGGTCGAATCCGGCACGCAGGCGGTCCACGTGGTCCTCCGGGAGGTCGTGCACGACGGACTCGACGAGCGCGCCGGCCAGGCGGCCCGCGGTGGCGTAGCTGACGGGCATGCCCACCGTGTTGGACTCGCGCACGGCGTTGAGCTCGCTTTCGGTGACGCCCTCGTCCTGGAGCTTGCGGATCTGCTCCAGGGTCGCGGTGACCGAGTGCGCGGTGGTGGGCGCCTCGACCTGGGTGCTGATCACGAAGACCCCGCTGTCACGGCGCAGGTCGAACCGGCATCCGACACCGTAGGTGTAACCCAGGCGCTCGCGCAGCTCCATGTTGAGGCGGGAGGTGAACATGCCGCCGAGCACGTCGCTCATGCCCTCGACCTTGGGCAGGTCCACCTCGGCGCGGGCGGGTGCGCGGTGCGCCAGGACGATCGCGGACTGCACCGAGCCGGGCCGGTCGAGGACGACGACGCGTGGCAGCTCGCCGGGGGCGCCTTCGGGGGCGACGGTGCGCCGCTGCGGAGCGGGCGCGGCGTCGCCGAAGACGGTCCTGCCGATCTCCTCCAGGTCCACCCCGGTCAGGTCGCCGACGACGACGAGGGTGCCCGCGACGGAGGCGATGTTGTCCGCGTGGAAGCGGCGCACGGTCTCGGGGGTCAGCTCCTGCTGGTGCACCGGGCCTCCGCTGAGCGGGGTGGCGTAGCGGCCGGTGAAGAGCTGGCCGCCGATGGTGCGGGCGGCGAGGGTGGAGGCGACGGACGCCTCCAGCCAGAACCGCTCGACGAGCTGGTCGCGGCGGCGCACGACGTCTTCGGTGCGCAGCGCCGGGGTGCGCACCGCCGCGGCGAACAGCGACACGGCGTCCTTGATACGGTTGGCGGGAGCGTCCACCCCGGTGATGAAGCTGTCCCAGCCGATGCGGGAGACCCATTCGGCGCCGTAGCGCTCCAGTGCGGGCGCGAGCGAGCTGTTGCCGTCGAATCCGTCCTCGAGCACCTCGTTGACGAGCGTGGCGACGCCCATGTGCTCGAGGGGTTCGCCGGCGCCGCCGGCGGTCTGGACGAGGCGCACCGCCACGTACGGCTGGCCGGGGATGTCGATGGCGACGACGGTGCCGCCACCGGCCTTGACCCGCTGCGGCTTGGGAAAGGTGTAGCGGGCGGGTTCACCAAGCACGGGGCGGGGCTGCAGGTTGCTCAAGACGGCTCTTCCTCTGCTCTTCCTCTGCGTCAGGACGCGCGCGTAAGGGTGACGACGGACTCAGGCTTCGGCCGGTTCGGCGGTCTCGGCCTCGGCCTCCGCCTCGAAGCGGAGCGAGAGCCGGTTCTCCGGGGTGAGCAGCCGCTTGGCGTGTTCCACGATGTCGTCGGTGGTGATGTCGGCCCACCGTTCGGGCCAGGTGTACACGAGTTCGGGGTCGTCGAAGAGCTGGGTGCAACTGCCGAGCGCGTCGGCGAGGCCTCCGGGCGTGGAGATGGCCTGGAGGTGGTCCCGCTCGAGGACCGCACGGGCGCGCTCCAGCTCCTCCTCGGTGACACCCTCCGCGAGGGTGGCGATCTCGTCGAGCATCGCGGTCTCGAGCTCTTCCCCTCCGACGCCCTCACGGGCGATCATGCTGACGAAGAAGAGGCCCGGCGTGTACCGGAAGTTGACCAGGTCGGCGGAGGAGCCGCCGTCATCGTTGGCGAGGCCGCGCTCCACGACGAGCCTGCGGTACATGCGGCTGCCCTGCCCCTGTCCGAGGACGGCGGAGGCGAGCTGCATGATGTCGAACTCGCGGGTGCCGTAGGGGGCGACCCGGTAGATCAGGAAGACCGCGGGGGCCGGGACGTTCTCCTTGACGACCTCGCTCTTGGGGCCGCCGAGGGGGCCTTCCAGAACGGCGTCGGGCGCGACCGCGGTGACCGTGCGGGCGGGGATTCCGCCGAAGTAGCGCTGGACGCGTTCGTGCACGTCGTCGGGGTCGAGGTTGCTGACGACGGTGAGGACGAGGTTGTCGGGACCGTAGTGCGCCTCGTGGAAGGACAGCACGTACTCCAGGTCCGCGGCGTCCAGGTCCGCCATCGAGCCGATGGTGGGGTGGTGGTACGGGTGGCCCTCGGGGTAGGCGTGGGCGAGGATGCGCTCGAAGGCGGTCCCGTAGGGGACGTTGTCGTAGCGCTGGCGGCGCTCGTTCTTGACGACGTCGCGCTGGTTGTCCAGGACCTCCTGGCTCATCCCGTCACGCAGGGTGGCGAGGCGGTCGGCCTCGAGCCACAGTGCGAGGTCGAGAGCGTGGTCGGGCACGGTCTCGTAGTAGTTGGTGCGGTCGCTGGACGTGGAGGCGTTGATGTCGCCGCCGAGGCGTTCGATCGCGTCGAAGTGGTCGCCCTTGGCCGCGTTCCCGCTGCCCTGGAACATGAGGTGTTCGAAGAGGTGGGCGAAACCGGTCCGGCCGGGGACCTCGTGCCGCGAGCCGACCCCGTACCAGAGGTTGACGGCGGCCACCTGCCCGGTGGCGGCCGGGGCGACGATCAGTCGAAGTCCGTTGTCCAGCTTGTATTGAGTGATCCGCCCTGCCGCGCCGTTGGTCGTCACCAGTTCCTGCACCCCTTGCTCAACGGATACGGATTGTCGTACTGAGCCTCGAGCCTATGCCCTCGGCCGAGCGGGCGAGTACCGGTGACTCACCCGATGCCACGGTATGCGCACTCGGCGGCGCACCGGGCACGCGGCCCCTCCGCGTGCCCGGTGGACGTGCTCGGAGCGGGCTTCGTCCTGGTGGACGCGCCCCGGGATCACGACCGGTTCCACACCTCCGAGGAGGGCGGTACCGGAAAGTCGACGGTACTTCCCCAGTCGCTGAAGACGAGGTCGATGTGCCCGTGTCTCCCGTCGCCCTCCAACTCCACGACGGCCGCCAGGGGCAGGTACTCGTCGTCGACCCACACGGTGAAGTCGATGTCGCGGACGCCCTGGGCGTACAGGTCCTGCAGGACACGCCAGGCGCCGCCCTTTCCGCTCACGTTCTGCATGCCGTCGAGGACGGTGAAGGTCGCCCGGTAGCCGCGACCGCGCACCCCGTCCACGCTGCGCCCGCCGGCGGGCACCAGGTCGGTGGAGCCCGCGATCATGCTCCAATCGCGGATGCCCGAGATCGCCCTGATCGTCTCGGCGTAGAGCGCGCGAGGTTCGGGCGGGTCCTCGAAGTCCTCCCGGGAGCGGCCGATCCAGGTGGTCCCGTCGGGCATGCCCTCGGTGGTGGGCGGTTCGAGGTAGAAGCGGTCCCCGACGGCGACGGCCCGGGCCGAGTAGTCGTCCCCGTCCCTGCTGCGCATGTCCAGGTCCGCGGTGAAGTCGACGGAGTCCTCGGAGTGGAAGGCGTAGCCCCCGGTGGCCTCGGCCCTGCGGATCCCGCTGAGCGAGGCCGTCGCCGTGTACCGCGCGGTCCGGCGGGTGAGGACCGCCCTCTCGATGGCGGCGACGAGGTCCGCGGGGTCTTCGGGGGTCGCTTCGGGGGTCTGGACAGGGGTGTCCGGGTCCCCTTCGACCGGTCCCGCGGTGGGCTCGCCGTCCGGAGAGCTGGACGAGCTCTCCGCCGGCGGTCTCCCGGCGCCGTCCTCCTGGGACGGCTGCACGCAGCCGGTGACCACGCACAACGTCATGACCGCGGCGATCGCCGCTCTTCTGGAGCGCTGGTGACCCATGACGGTATATGTTCCCAGCCCGGGAACTCCCGGCACCGGAAACACACGGAAAGTTCCCCGATTCGGTTCGCCTCCGGTGACACGCCTCCCACCGGGCGCGCGAAGACCCGTGGAAAACAAAAAGGGGGAGGGGCCGCACCCGACAGGTGCGGCCCCTCCCCGAAAAAAACGTACGGCGGCGTCCTACTCTCCCACCCCAGCACGGAGGCAGTA
>NZ_SNYN01000025.1 GCF_004363075.1 Actinorugispora endophytica
GAAGCAGTGGCGGGGCATCGCGACCCGGTACGACAAGACCTCTCAGTCCTACAGAGCAGCCGTCACCCTCGCCTCACTCCTGATGTGGGCATGACATTTGAAGACACGCCCTAGCCCAACTGGTGACCGACACCGTCAGGGCCGCGGTCGCGGCGATGAAGTCCCTGCGGAGCATGCGCCCTCTCCCATCCGCCAGGCCGCCGAGTAGCGCCAGGTTCTGCGGCAGCTCCCAGCCCGCGCTGTTGCGGCAGTCCTGCAGGAGCCGGGTGAAGCGCCCGCCGGTGCCCAGGACTTCGTCATAGGCCGCGACCACGTCGGCAGTCAAGGCCCGGTTTCCGTTCTCGACGTTGCGCAGGTAGCTCTCGGCGTACCCGGCGCCGGCGGAGAACCGCACCCAGACCAGGCCCGAAGCGCGTCGGGCCTGCCGCAGTTGCTCGCGAATCCGGTCAGGCGTCACAGGGGTACCTCAGGAATGGGATCGGTGCTGGATCGGGTCGTTCCATTGTCCCGTCCCGGACCCCGGGATGTACTCGATCCACAGGGTTTTCTCCCTGGGGCCGCAGGTGCGCAGCCGCCCCTGCCCCGGCGCGTGCCCCCCTTCAGGCACAGGTCCGCGCGATGCGGCTCGTTTCGACACCGATTCTCAGGAGTGACAGATGAGCACGCCCACCATCGAGCAACCCACCACCGGCGTTGCGCCCGTCCCGCACGACTCCGGCGCCGGCGAGGGTCCCGGCGCGGCCGACCCGTTTGCGTTCGACATCGGTTTCATCGAGGGCACCCCGGCCAGCGAGTCGATCCTGGCATGCAGCACCGGGGACACCTGCGGCAGCTCCTGCCCCAGCGCCTGCGCCACCTCCTAAACCGACCAGGCCAGCAACCCGGTGGTGCGGGTCGGCCGGCCCGATCCGCGCCACCGCACCCACCAGAGGAAGGGAGGGCACAGATGACGCGTTCTCGACGCACCCTGTACCGGGGGACCGGACAGGGGATGCTGCGCGCGGCGGTCGCCCGAACGGTGCCGGACATGGCGCCGTGGCCGCAGGCCGACGCGCCCATCGAGCAGTGGCGGGCGTGGCTGGACTCCGTGTGGGCACAGGAGTCGTTCCGGGAGGCGGTGGAAGCCGCCAGCCCAGACCTGGCCGGCCGGGTGCAGGCCCTGGTGACCGGGCACACGCCCAAGCCACGGCGGGTGCGGCGGGCGGCGCTGGCCCTGGCCCGCTACGCGCTGCGGTCCGCGCACCGCTCCACCCCCTACGGGCTGTTCGCCGGAGTGGCACCGGTGGCGTTCGGCGACACCGTCCACATGGAGATCGGCGCGGAACACCGGGTGGTGTCCCGCCCCGATCCGGTGGGCTTGGACGCGGCGATCCGCACCTGGCAGGCCACCCCTGAGCATCTGGCCGAGGTGGAGGTGTGCGTCAACACCCTGGCCCGCCAGCGGGGCGACCGAGTCCATGTCCCGGCCGAGGGGGACGCCGAGTACACGCTCGCGTGGACGCCGGTGCTCGCCCTGGTGCTGGAGGTCACCCGCGCCCCGATCCGGTTCGCCACCCTGGCGGGCAAGGTCGCCGCCCAGTTCCCCGACGTGCCCGCCCCCCGCCGGCTGGCCGCACTCGCCGAGCTGGTGTGGGTGGGGCTGCTGCTGTCGTCGCTGCGCGCCCCGGCCACCCTGACCGACGCGACCGTGCCCCTCCCGGAGGCGGTGCAACGGCAGGCGGAGGCCCTGCCGGCGGCGTCGGACCTGCTGCTGGATGCCACTGTGCGGCTGCCCGCCGCGGTGGCGGTGGAGGCGGAGACGGCCGCGACCGTACTGACCCGCCTGTCCCCCGCACCGACCGGGACCGCGGCCTGGGCCCGGTACGCCGACCGGTTCACCGACCGCTACGGCGACGCGGTGGTGCCGCTGAACCAGGTCACGGCCGACCTGGGGCTGCCCGAGGGGTTCGAGAAGCCGTCCTCACCACCGCGTCCCATGAAGCTGCGCGACCGGCTGCTGCTGGACCTGGCCGGGACCGCCGCCCTCCAGGGACGCCGGTCGGTGACCCTCACCGAAGAGATGATCGAACGCCTGGAGGCCGCCGCAGGTGAGCGCGAGCAAACCCCGCCGCACCTGGAGGTGTGCGCCCAGGTCCACGCCCCCACACCACACGCCCTCCAAGCAGGGCGGTTTCGGCTGCACGTGGTAACCGTCTCCCGCGCCGCCGGGTCGATGACCGGCCGCTTCTGGCACCTGCTCCCTCACATGCCCCGGTCCTACGCTGGCCTGCCCACCGTCGCCCCCGGCACCGAAGCGGTGCAACTGTCCTTCCACCCCGCCCGGGTGGCGGCCGACCTGCTCACCCGCGCCCCGCAGGTGCTGCCCCGCCTGATCAGCGTCGGCGAGTTCCGCCACCCCGCCCCTGGGGTGCTGTTCCCGGCCGACCTGGCCATCGGCCAGGACGGGGGCCGCCTGTTCCTATGCGAGACCGCCACCAGGCAGCGCCTGGAGGCGCTCGCCCCCACCGCCCTGAACTTCGTGTGGAACCACTACACCCCGCCCCTGGTCCGGTTCCTGGCCGAGATCGCCCGCGCCCGCACCCCGCAGGTAACCGGGTTCGAGTGGGGCGCGGCGTGGACGCTGCCGTTCACCCCCGCTGTGCACTACCGCAGATCGGTCCTGGTGCCCGCCCGGTGGAAGCTCCAAGCCCGGGACCTGCCCGGCCGCACCGCGCCCTCGCAGGTGTGGGAGGACCGGTTCGACACCTGGCGGGCCCAGTCCGGTGTCCCCGACCGGGTGCTGCTGGTCCAGGACGACCAACAACTCCCCTTGGACCTCACGAAGCCGATGCATGTTTCGTGCCGGGTGTGATGGAGGCTCTCAAACCTGGGAAGGATGAGAGACATGCCAGCACCGAGGAAGTACCCCGATGAGCTGCGCGAACGTGCCACCCGGATGGTCGTGGAGGCCCGCCGGAACCCGGCCACGCGCCCCGGGGCGATCGCCCGGATCGGCGACCAGCTCGGCGTCAACCGCGAGACCCTGCGCAACTGGGTGAGCCAGGCCGAGGTCGACGCCGGAGACCGGCCCGGGACCACCACCGACCAGGCCCAGCGTCTGGCCGAGCTCGAGCGCGAGGTGCGCGAGCTCCGGCGGGCCAACGCGATTGTGAAGTCGGCCTCGGCTTTCTTCGCGGCGGAGCTCGACCGCCCGCACACCAGGTAACGGCCTACATCGACCTGTACCGGCAGGAGTTCGGGGTCGAGCCGATCTGCGAGGTGTTGCAGGTCGCCCCGTCCACCTACTACGCGGCCAAGAGCCGGGCCCCGTCGCTGCGCTCGCGCACCGACGAGGCCACCACCGAAAAGATCCACACGGTGCACGCCGACAACTACGGCGTCTACGGGGTGCGCAAGGTCCACGCCGAACTCGACCGCCAGGGCCACCGGGTGGCCCGCTGCACCGTCCACCGACTGATGAAACGCGCGGGTCTGCGCGGCATCACCCGCGGTAAGAGCCCTCGGACCACCGTGCCGGGACCGGCTCCCGATACCCGCCCGGACCTGGTGGAGCGCTCCTTCTCCGCGGACGCTCCGAACCGGTTGTGGGTCGCCGACATCACCTACATCCGCACCTTTGCCGGTTGGGTCTGCGCGGCATTCGTGATCGATGTGTTCTCCCGCCGCGTGGTGGGCTGGCAGGTGTCGAAGTCGCTGCGCGCCGGCCCGGCCCTGGACGCACTGGAGATGGCGGTGTGGAACCGGGCGCACGTGGGCCGGCGCATCGACGGCCTGGTCCACCACTCCGACCGAGGAGTCCAGTACCTCGCGGTGCGCTACACCCAGCGCCTGGCCGAGGCGGGCGCGGTGGCCTCGGTGGGCACCACCGGGGACTCCTGTGACAACGCCCTGGCCGAGGCGTTCCACTCGTTGTTCAAAGCAGAGTTGGTCCGCAACCGCGGCCCCTGGAGGAACCTGGACCACCTCGAGATCGCGGTGGCCGAGTACGTGGACTGGTTCAACCACCGCCGCCTGCACGGCGAGATCGGCCTGGTCCCGCCGTCGGAGTTCGAGGACAGCTTCTATGGGCAGCGGGTCGGGTCAACAGAAGGCGAAGCGTTGGTTCCGAGCCTCCAATAAACCCGGCACGAAACAGTTCAGCGTCCTGGTTTCCGGGACCCTGAACGTCGGTTCATCCCCACGTGCGTGGGGCTTGGCGGCGCCGCGCGAACTCGAGATCCTGGCAGTCAGGTTCATCCCCACGTGCGTGGGGCTTGGCGCATCTGCATCTGTTCGCGCACGTAGGTTCCCGGTTCATCCCCACGTGCGTGGGGCTTGGATCCCCACCGTCCGAGCAGACGCGGCCTGACGCGGTTCATCCCCACGTGCGTGGGGCTTGGGTCCGTCGTCGGCATCCTCACCCGGGTGATCTCGGTTCATCCCCACGTGCGTGGGGCTTGGACGACAACAGCGTCGACATGGGGGGGAGCACGCGGTTCATCCCCACGTGCGTGGGGCTTGGCTGACCAACGTCCTTTTTGATTCGTTGTTCGAAGGTTCATCCCCACGTGCGTGGGGCTTGGCACGGCGATGAAAATCGCTCACTCAATGTGAACGGTTCATCCCCACGTGCGTGGGGCTTGGTCCGCCAGACCCGCACGGTGTCGGATGGTCGGCGGTTCATCCCCACGTGCGTGGGGCTTGGTCGGGGCGTACCCACGCGCGGCGTTCGATGCCGGTTCATCCCCACGTGCGTGGGGCTTGGGGATCGCTACGTCACTCACGACCGGAGGGCGGCGGTTCATCCCCACGTGCGTGGGGCTTGGGCGGGGCCGCTGCGACTTCGCTCCATTCCCGCAGGTTCATCCCCACGTGCGTGGGGCTTGGATCAACGAGATCTCCGCGAAACTCCGTGAGCACGGTTCATCCCCACGTGCGTGGGGCTTGGGACGAGGTGCCCTACCAGCTGTGCACCAGCTACGGTTCATCCCCACGTGCGTGGGGCTTGGATCGCCGAGGACGGCGTGCAGGCCACCGTGGACGGTTCATCCCCACGTGCGTGGGGCTTGGCCCGGACCGGATCGCTCCGTCCCACAGGTTGACGGTTCATCCCCACGTGCGTGGGGCTTGGGTCAGGGCGTCGGCCTCACCGGTGCCGAACAGCGGTTCATCCCCACGTGCGTGGGGCTTGGGGTGGTGTGGGCGCGCATCGCGGCCACGTCGCCGGTTCATCCCCACGTGCGTGGGGCTTGGGCGGGCCTCACCGCCCTCATCTGAACCATTAACGGTTCATCCCCACGTGCGTGGGGCTTGGTCATGGATCAGCACCAGCGACGCCGCCGCCTACGGTTCATCCCCACGTGCGTGGGGCTTGGGGACCCCCGCCCCCCGGGGCCGGACCGGACCGCGGTTCATCCCCACGTGCGTGGGGCTTGGTCGGCGACCGCGCCGACCACCGCGACGCCAACCGGTTCATCCCCACGTGCGTGGGGCTTGGTCGGCGACCGCGCCGACCACCGCGACGCCAACCGGTTCATCCCCACGTGCGTGGGGCTTGGTCGATCTCGACGAGCCGCGCCAGCAGGGCGGCCGGTTCATCCCCACGTGCGTGGGGCTTGGGGGGTCCAAAAACCGCGCCGTGCTCACCAGTACGGTTCATCCCCACGTGCGTGGGGCTTGGTGTTAATGACCTGCGACTATGCGGAACGTTATCTCTGCGTTATCTTGCCTGAGGATGTCATCCAGGAAGACCTGACCACTACGAGACAGTCTGCCAGAAACACCGAGTCATTCTCGGTGAGAGGTAAAGGATACGACGGCTACCCGTCCCACCGAACGGCTCACCAGATACGCAGAGGCAGGCAGTAGGGAGTTCCCGGCACGGGGGCGCTTTGGCATCGGTAGAGGGACCTACTCGATGATCTTGAGCCTTCTGCCCGTTTCGGGGGCTGGAAGGGCGGAAAGCTCAAGATCATCCCGGGGTGAGGGCGGAACCGGTCTCCGAACCGCCGCACCACGGACCCCCGCACCGGAGGCTCCCTGCCTCCCATGTCATCCAGCACCATAGCTACCTGGAAGACCCTGACGACAGAGGGTCTTGAACGGGGCCTTACCCATGACTTTCAGACCTCCCATCGAATCGCCCTCACCCCGGAGGATCCCGAGGAGCCGATGCCACCCCGGGTTAGCATGGCTGAGGGATGCATCAGGTATGCACGGAAAGGCCCCCGGCGATCTCGCCGGGGGCCTTTCCGTTGGCTGGTTAGACCAGATCGGCCTTCACCTCAGCTAAAAACTCCCGCCACGCGGTAGTGCCGAACACGAGGTGGCCGTTGCCCGTGTTCTGCGAGTCTCGGACTGCTACAGCGCGGGACGTGTCCGCGACCTCGACGCAGTTCTGCGTCGTTGATCCGCTGTAGCTGGACTTTCGGAAAACCAGGGGGGGCGTTTCAGGCATGATGCCTCTTCTACAGGGACGTCAATCTGTTGCGGATGAGTTCGCGGGACTCGTCGGGGGACAGCGCCTCGGCCTGCACGTAGTCGTAGATGTGCTGGTAACGACGGATCTCCTCGGGTTTCTCGAGGTAGATCTCCTCCGACATCACCTCCAGGTACACCACAGGGTGGTCCGGCAGAGGGAAGTCCATGATGACAAACTGCCCGGTCATCGCGGCGTGCGGCCCCTTACTGAGAGGGAGTACCTGAATCCCGACGTTGGGTCTGCTACCCACTTCCAGAAGGTGCTCAAGCTGCCCGGACAGTTCAGGCGTCATGCGCAGCAGGGCGGCTTCGTCGATGACCGCCCAGTAACTCGGGGCATCGCTCCGCATGAAAACCTGTTTGCGGAACATCCGCGCCTGCACCCTGCGGTCGATGTCGGCCTCATCACCTACAAGGCCGTTGCCTCGGATAACAGCGCGAGCGTAGTCCTCGGTCTGCAACAGGCCCGGAACGGTCATCGACTCGAAGGTCCGGATAACCGATGCTTCCGCCTCCAGACCGACGAACTGGCCAGAGCCCAGCGCATCACCAAACGAAGCCCACCAACCTTTCTGGTTGGCTTCTTTTGCAAGAGCCGCGTAGGCGGCACGCTCCTCGGGGGCATCGATGTCGTAGATGTCGAGCAGCATGTTGACGTCGTCGGTGCGCAGCCGCTTCCAGTCACCGACTTCGAGTCGGGTCAGCTTGGACTCCGACCAGCCCCGGGGGCGGCCCGATCGAAGCTTCGCTTCGTTGGCGACCCACTTGGCGGTGTAACCACGCTGTTCTCTGGCTTCCCGCAGTAGACGCGAGAGGCGTCGGCGGCGAAGTGTCGGGCTGCTGGCCACGTCCTGTGCGCTCCTTGTATCGCAACGATCTCGCTGTCCGGATCCTACGCCGCTCCTCGACGAACCAGACATTTCACACACCACCCATTGATGCTAGAGACATGCGCCATCATTCACGACATCCTTTTTAATTTGGGACTTGCAAATCTATACGCATGCGGTGAACATGTAGCCACCTGATGTTTCCTGCCGGACCTCCCATCCGGCCCTTCCCGAGGAGTCCGCTCATGCGACTCGTCCGTTCTCTCGTCATGCCCTGGGCGGCGTTGCCGTCGTTCCTGGCTCCGCCTCCCCGTCGGGTGGCCCGGCACGCGCGCACGTCCCGGCCTGCGGCAACCCGGCCTGCCGTTCCCCGCACCGCCGCGCCCCGCACCGCCGTTCCCGGGGTTCCGTCGCCGCGCCGCCCCGGCTGGGCGCGGCCCCTGGCCCGTACGGTGGCGGTGCCGCCCGACCGGGTGCGTTTCGCCGAGGTCGCCCGGGCCCACCGGGCGTTGTGGGCGCTGTCCTACGACCCGGCCCAGGGCGCGTCCTTCCAGGCCCGTCACCGGGTCATCGGCACCCTGGTGGTGGCGGCCAGTGATCTGGAGGCGTTGGACTTCGCGCTCGCCGAGTTCGTTGCGCCTTCGCACGCGCGCGGCTACCTGGCCCGCCACCGCGACCGCGGCGTTGTCCGGCGCGCTTCGGCGGTGGTCTGATGCTCGACCTGACCCCCGAGGAGGCGCGCCGCCTGCGGCGGCTGGCCGACCAGATCGCGGCCCAGACCCAGGACCGCGCCTACTGGCTCATCGGGGTGCGGCACACCTGTCTGGCCCTGCTCGCCGAGGTGTCGGCGTGGCTGGGCGACGGCTGCGCCCGCCGCCGCCCCGGTCTGGGCACCGGGTGCGTGCGCCCCAGCGCCCATCCGGGGTCCTGTCTGGACGCCTTCGGTCACGCCTGGACCCACGACCCCGACGGGAGCACCGCGCCGTGACCGCCTTCCACGAGGTCCCGCCGCCGTCCTTCGACGGCGCGGCGGCGGCCTTCGCCACCACCCTGGCCGGGGTCCCCGCCAACGTCGCCGTGGCGCGGCGCTGGACGCGCGGCGTGCTGGCCCTGGCCCCGGGAGCCCGGGTTCCGGAGCCGGTGGTGGACACCGCCGTCCTGCTGGTGTCCGAGTGCGCCGCCAACGCCGTCACCCACACCCCCAGCGGACGGCCCGGCCAGGTGTTCGGCGTGCACGTGCGGGTGGCGCCGGGGCGGTTGCGCGCCGAGGTGCGCGACCGGCGCCCCCACGGCTCGGCGGCCCCGCGCGCCGTGGACGCCGCCCCCGACGCCGAGCACGGGCGCGGCCTGGCCCTGGTCCACGCCCTGTCCACCACCTGGGGGCCCCTGCCGTCGGCCTCGGGGGTGTTCTTCACCCTCACCTGGCCGCAGGCCCCGCCCCCGGTCCCCGACCCCTGACCACTGACCCCCGACCGGGGCAGGGCAGGGCTCTCAGCCGTCCAGGAGTGCTCCCAGGACGGCGGCCGGGTCGGTTCCGGGGCTGCCCGCGGGCCACCAGTCGCCGCTTTCGCGCCGGTAGGGGTACCACCGGCCGTCGGTGCCCCGGCGCAGTTGGACGCCCTGCCCGGCGAGCGTCCACCGGTTGCGCCACAGGCGCGCCTCCGGCGGGGCCCCGCCCTCCCACACCTCGGCCAGCGCGCTCCGGGCACGGGCCATCTCGACCCTCGGCGGGCTCCACGGCCGTTCGAGGACGTCCAGGCCGACCGCGCCGCCCTGGCGCCAGGCGCGCACCGCGCGCTCCAGGCCGCCGGGGCGGCCGCACGCCTGCTCCAGGCGGGCGCGGATCCGCCCTTCGGGGTGGGACGCGGCCAGGCGCACGGTGTCCTGCCACACGGTGAGCGACGGCGGCGTCCGGCCCCGCAACAGCTCGCCCGCGCGCGCGGCGGCGTCGGCCGCGAGCAGCCGCAGCGCCCCCGCGTCGACGCCCGGGGCGTCCGGCAGCTCCGGCGGCGCGCCCCCGGGCGGGAGCGGCCCCGGGTCGGGCAGCGGCCGGGGCTCCTCCGCGTAGGCGCGCGCGGCCGGGACCCCCTCGCCCCGCCTCTCCGCCTCCGGGCCGGGGACGCCGCCCGCGCCGCGCCGCCGGAGCTCGTCCAGCAGCGCGTGCTCGGCGCGGCCCCGCATGAGCAGCAGCAGGAAGGGGTCCTCGTCCAGCAGCCAGGCCGTCTGGTAGCACAGGGCCGCGGCGTGCCGGCAGGGGAACTCCCAGTCGGGGCAGTCGCACTCGGGTTCGAGGTCGTCGGAGCCGGGCAGCAGCCGCACTCCCGCGTCCTCGGCGGAGCTCACCAGATCGTGCGGCACGTCCCGGTCCAGCAGGGCGGCGATGTGCCCGGCCTTGGCGGCCACCTGGGCCAGGAAGCGGTCCCATTCGGCGTCGGTGAGCGGCGTGACGTACACGACGGTCCGGTAGCTGCCGCCGGCGTCGTGCACGGGCGCGGCGATGCGCCCGGGGCTGACGGTGATGGTGCCGACATGCCCGGTCCGGGCGTAGGCGCGGCCCTTCCTGAGGGGCTCCGCGTCCAGCGCGGTCTCCTCCACCGCTCCGACCCAGGCCCGCCCCCACCAGGTCCGGCCGCCGCCCTTGGCTCCGCGCCCCTTCAGCGCGGGGAAGGCGGGGAACCCGCGGGCTTCGTCGGAGGCGCGGGCGCGCTGTTCGCTCAACGGGTGCTCCTGAGGGCCACGAGGTCGGACAGTTCGGCGTCGGAAAGCTCGCTCAGGGCTTTCTCCCCGGAGCCGAGGACGGCGTCGGCGAGTTCGCGCTTGGCCGCCAGCATGTCGGCGACGCGGTCCTCGACGGTGCCTTCGGCGATCATCCGGTGCACCTGGACGGGACGCGTCTGGCCGATGCGGTAGGCGCGGTCGGTGGCCTGCTCCTCCACGGCCGGGTTCCACCACCGGTCGTAGTGCACGACGTGGTCGGCGCGGGTGAGGTTGAGCCCGGTTCCCGCCGCCTTGAGCGACAGCAGGAAGACGGGGCACCGGCCGTCCTGGAAGGCGCGGACCATCTCCTCGCGCCGCGCCAGCGGGGTTCCGCCGTGCAGCAGCAGGGTGGGCACGCCGCGCTCGGCCAGGTGCCTCTCGATGAGCCGCGCCATCGCCACGTACTGGGTGAACACCAGGACCGTGCCGTCCTCGGCGAGGATCGTGGCGACGAGCTCGTCGAGCAGTTCGAGCTTGCCCGACCTCCCGTCCAGGCGGCCGCCGGCCTCCTTGAGGTACTGGGCGGGGTGGTTGCAGATCTGCTTGAGACCGGTGAGCAGCTTCATGACCAGGCCGCGCCGCGCCATCCCGTCGGCCTCGCGGATCCGCTCCATGGTCTCGCGCACCAGCGCCTCGTACAGGCCCGCCTGCTCGGGGGTGAGCGTGACGGGCCGGTCGGTCTCGGTCTTGGCGGGCAGTTCCGGCGCGATGCCCGGATCGCTCTTGCGGCGGCGCAGCAGGAACGGGCGGACCAGGCGGGACAGCCGCTCGGCGGCGTCGGGGTCGGTCCCCGACTCGACGGCCCCGGCCCAGCGCGAGCGGAACCCGCCGAGGCTGCCGAGCAGGCCCGGGGTGGTCCAGTCCAGGACGGCCCACAGCTCCGACAGGTTGTTCTCCACCGGGGTGCCGGTCAGCGCCACGCGCGCGTCTGCGCCGATGCGGCGCAGCGCCTTGGCGGTCGCCGACAGCGGGTTCTTGACGTGCTGGGCCTCGTCGGCCACGACCAGTCCCCAGTGCCGCTCCGCGAGGAGGTCAGCGTCCAGGCGCATGGTCCCGTAGGTGGTGAGCACGAACCCGCCGGGGTCCGCGTCCGGGGAGCGTCCCGCCCCGTGGAAGCGGCGCACGGGCGTGCCGGGCGCGAACCGGCGGATCTCGCGCTCCCAGTTGCCCAGGAGGGAGGCCGGGCACACCACGAGAGTGGGGCCCGCGCCGCCGTCGGTGTCGGCCGCGCGGCGCAGGTGCAGCGCGATGAGCGTGACGGTCTTCCCCAGCCCCATGTCGTCCGCCAGGCAGCCGCCCAGGCCGAGCGAGGTCATGCGGTCCAACCAGCGCAGGCCGCGCAGCTGGTAGTCGCGCAGGGTGGCGGCCAGCGCGGCGGGCGCGCCGACGGGTTCGCGGCCGCCGTCGGGGTCGCCGATGCGTTCGCGCAGCGCCTCCAGCCAGCCGCCGGGGGCGACCTCGACGCGCTCGCCGTCCACCTCGGTGGTGCCGGTCAGCGCCGCGCCGAGCGCGTCGATGGGGGTGATCGGCTTGAGTTCGGGCTCGCGCGCCCTGCGGGCCAGTTCGGGGTCGACGAGCACCCACTCGCCGCGCAGCCGCACGACGGGCCGGTGGGCTTCGGCGAGGGTGTCGAGTTCGGTCTCGGTGAGCGGGGTGCCGCCCAGCGCGATCCGCCAGTTGAAGGACAGCAGGTCCTCTCCCAGCAGGGCCCGCGTGTCCGAGGGCGCCGCCCCGGCCGCCTCCACGGCGGCGGTCGCGGTGAGGCCCCGGACGAGTTCGCGGGGCCAGTGCACCTGGACCCCGGCGTCGGCCAGGGCCGTCGCGGCCGCCCCCGTGAGGTCGGCGGCCTCGGTGTCGGCGAGCACGAGCCGGTCGGGCACCGGGGCCTCCAGGAGGCGCTCCAGCGGCGGCCACACCCGCGCGGCGCGCCGGATCGCGAGCGTGCTGTCGAGCCGGGCGCGCGCGCCGAAGCCGTGGTCGGCGCCGCGCCACAGCTCGGCGGCGTCGATGACCAGGGACGGGTCGGCGAGGCTGTGGGCCTGCGCGACGGCGTGGAAGGCGACTCCCTCCAGCCCGTCGCCCAGGGAGTCGACGCCGCCGGGGATCTCCAGTCGCAGCGAGAGGCACACCCCGGAGTCGAGGCCCGCCGCGACCTCCTCGGCCCACGGGCGCAGCCGCGGCACCCGTTGGGGTTCGGCCGCGGCGAACGGTTTGGAGCCGGTGAGCCGGGGCGCGGCCGCCGTGCGCGCCATCGTGTCGGCGACGGCGTCGAGGAAGCCGCGCACCAGGGCGTGCGCGTCGGGCAGCAGGGGCGGGTCGGTGCCCTCGACGGGGACGGCGCGCGCGTGGGGCGGCATGGCGGCGGCGAGCTCCCGGACGCCGCGCGCGTCGTCGGCGTCCAGCGGTCCCACCCGCCAGGCGTCGTGGTCGTCCTCGGACACGCCGGGCAGGATCCGGCCCCGGTGGACCAGGCGCAGCGCCGTGACGGCGGCGGCGCCCCAGAACGCGGCCGCCGGGTGCGGCGCGCTCCCGGCGCGGGCCGCGACGAGCACCCCGAGCGCGTCGGCGACGGGGAGGCGGAGCACCGGGACGGCCCCGACGCGCACGCCGTCGGGGGTCGGCCGGGCCAGGACGAGTTCGCCCCGCTCCCCCTCCGGGGCGGGGAGTCCGCCGCCGTCCGGATCCCAGAACGCCATCGTCGCGGCGCGCGGCGGGTCGCCCGCCTCGAACACGGCGGCGCAGCGTGCCAGGCGCGCCGCCTCTGCCTCGGTCAGTGCCATGGGGGCGTGTGCTTCCCTTCGTGGGCTCCGGTGCGTACGGGCTTCGCAACGAACGGCGCGGCCGCGGGGATTCCCCTCGACCGCCTTTTCCACCGGCCGAGCGCCCGGTCGCGGCGCGCGGGCAGGGGGTGGAGGACCGCGGTGGGCGGCAGCGGCCACACCGGCACCATAAGGGCGGGGACGAGCCCGGCGGCGAGGCCGGGGCTCCTGCGCACGCCGCCGGAGTACCGCCTGACGGGTTTCCCTCCGCTGTCGGTGGGGTCGAAACCGTCCAGAGCCCGACCGCCCCCGTGCTCCTTGTCCGGGCCGTCGGCGGCGGCCGCGTGATCCGTGGGGTTCACCGCGCCCTCCTCCGCTCTGCGGCCGACTTTTCCGTACACTGTACCGTATGGTATACGGTCAAGCGGGCCGCGCGGCCGGGAGCCGGCCGCGCGGGACGCCGGGCCCGCCCCGGGCGGCACGTAGGATGACCGCATCATGACCACGGAGCACACCAGCGGCACCTCGGACCCCGCCCGCAGCCTGGCCCTGCTGTGGCGCGGCGGCGAACGCGCCGGGCGCAGGGGGAAGCACGACCTGAGCGTGGACCGCGTCGTGCGCGCGGCGATCGAACTGGCCGACACCGAGGGCGTGGCCGCGCTGTCCATGCGCAAGGTCGCCGAACGCCTCGGCGTGGGCACCATGTCCCTCTACACGTACGTGCCGGGCAAGAGCGAGCTCGTCGACGTCATGGTGGACACCGTCCACGGCGAGCTCGGGCGGCACCACGAGGCCCCCGGGGGCTGGCGGGCCCGTCTGGAGCTCATCGCCCGGGACAACTGGGCGCTGTGCCACCGCCACCCGTGGCTGCTCCAGGTGCTGACCAGCAGGCCTCCCTTGGGCCCGAACATCTCGCTCGACTACGAGTACCAGCTGCGCGCGATCGACGGGATCGGCCTGAGCGACCTGGAGATGGACTCGGTCACGACCCTGGTCACGGGATACGTCCACGGCGCGGCCCGGGGCTCGGTCGACGCCGCCCGCGACCAGCGCGACTCCGGCCTGACCGACGAGCAGTGGTGGGACACCCAGGCGCCGTTCCTGAGGAAGGTCATGGAGCCCGGGCGCTTCCCCGTCTCCAGCCGGGTCGGCGCGGCGGCCGGCGAGGCGTACAACGCCGCCTCCGACCCCGACCAGGCCTTCGAGTTCGGCCTGGCACGCGTCCTGGACGGCCTCCAGGTGTTCATCGACCGGAAAGCGGACGCGGCCCCGGAGCGGTGACGAGGCCGTTCACCCCGGGGTTCTCCCCGCCTGCGGGTCCGGCGCGGTCGGCGCTGTTTCCGGGGCCGCCGCCCGGGTAGCCGTCGCCTTACTGAACCCTGGACCCATTCGCGCCGCTGCCGGACGCGAGACCAGTGAGAAGAGAGCAGCGATGGCGGACCGTTCGGAGGCGCTGTCCGGCCTTCCCACGATGGGCGTGGAGGAGGAGTTCCTGCTCCTGGACGACCGGGGGCACCTGGCCGGGGAGAGCCCCGAGGTGCTCGCCCTCGCCGCGGACGGCGCGAGCGCGTTCCAACACGAGCTGACCCGCTACCAGGTCGAGTCGGCCAGCACCGTGGTCGGGGACTCCCACACCCTCCTGCGGGAGCTGCGGCTCTCGCGCGAACGGCTGTCACGCGCCGCCGCGGCCAAGGGGCTGCGCCTGGTGGCGGTCGGTACTCCGCTTCTCCGCGAGACCGCCCCGCCGGCCCTGAGCCCCGTCTCGCGCTACGCGCGCATGCGCGACGAGCTGGGTCCGGCGCTGCTGGAGTCGACGAGCACCTGCGGATGCCACGTGCACATCGCGGTCCCCGACCTGGCCTCGGGCCTGCGGGCCGCCAACCACCTGCGGCCATGGCTTCCCGCGCTGCTCGCCCTCACCGCGAACTCGCCCTACTCCGACGGCCGCGACACCGGCTACGCCAGTTGGCGGTACATCCGCTGGTCCCGACAGCCCGCGGCGTCCGCGCAGCCGTTCTTCGCCGACGAGCGCGAGTACAGGGAGAGCGTCGAGGCGCTGCTGGCGTCGGGGGCGGTGCTGGACAAGGGGATGCTCTACTGGGACGCGCGCCCCTCCGAGGTGTACCCCACCCTGGAGGTCCGGGTGAGCGACGTGGCCGCCACCGCGGAGGAGGCGGTGCTGCTGGCGGTGCTCGTGCGCGGGCTCGTCACCACGTTCCTGGCCGACGCCGCGCTGGGCCTCCCTCCGCCGTGCCTGCGGCTGGAGGTGCTGCGCGCCCACATGTGGCGCGCCGCCCGCGACGGCCTGGACGGCCGGTGCCTGGACCCGGCGACGGGGCGGCCCGGGGACGCCCGCGAGGTTCTCCCGGCACTCGTGGACCGGGTCCGTCCGGTGCTGGAGCGGTCGGGCGACCTGCGCTTCGTCGAGTCGATGCTCGGGCTGCTGTACACGACGGGCAGCGGCGCGCGGCGCCAGCGCGAACTGCGCGCCCGGTGCGCGGGGACCGGCGAGTTCGTGGACCGCCTCGCCGAGACCACGGTGGGCGGGCCGTTCCACACCGCGCACGGCGGCTCCCCCGTCGGGTGAGCGTCCCGCCTCGGGGTCAGGACCGCCCGCGGACCGGCTCCAGCTCGGTCTCGTCGACGACGCGGCGCAGCCCGGCGAGCCCTTCGGGCGCGGCCTGAGCGAAAAGGCGGACGAGCCACTCCCCGTCCAGCGCGGTCGCGGCGACCCAGGAGTGCGCGGTGGTGAGCACGGTGAACGGCCGCGGGACGCCGTCCAGGGCGATGTCCAGGCCGGACCAGGCCGCCTCGGCCGCGGGCGACGGGTCGGACCAGTCGGCCGCCCCCCGGGCGCGGCGCTGCATGAAGTCGCGTTCGGCGCAGAAGGCCCGCAGATGGCGCGCGTCGGGAGCCGCCCCGGCGTCCCAGCGCCGGGTGGCGACCTCCAGGTCGAGGACGGCCTCCGACGAACGCCATCCGAAGTCCACGACGACCTTGTCGGGCAGCGTGTGGCCGGGGCGTACGGTGGCGGCGCTGAGGCGTCCGCGCCCGCCGCGCCCCAGCGGCGCGAAGACGGGGACGGCGGCGACCAGTTCGGCCACTGACGCGGGTTCGGGGTTGCTCACGCCCCAGAGCCTAGTGTCGCGCGTCCGGGGTCCGCCGGGGGCACCCGGGACCGGGCCGCGAGAAGGCGTCCGGCTCCCGGCCCCCGCGGGGGTCCTGCTCGATGGTCGTGACGCCGGCGTTCCACTTCGTCCGTTTCACGCGGTTTCCATTGATGATCTTGCTGTTTCCCCCTGAAACCAAGGTTTTTCGGGGGAGAACAGCAAGATCACCGGACATTCGAGGGCCGGTTCCGCCTCATCCGGAATGATCACGGGCTTTCCGCCCTTCCAGACCCCGAAACGGGCAGAAAGCTCAAGACCGCCAATGAAACCACCGGTGCGCGAACCACCCCGGCGCCAGAGGCTCCCTAGCCGTCGAAGTCCATCGACTCGGCGTTCTCGGCGCGGCGCGCGAACACCTGGTCCTTCATGTCGTTCATGGTCTTGAGGACCTTCTTGCGCTCGCGCGCGGAGAGCCGGTCGATGTAGAGGCGGCCCAGCGTGTGGTCGGTCTCGTGCTGCAGGCAGCGGGCGAAGTAGCCGGTGCCCTCCACGGTCACGGGCCTGCCGTCCACGTCCGCCCCGGTGACCCGGGCGCGCGGGGCGCGTGCCAGGTCCGCGTGCGGGCCCGGCACCGACAGGCAGCCCTCGCTCTCCACGGTGACGCCCTCGTCCTCGGTCCCCTCGGTCTCCAGGACCGGGTTGACGACGTGGCCCACGTGCCGCACCCCGTCGTCGTCGCGGCAGTCGTAGACGAACAGCCGGAGGTCCACGTCCACCTGGTTGGCGGCCAGGCCGACGCCCTCGGCGACGTACATGGTGCGGAACATGTCGTCGACGAGCGCGCGCAGTCCGGGGGTGCCGAACTCGGTGACCTCGGCGTTGCGCCGGTGCAGCACGTCCTCGCCCACGACGGTGACCCGCAGGGCCCTCCCCCGCTCGGCCTCCGGGGCCCATTCGGGGTAGGAGTCGACGGGCTCGCCCTGGACCCACACCCGGGCGTCGATCGGCGGCTCGGACACGTGCTGCTCGGACATCACTTCGCTCGTCTTTCCAAATGGTTCGGTGGCCGCCCCGGGACGGACTCGGGTCCGGGCACGACCCTTGAAAGGTACCAGCGGACGAGGACCGGCCCCCCGCCCGACCCCTCCGCGCCGCCCCGGCCGCGGCGCTCCCAAGCCCCCTGGCGGCACGGAAACCCGTCTGTTGGGCGTATCGTCTGCGTATGTGCGTCGGAACACAAAGACGACGTGGCGACATGCCATCACAGACAGCCAGCGTCCCTCCCCTTCCGCGGCGGGCGGTCATGCGCGCGTGCGGCGAGGGCCCGGGTGACGCCCGTGCGTGAGCCGTGGACTCCTTCCGACGACCCGGCGCTTCCCTCCGGTGGAACGGAGATCCTGGCCCAGAGCCTGCGCGAGACGCTGGAGGGCCTCGGGGTCTTCGCGGGCGGCATCTACCTGGTGTCCCCCGACGAGCCGACCCTCGTGCTGACGATGCTGGCGGGCTGGCCCCGGGACTTCGTCAAGCCCTGGGAACGCATGAGCCTGTCCTACCCGGGGCCCGTCTCCGACACGCTGCGCAACGACAGCCCCACCTGGGTCCGGGACTCCAAGGAGTGGGTGCGCCGGTACCCGCACACCGCCGTGGCGATGCCGTACGAGTTCGCGATCGCCGCCTTCCCCGTCTCCGACGACACCACCGACTACGGGGTGCTGTTCGCCCTGTGGCCGGGCGCGCAGCCCGAGAAGCTCTCCCCCCACGACCACGACCACCTCCAGAAGTGCGCCGACCTGCTGGCGCGGCGTCTGGGCGCGGCCCCCGAACCGGTCCGCCCCGGCCCCGGACCGCTGTTCCTGCGCCCGGCCTTCGACGGCTCGGCCGAGGCGTTCGCGGCCCGGCTCCCCGAAGGGCTGTGCGCCCTGGACCTGCAGGGCCACCTCACCGTCGTCAACCCCGCGGGGGCCGAGCTGCTCGGCGAGAGCGCCGAGCGGCTGGTGGGAACCCACCCGTGGCGGGTGCTGCCCTGGCTGAACGACCCGGCGTACGAGGACCAGTACCGGGCCGCGGTGATCAGCCAGAAGCCCACCTCGTTCGTGGCGCTGCGCCCGCCCGACCAGTGGCTGTCGTTTCGGCTGCACCCCGATCCGACCGGGATCACCGTGCGCATCGCCCCGGCCCGGCCCGCGCACGACGGACCGGCGGCCCCGGCCGACGACGCCGGGACCGACGCCCTCCCGGTCGAACCCGTCCGGCTCGGGGCGATCTACCACGTCGTGCAGCTCGCCGCCACACTCACCGCCGCGGTGGGGGTGCGGGACGTGGTGGACCTGGTCGCCGACCAGATCATGCCCGCCTTCGGCGGACAGGCCCTGGCGCTGCTGACCGCCGAGGACGGACGGCTGCGCGTCGCGGGCTCGCGCGGCTACCCGCCGCACGCCGTGCGGGCGCTGGACCGGACTCCGCTGACCGCGCAGACCCCGGGGATCAAGACGCTGCTGGCCGGCGTGCCGAGCTTCTTCGAGTCGGCCGGGGAGCTGTACGAGGCCTATCCGCTGACGGGTTCGTCGTCCGGATCGGTCCTGCGCGGCACCATGTCGGCGTGGGCGTTCCTGCCGCTGATCGCCTCGGGCAAGCCGGTCGGCGTGTGCGTGCTGGCCTTCGAGCAGCCGCACGTGTTCACCCCGGAGGACCGCAACGTGCTCACCTCCCTGGGCGGACTGATCGCCCAGGCCCTGGAGCGCGCGCGCCTGTACGACTCCACCAACGAGCTGGCCCGCGGTCTCCAGTCCGCCCTGCTGCCCCACGCGCTGCCCCGCGTCCCCGGCCTGAACGCCGCCGCGCGCTACCTGCCGGGCACCAAGGGCATGGACATCGGCGGCGACTTCTACGACCTGATCCCGCTGGGCGAAGGCGCGATCGCCGCCGTGATCGGCGACGTCCAGGGCCACAACGTCACGGCCGCCGCGCTCATGGGCCAGGCGCGCACCGCGGTGCGCGCCTACGCCGCCACCTCCGACGGCGACCCCGGGCAGGTCCTGGAGCGCGTCAACCGGCTCCTGACCGAACTGGACACCGGGCTCTTCGCCAGCTGCGTCTACCTGCACCTGGACCTGGCCGGCGGCGAGGCCCGCATCGCCCGCGCGGGGCACCCCCAGCCGCTCCTGCGCCACCCCGACGGCCGCACCGAGGTCCTGGACATCCCCGGCGGCCTCGTGCTGGGCGTCGAGGCCGACGCCCGGTACCCACACGTGCGGATCCCGCTGCCTCCCGACTCCGTCCTGGCCCTGTACACCGACGGGCTCATCGAGAAGCCCGGCATCGACCTGGACGACGCGCTGGCCGAACTGGCGGAGCGGCTCGCGCTCTTCGGCGACCAGTCCCTGGAGGGGCTCGCCGACATCCTGGCCCGTCCCGCCCGCCTGGCCGGGCACCGCGCCGACGACGTCGCGGTGCTTCTGCTGCGCCCCACCGCGGCCCGCCCCTGAGCCGCGGCCCCGGTCCGTCCCGCCACGGAGACGCGCATCACACAGGTGGGATCATCGGTTCTCGGAAGAGAGGACGTCGAACAGGGGTTTCCCTACCGTGCCCTCTCTCACCACCGCCCCACGCCCCCCGTCGGCCGCCCTGGCCGTGCTCGCCCTCGCCATCGGCGGGTTCGGCATCGGAACCACCGAGTTCGTGGCCATGGGCATCCTGCCCGAGGTCGCCGCGGACTTCGACGCGTCGATCCCCGCCGCCGGATACATGATCTCCGGATACGCCCTGGGCGTGGTGGTGGGCGCACCGCTGCTGACCGCGCTCGGCGCGCGCGTCGACCGCAAGGCTCTGCTGATCGCGCTGATGGCGATGTTCACCCTCGGCAACGTCGCCGCGGCCCTCGCGCCCACCTTCTCGACCCTGATGGCCGCCCGCGTGTTCACCGGCCTGCCGCACGGCACCTTCTTCGGCATCGGTTCGGTGGTGGCGGCCGGGCTGGTCCCCGCCCACAAGCGCGCCCAGGCCATCTCCATGATGATGGTGGGGTTGAGCGTCGCCAACATCATCGGGGTCCCGCTGGCGACCGCGGCCGCCCAGACCGTCGGCTGGCGCAGCACCTACTGGATGGTGACCGCCGTGGGCCTGGTGACGCTCGTCGCGCTGGCCGCGTTCGTGCCCCGCACCCCCACCTCGCCGCACACCACGATGCGCTCGGAGCTGGGCGCCCTCAAGCGCCCCCAGGTGTGGCTGGCGCTGGCCACCGGCGCGGTCGGCTTCGGCGGCATGTTCGCCTCCTACAGCTACATCGCGCCGATGATGACCGAGGTCGCCGGGCTGGAGGCCGCGGCGGTGCCCCTGGTGCTCGCCGTGTACGGCGTGGGCATGACCGCGGGCAACCTGCTGGGCGGGCGGCTCGCCGACTACCGGCTGATGGCCAGCATGTACGGGTCGCTGGCGGCGATCATCGTCCTGCTCGCCCTCTTCTTCGTCACCGCGCACCACCCCGTCACGGCGGTGGCCACGGTGTTCGGCGTGGGCCTGGCGGGAAGCGCGCTCGTCCCCGCCCTGCAGACCCGGCTGATCGACGTGGCCCCGGGCGCGCCGTCCCTGGCCGCGGCCCTGAACCACTCGGCGCTGAACCTGGCCAACGCCTCGGGCGCGTGGCTGGGCGGCCTGGTGATCGCCGCCGGGTACGGCTACACCTCGCCCAACCTGGTGGGCGCGGTCCTGGCGGTGCTGGGGCTGGGGCTGATCGTCGCCTCGGGCCTGCTGGACCGGCGCGCCCCCGCCGCGGCCGGCCCCCGCGCACCGGTCCCGTCCGCCGCCCCGTAGTGCCCGGTCCCGAGGCGCGGCCTACGACCGGGCCTCCCCTCCGGGGAAGCTCCGCGCGTCGTCGTCGTGGTCGGGGTCGTGGCGGGTCGGCTCGGCGGGCAGGGTGTAGCGCTCGTCCACCAGCCGCGCGACCTCGTCCCGGCTGTCGGCGGCTGCGCGGTCCTCGTCGTCCTCGACCCCGCGCACCAGGTCGGCGAGCTCGGCGTCGCCCACCGCCTCGCGCAGCCACCGCGAGTAGTCGTGGCGGCGCAGGTGGTGCGTCCAGGTGTCGTCGTCCACCCCGTCCGCCAGTTCGAGGAACGAGTGCAGGTTGCGGGCGCGCAGCCGCAGCCGCCCCTCCGGGCCGGTGAAGTAGAAGCTCTTGTCCGGGGACATGGTGCCCGTGGCGTACTTGCGGCGGTGCCGGGTCCGGTGCGCCTCCCCCGGCGCCAGGAGGACCCTTTCCGCCTTCTCCTCCCCGACCCGCCACACGGCGATGTCCGAGACGATGGAGCCCTGCCTCTCGTCGGTCCCGGGCGCCTCGCCCAGCGCGGGCGCCGTCCTGCCCGTGGCCGAGGCGAACGCGTCCAGGGTGTCGCCGGGCTCGTCGCCGACCGCGACGACGGTGTCGACCAGCTCCAGCGCCAGCGGGCTCAGCGTCTCGGGGTGCACGGTGACCATCATCAGGCTGCCCACGTCCGTCGGGACGCCGACCGGCAGCTGCGCCAGTTCCACCGGCATCAGGTGGTGGGCCTCGTCCACCACGACCCAGTCGGGGTGGCCGAGTTCGGCGCGCAACCCCACCAGCCTGGGCAGCAGGTCGGCGAAGAACGCGGGCCGGTCCCGCAGCGGGACCGCGAGCAGGTTCACGGCCACGCTCTGGCCCGGGTCGCGCAGCGCCCCCAGCACCTCGTCGACCGACGGCCCCCGCGTGGGGTCGCCGAACACCGTCACCCCGCCGAAGTCCGCGTAGTCGCCCTCGGGGTCGATCACGCAGTACTGGTACCCGGCCTCGCCCAGCCGCTCCAGCAGCGCGGTGGCGGCCGTGGACTTGCCGCTTCCCGAGGGTCCCGCCACCACCACCGACGTTCCGTACGGCGCGATCGCGGACGGCCGCTCCCCCGCCGTGCCGAAGTGCAGGTCGTGGCGGCTCGTGGACACCTCGGCCAGATCGGACTCCAGCAGCGAGGCGGCCAGCGCCGCCACGCCCCGTCCGCGCGGCTCGGTGAGCACCAGGTCGCTGTGCTCCTTGACCGAGTCCAGGGCGTTGGCCACGGCCACCGCGCACTCGCACATGGACAGCATCGCGTGGTCGTTCTCGGCGTCTCCCACGGCGACCGTCGAGTGCGGCGACATCTCCAGGCGGCGCAGCGCCTCGGCGAGCCCGGACGCCTTGTTCACCCCCGGCGGCAGCACCATCACCGCGCCCTTGTTGTACACCACCTGCATCTCCATGCCCAGCTCGCGGATCGCGTCCAGGACCGCGCGGTCGTGCGGTTCGCGGGTGGCGACGATCACCGAGCCCACCCCCAGCGGCCGCACGCCCTGGGCGCGCAGCCGCTCCACGAACGCCTCGGGCGGCGCGTCGGCGAGCGGTCTGCGGTCGCGCCGCGCGGGGTCGTACACGACGCCCCCGTTCTCGGCCACGACCATGTCGAACAGGTCGACGTGCGTGAACACCCGCAGCAGGTCGTCGAGTTCCCGCCCCGTGACCAGGACCAGGCGCCGACCGGAGCGCGACAGGCGCTCCAGCGCGGTCACGGTCTCCTCCTCCACCCGCCCCTCGTGCGCGATCGTCTCGTCGAAGTCGCAGGCCAGCACGTGGTACCGCATCCCTCACCTCCAGCGCGGCCGCGGGCGCGGCCTCTCCCGCCCAGCCACTGACCCGGCGCGGCCGTTTCACACGTTCGGCGGGACGCTAGCGCCGGGCGTGGCGGATCCGGCGGCCCAGGAGCGCGGCGGCCAGCAGGGCGGCGCCGCCCGCCAGGACCAGGGGTGCGCGACCCTCCCCGGGAGCGGGGTGGCGCCTTTCACAGGGCGCGCGAAACCCCCTCCGACACGGCGGTTACGCGGACGTGTGGCAGGTCACGGTTTCAGCACTCCGCGACCCGGACTAATCTCGCTGGTCAGGGGGTTCAACCTCGCGTAGCCCCCAGGTCGCGTCCGTCCGTGCGTCCCGTCTCCACGATCGCCGGGCGGAACCCCTGCCACGTCGGCACCACCCCGGTCTCCCCGGGGTGCGTCTTCCGGACCGCTCCCGGATTCGTGGGCGATCGTCCACGCGGTTCTCCGCGAGACAGTCCGCGAAGAACACCCGGTCTCGTCCGTTCGGGCGGTCCGGCGCAACGAACCGGGAGACACCTCCCGGAGCGGTCCACGCGGATCGCCGACGGTCACCTGGACCAGGCCCCTGAGCCGGGCCACAACCCCTGCGCCCCGCGGTGTGACATGCCGGAGCGCTTTTCCCGCCCTGTCGTCTCCTTCGACATGCCCACGGAGTATGCAGTTGTCCCTCACCGCCCTGCGCCCGCGTCCGTCCGCCGCGCGCACCGCTTCCGCCGCTCCGGCCCCCGGGCGCAAGCCCCGTTCGTCGGTCGTGCTGCTGGTGTTCGTGCTCGGTCTGCTCTCGGCCACCAGTTCGCTGGCCACCGACCTGTACCTGCCCGCCTTTCCCAGCATCGCCGCCGACCTGGGCGCCACCCAGTCCCAGGTCCAGCTGACCCTGACCGCGATCATGATCGGCCTGGCCGTGGGCCAGCTCGCGATCGGCCCCATGAGCGACCGCTGGGGGCGGCGCGGCCCGCTGCTCGTCGGCGTCGCCGTGTTCACCCTGTCCTCGCTGGCGTGCGCCGTGGCCCCGTCCGTCGAGGCGCTCAGCGTGCTGCGGTTCGTCCAGGGACTGGCCGCCGCCGCGGGCGCGGTGATCTCCCGCGCGGTGGTGCGCGACACCTTCGACGGCGACGACGGCGCCCGCTTCTTCTCCCGCCTGGTGCTGCTCGTGGGCCTGGCCCCGATGCTGGGCCCGATGCTGGGCGGGCAGCTGCTGCTGGTGGGGTCGTGGCGGCTGATCTTCGTCGCGCTCGCCGTGGCGGGCCTGGTGAACCTGGCGTTCGTGTTCTTCGGGCTGCCCGAGACCCTCTCCCGCGAGCAGCGCGGACAGCGCGGACAGCGGGGCCGCGGGTCCCTGCGCGTCCTGGTCCGCCTGCTGCTCGACGTCCGTTTCATCGCCCCGTCCCTGATCATGGCGCTGAGCTTCGCCATGACGTTCACCTACATCTCCGCGTTCTCCTTCGTCTCCCACGACGAGTTCGGCACCACCCCCCAGCAGTTCAGCCTCATCTTCGGGGTCAACTCCCTGGGCATGGTCCTGGGGAACCAGGTCAACGCCGCGCTCATCGGCAGGATGGACACCTCCCGCCGCCTCCTGGCCGGCCTGGTCGGCAGCCTCGCCTCCGTCGGGGTACTGGCGGCGCTCGCCCTGACCGGCGGAGCGAGCCTGGTCTCGGTCACCGCCGTGCTGTTCGTGATGATGTTCTGCACCGGCCTGATCTCGCCCAACGCCACCACCCTGGCGATCGCCGGCCAGCCCGCGTCGGTGGCGGGCGCCGGGTCCGCGCTCCTGGGCACCCTGCAGTTCGCGATCGGCGGCGGCCTCGCGGCGGTCACCGGCATGGGTGAGGGCGGCCAGGCCAGCATCGTCAGCATGTCCGGGGTGATGCTCGCCACCGCGGCGGCGGCCCTGGCCGTGTTCGTCGTCCAGGCGTACCTGGGCTCGGCCCGCCGCTCCGCGCGGGTCTGACGGCGGGCCTCCCGTCCGTCAGCCCCGCGCCGGTTCCGGCCCCGCGGTGAACACCGCCTGCACCACGTGGCGGCGGTGCCGGGCCACCTCGGTCATCAGGCGCGGCGCCTCGCTCAGCGGCACCACATCGGTGACCAGGTGCTCGCGCACCCGGTCCCCCTTCGCCACCAGCAGCTCCACGGTCTCCACCGAGAGACGCTCCCTGTCCCACAGGTGCGCCATCCCGCGCGGCACCCTGCCGATCTGGGCGCACCGGATGGCCAGCCCGTTGTGGTGGAACTCCTCCCCCAGGCGCACCGACGCGGCCGCGTCGGTGTAGAACGCCAGGTCGATCACCGCCCCCTGCGGCCGCAGCACGCGCAGTGCCGCGGCCAGGAAGCGCGACCGGCCCCGGCACTGGAAGACCACGTCGGCCCCGTGGTCGCCCGCCCCGTGCCGCCAGCGCTCCTTGAGCACCGGCGCCGCGTCACCGGCGTCCATGTCCAGGGTGTCCAGCCCCAGCCGGCGGCACACCTCCAGGCGCTCGGGGGTGGCGTCCAGCACGACGACCTCGGCGGCGCCGTGGTGGACGGCGAACAGCGCGGTCAGCACCCCGACCACGCCCGCGCCCAGTACCGCGACCCGCCGCCCGGCCACACCGTCGCCCAGCGCCCGCACATCGGGGCCGCACACCTCGGCGGCGGCGTGCAGGAGTCCGTTCGCGCAGATCGGCCCCATGTGGGCGACGTACACGCCCAGCAGCGGGTCCAGGTCGTCGCCCAGCACCACGAACCGGTCGACGCGGGGGTCGGCCACGTACCCGGTCCGGTGCCCGTACGCCATCGCCACGGTCTCGCCCTCGGCCACAGCGCGGGTGCGCGTGCGCACCACCCGTCCCACCTGCATGTACCCCAGTCGCCGGACCGGGTACACGGGGGTCCGGGGCTCCCCGGTGAACAGGCCCAGGCCGCCGTCCCAGCCCCCGGTCAGCGCCGGGTTGGTGCCGTTCAGGAACGTCAGCTCCGTCCCCGCGGACAGCCCGCTGTACATCGTCCGCACCTCGAAGCGGCCCTCTCCCAGCGGCGGAGCCTCCTCCCGGACCAGTTCGACCCGCCCCGGCCCGGTCACCCACAGCGCCTCGTACCCGCCCCCGCCGCTCACTCCGCCCTCACCTCGACCGGACCGCCCGTGGCCGCCGACTCCGCGATGGCGCACGCCACCCGATGGGTGCGCAGCGCCTCGGCGTAGTCGGTGCGCACGTCCGAGCCCACCCCGCGCACCGCGTCCACGAACGCCCGGTCCACCCGCGTCCTGGCGTCCCCCGTGTCCGCGACGTGCTCGGGGTCCGCGCCGGTGTACACGTCCAGCCGCTCCTCCGACACCTCCAGGACCATGCCCTGGGCGTACACCTCCAGGCCCGCGCGGTGCTTCCACGCCAGCAGGCAGGTCGCGGCCAGGCTGCCCACCGCCCCGTCCGCGAAGCGCAGGGCCGCGGTCGTGGCGGCGGCCACATCCGCGTCCGGCACTCCCGCCGCCTTGGCCGCGGACTCCAGCGCCCACACCTCCACCACCTCGCCCGCCAGCAGCCGCGCGGTGTCGATGACGTGCGCGGCTTGCTCGACGATCTGCCCGCCCGAACCGTCCAGGCGCGCCCACCAGCCCACCGGCGGGACCTTGTCCAGCCAGTACCCCAGCACCATGCGCACGCCGCGCCCCTCCAGCAGCTCACGGGCCCGCTCGATACCGCTCAGGTACCGCCACTGGTGGCCGACCGCGGTCAGGAGGCCCCGCTCGCGGACCCCCGCCGCGATGTCCTCGGCCAGCGCGAGGTCCAGAGCCAGGGGCTTCTCCACGAAGAACGGCAGCCCCGCCTCCAGCGCGGCCTTCTCCGGCGCCCCGTGCGCGAACGGCGGCACGCAGATGTACACCGCGTCCAGTGCCTCTCCCGACAGCATCGCGAGGTGGTCCGGGTAGGCGCGTGCCCCCAGACGCCCGGCCAGCGCCCCGGCGCGCAGCGGATCGGTGTCGGCGACCGCCGCCACGCGCACGTCCCCGAACCCCGCCAGCACCCCCGCGTGCCGCGCCGCGACGCCGCCCGCGCCGATGATCCCGACCGCGCACTCGCTTTCCACGCGCGACCCACTGCCGCGAAGGAACCGGATTAAACCGGCTGCTTGATGTTCATAACGGATGTTCCCGGTTAGGGGGGCGCGCGTACGACCAGCGGCGGAACGGTCCGTTACGCCGCCTGGCCGCCCAGCGCACCCGCGCGACGGCCCGGCTCCTGCCGCAACCGAAGGAGTTGCTGATGATGCCGACCCGCACCCGCCAGTGGATGTCCCGGAACACCGGTTCGCACCTGGACTGGCCCGCCGAACGCGCCCTGGCGCACAAGGGCGCCGAGACCGTCAGCGTCGTCCTTCCCGCCAAGGACGAGCAGGAGACCGTCGGCGCGATCGTCGAGGCCATCAGGAAGCCGCTCGTGGAACGCCTGCCACTGGTCGACGAGATCGTGGTCATCGACTCCCGTTCCGGCGACGGCACCGCCGTCACCGCCCGCGAGGCCGGAGCCCTCGTCTACCACCAGGACGACATTCTCCCCGACCTGCCCGGCCTGTGGGGCAAGGGCGAGGCCCTGTGGAAGTCCCTGGCCGTGACCACCGGGGACGTCGTCGTCTTCGTCGACGCCGACATCCGCAACTTCGGCCCGCACTTCATCACCGGCCTCGTCGGGCCGCTCCTGGCCGATCCGGACATGGGCTACGTCAAGGGCTGCTACAGCCGTCCCCTCCTCGAGGAGGGCTCCGTCGCCCCCGCGGACGGGGGGCGCGTCACCGAGCTGGTGGCCCGCCCGCTGCTCAACATGTGCTGGCCGCACCTGTCGGGTTTCGTGCAACCGCTGGCCGGCGAGTACGCCGGGCGCCGCGCCGTCCTGGAGGCGGTCCCCTTCGTGTGCGGGTACGGCGTGGAGTTCGCCCTCCTGGTCGACCTCGCCGACCTCCTGGGCGTGGACCGCATGGCCCAGACCGACCTGGGCGTGCGCGAGCACTCCCACCAGTCCACGGCGGCGCTGGGCCGCATGTCCGGGCAGATCATCAACACCGCGTGGTCCCGCCTGCACCGGCACGGCCTGGCCACCGCCGCCCGGCCGCCCGCCACCGGGCTCACCCAGTTCGTCCAGACCCCCGTCGGCTACCACGCGCTGGACTGGGACGTGGACGTGCCCGAGAGGCCTCCGATGCGGCAGGTCGCGCATGCCCGGAGCGCGCAGTTCCCGCCCGGACGGGTCCAGCGGTGAGCGTCCTGAGCGTCCTGGTCAACGTCGGCCCCTGGCTGCCCGTACCCCCCACCGGCTACGGCGGGATCGAGAACGTGGTGGCCGCGCTGATCCCCCAGCTGCGCGAGAGGGGGGCGCGGGTGATCCTGGCCGGGACGGGGTCCTCGTCGATACCCGCGGACGAGTACGTCTCGGTGTTCCCCGACGGCCAGTTCGAGCACATCCAGGCCCCGTACAACCAGGCGGCGGGCATCGCCCACGCCCACATGCAGGCCGTCCTGGAGCGGCTGCGCCGCCACGGCGACGTCGACCTGGTGCACGACCACATGGAGGTCGTGGGCGCCTCCGTCCTCGGCGCCGCCGGAACGGCCGTGCCGCCGGTCCTGCACACCCTGCACTGGGACCTGTGCAAGCACCCGCACTTCTACAACGGCTTCGACGGACGGGGGCGGCTCTTCGTCAACGGTGTATCGGAGTCCCAGCTGCGGCGCGCCCCGGCCCGGCTGCGCGCGCACAGCGTGGGCCACGTCCACCTGTCCACGCCCCTGGCCGTGGACGCCGACCGGCGCCGGGGCCCCGAGCGCCGCGAGGGCTTCGTCGTGGTCGGGCGGATCACCGCGGCCAAGGGCACCCACATCGCGGCGCGCGCGTGCCGCCGGCAGGGCCTGCCGCTGCTGCTGGCCGGCCCCGTCAACGGGTTGGACTCCCCCGAGGCCCTCGACAAGGTGCTCTCGGACCCCGACGACCCGCGCCACGGGGCGCCCGACGTGCGCTACTACGCCGAGCACGTCGCGCCCCACGTCGACGGCGACCTGGTGCGCTGGATCGGCACCGTGGCGGGGCCCCGGCTCCGGTCCCTGCTGGAGAACGCGCGTGCCGCGCTGTTCCCGGTGCAGTGGGCCGAGCCCGGCGGCACCGCGGTGGTGGAGGCGCTGGCGTGCGGCGCCCCGGTCGTCGCGCTGTCGCGCGGCTGCCTGCCCGAACTCGTCGAGCACGGCCGGACGGGCCTGCTCACCGAGACCGACGACGGCTTCGAGGCGCTGCTGCGGCGCGTCGCGGAGATCGACCCCGCGCAGTGCCGTGCCGAGGCCGCGGCGCGGTTCACCCCCCGCGCGATGACCGAGCGCTACCTCGACCTGTACGAGGAGACCCTCAGGCGCGCACGGCGCGCGTAGACCCGTGGTGCCTCCTCCGGTGATCTTGACCTTTTCGGGGTCTCGGAGACGGTTGAGACCCCGAAAAGGTCAAGATCACCGAGGGAAAGGCGTTCCGGCGCGGCGCTCGGCCGGTCAGCGGAACCAGTCGTTGTCCTGGCCCAGGCAGCGTGCCAGGTAGTCGCGCAGGGACACCACGGCGAGCCTCCGTTCGTCGGTCTCGTGGTCCCACTTGACGATCCCCGGGCCGTATCCGGTGTGGACGTAGGCGAACTGGGGTCCCATGTCGCTGTCGCCGAAGAACATCAGGTCATCGAACGGCGCGTACAGCTCATGGTGGTCCGGCTCCGCGCGGATCGCGAGGTTGTCCTCGACGATGCGCTCGGCGGGCCAGACCACGGCGTCGCCGTACTCGTTGTGGACCCCGTTGGTCTCGCGCAGCAGCTCCACCAGCTCCGGGGGGACCGGCAGGCCCAGGTTCTCCTCGATCCGCCAGAACAGCGCCTCCTTGGCCGGCTCGGGGAATTCCGCGTCGGGATACAGTTCACCGATCAATAAACGCCACACCGTTGAATAATCACAGGTGCGCCCGGGTCACGGGAAATCGACGGGCCCGACGGACGCGAATCCGCGCCGATTTCTCCCGCCCGCAAAGGCGCGCGCGACTCCTCGTACCGCATCCGCCGTACTCCGGAAGCCGCTTCCCGGACGACGCGGCGCGCCCTCCGACGGTGCAGAGTGGTGGGTATGACACGAACCACGAGCCTTCGCCCTCCTCTGCCCGCAGGGGTGTCGCACCCGTGAGCACGCTGTGGATCGCGGTCGGACTGTCGGTGGCCTCGGCGGTGTGCTACGGCGGCGGCGCGGTCACCCAGCGCCGCCTGGCGGGGGCCGTCGGCGGGCACGGCACGCTTCGGCGCGCGGTGCCCGCCCTCTTGGAGCAGCGGCTGTGGTGGCTGTCGGTCGCGCTCAACGCCGCCGGCGCGGCTCTGCACGCGCTGGCACTGGTGTACGGAACCCTTGTCGTGGTGCAGCCGCTGGGCACGCTGGTCCTGGTGTTCGCCCTGCCGTGGTCGGCGTGGCTGGCCGCGCGCCGGGTGAGCGCGCGCGAGTGGCACGGCGTGGTCCTGACGGTGGGCGCGCTGAGCGTCATGCTCGTGGCCGCGGGCTCCGGACCGCAGGGGCACACCCTGTCCGACCAGGGCGGGCTGTGGCTGTCGCTGGCGGCGGCCGCGGCGGTGGGCGCGCTGGCGCTGGCCGGGGCCCGCGCGTCCGCCGCGGTACCGCGCGGCCTGCTGCTCGCGGCCGCCTCGGGGGTGGCCTTCGGCACGGCCTCGGCGCTGACCAAGGCGGTCCTGCACGCCGCCGCCGAGCAGGGGGTGTGGGCCCTGCTGGGATGGACCGGGCTGGGCCTGGTGGTGCTGGCCTGCGCCGGGGTGCTGCTGTCCCAGGCCGCGTACGCGCGCATGGACGTGGGCGCGCCGCTGGCCGTGATGACGCTGGCCAACCCGCTGGCGGCGGCCGCGGCGGGTGTGCTGTTCATGGGCGAGGGCTACGCGGGCGGCTCGTGGGGCGCGGGGGTGACGGTACTGGCCGCGATCGTTGCGGCGCGCGGCGTGTTCCTGCTGTGCGTGGTCCCCGAGGGCCCCGCCGCCCCGCCCGTGCGCCGTGGCGATCACCCCGGCGCGTCCTCCCGGCGGTCCTGACGTCCGCGGGGGCGCGGCTCCGGCCGGGCCCCCGGGGCGCCGCCCTCACACCAGTGCGGGCTCCACCAGGCTGTCAGCGGGGGGACGCTCACTGATGGCCGTCTCGCGCGGGTACGGCACGTACGCGCCGTCGGCGGTGTCGCCGCGCGCGTACTGCACGAGCGTGGTGGCGGCCGGGTCCCCTTCGACCAGCCGCCCCGACCGCACCAGGCGGGTGCGGGCGGTGTGCTGGATCTGCGCGGCCATCACCCCCAGGTCCGGCGTGGACTGGTTGGTGTGCTCGCGCACCCCCAGGTCCACCTGGGCGAGCGCGTCCAGGCCCTCGGCCTCCAGCAGGTCCACCAGCAGCCCCAGCTCCACCCCGTAGTGGGACACGAAGGGCATCCGGCGCAGCACGTCGGCGCGGCCCGCGTACTCCCCCGACAACGGCTGGACGAACCCCGCCAGGCTCGGCCAGTACTGGTTGAGCAGGGGGCGCGCCACCAGTTCGGTGACGCGCCCCCCGTTGAAGGCCTCCCCGGGGGACCCCTTCAGCGGCCGGTCGTAGCAGGCCTTGACGTAGGCCACGCCCGGGTCGGTGACCAGCGGGCCCAGCAGGCCCGTCACGTAGTCGGGGGTGAAGCTCAGCAGGTCCGCGTCGACGAACACCAGGATGTCGCCGGTGGCCACGAACAGCGACTTCCACAGCGCCTCGCCCTTGCCCTCCCCGCCCGCCAGGTCGGGCCGGACGGCGTCCTGGTGGTAGACGGTGGCGCCCGCCTCCGCCGCGACGCGGGCGGTGCCGTCGGTACTGCGCGAGTCGATGACCACGATCTCGTCCACCAGCGGCACGTCCTCGCACAGCGCGGTTCGGATGCTGGTGACGATCCGGCCCACGGTCGCGCTCTCGTCACGGGCCGGCAGGACCACGGTGACCCGCTGGTCCCGTTTGTCCCCGGCGAGGACGCCGGCGTCCCAGTCCCGCGCACGGCTGGTGCGCCGGTCGAGCCATGCCTCTACCTCTGGCAGCACGGTGCCTCCCTGAATCGGCTCTGGCGTGTCCCGGCGCGGCACCGGTCGGTGAACCGCGCCAGGCGATTCGTTATAGCCCGCGAATTTTTCCGGCGTGTCGCCGGCGTGTGGCCAACGTGTGACGCCGTTTCGCGTCCGCCCCTCGCCGCGGTCCTTACGTCCGGGTTCACCCCTGACACACCACCTTGGTCCGCTCCCTGGCCTGGGCGCGCCTCCACGGGCTCAATGAGACCAGTGACGTGGTCAGGCCATGACCTTCCGCACACCGTTCCTTGCCGATGGGGGATCCATGCGCGACTACCGACGCCCCGCCGCGGCGGCCGCCGCGGCCGCCGCACTGCTGCTGGCCGCACCCGCCGCGACCGCCGCGGCCATGACGGCGCCACCCGCCACGACCAGCTACTACGTGTCGATGACCGGGACACGCGCCGACCTGGAGACCGCGCGCGACGCGGGCTGCGCCCAGGGCCGCACCGGCCTCGACGGGCTGCGCGTCCTGTTCCTGGGCACCCAGGAGCGGGGGAACGTGCTGCGCCCGCCCGGCACCCGTCCGGACACCACCGCGCCCCGCGTGGCGGCCGCGCGCGGCGCCGCGGTCGCCGCCCAGTGGGCGCGCGGGTTCACCGAGTGCCGCGTCTCGGGGGCCACCGCCGTGCTGGCGCTGGGCGTGAACAACAAGTCCGACGGACACGTCGACAGCGCCGCGGCGGGCCGGGCGTGGGCGCGGACCGTCACCGCGGCGGCCCGGAGGGCCACGACCGACGCGGTCGCGGTCGCGGGCGCGGTGGACGCCGAGCCGTCCTGGTCCTCCCCCGCCTGGGCGCGGGCCTGGGTGGACGCGTTCACCTCCGCCTCGCCGGCGCCGCTGTTCACGATGAACTCCGCGGACGGCTGCCCGGTGTACGGCTCGACGTCCACCGCGTGCGGCAACGGCTGGACGGTGGCCGACGTGCACTACGTGTCCGCGGGCGCCTCCCCCGCCCTGGTGCCGGTCCCGCAGATCTACCGCACCGACGGCATCCAGGCGCGCCAGTGGGCGAACGTGAGCGCCTGGGGCGTGGCCCACGGGCACGGCCCGGTCCGGTTCGGCGGGGCCCTGTCCCAGTCCGCCGCGTGCGCCCAGCGCGGCTGCGCCCGAACCGACAACACCCCCGAGCAGGCGTGGACGCAGCTGTTCACCGAACTCAACTCCCACGAGGAGACCCGTCTCGACTCCCTGCCGTACTCCACCGACATGAGCTGGCCCCGCTGAGGCTCCCGCCGGTCGCGCGGGGCTTCCGGCCCCGCCGCCGCCCGGGTCAGGCCGGCGCCATCGCTGTCGTCCGGCGCTTGTCGTCGCGGGCGGGGCCGGAGGACGAGAGGACGCACGGCGCGCCCAGTTCGGCGGCGACCGCCTCGCACCAGGCGCCGGGGTCCACGGCCTCGACGCGGGGCCGCACCTCCTCGAGCCGCCGGGTGAGCCGCTCCTGGGCCGCGAGGTCGCCCACGACCGCGCCCGGAAGCTCCGCGCACCGCCCCTGGTCGGTGTCGTAGGCGCGGCACATCCCCAGGCGCGCCCGGTGGGGGGCGTCGGTGTGGGTCACCGCCACCGCGTCCACCCCGCCGGTCGCGGCCACCGCGTAGCGGTGCAGGACCGCGTCGAAGTGCCCGGTGCGGAACGCCCCCTGCCAACGCCCGGTCGTGTTGTGCGCCTCGCCCAGCGCGGCCAGCAGCGCGGGGTCCTCCGTGGGCAGCGGGCCGGGCCCGTGCCGGGGGGTGTAGGTGCGCACCACCCCCAGCGTCGCCCCGTCGGCGCCGGCCCCGGCCAGCAGGGCGCGCGCGTTGGCCGCGGTGGTGGTGGACCAGGTGGTATACGGGTGCAGGCCGTGCCACTCGTCCAGGAGGACCCCCTGGGCGCCCTCGAACACGACCGGCCCGGCCCCGAGCAGGTGCCGCAGGCGCGCGGCGCCGTCCACGATCCGGACCCGCTCGGCGAACGCCCCGAACACCGCCGCGCAGTCGGCGACCGGAGGCGCCTCCAGCGGACCGAGTTCGGCCTCCAGGGCCTCGCGCAGCCTCCCCAGCAGCCGCCGCAGCCGCACCGGGTCGGCGCAGTCGGCCGCCCTCGGCGCCCACCCGGGGTTCGCCAGCGCGTACGCCGCGGTCTCGCCGACGCCCATCCCGCACGAGCCGTGCCGCCCCGCGCCGCGCGCGCTCTCGCGCGCCCGGTTGGCCGCCTGGTGGTAGGGGGTGGTCACCAGCGCGTCGGCGTCCACGGTGAGCCGGTCCAGCGCGTCCGGCACCCCGATGGCGGCCAGGTGGTCGGCCTCGGCCGCCAGCGCCAGCGGGTCCACCAGCATGAACCGGGACAGGTGGGTGGCCACGCCGGGGGTGAGGGTGCCCGAGGAGAACTGCGCGAAGGTGTGGTGGCGCCCGTCGGGGGCCACCACGTTGTGGGCGGCCTGGGCGCCGCCGTTGAACCGCACCACCGCGCGGTGGCCGCCGAGCGCGCACAGCCAGTCCACGACCGTGCCCTTGCCCGCGTCGCCGAACCCCAGGTCCACCACGATGGTGTGGCCGTCCAGCTCCGCACCGGCGCGGGGCGCCATCACAGCCGCCGGGTGCGCCCGGCGGCGCCGTCGGCGTCCAGGTCGGCCGGGGCCTCGGAGGCCCTGACGGGGGTGCGCGAGCGCGCCACGGGCTCCAGCGCGGCCGAGACCGCGCGCACCGCCTCGTCCTCCGTACCGTTCTCGCCCAGGTCCGCCAGGCCCTCGGCCAGGTCGATGGCCTCCTCGGCCAGGCCGACGGTGACCGCGATGGTCTCGGCGACCGCGTCCAGGTCGTCGAGCATGATGACGTTCTGTCCGAACAGCGACCGCCAGAACTTCTCCACCTTGCCGTCGGCGGCGTGGTACGCGCCCGCCGGGACGATGTGGAACACCTCGAACTTGGCCTTGAGCTCGGCCACGATCTGCGGCAGCGGGATGTCCTCGTCCAGGTCGTCCCCGATCACCTCGCGCACCTCGCGCGCCTTGACCTTGCCGTACGCCAGCTCGTCGCCCATCAGGAACAGGTACCCGCGCCTGCCGCGCTTCTCCAGGCAGTCCATCGCGGTGTGCCGCGCCATGAAGTACATGGCCAGCTCGTAGGACTCGGTCAGCTGGCCGCCGCCCCCGCCCTCCAGCAGGATGTTGCCGAGCTGCTCGTCCATGCGGTTGTCCGACTCGAACTGCCCCACCTGAAGAGGGACCCGGTCGCAGGTGGCGTCCCCGATCCCGCCGAACATGATCTGCGGGTGCTGCACGTACCCCTTGCGCAGCAGCAGGCCGAACAGCTCGGGGAGCTTCGTCTGCATGGTCCGCGGGATGGACCCCATCGACCCGGTCACGTCGAACAGCACCGCGATGGCGGTGGAGGCGGGGTGCTCGTCGGAGTCCCGGCTCTCCCGCACCCCCGCGTTTCCGGGGTCCAGGCTCGGGTGGGCCGTCCAGGTGCTGGGCGGCGCCGACGCCGCCACGTGGTCGGTGTAGGCGAAGGCGCTCGTGCCGGTGCTCGCCCGGTACGAGTTCGCGGCGTTGTAGACGTCGGTGGACCAGTGTCCGCTTCCCATGGTGTTTCCTCTCGTAATTCCCTGTCGCCCGCGCTGTCGGGGCGGGGTGGTCAGTAGGCGGGGTCGGTGGGCATCGTGAACGGCCGGAAGGAACGCGGGCCCCACAGGCGCTCCAGGAGGCCGTCGAACTCGCCCAGCAGCGCCCACGCGTCCTTGGGGCGCATGGAGGGCGCCTCCAGCGCGCAGCCGCGGGCGAACGCCGCCATCGGCGCGGGCATGCGCGGTCCGATGAGCCGCGCCATCGTGCGGGTGGCCATGTGGATGTCGGTGGCCGGGGTCGCGGCCCCGCCCTGGGGGATCTCGGGCGCGTAGTCGTCCTCGTACGCCTCGACCACGGCGCGCACGCGCTGCCCCTCGGGTACCGCGTAGCACCAGTCGGCCAGCACCAGCCCGTGCTTGCCGGGGTGGACGAGCACGTTGGCCGCCACGACCGCGCCGTGCACCAGCCCGGCGGCGTGCGCGTTGCCGACCGCCACCAGCAGGCGTCGCCACATCCACGCCGCGTCCCTGGGGTCCAGTCCGCCCGGGTGCGCCGCGGCCACGTCGGCCAGGGTGTGGAAGCCGCGCAGCGGCTCCAGGACCGTGACGTCGCGCACCGCCCCGGTGGCGGCGTCGCGGTGCCGCGCCGCCTCGACGAGGCGGGGCGCGTACGCGGCCAGGTCCGGGCGGCCGTGTTCGGCGAGCACGGCCAGCGACTCGGCCTCGGCGGCCATCAGGTCGTTGTCGGCCACCGAGCGCGGCATCTTGACCACGGCGTCGTGGTCGCGGCCATCCTCGTGCCAGACGGCGCGGTACACGTTCGCGATGTCCCCGCGGGCGATGAGCGCGCCCACCCGGTAGACGCGCCGCCGCGTGGTGACGGTGACGCCGCCGGTCTCGGCCTCGGTGCGCCGGTGCGCGCTCCAGTGCGCGGCCAGGCGGCTGTAGGCGGCCAGCGCCCGCGCCCGCTCGTCCTCGCGCGCCCGGTCCGGGTGCAGCACGCGCGCCAGGCTCCGCCAGGTGCGCGCCGCCTCGTCGGTGGGAGCGGCCCCGCCCTCGGGCGCGGGGCCGAACAGCTCGGCCGGACCGCTCGCGGCCAGGACCCGGTGCTCGGCGCGGTCGAAGTCGGCGCTCACCGCCCGCTCCTCGGTTCGGGCGCGGCGGGGCGCAGCAGCGCCGGGTGCAGCGCGGTCGCCGGACCCGCGCTGTACAGGCGGGCCCGCCGCCCGCCGCGCGCGCCTCCGCTTTCGGTGAGCCGTCCGGTGTCGGTGACCAGGCCCGGCACCGAAAGGACCTTGCGGTGGAAGTTCGCCGCGTGCAGGGGGCGGCCCCACACCGTCTCGTACACCCCGCGCAGGTCCGCGACGGTGAACTCCGCGGGCAGGAACGCTGTGGCCAGGGACGTGTACTCGAGTTTGGAGCGGGCCCGCTCCAGCGCGTCGGCCGTGATCCGCGCGTGGTCGAACGCCAGCGCCTCCCCCTGCTCCACCTCGGCCACGGTCCGCCACGCGGCCTCCGCGGCGTCGCCGCCCCCGCGTGGTTCGGGCAGGTCCGGGGCCATCACCATGTGGGCGACGGACACCACCCGCATGCGGGGGTCGCGCTCCGGGGCGCCGTAGGCGGCGAGCTGCTCCAGGTGCGGGGTGGGCGGCAGGTCGGTCTCCTCGGCGAGTTCGCGCAGGGCCGCCCCCGCCAGGTCCTCGTCCTCGCGCACGAAGCCGCCGGGCAGCGCCCACTCCCCCTCGAACGGCGGCTCCGCGCGCCGCACGCACAGGACGCACAGTTCGCCGCCCCGGATGGTGAGGGCGACCACGTCCACGGTGACGGCCACCGGCGCGAACGCGCGCGGGTCGTAGGCCGCCAGGAACTCCGCCTCCCGCCGCTCCCGTTCGGTCTCCACCGCAGCCTCCAGTAATTCTCAAAACGAGATTTTCTCGCCTTGAGAAGAACATAGGGGACGGAGGCCCCTCCTGTCCACCCTCCCCGCCCCACCCCTTCCGAGAGTGGTCGCAGCACCACCGACCGCGCCCCGCCCCATCGGACACAATAGGGAACCGGGAACGCGTGTCCGACGGACCGCTCCGGGCCCGCGGACCCGATCCGGAAGTCGTCCGCCCACCGCTCCCCCGCCGCCCGTCCACAGAAGAGGAACCCGCCACCATGGTCGTCCAGGACTACCGCGCCAAGCGCCTCAGGCTCCTGAGCTGGTGCCTGGCCCTGGCCACCACCGCCGTCCTCGGCCTCCTCCTGCTCCCCCTGTTCCTGCTCGCGGGCGTCCTCAGCCTGCTGTGGATCGGCCTGCCCCTCCTGGCCGGCGTCACCCACCTCACCCGCCGGTTCGCCGACTACCACCGCCGCGTCCTCGGCCAGTGGCTGCCCTCCCCCGTCCCCGCCCCCTACCGCCCCCTGCCCAGGGGCGTCATCCCCGCCGTCGGCACCATCCTCAGGGACCCCGCGACCTGGCGCGACCTGGCCTGGCTCGTCCTCAACCCCCTCCTCGGCCTCGTCCTGCTCCTCCTGCCCGTCGTCCTGTTCGTCCTCGGCGTCAACAGCCTCCTGGTCCCCCTCTACTGGCCCCTGATGCCTCCCGACACCCTCGTCGTGTTCGGCGCCGTCCCCGTCAGCAGCCAGGCCGGCTCCTACTTCACCCTCCTGCAGGCCCCCGTCGCGTTCCTGGCGTTCTGGCTCGCGACCCCGCCCCTCATGCGCGTCTACGCCCACCTCAACCGGTTCCTGCTCGCCCCCAACGCCGCCGCCCGCCTCACCGCCCGCGTCGCCCACCTGTCCGCCTCGCGCGACGACGCCGTCGACACCCAGGCCTCCGAGGTCCGCCGGATCGAACGCGACCTCCACGACGGCGCCCAGGCCCGCCTCGTCGCCCTGGGGATGAGCCTGGGCATGGCCGAGCAGATGCTCGCCACCGACCCCGCCGCCGCGCAGAGGCTGCTCACCGAGGCCCGCGAGAGCACCCGCCAGGCCCTCACCGAACTCCGCGACCTCGTCCGCGGCATCCACCCGCCCGTGCTCGTCGAACGCGGCCTCGACGGCGCCGTGCGCGCGCTGGCCGTCACCCAGCAGCTCCCCATCTCCGTGGACATCGACCTGGCCGGCCGTCCCGAGGACCCCGTCGAGTCCGCCGTCTACTTCGCCGTCGCCGAACTCCTGACCAACACCGCCAAGCACGCCCACGCCACCCGCGCCTGGGTCCGCATCAACTACGGGCTCGGCCGCATGGTCATCGTCGTGGGCGACGACGGGAACGGCGGCGCCGACACCGCCAACGGGTCCGGCCTCACCGGGGTCCGGCGCCGGCTCGGCGCGTTCGATGGCACGATGATGATCGCCAGCCCCCCAGGGGGTCCGACCATCATCACCATGGAGCTACCGTGCGCGTTGTCATCGCCGAAGACCTCGCCCTCCTCCGCGACGGGCTGATCCGGCTCCTCAACGCCCATGACTTCCAGGTCGTCGCCGCTGTCGACACCGGTCCCGACCTGCTCGACGCCCTTCTGGAGCACCGTCCCGACGTCGCCGTCGTCGACGTGCGCCTGCCCCCCACCCAGACCGACGAAGGCCTCAAGGCCGCCATCACCGCCCGTGAGCGCGTCCCCGGGCTGCCCGTCCTCGTGCTCTCCCAGCACGTCGAGCAGCTGTACGCCCGCGAACTCCTCTCCGGCGGCCAGGGCGGCGTCGGCTACCTCCTCAAGGACCGCGTCTTCGACATCGGCCAGTTCATCGAGGCCGTCCGCCGCGTCGCCGCCGGCGGCACCGCCATGGACCCGGAGGTCATCTCCCAGCTCCTCGCCAAGCACACCCTCGAGAGCCCCCTGGGCGCCCTCACCGCCCGCGAACGCGAGGTCCTGGGCGAAATGGCCGAGGGCCGCTCCAACTCCGCCATCGCGGGCCGGCTCTTCATCACCGAGAAGGCCGTCAGCAAGCACATCAACAACATCTTCGCCAAGCTCGGCCTCCCGCCCTCCTCCGACGACAGCCGCCGCGTCCTCGCCGTCCTGGCCTACCTCAACGGCTGAGAACGGCGACGGGGCGGGGGCGGCGCGCCGACGCGCATCGCCCCCGCCCCGTCACACGGGCCTCCGGATCACACCGGGCCCGGACCCCCGATACCGCCCAGCGGCGGCTCGGGACGGTCCCCGCGGACCTCGCCCCGGCCCGGGCGGACCTCGCCGCGCCAACCGCCCTCGGGCGCGGCGCCCCGCTCCTCGATGAACTCCTTGAACCGCTTCATGTCGCCCTTGGCGCGCGACTTGACCACGCCCAGCTTGTCGCCCAGCTTCTCCACCATTCCCTCGGGAGCGGTGACCATCTGCAGCGTCACCCGCGTGTGGGACGGGTCGAGCCGGTGGAACGTCACCACACCCGAGTGCGTGGTCCCGTCCACGCTCTTCCACGCGATCCGCTCATCGGGGATCTGCTCGGTGATGACCGCCTCGAACTCGCGCTTCTGGCCTCCCATGGAGACCTGCCAGAAGGTGTGCGTGTCGTCCCTCTGCTCGACCCGCTCCACGCCTTCCATGAACCGCGGGAACGTCTCGAACCGGGTCCACTGGTCGTAGACCTGACGCACCGGAACATCAACCTCGACGGCCTCGATGACCTCAGACATTCTGTCGTGTCCTCTCCTCGCGTCGACTTCGCGTACCCGGCGGAACCGCACCGCGCCTCCGCCACGGCCGCCGCTACCCCGCGACGCCCCGAACACACACGGTTCTCCCGGCGGACTCGGCGCTCCCGCGCCGCCGCACCCGCTCGGGGCCGCCGATCCCCAGGTCACCGACGGGTGCCCTCCCCGGTGATCCCGGCCTCTCCGGGGTCTCGACCGCCGGTGAGAGCCCGGAAAGACCGAGATCGGCGGGAGGAACGGGACACTGTGGAGTCTCCGCCGCGGGGGTGGTCCGGCGCCGGGAGTCCGCCGACCCGATCGTCGGGGTGCTCTCGTGCTCGGCGCCGTGACGAGGCGGCGACGGCGGGTGGCGGCCGGGGCCGCGCCCACGACGTCCGCTGCGTGAGGGGTCCGTTGACGGTCTTGGGCTTTCTGCCCGTTTCGGGGCCTGGAAGGGCGGAAAGCCCAAGATCATTCCGGGTGGGGGCGGAACCGGCCCTCGAATGTCCGGCGATCTTGCCGTTTCCCCCCGAAATCAAGGTTCTCGGGGGGAAACAGCAAGATCACCAACGGAAACCACGCGAAACGGACGTCGTGGCCCCGGCCCCGACCCGCACCCGCCGTCGCCGCCCGCCGTAACCTCGCGGTTCGCGGGCGTGAGGCCGAAAGACCCACCCAAAGCACCAGCACGCCAAACACCCCCGCGCCGGAGACTCCCTAGCGGCGCTCTCCGGTCGGGGGAACCGCGTAGAGCGACTCGATCTCCTCGGCGAACGCCCGCAGCACCGCGTCCCTCCGCAGCCGGCCCGACGGCAGGAGCAGCCCGCTGGAGGGGCTGAACTCCTCCGGCAGCACGTGGAACGCCCGGATCATCGACTCCGGCGACACGCTGCTGTTGACCTCCTCCACCGCGCGGCGGATCTCCGCCCCCATCTCGGGCGCGAACGCGATCTGCTCCAGCGGCGTCGACAGCGGATGCCCGTTCACCAGCCGCCAGTACTCCAACTGGTCCCGCTTCAACGTGATCAGCGCCGTCGCGTACGGCCGGTTCTCCGACAGCACGATCACCTGGCTGATCAGCGGATGCGACAGCAGCCGCGTCTCCAACGCCACGAAGTCGGGCAGCACCCCCTCGCCCCCGGAGTCCACCACCGCGCCCGTGACCACGGCCCCCGCCGCGGCGGGCACGTCCGCGGCGGCGGACGCCGCGGCCACGACGGCGGCGGACGTGGGCGCGACGGGCAGCTCCGGAGACGGCTCCGCCGACCGCGCGGCGGCCGCCGGACGCGCCCGCCGCGGCCCCCGCACGACCAGGCGCCCCTCCCCGTCCACCTCTCCCAGCCACCCCGTGGCCAGCCACCCGTCCCGCAGCGCCCGGTCGGTGTCGCGCGCGGCGTTGTGGTAGCCCGCGAACACGCACACGCCGCGCACCATCACCTCACCCGAATCGGACACCCTCAGTTCCACCCCGTCCAACGCCGGTCCCACCGTGCCCGGCCGGTGCGCCCCCGGCACGTTCAGCGTCACGAACCCGCCCGTCTGCACCAGGCCGAACCCCTCCAGCACCGGCACGCCCGCACCCCCGTAGAAGTGCGTCAACCGCGGTTCCAACCCGCCCTGCGGGCACACCACCACCCGCACCCCGCCGCCCAGCGCGTCCTTGACCCGGGTGTAGGCCCACTCGTACAGGGCGCGCGACACCCGCTGCCACGCTCCCCGCCGGCCCTTCTTGTCGATCTCCACCGCCAGCTGCGTCGCGGCCTTGAACGCCTGGACCCCGTCCCAGCCGCCCTCCTTGGAGCGGGTCCTCTCCAGTTCGTACGTGCGGGTCAGGAACGGCGCGTCGGCCACCAGCAGCGTCGGCGAGAACTCCCGCACCTGATGCGCGAAGTCCGCGTCCTCACGCGCGAAGCCCACCCGCACGCCCCCCAGCATGCACGCCACGAGCACGCCGTAGCCCGCGACCCCGTCGGCCCCGGGGCCCAGCAGTGTCACCGCCCGCCCCTCGCCCATGTCCGCCAGCACCGGCTCCAGCCGCCCCACCAGGGCCCGCCCCGACACCAGCAGGTTCCGGTGCGTCAGCACCGCCCCCCGCACCCGCCGCTGCGGCGTCGCCGTGTAGCAGATCACCGCCGCGTCGTCGGGCCTGCACTCCTCCACCCGGAACCGCACCGCCGACGCGTCCATGTACGCCCCCGGCTTGGCGATCCCCTCCAGCCCGGCCTCGTCCAGCTGCCAGGTGCGCCCCAGGTCCACCAGCTCGTGCTGCAGCGACGCCACCACCCGGGCGTGCTCCCGGCTGCGCACCACCGCCGCCGCCGGGCGGCTGTCCCGCAGCACCCGGCGCAGCAGCCCCGGCGAGCACCCCGGCGGCACCCACACCACCACCCCGCCCGCCGCCCACACCCCGAAGGTCACCAGCGTCTGCTCGTACCCCGCGGCGGCGGCGACCAGCACCCGGTCCCCGCGGCCGACCCCCGCCGCGATCAACCCCCTGGCCAGCCGCGTCACCGCGGACAGGAACTCCGTGGCACCCACGTCCCGCCACCCGTCCCCCGCCACCGGCCGGTGGAAGGCCGTCCTCTCACCGTCCGCCGACCGGGAACTCGAATAGACCAACTCGCCCAGAACACCCGGGCTCGGCAACGGCGAAACGGGGGACCGTGACTGGCGCATGCCCTCAACACTCCTCACAGGAAAGCCGGGGGGCACCGCTAGCGGCCGCCCCCCGGTCACGTGAATGAGCCCTACTGTGCACGCAACCGTCACCTTTGGGCAAGCCGCCAGCATGGCCGATTACAGCCAGCCACGGCGTCCGGCGATCGAGTCGACCCACCCGTGCAGGTACCCCTGCCAGTCCTGGGCGGCCGCGCCCCGGTGCTCCACCGTGAACCGGTGAAACGAGTCACTTCCCTCTCCCAGCAGCAGCCCCGGCTTCTTGTCCAGCTCCAGTACCACGTCCACGCCCCGGTCGTCGGCCACGAACGACAGCTCCAGCTCGTTCAGCCCCCGGTACCGGCCCGGCGCGTAGAACTCGATCTCCTGGTAGAACGGCAGCCGCTGACGCGTCCCCCGCAACCGGCCCCGCTCCAGGTCCGCGTGCTTGAACCGGAACCCCAGCGACACCAGGGCGTCCAGCACCACCCGCTGCGCCTCCAGCGGCGCCACCCGCACCGCGTCCAGGTCCCCCGGGTCCAGGGCCCCCGCCACGCTCAGCCGGGTGTTGACCCCGAGGTTCATCCCCGCCAGGTGCGACCCGCCGTACCAGGTCACCGGCGTCTCGAAAGGCACGTTCATCTCGAACGGCACCGAGAAGCGCGCCCCCGGCGTCAGGTGCAGCTCCCCGCCCAGCCGCTGCCGGGTGAACTCCACGTCGCTGGAGTGCTCGCTGTCGCCCGACTCCACCTCCACACGCGCCTGCAGGCCGACCGTCAGCTCCTCCACCCGCTGGTCGACCGTCCCTCCCTCGATCCGCACCTCACCGCGCACCACGCCGCCCGGCACCACGTCGGCCTCGGTCAGCACCGTCTCCACCGACGCGCCGCCGAACCCCAGACCAGCCAGCAACCGCTTGAACGCCACGACAACCCCCATACGACCGGGAACACGAAAGGACAGGACCGAAGCCCTGTCCCGTCAGACGAGCAGGTCCCCGCCGGGGTTCCCGGCGGGGACCTGCGGCTACACCACCGCCGCGGGGCGGCGCCGCCCGAGCCAGCCCGCCGCGGCGAACACCGCGAGCGCGGCGAACCCCGTCGACACCATCACCACCGCCATGCTCGCCAGCGACGCCTCGCCCGTGGCGGTCAGCCCCGCCAACGCCGACAGGCCGCCGCCCAGCGCGAACTGCAACGCGCCGACCAGCGCCGAAGCGGTCCCCGCCACCGACGCGGGCTGCGACGAGATCGCCAGCGTCGTGGCGTTCGGGAACACCAGCCCCATACCGAACATCATCGTGAAGAACACCACCGTCAACGACACCAGGCCGGCCGCCCCCACGGCCTCCAGCACCGCCATCGCCAGCACGCTCAGCAGCCCCAGCGCCAGCCCCAGCAGCAGTCGGCGCGACGTCTCCACCCGGCCGATCAGGAACGCGTTCACCTGCGTCCCCGCGATCAGCCCGATCGTGTTGACCGCGAACACCACGCTGAACCCCTGCGCCGTCGCGCCCAGCTCGTTCTGCGACACGAACGAGAACGACGAGATGTAGGTGAACATCATCGCGAAGCTCAGCCCCAGCGTCACCGTGGGGCCGACGAACCGCACGTCGCGCACCAGGCGGCCCACCGTCCTCAGCAGCGCGCCCGGCCGCATCGGCGTGCGCTCCCCCGCCGGCAGGCTCTCCGGCAGCCCGAAGTACACCACCACGAAGCTCACCGCGCTCACGAAGGCCAGCAGCGCGAAACTCATCTGCCACGGCCCCACCAGCAGCAGCTGGCCTCCCAGGACCGGCCCCACCATCGGCGCCAGCCCCGTCACCAGCATCAGCCGCGAGAAGAACCGCGCCGCGTCGTCGCTCTCGAACAGGTCGCGCACCACCGCGCGCGAGATCACCGCTCCCGCGGCCCCCGCCACGCCCTGCACGAACCGCAGCGCCACGAACGCCGCCGCCGAGTCCACGAACATGCACAGGACCGACGTCGCGGTGAACACCGCGACGCCGACCAGAAGCGGGCGCCGCCGCCCCCAGGCGTCGCTCATCGGCCCCAGCGCCAGCTGCCCCAGCGCCAGCCCCACCATGATCGCCGTCAGGGTCAACTGGATCTGCGCCTCGGGCGCCCCCAGGTCCTCCGCGATCATCGGGAACGCCGGCAGGTACAGGTCCGTGGCCAGCGGCCCCGAAGCCGTCAGCACTCCCAGCACCATCACCATCATCGCCACCGACCGTCGCGGCCTCGGCGTGGCCGGTCCAGAGTCAGCCACACCCGACGCGGAAGAGGCGGGGGGGCTGGTCGCACTGCGCGTCACTGCACTCCTTCGTATACATGGGATGGTCCGATGCCCGACCCGGCAAGGGAACCTCTCACCCCAACAACCGCCGTTCCCGAGAAAATCCCGAAAAACGGCGGACAAAGGTGATCCCGGTTACCCCGGGCGGCGCGGACGGCCGGCCCTCCGCCACTCCCTAAGATCGGGAGCGTGCTCCCGGAGATCATCCTCACCAGATACGTCACGCCCCTACGCGAGGGCGGCTCGCTTCCCGCCATCGTCGAAGCCGACGACCTCGGCACCTACGTCATCAAGTTCACCGGCGCCGGCCAGGGCCGCAAATCCCTCATCGCCGAGATCGTCTCCGGAGAACTCGCCCGCCGCCTCGGCCTCCCCGTCCCGGAGCTCGCCCTCATCCACCTCGACCCCCTCATCGCGCGCGCCGAGCCCGACCCCGAGATCCAGGAGCTCCTGCGCGCCAGCGCGGGCCTCAACCTCGCCATGGACTACCTCCCCGGCTCCATCGGCTACGACCCCGCGGTCCACACCGTCGACCCCCGGCTCGCCGGCCGCGTCCTCTGGCTCGACGCCTACACCAACAACGTCGACCGCACCTGGCGCAACCCCAACATGCTCCTGTGGCACGGCCGCCCCTACCTGATCGACCACGGGGCCAGCCTGATCTTCCACCACAACTGGCCCGGCGCCGCCGGGGCCACCACCCGCCCCTACAACGCCGCCGACCACGTCCTGGCCGCGTCCGGCCCCGACCTCGCCGCCGCCGACCGCGACCTCGCCCCCCTCGTCACCCCCGGCCTCCTCACCGAGGTCACCGCGCTCGTCCCCGACCAGTGGCTCGCCGACGAGCCCGGCTTCACCACCCCGGACGACGTCCGCGCCGCCTACACCCGCCACCTGCTCGCCCGCGCCACCGACCGCACCTGGCTCCCGGAGACCGCCCGATGACCCGCACCCCCTACGAGTACGCACTCCTGCGCGTCGTCCCGGACCTCCAGCGCGGCGAACTCATCAACGCCGGGGTCATCCTCTACAGCCAGCACCACCGCTACCTCGCCGCGCGGACCCACCTGGACGCCGACCGCCTGCGCGCCCTGGCGCCGGACGCCGACGCCGACGCCGTCCGCACCTCCCTGCGCGCCGTCGAGGTCGTCTGCCACGGCGGGCCCGCCGCCGGACCCGCCGCGACCGACGACGCCGGGCGCCGCTTCCGCTGGCTCACCGCGCCCCGCAGCACCGTCGTCCAGCCGGGCCCCATCCACACCGGTCTCACCGAGGACCCCGGAGCCGAGACCGAGCGCCTGCTCGACCTGCTCGTGCGCTGACCGGGGCGTCAGTCGCACGAGCACGAGCAGTCCGAACCGCCGCAGTCCCGGCAGCAGTTCCCGCAGGTGCAGCACGCCCTGCACCCCTCGGCGCACTGCGAGCACACCTCGCACCCGTCGCACAGCACCGAGCAGGCCGACTCCCGGGGCTTCCCCTTCCACGGCCCCGGGAACGGGTCCCGGCAGCACAGCTGACCGGTGCACCCCATGAACAGCGCCGCCCCGCACCCCGCCCAGAACCCCCTGCGCCGGGGCGGGTACTCGGCGGCGGGCGTCGTGCAGCACCAGCCGCCCTGGTCCGCCATCCGGCTCCGCTCCCCGTCCGGGCCGCCGCCCGCGGGCGGGTGGTCCCTCCCGCCCGCCCCGGCCCCGCCGCCCCCGATCGGTCCGTGCGAGTGGCGCCCCCCGTGCCCGCCGCCCGGCGGCCGCGGGTGCCCCGCCGACACGAACACCCGCCCCACCGCCCGCTCCAGCTCGTGCACCAGCAGGGCGTGCACCAGGCGGCCGTCCACCAGGTCGGCCTCCGCGAGCGCCAGCCGCACCCCCAGCACCGCGTCCTCGCACAGCCGCCGCACCCGCGCGGCGTCGGTGCCGGTCGCGGTGATCGGGTTCCACGCGCCCGAGGCACGGTCGGCCTCCTGGTCCTCCACCGCGTCCAGCAGGTGCGCCACCCGCCCGAACAGCCGCCCCGCCTCGCGCAGCGGGGCCTCGTTCCGGGGCCGCCCGGCCAGCACCGCCGTGTGCGCGAACGCCTCCCCCGTGGCGTACTCGGTCGGCCCGGTCACGGCGAGCAGGTCGTCCCCCGTTCCCACCCCCGACTCCAGTTCCCGCTGGCGCTCCAGCACCGACAGCAGCGCGCCGCCGTCGAACCCCAGCCGCTCCCCCGACGCGTGGGCCCGCACCGCCCAGCGCCCGGCGACCGCGCGCGCCACACCGCGCACCGGGCGCCGCCCGTACACCCCGTCCCCGTCGCTGACATGGTCGTCCACCGCGACCGCGGCCAGCAGCAGCGACACCGACGCGGCCAGCCGGGCGCCCGCCCCCTCCGCGACCTCGGCCCCGCGCATGCCCCGCAGCGGGCACGGGCCAGCCGTCCGCGTCCCCCTTCCGGCCTCGCTCTGCGCGGCGGTCAGGGCCGAGACGACCAGCCCGTCGTAGTTGGTGGCGACCCGTGCCAGCTGGCCGTGCTCGTCGCGCAGTGCCAGGCACAGTCCGCACAGGTGGGACATCCAGGCCGCGGCCAGGTCACCGGGCAGCGAGTGCCGGCACGGCCGAAGGATTCCGAACAACGCGGTCCACCGCTTTCACAACCGAGAAGGGAACAGACGCGGATATGATGCCGGTTCGCCCTCCAAGGTTCCGGTTTCCCCCGGACCGGGGCCGGCGGGGCGGCCGTCCCGCCGTCGGGGGTGGTCCGTCGATGCCCCGGACGAGCCGCTCCTCCTCGCGGTCCCGGCGCGCCTCCGGTTCCCCGCCGACCGCGCGGGGTCCGCCCGGACCCGCTCGCCGTCGGCGGGCTCCAGGCCGGGGATCCGCGTCGGGCGCGCCTGTGGACACCGGATGCGGATGTCGTCACCGCTCGGCATACTTTGGGGTCGACACGGAGACAGGGGGTGCGACGTGCTGGTCGTGCACGCGGCCTGGGCCGGGGACGCGCTCACGCTGTGGGCCGAGGACCCCCGCGCGCCCGCCGCCACCGCGTCGCGGGCCGCCGCGCCGCGGCACCCCTACGCCTGCGACGCCGAGACGCTGCGCGGCGCGCTGGCCGCGCCGGCCGGGAGCGACACCGTCGCCAAGGCCGACCCCGTCGAACTGGAACTGCGCCTCCCCGGCTCCACCCGGCACCCGCTCCCCTCCCCGGAGCTCGGCCCCCGCGCGGACGCGCCCGCCGTGCGCGCGGTGTCCGCGCGTCGCTGGCTGGTCCCCGCGCTGGCCCTCCGCACCGGAGCGCACGCGCTCCTGGCCGCGCTCGACGGCGCCCCCCGCGAGGACTTCGCGATCGGGGCGGGGCTGCGGCACCTGGTCGAGGTGCGCGCCTTCGCCGAGCACCTCGTCGACACCGCGCGGCTGGCGCCGCTCGTCACCGGCTCCGCCGACGCTCCCCCGGCCGCGCGGTGGCGTCCCCTGCTCACCGGCTCCGACGCCGCGCGCTTCGCCGACCTGGCCGCCGCCCTTCCCCCCGTCGCGCACGCCCACCTGGACCCCGCAACACCGCCGCCGGCCGGCGATCAGGTGTTCGCCGCGCTGGCCGCGTTGGTGGACGAGGTCGCCCGGGACCGGCTCGCCGCCGTCCCCCCGTCCGCCACCGCGCCCTGGACCGACTCCCTGACCGGCGCGGACACCGGGCCGCACCATCTGGACGAGGCGCTCGCCACGCGCCTGCGCGAGTCGTTCGAGGCCGCGCACCGCTCCCCCGCCGGACCCCGGCTGCTGCTGCGGCTCACCGAACCCGAGCCGGGCCCCGAGCCCACCGCCGAGGCCGACGAGGTGTGGCGGGTGGAGCTCTGGATCCAGTCCGCCGCCGACCCCAGCCTGCAGCTGCCCCTGCGCGACCTGTGGAACGGCGAGGGCGGCGCCTGGCTCGGCCCCGAGGCCGAGACGACCGCGCTGCGCGACCTCGCCCGCGCCGCCCGCCACTACCGGGCGCTGGCCCCCGCGCTCGACGAGCTGGCCCCCGCCGGGATCACGCTCGGCAGGGGCGGGGCGTACACCTTCATCCGCGACGCCGCTCCCCGGCTGACCGCGGCCGGGTTCGCCGTCGTCCTGCCCGAATGGGCGGGGCGCCCCGCCCTCACCCTGACGCTGGCCACCCGGGAGCGCCCGTCGGGCGCGGGTGGCGGCATCGGCGCCGAGGACCTCGTCGACTTCTCCTTCTCCGCTGTCCTCGGCGGAGAGCCCGTGGACACCGACGCCCTCGCCGAGCTGGCCCGGCTCAAGCAGCCCCTGGTGCGGGTGCGCGGCCGCTGGGTGGAGGTCGACCCCGCCTCCGTCCAGGGCGCGCTGGACTTCCTGCGCCGCCGCGGCCGGGGCCGCATGCGCCGCTCCCAGGCACTGGAGCTGGCCGTGTCCCCCGAGGGCCCCGCCCCCGTACCCATCGGCGAGGTGGACGCCGACGGCGCGCTGGGCGCGCTGCTGAGCGGAGGCGCCGAGCGGAGCCTGGAGCCGATGGCCACCCCGCCGGGGTTCGGCGGCGCGCTGCGCCCGTACCAGGAGCGCGGCGCCGCCTGGCTCCGTTTCCTGGGCGGCCTCGGCCTGGGCGCGGTCCTGGCCGACGACATGGGCCTGGGCAAGACCGTCCAGCTGCTGGCGCTGCTCGCCGACGAGCACGCGCGCGGCGCGGCCGGGCCGACCCTGATGATCTGCCCGGTCTCCCTCGTGGGCAACTGGCAGCGCGAGGCCGGCCGGTTCGCGCCCGGGCTGCGGGTGCGCGTCCACCACGGCCCGGACCGTGCGCACGGCAACGACCTGGCGCGCCTGCTCGGCGGGAGCGACCTCGTGGTGACCACCTACGGGGTGGTCACCCGCGACGTCGACGAACTGGCCGCGATGCCGTGGCGGCGGGTGGTCTGCGACGAGGCTCAGGCGATCAAGAACAGCGGCACGCGCCAGGCCCGCGCGGTGCGCGAGCTCAAGGCCGAGGCCCGGATCGCGCTGACCGGCACCCCGGTGGAGAACAACCTGGGCGAACTGTGGTCGATCATGGAGTTCGCCAACCCCGGGCTGCTGGGGTCCGCCGCGGCCTTCGACCGCGCGATCGCGGCCACGGCCGGGCGCGACGACGTCGAGGGCTCCGAGCACGGCACCGCGCTGCTGAAGAGGCTGACCGGTCCGTTCATCCTGCGCAGGCTCAAGACCGACCGCACGATCATCTCCGACCTGCCCGAGAAGCACGAGATGCGGACCTGGTGCACGCTCACCCCCGAGCAGGCGTCGCTCTACAAGGCGACGGTGGACGAGATGACCGAGCGGATCGACGAGGCCGACGGCATCCAGCGCAAGGGCCTGGTCCTGGCGACGATGGCCCGGCTCAAGCAGATCTGCAACCACCCCGCCCAGTTCCTGGGCGACGGCTCGGCGCTGGAGGGCCGCTCGGGCAAGCTGGACCGGCTCGAGCGCCTGCTCGCCGAGGCGGTCTCCGAGGGCGACAAGGCCCTGTGCTTCACCCAGTACACGGCGTTCGGGGACCGGCTCGCCCCGTACCTGGCGGAGCGGCTGGACCGCGAGGTGCTGTGGCTGCACGGCGGGACCCCGCGGGCGCGGCGCGAGGAGCTGATGCGCCGCTTCCAGGAGTCGGCCGAGCCGATGGTGTTCCTGCTGTCGCTGAAGGCCGCGGGCACCGGGCTGAACCTGACCGCCGCCAACCACGTGGTCCACGTCGACCGGTGGTGGAACCCGGCGGTGGAGGACCAGGCCACCGACCGCGCCTTCCGCATCGGGCAGCGGCGCGACGTGCAGGTGCGCAAGCTCATCTGCGTGGGGACGCTGGAGGAGCGGGTGGACGAGATGATCGAACGTAAGAAGGCGCTGGCCGAGCGCGTGGTGGGCACCGGCGAGGAGTGGCTGGCCGGGCTGTCGACGGCCGAACTGCGCGAGGTCGTGCGCCTGGCCCCCGAGGCGGTGACCCGGTGAGCGGGCACCGCTGGTGGTCGGCCCGGTTCGTCGCGGCGCTGGAGGAGGACACCGAGAGCGGCAGGCTGCGGCGCGGGCGCGCTCTGGCCGACGGCGGCGCGGTGGCCCGGCTCAGGGTCGGCCCCGGCGAGGTGCTGGCCCGGGTCCAGGGATCACGGCAGGCGCCGTACCGGGTCAGCCTGATCTTCCCCGTGCTGGACGATGGGCAATGGGACACCGCCGTCGCGGCGCTCAGCGGCCAGCCGCTGTTCCGGGCCCGGCTGCTGTCCGGCGAGCTGCCGCCCGAGGTGGAGCGGGTCTTCGACGTCCTGGGCCTGCCGCTGTTCCCCCGCGGCCTGGACGACCTGGTCCTGACCTGCTCGTGCCCCGACTGGGGCGACCCGTGCAAGCACGCCGCGGCGGCCCTGTACACCCTGGCCGACCGGTTGGACGAGGACCCGTTCCTGCTGACCGCGTGGCTGGGCCGGAACCGGACCGAGCTGTTGTCCGCGATGCGGCTGCGGTCCCGCTCCTCCGCCGCGCCGCACGCGTTCGCCGACGCCGCGCCTCCCGTGCACGTCGCGGCGCGCCCGCTGCCCGAAACGGCCGAGGCGTTCTGGCACGCCCCGGCGCTCCCCCGGCGGCCGCGCCCGGGCCCCGTCCAGCCCCCGCCGTTCCCGTCGGACTCCGACGGGAACGGCCTCGCCGCGGCGCTGGCCCCGTTGTACGCGCGGCTGACCGCCCCCGCGCCGCGGCCCGGCGGCGGGGGGCCGGCCGTCTGACGTCCGCGGTGTCCGCCCTTCTTCGCCGGCGCCGCTCCCGCGGTCGTTTCCGGGGAAGGGGGCCGGACCCGTTTCGCGGCGCCGCGCGGCCCCCGGGCATGGCACGATGGAAGTTGGTTTCCTTTCCCGCGGTGGAACCGGGGGATTCCGACCCCACCGGTCCCGGTTCCCCGACGCACCGCCGTTCGGCCGCCCAGAAGGGCTCCTCACCCCTGGATCCGGTCGCCACCGTCGTCCCGTTCACCGATCCGACGTGAGGAGGTGCGGCGCCTCCCTCCCCGGGGCCGAGGACCCGGGGAGCGCGCCGCGAACCCGATGATGGAGGGCCATCCGGCCGAGAGCCCGATACGCGGGCGGCGCGCCGACTCCTGCCGCAACCACGAGCGGATCATCCGCGCCGCCACCGTGCTGCTGGCCGAGCGTCCCGAGGCGACCATGGACGAGCTGACCACCGCCGCGGGTCTGGGGCGCACCACCGTCTACCGGCACTTCCACGCCCGCGAGCAGCTGGTCGCCGAGGTGTACGCGACCGCGTTCTCCGGGACCCGGCGGCTCATCGCCGAGGCCGCCCCGGAGGCGTGCCCCCGGGAGGAGCTGCTGGAGCGGGTGGTGGCGGCGCTGATGCGCGCCGTGGAGACCTACCCCGTGCTGGCCAACGGCCCCGGCCCGGCCCCGGCGACCGGCGGGAGCGACACCACCGGGTACGAGGCGTGCCTGGAGGCCCTGGCCCGGGTGATGCGCCGGGCCCAGGACTCCGGCCTCCTGGACGCGTCCCTGCCGCCGCGATGGCTCGCCGGTTCCCTCATGGACGACTGCGCGGGCGCGGTGGTCTTCTCCGCCGAGCTGCGCGGCTGCGCGCCGAGCCCCGCCGCCCTGGTCCGCGCGGCGTTCGAACGCGCCTGGGCGGCGGTTCCCCGGGACGGGAAGGCGTGGTGAGGGTGCCCAGGGAGGGATGCGAGAGTATGTCCGGATCGACCAACGATTGGAGTCATCGGCCATGGACTCGTGGATCTCCCAGTCCGCGCACCGGAACTGGCTGGACGCCGAGGCCCGGCGCCTGCTGGAGTTCGTCTCCGCCGCCGAGCACCCGGCACACGGGTTCGCCTGGCTGGACGCCGACGGCGCCGCGGTGCCGGACCAGGGTGTGCAGACCTGGATCACCGCGCGGATGACGCACGTGGCGTCGCTGGCGCACCTGGAGGGCGTCCCGGGCGCGGGGCCGATCGCCGACCACGGGGTGCGGGCGCTGTCCGGGCCCCTGCGCGACGCGGTCCACGGCGGCTGGTTCTCCGCGCTGGACGCCGACGGCGCACCCTCGCAGACGCGCAAGGACGCCTACCAGCACGCGTTCGTGCTGCTGGCCGCGTCCAGCGCCGCGCTCGCGGGCCGGCCGGGGGCGCGCGAACTCCTCGACGACGCGGCCTCGGTCGTCGGGGAGCGGTTCTGGGACGAGGAGGCGGGCCGCTGCCGCGAGAGCTGGGAGCGGGACTGGAGCGCGGACGAGGCGTACCGGGGCGCGAACAGCAACATGCACCTGGTGGAGGCGTTCCTGGCCGCGTCCGACGCCACCGGCGACCCGGTGTGGGCCCGGCGGGCGCTGCGCATGGCGCGGTTCTTCGTCCACGAGGTGGCGGGCGGGCGCGGCTGGCGCCTGCCCGAGCACTTCACCGCCGACTGGGAGCCCGTCGAGGACTACAACTCCGGTGACCGCGCGCACCCGTTCCGCCCGTACGGGGTGACGGTCGGGCACGTGCTGGAGTGGGCGCGGCTGCTGGTGCACCTGGAGGCGGCGCTGGACGACGCCCCCTCGTGGCTGCTGGCCGACGCCGAGGAGATGTTCGCCTTCGCGGTGGAGCGCGGCTGGTCGGTGGACGGGGCCGAGGGGTTCGTGTACACCCTGGGCTTCGACGACACCCCGGTGGTGCGCTCGCGCATGCACTGGGTGGTGGCCGAGGCCGTGTCGGTCGCGGCCGTCCTGCTCCGCCGCACCGGGGACGACCGGTACGAGCGCTGGTACCGGGTGTGGTGGGACCACGCCGCCGCGCACTTCGTGGACACCGGTCGCGGCGGCTGGCGGCACGAACTCGACGCCTCACTCGCGTCCCCGGCCGGCGCCACCTGGAACGGCAAGCCGGACGTCTACCACGCCTTCCAGGCGACCCGGCTTCCGGTGCTGCCCCTGGCCGCGAGCCTGGCCGGCGCGCTGGCCCGGTAGCACCGAGGTCTCCCGGCGCCGCCCGGGGAGCGCCGGGAGACCTCGGACGGGGCGGTCGCCCCGCCCCGGTCCCGGCGCGCGAAAGCCCGCGGGGGCCGCCCGGTGAGAACCGGACGACCCCCGCGGGGTGAGGTATGGACTACTGCTCAGACCGCGCGGACGTTCTCGGCCTGCGGGCCCTTCGGGCCCTGCGTGACGTCGAACTCGACGCGCTGGTTCTCTTCGAGGTTACGGAAGCCGCTTCCCGCGATGTTGCTGTAGTGCACGAAAACGTCGGGGCCACCGGCGTCCTGGCTGATGAAGCCGAAGCCCTTCTCGCCGTTGAACCACTTGACGGTTCCCTGCGTCATGCGATCTCCCAATTCTTTGGAGACAGTTCCAGACCCGCACTCTGCGGGTCTGCGGGTGCTGCGAACCTTCTTCAAAGAAAAACGCCCGCTGGTCAAAAACTCCGCAGGCGATCACATGCGATCAAGGCGAAATCAACGACTGCAACCCGATGCTCACGTTAGCACACCGCTTCTTCCGCGACCAGGGGCTTCTCCCGTGGTCCGCGCCGCTCCCGGCCGGCCTCCCCCTCGCCCCGGCGGACGTCTGCTGGGATGATCGGAGCGGGCGGTCCTCTCGCACCGGGGCCGCCGGCCGCCGTCAACGCCGGGTGTCCCAGGGGAAGAAGAGGTCTTGCCATGTCACGCGCTCCGCACGAGGACCCCCGCCAGGACGCCCCCGAGGTCACCGAGCCCGGGCGGTCGGCAGCGGGGATTCCCGCCGTCGTCAGCAGCGTCCGGGTGGTCGGCGGCCAGGCGGGCGCCCGCCGGGGGATGCTGACGCTGCTGGACGTCAACCAGAAGAAGGGGTTCGACTGCCCCGGCTGCGCCTGGCCCGAGCCCGGCCACCGGCACCCGGCCGAGTTCTGCGAGAACGGCGCCAAGGCCGTGGCCGAGGAGGCCACGCGGCGCACCGTCACCCCGGAGTTCTTCGCCCGCCACGGGGTCGCGGACCTCGCGGGCCGCTCGGGGTACTGGCTCGGCCAGCAGGGGCGCCTCACCCGGCCGATGTACCTGGCCGCAGGGGCCTCGCACTACGAGGCCGTGTCCTGGGAGCGCGCGTTCGACCTCGTCGCCGAGGAGCTGGCGGCCCTCGACTCCCCCGACGAGGCGCTGTTCTACACCTCGGGGCGCACCAGCAACGAGGCCGCGTTCCTCTACCAGCTGTTCGCGCGCAAGTTCGGCACCAACAACCTGCCCGACTGCTCCAACATGTGCCACGAGTCCTCGGGGTCGGCGCTGGTCGAGACGCTCGGCGTGGGGAAGGGGAGCGTGCTTCTGGACGACCTCTACCAGGCCGACCTGATCATCGTGGCCGGGCAGAACCCGGGCACCAACCACCCGCGGATGCTCACCGCGCTGGAGCGGGCCAAGCGCGGCGGCGCGCGGATCATCACGGTGAACCCGCTGCCCGAGGCGGGCATGCGGCGGTTCAGGAACCCGCAGACGGTGCGCGGCCTGGCCGGGGGCGGCACCCTGCTCACCGACCTGTTCCTCCAGATCCGCCTGGGCGGCGACCTCGCGCTGTTCAGCGCGCTGAACCGGATGATGCTCCAGATGGAGGAGCTCCGCCCCGGCTCGGTGCTGGACCGCGACTTCATCGCCGAGCACACCCACGGCTTCGACGTGTTCGCCGAGGCCCTGCTGGAGCAGGACGACGACGCCTTCTGGTCCGAGGTCGGCGCGGCCACCGGCCTGCCCCGCGAGCAGATCGACGAGGCCCTGGCCATGGTGCTGGGCAGCAGGCGCGTCGTGGTGTGCTGGGCGATGGGCCTGACCCAGCACAAGCACTCGGTGCCGACCATCCGCGAGCTCGTGAACTTCCTGCTGCTGCGCGGCAACGTGGGCCGCCCGGGCGCGGGGGTGTGCCCGGTGCGCGGGCACAGCAACGTGCAGGGCGACCGCACGATGGGGATCTTCGAGCGGCCCGCGCCCGCGTTCCTGGACGCCCTCGGCGCGGAGTTCGGCTTCGCCCCGCCCCGCGAGCACGGCCACGACACGGTGCGCGCGATCCGCGCGATGCGCGACGGGACCGCGAGGGTGTTCTTCGCGATGGGCGGCAACTTCGTGTCGGCCTCACCCGACACGTCGGCCACGGAGGACGCCATGCGTCGCTGCCGCCTCACCGTGCACGTGTCCACCAAGCTGAACCGCTCCCACGTGGTCACGGGGGCGCGCGCCCTCATCCTCCCGGCCCTGGGCCGCACCGACCGGGACGACAGCGGCGGGGCCGAGCAGTTCGTGACGGTCGAGGACTCGATGGGGATGGTGCACGCCTCGCGCGGGTCGGTGCGGCCGCTGTCGGACCAGATGCGCTCGGAGGTGGCGATCGTCGCGGGACTGGCCCGGCGGGTCCTGGGTCCGGACGACGACGTGCCGTGGGAGGACTTCGCCCGCGACTACGACCTCGTCCGGGACCGCATCGAGCGCGTCGTCCCGGGCTTCACCGACTTCAACGCCCGCGTTCGCCGCCCCGGGGGATTCGCCCTGCCGCACGCCCCCCGCGACGAGCGCCGCTTCCCCACCGCCACCGGGAAGGCGAACTTCACCGCCAACCCGCTGACCGCCCCACGGGTCCCCGAGGGCCGCCTGCTGCTGCAGACCCTGCGTTCGCACGACCAGTTCAACACCACCGTGTACGGCCTGGACGACCGGTACCGGGGGATCCGCGGCGGCCGTCGGGTGGTGTTCGTGCACCCCGACGACGCCGCCGGACTGGGCCTGGCCGACGGGGCGTACGCGGACATCGTCAGCGAGTGGGAGGACGGGGTGGAGCGCCGGGCCCCGCACTTCCGGATCGTCCACTACCCCACGGCCCGCGGCTGCGCCGCCGCCTACTACCCCGAGACCAACGTCCTGGTCCCGCTGGACTCCACCGCCGACGTCTCCAACACCCCGACGTCGAAGTCGGTCGTGGTCCGCTTCGAGGCCGACTCCGGGGAGGCGTGAGGGGACGGCCCGTGGTGGTCTCCCCGCTGATCTTGACCTTTTCGGGGTCTCAACCGTCCCCGAGACCCCGAAAAGGTCAAGATCAGCGAAGGAAGGGACTCAAGGGCGGGCTCCGATGTTCCAGGCGGCGGGCCGCCAGGACCCGCAGCAGGCGGCCGCGGGCGACCATCCGCGCCCCCCGCGTCGGGGCCGTCCATGCCTCCGGTGGCCACGGTCCTCCGGTCCGGGAGCGGTCCCTCCACCGAGGCGGTGGAGGGACCCGGGGCCGTCAGGGGGACGGCGTGAACGCCAGGGAGACGTTGTGGCCGCCGAACCCGAAGGCGTTGGTCAGGGCCGCCGGCAGCGGCCCCTTGCGGGCCCGGCCCGTGACCACGTCCAGCGTGATCCCGGGGTCGAGGTCGTCCACGTTGCGGGTCGGCGGGATCACCCCGTCGCGCACGGACAGGACGGTGGCCAGGGCGCCCAGCGCCCCGGCCGCGCCGAACAGGTGGCCCGTCATCGACTTGGTCGCGGTGACGGCCGGGTGCGGGCCGACGGCCTCGGTGATCGACGCCGCCTCGACGGCGTCGCCGACGGGCGTCGAGGTGGCGTGCGCGTTGACGTGCGCGACCTGCCCGGGAGCCAGGCCCGCCGAGGACAGCGCCATGCGCATGGCGCGGACCTGCCCCTCGGGGCTGCCCGCCGTGATGTGGTGGGCGTCGGAGGTCACGCCGCTCCCGGCCAGCACCGCGTGGACGCGGGCCGAGCGCGCCGCGGCGAACTCGGCGCGCTCCAGGACCAGCAGGGCCGCCCCCTCGCCGATCACGAACCCGTCGCGGCCCGTGTCGAAGGGGCGCGAGGCCCGGTCCGGCTCGTCGTTGCGGGTGGAGTGCGCGCGGGCCTGGGCGAACCCGGCCAGGGTCAGGGGGTGGACGCACGCCTCGGCGCCGCCCGCCACGACCACGTCGGCCCGGCCCAGCCGGATGAGGTCGAGCCCCATCGCGATGGCCTCGGCGCCCGACGCGCACGCGCTGACGGGGGTGTGGGCGCCCGCCCTGGCCCCCAGTTCGATGCTCACCCAGGCCGCCGGTCCGTTGGACATCTGCTTGGGGATCGTCAGCGGGGAGACCCGCCGACTGCCGGAGGCGTTGAGGACGTCGTGCTGGCCGAGCATGGTCAGCGCCCCGCCGGTGCCGGTGCCCACCACCACGGCCAGGCGCTCGGGGTCGACCTCCGGGCGGCCCGCGTGGGCCCACGCCTCGCGCGCCGCCACCAGCGCGACCTGCTGGCACCGGTCCAGCCTCCGGGCCTGGACCCGGTCCAGGACCTCGGTCGGCTCGACCTTCAGCCGGGCCGCGAGCCGCACGGGGAAGTCGACCGCCCAGTCCTCCTCGATCGGTCTGATCCCGTTCTCCCCTGCCACGAGCCCCGCCCAGGTCGAGGCGGCGTCACCGCCCAGCGGGGTCGTGGCACCCAGTCCCGTGACAACGGCGCCCGTCGTGCTGATCACCATCGGTCGAACTCTCCTCGGTCGTGTCGGGTCGGGCCCCCGGCCCGCCCGGGGAGCGTTCCCGCGGACGGGCCGGGGGCGGCTCCGCCCGGCCGGTCACGCTCCGAGACTTGACGAATCGTGATCAATAGTGACGCTCTCCCGCATCCGAGGCGAACCGGGCACGTCCCGCCTGGTCGGGACTCCCCCGCGCGGGGCGGCCGACGGCCCCGCGCGCCCGCGCGAAAGCTCGTAGGCTCGTCCCTTACCCGGCACGGCCGGGACCACCGGTCCGGCCCCGACGAAGGGACGCTCCCATGCGCGTGGCGCTCTGCCAGATCTCCTCGACCGGCGACCCGGCGACCAACCTGGGGCTGGTCGCGGACGCCGTCGCCCGGGCGGCCGCGGCCGGGGCGCGCCTGGTGGTGCTCCCCGAGGCGGCGATGGCCCGCTTCGGCTCCGACCTGGCCGCGGCCGCCCAGGAGGTCGACGGGCCGTGGGCCTCCGGGGTGCGCGGGATCGCCCGCGAGCACGGCGTCGTCGTGGTGGCCGGGATGTTCGCGCCCGCAGGCGACCGGCGGGTGCGTAACCTGCTCCTGGCCACGGGCGGGGGCGTGGAGGCGGTCTACCAGAAGATCCACGTCTACGACGCCTTCGGGTACCGGGAGTCCGACTCGGTGCAGCCGGGCTCCGAACCGGTGTCCTTCGAGGTCGACGGCTTCCGGTTCGGCCTGGCGACCTGCTACGACGTCCGCTTTCCCGAACTGTTCCGGCGCCTGGCCGCAGGCGGCGCCGACGCCGTCCTGCTGTGCGCCTCGTGGGGGGCCGGGGCGGGCAAGCGCGAGCAGTGGGAGCTGCTGACCCGGGCGCGGGCCCTCGACTCGACGTCCTGGGTGCTGGCCTGCGGCCAGGCGGACCCGGCGGCCTCGGGCGAGGAGGTGTCGGGCGCGGCCCCGCGCGGGATCGGCCGCAGCGCGGTCGTGGCGCCCGACGGCCGGACCGTCGCGGCGCTGGACTCCGCCCCCGGCCTGCTGGTCGCCGACATCGACACCGAGGCGGTGGCCGCGGCGCGCACCGCGATCCCGGTGCTGCGCAACGCCCGCCTCCTCCCCTGAGCCCGCCGACGGTCCGGAGCCGGCCCGGGGAGGGGTTCGCGTTCCGCCGGCCGGGGAGCGGGCCGCCGGGCCTGCTCCCCGGCCGACGGGACGGACGCCGGCCCCGGGAGGGGTGAGGGCCGGCGGGAGGGGGCCCGGGGCCCGTGGTCAGACCTCGCGGGCGATGGCGATGGTGGCGCCCAGCCGGTCGCCCGCCTCGTAGAACATGTAGTGCACGCCCCCGTCGGTGCCGAAGGAGGGCGCCGCGGCGCGCCCGTTGTCGGGGGCGCCGCTCATCGGGTAGTGGAAGGCGCCCAGATGGACGCGGCGGGTGAAGTCCCCGCCGACCTCGGTGACGCGCATGCCGCCGTTGCTCGTGTGGTAGACGACGTAGGCGCTGTTGTTGCGGGTCAGCAGGTGCGGCCCCGAGATGTTGGCCGCGCCGACCTCGGAGGGGCGCACCAGCGGCTCCCGGTCGTAGGTCCAGCTGATGCCGTCCCGGGACCACCCCCAGCCGATCGACCGGCTGTTGCTCGTGCTGTTGCGCATGAACACCATGACGTAGCGGGAGCCCCGGGCCGGGATCGGGTGCTCGAAGACCCGGGCGTAGGAGGTCTCGGTGGTCCCGGGCAGCATCCCGGTGTTCAGGACCACGCCCTGGTAGCGGAAGTGGACGCCGTCGGTGGAGCGCGCCAGCCGGGTCGTGGTGTTCTCCCCGTGGTAGTAGAGCCACATCTCCCGCGCCGCGCTGTTCCACATCACGTGCGGTGAGGAGACGTGCGAGACCGAGTGGTGCGGCGACCAGCCCCGGGCCACGATCGGGTTGCCCCGGTACTCGGTGAAGGGCCCCTCCAGGGAGTCCGCGTAGGCCAGGCAGATCCCGCCCGGCGCGTCGTGGGGCGCGTAGTACAGGTAGTAGCGCCCCATCGGCGAGGCCAGCCGCCCGGCCGTGCCGCGGATGGTGGGGAAGATGAACTCCCCCGTCGGGTTGTAGGCCAGCGCCTTCTTGTCGAAGGCGGGACGCAGGTAGCGGTAGCTCGGAAAGCCCGCCGGGCCGCTCGCGGCCGCCGCCGGGGCCGCCGCCGCCCCCGGGAGCACGGCCCCCGCTCCCAGGACCGCGGCCCCGCGCAGGAGCGTCCGACGCGACACCGCGGGGCTCCGGCCGCGGCCGCTCGGGGGGTGGTCGCTCATGGTGGTGCTCCCCTCGTCAGGTGCGATGGAGGCCGAGTGTGCTCCGCGTCACGGCCCCCCGTCAAGGACCTAATACGTATTAGTACTCACGGAAAGCGATTCCGGGGAAATTCGCGCGAAAGCGTTGACTTATCGCTTCGCAGGGCTCAGATTCTTTTCCTAATGCGCATTAGGTTCAACGGAGACAGGAGTTCACATGGTCAGCGGTAGGGGCGGCGGAGGCGGCGGTCCCGGCGGCCGGACCGCCCAGGCCCGGCCCCGGCAGTCCGACATCGCGCGGGCCGCGGGGGTGTCCCAGACCACCGTGTCGCTGGTGCTGGGCGGCAACAAGGCGGGCGTCGTACTGGCCGAGGACACCAAGCGCCGGGTGCTGGAGGCCGCCGAGTCGCTGGGCTACGCGCCCGACCCGGTGGCCACCCGGCTGGCCTCGGCGCGCAACGACATGCTGGGCCTGTTCACCTTCTCCGCGACCTTCCCCACCGAGGTGGCCCACTCCTACTACCCGGTCCTGGTGGGCGTGGAGGAGGAGGCCGCGGCCCTGGGCCAGGACCTGATCCTGTTCACCGGGTCCAGCGGCGCCGCGTCCCGCGCAGCCGACCCCGCGGCGGTGCGCCGGGTCCGGGTGGCCGACGGCTGCCTCTTCTTCGGCCGCCACGTGCCCACCGAGCAGATCGAGCGGCTCGCGCGGGACGGCTATCCGTTCGTCTACATCGGCCGGCGCGACGAACTGGGCGAGCGCGTCCCGTACGTGGGCGCCGACTACGTCCCCGCCTCCGCAGAGGTCGTGCGCCGCCTCGCCGACCTGGGGCACCGCCGCGTCCGCTACGTCCGCGAGAACGACGACGCCCCGGCCTCCGCCGACCGCGAGCGCGGCGTCCTGGCGGGCGCCCGCGAGTGCGGGATCGACACCGACGGGCTCGTCGTGCGCACCGACGGCTCCGACATCACCGCCGAGCGCGTGCGCGCCTGGCGCGCCGAGGGCGTCACCGCCCTCGTCACCGAGGAGACCGACACCGCCGCCGCGCTGTCCGCGCTCACCGGCGCGGTCGAGGCCGCGGGACTGGACTGCCCCCGCGACGTGTCCCTGGCCGTGCTGGGCGACCCGCCCGCCAGCGGGTCGGCCTTCGCCCACATCAGCGGCTTCACCGTGCCGCGCCGGGAGATGGGCCGCCGCGCGGTGCGCCTGCTCGTGGAGCTCGTCACCGGCGACCCCGGCCTCCCCGCACCGCCCCTCCAGCAGCTGGTCCCGTGCGAGCCGGTCCCCGGCCGCACCATCGGCCCCGCCCCCTCCCCAGCCCCGTGAACAGGGAAACCAACCCGGAAAGGCCGTTCATGTCCGATCGCGCAACCGAAATCCTCGTCGTCGGCGGCGGGCTGGGCGGTGTCGCGGCGGCGCTGGCCGCGGCCGGCGCCGGCAACCGCGTCGTGCTCACCGAGGAGACCGACTGGATCGGGGGCCAGCTCACCGCGCAGGCGGTGCCGCCCGACGAGAACCCGTGGATCGAGCGGTTCGGCTCGACCGCCGCCTACCGCCGGCTGCGCGAGGGCATCCGCGACTACTACCGGCACCACTACCCGCTGCGCGCCGAGGCCCTGGACCTGGCCGAACTCAACCCGGGGGCCGGGCGCGTCAGCAAGCTGTGCCACGAGCCGCGGGTCGCGCTGGCCGTGCTGGAGTCGCTCATCGCCCCGCACCGGGCGTCGGGGCGGCTGACCGTCCTGCTGGAGCACCGCCCGGTCGCCGCCGAGACCTCCGGCGACGAGGTGGTGTCGGTGACCCTGGAGGGCCCCGGCGGCGAGCGCACCACCGTCGCCGCCGACTACGTCCTGGACGCCACGGAGAACGGCGACCTGCTGCCCCTCGCCGGGGTCGAGCACGTCACCGGGGCCGAGGCCCGCTCGGAGCACGGGGAACCGCACGCCCCCGAGGAGGCCGACCCGCTGAACCTGCAGGGCATCACCTACTGCTTCGCGATGTCGTACCACCCGGGCGAGGACCACACGATCGAGCGGCCGCGCATGTACGACTTCTGGCGCTCCTACCGCCCCGACTTCTGGCCCGGCCCGCTCCTGGGGCTGAACGCCCCCGACCCGCGCACCCTGGAGCCCGTCGAGCGGACCTTCGAGCCCAACCCCGACACCGACCCGCTGGCGGTCAGCGCCGACCAGAGCGCCGACGCCGGGGACAAGGAGCTGTGGGGCTTCCGCCGGATCCTGGCGCGCGGGATGCACCGGCCCGGCGCGTTCGACTCCGACATCACGCTCGTGAACTGGCCGCTCAACGACTACTGGCTCAGGCCCGCCCTGGAGGTCGAGGGGCTCGTGGACGCCGAGGCGGTCGCCCTGGCGCACGAGGAGGCCCGCCAGCTCTCGCTGTCGGTTCTGTACTGGCTCCAGACCGAGGCGCCCCGCTCCGACGGCGGGACCGGCTTCCCGGGGCTGCGCCCGCGCCCCGACGTCACCGGCACCGCCGACGGCCTGGCCAAGTCCGCCTACGTGCGGGAGTCGCGGCGCATCCGCGCCGTCACCACCGTCACCGAGCACGACGTCTCGCTCGACATCGTGGGCCCCTACGGCGGCACCCGGCACCCGGACTCCGTGGGCGTGGGCAGCTACCGCATCGACCTGCACCCCTCGACCGGCGGCGACAACTACGTCGACATCGCCAGCGTCCCCTTCGAGATCCCGCTGGGGGCGCTGCTGCCGGTGCGGACGCGCAACCTGCTGCCCGCGGGCAAGAACATCGGCACCACCCACATCACCAACGGCTGCTTCCGGCTGCACCCCGTCGAGTGGAACATCGGCGAGGTCGCCGGCCGCCTGGCCTCGTTCGCCCTCGGCCACGGGGTCCGGCCCCACCAGGTGCGCGAGGACGGCAAGCTCCTGGACGAGTTCACCCGCCTGCTGGACCGGACCGGCGTCGAACGCCACTGGCCGGACGTCCGCGGCTACTGACCGCCCCCGAGGCGGCGCAGCCGCGCCACCGCCCGCGCGGACCGCGACCACGCGGTCCGCGCGGGCCACCCCACCGCAGTCCCCCGCCCATCCCGGAGGTGTCGGCCATGACGCCACATCCCAGACCATCCGCGATCCGTGTCGGCATCGACGTCGGCGGCACGTTCACCGACGCCGTCGCCGTCAGCGCCCGCACCTACGAGCTGCTCGGCCAGGTGAAGGTCCCCACCAGCCACGACCACCCCGACGGCGTCGCGCACGGCATCATGAGCGCGCTGGAGACCCTGCTCGCCGACGTCGGCGTGCCCGCCACCGACGTCACCTTCCTGGCCCACGGCACCACGCAGGCGACCAACGCCCTGCTGGAGGGCGACGTGGCGACCGTCGGGATCGTGGGCGTGGGACGCGGCCTCGACGCCTGGGCCACCCGGCGGCTGCGCTCCCTGGGCCGCCTCAAGCTCGCCCCCGGACGCACCCTCCCGGTGCGCTACACCGGCCTCAGGAGCCCCGACCGTCCCGAGGAGGTGCGCGCGGCCGTCACCCGGGTTCTCGAGGACGGCGCGCAGGTTCTGGTCGCGGTCGAGCCCTTCAGCGTCGACGACCCCCTGGGCGAGCGCGCGGTCGCCGACGAGGCCGCCGCGCAGGGCGTGCCGGTGACCACCACCCACGAGATCACCCAGCTCTACGGGCTGGCCAAGCGCGCCCGCACCGCCGTCCTCAACGCCGGGATCATGCCGCGCATGCTGGAGACCGCCGACCTGGTCGAGCAGAGCATCGCCAAGGCCGGGATCACCGCGCCGCTGATGGTGATGCGCTGCGACGGCGGTGTCATGTCGCTGGCGGAGATGCGCGGCCGGCCGCTGCTGACCGTGCTGTCGGGTCCGGCCGCGGGCGTGGCGGGCGCCCTGATGAGCGAGAAGGTCAGCGAAGGCGTGTTCCTGGAGACCGGGGGCACCTCCACCGACATCAGCGTCATCCGGCGCGGCCGCGTCCAGGTCCGCCACGCCCGCCTCGGCGACAAGGAGACCTACCTGCCGTCCCTGGACGTGCGCACCGTGGGCGTGGGCGGCGGGTCGCTGATCCGGCTGGGAGGCGGGTCGGTCACCGACGTCGGCCCGCGCAGCGCGCACATCGCGGGGCTGCCCTACGCCTGCTTCGCCGACCCGGCCGACCTGGCCGACGCCCGGTTGGCCACCGTCCGCCCCCGTGAGGGCGACCCCGACGACTACCTCGCGCTGGAGGCGGCCGGCGGCCGCTACGCCCTGACCCTGACGTGCGCGGCCAACGCGCTGGGCGTGGTGCCCGAGGGCGACTACGCCCGCGCCGACGCGCACTCGGCCCGCCTGGCCCTGGAGCCGCTGGCCCGGGCACTGGGCACCGACGTCGAGGGCGCGGCCCGCGCGGTCCTCGCCAGGGCGATCGCGCGGGTGCGCGCGGTCGTGGACGCCCTCATCGACGACTACCGGCTGGACCGCGACGCCCTCACCCTGGTCGGCGGGGGCGGCGGCGCGGCCACCGTCACCCCGTTCCTGGGCGCCGACACCGGGCTCGACCAGCGCATCTGCGCGCACAGCGAGGTCATCAGCCCGCTGGGCGTGGCGCTGGCGCTGGTGCGCGAGTCCGTCGAGCGCATCGTGCCCAACCCCACGCACTCGGACGTGCTGACCGCGCGCACCGAGGCCGAGCAGGCCGTCGTGGAGCAGGGCGCCGACCCCGCCGGGGTGGAGGTGGACGTCACCGTCGACCCCCGGCGCAACCTCATCCGCGCCGTGGCCACCGGCGCCACGGAGCTGCGCGCCAAGGACCGGGCCGGGGTCGTCGACCCCGAGGCGGTGCTCGCCGCCGCCGCGCGCAGCCTCGGCGTCGCGGCCGACGAGGTCGGCGAACTGGCCGGGACCGCGCACCACCGGGTGCTGGGCGCGCGGCGGCGGCCGCGCGGACCGCTCCGCTGGCTGGCCCGCGAGCGCACCCCCGTCCGGGTCGTGGACGCCGAGGGCGTCATCCGGCTGCACAGCCCCGACGCCCACGTGGACCCCATGACCGTCGGCGACGCCCCGGCGGTCCTGGCCCGGCTCGTCGACGAGCGCACCAGCTACGGCGACGGCGGCTCCCGGGCGCCCGCCGTGTGGCTCCTGGTGGGACCCAGGATCGCCAACCTGTCCGGGGTTCTGGACGAGGAGCAGCTGCTCTCCCTGGCCGCCACGGAACTGCGCTCGCGCGCCCCCGGGGAGACCGTGGTGGCCGTCATGGAGGAGCGGCGGTGACCCCCTCCCCCTTCGACCGCGACACCTCGGCGCTGGCCGGGCGCTGCGCGGCGCTGGCCGGACTCGGCGACGCCGAACTGGGCGCGCGCCTGCTGCGCGCGACGCCCACCCACGAGAACCGCCCCGACGGGGTCCTCGGGACGTGGGCGCGCACCGCCGTGGAGGTGGGGCGCGAACTGGCCGACGCGCCCTCCCCCGCCGCCGGGGTCCGCGTGCGGGAGGCGTCCGGCGGGGTGGGCGCGGGCGAGATCGTGCTCGCCGAGTACCACCACCGGAGCTCCGAGGTCGTCCTGCGCGGCGACGCCCTGGAGCTGGCCGGCGCCCTCGTGGAGCTGGCCGGCTGGGAGGCGTGGTTCCCGCCCGAGCGGGTGCGCGAGGCCGCCGTGTGGCACGAGCTCGCGCACCGGATGCTGCACGGCGCGCCGTCCCGGGACCTGCGCCGCCGACTGGACCACCGGGTCGCGGGCGCGGGCCGGTTCCGGCTGCGCGGCCACGTCGCGGGCGCCGACGAGGTCGTCGCGCACACCGTCGCCCACCGTCGCTCCGGACTGGGCCGGTCGCCGATGCTGCTCACCCTCGGCCTGGCCGAGGCCCTCCCGTACACGTCCGCCGGACGCGCACGCCCCCGCCCCTACCCCGCGCTCCTCGGAGGCTGACCCATGGGTATCGCAATCCTGGCCGTCATGGCCGTGGGCGTCGTCCTGATGCTCACCCGAAAAGTCCCCACAGCGTTCGCCCTGACCTTCCTGGCCGTGGCCATCGCGCTGCTGTCGGGCGCCTCGCTGCTGGGCGCCGAGAACAGCGTCGCCGGAACGGTCATGCAGGAGGGCGCGCCGATGCTGGCCGCCACCATGATCGCCATCCTGCTCGGCTCGTGGCTGGGCACGCTGATGGCCGACACCGGCATCGCCTCGACCCTGGTCCGCAAGATCGTGGAGTTCGGCGGCGAGCGCCCCACCCTGGTCGCGCTGGGCGTTTTCTGCGTGGCGATCCTGTGCGGCAGCATCACCGGGTCCGCGCCCGCGGCGATGCTGGCCGGCGTGGTGGGCATCCCCGCGATGATCGCGGTGGGCGTGCCCCCGGTGGTCGCGGCGGGCACCGTCCTCATGGGCATCGCGGCGGGCCTTCCGCTGGAGCTGATCGGGTGGCAGTTCCTGTCCGACGCGATCGGCGTTCCCATCGAGACGGTCCGCCACTTCCAGATCCGGTTGTTCCCGATCGCCCTGCTGGGAGGCGTGGCCTACATCGTCGTCGAGATGCGCAGGCGCGGCGCCCGGCACGCCTGGGCGGTCCGCGCGCCGTCGGCCCCCGCGGCGGGGTCCGGGGCCCGGGACCGGCGCGCCCGGCGCGGCGACGCCCCCTGGTACGCGCTCGTCACGCCCCTCGTGCCGATCGCGCTCGCGCTGGGGCTGCACGTGCCGATCATCCCGTCGCTGGCCGTGGGGCTGCTGTACGCGCTGGTGACCACGGTGCCCCCGCGCCAACTGGGCGAGCGGGCGCTGCGCACCCTGTACCAGGCCTTCGACGTGGCCGCGCCGCCGATCGCGCTGTTCATCGCCATCGGCATGCTGCTGTCGGCGGTCCGGCTGCCCGGGGCGGTGTCCGCGCTCAACCCGATCGTGGCCGCGCTGAGCCCCTCCGGGCCGCTGCTGTTCGTGCTGGTCTTCGCGGTGCTGGTGCCGTTGTGCCTGTACCGGGGGCCGTTCAACATCTACGGGCTGGGCGCGGGCGTGGCCGGGGTCCTGGTCTCGGGCGGGATCTACCCGACCCCCGCCGTCCTGGGGCTGATGGCCTCCTACGGCCAGGTCCTGGGCGTGTCGGACCCGACCAGCACGCAGACGGTGTGGAGCGCCCAGTACGCGGGGGTGCGCCCCGAGCGGGCGATGGCCTCGACCCTGCCCTACACCTGGGTGATCGCGGTGGGCGGCCTGCTGCTCACCGCCTTCCTGTTCCTGCGCTGAGGCGCCGGGCCTCTCACGCCGCCGCCCTCGGCCGTCCCGACGCCGGTGTCCCGAAACCCCCGTTTCGGGACACCGGCGTCGGGGTCGCCACGGGAGCGGCGTGACGGCGGGCGAGGGCCAGGCCCGCCTCTCCGGCGTTGGATACTGGGGTGATCACGAGGAGGCTCAGATGAGCAACACCGAACCGGTACCGTCCGTCATCACCTGCGCGGAGACCGGGACCGCCGCGCGGGCCTCGGTCCTCTCGCCCCGGGCGGTCCCGCTGGGCGGGCCGCGCGCCATGACCGTGCGGCGCACGCTCCCCCAGCGCTCCCGCTCCCTCATCGGCGCCTGGTGCTTCGTCGACCACTTCGGCCCCGACGACGTCGCCGCCACCGGCGGGATGCACGTCCCGCCCCACCCGCACACCGCCCTTCAAACCGTGACCTGGCTCTTCAGCGGCGAGGTCGAGCACCGCGACACCGTGGGCACCCACTCCTTCGTGCGGCCGGGCGAGGTGAACCTCATGACCGCCGGGCGCGGGATCGCCCACTCGGAGGACTCGACCCCGGCCACCACGGTCCTGCACGGCGCCCAGCTGTGGGTCGCGCTGCCCGACGCCACGCGGGGGACCGCCCCGGCCTTCGAGCACCACGCGCCCCCCGAACTCGTCGGCGACGGCGCGCGCACCCGGGTGTTCGTCGGCTCGCTCATGGGCCACAGCTCGCCCGTCCGCACGTACTCGCCTTTGGTCGGCGCGGAGATCACGCTCGACCCGGGGGCCTCCCTCACCGTCGGGGCCCGGGAGGACTTCGAATACGGCGTGCTCGTGGACACCGGGGACGTCACCGCCGACGGCACCCCGGGAACGGCCGGGGAGCTGCTGTACCTGCCCCCGGGCGCGGCGGAGCTGGTCCTGCGGGCGGGCGCCTCCGGCCCGGCGCGCGTGCTGCTGCTGGGGGGCGAGCCGCTGGGCGAGGAGATCGTGATGTGGTGGAACTTCATCGGCCGCGACCACGACGAGGTCGTGGCCCTGCGCGAGCGCTGGCAGCACGAGGCGCGCGCGTCCCTGGAGGGCCCGACGCCCGGCGCCCGGTTCGGCGACTTCCCCGCCGTCTGGTCCGAGGCGCTGCCCGCCCCGGACCTGCCCAACGCCCGGCTGCGCCCCCGGGGCCGGCGGCCCTGACGCCGGCCCCGGCCGTCACAGGGTGGCGGCGAGCCAGCGGAACTTCTCGACCTGGTGGTGCTCCGCGCCGCCCTCGTGGCCGTTGTAGGGGTACACCGCGATGTCCTTGGCCCCCGCGTAGGCGTTGTAGGCCGCGAACACCGTCGAGGGCGGGCACACGCCGTCCATCAGCCCCACGGAGAACAGGGCCGGGGCGGCGGCCCGGCGGGCCATGACCGAGCCGTCGAAGTGGGCCAGCGTCCGCATGACCTGGTCGACCCGGTCCCGGTGGACCTTGAGGTAGCGGACGACCTCCTGGTAGGGGTCGGAGTCGGCGACGGAGAGGGCCCGGGGGAAGTCGCACAGGAACGGCACGTCCGCCATCACCGCCGACAGGTCGTCCACCAGCCCGGACACGGCCAGGGCGATGCCGCCGCCCTGGCTGCCGCCGGCGACCGCGACCCGGTCCGGGTCCACCCCGTCGTGGGCGCGCAGCGCCTCCACCGCGCGGACCGCGTCGGTGAAGACCCGCCGGTAGTAGTAGCTGTCCGGGTCCGCGATCCCCCGCGTCATGAAGCCCGGGGCGGCCGGGTCTCCCGCCTCGGGCGCCGCGTCGGCGGTGACGCCGCCGCGCCATCCCGACCCCTGCCCCCGGGTGTCCATGACCAGGTGCGCGTAACCGGCCGCGGCCCAGACCGTGTTCTCGTGGGCGAGCCCGCGCCCGCCGCCGTACCCGGCGTACTCGACCACCCCGGGCAGCGGCCCCTCCCGGTGGGCGGGAAGGTGCAGCCAGGCGCGGACCGGGGCGCCCGCGAAGCCGCGGAAGACGACGTCGGAGGTGGCGACGGTGCGCAGCCCCGAGTCGACCGGGGTGAAGACCGCGTCCAGGTCGAAGCCGCGGGCCTGGGCCAGGGTGGCGTCCCAGAACTCCTGGAACCCGTCGGGTTCGGCGACCTGCGAGCGGTATCCGCGCAGCTGGTCCAGGGGAAGGTCGAAGTGGGGCACGGGCGTCCTCGCGAAGTTCACCGGCCGCCCCGCGGGGGCGGGGACGGGGGTCGGTCATGGCCGCCCGGCGGCGGCCCGGCGGCCACGACCTTCTCACGCCGCGCTCCCGGAGGCCTTCCCGGGGCCGCTCTTTCCCTGCGGCCGCCCTCCGGCCGCTTGCCCGGGGCCGCCCCGGGTAGTCGGGTCGGACAGGGGGGCGTGCCGCGGAGGCCGCCGCGACTACCGGGAGGAAGGCCATGTCCAACCGTCCCGTCGGACCCGCGTCGTCCGACTACGAGCGAGGGGTCAACTACGCGGAGATCTACCTGGGGGACGACCTCCACCGGTCGCCCGGGGAGGTGGAGTCCCTGAGGGAGGCGCTCGCCGCGTGCAACGCGGACGGGCTGCACGTCCCCGGCATCCTCGCGGCCCTGGCCTCGAGCGGCCATCCCGACCACCCGACCACGGTCGACCCCACCAGCGACTTCTGGCGGGGCTTCCTCGACCGCGTCGACGACCGCCGGGTGGAACCGCTGTAGGTCCGCGGCTCAGTCGATCCGGTAGGTCGCGTCGTTGGAGGCGGGCACCGGATCGGGGGCCTGGTCCGCGAGGCGGCCGAGAGCAGGCCCGTGTCGGCCGGCGCGCACGATGCCCTGCGGGCGCGGGCCGGCTGTTCTGTCTCGGGAGGTTGTGGACGGGTGAGCCACCTCTCGGCTGAGGGATCTCGAACAGGTGAGGGCCTTGCGGGTTCGGTGTGGATTGCGACGTCCACACCGACCGCAAGGCCCCATGCCCCACCGCAACGCGCCCCCGACCGAGATCTGCCGTCTGCGTCCGGCCCGCTGCGTGGTCGAGGACGGCCGGCCACAACCTCCCGAGACAGAACATCTAGGGAGTTGCCGGCGCGGGGGTGGTTCGGCGTGCCGGTGCTTCGGGTGGGTCGTTCGGCCTCGCGCCACGCGGAGCACGGGGTCACAACGGGCGGCGACGGCGGGTGGGGGCCGGGGCCGCGCCCATGATGTCCGTCGCGTGAGGGGGCCGTTGTCGGGGGGGGGGGGGGGGGCCCGCCCCCCCCCCCCCCCCGCGGGCCGCCCCCCCCCCCCCCCCCAAAAACCCCCCCCCCCCCCACCCCCCCC
>NZ_SNYN01000026.1 GCF_004363075.1 Actinorugispora endophytica
GGGGGGTTTTTGGGCCCCGGTTGTTTTTTTGGCGGGTGGGGGGGTTGGGGGCGGTGGGGGGGGGGGGCGGCCCCCACCCCCCACGACCGTCAACGGAACCCTCACGCAACGGACAGCATGGGCGCGGCCCCGACCGACACCCGCCGTCGCTGCCTGCCGTAACAGGTCCCGAGTAAACCCTGCTCCGACAGAGCCCCAATTACCCCCGCGCCGGAGCTTTCCTAGACCTGCTTGAGGAAGCCTCCGTCGACGACGACGTCGGTGCCGGTGGTGCTCCCCGAACGGGGGGACGCCAGCAGCACCACCACGTCGGCGACCTCCTGGGGGTCGACCAGGCGGCCGGTGGTGAGGCCCATCATCTCCGGCGCGACCTTGTCCAGCACCGCCTGCCGGTCGGCGCCGGTCTGGGCGGCGAGGATGTCGGCGGCGCCGCCCTCGTCGGTCCACCAGGGGGTGCGCACCGGACCGGGGGAGACCGTGTTCACCCGGACACCCCGCGGCCCGAACTCCTCCGACAGCGCCTTGGAGACGTTGCTCAGCGCCGCCTTCGCGGCGTTGTAGTCGACGTTCATCGGCGCGGGCCGGCGGGCGTTGCCCGAGGAGACGTTGACGACGGAGCCCCCGCCCCGCTCCAGCATCACGGGGATCGCCGCCCGGGCGGCGCGCACCGCCGAGAACAGGTTGAAGTCGAACATCTCGACCCAGTCGCGGTCCCCGGGGGTGAGGAACCCGAAGCGGGGCAGCGCAACCCCGGGCGGCGGTCCTCCGGCGTTGTTGACCAGGATGTCCACGCCGCCGAAGACTTCGACCGCGCGGGCGACGGCGCGGGCCGGGGCCTGCGGGTCCGTGAGGTCCTCGGCGGCGTGCACCAGGTCCGGTCCCGCGAGCGCGTCCAGTTCCGGGCCGCTGGTCCGGGAGACGGCCAGGACGCGCGCGCCCTCCTCCAGCAGGGTGCGGACGACCGCCAGGCCGATCCCCTTCGACGCTCCCGTGACGACGGCGGTGCGGCCGTCCAGTTGAAGGTCCATCTGTGTCTCTCCTCGTTCCGGTTCGACTGGTGTCCTGCGAAAGGGAAGAACACCGTCCCGCCGGTTCGGTTGCGCCCGGTCCCGGGTGCAACCGTTCGGGGGTGTCCGGGGTTGTAGAAGGGCGTGAGAGTCATCGAGGACGTCGACCAGTGGTTCGTGGAGCTGTACGACCAGCACCGGGGCCTGGTGTTCTCCGCGGCGCTGCGGCTCAGCGGCGCCCGCGGCGACGCCGAGGACCTCGCAGCCGAGGCGTTCCTGCGCGCCTACCGGGCCGCGTCCGGATACGGTGAGGAGCGTCGCGCGGCCCTGCGGACGCGGGCCTGGATCATGACGATCCTGATGAACGTGTGGCGCAACCACCTGCGCGCGGTGGCGCGCCGACCGCCGCCCGACCCGCTCGACGACGCCGCCGACCCCCCGGACGCGGCGGAGAGCGTGGAGCAGGCCGTGGAGCGGCAGGAGACCAGCGGCGAGCTGGCCGCACTGCTGCGGCGGCTGCCGGAGAACCAGCGGGAGGCGGTCGTGCTGCGACACGTCGGCGGGCTGTCCATCGGCGAGATCGCCGAGGCGCTCGGCGTCGCGGAGGGCACGGCCAAGTCCCACGTCTCCCGCGGCCTCAGCCGCCTGCGCGCACTCGCGGCAGGTCTCGACCAGGGAGGTTTCCGATGAACCGTGATCCCCGACCCGACCCGCTCATCGAGGGGCTGGCCGGTCTGGCCGACGACGCCCCGCCCCGCCTGCTCGACCGGATCGCGGCCCGCTGGGTGCGCGCCGACAGCCCCGTCGGGGCGGTGTTCGTCGCCTTCACCGACCGGGGCGTCGCCTACGTGCGCCGGGACGGCCCCGGGGTGGCCGAGGAGTTCCGGCGCCGCTTCGGCCGTCCCCTGCTGCGCGCGGACTCCCCGCCGGACGGCCTGGCGCCCGCCCTGCTCGGAGGCGGTACGGCGGCCCCGGAGGTCGCGGTGGACCTGAGAGGGCTCACCGGCTTCCAGGCCGACGTGCTGCGCGCCGCGCGCACCATCCCGCGAGGGCAGGTGCGCCCCTACGCGTGGGTCGCCGACCTGGTCGGCCGCCCCCGCGCGGTGCGCGCCGTGGGCACGGCGCTGGCCACCAACCCGGTTCCGCTGGTCATCCCCTGCCACCGGGTCACGCGCTCGGACGGCACGCTCGGCCAGTACATCTTCGGCGCCGACGCGAAGGCCGACCTGCTGCGGGAGGAGCGCGCCGCCGCGGGGTGAGCGCGGGTCAGGGCAGACGGACCAGGACCGGCACCTCCGGGCACAGCAGTGAGACCGCCAGGGGCGCCGACGGGACGAAGACGGGCCAGCGCCGCCCCGCCCGCCCGCCCGCCCGTCCCGGACCCAGGGGGCGTGCCGCCAGCGGTGGGCGCCGAGGACCGCGGCCATGGCGAGCAGGCCGCCGCCGCAGACCCACAGCGTCGGAGGAACCGGTCCCCGTTCGCCGACGCGCAGGGCGAGAAGCCACAGGGCCGCGCCCATGAGGAGGTGGGAGACGATCGCGAGGCGGTCCAGCGGGCGGGAGAAGCGGCCCCCGCCGGTGCGCGGTACCAGGGCGACGCTGCGGGCCCGCGACCGGGTCGAGATCGCCGCGTGGGCCTACCGCAGCGGAATCGCGGGCTGATCCGCGGGCTCCCGCCGGACGGCCTCGCCCCCGCTTTGGCGTGGGCCGGGTCCGCGAGCGACTACCGGACGCGTGGGCGGGCGCCCCGCAGGAAATGCTCGACCGCGGCCTCGACCAGCTCGTCGAGCTTCTCCGCGTCGACCATGCCGCCGTTGACCATCGTCGTGATACCTTGCACGGTCGCGTACAGAATGATCCCGATGCGCTCGGTGTCACCGCGTTCGAGCACGCCGTGCTCCTGTCCCTCCTTGATCAGCTCGACCATCTGCCCGAAGGCCGCCTCGGCCGCGTCGACGATCCGCGTCGCTCCCGGTCGGTGCTTGCCGGAGTTCATCAGCTCGAGCAACGCGGCGTTCTCGGTGGCGAAATGAGCGAAGGCCGACACGGCGTTGTGCACCCGCGCGGCGAACGAGTCCCCCGCTTCCGCCAGTGAGGTGCGCAGCGCGCCGCCCAACTGGACGAAGCCCGTCTCGGCCAGAGCGTCGAGGAGTGCCTGGCGGTCGGTGAAGTGCCGTCGCGGCGCGGCGTGACTCACACCGATCTCCCTGGCCAGGTCCCGGAGTGAGAGCTGGTCCGCTCCATGCTCGCGCAGATGGCGCGCGGCCGCCTCGAGGATCGCGCTGCGGAGGTTGCCGTGGTGGTAGGGGCGCTGCCCAGCGGGTTCGGTCACGCCCGCCATCCTAGGACGTGTCTCCTGGACCATTCCGGGGCTCGCGCCCGCCAGGACGATGCTCGCCGCACCGATTCACTCGAACGGCCAGACCGGGACGAACGTCGCGAATCGGCTTGCGAGCCCCGCCCCGGACGGCCGCTCGCCACCCCGAACCGATCCAGGAAACACACCCCGGTACACAATGTTTGCATTGACATCATTGTTTCCAATGGCTACATTCGAGGGCATGCCAGCATTCTCCGTCGCAGACGTCCCTTCCATGGCTGATCGCACCGTTGTCGTCACCGGCGCGAACAGCGGGATCGGGCGCGTCACCGCCCGCGTCCTCGCCGAACGGGGCGCGCGGGTCCTGCTCGCCGTCCGCGACCTCGAAAAGGGCCGCGCCGCCGCCGCGACGATGACCGGTGACGTCGAGGTCCGCGAGCTCGATCTCGCCGACCTGTCCTCGATCCGGACGTTCGCGCAGCAGCTCACCGAGCCCATCGACCTGCTCGTCAACAACGCCGGCCTGTCACTCCCGCCGATGTCCCGCACCGCCGACGGTTTCGAGCTGCAGTTCGGGACCAACCACCTCGGCCATTTCGCGCTCACCAACCTGCTCCTGCCGCAGATCCGGGAGAGGGTCGTCACGGTGGCCTCGCTCGCGCACCTGATCGGCTCGATCGACTTCGCCGACCTCAACTGGGAGCGAAAGCCCTACCGGGACTATCCCGCTTACGGGCAGTCCAAGCTCGCCAACCTTCTGTTCGCCTCGGAACTCCAACGGCGACTCGAAAGAACCGGTTCTTCGGTGATCTCGACGGCCGCGCATCCCGGGATCTCGGCCACCAACCTGATGAGGCCCGAAGGACAGAGCCTGGGTTTGCGGGCGAGCCAGGCGCTGATCGGTTTGTTCACGCAGAGCGCGGAACACGGCGCCCTGCCGACGCTCTACGCCGCCACGGCGGACGTTCCCGGCGACAGCTACGCCGGCCCTCGTCACCTCATGGGGCTCCGAGGCGCACCGAAGCTGGTCCGGCGCACGGCGAGGGCGCGTGACGCCGACGCCGCGCGCCGGCTGTGGGAGGCGTCCGAAGAACTCACCGGAGTGGCTTTTCCACTGAAGACCCCTCTTTCTGCCTAAGGAATGCCAGTTGACACGACCACACGAAACGCGACCGCACGACACCGAACTCAGGCGGCTGCTGGACCGAACCGAGATCAGCGACGTCCAGCTCCGCTACGCCACGGGAACCGATTCCCGTGACTGGAGGCTTTTCCGCACCTGCTTCACCGACGACGTCGAGATCGACTTCAGCGAGGGCTTCGGCCAACCGGTCATGCGCATGACGGCCGACGAGTGGGTCGCGGGTACCGCGCCACGGATGGAATCCTTCAAGGCCACACAGCACATGATCACGAACCACGTGATCACCTTCGACGGGGACGACCACGCCACGTGTGCGGCCTATGTGCGGGCGAGCCACCACCTGCCGAACAGCCTGGGCGACAGCGACCAGACGGTGTACGGGTACTACACGAACCGATTCACCCGGACCCCGAGCGGTTGGCGCATCGCCAAGGTGAAGCTGACGGCCTTGTGGATGACCGGGAACTTCGGCGTCTTCCGGTCCGCCCTCGCCGAAGGGGGCGCCCCGCCAGCCGACAGCGCCTGACCCGGGTCCCGCTGCCCGCCCCCGGGGCGGGCCGGGGCCGCGCGGAAAGGGTCGGTGGTTCCCTCTCCGGCGGCGGGGGCCGGACGGGACGCGGAGCGGAGGGCGGAGCCGACCGGTCGGTGATCGCGGCAGGGATTGACCTTGACCTGAGGTCAAGGTGAAAGCTTGCCGCACGGCCGCCTCGAAGGGGCCGACGGTCACCGGGGCCTTCCGCCCGGTTTTCGCGCCGTGCCCGACATCCGCGTATCGCAAGACAGGGAACGACCATGGGTGACTCCCTCCACACCATCGACGACAACGGCCAGGCGTCGCGGGTCTCCCCGCGCCCGTCAGCGGCGGCCACGCTGCTGTCCGCGGCGGCCGCGGGCAGCAGGGCCGAACCCGACGCCGCCGACGGGCGGGACCGCCCGGAGCTGCGGGAAGCCATCCAGGCGGTCGTCGACACCGGTTTCGCCGGAGCGCAGATGCGCGTGCACGATGAGCGGGGCGAGTGGGTCGGCAGTGCCGGGGTGCGCAAGCTGGGCGAGACCGCGGAACCGCACAGGAACGGGCTGTTCCGGGTGGCCAGCACCACCAAGACCTTTGTCGCGACCCTGGTGCTGCAACTGGTGGCCGAGGGCCGGATCGGGCTGGACGACACGGTGGCCGGCCACCTGACGCGGTTCGGTCTGGACCGTCGGGTCACGGTGCGCATGCTCCTGCAGCACACCAGCGGGGTGCACAACTTCACCGGCGAGCCCGGCCCCGACGGAGTGCACGGGCAGGGGCTGCCCGCGTGGGGCAAGGAGTGGGTGGACACCCGGCTGCGCGCCTACCGGCCGGAGGAGCTCGTGGAGTTCGCGCTGTCCAAGCCGGCGCGGTTCGAGCCGGGGACGGCCTTCTCCTACTCCAACACCAACTACGTGCTGGCCGCGCTGCTGGTCGGGGAGCTCACCGGCCGCCCCTACGGCGAGGAGATGCGGCGGCGGATCCTGGAGCCGCTCGGCCTGCGCGACACGGTGGTCCCGGGCGCCCGCCTGGAGATCCCCGGGCCACACGCCCACGGCTACTACCGATATGAGGACGCCGGCGAGTGGAAGGTGGTCGACGTCACCCGCCAGAACCCCTCCCTGCTGCACGGCGCCGGCGAGATGATCTCGACCACCCGGGACCTCCACATGTTCTTCTCCACCCTGCTGGGCGGAGGGCTCCTGCCGGCCCCGCTACTGGCCGAGATGCTCACGCCGGACCCCACGATCGGCTACGGCCTGGGCCTGTTCGTCCAGGAACTGGGCTCGGACTGCGGCGGCGGCACCATCGTCCACCACAACGGCGGCTCCCCGGGCGGCTACGGGACGCTGATGATCAGCACGCCCGACGGCAGGAGGACCCTGACCGCCTCGCTGACCACCGGGGACGCCGAGATGGACCCGGTGGCGGAGTTCCCGCAGGTGCTGGAGGGCCTCATCAAGGCGGTGTTCTGCGAGGGCAGGCCGTGAGCTGAAGGGTCGAGCCGGTTCGGTCGTCACTATGGGGCTCCGTCGCGGGGGTGATCCGGGCGCGGGTGCTTCGGGTGGGTCGTTCGGCCTCGTGCCACGCGGATCGCGAGGTGACGGCGGGCGGCGACGGCGGGGGCGGGTCGGGGCCGCGCCCACGACGTCCGTTTCGCGTGGTTTCCGTTGGTGATCTTGCTGTTTCCCCCCGAGAACCTTGACTTCGGGGGGAAACAGCAAGATCACCGGACATTCGAGGGCGGTTCCGCCCCCACCCGGAATGATCTTGGGCTTTCCGCCCTTCCCGGCCCCGAAACGGGCAGAAAGCCCACGACCGTCAACAAAACCACCGGTGCCCGAATTCACCCCCGAGTCGGAGACTCTCTAGTGCGGGATGTCGACGCCCGCCGCGCGCAGGTTCGCCTCGACCAGCGTGTCCAACCGGATGACGGCCGGCGCCTGCTCCATCCCGTGCTGGTTGACCATGCCGTACCGCAGGACGGCGTCGGGCCGGTTCCGGAACCCGGTCGGCGGCGTCAGCAGCGCGCGGTCGGCCAGCAGCTTGTCGGCCAGCGCGGACGCCAGGTCATCGATGCGCGGGTCGTCCGGCTCCCAGGAAGCCGCCTCCCACCCGAACTTGATCAGCTCGACGTACTCGGGGTCGCCGAACCACTGTTCGAACCGGGCCAGCAGGCTGTCGAAGAGCTCCGGAACCAGCGCCCGGGTCAACACCAGGCCCTCGCGCTGGATGGCGACGTAGTCGGGGCCGAAGCCGAGGCCGGGGAGCCGGTCCAGGAACGCGCAGGCCCGGTCGGGCAGCAGGAACCGGTCGCCGTGGGCGAGCCGGTCGAGCGTGTCGCGGCGTGCGGTCAGTTCCTCGATCCGGTCGGTGAGCTGACGGTGGACGTCGTCGAGGGCCGCGGCGAACCGCTCGGGGGAGGCGTCGAGCAGGTCGCCGATCCCGGCCAGCGGCACACCGGCCTTGGCCAGGGTGCGGACCTGGACCAGTCGCAGCAGATCGGCCGACCCGTAGCGCCGGTAGCCGGAGCCGTCCCGCTCGGGCTCCCGGAGCAGGCCGAGCCGGTGATAGTGCCGCACGGTCTTGATCGTCACGTCGGCGAAGGCCGCCGCCTGGCCGATCGTGACGCCGCCGGTCGTCTTTCCCCTCATCCGCTCAGCCGGCTTCCGGGTCGCGGGCGGTGGCGTGTGGGCCGGGGGGCACGGGGATCGAAGCAGTCATGTGACCAGGATGCCCCGCCTCCGAGGGGCAGGGGCGTGGGAGGGCCTTCCACGGGACCGGCGGCCACGCCGGGGCCCGCACACCACGGGTCCCTGCCCCCGCGGACCGGCGAACGCGGGACGGCCCGGAGCGGGCGACGGGTAGGCCGCCGACAGGCCGGAGGGCGTTCTCGGAGCAGACCCAAGTGGTTGCGAACAGTAACCAAAGGTTCACTCAAAAGCGGGCGAGGGCTTGGGTCATCGACAGCCGTCCCCCAGAGCATGCGGAGGTGAACCTGCCCCCATCCCGTGCAACGGAGGGTTAGATGGCCCGCTCCACCTCCTCACGCCCCTCGCCGACCCGCCGCCGGTTCCTCGGGATCGGCACGGCCTCGGCCGCGGCCGTCGCGCTGGGTACCGGCCTGTTCTCCGCCGAACCGGCCCGGGCCGGGAACACCGTCTCCGGCTACCCCTTCGCCCTCGGCGTCGCCTCCGGTGAACCACGCCACAACGGCGTGGTGCTGTGGACCCGGCTGGCCCCCGAACCGCTCGCCCCCGACGGCCGGGGCGGCATGGACGACCGCGAGGTCACCGTCTACTACCAGGTCGCCACCGACGAGGACTTCCGCCGCGTGGTGCGCGAGGGAAGCGCCACGGCCTCGCCCGAACTCGCGCACTCGGTGCATCCGGAGGTGTCCGGGCTGCGGCCCGACCGCGAGTACTTCTACCGCTTCGGCGCGCTGGGCGAGATCAGCCCGGTGGGGCGCACCCGCACCGCCCCGCCGCCCGGAAGCCTGCCCTCCCGGCTCGAGTTCGGCTTCGTCTCCTGCCAGAACTGGAACGACGGCCACTACACCGCCTACCGCCACCTTGCCGACGAGGACCTGGCGGTCGTGCTGCACCTGGGCGACTACATCTACGAGAACCCCGCCAACGGCGGGATCCGCCAGGTGGAGGTCCCCGACCACCTCAAGGCCGAGACCGTGACGCTCGAGCAGTACCGGAGCAGGTACTCGCTCTACAAGACGGATCCGGACCTGCGGGCCGCGCACGAGCGGTTCCCCTGGATCGTGACCCCCGACGACCACGAGGTGGACAACAACTGGGCGGGGGAGTTCTCCCAGGACGCGGGTGTCACCCCCGAGCGGTTCCTGCGCCGCCGGGCGGCCGCGTTCCAGGCGTACTACGAGAACCTCCCGTTGCGCCGCGACTCCATGCCGATCGGCCCGAACATGAGCCTGCACCGCAGGCTTCCCTGGGGGCGACTCGCGGACTTCACCATGCTCGACACCCGCCAGTACCGCGACGACCAGGCGTGCGGCGACGGCCTCACCGCCACCTGCGAGGACCGGTTCGCCCCCGGCCGCTCCGTCCTGGGGGAGGCCCAGCGCGACTGGCTGGTGGAGGGCTTCGCCAACTCCCCGGCGCGCTGGCACGTGCTGGGCAACCAGATGCCGATGCTGCAGACCGACGTGGACTCCGGGCCGGACACGCGGGTGTGGATGGACGCCTGGGACGGGTACGTGGCCGAGCGCGACGAGGTGCTCGCCGCGGCCGTGCGGGAGGGGGTGCGCAACCTGGTGGTCCTCACCGGCGACCGGCACCAGAACTACGCCGCCGACCTCAAGGCCGACTACACCGACCCCGACTCGGCGACGGTGGGCACCGAGTTCGTGGGGACCTCGATCAGCAGCAGCCGGGACGGCCAGGACCTGGGCCCCCAGGGGGAGGAGATGCTGGCGGCCAACCCGCACCTGAGGTTCGTGAACGAGCAGCGCGGCTACGTGCGCTGCACGGTCACCCCCCGGCGGTGGGAGACCGACTTCCGGGTGCTCCCCTATGTGACGCGGCCGGACGCGCCCGTGTCCACCCGGGCGAGCCTCCTCGTCGAGGACGGCCGCCCGGGGGTGCTGACCGACTGACCGCGGGCCCCGGGGCGGTCCCATGTCAGGGGCGTGAGCGGATGGCCTCGGCGCGCCCCGGCGGAGCCGCGCCCTGGCCGGACGCGGTCACCGCCCTGTCGCAGAGGCTCTTCGGGTATGTAGCGTGTTCCCTTCTCGGAGGAACAGGTCGGAGTGCTTCTGGCCACCGGTGGGGGGCGGCCACGGCAACCGCAGTGGGAAAGGGCGGCAGTGTGGGAAAACCGGAACTTGTGACGGACCCCGACAGGCCCGACTGCTTTCTGGTGGTCGACCGCGCCGCCGGCGTCCTGATCGGCGAGGTTGTTCTCAGCGACGTCTGGCCCGGCAAGTGGCGCGCCTCGGTCAACCACCCCGGCATGGTCGAGGCTTACGTGCGGGTCCGCCCCTCGGGTGAGGACCTCGTCGACCTTCCCCAAGTAGGCACCGAGACCTTCGGCAGCCCCTACGACGCCATGGCGGCCGTCGAACGCCACCGCGCGCTGTAGGGCATCCCCGACATTCCAGGTGTCCAGTGGCGGCCTTCCCCCGGCACCGGCCGGGCCGTGGCCACGCCGCCCCAGTGCTGGAACCCGACGGTCTTGAGCTTTCTTCCTGTTCCGGGGAGTGGAAGGGCGGAAAGCCCCTGATCATCCCGAGCGGGTCGGAACCGGCCCCTGAACCGCCGCGCCACGGACTCCCGGCGGGGACGCGCGGACCTCCGGCCCCGCCCGCCGTCGCCACCGCCCCGAAGGCCCCCTCCGGGGGAGAGGAGGGACGTAGACCGAACTTAACCGCTTCAGTAAAGTGTCGGCCATGACAACTGACATCGGTGGACCGCGGTGGGGCGTGCTGGGGACCGGCGGGATCGCGGGCGCCTTCCTCAAGGGGCTGGGCGCGGTCGAGGGCGCGCGCGTCACGGCGGTCGGCTCGCGCAGCGACGCCTCGGCCGCCCGCTTCGCCGACGCCTGGGGCATCCCCAACCGGCACGGCAGCCTCCAGGGCCTGGCCGGGGACCCCGAGGTGGACGTCGTCTACGTCGCGACCCCGCATCCCGCCCACGTCGAGGGCGCCCTCGCGTGCCTGGAGGCCGGCAAGCACGTGCTGTGCGAGAAGCCGCTGGCCATGAACACCCGCGAGGCCGCCTCGATGATCGACGCGGCCCGGCGCAACGAGCGCTTCCTCATGGAGGCCATGTGGACCCGGTTCGCCCCCGCGGCCCGCGAGATCGACCGACTCCTGGCCGACGGCGCGATCGGCGAGCTCCGGCTGCTCAACGCCGACTTCGGCAACGCGGTCCCCTACGACCCCCGGAGCCGCATGTGGGCGCCCGAACTGGGCGGCGGGGCGCTCCTCGACCTGGGCGTGTACCCGGTGGCGCTGGCCTCGCACTTCCTCGGCGAGCTGACCGTCGTGGGCGCGACCGGCCGCCTGGCCCCCAACGGGGTGGTGGACGCGCAGAGCGCCGTGATCGTCGAGGGCGACAAGGGCACGACGGGGCTGCTGTCCTGCTCGCTGGACGCGCCGCTGCCCAACCGGGTCGCCCTGGCCGGGACGCGCGGGCGGATCGAACTGGACCGCTGGTGGTGTCCCACCGACTTCGTCCTGTACCGCGACGGCCGCGAGCCCGAGGCGTTCGCCTTCCCGCACCGCGCCAACGGCTACGAGCACGAGGCCGAGGAGGTGGCCCGGTGCGTCGCGGCGGGCGAGCTCCAGAGCCCGCTTATGCCGTGGGACGAGAGCCTGCGCGTCATGCGCGTCCTGGACGAGGTCCGCGACCGCCTGGGCGTGGTCTACCCGGCCGACACCGAGGGCTGAGGGCGCGCGGCCGGGCCCCGTCGCGGGGCCCGGCCGTCGCGTTCGCCTTCCCGGCGGGGGTTCCGCCCGGTGGCTCAGGCGTCGCGGCGGTATCGGGCGGCGACCCAGGACACCCACAGCATGGCGGTGACGGCGCCGACGGCCAGGGTCAGGGAACCGGCCGCACCGCCGGTCATCGCCCAGCCGTTGCCGACCAGCAGGGCGGTCCCGGCGACGCGGGAGGCGGCGGCGCGGCCGCGGTCCCCGGCGCGGCCGAAGTGGCGGCCCAGGACGTAGCAGGCGGCGATCAGGGCGGTGAAGGCGACCGACCCGGCGGCCATGTGCCCGTAGCTGTGCCAGGTGAGCGCCTCGGGCATCCCGTAGGGGGTGCCGACGGGGAAGCCGTTGGCCGGGTCCATCACGAATACTCCTGCGGCCATCATGCCGATGCCGTTGACCAGGACAAGTCGCGGCGCCCACGTGCCGCCGGGGGAGCCGCCCAGGGCCCGGCGCAGGCCGACCGACCCGGCGACGGTCAGGGCCCCGGCGACCAGGAAGTTGGCGATCTGCAGCCAGCCCAGGGAGCCGTTGCTCAGCGCGCTCAGCGGGTGGTGGGTCAGGTCGAAGCCCTCGCGGGTGGCGGCCTGGGCCAGGGAGACGACCGTCCACAGGGGGCCCGCCACGGCGGCGCAGGCCAGCAGGGAGCGGGTGGCGGCCGGGGCGCGGGACGCGGTGGCGGCGGGGATCTGGACGGCGGTCATGGCCGGTGTCCTCTCTGTCGGGTGCTTCGGTGCTCACCCCCACGTCGTCCCGGCGATGTGGCAGGGAATGCCCGCGTTCCCTGCCACATGCGCTCGTTCGACGCGTAGCCGAGCACACCGAGACAGAGGAGAGGAACCCATGCGCTACCTGATGACCACCAATGCCTCCGGCTCCGAGCCCGACGAGACCCTGTACGCCGAGATGGGCAGGTTCGTCGAGGAGCTGACCGCGTCGGGCGTCCTGCTGGCCACCGGCGGCCTCGAACCGGGCGGGGTCCGCGTGACGTCCTCCGGCGAGGAGATCACGGTGACGGACGGGCCGTTCGCCGAGGCCAAGGAGGCCGTGGCGGGCTTCGCGCTGGTCGAGGTCCGCTCCCGGGAGGAGGCGCTCGAGGTGGCCCGCCGCTTCCGCAGGATCGTCGGCGACGGCGAGAGCGTGCTCCAGCAGGTCTTCGGCTCCTGATCCCGTCGGCGGCACCGCCCCGGGTTGCGCGCGGCCCCGGGCGGTGCTGTCATCGTGCCCGTGACGGACACCCACCGTACGGTCGACGCGGTCTGGAAACTCGAGTCGGCCAGGATCATCGCCGGACTCACCCGAATGGTGCGCGACGTGGGCCTCGCCGAGGAGATCGCCCAGGACGCGCTCGTCGCCGCGCTGGAGCAGTGGCCGGAATCGGGCGTCCCGAACAACCCCGGCGCCTGGCTGACGGCCGTCGCCAAGCGCCGCGCCGTCGACCACGTCCGGCGGTCCCGGCGCCTGGAGCGCAAGCACGAGCAGCTCGCCCACGACCTGGAGCGCGGGCAGGAGGAGGAGTCCGCTCCGGACGACGTCCTTCGGCTGATGTTCGTCACCTGCCACCCGGTGCTGGAGACCCGGGCCCGGATCGCGCTGACGCTCCGCCTGGTCTGCGGTCTGACGACCGGGGAGATCGCGCGGGCGTTCCTCACCGACGAGCCGGGGGTCGCCCGGCTCGTCGCCGGGGCGAAGCGGACGCTGGCCGAGAAGCGGATCCCGTTCGACCTCCCGGACGGCCCGGAGCTGGCCGAGCGCCTGTCGTCGGTGCTCGAGGTCGTCTACCTGGTCTTCAACGAGGGGTACTCGGCGACGTCCGGGGACGACCTGACACGGCCGGGGCTCTGCCTGGAGGCGCTGCGGCTGGGGCGGCTGCTGGCCGAGCTGGCGCCACGCGAGGCCGAGGCGCACGGGCTGGTCGCGCTGATGGAGCTGCACGCGTCCCGCGCCGCCGCGCGGACCGGTCCCGGAGGCGAGCTCGTCCAGCTGCACGAGCAGAACCGGGGTCGCTGGGACCAGCTGCTCGTCCGCCGGGGCTTCACCGCGATGCTGCGCGCCCGGGAGGCCGGCGGCCCGCCCGGCCCGTACGTACTGCAGGCGGCGATCGCCGCCTGCCACGCGCGGGCGCGGACCTCCGAGGACACCGACTGGGAACAGATCGCGTCCCTGTACGAGGCGCTGGTCCGGCTGCTGCCGACGCCGATCGTGCGGCTCAACCGGGCCGTGGCGATCGGGATGGCGCGCGGACCACGGGCGGGACTCGCCCTGGTCGACGCCCTGGCCGCCGATCCCGCCCTGCGCGACTACCACCTCCTTCCGGGGGTGCGGGGCGACCTCCTGGAGCGGTCGGGACGGCACGAGGAGGCGCGGCTGGAGTTCGAGCGGGCCGCGTCCCTCACCGGGAACTCCGCCGAGCGGGCCTTCCTGCGCCGCCGCGCGGACGGGATCGCCGCCACCGGAGCGCGGGGGGCCACCCTCGGGCAGGCCGTCCGGGACTTCCTGGGACGGGACGACCTCGACCCGGAGACGCTCCGCTCCTACGGCCAGACCCTGCGGCGCCTCCGCCGGTCCCTGGGGGACCGGGCGCCACTGGCCTCCCTGACCGCCGACCAGGTGACGGGGGTGTTCGCGGCGTCCTGGGAGGGGGTCGCGGCCAGGACGTGGAACCGGCACCGGTCGGCCGTCCGGTCGTTCGGCGCCTGGGCGTCCCTGGAGCACCTCGCGGCGGGGATCGACCGGCGCGCCGAGACGCGGGCCCCGACGCGGGAGGTCGACCCGGCCCTGCTGGAGGCGCTCTGGAGCCGCCGCGACCTGCCGCTGCGCGAACGGACCCTGTGGCGGCTCCTGAACGAGTCGGCGGCCGGGGTGGGCGCCGTCCTGTCCCTGAACGTCGAGGACCTGGACCTGGACGACCGCCGGGCCCGCGCGGGCGGTACCTGGGTGGGGTGGCGCTCCCAGACCGCCCGGCTCCTCCCTCTGCTGGTGGCGGACCGGACCCGGGGGCCGCTGTTCCTCGCCGACCGCAGGCCCGGCCCGGGCCGGATGCCGGCGGCGGCCGACCTGTGCCCCGAGACGGGGCGCGGCCGCCTGTCCTACACGCGGGCGGAGTACCTCTTCAAGCAGGCCACCAGGTCCCTGGACCCGTCGGGCGCCGGCTACACCCTCCGCCAGCTCAGGCCCCGTTCCTGACCGCGCCCTGCGGCCGGGGCTTGACCGCCGTCACCCGCAGCCGCCGGTAGCCCGCCCACCAGGAGCCGTCCCGGTGCAGGACCGGGCGCAGCCGCTCGGAGAGTTCGGCCAGGAAGGCGCCGGGGTCGTCGACCCCCGCCAGCAGGTGCGCGCCGAACATGCGCACCCAGTCGGCCAGGCCGTCCGGGGCGGTCAGCTCGGTGGGCCGGTCGAACAGCCACGCCGCGCGCACCTCGAACCCGGCGTCCTCCAGAACCCGCGTGTACTGGGCGATCGAGGGGAAGTACCAGGGCGAGGCGGCCTCGGGCAGTCCGTGCCCGGCGCGCAGCGCCCCGGCCCCCGAGTCGATGGCGGCGATGTTGCCCGCCCCGCCGAGTTCGGCCACGAGCCGCCCCCCGGGGCGCAGTGCGGCGAAGAGCCCGGCGGCGGCGCGGTCCGCCTCGGGTACCCAGTGCAGGACGGCGTTGCTGAGGACGGCGTCGAACTCCTCGCGGAACGGCAGTTCGCGCAGGTCGGCGACCGAGACGTCGATCCCGGGGAAGCGGGCCGCGGCCCGCGCGACCATCTCCGGGCTGGCGTCCACCCCGACCGCGTCGGCACCGGCCCCGGCCAGTGCCGCCACGTGGTCCCCGGTCCCGCACCCGGCGTCCAGGACCCGCTCGCCGGGCCGGGCGTCCAGCAGGTCGATGAGCGCGTCGCCGTATCCGGCGACGAAGGCGTGGCGGGTGTCGTACAACTCGGCGTCCCAGATCTGCGAGGTCATGGCCCGACAGTAACAATTCGTCTCAGAATACAAAACTTGAATCTTGAATTCTGAGACAAAAGGAAGGGGTCCCGCTCCCTGCCGACGGACCGGTCGGCCGTGTCGCTTCTCGGGGTTCCGGCGGCCCTCGCCCCACCGGGACGGGCGGACGCGTGCCGGGCTTCCGGGCCGCGCCCACGACGTCCGTTTCGTGAGGGTTCCGTTGACGGTCGTGGGCTTTCCGCCCTTCCCGACCCCGAAACGGGCAGAAAGCCCACGACCGTCAACAAAACCACCGGTGCCCGAATTCACCCCCCGCGCCGGCGACTCCCTAGCCGTCGTTCGCCACCAGCGGGAAGCGCGGGTCGACGATGTGCAGGTGCGCGTCGAACACGCGCCGCCCGCCCGGGATCATGCCGGGCGTTCCGCGTCGTCGAGCAGGACGGCGATCGCCGAGGGCGTCCACGTCCCGCGCGCGCCGGGGCGCTCGGCCAGGTAGGCGGCGATCCGCCCGACCTCCCAGCCGTGGGCGTCCCGCAGCCCCGGACCGATCGTGCCCAGGTAGGCGGGGCTCGGCGGGACCGGCGCGACCGCCGACATCGGCCAGTGCGCGGTGAACCCCAGCATGGGGAGACCGTCAAGGGACCCCATTCCCACCAGCGTCTCGTAGCGGCCCTCGCCCAACCGGTGGCGGCCCTCGCGCAGGACCGTCGACAGGTCCAGGTCGGCGCCCGGTTCCCGGTACATCTCCTGCGCGGCGATGTCGCCGAACTGGGCCGCGGTGACCAGGTACGCGCGGGCGGGGGCGGCGCCGGGCAGCTCCGGGTCGTACACCGCCAGCCCGCCGCCCCACATGGGCGAGGCCAGCGCGAAGTACACCCCGCCCCGGATCCACACCGCGCGTCGGGCGCGGGGCGGCGCGCCGTCCCGGCACCCGGGGTTGACGCGCGTGCCGCCGGGCGGACGGCCGCCCGCGATGTAGTGGTCCAGCCGACGCGCGGCCATGTTCGCGCCGTAGCCGACGTACCAGACGAGGTCCGGACGTGTCGTCATGCCGCCGAGGCCGTCAGGGTCCGCTCGAAGCAGACGCTCCGCTCGCGGTCCGCGTAGTGGCCGAACCGCTCGATCCGGTGGTAGCCGCACCTCTCGTAGAGCCGTACCGACGCGGGCCGCCCCGACCCGGTCTCCAGGCGCATGCGGGTCGCGCCGCGCCTGACCGCGGCCTCCTCCAGCGCCCGCAGCAGCACCTCGCCGATCCGGCGGCCGCGCCAGGCCGACGTGACGTACACGCGCTCGACCTCGTAGGTGGTCTCGTCCAGCCTGCGCAGCCCCGCGCACCCCACCGCGACGGCCGTCTCCGCGTCGCGGGCGAGGAGGAAGAGGTCGACGTCCGCGGCCGGGGGACCGGGATCGCGGGCGGGGTCCGCGCCGCAGCACTCGACGGCCTCGGACTCCTGCTCCCGGCGCAGCCTGACGCCGACCGGATCGTCCCAGCTCGCGGTTTCTAAGATCACTCCCACCCGCAGCAGGCTACGCTAACGAGCGGCGTGCTCGCGGTCGGTCAGCCGGTACAGCATGTGCGGGGCGAGCGGGTCGTCGGAGGGCAGCGCCGGGTGCGTGAAGTCGTCCGCGGGGTCGCGGTGCATGCCCAGCCGCTCCATGACCCTCTGGTGGCGCCGGTTGCCGTGGGGCGCTATGCCGACGATCTCGTCCAGGCCGGCCCGGGTGAACCCGAACGTCAGCGCGGCTCTGCCCGCCTCGGTCGCGTACCCCTTGCCCCACTCCTTGCGCGCCAGCCGCCAGCCCACCTCCACCTCGGGGGTGAACGGGGCGGTGAAGGCGACGTTGGACAGCCCGGCCAGTCCGATGAACCCGCCGCCGTCCAGGGCCTCCAGCGCCCACAACCCGAAACCGTAGATCTCGAAGGAGAGCTCGAAGCGGTCGATCATGTCGTCGCTCTCCTGGCGGTTCCGGGTCGCCAGGAACTCCATCACCTCGGGGTCGGCGTTCAGGACCGCGAACGGTTCGCGGTCCTCGTCCCGCCAGCGCCGCATCAGCAGCCGTTCGGTGCGCAACTCCGGTGGATCGCCCATAACCGAAAGGCTAGCCGCCGGACCCGTCCGGCGACAGTGCCACGCCGGACCGGTCTCCGGACGGCCCCTCAGCCGCCGTTCTTCACCGCGGGCAGGATCTCGGCGGCGTAGAACTCGAAGAACCCGTCCTGGTCGCGGCCGACCTGGCCGACGTACACCTCGTCGATGCCCGCCTCGACGTACTCCGAGATCGCGGTGAGGTGCTCGTTCGGGTCGGGGCCGCACGGCATCCGCTCCCCGATCATCTCGGGTGTGATCAACTCGGCGAGCTGGGCGAAGTGCCGCGGCAGCGGCAGCAGCTGCGCGGCCTCCCCGGGGATCGCGTCGTTGGGCCACTGCTCGCTGGCGTAGCGCCGGGCCTCGTCCCGGTCGGGGCCCCAGCAGACCTTCAGACCGCCCTGGACCGGCTTGCCCGCGCCGCCGCTCTCGCGGAACACCCCGATCGTGTCGGGATCGGGGCCCATGGTCACCAGGCCGTCGCCGATCCGCCCCGCCAGGCGGGCGGCCTTCTCCCCGAACGCCGAGACGAACACCCGGGGCGGTTCCTCGGGCAGCGTGTACAGCCGCGCGTTGTCGACCTGGTAGTAGGAGCCGTCGTGGGTGACCAGCCGTCCCGTCCACAGCTCGCGCATGATCGCGACGGACTCCTCCAGCATGTCCCGCCGCTCGGAGGCGGGCGGCCAGCGGTCGCCCACCACGTGCTCGTTGAGCGCCTCTCCGGTGCCCACTCCGAGCGTGAACCCGCCCCTGACCTGCGTCGCGGCGGTCGCGGCGGCCTGCGCCGTGATCGCCGGGTGGATCCGCATGATGGGGCAGGTCACGGCGGTGGAGACCGGCAGCGACACGGCCTCGCTGATCGCGCCGACGACCGACCAGACGAACGGGCTGTGCCCCTGCCCGTCCAGCCACGGATGGTAGTGGTCGGAGATCCACAGAGCCTCGAACCCGGCCTCCTCGGCCATGCGGGCCTGGCGGACGAGTTCGCGGGGCCCGTGCTCCTCGGCGGCCAGGAAGTATCCGAATCGCGTCATCAGCGCCTCCAAGAGAACCGGTGGTCCTGTCGGCGGATCCGCTAACCGCGCCGGGCCGTCCTAACCCCCGGTCCCGGACGCCCTCACACCCGTCGGCCGGACAGGGCCAGCAGCCGGGTCTGCGCGTCCGCGTCGTCGGCGACGGGAACGGGCCCGCCGAACAGCGGGCTCGAGCCGAAGAGGTCCCTCCGGGCGAGCGCCCACTCCAGGACCGGTTCGGTGAGTTCGGGCGGGAGCTTCTCGTCCTCCCCGACCGCGCGGGCCAGGTCCCACGTGTGCACGGCCAGGTCGAAGGTCATCTCCCTCAGGTACGCCTCGGCCGGGGTGTCGCCGTAGGACAGGTGCACGGTCCGCTCCAGGGAGTCGGGGTGCAGCCAGGCGGTGCGCGCCTCCCTGGCCGCGATCTCCCAGGTGGCCAGGGGCTCCTCGCCGAGCCGGTCGCCCCCGAAGCGCCCCCCGGCCTCCTCGATGGTGCCGCCCGCCAGCAGGTGCGGGACCCACAGCTGCTCGGCCACCAGGTGGTTGACGAGGTCGTGCACGTCCCACCGGTCGCACGGCGTGGGCAGCGCCCACTGGTCGAGCCGCACCGCGCGCACCCGCCGGTCGAATTCGGTCATCGCCTGTCCGTGCAGTTCCAAGAGGTTCGCCATCCCGCGCTCTCCGTCCGTGTCGCCACCGGTCACCGCAAGACCGTCTACCCACTGGCGCGGGCGCTCCACGTGTAAACGCCGGTTTTTCCGGCTAGAGGCCGAACGCGCGGCCGCGCCGGTGCAGGGACGGCCGCGCCCGACGACAACGGAACGAATGGGACCCGGGCGCGGTGTCCGGGTCCGGCGAGGAGCGGTGGTGGCGAAGTCCGACGCGGCGGGGGCCGGAGGCGGGGAGGACCTGAACATCGTCCACGTGGCGATGATCGCGGGGGCAGCCGCGATGGGCGGGTTCCTCTTCGGCTACGACAGCGCCGTCATCAACGGCGCGGTGAGCTCCATCGAGGAGCACTTCCGGGTGAGTCCGAGCGTCACCGGGTTCACGGTGGCGGCCGCGCTCCTGGGATCGGCGCTGGGCGCCGCGCTCGCGGGGGGCATGGCCGACCGCCTGGGGCGGATCAGGGTCATGCAGATCGCGGCCGTCCTGTTCGCCGTCAGCGCCGTCGGGTCGGCGCTGCCCTTCACCGTCTGGGACCTGGCGGGATGGCGGGTGGTGGGCGGCGTGGCGATCGGCATCGCCTCGGTGATCGCCCCCACCTACATCGCCGAGGTGTCCCCGCCCGCGTTCCGCGGGCGGCTCGCCTCCCTCCAGCAGCTGGCGATCGTCCTGGGCATCGCGATGTCCCAGCTGGTCAACTACGCGCTGGCCTCGGGCGCGGGAGGCAGCGGGATGGGGGACCTCGGTCCGCTCATGGCATGGCAGTGGATGCTGGGGGTGGAGGTGCTGCCCGCGATCGTCTACTTCCTGCTCTCGCTGGTGATCCCGGAGTCCCCGCGCCACCTGGTGCGCGTGGGCAGGATCGACCGGGCCCGCCGGGTGCTGCGGGAGGTCGAGGGCGGCACTTCCGAGGACGTGGAGCAGCGGGTCCGCGAGATCCGCGAGGCGCTCGGCTCCGAGGTCAAACCCCGGCTGAGCGATCTGCGCGGCCGGTACGGGCTGCTGGGGATCGTGTGGGTCGGCATGGCGCTGTCCGCGTTCCAGCAGCTGGTCGGCATCAACGTGATCTTCTACTACTCCTCCTCGCTGTGGCAGTCGGTGGGCATCGCCGAGACCGACTCGCTGCTGCTGTCGCTGTTCACCTCGATCGTCAACATCCTCGGCACCTTCGTCGCGATCGCCCTGGTGGACCGGATCGGCCGCAAGCCGCTGCTGCTGGTCGGCTCGGCGGGCATGGCCGTGGCGCTGGGGGTGACCTCGTTCGCGTTCAGCCACGCCACCGTCGTGGACGGCCAGGCCGAGCTGTCATCGGGGTGGGCTCTGGTGGCGCTGGTCTCGGCCAGCACGTTCGTGCTGTTCTTCGCCCTGTCCTGGGGCGTGGTCACGTGGGTGCTGCTGGGCGAGATGTTCCCGCTGCGCGTCCGCGCCGCCGCGATGGCGGTGGCCACGGCCACCCAGTGGATCGCGAACTGGCTGATCACCATCACGTTCCCGCCCCTGAGCGACTGGAACCTGCCGCTGACCTACCTGGTCTACACGGCCTTCGCGGCGCTGTCCTTCCTGTTCGTGGCCAGGTACATCAGGGAGACGAAGGGGAAGACCCTGGAGTCGATGCAGGCGTGAGCCCGGGGGCGGGAGCCTCCCCGGAGAACCCGGCCGGTTCCCGCCCCCCCGCCCGCCCCGCCGTGTGATCATGGGTGCGGTCCGGTACGCGACAGGAGCAGGGAGGCGGGACCGTGGCCCCACAGCACACGGAGTACGACGTCGTGGTGGTCGGAGGCAGCGGGGTGGACACCGTCGTCCGCGTCGGCTCCCTGCCGGTCCCGCTCGCCGACTCGGTCCCTGTCGGCCCGATCGAGGAGTGGCCCGGCCACACCGGGGGGAACGTGGCCCTCGGCACCCGGGCGCTGGGGCTGAGGACCGCCCTGCTCGACTTCATCGGCGACGACTGGACCGGCTCCCGGGTGCGGGAGCGGATGGCCGAGGGGGACGTGGAGTTCGCCCCGGTGACCTCCCCGGCGGGCACCCGCCGCGCGGTGAACCTGGTGGACGCGGCCGGCCGCCGGATGTCCTTCTACGACGCCCGCGACCCGGCCGGGCTGCGGATGCCCCGGGACCACTACCTGCCCTGGTTGGGGAGCGCCCGCCACGTCCACCTGTCCATCATGGACTTCGCGCGCTTCCTCTACGACGACATCGAGGACCTCGGCGTCCCCGTGTCCACCGACCTGCACGACTGGGACGGGCGGGCCGACCACCACCGGGAGTTCGCCCTGCGCTCCGACCTCGTCTTCCTCAGCGCGGCGGGCGTGGGCGGGGACGTCCACGCCCTGATGCGGGAGATCCTCGAGAAGGGCCGCGCGGAGACGGTGGTCGCCACGGCGGGGGCGGAGGGCTCCTCCCTGCTCACCCGGGAGGACGGCGGCTCCCCGGTCCACGTCCCGGCGGCCGTCCCGCCCGCGCCCGTGGTCGACTCCAACGGCGCGGGCGACGCGTTCGTCAGCGGCTTCCTCTACGGCAGGCTCGCCGGCCGGGACCCGGTGGAGTGCGCCCGCCTGGGCGCGTTGGCGGGCGCCCACGCCTGCACCGCCCCGGGCTCGACCTCCCTCATCTCCCGGGAGGCCCTGCTGGAGCCGGACCGGGGCTAGCGGAGCGCTCCTCCCCGCCGGTCTTGGCCCTTCCGGGGTCTCGGACGTGGTCGAGAGCCCGGAAGGGCCGGGACCGGCGGGGAGGAGCGGCCGGCGGCGTACCCTGGAGCGTCCGGGTTCGCGGGAGTTGGGGGTGCGCCGTGCGGGTGCTCGTCGTGGACAACCACGACTCCTACACCTACAACCTCTTCCAGTTGATCGCCGGGGTCCTGGGCGAGGAGCCGGTGGTGGTGGCCAACGACGCGCCCGAGTGGGACTCCCTCGATCCCGAGCGGTTCGACGCCGTGGTGGTCTCGCCCGGTCCCGGAACCCCGCTGCGCGCGCGGGATGTCGGGCACGTTCCGAGGGTGCTGGCCACGGGGGTGCCGGTGCTGGGGGTGTGCCTGGGCCACCAGGCCATCGCGCACGCGGCCGGCGGCGAGGTCGCCGCGGCGCCCGTCCCCCGGCACGGCCACCTGACCCGGGTGCGGCACGACGGGTCAGGGCTCTTCGCGGGCGTACCGCAGGACTTCACCGCCGTGCGCTACCACTCGCTGCGGGTGCCCGAACCCCTGCCCGCGGACCTGAGGGCCACCGCGTGGGCCGAGGACGGCGTGGTCATGGCGCTGGAGCACCGGGAGCTGCCGCGCTGGGGGGTGCAGTTCCACCCCGAGTCCGTCGCGAGCGAGCACGGCCGCGCCCTCGTGCGCAACTTCGCCGACCTCGCCGCGGGGAGCCGGGCCGTCGTGGTCCGCCCCCGCCGGAAGGTGTCCGAAACCCCGCGCGGCGCCGTCGGCGCGAAGGCGACCGAAACCCCCACGCCCGCGCGAGGCCCCGAACCCTCCCCCTCCGACCTGGGAAAACGCCAGGCCCCGAAGACCGAAACCCGTGCACGCGCCTCGCGTCCGCAACCCGGGGCCCTGCGGTTTCGGGTGCTGGAGCGCGAGGTGGACGCCGAATCGGCCTTCCTCTCCCTGTACGGCGACCGCGAGTACGCGTTCTGGCTGGACAGCAGCCGCGTCGGCGGCACCGCGCGGTTCTCCTTCCTCGGCGACGCCGACGGCCCGCACGGGGAGGTGCTCACCTACCGGGTGGGCGAGGGAGCGGTGCGCGTGCGCGCCGCCGACGGCGCCCGTTCCAGCGAGCCGGGCACCGTCTTCGACGCGCTCGCCGCGCGCGTCGACCCGGCGCCCACCGCCCACCCCGACCTGCCCTTCGACTTCGCCGGCGGCTACGTCGGCTACTTCGGGTACGAGCTCAAGGCCGACTGCGGCGGCGCGGCGGCGCACCGCTCGGCCACCCCCGACGCCGTGTGGCTGCGCTGCGACCGCTTCGTGGCGGTCGACCACACGGCGCACCGCACCTACCTGGTCTGCGCGGACGGGGACCCCGACTGGCTGGAGCGCACCGCGCACGCGCTGGCGGAGGCGCGCCCGCTCCCGGCCCCCGCCGCCCCGGCGGGGTCCGCGCCCGACCCCGCACCCCACCTGGAGCGCTCGCGCGCGTCCTACCTGTCGGCCGTCAAGGAGTGCCTGGGCGAGCTGGCGGCGGGGGAGAGCTACGAGATCTGCCTGACCGACCGCGCCCGCCTCCCCGCCCCCGCTGACGAGACGGCCTTCTACCGGCGGCTGCGCCGCAGCGGGCCCGCCCCCTACGCGGCGCTGCTGAAGCTGGGCGCCACCACCGTGCACAGCGCCTCCCCCGAGCGCTTCCTGCGGGTGGACCGCGACGGCGTGGCGGAGAGCCGCCCGATCAAGGGCACCGCGCCGCGCCACCCCGACCCGGTCCGGGACGCCCTGCTCCGCGACGAGCTGCGCACCAGCGCCAAGACGCGCGCGGAGAACCTGATGATCGTCGACCTGCTCCGCAACGACCTGGGCCGGGTGTGCGAGGTCGGCAGCGTCGAGGTCCCCTCGTTCATGTACACCGAGTCCTACGCCACGGTGCACCAGCTGGTCTCCACCGTGCGGGGGCGGCTCCGCCCGGGCGTCTCGGCGGTGGAGGCGGTGCGGGCGTGCTTCCCCGGCGGTTCGATGACCGGCGCGCCGAAGCCGCGCACCATGGAGATCCTGGACCGGCTGGAGCCCGGCGCCCGCGGCGTCTACTCGGGCGCGCTGGGGTACCTGTCGCACTCGGGGACGGCCGATCTGAGCATCGTGATCCGTACCGCCGTCAGCCACGGGGGAGTGCTGACAGCGGGGGCGGGCGGCGCGATCGTGCTCGATTCGGACCCTGAGCAGGAGTACGCGGAGATGCTGCTCAAGGCCGCTGTCCCGCTGCGCGCTCTGGACCGCTGACGGCAGGTTCGGACGGCCGGCCGAAATGGGGGGCACGCCCGGCCGTCCGAACCTCCCGTCAGCGGTCCGGCGCGCCGGACCGCGCGCCGGACCGCTCCCGGGCGGTGGGGGCGGGAGGGGGAACCCGTCCCCACCGCGTTCTCTCCGGGGCCGCGGTCAGGTCGTGTCCCCGGGTCCGTTTCGGGCGCTCACCCGCCCGAAGCGGACCCGGAGGCCCTTCCTAGGCCACGGAGCAGGGGCTGCCGTTGAGTGTGAAGCCCTCCGGGGTCCCGGGCCCCGAGGGGGCGTCGGCGTTGAAGCCGAACTCGACGGAGCCGTGGTGCGGGATGACCGCGTTCCAGGAGGCGTTGGAGACCGTCACGGTGGTGCCGGACTGCACGAGCGTGGAGTTCCAGCTCTGGGTGGCGGTCTCACCGTTGGTGAAGTCCCACTCCAGTTCCCAGCCGTTGACGGCCTCGTGGCCTCCGTTGTAGACGCTCACCTGCGCGGTGAACCCGCCGTGCCAGGGATCGGGGGTGGCGTAGTCGACCTCGCAGGAGGTCTGGGGCGCGCCGCCGGAGTTGAAGGTGAGGGTCGGCGACGGCGGCGACGTGTTCCCGGCGGCGTCGCGCGCGACGACGTGGACGCCGTACTCGGTGTCGGGTGTCAGGCCGCTGAGGGTGGCGCTGGTGTTGGGGGTGGTGGCCAGCGTCTCGCCGGTGTCCGTGTCGTGGACGGTGTACCCGGTGACGCCGACGTCGTCGTCGGCCGCAGGCCAGCTGATCCGGGCCGAGGTGCCGTTCAGGGTGCCGGCCTCGGGGGTGCCGGGCGCGGTCGGGGCCGTGGTGTCGCCGGGGTCGGGGTTCGTGCCGCCGTCGTCGTCGAAGACCACGTCGGAGCAGTTGTAGAAGGCCTCGGGGCTGTCCGAGCGCTGCCAGATGGAGTAGATGACGTGCCGGCCGCTCTTGTCGGGCAGTGTGGCGTCCCAGTGGTACTCCGCGCCCTCGGGGCCTCCCGAGCGCAGCGGCGGGTCGGTCACCTGGTCGAACGGGGCGGATTCGAGGTCGTCCCAGCCCAGCGGGCTGTCGGGGTCCCAGCCGTCCTTGGTGACGTACTGGTACCAGGTGCCGGGGTGCGGCGCCCAGGCGTTGTACTGGAAGGTGATCTGGCTCCGGGGCCGCAGGGTGGTGGTGGGCCAGTCCTCGCCGGGGGCGTTGAAGGCGCTGAAGTTCGCGGTCGGCCCGCACAGCTCGCCGTCGGGGATGATCTCGCGGTGGCGGCCGCCCGCGTCGCTGATGAGGTTGCCGAACCAGTTGTAGAAGGGGTAGTTGCCGTTCTCCGCGAGCGCGTTCTGGCAGGCGGGGTTGGTCGGCACGATGTTGCCGCCGTTGCCGCCCTCGATGCCGTTCACGTAGCAGGCGTAGGTGCGGGTGGCGGGGAAGGTGAGCCCGCCGTGCGCCGCGGCGGGCGCCGCCGGGACCACGACGGCGAGCGTCGCCGCCAGTCCGGCGAGCGCGCCGAGTCCGGCGAGCCGGCTTCTCGTTTTCACCGTGGGACTCCTTTGTGCCTCTGGAGTGGGGGGTGGTCGCCGTGGCCGTGGTGGGGGCGGGCCACGGCGACCGGGGACCGTCGAGGAGCGGTCCGGCGCATCACCTCCCGTGGGGCGGGAAGCGCTCCCCAGGGATGGATGCGGAAGGTTTTGGGAGCGCTCCCAGGGTGGATTGACACCCAAATAGTGATACAGATCACTTATCGTGTCAACAGACCGTCACGCGTACGTGACTCGCGGGCAACTCCGGAGTGGTTTCGCCCCGACCGGAACCCGCAGTTCAGGCCGCACCGGCCGACCGCGCCGCGTCGGCCGAGAAACTGACGGAACCGGTCGGCCGGGTCGCGCCGGACGGGACCGGGCCCCCGCCGGCGGGCCGCGATAGCGTAACGCCCATGGGGATCGCTTCCAGCCGGCCGTCGACGTCGGTCGAGGACTACGTCAAGGTCATCTACGACCTGCAGGAACGCGGGTCGGGGCCGGTGACCATCTCGCGGGTGGCCGAAAGGCTCGCGGTGTCCAGCTCCTCGGTGTCGGGCATGCTGCGCAAACTCGGCGAGCTCGGGCTGGTGGACCACCAGCGCTACGGGGACGTGCGCCTGACCCCCACCGGCGACAAGGTCGCCCTCGCCGTGCTGCGCAGGCACCGGCTGATCGAGCTGTACCTGGTCGAGGCGCTCGGGTACTCCTGGGACGAGGTCCACGACGAGGCCGAGATCCTCGAGCACGTCGTGTCCGACCAGTTCGTGGACCGGATCGCCGACCACCTGGGCCACCCCACCGTCGATCCGCACGGCGACCCCATCCCCACCCGCGACGGCCGGGTCGTCACGCGCGAGACCCGGCTGCTGTCCGAGCTCGACCCCGGGACCGGCGGCGTGATCATGCGGGTCAACGACACCGACCCCGACCTGCTGCGCTACCTGGCGGGACAGCGGATCGGCATCGGCATGCGGGTCGAACTGGTGGAGCGCCAGCCCTTCGGCGGCCCGCTCGTGGTGCGCCTGGGCGCCGGGGCCGAGCAGCGCGAGCAGTCCATCGGCGTGGGCGTGGCCGACGCGCTGTGGATCGCCGCCGACGCCTGAACGGGCGGACCGCCGAAGACCCCGCCCCGCCCTCCGGTCAGCGGTCGGCCGGAAAGGGGCGGCGGCCGGCGTGAGACCGCCGGGAAGGACGGCGCCGGTCGTCCGGCGGCTCTCGTCGGAGGGCAGGAGGACCGCCGCGCGTGCGTTGCCGTCGGCGCGGCCCCCGTTACGGTCGTCGCGGTGGTCCGGGCCTCCCGTGGCGCCGGGCGCGGGCCTGCGCGCGGCCGGCCGCGGCGTACCACTGGACGGCGAGCACGGCGGCGAGGGCGACCTCGACCAGGTCGCCGCCGTAGTACATCAGCTTCGCCCCGGTGCGCAGGTCGGCGGCCGGAAACCCGGTGCCGGGCGGGGGCACGGCGTAGAGGGTCTTGGCGAGGACGGCGTGGGCCGCCCCGGCGCCCAGCAGGGCGGTGGAGCGCCAGGCGAGGCCCCACCGGCGGCGCAGGGGATCGAGCCGGCAGACCGCGAGGCTGAACAGCAGCCCCGCGGCCAGGACGTGCGCATGGACCGCGGCGTGGACCAGGGGATGGTGGTGGGTCGCGGCCAACAGCGGGGTCCGGTAGAGCACCCACAGCCCGCCGATGTCCAGCACCGCCGCCAGCGGCGGGAAGACCAGCCAGGCGGCGGCGCGGGAGTGGAGGACCGCGAGCAGGCGGCGGCGCGTCCGCCCCGGGCCCAGGGTCCGCAGGAGGAGGGTGAGCGGGCGGGCCAGCACGAGCAGCAGTGGGGCGACCATACCGACGGCGAGGTGCTGGAGCATGTGGGCGGTGAACGCGCCGCCCGGCGGCACGGCCAGGGCTGCCGCGGCCAACGCGGTGCCGCCGGCGCCGAAGAAGGCGTCCCGCGCCCGGGGCCAGGCGTCGCCGCGCCGCCGCAGCCGGGCGGCGGCCGCGAGGTAGGCCGCGACCGCCGACAGCACGGCGGCGGCCGCGAGCAGCACCGCCGGTCCGGGGGCGGAGCCCGCGGGGTGGCCGTGCGCCAGGGGCACCGGACTCACTCCCCGGGGGAGCGGCGCGCGCGCACGGCGGCCACCAGGCCCGCGGCCAGCAGGAGGAGGCCGGCGGCGTTCCAGGCCAGGTCGTAGGGCAGGAGGTCGACGCCGTAGCGGACCTGGTGCAGGCGCAGCAGCTTGTGGTTGACGACGCCGTCGAAGAGCTGGAAGCCCCCCAGCCCCAGGAGCACCCCGGCCCGGGCGTGCGCGGCGGCCACGGCGCGGCGGCGGCACAGGTCCGCGTAGAGGGCGATTCCGGCGACCACGGCGAGGAGTTCCGCGGTGTGCAGCAGGCCGTCGGACAGCAGGCCCGCAGCGGGGGTGGAACGGTCGTAGAAGTGGTGCCAGGCCAGGATCTGGTGGAAGACGATCTCGTCCACCGCGGCCATGACCCCGACACCGATCAGCGCGGCGGCCGCCATCGAGCGCAGGCGCCGCGGACGCGCGGCGGGTCGTTCTGGTCCGGTCATGTCTCCGCCCTCTCCTCGGATCCACGGCCGCCTACCCCGTGGAGCCGCCGCGACTCGGCGGGCGCCGTCGTCCTGGCGCGACGCGAACGGGCGGGAAGGGGGCTGGGGCGACGCGGTGTGGACGGCGGCGCGCGGGCGCGCTCGTTCTCCGAGCCCGCCCTGTCGCATGAGCGGGTGCGGCGTTGCGCCCCCTCGTCGCCTCCCCCGGCTGGAAGTCCTCCGGACGGGATTAGAGGGAATAGCCCCGTGGTAAGAGTTAGGCGTGCCGAACATTAAAGATTGGCCCGGCTTTCCCATGCTCGGGGCCTCTCTCGTCCTCGCCGCCGCTCTCACCGGCTGCTCCGCCTCCAACGCCGACCAGGCCGACGACGGCCGCCCCCAGGTGCTCACCACCTTCACCGTGCTCGCCGACATGACCCGCAACGTCGCGGGCGACCACGTCCGGGTGGAGTCCGTCACCAAGGTCGGCGCCGAGATCCACGAGTACGAGCCCACCCCCGACGACCTGGTCCGCGGCCAGGACGCCGACCTCGTCCTCGCCAACGGGATGAACCTGGAGCTGTGGTTCGAGCAGTTCACCGACCAGGTCGACGCCCCCACCCGCGTTCTGACCGAGGGGGTGGAGACCATCCCCGTCGCCTCCGGCGGATACGAGGGCGAGCCCAACCCGCACGCGTGGATGTCCCCCGACAACGCGCTGGTCTACGTCGACAACATCCGTGCGGCGCTCACCGAGATCGACCCCGGGCACGCCGAGGACTACGCGGCCAACGCCGAGGCGTACAAGGCCGAGATCACCGAGATCGGCGACTTCCTCGACGCCGAGATCGCCGGGCTCCCCGAGGCGCACCGCGCCCTGGTCACCTGCGAGGGCGCGTTCTCCTACCTGGCGCGCGACACCGGCCTGGCCGAGAGCTACCTGTGGCCGATGAACTCCGACGGCGAGGGCACCCCCCAGCAGGTCGCCGCGGTGGTCCGCTTCGTGCGCGACAACGAGGTCCCGGCCGTGTTCTGCGAGAGCACCGTGAACGACGGCGCCCAGCGCCAGGTGGCCCGCGAGACCGGCGCCGCCATGGGGGAGCCCCTGTACGTGGACTCGCTCTCGCCCGCCGACGGGCCCGTGCCCACCTACCTGGACCTGCTGCGCCACGACGCCGAGGCCATCGTCGCGGGCCTGGGCGGGGAAGGGGGCCGGTCGTGACGGGCAGCGCCCCCGCCCTCTCGGTGCGCGGTGTCACCGTGCGCTACGACGACGTCCTGGCCCTGGACGACGTCACCGTCGAGATCGGGCACGGCACCGTGTGCGGCCTGCTCGGCACCAACGGATCGGGCAAGTCCACCCTGTTCAAGACCGTCACCGGCATGCTCGCCCCCGAGCGGGGGAGCGTGCTGGTCCACGGGATGCCCCCCGCCCGGGCGCGCAGGCGCGGCCTGCTGGGCTACGTCCCCCAGTCCGAACAGGTGGACTGGGCGTTCCCGGTCCGGGTGGTCGACGTGGTGATGATGGGCCGCTACGGGCACATGGGCCCCACCCGCCGCCCCCGCGAGGCCGACCGCGCGGCGGTGGCCGAGGCCCTGGAGCGCACCGACCTCGCCGGTCTGGCGCACCGCCAGATCGGCGCGCTCTCGGGCGGCCAGCGCAAGCGCGCGTTCGTGGCGCGCGGCATCGCCCAGGGGGCGAGCCTGTTCCTGCTCGACGAGCCGTTCGCGGGCGTGGACAAGCGCTCGGAGGCCACCATCGTCGAGGTGCTGCGCGCCATGCGCGACGCGGGCGCCACCCTGCTGGTGTCGACGCACGACCTGGCCGGGGTGGCCGGGTTCTGCGACGAGGCCGTGCTGCTGCAGCGGCACGTCGTCGCCCGGGGGACGCCCGAGGACGTGCTCACCCCCGAGCGGCTGCTGCGGGCGTTCGGGCTGGACGAGCGGGAGGGCGCGCGGTGACCGCGGTCGTCGAGTGGTTCACGGTCCCGTTCGGGTTCGAGTTCATGCAGCGGGCGCTGCTGGTCAGCGTGCTGGCCGGAGTGGTGTGCGCGGTCCTGTCCTGCTGGATGACGCTCATCGGCTGGTCGCTGATGGGCGACGCGATCTCGCACGCGGTGCTGCCCGGGGTGGTGCTGTCGTACATGCTGGGGCTGCCCTTCGCCCTGGGCGCGCTGGCGTTCGGCGCGGGGTCGGTGGCGATGATCGGCGTGGTCAACCGCACCTCCCGGGTCAAGGAGGACGCCGCGATCGGCATCGTGTTCACCGCGCTGTTCGCCGTGGGCATCGTGTTGCTGTCGAAGTTCCCCAGCAACACCGACCTCAAGCACATCCTGTTCGGCAACCCCCTGGGGGTGCGCGACCTGGACATCGTGCAGATCCTGGTGATGGCCGCGCTGACGCTGGCCGTCGTGGCGGTCAAGCACCGCGACCTGACCCTGTTCGCCTTCGACCCCACGCACGCCCACGCCATCGGGCTGAGCCCGCGCCGCCTGGAGGCACTGCTGCTGGGGCTGCTGTCGGTGACGGTGGTCATCGCGCTGCAGGCGGTCGGCATCATCATGGTGGTCGCCATGGTGATCATCCCGGGCGCCACCGCCTACCTGCTCACCGACCGCTTCGAGCGGATGCTGCTGATCTCCGTCGCGGTGTCGGTGGCGGCCGCGGTCCTGGGCACCTACGCCAGCTTCCACCTGGACGTGGCCCCCGGCGGCGCGATCGTGATCGCCCAGGCCCTGGCCTTCACCGCCGCCTACCTGTGCGCCCCCCGCCACGGCGTCCTGGCCCGGCGGGCCGCCGGAAGGAGGGCGGCGCGGGCCTGACGCCGTGCCGCCCGGCTCTCCCGGTGATCGTGACCTTTCCGGGGCCTCAGAGGTGGCTGAGGCCCCGGAAAGGTCACGATCACCGGGAGAGCACCGCGAACCAGGCCCATGGGAGCGGCCCCGTCCGGCGGGCCGACGACTCAGGTTCCCAGTCGTTCCAGCAGGTACTCGCGCAGGACGACGGCGTTGTTGTGCTCGGTGTCCGAGGCCGCGTAGAGCAGGGTCACCGGTCCCCGGCGGGCGGCGTCCAGCAGCGGGGTCAGGGGGTCGGCCCCGTCGAGCCGGTCGAGCTCGGCCCGGTACCGGTCGCGGAACCCGCTCCACCGCTCGGGGTCGTGGCCGAAGCACCGGCGCAGGTCGGCGCTGGGCGCGGCCTCCTTCGGCCAGCCGTCGAGCCGCAGGTCCGCCTTGCGGACCCCGCGCGGCCAGATCCCGTCGACGAGGAACACCCGCCGCCCGCGCGTCCCCGTCCCGTCGCGCACCCCGTCGTCGTACACCCGCCGGATCTCGACGTCGCCCTGTTCTGTTCCCATGCCCCGCGACTACCCGGCGGGCGGACCGCCCACCCTCGCGGCCGCGCGGGTGGGCGGATGGCAGGGCTGCCTACTCCCTGGTGGCCAGGGTGTGGGCGACCAGAGCGTTGGCGTGGCCGTGTCCGAGGCCGTGCTCGGTCTTGAGCCAGCTGACGAGTTCCATGTGCCTGGTCAGGGGAGAGGACGCGATGAGGTCGATCCAGTCCTGGACGGGGCGTCCGTACCTGGATTCGATCGCGGGGAAGTAGCTGGTGGGGTCGCCCTTGGGCGGTGCGGCCATGGCCGGGAACTCCGTTTCGTCGAAGGCGGTCAGGCGAGGACCGCGTGGATGGTCTCGGCGCAGGCGGGAGCGTCGGTCGCCAGGCCCTGGTGGTCGCCGGGGAAGGTGAGCGGCTCGACGCCGAGCCGCTCGGCCAGCGCCCGCGCCGACAGTGCGGGAACGCCGTCGCCCGAGGACTCGCCGATGCCGACGGTGATCGGGACGGGGCCGGAGCGCAGCGCGGCGGTGTCGGGGGTGAAGCGCAGCACGGGCAGCAGGACGTGGGCCAGGAAGTGGTCGAGGTTGCCCTGGACGCGGCCCATCGTCTCCAGCGCCTCGGGCGGCATCCGGGAGGGGTCGGGCATCGCGGGAGGCGCGCTGCCGGGGCCGTTCACTGCGGCGACGAACTTGCCCATCGCCGCGCCCGCGCCCTGCTCTCGGTAGGTGTCGTGCACGTCCTGGAACACCGCCCGCCAGTGTTCGCGGTCGGTCAGCAGTTCGGGGAGGGGCGGCTCGTGCACGACCAGGGCGCGCACCTGCCCGGGGTGGCGCGCGGCCAGGTCCAGGGCGGTGAGCGCGCCGCCGCTGTTGCCCACCACATAGGCCGGCCCCTCGCCGAGGGCGTCCAGCAGGCGATGGGCGTCGTCGCCGAAGACCGCGACGTCGGAGTCGGCGGGCGGTTCGGTGAGGACGCTGCGCGACAGGCCGCGCTGGTCGTAGGTGACGACGGTGAAGCGGTCGGCCAGACATGCCGCCAGCCCGGCCAGGGCCCCGGCGTCGGCGGGCGCGCCGGGGATCATCAGCAGCAGCGGTCCGCTTCCCCGGACCTCGTAGTGCAGGCGCGCGCCGGGGACCTGGAGCGTCCTGGTCCCGACGGGGGGCGGGGCGTCGTTCATCGGTGTCTTCCGTTCTTGTCTGCGGGTAGGTCAGGGAGGTAGGTCAGGAAGGCTGGTAGGTCAGGTCGAGCACACCGGTGGTGAAGGCGGCCGACCGGGTGAGGTCCAACCGCGCGGGAGCGGTGCCGTCGGGGAACAGGCGCTCTCCGGCGCCGACCACCAGGGGGTGGACCAGCAGGCGCAGCTCGTCCAGGAGTCCGGCCCCGAGCAGGGTGCGGACCAGGCTGATGCTGCCCGCCACCGCGATGGCGCCGCCGGGTCCCGCCTTGAGTTCCTTGACCGCGGCGACGACGTCGCCCTCGATGAGGTCCGCGTTGGTCCAGTCGGTTCCGGGGAGGGTGGTGGAGGCGACCAGTTTGCGGATGCCGTTGATCGCCTCGGCCAGCTCGCCGGTCTGGTGCGGCCAGACGGCCGCGAACGCCTCGTAGGTGACCCGCCCCAGCAACAGGGTGTCGGCCTCGGCGTACATCTGGCCGACCGCCGCGCCCATCTCCTCGTCCAGGTAGGGGAAGTGCCATGTCTCGGGCGCCTCCACCACACCGTCCAGTGAGACGAACAGGCCGGCCGCGATCTTCCGCGTCGTCATGCGATCACTCCTCAACACGTGACTGGGGGTCCAACCGGCGGCCGGACGAGAAGTAAGCTTGCATTTTGCAAGCATAGTTTGTCAACTGCATCTCGATGTAGGATGTGGAGCATGGCAGCTCGTGAGTACGGACAGTTCTGCGGCCTGGCCCGCGCGTTGGAGATGGTCGGCGAGCGCTGGACGCTGCTGATCGTCCGCAACCTGCTGTCGGGACCCCAGCGCTACACCGATCTGCGCAAGGGGCTGCCGGCCATCCCGACCAACATCCTGTCCACCCGCCTCAAACAGCTCGAGGAGGCGGGTCTGGCCACCCGTCGCGCACTGCCCCACCCCGAGCGCTCGGTCGTCTACGAGCTCACCGACTACGGGCACGACCTCGAACCGGCGCTGATCGCGCTCGGCCGCTGGGGCGCCCGCACGATGACCGGGCCCCGCCCCGGCGAGGTCGTCACCGCCGAGTCGGTGGCCATGGCCTTCCGCACCACCTACCGGCCGGAAGCCGCTCAGGACGCCACCGTCGGCTACGAGGTCCGCATGGGCGGGTTCACCCTCCGCCTGCAGATCACCGCCGGAGCCCTGACGGTCGGCATCGGCCCGCACCCGTCTCCCGACCTCGTCATCGAGCGGCTCGCCGACCAGGGCATCCACGCCCTGATGACCGGCGCCACGACCCCCGACCAGGCACTGGCCGACGGCAGCGTTCGGGTGGAGGGCGACGCCGGCCTCCTCCCCGGGTTCGTCGGGACGTTCCGCTTCTGACCTCCCACCGGCGTCTCCACGAGCCCGCCCGGCCGAACGGCGCGCCAACGCCTGTCCCGGGCGCCGGTGGATCGTGGGGCGGGCGGCCCCGAACTCCGCGAAGCTCCGGGCCGCCGTGCGCGGTCGCCGCTCGCGGTCGCGTCACCGACCGCGAACGAGGGCGGGCCGCCCGGACCCCACCGCTCGAAGGCGAGCACGCCCGACTCCCTTACCCGACATGCGAAGACCCCGGAGCGCGACCCTGAGGCCAGGGTTCCCCCCTACGGAGCCGGGGCGTCCACGCCGATGGAACTCCGGGGTGAGGACCGGTCCCTCCCCGATGGCAGCCACTCCGCTCCCTCTCGAGAATCAGGGCATGATCTCGCGAAGCCGTATACGGGCCGGCCTCACCGGCGCGACAGCCACGAAGACGGTCTGGCCCGTCCTCCTCACGATCATCCTCATGGTCGCCGTGCTCCTGGCCGGCCAACCGCTCGGGGCCGTCCTGGCGGTGCTGGCGGTGTACCTCTGGCGCCGCTTCGCCCACCGACCCTGGGCCGGGGTGGGACTGCCGATGACGTGGTCGGCCGTCCCCCTGCTCCTGCTCGGCGCGGGTGTGACCGTCGCCGCGCTCCTCGCGGCCAACGCCGCCTCGGTCGCACTGGGCGCGGCCGTGTGGGTGCCGTGGGAACCGGAGGGCCTGGTCTACCTGCCCCTGGTGATCGCCTTCATCATCATCGCGCAGGCATTCCCCGAAGAGCTGATATGGCGGGGCAACCTCTACGACATGCTGGCGGACCGCCTGTCACCACGCGTCGTACTGGTGCTCACGTCGGTGGGCTTCGGCGCGTTCCACGTCTTCTCCCGGAGCGAGGCGCAGGGCGCCGTCGAAGTGGCCCTCTACGCGGCCGGGGCCGTGGCCCTGGGCTTCGTCTGCGCCGCGAGCAGGGAGAGGACGGGCACCATCTGGATGGCCGTCGGGGTCCACAGCGGAATCTACTTCGGCAACGGCTTCTTCCCGACCGAGGGGATCGTCTACAGCGTCCAGCTCGCCGCGCAGGCCCTCGCCATGGTCCTGGCCGGGCTGCTGGTTCTCGGCCGCTCCGGGATCGGGGGTCGGGCGGCGCGGTCGGGGGCGGTCGCGCGGCAAGCCGGAAAGGATCACTGAGCCGGCCCTTCCCCGGCCGAACAGGTGTGCCCGTGAGGGTTTCCTCCACGACTCATGTCCGCGCCGCGATGGCGCGTGTCTCCTCCGCGGTGCGGGGCCACAGCGGTCCGGGGAGGTCGTGGCCGACGCCGGGGAGCAGGACCGGGCGCGGGCGGCTTCCCCGTCGAACGGGCACCCGGGGAGGCCGCCCCGGGGCGCGGCAGGGACGGTCCGCCCACCAGGCGCAGGCCCGCGGCCCCCGGCGCGGGGACGTCCCGGCTCGTCCGTTCCCACCCTCTGTCGCTCACATCAGACGGAGGAGTCCTTCATCGGATGAAACAGCGGCTGCCTGTCGAGCACGCCGGGAAGGGACAACGGCGGTTCGCTGACGGCATCCGAGGGCGGACCGGCCGCGCGGGTAAGAGCAGTCACCGGCGGCCGACCGTCCGGCAGGCTCTCAGAGGGCAGCCCAGGCTCGTTGCCGCGGCGCATCCGCCACACGGTCGGCGGGACAGACGTCGGTGGCGCCTCAGTGCTGGATCAGGCCGCCGACCGGGACGGGAGCGACGTGGCCGGTTGCCGGAACGGTCTGCGCCAGGGCGAGACCGATGTCGACCAGCGACGATCGGCGGAGGCAAGCGACGTCGGGGATCGGGGTCCAGACCGACTCGGCGGTTTCGCCGTTCGGCTCAGGCCGGAGTCGGCCGCCGGTGATACGAACCCGGTAGAAGATGCCGACGTTCTGGTGCTCGCCCCCCGCACGCGCGGCGGCGGCGGGGATCGTCCTCGAGTCCACGCCCAGCAGGCGTTCGACCACCGCGCCGCAGCCGGTCTCCTCAGCGACCTCCCGGATCACCGCATCGAACGGATCTTCCGCGTGCTCGACCCTGCCGCCCGGAAGAGTCCAGCTGGTCCCGCCCTCCGGTGGTACGTGACGGACGAGCAGCACCCGCCCGTCCTCAACGCACACGGCGTACGCCGCAAGCCGCAAACTCATCCCCGCACCTCCCGCCGGATGCTATCCCGACTCCGGGATCCGCGTATCGCTACGAGCACGGAGCCGGGGTCGGGAAACATGGGAAACATCGGAACAGGATCCCCTTTAAGGGGAGAGCGCACAGGTCAGAAGTCGGGCCAATCCGAGGTTCTTCGAATGGCCTGCCGATCCGGCGCGGTTCGTCCTCGTATTGCCTGGTTCGGGCCGCCGGTCACTGCGGTCACCGCGCCCGGGACCTTGAGCGGGGTGTGGGGCAGGAACGCATGGCCTACCAGCAGGGCGAAAGCGCCTCGTCATCGAACCGTCGTCAAGACCGGTGGTCCACCGCCGGAATCCGGACCGGTCCTCCCCGGAGGCCGGACGCCCCCGCAGAGGGGGACGCCCAAGTCGCTCGCGGGCCGGTCGGCACTCGGTGACGCGCTCCCTGCCGACACCCCGTGGAGCCGGAGCAGGTCCGCAGGCGGACGGGCGGCCGTCGCCCCCGACGGACGGACCCGGGAGGCGTCTCCCACCCGCAGGGCGGGACCTTCGGCGGGGCGCCCCGGGGCCAAGGGCCCTGGCCGCGGCGTCGCGGACTTCTCACCGCGCCGCTCCCGGCCGAGTGAGGGGACTGTTTCCCGTGCGTTACGGCATGACACGTCCAGGCAATAGGCGCTTCCTAGTCTCCTGGAGCAGCAGCTCGCAAGCATCCCCCCACGAGGAAGGGCATGAGCGTGGCCTCCGAGACCGTGAAACCCCCGGGAGACCCGAAGGGGCGCTGGATCGCCGACTGGGACCCCGAGGACCGGGGCTTCTGGCGCGAGCGCGGCAGCAGGATCGCCCACCGCAACCTGTGGTCCTCCATCTTCGCCGAGCACGTGGGCTTCTCCGTCTGGAGCCTGTGGTCGGTGCTGGTGCTGTTCATGACCCCCGAGACCGGGTTCTCCTTCTCCGCCGAGCAGAAGTTCCTGCTGATCTCCGTCGTCTCCTTCGTCGGAGCCGTCCTGCGGGTGCCCTACACGCTGGCCGTCCCCAGGTTCGGGGGCCGCAACTGGACGCTGATCTCGGTCGGGGTCCTGCTGGTGCCCACCGCCCTGGCGGTCGTGCTGGTCCAGCGCCCCGACACCCCCTTCTGGGTGTTTTTGGTCCTGGCGGCCACCGCCGGCCTGGGCGGCGGGAACTTCTCCTCCTCCATGGCCAACATCAACTTCTACTTCCCCGAGAGGAAGAAGGGCTGGGCCCTGGGCCTCAACGCGGGCGGCGGCAACATCGGGGTGGCCACCGTGCAACTCGTGGGCCTGGCCGTCATCGCGGCGTTCACCGTCGACGCGGGCCACCTCGTCCCGCTGTTCTACGTGCCGTTCCTGCTGCTGGCGCTGTGGGTGGCCTGGCGGCACATGGACAACCTGTCCGGCGCGCGCGCCGACGTCGGCGCGCAGATCGCCGCGACCAGGGACCGCGACTTCTGGATCATGGCGCTGCTGTACGTCGGCACGTTCGGCTCGTTCATCGGGTTCGGGTTCGCGTTCGGCCTGCTGCTGCAGAACCAGTTCGACCGCACCCCGCTGGAGGCCGCGGCGGTGACCTTCATCGGCCCCGCGCTCGGGTCCCTCATCCGCCCCGTCGGCGGCTGGCTCGCCGACCGCTTCGGCGGCGCCCGCGTCACGCTGTGGAACTTCGTCGCCATGGCCGCGGGCACCGGCCTGGTCGTCCACGCGGTCGCCCAGGGCTCGCTCACGCTGTTCGTCCTCAGCTTCGGCGCGCTGTTCGTCCTGACCGGGCTGGGCAACGGCTCCACCTACAAGATGATCCCCACCATCTACGCCGCCAAGGCCGAGGACCTGATCAGCCGGGGGACCCCGCGCGATCAGGCCGTCGCCGACACCAAGCGGATCGCCAGCTCCATGCTGGGCCTCATCGGCGCCGTCGGGGCCTTCGGCGGGGTCGCCATCAACCTGGTCTTCCGCGAGGCGTTCCGCTCCACCGGTTCGGCCACCCCCGCGTTCGCCGCCTTCCTCTGCTTCTACGTGGTGTGCGTCGCCGTCACCTACTTCGTCTACCTGCGCACGCCCACCGCGACCCGTCCCGTCGACAAGGCCGCGGAGCCCGCCACCCCATGACCACCACTCACTGCCCGTACTGCGCCCTGCAGTGCGCGATGCGCCTGGAACCCGGACCGGGCGGCGCCCTCGCCGCCCGCCCGGCGGACTTCCCCACCAACCGGGGCGGCCTGTGCCGCAAGGGCTGGACGTCGGCCGAGGTGCTCACCGTCCCCGACCGGCTCACCACCCCGCTACTGCGCGAGAACCGCGGCGCCGACCTCGAGCCCGTCGACTGGGACACCGCCCTGGACCACGTGGCCGACCGGCTGCGCGGCCTGCGCGAGTCCTTCGGGGCCGACTCGGTGTCGGTGTTCGGCAGCGGCGGCCTGACCAACGAGAAGAGCTACCTGCTCGGCAAGTTCGCGCGCGTCGCGCTGGGCACCTCACGGATCGACTACAACGGCCGTTTCTGCATGTCCTCGGCCGCCGCCGCCGGGAACCGGGCCTTCGGCCTGGACCGGGGCATGCCCTTCCCGGTCACCGACCTCGACGAGGCCGAGGTGATCGTGCTGGCCGGGGCCAACCCGGCCGAGACGATGCCCCCGCTCATGGGGCACCTGTCCGCCGCCCGGCTCATCGTCGTGGACCCGCGCCGCAGCGCCACCGCCGCCGAGGCCCTGCGGCGCGGCGGCATGCACCTGGCACCCCGCCCCGGCACCGACCTCGCCCTGGCGCTGGGCCTGCTGCACGCCGCCCGACTCGAAGGGCTGCTGGACGCCGACTACATCACCGAGCGCACCAACGGGTTCGCCCAGGCGTGGCGGCACGCCGCCGCTTGGTGGCCCGAACGCGCCGAGCACGTCACCGGCGTGCCCGCCACCGACATCCGCGCCGCCGCCCGAGCGCTCGCCACCGCGACCGGCGCCTACGTCCTGACCGGGCGGGGCGTCGAGCAGCACGCCAAGGGCACCGACACCACCTCGGCCTGGATCAACCTGGCGCTGGCGCTGGGCCTTCCCGGCCGCCCCGGATCGGGCTACGGCTGCATCACCGGCCAGGGCAACGGCCAGGGCGGACGCGAGCACGGCCAGAAGGCCGACCAGCTCCCCGGCTACCGCAGGATCGACGACCCGGCCGCGCGCGAGCACGTCGCCGCCGTGTGGGGGGTGGACCCCGCGACGATCCCCGGCCCCGGGCCCAGCGCCTTCGAGCTCCTGGACTCCCTGGGCCGCGGGGACGGCCCGCGCGCCATGCTGCTGTTCGGCTCCAACCCGGTGGTGTCCGCGCCCGACGCGCGGCGGGTCCGCGAGCGCATGGCGGCCCTGGACCTACTGGTCGTCGCCGACTTCGTGCTGTCCGAGTCCGCGGCGATGGCCGACGTGGTGCTGCCCGTGGCCCAGTGGGCCGAGGAGAGCGGCACGATGACCAACCTGGAGGGCCGGGTGCTGCGCCGCCGCAAGGCCGCCGAACCCCCCGCGGGCGTGCGCACCGACCTGGAGGTGCTCAACGGCCTCGCCGTCCGGCTCGGCCAGCCCCCGGCGCGCTTTCCCACCGAACCCGACGACGCCCTGGCCGAACTGCGCGCCGCCTCCGCCGGGGGCGCCGCCGACTACTCCGGCGTCACCCCCGAGCGGCTGGCCTCGGGCGAGGCGCTGTACTGGCCCGCCCCCGCCGGCGGCCCCGCCACCCCGCGCATGTTCCTGGACGCCTTCGCCCACCCCGACGGCCGGGCCCGCTTCGCGGCCGTGGAGCACCGGGCGGCGGCCGAGGACACCGATCCCGAGTTCCCGCTGGTGGCGACGACCGGGCGGCTCATGGGCCACTACCAGTCCGGCGCGCAGACGCGCCGCGTCACCGAACTCGCCGACGCCGAACCCGACGCCTACGTGGAGGTCCACCCCGACACCGCCGCCTGCTGCGGCCTCGCCGAAGGCGACTGGGCCCAGGTCACGTCCCGGCGGGGCGCGACCGCGGCGCGGGTTCGGTTGCGTTCCGACGCCCGCCTGGACACCGTTTTCCTGCCGTTCCACTACGCGGGCGAGCAGGCGGCCAACAACCTGACCAATCCGGCCCTGGACCCGACGAGCCGGATGCCCGAGTTCAAGGTGAGCGCGGTGCGGCTGCGACCGCACGCGACGCGTCGATGAGGGGAAACAGCATGACTCAGCAGCCGCGGCACGTCGTCGTCATCGGCCACGGCATGGTGGGCGCCCGCTTCGTCGAGGAGGTCGCCCGGCGCGACCCTTCGGGGGAGCGGGTCCGGGTCACGGTGGTGGGCGCCGAGACCGAGGGGCCCTACAACCGGATTCTCCTTCCCGAGGTGATCAGCAGGCGCCTGGACATCGCCGACCTGGCGCTGCCCGAGGTCACCGCGCCCGGCCTCACCGTGCGCGCCGGGACCGCCGCCACCGGCCTCGACCCCGCCGCCCGGCGGGTCGCCCTGGACGACGGCACCTTCCTGGACTACGACGAGCTGGTCCTGGCCACCGGGGCGCGCTCGGCGCTGCCGCCCCTGCCCGGCGCCACCGACGCCTCGGGCGCCCCCGAGCAGGGCGTGACCGCGCTGCGCGACCTGGACGACTGCCGCCGCCTGACCGCGCTGGCCCGCCCCGGGGCGCCCGTCGTGGTCCTTGGCGGCGGCGTCCTGGGCCTGGAGTCCGCGCGCGCCCTGAGCGAACTCGGAGCCCGCGTCTGCCTGGTCGAGTCCTCCCCGTGGCTGATGCGCCGCCAACTCGACCAGGACGCCGCCCGCATCCTGCAGGCCCGGTACGCCCGGCTCGGCATCACCGTGCACTCCTGGCGGGTGGCCGCGCGCTGGCTGCCCGGTACCGGACTGGAGCTCGACGACGGCCGCGTCCTGGCCGGGGACGCCCTCGTCATCACCGCCGGGGTGCGCGCCCGCGTCGAACTCGCCAAGGCCGCGGGCCTGCACGTCGAGCACGCCGTCGTCGTGGACGACACGCTCACCACCTCTGCCCCGCGCGTCCACGCCATCGGCGACTGCGCCCAGCACCCCGGCGGGGGCGGCGGCCTCGTCCAGCCCGGCTGGGAGCAGGCCGCCGTCCTGGCGGACCTGCTCACCGGGGCCGCGCCGCACGCCCGCTACACCGGCGCGCGCCCCGCCACCCGGCTCAAGGCCGAGGGCATCGACCTGGTGTCCTTCGGCGACGCGGCCGCCGAGGACGCCGAGACCGTCACCGTCAACGACGCCCACGGCGGCCGCTACGCCAAGCTGTCGGTGCGCGACGACCGCGTCGTGGGCGCCATCCTGCTGGGCTTCCCTGACTCGGCCGCCGCCATCGGCCAGCTCTACGACCACGAGTCCCCGGTCCCCGCCGACCGGCTCGCCCTGCTGCTGGGCAACGCGATGCCGGAGACGGCCGAGGCCGTGGACCCGGACGCGGCCACGGTGTGCCGCTGCAACGCCGTGACCCGCGCCCAGCTGGAGAGCGCGTGGCTGGACGGCGCCCGCACCCGCGAGGCCGTCGCCGGGGCGACCCGCGCCACGACGGGCTGCGGCGGCTGCGTCCGCGACGTCAACGCCCTCCTCGCCACCTGGAACAACGGCCAGCCCGCCCCCGCTCCCGCCTGAACCGCCGAACGGGGCGATGTGCGCCGCGTCGACGAACAGGTGGTCGTCGCGCGGTCCCACGCGGCCATCGTCCTTCGGACGTCGCCGCGGTGGAGCTCCCGGCCGCCCCCGGCGGGTGCGGGTCGAGGCCACGCCCGCCATGTCCTTTACGCGAGGGTCTCGTTGATGATCCCGACGTCAGCGTTCTACGAAACGAACATTGTGGAACGCTGGCGTCAGGATCATCGGTCAGTGCCTATCCACTGCCCCCCGGGGGCGCGATCCCCCGGGGGGCCACGGCGGGGGTCAGACCCCGAACGCGGCGGGGTAGTGGATGGTGCCGGTCGGGACGGGACGGGCGCCGTCGAGGGCCATGGCCATCATGGCCTCGTCGGGCACCTCGAAGGGCGCCCGGATGCCGAAGCGGGAGGCCGGGGTGAAGCCGAACCGCGGGTAGTAGTCGGCGTGGCCCAGGACGAGGACGAGGTTCTCCCCCATGGCCAGAGCGGCGTCCAGGGCCGCGCGAATCGCGGCCGAGCCGGCCCCGGTGCGCTGGGCGGAGGGCGCTACCGCGCACGGGGCCAAGGCGAGGGCGGGGGCGCCGTCGACGTGGCAGCGGCTGAGCAGCGCGTACCCGACCGGGGCGCCGTCGGGGGTCGTGGTGACCATCGACAGGCCGTCGATCCATGCCTTCGGGTCGGCGCGCAGGGCGTCGACGATGTCGGCCTCCACGGCGGTGGGGAAGGCCGCGAGGAGGATGCCGCGGACGGCCGGGATGTCGTCGGCGGTCTCGGGGCGGGTGGTCCAGGTGGTCATGGTTCCGTTCTCGGTGGTGTCGGTGACGGGGTTGTGGTGGCGGAGGAGGCAAGCGGCGTAGTCGTAGTCGCTGCCGTACTCGCGCCACATGTCGACAGCGGTCTTGGAGTCCCCCATCTGGACGGCTGTGGAGAGTGTGTGGATGAGGACGTTCGCGGGGCCGAAGGCGGTGCCGTGTAGATTGGCGTTTCTCCCGAGCCGTTCGGCCGCGCGTTGGGCTTGGTGGAGGTGACGGGTGACGGAAGGCCGGTTGAACTCTGCGGCTGACGCCACGGCCGCGGCGAGGTGGAGACCGCCGTATACGCTCAACTCTTCAGGGGTGCCGGCCCTCATCCGCCGTTCCAGCGCGTATGCGGCGTTCATCGCGATGCCGACGGCCTCGGTCGGTCGCTTCCGGGAGACGAACACATAGGCCATCCGGTAGGCGCCGACTGCGGCGAGCAGCGGTTCGTCCGCCCACTCCGCTGCCGACATCGCGCGATCCGCCGCAGTCCACGCGAGCTCGCGTTCTCCGACTCTGCGCAGTAGCGCCGCTGTGGTGCTGTAGACCTGAGCGCGTACCGAGCACACCGCTGGTCGGTCGGAGCCGCGACCTCGTGCCGCGGCCTCCACATCGCGGATCAGCAGGGGAAGCCGACGCCCGGCGTCGTTGTAACGGGTTGCCTGGTAGGCCGCGTGCACCCGGCCGGCCTGGCGACGCAGCCGGTTGACGTCGATGGGGTGCCGGTCGTCCAATTCCCCGATAATGGCTTCAAGTGAGGCGTAGCGCGTCATGGCGTTCTCGATCTCGCGCGCGGCGCTGTAGCGAACGGTGGCCCCATCGGAGGAATCAGCCCCGGTCAGGTCGCTGATCTCGACACGGAGGACTTCGGCGAGCCGGGTAAGAACGCTGTGGGAGTCCACATCGCGCTTGCCCCGCTCGACCTGGCTCAGCCATGAATCGGAGCGGTTGACAAGCCCCGCGAGTACCGTCTGGGACAGACCTCGGCGGCGGCGCGCTCGCCGGATGGCCTGTCCCCTGGTGACAGCATCCATGGCAGTCCTCCGGTACTAAGCGCTGGCGATAGCACGCATGGCCTCTTGCACCTCGCTCCAGGAGGGCATCCGCTTCTCGTAGGGGGCGCCGGGGTTGTGGAGTACGGTGACGCCCATCGACTTGAGGGTCGCCAGGCTCTGTCCGAACGCCGGGTGGCTGGCGGGCTGCGGTTTGCAGTGCGGGACGACGACGACGGGCACCCCGTAGCCGACCATCTCGCACAGCAGGCCGATGGCGAAGTTGTCGGCGTGGCCGTGCGCGAACTTGTTGACCGAGTTGAAGGTCAGCGGGCACGCGAGCACGGCGTCCGCCGGGGGCAGGCTGTTTCCGATGCCTGGTCTGCGGTAGTCGACGCGGACCGGCTCACCGGTCAGCTCCTGGAGTCCGTCGGGGTCGTGGAAGCGGACGCCCATCGGGGTGGACAGGACGGTGATCCGCCACTTGTCGTCCTGGAGCATCTGGACCAGCCCGGGGAGTCCCTCCGGAGCGGGCGAACCCGAGACGACGAGGTACAAGACACGCTGATCGGCCATGTCCGGCAGTTTAGGGAAGCTCCGGCGCGGGGGTGGTTCGCGCACGGGTGCTTCGGGCGGGTCGTTCGGCCCCACGCCGCGCGGATCGCGGGGCCACGGCGGGCGGCGACGGCGGGTGCCGGTCGGGGCCGCGTCCACGATGTCCGTTTCGTATGGTTTCCGTTGGTGATCTTGCTGTTTCCCCCTGGAATCAAGGTTTTTTGGGGGAAAACAGCAAGATCACCGGACGTTCGAGGGCCGGTTCCGCTCTCGCTCGGAATGATCACGGGCTTTCCGCCCTTCCCGGCCCCGAAACGGGCAGAAAGCCCAAGACCGTCAACAAAACCACCGGTGCCCGAATTCACCCCCGCGCCGGAGCTTCCCCGGAGGACCAGGGCACACGACGAGCGCCTACTGCGCCTGGGTGGGGACGAGGTCGTCCTGGGCTTCGACGACGGCGACAGCGGCGACCCTGGAAACAGCGCCGGCTAGTGCTCGCAGTGCCACAAGAACCGCGTCGGCTCCAACGTCGGGTAGCCAGTGAAACGATTCGAATGGGCTGACTTCCCCGATGCCTCTCGCACGGCATTTCATGCTTGCTTCGGTGAGGACCGCTAATCGGTGGCCGCGGCCACCGTCGAGACGTGGGCGGGCGGATGCCACGGGCCTCTCTGTTCGCGCGGGTCGGGAACCGCGGCCCGATGGTCCAGTGGCCCGGGTTTCTCCGGGAGTTCTGTGGTGGGCGCTCGTCACCGCCGCTTGTCTGCGAGCAGAAGGCGAGAAGGCAGCGATGATTACCCTCTGTAGCCAATTGCTGTGACGGAGGTCATGGTGGAAGTGTTCGCGGGGCGTCCGGTTTCCGGGGTCGGCGGGGGCTGGCGAGGCGGCCTTGTGACTGCCTTGTGACTGCCTTGTGACTGCCGACGGCAGCGAACCGGACGAAAACGACAAAACCTGGGGCTTCTCAATCTTTCACGATGCGAGAAACCCCAGGTCGGAGCGCGGAGGATCGGGGATTTGAACCCCGGAGGGGCGTAAACCCCAACCGCATTAGCAGTGCGGCAGTACCGCGTAGCGCTCTGAGCCGGTTGTTGATAGCGGCCGCCGATGGCTGGGCCCCGGACGGTGCTGGAGTTCTCAGGCGCCCGCCCCCGGCGGGGCCAGGCGCAGGCGCTCGGTGAGGGCGAGGGCGCGCTCGCGGCACTCCACCGCCGTCCACACCGTCGCGGTGACGCCCATCCGCAGCCGCTCGTCGGTCACCCCGGGCAGCAGCGGACGCAGGAGGGCGGTGAGGTCGGCGAAGCGGTCGCGGCGCTCGGGCAGGGGGTTCCGGGGCGGGCGGGCGTCGGTCGTCTCCACGATCCGCGCGGCGAGTCCGCCGCCGACCGCGGCGAGCATCCGGCGCGCCGCGTCTCCGTCCACCCGGCGCAGCGCGTGCGATCCCGCCTCGTCGCGCGGGCGCATGCGTCCCCACCAGCCCGGCGGCACCACGAATTCGGTGCCCGCCGCGTACCGGTGGCTTCCCGGCGCGGACGAGATGGAACCGCTCTGCCCCGGCATCCAGCTCGCGCCCACGACGTAGCGGCCCACGGCCCGGCCGTCGGCGTCGCGCAGCTCGACGGTCCGCCGGGGAAGCCGGTGCGCCGTCGCGTCGCGGTCGGCCCCGGGGAACCGGACCGCCTCCCGCTCGACCCCCTGGACGGAGAGCGCCTGGGCGTGGCGTCCGCCCTCGGCGAAGAAGCCCGCGTCGTGCGGGCAGTGCTCGCCTCCGTGGGTGGTCTCGACGACGACGCCGTCGACGACCGCGTAGCAGGCCGCGCCATCGCCGTGGAAGGGGTCGCGGAGTTCGCGTTCGGGGCCCAGGCGGTCGGGGTGGACCACCGCGACCCGCCCCCGGGAGACACCCCGGGTGTGGCGGACGGAACCGGAGACGATGAGGTCGCTCCCGCTCTCCAGCAGGTTGTACGGGGTCAGACCGCCGAAGTCGGCGAACGCCGGCAGCGTCAGCTCGTCCAGGAGCCCGGCCCGCAGCCCCGCGGCCAGGGCCTCCGCCGGGTCCGCGTCGACGACGGCGCGCACCGCGTCGCCGCAGCCCTCGGGAATCCCCGACAGGGTGAACCGCTCGGTGTCGCGCAGCGCCGCGTACAGGTCGGGGAGTCCGCCGCCGGAGGCCGAGAGGGCGTGGCCGTCCAGGATCTCGGCGACGATCCCGGCCGTCCCCTGCGCCGTGACCAGTGTCTTCGCGTCCTTGGCCGATTCGGGGAAGCCGACGGGGTCGCCCACGTACCTCGTGCCGTCGTGACGGTTGCCGTGGGGGCGCCCCAGGCCCAGCAGCCCCGAGCGCTCGCCCAGGACGTCGCGGCGCAGCACCGGTCCCCACTGGGGGTCGGCCGCGGCCGCGGGGAGGGGCACGCCCCGGGTGACCCACTGCCCGACCCGGAGGTCGGCCTCGGGGCCCGGCGGGTCGGAGGGGACTCCGCAGGCCAGCGCCAGTTCGAACAGGGCGTAGTCGGGAGCCTCTTTCCAGGACCTGGTGCGTGTCAGCGCGCCGCGCAGGTCGCAGGACAGCCCTTCGGCGCGCAGCCGCGCGCCCGCGTCGCGCAGCAGCCCGGGCAGGCCCTCCACGGGCAGCGCCGCCCCCCGGTACAACTCCAGCGCGCGGTTCGCCCAGTCGCGCACCTCCTCGCCGGTGAGCCCGGGCGTGGCGGTGAACGGCGCGCTGATCCCGACAGCGGACAGGTTGGCCAGCAGCAGCGAGACGGCGCCGGCCTTCGCCTTGCCGGTGTCGCGCGCGGGTTCGGGCAGCAGCCGCACGAGCGCGGACCGGAACCCGGGGTCCTCGCCCGCCACGCGGCGCAGCAGGGGGATCAGGACGGTCCACGCCTGGTGCGGGGCCGCCGTGAGGGACCCGTTGGCCAGCAGCGCCCGCACCGCCCGCTCGTCGGCGGCGCGCTCGGCCGGGTCCCGCGGCGAGCCGGGCTCGTACCCGGCGGCCTCGGCCAGCGAGGCCAGGTCCCGCGCCAGCACGGGGGCGGCGCGCAGCCCGGCCTCGCACCACTCGGTGGCCAGGCGGCGCTGCCAGCGGTACGCCTCGGTCGCGGGCAGGCGCGCGGCCAGCGCGCCGGCGTGCTCCGCCAGGCTCTTGGGCAGCGCGTCGCGCACGGCGATGTCGCGGTAGGCGGCGACCACCCCGGCCTCGTCGACGGGGAACTCCGCCGCCCGCTCGGCCTCCGCGCGGCGCGCCTGGTCGAAGAAGCCCACCGAGTAGGCGGTGTTGCCCACTTCCGCCATGATCCGGGAGCACTCGTCGTAGAGCAGCGGCAGCAGCGCGGCGTCGGGGCCGGTGAGCTCCGACGCGACCCGGTTGAGGGCGTCGCGGGCGCGCCCCGGCTTGGTCTCGGCGACCTTGGCGTTGGCGCGCAGGGCCGCCAGCAGCGCCGTGATCCGGTCGCTCAGGCCGGGGTGGCGGTTGAGGGCGAGCGCGAGGAAGCCGAGCGGCCGGGCGCGCACCGCGCCCAGGGCGGTCTCCGCGCCCTCGGGGGAGGGGGCCAGGCCCAGCAGCGCGAGCGCCGCCCGCTGACCGGGCACGGCGGCGCGCGTCGTGGCCTCCACGACCGGGCCGTCCAGCGCGGGGCACTCGTAGCGGCACGCCACGAGCGCGTCCTCGCCCTCGGCGGCGGGCGGGCCGGCCACCACGGCTCCGGCGTCCACCAGCTCCCCGCGCGAGCGGGGCGGGCGGGGAGCGGGCGCGGCGGCGGGGACGCCGTCGGGGCGCGGGTGCCCGGCGCGGAAGCGCTCGTAGGCGTCGGCCGGGGCGGGGTCGTCGTCCCCGGACTCCGTGCGGTTGCCGTACAGGGTCGCCGCGATCCGCACCCCCTCCGACCACGCGACGTCACCGACCTCGCCGCTGGGGCGCGACCACATCAGGTCGTGGCAGACGGCCATCGACTGGGGGCCCTGCCAGCGCAGCTCCACCCGCACCGCGACCGGCCCGCCGTCGTAGCAGGAGAAGTGGGCGGTCTCCCCCCGGATGCGGCCGCCCAGCGCGATGACCTGCTTCTCCAGCTGCGCCCCCCCCGCGTAGTCGGCGGAGGGGAACGCCCTGACGGTCCTGGCGAGGGGATCCAGGCCCTCGGGGCGCCGCCACACCTGGCGCAGGAGCTGGGGGACCGCCTGGGCGGCGTCGAGGGACGCCAGGAGTTCGCGCCACTCGCCGAGGTCGTCGCCGAGCAGCACCGGGTGGACGACGGCGAGGGCGTCGGCGTCCAGCCAGGCGGTCTCGCCGTCGAGGTCGACCACGCCGACGCCGCGCGCCTCGTCGACCGCGCGCAGCAGGCCGCAGCGGGCCGGGTCGGGCGCCTCCCCGCCGCCGACGGGCGCGACGACGAAGTCGGTGAGCGCGCGCCGCCACGCCGCGTCGGGCCACACCGCGCGCAGCAGCGCGGTCGGGACGGGCAGCGAGCGCAGCATCCACGCCTCGGCCTCGGCCCGGACGGCCTGCTCGTGTTCGCCCAGCCAGGCGCGCAGGTCGGCGAGCCGCGCCACGTCCGGGTCCTTCTTGAGCCTGGCGGGCACCCGCGCGAGTTCGCGCCCCTTGGCGTTGCGCGCGACCAGCCCGAAAGCCCCGTCCCCGCTGTCGCGCAGCGCGACCTCGTAGCCGTCCCCGACCACGATCCAGCCCATCGATATCCCCGTTCCCGTTCGGTCCGTCCGGATGGACAAGATCCTGGACCACGGCGGGGACAGTCGGACCACCGGAGGACCTCACCGAGGTCCGCTTACCGGGTTCCGCGCCGGACTCCTCGGTGACCCCGACACCAGCGTTCCAGAATGCCCGTTCCGAGGAACGCTGGTGTCGGGATCACCGGGAGCGGCGGCCACGCGCGGCCGGGGTTTATTCGATGGACCGTCCTCGTCCCCCTCCCGTACAGTCCCCGGAGCGCCAGACCACCCCGGGAGCCGACCATGCGAGTGCACTACCCCCGCACTCCCCACCTGCCCTGGTCGCCGGGGGCCTCCTCCGACGACGTGCGCGCCCCCGACCTTTCGGGGCTGGCCGGCCGGGAGGTCGTGGTCACCGAGAAGCTCGACGGGGAGAACACCACCCTGTACCCGGACGGGCTGCACGCGCGCTCCCTGGACTCGGCGCACCATCCGTCCCGCGCACGGGTCAAGGCCCTGCACGGCAGGATCGCCCACGCCATCCCGCCGGGGTGGCGGGTCTGCGGGGAGAACCTGCACGCCCGCCACTCGATCGCCTACCGGGAGCTGGAGAGCTGGTTCTACGCGTTCTCCGTCTGGGACGGCGACCGCTGCCTGGACTGGGACCGGACGGCGCGCTTCGCCCGGAGGCTGGGCGTCCCCGTCCCGCCGGTGCTGTGGCGGGGCGTCTTCGACGAGCGGGCGCTGCGCGCGCTGCGCACGGACCCCGCCCGGCAGGAGGGGTACGTCGTCCGGACCGTCGAGGGGTTCGGCTACGGGGAGTTCGCGCGCCGGGTGGCCAAGTGGGTGCGCCGGGGGCACGTGCGCACGGACGACCACTGGATGCTCGCGCCCGTCGTCGAGAACGGCCTGGGCCCGGCCGCCGCGCTGTGGGACGCGCGCTCGGGAGCCGCCCCCGACGCGCCCGCCCTCCTGGCCGCGCTGGGGATGACGGCCGGGGACCCGGACACGGCGCCGGTCGAACGCGCGGAAGCGGTCGCGGCCGACGCCGCCGCCCGCCTGGACCTGCTGGGGCGGACGGGGGACGCCCGGCTCTCGGGCGTGCTGGCGGCCCTGCTCCACGGCGCCCGCCGCCCCCGCCTGGCGCCCCGGCTGGCCGCGCCCCTGGGCGTGCCCCTGGCCCGGCGGGTCGCCGACCTGGTCGGACTGCACTCCCGCCTGCACCGCCCCTTCCCCGACGAGGCGCGCCGGACCGGCCTGGCGCGGATGGCCGCGGCGGCCGACCTCGGGGTCCTGCACGCGGTCGCCGCCGCGTCGGCCGGGCCCGGGGACGACGCCGCCGAGGCGCGCGAGGAGGTCGAGTGGTCCCGGCTGCACGCGGAGGAGGCCGGACTGCTCGGCGAGGCGCCGCTGGAGCCCCTGCGCGCGGGGCTGCGCCGGATGCTCGCCGGACACGCCCCCGACGCGGCGGACCGGTGCTGGGCCGAGGCGCTGGACGCCTTCGCGCTGGGCCGGATCGGCACTCCGGAGGAGGCGTCCGCGCTGACCTGGCGGTGGCGGTCCGGCGGGTTCCCCCGGCTCGTCGTCGCCGTGGGGCCGTCGGGCAGCGGGAAGAGCACCTTCGTGCGGGGCCTGCCCGGCGTCGACGCCGTCGTCTCGCTCGACGACCTGCGCCGGGACCGCGGCTCCCGCTCCGACCAGCGGGCCAACCCTGAGGTGCTGCGCGAGGGCCTGCGCAGGCTCGACGCGCTCCTCGCGGACGGCGCGACCGCCGCGTGGGACGCCACGGCCCTGAACCGGCACCAGCGCTCCCTGGTGCACGCCGTGGCGCGGCGCCGCGACGCGCTGACCACGCACGCGGTCCTGCTGGCCGATGAGGAGACGCTGGCCGGGCGCAACGCCGGCCGCGCGCACCCGGTTCCGGCAGGGGTGCTCGCGGCCCAGGTCCGCCGCTTCCAGCCGCCCTACCCCGGGGAGGCGCACCGCACCTGGTACATCGGAACCGGGGGCGGCGTCGACGACACCGCCGGGACCCTGCACGGCGAGGAGTGGTGAGCGTGCGCACGAGCGAGGAGACCTACCACCGGATCCGCTGGGACGCGCGCTTCGACCCGGCGCGGTTCGTCCTGGGGATCAACGAGCGCGGCAGGCCGCCCAAGCGCCTGCCGCTGCCCGCGTTCACGCCCGGCGGCGACATCCCCTGGCACCGGATCCTGTTCATCGAGGCCGACGGCGAGGTGGTCTGGGACCGGGCCGCGGGCCTGGACCTGCTCGACTCCTCCGGGGCGGGCCGGGCGCGCGGACCGCGCAGGCTCCGCGCGCCCTTCTTCGCCGCCCGCACGCCGTTCGCGTGGGACCCGGCCGCCGGGTGGCGGCCCGCCGGGGCCGCCCCCGCGTCGCGCGCGCCGTCGCCGGGACGCCTGCGCGTGCTGACCTGGAACACCCTGTGGGACCGCTACGACAGCGACCGCGTCCACACCGGGCGGCGCAGGCCGCTGCTGCTGGAGGCGCTGGAGCGCGCCGACGCCGACGTCATCGCGCTGCAGGAGGTCGAGGCCGGGCTGCTCGCCCTGCTGCTGGACGCCCCGTGGGTCCGCTCCGGGTACACGCTGGGCACCGACCCGTCGGGCCGGGACGTCGACGACACCGGCCTGCTCCTGCTCAGCCGCCTGCCCGTGCGCGAGGCGGGCCGGCACCTCCTGGGCCCGCACAAGGCGGTCGCGGCGGTCACGGTGGACACCCCAGCGGGGCCGGTCGTGGTGGCCGCCACGCACCTGTCCAGCGACCACACCGGGAACGGGGCGGAGCGGCGCGAGGCCGAACTCGCCCGGACCGCCGAGGGCCTGGCCGGGGTGGACGCCGACGTCGTCCTGCTGGGCGACCTCAACGACGGCGGGAGCCGCCCCGCCGAGGCGCTGGGCCTGCGCGACGCCTGGAGCGAGGTCCACGGGGCCGGCGACTCGACCGCGACCTTCGACCCGGCCGCCAACCCGCTGGCGGCCGGGTCCTCCCTCTCGGGCCGCGCCTCCCGGCTCGACCGCGTCCTGGTGCGCGGCCGGTCCCTGCGCCCCACCGCCGCGCTGCTGCGGGGCGACGCCCCCGCCACCCCCGACGGCCTGTTCGTCTCCGACCACTACGGCGTCGCCGTGGACCTCGCCGTCGGTGAGGGCGGACACGGGCCCTCCGTCGTCCTCGCGGCCCGGCCCACGGCGCGCACGGCGCTGGCCTGGATCCCACCTCGGGAGCTGCGGCCCGGGGTCCAGGCGGTCCGCGAAGAGCACGACCCCCAGGCCCACCGGTGGCCGCCGCACGTCAACGTGCTGTTCGGGTTCCTCCCCGAGTCCGCTTTCGAGGAGGCCGCCCCGCTGCTGTCGGACGTGCTGGCCGCCACCGCCCCGTTCACCGCCCGCCTCCAGGGGGTGCGCTCCTTCACCCACCGCGACGACGCCACGGTCTGGCTCGACCCGGCCGCCGCCGGTCCCGGGCCGTGGGCCGGACTGCGCGGCGCGCTGGAACGCGTCTTCCCCCTGTGCCGGGACGGGGCCGGGGGCTACACCCCGCACCTGACCCTGGGCCGCACCCGCGCCCCCGAACGGCTCGCCGCCGAGTGCGCGGCGCGGCTCGGGGGCGCGTCCGCGCGGGTGGGCGAGCTGGCCCTGCTGTCGCGCCGGGGCGACGAACCCATGCGGACCCGGGCGACCGTCGCGCTGGGCACGGGCGAGGTGCGCTGGCTCGACGAGGAGGGGGAGCCCGCCTCCGGCCTCCTCTGCCCCGATCCCGACGGGGACGCGCGGGCCCGGGAGGTCGCGGAGCGGCTGCGCGAGGCGTTCCCCGAGGGGGCGCTGCACGTGGTCGGGTCGCGGCGCCTGGGCTGCGCGCCGGCGGGGGCGGACCTGGACCTGGTGGCGGCGCTGCCGGGGAAGGCCGACCCCGCCGCCGTCGAGGCGCGGGTGGCGCGGGCGCTGCCGGAGGCCACCCGGCTCCGGCGCGTGGTCGGCGCCCGGGTCCCGGGCCTGCGCTTCGACGTCGGCGGCCTGGCGGTCGACCTGGCCGTCGTCGCCACCGGGGGCGTCGCCCCCGGGGAGGCGGTGGCGCGCCGCGCCGAACTGGGGGAGGACGCGGCGGTCGCGCTGAGCGCGGTCAGCGACGCGGACGCGCTGCTCGACCTCGCCGGTCCGGACCGGGCCGGGTTCGTCGGGCTGGCCCGGGAGGTCAAGGCGTGGGCGCGGGTCCGGGGACTGGACTCCGCCCCCTTCGGCGGGCTGCCGGGCCTGGCCTGGACCGTCCTGGCGGCGCGGACCGCGCGCGGGTCCGGCGGCGCCGCGCGCGCCGGCCTGCTCGGGCGCTTCTTCGGCGAATGGGCGGCGTGGGACTGGCGCGACCCGGTCGGCGCGGGGCCGGAGTCGGACGCGGCCGTGCGGATCACGACGCCCACTGCTCCGGTCCGCCTGTGCAGCGCGCAGGCGGGAGCCGGGATGCGCGACCTGGTGTCCGGGGAGCTCTACCGCGCGTGGGAGGTCGTGGAGGAGGCCGCGGCGGCCGGCCGTGACCCCCTTCCCCGGTTGCTGGCCCCGCCGCCGCTGCACCGGCGGCACGCGGCGTGGGCGGTGGTGACGGTGCGGGAGGCGCCCGGCGAGGGGTTCGACACCACGCTGGGCCGCGTCCGGGGGCGGATGCGCGCGCTGCTCGCCTCCCTGGAGCGTGCGGGGGCGGGGGACGCGCACGCGTGGCCGCGGCCGTTCGCGGCCGGTCCGGGGGAGGCGCGGTTCGCCGTGGGCCTGGGCCAGGCCCCGCCCGACGCGCGGCGGCTCGCCGATGTCGCCGGGCCGTGGGCCGCGGGCCTTCGCGGGACCGGCGTCGAGTGGGCGGAGTGCGGCGCGGTCCCGACCCCGCGCTGAGCGCGGCCGGACGCGGAGGACCCGGTGGCCCTTGGCGGGCCCGGACCGGCGGAGGTTGCCCTGACGTCGAGGTCAAGGTCTAGCGTCTCTCCCATGCGCATCGGCGAACTCGCGAAACAGGCGGGGGTCAGTCCCCGGACTCTGCGTTACTACGAGTCCCGGGGGCTTCTTCCCGACCACCGCGCGGCCAACGGGTACCGCGTGTACGACAGCGGCGACCTGCGGCTCGTGAAGCAGATCCGCGCTCTCCAGGAGTTCGGGTTCGACCTCGAGGAGACCAGGCCCTTCGTGGAGTGCCTGCGGGCGGGGTATCCGGCCGGGGACTCCTGTCCCGACTCGCTCGACGTCTACCGGGGCAAACTCGCCGAACTCGACGCGCTGATCGGCCGGTTGCGGACCGTGCGCGCGGAGGTCGAGGCGCAGCTGGCAAGGGCGGAGGCGCAGTTGTCGGACGCGTCCGAGCCGCAGTGCGAACGAGGGGGAGGACGATGATCGGAACGACGGGCGTGGGCGAGGTCACGGACGGGACCTTCGAGGGCGAGGTGGTGAAGGCGGACCTCCCCGTACTGGTGCAGTTCACCGCCGCCTGGTGCCCCTCGTGCCGGCAGATGGCGCCGGTGCTGAGCGCGGTCGCCGAGCAGGAGGGCGCCCGGATGAAGGTCGTCCGGATCGACGTGGACGCCAGCCCCGGCACCCCGGCCCGCCACGGTGTGCTGGCCATACCCACGCTGATGGTCTTCCGCGGCGGCGAGGCGGTGAAGTCGCTGGTGGGCGCCCGGACCCAGCGACGGCTCCTCCGCGAGATCGAGGACGTGCTCTGACTCCCCGGCCGGGCTTTCCGCGAGTCGGGTGGTCGCCTCCTGCCGTGTCCCGTCGACCGGACGCGGCAGGAGGCCGGGGCCGTCCCCGCCGCACGGGGGCGCGGTCTCAGTCGGCCGTGCGGCTCAGGGCCTCCCACCGGGCGTGCTCGTCGAGGCGGGCCCGGAGCAGCTGGACCGCCTGGTCGTAGGCGAGTCCGCCCAGGATGAGGCGCCGGGGCGGCTCGGCCATGTCCACGACCTCCATCACCGCCGGGGCGGCCTTCTCCGGCGCGGCGTCGACGCCCTCGCTCCACATCTCGGCCATGCGGGCGCGCAGCGGGGCGTACGCCTCGTTCTCCGCGGTGGCCGTGGTGCCCTGGGTGAACAGGCCGGTCTCGTAGCCGCCGGGCTGGACGATGGTGACCTTGACGCCGAAGTCCGCGACCTCCATGGCCATGGCCTCGCTGATCGAGTCCAGCGCGGCCTTGCCCGCGCCGTACAGGCCGACGGTGGCGAACCCCCCGGTCGACCCCATCGACGTCACCTGCAGGATGTGCCCCGACCCCTGCTCGCGCAGGTGCGGGACGACGGCCTGGAACACCCACAGCGCGCCGAGGAGGTTGACGTCCAGGTGCGCCCTGACCTGCTCCTCGGTGGCCTCCTCGAGCATTCCGTAGAGGAAGCCGCCCGCGTTGTTGACGACGACGTCCAGGCGGCCGAACGCGGCGACGGCCCGCTCCACCCCGGCCATGACCGCGGCGCGGTCGGCCACGTCCAGGGGGAAGGCGACGAGGCGCCCGTCGTGCGCGGCGACCAGGTCGTCCAAGGGGGTGACGTCGCGGGCCACGCCCACGACGCGGTCGCCCCGGTCGAGCGCGGCCTCGGCGAAGACCCGGCCCAGGCCCCGGGAGGCCCCGGTGACGAACCAGACGCGACCGGAGGCGTCGGGGCGGGCGGTGGAGCGGGCGGCGGCGGTGGTCATGGTTCTCCTCGACAGACTTCGACACTCAAGCGAGACGAGACGGTTCGTTTCGTCTTGACCAAGGATGCACCCGCGCCGCCCCTTCGTCAAGACGAGACGTCTCGACTCGTTTATCCTTTGCTCCGTGACACCGAACAAGACACCGGGCACCCCCCGCCGCAACGACCGGTCCCGCCGCGCGATCCTGGACGCCGCCCGCGAACTCGTCGCCGAGAAGGGATACGCCAAGCTGACGATCGAGGCCATCGCCGCCCGCGCCGGAGTGGGCAAGCAGACCATCTACCGCTGGTGGCCCTCCAAGGGCGCGGTCCTGCTCGACTCCGTGCTGGCGCTGAGCCAGAACGGGGAGGGGGAAGGGGCGGAGCAGGCCATCACGCTGCCCGACACCGGCGACGTCGAAGCCGACCTCAAGGCCCTCATGCGCGCCACCGCGGCGGAGTTCTCCGACCCGTCCTTCGAAGCCCCCATCCGGGCGCTCAACAGCGAGATCGCCAACGACCCCGACCTGGCCGCCGTCTACGCGGAACAGGTGGCGGCCCCGGTGGAGGAGGCCAAGCGGGAGCGCCTGCGCAGCGCCCGGCGCGCCGGGCAGATCGCCGCCGACACCGACCTCGACCTCTTCCTCGACATGCTCTACTCCCCTCTGTACCAGCGCTGGCTGCTGCGCTCGGGGGAGCTGACCCCGCAGTACACCGACCGCCTGGTCGAGGCGGTGCTGAGGGCGTTCCCTCCCGCGAAGTGAGTGGAGCGGTCCGCGCGAGGCCCCGGGGGTGCTAAAAGGGAGGGCAGAAGTGACGGTCGGACGAAGAGGCTAGGAGCAGCCGAATGCATTCCGGGGTGGTACTGGCCGAGCGGTACCGGTTGGATCGGCAGTTGGGCCAGGGCGGGATGGGGGAGGTCTGGGAGGGGTTCGACCCGCAGCTCCACCGGCCCGTCGCCGTCAAACTCCTCTCCTCGGCGCTGGGGGAGGAGGAGGCCCTGGTGCGGCGCTTCCAGCAGGAGGCGCGCATCGCGGCCAACATCCAGCACCCCGGGATCGCCGCGGTGTTCGACTTCGGACGCCACGAGGGCCGGCTGTTCCTGGTCATGGAACTGATGCGCGGCCGCGACCTGGCCGCGGTCCTGGCCGGGAACCCCGACGGCCTGCCGGTCGAGCAGGTGGTGTCGATCGCGACCCAGGCGGCCGACGCCCTGCAGGCCGCGCACGCCCAGCGGGTGGTGCACCGCGACATCAAACCCGCCAACCTGTTCCTGCTCGACACCGGGCACGTCAAGATCTGCGACTTCGGGGTCGCCCGGCTCTCCGACGCCACCACCCAGCTCACCGCGGTCGGGTCGACGCTGGGAACCCCGGCGTTCATGCCCCCCGAGCAGTGGAGCAACGACAACGTCGGCGAGCACAGCGACGTCTACGCCTTCGGCTGCGTCCTCCACGCACTGCTGACCGGCGGAGTCCCCTTCACCGGAAGCCTCCCCTCGCTGATGGGGCAGCACCTCACCAAGCCCCCGCCCTCCATCCGGACCACCCGTCCCGACGTTCCCGAGGCACTGGACGAGCTCGTCGGCCGGCTGATGGCCAAGGACCCCGCCGACCGGCCGTCCAGCAGCGGCCTCGACGCGCTGATCCGCCGGGCCGCGCACCCGGCCGGTCCCGTGGAGGACCTCCCCCCGACGCGGATCCAGGCCCCCGCGCCGCCGCCGGAGGACACCGGCCGGTCCGCCCCCACGGCGCCGCCCCCCTCGGCGCCCGCCGGGGAAGGCGCGCCCCCGCGGCAGCCCGCCCCCGCGGACGAGGACCCCGCCACCCTGTTCGACCGCGGCCTCCGGCTCCGCGAGCGCGGCGACGTGGCGGAGGCCGAGCAGTGGTACCGGCGCGCCGCCGAGACCGGGCACACCGACGCCATGTTCACCCTCGGGCTCCTGCACAGGGACCGCGGCGACGCGGCCGGGGCCGAGCAGTGGTACCGCGGCGCGGCCGACAGCGGCGACACCGACGCCATGGCCAACCTCGGCGACCTGCTCAAAGAGCGCGGCGACGTGGCGGAGGCCGAGCAGTGGTACCGGCGCGCCGCCGAGACCGGGCACACCGGTTCCATGGCCGCCCTCGGGAACCTGCTGTACAAGAGGGGGGACGCGGCCGGGGCCGAGCAGTGGTGGCGCCGCGCCGCCGAGACCGGGCACGCCCGCGCCATGGGACTCCTCGGCGACCTGCTCGACGGGCGCGGGGACGCGGCCGGGGCCGAGCAGTGGTACCGGCGCGCCGCCGAGACCGGGCACGTCGACGCCATGGCCGCGCTGGGAGGCCTGCTCGAGCACCGCAGGGACATGGCCGGAGCCGAGCACTGGTACCGGCTCGCCGCGCAGGCCGGCGACATCGACACCATGGTCACCCTCGGCAACCTGCTGAACGGGCGGGGCAGCGCGGCCGAGGCCCGGTACTGGTGGCGCCGCGCGTCCGAGACCGGCAACGCCCGCGCCGTGAACAGCCCGGGAATCCCCCGGTAGGCGCCGGACCGCCCCCGCTCGGAATGATCATGGGTTTTCCGCCCTTCCAGGCCCCGGAACGGGCGGAAAGCCCACGACCGCCAACGCCATGGGTGACGCCGGCGGACATGTCCGTGGCGTCCAGGCCCGAGTCATGAACCGGCCGCCAGGTGAGTCATGTGGGTGACCGCCGCGGCCGAGAGGAGCAGGTACAGCCCCGGGAAGGCGATGTTGTGGAAGACCCGGGCCCGGACGTGGGCAACGACGGCGCCGACGAAGAAGAGAACCAGCCCGATGCCGGCGGCGACGCCCACCCAGGTCCACGCGCTCAGACCGACGACGAGCCCGACCGCGCCGGCCAGCTTCAGCGTCGCGAGGTAGGGCAGGGCGCTTTCGGGAACGCGCACCTCGGCTGAGTTCCTCTGCACGAATCCCGCCTTGGCGTAGTCGGCGACAGCGATAAGGGCGTTGGCCACGACGCACAGAACGGTGGCGGCGAAGAGGACCGCTGTCATGCCGAGCACCCGCCCGACACCGTGCACGGGCGTGGCTCCGGTTCACCGCCGGTCTGGTCGGCCGGCCGGCTCCTGAAGGCGGCTGCGGCGGGGATCGACGGCAGTGGGTCTCCCGCTCCGTCGGCGGGCTCGGGAATCAGGGTGGACTCCGGTTCGTCGGCCGCGCGCGGCGCTGTGTACCGCGTCGCCTGCGGGGCAGCCGCGCGCACGGCGTCGAACAAGGACCCGGTCTGCTTCGCGACTGCCAGGACGCGTTCGTGCGTGGCGCGGAACCGGACTGTCTGTACGCTCATCGGCAGGCATCTCCTCATGAGGCTTGTCGGACGGGAGGTTTGCGGTCTCATCCGTCCCGACGCCTGCTGCCTGGGAAAGGTGACATCCGGTGATGCCGAACATGGATTTCGAAGCGGTGAGGCCGCAGCTGACAGCGGTGGCGTTCCGGCTGCTCGGCTCCGTCCACGACGCTGAAGACGCTGTGCAGAACACCTGGCTCAAAGCATCGGCCGCGGACACCGGAAACCTCCGCAACCCGGCCGCGTGGTTGACGACCGTGCTCACCCGTGTGTGCCTCGACGAGCTGCGCAAGCGTCACCGCCGCCACGAGGAGCCGCTGCTCGCGGACATGCTTCCCGCCGAGAGCATCGCGGCGGACGAGCGTTACCTCCAGCAAGAGGACGTCTCTCGCGCGTTGATGGTCGTCCTCGACCGGCTGACACCCGCCCAACGCGCCGCGTACGTGCTGCACGACCTGTTCGATGTTCCGTTCCGCGAGGTGGCGGAGACTCTCCGCACCAGCGTGGAAAACGCCAAGAAGCACGCCAGCCGAGCACGCAGACGACTCGAGCAGGCCGAACCGGCGCCGTCTGTGACCACTGCCGATCATGCCGTCGTGGAGGCGTTCCTCGCCGCGGCCGCCGGTGGCGACGTCAACCGGATGATCGCCCTGATGACCGACGACTGTGTGCGCACCGCTGACGCCGCCCTCCTCCCGCCTGGCGTGCCGAAGGTCGTCACCGGTGCCCATGCTGTGGCCACGGAGACGTCGTTGTTCGTCGACCGGATCCGCGCCAGCGCGCCGATGCTCATCGGCAGCCGACCGGTCAACGTCATCGCCCCCGGTGGTCACCTGCTCGCAGTGATCACCATCACCACCAGAGATCGACGCATCGCCCGGATCGACATCAGCCGGCGACGCGTTCACGGCGCCGTCCGGGGGGTCGGGACGGGCACGAGCCGTTGATCGAGTGATCCGTGTTCTCCGCGGCCTCCTCGAACCCAGTCACTGTGCGTGGCCGCTGGGGGCAGGTCCCTGCAGCCCGGGCGGTGGTCTCGTCGTGGAACCCCGGCGCCCCCGCGATGACCGGAGGGGGAGCCGCGTCCCAGGGGTCGACCCCGGGAACGGCGGCCCGCTCGCGCGCTCCTGACACGAGGTGTCAGCTTTCCGCGCTACAAGAGGGCGGGACGCGCGGAAGGACGGGTGGAGCCCCACCCGGCGGGCGTCCTCGGGAGGACGGGAGCGGTCATGACCAGGTACGCGGCGCTGCTGCGCGGTGTCAACGTCGGCGGGAGCAACCGGATCGCGATGGCGGACCTGCGGGCGCTGCTGGAGGGGCTCGGGTACACCGGCGTCGCCACGCTGCTGCAGAGTGGAAACGCCGTGCTCACCGCCCCGGAGGGGTCCGCCGAGGCGGTGGCCGCCGACATCGAGGCCTGCCTGGCATCCGAACTGGGCCTGCCGGTCGCCGTCATGGTCCGCACCCGCGCGGACCTGCGCCGGGTCGTGGGGCACCTCCCGTTCCCGGTGCGCGACCCCGCCAAGTGCGCGGTGGCGTTCTTCGGCGAGGAGGTCGACCGCGAACGCCTCGCCGCCCTGGACCGCGCCGCGTCCGCCCCCGAGGAACTGGCCGCGGGCGAACGCGAGCTGTACCTGTACCTCCCCGACGGCCTTGGCCGCGCCAAGCTCCCGCCGCTGCTGGCCCGCCGCCTCGGCGCCCCCTTCACGATCCGCAACTGGGCCACCACGACCCGGCTGCTGGCCCTGGCCGAAGGCGTCGGCGGCTGAAGGCCGCGCGCCCGGCCCGGGGCCGGTCCCGCCCCGCCCGGGACCGGGCGGGACCGGGTCAGGCGTCCCTGCACCGGAGAGCGAGAGCGGCGGCCCCCAGCGGCACGGCGGCGTAGAGCGCCAGCACGGCCAGCGCCTGCGGCGGTGACAGCAGCGCGTGGGAGAGCGTGCCGCTGAGCACACCGCTGACCTGGCCGACGAGTCCCGGCAGCAGCACCGCCGAAACCCGCTCGCTCCACGGCTCGGGAAGGTTGAGCGCGACGATCGGGAGCACGTACACCAGCACGACGACACCGATGACCGAGCCCGCCGTGGAACGCGAGACGGCCCCCAGCCCCGCTCCCGCCAGCGCGACGGCCGCCACCGCCGCCGCGGCGGCGAACAGCTCCGGGACCCCTTCGGACAGCGGCACCTCGTTGAATCCCATCGGCCGCTCCCCGGCGATCGCGCGGGTGGAGAAGAACGTGGCGGTCGCCGCCGCCAGACCGGCGGCCAGGGAAACGGCGGCGACGACCGCGGCCTTGGCCGCCAGGACCGGCCAGCGGCGCGGCACCGCCACCAGGCTCGACCGGATCGTCCCGGTCGCGTACTCCGACGTCACCACCAGCACCCCGAACACCCCGAAGCAGATCTGCAACGGCAACCCGATGACGCTCACCAGCGAGGTGACGGAGAGCCCCGCCCTCTGGCCATCGGGCAGGCCGTCGTAGAGCGACGCGGAGTACCACGCCAGCGCCGCCATGAGCAGGGCCGACATCGCGGCCCCCGCCAGGACGTAGGAGAAGGAGCGGACCGAGCGGACCTTGACCCACTCCGCCCCCAGAACACCGGTCACGGTCCGCGCCCCCTCCGAGACACCGCCGACGGAAGTCATCAACACCTCACGCGTCCCTTCGTGTGATCATGACGGCCGCCGCGCCCAGCGGCACGGCGGCGTACGCGGCCAGGACCGCCAGCGCGGCCGGCGGCGACAGGACCGGGTCGGGCACGGCGCCCGCGATCCGGACCGCGAGGCCCGACGGCAGCACCGCGGCCATCCGCCCGCCCCACGGCTCGGGCAGCAGGAACGTGAACGGCGGCAGCACGAACAGCAGCACGGCGACCGCCGCCACCGCGCCCGCGGTGGAGCGCAGGACGGCGCCCGAGCCGAGGCCGAACAGCGCGGCCGCCACCACGGTCAGGGCGGTCGCGGCCAGGACGGGGACCTCTTCCCCCGGCGGCCCCGTGGGGCCGGGGAGCGGCCGGTCCCCGATGAACGTCCGGACCGCCGCGAACGACGCCGCCAGGACCACCAGACCGGCGGCCAGGGAAACGGCGGCGACGACCGCGGCCTTGGCCGCCAGGACCGGCCAGCGGCGCGGCACCGCCACCAGGCTCGACCGGATCGTCCCGGTCGCGTACTCCGACGTCACCACCAGCACCCCGAACACCCCCGCGCCCAGTTGCAGGAGCGGAGCGACCAGCTCCATCGGGCCCGCGCCCGAGAGGGAGCCGCGCTCTCCCGGCGGAAGCCCGTCCCAGATCCGCGCCCCGTTCCAGGCCACGAGGGCGGCGAGGAGGACCACCGCGACCGCCGCGAGGAGACCGTAGCGGGAGGAACGGACCGAGCGGATCTTCGCCCACTCCGCCCCCAGGACGCCGGTCACCGCGCGCTCCCGTGCGCGCGGTGCTCGACGCTGCCGGCGGTGAGCTCCATGTACGCCTCCTCCAGCGAGGCGCTGCGCGGGGTCGCCTCGTGGATCGGCAGCGCGTGGCGCGCCGCGAGGTCGCCGATCACGCTCACGTCCACCCCGGTCACCGCCAGCCCCCCGGAGGGGTCGGGCGCGACCGCGGCGCCCGCCCCGGTGAGGACCTCGGCCAGTTCGGCCGCGCGGGGCGAGCGCACCAGCACACCCCGGTCGAAGCGGGCGGCCAGGTCGCGGACCGTGGTGTCGCAGATCAGCCGTCCCCGCCCGATGACGACCAGGCGGTCGGCGGTGAGCTCCATCTCGCTCATCAGATGGCTGGACAGCAGCACGGTGCGGCCCTCGGCGGCGAGCGAGCGCATCAGCTCGCGGATCCAGCGCACCCCGTCGGGGTCCAGCCCGTTGACGGGCTCGTCGAACAGCAGCACGCCAGGGTCGCCCAGCAGCGCCGCGGCGATGCCCAGCCGCTGCTTCATCCCCAGCGAGAACCCCCCGGCCCGCTTGCGCGCGACCCCGGCCAGGCCCACCTGCTCCAGTACCTCGGCCACCCGCCGGGCGCCGATCCCGTTGGTGCGGGCCAGGCACAGCAGGTGGTCGAACGCGCTGCGCCCGCCGTGCAGCGCCCCCGCGTCCAGAAGCGCGCCCACGCGCAGCATCGGGCGCCGTATCCGGGCGTAGCGGAGGCCGTCGACGAGGGCCTCTCCGGAGGTCGGCGCGTCCAGTCCCAGGAGCACGCGCATGGTCGTGGTCTTGCCCGCGCCGTTGGGGCCCAGGAACCCGGTCACCCGGCCCGGCCCGACGGAGAAGGACAGCCCGTCCACGGCGCTGGTCCCCCCGTAGCGCTTGCTGAGTTCTTTCACTTCGATCATGCCCGCAACACTTTCGCGGCGAGGTCCGTCCGCGCGTCGGACCGGCGGCCGGACCTCGGCGTCGGTCCCCGGTCGCACGCGCGGGGCCGCCCGGGGAAGGGATCCGACCGCAGGACGACCTGCCCCGGGTGGAGGCGGCCGGGCCGCGCCTGCGGATACCTTCGGAAGGTGCACGGTGGCCTCTCGCTCCTCTCCGATCCCCGACGGTCCGACCGCGGCGGCCTGGTCGCTCTGGACGTCCTCGCGGCCGCCGGCTACACGGCGGTGCTGCTGGGGACCTCGCTCGCGCAGGCGCCGCACGCCGCGAACGCGCCGCGGTGGGTCCTGGTCCTGGTCCTGGCCTCGATCGGGCCGCCCCTGGCGGTGCGGCGGCTGTGGCCGCTGCCCGTGTTCACCGTCGTCATGGCCGGGTCCGTGACCGCCGCGGTGCTCGGCGTCCTGCGGGACCCGTTCGTCGCGGCGGCGTTCGCGCTCTACCCGGTCGCGCTCACCACGTCCGGGCACCGGTGGCCGTCGGCGTCGTCGGTCGGTCTGGCCAGCGCGGCCGTCCTGCTGTTCGGGGCGTTCGCGGGGCCCCCGCCCCACTGGTCCGAGGACGTGGGGCCCCTCGTCCTGGGCGCGGCGGTCCTGAGCGGGGCGTGGGCGATCGGGCGGGGAGTGCGCGAGCGGCGCGCCTACGCCGCGCGGTCGGCGGAGCGGATCACCGAGCGGGCCGTGGTCGAGGAGCGGCTGCGCATCGCGCGCGAACTGCACGACGTCGTCGCGCACGGGATGAGCCTGATCGCGGTCAAGGCCGGGGTCGCCAACCACGTGATCCAGACGCGGCCCGAGGAGGCCGCCGACGCGCTGCGCGTCATCGAGGCCACCAGCCGCGGCGCGCTCACCGAGATGCGCCACCTGCTGGGCGTCCTGCGCTCGGGAACCGACGAACGGCCCGCCGACACGGGCCCGGCCCCCGGAATCGGGGACCTGCCCGGGATCGCCGAACGGGCCGCGCCGGCCGGGGTCCGCGTCGACCTGGACGTGCGGGGGGCCGACGGGCTGCCCGGGGGGACCGCGCTGGCCGTGTACCGCATCGTCCAGGAGGCGGTGACCAACGTGGTCCGCCACGCGGCGCCGGCCCACTGCCGGGTCGAGGTCGTCGCCGCCGGGGGAGAGGTCCGGATCGAGGTGGCCGACGACGGCCCGGGCGGCCGCGTCCTGCCCGGGGGCGCCGGGGGGTACGGCCTCATCGGCATGCGGGAGCGGGCGGCGGCCCACAACGGCACCCTGTCCGCCGGCCCGCGGCCTGGCGGGGGGTTCGGGGTCCGGGCCCGCCTGCCCTACGATCCCGCCCCTCACGCCGACCGCGCCCACGGGAGGACGCGGTGAGCGAACCGGTCCGGGTCCTCGTCGCCGACGACCAGGCCCTGCTGCGCGGCAGCTTCCGCGTGCTGATCGAGACCGCGTCCGACCTCGCCGTCGTCGGGGAGGCCGGGACCGGCGCGCAGGCCGTGGCCCTGGCCCGCTCCGAACGCCCCGACGTGGTGCTGATGGACGTGCGCATGCCGGAGATGGACGGCATCGAGGCCACCCGGCGCATCCGCGACCTGGCCCAGGACGCGCCGCGGGTCCTCATCCTCACGACGTTCGACCTGGACTCCTACGTCTACGCCGGACTGCGCGCGGGCGCCAGCGGCTTCCTGCTCAAGGACACCCTCCCCGGGGACCTGCTGGCGGCGATCCGTGTGGTCGCCTCCGGGGACGCGCTGCTCGCGCCGAGTGTGACGCGGCGCCTCATCGCCGAGTTCGCCCGCGGGGCCGGGCCGCCCCAGCCTGTGGCGCGCGAACTGGGCGGTGTGACGGAGCGGGAGCGCGAGGTGCTCGCGCTCGTCGGGCGGGGGCTGTCCAACACCGAGATCGCCGGGCACCTGCACCTCAGCGTCGCCACCGTCAAGACGCACGTGGGGCGGCTGCTGGCCAAGCTGAACGCGCGCGGCCGCGTCCAGCTGGTCATCGCCGCCTACGAGACGGGCCTGGTCGAGGTCCGCCCGCGCTGAGGCGCCCCGGCGCGGGCGGCACCACCCGTCCGGGGTCAGCCCCGGCCCGCGTGCCCGGCCTCCTCCAGCTCCCGCTCGACCAGGTCGGCGGCGCGCCGGGCGCCGCCCTCGGCGCGGGCCAGGGCGCGCAGCCGCGCCGAGTTCCGGGCGACCCCGGGGTCGGTGGTGAGTTCGGTGAGCGCCGCGCGCAGCGCCGACGCGGTGGCCTGCCCGGTGTCCAGGCGGCGGCCCACGCCCAGCTCGACCAGCCGGTCGGCGTTGCCGAACTGGTCGACGGCCTGGGGGACCGCGATCATGGGCACCCCGCTGTACAGGCCCTCGCTGCTGCCGCCCATGCCCGCGTGGGTGACGAACGCGTCGGCCTGCTCCAGGACCGACAGCTGCGGGACCCAGGAGTGGACCTCGACGTTGGCCGGGATCGCGCCGAGTTCGGCCGGGTCGGTGTACCTGCCGATCTGCAGCACCACGTGCCAGCCGGGCAGGTTCCCGAACGCCGCCAGGCACTCGCGGTAGAAGCCGGGCAACCGGGTGAACGCCGACCCCATGGAGACCAGCAACACCTTGCGCGCCTCCGGGGGCCGGGTCCAGGAGCCCGCGTCGGAGCGGTCGCCGAAGCACGGTCCAACGAAGGTCACCACCTCGGGGTCGACCAGGTCGGCGTTGGGCTGCATCGCCCGGGGGATGAGGGCCAGCGCCCGCCGCGGCCTCCCGGCGAACTCCTCGGGGTCGGTGGTGCGGGCGCCGTTGTCGGCCAGCCACGCGGCGAAGCGGGCGAAGTAGGCGTCGGCGCCGGGGAGCGCCCGCAGCATCGCCCCGACCTCCGCCTCGTAGCCCTTCCACGCCACGTAGGTGGGGGAGAGCTGCACCGCGGGCCGGTCCCAGTTCTCGGCCAGGACGCGGGCGCCGTACCCGGCGATGTCGTAGAGGAACAGGTCGGGCCGGTCCGCCTCGTAGGCCGCACGCAGGGCCGGCAGGGTGGCGGCGGCGTCGTCCCGGAAGACGCCCATCGCGGCGATGGGGTCGTCGGGCCAGTCGTTGTCGGAGACCGGCAGGGTGGAGGCGACGCCGACGAGCTCGGCCCCGGCGGAGGCGACCAGGCCGGCGACCGACGGGTCGTTGGCGTAGGTCACCCGGTGGCCGCGGGCGGCCAGTTCGCGGATGACCTCGAGGCTGGGCAGGATGTGGCTGACGGCCGGGATTCCGACCATGGCGATGTGCGCGCGGCGACGGGACATGGTGACGACCTCACTGTGGGAGACCTGCGGGGACGGCGGACGGCGCGTCGGCCGCGCCGCGGGGCGAAGTCCTCTCGCGGTGCGCGGAGCCCGACGCGCGGGGCTGCGGGGTCGGCCCGCCGCCGCGTCACTCGTAGATCTGGAATCCCACGGACGCGATCCTAGCCCGCGCGGCAGGTTCCCGCCAGGGCGTTTTCCCCTTCGGTCCCGGGGCGGGTCAGCCCCGCAGCCTCACCGGGAGGGCGGTCAGGCGGCTCCCCTGGATGCCGCCGGGGCCCGCCTGCCGCAGGTCGGCGAACGGCACGGCCAGGCGCGCGTCGGGGAAGTCGGCCCGCAGGACCCGCACGACCGCGCCCAGTTCGAGTTGGGCGAGCCGGGCCCCGGTGCAGTAGGGAACCTTCGGCGCGGGGGTGGTTCGGCGTGCCGGTGCTTCGGGGGGTCTTTCGGCCTCCTGTCGTGCGGATCGCGGGGTCACGGCGGGCGGCGACGGCGGGTGGGGGTCGGGGCCGCGCCCATGACGTCCGTCGCGTGAGGGTTCCGTTGACGGTCGTGGGGGGTGGGGGCCGCCCCCCCCCCCCCCCCGCGGGGGGCCCCCCCCCCCCCCCCCAAAACCCCCCCGCCCCCCAACCCCCCCCCCCCCCGGGGACCGCGTGGGGGGCC
>NZ_SNYN01000027.1 GCF_004363075.1 Actinorugispora endophytica
GGGGGGGCGGGGGTTTGGGGGGGGGGGGGGGGTGGTGTGGGGGGGGGGGGGGGGGCCCCCCCCCCCCCCCGCCCCCCCCCGGGGCCCACCCCCCACGACCGTCAACAAGACCACCGGTGCCCGAATTCACCCCCGCGCCGGAGCTCCCCTACCAGCCGTCTTGCTCGACGCGCTTGACGGGTTCGCGTACGGTTATCGGCGTATCGCGCGATGCATCCATTCGTCAGCGGTTCCGCGTCGGGAACGCGGCGTTCCGGGCCTACTCCCAGCGGAAGAAGCGGCTCGCCAGCACCGCGCCCGCCGCGGCCCAGACCAGGAGGACCAGGACCGGGGCCAGGGGGAGGAGCGCGCCCTCGGTCAGCACCGCGCGCAGGCCCGAGGCCAGGGCGGTGATGGGCAGGGCCTCCACCACGGGCCGCACGACGGCGGGGTAGCGGTCCACGGGGAAGACCACGCCGCCCAAACCCAGCAGGACGACGTAGACGAGGTTGGCCGCCGCCAGGGTCGCCTCGGCGCGCAGGGTCCCCGCCAGGAGCAGGGCCAGGGAGCTGAACGCGGCGGTGGCCAGCACCAGCAGCGCCGCCGCCGACGCGAAGCCGAGCACGCCGCCCCGCGGGTCCCAGCCCAGGGCCAGGGCCACCCCGGAGATCACCGCGACCTGCAGGACCTGCACCGCCAGCACGGCCAGGGTCTTGGCGCCCAGCAGGCCCAGGCGCGACAGGGGGGTGGCGCCCAGGCGTTTGAGCACGCCGTAGCGGCGCTCGAAGCCGGTGCCGATGGCCTGGCCGGTGAACGCGGTGGACATCACCGCCAGCGCGATGATGCCCGGGGCCAGGAAGTCCACGGCCGCGCCCTCGCCCAGGTCCAGCAGCGAGGTGACGCTGAAGCCGACCAGCAGCAGCACCGGGATGACCATGGTCAGCAGCAGCTGCTCGCCGTTGCGCAGCATGACCCGCAGCTCCATCCCGGCCTGGGCCAGGACCAGGCGCGCCAGCGGCGCGGAACCGGGGTTGGGCGTGAAGTCGATCGGTGCGGCGTGCGAAGTGGATGAGGTCATGAGTCGCGAAGGTCCCGGCCGGTGAGTTCGAGGAAGACGTCTTCGAGGGTGCGCCGGTGTACGCGCAGGTCCTCGGGCAGGACGTCGTTGGCCGCGCACCAGGTGGTCACGGTCGCCACCAGCCCCGGGCCAACGCCCTCGGGGTCGGCGGTGGTCACAACGTACTGCCCTCCGGGGTGCCCGGCGACACTGCAGCCCGGCGGAAGCGCCGCGGTCAGGCCGGACACGTCCAGGTCGGAGACGGCCCGGAAGCGCAGCTCCCGCCCGCCCCGGGTGAGCTCCCCGGTGGGCCCGTCGGCCACCACGCGGCCGTGGTCGATGATCACCACGTGGTCGGCCAGGCGTTCGGCCTCCTCCATGTAGTGCGTGGTCAGGACCACACCGACCCCGGCGGAGCGCAGGTCGCCGACCAGTTCCCAGGCGGCGATGCGGGCCTGGGGGTCGAGTCCGGCCGTGGGCTCGTCCAGGAACACCAGTTCGGGGCGGCCGATGACGGCGGCCGCCAGGCTCAGGCGCTGCTGCTGCCCCCCCGACAGGCGGCGGAACGGGGTCCTGGCCGCCGAGGTCAGGCCCAGGCGCTCCAGGAGCAGGCCGGGCGGGACGGGGTCGGCGTGGAACGCGGCCATCAGCCGCAGCCACTCCCCGGCGCGCGCCCCGGTGGGCACCCCGCCGGACTGCAGCATGACGCCGACCCTGGGCTTGAGCGCGCGGGCGTCGCGCACCGGGTCCAGGCCCAGCACCCGGACGCGGCCCGCGTCGGCTCGGCGGAACCCCTCGCAGACCTCGATCGTGGAGGTCTTCCCGGCTCCGTTGGGGCCCAGCAGCGCGGTCACCGCGCCGCGGGGGGCCGTGAACGACAGGTCGGCCACGGCGGTGGTGTCGCCGTAGCGCTTGACCAAGCCGGTGACCTCGACCGCGGCTGTATCCATGACGAAAAGTGTAGGCGGGGGGCGCGGAGGCGTCGCACGGGGTGAGCGGTCCGCGGGCGATCCCCGCGCCGGCGTTCCCCGATGTCCGTTCCCGGGGAACGCCGGCGCGGGGATCGTCGGGGGAGCGAGTGTCTCGCGATCCGGGACCGAAGTCTCTCCATTCGGGACGAAGGTCTCTGGCGAGCGGTCGGACGCGGGGCGCGGAAGGCCCTCCCGGACGCCGAAGTCCCTGTTAGGCAAGGCTAACTTGTGTGCTCCATGGCACTGGTCACAGTTTGCCGCGGGGGACTTAATTAGGCCACACTGGTGTTGTGAAAAACATGAGCGGGCAGCAGCGAGTGGACGGGACGGCCGTGTCGGGCGCGTCCCGCGCGCACGCGGGCCCCGACCTGGGGGCCGAGACCGGCACCCGGGCCAGGGTCGCCAGGCTCATTCTCGAACATGGTCCGATCACGGCGTCCCTGCTGGGCGAGCGTCTCGGGCTGACCTCGGCGGCCATCCGCCGCCACCTCGACAACCTGATGAGCGAGGGGCTGGTCGAGGCCCGCGACGCCCGCCCCGTCGGACGCCGCGGCCGGGGCAGGCCCGCCCGCGTCTTCGCGCTCACCGGGGCCGGGCGCGACGTGTTCGTGCACGGCTACGACGACCTCGCCTCCAGCGCGCTGCGCTTCCTCGCGGAGAAGGCCGGTCCCCAGGCCGTCGCCGAGTTCGCCCGCCACCAGGTGGACGAGCTCGAACGCCGGTACCGGCCCGGCCTCGCCGCGGCGCCCCCGCAGCAGCGCGTCCGGCTGCTCGCCGAGGCGCTCTCCTCCGACGGCTACGCGGCCTCGGCCGGGGAGGCCCCCGCGCCGGGCGGCGGCGAGCAGCTGTGCCAGCACCACTGCCCCGTCGCCCACGTGGCGTCGGAGTTCCCGGAGCTGTGCGACGCCGAGGTCGAGGCCTTCGCGCGGCTGCTGGGCACCCCGGTGCGCCGCCTGGCGACCATCGCCCACGGCGACGGCGTCTGCACCACCCATGTCAGCCCCAGGGACATCAGCTCCACCACCCTGACCCCCGAGGCCCGCCCCGAGCGGGACACGGGCAGCAAACGCCACAACAGGACGCCCCGTCCAGGAGGATCCGCGTAATGACGTCTATCGCGCACCCCGAGCTCGAAGGGCTCGGCACCTATGAGTACGGCTGGGCCGACTCCGACGCAGCCGGCGCCTCCGCGCGCCGCGGCCTCAACGAGGAGGTCGTCCGTGACATCTCGGGCAAGAAGAGCGAGCCCGAGTGGATGCGCGACCTGCGCCTGAAGTCGCTCAAGCTCTTCGGCAAGAAGCCGATGCCCGCCTGGGGCGCCGACCTGTCGAACATCGACTTCGACAACATCAAGTACTTCGTGCGGTCCACGGAGAAGCAGGCCGCCTCCTGGGAGGAACTGCCCGAGGACATCAAGAACACCTACGACAGGCTGGGCATCCCCGAGGCCGAGAAGCAGCGCCTGGTCGCCGGTGTCGCCGCGCAGTACGAGTCCGAGGTCGTCTACCACCAGATCCGCGAGGACCTGGAGGCCCAGGGCGTCATCTTCCTGGACACCGACACCGCCCTGAAGGAGCACCCCGAGCTCTTCAAGGAGTACTTCGGCACGGTCATCCCGGCCGGCGACAACAAGTTCGCCGCGCTGAACACGGCCGTGTGGAGCGGCGGGTCCTTCATCTACGTGCCCAAGAACGTGCACGTGGAGATCCCGCTCCAGGCCTACTTCCGGATCAACACCGAGAACATGGGCCAGTTCGAGCGCACGCTGATCATCGTCGACGAGGGCGCCTACGTGCACTACGTCGAGGGCTGCACCGCGCCGATCTACAAGTCGGACTCGCTGCACTCCGCGGTCGTGGAGATCATCGTCAAGAAGAACGCCCGCTGCCGCTACACCACCATCCAGAACTGGTCGAACAACGTCTTCAACCTGGTCACCAAGCGCGCCGTGGCCTACGAGGGCGCGACCATGGAGTGGATCGACGGCAACATCGGCTCCCAGGTCACCATGAAGTACCCGGCCGTCTACCTGATGGGCGAGTACGCCAAGGGCGAGACCCTGTCCATCGCCTTCGCGGGCGAGGGCCAGCACCAGGACACCGGCTCCAAGATGGTGCACTGCGCGCCCAACACCTCCTCCACCATCATCTCCAAGTCGGTGGCCCGAGGCGGCGGCCGCGCCTCCTACCGCGGCCTGGTCCAGGTCCAGGAGGGCGCCGAGCACTCCAAGTCCACGGTCAAGTGCGACGCCCTGCTGATCGACACCATCAGCCGGTCCGACACCTACCCGTACGTGGACGTGCGTGAGGACGACGTGGAGATGGGGCACGAGGCCACCGTCTCCAAGGTCAGCGAGGACCAGCTCTTCTACCTGATGAGCCGCGGTCTGAACGAGGACGAGGCCATGGCCATGATCGTCCGCGGGTTCGTCGAGCCCATCGCTCGCGAGCTTCCCATGGAGTACGCGCTGGAACTGAACCGGCTCATCGAGCTGCAGATGGAAGGAGCGGTCGGCTGATCATGGCCACCCCCAATCTCGGAATCAAGGAACACAGCCACGGCGGCGACCTTCCTGTCTCCAAACTCGACGTCCACGGATCGTTCGACCTGGACGACTTCCCCAAGCCCAACGGGCGCGAGGAGGAGTGGCGCTTCACCCCGCTGCGCCGCCTGCGCGGACTCCACGACGGCCGCGACATCGCCGACGGCGTGGTGACGGTCGACGTCACCGCGCCCGACGAGGTCGTCGTCGAGACCGTGGGCCGCGACGACGCCCGCCTGGGCACGTCCTTCCTGCCCACCGACCGCGTCAGCGCCCTGGCCTACCAGTCCTTCACCGAGGCCGTCGTCGTCACGGTGCCCAAGGAGGTCGAGGCCGGAGCCCCGGTGTTCGTCCGGATCACCGGCACCGAGCAGGGCGACGCCTACGGCCACGTCCTGGTCCGGGCCGAGCGGCACTCCGCCGCCACCGTGGTCCTGGAGTACGCGGGCAACTCCGTCTACGCCGACAACGTCGAGTTCGTCGTCGAGGACGGCGCCCGGCTCGACGTCATCAGCCTCCAGGACTGGGAGCGCGACGCCGTCCACGTGTCGCACCACTACACCAGGGTCGGCCGCGACGCCCGCTTCCGCAGCTTCGTGGTCACCCTGGGCGGCGACCTCGTGCGCCTGTCCCCCAAGGTCGCCTACACCGGCCCCGGCGGCGACGCCGAGCTGTTCGGCCTGTACTTCACCGGCGAGGGCCAGCACCACGAGCACCGCTCGCTGATCGACCACAACGTCTCGCGCACCCGCAGCCGCGTCGAGTACAAGGGCGCGCTCAGCGGCGAGGGCGCGCACGCGGTGTGGATCGGCGACGTGATCATCGGCGAGGGCACCGAGGGCACCGACTCCTACGAGCACAACCGCAACCTCGTGCTCACCGACGGCACCCGCGTGGACTCCGTGCCCAACCTGGAGATCTTCACCGGCGAGGTCGAGGGAGCCGGGCACGCCAGCGCCAGCGGCCGCCTGGACGACGTGCACCTGTTCTACCTGCAGTCGCGCGGCATCCCCGCCGACGCCGCCCGCCGCCTGGTGATCCGGGGATTCTTCGCCGAGCTCATCAACCGGATCGAGATCCCCGAGCTGCGCGAGCGCATCATGACGGAGGTCGAGGAGAAGCTGGCCCTCCATGAGTAGTGAAGGCGCGTTCACCAAGGTCTGCGCGCTCGGCGACGTCCCCGAAGAGGGCGCGCTGGGCGTGGAGGTCGGCGACACCCCTGTCGCCATCGTGCGCAGCGAGGGCGAGGTGTACGCCATCAGCGACATCTGCTCCCACGCCGAGGTGAACCTGTCCGAGGGCGAGGTCGAGGACGGCACCATCGAGTGCTGGCTGCACGGCTCGTGCTTCGACCTGCGCTCGGGCAAGCCGATCAACCCGCCGGCCACCCAGGCGGTCCCCACGTACGTTGTGAAGATCGACGGCGACGACGTGCTCGTCTCGTTGGACACCAAGAACTCTTAGAGGCTGAACACATGACCAAGTTCGAGATCCGCGGTCTGCGCGCCGACGTCCTCATCGGCGCCGAGGAGCGCAAGGAGATCCTCAAGGGCGTCGACCTCACCATCAACTCCGGTGAGACCCACGCCATCATGGGCCCCAACGGCTCCGGCAAGTCCACGCTGGCCTACGCCGTCGCCGGGCACCCCAAGTACGAGATCACCGGCGGCGAGGTCCTGCTCGACGGCGAGAACGTGCTGGAGATGAGCGTCGACGAGCGCGCCCGCGCCGGCCTGTTCCTCGCCATGCAGTACCCGGTCGAGGTTCCCGGCGTGTCCATGTCCAACTTCCTGCGCAGCGCCGTCACCGCGGTGCGCGGGGAGGCCCCCAAGCTGCGCGCCTTCTCCAAGGAGCTCCAGGGCGCCATGAGCGGCCTGTCCATCGACCCGTCCTTCGCCGGGCGCGGCGTCAACGAGGGCTTCTCCGGCGGCGAGAAGAAGCGCCACGAGATCCTCCAGCTGGAGCTGCTCAAGCCCAAGGTGGCCATCCTGGACGAGACCGACTCCGGCCTCGACGTGGACGCCCTCAAGGTCGTCTCCGAGGGAATCAACCGGGCCAAGGCCACCGGCGAGGTCGGCGTCATGCTGATCACGCACTACACCCGCATCCTCAACTACGTGAAGCCCGACTTCGTGCACGTCTTCGCGGGCGGCCGCGTCGCCGAGTCCGGTGGCCCGGAGCTGGCCGACGTGCTGGAGTCCGAGGGCTACGAGCGTTTCGTGAAGGTGGGCGCTTAACAGTGACCGGACGCGAGCTGGACGTCGAGGCGATCCGGGCGGATTTCGCGATCCTGTCCCGGACCGTCCGCGACGAGCGCCCGCTGGTGTACCTCGACTCCGGGGCGACCTCGCAGAAGCCCCGGCAGGTCCTCGACGCCGAGCGGGAGTTCTACGAACGCCACAACGCGGCGGTGCACCGGGGGGCGCACCAGCTCGCGGAGGAGGCCACCGACGCCTACGAGAACGCCCGCGCCACCATCGCGGCCTTCGTCGGCGCCTCCGCGGAGGAGGTGGTCTTCACCAAGAACGCCACCGAGGCCGTCAATCTCGTCGCCTACGCCATGAGCAACGCGGCCACCGCCGGCGAGGAGTTCGCCCGCCTGGCCGTGGGACCGGGCGACGAGGTGGTCGTCACCGAGATGGAGCACCACGCCAACCTGGTGCCGTGGCAGGAGCTGTGCAAGCGCACCGGGGCGACCCTGCGCTGGTTCGGCGTCACCGACGAGGGCCGCCTGGACCTGTCGGACATCGGCGACCTGGTCAACGAGCGCACCCGGCTCGTGGCTCTCACCCACCAGTCCAACGTGCTGGGCACCGTCAACCCGGTCCGCGAGATCGCGGCCCGGGCCCGCGAGGTCGGCGCGCTGGTGCTGCTGGACGGCGCCCAGTCGGTGCCGCACATGCCGGTGGACGTGGCCGAGCTCGACGCGGACTTCCTGGTCTTCTCCGGCCACAAGATGCTGGGGCCCAACGGCATCGGCGTGCTGTGGGGGCGGCGCGAGCTGCTCGAGGCCATGCCGCCGTTCATCTCGGGCGGCTCCATGATCGGCGTGGTGCACATGGACCACTCCACGTGGGCCGAGCCGCCGCAGCGCTTCGAGGCCGGGGTGCCCATGGCGCCCCAGGCCGTGGGGCTGGCCGCGGCGTGCGACTACCTCAACGCCATCGGCATGGAGAACGTCGCCGCGCACGAGCACGCCCTCGTGGAATACGCGCTCAAGCACGTCGGTTCCATCGAAGGCGTGCGGATCATCGGCCCGGCCGACGCCGAGTCGCGCGGGGGAGCGGTGTCGTTCACCGTCGAGGGCATCCACCCGCACGACGTCGGCCAGGTCCTGGACGACCGGGGCGTGGCCGTACGCGTGGGGCACCACTGCGCGTGGCCGCTGCACCGGAGGTTCTCCGCGGTGGCCACCACACGGGCCTCGTTCTACCTGTACAACTCCTTCGCCGACGTCGACGCGCTGGTCGAGGGTGTCCGCGAGGCGCAGCGGTTCTTCGGCGTGGTCCGAAGCTAGAAGGGGCTTTTGCTCATGAAGCTGGACGCGATGTACCAGGAGATCATCCTGGACCACTACCGCAACCCGCACCACAAGGGGCTGCGGGAGCCGTTCGACGCCGAGAGCCACCACATCAACCCGACCTGCGGCGACGAGGTCACGCTGCGCGTGGCCCTGACGCCTTCGGGGAGCGGCCTCGACGGCACGGCCACCGTCGCCGACGTCTCCTACGACAGCATGGGCTGCTCCATCAGCCAGGCCAGCGCCTCGGTGATGACGGAGCTGCTCATCGGCAGGACCGTCGACGAGGGACTGGCCGTCCTGGACGAGTTCACCGCGCTCATGCAGTCCAAGGGCCAGGGCGAGCCCGACGAGGACGTGCTGGAGGACGCGGTGGCCTTCGCCGGGGTGTCGCAGTACCCCGCCCGTATCAAGTGCGCCCTGCTCGCCTGGATGGCGTGGAAGGACGCGACCGCCAAGTCGCTGGCAACCGAGAAGGAGGGCGCCGCATGACCGCCGCGAACGAGACCGCCGAAGCCCCGAAGGCCCCGGCCGCCGAGGTGGACGAGGCGCTGAACGAGGAGATCATCGAGGCGATGAAGGACGTCATCGACCCCGAGCTCGGGGTCAATGTCGTCGATCTGGGCCTGGTCTACGGTCTGAACGTGGACGGCTCCGTCATCACCGTCGACATGACGCTGACCAGCGCCGCGTGTCCGCTCACCGACGTGCTGGAGGACCAGGTCGCCAGCGCGCTGGAGGAGTTCGACCGCGAGGTCAGGCTCAACTGGGTCTGGATGCCGCCGTGGGGCCCGGACAAGATCACCGACGACGGCCGCGACCAGCTGCGGATGCTGGGCTTCAACGTCTGAGGCCCGCCACCGACGTCCGTAAGGGGCGCCTCCCACCCCGGGAGCGCGCCCCTTTCCCCGTTCTCCCGCCGATCGTGGCCTTCCCGGGGGCTCAACCGCTTCCGAGACCCCGGAAAGGCCACGATCGGCGGGGAGAGCACTCAGGGGACGGCCACGGTCCAGGACGTCGAGACCGTGGTGAAGCCGAGCCTCTCGTACAGGCCGCGGGCCGGGTTGCCCTCGGTCACCGCCAGGCCCAGGACGGGGACCCCCTGGCCGGCCAGTACGGCCGCGGCGCGGCGCAGCAGCAGCGCGCCGACGCCGCGGGGGCCGCGGGCGGGGTCCTTGAAGACGTCGCCGATCCAGGCCAGGCCCGGTTCGGCCATGAAGACCAGGACGCCGGCCACGACCCGGTCGCCGGCGTCCACCGCCAGTCCGCTGGCCTCCCGGGACAACGGGCCCAGGATCGAGCCGGCGAGCAGGTCGGCGGTCAGGGCGAGCCTGGACGCCTCGTCCTGGTCGGCGGGGTGGTCGGGGTGCCCGGGCGGGTAGGCGGCCAGCACCGCGGGCAGGAGGGCGCCGGCGCCGCGGTCGCACGGCACGAGCCGGACCCCCTCGACGGGCGGCGCGGCACCCCGCTCCGGCGGCGCGGCGGCCGGGTCCAGGTCCATCCGGTGCGCCTTGCGCAGCGGCCGGGCGCCCGCGGCCAGCAGCCGCTCGCCGACATCGACGGGAGCGCTGACCGCCCAACCGGACAGGCCGGCCAGGATGGCCTCGGTGGGGTCGCCCACCACGTCCCGCAGGTCCCGCGCCCACGGAAGCCCGGCGCGGTCCCCGAGCGCGTAGGTGCACACCGTCGCGCCCCGCGCGTCGGTCAGGGCGCGGCGGCGCCGGACACCGGCCGGCATCAGTGCGCCGCGTACAGGGTGTTGCGCAGTTCCGCGACGATGTCGTCGTCGCCGCGTTTGGCCAGGAGTTCGAGCAGTTCGTTCGGGCTGCCGTCGAACGCCTCGCCGTTCTCGCTGATCCGGCGGGCGATGATGTCCAGCGCCTCCTCGGTGCCGGCGTGGGCGGTGTAGCCGATGAGGCTCAGCGCCTTGCCGGTGGGGCCCGGGTCGCCGAGCGCGGCGGTGGGCAGCAGCCGTGCGTCGAGCCGGTCGCCGTTGACGGTGATGAAGACCCGGTCGCCCGCTTGGGCGCCCTGGCGGCGCAGCAGCGGGCGCAGCGAGTCGAACGCGGGCTGGTCCCGCCACACCAGGACCAGCAGGTCGGCGCCGGGCCCGGTCAGGCAGAGCAGGCGCCCCGGCTGGAGCCCGAGGTGGGTGGCGTACCCCGGCGGAACCGTCACCGGCGCGCCGTTGAGCTGGTCGCCCGTGACGTCCACCCGGTGCCACCAGCGCCCGTCCGGTGCCCGGAAGCAGCGGGCCGAGGAGGCCACGCCCGCCTTGGGCTCGGGGCGGGGCTGGGAGGCGGTGGGACGGCGCCGGATGGGCAGGCCGTTGGCGGTGGTCGACTTGGGGGAGTCGGGGGTGAGGGCGGTGTGCCCGCCGAAGCCGCCCGCGGGCTCTGCGGCGTTCAGCGGGACGGCCTCGTCCACCAGGACGTACCCGTCCTGGATGCTCACGCCCGGGGTGTTCAGCAGCCACGCGCGCAGCGCCTGGGCGCGGATGCCGAGGGTGGCCAGCCGGATGCCCGCTTCGGTGACGCTCGGCCGGCCCACGACGAGTTGGCGGGTCTGCCAGCGCAGCTGCCCGGTGTCGGAGGTCAGCAGCCAGTTGTCGTCGAGGCGGCGGTCGGTGAACAGCGTCATGACGATGCGCCACAGCGGGATGCCCAGAGAGGGCACGTCGACCGGGTGGTCGGGATGCGCGCTGATCAGGTGGTCGATGGTGGTGGCGCTGCCCAGCTGCTCGGACACGTCGCGCACGTGCTTGGACATCGGCGCGCCGTCCGGGGAGCCGAGCCACTGGAGCAGGCGGTCCTCCACGGTGCGCTGGGCTCCGCGCAGCTCGCCGATGTCCATTTGGAGCTGGTCGGCCAGAAGCCGGATGCTGGTCGGTTCGGAGGTGAAGAGCCGTTCGGTGACGATGAGCCGTTCGAGGTCGTTCCACCCCCGGCAGAGCTGGTCGATCAGGTCGATCAGCGGGTGCTCGCCGAGTTCGGGGGCGGGTGCGGTGACCACGCTGGGGACCGGGACCGCGACCGGTTCCATGCCGCGCATCGCCTTCGGCGGGCCGAAGGACGGGCGGCGCAGTGTGCGGCCGGGGCCGAGGAGGGGGCTGCCGCCGCGCCGGGCCAGCGCCGGGACCGGTTCGGCGGCCTCGGCGCGGGCGTGGGCGGCGGACCGGGACGCGGGGGGAGCCTGCTCCTCGCCGGGGTCGCGGTCGCGGTTGGCGCGCAGGGCCCGCAGCGTCCGGATGGCGCGGGTGGCGGGGCTCTGCGGGGTCTCCTCGGGGTCCGTGGTGGGTCCGGCGCACTCGGCGCCGGTGGCGTTGGTGAGGTAGGCCAGCGCGTTGTGCACGTGGTCCGGAGCGGAGGAGGGCATCCAGTTCGCGATGGTGCGGACGGCCTCGATCATCAGGGCGGGGGAGGGGGTGGGCCCGCCGCTGGGGTCGCCGGTGAACGGGTTCACCGCCCGCCACATCACCATGCTGACGACCTCGACGACGTCGCAGTTGCCGGGGAAGCCCCACTCGCGCATCGTCGAGGGGGAGGCGGAGATCAGCTGCTCCCAGTTGCCCGCGGTGGCCAGTACGGCGCCGCGCACGGGTTCGGCGATCTCGTCCATGTCCACCGCGAGCGCGCGCAGGGTCGGCAGGAACTCGCAGATGGCCAGGTGGTCCCACTGCTCGACGGTCAGCCGGGCCAGGCAGTGCGCCAACCACGTGGGTCCGGCGATGTCCAGGACCCGGGGGAGGGGAAGCGACCGCCACCAGCCGTCCACCAGCCGGGTGTGCCGAAGGACGTCGGCGACGTCGGCCGACTTGCTCCACCGCAGGGCGGGGGCGAGGTCGGTGAGGCAGATCGGTGAGACGGCGTTCATCTGCTGGGGACCTCGACCTCCTGGCATACGGCTCGCTGGACGCGCGGAAAGCGGCACGGACGTCCGGCTGTGCCCTCCACACTACGCTTCCCGGGGTGTGACGGGCGCCGGACGGGGTTTCCGCCGCGGTCGTCGCGCTGCCGCGGGGGCACGTCCGGGGTGCGGACGCTGGTTCGACGTCAGCGGAGCCGACCTCTCGCAGATCGTACGTGTGCGGACGCGTCCTGTGTAGCCCCGGGCTGGAAAAAGCCGGACACCGGGCCGTGGAGGCGCAGGTCAGGATGTCCTGTTCGAATATGAACATTTACCGGGCGGGTGCCGCCCCGGATTCGCCCGGGCTGTGACCGAAGTCACGCCTCGGTGGCGTGGGGGGCGGCGGCCCCCGGCTCCCCACCCGGGGCGCTACTCCGAGGCCAGGGCCAGGACCGTCTCCGGGTAGATCGGGACGCTCACCGGGTTGCCCGGGTTCACCGCCAGGCCCACGCCGCGGGGGAGGGCGTCGACCAGCTCCCTGGTCCGGACGACGGTGAAGGGGAGGTCGCTGCTGCGGACGCTCAGCTGCTCCTGGGAGGTGAAGACCGGGACGAACGGCGATCCGTCCACGTCCAGGGTGGGCAGTGCGACGGATCCGTCGTCCTGTGTTCCCGCGCCCTCGGGGAGCGGGACCCACAGGCTCCCCTCCTTCAACGTGCCGATGAACGCGGAGACCGACTCCATGCCCGCCTCGTCGTCGTCGTCGCCGTCGACGTCGGCCGAGGGCGGGGGAACCGACTGCTCGACGGCCGCCGCGAGGGCCTCCTCCACCGGGTTGACGGGGAACGGGACGGAATCGGCTCCGGCGGGGCCGGTCGGGGTGGTCATGGCCGTGCACTCCTCACGTGGGCGGGACAGCGGCGCGCCCCGTCGGGCCGGGCGAAGACGTCCAAACCCGCCGGTAGGCGGCAACGGTATGCTTGTCAGGCCCGCTGTACCCTCCCGATCCGGCTTGACACATCCCCGCGGTGTGACGAGGACACCGCGCGCCGGATCGTGGCGGCCATCCACGCCGCGATCCGATCCAGTGTCAGTTTCGGGCGGCATGATTGGTTGACGTGACTGACCTCGATACGAACCTCCCCCACCGCGCGCGGCCCGAGAACCCGACGGCCATCCGCTCCTACGTGGCTATCGGGGACAGCATCACCGAGGGTCTGGACGATCCGCGCCCGGACGGCTCCTATCTGGGGTTCGCCGACCGACTCGCCGAGCACCTCGGCGCGCGGGTGCCGGGATTCCGCTACGCCAACCTCGCGGTGCGCGGGCGCCGCATGGACCGGATCTTCGGCGAGCAGTTGGAGCAGGCACTGGAGTTCGCCCCCGACCTGGTGACGGTGAACGCCGGAGGCAACGACGTGCTGCGTCCCGGCACCGACCTGGACCGGATAGCCCGGCAGTTCGACGGGGGCGTCCGCCGGCTGCGCGAGGCCGGGATCAGGGTGGTCATCCTCTCGGGCCACGACACGGGCTGGATCCCGGTACTGCGCGTGTACCGCGGCCGCATCGCGGTGTTCAGCATGCACCTGCGCGCCATCGCCGAGCGAAACAACGTCGACATCGTCGACCTGTGGTCGATGGACGCCCTCAACGACCCCCGGGCCTGGAGCGTGGACCGCCTGCACCTCAACGCCGCGGGCCACCGGATCGTCGCGGCGCGCATCGCCGACCTGCTCGACCAGCCCATCGGCCCCCGCGAGACGTGGGCGAACCCCTGGGACACCCCCTACGCGAGGCCGCCCCGCATCCTGCGCCGCCGCGAGACCCGCAGGTGGGCGGTGGAGTTCCTGGTCCCGTGGCTGGGCCGCCGGGTCATGGGACGCTCGTCGGGTGACGGCAGGCTCCCCAAGCGGCCCGGACTGACCGAGCTGGTCGCGGAGCTGGAGTCCGGGGAACCCGGCCGCGACCGCTGACCGGGGCCTGATCGCCGGGTTCCGCCCTCGCTCGGAATGATCATGGGCTTTCCGCCCTTTAAGGCCCCGAAACGGGCGGAAAGCCCAAGACCGTCAACAAAACCACCGGTGCCCGAATTCACCCCCGCGCCGGAGGTTCCCTACTCCCGGGACAGGCTGCGGATGAGGTCGCCCACGTGGACCACACCCATGCACTGGCCGAACTCGTTGGTGGCGATCAGGTCGTCGTAGACCCGTTCGCGTTCGGTCCCCGCGGCGCGCAGCGCGGTCAGCGCCGGGGCGCTGCGCGGCACCGTCCGCGGGGAGTCCGCCAGCCGCTGAGCGGGGCGTCTGGCGTGCAGCGCGTGCCCGTAGGGCCCGGTGATGGCGAGCAGGAAGCGCGCCCGGTCCACGGCCGCCACCGGTCGCTCGCGGTGGTCGATCAGGATCACGCTGTTCAGCGCGGAGTCATTGCTGAACGCCTCGAGGACCTCCTCGGAGGTCGCCTCACCGGTCATGGTCACCGCGGGGAGCATGAACTCCGAGACCCGCGGCCCCGGATCCAGGCCCGGCGAGGTCGAGTCGAGGGAGAGATCCGGAACCGGGGCGACGCGCTCGCCCGGGGCCCAGTCGTCCCCGGCGAACAGCGGGCCCTGGGCGAGCCGGACCCCGGCCCGGCGCAGGCTCGCCAGCTGGGGCACCGAGGTCACCCCCGACGCGAGCGGGAAGGACCCGGCACCGCGTCCGATCCGGGCCATTCCCTCCACGATCGCGGTGAACCGCTCGTTGCCGGGCAGCCCCGAGGTCAGCGTGCCGTCGACGCGGAACAGGAACGGCGCGGTCTCCACGAGCACGTCGGGTGCGACCCGCGCGGTGCCGAGCGCGTACCGGAACCCCATCTCCCGGATGTGCCCCACCCCCCTGAGGAGGTGGGGGTGCGGGAGTTCCCGGAGTTCGGCGCCGACCATCAGCGTGATGTCGCGCGGCCGCCGTCCGGTCCGGCGGAGAGTGTCCTCCAGGTGGGCGAACGGTTCGCGCCCGGCGGTGAGCAGCCGCGCGGGGACCGGCAGCACCAGCGGGAGCAGGCTCTCCCGCGAGACGACCTCGCGGGCGAGCCGTCCCAGCCGCTCGGACAGCGCGGAGACGTCCTCGCCGCGCTGCTCTTCGGAGGGGAGCAGGGCCTCGACGGCCAGTACCGCCCCGGAGTCCAGGTCGACGATCGGACGCAGTGTCATCGGCCGGCCCTCGGCCGGTTCGGTGCCGGGCCGAGCGTCGCTGTGAAAACCCGTCTGTGGAGGCACTCCACAATGGTCGCGATTCCTTAGGGAATCAGGGAGACGTCCGGGTTAAGAGGGGTTGAATTCTCCGTATTCCCTTACGCTCGGATGGGGAGAGGGAACCGACGGTTGTCTTCGCAGGGTGAACCGCGATTCTGGAAAGTGAGTTGAAACACTTTCCCGAAATTCGGAAAGCGGGCTTCCACCTGTGCGGACAGGTTTTCCGGGTGAATAAGCGAAACACGGGTCCTGTCGACGGCCTCGACGCCGGCGCTCCGAAATCGAGGTTTTCGGAGCGCCGGCGTCGAGGCCGTCGACAGGACCCGTGTGGACGGCCGTCGCCCGACCGGGCACGTGGAACGTCGATGTGAGACCGCGGTCCGGCCAGAGGGGGCGGGGCGGCCGCGGAGGATCATCCGGCCGCCCCGCCCCCCCCCGGCCGGGCGGGGCTCCCCCACCGGCGGTCTAGGCGCGGCGGAAGACGAGGGCGATGTTGTGGCCGCCGAAGCCGAAGGACTCGTTGATGGCGGCGATGTCCCCGGTGGGCAGGTCGCGCGGCTTGTCCAGGACGACGTCCACGGCCACCTCGGGGTCGAGCTGGTCGGTGTTGATCGTCGCCGGGACCGTGCCGTCGCGCAGGGCGAGGATCGTCGCGATGGACTCCACCGCCCCGGCGCCGCCCAGGAGGTGGCCGGTCATGGACTTGGTGGAGGTGACGGCGACCTGGTCGGTGATGTCGCCCAGCGCCGAGCGGATGGCGCGGGTCTCGCCGGTGTCCCCCGCGGGGGTGGACGTGGCGTGCGCGTTGATGTGGAAGATGTCCGCGGGCTCGAGGTCCGCGTCCTCCAGCGCGTAGTGGATCGCCCGCGCCTGTCCCTCGCCCGACGGGTCGGGCTGCACGATGTCGTGCGCGTCGCAGGTGTAGCCGGCTCCGGCGGCCACCGCGTAGACGCGGGCCCCCCGCGCCGCGGCGTGCTCGGCGGACTCCAGTACGAGGATGCCCGCGCCCTCGCCCATGACGAAGCCGTCCCGGGTGACGTCGAAGGGACGCGACGCGCCCTGGGGGTCGTCGTTGCGGGTCGACAGCGCGCGCATGGCGGCGAACGAGGCGATGTTCAGGGGGTGGATCGCGGCCTCGGTCCCGCCGGCGATCACGATGTCGGCGCGGCCCGAGCGGATCATGTCGATGGCGTCGGCGATGGCCTCGGCGCTGGAGGCGCAGGCGCTCACCGGGGAGTGCGCGCCGGCGCGCGCGCCGAACTCCAGGGCCACGGCGGCCGCGGGGCTGTTGGGCATGAGCATCGGCACCGTGAACGGCGAGACGCGCTTCCAGCCCTTCTCGCGGAAGGTGTCGTACTGGTTCAGGATCGTCAGGATGCCGCCGATGCCGCTGGAGACCACGGCGCCCAGGCGCAGCGGGTCGACCTCGGGGGCTCCCGCGTCGGTCCACGCCTCGCGGGCGGCGACCAGCGAGAACTGCTGGGTGCGGTCCAGACGGCGGAGCCGGTGCCGCTCGAGCTTCTCCGACGGGTCCACGGCGGCGATCCCGGCGAAGTGCACGGGGAGCTTCTCGTGCCACTCCTCGGGCAGGTTGGTGATGCCGGACCGACCTTCGAGCAGCGCCGACCAGGTAGTGGCGACGTCACCACCCAGCGGGGTGGTGGCTCCAAGGCCGGTGACGACGACTTCGCGGTTACTCATGGCCGATCGCCCTCTCGTCTGGTGGTCGGTCCCCGGGGCGTGCCGCCGCGCCGGGGAGGACGGCGTGGGACGCGCGGACGCGCGTCCCGGTGTGCCCGCCGACGGCACGGCGTCGGCGGGCGGGAAAACGGGTGTCGCTACTTCTGGATGAAGACGATGACGTCCTGGACCGTCTTGAGGTCCTTGAGCTGGTCGTCGGGGATCTCCACGCCGAACTTGTCCTGCGCGGCGACGGCGATCTCGACCATCGAAAGGGAGTCGATGTCGAGGTCGTCCACGAAGCTCTTCTCCGGGGTGACGTCACCCGCGGGGACGCCGGCGATCTCGTCGATGATCTCGCCGAGACCGTCCAGGATCTCCTTGTCCGAGTAGGCCATGTCGGGTTTCTCCTTATGTCGTTGCTGCGGGTGACGGTTCGTACACGACGGCTTCGGCGCGCGGCGAGCGGGCACCGGGCCGCCCGTGGGCTAGGGGACGCGAAGGACCTGCGCCGCGTAGGCCAGGCCGGCGCCGTAGCCCATGGTCAGCACGGTGCTTCCCGAGGGGAGCTCACCGCGTCCGATCATGCGTGAGAGCGCGAGCGGAACCGAAGCCGACGAGGTGTTGCCAGCGGTGACAATATCGCGGGCGACGAGTGCCTGCGGCGCCCCCAGCTTGCGTGCGATGGATTCCACGATGCGCAGGTTCGCCTGGTGCGGGACGAACGCCGTGAGCTCCTCGGGGGCCACACCGGCGCGCTCCAGGGCCTCCAGGGCCACCGGGTAGAGCTCGGTGGTGGTCCACCGGAAGACCGCCTGGCCCTCCTGGTAGAGGTACTTGTTCTCGCGCATGTAGATCTTGTCGGCGCGCTCGCCCGAGCTGCCCCACACCACGGGGCCGATGCCGGGCTCCTCCGAGGCCGACACGACGGCGGCGCCGGCGCCGTCCGCGAAGATCACACAGGTCGTGCGGTCGGTCCAGTCGATCCACTGGGACAGCTTCTCGGCGCCGACGACCAGCACGTTGCGGGCCGAGCCGGCGCGCACCGCGTCGTTGGCCACGCCCAGGGCGTAGCAGAAGCCCGCGCAGGCGGCGTTGACGTCGAACGCGCCGGGCGAGGGGATCCCCAGGCGCGCGGCCACGCTCGCCGAGGCGTTGGGGATCTGGTCCTCCTGCGTGCAGGTGGCCACGATCACCAGGTCGATGTCCTCGGGGGCCAGTCCGCCGGCGGCCAGCGCCTTGCCCCCGGCGATCACCGCCATGTCGACCACGGACTCCTCGGGGCCCGCGACGCGGCGTTCCCTGATGCCGACGCGGCTCTGGATCCACTCGTCCGAGGTGTCCACGCGAGCCGCCAGGTCGGCGTTGGTGACGATGTTGGCGGGCTGGTACTCGCCCAGCGCGACGATGCGCGCTCCGGGGGAGGCGGGGGAGATCTTCATCAGGCGTGCCCTTCCAGATCGGCGGGGGTCAGACCCGCGTGCGCCTTGATGAGCTCGCGCGCCCGGTCCAGGTCGTCGGGGGACTTCACGGCGAGCCGTTCGACACCGCGGAGCCCGCGCTTGGCGAGGCCCGTCAGGGTGCCCGCGGGGGGCAGTTCGATCAGCGCGGTGACACCGAGGTCGGCGAGCGCGGTGCTGCAGGCGTCCCACCGGACCGGCGAGCTGATCTGGGAGACCAGGCGGGACAGGTAGTCCGCGCCCGAGGCCACGACCGCGCCGTCGCGGTTGGACAGCAGCCGGGTGCGCGGGTCCGACGGGGACAGCCCGGAGGCCAGCGCGTCGACCCGCTCCGCCGCCGGGGCCATGTGCCGGGTGTGGAAGGCCCCGGCCACGGCCAGCGGGCGCAGGCGCGCCTTCGCGGGCGGGGCCGCGGCGAACGCCTCCAGCTGCTCGGCCGTTCCCGCCGCGACGATCTGGCCGGAGCCGTTGTCGTTGGCGGGGGTCAGACCGGCGGCCTCGATCGCGGCGAGCACCTCGTCGCGGTCGCCGCCCAGGACGGCGGTCATGCCCGTCGGGGTGACCGCCGAGGCCTCGGCCATGCTGCGGCCCCGTTCGGCGACCAGCGCCAGGGAGTCGCGGGGGGACAGCACCCCGGCGACGACGGCGGCGGTGAACTCGCCGACGCTGTGCCCGGCGGCCACGTCGATGGACGCGGCGGCTTCGGCGAGTTCACCGAACAGCGCGGTGGTCGCCGCGATGCCGGCGCTCACCAGCAGTGGTTGGGCGACAGCGGTGTCGCGGATCTCATCGGCGTCAGCGGTCGTGCCGTAGCGCACGAGGTCGAGCCCGGTGACCTCGGACCACTCGGCGAACCGCTCGGCCATGCCGGGGAGTTCGAGCCATGCGGAGAGGAAACCGGGTACCTGGGCACCTTGGCCGGGAGCGACGATTGCAAGCACAGAATCAACCTTGCCCTGTAGAACATCACCAGCTTGATGGGGACAGGCACGAAGTTTATGACTCCTGTTTTGTGGATTCCCCACAAAAGCAAGAGTTACCGTCCGGTATCCGAGTGGCCCAGGTCACTTGTGGCCTCCTGGGGGTGTCGGGAAGGGTGTTCCGCCGAACCGGTGCCTGCCCCGGGATGTCACCCTAGGGGGGTGACCACCGATTCCCTTGACCGGACTCCCGCTGACGGCCCCGACGGCGACTGCGAGGCGGTGCGGGCCGCGACCGTCCTGCGGCTGGAGCGCGCCATGGGCGCCCTGGGCACGGCCGCGGTGGCGCGGATGGAGCAGCGGCTGTTCTGGTTCCGCGAGATGTCCGCGGAGGACCGGTCCTGGGTCGGGCTGGTCGCCCAGTCCGGGGTCGCCGCCTTCGTCGACTGGTTCAAGAACCCGGGCCGGGGGCGCCCCGCGATCGCCGTGGAGGTCTTCGGCACCGCCCCCCGCGAGCTCACCCGGTCGGTCTCGCTGCAGCAGACGGTGGAGATGGTCCGCGTCGTCATCGACGTCGTGGAGAACCAGGTCGGCGAACTGGCCGCGCCCGGCGGTGAGCAGCAGCTGCGCGAGGCCATGCTGCGGTACAGCAGGGAGGTGGCCTTCAGCACCGCCCGCGTCTACGCCCGCGCGGCCGAGGCGCGCGGCGCGTGGGACGCCCGGTTGGAGGCGCTCATCGTCGACGCGCTGCTGCACGGGGACCGCGAGGAGGGGCTCCAGACCTGGAGCGCGTCGCTGGGCTGGTCGCACACGCCGGTGATCGCGATCGCCGGGCTGCTGGGCGACCAGGACGCGGAGGAGGTCCTGGCGGACCTTCGGGCGCTGGCCCGGCGCGCCGGGCACGACGTGCTCGCGGGGGTCCAGGGCGAACGGGTGGTCGTCGTGGTGGGGGTGAACGAGGGGGACGCCGCCGACCCGGTCGCCGCCGCGGGCCCGCTGGAGGGGCTCTTCGGCCCCGGGGCCGTGGTGGTGGGGCCGCCGGTGACCGACCTGCAGGCGGCCAGCCGCTCGGCGCGCGCGGCGGTCGACGGCCTGCGCGCCGCCCGGGCCTGGCCCGACGCGCCGAGGCCGGTCCCCGCCGAGGACCTGCTGCCCGAGCGGGCCCTGGACGGCGACGAGGCGGCCCGCCGCAAGCTCATCGAGGACGTGTACCTGCCGCTGCGCGGAGCGGGGTCGCCGCTGCTGGACACGCTCACCGTGTACCTGGAGCACGCCTCGTCGCTGGAGTCCACCGCCCGTATGCTGTTCGTGCACCCCAACACCGTGCGCTACCGGCTGAGCCGGGTGGCCGAGCTGACCGGGTTCACGCCCTCGGACGGGCGCGGCTCGTTCGCGCTGCGGGTGGCGGTGACCCTGGGGCGGCTGGCCGAGCGCGGCTGAACGGGACGCGGACGCCGGACGCACGCGCGGAGAACGATCCGGACTCGAAAACGGGCCGGGAGCGGGGGTGCGGCGGGCGTGTTCTCCCCGCCACCAGCGCCGATGCCCGACGGGGACGCTTCCGAAAACGCCCATTGGCGAACTCCGGCCCCACGAGGTCGGGAACCGGGCGGCGGTCCGCGTGAATAGGGTCGTATCACCGGCGTCTCGGCGGGTAGGGCCAAACCCGCACGAGGGCCGGAAACCGGATAACGTGAACAGTGAGTACGCGAGCGCGGAGTGTGTTCTCCTCCCGTCGCTCCGTAAGCGCGGTCGCCGGTCGAGGGCGCGGCCGACCAGGGTCGCCTTGGCCCGTCGGCATGGCAGAAAACACTGTTAGGGGGAACAATGGCGGTGTTCGGTCTGGGACGTCTTCACAAGAGTGTGGTGGGGGTCGTCCGAGAACCCACGGCGGCCGGACAGATCCGGCGCCAGGTCCTCTTCTTCGCGCCGATCCCGTTGTTGCTCCTGGGACTGCTCGCGCTCGTGCTGCGCGGCGAGTGGTCGGCGCCCGGGTGGACGATCCTGCTGTCGGGGTCGGTCTCGGTCGGGTCGCTGCTGCTGGCGGTCGTGGCGCAGCCCACGCCCCTGCCCGAGGGGATGCCGCCGGAGGTCTCGGTGCGCCGTTCGCTGTACCGCTTCCAGCAGATCACCAGCCTGCGCATCGGCCTCGCGATGACCCCCGTCGTAATGGGGGCCGCCGCCGCGGTGGCGGGCGGCGGCCTGTTCCCCTACGCCGTCGCCCTCGCTCTGGCGTGGCCGCAGCTGCTGCTGGCCCTGCCCGGCTACTTCACCGTCTCGCGGTCGCGCCGGGCGATGGAGGCGTGGGGCACCAAGGCGTACCTGTGGGCGGGCCTGGCCCAGGCGGCCCCGGTGGAGTGGCCGCTGGTCACCCGCTACCTCGCCCGGCGCAGGGCGAAGGCGACCGGTTCCCGGCCGGAGAGCCGGGGAAGGGCCGGGGGCGAGGGCGCCGAGAGGGGCGCCAGAACCGCCAAAACCGCCAGAACCGAGGCGGAGTCCCCCAAGAACATCCCCGGGGTGCCCGAGCGCCTGGTGCCGCCCAGCGAGCCCATGACCAGCATCGAGTCGCTGATCCCGGGGTTCACGGCGTCGGGCGGGACCACCCCCCAGCCCTCCCTCCAGCTCCTTCGGCTGCGCGCCAACACCCGCCCCAAGCAGCGCGGACACCGCACCGAGCAGCAGCGGCGCAAGGCCAAGAACGGCTAGTTTCCCGCCCTTGCCCCGCTGATCCCGACCTTTCCGGGGTTTCGGGCGTCCCCGCGGCCCCGGAAAGGTCGGGATCGGCGGGGAAACGCCGCCGGGCGCCTCAGCGCGAAGGGGCGAACGCCCTGACGAGCTGGTCCTCGGCCCGGTCGAAGTAGGCGGCGAGGCGCTCGGCCGCCTCCTCGAAGCGGCCGTCGGCCAGCCGCTCGTAGATCGCGCGGTTCTCGTCCAGGTAAGGGGCGTGGAACTCGCGGGGCGCGGCCATTACGTGGAAGGCCAGTCGCATCTCGGCGAGCAGCTGGCGCATGACCTCGGCCACGCGCGTGCTCCCCGCAAGCTCTCCGATCGCCTGGTGGAAGTGCATGTTGGCGGTGCCGATGCCCCACCAGTCGCCGCGCGCCTCGGCGGCCTCGCCCTCCTCGACCGCCGCGCGGACCGCCCCGACCGCGCCCGCGGGCGCCGAGGCCGCGCCGCGGACGGCCGCCAGCTCCAGGGGGCGGCGGGCCCGGTAGAGGTCGACGACGTCGTCCAGGCCGGGCTTGGCGACGAACACGCCGCGGTTGAACTCGTGGACCAGCAGGCGCTCGTGGCCCAGCAGCCGGAACGCCTCGCGCAGGGTGTTGCGCGAGACCTTGAACTTCTCGCTGATCTTCTGCTCGGACAGCCGGGTGCCCGGCGCCAGCGCGCCGTCGATGACGAGTTCGCGCAGCATGTCGGCGACCCGCTCGGCGGTGCTGGAGCGGCCCATCGCCTCGGCGACGTCCGGAAGCCGATCGATCCAGTCGCCTGTCACCGTCACGCCCGCTCCTCAGCTCGGTGGTTTGTTGAACAACCCGTTCCGCTCCATTGTGGCCGACGGCGAACGGAGCCGTGGCCGGGGGCGAAGGGGGATGAAGCGGAAAAGTAACCCCGGTTCACATGTACGAGATTGAAGTATTGAAGTATTGTTCAACAAATTGGAGGTGTGGTTGCCGTCACATCCCACTCCCCGAGACGGAGGCACCGTGGAGGACTCACCCAAGACCGCCCCCCGGCCCAGGCCCGCGCGCGTCGCCGGCGGCAGCGTGCTGCTGGGCGCGATGTTCCTGATGGCCACCAGCGCGATCGGCCCGGGTTTCATCACCCAGACCACGAGCTTCACCGCCCAGCTGGGCGCGACGTTCGCGTTCGCGATCCTGGTGTCGGTCCTGGTGGACATCGCGGTGCAGCTGAACATCTGGCGCGTCGTCGGCGTGGCCGGGACGTACGCCCAGGAGCTGGCCAACAAGGTCGTGCCCGGCGCCGGGTACCTGCTCGCCGCCCTCATCGTCTTCGGCGGCCTGGTGTTCAACGTCGGCAACATCGCCGGCACCGCGTTGGGCCTTGACGCGCTGGCCGGGATCGACGTCAAGATCGGCGGAGCGCTGTCCGCGGTGATCGCCATCGCGCTGTTCCTGGTCAAGCGCGCGGGCGCGGCGATGGACCGCATCCTGGTGGTCCTGGGCGTGCTGATGATCGCGATGACCCTGTACGTGGCGTTCGTGTCCGACCCGCCGGTGGGCGAGGCGCTGCGCCAGTCGGTGTGGCCCGACCGGCTCGACAACGACGTGTTCCTGGCGACCGTGACCATCATCGGCGGCACCGTCGGCGGCTACATCACCTACGCCGGCGCGCACCGCCTGGTCGACGCCGGTGTCAGCGGCCCCGAGAACGCCACCGCCATCACCCGGGCCTCGGTCACCGGCATCGTCGTCACCGGGGTCATGCGGGTGCTGCTCTTCCTGGCGGTGCTCGGCGTCGTCACGGGAGGGGCGTCGATCCTGGACGCGGCCAACCCCCCGGCCGAGGCGTTCGCGCAGGCGGCCGGCGAGGCGGGGGTGCGGTTGTTCGGGGTCATCATGTGGGCGGCCGCGATCAGCTCCGTCATCGGCGCCTCCTACACCTCGGTGTCCTTCGTCTCCACCTTCTCCCCGGGACTGCGCAGACACCGGGGCTTGCTGGTCGCGGGGTTCATCTCCGTCTCCACGGTCGTCTACCTCATGCTGGAGCAGGCCCCCACCACACTGCTGATCCTGGCCGGAGCGCTCAACGGGATCATTCTGCCCGTGGGCCTGGGCATCATGCTGTGGGTGGCGCTGCGCCGCTCGGGAGACCTGCTGCACGGCTACAGGTATCCCAGGTGGCTGCTCGTCGTGGGCGTCGCGGCCTGGCTGCTGACCGCCTACATCGCGGTCAACGCGCTCAGCGGCGTCGGCGCCCTGTGGGCGTGACGCGGGGTCCCGGCCGCCGCGAGGGCGCGGCCGGGACCGCACCGGTCCGGGAACAACGAGAGGGACAGGAAGGAGCCACGATGCCCATCGACCTCAACTCCGACCTCGGTGAAGGCTTCGGCCGCTGGGAGCTCGGTGACGACGAGGCGCTGCTGTCCATCGTCACCAGCGCCAACGTGGCCTGCGGCTTCCACGCGGGCGACCCCGTGGTGCTGCGCCGCACCTGCGAGGAGGCCGCGCGGCGGGGTGTCGCCATCGGAGCCCACGTCGGCTACCGCGACCTCGCCGGGTTCGGGCGTCGGTTCGTCGACATGCCGCCCGAGGAGCTGACCGACGACATCGTCTACCAGCTCGGCGCGCTCGGGGCCTTCGCCCGGATCGCCGGGGAGCGCGTGCGCTACGTCAAACCGCACGGGGCGCTGTACAACGCGATCGTGCACCACGAGGAGCAGGCCGCCGCCGTCGTCGAGGCGGTCCGGCTCTACGACCCGGAGCTGCCCGTGCTGGGCCTGCCCGGTTCGGTGTGGCTGGACCTGGCCGGAAGGGCGGGGCTGCGCACGGTCCGCGAGGCCTTCGCCGACCGCGCCTACACCCCCGAGGGGACGCTGGTGTCGCGCCGTTCCCCCGGCGCGGTCCTGCACGACCCGGAGGAGGTGGCCGAGCGCTGCCTGCGCATCGCCAGGGGCGAGTCGATCGCCGCGGTCGACGGCAGCAGGGTGCTCGTCGAGGCGGACTCGCTGTGCGTGCACGGCGACAGCCCCGGCGCGGTGCGCATCGCCCGGGCCGTGTCGGACCGGCTGGGCGCGGAGGGCGTACGGATCGCGGCGTTCGCGTGAGGAGCGCGGCGCCGGTGGAGCGGGGACAGGAGAAGAGGGGGACGCGTGCGCATCCTGAACTGCGGTGACGTCGGGGTCCTCGTCGAGGTCGCCGACCTCGACGAGGTGCTGGCGCTCCAGGCGGCGCTCGCGGAGGGGCCGCCGCCCGGAGTGGGAGAGGTCGTCCCGGCCGCGCGCACCGTACTGCTGCGTCTGGAGCCCGGGGCCGACCCCGCCGCGGTGGCCGCCGCCGTCCGCGCCCTGAGGCCCCGGCCCGAGGGCCGCGCGGCAGCGGGGGAGGTGCGGATACCGGTGCGCTACGACGGCGAGGACCTCGCCGACATCGCCGCGGCCACCGGCCTGAGCGAGCGCGAGGTCGTCGCCGCGCACACCGGGACGACCTGGACCGTCGCCTTCTGCGGGTTCGCGCCGGGCTTCGGCTACCTGGTGAGCGACGACCACCGCCTGCGCGTGCCGCGCCGCGCCGAGGCCCGCACCCGCGTCCCCGCCGGAGCGGTGGCCCTGGCGGGCGAGTTCACCGGCGTCTACCCGCGCAGCTCCCCGGGCGGCTGGCAGCTCCTGGGGAGCACCGAGAGCGTCGTCTGGGACCTGGACCGCGACCCTCCGGGCCTGCTGCGCCCGGGCGTGCGCGTGCGGTTCACCCCGGTTCGGTAAGGCCTGGTCGGATTGTGGACACCGCAGACGGGGAGCCGCTCCTTCGAGGACGGGGGCATCCGGTGGAGAACGAGGGACGGCAGTTGCAGATGGCAGGCCTAGAGGTGCTGGAGACCGGAATGCTCACCACGGTGCAGGACGCGGGGAGGCCGGGGCACGCGTCGCTCGGCGTCGGCCGCTCCGGCGCGGCCGACGCGGCCTCCTACGCCCTCGCCAACCGGCTGCTGGCCAACCCGCCCGGAGCGGCCGCGCTGGAGGTCACCTTCGGAGGGCTGCGGCTGCGCGCCCGCGGCACCGTGACCGTCGCCGTGACCGGCGCCCCGGGCCCGGTCAGCGTCGACGGGCGCGGTGCCGCGATGAACACGGTCCTGTCCGTCCCCGACGGGGCCGAACTGCGCCTGGGCGTCCCCACCCGCGGCCTGCGCGGCTACCTGGCCGTGCGCGGCGGCGTCGACGTGCCCCCCGTCCTGGGGTCGCGCAGCACCGACACCCTCGCCGACCTCGGCCCGGCCAGAGTCGCCCCCGGCGCCCTCCTGCCGGTGGGAGCGCCGCCCGCGGGGTTCCCCGTCACCGACGCGGCGCCCGTCGCCGAGCTCCCCGGCACCGAGACCACCCTGCGCGTGGTCCTGGGGCCGCGTCACGACTGGTTCACCCCCGACGCCGTGCGCACCCTGCTGTCCGGTGTCTACGAGGTGAGCGGCCGCAGCGACCGGGTCGGCGCGCGCCTGCTGGGCCCGCCCCTGGACCGCCACCGGAAGGAGGAGCTGCCCAGCGAGGGCATGGTTCCGGGCTCCCTGCAGATCCCGACCGACGGCGACCCCGTCCTCTTCCTCGCCGACCACCCCGTCACCGGCGGCTACCCGGTGATCGCCGTCGTCGCCTCCGAGGACCTTCCCCGCGCCGCCCAGGCCCGCCCGGGCACGCGGCTGAGATTCCGCCTCTGAGGGCCGGGAGAGCGGCTCCCGGGGAAGCACGACACCGGAACAGGACAACCCGTCCACGACGATTCGGAGACGACAGTGAACCAGCGGCCCACCGCGCCGGCCGACCCCGCCGCGCTCTCCCCCGCCGAGGCGCGGTCCCTGTTCCGCGCCGGCCTGAAGACGCCCACCTCCGGCTACTGCGCCGGATACGCCCAGGCCAACCTGATCGCGCTGCCGCGCGACCTCGCCTTCGACTTCCTGCTGTTCGCCCAGCGCAACCCGAAGTCCTGCCCGGTGCTGGACGTCACCGAACCCGGCCGGACCGACGCCTCGGTCTTCGACGGCGACCTCCGCACGGACCTGCCCGCCTACCGCGTGTACGTGGACGGCCGCCTCACCGAGGAGACCACCGACGCGCGCGCGGCCTGGCGCGACGACCTGGTCGCCTTCCTCATCGGGTGCAGCTTCACGTTCGAGGCCCCGCTGCTGGAGGCGGGAATCCCGGTCCGGCACATCGAGGCCGGGAGCAACGTGGCGATGTACCGGACCAACCGCCCCTGCCGCCCCGCGGGGAGGCTGTCCGGGCCGCTCGTGGTGTCCATGCGCCCCGTGCCCGCCGACCGCGTGGCCGACGCCGTGCGCGTCACCTCGCGCTATCCGGCCGTGCACGGAGCCCCCGTCCACATCGGGGACCCGGCGGCACTGGGCGTCACGGACCTGGACAGCCCCGACTTCGGCGACCCCGTCGAGGTCCGGGACGGCGAGGTCCCCGTCTTCTGGGCCTGCGGGGTCACCCCCCAGGCCGCGGTCATGGCGTCGTCCCCGGCCTTCGCGATCTCCCACGCCCCCGGCCACATGGCGGTCACCGACGCCCGCGACAGCGCCTACCAGGTGCCCTGAGGCGTCCCGTCACGGGGTGAGGCGCCGCGTCGCCAGCTCCCGCACCCGCGGGCGGGTCGAGAGGCCCGGGACCGTGCGGAGGGCGGCGGGGACGACCGGGGAGTGCTCCCAGCGGACCGATGCCGCGCGGCCGTCCAGGGTGAGGGTGGCCAGGGCGTTGTCGTACCAGGGGCCCTTGTCCAGGCTCCACCGCAGGGCCGGGGCGCGCACGCCCGCCAGGCGGGCCATCGTGCGGCAGAGGAGCCCCGTGACGGCGCGCGCGGCGACCCACATCATGCGGCGCATCGTGGGCGGCAGCCAGTTGCAGACGGGAGAGCAGACCAGCTGCGCGATCACGGTGCCCGAGGCGGCCGCCCCGCGGCCGCGGGGCGCGGCGCGGGCCAGGTAGGAGAAGTGCACGTCGCCGCCGAGGAACAGCACGCTCGCGGGCGGCGCGCCGCGCCCGCCCGCCGCCACCTCCCGCACCGTCTCGGACACCGCCGAGAAGGACCGCCCGAACGCCGGCCAGTGCTCCAGGTCCATCTCCTGGCGCAGCTTCTCGCCGAGGCCCCGCATCCGCTCCCCCCACGCGCCCGCGCACACCGCCTCGTTCCACGCCTCCAGGTAGTGGATGCCCGACGGGAGCAGGAACGGCAGCGTGCTGGCCAGCACCAGGTGGTCCACGTCCCCGGTCATCGACGCGTCCAGCCACCGGGAGCCGGGACCGCCGAGCATGGAGCGCGCCCGGTCGTCGGCGACGTCGCGCCCGCAGCGGGTGTCCACCATCAGCACCCGGCTGCGCCCGAAGTCGTGCCGGTGGCTCCAGACGTAGGAGTCGGGTTCGCTGTGCGCCCGCCACGCGAAGTCGTCCAGCACCGCGCCGCCGTCGCCGCCGCCCGCGGTGAGGGCGCGCCACACCGGGTCCCCGGCCCGCGCCCCGGGGGAGAGGTTCCCCAGGTGCTGGTACACCCAGTACGAGCCCAGCCCGGAGGTGACGCGCGGACGCCACCAGCGGTTCCGCTCGATCTCGCGCCGCCAGGTGCCCGAGGTGTTCCAGTCGTCCCGGATGTCGTGGTCGTCGAACAGCATCAGCGTCGGCACCGTGGACAGCAGCCACCGGATGTCCGGGTCGCTCCACGCCTGCCGGTACAGCTCCGCGTACTCGTCGAAGAACACGACCTCGTCGTCGGGCGGGCGGACCCCGCCGTCCGGGGTGCGCGCGCGCCGTTCGGCGAGATACGCGCGCATCGGCGACTGGATCTCGTCGGCGTACACCTGGTCGCCGATGAGCAGCAGCGCGGTGGGCTCCGCCGGGGCCGCGCCGGTGTCCGCGTCCCGGCGGTCGGCGGCGAGCCGCAACGCGTGGGCGCGCAGCATGTCGACCCCGTACCGCATCACCGCGGTGGGGGAGTGGTCGGTGGGGGTGCGGCAGGACCCGAACAGCAGCCGCTGCGGGGCCTCGTGGTCCAGCGCGCGCAGCACGCTCGGCGGGTGCGGCGAGTCCGGTTCGGGCCACACCGGCGCGTCGTCCAGGAGCACCCCGTACTCCAGGGCCTGCCCGGGCCGCAGCCCCTCGACCTCGCACAGCGCGTAGTGGTGCCCGTGCACCGTGAACGTGTCGGCCCGCGCAGTGAGGTCCCCGGCGGTGACCGTGACCGCGCAGGGGGCGTCCGTCTCCACCCAGACCGCCGCAGTGGTCTCGCTCACGTGGCGCAGCATCGGGCCGAGCCGAAGTACAGCACCCACCAGTGTCTCCCGCCGTCGATTCCGCAAAAAAGGGCTCACCACGAGTATGGCCGCTCCCGCGTGCCGGGAGACAGGGGGCGATGTGACCGCCGTCCTGTCCACAGGGGACGGGGGCGAGCTTGCAATCGGGTCCGTCCTGAGTAACCGTTGCCACATGCGGACCAAATTGCTCGACCTGCGCACAGGCGGGTCCGAGGCCGTCATCGACATCACCCCGCAGTGTGCGGAGTTCGTGGCCGAGACGGGCGAGGACGGGTTGCTGAACGTGTTCGTCCCGCACGCCACGGCCGGGGTGGCGGTCATGGAACTGGGCGCCCGCTCCGACGAGGACCTGCTCGCGGCCCTGGGCGACCTGCTTCCGGCGGACGACCGCTGGCGGCACCGGCACGGCTCCCCGGGCCACGGGCGCTCGCACGTCATGCCGGCCCTCATCGCCCCCTACGCCACCGTTCCGGTGATTTCGGGGAAGCCCGCGTTGGGTACGTGGCAATCTATCGCCATTGTGGACGTCAACATCGATAATCCTGAGCGTCAGGTCCGGCTGTCGTTCTTGACGGGCTGAGCTGACGGGGCAGGATGGTAGAAGCAGGGCACACGGGAGGGCACGCGTTGACGGATCAGGTGCCCAGCGTGTGAACTTAGCCAGCAACGGCGGGATCGACCCAGGATTACGGGGCCAGTCGCGGCCGAGCCCGTAAGGAGCGGGCGACAACAGAGTGGAGGAGGACTTTCGTGAGCGCGACCGCGGGCCAGGCACAGAGCGAACGTGGCCTGGCCGAACGACTCGGGTTCAAACCGGGTCAGGTGGTGCAGGAATTCGGGTTCGACGACGACGTGGACGAGCAGCTGCGTGCGTCGATCGCGGAGAGTACCGGCAGTGAGCTGGTCGACGAGGACTATGCCGACGTCGTGGACGCGGCGCTGCTGTGGTGGCGGGACGACGAGGAGGACGACCTCACGGACGTCCTCGTGGACGTGTCCGCCACGATCGAGGGAGGCGGCATCATCCTGGTGCTGACCCCCAAGGCTGGCAGAGAGGGGCACGTCCCGCCCAGCGACGTCGCGGAGGCCGCGACCACCGCGGGACTGTCGCAGACCAGCGCGGTGAGCGCCGGCCCCGACTGGTCGGGGACCCGGCTCGTCCTGCCCAAGGCGCAGCGTTGAGTCTTTCCGACCGACGGCGCCGCGGGCGCCGGTCCTAGGGCGTGTCACGTGCCGCCCGCCCGACGCGGGCGGCACGGAACCGGATCCGGGGAACGAGGACGCATGTCGATCGAGATCGGCCGGAACGCTCCGGACTTCGCGCTCGCCGACCAGTACGGCCAGACCGTGCGGTTGTCGGATTTCCGGGGTCGGAGGAACGTCGCGGTGGTGTTCTACCCGCTGGCCTTCTCCGGGATCTGCGGAGGGGAGCTGCGTGAGCTCCGCGACAACGCGGACGAGTTCGCCGGCCACGGCGTCCAGCTGTTGAGCGTCTCGGTGGACTCCGTGTTCTCCCACCGGGTCTGGGCCGACCAGGAGGGCCTGGAGTTCCCGCTGCTCTCGGACTTCTGGCCGCACGGCGCCGTCGCCAGGGCCTACGGGGTCTTCGACGACGCCAAGGGCGTGGCCCTGCGCGGAGCCTTCCTGATCGACACCGAGGGGGTCGTGCTGTGGAAGATCGTCAACCCGGTCTCCAGGGCCCGGAGCCTCGATGACTACCGCAAGGCATTCGCCGAGTTGAGCTGATCCACCGAAGGAGACTCATGCCCTGCTACCTGTGCGGGGCGCGGCCCAGCGACCCGGCTCGCGGCGCCCGACCGTGGAAGCGCGGGGTCCGCCACGAGCGCCAGGTGCTGATCTGCCCGGACTGCCTCGTGAGTCGGGACTGGAAAGCCGACCTCGACCGCTGCGGCCGCTGCCGGTCCACGTTCCTGATCTCCCGACTGGGCGAGATCGAGTGCCACGGATGCGGGGAGGTGCGCCCCCAGGCCGCCCCCCAGCCCGCCGCCGCGCCGCTCCCGGGCTCCGCCCTCACCAACGAGGTCGAGCAGGCCCTGTCCCGCGCCCTGAGCGGCCTGACGGCCCTTCCCGCCCCGCACACGCGACGCTGACCCCCGCGAACCGGTACTATCTCGGTGCGGGAGCTCGGCTGCGGCCGGGTCTCCTCTGCGCGCGGGCGTGTAGCTCAGTTGGTCAGAGCACCCGCCTTACAAGCGGGCGGTCGGAGGTTCGAGTCCTCTCGCGCCCACAGCCCCGGAGTCACGAAGAACGCCCCTTGGCCTGTGCGAGCAGGCCAAGGGGCGTTTCGCGCCATCGGTGGCTGTCAGCGGCGGTGCCCGACTCTCGGCGGGTGGCCACGCTGAATACGCGCCGAAGAGTCAGGGTCTTCCCAGCACCTCCTCGACCTGCCTCCGGGCGCGGTCATCCCCACCGGTGAGGAACCTGGCGCGGATCTTCTTCGGCGCGGCCGCACCGTGCCCCACACGCTGATGGCGCGACCGTCGCCTTCTGCGGGTTTCGGACAACGAGTGAACCGCTGTGCGGACCGGGGTGGGAGCCGCCCTCTCGCTCCTGGTGCGCTCGCCGGTCCGGCTGCGGCACCGGTGCGGGTCATGGTGCGTCTTCGAAGCGGGCGCGCGGACAGGTGTGCGCCACGGGTCAGATCCAGGCCCGCCGTTCCCGGCCGCGGGGGTCGTCGACCTGGGTCCACTCGGCGTCGATACGCATCGTGGCCCGGCGCTCGCCGTCGTAAGGGTCCCACCCGGGGTCGCCGGTCCTGGCGAACCGGATCCAGGTCTCGTGCACGCGGGTGGCCAGGTCCGCGGGGGGCCTGCCGAGGCCCAGCAGGCCGCCTGGACCGTGCAACCGCTGTAGATGCGCGAGGTCGAAGACGAAGGGGAGCTCCACCGCGTGGGTGGCGCCGAGTTCCCCGTCCAGGGCGTCGGAGCGCCACGCGAACTCGTAGCGGAAGGTGGCGGATGCGGGGTGGGAGGCATGGGCGCCGGCCAGGGCCCAGCTGCCGGCGCCGAACAGCGCGTCGCCCATGATGGCGGACCGCAGCTCACCGAAGGAGGCCTGGGGGCGTTCCCTCCGGTAGGTCTGGACGAGCTGCGCCGGATCCGGGTGCGAGCGCGCCGCGGCCGCGTCGACGTCGGATGCGGTCGAGGTGGAATAGCCGCCCACGGGGGCCAGGTAGAGGTTCCCCTCCTCGGTGTTGGTCCCGACGAGCAGGTCGACGTCTGCGCTGAGTCCGGCGAGGACGGATTCGGCGGGCTGCGTGTCGAGGACCAGGCTGAAGGGGCTGAGCCCGATCAGCGGGTCGCGGTGCGTCTCGGTCCGCAGGTCGATGCCCGAGAGCCGGGAAGCGGCCTTGACCAGGCGGTCGTCGGAGATCTCCGAGAAGGCGCCGACATGGGGCCGAACGCGCAGGAGTTCGGCCGCGGCGTCGGTGACGCGGGCGGCCTGCTCGGTCGTGAACGCCCCCAGTCCGCTGCCGCTCTGGACGATCGCCCGCTGGAAGAGGCCCGTGGCCTCGGGGGTGGCAAGGACGCCACTGACGATGGTCGCCCCGGCCGACTGGCCGAAGAGGGTGACGTTGTGCGGATCACCGCCGAAGGCGGCGGCGTTCTCGCGGACCCAGCGCAGCGCGGCGACGACATCGAGCAGGCCACGGTTGGCGGGCGCTCCGGGAATGTCGAGGAACCCGGCGATGCCGAGCCGGTAGTTCAGGGTGACGAGGACGACGCCGTCGCGGGCGAAGCCGCTGCCGTCGTACATCGCGGAGCGTGTCGAGCCGGCGACGAATCCCCCGCCGTGGACGAACACCATGACGGGCAGGCCGCCGTCCATGGTCGCGGGCGTCCAGACGTTGACGGTGAGGTAGTCGTCCCCGTAGCTCCAACCGTCGCCGAAATAGGGGGACATGTCCACGCTGCCGAGCCTGCGCTCGGACTGCGGCGCGTTGGGTCCCGGCATGGTGGCGTCCCGGATGCCGTCCCAGGGCTCGTGCGGCCGCGGCCGCGTGAATCGGTCGGCACCGAGGGGAGGGGCGGCGTACGGGACGCTCAGGAAGGCGATGGTGCCGTCCTGGCGTCGGCCGCGGACCGCTCCCCGCGCGGTGGTCACGACGGAGTCGGGGTGGTGGTTCACAGACATGCCTTTCCGCTGGCCTCAGCCCTGCCCGGTGTACGGGGCGAAGGGGGCCCAGCCCTTGATGGCGAACTTGTCTCCGTCGCGCACCACTTCGGCGGCGCCGTGGCCGCCCAGGTGCGCGGGGATCACGAGTGCGTTGTCGTCGACCGCCCGGCCCAGAACCTGGCGGCGGGTGGCGCGGGCCTCCGCGGGGTTCTCGCAGAAGCAGCTGTTGGCGTCCGGTTCGAGGATCTGCACCGGGTTGTGCAACAGGTCGCCGACGAACACGGCTCGGTCCGTTCCGGAGGCGAGGGTCAGTACGGAGGAGCCGGGAGTGTGCCCGGGAGCCGCGTCCAAGCGCAGGTCGGCGTCGATCTGGTGGCTGGTCTCCCACAGCAGCGTTTGTCCGGCCTCGTGCACGGGCGCCACGCTGTCCTCGAAGACGTTCTGGTTGCCACGGCCGAGCAGTGGCTTGTGGCCGTTCTCGGGGTTCCAGAAGTCGAAGTCGTTTTTCGGCATCAGATACGTGGCGTTGGGGAAGGTGGGAACCCAGCTCCGACCATCCAGGTACGTGTTCCAGCCGACGTGGTCGATGTGGAGATGTGTGTTGATCACGATGTCCACGTCTTCGGGTGCGACGCCGATCCGGGCGAGATCGGCCAGGAAGCCGGTTTCGAGACGACTCCAGACGGGGGCGTACGGGCGCTCCTTGTGATTGCCCACACCGGTGTCGACGAGAATGGTCTTGCCCCCACTACGGAGCACCCAGGTCTGGATCGCCGAGTTCACGATATCGGTCTCGGAATCCAGAAAATGCGGACTCAGCCAGGAGGCGCCGTCGTCCCACACTCCCTTGGGGATTTCCGGAAAGAAGGTGGCGGGTGTCATTTCCACGGAGCCGAAGTACTCCCAGACCCGAGTAATGGTGATGTTGCCGAGTTGGATTTGTTCCATGCGGAGTCCCAGAGAATTCGGTGGCTTTCCCGGAACCATACGGGTGCCTCTGGTGTACGCGGTATCCGTCACGTGACTGCACCCGCGCACGCCCCCGAACGCCGGCTTCGCTGCTTGTAGCCTGGGTGGGCCAAGGCAGGGCGGCGCCGACCGAGGAGCCACGATTCCTGGAGACCCAGTGGGCGAGCACACAGGCGGCCCCGGTGCGATCACGAGGCCGGGACCGGACCTGGGGGAACTGATCGTCGGCCGGGACGCGGAACTGGCCCGCCTCTTTCGCGCGGTGGACCCGGCGTCGACCGACCAGGTTCTGGTGCTGGTCGGTGACCCGGGCATGGGGAAGAGCGCGCTGTTGGACTCCGCGGCGCGTCGGGCCGAAGCGAGCGGCGCCCGCGTTCTGCGCGCCGAGGGGCGCGAGTCGGAATCGACCCTGGCGTTCTCCGCGCTGCAGCAGTTGCTTCGGCCTGTATCGGCCGAGGTGGACGGGCTTCCGGAGAGGCAGCGCACGGCGATACGCGACGCCTTCGGCGCGGGGCCGGCCACGGCGGAACCCGACCTCATGCTCATCGGGGTCGCCGTTCTGAGCCTGCTCTCGGCCCTGGGCGACCAGCATCCCGTGCTCGTGGTGCTGGACGACGCGCAGTGGTTCGACCGTGCTTCCCTGGACACGCTGTCCTTCGCCGCCAGACGGCTGGAAGGCGAACCGGTCACGATGCTGATCGGAGCCCGCGCCGGCGATCACCTGCCGGGGCTCGACCGCCACCGGCCCACGCTCACCCTGGGAGCGCTCGACAACGCCGCCGCCAACCGGCTGCTGGACCTGCAGCCGAGGAGCCCCGCCGGGCGGACCAGAACACGGATCCTCGACCAGGCCGGCGGCAACCCGCTGGCGCTGACCGAATTGACGAGGGCGTCCGCCGCACACGACGCGGCCGCGGGGCCGCCGTCCTCGGGCCCGCTCCCGCTCACCGACCACCTGGAGCGGGTCTTCGCAGCCCGTCTGAACGAACTCCCCGCCTCCACCAGGTGGGCCTTGCTGCTCCTGGCCGCCATGGACAGCGTCGACTCCGCGATCGCCGCCTCGGTCGGGCTGCCGCACGCCGAGGACGACACATGGCCGCCCGCCGAGCGGGCCGGGCTGGTCCGGCGAACCGGTCGGGACGTCCGGTTCCGCCATCCGCTGGTCCGGTCCGCCGCGTACCACGCCGCGTCCCCCGCCTCCCAGCGCGAGGCCCACCTCGTACTCGCCGAGGTACTGCGGGACGAACCGGATCGGCGCGCCTGGCACCTCGCCGCCGCGTGCCCGGGTCCCGACGCGGCCGTGTCGGCGGGGTTGGAGCGGACCGCCGGTCGGGCCCGCCGTCGCGGCGGCTACGAGGCGGCGGTCAGGGCCCTGCAACGCGCCGCCGAACTCGCACCGCGGCGCGAGGACAGGGCCAGGCTGCTGGTCGAAGCGGCCACTGCGGCCGTGTTCACCGGCGATCTCTCCTGGGTCGAGGAACTGGCTGCCGCGGCACGCGCGCACACCGACGACACGTCGCTGCTGGCATCCATCACCGTGCAGGTCGGACGGCTGGCGGCGCTGACCCTCCGCCACACCGTGGTCTTCTCCCGACTGATCCATTCCGCCGAGCAGTCGGCGGTCTCGCAGCCCGCCACCGCGCTGGACCTCCTGGCCAATGCCGCCGTAGTCCGCTTCTACTCCGGAGAGGACACCCAACGGCACCGCGTCCAGGCCGTCCTGAGGCGGCTCCCCGGGGACGCGTCACACGCGTGGCTGCGCACCTGGGTGAGGGCCGTGTCGGATCCCTTCGACGACAGGGCCGAACTCCTCTCCCGGCTTCCGCAGTTGGACTCCGAGGCGGAGGACCGACCCGACCGGCTCGCCGCTTTCGCGGTCATGGCATGGCTCCTGGACGAGACCCCACAGGCCGTCCGCGCCTTCGACGAGGCGTTCGACCGCTGGAAGCTGCAGGGGCCGCTGCCGGAGGGCCTGGGAGGCGCGGCCGCCTGGAGCTATGTGGAACAAGGACGATGGGGACAGGCCCGTGAGGTCTGCGCCCGCACCACCGCTATCGGATCGACGGCCGGCCTTGACCACGCCGTGGCGTGCGCGGCCGCGGTGGATGCCACCGTGCTGGCCTACCAGGGGGATACGGCGGCGGCCCGGGCCCGGATCGAAGACGTGTTCGCCCTGATCGATCCGATGGAGAGCCGCTCCGTGTCCGTCTACGCCCGTCGTGCGCTCGGTGCCGCGGCGGTCGCGGAAGGCGCGTACGAGACGGCGTACGACCAGCTCCGCATGGTCTTCACCGCAGATGGCGCGCCAGTGCACTATCACGCCTCCTACCCGGCCCTCGCGGATCTGGCCGCTGCCGCTGTGCGCAGTGGCCGACGCGCGGAGGCTGCCGTGATCGTCGAGCGTTCCGCACGCGCGCTCGCAGACAGCGCCTCGCCCCGCCTGCGCGCGCTGATCAACCGGGCCCGTGCCCTCTTGGCGGCCCCCGAGGACGCCGAGCCGCACTTCCGGGCGGCCCTGGCGGACCCCCGGCTGGAGCGCTGGCCCTTCGAGCGCGCCCAGACCCTGCTGGACCTCGCCGAATGGCTGCGGCGCCGTCGGCGCGTCACCGAGGCGCGAGGGCCGCTCACCGAGGCTCTGCAGACCTTCCGGCGCCTGGGCGCGCGTCCGTGGATCGAGCGCGCCCGGTCCGAATCGCGTGCCGCCGGCCTCGACGTCACGGACTCGACCCCCGACGCGCTCTCCCGCCTCTCCCCGCAACAGCAGCAGATCGTCAGGCTCGCCGCCCGCGGGCTGACCAACCGGGAGATCAGCGAGAAGCTCTTCCTCTCTCCGCGCACGGTCGGCTCACACCTCTACCGCAGCTTCCCCAAGCTGGGCGTCACAGCCCGCTCCCAACTGCGCGACCTCGTCGAGAACGCCCTCCCGACGACCGGCCACCAGGAATAGGGCACGCCCGGCAGGAGGACCGGGCCGGTGGTTCCCGGCTTCACGCGGTCCCGCCTTCCTCGCGGCCGGACGGGAACGGCCGATTGCGGGATGGGAACGGAAAACCGTGGTGGCCGTGAAAGCAGCGTCGCCGAGGGACCGGTTTGTCGGAGCTTCGAGTCCTCCCGGGCTCACATCAGCGGGGTGTGGCCTCCGTGGCTGAGGTCGTCGGCTATGCCCGTCGCGCCGCTGTCCGGGGACCCTCCGACCACGGGGCGGGACAGCAGGTTCATCTCGGGGAGGTCGCGGACGTGGTCCAGGCCGTAGCCGAGGCGGACCAGGGCCACGGCGAGCCACGGGGCGGCCGGGCCGGACCAGCGGAGCGGTTCGCAGTCCTCGAACAGCTGCACCACGTTCCACTGTCCCAGGAACGGCTGGATCTGCATCATCGCCGAGTGGTACCACGACAGCCACCGGACGCCGTCGACCAGGGCCAGGAGCCGCTGGTCGGTCAGGTAGACGGTGACGCGCTGGAACTCGCGCCATTGCGGGGCGGCCATCGCCTGCGCCCGGGAGCGGGCCACCGAGTTGCCGATGGCCTGCCCGGCGAGTCCGGCGGCGACGAACAGCGGGGAGCCGAAGTAGAAGCCGGAGCTCTGCGAGTAGGTGACGTTCTGACCGTAGAAGCGGGAGTAGTCGAGGACGAGCTCGGCGTGGGCGACCTCCCCGGCGTTGAGGCGCACCGGGACGGCGGGGAGTGTGGGGAGGGGGAAACCGTCGAGAAGCGCCTCCCGGAACCGGACCGCCTGCTCCCAGCCCTGGCTCCACATCGCGTCCTGCCCGTCGGCCGGCATGAGGACCTCCACTCGCACACGTCCCAGAACGAACTGCTTCCGGCCCGGTCGAGGCCCGGCCAATGACACGGTATTGCACGACAGCCGGTGGCGCGTGGATCGCGGACGGTGCGGGGCCGCCTCGTGGCGGACGCCCGGCCCCGCGGGTGCGGGACCGGGCGTCCGCCGGGGTCAGCGGCGGCGTTTCCGCCGCCCTGTCCTCAGGTGGGCTGCCACGGGGTGCCCGTATGGTCCGTGATGTCCTCGGACGCCGTCTGGCGCAGTTTGCGCGCCAGGTCCGACAGCGCGCGCGACACCGCCAACTCGTCGCCGATCTCCGGCACGTCGGTGTCGGAGGGGTGCTTGCGCGCCATTCCGTGGCCGCGCAGGCCCGCCCGCTCCTTCGCCGCGACCGTCGCCTCGGCCATGGTCCGAACGGAGTCCTCCTCGGCCTCCTCCGTCACCACGATGTCGACGGTCCACCGCTTCATGGTGTGGACGGGCCGAAGTTCCCCGTAGCCGCCGGGCTCCGACGACTCCTGCCGTGCGGAGGGCACCACCCCGCCGGTCTCGATGTGGGCGTCGGGTCCCGGGTACACCAGGGCCTCGTGGCCGTCCTCCAGCCAGCGCACCCGGTAGGGCGGCCCCCCTTCGGGCCCCTGCACCGAGACCACCACGCCCTCGCGGCGGTGCATGTCATCGCGGGCCCTCTCGACGATGATCCGGTCTCCAATGCGAGCTCTCATCGGCCTTCCCCCTGTTCGCCGACACGCTCCTGGCACTTCCCACGATCGCAAAACCAGGCCCCTCGCAGCAACCCCCTCCGGTCGGAAAAGCGCTGGTGAACGGCGTTGAAGCGCGGAAAGTCAGCTCCTGGAGGCCTTGGGCGCAACCAGTTCCCGGAGCTCCCCCGGCAGATGCTCCACCGCCTGGTCGACGGCCCCGCTCGCGATGTGCTCGCGCAGGACCCGGGTGATGATCTCCACCGCCTTCGGCACGTCCCCGTCCCGCACGTTGGCGTCCCGGGCGAACCGCCGCACGTACTCGTCGCGCGTCATCTTGTGCGGGAGCCCCGCGGGGTGCCACCCCTCGTAGAACACCCCCCGTAGCAGGGTCGGCAGCTGGGCGGCGAAGTGCGCCGAGGTGTCCACGGTGAGCCGGTCCCGCAGCGTGTGCAGGTAGGCGCGGAGCATCCGGTAGGCGATGCGGCGGTCGTCGGTCGCGAACCCCGCGCAGATGTCGGCGAGCCACTTGTTGGACTTGTGGATGCTGCTGTCGAGGCTGTCGATGTGCGTGAACGACATGGGAACCCCCGTGGTCGGTGGTCGGGCGGCGCCGTCGGAACCGCTGGGACCGGTTGGGTCAACGCTGCCGACCACTACCCGGACGTGCGGCCTTCTCCCATCGGACGGGAACCGGAACCGTGCGAACCCCCTGGTCAGCGGCTCGAACGCGGGGCCGGGCCGGTGCGGCCGGTGGTTCCGGCCGCTCAGCGCGCGTGGGCGGCGCGGGTGAGCCGGTCGCGCACGGCGGTCCCGATCCCCGACGGCGCGGGCGGGACCGCGACGACCACGTCGGCCCCCAGGGCGTCGGCGTCGCGCAGCCGCTGGTAGAGCAGCCGGGCGTAGCCCTCGGGGCTGCCGACCGGGGGCAGCACGACGGCCTCCTCCGGCAGGCCGCCGGGCGCCTCCTCGGCGAGGACGGCCACGCGGCGGCCGTCCTTCACCCAGGACGAGGCCGTGTCGGGGGCGTCGGCCGCTTCGGCGAGGACGACCCGGGCGGCGGGCGCGTAGTGCGACGGCAGCATGCCCGGGGCGCGGGCCGGGCCGCCGGCTCCGGCCTCCACGGCCAGCCCGGTGACGGCCTCGACGTCCCGCGCGGTGACGGCCCCGGTCCGCAGCACGGTGAGGCGCTCGTCGAGGACCTCGACGATGGTCGACTCCACGCCGACGCCGCACCGGCCCCCGTCCAGGACGAGGTCGACCCGGGCGCCCAGGTCGGCGGCGACGTGCCCGGCGGTGGTGGGGCTGACCCGCCCGAACCGGTTGGCCGACGGCGCGGCGACCCCGCCCCCGAAGCGTTCGAGCAGGTCCAGGGCGACCGGCTGGTCGGGAACGCGCAGGCCGACCGTGGGCCGCCCGCCGGTCACCGCGTCGGGGACCCGGCCCGACCGCGGCAGGACCAGGGTCAGCGGTCCGGGCCAGAAGGCGTCGGCGAGGGCGCGGGCGGCCGGGGGGAAGTGTCCGGCCCAGTCGAGGGCGCTCCCGGTGTCGGCCACGTGCACGATCAGGGGGTGATCGGCGGGCCGCCCCTTCGCGGCGAAGATCCGCCGGACCGCGTCCGGGCTCGAGGCGTCGGCGCCCAGTCCGTACACGGTCTCGGTGGGGAAGGCGACGAGCCCGCCGTCGCGGAGCACGCCCGCGGCGGTGTCGAGGGCCTCCGCCGACGCGGGCAGCACCCGCGGCCGCCCCGCCTCACCGTCGCCGCCCATCGCCCCTCCTCGTTCGCCCCGCGTCAAGACCGCCCACCATGCTATTGCCTCCGGAGCGGACCCCACGGACCCCACGGGCCCGGCCGGGCCCTTGTTAGGGTTGCCCGGATCGTCAGCCGCTCCCCGAGCGGCATCCGATGCGAGAAGGAGGACCCGTGGACGTGACGGTGACCGACGCACCCGGGAACAAGCGGTACGAGGCGCGCACCGGGAAGGGGGAGCTCGCCGGGTTCGCCGAGTACACGCTGACCGACGAGCTGATCGTCTTCACCCACACGGTGGTGGACCCGGCCTTCGAGGGCAAGGGGGTGGGCGGGACCCTGGTCCGGGGCGCGTTGGACGACGTGCGTCCGCGCGGGCTGGCGGTCCTTCCGCTGTGCCCCTTCGTCAAGGGCTGGATCCAGCGGCACCCCGAGTACACCGACCTGGTGTACCAGGCCAGGGAGAGCAGGGTCACCGACTAGGGAACCCCCGGAGGGCGGGTGCCGGGGCCGCGCCCACGATGTCCGTTCCTCCCGGTGATCTTGACCTTTTCGGGGCCTCGACCGCCTCTGAGACCCCGAAAAGGTCAAGATCACCGGAGAGGGCGCCAGGAAACGGAGACCTTCCCGCAGCCCGGGGCAGTGGGGGCTACCGGGGCGGGATCAGCCCGGATTCGCGTACGACGAGCCGGGTCGGGACCGAGCACGCCCGGTGGGGCGGGTCGTCGCCCGCGATCCGGCCGAAGAGCAGCCGGGCGGCGGTCGCGCCGATCTCGGGGACGTCCTGGGCGACCACGGTGACCTTGGGGGAGAGCAGGTCGGCCAGGGGGAAGTCGTCGAAGCCCACGACCGCGACCTCGCGCTGGCGGCCCAACCCCTGCAGGGCGGTGACCGCCCCGATCGTGACCAGGTTCTGGCTGGTGAACAGTGCCGTGGGCGGCGCGTCGCCGGACAGCAGGGCGGTGGTGGCCGCTGCCGCGGCGCCCGTGGCCGACAGGCCCTGGACGACCAGCCGGGGGTCGACGGCCAGCCCCAGGTCACGCATGGCGCCGGTGTACCCGCGCAGCCGGTCGGCGGCCGTCGGGATCGAGGGGTGGTCGCCGAGGTAGGCGATCCGCTCGTGCCCGTTGTCGGCCAGGTGCAGGACGGCGTCGCGCGCGCCCTCGGCGTTGGTGGACAGCACGTGGTCGGCAGACAGTCCGCGCGGCGCGCGGTCGACGAAGACGACGGGCGTCCCGGCGCGCACCTCGCGGTTCAGGTATCCGTGGTCCCGGGTGGCCGGGGCGATGATGATCCCGTCCACCCGGCGCAGCGTCGAGGCGCGGACCAGCGCGAGTTCGCGGTTCCCGTCCTCCTCCAGGCTGCCCGCGAAGACCAGTGTGCCGTGCCGGTGGGCGACGTCCTCGACGGCCCGGTTCAGCGTGGCGGAGAACGGGTTGGCCAGGTCCTCCAGCAGCAGCGCGATCTGCCCGGTCACGCCGTCGGAGCGGCGCAGGCTGCTCGCGGCCAGGTTCGGCTGGAAGTCGAGCCGCTCGATCGCCCGGGAGACCTTCTCGCGCAGGTCCGCGGACACGGCGTCGCCGCCGTTGATGACGCGTGAGACGCTCTTGACGCTGACCCCGGCCAGCGCCGCGACGTCGCGCATCGTGGCACGGCGCACCGGGGAGCGGCCGGTGGGGCGCGGCCCTGAGGGGGGCGGGCCGCCCGTCGGCAGTTCTCGCATCCTGGACCCATCCCGTACGACGACCGGACCCCGGCGCGGCCGGGGCGGCGCGCGTCGAGGGCCCCTCCATTGTGCCGGGCGCCGGAAAACGCGGGGACCGCCCCGGGGCGCGGGGGACGCCGCGCCCCGGGGCGGTCCGGAGTGGAAGGCGGTCCGCGACGGGGGAGCACCGCACCGCCGCGGACCACCGCTCAATGGGGCGGACCGGTCGGGGTCACCCGGCCCCGAACAGCTCGTCGTGGGCCGCGAACGCCGTGGCGATCTCGACCTGGGACCAGAACCGGTGGCGCTCCAGGATCGGGGCCTCCACGTTCTCCGGGTCGTTCAGGTGCGCCTCGACCTCGGGCCACAGCGGGTCGTCCTCGTAGAACGACCGGATGGACAGGAAGGTGGCGCCCGGCTCGATGGCGTCCCCGTTCGGCATGGTGCCGGAGAAGCCCTCGGGGACGTAGAGGCCCTCCTCGCCGTCCCACGGGTCGTCCATGCGGTCCCAGCCCGGCTGCTCCGGGGTGGCGATGCCGATGGCGTCCTGGTGGGCGAGCAGGGCGTCGAGCAGGCCCTCGCCGGTGGCCAGCGCCCCGGTGTCGCCGGAGCGCTCGGAGTAGTACAGCAGGGTCTTGGCCAGGGAGGCGGCCACCCCGACGTCCTGGCTCCGCGTCGCGACCTCCACGTGCAGGTCCGGGTTGCCCGTGTAGGTGCCGTTCCAGGTGTCGGGCTGGCCGGACCACTCCAGGTCAGAGGGGACCCGGAAGTCGGCGCCGCCGCCGTCGGCGTCGACGTCGGTGTGCTCGACGGCCCATGGGACCCACTTGTCGAGGATGGCCTCGGCGCGCGGGTCGCCGGTCACCTGGTACAGCTGGGCGACGCGCTCCATGTTCCACACCTGGAAGCCGAACCAGTTGTTGGACGGCGGGTCGTTCCAGACCGGCTGCCAGTCGTAGTACATGCCGTAGAACTGGGACAGGCCCGACGGCGGGGTGCCGTAGCCGCCGCCCCAGCTGTTGGTGGCGCCTCCGGCGAGGCCGCCCTCGGCGGACTGGAGCCACTGCAGGAACTCGAGCTGGCGGTCGAAGCTGGTCGACCAGTCGTCGACACCGGTCGGGGACTCCGGCTGGAGCTCGGGGACCTGCGAGAGCGCGTAGGCCGCGAGCACGTTCTGGTAGCCCTGGTGCGACGCGCTGGACCCGATGCGGAACGCCCATGGAGCGGACGTGTCGAGCGCGCCGCCCCAGGCGTAGTACCAGGACATCAGGTAGTGCGCGCTGTCCTTGCCGCTGCCCCCGGGGCAGGCGGTGGCGCCGACGCAGTCGCCGATCTCCTTGAAGTACTTGTCGAACATCGCGTAGCGCAGGTAGTCACCCATCTTGGCGGCGTTGTCGACCATGCCCGCGACCTCGGCCTCGTTGCCCTGCTCCTCGGCCCACTGCTGCGCCCAGAACATCACCTGGACGGCGCGCGCGTCGGCGTCGGGGGCGTTGGTGTAGCGCCACTGCTCGGCGTAGCCCTCGTCGTCGGTGAACAGTTCGAGGTAGCCGTTGGTGTCGCCGAAGGAGAAGTCCTCGCACGAGGGGTGCGGGACGGTCTCCCAGACCGACTCGCGGGAGCCGCGCTGGTAGCTGTTCATGTAGGCGGGGGCGTCGTCGGTGCCGTCGCCGCAGAACCCGAACCCGTAGACGTTGTCCACGTCCAGCAGCCAGTGCATGCCGTAGACCTCGTCGGTGCCGTAGGTGCTGCTGAGCTCGTCGGCGATGGGGTCGCTGCCGGTGGGGACGCCGGGGTCCAGCGCCGAGGGGTAGCCGTCGGAGTTCGGGTGCTCGGGGATGTAGGTCGCCGGGGAGTCCGGGTTGTAGGCGCCGTTGGTGGGCTGGTCCGCGGTGCCGGGGATGATGAAGGCCTCCATCGACTCCCAGGCGTCCCGCAGGGGGCCCCAGTCGCCGGTGACCCGGCCGTAGTACGCCTCGAGCCACAGATAGTAGCTGAAGGCCTCGGAGGTGGTCTGGTGGCCGTGGTCGGGGGCCTCGACGACCATGGTCTCCACCGAGTGGTAGGGGACCAGGAGCCCGTCGAAGTCGCGGAAGTAGCCGCTGGCGGGGTCCTTGATCTTCTCGTACTGCTCCAGGAACGCCTCGTCGTAGGCGGAGGTGGACTCGTCGATCTCGCGCACCGTGACCTCGGCGGGGTCGTGGCCGGGCGCGCTGACGGTGAAGACCGCCTCGGCCAGGTCTCCGCCGTTGGCCGCGGAGGCGATGGTGACCGCCTGCGGCTCGTCCCAGTTGCCGGAGGTGAACTCCAGTTCGGCGCCGTCCGAGACGCTCAGGTCCGCGCTTCCGGACGCCCGTTCGACCTCGGCGGTGACGGTGCCCGAGGGCGGGTTGGAGAGGATGACCTCGAAGTCGGTGCTCTCGCCCCGGCGCACGCGCGTGGTGGAGGGCGACGCGAGGACGGCGGGGGAGTCCAGCACCTGGATGTCGACGGGGGACGAGACGGTGCTCGCGTCCTCGTCGTCGTAGGCGGTCGCGGTCAGCGAGTACGGCCCGGCGGCGGCGCCGTCCCAGGCGAGGGAGTAGGGCGCGGTCGTGTCGGTGCCCAGGACCTCGCCGTCGGCCGCGAATTCCACGCGGTCGACGCCGCCGTCGGGGTCCGAGGCGTCGGCGGCCAGATCGACGGTGTCGCCGACCAGGAAGGACGTCCCGTCGGCGGGGGAGGTCAGGGAGACCTCGGGCGCGGTGTTCTCGCCCGGAGGGCCGCCGCAGGCGGCGCCGTTGACGGTGAAGCTCGTCGGCGCGTCGTTGGACCCGCTGTAGGCGCCCTGGAAGCCGAACGACACGCTGGAGCCCGGCGCGATGGTGGAGTTCCAGGAGGGGTGCCGGACGGTGACGTCGGCGCCGCTCTGAGCGAACACGCCGTTCCAGCCGTTGGTGACCTGCTGGTTGCCGGGGAAGGTCCAGCCGACCGACCAGTCGGGGATCGGGTCGCCGCCCTCGTTGGTCACCGTGATGTCGGCGGTGAAGCCGCTGCCCCAGTCGTTGGAGTCGTCGTAGTCGACGGAGCAGGCGACGGCGGCGTGCGCGGTGCCGGGCGACAGCAGGGCGGCGGCCAGGGCCGCCGCGAGCGTGCCCGGGAGCAGCGTTCGCCGGCGTCGGGGGAGGAGCGCTGAGCGTTTCATGGTTAGGGACAACCTCCGGGTTTCCCGGTCCCGATACCGCCGTGCCGGCTCTGCGGGCACGCCGAGGATCGGCGCGGTGGTGCTTGGGGGGACCGCGTCGTCACAGAAAGCGGTGTGAGCGTGGGCGTGGGCTTCTCGGGGTTGTCCCGATGGCCGCGGCCGGGCGGGGACGGCGTCCGGGGCGCCGGGGCCGGCGTCGGACGGCGAACCGTTGAGGCGGGGAACGGGGGTCGTCCGGTCGGGGGGACCGGGGCTGCTCGGCTCCTTTCGCTGGGACACCGGAGGTGGGAGCGCTCCCATTACGCATGGGCATCCGCGCTCGACCCGTGTTCCTCCCGGGGGCGGTGGGGGTTCGCCTCCGGAGGGGGCGAATGTGACCCGCGTCACGGGAGCGCTCCCATGGAGGAGGCTAACGCTCCGGATGCGTGGTGTAAACCCCCCGTAAACGGAAAGCCGGCCGGTCCGGCGGGCGCGCCGGCGTCCGCCCTGATGGGTACCGCAGTCGCCCGGGGGGCGCGGCTCGCTAGAGTGCGGGGCGGTGCGAGAGCGGGGGAGAAGGGGGCAGCGGATGGGCGCGGTGCGCGCGGAGGCCGAAGCCGGGGCGGAGTGGGTCGGGGGAGGGCTGCTCGCGGCGCGGGTACACCGGCGGATCGAGGGCGGCCGGGACCGGGCCGCCCTGCTGTGGCGGGCCGGGCCCGGATGGCGGATGGCCGCGTCCGGCGTCATGGGCGGCGGACTGGCCAGGCGCGACTACGTGCTCAACGCCGAGGTCGACGGCGACTACCGGCGGACGGACCCCGCCGCCCACCTGGCGGAGATCGCCGCCGGGTGCGGCGTGTCGGGCGACGGGGTCGGTCTGCTCACCGCCGCCGACGTGACCAGGGCGTGCTTCGCCGAGGACGGCGGGGTGGAGGTCCTGGCGACCGTCGGCATCGGCCGCCCCACCTGGGCGGCGGCCGACCGCGCGCTGGACGAGGCGCGCATCGGCGCGCCCCTGGACGGAAACGGTCCCGGGACGATCAACATCATCGTCGCGGTGCCGGCCGCGTTGTCGGACGCGGCCCTGGTCAACCTCGTCGCCACCGCGACCGAGGCCAAGGTCCAGGCGCTTCTGGAGAACGGCTACGCCTGCACCGGGACCGCCTCGGACGCGGTGTGCGCGGCCGGCCTCGTGGCGGGGGTTCCCGAGAGCGCCCGCGAGCCCTTCGGGGGGGTGCGCTCGCGCTGGGGGGCCAGGGCGGCCCGCGCGGTGCACGCGGCGGTGGCGGCGGGCGCACGCGACCGGCCCCCGGCGTAGACTTTCATGGATCTACGACGTAAAGGCGGGCCGGTTCCACCCCCGCCAGGCACCCTCGCCAGCCCCGGCCGATCTTGACCTTTCCGGGGTCTCGGAAACGGCCGAGAGGACGAAAAGGCCAAGATCGGCGGGGAAAACGGAACGCGGGGCGCTAGATCCCGCCGTCGAGGATGTCGGGCGCGTAGTACTCGTCCACCGGGACCGGGCCCCGGTAGCCCTGGCACATGCACTTGCGGTAGCTGTTGCTGTTCTCCCCGGTCCAGCGGCCCGGGATCACCACCTGGGCCTGGCAGGTCTTGGTCTTGTTCTCGTGGAACACCAGGTGGTGTCCGCAGCCGCAGACCGGCTGCGGGGTGCGCGGGCCCTCGGGGATCGCGGGCTTGGACTGCTCGCGGGCGGCGCGCCGGTTGGGCAGGACGCGTCCGACGAGGACGCCGCCCAGCGCGATCATCGCGCCGACCACCAGACTCACGGGATCCATCGGCGACACGTCCTCCCAGTCATGCGGTCAGATCCTCATTGTGACCCACTCCGGTTCCCGGATCGCTCCACCGGGGGCCGGTTCCCGATCAGCCGACCGGAACCGGCCTCCGGTCCGCGTCCGAGGGGGTCGGTCCGGCGGCGTGCGAGCGAAGCCTCTTCAGGGTCGCCACGTCCGCGGAGTGCGGGCCGACGGGACCAGGCGTCTCCACGACGACGGGCACGCCCGCCGAGACGGGGTGCGTGAAGAGTTCGGCGAAGGGGGCGGCGCCGATGTGGCCCGAACCGATGTTGGCGTGCCGGTCCCGGTTGCTTCCGCACGCCGCCGCAGAGTCGTTGGCGTGCACGAGCCGCAGCCGGTGGGCCCCGGCGACCTCGCCGAACCGGTCCAGCATCGCCCGCATCCCGGCCCCGGTGGAGATGTCGTGCCCGGCGCCGAACACGTGCGCGGTGTCCAGGCACACCGCGGCCTTGGGATGGTCCTCGAGCGCGCCCAGGTACGGTCCGAGGTCGTCCACTGTCGCGCACAGCACCCGCCCCTGTCCGGCCATCGGCTCCAGCAGCACCTGGGGCGCGTCGGCGTCGAGCGCCTCCAGGACCGGCAGCAGCCGCGAGCGCGTCCGCTCCAACCCGTCGGCGCGGGTGCCGTCGACCGCGGAGCCGGTGTGCACGACCACCCCCCGCGCGCCGATCTCGGCCCCGCGCCGCAACGCGTGCTCGAGGGAGGCGACGGACCGGGCGGCCACCTCCTCGTTCGGAGTGCCCAGGTTGATCAGGTAGGGCGCGTGGACGAAGACGGGCAGGCCGTCCTCGACGCGTCCGCGCAGCAGCGCGTCCTGCTCGGCGACACCGGGTGAGCGGGCCCATCCGCGCGGGTTGGTGACGAAGACCTGTACGGCCTCGGCCTCGATCTCGGCCGCGTAGGACAGTCCGCGCTTGGCCAGCCCGCCGGCGACGGGAACGTGCGCCCCGACGGGGGACAGGGGTGGTTTCGCCATGATCGACCAGCTTAGGGCGTCCAACGGGAGGCGCGCGCGTCGGCCGGTGCGCGTGGGACCCCCCGGGGGGGCGGTTACCTCTGGTGAGTATCCGGGTACCCGGAACTGAGTACGTGGACTCAAGGACCGGATGCCCCCCGCTGCCAGGATGGCCGTATGAACTCGAACCCGATGACTCCGTTGCGCGCCGCACTGACCGGCGCGGCGGTCGGCGCCGTGGCGTCCACCGTCTCCTACTTCGCCGGGCAGGGCGTCGGATGGCTGGTTTCCGAGATCGCGCCCACCCCCGACGCCAACATCGGCCTCGGCATGGCCATGACGGCCCTGTCGTTCGTGTTGGCGCCGCTCCTGGCCTGGCCGATGCTGCGGGTGCTCGGGGTCCCCGCGCCAGGACGGTCGGTGCTGATCACCGTGCCGTTCCACGTCGTCTTCTCGTTCGGCCTGCTGATGGGGGCCTCGGTCCTGGACCCGGCCCCGCCGTTCGGGTTCGTCTGGTCCGCCCTCTCGTTCGCCGCCGCCACCGCGCTCGGCGTGGTCGTCGCCCGCGCGACGGAGCGGCCCAGCGGCGTCCCCGCGTAGGCCGCGGGTTCTCGGTCCTTCCGGGCCCCGGCGGGACTCGGCCGGACCGGCCGGGCCCCGCCGGGGCCGGTCCTTCCGAGTCCCGGTCCGGCCGCCCCGGACCGCTACTCCTCGGCGCCGCCGTCCTCGTCCTCGTCGTCGGTGAGCGCGTCCACGCACACCGCGACACCGAGCACCAGCGCCACGTCGCCGCCCGCGTCGGAGCGGTGCGTGTTGACGTCCACCGCGTAGGTGTCCATGACCCGGAACCACTTGCGGGAGATCACCGCGATCGGCCCCTGGTCGTCGGTGATCGTGTACTCCTTGTCGAGGAAGTCGCCGGTGATCTCCCACTCGCCGCCGGCCTCGAGCTCGACGATCAGCTTGTCCTTGATCGGGTTGAACATCCGCTTGCGCACGGTGGCCACCGTGTCGCCGTCGCGGGAGATCTTCATCGTGTCGCGCACGGAGAGCAGCCGCTTGCGGATCCGGTAGATCTCGTTGCCGTCCGGGTCCTGGAGCTCGAAGGTCTCGCGGATCCGCAGCGCCTTGCCGTCCACGTGGAAGACGCGCTCGCCCTTCTCGTCCTCCACCCAGTAGTCGTCGCCGATGTCGAAGATGCGCTCGCGTACCAGGAATTTCACAGTGGACCCCGTCTCGTCTCGTTCGGTGGGTACAGCGACGCTACCGGGGCCGACCCCGCCCGGCCAACGAGCGGACGGGTCCTTTCGCGCCCCGCGTCAGCCCACTCCGGCCAGCGGCGACTGCACACCCACCGCGCCCGCGTCGTCCAGCGCTCGCAGCAGCGCCAGCACCGTGCGGTTCAGCGGGGTGGCGATGCCGTGCCGCTCGGCCGCGCGCACCAACGCGCCGGTGATCAGGTCGTGCTCCACCGAACGTCCGGCCATCCGGTCGTGCAGCATCGAGGTGCCGCTGTACGGGGGCATCGCGGCGAAGAAGTCGAGGGTCTGGTCCACGTCGGTGTCGAGCAGCTTCGCGCCCTCGGCCCGACCCACCGCGACGGCCTCGGTGAGGATGCCCCGCGCCAGTTCGCGCACGTCCGGGTGCTGGAGCACGCCGATTCGGCGCAGGGTGAGCGCGGTCAGCGGGTTGGCCGCGAGGTTGGTCAGCAGCTTGCGCCAGGCCGCGGTGGTGAAGTCCGGGTCGCACGCCACCTCCACCTCGGTCCCGGCGAGCAGCCGGCCCAGCGCGGTTCCGGCCGGGCCCGCCGGGACGACGATCCGGCGCCCCCACCGGTGCCGCACGTGGTCGCGCGAGACCCGTTCTGCCGACACGTACACCAGCGCGGGGAGCAGTTCGCCGAGGGCGAGCAGGGGCGCGACGCGCTCGTGGTGGTCCACGCCGTTCTGCAGCGCCACGACCGTGGTGCCGGCCCCGGCCAGCCGCCGGATCCAGCCGAGCGCGCGGGGGGCGTCCTGGGCCTTGGTGGCCAGCAGCAGCCAGTCCACCGGGGAGGTGACCGCGTCGGGGGCGGTGGCCGTGGGCAGCCGCAGGCAACGGCGCGACCCCTCCCGTTCCACCGTGATGGAGTCGAGGGGGCGGCGCACGCACAGGGTGACCTGGTGCCCCGCCTGGTGGGCGGCTTCGGCCACGACCGCGCCGATCGCACCCGCACCCACGACGGCCACGCGTCGCGCGCGCCCGAAGGGTTCCGGCGCGCGCGTCGCGGACTCAGCGGTCGTCGATTCGGTCATCGAGTCCCTCCAAGAACGAGGCCGACGGGTCTCGTCGGCCGAGGACGATGCTCGGGCCGTCGTGTTTCGGCGGTGTGACCAGGCGCGAAACCCGGAGTTAACTCGCTTTTCGGGCGATGCGGTGATGTCGGGACCCGCCCCGGCGCCCCCACCGCGGCGCCGGAGCCTCCGGAGTCCGACCCGGTGGACGCCCCGGACCGCGCCCCCAGGCGTTACCCTGCCGTCCGTGACTACTTCGCCGCCACCGACCCTGCACGACGTGACCACGGCCTTCGAAGCGATCTACGACCCGGCCTGGGCCGCCTCCTGGGACGCGGTCGGTCTGGTGTGCGGGGACCCGGGCCAGCCCGTACGCAGGATCCTGTTCGCGGTGGACCCGGTGGCCCGGGTCGTCGAAGAGGCCGCGGAGTGGGGCGCGGACCTGGTGGTCACCCACCACCCGCTGCTCCTGCGCGGAGTCACCAGCGTGGCCGCCACCACCCCCAAGGGGCGCCTCGTGCACCGCCTGATCACCTCCGGCATCGCCCTGTACACCGCGCACACCAACGCCGACACCGCCGACCCCGGTGTCTCCGACGCGCTCGCCGCCGCCGTCGGCCTGGACGGTCCGCTGCGCCCTCTCGACCCCGACCCCGCGGACCCCGAGGGGCGGCGCGGCATCGGCCGCGTCGGCGAGCTCGCGTCCCCCGTGCCGCTGCGCGACTTCGCCGCGCGGGCCGCGCGCGGTCTGCCCGCCACCGTCGCGGGGCTGCGCGTGGCGGGAGACCCCGACCGCCCGGTGCGCACCGTCGCGGTCTCGGGCGGCGCCGGGGACTCCCTGCTGGGGGCGGCCCGCGCCGCCGGAGCGGACGTCTTCCTCACCGCGGACCTGCGCCACCACCCGGCCTCGGAGTTCGCCGAGCACGGCGACATCGCGCTCGTCGACGCCGCGCACTGGGCCACCGAATGGCCCTGGCTCGCCGATGGGGCGGCCCGGCTCACGCGCGCGCTGGGCGGGGGACGGGCTAACGTGGAGACCCGCGTGTCCACACTCGTCACCGACGCCTGGACGCAGGCGTTCGGCGCCGCCTCCGCATAGCAGTACCGGTACCGCCGTTTCGAAGAACAGAGGACAAGTGAAAGCAGAACCCGTCCACCAAGTCCGCCTGCTCGACCTCCAGGAGATCGACGCCGAGCTGGACCGCCTCAAGCACCGGGCCCGCACGCTCCCCGAGATCTCCGAGATCCGGCGGCTGGACGCCCGGCTGGTGGAGCTGAACGACCAGATGGCGGCGGCCGAGACGGCGCTGGGGGACCTGGACCGGGAGCAGCGCAAGGCCGAGAGCGACGTCGAGCAGGTGCGCGTGCGCGCCGACCGGGACACCAGGAGGCTGGAGGCCGGGCAGGTCTCCTCGCCCCGGGACCTGGAGAGCCTGCAGTCGGAGATCGCCTCGCTGGCGCGCCGTCAGAGCGAGCTGGAGGAGATCGTCCTGGACGTGATGGAGCGCCGGGAGGCCGCGGAGGGGCGCCGCGCGGAGCTGGCCAAGGCGGTGGACGCGGCCGCCGCCGAGCGGGAGGCCGCCGAGAACCGCCGGTCCGAGGCGGTCCTGGAGATCAAGGACGAGGTGGACTCCGCCACGCAGCGGCGCACCCGCGTCGCCGGGGAGATCCCCGACGACCTGGCCGCCCTCTACGTGAAGCTGCGCGAGCAGAACGCCGGGGTCGCGGCGGCCGCGCTGCGCTACGGCCGCTGCGAGGGGTGCAAGCTGGCGTTGAGCACGGTGGAGCTGCGCGAGATGCGCTCGGCCCCGGCCGACGAGGTGATGCGCTGCGAGAACTGCCGCCGCGTCCTGGTCCGCGTCGACGACTCGGGACTGTGACCGCGCCGGCGGCGGGGGAGGCCCGCCGATGAGCCGCAGGCTCGTCATCGAGGCGGACGGCGGGTCGCGGGGCAACCCCGGTCCGGCCGGGTACGGCGCGCTGGTCCGCGACGCCGACACCGGTGAGCTGCTGGCCGAGGTCGCCGAGGCGATCGGGGTGGCCACCAACAACGTCGCCGAGTACAGGGGGCTCATCGCGGGTCTGGAGGCGGTCGCGGGGCTCGACCCGGCCGCGTCCGTGGAGGTCAGGATGGACTCCAAACTCGTGGTCGAGCAGATGTCGGGACGCTGGAAGGTCAAGCACCCGGCCATGCGGCCGCTGGCCGACCGGGCGCGCGGGCTGGCCGCGGGGCTGGGGCCGGTGCGCTACCAGTGGGTTCCCCGCGCGGAGAACGCGGACGCGGACCGGCTCGCCAACGCGGCCATGGACGGCGCGGAGAGGAAGCCGGCCCCCGCGGAGCCCGGGACGGGCCCCGCCGCCGGGCCCGACCCGGCGAGCACGAGTTCGGACGCGGGCGGCGTCGGCTGGGGCCCGGCCGACACCACGCCCACGCGGCTGCTTCTGCTGCGGCACGGGCAGACCCCGCTGTCGGTGGAGCGGCGCTTCGCCGGCGCCGGGGACATCGCGCTCACGGAGACCGGCCACGAGCAGGCGCGCGCCGCGGCCCGCCGGCTCGCCGGGCGCGGGATCGACGCCATCGTGTCCTCTCCGCTGCGCCGCACCCTGGACACCGCCCGGTACGCGGCGAAGGAACTCGGCCTGGAGGTCCAGACCGACGAGGGGCTGCGCGAGACCGACTTCGGAGCCTGGGAGGGCATGACCTTCGCGGAGGCGCGCGAGTACTCGCCGGGGGAGCTGGACCGCTGGCTCGCGGACCCGGCCGTGGCGCCGCCCGGCGGGGAGAGCTTCAGCGCCGTCGCCCACCGCGTCGGCCTGGCCAGGGACCGGCTGCTGGCCCGCCACCCGGGGCGGACCGTGCTGGTGGTCAGCCACGTCACCCCGATCAAGGTGATGGTGCAGCAGGCCCTGCTCGCCCCGCCGCAGGCGCTGTACCGGATGCACCTGGACGTCGCGTGCCTGAGCGAGATCCACTGCTTCAGCGACGGCCCCATGGTGGTGCGCTCCCTCAACGACACCGGACACCTGGACTGACCCGGGCCGCTCCGGGACGCCCACGGGACCGCCGGGGCCGGTCCACGGGGCATGCCCTAGAATCTCGGGTGGAGGGGAGTCGGCCAGACGGTCGCGGCGCCGCGTGCGGCGTCGAGGAAAGTCCGGACTCCACAGGGCAGGGTGGTCGGCAACACCGACCCGGGGCGACCCGCGGGACAGTGCCACAGAAAGCAGACCGCCACCGGCCCAGGCCGGTGGTAAGGGTGAAACGGTGGTGTAAGAGACCACCAGCGGCCGGAGTGATCCGGTCGGCTAGGTAAACCCCACCCGGAGCAAGGTCAAGAGGGGGACCACGGTCCCCTGCGCGGACGATCGAGGGCTGCCCGCCCGATGTCCGCGGGTAGACCGCACCGAGGCCGCTGGCAACAGCGGCCCCAGATGGATGGCCGTCCGGTCCGCACGGACCGACAGAATCCGGCTTACCGGCCGACTCCTCTTCTTCCAGCCCTCTGACCTGCACCGCATTAGGGGTTCAGTTCCCCTGTTCCGGATCTGTTCCGGAATCCTCGTCGAACCGAGTCAACATGGCCCCGATCGCCCCCCGACCGAGGTCCTCGTGATCGGGGAACAGGTGTCCGTAGGTGTCGAAGGTCTCGGTGATCGAGGCGTGGCCCATGCGGCGTTGGATCGCTTTCGCGTTGACCCCTGCAGCGATGAGCGACGAGGCGTAGAAGTGCCTCAGGTCGTGGAACCGTGTCCCCGTCGGTAGTCCGGCCTTCTCCACTGCTTTGGCCCAGCAGGAGTTGAATGACGATGGTTTGGCAATCGCCTTCCATGTGTTGCTGATCAGCACCTTCTCAGGACCGGGTTCATACCGCAGCATGTGCCGCCTGATCTCTTCGAGGATCAGGTCATCCACGGGGACAACCCTCTTCGAGTACCTGGTCTTCAGATCGACGAGCTTCCCCTTTTGAGCTTGCACCCGTACATCAATGCTGCGCTTGAGGAAGTCCACTCGAGGCACCACCAGGCCGAGGGCTTCCCCACGGCGCAGACCAGCGCCAGCACCGAGAAACACCGCGACGCGGTAACGAGGGGAGAGCACATCAGCGAGGCCGAGCACGGCGTCGGGGGAGAGGGGATCAATGACCCGTTCCGTGATCCTGGGCAGCTTCACCCGCGAACACGGGTTGGCGATGATGATCTCGTCATCTACCGCCGCCTGCATCATGATCCGTAACGTCGCAAAGGCGGTGTGCACCGTACTCGGTGAGAGTTCGGGGTCCTTGTCCATCACGGCGACGAAGTGCTTCATGTCAGCGCGGGTCAGGCTTCCGATCTCCCGTTCACCGAATGCCGGGTAGATCCGGTTGCGCAGATGACGGCCGTAGGTGTCCCGGGTGTTCTCGCTGATGTGCACCAGAAGGGGAAACCACCGGGATTCCGCATACGTCCGGACGCTGATGCGTCCAGCGCGAGGGTCGATGTAGGAGCCCCGTAGGCGGTCCGTCTCCATGGCCGAGCCATGCCGTGAAGCATCGATCTTGCGTTCGAATGCCCGGGTCTTCTCCTTGCCATCAGGCCCTTCCCACACGGCGAGGTATCGTTTCCCCGAGCCGTAGCGTGAAGTGCGCGAGCCGTCCCTGTTCTTCCATAGGTCCTTGACCCGTGCCACTATGCCGCCTCCTCTCGGGCGATCTGGCGGTTGGTGGAGGCCATCAGGACTGCCTCTTGACCCAGGTGTAAACCTCGTCGGGGAGGTACCGGACGTGGCGACCGAGGCGGTGCGAAGGCGGTCCAGAGCGCTTGTAACGCCAGTCGTAGAGGGTCTTGACCGAGACCCCGAGGAAGGCCGCGGTCTCTTTGGGGGACCAGAGCCGTTCGAGGGTTTTCACGGGGTGTCTCCCTTGGGTTTGGGGGTGCCGGTGATCAACGAGGTGAGGGCGAGTTCGCCGGGGGTGAGTCCTTGGCCGAGGTAGCGCCAGTCCGACAGCACGAGCACCGACCCGTCAGGCGGCGGCGCGGTGGGGGTGTGGGTGTCGGGATCCCAGGGGTGGCCAGCGGCGAAGTCGGCGCGGGCTTGGTGCAGCGCGCCCAGGGTTGTGGAGTAGCGGTGTGACTTGGTGGAGAAGTGGCCCCGGAAGCCGAGCATGTGCGCCCACTTGCGCAGCTTGAGGTCTTCCAGGTGCGGGAACACGTTCACGTTGCCCAGCCGCCAGCACATGTTGATCAGGCGGGCGGTGTGCGGGCGGATGTGCTCGGCGTCGAGCCCGGCCTGTTCGATGTCGAGGATGCGCCGATCCAGGGTGCCGGTGGCCTCGGCGGCCTTGGTGGCGTACTTGGCGATGTAACCCGCCACGGCGGTGTCGGAGATGGAGCGGTCGGGACCGAACTCGGCGATCGGTCGCACGTCCAACTGCCGGCCCCACACCAGGGCGTAGGTGTGGCCCGACACGGTGGCCTCCACCCGTACGGCGCGCGCCGCCGAGGCGATGGCCGCGGTGAGCATGTCGAGTGAGGCCCACACCGGTGGCAGCGGCCAGGAGCCCGTGTCCTTGGTGTGGCCGTCCAAGCGGATCACGGCGTGGAAGTGCACCGCCCCGCGCGCCTGGAATTCGGCCACTTTGGCGTAGGAGACGCGCACGCGCTGGTTGAACTCGGTGCGGGTCAGTCCGGCGGCGGCGGCCAGGTGGTGGCGCAGGTACACGGTGAAGCGCCTCCACAGCTCCCCGGCGTGGGCCTGCCACAGCACGTGGTGGGTGTAGTCGTACTCGGCCGGGTCGAGGGCTTGGCCGATCAGCGGGTCATCGGCGCGGTGGTACCTGGTGCACGAAGGCCCGGAGCGGCGCGGGTGGCAGACGCGGGTCTTGCCGTCCTTGGCCGGCCCCCGATGCACCGCCCCGAAGGAGGGCGCGGTGAAGGTGGCGAACACGCGCGGATGCACGGCCACCGAGGCGGGAACGCCTTTGGAGCCGCCCGCGACCCCGGCCTTGATCAACTGGTAGGTGTCGGCGCGGTACTCGGCCGAGCAGGACGGGCAGCGTGATTCGCGGCGGTTCTTGCACCGCACGAGGAGTTCGCTGTCCGGTTCGCGGGAGGTCGAGTACGAGCCGAGGAGTTCGCCGGTGGCGGCGTCCACACGGGTCGTGCCGCCCGTCAGGCGCACCGGGCAGGCGCAGCCCCGGAGCTGGCGGACCTGGGAGATCCACCGGTCGAGGCCGTGGTCGCCGGACTCGGCGAGCGTGGCCAGGACTGGGCCGATCAGGCCGCCGACGTGGGAGGGTTCGGGCACGGCGAAGCACCCCTTTCACGGGTTGGGAAGGCGAAGCCCCCGGCCGGGGCGGTGCGTGGACGCAGAGCCCGAGCCGGAGGCACGAAGAAGGTCAGAAGGGAAGGACGTCCACGCGGGCCGTCACCAGATGGCCTCGCAGTCGCGGCACTCATAGCCGGTGACGGTTTTGCCGCCGTCGTAGCTGTACTCGGTGATGTCACCGCTTCCGCAGCGTGGGCAGCGCATCACCGGTCACCTCCGCTGGCGAGGAGGGCCGCGGCGAACAGGGCGGCGTGGTGCATGGCCTGGTCGGCGTGCGCGGCCCCGCCCACCTGGTAGAAGCCGGACGAGCCGGTGCGGGTCATCCAGAGGCGGACCGGCCAGCGCCGGTCGATGACGCTGTGGGTGATCCAGGAGAACGCGACCCCGGCGGCCAGCCGCCCCGGGGACAGGCGGAGCCCGAGCGATTTGGCGGCCAGGGCGACGAAGGCCAGCTGCGCGGCGTGGTAGCCGGCCACGTGCGTCTGGTTCGCGGCCCAGGACTCGACCTCGGACACCGCGGTGCCGTCGGCGCGGTCGCGGGACGCGGCCTTGTGGTCGGCTTGGTGGTCGGTCTGGAGGAGGTAGTCGCCCACGTGGTGGGCGGCGGTCATCGCCGCGTACACGGCGGTGAACCTGGTCGCGGGTGGCATACTCACAGTCAGCCCCTTTCGGACTCTCGGGTTCGTTGGGTAGGTGAACCCGTGGCGCGGCGGTGTGTGGAAGCAGAGCCGCGCCACGGGCTTTGTCGTCTCTAACGGCAGTCGGGGCAGTCCTCGTAGGTCAGCTCCACCGACTCGAAGTCGGGAACCACCCCCAGGCCCTGGCAGGTCGAGCAGTCGTCGGCCATCACTTTCCGCCCTTGTGCAGGGTGGTCGTGGGGTCGGTGTTCTTGGTGTCCTTGGGGTCGTCCCAGCAGCCGGACATGGTGCGCCTTCTTTCTCGTGTTGGGTCGGTTGAACAGGTGAAGCGGTGGCGCGGGGCGGTGTGTGGAAGCAGAGCCGCGCGTCTAGTCGGTGTTCTGGCCCGAGCCCTTGCAGGCCGGGCAGGTGTCGCCCTCGCTGGTGGTGCCGAGGCTGTAGCAGCCCGAGCAGATCGTCGTGGTCACCAGCGCCAGCCCTGGCCGTTGCAGTCGATCGCCATGGAGTTTCTCCTTTCAGGCGAGTTGGGCGTGTAGGCGGGCGGCCACGGGTTCGGCAACCCCGAGACGGGCGCGCAGCGCGTCCAGGGGGATCGTGTGGCCGTGGGTTTGGTGGTAGCCGTCGGCGACCTGGAGGGCGTAGCCGAGCAGCGGGTCAGCCGCCGGTTCGGGCGCGGGGAGTTCGGGCACCGGGGTCGGTTCTGACTCGACCGGTTCGACGGTGGTCGCCGGCGGTTCGGCCGGGACCTCTTCGGTCTCGACCGGGGCGGGGGGCGAGGTGTGGGTGGTGCGGCGCTCCAGCATGGAGACCGCGACCAGGAAGGCCGCCGCTGGAGTGGCGGCCATGACCCATCCCCACGGCGTGGGTTGGGCGGTCGCCAGGTTCGCGGCCAGGGTCAGCAGGATCGCGGCGACCATCACCACCGTGGGCCAGGACACCCGGGACGACTGGCGGCCGGTCTTGGTGTCGCGGTGGCGCTCCCGGGCGGCCATCACGCACGTCAGGTCGATGGACACCGCGATGGCCCAGGCCATCCACCCGTACTGGCCCGACCTCTCGGCCAGGTCCCGGATGTGGGTGAAGCTCCCCGCGGCCGCGATCCCCGCCAGGGCCAGCAGCGGCACCCAGTCCACCAGCCACGCGCCCAAGCGCTTCATATGCATCACGCCGCCCCGTCGAGGAAGTCCGCCAACTCGGCGTCGGAGATCGACGACGGCGCACCCGACGCGGTGGTCAGCGCGTCCCAGGAAGGAGCCAGGTGCGCGAACTCGCGTGCGGCCTGCTCGGCCTCCTCCTCGGTGGTCAGGAAGGACCTCGCCCGGTGCCAGCGGCCGTCCGCGCCCACGGTCACCGCCACGCCCGGCATCTCCGCCGGAATGCTCAGAGCGGCTTCCAGGGAGTCGGGGGCCAGGTCGCCCAGCGCCATCTTGGCCGTCTCGGCGTCGTTGACCCGGTGGCAGATGCGGCCCGACAGCTGCGACCGCAGCGCCGTCACCCCGGGACCGAGGTCGGAGCCGACCCGCTGCCCGCACACCACCAGGTACACCGCGAAGGCGCGGCCGAGCTGGGCGATGCGCAGCAGCGTGGTGGAGGTCTTGGCGATCACGTCCTTCTCGGACTTGTCCGCCATCAGGTACAACTCGGCCACTTCGTCCACGAACACCACGATCGGCATCGCGTGCTGTTCCCGCACGTCCTCGGGGAGCTTCCACACGTTGCGCATCCGGTGCGTCCGGCACAGCGCCATGCGGTCGGTCAGGATGCCGATCAGGTCGTCGAGCAGCCCTCCGCACTCGTCACGCGTGGTGGCGAGCTTGGAGATGCGGTCCTCGTAAGGGGTCAGCTCCACCCCGCCCTTCAGATCCAGGCCCGCCAACGCCACCGGCTGCGGGGACAACCCCTTAATCAGGGCGTTGACGTCGGTGGACTTGCCCGACTGGGTCGCGCCGATGTCCAGCCAGTGCGGCACCTGCCGGAAGTCGACCACCCACGGCTCACCCGTCTCCAACCGGCCGAGCTGAACGGTCAACAGCTCCCCGTCGAAGGCCGACGCCGCTCCGAGGTTGACCAGCGGGTCACGCGAGGTGGCCACCAGCTCCACCCAACCGGGGCCGGTCCGGCGGACGCGCACCGCGTGCACCCGCCAGGAGTGCGCCAACCGGGTGAGCGCCTGGGCGTAGTCGCCCGGGGTCTGCCCGTCGTGCAGACGCACCCGCACCCGGAACCCGTACCCGGTCGGACGGAACCGCGACAGCTTGGGCTTGCGCTCCACCTGGCGGCGCCCGCCCTTGCCCAACCGGGTCCGCGTCTTGGTCAGCCCGCACCCGCTGGACACGTCCGCCCACGTCAGGTGCACCCGCGCGGCGTTGCCCACCAGCCCGGGGCCGTAGTTCCAGGAGGCCGGCGACCAGTTGCGCCACACCGCCGCGCCCACCGGAACCGACACCGCCGCCGGAGGCACCGCCCACAGAATCTCGGGAAACACCTACTCGCCCTTCTCGTTGCCGCGGTTGGTCCGGGACCACTCATCCGCCCAGTCCCGGAACTCCTCGGACTCGCCGTTGGGCCACACCGCCATCACGCCGCCCCCGCCCCGGACATCTCCACGACCTCCAGCGACGCGGCCGAGAACGCCACCCCGTGACGGCCGTTGGTCTCCCACGGGATCGCCACCAGGCCCGACACCCGCAGCAGCATGCCCAGCCGCAGCGGCGGAGGCGTCTGCGCCGCGAACGAGATCAGCAGCGCGTCGCCGTCGTTGTCGTCCACCTGCGCCAGCACCTTGACCTGCCACAGCTGCACACCCTGGGCGTTGAGCTTGATCTCGCCCGTCTCACGGTTCTTCAACTTCGGACGGGCCCCGCCCGCCGCCATGAACACCATCCGCGACGTGTCCACTGGGATGCTCCGCATGAAATAACTCCTAAGTGTTAAGCGTTAGGTTTGTGTGAAGTTAGGCGCTGCAGTCCCTTGGTGTATGAAGTGCCTAACACGAAGCTAACACATGACGGTTAGGTGTCAAGCTTTGTGTGTCGGTCAACAGGAACAAGCTCACACCTAATCGCTAGGCTCAGGGTCGGAGTAGTGAAGGGAGAAGGCCGGTGGCGCTAGAGAAGCCGAGGTCGCGCTATGAGCAGGTGGCCGACCAGTTGCGCGCCGCCATCAAAAGCGGTCGCTACAAGCCTGGGGAGATGCTTCCGAGCCAACCCACGCTTGCCCGTGAATATGGACTCGCTCAGACCTCGATCGGTCGAGCTATCGCCATCCTCAAGAACGAAGGACTCGTTCGGGTCGAGGGTGGTCGCGGCGCCACCGTGCTCGAAGTCCCCACGGTCAAACGCACTCGACGCACCAGATACCGGGGTTCAGGCGGCAGCTTCGCCGAGGAGATGAGGCGGGCCGGATTGGAGCCGGACACTCCGCGCGTCCGACTCGACGAGATCGATCCGCCGCCCGAGATCGCCACGTATCTCCAGCTTGGAGGCGAGCGGGTCATGGTCCGTGGACGTCGCATGCTCGCATCCGGACACCCGATGCAGCTTGCGACCGCCTACATTCCCATGTCGGTGGCGGGATCGCTGGAGATCGCAGAGCCTGACACCGGCCCTACCGGTATGTACAAACGGCTTGCGGCCAGGGGCCACCATGCCTCTCGGTTCGTCGAGAACATCGAGGTGCGTTCCGCCAGCCGGGACGAGTCCGACTTTTTCAAGATCGCTGATACGGCGCCGGTTCTCGAAGTGGTCCGAATCGCCTACGACCAGGAGGACAAGCCCATCGAGGCAGCGGTGAACGTCTTCCCGGCCTCGCAGTGGAAGTTGTCTTATGAGTGGTCGGCCGATGCCTGAGCTTCCGCGTCATTCCGTCAGTGTCACCGGAGTCGTGTTCAACGAGTGCGGTCAGGTTCTGGCGATTCAGCGCAGAGACGACGGCCGGTGGGTTCCACCCGGAGGAGTCCTGGAGCTGGACGAGGATCCCAACGCCGGAGTTGTCCGCGAGGTCTGGGAGGAGACCGGGGTCAAGGTCCGTCCCGGAAAACTGGTCGGGATCTACAAGAACATGCCCCTGGGTGTGGTCAGCATTGCCATCCGATGCACGGTGGAGGAGGGAACCCCCACAGCATCCGACGAGGCGACCCAGGCCCGGTGGATCGACCTCGACGAGGCCCGTGCACTCATGCCGCAGGCCCGACTGATCCGAGTCCTTGATTCCCAACGCGACGACGGCCCGTTCATCCGAAGCCACGACGGAACCCACCTGCTGTAAGCAGACACCAGGAAGCCCGGTTGAGCCGCATGGTTCACCGGGTTTCCTCGTGTCCAGGGGATGTGTTGAGGAGTTTCTTTACGTTTTCAAGCCCGCGCCTGACGGCGCGGGACGACGGCTGGAGCCGGGCGTGGTCTGGCGGTTTGCGGCCCTGGTGGCCCTTGGGGCGTCCCGCACCGGAGCGGGACGCCTCTGGCGTTTCTGATGTGCTGGGGGCGCGCCGTCGGCGCGGGGTGCGACCGAGACCGGGGCGGGCCGGGCGGGAGGCTTCTGGTGGTCTGTGGTGGGCGGGACGGACCCCGGGGGGGTGCTGCGGGCGGGTGGCGGGCGTGGTGGCCGGGGTGGGCGGTCGGAGCCGGGGCGGGCGGTGGTGACCGGGCGGATGGCGAAGGAGATCGAGGACCAGGAGGAGGAGGGGAAGCCGCGGGGAAGGGGTGG
>NZ_SNYN01000028.1 GCF_004363075.1 Actinorugispora endophytica
ACCCGGTACGACAAGACCTCTCAGTCCTACAGAGCAGCCGTCACCCTCGCCTCACTCCTGATGTGGGCATGACGTTTGAAGACACGCCCTAGGGAGCCGCGGGCCGGGAGGGCCCGGGCCGCCGCGCGGCCGGCGGAGAACTCAGCGGGCCGGAACCGCGCGGCGCAGCCAGGCCGCGTCGATGTCCTCCAGGGAGCCGATCACGTGGCGGCGCTCGGCCTCGGGGATCGACGCCACGTGCGGCACCGCGATGACGACGCACCCCGCCGCCTGCGCCGAGGCGACCCCGGTGGGAGAGTCCTCCACGGCCGCGCAGCGGCCCGGGTCGACGCCCAGCATCCGCGCGGCCTTGAGGTAGGGCTCGGGGTGCGGCTTGTTGTACGCCACCTCGTCCCCGGCGACCGAGACGGTGAAGTAGTGCTCGCCGATCCCCGCCAGGGAGAGGGGGATCAGCGGCCGGTTGGTGGAGGTGACCAGGGCCATCGGGATGCCGGCCGCCTCCACCCCGGTGAGCAGTTCCTTGGCCCCCGGCCGCACCGGCGCGCCCTGCTCCAGGCGGCGGGCGATGGCCGCGTACAGCATCGCGATGACCTCGTCGACCGTGGCGCCGACACCCGTGCGCTCGATCATGTAGGCGGCCACCATCGGCGCGGCTCCGCCGAGGCAGCGCATCTGGTCGGCGGCGCTCCACACCCCGCCGAGCTCCGCCATGACCTCCGCTTCGCTTCCCGCCCACATCTGCTCTGTGTCGATCAGGGTGCCGTCCATGTCGAACAGCACGGCCTGCAGGTTCTCAGAGGTCATACGTTGAAGTATTTCGCCTCGGGGTGATGAACGACTATCGCGTCGGTGGCCTGTTCGGGAACAAGCTGGAACTCCTCGGACAACGTCACCCCGACACGCTCGGGTCTGAGCAGCCCCACGATCTTGGCCCTGTCCTCCAGGTCCGGGCAGGCGCCGTAGCCCAGGGAGAACCGCGCGCCCCGGTAGCCCAGCTTGAAGAACGCCTCGATCTCCGCGGGGTCCTCCCCGGCGTAGCCGAGCTCGGCGCGCACCCGGGTGTGCCAGTACTCCGCGAGTGCCTCGGTGAGCTGCACGCTCAGTCCGTGCAGCTCCAGGTAGTCGCGGTAGGCGTTCTTCTCGAACAGCTCCGCGGTGGCCCGGCTGATCGCCGACCCCACGGTGACCACCTGGAAGGCCACCGTGTCCAGCTCCCCCGACTCCTTGGGCCGGAAGTAGTCGGCCAGGCACAGGTGGTGGTCCCGGCGCTGGCGCGGGAACGTGAAGCGGGTGCGCTCGGAGCCGTCCTCCGCCAGCACCACGAGGTCGTCGCCCTCGCTGTAGCAGGGGTAGTAGCCGTACACGACGGCCGCCTCCAGCCACCCCTCGGTCTGGATGCGGTCCAGCCACATCCGCAGCCGGGGGCGGCCCTCGGTCTCGACCAGCTCCTCGTAGCTCGGCCCGTTGCCGCGTGCTCCCTTCAGGCCCCACTGGCCCATGAAGGTGGCGCGCTCGTCGAGGAAGGCGGTGTAGTCCGCCAGCGGGACGCCCTTGCTGATCCGGTCGCCCCAGAACGGCGGGACCGGGACCGGGTTCGTGGTGGACACGTCGCTGCGGGCGGGCATCTGCTCGGGTTCGGTGACGGTGAGCCTGGCACCGGTCTTGACCCGGCGCTGGCGCAGCGGCGGCAGTTCGGCGCCCTCGACTCCGCGCTTGACGGCCATGAAGGCGTCCATCAGGCGCAGCCCGTCGAAGGCGTCGCGGGCGTAGCGCACCTGGCCCTTGAAGATCCCCGCCAGGTCCTGCTCGACGTAGGAGCGGGTCAGGGCCGCCCCTCCCAGCAGGACCGGGTACTGCTCGGAGATGCCGCGCGTGTTCATCTCCTCGAGGTTCTCGCGCATGACGACCGTGGACTTGACCAGCAGGCCGGACATTCCGATGACGTCGGCGCGGTGCTCCTGGGCGGCGTCCAGGATGGCCTTCACCGGCTGCTTGATACCGATGTTGACCACGTCGTAGCCGTTGTTGGACAGGATGATGTCCACGAGGTTCTTGCCGATGTCGTGCACGTCGCCCTTGACCGTGGCCAGGACGATGCGGCCCTTGCCGTCGGCGTCGCTCTTCTCCATGTGCGGTTCGAGGTGGGCCACGGCGGTCTTCATCACCTCGGCCGACTTCAGCACGAACGGGAGCTGCATCTGACCGGAGCCGAACAGCTCGCCCACGACCTTCATCCCCGACAGCAGGGTGTCGTTGACGATGGCCAGCGCCGGGCGCTCGGTCAGCGCCTCGTCCAGGTCCGCCTCGATGCCCACCGTCTCGCCGTCGATGATGCGGCGCTCCAGGCGCTCCCACAGCGGCAGCGCGGCCAGCTCCTCGGCGCGCGACGCCTTGAGCGCCTGGGCGTCCACGCCCTCGAAGAGCTCCAGGAACCTCTGCAGCGGGTCGTAGCCGTCGGCGCGGCGGTCGTAGACCAGGTCCAGGGCGACCTCGCGCTGCTCCTCGGGGATCCGGTTCATCGGCAGGATCTTGGAGGCGTGCACGATCGCCGAGTCCAGCCCGGCTTCGACGCACTCGTTGAGGAACACCGAGTTCAGCACGATGCGCGCGGCCGGGTTGAGGCCGAAGGAGACGTTGGACAGCCCCAGGGTGGTCTGCACCTCGGGACGGCGCCGCTTCAGCTCGCGGATGGCCTCGATGGTCTCCAGCGCGTCGCGGCGGGACTCGTCCTGGCCGGTGGCGATGGTGAAGGTCAGGCAGTCGATGATGATGTCGGCCTCGCGCACACCGTAGTCGCCGGTGAGCTCGGTGATCAGCCGCTCGGCGACCTCCACCTTCTTCCGGGCGGTGCGCGCCTGCCCCTGCTCGTCGATGGTCAGCGCGATCAGGGCGGCGCCGTGCTCGACCGCGAGCGAGGCGACCCTGGCGAACCGGGACTCGGGGCCGTCGCCGTCCTCGTAGTTGACGGAGTTGAGCACCGCCCGCCCGCCGACCTTCTCGAGGCCCGCCCGCAGCACCTCGACCTCGGTGGAGTCCAGCACCAGCGGCAGGGTGGAGGCGGTGGCCAGGCGCCCGGCCAGCTCGTCCATGTCGCGCGCGCCGTCGCGGCCCACGTAGTCCACGCACAGGTCGAGCAGGTGCGCGCCGTCGCGGATCTGGTCGCGGGCGATCTCCACGCAGTCGTCGTAGCGCTCCTCGAGCATGGCCTCGCGGAACAGCTTGGAGCCGTTGGCGTTGGTGCGTTCGCCGATCGCCAGGTAGCTGGAGTCCTGGCGGAACGGCACGCTCTGGTACAGCGACGCGGCGGCGGCCTCCCGCAGCGGCCGGCGTTCGCCGATCGCGCGGCCGGCCACGCGCTCCACGACCTGGCGCAGGTGCTCGGGCGTGGTGCCGCAGCAGCCGCCGACCAGCGAGAGGCCGAACTCCCCGGTGAAGTTCTCGTGCGCGTCGGCGAGCTCGCCCGGGGTCAGCGGGTACACCGCGCCGTTGGCGCCCAGTTCGGGCAGGCCCGCGTTGGGCATGGCGGAGATGGGCACCCCGGCGTGCTGGGAGAGGTAGCGCAGGTGCTCGCTCATCTCGGCGGGGCCGGTGGCGCAGTTCAGGCCGATGACGTCGATGCCCAGCGGCTCCAGCGCGGTCAGCGCCGCACCGATCTCCGAGCCCAGCAGCATGGTGCCGGTGGTCTCGATGGTCACCTGGGCGATGATCGGCACGTCGAGGCCTGCCGCGCGGGCGGCCCGGCGCGAGCCGACCACGGCGGCCTTGACCTGGAGCAGGTCCTGGCAGGTCTCCACGATGACGGCGTCCGAGCCGCCCTCGATGAGGCCTCTGGCGGCCTGCTCGTAGTAGTCGCGCAGCAGGGCGTAGGGGGCGTGGCCCAGCGAGGGCAGCTTGGTGCCCGGCCCCAGCGAGCCCAGCACGTAGCGGGGGTGGTCGGCGGTGCCGTACTCGTCGGCGACCTCGCGGGCCAGGCGGGCTCCGGCCTCGGCCAGCTCGAAGGTGCGCTCGGGGATCCCGTACTCGGCCAGCGCCGCGTAGTTCGCGCCGAAGGTGTTGGTCTCCACGCAGTCCACGCCGACGTCGAAGTAGGCGGCGTGCGTGGCCCGTACCACGTCGGGCCGGGTGACGTTGAGGACCTCGTTACACCCCTCGTGCCCTTGGAAGTCGTCCAGTCCCAGGTCGTGGGACTGGAGCATGGTTCCCATCGCACCGTCGGCGACGATGACGCGGGAAGCGAGGGCGGCACGGAAGGAGAGTCGAGAGCTCATGAACCTTTTGCTTCGCTGTCGGCGGCGGCGCGGCCCCGCCCCTGGGCGGGTGGCGCGCTGAGAAGAAGGTCGTCGGGGTCGGCGTCGCCCGGATGGCACCGCCGGTGTGCTCTCGACGATATCGCACGGGGTCCTCTCGGCCTCGTGACGCCTTCCCCGCTGTGGAAGAACACGGCGGCGTCCGGTGTTGTCCCTGGAGCGGGCGACCGCCCGCGCTCCGCCGGAAGCGAACGCCGGTTCCCTTTTCTCCCCCTGCACCGACGGGCTCGTTGGACATAAGGTGGGAGCGACCGGTGGTGTCGAGGGTCGACGACGCCGACACCCGGACCCCGATGACTTAAGGAGGCGGCCTGTGCCTGAGCTCGACAGCGTTTCGGAGCTGGTCGAGCCCGTGATGGTGGCCGCGTTCGAGGGCTGGAACGACGCCGGTGAGGCGGCCAGCGCCGCGATCGAGCATCTGGCCGCTATCTGGGGCTCAACAGAGCTGGTGTCCCTGGATTCGGAGGACTACTACGACTTCCAGGTGACCCGCCCCCGGGTCAAGTCGGTGGAGGGCTCCAGCGAGGCCATCCGCTGGCCCGGCGTGAAGGTGTCGCTGGCCCGGCCCCCGGGCGGACGGGACGTCGTGCTGGTGCAGGGCTCGGAGCCCAGCATGCGGTGGCGCGGCTTCGCGGGCGACCTGCTGTCCGTGGCCCGGGAGCTGGGCGTGCGCCGCGTCGTGCTGCTGGGAGCGCTTCTGGCCGACGTTCCGCACACGCGTCCGGTCCCGGTCACCAGCGTGTTCTCGCATCCGGAGCTGGGCAGGGCCATGGCCCTGGAACCGACCACGTACGACGGCCCGACCGGGATCGTCGGCGTGCTGCACGAGGCGTTCTCCGCCGCGGGCGTGGAGACCTTCTCGCTGTGGGCGGCCGTTCCGCACTACGTCGCCCAGCCGCCCAGCCCCAAGGCCACGCTGGCCCTGGTGCGCCGCCTCGAGGACACCCTGGACCTGCCGGTCCGCCTGGGCGACCTGCCCGAGGACTCGCGCGCCTGGGAGCGCGGGGTCGACGAGCTCTCCGCGCAGGACTCCGACATCGCCGGGTACGTACGCAGCCTGGAGGAGGCCAAGGACGCCGCCGAGCTGCCCGAGGCCAGCGGCGAGGCCATCGCCCGCGAGTTCGAGCGCTATCTCAGACGGCGGGGCAGCGGCTCCTGACCGGCCCCGGTTCGAGGGGCCGGCCGGGAGGCCCTCCTCGGCCGAGGACCGCCGGAGAAGGCCGCGCGGCATCCGCGCGGCCCTGAACCGCGGTCGGTCGAGGAGGGAATTCCGGTCGGCCCGCCGTCTTCCGTCCGGGCGACGGCTCAGGGCCCGCGGTCAGACCGGCTCGATCTCACGCCACTCGCCGGTGGCCAGTACCGCGGCCCAGGCCCCGGCGACGCGGGCCATGCCCCGGCGGACCTCGTCGACCACGGCCGGGGCCAGTGGGGACAGCGCCGCCTCGCTGGGGGCCAGGCGCACGGTCACCCGAAGCCCGTCCAGGACCCGCTGGGCCCGCGCGACCGCCTCGGCGTCGGCGGACTCCCCCGCTGCCAGGCGCAGTTGGGCGCGCAGTCCGTCGCGCAGGGTGACGGCCTCGTCGAAGTCGGCCAGGGTGATGGGGATCGCGCCTTCGGTGACCAGGCGCTGCCCGCGCAGGAACCGGGCCAGGTCCGCCCGGTCGGCGAGGTCGTCCCCGGTGGTGACGAAGGCGTGGATGAGCGCCGCCGCAGCGCTCTTCTTGGTGTCGGGGGTTGTCATGTGACTATGACACCACGGAACGCCACCGGTCATTGACGTTTCCCGCGCCCGACCGCGGCCACCTGCGGCCCCTCACCCGAAATCCCCAAAAAAGGGGATGAGAAGGCGAGCGGGATCAGGCCGGCTGGACCGGCGGTCCGCTGCCGCGGCCGTTCCCGACGCGGGAACGGCCGCGGCAGCGGGCTCTTCTCCGGAGAGGCCCGGTGCCGGCCCGGTCCGTCAGCCGGCGCTCTCCCGGATCGCGGTGAGCAGCCTCTCGGCCTGCTGGGCGGCATCGTCGTCGCCCGCCGCGCGGAACAGGCCGATCGCGGCCTCCGCCTCGCTCTCGGCCTCGGCGGTCGGCGCGGTCCCCCACAGAACGCGTGCCCGGTCGAAGCGCATCGTGCCGCGCCTGAAGTGCGCCTGCTCCTCGGGGACGGACAGGCCGGGGTCGGCCACCGCCCGGTCCAGCCACTGCTCGGCCAGCCGCGAGGCGGCCAGGGCCGCCTCGGTCTCACCCGCCCACTTGAGCATCATGGCGCGGCGCTGGTGCTGGCCCGCCGCCTGGAACGGCTCGTCCAGCCCCTCCCAGATCGTCGCGGCGGCTCCGTGGCGCTCGGCGGACTCGGCGTCCCGGTCGAGCCGGTCGAGCAGCTGGGCGACCTCGTCGTGCAGGTGCGCGACGGTGGCGGCGTCGCGGTCGGGGTCCTGCATCGCGATGAGCTCGTCCCAGCGGGTGACGGCATCGGCGAGTTCCCCGAGACCGGTGAGGGACCGGGCCAGGACCTCGCGCAGCACCATCCTGTCGAGGGTGTCGAGGCCCGCCTCGTCCTCCATCGCCAGGGCCTCCTCGGCGACCTCGGCCGCCTCCAGGTAGCGCTCGCCGCCCTGGTAGGCGCGGGCCAGCGGGCGCCGCGCGTGCGCGGCCGCCCCCGTGTCGCCCAGCGCGGTGAGCAGCGCCACGGCCTCGGCCAGCGGCGCCACCGCCCGTTCGTGGTCCTGATCGTCGCAGAGCCAGTGGCCGTACATGAGCAGCGCGCCGGCGCGCATGCCGTCGGGGATTCCGGCGTCGTCCTGCGCCGCCGCCTCGGCCAGGGCGCCTCCGGCGGCCTCCCACTCCTCGGGGCCGAGCCCGCGCAGGAGGACGCCGTGCCGCATGGCCGTATCGGTGATCAGCAACGGGTTCCGGGCCTCGCGGGCGGCCTCCCGGGCCTGGACCAGAGCGGTGTCCTGGACCTCCGCCCCGGCCCCGGAGCGCTCGAGGGCGAACGCGCGCGTTCCCAGGAGCCAGGCGCGCGTCCCCTCGGCGAGCCCCTCCAGGAGCAGCGCCTCGTCCAGGAGCTCCAGCGCCCGCGCGGAGTCCCCGACCGCCAGGAGGGCCCGGGCGAACCTCAGCCGCGCCTCGGCCCGCTCCCGTTCCACGCCGTGCCGGTCCAGGAGGGCCACGGCCTCCTCCAGGAGTGGCAGCCCCGACGCGTCTCCGGTCGAGAGCAGGGCCGCGCCGACCCGGCTCAGCACCCTCTGGCGGTCGGTCTCCCGGCCCGCGGCCGCGTGGCGGTCGGCGGCGGCCCGCCAGTGCTCGACGGCGCCGGCGACATCGTCGTCGTCGCCGCGCATCCGCCCCTCGACCTCGCTCCGGCGGGCCAGCGCCTCGTCGGAGGCGTCCGCGACGCCGGCGAGCTCGTCGAAGCGGCGCCACGCCGCGCGGGCCCGCTCCCAGCGCTCCTCCCGCCACAGCCTCCACGCCTGCTCCGCCAATCGCTCCCGGTCCTCTTCGAGCGGCTCGGCCTCGGGTGCGACGGCCGCGGCCGCGGGCACGGCGGGGCGGGGCTCGTGGGCGGCCAGCGGCAGGGCGTCCACGACCGGTTCGACGGCCAACCGGTCGCGCAACCGGTCGCTCTGGGCGGTGGTGCCGTTGCGGGCGTCGAACCGGGCGGCGATCGCGCGGGCCTGGGCGCGCAGCGTGTCGCGCAGCTCGGTGACGCCGACCTCGGTATCGGGCCGGTCGCCGTGGCCGGGGCGACGCACCGAGACGTCGTCGTGTCCGGTGGCCGCCAGCCGGTCCAGCAGCAGCGCGGCCGACGCGGCGAACACCATGGCGGAGTCCGGCGAGGGGGCCGAGTCCAGGGCGCCCAGATGCCGTTCCAGGATCTGAAGCCCGCGCGCGTGGTTACCGGTCATGGCGCAGAAGTCCAGGTGGGTGGCGATGCTCTGGAGGTAGTGGACGTCCTCGCGGCGGTGCACGCGGTAGCTGCGGCGGTGCGCGTCGACGGCCGCGTCGTGGCGGCCGGTGCGCAGGAACGGGATGATCAGCGTGGTGAGGATCGACTGCGGCTGCTCCTTGCATCGCAGCCTCCCCGACAGGACCGGCTCGGCCAGGGCGACCGCGGCCTCGTTCCGCCCCCGCCAGGCCAGGTGGTCGGCCATTCTGGAGGGGACGCACCCCTCGCAGTCGGAGCTGTCGTCGCGCGGGGCGGTGCGCCACAGCTCGAACTGGGCGTCGGCCTCGGCCACGTCCCCCAGGTGCCTGGCGACCCGGCAGCGCAGCCCGTACACGGCGTGCAGGCTGTACCCGCCCTCGCGGTAGCGGCGTTCCATGTCGGCCAGGACCGCGCGGGTGCGCTCCAGGGGGATCTCGGGGAAGTCGGTCAGCGAGCTCACGACCCACTTGAACTGCCAGAGCAGCTGCCGGTTGGCGTCGGGGCCGTAGCGCGCCGGATCGGAGTCGAAGGCGCTCAGGCAGCGCGAGAAGGTGGTGAACGCCTTGGCCGGCTCGCCGCCGTACTCGTAGGCCCCGGTGAGACCCATGCGCAGCCAGAACAGGTCCTGGTCGTCTGCGCCGTCGCCGGCGGCCAGGTTCAGCGCCTTCTCCAGCGCCAGGGTCTTGGCCCGCCCGTAGGGCAGGCCGTCGGCGTCCGCGGCGAGGCCGCGCCAGTCGCGCTCGCTCACGCGCCCTCCTCGGGGTCGGTGGGGGTTGCCCAGTCCAGCAGACCGAGGAAGGACCGGTTGAGCGCAGCGGTGTCGGCCGGGCGCAGGGGGTGCCGGCCGTGGAGCAGGGCCTGGCCGTAGAGCGCCTGGACCGCGAGCTCCACCAGGTGGGGGTCTGTCAGGGTGGTGACGCGCCTGGTCAGCGGGTTGGTGTGGTTGAGGACCAGCCGGGGCCGGTCCGCGGCCAGCGCGGGTTCCAGAGCGCCCAGCACGTCGGCCCACAGCGGGTCCGCCTCGGCCCTGGACTCGGCGAGCTCCGCGTGGTGCTCGGCCGCCCGGCTGGTCAGGTACAGCGCGGGCAACGAGGCCGGGGCGTAGCGGCGCAGCACCACGGTGCAGCCGAGTCTGTCGAGGGCGCTCTCCGCCGCGCGCAGGAAGCCGCGCAGCCGCAGCTCGGTCTCCGAGTCGAGCACTCCGAAGCGGGTGGTGAGCTCGCCCGGGTCGAGGGGGCGCAGCGCGGCGGCGGAGTCCAGGTCGCCGAGGCGGGCGATGATGTCGGCGTCGTAGACGTAGCCGCCGTTGACCAGGCCCACCCCCTGGGCCGCCGAGACCGCCGAGAGGCGGCGGAACTCGTCGACGTCCCGGGTGTAGCGGGCCTCGGGGTGCCGGCGGCCGAACTCGGCCAGGGTCATCGCCCCGGAGCTGGTCTCGAACTCCAGCCACCGGTGCACCAGCTCCAGCATGGCGTCGTCGTGCACGGCCAGGGCCTTGACCCCGACGTTGTGCAGCCGCAGGAACTCGCGCAGGGCGGCGGGGTCGGTCTCGGCCAGGCCCACGAGCCAGTCGCGCAGCCGGTCGCCGAGGGTGTCGCGCACGTGGCCGAGGAGGTCGTCCTCGTACAGGGACTCCCGGCTGGCGGTGGGCCGGAGCTCGTCGGCGTCCACCACGCACCGGACGAAGAACGCCCAGTCGGGCAGGAGGTCGGCGACGTTGTCGGCGAGCAGCATGCGCTTGAGATAGACCCGGTGGGTGGCGCGCACCGTCGGGTTGGCGGGGGTGGGCAGCACGAACGCCACTCCGCGCAGGCCCGCCTCGGGCACGTCCAGGTCGATCACGTCCAGCGGGGTGAAGCCGAACAGCTCGCGGCAGTAGCCGTCCAGCGCGGCTCGGCGGCGCGCGGGGGTGGGGTGCGCCCCGGCCCACGGCGGCCCCTGGCCGGTGATCGGGGTGGGGCCGACGGTGAGGGTGACGGGCAGCAGCGAGCCGTAGTGCCGGGCGAGCTCCGTGACCGTGCGCGCGCCGAACCACTCCTCGGCGTCGGGGCGGGGCCGGAGCGTGACGGTGGTGCCGATCTCGTCGCGCTCGCGCCCGGCCCGCTCCACCCGGTAGCGGCCGTCCGCGTAGCCCACCCAGCGCACGCTGGGGCCGCCCTCCGCCGATCGGGTGAGCACCTCGATCTCGTCGGCCACGAGGAACCCCGAGAGCAGTCCGATGCCGAACTGGCCGAGGAACTCGTGCCGGGCGTAGCCCAGCTCGTCGCGCTTGCCCGAGCGTCCGATGGTCGCCAGCAGCTCGTGCACCTGCTCCTCGGTCAGACCGACGCCGCTGTCGTGCACCCGCAGCGTCCCGTCCCGCGTGTGCTCGGGGGCCTCCACGCGCACCTCCGCGGGCGCGGCGGGATCGCCCGCGCGGCGCGCGGTGACGGCGTCGACCCCGTTCTGCAGCAGTTCACGCAGATACACCCGCGGGCTGGAATACAGATGCCGGCTCAGCAGGTCGACCACACCCCGCAGGTCGACCTGGAACGCGCGTTCGGCCACGGTCCGTCCCTCCTCGCCGCGTCGGGTCCCGCGCCCAGTGCGTGGAATGCGGCAGGTGGCACGGTAACGCACTTCCACGACAATCCGGAGAAGTTCTCCACAGCCCCCGGGCCGGGGTCACGGACCGCTCAGAGTTCGACGCCCAGGAGGGTGTCGACGATGTCGCGCATGAGAGCCGGGGCGTCGGCGCGGCCCGTCCCCGCGGCCAGGGCGGCCTCGACCCACTCGTCCACGGCGGCCAACGCCGCGACGGAGTCCAGGTCGTCGGCGAGCGCGGCGCGCACCCGGGCCAGCAGCGGCACGGCGTCGGGGGCGGCTCCCAGCGCGGCGGCGGCCCGCCAGCGGGCCAGGCGCTCCCGGGCGGCGCGCAGCGAGTCGTCGGTCCACTCCCACGCGGTGCGGTAGTGGTGCTCCAGCAGGGCCAGCCGGATCTCCATCGGGTCCACGCCCTGGGCGCGCAGCCGGGAGACGAACACGAGGTTGCCGCGCGACTTGGACATCTTCTCGCCGTCCAGCCCCACCATGGCCACGTGCGCGTAGTTCTGCGCGTGGGGGTGGGTGCCGGTCGCGCACCGGGCCTCGGCCGCGCCCATCTCGTGGTGCGGGAAGACCAGGTCGTCGCCGCCGCCGTTGAGGTCGAAGCCCATTCCGAGCTCGCGCAGCGAGATGGCGCTGCACTCCACGTGCCAGCCGGGGCGCCCTCGTCCCAGCGGGGTGTCCCAGGCGGGCTCGCCGGGGCGTTCGGCGCGCCACAGCAGCCAGTCCAGCGGGTCCTTCTTGCCGGGGCGGCCGGGGTCGCCGCCGCGCTCGCCGAACAGCTCCAGCATGGCCGCCCGGTCCAGGTTGGACACCTCGCCGAACCGGGACGAGGCCGCGACCGAGAAGTAGACGTCGCCGTCCAGGTCGTAGGCGGCGCCCGCCTCGCGCAGGCGTCCGACGAACTCGGCGATGACGTCGATGGACTCCACGACGCCGACGAAGGCGCGGGGCGGCAGGATCCGCAGCGCCTCCATGTCCTCGCGGAACACCTGGATCTCGTGTTCGGCGAGGGCGCGCCAGTCCTGGCCGGTGGCCTCGGCCCGCTCGAGCAGCGGGTCGTCGACGTCAGTGGTGTTCTGCACGTAGTCCACGGCGTGGCCCGCGTCCCGCCACACCCGGTTGACCAGGTCGAAGGTGAGGTAGGTGAAGGCGTGGCCCAGGTGGGCGGCGTCGTAGGGGGTGATCCCGCAGACGTACATCCGCGCGGTGTCGCCCGGAGTCGTGGTCCGCAGGGAGCCGGTGACGGTGTCGTGGACGCTGAGCGGCCCGCCGTTGTCCGGCAGGGCGACGATTTCGGGCGCAGGCCAAGAACGCATGGTCCAGAGACTATCCGCCGATGTGGGCGTTATCGGCCCCCGGGGTCCTCTGACCGGGGAGAGGAATCCCCTACCACGGAACGGGAATCGGCTGGTGGCGCGCCGTGTCACACCGGATCGCGAGGCCGCGGCGGACGGGCGATGAGGCGCATGCTCACGACGACCGCCACCAGGCACAGCCCCGAAAGCAGCCGGTTGCCGTGTCCCCAGTGCCACAACACGGCCCCCAGCGCCACCACGTACAGCAGCCAGTAGGCGGCGCTCTCCCACGGATGCGGTTTGACCACGTCGAACTCGAACCCCTTTCGACCGTGGAAGACCGCTGCGGTCCTGTCTCAAAGAAACAGACGTGCACGGTCGGCCGGGGGTTTACCCGGGGCGGCCTCAGCGGACCATGCGCCAGGCGCCGGGGTCCCCCGGGGCGTCGGTGAAGGCGTAGCGCAGGGTGGGTCCGGCGACGGCCAGCAGGGTGACCGAACCGGTCGCCCAGACCCGGCCGTCTGCGAGCTCGATCCGGGCGGCCAGCGCCGACGGGTCGTCCCGGCCCGTCCCGGTGCCCGCGGTGCGCGATCCGCCCTCCCCCGCCGCGTCCAGCAGGTCCACCCATCCGCCCCAGATCCGGCCGGGCGCGTCGGCGCCGCGCAGCGTGGCCTCGTCGGGAACGGGCCGGGCGCGCTCGAACAGCGGGCGGTTCCGGACCGCCCGCGGGTCGCCCCGGTCCAGGCCGGTGTTGACGACGACGTTGACGCCCTCGTCCAGCCCGCGCTCGACCAGCGCCCCGCCGTCCCAGCTGAGCAGCACGGCCTCGGCCGCGTCCGCCACGACCAGGTGGAAGGGGTCGAAGGCGCGCAGTCCGGCCTCGTCCAGGCCGAGTCCTCCGGTGGCCGCGGCGCGCAGCGGGAGCTCTCCCCTGCTGCGGCGCGCCGTCCCCCTCGGCACCGTGGAGTCGAACACGGGGCGCCGCCCGGAGGCGGGCAGGGCGTCCAGGCGCCCATTGAGCACCGCCGCCACGCGGGGCCCGGACGCGCCGTCGGCCGCGGCCGCCAGCCAGGTCCCGCCCGCCAGCGCGTCGCGCCCGCCGACCAGCCCCGGCCACCGCGGCCAGTGCGCGGCGGGCGGGTCGAAGGGGCGGTCGGTCATCTCGTCGCGCAGTGCCGCGATGACCAGCGGCACGGGGGACGAGGGGTCGAACCCGACGATCGCGGTGCACATCCGTCTGCTCCTTCGACTCACCCGATGGTGGTGCCGGTACGATCGCGCGGTCTCCGCGGGGTCCCCTAAGGTGTGCTTCGGATCATTTCGGACGCGCGTCCCGAACGCGGCGCCCGCTCCCGAAAGCGTCCGAACCGCGCAGCGGGCCCCGGCCGCGCGCACCGGCCCCTCGATTGTCGCAGCGGGCCCTTTTCCGGCGTTCGACGGGATGGAGATCGGATGGTCCAGCAGGGTGGGCGGGCTCCGGCCGCCGTGGAGGAGGTCCAGGCCCCGGTCGGCCTGACGTCGGCGCAGGCCGCCGAGCGCCTGGCCCGCGGATTGGGCAACGACGTGCCGGTGCGGGCGAGCCGGACGGTCGGCCAGATCGTGCGGGCCAACGTGTTCACCCGGATCAACGCGATGGTGGCGGTGCTGTTCGCGGTCATCGCGGTCATCGGCCCCCTCCAGGACGGCCTGTTCGCGATGGTCATCGTGTTCAACGCGCTGATCGGCGTCGTTCAGGAGCTGCGCGCCAAGAAGACCCTGGACGAGCTGGCGATCGTGAACGCCGCCCGCCCCCGGGTCCTGCGCGACGGCGTGGTCGCGGAGTTGGCCGCCCAGGAGGTGGTGCTGGACGACGTGCTGGAGTTCGCGTCCGGCGAGCAGGCCGTGGTGGACGGCGTGGTGGTGTCCTCGGCGGGGCTCGAGGTGGACGAGTCGCTGCTGACCGGCGAGGCCGACCCCGTTCACAAGCGGCCCGGCGATGCGGTCATGTCGGGGAGTTTCGCGGTGGCCGGGACCGGGCGGTTCCGGGCGACCAGGGTCGGCCGCGACTCCTACGCCGTCCGCCTGGCCGAGGAGGCCGCGAAGTTCTCCCTGGTGCGCTCGGAGCTGCGCTCGGGGGTGGACAGGATCCTGAAGTTCATCACCTGGATGATGTTCCCCGTCGGCGCCCTGCTGATCTACAGCCAGCTGTTCCTCGACGCCCAGGTGACCGATTCGGTGTCCGCCGGCGGAACCGTCTCGGGGCCGCTGGCCGACGCGCTGCGCGGGACGGTGGCGGCGCTGGTCTCGATGATCCCCGAGGGACTGGTGCTCCTGATCAGCATCGCCTTCGCCGTGGGCGTGGTGCGCCTGGGTCGGCGGCGCTGCCTGGTCCAGGAGCTGCCCGCCATCGAGGGCCTGGCACGGGTGGACCTGGTCTGCACCGACAAGACCGGCACGCTCACCGAGGACGGCATGCGCGTGGCCGAGGTCCGCCTGCTGGGCGGCGCGGCCGAAGGCGAGCGCGCCGAGGCCGCGGACGCGCTGGCGGCCCTCGCGGCGGCGGACCCCCAACCCAACGCGAGCATGGCCGCCGTCGCCGGGAGCGGCGGCCCGGCCCCCGACTGGCCGGTGACCGCGGTGGCGCCGTTCTCCTCGGCGCGCGGGTGGAGCGGCGCGAGTTTCGACACCCCCCGCGGCGAGCGGCACTGGGTGCTGGGCGCGCCCGACGTCCTGGCCGAGCCGGGCGGCCCCGCGGCCGCCGAGGCCGAACGCGCGGGGGCCTCGGGCCTGCGGGTGCTGCTGCTGGGCCGGGTGGGGCTCCGCGTGGACGCCGAGGGCGCCGCGCGCGCGGTGGAGCCGGTGGCGCTGGTGGTCCTGGAGCAGCGCGTCCGCGAGGACGCGGCGGACACCCTGCGCTACTTCGAGCGCCAGGACGTCGCGGTCAAGGTGGTCTCCGGCGACAACGCCGCCTCGGTCGGGGCGGTCGCCCGCGGGCTCGGCCTGGAGCGGGCCGACGCGCCCGTGGACGCCCGCGAACTGCCTTCGGAGGCCGACCGGGCCGAGGCGTTCGCCGACGAGGTGGAGCGCGCCACCGTGTTCGGCCGGGTCTCCCCCGAGCGCAAGCGCGCCATGGTCCGGTCCCTGCGCGGGCGCGGGCACACCGTGGCGATGACCGGCGACGGCGTCAACGACGTGCTGGCCCTCAAGGACGCCGACATCGGCGTGGCGATGGGCTCGGGCAGCCCGGCCGCGCGCTCGGTCGCCCAGATCGTGCTCCTGGACAACCGGTTCGCGACCCTGCCGCACGTGGTGGCCGAGGGGCGCCGCGTCATCGGCAACATCGAACGGGTCGCCAACCTGTTCCTCACCAAGACCGTCTACTCGATGACCATGGCCAGCATCGTGAGCGTCATGGCGGTGGCGTACCCCTTCTTCCCCCGGCACGCCACCCTCGTCAACGCCGTCACCTTCGGCATCCCGTCGTTCTTCCTGGCGCTGGCCCCCAACAACGAGCGCGCCCGGCCCGGCTTCGTCCGGCGCACCCTGCGCCTGGCCGTGCCGGCCGGGCTGATCAGCGGGATCGCGGCCATGACCACCTACCTGCTGGTGCTGGACGGGGCGAGTACGCCCACCCTCGCCGACCGCACGGCCGTGGTGGTCACGCTGTGCGCCACCACGCTATGGGTGCTGCTGCTGGTGGCCAAACCGTACGTGTGGTGGAAGGTCGCCCTGGTCGGCGCCATGGTGGCGCTGCTGCTGACCGCCATGCTCACCCCCGTCGGCCAGGCGTTCTTCGCGCTGGACGTGAGCGAGCCGGCCGCGATCACGGCCGCCCTGGCGGTGGCCGGCGCCGCGGCCGCCCTCATCACGGCCGTGCGCATCGTGGACGACCGCTTCCTGGACCGCGGGAAGGACTAGGGAGTTGCCGGCGCGGGGGTGATTCGGCGTCGGGAATCCGCCGATCGGATCGTCGAGGTGCTCTCGTGTGCGACGCGGTGACGGGGCGGCGACGACGGGCGGGGGCCGGGGCCGCGCTCATGATGTCCGTTGCGTGGGGGTTCCGTTGACGGTCTTGGGCTTTCTGCCCGTTTCGGGGCCGGGAAGGGCGGAAAGCCCGTGATCATTCCGAGTGGGGGCGGAACCGGCCCTCGAATGTCCGGTGATCTTGCCGTTTCCCCCCGAAATCAAGGTTCTCGGGGGGAAACAGCAAGATCACCAACGGAAACCACGCGAAACGGACATCGTGGGCGCGGCCCCGACCCGCACCCGCCGTCGCTGCCTGCCGTCACCTCGCGATCCGCGTGGCATGAGGCCGAAAGGCCCCCGAAACACCGGCACGCCGAATCACCCCCGCGCCGGAGCTTCCCTGGGCAGCCCCCGGCGCGGTGGCCGCGTGGCGGACCGCCCGCGAAGCGGGCGGGGTCAGATCGGCGGCCACGGGACCGAGGGCCAGTCCGGCGAGGGGTACGGGTGCACCCCGTGCTCGCACAGGATCTCCACCCGGCGGCGGGTCGCGTAGCACTCGGGGCCGGTCAGGTGCCCGGCCAACGCGCGGGACAGCTCGCTGGCCGGATCGGCCAGCACGGCCCGGAGCCCGGTGAGGCGCTCCAGCGCCTCACCGGGCAGCTCCTGGCCGGCCCACTGCCACAGAACCGTGCGCAGCTTGTACTCCTCGGCGAAGGACACCCCGTGGTCGCAGCCGTAGAGGTGGCCGCCGGGAGCGGGGAGCAGGTGCCCGATCTTGCGGTCGGAGTTGTTGATGACCGCGTCGAACACCGACATCCGGCGCAGCCCCTCGTGGCGCGGGTCCCGGGCCAGTGCGATCAGGTCCACCGCGGGGTCGGGGTCGATCCACAGCTGCACCATGCCCGGCCCGAAGGGACCGTCGCGGTGCACCGTGGGCGGCACGACGGACCAGCCCAGCGCCTCGGACACCGCGTGCGCGGCGACCTCGCGTCCGGCCAGGGTCCCGTCGGGGAAGTCCCACAGCGGACGCTCCCCCGCGATCGGCTTGTACACGCAGGTGGCGGTCCGCTCGGACCCGGTGATCTCGCAGTACAGGGTCGCGTTGGAGGCGTCGGTGAGGCGCCCGACGACCGTGATCTCCCCTGAGCGCAGCAGCTCCAGGTCGTCGTCCGCGGTGCGGCGCCCGAGCGGCGACGCGGTCATGGGACCCCCGTTCCGTTGTCTCCGGCTACTCCAGCCCGACGGGCTTGTACCCATTCTGGCGCGGGCAGACGTGTCCGTCCGGGTCCAGGGGCGCGCCGCACAGAGGGCAGTTGGGGCGGCCGGCGGCCACCACGCGCAGGGCCCGGTCGGCGAAGGCGCGCGCGCCCGCCGGGGTCAGGTGCACCCGGAGCACGTCGTGCTCGGCCTCCTCCGCCTCGGCGAAGGCCTGGACCTGCTCCTCCGCGGAGGGTTCGGCTCCCGGTTCGACCTCGCGGATCTGCTGGGCCTCGATGACGACGCGGCGGGTGTCGGAGTCCCAGGCCAGAGCCATCGTGCCGACCCGGAAGTCCTCCTCGATCGGCTGTTGGAGGGGGGCGTCGTCGCCCTGCTCGCTCTCGTTCAGGTCCGGGTCGTCGCCGAAGCGCCGCCGCACCTCCTCCAGGAGTTCGCCGACCCGTTCGGCCAGCGCGGCCACCTGCGCCTTCTCCAGGGAGACGCTGGTGACCCGGCCGGCACCCGCCGCCTGCAGGAAGAAGGTCCGCTCCCCGGGGCGGCCGACGGTCCCGGCCACGAAGCGTTCTGGGGGGTCGTACTGGAACAGTGGCATCGGTAAGGACTCCGGAGCTGTTTCTCGGTGGCCGCGCCAGGCGGCGGCCAGGCGTCGGGATCTGTTCTATCAGCCTTCGCCCGCGCCACCGCCGACCACGGCGTCGGCCGAGGCCGCCACGGGGGGCGCCAGGCCCGCCGTCGAACCGCCCAGGTCGTTCACCCGCACCAGGAACGGTCGCAGCGGCGTGTAGCGCACGACGCTCAGCGAGCAGGGGTCGACCAGGATGCGCTGGAACTGGTCGAGGTGCGCGCCCAGGGCGTCGGCCAGGATCGTCTTGATGATGTCCCCGTGGCTGCACACCAGGTAGACGGGGGCGGCGTGCTCCGCGAGCAGCCGCGCGTTGTGGTCGCGCACCGCGGACACCGCCCGCTGGGCGCTCTCGGCCAGGCTCTCCCCGCCGGGGAAGCGCGCGGCGCTGGGGTGGTTCTGCACGGTCGGCCACAGGGGGTCGCGGGCGAGTTCGCCGAGGGTGCGGCCCGTCCATTCCCCGTAGTCGCACTCCTCGAAGCGGTCGTCCACGGTCAGGGGCGGCGGCGCCTGGGACGCCGAGGCTATGGCCCGGGCGGTCTCGACGCAGCGCTCCAACGGACTGGAGACGATGGCGTCCAGGCGCGTCCCGGCCAGGCGCGCGCCCAGCGCCGCGGCCTGTTCCCGGCCCCGCTCGTCCAGGTGGAAACCGGGCGCCCGGCCCGAGAGGGTGCTGCCGGTGGCGGAGGTGAGGCCGTGCCGCACCAGCAGCAGGGTCGCCGTGCCGCCGTGCGGGGAGCGGTCCTCCCCGGCTTCTCCGGGCCGGGGCGCGGGATCGGCGCGGTCGCCGTCGGGTGAGGTCTCCATGCCCGCACCCTAGTGCACACCCCGGCGGACCCGCCCGCCGGCGGGCGGACGGGTCCGGGGGCACTACTCCACTGTCCGGCTCACCGCCGCGGTCGTGGCCCCGCCCTCGGCCTCGGCACCGGCCTCGGGGTCGAGAACGTTGAAGCTGACCAGGAGGAGGATGAGGATGCCCAGGGCGATGCGGTAGTAGACGAACGGCATGAAGCTGTTGGTGGAGATGAAGCGCATGAACCAGGCGATGACGGCGTAGCCGACGGCGAAGGCGACCACGGTGCCCACGATGGTGGCCGCGACGCCCGCGTACTGGTCGCCGCCGATGTCCTTGAGCTTGTACACGCCGGAGCCGAACACCGCGGGCATGGCGAGCAGGAAGGCGTAGCGGGCGGCGGCCTCGCGCTTGAAGCCCATCAGCATCCCGCCGGTGACGGTGGCGCCGGAACGGGAGACCCCCGGGATCAGGGCGAGCATCTGGAAGAGGCCGTAGATGACGCCGCGCTGGACGTTGAGGTCGCTGAGCTCGCGGTGCTTGCGCGAGTAGCGGTCGACCACGCCCAGCAGGACGCCGAAGACGATGAGGGTCAGCGCGATGAGCCGGAGGTCCCGGAAGGGCTCGCTGATCTGCTCCTCGAACAGCAGTCCGGCGACGACGATCGGGATGCTGCCGAGGATGACGTACCAGCCCATCCGGGCGTCGATGTGTCCGCGCAGCTCCTTGTTCCCCAGGGAGCGGGTCCACGTCGAGAGGATGTTCCACACGTCCTTGCGGAAGTAGATCAGCACCGCGAGCTCGGTGCCGACCTGGCTGACCGCGGTGAACGCCGCTCCGGGGTCGGGCCAGCCGGAGAAGGCCGCGACGATGCGCAGGTGGCCGCTGGAGGAGATCGGCAGAAACTCGGTCAGTCCCTGGACAAGTCCAAGGATGATGGCCTCGATGATGGACACGGCGGATTCGACTCCTGGATGAAAGGCTCGAACGAGGGGTCACACGCGAGAACCGCGTGGAAAGAGGGGGAGACCCCGGAAGCCTACCCGGATATGCGCATGTTCCGGGAGCCCCTGCCCCGGCCGGGGAGGGTGTCGGCCGGACGCCCCGGGCCGTCGCCCCTCCCGCCGGGGAGCGTCCGACGGACCCGTGCGCGGGGCGTCCCGCGCCGCCGTACCGCACGTCGCGATGTGCCCCGACACCGCGAGGCGGTACTCTCCGCGCCATGGAACAGCGACAGGTGGGCGGGTCGGGCCTGTGGGTCTCCCGGATCGCCCTGGGCACGATGACCTGGGGTAAGGACGTCGAGGAGGAAGAGGCGGCCGATCTGCTCGCGGCGTTTGCGGACGCGGGCGGGACCCTTGTCGACACCGCCGATATCTACCAGGGCGGCCAGGGCGAGCGCATCCTGGGACGGCTGCTGCCGACCGTGGTGCGCCGTGACGATGTGATCATCGCCACCAAGGCCGGTCACTCGCTCGACCGGCACCGACGGTGCGACACCTCCCGGCGGCACCTGCTCACCGCGCTCGACGCCTCGTTGCGGCGGATGCAGACCGACCACGTCGACCTGTGGCAGCTGCACGTGCACGACCCCGACACCCCCGTCGAGGAGACCCTGGCCGCGGTGGACGCCGCCGTCACCGCCGGCAAGGTCCGCTACGCGGGGGTGGGCGAGCTCTCCGCGTGGCAGCTGGCCAAGTACGCCACCTGGCAGCACGCGGGCCGCCACACGGGCCGCACGCCGATCGTGTCCGCCGGGACGGAGTACTCGCTGCTGAACCGCCGGTGCGAACGCGACCTGCTGCCGGCCGCCGCGGACTGCGGGGCGAGCCTGATCGCGTGGTCCCCGCTGGGGCGGGGGGTGCTGACCGGGAAGTACCGCAACGGCGTGCCCAGCGACTCCCGGGGCGCGCTCTCGCACATGGCGCCCTACGTGGAGCCCTATTTCGACGACCGCAGCCGGCGGGTCGTGGAGTCGGTGTGCACGGCCGCCGAGGGCCTGGGGGTGTCACCGCTGGCGGTGGCGCTGAGCTGGGTCCGCGACCAGCCCCGGGTCGCCGCGGCGTCGGTCGGCCCGCGCACCGTCGCCCAGCTCTCCGAGATCCTGGCCGCGGAGAACGTGGCGCTGCCCCGCGAGATCCGCGAGGCCCTGAACGACGCCTCGGCCGCGAGAGCCGGTTCGTAGGGTCTTCTCGGTGATCTTGACCTTTTCGGGGTCTCAACCGCTTCCGAGACCCCGAAAAGGTCAAGATCACCGAGAAGAACGGACATCAGATCCCCGGCCGCTAAGCTCACGAGTCGGGGTGCGTCCTGCCGGGCCCCCGCCGTTGCCGACACCCCCAACCAGTGAGGTCCAGCCGTGGTCGATCCGTCATCGCCGTCCCCGCCCTCCGTACCGGGCGACGCCGTCGAGCGGACCCGGCACGTTCTGGCGCGGATGCGCGCGCCCGAGCGGCTCGCCGAACCGCTGGTCGGGGCCCTCGGACCGGGCGCGGCCGAGGAGCTCTCCGAGGACCCGTGGCGGCTGCTGGCACTGGGCTCGGTCACCCCGACCCAGGCCGACTTCTGCGCGCGGGCCCTGCTGGCCGGGGCCGCGCTCCCGACCGACCCCCGCCGGGTGCGCGCCCTGGTGGCGCACCTGCTGCAGCGCGCCGCGCGGGACGGGCACACCGCCATCGACCGGGACCGGATGGAGGGCGCGCTGTCCCGCCTGGGCGTGCGCTCGGCGGAGTCGGCGCTGGAGGCCGTGTCCGAGGACGGGCGGGTGCTGCTCTCCGAGGTCGTCCCGGACACCGATGACGACGAGTTCGGCGACGAGGCGCCCGAGATGCCCGACGCCGAGCTGTTCTTCGCCCTGGCCTCGCTCGGCGCCGCCGAGCAGCGCCTGGGCGAGGGACTGGCGCGGCTGGTCGGCGGCGAACCCGTCATGGACTCGGCGACCGCAGCCGAGACCGTGCAGGCCGCGGCCCTGGCGCTGGACCGCGAACTCGTGCCCGAGACCGCCTCCGCCCTGGTCACGGTGGCGCTGCGCGGGGTGAGCGTGCTGGTGCACGGCCCCGGCTCGGCCGGGACGATCGCCGAGGCGGTGCGCTACGCCGCCGCGATCGCCGAGGAGAGCCAGGTGGGCCTGGTGGTCGCGGCCCCCACCGCGTCGGGGGCCGCCGCTCTGAACCGGCGGCTGGACGGCGTCGTCCGCGTGCGCACGGTCGCGGAGCTGCTGGCCGGGTCCGAGGCGCCCGCCGCGGGCCTGGTGGTGGTCGTCGACGCGATGGCGCTGGACACCGAGACCGCCGCCGCCCTGGTCGACAGGTGCGGCACCGACACCCACCTGGCCCTGGTCGCCGACCCGGCGCAGCTTCCCTCCGCGGGCCCCGGCCAGGTGGTGGCCGACCTGATCACCTCCGGGGTCGCGGCCGTCGCGGTCCTGCCGGGCGACCCCGCCCCCGGCCCGCAGGTGCTGCTGGCCGCCGAGGTCGGCGACGGCGAGCTGGCCGACGACGTGCGCGCCCCGGGGCGCGAGGTCGTGCTGGTCCCGGCAGCCTCGGAGGGCGAGGCGGCGTACCGCGCTCTGCAGCTGGTCACCGACTCGATCCCGCGCACCTTCGACCTGACGTCCGACCAGGTGCAGGTCATCACCTCCGGCCGCGGCGGGGAGGCGGGCTCGACGGCCCTCAGCGCCGCCTGCAAGGCCCGCCTCAACCCGGGCCCCGGCGCGGTGCTCGGCCTGGACCCGGGCGACCGGGTGCTGCTGGCGGGCCGCGGGCCGGGGTACGGCCCCGGCGACACCGGCGTCCTGCGCGCGGTGGGCGAGAAGGGCCCCTCGGTGGAGCTGGCCGACGGCCGCACGGTGACCGTGGCCGATCCCTCCCACCTGCGTCCCGGCTGGGCCGTCCCCCTGGCTGCCGCCCTGGGCGGCGCCTGGCCCGCCGCGGTGCTCGTCTTCACCCCCGACGCCGCGCTCTCGCGCCCCGCCGTCTACACGGCGCTGACCCGGGGCGAGCGCCACGTCTCCATCGTCAACGCCGCGGGCCCCGCCCTCGCGGAGTCGGTGCGCGATGTCCCGGCGGTCCACCGGTACACGAGGCTGGTCCAGGTCCTGCGGGAGGGCTGACCCGGGGTCCGCGCCCGTCACACCCGGTCCACGAACCCGCCGTCCACCACCAGGTTCGCGCCCGTGACGTAGGCCGCGGCCGGGCTCGCGAGGAAGACCACGGCGCGGGCGACCTCCTCGGGGCGGCCCAGGCGGCCGTAGGGGATGCGGGCGCGGACGTCCTCGTAGAACCCGGGGTCGTTCTCGCGGCGCCGCGCCCAGCCGCCGCCCTCGAACTCGATGGGACCGGGCGAAACGGTGTTCACCCTGATGCCCTTGGCGGGCAGGGTCCGCCCCAGGGCCGCGGCGTGGTGGTTGAGGGCGGCCTTGACCGCGCCGTAGGCCTTGGGGCCGGACGGCGGCGCGGCGGCGTGCAGCGCCGACGTGGAGGAGATCAGCACGATCGAGCCGCCGCGCGCCGAGGCCGCCAGGTGCGGTTCGGCGTACTCGGCCAGGCGCACGAACGGCATGACGTCGGTGCCGAAACCGCGCTCCCACTGGTCCGGTGTCGCGGCACTGCCGCCCGAGACGTTGGAGACCAGCACGTCGACGCCGCCGAGTTCGGCGGCGGCGCGGTCGACGAAGGCCCGCAGGCTCCGCGCGTCGGCCACGTCCAGGGCCTGCTCGACGACTGCCGCGCCGGCGCTCCGCAGGGCGTCGGCGGCCTCCCTGAGGGGCTCGGGCGAGCGGGCGCAGACCGCCAGGTCCGCTCCCTCGGCCGCGAACGCCTCCGCGATCGCGCGGCCGATCCCGCGGCTCGCCCCGGTCACCACGACCCTGGCCCCCGCCAGTCCGAGATCCATCCGTCGGTCCCCTTTCGTTCGCACGACCGCGGCGGGCGCCCCTCGGGGCGCCCGCGCCACGGGAAGCCTATGCGCCGGTGGAGTGGAAGCCCCCGTCGACGTGCACGATCTCGCCGGTGGTGGCGGGGAACCAGTCCGACAGCAGGGCCACGACCGCGCGGGCGGCGGGCTCGGGGTCGGTGGTGTCCCAGCCGAGCGGGGCGCGCTCGGGCCAGTGCTTGGCCAGTCCGTCGAAGCCGGGGATGCTGCGCGCGGCGATGGTGCTCAGCGGGCCGGCGGAGACCAGGTTGACCCGGATCTTCTGGTCACCCAGGTAGCGGGCGAGGTAGCGGGCGGTGGAGGTCAGCGCGGACTTGGCCACGCCCATCCAGTCGTAGATGGGGTAGGAGACGCTGTTGTCGAAGTCCAGCGAGACCACCGAGCCGCCGTCCTTCATCAGCGGCAGCACCGCCGTGGTGAGGGCCTTGAGGGAGAAGGTGGACGTGTGCATGGCGGTGCCGACGTCCTCCCACTTGGTGTTGAGGAAGTTGCCGCCCAGGGCGTCCTGCGGGGTGAAGCCGATGGAGTGCACGACGCCGTCGAGGCCGTCCACGTGCTCGGCGACGCGCTCGGCGAGGCTGGCGAGGTGGCCTTCGTCGGTGACGTCGAGTTCGAGGACCGGCGGGGGTTCGGGCAGTCGTTTGGCGATGCGCTCGACGAGGCTGAGCCTGCCGTACCCGGTGAGCACCACGGTGGCGCCCTCCTCCTGGCACAGGCGCGCCACGTGGAAGGCGATGGAGGAGTCGGTGAGGACCCCGGTGACGAGGATGCGCTTGCCTTCGAGAATTCCCATGAGAGGTGTTTCGTCCTTACGAGGTGGCTGGTTGCGGGGTGGTCAGTGGCCCATGCCGAGGCCGCCGTCGACGGGGATGACCGCGCCGGTGATGTAGGCGGCGTCCTCGCCGGCCAGGAAGCGCACGGTCTTGGCGATCTCGGTGGTGCTGCCGTACCGGCCCAACGGCACGTTCTTCTTGATCTCCGCCTGGCGCGCCTCGGGCAGCTCCGCGGTCATGTCGGTCTCGATGAAACCGGGGGCGACCACGTTGACCGTGATGTTGCGCGAACCGAGTTCGCGGGCCAGGGAACGGGCGAACCCGACCAGCCCGGCCTTGGACGCCGCGTAGTTGACCTGGCCGCCCGAGCCGAGCAGGCCGACGACCGAGGAGATGAGGATGATGCGTCCGGTGCGCTTGCGCATCATGCCGCGCACCGCGCGTTTGGCCACCCGGAAGGAGCCGGTCAGGTTGGTGTCCAGGACGGAGGAGAAGTCCTCCTCGCTCATCAGCGCGAGCAGCTGGTCCTTGGCGATGCCGGCGTTGGCCACCAGGACCTCCACGGCCCCCTGCTCCTCCTCGACCTGTTTGAAGGCCGCGTCCACCTGGTCCGTGTCGGTGATGTCGCACCGCACCCCGAGCAGGCCCTCGGGGGGCTCACCGGACCGGTAGGTCACCGCGACGTCGTCGCCGGCCTCCTTGAGCTCCCTGGCGATGGCCAGACCGATCCCGCGGCTGCCGCCGGTGACCAGAACCGAGCGAGACATATGAACGGCACCTCCGAAATCGCTGCCCAGCAGCACAGACATGTGAAGAACGGACAGCAGGGTATCGAGCTACCGGCGGGTAGCCCCAACCGAGGCCGCGCGCCGGGGCCGAGAGGGGAGCCGGGAGCGGTCCGAAGACGCGGCTAGGCTGGCCGACCATGGACGACTCCGGCAGGCTGTGGCGGCTGTGCGAGGGCGACGAGACCGTCGCCGAGATCGAGATCACCGAGGCCGACTTCCCGTGGCTGCACGGAAGGCTCCGGGCGCGTCCGGGGCTGGAGCGGTGGCGGCCGGTGTTCGCCGAGGACCTGGCGCTGTCCCGGCACCTGGAGGAGCACGCCGACGCGGACCGGGTGGCCCGCTCGGACGAACTGTACGAGCGGCTCAACGCGGACCTGGCCCTGGTCGCGCCCGACGGGGCGGCCGTCGCGGAGTTCCTCCTGCACGTGGACGGCGACGAGGCGTGGTTCCGCTGGATCGACGCCGGGCCGGACGAGTGAGCGGACGGGCGGCGGCCCCTACTCCGAGAGGCGCCTGAGGCCGCCCTCGACCAGGACGGGGACGGCCCGGCCGATGCGCTCGAAGTTCGCTCCGACGGTCTTGCCCCGGATGAAGCGGTAGTGGATGCCCTCCAGGATCACGGCGAGCTTGAAGTAGGCGAAGCCCAGGTACCAGCCGAGGTCCGAGACGTCGCGACCGGAGCGTTCGGCGTAGCGGGCGACGATCTCGTCCGCGCCGGGGAAGCCGGGGGCGTCCTGGACGTCGCTGACACCGATGTCGGAGGGCAGCCCCCCACTCGTGTAGGCGAGGACGAGCGCCAGGTCGGTGATCGGGTCCCCGAGGGTGGACATCTCCCAGTCCAGCACCGCGGCGATCCGGTCCTCCTCGTCGACCAGCGCGTTGTCGAGCCGGTAGTCGCCGTGGACGACCGCGGCGGCCCCCGACTCCGGCAGGGACGCGGCCAACCGGTCGCGCAGCTCGTCGACGCCGGGCAGTTCGCGGCTGCGCGAGGCGGCCAGCTGCCTGCCCCAGCGGCGCACCTGGCGCTCCAGGAAGCCGTCGGGGCGCCCGAAGTCGGCCAGGCCGACCGAGGCGGGGTCCACCGCGTGCAGGTCGGCGAGGGTGTCCACCAGGCGCAGCACGAGGTCCCGGGTCCGCTCAGGGCCGAGCGCGCCGAGCTGCCCGGCGCTGCGGTAGGGCGTGCCCGGCACGAAGTCCATCACATAGAACCGCGCGCCGATGACCGACTCGTCCTCGCACAGGGCGACCACTCCCGGCACCGGGACGTCCGTTCCGGCCAGCGCGGAGACGACGCGGTGCTCGCGGGCCATGTCGTGCGCGGTGGGCAGCACGTGCCCCAGCGGCGGACGGCGCACCACCCAGCGCCCGGAGCCGTCGGTGACGGTGTAGGTGAGGTTGGAGCGGCCTCCTTCGATGAGTTCGCCGGTCAGCTCCCCGCCGACCAGGCCCGGCCGGGCCGCGTCCAGGTGTGCGCGCAGCCGTCGCAGGTCCAGGCCGGGCGGGTTCTGCACACTCATCGGGATCCTTCCGAAGTCAAACCGACCGCTCGGTATCCGCGCTCGGACGTGACGCAATATACCCCAGGGCCTTTTCCGGAAGGGGCGACGGGGGAGGAATTGCATACCGTCCGGTTGGTTCGGCGGTTCGCCGAACACGCGAACCGGACGAGACCCCGTAGTCCTGTCGATGACGTCAGGATCATCGACAGAGAACAGCGCGTGGTAGCGGCCCCGGCCGGGTCCCCGGGCCGCGCGTCAGGCCCACCCGGCGTCGTGCGCGAGGATCGCGGCCTGCACCCGGTTGCTCAGACCGAGCTTGGACAGAATTCGGCTGACGTGCGCTTTCACGGTCGCCTCGCGCATCCCCAGGGTCCGTCCCGCCTCCGCGTTGGACATGCCCCGGGCCACCGCCGAGAGCACCGCGCGCTCGCGCTCGCTCAGGACGCCCAGCCGCCCGGCGGCCTCGGCCGCGCCGTTCGCGGCCGAGGCCGTGAAGCGCTCCAGCATCCGCTTGGTCACGCTGGGCGCCAGCATCGCGTTGCCCTCGTGGATGGTGCGCACCGCGGCGATCAGGTCGCGCGGCGGGGTGTCCTTGAGCAGGAAGCCCACGGCGCCGGCCCGCAGCGCCCGGTGCACGTACTCGTCCAGGTCGAAGGTGGTGAGCAGGATGATCTTGGGCGGGTCGGGCAGCGCGGCCAGCGCCGCGGCCGCGGTCAGGCCGTCGGTCCCGGGCATCCGGATGTCCAGCAGGATGACGTCGGGCTCCAGCTCCCCGGCCAGCCGCAGCGCGTCGGCCCCGTCACCGCCCTCCCCGACGACCCGCAGGTCCGGCGCGGAGTCCAGGATCATCCGCAGTCCCGAGCGCACCAGCTGCTCGTCGTCCACCAAGACGATCGAAATCACGCGCTCTCCCCGTCCCCGTCCGCGTTCCGGAGGGCGCCGACCCGCTGCGCCGGCCCCACCGGCACGATAGCGCGGACCTGCCACGCCCCGTCCGCCAGCGGCCCCGCTGTGAGCGTCCCGCCGACCAGGGTGAGGCGCTCCCGGAGCCCGGCCAGGCCGTACCCGCTGCTGGGCGCCTGCTCGTCCGCCACCCGCTCGGGCGGCGGGACGCTGACCACCACCGCCTCCAGCTCCCGCGCGCCGTAGTCCACGCGGACCTCGACGTCGGCGCCGGGCGCGTGCTTGGCCGCGTTCGTCAGCGACTCCTGCACCACCCGGTAGGCGGTGCGCTCGACCTGCGCGGGCAGCGGGCGCGGCGAACCGGTGGTGCGCCAGTCGACCGCCATCCCGGCGGCCCTGGAGTCGTTGACGAGCTTGGCCAGGTCGCTCAGCACCGGCTGGGGCGCCGTGGGCGCCGCGTCGCCGGGGGCGTCGCGCAGCACGCCGAGGATCTCGCGCAGCTCGGCCAGGGCCTCCCTGCCGGTGGTGCGGATCAGCCCCGCGGTCTCCACGGTGCGCTCGTCCTCGGCCGAGACCTCCAGGCCGCCCGCGTGCAGCACCATGAGACTGACCCGGTGCGCCACGACGTCGTGCATCTCCCGGGCGATCCGGGTGCGCTCGGCGGCGATGGCGCTCTCGGCCTTGAGGTTCTGCTCGCGCTCCAGCCGCTCGGCCCGCTCGCGCAGGTTCTCCACGAGCTGGCGCCGCGTGCCGACCCACAACCCCAGCACCATCGGGAGCACGATCGTGAACGTGAGGCTGAAGACCACCGCCGCGAGGTAGTCCCCCGTGTAGGTGACCACCAGCACCCCGGAGTAGGCGCCCGACCAGCTCACCAGCCGCCTCCGGTCGGGAGACCAGACCGCGTGGCTGTAGAGCGCGAAGGCTGCCGGGGCCGGGTTGCCGAACAGCAGCAGCATCGCCAGGGCCGCGGCCATCAGCCAGACCGGACGGCGGCGGCGCACCAGGACGCTCAACGCGACCAGCCCGGGCATGTTCAGCCCCACCTGCACGACCAGGAACAGTCCGATGACGGCGGAATCGTCGATCAGGCCCATCCCCAGGCCCGCGAGGCCGACCCCACCGGAGACCCCGGTCAACGCCCCCAGGACGACGAAGGGGTAGGAGCCCACCGCGCAGAACACGTCGGCCAGCCGGTGGCGGTGCTCCCGGCCCCACCGCCACGCCTCGTCCGCGCGCTCCGTCCACCGTCGTCCCATGTGCCGGAGTCTACGAGCGCTTCACCGGGCCGGCCCTCCCCCGGCAGCGGAACCCCGCACCGACGAAAGTCGGTGCCGCCGGGCAGCCGGTACCACCGGAAGGCCGCCCCCGGACCGCCTTCCCCCGGCCTTTGGGCAAGGGACGAATCCCCTGTTCGGCCGAGGTCCTGAGGGGTTCCCCGGGCCTAGCGTGGTGACCGCCCACCGATCACCGAAGGAGTTCACGACCGTGCACCAGACCTCCGCATCCGTCCGGACGGACCCCCCGCAGGAGCCGCCCGCTGTCGTCGTCCGCGCGCTGACCAAGGTCTACTCGTCAGGGGGGTCATCGGTGCGGGCGCTGGACGGGGTGGACGTGGAGTTCGCGCGGGGGGCGTTCACCGCGATCATGGGGCCGTCGGGGTCGGGCAAGTCCACGCTGATGCACTGCATGGCGGGGCTGGACACCGCCACCTCCGGCTCGGTCCGCCTGGGCCGCACCGACCTGACCACCCTGACCGACAAGCAGCTCACCCTGCTGCGCCGCGACCGGATCGGCTTCGTCTTCCAGTCCTTCAACCTGCTGCCCATGCTCACCGCCGAGCAGAACATCCTGCTGCCCGCCCAGATCGCGCGGCGCCGCGTGGACCCCGAACGCCTCGCCCACGTCGTCGGCGTCGTGGGCCTGGACGACCGCCTCGACCACCTGCCCTCCCGACTGTCGGGCGGCCAGCAGCAGCGCGTGGCCGTCGCCCGCGCCCTGCTGGGCTCCCCGGAGGTCGTCTACGCCGACGAGCCCACCGGCAACCTCGACTCGCGCACCGGCGCGGAGATCCTCGCCTTCCTGCGCGACTCCGCCCGAACCATGGAGCAGACCGTCGTCATGGTCACCCACGACCCCGTGGCCGCCTCCTACGCCGACCGCGTCGTGTTCCTGCGCGACGGCCGACTCGTCGACGACCTCGCCGCCCCCACCGCCCAGACCGTGCTGGACCGGCTCGTGGGACTGGAGGCCTAGATGCTGCGCACCACACTCGCCGGGCTGCGCGCCCACATGGGCCGCCTGGCCACCACCGTTCTGGCCATCGTCCTGGGCGTGGCCTTCACCACCGGCACCCTCGTCTTCACCGACACCCTCGAACGGAGTTTCGCCACTCAGGTGATGGGGTCGATGGAGCGGGTGGACGTGATCGCGTTCCCCCCGGAGCCCGACGCCGGGACCGATCCCGAGGCCGGGCCCCCGTCGTTCGGCACCGCCGCGCTGGAGGAGGTCCGCGGCCTGTCCGAGGTGACCGCGGCGACCGGCGTCGTCTTCGGGACCGCGCCGTTGCTGGATTCCGACGGCCGCACGCTGGGCGCGTTCCCGACCGCCGGGACGTCCGTCGGCGGTGACGTCGCCCGCTACGAGGCGGCCGAGGGCCGCCTGCCCGAGGGCGACGACGAGGTGGCGCTGTCCACGCTCAGCGCCGAGCAGGGCGGGTTCACGGTGGGCGACACCGTCTCCGTCCTGGACCCGGGGGGCGAGCCGCACGACTTCACCGTCACCGGCCTGATCGAGTTCGGGCTCGAACAGAGCGTCAGCTACCGGGGCGCCGTCGCCTTCGCGTTCGGGACCGCCGAGCGGATGGTCGAGGGGGACGGGTTCGCCGAGATCCACGTGCGCGCCGCCGAGGGAGTCCCCGTCGAACGCGCCGTGACCGCGGTGGCCGGGGTCCTGGACGAGGCCGCCGACGTGCGGAGCGGTCAGGAGCACGGCGAGAGCCTGGCCTCGGCCGCGGGCGCCGACGCGGCGATCATGGGCACCGCGCTGCTGCTGTTCGCGGCGGTCTCGGTGTTCGTCTCCGCGCTCGTCATCCACAACACCTTCGCCATCCTCGTCGCCCAGCGCCAGCGCGAGATGGCGCTGCTGCGGTGCGTGGGCGCCCTGCGCGGGCAGGTCTTTCGGGGGATGCTCCTGGAGGCGCTGGTCGTGGGGCTGGCCGCCTCCGCCCTCGGTACCGCTGTGGGCGTCGGCCTGGGACTCGGTGGTTTCGCGTTGGGGTCGGAGTACGTGGTGAGCGGGACGGACACTCCGATCGAGCCGGTCGTCGAGGCCGTCCCGGTCCTCGCCGGGCTGCTGGTCGGCACCCTGGTCACACTGGTGTCGGCGCTGGTCCCTGCGCTGCGCGCCACGCGGGTGGCTCCGCTGGACGCGCTGCGCTCCAGCGCGGTGGCCGACGGCCTGGAGAAGGGTGTCGGCCGGGCGCGCGTCGCCGTCGGGGCGGCGCTCTTCCTCGCCTCGGGCGCGGTCCTGGCTCTCACGCTGTCGACGGAGGCCGGAACGACGGGCATGGCCCTGGTCGTGGCCTCGGCCATGGTGTGCTTCGTCGGCGTGCTGGCCGTCAGCCCGCTGCTGGTGCGCGGCACGGTCCGGGTCCTGGGCTGGCCCCTGCGCCGCTTGGGGGCCGTCGGCTCGCTGGCCGTGGACAACACGCTGCGCAGCCCCAAGCGGGCGGCGACCGCGATGATCGCGTTGACCGTCGGGGCGACGCTCATCACCGGCTACTCGGTGATCAGCTCCTCCATGCGCGTCACCATGGACGCCCAGCTGGCCGAGCAGTTCCCGGTCGACTACTCCATCAGCCCGCAGCTGAGTCCCGACGGGGAGGAGGCGCCCATCCCCGACTCGGTGGCCGCCGAGCTGGAGTCGTCCCCTCTCATCTCCTCGGTCTTCACCTCGCGCTCCGCCTCGGACGAGAACCAGGTGTTCGTCGAGACCTACCCCGGCGCGGAACTGGGAACCGACATCGGGAACGGGGAGGTCGAGGGCGACATCGGCGACGTCGGCGCGGGCTCGGCCGCGGTGGGCGCGGGGACCGCCACCGAGCTGGGCGTCGGCCTGGGCGACCGGGTGGAACTGGAGAGCGCGGAGGGACGGGTGTCCCTCACGGTCGTCGCGATCGTGCCCGGTTCCGGTGGACTGTCCGGGGTGACCACGTCCGTCACCGACTTCGAGTCGCTGTTCCCCGAGGTCGGGGCCGGGTATCTCTACGTCAGGGCTCAGGACGGCACCGACCTGAAGGAGCTCACCGAGGTGGTCGACGACGCGGTCGCCGACCACCCCACCCTCCAGGTCGCCAGCGCCGCCGAGATCAGGTCGGAGTTCGACCGGGTGCTGGAAACCATGTTCCTCGTCATCTCGGGGATGCTGGGCCTGGCGATCCTGATCGCGGTGTTCGGGATCTCCAACACGATGGCGCTGTCGGTGCTGGAGCGCCGCCGCGAGTCCGCGCTGCTGCGCGCGCTGGGCCTGTCCAAGGCGCGGCTGCGGCGGATGCTCGGCGCCGAGGCGGTCCTGGTCTCCCTGGTCGGCGCGATCCTGGGGGTCGCGCTGGGGACGCTGTTCGGCTGGGCGGCGGGGCGGAGCGCCTTCGACGGGATGCTCTTCGCCCTGCCCGCCGTCGAGATCGCCGGCTTCCTCGCGGCGGCGGTCGTGGCGGGGCTGCTGGCCGCGCTCATGCCCGCCCGCAGGGCCGCGCGCACTTCGATCACGGGTGCTCTGGCCAGCGAGTGACCCGGCACGAACGGCGGTCCGCCCCTTCCGGGAAGGCAGGGGCGGTCCGCCGTTCCACGCGTTCCCCGTTTCCCCCGGCCCTCCCAGCGGATAGATTTCGGGGTATCGCGGCGGCAGGAGGCGACCCGCCCGACCCAGGCCACCCAAAACTCTAATTCCGACCGATAGAGTAGGTTTATGGTTCGCGAGCTGATGGAGCCCGATCCGCGGCCGGTCATCGCGTTCGCGGGCGGCGGAGCCAGCGCGGCGCTCGCCGCCGTGGCCCTGCTGCGCGCCACCACCTGGCTGCGGCTGCCCTACCGGATCGTCCTGGTCGACGAGCACGGTCGGCACGCGCGCGGCGCCGCCTACTCCACCACCGACGACGCCCACCTGCTCAACGCGCCCGTCAAGACCATGTCGGCGCTCCCCGACCAGCCCGGCCACCTGGCCGGATGGCTCCGGCGGAACGGCCACCCGGCCGGGCCAGAGACCTTCCCGACGCGCCGGGTCTACGGCGACTACCTGGCCCGCACCCTCGACGAGACCGCGCGCTGGGCGCACCCGTACGCCTCCCTCGAGACCCGCACCGCCCGCGTGGAGTCGGCCCGGCCAACGGCCGAGGCGGTCGAGCTGCGCCTGTCCGGCGGCGGACGGCTCGACGCGGCCGCGCTGGTGGTGGCCACCGGCAACAGCACCGAGGGGAGCGTCCTCGGCCGCGCCGCGCCACCCGGCACCGTCACCGACCCGTGGCACCCCCGGGAGGGGGTCGCCGCGCTGGCCGGATGCGAACGGGTGCTGGCCGTGGGCACCGGACTGACCATGGTGGACTCCGCGCTCACCCTCACCGGGGCGAACCCGCGCGCCGTGGTGCACGCCGCCTCCCGCACCGGCCTGCTGCCGCACGCGCACCGGCCGCCCCTGGCCACCCCGCCGGGCCTGGTGGACCTGGCCTCCGGACAGAACGGTCCGCTGCCGCTGCGCGGCCTCGTGCGCCGTCTGCGCGCGGCCGTGGACGCCTACCCGGGCGACTGGCGGCACGTGGTCGACTCCCTGCGCCCGCACACCCAGACGCTGTGGCAGGGCCTGTCCCCCGACGAGCAGCGCTGCTTCCTGGAGCGCCTGTCCCGCCGCTGGGAGAACGCCCGGCACCGGATGGCCCCGGAGACCGCGACCCGGGTCACGCTGCTGCGCGCCACCGGGCGGCTGCGGACGCACGGCGGCGGCGTGCGCGGTGTCGTGCCCGCCGGATCGGCTCTGCGCGCCACACTGGGCGACGGCTCCGTGGTGGAGGTCGACGCCGTACTCGACTGCACCGGGTCCGCCCCGGGCCGCGCGCCCCTCGTGGCGCGGCTGCTCGCCGACGGCCTGGCCCGCCCCGACCACCTGGGCCTCGGCGTGCACACCTGCCCGCGCGGCGCCCTGGTCACCCCGTCAGGCCGGGTGAGCCGCCGCCTGTTCGCCCTCGGCCCGCCGCGGCGCGGCCAGCTCTACGAGACGACCGCCATTCCCGAGATCCGCGACCAGGCCGAGCAGCTGGCCCAGCGCATCGCCGACACGGTGCTCCGCGACCGCCGCGACGCGCCGACCGCGGTGGTCTAGCGTCCCGCGTGCTTTCCCCGCTGATCTTGACCTTTCCGGGGTCTCAACCGCCTCCGGGACCCCGGAAAGGTCAAGATCGGCGAGGGAGAAGACTCACCGCTCGTACCGGGCGTCCCTTTCGTGGCGGCGCAGCTGGAAGGGGCGCAGGGCCGACTCGATCTGGACGGACAGGTCCATCTTGCTGGCCCCCTCGACGCGGTCCTCGAAGTGGATGGGGATCTCCACCATCTTCTGGCCGCGACGGTAGGCGCGGAAGTGCATCTCGACCTGGAAGCTGTAGCCGGTGCTGTGGACGCTCGCCAGGTCCAGCGCCTCCAGGGCCTCGCGCCGCCACACCTTGAACCCCGCCGTGACGTCCCGGACCGGCATCGCCAGGATCGTCTTGACGTAGGCGTTGGCCCACCCGCTCAGCAGGCGGCGGCGCAGCCCCCACTCGGTGGACAGGCTTCCGCCGGGCACGTAGCGGCTGCCGATGACCACGCCCGCTCCGGTGGACAGCAGCGTGCCCAGCAACTGGGGCAGGTAGGCCGGGGGGTGCGAGAGGTCGGCGTCCATCTGGGCGACGAAGTCGGCTCCGTCCTCGAGCGCCCGCGTCATCCCCGCCACGTAGGCCCGGCCCAGGCCGTCCTTGACCGTGCGGTGCAGCACCGTGATCCTGCCGTCGTACTCGGCCGCGAGCTTGTCCGCGACGTCCCCCGTGCCGTCGGGGGAGTTGTCGTCCACGACCACCAGGGCCAGCCCCGGGAGCTCCAGCGCCATGACCCGCTCCACGAGGACGGGCAGGTTCTCGGCCTCGTTGTAGGTGGGCACGACAACGCTCAACCGGGAGCGGGACCACGGCTCTGGCAGGGTGACCGGGGTGGGCATGGCAGCGGCCTCCATCGTCGGATTCCGGTAGCGTACTCGCTCCCCGCCGCCCCTGCTCCCCTTCTCCGTTTCCGGCCCGGGAACCCGCCTACTCGCCCCGGTCCACGTCCGGCACCGCCACGTACACGGTGGTTCCCATGTCCTCCAGGGTCATCAGCACCTCGGGGTCCGCGTGGCTGTCGGTGACCAGGTGCGCGATGTGCTCGGGGGCGACCGTCTGCACCATCGTGTCGGCGCCGACCCTGCTGTGGTCGGCCAGCACGATCACCTCCTCCGCGCACGCGGCCAGCGCCCGGTCCACCCCCGCCACCGCCGCGTTGGGGGTGCTCAGCCCCCGCTCGGCGGTGACCCCCTGGCCCGAGACGAAGGCCCTGCGCACCCGCAGCCCCTCCAGGGACTGCTCGGCGGCGCCGCCGACGAGGGCGAGAACCGAACCGCGCAGCGTCCCGCCGGTCATCACCACCTCGACACCCGGCGCGGCCGCCAGCGTCTGGGCGACCCTCAGGGAGTTCGTCACGACGGTGAGGCCGCGGCGGCCGGTGAGTTCGGCGGCCAGCGCCTCGACCGCCTCGCCCGGTCCCAGCACGATCGCGTCGTCGTCGGACACCAGGGGAGCCGCCTTGCGCGCGATGGCGGACAGCTCGGGGGCGGTGCCGCCGGCCCGCCGTCCCTTCCCTGCGAGCGGGTGCCCGGGCAGGGCGGCGCCGCCCCGGCGGCGGTCGATGAGCCCTTCGGCCTCCAGGGTCCGCACGTCCCTGCGCACGGTGACCTCGGAGACGCGCACCTGGTCGGCGATGTCGCGCAGCGCCATGGCCCCGTTGGCGCGCACCAGTTCCAGGATGCGCTCACGGCGCCTGGCCGCGAACACCGGCTTGTCCTCCCCCGCCATCGCCCCTCCGCCCGTACCGCCCCCGTCTCGGCGGCGTCTGGACGATCATAGGGGTGCGCCGTCAGCCGAAACGGACACCGTGCTCGTGGAAGGCCTCCTCGATGGCCTCGTCGTCGACGTGGTCCTCGGTGTTCTCCGTGTCCTGCCCCAGCACGAGCACCAGGATGAACAGGGTGACGAGGACGGCGAACACGGCAAGCGCGGTGATACCGAACAGGATCAGCATCGACATGCCCGACCTCCCTCTCGTGATCTCAGCAGACGGATTCCCGCTTTATCTGCTTTTCACACGCGTGGAGTGCCAGGTCATATGAAGGTGGCGCGGCGGACAGGCCCCCGCGCCCGGGAGGTCAGGCGTCCGAGCCGACGGGTTCGCGCCGCCGCGTTGCGGCGGGGCGCAGGACCGGAGCGACGAGGACCGCCAGGACCGCGGGCCCCGGCCGGGGCCCGCCCGGTCAGACCCGGTGGACCGTCACCCCGGCGGCCCGGATCCCGGCGACGTCGTCGTCCGGCGCGTCGGTGTCGGTGACCAGGATGTCGATCTCGCTGACGGGGCCGACGTGCCCCATGGCCACCTGGCCGAGTTTGGTGGAGTCGACCGCCAGCACCACCCGCTGGGCCGATCGCATGGCGGCTCGTTTGATCGCGACGTCACCCAGGTCGTAGGCGGTGACGCCGTCGGCCGCGGACAGCCCGCAGCAGCCCAGGACCGCGGTGTCGAAGCGGACCGCGCCCAGGGACGCCTCGGCCAGCGGGCCGATCAGGGACAGCTCCCCCGGGCGCACCTCTCCCCCGGCCATGAGGAGTTTGGCCGTGCGGCCCTCGCTGAGCGCCGCGGCCCCCCGCAGGGACAGCGGCATCACGGTGACGTGCCGCCCGGCGAGTTCCCGGGCCGCCTCCAGGACAGTGGTCCCGCTGTCCAGCAGGACCGCCTGGCCGTCGCCCACGAGTCCGCCGACCGCCTCCCCGATGCGCTTCTTGGCGTCGACGGCCTGACGCTCCCGGATGGCGTACGGCGGCTCCTGGCCACGCGGCAGGAGGCTGACCGCGCCGCCACGCACGCGCCGCAGCACCCCCTGCCCGGACAGGTGGCCCAGATCGCGCCGGATGGTCATCTCCGAGTGCCCGGTGAGCTCGGCCAGCTCGACCACGCCCACCTCGCCTTCGGAGCGAAGACGGGCCACGATGACGTCCATCCGTTCGGCGCTGTCCATGACCCGATTCAAACACATCCAGTGTTCGTCAGGCGCTCGATAATGGCCGAAGCCTGTGTGAACTATCAGCAATTCTGAGTGAATCGGGGGCACATTCCCCTTGTCCGCCGGTGTGGGACAGAATGGGGCCGTGCCTCCTGCTACCCCCGCCGTACCGGCCTGCGACGTCTGGTGGGCCGACCCCGCCCTGGCCTCCCCCGCCCTTCTCGGACTGCTGGACGAGGACGAGCGAGCGCGGCACGCGCGCTTCCGGCTCGCCGCGGACCGGGACCGCTACGCGGTCGCGCACTCCCTGGCCCGGCTGGTGTGCGCGCGCGCGGCCGGGTGCGCGCCCCGCGACGTCGCGTTCACCCTGCACTGCGACCACTGCGACCGGCCCGAACCGCACGGCAAGCCGCGCCCCGCCGGCCCCGCCGCGGGGTGGGAGATCTCCATAACCCACTCGGGGTCCCGGGTGGGCGTGGCCGTGGCGCGCGGCCTCCCCGTGGGCCTGGACGTGGAGCGGGTCGCGGAGTCCCGCGACCTGGAGGGGCTGGCCTCCTACGCGCTCACCGGGATCGAGCGCGCGGCCCTGGAGTCCCGGCCCGAAGCCGAGCGCACCGGCGGCTTCTTCACCTACTGGGCGCGCAAGGAGTCCCTGCTCAAGGCCACCGGCGCGGGACTGTCCGGCGGCCTGACCCCGATCACGGTCAGCGGCCCGCACGAGAGCGCGGCCGTGCTGTCCTGGGATCCCCCCGGCGCGCCGGACGAGGTCTGGATCACCGACCTGGACGCGGGCCCGGACTACCGGGCGGCGCTGTCGGTCCTGGCCGGGGGGCCGGTGCCCGTGACCGAACACGACGCCGCCGACCTGTTGAAGAGCTGTCGCTGAGGTCCGCGCCTCTCCGGTGCCGGGGGCCGCGCGGGCTTCGCGGGGCCCCCTCGGGTGGCGCGCCGCCCGGATCACCGCCGCGCGCACGCCCGGACCGTCCGGGAGGACCGCCGCGGGCTCGGTCCGGGGCCACCGGGAAACCGGGAGATCACGGCGACCGGCCCGGCCCAAACGTCCTCCCGGCGACACATTCCTGTCGTGGCGGGGTAAGCCGTTCGTGCCTTGACCCGCGCTCCGCCGCGTTGATGTATTTCAAGCGTGCCAAGCGACCCGTCACTTCTCGTCCACCCCGGCACGGTCCCCGATCCGTACCGCTGGTTGGAGCGGGACGACTCAGCCGAGACCATTCGCTGGCTCGCCGAACGGGACACCGAGTTCCGGACCGCGGCCCTGGCCTGGCGGTTGCGCGACGCGCTGGCCGCGGACATCCGGTCCCTCGTCTCGACGGTCCTGTGGTCCATGCCGGTCCGGCGCGCGGGCCTGGTGTTCGCCACCCGCCGCGGCGACGGCGACGAGCACCCCCGGCTGGTGGTGGTCGAGGACGGCCGCGAACGCGTACTGTTCGACCCCCTGACGCACGACCCCGGCGGAACCACCACCCTGGACGCCTGGGAGCCGAGCCCCGACGGCCTGCTGGTGGCGGTGCAGACCTCCAGTGGCGGGACCGAGCGCGGGGCGCTGCGGGTGCTGTCCACCACGACCGGCCTGCCCGTCGAACGCGCCGTCGAGGGCGTCCGCTACACCCACGTGGCCTGGCTCCCCGCCGCCCTGGGCGCCGCCTTCTACTTCGTGCGCCGCGACGACGGCGACGGACGCCGGGGCGTGTGGCTGCACCGGGTCGGCCTCCCCGCGGTCCCCGACGCGCTCGTGCACCCCTGCGCCACCGGACGCACCGTCCCCGGGGTGCGGCTGCGGCGCGGCCGGTGGCTGCTGGTGAGCGAGAGCCACGGCACCGGGCACCGGAACGACCTGTGGATCGCGGACCTGGCGGGCGCCTCCCCCGAGGCTCCCGAGCTGCGTCCGGTGCACGTGGGCCGAGACATCGAGTCCGAGGCCGACCTCGGCCCGGACGGCCTGCTGTACCTGCGCACCACGCACGGCGCTCCGCTGCGCCGGGTGTGCGCGGTGGACCCGGCCGCGCCCGCGCCCGAGCGGTGGCACGAGGTGGTATCCGAGGACCCCGAGGCCACCCTCGACGGCTTCGCGGTGTCCGGCGCGCCGAACGCCGTGGAGATCCTGACCGCCCGCACCCGCCTGGGCGTCAGCGAACTCCACTCGCACACCCCGGCCCGGCCGAGGGCCCCTCGCGCGGTCCCGCTCCCGGGCGAGGGCATGGTCACCCGGCTGGAGACCGACGAGGACGACCGGATCCGGTTCTGCTACGCGGACGTGGCAACCCAGCTGGTCGTCTTCGAGCACCGCCCGGGCGGTGCGCCCGAGCGCTGGCCCGACCCGTCGGGGCCCGCTCCCGAGCCCGTCCGGGTCGAGCGCCGTACGCTGTGGTCCACCTCCTTCGACGGCACCCCCGTCCCCGTCACGCTCTTCGCACTGCCCGGGTCGGCCCCGGGGCCGACCATCCTGCACGCGTACGGGGGGTTCGGGCGGCCCCGCCAGTTCGGCTTCTCCGCGACGGTGCTGGCCTGGCTGCGCGCGGGCGGGCGGTACGCGGTGGCACACGTGCGCGGCGGCGGGGACCGCGGCCGCGCCTGGCACCTGGCCGGCGCGGGGCGGAACAAGGTGCGCGCGGTCCGGGACCTGGTCGCCGCCGCCGACACCCTGGTCGCCGACGGCGAGTGCGCGCGCGGGCAGCTGTGCCTCTCCGGCGGTTCGACCGGCGGTCTGCTGGTGCTGGCGGCGGTGGCCCGCCGCCCCGACCTGTGCGCCGCGGTGATCGCCTCGGCCCCGCTCGCCGACATGGTCAGGTTCGAGCGGCTCGGGCTGGGGGCGATGTGGACGCGCGAGTTCGGCACGGCCGCCGAACCCGACGACCTCACCGCGCTGCTGGACTACTCGCCCTACCACCGGGTGCTGCGCGGGGACCCCGGCCCCTACCCGGCGGTGCTGCTCACCGGTTTCGGCGGCGACACCCGGACCGACGCCGCGCACCCCCGCAAGATGTGCGCGGCGCTGTTGGAGCGGGCCGCCGGTCCGCTCCCGGTCCTGCTGCGCTACGAGCACGGTGTCGGGCACGGGCCCAGGTCCGTCACCCGCGCCATCGAGCTCGCGGCCGACGCCCACGCGTTCGCGGCCGCGCAGACGGGGCTGACACCGGTCCGCCTGTAGGCGGCGGACCCGGCCCCGAACGAGAAAGGAAGAGGTGGGGACACATGGACCCGAACCAGTTCGAGGTCGAGGTCGAGGAGCTGCCCGAGGTCACGTCGCGGGACGTCACCGCGGGCGGCGACAGCGACGGCAGTGACGGCAGCTCCGACTTCATCTGACCCGGCCGGGCCGCCGGAGGCCGGGCCACCGGCGGCCCCGCTCCCCTTCTCCCCGCAGGCCTCCGCACTCCAGTGCTCCGCGCACCCGACCGACCGACCGGAGAGGACCCAACCGTGACCGACCGCCTGTTCACCAGGACGCTGCGCGACGCCGTGGGCGAGGACCTGCTGACCACCCGACTGTCCCAGGAGTTCGTCTTCGCGGACCTGGGCGCCGAGACCGTGGAGCCGCTGCTGACCTTCGACGCGCTCAGCGACATCCTGAGCACCCACCAGCTGGAGCCGCCCCGGCTGCGGCTGCACCGCGCGGGCAGGCCCGTCCCGGTCGCCGACTACACCGATCCCGGCGAGGCGTCCGGGGCGGCGCGCCGCCTGGTCCGCCCCGAGGCGCTGTACCGGCAGCTGCGCGAGGGCGCCAGCCTGGTGCTGGACGGCGTCGACCGGCTGCACCCGCCGGTGCGCGCCGCCACCGACGACCTGATGCGCCTGGTGCGGGAGCGCGCGCAGGTGAACCTATATCTGATCTGGGGCGACTCACACGGTTTCGACACCCACTGGGACGACCACGACACCTTCGTCGTGCAGCTGGCCGGGACCAAGAAGTGGCAGGTGCATGGCCAGGGCACTCGGCCCTACCCGATGAAGGCGGACACCGACCACACGCACCGCGCCCCCGACACGACCGTGTGGGAGGGGGTCCTCCGGCCCGGCCAGGTCCTGCACGTGCCGCGCGGCTGGTGGCACACCGTCACCGGGAACGGCGACGTCAGCATGCACCTGACCTTCGGGTTCACGCGGGCCACCGGCATCGACTGGGCGCACTCCCTGCTGGGGCGCCTGCAGGACGTGGAGTTCGCGCGAACGGACCTGCCCCGGTTCGCCTCGGCCGAGGAGCGGCGCAAGCACCGGCACGAGCTCGTCCGGCACCTGGTGGACCTGGCCGAGCAGCACGGCCTGGACTCCTTCCTGGCCGAGCGCGACGAACGGTTCCCGCGCCGCCAGTCCTTCGCCCTTCCGTGGGCGGTGGACGGTTCCGCGCCCGGACCGGACACGACCGTTGAGTTCACCCCGATCCTGCCCCCGGCCCTGGTCCGCGACGGGACGAAGATCGCACTCGCGGTCTCCGGTCGCCGGTACACCTTTCCCTGCGCGGCCGAGCCCCTGCTGGCCGCGCTCTCCGAGGCGCGTGTGCTGACCGTGGCCGAGCTCGCCGAACGGGCCGGGACCGACCAGGACACCGCGGCGGCCCTGGTGCGCGTCCTGGTTCGGCACCAGTTGGCACTGTTGCGCCGACCCTCGACCTAACGCCTCTGACCTGCGATTTTCATGGCTTCGACGGGATTGCCAATCGATGTTAATTTAGGCTAGCCTCATTTGCATCAGGGGTAGCGCATCGAGACGCGAGAACGCGTCGGCCTTCGTCCGCAGGGGGAGCGATCCAGTCATGGCACACCAGCGTCACCCGCTCGCCACGGTGGTCGACGCCTGTACGCCGTTGAGGTTCGCCCCACTGCCGCAGATCCGGACTCCCGAGGTGCTTCGGCTGGACGGCCGGACCGACACCGAGCACTGGTACCGCGCCGACCTGCTCGCCGCGAACGGTGTCCTGGGGCCGGTCTACGACGGTTTCGTCGCGGGCCACGGCCCCGGGCACCGGCTGCCCGCCGCCACGCACCTGCTGCGCGCGCTGCTGCGCGAACCGATCTTCATGGTGGCCGCGGGCGTCTACCTGACCGGCCGCGCGCCCCTGCCGGCGGCGGACGGGCTGTGGTTCCCCGCCCGCGCCGACCGCGGCTTCGGCACCCCCATGGTGACGAGCCCCCGGGTCGCCGTGCTGCCCGGCGACGTGTTCGCCGACCACCCGGACGCCGTCGTCGCGGCCGACCCCGACGACCTGGACCGGATGGCGGCCGAGGCGATGCTGGACGCCTTCGCGCCCCTCATCGGAGCCGTGCACGCGCACACCCGGCTGGGACTGCGCACCCTGTGGGGCTGGGTGCTGGACACCATGCACTTCCACATGCTGAACCCGGCCCGCTTCCTGGGCCGCGACGTCTCGGCGGCGTGGGAGCGCGCGGACCGGCTGGCCGAGGCCCTGGTGTCGGCCGGCGCGGTGACCCGGGCACGGCCCCGGTTGTTCCCGTTCAGCGAGGACCATCCGCGTGGCACCTGGGCGGTGCGCGGCACCTGCTGCTTCGATTACAAAGGCGACCCCGAGCACGGCTATTGCACCACCTGCCCGCTCAAGTGCGACTCCCAGCGGCGCGGCGAGCTCCAGGAGTGGCTGCGCAACCCCGCTCTGGCCCCCTGAGCCCTCTACGAGCCCCCGCGGCCGTACCGCCACTTCAGGAACCCGCCCGCCCGCTCCACCCTGCGCATCTCGGCGTACAGTTCGGCCGGGTCCGCCGCCGAGACCGCGGCCTCCCCGCCCTCGGGCAGCGGCCAGCAGGCGAAGGCCCAGTACCGGCGGGTGTAGGAGCCCCACAGTACGATCCAGGCCCCCTGCTTCTGCCATTGGATGTGCGCGGCGACGTCGCGGCGGTCGGGGTCGTGGTGCTCCCCCTCCGCCCGCTGGGTCCCTGCGCCCTTTCTCACGACGCCAGCCTCACACGCCGGGCGGCCGCCCCGGAAGCCTGTCCACGGCACCGCGAAGGGCCGGATGCGGTCACACCGCGAGCTTGCGGTCTCCCCGCCGATCTTGACCTTTCCGGGGTCTTGAAGGCGGTCGAGGCCCCCGAAACGTCAAGATCAGCGGGGGAAGACGCGGGACACTAGCGCGTCACCGCTCCGGAGAGCTGGTCGGAGCCGGGAACCGGCTCGGCCGGGTCCCCGCCCAGGGCGACGATCCGGTTGTTCCCGTCCACGTGCACGACCTTGGTCCGGTGCTCGGCGCGCTCGGCCTCGGTGAGCTGGGCGTAGGAGATGATGATGACCAGGTCCCCCGGGGAGACCAGGCGGGCCGCGGCCCCGTTGATCCCGATGACCCCGCTGCCGCGCTCACCGGTGATGACGTAGGTGACGAGGCGGTTCCCGTTGTCGATGTCCACCACGTGCACCTGTTCGCCGTCGACCAGGTCCGCCGCCTCCATGAGGTCGGCGTCGACGGTGATCGATCCGACGTAGTGCAGGTCGGCCTGGGTGACCGTGGCCCGGTGGATCTTGCCGTTGAGCATGGTGCGCTGCACGGTGGTGCTCCTCGATGGTGGATGGAATCCGGCGGATCCATGATCGGCGCTCCAGGTCACCGTTCGTACGGCCGGGGTGCCCTTTGGCGGATGACGTCGCCCACACCCGCGCCGATCAGGACGCCTTCGTCCAACGCGTACGGCGCCCCGCCGATTCCCGGCCCCGGGCCGCCGGGCGGCCTCAGCGCTCCTCCAGCCGGGGGAAGACGACCCTCTTGAGCACCAGGGTGACGGCGGCCGCGGCGGGGATCGCGATCAGCGCGCCGACCAGGCCCATCAGGGCGCCGCCGAGCAGCGCCGCGGTGATGGTGACCGTGGGCGCGACGTCCACCGAGCGCTGCATCACGCGGGGGGCGATCACGTAGCTCTCGATCTGCTGGTAGACGAAGAAGAAGACGAGCGTGGCGACGCCCAGCCCGAGGTCGCCCACCCCCACCACGACCGAGGCCGCCAGCGCGCCGATCGTGGTCCCGATCAGCGGGATGAGCGCGGTGACGGCGACGATCAACGCCAGGGTGAGCGCGTAGTCGGACCCGGTCAGGCTCAGGAAGACGAACGCCACGACGCCTCCGAGCAGGGCGACCAGCAGCTGCCCGGCGATGTAGCCACCGATCCGCTCCAGGATCTCGTCGCCGAGTTCGCGCACCCCGGCGCGCCGGGACCTGGGCACCAGCCGGTAGGAGACCTCGGTGATGCCCGGCAGCGAGGACATGAAGAACAGCGTCAGGACGAGCACCGTGAACGTCGCGGCCACCGAGTTGACGACGATCTGGCCCACCCCGACCAGCCCGCCGAAGACCTGTCGGCCGAAGTCGGGGTCGACCACCGCGTCCTCGAGCCGCCGCAGGATCTCGAAGCGCTCGTCCAGGTCCGCGACGGCCTCGTTGCCCTGGAGTCCGCGCAGGTAGCCGGGGAAGTCGGCGGCGATGTCGGCGACCTGCTGGGTCAGCGGAGGGACGATCGCCCAGACGAACCCGGCGACGAACACCACCAGTCCGGCGCACACCGCCGCGATCGCGGCCCAGCGCGGCAGGAAGCGGCGGCCCAGGAACTCGATGACGGGGTTGAGCCCCACCGCCAGGAACAGCGCGACGAGGATGTAGACCAGGATCGAGCGGGCCTGGACCAGGGCCTGGGCGAGCATCCACGCGGTGAGCACGCCCAGCGCGCCGGTGAAGCCGATCGTGAAGAAGTTCGGCCCCGGCCGCCCCGGCGCTGCCGCGGCGGCGGGCGGCACCGGTTCCGCGGGGCTGGGAGGCTCCTCCGCTGCGGGGGGCTCCTCCCCGGTCGGCCGTGGCCCCTCCTGCGGCTCCCGAACCCGCTGCGGCCGCCGAACCCCGTCGTCCTCGTCCGCTGTCATGCCCGTCCCCTCGGATTCCCCTGCCACCGGGCTCACAACCTAGCCGAGCGCGCCGAGCGCGGACAGGGCCGGTCCACGGCTCCGGCTGCCCCGCAGCCTCCCCGAACCGGACGGCGAACGCCTCACCACATGCGGTTTACTACTGAGAGTTATTGTCTAATAACTCAGTGTTTGATTCGTCTCGTCAAGAGGAGTACCACCGTGCGCTCGACCCTGCTCTCCCTGGCCACCGTCGCCGCCACCGGCGCCGGGCTCCTGTCCGCCGCCCCCGCCTACGCCGAGGCCGGCGAGTCGGCCCTGATCCTGACCAGGACCGGGGCCTCCCTCTCCGCGGACGCCCCCGCGGAACGGCGGCACGTCGTACTGGCCTGCGACCCCGAGCCCGCCGGCAGCCACCCCGACGCCGCCGGCGCCTGCGCGACGCTGGAGAGAGCGGGGGCCGACTTCACCGCCATCCCGCGGGGTCAGAGCGCGTGCACCATGGAGTACGCGCCCGTGACGGTCACCGCGCGGGGCTACTGGCACGGCAGCGAGGTGCGGTACAGCCGGGAGTTCTCGAACCCGTGCCTCGCCAGGCGCGACACCGCCGAGGTGTTCGCGTTCTGACGGGCCGTGCGGGGCACCCTCCCGAGGACTACTCGTAGGGGTCGGGAGGGTTCTCCACCGAGGTGATCTCCTCGATCTCGAAGCGGTGGTCCCGGATCTCCTGGATGTCGCCCTCGGGCGCCAACCACCGCCCCTGGACCGTCCACCAGGAGTCCTTGGGAGGCTCGGGCTCGTTCTCGATCAGGACCCGGTTCACGATGGCGTCCGCGGCGCAGCACGACATCTGCAACCGGGCCAGGTACCACCCCTCCCCCTCGGGGTTGGGCACCGCGAACCCGGTGAGCCGGACGTCCCATTCGGCCATCTTCCGGTCCTGGTCGGTCCAGGCCCGCATCACGAACTCCTGCATCCTCATCTCCACCGGCTCCCCGTCGGGAACCCCGGCGCCGAGGTCGTCCAGCGGGGCGGCGTCGTCCGCCAGGGCCGCCGGGTCGGCCGTGGACGCGGTGTAGGCGCCCAGCGCCGGGGGCGCGATCACGAACACCGCCACCACCGGCAGGAGCATCAACCACGACACACCGGGGCCGCGGGCGTGATCGTGGCCATGGCCATGGTCATGGCCGGCGGGCTCCTCGTCCGCGTCGCCGCGCGCGGCGCGCAGGTCCACCACCACCGTGGCCACGCCCAGGACCACCAGCACCACCCCCGCCGCGATCAGGAACGGCCGGAACCCGGCCTGCACGTAGTTCAGGTACAGCTGCGAGGTCACCGTGACACTCAGCGCCGCGGCGCCGAGCAGAACCATGACCATGCCCTGAGCGATGCGGTTCACAGCAGCCATCCTCCGACCAGGAACGAGAACACCAGGGTCAACGCCAGTGTGAGCGGGACGAAGCGGCGTACGAAGGCCCACCCGAAGGTGCCCGTCTGCAGGGCGATCAGCTTCAGGTCCACCATCGGCCCCACCACCAGGAAGGCGAGCTTGGCGGTGGGCGAGAACTCGGTGAAGCTCACCGCGACGAACGCGTCGGCCTCCGAGCAGATCGACAGCAGAATCGCCAACAGCGCCATGACCAGCACCGACACCACCGGAAGGTCCGCGACCGCCGCGACCCAGGCGCGCGGCACCAGCACGTTGAGGGTGGCCGCGGCCAGCCCGCCCACGACCAGGAAACCACCCGCGTGCATCAGGTCGTGCTGCATGGACTCGCGGAAGACCCGCCACCGGGAGGCGTCGGGGTCATGGGAGGTACGCGGCGGTCGCAGCCAGTCGGTCTTCCCGAAGCGCGCCCACAGCCAGCCCACCACGACCGCCGCGCCCAGGGACGCGACGAAGCGCGCCAGCACCATCTCGGGCTGGTTCGGGAAGGCGACCGCCGTCGCCACCAGCACCACCGGGTTGATCGCCGGAGCGGCCAGCAGGAAGGTGAGCGCTGCCGCCGGGGCGACGCCGCGCCTGATCAACCCGCTGGCCACCGGGACCGACGCGCACTCGCAACCCGGCAGGACCGCTCCCGACAACCCCGCGACCGGGACCGCCAGAGCCGCCCTGCGCGGGATGGCCCGCTGCCAGAACTCCGCGGGGACGAACGCCGTCAGCGCCGCCGACAACGCCACGCCGAACACCAGGAACGGGATCGCCTGGAGGCTGATGGCGGTGAAGATCGTCGCCCACGCCAGGAAGGCGTCGCCGGTGAGGCGGCCCGAGAGCCAGGCGTTGCCGGCGGCCAGACCCAGGGTGATCAGGGCGAACAACCAGATCGTGGCGGTTCTGCGCGGCCCCGCCCGGCGTCCCCAGTCCGAGGGTGGAAGCTGCTGGTCGTCGCGGTCGTCCCACCCGTGCGACAGCGAGTCGCCCAGGGAGGGAGCCGGGACCGCGGCCTGTGAGGGTCGTTCCGGCACGCCGGACACCTCGCTCGTCGGTCGTGAGGGCTGAAGGGTTCGTCGAATGCTAACCGACCACGGCCCCCGAACCGGCGCGCCGCACACGGCGGCGCCCCGGCCGCGCGGACGTCAGTCCGACACCCTGACCACCATCTTGCCGATGTTGCCGCCGCTCAGCATCGAGATGAACGCCTCGGGCGCGTTCTCCAGCCCGTCGACGACCGTCTCGCGAAGTGTGATCCGGCCCTCCGCGACCGCGGGGGCGACATCGCGGTAGAAGTCCCCCATCCGCTCGGGGTCGTCCCCCACGATGAACCCGCGCAGGGTGAGCCGCTTGGTGACGATCTGGAACAGGTTGCGCGGCGCCTTGGGCGCCTCGGTCGCGTTGTATCCGGAGATCGAACCGCACAGCGCGAAGCGGGCGAAGTCGTTGGCGCACTCGATCGCCGCCTCCAGGTGGTCGCCGCCCACGTTGTCGAAGTAGACGTCGATCCCGTCCGGAGCGGCCTCCGCGAGCTGCTCGCGCACCGGAGCCGCCTTGTAGTCGAATGCCGCGTCGAAGCCGAGGTCGTCGATCAGGTGGGCGACCTTCTCCGGGGATCCCGCGCTGCCGATGACCCGCTTGGCCCCGTACATCCGGGCGAGCTGGCCGGCCATGCCGCCCACCGCCCCGGCCGCGCCCGAGACGAACACGGTGTCGCCCTCGCGCAGCCCGGCCTTGTCGACCAGGCCGATGTAGGCGGTCTGGCCCGGCATCCCCAGCGCTCCCAGGTAGATGCCGGCCGGGACGTCCCCCCGGATGTTGACGGGACGCGCCGAACCGGCGGGCAGGAGGGCGTGCGACCGCCACCCCCTGCCGTGCAGCACGGTCGTCCCCACCGGGAAGGCGGGGTCGCCGCTGGCCTCCACCACGCCCACGGACCCGCCGTCCATGGGGGCGTTCAGCTCGTAGGGGTCGGTGTAGGTGCGTCGGCCCGCCATCTTGCCGCGCATGTACGGGTCGACGGAGATGACGAGGTTGCGGACCAGCAGCTCGCCCTGACCGGGGTCGGGCAGCTCGCGTTCGACCAAGGCGAAGTCGCCGGGGACCGGGGGGCCCTCGGGGCGGGCGACGAGGTGGATCTCGCGCGCGGTGGTGGACATGGCTCTCCTTCGGTCCGATGCGTTCCCCCCACGGACTTCCCCCGCCCGTCATGCTCACACACCGGCCCGGGGCGTGTTTGGCCTCCCCGGCCCAGGGCAGGTCCCCAGATCAGGAGGTGCACCGATGAAACCGAAGGACTTTCTTCCCGTGGACGCGCCGGAGGCCGGGGCGAAGGGCGCGGCGCGGTCACACCTCGGGCGGCCGTCCTCGTGGATCATGGTGGCCGTGATGGTCGTCGGGTTCGCGGTGGCCGGCGTGGGTATCACGCTCGGGCCGTCGTGGATCGTGGTGATCGCGGGTCTCGTGCTCTTCGTCGTCGGCGGGGTCGCCGCCTACGCGCTGGGCATCATGAAGGACACCGGGGTCGCCGAGATCGAGGAGAAGCCGCGACGGCGGCCGCGCTCCTCGTAGGAGGACGCGCGACCGCCGTCGCGGAGGGGATGCCGGGCTTCGCGGGTCAGCCGCGCTGAGCGCCCTGGCGGCGCTCGCCGCCCCGGTAGGACGAGGGCTTGCGGGGTCCGCCGCCGCGACGGTCCTCACCGCGCCACGCCGGACGGTCGTCCCGGTCCCCGAAGGAACGACGCTCACCCTGCGGACGGTCACCGAAATCCCGGCGCGGACGGTCATCCCGGTCCCCGAAGGAACGACGCTCACCCTGCGGACGGTCACCGAAATCCCGGCGCGGACGGTCGTCCCGGTCGCCGAAGGAACGACGCTCACCCTGCGGACGGTCGTCCCGGTCACCGTAGGAGCGCCGTCCGCCGCGGTAACCGCCGCCACCGCTGCCGCCGAAGCCACCGGGGCGGCGACCGCGCGGCCCGCCGCGGCCACGGCCGCGGCGCTCGGGCTCCGGGGGCTCGATCCACGGCTCCCACGAGGGCTCGCGGGCTCCGGTGACCTCGCTGAGCAGCTCGTCCCCGGGGTTGACCAGGTGCTGCTTGGCGTCCACGCCCGCGTCGATGAGCAGGCGGCGGGCCTGACGGCGCTGGTTGGGGGCGACGATGGAGACCACGCGGCCGGACTCGCCCGCGCGGGCGGTGCGGCCGCCCCGGTGCAGGTAGTCCTTGTGGCCGGTGGGCAGGTCCACGTTCAGCACCAGGTCGATGCCGTCGACGTGGATGCCGCGGGCGGCGACGTCGGTGGCGACCAGGGTCTGGATGCGGCCCTCCCGGAACTTGGCGAGGGTCCTGGTGCGCACGCTCTGGGTCTTGCCGCCGTGCAGCGACGCCGCGGGGACGCCGGCGTTGACCAGCTGCTCGCTGATGCTGTCGGCGCGGTGCTTGCTGCGCACGAACAGGATCGTGCGGCCCTCCCGGGCGGCGATCTCGGTGACGATGCGGTTCTTGTCCCGGGGGAGCACCTTGAGCAGGTGGTGCTCCATCGTCGCCACCTGGGAGACGGGCGGGTCCACCGAGTGGGTCCGCGGGTCGGTCATGTAGCGGCGGACCAGCTTGTCGACGTCGCCGTCCAGGGTCGCCGAGAACAGGAGGGTCTGACCCTTGGGGCGGACCTGGTCGAGCAGTTCGCTGACCTGCGGCATGAAGCCCATGTCGCACATCTGGTCGGCCTCGTCCAGCACCGACAGCTCGACGTCGCGGAGGTCGCAGGCGCCCTGCTCGATCAGGTCGCTGAGCCGCCCGGGAGTGGCCACCAGGATCTCGATCCCGCGGCGCAGCTCGCTGATCTGGCGGGTGTAGGAACTGCCGCCGACGACGTCGCCGACGCGCACGCCCAGCACGTGGGCGTAGGGCAGCAGGGCGTCGCGCACCTGGTGCGCGAGTTCGCGGGTGGGCACGAGCACCAGGCCGCGGGGGCGGCGGGAGTCGGCGCGCGCCTCGGCGGCGCGGAGCAGCATCGGCAGGCCGAAGGCCAGGGTCTTACCGGATCCGGTGCGACCGCAGCCGAGCACGTCGCGGCCCGCGATGGCGTCGGGGATCGTCGCTGCCTGGATCGGGAACGGAGTGGTCACACCGTTCTGCGCCAGCTTCTCGACGATCGCCTGGGGCAGGCCGAGTTCGTCGAATCGCGGGCATGCGGCATTGTCCGTCAAGTGACGTAAACCTTCCTCATCATTCGGCTGCGTTTCGAGGAAGGCTCCGAGGCCACAGGTATGGGAACCGCGAAGAAATCACACAAACGCGCCGGATAAACGCAACACGGGGGGCATGGACTTCCCCCGTCGCCAGACGGCCCGGCGCGCCGGATGCGCGCACCACGAATTGACCGCCTCGGACAACATACTAGACGACACCCGGGAACCGGTAAGCAGCCCCGTTTATTTCCGGACCGCCGTTTTCCGGGCACCCGCACTCTTCACGGTGTTCAGGGGCGACGGCGGGCGCCGGTCGAGGCCGCGCCCACGACGTCCGTTGCGTGAGGGTTTCGTTGACGGTCGTGGGCTTTCTGCCCGTTTCGAGGCCTTAAAGGGCGGAAAGCCCATGATCATTCCAGGTGAGGGCGGGACCGGTCCTCGAACCCCCACGCCGAGGACTCCCTAGCGTCCCCGGGCCATGTCGGCCATGCGGGCGATCTGCGCGGCGCGCTCGGCGCGGGCCTGGGTCTCCAGGTCGTTGTACCGGGCCGACATCAACAGCCCCTTGGTGGCCCGGGCCGCGGCCGCGGGAGTGGCCAGCAGCGCCGCCACCAGGTCGTCCACGGCCCTGTCGAGCTCGGGCTCGGCGACCACCAGCTCGGCCAGGCGCAGTTCGCGGGCCTCCGCCGCGCCGACCGTGCGAGCGGTCAGGCACAGCTCGACGGCCCGGTTGAGGCCCACCAGCTCCACCAGGGGCTTGGTCCCGGTAAGGTCGGGGACCAGGCCCAGGGCCGGTTCCTTCATGCACAGCCGGGCGTCCTCGGCCAGGACCCGGATGTCACAGGCCAGCGCCAGCTGGAAGCCCGCGCCGATCGCGTGCCCGCGCACCGCGGCGACGGAGACGATGTCGGGGCGCCGCAGCCACAGGAACCCCTCCTGGTACTCGGCGATCCCCTCGTCCAGCCCCTCGGTGTCCTCCGGGTCCTCGGCGATCCGCGCGAACAGCGAGTCCTCTCCCGGAACACCGCCCGCCGGGTCGAACATGGCCAGGTCGATACCGGACGAAAAGGTCTGACCTTCGCCCTCGACCACGACGATACGGACACCCTCGGGCAGGGTGTGGCCGATACGGGCCAACGTGGTCCACGTCCTGCCGGTCATGGCGTTGCGCCGGTGCGGTCGGGAGAGCGTGATCCGCGCGACCGCGCCGTCGATTCCCAGCCCCAGCCCCGCCGCCGCCAACTCGTCCGCCGTGGGGATCGTCGACTCCGCCATCGCACGCCTTTCGCGCATCCGGCCCCTCTTCAGGGACCGGCCCGGTTATTACCGCCGGGTAACACAGTAGTCCGTGCGCGCGCGGCGTCCCACTCTCACCCCTGGTTCGGGTTGCGGCGGGTGGCTCCGCCCCTGCCGCGCAGGTTCACCCCCGCCTCGGTGAGCAGCCGGTGCACGAAGCCGTAGGACCGTCCCGTCGCCGCGGCCAGGGAACGGATGCTCTCACCGCCGTCATAGCGTTCCTTCAGGTCTGAGGCCAACTCCGATCGCTCACTTCCCGTCACCCGGGTTCCCTTTCTCAGCGTCTCGGCCACGAGTACCTCCTGGTTGGTCTCGGCGCGGTAGGCGATATTCCTGCCCATGATCAGTCATGGCAGCGCCACTGGCTACCCACCAGGACCCGAAAACCACCCGTGTCGTACGGCCGGCCCGGTTTCGGACGCAGTGAAACCATGTCCGAAATGGGTCAGGCCAGAGCGATGAGGTCGGTGAACTCGGTGTTCCAGACGTCCTCGACGCCGTCGGGGAGCAGGATCACGCGCTCGGGCTGGAGCGCCTCGACCGCGCCCTCGTCGTGCGTGACCAGGATGATCGCGCCCTTGTAGTTGCGCAGCGCGTTGAGGATCTCCTCGCGGCTGGCCGGGTCGAGGTTGTTGGTCGGCTCGTCCAGGAGCAGCACGTTGGCGCTGGAGACCACGAGCGCGGCCAGCGCGAGGCGGGTCTTCTCGCCGCCGGAGAGCACGCCCGCGGGCTTGTCCACGTCGTCGCCGGTGAACAGGAACGACCCCAGGGTGCGGCGCGCCTCCACCTCGGGCAGGTCGGGGGCCGCGCTCATCATGTTCTGCAGCACCGTCCGCTCGGTGTCCAGGGTCTCGTGCTCCTGCGCGTAGTAGCCCAGCCGCAGTCCGTGCCCGTCGACGACCCGACCGGTGTCGGGCGCCTCCACCCCCGCCAGGATGCGCAGCAGCGTGGTCTTGCCCGCGCCGTTCAACCCCAGGATGACCACCCGGCTGCCCCGGTCCACGGCCAGGTCGACTCCCGTGAAGATCTCCAGCGAGCCGTAGGACTTCGAGAGCCCCTCCGCCGACAGCGGGGTGCGCCCGCTGGGCGCGGGGTCGGGGAAGCGGAGCTTGGCGACCTTGTCGGCGACCCGCTGGCCCTGGACCGAGTCCAGGATCTTCTCGGCCCGGTTGATCATCTGCTGGGCGGCACGGGCCTTGGTGGCCTTGGACCGGAACCTGTCGGCCTGCTTCTGCAGGGCCGAGGCCTGCTTCTCGGCGTTGGCCTGCTCGCGCCTGCGCCGCCGCTCGTCGGCCTCGCGCTGGGTCTGGTAGGCCCGCCACCCCATGTTGTAGATGTCGATGACGCTGCGGTTGGCGTCCAGGTAGAAGACCTTGTTGACGACGTGCTCGACCAGTTCGACGTCGTGGCTGATCACGATCAGACCGCCCTGGTGCGACCGGAGGAAGTCGCGCAGCCAGATGATGGAGTCGCCGTCGAGGTGGTTGGTCGGCTCGTCCAGCAGCAGGGTGTCCGCGCCGCTGAACAGGATCCGGGCCAGTTCCACGCGGCGGCGCTGACCGCCGGACAGGGTCTGCAGCGGCTGGGAGAGGACCCGCTGGTCCAGCCCCAGGCTGGAGGCGATCGAGGCGGCCTCGGCCTCGGCGGCGTACCCGCCGAGCACGTGCAGGCGCTCCTCCATCCGCGCGTACGCGCGCACCCCCTGGTCCCGGATCTTGGGGACCTCGCTGGTCATCTTCTCCTCGGCGGCGCGCATCTTGCGCATGACCTCGTCGAGGCCGCGCGCGGACAGGACGCGGTCGCGCGCCAGGACCTCCAGGTCACCGGTCCGCGGGTCCTGCGGCAGGTAGCCGATGCTGCCCGAGGAGGTGACCTTTCCTCCCGAGGGGATCCCCTCACCGGCCAGCACCTTGGTCATCGTGGTCTTCCCGGCGCCGTTGCGCCCGACCAGACCGACCCGGTCACCGGGGCCCACGCGGAAGGAGGTGGGTTCCAACAGCAGGCGCGCGCCCACACGGAGTTCGAGGTCAGAGGCGATGAGCATGAGTGAATAACGACTTTCTCGCTACGGCGTGCGGGGTCAGTGGGAGGTGTGGGCCGAGGCGCGGCGGCTCCGCCGTTGAGGGGCGGGCAGCACCGCTTGCAGGCCGGGCGGGGGACACGGAGTCAGTCCGGAGCGCGCACCCGCCCCACCCTAACCGCTCCGGACACGCCGCGGGGCCGACGGGCCCACTACGGTCCGACGACCCCGCGTCCGCGATTATTCCCCGCCGCTCCTGCCCCCGTTGCTCCTTCCCCCGTTTCCCCGGTCCGGTTCGGCGGCGCTCCCCGCGGGGCGGTCCGCGCCGTTGCCCCTGCTGCTGGCGGGCGCGGTGGGGAGCGCGGCCGGCGCGCCGGGATCGGTCTTCGGCACGGCCTCGGCGGAGGGCGTGCCCGCCACCGCCTCGGTGTCGGCGACCAGGACGGGGCGGTTGCGCAGGAGCGCGGCCAGCACCGCGGCGACGGGCGTGGCCAGGAAGGCCCCGGCGATGCCGCCGACGATGGAGCCCACCGAGATCGCCAGCAGGACGACGGCCGAGGGCAGCTCCAGCGCCTTGCCGTACACGCGGGGCGCGAGCACGTGGCTCTCCAGCTGCTGCACCGCGAGTGTGCCGCCCAGGATGATCAGCGCGACGACCCACCCTTCGGCCACCAGGCCCACGAGCACCGAGATCAACCCGGTCATGAAGGCGCCGATGACGGGCAGGAACGCGCCGATGAAGGTCAGGATGATCAGCGGCATGGCCAGCGAGAGGTCGAGGGTGATCACCAGGACGAGGCCGATGCCGACCGCGTCGATGAGCCCGACCAGCGCGACGCCGCGCACGTAGCGGCCCATCACGCCGTAGCTGACGTCCCCGGCCATCTGGAAGGCGTGCCGGGTGCGCTGCGGGAGCAGTCCGCGCACCCACTTCGTCAGCTCGTCGCCCGAGTGCACGAAGTACACGGTCAGCACGATCACCAAGATGACGCCGATCAGCACCTCGCCGACCGCCACCGCGCCCGCCCAGGCGCCGCTGATCAACTGGCTGCTGTTGCTCTGGAGCTCGGCCTGGGCAGTGGTCACCCAGTCGCTGATGATCCGGTCATCCAGACCGAAGGAGGCCGCGATGCCCTCAAGCGTGGCGATGGCCTCGTTCACGCTGGTGACGATGCTGTTGAACCCGGAGACCGCCGGCATCACGATGAGGGTGACGACTCCGCCGAAGATGACGAACGCGCTGAGCACGATGAGGGCGGTGGACAGCCCCCTGCCCATTCCGCGCCTGCGCAGCCACAGGGTGGGCGGCATGAGCAGCGCGGTCATGAAGACCGCGAGGATGATGGGGATGACCACCACCCGGATGTAGATCGCCCCCCACAGGATCAGCGCGACCACCACACCGATGACGAGCAGCCGCCAGGCGGCGTCGCTCACCGTGCGCAGCAGGTTCGTCTCCTCCTCGACGGGTGGCGGGGCCTCCTCGACCACCACCCGGACCTCCCGCTCCGGCAGCCGCACATTCCCGATCGCCCCGAACGACCAGCCTCTCGGCCATTTCCAGCGCAACCCCTGCACCCCTTTGTCCTCACTTGTCGACGGCCTCGTGTCCACCGCTCCCACTGGACCGGTCCGTACCCGCACCGGAGTGCTTCTCCCGTCGGGTTCGCACCCCCGGGTCAGATCCCCCAGCCGGTCCGGCGCGAGTCGGACGGAACGATCTCGTTGCCGAACGGCGCGAGGGCGACCGGGATCATCTTGACCGAGGCCCACGCCATCGGGATGCCGACGATGGTGACGGCCAGCCCGGCCGCGGTGACGATGTGGCCGATCGCCAGCCACCACCCGGCCACGATGATCCAGATGACGTTGCCGACGGTGCTGGCGGTCCCGGCCCCGGGCCGGCGCACGAGGTCGCGCCCGAACGGCCAGAGCGCGTAGTTGGCCATGCGGAACGAGGCGACGCCGAAGGGGATCGTCACGATCAGGACGCAGCACAGGACACCCGCGAACGCGTACCCCACCGCCAGCCAGAACCCGGCGACGACCAGCCAGATGATGTTGAGGACGAAACGCAGCAGCGCCACGGGGGCCACACCTTCTTCTCTCGGGGGTCTCGGTTATCGACCGCGGCCGGCCGCGGCGCCCTCGGCGGCGCCTCCGTTCCCGCGGTCCCACTGGCTACGACGACGCGGCGCCCCCGCCGGTTCCGGATCGGACCCCGCACTTGTCCCCTAGGGGACGCGGAAGGGCCGGCCGGATGGTCCGCCCCGCCCCGGGAGGCGCGGCCCGGAGGCCGCGACGCCGGGTGCGGGCCGGGAGGACGGGAACGCGGAGTGTGACGGGCGTATCAAAAAGGTTTTCTGGCCAAGGACCGAAAATCCTCATACGATGGCCTCTACCCGGCCTCACGGCCTGGATCGCCTGCTTCCACCGGAAATCAGGACGGTCTCTGGAACGTTCAGCGTCCGGACCGGATTTCGATAACGGTTGAGCGAGTAATTTCCCCACCCCCGTACACAATCGGGAGTGGGGATGGCATGATTACGTACCGGCTCGCAGGGAGGGCGTCCTCATCGCCTCCGCGGCCTGTCGCGTGAGCGCCCGCCGGTTTCGGCGGATCTGCGCCGGCGTGGTCTCAGTCACACGGGAACACCTAAGCAGGGCACAGCGTTATCGCTGTGCTGGGTGACTCACGCAGCTTTACCCAGTTTGGCCATCAGCTTCCACACAGCTTACAGCGATTTCATGTAGAGGTGGTTCAACCATGTCTCAGGTACGTCGGCAGGCCGCGCTGCGCCCCCGCCCGAGCTGGGGGTGGCAGGATGCCGCCGCGTGCCGGGGCGAGGACCTTGTGCTCTTCTTCGGCCCGGATGGCGAACGCCAGCCGGAGCGGGAGATCCGCGAGCGCAAGGCCAAGGAGATCTGCGCTCACTGCCCTGTCCGCACTGAATGTCTCGACTACGCGATCTCGCGTCCCGAGAAGTACGGCACCTGGGGCGGACTCAACGAAGACGAGCGCGCGTCCGAGCGCCGACGCCGAATGCGCCGCGCCAACGCAGCCTGATCCTGCCGCCCGCCCCGGCGGGGAGCACCTCCCCCGTGATCCAACCGGCCGCCTCCTGTGGCGGCGGTCGATCACCCGGCCCTGACGGCCGTTCTCCGTGGCGCCCCGACGCACCAAGCGTCGAGGGCGCCACGGTGTTGTTCGGCGGTCGTCCACCCCGGTCAGATGTGTCGGTCGAACCATTCGGTGGCGCGCACTCCCACGCGGCGCCACTCGTCGGGGTGGTGCAGGAGCTGCTCGGCTCCGGCCGTCACGTCCAGTTCGCCCCGGCCCCCCAGTCGGGCCAGCGACCACTCGGCGAGCTCGCGCACGAAGGAGTCGGCGCCCTGCACGAGCACCAGCGTGGGCGCGCGCACGCGGCCCAGCGCCTCGCCGTCCAGGTCGATCCGGCCGCCGTGGGCGACCACCGCCGCCACGTCGGCGGGCAGCCGCGCCGCAGCGGCCAGCGCTGCGGGCGCCCCCGCCCCCGAGCCGAAGAGACCGACCGGGCTGTCGGCCACCGCCACCGCCCTGCGCAGCCAGCGCACCGCGGCCTCCAGCCGCTCGCCCAGCACCTCGGTCCCCACCTCGTCGCCGTCCTTCTCCGTCTCGGCGGGGGTGAGCAGGTCCAGGAGGAGGGTGGCGTACCCCCCGGAGCGCAGCACCGCGCCGATCGCCCGGTTGTGCGGGGTGAGGCGTCCGTGTCCCAGCGCCAGGACCACCGCGCCGCGCACCGCCGCGGGGGTCGTGAGGTCCCCGTCGAGGTGCTCGTCTCCCGCTGGGAGCCGGACCCCCTGCTCGGACTCGCCCGCCGGGCCCAGGTCGCGCAGCTCGGCCAGCGTCGCGGTGACGAAGCCGTCGCTGACCTGGCCGAAGTCGCGGTACCACTCCCCGACCGCGCGGAAGTTGTCCGGGACGGTGAGCACCACGACGCGGTCGGCCTCGGAGCGCAGGGCCTCGACCGCCTCGGGGGAGGCGACCGGCACCGCCAGCACCAGCACGGCCGGGCGCCGGCGGCGGACCATCCGCAGCGCCGCGCGGGCGGTTCCTCCGGTGGCCGCCCCGTCGTCCACCACGATCACGCCGCGTCCGGTCAGCCGCGGCATGGGGCGGTCTCCGCGGTAGAGCTCCCGGCGGCGGTCGAGTTCGACGCGCTCGGCGGCCACCACGTCGGCGAGGTCGTCCCTGGACAGCCTCAACCGGGACAGCGCGGCGTCGTCGTAGCAGACGTTCCCGTCCTCGGCGAGCGCGCCCACCCCCGTCTCGGGGTGCCCGGGAACACCGATCTTGCGGACCACCAGCACGTCGAGCGGGACCCGCAGGTTCCTGGACAGCTCCGCGCCGACCGAGACGCCCCCCCTGGGCAGGGCGATGACGATGGGATCGGTACCGGCCAGACCGCGTACCCGCTCGGCGAGCCTGCGTCCGGCCTCGGCTCGATCGGCGAACGGCAGCGATACGGGTAGCGGATTCACGGTGACCACCGCACAACTCGGCATGGGAAGAGCCCGGGACGCGCTTCCGGGGCGTCCGGGAGGAACGCCCTAGCGGCATACCCGCTCGGAGCCGACGGCCAACCCCAGGATCCCGCCGGGCTTCAGTGGTCGTCGGGTAAAGTCCCCCGGGCCGGTCTGCCCCCCGTGCGCTCCGGCCTCCTCCGGAAGCCGCCCTCCAGCACCGACATCAGCAGCGCGTCGTGGCGGCGCCCCTCCCACAGCAGGACGTCGCGCAGACGGCCCTCGACGTCGAACCCGCACGCGCGGTACGCGGCGATGGCGCGCATGTTGAAGGCGTGGACCTGGAGCCAGACGCGGTGCAGGCCGACGCGCTCGAAGGCGTACCGCAGGACCAGCCGGGTGGCCTCCTGCCCCAGGCCCTGGCCGGTGAACTCGATGGCCGAGAGCGCGATGCGGTACGCGGCGCTCTCGTTCTCGGGGTCGAAGTCCATCAGGGACAGGTCGCCGACGAAGCGGTCGCCGGGGCGGCCGAGGATGGCCAGGTCCAACCGGTCGGGATCGGTGGCGCGGCTGCGGCACCACTGCTCGGTCTCGTCCCGGTCGGGGACCCGGTGCCGACCGGTGAGCCTGCGGACCTCGGGGTCCAGAGCCGACGCGTGCAGGGCGTCCGCGTGCTCCACCGTCAACGGGACCAGGCGGACGCGGTCGCCCGAGAGCACCGGTTTGTCGTGCAGCACACTCATATCGATCATCGAGACGGGGCTCCGCTCATCATGGGGCGAACGTCCGGGATTCCTATCTAGGAACAGCGAAAGCGATTGCGCAACTCCCCCGTTCGGGCCTTATGGTCGAGGCGACCTGTTCCCGCAGTGTGCGCGCTCGCGCGGGGCAGGCCGGGTACCCGACTCTCCCGAGGCTCCGCCCCTCACCCTCCTGGAGGCCCTGTTGTCCGACCATCCGCAGACTTCGGCCGGGCCCGACACCGAGGCGAGGCGGGCCCGGTTCGCCGTCGTCGCGCTGTTCGTCATCAACGGCTTCACCTACACCAACGTGGTCCCGTGGCTGCCCGCCATCAAGGACCGGCTGGAGCTGTCCAACGCCGCGCTGGGCATGGCCATCGCCGCGATGCCGCTGGGCGCGCTGCTGACCGGGATGCTGGCGGGTCCGCTCATCGCCCGATTCGGCAGCGGGCGGGTGTCGGTGGCCGCAGGGCTCCTGGCGGTGTGGACGCTGCCACTGGTGGCGGTCGCGCCGAACTGGTGGGTGCTGGCCGGGGCGCTGTTCGTGACGGGGTGCGGGGACGCCTGGTGCGACTCGGCGATGAACGCGCACGGTCTGCGCGTGCAGCGCAGGTACCGGCGGACCATCATCAACACCTTCCACGCGGTGTGGAGCATCGCGGCGGTCGCCGGCGGGCTCCTGGGAGCGGGCATGGCCGGGCTGCACGTGCCGATCCTGTGGCACCTGACCGGGGTGGCCGTGGTGCTGACGGCACTGTCGGCGGTGGCGTCCCGGTTCCTGCTGGGCGGCCCCGAGCACGCCGAGCGGGCGGACGGCCACGACTCCTCGGGAGCGCGGCTCCGGCTGCCCTCGGGCGCGTTGGGCATCCTGGCCGCGCTGAGCGTGCTGCTGATGCTGGCCGGGGCGATCGAGGACGCCGCGGCCTCGTGGGGCGCGGTCTACATGCGCGACGAGGTCGGCGCGACGCTGTTCCTGGCGGGTCTGCCGTTCGTGGCGTGCCAGGGGATGATGACGCTGGGCCGTCTGGTGGGCGACCGGCTGACGGACGCGTTCGGCGCGGTCGCGGTGGCCCGGACCGGAATGCTGCTCTCGGCGGTGGGGCTGGGGACGGCCCTGCTGCTCGGTGGTCCCGTGGTGACGATCGTCGGGTTCGGCCTGTGCGGGCTGGGGGTGTCCACCCTGTTCCCGCTGGCGCTGTCCGCCGCGGGCGAGATCCCGGGGGTGCGCAGCGGGGACGGGGTCACGATCGTGGCCTGGCTGGCGCGGGCGGGCTTCCTGTGCTTCCCGCCCCTGATCGGGCTGGCCGCCGACGCGACCTCCCTGCGGGTCGGGCTGGCCGCGATCCCGGTCGCGGGCCTGGTGGCGGCCTGCCTGGCCTGGAGCCTGCGGCCGCAGAAGGCCGCGCACCACCACTAGGTAGTGTTTTCAAATGATCGCCGCTGGTGGATCATGGTGTCGTGATACGTCGTCATGAACTGTCGGATGCCGAGTGGGAGTTCGTCCGGC
>NZ_SNYN01000029.1 GCF_004363075.1 Actinorugispora endophytica
CCCGCGCGCCCGCGTTGGGGCGGCCCCCCCCCCCCCCCCCTCCCCTGGTGCGGGTGGGGGTGCCGTCGCCGTTCCCCCCCGGGGTTTGACGCTGACGTCACGACCATCGAGCAGGACCCCCAGGACACGAGAGAGCCGCTACTCGCCCGGCCCGGCCAGGACGGGTGCTTCCGGCTCCGCCCCGGACCGGACCCGCCTCGCGCGCACGAGCGCCACCGCCACGGCCCCCAGGCCCATCAGGGTCAGCGCGGCCTCGGGCAGCACGCCGAGCCGGGTGGCCGGGGTCAGCCCGCTCATCGCCGGGACCTCGGCGACGTGCACGGCGGCCTCGGCCTCGGGCGAGCGGTAGGAGACGCGCCCCTGGGGGGTGACGACGGCGCTGATACCGCTGGTGGAGGCGACCAGGGCGGGCCTGCCGTGCTCCACGGCGCGCAGCCGGGTGATGGCCAGCTGCTGCTCGGACTGGCCGGTGAAGTTGTAGTTGGCGTTGTTGGTGGGCACCGCGATGATCTGGCCGCCCGCGGCCACCGACTCGCGCACCGGCCGGTCGAAGGCCACGTCGAAGCAGATGACAGTGGCGACGGTCGTTCCGTTCACCTCCAGCGCGCCGGGCTCGGTGCCGGGCACCGCGTCGCTGCCGATCCGCTGCAGGCGGGTGATCACCGGGGAGAACACAGCACGGAAGGGTATGTACTCGCCGAAGGGCACCAGGTAGCGCTTGGTGTAGTGGTCACCGGGGCCTGTCTCGGGGTCCCACACGACGCTGCGGATCTCCCGCTCGGTGGCGTCCTCGCTGTACCGGGTGATGCCGAACATCAGGGGGACGCCGATGTCCTCGGCGGCGTCCGAGATGAGCGCGGCCGCCATCGGGTCGGCGTAGGCGTCGATGTCGCTGGCGTTCTCGGGCAGGACCACCAGGTCCGGTTGCGCGACCTCGCCCTCGCGGACCAGCCCGGCCAGCTCGTGCACGCCGTCCACGTGGTTCTGCAGTATCTGCGCGCGCTTGCCCAGGATGTCCATCTCGCCCGCGGCCGGCACGTTCCCCTGCACGATGGCGACGGTGGTGGTGTGGTCCACCTCGGGCGTGGCCAGGCGGGGCGCCAGGACGCCGCCGACGACGACCGCCATGATCAGGGCCAGGGCGTTGGCCAGCGGGCGGGCGAAGAGGTGCGGCCGCCCGGTCCGGATCGCCTCGCGCGCCGAGTGGGCCATGGCGACCACGAGCGCGCCGGTCAGGGCCACCATGAAGGTGACCAGCGCGGTTGAGCCGAGCGAGGCGTAGCCGGAGAAGACCGTGTCGGGCTGGCTGAACGCCAACTTGCCCCAGGGGAAGCCGCCGAGTGGGAAGCGCGCCCGGCAGAACTCCTGCGCGACCCACAGCGCGGCCGTCCACACCGGCCAGCCGGGGAGCCGCGAGACCAGCGCGATCCCCATGGCCATGGGGATGTAGTAGACCGTCTCGGCGGCGGCGATGACGAGCCACACGTCAACGCCGAAGATCTCCTGCCACTTGACCAGCGGGACCATGAGGGAGGCCCCCGCGACGGCTCCGAGCCAAGCGGCACGGCGGGCCCGCACGCCGTGCACGGCCGCCAGGAGCAGGGCCGCGCTGAAGGGGGCCAGCGCCCACAGCCCGTACGGCGGCAGGGCCGCCAGTTGGGCCAGTCCGGAGACGGCTGCGGCCAGGACTCGAAGAAGCAGCATCACGCCAGGAAGCCTAGGGCAGGATCACCCGAGGCGGTATCGGGGGGACGCGGAGAAAGGCCCGGACACCCTTCGGACCGGATCCGTCTCGTAGGCGGCGAGCTCGGAGACCGTTGTCTACTGGATGTTCGGGCCTTCTCCGGGTCCAACCCCCCGCCCGGTCACGGGACCCCGGCCCTTCCCACGACGTGCGCCGCATCTGGTGCGTGACGCGACGTCCAACGGGAGAAGAACCGGACCGCTCAACCGGTCCGTCCAGTGCTGGACTGGTCGTCAGCCTACCCAGACTCGGTGTTCCCGCGCGTTCCGCGCGGCTCCGTGTCGGCCCTCCTCGTCATCGCGACGATGTGGAAACGACCCGGGAACAGAAAATGGAACACCCGCGTCCGGGAGACGGCGCCTGCAAGGCTAACGCACCGGTGCCGATGATGCCAGTCGGGCCGCGACCGAGGTGGGGCCTCGCCGAAACCGGCGAGAGAGCGAAAGAAACGATCATTTCGATCAGAAAATCGATCAATCTGCGCGAAACTATGGACAGAACGATCGGACCTGGTGTTCGATTTCGAGCAGCACACCGATCACCGTCGGTCGACCGAGAAGGAGCTGTTGAACCATGGCCGAGATCGTCCTCGAAGGCGTCGACAAGATCTACACGGGCGGCGTCAAGGCCGTGGACGGGCTCAACCTGGAGATCGCCGACGGCGAGTTCATGGTGCTCGTCGGCCCGTCGGGCTGCGGAAAGTCCACCGCGCTGCGGATGATCGCGGGGCTCGAGGAGATCAGCGGCGGCACCCTGAGCATCGGCGGCCGGGTCGTCAACGACCTTCCGCCCAAGAGCCGCGACATCGCCATGGTCTTCCAGAACTACGCGCTCTACCCGCACATGACGGTGGAGCAGAACCTGGCCTTCGGCCTCAAGCTGCGCAAGACCCCCAAGCCCGAGATCGAGCGCCGGGTCAAGGAGGCCGCGGCCATGCTCGGCCTGGAGCCCTACCTCAAGCGCAAGCCCGCCGCGCTGTCCGGTGGCCAGCGCCAGCGCGTGGCGATGGGCCGCGCGATCGTCCGCGAGCCGCAGGCCTTCCTCATGGACGAGCCGCTGTCCAACCTGGACGCCAAGCTGCGCGTGCAGATGCGCGCCTCGCTGAACCAGCTGCACGACCGCCTGGGCGTGACCACCATCTACGTCACGCACGACCAGATCGAGGCGATGACCCTGGGCGACCGCGTCGCGGTCCTCAAGGACGGCCAGCTGCAGCAGGTCGACACCCCCAAGAACCTGTTCGACCACCCGGTCAACCTGTTCGTCGCCGGGTTCATCGGCTCGCCCGCCATGAACTTCGTCACCGCCCGCATCGACGGTGACGGCGACGGCGCGGTCCTGTCCTTCGCGGACCACACGCTCCAGGTGGGCGCCGAGAGCGTCCAGGACCACCCGGGCCTGCGCGACTACTTCGGCAAGGAGATCATCCTGGGCATCCGCCCCTCGGACTTCGACGACGCCGAGTTCGCCGCGCACAACGGCAGCACGATGAACATCGTCGCGAACGTCACCGAGGAGATCGGCACCGAGATCAACGTGATCTTCGGTGTGGACGCCCCGCCGGTCCAGCACGAGGCCACCGCGGCGCTGGCCGCCGACGCCGCGGGCGACGAGGAGGACGAGACCGGGATCCCGCTGAGCGGCGACCAGTCGGTCTTCACCGCCCGCGTGAACCCGCGCAGCGCGGTGCGCCCCGGCCACGAGATCGCGCTGACCGTGGACACCCGCCGCCTGCACTACTTCGACATCGAGAGCGGCCTGGCCATCGGCCACCCGGCCAACGTGAAGGCCTCCGTGTAGTCCCCTCCCCTACGCGGAGAAGGGAGGCGCCCCGGGTTCCCGGGGGCGCCTCCCTTTCGCTTCTCCACCGGTCTCCACCGGTGGTCCCCTGGTGCGGAGCCTACTCGTCGCCGCGGGCCAGGTGGCGGCCGATGACCAGGCGCTGGATCTGGTTGGTGCCCTCGACGATCTGCAGGACCTTGGCCTCGCGCATCAGGCGCTCGGCCGGGAAGTCCGAGGTGTAGCCGCAGCCGCCCAGGACCTGCACGGCGTCCGTGGTCACCCGCATCGCGGCGTCGGTGGCGAACAGCTTGGCCATCGCGGCCCGCCTGCCGAAGGGGCGTCCCGCGTCGCGGCGGCGGGCCGCGGCCAGGTACAGCTCCCGCGCGGCGGCGACCTGCGTGGCCATGTCCGCCAGCAGGAAGGAAACACCCTGGAAGTCGCCGATGGGACGACCGAACTGCCGGCGCCCGCGGGAGTGTCCCACCGCCAGGTCCAGTGCCGCCTGGGCGACGCCCACCGCGCACGCGGCGATGCCCAGGCGTCCCGAGTCCAGCGCGGCCAGCGCGATGCCGAAGCCCCTGCCCTCGTCGCCGACCCGGTTCGCGGCGGGGACGACGGCGTCCTCGAAGCGGACCACCGCCGTGGGGGACGACCGCAGGCCCATCTTCCGCTCGGGCGCGTCCGCGCCCACTCCCCCGGTCCCCGCGGGGACGTGGAGGCAGCTGATGCCGCGGGCTCCCGAGTCCGGCGCCCCGGTGCGGGCGAAGAGGGTGTAGAAGTCGGCGGCCCCGCCGTGCGTGATCCAGGACTTCGCGCCGTTCAGGCGGTATCCGCCGTCCACCGCGTCGGCCCGGGTGGCCAGCGCCGCGGCGTCCGATCCCGCATGGGCCTCGGACAGGCAGTAGGCCCCCAGCAGCTCCCCTCCGATCATCGACGGCAGGAGCTCCGCGCGCTGTCCGGGGGTGCCGAAGTCCGCGACCGGGAAGCAGGACAGGGTGTGCACGCTCAGCCCCAGTCCGACCGCCAGCCAGCCCCGGCTCAGCTCCTCCACGACCTGGAGGTAGACCTCGTAGGGCTGGTCCCCGCCGCCGTACTCGCCGGGATAGGGCAGTCCCAGCAGCCCCGAGCGTCCCAGAAGGGCGAACACCTCGCGCGGGAAGCGCCCCTTCTCCTCGTCCCCGGCCGCCCTGGCGACCAGTTCGCCGTCCACTAGCCCCCGGACGAGTTCCATCAGGTCAGCCGCCTCTGCGGTGGGAAGGATACGGTCTACGGCCATGGGTTCTCCCCTCACTCATCGCCGCCGCCTCGTGAGCTCCGGCGATTTACTAGGTCATCCTAGTATTCGATGGCCCGAGCGCAGAAGGGCCGGCCCCGGTTCCGGCGGCGGCCCGTCCTTCTCGGTGATCTTGACCTTTCCGGGGTCTCGGAGGCGGTTGAGACCCCGGAAAGGTCAAGATCACCGAGAAGTGACGGGCGCTCAGGCCAGCAGGTCCGCCAGCCGTCGGGCACTGGAGTCCCAGGTCCACTCCGCCAGCACCCGCTCCCGGCCGCGCGCGCCCATCGCGCGTGCCAGCGCGGGGTCGGCGAGCAGGGTGCTCAGGCGCCCGGCCACCGCCTTGGGGTCGCGGCCGTCCACGACGAACCCGGTCCGGCCGTGGCGCACCGTGTCGGGGGCCCCGCCCGAATCGCCGACGACCACCGGAAGCCCGGTGGCGGCGGCCTCCAGGTAGACGATACCCAGCCCTTCGGCCTCCAGCCCGGCCCGACAGGTGCGCGAGGGCATCGCGAACACGTCGGCCGCGGCGAAGAAGGCGGGCAGTTCGGCGTGCGGGTGCCCGCCCGCGAACACCACCTCCCGACCGACCCCCGCCCACTCCGCCAGCTCGCGCAGCCGCTTGCCGTCGGGGCCGTCGCCCACCACCAGCAGGCGCGCCCCGGGAACCCGCATCCGCACCCAGGTCATGGCGCGAACCAGCGCGTCCACCCCCTTACGGGGCACCAGCCGCGCCGCGCACAGCACCACCGGCGCGTCCCCCAGACCGTAGCGCCCGCGTACGGCCGAGCCGTCCACCCCCGGGTGGAAGAGGGCGGGGTCCACCCCCGGCGTGAACCGGACCAGCTTGCCCCGGTCCGCGGGGGCGACCGCGCGCTCCAGCTCGGACCGGGTGAAGGAGCCCAGGTACGTGAGTACGTCGACGTCCGCGCCGATGCGGCGCAGCAGCACACGCGAACCGGGCAGCCGCGACCACCAGACCTCGTGCCCGTGCGTGATGGCCACGATCCGACCGGCGCCCGCGCGGCGCAGCCGCCGCGCCGCCAGGGCCAATGGCGCGGCGGCCCCGAACAGCACCCGGTCGCAGCCGTACTCCCGCATCAGCGTGGCGGCACGCTCGGTCACCCGCCGGGTCGGCAGCAGCGTGGCGGCCCGGTCGCGCATCACCGGGAAGTCCAGGCCCGCGTCGAACCCCCGGTCTCCCGGCGAGCGTGAGGTGTAGACGACGCCCTCGCCCTGTTGGGCCATCCGGGCGGCGAGCTCGTAGCAGAACGTCTCGATGCCGCCCCGGCGCGGCGGGAAGTCGTTGGTCACCAGCAGCGTCCGCCGCGCCATCGGCACGTGCCCCCCGTTTCCTCGTCAGGCGTCGCGGGAGGGTCCTGTCCGTGCCTCCGGCCTGGTCGGCCGGTCCGGGGGGCGCTCGGCCGGGACCGTGAGCCCCCGCGTGGTCTCATCCTCGTCCATCAGGTCCGCGACGGCGCGGCGCCGCGCGGGAGAACCGGCCGGGCACGGCGGAACCGTCCTTCGGAGATTGCGCGGACCACCGCGGGGGAGACCAGGGGAGGACGCACCCTCAAGCGCCGGCCGCCCCGGCCGGACGCCCCTGACCGCAGCGAGGAGGACGATGAGCCACGACTGGTGGCGCGACGCCGTCATCTACCAGGTCTACCCCCGCAGCTTCGCCGACTCCGACGGCGACGGCCTCGGCGACATCCCCGGCATCACGCGGCGGATCCACCACCTGGCCGCACTCGGTGTGGACGCGGTCTGGCTGTCCCCGTTCTACCCCTCGCCGTTGGCCGACGGCGGCTACGACGTCGCCGACTTCCGTCAGGTGGACCCGCGGCTGGGAACCCTGGAGGACTTCGACGCGCTGGTGGCCGCCGCGCACGGGAACGGCATCCGGGTCATCGTGGACATCGTCCCGAACCACACCTCCGACCAGCACGAGTGGTTCCGGCAGGCCCTGGCCGCGGCCCCCGGCTCCCCCGAGCGTGACCGGTACGTCTTCCGGGAGGGCGCGGGCGACGACGGCGAGCTGCCGCCCAGCGGCTGGCAGTCGATGTTCGGCGGCCCCGCGTGGACGCGGGTGCCCGACGGCCAGTGGTACCTGCACCTGTTCGCCCGCGAGCAGCCCGACCTGAACTGGGCCGACCCCGGGGTGCGCGCGGAGTTCACGGACATCCTGCGCTTCTGGTGCCGGCGCGGCGTGGACGGGTTCCGCATCGACGTGGCCAACGCGCTGGTCAAGGACCTGTCCGAACCGCTGCGCGAGGTGCTGCCCACCCTCGACCCCGCCGGGGTGGACCACTTCAGCGCCAACCCCGACCACCCGCACTGGGACCGGCCCGAGGTGCACGAGATCTACCGCGAGTGGCGGACCGTCCTGGACGAGTTCGACCCGCCCCGGATCGCCGTCGCCGAGGCGTGGCTGCCCAGCGAGCGGCTGGCCCTCTACCTGCGTTCCGACGAGCTGCACCAGGCGTTCAACTTCGAGTTCCTGCGCTGCGCGTGGAGCGCCGACGCCTACCGCCAGGTCGTCACCACGAGCATCGCCGACGCCTCCGCCGTGGGCACCGTGGCGACCTGGGTGCTGTCCAACCACGACGTGGTGCGCCCGGCGTCGGTGCTGGGGCTTCCCCTGGGAACCGACCTGAACGACTGGCTGATGAGCGGGGGGACCGCCCCGCCCACCGACGCGGCCCTGGGCCGGCGCCGGGCCCGCGCGGCGGCGCTGCTGGAGCTGGCGCTGCCCGGCTCGACCTACGTCTACCAGGGCGAGGAGCTCGGCCTGCCCGAGGTCTCCGACCTGCCCGCCGAGGTGCTCCGGGATCCCACCTGGGAGCGGACCGGGCACACCGTCAAGGGCCGGGACGGCTGCCGGGTGCCGATCCCGTGGGAGCCGGAGGGCCCGTCCTTCGGTTTCGGCCCGGGACCGGGCTGGCTGCCGCAGCCGGACGACTGGGGCTCCCTGTCGGTGCGGGCGCAGACGGGCGACCCCGCGTCGTCCCTGGAGCTGTACCGGGCCGCGCTGCGCGAGCGGCGCGCGTTCTCCGCGGATCACTCCTTCGCCTGGGAGGACGCGTTCAACACCGGGGACGTGCTGGCCTTCCGTCGCGGCGGGGACGTCCTGGTGCTGGTGAACACCGGCCCGGCCCCGGTCCCGCTGCCGCGGGGAGAGGTGATCCTGGCCAGTGTGAACCTGACCGGGGAGGTGCTGCCCGGCGACGCGGCGGTGTGGCTGAGGACCGGCTCGGAGCGGTGATCCGGACCGGCGCCCTTACGATGTAGATCGTAAGGGCGCCGGCCTCCTGCCGCCGCCCGGCGCTCCGGGAGGCCCGGCCCTCACAGCCAGCCCCGGTCCTCCGCGATCGCCACCGCCTCCAGCCTGCTGCGCGCGCCCGTCTTGCCGATGGCCGCGGACAGGTGGTTGCGCACCGTCCCCTCCGCCAGGTGCAGGCGGACGGCGATCTCCGCCGCGCTCGCGCCGCCCCTGGCCGCGGCCAGGACCTGACCCTCCCGTTCGGTCAGCGGGCTCACGCCGTACGCCAGCGACTCGGCGGCCAGCCCCGGGTCCACCACCCGCAGCCCCCGGTGCACCCGGCGCACCGCGTCGACCAGGTACTCCGGGGACGCGTCCTTGACCACGAACCCGCTGGCGCCCGCCGCCATGGCGCGCGCCAGGTACCCCGGGCGGCCGAAGGTCGTGCACATCAGCACCCGGCACCCGGGCACCGCGCGGACCAGCCCCGCCGCCGCGGACAGGCCGTCCGTGCCGGGCATCCGCACGTCGACGAGCGCGACGTCGGGACGGGTGCGCCGCGCCGCCTCGACCGCCTCGGCGCCGTCCCCGGCCCGGGCCACGACCTCCAGGTCCGCCTCCATGTCGAGCATGGCCGCCAGCGCTCCGCGCACCAGCGCCTGGTCGTCCGCGACAAGAACCCTGATCACCGCTTCTCCCCCGTCCCCGGAACGTGAGCGCGCACCAGCAGCCCGCCGCCCCCGCGCGGCCGGACCTCCAGGGTCCCGCCCGCCTCGCGCATCCGCTCCGCCAGGCCGCGCAGCCCGTTGCCGGGCCGCACCCCGGTCTCGGCCCGACCGTCGTCCTCGACCTCGACCGACCTGGGCCCCAGGCGCACCCGCACCGTACCCGCCGCCGAATGCCGCACCGCGTTGGTGACGGCCTCGCGCACGACGTATCCGAACACCCCGCGCAGGGCGGGGTCGACGTCGTCCACGGCGCCGGGGAGGTCCGCGGCGATGCCCGCGGCGGCCAGCGCCGAGGCCCCGGCCGCGAGCTCTCCGGCGAGCGTCACCGTGCGGTAGCCCGAGACCGTGGCGCGCACGTCCGCCAGCGCCGCGCGGGCCAGCGCCTCCAGGTCCGCGATCTCCCCCGCGGCGCGCCCGGTGTCCCCCGAGGTCTCCAGCACCCGCCGCGCCACCCCGGCCTTGAGCGTGATGGCGGTGAGGCTGTGGCCGAGGATGTCGTGCAGGTCCCGGGCCACCCGTTCGCGCTCGCGCGCGGTCGCCAGCACGGCGATCTCGCCGCGGGCCGCGCGCAGCTCGGCGTTGGCGTCCAGCGCGACGCGCAGCAGCGCCACCGCGGCCGTGGACGAGACGAGGAGCACCAGGTTGGAGAACTGCCCGCCGGCGTCGCCCCGGACCAGCGCCCACAGCAGCGGCGCGGCGGCCGCCGGCACGGTCAGCAGCGCGACCGAGCGCACCGGGAGCAGGACCGCGCTCACCGCCAGCGCGAACAGCGCCACCCACGAGGCGTCCGGCCCCAGGCGGACGACCAGCGCCCCGCCCAGGGCCAGCGCGACCAGGCAGACCGCCGCGCGCACCGGGTACCGCGCGCCGCCGGCCAGCGGGACCGCCGCCACGCACACGAGCGCGTAGAGCACGGCCGTGCCCGCCACCACCGCCCGGGTGTCCCCGTCCTGGACCGCCCCGACCGCGTCGACCCACTGCGGCAGCGTGAACAGGCAGAACGTGAGGGCCAGGGACAGGGACAGCGCCCGGCCGCGCGGTGTGGGCGGGGTCGGGCCCGTCTCGGTACTCGTGCGCACGCGTCCCAGCGTAGGGAACACCCGCGCCCCGTACCCGTGACAGCGGTCATGGCCGTGTCGTGACAGCGGCACCGGGCACCCGGCCTGGTCCGGGGGCACGGTGGAGTCATCGACCGCCGGACAAGACGAGGGGTGCGGGTGATGATCGAAGTGCGGGGCCTGACCAAGCGCTACGGAGGACGCGTGGTCGTCGACGACCTCACGTTCACGGTGGCTCCCGGGCGTGTGACCGGCTTCCTCGGGCCGAACGGGGCGGGCAAGTCCACCACCATGCGGATGATCCTGGGCCTGGACGCCCCTGCCTCGGGCTCCGCGCTGGTCAACGGCGTTCCCTACGCCCGGCTCACCGCGCCGATGCGGGAGGTGGGCGCGCTGCTCGACCCGGGAGCGCTGCACCCCGGACGCGGCGCGCGGGCCCACCTGGCCTGGCTGGCCCGCGCGGGCGGCGTCGGGCGCGCGCGGGTGGAGGAGGTGCTGGACCTGGTCGGCCTGTCGGAGGCGGCGCACCGCCGGGTCGCGGAGTTCTCGCTCGGGATGCGCCAGCGCCTGGGCATCGCCGCGAGCCTGCTGGGAGACCCCGGCGTGGTCATGCTGGACGAGCCGCTGAACGGCCTGGACCCCGAGGGGATCGTGTGGCTCCGCTCGCTGCTGGGAGGCCTTGCCGCCCAGGGGCGCACCGTCTTCGTCTCCAGCCACCTGATGAACGAGATGGAGGCCACCGCCGGGCACGTCCTGGTGATCGGCTCCGGTCGGCTCGTCGCCGACATCGGCGTGGCCGAGCTGACCCGGCGGGCGGCAGGAGCCGGCGTCACCGTGGTCGCGCCGCGCTGGGCGGAGCTGCTGGCGGCGCTCCCGCCGGGGAGCGCGCGGGCGGACGGGCGGGGCGGGCTCACCGTGACCGGTCTGGACGCCGCCGCCGTCGGCGAGGCCGCGGCCCGGCGCGGAATCGCGCTGCACGAACTGACCACGCACCGCCCCCGGCTGGAGGACGCCTTCATGGACCTCACCCGGGGCGGGGACGGCCGCCGCGCCCGCGCGGCGGCCGGAAGCGCCGCGGACGCCGGACGGCCCGCGGCGGAAAGCACCGGAGGAGACCGATGACGACCACGACGACAACCGGGGGCGCGCCCGCGCCGGGCGCGACCGCCGCGTCGGCCGCGGAGTGGGCCAAGCTGTGGACACTGCGCTCGACCCGGACCGCGATGGCGGCCGCGCCGGTGGTGGCCGCGGCCGCCGCGGCGGTGTTCTGCGTGACCATGGCGGCCACCACCGGGGTCGGCCCGGCCGACCGGCCGGCGTTCGACGTGGTGACCACCAGCCTGCTGGGCGCGGACGCCGCGGCCGTGGTCCTGCTGGCGGCGAGCGCCGCCTCGGCGGGCTCCGAGTACGCGACCGGGATGATCCGCGGCACGCTGGCCGCGACGCCGCGACGCGGCCGGTTCCTGCTGGGCCGGGCCGCGGCGGTGGGCGCGGCGACACTGGGCCTGGGGGCGCTCTCCGCGCTGGCGGCGTTCGCGACCGGACAGTTCGTCCTGTTCTCGTCGGGCCTGCCGGTGGCGGCGCCGGGTGATCCGCAGGTGGTGCGGGCGGTGGCCGGCGCCGCCCTGATGGCGCCGTTCTACTCGCTGGCCGCCACCTCCCTGGCCGTGGTCGCCCGGAGCACCACCGGCGGGGTGGTCGGCGCGCTGTCCCTGCTGGCCCTGCCCACGCTCGTGTCCTGGGGACCGGTCTCCTGGCGGGGCGTGCTCCTGGCCTGCCTGCCGGGGGAGGCGCTGCACAGCCTGGCGGGTCTCACGGCTCCGGGCGCGGCCTCCCCCCTGCCCCCGGTCGCGGCGGGGGCGGTGCTGTCGGCCTGGACCGTGCTGCTGCTGGGCGCGGCCTGGACGGCGCTGTCCCGCCGGGACGCCTGAGACCGGCGGCCCGGCGGCCCGGGCGTGGAAAGCGCCGATCGCGGTGATCCGGTTCGGTTCGGCCTCCGGTCTGTCCGGCTGTGCGGCCGCCTCGCGCCGGGTCTGCTCCCGCCCGGGCCGCGCCGATCATCAACGCGCACTTCAAGCACAACCACTGCCAATTGACGCCAACCAAACCACCATGGAAGCAAAAACAAAGCCTGGAAATAACGGAGTAAATGTGGTTGGCTTCGGTGCGTCACACTTCACGAGGAACCCCGGTGCCGACCGGGGCGCGTGCGACGGCCCGTCCGCGCCCGCGCCCGCCGGATCCGCACCGCGACAGAACGGAACCCCATGCGCACGTTCTCCCGGCTCAGGGCCATCGCGATCTCCCTCGCGGTCGGCGTCCTGATCTCCCTCGGCGTCTCGCTGGCCGCCGCCGCCCCCGCGTCGGCCGCGGGAACCTTCCGGCTCTGCAACACCGCGTCCGACTACTCCGCCTCCGCCGTCTTCCCCGACCGCGGCGGGTTCTCCACCTACACCATCAACCCCGGCCAGTGCACCAGCGTCAGCACCAACGGCGGCGAGAGCTACTACATCCACGCCACCAAGTTCAACTCCGGCGGCTTGTCCTTCAACACCACCCTGTACTACCTCCCCGGCGGCCGGAGCGTCGACTTCCACGCCGGCGGCACCTTCAACTCCCCCCAGCTCACCCCGCTGGTCTACTAGGCCTGTTCGAGGTTTTTGACCACGATTCGGGCGCCCGTCCCCCGGGCGGGCGCCCGAACCGGCAGACCAGGCCCATGGCACGTGGTGACCTCACCGACGACGCGTGGGACCTGATCGAACCGCACCTGCCCCCGGGGGCCCGCGAACCCGTCCCCGACCCGCGCGGCTACCCCGACGCCATCATGCGGCGGTTCCGCGTCCGCAGACAGGAACCTGCTCGATGGTCTTGAGCCTTCCGCCCGTTTCGGGGCCGGAAAGGGCGGAAGGCTCAAGACCATCCCGAGCGGGGGCGGAACCGGCCCTCAGCTCACCGACGAGTACGCGACCACGCCGCGCAGCAGCGCGTCCGCGGCCGAGCGGGCGCTGGAGCGCACCCCGCCGTCCGGGGGCGCCGCCTGGGCGATCTGGCCGAGCATGTCGATGAGCTGCTTGGTGGCGCGCACGAAGTCGCCCGCGGGCATCCCCGCCTCGTGCAGGATGTGGTCGAGCTGGTCCCCGCGCGCCCACCTGTGGGTGATCCACACGAAGCCCAGGTCCGGTTCGCGCAGGAACGACACCCGGTGCCGGTGCTCGGTCTCGTGCAGCTCGCCCCACAGCCGCGCCATCTCGTTCAGCGTCTCCTCGACCGCGCCCGGCGGGACCCGGGGGAAGGCGTCGTCCGAGCGGCGCGACTCGTACACCAGCGCGGACACGCACGCGGCCAGCTCCACTGGGGTCAGCTGATCCCACAGCCCCCTGCGCAGCGCCTCGGCCGCCAGCAGGTCCAGTTCCGAGTAGATCTTGCCGAGCAGGCGCCCCTCCTCGGTGACGGTGTCGCCGTCGAGGTAGTCCAGCTCGTCCAGGACCCCGCACACCCGGTCGAAGGTGCGGGCGATGACGTGCGCGCGGCCCTGGATGCGCCGCTCCAGCTCGTCGGTCTCCTTCTTGAGCCGGAAGTGGCGCTCGGCCCAGCGCGCGCGGTCCTCCCGGCCCTCGCTGCCGTGGCAGGGGTGCTCGCGCAGCCGCGCGCGCAGGTCGGCGATCTCGGGGTCCTCCCCCGTTCCCCCGCGGGTGTGCTGCCGGACCGGGGCGGGCGGCAGCACGTCGAGCTTGGCGCGCAGCGCCGAGGCGAGGTCGCGGCGCGACTGCGCCGACCTCGCCGAGAAGGCCTTGGGCACGCGCATGCGCCCCGACGGCTCCACCGGCACCGGGAAGTCGGTGGCGTTGACCCGTTTGACCTGGCGGCTCACCGTGAGCACCAGCGGCGCGGGCGCGGGCCCCTTGTCCAGGCCGGGGTCCAGCACGACGGCGTACCCCGAGTGCCGCCCCGCCGGGATCCGGATGATGTCGCCGGGTCTGAGCGCGTGCAGGCTGCGCACGGCCTCCTTGCGGCGCGCCGCCCCCTTGTTGCGCTGGGCCTCCGACTCCAGATCGCTCAGGCGCCGGCGCATCGCGGCGTACTCCATGAAGTCCCCGCGCGGGTCCTCCGCCGCCTTGGCGTAGCCCTCCAGGGCCTCCTCGTGCTTGCGCAGCTTGCGCACCAGGCCCACCACGGCGCGGTCGGCCTGGAACTGGGCGAAGGAGGACTCCAGCATGGCCCGGCCGCGGTCCCGGCCCACCTGGGCGACCAGGTTGACGGCCATGTTGTAGGAGGGCCGGAAGCTGGAGTTGAGCGGGTAGGTGCGGGTCCCGGCCAGGCCCGCGACCGCCTCGGGGTCGGTGCCGGGCTGCCACACCACGACCGCGTGCCCCTCGACGTCGATGCCGCGCCGCCCCGCGCGCCCGGTCAGCTGGGTGTACTCGCCCGGGGTGAGGGGCGCGTGGGTCTCGCCGTTCCACTTGTCGAGCTTCTCGATCACGACGGTGCGCGCGGGCATGTTGATGCCCAGCGCCAGGGTCTCGGTGGCGAACACCGCGCGGATCAGGCCGCGCGAGAACAGCGTCTCCACGACCTCCTTGAAGGTGGGCAGCAGCCCCGCGTGGTGGGCCGCGACACCCCGCTCCAGCGCGCGGATCCACTCCGCGTAGCCGAGCACCGCCAGGTCGGCCCTCGGGATGTCGGCGCACTGGCGCTCGGCGTACTCGCGGATCTGCCCGGCCTCGGCCGGGGTGGTCAGGGTCAGGCCCGACGAGACGCACTGGCGCACCGCGTCGTCGCAGCCCGCCCGGCTGAAGATGAAGGTGATGGCGGGCAGCAGCCCCTCGCGGTCGAGTTCCTCGACGATCTGCACCCGGCTGGGCGGCGCGAACTTGCTGCGCGGCCGGGGCGCGCCGCCGCGCGCGCGGGACTGGGGCGCCCCGCGCCGGTACGCCATCTGGGTGACGCGGGCGTCCTCCTCGGCCAGTCGGACGAGCCGGGGGTTGACGTACAGGCGCTCGCCGTTGACCTCGATCTCGGTCGCGCGCTGGGGCGCGCCCGAACGCTCGCGGCGGCGCTTGCGGGCGCCGCGGCCGCCGCGCTCGCCGTCGGGCCCGCCGTCGTCCTCCACCCCCTCCACGAACAGGTCGTGGACGCGGACCCCGGCCATCACGTGCTGCCACAACGGGACGGGGCGGTTCTCGTCGACGATCACCGAGGTGTCGCCGCGCACCTGCTGGAGCCACTGCCCGAACTCCTCGGCGTTGCTCACCGTCGCGCTCAGGGCCACCATCCGCACCGACTCCGGCAGGTGGATGATGACCTCCTCCCACACCGCGCCGCGGAAGCGGTCGGCGAGGTAGTGCACCTCGTCCATGACCACGTAGGCCAGGCCCGACAGGGTGCTCGATCCCGCGTACAGCATGTTGCGCAGCACCTCGGTGGTCATCACCACCACCGGGGCCTCGCCGTTGATGCTGTTGTCGCCGGTGAGCAGGCCGACGTTCCGGGCGCCGTAGCGGCGCACCAGGTCGTTGTACTTCTGGTTGGAGAGCGCCTTGATGGGGGTGGTGTAGAAGCACTTGTACCCGTCGCGCAGCGCGAGGTGGACGGCGAACTCCCCCACCACGGTCTTGCCCGACCCGGTGGGCGCGGCCACCAACACTCCGTGTCCGGTCTCCAGCGCCTTGCAGGCCCGGACCTGGAAGTCGTCGAACTCGAATCCGTACAGGGCCCGGAAGTCCTCGATGGCGGTGCTGGACTCCTGCTGGCGCCTGCGGAACTCGGCATAGCGGGCGGCGTGGGTGCTCATATCCGTCAAGACTAGGCGGTTCCGCCCGGTGCCGCCCACCCGGTTTCGGCGGCGCCCCGGCGAACGTGTCCGTGGACACCGCACCGGGCGCGCCGACCCCCCGTCCCCTACCCGGCCGCGGCACTCCCGCCGTTGAGCGGCGAGGGCACGGCCTTCACCGGAACCTCGCCGCGCTGGATGGCGATCTCCTCGGGAGTCAGGTACTCCTCCGGGATGTCGAACTCGCCGTCCTTGGCGCCCAGCACGAACGCCTCCCACTCCGCGGGGGTGAAGAACAGGATCCCCTTGTCGGGGTTCTTGCCGTCGCGCACCGCGCGAAACCCGTCGTCGAACTTGGCCACCTCGACGATGGCGTCGGAATCCTCACTCGACAGCGAGGAGCGCATCCACACCGCGTGGGTCGTGTCATGCCACTTCTCGTTGCCCCGCGCCTCGGGGGGCAGTTCGCGTCCGGTCCTGTCGTCGGGTGTCTGCTCGCTCACGATCTTCCCTCCTGCCGCGCCGTCGCTGACCTGGGTCCGGGGCGCGCCTCCGGTGCCCCGCTGCGACCTTAGCGGTTCGGAGCCGCCCCGGTCTCAATGTCCGCGTCGTCCAACGAGGAGGTCTCGTCGTCCGAGAGCTCGGCCATCGGGTCCTGGGGCTTGCGCCGGTCGTTGACAAAGGCGATCAGCTCGGCGATCTCGAACAGCACGACCACCGGGACGCCCAGGGCCAGCATGGTGAACGGGTCGCCGCCGGGGGTGGCGACCGAGGCGAACACGAACGCCAGGAAGATGATCATCCGCCGCCACTTGGCGATGGCGCGGTGCGGCAGCACGCCCAGGAAGTTCAGCAGCACCACGATGAGGGGCAGCACGAACGCCGCGCCGAACACCACCAGCATCATGATGATGTAGCCGAGGTAGTTGTCGATGGTGATCAGCGGCACCGCCCCCTCGGGGGAGAAGCCGAACATGATCTCCATGCCCTTCTGCGTGATGAAGTAGGCCAGCGCCGAACCGGACAGGAACAGCGGGACCGCGAACGCCACGAACAGGTAGGTGTAGCGCTTCTCCTTGCCGCGCAGCGCCGGGGCGACGAACGCCCACAGCTGGTACAGCCAGAACGGGCAGGAGAGCAGGATGCCGACGATGACGGCGACCTTGAAGCGCAGGAAGAACGCGTCGAAGATGCCGGTGAAGACCAGGCTGCACGTGTCGTCGTCGGCGCCGCGCGCCTCGGGCGGCAGCGCGCAGTAGGGCCGCTGCAGGAAGTCCCAGACCGGGTCGAAGACGACGAAGCCCGCGACGACGCCGACAGCGATGAATATCAGCGCCTTGACGACCCTGTTGCGCAGCTCGCGCAGATGCTCCATCAGCGGCATGCGCCCCTCGGGGTCCGCCTTCGGCCGCTGTCGCCTCGCCCGCATTGGTGTGCTTACTCTCCGACTCGGTGGTCACTGCCGATGGTCCCGCGCCCCTCCCGGCCCGGAACGGTCCGCTCCGCGTTGGCGGGGTCAGGACCGGGACACGGCCTGGAAGGGCTTCCGGGCCGCGTTCTAGGAACCGTAGGGACGCTGCTGCGCGGACTCGGCGGAGGCGTCCACGATCCGCTGGCCGGGGGGCAGCTGCGGGTAGCCGGCGGCGCCGGACTGGGGCGCGGTCCCGTACGACTGGGGCTGGTTCTGCTGCTCGGGCTGGGCGCCGGGCTGGTTCGCCCGGTCCTGGTTCTGCTGCTGCGCGTCGTCGTCGTCGTTGTTCAGGCCCTTGGCCTCGGCCCTGAGGATGCGCGCGCTGCGCCCCATGGAGCGCGCCAGCTCCGGGAGCTTCTTCGCCCCGAACAACAGGAGCGCGATCACCAGCAGGATGAGAATCTCGCGGGGTCCGATACCCATGTCTTTTCAGCCTCTCTGTGCGGCGCCGCCTGCGCCAATGATGGTACGCCCGGGTCGGGCGGCTTCCGCTCCAGGTGTGTTCCGGGCCCGCTCCGTCGCCGCGCGCAGCGCGTCGACCCGCGGCTCGAGCTCGGCGCGGGCCAGCTCGAGTTCGGCCCCGAACCCGCGCAGCCGCGCCCCCGTCCGCACCGCGAACAGGACCACGACGAGCAGGCCGGCGGCGGCCGCCAGGAGGAAAACAGTCCAAAGCACGCTTCGAGCCTACTCAATCCCCGGCCGAACACCACTGCGGCATGGTGAATCTCTGGTCTCGGAACGTACCGCGAGGACACTCCGGGGCTCCGGGCTCACTCTCGGTCCCGGTATCCGTCCACGGCGCGTCCGGCCTGCTCACGCGCCCGGTCGGCCAGTTCGGCCGGGGCCACCAGGCGCCCGGTCGGGCCCAGCCGCAGGGCCAGGCGGACCGCCCAGGCGGGCTCGGGGGTGCGCAGCGTGGCGCGCAGGTGCCCGCCGGGGAGCTCCCGGACCCCGGCGCACACGTAGTCCTCGGCGACCCAGCGCGCGGCGGGGGTCAGTTCGAAGCTGACGTAGGCGTCGTCGCCGGAGAACTGGAGCACGCCGTCGCTCAGGTCCCGCCCGCGCGCGCCGGTGGGCACCTGGGCGGCCACCGGAAGCACGGTCAGGTCCAGGACCCGGTCCAGGCGGAACAGCCGCACGCCCGAGCGCAGACGGCACCAGCCCTCCAGGAAGGCCTGCCCGTCCTGGATCACCAGCCGCATCGGGTCGACGTCGCGCTCGGTCACCCGGTCCTCGTAGCCCGACAGGTAGCGCAGGTGCAGGCGCTGCCCGGCCTCCAGTGCCTCCCCCGCGCGCCGCTGCATCTCCCTGACCTCGTCGTCCAGCTCGACGCGCACCTCCACGGCGTCGGCGAGTCCGACGGCCGCGCCCGCGACCGCGCGCAGCTTCTCCCCCACCCGCTTGAGCGCGTCGCTGTCCACGCCGGGGATCCCGCTCAGCAACTCGATGCCGACCACCAGGCTGGCGGCCTCGTCCGCGGTCAGGCGCAGCGGCGCGGCCAGGGTGTCGGCGTTGCCGATGATGATCTCGCCGGTCTCGGCGGCGGCCTCCACGTCCACGTCGATCAGGTCGCCGGGGGTGTAGCCGGGCAGGCCGCACATCCACAGCAGGCTCAGGTCCTTGAGCACCTGCTTCTCGGGCAGTCCGAAGTGCGCGGCAACCTCCGACACCCGCACGTCGTGGCTCAGCGCGTAGGGCACCAGCATCAGCAGGCGGCGAAGCTGCTCGGACGAGGCCCCGGCTCGCCGGGGCGCGCCGCCGCGCCCGGTGTCCGAGGACTCCTCCGCCGTGTCGGCCGCCTCGGCGCCGGACTCGGCGACGGCGCGCAGGTGCCCGATGACGGCGGCGCGCAGCCCCGGCGGGTCCTGCACCAGGACGTGCTCGCCGTACTCGGCGATCCGCGCGGCCATGTCGGCCTCGTCGGAGTAGGGGTACTCCAGCAGGTCCCAGCCGGGCCGGTCCCCCGGGCGGTCCCCGGGCACGATCCGGCGGGCGGCGCGGCGCAGCACGTGCGCGGAGTCGGCGCGCACCCGCAGCGTCGCCACGTGGTCGGGTTCGACGGGCCGGGCGCGCACCACCGAGCGCACGTCGACGCCGTCGGGCACCCGCACCGCCGGACCCGTGGTGTGCACCCGCACGTCGCCGACGATGCGGCCGAGCCGGAACACGCGACGGTCGGCGCGGTCCCGGTCGTACCCCGCCACGTACCAGCGCCCCTGGACGTTGACCACGCCCCACGGCTCCACCTCGCGCCACGACGGCTCGGCCCCGGGCTTGCGGTACTCGAAGCCGACCGGACGGCGGTCGCGCACCGCCTGCCAGATCGGCAGGAACGCGGGCTCGTCGGTGCCCAGCACCGGGGTGATGGAGGGCAGCGCCTCGGAGTCCACGGGCACCCCGGCCGCGCGCAGCTTCAGCAGGGCGTTGGACGCGGCCTCGCCCAGGACGGCGTGCCGCCACGCGCGCGCGGCCAGCCCCAGCACGGCGGCCTCGTCGGGGCGCAGCTCGATGGGCTCCAGTTCGTAGTCGGCGCGCGAGATGCGGTACCCGTCCTCGTCGCTGAAGGCGTCGTGCCCGCCCATCTCGATGGGGATGCCCGCGGCGCGCAGCTCCTTCTTGTCCCGCTCGAACATGCGCTTGAAGGCGGAGTCGCTCTCGGCGTCGCCGTAGCCGTGCACGGTCGCGCGGATCTCCTGCGCGCTGAGGAAGCGCCTGGTGGCCAGCAGGCAGATCACCAGGTTGAGCTGCCGTTCGGTCTTGTCCTGCGACATCGTCGTGCCTCTCCCAGACGCCCCGTGCCCGCGGGTTCGGTGTGCTCCGGGAAGGCGCCGCAGTGGGCGGGGCGAGGCCGCGGCCTGGTCGGCAGACCCGTTTCCCGGACATCTGCTCACCCAAACGGTACCGTGACCCGCGTGATCAGATGGCGTGAAGGACGGGTGCGCGAAGTCCGCCGGACGTGGCCCGGCGTGGTGGAGGCCGACGTGCTGCTGGCCGACGGCGAGGGGGCCTGCCGGGCGCTGGCCTACCCCCGCCTGGTGGGCGATCCGCGCCCGGGCGACCGGGTGCTGCTGAACACCACGGCGCTGGCCATGGGGCTGGGCACCGGCGGGTACGCGCTGGTCGTGGCGCTGCCCGATCGCCTGCCCCCCGACCCCGAGGGGCCGGGGCACCTGGTCAAGGCCCGGTACACGCCCCTGCAGGCCACCGTGCTGGGCGCGGACGAGCAGGGGTCCCCGCACCACGCGGCGCTGCGCGACGCCGACGGGGTGGACCGCATGCCGGTGGTGACCGCGGACCTGCACTCGGCGGTCCCGGCGGTCCTGGCGGGGGTGCTCCAGGCGCGGCCCGGCGCGCGGGTGGTGTACGTGATGCTGGACGGCGGGGCGCTGCCGCTCTGGTTCTCCGCGACGGTGGCGCGGCTGCGCGCGGCGGGCGCGCTGGCGGGCTCGGTCACGGTCGGCCAGTCCTTCGGCGGCGACCTGGAGGCCGTGACCGTGCACACCGGGCTGCTGGCGGCCAGGCACGTGCTGGGCGCGGACGTCGCGGTCGTGGCGCAGGGGCCGGGGAACCTGGGGACCGGGACCCCGTGGGGGTTCTCGGGGGTGGCGGCCGGTGAGGCGGTGAACGCCGCCGCGGTCCTGGACGGGCGTCCGGTGGCCGCGCTGCGGGTCAGCGAAGCCGACGCGCGCGAGCGGCACCGGGGGGTGTCGCACCACAGCCTCACCGCGTACGGGCGGGTGGCGCTGGCCCGCGCCGACGTGGTGCTGCCGGTGCTGCCGGGCGGGTTCGGCGACCGGCTGCGCGCCCAGGCGGCGGTGCTGGCCGAACGGCACACGCTGGTCGAGGTGGAGGTCGACGGGCTGGAGGAGGCGCTGCGCGCCCTCCCGGTTCGGCTGTCCACGATGGGGCGCGGCCTCGCCGAGGACGCCGCCTCCTTCCTGGCCGCCGCCGCGGCGGGCCGCCACGCCGCCGGCCTGTCGGCCTGAGGAGGCGCTCCCGCACCGGAGCCGCGCGGTGGCCTCCCCGCTGATCTTGACCTTTCCGGGGTCTCAGAAGCGGTTGAGACCCCGGAAAGGTCAAGATCAGCGGGGAGTGCAGGAAAAACGGTCCCCGGGGCGTCTCTCGACGGGCCCGGGGACCGCGCTGCGTCGGCCTGGGGACTACTCCTCGGTGGCCTCGGCGTCCCCGCCCTCGGGAGCGGCCTCCTCCTCGGGAGCCTCCTCCTCGGGAGCCTCCTCCGCGGGGGCGCTGTCGAAGGCGCCCAGCAGGTCCACGACGAAGACCAGGGTCCCGGCCGGGGCCCCGCTGTCCGCGGCGTCCTCGCCGTAGGCCATGTCCTCGGGGATGACCAACATGACCCGGCTGCCGACCTTCTGGCCGACCAGGCCCTCGTCCCAGCCCTCGATGACCCCGCCGACACCCACCTGGAAGCTGAACGGCGTGCCGTCCTTGCCCGCGTTCCAGGTGGAGTCGAAGACCTCGCCGTCGTCCCAGCGCACGCCCGTGTACTGGGTGACGACCTGCTGGCCCTCGGCGACCTCCGGGCCGTCGCCCTCGATCAGGGGGACGATCTCCAGGTCCTTCGGCGGGTCGGTGTCCTCGGGGATGGTGATCTCGGGGATCGCCCGTCCGGGGTCGGGGGCGGTGGGCAGGCCGTCGCCGCCGTCAGTGGACTGCTCGCCGGGGACCACGTCGCCCTTGCCGTAGCGGTCGACGACGTCCACGATGGTCAGCGACGCGCCCTCGGGCGCCTCCTGCCCCATCGACTCGGCCTGCTGGCGCTCCTCCTCCGTCATCGGCGGGAAGAGGAAGGCCAGCCGGGAGCCGACCGTCTCGTCGACGATCGCCTGGGACAACTCCTCGGTCATCTGGTCCATCTGGAGCAGCACCGGCGCGCCGGTCTCGTAGGTGGACCGGGTGAACTCGGTCTCGCCCCTGGCGGTCCACTGGTAGTCGACCGTGTGGACGAGCACCATGTCGTCGCCGCGGATGAGCGCGCCGTCCTCCTCGCCCTCCTTCACCGTGCCCGTCAGCTGCTCGTCGGGCGGGGCGATGTCGGGGAAGGCCACCTCGGGGTCCTCGCCGACGTCGCCCGTGATGGTCGGAAGCCGGCTGTCGTAGTCCTCGTCGGACTGCATGAACGCCGGAGTCTTCCAGTCCTCGGGAATGACCCCGCAACCGGATACCCCCAGCAGCAGGGCACAGAACGGCACCGCTAGGGCCGTGGCGGCACGTCGACGCATATGTCACTACCTCAAGAGTCTGGCCAGAATCTCCGACACACTATCGAAGAAGAAAGGATGCACTATCCGGGTAAGAGGGAGTCAAGAGCGCGCGGACGCCCGCCCGGAAGGCGTTCTCTCCGCTCAGAACAGGACCAGACTGCGCGCTCCCCGCCCCGAGCGCATGTCGGCGAACGCCTCCTCCACCTCGTGCAGTCCGATCGTCCTGGTCACCAGGGCCGACAGGTCGAGTTCGCCCTCTCGGTACAGGCGCAGCAGCTCGGGGACCTCGACCGCCGGATCGCTGCTGCCGTACAGGCTGCCCTGCAGGGCGCGGGCGAAGTGCGTGATCTCCAGGGCGTTGAAGGACAGCTCGTCGGTCGCGGCGCCGAAGCCCACGACGGTCGCCTTGCCGCCGCGCCGGGTTGCGGACCAGGCGGCGCGGATCGTCGCGGCCCGGCCCACGCACTCGATGGCGTGGTCGACGCCGCGACCGTCGGCGATCGCGCGGATCCGGCGGGACAGGTCGTCGCCGGGGGCCAGGAAGTGGGTGGCCCCCATCGAGCGGGCCAGCTCCTCCTTCTCCGCGGCCGGGTCGACGGCGATGATCGTCGAGGCGCCCGCGATGCGCGCGCCCTGCACGACGCTCAGGCCCACGCCGCCGAGCCCGATGACCGCCACCGACTCGCCGGGGCGCACCCCGGCGGCGTTGCGCACCGCGCCGACCCCGGTCAGGACCGCGCAGCCCAGCAGCGCGGCCTGGGCCGGGGGCACGTCGTCGGGCACCACCAGGCAGGAGGCCGCCGGGACGACGGTCTCCTGGGAGAACGCGGCCACGCCCAGGCCCGGGTGGACCGGGGTGCCGTCGGCCAGGGTCCCCCAGACGCGGCGCGAGGCCTCGGCGGCGTTGGCGCACAGGTAGGGCTCGCCGTTGACGCAGTGCCAGCAGGTGCGGCACGGCGGGTTCCAGTTCAGGAGGACCGCGTCGCCGACGGACAGGTCCGTCACGGCCCCGCCCACCTCGGCGACGTGTCCGGCGCCCTCGTGCCCCAGGACGACGGGAACGGCGTGCGCGAGGGTGCCGTCGGCCAGGGACAGGTCCGAGTGGCACACGCCGGTGGCGGCCATGCGCACGCGCACGTCGTCCGGTCCGAGGCCGGGGAGCGTGATCTCCTCGACGCTCAGCGGTCCGCCGGGGGCGCGCAGCACTGCTCCGAGTGTGGTGTGCATGGTCCTCCTCGTGTTGGGGATCGGGGTCACGGCAGCTGCACCGCCTTGACCTCGCAGAACTCCTCCAGACCGAAGCGGCCAAGTTCGCGCCCGGTACCCGAGCGCCGGTACCCGCCGAAGGGGGCCGCCGGATTGAACTGGCCGTTGTTGACGCTCACCTGGCCGGTGCGCAGGCGCCGGGCCACGGCGAGGGCGCGGTCGGTGTCGCCCGACCAGACCCCGCCGGACAGGCCGTAGTCGCTGTCGTTGGCGATGCGCACCGCGTCGTCCTCGTCGTCGTAGCCCAGCACGGTGAGCACCGGGCCGAAGATCTCCTCGCGGGCAACGGCCGATGAGGGGTCCACTCCGGCCAGCACGGTGGGCGCCACGAAGTGGCCCTGCTCGGGCACCCGCGCGTCGGGGCCTCCGGTGGCGAAGACCGCGCCCTCCCGGCGCGCCTGGGCGAGGTAGCCCAGCACGCGCACGCGCGCGGGCGCCGACGCCAGCGGGCCGACGCGGGTGCCCGGGTCGGCGGGATCGCCCATCGGCGCGCGCGCCGCCGCCTCCGCCGCCAGGGCGACGGCCTCGTCGTAACGGGCGCGCGGGACGAGCATCCGGGTCAGGGCCGTGCAGGTCTGACCGGAGTTGAGCATGCAGTTGGCCACGACCGCCTTGACGGACGCGGCGAGGTCGGCGTCGTCCAGGATGATCCCGGCGGACTTTCCGCCGAGTTCCAGTGCCACCTTCTTGACCGTGCCCGCGGCCAGTTCCGAGACGCGGGTCCCCGCGCGGGTTGAGCCGGTGAAGGAGACCATGTCCACCAGCGGGTGGCCCACCAGGGGCTCCCCCGCGTCCGGACCGGTGCCGGTGACGATGTTGAACACGCCGGGCGGGAAGCCCACCGAGTCGACGACCTCGGCGAGCAGGAAGGCCGACAGGGGGGCGACCTCGCTGGGTTTGAGCACGAACGCGCACCCGGCGGCGAGCGCGGGCGCGAGTTTGGCGACGGTCTGGTGCAGCGGGTAGTTCCAGGGGGTTATGGCCCCCACCACGCCGACGGGTTCGCGCACGACGAGGGAGTTGCCGATCCGCTCGGACCAGGCGAACTCCTCGACGATCGCGGCGGTCTCGCCCAGGACCATCAGCGGCAGGCCCACCTGGACGCGTTCGGCGAGTCTGCGGGGGGAGCCCATCTCGGCGGTGATGAGGGCGGCCATCTCCTCGGAGCGCACCGCGAGTTCGCGCTGGAGGGCCTTCAGGTGCGCGGCGCGGTCCGCGGGTGTGACGGCGGACCAGGCGGGGAACGCCTCGCGCGCGGCGCGCACGGCCCGGTCCACGTCGGCGGCGCCGCACGCGGGGACGCGCGCGACGGTCTCCTCCGTGTAGGGGTTCTCCACCGCGATGCGCTCGGTGCTCAGGGGGACGACCCACTGGCCGCCGATGTAGAGCCGGTCGGTGTTGACCATGGTGCCTCCGTCGGTCGGGGGTTCAGGAGAAGGCGCTGACCCCGGTGAGGGCCCGGCCGATGATGAGTTTCTGGATCTGGCTGGTGCCCTCGTACAGGGTGGTGACGCGGGCGTCGCGCAGGTACTTGCCGGGCGGGTACTCGTCGATGTATCCGTATCCGCCGAACACCTGCATGGCGTTGTTGGCGGCGCGCACGGCCGTCTCGGTGGCGAACAGCTTGGCCATGGACGCCTCGGTGGCGAACGGCAGGCCGCGGTCGACGAGGTCCGCGGCCCGCCACACCAGCAGCCGGGCGGCGTCGGTCTCCACGGCCATGTCGGCGAGCATGTCCTGCACCAGTTGGAATCCGGCGATGGGGCGGCCGAACTGGGTGCGCTGCCCGGCGTGGGCCAGCGCGCTCTCCAGCGCGCCCCGGGCGGCGCCGACCGATCCGGCCGCCACCGAGACGCGCCCCTTGTCCAGGGCCGACATCGCGATGGAGAAGCCCCCGCCCTCCTGCCCCAGGACCGCGTCGGCGCCCACCCGGACCTCGTCGAAGAACAGCTGGGCGGTGGGCTGGCCGCGCAGGCCGAGCTTGCCGCGGATCTCGGTGCGCTCCAGGCCGGGGGCGTCCGCGGGGACCAGGAACGCGGTGATGCCCTTGGGGCCGGGTCCGCCCGTGCGGGCGAAGAGCAGGACCACGTCCGCCCAGGTGCCGTTGGTGATGAACATCTTGGAGCCGCTGAGCAGGTAGTCGCCGCCGTCGGGGTCGGCCCGCAGCGCCAGCGACGCGGCGTCGGACCCGGTGTCGGGCTCGGTCAGGCCGAAGCAGCCCAGCAGCGCGCCCGAGCACAGGCCGGGCAGCCAGCGCTCGCGCTGGGCGGGTGTGCCGTGGGCGGCGACGGACTTGGCGACCAGGCCCAGCGAGACCGACACCAGGCCGCGCACGGAGGAGTCGCCCCGGCCGAGCTCCTCCATCACCAGGCTGTAGGCGAGGTGGTCGCCGCCCGACCCGCCGTCGGCCTCGTCGATGGTCAGCCCCATGAAGCCGAGTTCGCCCAGGCGCGGGACCAGTTCCCGGGGCACCCGCTCGACACGGTCCCATCCGGCCACGTTCGGCGTGATCTCGCGGTCCACGAACTCGGCCGCCAGCGCGCGCAGCGCCTCGTGCTCCTCGGTGAGCGTGAAGTCCATGCGGCCCCCAAAAAACTATCGCTGTTAGTTTTCTCGCGTGCAGACTAGGCCATCCGATACCGTTTGCAAACACCCGGGGCCCCGACCTCCCGCCCCGGATCCGCCGGACACCCGCCCGCCAGCGGAACTCCCCGCAGGAATCCGCGCCGCCGGGACCGGCGGACCGCAGTCGCAAGCACTTGAGGAGACCCGTGGCGCGTCCGCGCACCCCGATCCTGAGCCGCGCCGGCGTCACCCGGGCCGCGCTGGCGATCATCGACGCCGACGGGATCGACGGGCTCTCCACCCGCCGTCTGGCCGAGGAGCTGGGAGTGCGGGCCCCCTCTCTGTACAACCACTTCACCGGCAAGGACGACATCCTGGACGCGGTCGCCGACCTGGTGATCGAGGACGTGGACATCGCGGTGTTCGCCGCGCGGCCCTGGGACGAGGCGCTGCGCGTGTGGGCGCGCTCCTACCGCGCGGCGCTGGTCGCACACCCCAACATCGTGCCGTTCATGGCGCGCGGCCCCGGCCTGCGCCCCTCGGGGCTACGCCTGGCCGACGCCGTGTACGGCGCCCTCACCGAGGCCGGGTGGCCCCGATCCCAGGCCACCCGCATCGGCGCGATGATGCGCTACCTGGTCACCGGCTCGGCGCTGGGCTCGTTCGCGCGCGGCTTCACCGAGGACGCCGCCGTGTACGCGCGCGACTACCCGCACCTGGACCAGGCGCATCTGCTGGCAGGGCACAGCAGCGCGGTGGACGACGGCGCCTTCGAGCTCGGCCTGGAGTCGATGCTGGACAGCCTGGTCCGGCTCTACCCGCGGGTGCGCCTCACCGGCCGCTGATCCGCCGGGCCAGCTCCACCCGCGAGCGGATCTGCAGCTGGCGGAACACGTTGCGCAGGTGGTGCTCGACCGTGCGCGGGCTGATGTAGAGGCGCTGGGCGACCTCCCGGTTGGTCGCCCCCTCGGCCACCAGGCGGGCGATCTGCTCCTGCTGCGGGGTCAGCCCGGACGCGGGCGCCTCCTGGTCGAAGGTCTCGCCGGTGGCGCGCAGCTGCTCCCTGGCCTGGCGCAGCAGCAGCGGCGCGTCGAGCCGGGTGAACGCCTCCACCGCGTGGCGCAGGTGCGGGCGGGCCGCCGACGGCAGGCGGCCGCGGCGCAGCAGCGAACCGTAGGCCGTGCGGGTGCGCGCCTCCTCGATCCCTCCCGGGTCGCCGCCGCGGTGCAGCCGCAGCGCCTCCTCGAAGTGCTCGCGCGCGGTGTCGCCGTCGCTGAGCAGGGCGTGGCAGCGCGCCACCAGCGCGAGTTCGTTGGGGCCGCCCGTGGCCCGGGCCCACCGCTCGTAGTCGGCCAGCGCGGCGGCCGCGCGGTCGGCGGCGCCCACGTGCACGGCGGCCTCCACGTAGTGCGGCGCGCTCAGCACCCGGATGGTGCGGTGCCCCCGGCGGGGCTCGGTGCGCGCCAGCTCCTCCAGCCGGGTGGCCGCCTCGCGCATGCGGCCCCGGGTCAGGTCGAGGAAGGCCAGCGCCCATTCGGTCAGCGCGGAGGGCAGCCCCAGCGGGCGGTTGTCGGTGTGCTCGGTGACCGCGGCGGCGCGGACCGCGCAGCCGTCGGCGTCGCCCCGGATGGCCGCGACCATCGCCAGCGCGGCCAGGTGGTGCGCGGCGCAGTTGCGCTGCCCCGTCTCCGCCGAGAGCCGCAGGCCGAGCGAGGCGTGCTCGGCCGCGGTGGCCACCGACCCGGTCCAGAACTCCCCGTACACGGCGTAGGAGAGCGCCTGGGGAACCATCGAGACCGTGCCCCTGGCGCCGGCCCGCGCGATGGCCTGGGCGGTCTGGCGGCGCGCCCCGGCGATGTCGCCCAGCCGCTGGGACGCCACGATCGAGCGGATCAGCGCCTGGGGGTTGTCGTCGCGTTCGGACAGCTCCATGGAGCGGCGCAGCGGTTCGAGCGCGGACCGGTAGTCGCCCGCGAAGGCCAGCATCGAGCCCTCGACGTAGGACAGGCCGGAGTCGCGCAGCCGCTCGTCGGCGTCCAGGGCCAGCGCCCGGCGCGCGGCCTCGGCGTAGCGGTCCAGGTCCCCCGCGAGCGAGGCGGCGTCGGCGGCGCGCAGCAGCAGCGACCGGGCGTGCCCGGTGTCATGGGCGGCGACGTCCCGGGCCGCCGACATGAGCCGGTCGCAGCCCTCGACCGGATCGTCGGCGCCGATCGCGAGGTAGCCGTCGACCATGTCGGGCAGGCCCCGGGTGCGGGCCATCGGCACGTACGGCGCGGCCTGCTTGATCAGTGTGGCGCTGCGGCAGTACTGGCCCGCCGCCCACGCCTGGTAGGAGGCCTCGGCCAGGCGGCCCGCCCGGCGGTTGGGTCGGTCGGTGAGCTCGGCGGCGCGTTCGAGCAGCGCGGAGGCCTCCTGCGCGGTCAGGTCGGACGCGGACACCGCCGCGGTGAGCTCGCGCCCCAGCTCTTCGTCGGGCCCGGTCTCGGCCACCGCCCGGTGCCACAGCGCCCGGTGCCGGGGGCCGCGCTCGGCGAGCATCCCCGCCATGGCCAGATGCGCCTGCCTGAGCTGGGCGGTCGTGGCGCGTCTGCGCACGGTCTCGCCCAGCATCGGGTCGTCGAACTCCACCCGGCCGTCGCGCACCCGCAGCACGCCCGCCTGCTCGGCCCGGTCGAGCGCTGCGTCGGGGTCGAGCAGGTCGTCCCGCCCCGCGGCCAGGACCGGGACCGCCACCCCCGGCTCGACCGCCGCGAGCAGCAGCAGCCCGGTGACGTCGTCGGGGAGGAAGGCCACCGCCTCGGCGTAGGCGTCCATGACCTCCGCGGGGACGGGCAGCAGCTGCGGCAGCGGCTCGGCGCCGGTGCGCCGGGCGGGGGCCAGGGCCGCCGCGTAGCCGAGGGCGACCATCGGGTTGCCGTGCGCGCGCCGGACGAGTTCGGCACGCACGGCGGGGTCGATGTCCTCGTGTGCCTCCTCCAGGAGGGCCTGGAGCGTCTCCTCGGGCAGCGGGCCCAGCCGCATCCCGGGCAGGCCGGACAGCTCCTCGGGCGGGGTGCCGCGCGTGGCGAACAGCAGCGCGACACGCGCACCGCCGGTCCGGTGGGCGGCGAAGGCCAGCAGGGCCAGGGATTCGGGGTCGATCCACTGCGCGTCGTCGACCACGCACACCAGCGGGCGGGGGTCCGCCAGCGCGGCCAGGAAGGCCAGCACCGCCACCGGCAGCGCCAGCCGGTCGGCCGGATCGGACCGGCCGCGGCGCAACGCGTCGGCCAGGAGCCGCCGGTGCCCGGGGTCGAGCGCGTCGAGGCGGTGCTGGACGGGCAGGAGCAGCCCGTGCAGCCCGGACAGCGGGAGCCCGGCCTCGGGCCGGCGGCCGTTGACCCGTAGGACGAGGTGGCCCTTGGCCTCCTCCAGCGCCGCGTCGACCAGCGCGCTCTTGCCTGCGCCGGGGCGGCCCTCGACGACCAGCGCGCCGCCCCGGCCCTCGGCGCTTCGGGCCACGATCCGGACGAGGCGCTCGACTTCCGCGCCCCGGCCGCGCACACGGGAGGCCGGGGCTGTCAGTGTGTCTGCCACGCGGCCCAGGTTACCGAGACGTAGGTCACAGTCAATGGGGCGTGTTCACCCGCCGCTCCCGTCGGCGGCCTGCCGTCCGTTCCCCTTGACGGCCTCGACGCCGGCGCCCCACGAAACGGACGTCCCAGGCCGCCGACGTCGAGACCACCGGCACTCGGGGACCGCCCGCCGGCCGGGGAGGCCTTCCCGTCCCCGCCGGTGGACGTTCCCGGTCGGAGCACTGGGGAAGCTCCGGCGCGGGGGTGAATTCGGGCACCGGTGGTTTTGTTGACGGTCTTGGGCTTTCCGCCCGTTTCGGGGCCGGGAAGGGCGGAAAGCCCATGATCATTCCGGGTGAGAGCGGGACCGGCCCGCGAATCGTGGTCGCGGCCCCGACCGGCACCCGCCGTCGCCGCCCGCCGTGACCCCGCGATCCGCGTGGCGCGGAGTCGAAGGACCCCCCCGGACTACCGGTGCCCGAGTCACCCCCGCGCCGGGGCTGCCCCTAGTCGTGGAAGTCGTACTCCTCGGGTGTGGCGCGGTCGAAGGCACCCTCGGTGATGTCGCCGCCCTCGCGGTCGGTCACCATCGGCCCCTGGAGCTCCTCGAGTCCCTCTTCGTCGCCCTCGGCCACGTACTGGTTGATGAGCGCGCCCGCGTAGCCGCCGTGGTCGTCGGCCGAGGACGCGAACGGGACGACGCCGGGGCCGTTCCACTCCATGGACTCCAACGCGTCGACGAGCCCCTGGCGGGTCGGCTCGGGCCCCGCCGCCTTGAGCGCCCTGGCGAACATCGTGGCCTGGACCATGCCGTAGATGGTGGTGTTGGTGAGCTCGCCCTCGGCGCCGTACTCCTCGTGGACCTCCTGGTAGAACCGCGTCCAGGGGTCGTCCTCCATATTGGTCGCGGGCAGGTAGCCGCTGGTGATCATGCCGTTCAGCATCGCCTCGACCGGGAGCTCGTCGGACTCGCCGAACTCCCTGAGCAGGTTCTTGAGCGTGGGAACGTCCGAGCCGATGCTGCTGACCACCCACTGCGGGTGGTAGTCCTGGCCCGCCGCGTTCAGCACGCCCAGCGCGGTGAAGGAGGGGATGCAGGCGCACACGACCAGGTCCGCGCCGTCCTCCTTGAGCGCCGCGATCTGCGTGGCCACCGCCTCGGGTGCGGTCGCCTCGTAGCGCTGGTCCGAGACGACCATGTCGGCCAGGTACTGGTCCAGTCCGGCCTGGGAGTCGGTGCCCACGTCGTCGTTCTGGTAGAAGTAGCCGACCTTGGCGTCGGGGAAGTTCTCGGCGACGTACTGGCCCAGGATCTTGGCCTCCTTGGTGTAGTCGACCTGGTAGCCGTAGGTCAGCGGGTACTCCTCGGGGTTGTTCCACATCAGCGCGCCCGAGGAGACGAAGACGTCCGGAACGCCCTCCTCGTTGAGGTAGTCGACGACCTTGGAGTGGGTGGGCGTGCCGAGCCCGCCCAGCATCGCGAAGATCTCCTCGCCCATGACCAGTTCCTGGGTGACCTCGATGGTCTGGGTCGGGTCGTAGACGTCGTCCTGGACCCGGTAGTCGATCCGGCGGCCGTGCACGCCGCCTTGGGCGTTGATGTAGTCGAACATCGCCGTGGCGCCCTGGGAGATCGACAGGTACCCGGCGGAGGCCGGTCCGGTCAGCGGCTGGTGGGTGCCGATGACGACGGTGTCGTCGGTGACGCCGGTGGACACGTCCAGGTCTCCGACACCGCCGCCCTCCGTCTGCCCGGCTCCCGAGCAGGACGTGGCCAGCAGTGCCAGGGCGAGCGCCCCGGCCAGTGCCGCGGTCGGTTTTCTCATGGTTTCTCTCCCAAGGGGATGAGGGGGACGGGGATCGGAACAGCGGTGGGTCGGTGGTCACCGTCCGCGCAGGGACCGTCCCAGCCGGGACAGCGCGCCCTGGACTCCCAGCGGCCAGGCCATGACGATGACGATGAGGATCACGCCGAAGAAGACGACGGGCGCGTTGTTGGCCACGTTGCTGCCCAGGCCCATCGCGTGTGCCAGCTCCTCGCCGGCGAGTTCGAGGTAGACCAGGGCCAGCGCGCCCCACAGCGCCCCCCAGAGGCTGCCCAGGCCGCCCAGCACGAGCGCGGCGAGCAGGCTGAGCGACAGCGCGAGGGTGAAGGAGCTCGGCGTGGCGGTGCCCAGCAGGTACGCCTGGCAGGCCCCGGCCAGGCTGCCGCATCCGGCGCTGATGACGAACGCGACGACCTTGGTGCGTCCGACCGGGATCCCGGCCGTGGCGGCGGCCGCCTCGTCGTCGCGGATGGCCCGCATGCGCCGCCCCAGCCGCCCCCGGCTCGTCGTCGCCAGCACGACCAGCGCCAGCAGCACGACGAACCAGACGACCAGGGCCTTCCACTGGCTGTCGGAGACGAGTCCGGACAGCGCGGGCGGGGCGCCCCGCAGGGAGAAGAACAGGCCGTTGGAGCCGCCCAGGAGATCGGGGAAGCGCAGCGCGACCGCGGGCAGGCCCACGGCCAGGGCCAGCGTGGCCCCCGCCAGGTAGGGGCCGTGCAGCCGGGCGGTCGCGGCCCCCACGAGCATCCCGGCCAGGCAGCCCGCGGCCACGGCGGCCAGCATCACCACCGCGAGTGGCGCCATCGGCGTGTACAGCACCATCAGGGCCGTGGTGTAGGCGCCGATGAACATGAACGCGCCGTTGCCCAGGGAGATCTGGCCGCTGAACCCGACCAGGAGCTGCAGTCCGGCGACGGCGAGCAGGTAATAGCCGACGTTGGCGACGCGCAGGGCGGTCAGCCCGTCGGTGACCGAGGTCAGGACCGCGACCAGGGCCAGGGCGGCCAGCGCGGCGAGCAGGTGGCGCGGCAGGACCGGCAGGGAGTTCCAGAGCCCGGCGGGGCCGCGCCGCGCGGAGGCGCGGGCGGTCGCGGCCGCGGGCGCTTGCTTTCGTCGCAGGGAGGAGGCCATCACTACACCTTTCGGGCCACGGGGCGGGTGAATAGCCCGTCGGGCCGCACGCTGAGCACCACGACGAGGATCGCCAGGGCGGCGAGGGTGGTGAGTTCGGGACCGGCGTAGCCGGAGACGTAGGACAGCCCCACGCCCAGCAGCAGGCCGCCCGCGACCGCGCCGAACGGGCTCTCCAGGCCGCCCAGGACGGCCGCGGCGATGCCGTAGACGAAGACGGCGTCGAGCGCGTTGGGCGACAGGAACGGCGGGGCGGCGAGCATCCCGGCGAGCGCGCCGATCGCCGACGCGATCCCCCACCCCGCGGTGAGCATCAGGCCCACCCGCACACCGCTCAGCCGGGCCGACTCCGGGTGCAGCGCGGCGGCGCGCATCCGCAGCCCCAGGGGGGTGAACCGGTAGAGGGCGAAGAGCAGCAGCGTGACCACCGCCACCGCGCCCAGGCCGAACGCGCCGGCCGGGGAGAACCGTCCCCGGAAGTCCATCGGGTAGGGGAAGGAGTAGTCCCCGTTCCCCCAGACCATCCCGGCCGCGCCCTGCAGGGCCAGGAGCAGTCCGAGCGTCACGATGATCGCGCTCAGCGGGGACCTGCCGTGCACGGGGCGGATCAGCAGCCGCTCGGCGAGCACGCCCATCAGCGTCCCGCTCGCCAGGGCGACGGCGAAGCCCGTCCAGTAGCTGCCCGTCGCCAGGTAGACGGCGTAGGCGAGGTAGACCGCGATCAGGGCGAGCGCGGGCTGGGCGAAGTTCACCACCCGGGTCGCCTGGTAGATGATGACGAGGGAGAGCCCCAGAGCCGCGTAGATCGCCCCGTTGGCGATCCCGTTGAGTGTCAGGTCGATGAAGTGGTTCACGTGGTCACCCTCAAAAGCCCAGGTAGGCGTGGCGCATCCGGTCATCGGCGAGCAGCTCGCCGGAGCTTCCCGAGGCCACGACCGCGCCCTGGGAGAGCACGAGGCCGTGGTCGGTGACGGACAGCGCCCCCGCGGCGTTCTGCTCCACCAGCACGACCGTCAGCCCGGTCCCGGCGCGCAGGTCCTGCAGCAGCCGCATGATCCGGCGGGTGATGAGCGGGGCCAGGCCGAGGGAGGGCTCGTCCAGCAGCAGCACCCGGGGGCGCGCCATCAGCGCGCGGCCGATGGCGAGCATCTGGCGCTCCCCGCCGGACAGGGTGCCCGCGTGGCGGGTCCGCCGTTCGGCCAACGGCGGGAAGAGCTCGAACATCTCGGCGGCCTTGGCGCCGCGCTCGCGCCGCCCCGCGCGCCACAGTCCGCCCAGCCGCATGTTCTCCTCGACGGTCAGCTCGGCGATGACCCCGCCGCCCTCGGGCACGTGCGCGACGCCGTGGCGGACCATGGCCTCGGCGGGGAGCCGGGTGACGTCGGTTCCGTCCACCAGCACCCGGCTCCCCGGGTCCGGGGGCTGCAGCCCCGAGACGGTGCGCAGCAGCGTGGTCTTGCCCGCCCCGTTCGCGCCCAGGACCGCGCAGATCTCCCCCCTGCGCACGGTCATGTTCACCGAGCGCAGCGCCCGGACCGCCCCGTAGCGGGTGGACAGGTTCTCGATCCGCAGGATCGGCGGTTCAGTCACCGTTCTCCTCCTGTGCGGGCGTGCCCAGGTAGGCCTCGGCCACCGCGGGGTCGGCCTGGACGACCGCGGGCGGTCCCGAGCAGATGACCTGGCCGAAGTTGAGGACCACGATGTGGTCGCACACGTCCATGACCAGGTCCATGTGGTGCTCGACGAGCATGACGCCCATGCGCCGGCCGAACCCGCGGATCTTGGCGGCGAGTTCGGCCGTGTCGTCGCCGGAGAGCCCGCTGGCGGGCTCGTCCAGCAGCAGCAGTTCGGGCTCGGACACCAGGGCGCGGGCCAGCGCCACCCGCTTCTGCACCCCGTAGGGCAGGGTCCCGGGCAGGGCGTGCGCGGTGTCGGCGACGCCGAACTCCTCCAGCGCCGCCATCGCCCTGGCCGTGAGTTCGCGCTCGTCGCGCTGGTAGCGGCCCAGGCCGGTGAGCATCTCGGGCAGCCCGCCGCGTGCGAGGCGGTCCGCGCCGACGATGACGTTGTCCAGCACCGACATGTGCCCGAAGAGGTTGAGCCCCTGGAAGGTGCGGGAGACCCCCAGCCCGGCCAGCTGGTGCGGCCGGTGGTCGCGCAGCCGTTCGCCCTTGAGGGTGATGCTGCCGCTCTGCGGCCGGACGACCCCGGACAGGACGTTGAACAGGGTGGTCTTGCCCGCCCCGTTCGGCCCGATGAGGCCCGCCACGGTGCCCGGGGCGATCGTCAGGCCGACGTCGGAGAGGGCGGCGAGGCCGCCGAAGCGGACCGTCACCCCCTCGACCTCCAGCAGGTGGTCCAGTGCGGTAGGGGCCATGAACTCTCTTCTCTCTACACGGAACCGCCGCACCCGGACAGCGGGGGATGACGACTTCCCATCTCATGCCGACTAGTCGGTATGGACAGAGAAGGGCGGTGCGAAAGCGTCCGGGAATGGAAGGGGTGGCCAGGAGGTGAACGCCACCGCCCGCGCCCTCAAACTACCCATCGACCTGGGAGGCAGGAAGCTTTCGAAGGCCGAACCGGTGATTCCACCGATAGGCGCGCGCCGCGGCCCCCGTCTCCCCCGCCTGCGGGCGGGGGCGGCGGAGCCCCTTGCACGCTGGCCGGCACGGGTGTTAACTTCACCGGAACCAACCCGTCAGACGTCAGAGGCACCGGTGTGATGAGTAGTGAGAGCCTGGTCGACAGCCTCGCCGAGCATCTGCTCGACCAGGTGGTGCGCGGTGAGATCGCGGTGGACGAGGCGCTGCCGTCCGAGGCCGAACTCGCCGTACAGGCCGGTGTCAGCCGCCTGACCGTGCGCGAGGCCGTCAAGGTGCTGCGGACCAAGAACATCGTCCGCGTCAAGCGCGGCCGCGGGACCTACGTCAACGCCGCCGACCGCTGGACCGACCTCGAGCCCGTGCTGCGGGCGGTCGGCCGCGGCGCCGGGGCGGGAACGACCGCGCTGGCGGTCGTCGAGGTGCGGCGCATGATCGAGGCCGGGGCAGCCGAGCTGTGCGCCGCGCGCCGCACCGAGGCGGACCTGGCCCTGCTGGCGGCGCACGTGGCGGAGATGGACGAGGCCGCCGCCGCCGGCGACGCCGCCGCGTTCGCGCGCGCCGACGACGCCTTCCACGAGGCGGTCCTGCGCTCCTGCGGGAACGCCTTCGTACCCGCGGTCTGCGGGCCGCTGGACCGGCTGCTGCCGCACGTCCGCACCCGGGCCGCCGCCTTCGCCCCGGTCCGCGAGAACGCCCAGAAGCACCACCGGCACATCCTGGCGGAGGTCACCGCCGGGTCGCCCGCGGCGGCCCGCGGCGCGATGGAGGCCCACATGGACCAGACCGCCACCGACCTGCTGCACTACGTGGTCGACCGGATGGGCGAGGCCCCCCGCTGAGCAGGACCGCGATGGTCCTGACGCCGGCGTCAGGACCATCGCGGTCGCGGAAGGCTCCCCGGAAGGCGGTCCGCGGGGCCTCCCGGCTCCCGCGGACCGCGGCGGCTACATGCCCGCGATGAGCTTCTCGACCCGCTCGTCCAGCGCCTTGAACGGGTCCTTGCACAGCACGGTGCGCTGGGCCTGGTCGTTGAGCTTGAGGTGCACCCAGTCCACGGTGAAGTCGCGGCGCTTCTCCTGCGCCTTCTTGATGAACTCGCCCCGCAGCCGGGCCCGGGTGGTCTGCGGCGGGACCGACTTGGCCTCGAAGATCTTCAGGTCGCTGACCACCCGCTCCATCTGCCCGCGCCGCTGCATCAGGTAGAACAGCCCGCGCTCGCGGTGGATGTCGTGGTAGGTCAGGTCGAGCTGGGCCACCCGCGGCGAGGACAGGCTCAGGCCGTGCTTGGCGCGGTACCGCTCCAGCAGCTTGTACTTGGCCACCCAGTCGATCTCGCGCGCCACCAGGTCCAGGTTGCCGGTCTCCACCGCCTCCAGCGTGCGCTGCCACAGCTCCAGCACCCGCTTGCCGGTGGCGTCGGTGCCGTTGCGGTCGACGTGGTTCTGCACCTTCTCCAGGTACTCGCGCTGGATCTCCAGCGCGCTGGCCTCCCGCCCGTTGGCCAGGCGCACCTTGCGCCGCCCGGTCATGTCGTGGCTGACCTCGCGGATCGCCCGGATCGGGTTCTCCAGCGTGTAGTCGCGCATCACCACGTTCGCCTCGATCATGCGCAGCACCAGGTCGGTGGAGGCGAGCTTGAGCAGCGTGGTGGTCTCGCTCATGTTGGAGTCGCCCACGATGACGTGCAGGCGCCGGAAGCGCTCGGCGTCGGCGTGCGGCTCGTCCCTGGTGTTGATGATGGGGCGCGACCGGGTCGTGGCCGAGGACACGCCCTCCCAGATGTGCTCGGCGCGCTGGCTCACGCAGTACAGCGCGCCCCGCGGGGTCTGCAGCACCTTGCCCGCGCCGCAGATGATCTGCCGGGTCACCAGGAACGGGATGAGGACGTCGGCCAGGCGCCCGAACTCGCCGTGCCGCCCCACCAGGTAGTTCTCGTGGCAGCCGTAGGAGTTGCCCGCGGAGTCGGTGTTGTTCTTGAACAGGTAGATGTCCCCGGCGATGCCCTCCTCGTGCAGGCGCTGCTCGGCGTCGACCTGCAGGCCCTCCAGGATCCGCTCGCCCGCCTTGTCGTGCGCGACCAGGTCCACCAGGCTGTCGCACTCGGGGGTGGCGTACTCCGGGTGGGAGCCCACGTCCAGGTAGAGCCGCGCCCCGTTGCGCAGGAACACGTTGGAGCTGCGCCCCCACGACACCACGCGGCGGAACAAATAGCGCGCCACCTCGTCCGGCGACAGCCGTCGCTGCCCCCGGAACGTGCAGGTGACCCCGTATTCGTTCTCCAAGCCGAAGATGCGACGATCCACGCGGCCTCACCCATCCTTCGTCCGTCCCGGGACGCCGCGGGCGAGGAGCCCGCGGCGCCTGCCAATCGAAATCAGTCGGCGCCGGCACCGCCTTCGGGGGAGCGCGGTCCGGCCGGGCTCCCCTTCCCCGCGGCGCGCGCGCCCTCGAGCATCCGGACCAGCCGGTCCCCTTGGATCCGGCGGAACTTGCGGTGCGGGCGGGAGCGCTCCAGAACCGCGACCTCCAGGCTGGCGGCCTCCAGTTCGCGCTGCTCGCCGTTCTCGTGGGCCAGGGCGTGCACGGCGGCGTCCAGCGCCTCCGCCAGCGGCGCGCCCTTGACGTACCGCTCGCGCAGCGCCGTGGTGACGCGCTCGGCCGATCCGCCCATGGCCAGGAAGTCGTGCTCGTCCACGACCGAGCCGTCGAAGGTGATGCGGTAGATCTGGTCGGTGTCGGAGGTCTCGCCGACCTCCCCGACGACGATCTCCACCTCCCAGGGCTTGTTGCTGTCGGTGAAGACCGCGCCCAGGGTCTGGGCGTAGGCGTTGGCGAGCATCTGCCCCGTGACGTCGCTGCGGTCGTAGGTGTAGCCGTGCATGTCGGCGAAGCGCACCCCGGCCAGGCGCAGGTTCTCGAACTCGTTGTAGCGGCCGACCGCGGCGAACGCCACCCGGTCGTAGAGCTCGCTGATCTTGTGCAGCGTCCGGGACATGTTGTCCGCCACGAACAGGATGCCGCCGTCGTACTGCAGCACGACGGCGCTGCGGCCGCGCGCGATCCCCTTGCGCGCGTAGTCCGCCTTGTCCTTCATGATCTGTTCTGGCGAGACGTAGAACGGCATCGACACCGGCGTGGTTTCCTTTACTGGTCTGTGAGGGTCTCGGCGGTGGTCAGCGCACCGGGGCGGTGGGTCCGTCGGGACGCTCGGTCCGCCCGGTCACGACCGTCTCGGCCAGCTCCTCGACCTCGGCCGCGGCCATCCTGCGGTGCCCCTCGTCGGTGACGACGTCGATCAGCGGGTAGATCTTGCGGTACACGTCGGGCCCGCCGGTGGCGGAGTCGTCGTCGGCGGCGTCGTACAGCGCCTGGAGGGCGGCGAGCGCGGCGTCCGTCTCGGTGAGGTCCTCGCGGTAGAGCTTCTTGAGCGACCCCCTGGCGTACACCGACCCCGAGCCGATGGAGTGGTAGCGGTGCTCCTCGTAGCGCCCGCCCACCGGGTCGTAGCTGAAGATGCGGCCCTCGGAGCGGCTCTCGTCGTAGCCCACCAGCAGCGGCACCACGACGAAGCCCTGCATGGCCAGGCCCAGGTTGGAGCGGATCATGGTGGCCAGCCGGTTGGCCTTGCCCTCCAGCGACAGGGGCCGCCCCTCCCGCTTCTCGTAGTGCTCCAGCTCCACCTGGAAGAGCTTGGCGAGTTCGATGCCGATCCCCGCCGCGCCCGCGATGGCCATCGCGGAGAACTCGTCGGTGCGGAACAGCTTGTCCATGTCGCGGTTGGCGATCACGTTGCCGGAGGTGGCCCTGCGGTCCCCGGCCAGGATGACGCCGCCGGGGAAGGTCATCGCCACGATGGTGGTGGCCTCGGGGGTCAGGTGCGCACCCGATCCCCCCTGGGGGAGATCGGACCGGCCCGGCAGCCGGTCGGGGCTCACCGCGCTGAGGAAGTCGACGAACGACGAGGTTCCCGGACTCATGAATGCGGCGGGCAGCCGTCCGCTGCCCCCGAACGCTTCAGACACGCGACTCCCTTCGACGGCGCCCCCGCCCGGAAGGGGCGGGCGGGGCGCTCTGCGGACTTCTTCGTTGGCTTGCTCGACCCTACTGACCCCGCAGGACACGGAGGTACTCGCCGGAGGCGACTTCTCTTTCAGCGAACTCGGTGAGGGGCCCGCCGGCGGCCCCGACAGGGACCGGGGCCCGTCCCCCGGTCCCGGCGACAGGCGCCCCGGCTACTCGCCGCCCTTCTGCACGAACTGCCGCACGAAGTCCTCGCTGTTGGTCTCGAGCACCTCGTCGATCTCGTCCAGGATGTCGTCGACGTCCTCGGACAGCTTCTCGTTGCGCTCGGCGGCCTCGGTGCCCGCCTCGACCTCTTCGACCTCTTCGTTCTGCCGGGTGCCGTGCTTCTGACCGCCGGTGTCCCTGGTCGCCATGTGGAGGCTCCTCCCTGTCGTCGAGCTCTCGCCACTATCTTGGCCATTCGACGCCCCGCTCAACCTTGATCACGGCGTCTGTTTTGCGCACGGTACCCGCCGGACGGCCCGTACAAGCGTCCGAACAGCCGACATCCACCCGATTCGGCCGCCCGGGGGACAGGATCGCGCACCGCGGCCTCCGACCGGGACCGCTGTAGGGTACCGATCGTCTGCGATTCGGGACCAGGGCACGGCGAGAGCCGGGAAAGGTGCGGCAGTGGCCGACACGAACGACTACGCGGCGACATTCGACCTTGTCGACAGCGACGACGACCAGCGCATCTCCGCGGGGGAGCTGCACAGGCTGATGGAGGTGCTGGGCTCGCCGATCACCGAGGAGCAGTCCGTCGAGGCCGTGCGCGGCATCGACGGTGACGGCGACGGGCTGATCTCCCTCGCGGAGTTCACCGCCTACATGCGGGCCGCCGGCTCCTGAGCCCGCCGGGCGCCCCGCTCCCTCCCCGCCTCCGCGGGGCCGGCGGACGGGCGGGGCGCCCTCCGTTCAGCGCCGCTCCCCCGTGAGCACCGCGACCAGGTCCGCGGCCGTGGCCGAACGGTCCAGCAGCGCGCCCACGTGCTCCTTGGTCCCGCGCAGCGGCTCCAGGGTGGGCACGCGCTGCAGGGAGTCGTGTCCCGGCAGGTCGAAGATGACCGAGTCCCAGGACGCGGCGGCGACCGAGTCGGCGTACTTCGCCAGGCAGCGCCCGCGGAAGTAGGCCCGGGTGTCGACGGGCGGCTCCGTGATGGCCTCCCGCACCTCGGACTCGTCCAGCAGCCTCCGCATGCGCCCGCGCGCCACCAGTCGGTTGTACAGCCCCTTGTCCTCGCGCACGTCCGAGTACTGCAGGTCCACCAGCTGGAGGCGGTGGTGGTCCCAGTCGAGGCCGTCGCGCGAGCGGTAGCCCTCGAGGATCTTGAGCTTGGCGACCCAGTCGAGCTGGTCGGCCAGCCGCATGGGGTCCTCGGCCAGGGTCGCCAGGACCGCCTCCCAGCGGTCGAGCACGTCGGCGGTGTCGGGGTCCACGTCCGAGCCGAACCGGTCCTCGACGTACTTGCGGGCCTGCTCCAGGTACTCGCCCTGGAGCTGCAGCGCGGTCATGCGGCGCCCGTCCCGCAGCCGCGCCCCGTGGGTGAGGCCGGGGTCGTGCGAGATGGCCCGCAGGTCCGCCACCGGGGTCTCCAGCGACAGGTCGGCGCTGAGGAAGCCGTCCTCGATCATCGCCAGCACGATCGCGGTGGTCCCGATCTTGAGGTAGGTCGAGATCTCGCTCATGTTGGCGTCGCCGATGATGACGTGCAGGCGCCGGTACTTGTCGGGGTCCGCGTGCGGCTCGTCGCGGGTGTTGATGATGGGCCGCTTCAGGGTGGTCTCCAGCCCCACCTCGACCTCGAAGAAGTCGGCGCGCTGGCTGATCTGGAACCCGGCCTCCCGGCCGTCCGCGCCGAGGCCGACCCGACCGGCCCCGCACACGACCTGGCGGGAGACGAAGAACGGGATGAGGTGCCGGACGATGTCCGCGAACGGGGTGGCGCGGCTCATCAGGTAGTTCTCGTGGCAGCCGTAGGAGGCGCCCTTGTTGTCGGTGTTGTTCTTGTACAGCTGGATGGGCTCGATCGTGGGGATGGCCGAGGCGCGCTTGGCCGCGTCCGCCATGACGCGCTCGCCCGCCTTGTCCCACAGCACCGCGTCACGGGGGTTGGTGACCTCGGGCGCGGAGTACTCGGGGTGGGCGTGGTCGACGTAGAGCCGCGCGCCGTTGGTGAGGATCACGTTGGCCAGCCCCAGGTCCTCGTCGGTCAGCTGGGACGGGTCCGCGACCTCGCGCGCGAGGTCGAACCCACGCGCGTCGCGCAACGGGTTCTCCTCCTCGAAGTCCCAGCGGGCCTTGCGCGCCCGGGCGGCCGAGGCCGCCAGGTAGGCGTTGACCACTTGGGTGGAGGTCACCATCGCGTTGGCACCGGGATTGCCGGGCACGGAGATCCCGTACTCGGTCTCGACACCCATAATCCGCCGCACAGTCATGCCTTGAGGTTATCCAGCGCGAGCCGTTTTGATGCGCGGCCCGCCGAATTGTGCCCCAACAGCCGTGTTCGGGACGCGCCCCTCCCCGCCCGGAGGGCACCCGATGGCACGGGGCCGACCGGACTACCGGTCGGCCCCAAGGCGTCCTACGGCCGCGTTCCTACAGGTACTGGCCGGTGTTGGCCACGGTGTCGATGGAGCGGCCCGCGTCCGCGCCCTTCTTGCCGGAGACCAGGGTCCGGATGTAGACGATGCGCTCGCCCTTCTTGCCGGAGATGCGCGCCCAGTCGTCCGGGTTGGTGGTGTTGGGCAGGTCCTCGTTCTCGCTGAACTCGTCCACGCACGCCTGGAGCAGGTGCGCCACGCGCAGGCCCCGGGAACCGGCCTCGAGGAAGTCCTTGATGGCCATCTTCTTGGCGCGGTCCACGATGTTCTGGATCATGGCCCCGGAGTTGAAGTCCTTGAAGTACAGGACCTCCTTGTCACCGTTGGCGTAGGTGACCTCCAGGAACCGGTTCTCCTCGGTCTCGCCGTACATCCGCTCGACCACCCGCTGGATCATCGCGTTGACGGTCCCGGCCGCCGAACCGCCGTGCTCGGCCAGGTCATCGGTGTGCAGCGGCAGGTCGTCGGTGATGTACTTGGAGAAGATGTCGCGGGCCGCCTCGGCGTCGGGCCGCTCGATCTTGATCTTGACGTCCAGGCGGCCGGGCCGCAGGATCGCCGGGTCGATCATGTCCTCGCGGTTGGAGGCCCCGATCACGATGACGTTCTCCAGGCCCTCCACGCCGTCGATCTCGCTGAGCAGCTGCGGGACGATCGTGTTCTCCACGTCGCTGGACACCCCCGAGCCGCGGGTGCGGAAGATGGAGTCCATCTCGTCGAAGAACACGATGACGGGCGTGCCCTCGCTGGCCTTCTCGCGGGCGCGCTGGAAGACCAGCCGGATGTGCCGCTCGGTCTCGCCGACGTACTTGTTGAGCAGCTCCGGGCCCTTGATGTTGAGGAAGAAGCTCTTGCCGACGTCGCGTCCGGTCTTCTCCGCGACCTGCTTGGCCAGGGAGTTCGCGACGGCCTTCGCGATGAGGGTCTTTCCGCATCCGGGCGGGCCGTACAGCAGCACGCCCTTGGGCGGGCGCAGCTTGTGCTCGTAGAAGAGCTCCTTGTGCAGGTAGGGCAGTTCGACCGCGTCGCGGATGAGCTCGATCTGGCCGCCGAGCCCGCCGATGTCGGTGTAGGCGATGTCCGGGACCTCTTCGAGGATCAGCTCCTCGACCTCGGACTTGGGGATGCGCTCGTAGACGTACCCCGAGCGCGACTCCAGCAGGAGGGAGTCGCCGGCGCGGATCGGCTGGTCGCGCAGCGGCTCGGCGAGCCGGACGATCTTCTCCTCGTCGTGGTTGGAGATGACCAGGGCGCGGTCACCGTCCTCGAGGATCTCCTTGAGCATGACGACCTCGCCGACGGTCTCGAACGAGGCCGCCTCCACGATGTTGAACGCCTCGTTCAACATCACCTCCTGGCCGGACCGGAGCTCGTCCAGGTCCACCGAGGGGCTCACGTTCACCCGCATCTTGCGGCCGTTCGTGAAGATCTCCACGGTCTCGTCGTCACGGGCCTCCAGGAAGACGCCGAAGCCGGACGGCGGCTGTGCCAGCCGGTCGACCTCCTCCTTGAGCGCCACGATCTGGTCGCGGGCTTCCTTCAGGGTCGAGACCAGGCGGTCGTTCTGCGCGTTCGACGCCGCGAGTCCGGTCTGGGCCTCCCTCAACCGGTCTTCGAGCAGCCGCACGTGCCGAGGGGAGTCGGCGAGCTTGCGCCGCAGTACGCTGAGTTCCTTCTCCAAGTAGGAGACCTGAGCCGTGAGCTCCTCACGGTCGCGCTCTGCCTGACGCTCGTCATCGCGATCGGCCACGTCCGCCACCTCCCGTTAAGAGGAAAAATCTACTCGGGAGCCTACCTACCCAGGCCCCGTTCCTAACCTGTCCACGCCCTCCAGTGTGGAAGGCCTCAGTTTTTGATCTTGCAAAGAACAAGCTCAGACCGATAGTGCGAACTGCGGCGTAATCAGAACGTGACCATCACCGTCCGCGTCAGCCCTCGCTCCCGGCCTCGGGGGCCTCGGGGGCGACCGGCCCGGGCGCGGCGGCCGCCGCCCTGGCGCCGGTGTAGTCCTCGCCGTAGGAGCCCTTGGCGGGGCGGCGGCGCCGGTCGGGCGCGGTCGTCTCGTCGGCGAGCCTCCGCGCGGTGACCAGGAAGCCGGTGTGCCCGATCATGCGGTGGTCGGGCCGCACCGCGAGACCCTCGACGTGCCAGGTGCGCAGCATCGTCTCGAACGTGTACGGCTCGTAGAAGGAGCCGTGCTCGCGCATCCCCTCCACCACGCGGGACAGCTGGGTGGTGGTGGCCACGTAGACGCAGGCCAGCCCGCCCGGGACGAGCGCCTTGGCGACGGCGTCCAGGCACTCCCACGGGGCCAGCATGTCCAGCACGACCCGGTCGAAGTCGCCCTCGTCCAGGCTCTCCACCAGGTCCCCGACGGTGAGCCGCCAGGACTCCGGTTCGGCGCCGAAGTAGCGCTTGACGTTGGCACGGGCGATCTCGGCGAAGTCGGCGCGGCGCTCGTAGGAGGAGATGTGCCCCCCGTCGCCGACGGCGCGCAGCATCCAGCAGGTCAGCGCGCCCGATCCGACCCCCGCCTCCAGCACCCGGGCACCGGGGAAGATGTCGGCCTGGGCGACGATCTGGGCGGCGTCCTTGGGGTAGACGATGGTCGCGCCGCGCTTCATCGACAGGGTGAAGTCGGCCAGCAGCGGACGCAGCGCGACGTAGGCGGTGCCGGAGCTGGCCGTGACGACGCTGCCTTCGGGACGGCCGATCAGGTCGTCGTGGTCGAGGCGCCCCCGATGGGTGTGGAACGCCGTGCCGGCGCGCAGGGTGATGGTGTGCATCCGGCCCTTGGGGTCGGTCAGCTGCACGATGTCGCCGTCGTCGAAGGGTCCGCGGCGGCCGTGAATGCCGGTCACTGGTGTCGTCTCTCCATGGATGAGCGTGCTGCGGGGCCGTGTCGCCCGGGCGTCCCGCCGCACGGGGCGGAGCTGTCGCGGCCGCGAGTCCGGGGAACACGCCCCGGGGGCCGGTCGTCCAGCGTATCCGCCATGGTGGATCACGGCGTAATCGGCGGCGGGCACGGAAAGCACGATTGAATACGTGCCAAGGCAGGGCGACAGAAAGGCAGACCTGATGGCGCAGCACATCTCCCGGACCGGACTCGGTATCGACATCGGTGGCAGCGGGATCAAGGGCGCCCCGGTGGACCTGGACACCGGGGAGTTCGTGACCGAGCGGGTCAAGATCGCCACCCCGCGGCCCTCCACCCCCGAGGCGGTCGCCTCGGTGGTGGCCGAGATCGCCGCGGCCTTCCCCGAGCACGTCACCGCCGACTGCCCGCTGGGCGCGACGTTCCCCGCGGTCATCCAGCACGGGGTGGCGCGCAGCGCCGCCAACGTGGACGCCTCCTGGATCGGCGCGAACGTCGAGCACCTGCTGGCCAAGGCGACCGGGCGGCGGGTGCTGGTGGTCAACGACGCCGACGCCGCGGCGGTGGCCGAGCACCGGTACGGCGCGGCGGCGGGCGTCCAGGGGGTGGTGCTGATGACCACGCTGGGCACCGGGATCGGCACGGCGCTGCTGGTGGACGGGGTGCTGGTGCCCAACACCGAGTTCGGGCACCTGGAGATCGACGGCCACGACGCCGAGACGCGGGCCGCGTCCAGCGTCAAGGAGCGCGAGGGCCTGTCCTACGAGGAATGGGCCGAGCAGCGCCTGCAGCGCTACTACTCGGTGGTCGAGGACCTGCTGTGGCCGGACCTGATCGTGGTCGGCGGCGGGGTGAGCCGGAAGTCCGAGAAGTTCCTGCCGCACCTGCACCTGCGCGCGCCCATCGTTCCGGCGCGGCTGCGCAACACCGCGGGCATCGTCGGGGCGGCGGCCCTGGCCGCCGAGCGGCTGGGCGGCTGACCCCGTCCCCTCCGCGGTCGGCCCGGCCGATGGGAGGGGGCCATCGGCGGAGTCCGGGGATCGGCGTCGGGTCGGGGTCAGCCCCGGTCCGGGGCGAGCAGTCCCCGGATGCGACGGGCGGCGAGGGACGGGTGGGCGGCGGAGGTCAGAGGGGTGAGGAAGGGCGCTTCCGCGTGCCCGTCAGGGGAGCGCAGCCACCACCAGAGCTCTCCCCGGTGCGGGCGCAGCACTGTGCGCTGGGTTCTGGGGCCTTCGCCTCTCGTCCTTCCCTCCCCTCGCAGGGTGGCGTCGACGGCGCCGATCCGGCCGTCCAGACGCGTCTCCAGTCCCATTTCCCGCAGACGGGTGTTGAGCGCGCGCAGCGCGCGGATCCACTGCATATCGCCTCCGCCCCGGTCAAGCCCGTGACCGGCCCCGGTCAGCGCGGGAGTTCCCCTGGACGGCGTTTCGATGGCCATTCGGCCCCCTCTTTTATGCGAATCCCTTACAAATCGGGACTTTGGTCTCTTGACTGTGCACCGTCCGCCATTTCCGCGAAAGCCTTATGCGGATGGCGCATAGCCGTATTTCTCTTGCAGATAGCCACGAACCCCAGGTCGGGTCCCTAACCTAGGCTCATGCCCCAGCGTGATGGTGTCCTACCTCCGGATTTTTGGAGCCGCCCCGCAATGGCCACCGCATTGGCCACTTGCGACATGGCGGCGATCGTGGAAGCCGTCCGGCTCGCCCGGGGATGGTCTCAGGCCGAACTGGCCCGGACCGTCGGCTACAGCCAGAGTTGGGCGTCCCGGGTCGTCAACGGCCAGCAGTCCCTCACCCTCAACCAGGTGAGGGAGATCGCCGAACGGCTGAACATCCCGATCCACCTGCTCCGATTCGCGGGCGCGAACGCCGCTCCCGTGTCGTCGGCACCGTCGCGCCGCCCCGCCGTGAACGCGGCGGGCCAGGCGAAGGGGGCGGGTCCAACGCGACGTCGGGACTTCACGAAGGTCGTCGCCATGGCGGCGCTACCGCTGCCATCGGCGTCATCGGCCGGGGACATACACGAGGAGACGGCCGCGACCCTGCGCGCCATCACCGGGGGCCAGCGCCGCCTGGACGCCTCCTCCCCCTCACGCGACATGGCCAAGGCCGCACTGGCCCACCTGGAGCTGTCCGCGCGGACCCTGGCCAGGGCCGCCCGCACCCCGTTCGCGACGGACGTGGCCGCCGCCGCGAGCGAGGCGGCCGGCTTCGCCGCGTGGCTGCACACCGACATGGGCGACTCCGGCTCGGCCCGCTCCTACTACCGGGTGGCCGTCGAACGCGCCCGCCAGGCCGGGCACAACCTGCTGGACGTCTACATGCTCGGCAGCCTGGCCTCCTTCGAGATCGAGTCGGACGACCCCGGGGTGGGGCTGGTCCTGGTCAGGGAGGCCGCCCGGCGCCTGGGCGACGACGCCCACCCCACCGCCCGCGCCTGGCTGTCCTGCGTGTGCGCGCTCGGCCACGCGGGAATGGGCGACACCTCGGCCGCGCACCGCGAACTCGCCCACGCCGAGAGCGCCGTGGGCCGCGTCGACAACACCGCGCCGCCCTGGCCGTGGGTGTTCGCCTTCGACGAGGCCAAGGTCGCCGGGTACCGGGCGCTGGCCGCGGTGCGGCTGCACCAGCCGAACGAGGCCCGGTCCGCGTTCTACGAGGCGTTCGGCCGGGCCCGCCCGGGACCCAAGCAGGGGGCGCTGCTGATGGTGGAACTGGCCTCGGCGCACGCCGACGCGGGCGACGTGGACGAGGCGTTCCGACTCGCCTCCGAGGCGCTGCGCACCGGCGCGGCCTACCGGTCGGAGAAGGTGGTCAGCCGGGTCCGGCGGTTCCGCCGCGAGTACCGGGGCCCTCGGGCGCGCTGCGTGAGCTCGCTGGACGAGCACCTGGCCGCCATGATCACGGGGACGGTCGGGACGTGAGTGCACGGCGCGTCGCGATCACCGGCCACCGGGGGCTTCCCCCCGGTACGACCCGGCTCGTGGAGTCGGGCCTCCGCGGGTACCTGGCCGCTCTCGGCCCCGGCCTGGTGGGGCTGTCCTGCCTGGCCGACGGCGCGGACACGCTGTTCGCCCACGCGGTGCTCGCGCTGGGCGGCGCCCTGGAGGTGGTCGTCCCCTCCTCCCTGTACCGCGAGGCCCTGCCCCCCGAGCACCACGGCGTCTACGACGCCCTGCTTTCGCGCGCGTCGGCGGTGCGGCGGCTGCCGTTCACCGACTCCACCCCCGAGGCGCACCTGGCGGCGGGCCGGCTGCTGGTGGACGAGTGCGACGAACTGGTCGCGGTGTGGGACGGCGCCCCCGCCCTGGGCCCGGGCGGCACCGCCGATGTCGTGGGCCACGCCCGCGAGCACGCGTGCCCCGTACACGTCGTCTGGCCACCGGGCGCCCGTCGCTGGTGACGGCAGGCGGGGGCCACCCTCCCCGTTGTCCGTGGTGTTCGTTCCTCCCGGTGATCGTGACCTTTTCGGGGTCTCAGAGACGGTTGAGACCCCGAAAAGGTCACGATCACCGGAGAGAGCACCAGGAAACGGACACCTTCCCGCAGCCCGGGGCCCCACCCGCCGTCGCCGCCTCGTCACCGCGCCGCGCCGCGCACGAGAACACCTCGACGGTCCGGTCGGCGGATTCCCGGCACCGAATCACCCCCGCGCCGGAGGCTCCCAACCCGGCCGCGTTCTACCGGCCGCCGCTCCCCGAGAAGACGTCCTGCACGTCGGAGGTGTTCAGCACGCCGAAGACCGTGCCTCCGGAGTCGATCAGCAGGTACTCGGACGCGGGGCGGGCGCCCATGGCTTCCAGCAGCTCGTCCCCCTCGGCGTCGGCCGACAGTACGGCCTCGGGCACGATCGCGCGGGCGACGTGCGCGACCGGGACCCACGGCCGCCGCCCCTCGGGCACCGCCGCGGCGGCGGCGTCGTTGACCAGCGAGGTGGGCGTCCCGGCGGAGTCGGTCACGATGATCGCGCCCGCCCCGGCCTCGCCGCGGCGGCGCAGCGCCTCGGCCAGCGGGGTGTCGGCGGTGGCGAGCACGGCGCGCCGGGCCAGCGATCGGGCGCGCAGGGTGGGAACGCGGGCCCGCATCCGGGCCGTCTTCAGCGCGCTGGAGGCGTTCGCCCAGATGAACGCGCCCAGCAGCACCGACCACACGATCGTGAGCACGCCGGGGACCGCGCGCCACAGCGTCCAGGAGTACGCGAAGGGCAGCACGACCACGGCTGCCCCCAGCAGGCGGCCTCCCCATGCCGCCACGACGGTGCCGGTCAGGGGTTTGCGGCTGACCGCCCACACGCCCGCGCGCAGCATCCGGCCGCCGTCCAGCGGCAGCCCCGGAAGCAGGTTGAAGACCCCGACCAGGAGGTTGGCGACCCACAGCTGCCACACCAGGACGCCCGCGACGGTGGCGGGGTCCATCACCAGGTAGGCGGCGGCCCCGGCTCCCGCCAGGGCCAGCGACAGCAGCGGTCCGGAGAACGCGATCCAGAACTCCTGACGGGGGCGGTCCGCCTCGCGCTGGATCTCCGAGACCCCGCCGAGCATGTAGAGGGTGACGCGGCGCACCGGGAGGCCGTAGGCGCGCGCGACCACGCAGTGCGCGAGCTCGTGCACCAGGACCGAGGCGTACAGCAGCACCGCGAAGACGAAGGCGACCAGGTAGGAGGCCGCCCCCAGGTGCAGGGCGCGGTCCACCACCGGCTGGTACAGCACGGTGATGAGGGCCGCGATGACCAGCCAGGAGGGGGTCACGTAGACGGGGATCCCGAAGGGCCGTCCCATCAGCAGGCCCCCGCGCCTGCCCTCACCGGATCTGGTACCGCTCATCGGTGGCCACCGCCTGGTCCTGTCACGCTCCAAGGTTATGCGCTCCGCGCACGGCGTTCGCTGCGCTCCTGTCACCACCGGTGGCTAAGGTTGGTCGACATGAGCTCCGCACCGATCCGGGCGCTGTCGCCGTCGCGCGCCGCCGACTTCATGCAGTGCCCGCTGCTGTTCCGGTTCCGCGCGATCGACCGGCTGCCCGAGCGCCCGAGCCCGGCCGCCAAGCGCGGCACGCTCGTGCACTCGGTGCTGGAGCGGCTGTTCGAACTTCCCGCCGACTCCCGCACACCGGAGTCGGCGCTGGCCCTGCTGGACCCGCAGTGGCGGGGGCTGCTCGAACGCGAGCCCGAGGTCATGGAGATGTTCGCCGACGAGGCGGCCCTGGAGTCCTGGCTGGCCGAGGCCCGCGCGCTGGTGAAGCGCTACTTCGAGCTGGAGAGCCCGCAGCGGCTGGAGCCGCGCGATCGGGAGAGGCGGCTGGAGGTCCAGCTGGACTCCGGTCCCCGGCTGCACGGGTACATCGACCGCCTCGACGTGGCTCCGGGCGGCCAGGTCCGGATCGTCGACTACAAGACCGGCAAGAAGCCCCTGGAGCGCTACGAGGACAAGGCCCGTTTCCAGGTCTTCTTCTACGCGGTGATGGTGTGGCGCGAGACCGGGCGCGTCCCGGACCGGTTGCAGCTGCTGTACCTGGGGGGCGACGGCGGGATCCGCTGGTACGACCCCACCGAGGAGGACCTGCGCAACGCCGAGGCCCACATCCGCTCGGTGTGGGACGAGATCGCCGAGGCCGCCCGGACGGGGCAGTGGAAGCCGCGCAAATCCAAGCTGTGCGGCTGGTGCGACCACCAGGCGCGCTGCCCGGAGTTCGGCGGCACTCCCCCGCCGCTGCCGTCCCCTCCCAGCGGAGAGGCCGCCTCCTCCCCGGAGTAGGGGCCGGAGCCCGCCGGTTCCACTCGGCCGGTCCTCCTGATCGGGGACAATGGAACGTATGACCGTCAGTGTTCTGCTCGTCGACGACCAACCGCTGCTGCGCGCGGGGTTCCGGCTCATCCTGGAGTCGGAGCAGGAGGTGAGCGTGGTCGGCGAGGCCGCCGACGGCCGCGCGGCGCTGGCCTGCGCCCGGCGGCTGCTGCCCGACGTGGTGCTGATGGACATCCGCATGCCCGGCAAGGACGGCATCGAGGCCACCCGGGAGATCCTCGCCTGGGCGGCCGAGGCCGGGCAGACCATCAGGGTCCTGGTGCTGACCACCTTCGACCTGGACGAGTACGTGGTGGAGGCGCTGCGCGCGGGCGCCAGCGGCTTCCTCCTCAAGGACGTGCCCCCCGACGAGCTGCTCAACGCGATCCGGGTGGTCGCCGACGGCGCGGCCATCGTCGCCCCGTCGGTGACCCGGCGGCTGCTCGACCGGTTCGCCGCCAGGCTGCCCCCGGCCCGCGCCGCCGCGCCGCCCCGGCTGGACCGGTTGACCGACCGCGAACACGAGGTGCTGCGCCTGCTGGCGCGCGGGCTGTCCAACGCGGAGATCGCGGGACGCCTGGTGGTCAGCGAGACCACGGTCAAGACGCACGTGGGCAACGTGCTGACCAAGCTGGGCCTGCGCGACCGGGTGCAGGCGGTCGTCTACGCGTACGAGACCGGACTCATCAGCCCGGGCGCCCCCGGGGACCGCCGCTGAGCCCTCGTCGTCCGGGCGTGGCCGGCCGGCCCGCCGCTCCCGACCTGGCGGAATCCTCGCCCCTTCCCCGGGGCGCGGTTCCGGACCACTCCGGAACCACGGTGGGTGACGGACCTCACCCGGACGCTTTCCGCGCGGGGCCAACCGCGACCGGAGCGGCGGCGTCTTCAGAGTGTGCCGGGCCGCCTCCGACGCGGGGCGCCCCGCCGGTTCTGCGGCGACGGGACCCGCGACGCCCCCGGCCGTCCGCGAAGAGCCGACTCGGCACCGCTCCACATCCGATGACCGGATCACTCCGGTCCCGCGGATGGCGGTGCGTCGATCGGGCAGAGTCCACTGGTAAGGAGGTGCCTCCCTCGCGATGAGCGAATCACCGCAGCGGTCCCCGCTGGATGACAACACCCTGCTGAGCCGGTTGCGCGACTGGCGGGCCGCCCGCGACCTGGAGTCGGGGGCCGAGGAGTTCGACGACGATTCGGCGTCGCTGCTCGATCCGCGCGCCATCGACCTGGTGCTCCGCGTGGGCGAGCTGCTGCTGGCCAGCGGCGAGTCGACCGAGGCGGTCAACGAGGCGATGCTGAGCCTGTCGGTGGCCTTCGGCCTGCCGCGCACCGAGGTCTCGGTCACCTTCACCGCCATCACGCTGTCCTGCCACCCCGGCGGGGACCAGCCTCCGGTCACCGGCGAGCGCGTCGTACGCCGCCGCACCCTGGACTTCTTCCGGGTCAGCGAACTGCACACCCTGGTCCAGGAGGCCGCGCTCGGACAGGTCGAGATGGAGGGGGCGATCGCGCGGCTGCGCGCCATCAAGCGCGCTCCGCGCCCCTATCCGCGCTGGGTGCTGGTCACCGGGTTCGGCCTGATCGCCTCCAGCGCCAGTGTCATGGTGGGCGGCGGCTTCACGGTCGCCGCGACGGCGTTCGCCGCCACCGTGCTGGGGGACCGGGCCGCGGTCTGGCTGGCCGAGCGGGGCGTGGCGGAGTTCTACCAGATGGTCGCCGCCGCGCTGATCGCCGCCAGTACCGGCATGGGCCTGCTGTGGGTCAGCTCGGAACTGGGGCTGGGGCTGCGTGCCGGCGCGGTGATCACCGGCAGCATCATGGCGCTGCTGCCCGGGCGTCCGCTGGTCTCCAGCCTGCAGGACGGCATCAGCGGGGCGTACGTCTCCGCGGCCGCGCGCCTGCTGGAGGTGTTCTTCACCCTGGGCGCGATCATCTCCGGGGTGGGCGTGGTCGCCTACGCCGCGGTCCGCCTCGGGGTGGCCGTCGACCTGGACAGCCTGCCCTCGGCGGGCTCCTCGATGGAGCCGATGGTGCTGGTGGGCGCCGCCGGGATCGCGGTGGCCTTCGGGGTCTCGCTGGTGGTGCCGCTGCGCGCGCTCGCGCCGATCGGCGTCATGGGCGTGCTGATCTGGCTGTGCTACGCGGGACTGCGCGAGGCGCTGGCCGTGCCGCCCGTCGTGGGCACGGCCGTCGGCGCGGTCGTGATCGGGGTGTTCGGGCACTGGCTGGCCCGGCGCACCCAGCGGCCCGCGCTGACCTTCATCGTCCCGGCGATCGCCCCGCTGCTGCCCGGCAGCATCCTGTACCGGGGGCTGCTCCAGATGAGCACGGGCGACCCCCTGGTCGGCATGGCCAGTCTCGGTGAGGCGGTCGCGGTCGGCCTGGCCCTGGGCGCGGGGGTGAACCTGGGCGGCGAGCTCGTGCGCTCCTTCTCCCGCGGCGGCCTGGCCGGATCCGGGCGCCACGGCCGCCAGGCGGCCCGCCGCACCCGCGGCGGCTACTAGGGTCCTGTTGATGATCTTGACGCCAGTGTTCTACAAAACGGACAAAGTGGAACGCTAGCGTCAAGATCATCAACGGAAACCACGCGGGACGCCGCGCCGGGTAAACGGGAGGGACCCGTCCGGACAGGCGTCCGGACAGGCCCCTCCGTGTGCTCACGGCGCGGCGGTCACACCGTGCTGCTCTGCCGGCGCATGCGCTGGCGCTCGGCGCGGTGCGACTTGGCCTCGTCCGGGTCGAGCACCGGGGCGGCCGCCAGCAGCTGCCTGGTGTACGGGTGCTGCGGGTTCTCGTACACCTCGTCGCCGTCGCCCATCTCCACGATCTGGCCCTTGCGCATGACCACGACGCGGTCGCTGACCTGGCGGACCACCGCGAGGTCGTGCGCGACGAAGATGAGCGTCAGGTCGAAGTCGTCCTGGAGCTCGGACAGCAGCCGCAGGACCTGGTCCTGGGTGGACACGTCCAGCGCGGAGACGGGCTCGTCGCAGATCACCAGTTTGGGCTTGAGGATCAGCGCGCGGGCGATGGCGATCCGCTGGCGCTGCCCTCCGGAGAAGGCGTGCGGGAAGCGGTTGTAGTGGGAGGGCTCCAGACCGACGCGTTCCAGCAGCCCCTGCACCTCGCCCCTGATCTTCTTGGCGTCGCGCTCGCCCTGCACGCGCAGCGCGGTGCCGATGCTCTCCCCGATGGTCATACGCGGGTTGAGCGAGGAGTACGGGTTCTGGAAGATCATCTGGACGTCGCGGCGCAGCGGACGCAGCTGGCGCTCGGGCAGGTGCGTGATGTCCCGGCCCTCGAAGACGATCGTGCCCTCGCTGGGACGGAGCAGCCGCATCACCATGCGCGAGAGCGTGCTCTTGCCCGAACCGGACTCGCCCACGATGCCGAGCGTCTCCCCCTGGTAGAGGTCGAAGGAGACGTCGTCGACGGCGTAGAAGTCGGTGCTGCGCCCGAAGGCGCCACCCCGGACCTTGAACTTCTGGCGCACGTTCTTCACGCTCAGCAGCAGCTCACCGCTGTCGCCCGACGCCTTCGTGACCGGGGCCTCCGCCACCGGCGCGGCGCCCTCGGGCTCCGACCCGGCGGCCGGCACGGCGGCTCGGTCCGCGCGCATCTCGGCGCGGCGCTGGGCGCGCGAGACCTCGATGCGGGGCACCGCGGCCAGCAGCGCCCGGGTGTAGGGGTGCTCGGGGGCGCTGAGCACCCGGCGGACGTCGCCGCGCTCCACCGCGACGCCCTTCCGCATCACCAGGACCTCGTCCACCGAGCCGGCGACGACCGCGAGGTCGTGGCTGACCAGGATGAGCGACATGCCCAGGTCGTGGCGGAGGTCGTCGAGGAGGTCGAGGATCTGGGCCTGCACGGTCACGTCCAGCGCCGTGGTGGGCTCGTCGGCCAGCAGCACCTTGGGCTCGCAGACCAGTCCCATCGCGATGAGGACGCGCTGGCGCATGCCGCCCGAGAACTCGTGCGGGTAGGAGTTGACGCGCCTGGCGGGCTCGGGGATGCCGACCCGGTCCAGCGCGTCGACCGCGCGGGCCTTGGCCTCGGCCTTGCCCGCCTTGGGGTGGTGCGTGCGGTAGGCCTCGATGAGCTGGTTGCCGATGGTGTACTGCGGGTGCAGCGAGGACATCGGGTCCTGGAAGACCATCGCGATGTCGTTGCCGCGCATCGCGCGGATGGCGGAGTCGGGGGCGGCGACCACGTCGGTGCCGGCGACGGTCAGCCCGCCGGTGATGCGTGCCTTCGAGCCGCGGTGCAGACCCATCAGCGCCAGCGAGGTGACGCTCTTGCCCGAACCGGACTCGCCCACGATACCCAGCGCCCCGCCTTGCGGGACATCGAAGGACAGCCCGTTCACCGCGTTGACGTCGCCGTCCATGGCAGGGAAGGTGATCGAGAGGTCGCGCACGGAGACGACGGGCCCGCCGCTCCCCGCGGTTCGGGATCCGGTTCCCGGATTGGTCATTGCCGGTCTTCCTTCGGCTCGGATGCCCCGCACGCGGTACCGCGGGGCAGGGGAGAAAAGTTCGTGGTCGGGTCGGTGGCGGTGCCCGGCACCGGGAGTGGCCGGTACCGGGCGCCGTCAGCGGGCCGCTCGCACCCTGGGGTCCACCAGAGGGTAGAGCAAGTCCACGATCAGGTTGCAGACGACGATGAACAGCGCGCCGAACAGGGTCACGCCCAGGATGACGGGCAGGTCGCTCTGCACGATCGCGGTGACCGCGTATCGGCCGATCCCGTTGAGCGAGTAGACCTGCTCGGTCAGGACCGCGCCGCCGAGCACCAGGCCGATGTCCAGACCGAAGATGGTCAGGATCGGGGTGAGGGTCGGCCGCAGCCCGTGCTTGAGGATGACCCGGCTCTCCTTGAGGCCCTTGGCCCGGGCGGTGCGGATGTAGTCCTCGCCCATGGTCTCCAGCATGCCCGCGCGGGTCTGGCGCGCGTACTGCGCCGCGTGCAGGAACGCCAGGGTCAGCCAGGGCAGCAGCAGGCCCGACGCCCAGGCGGCCGGGTTGTCGGTGAACGGCGTGTACTCGGCGTTGGGGAAGATCTCCCAGCTGTGCACCAGGAAGGCCAGGGCGAGCTGTCCGGTGAAGAAGATCGGCAGGGACACGCCGGCCAGGGCGAGGCCCATGGCGATCCGGTCGAAGAAGCTGCCCTTCCTCACCGCCGAGACGACTCCGACGAGGACCCCGCCGACCAGCCAGATCAGGGCCGCGCCCAGACCGAGCGAGAAGGTGACCGGGACCCTGTCGAGGATCGCCGGGAAGACCTCCTGGTAGGTCTGGAAGGAGTAGCCGAAGCAGGGCGCGGAGCACTGGACGACGTCGTTGCCGAAGGTGTACTCGGCGCCGACGAAGATGCCCTTGACGAACTCCCAGAACTGCAGGGCCAGCGGCTGGTCCAGGTTGAGCCGTTCGATCGTGGCCTGGATCGCCGCCTCCGTGGGCGCGCGGCCCACGTACATGGTGGCCAGCTGCTCGGTGGTCCGGCCTGCGATCCTCGGGACCACGTAGAAGATGACGAAGGTCATCAGGGTCACCACGAGCAGCAGCAGCGCGCTCGCGCCCAGGCGCCGGAGAATGTATTTCAGCATCGCGACTGGCTGCGGGAGCCGGAGTGGTCCTTGTGGGACCACTCCGGCCCCCGTGCCTTCACCTGCCTTCTCTCAACTGGTCGAGGCGGATGTGTCTACTCGTTGTTCGTGGTGCCGAGCGCCATGTAGTCGTACATGTGGTAGCTCGGGTTGAAGTAGACGTTGGTCAGGTTCTCCGGACGGTACAGGACCGACTTCTGGAAGACGCCCGGCAGGATGGTCGCGCTCTCCATGGTCAGCTCGTCGATCTGGGAGTAGATCGCGGCCTGCTCCTCGGGGTCCTCGACCTGGGTGACATCGTCGAACAGCTGGTTGATCTCCGGGTCGTCAAGCTCGGAGATGTTGGAGTTGCCGGCCTCCTTGATGGAGTCGCCGTCCAGGATGGAGCTCATGTAGCCGTAGCCGGAGGGCCAGTCGGACATCCAGCCGTAGTAGTTGAGCCCCAGCTCGTTGTCGGCGACGAAGTCGGGCGAACCGGCCTGGGTGTTGGTGAAGGTGTCGGAGGGGAAGCTCTTGATCTCCGCGGTGATGTTGGCCGCGGCCAGGCTCTCCTGGATCGACTCGACCGCGGCGACCTCCGCCGGGCGGTCGGAGCGCACGCCGATGTTGACGGTGAAGCCGTCCTCCTCGCCGCACTCCTCCAGCTTCTCCTGGGCCATCTCCACGTTGCCGGTGCCCGAGGCCGCCTCGTACGGGTCGAGCTCGGGGTTGGCGCCGGGGATGGACGGGGGCAGCACCTGGGTGGCGATCTCGCCGCCGAACTCGCCGCCGTAGGCGCGCTGGATGCCCTCGCGGCTGGCCGCGTACTGGATGGCCTGGCGGCAGGCGACGTCGTCCAGCGGCTCGACCTTGGTGTTGATCGCGACGTAGAAGTGCGCGCCGGTGACCGGGTTGTCGATGTTGGCCCGGGCCTCCTCGTCGGCGAGCAGGTCGCCCTTCATCGCCGGGCCCAGACCGGTGCCCGCGAGGTCGACGTCGAGCTCGCCGTTGACGAGGCGCTGGTCGATCTCGTTCTGCTCGACGCCCTCCTCGACGGTGACGCGGTCGGGCAGCGCCTCGCGGGTCGGGTCGCTCTCGGGGTCCCACTGGTCGTTGCGGACCAGGACGAGGCCGTCGCCGGGGGTGTAGGAGCCCTCGAACTTGTAGGGGCCGGAGGAGACGACCTGGCCCTGGTACTGCTCACCCGTGTCGGCCTCGGCGGGGACCGGGGCGGTCTGGGTCTGGCTCAGGATGTAGGGGAAGTCCGCGAACGGCGCCTTGAGCTTGAAGACCAGGGTGTAGTCGTCGGGGGTCTCGATGGCGTCGAACCCGGCCAGCGGGTCGCCGCCGCCGTAGGGGCCCTCGTAGTCGTCGGCGTCCAGCAGCTGCTGGAAGTACTTGGGGCCGTTGGGCAGCGCCTGGGGGCCGAAGTTGCTGCGCGCGATGGCGTACTTGATGTCCTCGGCGACGATCTCCGAGCCGTCCTCGTACTTGAGGCCCTGCTTGAGCTTGATCGTCCACTCGGTGCCGTCGTCGCTGACCTCGGGCATGTCCTCGGCCAGGTCCGGGAGCAGCTCGCTGGAGGCCTGCCCGGGGACCGGGGAGAAGGTCAGGAGGGTGCGGGCGTAGTAGCGGCTGAAGTTCCAGACGTAGCCGTAGTAGGTGTTGCCCGGGTCGGTGCTCTCCATGTTGGCGGAGATCGCGTAGCGCAGGGTGCCGCCGGTGGCGTCCGAGGCGTTCACGACCTCGGTGCTGGCCTGGTCGAAGACCCCGCCGGCGCCGCTGCCGCCGTCGCCGTCCCCGCCGTCGCCACCGCCGCAGGCGCTGAGCAGGAGGGTTGCCGCCGCGCCGAGCGCGACGAACCCCATAGCGCGTTTGTTCACTTTTTTCAGCCTTTCTCAGGGCTTGGGAATCAGGGGATGTCCTCCGGCCGGGCGGACCGTGGTCAGTCCGGCCGGACCGTGGTCAGTCCGAGGACCGGGGGTCGAAGGCGTCGCGCAGTCCGTCGCCGAAGAGGTTGAAGGCGAGGACCGTGACGAAGATCGCCAGACCGGGGATGATCACGAAATGCGGGGCCTGCGTGTAGTAGTCCAACGAGTTGGACAGCATGCCGCCCCAGGTGGGGGTGGGCGGGTTGATCCCGACCCCGAGGAAGGAGAGCGCCGCTTCGAACAGGATGTTCGTGGGGATCAGCAGGGTCGCGTAGACCAGGATCGGCGCCACCAGGTTCGGCAGGATCTCGCGGAACAGGATGTGGCCGGTGCCCGCGCCCAGGCTGCGGGCCGCCTCGACGAACTCGCGCTCCTTGAGCGTGAGCGTCTGGCCCCGCACGATCCGGCCGATGTAGGGCCAGCTGAAGAAGCCGATGATGAAGATCAGCACGGACACGCGCAGGCCGTTGTCGGTCAGGCCGAAGGCCCCGTCGGGGATGACGCCGGCGAGCGCGATGGCGAACAGCAGCAGCGGGAAGGCCAGGAAGATGTCCATCGTCCGGCTGATGACGGTGTCGACCACGCCGCCGAAGTACCCGGCGGTGATGCCCAGGACGGTACCGATGATCACGCACAGGATGGTGGACAGGAAGGCGATCAGCAGCGAGATCTGCGCGCCGTAGACGATCCGGCTGAACAGGTCTCGCCCGTTGACCGGCTCCAGGCCCAGCAGGTGCTCCCAGCTGATGCCGCCCATCTTGTCGGTGCTGAACGGGTCGTTGGGATCGTCGCCCAGGACGCCCTGGGTGGAGGGGTTGATGAGGTCCTGGTGGAACTCGTTGGGCGGGTAGCCGAACCAGTGCGTCAGCAGGGGGGCGAAGATCGCGACCAGGATCAGGAGCACGACCACGACGCCGCCGCCCAGGGCGACCTTGTCGCGGCGCAACCGCTGCCAGGCGATCTGTGTGAGGGAGCGACTCGCGATATCGCGGACACCTTGGGTGATGGCCTCCGGCTCGGCGTGCTGAGCCGACTCCGTCGCGTCCAAAGGCGCGGTCATGACACCACTACTCCCCCACTAATCCCGCTTGTGGCTGCGGATTCGGCTCCGGCGGTTCCCGGATCGCTCGGCGACGCCGACGCGGCCGGAAAGAGGAGTCCGTGTCCGCGCTTTACTGGCCTGGCCGTTACCGACGGTGAGTGTTTTCCCACCGCCATGGCGTGCCCGCCCGGCTTCCTTAACAGGAAAGGTAAACAGGGCTAAAGCACCAGATGCGCCTGGTAGCGCACGACGGACAATTTACGCTCCATCTGGTAGCAAATCGTCCAATTTCCCACCTCGTAGCCGAATCGTGACACGAGTATCGCGAATCCGTCACTTGCCGTTACATCCGATGCGAACGACTCCACAACAACACAGTGTGACTCGGCAATCACGCACGATCTACTTCGGGGAATTCGTGTTCCGCCGCACCGCACCGCGTCATGCTATGCCGCCTGACCACCCGCTTCTCACCGGCTGAGACGCAAAAAGACCCCGCCCGCCCCGCAGTGGGAGGCGAACGGAGCCGAAAACCGCGACTCTCCAGGAAGAACCGAACAGTACTCAAGCTACTGTGCAGTATGTCACTGTCAATGCGCGGTTAGCCATCCTTGCCATTCAACGCAAGCGATCCATCGGCCCGACAGGATCAGGGGCGTCGATCTCCGAGGCCGACTCTTTGTGGTCAACTGATTCCGCGTTTGCGCAACAGCGCCTCGATGTCGTCGAAGTCGTCGTCACCCGCAGGCGCGGATTTCGGAGCGGGGGCTGCCACTCCGGGCGCCGTCGCGGCCTTTCCGGCCGGAGCCGCCTTGGGCGCGGACGGCGTCTTCGCACCGGCTCCGCGGGACCGCACGAGGCCGCCGGTCACCCACAGCACCACCGCGAGCGAGGCCACCGCGACCCCCGCCCAGGCGATCGGGCTGAACACCAGGTTGGCGAAGAAGCGCACCAGGTCTCCGACGAGCCCCACGAGGATCGACATGAGACCGACCAGGCCTGCCGCGAGCGGCAGCAGCGACCACGCGACGGCGCGCAGCCCCGAGGCGGCGCCCCTGCGGCGCCACACCACCCAGGAGATGACCAGCCCCACCACGGTGAGCGCGGCACCCAACATCGGACCTTCGAACGGGATCTGTGTCGGCATGCTCCCAGTCTCGCACCGGAGGCTCCACCGCACATCAGGCGTGTCCCCTAGGTAGTGTTTTCAAATGATCGCCGCTGGTGGATCATGGTGTCGTGATACGTCGTCATGAACTGTCGGATGCCGAGTGGGAGTTCGTCCGG
>NZ_SNYN01000030.1 GCF_004363075.1 Actinorugispora endophytica
CGGGGGTGTCCGGGGGCCGGGGGTGTTTTTTGGGGGGGGGGGGTGGTCCGCCCGGGGGGGGGGGGGGGGCGGCCCCCCCCCCCCACGACCGTCAACGGACCCCTCACGCGACGGACATGATGAGCGCGGCCCCGGCCCTCACCCGCCGTCGCCGTCCGCCGTGACCTCGCGATCCGCGTGGCGTGCGGCCGAAAGACCCCCCGAAGCACCGGCACGCCGAACCACCCCCGCGCCGGAGCTTCCCTAGTCGTCGCGGGCGGCGGGGGCGCGGCCCCGCCGCCCGGAGCCGCGTTACCCGCCCAGTGGTCGCCCTTCCGCGGGCACAGACCGGTTCGAACTGCTGGCAGAGGGTGATCCCCCGTTCACGTCGAAGAAGTGGGAACGATTCAACGGGGTGACCAGCTGTTCATTCTCCAGTTGATCGCGGAGGGCCGGCGGGGAGCGGGGAGAACCCCGGAACCCTTATGCTGTAGGGGATCCGTACCGACTTGGGGCGGTTCGGCCGAAGCTCGACGATTGATTGCCAGATGACGGGGTTTTTTGGAGCGGTTTGGTCGCCGCAGGTCCGGTTCGCGGAATAGGGTGATCCCGGGCGGCAAATCTCGTTATAGCGGCAATCGCTGAAATTGGGCCCTTCCGGGTATTGTGCGCCCCGTGACTGATACGTCATCTTGTGACACGGGGATGGACTCGCGTTACGACTGAAGGGTGCGTTGTGTTCAAGAAGATCTGCGCCGCGGCCGCGATAACGGCCGTGGCTGTCCTCGGTACTGCCGGAGCGGCGTCGGCCGACACGGTCGGCACCGAACTCAAGGGCGGCTGGAGCTGGTACATGGCCGACACGGTCACCGGCATCTCCGAAAGCCTCGCGGACCTGCTGGTGGACGACGGCGAAGGCGGCGACGAGGTCAAGACCCTCAGCGGCCCCGGCTGGAGCTGGTGGTAGAAGCCCGGCACGCCCTCGCGGCCCGGTGCCCGGTCCGCGCGGACCGGGCACCGATCCCTCCTTGTTGGCCCTGACGTTAGCGGGGTCAGAACGCGGACGCGGCCCCGCTAACGCCAAGACCAACAAGGACCCCCCGAGGGGGACGCCGTGCGCGTTCCCCCGGACCCGGCGCGCCGCGCAGGATTGGCGGACGCGACTTCGGGTCATGTTCATAGGCGACGACGCGGCGCGAGCGGCACGCGGACGACAGGAGGCGGGACCCGTGCGGTCCCGCCTCCGCTCCGGTTCCGCCCGGCGCGGCCGGTGAACGGGAGGACCGACGTGACCGACAGGCCCGACCACAGGCCCGAGGAGCAGCAGGACGAAGGCGGGTACTACTTCGCCGAGGAGCCCCAGGGCCGCCTGGCGGACCCGGACGGCGAGGAGGCCTCGGAGACCCCGCGGGAACCGGACGAGCTCCAGGAGCCCGATCCGGAACTACGGGAGAACTTCAGGCGGACCACCCCCGCGCGACTGAAGACCATCCGCCCCGAACGGCCCAAGGGGAACTGGGGCCTGGTGGTCTGGACCGCGCTGTACGTGATGATCTCGGCCAGCGCCGCGGCCTCCCTTCCGGTCGGCGCGCGCATGGCCGGGCACGTGCTGTTCTGGCTCGCCCTCGGAGCCGGGACACTGGTGACGATCCAACGGGAGCGCGCCAACGACTGGGAGCCCGCGCCCCGCTGGCCGTGGGCCGTCGCGCTCATCACCGGGACCCTCGCCGTCGAACTGCTCGTGGCGACGGTGAGCCCTCTCCTGATCGTCGCGGGCTCGGCGGCCGTCATGTCCGTCGGCCTGGTGATCCTGCTCATGCTCGGCTGACCAACGGGAGGAGCGGACGCGGGGCTAGGTGGCCTCGGGGTCGAAGGGGGGGCGGCGGCCGTTGAGGCGGGCGGAGACGCTCAGCGGGGTCCGCTCGTCCTCGTCGTCGGACTCGTCCCAGAAGTGCTTCTGCACGAACCGCTTGGGGTTGAGGTCCTGGACGTCGAAGTCCTTGTACTCGGGGCCCAGGCCGTCGCGGATGTCGTTCTTGGCGCTGTCGGCGAGCCGGCGCAGCTGCCGCAGCGCCCGCCCCGCCTGCGCGGCGGCCTTGGGAAGCTGGTCCGGGCCGAAGACCAGGAGCGCGAGGAGCCCCAGAACGAGGAACTCACCCGCCCCGATGTTGAACATGCGTTCTCCTCCAGCGACCCGACGATCCAGTCACTCAGCAGGTTAACCGGTTCCGCCCGGCGCCCCCGCCGGTCCCCCGCGCCACCGCTCGGGGGCGGACCCCGCCGCGACCGCGCCGGTGTCCCCGCGCCCCAGCACCAGCCTGGCCACCAGCAGCACGCAGGCGCCCAGCAGCCAGCCGCCGAGCGTCTCGCTGGCCCAGTGGTAGTCCAGCAGGGTCATCATCGCGCCCACGGCGGCCACGGGCAAGAGGGCGGCCCACAGCGCCGCCCGCAGCCGGCGCGGGTCCGGGCGAAGCCCGTTGGCGCCGAACAGCAGCCACGCCACCAGCGGATAGGTGAGAGCGGCGTTCGCCGAGTGCCCCGACGGGAAGGAGACGTATCCCTCGAACGCTGCGGCGCCCGGGACGACGGCGGCGGCCGTCCAGTCCAGGACGTTGGCCAGGCCCGGTGTGACGACGTCCACCCCGACCACCGGAGGGGTGCGCCCGGTGGCCACCTTCAGCAGCGTGCCCACGACCGCGAGCGAGCCCAGCCCCGCCAGCACCGCCAGAAGCGGCCGCGCGTCGCGCCTGAGCAGCGTCACCCAGAGGCCCAGGGCCACCAGGGGCGGAACCGTCACCAGGCGCTGGCCCATTCTGGCCACGGCCACCGCCGCCCACAGCAGGGGGCCGTCGGGTTGGCGCGGGTCGACGAACGCGTGGACCGGCCAGTCGGGCGCGGTCAGCGGCCCCTTGACCAGTACCTGCCAGGTCACGGCGGCCAGCGCCGCGCACACCGCGGCCAGCCAGGTCGCGAACGGCCGGAGCCGGGCGGCGGACGAGTCGCGGGAGGCGGTCCGGTACTGCGTCACTGTCCGCCCTTTCCACGGATCGGCTCGACGCCCCTCAGCTTAGGGATCCGATGGCGGGAGGGGAGCCCGGGGCACGCCCGGAGAGGCCGCGCCGGCGCACGTTAGGGTGTCCGGGGGACGCGGGCGGGTTGCGGGAGGAGTCGGGTGGCGAGCCAGAGCCTACGTGGACGTGTGGCCGGGTTCGTCGAGTCGCGGTGGTTCCAGAACACCGTCATCGCCGTGATCGTGCTCAACGGGATCACGCTGGGCCTGGAGACCTACGAGGGCCGGTTCTCGTTCCTGCACGAGCGCTTCCTGCTCATCGAGAGCCTCTTCGTGGGCTTCTTCGCCATGGAGCTGGCGCTCAAGATGTTCGCGCGCGGCTGGTCCTTCTTCAGGGACGGCTGGAACTGGTTCGACCTGTTCGTGGTGGGGGTCGCCCTGATCCCGCTGACCGGGAGCTTCTCGGTGCTGCGGCTGATGCGGGTCCTGCGCCTGCTCCGGCTGATCAGCGTCATTCCCAACATGCGGGAGATCGTCAACGCGCTGTTCCGCTCCGTGCCGGGCCTGGGCACCGTCATAGGGCTGCTGTTCGTGGTCATGTACACCGCCGCGGTCATGGGGGAGAAGTTGTTCGGGCGGATCTCCCCCGACTACTTCGGGAACCTCGGCACCACGCTGTACACCCTGTTCATGCTCCTGACCACGGAGAACTGGCCGGACATCTCCGACTCGGTGATCGAGGACGCCCCCTACGCCTGGATCTTCTTCGTCGTCTTCATCGTGATCAGCGCCTTCATCGTGCTCAACCTCATCATCGGCGTGATCGTGACCTCGATGGAGGAGGAGGTCAACGCCGAGCGCTGGGAAGAGGACCAGGAGGTGGAGCTGGAGCAGCACCAGGCGGTCATGCTGCGGCTGGAGCAGCTCAGCAGCCAGGTCGCCGCCCTGTCCGAGCAGGTCGGGGTGCTCGGCGGCAGTCCCGGCGAGAAGACGCGCGACGCGGCGGGGCCGGACACGAAAAAGCCCTCCGCTCGGAAGGAGCGAAGGGCCGAGAAACGAAACAGGCGACGTTAGTCCCGGTGCGTCAGAGCGCCCGGACCTCGGAGGCCTGGGGGCCCTTGGGCCCCTGCGTGATCTCGAACTCGACCGCCTGGTTCTCTTCCAGGTTCCGGAAGCCGGCACCCGCGATCGCCGAGTAGTGAACGAACACGTCGGGGCCGCCGCCGTCAACGGCGATGAACCCGAAACCCTTCTCAGAGTTGAACCACTTCACGGTGCCCTGAGCCATCTGCTCTCCCTTTGGGGACTACAACGAGACCGCACCCTGCTGGTCTCGGGTTGCTGAGCGCCCGTCCCCGGGAGTCGAACTACCGAAACGACCAGCGCCCACGTGAAGTTCCGCGAGGCGCCTTGGGCATCCATGGAAACTACAACCGCAACCAGTGCCTGAGACTACCAGCAGGCTCCCCGGATTGTAGAGAGTTTCCGGGCAGGAAAATCCGGCATGGAAGTCCTGATATGTCGGGTGGTGTTCACGGTATTCGCCCAGGCCGAATGGGGTGGTAAAGGGCGGGTAAGCGTATGGTCACCCGGGACCGCCGTTGCCGTAGATCCAGGTCGAGAACCACATTCGATCCGCCCATTCCTCGTACGGAATGACCTCCGCGCTCAGCACCGGATACAGGTAAGCGAAGTTGGCGATGACCAGCAGCAGAACGACTCCGTAGACCACCCCGCCGATGATTCGGGACCGCAGTGAGAAATCCCGGTGGTCCACGTCGGGGCCCATCAGCAAACCCAGCGTCAGCACGAGCGCCAGCACCAGGAACGGCAGCATCGGCAGCGCGTAGAAGGCGAACATGGTGCGGTCGGGGTAGGCGAACCACGGAAGCCATCCGGCGGCCACGCCCAGCAGCACCGCGCCCGCGCGCCAGTCCCGGTAGGTCACCCACCAGCCCAGCAGCACCAGGCAGGCCGGGATGGACAACCACCACACGGCCGGGGTGCCGAGGCTCAGGATCGCGCTGGAGCAGGACGAGGCCCCGCACTCCGTCGTGTCCCCGTCGTAGTAGAAGGCCACCGGCGTGCGCATGACGATCCACTCCCACGGCCGCGAGGCGTAGTCGTGGTCGGCGGACAGCCCGCTGTGGAAGTTCCATATCTGCCAGTGGTACTCCCACAGGCTCCGCAGCGCGTCCACGACAGGGCGCAACGGCGAGGGAAGCGCCGCGGTGAGGGCGGTGGGGTTCTCCAGGCTCCAGTCCCGGCCCCACCCGTTGGGGCCGAGCAGCCAGCCGCTCCACGTCGCCAGGTAGAACACGGCTCCAACGCCGACGGTCTGGAAGAACGCGGGGACCGCGTCGACGACCAGCCAGCGCGGGCCCGCCCGACGCTGCCCGACGCTGCGCCGGGCCCCGTAGTCCCAGGCCACGGTGAGCAGCCCGAACGCGGCGACGAAGAACAGCGCCGACCACTTGGTGCCGCACGCCAGCCCCAGGCACACGCCCGCGGCGATCCGCCACCAGCGCACCCCCAGCCAGCGGACCGCGATCCGGTCGGCCGAGCGCGCGGTGTCCAGGCGGTCGGCGGCGGCCGCGGCCAGCCGCGCCGTCACCCGGGCCCAGGGCTTGGGGGAGGGCTCGTAGGGACCGTCCCCGCCGTAGGCGGGGTCCGCGCCGCGGGCCAGCCGCGCCGACACGCCGGAGAGCGTCTCCCACCAGGCCACGGCCACCCCGTTCACCGTGCCGAGCCCGGCCTCGGTGGCCGCGGCCAGCCGCGCCCTGGTCCGGTCGCGGTCGATCACCAGGCAGCCGAACCCGGCCAGGATCAGGAAGGTCAGGAAGATGTCCACCATGGCGATGCGGCTCATGGTGAAGTGCAGGCCGTCCAGCGCCATGATCAGCCCGGCGGAGGCGCCCAGCAGTACGGATCGGGTCATCCGCAGCGCGATGCGGACCAGCAGCAGCACCGACAGCGTGCCGAACAGAGCCGCCGCCAGCCGCCAGCCCGTCGGCGTCATGACCTCGCCGAACGGCAGCAGCCCCCACGCGCTGTCGCCCGCGGCGATCAGCCACTTGCCCAGCGGCGGGTGCACGACGAAGTCGCCGCCTCCGGTGAAGATCTCGTGCAGGCCCTGGGCCAGCAGCGCGTCGGCGTTCTCCAGCGTCTCGTGCTCGGCGCCGTACTCGCGCAGCCCGAAGGCGTCCTTGGCGTAGTAGGTCTCGTCGAAGTAGACCTGGGCCGGGTCGCCGAGCCGGATGAAGCGCAGCGCGCCGGCGAACGCCGCCACGACCAGCGCGGCCACCCATCCCACCCACGCGGGGGCGGGCATCGCCGGAACCAGCCGGGAACGCAGCGACGGTCTGTTCGAGGGAGCGGGGGGAACCTCGTCGGGGAGGACTGTGGTGGTCATGCGCTTGGTGGCGACTACGTCCCTGGAGCGCGTCGGTGCGCCAGGGAGACGCCGACTCCTTTCCGTTGGCCCGGCCCGGGGCGCCGCCCGCGGACCGCCGGGTTCCGCACTCCGCCCGGGGCCGGGCGGACGGAACCGGAGAACGCCTGATGGACTGGGTTGAGAACCCGCACGGACGGCCGTCGGGCTCGCGGCCGCGCCGGATCGCGCAGTGTCTGGGCGCCGCGCCGGAAAGTCACGGAGAGGGGAAAGCCGGGTTCCCGGTCCGCTCGTCGGGGCGGCAGCGCCACCGCGGCCATACTAGAGCGAAAAAGGGTGGGAGGCGGGGACCGGGAGTGACCGAATCATCGGAATCCCGACCGGATCCGCGCGGAGAAAGCATCTGAACCACCGTCCCCACAGGGACGGAACGTACGGAGGAGACCAGGTGGCCGACCAGGAGAACGGGACGGGGCCGGGGACGCTGGTCCTGGCGGGCCTGCCGATCGGGCACCGCGACGACACCCCGCCCCGGCTGCGGGCGGCGCTGGAGGGAACCGGCATCATCGCGGCCGAGGACACCCGGCGGCTGCGCCAGTTCGCGGCCAGGCTGGGCATCCGGCTCGGCGGGGAGGCCGGGGCCCGGATCGTGTCCTACTACGACGCCAACGAGCGCCGCCGCGCCGAGGAGCTGCTGGCCGACCTGCTGGCCGGGCACGACGTGCTCGTGGTCACCGACGCGGGCATGCCCGGAGTCTCGGACCCCGGATACCGCCTGGTCACCGCGTGCGTGGCGGCCGACGTGCCGATCACCGCGATCCCCGGGCCGTCGGCGGTCACCACCGCCCTGGTGCTGTCGGGCCTGCCCACCGACCGCTTCTGCTTCGAGGGCTTCCCGCCCCGGAAGGGCCTGGCGGCGCACTTCGCCGGACTCGCGGACGAGCGCCGCACCATGGTCTTCTTCGAGTCCCCGCACCGGGTGGCCGCCACGCTCGCCGCGATGGCCGAGGCGTTCGGCCCGGACCGCCGGGGCGCGGTGTGCCGCGAGCTCACCAAGACGTACGAGGAGATCCGCCGCGGCGGCCTGGCCGAACTCGCCGAGTGGGCGGGCGGCCAGGTGCGCGGGGAGATCACGCTGGTGGTGGAGGGCGCCGGGGAGCCGGTGGTCAGCCGCGACCCCGAGGACCTGGCCGAGGCCGTCGCCGCGCGCGAGGAGTCGGGGGTACCGCGCAGGCAGGCCATCCAGGAGGTGGCCAGGGAGCGCGGCCTGCCCAAGCGCGAGGTCTACGACGCGGTGCACAAGTAGGGAGCGCCCGGCCGACTCGGCGAGCGCCTCCAGTCCCTATCCCAGGCGTTCGACCGTGAAGGCCAGCAGGAACCCCACGGTGGCGATGAGCCCCGTGAGGACGTGGGCGCGCTCGAACGCCTCGGGGATCATCGTGTCGGCGATCATGGCCAGGATCGCGCCCGCGGCGACGGCGGTGATGAGCGCGACCAGGGCCGGTGGAGCGTCCTGGAGGGCGAGGCAGCCCACCAGGGCGGCCAGGCCGCAGGCGAGCGCGATGCCGCCCCAGACCCCGAAGACGTACCGCGCGCCGCGGCCGGCCCGCTTCATCCCCGCGGCGCTGGACAGGCCCTCGGGGACGTTGGAGATGAAGACCGCCATGAGGACCGGGACCCCGACGCCGCCGTCGAGCAGGGAGAGGCCGAGCACCACCGACTCGGGGACGCCGTCGAGCAGGGCCCCGACGGCGATGGCGGCGCCGCTGCCCCGGGAGTCCTCCTCGGACGGCTGCTGTCCCCCGGAGCGCTTGCGGTGCCGGGCGCCGCGGCCGGCCAGCGCGGCGTTGACCGCCACGTAGGCGACCGCCCCGCCGAGGAAGCCGACCGCGGTCGGGGCCAGCCCCCCGGTGCGCTCCGCCTCGTCGACCAGGTCGAAGGCCAGCGCGGAGAGGAGCACCCCCGAGCCGAAGGCCATGACCGCCGCGACGAGCCACCGGGGCACCCGCGCCAGCCAGGCGACCGCCGCGCCGAGCACGAGCGCGCCGCCGCCGACAAGACCCCACAGGCCCGCTTCCAGCCACACCGGCAGCATCGCCACCTCCGTCGGCGGTTGTACTGCCCCGCGTGGGCCCGCGCACACCCGCGCGTGCCGCGGAGCCGTCGGGGGCGGGAAACGCGGAGGGGGCGGGGACACCGTGTCCCCGCCCCCTCCGCTCCGCCCGGGCGGAGCGCCCGGAGAGATCCTCCGGACGCCTCTAGACGATCGCGCCGTCGGTCTCCTCGCGGACGGTGCGCAGCTCCTTGCGCTGCTTGGTCTTGCGCTCCTTGACCACGTGCGGAGCCGCGGTCCTGTCGTACTTGTGCAGCCAGATCGACAGCGGCGTCCCCACGAAGACCGTGGAGAACATCCCCGAGACCAGACCCACCAGCATCGCGATCGAGAAGTCCGTCAGCGAGGACCCGCCGAAGATCGCGAGCGTGGCCAGGATGAAGATCCCGCCGATACCGGAGTTCACCGTTCGCGGCAGCGTGTGCAGGACCGCCGTGTTGGCGATCCTGGAGAACGGCGACTTGGTGTCGTGCGCCCACTCGTCGCGGACGCGGTCGAAGACCACCACCGAGTCGTTCACCGAGAAGCCGATGACGCTCAGGATCGCGGCGAGGAACACGCCGTCGATCGGCTTGCCCAGCCAGGCGAACAGGCCGACCACCACCACGATGTCGAAGGCCAGCGCGACCATCGTGGACAGGCCGAACGACCAGCGGAACCGCCAGGCGAGGTACCCCATCTGCAGCACGAGCGCCCCGATCAGCGCGATCAGCGCCTTGTTGCGGAGCTCGTCGCCCATGCTCGGGCCGATCTTCTCGTCGCTGGACCGAACGACGTCGCCGCCCTCGTCGGCGAGCGACCGCTCGATCTCGGTGGCCTCGGCGTCGGAGATCTGGCCGGTGCGCACCGAGATGCCGCTGTCCCCGGACTCCTGGACGACCGCTTCGGGGAAGCCCGCGTCCGCGACGATCTCGCGCGCCTGGTCGGCGCTGACCGGTTCGCTGACGGTGAAGTCCATGACCCGGCCGCCGGTGAACTCCACACCGTAGTTCGGCGGGCGCACGAACACGCCGATGATCGCGACGATCGCGATGGCCGCGCTGACGCCCAGCCACAGGGTGCTGCGCTTCATCAGGTCGGGGTTGGTCTTGACCAGCCACGCGCGGACCGCGCTGACCCTGGCGATACCGCTGCTGCCCGGGTACTTGCGCACGATCAGCGGGACGACGGCGACGGACGCCGCCAGGACCGCCAGGGCCCCCGCCACGAGAAGCAGCGGGTTGTCCGGGTCGAGACCGTCGGACAGCACCGCCACCAGCGCCACGACCAGGGCGGCCGCGGCGATGAGCCACAGGCGCCGGGCCGGGGTGCTGCGGACGATCGCCCACTCCATCAGAACGCGCGCGATGAGCAGCGCCGAGATCATCGACGCCAGCGTGCCCAGGCCCAGCGTCACACCGAAGCCCTGGACGGTGCCCGAAGCCAGGAAGAACAGCAGACCGGCCGCGATGAGCGTGGTGATGTTCGTGTCCAGGACGGCGCTCCACGCCTTCTGGGTGCCGGTCGTGAACGACTTGAGCAGGCTCGGCGGGATCGCGCGGCGGCGCCGTCGGGTCAGGACGCCGACCGCGGCCTCGTCCTGCTCCTTCTCGCTGGCGTCCGCCATGCCGGCCGACTTGTTGGCCGCGTAGACCTTCTCCTGGCGCTGGTACTCCTCGCGCGCCCGTTCGAAGATCAGCACGTTCGCGTCGATCGCCATACCGATGGCCAGCACGAAACCGGCCAGACCGGGCAGCGTGAGCGTGGCGTCCAGCGCCACCAGCGCGGCGTAGGCGATCGCGGTGTAGCACAGCAGCGCGATCGAGGCCAGGAAGCCCGCGAAGCGGTAGGCGAAGGTGATGTAGGCGGCGGTCAGCAGGATGCCGATCCCGCCCGCGATGAAGCTGGCCTCGATGGCCTCGGCGCCCAGGGTCGGTCCGACCGTCTGGCGCTGCACCTCCTCGACGGGCAGCGGCAGCGAGCCGCCCTCGATCAGGACGGCCAGGTCGTTGGCGCTCTCCTGGTCGAAGCTGCCGGTGATGGAGGTGCGCCCGCCGGTCATGCCGACGTCGCAGGCGACCTCGGCGACGACCTCGGGGGAGGAGATGACCTCGTTGTCCAGGACGATCGCGACCCGCCGCTGCGGGGTGCTCATCTCGTTGCAGGCGGCCTGGCCGGTCAGCTCCTGCCAGGCGTCGCGGCCGTCACCGCGGAACTCGACGTTGACCAGCCAGCTGGTCTGGAACTCGTCCAGCGCGGCCTCGGCGCCGCCGACCTGGTCGCCCTTGATGGCGGCCGCGCCCAGCTGGAGCTGGTTTCCCTGTTCGTCGGGGAGCGTCAGCGCGACGTCCTCGGGGTTCGCGGCCTCCTGGCTCGGGGGGGCCGTGCCCGCGCCGCCGGTGTCCTGGCCGCCGAGCAGGGCCTGGAGGTCCTCCTCGGAGAGGCTCTCACCGCCCCCTTCGGCGCCCTCCTCGGCGGTGGCGTCGGCGGGCGGGTTGGCCTCGTCGGCGGGCGCGTTGGCGAAGTCGCCCATCCCGGTCGTCCCGCCGGCGGCGGACACGCCCAGGACGGGGTGGAAGGTCAGCTGGGCGGTCTGCCCGATGATCTCGGCCGCCTCGGTCGGGTCCTGCACGCCGGGCAGTTCGACGATGATCCGGTTCTCTCCGGAGCGCGACATCGTCGCCTCGCTGACACCGAGGGAGTCGATGCGGTTGCGAAGGACCTCGACGACCTTGTCGGTGTTCTCGGCGTTGGCCTCGGTGCCGTCCTCGCCGTCCTGGGTCTCCAGGACGATCTGGGTGCCGCCGCTGAGGTCGAGCCCCAGGTGCGGTGGCATGAACCAGCCGGCGGCGAACGCGCCGACCATGATGAGCAGGGATACGATGGCGCGCGTCCAGCGCGCCCCGGACCCCGGTGAAGTGGACAAGACGGAAGACCTCTCACGACGTGAAGAAAAGGGGGCGGCGGGTGGGTGCCCGCCGTCAGGGGGATCAGGTGAGCGTCGTGAGCGGAGGCGCACGGCCCGGTGGCAGGCCGGAGTCGGGCGCGGCGTCGGGCGGCGGCCCCGATTCCGGCGGCGGAACCCGTCCCCACGCGTGGCCCGGCCCGGGAGCCGAGACCGGTGGAGGGGTGTACCCGTCGGGCAGGTCGCGCGGGACCGCGCGCTGCTGCTCCCCGCTCCACTTGGCCAGGGCCAGGGCGATCGAGAAGGAGTCGCTCACGGGGCCCGCGACCGCGTGCGGCCAGAGCCCCGCGGAGGAGGTCCGGCCGGAGCGCGCGGGCGCGTCCTCGCGGTCCTGCGCGGCGACCGAGGGAGCGCACAGGAGCACCAGCATCGCGGCCAGGAGCGCGGCCAGGGCACGGGAGACCGTGGTGACCACCTTCCTCACGGGTTCGCGACGGGCTGCAACGGGTTACGGCCACACACCCTATCCGCGCGAGGAGCGGAATAGGAGTGCGGGAAGAGAGGCGGAACCACCCCCGGGGCCGCTGGGAACCCCCAACAGCACCAACCCCCGCCGACCGCCGGACCATGCCCGGCCGAGGGCAAAGGATCGGCCGGGCGCGGGCCCGGTTCCGGCGAGCGCCCGGGGAGCGCCCGGGGAGCGGCAACGGGGGTAGCATTGGGGGCATGCAGCGGGTGCGCACGGCCATGATGCCGAGCCGGATGACGATGTTCTCCGGCCTCCCGCGCGTGCCCTGATCCAACGCTTGAGGAGGCCCCAGCCGGTGCCTCCTCGGCCCGGGTGTCAGTGGGGCGGAAAGGTTCGCATGAGTCGCTATTTCGTCATGACCGCCATTCCCTACGTGAACGGCAAACCGCACGTGGGCCACGCCCTGGAGCTGGTCGAGACCGACTTCCTGGCCCGTTACCGCAGGCACCGCGGGGACGAGGTGCGCGCGCAGACCGGCACCGACGACAACGCGCTGAAGAACGTGCAGAGCGCCGAGGCCGCGGGCGTGAGCCCGCAGGAGTACGTCGAGCAGGTGGCGCAGGGCTTCCTGAGCCTGGGCAGGGCCCTCAACCTGTCCTTCGACGACTTCATCAAGACCAGTTCGGACCCCCGGCACCGCCCCGGGGTGGAGAAGCTCTGGGCGGCCTGCGCCGAGCGCGGCGACTTCTACACCAAGAGCTACACGGGCCTGTACTGCTACGGCTGCGAGCAGTTCTACACCGAGGACGAGCTCGTCGAGGGGCTGTGTCCCGAGCACCGCGTGCGGCCCGACCTGGTCGAGGAGAACAACTGGTTCTTCCGGCTGAGCCGCTACCAGGACCAGCTGATCGAGCTGATCTCCAGCGACCGCCTCAGGATCGAGCCCGCCCACCGCAAGCGCGAGGTGCTGTCGTTCATCGAGTCCGGCCTGGAGGACTTCAGCGTCTCGCGCAGCATGGAGCGGGCCCGCGGCTGGGGCATCCCCGTGCCGGGACAGCCGGACCAGGTCGTCTACGTCTGGTACGACGCGCTCGCCAACTACATCACGGCACCCGGCTACGGCAGCGACGAGAAGAACTTCGCGCACTGGTGGACCGACAGCGACGAGCGCGTCCACGTCATCGGCAAGGGAATCATCCGCTTCCACGCGGTGTACTGGCCCGCCATGCTGCTCTCGGCGGGGATCCAGCTGCCCTCCACGGTCTTCGTGCACGAGTACCTGACCGCCGGCGGCAGGAAGATCAGCAAGTCTGAGGGCAACGCCGCCGACCCCGGCGAGCTCGCCGAGAGGTTCGGCACCGACGCCATGCGCTGGTGGATGCTGCGCGACGTCGCGCTCACGGGCGACACCGACTACACCGACGAGCGCCTGGTCGCCCGCAACAACGAGGACCTGGCCAACAACATCGGCAACCTGGTCAACCGCACGGTGTCCATGGTCAACAAGTACCGGGGCGGCGCGGTTCCGGCGCTGCCCGGGGAGACCGCGCTGTCGGCCGACCTGCGCCGGGTCCGCGCCGAGGCGGGCGCCCGGCTGGACGCGGAGGTCGCCGCGTTCGACTTCCGCAAGGCCGCGGAGGTCATCACCCAGCTCGGCAACGAGGGCAACCGCTTCGTCGAGGCCGCCACCCCGTGGACGCTGGCCAAGGCGGAGAAGAAAGAGGGCGCGGTCCCCGAGACGCTGGACGGGGTGCTCGCCGAACTCGTGGAGACCTGCCGGGTGCTCGGCGACCTGCTGGTGCCGTTCCTCCCCGAGTCGGCGGCCAGGATCCTCGAGCAGACCGGCCACGGAGGCGACCGGGTCACCGCCCCGGCCCCGATCTTCCGCCGACTGGAACTGGCGACGGCGGAGGACTGAGCCTCCGCCCGCTGTTCCCGCCTGGACCGGGGGCGGCCCCCGTACTACGGGGGCCGCCCCCGGTTTTCTCGGCGATCTTGACCTTTTCGGGGTCTCGGAAGCTGTTGAGACCCCGAAAAGGTCAAGATCGCCGAGGGAGGCGAGGGCCCCGCCCCCATCCCTGGGCGGGGCCCTCGCCGTGTGCTCAGTTCTCGGGGTCGATGCGCTTGTCGAGCCGCCGCAGGAACTCGGGGTCGTCATCCGGGCCGAGAGGACGCTGACGTCCGGACGGGTGCTGGAAATCCGAGGGGTCCAGGTGGTCGGCGGAGGCAGCCGCCACGGGAGCGGAGGTAGCCGCTGTGGCGGGGGCACGGGGACGACCGAGGAAGAGCCAGAGCAACGGACCGACCACCACGAAGACGATGATGATGATCATCCAGAGCACCTTGGGAAGGTTGCGGACTTCCTCAGAGGGGCAGGTGAGCGCGTCGAAGAACGCGTACACCCAGAGCACAATCGTGAGCAGCGTAATCAGGCCAGCGAGCCACACCATGCTTCCAGCCTATCCGGGGAGACGTCCCGTACGTGCGGGGGGCGAGAACCCGGTCGAGCGCGCTCGGCGTGACCGGTGGTCCGTGTCGGACGCGGTGGGAAGCCGTGGACCCCGCTCAGTGCGAGGGCTCGGTGACCTCCCCGTGCAGCAGTGCCCGGACCTCGGACTCCCGGAACCGGCGGTGCCCGCCGGGCGTTCGTATGCTGCTGATCCGTCCAGAGGCAGCCCAGCGGGTCACCGTCTTGGGGTCGACCCGGAAGAGAGAGGCAACCTCTCCGGGGGTCAGCAAGCGTTCGCTTCCTCTTTCCACCTTCACTATCCCCCTTCGCTCCCGCCCCGGAATTCACGGCGGGTGTTTGATCCCCTAGTGTGCACGAGTTAGTCCGTTTCCTCCCTAGTTTTCGGAAAATAGGGAGGAACGGATGTCGACTCGGCCAGATGTGACCGGAACGTGACCCTGGTTTCGATCGGTCGTCTCGCGGTGACTCCGAGGTGACCGGAACCAGGTTCGTGTCCGGACATCGGACCGGCGTCGCGCGGGTGGGGCGGTCACCGCCCCGGAAAGCCGGCCCGTACCCTGTGAGGAGGGGCGATGCGTGCGCCCGGGCGTTCCAGGGGATGCCTCGGAGCACGCCGGCGGTGACCTGAATCGCGGTCTCGCGCGTCGCTGCCTCCTAATCTATTCGTCGACTCGCCCGTTGTGAGGCAGTTTCATGCGCAACGTCATCGCCTATACCGCGGCCCGTCTCCTGCTCTTCGCGGCCACCTATGGGGTGGTCTACCTGCTCGGCGCCCGAGAACTGCTCGCGATCATCATCGCTTTCCTGGTCAGCGGCCTGGTGAGTTTCGTTCTGCTTTCCAAGCGGCGCGACGCGATGTCCGCCGCGATCACCGAGGCGATGGACCGGAAGCGCGGTGTCGGGGGCCGGTTCGAGGAGGGCGCGGCAAAGGAGGACCAGGTGGAAGCGGACGCCCCCGGCGACGCGGAGCCTCCGGCGGAGGAGCCCCGCGCCGACGCCGCCGAGCGATGACGGGACCGTCCGGGCCCCCGGTCGGCCCACCCCGGCGGGAGTGTCCGGAGCCGCGCGTGGTAGCCGCGGCCAGGAGCGCCCCTCCGGCCGCGCGTACGGCCGGGGTTCCGGGGCGGCCCCCGAGCGTTCTGTCGCCCCCGTTCTTTCGGTCACCGTGTGCTCGCGCGCGTTCACACGCGGAGACGTCCCCTGGGCGGGGGTTCGGGCGGAGAACGCCGTCCGTGCGGTGGGGAAACCGGTTCTGACCGGTGTCCGGCCGCTTTAGGCTGGACGGCATGACCCGTGCCGAGCTGGACAAGAACCCCCGGGACGTCGCCGCGATGTTCGACGCCATCGCGGGACGATACGACCTTCTCAACGACGTGCTCTCCGCGGGCCAGGACCGCCGCTGGCGCCGCGCCGTCGTGGGCGCCGTCGACGCCTACAGCGGCGAGCTCGTGCTCGACCTGGCCGCCGGGACCGGGACCTCCTCGGAGTCCTTCACCGCCAAGGGCGCGCGGGTCGTCGCCTGCGATTTCTCGCTCGGCATGCTCCAGGTCGGGGCCGAGCGCCGGGGCGGCGCCTCCAGCCGCGGGGTCACCGTGGTGGCGGGGGACGCGCTGCGCCTGCCGTTCGCCGACGAGACCTTCGACGCGGTCACCATCTCCTTCGGCCTGCGCAACGTCAACGACGTGGACCAGGCGCTGGCGGAGCTGCGGCGGGTCACCCGGGTCGGCGGGCGGCTGGTCATCTGCGAGTTCAGCCACCTCCCGGTCCCGGTCCTGGACCGGCTCCTCGGCAGGGGGATGGAGGTCGGGCTGCCGCTCGTGGCGCGCGGCTTCGGCAACGACCCCGGCGCCTACGCCTACCTGTCGGAGTCCATCGCGGCCTGGCCGGACCAGCCCGCCCTGGCCGGGCGGCTCCAGGCGGCGGGCTGGTCGAGGGTGGCCTGGCGCAACCTCACCCTCGGCGTGGTGGCCCTGCACCGGGGGTACCGCGAGGGCTGACCGGACACCCGAAAAGACTGTCACTCCGAGCGCACGGTGGTCACCCACCGTGCGCTTTCGCGTGTCCGCCACCGGGATTCCAGAAGATTTTTCGGGGCTGCGGGAGGCTGGGACAGGGCGTCGGAGCCGCCGTCCACTTGGGGTATTGGATGTCGAATGTCTGTTTTATGGGACTTTTTGCGCGCCCGACAAGCCTTCGGGCCTTTTTGGGATGAAACGGGCAAACCTCCTTATATATCCCTTCATCTGTTCTTTAAAACCCCTTGATAGCAGGCAAATCCCCCGAATGGGGCGAGGGCGGGGCGGGGGTCGCTCCCCGGGGGCGAAAGGTCTAGACTGCGAGCCAAAACCTTGTGAAGCACTTCACAAGAGGGCGAGTTATATCCCGCACCGAACGCAGCCACAGGCGTGACCTCCCTCACGCCGCCAGCGCAACGCCGCGCCGAGCAGTCAGGACCATTCGTGAGCCAGACAGCACCGACCCCATCGACGTCCGTAGCCGTTGGGACCCCCGCGAACGAGGCCGATGTCATCATCGTCGGCGCGGGACCCGCCGGCTGCACGGCCGCCTACTACCTCGCGCAGGCCGGAGTCGACGTCCTCCTCCTGGAGAAGACCGCCTTCCCGCGCGAGAAGGTCTGCGGAGACGGGCTCACCCCGCGCGCCGTCAGGCAGCTCGTGTCCATGGGCGTCTCCCTCGAGGACAAGGCCTGGATCCGGAACCGCGGGCTGCGGATCATCGGCGGGGGTGTCCGCCTGGAGCTGCCCTGGCCCGATCTGGCCGAGTACCCGGGGTTCGGCCTGGTCCGCACCCGCCACGACTTCGACGAGATCCTGGTCAGGCAGGCGGTCGCGGCCGGGGCCCGGCTGCTGGAGCGCACCAACGTCACCGAGCCCGTCATCGACGAGCGCAGCAACCGCATCGTCGGGGTCCGCGCCAGGAACGCCGACGGCGAGACCACGCACTTCCGCGCGCCCCTGGTGCTGGCGGCCGACGGCAACTCCTCCCGCCTCTCGGTGGCGATGGGCGTGCGCAAGCGCGACGACCGCCCGATGGGCGTGGCGGTGCGCACCTACTTCACCAGCCCCCGGCACGACGACGACTACCTGGAGTCCTGGCTGGAGCTGTGGGACTCCAGCGGCGGCAAGGACGTCCTGCTCCCCGGCTACGGCTGGGTCTTCGGCGTCGGCGACGGCACCAGCAACGTGGGCCTGGGCATCCTCAACTCCACCGCGTCCTTCCAGAAGGTGGACTACCGGGAGCTGCTCAAGCGCTGGACCCGGAGCATGCCCGAGGAGTGGGGCTACACCGAGGAGAACCAGCAGGGGCCGATCCGCGGCGCCGCGCTGCCGATGGGCTTCAACCGGACCCCGCACTACGCGCGCGGCCTGATGCTGGTCGGCGACGCCGGCGGAATGGTCAACCCCTTCAACGGCGAGGGCATCGCCTACGCGATGGAGGCCGGGCAGATCGCCGCGGACGTGGTCGTCCAGGCACTCAGCCGCCCCACCCGGCAGACCCGCGAGCGCACCCTGCTGCGCTACCCGGAGATCCTGCGGGACACCTACGGCGGCTACTACACGCTCGGCCGCTACTTCGTGAAGATGATCGGCAACGCCGAGTTCATGAAGTACGCGACCAAGTACGGCCTTCCGCAGCCGCTCCTGATGCGCTTCACCCTCAAGCTGCTGGCCAACCTCACCGAACCCAGCCACGGCGACGCGATGGACCGGGTCATCAACGGCCTGTCCAAGATCGCGCCCGCCGCCTGACCGGGCACGGTGACGAGACGCAACCCCGCGAGGACGGTATGGCATGAACTTCTTCCGCGCAGAACCACAAGGGAACGGCTAGCCGATGGAGCTGTACACACCCATCTTCGTGCTCGGCGGTATCGGCGCCGCCTTCGTGGTGCTCTCCATGGTCGTCGGAGCGCTGGCGGGCCCCAAGCGCTACAACCGCACCAAGCTGCAGGCCTACGAATGCGGCATCGACCCCACCCCCCAGCCGGTGGGCGGCGGCCGGTTCACGATCAAGTACTACCTGACGGCGATGCTCTTCATCGTCTTCGACATCGAGGTCATCTTCCTCGTGCCGTGGGCGGTGCACCTCGACGCGCTCGGGATGTTCGGCCTGGTCGCGATGGTCCTCTTCCTCGCCAACGTCTCGATCGCCTACGCCTACGAGTGGCGTCGCGGCGGTCTCGAATGGGACTGACCCGTGAACGACCCGCGTATGAGCCCCACCAGTCGTCCCATTGAGATCGAAGAACCGGAAAGGGGGTTCGCCTGATGGGAATCGAGGAGAAACTTCCCAGCGGGATCCTGCTGACCACGGTCGAGCAGGTCGTCGGCTTCGTGCGCAAGACGTCCATGTGGCCCGCGACGTTCGGCCTGGCCTGCTGCGCCATCGAGATGATGTCGGCCGGCGGCCCGCGCTACGACATCGCCCGCTTCGGCATGGAGCGCTTCTCGGCCACACCCCGCCAGGCCGACCTGATGATCGTTGCCGGCCGGGTGAGCCAGAAGATGGCGCCCGTCCTGCGCACGATCTACGACCAGATGTCCGAGCCGAAGTGGGTCATCGCCATGGGCGTCTGCGCCTCCAGCGGCGGCATGTTCAACAACTACGCCATCGTCCAGGGCGTCGACCACATCGTTCCTGTGGACATCTACCTCCCGGGCTGCCCGCCGCGCCCCGAGATGCTGCTGGACGCCGTGCTCAAGCTGCACGACAAGGTCCAGAACACCAAGCTCGGAGCGCACCGCGAACGTGAGATCGAGGAACTCGACCGGCGGCGGATGCGCATGCTCCCGCTGGTCGAGCAGACCGGGGGGGCCGCGCAGTGACCTCCGCCAATCATGAAGGCAAGCCTAACCTATCCGAAGGAGAAAATCTCCCCGCGGAGAGGGGGCGGGAACGCCTGGACTCGCCGGTGGCCCGCAAGGGCATGTTCGGCGCCAGGAGCTCCGGCGACACCTCGGGCTACGGGGGGCTCCGGGTCTACCGCCCGGCGCAGTCCCGGACCGAGCGGCCCTACACCGACGAGGACGACCCCCGCACCGCCTCCTTCGACCAGGTGGCCGACGCGCTGGAGCGCTCCCTCAAGGAGGTCGACACGTCGTTCGGCGACGCGGTCGAGCGGGTCGTCGTGGACCGCGGCGAGATCACCTTCCACGTCCGGCGGGAGTACCTGCTCGACGTGGTGACCCGGCTGCGCGACGACCCGGCCCTGCGCTTCGAGCTGTGCCTGGGCGTCAACGGCGTCCACTACCCCAGCGACACCGGGCGCGAGCTTCACGCCGTCTACGAGATGCGCTCGATCACGCACAACCGCGAGATCCGCGTCGAGGTGGCCTGCTCCGACGAGGACCCGCACATCCCCTCGATCGTGGCCGTCTACCCCACGAACGACTGGCACGAACGCGAGGCCTGGGACTTCTTCGGGATCGTCTTCGACGGCCACCCCGCGCTCACCCGGATCCAGATGCCCGACGACTGGCACGGCCACCCGCAGCGCAAGGACTACCCCCTGGGCGGGATCCCGGTCGAGTACCGGGGAGCCAAGATCCCCCCGCCGGACGAGCGGAGGTCGTACGCGTGACCCCCACTGACACCCACGTTGCGAGGAGGGGAGGGCGACCATGACCGCCACTCCTACTGAGACCTACGTCGACGCCAGCGGCGGCGACTGGGACGAGGTCGTCGCGGCCGCCCAGCGCGGAAACGCCGAGCGGCTCGTCGTCAACATGGGCCCCCAGCACCCGTCCACCCACGGGGTGCTCCGGCTCATCCTCACCCTCGACGGCGAGACCGTCACCGAGGCCCGCGTCGGCATCGGCTACCTGCACACCGGCATCGAGAAGAACATGGAGTACCGGACGTGGACGCAGGGCACCACGTTCGTGACCCGCATGGACTACCTCACGCCGATCTTCAACGAGGCCGTCTACTGCCTCGCCGTCGAGAAGCTGCTCGGCGTCACCGACCGGATCCCCGACCGCGCCAACGTCATCCGGGTGATGATGATGGAGCTCAACCGGATGTCCTCGCACTTCGTCGCGATGGCCACGTTCGGCATGGAGCTCGGCGCGACGACCATCATGACCAACGGATTCCGCGAGCGCGAGCTGGTCCTGGACATCTTCGAGATGGTCACCGGCCTGCGCATGAACCACGCCTACATCCGCCCCGGCGGCGTGGCCCAGGACCTGCCGCCCGGGGCGGTCGGCAAGATCCGGGAACTGCTGGTCGAGATGCCCAAGCGGCTCGACGACATGCGCAAGCTCCTGGACGCCAACCCGCTGTACCTGGCGCGCACCCGGGACGTGGCCTACCTGGACCTGGCCGGGTGCATGGCGCTGGGCGTCACCGGGCCGCTGCTGCGTTCGGCGGGCCTGGCCTGGGACCTGCGCAAGGCCAAGCCCTACTGCGGGTACGAGAACTACGAGTTCGACGTGCCGGTCTCCGACGGCGCCGACGTCTACGCCCGCTACCGGGTGCGCATGGCCGAGATCGACGAGAGCCTCAAGATCGTCGAGCAGTGCCTGGACAAGCTCGCCCCCGGCCCCGTGATGATCGAGGACGCCAAGATCGGCTGGCCCGCCCAGCTCGCCATCGGCGCCGACGGCATGGGCAACTCGCCCGCGCACATCGCGCACATCATGGGCGGGTCCATGGAGGCGCTCATCCACCACTTCAAGCTCGTCACCGAAGGGTTCCGGGTCCCCCCGGGCCAGGCGTACGCGGCGGTGGAGGGCGCCAAGGGCGAACTCGGCTGCCACGCGGTCAGCGACGGCGGCACCCGCCCCTACCGGCTGCACTTCAGGGATCCCTCGTTCACCCACCTCCAGGCGGTCGCGGCGATGTGCGAAGGCGGCACGGTCGCCGACGTCGTCGCCGCGGTGGCCAGCATCGACCCCGTGATGGGAGGCGTCGACCGATGAGCGCGCCCGAGACACCCCCGACCCCCCGGGACGAGACCGCCGGGGACGTCTTCTCCGGCGAGAACCGGGCCCGCCTGGAGCTCGACGCCAAGGACGTCATCGCCCGCTACCCCAAGCCGCGGTCGGCGCTGCTGCCGCTGCTGCACCTCGTGCAGTCGGAGGAGGGCTTCGTCAGCACCGCCGGCATCGCCTTCTGCGCCGAGCAGCTGGGCATCACCACCGCCGAGGTCACGGCCGTGGCGACGTTCTACACGATGTACAAGCGCCGCCCCGTCGGCGACTACCACGTGGGCGTGTGCACCAACCCGCTGTGCGCGGTGATGGGCGGCGACGAGATCTTCGCCGGGCTCAAGGAGCACCTGGACGTCGGCAACGACGAGACCACCGCGGACGGCAAGATCACCCTGGAGCACCTGGAGTGCAACGCGGCCTGCGACTTCGCGCCGGTCGTGATGGTCAACTGGGAGTTCTTCGACGACCAGACCCCCGAGTCCGCCAAGAAGCTCGTCGACGACCTGCGCCTGGGCAAGGACGTCAAGCCCACCCGCGGCCCGAACAGCCTGTGCACCTGGAAGCAGGCGTCCCGGGTGCTGGCCGGGTTCGACGACGGCCGCGCCGCGGAGGGCCCCCAGGCGGGCGCCCCCTCGCTGGCCGGGCTCGAAGTGGCCCGGGAGCGCGGCTGGCGCGCCCCCGAGCCGGCGGCCGCGCCCGCCCCGGCAGACGAGGAGGACGCCGAGTGACCACCCTGACCCCCATCCTGTCCAGGAACTGGGACCGGCCCGACTCCTTCACGCTGGCCGCGTACCGCGAGACCGGCGGCTACGAGGCGCTGCGCGCCGCGCTGGGCATGACCCCCGACGCGATCGTGGACCTGGTCAAGGCCTCCGGGCTGCGCGGCCGCGGCGGAGCGGGCTTCCCCACCGGGATGAAGTGGGGCTTCCTGCCCAAGGACAACCCCAACCCGCGCTACCTCGTGGTCAACGCGGACGAGTCCGAGCCGGGCACCTGCAAGGACATGCCGCTCCTGCTGGCCAACCCGCACGCCCTGGTCGAGGGCATCGCGATCGCCTCCTACGCGATCAACAGCAGGAACGCCTTCGTCTACGTGCGCGGCGAGGTCCTGCACGTCATCCGGCGGCTGCGCAACGCCGTCGCCGAGGCGTACGAGGCCGGGCTGCTCGGCAAGGACATCCTGGGCAGCGGCTTCGACCTCGACGTGGTCGTGCACTCCGGCGCGGGCGCCTACATCTGCGGTGAGGAGACCGCCCTCCTGGACTCGCTGGAGGGCTACCGGGGCCAGCCCCGGCTCAAGCCGCCGTTCCCCGCCGTCGCCGGGCTGTACGCCTCGCCGACCGTGGTGAACAACGTCGAGTCCATCGCGAGCGTGCCCGGCATCGTCGCCAACGGCGCCGACTGGTTCACCTCCATGGGCACCGAGAAGTCCGCCGGGTTCGGCTTCTTCTCGCTGTCCGGGCACGTCACCCGGCCGGGCCAGTACGAGGCCCCGCTCGGCGTGACGCTGCGCGAGCTCCTGGAGATGGCGGGAGGGGTCCGCGACGGGCGCCGCCTCAAGTTCTGGACACCGGGCGGCTCCTCCACGCCGATCTTCACCGAGGAGCACCTGGACATCCCGCTGGACTTCGAGTCCGTCGGCGCGGCCGGGTCGATGCTCGGCACCCGGGCGCTGCAGATCTTCGACGAGACCACCTCGGTGGTCCGGGCCGTGCGCGGCTGGATCGAGTTCTACGCGCACGAGTCCTGCGGCAAGTGCACGCCGTGCCGCGAGGGCAACTTCTGGATGGCCCAGGTACTGCGCCGGATCGAGGCGGGGAAGGGCACCGAGGAGGACGTCGCCAAGCTGCTCGACATCTGCGACAACCTGCTCGGCCGCTCCTTCTGCGCCCTGGGAGACGGAGCGACCAGCCCGGTGACCTCGGCGATCAAGTACTTCCGGGAGGAGTTCATCGCGGGGACGCACACCCCCGCGTGGGAGCTCTTCCCCTACCAGCGCACCACCCGCTGGGCGAGCGAGTCCGTGGAAGAGGACGCCTGATGACAGTCACGACCAACACCACCGCGGGCGGTCCCCCCGCGGTGCCGCCGGAGGACCTGGTCACCGTCACCATCGACGGCTTCGAGGTCAGGGTCCCCAAGGGCACCCTGGTGATCCGCGCGGCCGAGCTGCTCGGGATCCAGATCCCGCGCTTCTGCGACCACCCGCTGCTCGACCCGGTCGGCGCGTGCCGCCAGTGCCTGGTGGAGATCCCCGACATGGGCAACGGGCGCGGCATGCCCAAGCCGCAGGCGTCCTGCACCATCACCGTCATGGAGGGCATGGTCGTCAAGACCCAGCTCACCTCGCCGGTCGCGGAGAAGGCCCAGCGCGGGATCATGGAGTTCCTCCTGATCAACCATCCGCTGGACTGCCCGGTCTGCGACAAGGGCGGCGAGTGCCCGCTGCAGAACCAGGCGATGGCCAACGGCCAGGGCGAGTCCCGCTTCACCGACGTCAAGCGGACCTTCCCCAAGCCGATCGCGCTGTCCACCCAGGTGCTCCTGGACCGCGAGCGCTGCATCCAGTGCGCCCGCTGCACCCGGTTCTCCGCGCAGATCGCCGGGGACCCGTTCATCGAACTCCTCGAACGCGGCGCCAAGGAGCAGGTGGGCATCGCCGAGGGCCAGCCCTTCCAGTCCTACTTCTCCGGCAACACCGTGCAGATCTGCCCGGTCGGCGCGCTCACCGGCGCGGCCTACCGGTTCCGCTCGCGCCCCTTCGACCTGGTCTCCACCCCCAGCGTCTGCGAGCACTGCTCCGCCGGGTGCGCGCTGCGCACCGACCACCGGCGCGGCAAGGTGACCCGGCGCCTGGCGGGGGACGACCCGCAGGTCAACGAGGAGTGGAACTGCGACAAGGGCCGGTGGGCGTTCACCTACGCCACCGGGCCCGACCGCCTCAAGCACCCGCTGGTGCGCGACGAGGACAGCCGCGCCCTGGAGGTCGCCTCCTGGCCCGAGGCGCTGACCACCGCGGCCCGCGGCCTGGCCGCCGCCCGCGGCAGGGTCGGGGTCCTCACCGGCGGGCGGCTCACCCTGGAGGACGCCTACGCGTACGCCAAGTTCGCCCGGACGGCGCTGCGCACCAACGACGTCGACTTCCGGGCCCGCCCCCACTCGGAGGAGGAGGCCGGGTTCATCGCGGCCCGGGTCGCCGGGCGCGGGGTCGAGGTCTCCTACGCCGACCTGGAGAAGGCGCCCGCCGTCCTGCTCGCCGGGTTCGAGCCCGAGGACGAGGCGGCCGTGGTGTTCCTGCGGCTGCGCAAGGCCGTCCGCAAGAACCGCACCCGCGTCCACTCGGTGGCCGCGTTCGCCAGCCGGGGCCTGGTCAAGACCGACGGGACCCTGGTCCCCGCGGCGCCCGGCGACGAGGCGCGCGTCCTGTCCTCCCTCGGCGAGGTCGCGCCCGAGACGCTGGAGGCGCTGCGGGCCGAAGGCGCCGTCATCCTGGTGGGCGAGCGCCTCGCCGAGACCCCCGGCGCGCTGTCGGCGGCGGCCGCCCTGGCCGACTCCACCGGCGCCCGCCTGGCCTGGATCCCCGGCCGCGCGGGCGACCGCGGCGCGGTCGAGGCCGGCGCGATGCCCAACCTGCTGCCGGTGGGCCGGCCGGTCTCCGACGACGCGGCCCGCGCCGAGGTGGCGCGCGCCTGGTCGGTCGCCGACCTGCCCGCCGGTGAGGGCCGCGACACCGCGGGCATCCTCGCCGCGGCCGCCGCCGGAGAACTCGACGCCCTGCTCGTCGCGGGCGTCGACCTGGACGACCTCCCCGACCCCGAGGCCGCCCGGGCCGCGCTGGCGCGGGTGCCGTTCGTCGTCAGCCTGGAGCTGCGCGCCAGCGGCGTCACCGACCGTGCCGACGTGGTGCTCCCGGTCGCCGCCGTCGCCGAGAAGTCCGGAACGTTCGTCGACTGGGAGGGGCGCGGCCGTCCGTTCGGCACCGCCCTGAAGGTGCCCGGCGCGCTGTCGGACCTGCGGGTCCTGTCCGCGATCGCCGACGAGATGGACGTCCACCTGGGCCTGCCCGACCCCGAGGCCGCCCGCCGCGAGCTCAGCGGCCTCGGCGGCTGGAAGGGGACGCCGCTGCCCACCCCGGTCGACCGCCCCGCCCCGGCCGCCGCCCCCGGACAGGGCCAGGCGGTCCTGGCCACCTGGCGGCAGCTGCTGGGCGAGGGCCGGATGCAGGACGGCGAACCGTACCTGGCCGGAACCGCGCGGCCGGCGGCCGCCCGGGTCTCCGCGGCCACCGCCGCCGAGATCGGCCTGGCCGACGGCGGCGTGCTGCGGGTCGAAGGGCCCGCCGGGGCGGTGCGCGTCCCGGCGATCGTCACCGAAATGCCCGACCGCGTGGTGTGGCTCCCGGCCAACGCCGCCGACTGCGCGTCCCGCCGGGACCTCGGCGCGGGCATCGGGGCCGTGGTGTCCCTGGCCGCCGACAGCGGGGTTCCCGTCGGGGCAGCGACGAGTGCTGGGAGCGAGAAGTGACACCGACGACCGAAACGGCGGCGGCCGTCAGCGCGCGGGCGCTGGACCTGGCCGCCGAACCGGGCCTGGAGGCGTTCGGCAGCGATCCCTGGTGGATCGTCCTGATCAAGGCCGTGGGCATCTTCGTCTTCCTGATGGTCTGCGTGCTGATGATGATCATGGCCGACCGCAAGGTGATGGGCCGGATGCAGCAGCGCCACGGCCCCAACCGGTTCGGCCCCTGGGGCCTGCTGCAGTCCCTTGCCGACGGCGTGAAGCTGTCGCTCAAGGAGGACCTGATCCCGCGCACCGTCGACAAGGTCGTGTACATCGCGGCGCCCATGGTCGCGGCGATCCCGGCGTTCATCGCCTTCTCGGTGATCCCCGTGGGGCCCGAGGTGTCGATGTTCGGCGTGCAGACCCGGCTGCAGCTCACCGACCTGCCGGTCGCGGTGCTGCTGGTGCTGGCCACCGCCTCCATCGGCATCTACGGCATCGTGCTCGCCGGGTGGTCCTCGCGCTCGCCGTACCCGCTGCTGGGCGGCCTGCGCGCCTCGGCCCAGGTGATCAGCTACGAGATCGCGATGGGCCTGTCGTTCGTCGCGGTGTTCATCTACTCCGGGACGCTCAGCACCTCGGGGATCGTCGAGGCGCAGCAGCCCGTCTGGTTCGCGGTCATCCTGTTCCCGTCCTTCGTGATCTACCTGATCACGATGGTCGGCGAGACCAACCGGCTGCCCTTCGACCTCGCCGAGGGCGAGGGCGAGATCGTCGGCGGGTTCATGACCGAGTACTCCTCGATGAAGTTCACGATGTTCTTCCTCGCCGAGTACGTCAACATGGTCACCGTCGCGGCGCTGAGCGTCACCCTGTTCCTCGGCGGCTACCACGCGCCGCCGCCGGTCACCACCTTCTGGCCGGACGCCGGCGAGGGGTGGATGGGCGCGGTGTGGTGGCTCGGCAAGTTCCTCCTCGTCATGTTCCTGTTCATCTGGCTGCGCGGCTCGCTGCCCCGCATCCGGTACGACCAGCTCATGGCGCTGGGCTGGAAGGTGCTGATCCCGATCCAGCTGGTCTGGATCACCGCGGTGGCCACCATCCGGGTGCTGCGCAACGAGCAGTACCCGCCGTACGTGACGGCCGTCGTCATCGGCGTCTTCTTCGTGCTGATCGTCGCCGCGCTCTGGGCCTGGGGGCGGTCCGCCGAACGGGCCAGGGCCGAGTCGGACGCCGAACTGGAGGCCGAGCGCCGGGCCATGCGCGACAACCCCATGCACGGCGGATTCCCCGTGCCCCCGATGACGGCTCCGCACTACGGCAGCAGCGTGGCCGCGGAGGAACCCCGTTTCCAACCGGCCTCGGCCCACGAGCGTGAGGAGGTTTCCGGTGCTTGAGTGGCTCAATCCCGTCAAAGGGTTCGGCGTCACCTTCCACACCATGTTCAAGAAGGTGCCGACCGTCGAGTACCCGGAGGTCAAGGCGCCCACGATGCCGCGCTTCCACGGGCGGCACCAGCTGAACCGATGGCCCGACGGCCTGGAGAAGTGCATCGGCTGCGAGCTGTGCGCCTGGGCCTGCCCGGCCGACGCCATCTACGTGGAGGGCGGCGACAACACCGAGGAGGACCGCTTCTCCCCGGGGGAGCGCTACGGACGCGTCTACCAGATCAACTACCTGCGCTGCATCCTGTGCGGGCTGTGCATCGAGGCGTGCCCCACGCGGGCGCTCACCATGACCAACGAGTACGAGCTCGCCGACGACAGCCGCGAGAGCCTCATCTTCACCAAGGAGCAGCTGCTCGCGCCGCTGCTGGAGGGGATGGAGGCGCCGCCGCACGCGATGCGGCTCGGCGAGACCGAAGAGGACTACTACCGACTCGGCAGCCAGGACGCGGACGCGGCGGCCCGCGCCGACGAGCGGAACAGCGAGGCTGTTCAGTGATCACCGTCCCCCTCCAGACCGCGGTTCCGTCCGCCCCCGTCGGGGGCGGCGAGACCGTGGCCTTCTACGTGCTGGGCACCGTCGTGGTGCTCGCCGCGCTCGGCGTGGTCTTCAGCCGCAAGGCGGTCTACTCGGCGCTGATGATGGCCGTCGTGATGATCAGCCTCGCGGTCTTCTACGGCATCAACGAGGCGCCGTTCCTGATGGTCGTGCAGATCGTCGTCTACACCGGCGCCGTGCTGATGCTCTTCCTGTTCGTCCTCATGCTGGTGGGCGTCGGGTCCTCCGACTCCCTGGTGGAGACGATCAGGGGCCAGCGGCTGCTGACGGCCGTCATCGCGCTGTGCTTCCTCGTCCCGCTGGCCACCGGCATCACCACCGTCACCGTGGGCGAGCCGGTCGGCCTGGCCGCGGGGGTGGCCGCCGCGGGCGGCAACATCCCGTGGATCGCCGGCGAGGTCATCTACCGCTACGTCATCGCCTTCGAGGCGACCGGGGCGCTGCTCATCACGGCGGTCCTGGGGGCGCTCGTCCTGGCCCACACGGTCCGGACCAAGAAGAAGCGCACCCAGCGCCACCTGTCGCAGGAGCGCATCCGCGGCGACCACGCGACGCCGCTGCCCGGCCCGGGCACCTACGCCCGGCACAACTCCATCGACATGCCCGCGCTGCTGCCGGACGGCTCGGTCTCGGAGCTCTCGCTCAACCCGGTGCTGGCCGCCCGCGTCCCGGAGGACCAGCGGTCCGTGCCCGAGGACATGCGCCGCGTCATCGGCGCGGGGCCCGGCGGCGGGCCGGACTCCGCGCGGTCCGGGGAGACCCGCGACAAGGGTGGGGACGACACCGGCGGGTCCGCGGCCGGTTCGGACAACGGCAACGGAGAACGGGAGGGCGAGGGCTCATGGACCCGATGAACTACATCGTGCTCGCGGCGGTCCTGTTCACCATCGGCGCCGTCGGCGTCCTGGTGCGGCGCAACGCGATCATCGTCTTCATGTGCGTGGAGCTGATGCTCAACGCGTGCAACCTCGCCTTCGTGGCCTTCGCCCGGATGCACGGCGGCATCGAGGGCCAGGTCATCGCCTTCTTCGTGATGGTGGTCGCCGCGGCCGAGGTCGTGGTGGGGCTCGCCATCATCATGCAGATCTTCCGAACCCGCAGGTCCGCGTCGGTCGACGACGCCAGCCTGCTCAAGAACTAGGGCGGGGGCACGACGATGACGCCAACCCTGGCCGCTGACGTGCACGCGGTGACCACCGCGGCCGACGGCGGCGCACTCTCCTTCGCCTGGCTGCTGATCGCGTTCCCGCTCGCCGGCGCGGCGATCCTGCTGCTGGGCGGCAGACGCGCCAACGCCTGGGGGCACTGGCTCGCCATCGCCGCGGCGCTGGCGAGCTTCGCCTGGGCGGTTCTGGGCCTGGTCGACCTCCTGGGCCGCGCGCCCGAGGGGCGCAGCGTCGCGGTCGAGGTCTACCGGTGGATCGAGGTCGGCGGGTTCCGGGCCGACGTGAGCCTGCTCGTCGACCCGCTGTCGATCACCTTCGCGCTGCTCATCACCGGCGTCGGATCGCTGATCCACGTCTACTCGGTGGGCTACATGAGCCACGACGAGAACCGGCGGAAGTTCTTCGCCTACCTCAACCTGTTCGTCGCGGCCATGCTCGTGCTGGTCCTGGCCGACAACTACCTGCTGCTGTTCCTGGGCTGGGAGGGCGTCGGCCTGGCGTCCTACCTGCTCATCGGGTTCTGGCAGCACAAGCCCTCGGCGGCCGTTGCGGCCAAGAAGGCGTTCCTGATCAACCGGGTCGGCGACATCGGCCTCCTGATCGCGATCATGCTGATGTTCACCACCTTCGGCACCGTCGCCTTCACCCCGCTGTTCGAGTCCGTCGGCGGCGCGGGACAGGGCGTCATGACCGCGATCGGCCTCCTCCTGCTGCTGGGAGCGTGCGGAAAGTCCGCGCAGCTCCCGCTCCAGGCGTGGCTCCTGGACGCGATGGAGGGCCCGACCCCGGTCTCGGCCCTCATCCACGCCGCGACCATGGTCACCGCGGGGGTCTACCTGATCGTGCGCTCGGGCCCCGTCTTCGAGGCGGCGCCCACCGCGCAGCTCGTGGTCACCGTCGTCGGCGCGGCCACCCTGCTGGCCGGCGCGGCCATCGGATGCGCCAAGGACGACATCAAGAAGGCGCTGGCGGGCTCCACCATGAGCCAGATCGGCTACATGGTCCTGGCCGCCGGGCTCGGCCCGATCGGCTACGCCGCCGCCATCGCGCACCTGGTCACGCACGGCTTCTTCAAGGCCGGGCTGTTCCTGGGCGCCGGATCGGTCATGCACGGCATGAACGACGAGGTGGACATGCGCAGGTACGGCGGGCTGCGCAAGGCCATGCCGATCACCTTCGCCACCTTCGGGGCGGGCTACCTCGCCATCATCGGGGTGCCGTTCCTGTCCGGCTGGTGGACGAAGGAGGGCATCATCCAGGCGGCGTTCGACTCCGGCGGCGTCACCGGGCAGATCCTGGGCTGGGCCACGCTGCTGGGCGCCGGGCTCACCGCGTTCTACATGTCCCGGATCATGTTCATGACGTTCTTCGGGAAGAAGCGCTGGGCCGACGACGCGCACCCGCACGAGTCGCCGTCCTCCATGACGGTCCCGATGATCGTGCTGGCCGTCGGCTCGGTGGCGCTGGGCGCGGTGCTGGTGTTCAACTACACCCTCGCCGGGTTCCTCGCCCCCGTTGTGGGCGCGCCGCACCACGAGTTCGACCTCGCGCACATGGTGACCAGCCCGTACTCGCTGATCGCGCTGGCGTTCATGCTCGTCGGCGTGGCGTTCGCGTGGGTGCGCTACGCCCGCGCGGACGTTCCGGTCGAGGCCCCCAAGGGGAACTTCGTCACCGTCGCCGCGCGCGAGGAGCTGTACGGAAACGCCCTCAACGAGGGCCTGTTCATGCGGCCCGGCCAGGTGGTCACCGCGGCTTCGACCGCCTTCGACAACCACGCCGTGGACGGCCTCGTCAACGGGGTCGCGCGCTGGATCCGGACCGGTTCGGAGAACCTGCGCCTGGTCCAGACCGGGTTCGCCCGCAGCTACGCCCTGACCATGCTCTTCGGCGCGGCCGTCGTCGTGGCCACCACGCTGGGAGTGACCTTTGCCTAGTCTCACACCCAGCCGAACGACCTCCCGGAGCGCACGAGACCGGCAGGTGAGGACCTAAATGACCATCCCCTGGTTGACACTCGCGATCGCGCTGCCCGCAGTGGGCGCGCTGGTCGTGGCGCTCATCCCGCGCGAGCGGGCCGAACTCGCCAAGCGCGTCGCGCTGGCCTGCACGCTGGTCGTGCTCGCCGTCGTCGGCGCGATGGCGCTGAACTTCGACCCCTCGGGCCCCCGCTTCCAGTTCACCGAGGTCCACCCGTGGATCGCGCGCTTCGGCGTGCACTACGCGGTGGGCGTGGACGGCATCGCGCTGACCCTGATCGGGCTGTCCGCGCTGCTCGTTCCGCTGGTCGTGCTGGCGGCCTGGAAGGAGCAGGAGGACGCCGAGGACCGGGGCAAGGGCTACTTCGCCCTCATCCTGGTCCTGGAGGCGATGATGATCGGGGTCTTCGCGGCCACCGACGTCTTCCTCTTCTACGTCTTCTTCGAGGCCATGCTGATCCCGGTCTACTTCATGATCGGGCGGTACGGCCGGGGCGGGGAGCGCCGCCGCGCCTCGATGAAGTTCCTGCTCTACAGCCTCCTCGGCGGGCTGCTCATGCTGGTCGCGGTGATCGGCGTGTACGCCTACAGCGCCCAGGCGGGCAACGGCACGTTCCTGTGGGCCGACCTGGTCGGCGCCGAGGGCCTGCTCGCGGGCGTGGACACCACGGCGGCCCGCTGGCTGTTCCTCGGGTTCTTCGTCGCCTTCGCCATCAAGGCCCCGATGTGGCCGGTGCACACCTGGCTGCCCGCGGCCGCCGGGAGCTCGCGCCCCGGGACCGCCGTGCTGCTGGTGGGCGTCCTGGACAAGGTGGGCACCTATGGCATGCTGCGGTACTGCCTGGAGCTGTTCCCCGGGGCCGCCGCGTGGTTCGTCTGGCCGGTCGTGGTCCTCAGCCTGGTCAGCATCATCTACGGCGCGGTCGTGGCGATCGGCCAGACCGACATGCTCCGGCTCATCGCCTACACCTCGGTGTCGCACTTCGGCTTCATCACGCTGGGCATCTTCGCGATGACCTCGCAGGGCCAGTCCGGCGCCGCGCTGTACATGGTGAACCACGGCTTCTCCACCGGCGCGCTGTTCCTGATCGCGGGCTTCCTCATCACCCGCAACAACGGGTCCGCGGTGATCGCGGACTACGGGGGCGTGCAGAAGGTCGCCCCGGTGCTCGCCGGCACCTTCCTGGTGGCCGGCCTGTCCAGCCTGGCGCTTCCGGGCCTCTCGCCGTTCGTCAGCGAGTTCCTGGTGTTCGTCGGGACCTTCACGGTCCTGCCGGTGCCCGCGGTCGTCGCGACCGTCGGCGTGGTGCTGGCCGCGCTGTACATCCTGTGGATGTACCAGCGCATGATGACCGGCCCGGTCCGGGAGAAGCTGGCGGGCATGGCGGACCTGTCCGGGCGCGAGGTGTGGGCGGTGGCCCCGCTCATCGCCGTCATCATCCTGTTCGGCGTCTACCCGCAGCCGCTGCTGGACGTGATCAACCCCGCGGTGGAGCAGACCATGCAGCAGATCGATGTCAGCGACCCCGCCCCGGTGCTGGGTGTCGACCAGGCCGGTGGCCAGGAAGGAGCAGGCGAATGATCCCGCTGGGCCTGCCGGAGCCGACGGCTCCCGCACTCACCACCCAGGCCCCCGACCTGGACTACTGGCTGCTGTCACCCCTGCTGGTGGTCTTCGCGGTCGGCGTCGTCGGGGTGCTCGTCGAGGCGTTCGTGGACCGGCGGCACCGCCGCCTCACCCAGCTGGTGCTGGCCCTGGCCGGCGTCGGCGCGGCGTTCGTGCTGACCCTCCTGCAGGTGGGCTCGCTGCCCGAGCAGGGCGCGGGTGTCGGTGTGGCGTTCGCCACCGTCGCGGTGGACCGGCCGACCCTGTTCTTCCAGGGCACCATCCTGGTGCTGGCCTTCATCAGCCTGCTGCTCATCGCGGAGAACCGCGACGGCGAGAGCGCGTTCGCCGCCCAGGCGGCCGCGGTTCCCGGAAGCGAGGAGGAGCGCGCGCACGTCCTCGCCGGATCGCAGCACACCGAGGTCTACCCGCTGGTGATGTTCGCGGTGCTGGGAATGCAGCTGTTCCCGGCCTCCAACGACTTCCTCACCATGTTCATCGCCCTCGAGGTGATGAGCCTCCCGCTGTACCTGCTGTGCGGTCTGGCCCGGCGCCGCAGGCTGTTCTCCCAGGAGGCGGCGGTCAAGTACTTCCTCCTGGGCGCTTTCTCCTCGGCGTTCTTCCTGTTCGGGATCGCCATGGTGTACGGCTACGCGGGCTCGGTGCACTTCGCCGACGTCTACGCGGCGGTCGGCGCGGGCGGTGCCGGGGTGATCGAGGACGGCGAGCCGCTGCTGCTGATCGGCATGGCGCTGATCGGCGTGGGCCTGCTGTTCAAGGTCGGCGCGGTGCCCTTCCACAACTGGAAGCCCGACGTGTACCAGGGCGCGCCCACCCCCATCACCGCGCTGATGGCCTCCTGCACGCTGGTCGCCGCCTTCGGCGCGCTGCTGCGGGTGTTCTACGTGGCCTTCGGCGCGTCGGTGTGGGAGTGGCGGCCGATGCTGTGGGTGGTGGCGATCCTCACCATGGTGCTCGCCGCCGTGATCGCGGTGACCCAGCGGGACATCAAGCGGTTGCTCGCCTACTCCTCGGTGGTGCACGCGGGGTTCGTCCTGACCGCGGTCGTCGCGGCCAGTGCCGACGGACTGGCCGGTGCGATGTTCTACCTGGCCGCCTACGGCTTCACCACGATCGGCGCGTTCGCGGTCGTCACCCTGGTGCGCGCCCCCGAGGGCGGGGCCGAGGCGGGCGACCTGGCGCAGTGGGCCGGCCTGGCCCGGACCTCCCCGTTCCTGGCCGGAGCGCTCGGCCTGTTCCTGCTGGCCTTCGCTGGTATCCCGCTGACCAGCGGGTTCATCGGCAAGTTCGCGGTGTTCGAGGCGGCGGTGGCGGCCGGGGCGACCCCGCTCGTGGTCGTGGGCGTGCTCAGCAGCGCGGTGACCGCGTTCTTCTACGTGCGCATCATCGTGCTGATGTTCTTCGCCGAGCCCGCCGAGACGGCGCCCCGGGTGCTCAGGCCGGGCGGGCTCACCGGAACGGTGATCGGCGTGGGGATCGCGGCCACCGTCCTCCTGGGCGTCTTCCCCGGGCCGGTGCTGGACAACCTGCTGCCCCAGCCGTCCGCGGAGGCGGCCGTCGGCACACAGCCCTCCGGGGCCGGGATCGTTCCGGAGGACATGTTCGTTCGGTAGGGATGGAGGGGTAATCCGGCGTCGGCTTTGGTGGTTGAGACGACGTCGGATAACTTCTAGATCGGTTGGTGTTCATTTTCGAGAGCGCGCGGTACTTCGTTTCTCAGGAGGTATCGCGCGCCCTGCTGACACGTGGAGCTTTCAGGTGAGCGGTGCTGTCCCGAGCGGGTTCCTGACGCTGCCGAGTATCGACGACGCGCTCGCCCGGGAAATTCAGGCGGAGCTTGACCGGGTGGAGAAGCTGCTCCACGACACGGTGGAGGCCAGTGACCCGCTGCTGAACGAGGCGGCGGCGCACCTGCTGGCGGCCGGGGGCAAGCGCTTCCGCGCCATACTGGTGCTGCTGGCTGCGCGCTTCGGTGACACCGGTAACCCCGACCTCGTCCCGGCGGCGGCCGTCGTGGAGCTGACCCACGTGGCGACCCTCTACCACGACGACGTCATGGACGAGGCGGAGCTGCGCCGCGGCGAACCCAGCGCGAACCGCCGCTGGGGGAACTCCATCGCGATCCTCACCGGCGACTACGTGTTCGCGCGCGCCTCGGAGATGCTGGCGGACCTGGGCACGGAGGCGGTCCGCCTGCAGGCGCAGACCTTCGGGCGGCTCGTGAGGGGGCAGATCCTGGAGACCGCGGGACCGAATGCCGGAGCCGACCCGATGGCGCACTACCTGGAGGTCATCGGGGACAAGACGGCGTCGCTGATCGCCTCGTCCGGACGGTTCGGCGCGATGGTCGCCGGTGCCGACCCCAAGGTCATCGAGACGGTCACCCGGGCCTGCGACGCGCTGGGGATGGCCTTCCAGCTGTCCGACGACATCCTGGACGTGGCCAGCGAGACCGACCAGTCCGGCAAGGTCCCCGGCACCGACCTGCGCGAGGGCGTGCTGACACTGCCGATGTTCCACGCGCAGAGGGACGACGCGCCGGAGAACGCGCGGCTGCGCTCGCTGCTGGGACGCCCTCTGGGCGACGACGAGACCGCCGAGGCGCTGTCCCTGCTGCGCGCCCACCCGGCGATGAGCGCGGCCCGCGCGGACCTGGAGGGCTGGGCGAACCTGGCCCGCACCGAGCTGGCCACCCTTCCCTCGTGCCCGGCCCGCGACGCCTTCGAGGCGCTCTGCGACTACGTGGTGCGCCGCACCGGCTGACCGGGAGCACCGGCCGCAGGGTCATGGCCGCCCCTTTTCCGCGTATGCCCCGGGTAATGCGCGGCTCCGTCCGGCCGACCGCAGAACGCGCCCGACCGTAGTCTCTTGGTGACTCTGGGATACCGTCCGGATGCGGCCGAGTACCGGGAACTCGAGGAGCGTGATCGACTGTGGTGCGGCAACTGGGGGCGCAGCAACTCATCGGACTCCGTCTCGTGGACGAGAACGGGATCAGAGTGGGCGTGATCGGCCAGGTCTACTTCGACGACCAGACGGGCGCGCCCCGCTGGGTGACGGTGCGGCGCGGGTTCTTCCGGGCGGGGGAGAACTTCGTGCCGCTGCGCGGCGCCCGCCCGCTCGGAGACGACGTCCAGGTCCCGTACTCCAGGGAGACGGTCCGGACGGCGCCGGTCTTCCCGACCGACCGGCACATCTCGGTGGCCGAGGAGGACCAGATCTACCTGCACTACGGCCTGGCCCCCGAGACGGCGCAGGAGGTCCCGGAGCAGCGCCCGTACCTCGCTCCGCGCGGCAAGCACGCCAAGACCCCCGAACGCTCCCGGACCCAGCCCACGGTCTAGAGAACCCCCGGCGCGGGGGTGTTTCGGGCTCTGTTGGAGCAGGGTCCGCTCGGGGCCTGTGACGGCGGGCGGCGACGGCGGGTGGGGCCGGAGGCCCGCGCGTATCCGCCGGGTGTCCGTGACGCGGCGGTTCGAGGGCCGGTTCCGCTCTGACCCGGAATGGTCTTGGGCTTTCTGCCCGTTTCGGGGCCGGGAAGGGCAGAAAGCCCAAGACCGTCAACGGAACCACCGGTGCCCGAAACACCCCCGCGCCGAAGACTCCCTAGCGCCCCGCCGGGGTGCCGCCGGGTCAGGTTCTGGCATTTTCCGGGTATACGTCGGACAACTCCTGGTCGCTTCACCGGCAAACGGGTAGCGAACTCTCTGACCTGCTGCGATACCGGTTTCCGGATGTCGCGGGAAGAAGCCCGCCCCGGCGGGGCCAGATCCAAGGGGTTGATTCGCATGGCGCCGAGACTCGGAGTCCAGGACCTTGTCGGACACCGGCTGCTCGACAAGGACGGTCACAACGTGGGCAAGATCGGCCAGGTCTACCGCGATGACCAGACCCACCAACCGACATGGGTCACCGTGCACACCGGCATGTTCGGCACGCAGGAGAGCTTCGTCCCGCTCGCGGGGGCGCAGATCTCCCATGAGGATCTGAGGGTCCCGTTCGACAAGGGCATGATCAAGGACTCGCCGCGATTCGAGGCGGGACGGCACCTCTCCCCGGACGAGGAGAGCCGGCTGTACCGGCACTACGGAGTGCAGCCGTCGGTTCCGGGCCCGCGGGGCGAGGCCGAGACCCGTCCCGGGGAAACCATGACCGAGGAGCGGCGCACCGCGGAGGGCCGCGACATGGGCCGCGACATGGGGCGGCGGAGCGGTGAGGGCGTCCCCCCGACGGGTACGGGCGAGGCCGGGGGCCGCCCGATGGCCCGAGGCGAGACGGCCTACGGTGAGACGTCCGTCACCCGCTCGGAGGAGCAGGCCCACGTGGGTGTCGAGCGCCAGGAGAGCGGCCGGGCCCGGGTGCGCAAGACCGTCGAGACCGAGCACTTCGAGCAGGACGTTCCCGTCAAGCGCGAGGAGATCCGCGTCCACCGCGAACCCATAACCGAGAGGGACCGGGCCGCGGGCACGGTGATCGGGGAGGAGGACGAGGAGATCATCCTCAGCGAGGAGCACGCGGTACTCGGCAAGGAGCAGGTGCCGGTGGAGAAGGTGCGCATCACCAAGGAGGAGGTCACCGACACCGAGCACGTGGAGGGCGAGCTGCGCAAGGAGAACATCGAGATCGACGAGGAGGGCAGGCCCCGGCGCCACCGGAGGCCCTGAGGCCCGAAACGCGGGAGGGGCGGCCCGGTCGCCGGGCCGCCCCTCCGCACGGCCTACCGGTGCTCGACCGCCAGGTCCGGCCCTCCGACCGGCGGCGCGGCGGCGGGCCTGCCCCGGCGGGAGTGGCGGATCATGTCGACGGCGAACACCACGAGCGCGGTCCACACCACGGCGAAGCCGATCCACCGGAAGGACGACATCTCCTCGCGGAAGACCAGCCACGCGACCAGGAACTGCAGCACCGGCGCGATGAACTGGAGCAGTCCCACCAGGCTCAGCGGGATGCGGTGCGCGGCCGCGCCGAACAGCACCAGCGGTACCGCGGTGACCAGCCCGGCCCCGATCAGCAGCGCCGCGTGCGCGGAGGAGCCGGACAGGAAGGTGCCCGCCCCGGTCGCCTCCAGGAACACCACGAAGCCCAGCGCGGGCAGGAAAAGGATCCCCGTCTCGACCGTCAGGCTCTCCACGCCGTCGAGCCTGACGAACTTCTTGGTCAGCCCGTAGAAGGCGAACGTGAAGGCCATGGTGAGCGCCATCCAGGGCAGCGAGCCGTAGGAGAGCGAGAGCACCGCGACGGAGACCGCGCCGAGGGCCACCGCCGCCCACTGGGCCGCGCGCAGCCGCTCGGAGAACACGATGACGCCGAGCGCCACGCTGACCAGCGGGTTGATGAAGTAGCCGAGGGCGGCCTGCAGGGTGTGCCCGGTGTTCACGGCGTAGATGAAGGTGCCCCAGTTCAGCGTGATCAGCAGCGCCGCGCAGGTGAGCAGCAGTATCTGCCGGGGGCTGCGCAGCACCGCGAGCACCCACCGCCAGTGCCGCATGGCCAGCAGCAGCCCGAGGACGACGGCCAGCGACCAGATCATCCGATGAGCGAGGATCTCCACCGACCCGGACGGCGCCACCAGGGGCCAGTAGAGGGGCATGAAGCCCCAGAGGAGGTACGCGCCCGCGCCGTAGGCGACACCCTTGTTCATGTCAGACACTGATTCAGATTATTGGAAATATTCAGCCTTTAATAATTAATTCCTCTTAAAGGTGCTGTTTAGCAGGGATGCCGACGGCCGCCCCGGCGGCGCGGTCCGACTGGACGGCGCGGATAGCCTGGAGGCATGTTCGGGTCAACGAAGACGATGATGGTCGACCGGGCGAGCGCGCTGCCCGGCCGCGACACCCCCATGCCGGTTCCCGCCCGCCACGAGGTGCTGGGTATCCCGCCGGCCCCGCCCTACCCCGAGGGCGCGCGGATCGCGGACTTCGGCATGGGCTGCTTCTGGGGAGTGGAGCGCGCCTTCTGGCGCCTGGGCGCCGAGAACGGTGTCATCACCACCGCCGTCGGCTACGCGGGCGGTTACACCCCCAACCCCACCTACGAAGAGGTCTGCTCCGGCCGCACCGGCCACACCGAGGCCGTGCGCGTGGTCTTCGACCCCGAGCGCACCTCGTACGAGGCCCTGCTCAAGGTCTTCTGGGAGGGCCACGACCCCACTCAGGGCATGCGCCAGGGCAACGACGTCGGCACGCAGTACCGGTCGATGATCCTCTACCACGACGACGCCCAGCGCGCCGCCGCCGAGGCCACCCGGGACGCCTTCCAACCGGTCCTGGCCGCCTCCGGCTACGGACCCGTCACCACCGAGATCGTCCCGGCGGGCGAGTTCTACTTCGCCGAGCCCTACCACCAGCAGTACCTGTCCGACGCCAAGAACCCCAACGGGTACTGCGGGGTCGGCGGCACCGGCGCGGTCTGCCCGATCGGGGTGGCCCGCACCGACGGGTAGGGCCCGGACCTCTGTTCGACGGCGGTCGGGGCGGGGCCCCGCCCGTCAGTCGGCCCGCACCGCGTTGTGGTGCCTGCCGATGGGGAGCATGAGGGGTTTCCCCGACGTGGGGTCGGTGATGACCTCGCAGCGGAGCCCGAACACGGCGAGCACCGTCTCGGGGGTCAGCACCTGCTCCGGCGGGCCCGCGGCGTGGAGCCTGCCCGACGCGAGCGCGATGAGGTGGTCGGCGTACCGCGCGGCGAGGTTGAGGTCGTGGAGGACCAGCACGATCGTCGTCCCGAGCGACCGGTTGAGGTCGGTGAGCAGGTCGAGGACCTCGACCTGGTGGGTGACGTCCAGGAACGTGGTCGGCTCGTCGAGAAGGAGGAGGTCCGTCCGCTGGGCCAGGGCCATGGCGATCCAGACGCGCTGGCGCTGCCCGCCGGAGAGCTCGTCCACGGGCCTGTCGGCCAGGTCGACCGTCCGCGTCGCCTCCAGGGCGGCGGCGACGGCCTCGTCGTCCTCCTTGTTCCACCGGGAGAGCGCCCGCTTGTGGGGGTGCCGGCCCCGTCCCACGAGGTCGCCCACGGTGATCCCCTCCGGCGCGATCGGCGACTGCGGGAGCAGGCCGAGCGTCCGCGCGACCTCCTTCGACGGAAGGCGGTGGACCTCCTTGCCGTCGAGGAGCACGTGCCCGCTCCGGGGGGCGAGAAGCCGCGACATCGAGCGGAGCAGGGTGGACTTGCCGCACGCGTTGGCGCCGACGATCGCGGTGATCAGCCCGGGAGGGACCGCGAGGTCGAGGGAGTCGATGACGACGCGGTCCTTGTAGCCGAGCGTCAGCTCCTCGACGAGGAGTGAATGGTCCGTGGTCACAGGGAGCCTCCCGCGCGGTTGGAGCGGACGATCAGGTAGACGAGGTAGGGGGCGCCGAGCACGCCGGTGACGACCCCGACCGGGTAGCGGATCCCGAAGGCGAACTGCCCGCAGAAGTCGGCCGCCAGGACGAGGAGCGCGCCGACCAGCGCGGAGGGGACGAGGAGGGAACCGTTCGGTCCGACGACGCGCGCCGCGATCGGACCCGAGAGGAAGGCGACGAAGGAGATCGGCCCCGCCGCGGCGATCGCGAAGGCGATGAGTCCCACCGCCCCGATGATCGCGACGAGCCGGGTCCGGTCCACGCGCACGCCGAGGGCCGACGCGGTGTCGTCACCCAGTTGGAGCGCCTCGAGGTCGCGCGACCGGTGCAGGAGCACGGGGGAGAACACGAGAAGCGCGACGGCGACCGGGACGACCCTGTCCCAGGTCGCGCCGTTGAGGCTGCCGGCCAGCCACCGCATCGCCTCCTGGTGGTCCCATTCGGCCGCCTGGTCCAGGATGTAGGCGGTGGCGCTGTCGAGCATGGCCGCGATGCCGATGCCGATCAGGATGAGGCGGATCCCCGAGACCCCGTTCTTGAACGACAGCGCGTACACGGCCACGGCCACCGCGAGGCCGGCGGTGATCGCGAAGACCGACACCCCGGCCCCGTCGAGCGAGAGCACCACGATCGCGAAGGTCGCCGCCGCGCCCGCACCCGAGGTGATGCCGATGATGTCCGGGCTGGCGAGGGGGTTGCGCAGCATGGTCTGGAACGTGACGCCGGCGATCCCGAAGCACAGTCCCGCCACCACGGCGAGCGCGGCCCGCGGCAGCCGGAGCCGCCCGACGGTGAACGAGGCGCCCGGCACGTCCTGCCCCAGGACCACCCGCACGACGTCGCCGGGCGGGTAGAAGGTCCGTCCGGCCATCAGGGTCACGGCGAACACGAGGACGATCAGGACGGCGAGGACGACGATCACGGCGCGCCGCCGGTACGCGCGGCGCACCCGGCCGCGGGTGACGGTCTCGACGGTGGAGACGCTCACAGTGCACGAACCTTCTGACGGCGGACGATGTAGATGAAGAAGGGGGCGCCGATCAACGCGGTCACGATCCCCACATCGACTTCCCCGGGGCGGGCCACGACGCGGCCGATCACGTCCGACGCGGTCAGGAGGGCGGCGCCGCCGAGCGCCGAGAACGGGAGCAGCCACCGGTGGTCGACACCGACGAGCAGCCGGCACACGTGCGGGATGACGAGGCCGACGAAGCCGATCGGCCCGGTGACGGCGGTGGTCGCGCCGCACAGCACGACGGAGCCGAGGAAGGCCGTCCCCCGCGCGATCGCGACGCGTTCCCCCAGGCCGGCGGCGAGGTCCTCGCCCAAGGCCAGAAGGTTGAGCCCGCGTGCCGACAGCAGGCAGACGGCCATTCCGGCGGCGAGGAACGGGAGCACCTGCGCGACGCTGTCGAACGTCCCGCCGCCGACACCGCCGATCTGCCAGGAGCGGGCCCCGTCGGCGACGTCGTTGCGCTGGAGCACGACGGCGCTGATGAACGACGTCAGAGCGGCGGAGACCGCCGCTCCGGCGAGGGTCAGCTTGAGGGGGGTGGCGCCGCCCCGCCCCAGGGAGCCGACCACGTAGACGAACACCATCGTGGCGCCCGCGCCGGTGATCGCCACCCAGACGAAACCGGTCGCGGACTCCAGGCCGAAGAAGGCCATGCCCGTGACGACGGCGAGCGAGGCCCCCATGTTGACGCCCAGGATGCCCGGATCGGCCAGCGGGTTGCGGGTCACCCCCTGCATGACCGCGCCCGACACGCCGAGGGCCGCGCCGGCGAGGACGGCCAGCAGGGTCCGGGGGATCCGCTTGGCGACCGCCGCCTGGTCGAAGCCCTCGACCGAGCCGCCGAACGCCGCCACGACGGCGGACCACGGCACGTCGCGGGAGCCGACGGTGACCGAGGCGACCATGAGGGCGGCCAGTACGCCCAGCACGGCGAGCAGCCAGAGGAACCGGCCGGGCCCCGGGCGCCGCACGGCGGCGCCCGGGGCGGACGGCGAGGTGTTCGTCGTCACTACGCCTCGTCAGCGGCCGCGCTGAGGAGCGACAGGTAGTCGTCGAGGACCCACGAGATCGACAGCGGAGTCGGGTTCGCGGCCGTGCCGAGGGGGCCGTCCCCGGGGAGGTTGACGACGGAGCCGGTCTCCACCGCCGGCATCTGCGACAGCAGCGGGTCGTCCTCCAGGGTGGCCACGAGGTCGTCGCCGCCGTACGTGACGATGATGTCGACGTCGTCGAACGCGTCCGCCTGCTCGGCGCTCCGGGTCAGGGAGAACTGGTCGGTCTCGGCCGAGGCGGTCGCGATGCTCTCGGGGGTCGCCAGTCCGAGGTCCTCGAAGAACATGGCGCGCGTGTCGTGCGCCGTGTAGAAGCTGACCTCGCTCAGGTCCGTGGTGTCCACGTGGGTCAGGAACATCGCCGAGCTGCCCTCGATCTGCGGGTGCTCCGCGACCGACGCGTCGATCTCCTCCTCCAGGTCGGCGATGAGCTCCTCGCCCTCGTCCGCCAGGCCCAGGGCCTGGCTGCTCAACCGGATCGAATCCCGCCAGGCCGTGCCCCAGGCGGTCTCCGGGTAGGCGACGACGGGGGCGATCTCGCTCAGGGTGTCGTAGTCCTCCTGGGTCAACCCGGAGTAGGCGGCGAGGATCACGTCCGGCTGGGTGTCGGCGACCGCCTCGAAGTCGATGCCGTCCGTCTCGTCGAACAGCACCGGCGTCTCCGCGCCCAGTTCGTCGAGCTTCTCCTCGACCCACGGGAGCACGCCGTCGCCGTTGTCGTCGCCGAAGTTGGCGGCGGCCATGCCGACGGGCACGATCCCCAGGGCCAGCGGAACCTCGTGGTTGGCCCAGTTCACCGTGGCGACCCGCTCGGGTTCCGACTCGATGGTCGTCGTGCCGAGCGCGTGCTCGATGGTGACGGGGGTCCAGTTCCCGGAGCCGGCGTCCTCCCCGCCGGAGGGCTCGGGAGAGGGCGAGGAGCAGGCCGCGAGTCCGACGGTGAGCAGCGCGGCCGTGGAGAGCGCGGTCAGCCTTGAAACGGGGGGCATGGTTTCCTTCCGGTTGCGGCCGGGTGGCCTGAGCCGTGTCGATGCCACGGTTCGGCTCCCGTGTCGTCTGCGGGGCCCGTGGGCGTACGCGGCGGCGCGCGGCCTGCGGGGGCGGGGTCGGGCGGAACCCCTCGACGCGACGCGTGGGCGCACGCGCCGCCCCGACCTCGACGACAGCGAGAGGTTAGGTTTGCCTAAGCAAATTTAGGGTGTACTTGGTTAAGGTGCAATCGATTAGATGTGACACCTTTTGTCGCGAAACGGACAATTGTTATCCGATGGGGTTTCCGGTGCGCCGTTCACTGCGAGCGGAACCGTCCCGGGCTCAATCCCGTGATCCGCCGGAAGGCCACGCCGAACGCGCTCACCGAGTGGTACCCGGTACGCGCGGCCACCTCGTCGATCTCGTCTCCCCGCGTGAGCATCGCGACCGCGTGCTGCACGCGCGCGGTGGCCACCCACCGGCTGAACCCGAGGCCGGTCTCGGAACGGAACGCCCGTGTGATGGTGCGGGTGCTCACACCGAGCCGCGCCGCCCACACGGCCAGCGTGGTGGTGTCGGCGGGATCGTCGCGAACGGCGGCGACGATGGGAGCCAGCAGCGGCGACGCGGGTATCTGCAAGAGCAGTTCGCGCTGGGCGGGGACGAGCAGGTCGACCACCATCGCCTCCGTCCTCGAACGCGGCTCCGAGACGATGCCGCCGGTGTCGAGCCGGTCGAGCAGGAGCCGCAGCAGCGGTGTGACCTCCACCGCGACGGGCCTGTCGGAGATCGACGGAACCGCGTGGACGCCGAACTGCGCGGACCGGTGCCACGTTCCGGCGGGTGCCCAGCCGGAATGGGGGGTGCCGGCGGGAATCCACAGGCCGGCCGTCGGGGTGATCGTCCAGATCCGCCTGCCGACCGTCGCCGAGGACGCGCCCTGCCGGTTCCAGAGCAGTTCGTGCGTCGGATGCGAGTGCTCCTCCCAGAACGTGTCACACGGGATGAACTCGGTCATGCCCTCGACGACGAACGGCACATCGATCTCACCGGCGGAGTAGAGGGGGAGCCTGCGGCTGTCGACCGCGTCGCGCCGTGACGGTCCGGCAGGGCGCGGTCGGGCGGCCGGGCCCGGCCGGATGTCTTGTATGGCCACGTCATCCAGGCTATGCGGTGGTGGCCGCCGGCACGGAGGCGTCGACCCTGGAGCGGACACGCGGAAGGGCGGTCCGGGAGCGCCCGGACCGCCCTTCCGCGTGTCCGCCCTACGGCAGCGGCACCGGCAGCCACACCAACCCGTACTGCGCGCCCACCGAGGCGAAGGCGGCGACGGCCCACACGACGAGCGAGTAGTGGATCCGTCCGGCAAGGCTCCACCAGCGGCGGAACCAGGACGCGCCCGCGATGGCCACCAGAGCGACCGCCAGGACGAACAGCGCGGTCAGCGGCGCGGTCAGCAGCGGCGACTCGTTGAAGAGCATCTGCTCCAGCGCCGCCTGGTCGGCCAGCAGCCACACCATGAAGCCGATGAACCCCGCGCTCAGCAGGCCCGCGGCCCCGGCCGCCAGGCGGGCGGCCCGGGCGCCGGCCGGGGCGGGCGCGCTGCGGCCGCGCAGCCGGCGTACGAGGGCGGCCACCGGCCACACCAGCATGGTCGCCATGACCAGCAGCGCGATCCCGGCCGCGGCGAGGTGCAGGTACGGCTGGCCGTGCCACGGGACCCGCTCGTAGTTCTGCGAGGAGATGACGTCGAAGCCGAGGCCGGTGATCTCGCCGTCCTCCTCGGAGAACGCGAGCCGGTCGCCCTTCTCGGAGCGGAACACGCCGGGCTCGACCGGCGTCCACTCCTGCTCGCCCAGTACCGAGCTGGAGGTGTGCAGCGTGCCGTCGTCCGCGGCGGACACCATGACCTGGTCCATGGCGATCATCAGCGCGGAGGGGTCGCTGCGGCTGGTCCGGGTCGTCGTGTAGACGCCCGTGTAGGGCTCCAGCGGGAAGTCGGCCGCGGCCGGCAGATCCGGGTTCCGCCCGACGCCGGCGAACTCGGCCAGGAACTCCTCGACGATGAGTGTCCGGGCGTCCTCGAAGAGGGGAGCGGGGGCGCCGTCGCCGTTCACCACCACGTAGATCCCCAGGTCATCCTCGGGGAGGATCGAGTAGTGGGAGTGCGCGCCGACGTAGTCGCCGCCGTGGCCGACGGAGCGCGGCCCGCCGGGACCGGCGGGGCGCTCCTCCCAGACCCCGTATCCGCTGCCCGCCAGCGCCGGGTGCAGGCCGTCCCGGCGCGTGGTCATCATCTCGACGGTCTCGGGGGAGAGGACCCGCTCGCCGTCGAGTTCACCGCCGCCGAGCAGGGCGAGCATGAAGCGCGACATGTCGGTGGCGGTGGCGTAGGCGCCGCCCGCGGGCATCTGGTTCAGGTACGTGTCGGGGGCGGGGTCGTCGGGGGAGCCGTAGTAGAGGGTGGCGGTCTCGAAGCGCTCGGCGGCGTCGTCGGGGAAGGCGAAGCCGCTGTTCCCCATGCCCAGGGGCGCGAAGACGCGCTCGGCGGTGTACTCCTCGAAGGAGAGCCCCGAGACCTCCTCGACGACCAGCCCGGCCAGGCTGTACCCGTAGTTGGAGTAGGCGACGAACCTCCCGGGCGGGTAGACGCGTTCGGGCCGGTACCCGGGGATGTAGTCGGCCAGCGGGGCCGCCTCGTCGCGCGTGTCGGCGAGCATGCCGGCGACGGCGTCCTCGAAGCCCGCCGTGTGGGTGAGCAGGTGGTGCAGGGTCACCGGCTGCCCGGGGTACGTGTCGGGCAGGTCCGCCTCGTCGGGAAGGTACTCGTTGACGTCGGCGTGCAGGTCCACCTCGCCGTCCTCCGCGAGCCGCAGCACGGCGACCGCGGTGAAGGACTTGCTGACCGAGGCGGTGGGGAAGGAGACGCGGTCGGGGTCGACCGGGGTCCCGGCGTCGGCGTCGGTGACGCCGTACCCGCCCGCGAAGACCTGCTCGCCCCCGGCGACGACGGACACCGCGGCGCCGGGGATCCGGTGCTCCTCCAGCAGTTCGGGCACCCGCCCGTCGAGGAAGCTCCGGACGTTCTCCGCCGTGGGCTCGACCGGGGTCGCGTCGTCGGCGAGCGCGGCCGTGCCGGGGAGGACGGCGAGGCCGGCGGCCAGCATCGCCGCCGCGCCGAGGGCGAGTGCGGATCTTGTTCGTGGCGACACGGCGCCGTCTCCTCGTGCTCCGGGGACCCGGGTGGTCCCTTCGGAATACGACGCTAGAGATCCGGATGCCTCGGGGCAGCCGCGCTGTCCCCCCTCTTGGAGTGCCAGACCGCTGCCCTCCCGAGGGTGGTGCCAGCACCACCCACCGAATCACCCCCGCGCCGGAGACTCCCTGGGGAGCCTCCGGCGCGGGGGTGATTCGCGCACCGGTGCTTCGGGTGGGTCTTTCGGCCTCGCGCCGCGCGGACCGGAGGGTCATGGCGGGCGGCGATGGCGGGCGGGGCCGGAGGCCCGCGCGTTCCCGCCGGATGCCCGTGACGTGGCGGTTCGAGGGCCGGTTCCGCTCTCACCCGGAATGATCATGGGCTTTCCGCCCTTCCCGACCCCGAAACGGGCAGAAAGCCCAAGACCGCCAACGAGACCCCCACACAACGGGCATCATGGGCGCGGCCTCGACCGGCGCCCGCCGTCGCCGCCCGCCGTAATCGGAACCCCGGTGTCCCGGCCTGTCGCCCCGCCGGGGAGGGGCCGTCCGCGCGGCCCCGGATCAGCCGGCCGCCTCCTGGGCCCGGCCGATGTAGTCCCGCATCGCGGCCGGCGGCCCGCCGTACTGCCGCGTGATCTGCTCGCTGTTCTCCTCGTACATCCGGTACAGCGAGTCGCGCACGCCCGGGTCGTTGCCGTGGAAGGCCTCCAGCAGCCCCATCCACCGCTCGGCCAGCGCCCGGACCCGGGGGTCGGCGGGGTCGGTGCCCGCGTCCATCTCGGCCTGGACCTTCGCGATGAGCTCCGGCCACTCGGCCTCCACCGCGGCGATGGCGTCCTCGCCGATCTCCCCGCGCCGCCGCTCCAGGAACGCCAGCTGCTCGTCCGTGTAGTAGTTCCTGATGGTCTCTTCCACCTTGATCACCTCTTCCGTCAGCCCGAGGAGGTCGTCGGGGCCCACGCGCCTCGAGCGCGCGGAGGCCACCAGGGCGGTGAGCCTGGTGCGCAGCGACCTGAGGGCGGTGAGCTGCTGCTCGACGTGCGCCAGGTGCTCGCGCAACAGCGCGGTCAGGTCCAGCTCCCCCGCCAGCGCCGTGCCGATCGCCTCCAGCGGAAGCCCCAGGTCCCGCAGCGCGACCACCTGGTAGAGCCGGCGCACGTCGCCCTCGTCGTAGAGCCGGTGCCCCGCCGGACTGCGCCCCGACGGCCGCAGCACCCCCACGTGCTCGTAGTGGTGCAGCGTCCGCACGGTCAACCCGGTCAGCCTGGCCAGGTCCCCGACCTTCCAGACCTGTCCGCCCTGCTCACCCATCGCCCCGGCCTCCTCCTCGCGCCGCCCCGTCCGGAGCGGCACCGACGACGTTAGGACCTGACGCGACGTCAGGTGCAAGCCCCGTTCCCGGCGGATTCCCACCCGGTGCCCCGGCCCCCGCGGCCAGCGGCTAGGCTGCGGAGCGTCGTTGACACGATCGCACTGCGGAGTATCGGGAATGCCGGGAAGTTACGCGGACAACGCGGCCGCGCTGTGGACCGGCCTGGGGCCGGACCACACCGAGGTCCTGCACGACGCGCCCGAGGCCGTCGTGCTCCGGATACCGCGCCGCGGGCTCGTCCGGACCGTCCTGCGCGACCCCCTGGAGGAGCTTCCCGGAACCGTGCGCGGAATCCTGGACGCCGGCGGTCCCCGCGTCGTCGAAGACCCCTTCGGAGCGCTCGGGGACGCGTGGACGACCGGCGCCGAGACGGCCGACCTCACGGTCATGGCCAGGCCGCCGGCCCCGGTCCGGCCCGCGCCGCCGAAGGCCGACCTGGAGATCGTCCGGGTGGCCGACCGGCGGGCGCTGGAGGAGGCCGAGAGCACGATCGTGTACGGCTTCCCCTACCGGGACCTGTGGCCGTACACCCCGGGACTGCTGCTGCCGCCGGAGGCGCTCGACGCTCCCGGGCTGCGGGTGTGGCTGGCCCGCAGGCAGCGCGTGCCGGCCGCGGCGTGCTGCACCTACGACGACGGCGCCACCGTGGGCGTCTACTGGGTGGCGACCCTCCCCGAGCAGCGGGGCCGCGGGATCGCGCGCGCGGTGCTGGCCGCCGCGCTCGCGGACCACCAGGACCGCGAGGTGGTCCTGACCGCCACCCCGGCGGGCGTGCCGCTCTACGCGGACCTGGGCTTCGGCGAGGTCTCCGGCGCGCGCTGGCACTCGTGGCGCTGACGGGCCGTCACCCCGCGCGGCCGGTCGGGTCCAGAGCCATCAGCACGTCGTCCACGGGACGCCCGTCCAGGAGGAACAGCCCCTTCAGGACCCCCTCCACCTCGTAGCCGGCCGAACGGTACAGCGCCAGCGCCCCCGTGTTGCCGCCCAGGACGCGCAGGACCAGCTTGCGGGCGCCCCGCCGCGCGGCCAGGTCCCGGGCGGCGGACAGCAGCGCGCGTCCCGCGCCGCGCCGCCGCGCCTCCGGGGCCACCGCGAGGGACCTGAGCTCCTGGACGTGCGCGGCGCTGGGGAAGGGCAGGTACGGCGACACCACCGCGTACCCGGCGGTCCTCCCGTCGACCTCGGCGACCAGTACGTCCTCGACCGCGCACCCCTCGAAGAAGCGCCTGCCGGGGTCCCACCGGGGCGCGGGGGTGACGTCGGAGGACCAGGTGAGGGCGTCGACGTGGACCAGGTCGGGGCCGTCCCCGGCGACGGCCGCGCGGACCGCGGGCAGAGGGGCGCGCGCGGGAGTCAGAGGTCTGCCTCGCTCGTCGGAGAGGCCGGAACGCGGACGGCCCCCGGCTCGGGTGAGCCGGGGGCCGCCGCGCCGTCGCGGTGTCCTACCACTGCTGCTGGCCGTAGCCCGGGGGGTACTGCTGCTGCCCGTACCCCGGGTACTGCTGCTGTTGCTGCGGGTACCCCTGCTGCTGCCCGTACCCCGGGTACTGCTGCTGGTAGCCCTGCTGGTCGTACTGCTGGCCCTGCGGGTACTGGTACCCGGCGTAGGGGTCCTGCTGGTACGGCTGCTGCTGTCCCGACTGTTGCTGTTGCTGTTCCTGCGCGGCCTTCTCCGGCTCGGGGGCCTCGGGCTCGTCGGGAGCGGGACGGAAGACGAACAGCTGCGCGGGTTCGCCGTTGCTGCCCTGGCTGTAGGAGGTCTGCTCCAACCGCCAACCGGCCTCCTCGATGCCCTCGAGGATTCGGGTCAGTCCCGGCCGGACGCTGCTGGAGGCGTCGTCATAGGTGTTGACGCGCAGCTGCACCACGAACATCTTGCGTTTCTGCTGAGCTGCGACCTTGGCGTGCTCGACGACGGTGCTGTCTCTCACGACCTGTGTGACGCTCATCTGCCAACCGTACCCATCTGCCCTTGACGAGCGCTGTCGAGCGCTGCTGTTCGTCCGCGTGCGTCGCGGAGAAGACCCGCAGGGCCATCTCCGTCCATGATGCCCCCTATGACCCCCTTCGGGCCACAGAGAGCGTCGAAACTACTGTCCGACGGCGGCCACCGCCTCGTCGACCGGGGTGTCACCGCCGACCAGCTCCAGCACGTGGCCGACGGTGGACGGGGTGTCCAGCAGCGCCACGAGCACCGCCGCCACGTCGTCCCGGGAGACCTGGCCGCGCTCCACCTCCGGCGCGAGCCGAACCCTCCCGGTCCCCGGGTCGTCGGTCAGGCCGCCCGGACGCAGGATCGTCCAGTCGAGTTGGAGGCCGCGCTCCCGCAGGTCGTCGTCGGCGGCCTTCTTGGCCTCGACGTACGCCGCCCACACCGGCTCGGCGTCGGGGGCGGGGCCCTTGTCCACGCCGATGGCGGACACCATCAGGTAGCGGCGCACCCCGGCCAGCGAGGCGGCGTCGGCCAGCAGCGCGGCGGCGCCGCGGTCCACGGTGTCCTTGCGCGGGACCCCGCTGCCGGGGCCGGCGCCCGCGGCGAACACGACCGCGTCCGCGCCCATCACCTTCTCGGTCAGTTCGGTGACGGTGGCCGACTCCAGGTCGATGACCACCGGTTCGGCGCCCGCGGCGCGGAGGTCGCCGGCGTGGTCGGGGTTGCGGATGAGGCCCACGGGGGAGTCGCCGCGCGCGGCCAGCAGCCGCTCCAGTCGCAGTGCGATCTTTCCGTGCCCTCCGGCGATGACGATACGCATACCCGCAGGCTATTCCCTGCCGACCCGAACTGCTCCGCGCACCCGCCGTCGACCAGGGGGAGGGCGGGTCAGCGGCGGGTGGAGGGGCGGTCCCGGCGTCGGAGCGCCGACGGCAGGAAGGTCCACGCCAGCATGGTCAGGGCCAGGGTGAGGACGCCCAGGCTCATCCCCGCGACGATGTCGGTGAACCAGTGCACGCCGAGCATGGGGCGGCTCAGCGCGGTGCTCAGCGCGATCACGGCCGCCGCGGCCCACGCGGCGCCCCGCCAGGCCCCGCGCAGCAGCGGCAGCGCCGCGAACAGCAGGATTCCCATGCCGGTGAAGGCCATCAGCGAGTGCCCCGAGGGGAAGGACGGCCCCACCCCGACCAGGATCGGATCGGTGAACTCGGGGCGCTCCCGGGCCACGCCGAGCTTGGTGACCAGCCCGAGCAGGTTGGCGGTGAACACCGCCGCGCACGCCCACAGGGCGGTGGAGAACTGGCGGCGCAGCACCAGCCAGGCGGCGGTGAGCAGCGAGACGATCCGCATCGACCAGGTGCCGAACGCCTCGGTCCAGACCTCCAGCCCGTGCGCCAGATCGGGCCGCGGGCGCACCCACGCGTACAGCCGCTCCGCGAGGACCGCGTCGAAGGCCAGCAGCGGCCACCAGCCGCCGACGACCAGCGCGCACAGGGACAGGAACGGGAGGGCGGCCGCCAGCGCCACGGCGGTCAGCGGCCCCCGCCGCGAGGGCAGGAGGGCCTCGGCCTGTTCCCGGCGGGAGGAGGCGGTGGGCGCGGCCGGGCCGGGGGAAGTAGAAGGGGGGTTCACAGTTCGAAGAGGTTACCGGTTCACTGCCATCGATAAAATTTTAGTAGAAAATCTGGAAAAATCTGGATGAACTGGACTCTTTGCTCCGGAGGTTCCGGACGGGCGCGCTCCGCCCCCGGCGCCGGAACACCCCGGGAGCACGGCGGGCGCGCACCGTTTCCGGTGCGCGCCCGCCTTCGTCGTCGGACCGGGGCTACTCCACGGTCCAGGTGTCCCCGCTCGCCAGCAGGGCCGCCAGATCACCCCGGCCCTGGGTCGTCTCGGCCTCGGCGATCTGCCCGTTCAGCATCTCGTCGTAGCTGGGCCGCCGCACACTGCGGAAGAGGCCGACCGGCACGTGCTCGAACGCGGGCCGGTCCAGTCGGGACAGCGCGAAGGCGTACCCCGGGTCGGTCCGGTGCGCGTCGTGCCGCAGCACGCGGTCCTCGCCCGCCTCGGCCACGTCCGCGACGACCAGCTCGCCGTACTCGCCGAGCACCACGCCCCGGTCCGCGCCGACCATCAGCGGTTCGCCGTGCTCCATCCGCAGCAGCCGCGCGTCCCGCTGGCCGGGGTCCTTCAGCGGCTCGAACGCGTCGTCGTTGAAGATCGGGCAGTTCTGGTAGATCTCCACGAACGACGCGCCCGGGTGGTCGGCGGCCGCGCGCAGCACCGACGTCAGGTGCCTGCGGTCCGAGTCCACCGTGCGCGCCACGAACGATGCCTCGGCGCCCAGCGCCAGCGACACCGGGTTGAACGGCGTGTCCAGCGACCCCACCGGCGAGGACTTGGTGACCTTGCCCCGCTCGGAGGTCGGGGAGTACTGCCCCTTGGTCAGGCCGTAGATCCGGTTGTTGAACATCAGCACGTTGATGTTCACGTTGCGCCGCAGGGCGTGGATCAGGTGGTTCCCGCCGATGGAGAGACCGTCGCCGTCGCCCGTGACCACCCACACCGACAGGTCCGGCCGACTCGCGGCCAGCCCCGTCGCGATCGCGGGCGCGCGCCCGTGGATCGAGTGCATTCCGTACGTGGACAGGTAGTAGGGGAACCGCGAGGAGCAGCCGATGCCCGAGACGATCACGATGTTCTCGCGCGGGACCCCCAGCTCGGGCAGGAAGCCCTGGAACGCGGCCAGGATCGCGTAGTCCCCGCAGCCGGGGCACCAGCGCACCTCCTGGTCGGACTTGAAGTCCTTCATCCTGTACCGGACGTCGCTCACGGGGACCAGCGTGAGCCCCTTGAACGCGGGTCCGGAGCCGTCGGCGGCCACCCCGTTCGGGTGCCCGTCGGTGTTCTCACTCGGCACGGTCGATGACCTCCTGCAGCACGCCCGCCAGTTCCTCGGCCTTGAACGGCAGGCCGCGCACCTTCGTGTAGCTGATGACGTCGACCAGGAACCTGCCGCGCAGCAGCAGGGCCAGCTGGCCGAGGTTGATCTCGGGGACCAGCACCCGGTCGTACCGGCGCAGGACCTCCTCCAGGTTCCCGGGGAACGGGTTGAGGTGGCGCAGGTGGGCGTGGGCCACCCTCCCCCCGACCCGCCGGACCCGGCGCACGGCCGCCCCGATCGAGCCGTACGTGCCGCCCCAGCCCAGCACGAGCACGTCCGCGTCACCCGTCGGGTCGTCCACCTCCAGCGGGTCGATGTCGCGGGAGATCCCGTCCACCTTGGCCTGGCGGGTCCGCACCATCAGGTCGTGGTTGGCGGGGCTGTAGGAGATGTCGCCGGTGCGGTCGCTCTTCTCGATGCCGCCGATGCGGTGCTCCAGCCCGGCCGTCCCCGGCACCGCCCACGGGCGCGCCAGCGTCTCGGGGTCGCGCAGGTAGGGCAGGAACGCGCCGTCCTCGCCGTTGGGCCCGGCCGCGAACTCCACCGACAGGTCCGGCAGCGCCGACACGTCCGGGATCCGCCAGGGCTCGGAGCCGTTGGCCAGGTACCCGTCGGACAGCACGATGACGGGGGTCCGGTACTTGGTGGCGATGCGCGCGGCCTCGACCGCGATGTCGAAGCAGTCGGCGGGCGAGCGCGGGGCCAGCACCGGGACGGGGGACTCGCCGTTGCGCCCGAACAGCGCCATCAACAGGTCCGCCTGCTCGGTCTTGGTGGGCAGGCCGGTGGACGGCCCGCCGCGCTGCACGTCGACGACGATCAACGGCAGCTCGGTCATGACCGCCAGACCCACCGTCTCGGCCTTGAGCACCATGCCCGGCCCCGACGTGGTGGTCACGCCCAGGGCCCCGCCGAACGAGGCCCCCAGGGCCGCGCCGACCCCCGCGATCTCGTCCTCGGCCTGGAACGTGCGCACGCCGAACCGCTTGTGCCTGGACAGCTCGTGCAGGATGTCCGAGGCCGGGGTGATGGGGTAGGACCCCAGGAACAGCGGCAGCCCGGTCAGTTCGGCCCCCGCGACCAGGCCGTAGGACAGCGCGGTGTTGCCGGTGATGTTGCGGTACGTGCCCGAGGGCAGCGCCGCCGGTCTGACCTCGTAGGAGACCGCGAAGTCCTCGGTGGTCTCGCCGAAGTTCCAGCCGGCCTTGAACGCCGCGATGTTGGCGGACATGATGTCCGGCTTCTTGGCGAACTTGGCCCGCAGGAAGTCGAGCGTCCCCTCGGTGGGGCGGTTGTACATCCAGGACAGCAGCCCCAGAGCGAACATGTTCTTCGCGCGCTCGGAGTCCTTCTTGGAGAGGCCGAAGTCCTCCAGCGCGCGGACCGTCATGGAGGTCAGGGGCACCGCGCTCACCTTGTACCCGGCGAGGGAGCCGTCCTCGAGCGGGTTGGCGGTGTAGCCGACCTTGGCCAGGGCGCGCTTGGTGAACTCGTCGGTGTTGACGATGACCATCGCGCCCTTGGGCACGTCGTCGATGTTCGCCCTGAGGGCGGCGGGGTTCATCGCGACCAGGACGTTCGGGGCGTCCCCGGGGGTCATGATGTCGTGGTCGGCGAAGTGCAGCTGGAAGCTGGACACGCCGGGGAGCGTTCCCGCGGGCGCCCTGATCTCCGCCGGGAAGTTCGGCAGGGTGGACAGGTCGTTGCCGAAGGACGCGGTTTCCTGGGTGAACCGGTCGCCGGTCAACTGCATGCCGTCGCCGGAGTCGCCGGCGAACCGGATGATGACGCGATCGAGTCGCTGGACCTCTTTGGGCACTGAGATCGTCGACCTCCTAGAGAAGCCGCCGCGCGGAACACGGTGACTTAGGGTTGACTCAGTCTCGCCACAACGGTATTCACCGGACGGCCGCCCGGACGTGGCGCTTGTCTCTGTCTTCGGGGGCTCCCCCGTCCCGGGGGCGTGGCTGGACGACCGGGGCCGAATTGACGGGAGGGCTTCGCAGGCGGTCGGTCCTCCTGCGGGGACGGGACCGGCCGGAGGTCATCGGGGACACAGGCCGCCGTTGATCCGGAGCAGGTCCACGTGCCGGCGCCCGACGAGCAGGACACCGGGCAGCGCGGGCCGAGTAGCGAAGGTCACAGTCGGAACTATAGGCGGTGGTCCCCGCCGGGGGTCGCTCCGAGGCCCGATTTACCGACCATGGGGCGTGGAGCAGGGGCAGGTGAGGTTCGCCCCCCGGGCCCGGGAACGCGCGACCCCGACCCGTACGTTGACAACGGGGAACGGGCCGGGCGGACTAAGGCCCCGCGAGCAGAGGAAGGGAGGACCGTGGCCATGCACCACAACACGTTTCGCGCGGCGGCCCTCATCGCCGGTCTCTCCGCGCTGCTGGTCGTCGGAAGCTGGACGTGCTGGGGGGCCCAGGGTCTCAAGCTGGGCGTGGTCTCGGTCATCGCCGTCAACGGACTCGTCTACTTCTTCGGCGACACCATGACGCTGCGCGCGATGCACGCGCGCCCCATCAGTGAGATCGAGCAGCCGGAGCTCTACCGGGTCGTCCGGGAGCTCGCCACCGAGGCCCGCCAGCCCATGCCCAGGCTGTTCCTGTCCCCGACGGTCGCGCCCAACGCCTTCACCACCGGCTGGCGTCGCCGCCGGTCCGTGCTGTGCTGCACCACGGGCCTGCTCAGGATCCTCAACGAACGCGAACTGCGCGGTGTCGTCGCGCACGAACTGGCGCACCTGCGCAAGGGCGACACCATCGTCTGCTCGGTGGCCGCGATGCTCGCCATGATGATCACGTCCCTCACCGCGCTGGCACTGCTGCTTCCGCTCGCCGACTCGGAGGACGAGGACGGTCAGGGCCTGCTCAGCGGACTGCTGTTCCTCGCCGTCGGCCCGATCGCCGCGGCGGTCGTCCGGGCCGCCGTCGGCCGCAGGCGCGAGTTCGACGCGGACGAGGCCGCCGCCCGCCTCACCGGAGACCCGATCGGCCTGGCCACGGCTCTGCGCAAGATCGAGATCGGCGCCCGCACCCACCCGCTCCCCACGGAGCGGGGCCTGCTCGCCTCCGGGCACCTGATGATCGCCCACCCGTTCTCCCGCCGGGGCGCGGGCGGCCTCTTCGCCGCCCACCCGCCCACCCCCGAGCGAATCCGCCGCCTGAGGGGCATGGCTGAGGAGTGGGGGCCGGCGGAGTGACCGCGGTCACCCCGTCGGCCCCGGGGGCTACCGGAAGTTCACGAACTGCAGGGCGATGTCGAGCTCCTTGCCCTTGAGCAGGGAGATGACGGCCTGGAGTTCGTCCTTCTTCTTGGAGCTGACCCGGAGTTCGTCGCCCTGGATCTGGGCCTTCACACCCTTGGGGAACTCGTCCCGGATGATCTTGGAGATCTTCTTGGCGTCCTCGGAGGTGATGCCCTCCTTGAGCGTGATCGGCAGGCGGTACTCCTTGCCGGAGATCTTGGGCTCGTCGGCCGCGTCCAGGACCTTCAGGGAGACGCCGCGCTTGATCAGCTTCTCCTTGAACACGTCCAGAGCGGCCTTCGCGCGCTCCTCGGAGCCGGACTTGATCTCCACGCCCTGGTCGCCGGACCACTCGATGGTCGAGCCGGTCCCCTTGAAGTCGAAGCGCTGGGAGAGCTCCTTGGCGGTCTGGTTGACGGCGTTGTCCACTTCCTGCCGGTCAAGCTTGGAGACGACATCGAAGCTGGATTCGGCTGCCACGTGTGCTCATACCCCCGTAGTGTCTGGGCCCGGCCCCGTTGGGGCGGCCGACGGCTCGTGATCGATCGGTCGCCGCGGTCGGCGCGCCGCTGCGGCACGGCCCTGCCACGGCAGTGACAGAAGAGCTTAGCCCGGCGGGCGCGCGGGCACCGTCCGGGCACGTCCCGGGCCTTGAGAGCGTGTCGGGTATTCGATTTCGCGTCTGCGCGGCAGTCCGCTATCCTCATTCATGCGCGGCACCGAAGGCGTCACGCGATCCCAGGCAGGTTGCCCGAGCGGCCAAAGGGAGCAGACTGTAAATCTGCCGGCTCAGCCTACGTAGGTTCGAACCCTACACCTGCCACACCTCGCGGAAGCGGCCTTCTACCAGGGAAACCCGGTGGAAGGCCGCTTCTCGTTGTTTCCGGTTGTCTCTCGCTGTTTCCGAACATTTTTGACTGTCTTCGGGCACGGAACGGGCACACGCTTCGGGGCTTCCATCTGCTCCCTCCCCACCTTCCTCTTCTCTTTCTCACCGTTCTTCTCGTGCTTGCTGCGCTCCTGGCCTCGGCCTGCCCGGTGAGTGGGCTCCTGGTCCTGGCCGCGCGTGCTGTGCTGGTGCTCTCGGCTCCGGCCTCGTTCCCGCGGTCCACTCCCTCAAGGACTGTGGTTGGCCCTCTGGTCGATCCCCCTATCGAACGTCGTGCCCCTGGGCACGGCGTGGCGCGGGAAGCGCGCCGCGCGGAACGCAGGCGAGCGCGCGCACCCGCGCCGGCGCCCGACTCCCCGTA
>NZ_SNYN01000031.1 GCF_004363075.1 Actinorugispora endophytica
GCCGGACGAACTCCCACTCGGCATCCGACAGTTCATGACGACGTATCACGACACCATGATCCACCAGCGGCGATCATTTGAAAACACTACCTAGGACGCTGGAAGCGGAGCCCCCGCCGTCGGAACCCTCCTCTGCTGACGGGCCGAGGCTGATCACGCGCATCGACGACCGGCTCGACCACCTGCGTCGCCTGGACGACGAGCTGGGCAGCGGCGATGTGCTGGCGCTGGCCCGCGGAGAGTTAGGGCTCATCGTCAACCTGCTCCGCTCAGGGCGCCTGCGCGGCGGTGCGCAGAACCGCCTGTACGCGCTGGCCGCCGAAGCCTCCCGGCAGGTGGCGTGGGCGGCGTTCGATCAGGGCCGCACCGGTACGGCCGCCCGATACTTCGACGGGGCGTTTCGTGCCTCTGCCGAGGCGGGCGATCCGATCAGCGGCGCCTACGCCGCGAGCTTCGCCGCGATCCAGTGCTATTCCACCGGGCATGGCGACCGTGCCCTGAACCTGCTGGAGACGGCCAGCGGCCAGGTGCGGTGGAAGGCCACGCCGCGCATGCAGGCGATGCTCGCAGCCCGCACCGCCCGGGCCTTGTCCACCACCGGCGATCGGCGCGCCTGTGCCCGCCAGTTGCATCTGGCCCGCACCGCCCTGGACAAGGGGGCGTCCGAGGACGATCCGGCGTGCCTGTACTGGGTGACCGAGGGCGAGATCGAGATGATCGCGGGCTCATCGGCCTTGCGCCTGGGAGACCCCGCCGAAGCCCTGCGCCGGTTCGGGGCGGCCATGGAGGCGTCCTACCCCGGTGATGAGGAGTACCCGCGCACCCACGCCATCTACCTGGCCCGCGCCGCCGAGGCACATCTGGCCCTGCACGATCTGGACGCCGCTGTGGAGGCCGGGCGGCACGCGAGCCGGTGTCTGGGAGGCGTGGACTCGGCCCGGTCATCCTCCGAGCTTCAGGGGCTGCGGACGAAGCTCCGTGCGCACCACTCCCACCCCGGGGTACGCGATTTCCTCCAGGCCGGCTAGCCTCGCTCCTTCGCTGAGATCAGCTTGGTGGAGCACTGTGCCAGGACGGGTCTGCGATACGGATGTGCATGCCCAGGGCAGCGCCGAGCCGTTCGGTTTGACGGGTGTCCACCGGCGTCCCGGGGAGGGGCGGCGCCGGGCCGTCAGTGGGGTTTGTCCCCCATGCGAGCTACGTGCAGGTGTCCACCGAGTGGTGACGACTCCAGGCTGCCGGATCCGTAGTGTTCAACGCTGTCGCGGTGCTTCGGCCGCGAATCCGGTAAAGGAGTTTTCGTGAGATTCGTTTGGCAGTTCGCGGCCGTCGCGGCGGTCGCCCTCATCGGCAGCCAGGCTTCCTACGCGCTGCAAGAGAACCCGTGGTTCACGCTCGTCCTGGGCCTCTTGACGGCCGTGCTTACGTTGCTCGTCTACAGGTGGGTGGTGCGGCGGACCGAGCGCCGCCCGGTTACTGAGGTGGCCCGGGAGGGCGCGGGGGCCGCGATCGGCCGGGGGACGCTGATCGGCGTCGCGCTGTTCGTGGCCGTCATCGTGAGCATCGCCTTTCTCGGAGGCTACGAGATCAGCGGCCTGGGCTCGGTGACGGGCGCGTTGGGGCTGTTCGGCTTCATGGCCGCCGCCGCCGTGACGGAGGAGGTGATATTCCGCGGCGTCCTGTTCCGGATCATCGAGGAACGCACCGGCACGTGGATCGCGCTGGTGCTGACCAGCGTGCCGTTCGGCCTGCTGCACCTGGTCAACCCGCACGCCAACCTGTGGGGCGCCATCGTCGTCGGGATCGAGGGCGGCGCTATGCTCACCGCCGCGTACATCGCCACCCGTAACCTGTGGGTGCCGATCGGCCTGCACTTCGGTTGGAACTTCGCCGCGGGCGGCATCTTCAGCACCGAGGTCTCGGGCAACGACACCCAGCAGGGGCTGCTGGACGCCGCGACGTCGGGCCCGATGCTCATCACCGGCGGAGACTTCGGCCCGGAGGGAAGCCTGTTCGCGGTGCTGTTCTGTGTGCTGGTGATGATCGCGTTCGTGTGGCTGGCCCACCGGCGCGGCCACCTGGTGCCCCGCCGTCGGCGTGCCGACCGGGCCGGCGCCGGCACTACACTTCCTCAGTGATCAATCGTCGGCGGGTTCTTGAGTCGTGGCGCCGGTTCGGCGCCACGGTCTGGTACCTCCCGTTCGGGCTGCTGCTCTTCGCCGGGTCGTTCCTGCCGGCACTCCACAGCCAGGGGACCCAGCTCGGCGGCCTGCCGCCCCGTCCCTTCGACGTGCTGGCCGTCGTGGCGATCGCCCTCGAATGCCTTCCGCTTGCCGTGCGCAAGCGGTGGCCGGTCGTCTGCCTCGCCCTGGTGTCTCTCGGCTTCGCCGTCGACCAGCTCCGCGGCTACCACTCGCTCGCGGGCGTCGCGCTGCCCATCGCGCTGGTGAGCGTGGGGTCCCTTCTGGAACGGTACCGGCGCACCACCGCACTCCTGTTCTCCATGGCGTACGTGCCGCTGGCGGTCGCGCTTTTCTGGCTCGGCTCGGAGGAGTCGCCGGGCGGGCCTCCGGGCGAGACGCCGAGCGGGTTCGTGACGTTCTACCTGGCGCTGGCCTTCGCGTGGGGGATCGGGACGTGGCTGCGCTCCACCCGGGCCGCGGAAGCCGAACGCCGTCGTCGCGTCGCCGAGGACACCCGCGCCGCCGAGCGCGCCCGCATCGCCCGCGAGCTCCACGACGTCGTGACCCACCACGTGACGGCGATGGTCGTGCAGGCCGAGGCGGCGCGGTACCTGACCGCCGTGCCCGACCGCCTCGACCAGACCCTGACCGCCGTCACCGACACCGGTCGGCGGGCCATCACCGACCTGCGGCACCTGCTCGACCTGCTCAACCCCGACCACGGCACCGGGGCCAGGACGCCGCCTGTCGGCAGGCTCGTCACACTCGTGGAACAGACGCGCCAGGCCGGGCAGCCGGTGGAGTTCACCGAGGAGGGCGCGCCGGCGGAGTCGAGCGGCAGCGCCTACCTCGTGGCCCACCGGGTCGTGCAGGAGGCCCTGACGAACGCGCTCAAGCACGCGCACGGCAGCCGCACCTCGGTCCGGGTGCGCCACAGCGAAAGGGAGATCACCGTGGAGGTCGACACGGACGGCTCCGGTTCGAAGGGCGGAGCCCCCGGCGGGAGCGGGCGGGGGCTCGCGGGTCTCCGCGAACGGGTCGACGTGCTGGGCGGCGACTTCAGCGCGGACCGGCAGCCGGGCGGCGGCTTCGCCGTGCGGGCGCGCATACCCGCGGGGGGCCTGTCGTGACCGCGCCGATCCGGGTCCTGGTCTGCGACGACCAGGTGCTGATCCGCACCGGGCTGACCACGATCATCGACGCCCAGCCCGACCTCGAGGTGGTGGGCGAGTGCGGGGACGGGCAGGCCGCCGTCGACCTCGGTGGTCGGCTGCGGCCGGACGTCGTGGTGATGGACGTGCGCATGCCGGTGCTCGACGGCATCGAGGCCACCCGCCTGCTGGCCGGCGCCGGGGTGTCGCATCCCGTCAAGGTGCTCGTGGTGACGACGTTCAACCTGGACGAGTACGTCTACGAGGCGTTGCGCGCGGGGGCGAGCGGGTTCCTGCTCAAGGACGCTCCGCCGGCCCAGCTGCTGCACGGCATCCGGACCGTGGCCGCGGGCGCGGCCCTGCTGGACCCCGAGGTGACACGCCAGCTCGTGGGCAGGTACGCGGCCCGGATCAGGCCCGCCGAGGACACGACGCATGACAGCCCGCTGACCCCCCGCGAACTGGAGGTCCTCCGCCTCATCGCGGACGGCCTCTCCAACAGGGAGATCGCCGCGACCCTCGTGTTGAGCCAGGAGACCGTCAAGACCTTCGTGTCGCGCATCCTCGCCAAACTCGCGCTCCGCGACCGCGTCCAAGCGGTCGTCTACGCCTACCGCCACGGCCTGGTGACCTGACGCGCCGCGCGGGCGCCGGAGCGGGTCACACGCCGAGGACGTTTCCCGGGTGATCGGTCCACAGGCGGTGGTCGCCGGTCGTGGTGACGGTCAGTCCGAGCCGGTCCCGGCCGGGGCTGCCCGCGGCTTCCCAGGCCGTGTGGGCCGCCTCGATCTCGGCCCACAGGTCCCGGGGGCCGTACCGGTGCGCCTCGTAGTCGTTCCGGCCGGGCACGAACTCCCCGACGGCCCAGGAGCCCGCCCGGTCGTAGACGTAGACGGTGGCCTCGCCGCTGCCCTCGGGGCCGTCGTAGCGGCCGTAGGCCAGGCCGGGGACCAGCAGGCCGACGACCAGGTCGCGTCCCGGGTCGCGGTCGGACAGCAGGGCGGGGGAGAACCCGATCCGCTCGTCGGCCACGCCGGGAGCGTCCTCGTCCACGAAGTCCCACAGGCCGCCGGTGACGCGCTCCTGGCGCAGCCCCATGAACCCCGCGTCGCCCAGAATCGGGCCGCTCGCGGTCCCGTCGTCGCCGACGGTGAGGCGTACCAGGACGCCCGAGGTGTAACCGGTGGTCCACGGCGTCACGATCAACCCGCCGGGGCGGGTCTGGGTGATCCAGGCCGCGGGGACGCGCCGCGCGGCGACCGTGGCCAGGACCCGGTCGAAGGGCGCGCGTTCGGGCACTCCCAGCGCGCCGTCGCCGACCACCAGGCGTGGTGCGTGCCCGGTGGCGTTCAGGTTCGCCGCGGCCTGCTCTCCCAGGACCGGGTCGATCTCGACCGAGGTGACGTTCCGAGAGCTGAACCGCTCGCACAGCAGCGCGCAGTTGTACCCGGTGGCCGTGCCGATCTCCAGGACCGTCTCGTCCCCGCGGGCCCCGAGGGCGTCCAGCATCCCCGCGACCAGGGACGGCTGGGAGGCCGCGCTGGTGGGGAGCAGGCCCCGGCCGTCGGGCCCGGCGGGTTTCCCGTCGTCGACCTGGGTGACCACCGCCGCGTCCACGTAGGCGTTGTCCCACCAGTACGGATCGGAGCGGGGCACCGGGACCCACTGGTCCTCGTCCAGGGCGTCGGGGGCCCAGATCGGGTCGGGGAGGAAGCGGTGGCGGGGGACGCGCTCGAACACCGTGTGCCAGGCCGGATCGGAGAGGTGCCCGGAGGCGGCCAGTTCTCGTGTCAGTGCGGCGGGCCGGCCGTCGGGGGCGGAGGGGGTGGAGGTCACTTCGGACCGGTCTTCTCTCCGCCACCGCCGTGCGGGGTCGGTTTCTGGCCGTCCTGCTCGGGCTTGGGGGTGGATCCGCTGTCGACCGGCTTGTCCTGGTTGCCGTGGCTGCCCATCGTGTCCTCCTCGGGGAGAGAGCGCCGGGACGACGCTGACCGTGCGGTGGCGGTGGTCCGTTCCAGGGGTGGCCGCTTCGGAGCGGAAAAGCCGGAACGGACCACCGCCACGGGTGTGTTTCCGCCGGTCCGCGGAGGACGGCGTCCTCCGCGGACCGGCGGCTCAGGCGAACAGGTCCTCGGCGGTCTCGGCGGTGGCGGACCGGCGTACCCAGGTGATGAGCTGCTCGGCGTCGGCGCAGGAGGAGACCCGCTCACGTACGGAGTCGGAGACCTCGATCCCGCGTGCCTCCAGGACCAGCAGCACGTCCTCGGCCCGCCCCTCGGCCCGCCCCTCGGCTTTTCCTTCGGCCTTTCCTTCGGCTTTTCCCTCGCGGAAGGGACGGCCGATGAACTCGGTCTTGAACTCGTAGGCGCCCAGGTTCACGGTTTCCTCCAGATATTTCCTGGCCGCGGCGGGCAGCGCCGCGAGCACGTAGTCAGAATACAAAGTGGTCCTCGACCGGTCGAGGACGTCGAATGCGGGCAGCAGCGCGTCCAGGACCGCTCGGTCGCTGGAATGGTGCATCGCGGCGGCCAGGATCGCCAGTTCCGGGTTCGCCCTGGCTTCCTCGGCATCGGTGACCGGTTTCAGGTCGGACGTTCCCAGGACGAGCGGCGTTTGCGTCATGTGGCCGAGACCCAGGTCGATCGGCGTCGCGCACCAGCGGGCCACCGTCTCGGACGGTGTCAGGACGAGCAGCGCCACCGGGCAGCCCAGCCTGGCCCGGATGTTGGCCACGTACACGGGCCAGCTGAAGCGTTTCCGGGCGTCACGTCGGGACTGGTACTCGATGACGATCGCCAGGGCCGGTTCCGCCCTGTCCCCGCCGGAGTCCGGGCTGTTCTCGAGGACGACGACGGAGTCGGCCCGAAGCTCCGGAGGGGCGGTGGTGGTGGCGTCGCCCGACTCGCACCGGGCCCGGGTGAATTTCGGGAGGGCGCTCCCGCAGACGTGGTCGAGAAGGCTGGCTGCCAGGTCCGGGGAGTGCCGGATGAGATCGAGGGGGAATTCGTGGTCGAGAGACGGCATGGGAAGACGATAAGCCGAATTGGGGGAGTGTTTCCAGTCGGAGAATGAAATGCACGAATATATTCGTTGTTTCACTTCTGAAAAGTGGAAAACTGTCGAATATTTGTATTGAGGCGTGCTTGTCCGTGCAGAATCGTTGCTTGCCGTGACTGCCCGCGCGTTCTTTCGCTCTCTCCTTTCGGAGACCCAGCGGCTCGGGCCGGCGGGCCTCCTCCGGGGGCGCGGCGCGGACGGCCGCCCCGCTCCTCGCGGGGCGGCCGTCCGCGCCGTCGTCGGGTGTCGGGGGTCAGGGGATCTGCTTGACCTCGGCGACCCAGGCGCTGGCGACCAGGACGGTGTAGTTGTTCACCTGCGGCAGCTCGCCCGGGGTGGGCGCGTCGCTCTCCATCAGGACGGTCTCGTGGTAGAGCGGCATCCCGGTGTCGGGGGCGAACATGACGCGCCGCTGCAGGAGGCCGCCCTCGACGCTCTCGGTGTCCTCGGTCAGGAAGAGCAGCCCCGAGCGGCCCTCGCGGTCGGTGGCCTCTCCGGCGAACCGGACGTCGTCGCGCCCGGCGAGCATCCGCAGGACGGCGCCCTGCTCGGCGGGGGTGACCGGCCGCTCGCCGTAGAGCTCCTGGAGCGCGGAGAACAGGGTCGCGGTGCTGGTGCTGTCGGTGTCCCAGATCTCCGGGAGCTGGGCCTCCAGCGCCCCGGGGTCGGTGGCCAGCTCGCCCGGCTCCCAGGTCATCGCCAGCCCCTCGTCCATGCCGTCGCTCTCCGACGGGCCCTGCTCGAACAGCGACAGGACGGGGTCGGCGTCCCCGGACAGGTGCTCGGCGGGCTGGGGGGCCTCGACGGAGTAGCCCGCGTCCTGCGAGGCCGAGCGCCAGACCTGGTGGTCGACCGGCGCGATGCCCCAGCCGAACTCGTCGGTGTCGGCGTCCTGCACCCAGGTCAGGGTCCACTGCGCGGTGCGCACGTAGGCGACGTCGCCGGCGGGCGCGGGCTCGGGCCGGGCCTCGGCCGTCTCCGCCAGGGCCAGCAGCTCCTCCCGGGCGCCCTCCAGGTTCGCGGGGGTCACCGACAGGGGGGCCGGCGGCGGACCGGCGTAGGCGCTGTCCGCGGGGTTCACGGCGAGTACCCCGATCATGGCCAGCGCCGCCGCGCACGCGGCGGCGCCGAGGGCGGCGAGGCGCCACCGGGCCTTGGACGCCCCGATGCGCGCCCCCGGGGTGCGGGCGCCGCCCATCGCCAGGGCGTCGACGCGGGCCCGGGCGCGCTGGTCGGCGTCGACCCGGACGGCCGCGGCGGGGTCGAGGGGGGCGAGCAGGTCGCGCACGGCGCGCTCGTCGGTGTTCATCGCTTCTCCTCCACGGGAACGAGCAGGGCGGTCTCGGGTCGGGGGCGGGGGCCGGGGGCGGGTCGGCCAGGAGCCGTTCGATGCGTTTGCGCGCCCGGTGCAGGCGCACCCGGGCGGTGGTGACCGTGCAGCCCAGGGTCCGCGCGGCGGCGGGCACGTCCAGGCCCTCCCAGGCCAGGAGCATCACCAGCTCGCGGTCGCCGGGCTTGAGCCGGTCCAGCACCGAAAGGGCGGTCTGGCGGTCCAGGACCAGGTCGGCGCTGTCGGCCTCGGTGAGCGCGGTGGACCACTGGCCCTCGAACGCGCCGAACACCTCGCCGCGCCTGCGCGTCTGGCGGAACCGGGCCAGGACGACGTTGCGGGCGACGCCGTACAGCCACGGCAGGGGCTCGTTCCGGGGGACCTTGTCGAAGCGGGCCCAGACCAGGCCGAAGGTCTCGGCCGCCACGTCGTCGGCGTGGTCGGGGCCCATCCGACGCCACGCGTAGCGGTAGACGCCGTCGTAGTACCGCTCGAAGAAGAGGGTGAACGTCCCTCTGTCGGACGCGTCGTCGTCTCGTGTCATCGCTTTCCTTCCGTGCGACTGCGCACTCTTATGTCGCGGGGAAGGGGTTCGTTACAGCGCCGCCGCGGATTCTTCGGATCGGGCGCCCGGGGACCGTCCGCGCGGCCGGGAGCCGGGACCGCCCGGAAACACGGGCGGGCGCTTTCCCGGCCGGGGAAAGCGCCCGCACCGGGCGTCGGCCGGGGCCACGCGGGCGGCCACGGTCCCTGCTGGTGGGGCGGCCGGGGCGCGGGACGGGGCCGGACGAATATAGCGCCGATCGCCGACAGGGCCGTCGACCGCGCCCGCCCCGGCCCCGGGGGACGTGTCCGGGTCCCGTCGGAGCGGGTTCGTACCGCTCACACGGTGTGGGGAAGGGGGAGGAGAGAAAACGGCACTGGCGTTCCGAGGCGGTTTGCCGTACCTTGGAAAGCGCTTTCACAAGGAAGGGTGGGACGACATATGGGTGATCACGTGCTGGGTATCGCCATGAACGGCGTCACTGGACGCATGGGATACCGCCAACACCTGACGAGGTCGGTTCTGGCGATCCGGGACGCCGGCGGAGTGGTGCTCCCGGACGGCTCCCGGGTGATCCCCGAACCGGTACTGGTCGGGCGCTCCGAGCAGAAGCTGCGCGAGATCGCCGAGCGGCACGGGATCGAGCGGTGGACCACCGACCTGGACTCGGTGCTCTCCGACGACTCGATCGAGGTCTACTTCGACGCCCAGATCACGCACGCCCGCGAGGCCGCGGTGCGCGCGGCCATCGCCGCGGGCAAGCACATCTACGTCGAGAAGCCGACCGCGAGCACACTGGGCGCGGCCCTGGAGCTGGCCAAGCTGGCCCGCGATGCGGGCGTCAAGAACGGCGTCGTGCAGGACAAGCTGTTCCTGCCCGGCCTGCTCAAGCTGCGCCGCCTCGTGGACAGCGGCTTCTTCGGCCGGATCCTGTCGATCCGCGGCGAGTTCGGCTACTGGGTGTTCGAGGGCGACTGGCAGCCCGGCCAGCGCCCCAGCTGGAACTACCGCTCCGAAGAGGGCGGCGGCATCGTGCTGGACATGTTCCCGCACTGGCACTACGTCCTGGAGCACATCTTCGGCCCGGTCCGCTCGGTCACCGCGCACACCGCCACGCACGTTCCCGAGCGGTGGGACGAGAAGGGGCAGCGCTACACGGCCACCGCGGACGACGCCGCGTACGGGTTCTTCCAGCTGGAGGGCGGGATCGTCGCGCAGATCAACTCCTCCTGGGCGGTGCGCGTGGACCGCGACGAGCTCGTGGAGTTCCAGGTGGACGGCACGCACGGCAGCGCCGTGGCGGGGCTGCTCGAGTGCCGCGTCCAGCACCGCTCGGTCACCCCCAAGGCCGTGTGGAACCCGGACGCCGCCGACCCCGGGCGCTACCGCGAGCAGTGGGAGCGGGTGCCCGACAACGAGGACTTCCCCAACGGCTTCCGCGCCCAGTGGGAACTGTTCCTCAAGCACGTGCGGACCGACGCGCCCTTCCCGCACGACCTGCTCTCGGGCGCGCGCGGGCTCCAGCTCGCCGAGGCCGGTCTGAGCTCGGCGGAGACCGGCCGCACGGTGGAACTGGAAGAGGTCGTGCTGCCATGAGCTCCCTGACCCTGCGGCTCCCCGGCGCCGAGGGCGTCCTGGAGCCGTACACGGCGGGCAGAGCGCCCATCGTGCCCACGGTGAAGGGGGCCCCGCGCTCGCGGACCGCCTACGCCGCCGCGCACGTCGTCGCCGACCCCCTGGCCGCCAACGCGCCCGGGAAGCCCGCCCGGCTCGACTGGGAGGCGACCCTGGCGTTCCGGCACCACCTGTGGGACCTGGGCCTGGGCGTGGCCGACGCGATGGACACCGCCCAGCGCGGGATGGGGCTGGACTGGCCGGCCACCGCCGAGCTGATCCGCAGGTCGGGCGCCGAGGCCGCGGGGCGGGACGCGGCCCTGGTCTGCGGGGTCGGCACGGACCAGCTCGGGCCTGGGCACGCCTCCTTGGAAAGCGTTATCACGGCGTACGCGGAGCAGTTGGAGGTCGTCGAGGGGGCCGGGGCCACGCCCGTGCTCATGGCCAGCCGCGCGCTCGCGGCCGCCGCGCAGGGGCCCGACGACTACGCCAAGGTGTACGGCCGACTGCTGTCCCAGGTCAGCGGGCCCGTCATCCTGCACTGGCTCGGCACCGCCTTCGACCCGGCGCTGGCCGGGTACTGGGGCTACGACGACCCGGCCGAGGCGATCGAACCGGTCGCCGCGCTCATCGCCGAGCACGCCGGGGCGGTGGACGGGATCAAGGTGTCGCTGCTGGACGCCTCCCTCGAGGTGCGCCTGCGCAACCTGCTCCCCGAGGGCGTCCGGATGTACACCGGCGACGACTTCAACTACCCCCAGCTGATCCTGGGTGACGCCGACGGCTACTCGCACGCGCTCCTGGGCGTGTTCGCGGCCATCGCGCCCGCGGCGGCCGAGGCGCTGGCCGCCCTCGACGCCGGCGACACCGACCGCTACACCGCCCTGCTGGAGCCGACCGTTCCGCTGGCGCGGCACCTGTTCGCCGAGCCGACGTACTACTACAAGACCGGGATCACCTTCCTGGCCTGGCTCAACGGGCACCAGAGCGGCTTCACCATGGTCGGCGGCCTGCACAGCGCCCGCGACCTGCCGCACCTGGCCGCGGCGTTCCGACTGGCCGACGCCGCCGGGGTCCTGACCGACCCCGAGACGGCGGTGGCGCGCATGCGCGCGCTGCTGGACGTGGCGGGGGTGGAGCGGTGACCGCGGTCCAGGACACCCCCGTGCTCGACGTTCCCTCGGGCGCGCCCGCGGCCGTGGCCACGCCGCTGCCGGGAGACCCGCGCCTGGCGCGGCTGTCGCTCAACCAGGCCACCGTCAAGTACTGGAGCCTGGCCGAGGCCGTGCAGGGGTGCCTGCGCGCGGGGCTGCCCGCGATCGGCCTGTGGCGCGAGCCGGTGGCCGAGGCGGGGCTGGCCGCCTCGGCCAAGCTGGTGCGCGAGTCGGGGCTGCGCGTCTCCTCCTACTGCCGGGGCGGCTTCCTCACCGGGGCCGACCGGGCGGGCGCGCTGGACGAGAACCGGCGCGCCATCGACGAGGCCGCCGAACTCGGAGCGCCGTGCCTGGTGATGGTGGCGGGCGGGCTCCCCGAGGGCGACCGCGACCTGCCGGGCGCGCGCGCCCGCGTCGTCGACGCCATCGGCGAACTCGCGCCGTACGCCGCGGAACGGGGCGTACGGCTGGGACTGGAGCCGCTGCACCCGATCTTCTGCGCGGACCGCGCGGTGCTGTCCACGCTGGGACAGGCGCTGGACATCGCCGAGCGGTTCGAGCCCGAGGCGGTCGGCGTGGTCGTGGACGCCTACCACGTGTGGTGGGACCCGCAGGTCTACGACCAGATCGCCCGCGCGGGCGCGGGCGGGCGCATCGTCTCCTACCAGGCGTGCGACTGGGTGCTCCCGCTTCCCGAGGACGCCCTGCTGGGCCGCGGGATGGTCGGCGACGGACACGCCGACGTGGGCGGGCTGCGCCGGGCCGTGGACGCGGCGGGCTACACCGGCGACATCGAGGTCGAGATCTTCAACGGCGACATCTGGGCGGCCGACGGGGACGAGGTCATCGCGACCCTGGCCCGCAGGCACGTGCAGTACGTCGTCTGACGTAAGGAAACCGCAAGGCGCGACAAGGCGCGGCAGCAGTCCGGGGGCGTGAGGACGCCCCCGGACCCGTATGTGAGGAGTTCCCATGGATTTCGACGGAATCCTGTTCTTCCCGCTCACCCCCTTCGACGAGCGGGGAGCGGTCAACGAGGCCGAGCTGGAGCGACACATCGGCTCGGGTCTGGAGCACGGGGCCGGCGGCGTGTTCGCGGCGTGCGGAACGGGTGAGATCCACGCGCTCTCGGCCGACGAGCACGCCCGCGTCGTGGCCCGCGCGGTCGGCGTCACCGGGAAGCGGGTGCCGGTGGTCGCCGGAGCGGGCGGCAGCGTCGGCACCGCCATCGAGCAGGCCGCCGCGGCCCGCGACCTGGGCGCCGACGGCATCCTGCTGCTCCCGCCGTACCTGGTGGGTGCGCCCCAGCGCGGCCTGGTGGAGTACGTCAGGACCGTCGCGGAGGCGGTGGACATCCCCGTGATCGTCTACCAGCGCGGCACCATGGTGTTCACTCCCGACAGCGCCGCGGCGCTCGCCGGGATCCCCTCCGTGGTGGGCTTCAAGGACGGCGCGGGCGACCTGGGGCTGATGCGCCAGATCGTGCTGGCCGTGCGCGAGCGGCGCGGGCCGGACTTCACGTTCTTCAACGGCCTGCCCACGGCCGAGCTCACCTTCGACGCCTACCGGGGCGTGGGGGTGCCGCTGTACTCCTCGGCGGCGTTCGCGTTCGCGCCCGAGGTCGCGAGCGCCTTCTACACCGCCGCGCACGCGGGCGACCCGCTGGCCGAGACCCTCGTGAAGGTGTTCTACGACCCGCTGGTCAAGCTGCGCGACCGCTCCGCCGGGTACGCGGTCTCGCTGGTCAAGGCGGGCGCCCGGCTGCGCGGGGCCGACATGGGCGGGGTGCGCGCGCCGTTCGTGGAGCCGACCGAGGCCGAGGTCGCCGAGCTGGGCGCGATCATCGACGCCGGTCTGGCCGCGATCAAGGAGGGCTGAGCCCCGATGCTCATCAGCGAGATCACCGCCGAGGCGTACCGGCTGCCGCTGCACCGGGCCTGGGACGGCGGGGTGGACCACAACGATGTGGTGGTCACCCGGGTGGTCACCGACACCGGGGAGACCGGCACCGGGTTCGCCTGGACGCCGCTCATCGGGGCCCGGGCGGTGCTCGCGCTGCTGCGCGACGACTGCCCGGCCGCGCTGCTGGGCCGGGCCGCCGTCCCCGGCCCCCGCTGGGACGACCTGCGCTGGCACCTGCGCGAGGCGGGCACCAGCGGGCTGACCACGATGGCCGCCGCCGCCGTGGACATCGCGCTGTGGGACCTGTCCGCGAAGGCGGCGGGCCGCGGCCTGGTGGACCACATCGGGCGGCGTCGGGACACCGTGGGGACCTACGGCAGCGGCGTGAACCTGGACTACGACCTGGACGCCCTGCTGGAGCAGGTCCGCGGCTGGCTGGCGGCGGGGCACCGGGCGGTCAAGATGAAGGTGGGCTCGCCGGAGCTGGAGCGCGACGTCGAGCGGGTGGCGGCGGTGCGGGAGCTGATCGGCCCGGACCGGCTGCTCATGCTGGACGCCAACCAGCGCTGGGACCTGCCTACGGCCGTGCGGGCGCTGGCCGCGTTCGAGCGGTTCGACCCGTACTTCATCGAGGAGCCGCTGCCCGCCGACGACCTCGACGCGCACGTCCGGCTGCGCTCGCGCACCCGGATCCCGTTCGCGATCGGGGAGAACCTGCGCACCGCCGCGGAGTTCGACGCGGCGATCGACGCCGGGGTGTGTGACTTCGCCCAGCCCAACGCGGTGCGCGTCGGCGGGATCACCCCGTTCCTGCGCATCGCGGGGTCGGCGGCGCGCCGCGGCGTGCCGGTGGCCCCCCACCTGCTGCCGGAGCTCTCCACGCAGCTGGGGCTGTGCGTGCCGAGGGTGGCGATGGTCGAGGACATCGACCGCGCGTCCTTCGCCGCGCTGGGCGCGCTGGCCGGGCCCAGCGGGGTGGAGTTCGCGGCGGGCGCCGCCCGCGCCGAGACCGCCCCGGGCCACGGCCTGTCCTTCGCCACCACCCTCACCCCGGTCCCGGGGACGGCCCCCTAGCCGAACACGTCCCCGACCGGTCGAGCCCGGCGCCCCGCCTCCGTATTGGCCACGGAGACGGGGCGCCGGGTCGTTTCCCGGTGTCCCGGGCCGACCGATCTGAGGCACCCGCCGTTTGAAGGTTTCGCCCCGAGGCTCCGCTGGAATCGCGGAAAAGCCTCAATCGAAGGTTCAAAGATACCGTTGAAGGCATGGCTACTGGAACCAAGGACAGCGCCCATGCCGTCGAGGCCGCCGCCGTCATGAGGCTGCTCCCGGCCCGGCCGCGGCTGCTCGCCCTGGGCGAGCCCACCCACGGCGAGGACACCCTGCTCGACCTGCGCAACGAGCTCTTCCGGCAGCTCGTCGAGCAGGAGGGCTACCGGACGATCGCGATCGAGAGCGACTGCGTGGCGGGCCTGGTCGTGGACGACTACGTCACCTCGGGCACGGGCACCCTCGACGAGGCCGTGGAGCGCGGGTTCAGCCACGGCTGGGGCGCCTCCGCGGCCAACCGCGAGCTCGTGCGCTGGATGCGCGCCTACAACGACGGCCGTCCCGCGTCCGAGCGGCTCCGCTTCGCCGGTTTCGACGGCCCGCTGGAGATCACCGGCGCCGCGAGCCCCCGGCAGGCCCTCACCGCGCTCCACGGCTACCTCGCGGCCCGGGTGGACGCGGACCTGCTCCCCTGCACCGCGGAGGCACTCGACCGCCTGCTCGGCGCCGACGACCGGTGGACCGAGCCCGCCGCGATGACGGACCCGTCCCGGTCCGCGGGGCGGTCGGCCGAGGCCGGGGAGCTGCGGCTGCTCGCCGACGACCTGGTGGCGCTGCTCGACGAGCAGACGCCGCACCTGATCGCGGCGACGTCGCGGGAGGAGTGGGACCGGGCGCGCCTGTACGGGCGCACCGCGACCGGCCTGCTGCGCTACCACCGCTGGATGGCCGACGCCTCACCGGCCCGCATGACCCGGCTGGTGGGAGTGCGGGACCAGATGATGGCCGACAACCTCCTCGCCGTCGCCGAACGGGGCCCGGCACTCGTCCACGCCCACAACTCCCACCTCCAGCGGGGGAAGAGCGCGATGCGGATGGGCGGGGCGCCGCTGGAGTGGTGGGGTGCCGGCGCGATCGTGAGCGCCCGGCTCGGCGAGGAGTACGCCTTCGTGGCCACGGCCCTCGGCACGATCCGGCACCAGGGAGTGGACACGCCGCCGCCGGACACCGTCGAGGGGCTCCTGTACGCGCTCCCGCAGGACCGCTGCGTCGTGGACGCCCGCCGACTGGCCGCCGTCCTCGCCGACGCGCCGCCCGCCGCCCGGGTGTCCCCCTGGTTCGGCTACGCCCCGCTCGACCCGGCCCACGTGGCCGACCTGGACGGCATCGTGTTCGTCAAGGACGTCCCGCAGGTGGAGAACGCGGAGCCGTGGTCTGATGGGGTTGGTGAGGTCTGACCCGGAGTATTTTCCCTGGTCAGCAAGAAAACCCGGTATCGATGGGCGCCGCTGAGGGACGATTGGGCCTGGTCGGTGTGCTTGCTTTGTGCCTGCCGATGACTGGTCGGGACCGAGTCCCGGGCTCGCCGCCACCACGCCCGGAGTCACCATTCTCTGCTGTCAACGATGTGTGTTTCTTGGGGCTTCTGAAACCGCTCGCGCTTGCCGGTCACGAGCCGTCTGCTTCTCGCTTCTCCTTGGGGCGATGAGGACCCCCGCCACCGGCAGCTGGGGGCCGTGGTCCACGTTGCTACCCCTCACCGGGGCGATGAGGACCTCAGCTGGGTGTTGGTGGCGCGGTAGAACCGGATCGTCCTCATCGCCCCGGTGAGGGGTAGCAACGTCATGACCAGGCCGGGGCGGCGCAGTGTGCTCACCCGACCGAAGGCAGCCGACGGGCGTCCGGGCCGCACGCGGGGCACGGACGGCCCGTCCGCGCCCTACTGCCCGCCGTCCCCGTCGGACGGGGGCAGGTCCAGGCGTTCCAGCGGGCGGGTGGCGGGGCCCTCCAGGACCGACCCGTCCACGGCGAAGCGCGAGCCGTGGCACGGGCACTCCCAGGCCCGCTCCCCGGCGTTGAACCCCACGAGGCAGCCCAGGTGGGTGCAGCGCGCGGACAGCGCGTGCGCCGTGCCGTCCTCGTCGCGGTAGACGGCGCGGCGCCGCCCGCCCAGGCGCACGACGGCGCCGGTCCCCGGCGGGATGTCGGCGACCGAGTCGACGTGGGTGGTGGTGAGCCGGTCCCCGACGAAGTGCCTGGCCACCGAGGCCTGGAGCGCGAGCAGCGCGGGCGCCTCGCGCAGCGGCTTGAGGCGGCGCGGGTCGTACAGGTCCGCCCACGGCGGCCTCTCCCCGCCGGTGATGAGCGCGGCCAGCAGCCGCCCGGACATGACGCCCCCGCTCATCCCCCAGGCGCCGTAGCCGGTGGCGACCCACGTGTGCCTCGCGCCGGGGTGGAAGGGCCCGACGTAGGGCACGTGGTCGGTGGTGTGGTTGTCCTGTGCGGCCCAGCGGTGGGTGATCTCGGGGACGCCGAAGCGCTCGCGGGTCCAGGCGGCCAGCCGCACGTAGAGGTCCTCCACGTCCCCCGTGCCGGGTTTGAACGACTCGCCCGTGACGATGAGTAGCCGCCGCCCCGGGCCGTAGGGCGCGGTGCGCACCGAGCGGGTGTTCTGCTCCGGGGTGATGTAGACGCCGAGCGGGGCGCGGTCGGCGGCGATCGGCGCGGCCACGACCAGCTCGCGGCGCGGCTCCAGCCGGGAGAACAGCAGCGCGCGGTCGAACACCGGGTAGTGCGTGGCCACGACGACGTCGCGCGCGGTGACCGTCGCCCCGTTCTCGGTGGTGAGGCGGCACGGCTCGCCCTCGTCCAGCCCCGTCACGCGGGTGCGCTCGTAGACGCGCCCGCCCCGGCCGGCCAGGTCGGCGGCCAGCGCCAGCAGGTACTTGCGCGGGTGGAACTGGGCCTGGTCCGCCACGCGGACCGCGCCCGCCACCGGGAACGGCAGGCCCGTGTCGGTCGTGAACGCCGCCGCGAGCCCGGCCTCGCCCGCGGCGTCGACCTCGGCGCGCACCTTCTCGACCTGGTCGTCGGACTCGGCGTAGCCGTAGGCCGGGACGCGTTCCAGATCACAGTCGATCCCCAGTTCGGCGGACACGCGGGCGACGTGCTCGACGGCGTCCTGCTGGGACCGCGCGTACAGCCGCGCCCCCTCCGCGCCGTGCGACCCGCGCAGCGTCGCGTAGAGCAGGCCGTGCAGCGCGGACAGCTTCGCCGTCGTGTAGCCGGTGGCGCCCGCCGCGATCCGGTCGGCCTCCAGGACCGCGACGGATCGGCCCGCGCGGGTGAGCTCCCACGCCGTGCACAGGCCCGCGACGCCGCCGCCGACCACGGCGACGTCGACCTCGGTGTCGCCGTCCAGGGCCGCGTAGGGCGCGGGGGGAACGGATTCCATCCAGTACGACTCGTATGTTCCGGGCAGGGTCGTCATGCGCCCCCCACTGCCCCGGACACCCGGGAACGAACACGCGGCGGTTCCGCTGATCTTGACCTTTTCGGGGTCACAGCCGCCTCCGAGACCCCGGAAAGGTCAAGATCAGCGGGAAGAGGAGGCGCGCGCGGGCGGGGCGGTGCTGTCCCGGGCGACGACCTCGCCGTTGACCGAGATCACGCGGGGCTCGTCGGCGGGCTCCTCGCGCAGGGCCAGGCGGGCGGCCTCCTCGCCCATCCACTCCAGGGGCAGGCGCACGGTCGTCAGCGCCGGGGTGAGGTCGCGCAGGGTGGGGATGTCGTCGAAACCGGCCACGGACAGGTCCTCGGGAACGCGCAGGCCCGCGTCGCGAAGGGCGGCCATCGCGCCGGTCGCCATGACGTCGTTGACGACGAACAGGCAGGTGGCGTCGGTTCCGGCGGCCAGCAGGCGGCGGGTGGACTCGTAGCCGCCGTCGCGGGTGAACGCGCCGTGCACCACGTTGTGGTGCGCCAGTTCGATGCCCGCGCCCGACAGCGCCGCGTGGAACCCGTCCAGGCGGTCGCGCGCGGTGCGCAGGTCGGTGGGCCCGGCCAGGATCGCGAACCTGCGGTGCCCCTGGGAGATGAGGTACCGGGCCAGCGCGGCGGCGCCGTTGTGGTTGTCGGGCACCACCGTGTCGGCGGGCAGCCCCTCCTGGGACACGCACGTGACGCGGCCGCCCTGCTTGGCGAACATGCCGATCTCCGCGGCGAGGCGCCGGTTGCTCTCCTCGTCGATGGACCGGCTGCCGACCAGGACCACGGCGCGGGCGCGGTGCGCGCGCAGCGTCGACAGCAGGTGGGTCTCGCGCTGGGGCGCGCGCCCGGTGGTGCCCAGGACCACGACCAGCCCCTCCTCCTCGGCGCGGTTGGTCACGCCCGCGGCGATGCTGGAGAAGTAGGGGTCGGAGATGTCGTGCACGATGAGCCCCACCAGGGAGCTGGTGTTGCGCGCCAGGGTCTGCGCCGAGGCGTTGGCGAGGTAGCCGAGTTCACGGGCGCTGGCGGTGACGCGTTCGCGCAGCTTCTCGCCGACCTGTCGGGTACTGCCGTTGATCACGCGCGACGCGGTCGCCAGCGAGACCCCGGCATGCCTGGCGACCTGCTCCAATGTCACGTATCCGGACTCCACGTCCTTGCCCTTCCCGCCGCGCGCCACCAGGAAAACTCTTTCCTATTCGAATCGTAGGGCAGCGGAGACCGTTCAGGCGTCCATGTCGGAGGCGGATGTGGCCGGAAGGGGGGCGAGTTCGGTGCGCCAGTGCCGTCGGGGACGCCAGCCCAGGGCCCGCTCGGCCGCGCCGGAGCTGAACGCGGCCCTGCCGTCGGCGAGCGCGTCGGCCAGGCCCTCGGTGCCCGGGTGGAAGCGGGGCAGCAGCTCGTTCAGGGGCCGCGTCGACAACGGGTCGTCGGCGACGGCGTTGAACATCTGTCCGTTGCGCACCCGGCCCGGGTTCTCCACGACCAGCGCGAACAGCTCGGCGGCGTCGCGGGCGTCGATGTAGTTGAACAGCGACCCGGCCGCCAGCTCGGGGTCGGCCAGGCGTTCGGCGAGCGTGTGCCCCAGCTGGGTGGGGGCGCCCGCCCACTCCTCGGGGGCGATCACGTACCCGGGGCGCACGGCCGAGAGCACGCAGTCGCCGCTGGTGCGGGCCAGGGTGCGCACGGTCTCCTCGATGATGGCCTTGCTCAGGCCGTAGGAGTGCCACGGCGCGACCGGGTGGGCCTCGTCGATGGGCAGGTAGCGGGGCTTCCAGCCGGGGGTGTTGTACCCGAACACGGTGGGGCTGGAGGCGGCCGTGGCCGCACGCGCGCCGCAGCCCACCGCGGCCGAGAGCACGGCCCAGGCCAGGCGGGTGTTGACGTCCAGGATCTCCAGGTCGGGGCGGCCGAAGGGGACCGCGATCCCCGCCAGGTGGATCACCCCCTCGGGGCGGGCCGCCGCGAACACCTCCTCGCGGGCGGCCTCGTCGAGCAGGTCCGCGACCACGTTCTCGACCCCGGGCAGGTCCGGGCCCGGGGCCAGGTCCACGGAGGTGACGTCGTGGCCGCGCTCGGACAGGGCCGTGACGACGCTGCGGCCGAGCCGGCCCGAACCGCCGGTGACGAGGACGCGCATGGGGTCCGCCTTCTTCCTTCGCTGGTGCTGGGGTGGGTCAGAGGAGTTCGCGGGCCGCGGCGACCAGGGACGCGACGTCGCTGGGGTGGCCGTCGGCGACCAGGGTGACGGTGCGGCGGGCGATCAGCCCGCCCGCGGGCAGGGGCAGCCGGGCGTCCCAGGCCAGGGAGGCGCCCACGCCCGGGTAGTCCCCGGCGCGCAGGAACCACGGGTCGCGCTCGGGGCCGTCCTGCAGGAACACGAGCGTCCAGGGGGCGTCGCCGGCGTACCCGGCCAGGGCCAGCCAGTCGGCGCGCGAGCCGTGCAGCGCCTCCTCGCCCTCCAGGCCGGGGCCGAAGCAGCGCGGCGGGTGGGCCGCGACGGGCGCGCGCCAGAAGAACCCGCCGTACCCCGCGCCGGGGCGGCCGTTGGTGGCGGGGCTGCCGATGCTCAGGTCGCGCCCGCTGGTGTTGCGCAGCCGCGTGGTCAGGTCCAGGGCCCAGGTACGCGCGTCCACGGAGAGCGCGGCCAGGACGCGCTCCTCGGACAGCATCTCGGCGCCCGAGGTGTCGGTCCAGGACAGCAGTTCGGTGCGCGCGGAGTCGGCCTCGGCGAGCCACTCGACGTGCTGCTGGCGGCCGTGGTTGTCCAGCAGCACCGACCCGCGGTCGGGGGTGAAGGTGCGCCCGCCCCAGAAGCTCGTCCCGGACACGTCCGGCACGGCGACGCTCACGCCCAGATGGTGCAGGTGGTCCTCGGGCAGCGTCTCGGTGACGACCGTTCCCGCCAGGGTGCGCACCGGGTGCAGGTAAGGGCGGGGCGAGAGCACCGGGTCGACGGTCGCTCCGCTGTCGTAGTCCGCGACGGCGGAGCCGTCCAGGAGCAGCCGCGCGAGCGGGGCGGGGGCGGGGGAGGAGGTCATGGGGTCACCTTCGCTGCGGGCGCCCACGGGACGCCGATCTCGGAGAACAGGGCCATGTGCTCGGCGCTGCGGTGGACGAGGTCCTCGACGCCCCGGATCACGCGGTGCACCCCGTCGTCCTGGGTGGAGACGTCCTGGGCCCACTCGGGGACGGGAGCGGGGTCGGGGGCGCGGCGTACCGCGTCGAGCACGGTCATGAAGCCGCGCGTCCGCGCCGGGGGGACCAGCAGCGGCTCGCCCCCGCGCAGGTGCGCGACGAGGTTCTCCAGCAGGTCGGTGCGCGGGTGCGTGGTGGTGACGGGCTCGCGGCCGGGCCGCTCCAGGGTGACGCGGTCCAGGGTGTACTCCAGGACGATCCGCCCGGCGCTGCCGTGCACGGTCAGGCGGGGGGCCCGGTGCTCGGCGGCGCACAGGGTCACGGCCACCGTGATCGGGGTGCCGTCCGGGGCGTGCAGCCGCACGCAGGAGGTGTCGTCGCTCTCGATGTCGTGGGCGTGGAACAGCTCCAGCTCGATGTCGCCGGACACCGACCGGTCCGCCCCGGCCACGGCCAGGGCAGTGGCCACGGCGTGCGCGAAGGGGTTGGTCAGCGCGCCGTCCACCACGTCGCGGCCGTCCATGCGGCGGCGCCCCGCCCAGGCGGCGCGCTCGTAGTAGGACGAGGTGCGGATCCAGGTGCCCGCCCCGCCGATGCCGCGCACCTCGCCGATCGCGCCGTCGGCGACGAGGCCGCGCACCGCGTCCACGGCCGTCGATCCCAGGCTCTGGAAGCCCACCTGGCAGGCCAGGCCGGAGGCGTCGACGGCCGCGGTGAGCTCGTCGAACTCGGCCATGGTGGAGGTGGTGGGCTTCTCCAGCAGCAGGTGCGAGCCGTGCGCGAGGGCGGTCCTGGCCAACGGCAGGTGCGTGTGGATGGGGGTGACCAGGATGGTGATCGAGGCGCCGGTGCGGGCGAGCAGGTCGCCCAGTTCGGTGGAGCGCTGCACCTGGCCCAGGCCCTCGAGCGCGGAGTCGGGGACGGGGAGCCGGTCGCACACGCCCACCAGGCGCACCAGGCCGTCGTCGGACAGTCGCCGCAGGTTGTCCAGGTGCGACCGGCCGTGGCCGTGCACGCCTGCCAGTACCACCGGGACGGGTTCGGCTGCGAGGTTCACGACATCGACTCCTTCGGCTGATATCGTCATGGAAAGCGCTTGCCCAATTTAGGCGGCTTCGGAACGCAATGTCAACGAGAGGACGTGCGACCCACCCCATGGCAGACACAGCAGACGTCGTCAGCATCGATCCGCGCACCGGGACACCGGCGGAGACCGTCGCCGCGAAGACCACCGCCGAGCAGGTGGACGCGCTGTGCCGGGCCGCCGCCCAGGCCGCGCCGCTCCTCGCCGCGACCCCCCGCCTGGAGCGGGCCCGGATCCTGCGCGCCGTGGCCGCGGCCCTGGAGGCCGAGCGCGCCGCCATCGTCGCGCTGGCCGACCGCGAGACCGCGCTGGGCGAGACCCGCCTCAACGGGGAGCTCACCCGGACCTGCTACCAGTTCGAGCAGTTCGCCGTGATGCTGGAGGACGGCTCCTACCTGGAGGCCGTCATCGACCACGCGGGCGACACCCCCATGGGCCCCCGCCCCGACCTGCGGCGCATGCTCGTCCCGCTGGGCCCCGTCGCGGTCTTCGGTTCCAGCAACTTCCCGCTCGCCTTCTCCGTGCCCGGCGGCGACACCGCCGCGGCCCTGGCCGCGGGGTGCCCGGTCGTGGTCAAGGCGCACTCCTCGCACCCCGCCACCTCCAAGGCCTGCCACGACGCCATGACCGGGGCCCTGAGCGCCGCGGGAGCCCCCGAGGGCACCCTCGGGATCGTGTACGGCCAGAAGGCCGGCGCCGAACTGGTGCGCCACCCCGCGATCCAGGCGGTCGGCTTCACCGGGTCGCTCGGCGGCGGGCGGGCGCTGTTCGACATCGCCTCCTCGCGCCCCGACCCCATCCCCTTCTACGGGGAGCTCGGCAGCGTCAACCCGCTCGTGGTCACCCCCGGCGCGGCCGACGCCCGCGCCGAGGAGATCGCCAACGGGATCGTGGGCTCCTTCACCATGGGCGCGGGCCAGTTCTGCACCAAGCCGGGGCTGGTCTTCCTGCCCGAGGGCGGGGCGGGACGACGCCTGGGCGACGCCATCGCCGCCGCGGTGGCCGAGCGCGGCCCCGCCGTGCTGTTGAACGCCAACATCCAGCGCGACTACCAGGACCGCTGGGCGCGCGCCGCCGAGGACCCGTCGGTGGAGCGCCGCGCCGAGGGAGCGGCGGCCGACGAGCAGGGCTGGGGCGTGCCGGTGCGGCTGCTGGCCACCAGCGCCGCGGAGTTCACCGCGGAGACCGCCGAGGAGTGCTTCGGCCCGATCGCGGTCCTGGTGACCTACCGCGACTCCGACGAGGTCGCCCAGGCCCTGGCCAAGGTGCCCAACTCCCTGGCGGCCACGCTCATCGCCGAGGACGACGAGAAGTTCGCCGACGAGGTCGCGCCGGTGCTGCGGGGCCTGGCGGGGCGCCTGGTCTACAACGGCTACCCCACGGGCGTGGCCGTGGCCTGGGGGATGACGCACGGCGGCGCCTGGCCCTCGACCACCAACGCGCTGCACACCTCGGTGGGCATGACCTCGGCGCGCCGCTTCCTGCGTCCGCTGACCTGGCAGGACACGCCTCAGCGACTGCTTCCCGACGAGCTGCGCGACACCCCCGGAACCCCGCTGCCCCGCCGCGTGGACGGCCGCCTGGAGACGGCTGCCGGCTGAGGCGCGGAGCCCCCGGAGCGGACGGTCCCGCCGCGCGCGTCGCGCGGCGGGACCGGGGCTCACCGGAAGCGGGCCGCCTGCTCCTCGTGGGAGGCGTCGACGTACACGTCGTAGCGCTGGGCCTGCAGGGTCTGGACGCTGGAGAAGTCCCGCTGCCCTCCCGACGCCCAGTGCGCGGCGAATCCGAAGACCGCCCCCCACAGCGCGCCGATGACCAGGCTGAAGAGCAGCGTCCACAGCCACGCCGGCCCGACGGTGAACAGGCCGATCAGCAGGCCGACCAGCAGGCCGAACCAGGCCCCGGTGCCGGCGCCGGCCAGCGCGGCCCTGGCCTTGGTCATCCGCCCCGTGACCTGCTCCACCGTGCGGACGCCGTCGCCGATGATGCGTACGTGCTCCACGGGGAAGCCCGCGTCGGACATCCGGTCCACCAGCCGCTGGGCCTGGAGGTAGTCGGGGAAACTCGCGAGAAGCCGCTGCCCCTGCGGGGAGTGCGCGCCGTCGGCCAGGGGACCGAAACCGGGATCGGCCATCATCGCCTCCAAGGGTCGTCGCCGGCGCGCGAGGGCGTCGGCGGTGTACGGGGACGGGTCGGTAGTACCGTCTGCCCGCGCACCGGCAGGCCCAACCGCGCGGCCGCCGTGAGGCGCTGTCCCCCGCACCGGAAGGGCCCGGCCCCGACGACTCCGCCGGGGCCGGGCCGTGTTCCCGGAGGCCGTTCGGGTCAGCCCTTGAGCAGCTCCTCCACGACCACCGGCGCGCCCGAGGCGATCGAGGCGTTGGCGGCCAGGCCCGTCAGCAGCGCGTGCGCGCCGTCGGCGTGGTCCGGGCGGATGCCGTCGTCGCCGCCGCCGAACAGGGAGTCGAGCATCCGCGTGTCGCCGCCGCCGTGCGTGCCCTCGCCCACCGCGACGGGGATGTCCTCGGGCGGCGCCCAGTGGCGGCGCAGCCGCAGCCGCGCCGTCGTGCTCTCCTTGGGCGCGGGCATGCCGCGCACCGGGGTCGTCTCGTCCTTGTCGGGCGAGGTGTACGGGAACTCGGTCACGTCGAGCTCGAGGCGGCCCTTGCTGCCGGTGATGGCGATCCGGTAGCCCTCCCACGGCGCGTAGGCCGTGAGGTGGTAGCTGAGCTTGGCGCCCGAGGCGTAGCGCACCAGCACCGACATGTCGTCCTCGATGGTGATGCCGGGGCTGAAGACGTTCAGGTCGCGGCGGTAGCCGTCCTCGTGCTCGGCGTCCAGGTACAGCCTGGTCAGGTCCGGGCTGTCGCTCAGGTGCAGCGCGAACGGGTCGGCCTCGGCCGCGTCGCTTCCGTGGCCCCGCTCGTAGTCGGCGGCGAGGCCGTGGCGGCGGCCGTTCTCGTCGCCGTAGAAGAACAGGTCGCCCCAGGCGAACACCTCCCGGGGGCGCGAGTCGATCCACCAGTTGACGAGGTCGAAGTGGTGGCTGGCCTTGTGCACCAGGAGCCCGCCGGAGTTGGCCTTGTCGCGGTGCCAGCGGCGGAAGTAGTCCGCTCCGTGGCGCAGGTCCAGCAGCCACTCGAAGTGGACCGAGCCCACCTCGCCGATGACGCCCGAGCGCACGAGGTCGCGGAGCTGGCCGTGGACGGGGTTGTAGCGGTAGTTGAAGCCGACGGTGACCCGGCCGCCGGTGCGCTCCTGCGCGGCGTAGATGCGTCGGCAGCCCTCCAGGTCCGCGGTCATCGGCTTCTCGGTGATCACGTCGCGTCCGGCGTCGAGGGCGGCCACGATGTAGTCGGCGTGTGTGCGGTCGACGGTGCACACGATGACCTCGTCGACGGACTCGGCGTCGAGCATCCGGCTGAAGTCATCGGGGGAGTAGGTCGGGACGGGGTCGTGCCCGGCGTCCGTGACGATTCCGTTGTGCACGCCCATCCGGGTGGTGTTGGAGTCGCACAAGGCGACCAGCCGCCCCCGGTCCGCATGCGTGGTGACCAGCGCCTTCGTGTACATCCGAGCCCGTGATCCGGTGCCGACGATCGCGAACCTGCGGAGGGCGGGGCGGCCGGCGGCGGTGTCCTGTGCGGTGGGTGGAGTGATGTCGTTCACAGGGATCATGGTAAACGCTTTCCGATGATCTGTGCAGGGGTGATCCGGAAAATGATCGGGTCGCCGCCGGCTCCGGGGCCCCTGCCGGTGATGTGTCGACCCAGCGATCGCCCTGGTCAGGGGTGTCGTTTACGCTCTCACGAAAGAACCGGGCCGGATGCGTCGAGCGACTTCCGGGAGAGTCCGGGGGAGCCCGGTCCGGAGGGTCCTCCGCTCCGGGGCTTCTCTGTGCTGATCAGCGTTTTCTGAGGTAACGATATGGGGTGCAGGTCACATTTTCCGGCCTGTGAGTCGTTGACACCCCTGTGACGCGGTGCTAGAAACTGAACATCCTATTCTCTGGATAGCGCTTACCAAAGCTTCTGACGCACGTTCCGAGAGTGGCCTTCTGCACTTTTTCCGCGAAGCCGCTCCAGCCAGCGAGATTGGCGGTCGCAAGTCATGAATTCAGGCCCGGTCACCGGACCGGCCACCACGCTGGTGGCAGGTCCCCGAGGCGGTGAGACGCCATGAGCGCGCTGCTGCAACGACGCAAGCCCGCCGCCCCGGACACCGCCTCCGCGGCGCCCTCGGCCGCCGCTCCGGACCGAGGACGAGCCCCCAACCGCAAACGCCGGGAGACGCTCGCCGCCTACGGCTTCCTCGCCCCCTGGTTCGTCGGTCTGGCCTTCATCACCATCGGTCCGATGGCGGCCTCGCTGTACTTCTCCTTCACCGACTACAGCCTCATCGGCGACCCCAGGTGGGTCGGCCTGGAGAACTACGAGCGGATGCTCACCGACGAGCGTCTGCACAACTCGCTCCAGGTCACGTTCACCTACGTGTTCGTCTCGGTGCCGCTCCAGCTGGGGATGGCGCTGGCCCTGGCGATGGTCCTGGACAGGGGGGTGCGCGGGCTGCCGATCTACCGCTCGGTGTACTACCTGCCCTCCCTGCTCGGCGGCAGCGTCGCCATCGCGATCCTGTGGCGCCAGATCTTCGGCGCCGACGGCCTGATCAACCAGGTTCTGGGCTTCTTCGGGATCCAGGGCGAGGGCTGGGTCTCGCACCCCGACTACGCTCTCGGCACGCTCATCGTGCTGAACGTGTGGACGTTCGGCGCGCCCATGGTGATCTTCCTGGCCGGTCTGCGCCAGATCCCGGCGATGTACTACGAGGCGGCCTCCGTGGACGGCGCCGGCCCCGCGCGCCGGTTCCTCATGATCACGGTCCCGCTGCTCACCCCGATCATCTTCTTCAACCTCGTGCTGCAGATGATCAACGCCTTCCAGACCTTCACACAGGCGTTCATCGTCAGCGGCGGAACCGGCGGGCCGACCGACTCCACCCTCTTCTACACGCTCTACCTGTACCAGCGGGGCTTCGGCGCCTTCGACATGGGGTACGCCTCTGCGATGGCCTGGCTGCTCCTGATGATCATCGGGGGATTCACCGCGGTGAACTTCCTCGCCTCGAAGTACTGGGTCTTCTATGGTGACTAAGACTTCCGCTCCCGCGGCCGCCAACGCCTCCAGGAGCAAGAGCGACAAGACACGGGCGGAGCGCGTCCGGCGCCTCGTCACCCACGTCGGGTTGATCGCCTTCGGGCTGGTCATGCTCTACCCGCTGCTGTGGATGCTCTCCAGCTCGTTCAAACCGACCGAGGAGATCTTCCGTGACCCCAGCCTGCTGCCCGGCGCCAACTTCATGCCGGGCAACTACACCGAGGGCTGGACGGCGCTGCAGCACCCGTTCCACCACTACATGCTCAACTCCGCGGTCGTGGTGGCGGGCTCCATCATCGGCAACCTCGTCGGGTGCTCGATGGCCGCCTACGCGTTCGCCCGGCTGGAGTTCCGCGGCAAGAAGCTGTTCTTCGCCATCATGATGATGACGATCATGCTGCCCATCCACGTCGTGATCGTGCCGCAGTACATCCTGTTCGCCAACATCGGCTGGATCAACACCTTCCTCCCGCTGATCGTCCCCAAGCTGCTGGCCACCGACGGGTTCTTCATCTTCCTGATGGTGCAGTTCATCCGCGGCCTGCCCAAGGACCTGGACGAGGCGGCCCGGATCGACGGCTGCGGCCACGTCCGGATCTTCCTGCGGATCATCCTGCCGCTGTCGGCGCCCGCGCTGGCCACCACGTCGATCTTCACCTTCATCTGGACCTGGAACGACTTCTTCAGCCAGCTGATCTTCCTCACCGACCCGAACATGTACACCGTCCCGGTGGCGCTGCGCACGTTCGTGGACTCAAGCAGCCAGACCTCCTGGGGTCCGCTGTTCGCGATGTCGGTCGTCGCGCTCGGCCCGGTCTTCGGGTTCTTCCTCGCCGGTCAGCGATACCTGGTCAAGGGCATCGCCACCACCGGAATCAAATAGTCGAAGGGAACGGAAACATGAGAGCAGACTCCGGCAGCGGGCGTCCCCCGACCCGCCGCCGCACCAGGGCCCTCTCGCTGACCGCCGGCCTGGCCGCGGTGGTCATGGCAGCCACCGCGTGCGGGGCGGCCGAGGAGGACGGCCCGGTGGAACTGCGGTTCTCCTGGTGGGGCGCCGACGACCGCCACTCCACGACCCAGCAGGTCATCGACCGTTTCGAGGCGCAGCACCCCGACATCACCATCGTCGGCGACTACACCGACTGGGCCTCCTACTGGGACAAGCTGGCCACCAGCACCGCCGCGGGCGACGCGCCCGACATCATCACCCAGGAGGAGCGCTACCTGCGCGAGTACGCCGACCGCGGCGCGCTGGTGGACCTCAAGGAGTACGGCGAGCAGCTGGACCTGTCGGGCGTCGACCCGCTGGTCGCGGAGAGCGGCAACCTCGACGACGCCACCTACGGCATCGCCACCGGCGTGAACGCCTACGCGATCCTGGCCGACCCGCAGGCGTTCGAGGAGGCGGGAGTGGAGATGCCCGACGACTCGACCTGGACGTGGGACGACTACGTCGACATCGCCGCGGAGATCTCCGAGAAGAGCGGCGGCGACATCGTCGGCACCCAGAGCATGGGCTACAACGAGTCCGGCTTCGCGATCTTCGCCCGCCAGCGCGGGGAGTCCCTCTACAACGACGACGGCTCCCTCGGCTTCACCAAGGAGACCCTCCAGGAGTGGTTCGAGTACTCGCTGGAGCTGAGCGAGACCGGCGGCTCCCCGAGCGCGGCCGAGAGCGTGGAGATCGAGGCCGGCGGCCCCGACCAGTCGGTCATCTCCACCAACAGCGGCGCCATGGCGCACTTCTGGACCAACCAGCTCGGCGCGATCAGCGCCACCTCGGGCCGCGACGTGCGGCTCCTGCGCTACCCCGGTGAGAGCGAGCACGACCGCACCGGCATGTACTTCAAGCCGGCCATGTTCTACTCCATCTCCGCCGACAGCGAGCACCCGGAGGAGGCGGCGATGTTCGTCGACTTCCTGCTCAACGACCCCGAGGCGGCCGAGCTGATCCTCGCCGACAGGGGACTGCCCGCCAACGTCAACGTCCGGTCCTCCATCCTGGACGCGCTGCCCGAGGCCGACGCGCGCAGCGCGGTCTTCCTGGCCGACATCGAGGGCACCATCGTCGACGGCAACCCGCCGCCGCCCATCGGCGCCGGCCAGGTCGTGGAGATCATCAAGCGCGTCAACGACGACGTCATGTTCGGCAACATCACCCCGGCCGAGGCCGCCGACCGCTTCATCAGCGAGGTCGAGGAGGCCACCGGCTCCGTCTGACCGAGCCTTCCCCGAGGAACCGGGCCCGCCGCGCATCCCCCCGCGCGGCGGGCCCGCCCCGTGTCCCGGCACTCACAGCGCGGCGTCGATGCGGGAACCCAGGTCGTCGCCGAGCAGGCGCGAGTAGGTGGCCGTGAGGTGGTGGCTGTCGCGGTACACGATGACGTTGCCGACCACGGCCGGGCACACGTCCTCGGCGCAGAAGCGGTCGCTGAGGTCGATGACGAGGGCGTCGTTGCCGGGCCGGGACGCCGCCAGGACCTGCGGGTCCGCCGCCTCGAGCGCGTTGTCGCGGTCCTGGGCGCACGGGTCCAGGGCCCTCGCGTGCAGGTCGATGCACTCCACGACCCGGGCCCGGGTCTTCGGGGTGTCGCGCAGGGCCACGACCCTGATGCCCGACTCCTCCAGCCGGGTCCACAGCCGGACCATGCCCTCGGCCATCCGCTCGCGGCCGGTCACGGCGTCGTCCACGCCGTGCGGAAGCGCCAGGGCCCGGGAGCTGGTGAACACGATCGAGGGTCCGAGCTCCCGGAGCTCGGCGACCACGTTCTCGTTCCACTCCTGGCACTGGGGGTAGGCGTCGCCGTTCGGCCGGGTGAGCAGTTCGGTGGTGAAGGCGCACGAGGACTTGGTGAAGGTGTACAGCCGCCAGCCCCGGTCCTCGGCGACCTCCTGGAGCGCGGGGGACCAGTGCGCGGCGTGGGAGTCCCCCACGATCGCCACGGTGGTGCCGGCGTCCTCGGAGCCGTAGACGCACGGGCTGGGGGCGGTCTCGGCCTCCGTGGACTGGCAGCCGTCGGAGTACAGGTCGGGCAGGTCGTCCTCCGCGCCGACGACGGACGGGTACAGGGGGTCGACGACCTCGGTCTGCGTGGGTTCGCCGCTGGCCAGGGCCTCCGGGCCCACGTGCACCGACGGGTCGAACGGGGTGGTCAGCGCCTGCTGGGCCCGTACGTGGAGGGCGCCGCCGGCGCCGGCCACGACGAGGACGCCCACCAGCGCGAACACCGCGGCGGAGCGGCCGGTGTCAAGCAGCCCCCGCTCCCGGACCGGGTCCTCGACCGCGATCCTGGTCCCCCACGCCAGCAGGAACGAGGCCGCCAGCACCAGGGCCCCGGAGAGCGGAACGGGGTCGAACCCGGTCTCGTTGAGCATCCCGAGCGTGATGACCATGAGCGGCCAGTGCCACAGGTACAGGGCGTAGGAGATGTCGCCGACGAAGCGGGCCGGGCCGGTGCCCAGCAGCCGCCCGGCGCTCAGGCGGCCCGGCCCCCGCCCGGCGGCGATCACCGCGGCGGCGCCCAGGACCGGCAGCGCGGCGGCCGTTCCGGGGAAAGCGGTCCCCGCCCCGTAGGAGAACGCGGCCGCGCCGATGGCCGCCAGGCCGGTCCACCCCAGGGGCGCGCGCAGGACCCGGGGGACCTCCCAGCGGGTGAGCGCGGCGGCCAGCGCGCCGCCCGCGGCCAGTTCCCACACCCGTGTGTGCGGCAGGAAGTAGGCGGCGGTGGGCTCCGACGCCGTCAGCAGCACCGAGCAGGCGAAGGAGGCCGCCAGGACGGCGCCCACCGCGCAGGCCAGGACGGCGCCCGTGCGCCTGGTGCGGCCGGCGCGGGCGCGCAGCGCGGCCCAGCCCACGAACAGCAGCGGCCACAGCAGGTAGAACTGCTCCTCCACCGCCAGCGACCAGAAGTGCTGCACGGGGCTGGGAGCCTCCTCGGCCGCCAGGTAGTCCACGGTCTGCCCGGCCAGCACCAGGTTCTCCGCGTACGCGGCGCTGGCGGCCAGTTCGACGGCGGTCTGCTCCCACCGCGTCGCGGGCAGCAGGACCGCGGTGGCGACGGCGGTCGCGACGAGCACCAGCGTCGCGGCGGGCAGGATGCGGCGCACGCGCCGGACGTAGAACCGGCCGAGCGAGACCGCTCCCCGGGAGCGGACCTCGCGGATCAGGAGCGACGTGATGAGGAAGCCGGAGATCACGAAGAAGACGTCGACCCCGACGTAGCCGCCGGGCAGCAGCTTCTCGTCCAGGTGGTAGACGACCACCAGCAGGACGGCCACGGCGCGCAGCCCCTGCACCTCGGGCCGGAAGCGCGGGGGGTCGGATCGTCTCGGGGGAGGAGTCGTGGGGGCTTCGGCCGGTGCGGGGGCGTCCAGGGACACGGGTATCGCTCCAAGCGGCATTCTGTGGCAAGGGCAGGACCATGGTGGCCTCTGTCCGCCACCACGACGCGCACCGGAGCCACGGCGTCTCTCAGGATTCACTCAGAAAACTCTCATGATTCACCGGGAAAAGCACGCCGGAGTGTGACGGGTCGGGTTCGGAAAGCGATGCGCCGGCGCCCCCGTGCCGCAGTGCGAGGGGCGCGGCGGTCAACGGCGCGAAGGCCGCGGCCGCGGGCGCCGCCGCCGGGGGCGGGGTCCGGGTTGCGAAACAGATTCTGGACCTTTAATATCCAGAATATGCGGATGAGCGAAGGCGTGGAATGGGCACTGCACAGCTGCCTGAACCTGACCTGGGTGGAGTCGGGGGAGGCGGTCACGGCCACCAGGCTGGCGGCCTTCTACGGACTGCCGGCGGCCTACCTGAACAAGCAGCTGCAGGCGCTGGCCCGGGCGGGGATCCTGTCGTCGACGTCCGGGCCCAAGGGCGGGTTCCGGCTGGCGCGCGAGCCGGAGCGGATCACGCTGCTGGACGTGGTGACCGCGATCGAGGGCCCCGAGGAGGCGTTCCGCTGCGACGAGATCCTGCGTCGGGGGCCGGGGGGGAAGGAGGGCGTCGACTACCGCACGACCTGCCTGATCTCGCGGGCCATGGGCGCTGCGGAGCTCGCGTGGCGACAGGAGCTCGCCGCGCGGACCATCGCGGACCTCAAGGCCGACGTGGAGCGCGGGTTCCCGCACACGCCCCAGGCCACCCGGAACCGGTTCGCCAACGCGCGGTCCTGACCGTTTCGGCCCCTCTGAGGAGGGGTCTCTCGCGAGGGTGATTCTGGATAGAAAACATCCTGGATATGCCTCACGGCCGCGTCCACCCGCCGGAGCGGAAAGCCCCGGCACCACCAAGAGGAATGAGAGACGACCATGTCATCGACCAACACGTCCACCCGGAGCCCGCTCCTGGTCCGGGCGGACGACGCCGAGGTCCTGGAGGACGGCCCCACCAGCCTCATCACGCTGCTGGCCGACGCCGACGCCACCGGCGGCGCGGTGACCGCCAACCGGGCCACGCTCCGGAAGGGCTCCCCCGGCGCGCCGCCGCACCGCCACACGCGCGCCGCCGAACTGTTCTTCGTCCTCGACGGGACACTGCAGGTCCTGGCGGGGGAGGAGATCCTCACCCTGGGAGCCGGCGACTTCCTGGTCGTCCCCCCGAACCTGCCGCACGCCTTCGCCCCGGCCCCGGGGGAGGAGGCCGAGGTGCTGGTGGCCTTCACCCCCGGGACGGAGCGGTTCGACTACTACCGGCTGCTGGAGCGGGTGTACCGGGGCGAGGCGGAGGCGCGGGAGATCGGCGAGTCCTCCGAGCGCTTCGACAACCACTACGTCGACAGCCCCGTCTGGAGCCGGAGGGCGGAGCGGCCTACCGGGGAAGACCGGTGACCTCCTTCGCGGCCGGGGCCTGGTCGAACTGGGTCCGGTGCAGCTCCGCGTAGCGGCCGCCCGCTGCGAGCAGGTCGGTGTGCGTGCCGCGCTCCACGATCCGGCCCTCCTCGACCACCAGGATGAGGTCGGCGGCCCGGATCGTGGAGAGCCGGTGCGCGATCACCACGGCGGTCCGGCCCTCCAGCGCCTCGCCCAGCGCCGCCTGCACCGCGGCCTCCGACGTGGAGTCCAGGTGGGCGGTGGCCTCGTCCAGGATCACCACCCGGGGGCGGGCCAGCAGCAGCCGCGCGATCGTCAGCCGCTGGCGCTCACCACCGGAGAAGCGGTAGCCGCGCTCGCCGACCACGGTGTCCAGCCCGTCGGCCAGTCCCTCGACGAGGTCGGCGAGCCGGGCGCGGCGCAGCACCTCCCACAGCTCCTCCTCGGACGCCTCGGGGCGCGCCATCAGCAGGTTCGCGCGGAGCGACTCGTGGAACAGGTGCCCGTCCTGGGTCACCATCCCCAGCGTCGCGCGGATCGACTCGGCGGACAGGTCCCGCACGTCCACCCCGGACAGCCGGACGGCGCCGCCGTCCACGTCGTAGAGCCGGGGCACCAGCTGCGCGATCGTCGACTTGCCCGCGCCGGAGGAGCCCACCAGCGCCACCATCTGGCCGGGTTCGGCGCGGAACGACACGTCGTGCAGGACCTCGACGCCGCCGCGGGTGTCCAGGTGCGCGACCTCCTCGAGCGAGGCGAGCGAGACCTTGTCCGCCGACGGGTAGGCGAAGCTCACCCCGTCCAGCTCCACCGACACCGGGCCGTCGGGCACCCGCAGGGCGTCGGGCCGCTCGGTGATCAGGGGCCGGAGGTCCAGGATCTCGAACACCCGCTCGAAGCTCACCAGCGCGCTCATCACCTCGACCCGGGCGCTGGCCAGGGCGGTGAGCGGCGCGTAGAGGCGGGTCAGCAGCAGCGCCAGCGCGACGACCGAGCCCGGGTCGAGCTGCCCGCGCAGCGCGTAGAACCCGCCGAGCCCGTAGACCAGTGCCAGGGCCAGTGCCGAGACCAGCACCAGCGCGGTGATGAACGCGTACTGCACCATCGCCGTGCGCACCCCGATGTCGCGGACCCGGCCGGCCCGTTCGGCGAACTCGGCCGACTCCCGCTCGGGGCGGCCGAAGAGCTTCACCAGCGTCGCCCCGGGCGCGGAGAAGCGCTCGGTCATCTGCGTGCCCATCGCCGCGTTGTGGTCGGCCGCCTCGCGCTCCAGCCCGGCCAGCCGGGTGCCCATCCGCCGGGCGGGCAGCACGAACACCGGTAGCAGGAGCAACGCGAGAAGGGTGATCTGCCAGGAGATCCCGACCATCACCACGAGCGTCAGTGTGAGCGTCACGAGGTTGCCGACCACGCCGGAGAGGATGTCGCTGAACGCCCGCTGCGCGCCGATCACGTCGTTGTTCAACCGGCTGACCAGCGCCCCGGTGCGGGTGCGGGTGAAGAAGGCGACCGGCATGCGCTGCACGTGGTCGAACACCGCGGTGCGCAGGTCCAGGATCAGGCCCTCGCCGATGCGCGCGGACAGCCACCGCGTCACCAGGCCGAGCCCGGCCTCGACCACGGCGATCACGGCGATGAGCGCGGAGAGGCCGCTGACGAGGGACAGCGCCGCGCCGTCGACGATCCCGTCGACGACCCGGCCCGCGAGCACCGGGGTGGCCACGGCCAGCGCCGCCGAAACGACGCTGAGCAGCAGGAACCAGGTCAGCTGCCGGCGGTGCCGACGCGCGAAGCCGCCGATGCGCCGCAGCGTCTCCCCGGAGAACGGCCGCTGGTCCTGTTGGGCGTGCATCGTTCCGTAGAGCGAGTTCCACGCGGCGACTTCCATACTCATTCGGATTCACCGGATTCTCGGTAGGTGGACGGCGATGGGGTCCGGCGCCCGCCGGACGCCCGACAGGACCGGAGACTAGGACCTCGTCCAAGGTTGAGGTCAAGCGCGCCGGAACCGGGGGCGTCCGACCGGGGGAGGATCCTCCCGTGCAAGTCGATCGAACATGAGTACGATATCGGTGGCGGTCCGTTGAGGGCCACTCGTGGAGCGGGCCGATGGGGCTTTGCCGAGACTTCACCCGGAGCCCCCGGGCAAGGCCGCGATCCGGCCGGGAACTGTCACCGCCGGTCAATAGGTTGGTCGCAACCCCCCGTCCTCCGAGGCGGAAGTGGAGCCCGAAATGGAAGAGCAGGGCAGAACCCCGAAGACCCGCGAACCCCGTGCCGGGAACGGCCGCGCCGAGGGTCGATCATGAACCGCCATTCCGATCTCGCCATCGAGGCCGAGGGCCTCGTCAAGGTCTTCGGGCGGACGCGGGCGGTCGACGGCGTCGACCTGGCCGTGCGCACCGGAGGGGTCTTCGGCTTCCTCGGGCCCAACGGGGCGGGAAAGACCACGACCATCCGCATGCTGGCGACCCTGCTGCGCCCCGACGGGGGACGCGCGCGCGTGCTCGGGCACGACGTCGTGCGCGAGGCGGACGCCGTCCGCGGCAGGGTGAGCCTGACCGGGCAGTTCGCCTCGGTCGACGAGGACCTCACCGGCCTGGAGAACCTCGTCCTGCTGGCCCGGCTGTTCGGGTACCGCAGAGCCGGGGCCAGGGCGCGGGCGGGCGAGCTGCTCGACGCGTTCGGGCTGGTCGAGGCGGCCGGGCGGCAGGTCAGGACGTACTCCGGCGGTATGCGGCGGCGCATCGACATCGCCGCCGGCATCGTGGTCACGCCCGACCTGATGTTCCTGGACGAGCCCACCGCCGGCCTCGACCCGCGCAGCCGCAACCAGGTCTGGGACATCGTGCGCGCCCTCGTCGACCAGGGGACCTCGGTGCTGCTCACGACCCAGTACCTCGACGAGGCCGACCAGCTCGCGGACCGCGTCGCCGTGATCGACCACGGCAGGGTCATCGCCGAGGGGACCCCCGGGGAGCTCAAGGCCTCGGTGGGCTCGGGCGCGCTGCACGTGCGTCTGCGTGATCCCGGGCGCAGGACCGAGGCCGAGCGGCTGCTCGCCGGAGCGCTCGGCGTGCCCGTGCGCCGCGGGCCCGACCCGGCGGCGCTGTCCGCCCGGACCTTCGACAGCGCCCGTGCGGCCCGCGCCCTGTCCGAACTGTCCGACGCCGGGATCGCCGTCGACCAGTTCGCGCTGGGCCGGCCCAGCCTCGACGAGGTGTTCCTGGCCCTCACCGGCCGCCCGGCCGAGGCCGGCGAGGCCGTCCGCGAGGAGGAGGCGGCATGACCACGACATCGCCACGCCCCGTGGCCGGGACCGACGAGAGGCTGCGCGCCGCGCTGGCGCCGCGCACCCGGCCCGAGCGCCCCGGACCGCTGGCGGCCTCGCTGGTCTTCGGCTGGCGGGCGCTGCTGAAGATCAAGCACGTGCCCGAGCAGCTGTTCGACGTCACCGCGTTCCCGGTGATCTTCCTGCTGATGTTCACCTACCTGTTCGGCGGCGCGCTGTCGGGCTCCACCAGCGAGTACCTGCAGTACGTGCTGCCGGGCATCCTGGTCATGACGGTCACCATGATCACCATGTACACCGGAATGACCCTCAACGCGGACGTGTCCAGGGGTGTCTTCGACCGCTTCCGCTCACTGCCGGTCTGGCGGCCGGCCGTGCTCGCGGGCGCGCTGCTGGGCGACGCGGTCCGGTACACGCTGGCCTCGATGATCGTCGTCGTGCTGGGGGTGCTCCTGGGATTCCGCCCCGAGGGCGGCGTGGTCGGGGTGCTGCTGGCCGTGGCGCTGCTGGTGGTCTTCTCCTACAGCCTGTCCTGGATCTGGACCACGCTCGGCCTGTCCCTGCGCACCCCGAACTCGGTCGTGAACGTGAGCATGATGATCATGTTCCCCGCGACCTTCCTGACCAACATCTTCGTGGACCCCGAGACCATGCCGTGGTGGCTGAACGCGTTCGTCAGCGTCAATCCCGTCACCCACCTGGTGACGGCGGTGCGCGGCCTGATGCACGGCACTGTCACCGCCGCCCAGGTCGGCTGGGTGTTCCTGGCCTGCGGGGTGCTGGTCGCGGTGTTCGCGCCGCTCGCCATGTACCTGTACGGCGGCAAGGAATGACCCGTCCCGCGCCTCCCGCCGGGCGGTCACCCCGCGGCCCGGGCCACCGCGTCGGTCCAGATCTCCACGGCGGCGTCCACCTGCTCGGCGGTCACGATGAGCGGCGGGATCATGCGGACCACGTTGCCGTACGGGCCGCAGGTGAGCAGGAGCAGGCCGGCGTCGGCGGCGGCGGCCTGCGCGCGCGTGGCGGTCCCGGTGTCGGGGACGCCGTCGGGGCCGGTGAACTCGCTGCCGACCATCAGGCCCAGGCCCCGGACGTCGCCGACCACGGGGTGGGCGTCGGCGACCCGGCGCAGCCCCTTCAGCAGGCGCTCGCCCATCTGCGCGGCGTTGTCGACGAGGTTCTCCTCCTCGATCACGTCGAGGGTGGCCAGCGCCGCCGCGCACGACACCGCGTTGCCGCCGTAGGTGCCGCCCTGGGAGCCGGGCCAGGCACGGTCCATCAGCTCCGCGGGGGCCGCGATCGCGGACAGCGGGAAACCGCTGGCCAGGCCCTTGGCGGTGATGACGATGTCGGGTCGCACGCCGGAGTGCCGGTGGCCCCAGAACCTCCCGGTGCGGCCGAAGCCCGTCTGGACCTCGTCCACGACCAGCAGGACGCCGTACCGGTCCGCGCGCTCCCGCAGCCCGGTGAGGAACTCCGCCGGGGCGGGCACGTACCCGCCCTCGCCGAGGACGGGTTCGACGAAGATCGCCGCAGTGTCCCGGGGCGAGGTGACCGTGGCGAACAGGTAGTCCAGTTCGCGCAGCGCGAACCGGACGGCCTCGGGCTCGGTCCAGCCGTACCGGTAGGCGTAGGGGAAGGGGGCCACGACGACTCCGGGCATGAGCGGGCCGATGCCCGCGCGGATCTTGGTGCCCGAGGTGGTGAGGGAGGCGGCGGCCATCGTGCGCCCGTGGAACGAGCCCTGGAAGACGACGGCGTTCTGCCGGCCCGTGGCGTGCCGCGCCAGCCGCAGCGCCGCCTCGACGGCCTCGCTGCCGGAGTTGACGTAGAAGAGCCGGTCGACGCCTTCGGGGAGGACCTCGCCGAGCCGCTCGGTGAGTCGCAGCAGCGGCCGGTGCAGCACCGTCGTGTACTGGCCGTGGACGAGCGTGGCGACCTGGCGCCGCGCGGCCTCCACGACCCTGGGGTGGCAGTGGCCGGTGCTCGTCACCCCGATGCCCGCGGTGAAGTCCAGGTAGCGGCGACCGGCCTCGTCGTAGACGTGGACGCCCTCGCCGCGGGCGGCGACCACCGATGTCGCCTGCGTGAGCACCGGGGACAACCGGGCGTCGGATCGCGCCGCCTCAACCATTCCGGACTCCCTTCCGTAGGATTGTTGACAATCGACGGGACTATGGAACCATCCCGGTTGACGCCGTGTCCAGGCGCCGCCGCGCCGGGCGCGCATTCCGGCCGTGTTTTCGGGGAAAGGGGTCCGACATGACCACAGCAGAACGCGAGACGAAGGTCGTCGATCGGGTCGCCAAGCGGCTGCTCATCGGCGGGGAGTGGTGCGACGCGCGGTCGGGGGAGGCCTTCAAGGTCGAGGACCCGTCGACGGGGGCGGTGCTCTGCGAGGTGGCGGACGCCTCCGCCGAGGACGCCCGCGCCGCGCTGGAGGCCGCGCACGGGGCGCAGGCCGGATGGGCGCGGTGGGCGCCCCGGGAGCGGGGGGAGGTGCTGCGGCGCGCGTTCGAGTCGCTGATGGCCCGGCAGGAGGACCTGGCGCTGCTGATGACGCTGGAGATGGGCAAGCCGCTGGCCGAGTCGCGGGCCGAGGTCGCCTACGCGGCGGAGTTCTTCCGCTGGTTCGCCGAGGAGGCGGTGCGGATCGGCGGCGGGTACGCGGTCGCTCCCGACGGGCGGTCCCGGTTCCTGGTGACGCGCCAGCCGGTGGGCCCGGCTCTGCTGATCACCCCGTGGAACTTCCCGATGGCGATGGGGACGCGCAAGATCGGCCCGGCGATCGCGGCGGGCTGCGCCATGGTGCTCAAACCCGCGCACCAGACGCCGCTGTCGGCGCTGGCCCTCGCGGAGATCCTGATGGACGCGGGCCTGCCCGAAGGCGTGCTCAACGTGCTCCCCACCACCGACCCCGGCGGGGTCACCGAGCCCCTGCTGGCCGACGGGCGGATCCGCAAGCTGTCCTTCACCGGGTCCACCGCGGTGGGCCGCGCCCTGCTGGCCCAGAGCGCCCCCCAGGTGCTGCGCACCTCCATGGAACTGGGCGGCAACGCGCCTTTCCTGGTCTTCGCCGACGCCGACCTGGACGCCGCCGTGGAGGGGGCGATGCTGGCCAAGATGCGCAACATCGGCGAGGCGTGCACCGCCGCCAACCGGTTCTACGTCCAGGCGGAGGTCGCCGAGGAGTTCGCCCGCCGGCTCGGCGAGCGGATGGGCGCCCTCACCCTGGGGCGGGGCAGCGCCACGGGGGTGGACGTGGGGCCGCTGATCGACGCGAAGGCCCGCGCCAAGGTCCAGGGGCTGGTGGACGACGCGGTGGGCCGGGGCGCGAAGGTGCTGGTGGGCGGCGGCCCGGCCGAGGGGCGCGGCTACTTCTACCGGCCCACCGTGCTGGCCGACGTGCCCGGGGACAGCGAGCTGTCGCGCACCGAGATCTTCGGCCCCGTCGCCCCGGTCATCGTGTTCGACACCGAGGACGAGGCGGTGGCCTCGGCCAACGACACCGAGTTCGGGCTGGTCGCCTACGTGTTCACCCGCGACATCGGCCGGGCGCTGCGGGTGAGCGAGGCGCTGGAGACCGGGATGGTGGGGTTGAACCAGGGGGTGGTGTCCAACCCGGCGGCCCCGTTCGGCGGGGTGAAGCAGTCGGGCCTGGGCCGCGAGGGCGGCAGCGTCGGCATCGACGAGTTCCTGGAGACCAAGTACGTGGCCATCGGCGGCCTCTGACCACGCCCCGACGCCGGAGTCGCGATGATCTTGGGCTTTCCGCCCTTTCAGGCCCCGGGACGGGCGGAAAGCCCAAGATCATCGCGGCTCACGGTCCGGTCAGAGGTGGTCGAGCCTCACAGCGGTGATGAAGGCGTCCCACTCGGCGGAGGCGAAGACGAGATGCCCGGCATCGGGATGCCGGGAATCTCGGACGGCGTGAACGGCGGGAGCGTGCGCCGCCTCCACGCAGTTGTTGTCGCCGCCGCTGTGGCTGGACTTGAACCAGGACGCCTTGTTGAGATCGATGGAGGGCATGGCCGTCTCCTTAGTGTTCGGTTCGCATGTCACGTGCGGCAGCCCGGATCAGCTCTCTGCTCTGCTTCGGGTTCAGGGCATCGGCGCGGAGCCTGTCAAGAATCTTTCGGTAGTTTTCGAGGTCTTCCGGGCGATCCTGGAAGAGGTTACTCGCGGTCCCCTCGGTGTAAGCGACCGTGATGTCGTCCAGGTGCAGTAGCACGAAGGACCCTCGTTCCAAAGCGGCGTGGCCACCTGCGGTAAAGGGGATAACGAGTACATCGACCCCCGCCACGCTGTTCGGTGCGGCGGTCGGCTGCCCGGCACCCTGGGAAGAGTGTCCGGTTCGTGGTGGTTTCTTCGGTGATCGTGACCTTTTCGGGGTCTCGGAGGCGGTTGAGACCCCGAAAAGGTCACGATCAGCGGGGGAGGGGCGGCTCAGGCGGGGGGCTCGGAGGCGTTGACGCGCTCCACCGTGTCCATCATGTGCGACCCGATGAGCCGCAGCAGCAGCTCCTCGTCGCCGTCGGCGATGGCGTCGAGGAGCTTCTGGTGCTCCTCCACCAGCTCGGACGGCTCGGGGTAGACCTGCTGCATCACGGTCAGGCACATACGCGTCTCCACCAGCAGGGTCTGCGCCATGCGCTCCAGCCGGGGGCTGCCCGAGGCCCGCACCAGCGTCTGGTGGAACGCCTGGTCGGCGTCGCTCATGGCGGTGCGGTCGCCCGTCCCGGCGGCCTCCCGGAGCCGGTCCAGCGCCCGGGTCAGGTGGGCGACCGCACCGCCCCGGTCGCCGCGCACGACCAGCTCGCAGGCGGCGCGCTCCACCGCGAGCCGGGCGGTGTAGACGTCCCGGACGTCGTCGGCGGTCAGCTCGACGACGAACAGCCCGCGGTGGCGCTCGCTGCGCAGCAGCCCCTCCTGCACCAGGCGCTGCGTCGCCTCGCGCAGCGGGCCCCGGCTCACCCCGAGGCGTCCCGCGAGGTCGGTCTCCCCGAGCTGGTCGCCGGGCGCGAGCGAACCGTGCATGATCGCGGACCGGAGCCGGTCGGCGATGATGGCCGCGGTGGATTCCCGGGAGATCGGTCCGATCTCACCTGGAGCGCTCATGGCGCACGCCCCTCTCTTGAGTTGGGAGCTGCCCGTTCCGGGAGGCTTGTCGGCTGATGTCGACCTTATCCACCACGGGGCCGGGGTGCGCGCGAACGGTTCACACCGGTACCGCCGTCTCCGTCCGGAACAGGGTCCCCAGGCCGTCGCGGGGGGCGGTGTCGCCCGCCAGGCGCAGCCCCGCCCACACGCTGACCTGGTTGGCGGTCAGCACGGGCTTGCCGACGCGGTCCTCCAGCCCGTCGAGGATCCGCGCGGTGTGCAGCGCGGTGTCCGGGACGAGGACGACCTCCGCGTCCGGGTGGTCGCCGGCCGCGACGAAGTCCAGGACGTCGTCCGGCGCCAGCGTGCCCACCTCGGCCGCGGTGACGATGCCGCGGCTGGCCGTCGACACCACCCGGGCCCCGCCGCGCTCCAGGAACCGCGCGAACCGGCCCGCGACGTCCTCGGGGTAGGTGGCGGCCACCGCGACCGTGCGCGCCCCCAGGTGGCGCAGCGCCTCGACGAAGGCGAAGGAGGTGCTCGTGGCCGGCGCCCCCGAGGCCCGCCGCACCCCCTCGACCTGCTCCAGGGCGCCCTCCCAGCCGAAGACGAAGCTGCCGCTGGTGCACGCCCACACCACGGCGTCGACGCCGCGCCCGCCCAGCAGGCGGGCCCCCTCCGCCAGCACCTCGGCCGATCCGACGTCCAGCAGCGCGTCGACCCGGTGCGCGTCCTCCCGCATGAGGGTGTGCGCCAGGGGCAGCCGGACACGGCCTCCCAGAAGCCCCTCGAACACCGGGTAGTCGTCCTCGGCGCTGTACCCCGGGTACAGGAATCCGACCGTGGTCCCCATCCGCTCCCCTCCTTCTTCTTCGTTGTGTTCGTGGTCTCGTGTCCGCGCGCGGGTCCCGCCCCCCGGCGGGGCCCGCGCCCCCTCAGGCGGCCGTCCGGTCGGTGGCCTCGACCAGCCACTGCCCGGTGCCCATGGGCTGTCGGCCCGTCGTCCGCAGCGCCCCCCACATGGTCACCTGGTTGGCGGTGAGCACGGGCTTGCCGAGCATGCGCTCCAGCGGCGCGATGATGTCGTAGGTCTGCACGTTGGTGCAGCTGATGTAGACGGCCTCGGCCTCGGGCCGGTCGACCTCCTGGATGGCCCGCACGACCTCGGAGTAGGTCACCTTCCAGATGTGGTTGAGCAGGCCCAGCCCCACGCTGGAGACGGTCTCGACCCCGGACTCGGCCAGGAAGGCGAGCAGGCGCTCGGTGACGTTGTCGACGTAGGGGGTGACGACGGCGATCCGTCGCGTGCCCAGCAGGTCGAGCGCGCTGACGAGCGCGCCGGAGGTGGTGGCCGCCGCGGGCGCCCCCGCGTCCAGGATGTCCTGCCGCAGCCGGGCCTCGCCCTGGACGCCGTGGATGAAGCTGCCCGACGCGCAGGCGTAGGCCACCGCGAGGGGCTCGACCGCGAGCAGGTCCCGGGTGGCGCGCCGGACGCTCCCGCCCTCGCTGAGGAAGGACGCCATCTCCACGGTCACCGGGATCGGGACGAAGGGCAGCCGGGTCATGTGCAGCGAGACGTCGTCCGGCGCCCACCGCCACAGCTCGCGGTCGAGCGCGAAGTCGAACGGCGCCACGACGCCCACGCCCGACTGCCCCAGGGGCTCGGCGTGCAGGCAGAAGTCGACGACGTTCTCGGCGGCCTGGTCGTCCATGACCCGCTCCCCCTGTTCGGTCACGCCTTCGGCTCGGCCCGTGGGCCGATCGGTCCGCACTGGTCACTCACCTCCCTCTCCTGTCCATCTGACCCGGTGCGGGGGTCAGCACCGCCGGCGGACGCTAATAGGCCGTAAATTCCCGGACGCGGGGGGCGGATCACGCCTCGTGACGCCGGTACACCAGCCGCTCGCCGACACCGCCCGAGCGCCAGACGTCGTTGCACGCCTCGGCCATGCGGCCCAGGCCCTCCACGACGGTGGCGTAGACGTTGCCGGGCACCCAGCCCACGTCGCCGTTGAGCAGCAGGTTGTTGCGCCCGTAGAAGAGGGCCAGGTCGATCACGCCGGGCAGCCGGTCGATGCCCTTCTCCTCCTTGAAGCGGCGGTCCAGCATGCCGCCGGGGAACGAGAAGTAGACGACGTCGCCGGGGATCGGGGTGACGGTCGGGTTCTCCTGCCCGACCTCCTCCTCGGCGAACTGGGGGACCATGGTGTACACCTCGTTGCGCGCGTACTTGGCGTGGTAGGTCTCCCCGCCCTTGGGCAGGGCCCGCCACACCGCCTCGCAGGTGCGGGGGGCGTCCTTGTCGAGGAGTTCGGCGACGCACTCGACGCCGCGCTTCTCCAGGCTGACGGTCATGTATCGGGGCATCGTGGAAGTGGCCTTTCGTTCGAGTGCCGGAATGGGGCGGATGCGGGCGACCACCGTCGCCGCGGGTCGCCGCCGTGCCCGAAGGGCCCGTGCGGACCCGGTCGGACGGCTCATCGGTACGGGGCGCGGGAAAAGGGATGAGCCGGTGGAGACAAGACGCTGTCCAGTTCGACCCTGCGAGCCAGAACCGCAGATTGTTGACAATCATACGATCGCTGCCTAGCGTGTCAATGGATTCGCGGCGCACGGCCGACACGGGTCGGAAGTTTTCCGCCGGGTCGCCGCCGGTCCCCACCGCGGGAGCCGGCGCAGGCGGAACCGGGAACGAGACCGTCCGCGAGAGATTGGGGCACGCCTCCGTGGCCACCGCACCGTCAGCGCGCCGCCCGCCGGACCTGGTGGTCCTGCACGCCGGGGAACCACCCCCCGGGATGGACGCCGTGGAGAAAGACCCCCGGGTCGGCTCCGTCCGCCACGCCACGGCCGCCGAACTGCCCCGGGCGCTGCCGGGCGCGGACGCACTGCTCGTCTGGGACCTGTTCTCCGACGCCCTCACCGCGAACTGGGCGTTCGCCGACCGCCTGCGCTGGGTCCACGCGGCCACGGCCGGGGTCGACCACCTCATGTTCGAGGGCCTCGTGGACAGCGGCGTCGTGGTCACCAACTCGCGCGGGGTCTTCGACCAGCCCATGGCCGAGTACGTCCTGGGCCTGGTGCTGTGCTTCGCCAAGGACTTCCCCGCGACCGTCGACCTGCGGCGCCGCCGCGTGTGGCGGCACCGGGAGACCGAGCGGATCGCCGGACGGCACGCCCTCGTCGTGGGCACGGGCGGCATCGGCCGGGCGGTCGCACGGCAGCTGCGCGCGGTCGGCATGACGGTCGAGGGGGTCGGACGCGTCGCCCGCGACGGCGACCCCGACCTCGGGCGGGTGACGGCCTCCCCGGACATCCACGACGCCCTGCCCCGCGCCGACTACGTCATCCTGGCGGCCCCGCTCACCGACGCCACCCGGGGCCTGATCGACGCCGCCGCCCTGGGGCGCATGCGGGCGACCGCGCGGCTCGTCAACGTCGGCCGGGGACCCCTGGTGGTCCAGGACGACCTCGTCGAGGCGCTGCGCCGGGGCGACCTGGCCGGAGCCGCGCTGGACGTGTTCGAGACCGAGCCGCTGCCCGAGACCTCCCCCCTGTGGGACGCGCCGGGCGTCATCGTCTCCCCGCACATGTCGGGCGACGCCGCGGGCTGGCGGGACGAGCTGTTCCGGCTGTTCGCGGACAACCTCGACCGGTTTCTCGACGGACGCGAACCGCGCAACGTCGTGGACAAGCGGCGCGGGTACGTCAGCGGCTCCTGAGGGGAGCCGCGCCGTGCCCGCTCGACAGGAAGGGCCGCCAGTGAGTACCGAGACCGAGAGCCGGGGGGCGCCGACCCGCCCGGCGGACCGCCCGCAGCGCTCCGGCACCGACCCGGCCGACCTCCCGGCGACCCGGCTGCTCGCCGCCTACGCGGCCGGGGAGCTGTCGCCGGTGGAGGCCACCCGGGCGGTGCTGGACCGCGTCGAACGCGCCGACCCCGCGGTCAACGCCTACTGCCTGGTCGGAGCCGAGGAGGCGCTGGCCGCGGCCGGGAAGTCCGAGGAGCGCTGGCGGCGCGGCGAGCCGCTGGGACTCCTGGACGGCGTGCCCGTCTCCGTCAAGGACGTCTTCCTGACCCGAGGCTGGCCCACCCTGCGCGGCTCGCGCACCGTCGACCCGGCCGGGCCCTGGGACGAGGACGCGCCCGCCGTGGCGCGGCTGCGCGAGCACGGCGCCGTCCTCGTCGGCAAGACGACGACGCCGGAGCTGGCGTGGAAGGGCGTGACCGACAGCCCGCTGACCGGAGTCACCCGCAACCCCTGGGACCCGGCGCGCACGGCGGGCGGCTCCAGCGGGGGAGCGGCGGCGGCCGTCGCCCTGGGCATGGCGCCGCTGGCCGTGGGGACCGACGGCGGCGGGTCCGTGCGCATCCCCGCCGGGTTCTGCGGGGTCTTCGCTCTCAAACCCACCTACGGCAGGGTGCCGCACCACCCGGCCAGCCCGTACGGCACCCTCGCGCACGCCGGGCCGATGACGCGCACCGTCGCCGACGCGGCGCTCATGCTCGACGTGATGGCGGGCCCCGACAGCAGGGACTGGTCGGCGCTGGCGCCGTACCCGGGCCGCTTCACCGAGGAGTCGCGGCGCCCGGTCGCGGGACTGCGGATCGCGTTCAGCCCCGCCCTGGGCCGCGCCGGGGTGGACCCCGAGGTGCTGGAGCTCGTGACCGGGGCGGTGGAGGTCTTCACCGAACTGGGCGCGCACGTGGAGCGGGCCGACCCCGGCTTCGCCGACCCGGTGGAGGACTTCCACGTCCTGTGGTTCTCGGGCGCGGCCAAGTCCGCCGAGCACCTGGACGGGGCCCGGCGCGAACTGCTGGACCCGGGCCTGCGCGCGATCATCGACCAGGGCCTGGGCTACACCGCCCAGGACTACCTCGGGGCGACGGCCGCCCGGATGGCGATGGGCACGGCGATGGGCGCCTTCCACCGGACCTACGACCTGCTCCTGACCCCCACGCTGCCGATCCCGGCCTTCGGGGCGGGGCTGGAGGTGCCCGAGGGGTCGCCGGAGCCGCGCTGGACGAGCTGGGCGGTGTTCAGCTACCCCTTCAACATGACCCAGCAGCCCGCCGCGAGCGTGCCCTGCGGGTTCACGTCCCAGGGGCTGCCCGTGGGCCTGCAGGTCGTGGGCCCGCGCCACGCCGACGCCACGGTCCTGGCCGCCTGCCGGGCCTTCGAGGAGGCCCGCCCGTGGGCGGACCGGTGGCCGGCCCCGCCCACGCCGTGACGCGGTCCTCCCCGGCCGCCGGGGAGGACCGCGGGAGCGCGGGGAGGCGGCCCCTCCACCGGCCGCCTCAGGACACGGTGGCCGCGCCGATCGGATCGGTGGCGAGGTCGGCGCGGCCACCGGGGGCCGGCCGCCCGTCCCCGGTCACGGGGAGCGGGTCGGACAGCGGGTCGTTCCCCGGCGACGCCCAGGTCTGCGCGGGGATCGTGAAGTACGACGGCCACCGCTCCTCGGTCCCGCTCCGGTCCCTGCGGACCACGTAGACGAACGTGCCGTCCGCCAGGGGCTCGGCGCGCAGGACGCTGGCGGAGCCGTTGATGAAGACGTAGGTGTCGCTCTCGGTCGCCTCGTGGACCCGGGTCCGCGGCTGGTACGGGTGGGAGGGAAACTGGTCGAGCATGCTGTGGACCTCTGTATTCGCACTTCAAGCTGTTCTACTGTGGACGGCGCCCCTCGCGCCGGTGTCCGGTGGTCGCCGAGGGGCGACGGAGCGCTTGCCCCTGGTCGACTACCACTGGCCAGACGGCAAGATCTAAATCATTCCAGGCGAACTTTTTCCCCGGCGGCGGTTTGGCCGAACAGGAGCGCCGTTCCACGACGCGAAAAGGACACGCGAGGACGAACCAGTGGACGGAAGAACCGAGGTCGCGATCCTGGTGGGCCTGCAGGCGTCGGGCAAGACCACGTTCTACCGCCGACGGCTCGCGGGCACGCACGAGCACGTGAGCAAGGACACCTTTCCCAACGCCCGGCGGCCGGGGGCACGCCAGGCGCGGATGATCACCGAGGCCCTGGCACGCGGCCGCGACGTGGCGGTGGACAACACCAACCCCTCGCCGTTGGAGTGGCGGCCGATCGTCGAGGCGGCCCGCGACCACGGTGCCCGGGTCGTCGGGTACTGGTTCCCGGCGGACCCGGCCGGATCGCTGGAGCGCAACGCGCGCCGCGAGGGGCGGGCCCGGGTGCCGGACGTCGGGGTGTACGCCACCCTGGGGCGCCTTTGCCGCCCCGGGCCCGAGGACGGCTTCGACGCCCTCTACACCGTCCGCTTCGACGGCGCCGGAGGGTTCGACGTCCGGCGGGACGCCCTCGGCGACGCCGCGGACCGACCGGTCCCGCCCCCGGGGCGGTAGATTGCCCCGCGTGCGAACAACCGATCAGGCCGAGCCCGCCGCCGACGTCGTGGAGATCCACACCGACGGCGCGTGCAAGGGAAACCCGGGACCGGGCGGGTGGGGTGTCGTGCTTCGCTACGGCGGGCACGAGAAGGAACTCCACGGCGGCGACGACGCCACCACCAACAACCGGATGGAGCTCATGGCGGCCATCATGGCGCTGGAGGCCCTGAAGAGGCCGGTCCCGGTGCGGCTGCACACCGACAGCACCTACGTGCGCGACGGGATCACCACGTGGATCCACGGCTGGAAGCGCAGGGGCTGGCTGACCGCCCAGCGCGAACCGGTGAAGAACGCCGACCTGTGGCGGCGCCTGGACGAGGCCGCCGCCCGCCACGAGGTCGACTGGCGGTGGGTCCGCGGCCACAACGGCGATCCCGGCAACGAGCGCGCCGACGCCCTGGCCTGCCGGGGCCGCGACGAGGCCGCCGCCGCACCGGCGCCGACCCGGGCCTGAGAACGCTGACGGGGGACACCCCGGTCCGGGTCTTCGCCGACCCCGTACGGACGGGTCAGAGGGGTCGGCCGGAACAGGGCGACCGCGGGGGCGGCGCGGTTCCGGAAACCGGGGGCCGATGGGCCCTTCGTCTCCGATTTCCGCTCCGAACGGCCGCCTCCGCAGGGAAACGGGCCTCTACCGAGACGGCGGCCCCTATGGTAAGGGCATGCGTCTGACTGCGTTCACCGACGTCTCGTTGCGCCTCGTCATGCGGCTGGCCGTCGCGGAGGACGAGGACCTCCTCACCACGCGGGCCGTCGCCCGGACGCTCGCGGTGCCCTACACCCACATGGCCAAGGCGGTCGCCCGCCTCGCGGACATGGGGCTGGTCGAGACGCGCCGCGGCCGGGGCGGCGGCCTGCGGCTCACCGGCGCCGGGCGCCGCGCCTCGGTGGGCGCCATCGTGCGCGAGCTGGAGGGCGGGGGCGACCTGGCGGGCTGCGAGGACGACCCGCCGTGCCCGCTGCGGGAGTCCTGCCGGCTGCGGCGGGCGCTGCGCGACGCGCGGGAGGCGTTCTTCGCCTCTCTGGACGCTGTCTCGGTCGAGGCCCTCACCGCGGCGCCCACGAGAGGGATCCTGGTGTCCCTGGGTGTCGTGGGCCACAGCGCGGAGTGACACCCCGGAAAAGGGGGGCCCGGCGCGGGACTTAATATGCATCGCGGATGCCAATTATCCGTCGTGGAGGGGCCGGAGCCCCTACCGCGCAAGGAGGTTTCATGCTGTCCGCAGAGTCCGCCGCCACGGTCCGCGCCACCCTTCCGGTCGTGGCGGAGTCGATGGACGACATCACCGGTCACTTCTACGGGACGATGTTCGCCGACCACCCCGAGCTCCTCGACGGGACGTTCAACCGCGCCAACCAGGCCAACGGCGAGCAGCGCAAGGCCCTGGCCGGGTCGATCGCCGCCTTCGCAGCCATGCTGCTGGACAACCCCGGTCGGCGCCCCGACGCGCTGCTGTCGCGCATCGCCCACAAGCACGTGTCCCTCGGCATCACCGACGACCAGTACGTGATCGTGCACAAGTACCTCTTCGGCGCGATCGCGCACGTCCTGGGGGAGGCCGCCACCCCCGACGTCGTCGCGGCCTGGGACGAGGTCTACTGGCTGATGGCGGGAACCCTCATCGCCCAGGAGGCGCGCCTGTACGCCCGCTCGGACGTCGACGAGGGCGACGTCTGGCGCGAGTGGGAGGTCGTCGGGCGGAACGAGGACACCGCCGACGTCGCCTCCTTCACCCTCCGGCCGGTCGGGGGCGGCCCGGTCCCCCCGGTGCGGCCCGGCCAGTTCGTCAGCGTCCGGACGAGCATGTCCGACGGAGTCCGCCAGGCCCGCCAGTACTCGGTGTCCGGCGGCGGGGACGGGCGGCTCCGCATCACCGTCAAGCGGGTCGACGAGGACGGCGCGCCCGCCGGCGAGATGTCGACGCTGCTGCACACCGCCGTCGCCCCGGGCGACACCCTTGCCCTCTCGCTCCCCGCCGGAGACGTCACGCTGGCCGACGGAGACCACCCGGTCGTGCTCGTGTCCGCCGGGATCGGCTGCACCCCGATGGTGGCCATGCTCCACCACCTCGCCGAGACCGCCCCGGACCGGGAGGTGCTGGTCCTGCACGCCGACCGCAGCCCCGGCGCCCACGCGCTGCGGGACGAGACGGCGTCGCTGGTCGACGGGCTCGGCAACGCGGGCAGCGTCCTCTGGTACGAGGAGGACGCCGACGGGGCGGGCAGGCCGGGGCGCATGAACCTGGCCGGTGTGGAGGTCCCCGCCGGCGCCGAGGTCTACCTGTGCGGCCCGCTGCCGTTCATGCGGGCCGTCCGCGCCCAGCTCGCCGCGCGCGGGGTCCCCGGGGACCGGATCCACTACGAGGTGTTCGGCCCCGACCTGTGGCGGGGGGAGGAGTAGCCGGACCGGGGCCGAAGCGGGCCCTTTCGGCGGGGAGCGGTCACGGCCGCCTCCCGTCCTCCCGGGGGCCGGGAGAGCCCCCGCGCCGGACCGCCCGCTGCATGCGGGCGGTCAGCGTCCGGAGGTGCTCGACCAGTTCAGGGGGCTCCCGGACCTCGAACTCAAAGCCGAACGCGGCCACCCACACCGCGAGGTGGTCGAGGCTGTCCGAGCCGATGTACAGGACGCAGGTGTCGTCGTCGACGGGTTCCACCACGCCGAGGCTGGGCGGCACCTCCTCGACGACGTCCCGGGCCGGGCCGTACATGGTGAGCACCGCCCGGTGGCGGTACCGGCCCCAGGCAGCGCCGGCGGACAGGTAGTCGGCCGGGTCCTCGGCGGGAAGCCGCCTCGGGACGAAGCGGGGGCCGGTCGGGACACGCGGCGACAGCCGGTCGACCCGGAACCTGCGCCAGTCCTCCCTCCCGGTGTCCCAGGCGAAGAGGTACCACCGCCGCCCGTCGTGGACCAGCCGGTAGGGCTCCGCGTCCCGCACGGACTCCGCGCCGTCGCGCGCGACGTAGTCGAACCGCAGCCGCACGTGGTCGCGCACTGCCGAGGCGATCGCGGTCAGCGTCGAGGGAGCGACCGTGGGGCCGGGCACCGGAATGGTCACCAGCGCCGAGCCGAGCGCGGCGACCTGGCGGCGCAGCCGCGAGGGCAGCACCTGGTCCAGCTTGGCCAGCGCCCGGACGGAGGTCTCGGCGATGCCCGTGACCGCGCCCCCGGCCGCCGTGCGCAGCCCGACCGCCACCGCGACCGCCTCCTCGTCGTCGAGCAGCAGCGGAGGAAGCGAGGCGCCCGCCGCCAGCCGGTAGCCGCCGCCGACACCGCTGAACGCGTCGATCGGGTAGCCGAGGAGCCGCAGCTTGTCGACGTCGCGGCGCACCGTCCGGGGACTCACGCCGAGACGGTCGGCCAGCTCCGCCCCCGACCAGTCCCGATGGGTCTGCAGCAGGCCCAGCAGGCGGAGGAGCCGGGCCGATGTCTCCAACACGGGAGGAGTCTCGCACCGATCGCGGCCAGGACCTGACCGCGAACCCCCGTAGCGTCCGCGACGTGACGAAAGGAGATCCCATGAGGATCCTTGTGACCGGGGCCACCGGCAACGTGGGCCGCCCCCTGGTCGAGCAACTGCTGGCCGCCGGGCACCAGGTCCGCGCCCTCACCCGGAACCCGCAGAACGCCGCCCTCCCCGAGGGCGCGGAGGTCGCCGCGGGGAGCCTGACCGAGACGGCGACCCTGTCCGCGGCCTTCGAGGGCGTCGACGCCGTGCACCTGATCAGCTTCGGCGGGGACGACTACGCGCCGCTGGCCAACGGCGCGGAGATCGTCGGCCTCGCGGAGAAGGCCGGGGTGCGCCGGGTGACGGTGCTCAAGGGCGACCAGGGCAGGAGCCTCCTGGACGGGGCCGTCGAGGACAGCGGTCTGGAGTGGACCCGCCTGGCGCCGGTGGAGTTCATGGCCAACACCCTGGAATGGGCGGAGTCGGTCCGGACGGAGGGCGTCGTCCGCGAGGCGTTCGCCGACGCCAGGAGCGCGATGGTGCACGAGGCGGACATCGCCTCGGTCGCCGCGACCGCGCTGGCCGCCGACGGCCACGCCGGCCGGGAGTACTGGCTGACCGGGCCGCAGGCGCTGACCCCGCCGGAGAAGGTCCGCGTGATCGGCGAGGTCCTGGGCCGCGACGTGCGGTACGTCGAGCTCGACAGGAGCGAGGCCGTCGCGGACTGGCGGCGGGCGGGCTACTCGGACGAGGACGTCGAGTTCTTCCTCGCCATGCGGACCGACCCGCCCGAGGCGGGGTACACCGTGCTGCCCACCGTGGAGAGGGTCACCGGCCGCCCGGCCCGGACCTTCGCCCAGTGGATGCGGGAGAACGCCGCGGCCTTCGGAGCCTGACAGCGGGTCCGGCCGGCTGGTCGTCCCCGCCCGCCGGAGACGGACCCGGGTCACCGGTGCCCTCGTACGAGGGCACCGGTGACGAGGGAAGCCCCGGCGCGGGGGTGTTTCGCGCACCGGTGCTTCGGGGGGTCTTTCGGCCCCGCGCCACGCGGATCACGAGGTGACGGCGGGCGGCGACGGCGGGTGCGGGTCGGGGTCGCGCCCACGGTGTCCGTTTCACGCGATTTCCGTTGGTGATCTTGCTGTTTCCCCCTGAAATCAAGGTTTTCGGGGGGATAACAGCAAGATCACCGGACAGGTGGCCTGTGGGGTCCGCGCACCCCCGCCGGATGTCCGTGACGCGGCGGTTCGAGGGCCACTCCCGCGCTCACCCGGAATGATCATGGGCTTTCCGCCCTTCCCGGCCCCGAAACGGGCAGAAAGCCCACGACCGTCAACAAAACCACCGGTGCCCGAATTCACCCCCGCGCCGGAGCTTCCCTAGGGCGTGTCTTCAAACGTCATGCCCACATCAGGAGTGAGGCGAGGGTGACGGCTGCTCTGTAGGACTGAGAGGTCTTGTCGTACCGGGT
>NZ_SNYN01000032.1 GCF_004363075.1 Actinorugispora endophytica
GCCGTCGCCGCCCGCCGTGACCTCGCGATCCGCGTGGCGTGAGGCCGAAAGACCCACCCGAAGCACCGGCACGCCGAACCACCCCCGCGCCGGAGGCTCCGGCGCGGGGAGGGTCGGGGCTCTGCCGGGTCGGGGTCCGCTGTGTGAGGGTTTCGTTGGTGATCGTGACGTCAGCGTTCCACAAAACGGACAAAGTGGAACGCCAGCGTCACGATCATCGAGCAGGCCCCTGTGGTGACCGCGAACCGGGAAGAGGGCTCACGGCCGTCGGGAGAGTCACCCGGCCGTCCCGAACCGGCGCGCCGTCTCGGCGGTGACCGAGGCGATCACGATCCAGGCCAGGCCCTGGGCGCTGTTCGGGTCGGCGCGGAGCACGGACTCCTGCTGGCTGGCCCACCAGCGCAGCGAGGGGCTTCGCAGGTTCAGGACCTCCGCCCGGTGCCGGTCGACCTCGGTGCTGCGCGACCGCACCAGCAGCGCCGTCGCGTAGAGCCGGTCGACGATCCTGCTGTCGGGGGGCAGCAGGACCGAGGAGCCCAGCCGCCGGTGCTCCATCCTGATCTGGTTGCGGAGTTCGCGCAGCGGCGCGGTGGTGTGCGCCACGACGTCGGCGACACCGCCGCGCACCTCCCGCAGGATCCGGCAGCCCCGCCCGAAGTGCCGTCCGACGCAGGTCAGGTGGGCGCACGTGTGCCTGGCAGCGTGGTCGAGGAAGACCCCGCGGTCGCCGAGGAGCCGTCGCAGCAGCTCCTGGTCCCGCTCGTCGCCCAGCGCGAGTTCGACCAGGCCCGCCTCGTCGATGAAACGCCCCCGGTACCTGGGCCGGACGTGCGGGGCCAGCCGCGCGGCGACCGCCGCGCAGGCCAGGTCCATCGCGATGCGGTTGTCCAGCGCGTGTTCGACCAGCCTGGCGAGTTCCGGGTCGGGCCGCTGCCGCCGCAGCTCCAGCGTGATCCCCTCCAGGTTCTCCCGCCACCACTGACGGGGGTCGGCGTGCTGGTCCTGCATCTCCAGGACGAGCAGAGTGGCCGGATCGGCCCGCTTCGAGCCGCCGCCCCCGCCGAAAGGGGGACGCGGGAAGGAGGGCAGGGAGGGAACGGGGAACCGCGCCTGGTGCCCGGGGTCGGGATCGGAGGGCAGCACCGGAGGGTGGACCGGAGGCTGGGCCGGAGCGGGCAGTTCGATGGCGAGGGCGCGGGCGCGGTCCAGCAGTTCCTGGGCGGTGGGACGGTCGTCCGGGTTCTTGGCCATGGCCCGCAGCGCGAGATCGGCCAGCGGCCCGGTGAAGTCGTGCATCGCGGGCTCCCTGTTGAGCACTCGCTGGATGACCGCGTGCGTGTTCTCGGCGGCGAAGGGCTGGTGCCCGGTCGCGGCGAAGACCACCAGGCAGCCCCAGGCGAAGACGTCGGCGGGCGGCCCGCCGGGCTCCCCCCGGTAGCGTTCGGGGCTGATCGTGCCCGTCGTGCCCAGGGGGGCCGACCCCGTCTCGGTCAGCCCCTCGCCGTCCAGGGAGAGCGCGATCCCGAAGTCCAGGATGACCGGCTTGTCACGGCTGATGATGACGTTGGACGGCTTGAGGTCCCGGTGCACGAAACCCGCGACGTGGATGGCGCGCAGCGCGTCCGCGACCACCCGGGCCAGCAGGAGCGTGCCCTTGGCGGACAGGCGGCCCTGGTCCTGCAGGTTCCGGCCCGGAACGTACGGGGTGACCAGCCAGGGGCGGTTCCCGGCGAACCCCTCGTCCAGCAGCGGGATGGTGTACTCGCTGCGAACGCTGCGCAGCGCCTCGATCTCGTTGCGGAACCGCTGGCGCCTCTGGCTGATCTGCCCGGACGTCTCCGGCCGCATGAGTTTCAGCGCGACGGGGCGGCCGCCCGCTCCGATCGCGGCGTAGACGACGCCCATGCCGCCCTCGCCCAACCTGCCCAGCAGGCGGTAGCCGGGAATCCGGATCTCCTCCTCGTCGGGGGTCAACGGGGACAGGTCCGCGGGGAAGGTGTTCGGCATCGGCGTTCCGGAGTGGAGGGAGGGGCCCATCAGTCGATTATCGGCCGTTCCGCCGCGGGGGTTCCGCCGAATGGCTGGATCCGGTCAGTATCGGGCCTTCCGCGGCGGTCCGGCACAGGGGCCGCGGCAACGGGGACGCCCACCACGGTTCCGGTGCGGGGCGTGCAGGGCGTGCGCGGCGGTGCGCGTTCGGAAACACCGGGAACCGGAGGACACCTTTGAAGGCCGCGTGACGTTCGCGCTGCCGTCGCTTCGCGAACGTCACGCGCCCCCGGACCGTCGCCGGTGGTCGGGCCGGATCCCGGCCGGCCCTCCGAGCGGCGCCGCGGGGGATTCTCTCTAGCCCGCGGGCGGGTACAGCTCGGTGACCGAGACGACCAGGGGGAGGTCGGTCTCGGGGTCGCGGTCGCCGAAGGTCACCTCGGCGACGACCACGTCACCCCAGCCCAGGTAGTCGGCCAGGTCCCGGCCGGTGACCGCGAAGGTGCCGCGGCCCTCGCCGTCGGTCGACAACTGGTCGGGGTTGAGGCAGAAGCGCGCGCACAGGACCTCGGCGTCGGGGGCGATCAGCGTCTCCAGGGGCTGGTCCACGCCTTCCGCCGGGTCCCACCGCTCGCCCCAGTCCTCCGGGGTGATCTCGCCGCCGCTCTGCCCCTCGAACGCGTCGCCCGTGTCCTGGAGGGGGGTGTACGACCACGGGCCGGAGATCAGGTTGGCCTCGCCCGGTCCCTCGAAGCGGACCGTGATGGTCCCGCTGTCCAGTTCCGGGGGCACGGGGGCGGACGAGGAGTCGGCCGCGGGGGCCCCGGGCTCGGCAGTGGGCTCGTCCCCGGGATCCCCGCCGAACGCGGCGACACCGGCCCACACGGCGCCGCCCACGAGGAGGAGGGCCAGCACGCCGCCGCCCGCGAGCAGGAGGGTGCGGTTGCCCGGCTTCCCCGGGGCGGACGGGAACGCGGGCGCCGCGCCGCCGGAGACGGTGGAGAAGGCCGCCGTGGTCTTGGCGGGCTCGGAGGGCCCGTGGAGGGCGGTCGGCGCGGGGAGGGAGACCGCCGGTCCCGTGGGCGCCGGGAAGCTCGGAGCGGAGGAGACGGGCAGCGTGGGCTCGTCGGCTCCGGGGCCCGCCGGGGTCACCGGTCCGGCCTGGCCGGGAAGCGTGGGGCCGTCGGCGTCCTCGGCCTTGTCGGCCTTCGGAGCCGGGGAAGGGGCCGCCTCGGGTTCCACCGGATCCACCGGTCCGGCCTGGGCGGGAACAGCGGGCGCGTCGGGTTCGGGCGTCGGGGGGACGGCGGGCGCGGGTTCGGCGGGCACCGGGGCCACCGGGACCGGGGGCGCCGGTACGGCGGGTGCTGACGGGACGGCCGCCGCGGCCTGCTTCCTCCAGCCCTTCTTACCCTTCGCGCGCTCGTCCAGGTGGACCACGCGGGGCAGCAGGGCCGGTTCCACGATCCCCTGCCACTCCCGGTGCAGCAGCCGGGTCACCCCGGAGCCGGGACCGGCCTCGGTGCCGACCGTGCCGAGACCCTCCTCCCACAGCGCGATGGAGCCGCGCACCACGTCGCGCACGCCGGGTCGCTGCTCGGGGTCCTTGGCCAGCGCCGACTCCAGCAGCGGGCGCATCTCGTCGGGAACTCCGTCGAGGTCGGGCTCGGCCGTCCCCACCCGCTGGGCGAGCGACTCGGGCTCGCCCTCGCCGAACGGCAGGCGGCCGGTGGCGGCGAAGGCCAGGACCGCACCCCAGGCGAACACGTCGGACGCCTCGCCGGGCGGCGCTCCCCGGTGGCGCTCGGGGGCCGTCCACGCCGCGGACCGGCGCACCACGTCCGGGTCGCCGGGCAGCACGCAGTCCAGGACACGCGGGCCGGAGGAGCTGAGGAGGATGTTGCCGGGCTTGAGGTCGCCGTGCGCCAGGTCCAGCGCGTGCAGCGTGGACAGGCACTCGCCCAGTCCGGCGGCCAGGGCGATGAGGCGTCCCGGGCTCATGGGGCCGCGCTTGCGCGCGTACCGGGACAGCTGGGTGCCGGGGGCGTACCGCATGGCCAGCCAGGGCGTCGCGGCCTGGGCGTCGAAGGCGACGGGTGGTACGTAGCAGCGTCCGTCGACCCCGCTCAGAGCGCGCAGCCGCGCGTCCAGCAGGGCGCGGGACGCCGGGTCGGTCGCGTGCGAGGGGGGCAAAGTCTTGACGGCCAGCAGCACGTCCGGTTCCACGGTCGGGTGCACGGCCGCGTACACGGTTCCGGTCCGCCCCGAACCGAGCCGCCCGACCAGCGCGTACGGCCCGATCTGGCGGGGGTCCTCCGACGCGGTGGGGGTCAGATCGGGCGGGACCAGAACGGAGATCGTCCGTTCGGAACGTCGGCTCATCATGGTCCTGTCTCAAGGAAATCCAAGGTGGAACGCTGGATCTTGTGGCGCAATAGTAGCCAACCAGCGGTTGTCGCCATTATCCGGAGAACTCGGTCATCTTGTCAGATTCGGAAGGCGGATCCGCTCCTCCGACATCCTGTGATCCGCGTCCGCCGCAGCGGGTTCTGCTCCCCTTCGGCGAGCCTCGGTCCGAAGGGCGGACGCGTGGCGCGCCTTTCGCGGACGACGCCGCCGGATCGGCGAAGAGAACTACTTTGGGTAACTATAGAGGCATCTCGAGTTGCGGAACGTGATTGGATGACGGTCGGGTCTCGTGGGGGCGGTGGGAATCACGCGATAGGGTCATCCCTAATTCGGCTCTCTCGGTTGTGCCGGACGCCCTTTCGGCGTGTCCGCCACCGGAGAGGACCGGCTCCCCGGCGCCTTCGCGCCGCATCCGCCTGTTCGACGCCCGAAAGCCCCCAACCGTTAGCGGAGTCCGCATGCTGACCGGAGGAGAGCTCGCAGCCCTGATCGCCGTCGTGGTCTGGGCGGTGGTGGCCGCGTTCCTGTGCGTGGTCCTGTTCAAGCTCACACGGCTCCTGGCCGAGGCCACCAAGGCCGTGTCCGAGTTCCGGGAGCGCACCGGCCCCCTGCTCGACGACGTCACCGCCACGGTCGAGCGCGCCAACGGCTCGCTGGACCGGGTCGAGGAGATCACCGCCAACCTCGCCAGCACGAGCGAGGACGTGTCCACGGTCACCGCGCTCACCCGCTCGGCGGTGACCGGCCCGCTGGTCAAGGTCGCGTCGCTGTCCTACGGGGTGCGCCGGGTCCTGGGTCGGCGCAGGGAGCTGGCCCTGATCCGCACCCGTCGCAGGAGGGAGCGCGCGTGATCGGCAGGACCCTCTACTTCGTCGCGGGGGCGGCGCTCGGCGGGTACGTGGTGCACCGGCTCACCCGCACCGCGCGCGCCTGGACCCCCGGCGGCATCGCCCACCGCGTCGAGGGGCACGTCTCCTCCTACCGGGACGCCCTGCGCGAGCTCAACGACGACGTCGCCGACGCCGTGCGCGAGCACGAGGCCGAACTCACCCGCCGCTACGCGCCGGAGACGCCCGAACCTCCGGCGTCCCGCGCCCTCCCCGAACGCTGACCGGTTCCCGCTGTGCCGTGATCCTGCCCGCGCTCACGATGACCCTGGGCTTTTCGAGCCTTTCACGTCCCGGAACGGACGGAAAACCGCTCAGAGAACACTGGTCCGTGTCCGATCGGACGTGGCACATTCCGTAGAGCCGTGCCGCGCGCCTTCTCCGTCACCTGGGTCATGCTGGCGGAGCCACGCGTATCCGCTTCGCCACCACCGCTGACTTCTGCGATCCGCACGCCCTGGTTGCCGCAGTTGGGGTCGTCTACGCACCGGACGGGGACGTGCTCCTGGTCGCGGAGACGAAGGGCGTTCTCACCGGGTGGCTGACGGGCACGTTGGCGGGTGCCTACCCCGGGCCTGCAACGCCGGCGCGGCCGCCGCACGGCTACGTCCAAGCGGTGGTCGTGGTTCCGACCGCCCGCAGGTCGGGGACCGGGGGATGCTGCTGAAGGCATCCGCTGTGCTCGCGCGAGCACGGTGTGGGACGGGTGTTCGCTGTGCCCGACGAGGGACCCGGGGGCGCGGGCCGGGTCCGGTGGCTGTCCGCACGCGGCTTCACCGCGTTGGCCGACTCTGACGAGCCGTGGCCGGTGACAGGGCGTTGGGTGAACCGCGCTACGTAGAGCCGCAGCTTCTACGCTTGGCCGTGCTCGTGGACCATCGCGCGCAGGCCCTGGGCCGGGTGATAGCCCTCCAGGTCCCGCACCAGAGCGGTCAGGCGCCCGCGGGTGGTCGCGCGCAGCTGTCCGGCCGGGATCGCTTCGAGCGCGCTCGAAGCGACCGCGACCGCGTCCTGGCCCTGGCGTTGGGCAGCATGGGCGCGGGCGTGGACCACGGTGGCCGCGGCCCAACCGGGAGATCCGGCGCGCTTGTGCGCGAGGGAGGTCTGCGCGTGAGCGGCGGCAGCGGCGGGGTTCCCGGCGCTCAGGTGAGCCTCGGCCAGGTGTAGGTGGAACTCGGCCTGGTCGAACCCGAACCGGCCGGGCCGCTCCTGGGCGGCGTCCATGTGGTGGCGGGCCTGGGTGGTGGCCGTGGCCAGCTCCTCGGTGCGCCCCAGCGCGGCCAGGGGACGCAGGCGACACCAGGCGGTGATCTGGGCTCGGTGCAAGGGGGTGTGGGCGTGCTGGGCCGCCTGATCGGCCAGGTCCAGTGCCTGAGTAGGCCGGTGCCGGGCGTGGGCGACCATGGACTGGGCGCCCAGCGACCAGCCGGTCAGGTGCGCGTGGCCGATCTCGGTGCCGATGCGGGCGGCGGTGCTCAAGTGGATGAGGGCGCCGGCGCTGTCGTCGGTGTGGTGGGCGAGGTTGCCCAGCAGGGCCGAGAGCCAGCCGATGATGTGCCGGGCCTCGGTGTTGGTGTCGCCGTGGCCGATGAGCAGGCTCCGGCAGCGGGACACCTCGGCGGCCAGGGCCCGGGGCGGATAGTGGCTGTAGCGCTGGGCGTAGAAGTCCAGGGCGTGGATGTAGTCGAGCCCGGGACGGGTGGGCCCGTGTTCCCACCGGCACAGCATGGCGGTGGTCAGCCCGGGAGGGGCGAGCCCGTCAGCTCGGTAGACCTCGCGGACGGAACCTGTCAATCGCTGTGAGACGTTCTATGCTGCGGGTTTTCCCAGACCGGGAGTGGTTTCCTCCTCGCCCTCGATCCGGGGCGGTTTGATCAGGTCCCACTCGTCGTCGGTGAGGTCACCACGTGCCATGGGTCTGGTCTACCGGTTCGGGCACTCGCCCGGGGGACGGGCGCCCGAACCGTGATCAAGACCCGGAACAGGCCCCAGCGGTCCGGGGCCGAGAGGTGGGAGGCGTTCCCGGGACGGTCGCGCGAGTGCGGTCACCGCGGGCTCCCCACCGCGATCAGCGGCCCCGGCGAGCACGTACCCGACTCCTGCGGTCAGCACACGGGGAGGAACTAGAGGTGAACCAGCCGCTCTGTCGGCGGTGTCCCCTAACCTTCGTCGGGGGTGGCGGTGCCGAGGATCTCGGCGATCCGGATGGCCAGGCGCAGGGCGGTGGTGCCCTCGGGGATCTCGTCAGAGGCTTCGAGGGTCCAGTCGGCACCGCGGTCGTCGCGCATGTCGAGTTCCACGGTGAAGCCGGTCTTCTGGTTGGTGATCCGCAGCGAGCCCGGGGTGTTCTCGTCGGGAACACGCACCGTCAGGCCCGCCGCGTCGAGAAGGGCGGCGACGGTCTCGGTGTAGCGGTCGAACTGGTCCTCCGACAGCAGTTCGGGTACTTCGGTGTCGATGGAGGTGTCGACTCCGCCCCACCCCTGAGGGACAATCGGGGTCGGGAGTGCGTGGACGTCGGTCATGGATGTTCCCCTCTCCTGTATGCGCCGTCCGGGGCGGATGAGGGTTCCAATCTCATTCCTCCGCCTCGGACGGCGTTCTTGCCTGCCTTTGGCTGCTTCTTGTGAGACGGTTCTCACGTACTGCTAGGGTGGCATATGTATTTGCTTCATACAAGCGCCAATGCAAATTGGCATAAATCTTCGGGGGAGTCCATGGCGGCGAAGCGGGAGCGGCGTATCACCCTAAGGGCGCAGTGGCTGGGGCAGATGCTGCGTCAACTCCGGGAACGAAACAACCTGACGCTCAAGGACGCCGCCGAATACTTGCAGAAGGACCTCTCGACAGTCAGCCGGTTCGAGCTGGGGACTTTCCCGGTGAGGCGCGGTGATCTGCTCGCCTTGATGGATCTGTACGGGGTTGATGGCAAGTCCCAGCGGGACACGCTGCTCCAGCTCTGCGGAGAAGTGTGGCAGACCGGTTGGTGGGAGAAGTACTCCGGAGATGACGTCTGGGGTTCCACCATCGACGGAGTCTGGCTGGAGAGCCGGGCTCACACTCTCAGCACATTCGCGGCATTGACTGTCCCAGGGCTGTTGCAGACCCCTGAATACGCCCGGGCGTTGATTGACATGGTTGACAGTGACGCTTCCGAAACGCAGATCGAACGATGGGTCGAGCTCAGGCTGGCCAGGCAGAAGATCCTCACTGACAAGCGACTCAGCAGTTTTTCCGTGGTGCTGGATGAGGCAGCGATCCGTCGCCCGATCGGCGGCGCATCCGTTATGGCTGGCCAGCTGCGCCGTTTGGTCGCGGTCGCCGAAACGGGGCGGGTCGAGGTCCGGGTGGTTCCGTTCGGAGTCGGTGCTCACCCGAGTCCTGAAGGAGCTTTCACCCTGCTCACGTTGGACGCCCCGTTCTCAACCGTCGCGCATATTGAGAGCCGAGGAGGTGGGATTTATCTAGAACGTGGTGATGCTGACCAATTGGCCGCTGTATACGATCGGCTACGAGGGATCAGTCTCAGCCAGGAAGACTCGGTCGCGTTCATCGCGGCCCTGGAGAAGGACCTGTCATGAACCGGGAAGCGTCGTCAGTGGTCGGCTGGCATACCAGCAGCTACAGCATGAACGGTGGCGGTCAGTGCGTCGAAGTCGGCTGGCACGTCAGCAGCTACAGTGCCGGTCCCTTCCTTGACAACGCCCCTCGGACCGCTGTTCGTGACTCCACGCAGCGCGGCCTCGGCTTCCTCTCCTTCCCTGCTGCCGAGTGGGACGCCTTCCTGTGCGCGGCGGCCCGAGAGGCGCTCTGACCCCGCCTCATTCCCGCTTGTCGTACCCCGTCGCCACCAGGTACAGCAGGGCGTTCATCGTCGTGCCCGACACGATCTCCCGCTTGGCCACCAGCTCGGGCACCCGGCCCAGCGGCACCCACTCGACGCGCTCGGCCTCCCAGTCCTCCTCGGGGGCGCCGACGCGCTCGGCGGTCTCAGCGAGAAAGACGTGGTGCTCGGAGTCGGAGATCCCCGCAGAGGGCTGGGCGTACAGCAGCGGGCGCAGCGGGCCGGGCCGCCAGCCCGTCTCCTCCTCCACCTCACGGGCCGCCGCGGCCTCAAGCGATTCGTCCTTCTCGATGCCACCGATCGGGATCTCGTATCCCCACGAGTCGGTGATGAACCGGTGCCGCCACAGCAGCAGCACCTCACCCGTTCCGTTCACGACGACGGCCCCCGCGCCGGGGGCCGAGCGGATCACCCGGTGCTGGAGGTGCCGTCCGCCGGTGATCTCCACGTCGGCAAGGCGGATGTCGAGCCACTGGTCCCGGTAGAGCGGTTTCTCGGAGTGGACGGTCCAACGCATGCGACCCCTTCCAGGCGTGAGGTTCCGTCAGGACATCAGGCAATCACAGAGGAAGCCGGAGTTCCGCATCGGCGTGTTCGGCGAACTCGCGAACGCCGGGTTCGGCGCTGCGAGAAACGAGCGCGGACCGCACCGAGCGCACACGGTCGTGCAGGCGGCCCGACTCCATGCCTCGGACCCGCGCCAGCATCTGCCAGGCGGGCTCTAACGCCTCGTCCACCCGCCCGGCCTGGGCCCGCACCATCGCCAGACCCGCGAAGCGGTGCACCTGGCCACGCGGATGCGCCTGCTCGACCATCGCCAGACTCTCCACCGCGTAGCGCTCGGCCGCGGTCAGGTCGCCGAGCTGGCGCAGTGCCTCGGCGTGCTGTGTCTCCACCAGCCCCGGCTGCACGTACGAAGCCTCAGAAGGCTCCTCGCCCGTGCGGATGTGCCCCGCCGCGCTCTCGGAACGGGTCATCTGTGCGTGACATGCCAGTCGGTCCCCGATACGGGCGTAGGCGCGAGCCTGCATCGTGCACAGGTCGGAGACCAGGGCGGGGCTCAGGCTAGCTCCGGTGGCCCGTAGAGCCGTCTCCGAGTACTGGATGACGAGGCGGTATTCGCCCATGCTCATCGCCTGGTTGGCCAGTAGTGCCACCACGTATGCGCCGAAGCCCCGATCGCCGCTGGCCTTGGCCATGCGCAGGGCCGCGAAGAAGTATCGCTGCGCGAGGGCCTGCCTGCGAGCGTCGTAGGCGCAGATACCGGCCAGGGCCGTCAATCCGCCCACGGTCCGGTGGAGCCGTCGGCCGGTGGCGTCGGGATAGGAGGCGTTCAGCGCCTCGGTGGCGTGCCGAGCCAGGAACGCACCCAGACGCCGCCGGACGGGGAGCCCGCCAACCCGTCGGTACATCTCCTGGTACCGCTCACGAGCTTGCTGGAGCTGGATGATCTCGGTCTCGCCGATAGAACGGATTCCGCGCCCCGAGACGTCGGCATCGCCGGGAGGGTTCTCCCATACGAACGCCGGAACGACGACATCGGGGCCCCGCTCCGGCCGCGCGTCGGCAAGAAAGAACTCCTCGCGGCCGTCTTGATGCCACAGGGCGGCGGTGTGTCGCATCACCGACTCCAGGTCCGGCACGGGTCGGCGGGGCAAGCCCTTCTCCATGCCGATATCGGCCCGCGTCACGGTCCGCCCGATCCGTTCGGTCAGGACGGTGCACACGGCCTCGGGCGCACGCCCGCGCGGGACGGCCCGGTCGCGGATCCAGCGGGCGACGGCCGTGTGGTCGTAGCGTGTTCCCAGTCGGGCGTTCACACGGGACGCCAGCCCCGCGTTGGACATCCCCGCCTCCTGAATCAGGTGGGCCAGAAGGACGTTGGGCTCGCTCATGGTCTGGTGCACCTCGTTTTCGCACCCCGTGTGAATCGATCGCCTCACCGGGAGGTGGTCACACCCTGCCAGTAGAGCACTCCGCAACGATATCTCTGGGACGCCGGGAAACAAGAGGAGATCGGCCGGTGGCATGAACCGGCCACCCGCTTCCCGGCAGAGGAAACGAAAGGCGGACCGCAGTGTCGGAGCCCCCCCAGCAGGACCAGGACGTCGACGCCCTTCTCGTGGACGTCGGAGACGCGGCCGAGATGACCGAGGGTGTCGGTAAGGCCAAGTCCGAGGCCAAGCGCCAGCCGTACAACTGACGAAGACGAACCGGTGGGGGTGCCGTCAGGCATCCCCCTTCTGTCACCGGGAGGTAGCGAGTATGTGGTTCGGAGGCTCTGGCGGTCCTCGGGCAGGATGGCGGCGCCCTGTATCGTCCCGTCCCGTATGGCCCGACTCCGCCGGGTTCTGGGACAGCGGGGATTGGCCCCGCCACGAGCGCAAGACCGTTGAGCGCGGAGGTGTCCGCGTCGCGGTCTTCGGCCCCTGTGGAGTTTCCCGGAACGAACTGGAGGCCCTGGCCGCGTCAGACGCTCCCGATGACATGGCATGGCGCTGGCCCGGCAGCTACACGGTTGTCCGCCTCGACCATGAAGGCACCACAATCTGGACCGACCTCGGATGGGCCCAGCCCGTCTACATCCTCACCACACGGGGGGTGACCACGTGGGCGTCCAGTTCACTGCTGTTGGCCTCACTGAACGGTCACCGGCCCGACCTGAGTCAGATCACCGACCGCCTGATCGACCCGGACCTGAGTGAGTCGGCGGCCCGCCGATCCTGGTTCGCCGGCGTGGAACGACTGCCGCCCGGACACCGGGTCACTCTGGCGCGGGACGGCACGGTCGGTGTAGGCCGGGTGTGGGTCCCCCGCCACAAGCACGGCCTCGACCACCCGGCCTTGCTGCGGACGGAACTGGACGCGGCGGTTCGCCTGCGCGTAGACACCGCCGATGCTCCTAGCACTGATTTCTCCGGAGGGTTCGATTCCACTGCTCTTGGCCTGATCGCGGCGGAGCACCTTTACCCCCGAAGACGCCGGATCATCGCCTCGACCGTGCACCCCTCAGGCGTGACCAGTGGAGGGGACCTGGACTACGCGCGGGAGGCCGGATGGCACCCCGGCCTTCATCACGTGTGGCTGCCGCTCGGGGACGAGCACGCCCCCTATCAGGAACTGGACCGTGTTCCGGCCACCGACGAGCCCGCGCCCACGACGGTCTCCCACGCCTACTTCTCCGCCCAACTCCACTGGCTCGCTCGTGAGCACGGATGTGACCTCCATATGACCGGAGATGGCGGAGACGGACTTCTGCTGACCCAGGTGGGCTACCTCGCCGATCTCGCCAGAGCAGGGAAGGCCGTGCGGGCGGTGCGTGAGACCGCGCTGTGGGCGCATGTTCGGAAGAAGTCGTGGTTCGATGTGCTCGGAAGCATCCGAAAGAGCTCCAGTCCCCAAGAGGGGCGGCCCTGGGTCAACAAGGTCGCCCGGGAGCAGGAAGCTCCGGTCGCAGAGCTCTTCGAACCGTGTACCCGCTCGCAGCGCTCCGTCATCTCCGCGGTCCTCCCCGCCGGTCGCACCGCGCGCTCCGATGCGCAGATCGCCGAACGGTGCGGGATCGGCCTGCACAACCCCTACTTCGACTCCCGGATCATCGACACCTGTTTGGCCGTCCCGACGAGGGAACTGCCCGGCCCCGCTCGCTACAAGCCCCTGATGGCCGAGGCCATGGCCGGTCTCTTCCCGCCCCGGCTCGCCCGGCGCACGACCAAGGGCGATGCCTCCGCCGACCACTATGGAGGACTCCGCAAGGCCCTTCCCCGTATCACGGACATGCTGGACGGGCACCTCGCCGCGCTCGGCCTGATCGATGTTCCCCGGCTGCGCCGTGTGGTGGCCGACACTGCCGCCGGGCTCTCCAGCGACCTCTATCCGGTGGAGTCGGCGGTGGCGGTCGAGACATGGCTTCGCGCCCTGACCGCCCGGCCGACAACCACATGGCTCATTGAGCGGACGGAGGCCCGGACGTGACCGGCTACATCAGCGCCCCCGACCACATCGTCGCCTGTGATCTCGGTCCGGCCACTGTCATCGTCGACTACCGGACAGGCCGTGTCCGCAGTCTCACCGGCGCTGCGGCTACCTGGTGGACAGATATGGCGCGGTCCGGTGAGCAAACATCCTCCACAGCGCTTCCCAAGGCTGCGGCGAAGACGCTCACCGAGCGCCTCCTCACCGCCGGACTGCTCCACGAGGCCGATGGCCCAAGTCCGTGGAACCCGCCCGTACCCGGACATCCCTGGCGGCCGAGTTGGGGGACCCAGGAACTCGGCTACGGGTTCTCCGACCTGCCGGACGTGCCTCCGGGGCGTCTGGCGCTCGCGTTGCTGGCCCTCGCCGCCACCCTGGCCGTGCGTTCCTGCGGCCCTCGCCGACGCGCGATGGCCCGGTTGGTGCGCCTTGTCCGGCACGCCCGGGCTGGAACACCCGCGACTCCAGAGGAGGCCGAAACCGTAGTCCACGCCGTGCGGAGGGCGGGCCTCTGCCTTCCCGCGCGAGTGGCGTGCCTGGAAGAGTCGGTCGCGGCCGCTCTCACCCTCGCGATGCTGGGATGCGCCGTGGTCTGGTGCCACGGCGTGGCTGGAGACCCCATCGAACTGCATGCGTGGCTTGAGACCTCTGCCGGGAACCCGATCGCAGAACCTCCATCAACAGGGCGCTTTCGGGCCCTGCTCGCCATCCGAACCGAGAAGGAGACCGATCCATCGTGACCGATCCCGTCCTCTGGCTGCGGGGGAAGACCGCCGCCATCGGCCCTATCCGCGCCGACCTGGTTGAGGAGTACTGGCGGTGGGAGCAGGAGATCCCCACGATCGTCGGCTACAACCGCCAAACACCGCAACTGATCGAGAACACTCGCGAGATCTACACCACCGCCTACGAGAACTCCTCGGACCGACAAATCAAGTTCACTCTCTACGACCTGACCGAAGAAGAGCCCGTTCCGGTGGGCGCTGCCATGCTTCTGATCGACCCGGGCTGCGCGGTCGGTGAGTACACGGTCGCGATCGGCGCGGCCGACGCCCGGGGCAAGGGCGTGGGAACGGAGGCGACCCGCCTCGTCCTTGACTACGCGTTCCACGTCACTGGTCTGAACTGCGTCTACCTCACCGTTCTGGAGCCCAATGAGGGAGCGATCAAGGCGTATGAGAGGGCGGGGTTCAGACGGCAGGGCCTCCGCCGCAACTCCAACCAGTGGCTCGGCCAGAAGGTCAACGAGGTCCTGATGGACGCAATCCCCGAGGAGTGGGAAGGTCCCTCACTGGTCAAGAGGTACTTCCAGTTCTGACCGGAACAATGGATGGAGTTCCGCCGGTCGCGGATCGTGGAGCGTCCGCCGAGCGCCTACCCGCGCTGGGAGATGCACAGCCACAAAGTCTTCGCCGAGTGCGGGCGTCCCGTTCGGGTGCTCGACGCCAAGGGGATCGCGTTGTATGAACGGGCTGAACCGCTGCCGGACTACTTCGCGCGTGAGATCCCCCTTCGGACCGCCAAGATACGAACCGTGACCACAGGAAGAAAACGCCCGGCGGGCCGGGGAGCCGTGCGGTGGCTATCGACGGCTGCGATGCTGGTCACCGTGTTTGCGGCACTCGCTTCTGTGGGGGCTTCCCCGTTCGCCCTCAGCCGGCTGGTCGGGGCGAGCGGCCGATGGGAGCAGTCGAGCTTCATCGGCCGGACCTACGGCGCGGTCTCGGCGCTTATCGCGGTGTCTGCCTTGGTGGGGATCTCCGGGACGCCGGTTTACCAGGCGCGCGGTGGAGGAGACCCGGCGGCAGGCGACGGGAGAGCTGCTGCGGATGGCGATGGAGGCCCCGGACCTCGACGAGTGCCGGGGGCCGGTTCCGGAACCGAGTGATCCCACGGTTCGTAAGCGGCAGCTCTACGTGAACATGATCATCTCCCAATGGATGGTCGCCTTCGGGCCGGGGGCGCTCCCCGAACAGCGGTCGCGCGCCATCGCCCGGGAGATGTTCAGCGCCGGACCGGGGCGCGTCTACCGGCGGCGGGCGCGGACGCAGTGACCGGCCAACGATGGCCGATGGAAGGCAGCGCCGCTTCAACGAGGTCCTCGACGAGGCGTACTGGTCGGCCGAGGCCCCTGCCGCGCGCTGACGCATCTCACGGGGGTTCCCGGCAGCGGAGACCAGGACCGCGATGGTCTTGACGCCGGCGTTCCTCGAAACGGACATGTGAGAACGGCGGCGTCAAGGTCATCAGCGATCGTCCGGGGTTCTGACCGGTTGAGTGCTCGGCCTCGCCGGATGGACGCCCCGGGAACCGGAGCGGCGCCAGGAGAAAACCCCCTTCAGGAGTTGGCGGCAAAGCGGTGACTGCGATAGACAGTCGCTGCGCCCCGGAGTGGTCGGAACAGAGCACGGTCTCGTGCTCACCGGGCCGACGCTCCCGTACCGGGTCAGGATGACGGACGCGCGTTCGACTCGAAGGCTAGTAACCTTGGTGTTGGGCGATACACGGCCACCTCTTCCGTTTCCACTGAGAAACCGGAACCAGGGCGTTGGTATCGAACGACATCAAAAAGGACGTTTCCGGCGCTGGTGCGGCTGCGTGCGGCGATGAGCGTCCGCGTCGCCGTTCCCCCTACGATGGGCGCCTGTCAACCCGCTCACGCCGTCGACACCCCGGACTGGGAACACCTCAGACCGCCATGACGGTGGCCGCAGTATCACTTACAGGAGGGCATCCATGGAGACGGCAGAGATCGCTCGCCGCTTCCTCGCGTTTTTCGAGAAAAACGGACACACCGTGGTGCCCTCGGCAAGCCTCGTCGCCGACGACCCCACCCTGCTCTTCGTCCCGGCCGGCATGGTGCCGTTCAAGCCGTACTTCCTGGGCCAGGCCACCGCGCCCCACGCGCGCGCGACCAGCGCGCAGAAGTGCATCCGCACCATCGACATCGACGAAGTGGGCAAGACCTCACGGCACGCCACCTTCTTCCAGATGCTCGGCAACTTCTCCTTCGGCGACTACTTCAAGGAGAAGGCGATCCCGCTCGCGTGGGAGCTGCTGACCTCCTCCATCGCCGACGGCGGCTTCGGCTTCGACCCCGAGCGCCTGTGGGTCACCGTCTACCTCGACGACGACGAGGCCGAGGACATCTGGCTGAACACGGTGGGCGTGCCCGCCGAGCGCATCCAGCGCCGCGACATGGAGGACAACTTCTGGTCCATGGGCGTCCCCGGTCCGTGCGGCCCGTGCTCGGAGATCTACTACGACCGCGGCCCCGAGTACGGCGCCGAGGGCGGGCCGATCGCCGACGAGAACCGCTACCTCGAAGTGTGGAACCTCGTGTTCATGCAGTTCGAGCGCGGTGAGGGCGGCGCGAAGAAGGACTACCCGATCCTGGGCGGGCTTCCCCGGCCCAACATCGACACCGGCATGGGCCTGGAGCGCATGGCCGCGCTGCTGCAGGGCGTCGACAACATCTACGAGACCGACACCCTCGGCCGCATCCTGCGCCGCGCCGCCGAGCTCACCGGCACCGAGTACGGTCGCGACGAGCGCGCCGACGTCATGCTGCGCGTGGTCGCCGACCACATGCGCAGCGCCACGATGCTCGTCTCCGACGGCGTCACGCCCGGCAACGAGAAGGGCGGGTACGTGCTGCGCCGCATCGTGCGCCGCTCCATCCGCAACCTCCGGCTGCTCTCGGGCGACGAGTCGGTCCGCCTGCACGACCTCACCCAGACCGCGATCGACGTGATGGGCGACCAGTACCCCGAGCTGCGCGCCGACGCCGCCGCGATCCACGGCGTGATCGACGCGGAGGAGAAGAACTTCGCCGACACGCTGCGCTCGGGCACCACGCTGTTCAACCGGGCCGCCGCCCGCACCCGCGAGAGCGGTGGCACCGAGTTCTCCGGCGCCGACGCCTTCCAGCTGCACGACACCTACGGCTTCCCCATCGACCTGACCCTGGAGATGGCCGCCGAACAGGGCCTCAGGGTCGACGAGGACGCCTTCCGCCAGCTCATGCAGCGGCAGAAGGAGACCGCCAAGCGCGACGCCAAGGCCAAGAAGCTCGGCAACGCCGACGTCAGCACCTACGCCCGCCTGGCCGAGACGGCGGGCCGCACCGAGTTCCTCGGCTACACCGAGTCCGAGAGCGAGGCGCGGGTCCTCGGCATCATCGTCGACGGCGAGTCCGCCGGCGCCGCGCGCGCGGGCGACAAGGTCGAGCTCGTCCTGGACCGCACCCCGTTCTACGCCGAGAGCGGCGGCCAGCTCGCCGACAAGGGCACCGTCGCGGTGGACGGGCGGGGCGTCGTGGACGTCGACGACGTGCAGAAGCCCCTCATGGGCATGTTCGTGCACCGGGGGACCGTGCGCTCGGGCGAGATCGTCGTGGACGACGTCGTGCACGCCGCCATCGACGCCGACCGGCGCGTCTCGGTGTCCCGCTCGCACTCGGCCACCCACCTCATCCACTCCGCGCTGCGCAACGCGCTGGGCCCCTCCGCCGGCCAGGCCGGTTCGGAGAACCAGCCCGGCCGGCTGCGCTTCGACTTCACCGCGAACCGGTCGCTCGACGCCGCCGACCTCGCGCACGTCGAAGAGGAGGTCAACACGGTCCTGGCCCGCGACATCGAGGTCCAGTACATGGAGACCACCCTGGACAAGGCGCTCCAGATGGGCGCGATGGCCATGTTCGGCGAGAAGTACGGCGACCGCGTGCGCGTGGTGGACATGAGCGACTACTCCCGGGAGCTGTGCGGCGGCACCCACGTCGGCGCCACCGGGCAGCTCGGCCTCGTCAAGCTCCTGGGCGAGTCCTCGGTCGGCTCGGGCGTGCGCCGCGTCGAAGCCCTCGTCGGCATCGACGCCCTGCGCCGCGTCTCGACCGAGTCCGCGCTGGTCGGCCAGCTGTCGGAGCAGCTCAAGGCCCCGCGCGAGGAACTCCCGCAGCGGATCGACACCATGGTCACCCGGCTGCGCTCGGCGGAGAAGGAGATCGAGCGGCTGCGCGCCGCCCAGGTGCTCCAGGCCTCGGCCGGACTGGCCTCGGGCGCCCGCGAGCACGGTTCCACTCTCGTCGTCGCGCACCGCGCGCCGGACGGGACCGGAGCCGACGACCTGCGTAAACTCGCCCTGGACGTGCGCGGTCGGCTCGGTGAGAACTCCCCGGCGGTGGTCGCGGTCGCGAGCGTTCCCGGCGACCGCCCCGTCGTGGTGGTGGCGGTCAACAAGACCGCCCAGGCCGCCGGTCTCAAGGCGGGCGAGCTGGTCGGCGTGGCCGCCCGCGCGCTCGGCGGCGGAGGCGGCGGAAAGCCCGACATCGCCCAGGGCGGCGGAACCGACGCCTCGGCGGTGGAGGCGGCGCTGCGCGCCGTGGAACAGCGAGTGGCGGAGGCTTCGTGAGCGAGCGTCGTCCTGGTGGGCGCGGGGCCGGAGAGGCCCGGAGAACGAGCCCCAGACCGATAACGGCGGCCGTGCCGGACCGCGGCGTCCGCCCGAGAAGAAGGACCCCCCGTTGAGAGACGGCGTGCGGATCGCGGTCGACCCGGGCAACGCCCGGATCGGGGTCGCCCGCAGTGATCCCAGCGGTACCCTCGCGACCCCGGTGGAGACGATCCGCCGGGGTCCCGGAGACCTCGACCGGATCGCCGCCCTCGTACTGGAGCACCAGGCGCGTGAGGTCGTGGTCGGATACCCGGCGTCGCTGTCGGGCACCGAAGGGCCCGCCGCGCGCGGGGCCCGCTCCTTCGCCCGAACCCTGGCGCGCAAGCTCGCGCCGGTCCCGGTCCGCCTGGTCGACGAGCGGCTGACCACGGTCACCGCGCAGAGCCAGCTGCGGGCGGGCGCCACGTACGGCAGGCGCGGGGCCCAGGGAGGCAGGGCCCGCCGCTCGGTCATCGACCAGGCCGCGGCCACCGTCCTGTTGCAGAGCGCGCTCGACACCGAGCGGCGCACCGACCTGCCTCCCGGTGAACTCGTCGAGGGGACGCCATGAACGGCAACGACCGGTACAACGACGCTCCGCGCCGCCCGCGGCGCCCCGATCCACTGGCCGACCCCTGGCCGGTCCGGAAAGAGGCCGAGGAGCGGCGCGGGGAGGCCCGGCACTCCGGTCACGACGGCCGCGGCTACCGGGACGAGCGCGGCGTCGGCCACCGGCAGCGCGCGGAACGCCCCCCGGCCGGCAACGGCTTCCGGGAGAGCGCCGTCCCCCCCGCCCCCCCGGGGACGGGCCCGGGAGAGCCGGCCGACACCGACCGCCCGCGGGGCCGGCGTCGGCGCCCCGGCCCCGCGGACACCGGCTCCTTCCAGGTCCCCGCGTCGGGGTACGAGGCGCTGGACGAACGCCCGCGCGGCCGGAGACGCAAACCCGACAGCGAGGACGCGCCGCCGACCCCGTACAACGGCTTCGAGACGACCGAGCGGTCCCCCGGCAGGCAGAGCCGGGGGACCGCGGTCCCCGAGCCCGCGGACCGCGCCCCGGCCCGTGACCTGGACGAGGCCCCCCCGCTCCGTCCCCGGCGCTCCCATCGGCCCGCCCCCGACCCCGAGCCCGAGGAGGAGCGTCCGCGCGGGTCCCGGCCGGCGCGCGGCCCCGACCTGGACGAGGAGCCCGCGAGGCGACCCCGGCGCGCCCCCGAGCCCGACGAGGACGAGGAGGCCGACGCCTTCGCGCTGCCCTTCGACGACGAGGACGACGAGGACGAGCGTCCGAGCCGCTCCCGGGGCGGGCGCGGGAGGGGCTCGGGCGGCAGGCGCTCGGGCGGCAAGCGCAAGCGGAAGAAGAGCAAGGCCGCGCTCATGGGGGCGCTGCTCGTGCTGACCCTGTTCGTCGGCGTCGCGGGGATCGGCGGCTACACGCTGCTGCGCGCCTACGTCATCCCGCCGGACTACTCGGGCGAGGGGAGCGGGGAGGTCGACGTCGTCATCGAGGACGGCGACTCCGGGACCGCGATCGCCCAGAAGCTGGAGGAGGCCGGGGTGATCGCGAGCGTGCGCGCGTTCACCAACGAGATCCGCTTCTCCGAGACCAACTTCACCCCGGGCACCTACCGGCTGCGCGAGCAGATGAGCGCGGAGGCGGCCATCACGCTGCTGCTCGCCCCGGGCACCCGCGTCGGCATCCAGGTGACGATCCGCGAAGGGTTGCGCTCCACCACCATCCTGGAGGAGCTCGCCGAGCAGACCGAGATCCCGCTGGAGGAGTTCCAGGCGGCCTACCAGGACACCGAGGCGCTCGGACTCCCCGAGTACGCCACCGCGGGGCCCGAGGGCTACCTCTACCCCGAGACCTACACCTTCGACCTCGACGCCTCCGCAGCGGACATCCTCAAACAGATGGTGGTCCAGTACAAGCGGGTCGCCGCCGAGGTCGAGCTGGAGGAGCGCGCCGAGGCGGCCGGGCTCACCCCGAACGAGGTCATGTCGATCGCGGCGATCGTGCAGGCCGAGACCGGCGGGGTGGAGGACATGGGCAAGATCTCCCGGGTGGTCTACAACCGGCTCGAGATCGACATGTACCTGAAGATGGACAGCACCTGCTTCTACGCCCTCGGCGAGTACGGCATCGCGATCAACCTGGATCAGCAGGAGCGCTGCAAGGTGGACGAGAGCGGGTACGACACCTACTTCCACGAGGGCCTGCCGGTCGGTCCCATCGGAAGCCCCGGCAAGGACGCCATCAAGGCCGCGCTGGAGCCGGAGGAGGGGGAGTGGCTGTTCTTCGTGGCCACCGATCCCGAGAACGGCGTCACCGAGTTCGCGGAGACCGAGCAGGAGTTCCTGAACCTGGTCGAGAAGTTCAACCAGTCCCAGGACTGAGGGCCGTCCGCGCCCCTTCCCGCCGCCACGGGCGCGCGGGGAGGGGCGCGGACGGCCGTCGAGCAGTGACGCACCGACAGTGAGGAGACCCGTGAAGCGCGCGGCAGTACTCGGTTCGCCGATCGCCCATTCGCTCTCGCCCGTGCTGCACACGGCCGGATACGCCGAACTCGGCCTGGCCGACCGGTGGCGGTACGACCGCTACGAGTGCGACGAGCAGGGCCTGGCCGCCTTCCTCGACGGGTGCGACGACTCCTGGGCGGGGCTTTCGCTGACAATGCCGCTCAAGCGGGTCGCGATGGCGCTCGCCGACGAGGTCGAGGAGACCGCGGCCGCTGTCGGCGGGGCCAACACCATCGTCTTCGACGGGGGACGGCGGCGCGCCCACAACACGGACGTCGCCGGGATCGTCGCCGCTCTGCGCGAGGCGGGCGTGCGCCGGGTGGACACCGTGACGATCCTGGGGGCCGGCGCGACGGCGGCCTCGACCCTGGCGGCGGTGCGCGAGCTCGGGGCCACCGAGCCCGGCGCGGTCACCGTGCTGGCCCGCTACCTCGCGCGGGCCGGCGGTCTCGCCGAGGCCGCGGAGCGCATGTCGGCGAAGGTGACCCTGGCGCCGCTGGCGGACATCGACGAGCACCTGGCGGTGGACCTGGTGGTCTCCACGGTCCCCGCGGGGGCGGCCGACTCCTGGGCGCGGACCGTGGCGGCCTCGGGCGCGTCGGTCTTCGACGTCGTCTACGCTCCCTGGCCCACCGCGCTGGGGTCCGCCGCGGCCGGGGCCGGTTCGGTCGTGGTGGGGGGTTTCCCGATGCTGCTGCACCAGGCCGCGGCCCAGTTGACCCTGATGACCGGCCGCGCGGCCCCGGTCGAGGCGATGCGCGCGGCGGGCGAGGCGGAGCTGGCGCGCCGCGCGGCCGGGGAATAACCGGCTCGCGTGGGCGTTGTCACAGGCGGGGAATTCGGAAGGCCCGATTCGGTACCGCGGAACGTGGTCCGGCGGTCCGGTTTTCTTGGTAGAGTGAGTCACTGACCTGATCCGGTGCATTCGTGCGCCGGACACGCAAGCGGAGGGTGATCCTCCCACCTGCAGGACCTACGGTTCTACGGGTTCCGGTACTACCGCGCGAAGGCGGAGCCCTCGGGGGCGGCGTCGTCGTTCGGTAGATCGCCCCGCTTGCACCAGCTGGCGGGGTTTTTCGCTGTTCCGGCGCAAGGCCATTCTGGAGACCCCGCGGCAACGAGATACTCGACGAAATTTAGGGAGGGGTCCCATCAGCGCTGAGCAGCCCCGCATTAACGACCGCATCCGGGTGCCCGAGGTCCGCCTCGTCGGCCCCAACGGGGAGCAGGTCGGAATCGTCCCGGTAGGCGACGCACTCCGTCTCGCCCAAGAGGCCGATCTCGACCTCGTGGAGGTCGCACCGACCGCCCGCCCGCCGGTCGCCAAGCTGATGGACTACGGCAAGTTCAAGTACGAGTCCGCGGTCAAAGCCCGTGAGGCGCGCAAGAACCAGACGAACACGATCATCAAGGAGATCAAGCTCCGCCCGAAGATCGACCCGCACGACTACGAGACCAAGAAGGGTCACGTGGTGCGGTTCCTCAAGGGCGGCGACAAGGTCAAGGTGACGATCATGTTCCGCGGCCGGGAGCAGTCCCGTCCGGAACTGGGCTTCCGCCTCCTGCGCAGGCTGGCCGAGGACATCCAGGAACTGGGTCAGGTCGAATCCCAGGCCAAGCAGGACGGCCGCAACATGGTCATGGTGATCGGTCCGCACAAGCGGCGCGCCGAGCACAAGGCCGAGGCGCGTGCCGCCGCCGAGGCCGCCAAGGCCCGTGACGGGCACGAGCAGCCCGGCGCCTCGGCCGAGTAGGGCCGGACAACACCAGCCTGACGCATCAAGACGAGCGCGGTCGCGCGGCCCGCACGGGTCGCGCGCACCCCGCTCTCTTCATGCGTGGTGTGAACATCCGTGCCGCCGCCAGACGGCGGCACGCTGACTGAGTAGCGAAAAGGAGCGACGGCGCCATGCCGAAGAACAAATCGCACAGTGGAGCCAGCAAGCGTTTCCGCGTCACCGGCACCGGCAAGATCATGCGTCGCCGCGCCAACAAGAACCACCTTCTGGAGCACAAGCCGACCAAGCGCACCCGTCGCCTCAGCCCCGACGTGCAGCTGGCCCCGGCCGACACCCGGAAGATCAAGAAGCTGCTCGGCTAGTCGGCCAGGCCGTCCGCCGGACGGTTTCGGACCGGGGCCACGAGGAGGGCCGTGCCGGGCCGGTCGTCCTGAGTGAGGCCGCCCGGGCGGGGACCCGCACCGCGGGAGCCGCCCTCCGTCCGAAGGCCCGCGCAACCTCCCTGGCGGTTCATCGTCGGACGTGATGCAGTCCGGCACGTAAGTTTCAACTGAGGAGTCACAAGTGGCACGCGTGAAGCGGTCTCTCAACGCAAAGAAGAAGCGCCGCGTCGTTCTCGAACGCGCCAGCGGTTACCGCGGCCAGCGGTCGCGCCTGTACCGCAAGGCCAAGGAGCAGATGCTCCACTCGATGACGTACGCCTACCGGGACCGCAAGGACCGCAAGGGCCAGTTCCGTCGTCTGTGGATCCAGCGCATCAACGCGGCCTCCCGCGCGAACGGCCTGACCTACAACCGCTTCATGCAGGGCCTCAAGGCCGCGGGCATCGAGGTGGACCGCCGCATGCTCGCCGAGCTGGCCGTCAACGACGCGCCCACCTTCGCGGCGCTGGTCGAGACCGCCAAGAAGGCCATCCCCGCTCCGGCCAAGTCCGCGGCCTGAACGGCGGCGTAACCGTAGCGATGGCGAGCCACGAGTTCACGAGTATTCGGTCCCCCAAGATCAAGGGGGCTCGTCGGCTCGCCAAACGGGCCTTCCGCCAACGGGAGAGACACTTCCTGGCGGAGGGCCCACAGGCGGTCCGCGAGGCGCTGGCCTCGCCGGACGTCGTGCGGGAGCTCTACAGCACCGCCGAGGCGATGAACCGGCACGCCCCCCTGGTCCAGGCAGCCGAGGCGGTCGGGATCCCGGTGCACCGCGTCACCCTCGAGGTCATGGGCGAACTGGCCCAGACGGTGACACCGCAGGGCCTGCTCGCCGTCTGCTCCTTCGTCGACGTCCCCCTCTCCGAACTGGGGCCGATCCGGCTCGCAGCGGTGCTGTCCCACGTGCGCGACCCCGGCAACGCCGGGACGGTCCTGCGCACCGCGGACGCCGCGGGCGCCGACGTCGTCATCTTCACCGACGCCTCCGTCGACCCGTACAACGGCAAGTGCGTGCGCGCCTCCGCGGGAAGCCTCTTCCACCTGCCCGTCGTGGTGGGGCCGCGGATCGACGAGGTCGTGCGCCACCTGCGCGAGGCCGGTGCCGCGATCCTGGCCGCCGACGGCCGGGGCGACCGCGACCTCGACGCCGCGGCCGACTCCGGGGATCTCGGAGGCCCCGTGGCCTGGGTCTTCGGGAACGAGGCGTGGGGACTGCCCGAGGAGACCGTCGCCCTCACCGACGGCGCGGTCAGCGTCCCCATCTACGGCGACGCCGAGAGCCTCAACCTCGCGACGGCCGCCGCGGTGTGCCTCTACACCACGGCCCGCGAGCAGCGCCGCGGCCCTGCCGCGTCGAACTGACCGAAGGCCCCGCGAACCCGGCCGACCAGCCGTGTGTCCTCTGCTATGCGCCGTGCGCGTGGCGACCCCTAACACGGGTAACGTACGGTCGCGGCTGCTCCGCGTCGGAGTGGAGTACCACCCCGTCACACAGTGTCCATGATCGTCCTGGGATATCGGTGGAACAGGGTTATTGTCGGATTGCCCGCTTACCCACGGTTGCCGATACGCTCTTGGCTTCGGCCCCCGTGGTGACGTGCGCGGAACTCTGTCCGCCGCTCTCGCAGGTCGAGGTCGGCGGCCCGCGCGTAGCCGTCGCGGCCGGCGGGTAATGATCTTGGAGACGGTGTCCGACCGGTTCCGTCCGGACGCAGGGTGTTGCACAACATGGGCTGTTCCGTGCTCACGGAGGCGCGGATGTTCACATATGGCTTGGGAGGCGGTCGTGGGTGGCGACCAGTCGGCAGTCGGTGACCACGGTCGTGACGCTCTGTTCTCGGCCGAGGACCTTCCCGATGGGATCCTGGTGGCGGACCGTGACGGCCGGGTGATCGTGTTCAACCGGATGGCCGCCCATCTGACCCGGACGCGGGCGGGCGACGCCATCGGCCGCGACTTCCGAGACGTGCTGCCCCTGCAGGACCCGGAGGGGCGGGACTGGTGGAAGTGCACCGACCCCTACGGCGGTCTGCGCATCCGGGTCCGCCAGCCCGAGCGGCTGCTGCTGCTCGCCGACAGGCGCGAGGTCATGATGGCCGCGCGGTACGTGCGGCGGAGCCCCAACGGGGAGCTGACCCGCCTGGTGGTGACCTTGCGCGACGCCGCCTACCGCGCGCGTTCCGAGCGCTCCAGCGCGGACCTGGTCTCCACGGTCGCCCACGAGCTGCGCTCCCCGCTGACCAGTGTCAAGGGCTTCACCGCGACGATGCTGGCCAAGTGGGAGCGGCTCAACGACCGGCAGAAGCTGTTCATGCTGGAGACCGTCAACGCCGACGCGGACCGGGTCACCCGCCTCATCACCGAGCTGCTGAACGTCTCCCGCATCCAGTCCGGCCGTCTCGAGGTGCGCAGGCAGCTCGTGGACCTGGGGGAGCGGGCGCGCCGGATCGTCGCCGGGCGGGTCGCCGGCGGGGACCCCGAGAACCGGTTCCGGCTGGACGTGCGAGGCCCGCTGCCGGAGATGTGGCTGGACGCCGACAAGGTCGACCAGATCATCTCGAACCTGGTGGAAAACGGGCTGCGGCACGGCGCTGGTACTGTCACCATAGTGATCGAGCCGTATGGGGGAGGGGCAGCAGTGTCGGTGCGCGACGAGGGCGAGGGCATCACGCCCGAGGCCGTTCCGCGCGTCTTCCGCCAGTTCTGGCGCGGCAAGCGGCGTGGTGGCACCGGGCTCGGGCTGTTCATCGTCAAGGGCCTGGTCGAGGCCCACGGCGGCACGATCACGGTCGGCCGCGCGCCCAGCGGCGGGGCCGAGTTCCGATTTACCATGCCCGCCGGTACCCCCGAGTTCGTCTGACGGCCTCGGAAACGGCGGGCTCAGAGCGTGTCGGGCAGACGCCTCCGACCGCCTCCGCTGTGCGATGCTTCTCGGGGTTCCGCGGGTTTCGCGGTTTCGCGCGGCACGGGTCCGGAACGGTCTCCCGGCCGCGCTCCCAGGACGTGTTCGGAAAGTGATTCCGGGACGGCTCGCGTTCCTCCGGGGCGGGGCCGCCGGACGCCGCGAAGGTCATCCCGGTCGGCCGTCCGAGCGGCACCGACGGCACCGCGGACGCGGGCCCGGAACGGCTCTCCGAACACGACCCGGGACTTCCTTGTCGGTTTGAGCCCACCCGCCGCACGGCGGTGGGCCGTGACGGTCCGTCCCGCAGCCTCTGCGAGGGCGGAGAGGCAACCACCTTATGTCTGCACCCAACAATTCCTATGACCCCGTCGAGGTGAGCGCGCTGCACCCGGACGAGGTCGAACGCATGCGCACCGAAGCGCTCGACGCCATCGCGAAGGCCGCCGGCCTGGAGGAGCTCAAGGAGGTCCGGATCGCGCACGCGGGGGACCGCTCCCCGCTGGCACTGGCCAACCGGGAGATCGGCGCGCTTCCGCCGGCGGCCAAGGCCGAGGCGGGCAAGCGCGTGGGCGGCGCCCGCCGCGCGGTCTCCGAGGCGGTCAAGGCGCGCCAGTCCCAGCTCGAGGACGAGCGCGACGCCCGCGTGCTCGTCGAGGAGGCCGTCGACGTCACCCTTCCCTTCGACCGGATCCCGCGCGGCGCCCGGCACCCGCTGACCACCGTCGCCGAGCGGATGGCCGACATCTTCGTCGGCATGGGCTTCGAGGTCGCCGAGGGGCCCGAGGTCGAGGCCGAGTGGTACAACTTCGACGCGCTCAACTTCCTGCCCGACCACCCGGCCCGCACCATGCAGGACACCTTCTTCGTGGCGGGGCCCGACGGCGCCGAGTCCGGTCTGGTGCTGCGCACCCACACCTCGCCGGTGCAGGTCCGCTCGATGCTGGACCGCGAGCTCCCCGTCTACGTGGTGGTGCCCGGTCGGACCTTCCGCACCGACGAGCTGGACGCCACCCACAGCCCGGTCTTCCACCAGCTGGAGGGGCTGGTGGTGGACGAGGGGATCACGCTGGCGCACCTGCGCGGCGCGATCCAGGTGTTCGTCGAGCGGATGTTCGGCGAGGGCCTGCGCACCCGCATGCGCCCGTCCTACTTCCCGTTCACCGAGCCGTCGGCCGAGGTCGACATGGAGTGCTTCGTGTGCCGGGGCGCCTCCGTGGGGAACCCCGACGCCCCCTGCCGGACCTGCTCGTCGGAGGGCTGGATCGAGATCGGCGGCTGCGGCGTCGTCAACCCGCGGGTGCTCACCGCCGCGGGGGTCGACACCGAGCGCTACAGCGGTTGGGCCTTCGGCCTGGGCATCGAGCGGACACTGATGTTCGCCCACGGTGTGAAGGACATGCACGACATGGTCGAGGGTGACATCCGGTTCACCGCGGCCTTCGGGATGGAGATGTGATGCGGGTTCCCCTTTCCTGGCTGCGCGAGTACGTCGAACTGCCCGAGGAGGTCACCCCGCGCGCTCTGGCGTCGGCGCTGATCTCGGCCGGGCTCGAGGTCGAGACCGTCGACGTGGTCGGCGCCGACATCACCGGCCCCGTCGTGGCGGGCCGGGTGCTGGACATCGAGGAGCTCACCGGGTTCAAGAAGCCCATCCGCTTCTGCCGGGTGGACGTGGGCGGCGCCAACGGCACGGGCGAACCGCAGGAGATCGTGTGCGGTGCGCGCAACTTCGCCGAGGGCGACCTCGTCGTGGTGGCGCTGCCGGGCGCGGTGCTGCCCGGCGACTTCGCGATCTCCGCGCGCAAGACCTACGGCCGCGTCTCGGCGGGCATGATCTGCTCGGCGAGCGAGCTGGAGCTGTGGGAGGACCACGCGGGCATCATCGTGCTGCCCGAGGGCGCCGCCGATCCCGGCGCGGACGCCTACGGCCTGCTGGGCCTGCGCGACGACGTCCTGGACATCGCCGTCACCCCGGACCGCGGCTACGCGCTGTCGATCCGCGGCGTGGCCCGCGAGGCGGCCGCCGTCTACGGCGTTCCCTTCACGGACCCCGCCGACGTGGCCCCGCCCGAGCGGAACGACGGCGGTTACCCGGCGGTCGTGGCCGATCCCGAGATCTGCTCGCGCTACGTGCTGCGCGGCGTGAGCGGGTTCGACCCCGCCGCGCCGAGCCCGCTGTGGATGCGCCGCCGCCTGCACCTGGCCGGGGTGCGCTCCGTCTCCCTGGCGGTCGACGTCACCAACTACGTGATGATGGAGCTCGGCCAGCCGCTGCACGCCTGGGACCGCTCCGCGTTGCGCGGCCCCATCGAGGTGCGCCTCGCCAAACCGGGCGAGAAGCTGGAGACCCTCGACCACGTGGTGCGCGAGCTGGACCCCGACGACATCCTGATCACCGACGACTCCGGGCCGATCAACATCGCCGGGGTGATGGGTGGTCTGGACACCGAGATCGGGGACGCCTCCACGGACGTCCTGATCGAGGCCGCGCACTTCGCCGAGACGCACATCGCCCGCACCTCGCGCCGCCACCAGCTCTCGTCGGAGTCCTCCCGCCGCTTCGAGCGCGGCGTCGACTCCGCGGTGCAGATGGCCGCGGCCACCCGCGCGGTCGCCCTGCTCGCCGAGCTGGGCGGGGCGGTCGTCGACGACGGCGTCACCCATCTGGACCTGGGAGCACCTCGCGATCCCATCGTGGTCCGGGCGGACAACGCGGGCCGGATCGCGGGCGTGGCCTACCCGGTCGAGACCGAGATCGCGCGGCTGCGCCTGGTGGGCTGCGAGGTCGTCCAGGACGGGGACACGCTCTCCGTGACCCCGCCGACCTGGCGTCCGGATCTGACCGACCCCAACGACCTGGCTGAAGAGGTCATCCGGTACGAGGGGTACGAGAACATCCCGGCGGTTCGGCCGAGGGCCGAGGCCGGCCGCGGGCTGACCCGTGGCCAGCGGCTGCGCCGGGGAGTGGGCCGGACGCTGGCCGACGCCGGGTTCAGCGAGGTGCTCAACTACCCGTTCATGGGCGAGCGGGACCTCGACGGCCTCCAGTTGGAGCCCGGTGACGCCCGCCGGTCCGCGCTGCGCCTGGCCAACCCGCTCAACGACGACGAGCCGCTGCTGCGCACGACCCTGCTGCCGGGCCTGCTCAAGGCACTGGTCCGCAACGTCGGGCGCGGGTTCGGCGACGTGGCGCTGTTCGAGATGGGCCTGGTCTACCGGCCCGAGCCCGGCGCGCCCGAGCGGGCTCCGATGCTCGGCGTGGACCGCGGTCCGACTCCCGAGGAGCGTGCCGCCGTGGACGCGGCGATCCCGAACCAGCCGCGCCGGGTCGGCGCGGTGCTGGCGGGACAGCGCGAACGGGCCGGATGGTGGGGGCCGGGCCGTGCCGCCACCTGGGCCGACGCGATCCAGGCCGCACGCGAGGTGGCCGCCGCGGCCGGGGTGGAGCTCGTGGTGCGCGCCGACCGGCACGCGCCCTGGCATCCGGGCCGCTGCGCGGCGCTGTACGTGGCGGGGGCCGACGGCGAGCGGCTCGTGGGACACGCCGGTGAGCTGCACCCCCGCGTGGTCAAGGCGTACGGGCTGCCCGAGCGGGTCGCGGCCGTGGAGGTCGAACTGGACCTCGTCGAGGCCGCCGCCGGTGCCGCGACCGCGCCGGAGGTCTCCACCTACCCGGTGGCCACCCAGGACGTCGCGCTCCTGGTGGACGGGACGGTGCACGCGGCGGACGTCGAGGCCGCGCTGCGCGAGGGCGCGGGCGCGCTGCTGGAGAGCGTCCGGCTGTTCGACGTCTACACCGGTGAGCAGGTGGGCGAGGGGCGCAAGTCGTTGGCCTACTCGTTGCGTCTGCGGGCCGGCGACCGCACGCTGACGGCGGAGGAGGCCACGGCCGCGCGCGACGCCGCGGTGGCCCTGGCGGCCGAGCGCACGGGAGCGGTGCTGCGCGGCTAGGGGGAGGAGGGGGCGCGTCCCGGCCGGGCGCCGGGGCGTGGTCCCCTCCGGCCCTGGGGGCGGCGAGGCCCCGACCGGCCGAGATCGGCCACGACCGGTCCCCAAATTAGTTATCTAGGAAGATATTTCTTGCATATGATGGAAGCGGTCGCACCGTGGCGGCCGCGAGGGGGGACCGTATGAATACGCAGGCAGGGACGACGGAGACGATCACCGACGACGACCTCATCACCGGTTGGGGGCTGTTCCACGAGGCGCTCTCCGCGACCGACCCGCTCCTGCTGCGCGGGATCGACCCGTGCGGGAAGGACATGTCCGGCCCGTGGTTCGAGGTGCTGATCCGCCTGCAGCGCTCGCCCGACCACCGGCTTCCGATGAGTCAGCTGGCCCGTGAGGTGTCCCTGAGCAGCGGCGGGTTCACCAAGTTGGCCGACCGTCTGGAGCGCAACGGCTACCTGGCCCGTCAGGCCTGCCCCTCGGACCGTCGCGTCACCTACGCCGCCCTCACCGAGGAGGGGCTGGCCCTGGCCGAGCAGGCCCGGGCCAAGCACGTGGCGCTGCTGCGCGAGCACGTGCTCGGCCCACTGGGCCTGGAGGGCCTCCAGGCCCTGGCCGCCCAGGCTCGCAAGCTGCGCGACAGCTCCCGCGAGTCCGGCGGCCTCTAAGGCGTGTCTGGACAGTGCTTCCGGCCGTCCGGTGCCCGTTCTCCCGCTGATCTTGGCCTTTCCGGGGTCTCAAAGGCGCTTGAGACCCCGGAAAGGCCAAGATCAGCGGGACCGGCGTGCCTCCGCCGACGATCGGGGAGGCCCCGGGCGGGACGCCGCCGGTCTTTACTAAAATTGGCGTTCTTCGGGACAATCACTCCCGATAGCCTTGTGGGTCGCACCCGTCTGGGGCATGGGGTGCGAGACGCGGAACGTCCGGGGGAAGCAGACTCATGAAACTCATCGCCAACGCGGCCGAGATGCGCGCCATTCCCCGCTCGACGGAGTTCCGCAACGGCGGGGTGTCCTTCTGGTACCGGGACGCGGGCCTTCCCGAGCGCAGAGCCCCGCTGCCCGGCGACGCCGACTACGACGTCTGCGTCGTCGGCGCCGGGTACACCGGCCTGTGGACCGCCTACTACCTGAAGAAGGCCCGGCCCGACCTTCGGGTGGCGGTCCTGGAGCGCGAGTTCGCGGGCTTCGGCGCCTCGGGGCGCAACGGCGGATGGCTGTCGGCCGAGTTCGCCGGGTCGCGCGAGCGCTACGCGGAGTCGCACGGCAAGGGCGCGGTGATCGCCCTGCAGCGCGCGATGATGGCCGCGGTCGACGAGGTCATCGAGGTGGCCGAGGCCGAGAGCATCGACGCCGACATCGTCAAGGGCGGCATGCGCACGGTGGCCACCAACCCGGCGCAGAAGGCCCGCCTCCTCGAGGAGATCACCTACCTGCAGGAGTGGGGCTACTGGCCCGAGGACTTCTACCTGCTGGAACCCGACCACGAACCGCGCCTGCGGGTGGACGGAACGATCGCCGAGGCCTTCAGCCCGCACGCCGCGCGCGTCCAGCCCGCCAAACTCGCCAGGGGCCTGGCCGCGGCGGTCGCGGCCCTGGGAGTGGACGTCTTCGAGGACACCGCCGTCACCGAGATCAGGGGGCGCCAGGGCGGCGAGTCGGCCGCGGCGGTGACCGAGCGCGGCACGGTGCGCGCCGCGCACGTCATCCGCGCCACCGAGGGGTTCACCGCCTCGATGGCCGGCGAGCGCCGCCAGTGGCTCCCGATGCACTCCTCGATGATCGCCACCGAGCCGTTGAGCGCGGAGGCGTGGAAGCGCATCGGCTGGGAGGGCCGCGAGGTGCTCGGCGACGCCGCGCACGCCTACGTCTACGCCCAGCGCACCGCCGACGACCGCATCGCCATCGGAGGGCGGGGCGCGCCCTACCGCTTCGGTTCGGGGCACGACAACAACGGCGCCACCCAGCCGCAGGCGATCGCCGAGCTGTGGCGCGCCCTGGTCCGGCTGTTCCCCGCGGCCTCGGAGGTCCCCGTGGCGCACGCCTGGTCCGGTGTGCTGGGGGTGTCCCGGGACTGGTGCCCCACCGTGCACCTGGACTCCGCCGAGGGGCTGGGCTGGGCGGGCGGTTACGTCGGCAGCGGCGTCACCGCGTCCAACCTGGCCGGCCGTACCCTGCGCGATCTGGTGCTGGGCCGCACCACCGAGCTGACCAGGCTGCCCTGGGTGGGACACCGCGCGCGCGGCTGGGAGCCCGAGCCGCTGCGCTGGATCGGCACCCAGGTGAGCCACGGCCTCTACCGCACCGCGGACCGCCGCGAAGCCGACCACGGCGCGGAGACCTCCACCTTCGCCGACCTGGCCGCCAGGATCTCGGGCCGCTGAGAAGACGCGGGTCCGTCACGGCGTCGAGCGGGCGGTCGTCCAGGGCACCGCTCGGAGGCGGCCTCGCTCCTATCCTTATGCAGTGACTTGCATAATCTTCCAGAAGAGTGCATGATGGTGCACGCCAAGCACCACGCCTCAAGGGGGAGTCCAGGATGGGGTACACGGCGGCCGTCGCCGGAGCCAGTGGGTACGCCGGAGGCGAGCTGCTGCGCATCCTGCTCACCCACCCCGACATCGAGATCGGCGCGCTCACCGCGGGCGGCAACGCCGGCACCGCGCTGGGGGCGCACCACCCGCACCTGCTGCCGCTGGCCGACCGGGTGCTCGCCGAGACCACCGTCGAGACCCTGGCCGGGCACGATGTCGTCTTCCTGGCGCTGCCGCACGGACAGTCGGCCGCCATCGCCGACCGGCTCGGCGACGACGTGCTCGTCGTGGACTGCGGCGCGGACTTCCGGCTGACCGACCCGGCCGCGTGGGAGGCGTTCTACGGTTCCCCGCACGCCGGGACCTGGCCCTACGGACTGCCCGAACTGCCCGGTGCCCGCGCGGCGCTCACCGGGACCAGACGCGTCGCGGTCCCCGGCTGCTACCCGACCTGCGGCACGCTCGCGCTCTTCCCGGCACTCGCCGAAGGGCTGGTCGAACCCGAGGTCGTGGTGGTCGCGGCGTCGGGCACCTCCGGCGCGGGCCGGGCCCCGAAACCCACCCTGATCGCCAGCGAGGTCATGGGCGCGGCGAGCGTCTACGGGGTCGGCGGCGCGCACCGCCACAACCCCGAGTTCGTCCAGAACCTCTCGGCCGTGGCGGGCACCCCGGTCACGGTGTCCTTCACCCCCGTGCTGGTGCCCATGCCGCGCGGCATCCTCGCCACCTGCTCGGCCCCGCTCCGGCCCGGTGTCGGCGCGGCGGAGGCGCGCGCCGCCTACGAGCGCCGCCTCGCCGACGAGCCCTTCGTCCACCTGCTGCCCGAGGGCACCTGGCCCACCACCGCGATGACCCTGGGAGCCAACACCGCGCTCCTCCAGGTCACCGTCGACGAGGCGGCGGGCCGCCTGGTCGCGGTCGCGGCCATCGACAACCTCACCAAGGGAACCGCGGGCGGCGCGATCCAGAGCGCCAACATCGCCCTCGGCCTCCCCGAGACCACCGGACTCCCCGTGACTGGAGTGGCACCTTGAGCGTTACCGCACCCCGCGGCTTCCGGGCGGCCGGTGTGGCCGCCGGAATCAAAGGCGGAGAGCACCGAGACGTCGCCGTCGTCGTCAACGACGGCCCCGCCCGCTCCGCCGCGGCCGTCTTCACCACCAACAGGGTCAAGGCCGCACCGGTCCTGTGGTCCCGGCAGGTCGTCGCCGGAGGCCGGGTCCGCGCCGTCGTCCTGAACTCCGGCGGGGCCAACGCCTGCACCGGAGCCCCCGGCTTCCAGGACGCGCACGCCACCGCCGAGCGCCTGGCCGACGCGCTCCAGGACTCCGCGGGCGAGATCGTGGTCTGTTCCACCGGCCTCATCGGCGAGCGCCTGCCCATGCCCGAGCTCCTGGCCGGGGTGGACGCGGCCGCGGCGGAGGCCGCGCGCGACGGCGGCCTGAACGCCGCCGACGCCATCCGCACCACCGACACCGTCTCCAAGATCGCCTTCAGGCGCGGCGAGGGCTTCACCATCGGCGGCATGGCCAAGGGCGCGGGGATGCTCGCGCCGTCACTGGCCACCATGCTCTCGGTGGTCACCACCGACGCCGTGCTCACCTCCGAGCAGTGCGACACCCTGCTGCGCGCCGCCACCGCGCTGACCTTCGACCGGGTCGACGCCGACGGCTGCACCTCCACCAACGACACCGTGCTGTTGATGGCCAGCGGCGCCTCGGGCGTCGCCCCGGACGAGGCCGAGTTCTCCCGGCTGCTCACCGAGGTCTGCCAGGACCTGTGCCGCCAGCTCCTGGCCGACGCGGAAGGCGCCTCCAAGACCATCGAGATCGAGGTCGTGGGCGCGGCCAGCACCGCCGACGCGCTGACCGTGGGGCGCTCCATCGCCCGCAACGCGCTGTTCAAGTGCGCGATCTACGGCGAGGACCCCAACTGGGGCCGGGTCCTGGCCGCGGTGGGCACCACCGACGCCGCCTTCGAACCCGACCAGCTCAACGTCGCCGTCAACGGCGTGTGGATCTGCCGCGGAGGGGCGGTCGGCGACGACCGCTCCAAGGTGAACCTCAAGCCCCGCGAGGTCACCGTCACCGTGGACCTGTCCGCGGGCCCCGAGGCCGCCACCGTGTGGACCACCGACCTGACCGTTGAATACGTGCACGAGAACTCGGCCTACTCGACATGATCTCCAGAATCCACCAGACCGCCCTGGACAAGGCGAGCACCCTCATCGAGGCGCTGCCGTGGATGGGCGCCCTCCACGGCAAGACCGTCGTCGTCAAGTACGGCGGCAACGCGATGACCGACCCCGAACTCCGGGCGCGCTTCGCCGAGAACATCGTCTTCCTGCGCTACGCGGGACTGCGCCCGGTCGTCGTGCACGGCGGCGGTCCGCAGATCAACGCGCATTTGGAGCGGCTCGGCGTGGAGAGCACCTTCACCGGGGGCCTGCGGGTCACGACCCCCGAGACGATGGACATCGTCCGGATGGTGCTGGTCGGCCAGGTCAACCGCGAGATCGTCGGACTGGTCAACGCGCACGGCCCCTTCGCGGTGGGCATGTCGGGCGAGGACGCCAACCTGTTCACCGCCGAGCGCAAACCCGCCATCGTGGACGGCGAACCCGTCGACATCGGCCTGGTCGGCGAGGTCGTGGACGTGCAGCCGGGCGCGGTGCGCAGCCTCCTGGACGACGGGCGCGTCCCGGTCGTCTCCAGCATCGCCCGCTCCGCCGAGGGCGTGTACAACGTCAACGCCGACACCGCCGCCGCGGCCCTGGCCGTGGCCCTGGGCGCGGCCAAGCTCATCGTCCTGACCGACGTCGAGGGCCTGTACGCCGACTACCCGGCCAACTCCGAGCTGATCAGCCACCTCACCGCCGCCGAGCTGGAGGAGCTGCTCCCGGGCCTGTCCTCGGGGATGGTCCCGAAGATGGAGGCGTGCCTGCGCGCGGTGCGCGGCGGCGTCCCCCAGGCGCACGTGCTGGACGGACGGGTGCCCAACGCGATGCTGCTGGAGATCTTCACCGACGACGGGATCGGCACCATGGTGCTGGCCGACGAGCGGGCCAAGGACGAACTGACCGCGGGAGGACCCTCGTGAGCGCCACCGAGCAGCTGAAGAAGCGCTTCGACGCGGTCTTCATGCCCAACTACGGGACCCCGCCCGTCGCCCTGGAGAGGGGCGAGGGCCGGTACGTCTTCGACGTCGACGGCAAACGCTACCTCGACCTCATCGCCGGGATCGCGGTGTCCGCGCTCGGGCACGGCCACCCCGCACTGGTCGAGGCGGTCGCCGCGCAGAGCGCCAGGCTCGCGCACACCAGCAACCTGTTCCTGCACGAGGGCGAGGTCGCGCTCGCCGAGAAGCTCGTCGACCTGCTCGGCGCGCCCGCCCGGGTCTTCCTCGCCAACTCCGGCACCGAGGCCAACGAGGCGGCGCTCAAACTCGTCAAGCGGGCCGCGGGACCCGAGCGGACCTACTACGTCGCCACCGTCGCCGGCTTCCACGGCCGCACCTCCGGTGCGCTCGCCCTGACCGGCAAGCCAGCCATCCGCGAGCCCTTCGGCCCGTTCGGCATGGACGTGCGGTTCGTGCCGCACGGCGACGCCGAGGCGCTGCGCGCGGCCGTCACCGACGAGTGCGCCGCGGTCTTCGTCGAGCCCGTGCAGGGCGAGGCCGGTGTCGTCCCCGCCCCCGAGGGCTACCTCAGGGAGGTGCGCGCGGTCTGTGACGCCACCGGCGCAGCCTTCGTCCTGGACGAGATCCAGAGCGGTATCGGGCGCACCGGGCGGTGGTTCGCCCACCAGGCCGAGGGCGTCCGGCCCGATGTGATCACCCTGGCCAAGGGCCTGGGCGGCGGGCTGCCCATCGGCGCCTGCGTCGGCTTCGGGGCGTACGGCACCGCGTTCGCCAAAGGCGACCACGGCTCCACGTTCGGCGGGAACCCGGTCGCCGCCGCGGCGGCCCTGGCCGTCATCACCACCATCGAGAACGAGGGCCTGCTCGCGTCGGCCGCCGAACTCGGCGAACTGCTCGCCGGCGAGATCCGCGAGATCGGCCATCCCCTGGTCGCGGAGGTGCGCGGGGCCGGGCTGTGGCGCGGCGTGCGCCTGACCGCCCCGGCCGCGGCGCACGTGCAGTCCCGCGCGGCGGAGGCCGGGTTCCTGGTCAACGCGGTCACCTCCGACACCGTTCGCCTGGCCCCGCCGCTGACCATCACCCGCGCCGAGGTCCTCGAGTTCACCGGGGCGCTCCCCGCCGTCCTGGCCGCCGCGGCCGGGGACGCCGACGAGGACGGGCGACGATGACCGTCGACGGCGCGAAGTCCACACCCCTCACCAAGGCCGCCCGGCACGCCAGGATCACCGAGACGCTGACGAGGAACGACGTCCGTTCCCAGAGCGACCTGGCGCGCCTGCTGGCCGAGGCGGGCGTCCAGGTCACGCAGGCGACGCTCTCGCGCGACCTGGACGAACTGGGAGCGGTCAAACTCCGCACCGTCGACGGCAACCTCGTCTACGTCCTGCCCGGGGAAGGCGGTGAGCGCCTGCAGCGGGCGCGTCCCGACACCCTCGGCCTGGAGCACGTATTCAACTCACGCATGAGCAGGCTGGCCGAGGACCTCCTGGTCTCGGCCGAGTCGTCGGCCAACATGGTCATCGTCCGCACCCCGCCGGGCGCGGCCCAGTACCTGGCCTCGGCGATCGACCACACCGACATCCCGGCGATCCTGGGGACCATCGCCGGGGACGACACCATCCTGGTGATCGCCCGCGACCCCCAGGGGGGCGGGGAACTCGCCTCGGCACTGCTGAGGCTCGCCAACCGGCGCCCCTAGGAGCCGGTCCCCGCCCGCAGCGGAGGAGCCGGGCCGGCGGGGGCCCCTCACGTCCCGTCCGACCGAACACCGACGATCCCAGCTAAGGACCAATCGTGGCCAACGAGCCCGACGACCAGGCCATGCGACTGTGGGGTGGCCGCTTCGCAGGCGGCCCCTCCGAGGCACTGGCCAGACTCTCCCTGAGCACCCACTTCGACTGGCGCCTCGCCCGCCACGACATCGAGGGCTCGCGAGCCCACGCCCGCGTCCTGCGCTCGGCGGGCCTGCTCGAGCAGGACGAGCTCACCCGCATGCTGGAGGGCCTGGACCGCCTGGAGGCCGACGTCGCCTCGGGCGCGTTCACCCCGGTCCTGGCGGACGAGGACGTGCACACCGCCCTGGAGCGCGGATTCATCGAACGGGTCGGCCCCGAGCTGGGAGGACGGCTTCGGGCCGGGCGCTCGCGCAACGACCAGATCGCCACCCTGGTGCGCATGTACCTGCGCGAGGAGGCCCGCGCGATCGCCGCGCAGGTGCTGGACCTGGTGACCGCGCTGGCAGACCAGGCCGAGGCCAACATCGGCGTGGCCATGCCCGGGCGCACCCACCTCCAGCACGCCCAGCCGGTGCTGCTGGCCCACCACCTGATGGCGCACGCCTGGCCGCTGGTGCGCGATGTCGACCGGCTGCGCGACTGGGACCGCCGCGCCGACGCGTCGGCCTACGGCTCGGGCGCGCTGGCCGGCTCGTCGCTGGGGCTGGACCCCGAGGCGGTCGCCGCGGACCTCGGCTTCTCCCGCTCGGTGGAGAACTCCATCGACGGCACCGCCGCCCGCGACGTCGTGGCCGAGTTCGGCTTCGTCACCGCGATGATCGGAGTGGACCTGTCCCGCTTCGCCGAGGAGATCATCCTGTGGGCGACCAAGGAGTTCTCCTTCGTCACCCTCGACGACGCCTTCTCCACCGGCTCCTCGATCATGCCGCAGAAGAAGAACCCGGACATCGCCGAACTCGCGCGAGGCAAGGCCGGACGGCTCATCGGCGACCTCGCGGGGCTGCTGGCCACCCTCAAGGGGCTCCCGCTGGCCTATAACCGGGACCTGCAGGAGGACAAGGAACCGGTCTTCGACGCCGTCGACAACCTCACCGTCCTGCTGCCCGCCTTCACCGGTATGGTCGCCACCCTCGTCTTCAACAGCGGGCGGATGGCCGAGCTCGCCCCGCAGGGCTTCTCCCTGGCCACCGACATCGCGGAGTGGCTGGTGCGCAACAGGGTCCCGTTCCGCGAGGCGCACGAGATCGCCGGGGCGTGCGTGCGGGTTTGCGAGGAGCGCGGCATCGACCTGCCGGAGCTGACCGATGAGGACTTCGCGTCGATCTCGCCGCAGCTCACGCCGCGGGTCCGCGAGGTCCTGACGGTCTCGGGCTCCCTCGAGTCGCGTTCCGCCAAGGGCGGCACCGCCCCGGTCCGGGTCGCGGAGCAGCTCGCCGGCCTGCGCGCGGCCGTCGCCGCCCACCGCGGCTTCACGGACTGACCGAACCCACCACGAGGAGGAGCGGACCGGGCGGGCCCGGACCGCTCCTCCTCGCGTGTCCGGGGAAGCGCACCATCCGGGTGGATTTGGCCAAAGCCCCTGCGCACCCGAGCCGTTTCCGGTAGCGTCCAAGATCGATGAGCACCATGAGTGTGCGATCGATTGCGGGCAGTAATTGTTGTCCCCGGTCGCGGTGCGGGGGAGGACCTTCATGAGTGAGTCGGGCGGCACCGGTCGCGGCATCAGGTCGCAGCTCAACCGGATCGTGCTGATACCCGCCGTCACGTTCCTGGTGCTGTTCGCCGTGCTGAGCGCGGCGACGGTCGCCCAGGCGGTGTCACTGCGCGCGGCCGGCGCCGAGGGCGAGCACGGGATCCGGCTGTACGCCGCGCTGGTGGAGTTGCAGCAGGAGCGCAGGCTCGCCCTGGAGTTCCTGGGCGCGCCCTCGGCCGAGGCGCTGGGAGTCCTGCGCGAGCAGCAGGCGGCCACCGACGGGGCGCTGGTCGAGGCCGATCCCGAGGACGCCTCGATGACCAGCGACTTCCGCGCGGCTCTGACCGCGCGCGGCTCCCTGCGTGAGGACGTCGCCTCGAAGCGGGCCGACCGGGACGACGCCCACGCCCGCTACAGTGCCCTCATCGACCTCGGCATCGGCCACTACGCCGAGCACAGCTGGTCGTTCCACGACGGCCGGGCCGTCGCCGCCGGCACCACCGTGGTCCAGGTGCTGCGCGTGCAGGAGACGTTCGCGGAGGCCGACGCGCTGCTGGCCGGGGTGGCGGCCGCGGGCGAGGCCACCGGAGCGGAGCAGACCTCGTTCAGCGGTCTCGTCGGGGAGCTGAGGCGCCGCCTGGTCGAGATCGAGCCCGCCCTGGCGGCGGAGGCCGCCCGCGAGCACGCGGACCTGGTCGAATCGGCCGCGTGGACCGACATGCTCGACACCGCCGAGCAGATCGGTGCCTGGGAGCCGGCCCCGCCCGCGGACCCGGACGAGGCGGTGCCGTCCACCCCGGAGGCGCTGCCCCCCGCGGTGGCCGACTGGAGGGGCGACGCGGACACGGTCAACGCCTCGCTCGTCGCGCTCGCCGACGCCCAGGCCCGGGCAGCGGTCAGGGCCATCGACGCCGCGAGCGCGAGCGTGTTCTCCGTCGCGATCGGCGGCTCGCTCCTGGCCCTGTTCGCGGGAACCCTCGCCTACGGCATCGCCTCCAGGACCGCCAGGCGGCTCACCAACCGGCTGTCCCGGCTGCGCCGGGACACCCTCGACCTGGCGGGGAGCGAGCTGCCCGAGATCGTCCGACGGCTCGAACGGGGGGAGAACGTCGACCTGCGGGAGCGACCGCGCCGCCTCGACTACGGTCACGACGAGATCGGCCAGGTCGCGGACGCGTTCAACACCGCCCAGCGGACGGCGGTGGCCGCGACGGTCAAGCAGGCCGAGATCCGGGAGGGCGCCAACCGGGTGTTCCTGGCGTTGGGGCACCGCGACCAGTCGTTGCTCCAGCGCCAGCTGAACCTGCTGGACCGCATCGAGCGGGAGGAGGAGGACCCCGACCTCCTGGAGGAGCTCTTCCACCTCGACCACCTGGCGACCCGGGGCCGCCGCAACGCCGAGAACCTGATCATCCTGGCCGGGGGCAGGCCCGGACGGCGCTGGCGCCACCCGATCCCGCTGATGGACGTCCTGCGCAGCGCGATCTCCGAGATCGAGGAGTATCCCAGGATCAAGGTGCGCCCCGCCCCCGAGGTGGCGGTGCGCGGGGAGGCCGTCGCCGACGTCATCCACCTCGTCGCCGAACTCGTGGAGAACGCCGCGTCGTACTCGCCGCCGCACGCCGACGTTCGGGTCCACGCGGAGAGCGTGCCCAAGGGCCTGGTCGTGGAGGTCGAGGACCGGGGGCTGGGCATCGGCGAGGACGACCTGGCCGCGGCCAACGAAACACTCGCCACCGCGCCAGAGTTCGACGTGATGGCCCTCAACGAGGACGCCCGGCTGGGCCTGTTCGTTGTGGCCCGCCTGGCGGCCAAGCACGGCATCCAGGTGCGGCTGCGCGACTCGCCCCACGGCGGCACCCGCGCGATCGTGCTGCTCCCGGCCGAGCTGGTGGTCACCCCGCCGAGCCCCCCCGCGCTCACGCCGACGCCCGAGCGGCCCAGGGACCTGCTCGACCCCGGGTCGGGGCCGTTCCCGCGGACCGTCTCGCGCACCCGGACCGCCTCCGCCACCGGGCCGGCGGACCCGCTCGAGCCGCGCGGTGGGACGGGAGCCGACGGGGAGGAGCGGCCGTGCGACGCGGAAGAGGGGGACCTCCGGCCCAGCCTGCCCAGACGCCGCAGGCAGGCGCACCTCTCCCCGCGGCTGCGAGGCGAACCGGAGACCACGCCCCTGGAGATCGGCGGAGCCGCGGGAGCGCGCTCGGCGGACGAGACCCGCAGGATGATGAACGCCCTCCAGAGCGGTACCCGCCTGGGCCGCCGGGGCGAGCCGGCCCAGGCGGTGCCCGAATGAGGGCGCGGAGGACGGCACCGAACCCACACAGCGTGCCGAACGGCATGCGAGCCTCCATCGGAACGAGCGAATGAGGAATCGGATGAGTAACGTCGCGGGTGACCTGAGCTGGCTGCTCGACGATCTGGTGGACCGTGTCGTGGGCGCCGACCACGCCGTCGTGCTGTCCGCGGACGGTCTGCTCCTGGGCAGGTCGCGGGGGATGACCGCGGAGGACGGCGAGCACCTCTCGGCGGTCGCCTCGGCGTTCCAGAGCCTGGCGCGCGGAACGGGCCGCCAGTTCAACGGCGGCCACGTCCTGCAGACGGTCGTGGAGATGGAGCACGCCTACCTGTTCGTCACGGCGGCGGGGGAGGGCGCCTGCATGGCCGTCCTGGCTGGAGAGGACGCCGACGTGGGGATGGTGGCCTACGAGATGAACACCCGCATCAAGCGGGTCGGCCAGTTCCTGAGCAGCGCGCCGCGCTTCCCCGAAACCGCGGCGCCGGTCGTGTCGGGGTCATGAGAGACCGCGGCACCGGTGGAGACGCCCCGCTCTGGGACAACGGTGCGGGGCCGCTGGTGCGCCCCTACACCATGACCGGTGGACGCACCCGTTCGGAGGGGGCCCGGCTGGACATGATCAGCGTCGTCATAGCCTCGGGTCGTGAGGCCGACCGGTCGTCGCTGCAACCCGAGCACGCCTCGATCCTGGGACTGTGCCACAGCCCGGTGTCGGTGGCCGAGGTCGCCGCGCACATGGACATCCCCATGGCCGTGGTCAAGGTGCTGCTGGGCGACCTCGTCGACAGAGGGTTCGTGCTCGCCAGGGCCCCACTGCCGCAGGCCCAAGTCCCCGAAACGAACATACTCCAGGCGGTTCTCGATGGTATTCGCAGACTCTGACGCGGCCCCCGGCGCGGACACGATCCCGAGGGCGCTCAAGATCCTCGTCGCCGGCGGCTTCGGCGCGGGCAAGACCACCCTGGTGGGCTCGGTGAGCGAGATCAGCCCGCTGCGCACCGAGGAGGTGATGACCGAGGCCGGCCTCGGCGTGGACGACCTGTCGGGGGTGGAGCAGAAGACCACCACCACCGTCGCCCTGGACTTCGGCCGGATCACCATCGACCCCGACCTGGTCCTCTACCTGTTCGGCACACCCGGCCAGGAGCGGTTCTGGTTCATGTGGGACGAGCTCGCGCAGGGGACGCTCGGCTCGGTGGTCCTGGCCGACACCCGAAGGCTCGACGCCTGCTTCCCGGCCGTCGACTTCTTCGAGCGCCGCGACATCCCGTTCGTGGTCGCGGTGAACCGGTTCGACGGCTCGGAGGACTACGCCGACGACGAGGTCCGCGAGGCGCTCGACATCGGCGCGGACGTCCCGGTCGTGCAGGCCGACGCCCGTAGCCGGGACTCCGGCAAGAAGGTGCTGCTCACCTTGATCCGACACGTCATCACCCGCCGCAGCCTCGCCCGCACGGGAGGAGCGAGGACGGCGTCGTCACCATCCATGGGATGATCCGTTACCACGGCGCGATCTTCAGTGACGAAGATCGATCCAGCAGGCCAACCACCCCCGAGTCGTTAGCATCTTTCGCGTGAGTTCAGACGGTATGCACAATTCTGACAGACTTCCTCCCCGCGCCCTTCCCCGGCGCCGTTCCGGTCGGCACCGCGACCCGCTGTCCTTCGACAGCTGGGTCGGTACGCCGCCGCTCGTGCTCGTCGTGCCCGGCTCAGCCGCGGACGAGGCCGCCGAGACCGCCCTTGGCGCGTCGATGGCCGACCTCGTCCGCGGCTACCGGCCAGAGGTTCCCATCCGCTTCGCCTACACCCACGGCGAGGAGCGCGCCCTGCCCGACGTCCTGGCGGAGCTGGCGACCGGAGGGGAGGGCGGACAGCGGGCCGCCGGGCCGTGCGACGCGGTCATCGTCCCCCTCGTCACCGATCCGCACCGGCCGACCATGGCCGCGATCGACGACGCGCTCCGGGCCGTCGACGTGCGGGCCCGCGTCACCGACGCGCTGGGACCGCACCCGATGCTCGCCGAGGCGCTGCACCTGCGCCTGGCCGAGGCGGGCTGCGTGCGCGCCGACCGGATGAGGCTGATCAGCGTCGTCGCTCCTGGCGACACCATGGCCGACGGCGTCGTGGTCGGTTCGGTGGGCGGGCCGGACGCGCTCAGCTCGGCCGGCGTGACCGCGGTGCTCCTGGCCGCCCGCCTGGGGGTGACCGTGCTCCCCGCGCCGCTGGACGACCCCGAGCAGCTGGAGCAGGCGTTCGCCCAGCTCTTCGCCGGCGGCTGCCGCCGCCCGGTGATCGCGCCCAGCGTCGTGGGCCGGGAGTTCCCCGCGGCCGAGACAGCGGCCCTGGCGGGCAGGCACGGGGCACGGGCCAGCGCGCCCCTGGGCGCGAGCAGCACCATGGCCAGGATCGTGGCGCTGCGCTACGCCGAGGTGCTCAACGCGCTGGGCATCGACCAGCAGCCGACGCTGGAGGACCTGCCCGCGCCGGTGGGATCGCGGCACCGCCCGGAGAGCTGAGCCGGAGCGGGAGGAGTCGGGCGGATCGTGGTTGGTGTGGTCGGTTCGTCACAACGAAATAACTAGTTGTGACGAACCAACCACGCAGGGACATGATCTTCGGTACGGTCGTCCCCCGAGGGGGAGACCAAGATGAGCAAAGAGCACGACCCGACCGGAAAGAGCGCCATCCGTGGCCAGCTCACCCGAATGGTGCTGATTCCGAGCATCAGCTTCCTGCTGCTGTGGGCGGTGCTGACCGCCGCGGGCACCATCGGCGCACTGCGCCTGACCTCGTCGGTCCAGCACGGCAGGGCGGGGATCGCGGCGTTCGACCGGCTCGCCGCGGATCTGCGCGACGAACGGGAACTGACCCAGGTGTTCCTGGGCAGCGGCTCCGAGACCGCCCGCGACGAACTCCTCGAGGGCCGCGAGCGGACCGACGACACCTTCGCGGAGGAGCGGGAGCGGACCAGGGCGCTACTGGGCTCGGGCGGGGACGAGCTGACCGAGCGGGCCCGGGAGTTCTTCGAGACCTGGAGGGCCCTGCCCGACCTGCGGGAGAAGGTCGACGGCGGCGAGGTCGGCAGGGAGACCGCCCTGAGGGAGTACACCGCGCTGCTGTCCGGCATCCTGCTGGTCGACGACGCCGTCATCGTCCAGCTGCACGGCGACACCCCGCGCGCCGACGGATTCACGGCCCTGGAGCTGATGCGCGCCCAGGAGCGGTTCGCGCAGGCCGACGCGCTGCTGTCCGGTGCTCTGGCCGCCGAGGCCATGACCTACTCCGAGACCGCGCACTTCACCTTCCTCACCGCCTCCTACCGCGACATCCTCAACGGGGCCAGGCCCAACATGGCCTCCGAGGCCGCCGACGTCCACCAGGAGATGCACGAGTCCCGGTCCTGGATCCAGACCCAGGACCTGAGCCTGCGCGTGGTCGCGCGCGCCCCCGTGGCCGACGGCGACGGGCTCGGCCCGGCCGAGTTCAACAGCGAGATCCCCGTCGAAGCAGGGGAGTGGAACCGGGTCATGGCGGACACCGGCCCCCTGTTCCAGCGCCTGGTCGACATCCAGTTCGGCTCGGCACTGGACGAGGCGTGGGCCTCGGCGGTGCGCGTCATCGCGGTCAACGCCGCGGGCTGCCTGGTCACCCTGCTGGCGGGCTTCGCCGCCATCGTCTGCGCGCTGCGCTCCTCCCGGCGGCTCATCGGCCGGCTCCGCCGGCTGCACGCCGAGACCCTGGAGGTCGCCGGAGCCCGGCTGCCCGCGATCGTCGCCAAGGCCCAGGGCGGAGGGCGGGTGGACCTGGTCGCGGAACTGCCGCCGCTGCGCCACGGGAAGGACGAGATCGGCCGGGTCGCGGACGCGTTCAACACCGCCCAGCGCACGGCGGTCGGCGCGGCGGTCAAGCAGGCCGAGATCCGCGAGGGCGCCAACCGGGTGTTCCTGGGGATCGCGTACCGGAACCAGACCCTCGTGCAGCGCCAGCTGCGGCTCCTCGACGAGATCGAGTCGGCCGAGGAGGACCCCGAGACCCTGCGCAGGCTGTTCCGGCTGGACCACCTGGTCACCCGGGGGCGGCGCTACGCGGACAACCTGATCATCCTCACCGGGGCGCGGTCGGCCCGGCGCTGGAAGGACCCGATGCCGCTGGTGGACGTGCTGCGCGCGGCGATGTCCGAGACCGAGGACTACGAGCGGGTGCGGCTCAGGTCGGCGGCCCGCGCCCAGGTGCGCGGAAGCGCGGTCGCGGACGTGACGCACCTGCTGGCCGAACTCGTGGAGAACGCCGCCCAGTTCTCCCCGGGCGACTCGTACGTGGACGTCGGAAGCGGGTTCGTCAAGGCGGGCCTGGCAGTGGAGGTGGAGGACCGCGGACTGGGCATGAGCGCCGAGGGGTACGCCGAGGCCAACCGGAGGCTGGCCGAGCCGCCCGAGTTCGACGTGATGGCGCTGCCCGACGAGCCCCGCCTGGGCCTGTTCGTGGTGGCCAGGCTGGCGGCCCGGCACGGGGCCACGGTGCGGCTCTCGCCCTCCCCGTACGGGGGCACGATGGCGCGCACGGTCCTGCCGATGAGGCTCCTGACGGTTCCCCCGCAGACCGTGCCCTCGTCGGGGAACGGATCCTCCGCGCGGGCCGCCGTCGAGATGGTCCCCCAGTACGGGGGGCGGTCGTGACCGCCGTCACCGACGTCGACGTCGACCCGGGCCGCCTGCTCAGGCCGTTCGCCCTGGCCGGCGGCGCGCCCTCCGCCCACGGGCCGCACCTGGACCTGGCGAGCATGGTCGCGGCCGCGCGCGAGCCCGAGGCCGACGACGAGCTCAACCCCGAGCAGGCGACCGTGCTGCGGCTGTGCGCCGGCCCGCGCTCCGTCGCCGAGCTCGCCGCCGAGCTGGCCATGCCGCCGAGCCTGACCAGGCTGCTGGTGACCGACATGGTCACGGCGGGCGCGCTGCGCGTGGGCGAGCCCCCCGAAGCCGAACCCACCGGATCACTGCTCCAGGCGGTCCTGGACGGGCTGCGCGCGCTGTGACGGCCCCCTTTCCCCGGTATCGCTTCCCGAGGGGAAGGGGGGCCGCCGCCCGGGGGGTCAGCCCCCCAGCAGGTCGCTGATGAAGGAGCCCGCCAGCAGCGCCGCGACCCCCGCCGAGTACAGCACCGCGCGCGTGCGGTCCGGATGGCCGCGGAGCACCCGCCACGCGTACAGCACGACGCCCGCGGCCACGAGCGCGCCCTCGACCAGCGCGGCCAGCAGCGGGGTCTCCCACAGCCCCAGGCCCAGCATCGGCAGGCCGCCGAGCCCGCCCGGCAGCACCGCGATGTCGGGGCGGTGCACCAGCAGGTCCAGCAGCCAGTGGCTGAAGACGACCCCGCCCACGACCGCCCCGGCGTCCGGCCCCCACCGGCCCCGGGCCAGAACCTGGACCAGCAGTCCCGCGGCCACCGCCAGCAGCACGTTGGAGACCAGCGCGTGCGAGTACGCGGCGTCGATCAGCAGCGAACCGTAGCCCGACGCCCCCTCGACCGGGACCAGGCCTTCGATCCCCGCCGCGGCCAGCGGCAGGAACACGATGTCGGGCAGTTGGCCCGCGACCAGGAGCACGCCCATGGGCAGCGCCGGGCGCCACGCCTTCACGATCCCCGCGACCCCGAAGTGTCCCGCCAGCATCACCGCACCGTCCCGTTCCGGCCCTCGGGCCAGGTCCGAAAGACCCGGACGAACCCTTCCACCATCACTTCGAAACTGTGTTCGATGTCCTGGGGCATCCCGAACCCGCCCTGGGACTCCAGGTCCACGAACCCGTGCAGAGCGCTGCGCAGGGTCCTGATCGCGTCGACCACCGAGTCCTCGGGCAGGTCGAAACCGCGCAGCGCCGCGACGATCACCTCCACCGTCGAGGCGGCCGCGGCCAGCCCTTCTCCGTCGCCCGGTTCGGGCGCCCGTTGCAGGGCCGCGTACCGGCCGGGGTGCTCCAGCGCGTAGCGGCGGTAGGCGCGCGCCATCGCGCGCAGCGCGTCCGGTCCGGAGCGTCCCAGCACGGCCCGGCCCAGTACGTCGCCCAGCTCCCGCGCCGACCGGGTCCGGAGTTCGCTACGCAGTCCCTCCAGCCCGTCCACGTGCTTGTACAGGCTCGGCGTGGCCACCCCCAGCCGCTTGGCCACCGTGGCCAGCGTCAGCTGCGCGTAGCCCGCCTCGTCGCTGAGCCTGGCGGCCTCCTCCACCACGGAGGCGGGGGTCAACCCGGCCCTAGCCACGGACGGCGCCGCGGGCGAACTCCAGCACGGCCCTGTTGACCAGGTCGGGTCGCTGCTCGTGCGGGTAGTGGCCCGATCCGGGGACCATGAGGACGTCGGCCCCGATCCGTCCGCGGATCCAGTCGGCCTCGGCCGCGGGGTCCGGCCAGTCCGGATCGGCCTCGCCCATGACGACCAGGGAGGGCACCGCGACCTCGGGGAGGCGCGTCTCCACCGCGGCGTGGGAGGAGCCGAAGGTCCTGATGACGGCGCGGTAGCGGTCCCGGGGACGCAGCGCCGCCGCGACGGCGGCCACGTGCTCACTGTGCCCCTCGGGGGCGGGCCCCGGGTACAGCTTGCCCATGTAGGCCTTGATCAGGGCGGGGCCCCAGGGGCGCAGGAACATCAGCCGCATGAGAAGCCGCCGGGCCGGGCCGCTCGGCGCGTCGCGCAGGAACGGGCCCGTGAGCACCAGCGCGGACACCAGGTCGGGCCGCTCCACAGAGGCCCACACCGCGGCCGCCGCCCCCATCGAGTTGCCGATCAGGACCGCGGGTCCGTCGCCCAGTTCGCCGATGAGCGCGATGGCGTCGGAGCCGGCGGCCTCGTCCCCGTATTCGTCGAAGGAGACGTCGCTGTCGCCGTGGCCGCGCAGGTCCATCGCGGCGACCCGGTACCCCTGCTCGGCCAGCGCCGGAGCGAGGAAGCGGAAGCTCCCGCGCACCGACCCCATGCCGGGGACGCACACGACGAGCGGCCCGGTGTTGCCGGCTCCGTAGAGGTCGTAAGCGATGCGGCCCCGCCGCCGGTCCAGGAGTCTCACGGTGACGTCGCCCTTGTGGTTAATATCCATAGCCTCGAAGCTAATGGCATTAGCTTCAGAATGCAAGAGGCCGGGGGAAACCGCCGAGACGGCGTGGGGGGGCGAACCGATACCGTAGAAGGGCCCGAGCGGCGAATCCCCGGGTGGAGCGGCCGCACAAGACCGGGGCGCGCCCCCGGACCACTCCGGGACGGCGTCGGACGGGAGCGACTCCCGCTGCGGCCACCGCCCGAACAGTCAACAGAGAGCCCGACGGAAAGACCACATGACCGACATCATCGACGACCTCACGTGGCGCGGACTCCTCGCGCAGACCACCGACCTTGGCGATCTTCGCAAGGCACTCGCCGATGGCCCGGTCACCCTTTATTGCGGCTTCGACCCGACGGCGGGGAGTCTGCACGTCGGCCACCTGACCCAGGCGCTCACACTGGCCCGCTTCCAGCGTGCGGGGCACCGGCCGATCGCCCTGGTCGGCGGGGGGACCGGCATGATCGGAGACCCCAAGCCCAACGCCGAGCGCTCGCTCAACCCGGTGGAGGCCATCCAGGGGTGGGTCGCGGCGCTGGGACGGCAGCTCTCGGCCTTCCTGCGCTTCACCCCCGAGGGGGAGGCGCAGCGGCCCACCGACGCCGTCCTCGCGAACAACGCCGACTGGCTCGGGGAGCTGACCGCGATCGGGCTGATGCGCGACGTCGGCAAGCACTTCAGTGTCAACCAGATGCTGGCCCGCGACACGGTCAAGTCCAGGCTCGACGGCGTCGGAATGAGCTACACCGAGTTCAGCTACGTGCTGCTGCAGTCCTACGACTACGTGGAGCTCTACCGCCGGTACGGCTGCACGCTCCAGACCGGCGGCAGCGACCAGTGGGGCAACATCACGGCGGGCCTCGACCTCATCCGGCGGATGGACGCCAACGAGCCGCACGGTCCCGCGCACGCCCTGACCACCAACCTGCTGACCAAGGCCGACGGAACCAAGTTCGGCAAGACCGAGAGCGGGACGGTCTGGCTGGACCCGGAGCTGACCAGTCCGTACGCCTTCTACCAGTTCTGGTTCAACTCCGACGACCGGGACGTCTCCCGCTACCTGCGCGCCTTCAGTTTCCGCTCCCGCGAGGAGATCGAGGAGCTGGAGCGCCAGACCGCCGAGCGGCCCGCGGCGCGCGCCGCGCAGCGCGCGCTGGCCGAGGAGCTCACCACCCTGGTGCACGGCGACCAGGAGTGCCGGAACGTCATCGCGGCGAGCAGGGCGCTGTTCGGCCAGGGGGAGCTTGCGGAGTTGAACCCCGCGACCCTGGGCGCGGCCCTGGCGGAGGTGCCGCACGCCGAACTCGCCGGTCCGGCGGCCGGGCTTCCGTCGGTGGTGGACCTGCTCGCCGAGACCGGCCTGGTCCCGAGCCGGTCGGCGGCGCGCCGCGCGGTGCAGGAGGGCGGGGCGTACCTGAACAACGCCAAGGTCGCCGACATCGAGGCGCGGGTCACCGACGAGGACCTCCTGCACGGCAGGTACCTGGTCCTCCGCCGGGGTAAGCGCAACATCGGCGGGATCATCCTGCGGTAGTGCCCGACCGCGCTGTCGGTGCCCCCTTCCGAGCCCGGGAGGGGGCACCGTGTCGTCCACGGCAAGGGTCGGAATTTTTCCGGACCGGATGTTTGGCGCCGAGCCGGCAGGGGCAGGAGACCCGGTGCGAACAACAAACCGAGGCATACCGTGCGGACCTGAGGTCCAAGCCCGCGCGATCCCGAGGCGTCGAGACCTGGTTCAAGGTCTGGCCACCTTGCTGACCTGGGTGTTCACCCAAGGGGCAGGTTGTGTTTGACGTGTCTTCGGGAAGGACCTATCGTTACCCGAGCACCGCAGCCCTGCGGGTGGCCTCTTCGGTCTCCCCGCTCGTTCTGCGGAGCGGTTCGAGAGACACCGGTCGAAGCGTCTGCAGACACTGGTAGTCTCACTTCTCGGCCCTTTCGGTCGAGAAGGTCCAGAAAAGCCAGAATGGAATTTCAAAGCGCCGGTTCGGCGCAGTGGAGAAACACTGGTAATCTGGAAAAGAACAAACGAGGAAAGGTCTCCTGGAGGTCTGGAATCGAGAATGACCTCCTTCTTTCGAGGGAGTCGCCGCGAAAAGCGCGAGTTTGCGCCGGCGCGGAGGCCCTGATAAAGTCGGAGCGCAGGAACAAAGCGGAGAAT
>NZ_SNYN01000033.1 GCF_004363075.1 Actinorugispora endophytica
CGGTCCCATTCCGAACCCGGAAGTTAAGCTCTCAAGCGCCGATGGTACTGCCTCCGTGCTGGGGTGGGAGAGTAGGACGCCGCCGTACGTTTTTTCGGGGAGGGGCCGCACCTGTCGGGTGCGGCCCCTCCCCCTTTTCTATTTCCCGGACGGTTCGGAGGAAGCGGTCGCTACGGCCGCTCCCCGTGCTTTCGCAGGTAGTCCAGATAGAGCGGACGAAGAGCCTCGCGCAGCCGCTCGTCCCCTTCTCGTTCGGCGATCAGCTCGCTGAACAGAGAGGAGGCCTTGTTGGCTCCGGTCTCGCCCGCCTCGGGGCGGCCGGCGATGACCTCGGCCGCGGGAATCCTCTGCACGAGCTCCCAGAGGTAACCGACATCCCAGCGGCTACGAGCCAGGGAGACGGCGCGTTCGCGTAGTTCGTTGGTGTCGAGTCCGTCGAGTTTGTCGAGATCCGCGTTCATGCCGCACACATACCCGAGGAAACGCCCGAGGCAGCACGGACGCGGCGGAATGCGGAAACCCGCTCCCAGGGCGTCGGCCTGAGAGGTCCGCCGGGGCAGTCGGATGGTCCTCCGCATCCAGGGCCGCCTGGCGGGGCCGCGTGGTCCCTCGTGCGGCCGTGCGCTGCTCCGCAGGCTCCGCGCGGCGGAGGCTCCGTGTGAAGGCGCGGGGCCGAGGACGTGCGCGGAGGCAGGCACCGCCCCCAGGACTCCCGAAGAGGCGTGTGCCCCCGACCGGCCCTTCCCACCCGCACCGGCACACGCGGCCTCCACGTTCCCCACAACCTGACCGAATACTTCCGGTGTGCGGACTCTCACCCGAACAGGTGACCCATCTCATCGGGGATCGCTGGAAAGGGCAGGTCGGGGGCAGGCTAAGCTCATGGACTTGTGACATTACGTGCTTTTTGCGGCGTTATTACGCCGATCATCCCCTTTTCTCGGGCTCGGTAGGGCCGCGTGGACGGGGAGATCATCGCGCTGCTGCTACTCGCGGCGGCTGCCGCCGGCTGGATCGACGCGGTCGTGGGCGGGGGCGGGCTGCTGATGCTGCCAGCCCTCCTCGTGGCGTTTCCGACGACACCGGTGGCCACCGTGTTCGGGACGAACAAGCTGACCGCCATCTTCGGCACCTGCTCGGCCGCCATCACCTACGCCCGCGGGGTCAAGTTCGATCCGCAGGTGGTCTGGCCGACCGCGGGGCTGGCGCTCGCGGGTGCGGGAAGCGGGGCCGCGCTCGCCGGCGCGGTCTCCTCCCACGCGCTGCGTCCGATCGTCATGGTCGTGCTGCTGACCGTCGCCGCGCTCGTGGTCCTGCGTCCCGCGATGGGCGCGGTCGCCGAGCCCCGGCTGCGCACACCGCGGCGGCTGGTCGTCGCGGTGCTGGTGGCCGGCCTCGGGGTCGGCTTCTACGACGGCCTCATCGGACCGGGCACCGGGACCTTCCTGATCATCGCCCTGACCTCGATCATCGGCCTGGACTTCGTCGCGGCCTCGGCGTCCGCCAAGATCGTCAACACCGCCACCAATTTCGGCGCCCTCATCGTGTTCACGCTCAACGACAACGTGATGTGGCTCCTGGGCCTGGGCCTGGCCGTGTGCAACATCGCCGGCGCGCAGGTGGGCGCGCACATGGCGCTGAAGAGGGGGACGGGCTTCGTGCGCGGGGTGCTGCTGGTGGTCGTGGTGGCCCTCGTGGTCAAATTGGGGTTCGACCAGTTCGGTTGAGGCCCCGTTGCTGGGTATGTGACCTGTCACACGGATTCTCACCGGATGCGTGGTACGAGAAGGCGGCCGGGGGTTTCGGCGGGACCGGGCGACTGGTCACCGCGGCCCCGGTGTCAGCTGTCAAGTCTTGGGAGGGCTAAGCTTCCGCATGTTGCGGAAGGCTTTTCGACGCGTATTCCAACGCGGCAGGCCAGTGAACGGTTCCCGTGTTGAGTGAAGCGACCTCCGCAGAACACCCCAGCCAGCGAGTAACAAGGACGGACCCTCGTGGACCTGTTCGAATACCAGGCGAAGGAACTCTTCGCGGAGTATGGGGTCCCGGTACCCCAGGGAAAGGTGGCGAGCACGCCTGAGGAGGCGCGTGCCATCGCCGAAGAATTCGCGGCCGCGGGTAAGCCCCGTGTCGTGGTGAAGGCCCAGGTCAAGACCGGAGGCCGGGGCAAGGCCGGCGGTGTCAAGGTGGCGGACGGCCCCGAGGACGCCACGGCCAAGGCCGAGCAGATCCTCGGTATGGACATCAAGGGCCACACCGTCCACCGGGTCCTGGTCGAAGAGGCCAGCGACATCGCGGAGGAGTACTACTTCTCCTTCCTGCTGGACCGCGCGAACCGCACCTTCCTCTCCATCTGCTCCGCCGAGGGCGGCATGGAGATCGAGGAGGTCGCGGAGACCAACCCCGACGCCGTCGCGAAGGTGCCCGTCGACGCGCTCAAGGGCGCGCCGGCCGAGGTCGCCGCCGACATCGTGGCCAGGGGCAAGCTGCCCGAGGCCGCCGCCGCGGGCGCGGCCGAGCTGATCACCAAGCTCTGGGACGTCTTCGTCGGCAAGGACGCGACCCTCGTCGAGGTCAACCCGCTGATCCTCACCAAGGACGGCCGCGTGGTCGCCCTGGACGGCAAGGTCACGCTGGACGAGAACGCCGAGTTCCGCCAGGACCTGGAGAAGCTGACCTTCGCGGCCGAGGGCGACCCGCTCGAGGTCAAGGCCAAGGAGAAGGGTCTCAACTACGTCAAGCTCGACGGCGAGGTCGGCATCATCGGAAACGGTGCCGGTCTGGTCATGTCGACGCTGGACGTCGTCGCCTACGCCGGTGAGGAGCACGGCGGTGTCAAGCCCGCGAACTTCCTCGACATCGGCGGCGGCGCGTCCGCCGAGGTGATGGCCAACGGCCTGGAGATCATCCTGGGCGACCCGGCCGTCAAGAGCGTCTTCGTCAACGTGTTCGGCGGCATCACCGCCTGTGACGCGGTCGCCAACGGCATCGTGCAGGCCCTGGAGCTGCTGGAGTCCAAGGGCGAGGACGTTTCCAAGCCGCTGGTGGTGCGACTGGACGGCAACAACGCCGAACTCGGCCGCCAGATCCTCACCGACCGTAACCACCCGGCGGTCAGCCAGGTGGCCACCATGGACGGCGCCGCCGCGCAGGCCGCCGAACTGGCCGCGAAGTAACCGGGGACAATCACATGGCTATCTTCCTCACCAAGGACAGCAAGGTCCTCGTCCAGGGCATGACCGGCTCCGAGGGCACCAAGCACACCCGCCGCATGCTGGCGTCGGGCACCAACATCGTCGGCGGCGTCAACCCGCGCAAGGCCGGGCAGAGCGTCGACTTCGACGGCACCGACGTACCGGTGTTCGGCTCGGTGGCCGAGGGCATCAAGGCCACCGGTGCCGATGTCACCGTGATCTTCGTCCCGCCGAAGTTCGCCAAGGGCGCCGTGATCGAGGCGATCGACGCCGAGATCGGCCTCGCCGTGGTCATCACCGAGGGCATCCCGGTGCACGACACCGCAGCCTTCTGGGCCTACGCCGGCTCCAAGGGCAACAAGACCCGCGTCATCGGCCCGAACTGCCCGGGTCTGATCACGCCGGGCCAGTCCAACGCGGGCATCATCCCGGCCGACATCACCAAGCCGGGCCGCATCGGCCTGGTCTCCAAGTCGGGCACGCTCACGTACCAGATGATGTACGAGCTGCGTGACATCGGCTTCTCCACCGCCGTGGGCATCGGCGGCGACCCGATCATCGGGACCACCCATATCGACGCGCTCGCCGCGTTCGAGGCGGACCCCGACACCGACGCCATCGTGATGATCGGCGAGATCGGCGGCGACGCCGAGGAGCGGGCCGCGGAGTACATCAAGGCGAACGTCACCAAGCCCGTCGTGGGCTACGTGGCGGGCTTCACCGCGCCCGAGGGCAAGACGATGGGCCACGCGGGCGCCATCGTCTCCGGTTCCTCCGGTACGGCCGCCGCGAAGAAGGAGGCCCTGGAGGCCGCCGGCGTCAAGGTCGGCAAGACCCCCAGCGAGACCGCCAGGCTGGCACGCGAGCTGTTCTAGGCGCACGCACGACAGCGGGGGTCCGCCGCGCCCTTCCCGGGGCGGCGGACCCCCGCTGTCGTGCACCGGTTCCCCGCGGAGGGGGCCCGGCCTACCACACGGGGCCTTTCCGGCGGATGCGACACGCCCGGCGCAATAGGCGGTCCGGCGCGGGTCCGGCTGGCAGCATGGACGGGTGAGCGCGCCCGCAGGACCTTCCAAGTACCGTGGCAGACCCGACGACGGAGAGCGCCGCACGCCCGCGGGGCGGGGCGGACGCCGGACCGCGCCGGAACTGGTGGCGACCGGGCAGGAGCCGCGCCCGCTGTACACGGCGGGCGGGATCGGAGCGGCCACGGCTGCCGCCATCGGGATGGCCACGCTCATGACGTTCACCCTGATCGGATGGGTGGCCGCGCCGCACGCCACGTTCGGCGAGGACATCCAGGACGTGTTCAAGGTCGCGGTGCAGGCCTGGCTGGTCGGCCACCACGCCGGGTTCGCGATCCCCGGCGGCCAGGTGCAGATGCTCCCGATCGGTCTGCTGGTCCTGCCGGGCCTGCTGCTGTACCGCTCCGGACGGCGTCTGGCGCGCACCTGTGAGCTGCCCCGGCTGCGCCACGTCTTCCAGGCCGCCCTCGCCCTCGCGGGCCCGTACGCGGCCATCGCCGGCACGCTGGCGCTCGTGGGCCGGACCGAGGTCATCCAGCCGAGCATGGTCCAGGCGCTGCTCTCGGGGTTCCTGCTGGCCTTCGTCGCCGGAGGGCTGGGCGTCCTGCGCCAGCTGCTGCTGGACAAGCACATTCCGCGCCGCCGGCTCCTGGAGATCATGCCGGCCCGCTCCCGCTCGCTGCTGGTGGGCACGTCCAGCGCGACGGCGGTCCTGCTGGCGGCGGGGGCGCTGCTGTTCTTCGCGGCGCTGCTGCTCGACTTCGGGGAGGCGGTCGCGATCACCGAGCGGCTGGCCCCCGGGATGGTCGGCGGCGTGCTGCTGTTCATCATCCAACTGCTGTACCTGCCGAACGCGATCATCTTCGGAACCTCCTACGCGGTCGGCCCGGGTTTCGCGCTCGGCACGGAAACGGTCGTGGCGCCGACGGGAGTGGTCCTCGGGGCGCTGCCGGACCTGCCGATGCTGGCCGCGCTGCCGGAGAGCGGCGCGGCGCCGGTGCTCTCCCTGGTGGCGCTCGTGGCCCCGTTCGTCGCGGGCGGGGTCGGCGGGGCGTTGACGCTGCGCAGCGCGCCGACCGTGGTCAGCGAGGCCGCTCCGCTGTGGGGATTCGTGTGCGGGGTGGCCACGGGAGCGCTGTGGGCCGGGCTCGCGCTCCTGGCGGGCGGACCCCTGGGCGCGCAGCGGCTGGCGGTGGTCGGCCCCTCGCCCTGGCAGGTGGGGATGATCACGGCGCTGGAGGTGGGGGTGGCCGCCGCGATCACCGCGTGGGCGGCCAACTGGCTGTACTTCCGCAGCCCGCCCGCGATCCCCGCGGAACGGGCCGGGGCGGACCCCGCCGCCGATCGGACGGGGGAGTCCGCGGGCCCGGACCGCGAGCGGCGTCGGCGCGTCCCGCGCCTGCGCCTACCGATCCCGCGCGGTGGTGGACGCGCGCGGGACCGGGACGACTCCGAGGACCTGTACGGCATCACCTACGAGGCGGACCCCGCACGGAGGCCGGCGGACGGCCGCTGAGCCCTCCACCGGACGGGTTCGGTCAGCCGGTCGTGGTGATCTCGGCCCAGTCGTTGAGCAGCGGCTGGTCGAAGTGCTCGTTGACCGAGTCGAGGTACTCCTCCTGGCACCGGTCCCCGGCGCTGACCGTGTTGGCGCGGGCGTTGCAGTCGGTCAGCGCGCTGAGCTCGTCGGAGAAGACCACCATGGTGGTCCCCATGAGGAGCGCCCACAGGACGCCGAGGACGCCGACGACGACGCTCAGCACCGCGCCGGGGGCCTGGACGCCCGCGGTCCTGGCGGTTCTCCGGGCACGCCAGCCCTGGACGATGCCGAACACCGACAGGACGACGCCGTACGGGGGGAACAGCAGAGCCGCGAGAGAGAACATGAGCCCCCACAGGCCGCCTCGCTCGACGGTGGGCCGCTGCCCTTCGGTCTGCGGAGCGGAAGGCTCATTGGTCACGGGGGCTCCTAGGAGGCTGTTCGGAATTCGTTCGAGTAGACGCTACCCGCCCCCGCGGGGATCACCGCACCGCGGTGTCGGGGCCCGGCTCCCCTGAGCGGGCCCCGCGTGGCGATAGGCTGAGCGGCGGCAGGGGGACGCCCACTCCCCGCCGCGGCCTGCTGGAGCGGGCCGGACCGCACCCCGGATGCCGCGCGTCTGATCGCGCCCCCGGGAACGGGGACGGGAAAACCTGTCCCCGCTTCGTTTTCCCACGAGGAGGAAGCACACTGTCGGCGCGAGTAGTCGTCCTCATCTCGGGCACGGGCAGCAACATGGAGGCCCTGCTCGCCGCGGCGGCGGATCCGGCCTACGGCGCGACGGTCGTCGCTGTCGGAGCCGACCGCGAGGCCGCAGGCCTGGCCCGCGCCGAGCAGGCGGGGATCCCCACGTTCCTGACCCCCTTCTCCGGATACGCCGATCGAGCCGAGTGGAACCGCGCGCTCGCCGACCGGATCGCGGAGTTCGCGCCCGACCTGGTGGTCTCCGCCGGGTTCATGCGCATCCTCGGCCGCGAGGTGCTGAGCAGACATCCGGTCGTCAACATCCATCCGGCGTTGCTGCCGGCATTTCCCGGCGCGCACGCGGTGCGTGACGCGCTGGCCTACGGTGTCAGGGTCACCGGCGCGACCGCGCACTTCGTCGACGAGGGCGTCGACACCGGGCCGGTGATCGACCAGGTCGTGGTGCGGGTCGAGGAGGGCGACGACGTCGCCTCGCTGCACGAGCGGATCAAGGCGGTCGAGCGCCGCATGCTCGTGGACGTCGTGGGCAGGCTCGCCCGCCACGGCTGGACCCTGCACGACCGACAGGTGAAGCTGGGCTCGGCGCCCAGCGTGAACGCGACAGAGGAGAACCGGTGACCCAGCAGGCCGTTCGGCGTGCGTTGATCAGCGTTTACGACAAGACCGGGCTGGAGGCGCTGGCCGTCGGCCTCGCCGAGGCGGGGGTGGAGATCGTCTCCACCGGCTCGACGGCGGCCCGGCTGACGGCGGCCGGGGTCCCGGTCATCCCGGTGGAGCAGGTCACCGGGTTCCCCGAGTGCTTCGAGGGTCGGGTCAAGACCCTGCACCCCAACGTGCACGCGGGCCTGCTCGCGGACCGGACCAAGGCCGAGCACCGCGCCCAGCTCGACGAGCTCGGGATCGCCCCGTTCGACCTGGTCGTGGTGAACCTGTACCCCTTCGTCGACACGGTCGCCTCGGGGGCCTCTCCCGAGGAGTGCATCGAGAAGATCGACATCGGCGGACCCGCCATGGTGCGCGCCTCGGCCAAGAACCACCCGAGCGTCGCGGTGGTCGTGGACCCGGCCCGTTACGACGAGGTGCTGGAGGCGGTGCGCGGGGGCGGTTTCACGCTGACCCAGCGCAAGCGCCTGGCGGCCGCCGCGTTCGCGCACACCGCGAGTTACGACACGGCGGTGGCCAGCTGGTTCGCCTCGGCTTACGCGCCCGACGACGTGGCCGCGGAGACCGGGTGGCCTGATTTCGCCGCGGCCACCTACGAGCGGGCGGCGACGCTGCGCTACGGGGAGAACCCGCACCAGGGCGCGGCGCTGTACCGGTCGGGGGACCCGACGGGGGGACCGGGACTGGCCGGCGCGGAGCAGCTGCACGGCAAGGCGATGTCGTACAACAACTATGTGGACGGCGACGCCGCGCTGCGCGCCGCCTACGACTTCGCGGACCCGTGCGTGGCGATCATCAAGCACGCCAACCCGTGCGGGATCGCGGTGGGAGCCGACATCGCGGAGGCGCACCGCAAGGCGCACGCCTGCGACCCGGTGTCGGCGTACGGCGGGGTCATCGCGACGAACCGTCCGGTGGACGGGGCGATGGCCGAGCAGGTCGCGGAGGTCTTCACCGAGGTCGTGGTCGCGCCGGGCTTCACCCCCGAGGCGGTCGAGACGCTGACCCGCAAGAAGAACATCCGGCTGCTGACGGTGAGCGCCCCGGACCGTTCGGCCCGCCCCGAGATCCGCCAGATCAGCGGCGGTGTCCTGCTGCAGACGACCGACCTGGTCGACGCGTCCGGCGACGGCCCGGCCGAGTGGGAGCTGCGCGCGGGCGCGGCCGCCGACGAGGCGATGCTGGCGGACCTGGAGTTCGCCTGGAGGGCGGTGCGCGCGGTGAAGTCCAACGCGATCCTGCTGGCCGCCGACCGCGCCACCGTGGGTGTGGGCATGGGCCAGGTCAACCGGGTGGACTCGGCGCGCCTGGCGGTCTCGCGAGCGGGAGCGCGGGTCAAGGGTTCGGTGGCCGCGAGCGACGCCTTCTTCCCGTTCGCCGACGGGCTGGAGGTGCTGACCGAGGCGGGCGTGCGCGCGATCGTGCAGCCGGGCGGCTCGGTCCGGGACGAGGAGGTCGTGGCCGCCGCCGAGCGCGCCGGGGTCACTCTCTACTTCACCGGGACCCGGCACTTCTTCCACTGATCCGCAAGGCAATGACGTCGCGGGCGCCCGGTCAGGCGCGGAGCGCCCGCTTCCCGAAGAGAGGCATCACGGTGACGGCACAGGTTCTCGACGGCAAGGCGACCGCTGCGGCGATCCGGGCGGAGCTGACCGAACGCGTGGCCGCGCTGCGCGCCCGGGGGGTCGTCCCGGGGCTCGGCACGGTCCTGGTGGGCGACGACCCGGGCAGCCACTCCTACGTGCGGGGCAAGCACCGCGACTGCGCCGAGGTGGGGATCGCGAGCATCCGCAAGGACCTGCCGGCGACCGCCACCCAGGAGGACGTCGAGGCGGCGGTCGCCGAGCTCAACGCCGACCCCGCGTGCACCGGGTACATCGTCCAGCTGCCGCTGCCCAGGGGACTGGACGAGAACCGGGTGCTCGGGCTGATCGACCCGGTCAAGGACGCCGACGGGCTGCAGCCGTCCAACCTGGGCAGGCTGGTGCTGATGGAGGAGGCCCCGCTGCCGTGCACGCCGCGCGGCATCGTGGAGCTGCTGAACCGCTACGGCGTGCCGCTCAAGGGCGCCGAGGTGGTCGTGGTGGGCCGGGGGGTGACGGTCGGCCGCCCGCTGGGGCTGCTGCTGACCCGCCGTTCGGAGAACGCGACGGTGACGCTCTGCCACACCGGCACCCGCGACCTCGCCGAGCACACGCGCCGCGCCGACATCGTGGTGTCGGGCGCGGGTGTGGCGGGGCTGATCACCAGGGACATGGTCCGTCCCGGAGCGGCCGTGCTGGACGTGGGCGTCTCGCGCAGCGAGGAGGGGCGGCTGGTCGGCGACGTGGCGCTGGACGTGGCCGAGGTCGCGGGCCACATGGCGCCGAACCCGGGCGGTGTCGGCCCGATGACCCGCGCGATGCTGCTGGTCAACGTGGTGGAGGCGGCCGAGCGCGCGCTCGCCTGAGGCCGGGGAGTCCGGGGCGGGAGGTCCTGGGAGGGGCCTCCCGCCCCGGTTCAGCTGGCCTTGCGCTCGCGGTCGGGGACCGGCATGGGGCGGACCAGGCCCAGGGCCACCACCTCGTTGGCCAGTCGGGTCCGGCGGTTGACGCCTTCGGCGATGCGGAACTTCTGGTACAGGCGCAGCAGGTGCTGTTTGACCGCGGCCTCGGTGACGACGAGGTCCTCGGCGATCTCCCGGGCGGTCGCGGGGGCGACGAACGCGTCGTCGGACAGCGCGGGGCGGCACAGGGAGGTCAGGACGTCGAGTTCGCGGCGGGTGAGTTCGGGGGAGCTCCCGCGGCGCAGTTCGACGTCGGGGTTGATCTCTTCCAGGGGGAGGCCGCCGATCCTGCACCGCGCGGCACCGAAGCTGACGACGTCGCCCTCCGCCAGTACCCGTCGGGTGATCGGGCGGCCGTTGACGCGGGTGCCGTTGCGGGACAGTCCGAGGTCGACGACGTAGACGTAGGGTCCGCGGCGCACGAACTCCGCGTGGAGCTGTGAGACGCTCGGGTCCGAGAGGTTGACGTCGGTGCCCCGGCCCCGTCCCACCGTGGTCACCTCGGTGGTCAAGGGGTGCACGTCGCCGCTCTCCTCGACCCGTATGTAGGGCCCGTCCACGGTTGTTCCTCCCAACGTGGGGCGTGAGCGGTGGAGATGGCTGCGACGGGGCGCGGCGGAGTGACGGGTCGTCGTCGCCGATCGAGTGGGGCTCATAGGGGATCGTCCTCGCTCACCGTGGCACTCATCTCATGACGGGGTACCCGGGCGGTGGAACTTCTATGCCCTTGCCGGCCGGCGGGGCCGGTCCTGTGGGAGTGTCGCGGCATTTCACCGGGAATCGGTCCGGCCGCCGGGGGCCCGCTGCCGGACCGATTCCCCCGGGGGCGCGATCGGCGCGTGCGCGGTCAATACAATGAGCGCACGCGTGGCCAGTAACGACGCGTGACCGCCGGGGCGGTGGCGGAGGACCGCGCGTGGAGCATCCCCGGTTTCGGTCGCGGGATAATCGGGGATGGCCGTTTCGCGCCATGGCCGGTCCCGCAGAAGGTGTGCGCTAGCGTGAGGTTTACGGTGAGCCAGAAAACGGTGGAGGCGGCGGTAGTACCCCGATCGGACGTTCCCGAGGAAGAGCCCGGACCCGGGCCGGACCAGGAGGGCGCGGCGCCCGGGTCCGCGGACGAGGTTCCCGGCTGGTTGAACCAGGTGCCCTACTTCCTGGTGCTCGCCATGATGAGCGCGGGGATCGTCGTGGTGGCCGCCGCCTACTTCAAGCGAGGGCCGGCCATCATCGCCGGCGCCCTCCTGCTGGGCGCGATCCTGCGGCTGAGCCTGCCGCCCGAGCGGGTCGGCATGCTCGCGGTGCGGCGGCGGTGGGTCGACGCGGTCACGCTCACCACGCTCGCCGTACTGCTCATCGTCTTGGCATGGGTCGCGCCGCAGCTCTGATCCGGGCCTCTAATAAGCTTGATATCGAGATACCGCGGAGTCGAACGGACGGAGCCTGCCACACGCGTCCGGCGCGACGTTCCAGCCGGGCGGTTCGGGACTCCCGCGGTGAGCACACGGGTCGTGGGACGGGTCTCCGTGCCCGCGGCCCGGCCACACGAAGGGACAGCCACACAGCCATGGCCAAGATCAAGGTTGAGAACCCCGTAGTAGAGCTCGACGGCGACGAGATGACGCGCATCATCTGGTCCTTCATCAAGGAGCGGCTGATCCTGCCGTACCTGGACGTCGACCTGAAGTACTACGACCTGGGCATCGAGGAGCGCGACCGCACCGACGACCAGGTCACGGTCGACTCCGCCAACGCCATCAAGCAGTACGGCGTCGGCATCAAGTGCGCGACCATCACCCCCGACGAGGCCCGCGTCGAGGAGTTCGGCCTCAAGAAGATGTGGCGTTCGCCCAACGGCACCATCCGTAACATCCTCGGCGGCGTGGTCTTCCGCGAGCCCATCATCTGCTCCAACGTGCCGCGCCTGGTGCCGGGCTGGACCAAGCCGGTCATCATCGGCCGCCACGCCCACGGCGACCAGTACAAGGCCACCGACTTCAAGGTGCCCGGCCCCGGCACGGTCACCATGACCTACACCCCGCAGGACGGCGGCGAGCCCGTCGAGTTCGAGATCGCGAACTTCCCCGAGGGCGGCGGCGTCGCCATGGGGATGTACAACTACCGCAAGTCCATCGAGGACTTCGCGCGCGCCAGCCTCAACTACGGCCTGGACCGCAACTACCCGGTGTACCTGTCCACCAAGAACACCATCCTCAAGGCCTACGACGGCATGTTCAAGGACGTGTTCGCCGAGGTCTTCGAGACGGAGTTCAAGGAGAAGTTCGACGCCGCCGGCCTGACCTACGAGCACCGGCTGATCGACGACATGGTCGCCGCCGCGCTCAAGTGGGAGGGCGGCTACGTCTGGGCCTGCAAGAACTACGACGGTGACGTGCAGTCCGACACCGTCGCGCAGGGCTACGGCTCGCTGGGCCTGATGACGTCGGTGCTGCGCACCGCCGACGGCCGGACCGTCGAGGCCGAGGCCGCGCACGGCACGGTCACCCGGCACTACCGCCAGCACCAGCAGGGCAAGCCCACCTCCACCAACCCCATCGCGTCCATCTTCGCGTGGACCCGGGGCCTGGAGCACCGCGGCAAGCTCGACAACACCCCCGCGGTCATCGAGTTCGCCACCACTCTCGAGGACGTCGTCGTCAAGACCGTCGAGAGCGGCCAGATGACCAAGGACCTCGCGCTGCTGGTCGGCTCGGACCAGGAATGGCTCACCACCGAGCAGTTCCTCGCCGCGCTGGACGAGAACCTGCAGAAGCGCCTCGCCTAGCAGGGGCCGGGGCCTTCCGCCGTCCGGCGGAAGGCCCCGGCGGCCCGGAAGGGAACGGGGTGCGATATTGCCCTCACTTGGTGATACCGCACCCCCTTTCTTTACCCGGGTGATCGTAGTCTCGTAGATGAGACAAGAGCAGATCTTCTCTCTGAGACGACGTGGCCCGCCGTGCGCCCGCTGGGGGGTAGGCGCGTATGGCGAGGAGCGTCACCGGGAGGCCCCGCAGCTGAACAAGCGCGGGGCCTCCCCAATTTCGTGTGTCCGCCCGTTCGGGCGGCCGGAGGGGCGCGGGGTCAGTCCTGCAGCGCGGACTCGGGGATCTCCTCGCCGTTGCGCATGGCGGAGAACATCTCCTCGGAGCGGGTCTCGTCCCACAGCACCACCGAACCCACGTCCAGGGTGGGGGTGGAGCCGATCGGGACGGCGGTCGTGGTGGGGGAGTCCCCCATCGCCAGCGCCATCCGGGCCAGGTCCATGAGGTGGTCGTCCTCGTCCACGCTGAACGTCTCGGTGCCGTTGACCACCAGCGGGACGGACTGGAACGGGTTGAGCAGGGTGGCCGGGGAGGTCGCCTCGGAGACGAGCGCGCTGAAGAACTCGCGCTGACGCTGGATCCGGTCCAGGTCCGCGCGGATCGTGGCCCGGGTCCGCACGTACCCCAGCGCCGTCGGGCCGTCCATCGTCTGGCAGCCCGCCTCGATGTCCAGACCCGCCTTGGGGTCCTCCAGGGGCTCTTCGGGGCACATCTCCACGCCGCCGACGGCGTCGACGATGTCCACGAAGCCGGCGAACCCGATCTCGACGTAGTGGTCGATGCGCACGCCGCTGGCCTGCTCGAAGGACTGGACGAGGACGGAGGGGCCGCCGCCGAGGGCCTCGGCGAAGGCCGCGTTGATCTTGTTCGCGCCGATCCCGGGGATCTCCACGTAGGAGTCGCGCGGGACGCTGATGATGCTGGGCTTCCCGTCGTCGGGCACGTACAGCACCATGATCGTGTCGGTGCGCTTGCCCTCGGCGCTTCCGGTGCGCAGGGTGTCCATGTCGTCCTCGGTGAGCCCTTCGCGGCTGTCCGAACCAACGATCATGTACGTGGTGCCGGGCTGGTCCTCGGGGCGGCCCTCGTAGTCGGGGAGCGCGTCCACGCGCTGGAGCCGGGAGTCGGACCAGAAATAGAAGACCATCGGCGCCACGACGAGCAGGACGAGCACGACGACGGAGACGTTCCTGAACCGTCTGGCCCTGCGCTGCCTTTCGCGGCGGGCCCGCCCCGACCCGTCGTAGACCCGGCCGCCGCTCCGGGACGCGGGGCGCCGGGGCGCGGATTCGCCGTCGACGGGGGAGGCCCGCCGGGTCGGTTCGGCGGCCTCGGCCGATCCGGCCTCCGCGGGCCCGTCCTCGGGCGGCGCGGGCCGGTAGAGGCGCTCGACCTTGTCGGGTATGCCCCCGTCGGGGTTGCGTCGGAACACCCCGGTCCGGTCGCGGCCGCTGGAAGACCCGCCGGATCCGCGGTTGTGCCCATTCGGTGTGTCAGCCATCGCCTTGATCGCCCATCCGCTCACGGCCTGTGCCGCCCCGTAGCGCCCTTCGGCGCCCTGTCTCGTCCTTTTGGACGCGCCACATGGTATTTGGGTTCAGCCGGGAAGGGCCACGGCCGGGGCCCGGGGTCAGAGTGTTCTGCGCGCGCCCTCGGAGGGAACGGCGATCCCGAACCCCGGGGGATCCCAGCGGTGTCCGGCGAAGGCGTCGAGCACGCCCCCGCGCACCGCCTCCAGGCGCCCGGTCGGGACCAGGGCGACCGCCAGGCGGCCCGAACCGGTCATCCGGGCGCCCCGGGCTCCCTTGCGCACCGCGGTGTCGGCGGCGGTGTCGGGGCGGGGGCAGGCGTCGGCCAGGGAGTCCCGAAGGGACAGGTGCGAGGCGTTCAGAACCGGCCCGGCCTCGGCGGTGGCGCCCGCGCGCAACAGGCCGGCCAGCGCGTTCGCCCGGTGCGTCTCGGTGGCCGCGTGCCGCACCCGGCGGCGCAGCACCGGATCGTCCAAGGCGGCCAGCGCGCCCGCGAGGTCGTCCACGTCGCGGAGTGAGGCCACCCCCAGCGCGGCGGCGGCCCGCGCGCACTCGTCGCGCAGCGAAGCCGCCAGGCGGTCGGGAAGCGCGGTGCGGGTGTCGATGACGAGGAGTCGGAGCCCCGTCTCGTCCAGCGGCAGCGGGAGGAGGCGTCCGCGGCCCCGGCGCGGGTCCAGGAAGAAGGCCCGCGACCGCGCGGCGCACAGCGCGGCGGCCGGATCGGCGGAGGCCGAAGGGGAGTCCAGGGCGAGGCGCGCGGTGCGGGCGAGTCCGTCGCGATCAGCGACGGCGTCCACGCCCGACCGGACCTCGGTGGCGGCCAGCAGCACGGCGCAGGCGGCCGCGACCTCCGGAGCGAGGCCGAAGGGGCCGATGTCGAGCAGGACGCGCGCCCCCGCGTCCGCGCCGAGGGCCGCGCGGACGGCGGCGTCCGCTGCCACCGCCCAACGGGGGGCGCTCCCGGGCGTCCGCCGCGCGCCGAACCGGACCGGGCGGCGCGGGGACCGGGCCGAGCGGATGTCCACGACCCCGTCGTCGGCGGGGGCGAGAGCGGCGGACGCCCCCCACGGCAGGGCCGCGGACAGCACGCGCGCGTCGCCGCCGCCGACATGGTCCCCGACCAGCGGGACCGTGTGCGGTGCCCACCACACCCCGGCGGGGTCCGCGCCGTAGGCCGAGTGGAAGGCCGCGGCGGTCCGCGCGGCCCCGGCCGCCGCGTCCCCGTCCGCGCCGTCGCGGACCCGCGGCATGGGGCGCCGCCCGAACCCGAACAGCCTCATGGCGCTCATCAGCACCCCCCACCTCTCGGCGCTCTCCCGGCGGTCCCGACCCTATCCGCGGCGGACGCGCCGGGGCCCGGGGCCCTGTCCGAGACGGCGGGCGACGGACACGTGACATCACGTGTTGGTCACTTCGAGTTTGTTTTTGCGGGCCTTGTGTAGCGTGGTGTGGAGCGACGTGTTGCGGCCACCGGGGTGAACGGCCGCCGGGCGGCCGGTCCCGACCACCAGATCGGGCCGTTCGGGCCGAGTCGTCCGGACGGTGGCGGACCGGTGCGACGGGACGACGTTTCGGAACGCGCTTAGCCGTTTCCCTGCGGGTCGAGTCGGGCTTCTGTAATCCTCGGCAAGTGGAACGGCGGTCCCCGCCGTTAACTCGCAACCCATCGCGTGTACCGAGCATCAGAGGGAGCAACGGCCATGAACCGCACGGGCATCGGTTCCGGTGTCTCGCTTAGGGTGCGTCTGGGGCCGGTAGGCGACGCGGTCGCCGGACAGCGCGGAGGGTGAACGTGGCTATTCGATTCAACGCTTCGGAGCGGGCGACTCTCGGGGTGGAATGGGAGATGCAGCTGGTCGACGAGGGCACCCGGCACCTGCGCCAGGAGGCGCAGCAGGTCCTGGGGGAGCTGCCCGAGCTGAGCGAGACCGCGGCCAACCCGCCGCTGCGGCACGAGCTCATGCAGTGCACGATCGAGGTGGTCACGGGTATCTGCGAGACGGTGCAGGAGGCCCAGGCGGACCTCTCCGGCACCCTCAAGCGGGTCCAGGAGGTCACGGACCGGCGCTCGATCGGGCTGGTCTGCGCGGGCACGCACCCGTTGGACGACTGGCGGGACCAGACGCTCTCGCCGGTGCAGCGCTACGGCGAGCTCATCGACCAGATGCAGTGGCTGGCACGGCGCATCCTCACCTTCGGCGTGCACGTCCACGTGGGGGTCAGCTCCCAGGAGAAGGTCATCCCCATCGTCAACGCGCTCTCCAACTACCTGCCGCACTTCCTCGCGCTGACCGCCTCCAGTCCTTTCTGGAGCGGCCACGACACGGGACTGGCCTCCAGCCGCTCCATCGTCTTCGGGGCCCTTCCCACGGCCGGGCCCGCGCCGAGACTCCCGCACTGGCGCGCGTTCGAGGAGTACATGGATACCCTGCTGCGCGCGGGGACGATCTCCAGCATCAAGGAAGTATGGTGGGATGTCCGGCCGCACCCGGATTTCGGCACGGTCGAGATCCGGATGTTCGACGGGATTCCCACCCTGCGCGAGGTCGGGATGGCGGCGGCGCTGTCCCAGAGTCTGGTGCGGTTGTTCGAGAACCAGCTCGACCGGGGCTACAGCCTGCCGAGTCCGCCCAGCTGGGTGGTCAAGGACAACAAGTGGCGGGCCACCCGGTACGGGCTGGACGCGCACGTCATCACCGACGAGCGCGGCAGTACGGTGCCCCTGCGCGACGACCTCTACGAGCTCGTCCGCGAGTTGACGCCGGTGGCCGAGCGCCTCGGCTGCGCCGCGGAACTCGACGTCGTCTCCGAGGTCCTGCACAACGGCGCCTCGTACGAGCGTCAGCGGGCCATCGTCGAGCAAGGGGGCACGCTCAACGACGTGGTCGACGCGCTGTCCGCGGAGTTCCGGGCAGGGGAGCCCGCCGCCGGGGCCGGCCACGGTCAGACAGAATCGTCGAGGAATAGGGGGCCCTCGCATGCAGGGGCGTGACCTGCGGGAACAGTTGTCCGCGTTTCTGGCTCGCCGGGAGCGGGAGTTCATCGAGTTCCGGCGCGACCTTCACATGCACCCCGAGCTGGCCTTCGCCGAGCATCGGACCACGCAGCGGATCGAGGAGCGCCTGACCGCGCTGGGGCTCAAACCGTGGAGACTCCCGCAGGGGACCGGTCTGGTCTGCGACATCGGCCTCGAGGAGGGGCCCGTGGTGGCGCTGCGCGCGGACATCGACGCCCTGCCGCTCAACGACGAGAAGGACGTCTCCTACCGCTCCACGGTCCCGGGGGTCGTGCACGCCTGCGGGCACGACGTGCACACGACCGTCGTGCTGGCCGCCGGGCTGTTCCTGGCCCAGCAGGCGCGGGCGGGCGCGCTGCCGGGCCGGGTCCGGCTGGTCTTCCAGCCGGCCGAGGAGCTGCCGGGCGGGGCCCGGGAGGTCATCAACGCGGGCGGGGTGGACGGCGTCGACCGGATCTTCGCCCTGCACTGCGACCCGAGGCTGCCCGCGGGCCAGGTGGGCCTGCGCACCGGGCCGATCACCGCGGCCTGCGACCAGCTGATGGTCCGGCTGTCCGGGCCGGGCGGCCACACCGCGCGGCCGCACCTGACGGCCGACCTGGTGTACGCGCTCGGCAAGATCGTCACCGAGCTGCCCGCCGCGCTGTCCCGGCGGGTGGACCCGCGCGCCGGGTTCAGCCTGGTGTGGGGGCGGATCAGCGCCGGGTCCGCGCCCAACGCGATCCCCGACGACGGGGTCGCGGAGGGGACGGTGCGCTGTCTCGACGACGACGCCTGGCACGCCGCCCCGGACCTGATCAAGGAGCTGCTGGACTCGGTCGCGGCCGCCTACGGGGTGCGCGCGGACCTGGACTACCGCCGGGGCGTGCCCCCGACCGTGAACGAGCCGGGCAGCGTCGAGATGCTCCAGGACGCGTGCGTGCGGGTCCTGGGCGCCCAGGCGGTGGCGGCCACCCCGCAGAGTCTGGGCGGCGAGGACTTCGCCTGGTACCTGGAGAACACGCCGGGGGCGTACGCGCGCCTGGGCACGCACTGGACCGCGCCCGCGGACCGGCCGATGCTCGACCTGCACCGCGGCACCTTCGACATCGACGAGCGCGCCATCGCCGTGGGTGTCCAGCTCATGGCCGCCACCGCGCTGACCGCGCTGTGGGAGGGCGTCCGCCCGGGCGCGGACGAGCAGGTGGAGGACCCGGCCCTGACCTAGATCGTTGATGCGGGGCCTCTCCCGGTCGAAGGCGGTGGGTCGGCCGGGTGGTCCACGGTGTGTCCCGGGGGTCGGTTCGCGAAGGTCTCCCGGTTCGGCCGGGCTCCCGCCCCGGCCCTGGATGGGGCCCGGCCCGCGTCAGGGGGCCGAGGCGCGCGGACGCGGGCCGAAGCCGTGCAGGAGGGTCCGGACGATGCGCTCGGCGAGGATGTCGGGGTCGGTGTCCGAGTCCGGGCCGCGCAGGGACTCGCCGATGAGGGCGTAGTACACGCGTCGCACCCACTCCAGGTCGGCGGCGGTGTCGAGTATTCCGGCGTCGCGGGCCCGGGTGAACAGCGAGAGGCACCGCAGCGCGATCTCCTCCTGGGCCCGGGCGGTGCCGCTCCCCTCGGCCGTCGACCGGTCGAGGGCGAAGGACCAGGTGGTCTTCACCCGGAGCACGTTCGCGGTGATCCCGTGCAGGGCCACGAGCGGCGGAGCGGTGTCCGGGCGGCCGTCGTCGATCGCCTGGGAGAGCCGACGGACGGCGTTGTCGGCCAGGGCCTCGACCAGTGCCTGTCGACTGGTGAACCTGCGGTGGACGGTCGCCCTCGCGACCCCCGCCACCTCGGCGACCCGTTCCATCGGAGCGGCGGGATCCTCGCCCAGCACCCGTTCTGCGGCTTCCAGGATCGCGTGCACGCTGCGTTCGGCGTCCGCACGCAGCGGTCGCTGCGCGGATTCCCCCATCGATACCTCCGTCGGATCAGCTTTTATGTTACACCAATGAAACCGATCCGCATTTAGTTGCGTCTTGGCTGTTGCAATTACTGGAAAAGAGGTTACTGTTTCGTCTCAGTGGAGGCGTCCCGATCTTCGATGGCGAAAGAGGACACGACATGGACGGCGCAGTCGGCAGGACCACCGCCACCCCTACCGCTCTGGTCACGGGGGCTTCCTCCGGCATCGGCGCGGAGTTCGCCACCCGGCTCGCCGAGCGGGGTCACGACCTGGTGCTGGTCGCGAGGTCGGCCGACCGCATGAACGCGCTCGCCGAGCGGCTCGGAGAACGGTACGCCGTGCGCGCCGACGTCATCGTCCAGGACCTCGCTCGGCCCGACGCCGCGCGGCGGATCGGCGCCGAACTGGATCGCCGGGGCATCGCCGTCGACCTGCTGGTCAACAACGCGGGCTTCGGAACGTGCGGCCGGTTCGAGGAGCTTGCGGCCGGACGTGACCACGACCTGCTCATGGTCAACGTCGTAGCCCTGGTGGATCTCACCCGTGAACTGCTGCCGGGGATGCTGGACCGGGGCACCGGCGCGGTGGTCAACATCGCCTCTACCGCGGCCTTCCAACCGAGCCCCTATTTCGCCGCCTACAGCGCGTCCAAGACGTTCGTGCTCAACTTCAGCCTGGCGCTGCGCGAGGAGTGCCGCGGGCGCGGGGTCCGGGTGCTGGCGGTGTGCCCGGGGCCGGTCGAGACCGCGTTCTTCGACACCGTCGGCACTCGCGACGCCGCCATCGGCGCTCCGATGGCATCGCCGGTGGCGGTGGTCGCCAGCGCTCTTCAGGCACTGGACCGAGGCCGCGGCTATGTCGTCCCAGGCCCGGCCAACGCGCTGATCGCGCACTTCGCTCCCCGCCGTCCGCGCGCCCTGGTCGCCCGCGTCGCCGAGCGCGTCACCCGCAGGGTGCTGGCCGGGACCCCGCGTACGCCCGCGCGGAGCTGACGCGAGAGGCCGGGGCGCCGGGGCCGGTCCGGGACGCGGTCCCAGGTCCCGGGCCCGCCCGCGGCGCGCTCGGGCGGTGCGCGGCGAATGGCATCCTGAGTTCCATGAGCCACAAGCTGACCCTGGAGCAGATCCGGCGCGCGCCCAAGGTGCTGCTGCACGACCACCTCGACGGCGGGCTGCGACCGGAGACGATCATCGAACTCGCCGACGCCGTCGGCTACACCGAACTGCCCACCGACGATCCGGCGGCGCTCGGCGACTGGTTCACGGAGGCCGCGGACTCCGGTTCGCTGGTGCGCTACCTGGAGACCTTCGGCCACACGGTCGCGGTCATGCAGACCCGCGAGGCGCTGGAGCGGGTCGCCGCCGAGTGCGCCGAGGACCTGGCCGCCGACGGTGTCGTGTACGCGGAGGTGCGCTACGCCCCCGAGCAGCACCTGGAGGCCGGGCTGACCCTGGAGGAGGTCGTCGAGGCGGTCCAGGCGGGTTTCGAGCGGGGGTCCCGGTGCGCCGCCGAGCGGGGCGCGCGGATCAGGGTGGGCACGCTGCTGACCGCGATGCGGCACGCGGCGAGGTCCAGGGAGATCGCCGAGCTGACCGTTCGCCACCGGGACGCGGGCGTGGTCGGGTTCGACATCGCGGGGGCGGAGGCGGGCCACCCGCCGACCCGGCACCTGGACGCCTTCGAGTACCTGCGCAGGGAGAACGCGCACTTCACCATTCACGCGGGCGAGGCGTTCGGGCTCCCGTCGATCTGGGAGGCGCTGCAGTGGTGCGGCGCGGACCGGCTGGGGCACGGCGTGCGCATCGTGGACGACATCGAGGTCGACGGCGCGGCGGACGAGGAGAGGCCGCGGCTGGGCCGCCTGGCCGCCTACGTGCGGGACAAGCGCGTGCCGCTGGAGATGTGCCCGAGTTCGAACGTGCAGACGGGGGCCGCCGAGTCCATCGCGGCGCACCCGATCGGCCTGCTGCGCCGGCTGCGGTTCCGGGTGACGGTCAACACCGACAACCGGCTGCAGAGCGGCACCACGCTGTCCCGGGAGTTCGCCGGACTGGTGGACGCGTTCGGGTACGACTGGGACGACCTGGAGTGGTTCACCGTGAACGCGATGAAGTCGGCGTTCCTGCCGTTCGACGAGCGGCTCGCGCTCATCAACGGCCGGATCAAGCCGGGGTTCGCCCAGCTCAAGTGGGCCACCGCATGAGGGTCTTCAAACAGCCCCTTCCCCGGGTCCTCGGGTGGGTCTGGATCGGCGTCTCGGTGCTCCTGCTCGCGGACCTCGCGTTGAACGGCACCGACGGACGCTCGCTGGTCGCCGCGGCGGTGGTGCTGTTCACGGTGGGCGTCACGTACGTGGTGGCGTTGCGGCCCCGGGTCGTGGCGGCCGAGAGCGGCGTGCGGCTGGTCAACCCGCTGCGCGAGGTCTTCGTGCCGTGGCACTCCTTCACCTGGGCCGACGTCACGGACGTGCTCCGGGTGCACGCGGGGGACCGGGTGTTCCGGTCCTGGCCGCTGCGCGAGACCAAGCGCGCCGAGGTGCGCGCCAACCTGCGGCGCGCCAACGGGGTCGGGGACGGGGGCAGGGACGATCCCCGTGAGATGCGGCCGACCGAACTCGCGGCCTGGGAGCTGCGGTCGGAGGCGGAGCGGCGCAAGGCCCAGCCGCCGGGAACGGTCCGCGCGGCAGAGGGCGGCGCGGTGGGACCGCTCGTGGACGAGCCGACGGTGCTGTGGTCCCCCGACGCCGTGGCGGCGCTGGCCGTCCCGCTGGTGCTGCTGGTCGGGGCCCTGGCCGTTCTCTGAGCACGGTCGCGCGGGGCGGTCCGCCGGAGTGACTTGACCAGACCCGGGAAGTAGTGATTAGGTTAGGCATGCCTAAGGGGAACGGGTTCGGGTTCCGGCGGAGCGCGGACCACCGGAGTCCGGGCCCGGACCCCTTGGGTGGATTGCGGTTCAACCGAATAGAAGGAAGTGCGGTCTCACGTGCCGCGGCGTCTGCGGGGACGCCGCACCGGACCGTACGGAGTCGCGGCGTGCCGACGCCGGCACAGTCCATCCCCGGCCTCGGGATGCTGCTCGCCACGCAGTGCCGGACGTCGGCCGCGGATCCGCGACTCCATCTCCCCTCGGGGGAGGGACGCGTGCCCCCAGCGCGGAGAGGGGCGCGGCGGTTCCTCCCCCGAGGTGTTTCCGGCCGGTCTCCCGAACCTCACAGCCGCCACAGGACGGAGTGGATCAGGCCGCCGACGGCGGGCGCGTACCGGTCCGCCACCCCGAGCAGGTGCTCGGTGCCGTGCGGCCGGTACCTCGGGGTGACCGCGTCGTACGTCGTCAGGCAGATCCCGAGCACCTCGGCGCCCATCTCCACGGCGGCGATGGTCTCCAGCACCGTGGACGCGCCCACCAGGTCCGCTCCCGCGAAGCGCAGCATCGAGACCTCCGCGGGCGTGCCCAGCTGCGGACCGCGCACCGCGCCGTACACGCCCTCGGCGAGGGAGCGGTCGGTCTCGCGGGCCAACTGGCGCAGCCGCGGCGAGTAGGCGTGGGACAGGTCCACGAAATCCGGTCCGACCAGCGGGGACGAGCCCGTCAGGTTGATGTGGTCGCGGACCAGGACCGGTTGGCCGACGGCGAAGTCGGTGCGTAGCGACCCCACTCCGTCGGTGAGCAGGACGACGCGCGCTCCGGCGCCGATGCCGGTCCGCACGGAGTGCGCGACCCGGATCGGCCCCCGGCCGTCGAAGAGGTGGACCGGGCTGGTGAAGACGGCGACGCGTTTGGTGCCGACCAGCCTGCTGTGCAGGGCGGCGGGCTCGGGCCCGAAGCCGGGCAGGGAACGCAAATCGGTCCTGTCCTCGGCCGTGCCGAGTTCCTCGGCGGCCCTGGCGAACCCCGCTCCCAGAACGACCACGGCGTCGAAGCCGTCCACCCCGATCCGCGACAGGATCTCCTCCGCCGCCGTGGCGGACTGCTGCTTCGCCTTGGTGGTGTTCAGGGCAAGGCGAGCCTGCGTGGATTCGCTCACGCCTCAGAGCCTACTCCCGGGTCGCCCACGGTATCCGTATTGCCACGCGCGGTGTGCGGGGGTGGTGTGGAAGGCGGCTCCGGCCGACTCCGCCGCTGCCGCGCGGGGCTACAGGTCCACCGAGTCGCAGGGGCGGGTGCGCAGGTCGGCCACGTAGTCGGCGGGGGCGCCCGCCTTCTCCGCGGCGTCGGCGATGAGTCCCAGGTATATGGCGGTGGGCAGCCCGCCCTCGTAGTCGTTGAGGACGTGGGTCCACGCGGTGACCTCGCCGTCCATCAGGGTGGTGACCCGCACCTTGATGCGGGAGTACACGCCGAGGTCGCTGCCCTCCCAGCCGTCCAGGACCGGCGTGTCCCAGTCGGGGACGTCGTAGACCGCGACGAACACGCTGGAGTCCGGGTCCTCCACCACCGTGGCCAGAGCGCCGTCGCCTTCGGCGCTCCCACCGCCGAAGGTCAGCCGCCAGCCCTGCAGCCAGCCGGTGTTCCACAGGGGCGAGTGCGGCGCGCGCTTCACCATCTGCTCGGGGTCGAGGTTGCTGCCGTATGCGGCGTACAAGGGCACGCGGGCCATGCTACGTCCTCGACGCCTCCGGGTGGTGCTGAACGGGCCGTTCGGTATAGAGGAGAATGAAAGCCACCGGAAACCAGACGACACCGAGGCCATGGGCCCATCAGGCCCCGGCAGGTCCGCGACAGCGGATTGTTTCGATGCCGAAGAAGGAGTGGATCAGACGTGACGAAGGTCGTCATCATCGGGGGCGGTCCCGGAGGGTACGAGGCGGCGCTGGTGGCCGCGCAGCTGGGAGCCGAGGTGACGGTCGTGGAACGCGACGGCATCGGTGGCGCCTGCGTGCTCACCGACTGCGTTCCGTCCAAGACGCTGATCGCCACCTCAGTGCGCACCACCTATGTCAAGGACGCGGCGAAGCTGGGGATCATCGTCGGCAACGAGCCCGAGGACAAGGACCTGGTCAAGGTCGAGCTCAAGACCGTCAACGACCGGGTCAAGCGCCTCGCGCAGGCCCAGTCCGCCGACACCGCCGCGCGGCTGATGATGGAGGGCGTGGAGATCGTCTCCGGCGAGGCCCGCCTGGTGGACCCGCACATCGTGGCCGTCGGCGACCGGCGCCTGCGGGCAGACGTGGTGCTCGTCGCCACCGGCGCGCACCCGCGCGAGCTGCCCACCGCCCAGCCCGACGGCGAGCGCATCCTCACCTGGCGCCAGCTCTACGACCTGGACGAGCTCCCCGAGAAGCTGATCGTGGTCGGTTCCGGTGTGACGGGCGCGGAGTTCGCCAACGCCTACCTGGCGCTCGGCTCCGACGTGACGCTCGTCTCCTCCCGCGACCACGTCCTGCCCACCCAGGACGCCGACGCCGCCGAGGTGCTGGAGGAGGTCTTCGCCCGACGGGGCATGACGGTCCTCGGGAACTCCCGCGCCGAGTCGGTGACCCGCACCGAGAGCGGAGTGCTCGTGAAGCTCGCGGACGGCCGCGCGGTCGAGGGCAGCCACTGCCTGATGACGGTCGGAATGATCCCCAACACCGACGGCCTGGGCCTGGAGGAGGCGGGGGTGCGCCTGGACAAGGGCGGTTTCGTGCAGGTGGACCGGGTGTCGCGGACCTCCACGCCGGGCGTCTACGCGGCGGGGGACTGCACCGGTGTCAACATGCTCGCCTCGGTCGCGGGCATGCAGGGGCGCATCGCGATGTGGCACGCCCTCGGCGAGGCGGTCTCCCCGCTGAAGCTGTCCAACGTCTCCTCCACCGTGTTCACCCACCCCGAACTGGCGGCGGTCGGCGTCAGCGAGGCCGACGTCGAGTCGGGCCGGGTGGACGCCCGCGTGGTGAACCTGCCCCTGGACACCAACCCGCGCGCCAAGATGCACGGCACCAAGGACGGCTTCGTCAAGCTCATCTGCCGCCAGCACACCGGCATCGTGCTGGGCGGTGTCATCGTCGGCCCGCGCGCCAGCGAACTGATCCTGGGCATCTCCCTGGCCGTGCAGCAGCGGCTCACCGTGGACGACGTCGCGCACACCTTCGCGGTCTACCCGTCCCTCTCGGGCAGCGTCACCGAGGCCGCCCGCTCGCTGATGCAGGCGTCCCCCGAGTAGTCCGCGCGGCGGGGCGGTGAAGAGGAGGGGACCCCGGCCCAGTGGGCCGGGGTCCCCCGTGGTCCGCGCTGCCGGCTAGAAGTCGCCGAACCCGCCGAAGTCGCCGCCGTCGAATCCGCCGCCGCCGAAGTCGCCGAACCCGTCGCCACCGCCGACGTCGCCGAACCCGGCGTCGCCGGCGCCCATGTCGCCCATGCCGGCGCCCATCATGCCGGCGCCCATCATGCCGCCGCTCATCATGTTGCCGATCATCATGCCGGTGAACATGCCCATCATCATGTCCCCGCCGAAGTAGCCGCCCGCGTAGGGGGCGTAGGCCGGACCGGCGTCGTAGTACGGGCGCCGGTGGCCCCCGACCTCGACCATGCGCACGTCGGGGTGCGCGCCGGACAGGACATCGCTGGAGCAGGCGCGACAGGCCGGGACCGAGCGCTGCGTGCCGCCCATCGGCGCCCACGTGACGTCCTGGACGGACGGGCCGTGCTGCGGGTTGAAGAAGCAGGGCGCGCGGCGCTCGGGGACCGGGTCGCCCGCCATCCGCGCGCGGGTGGCGGTCATGTAGTACCGGCCGTCCTCCAGCGCGTTGGTGACCTGCTGGACCTGCTCGGGCCGCTGGATGGTGTCAAGTTCGGTCTTGGCGCGGTCGTAGGAGTCCATCGCGTGGGTGTAGTCGGTGCGGGTGGCCTCGTCCACCGTGCCGAGGTCGATCTCCAGGCGGGCGATGTCCTCGCCGAGCCGGACGACGTCCTCGGTGGTCATCTTCCTGATCTCCTCCAGCTCCCGCGCGGCCTTGGCCTCGCGCTTCTTCTTGGAGCTGCGGAGGAAGAGGCCGCCGCCGACCACCGCGAGGGCGAGCAGGCCCAGCAGCACCATGCCGAAGACGCCGGAGCTGGCCGCGGCGTCGGCCTGGGACTCGGCCTCGTTGGCGAAGGCCACGGAGGCGTCGGTGACGTTGCCCATCTGCTGGGCGGCGGCCTCGGCCTCCGCCACGTCGCCGGGGCTCAGGACGGTGGAGTCCGCCGCGGTGGTGTTGCCGACGAAGACCAGGAAGGAACCGTCGCCGACGTCGCTCTGCACGTCGGCCATGAAGGAACCGAGCTGGGCCTGGGAGTCGTAGGTGCCGTCGTCGGGGAGCACCACGAAGTAGACCGGGGTGTCGACGTTCTCGGCGGCCTGGCTCATCAGATCCGCGTCACCGGCGGAGACGTCGGTGGCAGCGGGGTCGACGTAGACGTTGGAGCTGTTCAGCGCGCTGGCGACCTCGCCCGCGCTGGGAGCCGCGTTCGCCGGTGCGGCAACCATGAGAACTGTGGCCACTGCGGCGAGCAGTGAGGGTGTTACCAATCGGCGCAACATGATCGTTCCTCTCGCCTCCTTCACACCCCTGTGACGAATGGGAGGGAGGCTTTGGTTCCCTGAAGGGCCCGGTGTGACTTCCACGCCTTTTTGCAGCCTATCCGCGCTCCTCCCCGAGAGGGGAGTGGGCGGAGGCGACTCACCGGACCGTCGACAGCGGCCCCCTCAGTGGACCGGGTCCCCGCGCAGCACCCGCTGGACCAGGTCGTCGCGGAGGGTGCCGTAGCCGGTGGCCGCCCACACGCTGTCCTCGTGGGGGACGTCGTAGTACGCGACGCGTCGGCCGTCGACGAGGACGGGCAGCACCTCGGGCTCCCGGTGTCGCCTCAGGTCGTCGGCGCACTTGGAGCAGGCCCACACGGAGGCCTTGCGCCGCGAGCCGAGCCCGCGCCAGGACACCCTGGAGGTTCGAGTCCCGTGCAGCGGGTCGAAGAAGCAGTGCCGCGGGGGAGGGCCGGGCCGGCGGCGCGAGCTGGCCCGGTCCAGGGCGTCGTCGGCGAGGTCGAGCAGCACCAGGACCCCCGCGAGGCCGGGCAGGCCGGCGGTCGCGTCGAGGACCTTGCCCGCGGCCAGGTGCGCGTCCAGGGCCTGCTGGACGGCGCTCCGGACAGCGGGGGAGGAGCCGGTGAGGGAGAAGTCCGACAGCCGCTCGCCGGTCTCGGTGAGGCGGGTCCCGAGCCGCTCGCGCAGCGCGTCGAGGCCCGCCGCGTCGATGGAGTCGAAGACGCCGTGCGCGGGCGGGGGAGGCGGTGCGCCGAGGCGGCGGGCGCGCAGCCCCGTGAAAGCCAGGACGGCGAGCGCGGCCGCGACGGCCAGCCCGGCCCCGGCCCACGGGAGCGGTACGCCTCTCGTCCACGGGTACCCGTAGGGGTAGGGCTCGCGCTCGGAGTCGATCCGCTGGTACTCGGCCTCGGCGGTGCCGTCGCCGATCAGCTCGACCGCGCGTTCGAGCTGCCGGGAAAGGGGCGCGTCGTCCAGGTCGGGGTCGGAGCTGACCGCGAGCGCCGCGTAATGGGCGGCGGAGCCGGGGTCCCGGGACTCGCCGTACAGGCGCAGGCCTCTGCCGCCCAGCGCCAGGTAGGAGCCGTCGCCGTCCATGCGGTCGCGCACCGCGCCCACGAGCTGCTCGGGCTCGCCGTTCCAGGTGTCGCCCTGGACGAGCGGCACGACGACGACGTAGACGGGTTGGCCGGTCGAGGCGATCCGCTCCTCCAGCGCGGCCTGCTCGGTCTCGCTCAACAGGGAGCGCAGGGACGGGTCGACGTACACGGGGCGCTGCCGGAGTTCGGCGGCGACGGCGGAGGCGGGGCTGGTGGAGGCGGGGGAGGGGGCGGGATCGGCGTGCGCGGCCGGAGCCGCGAGCAGCGGCCACAGCAGGGCGGCCAGGAGCACGGCCAGGATGCGGTCAGTGGACATCGAGTTCCTCGAGTACTCGTCGGGCCAGGTCGGATCCGGTGTAGCCGTACCGGCTCCCGGTCCACAGGCTCGCGTTCCGGTGGTGTTGGCCTCCGTCGAGGCGCAGTACGCGGGGCGGCTTGGGCCGCGTGGCGCACAGGCCGCAGACCGGTTCGAACGACGCGCGGCCGGGCAGGCGCGCCTGCTTCCCGGCCGTGGTGGGGGCGCCGTGCAGCGGGTTGGCCATGCACGCGCCCCGGACGGGTGCCCCGTTGTCGGAGGCCAGAGCGGAGCGCCCTTGGCGGGCCACGACGATCGCGCCGACGAGGTCCTGCGCCGGGGGGGCGTCGGAGGACGCGATCAGGGAGGCCGCGTCGAAGGAGCGCGCCGCCGCGTCCCGGCCCGGATGCCCGGAACCCGCCTTCAGGTCGTGCGAGAGGCGGCGCAGTTCGGCGTTCAGGGTCTGGCCCAGCCACCGGGCGCTCGGGGCGTAGGGCGCGCGGCGCGCCCTGACGGCCTTGGGCAGGTCGCGGTCCCACGCGCGGTACACACGGCGCCGTCCGGCCTCCGCCGAGGCGGAGCGCAGGCCCATCCCGGCAAGGAGCGCCGTGCCGTACAGCATCGCGCCGACGGCCGGCCCGATGATGAGCAGGCCGGGCCAGAAGTCGCCGCTGAACGGGTGGGGGAGAAGGGACGCCTCCTCCTCTTCCTCCTCCGCGCGGTCCTCGAACTCCCACTCGACCGCGGAGGGGGTGGGGCTGGAGGTGGGGGCGGGCGCGGCGGTGCGCACCGAGTCCAGGAGCGTCAGGAGCCGGTCCACGTCCTCGTGCTCCTCCGAGTGGGAGACCAGGTCGTGGGGGTCGACGGGGACGTCGATGACAGCGGTGTCGAGGAGGTACCGGTCCTCGGGCAGCCCGATGGTGTTCACGGTGACGTAGACGCCGCCCTCGCCGCCCATGGCGTGGTTGACGGCGTGCATCAGGACCTCGCTGTCGCCGCCGGACTCGTCGTAGGGGAACGAGGGGACGACGAGCACGCGGACGGGCACGGACTGGTCCGCCAGGGCGCGGCCGATCGCCGCGACCTCCCCCTGGCCCAGCAGGCCGGTGGCGGAGGGGTCGACGAACAGCGGGTCCTCGCGCAGCCCCGCCGCGATCCGCTCGACGCGCTCGGTGTCGCGCACGTAGGGCGGTTCCGGGAGGAGTTCGACGGCCGCGGCGGGGGCCGGGAGGGCCAGAAGGACGGCGGCGCAGGCGGTGGCGCAGGTGGTGGCGCGGGCCGCCGCGGGCAGAAGCCTCATCGGATGCTCCCTCCCCGGTTCGCCGCCGCGCGGCTCCGGCGCCGCCCGGGTCGCAACCTCAACCACAGCCAGGCGAACACCACCGCGGCGCCCAGTGAGGTCCCCGTCAGGAACTCCTGGTTGGCCCGCCCGGCCGACGTGTCGGAGTCCAGGTCGTCGAGCAGTCCTTGGAAGGGGTTTCCGAGACTGAACGGGGCGGGTTCGTAGCGGGCGCTGTCACTGGCGTCCCGCATCCGCGCCTCGGTCTCTCCCGACAGGGCGGTGTCCACGATCCGGTCGACCACGACGGTCACCGGGGTGTCGTACTCCAGCGCGAACAGGGCTTCGAGGGCCGCGTCCTCGATGGGGAGGTCCGTCCCGTAGGCGGCCGCCTCCGAGGTGGCTCCACTGTGCTCCAGGAGCAGGTACACCCCGTCCTCGCCGAGCCGGTCGTGCACCGCGGCGAGGAAGCCCCCGTCGAGCAAGTCGCCGCCCGCGCTCCGGGGCAGCACGGCCACGTAGGCGGGGACGCCCAGGCGGGCCACCGAGGCGCGGACGTGCTCGCGGGCCGCGTCCAGGTCCAGTTCGCCCGCGTAGTGGTCGCTGACGTACACGGGATCCTCGGCCAGACGGCCGGCGACGTACGCGGCGTAGCTCTCGGGACGCTCCTGCGCCTGCGCGGCGGTGCTTCCGAGAAGCGGAAGGGCCAGGACGGAGGCCGCGCACACGGCCAGGATCCGCAAGAAGGGCATGCGGCTCATATTAGGCACGCGGCCTGGTGCTTCTCGACGGGGCCCGCTGTCCGGCGGCGCGCCGGCGTTCTCACGGGGACTCGGCCCGAGATGGGGACACACTGTTATTTAAGTGATTTTCTTCATTATTCCACCCTGATCTGGCACTGTTTGTTCGAAGTCTCGTCGACAGGCGACCGAAAGGACCGGCGGATGCCTCCCATCGGACCTCTGCTCAACGCGCTGGGGCTCTCCGGTGGTGTGGTCGCCGCGGGGTTCGCCATCGCGATCGCGTGCGCGGTGACCGTCGCGGGGTGGAACATCCGCGTCAAGCGGGAGAGCAGGATCCAGAGGGAGTTCTACGAGACGGGCGTGCTCGCTCCCGAGAGGGAGCGCCTGCGTCCCTGGAAGACGCGGCCCAGGACCTCGGTGCCGGGCCTGGAAGGGCCGGTCCCGGTGCCGTACACACTCGAGGACCTCAAGGCCGAGAGGCTGTTCGACGACGACTTCGACGCGAGCCGGAGCCGCTTCGTCCCGACGGTGGTGGCCGACCAGTTCGACAGGCTCGTCGCGGCGGAGGCGGAGCGGATCGAGGGGTTGAACGTCGGCATCCAGGAGGTCAAGGCCGGGATACAGGGACTGGAGGACGTCAAGGCGGTCCTGGAGGAGGAGAGCCGGCCGTTCGTCGAGAACGTGGCGCGGGCGAAGAACCTCTCCGAGAAGGCCGCCGCCAACCAGATGAGGATCCGGGGCACCGAGAACGAGCTCAGGGTGATGGGAACGGCGTTCGAGCGGGTCGTCGAGGACGACCCCTGGTCGAAGACACTCCTCGACGAGGTGAGGAAGAGGAGCGCCGAGAACCCCGCTCCGGGGGAGGAGGGGTGGCTGGCGGCCGCGGTGGAGAGGATCTCGAGGAGCCGTCCGGGAAGGCGGGTCCGTACGGGGGAGCGGGGGCCCGGGCAGAGGCCCGGGACGGGGGTGTGAGAGCGGTGGTTCCGAGAACGTCCCCGGTTAGGGGTGGTTGACATCTACTGGGTGGCTCTCCTGGTCACCGTCGTGTCCGCTCTGCACCTGGTCCTCCGGGTCCTCTCCTTCCGGGCGGGGGTCTACTGGGACGAGGGCGGGCCGGGTGCCGGTTCGCCGATCGCCGCGTCCAGGGCGGTCTCGGACGCCGGTGGCGAGATCGCCAGGGCGCTGATCGGAGCCGAGGACGAGGAGTCGCGGCTCCGGACCGGACGCGGGCGCGGGCGTGCCGACGGGGTCGGCCTGCCCCGGTTGGCGGCCGCGCGGGCCGGGATCTCCCGCGTCTCCCCCGGTGGCCGAGGGGCCCACGCGCCGGGAGAAGGCGGAGGTCTTCGGAGGTTCTCGCGCCTCGTCCCGGACCTGCTGGTCCTCGTGTGCCTTCTCGTGGGGCTCGTGCTGCTCGGTGGAACGGGCTGAAGCCGTTCCCGATGAGGTCTGGAGATCCTCTTGGACGCTGTCATCGCCGTTCTGTCGAATCTGGCGGGCTGGAACTCCGTCGTCTTCGCCAGCGTGGTCGGGATCTCCGGAGTCCTGACCTGGTACCAGGTCAAGAAGCTGAACCAGGAGCGCGGGGAGGAGGCGGCGAAGCTCGACTACGAGGCGCAGAAGAGCTCGGCGGGTGTTCTCGGGAACCGGAGGGACGCCTCCTACTGGCTGACGGGAAGACCGGGTGCCAGAGAACTGGAGTTCCGCAACCAGAAGACGAAGCTCGAATCCGATCTGCGGAACCTGCAAGGCGAGATCGAGGGCTTCTACGAGGAGCAGAAGCTGGCGCTGGAGGGCGCCAGGCCCCTTCTGTACAGGACCGGGGCGGGGATCAGCGACTCCGAGGCCTATCTGAGCCTGGTGCAGCTGCAGTTGAGCAACCTGGAGGAGACCAGGCAGGTGCTCGGCGCGGTCGGGAGACTCGACGAGTCGGGGAGGCTGGCCGTCGACGAGGGGCTCGGCCCGATCGCGGCCGACAAGGCGCGCCACATCCTCGGAAGGGTCGACGAGGTCGTCGCGAGCTCCTTCTTCGAGAACCAGCGGGCGATCATCGCCGAGTTGAAGGCGGAGTACGACTCGGTGCGCGCCGAGACGGAGAGGCTGGCGCGGGTCGTCGAGGAGAAGCTCCGGGAACAGCAGGGCCGGGGGACCCCCCAGCGGGGAGAAGGGGAGAGCCGGTCGGTCGTCCCGGCCGCGGGGGCGGCGCCGGGAAGCGGGTCCCTGGACTTCCCCGGGCAGCTGCCGCTGCCGCTCGGGACTCCCGAGAGGCCCCGGAGGGCTACGGGGAGCAGACCGGAGCGGTCCCGGCAGCAGCAGGGGACGAGACGTGGACCCCAGCAGTAGGGCGTCGCTTTTCTCGACGACAGAGGAGAAACCGGCATGTGGGTGATCGTCTTCGCGGTGGTCCTGCTCGGTTCGGCGTGGACCGTGCTCCGGGCCTGGGACGGGTTGACGCAGGTGACCGAGACCGGTGTCCGGCGCGCCGCGCGCAACCGCGTCGACCTGCGGGAGTCGTCCGCGCTCATCGACCTCCTGGAGCGGAAGGAGGGGCTGCTCGCGGAGGGCTTCGCGGCCGCGGAGCGGGGGGACGCGGCCGCGCGCGAGCGGGTCCTGGCCGCCCTGGACGGTGTGAACGGGGACATCGCCCGGCTGGAGGAGGAGCGGCCCGCGCTCCTGGCCGGGGAGGAGGCCCGGGAGCGCGGGCTGGCGGCCCTGCTGCGCGCGGCCGAACTGGGCTTCGGCGTCCTCGGCGCGGCCGGGGCCGGCTACGCCCTGTGGCTCTTCGCGGTCTCGGTCCTCTAGCGCCCCACGTCTGAGGTTCGCGGTGGTTTCCCGCTGATCTTGACCTTTTCGGGGTCTCAGAATCGGTTGAGACCCCGAAAAGGCCAAGATCAGCGGGAAACGGTTCGGGGACCCTAGTCGGAGCCGCCGACCCGTGCCTCGGACCGCTCCTCGGTGGACTGCTCCTCAGGGGGCGCGTCGTCGGCCTTCGCGGCGGGAACGGGCTCGTCCACCGGGACGAAGCCGTCGAGGCCGCGCGGGGCGTGGAAGCGCTCCACGTCGAGGATGCCCTCGTGCTTGGCGACCAGGGCCGGGATCAGGGCCTGGCCCGCGACGTTGGTGGCGGTGCGGCCCATGTCCAGGATCGGGTCGACGGCCAGCAGCAGGCCGACGCCCTCCAGCGGCAGGCCGAGGGTGGACAGGGTCAGGGTGAGCATGACGGTCGCGCCGGTGGTGCCCGCGGTGGCCGCCGAGCCGATCACCGAGACGAACACGATCAGCAGGTACTGGGTGATGCTCAGGTCGACGCCGAAGAACTGGGCGATGAAGATCGCCGCGATCGCCGGGTAGATCGCGGCGCAGCCGTCCATCTTGGTGGTCGCGCCGAAGGGGACCGCGAAGGAGGCGTAGGCGCGGGGCACGCCGAAGTTGACCTCGGCGACGCGCTGGGTGACCGGCAGGGTGCCCATCGAGGAGCGCGAGACGAAGCCGAGCTGCACGGCGGGCCACACACCGGTGAAGTACTTGACCGGGGACAGGCCGCTGGCCAGGGCCAGCAGCGGGTAGACGACGAACAGCACCAGGACCAGGCCGACGTAGATCGCGATCGCGAACTTGCCGAGAGCGCCGATGGTGGTCCAGCCGTAGCTGTAGACGGCGTTGCCGAGCAGGCCCACGGTGCCCAGCGGGGCCAGCCGGATCACCCACCACAGCACCTTGAGGACCACCTCGAGGGCGGACTGGGTGAAGGCGAGGAACGGCTCGGCGGCCTTGCCGACGCGCACCGCGGCGATGCCGATCGCGATGGCGATCACGATCAGCTGGAGGGCGTTGAAGTCCAGTGAGGTGCTCAGCGCGCCGGTGCCGTCGTCGGAGGTGCCGGCGGTCAGGCCCAGGAAGTTCGTGGGGACGATGCTGTCGAGGAAGGCCAGCCACGAGCCGGTGCTGCCGGGCTCGGCCGCGGTCTCCGGGTCGATCCCGGTGCCCAGACCCGGTCGTATGGTCAGGCCCAGCCCGATGCCGATGGCCACCGCGACGAGCGCGGTCGCGGCGAACCACAGCAGGGTCCGCAGGGCCAGCCGGGCGGCGTTGGTGACGTTGCGCAGGTTGGCGATGGAGGCGATGACCGCGAGCAGGATCAGCGGCGGCACGATCGTGCGCAGCAGCGCGACGAACGTGGAGCCGACGGTGTCCAGGGTGACGGCCAGCCAGTTGGGGTCGGCGTCCGGGCCGACAGGACCGATCTGGCGGGCGACGATGCCCAGGGCTATGCCCAGGACGAGTGCGAGGAGTACTTGGATCGCGAATGGAACGCGACGGAGTGCGGACAGCACGAAGGGGCTCCAGGATCTCGGGAGGCGCACAGAAGGGTCGGGTGGGACGGGGCTTCTGGGCTCTTGGGGGGTGGGTGGGCGCCCTCGGCCGGGTTCGGCGGCGGGCGCTGTGCGACGCGGTGCTCTACTGGCGGAAGGTCAGGAGCTGGCGACACGCGTGGCTGACGAGGCGGCACAGGTCGATGTGCCGCCGTCGGGTCAGTCCCCAGAGATTGCTCACGAGACATCACAATAACCGGACAAGACGTTTTATTCCCACCCTCGGAGGGACGTTTTCGTCACGGTGATCCGCCGGGAGGTCCCCGACCGTCCGGTTCGGCGGCCCCCGCCGAGGAGCGGGGGCGTGGACGGCGTCAGGCGCTCCTGATCTCGCAGATGACGGTGCCGCTGCCGACCGTCTCGCCCGCGCCCACGGACAGGCCGGTGACGGTTCCGGTCTTGTGGGCGGTGAGGGGTTGTTCCATCTTCATGGCCTCGATGACGACGACGGTGTCGCCTTCGGTGACCTGTCGGCCGTTCTCGGCGGTGACCTTGACGATGGTGCCCTGCATGGGGGAGGTGAGGGCGTCGCCGCCTGCCGGGGGGGTCTTGGTGCGGGAGTCGCCGCGTCTGGCGGTCTTTCGGGTGCCCGGGGCCGGGTCGGGGGCCGTGCCGAGCCCGGCGGGTAGCGTCACCTCGACGCGTCGTCCGTCGACCTCGACGGTGACCTTCTGGCGGGGGGCCTCCTCGGTGGTCTCGACGATGCCCTGGTAGGGCTCGATCCGGTTGTCGAATTCGGTTTCGATCCAGCGGGTGTGGGTGGTGGGGGGTTGGTCGGG
>NZ_SNYN01000034.1:0-2272 GCF_004363075.1 Actinorugispora endophytica
GCGCGCGGAGTTCGTCCTCGTCCACGTCCGGCCATTTCGATCCGGTGAGTCCGTAGAAGAGGTTCCGCAGTTCGTCCGGCAACTCCATACCCATGACTTGTTAAATCACCTCCTTCCGTTCGTTCCGTTTGTTCCGTTGGAGCCGTCTCCGTTGATCTCGGAGTTCAGGTTGTCGCCCAAATCGGCGGCCTGATCCTCGGAGTCCTCGAAGGATCGGGATGACGCCAAGGTCTGTGCGGCCGTCTGGTCGAACGCGATGACCAGAGTGTCGATGATATCAACCAGTCCACCGGCCATTGGGGGGAGCTGCTTGTGGAGCGACTGAGATATCTCCTCGTCTTTGCCTCCGCAGACCCACCGGACCGCATCCTGGGAAGGGATTCTCCTTCGGATATCCCTGAGGATGTCGGAGGGCTCGTAGAGAAGTTTCGCCGTCTGTGCCATCTGCTCAGGAGATACTTCCAGCTTGTCAGACAATTCGGCTCCTCATCTTGGATCTGATGCCCTTTTCGGTGGTTCTTCTAATGGGAAACCCTATTACCGGAGCTCGTTACTCGTCTTCGGTGTCTTCGTCACTGCTTTCTTCGTCGTCATCTCCATTTCCGTTTCCGCTGTCATCCCCATTGTTGTTGCCGTACTCGCCGTACGCGCTGTACCCGCCGCTTCCGCTGCCATCGCCTGTCCCCATGATCATGGCGACCTGCGCAGCGGTGATCTCCTGCTCGTCAGAGAGAAGGATGAAATTGAGCCTGCTCTCTTCGAGGTTCTCGGAGATGGTTTCCATCTCCTCTTCTATGGACTTGAGCTGTTCGTGGACCTCGGAGAGGCGGGATTTGACCGAGGTCGACAGGGATCCTGCTTCCGGGAGGAGGGTCCCGTCTCCGAGGAGTATAAGGCTGGTTTTCGGGTTGTTGAACGGGGCCAGCTTCTCCAGGGTCGAGTGGACTTCTTCTTGGATGCCCCCGACGAAGTTCGTATTGAAGTCTTTGATTACCTGGATGTCGATTTTCGTGACGTCGGTACTACCGTCCGTGCCTCCGGTGCCTTCGGTGTCTCCGCCGTCCTCGTCGTCTTCGCCGTCTTCGTCGTCCTCGTCGTCTTCGCCGTCTTCGCCGTCTTCGCCGTCCTCGTCGTCTTCGTCGTCTTCGCCGTCCTCGTCGTCTTCGCCGTCTTCGTCGTCTTCGCCGTCTTCGTCGTCCTCGTCGTCCTCGTCGTCCTCGTCGTCCTCGTCGTCTTCGCCGTCTTCGTCGTCCTCGTCGTCCTCGTCTCCGCCGGTCGCGGTGTCTTCGCCGGTCCCGGTGTCTTCGCCGTCCTCGCCGTCCTCGTCGTCTTCGTCTCCGCCGGTCGCGGTGTCTTCGCCGGTCCCGGTGTCCTCGTCGTCTTCGTCTCCGCCGCCGGTGGAGTCTTCGTCGCTCCCCGAACCGTTGGTGATGGGAGCAGTGCGGGCAAGGGACGGTGTGTCGCTGTCGCTGCCGCTGCCGCTGCCGCTGCCGCTGCCGCCGCCGGTGGAGTCTTCGTTGCTCCCCGAACCACTCCCGCTGCTCTCCTGCCCGGAGCCGTTTCCGGACCCAGGATCGGTCGAGGGCCCCGACTCGTCTTCGGTCTCCGGCTGGGAGACGGTGATCTTGCCGGTGTCGGGGTCGACGCTGACCTGTCCGTCATCGAGAAAGGTGCTCGTGGAGCCGGTTTCGGGGTCGATCAGGGTCTCACCGTCAGGGGTCCTGACAGTGATGATCCCGGTGTCGGGATCGACCTTGACCTCGGAGTCGTCCTCGCCGAGTTCGGTGGTGTGGCCGCCGTTAGGGTCGAGCGTCTTCATGAACGGGGTGCCGACGGTAAGGCTGCCGGTGTCAGGGTCGAGTGAGACAGGAGAGTCCCCGGGATCGACCGTGACCTCACCGGTGACCGGGTCGATGGTCGTCTTGCCGTTGTCGTGCTCGACGGTGATCAGACCGGTTTCGGGGTCGACCGTGACCCTGCCGTTCGTATCGCCGGGTTCGGCGCCCTCCGGAATGATGGTGGCCAGTCCGGTATCGGGATCAACCTCAACCTTTCCGTTACCGGGGTCGAGTGTGACGGCTCCATCCCCTTGATGGTCAACGGTGGCTCGGCCGGTAGCCGGGTCGATGCTGGTGGTGGGGGAGAGAGGTGTTCCGCCGCTTCCCGAGCCGCTGCCGGAACCGCTGCCGGTGTTGCCGCTGCTGGTGTAGGTGGGGGTTTCGTTGGGGGTGGTCTCGGTGGATTCTTCGCCGCTTCCCGAGCCGCTTCCGGT
>NZ_SNYN01000034.1:2370-28011 GCF_004363075.1 Actinorugispora endophytica
GTGTCGCTACCCGAACCGGTGTCGGTGCCGCTTCCGGTGTCGCTACCCGAACCGGTGTCGGTGCCGCTTCCGGTGTCGCTACCCGAACCGGTGTCGGTGCCGCTTCCGGTGTCGCTACCCGAACCGGTGTCGGTGCCGCTTCCGGTGTCGCTACCCGAACCGGTGTCGCTGCCGGTGTTGCCGCTGCTGGTGTAGGTAGGGGTTTCGTTGGGGGTGGTCTCGGTGGATTCTTCGCCGCTTCCCGAACCGCTGCCCGAACCGCTGCCGGTGTCGCTGCCGCTTCCCGAACCGCTACCACTGCCGGTGGTGGGGGAGGGGGATGTCCCGCTGCCGCTGCCGCTGTTGTTGTTTCCGCTGTTGTAGGCGGGGATCTCGTCGGAGCCGGTCTCAGTGGGGTCTTCAGTTGTTCCGGTTTCCTCGTCGCTCCCGGAACCGCTGTTGTCTCCGCTGTTCTCCTGGCCCGAGTCGTTCTCGGACCCAGGATCGGTCTGGGCCCCCGAATCGTCCCCGGTCTCCTCGTGCTCTTCGGTCTCCGGCTGGGAGATGGTGATCTCGCCGGTTTCGGGGTCGATGCTGACCTGTTCGTCGTCGATCTCGACGCCGACCGCGCCCTCTTCGGGGTTGATGGTGATCAGGCCGTCGGCGTGCTCGACGGTGATCAGGCCGGTGTCGGGATCGATGCGGACGAGGGCGTCACCGGCTTCGACACCGGAGGAGGCGTTGTCGGTGGAGTCGGTCTCGGTGGGCAGGTCGTCGGGGTCGCCGATGGTGAGCAGACCGGTGTCGGGGTCGATGGCGACGGGGGAGTCGTCGGTCGTGAGCCCGACCTCACCGGTGACCGGATCGATGGTGACCGTGCCCGAGGCGTGGCCGACGGTGATCAGGCCGGTGTCGGGATCGACCCTCACCTCACCGGGAGCGGGGGGTTCGGTCGACGGAGTCGAAGAGGTCCCGGCATCGGAGGTGACGGTGACCTCGTCGGTCCGCGGGTCGACATTGACCTGCCTGTCCCCCGGGTCGAGGGAGACGGTCCCCTCGTCGTATTCGACGGAGTGCTGGTCCTCTTCCGATCCCTGTCTCCGGAGCTGGGCCACCGGTTCCGACGGGACCCGCCTCAGAGACTCGGTCACCTCCTGCCCGGACTCAAGGGGGGTCAGCGGCTCATCGGAGCGGCTCTCCTGTTTCGGGCTTAGGGCCCTGGCGAAGATGGAAGCCGTGTCCATGGCCGGGGTGGCCGGGGTCGCGGCCGAGTACTGCATGGGCTGGAGGTTCTGGGGGGTGCCTCCCAGAGGTTCGGAGATCGGCTGCAGGTCTCCCCGCCCACCGTCCACGGGCTGCTGGGAACCGCTGTCGACGGTCTTGCCGGCGATCTGCTTGGCCACACCCGGCTTGATGACGACGGGTTCGACCTCGACCGTCGCGACGGGGACGATCTCGTCGGTCGGGGGCTGCACCACCGAGACGAGCCCCGAGTCGGGGTCGATACGGAGGTCCATGCCGCCGGTGTCCAGCACGACGGACCCGTCGCCGTGTCCGATGCGGACGAAGCCGGTTTCCGGGTCGATGTCGATAGCGGTGGACGAGGCGGCGAGGGGCGCCATGCCTGACACGGTACGCAGGACGTTGTGCGCGGGGTCCGTCGACTCATCCCCAGGCGGTGGTCCGCCGGGGCCGGGGACAGGGGGGGTTCTCGGGGCGGTCATGGCCGTCTCCTTGGCTGACTAGGGCGGACCTAGGGCTTGTCCGTACCCGTGGGGAAGGGGATGTCGAAGCCGCTGAGCATCCGACTCGGGTTGAAACGGCCGCTGATGATCTCGTCGAGGTCGACCCCTTCGGGGGCGAAACTCCCGTAACTCTCCACGACGCGCTTGGCCATCTGCTTGCGCGCGCGTTCGATCACGTCTGTGATCGCGGTGGAGAGCTCCTTCGGAGCCATCTGCCGGTACTTCTGGGTGTGGAACTTCAGCTCAATCAGTTCCCCTTTGGCGTTCACCTTCGCGCTGACCAGCCGGTCCTTGGCCATGACCTCTTCGGTTGCCGACTCCAGGCTTGCGCTTGCCCGCCCGAACTCCTCCATCTTCTTGTGAAGTTGTGCGAGAGCCTGCTCCGCCTGTTCGGGCATCGATGTACTCACGACTGGTTCCCTTCTTCTCCTCGCCGGGCACCGGACGCCCGAGAACGGATTTTCCTTCCCTGCCGGAGGTGCCCCAGACGCGTTCGTCTTCGGACAGCCACGTGGACCGGGTGCGCTCCTGGTTGTTCTGCTGGCCGTTCATGGGCATCATCGGCGGCATTCCGCCCATGCCGCTGCCCATGCCGCTGCCCATGCCGCTCATGCCGCCGCCCGTACCGCCGCCCGTACCGCCGGCTCCTCCCGCGCCGCCGCCCATGGCGCTGCCCAGACCGCCGGTCCCTCCCAGGCCGCCAGCCCCTCCCGTGCCGCTGGTGCCGTTCGTGCCGGAGAGAGAGGTCGACGGGAAACCGCTGCCAGGACCAGGGTTTCCCTCTGGGTTGTTGTTGCTCGGGGGAGTCGCGAACAGGGACGTCCGGTCGCTGGTGCCGGAATTCTCGTTCGGGATTTCCGGGATGTTCAGGCCGGAGCCGCTGCCCGGGCCGTTCGGGATCGTATCCGAATAGGTCGGGATGTCGGTGCCGGTCCCGTCTTCGTTCCCGTTGCCGTTGTAACTCGGCGTCTCCAACGGGGGAAGCTCGTACTCGGGAGGCGGGGTGAGGTTGAGTCCACTGCCCGAGCCCGGGGTGCCGCCGGTGATGGGCAGGCCGGTCTCGGGATCGAGCGGCACGGGGAGGCCGGAGTCCGGGTCCAGTCCCATCGGGTAGCCGGTGACCGGATCGTAGGATTCGCCGGTGAGCGGGTCGATCGGGTGGGGGATTCCGGTCTCGGGGTCGAGGAGGACGGGGAGGCCGGTGTCGGGGTCGTAGGGGATGCCGGTCTCGGGGTCGACGGGGAAGGGCTGCCCGGTGTCGGGGTCGATGGGCAGGCCGGTCTCGGGATCGACGGGGAGCCTTTTGTCCAGTGACGGGAGCGATCCGAGTCCGCTGCCGGGGCCGGGGCCGCCGCCGCTGACGACGGGCGGGACGAACCCGGGACCGAAGCCGCTGCCGCTGCCAGGGCCGCCGCCGGTGACGTCCTCGGGGAGTCCGGTGAAGTTGGATCCGGGGCCGGGTCCGCCGCCGGTGACGTCCTCGGGGAGTCCGGTGAAGTTGGGGGTGTTGCCGAGCCCGCTGCCGAGTCCGCTGCCGGGGCCGCCGAAGCCGCTGCCGAGTCCGGGTCCGCCGCCGGTGATGTCCTCGGGGAGTCCGGTGAAGTTGGATCCGGAGCCGGGGCCGCCGAAGCCGCTGCCGAGTCCGGGTCCGCCGCCGGTGATGTCCTCGGGGAGCCCGGTGAAGTTGGACCCGGAGCCGGGGCCGCCGCTGCCGCTGCCGGGTCCGCCGCCGGTGATCTCGGGGATATTGAGCTCCGGGATTTCGGGTCCACCGCCGGGGCCGCCGCTGCCGCTGCCGGGTCCGCCGCCGGTGACCTCGGGGACCTTGATCTCCGGGAACTTGATCTCCGGGAACTTGATCTCCGGGAACTTGATCTCTTCCGGGCCTCCGGAGCCGTCGCCGTTGCTTCCGGTGGGGGTGTCCCATTGGAGGTTCAGGCCCTTCGGGGCCGTGATCTTGTCGATGTCCGTTTCGATGCTGGAGTAGGCGCTCACCATTTTGTTGTAGAGCGTGTCCGCCTTCGCCTTCACGTCCTTGAGGCCGTCGTCCCAGCGCCTGTGGAGCTCCCTATTGACCCCGTTGTCGGTGTCGATGTCCCCGATGATCCCCCAATTACTGGAGTAATTGATCTCGAACTGGTCCCGGCCGTCGTTCCACCGCATGTGGGCGGCGTTGTTGGTCTCGCCGTACCAGCCCTGGATAATCCCCGTGTACGTGGAAGACTGCGGGTTGTTGTTGCGCTTCTCCACGGCGGTGAGAAGCGCGTTCGCCTCGGTCTTGAACGAGTTGTTGATCCTGCTGATGGCCGCTTTGAAGTCCGCCAGCTGCCCGCTGAGGTCCTCCAGCCTGCTGCCCAGGTTGTAGAGGTGGTTGGCGAAGGCGTTCATCGCGTTGCCCTGGAGCGGGCTGTCCGGGTCGTGGAACTTCTTGACCTCGGCCAGGAGCTTTTCCTGCTGCTCGTTGAAGAACGTGTGTGTGTCGTCCAGGGCGTCGATCGCCTTCTGCACCGACGGGCGGCTGAAGGAGGTGGAGCCGTCCGTGAAGCTGACCGCGAGCTTCGCCAGTCTGAGCAGGTTGGTGTTGAACGCTATGTCGAGGGCCGACGCGGAGTCGCCGTTCTTCGGCCCCAGGGTGTGGTTCTCGTATACGTAGCCGATGCTCTCGTCGAACTTGTAACCCGCGTAATCGTAATCCGTGTATGTATAGGAGTACGACGAGCCGCCATACCCATAGGTGGTCCCGGTTTTCTGAACCGAGTAGCTGAACCAGATGTGCATCCAGTCCGGGTTGTGGGAGTAGTGGCCGCTCTCCCCGTCGACGAGGAACCAGTTCTTGGACGTGATGTCCGAGGAGGGAATCAGCTTGGGATAGCTCCCCTCCGCCGCGTCCGCGAAGATATTCATAATATCGTGCAGCTCGGGCATTCATCCTCCTCGGGATATCACTCGGAGCCGTTCGGCGTAGGCGTTGTCCACCCCGCGGCGGGTTCCCGCGGGTCCTTCGGTCGTCCCGCGCCCCGCGGGCGCGAGGGCGGGGAGCGGACTCCGCGCCCGGGCGCCGGTGAACATCGGCGAGGCCCGGACGCGGAGGGCCGCTACAGGAGTTCCGACCACCGCATGGCTTCGCGGCCGTCCGTGGCGGAGTAGTTGTTGCGGATGCTGTTCAGCGCGGCCTGGGCCTTGCCGAGGAGGTAGCGCATGTCGTCGACGTTGCTCCGCCAGTACTTGACCTTGGCGTCGTACTGCTCGGCGGTCGAACCGATGAAGTCCTGTCGCACGGCCTGGATCTTGCCGTCCAGCTCCTCGATCGCCCTGGAGACGGCTTCGGTCTGCTGTTGGACGTCCTGGGTCGCCTGGTCGACCCGGCTGTAAGTGATGGAGAAGTCGCTCATGTCTCTTCCCTTGTCCGGTGGGAGAGGAGGGCGGCGGCCCTCCGAAGGATGTGCCGTGGTTGCCGGTCGTCTTCCCTGCGGAGGGGGAAGGCCGAAGGGGGCCGGCGGAGTGGGGTCGGGGTCCGTTGGCGGGGGACCGCCGTCAGCGCATCATCCCGGGGTTCAGGTCGTCCATCCAGCCCGAGCCCTCGATGATGTTGGTGTCCTCCATCTGCTGCATCTCCCGGACGGTGCCGCCGAAGGTGCCGATCATGGTGCTCATGTCGTTGGTGATGAGCCGGAGCTCCTCCAGCCAGGAGACGAGCGCCTCGCTGTACCTGTTGGAAGCGGCACCCTGCCAGCTGGTCCTGAGGTCGTCGCGGATCCCGTCGACGTGGGTGTACACCCGGTTGCACTCGGTGTGGGCGGTCTCCATCGCTTCGCGGGCGATGTTATTCGCCCGCTCGGTTGCCTGCATGTCCGACATTGATCAGACTCCTTTCGGTACTCCGGTCGGTTACTGGGGGCATTCGGTGTTCTCCACCCGTTCGGACGGCGTGACCGGAAGGGCCGCCATGGCGGGGTTCAGCAGAGGCCCGGTCGGGATGAGCCTCAGGATCGAGGTCGGCACAGGGGTGGCCGACGCCGCGTCGAAGCCGAGGACGGCGACGGTCTCCGCGTCGGTCACCGGGTACTTCGCCGCGGTGTCGGTCACCAGGTAGTAGGTCGGGGCGGTGGCGCTCCCCCCGATGGGGCTGGCCTCGACGAGCCCGCCCCCGCCCGCGGGGATGCCCATCAGCTCGGGGGTGGGGCATCCCGGCGCGATCGCGGGGATCTCCTGGACGGGCCAGGCGCTGATGGCGTCGACGGGCTGCAGGGCGAGTTCGAGCCGCCCGTCCTCCGCGAGCTGGAGGCACGAGGTCGCCAGGTCGACGGAGAACAGCTCCGGGGGGTTCGCCGGCAGCGGGGAGTCGCCCGACGGCTGGGCCTCGTCGGCCGGGGCCAGCTGCCCCTGGATGTCGGCGGCGGTGAGTTCGACGGGGGCGGGGGTGGCGCCGCCGTAGGCGGTCTCCCTGACGCCGGGGTGGGCCAGCAGCAGCCGGGACTCCGTGGAGGTGAGGGGGGCGAGGCCGTCGCGGGCGAGTACGTAGTGCTGCTCCGCCTGCTCCTGGCCGGAGACGACGAAGACCTGGCCGACCGCGGTGGAGCGGCCCGCCAGCACCGGGCCGTCCTCGCCCAGCCCCGCGATCTCGGGCGCGGCCAGATCGGGGCCGGCGGGAACCGAGTCCAGGAAGGAGTCCGTCACCTCCAGCACCGGACTGGTCCCGTAGCCCAGGGCCTCCAGCGCGCCGCCCCCGGAGTCCAGGCGCAGCCGGGTGTCGTGCCACAGCAGGTGGTGCTCCCCGTCGGGAGAGGACACCAGCACGCCCAGGTCGCGGGGGAGCAGGTCCGCGCGCGGTTCGACGCTGACGGTCAGCGACACGCGGGGCGGGAAGTCGTCGGTGGGCGGGACGGCGCACAGCCGCCACACCTCCGACCCCAGGTTCTCGGCCGAGGGCAGGGAGTCGGGGGCGCCGGGGATGCCGACGGGGCCGCCGGCGGGCACGCCCTCGAGGGACTTCGCCGACACGGAGCGGACGGTCAGCTGGTCGCCCTGGATGAGCTTGGCCGACGTGAAGTTGGCGACCGGGCGCAGCATTCCGCTGGAGTAGAGGTAGGTCGCCCCGGTCTCCTTCTCCACGATGAGGGTGCCCTCCTGGCGCCAGGTGCTCGCGCCCCCGGGGAAGATCAGGCCGAACACCAGGAAGCCCACGCAGACCAGCGCGGCGATGGCCAGGCCGATGAAGTTCCCGTTGCGGGTGCGCCGCATGGGGGCGTCCACGGCGTTCGGGTCGCCTTCGAGCATGGCGGTGCCCAGGCGCCCGACCATGAAGTTGTGCGCTTGGACCCGGTCGCGACGTGATTGCATGCTCAGCCGCCGATTCCGCGCAGCGCGCTGAAGACGCCGAACTGGGCCAGGACGAGTGCGGCGATCGCGACGGTGATGATCGACTGGAGGATCTCGGCCGCGCGGCCCCAGTGCGGCAGCGCCCTGCGGCCGGGCAGGGTCCAGGACACGATCGCCAGGCAGGTGGTCAGCGCGTACAGGCCGAGCATGCCCAGCATCCTCCACAGCGGTTCGGCGTCCCACACGGAGGTGAAGAACAGCGCGGCCAGGCCGACGCACGGCGGGGCGACCATGGCGACCCGCTGCCAGGCTCCGGCCAGCCCCCGGCTCTGCAGCAGCATGACCAGGGAGAGTGTCACGCACAGCGTGATCGGGACCCAGTGCGGGACGCGGGCGAGGATGAACAGGCAGACCGCGAGCACCGCTCCGGTGGAGGCGAACAGCGCGGTCTGGTACTGGTCCGCCAGCGAGGCGCGGTCCAGGATCCCGCGCGCGGGGTACGGGTCGATGTCTTCCTGGAGCTGCTTGGGCGTGGACGGCAGCGAGGGCAGCCGCAGACCGGAGAACCGGAAGGCCAGCTGCGGGGAGAAGGTCCCCAGCAGCAGGGAGAGCAGGCTGACCAGCCCGGCGGAGGCGGGGATGGTGGCGCCCGGGAGGAACAGCAGGCACAGGGCGCCGATCACGCTGAAGAGCTGGACGACGACGAGCCCGACGAAGAACGGCACGGAGCCCGCGACCGCGGCCAGGCCCAGTACGGTCGCCCCGGCCCCGGCCATGCTCCCCGCCAGGAGCCGGGCGCCCAGCAGGGCGTCACCCGGCTCGCCCACCGGGACGGCCGCGCCCGCGGCCGCCATGTAGAGCACCGCGGTCCCGGCGAACCCGGTCGCCGCGGTCAGGTCGCCCATCGCACGGGAGGAGGCCCAGGCCGCGAGCAGCAGCAGGACCGAGGAGGAGGCCGCGATGAGCGCGATCAGGCCGCCGGTCCCGCTTGTGACGAGCGACGCCAAACCCAGCAGCAGCGTGCCGAGCGCCAGCCCCTGCAGGAGGACGCGGGTGAACGCCGGACGCCACCGGTCCGGGCGCTCGGACATCCCGGTCGCGACGCCGTCGATGAGGTCGTCGAAGTGGATCGGCGGGAGCTGGTCGCGGCGGGGGCGCAGGTAGAGCGTCTCCCCGTCGACCAGCCCCAGGGAGTCGATGGTCTCCTCCTCGTCGAGGGGGTCGCCGCCGAGGGGCTGGAGGATCCAGCCGTCGTGCTCCAGCCCGCTCTCGTCGAGGTCATCGCCCTCATCACCCTCGGCGTAGAGCACGAAGGTGGGAATGAGTTCGGAAAGCGGCATGTCACAGGGTGCCGCGATCTCGAAGGAGCGCTCGGGCGCTCTGATCAGGAGCCGGCACAGATCCGTGGCCGTGGAGTTGCTCATCCGGTTGCCTACTCACTGCAGCGGGACACTGGATAGGAGATGATAGGGCTAGAGAAGCTTTCTCGAAAGTTAACTCTGTTGCCCAGTGGTTTGTCATTACGTGTTGATTACATTGCTTCTGTGTGACTTCATGTTGTATCACTCCACTTTTACTCAGAGCCAGTTCTGATGTATCCATCTGGTGACGAGACCGCGAAGAACTGGGACCGGTCCCCTCGACCCCCAGTGATGCCCCGAGAGGCGGCCTCTCCTTGAACACGATCCTCATCCGCAGGCCCCCCAGGCGTCCCGGCCCGGACATGCCGTCGGGGGAACTCAGCCTCCAGGAGCCGCCTGAGCTGCCCGAAGCACAGTCGAGCATCTCGTCGGTCTTCATGTACCTGCCGATGGCCATGACGTCGATGGCGATGCTCATGCTCTTCATCCGGCCGGGAGCGGGGGGCGCGGGCAGCATCATGCCCTACCTCGCCGGAGGGATGATGCTGGTCGGAGCCGTCGTGATGCTGGCCGGCCAGTACCTGCGCGCGATGATCGAGCGCAGTCAGAAGCTGAGCGGGGACCGGCGCGACTACCTACGCTACCTCGCCCAGAACCGGGCGCGGTTGCGCGAGGTCGTCACCGAGCAGCGCGACGCGATGCTGTGGCGCGCGCCTCCCCCCGAGGCGCTGTGGTCGATCGTGCGCACTTCCCGCCTCTGGGAGCGCCGGTCCGCCGACGACGACTTCGCCGAGATCCGGGTGGCGGTCGGCGAGCAGGCCATGGGGATGGTCATGTCCCCGCTGTCCACCAAGCCGGTCGAGGACCTGGAGCCGCTGAGCGCGCACGCGCTGCGCCGCTTCATCAACGCCTACTCCACGGTCGGCGACCAGCCCGTATCGGTCTACCTGCGCGGCTACGCCCATGTGTCGCTCCGGGGCGACGCCGAGGCGTGCCGGGCGATGGTCCGGGCCATGATCGGCCAGCTGGCCGTGTTCCACACCCACGACGACCTGCGGATCGCGGTGTGCGTGTCCGACCAGCGGCGCTTCCACTGGTCCTGGCTCAAATGGCTGCCGCACACGCAGCACCCCACCGAGCGGGACGGGGCCGGCCCGGTCCGGATGGTGTCGGCCGACGCGGTCGAGCTGGAGCGGCTCATCGGCGACGACCTGGCGGACCGCCCCCGCTTCGACCCGGCCGCGACGCCCTCCCGCGACGAGCCGTTCACCGTCATCGTCGTCGACGGCGGCCAGGTGCCGCCCGGGTCGCGCTTCACCGGCGGGGGCTACCGCAACGCCGTCGTGATCGACGTGTTCGACCCCCTCCCGCCCGACCACGAGCCCTACACCCTGGCCCTGAAGGTCGCCCCCGACAAGCTGGAGGTGATCGGCGAGGACCACAGCGGGCGCGACGTCATGACCCCGCTGGGCCGCCCCGACGCGCTCACCCGCAACCGGGCGGAGAGCCTGGCCCGCCTGATCGCGCCCTACCGCGTCAGCGTGGCCTCCGAGGTCACCACAGAGCCGCTGACCACCGACTTCGAGCTGACCACCCTGCTGGGCATCCCCAACCTCTACCAGCACGACGTCCACGGCATGTGGGAGGAGCTGCGCCCGGAGAACCGGCTCCGCGTCCCCATCGGCGTCGCGGCCGACGGCTCGCCGCTGGAGCTGGACCTGAAGGAGTCGGCGCTGGGCGGGATGGGCCCGCACGGCATGCTGATCGGCGCGACCGGCTCCGGCAAGAGCGAGCTGCTGCGCACCCTCGTCCTCTCGCTCGCCCTCACCCACTCCTCCGAGACGCTGAACTTCGTCCTGGTGGACTTCAAGGGCGGCGCGACCTTCATCGGCCTGGACAGCCTCCAGCACACCTCGGCGCTGATCACCAACCTCGCGGGCGAGGCCACCCTCGTGGAGCGCATGCAGGACGCGCTGCACGGCGAGCTCATCCGCCGGCAGGAGCACCTGCGCACCGCCGGGAACTTCGTCAACATCCACGAGTACCAGAAGGCCTACCACGCGGCCCCCGGCACGCTGGAGCCGATGCCCACCCTGTTCGTGGTCGTCGACGAGTTCAGCGAGCTGCTCGCCGCGCACCGGGACTTCATGGACCTGTTCGTCATGATCGGCCGCCTGGGCCGAAGCCTGGGCGTGCACCTGCTGCTGGCGTCCCAGCGCCTCGACGAGGGCCGCATGCACCAGCTGGAGAGCCACCTGTCCTACCGGATCGGCCTGCGCACCTTCTCCGCCATCGAGAGCCGCGGCGTCCTCGGCGTCCCCGACGCGCACCAGCTCCCCCCCGCGCCCGGAAACGGCTACCTCAAGAGCGACACCGAGACCCTCACCCGCTTCAAGGCCGCCTACGTCTCGGGCGCGCACCAGGTCAAGCGGCGCGTGGGACGCCAGCTCGCCGGGGTCGGCGAGGTCGTCCCCTTCATCGACGGGTACGTCGCCGGACGCGCGCCCGACCCCGAGGTCGAGGAGGAGACGCCCGAGGACGAGGAGGCCGCGACCCTGCTCGCGGTGGCCCTGGACCGGCTGAAGGACCAGGGCATCGCCGCGCGCGAGGTGTGGCTGGCCCCGCTGGGCACGCCGCCGCTCCTGGACGAGCTGCTGATGATGACCGGCACGCCGCTGCCCCCCGACGGGCTGGCCTGGTCCGAGAAGGGCAGGCTGAAGGTCGCGCTGGGCATCATCGACCGGCCCTTCGACCAGCTCCGCCTGCCGCTCAAGGCCGACCTCGCCGGAGCGGGCGGCCACGTCGGCATCGCCGGCGGGCCCCAGAGCGGCAAGAGCACCCTGCTGGCCTCGCTCATCACCACGCTGGCGCTCACCAACACGCCCGCCCAGGTGCAGTTCTACTGCATCGACTGCGGCGGCGGCGTGCTCCAGGCGCTGGGGAGGCTGCCGCACGTGGGCAGTGTCGTCGGCCGGATGGACGGCCGGAAGATCACCCGGACGGTCATGGAGATGACCGAGATCCTGGACCAGAGGGAGGCGTTCTTCGCCGAGAACGCCATCGACTCGATGAACACCTACCGCCGCCGCAGGGCGGAGGGGGAGTTCGCCGACCAGTCCTACGGAGACGTCTTCCTCGTCATCGACGGCTGGGGCACCATCCGCCAGGACTTCATGGACCTGGTCGCGCCGATCATCCAGCTCGTGCAGCGCGGCCTCAACTACGGCGTGCACGTCGTCGTCGCGTCCCCCCGCTGGGCGGACTTCCACTCGGGTCTGCGCGACCTCATGGGCACCCGCTTCGAGCTGCGGATGGGCGACCCGGTCGACTCGATGGTCAACATGCGCAAGGCCCAGACCGTCCCCCGGGTGCCGGGGCGCGGCATCACCGAGGACAAGTACCACTTCCTCACCGCGCTGCCGCGCGCGGACGGCAACCCCGACTCGGTCACCGTGTCCGCGGGCATGACCGAAATCATCGACCGGGTCACCGCGGCCTGGGGCGACAAGCCCGGCGCGCCGCCGGTCCGCACGCTCCCCTCGAAGCTGTACGCGTCGGAGCTGCCGCCCGCCAAGCGCACCAAGAACGGCGGCCTCAAGGTCGCCCTGGGCCTGGAGAGCAGGAGGATGAAGCCCTTCTGGCACGACTTCTCCGGCACCCCGCACCTGATCGTCGTCGGCGACACCGAGACCGGCAAGACGACGCTGCTGCGCCACATCACCAACGCGATCCGCGAGCACTACGACCCCGCCACCGCCAGGGTCGTGCTGGTGGACCAGCGCCGCGAGCTGTACGACGCGGTGCCCAAGGAGATGCAGCTGGGCTACGCGGTCTCGGGGGAGAGCACGCGCGAGATGATGATCGCGGCGGCCCAGGCGATGAAGGAGCGCCTGCCCGGCCCCGACATCACCCCCGAGCGCATCCGCAAGCGGGACTGGTGGACCGGGCCCGAGCTGTTCATCGTCATCGACGACCTGGAGATGGTGGCCGGCAGCGGGCCGAGCCCGCTGACGCCGCTGCTGCCGCTGCTCTCCCAGGGGGCCGAGATCGGCATGCACCTGATCCTGGTGCACGCCGCGGGCGGCTTCGGCAGGGCGTCGGGGGACCCGGTCATCCGCTCGCTCATCGACTCCAACACGCCCAGCATCATGCTCTCGACCCCGCCGTCGGAGGGCATGCTGTTCGGCAACATCCGGGCCCAGAAGCTGCCCACCGGCCGTGCCATCTGGATCTCCCGCCGCGACCCCATCGAGGTCCAGCTGGTCATCGCGGAGGGCACCGAGGCGTAGCACCCGCTCCCCGATGTCCGTGCTGTCCGTTCCTCCCGGTGATCTTGGCCTTTTCGGGGTCTCAACCGTCTCTGAGACCCCGAAAAGGTCAAGATCACCGGAGAGAGCGCCAGGAAACGGACACCTTCCCGCAGCCCGGAGGCCCCATAGGGAGGTCCCGGTGCGGGGGTGATCGACGTGCTGGTGCTTCGGGTGGGTCGTCCGGCCTCGCGCCACGCGCCACGCGCCACGCGCCACGCGGATCGCGGGGTCACGGCGGGTGGCGACGGCGGCCACGGGACGAGGTCGCGCCTACGATGCCCGTTGCACGAGAGCCCCGTCGATGATCTTGCCGCCGGCGTTCTGAAATCGCGGGATCTGGAACGCCGGCGGCAAGATCATCAGGACTTCGAAGGGGGCGGACTGCTCAGGGGGTTGGCCGGGGGCGCCTCGGGGGTGATGGGCTCCCCGGGCACGGCGGGGCGCCAGCGGCGGGGGCGGCCCCGGCGGATGACCAGGCCCGCCAGCACGCTCAGCACGACGACGAACCCGGCGACGCTCGACACGACGACGGTCGAGGTCATCTCCACCGAGCCGCGGGCCGAGGGGTCCGGGACGAACCGCTCGCCCGGCACGGTGTCCGAGGCGCCGCCCGGACTGTTGGTGAGGGCGCCCATCAGGTCGATCTTCCCGTGGCCGCTGAACGGGTCCTCGGCCCCGTAAGGAGAGGTGTAGGCGGTCGTCAGCAGCCGCTCGCGGATCTGGGCGCCGGTCAGGTCGGGTTCTCCGGAGCGGACCAGCGCGGCGGCCCCCGCGGCGAAAGCCGCGGCCACGCCGTCGCCGCCGCTGGTGAAGTGCCCGTCGCTGCCGGGACCCACGCCCATCACCCGGTCTCCGGGCGCCTCCACGTCGATGCGGGCGAGTTCCTCCTCGGACACGAACAAGGGCTCGGTCAGCATGGTCTCGCCGGTGGTCTGGTGCGACGCCACGCTCAGCACCGCCGGGTCCTGCGCCGGGTAGCCGGGGAGCTGCCCGTCCGGGCCGATCGCGGTGGCCGGGGCGACAACGAGGGCTCCGGCGTCGACGGCGGCCCCCACCGCCTCGTCCAGCGCGGTGGACCCCGCCCAGGCGGCGGTGCCCACCAGGATCACGTCCGCGTCGGCGGCCACCGCCTCGTCGATGGAGGAGGCGATCTGCGCGGCGGTGGTGATGCCGGTGTCCGCCGCCCCGGTAGGGATCGCGACCACCTCCGCCTCGGGCGCGACCCCGACGAACCCGCTGTCGGGGAGCGCGCGGGCGGCGACGACCCCGGCCAGGAACGTGCCGAACCCCAGGCAGTCGGCTCGGGCGCCCTGGACGGCCCCCGACAGCGCGGGAACGTCGCCCTCGACGGCGGTTGCCAGGACGGCGACGGTGACACCCTCGCCCCGGTTCAACCGGTGGACGTCCGACACCCCGAGGGAGTTGTGCGTCCACGGGGCCTGGTCCACGACGCTCGCGCTCGGCTCCACGCAGGGGTCGTCCGCGGCCTTCAGCGGGGTGATCTGGGGGAGTGCGGAAGGCGGTGGTTCGGCCGACGGGGACGGGGGCTGCGCGCCCGGTGGCACGGACGGCGCGCCGGACGGCGCCCCCGACGGCGCGCCGGACGGCGTCCCCGACTGCGTGTCCGGGACCGCGTCGGTACCGGGCCCGGTACCGAGCCCGGGAGCGGTCGCGGGCGCCAACGCCAGGAGGGCGGTGACGGTCCAGGTCCCGAGGAGGCGTCGTCCGCGCGATGCGAAGCGCGGCTTCGCCGACCAGTACCCCATCGGCAGGTTCCCTTCCCAGGTCGCCGCTCGGATCGCGAACACTCTATCCGTAAGAGTCCGGTACGCACCGGTATCGGCGGACTGCGGTGGATCACAGATTGGAAATCGCAGGGGCACGCGGGGGCCGGTCCGGCGCGCCGCCGTGCCGCGTCACTGCCGGGGGAGGTTCAACTGCTGGAAGAACTCCAGGTTGAGAAGGTCCTGACGGCTCGGCGCGGGGGGCTCCGGTGACGTGGTGGCGGGTGTGTCCGACGCGGAGCTCCCCGGGCGGTTGGAATCGGAGGAGGGATCAGGTCGCGGCTGCTCCTCGGTCGGGGCCGGGTCGCTGAAGGGGAACCGGCGCGTCCGGGGACGCGGAGAGGGCCCGGGGTCCGACGAGCGCCGCCGAGGCGGTGCCGGGGCGGGGGTTTCGGGCACGGTGGGTGAAGGCGGGAGGGGGACCGTCTCGGGGGTGGGCTGTGTCTCTGTGGTGGGTGTTGTGGTGGTGGGCGTCGGTGTGGGTGTTTTCTCGGTGGTGATCGGGGCGGGGGCGGGCGGGGGTGTCTTTTCGGTGGTGACGGGTGTGGGTTGTGGTGGTGGCGGGGTCTTGATGGGGGCGGGCGGGGGTGTCTTTTCGGTGGTGACGGGTGTGGGTTGTGGTGGTGGCGGGGTCTTGGCGGGGGCGGGCGGGGGCGGGTTCTGTTGGGCGGGGGTTTCGGGCACGGTGGGCGAAGGCGGGAGGGGGACCGTCTCCGGTGCCACGGGAGCGGGCGGCACGGACGTGGACGGTTCCTCCGAGGCGGAGGAGAGCAGGGGGAAACGCCGGGGCACCGGGGCGTAGAGGACCGCGTCGGTCCCGTGGGCGGTGCCGATCGGGTTGGTCAGGGGCCGGTACCGCGAGACGGGCTCGTAGTCGTCGAGGCCGGCCTGGTAGTCGCGTTCGAAGTCGGCCCAGGATTCGCTTCCGCGGGTGGTGTCGAGCAGGAGGGTCGGGGGCCGGTGCCGTGAGGGAAGCTCGTAGTCGTCGAGTTCGGCGTCGTAGTCGCGTTCGTAGTCGGGTTCGTTGGCGGCGTCGAGCACGCGGAACGGGAGGGCGCGCGGGGGCGGAGGGGAGCGGAAGTCCGTGTCGGCCCGGTGGTTGTCTCCGCGGGTGATGTCGAACAAGCGGGCCCGGAACCGGTGCCGTGAGGAGAGCTCGTAGTCGTCGAGTTCGGCGTCGTAGTCGCGTTCGTGGCTGGGTCCGCCGGTGGTGTCGAGCACACGGGTCGGAGGGGTGAGCCGGGGCGGAGGGGAGTAGAGGTCCGAGTCGGACTCGGATTCGGACTCGTGGATGGTGTCGAGCATGCCGTTCCGGATGAACTGGATGCCGGTGCCGTGGGGGACCGGCGGAGCGGGACGGGACGGTTGCGGCGGCGCGGGCGGCGGGCCGCCGTCGGAAGTGGACGAGGACGTCGTGGTCAGGAGCGGCTGCGGCGGGGTGAAGGTCGTCAGGGACGGGTCGGGAGCCGGAGGCAGCGGTACGCCCCGGGCCCCGGCCAGCGCGGCCTCCAGTTCGCGGAGCCGCCTCGTGCGCTCTTCCCCGGTGTCCCGGACACGCCTCTCGGCGGTCGCGTACTCCTCCCGGTAGGCGGGGTCGCCGGCGCGCTCTTCACGCTGGGCGACCAGCTCGGCCAGCGGAAGGCGGGCCTCCAGGTAGTCCAGATCCGCCTTGCCGAACGCGGCCTCGGCGTCGGCGAGGGTCCTCAGCGCCGGGTCGTCCACGTCCAGCCCCCGGTCGCGCGCCTCGCCCTCGGTGATCCACAGCAGGACGGGCGCGTCGGCCTCCACCAGGGAGAGGTTGTGCAGCGTGCCGAAGCCGGGAACCGTTCCGGGCGCCTCGGCCGAGACCAGCCAGCGCGTCGGCACCGAGACGAGGAAGAGCCGCCTGGTGCCGGGCCCCTCGGCCACGGCCGGGCCCTTGGCGCCGGTCGACCGGCTCTCGCTGCTCGTCGAGTTCACCCCGGCGGAACCGCCGGAGTTCTCGTACATCCTGTCCTGTCCACGGGCGGAGGCGGAGCCGCGCTCGTCGATGAAGGGGCCGTGGCCGCTCATCTCCGCCCTGCCGTGCGACGAGCTGAACCCGCTCTGGTCGGCGTCGCGGGACCGGCTCTCCTCGCTGGAGGAGACGATGGTCATCCCGTCCAGGTTCGGGACGGCCTTGATATGGACCCTGGTGTCGGCGAAGCGCACCAGTTGGGTGCCCTCGGGGTCGCCCAGCGCGTCGGCGGCGATTCCGCGCAGGGCCGTCTCACCGCCGACGAAGTCGACCGGGTTGAGCGGGGCGGCCCTGTCCAGAACGTCGTCCAGGAGCCGCTTCCCCTTGTCGACGAGGGCGTTGCGGCTGGTGGAGATCTCCTTGCTGAAGTTCTTGTCCAGGAACTCCTTCGCCGAGGCCGCCTCGTCGGGCTGGGCGTCCTGGTCCTGGCCGTCGCCCGGCCGCCACCCGTTGGCCCTGGCCGCGGCGGTGTAGGCCGCGTCGAAGACCGCGCGGCCCTGGTCGCGCACGCCCACCGGGGTGAAGCGGGTGCTCTTCTCGGGGACGGGGGCGTAGCCCTGCGGCCTCTTCTCGTCGACCCAGTCCTGGACCGCCTCGCTCCTGTCGGGAGGCGTCCTCCCCGACACGTCGCGGAAGTGGACGGGAGCGGGGGAGGGCGTTCCCGGGGAGGCGCCGATGGTGAGGTAGGGGGTCGGGTAGACGTTCTGCGTCCGGCTGGGGTCGCTCGCACCGGTGAACGACCTGTCCCCGAGGTGCAGGGTGAGGGTCAGGGTGGTGTCGGACTCCATGATCGCGAACGGGCTGAACAGGGCCCTCTCGTGCGAGCGCTCGGGGGACAGGCCGGTGGTCCTGACGTCCGCGCCCGCCTTCTGGACCTGGTAGCCGGGTTCGGGGCCGAAGCCCACCGGGCGCCGGTCCGGCGGCGTCCCCCCCTGGTCGGAGCCCTCGTACCGGGGCGGGACCCGGACCTCCATCGAGACGTCGCCGCTCCAGCCGCTGAAGGTGTAGTCGCCCTCCGAGACGCTGTTGACGAAGCTGACCTTCTCGATGAACTCCGCCTTGCCGCCCATCTGCGGGGTCGTCGTGTGGGTCTGCGTCAGGTCCATGGTGACGTAGGCGGGGCGGCCGATCCCCCGGGGACCGGAGCGGACCTCCACGGGCAGGGGCGGGAGGCCGCCCAGGTTCCGGTTCAGCTGGGAGGTCAGCTGCTGGTGCAGGTCCTCCCGGCTCGAATCGGTCAGTTCGAGGCCGCCGCGCCTCAGGTCGGCGACCAGGCGGTCCATCGCCTGGTTCGGGTCGAGCGGCTTGGACTGGTAGCCCTTGTCGGAGAGGCCGTCGAGCACCCCGATCGCGCTGTTCGGCGGGGGCGGGGCGGGATGCGCGTCGACCCGGGTGACCGTCCCGTCGGGCCCCCACGTGATCCGGTCCACGACCAGGCCGTCCTTGTAGGCCCACAGCGCCGGGACCATGCCCTTCTGCGCGTTGGGGACGGAGGCCAGCCACGCCGAGTAGCCGCTGGTCGACGGAGCCCGGGGGACCGTGAGCAGGAAGCTGAAGTCGTGCCTGCGCTCGATGGACTGCCCGATGACCCCGTCGGTCACGTACTCGATGGACGGCCCCTGGAGTTTGATCTCGGTCTTGACGCGGAACGTCACCGAGTTCGAGTCGACCGTCCCGCGGCCGAGGAAGTCGAAGCGGACCTCCCCCTTGGGCCGCAGGATCGGGTTGAGGGCGCCGTCGGGGGTGCTGCCGCTGCCCTGGGTCGAGGACGAGGGGGCGTCCGGGTTCGTGTTGAAGCCGCCGCGCCCGTACCCCGCGAAGTAGAGGTTGGAGTTTTTCGTGCTGCCGGCGCCGAGCTTGGCCTCCTTGGTCTGCGACGACTCCACGACGGCCTTGGGGCGGGGGGTGAGGGAGACCACCCGGGTCGGGACGTAGAAGGTCGAGAGCGTCGTGCGGGTCCTGAAGGGCGAGACGAGCCAGTCGCCGGACTGGAACCTCAACCGGGACCCGCTGTTGCCGAGAAGCTCGGGAGATCCGGCCAGGGTCTGCGGTGACATGTGGTTGGAGACGAGCTGGCCGACCGCCTGCTTCCCGGTCAGGGAGTTGGTGAACGAGAAGTGGTCCTGGTCGAGGTGGTCGTAGGTGTAGGAGAGCGCCGTGACCGGCTCCTGCCCGTCCCGCCGGATCGTGGGGTCGAACGCCTGCGGCGGACCGAACGAGCTCTGCAGCCGCCGGGCCCCGGGTGTCTGGATGATCTGGATCTCGTCGTCCGCGGGCCGGTCCCGCGCGTCGCCCGGCGGGAAGACGCGATTGCCGTCGGGGTTGACGATCCGCGACCGGAACCCGTTCTGGAAGAGGTCCTTGGCGGCGGCGCCGGTGAGCTCGGCCACGCGGGGCGGCGGGGTTGTGGCGGTGGTCCGCTCCGGGGCCGCGGTGGTGCTCTGCTCCGGGTTCGTGGCGGTGGTCCGCTCCGGTCGGCGGTGCCCCGGCGTCGTCAGCGGCCCGGTCTCCTGCGGCGGGTCCACCGTGATGGGTCTGCGGTTCTCCAGGGAGTGGAGTTCGACCCGGCCCCGGACCCCGTGGCCGTCGTCGGGGAACAGGTCCGTGGAGGTGTCCGATCCCTTGGGGGAGATCCGGGACGGCCACGGCACCAGGTCGTTGTCGGTGCCGATCCGCGCGCCGAGGACCACGTTCGAGAAGAGTTGCTGGGTCGTGCCCTTGTCCTTGACGTTGGTCTCACCGGTGACCGAGTGGCCGAAGTCGCGGTTCCTGTTCGAACGCTTCTCCCAGCCGAGCTTGAACCCGCCCCCTCCGGTGTTGGAGGGGTAGTCGCGCGCGTCCCGGTTGACGATGTTCCGCCAGGTGACGCCAGCCCGCCCCTCGACGGAGTGGCCCCGGTTCTTGGTGTTGCGCTTGCGCTGCCCCGCGCTGGAACCGGCCGTGCTGCCGGTGTGGGACTTCTCCAGCCGCGGTCCGGGGGCGGGGCGGTCCACCGCCGCGGTGAGCCACACCGAGATGTGGTCGGGCGGCAGCAGCGACTTGTTGCGCGCCTCGTCCGCGCCGGGGAACTTCTTGGTCTCCTCCAGCTTGACCTCCAGGCCGTGGGGGGAGACCCAGTCGTCGCGCCTGAACCGGAAGTTGTTGAGGCTCGCGGCCTCCAGGACCTTGATGGTGTTGCGGACCGCGGTGTCGTAGTTGCGCCGGTGGTTCCACCCGGCCCTGACCTTGCGGGGCGGCTCCGCGCCGGGGATGGCCAGGTGCGGCAGCACCAGGCCCGGGTGCTTGGCGTCGATCCGGTCCAGGAGCTGGTAGGCGTAGTCGCGGAACACCGTGGTGGGCTTGCCCCGGACCTGGCGGAACTCGCCCCCGTCCGGGTAGGTGACGTTCCTGACCAGCGAGGTCCCGAAGTGGGTGACGCGGTCCCTTCCCAGGAACGAGTCGTGCAGGCTGAAGGAGGGGTCCGGGGCCGGCTGGTTGGTCGCCGGGTCCGACAGCGCCCGCACCTCCTGGGCGGTGAGCGCCTCGGTGGTCCTGGCGTCGAAGAGGGTCGGGTTCTCGTCCCCCGGCGTCCAGACCGCGATCCTGCGCTCCACCTGGTAGACGGCGGTGTCGGTGCCGTGGAAGAGGTGCGCGTCCCAGGCCGAGGACTCGCGCGCCCGGCTGTTGACGTTCTCCCTGGTGTACCTGTACTCGAACATCGGCAGTTCCATCCGCACGGCGTCCCCGGCCAGCCGCTCCAGGACGCCGAACCCGGGACGCACCGTCAGGGAGTCGACGTGGCCCGCGGAAGTGGTGGAGCCCCGGGAGAACTTGTCCGTGTGCTTGATGTTGAACGTGTCCGGCGCGTCGGGGACCTGGCGCATGGACACCGGGTACGACCACATGGTGACGACGGAGGGGCGCCCCTTCGCGTTCGTGACCTCGATCGACACCGGGTCGTTCGTCAGCACGGGGAGGTAGTCCGCCATCTTCTCGGCGCTGAGGCTCTCCCGGATCTCCTCGCCGCGCTCGTGGGCGCCGGCCTTGCGAAGCCGCCAGTTCATCCTCTTGAGGCGGCCGCTGCCCTCCGGGGGCTTCGCGGCCGCGATCTTGTCGTAGCCCAGGCGGTCCGCGACCCACTGTCCCAGGTCGTCGCCGTTCTGCCGGTCGGTCCGCTCCGAACCGGCCCGGTCCGTGCCTCCCCGCCCGGAGCCGGTCGGCGTGAGCGTGATGGACTCCACCGATATCGGGTGGCTGTTGCCCAGGTAGCGGCCGTAGTGCCTCGGGGCGGGGGCCGGGCCGGGAGGGGCGGCGGCGGGGGTGGTGCGGGGGGCGGTGAACGGGTCGGTGAAGCCGATGGTCTGCGGGAGGTCCGCGCTCCGCGGCTTGAGGCCGCCCATCACCGTGATCTGCGCGGCGAAGGGCACCTGCCAGGTCAGCGGCTCCCCGTCGGGGTTGGTGTCCGTCTCCAGGGTGACGCTGAGCCCGGTCCGGTAGTCGGTCCCCCCGCCCGTCATCTCGGTCGTCCGGGAGACGGTCTGGCCGGTCTCGGCGGACTGCTGCCAGGAGCTCGCGCCCTTGGACCCGCTGATCCGGAACGACGGCAGGGGCGTCACCGCGCCGGAGGCCAGGAAGTGCCCCTGGAACCCCGCCCCGACGCGCTTGGGGTTGCCCTGCGATCCGGAGGCGGACCGCCCGCTCTGTTCCTGGAGGTCGTGCAGCGCCTTGTACTGCGACGTCGTGGGGGCGGAGGAGGAGTCGGGGACGATGCTCCCGGGACGCCACCGGTCGTCCTGGGAGGACAGCCTCAGGGTGAAGTCGCGGTCCTCGGGGCCCTTGACGGTGACGCCCCGGGGGCGGAAGAAGGGGCGGGGGTCCTGGGCGATCAGGCGGCGGAAGGTGTCGCGGACGCTTCGGGGCGCCCGCCGGGAGAACGTGTTGAGGACCCGGTCGGAGTCGATCTTCACGCCGTAGGACTCGATCCACCCGGAGGTGATCATGTAGTCCAGCTGCCGGTCCTCCGGGGCGGGCGGGGAGTCGCCGGTGTCCGGAGCCGGCTCGGGAGCGGGGGTGGTCAACGGGTCACCGGTGTCCTCGGCGGTGTCCGGCGCGAACGGGGAGGGCCGGTCTCCCCACAGTGAGAAGTCGGTGAGTTCGAACGTCTCGGTCGGGTTGACCCGGGGGTCCAGGAGGACGGCGTCCTCGTCGGAGGCGGTGGGCGCGCTGTCCGGGGAGCGCTCGGGGACGGTGAGGGGAGCGGGGGGGCCGGTGGGGGCCGGGGAGGCCGCGGGGGTGCTGGTCCAACCGGCCCCGGTCCGGGTCCAGGTGAGACCGGGGTCGGGCGCGCCGGCGGGGGGAGGCGTCCTGACCGGGCGGGCCAGGGCGGCGTCCCAGCCACCGGAGGGCGCGGGGACGCCGTTCCGCTCCAGCAGGTCGACGGCGTCGGCGAGGGAGCCGTCCCCGCGCCACTGCTCCCACTGGTCGAGCATCTCCTGGCGCTTCTCCCGGTGGTCGTCCCCGGGGAGCCGGTCGAAGTGGTCGCGGACGAGGGCGTCGACGTCGCGGTGGTGGACCTGGTGCTGGTAGTAGGCGGTGAACACCGCGTGCGTAGAGTCCGCGACGCGGGGATCGACGGGGTCGTCGTCGAAGAGGGCCTCCTCCGGCAGCAGGGTGTCGACCACCTCGCTCCTGAGGTCGGGGGAGAGCCGGTCCGGCCTGGGGACGGGCGCGGTGTCCAGGCCGTTCCTCTGGAGTTCGGCCATGACGGCGGGCATGCCCCCTCTCCCCTCCCATACCTGCCAGACCTGCTCCAGGACCGCGCGGGCCTGCCGCGTGTGGGCCTCGGTGAACGAGATCCTCTGGGCGGGGCGCGGCATCATGGATATGTGGTTCTCCGCCACCACGTTGATGGGAAGGCCGCGGACCCGGTGGTCGTAGTAGGCGCCGAGCGCCTGCAGCGTCTTGGAGAAGAACTCGCGGGCCTGCTGGACGGGAGCGTTTCCGAGACCGGGCTGCAATATGTTGACGATGTTGAGCTGCGAGGGGAACGGCAGGTCGGCGAAGCGGGGAGGCGCGGCGCGGCCGTCGGACCGGGGGCCGGCGTCCCGGATCACCGCGCCGATGTGGTCCAGGTGGTGCTGCCGGAGGCCGCCGAAGAAGGCGCGGGCGTTCGCCATGATGTTCCCGTCAGGGGACGCGTCCACGCGCGAGGAGCCGGGGTGTCGCCTGAGGACGCCGGAGCCCGGGCCCGTCTCCGGGTACTCGTCCATGAGGGTGAGCCAGTGCAGGGTCTCGTGCACCGACCCCTTCGGGTTGTCGTCCACGGCCCAGCGGTGGGCGCTGCTCCGGGGAAGGCTGCCGTCCGCGTTCAGGGGCAGCCACGTCACGTCGGCGTGCACGGGACCGGTGACGCCGGGGTCGCCGACGACCTCCACCCGCACGTGCAGCTGGTCGCCGGGGTCGCCGAACTCGTCGGGGAGCCGGTGCCGGCCGTTGAGGGCGCGCTCCAGTTGGTCGCGGTAGGCGGCGAGGTGCTGCCGGATCTTCTCCTCGGGGACGCCGTTGCGGTCGAACAGGACGCGCCAGGTGATCTCCTGGACGTGGGTGGGGCCGTCCTCGACCTGCTCGGTCTCGGGGATGGGGACGCGCCGGACCTCGAAGCGGGGCTCCATCCCCTGCGAGGGGAGGGTCGGGGGACTGGCGCGGAGGTTGTCCGCGCGCAGGGGCTCCCTCGAACCGACGGACACGCCCGAGGCGTGCGCGGGAGAGCCGATCTGCGTCACGGGGACGGTCTTCCGCAGGTCCTCCCAACCCGTCCAGGTCTGGGGCCGGGGCAGGTCCTCGGAGACGGCGGGTGTCGTGGTGTGGCGGACGAGCACCTGGTCGAGGTTGTTCAGGGAGACGGAGGTGACCTTCGGCCGACGGGGCAGGGGAGCGCCCTGGTCGTCGGTCGGCGCGGGCGCGCCGCGGCGGTCCTGGGAGCCGGCGCTCTCGGTGAGCCCGAACCAGGACAGGACCTTGGGCGCGGCCTTCGTGTGCTCCTGGCGGAGGGTGAAGTCCTCCGAGGGAGGCGCCCAGGTGAGGTCGCCGTGGACCTGGGACGGGTCGTGGTCGGGGCCGACGATCTCCACGCGCAGGCGCAGCGGCGAGCCGTCCCGCAGGGTGTGGGGGACGGCGCGCTCGGACGGCGGGCGGCCGCCGCCCAGGGCGGGCTCGGGGAGCTCGGGCACGGGGCGGCCGCTGTTGACCACCGACTCCAGCTCCCGGACCAGGGCGGCCTCGGCGTCGCGGACGTCGAGCCCTCCCGGGGGGGTGCGGCGTCGGAACCTCAGCACCACCTCGGTGGGGGGGACCTCGGAGGAGTCCGGGTCGGCGGGGGGCCGGTGCCACTCCATGCGCGGGTGGTCGGGGAGGCCGTCCGCCGTCGGCCGCTGCCGGATGGTGGCCCGCAGGGGGGAGCCGTCCGGGCCGGGGACGCTGAAGGAGGTCGACTGGCCGGGACGGCTGCTGAACTTCGCGACCAGGTGCTCGGGGACCAGGGACGTGTGCCTGGTGGGTTCGTGCAGGGAGTCCCAGCCGTGGGCGGGAGGGTGCGCGCCGGACCCCTCCAGGTGGTGGAGGGCGTCGTGCAGGAGCCCGGTCTCGCGCAGGTTCGTCCACCAGCTGTGGAGCTGGCTCTCGGTCAGCCCGGAGATTCCGACGTGGTGGAGGGCCGCCTCGATGCCGGCGTCGTTGCCGTAGTGGTGGTAGTAGGCGCTGAGGACCCGGTATCCCCGGGAGAGGTGGGAGGACGGGGTGCCGTTGTTCAGGATCGTCGCTATCTCGTCCCGCTGGCCCGGGGGGACCTCGTCGAAGCCCCGGAGCGCGGGCGGTTCCGCGCCGGGCCGGGGCGCGGAGGCCGCGCCCGGGGTGTCCTGCGGGGTGACCCGGGGCGAGAGCGTAGGGGGGTCGTCGGAGGAGGTGTTCGGAGCGGGCGGCGCGGGCGCGGCGGCCTCCGTGTCCGTGCCCGTGCCCGTGCCCGTGCCGGAGACCGTCTCCCGGTCCGTGTCCGTGTCGGTGTTCGGGACCGGTTCGGAGCCGTCGGACCGGCCGATCAGGGCTTTGACGAACGAGACGGAATCGAACACGGTCTCGGATCGGAAGCCCTCGGGGGCCGGGGTGGCGTCGTCGTGGGAGGGCTGCTCGTTCGGCCGGGTGTCGCGGGTGTCGTTCGTGTCGTCCGTGTCGCGGGTGTTGCTGCTGTCGCGGGCGTCGGTGGTGTCTTGGGAGGTTTCGGAGGAGGTCTGGGTGGTCGTCTGCTGGGGGGTGCCGCTGACCGAGGTGACCGGTGCGGGGGGCTGGTCGGTGGGGTTCTCGGTGCCGGTGCCGGTGCCGGTGCCGGTGTTGGTGTCGCCGGTGTCGGATGTGGTGTCGACCGGCGCGGGGGCGGTCCCGGTCTCGGTTCCGGTCGTGTTGTCGGTGCCGCCGGACCGGTTCTGGTTCTGGGGGGTGCCGGTCTGCTGGATGTTCCCGGTGGTGCTTCCGCTGTTGCTGGTGGAGGGCGCGGTCGCGGGCGCGGTGGCCGTGGGGGGCTGGAAGGGGGAGGCGGTGTCGGTGGCCGGGTCGGCGTCGGGGCCGGGGGAGGCGAGCTGGATGTCGTGGAGGGAGAAGACGTCGACGGGGCTCTGGTCGGATTCGGGGAATCCGGCGAGGGGGTCGGGCTTCCCGGATCGGGAGCCGAAAAGGTTTTCGATGAACGAGTCATAGTCGAATCCGCCTTTCTCCGTTCCGCCGGGGGAATTGTATTCGGTGGGAGTCGGCAGGAAGTCGCTGTCGGGTGTCCGGGTGCCGTCGCTTTCCTCGTCGCCGTAGTCGAGACCCCGGTTGTCCTCCGAGGCGGTCTCCTCGTCGTCGGGACTGGAGTCCGGCCGGGATTCGGAGGTCTCCTGTGAGAAGGGGCTCCTGTCCCCGGAGTCGAAGGACGGGGGCTCCTTGGCCGCGGGGGCGGATGACGGTGCGGGCGCGCTTTCGGTCCGGTCGTCGCTTCTGGTTTCGGGACCGCTGTCTGTTCTGTTGTCGGAGTCGTTTCCGTTTCTGGTGTTGTCGGTTTCGGTTTTGGGTGGGGTGAGGTCGAGGTTGATGGTGCGGGGGGTGGTGTCGGAGACCGAGTCGGTGTCGGTGTCGAAGACG
>NZ_SNYN01000035.1 GCF_004363075.1 Actinorugispora endophytica
CGCCGGCGCAAACTCGCGCTTTTCGCGGCGACTCCCTCGAAAGAAGGAGGTGGAGTTTCCCGTGGGGGTTTCCCCCGTTGTTCCGCTCCGTTGTGACTCCACTTTATCGCGATCCCGCCGCTCTGCCAAATCGGCTTCCGAGCTTCGCGATCCCGAATTGAAGATCCGCAATTCCCATTCCGAACCACCATCGACCGAAAGTGAATTCGATTCAACTCGTGGTGCGGATCACGATGGAACCGAGAGAATCGGTTCTGTCGTAAATGGGATTTGGAGGAGTGGACACCGAATGTCCGCTTCGATCCGTGGAGGTCCGGACCCGGCTGCCCTCACTCGAGAGGAGGAGTTCAGTTCCCGGCTGTCCGTGCCCCCCAAGCCTACCCGCTCGAAGTCAATGCCTCGGACGTTCCTCTTGGGAAGGACCACCATGAGTTCGGGCCTCGCGGCCGTTGTTCGTGGCGACTCGGAGAACACTACCCGATCCCGGGAGGCTCCCGAACCACCCGACCGGGTCCGGCGCGCGATTCGCGGACCGTGTCCGCACCCGGGCATGACCCGGGCTTTGACCACGGGGGTTTCGGTTTGCCTCCCGCAGAGGGCGGGGCCTCGGAGGGCCGCTTCGGATGACGCGGAGATTGCCGTCTTTTTGAACGCGCGGCCGTCGCCCGCTCCGGGCGACGGCCGGCCCGGCTAGCCGAGGGCGAGCAGCTCCCGGGCAAGGGCCCGGAAGGCGATGCCCCGGTGGCTGATCGCGTTCTTCTCCGCCGCGCTCATCTCCGCGGTGGTGCGGGTCTCCCCCTCCGGTACGAAGATCGGGTCGTAGCCGAAGCCGTTCCCGCCGCGGGGCCCGGTGGTCAGCGTTCCCCGGAAGACCCCCTCCACGACATGCTCCCGCCCCGTCGGCAGGACGAGCGCGGCCGCGGCGACGAACTCGGCGCCGCGCCGCTCCTCAGGGGTGTCCGCGAGCTGGTCCAGAACGAGGTCCAGGTTGGCGGCGTCCCGGTCCCCGGCGGCCTCGCCGAACCTGCCCGACCAGCGGGCGGACAGCACCCCGGGCATCCCGTTCAGCTCGTCGACACGCAGGCCGGAGTCGTCCGCGACGGCGGGCAGGCCGGTGTGCGCGGCGACAGCCCTCGCCTTGAGCAAGGCGTTCCCGGTGAAGGTGTTCTCGGTCTCGGCCACGTCAGGAGCGTCGGGATAGGCGTCGAGGCCGACGACCTCGATGTCGAGCCCGGCCTCCGCCAGGATCGCGCGCATCTCGGGGACCTTCTTGGCGTTGCGCGTGGCGAGCACGAGCGTGCGGACCCCGCTCATCCCGCGAGGGCCTTCTTCTGGATCTCGGTGAGTTCGGCGCAGCCGCCGACCGCGAGGTCCAGGAGGGAGTCCAGGAGGGCCCGGTCGAAGGGAGCCCCCTCCGCCGTGCCCTGGACCTCGATGAACTCGCCGGTTCCGGTGACGACGACGTTCATGTCGGTCTCGGCCACGGAGTCCTCGAGGTAGTTCAGGTCCAGGCGCGGCTTGCCCTGCACGACGCCGACGCTGATCGCGGCGACGGACCCGGTCAGCGGGTTGTTCTTGAGGTTGCGCCGCTTGCGCAGGTACTTGACCGCGTCCGAGAGCGCCACGTACGCGCCGGTGATGGCCGCGGTGCGGGTGCCGCCGTCGGCTTGGAGGACGTCGCAGTCCAGGGTGATGGTGTGCTCGCCCATGGCCTTGAAGTCGACGACGGCGCGCAGTGAGCGTCCGATGAGGCGGGAGATCTCGTGGGTGCGGCCGCCGATCTTGCCCTTGACCGACTCGCGGGTGCCGCGGGTGTCCGTGGCGCGGGGCAGCATGGCGTATTCGGCGGTGACCCACCCCTCCCCGGTTCCGCGCCTCCAGCGGGGGACGCCGTCTTCGACGGTCGCGGCGCACAGGACACGGGTCTCGCCGAACTCGATGAGGGCTGAGCCTTCCGCGTGCCGGAGCCAGTTGCGGGTGATGTTCACTGGGCGGAGCTGATTCGGAGTTCGTCCGTCAGGTCGAGGCATGGGGCCGAGCCTATCCGCGCGGAACGGGGGGCGTCGCCCTTCGGTCGGATCGGTGCGGGCGGTGGGGCCGGCGCGTCCGTCGGAGGGCCCCGGCCCCGTGGCGGCCGGAACCCTCCGGCGAGGGGCCGGCCGGGTCACCTCCCGGCCGTGACCCGGTGGACCTCCCCCTGCACGGCGAGTTCGACCGGACCGCTGTAGGTGGTGCGCGCCTCGGCGAGTGTGCGGTCGTTGTCGTTCCAGGGGACGAGGTGGGTGAGGACGAGTTTGCGCGCACCGGCGCGGGTGGCCTGCTCGCCCGCCTCGCTGCCGGTCAGGTGCATGTCCTTGGGGTGTTCCTTGTGGTCCTGGAAGGACGCCTCGCACAGGAACAGGTCGGCGTCTCGGGCGAGGTCGACGAGTTCGTCGCAGGCCCCGGTGTCACCGGAGTAGGCCAGGACCGCGCCCTTGTGCTCGAGGCGGATCCCGAAGGCCTCGACGGGGTGGTTGACGTGGTCGAAGGTCGCCGTGAAGGGGCCGATCCGGCGGCTGCCGGGGGTGATCTCGTGGAAGTCGAAGGTGTCGCGCATACCGGGATCGGGGTCGAGCCCGTAGGCCTCGGCCATCCGGTCCGCCACTCCGGGGGGGCCGTAGACGGGGATGCGGGGTTTGCGGCCGCCTTCGGGGAAGGTCCGCGCCACCCAGTAGGAGCACAGGTCGAAGCAGTGGTCGGCATGCAGGTGCGAGAGGTAGACGGCGTCGATGTCGTAGATGTCGGTGTAGCGCTGGAGCGCTCCGAGCGCCCCGTTGCCGAGGTCGAGCAGCAGCCGGAACCCGTCGGCTTCCACGAGGTAACAGGACGCGGGGCTGGCGGGGCCGGGGAAGCTCCCCGATGAGCCGATGATGGTGAGTCGCACGTCGTACAGCCTTTTCGGTGAGGTGCCTCCGCGGAGACTTCGCCGCGGCGCGGAGTCAGGGTCGCCGGGTCTCCGGATTTCCAGGTTGTTACGGGTGTACCCCACGTAGCGGCGGGTGGGTACACAATGTGGCCCGCGCCTCAGGCGATGTGAATCACATGTGAAGACATCACACATCCCCCCTTTCGGCGTGTTCGCAGGCGAAGAGGGTTGCTTCAGGGTCCTTCCGGACTTTTCCCGCGCGCCGGGCGCGGACGCGTCACACCGATGCTCAGCGCCCGAGGCGGGCGAGCTGGCGGCTCTGCGCGACGAGGCGCCCCTTCGCGTCCCACAGGTCGACGCTCTCGTCGAACCAGCCGTCGCTGACCAGGTCCGCGCGGGCCCGGAAGGCGAGCGGGCCCGGTTCGGGGAGCGCGCGCAGGTGCCAGGTGAGTTCGACGGTGGGGGCCCACCTCCAGGCGGTCAGCGCGCTCACGACGGGCGGGAGCGCGTCGACGGCGAGGGCGACGAAGGCCGCGGGGTCCTCGGCCGGTCCGCCGTCGCGCGCGCTGAGGTCGACGTGGCCGCGCAGTTCGGGGGTGGCGCCTGAGTGCCCGCCCGTGAGGAGCGCGTAGGTCTCGGGGGCGAAGCGCAGGTCGACGCGGTCGATGAAGCCGCTCTCGGAGGCCCGGTCGGCGCGCGGGTCGAAGGCGCGGCACTGTTCGATCGGGGGGACCCCCGCGGGGGCGGCCTCGAAGACGGGGACGGCCCCCGGGTCGAGCGCGGCGGTGGCGACCGTGCCGGTGGCGACGGCCTTCCCCGCCTGGCGCAGGGTGACGCGTACGGTGCTGACGGTCCGGCCCCGCTTGAGGGCCTCGGCTTCGATCTCGGCCGGTCCGCCGCTGCCGGGGCTCAGGAAGTGGTACGAGGAGGAGACCGCGTGCGGGTGCGCGGACTCGGCGAGCGCGGCCTGCTGCAGCACCGCCATGAGGTAGCCGCCGTTGAGCGCGGCGCCGATGAGGTATCCGGGGTCGAGGTCGACGGCGTACCGGTTCTCGCCCGTGCGGGTGATGTCGGTCGCGGAGGCGAATCGCGTCATGGGGACCATTGAAGCGAACGGTTTCGGCGCGCCGGCGGCCAGGGCCCGGGTTGCCCGTGGCCGGACCGGGCGGGGGTCCCGGCGGCGGCCGCGCGGGTCTGCCCGCGCCCGCTGCGGCCGACGGGGATCCGGGCCCGAACGGTCTGCGGAAAGCCCCGCGACGTCCTGGGGTGGGTACTCCCACCCCAGGACGCTAGGCCCAGAGTTGGCCGTCGAGGCGTTCCTCGGCCTCTTCGAGGGTGCCCTCGTAGGCGCCGGTGGAGAGGTACTTCCAGCCGGCGTCGGCGATGACGAAGGCGATGTCCGCGCGCTCCCCGGCCTTGACGGCCCTGGCCGCCACGCCCAGGGCCGCGTGCAGGGCGCCGCCGGTGGAGATTCCCGCGAAGATGCCCTCCTTGTCGAGGAGTTCGCGGGTGCGCTTGAGGGCGGCGTCGGCCGGGACGGAGAAGCGGGTGGTGAGGACCGTCTCGTCGTACAGCTCCGGGATGAAGCCCTCGTCGATGTTGCGCAGGCCGTAGACGAGTTCGCCGTAGCGCGGTTCGGCGGCCACGATCTGCGTTCCCGGCTTGTGCTCGCGCAGGTAGCGGCCGACGCCCATGAGGGTGCCGGTGGTTCCCAGGCCCGCGACGAAGTGGGTGATCTCGGGCAGGTCCGCCAGCAATTCGGGCCCGGTGGTCTCGTAGTGGGCGCGGGCGTTGGCGGGGTTGCCGTACTGGTAGAGCATCACCCACTCGGGGTGTTCGGCGGCCATGCGCTTGGCGACGCGGACGGCCTCGTTGGAGCCGCCCTCGGCCGGGGAGTAGTGGATCTTCGCTCCCCACATGGCGAGCAGCTGGCTGCGTTCGGCGGAGGTGTTCTCCGGCATGACGCAGACCATCCTGTAGCCCCGCAGCCGGGCGACCATCGCCAGGGAGATCCCCGTGTTCCCGGAGGTGGGCTCCAGGATGGTGCACCCGGGAGTGAGCAGGCCGTCCTTCTCTGCCTGCTCGATCATGAAGAACGCCGCGCGGTCCTTGATCGACCCGGTCGGGTTGCGGTCCTCGAGTTTGGCCCAGATCCGGACCTCGGGCGAGGGGGACAGCCCGGGCAGCCCCACCAGTGGGGTGTGCCCGAGCGAGCCCAGAAGGGAGTCGAACCTCATGGCGGTCAGCGCGCCCCGCCGGCGACGGCCGGCAGGACGGTGACGGTGTCGCCGTCGGAGACGGGGGCGTCGATGCCGCCGAGGAAGCGGACGTCCTCGTCGTTCAGGTAGACGTTGACGAAGCGGCGCAGCTGGTCGTTCTCGACGAGGCGGGCGCCGATTCCCGGGTGGTTCTTGTCGAGGTGGGTGATGAGCTCGGCGATGGTGGCGCCCTCGCCTTCGACCGTCTTGGCGCCGTCGGTGAGGTTGCGCAGGATGGTCGGGATGCGGACCTCGATGGCCATGAGTATGTCTCCGTTGGAAGTCTGTGTGCTGGTGGCGGGCGCGCGGTGGCCCGCCGCTCTGGTTCAACGTGCGCGGTGCGCGGGTGATTCCGGGTGTTCGGGGTTCGCGGGTCAGGCCGCGTCGGTGATCTCGACCGGTTCCTCGGTGACGGCCCCGTCGACGATCCGGTAGGAGCGGAACTCGACGGTCTCGGGGTCCCGGGTGGAGACGAGGACGTAGTGGGCGTTCGGCTCGGAGGCGTAGCTGACGTCGGTGCGCGAGGGGTACGCCTCGGTCGCGGTGTGCGAGTGGTAGATGACGACGGGCTCCTCGCCGCGGTCGTCCATCCCGCGCCAGACCTTGAGCTGTTCGAGCGAGTCGAAGCGGTAGAACGTGGGCGACCGTTCGGCGTTGACCATCTCGATGAAGCGCTCGGGCCGGTCGCTTCCCTCGGGCCCGGCCACCACGCCGCAGGCTTCGTCCGGGTGGTCGCGGCGGGCGTGGGCCACGATCTGGTCGTAGATCGGGCGATCAATCCTCAGCATGGTCCTCAGGGTAGCCGAGCAGATATCCCTACCCACTCGCTGGGTATGAGTCGGCGCGGCGGCCGCTCAGTCCCGCATGAGGGCCTGGACCAGGCTTTCCTGCAGATGTGTGAGCCATTCGTAGATGTGGGCGGCGGAGGCCAGCGACTCGTCGCCCCGGAGCCTCTGGCGCAGGGCCTCCAGGTCGGCCTCGTCCTCGATGCCCAGGCGGGTGCCGAGGGAGAGCCGGACGTCGGTGAGGAGCTTGAGCCAGGAGTGCGCGTCGGCCAGGTCCAGGGTGATCTCGCCGCCGCCGGCGGGGATCCCGTCGAAGACCAGCTGGGCGTTCTCGCGCTTGTGGCGGCGGAGACCGTCCTCGGTGTAGCGGCGGAAGTCCCCGGCCGCGAGGGCGTCCTCGGTGTAGGCGTCGGGGAAGAGCCGGGCCAGGACCGGGTCCTCCGGCCTGGTGCTGTTGGCGCCGATACCGATGAGCGCCGCGAACTCGTCCTGCGGTTCGGGCGCCTCGACGAGCTGCAGCACGAGAGCGGCCATGGAGCGCAGGAGGCTCGCCTCTCCGCTGTCGACCTCGATGCGGACCCCGCCGCGTGGGGCGCTGTGAAATCCGGTGGTCATGAGTCGGTGGAACCCCGTTGTCGTGTGGGTTTACTTGTCCTGTTGGAGAGTCGCCCAGAGGCCGTACTCGTGCAGGATGTTGACGTCGCGCTCCATCTCCTCGCGGGTACCGCTGGAGACGACCGCCCTGCCCTGGTAGTGCACGTCCTCCATGAGCTTCCGGGCCTTGGCCTTGGAGTACCCGAAGACCGTCTGGAAGACGTAGGTGACGTAGCTCATCAGATTGACGGGGTCGTTCCAGACGATCGTGATCCACGGCACGTCCGGCCGGACGTCCTCCTCGATCCGCGGTTCCTCGAGTTCGACCGGCATGGCGGTCATGCCCCGCTCACCTTCTTCACCATTCTCGCCCTGACACGGCTGGTTGCCCAACGGTGTGCCCCGGGCGGCTTCCGTCCATTCCCGCGACCGTCACTCCCCCGCGCGCGCCGGCGGTCTCCCCCGAGCTTCTTCCCGGGAGGCACGAACTAAGGTTGGTTTCCATGACCGAACGCCGGAGCAGCGCGCTCCTCACCGACCACTACGAGTTGACCATGCTGCAGGCCGCTCTGCGCAGCGGTGCGGCGCACCGGCGGACGGTCTTCGAGATGTTCGCCCGCCGCCTGCCCGAGACCCGCCGGTACGGCGTGGTCGCCGGTACGGGACGGTTCCTGGACGCGCTGGAGCACTTCCGTTTCGACTCCGCGGCCCTGGACTTCCTCGCCCGGACCGGGGTCGTGGACGACCCTACACTTTCGTTCCTGTCGGATTACCGTTTTTCCGGTGATGTCTGGGGTTACGCCGAGGGCGACTGCTACTTCCCCGGCTCGCCCATCCTGGTGGTGGAGGGCACGTTCGCCGAGTGCGTCGTGCTGGAGACGCTGGCGCTGTCGATCTACAACCACGACTGCGCGATCGCCTCGGCGGCGTCGCGGATGGTGACGGCCGCGAACGGGCGTCCGCTGATCGAGATGGGGTCGCGGCGCACCCACGAGGAGGCCGCCGTGGCGGCGGCGCGCGCCGCGTACCTCTCCGGCTTCGCGAACACCTCCAACCTGGAGGCGGGCCTCCGCTACGGGGTTCCCACTGCGGGGACCAGCGCGCACGCGTTCACACTGCTGCACGACAACGAGCGGCACGCGTTCGCCGCGCAACTGGAGTCGCTGGGGAAGGACACCACTCTGCTGGTGGACACCTACGACGTGATGCGCGCCATGGCCACCGCCGTGGACCTGGCCGGCCCGGAGCTGGGCGCGGTGCGGCTCGACTCCGGTGACCTGGGGGAGCTGGCGGTGCGGGTGCGCGCGTTCCTGGACGAGCGGGGCGCCGCGGAGACCCGGATCATCGTGACCGGCGACCTCGAGGAGCACGCCATCCAGGCCCTGGCGATCGCCCCGGTGGACGGCTACGGGGTCGGAACCTCCCTGGTCACCGGGTCGGGCGCGCCGACCGCGTCGCTGGTGTACAAGCTGGTGGCGCGCGCCCGGAGCGACGATCCGGAGGCCCCGTTGTCGCCGGTGGCCAAGCGGTCGGTGGGAAAGCCCAGCAAGGGCGGGCGCAAGTGGGCGACGCGGCGGCTGGACGACCACGGGGTGGCGACGACCGAGCGGGTCTTCGAGTACGAGCCGGAATCGGGGCGGATGGAGCGGCCGCTTCTGGTCCCCCTCGTCGAAGGAGGCGAGGTCGTCGGGCGTGAGCCCCTGGAGGAGGCGCGGGAGCGGCACGTCCGCGCCATTGCCGAGCTGCCGGTGGCCGCACGCCGGATGTCACGCGGCGAACCCGCGATCCCCACCGTGTTCGAGCAGAGGGCACACGACTGACCGGACTTGTCCGGGTCGTGACCGTTCGCGGGGGTCCTGTTGACGATCCTGACGCCGGCGTTCTGAAATCCTCGGTTCTGGAACGCTGACGTCACGACCACCGGCAGAGGTGCGGCGACTCCACCGAGGGCCCCGCTCTGGACGGACGCGAGCCGACCCGGAAGCATTCAGGAAACGCACCCCGGCCGCGTATCCGAAAGAGGGACGGAACATGAAGGCACTGATCGTCGTCGACGTGCAGAACGACTTCTGCGAGGGCGGCAGCCTGGCGGTGTCCGGCGGCACCGACGTGGCCACCGCCATCTCGGCGTACATCGACGCCAAGCGGGGCGACTACGCCCACATCGTGGCCACCCGCGACTACCACGTGGACCCGGGGCCGCACTTCTCGGACTCCCCCGACTTCGTGGACTCGTGGCCGCCGCACTGCGTGGCGGGCACGCGCGGCGCGGAGTTCCACCCGCGCTTCGAGACCGACCCGGTCGAGGAGGTCTTCGACAAGGGCGCCTACACGGCCGCGTACAGCGGGTTCGAGGGCTCCACCAAGGAGGGGGCCGCGCTGGCGGACTGGCTGCGCGAACGGGACGTCACGGAGGTGGACGTGGTGGGAATCGCCACCGACCACTGCGTGCGCGCCACCGCCCTGGACGCCTCCCGCGCCGGGTTCGGGGTGCGGGTGCTGCTGAGTCTGACGGCGGGCGTGGCCCGTCCGACGGTGGAGGCCGCGATGGCGGAGCTGGGCGAGGCGCGGGTACGGCTGGAGGGCGAACCGGTCGTGGCGTGAGCGGCCCGGGAGGCCCCGGGGACCGGCGCGTCCGCGAGGCGTCCTGACGTCGGCGCCGTGGCGGCGCCGACGTCAGGACGCGGTCAGTCGATGCCGACGGCGGCGCGCACCTGGGACAGCACGCGGCGGCTACGCTCGCGGGCGCGCTCGCCCCCGGCGGCGAGGATGTCGTCGAGTTCGCTGTCCGGGGCCATCAGCGCCTCGTAGCGCTCGCGCTTGGGCGCGATCTCGGCGTTGACCGCCTCGAACAGCTCGTTCTTGAGCTCGCCCCAGCCCATGCCGCCCGCCTCCAGCCGCTTCCGGGTCTCCGCGATCCGGTCGGCCCCCGCGAAGTGGGTGAGCAGCTGGAAGACGACGGAGGAGTCGGGGTCCTTGGGCTCCTCGACCGGGACGCTGTCGGTGGGGATGCGCCGGATCAGCTTCTTCAGCCGGCCTTCGGGCAGGAACAGCGGGATGTGGTTGTCGTAGGACTTGCTCATCTTGCGCCCGTCGACACCGGGCAGCACGCTGGCGTCGCCCTCGGGGTAGACGCCCTTGGGGATGCGGAAGGTGTAGCCGTCGCCGAACAGGTGGTTGAAGGAGCCCGCGATGTCGGCCGCGTACTCGACGTGCTGGGCCTGGTCCCTGCCGACCGGGACGAGGTCGGTCTCCATGATGAGGATGTCCACGGCCATGAGCACGGGGTAGTTGAACAGCCCCATGTTGACGCCGGCGTCGAGGTCGGCGAGTCCGGCCTCGGCGTTGCGGTCGCGCACGGCCTTGTAGGCGTGGGCGCGGTTCATCAGCCCCTTGCCGGTGACGCAGGCGAGCACCCAGGTGAGCTCGAACGTCTCGGGGACGTCGGACTGGCGGTAGACGACCGTGCGCTCGGGGTCGAGCCCGCAGGCCAGCCAGGTGGCGGCGACCGACCTGGTGTTGTGCCGCATCACCTCGGGATCGCGGACCGTGGTGAGGGCGTGGTAGTCGGCGATGAAGTAGTAGGCGTCGTACTCGTGCGCCGCCCTCAGGGCGGGCTTGAGCGCGCCGAGGTAGTTGCCCAGATGCGGTTCCCCGGTGGGCTTGACACCGGTGAGGTAGGTCTTGGTCGCTGCCATGCCAGCAAGCTTATCGGCGCGGGCGGCGGCCGGTTCCCTCCGGTCGGCCGCGCGGGTCAGGCGAACCCGCCGTCGGCGAGGATCCCGTCGAGTTCGTCGAGGCCGTAGTCGTCCACGACGAGGATCCCCGACTCGGGCAGCAGCCAGGACCTCTGGCGGTAGAAGCCCCGGTTGTCGGCGGTCTCCTCCGAGTAGCAGCCGAGCGTGTACTCCCGGTAGAGCGCCTTCCGGTCGCCGACCGGGGCGAGTCCGCTGACGTCGGGCTCGTAGGGGGCGCCGTCGTCTTCGGACCCGGGGACGGAGTCGACCCGGTCCAGGCACATGCCGAGTCCGCTTCGCGGCACGAAGGGCCCCTCCCGCGGCTCCTCGGTGATCCGCGACCAGCCGTCTCCCCCGTACTCGATCCCCCCCGGGCCGAAGACCTTGACGTGCGCGCAGTCGAGCCCGGCCCCGGGCCCCCAGTCCTGTCGCTTGTCCCATTCCGCGCATCCGGGCTGTCCGGGAGGGTGGGCGACCATCCAGTCGTCGACGACCTGCCCCGCGTCGGGGTCCGACCCGTTCAGGAAGACCGTGTCCTCCACCCGTTCCACGGTCCAGTCCTCGGGGAACCGCAGGACCAGCCCCCGGAACCCGACCTCCTGGCCCCGTTGTCCGGGGGCGGAGGCGGCCGCGGAGCCGCTCGGGGCGCCGCCGGGGCCCGTGCCGTCGGGGGTGCCGCCGCTCCCGGCGCCGGTCGCGGGTCCGGTGGCCGCGGTCGGCAGGACCGGCTGCCCGGTGACGGCCCTCCCGGCGATCCAGCCGCCGGCCGCCACGACGACGACGGCGGCGGCTCCGGCGGCGATCAGGGGCGTTCTCCTCGTGGTCATCGCGGACTCCTCTACGACGCCCGCGCGATCGCGGGACCGGCGGGACGCCGCCGGCCGTGAGCGCCGCGGCTCCGGGACTCGGACCACAAGCACTATGGCACCGGCCCCGCCGGTCCGGCAACGCGGTCGCCCGGCCGGTTCCGGCCGGGCTCCGCGGCGGGTCACTCGCGGAAGGCCGCCCAGGACATGGCCATGCGTTCGGCCTGCCCCTCGGTGAACTCGTTCAGGCACGGGTCGTGGCTGTAGTTCATGTAGTTGTGGACCGGGTCCCGGCCCTTGCGGAGCGGGCAGGTGTCCCGCCCCTCGGGGCAGCCGACGGCCTGCTCCCGCTCGTAGGGGGTGTCCGAGACGTAGTCGCCGGGGTTGGCGCAGCCGTTCTGGAAGGTGTGGAACAGCCCCAGCCAGTGCCCGGTCTCGTGGGTCGCGGTGTGGCCGAGGTTGAAGTTCTGGAGGCTGCCGCCGGGGACCGTGCGGTAGTCGATGACGACCCCGTCGCCTTCCGGGTCGCTCTGGTAGTCCTGCGGGAAACTCGCCCGGCCGAGCAGCCCCCGGCCCATGTCGAGCGAGTAGATGTTCAGGGTCTCGGAGCCGCCCCTGTGCAGGTGCTGCTTGATCTCGTCCTCGTTGTTCGTGAAGTCGGCGAACCAACGGGCGTTCTCGGTCCGGGTGGTCTCCTCCAGCTCGAACCGGAACCCGGTGTCCACTCCGCCGTAGTAGCCGCGGAAGGCGTGGGTGAGCACCCTGATCTGCTTGTCGATGACCTCCTGCGGGACGTCCCCGGTGCCGTCGGGGTGGGAGACGACGTGGAAGACCACCGGGACGGTCTGCGGCTGCCCCGCGCTCGGCGCCTGCTGCGGGACCGCGGCCGCCTGGAGGAGGCGGTCGAGCTCGGCCGCCTCCTCGGGGGCCAGCGAGTGGGGGTCGCGCCGGGCGGAGGCCGCGGGGCCGGAGGCGCGGGCCGCGCCCTCCCCCGGTTCACAGGGCGGCGCGGCCGCCGTGGGGCGCGCGCCGTTCTTCGGGGCGTCGGAGTCCGGTGTGGGAGCCTGCACGGTCATTCCGGCCAGGGCCGCGGCGCTGACCGCGAGCCCGCTCCAGGTGAGGAGGTTGCGCAGAGTCCACCCGTTTGTCGCGGTCGTCATAGCTACGGAAGGTAGTGAATTCGTGACCCGGCACAGCGTGGGACACGTCCGGAACGCGAACTGTTTACGGGTTCGTGGCTTGTGCCACACGGATTTTGTCGATCGGTGACCGAACGCGGCGGGTCAGCGCTCCCCGACCGCCCACGCGCGCAGTTTGGCGACGCGCTGGCGCACCTGCTCGGCGGTGGCCTGCGCGATGGGCGGGCCACCGCAGGCGCGACGCAGCTCGGTGTGGATCGTGGCGTGCGGCTGGCCGGTGCGGTGGTGCCAGGCTCCGACCAGCCCGTTGAGCTCGCGGCGCAGCTCGGCCACCACCTCGTGCGCGGGGGCCTGCCTGGCCTCGGCCTCGGGCTCCCTGCGCCGCTGCGTCTGCTGCTCGTGGTTGCGCCTGCGCAGCAGCTGGGCCACCTGGTCGGGTTCCAGCAGTCCGGGCAGGCCCAGGAAGTCCTCCTCCTCGGGTGATCCCGGCGCGCCCCCGCCGAACTCGCCGCCGTCGTAGAGGGCGCGGTCGAACTCGGCCGCGGACTCCATCGTCTCGAACGGCAGCTCGTCTCCCGCGTCGGGCGTGTCCCGCTTCTTGCGGGCCTCGTCGACGAGGTCCTGCTCGGGGTCGAAGCCGTCCTCGTTGACGGGGCGGTCCAGCGCGTGGTCGCGCTCGCGCTCCATCTCGCCCGCGTACTCGAGCAGGACCGGCACCGAGGGCAGGAACACCGAGGCGATCTCGCCGCGGCGGCGCACCCGCACGAAGCGCCCCACCGCCTGGGCGAAGAACAGCGCGGTGCTGGTGGAGGTGGCGTAGACGCCGACCATCAGCCGGGGAACGTCCACGCCCTCGGACACCATCCGCACCGCGATCATCCAGCGGTCGTCGGACTCGGAGAACTGCTTGATCTTCTTGCTCGCGGTGGGGTCGTCCGACAGCACCACGGTCGCGCCGCGCCCGGTGATCTGGCGCAGGATGCGCGCGTAGGCGCGGGCGGACTCGTGGTCGGTGGCGATGACCAGGCCGCCCGCGTCGGGGGTGTGCTTGCGGACCTCGCTGAGCCGCCGGTCGGCCGCGGCCAGCACCTTCTTGATCCAGTCGCCCTTGGGGTCCAGTGCCGCGCGCCAGGCCTGGGAGAGCGCGTCGGAGGTGAGCGGCTCGCCCAACCGGGCGGCCAGCTCGTCGCCGGCCTTGGTCCGCCAGCGCATCTCCCCCGAGTAGGCCATGAAGATGACCGGCCGCACGACGCCGTCGGCCAGCGCGGGGGCGTACCCGTAGCTGTAGTCCCAGGAACAGCGGCGCACGCCGTTGTGGTCCTGCACGTAGTCCACGAACGGGATCGGGTTGACGTCGGACCGGAACGGCGTGCCGGTCAGGGACAGCCGCCGGGCCGCCGGGTCGAACGCCTCGCGCACGGCCTCGCCCCACGAGAGGGCGTCGCCCGCGTGGTGCACCTCGTCGAAGATGACCAGGGTGCGGCGCGCCTCGGTCCGGTTCCGGTGCAGCATCGGATGAGCGGCGACCTGGGCGTACGTCACGGCCGCGCCGACGAAGTGCCTGCCGAGCGCGCCCTGGCCGTTCTTGAACTCCGGATCGATGGCGATGCCGAACCGCGCGGCGGCCTCGGCCCACTGCTTCTTCAGGTGCTCTGTGGGGCACACCACGGTGACGGAGCGGACCACGTGCCGGGCCAGTAGCTCGCTGGCCAGTGTCAGCGCGAAGGTGGTCTTGCCCGCTCCCGGCGTGGCCACGGCGAGGAAGTCCCGCGGCTGGCGCCGGAAGTACTCGTCGAAGGCCTCGCGCTGCCAGGCCCGCAGGCCGCGCAGCCGGTCACTGGTGCTGTTCGTCTCCACAAGCGTCATCGCGCGCATCCCCTGGTGTTCACGGGTCGAGGGTACCGGGGCGCGCGTCGTCGACGCCCCGACGCGTCGGAGGCCGGGCGGCCGCCCGGCCTCCTCCCGCTCCCCGCGCGGGGTCCAGCGGCCTTCCCGTCGGCCGTCCCGGAGGGGACGGCCGGGCCGCGCCGGGCCCCGGCGGTCAGGGACCGGCGGGGCCCTACTGTCCCGGGGACGCCTCCCCGGCCGGGGCGCCTCCGTCGGACGCGGGGGTCCCGCCGACGGTCACGTCGTTGAACGGCAGGTACGGGTCCGCCCACGGGAAGACGACGTACCACAGCAGCGCCGTCGCGCCCGCGACCAGGGCGAGGCACACCACGAGCTTGACGAACCAGGGGCCGGGGATGCCACGCCAGATCAGGCCGTACACGCGCCTCACCCCTCCGTCTCGGCGTCGGGCGCCATGTGCGCGATGTTCTCGGGCATGCCCTGGTCCTTGGGACGGGTGTCGGTGAGCTCGGCGTGGATGATCAGCCGGTGTGAGTTCTGCAGCTTGGGGTGGCAGGTGGTGAGGGTGAGGAACGCCTTGTCGGGCTCCTCGGTGGACTCCGGGTCGAAGGGGTCCGGAGCGGTCACCTCGATCGCGTCGGGGAGCACGATCGTGCTCTCGACCACCGCGTAGGTGTAGAAGTTGTCCTTGTCCTCCAGGACGACCTCGTCGCCCTCCTCCAGCTGGTCCAGGTCCCAGAAGACCGCGGCCACGCGGTGCCCGGCGATCGAGTAGTTGCCGGCCTCGCCCGCCCGCGCGGCGGGCACCATGCCCTCGGGGGTCCACGACTCGGGGTACCAGCCGGGGCCGTACCTGATGTCCTCGGGCTCCTTGCCGCTGACCACGACCCAGTTCTGGTCGGTCTCGGGGATGTAGAGCCTGCTGTTGGCCGATCCCGGCAGCGGTTCGCCGTCGGGGCCGATGTCGGGCTCCTCCCACTGCTCCGCCATGGCCTGGTCGAGGCGGTCCTGTTCGGCGTCGGTCTGGAACTGCTTGCCCCAGATCTGGAACGCTGCGAAGAGCAGCATGACCAGGCCGGCGGTGAAGAGCAGTTCTCCGATGGTCCGGAAGACCCCGCGCACGACGTCGCCGGCGGTGATCCCGCGCCGGGCCGAAGCCCTCCTGTGCCCTCCGCCCGAGCTTCGCCTTCGGCCTCCGGGGGGGCGTTCGGAAGTGGAAACCATATGTCCTACCCGTTGGGGTCGCCCCGCGCCGGAGCGGTCACCTCGCAGGTGGGACCAGCGGAACTCCGGAGCGCGGGTGCGACAGGTTCTCGACCTCGTATGAGTAGACGTCGCTGGGCGGTTCCGCGATGACATCCCCGCGCGGGGGAACCATGCCGCGATGCGTCCCTGGGAGGTTACCGCGACCGGGGCCGCCGGGGGCGGGGATGCGCCGGTTCGCCGGGCGCCGGCACGGCGGGCCGGCGCGTCCCCGTCCCCAGGGCGCCGGAAGGGGCCAAGCGGTCAGCCCATCATCTCTTCGTAGATCTTCTTGCAATCGGGGCAGACCGGGAACTTCTTGGGGTCGCGGTTGGGGACCCACACCTTGCCGCACAGCGCGATCACCGGCGCACCGGTGACGGCGCTCTCCGTGATCTTGTCCTTCTGCACGTAGTGGGCGAACCGCTCGCGGTCGCCACCGTCGTGAGAAATGTCCGGGCGGGTCTCGCTCTCCGGGAGCACCCTGTTGAAAACGTCCGTCGTCATCGTGCCCTCACACCTCCTCGGTCCTGCTGTTCACGGTATCGGGGCGGCGGAGCGGGTCAGTTCAGCGTCGGGTCCTCGGGAAAGGTCGATACGAAGGCGAGATCCCCGCCCTGCCGGCGCAGCACCCGCGCCCACAGGGACCCGGGGTCCGCGCAGAACACGTCCTCCGCGGTCGCGGGCAGGACGTACCAGGCGCCCTCCTCGATCTCCCCCCGGAGCTGGCCGCCGCTCCAGCCCGCGTAGCCCGCGAAGACCCGCAGCCACCGCAGCGCGTCGCCGATGACCTCCGGCGGGGTGTCCAGGTCGATCGTCCCCAGTCCGGCGGGCCACACGCCGGTGTCCATCTCCTCCAGCGAGCGCCAGCCCAGCGGCGCCTGCCCGTTGCCCGGCACCGCCAGCGCCAGCCCCGCCTCCGCCCCGACCGGGCCCCCCGCGAACATCACCGCGGGGTGGCTGGCGTGGTCTCCCCAGTCGGCCAGGACCTCCCCGACCTCCAGTCCCGAGGGCCGGTTGACGATCACGCCGAGAGTGCCCTCGCTGACGTCGTCGTCGATCACGAAGACCACGGCGCGGCGGAAGCTCGGGTCCTCCAGCAGCGGCGTGGCGACGAGCAGTGCCCCGGTCAGGGTCGGCTGGTCCATGCCTCACCTCATACCCGAACCCGTCGGCCTCATCCGGGCGAGTCGGCGGCGCCGGGGCGCGCTCAGTCCTCCGGCGTTCCCGTGCCCCCGTCCCGGAGCGCCACGTCGCGCACCGCCGCGGCCACCCGCTGGGACAGCCCCTGGTGGAAGACGCTGGGGATGATGTAGTGCGGACCCAGTTCGTCGTCGGTGACGACCGAGGCGAGCGCGTCCGCGGCGGCGACCATCATGTCGGAGGTCACCTTGTGGCTCTGGGCGTCCAGCAGGCCGCGGAAGACCCCCGGGAAGACCAGCACGTTGTTGATCTGGTTGGGGTAGTCGCTGCGCCCGGTGGCCACCACCGCGGCGTGCAGGTGGGCGATCTCGGGGTCGACCTCCGGGTCGGGGTTGGCCAGGGCGAAGATGATCGAGCCCTCGTTCATCTCGGCGATGTCCGCGCCGTCGAGCACGTTGGGCGCGGAGACGCCGATGAACACGTCGGCCCCGCGCACCGCGCCCCTGAGGTCGCCGGAGTAGCCCGTCGGGTTGGTGTTGGCGGCGATCCACTCCAGGTTGGGGTCGAGGTCGTCGCGTCCCTCGTGCACGGCGCCGTGGATGTCGCAGACGATCACGTCCTTGGCCCCCGCGTGCATCAGCAGCTTGAGGATGGCGGTGCCCGCCGCGCCCGCTCCGGACATGGTCACGCGGACCTCGCCGAGCTCCTTGCCGACCACGCGCAGCGCGTTCCGGAGCGCCGCGAGGACCACGATCGCGGTGCCGTGCTGGTCGTCGTGGAAGACCGGGATGTCCAGCAGTTCGCGCAGCCGCGCCTCGACCTCGAAGCAGCGGGGCGCGGAGATGTCCTCCAGGTTGATGCCGCCGAAGCCCGGGGCGATGATCTGCACCGTGCGCACGATCTCGTCGACGTCCTGGGTGTCCAGTGCGATCGGCCAGGCGTCGATGTCGGCGAAGCGCTTGAACAGCGCGGCCTTGCCCTCCATGACGGGCATGGACGCCTCGGGGCCGATGTTGCCCAGGCCCAGCACGGCGGAGCCGTCGGTGACCACCGCGACGCTGTTGCGCTTGATGGTCAGGCGGCGGGCGTCGTCCCGGTTGGCCGCGATCGCGGAGGAGACGCGGGCCACACCGGGGGTGTAGGCCATGGAGAGCTCGTCGCGGTTGCGCAGCGGCACCTTGGACTTCATCTCGATCTTGCCGCCCAGGTGCATGAGGAAGGTGCGGTCGCTGACCTTGTGGACGCTGACGCCCTCGATCGCGCCGAGCGCGGCCACGATGGCCTGGGCGTGGTCGGTGTCCCGGGCCGCGCACGTGACGTCGATGCGCAGGCGCTGGTGGCCCGCGGAGTTCACGTCGAGCGCCGTGACGATGCCCCCCACGTGCTCGACGGCGTTGGTGAGGCTGCTCACGGCACTTCCGTGCGCGTCGAGCTCCAACCGGACCGTGATCGAGTAGGAAACGCTGGGAAGGGTTGCCACGTACAGCTCCTCATTTTCGCGGACTCGTCGCGCACGAACGCGTGGTCTTCATCGTGCCACCGGCACCACCTGGCCCGCACGCCGGTCGACCGGTGCGAAACACCCCCTTGACGGGCCGTTTCACCGCGCTGGCGTCGGGTTTCGGGCCGCTCCGGGCATGTGAAGGCGTGTGAATCCTGCGAATAAGTGAAAACAACCACATCGCACGGGTACCGGGGCGTCCGGTTCATCCGCCTCGGCGGCCTTCAGCGCGTTCGCGCGCCAGGCGCTCGATAATATCCACACAACTCGGGTGGGTGGTCAGGGTGGAGTCCAGAACCAGCTGGTAGTGCTTGGGGTGGGCGGGGTCGGCGCGGTAGAAGCGCCGCACGTAGGCGCGTCTGGCCCGGTCGTTGCCGTCGAGCTCGCGCAGGGTGGGCGGGCGCCACTCGCCGGCCTCCTCCACCGCGCCGCGCATGAGCGCCTCCGCCCGTCCGGCCTCGCGCATCGCCGCGGCCTGCGCGAGGCGCCGGTCGCGGGGGCCGTCGAGGCGCACGTGCACGGCCGTGGGATGGCCGGCGAGGACCATCGCGGCCGCGCGCCCCAGGATCACACCGCCGGCGGCGGCCACCCCGGCGATGACGCGCTCGGTGTGCTCGACGAACTCCTGGTCGTACAGGAGGCGGCCGTCGGCGTCGGTGGCGCCGACGAAGGCCGTGTCGACGCTGCCGAGCGTGACGCTGGGCAGCCGGGCCGCGCTGGACAGCAGCCGGTCCAGGCCGGTGGGCGCGCGGTCGTCGTGCTCCAGCACGTCCTCCAGGGAGCACCCGATCCGCTCGGCCACCTCGCCGGGGATCGCCCGGTCCAGGAAGGGGACCCCGAGCCGTTCGGCGACGGCGGGCCCGATCACGCTTCCCCCCGCGCCGTAGGTCGCGGAGATCGTCACCACGGGAGCCATCCGAGCACCGCCCTTCACCGGGTATGCCGGTGTTTTACCCCTGTGCCGGACTCTTTAGCGGCGGTTCCCCCGGCGTTCCCGGCCCCGGCCGGACGGGGTTCCGCCCGGCCGGGGCCCGGGTCCTCCCGGGCGCCGCGTCGGCCGCCTAGAACAGCGCGGAGGTCAGGGCGCGGCGCGCCCTGGCCACGCGGGGGTCGGCCGAGGGCAGTACCTCGAAGAGGCCGAGCAGGTGCCTGCGCGCGGCGTCGCGGTCGTCCTCGCGGGTGCGGCGCACGGTCGCCACCAGGCGGTCGAAGGCGTCCTCGAACTTGCCGCCGTACATGTCGATGTCGGCGACCGCGCACTGGGCGGCGACGTCGGCGGGGTCGTCGGCGGCGGCCTTGCGGACCGCGTTGGCGTCGAGGCCGTGCACCCGGGCCACGAGGCGCACCTGGGCCAGGCCCAGCGTGTACTCCTCGTTGCCGGGGTCGGCCTCCAGCGCCTTGGCGTAGACGGCCTCGGCCGCGTCGTGGTCGCCGCGCTGGACCGCCGCGGCGGCCTCCGCCTGGACGGGGTTCTGCGCGGGGGCCTGCTCCTGCTCGTCGGCGGGCCCGGCCGGTCCGACGCCGGTGTAGTCCTCGGGCAGGATGCCCTGCTGGCGGAGCGCGCCGAAGACCTGCGTGAGGAGTTCGCGCAGCTGCTCCTCGTTCATCGGACCGGCGGCGAGCGGCTGGATCTGGCCGCCGATGGCGAGGTACAGGGCCGGCACGCCCTGCGCGCGCAGGGCCTGGGCGAGCTGCGGGCTGACCTCGGCGTCGACCTTGGCCAGCAGCCACTGCCCCGAGGCCTCCACCGCGAGGCGGTCCAGTGCCTGCTCGAGCTGCTTGGACTCCCCTGACCAGCTTGCCAGGAGCGCGACGATGACCGGGGCCTGGAGGGATCGCTCCAGGACGGCGCTCTGGAAGTTCTCCTCGGTGGCGTCCACCGCGTAGGGGTTGGCGGTCCCCGAGGCCGTCTCGGCCTGCCGTTTGGCCTCGCGCTCCAGGGCCGCTTTGCGCGCGCCGAGGTCGACGGCGCCCTGCATGGAAAAGTCCGAAGGCTGCATGTGCTCCATCCTGCCGTATCCGCCGTGGGCGCGGCGAACGGTTCGCCTTCGGGGAGCAGCCCTTCTGCCGTCGGAGGCGACCGGGGCCGCGCGGGCGGGGTCAGTCCTCGGCGGGGAAGTCCCCGAAGTCCACGCGCAGTTTCCTGAACAGCCTGTGGATCTGCCACAGCTCCTCGTCGGAGTAGCAGTCCAGGCCGAACTCCATGTCCAGCAGGTCGCGGGTGGCGCGCTCCACGACCTCGCGCCCCGGGTCGGTGATCTCGGCGAGGGTTCCGCGCCCGTCGCTGGGGTTGGGCCTGCGGCGCACGAACCCCTGGCGCTCCAGCCGGTCGATGGTGTTGGTGACGCTGGTGGGGTGCACCATCAGGCGTTCGCCGATCTTGCCCAGCGGGAGCGCGCCGCTGGAGCTGAAGGTGAGCAGGACCAGCGCCTCGTATCGGGCGAAGGTCAGCTCGTGCGGCTTGAGCGTGGCGTCCAGTTGTCCGATGAGGATCTGCTGCGCGCGCATGATCGAGGTGACCGCGGCCATCGCCGGGGACGCGCCCCAGCGGCCGGTCCAGTTGTCGTGCGCGCGCTCGATCGGGTCGAACGGAAGGTTCAGCGGGTTTCCCACGTCGAACACTCTACCGATCCCGGCACGTCGAGCATCGGAGAGCCGAATCCGTCAAGGATCGGGGGTGACCGGATCCGGACAGGGCCGCCCCCGGCCGCGAACAGGACGCGGACGCGCAGCTGGCGCACCCGTAGCAGGGGCCCCGTTCCGCGGGTCCGGGGCCGCTCTCCCGCGAGAAAGTCCCCGTGGGGCCGTTGACTCTCCCATAAATTATTAGTTAAGTTTCCTAAAAATTATCCCCCCTGGCCAGGAGAGTCCGATGCTCCCAGCACTCCCGGCTGCCCCCCGCGCCCCGCCCCGGCCGACACGGACCCGCCCACCCCACGCCCCGATCCCGGTCGCCGTCGCAGGCGATCACACGTCATCGTCCGATCGGAGTCATCCGCCGCCCGTCGGGCCGCGGCGGCTCCGCATCTCCCGCACCTGCTGACGAGGTAGGAGACGTAAGAACGTGAGAACAACCCGCAGAAGAAGCCTGGCGGCCGTGGCAGCGGCGGCCCTGCTCTCCCCCATGGCCCTGACGACCGCGCCCGCGCTGGCCGACACCGGCGCCACGGTCGTCTACAGCGAAGGCGCCAAGTGGGAGACCGGCTACAGCGCCCAGTTCACCATCAACAACCCCGGCCCGGCCGCACTCGACGACTGGACCGTCAGGTTCACGCTTCCCTCCGGCGCGAGCGTGGGCAGCCTGTGGAACGCGACCCTGGCCGAGTCCGGCGGCGTCTACACGCTGACCCCGCCCTCCTGGGGCGCGAGCGTCCCGGCCGGCGGCAGCTACAGCATCGGCTTCAACGGCGTGGGCGGCAGCGGCGGCACCACCCCCGAGACCTGCACCATCAACGACGCCCCGTGTGACGGCTCCCCCGGCGAGCCCGACACCGAGGCGCCCACCGCCCCCGGCGGGCCGGAGTCCACGGCACAGACCTCCGGCAGCGTCACGCTGGCCTGGACCGCCTCCACCGACGACACCGGCGTCGCCGGGTACGAGGTGCTGGACGCCGACGACCAGGTCGTGCGCAACGTGGTGGGCACCGCCACCACCGCGACCGTCGGCGGGCTGACCGCGGACACCGAATACACCTTCCGGGTCCGCGCCTACGACGCCGCGGGCAACAAGTCCGCCCCCAGCGCGCCGGTCACCGTCCGCACCGCCGAGGACGACGGCGAGAACCCCGACCCCGTCGGGGACGAGCGCCGCGTCGGCTACTTCACCCAGTGGGGCATCTACGACCGCGGCTTCCTGGTCGACAACCTCGACGACAACGGCACCGCCTCGAAGCTGACACACATCAACTACGCGTTCGCCAACATCAACACCAACGGCGAGTGCTTCCTGGTCAACCAGGCCGGGCAGGGCGACGCCTGGGCCGACTACGGCCGCTCCTTCACCGCCGACCAGAGCGTGGACGGCGTGGGCGACGCCTGGGACCAGGACCTGCGCGGCAACTTCAACCAGCTGCGCGAGCTCAAGGAGAAGTACCCGGACCTGCGGGTCAACATCTCCATCGGCGGCTGGACCTGGTCGGAGAACTTCTCCGACGCGGTGCTGACCGCGGAGTCCCGGGAGCGGCTGGTCGACTCCTGCGTCGACATGTACCTGCGCGGGAACCTGCCGGTCTTCGACGGCGCGGGCGGCCCGGGATCGGCCTACGGCGTCTTCGACGGCATCGACCTGGACTGGGAGTGGCCCGCCTCCGAGGGCTACGAGGAGAACACGGTCCGCCCCGAGGACCGCGAGAACTTCACCGCCGTGGTCGATCTGTTCCGCGAGAAGCTGGACGCGCTCGGCGCCGAGACCGGACGCGACTACACGCTGTCCTCCTTCATGCCCGCCGACCCCGAGAAGGTCGACCTGGGCTACGAGGTCCCGCAGCTCATGGAGGACTTCGACTTCATCACCGTCCAGGGGTACGACTACCACGGCGGCTGGGAGGGCAACACCAACCACCAGTCCAACATCACCCAGGTGCCCGGAGACCCCGGTCCGCGCACCTTCAGCTCCGAGATCGCGCTGGAGGCCTGGGTCTCCCGGGGCGCCGACCCGGCCGACATCGTGTTCGGCGTGCCCTACTACGGCCGCGGCTGGACGGGCGTCGCCCCCGGCCCCAACGGCGACGGGCTCTTCCAGGCGGCCACCGGACCGGCGCCGGGGCCGTACGAGGCGGGTATCGACGACTTCAAGAACCTGAAGAACCTGTCCGGCTACACCCTGCACCGCGACGCGGGAACCGCGTGGCTGTACAACGGCAGCACCTTCTGGCAGTTCGACGACGCCGTCTCCATGACCGAGAAGGTCGACTGGGCGCAGAGCCAGGGCCTGGGCGGCATCATGATCTGGTCCCTGGACGGCGACGACTCCAGCGGCACCCTGATCAACGCCATCGACTCGGCGCTGGCCGACTAGGGAAGCTCCGGCGCAAGGGTGGTTCGGGCCCTGCCTCCCGGTGATCTTGACCTTTTCGGGGCCTCAGAGACGTTGAGGCCCCGAAAAGGTCAAGATCACCGGGAGGAACGGACGCCACGGACAGCGAGGAGGGCCCCCGGCCCTCTCCTCCTCCGGTGCCCGGGGTCCGACTACCGTTCGGAGGTTTCCCGGAACGGTCTGTTGACTCGACCGCAATTGTTAGTTAAGTTTCCTAACAGAAACTCGCGGCCGGAAACGGCCCTCCCGGCCGCGAGTTCCCTATTCCCTCCGGGGCGGGAGGAACCCCCTCCACCGCCCCGGCTTCCCCGCGACGGCGGGCCCGGTGCGGCGGGCCCGCCGTCCACTTCTTCCCGGCGTCAGGCCCGGGGGACCGAGAGCAGCAACGCGTCGCCCTGCCCCCCGCCGCCGCACAGGGCCGCGGCGCCCAGACCGCCGCCGCGGCGGCGCAGCTCGTACACCAGGTGCAGGGCCAGGCGGGCGCCCGAGGCCCCGATGGGGTGGCCCAGCGCGATCGCGCCGCCGTTGACGTTGACGATGTCCTCGGACACCCCCAGGTCGCGCACCGACTGCACCGCGACGCTGGCGAACGCCTCGTTGATCTCGACCAGGTCCAGGTCCGCGACGTCCTTCCCGGCCCGGTCCAGCGCGTGCCTGATCGCGTTGGACGGCTGGGACTGCAGCGAGTTGTCCGGCCCCGCGACGTTGCCGTGCGCGCCGATCTCGGCGAGGATCTCACAGCCGAGCTCCTCGGCCCTGGCACGGCTCATCACGACGACCGCGCACGCCCCGTCGGAGATCTGGGAGGACGACCCCGCGGTGATGGTGCCACCGGCGTCGAAGGCCGGGCGCAGCCGGGCCAGCGACTCGGCGGTGGTCTCCGGGCGCACGCCCTCGTCGGCGTCGAACACCCGCGGCTCGCCCTTGCGCTGCGGGACCTCCACCGGGACGATCTCGTCCTTGAACCGCCCGGCCTCGATCGCGGCGGCGGCCCGCTGGTGCGAGCGCGCGGCGAAGGCGTCCTGCTCCTCCCGGCCGATCCCGAGCCGGGCGTTGTGGCGCTCGGTGGACAGGCCCATCGGCTCGTCGTCGAAGGCGTCGGTGAGGCCGTCGTGCGCGGTGGCGTCGAGAACCTCGATGGAGCCGTACTTGTACCCCTGGCGGGCCTTGGGCAGCAGGTGCGGGGCGTTGGTCATGGACTCCATGCCGCCCGCGACCACCACGTCGAACTCGCCCGCGGCGATCAGCTGGTCGGCCAGCGCGATCGCGTCGAGGCCCGAGAGGCAGACCTTGTTGATGGTGAGGGAGGGCACGCTCATGGGGACGCCCGCCTTGACCGCGGCCTGGCGCGAGGGGATCTGCCCCTGCCCGGCCTGCAGGACCTGGCCCATGACGACGTAGTCGACCTGGTCCCCGGAGATCCCCGAGCGCTCCAGCGCGGCCCTGATCGCGGCGGCGCCGAGGTCCACCGCGCCGAAGCCGGACAGCGACCCGAGAAGCCGCCCGATGGGTGTGCGGGCGCCGCCGACGATGACAGATCCAGGCATTGCACAGGCCTCCATACGTTGTCCCTCACCTGGTCTGCAACCATACCTACAGACGTATCGGCCGCTTCTGGGAAGGTTGGACACTTTGCTCACCCGCATCGACCACATCGGCATCGCCTGCCGGGACCTGGACGCGACCGCGCGCTTCTACAGCGAGACCTACGGCTTCGAGGTGACCCACGAGGAGGTCAACGAGGAGCAGGGCGTGCGCGAGGCGATGCTGCGGATCAACGGGACCGACGACGGCGGCGCGAGCTACCTCCAGCTGCTGGAGCCGGTCCGGGAGGACTCCCCGGTGGCCAGGTTCCTCGCCAGGAACGGTGAGGGCGTGCACCACGTGGCGTTCGGGACCGCGGACGTGGCGGGGGCCGCCGCGACGATCGGCGGGCGCGGCGTCCGGGTGCTCGACTCCGCTCCGCGCGACGGCTCGATGGGGTCGCTGATCACGTTCCTGCACCCCAAGGACTGCGGCGGCGTGCTCACCGAGCTGGTCCAGGCCCCCGCTCCGGAGGCCGGCTTCCGCCCCGGGGCGGAAGCGGTGCCATCCGGCGAACACGAAAACATGTGACCCAAATGTCACATCCCATATAGAGGCACGTCCAACCCGGCACGGACTGACCGAAATCCCGGGTTCTCCACCCAAAACCCCTCCCCTCGGCAGCGCGGCTTGATAAAGTCTGCTAGCCGCCGAGTCCCCTTCGGCGGCTTCCCCAACCCCCGCCGGTCCATGCCTTTCGTTTCTGGTCGGCCGTAAACCAGCAGGTCACCACGCACACAGTGCGATCCGCAGCAATGCGGCGAACTCGACCACACGATCCTCCGCCGCGGAGTACGCTCCCTGGGTGTGATCGCCGGATTGAGGCGCTGAGGACACGGCCTCGACCGGACGCTGTGACGTCCACCCGAATCGAAACGAAAACATCCATAATGTAGCCGTCTCGTCACCTGTTCAGGATTCCGCCACATGTCGTCCGATATTGACGCCCAGCTCAGTAACTTCTTCGAAGAGAACAACCAGCCGCCGGAGTTCGATGTCGTCCTGCGCGGCTACGAACGGTCCCAGGTCGACACCTACGTCGCCCAGCTCAAGAACGAGGGCCTGCAGGCCCGCGAAGAGGCCGAGCGGCGACGCAAGGAGCTCTCCGAGGCCAAGCGCCAGATCCAGGAGCAGGAGCGCCCCACCTACTCCGGCCTGGGCGCCCGTATCGAGCAGCTCCTGCGCCTGGCCGAGGAGCAGGCCACCGAACTCGTCCAGGACGCCCGCGCCAAGGCCAACGACATCAAGGTCGCCGCCAAGGTCGAGGCCGCCGAGATGCGCGCCGCCGCCGAGAACGAGGCCACCGACCTGCGCTCGACCGCGCAGCGCGAGTCCGACGAGATGCGCAACTCCGCCGAGATGGAGGCGGACGAGATCCGCACCTCCGCCCGGCGCGAGGCGGACGAGCTCACCTCCACCACCGAGCGCGAGGTGCAGAAGAAGCGCTCCACGGTCGACCACGAGATCGCCGAGAAGCGCGCCACCTTCGAGGGCGAGATCGCCAAACTGCGCACCACCACCGAGCGCGAGTGCGCCCAGGCGCGCGCCTCGGCGAAGCGCGAGCGGGACGAGACGATCCAGGCCGCCAAGCGACAGGCCGACGAGATGCGGGCGCAGGCCCAGCGCACCCTGGAGGAGAGCGAGGCCAAGCGGGCGCAGGACGAGGCCGAGTTCGAGATCCAGCTGGCCAGCCGCCGCGAGGACGCCGAGCGTCAGGACGCCGAGCGTCTGGCCGCCGCCCAGGCCGCCACCCAGAAGCTGGTCGCCGAGGCCGAGGAGCGCGCCGCCAGCGCCGAGCAGCGGGCCACCAAGGCGAGCTCGCAGGCCGAGCAGACCCGCCGCGACGCCGAGCAGCACGCCAAGCAGGTCGTGGCCAACGCCAAGAAGAACTCCGAGCAGATCACCAGCGAGGCCAAGTCCAAGGCCCAGCACCTGGTCGGCGACGCCAAGTCCGAGGCCGACCGGATCATGACCAAGGCCCAGCAGGAGGTGGACGAGCTCACCCGCCAGCGGGACAGCATCCAGTCCCACCTGCAGCAGCTGCGTCAGCTGCTGGGCGGCGGCGGTGGCGGCGGCTTCGCCCCCGCCCCGGTCGCCCCTCCGGTGGAGACCCCCGCGATCGAGTCCACCGCTCCCGCGCAGCCCAGCGCGCCGAGCAGCGGACCGAAGCAGCCCGCCGTCGCCAAGTCCGGCAAGGGCGGCGCCGACGACGAGGACTGGTGGCAGGAGTAGGCCCCACCCGTCCCTGACGGTCGCGACGAAGGGCCCGGTCCGCGCGGTGAACTGGGCCCTTCACCGTTGGAACGCCCGGTCGGGGCGGGTCGTCCGCCCCACCCGCCGGATCCCGGGTGAAGGACGCTCCCGAGGGATCGGGTTCACGGTCCTCACAGGGGTCCCGCTCGATGACCTTGACGCTGGCGTTCTATGGAGGTTCCGGCGCGGGGGTGGTTCGGCGTGCGGGTGCTCGGGGTGGGTTGTTCGGCCTCACGCCACGCGGATCGCGAGGTGACGGCAGGCGGCGACGGCGGGGGCGGGTCGGGGCCGCGCCCACGACGTCCGTTTCGCGTGGTTTCCGTTGGTGATCTTGCTGTTTCCCCCCGAGAACCTTG
>NZ_SNYN01000036.1 GCF_004363075.1 Actinorugispora endophytica
GCGCGCGGAGTTCGTCCTCGTCCACGTCCGGCCATTTCGATCCGGTGAGTCCGTAGAAGAGGTTCCGCAGTTCGTCCGGCAACTCCATACCCATGGCGGCGGCTACCTCGGGTCCGGAAGGAGGGAGGACGCGGACTCGGACGGCCGCTCCGGAGCGGTGCGCCAGGTCTTCCGGGGCGCGGCGGAGGCGGGTCGGGAAGCGAGGGGGTTCGTGTCGGGTGCGGTTCGGCCTTCACGGCCCCGCAAGCGGTCGGTTGCACCGGAGGCGCGCCACTGCGACACGACCAAAGCCCTTCTCCGATTCACGGCGGAGTGGAACCGCCCGATCCCTGCTCCGCCGAACCTAGGGCATCGGTCTGATCAGGGGCCCTTTTGTTGATCATCGTTTGCCAACCTTTGGCTTCCCGTTGCCCGGTAGGTGTCTGTGGTGCGGGTTCTCTGAAGTGGCCGGGTGGCGCCTTCCGGAAAGAAGAGTTATCGGTTCATCGGATGTTCATTTTGAATTGGAGCGGGGATCACGGACGGCCGGTCTCTCGGCGGAAGGCGTGTCGGCCCGATCACCGCAGGTGAAGCGACAGTTCCGGCCGCGGCTCGATGGCGTCCCACAGTTCCTCGACCGGGCCGGGGACGCCCTGGACCTCGATGGCGCCGGTCTCCATCAGCTCCGTCAGGGAGGCTCTGTCCGTCACCAGGTCCACCAGGGTGTCCCGGGACAGTCGGATTCCCGCGTTCCACTCCGCCGGTATGCCCGCCTCGACCCGCAGCACGCTGTTGCGGAGCCGGACTCCGAAGTGCTCACCGGTGTCGCTGAGGTTCACGCCGATGCTCACCGTGGTCCCGGCGGACCTCTCGGGCGCCACCCGGAACCGCAGGCCGTCCAGGATCTCGCGGGGCGACAGCGAGGCCGGTGAGGCGAGGGCGTCGCGTACGTGGGAGAGCCGGAGTTCACCGGAGACCTCCAGCGCCGCGCTGTGGTACCAGTTGCGGCGCAGCGGATTCGCCTCGTTGTCGCCCAAAGCGCGCAGCGCCCGGGTGAGGGCCGCGCGCCCGGGCGCGTCGCCGGGGTCGGCCTCCACCACCATGCGCGCGAGCTCCGCGGCCCACTGCGGATCTCCGCCCTCCAGCGCCTCGGCGGACGCCCGCAGCACGCGCCCGTCCCCGCCCATCAGCGCGATCCCGCGCCGCGCGCGCTCCCCGCGCGGCGTCGGCGCCATGTCCACGGCGTTCCCGGAGAACCAGCCCAGGTACTCGACGCAGTACTGCGCCGCGCTGCCCAGGAGGTTCCCGTGGAAAGGCCGTGTGAACGGCCCGGAGACCACGTTCGGGGGGAGCGGGATCCGCTGGACGACGTCCTCGAAGGGCATCCCGGCCAGCATGTGCCGGACCGTCTGGTCGTGCAGGTAGTCCACGATGTCGTGGTAGACGGAGAGGAAGTCCCGGATGTTCTCCGCACCCCTCAACGGGCTCAGACGGGTGCCGACGAGATATTCGATGTCCAGCGTGGACAGGCGGGTGAGCAGGGTCCGCCAGTCCGCCGAGACGCTCGCCCGCACCCCCTCGACGGCGCTCAGGTTGGACGGCGCGGCGTGGACGTCGGTCGTGATGACCGCGGTCCGGTGGTCCACCAGGTACAGGCTGAGCGCGGCCTCCTCCCCCGAGCCGGTGCTGAGGAACCGGACGCGCAGCCCCGCCAGCGTCATCTCCTGGTTGTGGCGGACCGTGACCGTGGGCGGCACGAGCGGGTTGGGGGGCTCGTCGACGGCGGGGGGTCGCAGCGGGGCCGGGCCGCGGTCGTCGGCGCCGCGCAGCGAGCGGCCGTACTGCATGGCCGCCCGCACCGCGACGATGGAGGAGACCGCCTGGTGGTGGGGTGTGCGCCGCTCCTGCCAGGTCTCATGGGCGAGGACGGGGACCCGGCCGATCCGGTGCCCCGCCAGGACGGCGCGGGTCCCCGAGCAGTGGCCGTCGCGGCGGTCACCGTAGACCACGGCCCGGACCGGTGCGTCGAAGCGCTCCTCGATCGCCGCGGCGATGGCCCGCCCCTGGTGGTAGCCCTCCCCGGTGCCGACCAGGACGAGCCCGTCCGGGCCCCGCAGGACCACGCAGTCCGCGATCGAGCCGTCCTCGTACCGGAGGTTCCACGCGGGGGCCCCCTCGACGGGGACGACCTCGGGGACCTCCAGCGCGTCGCCGCGCAGGGGACTGCCGTCGGGCGCGTACCGCACCGGTTCCGGATAGGGCAATGAGTAGGACAACGTTCCTCCCCCTGGCGCTGCCCGGCTGCATCCCCCATGCTGCTCGGCGGACGGTCACCCGGGGCCCAAGTGGGGCCCACGGAACCGCAAACGGAGCTTTGGGAACCTCCGTCGCGGGGGTGACCCGCGCACCGGTGCTTCGGGGGCCTTTCGGCCTCCTGCCGTGCGGATCGCGAGGTGACGGCGGGCGGCGACGGCGGGTGCGGGTCGAGGCCGCGCCCACGATGTCCGTTCCTCCCGGTGATCTTGGCCTTTCCGGGGTCTCAACCGTCTCTGAGACCCCGAAAAGGCCAAGATCACCGGAGGGAGCGCCAGGAAACGGACACCTTCCCGCAGCCCGGGGACCCGCGCGCCGTCGCCGCCCGCCGTGACAGGTCCCGAGGGGACCCCGACCCGACAGAGCCCCAATCACCCCCGCACCGGAGCTTCCCTCCCGGCGGGGCTCACGTCCAGCCGTACCGCTTCCGCAGCACCACGGCCACCCGGAGGAACGCGGCCTCGTCCATGATCGCGCCCTCGCGGCGGATGTCGTGCTCCTCCATCTCGAACAGCCGGTCCAGCCGGATGTAGGAGTCGCGGCCCTCGCGGTCCCAGGGGCCGGAGCCCAGCGCCAGCCAGTCCTGCTCCTCCCAGTGGTCGGGCTCCCGGCTGGAGAGCATCAGCGCGTGGAGCCGCGTGCCCTTGCGGCCCACGACGAGCAGGGGGCGGTCCTTGCCCTGGGAGGGGTCCTCCTCGAAGGGCACCCACGTCCACACGACCTCACCGGCGTCGGCCAGGCCGTCGCGTTCGGGCGCGTAGACCAGGTCCGTGGCGTTCCTTCCGGTCGGCACCTCGCGAAGCGCCCCTTCATGGGGGTGCGGCGGTCGTTCCTCGGTGTTCCCGTAACGGTTGTTCACGGGGGCATCCTAGGTGTTGTGTCCTGTGACGCCGGTCGGGTGGCGGTATGTCCGGGCCGAGGCCACCGCGCCCCGCCGGCGATCCCGACGCCAGCGCCCCCGAACCGGACATCGCGGGGCGCTGACGTCGGCATCGCCGGCGGGGGACGGCGCGGGTCAGGCGGGCAGCGTCAGCTGGCCGGTGCCCTGCCGTTCCAGGGCGAGCAGCCGCTGCTTGCGCTCCAGGCCGCCGCCGTACCCGGTGAGGCCGCCGGAGGCGCCGACGACGCGATGGCAGGGCACGATGATGCCGATCGGGTTGCGCCCGTTGGCCATGCCCACGGCCCTGGACGCGGTGGGCCTGCCGATCCGGTCGGCGAGCCGGCCGTAGGAGACGGTCTCGCCGTAGGGGATCTCCAGCAGGGCGTCCCACACCACGCGCTGGAAGGGCGTGCCCTCCGGAGCCAGGGGAAGGTCGAACCCGGTCCGCTCCCCCGCGAAGTAGTCGCGCAGCTGGGCGGCCGCCTCGGTGAACGGTTCGGGGTCGGGCGCGCCGAAGTCCTCCTCCGCCGGCCGGTGCCGCTGCTCCGTCATGTACAGGCCGACCAGCGCGCCTCCGGCCGCCACCAGGGTCAGCGGGCCGACGGGGCTGTCGACGACGGTGTGCACGCGTTCGCGTGCCGGGATCTTCTCGGTCATGGTCCTCCGATCATTCCGCGGAAGCGGGGTCAGACGGGCAGTCGGTTGACAGGGTGGTCGCCGGTCGCCCACAGGTACTGCACGGCGTAGGCGCGCCACGGCCGCCAGGCCCGGGAGCGCCCGGTCAGGGCCGCCGGGGTGGAGGGCAGGCCGAGGGAGCGGGCGGCGAGCTTGACACCCAGGTCGGTGGGGACGAAGGCGTCGGGGTCGCCGAGCGAGCGCATCGCGATCGTCTCCACGGTCCACGGGCCCAGGCCGGGCAGGGCGCCCAGCCGGGCGCGGGCCGCGTCCCGGTCGCCGCCGGGGCTGAGGTCGATCTCGTCCGCGGCCAGCGCCGCCACCAGGCCGGTGACGGCCGCGCGGCGCGCCCGGGGCAGGGCCAGCGCGGCGGGGTCCAGTCCGGCCAGCGCGCCGGAGGAGGGGAAGAGGTGGGTGAGACCGCCCGCGGCGTCGGCGACCGGCTCGCCGTGCGCGGCCGCCAGCCGTGCGGCGTGGGTGCGGGCGGCGGCGGTGGAGACCTGCTGCCCCAGCACCGCGCGCACCGCGAACTCCGCCGGGTCCACGGTGCGGGGCACCCGGCGGCCCGGTGCCTTGTCCACGAGTGGAGCGAGAGCGGGGTCCTCGCGCAGCAGGTCGTCGACGGCCACCGGATCGGCGTCGAGGTCGAGGAGGCGGCGGCACCGGCTGATCGCGGTGGCCAGGTCCCGCAGGTCGGTCAGCGCCAGTTGGCAGGCGACGTGGTCGGGCAGCGGGCGCAGCGCGACCAGGCCCTGGCCGTGCGGCAGGCGCAGGGTGCGCCGGTACGCGCCGTCGCGCCACTCCTCCACCCCCGGCACCGCGGTCGCGGCGAGGTGGCCGAACAGGTTGTCGGGGCACAGCGGCGCGCGGAACGGCAGGCGCAGCGACAACAGCCCGGCGGTCTTGGGCGGGCGGCCGCGCGCGGCGCGGGAGCGCAGCTCGGTGGGGGAGAGCGCGAAGACCTCGCGCACGGTGTCGTTGAAGGCGCGGATACTGGCGAAGCCCGCCGCGAAGGCGACGTCGCCCATCGGCAGCGCGCTGGTCTCGATGAGCAGCCGGGCGGTCTGGGCGCGCTGGGCGCGGGCCAGGGCGAGGGGGCCGGCGCCGAGTTCGGCGAGCAGCTGCCGCTCGACCTGGCGGACGCTGTACCCGAGCCGCGCGGCCAGCCCCGGCACCCCGGCGCGGTCGACCACCCCGTCGGCGATCAGCCGCATCGCGCGGGCCACCAGGTCGGCGCGCTGGTTCCACTCCGGCGATCCGGGGCTCGTGTCGGGGCGGCACCGCTTGCAGGCCCGGTACCCGGCCTGCTGGGCGGCCGCCGCACTCGGGTGGAAGGTCATGTTCTCGGGCTTGGGCGGGACCACCGGGCAGCTCGGCCGACAGTAGATCCCCGTCGTGCGCACCGCGGTGAAGAACCAGCCGTCGAAGCGCGCGTCCTTGGACAGCACCGCCCGTACACAGCGCTCGGTGTCTTCGTACACCTCTTCAGTATCGGGGGCCGCGCCCACGCGGGCTGGCGGGAAAACGACACGGTCCTCCTCCGCCGCCCCGGCACTCAGGGGAGCAGCCCGGCCAGGCGGTAGACCGATCTCAGGTAGTCCCGCAGCTCGGCGGAGTCGGGGACCGGCGGATGGAGCACGCGGTAGATCATCGCGCCGACCATCATGTCGATCAGCGCCTCGACGTCGGTGTCGGTGGAGAGGACACCGTCCCGTATGGCGCGTTCCAGCATGACGCGGATGGCCCGGCGCCGGGGCAGCACGTAGTGCTCCCAGTAGGCGGCCATGAGCGCGGGGTGGGTGACGGAGGTCCCCAGCGTCTGCGCGGCGAACGCGCGGAACCCCGGCTCGGCCAGGGCGTCGGCGGTGGCGGGGATCGCCCGCTCGACCAGTTCGGCCACCGGAACGTGCTCGACGTCCTCGGCCGTCACCTCGGGGAGGTTCTCGCGGGCCGATTCGATGGCCTGGGCGAGCAGCTCCTCCTTGGAGGACCAGCGCCGGTAGACGGTCAGCTTGCCCACCCCGGCGCGGGCGGCGATCCGCTGCATGCTCGCCGCCTCGACGCCGCCCTCGACGAACAGCTCCAGCGCGGCCTTGAGGATCGCCGCGTCCACCCCCGGATCACGGGGGCGGCCGCGGCCCCGGGGCCCCGCGGCCCCGTCGCTCCACCGATCCGTCGTCACCGTGCCCGTCCCCGTTCCAAGGCGTCGTCCAGCCATCGTCCCAGATCCGCCGAACCGGGGTGACCCCGCCAGGCGAGGTGGCCGTCCGGGCGCACGAGCAGGGCGTCGCGGAGGGCGGCCCGCTCGGGGCGAAGCGCGGTGACGCGCCCGCCCAGCCGCTTGCGGGCGTCGGTCCAGGCCCGGGTGTCGGGGGCCGCGGTCAGCACTACCCAGCGTGCGCCGAGTTCGGCGTGCAGGCGGGTGGCGCCGCCGTCGCCGTCGAGGCACGCCAGGTCGGGGACGCGGTCCCCGGGGCGCGGAGCGCGGCCCGGAAGCGGCACCGGTCGCGTCCCCAGAGGGCCGCGCCGGTAGGAGACGCCCAGTTGGGAGGCCGCGGACGTGGCCCAACGCTGCACCGGGGGCAGGTTCATCACGGTGGGCATCACGTGTTCGCGCAGGAACCGCACGACCGCTCCCTCACCGACCTGGAACCGCGTGTTGGCCGAGGTGGTGCGCAGTACTTCGGCGGCCAGCGGGCGACGCTCGGCGGTGTAGGTGTCCAGCAGGGCCTCGGCCGCGCGGCCGCGCGCGACGAGGGAGAGCTTCCACGCCAGGTTCTCGGCGTCACCGATCCCGGTGAGCATTCCCTGCCCGCCCATGGGGCTGTGGATGTGCGCGGCGTCGCCGACGAGCAGGAAGCGTCCGCGCCGGTAGTCCTCGGCCAGCCGCCGGTGGATGCGGAAGGTCGAGGTCCAGACCGCGTCGTGGATCTCGACGCCGGAGAGGCCGGTGCGCTCGGGCAGGATGCGGCGCATCCGCTCCAGGACCTGCTCCGGCTCCAGAGCGTCGTCGGTGGAGCCGGGCAGGTAGGCCATCAGGCGCCATACGACGCCGGCGCCGTCGGGGTCCCGCATCGGCAGCGCGCCCACGAGCCCGTCCCGGTGCAGCCAGCCGTGGGAGCCGGAGGGGCTCATCGCCCAGTCCATGCGCACGTCGGCCAGCAGCCACCGGTCGGCGATCGGGACGCCGGGGAAGCCCATTCCGGCCAGGCCGCGCGTCGTGCTGTGCGCCCCGTCGCAGCCGGCCAGCCAGCCGGCGCGCGCGGTCCGCCCGCCGCCGAGTGTGGCCGTGATCCCGTTGTCGTCCTGGGAGGCGTCCACGAGCGGGGTGTCCCACTCGACCCGGCCGCCCAGTTCGGCGAGGCGGGCGCGCAGCGCGGCCTCGACCCGGGACTGGGGCGTCAGCATCGCGGGCCGGGACGTGCGCAGCCCGGCGTCGCCGAACCGGATCGTGGACACCGTGCGCCCGCCCGCGTGAAGCGTGATCGTCATGGCCGGGATCGACCGTTCGGGCAGGTCGCCGAGCGCGCCCAGCCGCCCGAGGACCTCCGAGCCCCGCGCGTGCAGGAAGTTCGCCCGCGAAGAGGTGGCCGGGCCCGGCGCCCGGTCCACCACCCGCACGGAGGCGCCCTGTAGCAGCAGTCCGCACGCGAGTGTCAGTCCGGCGGGCCCCGCCCCGACGACGAGTACGTCCGTTGGCTCCATGACCGGCTCCGTTCTCCTGCGCGCCCTATTTGTTTACGCGCCTGGATCGTTAATTAATTAGAGCACGGAGGGAGTCGTGAAGCCAGAGGGCGGGCGTCCGGAGGGCTTGCGTTTTTTGTGTTAGTCAATAACATGTTACTGACTAACGGAAAGAGGGCGGGATGAGTGGCGACTGGCGGGCGGACAAGCGGGCGCGCACGCGCGCCCGGATCCAGGAGGCGGCCCTGGAACTGTTCCTGGAGCAGGGCTTCGACGCCACCACGGTCGCCCGGATCGCCGAGCGCGCCGGGGTCTCCCACATGACGTTCTTCCGCTACTTCCCCACCAAGGAGGACGTCGTCCTGCAGGACGGCTACGACCCGATGCTGGAGGAGATGATCCGGTCCCGGCCCGCCGGCGAACCGCCGGTGACACGGATCCGGACCGCGGTCCGGGACGGGCTGGCGCTGGTGTACGACGCGGACCGGGACGCGCTGCTCGCCCGGACCCGGCTGCTGCTCAGCACACCGGGGCTGCGCGCCGGCCTCTGGGAGAACCAGGAGGGCACCCAGCGGCTGTTCGAGCGCGCGCTCGGCGGCCCCGACGCCGACGGCCGATCCCCCCTGCGGGTGCGGGCGGCCGCGGCGGCCTGCCTGGCGGCCCTGGTCACCGCCCTCACGGCCTGGGTCGAGGGCGACGGCGCCGAACCGCTGCCCGACCTGGTCGACGAGGCGTTCGACGCGCTCCGCGCCGAGTTCGGCTGACCGCGCGGCACCCCGCAAACCCCCCCATAGGAAGCAGGAACCACGATGTCCGGTCCAGCCATCGACGTGGCGGCGTTGAACGTCCGCTACCCCGGCTCAGCGCGGGCCGCCGTACGGGACATGAGCTTCACCGTCCGATCCGGGGAGGTCTTCGGCTTCCTCGGCCCTTCGGGGGCGGGAAAGTCCTCCACCCAGCGCGTCCTGACCCGGCTGCTGCGCGACTACCAGGGCCGGGTCGCGGTGCTGGGACGCCCGCTGGAGGACTGGGGCTCCGACCTCTACCAGCGGATCGGGGTGGGATTCGAACTCCCCGCGTACTTCGGCAGGCTCACCGCGAGGGAGAACCTCGCCGCGTTCGCCGCGCTCTACCGGGGTCCCACCGCCGACGTCGACGAACTCCTGGAACGCGTCGACCTGGCCGACGCGGCCGGGCAACGGGCGGGCACCCTGTCCAAGGGGATGCGCATGCGGCTCAACCTGGCCCGCGCCCTGGTCAACCAGCCCGAACTGCTGTTCCTCGACGAGCCCACCTCGGGGCAGGACCCGGTGCGCGCGGCGATGCTGCGCGACCTCGTCCGGGAGCAGGCGGACCAGGGCCGGACCGTCTTCCTGACCACGCACGACATGGCCACCGCCGATCAGCTGTGCGACCGGGTGGCGTTCGTCGTCGACGGGCGGATCGCCGCGGTCGACTCCCCGCGCGGCTTCCGACTGGGCCACGGCAGGGCGGGGGTGGTCGTCGAGTACCGGGGGGACGCGGGACCGGCCCGGCGCGAGTTCTCCGTCGCCGACCTCGCCCAGGACCCGGCCTTCGCCGAACTGGCGCGCCAGGGCCGGGTCGAGACCGTGCACTCGCGCGAGGCGAGCCTCGACGAGGTCTTCGCCGCCGTGACGAGGAAGGCGCTGTGAACAGGATCGTCGCCGCGTGCGCGCTGGAGGCCCGGGTGGAGGCCCGCTACGGGATCGTCGCCGCCGCGTTCGGCCTGGCCGCGCTGTGGACCCTGGTGCTCGCCCTGGTCCCGGCCGCCGCGGCGCCGGGGTTGGCGGCGGTGCTCCTGCTCGCCGACACCGCCGGGTTCGGGGCGCTGTTCGTCGTCGCGCTGCTGCTGTTCGAACGGCAGGAGGGCGCGCGCGACGCTCTGGCCGTCAGCCCACTGCGTCCGGGCGAATACGTCGCGGTCAGGGTCGGCGTGCTCACGGCGCTGTCCGTCCTCTCGTCCCTGCCCATCGGCCTGGTGGCGTTGCGGGGGTCTCCCGGAGGCGCGACCGCGTCCCTGGCCCTGGTGGCGGTCGGGGTCGGCCTCGGCTCGCTGCTGTTCCTGGCGGTGTCGCTGGCCGCGGGCGCGCGCGCGGACACGCTGCCGCGCTTCTTCGGCCGTTTCGCCGCGGTGTTCGCCCCGCTTCTCCTGGCCCCGCTGGCCCGCCTGCTCGGCCTGGCCGACCACCCGGCGCTGTTCCTGGTCCCCAGCACGACGGCGGCGGAGCTCATCCGCTCCGGGATGCTCCCGGACGCCGGCGCGGCCGAGCCGTGGGCGCTGCCCCTGGGCGCGGCCTGGCTGCTGCTGTGCGCGGGGGCCGCGGCGGTGATGGCCGCCCGAGGGCTCTCCGCCGGTCCGGACGAGGCGGCCCCCGCCCCCGCGCGCCGGGCGGGGCGGCGGACCACCCGGGGACCGCGCGGAGGAGCGGCCGCGGCGTTCGCCTGGATCGACCTTCGCGGAACGGCCCGCGACGCGACCTCGGTGGCGGTGCTCGCCGGGCCGCTCCTGATCTCCGTGGCCGTGGGCCTGGGGTACCCGCACGCCGTGGACCTGGTCACCGCGCGGTACGGCGTCGATCCGGCGCCCTACCAGCCGGTCGCGCTGACCGTCCTGATCCTGCTGCACGTCCCGCTCATGACGGGCGCCATCGGCGGGCTGCGCACGGTCGAGGACGGCGACGACGGGACCCTGCTCCTCCTGCGCGTCTCGCCGTTCACCGCGCCCGCCTACCTGGGATACCGGATCGCCACGACCACCGCCGCGTGCGCGCTCGGTCTGGCCTTCGCCGTTCCGGTGTCGGGACTGGCCGACGGGTTCTCCCCGGGGCTGCTCGTCGCGGTGGCGCTGGCCGCGCTCCAGGCCCCGCTGCTGGTGCTCGTCGTCGCGGCGTCGACCGCCAACAAGGTCGAGGCGCTCGTGGCGGTCAAGCTCCTGGGGGCGGCCATGACCCTGCTGCCGGTGGCGCTGTGGTGGCTTCCCGTCTCGCTCCAGTGGGTGCTGTGGCCGCTCCCGCCCTCATGGGCGGTGCTGGCCGTGCCGGGCTACTCGACCCTTCCGCCGCTCGCGGTGGCCGCGGCGGGAGGCGTGGTCGCCCTGCTCGCGGGAGCCCTGCTGTCGGTCCGGATACTGGCGCCCCACCGGGTCCGCCTCGGAGGGCGCCGGCGTCGGGTCCGTTAGGGAGTCTCCGGCGCGGGGGTGATTCGGGGCTCTGCCGGGGCGGGGTCCCCTCGGGACCTGTTACGACGAGCGGCGACGGCGGGCGGGGCCGGGAGGTCCGCGCATAACCGCCGGATGTCCGCTGCGCGGCGGTTCGAGGGCCGGTCCCGCCCTCCCGGAACGATCATGGGCTTTCCGCCCTTCCAAGCCCTGAAACGGGCAGAAAGCCCAAGACCGTCAGCGGAACCCCCACGCAACGGACGTCGTGGGCGCGGCCTCGACCCTCACCCGCCGTCGCCGCCCGCCGTCACCTCGCGGTTCGCGGACGTGAGGCCGAACGACCCACCCAAAGCACCAGCACGCCAAACACCCCCGCGCCGGAAACCCCATAGGGAGTCTCCGCCACGGGGGTGTTTCGACGGGTTGGCCGGGTGATCCTCCCGTGTCGAAAAGGGGCCTGGCGAGGTTGCGTGACTTCGCGGAGCGACGGCCGCGCGAGCACCACGGGCGGGTGTCCGTGCCGGTCCTCGGCTCCGGGGCGGGCGGGCGGCTTCCGGCGTGGTGCTCGCGCGGCCAGTGCTACGCACTGTCACGCAACCCCGGACCGTCACCGGGGGCAGAGGAGGATCACCCGGCCACCCCGCCGAACTCAACGGACGGCCCCGCCAGACCCTCGGCTGGGCCACCCCCGCCGAGGCCCTCAACGCCGCCCTCGTTGCAACAACCACTTGACAACAAGGCCTCTGAGACCCCGAAAAGGTCAAGATCACCGGGAGGAACGGGCACCACGGAGGCGACGCGACCAGCGGGTTCCGGACGCGGGGCGCTAGGCGTGGGTCTCCTCGTTGTCGAGTTCGGACTCGTTGCGGGACCGGCCGAACCACATCAGGGCGGACGCCACGAGGAAGGAGACCACGGTCGCGGTGACCACGCCGGCGACCACGCCGAAGTGCGCGCCCTTGGGGGTGACCGCCAGCAGCGCGATGATGCTGCCCGGGGAGGGGGTGGCAACCAGTCCGGCGCCCGTGGCGAGGAAGACCATGATGCCGGAGGCGCCCCCGGCGATGGCCGCCAGGATCAACCGGGGCTGGGCGAGGATGTACGGGAAGTAGATCTCGTGGATGCCGCCGAAGAAGTGGATGACGATCGCGCCGGGGGCGGAACCGCGCGAGGCGCGCGGTCCGAACAGCATGCAGGCGATCAGGATCCCCAGCCCCGGACCCGGGTTGGTCTCGACGAGGAACTCCACCGCCCGGCCGGTGCTGCTCGCCTCGGCCGCGCCCAGCGGCCCGAGCACGCCGTGGTTGATGGCGTTGTTGAGGAACAGCACCTTGGCGGGCTCGACGAAGACCGAGACCAGGGGGAGCAGCTGGGAGTCGACGAGGAAGCCCACCCCGTCGCCCAGGAGGTTGGTGAGCCACTGCACCAGGGGGCCGATGGAGAGCATGGAGAGCAGCGCGACGGCGCCGCCGATGATCCCGGCGCTGAAGTTGTTCACCAGCATCTCGAAGCCGGTGTGCACGCGCGGCTGGACGACGCCGTCGAACAGCTTGATGGTGTAGGCGGCCAGAGGGCCGATGATCATCGCGCCGAGGAACATCGGGATGTCCGCCCCGACCACGATTCCCACGGTCGCGGTGGCGCCGACGATCGCGCCGCGCTGGCCGTACACCAGCTGCCCGCCGGTGTAGCCGATGAGGACCGGCAGCACCACCATGACCATCGGATCGACGAACGCGGCCAGCGTCTCGTTCGGTATCCAGCCCGTGGGGATGAACAGGGCGGTGATGAGGCCCCAGGCGATGAACGCGCCGATGTTGGGCATCACCATTCCGGCCATGTAGCCGCCGAACCGTTGGATTCCGGCGCGGAGCCGGACGGCACGGGAAGGGTTCTCGGTGGTTGTCATGGGGGCTCTCTAGAGGGGGGATGTGCCGAGGGGCCGCGGCGTCCGGGGAGCGGGGGTGCGCGCGGGGTCTGCGGGGGCGGCCGGAAGGCGAACCGGCGCGGCCCGCCGTGGTTCCGCCCGGTCCGGTGGCGGATGCGGGAATTCCGGGCGGGAAAAGGGTTCGGGCGAACTGCTGTTCGTATCGGGTTAACGCATTATTCGGTAGCGGTTCCGTTTCGGTGCGAGGCGGATTCGACGCGACGTTTTCCGTGTCGCCGGCGGGGCGGAGTGTGCCGTTGCCGGCGCCTTGCCGCTGGTCTGACCGAGTTTAGGAACGCGCTGCGGATCAGACAAGGCCCCGAAGTGATCTTTCTCGGTCCCGTGGGCCGGCGGCCCGGCCAGGGGGGTCGGGGCGGAGCGGCGGCCCGTGGGCGGGGCGCGGGATCATTCCATTGCCGGATGGATCTTTTTTCAATTCTCGACGTCGGAAACATTCTTTCGGTGTCGCCCGGACGAACTCTGTTTACCTTCCGAGGTGTTCCGGAGAGGCCGGCGGATGGCGGAAACCCGTGCCGGAGCGGACGAATCGGCCAATCGCGGGGAGGGAAAACCCGTCACCGTCCCTGTTCGTTCCGTTCGTCCGAGCGGAAAATGCGGAGGACATCGACGGGATTCCGCTGTTCTCTCTTGCCTTGCCTGGAAAAAATCCTGCACAGTTGGAAAGCTTTCACACGAGATCACGGGAGAGCAGAGAACACGCAGGTGCATGGACCGGGTGGCGCACCTGCCACACCGAGGGGCGGGCGGATATGCGACAGAGGCGCGGAGACGAGACTTCGCGGTGGCCGCGGGTCGAGAGGCTCGGAGACCTGCCCTACCAGGACAACAGCGCGGCGCCGCGCAGCGGGGGGTTCGTCCGCAGGGCCGGGAACCGGTGGGAGCGCCGCTCCCTCGACGACTTCCGGCACGACGTCACCCAGGTCGCCCAGGGGCTCATCGCCTCGGGGGTGGCGGCGGGCGACCGCGTGGTCCTGGCCTGCGGCACACGCTACGAATGGGCGGTGGTCGCGTTCGCGGTGTGGGCCGTGCGGGGGATCCTGGTCCCCGTCCACCTGTCCTGCTCGGCGGCGCGGCTCCAGCACGTCATCCGCGACTCGCTGCCCACCGTCGTGATCGTGGAGAGCGAGCGGCACGCGCGCGCCGTCGCCGGAGTCCACCGCGAACCGGGGATCCTCGCCCGCGTGTGCCGCCTGGAGGAACCGCCCGAGGGCGGCACGGGAGGCTGGACGAACCCCGGCCTCGCGCCGATCGTCAGCGCGGGCACCTACATGGCGGCCTCCGCCGTCCTCTTCCGCAGGGAGGAGACCACCCGCGACGACATCGCCGTCATCGCCCACCCCGCCACCACGGGGACACGGTCCCGAGGGGTGGTCCTGACCCACCGCAACCTCCTGTCCTGCGCCGACAGCCTGCTCGCGCGGACCGGCGACCTGATCGACGACATCCCCGAAGGGGACGCCAGCACGCTCATCCACGTGCCCCTCGCCGAGGTGTTCGCCCAGACCCTGCTGGTGGCCTGCCTGATGGCGGGCGTGCGGGTGGGGTTCCCCTCCGGACGCTCCGCGCTGATGCCCGAGATCCGCAGGTTCGCCCCCACCATCCTGCTCGCGCACCCGCACCTCCTGGACCGCGCCTACGCCCTCGAGCACGCCGCCGAGCAGAAGAAGTCCAAGAACCCCGGCTGGGACAACCTCAGCGCCTTCAACGCGGCCACCGAGCACGCCATCACGTACGGCCAGGGCGGGCGCAGGGGCGTGTGGCGGCGCATCTCGCACGCCATGCACGACTGGCTGTACACCCGGATCCGCGATCGCTTCGGCGGACGGGTGGCCTTCATCGCGTGCATCGGCGGGGTGCCCGAACGCTTCACCCACTTCTTCAACGGCGCGGGTCTGCCCATCGTCCAGGGGTTCGGGATGGCCGAGACCGCTGGGCCGCTCGCCATCGACGTCATCGGAAAGAGCCCCTCGGGCGGGGTGGGACGGCCGCTGCCGGGGGTCCGCGTCCGCGTCTCGCCCGCCGGGGAGGTCCAGGTGAGCGGTGCGACCGTGGCCCGGGGGTACTGGAACGCCCCGGCCCCCACCATCGCGGCCTTCCACGAGGGCTGGTTCGCCACCGGCCTGACCGGTGGGCTCACCTCCGACGGCGTCCTGACCCTGAACCGCCGCGCCCGGCGGAGGCCGCCGCCCCCCGAGGCCGTCGCGCCGCCGGGCGCCCGCGCGGCGCTTCCGCCCGCCGCGAGCCCGGACAGGCGGCCCCAGCCCCCGCTCCCGGTCCGCCGACCCGAGCACCCGGCCCCGCCCGCCCCGACCCCTCCCCCGCCCGACACGGAGGCGCGGCCGGTCAGGGATCCCCGACCCGGGGGCGCCGACATCCTCAACGCCCCTGACGAACAACGCAGGCAGGACGTCGCCCACTGACGACGAGCCCCTTCCCGGCCAGGGCGGGAAGGGGCCGGGTTCGGGTCGTACGTCCCGAAGAGCGCGGGGACTTCGCCTCTCCGTGCCGGGGCCCCGCGCGCCGAGACTGGAGCGGACGGACACAGCGCGGAAGGGGACGGGATGCGGGTACTGGTCGGGTACGCGAGTGAGAACGGATCGACCCGGGAGATCGCGGAGCGGATGGCCGGACACCTCCGCGGGTGCGGCCACGACGCCGAGGCCCTGCCCCTGGACCGGGCCGGGGACGTCGACGCCTACGAGGCCGCCGTGCTGGGCAGTGCCGTGCGCGGGGGCTCCTGGATCCCCGCGGCCGCCGAGTACGCGCGCCGCCACGCCGAGGCGCTCGCCGGTCGGCCCGTCTGGCTGTTCAGCGTCGGGACCGGTCACCTCTCCGGGGACCGCCCGGCGGAGCACGCGTCCGAGCCGAAGGAGGTCCTCGGCCTCCGGGAGGCGGTCGGTCCCCGCGAGTACCGCCTCTTCGCCGGATCGCTGGCCCCCGAGCACATGACGGCCGGGGAACGCGAGGGCTACGAGCGGAACGGGGGCCGTTACGGCGACTTCCGCGACTGGCCGGAGGTCGACGCCTGGGCCGGGAGGATCGCCGCGGAACTCCTCCGGTGAGTTCTCGCCGGCTGCCCGGGCCTCCGGTCGCGGGCAGCCGGGTGAACCCTGGGAGGCCGCCTGGCGATGCCCCCCGCCGCGCGCCGTTCCACGGGACCGCGCGGCGGGGGGCATCGCCGCGCGAACACCGCGGCCGATGGCGGTCCGGGGGTTCCGCGCGGCCGACGGGGAAACCGGAGCGGAGGAGGAGCCGGGGAAGGGCCGTCGCGGCGGGGATGACTCGTCGGGGCGCTCCGGGCCCGGAACCCGTCGGGAGGCGCCCGCGGCGGTGGAAGGCGGCCACCGGTTCGATCCCGGGCTCCTCGTTCCGGAGGAGTCCGGGATCACAGAAGTGGCCCCAGCAGGATTCGAACCTGCGACACCCGCTTTAGGAGAGCGGTGCTCTGTCCCCTGAGCTATGAGGCCGGGTCGCATCCAGGGTAACGGACTCGGGTGGTGAGTGGTGCGGGCGACTCGGATGGGGCGGGGAGGGGAAACCGTTGAGTACTCTTCATAGTCGACCGGGTTGTCGTGGCCGCCGGGTGATGCCCGTCACGTTTCGGCGTGGACGGAGACGCTCCGAGGCGGCGTGACCGGGGCCCGCGGTGTTGCTTTCCGCGGCTCGGACGTCCGGGACCAGGAGGAACGGTGAGGAACCGGAGGCTGCCCGGAAGAGCCGGGCCGGCGTCGGCCTGACCGTGCGGGCATTGTTCGCTTCGCCGGTGTGTCCGATTGTGGACATGTAGTACGTTGCGATCCGGCCACGCGAATTACCGAAAAGGCAGCGGAGGAGCTACGTGCCGTTCGTTCTCGATCCCGCGCGGCGCCGTGACCGCGCGACGAGAAGCGGGACCCCGTCCGTCGCGAAGGGCCGACCCCGATCGCGGACCGTGGTCGCGATGCTGTTCACACTCGTCCTCACGATGCTGTTGAACATCGGAGGGCAGGCGGTCGTCGCTCCGGCGCCCGCACACGCGGACAACGATCTGGAATCCCTCAAGGAGCAGGCCGAACAGGCCAAGGACGAGCTGGAGCAGGCCACCGACGACTACACCGACCGCGAGGACGAGTTGGAGGCGGCGCAGGAGGAGCTGGTCAAGACGCTGCACGAGCTGCAGAAGACCGAGGGCAAGCTGACCGACCTGCGCGCTCCGCTGGCCCAGCTCGCGTCCACCCTCTACAAGCAGCCCGACGCGGGCATCCTGGGGCTTGTGATGTCCGGCACGATCGACCAGGACCTCCGGGTCGAGTCGCACGTCCTGAAGATCTCGCAGGACCAGGAGGAGCTCCTGGAGGAGGCCAACGACCTGCGCGACCAGCAGGTCGAGCTCACCGGGCAGGCGCAGGAGCTCCAGTCGGAGACCCAGCTCGAGCGGGTCGAGCTCGCCGACGACCTGGAGGCGCTGAAGGAGCAGTCGGAGGAGAGCACCGCGGCCCTGATCAAGGAGCTCGAGGACCGCGGCCTGTCCGTGGACGCGTACATGGCCGGTGTCGAGTGCGACGCCGGCGCTGGTGCGGCCGCCTCGGGCTACCCCAACGGCCTGCTGCCGTCGGACGCGCTGTGCGGCCTCCACGTGGACGGGCACTCCCTGAGGGCCGACGCGGCGGTCGACTTCCTGCTCATGAACGAGGCGTACGCCTTGAACTTCGGCACCGAGATCTGCGTGACCAGCTCCTACCGGGACCTGGCCAACCAGCAGCGCGTCTACGCCCAGCAGCCCCCGGGCTTCGCGGCGGTGCCCGGCACCAGCAACCACGGCCTCGGCCTGGCCATCGACCTGTGCGGCGGAGTGCAGACCCAGGGGTCGGCGCCGTTCAACTGGCTGGAGAGCAACTCGCGCGAGTACGGCTGGTTCCACCCGCAGTGGGCCTACTCCAGCCCGTTCGAACCCTGGCACTGGGAGTACGACCCCTCGGGCGGTTAGGAGAGGGCCGGACCGGACCCGTGGAAGCGGGTCCGGCCCGGGGGCACGCTCAGACCGCCTCGGGGGCGACCTCGCTGGTGCAGTGCGCGCACCGGGTGGCCTTCTTGCTGATCTCGCTGAAGCAGGCCGGGCACTCCCTGTGGGTGGCCTCCTCGGCCCTGCTGAAGCGCTCCATCACCTTGGAGACGGGAAGCACCACGAAGAAGTACAGGATCGCGGCGGTCAGCAGGAACGAGATCAGGGCGTCGATGAAGGCGCCGTAGAGGAACTCGCTGCCGTTGATCGTGAAGCTCAGCTCGGCGAACTGGGGAACCCCGCCGAAGACCCCCAGCAGGGGGGTGATGAGGGCGGCGGTGAACGCCGCGATCAGTTCGGAGAAGACGGCGCCGATGACGACGGCCACCGCCAACTGGACCAGGTTGCCCTGGAAGAGGAACTTCTTGAATCCGTCCATCATGGGGCTGGTGCGCTTTCCGTGCGGGTGAAGGGGGTCGGGCGCCGCCTGCGGGCGGTCGGCGCCGGTGCCGCCCGGATGCCCCGTATCTCGCGATCTCCCGGGTCCGGACGGTTTGCGGTGGTCAAGGCTACCGATCAGCCGCGGATGGTGATGGACAGCCGTCCGGCCGGGGCGTGTCCGGCCAGTGTCCGGGCCTCCTCCTCGGTGACCGCGATCAGGACCAGTGCCCCCGGTTCCGCCGTCCCGGGGGCGGCGGAGGGAACGGCGATCACCGGCCGGTCCGTCACGACCGTGCGGGCGGGAGGCGCCTCCGCGTACCCCGTGGACAGGGGGTCGCCGGCGGCGGCGAGGACGTCGATCCGGCTGCCGGGCCGCAGCAGCGCGACCGCGTCCGGGTCGGCGACCCGCACCGGCGCGGCCACCAGGCCCGCGCCGTGCCCGGCGGCCGGGGGGTCGGCCAGCCTGACCCCGGTGAGGACCTCCCCCGCGCGCACGGGCGAGCGCAGCGAGGCCCCCGCGATCGGGTGGTCCGGAGGCAGCGCGCCGTCGGGGGCCAGCGGCTCCGGGACCGCGCGTACGGCCGTGTCCGTCCCCGTCAGGGGCTCCAGCGCGGAGAGGTCGCGCGCGGCCACCAGGACCTCGACCGAGGGCGGGGGCGGGGGGCGCAGCACCAGGAGCGCTCCGGCCACGGCCGCCGCCGCGCACGCCGCTCCCAGCGGCCGCCGCCACCGGTGCCATCCGAGCCGGAGGGGGCGCCCCCGCGGGGGCTTCATCGCCTGTCACCGTTCATGGGACGAACCGTAGGCGTGGAACCGGAGGAGTGCCCGGAGTTGTCCACAGGCTGCGGGCCCGCGGCGCGCGGGCCCCGGAAACGCCGTGAGGGCCGTTCCGCGTGCGCGGAACGGCCCTCAGGCGGAAGGCTCGCGGGTCAGGCCGCGGGGGCGGCCGTCGTCTTGGCGGAGTCGCTCGACGGCGAGGAGACCGACGCGGAGGAGTCCGACGAGGAGGCCTCGGCCTTGACGGGCTTGGCGGAGCCGTTGGTGCCCGTCAGCGAGGAGCTGTTGGAGCTGGAGCCGCTGTCGGTGCGGTAGAAGCCCGAGCCCTTGAAGACGATGCCCACGGCGGAGTACACCTTGCGCAGCTTGCCCTGGCAGGTCGGGCAGATCGTCAGCGCGTCGTCGCTGAAGCTCTGCACGACTTCCAACTCGGCGCCGCACTCAGTGCATGCGTACTGGTACGTAGGCACGTGTCCTCCTTGCTGGCACTCTCACCCGACGACTGCTAAATAGTACGCGCTCGGACGGCCGGACCGCGACATCGGGGGTGGTCGCACCCTCCGGTCGGTGCCGTCCGCCGGTGTAACGCGGCCGTGCCGACCGTTCTGCCCGGGGGTGGTGTGAGATGCGACACCCGGACCGCGCGCGGCCCGGGGTCAGAACAGGCGGACGCCGCCCCCGGGCGTCACCACGCCCCGGACCGGGCGGTCGTGCGCCTCGACGGGCACCGACTCCACCAGTTCGGAGTCGTAGACCACGGCGAGGGTCAGCGCCTGCGGCCCCACCCGGCCCAGCACCCTGTCGTAGCAGCCCGCCCCGCGGCCGAGGCGGCGCCCCGCGGCGTCCACCGCCAGCGCGGGGCAGACGACGCCCGCGGCCCCGCGCACCGCGTCCACCCCGTGGCGCGGCCCGGTGGGCTCCAGCAGTCCGCGCCCGGCGGGCGCCAGCGAGTCGGGGCCCTCGTAGGAGGCCCAGTCCAGCTCCCCGCTGTCCAGGAGCACCGGCAGCAGGACGTAGACGCCGTGCCTGTGCAGGCCCGCGACGAGTTTGCGGGTGTTCGGCTCGGCGCCCACCGAGTAGTAGACCGCGACCGTGCCGCCCATGATGAGCCTCGGCACCCCCAGCAGCGCGTCCCGGACCGCCGAGCCGGCCGCGTCCCGCGCGCCCTCGTCCAGTTCCCGCCGCGCCGCGAGCACGCGCCGCCGCATCTCGCCCTTGGTCCGTGCACCGTCCATGGCAGGAGTCTGCCAGCAGGCCCGGAGGGGAGGCCGCCCGCCCACGGGCCAAGAGGAGGTGAACGAAGCGCGGACGAACCGCTAAATCACGACGCGCAGGGCCTTCGGGCCCTGTTCTGACACGCACTCGGTACGACCGTGTCCTAAGGTGCCGTCATGGCAGATACACGACGCTCCGTGACCTCAGTCACCAAGGCAGTGATCCCCGTCGCGGGTCTGGGCACCCGGTTCCTCCCGGCGACCAAGTCCACACCCAAGGAGATGCTGCCGATCGTGGACAAACCCGCGATCCAGTACGTCGTGGAGGAGGCCGTCTCCGCCGGGCTGGAAGACGTCCTGATGATCACCGGCCGCAGCAAACGCTCCATCGAGGACCACTTCGACCGCGCGTACGAGCTGGAGGAGGCGCTGCGGGCCAAGGACGACATCGAGCGGCTGAACGCGGTGCGCGAGTCCAGCGAGCTCGCCCAGCTGCACTACGTGCGCCAGGGCGAGCCGCGCGGCCTCGGCCACGCGGTGCTCTGCGGGGCCGCGCACGTGGGCGACGAGCCGTTCGCGGTCCTGCTCGGCGACGACCTCATCGGCGCGCGCGAGGCCCTGCTCAAGCGGATGATCGAGGTCCGCCAGACCTACGGGGGCAGCGTCATCGCCCTCATGGAGGTCGAGCCCGAACAGGTCTCCCTGTACGGGTGCGCCGCGATCCGGGCGACCGACGAGACCGACGTCGTCACCGTCACCGACCTCGTGGAGAAGCCCCCGGCCGACCAGGCGCCGAGCAACTGGGCGATCATCGGCCGCTACATCTGCGACCCCGCGGTCTTCGAGGTGCTGGGCAAGACCCCGCCGGGGCGCGGCGGCGAGATCCAGCTCACCGACGCGCTGCGCGAACTGGCCCAGCGCGGCCCCGAGGAGGGCGGCCCCGTCCACGGCGTCCTGTTCCGCGGCCAGCGCTACGACACGGGAAACAAGGTCGACTACCTCCGCACTGTGGTGGAATTCGCATGTGACCGCCCGGACCTGGCCGCGGAGTTCCTTCCGTGGCTGCGCGGGTTCGTGGCGGAGCGCGGTCTCGACGTGCGGGAATGAGGCGGGGCCGGGTGGACGGAGAACTGGCGGGGGAGCCGATGAAGAGCGTCGAACAGCATGTCAGCGACATCCTGGCGACGGTGTCCAGTCCCAGGCCGATCGAGCTCGACCTGCTCCGGGCGCACGGCTCGGTGCTCGCGGAGCAGGTCGTGGCGGAGGTCTCGCTGCCCCCCTTCGACAACTCCGCCATGGACGGCTACGCGGTCCGGAGCGCGGACGTCGCCGGAGCCTCGACGGGGGAGCCGGTGCTCCTCCCGGTCGTGGCGGACATTCCCGCGGGTGACACCTTCACCTCGGTGATCCCCGCCGGGATGTGCGCGCGCATCATGACCGGCGCGCCGATGCCGGTCGGCGCCGACTCGGTGGTCCCGGTGGAGTGGACGGACGGCGGCGCGGCCACCGTGGCGGTCCGCCGCCCCGCGGCGGAGGGCAACGCGGTCCGCAGGGAGGGCGGGGACGTGCGCAAGGGCACGGAGGTGCTCTCCGCGGGGGTCCGGATCGGTCCGGCCGAGATCGCGGTGCTCGCCTCGGTCGGACGCCGCTCGGCACTGGTCCACCCGCGCCCCCGGGTCGTCGTGCTCGGCACCGGCGCGGAACTCGTCGAGCCGGGCCGTCGGCTGGGGCCCGGCCAGATCTGGGACTCCAACAGCTTCATGCTCACCGCCGCCGCGATCGAGGCGGGGTGCGAGGGCTACCGCCACGGCTTCGTCGGCGACGACCCCGCCACCGTGCTCGGCGCGATCGAGGACGTGCTGGTCCAGGCCGACATCGTCATCACCAGCGGCGGCGTCAGCATGGGCGCCTACGACGTGGTCAAAGAGGTCCTCCTGCGGATGGGGACGGTGCGCTTCGACAAGGTCGCGGTGCAGCCGGGGATGCCGCAGGGCCACGGGACCGTGGGCGACTCCCGGACCCCCATCATCACCCTCCCGGGGAACCCGGTCAGCTCCTACGTCTCCTTCCACCTGTTCGTGCTGCCCGCGCTGCGCAAGCTGAGCGGGCTGCCCGAGGAACCGCTGCCGTCGGTGCGCGCGCGGCTGCTGACCCCGGTCGCCTCGTCACCCAGGGGCAAGCGCTCCTACCTGCGCGCGGTCCTGGACTACGACGCCTCGGGCGGGGACGTCGCCTACACGGCGTCCGTCGTGACCCGCCAGGGCTCGCACCAGTTGTCCGCGCTCGCCGAGACCAACGCCCTCGTGGTCGTCCCCGAGCAGGAGACCCACCTGCCCGAGGGCAGTGTCGTCGAGGTGGTCAAGCTCCCCTACCGTTAGGGCGTGTCCGGTGGATCGTTCCGGGGCTCGCGCCCACCAGGGCGACGCTCGCCGCGCCGGTTCGCTCGAACAGCCAGACCAGGATGAACTTCGCGAATCGGCTTGCGAGCCCCGCCCTGGACGGCCGCTCGCCATCCCGAACCGATCCACCGGACACGCCCTAGGCCGTGTCCCCGGAGGAAGCGGGGAAGCCCGCCCGGGGACCCGCGGCCCGCGAATCCCCGCGGACCGTATCCGACCAGGAAAGCCCACAGCCGCTCATGTCGAACGCACGCTCCTCCGGCCTCACCCATCTCGACTCCTCCGGCGCCGCCCGCATGGTCGACGTCTCGGCGAAGGAGGTCACCGCCCGAACCGCCACCGCGACCGGCCGGGTCCTGCTGTCGGCCGAGGCCGTGGCGGCCCTGCGCGGGGGAGGAGTGCCCAAGGGCGACGCGATCGCGGTGGCCCGCATCGCCGGGATCCAGGGGGCCAAGCGCACCCCCGACCTCGTCCCGCTGTGCCATCCGATCGCGGTGCACGGCGTGGACGTCGCCCTGGAGGTCGCCGACGACGGGGTCGGCATCAGCGCCACCGTGCGCACCGCCGACCGCACCGGGGTGGAGATGGAGGCGCTGACCTGCGTGATGACGGCCGCGCTCGGCCTGATCGACATGGTCAAGGCGCTGGACCCGGAGGCGGTCGTCACCGACGTGCGCGTGGAGGAGAAGACCGGCGGCAAGACCGGTCACTGGCGGCGCTCGTCATGAGCGGCGGGACCGGCTACCGGGTCGCGGTCGTCACCGCCTCGAACCGGGCCGCCGCGGGGGTGTACGAGGACAGGTCCGGGCGGCTGCTCGCCGAACTGGTGGCCGAGGCGGGCTGCGCGGTCGGCGGCCCGTGGGTGGTGCCCGACGGCGCCCCCGTCGCCGAGGCGCTGCGCCGCGCCCTGGCCGAGGGTTACGACGCGGCCCTGACCACCGGCGGGACCGGGCTGACCCCCCAGGACGCGACCCCTGAGGCGACCCGCCCGCTGCTGGAGTACGAGATCCCGGGCCTGGCGGAGGCGCTGCGCACGGCGGGCCGGGACAAGGGCGTGCCGACCGCGGTGCTCTCGCGCGGCCTGGCCGGGGTCGCGCGCTCGCAGGGGCACCGCATGCTCGTGGTCAACCTGCCGGGCTCCTCCGGCGGGGTGCGCGACGGCATGGCGGTGCTGGCCCCGATCCTGGCGCACGCCATCGACCAGATCCGCGGCGGCGACCACCCGCGCCCCTAGGGCCTCGACGGGGCCCGCCCCGTCGAGGGTGGAGGGCGGGCCGGACGGTCCTCCGCGCCCGAGCGCGGGGACTTCCGCGTCAACGCTCCGGGACGTGTTCCGGATCGTCCGCCGTTCGGTTCGAAGCCCGGTCTTGAGCTCGGGGAACAGTGGATTTTTCGCCGTTCTCTTCAAGACGGGCCGCCGAGGGGGAATGATTGGCGGTAAAAGGTGCTGAAAAGGTGGCGGTGAATCGGATGCGTGGTTGGCCGGTGTCCCTCGAAGAGGGACCAGTCGGGCTGCGGCCGCTCAGGCTGCGCGATTCCGCCGCGCTGCGCGAGACCAGGGCCCGCAACGCCGAATGGCTGCGCCCCTGGGAGCCCACGCATCCCGAGATGCCGCTGCAGACCACGGGCCTGGCCCCCTACCTGGCCATGGTGCAGGCGATCCGCAGAGAGGCCCGCCAGGGCGTCGCGATGCCCTGGGCGATCACCTACGACGGCCGGTTCGCCGGGCAGCTCACCATCGGCGCGATCGTGTGGGGTTCAGCACGCTCCGCCCAGATCGGCTACTGGATCGACAGCGCCCGCGCCGGGCTCGGCGTCACCCCGACGGCCGTCGCGCTGGCCGTCGACCACTGCTTCTTCACCGTGGGGCTGCACCGGGTCGAGGCCAACATCCGCCCCGAGAACCACAAGAGCCGACGCGTGGTCGAGAAGCTCGGGTTCCGGGATGAGGGCCTGCGCAAACGCCAGCTGCACATCGACGGCGCGTGGCGGGACCACCTCTGCTACGCGCTCACGGTCGAGGACGTGCCCCGGGGCCTGCTCTCGACGTGGCGCGGGGCGCGGGTGGGCGGCGGCCGCCCGGAGGGGCCGGGGGAGGGGACCGCCCCGGGCGGCGCGCAAGGGGCGACGGGGGCGCGGCCCGAGCGATCCTGAGCACGTCCGGGTGGCGGACAGGGGAGCCGCGCGTTGCCGAAAAGGTGTGCGCACGGCGTCGTTCGCGGGATAATCACCGGGACCCGCGTGTGCGCCGGTATCGGGTGGTAATCGTTTGCTACCCTCCGTTTCTGTTGGATGACGGTGCGTATTTTCCGTTTTGACCAGCGCGTTTTCCCAACGGAGGCCCCGTCCGAGGAAAAGGACGGGAACAGATCTCACGACACTCCGGCCCTAATACTGCGCATTCGCGGACACCGGGTCGTACGGTGCGGAACGTAGACGCATCAACGATGTGGACAGCGCGTACATGCGGCACATGGGGGCGACAGGATGGCGAACGGTGTGACGATCCCGAAAAGCGTCAGACCGTAGGTTCCGGACAGGTCGCCGACGAGGTGAACCCGCCCATGGGCCCGGTACCGGTGGCCGCACCGGGGGAACGTCTGGGAATGTCCATTGGTCTGCGGCGCGAGGAGGGGTGATGAGCAGCTCTCCTCTGTATCTGGCGATCGTGGTCGTGTGGATCCTCGTCCTCGTTCCGATGCTGCTGCGCCGTGACGCGGCGGACCCCGCCGCGGGCGGGCTGCGCCGTGGTCCGGCGGCCGACGACGAGTCCGACGCGGTCCCCGACGACGAGTACGAGCCCGTCGAGTACGACGCCGGGACCGGGGACGAGGAACCGGACCGGACGGCGGGGTCCCGCCGGGACCGGACCGGGGAGACCGGGGACGACGGCGGGAGCGTCGAGCACGAGGCGGCCTCGGCCCCCTACTTCTTCGAGGAGCCCGTCCGCGTCAGCCGGGCCCGGGTCATCGCGCGCCGCCGCCGGCGCACCAGCGGCCTGGTCCTCCTGCTGGCCGCCACCGGCGCGGCCGTCGGCATGGGCCTGGGGCCCTGGTGGGTTCTCGTCCCGCCCGCACTGCTGCTGCTGGGCCACCTGGTGCTGCTGCGCGAGGCCGCCAAGGCCGACGCGGAGCAGCGCGCGGCCGAGCGCGAGCACCGCCGCCGCGAGGAGGCGGCCCGGGCCCGCCGCGCCGAGGAGGAGGCGGCGAGGGAGGCCGAGATCATCGAGCTCGCCAACCGCCGGAACCAGGTCTACGACCAGTACGCCGACGCCCAGCTCCGGGCGGCGGGCGACTGACCGGCCGCGTGGAACCTGGTCGAAGCAGCGGTCCGCAACTGGTAGTCTCTTAGACGTCCCGCAACGGGGCCAAGGGGCTATAGCGCAGTCCGGTAGCGCACCTCGTTCGCATCGAGGGGGTCTGGGGTTCAAATCCCCATAGCTCCACAGCAGGCAGAAGGCCCGTTCCGCGCAGGCGGAGCGGGCCTTCCCGCGTTTCCGGAGCAGCCGGGGCCGACACGGTGAAGCGGCCTCTTGCGGCCATCAGGGGCTTCGGGGCAGGGGCTGCGGTTATCCTCTCCGCAGTTCCCGGTATTCGCCCGCCCTCGGCCGTCCCGCGGACGAGCGGTTTCTCCCGAAGGAAGCGCAGCACAAGTGAACAGTTCCCCCCGCCGCCTCGCCGCGGCGTCCGCGGTCGTGCTGATGGCGACCGCCGGCTGCTCCGTCAGCACCAACCCCGATGAGATCGGCCTGGAGTACGACGCGGGCGTGTTCAGCGACACCACCTTCGACTCGTGTGTCTCCTCCGGCAACCGGCAGTACTACGGGCCCGGCGACCAGGCGTTCGTGTACCCCGGCGGGCAGCGGACGTACACCTTCAGCCCCGAGGAGGGCGTCGAGGCGGGCACCGCCACCGTGGTCAGCAGGGACGATCTCGAACTGACCGTGGAGGGCGTGGTGACCTTCTCCCTCAACCCCACCTGCGAGACCTTCCAGGAGTGGCACGAGCGCATCGGCCTGAAGTACGACGCGGACACCGACGAGGGCTGGGTCAGGATGCTGCGGACCTACATAGGGGCGCCCCTCAACCGGGCGCTGGACGACGCCTCCAAGTCCCACGACTGGCGGGACCTCTACACCTCCGCCGAGGCCAAGGCCGAATGGGAGATCGAGGTCGGCGAACTCCTCTCGGGCTACATCGCCGAGCAGGGCGGCGGCGACTTCTTCTGCTCGCCGAATTTCACCGGGGCCGAGGACCAGGAATGCGGTACGCCGCAGCTGACCATCCAGCAGCCCGTCCCCCCGGACGACGTGCGCGCGGCCCTCATCAAGGCGCAGCAGGCCGTGGAGGAGACCGCGGCGCAGGAGGAGGAGAACAAGCGGGTGGAGATGGAGATGGAGGCCATCGAGATGCTGGTCGACGAACTCGGCCCGGAGGGCGCCATCCTGTGGCAGGCGCTCAAGGAGGGCGACGTCGAGTTCCTCCCGGTGCCCGAGGGAGGGTCGATCAACGTCCCGCCCAGGGGAGGGGAGTAGGGAACCTCCGGGGCGGGGGTGGTTCGGGCACCGGTGGTTCCGTTGACGGTCGTGGGGGGTGGGCCCCGGGGGGGGGGGGGGGGGGGGGGGGCCCCCAAAACAACAAAACCCAACCCACCCCCCCCACACAACGGGGGGCGCCCCCCCCCCCCCC
>NZ_SNYN01000037.1 GCF_004363075.1 Actinorugispora endophytica
GCGACCCGGTACGACAAGACCTCTCAGTCCTACAGAGCAGCCGTCACCCTCGCCTCACTCCTGATGTGGGCATGACATTTGAAGACACGCCCTAGTGCCGCGCCGACGCGGGAGGCGGATGCCGTCGCGGGGCCGGGCCGGGGGTCACCGGGGGGCTCCCGGGGTGATGAGGCCGGAGTCGTAGGCGGCCACGACCGCCTGGGTGCGGTCGCGTACGCCGAGCTTGGCCAGGATGTTGGAGACGTGGGTCTTGACGGTCTGCACGCCGACGAACAGGGTCTGGGCGATCTCGGCGTTGGACAGGCCCCGGGCCATGAGGGCCAGGGTCTGGGCCTCGCGGTCGGTGAGGGAGGCCACCGCGCGCGCGGAGGGTTCGGCGGGGTGGGCGTGCGCGGCGGCCAGGGTGCGGATGGCGGCGGGGAACAGCAGGGAGTCGCCGCGCGCGACGAGGCGGATGGCGGTGAGGATGTCCTCGGGCAGGGCGCGTTTGAGGAGGAAGCCCTGGGCTCCGGCGCGCAGCGCGGCGTACACGTGGTCGTCGTTCTCGAAGGTGGTGACGACGACGACCTTGGGGGGCGTGTCCAGCGCGGCGAGGGCGCGGGTGGCCTGGATGCCGTCGACGCGGGGCATGCGCACGTCCATGAGCACCACGTCGGGGCGGGTGCGGCGCACCAGGTCCGGGACGTCGGCGCCGTCTCCGGCCTCGCCGCACACGCTCAGGTCGGCTTCGGCGTCGATGAGGGCGCGCAGGCCCGCCCTGATCAGGGCCTCGTCGTCGACGAGGGCGACTGTGGGCATGCTCGGTGTCCTTTCCAGGTGATGTGGGCGGCGAGCCGCCAGTGCCCGTCATGGGGGCCGGCGTCCAGGGTGCCGCCCAGCAGGTGGACGCGTTCGCCCATTCCGGCCAGGCCGCGTCCGCCGCGGGTGCGGCGCCGGGGCGCGGCGGGCAGCGGGTTGGCCGCGTGCACGCTCAGGTGTTCGGTGTCGACGCGCACGGTCAGGGTGACGGGCGCGCCGTGGGCGTGGCGCAGCGCGTTGGTGAGGGCCTCCTGGCAGACGCGGTAGGTCTCGCGGGAGACGACGCCGGGGACGCGGGCGGGGTCGCCGGTGAGGCGGGCGTCGACGCGGGCGCCGGCGGCGCGGGTGGCGTCGACGAGGGCGTCCAGGTCGGCCAGGGTGCGCGGCGGGGCGGCCGGGGCGCGGTCCTCGCGCAGCAGGCCCAGGACGTGGTCGAGTTCCGCGGTGGCGGTGCGCGCGGTGTCGGCGATCGCGGCGAGGGCGGTGCGGGCGAAGGCGGGGTCGGCGTCGATGACGCGTTCGGCGGCTCCGGCCTGCAGGGCGACCACGGACAGGGCGTGTCCGATGGAGTCGTGGAGTTCGCGGGCGAGCCGGTTGCGTTCGGCCAGGGAGTCGGCGCGTGCTTGGGCGGCGGCCAGGCGTTCGGCGGGCGAGGGGCCCAGGAGGCGGGGGGCGAGGCGGGCCAGGGCCGCGCCCAGGCCGGCGACGAGGTAGAGCAGGGTCAGGGTTTCGGCCGTGCCGACGAGCGGGCCCCACCGGGGGATGGCCTCGTCGGTCATGAGCGGGGCGATGAGGCCCTGGCGGTCGGGGTCGGCGGCGCCCCAGCCGGTGAGGGGGGCCAGGATGAGCAGCGCGGCCTCGGACAGCGTGACCATGGTCAGCAGGCACACCGTGAAGCCCAGTGTCAGGTGGACGACGAGCCATCCGGCGGTGCGGGCGCGTCCGCCCTCGGAGGAGGGCGGGTGGTCCTGGAGGGGGCCGCCCAGGAGGGTGGCGGTGGTGTGCGCGACGAAGGCGCGTGTTCCGGGGACGAGCGCGGTCGCGGCGATCAGGGTGAGCGCGGTCAGGAGGCTGGCGGTCAGGCCGATGGTGTCGGTGGTGGTGGGTTCGGTGGCGGGGGCGGTGGGGCCGATGGGGCCGCCCTGGTAGATGAGGAGGAAGAGGATGACGAGTGTGGCCATGAGGTAGGGGACGAACGCCGCTCCGCCGAGGATCAGGTATGCCCAGCGGGTGTAGGTCCGGGGCTGGTGCAGGGGCGCCAGGGCCCGGCGGATCACGGTGGTCACGCGCAGTATCGTCGCAGATCCGTGTGTGGGTCGCCTCCCCCGCCGGGGGGAGTTCGGTGTGTGGTCGTGGTCCGTTCGTGCCGTGTCCTGGGGGGGCTGTCAGGCGGGGGTGTCCTGGGGGAGCGCGAGGGGGCCGGGGGCGTGTGGTCGGGGGCGGGGGCCGGGGCCACGGAGGTCTGGGCGACGAACGCGCCCGCCGCCACGACGACCGCTCCGGCGATCTGGGCGGGGCTGAGGGTCTCGCCCAGCATCAGCCAGGCCAGCACGATCGCGGTCACCACCTCCAGGTAGGCGACGGCTCCGGCGACCACGGGCGAGAGGCGGCGCACCGCCGCGACGCCCAGGACGTAGGCGAGGGCCGTGGACACCAGGACCAGCCAGAGCACCGACACCATCGCCGGGGTGTCCACCCCGGCGATGCGCACGGTTCCGGCCAGCAGCTCCCAGGGCAGGGTCCAGGGGCGGGCCAGGAGGGTGATCAGGGCGGTGGCGACGATCGCGCCGTGGGAGATGACGGCGAGCGGGTCGACGTCGCGGCCCGCGGCGTCCGACAGCAGGAAGTATCCGGCCTGGCAGGCGGCCGCGCCCAGGGCCAGCGCGAGTCCGGCGGCGTCCAGCCGCACGCCCGCCCACACCTCCACCAGACAGCCCAGGCCCGCCACGGCCAGGACCACGCCGACCACCGCGGCGCGGGAGACGGGGGCGCGGCGCACCAGGCGGATCCAGGCCAGGACCAGGACGGGGCCGAGGAACTCGATGAGCAGCGCCACCCCGACGGGGACGCGGGAGATCGCGGCGAAGTAGAACGCCTGGACGCCCGCCATGGGGAACACCCCGTAGGCCAGCAGCAGCCACGGGTGGGCGCGCAGGGCGTGGCGGCGGCGGATCGCGACGGGCAGCAGGAGCAGCGCGGTTCCGGCCAGGCGCAGCCAGGTCACGTGCAGGGGGTCGATGCCGGCGTCGATGAGGGGGCGGGCGAAGGGGCCCGAGCCGCCGAAGGCGAGCGCCGAGGCGAACGCGAACGCCAGTCCTGGCGCGCGGTCCCGTGTGACGCCCTCGGTCACGGAGCCTCCCTCTTTTCTTCCCGCCTCGAAACGGCCGGTGGCGGGATCTCGCCGGTCCCCGCGATCCTACTGAGCTTCCCGCCGGCCGCGCCGGGGCGGCGGGGTCCGGCCCGGCGGCGCGGGGGGTTCGGGGATGTCCGGAACGCGGTTTCGGGCGCCGCGGGAGGGCAGGACGCGCCCCCGAAGGCCACAGCACCCCCCAACAGGTCCTATGTTGCTTAAACGTGAACGAACGCATGGAATGCGGCCCGCACCCCCCGGGCGCGCGTCCGCTCCCCGACGACGGGCGGCGGCACCTGGGGCGCCTGGAGGCGGTGCTGCACCGGAGGTGGCCCGCGGGGACCGTCCCCTCCCCCCGGGTGATCGACCACATCGAGGCGCTGGCCGGCCTGCCCCTCCCCCTGGTGGACCGCGTCATCGACGAGGTCAACGGGATCTACATCGGGGAGGGGTCGGTGGCCGACCTCAACTGCTTCAACCACCTCAGGGGCGTGTCCGTCGACCCCGACGACCCCCTCTCCCCGACCTTCGACCGCCTGACCGGGATCTACCGTTTCGGGTTCCTGGTCCTGGGCGGGAACCCGCACGCGTCGGCGTCGCTGGTGTACCACGAGATCGGGCACGTGCTCGACCTCGCCGACCGCATGATGTCCGAGACGCGCCGGTGGCGTGACCTGCACGAGGCGTGCCTGCCGCACCTGGCCGAGGAGTACTGGCACCGCCGGCACGAGTGGTGGGCCGAGTGCTTCGCCATCACGTTGTCGCGCAAGGACAAGGTGCTGGTGGACATGCTCGATGGCCGGGAGGGGCTCGCCTACGATGTGTTGGAGTACTTCCAGAACAACTACGGGGTGATGGGATGAGGCGTGTACTCGCGGTCCGTTACCCGGACGGAAGTCTTCACGTCCCCGTCAGCTACGTCGACCCGGACGAACCGGCGGTCGGCTGCGGGGTGGCGGTGCTGCGTCCGGGCGACCCGGGCTACGACCACTACGCTTCGCACGCGATCTCCTCGGAGGAGTACGAGGAGCGGCGGCACGACGATCCCGCCGAGTCCGCGCGGCTGCGCGCGGCGTTCAAGAGGCGCTACGCGCGCGAGCACGGCCGCCGCTTCGCCTGAGGGGCTTTCGCGGGGTGGGGTCCCCTGCCCTCGGGGGAACCCGGCCCTGTGCCGGAGGGCCTTCGGTGGCTAGGGTTCAGGCCATGGCCGACACCGAGTTGGAGTTCTTCCAGAGCCTGCCGCGCACCCGGGGCGCGGCCACCGCGCTGCTGTGCGACGACACCGGGCGGGTGCTCCTGGTCAAGCCCACCTACCGGTCGGGGTGGGGGCTGCCCGGCGGGGTCATCGAGATGGGCGAGTCGCCGCTCCAGGCGTGTCGGCGCGAGTGCGTGGAGGAGCTCGGCTTCGCGCCCGTGCTGCGCGGCCTGGTGGGGGTGGACTGGCTGCCGGGGCAGCTCAGCCCGGACGGGCGGCCCGCGACCGTGTTCGTGTTCGCCGGGACGCTCGCCCGGGGGCAGTTCGACGCGGTGCGCCTGCCTCCCGACGAGCTGAGCGCCGCGCGGCTGGTCGAGTCGGGCCGCCTCGCCGAGTTCCTGCCCGAGCGGCAGGCGAGGCGGATCACCGCGTTCCTGGACCCCGCGGGCGGCGGGGTCCGCTACCTGGAGCACGGCTACGGCGTGGACTGGTCCTGACGAGAGGCCCGGCGCGCCTCATCCGGTCCCGGGCAGCCGACGGGCGGCTTCGCCCGCCTCCCGGGCGGCGCGGCGCAGGCCCTCCTGGGCGGTGGCGGCGCGTTCGGTGAGCTCGGCCAGGTGGCGTACCGCGTGCTCGTCGGCCGCGGTGGCGGCCAGCAGGTCCGTGAGCTCCTCCTGCTCGGCCAGGAGGCGGTGCAGCGCCGTGGCCCGTTCGAGGGTGCGTTCGGCTTCGGCGACCCGTTCGGCGTAGTCCTCCAGGGCCGTCACCCGCGCGGCCGCCGACTCCCGCGCGGCCTCCAGGACGCGGCGGCGCCGGGCGAGGAGTTCGGCGATGTCGTCGGAGGCGTCGGGCGTGGGGACGGCGCGGGCGCGAAGGTCGCTGATGCGGCGCAGCGTCGTGGCCGTCTCCCACAGCTGGTGTTCCAGGACCACGGTGTTGTCCACGGCGTCGATGTGCCCCGAGCGCACCACCCGCGCGGCCCTGACCGCGGTCGCGGCCCGCTGGGCGCGCGCCAGGAGGCGGGCCGCGTCGTCGTCCAGGTCGGCGGCGGTGACGTAGCGGCCGTGGTGGCGGCGCGCCGCGGCGCGCGCCGGCGGCTCCTTGTCGCGGCGGGCGGTGGCCAGCAGCGCCACCACGAACACGGCCGCCAGCACGGGCAGGACGAGGAGGAGGACGCGGGAGAGCAGGCGGGCGCCGGCCAGGAGCACGACGACGGTGGTGACGGACGCGGCGACGGGGTGCTCCAGGAGCCACCGGGCGAGGGGGAAGCGCCACACCGCCTCGGGTTCGGCGGGGGTGGGGGCGCGGGCGGGGATGAGCGCGTCGGGGTCGGCGCGCAGCAGCGCGCGGTCCTGGGCGGGCAGGTCGGGGTCCAGGACGGGGTCGGGGCGGGGTGGTTCGCTCAATCGGTCCCCCGTTCGCGGTGGCGTTCGCGCTCCGCCCTCATCCTTCCCCGTCGGTGGCCGGTCGTCCCCTCGGGGCCGGACCGGGCGCCGCCGGCGCCCGGTCCGGGGCCGCTGGGGGGGTTCACCGGTTCCGGTCGAACAGGCGCAGGTACTGCTCCTTGCCGAACATGCGGGCGGAGTCGGCGGCCGAGGGGTGTCCGGCCGCGGGGTCCGCGCCGTTGGCCACCAGCACCTCCACGACGGCGTCGGCCCCCTTGAACACCGCGCCCGCGAGCGGCGACTGGCCTCGGTCGTTGAGGCGGTTGACGTCCGCGCCGCGCTCGCACAGGCGGGCGACGGTGTCGGGGTGCGCGTGGTAGGCGGCCAGCATGACGAGGGTGTCGCCGCTGTCGTTGGTGAGGTTCACCGGGGCGCCCGCCTCGAGGTAGGCGTCGAGCGTCTCGGTGTCACCGGAGCGGGCGAGGTCGAAGATCGTGGTGGCCAGGTCGACGACGTCGGGGTCGTGGACGGCGGGGTCCTCTGGAGTACTCACGGCATCCACCCTAGATCGTCGACGGGGGTTTCCGTGTGTCCTGGTCAGCGGCGGTAGGCCGCCATCGACCGCTTGACCGGGCACCGGTCAGCCGGTCGTCCGGAGACGTCGGCGCCGTGTGGGGGCCGTTGGCAAGGGCGCCGGCGGAAGGGCCGCTCCCGGGACGGAGGGGCCGCTCCGTTCGCGCCGAACAATATCCACCGGCGATATGTCCGTAATGCAATATTTATCGGTAGGGTGCTCGTAATTTTGAGAGGAGCCACCCCCCGTGCGACATTTCTTCGGACTCATCATCGGGTTGCTGCTGGCGCCCGTGGTCCTGCTGGGCAGCGGCTGGGTCCTGCCCCGTGTCACCGCCCTGGCGGGTTCCGGCGGCACGTTCCTCGGTGTCGGCGGGCTCGCCACCCTCGGCACGCTCGGCGTGCTGGCGCTGGTCCTGGCTCTGGTGCTCGTCCCTCCCCGGCTGACCCCGCTCGTGCCGGGTGTCGCGGGGCTGGGCCTGGCCGGGTTCACCGCCGTGCACCTGCTGCGTCCGGGGCTCGTCGACCTCGTCCCCGGCTCCGTGCTCGTCCCGGGCCTGCCCGGGGCGGTCGTTCTGCTGGAGTCGGGCCTGTACCTGCCGTTGGCGCTGGCCATGCTGGTGCCGGTGTTCTGGCCCTCGCGTTGGCGCAGCTACCGTCCTCGCGGGGCGCACGCCTTCAACGACGACGATTACGAGGACGACGAGGAGGAGGGAGGCTTCGCCGCTGACGCGGCCGCCCGGGGCGCCGCCTGAGGGCGCGGAGGCCCGGGCCCTCGGTCACAGCCAGCTGGGTCCCCAACCGGAGTTGTCGGAGACCCCGGGAGGCAGTGGAGGGAGCAGCCGGGAGCCCGGGGCGCCGCCGTCGCGGGTGTCCTCCTCGTCCGGTTCGGCCGAGGGCTCCTCGTTCCGGGCCTTCTCCGCGGCGTAGGCGTCGAGGTCGGCGTCGGTGAACGCGGTGAACACCTCGGTGGCGGCGCTCGGCGCGGCGTCGGGCCGCTCGCCCGCTCGGACGCGTTCGTCGTAGGCGGCCAGGTCGGCGTCGGTGAGCGCCCTGAACACCTCGGTGGCCGCCGTGGCCACGGACGGGGGCCGCCGCTCCGGGGCGGCCGGAGGCTCGGGGGCGAGGGGTTCGGGTTCGGGCGGCGGAGTGGGTCGGGGCGGTTCCGGGGCGGACGGCTCCACAGGAGCGGACGGCTCGGGAGCCGCGAACGGGGTCCCGCCGAACCGCTCGGGCTCGGGCGGCGGAGCCGACGCGGAGTGGGGCCGCTCGGGCTCGGTGGGAAACACCGGAGAAGCGGACGGCTCGGGAGCCGTGAACGGGTTTCCGCCGAACCGTTCGGGTTCGGGCGGCGGAGTGGGTCGGGGCGGTTCCGGGGCGGACGGCTCCACAGGAGCGGACGGCTCGGGAGCCGCGAACGGGGTCCCGCCGAACCGCTCGGGCTCGGCGAACGGGGTCCCGGTGAACGGCTCGGCGTCGAAGCGCCGCTCGGGCCCGGAGGGCTCCGACACGGGACGGGGCGGCTCGGGCTCGGCGAAGAACTGCTCCGCCGGGCTCGCGGGGGCGTCCCACCACGACGGCGTGGACGGGGGCTGGGGGGCGAAGGGATCGGCCGGGGACGCGTCGAACCGCGGCTCCGGGGCCTCCTCGGGTTCGATCAGCGACCACCAGCGCGCGGCCTCGTCGCGGTCCAGCTCCTCGGTCACCCGCAGGGAGCCCGCGACCAGCGGGTACAGGCGTCCGGCGTTCCACGAGCGCGGGTACGTCTGCTCCTCCAGGATCAGGATGCGCTCGCCCTCCAGGAGGGGGATGTCCGCCGGGACGCCCTCGTTCCACACCCAGGTGCCGTCCGCGCCGACCAGGTTCCACCAGCCGTGGACCACGCGCGCCTGCGGGTCGGGGTCGGAGTTCTCGAAGGCCGCCACCCAGCGCGGGTCGGGCCGTTCGCCGCCGAGGCCGCGCCCCTGCTCCCCGATGAGCGCGTTCGCCAACAGCGTGTGCAGTTGGAAGTTGTCGCCGATGCCCTCGAAGCGCACCCGGAACCCCCTGCGCGAGGCCCGGTCCAGTACCAGGGCGCCGGACACCTCGTCCATGCGCAGCAGCGCCGACACCTCGCCGTACTCGGGCAGGTGCGCGGAGAGCTGGCCGGCGATGGCGAGCAGGTCGCTGTGCGCGGCCGGGTCGCGGCGGATCGCCGAGCGCACCCCGGCGACGCTCAGCATCGTCTTGGCGGACAGGCCGTAGCGGCGCGCGGTCCACCAGCACAGGGTGGCCGTCGAGGCGGAGTCGCCCAGGGTCGCCGCGACCCGCTTCTCGTCGGCGGCGGTGACCCGTTCGGGTTCGGGCGGGGGGCCGCCGCCGGTGTTCTCCCAGGCGTGCAGGAACACGCCCGCGGCCTTTCCGACCTCGCGCAGCAGGCGCAGCACCTCGATCCCGGTAGCCCCGGGCGCGGTCCCCATCTCCACGAAGGCGCCGGCCACGACCGTCAGGTCGGCCTCGACCCCGGGGCCGGTGTGGTGGCCCGAGAAGATCGGTCCCAACGCCTCCAGGGCGATCTCCCGTTCCGATGACGGGACGCGCGAGGCAAGACCGTAGACCTTGCCCACCGCGGGACCGAAGCGCTGAGGGTCCCCCAGGAGGGAGGCGTCGATCAGCTCCTGAAAGGCGGCACGAAAAGCATCGATCACCCGGGCATCCTTCCATATTCCGGGAACAGCGGGGTCACAGGCCGAGCCTGGTCACAGCGTTGTCCTCCAGCGGATTGGCGATCCGGATGTAGCCGTGGACGGTGCGCGGGTTGGTCCACCGCCCCTGGCGCATGATCTCGCGGTCGCTGGCCCCGCCCAGCGCGGCCTGGGTGGCGAACCCCGACCGCAGCGAGTGCCCGCTGAACACCGAGGGGTCGAGTCCGGCCCGTCGGGCGTAGCGCTTGACCAGCTCCGCGACGGCCCGGTCCGAGACCGCGCGCCCGCGTATCGTGCCGTGCCGGTCCACGGCGGGGAACACGGGCCGGGCCGAGCCGTCCGCCAGGTCGGTGCCCGTGTAGGTGTGGCAGCGGTGGCCGACGGGGTCCTGGGCGTCGGTGTCGTGGGCCAGGAGGGCGCGGACCCGGTCCGCGCCGCCGTCGCGGTGCGCCTGGAGCAGGTCTGCCCAGTCGGCGAAGGCGCACACCGGGCAGGTTCCGCGCCGCCGTCCGCGCGGCAGCGCCACCTGGGACTGGTGCCTGCCCTCCTGGTCGGTCTTGGTGACGGACAGGCGCACGAGCAGCAGCGGCTCGCCGGTCCTGGGGTCGGTGTCCACGGCCACGTCGTCGAAGGTCAGCGCGGCGAGTTCGCTGCGGCGCAGCGCGCCCGCGAACCCCGCCAGCAGCAGCAGCGCGTCCCTGCGGCGCGCCGCCCCGCCCGGGTGGCCGGGGGCGGGCCGCTCGTCCAGCAGCGCCTCCAGGGTGCTCAGCAGCACCGGCCGCTTGCGGTCGGGGGCGGCGCGCCTGCGCCGCCGGATGCCGCGCAGGGTCATGCGCACCACGTCGGCGCGGGTGGGTGAGGGCAGTCCGTGCGCGCCGTGCACCGACGCGATCGCCGCGGCCTTGCGTTCCAGCGTCGCCGGGGCCATCGCCCACCGGGCGGGTTCGCCCGGGCGGACCGCCTCGGCGGCGGCCGCCAGGTACACCGCCACGTCCACGGGGTCGGCCGGGAGCGACTGGCGGCCCTGGTCCAGGCACCAGGCGGTGAACGCCACCCAGTCCGACCGGTAGGCGCGCAATGTGTTCGCCGACTGCGCGGCGGCCAGGTAGCGGCCCAGGGCGTGGGCCTGCTCGGCGTCGAAGCGGCGGCGCACCGCCTCCAGCGCCCGCGTGTCCACCAGCACGCTGGGCGTGCCGCGTTCGAGCCGGGCGCGCACCGGCTCGGGAAGGTCGGGTGTCGTCTCGTGGGGTTCCCCGTGGGTCGTCACGGCCCCATGATGGCCCACGTCCGGCGGGACGGCCCGCGTGGTGTCGCCGGTCACCGCGAGGAGAACCCGCCGGACAGGGCCTCCCACAGGGCGGTGGGGGAGGCGACCGTCCACAGGCCCGCGGCGGAGAGCAGCAGGGCGAAGACGAACATGACCGCGGCGACGCGGCGGCGCAGCAGCGCCGCGCCGGCCGCGCCGGCCAGGGGCACCGCCAGGGCGAAGAGCAGGAGCCACACCAGCGCCCACGCTCCTTCGCGGCGGGTGGCGTCGGTGACGTCCTCGGGCATGACCCCCGCCGAGGCCAGGACCATCATGAAGGACGCCAGTGATCCCAGGACCCACAGGATGGTCAGCAGGCCCCACAGCAGCAGCGGCCAGCGCGGTCGCGGGTCCTCGACCACCAGCGGCACCCGTTTCGCGGTGCCCGCGGTGGCGGGGGTCCCGGCGCCGTCGCGCTGTCGGGGGCGCGGTCCGCGGGGGTTCTTCTTCTTGGGCGACATCCGTCCTCCGGCCGGGTGGGAGCGGAGTCGGGGGGCCGCTCGACTGGACACCCTACTGGGGGAAGGGGCCGGTCACGTCCATCCGAGGTCACCGGAGGGGTCTGGCCCGGCCGGGGGCGGGGTCCAGTCGCGGGCCCGCGTGCACAGGCCCGAGAAGCCCGCCAGGACGCGCAGTTCGGAGACCGAGCGCGGCGCCGCCGCGACCAGGCGGGGGGAGTAGACCAGCGCCGCCAGGACCTGGGCGCGCGACAGCGCCACGTTGAGGCGGTTGCGCGACAGCACGAAGTCCAGCCCCCGCGACACGTCCGCGGCGCTGGACACCGTCATCGAGCAGATCACCGCCGGCGCCTCCTGGCCCTGGAAGCGGTCCACGGTGCCCACGCGCACCCCGTCCAGGCCCGCGGCCTCCAGGCTGGTGCGCAGTGAGCGCACCTGGAGGTTGAACGGCGCGACCACGAGGATGTCGGAGCCGTCCAGGGGCCGCGCGGGCGCGCCCGGCTCGGTGAAGGCGGTGCCGACCAGGCTCCGGGCCAGCGCCACCACGGCCTCGACCTCCTCGGGGCTGTGGGTGCTGCGCCCGGCGTGCTCGACGGGGACGCGGTACAGGTCCGCGTCGACGCCGGCCAGCGACCGCCCGGCGGCCGAGGGGTGCGCGTGCAGCAGCCCCCGGTAGGACAGCCGCGACACCGGGGCGCACACCCGGGGGTGCATGCGGCGGGTCTGGTCCAGGAAGTAGCCCGTGGACGCGTCGATGATCTCGGCGTCGCCCACCAGGTGCTCCAGGGCGGAGGAGGCCGCGCCCTCGCCGTGCGTGCCCTGTACGACCTGCGGCAGCTGCTGGGGGTCGCCCAGCAGGACCAGGGAGCGGGCGGAGGAGGAGACGGCGAGGGTGTCGGCGAGTGCGAACTGGCCGGCCTCGTCGATGATCAGCACGTCGAACGGTTCGGCGCGCACGCTCTCGTTGGCCAGGTTCCACGCGGTGCCGCCCACCAGGGAGCCGCCCTCGCGCCCGGCCCGCCAGGCGGCCAGGTCCCTGACCTGCTTGGGCTGGTCCCAGGGCAGGTCCGGGTCGGGTTTCCTCCCGCTGGGCGGGCGCTTGGCGCACGGCAGTGGGGTCCCGGCCTCGGCGGCCGCGCGCACGGCGGCGGACAGGACGTTCTCGATGGCCTTGTGGCTGGTCGAGCACACGCCCACGCTCTTGCCCTGGGCGACCAGGTGGGTGATCAGGCGCGCCGCCAGGTAGGTCTTGCCCGCGCCGGGCGGTCCCTGCACGGCCAGGTAGGAGGAGTCCAGGCGGTCCACCGCGGCGATCACCGCGGCGACCAGGTCCCCGTCGAACAGGGCGGGGTCGGGCAGCGGGCCGCCGCCGCGCAGCCGGGGCGGGACGCGGCGCAGCACGTCCAGCCCGGCCAGCTCCACGGGGTGGGGCAGGCCCGCGACGGCGCGTTCGACCAGTTCGAACAGCGCCTGGTCCTTGGGCGCGGCGCGTACCGGGGAGCCCGGCAGCACCGCTGCGGGGACGCGGGCGTACACGTCGCCGGGGTCGCCGGTCTCCACCAGTGTGACGCGTTCGGCGCTCGCGCGCTCCACGGTGGCCGCGACGGTGTCGGCGGGCTGTCCGGGCGGTCCCGGGTACAGCAGCCGCACGCCGTCCCCGGCGCTGAAGGGGTGGGGGCGGGTGGTGTCGGCGAGCATCAGGATCTCGCGCCGGGACTTGCGCTGGCGTCCCACGGGCTCCTGCCACTCCCCCGCGCGGACCCGTACCGGGACCAGGCAGTCGGTGTCGGTCTCCAGTTCCTCCATGGGCGCCGAGACCCGGCGGAAGTAGTCCCACCACACGGGGGCCTCCTCGCGCCGGTAGTAGCCCACGAGCGCGGCCAGCAGCGCCCGCGCCCGGTCCTCGGAGTCGCGGGCCGAGGGCTCGGCGGGCACGCCCTCCAGGAGGGGGCCGGTGAGCGCCCGCTGCTGCGCCTCGATCTCGGCGCGCCGCCGCGCGGCCTCGGCGGCGCGTTCGGCGGCGTCCTCGGCCACGAGCACGCCCTGGCCGACCGGGCGCGCGGTCACCCCGTGCTCGTCGCGCTTCTCCTCCAGCCAGTCGCGCAGCCGCGCGGTGGACACGCAGTCGTCGCGGTTGTAGGCGGCGATCCCGGCCAGGACCTTGTCGGCGCGCTCGGTGTCGCCGGTCTCGCGGGCGGAGACGTACTCGGCGTAGGCGTCGATGCTGGACGAGGCGGTCACGACCTCCCCGGAGCGGCCGGCGTCCAGGTAGAGCGGTTCCAGGTACTTGATGGAGTAGGAGCGCTGGGAGACGCGCAGGCTCTTCTTGACCACGGTGTACAGGTCCACCAGGCGGCGCTCGCGCAGCAGGTCGTCGACTTCGGCCTCGCGGGTGCCGAAGGCCGCGGCCAGCGATTTGAGCCGGTCCACCTCGTAGGAGGCGTAGTGGTAGACGTGCGCGCCGGGGTCGGCGTCGACGCGGGCGGTCGCGAAGTCCACGAAGTCCTCGAACGCCTTCCGTTCCTGGGCGCGGTCGTGCGCCCAGAAGGCGTGGAACCGCTCCTGGCCGTGCTCCAGGGTGACGGCGCCGAAGAGGTACTCCAGGCCGCGGCCCTCGTGGTAGGGGTAGCCCTCCATGTCGAAGAACACGTCCCCGGGGGCGGGTTCGGGCAGCATCGCCAGGCCCTCGTCGGAGTGGACCTGGGCGATGACGGTGCCGGTGGGGTTGTCGGGGGTGCGGGTGGCGTCCTGGCGGACCTGGAGGGCGGCCTGCTCGCGCAGCCGCGCGTAGGAGTGCCGGGGCAGCATCGCGGGGCGGTCGGCGTCGAGGGCGGTGGCCAGCGCGTCGATGGTGTCGATGCCCGCGTCGCGCAGTTTGGCGGCCTGGTCGCCGCGGATGCCCGCCACCAGTGACAGGTGCCGCGCCTGGGTGCGGCCCTGCGCGCACAGCGCCGCGTAGCCGCAGCCCTCGCAGGAGTGGCAGGGCTCCCCCCACAGGGGGGAGGGCAGGGTCGGCTCCTGGCCGAGTCGGGCCAGCAGGCGTTCGCGTACTTGGGGCAGGAAGGGCAGGTATTCGGCGACGCGCAGCGCGTGCGTGTGCCCGTCCCCGGTGAGCAGGTACATGTGCTCGGGTTCGCCCAGTTCCATGCGGCCCAGCGCCTCGGCGTAGGCGGCGAGCTGGAGTACGGCGCCGGGGCGGGCGTGGTGGGCGAGCTTGGTGTCCCACGGCTCGTAGACGGCCTTGTGGGTCTCGTCGCGGCGCTGCCCGGTGGCGGGGTCGACCGCGGTGCTGATCAGGAAGTCGGCGCGGCCGTGGAAGGCCGCGCCCGGGTGGATGGGCTCGTAGAAGACGCCCTGGTAGATGACGGGGGCTCCGGCGAGCATGGCGTCGCGGGTGGCCTGGGCGGCCGCGGTCATGGCGGCCTCGGTGGGGAGGGGGTTGGCGATGGTGACCACGCCGTCGCCGAACAGCGCGGTGAGCCGTTCCAGTTCGGCGCGTTCGTGCGCGGCGCCGCTGCTGGCGACCAGCGGGTCGACGGCGGCGGGCGCGGGGGCGCCGTCGACGCCCGCGGCCAGCGCGCTCCTGAGCGCGCTGCGGTGCTCGCACTCCATCGCGTCCACGAGATCGGTGGGTGAGACGACCCACCCCGATCCGGTACGGAACACCGGTCACCCCCGCCACTGTCGAGACCTGCGGGGCATTCTGCCACGTAGTGGTCGCGCGGTGGCGGCCTGCGCCCCTGGGGGCCGCCGTGCGGTCCTTCGGCACCGCGGCCTCGGGGGAACCGGGCCCGCGGGCCCCCGGCGACGAGCAGTCCGGCCGGGACCAGGCCCGGAAGGAAGCCGCTGGGGCCGGTGAGCGGCGCGCACTCGGCCGCCCGGCCGCCCAGTGCCCAGCCGCGCCACCAGTAGGCCCGACAGGACCAGGGGGGCGGCGAGGCTCCCGGGCAGCGCCCGGAACACGGACAGGGACGCGTCGCCGCCCGAGCGCAGCCCGCGGGAGAGTCGTTCCTCCCAGTAGGGGCGGGGCGGGAAGACCGCGGTGTGCGGGATGCCGATGGCCGCCGTCGACCATCCGGCGCCGACCGTCCATCGCTTCTTGGTCATTTCCCCGGCCTCCGTTCCCCGCTCCGGGCCGCGCCTCCTCCGGGAGGGCGGCCGGGAGGACGGGAGGGGTGGGGTTCTCACGGACCCGGCTTGACCCTCACGTCGCGTGAGGCCGGAGAGTGGGGCGCATGAGCGACTACTACAACGCGTTCGAGACCAGCCCCGTACCCGCTCCCGGCCCGGACGCGGTTCCGCCGGAGCCCTTCCGCGGCATCTACGGGATGCCCGCGTTCGCGACGATCCCCACGAGCGATCTGGCGGAGTCGACGGACTTCTGGATTCGCGGGCTCGGGTTCTTCGAGCTGTTCGGCATCCCGGGCAGGCTCGTGCACCTGCGCCGGTGGGCGTTCCAGGACGTCCTCCTCCTCTCGGCCCAGAGCGTTCCGGAGCGGGCGCCGGCGATGAGCCTCAGCTTCGCGTGCGTGCTCAGCCAGGTCGACTCCCTTGTCGAGGCATGCCGCGCGCTGCGCCCGGACTCGGTCGACGGTCCGCGGGACACCCCTTGGAACACCCGCGACGTGGAGGTGACCACCCCCGAGAACGCGCGGATCGTCCTCACCGCGGCGAAGCCCCTGGACCCGGCCGGCCAGGAGGCGCGGAACCTCGAAGCCATCGGGATCACCCCACCGGACGTCGATCGCGGCCACAATGAGGAGCATGCCTGACACCCCCGGCAGCGACGGCCTGACCGTCGGCCAGGTCTCGGCGCGCCTGGGAGTGACGGTCCGCGCGCTGCACCACTGGGACGAGATCGGCCTGGCGCGGCCGTCGCTGCGCACGGCCGCCGGCTACCGGCTCTACACCGCCGGTGACCTGGAACGCCTGCACCGCGTCGTCGTCTACCGCGAGACCGGTCTCGGCCTGGACGGGATCCGGGCCGTCCTGGACGACCCGACCGTGGACGTGCCCGGCGCGCTGCGCGCGCAGCGCGCCCAGGTCGCCGAACGGATCGACCGCCTCCAGCGGCTGGGCGCCGGACTGGACCGGATGATCGACGCCCACGAGCGCGGCCTGCTGCTGACCGCCGAGCAGCAGGTCGCGGTCTTCGGCCCCCGGTGGAACCCGGACTGGCCCGCCCGAGCCCGCCGGCGCTACGGGGACACGACGCAGTGGCTGCAGTACGCCGAACGCTCGGCCTCTCGCGGCCCCGGGGAATGGCGGGCCGTCGCCGACGCCGTGACCGGCCTCGACCGCGCCCTCGGGGACGCGATGGACGCCGGCGTCGCGCCCGGCAGCCCGGAAGCGAACCGTCTCGTCGAACGGCACCGCGAGGTCTTCGCTTCGTACTTCCCCCTCACCCGGCGGATGCAGGTCTGCCTCGGCCGCATGTACGAGGCCGATCCGGAATTCGCCGCCCACTACGACGGCGTCCGCACCGGCCTCGCCACGTGGTTCCGCCGGATCGTCGACGCCAGCGCGCGCGCCCACGGCATCGACCCCGACACCGCGACCTGGCAGTAGGGCGCGGGGCACGGACCCCACACCCGTGGGGCGTCCGGTGCCGCCCGGTCCTCGGAGGGCGGGGCGGTGATCGGTCGGCCTCATGGCCGGCCGCACCTGGACGCGCTCACCGCCGACCGGGGGAGGGCGAGGCCCGCCGCAAAACCCCCTGGTGGCCGTCCTCGCGGCGGCTCACGGACGCGCGCAGTCCGGCGACGAACGCGGACCACTCCCCCGCGACGAAGCTCAGGTGGCCGAGGGCCCGGTTCTTGGTGTCGCGCACCAGCACCACGTCGCCGGTGCCGGCCACCTCGACGCAGTTCCCGCCGTTGGGGCCGGTGTAGCTGGAGGTACGCCAGTTCGGTTCCATTCAGGTTCCTTTCAGGGCGGCGTGGACGAAGTCGACGGACGCGCCCGGTGACAGTGCCTCGCCCTGGATCGCGCCGAACATCAGGTTCAGCTCCTCCACCTCCCGCGTGTCGCTGGTCAGCTCCCCGCCCAGCGTGTGCTCCGCGTACCCCACCTGCTGCCTGTCGGTGAAATTCATGATCCGGAAGGGGCCCCCGAGGCCGGGGTGCGTGTTCGGCTCGCTGCGAAGGACCTGGAGCCGGATCACGTCCCCGCTCAGTTCGAGCAGCCGCTCCAACTGCGCCCTCATCACGGCCGGGCCGCCCATGCGCCGACGGAATGCCACGTCGTCCGCCACGAACCAGGCTACCGGGCGGCCTGTTTTCGACAGCACCTCGTGCCTGCGCACACGGGCTTCGACGAGGGACTCGACCTTCTGCGGGGAGAACCACGGGCTCCCCGACCTGATCACCGCGCGGGCGTAGTCCGCGGTCTGGAGCAGGCCGGGCACGAGCATCGACTGGTACTCGCGGATCACGGACGCCTCGCGTTCCAGCGCCAGCACGTCGCGGAACCACTCGGGGGCGTCCACGTTGTTGGCCAGCGACACCCACAGCCTCATGAGCGCCCCGCCTGTGGCGAGCAGGTGGTCGAGCGCCTCGACCTGGGAGCGCTGCGGGGACCGGAACCCCGTCTCCAGCGCGCTGATCGTCGACCTCGACCACCCTGTGGCCCGCGCCGCCTGGGCTTGGGAGACTCCCGCGATCTCGCGGGCCTTCCGCAGGCCGGCACCGAACCTGACCCACTGTGGCTTGCGTTCCTCCGGCATGACACAAGGACACCACCGGCCGCCACGTTCTGACAGCCGCAGACCGGTTTTCGCCGTGTCCGGTAGAGGCCATGGTGCGGGGTCGCTCGTGGCGCCAGAGTGGAGGGCATGGACACCCCTTCCACGGACCCCCGGGAGCGGCCGGCCGGATCGGCCGCGCCGCGTACAGCGATGAGGAACCTGGTCAGGGCGCTACGGGCGAAGGGGGTGAGCGTCGTCGGGCTCGACGCGAGGACCCGGAGCCTCACCGCTCGGAACGGGAGCGCGAAGCAGGTCGTCGTCATGCGGGACGGGATGTGGTGCATGGTGTGGGAGCCGTTCCGCACCGATGACGCCCCCGACGTGGAGCCGCTCCTGCCGGTCGGCCAGGAGTGGGTGATGGCCGAGCGCCTGCGGAACGTGCTCGGTGCCCGTCCTCCCCGCCGATCGTGACCTTTCCGGGGTCTCGGGAGTGGCCGAGACCCCGGAAAGGTCACGATCGGCGGGGAGGACGGGCGGCCCGGCCAGGTGCCGCTAGCTCACGACCTCCCACTCGACCTGGGCGACGCCCTGGCCGGGTGGGGCGATCATCGAGAAGGACGCGGTACTCAGGTCCAGGCAGCGGCCCGCGATGTAGGGGCCGCGGTCGTTGATGCGCACGGTGACGCTCTTGCCGTTGGCGGTGTTGGTGACCCTGACCATGGTGTCGAACGGCAGGGTCTTGTGCGCGGCCGTCATCGCCGAGGGGTCGAACGTCTCGCCCGAGGCGGTGGGCTGCGGGTCGCCGTACATGGAGGCCTCGCACTGGCCGCCCTCCCCGCTGGGGGTGAGGTCGGAGGAGCCCCGGCCGTCGTCGGAGCCCTCGTCGGGCTCGGGCTCCTGGGTGGCCTGCGCGGCCTGGATCTGCGCGGACCGGGACGCCTCGTCGACGACCTCGTCGCGTTGGGCCCGCGCCTGCTCCCGGGCCTGGGGGTCTGGCGGCGGCGCGGATCCCTGTGGCCGGGAGGTGTCCGCGTCGGGGACGGTGGCCGTGTTCGCGGTCGGATCGGGGTCCGCGCCCAGGTCGCTGAACGCGAAGGCGGCGGTGCCGCCCGCGGTCAGTACGGCCAGGGCGGCGGCGGAGACGACGACGACTCGTCTGGACTTGCGGCGCGCGGCGTGCGCGGATCTTCTACCCACAGCGAGTGATCCTTCGAAAGGCGACAGGAACGCGCTGCGCGGTGGAGGGGCCGTCGGCCGGGGGCGACGCGGGGCGCAGCGGACCCACCCGGGGCATGGGGTGGAGGGCGGCCGGGTGGAGCGGTGGCCGCCGCGACAGACACTATTGATCACGAAAGGGTTACGGAACCCTATCGGTCTCCTTTGTGCGATTCGTCACTGTACTTGACGGTTCCTTGGCGGGAAACACCGTCCGGGGCGGTGGACGTTTCCCTCAGGCCCGGCGTGGCGGCACCGCCACGCGGTCCAGGTCGGCGGCCAGGACGACGTCCCCGCCGAAGTGCGCGGCGGCCTGCTCCACGAACAACGGGTCGTCCTCGTCGCCGTAGCGTTCGGACAGGTGGGTGAGTACCAGGCGCCGCACCCCGGCCTCCTCCGCGATCCGGCCCGCCTGGGCCGCCGTCAGGTGCAGGTTCTGCTCGGCCAGCGCGGCGTCGGCCTCCAGGTAGGTGGACTCGATCACCAGCAGGTCCGCGCCCAGGGCCAGGCGCACGGCGTTCTCGCACATCCCGGTGTCCATCACGAACGCGAAGACCTGCCCGGGCCGCGCCTCGCTGTGGTCGGCCAGCTCCACGCGGCGCCCCCGGGCGTCCAGCACGAAGCCGTCCGCCTTGAGCCGCCCCACCAGCGGACCGGTGATCCCGCGCTCGGCGAGCGGCCCGGCCAGGATCCGCACGCCGTCCGGTTCGGCGAGCCGGTAGCCGTAGGTGGGGACCGAGTGCGCCAGGGGCAGCGCGGTGACGGTCAGGTCCGCCTCCCCGCCCAGGAGCGCGCGGTCCCCGCTGACCGGCTGGGGTTCGACGACGTCGGTGTCGTGGAAGGGGGTGGCGTGGCGCAGCCGCCGCCAGTACCGCTCCCCCGCCGCCGGGTAGGCCGCCCGGACGGGGTGCGCGACGCGGTCGCGGGCGATGCGCTGGACCACGCCGGGCAGGCCCAGGCTGTGGTCGCCGTGGAAGTGGGTGACGCAGATCCGGGTGATGTCGTGCGCGGCCAGGCCCGCGTGGCGCATCTGGCGCTGGGTCCCCTCGCCTGGGTCGAACAGCACGCCGTGGGAGTCCCACCGCAGGAAGTAGCCGTTGTGTCCGCGTCGCTTGGTCGGGACCGCGCTGGCGGTGCCCAGGACGGTGAGTTCGCGCATCGACATGCGCCCGATCCTGCCAGCTCCCCCGCGAGACGCCGACGGGTTTTCGGTCACGGGGGTCCGGCGGGCCTGCCGCCGTACCCGCGCGCAGGGGTTTCGGTCATCGGGGGCGCGGATCGCGGCAGGTCGGGAGGGGTGGGGGCGGGCTCTCGCGGGGTGCGGCGGGTTTCGGACACCGGCCGCGCGGGTGTCCGCAACCGGGGGCGGGGCCGCTCTCGCTCGGAACGATCATGGGCTTTCCGCCCTTTAAGACCCCGAAACGGGCAGAAAGCCCACGACCGTCAACGAAACCCTCACGCAGCGGACATCGCGGTCGCGGCCCCGGCCCGTACCCGCCGCCACCCGCCGTCACAGGTCCGGAACGGCCCCTACTCCAGCAGAGCCCGAATCACCCCCGCGCCGGAGGTTCCCTGGCGGCGGTCAGCGCCGGGGCGCGGGGCGGTCCGTCCAGACGGTCTCGCCGTGGTACTCGGTGTCGGTGGGGGTCAGGCCGACGCGGCGCGCCACCGCGGCGGAGGGCTCGTTGCGGGGGTCGATGTGGGCGGTGATCGTCTGCACGCCGCGGGTGTGCAGCCAGCCGATCAGGGCGGTGGCGGCCTCGGCGGCGTAGCCCCGGCGCTGCCAGGGGGCGCCGACCATCCAGGCGATGACGGCGCGCGGCCCGCCCAGGTCGGGGCCGACGGTGGCCTGGACGGTGCCCACGGCCCGGCCGTCGTCGCTTCGGCGCATGGTCCAGTTGCACCAGGAGACGCCGGGTTCGTCGGAGCCCTCCAGCAGGGTCTCGTAGCGTGCGCGCAGCCGGTCCTCCCCGGGCGGGTCGCCGCCGATGTGGCGGTACAGGCCGGGGTCGGACAATACGGCGGCCATCTCGTGGGCGTCGTCCGCGCGCAGCGGTTCCAGGTCGAGTCGGGGGGTGTGGATCGGCTCGGCCTCGACCCCGCGGCGTCGGCGGCCGGATCGGGTGGTCATGGTTCCAGGGTCGTCCTCCGGACTGCCCCGTTCAAGTGTCGCTGATCTTGACCTTTCCGGGGTCTCGACCGTCTCCGAGACCCCGGAAAGGTCAAGATCAGCGGGGAAACCGTCACGAATCAGGCGGGGACCGGTCGCAGGGCGGCGTGGTAGCGCTCCAGGACGGTGTCGGCCACGCCGGGGTCGGGGCACAGCGGGGCGGCGACCGCGTCCGCGCCCGATCCGGTGACGCGGGTGTGGAAGAGTCCGGGGGCCAGCAGCCAGGACGCCACGGCGACCCGCCGGTGCCCGCGGGCGCGCAGCCGCGCCACCGTCTCGGCCACTCCGGGGGCGGCGGTCGCGGCGTAGGCCACGTGCACGGGGGTCTCCACGAGGCGCGAGAGCCGTTCGGCGGCGGTGGCGACCTCGGCCAGGGCCGAGGGGTCCGAGGAGCCGGCGGCGGCGAGCACCACGGCGTCGCCGGGCCGCCGGCCCGCCTCGGCCAGGCGCGCGGCGGCGGCCACGACCAGGCGCGGGTCGGCGCCGAGCGCGTCGGTGACGTGCGCGTCGGAGCGCCCGGCGCGGGCGAGCTGGCCGGGGATGTCCACGCGCACGTGGTAGCCGCCGGCCAGGAAGGCGGGCACGACCACGATGGGGCCTTCGACGGTCGCGGCCACGGCGGCCACGTCGGGGGCGCGTACGTCGGCGAAGGCCAGGCGCACGGGCGCGTCGGTCCGTTCGGCGACGCGGTCGGCGAGGTGGCGGGCGGTCTCGGTGCCGCGCGGGTCGCGGGTCCCGTGCACGGCCAGGATCAGGGTGGGCCGCATCACGCCTCCCCGGGCGGGCAGTGGCCGGGGTCCAGGGCGAGGCGGTAGCCGCGCTTGACCACGGTCTGGATGATCTTGGGGTCGCCCAGGGCGGCGCGCAGGCGCGCCACCGCGGTCTCCACGGCGTGGCCGTCGGCGTCGCCGAGGCAGTTCAGGAGTTCGGCGCGGTCCAGGACCCGGCCGGGGCGGCGGGCGAGTTCGCGCAGGACCCGCATCGGCGCGGGCGAGACGGCGCGCGGTTCGTCGTCGACGCTGACGGCGTGGCCGAGCAGGCGCAGCCGGTGCCCGGCCACCGGGAGGGTGGGGCGGGTCGCGGGGAGTTCTTCGGCGAGCCGCTTGACCAGGGCCCCGATGCGGGCGCGCGCGGGCCAGACGGTGGGGATGTCGTGGGCCGTGAGGGGGCCGGCGGTGACCGGGCCCACGCACATGGCCATGACGTCGCCGCGCAGCGCCGCGGTGAGGCGCTCGTCGCTGCCGGTGGCGTGGGCGCGCTCCAGCAGTCCGGCGGCCGCGGGCGCGCTGGTGAAGGTGACGGCGTCCACGCCGCCGCCGGTGACCGAATCGATGAGCCGGTCGAGCGCCCCCACGTTCTCGGGGGCGGTCCACCGGTAGACGGGGACCTCCACGACCTCGGCCCCGGCCAGGCGCAGCGCGGTGCAGAAGTCCGGCAGCGGTTCGCCGTGCAGCTGCACGGCCACGCGCAGGCCCGCCACCCCGGCCTCCAGCAGGTACTCCAGGACCTCGGCGGAGGACTCCGACGGCGGCGACCACTCCTCGGTGAGCCCGGCGGCGCGGATCGCGCCCTTGGCCTTGGGGCCGCGGGCCAGCAGCCGGGAGGAGCGCATGGCGTTCAGGAGCGGCTCGGCCGTCCCCCAGGTCTCGCACGCCTCCACCCAGCCGCGGAAGCCGATGCCGGTGGTGGCCACCACGATGTCGGCGGGGTGCCGGGTGAGGGCCTCGGAGACGTCCATGAGCTGGGCGTCGTCGCTGAGGGGGACGATGCGCAGCGCCGGGGCCACCACCACCTGGGCGCCGCGCCGGCGCAGGAGCGCGGCCAGCTCGTCGGCGCGGCGGGCCGCGGTGACCGCGACGGTGAACCCGGCCAGGGGCGCGTTGTCGCCGCCCTGGGAGGCGCTGCTGTGCTGTGCGGAGTCGGTCACGGGGTCCTGTCGCCTGGTGAGGGTGTTCACGTGACCTCGCCGTCGGGCCTGGCCGCGATCTCGATGCGGGTGTCGCGCTCACGAACGGTGTAGGTGGGCAGCCGGACGCCCTGGGCGTCCAGGCAGGCGCCGGTACGCAGCGAGAATACCTGCTTGAGCATCGGCGAGGCCACCGTGGGCTCGCCGCCGCGGTCGCCGACGATGCCCCGCGACATCACGGCGGCGCCGGTGAAGGGGTCGATGTTGCCGACGGCGTACAGGGAGCCGTCGAAGAGGCGGAACAGCGCGGCCTGGGTTCCGTCGGGCAGCAGTACGGCGGCGCCGCGTTCGCGCAGGAGCGCGTCGGCCGGGCAGGCGTCCACCCAGGTCTGGGCGTGGGTAAGGGTCGTGACTGTCATGGTGATCACACCTCCGCGTGGGTGGGAAGGGCGGGCATGCCCAGGGTGACCGGGCCCGCGGGGACGGGCTGGTCGCGTTCGACCTCGAAGCGGATCGTGGGGTCGGGGGTGCCGGGCGCGTTGGTGAAGGACACGAAGCGGGCGAGCTTGTCGGGGTCCTCCAGAACGCCGCGCCACTCGTCGGCGTAGGCCGAGACGTGCCGGGCCATGTCGGCCTCCAGCTCCCGGGCGATGCCCAGGGAGTCCTCGACGACGACCTCGCGCAGGTGGTCCAGGCCGCCGTCCATGGCCTCGATCCAGGGCGCGGTGCGCTGGAGCCGGTCGGCGGTTCGGATGTAGAACATCATGAACCGGTCGATGTAGCGGATCAGGGTGTCGTGGTCGACGTCCGAGGCGATCAGCTGGGCGTGGCGGGGGGTGAAGCCGCCGTTGCCGCCCACGTACAGGTTCCAGCCGTTCTCGGTGGCGATGACGCCGATGTCCTTGCCGCGGGCCTCGGCGCACTCGCGGGCGCAGCCCGACACCCCGGCCTTGATCTTGTGGGGGGCGCGCAGGCCGCGGTAGCGCAGTTCCAGTTCCACGGCCAGGCCGACGGAGTCCTGGACGCCGTAGCGGCACCAGGTGGAGCCGACGCAGGACTTGACGGTGCGCAGGGACTTTCCGTAGGCGTGGCCGGACTCGAACCCGGCGTCGACCAGGCGCCGCCAGATCTCGGGGAGCTGCTCGACGCGGGCGCCGAACAGGTCGATGCGCTGGCCGCCGGTGATCTTGGTGTACAGGTTGAAGTCGCGGGCGACCTCGCCGATGACGATGAGCTTGTCGGGGGTGATCTCGCCGCCGGGGATGCGCGGTACGACCGAGTAGGTGCCGTTGCGCTGGATGTTGGCCAGGAAGTGGTCGTTGGTGTCCTGAAGGGCCGCCTGCTCGCCCTCCAGGATGTGTCCGCCGCCCAGGGACGCCAGGATGGAGGCCACCGCGGGCTTGCAGATGTCGCAGCCGCGGCCGGTGCCGTGCCGGGCGATGAGGTCGGAGAACGTGGCGATGCCGGTGGCGGTGATGATCTGCACGAGTTCGGCGCGCGAGTGGGTGAAGTGCTCGCACAGGGCGCTGGACTGCTCGACCCCGGCCTGGGACAGCAGGGTCTTGAGCATCGGCACGCAGCTGCCGCAGCTGGTCCCGGCCTTGGTGCAGCCCTTGAGCGCGGCGATGTCGCAGGCGCCGCCCTCGATGGCGTGGTTGATCTGGGCCTTGGTGACGGCGTTGCAGGAGCAGATCTGGGCGTCGTCGGGCAGCGCGTCGACGCCGATGGCGGCGCCGTCGCCGCTGGGTGAGATGAGGGCGAGCGGGTCGCCGGGCAGTTCGCGGCCCACGAGCGGGCGCAGGCTCGCGTAGGCGGAGGCGTCGCCGACGAGGATGCCGCCGAGCAGGGTGCGGGCGTCGTCGGAGATGACGAGCTTGGCGTAGCGCTTGCCGGGGGCGTCGTTGACGACGACGTCGAGGGTGTTCTCGCCGGCGCCGAGGGCGTCGCCGAAGCTGGCCACGTCGATGCCCAGCAGCTTGAGCTTGGTGGAGGTGTCGGAGCCGGTGAAGGCGGCCCGGCCGTCCAGGAGGCGGTCGGCGACGACCTCGGCCATGGCGTTGCCCGGGGCGATGAGCCCGTAGACCATGCCGTCGGCGCTGGCGCACTCGCCGACGGCGTAGATGTGCGGGTCGCTGGTGCGGCAGGCGGTGTCGATGGCGACGCCGCCGCGGGGGCCCAGGTCCAGGCCGCTCTGGCGGGCGAGCTCGTCGCGGGGGCGCACTCCCACGGAGAACACGACGATGTCGGTGTCGATCGCCTCGTCCTCGCCCAGGCGCACGCGGACGGCGTGCCCGTCGGCGTCGGCCTCGATGCCGCTGAGGGCGGCCCCGGAGTGCACGACGACGCCGGTGTCGTCGATGAGGCGGCCCAGGACGGCGCCGCCGCCCTCGTCGACCTGGCGGGGCATCAGCCAGGGCGCCATCTCGACGACGTGCGCCTCCAGGCCGAGCAGGCGCAGCGCGTTGGCGGCCTCCAGGCCCAGCAGGCCGCCGCCGATGACGACGCCGGTGCGGGCGAACTCGGCGGTGGCGGTGATGGCCTCGAGGTCGTCGATGGTGCGGTAGACGTGGCAGCCGGGCAGGTCGTGGCCGGGGACCGGCGGCACGAACGGGGAGGATCCGGTGGCCAGGACCAGCGCGTCGTAGCCGACGCGGTCGCCGGTGGAGGTGGTGACGGTGCGCTCGGCGCGGTCGATGGAGGTGGCGCTCTCGCCGAGCCGCAGCCGGATGCGGTCGTCGGTGACGAGGTCGGGCATGCGCAGGTCGGCTTCTGTGGCGCCGTCGAAGTAGGAGGACAGGGCCACCCGGTCGTAGGCGGGGCGGGACTCCTCGCCCAGGACGGTGATGGCCCAGGTGCCCTCGGTGTCGCGGTCCCGGACCGCTTCGACCAGACGGTGTCCCACCATGCCGTTGCCGATGACGACGAGTTGTCTCATGTCGCGTGCTTTCTCCTCGCGAGTGGCGTGCTCGGGCGTCGCGACGCTGCGTCCCCGTGTTCCGCGTTGGTTCCCAGGCAACCCGGGGCGTGTTTCGCGTCCGTCAGCCGTCTGTGTCAGCGGTGTTTCGTTGTGCTGTCATCGCCGCTGGAAATCGTGTGATGCGGCTGGTCCGGGAACCGGGGGTCCGCCGTTGCGGGCGGGGTGGCGGGCGGCCGCGAACGGCTGCCGTGCGGAACCTGGTGCGTCCATGCGCCTCTCCGAGAACACCTGGCGGTCTTCCGACCTCTTCGCTACAAATTGTAGTACTACGACTTGTAGTAATAAGTGTCCGAGGCGTGTGATGGGGGCGACGCGCCACCGCCGCCCGGTCACACCGGCGGCCCCGGCCGGCGGGCCGCGCGCGTCCTCGACGCCGGCCACGCCGCGACCGGGGAGGCCGAGACGGAGGAGTTCGTCCGGGAGGCCCTGCGCCCGCACTCCCCGGCGCCCTTCAGCCTCTGGCGGTTCACCTCCGCCGACATAGAGCTGGGCGGGACGCGGATCCCCACCCGCTCCCCCGTGCTCGTCGACTTCCAGGGCGTCAACACCGATCCCGGCCGGTCGACCGGACCGGACCTCGTCTTCGGCGCGGGACCGCACTAGGGAACCTCCGGCGCGGGGGTGAATTCGGGCACCGGTGGTTTTGTTGACGGTCGTGGGGGGTGCGCCCCGGGGGGGGGGGGGGGGGGGGGGCCCCCCCCCCCCCCCCACCAAAACCAACCACCCCGCGCCGGAAGGGGGGCG
>NZ_SNYN01000038.1 GCF_004363075.1 Actinorugispora endophytica
TCTGGCACAACTGGTTGACCGGCGCCCCGGTCAAGCGGTCGTTGATCGCTTACGACCACTGACCAGCACACATTTTCCCATCAACGATCTAGGCGTGTCCCCGAAGCCGTTCCGGGCCCCGCCCCGGACGGGCGCCCACGCGCCCGAAGGCGGCCGGGGAACGCTCCCCGGCCGCCCTACCCTGCCCGTACCTGGTCGATCGCCTTGAGGACGCGCTTCTCCGAGACGCTGTAGGCCGTGCCCACCTCCTGGGCGAAGTAGCTGACCCGCAGCTCCTCCAGCATCCAGCGGACCTCCTCGTGCTCGGGACCGGGCGGCACCCCCGGGGCAAGGCCGTCCAGCAGCCGCTGGTAGGCCTGGCGCATCTGCTCGATCTTGGCCATGTTGACCTGGTCGCGGCGCGGGTTCTCCGGCAGCTTGGTCAGCCGCTGGTCCACCGCTTTGAGGTAGCGCGGCAGGTCGCCCAGCCGCCGGTAGCCGGTGGCGGTGACGAAGCCCGGACGGACGAGGCCGCCGAGCTGGGCCTGGATGTCCGCGAGGGACGGCAGGACCGCCAGGCTGGTGGTGCCCTTGAGCCGCTTCTCCAGCCGGTTCGCGGCCGCGAGGATCCGCTCGACCGTCCCGACGACCGCCATCACCCGCTCGACCAGGCCGACCCGCACGTGCTCGCGCAGCTTCGCGAAGGAGTCCGCGTCCCACACCGGACCGCCGAACTCGGCGACCAGCGAGTCCACCCCGCAGGCCACGCAGTCGTCGAACAGCGCGGCCACCGATCCGTGCGGACTGTTGCTGAGCACCAGCCTGCCCTGGTTGCTCAGGTGCCCCTGGATGAACTTGGCCGGCGAGGGCACGTTGAGCACGAGCAGCCGCCGGGTTCCCTCGACCATGGCGTGGCGCTGCGCGGCCTCGTTGTCGAAGATGCGCACGCCCACGCTCCCGCCCTCGTCCACCAGAGCCGGATAGCCCTTGACGACGTGCCCGGCGGCGCGGCGCTCGAAGGTGCGTTGCAGCTCCCCGAAGTCCCACGAGGTCAGGCCCGTGCGCTCGATCCCGGCCGCCTCGGCCGAGATGGCCTTGCGCAGCCGTGGCTGCAGGTGGCGGCGCAGCTCCTCCAGGTCCTTGGCCTCGGCGAGCCGGCGGCCCTTGGCGTCCACCGCGCGGAAGGTGATGCGCAGGTGGTCCGGGACCCGGTCCAGCTGCCAGTCCTCGGCCGACACCCGGGTGCCGCCCATCGCGGTGAGTTCGCGTGACAGCGCCTGGACCAGCGGCTCGGAGCCGGGGGTGAGCCGCTTCAGCACCGAGCGGGCGTGGTCGGGCACCGGTACGAAGCTGCGCCGGATGGGTTTGGGCAGCGAGCGCAGCAGCGCCGTCACGAGTTCCTCGCGCAGGCCCGGGATCTGCCAGTCGAAGCCGTCCTCCTCGACCTGGTTGAGCACCTTCAGCGGGATGTGGACGGTGACCCCGTCGGCCTCGTCACCGGGCTCGAACTGGTAGGTGAGCGGGAACCGGTGCTCGCCCTGGCTCCAGAAGTCCGGGTAGTCCTCCTCGGTGATGTCCCCCGCCGAGGCGTTGACCAGCATCGCCCGGTCGAAGTCCAGCAGGTCCGGCTGTTCCCGGCGGGTCCGCTTCCACCAGGTGTCGAAGTGCCGCGTCGAGACCACGTCGGCGCCCACGCGCTGGTCGTAGAAGTCGAAGAGGACCTCGTCGTCCACGAGGATGCCGCGCCGCCGGGCGCGGTGCTCGAGGTCCTCGACCTCCTCGAGCAGCTTCTGGTTGGCGCGGTAGAACGCGTGGTGCGTCGTCCACTCGCCCTGGACCAGGGCGTGCCGGATGAACAGCTCCCGCGCCACCGGCGGGTCGACGCGGCCGTAGTTGACCTTGCGCTGGGCGACGATCGGCACGCCGTACAGCGTCACCTTCTCGTACGCCATCACCGCGCCCTGGTTCTTCTCCCAGTGCGGCTCGCTGTAGGTGCGCTTGACCAGGTGCCCGGCGAGGTCCTCGGCCCATTCGGGTTCGATCCGGGCGTTCACCCGGGCCCACAGCCGCGAGGTCTCCACCAGTTCGGCGGACATCACCCAGCGCGGCTGCTTCTTGAACAGCGCGGAGCCGGGGAAGATCCCGAACCGGGCCCCGCGCGCGCCCACGTACTCGTGCTTCTCGGGGTCCTTGAGTCCGATGTGCGAGAGCAGCCCCGACAGCAGGGACACGTGCACGAGCCGGGGGTCGGCGGGCGTGGTGCCGGGAGTGACGCCCAGCGTGCGCGCGATCTGCTTGAGCTGGGAGTAGATGTCCTGCCACTCGCGTACCCGCAGGTAGTTCAGGAACTCGTTCTTGCACATCTTGCGGAACTGGTTGCCCGACCGCTCGCGCTGCTGCTCGCGCAGGTAGCTCCACAGGTTCAGGTAGGACAGGAAGTCCGATTCCTTCTCCGCGAACCGGGCGTGCTTCTCCGCGGCGGCCTGCTGCCGGTCCACCGGGCGTTCGCGGGGGTCCTGGATGGACAGCGCCGCGGCGATCACCATGACCTCGTGCACGCAGCCGTTCTTCTCGGCCTCCAGCACCATGCGGCCCAGGCGCGGGTCGACGGGGAGCTGGGCGAGCTTGCGGCCCAGCGGGGTGAGCCGGTTGCGCTGGTCGTCCCGGGCCTCCTCCAGGGCGCCCAGCTCGTTCAGCAGCGAGACGCCGTCCTTGATCTGGCGGTGGTCGGGCCCCTCGACGAACGGGAAGGCCGCGATGTCGCCGAGGCCGAGCGAGGACATCTGCAGGATGACCGAGGCGAGGTTGGTCCGCAGGATCTCGGGCTCGGTGAACTCGGGGCGGGACTCGAAGTCCTCCTCGGAGTACAACCGGACGCACACGCCCTCGGCGACACGGCCGCAGCGTCCCTTGCGCTGGTTGGCCGAGGCCTGCGAGACGCGTTCGATGGGCAGGCGCTGGACCTTGGTGCGGTGGCTGTACCGGGAGATGCGCGCGGTGCCGGGGTCCACGACGTATCGGATGCCGGGAACGGTCAGCGAGGTCTCGGCGACGTTGGTGGCCAGCACCACACGCCGCCGGGTGTGCGGCTGGAACACGCGGTGCTGCTCGGCCGAGGACAGCCGCGCGTACAGCGGCAGGACGTCCACCGCGTGCGGGCTGTGCTCGGGGAACCTGCGGCCCAGGTGCTTCTCGAGCGCCTCGGCGGTGTCGCGGATCTCCCGCTCCCCGCTGAGGAAGACCAGGATGTCGCCGGGCCCCTCGGCGCACAACTCGTCCACGGCGTCGCAGATGCCCTGGACCTGGTCGCGGTCGTCGGTGACGGCGTCGTCGTCCTCGCCGTCCTCCAGCACGTCCTCGGCCGCGAGCGGCCGGTAGCGCACCTCGACGGGGTAGGTGCGGCCCGAGACCTCGACGATGGGGGCGTCGTCGAAGTGCCGGGAGAAGCGCTCGGGGTCGATGGTGGCGGAGGTGATGATCACCTTGAGGTCGGGGCGGCGCGGCAGCAGCTGCTTGAGGTAGCCGAGGATGAAGTCGATGTTGAGGCTGCGCTCGTGGGCCTCGTCGATGATGAGGGTGTCGTAGCCGCGCAGCATCCGGTCCCGCTGGATCTCGGCCAGCAGGATGCCGTCGGTCATGAGCTTGACGAGGGTGTTGTCCCCGGACTCGTCGGTGAAGCGCACCTTGTAGCCGACGGCCTCGCCCAGCGGGGTCCGCAGCTCCTGGGCGATGCGCTCGGCGACGGTGCGCGCGGCCAGCCGCCGGGGCTGCGTGTGGCCGATCTGGCCCAGGACCCCGCGGCCCAGCTCCAGGCAGATCTTGGGCAGCTGGGTGGTCTTGCCCGAGCCCGTCTCCCCCGCCACGATCACGACCTGGTGGTCGCGCACGGCCGCGAGGATGTCGTCCTTCTTCTGGCTGACCGGGAGCTCGGACGGGTACCGGACCTCGGGGAAGGCCGCCCTGCGGCGCTCGACCCGGGCCTCGGCGGCGTCGACGTCGGCGGTGATCGCGGCGATGGCGGACCGCTGCTTCTCGGGGTCGCTGATCCCGCCCGCGCCGTCGATCCTGCGGCGCAGGCGGTGCCGGTCGCGCGGCATGAGCTCGGGCAGGCGGCGTCGCAGATCGGCGAGCGGGGATTTCACAGGCGGCTTTTTCATTGCAACGCCCAGGATAGGCACCGTCGCAACTGGTTTTCGCACCAGGAGAGGGCGGCGATCGGGAAGGCGGGGCGGGGCCTCCGCTCAGGCCCGTTCTCCTCCGCCGGGTTCCCCGACCGGGCCGACGGATCCGGTCGGCCCTCCCCGGTGCAGCAGGATCCCGAGCCCGCTGGCGGCCAGCAGGACGAGGCCCGCGACCAGGAGCGCCGCCGCGCCGCCGATGGCGCCCCCGGTCCAGTCCCAGATCGCCTCGGGCACCGCCAGGGTGACCCCGACGACCCCGGCGACGATGAGAACCCAGTCGCGCCGCCACCGGTGGAGCGCCAGGACCAGCAGGGCGACCGCCATGGTCAGCGCGTAGGCGAGGGTGGTGTGGCTCTCCCCGTCGAACAGGGGGATCTGCGCGCCGAGCAGCGCGGCCGAGGCCCCGATCCCGAGTCCGGTCCGCCGGTTGGGAAGCGGTCCCAGCAGCGCCAGCGCCCCCCAGGCGAGGCCGACCGCCAGCGCCCCCAGCCCGTAGGGGACCGCCTCCCCGCCGTCCGGAAGCAGGGACTCGACGACCGTCCACGTCCCCCACACGCTCAGGACCCCGCAGGTGAGCAGGCCGACCACGGTGGGCGCCGCCGCGTACCCGGCGGCGGCCAGCACCAGCCCCAGCAGCAGCGGGGCGACCAGGACGTCGGGCTCGGTGGCCACCCCCAGGGACATCGCGGCAGTGCAGGCGGTCAGCACGAACAGGGTGCCGCCGATCCTGCGCCGGGCGTCGGTGACGGCGCCGCGGCGGACCAGCCGCTCGCCCACCGCGAGGATCCCGCCGACGAGCGCCACCACGGCCACCACCAGCAGCATGCCCGCCCTCAGCAGTTGGGTGAGGTCCTCCCACGAGGCCGCGACCAGCGCCACCGCGCCGGCGAACACCAGGCCGCCGCCGACGAAGCCGACGATCTCGGTCCACCGCGCCTGCGTCCCCGAGTCCTCCGCCGCGCGCAGCGCCCCGGCGACCGCCTCGGCCTGCTCCGGCGAGATGACCCCGTCCGCGACGAGCGCGCGCAGCGCGCCGTCCCGGGCGTCGTCGGTCCTCCGGTCGTTCGCCATCTGGTGCGTCCTCTCCGTGGGGGCCTTCCATCCTCCTCCTGCCCCGGCTCCCGCCCCTGAGTCCGGATACTCAGTTCGCCGGGGATTCCCCGCGGATCCGCACGGGTGCGCGGAACGGGGCCTCGTTCTAAGCTCTACTCCTGCTCGCCCTGCCCGCGACCACACCCGGGGACCGTAGTGAAAGAGCCAGCCCGCCCCTCCGCGACCGAAGCGCCCCGCGCGCGGACCGGCCCCACGCGCGGCACGCCATGAGGGCGCGCGGACCGCGCCGGCTGGGTCGGCTGCTGCCCGACGACCCCGCCGAGGTGGGGCGCTACCGGCTCGTCGGGCGGATCGGCACCGGCGGGATGGGCACCGTGTACGCGGGCACCGCCGAGGGCGTCGAGGGCTACCTGGCGGTCAAGGTGATCCACGCCGTGCACGCGGCGAACCCGGAGTTCCGGCGGAGGTTCGCCCGCGAGGCCAGGCTGATGGTGCGGGTGGACAGCCCGTGCGTGCCCCGCTTCATCCACGCCGACGTGGAGGCCGACCGGCCGTGGCTGGTCACCGAGTTCGTCCCGGGGCCGACGCTGCGCCACCACGTCGAGCGGTACGCCCCTCTGCGCGGGGGCATGCTGCTGGGGCTGGCCGCGGGCGCGGCCGAGGCGCTGCGCGCGGTCCACGCCGCGGGCATCGTGCACCGCGACCTGAAGCCGAGCAACGTCATCCTCGCGCCGGGCGGGCCCAAGGTGCTGGACTTCGGCATCGCCCAGGCCGACGACGACCCGACGCTGCACCTGCGGCTGCGCCGGATGCGCAGGCGGGTGCGCGCGCTGGGGATCGCCAACCCGCCGAGCACGCCGATGCGTCCGGGCGGGCCGGACGCGCCCGCCGGCGGTGGGCGCAGCCTGCTGGGCACGCCAGGGTGGATCAGCCCGGAGCAGTACCGGGGGCGGCCCGTCACCGAGCGGTCCGACGTGTTCCTGTGGGGCGCCCTGGTGGCGTTCGCCGCGGCCCGGCACGACCCGTTCGGGCACGGCACGCCCAACGAGCTCGCGCACCGGGTGCTCACCGAGGAGCCGGACCTGGACGGCCTGCCCCCGGAGTTGGAGCGGCTGGTCCTGGCCGCCATGGCCAAGCGTCCTGCCGACCGCCCCACCCCGTCCGAGCTGCTGCGCGAGGTCCTGTCGCTGGCCGGTCCGCCTCCCGCGCCGGGCACGGGCGAGCGCCACCTGGTCCAGGCCCTGCTGGAGAACGAGTGGACGGGCGTGTCCGACCGGCTGCCCGGCCCCCCGCGGGGGCCTCTGCTGGGGGGTCTCCTGCGGCGAACGGGAGGCCCGGGGGAACGACGAGGCCCCGGGGTGCTGTAGGAAAAGCACCCCCGGGGCCTCGTCATCGCTCGCTGGTGCGCCATCAGGGACTTGAACCCCGAACCCGCTGATTAAGAGTCAGCTGCTCTGCCAATTGAGCTAATGGCGCCCGCCTTCGGAGGTTCGCACCCCTCCCGGCAACGAGGAAAACTCTACCCGATCCGCGGAGCGGTCAGTCCGGTGTGCTCCGCCGGGGCGGCCTCCTCGGGAGGAGGCGCGGCCTCCGCGCGCGGGCGGGGGCGGACCAGCGGGACCAGGAGCAGCGCCAGCAGCCCCAGGACCGCGCCGCTGCCGTAGTCCAGGGCGAAGGCGCCCTCCGACGGGTAGCCGGAGCCCCGGGGCGTTCCCAGGACCAGGACGGCGGCGGCGAGCTGGGCGGCGACCGCCATGGACACGTGGCGCACGATGGTGTTGACACCGTTCGCCGCGCCCAGGTGCTCGGTGGGCACGGAGTCCGCGATCAGCATCGGCAGCGCCGCGAAGGCGACTCCGCCCGCCAGACCGAGGACCGCCCCGCCGACCAGGATCGACGCCGTGTCGGCGCCGCCCACGGCGAGCACGCCCAGCCCGGCCCCGGTCCCCAGCGCGCCGACGGCCAGCGGGGGCCGCACCCCGAAGCGGGCGACCGCGCGGCCGGTCAACGGACCGGCGACCATGACGACCAGCGCCGACGGCAGCAGGAACAGCCCGGCCTGCCCCACGCCGACGCCCAGGCCCACCCCGCTCTCCTCCGGCAGCTGGACCACCTGCGGGATGAGGAAGAACGAGACCGCCTGTCCGACGGTCACCAGGCAGGCGGTCAGGTTCGCCACCCAGACGTTGCGCCGCCGCATCAGGCCCGGGTTGATCAGCGGCTCGCTGATCCGGAGCTCCACCACCACCAGCACCCCGGACACCAGGACCCCGACGCCGAGCAGCCCGAGGGTCCACGGCGAGGCCCACCCCCAGTCCTCCGCCTTGCTGATGGCGGTGAGCGGCCCGCCCAGGGCCACTCCGAGCAGGATGGCGCCCAGCCAGTCGATCCGGCCCTTCCCGTACCCCCGGTCGTCGGGGACGAGGGCCGCGATGGCGGCCAGCGCCAGCACCGTCATCACGGCGGTGGCCCAGAACAGGCCCTGGTAGCCGAAGTGCTCGGCGACGAACCCGCCGACCGGCAGCCCCAGCGCCCCGCCGAGGCCGAACATGGAGCTGATCAGCCCCATCCCGAACGCGGCGCGCTCACGCGGCAGGTGCTGCCCCAGGATCGCGTACGCCAGGGGGAAGACCCCGCCCGCTGTGCCCATGATCACCCGGCCCGCGACGACCGCCGCCAGGGACGTCCCCAGCGCCGCGACCACGGCTCCGACCCCGAACACCGCGAGCACCGCGAGCAGCACGCGCTTGCGGCCGAACAGGTCGCCCATCCGGCCCGCCAGTACGGTCAGCGCGGCGGAGGAGACGAAGAACCCGGTGACGACCCAGGCGACCTGGCCCGCGCTGCTCGCCGTGGCCGCCTGGATCTGCGGGACGACCGGCACGATCGTGGTCTGGGCGGTGGCGTAGGCGAGTCCCGCGAACACCAGCGGGGCGATGACCCGGAAGGACGAGACCCTGGAACCACCGGACAACCGCGCCACTCCGCACCAGCTTTCCTCTGACCGGTAAGTAAACGATGCTTACATCCCGCCGAAGGACGATATACGACGGCGTGTGCGCGCACGTGGGCGGCATGGTCCCGCGCCGCCGGCCGACGGCGCGGGACCCGGATCAGACCGTGAGCCCCAGGGGGCCGCGCAGGCCCGCGAGGTTGTCCCGGGTGACCGCCCAGAGCTTCTGCTGGCGCTCCGCCACGTCGTCCAGTGCGGCCCGGTGGTTGTCGAGCACGTCCTCGGCCCGCTCGGTCAGGACCGCGCCCAGCCGCGGGTCGTGGACCGACACCCCCCATTCGGGCCGTTCGATGTCGTTCAGGAAGTAGGCGAGCTTGGGGTGCGAGATCAGGCTGATGATCGGGGTCCCGCAGCCGAAGGGGATCATCCCCGCGTGGCCGCGCATGCCGATCACCAGGCGGGTCCGCTTGTAGGTGTCCCAGACCTCGGCGTTGGACATGTCGTACATCGGTTCCACCGGCAGCGAGACGCCGTGCTCGCGCCGCAGGTCGAACACGAACTTCTCGTCGGTGGAGATGTGCGCGGCGTAGCGCACCTCGGCGCGCTCGCCCAGCGCGGTGACCGCGTGGGCCATCTCACTCAGGAAGTGGCCGTAGTCGTGCCCGAAACGCAGTCCGGCGCGGTCGTACGCGCAGTTGACCAGAACGGTCTCCGCGCGCTCCTCCGGCTCCTGCCATCCGGCGACCAGCTTCCGGGCGACGGTGGTCGGACAGGGCTGGTACACCACGCGGTCGGCCAGGTCGGCCGGGAGCAGGTCGCGGACCCGCTCGATCGAACCGTGGTTGCGCAGACCGAAGAAGGCCGACTTGGCCACGAGCAGGCGCAGGCTCTCGGTGAAGCGCCGCTGGGCGTAGCTCTGCCCCTCGAACACGTTGTACCCCACGGCGAACACCGCGACGGGCACCTCGATCCGCTCCATCACCTCGTCGGGCACGTTCCACTGCCAGCAGCTGTTGCCGTTGGGCGAGGTGTCGGGGATGAACAGGCCGCCGCCCCCGATCACCAGGCCGCGGCGGGCGTTCACCTCCCGCAGGGCCGACTCGTCGAAGAGCCGGTGCGTGTGCACCGAGTGCCAGCGGCGCGGCCCGGGGTCCGCGTCGAAGGACAGCCGCACCGACTCGGGCAGCACCTTGTCGCCCGCGTTGCCCTGGTCGTCCATGTAGAACGCCACGTGCGCGAGCTGCTCGGCGGGGTCACCGGTGAAGGCTGGCGCCTCCAGCTCGGCCCTGGCGCGCCGGAGCAGGAGCCCGCTCTTGCGGTCGGTGGGGTCGGCGTCCAGCCCCGCCCGGGCGTGCGCGACGCTCCCCCGCGCGTCGCCCCTGATCCAGGCGCACTCGGCCAGCAGCCCGAAGGGCGCGGCCGCGGCCGCGTGGTCCCGGGTGGCCAGCAGCAGGTGGGCCTCCGCCTCGTCGTACCGTGACACCGCCATCAGGGCGCGCCCCATGGCCAGGTGGAACTGCGGGTCGGTCGCCCCCTCGGTGTCCCGGGCGCGCTCCAGGACGTCCACGGCCTCCGCGTAGCGGCCCGTCGAGTGCAGGGCCGTGCCCACGGCGAGCAGCGTCCGGCGGTCCGCGCCGAACCCCTCGACCAGCCTGGCGCCGTAGTGGGCCACCAGTTCGGGGTTCTTGGCCCCGGGAAGCGCGAAGAAGGCGTCGAGGAACTCCCGGCCCGACAGGTCGTACCGCCGCCACACCTCCTCCGCCCTCCCGTAGCCGACCTCGCCGCCGTTCCAGGGCTTGTGCCGCCCGGTGAAGTGCAGGACGGCCACGTCGTCGGGGACCGGGAGGTCACCCTCCAGGCGCCGCTTGACGAAGTTGAACCGGGGGTCGATCCGGACGAAGTCGCCGTCCAGCACGGCGTTGAGGACGCCCTGGTCGTGCTTGTCCAGCTCGTACCGGCCCGACCGGCCGACCTCGTCGATCCGGGCGGCGAACTCCCCGGTGAGGTACTCGCGGTTGACGACCAGCAAGCCGCTGTTGAGCCGGTTCCCGGCCCCGTTCCGGAAGAACTGCTCCACCGCGCCGAACCCGTCGCGTAGTCCCAGCAGCTCGTCCAGGTCGCCCAGCACCACCATGTCGGTGTCCAGGGCGATGACGGTGTCGTAGTCGGTGATCCGGAAGACGTCCAGGATGAAGTACGCCTTGCGTACCAGGTAGTTCCCCTCGTCGCCCTTGACGTAGTCGTCGTAGGCTCCGGGGTCGACCCGGCGCGGCACGATCCGCGGGTGCAGCCGGCGGATGGCCGAGACGGACGCGGGTCCGAGGTCGTCGTAGAGGACCACGAAGTCCAGGCAGAGCCGCGGGTTGCTCAGCGCCAGGCTGCGCAGCAGGGCGAGGAAGCCTGGCAGGTAGGCCTCGTCGACGTAGGAGGCGAAGGCGATCCGCCGCTTTCCGGGGGGCGTCGCGCCGGTGGGGGTCGTCTGGGCGCTCATCGGAGTGAAATCCTCATGTCGGTGGTCTCCCGGGCGTGCGCCAGGACCCATTCCCTCTCGTAGTCGTAGGCGTGGACGGGGGTGATCGGCAGTCCCATGGCCTCCGGCAACCGGTAGGCCCCCGTCTCGTAGAAGTCGAAGCCGATCAGGTCGATCCGCGGGTTGACGTCGAGGAAGTCCAGGAGCCGGAGCATGTTGAAGCCGGTGGTCGGGATGCTCGGGATCCCGGTGTCTCCGATCAGGGCGCCGTCGACGACCGGCCAGCGGAGCGAGTGGTCCCCGACGTACTCCTGCGCGCCCGGAACCAGCCGCCGCCGGACCGACTGCTGCCAGGTCTGCCGCAGACCGCCGAATACCAGGCGGGTCCGGACGGGCTCGGCCCAGTTGAAGTCGTGCTTGTGGATGGTGGCGTGGATGTCGGTGCGGGTCCCCGTGGCCGGCGCGTCGACGGCGTAGGAGTTGAACCGCACGACGAGGTCGTAGGAGTCGATCTCGTCGCCCATCCGGGCGCTCCGGATCCGCTCGGAGTTGGCGACCAGGCAGATCGTCCTGCCGCTCACCAGGTTCCGGAAGTCACTCACCCCGATGGCCCTGCCCCTGTCCTCCCCGGGGTCCCGCTCCGGTTCCAGCCGGTCCGAGCGCAGGTAGTCGGTGAACGCCTCCACCAGCGGCCGCGCCTCGGCCAGCCTGGCGCTTCCCGCGCAGGCGATGACGCCGACGTAGTCGTCGAGGGCCGACTTGATCTCGGCCGGGGGACGCCCCTGGCCGACCAGCCGCAGCACCGCAGCGGCCAGTCTCGGGTCGGCCTCGTCCCACCGGCCCTGCTCGTACAGGGCGAGACCCGCCGCCCACTGCTCCTCCACCGGGACGTCCGAGGCGTCCTCACCGGCGGCCCGCCCGCGCAGGATGCCGACGCACCGCTCCAGGACCTCCTCGCGCGTGCGCAGCGCTCCCACGCGCGCCCCGATCCCCTGCTCGTCGCTCTTGACGAGTCTCAGGTACTCCTGGTGCGCCCGGACCGCGCCCTCCGTGTCCCCCAGCGCCTCCATCGTCCGGGCCCGCAGCCGCCACCCGGCCCGGGAGTTGGGCTTGGCCGCCAGGACCGCCGCGCAGACGTCGAGGCTCAGGGTCTGTTCGCCGGCCCGGAGCGCCTGCTCCCCGGCCGCCAGGAGCGCGTCCAGCAGTCCGGGGTCGACCTTGGGCCACGGCTGCCGCTCCTCGTACAGCGCGCGCAGCCGCTCCGGCCCGGCCAGCGTCGTGGTGAGCCGCTCCACCAGGACCCCGGTCGCCTCGCGCAGGCGCAGCAGGGCGGGTGCCCGAGCCCCCTCGCACCTGCGGCTGTGGTCGGCGAGGTCGTGGACGCAGTTCAACAGCGCCTCCAGCGCCTCCAGGGGTTCCGGCCGGTCCGGGGCCCGCCGCCCCTCCGGTTCGGAACGGCCCGCGAACTGCTTGAGCCAGCCGGTGCGGTGCTTGAACATGATCCTCCCGAGACGAAGGGAGCGGCCGTCCTCTGCCGAGGCCCCGCTCCGGCACCGGACGGCGCCGTGGACCTCCGCATGCCGCTCCGGTCCCCGTTCCGGGGGGAGGCCCGGGCATCCCCGCGCGACCCGGCACGGGCGGGGTCACGGCGCGCGGTGAGCGGGCAGCCGGCCCCGAGGGGTTCGGCCGGGCGGGGCCCGCGACAGGCGGAGAGGGCCATTCATCCAGGGGCAGGTGACATCCGCGTGTACGGAGGCCGAAACGGACGCGAACGCCGACCGCGTCGGCGTCCCCTCGCGACCGTGAGCGGGTTCGGGTGTCCCGGGTACGAGCCCGCTCGGACGACCGCGAGGCTCCTGTGCGCCGCGGTGGAGGACGGGGCGGGCAGAGAAAAGGGCCGGCATCCGTGTGGATGCCAGCCCTCTGTTCTGTGCGCCATCAGGGACTTGAACCCCGAACCCGCTGATTAAGAGTCAGCTGCTCTGCCAATTGAGCTAATGGCGCCTGCCTCGCGGCGTGGCGGAACCGGCCACCGGCCGTTCCGACGCCGGTAACTCTAGCAGGCCGTAAGCCCTCCCGCGAACGGCGATCCCCTCTTCACCGAGCACCCGCCCAGTGGGACGGGTGCTCAGCGGTGTCCTCGGGCGAACGTGGTCACGACCACGTCAGGACCACGGCGAGGATGATGCCGATCGCCACGACCACACCGACACCCGCGAGGACGTACGGCGTGATGGGACGCTTGGGAGCCGTCTCCGGCTCGTTGTTCTCGGTGACGAAGCGCCGGAACATCTGGGTCGAGCCGGCGGGGTCCACTGACTGCTCTTCATTCTGTGACATGGGCTCGACCTTAGCGACTGCGGACGAGTGCTTCGAGCGCCGCACCCGTCCCCACGGCTGTGACGTGCGCGGACCGAACACGAACGAATCTTTCGCGGACCGGGCCGCAGATCAGCCCCAGGCGGAACGGATCAGTTCGGCGTGCGCCCGAGTGGGGCGCCCCGCCCGGCGCAGCGCCAGGGCCGCCGCGCCGAATTCGCCGGGGGCCGCCGCGAGCGGCCGCACCCCGTAGCGGCCGCTCGCGGCCTCGCGCAGCCGTTCGGCCACCGGCCCCCGCTCCAGGACCGCGCCCGCCAGCACGAGCGGGCCCTCGAGCGGATCGGCGACCACCGCCGCCAGGCTCGACAGGAGCCGCGCGGCCGCCTCGTCCACGATCGCCCGCGCGGCCTCGTCCCCCTCCTCCGCGGCGTCGCACACCTGCGGGGCCAGCCCGCCCAGTGCGGCCGGGGCGACGGCGTAGGCCGCGCCGACGAGCGCCTGCCGGTCCTCCGCGCGGACGCCGAGCGCGGCGGCCAGGCGCTCGGTGAGGGCCGTGCCCCCACCGCGCCCGTCCATGGCCGCCAAGGCGGCGCGCAACCCGGCGACCCCGATCCAGACGGCCGACCCCTCGTCCCCCAGCAGCCAGCCGTGCCCGTCGCAGCGCCGTTCGACGCGGCCCTCGCGCACGGCGGCGGCCACCGCGCCGGTCCCGGCGACGAGCACCGCGCCCGCCGGTTCGGCGGTACCGGCCGCGAACGCCACCACGATGTCGTCGCCGACGTGCGGGCTCCCCGGCAGGCCCAGGACCCGCCAGGCCCCCAGCACGGCCGCCTCGATCCGCGCGTAGCCCGCCGCGCCCGCCCCGGCCACGCCGAACACCGCTCCCACGACGCGGACCCGCCCCGCCTCCGGCAGGGACCGGCGCACCACCTCGACGAGGGAGGCCTCGGGGTCCGCGCTGGACCGCGGGTTGGCCCCGCCCGCGCGCCCGCGTCCGCGCACCCTGCCGTCCAGGGTCGCGACGAGACAGCGGGTGTGCGTCCCACCAGCGTCGACTCCGATGACGACCTGCTCTTCCTCGCTCATGCCCGCACCCTACAGACGCGCCCCGTCCGGCCACGGCGGCTTCCGACGAAGTCCGCGGAATACCGTGCGCCGCCCGGAACGGGGGAAGGGGCCGCGTACAGAACTCCGGCTTTTCGGATCCGCCGAAAACTCCCGGTTCGGCTCCGGGAAGCGGGGAAAGATCCTTCCCGTGCCCGCCCGCGGAGGGCGCGGGGCTCCCGGGGCGCGGAACCGGGGGACGCGCCGTCCCGGGACGACGCGCGAAGTATCCTTGCGTGTCCGTACGGTTCCACCACGCGACCGGGGAGAGCCCGCGCCGGCCTACGGCCGACGCGCGTGCCGGCCCCCGCGAGAGGCGTCCCGGAGGCTTCCGGGGCTTCTCCCGCCCGCGGTCCAGCGATGAAAGCGAACCGACAGCGGCCCGTAAGCCCCCTGCGCCACTGTTGAGCCGTGCGGTCGGCTTCCCCGCGGCCGCAACCGAGGAAACGTCCGGGAGACGGGTTCGTGCCACTCCCGGCCTCCGACGCTTCGGAGGCGCCCCGGACGGTCACCGGTCTCGCAGGGGTCGCCCTGCGAGGGGGACGAGTCGGTACGCGTGTGTTTCAGGGAGCCGCGCGGACTCAACACGCGCCTGGCGGAGGCGGCGGGGGGCCGTTCACCTCCGCCAGGCGCCTTCCCCTACCTCGACCGTTCGTCGAGCACGAAACGGGGGTCTCCCCGCAGGGCCCGGCGCATCCGCTCGACCGGGTCCGCGGCGCTTACGGCGGCCGCCCTCTCCACCACCGCGCGGACCGCCTCCCCCCGATGGGTCACCAACCACGCCGCAGCCGTTCTGAGCGGCAGCGGAAGCCGTTCGGTGACCTCCAGCAGGAGTGCCACCGCCCTGGGTTCGGCGGCCACCCGGGCCGCCCCGAGCAACCCGATGAGCAGCGCGGTCGCCTCCTCCTCGGTGAGCGCGTCCACCTCCAGCGCCACCGCGCCGTCCCGGGCGATCAGGTCCGCCAGCCAGAACCGGCTGGTCACGACGACCGCGCACCCCGGCGTCCCGGGCAGCAGCGGCCGGACCTGATCGGCCGAGCGGGCGTTGTCCAGCACGATGAGCGCCCGCCGGCGCGCCAGCACCGAGCGCAGCAGCGCCGCGCGCTCGTCCGTCGCGGCCGGGGCCCCCTCTCCCGCCCCGAAGGCGCGCAGGAAGAAGCCCAGCACATCGGCGGACGCCCTGGCCGTGCCGCCCGTCCCGCCCAGGTCCGCGTACAGCTGCCCGTCGGGGAATTTCGCGGCGGCGCGGTGCGCCCACCGCACCGCCAGCGCGCTGCACCCACTGCCCGGCCGCCCGCTGAGCAGGGCGCACCGGGGCCGGTCGCCGTCGGCCGAGGCGAGCGAATGGAGCGCGGCCAGTTGGCCCGCGCGGCCGGTGAAGTGCGTGATGTCGGGCGGCAGCTGGGCCGGTGCGCTCCGTCGCGGCGGCGCGGACCGCGCCAGGTCGCCCCGCAGGATGCCGTGGAAGGCGTGCTGCAGGCTCGGGGCCGGATCGATGCCCAGCCCCTCGGCCAGCACGTGCCGGGTGCGCTCGTACACCTTCAGCGCGTCGCTCTGCCGTCCGCACCGGTACAGCGCGAGCATCAGCTGCTCCACCAGCGTCTCCCGGTGCGGGAAGTAGCCGTTCAGGGCGGACAACCGGGCCACCACGCGCTCGTGCCGCCCCAGGGCGGACTCGATCCGGGCGCAGCGCTCGACCGCGGCCAGCAGCCTCTCGGTGGCCTGCGGGACGTCGACCTCGTGCAGGCTCGGCGACACCACGTCGGCCAGCACCGGCCCCCGCCACAGCCTCAGCCCCTGGTCCAGCGCCTGGGCCTCGCCCGGAAGGTCGCCGTCACGGTCCGCGTCCTCGGCGGCGCGGACCAGCACCCGGAACCGGGACAGGTCGAGCTGGTGCTCGGCCAGCTCGATACGGTACCCCTGGGGCTCGCTGATGATCGGCGACGGCCCGCCCCCTTCGCTGAGCAGGGCGCGCAGCCGCACCACGTGGACCTGGAGGGCGCCGCGATGGGCCTCGGCGTCGCCTCCGCCCCACATGCGCTCGACGAGTTCGGCGACCGGGACCGTGCTGTTGGCCCGCAGGAGCAGCGTGGCCAGCAGTGCCCTGCGCTTCTTTCCTTGAATCTGGATCGGGGTGTCGGCAACCTGAACCGTGAGTTGTCCGAGCACACCGAACAAGAGGTCCGTCAACATGGCCCCCGTAAGCTGAGCTCCCCTGCCCGTTGCCGCAGGTGACATGAGGTTCACGAGCAACTACAGGGTGCCCCCTGGCGTATCCGGCACGCAATCGGCACGCTCGCAAGCCCACACTTGTGTAACCGCCAGAATTGATCTTTGCTCCCTCGCACCTATTGACGGGAGCACCTGAAAGAAAGAAACTTTCCAACATGAACAAGGCAGCGAAGACAAGCGACAAAGAGGACCGGGCGTCGTCGGACGACCGGCCGGCCCCCAGCACGGTGCTGCGGGTCCGATCGCTACTGCCTTCACTCGCACCCGCCGAACAGCGCGTGGCGCAGCGGATCATCGACGACCCCGAGCGGGTGGCGGCCTCGTCCATCACCCAGCTCGCCAAGGACTGCGACACCTCCGAGGCCACCGTCATCCGCTTCTGCCGCACCATCGACTTCACCGGTTACCGGGAACTGCGCCTCACCCTGGCCACCGAGGTCGGCCAGGCCCGCGGAGCACGCGGCGACACCCGCGAACTGGCCAGCGACATCGACCCCGACGACACCCTCGTGACCGTTGTGCAGAAGATCGCGTTCGCCGACGCCCGCGCGGTGGAGGACACCGGATCGCAACTCGACGTCGAGGTCCTGCAGCACGTCATCGAGGCACTCGCGGGAGCGCACCGCATCGACATCTACGGCGTCGGCGCGAGCGCCTTCGTCGCCGCGGACTTCCAGCAGAAGCTGCACCGCATCGGCCTGATCTCCCACACCTGGTCCGACTCGCACGTGATGCTGACCAGCGCGGCGGTGCTCAACACCGGCGACGTGGCGGTGGGGATCTCGCACAGCGGCTCCACCGTCGACACCACCAACGCGCTCCGCCAGGCGCGCGAGCGGGGCGCCACCACCGTGGCGATCACGAACTTCCCCCGCTCCACCATCAGCGAGGTGAGCGACCACGTCCTCACCACCGCCGCCCGCGAGACCACCTTCCGCTCCGGGGCCACGGCCAGCCGCCTGGCCCAGCTGACGGTCATCGACTGCGTGTTCGTCGGACTCGCCCAGCTCCGCTACACCGACACGCGCAGCGCTCTCGAGTCCACCTACGAGGCGGTGCGCGGACTGCGCGTGGACCGCGGGGATCGGCGCAGGTCACAAGAGGGTTAGGGTGGCCTGCCGGGGAAGGCTGAGCAGGAAAGATGCGATCAGTCATGGACGGTGACCGTGCCACGGCCGCCGCTGGTAGAGGAGACGAGATGCGACCGGCACCGGTAGAGATCGTGCGCGTTCCGACCGAGAGACGCAACAGCGGTACACACGACATCGACCTGCTGCCCACCCTGGACATGCTGCGTCTGATCAACTCCGAGGACGCCACCGTGCCGCGCGCCGTCGCGGCCGCGCTGCCCGAGATCGCCAAAGCGGTCGACCTCGGCGTCGCGGCGCTGCGCGGCGGCGGCCGGGTGCACTACTTCGGAGCGGGCAGTTCGGGCCGCCTCGCCACGATGGACGCCGCCGAGCTGCCGCCGACCTACGGCATCGCCGACGACCGGGTGATCGCCCACCACGCGGGCGGCGGCGTCGCGCTCGTGCACGCGCGGGAGAGCATCGAGGACGACTTCGACAGCGGCCGCGCCGACGCCGCCACCGTGGCGGCCGGCGACCTGGTCGTCGGGCTGACCGCCAGCGGGCGCACCCCGTACGTGGCCGGAGCGCTGAACCGGGCCCGCGAGGCGGGCGCCCACAGCGTGCTGATCACCGCCGACCCGCACTCCGCGCTCGCCGCCGAGGCGGACGTGCACATCGGCGTCGCCACCGGCGCCGAGGTGATCGCGGGCTCCACCCGGATGAAGGCGGGAACCGCGCAGAAGCTCGTGCTGAACGCCTTCTCCACCGCGGTCATGGTGCGGCTCGGCTACACCTACTCCAACCTGATGGTCGGGGTGGTCGCCACCAACGCCAAGCTGCGCGGGCGCATGGTCACCATCCTGACCGAGGCCACCGGCCTGCCCGAGGACGCCTGCGCCGAGGCGCTGACCAGCGCCGACGGGGACACCCGCGTCGCCCTGGTCTGCCTGCTCACCGGGGCGGACACGCCGACCGCGGCCGACACCCTGCGCGCCGTCAAGGGCTCGGTGCGCGCGGCGCTGCGCGAACTCGGCCGGTAGGGCCCGGCCGGGGCGGTCGGGCACCGGCGCGTCCGGGACGGGGCCGCCGCTCAGGCGGCCCCGTCACCGCTGTTGGCCGCCCGCAGGCGCGCGAGCAGGGGCTTCTTGGCCTCGGTGAACTCCTCGTCGGTGAGGACGCCGTCACGGTGGAGTTCGCCGAGCTCGCGCAGTCGGCGCAGCAGCACCTCGGAGTCGCTGTCCGCCGGAGCGGCGGGGAGCTCCCGTACGGGGCCGCCCTCCGGAAGCGGCGGCGCGTAGGGGTGCCGCAGCCGGGCCGCGACGGCGGCGGCCACCAGCAGCGTCCCCCAGTTCTCCTTGTCGAAGCCCCACAGCCGAAGCGAGTACGGGTCGTGCTCGGGCAGGAGGTCCCCGCCCCCGGCCTCGCGGCGAAAGGACAGCCTGCCGTAGCCCAGGCCGGCGGCGGGCTCCCAGTCCACCCCCACCAGATCGCCCACGGTGAACTCCCGGTGACCGGCCGAGCTCTTGCTGCTCTCGGCGCCCCAGCGCCAGGCGAGGCGGATGCGGTCGCCGTCGAACTCGACGCTTCCGTCAGGGGAGGTGGCCGTCAGCGGCACGCTCGGCCCCGGCATCAGGTAGCGGTCGCTGGGGGCGGAGGGGACCTGTTCCAACGCCATGACGGTGCGCAGCTCGTCGGCGAAGTACTCGCTGACGCCGTTCCGGTCCGCCGCCACGGCGAGCCGGTAGGGGTCGGACGCCTCCGGCAGCCGTCCCGCCGCGACCTGGGTGAGCGGGTCCGCTCCCGGGCGCAGCCGAAGCCGCAGCCGACCGCCCCTGCGTCCGGGCTCGTGGGCGACGCCCGCCAGCGCCTGGACGGGCACCTCGATCTCGCCCAGCGCCCTGCGCAGCCCGCCGACCCGCCTGCCGGTCCCCGGCACGATCCGCACCACGTCACCATCGAGCGACCACGTGCCGTCGCTTCCGAACACCTCAGCCATAGCGCGATTCTAGGGCGTTTCGCCCGGACCGCTCCAAGATCCGCCCGCGAGGGTCACCCCCCGTCGGCCAGCGCGTCGTCCACGCTCGTCTCGTAGGGGCCGAGGAAGGTCGGGGACGGGCGCAGCACGACGTCGAAGACCGCCTTGAACGCGGCCGGGACCTCGCGCACGTGCCCGTACAGCATGGCCGGGGCCCTCTCGTCCCACGCCGGGTCGCCCACCCCGACCGCGTCCAGCCCGGCCGCCCGGCACAGCGCCACGGCCCGGGGCAGGTGGAAGGTCTGGGTGATGACGGTGGCCGCCTCCACGCCGAAGACCTCCCTGGCCCGCACGCACGACTCCCAGGTGCTGAACCCCGCGTAGTCGCCCGCGATCTTGGAGTCCGGCACGCCCGCGCCGACGAGGTAGTCGCGCATCGCGTCGGTCTCGTTGTAGTGCTCCACGCTGTTGTCGCCGGTGACCAGCACCGCTTCGACCCGTCCCTCGCGGTACAGCTCCGCGGCGAGGTCCAGGCGGCGTGCCAGCAGCCGGGTGGGCTCCCCGTCGGGGGTGACCCCGGCGCCAAGAACCATCGCCACCGGCCGCTCGGGCACGTCGGCGGCCTCGTACCGGTGGTCCCCGGACGAGGCGTGCAGCCAGGCGACCGGCCCGAACCCCGCCACCGCCACCAGGCACGCGGTGAGGCCCGCCCCGTACCACCGGCGCCGGACCGCCCCCGCCCTCTCCCGGCCCCGCTCTTCTCGATCGTCCTCAGGCATCGTCACACCCTGTCCGACGAGTCGGCCGAGCGTAATGTTCCGGTGGTTCCCCCGTCGATCTTGACCTTTCCGGGGTCTCAACCGCTTCCGAGACCCCGGAAAGGTCAAGATCAGCGGAGAGACTAGCGGCCGCCGAAGAGGCGGCCGAGGAGACCGCCCGGTTCCGCGGCGGCGGGGGCGGCGGGCGCCTCCGGCTCGGCGGGGGCGTCCGCCTCCGCGTCCGCGCCGGTGAAGGCGCGCAGCGCGGTGCGCTCCTCGGGCAGGCCCCAGGCGCGCAGGACCTCGGTGAGCCCGCCCTCCTGCCACTCCTGCTCCCCGATGTCCGCGATGGCGGTCAGCACGTCGCGCCGGTCCTGGTCGTAGCCGTCGAAGTCGCCGTCCTTCGCGGGGGCGCGGTCCAGGACGCGGGGGCCGAAGGCGAGTTCCAGGGCGTCCGCGGCGACCGCGCCGTGGCCGCCGGCCCCGGTGTAGGCGAAGACGCGCGGCAGCCGGTGGATCTTGGCGCGCTGGACCTCTTCGTCGTCGACCGCGCCCAGCGCCAGCATCCCCAGGTGCGCCGGTTCCATCCCACCGGACTGCGGCAGGCACACCCCGAACTGGTCCTCCCAGTAGGCGGCGTTGAGGAGACGGGCGATCGCCTGCTCGGGGGCCGCCGAACCGTGGATCTGGCCCAGCGCGAGGGCCGCGGCGAACGACAGGTCCTCGTCGGAGTCGACGAGCAACTGGCCGAGCTGCACGGTCACGGTGACGTCGGCCGGGTCGGCGAGCATCCCGACCGCCCACATCTCCGCGGGCAGCGGGCGCAGGTCGGTGTCCGCTGCGAGCGGGTCGCCCGCGCTGAGGATGGCCGGCACGATCTCGTCCGCGTCCTCGGGGAACCAGGCCAGGATGTAGCTGGCCCACTCGGCCACCGCGTCCCCGCCGCGGTTCGACTTGCCCTCCAGCAGGCCCAGCAGGACGGGAAGCCGCTCCCGGACCGCGTCGTGGACGGCGAGCTCGGCGGCCAGGACGGCCGCCCCGCCGTCGTGCGACAGCGCTCGGAGCCGGCCGCTCATCCGGCGGTGCCGCTGCTCGTCGGGGGCCTCGGCCAGCCACCCCTCGTACTGCTCGCGCAGCGTCCCGGCGTCGGCTCCGACCGCCCACGCGACCTCGTCGCGCCACAGCGCGGAGTCCCGCCGGACGGGCAGGTGGTCGGCCATGGCCGGCACCGCGAGCTCCTGCACCAGGTTCAGCACGTTGTGCCGGCCGCGCAGCCCCTCCTGGGCGACCATGCGCATCAGGAACTCGACCACCGCGGGGGCCGCGACATAGCCCGGGCCGGGGAAGGCGAGGATCCCGTGCAGTTCGACGAGGGCCTCCTCCTGCCGCTCGCCGCTCACCCCGCGCAGCAGGTCGGGGATCCGCCCGCCGTGTTCGGGGACGAGCGCGTCCCAGTCGACGCCGTCCAGGTCGTGCAGCGGGTCAGATCCGTGGTTACCATCCATGCCCGTGATTATGTCGCGTTCCCGATGCGCTCGACCGCCTCGGGCGCGGCCCCGCCCGTCACGGCCGGGGCGGGCTGGCGCACGGCGTCGTACAGGGCCTTGGCGTTCGCGCCGACCTCGCGGGCGTAGCCGTAGACGGTGGAGCGGGTGCGGCCGCCCAGGCTCGGGTCCCCCACCCCGACCGCGTCCATCCCCGCGGCACGCGCCAGGGCGACCGCGCGCGGGAGGTGGAAGTTCTGGGTGACGATGACGGCGGCGTCCACGCGGTAGACGTCGCGGGCCCGGGCGCAGGTGTCCCAGGTCCGGTAGCCGGCGGGGTCCGCGACGACCGCCTCCTTCGGTACCCCGCGCGCGACCAGGTAGTCCGTCATCGCGTCGGTCTCGAAGCGCGAGCACTCCCGGTTGTCACCGGAGACCAGGACCACGCCGACCTTGCCGCCGAGCAGCAGTTCGGCGGCGATGTCCAGGCGTCGGGCCAGCAGCGGCGACGGCCCGCTCTCCCACGCCGCCGCGCCCAGCACGATCGCCACCGGGCGCGGCGGCGCCTGCGCGACGGTGTAGCGGTACCGGAGGCTCGCCAGAGCGGCCCACGCGGTCGGCACCGCCGCCAGCGCCGCTCCCGCTCCCAACACGGCCAGCGCCGTTCGCACCGATCGCCTCACCGAGCCACCCCTTCGCACCGTGCCGTCCGGACCGCTCCGAGCCTAGGGCGTACCGGGGACGGGCCCGGGCCGCATTCCCGGAAATCCCCGTCGGCGGCAAGGGGCCGTCCCCGCCGCCGACCGCGGACGGCCCCTGCCGCGGGCCCCTCTACAGGGCCTCCGGACGCGCCGCCGCGTCGAACCCGGCGGCCAGGTCGGGCCGCTGACAGACTTGGAAGACCCGCAGCAGGTAGTCCGACGCCTGCTCGACGACCCGTTTGCGGGCCTCGTCGTCCAGGTCGTCCAGGAGTTCCGAGCAGAGCCTGGCGATCCGCTCCGCCTCCCGGTCGACCCGCGTCCCGGCCTGCGGAGCCGACACGGCCGCGACGATCCCGTCCAGCGCCTGGCCCGCCTGCGGGAGCTGGCCGACCTTGTCGAGGTTGCGGGCGAGCCACCACAGGCGGGCGAGCGCCGGGTCGCCGAACACGTCCCGGCGCAGCGCCAGGAGCCCGCGCATCTCCCGCGCGTGGGCGAGGTCGGCCTGCCTCTCGTCGAGCACGAGCCTCGCCTGCTCGCGCGCCCTGGCCAGTTCGTCGTCGCCCACGGTGATGGTGGACACCCCCCACGGCCGCCGCGCGGAGGGCACCGGGGGCAGGGCGAGGAGGCGCTCGTTGACCTCCAGTTGGGCGTTGCCCGCGTCGGTGGGGGCGTAGCGCCGCGTGACCTCCTCCGCCGCGTCGCGGGCCGCACGCGCCAGCGCGTTCCCGACCTCCTTCCTGGTCCGCTCCTCCACGGGGCAGCGGAACCAGAGCTCGAACTCGGCCTGGAACCGCAGCCCCCCGACGGAGCTGTCGAGCATCGCGGTGAACTGGTACCTGTACTCGTACTCAACAGGCCGCTCCGGCCTGACCGGCTCCGCCTCGACCGGTTCGGAGTGGAGGAGCCACTCCAGGAAACGCTGCCACAACCCCACCGGGGCCTCCCTGTCCGTCATCGGCCTGCTCCGTTCCACGACGACACCGCGCGCAGCGGGTCGGCGTCCTCCAGGGACGCGGCGATCCGCTCCACCGGCCCGCTCACCGGCGCCGCGGCCTCCCGCCACAGCGCGACCAGCCGGGCGAGCTCCCTGTAGCGGGGGAAGTTCCCGGCCACGACCCGGCCGAAGACGTCCGCGACCACGCGGGGATCGGCGTCCCCGGCGGCGACCGCCGACAGCCAGGCGCCCACCGCGGGGCGGCCCGCCCCCGGCCCCGCGTCGAGCACGGCCTCCCACGCCCGCGCCGTCAGCAGCGCCCCCGCGTCCTCCGCCAGCGCCGGCCCCCCGTCGCGGAGCATCCCCGCCAGGGCCTCGACCGCCACCTCCCGGCGTCCGCGCTCCTTCTTGTCCCGCTCCCACCCCAGCAGCTCGGCCATGACCACCGGGCCGAGCCCGTCGGCCTCGGCGAGGTCCCCGAGCGCCGCGAGCACCGCGCTGCGGATCTTCGGGTCGGCCGCGTCCGCGAGCCACTTCAACCGGGTCAGCGCCGTGTTCGGGTGGACCCGGCCGTAGTTCGCGCACACCTCGGCCACGACCAGCCCCCTGATCGTGCCCCGCGGCTCCTTCGCCATCGTGTAGAGGCGCCTGCGGACCGCCCCGCCGAGTTCGAGGTGCACCGCCCCCGTGCTCCCCATCTCGACCACGACCCGCCGCGCCGACGCCGTCCCGGACCACGCGGTCAGGACGTCGACGAGCCAGTCGGGCCGGCCGTTGCGTTCAGCCATCCCCGTCCACCGGGCCCCGACCGCGCGGAGCCACCGCTCGGGGACCGCCCCGGCCTCCCCGGACGAGGCCAGCCGCCTGCTCCACTCCAGCAGGCCCATCACGGCCACGGGGTACTGCTCCCACAGGTAGTCCAGCACCGCGTCGGCGTACCCGGCCCGGGTGAAGCGGACGCGCCCCCGCTCGTCGCCCCGCGCCCCGACCCGCGCGAGGAGCCGGTCCCGGCCCGGGCCCGACAGCCGGGTGGGGTACGCGGGCGGCACCCCCAGGAGATCCGCGATCCGCTCGGCCTCCCCCAGCACCACGGACGCGTCCTCGCCCTCGAACATCGCGACGGCCGTGAGGAGGACGCGGTCGTACAGCAGCACGCCGGCGTCCGCCTCGCCCGCCGCCCCCGTGAACAGGGAGGCGATCTCGCCGCGCCAGTTCCGGAAGGCGCCGAGCGCGTCGCCGATCCAGGCCGCGAGGACGTCGCCGTCGAGGAAGCCCTCCGGACGCGACCGCGCGGCGATCCGGGCCAGGCGCGCCGCCTCGGCCGGTGCGGCGCCGGACAACGCGCCGCGCACGTCCGCGTCGGCGAGCCACCGCTCGGCGGCCGGTCCGGGACAGTGCTCCCCCAGGTGCCGGGAGAAGACCTCGGGCGCTGGCGGCGGCACGACGTCGAGGACGGGAAGACCCGCGTCGCCGTCGCCCCTCAGCCCCACGCGGGTGACGACCAGCACCGCCGCCCCGCGCTCGGCCGCGCCGACCGCGTAGCCCCGGATCTCCCGGACCATGCGCTCGCTCAGCCGCTCGACCTCCGACAGGTCCAGCAGGTAGGCGTGGCCGGGGGCACTGGGCAGCCCGGCCGCGTTCCACTCCTCACCGGTGTCGACGGTGATCGAGCGGGGGACCAACCCCAGCTCCAGCGCGCAGCAGACCGCCGCCGTCCACCGTCCTCCGCCGACGCGCCCCGTCACGAACCCGAGGCCGCCGCGGCGCACCTCGCCGGTGAACGCCCCGAACCCCCGCGGTGCGACGAACACCGCGCGCAGCCGCTCCAGCTCGGCGGGGTCCCACCGCGCGGCGGCGACGACCTCCTGGCGCAGCAGGGCGCCGCCGATCTGGATGACGACGTCGCCCTCGACGCTCCCGGTCTGGACGCTGTTCCCGACGTCGCCCCCGATGGTGTTCGCCGCTCTCGGGAGGACCTCCTCGGCGGCCTCCGGCTCCTCGTGGCCGTCCGCGCCGCTCACCGGTCGCCACCGCCGAAGCGCACCCCTCCGTTGATGGTGTGCCCCTGCACGGCGTTGCCCACGTTCCCGCTGATGTTGTTGCGGTTCCCGGCCCCCGGCCCGCGCTCGCGGTCCCGCTCGGGCGGGTGCGGCGCCGGCGCGGGCTCGGAGGCGCCGTCGACCGGGGCCGGGACGGCGGTCGCGGCCCCTCTGCCGGCCAGCCGCGTCGACCGCTGCGGGATGTGGAGGTAGCCCTCGGCCTTGAACTCCTTGGCGGGGATGTCCACCTGGACGCCCTGGAAGCGGCTCGCGGGTATCCCGGTGAACCCGCCCAGGACCGCGTCCTCGTAGACCCTGCGCGAGACGATGGCGGCGAGCAGCGTGACGTTCGGGTCTGACCGGTCCAGTTCCTCCCGGACCGGCGGGGAGTCCAGCAGCCGGTGGGTGTGGTTCATCGCCTCGCCGATCCCGTCGAACGGCTCCTCGCTCCCGCTGTCCGGCAGCGGGCCGACGTCGATGCTCGCGCGCAGGCGCAGCCGCAGGTCCCGGTCCCGCGCCGCGAGCTGCGGCTGCACGTCGTTCAGGGTCCGCTGCAGGTTCTCCAGGACCGGGTGGATGAGGAAGGGCAGGTTCTCGGGGAGCACGCCGATCACGTAGCCGTCCCCGCTGCGCTGGGGGAAGCGCGACTGCTCCCAGATCGGCAGCAGACCGCTGCGGCGGAACGCCTCCTCCAGGATCTCCGGCACGGCGGCGCTGACGAGCTGCTGGTGGCGGGCCGCGTTGCGGCTGTACCTCTCGATGTCCACCGCGAGCACCGCGCGGTAGGGCGGCAGGGCGACACTGCCGCCGGAGTCCTCGCGGTCGAACTTCAGCAGAGCGCTCATCGGTCTCCTCGCGATCGTCGGAGCGGGGGGGGGGGGGCCGGCCCGGCCCCCCCCCCCAACCCCCCCCCCCCCCCCCGGGTGACAAAAAACCCCCCACAATGGCCGAGTTGGTGTGGGACACACCCCGGGGGGGT
>NZ_SNYN01000039.1 GCF_004363075.1 Actinorugispora endophytica
GCGGGGCGGGGGGGTGGGGGCCTCGCCGGCCCCCTGTGGGTCGGTGGGGTGGGGGGGGGGTGTCGGGCTTTGGGTTTTCTCCCCTCCCCGCCCCCGAACGGGGCACAACCCCCACGACCGTCAACAAAACCACCGGTGCCCGAACCACCCCCGCGCCGGAGGTTCCCTAGCGTTCGCTCAACAACTGTGACACGCCTGCCGTCTCGCCGGATCCACAGGTCTCCTGCGGGAGGCGTTTGAGGGTTTGGCTGCGGATCACTGGGCTCCGCAGTCCCCAACCTTCCACCGGAGGTTCACAGTTACGATGACAAGGTATGTCGACGAGCCCTGCGAGGAGTCCTCGCCCCGCGCGCGTACCGGACCTTGTGCTGACCCTGGACGAGCTCAGAACCGTCACCGCCTTCAATCTGGCCTGCGCCGAGCAGGTCATCGACCTGTTCGAACGCGCTCGGCCCGACGACTCCCGTCCGAGGGAGGCGCTGAACGCCGCGGCGGAATTCGCGCGAGGTGGTCCGCGATCCAAAGCACAGCGGGTGAGCGCTCCCGCGGCTCACCGAGCAGCCAAGGACGTCAGCGGATCTGCCGCGCACGCGGCCATGGCGGCTGGGGACACCGCGGCATCGGCGTACCTGCACCCGCTGGCAGACGCCGCCCAGGTGGGACACATCCTGCGCGGGCCCGCCCACTGCGTTCTCGCGCTGGAACAACGCCTGGTCGATCCGTTGTCGCGCTCGGATGCGGTCTCGGTGGTGATGCGCTCCATCAGCCCCCGGGTGGTCGATGTGCTGGCGCGCTACCCGCGCGCCCACACCCGCCAGGCGGATGTCGCGATCGTGATGAGCGATCTCGACACGAGGATCCGTACGGGGATGCCCCTGTGAACCTCGGAAGCGGAGGAGCGCGGGGGACAGACAATGCTCGACCGGCGGTGACCGCCGTTGGACGGCGCCGCTCCGTCGGCGTGAGCGTGGACGGGTCGGTGGTTGCCGCGGGCACACCCCGGTCGACGGAGTACAGCGTCGGCGCGTGGCGCGACATCGTCGCGGTGGCCGCTGGGAACGTGCGCACTGCCTCGAACACCGGCCGATCGCACACCGTGGGCCTGCGGACGAACGGGACGGTTGTCGCGGTCGGCTGGAACGGGGACGGCCAGTGTGATGTCGCCGGCCGGGCGGATGTGGTGGCCGTCGCCGGATGGCGACGCACGCTTGCCGTCCTCGCGAACGGCACTGCGCACGCGACCGGTCGCCCCGATGAGGGGGCGTGCGAGGTCGACGGGTGGAGGGAGATCGTCGCTACCGCGGCGGGGGACTGGCACTCCGTGGGCCTTCGCGCAGATGGGTCCGTTCTCGCCGCCGGCGACAACGATGACGGGCAGTGCGACATCGCGCACTGGCACCTCCGGACCCGCTGATCCGGCCTTGAGAGATTCCTCCAGCCATCACTCCTCGGAGCCCCCGATGTCCCGTCCAGAAGCCGTCTTGGCACCGCGTCACCGACTGGTCGCCGCCGTTCTCACGGTTGGCCCGTGACTCCGGTCCGTACAGCCGGTGGAGACGGATCTCTTGGTCGACAACCCATCGGGCGGGGGCTGCGCCCCGGGGCCCGGCTTTCGCCTCCCAGTGACGTACGCCGCATTTGTTAACGCTAACATACAGAGCGTCACCCCCTGTGCCAATGTCACCCCCGAAAGCCCCCTCCGGCATGTCGGCCTTTGAACCCTGACTGGAAAGCACCTTGACGCGACAAGTGTTAGCGCTCACAATCAACTTCACAGTGATTGCGGTCACACAACCACCGCAGGTAGCGCCGACCTGCGCCCTCCCTCGCCCCCGGCCGAAACACGAGCGGCCCATCCCCTGAAGCAGGAGAGCGTGCCCATGTTCAGGAAGACGATCGTCTCCGCCGTCGGCGTGCTGCCGGCGGGCCCACCGACCGCCTGCGGCGGTGGCGGAACCACCCCCGGCGCCGACGACCGGATCACGATGGGGTTCGCCCAGGTCGGCGCCGGGAGCGGCCGGCGCACCGCCAACAGCCGGTCGATCCAGGAGGCGGCCGAGGCCGCAGGGATCGACCTGCGGTTCTCCGACGCCCGGCAGAAGCAGGAGAACCAGATCAAGGCGCTCCGCTCCTACAGCCAGCAGGACGTCGACGTCAGCGCGTTCAGCCCCGTCGTGGAGGCCGACGGGAACACCGTGCTGCCGGGGGCCCGGCGTGCGCAGATCCCGGTGATCCCGACCGACCGCGCCGTGGCCACCGAGGACGAGTCGCTGTACGCGACCTTCCTCGGCTCGGACTTCGTGGAGGAGGGCCGGAAGGTCGGCGAGTGACTCGTCGAGGAGACCGCCGGGGAGACCGCCTTCACCCAGGACCAGGCCCGGGAAGCGTTCCCCGACCGCCGGTACTGACCCCCGAGGCCGTTCGACGGGGCGGCGGCGCGGCCCCGCCCCGCCGCCAGGAAGGCAACCATGACAACCAGCGGCACCGCGGCGCCGGTCGTGGAGATGACCGGCGTCACCATCGACTTTCCCGGGGCCGCGGCGAGACTGCCCGCGCCGCTGGCCTTCGTCCCGCCCAGCGTGCTCATCGCGCTGGCCGTCGCGGCGGCCGCGGCCTCCGTGCTGCACCCGACCCTCTTCGGCCGCACGGTCTACGCCGTGGGCGGCAGCGAGTCCTCCGCGACGCTGATGGGCCTGGGCGTAGCGCGCGTCAAGGTCGGCGTGTACGTGGTCAGCGGGCTGTGCTCCGCGCTGGCCGGGCTGCTGTTCACCTTCTCCATGCTCTCGGGGTACAGCCTGCACGCCCTGGGCGCCGAACTCGACGCCATCGCCGCCGTCGTGATCGGCGGGACCCTGCTGTCGGGCGGGGTCGGGTTCGTATTCGGCTCGCTGCCGGGCGTCCTCGTCCTCGGTGTGATCCAGACCTTCATCTCCTTCGAGGGGACTTTGAGTTCCTGGTGGACCAAAATCGTCATCGGGGTGCTGCTGGTGTCCGTCGTCATCCAGCGCCTCACCGTCCGAGAGCCTCGATGAGGCCGCACAGCGCAGACGAGAGAGAGGAGACCAGGGCATGACTGCCGAGTCTCCGGCGCCGGTCATGGCGGACGTCGCCCGACTGGCCGGTGTCTCCCACCAGACGGTCTCACGGGTCGTCAACAACCTGCCCAACATCAAGCCCAGCACCCGCAAGCGCGTCGAGGACGCGATCGCGGCCCTGGGCTACCAGCCCAACACCGCCGCGCGGGCACTCGTGACGCGCAAGTCCGGCGCGATCGGCCTCATCGGCGTCGAGACGAACCTGTACGGGCCGGTCAGCATCCGCAACAGCGTCGAGAAGGCGATCCGGGACGCGGGCTACTTCTCCATCTCGGTCACCCTGCAGAGCACCACCACCGACGCGCTGCGCTCGGCGATCGACCACCTCACCCGCCAGTCGGTCGAGGGCATCGTCATGATCGTCACGCAGGCCGACGCGCTGGAGATGGTGCGCTGGCAGCGGTTCGGCGCCCCGCTCGTGGTCGTGGAGGGCGACCTGTCCCAGGGCCGGTTCGCGGTGGGGGTCGACCAGACGCTCGGCGCCACGCTGGCGGTGCGCCACCTGCTGGAGCTGGGCCACACCCGGATCGCGCACGTCGCCGGGCCCGCCGACTGGACCGAGGGGGAGGCCCGGAGCGCGGCCTGGCGGGACGCCCTCGCCGCCGCCGGGATCGCCGAGCGCCCGCTCTGGCAGGGGGACTGGTCCGCCGGGAGCGGGTACCGCGCGGGCCTGGAGATCGCCGCGGACCCCTCGCTGACCGCGGTCTTCGTCGCCAACGACCAGATGGCGATCGGGGTGCTGCGCGCGCTGCACGAGAGCGGGCTGCGCGTCCCCGGGGACATCAGCGTCGTGGGGTTCGACGACACGCCCGAGTCCGGCTACCTGATCCCGCCGCTGACCACCGTGCGCCAGGAGTTCGGGCTGGTGGGCGAGCGCGCCATGGAGATCCTGCACGCCGCGATCACCGGCCGGGACGAGGACCTCGCCCGGCTCGTCGAGCCCGTCTTCGTCCCCCGCGCCAGCACCGCGCCGCCCGCGCCGCGGTGAGGCGCCCGGACACCGCCCGGGCGCCGCCGCGGCGTCACCGTCCCCGTCCCCGACCGGCACACAACGCCAACACGTCCACGCCGCGACGCCGCGGATGCGGTAACGAAGGAGATCCCACCATGCGACCTTCCACGCACGAGCGCGAGATCTGGTTCCTCACCGGCAGCCAGGGACTGTACGGGGAGGACACCCTGGCCCAGGTGGCCGACCAGTCCCGCGCCATCGCCCGGGCGCTCGACGACAGTCCGCACGTGCCCTTCGAGGTCGTCTGGAAGCCCGTGCTGACCGACGCCGAGTCGATTCGCGACCGCCTCTCCGAGGCGAACTCCGCCCCCGGGTGTGTCGGCGTCATCGCCTGGATGCACACCTTCTCACCGGCCAAGATGTGGATCGCCGGGCTCGACGCGCTGCGCGTTCCGCTGCTGCACCTGCACACCCAGACCAACGTCGGGCTCCCGTGGGGCGAGATCGACATGGACTTCATGAACCTCAACCAGGCCGCGCACGGCGACCGCGAGTTCGGGCACGTCCAGACCCGCGTGGGCGTGCGGCGCAAGACCGTGGCCGGCCACGTCTCCAACCCCGCGGTGGCCCGCCGGGTGGGGGCGTGGGCGCGCGCGGCGGCCGGGCACCACGAGCTGCGGTCGCTGCGGCTCGCCCGGTTCGGGGACAACATGCGCGACGTGGCGGTCACCGAGGGGGACAAGGTCGAGGCCCAGCTGCGCTTCGGGGTGTCCGTCAACACCTACGGGGTCAACGACCTGGTCGCGGTCGTCGACGACGTGCCCGACCACGAGGTGGACGGTCTGGTCGAGGAGTACGAGGAGGCCTACGAGGTCGCGCCCGAGCTGCGCAGGGGCGGCGGGCGCCACGCGTCGCTGCGCTACGGCGCCCGCCTCGAGATCGGCGTCCGCCGCTTCCTGGACGAGGGCGGGTTCGGCGCCTTCACGACCAACTTCGAGGACCTGGGCGGGTTGCGCCAGCTTCCCGGCCTCGCGGTGCAGCGGCTGATGGCCGACGGCTACGGGTTCGGCGGGGAGGGCGACTGGAAGACCTCGGTCCTGCTGCGGGCGGTCAAGACCATGGGGCGCGGCCGTCCCGGGGGCACGTCCTTCATGGAGGACTACACCTACCACATGGTGGAAGGGCAGGAGAAGATCCTGGGCGCCCACATGCTGGAGGTCTGCCCGAGCATCGCCGCGCGGCGCCCGAGCCTGGAGATCCACCCCCTGGGGATCGGCGGGCGCGAGGACCCGGTGCGCCTGAAGTTCACGGCCGCGCCGGGGCCCGCGGTGGTCGCGGGGCTGAGCGACGTGGGCGACCGCTTCCGCCTGACGGTCAACGAGGTCGACGTCGTCGAACCGGACGCGCCGCTGACCAGGCTGCCGGTGGCGTGTGCGGTGTGGGAGCCGCGCCCGTCCCTGTCGACCTCGGCCGAGGCGTGGCTGATGGCGGGCGCGCCGCATCACACGGTCCTGTCGAGCGCGGTGGGCGTCGAGGAGCTCGACGACTTCGCCGAGATGACCGCCACCGAGCTCCTGCGCATCGACGCCGACACGACCCCCCGCGCCTTCCTGCGCGAACTCCGCTGGAACCAGGCCTACCACCGCCTCGCCGCGGGCCTGTGACCCGCCGGGCGGCCCGGACCGGCCGATCCGTTTCGAGGCGGGCCGGCGGGCGGAGGCCGGAACCGCGATGATCCCGACGCCGGCGTCCTGACGTGTCCGTTCGGGGGACGCCGGCGTCGAGGTCGCCGACCGGGCTCCCGCAAGCCGGACACCACGGGCCCCAGCGGACGCGCGTCCGGGACGGAACCGGTCAGCGGCCCCCGGGGGCGGGGTGGTCGGGGATCCGCACGGCCGCGATCTGGGTGGCCTGGGCGACCAGGCGGCCCTTGGCGTCCCAGGCGTGCGCGGTCAGGTCCATGGTCCCGGCTCCCACCTCGGTGGCCCGCAGGCGGGTCCGCAGGGGGCCGGGGGCGGGCAGCCGCCGCACGTAGGCGCTGAACTGGACGGTCGGCGCCCATCCCGCGATGCCCAGGTCCAGGGAGGCCGATGGGATCACGTCGAGGGCGACCAGCACGCTGAGCGGGTCCCAGTCCGCGCCGTCCGCCAGGCGCTGCCATCCCGCGACTACCCCGCGGCCCGACGGGGCCCCGACCGCGAACCCGAGGAGCCCGGGGTCCAGGCGGTGCTCGACCACTCCCAGCAGGGGTGCGCTCAGGCCCAGTTCGGGGACCTCGGACGGGGCCAGGAAGCACTCCCGCTCGGCGGGCAGCTCGACCGGGGCGGCCTCGGACCACCACGCGTCCCGATCCTCCAGCAGCCCCTGGGTGACCAGGCACTCCGCCTTCAACCGGTCCTCCTGGAGCAGCCGGGCGCGCATCTGGGTGGCCCCCCGGCCCGCGCGCAGCACCTCCACCTCGGCGACCGCGTCACCCGGCTCGGGGGGCTCGACGAAGGAGGCGCTCACCGCCGTCAGGTGCGGGTGCCCGCCCGCGGCGGCGGACGCGGCGCGCCCCAGGACCGCGAGCAGGTATCCGCCGTGCGGCCTGCCGCCGACGCTCCAGGCCGGGTCCAGGACGACGTCGAACGCCTCCCCGGCGCCGGCGCCGGTGCCGCCGCGCGGGCGCACCGCTGTCGCCGACTCGAAAACCGTCATCTCTCCTCCTTCTCCGTCAACCCGCCAGGTCTTCCTCACGCCCGGGCAGCGGCCTCGGCCCGGTCCCCCGGCTGCGCGCCCACCAGGTCCGCCAGATGCAGCGCGACCGCGTCCGCGGTGGGCAGTTCCAGCAGCAGCGTCGGCGACACCCGGAACCCCAGCCAGTCGGACAACTGCCCCTGCACCTCGGCGACGGCCAGCGAGTCCAGGAGGTAGTCGTCGAGCGGGGCGTGCGGGTCGATCCGCTCCCCCGCCTCTGCGGCGATCCGGTCCAGCAGCCACTCCCGGATCTCGTCGGCGCCCGGGCCGGCCTGCCGCGGGGAGGAGGCCGCGGCGCCCGGGGCAGCCTCCTCGCCCTCCTTGCCGGCCCCGCTGGGGAGGTCCGCGGAGAAGAAGCGCCGGACGAGTTCGCGGGAGTAGGCGACGTTGGTCTCGACCAGCTCGTAGCCCAGGAGGCTGCCCGCGTAGTAGGTGCTGTTGCGGCCCTGCATGCGCTCGACGCGGTCCAGGACGCCATCCGCCACGTCGGCTCCGGCGAAGTGCGGCATGAACGGCCACCTGCGGACCATCAGCACCTCCTCGACCCGCCCGCCCAACCGGGCGACGTCCTCGCCGAGCCGGGTTCCCGCGTTCCCGGCGTCGAGGCCGTCGGCGCCGTACAGGTAGCAGGTGTAGACGTCGCTGTCGGCGTACCTGTGGTGGTAGGCGACGCAGTGGCCCGGCTCCGCGGACGCGGCGGTGTGCTCGCCCACGAGGTGGAAGCCCTCCCGGAACAGCCCCGAGATCCGGCACACCACGGTGTAGTAGTCCACCGCGCGAATCCTGGACGCGATGTCCCGCTCCTCCTCGGTGGCGTCGAGCAGGGGGAGCACCCGCTCCAGGGACGGCGTGACGACCAGCGCGTCCGCGCGCACGGTCCCCTCGCTGGTGCGCACCGCCACCCCCTGGCCGGTGCGCTCCACCGACTCGACCCGGGTCCCGGTGCGCACGTCGGCGAGCCCTTCCGCGACCCTCCGCCACAGCCGCGCGAACCCGTCCCGGACGGTGAAGGTCCCCGCGTGTCCGGCCAGTCGCGACCGCCCCGAGAACAGCCCGGTCATCTCGGCGTACTTGACGAAGTACAGCGCGGGCAGGTCGCCGCGCAGGTGTCCGTAGCCCGAGGCCGTGTAGCCGTCGCCCAGCGACTCGGCCATGGCGTCCAGGCCGTTGTCGCGCAGCCAGTCGGAGACGGGGTCGGCCAGTTGGCGGGCCGAGTGCGCCAGGCCGGGCCGCCGGATGTCGGGGAAGCGCTCGCCGCGGAGCCTGGAGTAGCGCGCGAACTCCCCCGGCCGGAAGAAGGCGGAACCGGGCGGCCGGGACCGCCCGTCGGCGCCGTGCACGCGCGACGGCGTGGCGTCCTCGGTGTCGACCCCGAACTCGGCCGCGAGCCGGGCCAGCTCCTCGTACTGCGGGGTGCAGATGTGGGCGCCCAGGTCGTAGGCGCGGCCGTCCACGCGGATCGACGCGGACTTGCCCCCGACCTCCGGTTCGCTCTCCAGCACCACCACCCGGTGGCCCGCCCGCTCCAGTTCGTGCGCCGCCGCCAGCCCGCTGGCGCCGGCTCCGATGACGCATACGGTCCGCCGGGCGGCCGGCGCCGCGGGTTCCGGAGCGCGCGCGCCGGTGCGCGCGCCGTGGGCCGCCCGGTAGACGAGCGCCCGGACGTGGTTGACCGAGGCCGCCTCCAGGGGCGACCGCGCCAGGGCGATGCCGAGGCCCTCGGGGGCCCCGGCCGGGTCGAACAGCGCCCGCTCGGCGGCCGCGCCGTCGAGGGGGGCGTCGAACCGCAGCTCGGCGATGGTCCGGTAGGGGTGCTCGCGCTCGGACCACAGCAGGGAGGGGTCGAGCCCGGTCCGGTTCTCGTCGGCGTCCTCGCCCAGGGGACGCAGTTGCAGTTGGAGCAGCGCGGTGGTCCCGCCCGCGTCGACCTCCGCTCGGAGCGCGTCGCCCAGCAGCGTCGGCGGCCGGTGGTCGCCGGGGGCGCGGGGCGGGGCCGCGGGAGGGGAGACGGGGAACCGGAGCCCGCCGGGGTTGTGGCGGCCCGGGTCCGGCGCGCCCTCGAAGGGGACGACGCGGTAGCGGGCCAGCCACGGCCGCCCGGTTCCGTCGACGTACAGGCGCGGCACCTGCGAGTGGTAGTGGTAGCGGGGGTAGGAGACCGGTTCGCGGACCTGCTCCCACACGGCCTCGCGCAGGTGGGGGAACTCGCGCGCCATGGCCTCCTTGTCGGCGTCGGTGCCGAAGGTGAACCGGTGGAACATCGAGGCGTTGGCCGCGAACAGGCGGCGCCCGGTGTTGAGGGTCAGGTTGAACGGGGACCGCTCGGGGTCCCCGGGGTCCACCGGGTCCAGGAGCATCAGCGACATCCCCCGGGTGGCGGGCAGGACCTCGTCCGCCCGCTCGCCGCTGCTGTAGCGGGTGAGCACCGGGTGGCGCCGCCCCGGCGCGAAGAACGGGTGCGGCGCGGGGCCGGGGGACGCGACGAACTCGATCTCGCCCCGCACCGCCGCGGCGTCGGCGTGGAAGAAGCGCCTGCGTGTGCGGCGCGACGTCCGGGGCATCACCTCGAACCGCTCCAGGAGCGCGGCGAGGTCCGCGCCGAACTCGCGCAGGCCCGGGTCGTCGGGGCCGGTCGAGAAGCGGAGGCCGACGGCCCCGAAGGAGTCGCTCACCGCGCCACCTCCACCGGGGCCGGCTTCCGCGCGTCCTCCAGGTAGGCGGCCCGGCAGGCGTTGCGGCGGATCTTCCCGCTCGTGGTCTTCAGGACCAGCCCGCGGCGGCCCACGACCACGTCCTCGCAGACGATGCCGTGGGCGTCCGCCACCACCCGGCGGACCGCCCGCGCGATCGCGCTCCGCTCCTCGTCCCCCGGGTCCCCGTTGGCCTCCACGAGGAGCACCAGCCGCTCGCCCGCCGTGTCGGCCTCCTCTGCGGGGACCGGGAAGGCGGCGACGCCCCCGGCCCGGACCAGGGGATGGCAGCCTCGGACGCTGTCCTCGATGTCCTGCGGGTAGTGGTTGTGCCCCCGGACGATGATCATGTCCTTGAGCCGGCCGGTGACGAACAGCTCCCCCTCGTGGAGGAATCCCAGGTCGCCCGTCCGCAGGTACTCCCGGGGGTCCCCGTCCGCCACGCGCGCCCGGAAGACCTCGCGGGACTGCTCCGGCAGGCCCCAGTAGCCGCGGGCCTTGGTCACCGAGTCGACCCAGATCTCCCCGACCCGGCCCGGGTCGCACGGACGGCGGGTCTCCGGGTCCACCACGCGCAGGCTCGCGCCCGGTTTGGTGACGGTTCCGCAGCTGTGGTAGACCGCGACGGGCCGCACCGGGTCGTCCCCGGCGGGCACGGCCCGGCCCCGCCCGATCTCGGCGGCGTCCACGCGCAGTGGTCCGCTGCCGCCCATCGTCAGGCTGAGGGTGTGCTCGGCCAGCCCGTAGGTGGGGTAGAACGCCTCGGGCGGGAACCGCGCCTCGGCGAAGGCGTTCAGGAAGCGCTCGACGGTTCCAGGGCGGATCAGCTCCCCCGAGGACCCCGCGACCCGGAGCGAGGAGAGGTCCCACCCGGCTCTCTGCTGCGGAGTCGTCTTGCGAACGACCAGGTCGAACGCGAAGTTGGGCGCGGCCGTGTGCGTGGCGCGCACCCGGGAGGCGACGTCGAACCACACGGCCGGCCGCCGCAGGAAGCTCAACGGGGACAGCACATGGGTGCGGGAGGAGTGCCCCACGAGGGTGTTGAGCAGGAAGCTGATCAGTCCGAGGTCGTGGAAGTGCGGGACCCAGGTCACCGCGACGGTGTCGTCGCCCAGGCCCAGGTCCCGGGCGATGGCGTCCAGTTCATGGTGGATGTTGCGGTGGCTGACGACCACGCCCTTGGGCGACCCGGTCGAACCGGAGGTGTACTGCAGGAACGCGGGGTCGTCCAGGTCGGCGGCCTCGTGCCACGCCCCGAGGTCGGGGGCCGCGTCCGGCACCGGACCGGGCTGGTCGGTGCACTCCCACGGGAGGTCCGGCCAGGACGGGGAGCCGGGGGCGGGCGGTTTGGCGCGGGCTCCGGTCTCGACCAGCTCCCGGTAGACGCCGTGCGTCAGGACGGCCCGGGCCCCCGAGTTCTCCGCGACGGCCGCGAGGACCCCGATGTCGTGCCCGAGCTTGAAGGGGTTCGGCGGGGCGACCGGGACCGGGACGACCCCCGCCGCCAGGCAGCCCAGGAACGCGCTGACGAAGTCGAGCGAGGGAAGGTAGACCAGGACCGCCCGGTCTCCGGGCGCCAGCCCCCGCTCCACCAGGGCCGCCCGGATCCGCTCGGCGTCCCAGGCCAGCCGTCGCACCGTCATCGTCTCGACGTCCTCGCCGTCGTCGTCGGTGAAGACGAGGAGCTCCCGGTCGGGGACGCGTTCGTGGAGTTCGCGGAACCGCGTCGGCACAGGGCGCTCACCGAGGGAGGTGCGCGGCCCGCGGGCGTTCGTATCGGCCATGGGTCCCCCTTTGTGGAGAAGTAACGGTTCCGCACCCGCCATTGGGTAACCGAAATCCGATCGAGGCGCACCGACGCCGCATCCACCTTCGGTGACTAATTCTCTGGTGCCGCGTCGGGATCCTGGAAAAATTAGCACAGGCGCGCTTACAGGCGGCATCCGCGTTCCGCCGACTTCTCGGTGACAAGCGGAGCCATGCGAATTCCCATCCGCCGCCGCGCCCGCCGCCGAGGCTTCCCTCCGGTCTTCCCGCGTCACAGCCGGACAGGGCGCGTGTCCGTCCCGGCTCCGCGAAAGACCCCGGCACCCCGGAGGGACGACGGCCGCCGTCCCCCGCGAATCGGGGGCTCGGTCGCCGGGAACCGGCCCACGCCGCGCGAAACGCGACCCGGAGTCCCGAACCGGAAATCCGGATCACCCGGAATTCATCCGCTCTTAATGTCGGAAAAGAATGGCGAATTCGAAACCCGGCCCTGATGCCGCGCCACCCCTTTCTCTTTCCCCGGCCACGGAGCGCGGCCCCGCCCTGCGGCCTTCCCCCCTATTCCCCGACCCCGCGCGCCGGCGGCGCGCGGGGCGCCTCCGGGGGCAACGCACTGGTCCACGCCGTTGTCCCCGGCACCGCGCCGCCGAAATCGGTGACACGAAAATCACACACCGTAAAAACAACTCAAAGCCAACAAACAAGAACCAATAAACAACAAAGAGCCACAACAAGGCGACGGTGCGTCGACTCCCGCTCCGCCTCCGCCTCCGAACGCGCCGGAGCAGTCGGGGAATTCACCCAGCAGCCACCACCGAAAGTGGACTCCCGGTTACGGGAAGACACTCCCCGGGCCGGTGGCGGATCAGGCGAACCACCGGCCGGCCGCCGGCGCCCGGGACGGCCCTTGGTACCTTGATCATCGGAACGCGCGCGGCCGGCCGCGTTCGGTGAAGGGGCGAGTGCCTGGAGGGCGTCTTGGCGCACCGCACACACGCGTGTCCACCACCGCGCCCGTCGGGAGCGCGCCCGTGAGCACCGCTGAGAAGCGCCTTTACGCGGTCAGCGACCTGCACGTCTCCTACCAGGAGAACCAGAGGGTCCTGGACGGGATCCGCCCCTCGTCCGAGAACGACTGGCTGATCGTCGCCGGTGACGTCGCCGAGACCGTCGCCGCCGTCCGTGCCGCGCTCGAACTGCTCAGCCGCCGGTTCGCCAGGGTGCTGTGGGTCCCGGGCAACCACGAGCTGTGGACCCACCCCCGCGACGAGGTCGGCCTGCGCGGGAACGAGAGGTACCTGCACCTGGTGCGGATCTGCCGGGAGCTGGGCGTGACCACCCCCGAGGACCCCTACCCGGTGTGGACCGGTCCCGGGGGCCCGGCCGCCGTCGTCCCGCTGTTCCTCCTCTACGACTACTCGTTCCTCCCTCCCGGCGCCGCGACCAGGGAGGACGCCCTCAAGCGCGCCTACGACGCCGGCGTGGTCTGCACCGACGAGTTCCTGCTGCACCCCGACCCCTACCCCGACCGGGCGAGCTGGTGCGCGGCGCGCGTCGAGGAGAGCGAGCGCAGACTCTCCGAGCTCGACCCCTCGCTGCCCACCGTCCTGGTGAACCACTGGCCGCTGGTGCGCCAACCCACCGACGTGCTCCACCACCCCGAGTTCGCCCAGTGGTGCGGCACCACCCGGACCGCCGACTGGCACGTGCGGTTCAACGCCCTGGCCTCGGTCTACGGCCACCTGCACATCCCGCGCGGCACCCGGTACGACGGGGTCAGGTTCGAGGAGGTCTCGCTCGGCTACCCGCGGGAGTGGCGCCGCCGGGGCCCGGCACCGAACCCGCTGCGCCAGATCCTGCCGCACCCGAGGTAGGGAAGCTCCGGCGCGGGGGTGAATTCGGGCACCGGTGGTTTTGTTGACGGTCTTGGGCTTTCCGCCCGTTTCGGGGCCGGGAAGGGCAGAAAGCCCAAGACCGTCAACTGAACCCTCACGCGGCGGACACCGTGGGCACGGGGGTGTTTCCCAGCGCCCGCCCAGCGTCAGCCGGTCCGGTCGAGTGCTGGCCGGTACCGGCCAGCACTCGACCTCCGCGCGGCCGCGCGCATCAGAACAGACGCACGCAGCCACTCGACCAGCGAAGGACCGGCGATGTCCGCGACCACCCTGCGCCCGTTCCATCTCGACGCCCCCGCGGTGGGGATCACCGCGCTGATCACCGACTCCAACGCGCCCGAGCACCGGGGCTGCCACCTGGCCCTGGCCGCCGCCCCGCACGACCGGCACATGGTCTCCGTCCGGCGCGCCGACACCGACTCCTGGATCCCGCTGCTCACCCGCGGCGCGGCGCTGGCCTCCCTCCCCGGCCGCGAGGCCGACGCCGATACGGTCCTGGCCGCCCTGGACCGCCTGGCCGCGCACGTCTGCTCCCCCGGCCGGGCCGTGGACGTGGGCGCGCGGGGCGTGTTCGTCGACGGCCGCGTCCCCGGCACCCGGGTCCGCCGCCGACGCGGGTTCGCCGCGGCCGCGGCCGCGTGACTGCCCTTCCCACGCCCCGCCCCGCCCCGGGTCGCGGCCGCGTGTCCGGGAGGCCCTGACGGGGTCAGCGGATAGGCTCTCAAGTGCAAGGACTCACCGCAGACCCCGGCGATGGCGAGATGAGCGTCGATGGACAGGAACACCGCCGCCCCCTGGGGCGGGGCCGACGGCCCCGTTCCCGTGACCCATACGGCCGTGGCCGTGGTCGGCCGGGACGGCGCCGTCCTGGCATGGAGCGAGGGCGCCGAGTGGCTCCTGGGGTACACGCCCGCCGAGGTCGTCGGATTCCCGGTGGCCGACCTGTACGCCCCGGGCGAGACCGGGGTGGTGCCCCCCGACTGGTATCTGACCTCCCGGTCCGGTTGGGAGGACGAGATCTCCGTGCTGCACCGGGACGGCCACCCCCTGCGGATCCGCGTCCAGGCCCAGCCGATGGCCGACGCGCACGGCGGGACCCTGTGGTTCCTGGGCGCCGGCCTCCTGGAACCGGACCCGCAGCCGCCCGCCGGCGTCGGCGCGGTCGGGAGCGGGGACCTCAGGAGCTGGGCCCTGGAGCAGCTCCCGTTCCCCGTGGCGGTCTACGACCACCGGATGCGGCTGGCCGACGCCAACGACAGCATGCTGCGCATCATGGGCCGTCCCCTCGACCTGGCGGTGGGCCTGCGCCTGACCGAGATCTCCCCGAACCCCTCCTTCGTCGAGTTCGACCGGCTCACGGAACAGGCGCTGCGCAACGGCAAGGCCATCCACCACGAGGCCCACGGCCGCTTCTCCGGCGACCGGCGGGAGAACGCCTGGTCGATGTCCTTCGTCCCGCTCAAGGACCGCTCGGGCCTGACGCACGGCGTGGCCACCGTACTGCTGGACACCACCGACCAGTACTGGGCCCGCCGCAGGCTGGCCGTCCTGAACGAGGCCAGCACCCGCATCGGCAGCACCCTGGACATGAGGCTCACCGCCCAGGAGACCACGGACGTGGCAGTCCCCCAATTCGCCGACTTCGCGGCCGTCGACCTGCTCGAATCGGTCCACTCCGGCGAGGAGCCCACCGCGGGGCCGATCACCGGCCCGGTCACGCTGCGCCGCATCGCCCACCGGGCGGCGGTGGCCGACCTGCCCGAGTCCGCGGACAGGCTGGGGAAGCTTCAGCGCTACCCCGCGTACTCGCCTCCCGCCCGCTGCCTGGCCCAGGGCCGTTCCGTCGGGTACCGGGCCGACGACCCCGACTTCGTGCGCTGGATCTCCGAATCCCCCGATCGCGTCAAGGTCGTCCGCGACTACCGGGTCCACTCGGTGCTGGTGGTGCCCCTGCTGGCCCGCGAGGCCATCCTGGGGGTGGTCCTGTTCCTGCGCCACGGGGACTCCGACCCCTTCAACGACGACGACCTGAAGCTCGCCGAGGAGATCGCGGCCAAGGCCGCGGTCTCCGTCGACAACGCCCGCCGCTACACCCGCGAGCGCGCCACCGCGCTGGCCCTGCAGCGGAGCCTGCTCCCGCAGCGGCTGCCCCGGCACGCGGCGGTGGACGTGGCCACCCGATACCTGCCCGCCTCGTCCCGGTTCGGCATCGGCGGCGACTGGTACGACGTCATCCCGCTGTCGGGCAGCCGCGTCGCCCTGGTCGTGGGCGACGTCGTGGGCCACGGTCTGCACGCCTCGGCCACGATGGGCCGGCTGCGCACGGCCGTACGCACCCTGGCCGACGTCGACCTGCACCCCGAGGAACTCCTGGCCCACCTCGACGACCTCGTCGTCCACCTCAACACCGAGGAGGAGACCCCGTTCGGCACCCAAGGCGACATCGGCGCCTCCTGCCTGTACGCGGTCTACGACCCGATCTCGCGGCGCTGCGTCATGGCCCGCGCCGGCCACCCCCCGCCCGCCGTCGTCACCCCCGACGGCGCGGTCGATTTCGTCGACCTGCCCGCCGGACCGCCCCTGGGGGTCGGCGGCCTGCCGTTCGAGACCACCGAGTTCGAGCTGTCCCCCGGCAGCCTGCTGGTCCTGTACACCGACGGCCTCGTCGAGGCCGCGGGCCGCGACATCGGACTGGGGCTCAGCGGGCTGCGCCGCGCCCTCGCCGAACCGGCGCCGTCCCTGGACGCCGCCTGCGACACCATCCTGCGGACGCTGCTCCCGAACGGCGCCGTCGACGACGCCGCCCTGCTCGTCGCCCGCACCCGCGCCCTCGACGCGCACAAGGTCGCCACGTGGGACCTGCCCTCCGACCCGGCGATCGTCGGCCAGGTCCGCGCGTGGACCTCCGAGCAGCTCGCCGCCTGGGGCCTGGAGGACATGGTGTTCACCACCGAGCTGGTGGTCAGCGAACTGGTCACCAACGCGATCCGCTACGCCAGCGCGCCCATCCAGCTGCGGCTGATCCAGGACAGCGCCCTCATCTGCGAGGTCTCCGACGCCAGCAACACCGCCCCGCACCTGCGGCGCGCCCGCACCCTCGACGAGGGCGGGCGCGGCCTGTTCCTCGTCGCCCAGCTCAGCCAGCGCTGGGGCACCCGCCACAAGATGACCGGCAAGACCATCTGGGCCGAGCAGGCCCTGCCGGGCTGAACCGCGCGGGGAAGGACCGGCTCGCCCGAGCCGGCAGCGCCGGCGAAGCGTCGGGGCGGCCCTTGCCCGGAGCGGGCCCGAAGGTGTTGGCTGGGGTCTCATGGAGTACACGCAACTCGGACGCACGGGACTCAAGGTCAGCAGGCTGGTCCTCGGGACCATGAACTTCGGACCGCAGACCGACGAGGCCGACAGCCACGCCATCATGGACGCCGCGCTGGACGCGGGGCTGAACTTCTTCGACACGGCAAACCGGCAACTTTGACGCCAGGTTGCACAGTAGCGCATCGCTGACGCTCACCGCTCCTGCGGACCCCGAGTGGAAACGACGAAGCCGCCGCCTCCCACTCGCTTCGAACGCAAGCAGAAGGCGACGGTCCCTCACACAGACCCGCTACCTCACCATGCGAAGGCCTCGGGAGACGGTCCGGGACCGGGGAAGATCTCGTCCAGAGACGTCAGCAGCTCCTCGCTCAGCTCCAGCTCCAGCTCCAGGGCACGCAGTGCCGAGTCCAGCTGCTCCTGCGTGCGGGGGCCGACGATCGGGCCGGTGACGCCGGGGCGTGTCAGCAGCCAGGCGAGCGCCGTTTCACCGGGCTCCAGGCCGTGCTTGTCGAGGAGGTTCTCGTACGCCTGGATCTGCTCGCGTGTCTTGGCGTCCTTGAGCGCGTCGGCAGCACGGCCGCTCGCTCGGCGCCCCTCCGTGGCCTCCTTCTTGAGGACTCCGCCGAGCAGCCCGCCGTGCAGCGGCGACCACGGGATGACCCCGAGGCCGTAGTCCTGCGCGGCAGGGATGACCTCCATCTCGGCGCGGCGCTCGGCGAGGTTGTAGAGGCACTGCTCGCTGACCAGGCCGTACGACCCGCGCCGGGCTGCGGCCTCGTTTGCCTGGGCGATCTTGTAGCCGGGAAAATTGGACGACCCCGCGTAGAGGATCTTGCCCTGCTGGACCAGGACGTCGATCGTCTGCCAGATCTCTTCGAACGGCGTCGACCGGTCGATGTGATGGAACTGGTAGATGTCGATGTAGTCGGTCTGCAACCGCTTGAGGGAGGCGTCGACGGCACGGCGGATGTTCACCGCGGACAGCTTGTCGTGGTTGGGCCAGACGTCCCCGTCGCCCGCCATGTTCCCGTACACCTTGGTGGCGAGGACCGTCCTGTCGCGCCGCCCGCCACCCTGGGCGAACCAAGTACCGATGATCTCCTCGGTGCGGCCCTTGTTCTCACCCCACCCATAGACGTTGGCCGTGTCTACGAAGTTCAGACCCGCGTCGAGAGCGGCGTCCATGATGCCGTGGCTGGTTGATTCGTCTGTCTGCGGACCGAAGTTCATGGTGCCGAGGACGAGTCGGCTGACCTTGAGTCCGGTGCGTCCGAGGTGCGTGTACTCCATGGGCCACAAGCCAACTGCTTCGAGCCCGCTCCAGGCAAGGGCATCAGGTGCCGCCGTCAGGAGTCGTCTACGAGGTGGCGGTACAGCGTGGCCCGGGAGACGCCCAGAGCCTTGGCGATGGCGCTGACGCTTTCTCCCTTCGCCTTCCTCGCGCGGGCCACGGTCAGCACGTCCTCGTTCACGACGGACGGCCGTCCGCCGGTACGCCCCTGCGCCTTGGCTGCGTCAAGTCCGGCGCGGGTGCGCTCCTTGATGAGGCTGCGCTCGAACTCCGCCATGGCTCCGACCACCTGAAGCATGAGACGACCATCGGCCGTGCCGGGGTCGATGTTGGCCAGTGCACCCGTGAGCACCTTGAACCCGATACCACGCTCCCGAAGCGCGTCGACCATGGTCACAAGGTCGATGAGCGACCGGGCAAAGCGGTCGAGCTTCCACACGCACAGGGTGTCGCCGGCGCGGGCGTAGTCGAGTGCTGACCGCAGCTCCGGCCGGTCGGCGTTCTTGCCCGACGCCTTGTCCTCGAAGACCCGGGCACAGCCTGCGGCCGTCAGTGCGTCCCGCTGCAACTGCGCTTCCTGGTCATCGGTGGAGACGCGGGCGTAACCGATGAGCTGACCGGTGATCGTGTTCGTCGTCACGGCCGGGACTGTCTCAGAACTCATCTCAATACGTCAAGCTCAAGACGGGCGTTTCGAGACGGGTTTTGAACAGCGCTACACCCCCTCCAGAGACGCTTGCCATCTCGTCTCACAAACCTTGGTTTTCGAGACGGTCCATGCTGGCCTGTGTGGGGCGACTGCCGCACCCCTCGGGACGCTTGCCCGTCTGTACGCCTCCTTTTTGGGACCAGGGTCCCAAGTTCTACTGGCCCCCTTTGATCGGATGACTCCACTGGCAGGGGTGGAGTGTCTCGCTAATCCTCCTTGCCCTGGTCAGCTTCATCGTCCGCCCAGGGGTTCAGGGTGGCGAAGTGACGGATTCGCTCCTGCTCGGCGGCTTCGTCGGCGGCGTCGTAGTGCCGTATCTGCTTCCACCAGCGGTCGTAGTCGTAGCCGTCGCAGTGGTTGAAGTCGAGGGCAGTGCTGCGGAGCCGCTGCCACTCACGCACGATCGCAGCCCGCTGCCACGGTTCGGGCCGCTCCACCGTGAGGAGTTGGTACAGAAAGCCCGCTGAGTCGCTGACCAGGATGAGCAGGGACCGCATCGCGAAAGAGGTCTCGCCGGTCTCGCCGACCCCCGCGGACACTCGCCCCAACTGCGCGTTGAGGAACGCCTCCAGGGCGCGGACGTTCTCGGCGGTCAGATCGGCGGCGTAGATGAGGGTGCGTTCAGGTGGTGGGTTCGTCATACGGATGGGTCCTACCTTTCGTGCGGTGCCAACTGGAGCATTCCGGGTGAAGCTGAATCAACCTGGTATTCCCGTGGGCCAGAAGACCCTGGTGCGGCGGGGACCAAAGAAGTGCGTACAGACACACACCCCTTCAGACACGTGCCCCTTCGTCCACAGCAAGGCTCTTCGCGCCCGTCTCGCGGCCTGCCCGGTGTTCGACCGGCAAAGCCAGGCGTGCACCCCGCTCGTCGATGGCAGGCAGACGTGACGGCAGGGGCAGGGGGTGGGGGCATGACCCCCGAAGGGGGCAAGCCAGACCGCCATGTCATGGCAGCCAAGATTCCGCCACGGTTCCGGGGCCGTCTGCCCTCCCCGCAGGCTGCCACGGTGAGAGCGTATGGCCTGGTCACAGACCACCTTGCCTTGCTTGCAGCGGCGGAAAGCCGCAAGGAACAGGGCCTAACGACTGCACCTGCGGGGCGCGGCAGCGCCCCCTAGATCGTTGATGGGAAATCCCTGAAACGCCTGCGCCCATGGCGAAGGGCGTCGAGGATCGGTGTGTGAAAACTGACCTTGACGCCCTTCTG
>NZ_SNYN01000040.1 GCF_004363075.1 Actinorugispora endophytica
CGGCGCGGGGGTGAATTCGGGCACCGGTGGTTTTGTTGACGGTCTTGGGCTTTCTGCCCGTTTCGGGGCCGGGAAGGGCGGAAAGCCCAAGACCGGCAACGGAACCCTCACGCAGCCGAGGGGCCGCGGGCGGATGCCCGCGGCCCCTCTCCGCTTACCCGGGTCAGGCCCGGCGCAGGTGCAGGGTGATCCCGAAGTCCTCCGACACCACCTCGTGGGACTCGCCCTCGGGGGCGCCCTCGGCGAGGGTGGCGGCCAGCACCTCGCCGCCGATGGCGGCGGCGTGCTCGGCCACGGCCTGGGCGGTCGTCGCGTCGGTCGCGGACCACCACAGCTCGATGCGGTCGGAGATGTCCAGGCCGCTGGACTTGCGGGCGTCCTGGACCAGGCGGACCACCTCGCGGGCCAGGCCGGCGCGGCGCAGCTCCGGGGTCAGCTCCAGGTCCAGGGCCACCGTCTCGCCGGACTCCGAGGCCACCGCCCAGCCCTCGCGCGGCTGCTCGGTGACCAGCACCTCGTCGGGCGAGAGCGCGACGGTCTCGCCGTCCACGTCCACGCTCGCCCCGCCCTCGGCGCGCAGGCGCTCCACGAGGGCCTTGGCGTCGGCGGCCTGGACGGCCTTGGCGACCGGCGGGGTGCCCTTGCCGAAGCGCTTGCCGAGCGCGCGGAAGTTCGGCTTCACCGAGTAGTCCACCAGGTCGCCGCCGACCACCGAGAGCGGGTCGAGCTGGAGCACGTTGAGCTCGTCGGTGATCTGCGCGCGCAGCTGCTCGGGCAGGGCCTCGAACCCGGGGGCGCCCACCAGCACCCGGGCCAGCGGCTGCCGGGTGCGCTGGTTGGAGTCCGCGCGCGCGGCGCGCCCCAGCTCCACCAGGCGGCGCACCAGCGCCATCTGCTCGGACAGCCCGGTGTCGATCAGCGACTCGTCCGCGACCGGCCAGGCGGCCAGGTGCACCGACTCGGGCGCGTCGGGGCGGCGCAGGGCGTCCCACACGTGGTCGGTCAGGAACGGCACGATCGGGGCCATCAGCAGGGTGACGGTCTCCAGGCACTCGAACAGCGTCGCGAACGCGGCCGCGCCCTCGGGGGTCTCCGCGCCCGCCCAGAAGCGGCGGCGCGAGCGGCGCACGTACCAGTTGGACAGGTCGTCCACGAACGCGGTCAGGGCCCGCCCGGCGACCGCCGGGTCGAACCGCTCCAGCGCCTCGTCCACCGTTGTGACCAGGGTGTTCAGTTCGGACAGCAGCCAGCGGTCCAGCAGCGGCCGGTCGGCGGGCGCGGGCGCGTCGGCGAGCCGGTCGTGGCTCCACGCCTGGCCCGCGTTGGCGTACAGGGTGAAGAAGGAGGCCGTGTTGTAGTAGGTCAGCAGGACCTTGCGGACGATCTCCTCCAGCGCCGCGTGGCCGACCCGGCGCGGCATCCACGGCGAGCCGCTCGCGGCCATGAACCAGCGCAGCGCGTCCGCGCCGTGCCGCTCCATCACCGGCATCGGCTCCAGGATGTTGCCGAGGTGCTTGCTCATCTTGCGGCCGTCCTCGGCGAGGATGTGGCCCAGGCAGACCACGTTCTCGTAGGAGGACTCGCCGAAGACCAGCGTGCTGACCGTCATCATCGAGTAGAACCAGCCGCGGGTCTGGTCGATGGCCTCGCAGATGTACTGGCCGGGGAAGTTCGCCTCGAACGTCTCCCGGTTGCGGTGGGGGGCGCCCCACTGCGCGAACGGCATCGCGCCGGAGTCGAACCACACGTCGATGACCTCGGGGACCCGGCGGGCCACCCGCTGCTCCAGCGGCAGGGAGGGGTCGGCGTCGGGGTCGGGGATGACGACGTCGTCCACGTACGGCCGGTGCGGGTCGAGGTTGGACAGGTCCTGGCCGCTCAGCTCGCCGAGCTCCTTGAGCGAGCCCACGCAGATCTGCCGGCCGTCGGGGAACTCCCAGATCGGCAGCGGGGTGCCCCAGTAGCGGCTGCGCGACAGCGCCCAGTCGATGTTGTTGCGCAGCCACTCGCCGTAGCGGCCGTCCTTGACGTTGGAGGGAACCCAGTTGGTCGTGGCGTTCTCCGCGAGCAGCCGGTCCTTGATCGCGGTGGTCCTGATGTACCAGGACGGCAGCGCGTAGTAGAGCAGCGCGGTGTGGCAGCGCCAGCAGTGCGGGTAGCTGTGCTCGTAGGCCAGGTGCCGGAACAGCAGGCCCCGCTCCTTCAGGTCCGCGACCAGCTTCTGGTCGGCGGTCTTGAAGAACTCCCCGCCGACCAGGTCGAGGTGCTCCTCGAAGGTGCCGTCGGCGCGCACCGGGTTCACCACCGGCAGCCCGTAGGCGCGGCACACGGCCATGTCGTCGGCGCCGAAGGCGGGGGACTGGTGGACCAGGCCGGTGCCGTCCTCGACGGTGACGTAGTCGGCGAGCACCACGAAGTGAGCGGGCTCGTCGAACTCCACCAGCCCGAAGGGGCGCCGGTAGGTCCACCGCTCCATCTCGGCGCCGGTGAAGCGCTCCCCGGTGGGCTCCCAGCCCTCACCCAGGGCCGCGCCGACCAGCGGCTCGGCCACGACCAGGCGTTCGGTGCCGTCGGTGGCCACCACGTAGTCGACCCCGGGGTGCACCGCGACGGCGGTGTTGGACACCAGCGTCCACGGGGTGGTCGTCCACACCAGCAGGGCCGCGCCCCGCCCCTCCTCGGCGAGCGGGCCGGAGGTGAGCGGGAAGCGCACGTACACCGACGGGTCGGTGACGGTCTCGTAGCCCTGGGCGAGCTCGTGGTCGGACAGCGTGGTGCCGCAGCGGGGGCAGTACGGGCTGATCCGGTAGTCCTGCGTGAGCAGGCCCTTGTCCCAGATCTGCTTGAGCGACCACCACACCGACTCCACGTACTCCGGGTCCATGGTGCGGTAGGCCTCGTCCATGTTGACCCAGTAGCCCATGCGCTCGGTCATCGCGGTGAACGCGTCCACGTTGCGCAGCACCGACTCGCGGCAGCGGGCGTTGAACTCGGCGACGCCGAACGTCTCGATGTCCTTCTTGCCGGACAGTCCCAGTTCCTTCTCCACGGCGACCTCGACCGGCAGGCCGTGGCAGTCCCACCCGGCCTTGCGGTCGACGTGGAAGCCCTTCATGGTCTTGAAGCGCGGGAAGACGTCCTTGAACACGCGCGCCTCGACGTGGTGGACGCCCGGCGTGCCGTTCGCGGTGGGAGGGCCTTCGAAGAACACCCAGTTCGGGCCGCCCTGTGTCTGCTCGAGGGATCGCTCGAACACCTTCTGCTCGGACCAGCGCCGCAGGACCTCGTGCTCCACCGAGGGCAGGTCGACCTGGGCGGGCAGAGCGGGGAACGGCTGCTTCGTCGCCTTCGACACGTGGCGTACCTTTCATCAGGGGTGTGGATCACCTGATGGAGGGACGAGGCGCGGGCCCCGCGGTACCACCCTCCTTGGAAGCGCCGCCCGTCGGGTGCGCGTCCCACTTCGTTCCTGCCGCTGCCGGTTCTACGGGCGCCCGGGACGGGCGCCGTTCCTCCGGCGGCTCCGGGGTGATCTTCCCGCACGGGCATGCCCCCGGGCTCGCACCGTCCCCGGGTCGCTCGCGGCTGTGTCCGACGGTACTCGTCCCCATCCACGCCTTGCTGGCTCGAGGATAACGCACGTGGTGCTCCGGGCGGAGCGGTCCGCCGGGGGCCGGAAGCGGTGCATACTCGCCACCAGGACGCGAACGCGGAAGGGGTGGACGGGGTGGCGGACACGACGGCCGGGGAGGGCGTCGTCCTGGTGGCGCTGCACGACCGGGACGACGCGGAGGAGCTGGCCGAGCAGCTCCTCGCCCAGGGGTACGAGCCGTGCGGGGTGCACCGGGACATGCTCGCGGGCGAGGACGACGCCGAGGACGCCGACTGGGTGATCGAGGTCCGCACCGGCCCGCACGGCGGTCCGGCCGTCCTGGACCAGCCCCACCTGGCCGCCCTCGCGGAGGACTACGACGGCTTCGCCCACAGCGGGTAGGGAGTCTCCGGCGCGGGGCCGCGGGGACGAAGGCGGCCGGTCCGCCCTGTTCCGCCCGGCCGCGGTCCTCCGGTGACGACCTACAATGAGCCTGGCCCGGCGCGCGGGCGGTGGGCGCGGGAGACAGGGCGTCTGCGGGCCGTGGACACGCTGAGGAGTAGTTCCGCTGAACGACGTCGACCCCGACCGGGGCCCCGAGAAGACCGAGAGCCCGGCCGCCGGGCCGCGCCGGAGGGTCGGCCTGCTGCTGGCCGTCGCGGCGGTACCACTGGTGGCCGACTTCGTCACCAAGGAGATCGCGCTCGCGAACTTCTCGCCGTACGACCCCGTCGAGCTGCTGGGCGGCTTCCTGCGGTTGACGCTGGTGTTCAACTCCGGCGCGGCCTTCTCCATCGGCACCGGTGTGACCTGGGTGTTCAGCCTGGTCATGATAGGCGTGATCCTGTACATCCTGTGGATGTCGCGCAAGCTGTACAGCGCCTGGTGGGCGGTGTCGCTCGGCCTGATCCTGAGCGGGGCCACCGGCAACTTCATCGACCGCCTCTGGCGCCCCGACACCCGGGAGCTGTCCGCCGCGCTGGTGGGCCCGGAGGCGCGCGGGACGCTGTGGGAGCGGCTGCTCAGCCCGCCCTCGCCGCTGAACGGGCACGTCGTGGACTGGATCCAGCTCCCCAACTACCCGGTGTTCAACATCGCCGACTCGGGGATCGTGTGCGGCGGCGTGCTCACGGTCGTCCTGGCGTTCCGGGGGATCAACATCGACGGCACCCGCGAGTCCGGAGGCCCCGGCAAGACCGGGCCCGCCGAGTCCGCGGCGCGCCCCGCGACGGAGGAGGACGGCCGTGAGTGACCAGCGCAGCATGCCGGTGCCCGACGGGCTGGAGGGCGACCGCCTCGACGCCGCGATCGCCCGCATGTTCGGACTGTCGCGCACCCGCGCCGCGGACCTGATCACCGACGGCAACGTCCTGGTGGACGGGGTCGCGGCGGCCAAGTCGGACCGGGTGCAGGCGGGCGCGTGGCTCGACGTCGTGCTCCCGCCGCCGCCCACCGCCCCGACGCCGCGCGCCGAGGCGGTGCCGGGGCTGCGGACCGTGTACGAGGACGCCGACATCATCGTGGTGGACAAGCCCGTCGGCGTGGTCGCGCACCCCACGGTCGGCTGGACCGGCCCCTCGGTGCTGGAGGGGCTGATGGCCTCCGGCGTCACGGTCGCCACCAGCGGCGCCGCCGAGCGCCAGGGCATCGTGCACCGCCTGGACGCCAACACCACCGGCCTCATGGTGGTGGCCAAGAGCGAGACCGCCTACAGCGTCCTCAAGCGCGCCTTCAAGGAGCGCACCGTGGACAAGCGCTACAACACGCTCGTCCAGGGCCACCCCGACCCGCTGCGCGGCACCATCGACGCGCCCATCGACCGGCACCCCGCGGGCGACGGCCGGTGGGCGGTCGTGGCGGGCGGGCGGCCGTCGGTCACCCACTACGACACCATCGAGGCGTTCCGCGCGGCGAGCCTGCTGGAGATCAAGCTGGAGACGGGCCGCACCCACCAGATCCGGGTGCACATGTCCGCCACCCGGCACCCGTGCGTGGGCGACCACCTGTACGGCGCCGACCCCACCCTGGCCGACCGCCTGGGCGTGCGCCGCCAGTGGCTGCACGCGGTCCGCCTGGGCTTCGAGCACCCCACCGAGCACCGGCCGGTCGAGTTCGAGAGCCCCTACCCGGAGGACCTGGAGAAGGCGCTGGCGGTCCTGCGCGAGGAGTGACCGGCCCGGGGCCCGGCGCCCCGCGAGGCGGGCGCGGCGGCCCCCGGCGGGTGTCGGAGGCCGTCGGGAAAATCACGCCGGGGCGGCGCCGCTTCTGGCGCGGGTTCCCCGCGCGGTCCGGTAGGCATGGGGGTATGACCTCCACGATCAGGGCCGTCCCCGCCGGTGCCGTCCCGCCCGGCAGCGGCGGGCTGGCCGAGCCGCTGTTCGCCGTGGCCGAGCAGGACCCCGCGCGCGCCGTCCTCGCCCGGAAGGAGGGCGACGCCTGGCGCGACGTGACCGCGGCGGGATTCGCCGAGCAGGTCACCCGGGTCGCGCGCGGGCTCGTCGGCGCCGGGATCGGCGCCGGCGACCGGGTCGCGCTCCTGGCGGACAACCGGTACGAGTGGACGCTGCTGGACTACGCGCTGTGGAGCGTCGGCGCGGTCCCCGTCCCCGTCTACCCCTCCTCGTCGACCAGCCAGATCCGCTGGATCCTCACCGACTCCGGCGCGGCGGCCTGCGTCACCGACACCGCCGAGCGCGCGGCGAGGGTCCGCGAGGCCGTCGGCGCGGAGCTCCCGCTCAGGATCCTGGACGAGGGCGCGGTCGCCGACCTGGAGGCCCTGGCCGAGGGGACGCCCGCTGGGGAGGTCCGCGCGCGCCGCGCCGCCGTCGCCCCCGACGACCCGGCCACCATCGTCTACACCTCGGGGACCACCGGCCCGCCCAAGGGCTGCGTGCTCACGCACGCCAACTTCTTCGCCGAGGTCGACAACATCATCGCCGGGCTGCCCGAGCTGTTCGCCGAGGGGCCCGACGGCGCGCAGCCGGGAACCCTGCTGTTCCTTCCGCTCGCGCACGTCTTCGGCCGCATGGTCCAGGTCTGCGCGCTGCACGCCGGGGTGCGCCTGGCCCACACCGCGAGCGTGCGCGGCCTGCTCGCGGACCTGACGACCTTCCGGCCCAGCTTCCTGCTGGGCGTGCCCTACGTGCTGGAGAAGATCCACTCCGGGGCCCGGGCCAAGGCGGGCGGGGGGTTCACGGGGCGGGTCTTCGACGCGGCCACCGGGACGGCCGTCGCCTACAGCGAGGCCCTGGACCGGGGCGGCCCCGGACCGCTGCTGCGCGCCCGCAGGGCGCTGTTCCACCGGCTCGTCTACGCGCGCCTGCTGGCCGCCCTCGGCGGGCGCGCCACCCGGGTGATCACCGGCGGCGGCAGCCTGGAGCCGCGGCTGCTGCACTTCTACCGGGGGATCGGGCTGGAGGTCGTCGAGGGCTACGGCCTGACCGAGACCACCGCGGCCGTCATCGCGAACCGCCCCGGCAGGGTGCGCGCGGGCACGGTGGGGACGCCGCTGCCCGGGGTCTCGGTGGTCCTGGCCGACGACGGCGAGATCCTCGTCCGGGGGCCGCAGGTGTTCGAGCGGTACTGGAACAACGAGGAGGCGACGGCGGCGGCGTTCACCGACGGCTGGTTCGCCACCGGGGACCTCGGCGAGTTCGACGCGGAGGACAACCTGCGCGTCATCGGGCGCAAGAAGGAGATCCTGGTGACCGCCGGGGGCAAGAACATCGTGCCGGGACCCATGGAGGAGCGGCTGCGCGCGCACCCGCTCGTCGGCCAGGCGATGGTGGTGGGCGACGGCCGCCCGTTCGCGGCCGCGCTCGTCGTCCTGGACGCCGACGCCCGGGACAGGCCCGGTACGAACGAGGAGGCGCGCGCCGCGGTTCAGGACGCGGTGGACGCCGCCAACGCCGAGGTGTCCCGCGCCGAGTCGATCAGGGCCTTCACCATCGTGGACCGGCCCTTCTCCGAGGAGGACGGGACCCTCACCCCCACCCTCAAGATGCGCCGCGCCGCGATCCTGTCCCGCCACGCGGCCGAGGTCGAGGCGATGTACTCCCGGCGCTGAGCGGGGCCGGGGCGGCGCGCGGCCCGGCGCTCAGCGCTGCGCGGGCAGCGCGGGCAGCACGGTGCGCACCCGGATGATGAACGCCTGGAACTCCTGCATGAAGTCCCTCAGGAACTGCGCCGTGCTCTCGTCCGTGACCTCGCCGGTGTCGGTGAACAGGCCGGGTTTGAACTGGATGTACCCCTCGGGGGCGTTCATCTGCGGGGAGTCGCAGAAGCTCAGCACGCTGCGTAGGCTCTGCTGGGCGACCGCGGTCCCGATCGAGCCGGGGGACGTGCCGATCACGGCCGAGGGCTTGTGCGCGAACGAGTTGTCGCCCCAGGGGCGGCTGGCCCAGTCGATGGCGTTCTTCAGGGCGCCGGGGATGGAGCGGTTGTACTCGGGGGTCACGAACAGGACGGCGTCCACGGAGGAGATGGCCTCCTTGAGGGCCCGCCCCTCCGCCGGGTAGTCGGGGTCGTAGTCGTGGTTGTAGAGGGGGAGGTCCTTGATCGGGATCTCCGTGAACTCCAGGTTCTGCGGGGCCAGGCGGATCAGCGCCTTGGACAGGGTGCGGTTGATGGAGTCCGCCGAAAGGCTGCCGACGAAGTAGCCCACCCTGTGCGTGGTTTCCGTTTCCATGGCCGGCCTCCCGAACGAACGCGAATGTTTGCGGAACGTCACTATTTCGCTACTTTCCGGATTCTCCTAATGGGCGCGCCGCCTCCCGGAGAACGCCGTCCCGCGAGACCGTTGACGCGGGAGTCCGCCCGACCGGTCACGGCGGCCCCGCGGAGAGGGGGCGTCCCACGTGCGACCGCTCGTCGTCTCCGGCACCCGTCTGCCGGGCGCTCACGTCCAGGCGAGGCGCAGCACGGCGGGCGCGCCGGCCGGGACCTCCTGGTCGCGCGCGATGACCAGGCCGGTTCCCGGGGGCAGCGGGCCGGGAGGGGCGCCGGACAGGGCGCGCCGGAAGCGGAAGACCGGGTCGGCGGGCCATTCGGCGCCCATCGCGGCGAGCTCGGCCGGTCCCGCGGCGCGCGCCCCCGAGGGCGCGGTGCGGCCCGCGGGCCCGGAGTCGGGGCAGTCGGTGGGGGAGGGGACGGCCTCGGAGGGGGCGGGCGGCGCCCCCGGCCACAGCCACAGCGCCGTGCCGGGCGTGCACAGCCCGGCCAGCAGGCCCGCGCCGGGGGGCAGGAGGCCGAGGCCGCGCAGGTCGGCGTCGTGTCCGCGCGCCAGCCGCTCCACGGCCGAGGCCAGGGACGGGTCGGCGCCGGTCAGCCCCAGCAGGTCCAGTGCCGCCCCGACGTCCAGCGGAGGTCCGGCGTGCTGGAGCCGGTGGTCGGGGAAGACCGACCCGGGCCAGGTGTAGGGCAGGTCGGCGGGTGTGCCGGGGAACAGGGGGCCGTAGTGGTCGGGGTCCTTGCGCGCCAGCGACGCCCGGTGCGAGCGGTGCACGTCCTCGTCGCCCAGCCACGGCGGCAGCAGGTCGTTGTCGCGCAGCCACCGCTCCTCGGGCACGGTCCCGCCCGAGAACTCCAGCAGCGCGGGCAGCACCGCGTCGGCGTACGCGCGACCCCGCCACTCCCGGCAGACCGCCGCGCCGTAGCCCACGAGCGCGGGGACGAACCCCCGCCACATCACGGTGGCGGGGTGGTTGCGCCAGCCGTACCGGGGCCAGACCAGGGCACGCAGCAGCTGCAGCGCCTCCACGCGCTGCTTGCCGAGCCTGCGGTCGTCCAGCGCGCGTGCGCAGTCGGCGAACCCGGGGTGGGGCAGGAAGGTCTGCACGGGCGCGCCCCCAGTCGTCGGATGCCATGTGCGGTGGCGCTACCCGGCCACGCCGCCGGGTAGCCCACCCCCGGGTAAATCCGCTGGTCTTGACCTTCTCGGGGCTCGACCGCTTCCGAGCCCCCGAAAAGGTCCAGACCAGCGGGAGCGGCGGGCACCACGGGCGTCGGTCGGTCGGGTCCTGCCCTGCCCGTCGTGACGTGGCCGAAGCAGGCCAGACGGCTTCCCGGTCCCGTCGTCAGGCATGGCTAGAGTACGCACCATGCGCGAACACGGCCCCCCGCCTCCCCCGCCTCCGCAGGGTCCCCGTCCTCCCCGGCCGCCCGATCACCAGGCGCCTCCCCACGGACAGCCGCAGGGCCGCCCCCGACCCGGCCGGACGCCCGCCGGGCCGGCCCCGGCCAGGAAGGGCTCCGTCGGCAGGACCCTCGCCTGGATCGGCTGTGGCTGCGGCACGCTCCTCCTCCTCGTCATGGCGGGCGTCGGGTTCGGCGGCGCGTACTACCTCGGCTGGTTCGGCCCGGAGGACGTCTACTCCGCCCCACCGGACCCGTGCGCGCTCCTGGACACCGACGCCGCGGGCGAGATCGCCGGGAACGGCGAGAACCTGGAGGTCTACGACGCCGACCACTCCTACGCGTACGGCGCCGAGGGCATGCAGTGCGTCGTCTCCCCCGGGTACGGGGCCGCGTCCGGGCACGAGGTGGACCTCCGCGCCACCGTCTTCACCAGTGAGGTGAACGGGATCCGCAGGGAGAACGGCATCGAGGCCGCCAGGACCTACTTCTACGGCAGCCGTCCGGAGTCGGACGGCGCCGAGTCCGCGACCTGCCCGGACGGCAGACTCCCGCTCAGCGGCACCCGGAGCGGCTCCGGACACGCCCTGTACCGCCTGGACAACCTCGTCGTGGAGGTCGAGGTGCTGCCCGCGGACCCCGAGGTCGAGGAGACGCTCGACGAGGCCGGCCGCACCCAGGCGGCCGTGGACCTGCTCTGCGACGCGGTCTCCCGCGCGGGGTGACGGCGGGCCGCGCCCGCCGCGCGCGGACATCCCGGCCCCGGAGAAGGCCGTGGACCGAAGGCCGCTGACGCGGTCGTGGCCCCCTGCGGCCATGGCGATGCGTCGCACCCGGGGCGCGCCCGGACCGAGGCCGCGCCCCGGGTGTCCGGTCCGTGAGGGTCCTGTCGATGAGGCTTCTCGATGTCGGCGTTCCGGAATCGGGGATTCCGGAACGCCACCGTCAAGATCGTCGGCAGGGCTCCCGTGACGGCCACGGCGGCGGGAACGACGGGAAACGGCGGCCCTGTACGGTGCGCGGGTCCGCTTCTAGGATGGTCGCCCGCCTCTCCCAAGACCGGAGGAGAAGACATGGGCGACTATCCCCCCACGGACTCCGCGCGTCTGATCGCGGACCGCTACGAACTTCGAGGACGGCTCGGACAGGGCGGAATGGGCGCCGTCTGGCGCGCCTGGGACAGGAAGCTGCGGCGGGTGGTGGCGGTCAAGGAGATCCTGCTGCCCGACCAGATGGGGGAGCGGGAGCGCGCGGAGCGGCACGCCCGGGTGCTCCGGGAGGCGCGGGCCGCCGCCCGGATATCGCACCCGGGGGTCGTCACCATCCACGACCTGGTCGACAGCGGCGACCACCCCTGGGTGGTCATGGACCACGTCCCCGGGGAGTCCCTGCGGGAGCGGATGGCGTCCCGGGGCACGATCCCGGTCGGCCTGGCCCTGGACCTCGCCGACACCCTCCTGGCCGCGCTCGGGGTGGCCCACGAGGCCGGGGTCATCCACCGCGACATCAAGCCCGGCAACATCATGCTCGGCCATGACGACCAGGCGGTCCTGACCGACTTCGGCATCGCCACGATCAGCGAGGCGACGGTGGTGACCGAGACCGGGGGGCTGCTCGGCTCACTGGAGTACATGGCCCCCGAGCGCCTGGCCGACGAGGACGACACCCCCGCCTCCGACCTGTGGAGCCTCGGGGTGACGCTCTACGCGGCGCTCGAAGGGCGCTCCCCGTTCCACCGGAAGAACTCCAGCAGCGTGCTCCACGCCCTGGTCAACGCCCCGGTTCCGGCTCCCCGCAACGCCGGTCCGCTCGCCCCCGTCATCAGCGGCCTCCTGCGGCGCGACGTGAACGGGCGGATGGGGGTCGAGGAGGCCCGTTCCCTGGTGGAGAGGGCGAGGGCGGGCCGGGGCGCTTCCGTCGCGGGCGCGCCGACGCCGACCGGGGACGCGGTTCCGGCGGAGCCGGACACGGCGAGGCGGGAGATCATGGAGCTGCGCGCCGAGGCGGAGCGGAACATAAGGCAGATGCGCGACGCCACCGAGCGCGACTGCCAGAGGGTCCTCGCGAACGCCGAGCGCCAGGCAAGGGAGCAGGCCGGGCGGATCGTGGCAGACGCCGAGGCCGAGGCGGACCGGATCACGGGCGAGGCCCGGCGCGAGGTGGAGGCGCTCACCCGCCGGTACGACGACGTCCGGTCCCGTCTCCAGCAGCTTCGCGGAGTGCTGGGGGGAGGGGGGACCCCCGCCTGACGGCCTCGCGCGTTCCCCGAAGGGACGGCCGGGGGACCCCCGTCTTCACGGCCTGGCAGACGCCTCGGGAGGCCGCGTGATGGCGCCGCCCGGGGAGAGGCGGCACAGACACCCCTGCTCGGCGGGGCCTCCCCGCTCGGCTCGGGCGCCACCGACCCGTGGCGGGGGCTGGTCCGGGTGGGCGTTACCACTCGAAGCGTTCGATGTGCAGCTGGTCGGCGGTGACGCCCTGGTCGAGGAGGGACCCGGTGAGGTGGGCGACGAAGCCGGGGCTGCCGCAGACGAAGTAGCGGGCGCGGCGGGCGGCGCGGGGGCCGAGCCGGCGGACGATCTCGCGGGCGTCGAACGGGGCGCCCCCCGAGGCCGGGTCCGACACGGCGTTGACGTAGCGCGCGCCCAGGCGGGCGCGCAGCTCGTCGGCGAAGAGCGCGTCCCCGGCGGCGCGCGTCACGTGGAACAGCCACGTGCCGTCGGCCGGGCGGGAGCGGACCAGCCCGGTGAACGGGGTGACGCCGATCCCCCCGGCGACCAGGACCGAGGGGCGCCCGTCCGTTCCGGCCTCGGCCGTGAACGTCCCGTAGGGTCCGTCCAGGTACACCGTCGCCCCCGGCGCGAGCCCGGCCAGGCGGCCGGTGAACGGGCCCGCGTTCCGGACGGCGAAGGCGAGCACGCCCCCGGGCTCGCGCGACTCGACCACGCTGAACGGGTGCGAGGGGGCGAGCAGGCCCGTCCGCAGGTGGCAGAACTGCCCCGGCCGGGGGCGCAGGCGCCGGCCCAGCGGCGCCAGGGTGTACAGCGTCACCGTGTCCGAGACGCGGTGGGCGCGCACCAGCCGGTAGCGGGCCGACAGCAGCGGGCCCGCCAGCCGCCAGGCGCACACCGCCGCGAAGGACCAGGCCAGCGCCAGCCAGTACCACCGCAGCCACGGCGTCTCCAGCAGGAAGGTGCCCAGCTCGTAGGAGTGCAGGAACACCAGCACCGCCATCGGGTACGACAGGTAGTGCGTGTAGCGCCACACCCGGTACCGCACGGCGGCGCGCGCCAGGGTGCTGGACAGCCACAGCGCGAGGAACAGCAGGAGCGCGGCGCGCCCCAGCGACGTGTACGACGACTCCACCCAGGTGAAGTCGAACCGCACCAGGTACAGCAGGTCCTGGCGTTCGGAGACCATCTCCAGCAGCGGGTGCAGCAGCACGAAGAACGCGCCCGACGCGCCGAGCCAGGCGTGCAGCCCGACGACCGCGCCCCGGTCGGGGGTCGCCAGCGCGGAGACCTGCCGCACCCCCAGCAGGACCTGCCACCAGATCAGCAGCGCGCCGACGAATCCGGTGAGGTTGGCGAGGCCCGGGACGGTCCCGCCGACCTCGTCGAACCGGCCGACGAGGAGCAGGAAGGGCAGCGCCGAGGCCACGACGGCGGCCACGACGGGGGACACCCGCAGGGGCCGGTGCGGGGCCTCCGCCTCGGGGCGGACGATGGTGTGCTCACGGTGGGACATCGAGCGCGACCTCCGCGCAGTAGTGGTCGAGGTTCGCGGCGGACCGCACGCGGCCCTCCCGGTCGACGGTGATCCACGCGGCCGAGCCGTCGAGGTCGGCCAGCAGGGCCGGCCCCTCGACCGTCCCGAGAACCACCAGGCAGGTGGCGTACACCTCCGCAGCGCCCAGGTCGCGGCCCAGCACCGTGGCCTGCACGCAGTCCGAGTCCGCGGGGCGGCCGGTGCGGGGGTCGACGATGTGGTGCGCGGGGGCGCCGGAGGCGTCGCGCCAGCGCCTGCGCGCGGTGCTGCTGGTCGCCACGGCCGCGTACGGGGCCAGGGCCAGCGTCCCCGCGGGCTCGGGGCGCAGCGGGTGCTCGACGCCGACGCGCCACGGCGCGTCCGCCGGGTCCCGCCAGGCGACGATGTCGCCGCCCGCGTCGATGAGGCCGCGTCGGGCGCCCGCCCGGCGCAGGGCGTCCGCGGCCTGCTGCACGCTCCAGCCCTTGACGAAGCCGCCGAGGTCGACGGCGGTCCCCGGCGGCAGTGTGACGAGCCCCCGCTCGTGGTCGATCTCGACGCGCGGGACGGCCCCCGCGTCGTCCCCGGGGGACTCCGGGGGGACCGGGGCCACGGGGCCGGGCGAGACCCCGCCCCGGGCCGTGATCTCGTCGAACCCCACGGAGTAGCCGATGCGCTCCATCGCGGCGCCCAGGAACGGATCGAACAGGCCGCCGGTCCGCTCGTGGTGGGCGCACGCCTCGGCCAGCGCGGCCGTGAACGACGCCGACACCTCGGTCGCCCGCCCGTCGGCCGCGCCGACCCGGCGGGTGTCGCTGCCGGGGGAGAACCGCGTGAAGACGCGCTCGGCCTCGCGGAGCCAGCCCAGCACCGCCGCCTGCTCCCCGGCGCCCATCCCCGCCAGGAGCACGTCGGTGCCCATGACGCGGTCGCGGAAGGCGCGCACGCTCAGGAACCGCGCGTGTAGGTGGTGACGTCGGCCGGGTCCATCGGCTCACCGGGCGCGAACACCGCGGTGACCTCCTCGACCAGGTCGGACTCCGCGGCGGCGGACGCCGGGAGGTACTCGGCCTCGGCCCGGGAGGAGTCGGGCTCCCCGCCCACGGTGATCGAACCGGTGAACAGCACCCGGTTCTCCCAGCGCAGGTTGCCCTCGACGCGGTAGGTGTAGGCGCCCGCGGGGACGGCGCGGCCCTCGCGGTCGGTGCCGTCCCAGTGGACGGTGTGCCGCCCGCTGTCCTGCGCGGGGCGGCTCGCGCTCTCGACCTCGGCCTCGGGCGCCGACTCCCAGCGCGCGGTCTCGCGCCACAGGGGAAGCGACATGGGACGGCGGGTGTAGCCGCCGTTGGCCGTGAAGCTCGTGGCGAACAGGGTGCGGACGTAGCCGCCGTCGGCGTCCTCGATCCAGATCGCGATCTGGTTGCTGGCCGACTGGGGCAGCCGGTTCAGCCGGTACTCGATGCTGACCAGGCCGAGGGTGTCGGTCGCGGGGGCCGGCGGCGCCTCCTCGCCGGGGGCGGGGGCGAGGGCGCCGCCGGGGGCGGGGGCCGCGGACACGGAGGTCTCCAGGGCGGCCTGGTGGCCGAAGTGCGCGCCGGTGGCGGCCGCGGCCACGCCGGTGACGACGACCAGGGGCACGACCAGGCGGACTCTTCGGTCGGACATCGCTTCGGGTCCCTTCGTCGGGGGCGTCCGGGGAGGTCGCCCCTTCCGGAACGTCGGGTCGTTGGCGGCGGATCACCCGGAGGGGCGTCCGGCGGCTCGCCGCAGGGGCTGCGGCGGGCCGCCGAGTACCACCCTCACGCTCGGGACCCCCTAGTGGAAGGCGAACACGCGGGCCGGGCCGCCGAAGCCGCCGCGGTGCTTGGAGGCGCCGACGACCAGGGTCGCGCCGCAGCGGGGCACGGTGGACAGGTTGTTCAGGTTCTCGATCCCGTAGAGCCCGGCGGGCAGCAGGATCTGGTGGGTGCGGGGGACGTCGGAGCCTCCGGCGTCCAGGCTGGTGCTGTCGACCCCCGCACCCACGATGGACCGCTCCTCGACCAGGAACGCCGCGGCCTCGGGGGAGATGCCGGGGTACCGGAACACCCCGTCCTCGCCCTGGTTCAGGTAGGCGCCGGGGATATCCACCCGGTCGCTCCACCCCGACTCCGACGCGACGAACGCGCCCTTGGGGATCCGGCCGTAGTCGCGCTCGTAGCGGCGGATGTCCCTGACCTCCAGCACGGCCGTGGGGTCGCGCTTGGCCCGCTTGACGATGCTGATCACGCACAGCGGGGCGACGAGCTGCTCGACCGGGATCTCGTCGACGAAGGTGCCCTCGTCGTCGAAGTGGGCGGGAGCGTCGATGTGGGTGCCGGAGTGCTCGTCCAGGGTCATGACGTTGGCGTTGAAGCCGTCGGTCTCGAGGAAGCGGCGCTGCTCGTACACCGGGGGCGGGGAGAGCGGGTGGAAGATCGGGAAGTCGGAGCTCAGGGTGTGGGTGAGGTCCTTGACCTTGCGTCCGAGCAGGCCCCGGGTGTCGGCGTGCGCGACGACCCCGGTGGGCAGCAGGGAGAGCGCGGCGGCGAGGCCCGTGGCGCCGGAGAACCGCATCAGGTTCCGGCGGGACATCACCCTGGAGGCCCCCGTCCGCTGGGACTCGTCCTCCCCGGCCACCTGGATCGTCCCGTTCTCACCCGTACGCCGCACGTGGGGGTGGTCGTGACCCAGCGGCGTGGCGCCGGACTCACCGTAGTCGATCTGCTGCATGACGGCTGGACTGCACATGAGGGACCGGCTCTCCTTGTTGAGGGTGTGGTTCATGGGACGGGGGAGTACGGGTTTTGCTTCAGATCGAACCACTGAAGAGTGTAAGGCATCTGATCGTTAGATGAGAGCGGAGGCCGAGGGAAATCCGCCTGCGGCTTCCGGGGGGACGGCCGGGGGAGCGTCAGTCGGAGATCTCGCAAACCGTCTCCCCGGGGGAGAGCGGTGCTCCGACCTCGGCGGTGAGGCCGGTGACGGTTCCGGTCTTGTGGGCGGTGAGGGGTTGTTCCATCTTCATGGCCTCGATGACGACGACGGTGTCGCCTTCGGTGACCTGTCG
>NZ_SNYN01000041.1 GCF_004363075.1 Actinorugispora endophytica
ACGCGCGCCAACGCGGGACCATGCCGGACGACGAACTCCAGCGGTGGGGGGGGGGGGGGGGGGGGGGGGGGGGGGGGGGGGGGGGGGGGGGGCGGGGGGGGGGGGGGGGGGGGGGGCCCCCCCCGCCCCCCCCCCCGCCCGGCGGGAAAGACGGGCCCGCTCATCGGGGCCCGGGAGAGGGTCAGGGCTTGATGCCCACGCCCGCGTGCTCCCAGATCTTCTGCGCGGGGTCGGCCGGGCGCTTCAGCGGCGCGACGTCTCCGTTGCGCCAGGTCACGCAGTCCACCAGCACCGGCTCGGCGGAGTCGTCGGCGGTGGGGGAGACCAGCTCCAGGGAGTCGAACGCGTGCGCCACCTCGTCGGGGAAGCGAACGCGGCCCCAGTCCATGCCGAGTTCGTGCACGTGCTCGGTGAACACGCGCGCGGCGTCGGCGTCGTCGGAGGTCAGGTGCGACATGACCAGCGCCGAGCCGGGCGCGAGCCGGTCGAAGTAGCGGCGCACGAGGCCCCACGGGTCGTCAGCGTCCGGGACGCAGTGCAGGAGGCTGACGAGCATGACGCACACCGGCCGGTCGAAGTCGATCAGCCGCCTGGTCTCGGGGGAGTCCAGGACCACGTCCACGTCGCGCAGGTCGCTGGTGGCCACCGTGGTGTTGGCGTTGTCCGCCAGGATCGCGCGCCCGTGCGCCAGGACGATCGGGTCGATGTCGACGTACACCACGCGCGCGTTCGGGTTGACGCGCTGGGCCACCTGGTGGGTGTTCTCCACGGTGGGCAGGCCCGAGCCCAGGTCGAGGAACTGGTCGATCTTCAGGGTCTCGGCGACGTAGGTCACCCCCCGGGACAGGAACGCCCGGTTCTGCCGGGCCAGGGCCTTGGTGCCCGGGTTGACCGACTCCACCACCTCGGCGGCTTCGCGGTCGGGGGTGAAGTTGTCCTTGCCGTCCAGGAGCGCGTCGTAGGTGCGGGCGACCGTCGGAACGCTCATGTCGATATCAGGGGGGGACGGTATCTCGTGCGGGTACGGGTGCCGTCCTGAGAAGCCTTTGCCAGCCACGGGGGTCCTCCAGAATCACCTGGGGCGCAGGGGGTCCGCGCGTTGTTCGTCCTTGACTATACGGATTCGGAAAGGCCTCTCTGCGGGGATTTCGGCCCCCCACCCCGTTTGTGAACGCCGGTTTCGCGGAATGGTGTCGGCTCAATTTCCCTGAACTGGGAGGGCGTGTTGGTCGGTCGGGTCCGAATCGTTTAGCGGAGAACCGAGAAAACCGAAGTTTCGTCTCCGCCGGACCGGTCCGGCCTTCGTCCGGCCGCCCCGCGGCCCTGTCGTCCCCGGCGCGTAGGCTCCACAGCGTCCGCACGCACTGCAAGGAGCCCTCCAGGTGACCGTCGAACGCCCCCGGATCGAGCCGGGTCTGCTCGCCGAACTCCTCGCCGCCGCCCCCAGCCGGGTGCGCCGCAAGCTCGACGCCGCCCCCCGCGCCGCGGAGGGGTGGACGTGGACCGCCAGAGACGACGGGTGGGCCGTCGCGGCGGGCGGCGAGACCGTCCGGCTGGGGGCGCCCGAGATCACCGACGCCGCGCAGGTCGGCTGCACCTGCCTGCTCAGCCCGCGCTGCCTGCATCTGCTGTCCGTGGCGGGTTTGCTCGCGCACACGGGGGAAGAAGGGGGGTCCGGGACCGGCGAGGGACCGTCCACCTCGCCGGATCCCGGTCCCGAGTCCGACGATCCCCTCACCGCCGCCGTCGAACTGGACGACGAGATCCGCGCCGCGGCCCGGTTCGCCTGGACCGCGGGGGCCCACACCCTGGCCGCGGGGGTGCGCGCGGCGGGGGCGGTCCAACGGGTGGAGCTCCTGCGCGCGGCCGCCATGGCCCGCGCCGCGCGGCTGCCCCGCCTCGCCGCGGCCTGCACCACCGTGTCCGGCGGCCTGCGCGACCACGCCACCCCCGCCTTCACCCTCACCGAGCACGCCGCGGCCCTGACCCGCCTGCTCGACGTGTCGTGGCGGCTCGGCGGCGGCCCCGACGGGCCCCGGCCCGCCGCGACTCTGGCCGACGTGGGGATCGGCCGCCGCGCCTACACCGAGGTCGGGTCGCTGCGGTTGTACGGGCTGGGCAGCGAGAGTGTCGTCACCGGCTCGGGGTACGCGGGGGTCGTCACGCACGCGGTGTCCTTCGCCGACGGCGCGCCGCGCATGTGGCGGGTCGGCGACGTCGCCCCGGGCGGGGCCGAGCGGGCGGCCGCCGTCTACGGCGGGTCGGTGAACTTCGGCGGGCTCGCGCTGAGCCACCGGGACCTGACCCGCTCGGGGCTGGTCGCCCAGCGCGTGAGCGCCAGCGCCGACGGCCGCCTGAGCGGGGGAGCGGCCACCACGGCCGCCGCCGCCACCGGGTGCGCCTGGACCGACGAGCCGCTGGCGGCGCTGTGGGCGCGCCCGTTCGACGCCCAGGTCGACGCCGCCCTCGCGGCACTGGCCGCCCCCGCGCACCGCACCGGCGCGGACCTGGTCTTCGCCGAACTCGTCGTCGCCGGTCCGGCGGGCGGCGACGACGTGGCGGTCGTCGAGGCGGGGACGGGACGCGCGCTCGTGCTCTCCCCGGGCGGGGCCCAGGACCGCCTCCGCGCCCGCAACCTCGCCCGGCTGGCGGCGGTGCCCGGCCTGGCGCTGCGCGCCGTCGCCCGCCCGGTCCCGAACCGCCCGGGCGTGCTGGTGCCCGTCGCCGTCGCGGTGGGTGAGGGCCTGGCGCTCCCCGAGGCGTGGCGGGGGCGCGTCAACCTCTCCCTCGACACCGTCGCGGGCCCCGCCGCGGCCTCCGTCCCGGCGGAGCCCGCCTCCCCGCTCGGGGACGCGGACCCGGGCCTGGCCGCGATGGGCCGCGTCCTGGCCCGCCTGTCCGAGGCGGGCCGCGAGGCGGCGCCGTCCCGGTCCCCGCTGAACGCCCGCCTGCGCGAGCACCACCTGCCCACCGCCGCGGCCCTGCTCACGACGGTCACGGCGGCGGCCCGCGAACGCGTCCGCACCCCCACCGGGGAGTCCGTCGTCCCCCCGCCCGACCGCTTCGCGGCCGCCTGGCTGGCCGCGACGACCTACCTGTCCGCCGCCGAGTCCCACCTGCACGCCCAGACGTGGGCCGGAGGAAAGGCGGCGGCCGCGCTGGGCTGAGCGTCGGTAGTCCCCTCGGTGATCTCGGCCTTTTCGGGGTCTCAAAGGCGGTTGAGACCCCGAAAAGGCCGAGATCACCGAGGGAGACTTCTCGTCAGCCCAGCGTGGCGCCCACCTTGACGTGGCCCTTGAGCAGGTCGCGCGCGATGGCGCGGCGCTGGATCTCGTCGGTGCCCTCGTAGATGCGCAGCAGCCGCAGCTCGCGGTACCAGCGCTCGACGGGGAGCTCCCGGGTGTAGCCCATGCCCCCGTGGATCTGCAGCACCCGGTCGACGATCTCGTTGGCCTTCTGCCCGCCGTACAGCTTGGCGATGGACTGGGCGTGCCGGGAGTCGCGGTCGCCGGCGACCTGCCAGGCCGCGCTCAGCACCAGCAGCCGCAGCGCCTCCAGCTCCACCTGGGAGTCGGCGATCATCCACTGGATCGCCTGGCGCTCGGCGATGGGCGTGCCGAAGGTCTCGCGCGTGTTGGCGTACTCCACGGCCATGCCCAGCAGCCGTTCGCAGGCGCCGACGGCGCGCGCGGGCAGCAGGTAGCGGCCCCGGCCGATCCACTTCATCGCCAGCGCGAAGCCCTGGCCCTCCTCGCCCAGGATGCTGGACTCGGGCACCCGTACGTCCTCGAAGACCAGCGAGGCCGGACCCCACTCGCCCATGGTGTGGATGGGCTCGGAGCGCCAGCCCTGGTCGCGGTCGACCAGGAAGCAGGTGACCCCGCCGTCGGCGCCCTTCTCGGGGTCGGTGACGGCGAAGACCATGGTGAAGTCGGCCTCGTTGCCGCCGGTGATGAACGTCTTCTCGCCGTTGATCACCCAGTCGGACCCGTCGCGGTGCGCGCGGGCGCGGATCGCCTTGGCGTCCGAGCCCGCGCCGGGCTCGGTGATGGCGAAGCAGGACCTGCGCTCGCCCGAGATCGTGGGCAGCAGGTACCGCTCGCGCTGTTCGGCGTTGGCGTGGTACAGGATGTTGTCGGCGTTGCCGCCGAAGGAGAACGGGACGAACGAGCGGCCCAGCTCGACCTCGACCAGCGCCGCGGCGACCGCGTCCAGCCCCATGCCGCCGTACTCGACGGGCGTCTGGACGCCCCAGAAGTCCGACTTCCTGGCGAGCAACTGAAGTCCGCGCAGCTCCTCGCGGGTCAGGCCGTGCCCCTCGCCGACGCGTTCGCGGCGCAGCACCTCCTGCTCGAGCGGGATGATCTCACGCTCGACGAAAGTGCGCACCCAGTCGCGGATCGCCCGCTGCTCCTCGGTCAGTGCGAAATCGACCATGGCTCCTCTAGTTCTCTCCCCCGAAGCGCGCACGCAGCTCGCGCTTGAGTACCTTGTGGCTCGGACCCAGCGGAAGATCGGTCACGACCTCCACCCTGCGCGGGTACTTGTGCTTGCCCAGGTGCTCGCGCGCCCAGGCATCCAGCGCCGCGGTGTCCACGCCCCCGTCCTCGGCGGGCACCACCACCGCGCACACCTCCTCGCCGAGTTCGGCGTCGGGGAGGCCGATCACCGCGACCTGGGCGATCCCCGGGAACCGCATCAGGGCCTCCTCGACCTCGCGCGGGTAGACGTTGAACCCGCCGCGGATGATGAGGTCCTTCTTGCGGTCCACGATGTGCACGAAGCCCTCGGCGTCCTTGAAGCCGATGTCGCCGGTGCGGAACCAGCCGTCCACGACGGCGGCGGCCGTGGCCTCGGGCGCGTTGAGGTACCCGGCGAAGACGTTGTGGCCGCGGACCACGATCTCGCCGTGCTCGCCGGTCTTGAGCAGCGCGACGCGCTCGTCGACGTCGGCGCGGGCGATCTCCACCTCCACGCCCCAGATCGGGTGCCCGACAGAGCCCGCGCGGGTGCCGAAGAGCGGCTGGTTGACGCTGGCCGTGGGCGAGGTCTCCGACAGCCCGTACCCCTCGTACAGCGTGGTGGAGAACGCCTTCTCGAACCGGTCCAGCACCACGACCGGCAGCGACGCGCCGCCGGAGACGCAGAAGCGCAGCGAGGGCGCGTCGTCGCGGCGCGCCGCCGCCTCGGCCAGGCGCACGAACATCGTGGGGACGCCGTCGAAGACGGTCACGCCTTCGGCGCGCATCAGGTCGATCGCGTCGTCGGGGTCGAAGCGCTCCTGCAGCACCAGGGTGGCGCCGACCCGGAACGTGGTGTTCATGGCGACGGACTGGCCGAAGGTGTGGAACAGCGGCAGGCAGCCCAGGACCACGTCGTCCCCGCTGAGCGGGTGGGCGTCGAAGGCGTTGACGGTGGCGTTCATGACCAGGTTGAGGTGGGTGAGCAGGGCGCCCTTGGGTCTGCCGGTCGTCCCGCTGGTGTAGAAGACCACGGCGACGTCGTCGGGGGCGCGCGACACGTAGGAGACCAGCGGCTCGCTCGCCTCGACGACCGGTTCGAGCGCGTCGGGGCGGTGCGGCTCGCCCAGCGTGCGCACCGGGACGCCGGAGGAGTCCGCGGCGGCGCGCGCGAGCCCGGCGAACTCGCCGCGCGCCAGGACGAGGGAGGCCCCGCTGTCGGAGAGCAGGTACCCGGCCTCCTCGGGGCTGAGCATCGGCGGGATGGTCACCACGGTCGCCCCCGCGGCGAGGACGCCGTAGTAGCAGCGCGCGAAGTCGGTGACGTTGCCCGCGAGCAGGGCGACGCGGTCGCCGGGGGAGACGCCCAGGGATTGGAGGGCGGCCGCGTGCCGGAGGCCGTCCTGCCACAGGCCGGCGTAGGTGATCCGCTCCCGGTCGGTGACGATCGCGACGTGCTCGGGGCTCCGGCGCGCGGCTTCGGCCAGGACCGCGGCGAGCGAGAGTTGCATCGTGCTCCTTCGGTGGATGGCTGGCGGGGCATGGCTGGGGGCGCCCGCGGGCTCAACGGGAGAGAGACGCGCGCCACATTTAACCTAACAGTGTTCGGTTTGTAGGGCCAGACCCCGGCGCCGCCGCGCGGGGCCGGGCCCTGGCCGATACTGGAGGACGGCCGAACGGCCGATGACGTGGGCGAGAGAACAGGGGGTTCGTCGGTGGCTCGACCGAAGGCGCCGCTTCTGAGCCGGACGCGCATCCAGGACGCCGCGCTGGGGCTGGTCGACAGGGACGGGATGGAGGGGCTGTCCATGCGCAAGCTCGCGCAGGAGCTCGGCGTCCGGGCCCCGTCGCTGTACAGCCACTACCGGAACAAGGACGACCTGCTGCACGACGTCGTCGACCGGATCACCGCCGGGATCGACGTCTCCGGGTTCGGGGGCGGGGACTGGAGGCGCGGGCTCACGCTGTGGGCGCGCTCCTACCGCGACGCCCTGGCCGCGCACCCCAACATGGTCGCGTTCATCGCCGGGGGGCCGGGGCGGCGCGAGGAGGCGCTGCGCCGCGCCGACGCGGTCCACGGCGGCCTGGTCGCGGCGGGGTGGCCCGCGCGGCAGGCCACCATGATCGGCGCCTCGGCCCGCTACCTGGTGGTGGGCGCGGCCATCAACTCCTTCGCCCGGGGCTTCGACGCCGACGCGCGCGTCTACCAGGACCGCTACCCCAACCTCTCCCAGGCCCACCGCCTGCCCGAGCTCGCCGCCGAGATCGACGAGGAGGGCTTCGAACTCGCCCTGAAGGCGTTCGTCGCGGGCCTGGAGACGCTCTACCCGGAGGCGGCGCGCCAGGCGCGTCCCGCCGAGGCCCCCGCCACCGACTCTCCCTGAGGCCGGCAGTCGACGGGCGGGGAGTGGGTCTCGCAGGAGCGCGCCGACGGCTTCCGAAGCCCTGTCCGGGGCCGGTCGGGGTGGTCGGGTTCGGTCGGGTGGTGGGCCAGCCGCTGTCTCCCGTGTCACAGAAACCCGGAATGGACCTGGAACATCACTGAGGTTTCCTCAACGGAATGGTCTCGTGAGGTGACTCGACCCAGTGGATCTCGCGTTGCGGTGAGTCCTGCGGCGTCCGGCGGTCATACTGTTGGAACCGTACCGAGGAGGACCTCTGATGCGCAGCGTGACGTATTCGATGGGCGTCTCACTGGACGGCTACGTCGTCGGGCCGGACGGCGGCTTCGACTGGACGCCGCCCGACGAGGAGGTCTTTCGCTTCGCTACCGACGAGGTGCGAGAGGCCGGTGTTCACCTGTTGGGACGGCGGCTGTACGAGACGATGCGGTACTGGGAGACCGTCGACCAGAATCCGTCGCTCGACTTCTCGACGCTCGGGTTCGCCGCGGTCTGGAGGGCGCTCCCCAAGGTGGTGTTCTCCACAACGCTGTCGGCGGTGCAGGGCAACGCCCGCCTGGCCTCCGGCGGCCTGGCGGAGGAGATCGAGCGATCGCGAGCCGAGCCGGGGGACGGCAACATCGCGATCGGCGGCGCGACCCTCGCCGCCGAGGCGGCCGCGTTGGGTCTGATCGACGAGTACCGGGCCAGGGTCTACCCGGTGCTGGTCGGCGGCGGCATTCCGTTCTTCCCCCGGCACGAGCGCCGGGTGGATCTCGAACTGGTCGAGACCCGCGCCTTCAGCTCAGGAGTCGTCCACCTCCGCTACCGCGTGGCGCGTTAGCCGACTGGTCCGCCGACCCCTGGGAAGAACGGGCCGCCGGTGTTGCCCCCTCAGCGAAATGGCCTACGCGAAGCGGTGTGAACCACCGTCTGGCGGAGCCGAGTCGGACGGACCGGGGACTGCTTCTGCCCCCGCTCGGGACGATCTTGGGCTTTCTGTCCGTTTCAGGCCCCGAAACGGGCAGAAAACTCAAGACCATCGAGCAGGCCCCTTCTGCGGACGGGGGAGGGCGGTGGCGGCCGCGAACGAGGCCGCCACCATCCTCCGGGTGTCGTCCGTCAGGGGGCGGCGCCCTCGGCGGGGACCGGCGGGAACGGGATCTGGGCCAGCACCGGGATGAGGACCTCCTCCTCGTAGTCGAGGTGCTTGGTCAGCTCCTCCGACATCCGGTCCAGTTCCGCGCGGAAGCGCCCGGGGTCGGCGGAGCCGATGTCGGCCAGCAGTGCGGACAGCTCGCCCTGGATGCGCTCGACCGTCCGGTGCTCGGCGCGGAGCCGGTCGATCGCGCCGGCCAGGTGCGGGTGCTGGGCCGCCAGCGTGGGGAACATGTGCGCGTCCTCGCTGGTGTGGTGGAACTCCAGCGACTCGCAGAACGCCAGGCAGTGCTGGCGCAGCTGCAGTCCCAGCCCCGGCGTGGGCGGGGCGCCCGGGCCCTGGTGGGCCTCCCGCTCGGCGAAGTGCGCGTCGGCCTCGGCGCGCACGTGCCGCAGCTGCGAGCGCAGCCAGGTGTGGATCTGCACGAGCTTCTCGGCGAGGTTGGCGGCCTCGCCCGCCTCTTCGCCCGTCTCCGGCTCGGAGCGCTCCAGTACCACGACCGGCAGGATCCGGTCGGTTCCGGCCTGGTAGTCGGCGTAGCCGGGCGCCGAGCGCACCACGTGCTCGAACAGCCGGTCGCGTCGCTCGCCCTCGGCCGGGACCGCGATCGCGCCGAACTCCTCGGTGCCGACCTCGACGCGCACCATGGGGTGGGCGAGCACGTTGTGGTACCAGGCGGGGTGCCGGTCGGAGCCGCCCGCCGACCCGACGACCAGCAGCAGTTCGCCGTCGCGGACGTAGCCGAGGGGAGTGGTGTGCTCCTTCCCGGACCTGGCGCCGGTGGTGGTCAGCAGGAGGAGGTCGCCGCCCTCGAAGGGGCCGCCGACCTTCCCGCCGTTGGCGCGGAACTCGTCGATGATCGGCTGGTTGAAGGATGTGGACATACGGTGTGGGTCTCCAAAGAGGTGATGGGGTCCGCGGTGGTGGGTGGCGGTGACGCGGGCGTGGTCGCACGAGGGCCCTCGTCCGGAGACGGACGTCGATCGGACACGCGGAGCCGCGGACGGCCGCCGGGACGCGGCGGGGCGGGGCGGGGCGGGGGCGCGTGAGGGGCTGACGCCGCAGGCGGTGCGGGGCATCGCACGGGACGAGGGACAACGGGCGGGGGCGCTCGCGTCAGGCGTGGTATGAGCTCATGGCATCGTCCCTCGGGTCAGCGTGCTCGCCCGACCACCGACCTGCCCACTGCTCTCCGGTCGGCGTCACGTGGCACGCGCAGCTATTACAGCGATCCGGTGGACGCCTGTCAACGCGGTTGGCCGGGTGCGGCCACGGCGGGTCGGGGAGCCCTGTTGGCGGTCCGACTCCCGCGCCGAAGCTCCCCGCCAGGGGCCGGGGCTCCTCGGTTCCGTCACCCGGGAACGCTACGCTCGTACACCATGCCTGCCCTTGACACCAGAGCGATCCTCGAAGGTCGCAAGCCCGGGAGACACTCCGTCGGGCTGATCGTCGGCATCGCGCTGAGCGTGCTGTGCATGCTGCTGATGCTCGGCTACCTGCTGCTCACCGGATTCGCCGGCGGCGGCACCGCCGGGGTGGTCGCGTTCTTCGTCAGCCTCGTCGCGGCCGTCATCCCGGTCACCGTCCTCGTCCCGCTCATCCTGCTGCTCGACCGGCTCGAACCCGAGCCGAACTCGGTGCTGCTGTTCGCGTTCCTGTGGGGCGCGGGCGTGGCGGTGGTGGCGTCGTTCGCCCTCAACACCGTCGGCATGGAGCTGTACACCGTCCCGCTGTTCGGCGAGGACGTCGGCTCCTACGTCACGGCGGCCGTGGGCGCGCCGCTGGTGGAGGAGAGCGCCAAGGGCCTGGTCCTGCTGTTGCTGCTGTGGCGCCGCCGGGGCGAGATCGACTCGGCCACCGACGGCGTGGTCTACGCGGCCATGGTCGCCACCGGCTTCGCGTTCACCGAGAACGTCTCCTACTTCCTGGGCGCGCTGTTCTCCGACGGCTTCGCCGGGTTCGCGTTCACGTTCGTGCTGCGCGGGCTCGTCGCGCCGCTGGGCCACCCGCTGTACACCGCGATGATCGGGCTGGGCGTGGCCTACGCCGCCACCCACCGCGGCGCGGGCCGCGTGTTCATGCCGTTCCTGGGCTGGGTCGGCGCGGTCCTGCTGCACGCGCTGTGGAACGGCTCCACCGTGTTCGGCTGGGTCGGGCTCGGCGTCGCCTACGCGATCCTGTTCTGCGTCCTGGTCGCCGTCGTCTCCGTGGCCGTGCGCGACCGCCACCGCCAGGTCGCTGCCATCGCCCGCTACCTGCCGCCCTACCTGCCCACCGGGCTGGTCACCCCCGCCGACGTGCGGATGCTCAGCTCGATGGGCGGTCGCAAGGCGGCCCGCGCCTGGGCGCGGCGCAACGCCGGCCCGCGCGGGCGCCGGGCGATGGAGGACTACCAGCTGGCCGCGACCGAACTCGCGCTCCTGCACCAGCGGATCGACCGCGGTGTGGCGGGGGCCGCGTGGTGGGAGCGGCGCGACGCGTTCCTGGCGCTCATGCACGTGGCGCGCGAGGCGTTCATCGGCCGCGCCGTCCGGCCCGCCGCGCCCACGTGGGTGGAGAAGCCCACCGACTCGGGCTTCCTGCGGCGCTCGGACTTCGCGCACGTCATCGCCCAGGCGCACGCCCAGCGTGGTGACATGCCCCCGCAGCCGCCCCCGGGGGCTAGCGGCTGGCAGCAGCCTCCGCCCCCGCAGCGGCCTCCGGGGTGGTGACGGCGACGCGCTCGGCGGTGCCGAAGTACAGCCTCAGGATCGCCGTCCACACCAGCGTCGACCCGAGCACGTGCAGAACGACCAGCCACTCGGGCAGGCCCAGGAGGTACTGGACGTAGCCGAGCGCGGCCTGGCCCAGCACCGAGGCGAGCAGCAGCCACGCCTGGACGCGCACCGGTCGCGGCGCGCGGGTGAGGATCGCTCCCACCAGCACGGCCACGGCCAGCGCGGTGGTGATCCAGGCGAGCCCCGAGTGGACCCGGGTCACCGCCTCCAGGTCGAAGCCCCAGCGCGGCGCGGCGGCGTCCCCGCCGTGCGGACCGGTGCCGGTGACCACGATCCCGGCCACGATCAGGACCAGCCCCAGCGGGACCAGCGCGGAGGCGGCGCGGCGCAGCCACGGCCGCACGGTCGGGCGCAGTACGCCCTCGGGCTCGCGGCACCGCACGTAGTAGGCCATGGTCAGGATGACCACGAGGACCGACAGCAGGAAGTGCCCGCCCACCGAGGCCGGGTGCAGGTCCGACCACACGGTGATGCCGCCGACCACGGCCTGGCCCAGCACCCCGATCGGGATCACCGTCGCCATGACCGTCAGGTCGCGCCTGCGGGGCCGCAGCCGCAGCGTCGCCACGAACACGATCACCCCCACGGCCAGCACCAGGAAGGTCAGCGTCCGGTTGCCGAACTCGATGGCGGCGTTCAGCGCGGCGTGCTCCACTCCGACCGGCACGAAGCTGTCGGGTGTGCACTTGGGCCACTCCGAGCAGCCCAGCCCCGAGGAGGTGACCCGCACGGTCGCGCCCGTCACCGCGATCCCGGAGTTGACGACGACGTTGCCCAGCGCCCACCAGCGCAGCGACCGCGTCGTGGGCTCCCAGATGGTGCGCGCCAGCAGCACCAGCGCCACCACCCCGACGACGCACAGGGCCACCTGCCACACCCACAGCGGCAGGTTCAGGATCACGATGTCCTCCGCCGCGAGCGCGCGGGGAATGGGAGAGCCAGTCATACGACACACTGTAGTAGAGGCTTTCCCGAGCCCCCGCTGACCCCGGCGGACGCGGTGAGCTGTGGTCGGAGCCCCCGTCCCCGCGCACGCGGAGTTGACGACCCGGGAGGCCGCGGACACGCTGAACGTCTCACGGCCGCACCTCATCGCTCTGCTCGACACGGGAGAGATCGAGTACCGCAAGGCGGGGACGCATCGCCGGGTGCGGGCGGACTCCCTCCTCGACCACACGCGCCGCGACGACCAGCGCGGGCGCGGGGCCGCTGACGAGTTGGCGGCCATGAACCGGGAACCGGGTCCCGACTGATGTGGCCTTCGTCGTCGACCGGATCCACCTGGACCGGAAGGTCGTTTGGTCCTGCGCTCAGCGGATCGCCGACTCCTGGCGCAAGCCGCCCGGCAGCGTCGACGATGTCCTCTCCCGTCTGGAACGCGGCGGTCCGGTCCGGACCGTGGCCGAACCGAGGTCGGAGTAGGCCGGAGAACCGGTCAGGTGCGGGAGGAGCGGGTCGCGCCCGCGCTCGCGGCGGTCACGCAGGCCATCGCCACCCACTGCCACGGCGACAGGAACTCGCCCAGCAGCACGCCCATCAGGGCCGCGGCCGCCGGCTCCAGGCTCATCAGGATGCCGAACACGCGCGGCGGCATCCGGCGCAGCGCCTGCATCTCCAGGGTGTACGGCACCACCGACGACAGCAGGCCCACGGCCAGGCCGATCAGCAGCAGCCGGGGGTCCAGCAGGGCCGCGCCGCCCTGGGCCACGCCCACGGGCGCGATCATGACCACGCCCACCACGCTGGCGACCGCCAGCCCCGAGGTGCCGGAGAAGCGCCGCCCGGTGGCCGCGCTGAGCAGGATGTACGCCGCCCACGCCGCGCCCGCCAGCAGCGCGAACGCCACGCCCGCGAGGTTGACGTCGCCCCCGCCGCGCCCCAGCAGGAAGACCCCGGTCCCGGCCAGCGCCACCCACACCAGGTCGACCCGGCGCCTGGACCCGGCCACTGCCACCGCCAGCGGCCCCAGGAACTCGATGGTCACCGCGACGCCCAGCGGGATGCGCGCGAACGACTCGTAGATCGCGTAGTTCATGGTGGCCAGCGACACCCCGAAACCGGTGACCACCAGCCAGTCCGCGCGGGTGCGCCCGCGCAGCGCGGGACGGGCCACGGCGAGCAGGACCAGCGCCGAGGTGAGGAGCCGCAGCCACACCACCGCGCCGGGCGGCAGCACCCCGAACAGGTTCTTGGCGACGCCCGCGCCCAGCTGCACCGACAGGATGCCGACCAGCACCAGCCAGGTCGGCGGGATCGTGTCCCCGGCGGTGCGCGCCAGCGCCGAGGCGCGGGGGAGCAGCCCCGACAGGGACGGGCGGGGGCGGTCGGCTGCGGATTCGGCGGTCACAACGGATCATCCTACGAAGTCCGCCGGGACGGGCGCGCGCAGGCCGCGCGCCCGACCGGGGGTAAGGAGGGCGTCCGGAGGGAAGGCACTCGGGCACAGCCGTCGAACCGTCCGCCCCGGCCGCCCCCACCCCGCGCGGCCGGGGCGCAGCCCCCCACGAGGGGTCCGACAGAGAACGAGGAGCAATGGCCTTTTCCGTCGACTCCGAGGTCGGCCGCCTGCGCCAGGTCATCGTGCACCGGCCCGACCTGGAACTGAAGCGGCTCACCCCCGGCAACAAGGACGCCCTGCTCTTCGACGACCTGCTGTGGGTGCAGCGCGCCCGCGAGGAGCACGACGACTTCGTCCGGCACCTGCGCGACCGCGGCGTGGCCGTGCACCTGTTCGGCGAACTGCTCCAGACGGTCCTGGAGATCCCCGAGGCCAGGGCGTACATCCTGGACCAGGTCCTGGACGAGCGCTTCTACGGGCCGCTGGCACTGGACGCCATCCGCAACGGCTTCGACGCGATGGACCTGACCACGCTGCGCCGTTTCCTCGTCGGCGGCATCACCAAGCGCGAGCTGCTGGAGCGGGTGAGCGAGCCCCGGTCCGTGTGGTTCCACACCCTGGACGACGACGCCTTCGTGCTGCCCCCGCTGCCCAACCACCTCTTCACCCGCGACACCTCGTGCTGGATCTACGGCGGGGTGTCCGTCAACGCCATGCGCAAGAAGGCCCGCATGCGCGAGACCACGCACTACGAGGCGGTCTACCGGTGGCACCCGATGTTCGCCGGGGCCGACTTCGAGGTGTGGAACCCGGGCGGCGCGTGGGCCCCGGCCACCATCGAGGGCGGCGACGTCATGCCGATCGGCAACGGCTCGGTGCTGATCGGGCTGAGCGAGCGCACCCGGCCCCAGGCCGTGGAGCTGCTGGCGCGCGAGCTGTTCGCCCGGGGCGGCGCCGAGCGCGTCCTGGGCCTGTGGATGCCCAAGGCGCGCGCCGTCATGCACCTGGACACCGTCATGACCAACGTGGACTACGGCGTCTTCACCAAGTACGCGGGCCTGGGCATGCTCCCCTCCTACACGATCGAGCCGGGCGACAACGACAAGGAGCTCAAGATCACCGACCACGCCCCCGACGACATGCACCGGGCCATCGCCGCGGCGGCGGGGGTGGACGACATCAGGGTGCTCACGCCCACCCAGGACGTGTTCTCCTCCGAGCGCGAGCAGTGGGACGACGGCTGCAACGTCTTCGCGCTGGAGCCCGGCGTGGTCCTGGCGTACGAGCGCAACGTCACCTCCAACGCCTACCTGCGCAGGAACGGCGTCGAGGTCATCACCACCCGGGGCAACGAGCTGGGGCGGGGGCGCGGCGGCCCGCACTGCATGACGTGCCCGATCGAGCGGGACGCGTGAGGCGGGGCCGGGACGCGGAAAACTATCGGATGAGTATTCGGTAGCATGTATATTTTTTCAGACGTATCGACGTGACAGCAGAGGAGACCCAGCCGCGATGGCGTTCAACCTGCGCAACCGCAGTTTCGTCAAGGAGCTCGACTTCACCCCGCAGGAGTTCGCGTTCCTGCTCGGACTGTCGGCCGACCTGAAGGCCGCCAAGTACGCGGGTACCGAGCGGCCGCGACTCACGGGCAAGAACATCGCCCTGATCTTCGAGAAGACCTCCACCCGGACCCGGTGCGCCTTCGAGGTCGCCGCCCACGACCAGGGCGCCCACGTCACCTATCTGGACCCCTCCGGCTCCCAGATCGGCCACAAGGAGTCCATGAAGGACACCGCCCGGGTCCTGGGGCGCATGTTCGACGGCATCGAGTACCGGGGCTCCAGCCAGGCACTGGTCGAGGAGCTGGCCGAGCACGCGGGCGTCCCGGTGTGGAACGGCCTCACCGACGAGTGGCACCCCACGCAGACGCTCGCGGACTTCCTCACCGTCACCGAGCACACCGACAAGCCGCTGCGCGAGGTCACGCTCGCCTACATGGGCGACGCCCGCAACAACCTCGGCAACTCCCTCACCGTCGCGGGCGCCCTGCTGGGCCTGGACGTGCGCATGGTGGCGCCCGAGGAGCGGTGGCCCGACGAGGAGCTGGTCGCCGCGCCGGCCCGCGCGATCGCCGAGACCACCGGGGCGAGGATCACCTTCACCGACGACGTCGCCGCGGGCCTCGCGGGGGCGGACTTCGTCTACACCGACGTGTGGGTGTCCATGGGCGAGCCCGCCGAGGTGTGGGACGAGCGCATCAGGCAGCTGCTGCCCTACCAGGTCAACGCCGAGGCGCTCAAGGCCACCGGGAACCCCGACGTCAAGTTCCTGCACTGCCTCCCGGCCTTCCACGACCTGGGCACCGAGGTGGGCCGCGACATCCACGCCCGCACCGGCCTGAGCGCGCTGGAGGTCACCGACGAGGTGTTCGAGTCGTCCGCGTCCATCGTCTTCGACCAGGCCGAGAACCGGATGCACACCATCAAGGCCGTCATGGCCGCCACCCTGGGCGGCTGAGCGCTCCCCGCGTCCGTGGCGCCCTCACGTCACGGGCGCGGGGGACGGGCCGGGCCGGGGCGGAACAGCGCGACGAAGACCAGGGCCCAGCAGGCGACCTGCAGCAGGGTCGAAACCAGGCCGACGAGGCCGTAGACGAGGCTCAGATCGGCCCCGGCGAACGTCCCCCCGCCCCCGTATCTCATCACCGAGGTGACCACGATCTGCCACCCGCCGCTGAACAGCGCGGAGACGAGCAGCAGCAGCATCGCGACGACGACCAGGGCGCGCGAGCGGATCGGGTTCGCCAGGGCCAGGACCAGGCCGAACACGGCGATGAGGAAGACCGGTCCGTGGCTGAGGAGAACCGGGAGGAAAACACTCAGGCTACTTGTCACGGACCCAGCCTAACGACGCCCCCGGCCTCAGGAAGCGGACGGACGGGCCAGGACCGCGACCAGGAGCAGGATCCAGGCGGTGAAGGCCACCAGCGGCTGGAGCAGCAGCACGACGAGCCCGGCGGCGGTCTGCGTGCCGATCCCCGCCCCCACCTGGAGCCCGATCCACAGGAACGGCAGCGCCGCCGCCAGCAGGTTCACGCCCAGCGCCGCCACGACCAGCCCCGTGCGCGCGGGCCTGCGCCACCACACCAGCACAGCCCCGACCGCCAGCAGCACCAGGGGCGGCCCGATCTGACGCACGAGCACGAACCAGGGAACACCGAGAGACTCCACGGCAGGGAGTCTAGGGAGTTGCCGGCGCGGGGGTGGTCGGGGTCTGTCACGGCGGGCGGCGACGGCGGGTGGGGGTCGGGGCCGCGCCCGTGATGTCCGTCGCGTGAGGGTTCCGTTGACGGTCGTGGGGGGTGGGGGCCGCCCCCCCCCCCCCCCCGGCGCCCCCCCCCCCCCCCCCACAAAAACCCCCCAGCCCCGCGAGAAACCCCCCC
>NZ_SNYN01000042.1 GCF_004363075.1 Actinorugispora endophytica
GCGCGGAACAGGGAGGACGGCGACCTGATCGCCTCGCTCCTCCGCCCACCCGTCCCGGGCTCGTTCCAGGACATCACCGCCTTCCCCGTGTTCACCGCCGACCCCGACAGCGAGAGCGACAGCGGCAGCGGCAGCGACACCCTCGTCGGCAACCCCCTTGCCGACGACCAGGTCTTCGACGACCTCGACGGGAGCATCTCCGTCGGCGACCACTCCCCGGTCTCCTCCGTCTCCTTCCAGGACGCGACCGACGTCATCCGCTCCGCCGTGGACGCCTTCCAGGACCTGGGGAGCCCCGACTGGGTCCAGGAGGTTCTCGACGAGGTCGACGCCCTCCTCGAAGCGGCGCGCCCCACCGCCCCGGACCTCTCCCAGTACCAGGCCCCCTCCCCGGACCAGGAGCCGGACGAGCAGGCCCAGCAGGCCCGGGAGCAGGCCCAGCAGGCCTGGGAGCGGGACCAGCGGGCCTGGGAGATCGGGTCGGGCATGCTCCGCGACTACGGCCGCTTCGTCCTGGAGTCCCTCTCCACGCGCGGCCCCGAAGACCACGCGTACTTCATGGCCCAGGCCGCCCAGCAGTTCAGGACCGATCCCGACAGCGTCCCGGCGCCCCTGCGCGACTACCACGCCCGCGCCCGGGAACTCGCCGAAACCCTCGGCTTCACACGCTTCCCCTCGCTCGCGGGCGACCCCGACCTGGCACTCCCCATATCCGTCCGGGACGACGCCCACATCCTCGCCGTCCAGCACGTCCAGGACCAGCACGCGATCCTGGCCCAGCTCTTGGCCGCCGATTCCATCCACGTCGAGACCGCCGACCTGTCGGCGCTGAGCGACCTCGTGGGCGCGGACCTCGACGCGGCGCAAGGTGAGATCAGCGACGCCGTCAACGAGTTCGTCGCGACCCTCTCCCTCGTCAGGGAGCGCAACGAAGAACTCGCCGACCTGAGGAAACACGCGGACGAGGCGCTGCGCGACGCACAGAACCTCCTCGACCAGGCCACCGAGCAGCAGCGCGTCCTGGACGCCCGCCAACAGGAGCTCGCCGACCTGGAGAGCCCCGAACCCGACGACGGCCCGCCCGCCTACCCCGGCGAGGCCGCGCCTACCCCCGACCACGACCGCCTCATCGACGAGGCCCGCCAACGAGCCGAGGAGCTGCGCGCCCAGGCCCGCTCCTACGCGGACTCCGCCGACGACGCGCTCCTGCGCCTCACCGCCGCCGAAGAACAGTTCCACCAGGCGACGACGGCCGCCAACAACGCCCGCAGGAACCTGGACGAGGCCGACGCCAACCTCACCACCACCCGGAACCGGATCCGGCAGGCCGAGACGACCGCCGCCACCACCCGCGCCCGGCTGGACGAGACCACCGCCGAGCTCACCGACGCCCGGGAGCAGCTCGACCGGACGCCGGAGGACGACACCGCCGCCCGCGACCGGCTGAACGAGACCATCGCCGACCTCACCGCCGCCCGGGACCGGCTCCAGCAGAGGATCGCGGACGCCGCCGCCACCCGCGACCGGCTGAACGAGACCGTCCCCGACCTCACCACCACCCGCGACCGGCTCGGCCAGACGGCGGCGGAGACCGCCGACGCCCGCGACCGGCTGCGCGCGCCCGTCACCGACCTGGAGAACGAGTACACCCGCCTGCGCGGACAGGCCCGCGCCCTGCACGGCCGCGCGGACCTGGAACAGACCCGCGAACAGGCCCTCGTCCGCCAGCGCGACACCACCGCCCCCGACCCCGAACTCTCCCCCGAACAGCAGATCGACCAGCTCCGCCAGGAAGTCCAGGAACTATCCACCTGGGTCACGGACCTCACTGCGGAAGCCCAACACCTGCAGGCGCAGGCCGGAGAACTGGACGCCCTGTTCCAGCAGGCCCTGGACGACGGAAGGGACGACGCGCTCTCACTGGCCCGGCGTCTGGGCGTCACCGACGACCCCTTCAGCCTCGACGCCGCCACCCGGCTCCGCGACCTGCGCGACGCCGAGACCAGGCTCCACAGCGAGCTGGAGGAGCGGCTCGGCTTCTGGCACAGGCAGCGGTTCGCCCTCAACGAGGCCGACGACCAGAGCATGCGCCACCGCATGGAATCCACGATCGCCGATGACAACATCGAGTTCCTCGAGGGGAGGATCCAGCAAAGCGAAGCGCTCTCCGACGCCTACGCCCAGGCCGCATCCCGCATCCTCATCCCCCTGGTCAGTCCCGATGCCATCGAGGCGTTCCTCGACCCCACCGACCCCGAAACGAGCGAGGATTCCGCCCCCGCTCCCGGATACGGGTCGGACCCCGTCCCCGCCTACTCCCCGGACGAGTCCTCCCCGGAGGCCTCCCCTGGGCCGGTGTCGGTGGAGCGGCGCGGCCAGATCCTGGCCCGGACCCGCCACGAGATCGACCAACTGCGCCAGCGCCTGGACGAGACCACCGCCGAACTCGACCGCACCGCCCCCCACGACCACGCCACCCGCGACGCCCTGCACACCCGACGCACGGACCTGGCCACCCGCCTCGACAACAGCGTCATCCGCTACCGCGACCACTCCCGCGCCCTGGACCAGGACCTGAACCCGGCGCGCCCCACCGACACCACCGACCGACCCGCTCCGCCCCCCGGCCTGGAGAACCTGCCGCACAAGCAGCGCCTCGAAGTCCTCGACGCCTTCCACACCACCGAACGACTCCGCGACGAAGCCACCGAACACCACACCTGGGCCGCCAACGCGCGCGCCACCGGCTTCCCCCACGAAGCCGACTGGCTCACCCGCGAAGCCGAACGACTCACCCACCAGGCCGACCAGCTCGACCCCCGGATCCAGCAGGCGCCCCGGAACGGCCCCACCATCGCGGTGACCGAGCCCAACGGCCGCACCGACGCCCTGGCGATCTTCACAGCCCGAGTCGACACCGACGGCACCAGCGCCCCGACGTCCCCGCGGGACACCGGGGCACCGGCCGTGGACGACGCCCGTGAGCGGGTGGCCCGGGCGCAGGCCGACGTGGTCCGCTTCGAGACCGACCTCGAAAACGCCCGGACCAACTTCGCCCTGCCCGAGACCGACCTGTACCACCTGGGCGGGAAGGTCGAGGCCGCGCAGCTGCGCGTGGACGCCGCCCGCGCCGAGACCGACCTCGCCAACACCCTCCTGGCCGACTCCCGAGGCGACCGCGCCGAAAGCGGCCGCCGCACCGCCCGCGAGGCCGCCGACCGCGCCCGCACCGAACTCGACCGCGCCCTCACCGACCTCGCCGACGCCCACCAGGCCTTCACCGACGCCGGCGGCACCTACACCACCGACGGCACCCCCACACGCCCCCAACCCCCAACCCCCACCGACACCACCCCCGACCCGACCGGCACCCCGACCGACAGCGGCACACCCACCCGGACCGAGACCGGTGACGACACCCAGGCGCGGAACAGGGAGGACGGCGACCTGATCGCCTCGCTCCTCCGCCCACCCGTCCCGGGCTCGTTCCAGGACATCACCGCCTTCCCCGTGTTCACGGTCGAGCCCAACGGCGACGGCGACGCCATTCCCATATTCGTCGCCGACCTCGACAGCGACAGCGACAACGACAGCGACAACGACAGGCCCCTCCTCCGCGGCGACGACACCAGCGACAGCGACAGCGACAGTCGGGCCGAGGAGGAGTCCCCGGCCTCCCCCTTCTCCTTCCAGGACGCGACCGACGTCATCCGCTCCGCCGTGGACGACCCCCAGGACCTGGGGAGCCCCGGACGGGTCCAGGAGATCCTCGACGAGGTCGACGCCCTCCTCGAAGCGGCGCGCCCCACCGCCCCGGACCTCTCCCAGTACCAGGCCCCCTCCCCGGACCAGGAGCCGGACGAGCAGGCCCGGGAGCAGGCCCAGCGGGTCTGGGAGCGGGACCTGCGGGCCTGGGAGGTCGGCGCCGACATGCTCCGCGACTACGGCCGCCTCGTCCTGGAGTCCCTCGCCACGCGCAGCCCCGAAGACCACGAAAGCTTCATGGCCGAGTCCGCGCGGCGGTTCAGGACCGACCCCGACAGCGCCCCGGCCGCCCTGCGCGCCTACCACGAACACGCCCGGGAACTCGCCGAGGTCCTCGGCTTCACACGCTTCCCCCCGGTCGTGGGCGACCCGCACCTGACGCCTCCCGTCCCCGAGGCACACGAGGCCCACGCCCGCGCCGTCCGGCTCGACCAGGACCTGTACGCGGTCGCCACACAGGTCCGGGCCGCCGAGTCCGTCCGCGTCGAGACGGCCGGCCTGATAGCGCTGCGCGACCTCGTGGACGAGGACACCGAAGTGGAGCACGGTGAAGTCCTCCGCGCCGTAGAGGAGCTCACCGAGGTCCTCAACCGCGTCAAGGAGCGCAACGAGGCGCTCGCCGACCTGAAGGAGCGCGCGGACGAGGCGTCGCACCGGTCGCGGGAACTCCTCGACCAGGCCGCCGAGCAGCGGCGCGTCATGACCGCCCGCCAACTGGAGCTCGCCGACCTGAGGGTTCCCCCTCCCGACGACGGCCCGCCCGCCTACCCCGGCGAGGCCGCGCCTACCCCCGACCACGACCGCCTCATCGACGAGGCCCGCCAACGAGCCGAGGAACTGCGCGCCCAGGCCCGCTCCTACGCCGACTCCGCCGACGACGCGCTCCTGCGCCTCACCGCCGCCCGGGAACAGTTCCACCAGGCGACGACGGCCGCCAACAACGCCCGCAGGAACCTGGACGAGGCCGACGCCAACCTCACCACCACCCGGAACCGGATCCGGCAGGCCGAGACGACCGCCGCCACCACCCGCGCCCGGCTGGACGAGACCGTCGCCGAGCTCACCGACGCCCGGGAGCAGCTCGACCGGACGCCGGAGGACGACACCGCCGCCCGCGACCGGCTGAACGAGACCGTCGCCGACCTCACCGCCGCCCGGGACCGGCTCCAGCAGAGGATCGCGGACGCCGCCGCCACCCGCGACCGGCTGAACGAGACCGTTCCCGACCTCACCGACACCCGGGACCGGGCCGAGCGAGAGGCGGCGGAGACCGCCACCACCCGCGACCGGCTGCGCGCGCCCGTCACCGACCTGGAGAACGAGTACACCCGCCTGCGCGGACAGGCCCGCGCCCTGCACGGCCGCGCGGACCTGGAACAGACCCGCGAACAGGCCCTCGTCCGCCAGCGCGACACCACCGCCCCCGACCCCGAACTCTCCCCCGAACAGCAGATCGACCAGCTCCGCCAGGAAGTCCAGGAACTCACCGCCCGGATCCTGGACCTCACAGCCCAGGCCCGGGACAAGCAGACGGAGTCCAGAGAGCTGAACGCCGAGTTCCGGCAGGCCCTGGACGCCGGAAGGGACGACGCGCTCTCACTGGCCCGGCGTCTGGGCGTCACCGACGACCCCTTCAGCCTCGACGCCGCCACCCGGCTCCGCGACCTGCGCGACGCCGAGACCAGGCTCCACAACCAACTGGAGGACCAGCTCCGCTTCTGGGAGGAACAGCAGTTCGACCTCAACGAGGAAAGCGAGCGTGGCCCGAGCCACACCTGGGCGTCCGAGGTCGCCGAGGCCAACGTCGACTTCCTCGAGGAGAGGATCCAGCAGAGCGAGACGGTCTCCGACGCCTACGCCCAGGCCGCGGCCCTCGCCCTCCTCCCCCTGGCCGGCTCCGACGCCATCGATGCGTTCCTCATCCCCACCGACCCCGACACGACCCAGGATTCCGACCCCGCGCCCGGGTACCGGTCGGACGACCGCTCCCTCGACAGGTCCGGAGACCCCGGCCCCGTCCCCGCCTACTCCACCACCGAGCCGGTGTCGGTGGAGCGGCGCGGCCAGACCCTGGCGCGGACCCGCCACGAGATCGACCAGCTCCGCCGGCGCCTGGACGAGACCACCGCCGAACTCGACCGCACCGCCCCCGACGACCACGCCGCCCGCGACGCCCTGCACGCACGGCGGGCGGACCTCGCCACCCGCCTCGAAAGCAGCACCAACCACTACCGCGCCCACTCCCGCGCCCTGGACCAGGACCTGAACCCGGCCGCCTCCACCGACTCCGAAACCCGGCCGACCCCGCCCCCCGGCCTGGAGAACCTGCCGCACAAGCAGCGCCTCGAAGCCCTCGACGCCTTCCACACCATCGAACGGCTCCGGAGCGAGGCCGCCGAGCACACGACGTGGGCGGCCAACGCGCGCGCCACCGGCTTCCCCCACGAAGCCGACTGGCTCACCCGCGAAGCCGAACGGCTCACCCACCAGACCATCCAGTTCCGCGAGCCGCTCGACCGCATCGCCTGGAACCGCGCCGCCCTGGCACTGGCCGACGTCCTGTCCCCCTTCGATGATTCCTCTCCCCGGGTCGCTTCCGAGGAACTCATCCTGCTCTCCGCCTCCCTGCAGGACGCGAACCGCGCGGTCGCCGAGATCGCCCGGCAGACCCGGCAGGCCCAGGGTCCCGAGGACCTCCAGCGCGCCGAGGAACTGCTCGCCGACCTCGACGAACTCGCCCGAACGGACCGCCCCCGACCCCAGGACCAGGAGACCGCCCCGGAGCTGGACCGGATCTGGGAACTGGCCACGGACCTGGTCCGCGACCACGGCCGCTCCCTGGTGGAGACGGCCCGAAACCGGCTCGCCGACCCGGACGCCCCCGCCCCGCAGGACGGCCCGGCCCTCACCGACGACTACCGCGACCAGGCCCTGCGACTCGCCGACGCCCTCGGCTTCACCACCCGGGACCTGAACAGCGACGCACCGGACCTCGCTCCCCCGTTCCCCGGGGCGCGCGAGGCCCACGCACTCGCCGTCCAGCGCCTCCGCGACCTCACCGCGCTCCGCAGAGCACGGGAAGCGGTGCGTCTCCTCGGGCTCGGCGCGGCCGCCGGACCGATCAACCGCGGCATCGCGGAACTGGACGGAGCCGCCACGAGGGCCCACGAGGGATCCACCCGCATCCTCAACCGCTTCTCCGCCCTCGCCAGGGAGCTGAGGGAACCCCGCATCAGCGCTTCCGGACCGCATCAGGGCGCCGCCAACGCGTTGAACCAATCCCGGCTCCTCTCCGACATCGCCGCGGGGAATCGGCGCAGGGTGAGAGCCCTCGAACAGGAGCTCGCCGATCTCGAGAGCGGCTCCGCCGATTCGACGCAGCCGTTCAGCCACTTCATCGAACGATCCGTCCAGGAGGCGGGCCGGGCCGACGCGCTCCTCCCCGAACTCGTCCGCGCACAGCGCCAGCTCGACCAGACACCGGAAGGCGACGCCGCCCGCGACCACCTGACCCGGACCGCCACCGACCTGGAGAACGAGTACGCCCGGCTGCGCGAGCAGTTCCTGATCCTGAACGTCCGCGCCGGCCTGCGCTACAGCCACGCGCAGAACCCCGCTGTCCTCACCGACCCCGACTGGCTCCACCAGCAGATCCGGGACACGAACGCCCAGGCCGAGGACCTCTCCGCCCGCGCCGAGGAACAGCTGAACCGGTACCGGGACCTGTACGCCCAGGCCCAGGCGATCCTGGACCCGTACCGGGACGACGTGCCCCAGCTCGCCAGGAACATCGGCGTGACCGCCGACGACGTCTTCAGCACCGAGGCGGCCGACCAGCTCCGCGACCTGCACAACGCGGAGACCGACCGGCAGCGGAGCCACCAGGAGCGGCTCGTCGCCGCAAGGAACCGCTGGGTCGACCTGCGCCTGGACGCCAACCGGAGCGCGCGCCACGCCTGGGACTCCGAGATCGGCCGGATCAACACGGCCCTCCTCGAGGAGAGGACCGCACTCGGCCCGAACATCCAGAACATCTACCACCGGACCGGGGAGTTCATCCGCCTCACCACTCCGCTCCCCGACCCGATGCCGCTCGAGGAGCGCGGCCGCGTCCTGGCGCGGATCCGCCACGAGATCGACCAGCTGCGCCGGAGCCTCGACGAGACCACCGCCGACCACGGCTCCCCCACCCGCGGGGAGCTGGAGGCGCGGATCGACGAGCTCACCCGCGACCATCATCACCATGCCCGCGTCCAGGCCCGGACCCTGGGCAACACCCCCGCCTTCTCCGAGCAGTTCCTGCCCGGCACGGAAGGCATGCCCCCCGACCTGGCGGCCCGGGTCCTGGACACCGCCAGAACCATCCACCGGCTCAACAACGAGATCGACGAGCACCGGGCGTGGAGCCGCAACGCGCACGCCGCCGGCTTCCGCCGCGACGCCGAATGGCTCGACCGCAGGGCCGACGAACTTCGCGACCAGGTCAACGAGCTCCACGCCCAGAACCAGCGGGCGATCCAGGCCGGCCGCCCCACCACGGCCGAGCCCCACGACCACGCCGACGACCTGGACGTCTTCACGGTCCAGGTCGGCACCGCCGGCTCAGGTCAGCGGGACGTCCCCGCCCCCGACCGGTCGGCCGTGGACGACGCCCGTGAGCGGGTGGCCCGGGCGCAGGCCGACGTGGTCCGCTTCGAGACCGACCTCGAAAACGCCCGCGTCAACTTCGCCCTGCCCGAGACCGACCTGTACCACCTGGGCGGGAAGGTCGAGGCCGCGCAGCTGCGCGTGGACGCCGCCCGCGCCGAGACCGACC
>NZ_SNYN01000043.1:0-1980 GCF_004363075.1 Actinorugispora endophytica
AAAGCGGAGAATGCCGCACCGGTCGAAGAGCCCCATCCGGGGCTTGTGGACGGAGCAGCGGTTGTTTCTTGAGAACTCAACAGCGCGTGTTTGTTTTCTTTCAGCCAAGTTTGTTTTTGGCTCCCGCGCCACTGCGGTGGCGAGGGTTCCTTTGATTGGATGCCAGAACTGGCGTCCGGTCGGGATTCGAGCCTTCTCTAGGTTTCCGCCGGGCCCCGCCCGGCGGTGTGCAGACCTTAATGGAGAGTTTGATCCTGGCTCAGGACGAACGCTGGCGGCGTGCTTAACACATGCAAGTCGAGCGGTAAGGCCCTTCGGGGTACACGAGCGGCGAACGGGTGAGTAACACGTGAGTAACCTGCCCCCGACTCCGGGATAAGCCCGAGAAATCGGGTCTAATACCGGATACGACGCTGCGCCGCATGGCGGAGCGTGGAAAGTTTTCTCGGTCGGGGATGGACTCGCGGCCTATCAGCTTGTTGGTGGGGTGATGGCCTACCAAGGCGATGACGGGTAGCCGGCCTGAGAGGGCGACCGGCCACACTGGGACTGAGACACGGCCCAGACTCCTGCGGGAGGCAGCAGTGGGGAATATTGCGCAATGGGCGAAAGCCTGACGCAGCGACGCCGCGTGGGGGATGACGGCCTTCGGGTTGTAAACCTCTTTTACCACTCACGCAGGCCTCCGGTGCTCCGGAGGTTGACGGTAGGTGGGGAATAAGGACCGGCTAACTACGTGCCAGCAGCCGCGGTAATACGTAGGGTCCGAGCGTTGTCCGGAATTATTGGGCGTAAAGAGCTCGTAGGCGGCTTGTCGCGTCTGCTGTGAAAGACCGGGGCTTAACTCCGGTTGTGCAGTGGATACGGGCAGGCTTGAGGTAGGTAGGGGAGACTGGAATTCCTGGTGTAGCGGTGAAATGCGCAGATATCAGGAGGAACACCGGTGGCGAAGGCGGGTCTCTGGGCCTTACCTGACGCTGAGGAGCGAAAGCGTGGGGAGCGAACAGGATTAGATACCCTGGTAGTCCACGCCGTAAACGTTGGGCGCTAGGTGTGGGGACTTTCCACGGTCTCCGTGCCGTAGCTAACGCATTAAGCGCCCCGCCTGGGGAGTACGGCCGCAAGGCTAAAACTCAAAGGAATTGACGGGGGCCCGCACAAGCGGCGGAGCATGTTGCTTAATTCGACGCAACGCGAAGAACCTTACCAAGGTTTGACATCACCCGTGGACCGTCAGAGATGGCGGGTCATTTAGTTGGCGGGTGACAGGTGGTGCATGGCTGTCGTCAGCTCGTGTCGTGAGATGTTGGGTTAAGTCCCGCAACGAGCGCAACCCTTGTTCCATGTTGCCAGCACGTAATGGTGGGGACTCATGGGAGACTGCCGGGGTCAACTCGGAGGAAGGTGGGGATGACGTCAAGTCATCATGCCCCTTATGTCTTGGGCTGCAAACATGCTACAATGGCCGGTACAGAGGGCATGCGATGTCGTGAGGCGGAGCGAATCTCTTAAAGCCGGTCTCAGTTCGGATTGGGGTCTGCAACTCGACCCCATGAAGGTGGAGTCGCTAGTAATCGCGGATCAGCAACGCCGCGGTGAATACGTTCCCGGGCCTTGTACACACCGCCCGTCACGTCACGAAAGTCGGCAACACCCGAAACTTGTGGCCCAACCCTTCGGGGAGGGAGTGAGTGAAGGTGGGGCTGGCGATTGGGACGAAGTCGTAACAAGGTAGCCGTACCGGAAGGTGCGGCTGGATCACCTCCTTTCTAAGGAGTCCATGCATCGGCCGTTTTTCCGATCTGGCCGGTGGACTCGACAGTGGAACCGGGATTGTTGTCCGGTGGCGGCGCTTCGATGGCGCCGGCGCGGGAAACATCGTCCCGGTCTTGGCTGAAGTCGATGGAAACGAACTTCTTCCGGTTCTTCCTAGAGGCCGGAGGGCGCGCTGTTGGGTGTCTGAGGAGGCAACCGTCGGTC
>NZ_SNYN01000043.1:2074-3674 GCF_004363075.1 Actinorugispora endophytica
CGTGGTGTGTGTTTTGATTCGTGGATAGTGTGCGCGAGCATCTTGTATCTGTGGTGGCCAAGTGACAGTGGCACACGGTGGATGCCTTGGCATCAGGCGCCGATGAAGGACGTGGGAGGCCGCGATAGGCCACGGGGAGCTGTCAACCGAGCTGTGATCCGTGGGTGTCCGAATGGGGGAACCCAGCCCGAGTTGTGTCGGGTTGCCGCCACCTGAATGTATAGGGTGGTTGGTGGTGACGCGGGGAAGTGAAACATCTCAGTACCCGCAGGAAGAGAAAACAATTGTGATTCCCTGAGTAGTGGTGAGCGAAAGGGGATGTGGCTAAACCGTGCGCGTGTGATACCCGGCAGGGGTTGCGTGTGCGGGGTTGTGGGATGCGTCCGTCCGGGTCTGCCGGCCCGGAGCGCTTTGGTCGAGGGTAGTCGAAACCGGTGGGAAACGGTGCCGTAGTGGGTGAGAGTCCCGTAGGCGAAGTCCTCGACGCGGTGTTGGACGTTGTCCCGAGTAGCGCGGAGCCCGTGAAATTCCGTGTGAATCTGGCAGGACCACCTGCTAAGCCTAAATACGTCCTGATGACCGATAGTGCACTAGTACCGTGAGGGAAAGGTGAAAAGTGCCCCGGTGAGGGGTCGTGAAATAGTACCTGAAACCGTGTGCTGTCAAGCCGTCAGAGCTTCGCCTTCGGGTGGGGTGATGGCGTGCCTTTTGAAGAATGAGCCTGCGAGTCATGGTGTGTGGCGAGGTTAACCCGGGTGGGGTAGCCGTAGCGAAAGCGAGTCTGAATAGGGCGGTCGTAGTCGCATGCTGTGGACCCGAAGCGGAGTGATCTACCCATGTCCAGGGTGAAGCGGAGGTAAGACTTCGTGGAGGCCCGAACCCACCAGGGTTGAAAACCTGGGGGATGAGGTGTGGGTAGGGGTGAAAGGCCAATCAAACTCCGTGATAGCTGGTTCTCCCCGAAATGCATTTAGGTGCAGCGTCACGTGGTGCTTGCCGGAGGTAGAGCTACTGGTTGGCTGATGGGCCCGACAAGGTTACTGACGTCAGCTAAACTCCGAATGCCGGTACAGTTAGCGTGGCAGTGAGACTGCGGGGGATAAGCTTCGTAGTCGAGAGGGAAACAGCCCAGATCATCAGCTAAGGCCCCTAAGCGTGTGCTAAGTGGGAAAGGCTGTGGAGTTGCTGAGACAACCAGGAGGTTGGCTTAGAAGCAGCCATCCTTTAAAGAGTGCGTAATAGCTCACTGGTCAAGTGATTCTGCGCCGATAATGTAGCGGGGCTTAAGTACACCGCCGAAGCTGTGGATGCCGTACGTTGGTGCGGTGTGGTAGGGGAGCGTCCTGCGTGAGGTGAAGCCGTGGAGTGATCCGGGGTGGATCGCGTGGGAGTGAGAATGCAGGCATGAGTAGCGAAACCAGTGTGAGAAACACTGGCGCCGATTGACTAAGGGTTCCTGGGGCAGGTTAATCCGCCCAGGGTGAGTCGGGGCCTAAGGCGAGGCCGACAGGCGTAGTCGATGGATAACGGGTTGATATTCCCGTACCCGTTCACACGCGCCCAGTATCGAATCTCCTGATGCTAACCACCACTGAAGCTG
>NZ_SNYN01000043.1:3770-5527 GCF_004363075.1 Actinorugispora endophytica
GAGGTGGAGGCGTGGGATCCGAGGGGGTAGTAGGTAAGTGATGGGGTGACGCAGAGGGGTAGCTCTACCGGGCGGTGGTTGTCCCGGGTCAAGCGTGTAGCCTGGAGCATAGGCAAATCCGTGTTCCGTGAAGGGTGAGGCGTGACGTCGAGGCGTTGAGCCGAAGTGAGTGATCCCGTACTGTCGAGAAAAGCCTCTAGCGAGTGTGTGGGCGGCCCGTACCCTAAACCGACGCAGGTGGTCAGGTAGAGAATACCGAGGCGTTCGGGTGAACCATGGTTAAGGAACTCGGCAAACTGTCCCCGTAACTTTGGGAGAAGGGGAGCCCTGTCCGGTGAAGGAGTACACCTCTGGAGCTGGGTGGGGTCGCAGATACCGGGGGGAAGCGACTGTTTACTAAAAACACAGGTCCGTGCGAAGTCGTAAGACGCGGTATACGGACTGACGCCTGCCCGGTGCCGGAACGTTAAGAGGACCGGTTAGACGCTTTCGGGTGTCGAGGCTGGGAATCTAAGCGCCGGTAAACGGCGGTGGTAACTATAACCATCCTAAGGTAGCGAAATTCCTTGTCGGGTAAGTTCCGACCTGCACGAATGGCGTAACGACTTCCCCGCTGTCTCAACCATGGGCCCGGTGAAATTGCACTACGAGTAAAGATGCTCGTTTCGCGCAGCAGGACGGAAAGACCCCGGGACCTTCACTATAGCTTGACATTGGTGTTTGGGATGGTTTGTGTAGGATAGGTGGGAGCCGGTGAAGCCGCCACGCTAGTGGTGGTGGAGGCGTTGGTGAAATACCACTCTGGCTGTTTCGGGCATCTAACCTGGGACCGTGATCCGGTTCGGGGACAGTGTCTGGTGGGTAGTTTAACTGGGGCGGTTGCCTCCCAAAGTGTAACGGAGGCGCCCAAAGGTTCCCTCAGCCTGGTTGGCAATCAGGTGGTGAGTGTAAGTGCACAAGGGAGCTTGACTGTGAGACGGACGTGTCGAGCAGGTGCGAAAGCAGGGACTAGTGATCCGGCACCGGCGTGTGGAAGCGGTGTCGCTCAACGGCTAAAAGGTACCCCGGGGATAACAGGCTGATCTTCCCCAAGAGTCCATATCGACGGGATGGTTTGGCACCTCGATGTCGGCTCGTCGCATCCTGGGGCTGGAGTTGGTCCCAAGGGTTGGGCTGTTCGCCCATTAAAGCGGCACGCGAGCTGGGTTTAGAACGTCGTGAGACAGTTCGGTCCCTATCCGCTGCGCGCGTTGGAGACTTGAGAAGGGCTGTCCCTAGTACGAGAGGACCGGGATGGACGAACCTCTGGTGTGCCAGTTGTCCCGCCAGGGGCATGGCTGGTTGGCTACGTTCGGGAGAGATAACCGCTGAAAGCATCTAAGCGGGAAGCTTGCTTCGAGATGAGGTCTCCCACCACTTCGAGTGGGTAAGGCCCCCTAGAGACGATGGGGTTGATAGGCCGGATGTGGAAGCCCTGTGAGGGGTGGAGCTGACCGGTACTAATCGGCCGAGGGCTTGTCCACCGCAGATGACTGGATGCTCGCGCACACTATGGTTTTCCACGGATCGATTCGTGGCTTCGAGTTTCCCCCTCATCTTCCCTTTTTTTCGGGTGGTGGGGCGGGGTTGGGGTTACGGCGGTCATAGCTGAGGGGAAACACCCGGTCCCATTCCGAACCCGGAAGTTAAGCTCTCAAGCGCCGATGGTACTGCCTCCGTGCTGGGGTGGGAGAGTAGGACGCCGCCGTACGTTTTTT
>NZ_SNYN01000044.1 GCF_004363075.1 Actinorugispora endophytica
GCGGCCCCCTGGCCCGACACCGGACGCCCCCGCCGCGCCGGGGTGTCCTCCTTCGGCGTCAGCGGCACCAACGCGCACGTCCTCGTCGAGCAGGCGCCGCCGACGGATCCGTCCCCCGGACCGGCGGCCGGCTCCGCGACCGCCGCCCCCGTTCCGTGGACCGTCTCGGCCCACGACCCCGAGGCCCTTCGCGCGCAGGCCGCGCGGCTGCGCGACCACCTGGCCGGGCACCCCGGGCCGGAGCCGCGCGCGGTCGCGCGCGCGCTGGCCGCCACCCGCGCGCACCTGGACCACCGCGCCGTCGTCGTCGGTTCGGACCTCGGCGAGCTCGCCGACCGGCTCGACGCGCTCGCCCGCGGCCGTCCGGCCGCCGGTCTCGTCCAGGGCTCGGCCGTGACCCCGCCCGGCCGGGTCGCGATGCTGTTCCCCGGGCAGGGCAGCCAGCGTCCGGGGACGGGTGCGGGGCTGTCCGCGGCGTTCCCGGTCTTCGCTCACGCCCTCGACGAGGTGTGCGCCCGCTTCGACCCACACCTGGACCGCCCCCTGCGCTCGGTGATGGCCGCGCCCGAAGGGTCCCCGGACGCGGCCCTGCTGAACCGGACCGGTTACACCCAGCCCGCGCTGTTCGCGCTCGGGGTGGCGCTGCACCGGCTGCTCGCCGCGCACGGAATCGTCCCGGACCTGCTGATGGGCCACTCCGTCGGCGAGATCACCGCCGCGCACACGGCCGGGGTCCTCGACCTTCCCGACGCCTGTGCGCTGGTCGCCGCACGCGGCCGCCTCATGCAGGCGCTGCCGCCCGGCGGCGCGATGGCAGCCGTCGGGGCCGCCGAGGAGGAGGTGGCCGCCTCGCTGGCGGGGTACGCGGGGCGCGTCGCGGTCGCCGCCGTCAACGGCCCCTCCTCCGTGGTGGTCTCGGGGGACGCCGACGCCGTCGCCGAGGTCACCGCGTCCTGGGCCGAACGGGGCGCGCGGACCAGGCGGCTGAAGGTCGACCGCGCCTTCCACTCCCCCCGGATGGACCCGATGCTGGACGCGTTCGCGCACGTCGTCGGGGCGACCGCGCTGAACGCGCCCGTCCGCCCGGTCGTGTCCAACCTGACCGGGCGGCTCCTGAGCGCCGAGGAGGCCACCGACCCCGGCTACTGGGTGCGGCACGCGCGCGAACCGGTGCGCTTCGCCGACGGCGTGCGCCGCCTCCGCTCGGAGGGCGCCGGTGTTCTGCTGGAGCTGGGCCCCGCCGGGACGCTGACCGTGCTGGCGCACGACTGCCTGGCCGCCGACGGCGGCGCGGTCCCGGCGCTGATCCCGCTGCTGGGCACCGACGCGGCAGAACCGGACCTGGTGGTCCGCGCACTGGCGGAGGCACACGTGCGCGGTGTCGGCGTCGACTGGACGCCCTTCTTCGCCGGCGCCGACACCGCCGACCTGCCCACCTACGCCTTCCAGCGGCGTCGCTACTGGCTGTCGGCGGACGCTCCCGGGACGGCGTCCGGGCGGGCCCCCGAGGCGCCGCCGGTCCCGGACGCCGCGGAGCCGGACACGGACGGACCCGGGCGGACCCCGCTCGACCTGGTTCGGGACGCGACCGCCGCGGTCCTGGGACACGGCTCCCCCGACGCGGTCGATCCCGCGAGGGGCTTCATGGAGGCGGGGGTCGACTCGCTGGCCGCGTTGCGGCTGCGCAACCGGCTCGCGGCGGCGACCGGGCTGGACCTGGCCACCACGGTCGCGTTCGACCACCCGAACCCCACCGCGCTCGCCCGCCACCTGGCGGAGCTGTCAGCCGAGGCCGGGTCGGACGGGCGGGAGGTGCCCGGGCTGGACGCGCTGGAGGCGGCCCTCTCCTCGGCCCCGCTCGACGACGCCGCCCGCGAGCGGACGTCCCGACGGCTGCGCGGACTCCTCGCGCTCCTGGAGCGGTCCGGCGCTGACCGGGCGGACGGCCTCCCCGACGTCGACGGCGCCACCGACGACGAGCTGTTCGACCTGCTCGACGAGGAGTTCGGGATCTCCTGAGCCCTTCCCTTCCCCCGACCGTTCGTTCCGGTCCCTCCGCGCCAACACGGGAGTCGTGGTCCAGAAGTGTCCAACGAGGAAAAGTTCCGGGCTCTGCTCAAGCGGGCGACCGCCGACCTCCGCGGCGCCCGCGCCCAGGTCCGCGCGCTGGCCGACAGGGAGCACGAGCCCGTCGCGGTCGTGGGGATGGGCTGCCGCTTCCCCGGTGGGGTGCAGTCCCCCGAGGAGTTGTGGGAGCTGGTGGCCGACGGCCGCGACGCGACGGGCCCCGCCCCCGCCGACCGCGACTGGGACCTGGACGGGCTGTACGACCCCGACCCCGACGCCCCCGGCACCAGCTACGTGCGCGAGGGCGGGTTCCTGCGCGGGGC